>NZ_CM137723.1:3125000-5761366 GCF_054602535.1 Paenibacillus sp. SEL1 | reverse complement strand
GATCCGGATGGAAATGGAAAAAATGATACGACTGGGTTTGTTGACAGATCGGATCTACGCTACAGCAGCTTCAAAACTTTAAGTTCCTACTTTGGCACACCTAATGGCTGGAAAGTAGATGAAAGCGGAAAGTTTACGCCAGAATTTGATACTCCTCAATATTTGGAGACCTTAAAGTATTCCAATAAATTATACAAAAATGGATATCTCTCTAAAGACTTTGCTGTAACCGCTAAAACGGATCAGCAGCAACAATTTGCACAAGGTAAAGCAGGTATTTATACGGGCATGATCGATATCTCTAACCTCAGAACCTTGTCCCAAGGCCTACAAAAGGGACTGAAGCTGGTACCGGTTAACAAGATTTCGAATGGAGATGGAAAATACCACGTATGGTCTGAAGGAAGCGGGGTAGGAGGTTTGCTGGCATTTCCAAAATCCGAAGTGAAAACGGAAGCTGAGTTGAAGAGACTGCTGCAATTTGTAGATGATTTAATTGACAAAGATGTATATATGTATATGACCGGCGGTATTGAAGGCACTCATTATAAAATCGAAAAAGATGGAGCCTTCAAAATTACGAATACAGATTTGTGGCAAGCAGATGTTCAGCCGTTTTCAAGCTCCAGACCAAGTGAAGTGACCTATAACTTAAAAGATGCCAATCCAGAAAAGGAACTGGCTAATGAATTAGTCCGTGAAAATAATGAATTTGCTGTTCTGGACCCGACCGTGCCACTGGATTCAGTCACTGCTAATGAGCAAGGAACAGAACTGGAGAAAATCATTACCGACGCCTCCTTCAAATTTATTATGGGTGAGCTTGACGAAGCCGGGTTTAAAGCAGCCGTAGAAAACTGGAAAAACTCCGGTGGATCACGGATTACTGCTGAGTACGAGGAAGCGTATAAGAAAACGAAAAAATAATAGTTGAGCATGGCTTTTGCCCCCAGACTCCTTGAATGATTTCTTGGATATTGAAACCCGGGGGCAGCTTATGCTTTCCCAATACAAAATGGATCTAACATCCACAAAATATAAAGACAGGAGAGAACGAAATGCAATTGTATAACATTGTAGATTATGGAGCAGTTCAGGATGGTACGACGTTGGCTACGGAAGCGATTGCGGCTGCCATTGAAGCGGCCAGCAATGCTGGAGGAGGAACCGTTTATGTTCCGTCAGGGACGTATCTGACAGGAGCTATCTTTCTGAAAAGTAACATTGAGCTGCATGTAAGCCCTGGCGCAACTCTGTCCTTCAGTACGGAACTGGCTGATTACCCTGTAGTAGAATCCAGATGGGAAGGCGTTCAGCGGGAAGTGCATGCGTCATGCATTTATGGACAGAACCTTGAGAATATATCAGTTACAGGTAGCGGAACGCTGGAGGGAAATGGTCAACCCTGGTGGGAAAAGCACCGGAATCATCCAGAGGAATTACAGTATCCGAGACCCAAATTAATCAGCTTTGACCGTTGTCAGCGGGTTACCATTAAAGATGTTATGTTAAAAAATTCCCCCAGTTGGACGGTAAACCCCATCGCTTGCTATAACGTTACGATTGATAATTTGTCCATTCTTAACCCCGCGGACTCCCCCAATACGGATGGCATTAATCCTGAATCCTGTTCCAATGTTCGTATTAGCAACTGCAATATAGATGTGGGCGATGATTGTATTGCCATCAAAGCAGGAACCGAAGATACACAAGAGCGAATTCCATGTGAAAATATTACGATTACCAACTGTACGATGGTGCATGGACATGGCGCAGTCGTACTGGGAAGCGAAATGAGTGGTGATATCCGTAATGTTACGATCAGTAATTGCGTGTTCAAGCAAACGGATCGGGGGATACGTCTGAAATCCAGACGAGGACGTGGCGGAACCATCGAGGATATTCGCGTCAGCAACATTGTGATGGAAGATGTAATTTGTCCATTTATTCTGAACCTTTATTATTTCTGCGGCCCTCGGGGCAAAGACAAATATGTGTGGGATAAAAATCCCTATCCGGTTACCAATGAAACCCCGTGCTTTAGACGAATCCATTTTTCCGATATTACGGCACGACAGGTTCATGCGGCTGCTGGATTCTTATACGGACTTGCAGAGCAATATATTGCTGAAATTACATTTTCCAATATTGATATTTCTATGGCTAAAAATGCAATTCCCGGTCGTCCGGCGATGATGACAGGGATTGAAGATATGAACAACCGTGGTTTTTATCTAGGTAATGTGAAGGATATTCGTTTTCAACATGTGACGATTGAGAATCATGAAGGTCCTGCCTTTTACATTGAAAATGGAGAAGACGTTGAAATCAATCGTTGTCATTCGAAGAATACAGTTCAGCCCGAAAAGCTGATAGAACAAGTAACGATACAACCTTCTGAACAAAATAGGATGAATTAGAAGGGCATAAAAGGAGGTACAACGTGGATAAGTTGCAAGCATTGTTGGGCGACCTTCCGGCAGATCGCCCTGTAACGGCAACTCTGCTGAATCAAGAAGAGCGCGAGGGATACCGACTGGAGAGTCTCCTGCTCGACTTGAACGGGATCGAGTCTGTACCCGCTTATGTAGCTACACCCTTACAGGGGAACGGTCCGTTTCCATTGGTCGTTTTTAACCATTCGCATGGAGGCAATTATACGAACGGGCGCAAGGAACTGATCCATAGCAGCTCTTACTTGCAGCAGCCCTCGTTTGCTACTACCCTGACAGACATGGGGTACTGTGTATGCTGCATTGACATGTGGGGTTTCAATGAACGTGGGGGCAAAACCGAGAGCGAGCTGGTAAAGGAAATGCTCTGGCAGGGCCAAGTGCTGTGGGGCATGATGCTGTATGATAACCGTCGCTTGGTGGATTATATGTGCGAGCGTGAAGATATTGATGCTTCCCGTATCGCAACAATCGGTATGTCGATGGGCGGACTCATGGCATGGTGGATGGCTGCGTTAGATGAACGGATACAGGTGACGGTTGATATTTGTGGACAGGTAGATGCCCATACGCTAATCGCCAAAAGGGGGTTGGATCATCATGGTTTCTATTCCTATGTCCCTGGCTTGTTGAAGCATTTTACCACCTTGGATATTCAAAAGCGGATCGTACCTCGTCCACGGATGAGTATAACAGGTCAAAATGATCGGATGTGTCCTATTGAAGGAGTCGAGCATTTGGCAAAAGGTCTGCTGGAAGCTTACCAGGAAGCAGGTCACCCTGAGCATTGGCAGCCTGTGATTGCGGGCGGTGGACATATGGAGACGTTGGAAATGCGAATGGCGTGGCAGTTATTTTTAGCTGAACACCTGTAAATCAAATGAAAGGATCGGGGTAACCATGCTAGTTGGAAAAGAATCCTTTTGTGATTTCCATACGATTCAGGAGGCGATTGCTGTATTGGAGCAGTCGGATTCCAACGAAATGGAAACGTTAACTATTTTATCAGGTACTTATAAGGAAGAGGTACGAATTTACCGTTCATATCTTCATATTATAGGCATCGGACAGGTAGAGATTCGAATGGATCGGTATGCCAAGGAACGGGATGAAGCGGGAGAGGAAATAGGGACCTTTGCGACACCTACTTTATTTTTAGGCGGTAGCCATCTGATCTTGGAAAATCTCACGATTTCCAACACGGCAGGACAGGGAGAAGCCATTGGGCAGGCCGTTGCGGTATACGCTCATTGTGATGAAACGGTCTTTAGAAACTGTACCTTTAAAGGGCACCAGGATACTTTATTTACAGGCCCTCTACCTCCTGCACCGAAAGAACGACTCCAGTTTGGTGGAATCCATTTGAAGGAGCATCATAGGCACTATCGGCAGCTTTATCAGCATTGTTATATAGAGGGTACGGTGGACTTTATTTTTGGTGGGGCTACCGCGTATTTTGAAGATTGCGAAATTCGCAGTTTACGCCATCATGACAACCAAACGAGCTACGTCACAGCCGCCTCTACGCCGCAAGGACAAGCGTATGGTTATGTATTCAACCATTGCTACTTAACCGCAGAAGCTGATATTACCCCGGTTTTTTTGGGACGTCCGTGGCGGGAGTATGCCAAGACCGTATTTGTCGATTGTAAAATGGGCGATCATATTGACCCACGTGGCTGGGACAATTGGGATAATGTCGCGAACGAGAAAACGGTCTGTTATCAGGAATATAACGGACCCGATGAAGTTGCTACGTTACGTAAGCAACGTGTTCCGTGGGCGGATTGTTTTGAAACGGGAACAGAAGCATGGAGCAAGGAACAGGTTTTTGCTGAAGTCACATTTTGGAAGTAAGGAGAAGTGAGGTCTCATGATGATCCAAAATCCCATATTAAAAGGCTTTAATCCCGATCCGTGTATTACACGAGTCGAGGATACTTACTATATTGTGGTGTCATCGTTTGAGTGGTTGCCTGGAGTACGGGTGTACCAGTCCAAAGATTTGGCCAACTGGGAGCATTGCACAGATATTTTGACCGATCAGGTTGATTTAAGAGGAAACCCGAAAAATTGCAGCATTTGGGCACCGCAGCTTAGCTATGCGGATGACCTTTTTTATCTGCTCTATACGGATGTGAAAAGCACCAAACGTCCGTTCAAGGATGTTCATAATTTTGTGATGACGGCGCCTACGATCCAAGGACCTTGGTCGGAACCCGTCTATCTTAACAGTAGTGGATTTGATCCGTCTTTATTTCACGATGAGGACGGACGCAAATGGCTGTTGAACGCATTGTGGGATTACCGTATGTTGGAAAGCAATAAATCTTCCGGTATCGTCATGCAGGAGTATGACAGCAAGCAACAACAGCTCATTGGCGAGCCTGTCAAAATCTTTGATTGTACTCCTTTGAAGAAAACAGAAGCGCCTCACATCTACAAGCAAAACGGTTATTACTATCTTGTTACAGCGGAAGGCGGAACGGGTACGGGGCATGCCGTTACCGTAGCACGGTCGAAGCAGATATCCGGGCCATATGAAGTAGATCCGCACAACCCCATGCTTACGTCACGTGATCGACTGGATTTCCCGTTACAATGCGCAGGACATGGCAGTCTTGTACAAACACCGGACGGCGAATGGTACATGGCTCATTTATGCACACGTCCAGTAGAGGGGAAATATGCCATTTTAGGACGGGAAACAGCCTTGCAGCAAGTGTACTGGAATGATGAAGGCTGGCTGCGATTAACCGCCGGGGGCCATACACCTCAATTGGAGGTGCCCGCACCTCAAGGGAAGTTCTCGGTTAAACAAGAGCAGCAGGGTTATATTTTCGAGGATTTTTTCGAGGGACCCACATTAGATAAAACGTGGAACACATTGCGTATCCTGGCGGATGATAGCTGGTGTTCATTAAGCCAGCGCCCCGGTTATCTTCGGATTCTAGCTGGAGAATCCATTCAAAGTCTGTTCCAGCATCATGTGCTTGCCATTCGGCAAACGGATCATCATTTCCGGGTGGAAACAGCATTGGAGTATCAGCCAACAAGCTATTTGCAAATGGCGGGGCTTCTACTGTACCTTAATGAAGAAGATTATTTGTACGCCTATATTAGCTATGAGGAGGGACAAGGGAAGGTGCTGCGCATAATGCGATGTGAAGCCAACACATTTACCTTAGTCCCCCAAGCGATTACACTTCAGGACGATCTTCCTATACATTTAGCTGTGGAAGTCCATGCATCCCACGGGCAATTTTATTATGGAGTCGGAGACAAACCTGCTTGGAAGCGGCTTTTTGAAATGCAGGATATCAGCTTTTTATCCGGTGGTTTTACAGGGAATTTTGTAGGTATTGCTGCTCATGATATGCAACAATTCCAAGGAAGCTACGCTGATTTTTCTCATTTCTTATATCATGGTAAGGATCATCTTTCCTCATAAAAAACATGATAATGATTATGTTGAAAGCACCTTAATGGGTGCTTTTTTTCGTGGTTTCTGTACTTTACCTTGTCACATTATAACTTCGCAAAATCTCCAAAAAAGCGGTGCTTGCTTTCGTTTCAAATGTCGAAGAAGGAGTTAGGAAGGAGAATTTTCGAATGACCGGAAGATTATGAATATCCAGTACTTTTAATGTGCCCAGAGCAAGTTCCTTCTGAATGACCCATTGGGACAGCAAAGAAATCCCCAAGCCTGCTTCTACAGACTCTTTGATGATCTGTGTACTGCCAAAATTCATCATATGAGAAGGGGAGAACCGGAACCGTGCAAACATATTTTCAGCCGCTTCCCGGGTTCCAGAACCTTCTTCCCTCAGAATCCAGATGTCCTCTTGCAGCTCACTTAAATCCACTTGAGATTTACCAGCCAAACGATGATTTTGCGGAACGACGATATACATTCGATCATCAGCAAATGATTCAATGTGTAAATGGTCATGCTGAAATTCTCCTTCGATAATGCCTACATCCAGTTGATTATGGATCATGAGTTTTTCAATTTCCTGAGTGTTACCGATGGTAATCGAGGGCTGAATGAGTGGATACTGGATTCTCATTTGCGCAATCACATGCGGCAACACATATTCGCCATATGTGTAGCTTGCGCCAATCGACAGGTTTCCTTTTGCCGTATGTATCAGCTCGTCCACCAAATATTGCATCCGTGTATGGAGACGGATAATCTCCTGAGCATGATGATACACAATTTCACCTGCTTTGGTTAAGCGCACATATTTATTACTACGCTCCAGGAGGCGGGTCCCTACGCTACGTTCCAGCGTTTGGATATATTGACTTACCGCAGGTTGGGTCATGTGTAACTCCTCGGCAGCTCGCGTGAAGTTTTGTTTCTCAGCGACCATAATAAATACGATTAAAGATTGGTCCAAAGCCCATTCCTCCAAATTCATCATATCTATTTACTTATTATCATTATTATAATGATTTATTTTTCTTATGACAAAAAACATATTAAGCTGGATGCATGTAGAATTGGAGGGGTTCACCATGAACAGTCATACACAACACACCAAATTATTTTCGAACAGAGGGCGATTATTCCAGCGTATATTTGGCATTATCCTCACGATGTTATTTGCTTTGACAGGCTACGGCCTGAATGAATTGCCAGGTTTTCATTATGTAGGTCCATTGGCCTGTGCTATGTTTCTCGCTATTCTGTACCGACAGTTGTGGGGATACCCTGAAGCTGTGCGCTCGGGGGTTGAGTTTTCAGCAAAGAAAATACTACGTGGAGCGATTGTGTTATTTGGGCTGAAGCTGAACATGGATGTTGTCATTCATCATGGGTTGGGTTTACTTTTGCGTGATGTGGGCACCGTTGTATTTTCCATCTTTTTTACGGTTTGGCTGGCAAAACGTTTTAAGGCAGATGCTTCGCTTTCGCTTCTTCTTGGTATTGGAACAGGAGTTTGCGGTGCAGCAGCGATTGCAGCGGTTTCTCCCTTGTTAAAATCCAAAGATGAGGATACAGCCATAGGAGTAGGACTCATTGCCTTGGTTGGAACGGTATTTGCCATTTTGTTTACTGTGCTTCGGCCCTGGCTTCCTTTGACGAATATGCAGTATGGAATCTGGTCGGGCATCAGTTTACATGAAATTGCACATGTGGCCTTAGCTGCAGCGCCTGCCGGACAGGATGTTCTTGCAATGGGCTTATTAGCCAAACTGGGGCGTGTTTTCTTACTCATACCGCTCAGCTTTGTTTTAATGGTTTGGATGAAACGAACTGGAAAAATTCGTACAGACGCTAAAGTGGAGTTCCCCTGGTTCCTCATCGGCTTTATAGCTACAAGTATTGTGGGCAGCTATGTTTTTGGAAAATATATTGTAGTTCCATCTAGTCTGACGAACGGAATTTCTCAAGTCACCACCTTTATGTTAACGATGGCTATGGTAGGCATGGGGCTGAATGTGAGCTTTAAGGCTTTGCGGGAGAAAGCAATGCTTCCCTTACTGGTACTATCTGTTACCTCGATCATTCTTATAGGGTTAACATTTTTAACAGTGTGAACATGAAGTATTCGTTTGGTGATAAGATTGCTAGTAAACTAGATTAATAAAACTGAAAAAAGCTCTGCTCGCTGTATAGCTGGCAGAGTTTTTTAGTACTTTTGTATGATAAGACTGAAATATGTACTGAATCAATCGTAACTTTTACCATATGATTCGCGTCTATCAAAATAGAGGTCCTGAGAATTATAGTGTGCAAGAATTTCATAAGCAAAAATATAGAGATTGGTAGGGTACATAATGAAGAAAATTTGTTTATTTGCTTTTTTGTTTCTGTTTCTACTAGCATTTCCAAGAGAAAGTCATGCTGCATCTTCGAGTTCACATCTTCAGTTGGATGGTAAAGATATAAGTGTTGACAAAGGTGTTCAGATTCAAGAAGTAAAGGGGAATGTACTGGTTCCACTCCGTCTCATTGTAGAGGAATTGGGTTATAGCGTGAATTGGGAGTCCAAGACAGGGACCATAACTATACATAAGCAAAATCTTAACCTCAGTCTTCAGGTCAACAATCCCATAGCCTCTGTCAATGATCATCAAATGGGATTGGCTGTAGCTCCTTTGCTTAAAGAGGGGACGACTTATGTTCCGCTTCGCTTTGTATCGGAACAGACAGGAATGAATGTGACCTGGAACAACGAGCTTAAAACCGTGTTCCTGACGACTCCTCCTACTTCAAGCGGCAATAGCGAGTCCAATCATGATCATCCTGCTACTCCAGCTGTAAGTAATCCTAAAGAGAGTGCGCGCACGGCTATAAACCAAATTAGCTTCGATAATCACCAATTAACTATAACTGTTAATGGAAAAGTAACCCCAAAAGTAACCACGTTGACTCATGCAGACCGTATTGTTGTAGACATACCGGATACAAAGTTTGCTGAGGAATTTCCAGCATCGCAATCATTTAACAATGGTGGACAAGGAAGTTTTCCAGTCACAGAAGATCCAGATGTTTCTCAAGTAAGATACTCCATGGCTAGTACAAACCCAGCCTCGGTACGCATCGTGGTCGATCTTAATCAGAGTACATCCTTTCATGTACTCAATGCGGATGATGGTAAGGTGGTTATAGCGTTGGATCAGGAAACAGAGGAGCCATCAACTACCGAGAACGTTATACCTACCATACCTGTTGTACCTGAGATTTCTTCTGATGGACACGCGCAAGGGATTGACGTCTCACACTATAATGGCAATATTGATTGGCAGCAAGTGGCGGCGGCAGGCAAGACATTTGCTTTTATTAAAGCTACAGAGGGCACAAAATATCAAGATAATCAATTTTTAGTAAATGTGCAGGGTGCCAGAGATGCTAACATCCTGGTTGGCGCTTACCACTTTTTGAACGCTACTACTGCGGATGGAGCTCGTCAGGAAGCAGCTAATTTTGCCAGGGCTATAGATTCAGCAGGAGGCAGGCTGGATCTCCCCCCTGTGATGGACTATGAAAATAACCCCAAAGGTCTTACTCCTGCACAGATTAGTGAAGTGGCGCATGCTTTTTTGGATGAAATGGAGAGGCTTACCGGGCGTCAGCCGATCGTATACACGGGCAATGTCTTTGCTTCCAAGTTTGATCCTACATTTTCTATGTATAAGCTGTGGGTAGCCCGATACAGCACTACGCAAAAGCCGACCGCAGTCCCAGCTTGGAATAGCTGGTGGGCTTGGCAGTACAGTAGCACAGGCAGTGTTCCGGGTATTCAAGGCCAAGTCGATTTGGATGAATACAACGGAACGATAGATGAACTCCGGGCTTCACTGGCAGGAGAGCTTGATTAGCATAATCAACGTTATAATCAATCCTCGCGAATCCGGAATAGGATCTGCGAGGATTTTTAATGTCTAATTTGTTTAGTTGGGCATGATCCATACGATTTCGCTGATTCGAACAAAGAATTTTTTTCCGTATACATCTAAAATAACATGATCAGGCTTACAATCCACTACACATCCATCAATTCTGCCACGTGTTGTCTCAAGTACAACGTACTTGCCGATCACCGATTTTAATGTTTCTACGACGTACGGATCTACAGGGTGCACCACGACGTGGTGAGAGGTAGGATGGTGGGGGAAAGGTTGATTAACGTTGTAATTGAGCATTTGATTTGAATTCAATTGCTTCACTCCTTCAAGATTAGTTGTGTTATCCTATGCTCCTGCCTAGGAAAGGTGTAGGCTACTGCCCATCAGCAAAAACATTCATAACATTGCCGAAAAGCCCGGTCCGTAGGAAAGCTCAATACATAAGCTATGTTGTACCTTGAATTGAAGGAGGCAATGACCATGAGTGAATGTGAAAGAGGTTGTGGTGGCGGTTCAGTAGGGGGCTACCCAGGAGTATGGACATCGACAGGAGCTATTCTGGTACTGTTCATTCTGCTCGTTATCATTACGAAGTCTTTATGGGTTTAAAATGAACTGAGTAGCTTAACCCCCCCATTGGTATATAACCGATGGGGGGTTAAGTGTTTTAGAGGATGGAACGTATGTAAAACACCTCAAATAACAGCGTACAAGCCCTACACAAACTGTGCCGGGCTGGGCAGCTGTCATTTGAGTTACATTGGCATCTATAGACAGGAACGGACAATGGATCAGGATTAAATTAACGCAATCGCCAGCAGGGTGAACAGGCTCAAAGTTAAGATTTGATTCCCATACCCGTAGCCAGGATAAAAGGCAGACGTTTGTACACGTCCGTTCCGTTCTGTTTTTAAGTACACATTATTACGATCCACATCCATAATAGTTCCTTCGTACTGTTTTCCGTCAATGGTGAGAATACGCACCTTTTTATTCATGCAGTTCAAACAGTTGTAGTAAGCGTCCATTCCATCACCCCCTCTTATACATTGGCATTTTATGAGAGGGACGGTCTTATGGTAACGGCGAACATACAGGGAAAAGGTATTCCCTCCAACTTAAGACCTGACTAGAGTTAGCCTATTCTTGATAGGGATTAAAAGAGAAGCCGGGATATCCGTTAGTATAGGCGTAATCTCTTTGGGGGACGGCTTGATGGTGTGATGAAGCATCAGCAAGCCTTACATGTATCCCTGGTTTTCGAGGGGGCTGCTGCTTGCAGTCATTGGGAGGACCGATGATGACAGGTTTTTTAATAGGGGCGAGCGCTTCCTGAACCTTATTCTCATCCAGGCAGTAAGTATGAGCCAGAATGTTATTTGGCGTTAGGCGCAAAATGTCAGATCCCAGTATGAATTCAGGGGTCGGGGCATCAAAAATCGTCAACAAATGAGTGTTATCCATCGTGGCGACCAGATAATGCCACCATCCTTGAGGGACGTTAGCCACTTGGCCAGGTGTGATCGGAAAATGTCGTAATTCGCGGGTAAAGGGGTTAATCAGTGACACGGTTACTGCTCCAGAGATGCAGTAGACCAGTTCTGTGGCATTTTGGTGATAGTGAGGCTCCACAACATTAGCAGTGCTGAGGCGAATATCCAGCAGCGATACATTTGCCAATGTATTCAGCTGCTGGATCGACAGCTCGTTGATCGAATTTTGAGCATCCTTCTGAAACAAAACATTGTCGCTTAAATCATAGGTGAATTGTACAGTAGGAGAGGTGTAATCCATATATGAATTCACGCGTCGTTTCCAGCCTTTCTGTTAATCAAGATTTGATGATCGTACGCTACCCTATGCATACGCCCATATATGTGTGCGAGCAAATGTGATTTGAATTAGTAGAAATCAGGCTCCGATCCCGGGCAAGTTGAAGCGAAAAATAGCGAAAAAAGTCACGTATTCAAGTGTGGTCAGTACATGATCCATTGCTTTTAATACACGTCATCCCTTTAGGGATGGCGTTTTATTTGCTTGGGTAGTCTTAGGACCAGAGCCGGATGATACGTAAATGCGGCTTGTGGTATACTGCAACGGACGTGTGAAAGCATGATTGTCCCATTCCGTATGTAGCCACGCGTCATTTCTGCAGCTAGGCATAAGTTATGTCATAAGAAACATCATCGGATAAACGTCCCTGAGTTGTACAGGCCGGAATGGTTGCACCGGACAGAACATGAAAGAGGAGGTTGTCTGGAATATGAAAAAATTATCTATTTTAATCCTGTCCTGCGCATGTATGCTAGGTACTGTATTGTCAGTCGCACCAGGACAAGCACAAGCACAAACGTCAGCTTTGAAAAAAGGGATTCAAAGCGAACGGGTGCTGGAGCTTCAACAGCAGCTTCATTCGCTCGGTTATTTCAAGGCTGGGTTTACTGGGTACTATGGTTCTCTGACCAGTAAAGCGGTGGCTCGTTTTCAACGAGATAACGGTCTGACACCTGATGGAGTAGCCGGAGCGGCAACACAAGCCAAGCTGAAATCCTTCGGAGAGGTGCGCGTAACCGCGCTGGATCAACTGGCTCGTATCATTTATTCTGAGGCGCGCGGAGAATCGTTTGAAGGTCAAGTGGCTGTTGGCGCTGTCGTATTAAACCGTGTGCAGTCCGGCGAGTTTCCAAGCTCGATCCCGGACGTTATTTTGCAGCCTGGCCAATTCACCGCTGTACAGGATGGTCAATACCGCCTGAAACCAAACAAGACGGCATACCGTGCAGCCAGACAGGCACTTAACGGTGCTGATCCGACTAATGGGTCCTTGTTTTATTACAACCCGGCCATTGCCACAGCCAAATGGAGTAAAAGTCGCCCGGCTGTCATCTCACTCGGTCGCCATACGTTTACGAATTAATTGCAAATGAGAATACGCAAATTTCCATCCGTCAGTTGCTTCTTCTAGGAGCAGTGGCGGTTTTTTATATTCACAAATTTGTAATATTTTAGTGGTGATTTATCTGATTTAATATTAAAAATTCTACCTATTATTCCGATACTCTTAATAGACAAAAAAATGAAATCAAAGGAGTCTTTCTAAATGAGTCAACATCCTTACACTATCGAAGTAGATCAAGCCATGAAAACGGTACATATGGCGGTGAATGGAGTTTTTAGCCAGGAGGAGTATGATAGCTTTGTAAAAGATTATGTAGTCAAAACTTCATCCATTCAGGCGTCCAGCTTTACACTCAAGGTAGATTGTACCCAGATGGCACTTTTGGGTCCGGGAGAAGTGGAAAAATTGAAGGGCTCATTTGTACGTTATAAAGAAACTGGATTTGCCAAAGTAATCTTTGGCATCAGCCTTCAACAAACCATTATTAAAATGCAGCTTGGTCGAGTAGCACGCGAAGCAGGATTAAACAACGTAGATATTGTTGTACAATAATGCGCTGACGTATGTGTAAGGGGGAAGCCTGATGAGCCATATCAAAATAAAAGCACTGGGTGTGTACCATCCGCCCCATTCGTTGGGTAACGAATATTATGTTCGCCATTTTGACGAGCGGGGTAAAGATATTCGACGCTTCATGGAGCATATGGGTAGAAAACAGCGTTATATCATTGATGATCCGAACGAAAACGGCCTAACCATGGGAATTGCAGCTGCGCAAAAAGCTCTGGAACAGGCCGGTATGACAGGCCGTGATGTGGATATGATCGTGTTCTCCACTCAAGTTCCTGAGTCACTGTTTCCGATGAATGCTTTGTTTGTTCACCAGGCGATTGGGGCGAGACATGATGTGGCCGTGATGGATTCCAACGCGAATTGTGCAGGGATGACAGTCGCTGTCGATCAAGCCAGTCGGTCGATGCTATCTAATCATGACGTGCGGACAGCGCTTATTATTGGTTCAGATTATAATTCACTCATTTCCGGTCCGGAGGATGAGATTACTTATGCGAACTATGGAGATGCTGCATGTGCGGCTATTTTGGAGCGCACAGAAGAAGACACCGGTTTTATAGATTCAATGTATTTTACGGACCCAGTCAATATAGATAAAATTTTGTACCCGGCTCAGGGGTTAGCGGCAACACTCCAAAGGAACGCCCCCGGAAAATATATTCAGTGGCTTCCGTTTGACGCCAATATGGCCTTACCTCCTACATTTGATCTGCTTGAACGCATTTTAAAAAAGAATGGGCTGACGCCTCAGGATGTACGGGCTTATTGTCTGTCTCAGTTCTCGTTAGCAAATGTATTGAAGATTCAGGATCACTTGGAGCTAGAGGATGCCCAAATGATTTATGTGGGTGATCGATATGGTTACACAGGTACCAGTAGCCCGTTCATTGCGCTATATGAAGGTATTGAATCAGGTCGTATCCGGCGCGGTGATTATGTGCTGTTCTGGACGATTGGAGCTGGATATCAGCTGGTTGCTATGTTGTTTAAATATTAGTTATGCGAAGACCTTGCAGCTGTAAGGTCTTTTTTGTGTGTCACACAATGACAATTGTAATGATTTGGTTGTGCTATGTTTGATTATTTTGTAAAATTTAAACATTGAATTAAAAGAGAGAGCTTATATTGCGGACATCGGATAGCATGACAATTATGACGGAAAACATGGCACACAATTCATAATAGGAGCTGAAGAGTCATTAAGATCGAAAATTTATTTTATGGGGAACGAATAAAATTGGCCGCAGTCAGGGAAGAAGATGCCGAAGTGATGTTCAAATGGGGTGAGGATGCGAAGTATCTGCGAAATGTAGATACGGATTTGGCGCTCCCCTACACGTTGAAACAGATGGAGTCAGAAGGATCTCCCCGCTCTAACGAGGTCTATTTTCGATTAAGAACATTGGCAGATGATGTCTTGATCGGATTTGTTGCTATCCACGGGATTGAGTGGAATAATCGCAGCGGACAGCTGGCTGTAGGTATAGGTAATACGGACTACCGCGGCAAGGGCTTTGGGGCAGAAGCGGTACGGCTCATTCTTCGTTATGCGTTTTATGAGCTCAATTTGAATCGGGTCGGCTTGGATGTGATTGAGTACAATACAGAAGCGATCCGAACTTATGAGAAGGCGGGGTTCCAGCTTGAGGGTAGAGTTCGTTCCGCTGTTCTTCGTGATGGTAACAGTTATGATCGTATCATGATGGGTATCCTGTATTCTGAATGGAGCTCGACTGTTCAAATATAATAGATACACAATTTGTTCATAAAATATTCCATAATAAGCCTTTTAATAATGTGAAAAGAGGTTTATAGTTAAGGGGTCACATACCCAAATCATTATTAATTTGAGTATGAGTCAAAGCTGAGGAGGAATTTACATGGCAAACGTTGTAAGGTCCGTTACTTCACCCAAGAAATTTATTTCTGGACAAAATCTACTCTCGTCGTTAAATGACTATATTAAGGATTATGGCGATAAAGCCTTTGTCATTTGTGATGAGTTCATACTTGAAAGGGCCCAAAAGGAGGCAGGTGCTTCGATTGAAGCAGCTGGTAACCAGGTGGTCTTCGAGAAATTTCAATATGAATGTACAAAAGAAGAGATTGATCGTAACCGCGAATTGGTGCGTAAACATGGTTCGAACATTATCATAGGGATTGGCGGGGGAAAAACATTGGATACCGCCAAGGCAACGGCTTATTATGAAAAGCTGCCTGTTGTTATTTTCCCAACGATTGCTTCTACAGATGCTCCTTGTACCGCGCTTGCGGTTATATACAAAAAAGATGGCTCTTTTGATGAATATCTGTTCCTGCCTACTAATCCAGACGTTGTACTGGCGGATACAGGCATCCTGGCAGCAGCGCCTGCACGTTTCTTTGCAGCTGGAATCGGTGATGCACTGGCCACTTATTTTGAAGCTCGTGCCTGCTATCAGGCCAATGGAGATAACCTGGTTCTGAACAAGCCTTCCACTACAGGACTGGGACTTGCTCGTCTTTGTTATGATACGTTGCTGGAAAATGCTGTGAAGGCCAAACGTGCTGTGGATCGTAAAGTATATACTCGTGCGGTTGAGGATACGATTGAAGCTACTATTTATCTGAGCGGTGTTGGTGCAGAATCAGGTGGATTGGCAGCAGCACATGCCATTCATAATGGCATGACGGCTGTTCCTTCGCTCCATAAAGCACAGCATGGTGAGAAAGTTACATTCGGCTTGTTAACTCAGCTAGTGCTGGAAAATGCACCGAAAGAGGAACTGGAAACCGTGATTAAACTGGTGAAGGATGTAGGCCTTCCGTTGACGCTTCGTGACTTGGGTGTAGAGGAATTTGTTGAGGCTGAATGGCGCCAAGTGGCTGAAGCTGCTTGTGCATCGAATGATACAATGGTCAACATGCCGTTCCCGGTTAGTCCTGCTGACGTGTACAATGCAATCATTGCAGCGAATGCAATAGCAGAATCCTATCAAGAATAGTTTCTTCCTAAATCACGAAAATGGGTTTACAAAAACGGGTCTGTCACATCACTGGCAGACCCGTTTCGTTTACGTGCACTAACATGTGAAACGAAAGAAGGGTACCAGGGACTTATATCCTATCTTGTTCTGACCGATATACATGTAACAGGGAAATTAGGTTGGTTACACAGCAGGAGGAGATTTGATGTTGGTGCATGGTAAAACACGTAGGGGTAACTTGTACATCCATATGTCCAGCGGTTTTCACAAAATTGGAGATTATCGGGAAGAATATTCTGTAGCACCGGGTGATCGGCTGATGTCTAGACTGTCCAAGCGGATCTACACCATTGTATCCGTACATCTTGGTGAAGAGGCGTATGCCGATATTGATCTAGAAGAGGTTATCAGAAATAGTTAGAGAGCTTTATTTGGATTTAGTATAAAAAAGCTTCCACTTTGCTCTTAGAGCGAAGTGAAAGCTTTTTTCTTTCAGCGGAGGGACTCATGAAGAAGGTCTCGTGTGATGATATTATTTTGGTTCATAAAATGTCTGATTGCTGCTTGTGAATTGGTTGCAGACAGCTCCTTTCCCCATGTCATGGCATAGGCCCAGGCTGGCTGGTTTTGCAGCACCTTCGCACTCGGCAGAATATCACTTTCTCCGATTCCCATAGGCTTGCCCTGCGCAAGCTTTAGCAATTCAGTGTAATAGGAGGATTTATAATCATTATTATAGATATCAGCTGCAAGAATATCTACCCGGTTAATACCTGGGAAGGATAGATTATAGGGAGTGCTATATGCGTTTGGGGCATTGGGACTCCACACCCACAACAGGTTATCCAGATGATGGACATGAGTGAACCGATCATACATTAGATTCCACAACTTAGCGTAATTTTGCTTGTTCCCCCACCAAAACCAGTTGCCGTTCATCTCATGATAGGGTCTCCATAAAACAGGTACATCCGCGTCTCGTAAAGTCTTAAGGGACAGAGCCACCTCATCCAGATCGGCGATCAGTTGTTTATATTGCGGGGTACCCGGCGTGATGTAACGATTAAATTCAGCTTGAGTTATTTTTGCTTGTACATTTTTCCACGTTTTGGGTGTGCCCGGTAGCGCCTGATGGAAGGTAATAGCTACGATTCCGCCGTCCTGACTCCATTGGATAGCACTATTCACAACATGCTGACGTTGCTCTTGTAGGGCCGTACGAGACTGATTAGCTAATCCTCCAAACTCATAGCCGTGAAGTCCTGCGTATTGTCCGCTGATTTGTTGTAGCTTGTTATTTTGTTCATCCGGTGCCTCTAAGTAATCATGCTGCCCGGAAATTAGCATATCATCCGGTACATTAGATAGGTAGGTGAGTAATTGCTTAGCTTTGGCAGAGGCCTGAACATTAATTGGCGGGGCGGCATCGGCAACAATGAATGATTGCTGAGAACCGCTGAAGAGTAAAACAAGCATTAGCAGTAGCACCCTCTGTAACCAAAAGCGTGTTGAGTGAGATTTCATGGCGCTCCTCCTTTGATGCATGGTAATGGGATTAGTATTTTTCTTTTTGCTTTCTAAGCTGTATATAGGCACTAATAATAATCACCAGCAGACTAATCATGGCCCATCCATTGAATTCCTGTGAGTGTGTCCAGTTGTCCCATACAAGGAAGCCTAAAATTACAACGAGCAAACTCATTGTGAGATACATTTTGGTTTGTGCTGGACGTTGGGTGCGTTTTGAAATCCAATGTATGATGCCGAAAACGATGGCTGCCTGAAATAAAAATATACCCATTATCATTAAACTTGCTATAAAGATTGGGGACATCGGTATCCTCCTCCTGGGTTTACAAACAGAATATGCAGGTTGTAACCGGAATGTGGATTCTTGGATGTGAATTTAATTGCAAGTTGAGTAAACAATTGAGCGCTGGTTACGATCTTGAACAAGTTGACTAAATTATACCATAACTACCGTCCTGCAATGAAAGACGTCTAAATACCCACTCTACCCTGATTCGACATCAGACTTTATATTCAGCGAAATATTGACATAAGGGGGTACACTTCACATATATGAAGATGCAATCAGAAATATGTGGTAAGTATATACATAAAAGCACCGCGAAATCGACGGAAAAGTTTGGTAAGATTAAAGTGGATTGAAAAGGAGGTACTCTTATGAATGAAGAAAACAGACCATTCTCTAGATCAGCAGATGCTCAAGGAGCCAAAGCGAACTTTGATGCCAATCAGCGGAAGCTTCACTCCGAGGGAGTGCCTAGCTTATGGCGTCAGGTCAGCAACCTGCTGATTCTAGTTGGCGTGATTGCATTGATTATCATTTTAGCTCGAGTGCTCTAATTGAGATATCCAAAAAAACGAAAAGAATTTGAAGAATTAGGGATGTGAAATGGTGTTAAAAGCAGCTTTACTTTTTATATTAGCTGGCATCGCTGAAATTGGAGGAGGATATTTGATTTGGCAGTGGCTGCGTGAAGGGAAGACATGGTATGTCGGACTTTGCGGCGGAGTAATTTTGGCTGTGTATGGAATCATCGCTACCTTTCAGGTTTTTTCCTCCTTTGGGCGTGTATATGCAGCATACGGAGGTGTCTTTATTGTTCTTTCCATCGCATGGGGCTGGTGGATTGATAAAAAGACACCCGACTTGTACGATTTCATTGGTGGATTGATTTGTTTGGTCGGTATAGCTGTAATCCTGTTTCCGCGATCAGGGTGATAGGACGAAAAACCCTTTTTTATTTTCGAAAACATGACTATAGGTCTAAAAAAATAAGCTTCATATTCCGAAATAGAACTTAAGGAGGGGGTTCTATGAACTGGAATCAAATGAAGCTTAGATTGAAATTTGGCAGTACTATGCCGAAGAATGAAGGTAATTTCTCTTTTGGTATCATGTGTGGACTCTTAATCAGCATCGTGCTGTGGATCTCGATCATTGGCTGGATTATGCTGATCTTTAAGTGATTTTACGAAATCACTGTACATATCAAAGCAAATAAAATTAAGGGCTGCTCACAAACCTGTGTCCTATTACCCATGCTTTATTTTGTGAAATCGTTACGTAACTTGTTTATCCCGCGACCTATGGCTTCATCAATCATATCGGTAGCAGCAGGTGTATCTGTATCGGTGTCAGGAATGCGATTAAATCCTGGCTCGCGCTTGTCGAGGGATTGTTTATGTTCGATTTGATCGTCAGTACGATTTTTTTCAGAGTTATTATCTCTCATAGCACATCACAGCTCCTTTTATTAGGTACATTCAGCTTCTATACTTTACATAAACGCTTGTGCTCCAGACTAAACGTTGATAAAAATAAAACCGGGAGGGACTAAATCCCACCCGGCACTTCCCAAACAACTAGCGATGCTCAATCAGATCAATCGCTCCCAGAACAACATGAGCCAGTCCGAAACCGAGAATGCCTGTAGCTGCAAGTTTGTACTTACTGCTCAGCAACACAGCGCCTGAAGCCGATACTACCGTTCCAAGAACAGCTGGAATCATACCTTCACGCATTCGTAACACCCCTTCTGGTAGTTTGGAAAGACGTTTATTAGTGTGATTCAAATGTGCACAAGTTATACAAAAAGAGAAATTTATTATTTTTTTTTAAAAAACACTTTACAATTCGATAAAATTATCGTATTATATGTTGGTGCCCAATTGAACGACATTTACATAACGAGAACACTTCTTAATCAGATGCATGTTTCTCAGATACTTGTAAGACAAGTAAGTGTAAAGATTAGCGTTCCTAAATTTATGCCGGGGTGGCGGAATTGGCAGACGCACAGGACTTAAAATCCTGCGGTAGGTGACTACCGTACCGGTTCGATCCCGGTCCTCGGCACTATGGTTTTTCTCTTGAATCCCTTGATTATCAAGGGATTTTTTATTTTTTAGTGATTGAAGTCATGACTTCAATATGACAGGGAGCGAGTGCCTTTTTCGCTCTTGGGGACGGATTGGCGACGAACTTTTGGATCGAAGACATCGAGGTGTGCTGTTGTTTTACGACTAAGCTTCTTGGTGACGTGAGCATAGGTGTCTGAAGTCACTTGAGATGTGGAATGTCGCAATCGATGCTGAATCTCCTTGATAGGATGCTCCCTAGCCAATGGCAATGTGGGCTGAAGGTGGTGTAGGTGTCGATATCCGATACATAACTCCGAGTGATATTAGATAAGTATACTGATTGAACAAAAGTAAGATTTATCGTGAAATAAAAGCGAAGACTCAACCAGTATAATAGCTGGTATGAGTCTTTTTTTATATCCAATAAAAAATAAATATGCAAATATATAGATTATATTTATAGATCAGCAAGTTTATGTTTAGACACAGTTCCTCAATTAAATTATTCTTAGTCTATTAAACATATTGGAGGATTACCTTAATGAAGAAAGCATGTATAACGATTTTATTTTTAGTTCTTTTATCCCTTCCCTTATCGAATGCTTTTGCAGCCGAGGCAGAGTATTCAGAAAATTTAATTCCAAATATGACCTCTAACACTTTGCCATCTGGTGTGGCAAGCTCAAGTAATGAATTTTCATCCGCAAATAGAGCTTTCGACGGAGATTTTGCTACTATTTCTAGCGCGTGGGGTTCAAATGTAAATACAGCATGGTTAAGATATGACTTTCCTACTCCTGTGGTTATAGGTCAGTATGTTATATATCCACAAACTACGGCAAGTGATCGAGCCCCTAAAGATTGGACTTTCGAAGGCTCCAATGATGGGGTTACTTGGAACGTTCTAGACACACAGTCAAATATCACTGGATGGGTAGATAGCACTCCCAAAAAATTTACTTTTTCTAATTCTAATTCATACAAGGATTATAGAGTTAATATAAGAGCCAACAATGGAAATCAAATTTTAGCTATTGGTGAACTAGAGATGATGTCTAAAGTATCGAGCTCTACTCCTAATCCAGGAACAGAGGACCCGGACCAAACTTCAAACGGGGATCGTGCAATTCTGGTAGTCACCATGACAACAGGATTGGAGAAAGAATTCGATTTGAGCATGGAAGAAGTCAATGACTTTATCTCATGGTACGAAAGCAAGCAGGCTGGATCTGGATCGGCTTCATATGCCATCAATAAACACGATAACAATAAAGGTCCATTCAGCAGCCGTAAGGATTACATGTTGTATGATCGTATCCTCACATTTGAAGTAAGTGAATACTCTAAATAAAATTAAAAATCTCTGCTAACCTTAATTGGTCGGCAGAGATTTTTCGTTGGTCAGTTTGAATTTAGAGTAGATGTGAAAAAGGACTCCGTTGGTATGTAACCAGTATGGAGTCCTTTGTTGTTTATTATTTAGTTGAATACTCGCTTACCTCAAACGTGAGTATTTTGTTGAATATTACATAGTAATTGCGACTGCTAAAAGGACCTATGTTATTCTTATGTTTATTGATTGCATAGGAAGCCGTACCTGAACCCGCTTGTTTAGCCTCATACCAGGCAATAAAATCGTTAACTTCTTTCATACTCAGGTCAAACTCTTTTTCAAGACCAGTATCCATAGTGATAACTAAAATAGCTCGGCCTATATCTTTAGGTGTATCTTGATCAGGATTAGTTTCAGTTCCTGGATCAGGTGCTGGAGGTGTATCTTTTGTATCTGGGTTATAAGTTTTTAATACCCCATCAATATCAAATGCATCCATTCCAATAGCACCATTAGTTTTAATTATTAATGTGTGTTCTCCTTGTGGCAAGCCCGTTTTCTCAAACGAAATAGCTTGAAAAGCACTTTTTTTATTGTACTGTGTATAAGGATATTCGACTCCATCAAGTGTCAGCGTATAATTTTGAGTTTTCCAAATAGATACGGTAGTAATGAGTCTTATTTTTGTTCCTGTGAAATTAAATTTAATGAATTTTTCATTATTGTCATTAGTTAATGTCTCAGAGCCATTATAAAAGGTTCCGTTTGTAGATTTAAACCACCCATTACCTTCATATTGAATATGGGAGTCAGTGTCATCGTAGCGATTCCAGCCTTCTTCTGGGGAGGTAAGAGATTCACCTACTACTGCGGCATAAACCCCTTGATTAAAACCGAATAAAAGAATTAAAGATAATAAAATTAGAGTTGATAGTTTTTTCATATATATTCCCCTTTTGTGTTATTTGTTTTACAAGAATATAAGAATGGAAAAGGAATGTCTAAACATTAATGTCTATATATTCAAATTTATGTTTAGACAAGTTTTGAGGAATATATTACCTTAGTATCTGTTCAACAGATTACTTAGGGGGAAATATTGTGAATATGAAATTTATAAAAAAAATTAGTGTTTTATTCGGAGTTTTTTTATTTACAACAGGTATACTTTTGAATTCGAATTTATATGCGGCATCTGTGGGAGAAGGGCTTACTGAACCAAAAGTAGGATGGAAACGTTATAATGAAACAGCAACAGCAATTAAATATAATGGTAATTGGTTAGCTTATTCGACGAGCAACTCGTATTATGGTGGTTCTCATAAAGTTACCAGTGGTATTGGGGATTCAGTTGAGTTTAAATTTTATGGAAACAAGATGGGATTAATAGGAGTTCTTTACATTGGAGCATCTAAAAACATAGAAGTCTCCATAGACGGCGTCAAAGAACAAATATCTATGTATAGAGATGGAGTATCATATCAAACATTGAACTATGAGAAAACAGGATTAACTGATTCTGTTCACCATGTAATTATAACGAATAAGGAAGCCAAAGAATTTTATGTGGATGCAATTGACATTAATGAAGATGGAAGGTTGATAGGCCAGAACGTTCCTATAAATTTAGAGGCTATGGGCGGAGATAGCCAGGTTAAATTGAATTGGGATTTGGTGAATGATGCGGAAAGCTATACAGTCAAATATGGGACGGAACCAGGCAAGTACACCGAAACGGCAACAGCTTCAAAAGACGCATATGGAAATTTCGTCATTCCAGGTCTGACCAACGGAACAAAATATTACTTTGTTGTGAGTGCTAAGATTAATGGCGTTGATTCTGAATACTCCAATGAAGCATCTGCCACTCCAGAAGGAGGAGGAGACGGTCAAACTGATCCTGAGCAACCTTCAGGTAATCGCGCAATCCTGGTAGTTACTATGACAACTGGCTTAGAGAAGGGATTCGATTTGAGTATGAAAGAGGTCAATGACTTTATTGCATGGTACGAAGGCAAACAGGCTGGTTCTGGATCAGCATCCTATGTAATCAATAAACATGACAATAATAAAGGCCCATTCAGTAGCCGTAAAGACTACATGCTGTATGATCGTATTCTAACGTTTGAAGTAAGTGAATACTCTAAATAAAAGCAAATCCCCGCTAACCTTTAATTGGTCAGTGGGGATTTACATTTTTATCTCTTCTTAGCCCGATACCATGATATAACTGCTGTATTAAAACTTTGTTTCGAATCACTTTAATTAATGCTTTACTCTATTCATATGTTATCATATCTGTTTACACAGATGATGATGTCCCCTTATTTTCGTTACTTTTAACTTTTCTTGTTTTCTTAGTTCTCCGTCTAAGAATGACAAACATATAAACTGTAGCAATCAACAATGACTTTATATAGAAAACGTCATGTAATTGTTGAGAGTAGAAAGCTAGAACAGCAATAAACATAAGGACGGAAACAATTATTTGTACTGCAGGATGATAAACAAACTTTATAAATTTACTATGTTCATTACTTTTTTGAAGATCAATTACTAAATACACTACGAAAATAGGAGTAGTAAATAAAACTCTTTTAATTATATCTACTATTGTTTGTGAATTAAGTGTAGTAAATATAAGATACGACAAAGTAAGTACAATAAAAGAAATAAAAGAAGTATTGGAATTACTTAATTTTAAAAATCCTACCAACCATCGCACTAATACCTTGAAAGGATAAACAATTAGAAGCGAAAAAATCCAAGTAAGCAAATTCCAAAAAATGTCTGATGTAACGATCATATATAATCTCCAATAAATCCGCATCGGCTACGGTATTTGCTTTTTCATCTGTAATGTATGTATCGGTATTTTCCGTCATTTCCTTTACAGCAGACATACGAGCTGGATTGCTGTCAAAGAAGGACAACTAAATTTTATGGGCTGATAAGTCTAATTGCGAGATATTGTCATAATAGAGGACTGGAGTGCGGGCAGAGTAGACCTATGAGCGATGCGAATAAGTATTTCACAGAATATTAAACCCCCGGATTGCTCCGGGGTTGTTTTTTATCTGATCGTATATTCGTAAACTTTATCCTGAATCTTTATCTCTGCTTTTAATGGCTTATCACTTTTAGCCACCTCATTGGGGATCTCTGAAAGATAGTACAGTGTTCCCGTTTTAAGTGGGTCTACGCTAGTTATGTTGGTGTAAGTAAAGTCTTCACCACCACGTTCCTCAATAGTACTGAATGTATCATAATCATATTTGTTATCAAATTTTAGGTTTACTTCCGCTATTTTATCCGCTTTAATACCTTCTGCCCCAAGATTTTTGGCTTTAATGATTAGAGCAAAGAAGGTGGAGTCTGTTTCTTTGGATTCGTATAGTGTGTGGAAGTCTCCCGGTTTAGAGGGTTCGATTTTTTTCGAAATCTTATTTCCCGTTACTGTTATATCAGCAAAATCTTGTATTGTAACTGTCTCGCCCTTTTTAATAGGTGTAACCGTATCTTCTTGCTTTTGTTCCACTGGTGCTGCTGGTGCGGCAGTATTCGTTGGCGTAGTAGCTGGTTTAGTGTCATTTGTTGTGGCAGTTTGTTTAGGCGAGCAAGCTGCAAGCGTTAGAAATGCGGCAGCCACCAATATACCTATTACAATTTTCATATTATCCCCCTGATTTTTTATTTTCGTATAGTCTATCAGACCTAGGAATATTTTTCTAGGACAAAAGTTTTGGATTCGGCATACAAAAAGCCTTGTCTAGAACGTATGTTCGGAATATGATTTCTACATAACACATCAGGAGGCTGTATACATGGGAAAGAAACTTGAGGGCAATGGATTATGGGAAAGCAGTCGGATAATCATCCCTGAACATAAGGAAGCATTGCCTGAAGCTTATGAAAGATCGCCAACGGCGTGGTAAGCCTGAACTTGATGATCAAGAAGTGCAGCTAATTGAGCAGGCGATCATAGTCTCTTACAACACACGTCAACCTATATCGATAGTGTTTTTTAGCCCGTTCGATGACGAAGAACTCACAGGTGTAATCACGTCTATAAATACTGCTCGCAGGGAAGTGAAAATGTTTCGTGGCGAGGATGATTTTAGTTGGAACAAGTTGGAGGATATCATTTCAGCAAGTATCTAGCAAAAATCTAAGGGGAGTAAATATTCTACTGACGTTATCCAACAAACAAGAAATATTTTCAACCGCCTTACCTACGACATTTCAAGTCGAAGTCTTTCTAGGAGCATTTGACGCTAGTGTTTTAGCTGATTAACTAAAAAAGCAGATTCTCATATCGCAATCGAAGACTTCCTGATGATGATGCGTTACACCCGCATCAAGTTAAAGAAAGAGGCTTACAGAGTGGTACAAGACTATTACGGAGAAGCTCACTTTTACAGAAAAAGCCTGATGAGCTACAACGACATCGCGCTGGGCCAAGGTAACTTTTTCTTCGCTAGCGGTCCATTCGTTGTGCGAAAAATGGACCGCTGGCGAAGAAAGGTATCAATTTAGGTTAATGAAACAATTCTATAGGCTCTTGCTTGTCGTGGCTGGAAAATTAACAAAAGAGGCAGGGGGATCCGTGCCTTCGGCGTTTTATAATTCTACGTCTGTGAAAAGCGGAGTGGACAAATAACGCTCACCTGTATCAGGTAATATGACCACGATCATCTTGCCTTTGTTTTCTGGAAGTTTCGCAATTTGTGTTGCTGCATAAACCGCAGCCCCAGAAGAAATACCAACAAGCAGCCCTTCTGTTTTGGCAAGCAGGCGTGCAGTTTCAAACGCATCTTCGTTTTTAACTTTGAAAACCTCATCCACATATTCTTCATTAAAGTTATTTGGAATGAAACCAGCACCGAGTCCTTGTAGTTGATGTGAACCTGGAGTACCGCCAGACAGCACTGGTGAATCGAACGGTTCGACGGCTATCACTTTTACAGAAGGTTTTCGTTCCTTCAATACTTGGCCAACGCCCGAAATAGTTCCACCTGTACCTACGCCCGCGATAAAAATATCTACACCGCCGTCTGTATCCTGCCAGATTTCCTCCGCTGTAGTTTTGCGATGAATTTCTGGATTGGCAGGATTGCTGAATTGCTGTGGTATGAAAGAGTTCGGTATTTCGGCAGCCAAGAGCTCAGCACGCTTGATAGCGCCTCTCATCCCCTCGGATCCCGGTGTTAACACAAGCTCAGCACCGAACGCAGTCAAAAGCTTACGACGTTCGATACTAAACGTTTCAGGAAGTGTAATTATAAGTTTATATCCAAGAGACGCAGCTGCAAATGCAAGTCCGATTCCAGTATTTCCACTTGTCGGCTCGATAATAACGGAGTCTTTATTGATTAAGCCCTTCTCCTCAGCGTCTTTAATCATAGCATATCCAATACGGTCCTTAACGCTACCAGCCGGATTAAAATATTCCAACTTTGCTACCACGCTTGCCTCAATATTTTGGATTTGGCTGTAGTTCAGCAGTGCTAACAAAGGAGTATTCCCAATTAATTCTGTCAACTTTTGGTGAATTTTAGTCAAAATTATCCCTCCAAACAATTTATTCATATCTACTTGCTATGACATAGATATTATCACGAAGTTTTCTTCATAACCATGTCCTGTTAATTCATAGTACGGAGCGGGAACGAATGGAGACAGTCTAAGCCTAAAGTTACTACTCATAAAAAGTAGTTCAAGCTTATTCAGAACCAAGAGAGTCATTAAGAATGTATACCGTGTATCATTTTTTTTATTTCGGAATAATTATCACAGTTCATAATAAACTGGCTTTTTCCTAGGATGCGTCGGAGGATAGAAATTAGATTACAGTGTACAATAAACGATAGTGGCATGAGGTAAGACAACACATACGGCAAAAGATACTACCCGCTAACCTAGTGGTCGGCGGATAATGATTTTGTATTTAGTAGAAGGCAAAAAGAGCAGTAAGGAATTAATCCCTTCTGCTCTTTTTATTGGGAACAGACTGTAGTATTTTGTGTAGAATACAGTCCAAATGAGAACATATACGAACACACAAAAGCCTTGAGGATGCTGGATTTTGGAACTTTATTCCAGTACAGTATATTGAAAACTCATGTTTTAAAATCCTGCGGTAGGTGACTACCGTACCGGTTCGATCCCGGTCCTCGGCATTCTTGAATTACCATGGACACATCAAAGTTAAATGAACGAAAATAATGAGAGATCTTGTAGCTGCAGTGGAGCATTCAGCGGGTACGCAGGATCAACAAAAAACGTCTCACCGTTAACATACGGAGAGGCGTTTTTTATTTTGGCAAGATTAAGCGATCTTGTAACAGAGAGTCGGAGCCTTTCTATTGCATCAATGGTTATAATCGTAGGTATCACGAAATGGGGGCTTTATAATTGAGTGTAAATTATCTCCAAAAATGAAGAGGTATAAATCCTTCAAACAGAATTTTGTTGTTTTTAATTAATCATTGGGAAGGTGGTTCAGTGAAGCTGATATGAATCTGACTTATCATATGGAACAGTTAAGAGTTTGTTTTATGAATTTCATTAACTATGTATATTTTGTAATGGATGAGAAAACAAGAGACATAGCTATTGTTGACCCATCATGGGATTTATTGAAAGTAGAATCCTATCTTCAACAATTGAATGGCGATCTCAAAGCGATACTATTAACTCACTCACATTGGGATCATATTAATTTGGTAAATCCACTCCTAGAAAAATATAACCCGCAAGTATTCATGTCAACAAACGAAATCGATTTTTATAATTTTAGATGTAGAAATTTATATTCAATTAAAGACAAGGATTCAATCAAGGTTGGTGAAACGGAAATCAAAAGTCTTTTGACCCCCGGACATACCGTGGGAAGTGTATGCTATCTGTTGTCAGATCGCTTATTTACTGGGGATACAATATTCATTGAAGGTTGTGGTTTTTGTGACCCAAATGGAGGAGATCCGGTAGAATTATATAATAGCGTTCAAAAAATAAAGCGAGAAATTGATGACTCTATTCAAATTTATCCTGCTCATTCATTTGGTAAAGCGCCTGGTTTTACACTCAATCACCTCATGGATGAAAATATTTATTTTCAATTTACGAGTAAGGAATCTTTTATTAAATTTAGAATGCGTCCGAACCAAAAGGGCCTGTTCGATTTCAAATGAGTCTGTAATGTGGCCCAGTGCTAATGGTGAAAGAAAATATTGAATATATAAAATAGTACATAATGATTTATCGCTTGTATATGCCCCAGGTGCTCAAGTTCACTAGTATAAAACACACGGATCAGTTCTTTTATGAGCCGCCAGAAACATAAAAGCTGTACTCGAAAGATAATAATGACTTCAAATTGAGCATTTTCAGAAAGGTCTGTGAATCCAATGATGAACTTGCCGTTCCCAATCAACTGTGAATTGACAGGGTTTGAGTAGAGGATTATAATGGAAAAACATTATTCCAATTATATGATTATATGAAAAATAAAGGAACTTGTCTGTGGTTAATCGCTGGCGGGTCACGTTAACCATTAATGAGGGATATATCGTGAGAGATTGTAGCTTATCAAGTAGGATAAGTGAAAGGGCGAAGCTATGTATATGGGTAGTAGACATTATAGAAGATGATTTGGCAGTACGTTTTTATAGGAGATGAGTTAAGTGAGCTGGTACGTGTTTTTTGTGCGAACGGGTAAGGAAGAACAGGTCAAGCAGCTTATTAATGAGTGGTTGGATTCTGAAGTCTACAAACCCTTTATACCTCTCCAAGAGAGACTTTTTAAAGTAGCAGGAATAGTAAAGAAAGAATGGGCTCCTTTGTTCCCAAGCTATGTATTTATTGAGTCGAATTTACCTGACTTGCAGTTCGTAACCAGTACAAATTCAATGATTTGCACTTCTAGTGATATCATTCGTTTATTGAGATACTCGAAGTTTGAAGCTTCAATGAGAGATTCGGAGAAACAAATGTTAGAGAGTCTATGCAATGATAGCTATTGTATAGAATCATCAACTGGAATTATTGAAGGAGACAATATACGTATCCTAGATGGCCCACTTAAAGGAAGGGGGAGTATAGTTAAGAAAATAGATAGACATAAACGACAAGCGGTCATTCAGTTGGAATTTATGGGTGATATTAGGTTAGTGAGAGTGGCGTTGGAAATTATAAGTAAGGTTTAAAGTGGAGAACTTATGACGAGTTCATACTCCATGAGGAAGCTTTCAGAACCCATAAGGGATTTGAAGGCCTTTTTTGATTTGGACTGCTAAGGTAGTAGTTTACTAGGGGGGATATGCGTAGCCTCGTATGCAGAACAACTAATATTGAAGCGGGAAGATGCCGTGATGAAGGCGGCCGTCAGTTTTGTCCATGCAGATTATAACGCAGACGCTCCCCTTGATCGGGAAGTTTTTCATTCGGACGAGTGTAGTTACTTTGAGAATTTGGTTTTCCATCGGCGGAAATCCAACTTTGTGCTTGGCAGGCTAAGTGCGAAACAAGCAGTTTCGGTGCTATTAAGTGAGCCAAACCTGCGCAACGTAAGTGTGGAGACAGGTGTCTTTGGCCAGCCCATGCTTCGAATCAATGGTGTCCACAGTTACCAGGTGAGCATTGCCCATTGCGACTATATCGGAGCGGCTGTTGTTTTTCCCGAAGCGCATCCCATGGGCATTGATATTGAGAGGATTGATTCTAAGCGAAATAAGACAATTGAAAGCCAACTGACGACGGAAGAAAAGGAAAGAATCTCTGTCGTGCGGGGAGTAGGGGAGTACTCAGCTTTATTGACGGTTTTTTGGACAGTGAAGGAGGCCCTGTCGAAAATATTGCGCACAGGTTTTACGACATCGCTGCATGTACTTGAAATGAATGAGACCAGATTGGTGGATGGATACTTCCAAAGTACATTTTCACATTTTCCACAATATGCTGCCCAGTCTTACCGGTTAGGTGACTATATCTGCACGATTGTAGCACCAAGGAAGACGGAATGGAGTATGAATACTTCTCGGATTTATGAGAAATTCAATACAATTTTTCATCGAAATCCGTTTGTAGGTCATGCTTACTGAATACCAGGTTTGTTGAGTTTTAAATCATTTATTTTTTAGGAGGATACCCATGCATAAGGAAGAAGTATTCGATATTGTTAAACGTTGTATTTGTGAAGTGCTTCCTGAATTACAAGATCACACGTTCGAGTATGGCGATCGATTGGTGGATTTGGGTGCAGATTCAGTAGATCGGGCCGAAATTGTAAACAAGACGATGGAAACATTATCTCTTAATATTCCGCGTGTCGAATTATCTGGCATGAAAAATATAGGGGAATTGACAGATGCACTTTATGCGAAATTATGAAAAATTATGAAAAGTCTGAGTTAGTCGTTACGGGGATTGGCGTGACTTCGGCGATTGGGCAGGGGAAGGCTGCTTTTGCCTCGGCGTTGTTCAAAGGGCAGCATGCATTTGGCGTCATGCAGCGCCCTGGCAGAAGAGGCGAAGCTTCATTTATAGGTGCGGAGCTGCCAACCTTGTCTTATCCGAAGGCATTATCCAAACGAATGTTACGTACAGCATCATTTTCGGGGCAGGTAGCCATGGTAACCCTTCAAGAAGCCTGGGATGATGCCCAATTGGATAACGTTGATCCTAGCCGTATTGGACTGGTGGTTGGAGGCTCCAATTTACAGCAACGGGAGCTATTTCAGACCTATGAGGCCTATCGGGAAAAAATGTGCTTTGTACCGCCGACCTATGGGGTTTCCTTTATGGATACTGATTTGTGCGGACTATGTACCGAACAGTTCGGCATTCAGGGGTTAGCTTATACCGTCGGTGGTGCATCCGCGAGTGGACAAGTCGCAATCATTCAAGCAATTGAGGCCATTCAAGCAGATCGTGTTGATGTTTGTATTGCAATGGGGGCATTGATGGATATTTCGTATATGGAATGCCAGGCATTGCGGTCCTTGGGAGCGATGGGAAGCGACCGATATGCCGATGAACCTGCAATGGCGTGTCGACCATTTGATCAGTCGCGGGACGGGTTCATCTATGGGGAATCTTGCGGGGTTGTAGTCATAGAACGGGCCGATTCTGCCGTGAGGCGTCGGGAGAAACCTTATGCCAAACTTGCAGGATGGGATATGGGAATGGATCGAAACCGGAATCCCAATCCCTCTTACGAAGGCGAAGCCCGAGTGATTAGAAGAGCTTTGGAGAAAGCAAAGCTAATACCGGAAGAGATTGATTATATTAATCCCCATGGGACAGGCTCGGTCGTTGGAGACGAGATAGAAATAAAGGCATTACAGGATTGTAAATTGTCACATGCCTATATCAATGCAACCAAATCTATTATCGGTCATGGCTTGAGCGCGGCAGGAACGGTTGAAATTGTGGCTACTCTTTTACAAATGAAAGAGTCGAGACTTCACCCTACCCGTAATTTGGAGGAGCCTATCCATTTGGACTGCAATTGGGTGAAGAATGAGTCTGTACCAGCAATTATTCACAATACCATGAATCTGAGCATGGGATTTGGTGGAATCAATACTGCCATTTGTATGCAAAAATGTGAGTCGCGTATTTGAGAGAGGGGGACGATTATGGTTGTCGTGGGAATTGAGGCAATGAACGTTTTTGGTGGCTCTGCCTATCTGGATGTTATGCAATTAGCCCAACACAGGCAATTGGATCCTGCAAGGTTCGAAAATTTATTAATGAAAGAAAAGGCGGTTGCCCTGCCTTATGAAGATCCAGTTACCTTTGGAGTAAATGCGGCAAAACCGCTGGTGGACGCTCTTTCAGAAGCGGAAAAAAACCGAATCGAAATGCTTATCACCTGTACAGAATCAGGTATTGATTTTGGGAAATCAATCAGTACATATATTCACCACTATTTGGGGTTGAATCGGAATTGCAGATTATTTGAGCTCAAGCAAGCCTGCTATTCCGGTACTGCAGGACTCCAAATGGCGGTGAATTTTATTCTTTCTCAGGTCTCTCCAGGAGCAAAAGCGCTTGTAATTGCCAGTGATATTTCACGATTTATTGCTGCTGAAGGCGGGGATGTCTTGAGTGAGGATTGGTCTTATGCTGAGCCCAGTGGAGGCGCAGGGGCCGTGGCAATGCTCATTAGTGAAAATCCTCATGTTTTTCAAATCGATGCAGGCGCTAATGGATATTACGGCTATGAGGTGATGGATACTTGCCGGCCGATTCCAGATAGCGAGGCTGGGGATGCAGATTTGTCTTTAATGTCCTATCTGGATTGTTGCGAGCAAGCGTTTTTGGAATATCAAAAACGGGTGAAAGGAGTGGATTATAAAGATACCTTTCAGTATCTTGCCTTTCATACTCCTTTTGGCGGAATGGTAAAAGGGGCGCATCGCACGATGATGCGAAGGTTGACTCAATCCAAACCAAATGAGATTGAGGCAGATTATTTACAACGTGTTAAGCCTGGATTAGCGTATTGCCAACGAGTCGGAAATATTATGGGGGCAACTTTGTACCTCTCCTTGGCAGGTACGATTGATCAAGGTACATTCGATGCTCCAAAGCGAATCGGCTGTTTTTCCTACGGGTCAGGCTGCTGCTCTGAATTTTATAGCGGGGTTGTTATGCCGCAAAGCCAGGAACATCTGCGGCGTTTTGAAATTGAGCGTAATTTGAATGATCGCTATCAGTTATCTATGGATGAATATGAATCCCTGCTAAAAGGCAGTGGCGCCGTACGATTTGGAACCCGCAACGCCAAGCTGGATTTTCAATTGATTCCGGGGGTCATAGCTTCCGGGAAAGGGAGACAGCGGTTGTATTTGGAAGAAATCTATGAATTCCACCGTAAATACAGGTGGGAATCATGAGTTATCAAACGATTCAGGTTCGCTTTCAAGAATCGATTTGTTATATTCGGTTTTACCGACCTGAGGCAAACAATACGATTAATAATACCCTCATCGAGGAGTGCTTGCATGTGCTGGCACTGTGTGAAGAGTCGGTTACGATCGTAGTTTTGGAGGGTCTGCCAGAGGTGTTCTGTTTTGGGGCGGATTTTGAGGGAATGCGTGAAAAAGTGGAAAGTGGACAAGAACATGCAATGAGTCCAGAGTCTATGTATGATCTGTGGTTAAAACTAGCAACTGGGCCTTATATCACGATTTCTCATGTGCGAGGAAAAGCAAACGCTGGTGGCGTCGGATTTATTGCTGCCAGCGATATTGTGATAGCTGACGAGACGGCACAGTTCAGCTTGTCAGAATTGCTATTCGGACTTTTTCCTGCTTGCGTTCTACCTTTTTTAGTCCGCAGGATTGGATTCCAAAAAGCGCATTATTTAACACTAATGACGCAGCCCGTTTCGGTTCAACAGGCCCATGTATGGGGATTGGTTGATGCGTACGATGTTCAGAGCGAGATGGTACTACGCAAACATTTATTACGCCTCAGACGATTGACCAAGAAGGGGATCTTACGCTACAAGCGCTTTATGGATGAACTCAACGATTTGCGTCAATGTAAACCACTAGCGTTGGCGTCCAATCAAGAGGTGTTTTCAGATTCTCAAAATCTTAAGGGGATTTTCCGGTACGTTGAAACGGGGCAATTTCCGTGGATGGACTGATGGCGTGCGCCACAAGATGGGGATGCAGGGGGGAAGAAGATCATAATGTCACAATCCGTGGTTGAATTACTTGAAATCGAGCGAGGCATTATTCAAGTGAAAATGCAAGATAGAGTTCATAAAAATACATTTACGCTTGAAATGACCCATGGACTAAGACAAGCGTTCAAGACGATCCAAGAAGATTCAACCTGCAAAGTCGTAATTCTAACAGGATACGATAATTACTTTGCCACGGGTGGGACGCAAGAGGGACTGTTGGCTTTACATGAAGGAATCTCGAAGTTTACCGATGAAAATATTTACTCTCTTGCATTGGGCTGTAAAGTTCCAGTGATAGCTGCCATGCAGGGACATGCGGTGGGCGGTGGCTTTGTAATGGGGCTATTTGCTGATTTTGTAGTCCTAAGCAAGGAAAGTGTGTACACAACTAATTTTATGAGATACGGATTCACACCGGGAATGGGTGCCACGTATATTATTCCTAAAAAACTAGGGTTCAGCTTGGGAGAAGAACTATTGTTAAATGGGGGCAATTATCGAGGCGTTGAACTGGAGAAACGGGGAGTTCCGTTTCCGACCCTGCCCCGCAAAGAAGTGATGGGCTATGTAATGGATCTTGCCCGGCAGCTAGCCGAGAAACCCAGATTTTCTTTAATCACGCTAAAGGATCATTTGGTTGCTCCACTCCGGGAACAGCTTCCCAAAATCGTAGAACAAGAGCTTATCATGCATGAGAAGACCTTTCATCAAGCTGAGGTTAAAGAACGAATTATCAACTTGTTTGGAAAATAACCAAATAGAGATTCGTTGAACGCCTTTGCGGTTGTTCATGCGAACCAGCAACGAGTGTGAAAGAAGCATATAGCCTTCCTCATCACTCGTTTTTTCTTTGATATATTTTAGCAGGCAACTCCTGGCAATGCTTCAAACGTGAATAATAGCTCAAAATGGACAGGGTGATAAGCCTTTAGCTCATGTTATATAAACTTTGTGTTCTGAGGAGTTGGTGGAGAATGATGCGAAAACATGACCAAACATGGAACCTTGATATTCCGATCGCTTCTTTTATTGAAACTTGCCGGAAATTTCCTGAAAAAGAGTTATTTACGTTTGAGAAAGAAGGCCAGAGTCCTCAAATTCTTTCCGGAAATACGCTTCTACATCAAATACAGTCTTTGGGCAGTATCCTTTTGAAAGAACTGGCTGAGCAGGAACGGGCACTTCTTGTATTTCCTCAGGGCCTGGAATATATCAGCAGCATGCTGGCATGTTTTTATGCAAATATCGTGGCCATACCTACACCTATTACAGATTCGGAGCCGGATGAAAAAATCTTTGAGAAGATGATGCCTATTTATAGGGATTCCCAAGCCGTATGTATCATAACTAATACGGACTTCAAAGCATTTCTCCAAACACGGGAGGAGTTTAATTCAATCCGTATCCTGAATATTGATGAAATCTTTCAAGAAGACGCCGTTGACGTTGACATAGAAATGAGAATGCCAGCGCCGCAGGATACTGCTCTTTTGATGTATACATCGGGCTCAACATCCTTACCAAAAGGTGTAATCCTTAGTCACAGCTGCTTGATGAATCAGGCCAAGGCTGAGCAATGGAGAATTGACCGGAATAGTCGTGTTGTTTCCTGGACGCCGCAATTTCATGCTTTTGGACTGCATAACAATATTTTAGTCCCACTTTTAAACGGGGCATCGAGCATTATTCTCCCGCCAGAAAGCTTCGCTAAAAATCCGGAAAATTGGATTCATATGATTGACAAGTATCAGGCTACCCATACGGCAGCGCCAAATTTTGCGTTCGATTATTGCTGCTCCACACTGGACATCGCTTCAATTAAGCAATATTCACTTCGCCATCTCCAAGCGATTATATGTGCAGGTGAGCCCATTCGGAAGGAAACTTACGAGAACTTCATCCATAAATTCCGGGCATTAGGGCTACGAGAGGATATATTTTGTCCCCTCCTTGGCTTATCGGAGCTGTGCCCTGTCGCCAGTATAAAACCAGGTCAGTCGATGAGATTCCTTAATTTAGATATCCCTAGCTTGGAGCAACGAAGAGTCCAATACACGGATGAGAAGAACAAATCGAAGTCCGTAGTGAGCTGTGGGGAGATTGAAGATCCGACGCAAATACGAATTGTTCATCCTGAAAGACATACACAATGCTTACCGGAGGAAGTCGGCGAGATTTGGATTAAATCCGCACGGATGGCAGAGGGATATTTAAACAGGAAGGAAGAAACGAATAGCACTTTTGAGGTAGCCCTTTCTGATACAAAAGAAGGCGGCTTTTTTCGTTCCGGGGACCTTGGCTTCATTGCGGATAATCATATCTATGTCATCGGTAGAGAGAAGGAAGTCATCATTATTCGCGGCAAAAATCATCATCCCGTCGATATTGAATGGACCATCCAAAAGAATATGCCAGAGTTGACCTTGCCCATCGCTGTATTTTCCTCTGAAATCAATGGTCAGGAAAAAGTAATCGTCGTACAGGAAATTGAAGCGCCCCTTCATGAGCAGGAATATAAACGGTTGGTCGAAAACATACTGAATGCCGTATCCGATACGCATCAACTTGAAATTTACGATATCTATTTGCTGCTTAAGGGAAGTATACCCAAAACGGGAAGTGGGAAAATCCAAAGAAAGATCTGCCGCAATGCTTATATCAAACAAGAGCTTCAAGCACTTTATCAATATCGGAGTGGGTTTTCACCATCACATTCGAATATGGAAGAAACCGCTGCAGAAAACCATGACGCTACCAAAAATGTCATTTCGTTGGTTCAGTCGAAGATTCAGGAGTATATAGTGCAATTTTTGTGTTGGGAACTGAATCTCAAGCACGAGGAAATGAATTTGAATACAAATCTTCATGGTTATGGCATCGATTCTATTCTTGTCATGAAGCTTATACGCGGCCTTGAGAAGTCCTATCCGATCAAGGTTAAAGCAAGAGAAATTTTAGAGAACCCGACGATTCAACTATTATCGGCATATTTAGCCCAAAAGGTTGAAGAAGATAAATCCACTGTACAGGTCAATACTGAGAAAAATTCGCTCAGTTTCCGAAGGAACCCGCTTTCTGAAGTTCAGAAAGGGTTGTGGCTATTACATAAAATGTCCCCTGAGATGAATGCTTACAATATACCAATATGCCTCCGGTTTAATACGAAGATTGAGATTGAGAGCATTAAACGGGCTTTTCACATCGTTTTAGAACAGTATCCTATTTTAAAAAGTGTGATTGAAGAGGAAAATGGGATACCTTATCAAAAGCTGCAGCCCACGCAGCCGCTTCATGTGCAAGTGGAGGATATTTCAGTCTTGGAAGTAGATAAGATTATTCCATTTATTAGCAATAAAGCAAAGCAACCATTCATGCTGGAACAGGATCCTTTGATGCGTATTTATGTTATGTCCAGATCTGAACAGGAACATTTCATACTGGTTGTCATCCACCATATTATTTTTGATGGAAGTTCTTTCGGCTTGTTTATACAAAGCTTTTTAAATGCCTATAAGAACGTGGTACAGGGAAAGACATCGACGGTGTTGCCACCCGCAGCGAGCTACGGCGATTTTGTTAAATGGGAGCAAACGATGTTAGCGAGTGCAGAAGGGGAGAAGTATCGTTCCTACTGGACACAACAGCTGTCAGGTGCTTTACCGACCCTGGAGCTGCCATATGACCGCTCTGGTTTTCCGGCTCAAAGCATGGAAGCACAAACATATTCCAAGCCGCTTCCGCTTAAATGGGTCAAACGGGTAAAGTCTTTTGCCCAAGCGCAATATACGAGCTTGTCTACAGTCTTGTTAGGTATGTATACGGTATTGCTTAACCAGTATTCGGGACAGGAAGATATCATTGTTGGAATGCCAGTTATGGTGCGCCCGGAGCAGCGTTTTGATAATTTAATCGGCTATTTTGTCAATATGCTTCCAATACGGAGTCAGGTATCGGAAACAGAGACATTCCTGGATTTCATGAAAAAATTGCAGCTGACAGTAGTCGATGGAATGGATCATGCTTCGTATCCTTTTCCGGCTCTGGTCCGAGAATTGAATGTGCCGCGGATACAGACGAGCTCACCTGTTTTCCAAGCAGCCTTTTCTTATCAAAACTTCCTTCCAACTTCAAGCTTTCGGCAACTTTGCAAGCCATATAAAGATATCTTTTTCGTCGAATTGGTTGAAGAAATTCACCAGGAAGGCGAATACGAGTTGGTATTGGAAATGCAAGAGCAGGAAGAGGAAATGATATTAAATATCAAATATCGCTCCAATTTGTTCGATCATTCAACCATCATACAGATGGCAGAGCGTTATATAGAATTAGCGGAAGCACTTATGGAGAATCCCACTTGGCCCTTGGAGGAGCATTCATTACTTTTACCAGAGGAAAAGGACATCATCCTTAATGACTGGAATGCTACCGGAACAAGTTATCCTGATAAATGCTTTCCTGAATTATTCACAAAACAGGCAAGAAAAACACCTGAAGCTATTGCAGTTGTATATGAAAAGGAATCGCTTACCTATGGGGAACTAAAAGAAAAGAGCACTTTGCTGGCCTTATATTTGCAGAAACATGGGGTAACTCCTGATACTCTTGTGGGGATTTGCATGGAACGTTCTTTAGATATGGTGATTGGGCTGTTGGGAATCCTGATGGCCGGTGGAGCCTACGTGCCGCTCGATCCGGAATATCCGGAGGATCGATTGGAGTATATGCTTCAGGATTCCAATGTTTCACTGGTCATTACGCAATCGGGGTTGTTGGAGAAAGTGTCACGCTTGGAAGGGAACAACGTTAGCTGTATTGTCCTTGATAAAGACTGGGATCATCAGAAAAGTGATGTGAAGGGTAGAAGGACAATCAAACGGGAAGTACAACCTCACCATTTGGCATATGTGATATATACCTCTGGAAGTACAGGGAAACCCAAGGGGGTCATGATTCCACATAAAGCGTTGACCAACTTTCTTATTTCCATGGGAGAGCAGCCCGGTTTAACAGAGCAGGACAAACTACTTGCAGTGACAACGTATTGCTTTGATATAGCGGGACTGGAATTATATCTGCCTTTGATTAAGGGGGCTCAATGCCATATTTGCAGTTCCAAAAATATAAAGGATGCCGAAAGACTTAAGCAGGAAATTCAAAGAATAAAACCGACAATTATGCAAGCCACTCCTGTGACTTGGACCCTGCTCTTTCAAGCCGGCTGGAAGAACGAAGAGAATATGAAAGTTCTCTGCGGAGGGGAAGCCCTTTCGGAAACGTTGAAATCTTATTTTGTTCATAACAGCTGTGACGCATGGAATATGTTCGGTCCGACTGAAACCACAATTTGGTCTACAATTCAAAAGATCGACGCAGATAAGCCTGTTTCGATCGGTAAGCCTATCGCAAATACCCAGATTTACATTTTGGACAAACATCTTAGACCTGTGCCTGTCGGTCTTCCGGGAGAGCTTTTTATTTCGGGCAGCGGATTGGCCAGAGGCTATTGGAACCAGCCAGAGCTTACGGCTGAAAAGTTCATAGACAACCCATTCAATCCGGAAACCAAGCTCTACAGAACTGGAGATTTATGCAGGTGGCTTTCGGACGGCTCTATTGAGTATGTGGGACGGATGGATTATCAAGTGAAAATTCGCGGGTTTCGGATCGAGCTAAGTGAAGTTGAAGGTCAGGTCAGAACATATCCAGGAATCGATGATTGTGTCGTGATTGCCAAGGAACAGGGGGGGAATAAGCAGCTTGTTGCCTACTGTTTGCTGAACAATTCCGAGTCCGGTAAGCCTCCTCTCGATCCGAAGGAAGTGCGAAACTATTTAAAAACTTTCTTGCCCTATTATATGATACCCGCATTTTTTATAGAGCTAGATAAGCTGCCTTTGACCCCTAATGGGAAAATAGATCGAAAAGAATTAATGAATCGCAGGATCGAGTTAGCAACAACAAGAAAGATCCACTTACCACAATCGGATGTTGAACAGCAAGTTCTAACGGTATGGAAAAAACTTCTGAATGTTGATGATCTAAGTACAGATGATGCTTTCTTTGACGTAGGTGGGAATTCTTTTTCAGCAGCAGAGGTGATCGGAAGGGTCAAGGAATTGTTGGAATGCGATATTTCGGTGACAGCATTGTTCAAGTATCCCACAGTTAAGGAACTCAGTGCCTATATAACAGAAACAAGAAGCGAGAATGTTGATTCTCAAACGGAACAATCACATACACCGGAACAAACAGATACAGCTGAGACATCCCTACCGAAAATGGATTCAGGCGAAAATGATCTCAAGCCACCCTACCCAGATTATTTTGAGGATAGTCTCGCAATTATAGGGATTTCATGTCATTTTCCAGGGGCCAAAAACCATGCCGAGTTTTGGAGCAATTTGAGGGCAGGGGTAGAGAGTGTTCGCTTCTTTTCCGAGGAAGAATTGGTTGGATTAGGGCTGGAAAAAGAAATCGTCGGCAATCGAGGCTATGTTCCTGGACGATGCACAATTGAAGGAAAAGAGTATTTCGACCCTGAGTTTTTCAGTTTATCACAGAAAAATGCAGAGTTTATGGATCCTCAAATGAAATTGCTGTTGCAGCATTCATGGAAAGCCGTTGAGGATGCTGGCTATATTAGCAAAGAAATTCCTGATACCAGTGTGTTTATGTCGGCAAGCAGCAGCTTCTATCAAGCATTTATTCCCAATTTAGCATCGCAATCGCCTAATGTCCTGAAGAACGCGGATGAATATGTAACCTGGATCTTAGCACAGGGTGGGACAATTCCTACCATGATCTCTCATAAATTAGGATTTAAAGGTCCGAGTCTGTTTGTGCACTCGAACTGCTCTTCCTCATTAGTCGGATTGCGTCTGGCTTCGCAAAGCCTGCTATCCGGTGAAGCCAAATACGCTTTAGTCGGAGCATCCACGATCTTTCCTTTCACCAGTTTAGGCTATGTGCATCAACCCGGCTTGAATTTCTCCAGTGATGGACATATTAAAGCCTTTGACGAGTCGGCAGATGGGATGATTGGCGGAGAAGGGGTCGGGGTTGTTCTACTGAAGAAAGCGCCAGATGCCGTTAGAGACGGTGACCATATTTATGCGCTTTTACGGGGAGTAGGTGTGAACAACGATGGAACCGACAAATTAGGGTTTTATGCCCCAAGTGTCAAAGGTCAGGCTGAGGTTATTCAGAAGACGATAGAATCAACCCGAATTCATCCCGAATCTATCAGTTATATCGAGACGCATGGAACCGGAACAAAATTGGGCGATCCTGTTGAGTTTGCTGCCTTAAATGAAACGTACAGGCAGTATACGACCAAAAAACAATTTTGCGGTATTGGATCGGTCAAAACCAATATCGGGCATCTGGATACTGCAGCAGGTTTGGCGGGGTGCATTAAAGTTGCTTTAAGCCTATACCATAATGAGATTCCTCCTTCGCTTAATTACGAAAAACCAAACTCTGATATCCATTTGCCCGATTCACCCTTTTATGTTGTTGATCGTCTCCAAAAATGGGAGAAGGCGTCGGCTCCTCACCGGGCGGCGTTAAGCTCCTTTGGAATAGGCGGAACTAACGCTCATGCCATATTTGAACAATTTGTAGCCAATGCTGAATCAGAACGATTTAAAGATCATTCTGTGAACGAAGATGCTATCTATCTGATTCCATTATCTGCAAGGCATCATCATCGGCTTAAAGTGTATGCACAAGAGCTTTCAGATTTTTTGATAGCTTCTGAAGACATTAATTTGTCGGATGTATCCTTTACGCTTCAGACAGGACGAATGGCAATGAAAAACCGGGTAGCTTTTATCGTAAAGAATACGAGCGAGCTGGTACAAAAGCTCCAATCGTTCACGAATGAACAAGCACATATCGAGAACTGCTGGAGGGGAGAAAACAATCAGTCAAAAGATTCAGTGCAATTATTTGAACAGGAAGAAGTTTTCAAGGAATTAATGAGCAAATGGATTGCAAATCGTGAAATGAACAAGCTGGCAGAGTTGTGGGCCAAAGACTTCTATATAGATTGGCGATTGCTATATTCCAATGTCATACCGAAAAGAATAAGTCTACCTACGTATCCTTTTGCACAGGAGCGTTGTTGGGCTCCAGAGGTTGAGGCTAGAGCAGTAAGAACCGAAACAGCGAAAGCGCCAGCGGTTACGAGTAGCTGTACACTGCTATTTGAGCCTGCCTGGAAGAAGCAGGACATACCGCTGGAAGCCGAAGCTCCTGCCTATGATCGGCGAATGGTCTTGCTTTGTGAGCCGGAAGAAGTTTTGCACGAGAAACTCGAAGCGAGCTTGAATGGAGCTGCGCAGGTGCTGGCCTTTCAATCCGGAAAAGGCCGGGTCGATGAGCGATTCCAGGCCTATGCTGTTCAGGCCTTTGAGAGCATCCAAAGTATGCTCAAAGACAAGCCGAAGGGAAGAGTACTGGTCCAGATTGTGGTGCGGAACTCTGGGGAAGGGCGGCTCTTTTCGGGGCTTTCGGGACTGTTGAAGACAGCCCGGCTGGAAAATCCAAAATTCATCGGGCAGCTGATTGAAGTGGATCAGGGAGAACAGGCGGAAGGCATCCTGGCGAAGCTGGAGGACAACAGTCGAAGCCCGATGGATGGCTGGATTCGCTATGAGGAAGGTCAACGGAAAACCGCTTGCTGGAGCAGGCTTGTAACATCTGGGCAAGAAGAGGGGCTTCCATGGAGAGATAGTGGAGTCTATCTGATCACCGGCGGCTCCGGCAGTCTGGGGCTGCTGGTTGCAGAAGAGATTACCCGACAGACGCAAGCAGCGACCTTCATTTTGACGGGGCGGTCGCCGCTGGACCGAGACAAGCAGACGAAGCTGCAGGAGTTGGAAGCTTCAGGGGCCAGCGTGGTGTACAGGCAAGGCGATATCACCGACAGGAAGACGGTTATCGATTTACTGGACAGCATCGAGCAGGAATATGGACGTGTCCATGGGATTATCCACTGTGCAGGGGTGATTCAAGATAACTTCATCATCAAGAAAACAAGGGAAGAATTTATAGAGGTGCTGGGACCGAAGGTGAGCGGACTAGCCCATCTGGATGAGGCGAGCAGCGGTCAGGACCTGGACTTCTTCGTGCTCTTTTCTTCCATATCGGGCAGCTTGGGCAATCCGGGACAGGCTGATTATGCGACCGCCAATGCCTTTATGGACGTATACGCCGAATATCGGAATGCCCTGGTAGAGGCCAAGCAACGGCGGGGGCAGACGTTATCTATCCACTGGCCGCTATGGAAAGAGGGCGGGATGCGGATCGATGCGGATTCGGAACAGATCATGACGCAAAACATGGGCATTACAGCCATGCAGACTCGGTCGGGAATGAGGGCGTTGTACCAAAGCTTGGCCTCCGGCAAGGAGCAGGTAATGGTCATGGAAGGAGAACCTGAGAAAATTGAGGCCTACCTGACGAAAGCCTTCTCACAGGCCGGCGTCCGTGCCATCCAGGCAGCTGTACCTAACCAGGCAAGCGTACCTATGCTGGATGCAGGCTTGCTCTACGACAAAACCTTGCATAGTCTCAAGGTACTGTTTGGAGAGGTGACCCGGCTGAGCGTCGGCAGCATTGAAACCAATGAACCGCTGGAAACCTATGGAATCGACTCGATCATGATTACCCAGCTGAATGCCAAGCTGGCGGGCTTCTTTGGAGAGCTGTCCCAGACGTTGTTTTATGAGTACCAAACCTTGCGTGCTTTGACGGAATATTTTGTGGCAGAATACCCGCAGGAGTGTATGCAGTGGGCCGGGATGAGCCATGACATACAGCCTGCGGAGGAAACAGTTGCGGCACCGCTGTATGTCGAAGAAGAAGCCGTGCCATCTGCGGCAAAGGCGGCAGCGAAGCCCGTCCGAAGCTTGGCGGGGTCTGCTCCTGCGGAAATGCGTGAACCGATAGCGATCATCGGGATGGCTGGAAAGTATCCCTGGTCCAGGGACATGAACGAATATTGGGAAAATCTAAAAGCAGGGAAGGACTGTGTCACCGAAATCCCGCGTGAGCGCTGGACGATGGAAGGGTTCTTCCATCCTGATCCACAGGAAGCGGTGGTGAATGCAAAAAGCTACAGCAAATGGGGGAGCTTTATCGAAGGATTTGCAGAATTCGATCCGCTGTTTTTCAATATTTCGCCACGGGAAGCACTCGGTATGGACCCGCAGGAAAGGCTGTTCATTGAAGCCTGTTGGGAAGCACTGGAGGACGCGGGCTACACCCGGGAACAGCTTGCGGTGCGGCATAACCGCCGGGTAGGCGTATTTGCCGGAATTACTAAGACGGGCTACGAACTCTATGGGCCGGAATTATGGAAGAAGGGAGCGCAAATATTTCCCCAAATATCCTTTAGTTCGGTAGCGAATAGGATTTCGTACCTCTTTAATTTGCAAGGACCAAGCATGCCGATCGATACGATGTGTTCGTCCTCGTTGACCGCGATTCATGAAGCCTGTGAGCATCTGTACCGCGGAGAATGCGAAATGGCTATTGCAGGCGGAGTAAATCTGTATCTCCATCCGCTCAGTTATGTGGGACTTTGCGCCAACCACATGCTGTCAGCAGACGGGCAGTGCAAGAGCTTCGGCAAAGGAGGCAATGGGTTTGTCCCTGGAGAAGGCGCGGGGGTCGTCCTATTAAAGCCGCTGTCCAAGGCGATCGCTGATGGGGACCTCATCCATGCGGTGATCCGGGGGACAAGCATTAACCATGGAGGCAAGACCAACGGCTATACAGTGCCGAACCCGACAGCCCAAGGGGAACTGATCCGGGCGGCCCTAGAGCGAGCGGGGGTACATGCGCGGACGGTCAGCTATATTGAAGCCCACGGAACAGGCACGGAGCTGGGAGACCCGATTGAAGTGACGGGTCTGACTCAGGCATTCAGGAAGGATACGCCGGATACGGGATTCTGCGCCATAGGCTCTGTGAAGTCCAACATCGGACATCTGGAGGCGGCAGCGGGCATCGCCGGGGTGGGGAAAATCATCTTGCAGATGAAAAACCAGACGCTGGTTCCCAGCCTGCATGCCCAAGAATTGAATCCGAACATCCATTTCGGTCAGACGCCGTTCGTCGTCCAGCAGGAGCTGGGGGAATGGAGACGGCCGGTGGTTGAGATCGATGGAGAGACGCGGGAATATCCGAGGATAGCCGGGATTTCATCGTTTGGAGCGGGAGGCTCCAATGCACATGTCATCATCGAAGAGTACATTGCGGAAGAGAAGGTGCCCATGAGCGTTACGGCTCAGAAGCCTGCGATCATCGTATTGTCAGCCAAAAATGAAGAACGACTGAAAAAGCAGGCCGAGAGAATGCTAGCCGTTATGCGGGAAGGACAGCTCAGCGAAAGCAGTCTGGCCGATGTGGCCTACACGCTGCAGGTGGGACGCGAAGCCATGGAAGAACGGCTGGCAGTGATTGCAGGGTCTATGCAGGAGCTGGTGGATAAGCTGGAAGGATTCCTGGAAGGACGAGATGGAATCCCTGAGTTGTACCGGGGCCAGGTCAAACGGAATAAGGAGGCGCTGACGGCGCTGGTAGAAGATGAAGACATGGAGAGAATGATTGCTGCCTGGATAGGGAAAAGGAAATATTCGAAGGTTGTTGATCTCTGGGTCAAGGGACTGGCAATGGATTGGAACCTGCTTTATGGGGATTCCAAGCCGCGGCGAATCAGCCTGCCGGCCTATCCTTTTGCGAGGGAGCGGTACTGGATCACGGATATTAAAACTAAATCGGCTTCCATTGAATCTGCAGATGCTGTAAAGCCAACAGATTCGTTCATTGCCCAAAAGGCACTTGCCAAAACGGCAAATGTTTCGGAAATGAATAAGGAAGACATCGATGCTTCAAATCTCGAAGCTATTCCTTCGTATATCCAAAACATCCAGAGTCATATTTCTGCCAGTGTAAAAATAAAGAAGATGCCGGATCTTTCTTATCTAGCGGCTGCATACGAGACAATGTCCTCGACTACAGTCGACAGCAAAGCTTACTCGCAACAGGATGGAGCGACACGAGGGACTGAACGGGAATGGAGGCTTACAGATGAAGGAAATGAATGATATCTTATGCAGGCTGTTATGGAGTCATTTGCGCTTGATGGGATTATGTCCATATGCGCAAATGGAAAAGAAAGCTATGATGGCGGATTTTAAAACAAAAAACGGCTTACTGAATTTATACGATCGTTGGCTTGAAGAAAGCATAGAGATTTTGGTACGGAATCAGTATTTGTACTGCAATGGAGAGTCATATAGCGTAGCGGGTACTGCTTCGGTCGATCTGCAGGCTGTATGGAAGGAGTGGGAATGGAAGAAAGGGGCATGGCTGAAAAATCCGGATCTCTCAGCCTGGGTATTTTTGGTAGGATCGACCTTGCGCAAGCTGCCGGAAATTTTAACCGGGAAGATACCAGCCACCGATATCATTTTTCCTAATTCCTCCATGAAACTGGTAGAAGGTATATATAAGAACAGTCCTGCAGCGGATTACTTTAATGAAGTGCTGGGAGATATCGTAGTTTCCTATCTAAATGAGCGGATCAAGCATAACCCGTCGGTACCGATTCGAATCATTGAAATTGGTGCAGGCACTGGAGGTACTAGCGCTTTGGTCTTCCAGAAGCTCGAACCTTATCGGGAGCATATTCAAGAATATTGCTATACCGACAAATCCAGAGCATTTTTATTACATGCACAAAAAGAGTACGGTCCGAAAAATCCTTACCTGACTTATCAGATTTTTAATGTGGAAGAGTCGGCTCAGGGACAAGATATTGATGCAGGTGGATATGATATTGCGATTGCCACCAATGTATTGCACGCCACCCGGAACATTCGCCAAACGTTACGCAATGTCAAAGCGGCGCTGCGAGAAAACGGTCTGATTCTTATAAATGAAATCAGCGGTAACTCTCTGTTAAACCATCTATCCTTTGGCCTTTTAGAGGGATGGTGGCTTTATAATGACCCGGAGCTGCGCATTCCAGGCTCTCCCGGGTTATATCCCGAAAGTTGGCAAAAGGTATTGGAGATGGAGGGTTTCCGGTCCGTTTTCTTCCCTGCTCAGGAAGCGCATGATATAGGTCAACAAATTATTGTGGCGGAAAGCGATGGTATGATTCTTAACAAACAGGAGCCTGAACACGACAAATCTCAAATGAAACAGCGTGACGAAGGAATTCGATCAGATATTGATGTAACAAGCGAGATGGCTGAAGAGTATGTCAAGGAGCTTATCGTAGGGAAGCTGGTAGAGGCTTTGAATGTGGACTTTACTATGATTGATATTCATGAGTCATTCGCAGATTATGGGCTGGACTCCATTCTTGGCGTCAACTTTGTGCAGGCTGTCAATCAGGGGCTGGGGATTCATTTGCAAACTACCGATATCTTCGATTACAGTTCGGTAAAACAACTGACGCTATACATTTTAAGCCAATATGGCGATAAAGTTTCACAAGTCTTGGACCAGAGCGCTAATCCAATAGACAACATGGAAGATGCAAGTCGCGACATCCAAAAACTTAAAGACACAGATTATACTCTTCCTCCTGTGGAAACAGCAAGTGTATCCTTTGAGCCGGAGAGACTCAATAAGAAGGATAAAGAGAACGTTTTAACACCTAAGGAGTCCATTGCGATTATTGGAATGAGCGGGCGGTTTGCTGGATCTGATAATGTACATGAGCTTTGGAATCACCTTAAGAACGGTGACGATTTAGTGGAAGAGGTAACCCGGTGGGATCTTTCGAAATACCAGGAAAAACATGCAAGCTACTGCAATCACGGCAGTTTTTTGGGGGATATTGATAAGTTTGATCCGCTTTTTTTCAATATCTCGGGATTGGAAGCGACCTATATGGATCCGCAGCAGCGATTGTTCCTGGAGGAAGCGTGGCATGCTCTGGAAGATGCTGGCTATGCGGGGACAGGGATGGAGGGTCGCCGTTGTGGAGTGTATGTGGGCTGTGCCGAGGGAGATTACCAACAATTGCTGGGTGAAGACCTGCCTCCACAAGCGCTTTGGGGTCATATGGGTTCCGTGATACCCGCTAGAATCTCCTACTACTTGAATCTTCACGGACCAGCAATAGCTGTAGATACAGCTTGTTCCAGTTCGTTAGTTGCAGTTCATCTGGCCTGCCAAAGCTTATGGACCGGAGAAACGGATATGGCTTTAGCTGGTGGTGTCTATATTCATACGACTCCTCGCTGCTATTTATATGGTGACCGGGCAGGAATGCTGTCTCGCTCGGGACGCTGCTATACCTTTGATGATAGGGCAGATGGAATGGTTCCGGGAGAAGCGCTTGGCGCGATTGTGCTCAAGCGACTTCATGAAGCTGTTGCTGATGGAGACCACATCTATGGAGTGATTTTAGGCTCAGCAATCAACCAGGACGGCACCACGAATGGACTTACTGCGCCAAGTCAGAAATCTCAGGAGCGACTCGAGCAAAATGTATACGATACATTTCATATCCACCCAGAGCAAATCCAGATGGTGGAAGCACATGGAACTGGCACCAAATTGGGAGATCCCATTGAATATCAGGCACTGACTCGAACCTTTAGAAAGTATACCGACAAGAAGGAATATTGCGCCCTAGGGTCCATTAAGACGAATATTGGCCATACGCAAATTGCGGCAGGAATTACGGGAATGATCAAACTGTTATTGTCATTAAAGAATAAGCAAATTCCTCCTACACTTCATTTCCGTTCGGGCAATTCAAACATTCAGTTTGCGGATAGTCCTTTTTATGTCAATACGTATCTGCAGGACTGGGAAGTTGAGCCTGGAATCAGACGCTGTGCAGCAGTCAGCTCCTTTGGTGCCAGCGGTACGAATGCTCATATGGTCATAGAAGAGGCTCCACAGACGGAACGGAGACATTCCGAAAAGCCAGGTTATTTCATTCCGTTGTCGGCACGGACTTCAAAACAATTACGCCAGCAGGTAGAGCAACTGCTCGCTTATTGTGAACAGGAGCCTAAGGCGGATTGCGGTAATATGAGCTATACATTATTGCTTGGGAGAAAGCACTGTAATCATCGGCTTGCATGTGTTGCCCGTAATCAAGGCGAGCTTGTCATGTCCCTTAAAAAGTGGCTGGAAAAGGGCAGTGCTTCTCAAGTTTATCATTCTGAACTGCACGAAAAGGATCAACGCATACAAACATCTTTGAAAAGATACGGGGATGAATGTATTTACAATTGTCAAAACGCAAGCGATACCCGCGAGTATTTGGAGCTTCTGACTACGATTGCAGATCTGTATGTTCAGGGATATTCGTTAGACTTTGAGTGCTTGTTTTCAAATGAACAGTACTCTAGGATTCCGTTGCCAACTTATCCTTTTGCAAAAGAGCAGTATTGGGCGCCTAGGAGTGAGGACAAAATTACAGGCGGCAGAGAGGCAGAGCGTGAACCAAAATTTACGGTCGCCAGAGCTGCGGAAGCGCCTGCCGTTACGAGTAGCCGTACACTGCTATTTGAACCTACATGGAAAAAGCAGGATGTACCGCTGGAAGCCGAAGTCCCTGCCTATGATCGGCGAATGGTCTTGCTTTGTGAGCCAGACGAAGCTTTGCACGAGCGACTCGAAGCGAGTTTGAACGGAGCTGTGCAGGTGCTTGCCTTTCAATCCGGGAAGAGGCGGGTTGATGAGCGGTTCCAGGCCTATGCTATTCAGGCCTTTGAGAGCATTCAAAGCATACTCAAAGACAAGCCTGAGGGGAGGGTGCTGGTCCAAATTGTGGTGCGGAACGCCGGGGAAGGACGGCTCTTTTCGGGACTTTCGGGACTGTTGAAGACAGCCCGGCTGGAAAACCCGAAATTCATCGGGCAGCTGATCCAAGTGGAACAGGGAGAACAGGCGGAAGGCATCCTGGCGAAGCTGGAGGATAACAGCCGTAGCCCGATGGATGGCTGGATTCGCTATGAGAACGGACAACGGACAATCGCTTGCTGGAGCAGGCTTGAAACATCTGGGCAAGAAGAGGGGCTTCCATGGAGAGACGGTGGGGTCTATCTGATTACCGGCGGCTCCGGCAGTCTGGGACTGCTGGTTGCAGAAGAGATTGCCCGGCAGACGCAAGCAGCGACCTTCATTTTGACGGGGCGCTCGCCGCTGGACCGAGACAAGCAGACGAAGCTGCAGGAGCTGGAGTCTTCAGGCGCCAGCGTGGTGTACAGGCAAGGCGATATCACTCATAGAAACACCGTTATCGGTTTATTGGACAGCATTCAGCAGGAATTTGGACGTGTCCATGGGATCATCCACTGCGCAGGGGTGATTCACGATGATTTCATGATTAAAAAAACTAGTGAAGAATTTTTGGAGGTGCTGGGACCGAAGGTGAGCGGACTGGTCCATCTGGATGAGGCAAGCAGCGGCCAGAACCTAGACTTCTTTGTGCTCTTTTCTTCCATATCGGGCAGCCTGGGCAATCCGGGACAGGCTGACTATTCGACGGCCAATGCCTTTATGGACGCATACGCCGAATACCGGAATGCCCTGGTAGGGGCCAAGCAACGGCGGGGGCAGACGTTATCCATCCGCTGGCCGCTATGGAAAGAGGGCGGAATGCGGATCGATGCGGACACGGAACAGATCATGACGCAAAACATGGGTATTACAACCATGCAGACCCGGTCGGGAATGAGGGCGTTGTATCAAAGCTTGGCCTCCGGCAAGGAGCAGGTGATGGTCATGGAAGGGGAGCCTGAGAAAATCGAGGCCTACTTGGCGAAAGGCGTCTCACAGCCCGGTGTCCGTGCCATCCAAGTAGCTGTTTCTAATCAGGCAACCCCTAAGCTGGATGCAGGCCAGCTCTACGATAAAACCTTATATCGACTCAAGGTGCTTTTGGGAGAGGTGACTCGGCTGAGCGTCAGCAGCATCGAAGCCCATGAGCCGCTGGAGAGGTATGGAATCGACTCGATCATGATTACCCAGCTGAATGCCAAGCTGGCGGACTTCTTTGGTGAACTGTCCCAGACGTTGTTTTATGAGTACCAGACCTTGCACGCCTTGACGGAATATTTTGTGGCGGAATACCCGCAGGAGTGCATGCAGTGGACCGGAATAAGCCATGACATGCAGCCTGTAGAGGAAATACTTGCGGCACCGTTGTACGCCGAGGAAGAAGCCGTGCCGGCTGCGGCAAAGGCGGAAGCGAAGACTGTCCGAAGCTTGGCTGGGTCTGCCCCTGCGGAAATGCGTGAACCGATAGCGATCATTGGGATGGCTGGAAAGTATCCCTGGTCCAGGGACATGAACGAATATTGGGAAAATCTAAAAGCAGGGAAGGACTGTGTCACCGAAATCCCCAGTGAGCGTTGGACGCTGGAAGGGTTCTTCCATCCTGATCCACAGGAAGCGGTGGCGAATGGAAAAAGCTACAGCAAGTGGGGTGGCTTTATCGAAGGATTTGCGGATTTCGATCCGCGCTTTTTCAATATTGCGCCACGGGAAGCACTCGGTATGGACCCGCAGGAAAGGCTGTTCATTGAAGCCTGTTGGGAAGCGTTGGAGGACGCGGGTTACACCCGGGAACAGCTTGCGGTGCGGCATAACCGCCGGGTAGGCGTATTTGCCGGAATTACCAAAACGGGTTTTGATCTATACGGACTGGATTTATGGAGAAAAGGAACGCAAATATACCCTCACACATCCTTTAGTTCAGTGGCCAACAGGATTTCATATCTCTTTAATTTGCAAGGGCCAAGCATGCCGATCGATACGATGTGTTCGTCCTCGTTGACCGCGATTCATGAAGCCTGTGAGCATCTGTACCGCGGAGAATGCGAAATGGCTATTGCAGGCGGAGTAAATCTGTATCTCCATCCGCTCAGTTATGTGGGACTTTGCGCCAACCACATGCTGTCAGCAGACGGGCAGTGCAAGAGCTTCGGCAAAGGAGGCAATGGGTTTGTCCCTGGAGAAGGCGCGGGGGTCGTCCTATTAAAGCCGCTGTCCAAGGCGATCGCTGATGGGGACCTCATCCATGCGGTGATCCGGGGGACAAGCATTAACCATGGAGGTAAGACCAACGGCTATACGGTGCCGAACCCGACAGCCCAAGGGGAACTGATCCGGGCGGCCCTGGAGCGAGCGGGGGTCCATGCGCGGACGGTCAGCTATATTGAAGCCCACGGGACAGGCACGGAGCTGGGAGACCCGATTGAAGTGACGGGTCTGACCCAGGCATTCAGGAAGGATACGCCGGATACGGGATTCTGCGCCATAGGCTCTGTGAAGTCCAACATCGGACATCTGGAGGCGGCAGCGGGCATCGCCGGGGTGGGGAAAATCATCTTGCAGATGAAAAACCGGACGCTGGTTCCCAGCCTGCATGCCCAAAAATTGAATCCGAACATCCATTTCGGTCAGACGCCGTTCGTCGTCCAGCAGGAGCTGGGGGAATGGAGACGGCCGGTGGTTGAGATCGATGGAGAGACGCGGGAATATCCAAGGATTGCCGGGATTTCATCGTTTGGAGCGGGAGGCTCCAATGCACATGTCATCATCGAAGAGTACATTGCGGAAGAGAAGGTGCCCATGAGCGTTACGGCTCAAAAGCCTGCGATCATCGTATTGTCAGCCAAAAATGAAGAACGACTGAAAAAGCAGGCCGAGAGAATGCTAGCCGTTATGCGGGAAGGACAGCTCAGCGAAAGCAGTCTGGCCGATGTGGCCTACACGCTGCAGGTGGGACGCGAAGCCATGGAAGAGCGCCTGGCAGTGATAGCAGGGTCCATGCAGGAGCTGGTGGACAAACTGGAAGGATTCCTGGAAGGACGGGACGGTATCCTTGAGTTGTACCGGGGTCAGGTCAAACGGAATAAGGAGGCGCTGACGGCGCTGGTAGAAGATGAAGACATGGACAAAACGATCGCTGCCTGGATAGGGAAAAGGAAATATTCGAAGGTTGTTGATCTCTGGGTCAAGGGACTGGCAATGGATTGGAACCTGCTTTATGGGGATACCAAGCCGCGGCGAATCAGCCTGCCGGCCTATCCTTTTGCGAGGGAGCGGTACTGGATCACGGATATTATGAGTCCCTCTGTAGAAAGAGTCTCTTCTGTAGAAAGAGCCGTTACGGAAGCTCAGGAAAAGGCAATTCCCGTCCAGACTCATGCGATGCAGACAACAGCCCTAATGCAATCCGTTTTTTTGAATAGTTCTGAAAAACCAAGCGCTATATCCTTACCGAATTTGTTGGACCGTCAGCCGCATATAAGCAAGTCTGCCAACCAGGAGGGGACAACGATCATGTTAACTTCACTGGAGGAGACATCGCACACATTAGAAGATGAGAAGAAGACGGAAGCGCTGTCGTCTATTCCTTCTGCAATATCAGCGGAAATATTGCAGGAGGAGCTGACAACAAGCCTGGCGCAGGCTTTATATATAGATCGGAGCGATATCGATTCGGATAGAAACTTTGTTGATCTTGGATTGGATTCCATTATAGGCGTAGAGTGGGTTCGTAGCATTAATAAGCATTACAATACATCCATAACAGCGACAAAAGTCTACGATTATCCAACCATCCGGGATTTTAGCAAATTTGTAGAGAAGGAATTGTTGAGCAAATCAATTGCGCCATTCTCTGCCCAGTCTATTTCGGATCATTCTCCAGCAGAGTATTCACCGTCATCCGTTGCATTAGAGCCGGAGAAATCGGCAGAGGCTTCCATTCAGGTGAATTTGATGCCGATTTCGTTTAAAAAGCAGGTGCAGGCCAGCATGGCTGAGTGCAGCGCCTCTGCAGAGCTGTTGCAGGAAGAACTGACGGTAAGCCTGGCAGAGGCTTTGTACATGGAACGGAGCGAGATCGAGGCGGATAAAAACTTTATAGATACCGGACTAGATTCCATTATAGGCGTAGAGTGGGTTCGAAACATAAATAAACGATTTGGTACATCCATAGCAGCGACCAAGGTCTACGACTATCCGACCATTCGCCAATTCGCTACATTTTTGGCACAAGAAATCAATAAGCGTGGAGGAAGCTCCAATCAACAGTCCTTGAACACAGTCCCGGACACAGACAAGCCTATTGCGGAAGTCCATTCGAAGGGACCTGACATGATGCAATGCTCTCCAAGGCTATCGCCCAAGGAGGATTCAGAGCCATTCCACCTGGTAAAGGTAGCAGAGGATTCATCGCCTTTGCCTTCGGAAAATAAAGACGTAATTGCAATTGTCGGGATTTCGGGAAGATATCCTGGTGCGGAAGATGTGCAGCAATACTGGGATAACCTCGCTCTAGGCAAAAATTCCATTATTGAAATCCCGAAGGACCGTTGGGATGTATGCCAATATTATGATCCTCGTCCAGCGCAAGAGGGGAAAATCAATTGCAAGTGGTTGGGTGCTTTAGAGGATATGGAATATTTTGATCCGTTATTTTTCAATATTTCTCCTACCGAGGCGGAAGGGATGGATCCCCAGCAGCGCATCTTTATGCAGGAAGCATATAAGGCAATTGAGGATGCAGGCTATAGTGGCTCACAGTTGGGAAATAAAAAATGCGGGGTTTACCTTGGAATTTTAAATAATGAATATAGTATGCTGCGGTACAAGCATCAAGCGCAGTTCACCAATACTACTGGGAACAGCAACGCTATTGCGGCGGCTCGAATCTCTTATTTTCTCAATCTGAAAGGTCCAGCCATATCCGTAGATACGGCATGCTCCTCATCGCTGGTTGCAACCCATCTGGCATGCCAGGCGTTATCTAACGGAGAGATAGAAATGGCGTTGGTTGGCGGGGTGTCGTTATATCTGACTCCTGAATCGTATGTAGGCATGTCTGCATCCGGAATGTTGTCACCAGATGGCCGGTGTAAAGCGTTTGACAATAGCGCCAACGGCTTTGTTCCAGGGGAAGGAGTAGGGGCGCTGGTTCTGAAGCGGCTGAAGGATGCTGAAGCTGATCGGGATCATATATACGGAGTTATTATCGGGTCCGGAATCAATCAAGATGGAAAAACCAACGGGATTACCGCTCCAAGCACAAACAGCCAAATTGAGCTGGAGCGGGAAATATACAACAAATATCAGATTGAGCCTGAAAGCATTAGCTATGTTGAAATGCATGGGACAGGAACCAAGCTGGGCGACCCTATTGAATTGGAAGCTTTATCAACCGCTTTTAAAGAAAAAACCGATCAGAAGAACTACTGTGCCATAGGTTCGGTAAAAAGCAATATCGGGCATACTTCTGCAGCAGCGGGCATAGCAAGCGTGCAAAAGGTGTTGCTATGCATGAAGCATAGAAAACTAGTACCGACACTGAATTTCAAAAACCCGAATGAGCATTTTGATTTTGATAATTCTCCTTTTTATGTCAATACAGAATTGAACGCGTGGGAACCTTCCCGCGGGGACAAAAGGCGCGCCGCTGTGAGCTCTTTCGGTTTTAGCGGTACGAACGCCCATCTTATTATTGAAGAATATCGTCCCGGGACGGGAACATCTGCGACATCACCAACAGCCGCCGATATCCATAATCCCGTTCTCTTCGTTTTGTCTGCCAAAGGTGAAAAGCAACTAAAAACGTATGCCGAAAGAATGAAAAGCTTTATTGCATCCCAGGAAAATCTTAACCTCTCGGATATGGGATATACGCTGCAAGTGAGCCGCGAGCCGATGGATTACCGGCTGGCTTTTGTGGCAGATTCAAAAGAGGCAATGCTAAAAACGCTCGAAGGATTTGTGAATCATGATCCGCTTGCTGGCGTCCTAACGGCTCAGGTGAAAAAGAGCAAAGACGGGATTGTGATGTTTGAGGCGGATGAAGATGCCAAATCGTTGCTTGAAACCTGGATCAAGAAGAGAAAACTAAAAAAAATAGCGGAGTTGTGGGTAAAGGGGCTAACTATTGACTGGAACAAGCTGTACGGGGACATCAAACCTTACCGGATCAGTCTACCGACCTATCCTTTTGCGAGAGAACGCTGTTGGGCGCCTGAGCTTGACAGCAAGGCAGGCAAAGGCATGACTTCTGTCACTGCTTCGCTCCATCCTTTACTGCATCTAAACACCTCCGATTTCTCGGAACAGCGGTTTAGTTCGACTTTTACAGGCCAGGAGTTTTTCTTGAAGGATCATGTGGTGAATGGACGCAAGGTTCTATCCGGGGCTGCTTGCCTTGAAATGATCCGGGCGGCCGTGGATCAGGCAACAGGATCTGATGAGGATGGGTCAACCGAAATTTGCCTTAAAAACGTGGTTTGGGCACGGCCTATTATCGTAGAGCATGGGCCACTACAGTTACACATCGGACTTTTCCTGGATGATCATCAAGAGATTTCCTATGAAATATATGGGGAGAGCGAAGAAGCTGATGCAGGGATTGTGATATATAGCTACGGCAGTGTTGCACGAAGATTAGCTGCGGAGGTCCCAGCACTGAATATTAAAGACTTGCAGAATGTATGCAGTCGGAACTTCGATCCCACACAATTGTATAGAGTTTTCAGGGATATGGGAATGGATTATGGTCCTGGACATCAAGGGATTAAGATGGTGTATGCGGGAGAGGGTCAAGTGCTGGCTAAGTTATGCTTGCCGTCTTCCGTTTCTGACAACCAAAGCCAATTTGTCCTGCATCCAACTATGATAGATTCGGCCTTGCAGGCAACCATAGGCTTGACGCTGGGGTCTGACGAGATCAAACCTTCTCTGCCTTACGCCATTCAAGAAGTTGAAATTATAAAAAATTGCAGCTCCATCATGTGGGCGTTGATTCGTTATAATGCAGACGGTATAGCTGAGGAAAAGGCACAGAAGCTGGATATTGACCTGAGCGACGAAACCGGAGCCATCTGTGTCAGGATAAAAGGATATTCATCAAGAATCCTGAATAGGGACTCGATTTCCTCGGATGTTCAGTCTAATTCTAGTAACTTGATGCTTGAACCCGTATGGAAAGAGCAAGGGATTGCTCTAGAGGCCGAAATGCCTGCATATGATCGCCATGTCGTGTTACTCTGCCAGCCGTCCGGGATTTCCCGTGAACAAGTTGAAGCTCGGATGGACGGCGTGCAATGCATGGTACTGCAACCCGACCGAAACGGAATCGCGGAACAGTTCCAGCGTTACGCCGTCCAGGTGGTTGAAGAGATTCAAAGCATTTTCAGGGAAAAACCCAGTGGTAAGGTGCTGATCCAGATTGCCATAAGCGGACAGGAGGAGCAGCAGCTTTTCTCGGGACTTTCCGGTCTTTTAAAAACGGCCCGGCTTGAGCATTCAAAACTGGTAGGTCAGTTAATAGAACTGGGACAGGATGAGGACTGGGGAGCAATCATAGACATTTTAAAAGAAAACAGCTGTAGCCTCGAGGATATCCAGATTCGGTACGAGAAAGGCACACGGTGGGTTTCCTGCTGGAACGAAGTTCACATCTCTCAGGAAGCAGCGGGTAACCCTTGGAAGGATGGGGGAGTGTACCTGATTACTGGCGGTGCCGGTGGATTGGGGCTCATTTTTGCCAGAGAGATTACGGATAAAGTTCATAAAGCCGTCTTGATTTTAACGGGGCGTTCCACGCTGGATGAGGGCAAACGGGCTGAGATAAAGAAAATGGAGGCATTAGGGGCACGAATCATATACAGACAGGTTGATGTGACTCAGGAGCAGGCGGTGACCGATTTAATCCAGGAAATTCAGGAGGAATTCGGAAGCATCAATGGCATTATTCACAGTGCAGGAGTCATTCGCGACAACCGCATACTCCAAAAAAATAGCGAGGAGATGCTGGAGGTTCTCGCTCCCAAAGTATTAGGGATAGTGAATCTGGATCAGGCAAGCAAGAACCTGCCGCTTGACTTCTTTGTTCTATTTTCTTCTGTAGCCGGAGGATTAGGTAATCAGGGACAGGCAGACTATTCTGCAGCTAATGCGTTTATGGATGCTTATGCCGGATACCGGAACACTCTGACAGCATCTAAGCAGCGACAGGGTCAAACGCTATCCATCAATTGGCCGCTATGGAAAGAGGGTGGGATGCGTATTGATGAGGAAACGGAGAAGCTGGTAAGGCAGCGTACAGGCATGAGCGGCATGTCAACCTCTTCCGGCATTCAGGCCTTGTATCGTGGCATGATCGCGGGCGTTGATCAGGTTATGGTGATGGAAGGCAATCTCGCAAAAATGAAGAAAACCATGGGGTTAATCACGACTCCAGAGACTAGGCAGCCTGAAAAGGTGACAGGAATTTCAGAAGCTTCCTCTGAAAGCAATGTCGTACCAGATCTGCTGGACAAGGTGCAGGCCGCTATGATACAGGCCGTGTCAAGATTGCTGAAAGTCAAACTTGAAGATATTGATGAACATGTAGAAATGAGTGAGTATGGCTTCGATTCCATCCTGCTCACACAATTTACCAACAACATCAATCACTTATACCGGCTTGAGCTGACGCCGGACATATTTTTTGAATACACAACGATTCATGACTTCACCAGGTATTTGGTGGACGAATATGATGCCGTGCTTGGCGAGCAGTTTGCCGTGCATGCCCGGACTGAGCCTGCTGTGCAGGCCGTGGAAGATGATAGGGAAGACAGTACCCGCGGTAGACGGCAGCGTTTCCGGTTTGCAGGCGGGAATGTGTTGTCCAACCCGCAGCTGACTCAGGCTGCTCCTGAACCCATTGCCATCGTGGGAATGAGCGGTGTATTTCCCATGGCCCGGGATGTGGATGAGTTTTGGAAAAATCTTGAGGAAGGCAGGGACTGTATCACTGAAATCCCTGAGGATCGCTGGGATTGGAAGACGTATTACGGTGACCCTGAGCAGGAGGCCAATAAAACAAACATCAAGTGGGGCGGGTTTATTGAGGGGATCTATGAGTTTGACCCGCTATTCTTTGGAATTTCACCGCGAGAAGCCGCACTCATGGACCCGCAGCAACGTCTGTTGATGACCTATATCTGGAAGGCGATTGAAGATGCAGGCATTCAGGCTGGGAGTCTGTCGGGAACCCGCACAGGAATCTTTGTAGGTACCGCGAACAGTGGCTACAGCGGTGTGATTTATCAGGGAAATGTGGGTGTCGAGGCGTATTCCTCCAGCGGTATGGCACCGTCTGTTGGGCCCAATCGAATGAGCTATTTCCTTAATATTCATGGTCCGAGCGAGCCTGTCGAAACGGCTTGCTCCAGTTCACTGGTGGCCATTCACCGAGCCGTTAGGGCCATAGAGGATGGAAGCTGCGAGATGGCGATTGCGGGTGGTGTTAATGTGATTATCACACCTGAACTCCATATCAGCTTCAACAAAGCAGGAATGCTGTGTGAGGACGGTCGATGCAAAACCTTCTCCAATAAGGCCAATGGCTACGTGCGTGGTGAAGGGGCCGGCATGCTTTTCCTGAAAAAGCTGAAGGATGCAGAGAAGGATGGAGACCATATTTATGGTGTAATTCGGGGTACTGCCGTCAATCACGGAGGCCGGGCCAATTCCCTGACAGCTCCTAATCCGAGGGCTCAGGCGGATGTGTTGGTAAATGCATATACAAAGGCCGGAATCGACCCAAGGACTGTCTCTTACATTGAGGCCCACGGGACAGGCACCGAGCTGGGCGATCCGATTGAAATTAATGGACTGAAAGCAGCTTTCAAAGAGCTTTATGAGAATACAGAAGGGCCCGGGATTACAGAATCCCATTGCGGATTGGGCTCGGTGAAGACCAATATCGGACATCTGGAACTGGCTTCTGGAATCGCGGGCGTCATAAAAGTGCTGCTCCAGTTAAAGCATAAAAAGCTGGTCAAAAGCCTTCATTGTGATGCAATTAATCCTTATATAAAACTTGAAGGCAGTCCGTTCTATATCGTTCAGGAGGCGCAGGAGTGGAAGCCACAGCGGGATACTCGAGGGGAAAATATTCCTCGGAGAGCAGGTGTTAGCTCCTTTGGATTCGGGGGTGCCAATGCCCATTTGGTAATCGAAGAATATATTCCTGGAAAGCAGGAGCAGGATTCTATTACCCGTACCACCCCAAAATCGGCTATTGTGGTGCTGTCAGCCAAGAGTGAAGGACAACTACAAGAGCAGGCGCAGCTATTACTAGCTGCAATCGGGGAGCATCCGTTTACAGACAGCAGTCTGGTAGATATAGCGTATACCCTTCAGGTGGGGCGCGAAGCGATGGAAGAACGTTTGGCTTTCGTTGCAGGCTCTCTCCGGGAGCTAGAAGAGAAATTAAAAGGATTTGTGGAAGGCTGGGATGGTATCCACGGCTTATACGTGGGACACGCCAAACGCCATAGAGAAGAAAATAGAGCTCGTGAAGACGGAGAGGGTGCGGGCACGGCGATTGATGTGTTAGTTAGCGAAGGCTGCTATGGCAAAATCGCTGACCTTTGGGTAAAAGGAGTCGTTATTGACTGGGCCCTGTTGTACGGAGAGGCTAAACCAAACCGTATCAGTCTGCCAACCTATCCCTTTGCCAAAGAACGATATTGCATAACCGATATCAATAAACGGACGGGAGCAAGCGGTGTAGTGCTGGAAAGGGAGACAGCAGTCGGCATTCATCCCCTACTTCAGCGCAATACGTCCGATATTTATGGACTGCAGTTCAGCTCCATTTTTACGGGGAAGGAATTTTTCCTGTCTGACCATGTGATAAGGGGGCAGAGGCTCTTGCCTGGAGTGGCCTACCTTGAAATGGCGCGGGCGGCAGTAGAGCAGGTTGCAGGATCTCCAGAAGACAAGTGGACGTCCATCCGGTTAAAAGATGTGGATTGGATCCGGCCTGTTGTGGTTGGGGAGGAGTCGGTGGACGTTAGTGTTGGGCTCTATCCTCAAGATGGCGGGGAGATCGCCTATGAAATTTACAGCAAGTCTGGAGCAACGGACACGGAGCTGGTGGTGCATAGTGAAGGCAGGGCAGTAATTGTTCCGGTGGCAGACATCCCTGCTATAGATATTAAAACCTTGCTGGAGCAGTGCAGTCTGGGCTCCTTCTCATCCCGTCAGTGCTATGAGGCGTTTGCAGCGATGCAGGTTTCCTATGGGCCGGGACACCAGGGAATTGAGAAGATATATATCGGGGTGGACCAAGTTCTTGCCAAGTTGTCCTTGCCTTCTTCCGTTTACTCTACGATGGAACATTTTGTGATGCACCCCAGTTTGATGGATTCCGCTCTTCAGGCGACGATAGGCTTGATTATGAGTGCGGGTGATTGCAAAGCTTCCATTAAGCCAGCTTTACCATTTGCATTGGAAGAGTTGGTGGTGTTTAACAAATGTACATCAGAGATGTGGGCCTGGATCCGTGATAGTGAAGACAGCATACAAAATGGCTCGCTGCAAAAGTTAGATATCGATTTGTGTGACGAGCAGGGGAATGTTTGTGTGAGAATGAAGGGATTCTCATCACGAGTTGCTGAAGGAGGAACAGGCGGCCCAGATGAATGGACTGCACCTGAGACTTTGATGCTTGAGCCTGTGTGGGAAGAACAAGCGATTGCTCTGGAAGGAACAGCACCTGACTATCAACAGCATCTGGTAATTTTATGCGAACCGGGATATATTTCCGGGGAAATTATTGAATCGCAAATGAACGGGGTGCAGTGCCTCATTCTCCAATCCGAAGAGAAGAGCATTGATGCACAGTTTAGGACTTATGCGACACAGGTGTTTGAGGCAATTCAACATATTCTTAAAACGCAATCCAAAGGCAAAACATTGGTTCAGCTTGTCGTTCCGGTGCAGGAACACCAACAGGTATTCTCGGGACTTTCCGGACTCTTAAAAACAGCATGGCTGGAGAATCCAGTACTGGTTGGCCAGCTGATAGAAATAGATGTGGAGCAGGATTCAGCAGGTATGATAAATATCCTTCAGGAAAACAGTCGCAGTTCGATAGAACCACATATTCGCTATCAACAAGGTAGACGGCATGTTGCCGTATGGACGGAAATTAAAGCCTCCGGGGAAGCAATCAGCATTCCGTGGAAAGACAGGGGAGTATATTTGATTACCGGCGGAACCGGAAGTCTCGGTTTGATTTTTGCCGAAGAAATTACACGACAGGCCAGAGATACTGCTTTAATTCTTGTCGGACGCTCCCCGCTTCGTGGTGACACCAAAGCAAGGATTGAGGAGATAGAAGCTTTAGGTGCAAGAGTAGTATTCCGGCAAGTCGATGTCGCCGATAAAAGGGCGGTTGAAGATTTGATTCGGGATATTCAGGAAGAGTTTGGGAAGCTGGATGGAATTGTGCACAGCGCAGGAATGGTTAGCGATAATTTCATTATTAAAAAAACACGGGAGGAATTGCAAAACGTTTTGGCACCAAAGGTTACGGGATTGGTGAATCTGGATCAGGCTTGTAAGGAAATTCCGCTGGACTTCTTCATCCTTTTTTCATCCGTTGCAGGGAGCCTTGGGAATATAGGACAGGCTGACTATGCTGCTGCCAATGCCTTTATGGACTCCTATGCCAAATACCGCAGTACGCTGGTAGAGCGAGCACAACGCCATGGGCGGACGATTTCAGTCAATTGGCCGCTCTGGAAAGAGGGCGGAATGCGTATTGATGAGGAAACAGAAAAGATCATGGAAGGGATGGGGATGTTTGCAATGGAGACGGGTGCAGGAATTCGGGCTTTGTATCAGAGCCTGGCTTCCGAAAAGAATCAAGTCATGGTGTTGGAAGGGCATGCCAGTCAGCTAAGAGAAACGCTCCTACAGCAACCGTCCCTGAATCAGACTGGAGATGCCTCCTCTATGATAAGGGAAAGCGAGATGGGTTCGGTCATCGGACAAGACCTGCTTGCCGAAAAAGCGGCAAATTATTTAAAGCAATTGCTCGCTACATCCATCAGGCTACCGGTAAGGCAGATTGAAACCGATGCCCCTATGGAGAAATATGGCATTGATTCCATTATGATTAAACAGCTAACCCGTGAGTTGGAGAAAACGTTTGGAACACTGCCCAAAACTTTATTTTTTGAATACCAGAATATCCGGGAATTGACCCAATATTTCCTCAAAGTCCACCAGAAGCAGCTGATTAAATTACTTGGAATCGAGACAGAGGACGCTACGAAAGATTTCAAGCCTTCGTCGGTGGAAAACGACCCGGTAAGGTCACTTTCTGATAGTCGGAAGCAATCGCGTTTCATGCCAGTTCAGGCAAGTTTCCAACCGCAACCGGAAAGAGCAGGCGGATCGGAGGAAATTGCCATTATCGGTTTGTCGGGCATGTATCCCGATGCAGAAAATATCCGGGAATTCTGGAACAATCTGCGCGATGGGAAGGATTGCATTACGGAAATCCCCAAAGATCGCTGGGATCACAGTATGCACTTTGACGAGGACAGGGACCAGTTCGGAAAAACTTACAGCAAGTGGGGAGGCTTTATTAAAGGTGTGGATCAGTTTGACCCCATGTTTTTCAATATCTCACCTAGAGAAGCACAGATCATCGATCCTCAGGAGCGCCTATTCCTAAAATGCGTCTATGAAACGATAGAGGATGCAGGCTATACCCGGGAAGCACTTGGATTGGAGCGGGGCCTTGGGCAGGATAGGAATGTAGGTGTTTTTGTCGGGGTCATGTATGAAGAATACCAACTTTATGGAGCACAGGAACAAGCTAGGGGCAGAATGATTGCCGTTCCTGGCAATCCGGCTTCCATCGCAAACCGGGTATCTTATTTCTGTAACTTCCACGGTCCGAGCATAGCTGTGGACACCATGTGCTCTTCTTCATTGACGACCATTCATCTGGCCTGCCAAAGCTTGCAACAAGGCGAGTGTGAGCTTGCCGTTGCTGGCGGCGTCAATGTATCCATTCATCCGAACAAATACCTGATGCTTGGGCAAGGCAGGTTTGTATCGAGTAAAGGACGGTGCGAAAGCTTTGGACAAGGCGGAGATGGATATGTGCCGGGAGAAGGCGTAGGAGCTGTATTGCTCAAACCACTGGCCAAAGCTATTGCAGATGGCGACCATATATATGGGGTCGTAAAGGGGACCTCGGTGAATCATGGAGGGAAGACAAACGGATTCTCAGTTCCGAATCCCCATGCGCAGGCCAGTGTCATTGGAAGGGCATTAAAGAAAGCAGGAATTAACCCCAGAACCATCAGTTACATCGAAGCGCATGGCACTGGGACATCCTTAGGTGACCCCATTGAAATCGCCGGATTGCAAAAAGTGTTCCAGGAATATACGGAGGATAAGCAATTTTGCGCAATCGGATCAGCAAAATCAAATATTGGGCATTGTGAGAGCGCGGCAGGGATTGCCGGAGTTACAAAGGTGCTCCTTCAGCTCAAATACGGACAAATCGTGCCTTCATTGCATTCAAAAACACTAAACCCGAATATCGATTTTAGCGATAGTCCTTTTATAGTTCAGCAGGAGCTGGGAGAGTGGAAAAGACCCGTCGTCACAATGAATGGGAAGACGGTTGAATACCCAAGAATCGCAGGTATTTCCTCCTTTGGCGCCGGAGGCTCCAACGCACATGTGCTTATTGAGGAATATATCCCTGAGAAGCAGGAGACTAGACAGGCTACCACTTCACTGCAAAATCCGGTAATGATCGTGCTGTCGGCGAGGAATAAAGAGCGACTGGAAGAACAGGTGCAAAGGTTGCTGGCTGAACTCAAAGAGCCGGAATACTCGCAAATCAGCCTGGAAGATATAGCATTTACTCTGCAGGTGGGACGGGAAGCCATGGAAGAACGGTTAGCAGTTATAGTTAAGTCTACCCGTGAACTTACAGGAAAGCTGGAGAGCTTTTTAGCGGGGGATGAGAATATTGACGGGCTATATTGGGGTCAGGCAAAGAAGAATAAAGACATCCTAGCTGTTCTTGAGGCGGACGAAGATATGGCAAAAATGGTGGATAGTTGGATAAGCAAGGGTAAGTATACAAAGCTGGCGGAGCTTTGGGTTAAGGGGCTGCTCTTCGATTGGACTAGACTTTATGAGAATAGCAGCCCTCGTCGGATTAGTCTGCCAACTTATCCATTTGCCAAGGAGAGCTATTGGATCTTCGCGCGTGGGGGCGAATTCCGGGACGTCGAGGCGGAATCTCCTGTAGCCGATGTGTCGGTACAAGAACTCGTTTCCAACCCTCCTGCAGTTAACCATAGCAACGATAATGTGCAGAGACAGACTTTGGCGAAAGTACCTGAAAAACCGCAGGGCATTTTGCTGAGCTCCGTTTCCAACATCCAGATGGTAGCAGATAAGCCGGAGAAGTCAGCCGCGCTGGCAGAATCCAAGCCTGCCCCGCCGCAACCTGAGGCCAAGCCTTCTTCGTCGCCGCCCGCTGCCAGGGATGAGGCAAAGCGTTCGACATATGCGCCAACGGCTGTACGGATAGAAGCATTGGAGAAGGAACTGGTAGAAAGTCTTGCGAAATCCTTGAGTATGAATGAAAAGGATATTGGCCGGGACGATCAATTTATTGATATGGGGCTGGACTCCATTATAGGTGTAGAGTGGGTGCAGGCTGTGAATAAACGCTTTGGAACAGCTTTTCCAGCAACCAGAGTGTACGACTATCCTAACATTAAAGAATTCTCCAAATTTTTAGCAAAGGAATTGAACAAGTCGGCGGGAGATACAAATCAGGCTTCTACAGAGCCGAAGCCTAAGCAGCCCATGCAAGCCTTGTTACAGAAAGTACTGCAGGGTGAGTTGGATTTTGAACAGGCCGACCAGTTATTCAATCAATTACACCCGTAGACAGCCAACACGATATTTGTCCTATTTCATACAGCTAGGAGGACATGTTTATGGATTCAAAAGATATTTTTCGTGCGGTGCAAGCAGGGGAAATAAATTATGAAGATGCTGAAAAACAATTGCTTCAATTTATTGGCGAGCTCCCAGATGAATCATTGGAAGCCAGTCCACAGGAATTACCAGAAGGACTGGCTTTCACGTTGCAGCCATTGGACAGCTTTCACACGCCGGAGGATGGGCAGGAGATAAGCGCCCCCCAAATAAAGGTACAGCCTGTGGTTGAATTGCAGGAATTTGAGCACGGGATTGTTTTGTTGAAAATGAAGGACACGGCGCACAAAAATACATTTTCCGATGAACTGATTAATGGCCTGAATCAGGCGTTTGAGACGGTGCAGGCTAACGAGAATTATAAAGTTGTGATTCTGACGGGATATGACACCTACTTTGCCACAGGAGGCACCCAAGAGGGATTGCTGGCTATCCATGAGGGAAAGGCGAAATATAGCGATACCAATGTTTACAAGATTGCTTTGGATTGCAAGCTGCCCGTCATCGCTGCTATGCAGGGACATGGGATTGGTGCTGGCTGGTGCATGGGGATGTTTTGCGATTTTATCGTGATGAGTCGGGAAAGCATCTATACTACTAACTTTATGAAGTACGGCTTTACTCCCGGAGCGGGTTCGACCCTGATTTTCCCTGAGAAATTTGGGGTTAGTATGGCACAGGAAATTTTATTTACAGGTACTAGATATAGCGGTTCGGAACTGGAAACCAAAGGGGTTCCTTTTCCAGTTGTACCGAGGAATGAAGTGGTGCCGTACGCCATCCAGCTGGCAAGAAAACTGTCCGAGTCTCCCAGGGAGTCATTAATTGAGCTGAAAAACCATATGGCTCAATCGATAAGAGAAAAGCTGGCGGCTACTATTGAAAAAGAAATAAAAATGCAGGATAAAACGTTTGTAAATCAGCAAGAGGTTAAAGAACGGATTCAATTTGCCTATGGACAGCTGCCGAATAGCAATGATTCCCATAAAACGGTCAAGCATGCTGATTCTAAAAAAGCTATGCCAGATATGCCGCGCGGTCAGGAACATAAGGAGTCTATCGCGATTATTGGTATGGCAGGGCAATTCCCCGAATCCAGGACTTTGGCTGAATTTTGGGACAATCTGGCTCAGGGAAGGGATTGTATATCGGAAATCCCTTCAACGCGATGGTCAATCGATGAATATTACGATACCGATCCCAAGGCTCAGGGAAAAACCTATAGCAAATGGATGGGTGTTTTAGAGGATGTAGATAAATTTGACCCATTGTTCTTTAATATATCCCCTGCTGAAGCAGAGATGATGGACCCTCAACAGCGCCTGTTTCTTGAAAGTAGCTGGAAATGCATTGAAGATGCCGGATTAAATCCAGCCTCACTGTCGGAGAGCCGATGCGGTGTTTTTGTAGGTTGTGCAGCCAGTGATTATGGGAGGTCCATGAGTGGGCAGGGGTTAAATGCGCAGGTTCTCATGGGAGGGTCTCCTTCAATTCTATCCGCTCGGATTTCGTATCTGCTAAATTTGAAAGGTCCTTCTTTGGCTATTGATACCGCGTGCTCTTCCTCTCTGGTGGCCATTGCTGAAGCTTGCAACAGTCTCCTTTTAGAAACAAGTGACCTTGCTTTGGCAGGCGGAGTCATGATTATGGCTGGTCCGGGAATGCATGTTATGACTAGCAAGGCAGGAATGCTGTCCAAGGATGGACGGTGCTTTACCTTTGATGCCCGTGCAAACGGGTTTGTCCCCGGAGAAGGAGTTGGGGTCATTTTATTAAAACGGCTCTCTGATGCAGTCAGAGACAAGGACTCCATATATGGAGTTATTCGGGGATGGGGAATGAACCAGGATGGAAAAACCAACGGAATAACTGCCCCAAGTGTAAATTCACAAATCTCGCTGGAAAAAGACGTATATCGACGGTTTAACATTCATCCCGAAACCATCTCCATGGTCGAGGCTCACGGGACAGGAACAAAGCTGGGTGATCCTATCGAGGTGGAGGGACTTACGGAATCATTCCGATCCTATACAAGCAAGAAGGGCTATTGCGCATTGGGGTCACTGAAAAGCAATATGGGTCATATGATGACTGCGGCCGGGGTGGCCAGTGTGATGAAAGTGCTGCTGGCCATGAAGCACCGCCAATTGCCGCCTACCATCCATTTCGAATCCTTAAATGAGCATATTTCTCTGGAGAATAGCCCGTTCTACATTAACACCGGTCTACAAAGCTGGGAGCCCGAACCGGGAGTACCGCGGCGTGCGGGCGTAAGTTCCTTCGGATTTAGCGGCACTAACGCTCATATGGTTATTGAAGAATATGTTCCTGTAGTCTCTGCGGTGAATCTACCCCCAGTGGGTAAAGACAACCCGGGACTATTTGTGCTGTCCGCTAAAAGTGAACAATCCTTGAAAACCTATGCAGCAGATATGATGAATTTTGTTAAGTTGCACGAAAGCGTTAATCTGACGGACCTGACCTATACCTTGCAAGTGGGAAGAGAGGCTATGGACTGGCGTCTCGCGTTTTTGACGGATTCAAGAGAAAATCTGATAGATGAACTTGAACTTTTTATTAACGGAAGTTCGTCGGAAAAAGTGCTGATCGGCCGTGTGAACTATGCAGGGGGCGGAATCGAACTCTTGGATTCGGACGAAGACACCGGAACCCTGATTCGGGCCTGGACTGAGAAAAAAAGACTTGATAAGGTAGCCAAATTGTGGGCCAATGGTGCAAGCATTGAATGGGATGCACTTTATGGAGATATCAAGCCCAGACGAATCAGTCTGCCGACCTATCCTTTTGAAAGGACACGCTATTGGTTATCCGAAACAGGCACTGGAAAAGGCAGTGTAAATCCAGCTATGCCTGCCCAAATTCATCCTTTGTTGCATCAGAATATTTCCGACCTCTCCGGACAACGTTATAGCTCTACTTTTACAGGCCGGGAATTTTTCCTGTCAGACCACAGAATCAAGGGTCAACAAACATTACCCGGGGTGGCTTACCTCGAAATGGTGCGAGCAGCTGTAGAAGAGGCAGTGGGGGCCGTAGTAGAAGGTGAGACTCATATTCGGCTGAAAAATATCGTATGGGCTCGGCCTGTGGTTGTAGCAGACGAACTGGTGAGGGTACTCATCAGTCTATATCCCCAAGACAATGGAGAGATTGCGTTTGAAATATGTAGCGGCATGGAAGGAGCCGACGCCGAAGGGATTATACACAGTCAGGGAATGGCTGTGTTGGTGAGGGCTGGCGAGCTACAGTATCTGGACCTGAATGTCTTACGGGCAGACTGTACCCGCACACCACTTTCTTCAAGCCAATGCTATGAAGCTTTCAGAGCCATGGGGATAGACTATGGACCCGCACACCGTGGCATTGAGGCAATCTTTCGAGGAAAGGATTACGTGCTGGCCAAGCTGTCCCTACCATCCGCTGTACTCCATACTCAAAGTGAATTTGTACTGCATCCAGCTTTGATGGATTCAACTTTGCAGGCCACAATCGGCTTGGTAATGGGTTCGGAAGAAAATTTGCTTGTAGGCAAGCCTGCGTTACCCTTTGCTTTGGAGGAACTGAAGATATCCGAAAAATGCACTCCAGTGATGTGGGCCCGGATCTCTCACGATGGGAGTGAAGAGACGTCGAATGGATTAAGCAAGGTGGATATTGAGCTGTGCGATGAGACCGGAAAGATTTGCGTGCAGCTCAAAGGACTTTTATCCAGAGCGTTGGAAGGAGATGTGGGGCAAGCCAGCATCACTGAGGATATAGGTACACTGATGCTTGAGCCTGTCTGGCAGGAGATGCCTGTCACCACAGGGGTGAACGCTAACGACGATATCCGGCATGTTGTGATCCTGTGTGAAGTGGATGGTATCACCGGGGAGGATATTGAAGCCCGCATGGATGGTACTCGCTGCCTTGTTTTACAGTCCTCCAGCATGGATATGGACAGTCGGTTTGAAGATTATACCATTCAGATATTTGAAGAATTGCAAAGTATCCTGCTAGACATACCCAAACAGAAAGTTTTGATACAGCTTGCAACCCACGCTCGGAAGGACCAACAGGTTTATTCCGGGCTCTTTGCAATGCTGAAAACCGCTCAAAAAGAAAATCCGAATGTCATGGGCCAGTTGCTTGAGCTTGATGTGGAGGATGATGTCGAAAGAATCATTGAGAAACTACAAGGGAACCGGAGTGGCCTGTATAACGAACGGATACGGTACCAAGGGGACAAACGACAGGCTTTAATATGGCAAGAAATTGAAGCCTTACGTGAAGATGCAGATCTGCCGTGGAGAGATGGTGGGATTTATCTCATTACTGGTGGCTTAGGCGGCCTCGGGCTTATTTTTGCCAGAGACATTGTGCGCAATGTGAAAAACTCCACCGTCGTATTGGTGGGTCGGTCATCACTTTCTGCGGACCAAAAGGCTCTGTTAAACGAACTGAGAGCGCTGAGTGGTCATATAGAGTACCAACAGGCGGATGTGGGCCACAACGAATCGGTTAGCGGGCTAATTCATGGCATCGTCGAGCAATTTGGCGGCCTTAACGGTATTTTGCACACAGCCGGAGTGATTCGGGACAACTTCATCATCAAGAAGACTAAAGAAGAGGTTAGAGAAGTGCTGACTCCGAAGGTCTCAGGGGTGATGAATCTGGACCAGGCCAGCAGAGACCTGCCCCTGGATTTCTTTATCTTATTTTCTTCGGGCGCAGGAAGCCTTGGCAATGTAGGACAGGTTGACTACTCCGCTGCTAATGGCTTTATGGATGCCTATGCCTCCTATCGAAATGCTTTGGTGACAGCAAAGCAGCGCCAGGGGCAAACGCTGTCGATAAACTGGCCTCTGTGGAAGGATGGAGGCATGCATGTCGACCTGGAAACGGAAAGGGCAATGCAGGGCCTAGGCATGCTTGCCATGCAAACGGAGAGTGGAATCAAAGCTTTGTATCAAAGTCTGTCTTCCGGCAGAAGTCAGGTTATGGTGATCGAAGGATATCCCCAAAGGATTAAAGCGGCAATTTTAGGCCAGCTCTCGGAAACTGATGTCTCAGGCCGATCTGTAATGGAAAGCGAGGGAGCACCGCTTATCGGAGAAGAATGGCTAAGGGAAAAAGCGGAGGGGTATTTGAAAACGGTACTTTCAACCGTGATCAAGCTGCCCGCTGAAAGTATAGATGTAAATGCACCAATGGACAGGTATGGGATTGACTCCATGCTGGTTATGCAGCTTACCAATGAATTGGAAAAGACTTTCGGCTCACTACCGAAAACATTATTTTTTGAATACCAAAATCTCCGGTCATTGACGGGTTATTTCCTTGAAACGTATCGCGGTCGGCTGATTGATGCTGTAGAAGCGACAGAGAAGAATACGGCTTCTGATGCAGGCCCGAAAGCACCTATAAAAGCAACCATAGAGCCTTTGACCTCGATATCGGCTAATCGTAGACGCCCATGGCTTCTCCCGACAGGTATACAGCCACATCAGGAGAAGAAGGCATTAGACATTGCAGTTATCGGCGTGTCAGGAAGATATCCGGGAGCACTAGGTATCCGAGAGTTCTGGGAAAACCTAAGGGATGGAAAGGATTGCATTACAGAGATTCCCAAGGGGCGCTGGGATCACAGTCTGTACTTTAATGAAAACAGAGGCAAGCCTGGGAAAACCTACAGCAAGTGGGGAGGGTTCATCGATGGGGTGGACTGGTTTGACCCGTTGTTTTTCAATATTTCGCCAAGGGAAGCGGAAACGATGGACCCGCAGGAGCGCTTATTCCTGGAATGCGTTTATGAAACGATAGAGGATGCAGGTTATACGAGAGAAAGCCTTTGTGCAGAGCGGGAGCTTGGCGGCATAGAAGGCAATGTCGGGGTTTACGTTGGAGTGATGTACCATGAGTATCAACTCTATGGAGCCCAGGAACAAGCCAAGGGGAGGATGATTGGACTTTTCGGGAATGCCTCGGCGGTTGCCAACCGGGTATCGTATTTTTGTAATTTTCAAGGGCCAAGTATCGCTGTAGATACCATGTGCTCCTCGTCACTGACATCCATTCATATGGCCTGTCATGGACTGCAGCATGGAGAATGCGAACTGGCAGTAGCAGGAGGGGTCAACGTCTCCATCCATCCTAACAAATACCTATTGTTGGGACAGGGAAGTTTTGCATCAAGCAATGGGAGATGTGAAAGCTTCGGACAGGGAGACGGATATGTACCGGGAGAAGGAGTCGGGGCTTTGCTGCTCAAGCCATTAGCCAAAGCCATAGCAGACGGAGACCGGATATATGGAGTTATCAAAGGAACTGCAGTGAACCACGGGGGGAAAACCAACGGCTATACCGTACCTAATCCCAACGCACAAGCCAGTGTGATTGGTCAGGCAATTAAGGAGGCAGGAATCAACCCCAGAACCATCAGCTATATAGAAGCCCATGGTACAGGAACTCCACTGGGAGATCCGATTGAAATTGCAGGCTTACAAAAGGCCTTCCGGAAATATACCGGCGATAAGCAGTTCTGTTCAATCGGGTCTGCGAAGTCTAATATCGGGCATTGTGAGAGCGCTGCTGGTATCGCCGCGGTGACAAAGGTGCTTTTGCAGTTGAAATATAAACAAATCGTGCCTTCGCTACATGCGAGTACCTTAAATCCCAATATCGACTTCAGCGATAGTCCCTTTAAAGTTCAGCAGGGATTAGAAGAGTGGAAAAGACCTGTAGTTGCCATCAACGGTGAAACCAGAGAATACCCAAGGGCAGCAGGAGTGTCGGCTTTTGGTGCTGGGGGCTCTAACGCTCATGTGGTCATCGAAGAATATATTCCAGAAGAAGCTAGTCAGCAGCAAGCTGCTCCTACATCCCTGAATCCTGTCATGGTCGTGTTGTCGGCCAAAAATAAGGAAAGGCTGGACGAGCAGGTGCAAAGATTGCTGTCTGCAATCAGAGAACTGAATGACCCCTATACAAGTCTCTCAGATATCGCCTATACGCTGCAAATCGGGCGGGAAGCGATGGACGAACGTCTGGCGATCATTGCAAAATCCATCCAAGAGCTTGATTGGAAATTGGAAGGCTTCCTGCAAAAAAGGGAAGGCGTAGAAGAGCTGTATAGAGGACAGGTAAAGCGTAATAGAGGAGGGCTTGTCACTCAGGAAGTCGATGAAGATATGGCTAAAATGATTGATGCAAGGGTGGACAAAGGGAAGTATGGAAAGCTCGCTGAACTTTGGGTTACGGGACTGATTTTGGATTGGAACAAGCTTTATGAGGATGTGAAGCCTCGCAGGATGAGTCTGCCAACCTATCCTTTTGCTAGAGAAAGCTATTGGATACCCGTACATGAGGGAAAGAGCGCCGCAATAACAGAAGCCGCTTCGTCCCAATCTTCCTTTTTGACACCTTTACTGCATCAGAACACTTCAGACTTTCTGGAGCAGCGGTTCAGTTCAACGTTTACAGGCGAGGAATTTTTCCTCAAGGATCATGTTGTAAAAGGCCAAAAGGTTCTGCCTGGCGTAGCCTATCTTGAGATGGTACGGGCGGCTGTAGAACGTTCCACAGGCGATATGGACAACAGCACAACAGGAATCCGTTTGAAAAATGTAAACTGGATTCGGCCCATTGTGGTGGACAACCAGCCAGTTCCTGTACACACCAGGCTATCCCTGGAAGACACCGGAAAAATAAGCTTTGAAGTGTATAGCGGGCAAGTAGGAAGCGAAAGAGGGCATACCGTGCATAGCCAAGGTGATGCGGTGCAGGTTTGCGTAGAGCAAAAACCGAGACTAAACCTTAAGGCGTTACAGACAGATTTTGGTCAACACAGGTTTAACGGATCGCAATGTTACGAAATCTTCGAGGAAATGGAAATGGATTATGGCCCGGCATACAGATGTGTGGAGAAGGTATATACACATCCGGGCAGGGTGCTAGCCGAGCTGGCATTGCCTTCCTTCATTTCTAATATGGCGGACAGCTTGGTCCTTCACCCCAGCTTGCTGGATTCGGCCTTGCATGCATCCATCGGGCTAATCATGGGCCAAGAGAACGGAGGGCTACCGGGTAGCGCTGTACCAGCTACGCCTCATATGCCGTTTGCCCTCCAAGAGATTGAGATTTATGGGGCATGCACCCCGACCATGTGGTCGTTGATTCAATACAGCGAGGGCAGCAAGAAAGAAGACAAGGTACAGAAGCTTAATATTGACTTGTGTGATGAGGAAGGAACTATTTGCGTCAGAATAACAGGATTATCCACCCGGGCGCTGGACAGAGAAATCGGCATTGAAAATGCACAAGGCGCAGCGGCAGGAGAAAGTGCCGCCGATCCGCTTGTGGGATCTGTAATGCTCATCCCGAAATGGGACCCAGCTGCTATAAAAAAAGATGTCGTTTTTTCCCCGTCATCGACAGACCGATTGGTCCTTGCAGGTGGTACTGTCAAAGACAGACAGGCCATCCGGGAGTATTATCCTAGGGCGCATTTCTTGGAGCTTCAAGCGCACGATTCCATTGAAACAGTTGCCTCAAAGGTAGAAGAATATGGAGTCGTTGACCATATTCTGTGGATTGCACCCTGTGCTCCCGTCGAATCGGTGCTTGCCGAATCCTTGATCAAGGAACAGGAGCAGGGAGTCCTACTCTTCTTTAGAATGGTCAAAGCGATGCTTTTATTGGGATACGGGACGAAAAAGCTAGGCTGGACAACGATAACCAATCAAGCTCAGCCGATGGATCAGAACGATACAGTCAATCCGACTCACGCAAGTCTTCATGGGCTGGTAGGCACCATGGCCAAAGAATATCCGAACTGGAAAATCCGTATCCTTGACCTGCAATCCGATGATGACTGGCCACTATCCGATATATTTACGCTGCCTTCGGACCGGCAAGGACGGATGTGGGTTTTCAGAAATGGGCAGTGGTATCGGCAGCAATTGATTCCATTCAAACAGACTTCAGGTTTAAAAGGACAGACGCTATACAAAGCCAGAGGCGTCTATGTGGTCATCGGGGGCGCCGGCACTATCGGAGAGGCTTGGAGCAAGTATATGGCCTGTACCTACCAGGCCCAGATGGTGTGGCTAGGCAGAAGGCAAAAGGATGCCTCTATCCAGGCCAAACTGGACGGATTTGAAGGCCTGGGACCTGTTCCATGCTATATCACGGCGGATGTAGCAGACGAAAGGGAGCTGCAGCGGGCATATGAGGAAATAAAACAGCGGTACTCCAACATAAACGGAGTGGTCCACTCAGCCATTTCATTTTTGGAGAAGGGCTTGGAAGATTTGACGGAGGAAGAGCTCCGGTCAGGGCTTTCAGCAAAGGTTGATGTCAGTGTACGCATGGCTCAGGTCTTCCAAAATGAGCCGTTGGATTTCGTATTGTTCTTCTCTTCCATGATTACCTATGTAAAGAATCCGGGACAAAGTAGCTATGCTGCCGGAAGTACCTTTAAAGACGCGTTTGCGCATCGTCTTTCGCAGGAATGGCGTTGTCCGGTGAAGGTCATGAACTGGGGATATTGGGGGAGCGGCGAAAACAATGCCTCCGAAAATGGACGGCAGGAGGTAGAAAACTACTCCAGACTGGCGCAAATAGGTGTTGGGCTCATTGACCCGCAGGAGGGGATGGAGGCGCTTGAGACGCTTCTTGCCTCACCGATCGACCAAATGGGGCTTATGAAAACAACAAGACATCTGGAGATGGAAGGGACTAATCCGACAGAAGAGATTGATCTCTACCCGCCTAATTCGGATCCGAACCTCAGGGATATACAGGAAAATATTGCTACAGCAATACAATCAAGAAGCCATTTTATCGAAAATTATGCCGCAGACGATATGGGCGATCTCCAGGAAAGGGAGATGGAACATCTCCTACACAGGTTGTTGCGGGAGCAGCTCTTGTCCATGGGGTTATCAGGGACAGATCGTCAGTCTGTCGACGAGTTCAAAAATAAACTCGGACTTCCTGAGCTATATGGCAAATGGCTGAAAGAGAGCATGCAGATTTTGGCACAGATGGATAACGACCTATCAGGTAGAGATTCCAGCTTGACGGATCGAGATGATGTCTGGCAGGAATGGGAAGAGCGCAAGCGTACATGGCTGCAATATCCGCAGATGAGAGCAAGGGTCAATTTGGTTGAGACAACGCTACGAGCTTTACCGGAAGTGCTTACCGGAAAATCGCCTGCGACCGAAATCATCTTCCCCAATTCCTCAATGGAACTAGTGGAAGGAATTTATAAGAATAATCTGGTTGTGGACTACTTTAATGAGGTACTTGCCGATACTACTGCCGCTTATATCCAGGAGAGGATTATGGCCGACGCCGCTGCGGAAATCAGAATTCTGGAAATCGGCGCGGGCACCGGAGGGACCAGTGCTACGCTATTCCTGAAATTACGCCCATATCGCAAACACATTCAGGAATATTGCTATACCGATATTTCCAAAGCCTTTTTGATGCACGCGGAAAAAGAGTATGGGCCGCATAATCCGTATCTCAGCTATCAGATTTTTAATGTTGAAGAACCTATTGCCGGGCAAGGTATTGAGACGGGGAAATATGATATTGTCATTGCCGCTAATGTGCTTCATACCGCAAAAGATATCCGTCAGGCATTACGTAATGCAAAAGCGGTTTTGAAAAGCAACGGCTTGCTCCTGCTCAATGAAATCACAGGTAGTAGCGTGTTTACCCACCTTACCTTCGGATTGCTAGATGGCTGGTGGGCGTATGAGGATCCGGAATGGCGTATTCCTGGATGCCCAGGGCTCCACCCTCAAATATGGGAAACCGTATTGGACAAAGAAGGTTTCCATGCAGCGTTCTTCCCGGCGCAAGAGGCGCATGATTGGGGCCAGCAGATTGTTGCAGCCCAAAGCGATGGCTTGGTTCGGCAAAAGCGACAGCACAAACGAAGATCAATATTGATAGAGAAAAGAACCGTAGAAACGGTATCAGTGAAACAACGAACTCAACCCAAAATAGAGGTAGCACAAGCAGAGGTAGAACATGTGCTGCGTGAAAAAAGTACGGCGTACTTTAAACATTTGCTTGGTGAGACGCTAAAAATGGAACCGGGAAGTATCGACTCAACGGTTGACCTGGAAGAGTATGGAATTGACTCGATATTGGTAGTGCAAATCACAAATGTTTTGCGTGAAGTCATCGAGGATTTTGCCAGCACGCTGTTTTTTGAGTACAACACCATAGATGATCTAGTAGCATACCTTCTTCAAACGCAAAAGGACTCGTTGAAGAAGCTGGTAGGAATGAAGGAACAGGAGTTGACCGAAGAGACTTCCAGAGTTGAAGAGGGCCCTGCTTCGCAATTACTCGCTACTGTCCCAATGAGGTTTGACCGGGGAGGGCGTTTCCTTAAGCCTTCTGACAGCACAATGGAAAAGCCAACGACACGATCCTCCAATATCAGGGATGTTGCGATTGTTGGGATGTCAGGACGCTATCCGGGAGCTCGTAATATAGAGGAATATTGGAACAATCTAAGAGAAGGTAAAAATTGCATAACTGAAATTCCGAAAGACCGTTGGGATTGGAAGACCTACTTTGACCAAGAAAAAGGGAAAAGGGGCACAATCTATACGAAATCGGGTGGTTTTATCGAAGGCATTGATTTATTCGATCCGCTATTTTTCAAAATTTCTCCCGCAGAAGCCGAAACAATGGACCCGCAGGAAAGACTGTTCCTGGAAGCAGCATATGCAAGCATAGAGGATGCTGGGTATACCCCTGCCAATCTTTGTGAGAGTAGAAGAGTCGGTGTATTTGCAGGTGTTATGAACGGAAATTACGGTTTGGGACCTCAATATAATTCCATCTCGAACCGGGTTTCCTATCATTTGGATTTCCAAGGTCCGAGTATGTCCTTAGATACCGCTTGTTCTTCCTCATTGACGGCGATCCATTTGGCTTTGGAAAGTCTGTATAGTGGTACAAGTGAGTGTGCCATTGCCGGGGGAGTCAACTTAATTGTAGATCCTATCCACTATATCAAGCTGTCGGCTATGACGATGCTTTCTAAAACGGGTGAATGTAAGTCATTCGGAGACCAGGCAGATGGATTTGTCGACGGAGAGGGTGTCGGCGCGATTGTGTTGAAGCCGCTGGAGAAGGCCATTGCAGATGGCGACCATATTTATGGAGTTATCAAAGGGAGCATGCTTAATGCTTCAGGTAAAACCAGCGGTTATACAGTACCTAGCCCTCAAGCTCAATCCTGGTTGATTGAAGAAGCGCTCCAGCGTGCGGATGTCGATGCAAGGACAGTTAGTTATATTGAAGCCCACGGAACCGGTACAGCTCTGGGAGATCCTATTGAAATTGCAGGATTGACAAGGGCTTTCGAAAAATTCACAAAGGATAAGCAGTTCTGCGCCATAGGGGCGGTCAAATCGAATATAGGCCATTGTGAGAGTGCAGCAGGCATTGCAGGAGTGACTAAAATATTGTTGCAGCTTAAGCACAGCCAGCTAGTACCATCCTTACATTCCAGGAAGTTGAACCCTGAAATTAATTTCAACAATACTCCATTTATCGTTCAGCAAAGCCTGGAGGAATGGAAGAGACCGGTAATTACAAGCGATGGAATCACAAAAGAATATCCAAGACGGGCTGGAATATCGTCTTTTGGTGCAGGCGGGGCAAACGCCCATATCGTGATTGAAGAGTATATTCCCGAGTATCAGGAACAGTCTGGAACAGAATCTGACTCTCAGGGACCTGCTATGATCGTATTGTCAGCCAAGAGCGAGGAGCAGCTTAAGGAAAAGGGACGGCAGCTGCTGAATGCTCTTCAGGGTCAGCTATCCTCCGCAAGCCTATCGGATATTGCTTACACGCTTCAGGTGGGACGCGAGGCGATGGAGGAGCGTTTAGCCGTACTTGTGGAATCTACCGCAGAGCTTGAGGAAAAATTAAAGAGTTTTGTGGATGGACGTCATAACATGCTCAACCTATATAGGGGACAGGCTAAACGCAACAGAGAATCGTTGTCTATTTTTTCGGGGGACGAAGACTTGCAACAAATGATCGATCTTTGGATTTCCAAAAAGAAATATACCAAGCTTTTGGAGCTGTGGGCCAAAGGGATAAATTTGGATTGGAAAAAACTTTACACAGGGAAGATGCCTCACCGTATCAGCCTGCCTACCTACCCTTTTGCTAAAGAGCATTACTGGACTTCTGAAAGCAAGGATCAAGTAAAAGCCTATGCATTATTTTCGCAAGGTGAGAGCGATGTAGACTTTGATGATATATTGTGCGGCAGACTCTTGGATGAAATGATGAACGATACCCTGTCTGTTGATGAGGCTGCCAGTGAAATCCTCAATATATGTATACGTAAATGAGAAGTTTCTACGTGCTGGGAGGCAATAGAAGATGAAGGACTTTTTTCAATATATTCTAGGCGAGGTAAAAAGCGGACGGATACAGAAAGAGGACGCCATTGTAAAAATACGCCAATTTCAAGCTCAAATGGCTTCGCATGAGACCCCGCAAAGCGGAATAAGGACTTCGGGGTCCTTGGCGGATACGGGAGTCCTTATGCTTGAGCCTTTCTGGAAAGAGCAAGTTGCTCTCCAGAAAGTGGCACACCCTGAATTTAGCCAGCATCTGGTGGTGCTTTGCGAACTGGATCATTTCGCGGAGCGAAGCATTGAATCGCTCATGGAAGGAACCCGTTGCATCAAGCTGCATGCCAGCCAAAGCAGCATGGATGAACGCTTTCAGGCGTATGCCACCCAGCTGCTCACGGAAGTGCAAATGGTTCTCAAAGAGGAATCCAAGGGTAGCGTACTAATACAGATTGCAGTTTCCGCACACAGCGCGCAGCAACCTTTCGCAGGACTATTGGGATTACTGCAGACAGCTGAGAAAGAAAACCCGAAAATCGTAGGGCAGTTCGTAGAATTGGAATCTGTAGGTCTGGAAGAGGTGATTGAGAAATTAAAAGAGAACAGTCAATATCCAAAGGATAAAAGGATACGGTATGAGGATGGCAAACGTCTGGTTCTCGGCTGGAACGAGATGAAACCCACCGAGACAACGGGGAGAGTGCCCTGGAAGGATCGGGGGACTTATTTGATTACAGGCGGTGCAGGAGGTTTAGGACTTATTTTTGCGGAGGATATCGCCCAGCGAGTCAGGGAAGCCACGCTAGTTCTTGTAGGCCGGTCAAATCCGGACGAAGGCAAACAGGCCATATTGGAGAAGTTGAGGGCGCTGGGGGCCCGCGTTGAGTACAGACAGGTAGATGTAGCACGGAAGGAAGAGGTCTCCAAATTGATCCTTGAGATCAGGGAAGAGTATGGAGGCCTTGATGGTATTCTTCATAGTGCTGGAGTAATACAGGATCGTTTTATCATGAATAAATCACAGGAAGAGTTCGCGGGAGTAATGGCACCAAAGGTTGCCGGACTGGTGAACTTAGATCAGGCGACCAAGGAGCTACATCTTGATTTCTTTATTCTCTTCTCCTCAATAGCTGGGATTATGGGCAACCCCGGTCAAGCCGACTATTCTGCCGCAAATGCCTTTATGGATGCCTATGCCGCGTATCGAAACAGCCTTGTATCCTCAAAAGAGCGCAGAGGGCAGACGCTATCTGTCAATTGGCCTCTCTGGAAGGACGGAGGGATGCATGTGGACGATGACACGGAGAGGGCTTGGCAAAGTATTGGCATGGTAGCTATGCAAGCTTCAAACGGTATCCGGGCTTTATATAACGGTCTGGCCGCTGGTCTAAATCAGTTATTGGTCATAGAAGGTGAGCAATCCAGATTGCAAAAGTATTTCTTGGAGTCCCAACCGCAGGAGAAAGAATATGTTGAAGAGTCAGCTTCTTCAGAGGTGAATCTTGAACTGCTTCTGGAAAAAACCTTACATCAGCTAAAACTGTTGTTTGGAGAAGTTACCAAGCTGAGCATTGACAAGATTGATGTCAGCGAGCCTTTGGAGAGTTATGGCATAGACTCCATCATGATTACAAGGCTTAATCAAAAGCTGCAGGGCATTTTTGGAGAAATATCAATGACCTTGTTTTATGAATATCAGACGTTGGAGGCAGTGGCCGAATATTTTATTGCTGATTATCACAAGGAATGCGTACGGTGGACAGGAATCGGAAGCCCGATAAAGACGGAAGAGAAATCCGTCTCCATTTCCGCAACCTTGCATGCTGCCAGCGAGTTTTCTTTGTCACCCCTGCCAAAGGAAGCAAACAATCGTATCTGCAACACGGCTACTAACAGAGACCGTGTGAAACACGAGCAAATAGCGATTATTGGTATAAGCGGACGATATCCGCAGGCCAAAAATATGGATGAGTACTGGAGTAATCTGGAACAGGGCAAAGACTGTATAACAGAAATTCCTGCGGAACGCTGGAAGAGGGAAGGTTTCTACTGTTCCGACATCAAAGAAGCGGTTGAGAAGGGCAAAAGCTATAGTAAATATGGAGGATTTGTGGAGGATTTTGCAGATTTTGATCCTCTCTTCTTTAATATATCTCCCCGGGAAGCGATGAGTATGGATCCTCAGGAGCGAATATTTCTGGAAGAATGCTGGAAGGTTTTCGAGGATGCAGGATATAGCAGGGAACAGCTCGCCGAACAGTATAATGGCCGGATTGGCGTCTTTGCAGGAATTACCGGAACGGGGTTCAATTTATATGGACCAAAGCTGTGGGAACAAGGACAACCCGTCTTTCCGCGAACCTCCTTCAGTTCGGTAGCCAACAGAATATCCTATTTCTTGAACTTAAAGGGGCCCAGTATCCCGGTAGATACCATGTGCTCTTCCTCATTAACTGCAATCCACGAGGCCTGTGAGCATATCTTTAACGGTGAATGCGAAATGGCTGTTGCTGGAGGAGTCAACTTATATCTTCATCCTTCAAGCTATATCTTTCTCAGTACGATGAGAATGCTATCGCCTGAGGGACAGTGTAAAAGCTTTGGGGAAGGCGGGAATGGATTTGTCCCTGGCGAAGGTGCAGGGGTCGTGCTGCTCAAACCTTTATCACGAGCCATTGCAGACAAGGACCATATCTATGCGGTTATTCGGGGAACCCGTATCAACCATGGAGGAAAAACAAATGGGTATACCGTGCCTAACCCGGTAGCACAGGGTGAACTGATCAGAGAGGCTTTTGATAAAGCAGGCGTAAATGCCCGGGCAGTCAGTTATATTGAGGCCCACGGTACTGGAACGGAGCTCGGCGATCCTATTGAGATCACCGGGCTAACCCAGGCATTTAAGAAAGATACGCAGGACACGGGTTTTTGCGCTATTGGCTCGGTAAAATCAAACATAGGCCATTTAGAGGCGGCCGCAGGGATTGCAGGCATCGCTAAAATCATCTTGCAAATGAAAAACCGGAAAATTGCCCCTAGCCTGCATTCCCAAAAACTGAACCCTAATATAAACTTTTCCAAAACGCCATTTGTAGTCCAACAGGGGCTTTCTGAATGGGAGCGTCCGATAGTGGAGGAGGACGGCGAGCAACGGGAATACCCGAGGATCGCCGGGATATCTTCCTTTGGAGCCGGTGGGGCTAATGCCCATATCGTCCTTGAGGAATACCTCCCTGCGGAACAGGATGACTTTCAAAATGCCTTTACTCCTCCAAGACCAGTCGTCGTAGTTCTGTCGGCAAAAAGTGATGGAGCATTGAAGGAGCAGGTAAGCCAATTGGTTGCTGCAATGGATCGGAATGAGTTTTCCGATCACGATTTGGTGAATGTGGCTTATACCTTGCAGACAGGACGCGAAGCGATGGAAGAGCGCCTCGCTGTGGTCGTTGAGTCAGTGGAGGAACTTAGAAGCAAGTTGCGGGGCTTTATTGGAGGAAGACAGAGTATTGCACAGCTTTACCGGGGACAGGCCAAGCGAGACAAGGAGAGCTTGAACATGGCCTCAGAGGAGAAAACGCTCGATGAAACGGTTGATTTACAGATTCTGGCGGAAAAGTACGGCAGAATCTCAGACTTGTGGGTCAAGGGTGTCCATATGGACTGGAGCAGACTTTACGGTAATGTCCAGCCCCGCCGTATCCCTTTACCCACCTATCCTTTTGGCAGAGAACGCTATTGGATACATGTAGATGAAGAAAAGCCTGTCGTCAATGCGGTTGCACATCTACATCCATTACTGCATCAAAACACCTCCGTACTTTCTGAGCAAAGATTTAGTTCAACCTTTAGCGGCCAGGAGTTTTATCTGAAAAACTCCGTAATTGACGGAAAGCTTGTCCTGTCAGAAGCGGCATGCCTTGAAATGGTGCGGGCAGCGGTTGAGCAGTCGTTAACAGTACAGGAGAAGGGGCAGGCAAACATCATTATTAAAGATATTGTATGGACACATGCTCCCGCTATAGGAGATCAGCCGTTAGAAATACATATAGGGCTCTTTCCGGGAGATCAAGGAGCGATTGGCTTTAAAATCTACAGCAGATTAACAGAAGCCGGAGACCCTGTCTTACACAGCCAGGGTAATGCCGCACTGGAGATGTTGAATGAAGCGGAAACGTGGGATATACAAGCTTTGCAGATGGAATGCTTTCAGCATGTTTCGCCTGGGATAGACGACGAAGCAGTGTGGGACATGGGAGCCGACGACAGTCTGGGACATCAGACCAATGAACAAGTGCATATAGGACAGGGGTTAGTGCTGGCCAAGCAATCGTTGCCTTCCGGTATTAGGAATACTGAGAGCTTATTTGTTTTGCATCCCTTTATAATAAACGCTGCTTTGCAAATGCCGCCGGCATACTTGTTTTCGAATGATGAAAATATCATGCGGCCTTCAGGCATTGATCCTCTACAGAAAATACGGCCGACTGCCATTGAGGGAATCGAAATATTTCGGGAATGTCCCTGTGAAATGTGGGCGTTGATCCGATATAGCAGAGGAAGCGGGGCTGGTCATAATACGCAGAAGTATGACATTGAATTGTGTGATGAGGCAGGCCAGGTCTGCGTGCGCATAAAAGGATGCTCCTACAAGGTAGTGGGCGCATGTGAGAAAACACCTGGTGCAATGATGCTCCAACCCTTCTGGAAAGAACAGGCGGTTGTTGCGGAGGACACGATGGTTCCCATTTACGAACGACATGTGGTAATGCTTTGCGAAACAGATACCATTGCTGCAGGAGATATCGAGTTCTCCTTGGCAGGAGTGGAATGTATCACTCTGCAATCCGGTATGGAAGAGATCGATCGCGGCTTCGAAATGTATGCTGTCCAGGTTTTTGAAAAAATAAAAAGTATCCTGAATGATAAACCCAAAGGCAAGGTGCTGGTGCAGATTGTAACGATGCCTCAACATGAAAAGCTGCTCTTCGCTGGGCTGTGCGGCATACTCAAAACTGCGCAAAAGGAAAATCCAAAGATCCATGGTCAGTTAATTGAAGTTGAGGGTACAGAAAAAATGGAAGGGCTCATCGAAATACTAAAGACGAGCAGCCGACACCCTGCGGATAGCCGCATCCGGTTTGCAGAAGGCAAACGTTGGGTTCCTGTCTGGAGTAAAGCAGAAATGCCGTCAGAGACACCGGATATTCCATGGAAAGACCGCGGGGTTTATTTGATTACTGGAGGAGCAAAGGGTGTAGGTCTTATTTTTGCTAAAGAGATTGCGCGTCAGGCCAAGGAAGTGACTTTGATTCTTACTGGACGTTCCCTACTGGACCAGGACAAGCAGACCTCATTGGAGGAATTGAAGGCATTGGGCGTCCGGGTGGAATACAGACAGGTGGATGTCACGCGGAAGGAAGCTGTGGTTGGCTTAATTGAAGATATCAAACAGACATACGGCGGAATCAACGGCATCCTGCACAGTGCTGGAATAATCCAGGATAACTACATTATTAAAAAGACTAGCCTGGAATTCAGGGCAGTGCTGGCGCCCAAGGTTGCGGGACTGGTAAATCTGGACCAAGCCAGTAAGGACATTGCTCTTGACTTCTTTATCCTTTTTTCGTCAGGTTCGGGAGTGGGTGGTAATGCAGGTCAGTCTGACTATGCTGCCGCGAATGCTTTTATGGACGCATATGCCTGGTACCGCAATACCTTGGTATCCTCCATGGAGCGTACAGGCAAAACGCTGTCCATCAATTGGCCGTTATGGAAAGATGGCGGAATGCGCCCTGACCAAGAGACGGAGAAGGCCATGCAGAAGGTGGGTATGTATGCGATGAGGACAGAGACAGGAATGAGCGCCCTGTACCAAAGTATAGCCTGTATTTCGGATCAGGTCATGGTGATCGAAGGAGACGTAGATCTAATCAGCAACATGATGATCATGGAGGGACAGCTTGAAGAAAGCGGTAAAGCATCTCAGGATCAGGCGCTCGGGTCAGAAGCTAACATCGTTCCCTCCACAGCAAACAAAACAGAGTCCGGCCAAGAAGAAGACCTGTTGCGTGAAAAGACGGTCCATTACTTGAAGACTCTGCTTTCAACGTCCATCGGCCTGCCCGTATATCGAATCGAAGAGGATACACCTTTTGAAAATTATGGGGTTGATTCTATAAAGTCTATGGAGTTGACCGACCAGCTGGAGAAAACATTCGATCAGGTATCTAGGACTCTATTTTTTGAATATCCGGATATCCGGAGTTTAACGGAATATTTTGTGGAAGCCTATCGAGACCAATTGATTGCTTTGTTTGGTATAGATCAGGTAGCGGTGGCAGGCGCGAAAGCTGACACAACTTTTGCAGCAAACGAGGAAGTGTCCGGCAGAGCAGAGGACCTGCTGCGTGAAAAGACGGTCCATTACTTGAAGACCCTGCTTTCATCGTCCATCGCACTGCCAATATATCGAATCGAAGAGGATACCCCTTTTGAAAATTATGGGGTTGATTCTATAAAGTCTATGGAGTTGACCGACCAGCTGGAAAAAACATTCGATCAGGTGTCGAGGACTCTATTTTTTGAATATCCAGATATTCGGAGTTTGACGGAATATTTTATGGAAGCCTATCGAGACCAATTGATCGCTTTGTTTGGTATAGATCAGGCAGCAGCTGCGGGTGCAAAAGCCGACACAACTTCTATAACAAATAAGGCAGTGTCCAGCCAGGAAGAAGAGCTACTGCGTGAAAAAATGACAAGTTACCTAAAGCGCCTGCTCTCTTCGTCCACTGGACTGCCGGAACAGCGCATTGAAGAGGACAAAAATCTGGAAAACTATGGTGTAGACTCCATAAAGTCAATGGAATTAACCGATGAGTTGGAAAAAAACTTCGGACCGCTATCGAGGACCTTACTTTTTGAATATCCGAATATCCAGAGTTTAATAGAATATTTCCTGGAATCGCATCGAGGCGAATTGATTGAATGGTTTGGTATGGAGCAGGTAAAAGCCCCTTCTCCGATATTCCGTCACCCCCAATTTTCAGCAACCGAGGTAGAGCCTCCAGAGGAGAAGAAACAAGAAACAGGAGCGATGGACATTGCTGTTATCGGGATGTCCGGGAAATATCCAGGTGCGGAAAATCTTCAGGAGTTCTGGAGCAATCTCCAAGAAAGCAAGGACTGCATTACCGAAGTTCCAAAAGATCGTTGGGAGCATGATCTTTATTTTGACAAGGAGAGAAACAAGCCGGGAAAAACCTACTGCAAGTGGGGCGGTTTCATGGAACGAATGAGCCTGTCAGAGCCAGCATTCTTTCATCTCACCCCCTATGAGATCAGTTTAATGGACCCGATGGAGCAACTCTTCCTGGGAATAATATGGAATTTGCTTGAAAGTGCAGGATATACGCGAGAGGCATTACAGAAGAAACACCAGAACAAGGTTGGCGTCTATGTGGGCGCTACATATCACAAATACTGCTCCTGTGATACCGAACCGGACTCTGCTCAACGGGTAACATCATTTGGGTCTGTTGCAGTCGCCAACCCCATGTCGCATTATTTCAATTTCCAGGGACCGAGCATATCCATTGATACGATGAGCTCTTCCTCAGCTGTAGCTGTCCATATGGCATGTGAAAGCCTGATCAGGGGAGAGTGTCAAATAGCGGTAGCTGGCGGGGGGAATCTATTGACCAGTCCCAAAAAATATATTGAATCCAGTCAAAATCAGTTGATTGGAAGTCATGAAGATAGCAGAAGCTTTGCAGATGGGGATGGGTACCTTCCAGCGGAAGGAGTTGGAGCGGTACTCTTAAAACCGCTTCATAAGGCTGTACAGGATGGAGATTGCATTTTAGCGGTTATTAAATCCACGGCAACCAATCATGGGGGACATAGCAATGGATATACAATCCCTAACCCCAATGCGCAGGCGCAACTAGTCGAAGAAAACTTTTTGAAAGCTGGTATAGACCCCCGGACGATCAGTTATGTAGAGGCAGCCGCAAATGGGTCTACATTGGGAGACCCTATTGAACTTGCTGCTTTGAATAAAGCATTCCAGAAATTCACGACCGAGCAGCAATTTTGTGCCATTGGCTCAGTCAAATCCAATATTGGGCATGCAGAAGCGGCTTCGGGGATATCACAGCTAACCAAGGTCATATTGCAATTATGGCATCGAAAACTGGTTCCTACCATTAAGGCCGAGAAGCTTAACCCTAATATTAATTTCAGTAATACTCCATTTTATTTGCAGCGGGAAGTTCAGGAATGGGAGCGGCCTGTAATTGAGATGCAGGGAGAAAAACGGGAATTCCCGTTGCGGGCAACCGTAAGCTCCTTTGGTGCGGGAGGCTCTAATGTGCATTTCATTCTGGAAGAATATATCCCTTCAGAAAAAGACAACATTCATTTACGAGTCGCAGATCAGCCCGAAGTGGTGATTCTCTCGGACATAAACCGGGAGAGACTGATGGCGCTTGCCAATCAATTACTGGGATATCTGGAGCAGCAGAGCGATGATGCCTTACAAGATATTGCCTTTACACTTCAGACAGGTCGCGAAGCGATGACATGCCGGGCGGCAATCGTAGCGAGTACGCGGCAGGATCTACTCACGGGTCTTAGGGAACTTCTCGAAATAGCTGATAGCGGCAACGGACCCGAAGGGGCATCTATTCCTTTATTTATAGGAGAAAGCGTAGAAGACTCAAACACGAGTGCGCTTCTCTCAGGGAAAATAGGAGAGACCGTTTCTCAATTGCTGCTAGAGGAGAAAAACATGGAAAATATAGCGATGTATTGGACCCAGGGGGGCAGGATTTCATGGGAGGCACTCCATGAGGATAAAGATGTCCGCAGGATTCCCCTACCGATAACCCAGTTTTAAACATAAGCAGGGAACCGATCACTATCAGATGGAAATTACAAATTATATTGGAGGTAAATCATGAGGGAATTTAAAGATAAGATAGCCGTAGTTACAGGAGCTGCCAGTGGGATTGGCCGCGCTATTGCGGACCGGTGTGTAAATGAGGGCATGAAGGTCGTCCTCGCGGACATTGAGGAGGAGGCCCTTCTAAGGGCCGAAAAACAATTGAAAGACATGGGCGCAGAAACGTTATCCGTAGTGACGGATATTTCCAAAGAAGCTGATATACGTGCATTAGCGCAAAAAACGGTTCAGACATTTGGAGCTGTGCATCTTTTGTTCAACAATGCAGGGGTGGACGCCGGCACGGGCTGCTTATTGTGGGAAAATACGGTGGCAGATTGGCAGTGGGTAATAAACGTAAACATATGGGGGATTCTCTTTGCAACTGAAGTTTTTGTTCCTATTATGCTGAAACAGAAAACCGCATGTCATATTGTGAATACAGCATCCATCGCCGGACTATTGTCCGGCCCCGGTAATGGAATATATAGCGCGTCAAAACATGCCGTTTTAAGCTTGTCTGAAACGCTACACCAAGAACTCAGATTGATAGGTTCCAATGTAGGAGTTTCGGTTGTCTGCCCTGGGTTCGTACGTACCCAAATTATGGATGCGGAACGGAACCGACCGACGGAGCTGAGTAAGCAGACCGGACTAGGAAATCTTCCCCCGGAAAGACAAGTCATTAATCAATTGGCCCGCAAGGCTGTCCAGAATGGAATACTTCCAGAGGATGTAGCAAATCAGATGTTTGAGGGAATCAAAAAAGGGCAGCTATATATCATAACAGAGCCGAAATTCAAACCTGCAATAAGACAACATATGGAGAATGTTCTTAACGAAAGCAATCCTACACCTTCCCAAATGCAATTAGTTCGCAATTTACTGTGAAATATTTATTTTAAATGGTTTTATTAGGATTTTATCAATGAGTATGTTGTGGGAGGTTAGAATGGACAGATCTGTGATTTTTATGTTTTCAGGCCAAGGCTCACAATACTACGGCATGGGAAAAGAATTATATAGGTTAAATTCAGTTTTTCGGAAATGGATGACCAAGCTGGATGAGATTCATACGGATATTACAGGCAGGTCCGTATTAAAAATGCTGTACGACGACAACCGTGGGAGGGGGGACGTGTTTGATAGCCTGTTATATACTCACCCTGCGATTTTCATGGTGGAGTATGCCCTCACACAGGTATTACTGGAAAAGGGGATTTATCCTGATTATGTTTTGGGTTCCAGCCTCGGTGAGTTTGCATCTGTTGCTGTGGCTGGCTGTATGAGTTATGAAGATACTCTTCAAAGCCTTGTCAAGCAAGCACAAATGGTAGAAAACTACTGTCCAAAGGGTGGCATGCTGGCCGTAATTGGCGACCTCAGTCTGTATGACCAAATATCCGTATTGAATGCCAACTCAGAGTTAGCATCAATCAACTACGACTCGCATTTTGTCATTTCTGGCAGCTGTGAGGAACTGGAAAAAATTGAACGCTACTTGATAGCTAATGAGATTATATGTCAAAGACTGCCGGTCCAGTTTGCTTTCCACTCTTCCTTAATGGACCCTATAGCCTTGGAATATACAGCGTTTTTAAAGCTTAAAACTCTAAGGAATCCGACCATAAATATGGTCTCATCTATGTACGGAGGCAAGGCGGCATCCCTTGACAACCGTTTTCTTTGGGATGTTGCTAGAAAACCTATCCGTTTTCGGAACGCTTTAAAATGTCTGGGAGACGGGGACGGGATTATCTATATTGACCTTGGCCCCTCAGGCACTCTTGCTAATTTTGTAAAGTACAATTTTGGTAGCAAGAAAATGGCAAGTATTTGTTCTATTCTTTCACCTTTTCAAAACGATATGAAAAATTTGGATCGTCTATTTGAAATATTCGACTAATATGCATTCACTAGCAAAAAGGAGGACACAAATGATCGCATATCTGTTCCCTGGACAAGGGGCTCAAGCCAAAGGCATGGGAGTAGAACTATTTGACGAATTTCAGGAATTGGTTGCAAAAGCGGATGCTATTCTTGGTTATTCTATTAAAAAACTGTGTCTTGAAGATCCTGCCAATCAACTAGGACAAACGGATTTTACCCAACCGGCGCTATTTGTCGTAAACGCTTTGAGTTATCTTAATACATTAAAAGAGACTGGAAGAAAACCCGATTATGTTGCAGGACATAGCCTGGGTGAATACAATGCCTTATTTGCCGCAGAGGCATTTGACTTTGAAACGGGCTTGAAGCTGGTTAAAAAAAGAGGAGAGCTGATGGTCAAGGCTACCGGTGGTGGTATGGCTGCGGTCATAGGCTTGAAGGAGGAAGTATTTAGAGAAGTTATCGAGAAAAATAATTTAAGGGAGATTGATGTTGCCAATTTTAATTCGCCAAGCCAGATTGTCATCTCAGGACCGAAGGGCATGATTGAACGGGCGCAGCCAATTTTTGAGGATGCAGGAGCCACAAACTATGTAATTTTAAATGTAAGCGGAGCATTTCACTCTAGGTATTTGGAAGATGCCAGACAGAGATTTGAGGCCTATGCGTCACAGTTCGAATTCTCAAAATTAAAAATACCAGTCATTTCAAATATCTATGCCAGACCCTACAGGCAGCAAGATGTAAGAAGTACGCTGATCAACCAGATCGTAAGTCCGGTCAAATGGTCGGAAAGTATAAGATATCTAATGGGTAAAAATGTAACCCAATTCATCCAGGTTGGACCTGGAAAAGTCATAACAGGGTTAGTTAATGCAATACAACGAGAAGCAGAACCGCTGATTGTGAGGGAGGATGAAGAACATAGCGAGCAGGTACAGGAAGTAAAGTCGAGGAATAATATATCCGGCCAACGATTTACAGCGGAGTCTCTTGGTCATAGCGAATTCAAACAATATTATGGACTTAAATACGCGTATCTTATGGGTTCGATGTATAAGGGAATATCTTCAAAAGAGATGGTCGTTAAGGCAGGTAAGGCAGGAATGATGGGATTCTTTGGGGCAGGGGGAGTCAAAATTGGGGCCCTTGAAGAAGCTATAAAGTATATTCAGAAAGAATTGAACCAAGGCGAAGCCTATGGAATGAATCTTATTCATGTTCCTGATCACCTGGAAATAGAAAATAACATCGTTGATTTATACATAAAATACGGTGTTAGAACTATTGAAGCCTCTGCGTTTATGAGTATAACGCCTTCTTTGGTAAGGTACAGATTGAAAGGTTTAAAACGAGATGAAAAGGGGATCGTAACACCGCAGAACAGGATTATAGCGAAAGTATCAAGACCCGAGGTTGTGGAGGCATTCTTGAGTCCTTCGCCTCAGAATATCGTAAATAAACTGCTAGAGGAAAATAGGATAAGCCGGGATGAGGCCCGGATGGCGATGGAAATTCCTATGGTAGACGATCTGTGCGTCGAGGCTGATTCAGGCGGGCATACGGATCATGCGGTTGCATATGTACTGGTTCCGTTAATGCTTAAAATGAGGGATGAAGCGTTACTTAAGTATAAATACAATAAAAGTATAAGGGTAGGGGCAGCCGGGGGGATAGGGACTCCACAAGCAGCTGCGGCAGCGTTTATACTGGGTGCGGATTTTATCATGACAGGATCAATCAACCAATGTACGGTTGAAGCAGGGACAAGTGATGATGTAAAAGATTTGCTCCAGCAGTTAAATATACAGGATACAGACTACGCTCCCGCAGGGGATATGTTTGAAATAGGAGCGAAAATTCAGGTTATGAAAAAAGGAGTTTTTTTCCCGGCCAGGGCGAATAAATTATATGATCTTTACCGTAATTATAACTCCATAGATGAAATTGATAGCGGAACCAAAAAATATATTGAAGAAAAGTATTTTAAGAAGAGTATTGAACAAGTATATGAAGATATTAAAGCTTATTACCCGGCTGAGATCATTGAAAAAGCTGAAAGGATTCCTAAACGTAAGATGGCGTTGATATTTAGATGGTACTTTACTTATTCTACACGACTTGCAATGAATGGAGACAAACACAGTAAGGTTGATTATCAAGTACACTGCGGACCAGCCCTTGGCGCTTTTAACCAATGGGTCAAGGGAACAGTCTTTGAGAATTGGAAGAACAGGCATGTTGATGAAATAGGACAAAAAATAATGGTTGAAACTGCGGAATACCTGAATGAAAGGTATAAAGCTTTAACGATAATGTGAGTATAAGTGTGGAGAAAAATAGAAATTATTAAGATAATAAGGGATAAAAGAAAGTGAGGTTTTTCATGCATAGTTATAGGACTCATAACTGTGGAGAACTGGATCAAAAACATGTCGGCGAAGTAGTGAGAATTGCAGGATGGATAAAAAATATGCGTGACCATGGCGGGGTTATTTTTATTGACCTTAGGGACCATTATGGAGTAACGCAGGTTGTTGTTTCTGATAATAACGAATTGAAAGATTTTGTATCAAAGATCAGCAGGGAGTCAACCATTTCTGTTACAGGTACTGTATGTAACAGATCTGAAAATACGATTAGTCCCACTATGAAAACCGGGCATATTGAGTTAGCTGCCAATGAGATAAAAGTTTTAGGGAAGGTAGTGAATCCATTACCTTTTGAAGTAACTTTAGCAAATGAAGCTCGGGAGGATTTAAGATTAAAGTATCGTTTCTTGGATCTGCGGAATGAAAAACTACACAATAATATTATACTTCGTTCTAAAGTAATTCAAAGTATCAGAAGAAAGATGATCGATTTGAATTTTTTAGAGATTCAGACACCTATCCTGACAAGTTCATCTCCAGAAGGCGCCAGAGACTATTTAGTTCCTAGTAGAGTGCATCCAGGTCAATTTTATGCCTTGCCTCAAGCACCTCAACAATTTAAACAATTATTAATGGTTTCGGGCTTTGATAAATATTTTCAAATTGCTCCTTGCTTTAGAGATGAGGATGCAAGGGCAGACAGATCACCAGGCGAGTTTTATCAGCTGGATTTGGAAATGGCTTTCGCAACACAGGAAGATGTCTTTAATGTAGTTGAAAATATGCTATATGAAGTTTTCTCCGAATTTACAAATTTTAAAATCTCAAAGCCTTTTAGCAGGATTCCATATCAAGAAGCCATGCTCAAATACGGGAGCGATAAACCTGATTTAAGAAATCCATTAATTATCCATGATGTTACAGAGCTGTTTACAGAGACTGATTTTAAAGTATTTAAAAATAAAACGATAAGAGTTATTGCTGTTCCTGGTTGTGGAGCACAGCCAAGAAGCTTTTATGACGATATAGTAAACTTTGCTGTTGAGGCTGGAGCGAAAGGCCTATCATGGATTAAGTTCAATGATGATATGTCTCTTAGTGGCTCTATTGCAAAATTCATCTCTGAAGAGGTGAAAACCCAATTAATACATGTTACGCAAGCTAGTTCAGGATATGCACTGTTTTTTGCTGCTGACCAACTTAAAAATGTAGAAAAAATAGCCGGTGCTGTCAGAAATCAATTAGGAAAAAGACTGGATTTGCTGGAAAAGGATATATATAAATTTTGCTGGATAGTTGATTTTCCTATGTTTGAATTGGATCCTGATACTCATAAAATTGGATTTAGCCATAATCCTTTTTCGATGCCACAAGGTGGTATGGATGCGCTGCTGAATATGAATCCTCTTGATATCCTTGCGTACCAATATGATATTGTATGTAATGGGATTGAACTGTCCTCGGGTGCTGTCCGGAATCATGATACGGAGATTATGGTAAAAGCCTTTGAGATTGCAGGTTATACATATGGAGACATCAAGAGTAAATTTCCTGCACTCTTTAATGCTTTTCAATTTGGGCCGCCGCCTCATGCAGGTATAGCACCTGGAATTGATAGGATTGTTATGATCATTGCAAATGAATCGAATATCCGCGAGGTTATTGCTTTTCCAATGAATAGCAAAGCGCAGGATATATTAATGGGAGCACCTTCGGAGGTTACTGAGAAACAATTGAGAGATGTTCATATAAAATTGGTAAATACTCAGCCAGAAACAGAATAAACAGATTCAACAACATACTGAAAGCAAAGGCTCAATCCGGCACGTATTTAAATCTCATTGAGTGTGTTAAAAACTCTCCCTGCTAGATGCAGAGGAGAGTTTTTTTATTTAGCTCAGATTAGGGTTGTTCACGATGACAATCTTTAACGGTACACTGGAAGGTATGCAGGCTTATCGAGTGGAGCTATACCAAAAAGTAGAAATTATAGGAATACAGGAAAATCGAAATAGCTAGAAACGAAAGAATCAGCGTCGCGGTGTATACCTTTCTTAACAATGTAGTTTGGGTAACACTGCATCTTCTTACAGCAAGATAGGCGGCCGATACAAAGGCAAGCCCCAGTACCCAGAAAAAGATAATATTCAAATTGAAATTGGACATAGGCTGATAGGGGTCGCCTATCAATTGGATGCTTGAAGCAATGAGATTGACGATCACAAGCAGACCCAGCAAGGGGATTACGGTTACACTGTCAGGCAAGGGAAGCCGCGAAGTACTCTTCTGCTTTCTTGCGTCCCTGAGCTTCCGCAGCCATCCAATAATACCGAGAATAGACCCAAGCGCAAACCAAATACCACATCCCCCGACCAGAATATAACTGAAAATGGATGTTTGCAGGAAGGATATCGGCAATTGGTCATCAATCACTCCATATGACAACTGCGTCACTTTACCATCGGCATTGGTTAAGAAAAAAAGACGGCTGATATTTAGGCCCGCATGATCATAAGGAGTGCTCCCGGGAGTCACACGTTCAAAAAAATAGGGTTTGGTTTCTACATAATCAACATTAATATTCATGGATGGAATACTCAGAGTGATTCCGCCATTGCCGTTGGCTGTGACCACTTCTTCCGCATTGGATAATACGGGTAGAAGCTTCAATATACCAGATGATACTGCGCGAGCAGAACGGTATTTTCCCGCCACATCCCCGCTATGCTTCAACGTGCTGTCAGCTTGCGGAGTAGCATCGGAACCCCCGACAAACAGGTCAATGAGTTCGCTTCTCGCCCCAGACATTTCATTTTCCACATTAGTCAGAATACTGATCCCAAAGTTTTGATCCGGCACGATAGAGACCAGAGAGGAGAATGAATCTGTATTTCCACCGTGCTCGATAACACGATAATCCCCCGCGAACCGTTCCCAAAAGCCATGGGCATTCCCCGGAAGCTCGGGATAGTGGGTATACGAAGCCTCATGCATTTCTCGCAAGGTTTCATTCTTGTTGAACAGCGAATATTTTAAGGAATGGTCCATGTTCAGATGAGCAAGCATAAAATGAGCCATGTCCTCCGAAGTAATGTTTAACGCACCAGCCGGCACATCATTAAAGAAAACATTCGGTTTTGCCACCCAGTTTCCATCCTTCTTGGAGTAGCCTGTTGCTTTATGTTCGATAACCTCTGGGATAAGATCATACCGTTGTGTAAAGTAAGAATGTTTCATGTCCAGAGGCTCAAATATATGTTTCTGAATATAGGTTTCAAAAGGCATTCCGGATACACGTTCTATAATATAACCGGCCAGGTTGGTCCCATAGTTGGAATAAGCAATCACTGTTCCAGGCTCATAAATCTGTTGAGGCTGATTTCCGGGTGCGATATGCTCCTTGAGAGGCCTAAGATCAGCAGCGTCATGAACCAAAAGTTTTTCCAGGCGCTCCTCAAAACCTGCCGTGTGGCTCATCAGTGATTTCAGGGTAATAGGCTTATCAAAAGAAGGCTTGAGAAAGCCGTCAGGCAAGTATGTGCGGATGTCCGTATTCAAATCCAGCTTTCCTTGCTCAACCAGTTGCATTACTGCCGTCCAGGTGAACAATTTCGATACGGAACCTGCCTCCATATAGGTTGTTTCCGTACTCATGGGTGTTTGTTTCTCGATGTTTGCGTATCCGTAACCTTTTGAAAAAACAATTTTTCCGTCCTTTACTATGGAAACCGCAGCACCAGGAATCGCTGTTCCTATATATTTTTTCATAATTTGATCTGTTCTGTTTTCGATTTCGGAAATCGGAATTCCAGAGGGAGTGGTTGGAACGGACCCAGAAGCATATGCCTGGACCGGGATAAATGCCATCAATGCCAACAGGAACAAAGAGGCAAATCGTTTTTTTAATTTCATATCAAGTCTCCTTTTTGCTGCGCTTGAATCTTTAAGAGCAGTCTGTTTTTTGGAACATTTTTAGTGTAGCAGTCAAGTCTTTCTTATTTCTCTCCTGTTCCTTACTTTTTTCTTTCTCAAATGAAGCTTCAACTCTCAAATGATTTACCGAAAAAAAGCTATATTTACGTTGGTACAGCTTTATATGTATGTTGACAACCTATAAAATAAAGACAAGAAGAATCCTCATAGTTGAAAAAAATAGGAGATGACAATAAATGAAAGCCTGTGAACCTCTGACTATTTCATCTGAAAGCGGATACAATCTTCAAACTGATGAAAGTGTGCCCATTGCCCACGCTTGGAACATGATTGCGCGAGATCATAAGCAAGTGTTTGGCCGCGAACCATTGCTAACAGAAGTAGAGCCCTCGATCATTATCCGTTATGCGCAGGAAGGAGATAGCTGTCCGCATTGGCCAGAGGGCTATTGTCTGCGTTTTGTTGCTGGTAGCAAGGGAACGGTACTCCATATTATTGGCCGTGATGAATTAGGAATTATTTATGGACTGCTTCATTACAGCCGTTTCGCTCTGGGTGTGGAGCCGTTCTGGTTCTGGGCGGAGATTCTACCGCCTAAGCGGGATACCATAGTAATGCCGAGTCAGAATGTTGACAGTATACCGTCCAAGGTTCGATATCGGGGATGGTTTGTCAATGATGAGGTATGCTTGATTGGCTGGAAGGATAATTATCCACCGACGGAGCAGGTGTGGCAGCCCGTTTTTGAAGCGTTACTGCGCTGTGGTGGAAATATGGTGATTCCCGGAACCGATTTACCACGCACAGGTATCCATCATAAGCTTGCAGCAGACATGGGCTTATGGATCACACATCATCATGCTGAACCGTTGGGGGCGGAGATGTTTTTGCGCGCCTTTCCGGGTAAACAAGCTAGCTACAGGGAGCATCCCGAGTTGTTTGAACAGCTGTGGCAGGAAGCGATTGAACGGCAAAAGGAAGAGAAGATTGTATGGGTATTATCTTTTCGCGGGCAGGGTGACAAGCCTTTTTGGGAAGATGATCCTTCCTTTAATACGCCGGACAAACGTGGACAATTAATCTCATATGTGGTTCGCAAGCAGTACCATATGATCTGTGAATTTGTGGAGCATCCCGTGTGCTGCATGGCGATGTATGGTGAGATTGCCGAGTTATACAAGCAGGGGCATATTGAAGTACCCGAAGGGGTGATCAAAATATGGGCGGACAATGGTTACGGTAAAATGGTATCTCGACGCCATGGGAATCTTAATTATCGTGTACCAGCATTGCCTGAGGCGCAGGATGGGGGCAAGAATGGAGTATATTACCATGTGACCTTCCACGACTTGCAAGCGTCAAACCATCTTACCCAATTTCCCTCCTCAGCCAGCTTGATTGTAGAGGAATTAACAGCAGCGTTTACTTCAGGGGCGGACGAGTACCTGCTGGTCAATTCAGGTAATATTTTGCCACATGTATATACGCTGGATTTAGTAGCAAATTTATGGACAAAGGGTGAAGTGGATGCTGAAGATCAGCTTACTGATTTTATCGGACGGCTGTACAGTAGTCAGCATCAAGAGATTTCCGATTTATACCGGGATTATTCCCGTTGTACGATCGTTTATGGCCCGCATAAGGATGATCGGGCAGGGGAGGAATTCTATCACCATCCGGCTCGGCAAATTATGGGGTATTGGCTACAAGGCAAGGAAAGCCGTGATGAACGGCTGTACTGGGCTACTGGAAAAAGGCCTTTTCCTGAACAGGTACGCTGGTTCAAGGAAAAAGCCGAGTCGGCAATCCCGGACTGGGTTGAACTGCGAGAGCGGTGTCTACGAATCATGAAGCAGTTGTCAGAAGATGAATGTCGAAGGCTGTATAATCAACTGCTTGTGCAGATTGAACTGCATCTAAGTGGCTCACGTGGACTGGCAAGCTTGTGTAGCGCTTATGGGCTGTTCCTTGAAAAAGATTATCCACGAGCATTTATACAAGCTTCTCATGCCGTTTGGAGCTACCGAATGGGTAAAGAAGCTTTATCGCTCGCAGGAACTGGAAGATGGGAGCATTTCTACCGGGCAGATTGGTTAACCAATCTAGATAACACTATTTCTCATGCGGACACTGTGCGGAGATTTCTTCGTCTTCAGGGAGACAGTCCGGATATGTTCCTGTGGTCCAAACAATATTTGATGCCAGAAACTGAGAAATATATCTACCTAGAGAATACGCATCGCAAGCCCCTTCCCGATGATGAGTTGGCACGCAGTCTGGAGAAGGTATTATATTAAAAAGGAAGGCATGTAGCATAAGAAGCAACAGCGTCTGCCTGCAACCTTTCCAGCTTATACTACGTCAATGAAGTTGTTAATGGCCAAGCGGCCTAATTCAACTACAAGGTGGAACTTAACATGAGTATGAGAAAAAGTGCATTCGCAGCCATTACAACCGTAGCCATTTTGTCCTTCTCCTTTGGAAGTCAATTGTCTGCGGCAGACAGTCAATTCAAGGATTTGAACAACGTAAGCGGCAAAGAAAAAATCATATCCCTTAAAGATCAGGGTCTACTCAAAGGTGTCTCTGACACGCAGTTTCTCCCGTCATCTAAAGTGACCGCTGCCCAAGGCATTCAGTTGATCTCCGGCGGACTCCAGCTCAGTTTGGCCGCGATTGATTTTAATAAGGCGCCACAGGCCAGCGGACTGTTTACCCATGTTAAGGATACTGCATGGTATGCCGAAGCCTTTATCAACGCGCATTATAATGGCGTAGAGATTCCAAAGGATATTGATCCTGCCAAAGCTCTGACTAAGGAAGAGTTCACCTACATGCTGATTCAGGGCATGGAAAAAGCAGGCGCTCTTCCGATGATTAAAATTGCACCTGCGAATATTGCGGATGACAGCGAACTGGAGCCTTCTTACCAAGGTAGCATTCAACGCTCGCTAGTCTACAAGGTCAATACCTTGGATGCAAATGAAAAGTTTCATCCAAAAAAAGAGATTACACGTGCCGAAGCTGCTGTTATGTTATATAATGCATTGGAATACCTGAATGCTCATACAAAATCGTAATAAATACAGCAATAAAGAGCTTTTCTTCTGAGGGAATTAAGCTTTCAGTTACTTGACATCATTATCGTTAATGTTATAATAAGGAAATCGAATTTAGACCTGCGGTAGCTGATTACCGTAAGGATATTTTCCTGGTCCTTCGGCATATAACACAGGTAACGAATAAATAAGCTGGCTCCGGATGAGGAGTTCAGCTTATTTTTTTGGATCAAAAAGCTTACCGTTTTCACAGATCTACATATTGAGAGGAGACAGGGGCATGTTTGGGAATGACTGGGATGATGTACTACGAGAAGAGGTCGAAAAGCCATACTTTAATGAATTAAGGTATACGTTAGCCCGAGAGTACAAGTTACATAAGGTATATCCTCCAAAAGAAGACTTGTTTTCCGCACTTAAATTAACGCCATTTCATCTGACCAAAGCGGTTATATTGGGACAGGATCCATATCATGGAGAGGGACAAGCTCACGGTTTGAGCTTTTCTGTTAGACCTGGTGTGCGAACACCGCCATCTCTACTAAATATATATAAGGAGCTTCGCGATGATATCGGTACTCCCATTCCGAATCAGGGATACCTCGTTCCTTGGGCTGAGCAAGGTGTGCTGCTGCTAAACAACGTGTTAACCGTGCGTGAAGGACAACCGCAATCTCACCAGGGAATAGGTTGGGAACGTTTCACGGATGCTGTCATTGAAGCGATTAATGAGCGCGAGCAGCCAGCAGTGTTTATTTTGTGGGGGAGCCATGCTCAGAAAAAAGCAAGCTTCGTGAATACCAGCAAGCATTTGGTGCTGAAATCCGTTCATCCGAGTCCATTGGCGGCTCACAGAGGCTTTTTTGGCAGCAAGCCTTTTTCGCGTACCAATGCATTTTTGCAGGAGCATGGAATGGAGCCGATTCGGTGGGAGATTCCTAACCGCTAGCACTGGAGGTGAGGACATGCGTCAATGGAAGGGACGTCAGGTCATTTTATATCACGGCAACAACGATCATACCCAGAAGGTGCGCGGCACGCTTGAAAAATGGGATGATATACGAAAGTGCGTTATTTTAGGCCCGAAAATGCTGGCTATTCCTTTTGAAAATATTACATATATTACCATGCTACCTCCGGGGCGTGAGCGTAGAAGCCGCCATCCGGCGAAGCTCAACGCTATCGGTTATGTAATGAGTGTTCCGTTACAGTTTGATAATGCCATTCATTTTCAGTCGGCGGTGACGATTTGGAGAGAAGATCAGCTGATTGCTTATAATGTAAAGCTGGTTAGTCACTCGGCACACAATGTAATCCTTGAAGATGGACAAACCTTATCTAAAGAAGAGCATTTGTTTGTGGTAAGGTCACTGCGTGGAGAACTTTAACTGTAATTATTCACCTTTTTTTGATGAAGGGTTCAATTTAGTCAGCTGCTAACCGATAAAAGTAATGGGATTGTTAATTATATCCTATTTTATAGAGATGAAACTAAGGGAGAGAAACGAATGGAGCGTATGAAACGTATGAGCAAACGGAGTACCTTCTTACTTGCTTTGCTGATGTTTGTATTTGCAGCATGGCCAGCGGGTTTGATCCGGGCTGAGGAGAGCACGACCTCCACGGTACAGTGGGACAGTCAAAATCCGACTACATTGAATCTGGGTGGAAGCCCCGCTCAATTAAAAGTGTGGTCATTGACTGAAAAGGGCAAAGAAGATGTTACCCAAAAGGCAGAATGGATCTCTGGGGATTCAAGCATTTTAAAGGTTGATAAGGGGCTCATTACTCCTGTGTCAAAAGGGCAGATTAAGATTGTTGCCACATATGAGAAGCAAACGGTAAGTACAACGATTACAGTAAAATCGCCTTACAGCAAGCTGCAATTAAATCCGTCTAGTCCCATTAATTTGACGATTGGCGGAGAATCAAAGCAATTGACTGCTCAAGGTGTACTTACTGGAGGTGGGACGGAAAATGTATCCGGTGTCGAATGGACTTCTTCGAATGCGGCTGTTGCTACCGTTGAAGATGGTCTTGTTCGTCCACTTGCCAAAGGCGTGACTTACATTAAGGCAAGCAAAGATGAACTTAAAGCACAAACGATTGTGTATGTGCGTTCTTCTTCTCAGGCGTTAGTATTGAGTGCAACTGGGGCCAAATCGGTCTTTCTGGGTAGCTCCCCAATTCAGGTTAGTGCAACCGATGTTAACCTGACTGGCGGCAAAACAGATGTAACCAACACGGCAGAATGGACTTCCTCTAATCCGCTGGTTGCCACAGTCGAGCAAGGTAAAATCACACCAATGGATGCAGGCAATTCGACGATTACAGCGTCCTATCACGGTTTGAGCAAGACTCTGAAGATTAATGTACTTCCAACGGTTGAAAAACTGGTTTCGAGCAAAGCCAGTCTGACTCTCGAAACAGGAGGCAAAACTTCTCTTCCGAGTATATCTGCTTATTTGGTCAATGGGGCGAAAAAAGCAGTTCAATCCGATGTAAAATGGAGCTTAAGCAGTGAAAGTGCAGTTAAAATAGCAAATGGTAAGCTAGTTGCAGTGAACCCAGGCAGTGCAACATTGACAGCAACGGTAGGTGCACTCAAACTTGATATTCCAGTGACTGTGCAATACAAAGTACTTAAACTAACCGCTTCAGAGAAAAAATACGTATTGGTTGCAGGCCAAGAAGCAAATATTCCGACAGTAAAAGCACACATGGCTGGTGGCGGAATACTTGATGTTACCAATCAGGTAAGCTGGGTAGGTACAACAGCCGCAGTTACAGTAGCAAATGGTAAAGTAAAAGCGGTGAATGGCGGTAACTCTGGAATCAAGGCTATGTATATGAACAAATATGTGAAAGTACCTGTCATTGTGGAAGGAGCCATTTCTACATTGACACCAAGCTTTTCGAGTGCTGATATGAATTTGAAAGGAAGTAAGTCCATCAAAGTCATCGGTATATATACGGAAGGTAAAAAAGCTACGCTGAGCAGTAAAGTGAAATGGACAACATCGAATGCTTCCGTAGCGATCGTAAAAGGCTCTTCCATTAAAGCCGTTGGAATTGGAAACGCAACGATTACGGGCACATATCAGGATAAGTCGTTTAACGTTGAGATCAAGGTCACACCTAAGCTGCTCAAACTGGTATTGAGCAATAAAAACCTGAAGCTACCTAAAGGTTCCTCTCAAGTGCTTAGTGTGAATGCAGTTTATGATTCAGGTGCAACTACCGATGTGACAAGCTCAGCGGTATGGACATCTTCCAAACCGTCGATCGTACAGGTTACTGGCGGTCAGGTGAAGGCGATTGATACCGGAAGTTCCAGTATCAAAGTAGTTTATGGTGGTAAGACTGTAGCGACATCGGCTAGAGTGTTAAAATAGTCTACGCATATTGCCACATCCACTTATATAAAATAACCCCCGGTCCAAAGACCGGGGGTTATTTTCAGCTTATTCTACGCCGTCCTGATAATGATTTTTCCAGTGCTTATCGCCTTTGTGTGCGAAGTCTTCAACTGTCTTTTCCAAAGTAGCTACCAGTTGGGCTTTAATCTCAGAAATTGTGTCTCGGAACAGTCTTTCTTCTGTACCATTGATTTTTTCACCATATAGAGCCTGAGCGGCTACAAATTGACGATGTTGCTCCACAAAACTGTCAATCGAATGCAATGCATGCTCCACGTATTGGGAAATGCTATGATGCTCGTTAGGCAGTTGCAATTTTAATTCATGAACTCTGTTTAATAATGCCATGATGATCACCTCGTGCGTTTTGTTATGTCAATAATTATACATCATTTTCGGAAAATTTTCATTAAATTTTGATTAAAATGTGACTTTTATTATGTCATGATTGCATTTTCACTGGTGATCAGGCATAATTTTCGGAATTATTTCGTTATTCCCTTTGTGTCGTGATTTTAAAATTTAATATATATGATACGAAGATGATATAAGAGCAAGCTGCGACAGCTGTCTTTCTGACATGTTATAATGGGGAAAAAGCCCAGTCGGAAAGGTTGTCAGTAAGGTATGAAGCTTTTTAAAGGTTTATTTTGGGGGATTCTGATCAGTCTTCTCCTGTGGTGTGCTTTGTTCGGGCTTGTCCACTGGATGTCTCATTAAGTCGCTCCCTGTATCTTATACAATAACTCTTGCGACCGTATCCACGTCATTAACGGAAATCGTATATACGTGTTCGTCATCGTAGAGCTTGAATTGCTGAGTTTCTTGGTCAGATAGGAGCTTAGGCCAGCCAATTAAGGTACTTCCATTCAGTAACCGGACTACAACGGCTTGCATTTGGCTCACGGCCAGTTTGATCTCATCGTTCATTCGTACAACCTCCTCTCTATACTATTTGTCGTCGAATATTCAACCTTTTTTTATAGTCAGTAAGGGGTTACAAAAAATAAAATCCGGGGATTACCTTAGTTGAAGGTATCTACTGGAATAGCTTGAAGGGAAGAGGGAAATTGAAGAAAAAATTGCTAAGTTTTATAGCTTTAGTGCTGTTAGCTGCGGGCGCGTACTGGTTTGAAGGAGGCAATCTTCTTACGAAAATGACAGGAGAAAACCCGCCTTCATCGGCTCAGGTTACGCTGCAATTCCCGTCAGGTCGTTACCCTGAAACGGCGCAGCATATTAAGGAAGCCATTCAGGCGGGAAAATCACCGGTATGCACAATTGACCGTGAAGGAGCCGAGCAAAATCGCAAGCATTCGCTTGCAGGTGTTCCCACTCGTAAAGGATACGATCGTGACGAATGGCCGATGGCTATGTGCTCAGAAGGTGGCAAAGGTGCAAATATCAAATACATAGCCCCTAAGGATAATCGTGGGGCAGGATCATGGGTCAGTCACCAATTGGATGAGTATGAGGATGGAACTCGTGTGAAATTTGTTGTGAAATAGTGCTATTACTTTTTATTACCTTGGGCTGTTTCCTGTCTGGCCTTAATCAACGCCAGAAAATCAAAAAAATCACCTAGTGTATTGAAGCCGGCACCTAAAATGGCCAAGTCTTCAGCGGATAGTTGGTCAAACCATTCCATTTGCTTAGCATCAAACATATTATCACCGCCAACCATTGATAATGTATAGTATGTACTGACGGCAACGAAGGTCAGGGCTCTGGCATACCATTTAAGTATGCCTGTTTTTTGTGCAGAGGATGTGTAGAACGCATGTTTAAATTTAATTTTTATACTAAAATCGTCTCCATCGTTATCGTATTGCTCATACCTGTGCTGATCCTATATGTCTATTCTAATCAGACAACGACAGGTGTATTACGTGAGGAGCTGAATCAATCTAATTATAACCAGCTGACTTTTTTTCAAAACCAGGTGAATACGAATATTGAAATGATTTCCTCCTGGCCGCATCTGCTGATTCATGATCCCGATGTAGCCAGTTTTCAAGCGATTTTTTTGAAGGACAAGGTTCTCAATTTGGATGGAATTAACCTGGTCAAACGGATTCAAACCAAGCTTGGGCTTCAGGAAAGCTCTTCTAATTGGAGAACAGGGCTGAGTATCTATTCTCCTTCGCTTGGACGAGTTGTATCGGAGAATGGAGCAGGTTTATATGACCAGAAAAAACTAAATCAGCTGATAAAAGACGGCTGGCAGGTATCCAAAAAAAGATCATACGGGAAAGACCAATTTATATTTTCATTGTATACATTATCCCCGTTTTCTTCGCTTGGTAATCCAGAAACCGCTAACACGATTATTAAAGTTGAATTTGACAGCAGTAATATTCAGGATATGCTTGACCGCTTCAAAGGTGATGGTCGAAAGGAGCCTTTTTATTATAAAAAAGGCGTAGGAGCGATCTATAATCGTACTGCCAATGAAGAGCTGTCTGGACAGCTGATTTCAAAATTAGAAAAAATGGGGCTCCATGAAGTTGATAATCTGACTGTGAAAATTGGAGAAGAAAGCTACCTGGTTCATGCCGTTCTTTCGCAAACGACGGGGTGGTATTTGATTGATTATATGCCTTTGTCCGATATGATGTCTCCGATTTACTCATCGAATCGCCTGTTTTATATAACTGTTGTTGGCTCGCTGCTGGTAGGCTTGATTGGCGCTTACTTGCTTCATTCACAGGTACAAGTGCCGATTCTTCAGCTTGTGCGGGCATTTCGGAGACTAAAGGATGGAGACTATGCTGTTCGATTAAGTCTAAGGGGGAGTCACGAGTTTGCTTTCCTGTCTAGTCAATTTAATCTGATGGTCGAACAGATTCAGGAGCTGTTTGAGAAGGTGTATGTTGAGCAGCTACATGTCAAGGAAGCGCGACTAAAGCAGCTCCAGTCACAAATCAATCCGCATTTTTTTTATAATTGTTTTTCGTTTATTACAAGTATGGCGAAGTTGCGCAATCATGAGGCGGTCGTGGCCATGGCCCATAATTTATCCAGGTATTATCGATATACAACCAGACAGGAGCGGGATTTGGTTCCATTGTCAGAGGAAGTCGAATTTGTTCAATATTATTTGAACATACAGCAGATGCGTATGCCAAGGCTAACGTTCTTAATTCAGGTTTCTTCACAGGCTAGCAGTCTGCTGATTCCGCCGCTTGTAGTGCAGCCACTGGTGGAAAATGCGGTGCTGCATGGGATAGAGCCTCAAGCGGAGGATGGTGTAATCCATATTTTAACCGAGCGTGTTGGCTCGTATATGTACCTGATTGTGGATGATAACGGACTCGGTTTGAGTAGAGAGGCTATAACTGCCCTGACATCAACGCTTGACAAGCCAGTGGAAGAGGAACATGGATATGGTCTATGGAATGTGCATCAACGCATGCGATTACATTTTGGGGAAGATGCAGGACTGGAATTCTCTTTGTCTCCATTGGGAGGATTGCGTGCAGTTTTAAAATGGTCGATCTCAACAGAAGGAGAGCATGCGAATGGTTTAATTGAGCCTTCGCCAAATTCGAATATAGTTAAAACGGAGGGACCAGATGGTTCAGATATTACTAGTAGATGATGAGAGTTATGTAACAGAAAGTCTGGCAGCTACCATCCCGTGGGAGACGCTAGGCATCGAGAGGGTTCATCAAGCGGCTTCCGCATTAGCAGCAGTGGATGTGCTGGAAGCGTACGATATTGATATTCTGGTTACGGATATTCGTATGCCTGGTATGACGGGACTGGAGTTGATTGTTGAAGTAAACGAGCGATGGCCACATATCCGGAGTTTGTTACTGACAGGCTATGCCGATTTTGAATATGCTAAAAAAGCGCTTCAGCTTAAGGCTTTTGATTACATTTTAAAGCCGGTGGATGATGAAGAGTTTATCAAATGTGTGTCAGCCGCCATGGATTCGCTAAAGGAAGAATGGGAAGCATTTGACAAGGTTCATCAATTACAATATAGCCGCAGAAACGATTTTGGTGTACTGCGGACCCATTTGATGCATGATTTGCTACTCGGGCGTGATTTACCAGTACCCAAAATAGAGAGCAAAATGTCCGAGTACGAAATCAAGCTACGCACGGGACATCCTGCCAGTATGCTGCTTATTCAGCTAGGAAAGCATTTTTCTGATATGGACTATCATTCAGTCTCCTTAATTGAGTATGCGATTGGAAATATTGCCGAAGAAGTGTTCGCACCTGATTTTCACGTTTGGCATTGCAAAGCGCCGCATGACTGCTTAATTGTATTAATAGAAGGGAATTGCAATTCATTTCCTGAACGGAGCGCGGATGAGCAGAATCGTTTTTTGAGTGCGGCGATTGAGACCTTTCGAAAAAATGTGAGCAATTACTTGAAAGGAGAAATTTACGTTGCATTAACTGGATGGTTTAATTTTCCAGAGGAGCTACCTAAGCAATATCAGACAGCAATTAGATCCTTATACTGGAACCATCAGGAGGAGACGGATACACTGCTATTCATAGAAGAACAGACAGAACAGCCACACAGTTCAGTTAAGTCACTGGAGGGGCTTTATATGCACCCTACGCTTACTCATCTGCTTGAATCCAGGCAATGGGATGAGGCCGAAGCGAAAGTGAGCCGTGTATTTGGAAAAATGGAAGAGGTAGGATATACACGCGAGCATTTATATGAGCTGTTTATTTCGGTGACGAGCGCCTTTATGTATACAGCGCACAAACAAGGACGTTTCATTACACAGATGGATCAAGTAGGCTTCGATCCGTTACATGCGCAGAAAATGGTTCATTCGTTCCCCAACCTCAAAGAGTGGATATTTTCCATGATGAACAAACTTAAATCTGAATGGTCCGCAAGCGAGCAAAGCGCTAAAAGCTATGTGGTCAAGCAGGTTCAGGAGCTCATCTCCCAGGATAAAGGCCAGGAGCTGTCTGTTAAGACGATTGCTGATCAGGTTTATCTTCATCCAGTCTATCTGTCTAAAATTTATAAAGCTGAAACCGGAGAAGGTCTGGGTGACTATATTATCCGAATGAGAATGGAGCGGGCTCTTTATTTGCTCAAATATTCCAACAAAAAAATATACGAAATTACGACAGAACTAGGCTACCAGAATCCCCAATATTTCAGTAAGATGTTCAAAAAGCATTACGGAATGACTCCGCATGAATTTCGGGACCAGTAAAGATGGGACCAGTAAGGACGAAACCAGCAAAGATCAGTTGGGAAAGGTGCAGAAATATTTATTTTGTGACATAGGCTGTGAAGAAAAGCCCTCTTATAATAAAAGAGTAGATAATGATTTTTAGAGGGGGAACAATATGCGAGTTCATTCGAAGAAAAAGCTGTTGTCGTTGCTCGCCGCAACTATGGTATTAGGAGTGGGCCTTGTGGGCTGCTCAGGTACGGGGAATGATGGAAATGCGGACAGCACAGCTAAAACTGAAAACGTATACAAAGAAAAATACAATCCAGAAGTCACAATTTCCACGGTATGGGGTGTAGATCCCGCCTTAAAATTTAAAAATGGTGAATCTATCGAAAATAACATTGCGACCAAATGGGCTAAAGAGAAATTCGGTATTAATATCAAATCACTCTGGTCCGTCACGGATACGAATGGCGCATTTGCTACGAAGCTGCGTTTGGCTATGTCCTCCGGTCAGGAGATGCCGGACGTCGTTGTACTGGGGACGGAGAATGAGCAACTGGCACAAGACATGATCGATTCTGGTATGTTTGCAGAGGTAGGCCCGTTGTTTGACAAGTACGCTTCGGATTCCTGGAAGCAGGCGATGAATCAGGATACAAACGTATGGAATCAGTATAGCCGAGATGGCAAAAAAATGGGTATTCCTGTGCTTGATTTTGCCTATAACCATGATTATGTATTGTGGGTACGACAAGATTGGTTGGATAAGCTGGGTATGAAGGCTCCAGAGACGATGGATGATCTGGAAAAAGTGATGGATGCCTTTAAAAATAAAAATCCGGACGGACTGGCTCCGAACAAAGTGATTCCGCTCAGCATCGGTTTTAAAACATCCATGAACACTTGGATGGGTGACCCATCCTGGATTTTCGGGGCATACGGCACTCTACCTCAGCAGTGGAACAAAGGCACGAATGGCAGTTTGGAATATGGCTCCGTGCAGCCTGGCATGAAGCCGGGTTTGCAAAAGCTGAGCGAGTGGCTCAAAAAGGGATATATTCCTCAGGAAGCAGCATTGTGGGATGAAAATAAAACGGCAGAACCTACAGTCGCAGGAACAGCCGGTATGATTCCTGGACCATATTGGATGAGCGGCTGGCCGCTTCAGGATACAGTCAAAAATGCGCCGGGTGCCGTGTGGAAGCCGATCAAGATTCCAGCGGGTCCTGACAACAAAGCGATGCGTCACGGAACGCAATACACCAATGGTGTCGTATTAATCAACAAACAAATGCAGCATCCTGAAGCTTTTTTCACTTATCAAAATTATTTGTTTGACCATTATGCTAATGCCAAACCGGACGGCGATTTGTCGAATGGGCTGTTTAAAGGCTACGATTATGATTTGGATGCGGACGGCAAGCTAATGTCTATCGATAAAATACCAGGCGGTTATGTAAACTCTATTCGTTATTTGCTGGTTCGTGATGGTGCGCGTATACCTGATGCCCAAATGAAGGCTTTGTTAAGTTTGGCTAACGGCGCAGAACCGAAGACCCGTCTGGAGAAAGATGTAATGGTGAACTACGGGAAAGATACTCCCGCAGCTGCCAAAGTGCTTATGGAACAGAAAGATATCTCCATGAAAGATCAGTTCACGGGCCCTACTACGCCAACTATGAAGGCTAAAAAGGACTATCTGGATAAGATTGAAAGTCAGACCTTCAATGAAATTATTTATGGCAAGCAGCCGATCTCTGCTTTTGATACCTTTGTGCAGACGTGGAAAACAGCTGGTGGCGAACAAATTACAAATGAAGTAAACGAATGGTATAAAAGCGTCGAAAAGTAAAAACCAATGATGTTGTAACAGAGTAGGAGGGCTGTCCCGAGGTGGGCAGCCTTTTTACTACAGCTTTACCCGTATCGAGTAGAAATGAATGCGCTATCATGGTGTATTTGAAAAAAAGTTTTATTCGTTTGGCGAGCTTAAAAAAATGATTGCTTTTGTGCCATGTATGTTGGTTTTTTGAACTGTTGGGACCGCGAAAACGCTTTTATAATTGAAGTATACCATGAGAGTTACAGGAGGAACTGCAATGAGAAGTCTGCAACGTACGTGGCCATTTCATATCATGCTGCTGCCAGCCATCATTTTTTTAATTGTATTCAGCTACATTCCGATGGGCGGCATCGTGATGGCCTTTCAAAATTACAAACCTTGGCTAGGCATAACTGGTTCCGAGTGGGTTGGACTGGATAACTTCCGTTTTTTGTTTCAACGGGAGGACAGTCTTCAAGTCGTCTGGAATACGCTAATTATTGCTGTGTTAAAGATGTTTTTCAATCTGGTGGTTCCGTTTGTTTTTGCTATACTGCTGAATGAAATTCGCAAGGTTGGACTTCAGCGATCCATTCAAACACTGGTTTATCTGCCACACTTTCTGTCGTGGGTCATCTTGGGCGGAATTCTGATTGACCTGTTGGCTACAGATGGATTTATGAACCGTATTCTCGGTAGTTTCGGGATTCAGCCTATCTTTTTTCTAGGAGATAATAACTGGTTTCGGTTTACTGTCATTGTATCGGATATATGGAAGGAGTTCGGATACAACACCATCGTATTTCTTGCTGCACTGGCGGGTATTAATCCTTCGTTGTATGAGGCTTCTGAAATGGATGGAGCAAGCCGCTGGAGACAGACGCTACACATCACTGTACCTTCGTTAATTCCGATGGTAGTCGTTGTTGGAACGCTTGCACTTGGCAATGTACTGAACGCCGGTTTTGACCAGATTTTCAACCTTTATAATCCGCTGGTTTACCAAAAAGGCGATATTATTGATACATTCGTCTACCGGACAGCGTTAATCAATGGGGAAATGGGCTTTGCCACTGCTATCGGGTTGTTCAAATCCGTTATCAGTATGATTCTCATTCTGATATCTTATCGACTTGCTTACAAATGGGCAGGTTACCGCATATTTTGATTCCACGAGGCTGAAAGAGGGAGAGTCATGTATCATAAAACAACGCCATACCGCATCTTTAATGTGTTTAATATTTGCTTGCTTGTGATTTTGTCCATCATGTGTATCGTTCCGCTGATTCATGTGTTAGCGGTATCATTTAGTGCTAAATCAGCTGCAGATGCCAATCTGGTTGGACTGTGGCCGGTACAATTTTCATTAGAAGCCTATAAGAAGACGATGAATAACCCGATTTTTCTGCACTCCATCTGGATTTCTGTCTGTCGGACTGTATTGGGAACCGGCTTAACACTGCTTATTACCTTTTTAGCTGCTTATCCACTTTCAAAGGAAACATCTGTGTTCCGTAGCCGAAACGTATATTCATGGTTGTTCGTATTCAGCATGATTTTTAACGGTGGTCTGGTTCCATTCTATATGGTTATTCAAAAGATCCACCTCATGGACAGTTTCTGGGTACTTGTTTTGCCAGGAGCGGTCAACACATTTCTGGTCATCCTTATGTTGAACTTTTTTAGAGGAATTCCCAAAGAGATGGAAGAGGCCGCATTGATCGACGGAGCAGGACATTTTCGGACATTGTTTAGTATCTTTTTACCGATATCCATGCCTTCCATTGCGACGATTGCGCTGTTTAGTATGGTATTTCATTGGAACTCCTGGTTTGACGGTCTGCTCTATTTGAGCAATGCAAAGGATTATCCGCTGGCGACGTTCCTGCAAACTGTAATTATTCAGAAGGACATGAGTTCCATGAGCATGAGTCCCAAAGAGATGGAATTACTTTCTCAAACGACGGTTAATGCTGCGCAAATTTTCATTGGTGCAGCGCCTATTCTAATTGTATATCCATTTTTACAAAAGTATTTTGTTAAAGGTATGACGCTAGGCTCCGTCAAAGAGTAACAGAAATTAAATTAATAGAAGGAGATGATTTGTAGTGACGAATCAAAACATAATCAAGTACCATCCCATTAGTGAGCGAGTTCCACGTATGCTGCATGGAGCGGACTATAACCCGGAGCAATGGCAGCATTACCCTGAGGTGTTAGCGGAGGATATCCGTCTAATGAAACTAGCCAAATGTAACGTGATGTCTGTCGGCATTTTCTCATGGGTTTCATTGGAGCCTGAGGAAGGTGTATTTACATTTGAGTGGCTGGACCGTATTCTGGATTCGTTTGCTGAGAACGGAATTTATGCGTTTTTGGCCACTCCGAGTGGAGCAAGACCAGCCTGGATGTCACAAAAATATCCTGAGGTGCTGCGTGTGGAGGCTAACCGTGTCCGTAATCTGCATGGGTTTCGCCATAATCACTGTTCTACGTCACCTGTTTACCGGGAAAAAGTGCGTATCATGAACACGAAGCTGGCTGAGCGTTATGCTAACCATCCTGCTGTTATTGGCTGGCACATTTCCAATGAATTTGGTGGAGATTGCCACTGTGATTATTGTCAGGAGGCATTTCGCGCTTGGGTCCAGGATAAATACGGTACGCTGGACAAACTCAATCACGCATGGTGGACGACCTTTTGGAGTCATACAGTTACAGATTGGAGCCAAATTGAGTCTCCGGCACCTCATGGTGAGACACAGGTCCATGCTATGAATTTGGACTGGAGACGGTTTGTGACCGATCAGACCGCAGATTTTATCAAACATGAGATTGTGCCGCTCAAGGCTGCCAATCCAGCTATTCCAGTCACAACCAATTTAATGGAGTTTTTTGAAGGATTGAATTACTGGAAGTTTGCTGATCTGCTCGATGTTATATCCTGGGATAGTTACCCGACGTGGCATGACCGTGAGGGAGATGATAGCCGTCAAGCTGCGAAAGTGGCTATGATGCACGATATTATTCGTTCAATCAAGGGAGGCAAGCCTTGGATGCTCATGGAGAGTACGCCGAGTTTGACGAACTGGCAAGACGTTAGCAAGCTGAAGCGGCCGGGAATGCATCTGCTATCGTCTTTACAGGCTGTGGCACACGGGTCAGACACCGTTCAATATTTTCAGTGGCGGAAAAGCCGGGGTTCGAGTGAAAAGCTGCATGGTGCGGTTGTCGATCATGTCGGACATGAGCACACTCGGGTATTCGGGGATGTGACCCATGTCGGTAATGCGCTGGAAAAACTGGAGGAGGTTATCGGTACAACTGTACCGGCGGAGGCCGCAGTCATTTTTGACTGGGAGAACCGTTGGGGAATCAACGATTCACAGGGACCGCGGAACAAAGGTGTGAAATATGAGGAGACAGCTGAAGCGCATTATTTGGCACTTTGGGAGCAGGGTGTGCCTGTAGATGTCATTCATATGGATGCAGATTTCTCCAAATACAAACTTTTGGTAGCTCCGATGTTGTATATGGTCCGCAGTGGTGTGGGGGAGCGTATACAGAAATTTGTTGAAAATGGCGGCGTTTTCGTAGCAACCTATTGGTCTGGTATCGTAGATGAACATGATTTGTGCTTCCTTGGAGGCTTTCCGGGCCCGCTTCGTAAGACGCTGGGGATCTGGTCGGAAGAGATTGACGGATTGCATGATCATGATCGTAATCACATTTTGCCGGTTGAAGGCAATGAGCTGGATCTGCATGGGGAGTATGAAGCTGTAGAATTGTGTGATCTCATTCATACGGAGGGTGCAGAGGTACTGGCTGTGTACGGCTCAGACTTTTATGCAGGACGTCCGGCTTTGACGGTGAACCGTTTGGGACAGGGAAAGGCTTATTACATCGCATCACGCAACATCGGACTATTCCACAGTCATTTTTACAGAAGTTTAATTGATGATGCAGGAATCAGTAAAGCGCTCAATGTGAAGTTGCCTCATGGAGTGAATACGGCGATTCGTACCGATGGGGTTCATGATTATATTTTTATACTGAATTTCACGCATGAGCCGCAAAAGATTACGTTGGATGGACGAACTTATGCGGATATGCTTGAAAATCCTGCGATAGAAGACGGTAGCGTTCAATTGGATGCCTACGCTGTTAAGGTTTTAAAGACAGAGCGCAATAAATAGAACATGATATTAAAGTGTGATCTCTATCGTTTTCCCGAGTGAGGGAGCTGGTAGATTGGTCAGAGGCAATGAGGAGTATACAATTTGAATGGAGGATGTACTTATGAAAACAGGTAACCGCATTATGGTATTTGCGATGTTGATCTTGTTATCCAGCTTATTGTATCCGTTGGGCTTTGTGGGGTTGGGTGCGGCTTCGGCCGCCCCTGCTTTCGCCAAAGGAGCAGATATAAGCTGGGTAGCAGGAATGGAAGCGCAAGGTATGACTTGGAAGGATAAAAAGGGTGTTCGTCGGGATATACTGCAAATTTTGCGGGATGACTATCAGATCAACTCGGTACGTATCCGTGTGTGGGTAAACCCTGACATGAAAGATTATGCAAGCGGATACATGAATGCCGAAAAGGCAGCAGAACTGGCACAGCGAGCTAAAAAATTGGGCATGAGCGTTATGCTGACTCTACATTATAGTGATTCCTGGGCAGATCCAGGGCAACAGAACAAACCTTATGCGTGGCGCAATTTCACATTTACACAACTTATGGATGCAGTCTGGTCTCATACGGTCTATGTTATGAACACGATGAAAAGCAAGGGGGTAACACCGGACTGGGTGCAGATCGGTAATGAGACGAACAATGGAATGCTCTGGGAAGACGGCAAAGCTTCGGTGAACATGAAAAACTATGCCTGGCTCGTCAATACAGGTAATAATGCTGTAAAATCGGTTAGCAGCAGTACTAAAACGATCGTACATTTAGCCAACGGGGATAACGGTTCCGTGTTGAACTGGAATATCGGTGGGCTGATTGATAATGGAGCTCAGTTTGATCTCATCGGGCTGTCTCTGTATCCGTCTCCTTCTGACTGGCAGGGTAAGGTGGACCAGACGATTACCAATGCCAATAACCTCATTGCCAAATACGGCAAAGGCATTGTCATCAGTGAAATCGGAATGGAATATAACGAACCTGCTGCTTCCAAGGCATTTATTTCTGCAATCAAAACAAAGGTTCGTAACATTGGAGGCGGCAAGGGTACAGGGGTATTTTATTGGGAGCCGGCTGCAACTCCAGGTTACAATCAAGGTTATAACAAAGGTGCTTGGCAGGCTGACGGTAAACCAACCTCAGCTTTGGAAGGATTTATAAATTAAGAAGTATGTAAGAGTAGATCAAAGAACCTCTAGTTCGCATTCTATGCAGACTAGAGGTTCTTTATTGTTATCTTGAGTTACTTGGAGTTATAAAATTAGGCTTCCCGGTTCACCTTGAAGAACGAAATGAGCTCTTCCAGCTCCCCAGACATCAATGTGAGTTTGTCAGAAGCTTGGACAATAGAAGCCATAGACTCAGCCTGTTCTCCAATGGTATGCTCGATTTGTTTGCTGCTGTCGACTGTTTTGCTAACTGTCGAAGACAGCTCGTCAGAGGTAGCTGACATTTCCTGCGTGCTGGCCGAGATCTGCTCCGTTGCGCTGGATACCTCTTGAATTTGTGACGACACTTTATTAGACGCATCTAAAATTTCAGAGAACATTTCGCCTGTTTGCTTCGTAACTTCTAGCCCAATGTGAACTTCTTTTGTACCAAGGCTGATGCCTTTTACAGTCTGCTCAATTTCTTTTTGGATTTCTTCAATAAGCTCTGCAATCTGTTTGGCAGACTCTTGAGACTGTTCAGCCAAATTACGCACTTCTCCCGCTACTACTGCAAAACCTTTACCTTCTTCACCGACTCTGGCAGCTTCAATAGAAGCGTTCAGTGCAAGCAGATTCGTTTGACTGGCAATGCCTGTAATGATGCTGACGATATTGCTGATTTCGTTAGAACGGTTCTGCAGCGCATTAACGGAATCAGCTGTACTTTCCATTGTAGTGGAGATGGAGTCCATTTGAGCGGAAAGCTTTTGGGCTACCTGGTTGCCTTCAACGGAGCGTTTTTCCATAGAATAAGCTTGATCGGCTACGGAAGAGGAGCTTTCGGCAATCGTTTGGATGACTGTCGACATTTCATTCATAGCTCTGGAGCTTTCATGTGCTGCGTGATCCTGAGCTTCAAGCCCCTGGGTTATTTCCTGAATATTGCTATTAATGACGTTCGTATTCGTACTGTTTTTCTCGCTAATACTTAACAATTCCTGGGCAGATCCCGTAACTTCTTGTGTCGTATCCTGTACTTTCACCATGGTATCGTTAAGGCGTTTGATCATAGAATTAAATTTTTGATTAATAATGCCAAGGTCGTCCTCGCCTGTCTTAATTTTTACATTCAGATTCCCCTCGCTGACTTCTTCAATGCCCTTCATCAAGCTACGAATCGGGGAGAGGGTACGTTTTACCAGTAAATATTGGACCGTTAAGAAGATCGCAAGGAACAGAATGAGCAATGAAACACCATATACAAGCAATTTATGAAGTCCGTTAGGTACAGAGCTCGCGTCTACGTCAAAGTATATCGCACTTGTGATTTTACCGCTTTCATCTGTAATTGGGTAAACAATGGTCGTCCATGTACCAAAATCGTCAGTATAAAAGCTGCTAAACGCTGAGTCTTTAGATTGAAGCATTTTATTTACACCTTGTACATTTTCGTCTGGAAGAGTGTACATATCCCCAATATTCATCTTCGAGTCTTGGAAAGCTTGGACTAAATTTGTAGGAACGCCAATAATGGAGGTTTGATTTCCTTCTGTTAGTTCTGTGCCAAATATGTAAGCTTGGGCAACATTAGGATAAAATGTGTGGATAGAATCTAGGAATTTGCGTAAATCCTGTTGAGCAGAACCGTTATAATCTTTTTCGCTTAATGCTTGTTGTACTTTTGTTTTGTCAACATCTTCTGCCCATTTTTTAGTCAATACTTTAACTTGGTCTTGCAGCTGCGTGGTGAGAATGTTCTTTTGAAGTATATAGCTGGATGTGATGAGAATAGCACCTATTAATACGATGTTAAGAAAAGAGATTAATAGATTTTTACCAAAAAAGGACATAGTTCTCCACTTCAAGTTTTTCACGTTTTCTTCTCCTTTGAATTAGCAATTTAGTTTCATATACAACCTACCCCATATATATTTCGACAATTTGCTTTCTAAATGTTAGGTATTTATTAAAAGGGAGAGTAGAAGGTTATTCAAAAAGAACGGCGGCCCCTAGTGAATGAAACGATGGGACCGCCGCTTGTCGGCAAAACTGGATTTTATGTTGTTTTTCCAACTCAATTCTTACTAAATCACTTTATTGTTCAAACAATATTTAAAAAATAAGATAAATGAGAGCAAACGGGTATGCTTTATACCTATAAATACCTGGATTGCATTAAGGGTTCTTAAGTTTCTGTCCCTATAAAAGAAGTGAAATGAGTAAGGGTAGTGAAATGAGCGATAAGACTGAGCTAATAACAAATGCAGATGCAGCTTCCGTTTCCAGTGTTTCATAACGGGTAGCAATCATAGCGGCCACAGCCGAGCCGGGAAAAGCGACAAGCAGTACGGCTTTGGTTACATCTTCATGGGATAGTCCTATTAGAACAGCAATACCGAGCATAACAATAGGCATCACGATGGCTTTCAGCACAGCGATGCTAAGTGCTTTTGGACTGAACGTAATCTTTTTGATACCAATGGTTACCCCGATGGCAAATAGGGCTGTACCAGCAGTAATATTGCCGATTTGATCAAACATGGATTGCAAAAGTTTCGGAGCGTGGAATCCACATAGAGTCAATACGACACCAAACAAGGGTACGCAGGCAAGCGGCTCGCTGAGTCCATGAAGGACTGATTTCATAGTGACTTTAAATAAGTTGCCTTTAGTGCCGTCGGATTCTGTTGTTTTGCGCTGACCGACCGTTCCCAAAATACTTGCAAGCGGATCAAGAATGGCATTAACGACGATCCCAGTAATCGCAATCGGGATGGCGACTGCCGCACTTCCGAACAAGCTGCCCAGAACCGGAATTCCCATGAATGCAAAAGAAGGCTGTGTTGAATTCAATGCGAACATGGAGGATTCAGTCAGGCCTTTTTTGGCAATTAAGCGATAAACAATGAGCAATACAATATAAAAGCCGATTACACCAAGTAGCAAAGCCACAAGAAAGGGCCACTTTTGAATCAACGTCTCTCTGGGTGTCGTCGTGATACCAATAAACAAGTGTGCAGGTAGAGCAAACTTCGTCACGAGTGTATTTAATCCCTTAGAAGAAGCAGGGTTAAAAGCCTTAAACAATCCTGCGAAATAACCAATTAAAATGACAAAGAAAATAGGAATTAAGATAATAAAAATATGACCTGTAGCCATGATGTCGCCTCCAATGAAGATGTCCGCCAAAAATGGCGGACATCAGTTAAATAATCACTTTGCATATGCAAGTACACATTTGATGTTGTTCGCTATTTTTTAAACCAGGACGGCTTCCTGACCATATTGTTTGATGGGTTTATATTTGCAGTCCCACATCGCATCTCGAACCGCTTGTGCGATATCGTCCGGTTGATGACGTGCTACTCCATCCTGAACTGCTGCCTTAGCTACAGCCACGGCTACCGCTTCAGATACTTCTCGTAGCTCGTTAATTTTTGGCAGCAGGGAAGCACCAGGCTGCGACAAATCAACCATTTGAGCTACTGCATGGGCAGCTGCTGCAAACATGCTATCTGTTATAATTTTGGATTTTACCACGATTGCGCCGAGACCCAGACCCGGGAATACGAAAGCATTGTTGGATTGCCCAATTTCAAACTTAATATTGTTATAGATCACTGGCTCGAAAGGACTTCCTGTTGCAATGAGGGCTTTTCCTTCGGTCCAGTGGATCAAATCTTGCGGAGTTGCTTCTGCAAGTGGAGTCGGGTTGGACATAGGCATAATAATAGGACGCTCTGTATGTTTGGCCATTTCTTTAACGATTTCCTCACTAAATGCCCCAGTAACACCGGAAGTACCGATCATAATCGTCGGTTTTACGCGGCGAATGACTTCAAGCAAAGGGATTTTGCCATCCTCAGCATGTTCCCAGTCACGGCATTCTGCAACATCACGCACATAAGGGACCTGGAATGGAAAAAGTCCTTCTGTTTCGTTGGTAAGCAGTCCACGGTAATCATAAGCCCAGAAGTTACGTCTTGCTTCTGCTTCTGACAGTCCTTCCAGCATCATGGCGGCGCTAATTTGGTCTGCATTGCCGATTCCAGCAGCTCCTGGACCAAAGACTAGGACCCGATGCTTGCTCAGTGGGATTCCGGACAATTGAACACCAGACATCACACCTGCGAGCGTAACCGCTCCAGTACCTTGAATATCGTCATTAAAAGTCAGAATACTATTTCCGTATTTATTGATAATGTTCCGTGCGTTGACATTGCCCAGATCTTCCCAGTGCAGCAGGGCATTCGGGAAAAAGGAAAGTGCAGCTTGAACATAAGTGTCAATAAATTGGTCATATTGTTCTCCACGTACACGTTTATGACGATTCCCCATGTATAAAGGATCTTCCAATAGCTTCTCGTTGTTTGTACCTGCATCAAGAACAACTGCCAGCACCCGGCTAGGATCTATACCAGCAGCAGCTGTATACACAGCAAGCTTACCAATAGAGATATTAATACCTCCGACTCCCCAGTCCCCGATTCCCAAAATACTCTCGGAATCTGTGGCTACGATCAGGTCGATATCATCAGGGTCTAGGTTCAAATTCTTAAAAGCCTCTCCAATACCCGCAAGATTATCGATAGATAAATACATACCACCAGGCTTGTGATATTCATGACTGTATTCCTGTATAGCCTGGCCTACTGTTGGTGTATAAACAATCGGGAGCATTTCGCTTAGGTGCTCAGAGAGCAAACGATAATAAAGAACGGTATTCCGATTAAAAAGATCATTTAACGCAACATTTTTACGCAAATTATCCGGTTGGCTCTGAAATTGCTCGTAAACCCGCTGAACCTGCTCCTCAATAGTTAATATCGTAGGAGGAAGGAGACCATCAAGTCCAAGCTGTTTCCGTTCTTCCAGGGTAAAAGCCACTCCTTTATTCAGCAGGGGGTTGGCAAGTAGATCTTTTCCGGTTAATTTAGTTTCGATAGATCCGTCTTCCGTAAAATGAAAAGCACGCATTTTCAATTCCTTCTTTCTAAAAAATTACATTTTGTTAATCCTTGAACAATTCGTGAACAAGTATACGCCTTATTTTAAACCAAGTGAACAAGTATGTTGTGTGAAAAATGGTTATATAAGTGTTTACATAAGAAAAATTATGAAAATGAAAGCGATTTTCAATGTTTTTCGAATGAAAATTTCATTTAATTTTCATAATATTTTCGAAAAATATTTATTTAATGTGATAATTATCATAGTTTTTATAGGTGTGATTCGATTGAGTGCGCATGAAAAATAGCTTAACTTCATTTTATATAAACGAAGTTAAGCTATTTTTTTGACTATAGGGATGGTTGAGGGACAATTCAATGCTTCGCAGCTCTATGTTTAATGAACATCAGATATTTAATTCTCCGATGCGATTGACGGCTTCATCAGTAACTGTATCAGAGCGTCGCATCCAGCTGTTACGCCATTTCAATTGCATTATGATGACGAGGGTAAAGGCACAGAATGTGATCAGGCTCAGACAGATAAAGCCTGGCATATAGGAACCTGTTGATTTGTATAGATGACCCAGTATAAGGGGAAGAAAGTACCCGCCTATGCCACCAGCAGCGCCGACGATACCGGTCATGAGCCCGATTTCGTTGCCGAACCGCTGCGGAACGAGCTGGAATACGGAGCCGTTGCCAGCGCCAAGGCACATCATGCCTACGAACAGCAGCACGACTACCACGGCAAGTGGCGGTAAAAACGCAATGCCGGCGAGCATAATCCCGGCTCCTGCATACAAGTACATTAACATAGTTGAACCACCAATCCGGTCGGACAAAAAGCCACCTACAGGACGAAAGAAGCTTCCGGCAATCACACAAATGGTCGCAAAATCGGCGGCATGTACCGCGGAGAGGCCATATTGGGTATTAAAGAAAATAGTCAAATAATTAGAAAGGCCAACGAATCCGCCAAACGTCACGCAGTAAAAGGCACAGAATACCCAGGCATCCCTCTGTTTGAGCACCGAAGCATATTGCGACAGACTTTTTGGTGCTGGGCGGTGAGGGCTGTTGCGGGCAAAAATACTGAACAGAACGAAGACGGTTAAGATGGGGAGGATGGCCAATCCGAAAACGGCTTCCCAACTGCCAAAATGTTGAGCAATGCGGTTGGCGAACAATGTCGCAAGGACGGTACCGCTATTCCCGGCACCGGCAATTCCCATAGCCAAGCCTTGATGCTCTTTGGGGTACCATTGACTGGCCAACGGCAGCGCAGCTGCAAATGATGCTCCAGCTACGCCCAGGAGCAGGGCAACAACGTACATGTGCTCTAGCGAATCAACCCACAGCCAGCCGAGCAAGAGAGGGATTATCGTGACAAGCATACCAATCTGTCCCGTGAGCTTCGGACCGATATAATCTGACATGAATCCGAGCACGAGCCGCAGCAGGGAACCACCAAGTATAGGTAGGGCGACAAGATTGGCTTTTTGTACAGGGTCCATTGGATAATCATTAGCAATTACAACGGCTAATGGTCCGATCATTCCCCAGATCATAAAACTGATATCAAAATACAGAAAGGAGCCAAATAGGGTGGGCTTGTGTCCGCTTTTCCAGAAACTTTTTTTGTTCATTCTCCATCTCTCCTGTTCTAATTGTTGTTCTTTGTCTGCAAAATGTAATTTGAACATGAAAAAGCCGCAAATCGCCCCTACATGGTATCTAGGAAACGGTTTGCGGCCTCATTGCCGTGGTTGACACACCTCATTGTGAGTCGACTTGGTATGATCACGTTGGAGTGATTTTAATCAAATTATAAAAAAGGATCTGTTTTATGTCAATATACATAACACAAAATCACAAAAAATTAAATATGAGGTGAAAAAATGCAGTTTTCATGTATTGAATATTGACATGACATTCACAATTCAGTAATCTTAGATACATATCGGCACAACGATGTGCCGACATTTACGGCAACGGTGCCCTTTTCCATGGAATGGAGAAGGGCTTTTTCTGTCTTATTTTATTCGGAGAATGGGGCTGGTTTAATATGATGAAAAAACTGGTCGTCGTCGGTAACGGTATGGCAGGCATTAAATGTGTGGAGGAAATACTTGATCTGGAGCCAGAGCGGTTCCAAATCACGATATTTGGTGCAGAGCCCCGTCCCGGGTACAACCGAGTGCTCCTGTCCAAAATGCTTCAGGAGGAGAGCTCATTTAAGCACATCGTTACCCATGACTGGGACTGGTATGAAGAGAACGGGGTAAAGTTGTACGCGGGTGAACGCGTCTGTCGTATTGATGTTGCAGCCGGGATGGTGGTAACGGAATCCGGCATCAAAGAACCTTATGACATGCTCATATTGGCAACGGGCTCATTGCCTTTCATGCCGCCCATTCCCGGAGCTCGAAAACAGGGGGTAATCGCTTTTCGTGATGTGAATGATTGTAAAACTATGGCAAGATATGCCAAAACATACCGTAAGGCGACAGTTATCGGAGGGGGGCTGTTAGGACTTGAAGCCGCTCAAGGCTTGCTGAATCTAGGGATGGAAACTGAGGTTGTTCATAATGCGCAGTATCTTATGAACCGTCAGCTTGATCGGACGGCGGCTGTGCTTCTGCAGCGAAAGCTGGAACAACAGGGCATGAGGTTTCATTTGGCGAAGGAAACGGTCAACATCATAGGCCGAAACAGGGCGCAAGGATTAATATTTGCGGACGGGAACAGGTTGGAAACGGATTTGGTTGTGCTGGCGGTTGGTATCCGACCGAATATCGAATTAGCTCAGGACAGCGGTCTGACCGTAAACCGTGCCATTGTCGTGGATGATTATATGCGCACGAGTATTCCCGGTATTTATGCCGTCGGCGAATGTGCTGAGCATCGCGGGATTTCATACGGGCTAGTGGCGCCGCTATATGAGCAGGGCAAAGTGCTGGCAAAAGTTATTTGTGGTCGTGAAACGGCTCCCTATGAAGGGACGGTTCCGTATGCGCAGCTCAAGGTAGCGGGGATTCATCTGTTTTCCGTAGGAGACATTCGCGAAGAGGGAAGCGAGATAGCGGTCATGGAGTATAACGGGATGCAGGAGGTTTACAAAAAAGTGATGATGCATGCCGGTGCTGTCACTGGTGCCATTTTATTCGGAGATACGGCGGAAAGTAACTCCCTGCTCGGTATGGTACGGCGCGGCGCGTCGGCTACAGAGCTTGCATCCCAGGATAACAGCGAGAGCAGAGCAGAGGATGCGGTAGCCGCACTGCCGGAAGAGGAGATGATATGTGCATGCAACGGCGTAAGTAAGGGGGCTATTTTGCGAGCGATTGCTACGGATAAGCTGAAGACGGTGGAAGAAGTGAAAAGCCGGACCAAAGCATCCGGTTCCTGTGGGGGCTGTCGGCCGCTGGTGGCTGCACTGGTCAAAAATAGTTTGTCCCGATCGACAGTTTCCGGGCCTGTAGTTACTCCGACCGCCCAAGAAGTTGTCCCTGTGTGTGGATGTACGCACTACGATCATGATTCGCTTAAGACAGCTATGGTGGACGCAGCCTGTCAGACACCAAAGGAAGTAGTGTCCCGTCTCGGTTGGACCAGACAGCAGGGGTGTGAATTATGTCGTCCAGCTGTACTTTATTATTTGGAATCTCTCGGATTGCGCGACAGATCTGCGACAAATCCATTAAGTTCTGGTGTTGCGGTTCAGGTTGCCGAGCGGTGCGGAGGAGAAGCGCCCTCTGCGGGTCTGCGCTTTACGAACCTAAATGCCGAGAATCAGGCTTTTGTTAAGTCGGACCTGATGGATCAGGCATTTGTAGAAGTAGCCTGGCTAAGAGAACGGTTGGCAACTTTATGGGGAAGTCTTGCATTGCCCTCGTTGGTTACAGTTTCTGTTTGTCCTGGATCGGAGTATCCCGGAGGTGTATTTGTCCACGATATTGGAATATCCCGATCTCCAGCAGGCTGGGAGGTTTATGCCGGTGGTCATGCAGAGCATCCGGTTCGCCAGGGGCAGCTGCTTGGATTGGAGGAGGACCCGACAGGAGCGGTCCTGCTGGCTGCAGTTTGCTTGCGAATATACCGACATAGTGCCCGGTACGGGGAGAAAATGTGGGAGTGGATTGAAAGGACTGGCGTTATGGCGCTACGGGAAAGTGTGCTTGATGCTGCTCTTCGAAGTGAACTGGCGGGCAGCCTACGGACCACAATGCTGACAGGATGACGGGTTGAGTTGGAGTTGTGGCGATATATCTAGCGTGTGCAGACAATAAAATCACGAAAAATGGCGAAGGGGAGGTGACTTTGATGTGTCAGTCAGGAGAAAGCAAACCGGAAGCTGGGCTACATGTATCGTCAGTAATGGATACGCAGTGCCCGTTTTGCAGCGTGCAATGTAAGATGACCGTTAGCACGGGTACAGAGACACTCGCGGGTATCATCCGTACAGTGTATAAGGCGGAAGGGAAGCCTAATGCAGCCTCGCAGGGTAGGTTGTGCATCAAGGGAATGAATGCGCATCAGCATGCGACTCATGCGGAAAGGCTGGTACAGCCTCTCATACGCAAAGAGGGCAAACTTGTTCCCGTCAAGTGGGAGGAGGCATTGGATACTATAGCTAGCAGTTTCTCTACGCTACTGTCCACACAGGGTGCCGATGCAATCGGAATTTACGGTGGAGGTTCACTCTCCAATGAAACGGCCTATTTACTCGGTAAATTTGCAAGAGTGGCTGTAGGTACGCGATATATCGATTATAACGGGCGCTTCTGCATGTCGGCAGCGGCATCCGCTGGTAGTAAAGTGTTTGGCGTTGATCGCGGACTGACCTGCAGATTGGCTGATATTCCATTAGCTCGTTGTATTGTACTCGCAGGTACAAATATCGCTGAATGCCAGCCGACGTTAATGCCTTATTTTCACGAGGCGAAGGAAAACGGCGCGTTTATCATCGTGATTGACCCGCGCGCGACACCAACGGCGGCGGCCGCCGATTTGCACCTGCAAATCAAGCCGGGTACGGATGCTGTGCTGGCCAATGCCATGCTAAAGGTCATTGTGGATGAAGGATTTGCGAATGAAGAGTTTATCCGCAAGCGGACCAACGCCTATGACCAGCTGTTGACTCATTTGAAGGGTGTGGATCTGAGCGAATCGGCTGCGTTGTGCGGAATTGAGGTAGAAATGATCCGGCAGGCAGCACGTGCCTTTGGCGGTGTGGAGACTGGCATCGTTTTTACGGCCAGAGGTGTCGAACAGCAGACAGATGGACATATGGCGGTGCGTGCATTTCTTAATCTGGTGCTGGCCACTGGCAAGATAGGAAGGGAAGGATGCGGTTATGGGGCTATCACAGGACAAGGAAACGGGCAAGGGGGGAGAGAGCACGGCCAAAAGGCTGACCAGCTTCCTGGCTACAGATCGATTGAGAATGAAGAAGATCGATTCTATGTGGCGTCCGTGTGGGGAGTTGAACCAAGCAGTTTGCCGGGAAAAGGGGTGTCCGCCTATGAAATGATGGAGCTTGTTCATCAGCGAGAAATCCAAGCTCTGTTCGTGATGGGCTCTAATCCTGTTGTATCTAACCCGAATGTCCGGCTGGTGGAGGAAGCCCTCAAAAAGCTGAATCTGCTGGTTGTGGCGGATATGTTTCTCACTGAAACCGCACGGATGGCCGACGTTGTTTTACCTGTGACGTCTTATTTGGAGAATACGGGGACGATGACCAATCTGGAGGGCCGCGTTCTGCTGCGGGAAGCGGCGAGGCCCGCACCGGGCGAGGCTAGAGATGACTGGAACATTTTGTGTCAGTTGGCTGCAAAGCTAAACAAGGGCAGCTATTTCTCTTACAGGGATGCTGAGCATATCTTTGAAGAACTGCGGCTCGCCAGCCGGGGCGGTCCTGCCGATTATTATGGGATCACATATGACAGGCTGCGTCGTGAAGAAGGAGTATATTGGCCATGCCCGTCTACGGACAGAGCCGGTATGGATATGATGTTTCGGGAAACCTTTGCCCATTCCGATCAAAAGGCTGTTTTTACGGTGGTTGAAAGCTGTGGAGCAGGAGAGGAGATATCAGAGGAGTACCCGCTTATTTTGACGAACGGCCGTGTACTGGCTCATTATTTGACCGGTGCACAAACGCGCAGAAGTCCGTCGCTGGCCGCGCGAGAGATTGAAAATTATGTGGAAATTCATCCGCGGACAGCGCGACGCTGGCATATCAGGGACGGGGAGTGGGTAGAAATAGCATCACAGCGCGGCAACTTCACTGTCCGCAGCCGAATCAAACCACATATCCGCGAAGACACGCTCTTCGTACCCATGCATTGGGGTGGGATACAAAATGTAAATCGGGCGACCCGACCCGATCTTGATCCGTTCTGCCGGATGCCTGGCTTCAAAACGGCAGCTGTACGTATTCGTCCCCTTCACCTAGCCGCAGCAGCAAGCAGTGCAGATAATGGGGAGTGGTCTGAGTTCTAGAGCAGGATGGAGTAAGTGACTTTTTCTTTGCATAAAAGACCAGCCCTCATTGTATGAATGAGGGCTGGTCTTTTTGGGTTGGACAGTTAATGGCCTGCAATCACAGACCGCGTGAGGCCGATATTATAATTGCAATCGGGTTTCGGATATGTTTGCTCCCGTTTTTATTTCTGTTCTGAGCATAGCTTCCCGCCAGTGTTTATACAAATTCCAGGCGTCCCCGTTTTCTAGCAGCGGTTTGCAGGTATACAAACCTTCCTCTATGGAGTCGACTCGTCCTGCAACGAACAGTCGGACCGCACTGTTGAGTAACACTTGATTCGAAAAGGCTATAGAAGCTGTACCTTGTAGCACTTCCTCCGTAATGCGCAGTTGTTCAGCGGGGGTCCAGTTATGCTCTGGTACCACCGAATCCAGCCCGTACATTTCTGGATCAATAACCTGTAGTGACACCTCGCCGTTAGCAAGCAGGTAAGTCCGGGTCGGCCGATCGATGAACAGGTCCTCCGATCCTTCGCTCCCCTGGACGATCAGAGCCCTGCGGTAATTGAGATTTTGCATGAGTTTCGCCGTCTTCTCGAACACAGTATTGTGGAAAACGCCGAATACAATATAGGGGGAAGAACCGTAATCAACCAGTTTCTCGGCAGTATTCAGCACCGTGCGAAGCCCCAGCTCTTCGCGAATGGACCGCAGATCTCGCAGGGGCGCGCACCACTGTTCGGAGGCTATGAATAGTACACCAGCCAGCTTCGCGGCATGAATGGCGGTTTCGCGTGTCATGTTCCCGGACGTAACCCCCATTTCCTGCAGTAAAAGCGGTAACGTAACCCCCCATTTGGGAGGGAGAGGTGCGCTGCCATGCATCGTTACAGGTATTCCGCATGAGGCGAGTACGAAGGCTGTTGCGAAGGTGGCGATAAACGATGACTTCCTGCCATCGTACGGACCGGCAAAATCAATACCTTCCTGCATCGGGAAGCGATGGGTATATTTACGGCAGACGTTTACGAATGCTTCCAGCTCGGCAACGCTCTCCATTTTAATGCGCTCCGCGGCAAAGAAAGCTCCGATTTGAGCAGGGGTTGCTGACTGGGTCATAATAAGTTCGGCAGCAGCTTCGGCTTCGGCGTAATTCAGATCCCGGGCGCCCCTTTTGCCACGACCCACTTCTTTTAATATTTCAATGATATTCATGTTCAGGCCCCTTTCAGATTTATGCTTTTAGCATTTGCTGTGCCTTGACGATGGAGATGGCCACATCAACGATACGTTTGCGTTCGTTCATTGCTTTTTTGCGTAGCACATCATATGCTTCCGCTTCCGGGATACCGTTTACTTCCCCCAGTATTCCTTTGGCCATATCAATCCATTTGCGTTCTTCCAGTCGAGCGGTCAGTTGCTTGCGTTCACTTTGCCAATGCTGGCGTTCAAAAAAGCGTTTGGCACTAAAATGAAGAGCCCAATTCAGTTCATGGGCTGCCATTGAAGGGGTTAGAATGCCATCGACAGTGACATCAGCTTCACAAGCCTCTGTCGATGATAGCGCTGATTCTGCGCTGCACCACCAGAGCAATGGGACCGCTTTGGCTTGCTCCAGCCTGTCACTCCATATGCTGATAGTGCCAACAGGTATGTTTAGTACCGCCGCATCTGCATTAAGGATTAGCTGTTTGATTTCGGATTCATTGCGGCAGGGCAGAGTTAGGTATCCGTTGGACTCTAAAAGGTACTCAGGTCCTGCTTGGCATGAGGAAACGGCGTGTGTCTGCTCAGATACATGGTCAGAATGTAAGTGAATTACCAACAAGGAACGCAAGCGGGCTCCTCCTCTCTGTAACATGAAGGGTGGTTAGGGATGAGATAGTATTCATTGATAACAAATATGACATGAAATTTTATCTGTCTGCTTATTTTTTTCACCATCATCAAATTAAAACGGACTTTTAAACCATTTTGGCGTGTTTTGGTCTGAAAATCAATCCTAATTTTGTAGGAGAGTGATATTTTATACGTCATAGATATGTTACATGGTGATAAAATATAATTTTTTATAAGATATTGCGTAAGGAATGTTGACATATCATTTGAACCATTATATATTAGCTACAGTACTTTTTAATTCCATACTCTGATGGATACAACGGCGTATTCGATGAAACGGCAATGGAGCCTGTTTTCTCATGTGAGGGATATTATGAATCCCCATATGTGAAGCAGGCTTTTTATGTTTTAAGGATACAAATGGAAGGGGAGTGACCTGATGAACGATATCCAAAAGTTAGTGTTGATCGGCAACGGAATGGCGGGAATACGCACTCTCGAACATTTGCTGAAGCTTGCACCAGGTAGCTATGAAATTACGGTATTCGGGGCCGAGCCCCATCCAAACTATAACCGGATCATGCTGTCCTCCGTTCTGGCGGGAGGGGCTGGTTTGCAGGATATTGTCATCAACGACTGGAGTTGGTATGAAGACAACAATATTCGATTGTATACCGATGATCCTGTCACAGCTATCGATACGGAAAAGCAGCAGGTGACGTCGCGCTCCGGCGTATGCATCTCTTATGATTTGTTGTTGTTGGCAACAGGTTCTAAAGCCTTTATTCTGCCGCTTCCAGGAGCCGACAAGGAAGGTGTTATCGGTTTTCGGGATATTCGTGACTGTGAAACGATGATGGAGACGGCAAAGACGCACAAAAAAGCAGCCGTCATCGGCGGCGGATTGCTTGGGCTAGAGGCAGCTAGGGGGCTGCTTAACTTGGGAATGGACGTCACCGTTATTCATATTAACGGATATATTATGGATCGACAGCTGGATGAGGCTGCTTCCCTTATGCTACGGCGTGAGCTGGAGGAGCAGGGAATGACTTTTCTGGTCAATAAGCGGACGGCGGCTATTACGGGGCGTCGCCGCGTGGAAGGGTTGAAATTTGCCGATGGCAGCGAGCTGGAAGCAGATCTGATCGTTATGGCGGTAGGCATCAAACCAGACATTGAACTGGCGGTGTCGGCGGGAATCCCTGTAAACCGCGGCATCATCGTAAATGATTACATGGAAACGAATATCCCCGGAATCTACGCCGTTGGAGAATGCGCAGAACACCGGGGAATCACTTACGGGCTGGTTGCTCCATTATATGAGCAAGGTGGTGTACTGGCTCAGCGGCTCGCGGGAATGGAGACTCCCGGCTACAGTGGTTCTGTTACCTCGACAAGGTTGAAGGTATCGGGTGTCGACGTGTTTTCAGCAGGGGATTACAAGGATGAACCGGGAACACGTTCCCTGCGGTATCAGGATGATATTGGCGGCGTCTACAAAAAAATCGTGATCAAGGAAGAAAAACTTATCGGAGCTGTTCTGTTTGGGGATACGTCTGACGGAGCCATGCTGTTTTCTTTGATCAAAAGTGGCGAGTCGGTGGTTGGCCGAGAGAAAGAGTTATTACTTGGCTTCAATCCCGGTCAACCTGAAGCTAGTGGCGCCATGATGCTAGAGCAGATGCCTGATGACGAAATTGTATGCGGATGTAATGGTGTATCCAAGGGTGACATTGGAGAGGCGGTTGCGGCTGGCTGCCGGAGTGTCGGGGAGATTAAGGCATGCACAAAGGCATCGGCATCATGTGGCGGCTGCAAGCCATTAGTGGAGGGACTCTTACAGCTATACGCAGGCGCAGAAGCCGGAGAAACGCTGAAAGAGGGAATTTGTAGTTGTACGACGCTTGACCGGGAAGCGATCATTGATGGCATTCGGGAGATGGGATTGAAGAGCGTCAAAGAAGTGATGAATGTGCTGGGCTGGAACGAACCGGAAGGTTGCACTAAATGTCGACCGGCCCTCAATTATTATCTAGGTATGCTATGGCCGCTGGATTATGAGGATGAGAAGGAATCCAGATTCACGAATGAACGGTACCATGCCAATATACAGAAAGATGGCACCTATTCTGTCGTGCCCCGCATTTATGGAGGAGTTACTTCACCTGCCGACTTGAAGAAAATTGCTGCTGTCGCAGAGAAATACAATGTGCCTCTGGTGAAATTTACGGGGGGCCAACGCCTTGACCTGCTTGGTGTGAAGAAGGAGGATTTGCCGGGGATCTGGGCTGAGTTGGATATGCCGTCTGGATATGCCTATGGAAAGACGCTGCGAACGGTTAAGACGTGCGTAGGTAACATCTTTTGTCGCTTTGGCACTCAGGATGCTATGGGTATGGGCATCCGGTTGGAAAAGGCATTTGAACGTCTGAATGCGCCATCCAAAGTCAAACTGGCTGTATCTGGTTGCCCGCGTAACTGCGCTGAAGCGACGATCAAGGATTTGGGCGTCGTTGCTATTGACGGTGGATGGGGGATCTACGTTGGAGGTAACGGCGGTATTAAGGTTCGGGCAGCTGAACTGCTTTGTACCGTTAAAACTGAGGATGAAGTGATGGAATGGACCGGTGCCTATCTGCAGTATTATCGCGAGCAGGCCAATTGGAACGAACGCACAGCCCATTGGGTGGAACGGGTCGGAGTTGAATCCATCAAACAGGCACTCGCGAATGCAGAGACGAGGAAGCAACTGGTGACCAGAATTGAGGAGACGTTAAGCACGACGACTGATCCGTGGCACGAAATTATTCACAACGAAGAGCTGCGCAAAAATTTTGTGCAACTGCCGGAACTTAAGCCAGTAATGGAATAGGGGGCTGACAAAATGGAGACTAATACGACAACCAACAGAATCAGAATAGCTGATCTGAACGAAATTGACCGACGTGGAGCAAGGACAGTTCGCATTCATAATACAGAGATAGCTGTATTCCGTCTGAGCGATGGCAGCGTGCATGCGCTTGAGAATCGTTGTCCGCACAAAGGGGGACGGTTATCTGAAGGAATGATATGTGGCTCAGCGATCCATTGTCCGCTCCATGACTGGAAAGTTGACCTTTCCACTGGCCAGGTGCAAGAGCCGGATACTGGATGTGTGACTGCTTACCCCACGGAGATTGACAGTGAGAGCGGGGAGGTTTATATCGTAATCTAAGAGTTCTATGCGTATTGTGCTGGAGGTTCTGCTTTTTTTCTTCTATATAATAGAAGGATCAATGTGAAAGGCTTTGTTGAAGAAGTAGGCATCATTTTGATTGAAAAATAGGTTATTGACTAAATTTTGGTCAATAACCTATTTTCTTTTCACAGGATAACTGGATTTATCTCGAGACAAACAAAAAAGCCTTGAGTATCAAGGCTTTTGACGAATAGGACGGATGGGGATCGAACCCATGACCCTTACCCTGTCAAGATAATGCTCTCCCGCTGAGCTACCGTCCTGCGGTTACTAGATAATATCATGTATTAACCATATATGTAAAGTGGAAAAATAGAAGTCAGCCTGTACTTCATGAGCATTTATATATATAATTCGAATTTAGTGAGTTTGCAATCTGGAATTAATGATAGGGGGAACAGATGATGGCCGCAGAAATTATAAGTGTAACAACAGAGGAGCAGCTACAGGAGGCAATATCGATCCGTACCAAAGTGTTTGTCGAAGAGCAAAAAGTTCCTCTCGATTTAGAAGTTGATCATTATGACAAGCTGGGAGATACGGCCCATCATTTGCTAATTTGTGAACATGGTGAAATGGTGGCCACTGGTCGGTTGACATACTATGAGGAAGATACAGCTAAAATGCAACGTATTGCCGTCCTCAAGGAGCATCGTGCCGCAGGCTATGGACGTGTATTACTACTAGCACTGGAGGAACGTGCACGTGAATTGGGGCTAAGATACTCGCTGCTAGATGCCCAATGTCAAGCCGAGAAGTTTTACGAAAAGCTCGGTTATGAGACGATCTCCGATGAACCTTTTGACGATGCGGGAATACCGCATGTACGTATGCGTAAAAAGTTGTAGTCGACAGCGTAAGGTGCATACAAATCTGTACAATGTGCATGCTAGTAAAAGTTCCTCCACTATACTATGGATAAGGAGCGATACAGCATGGCTAATACAGAACGGGAGCAAATTACAGCAGTACGTAAAAACGGAGATGGCGACCTTACGTCTTTTCAGACATCTACCGGTCGGATTTTAGATTATAGCCAAGCATTGAATGAGATTGAGGCAGGCTCAATTGCAGGCGTTAACGTGTTCAAGGCCAAGGATGGAAGCAAACGAATTCGGGGAGATGCCGATGGAGATCCTTCTAATAACCTGGATCAACTGCCATTGTTCTGACCTTAACTCGCAACATTAGAATGCAAGTTCATCATTATATTCAAGAACAGCAAGCCGCCTGGCTATCCTTTGTAGGAAAGCCAGGCGGCTTTTTGTTAATTGTTCAAGCTGTATTTAGTATGCTACTCTGCTACTCTGCACGTTCCAACTCTGTAAGTTGATATACTCGTTGCTGCTCCAGAAAGGACATGACCCCTGCCTTCTCCCTGAACTGTTCCATATCATCACTATAGTGCATTAGATGAATCCGTTCTTGAAGAGATGGCGCCAAGCTTAGCAGCTCGTCCAATGTCGTATGGACTTCTCCAGCGCCTTGTAATTGAACCTCATGGAGAATACTCCGACATCCTCGTTCATGCACCAGATGATGAAGCAAATTAGGGTCAAAAACCATATCTGCACTATAAAAAAGGCGGTCATTAATGAATATGGAATAACTGTTTTTACCAGGAATATGCCTTGTAGGGATTAGCTCCACCTGAATACCGGATACTAATGTAGTGGGTACACCAGGCGTTATTACGTTTACCTCGAATACATCTTCAAGCTTGTCAATCATACCCTGCTGTGACATTCCGCCCTTGAGTGTATGCTCCCATAAAGGGTAGATTAGTGGTTCGGCAATATAAAGTAGAGGCTTGCGACGATGGAGAATGTTCATTTGAAAACCGAATTCCTCCAAACCTCCGACATGATCTGCGTGAATATGTGTGATTAAAATTGCGTCAATATCAGGCAAAGGGACGTCCATTTGGTGTAATGCTAAAGAAGCGGTTGTACCGCAATCGATCAGCAGTTTGCCTTCTCCGCTGTCCAGCAGTGCGTTGTTGTTGTAATAATGCTTGGCAAAGGCACTGCCTGTGCCAAGCATTTGTATCGTTAGGCTCATTATGGATTTATCCTCCAGACTTTGTGTACTAGGACTTCTACAGTCGTATTTTATCACCTATGCTACCGGAACTAAAGATTTGGCTCCTTATGTAAAAACTTTGGACAATTTGTGAAACACAGCGCAACTTGTGCGGCTGAGCTAGGTATAAATGTACGACAGAAGGTTTTAAACAGATGACGATGGAGGGATTAGTAGTTATGAAATGGAGAAGAGTGATGGCCCTGATGATGGCCTTTTCAATAATGGGAGGGACCGCCATTTCGGCGGAATCCGCCAAGGACCAAGTGCAGTTGATTATTAATGGAGAAGTGTCAAAAGATGGTGCAGTTGTCATTGATGGGAAAACTTATGTGCCCATCCGTGATTTTAACGGACTTGTCAATTTTGATCCATCCGGTGGAAAAGTTGTTTTCGACCAGCCTAATGTGCATATGTTCCTGTTCAAGGGAGATACTGTGTTTGGTAACGTGAATAAAGGCAATAAAGTGAAATTTAATGTATTTAGTCAAATTGATACCTTGAAAACAGATATCTCCGGAGTGAAGGTAGCGATCACCGACCCTTCGGGCAACGTGAAGGATATTCAGTCTCAAGATATCAAAGGAGCGCAAAAGGATAACTTCTGGTTCCGTACGAACGACTTTACGTATGATTTCAAAACAGCAGGGAATTACCGGGTTGGTTTCTATATTAAAGAGAGCAAAGACGGCAGCTATACCTTGGTGTCCGAAAAAGTCATTACAGCGATAAATTAGGCATACCACAAATTGACCTGCACCCTTGATCATGTTACGATACGGGGGAAAATAAAACAATTTGAAGGTAGGTATTTCCATGAGTGATCACAAACATGAACACGGTGAAGCCTGCAACCACGATCATGACCACGAACATGAAGAAATGGTTCTTACGCTAACTGATGAAAATGGTAAAGATGTAGAAATGGTGCTGGTAGAGACCTTTGACGTAGAAGATCACATTTATGCTCTTCTGCTTGAGCGAGGCAATCCTGAAGCGGATGGCATTATTCTTCGTATGGAAGAAGAAAACGAAGAAATGGTGCTTTACAATATTGAGGACGAAGATGAGTGGAAACGTGTAGAAGCCGCATATAGCGAGCTTGTTGCCCAATACGAATAGAATTGGATGCAGCAGCTGTATAGCTCTTCAAGAAAAAAAGCCCCCGAATGGGGGCTTTTTTTCTTGACTATCAACATGTTTTTTAAGCATGTGTTGACAGTTCAATATTATGAAATAGCGTCAGTTTCGACGATAACCTTCACCTGATGTACTGTTCGGTCCTCAGGTCCTTTAACAGGCAGGCCTACTTCTACATGATCAACAATATAATCAATATTGTCCTGCGAAATAACTTCTCCTGGCAATAAGATTGGAATACCAGGTGGATACACATAGATGAATTCTGCAATAATACGACCTGCAGATTCTTTGAAAGGCACGATTTCCGTATCTCCATAAAAAGCGTCTCTTGGAATGAGGGAGAGCTGAGGGATATCCGGTATCTTTACAACTAGCTCATGCTCCTGACCTGTGGAATAGTGCAGAGAAGCCAGCTCACGCAGAGCTTTCAACAAAATTTCAATTTCCTCTTTGGTATCACCAGGGGTCACCAAACAGAGAATATTGTACATATCGCTAAGCTCAACCTCGATATTGTAGTGATCTCTCAGCCAATTCTCCACATCGTATCCGGTAAGGCCCAAATGGCGGATATGAACCGTAATTTTGGTTGGATCATAATCATAGGTAGCTTCCGTGCCAAGAATTTCGCTGCCAAAGCAATATAGCCCTTCAATCTTGTTGACCTCTGAACGACAATATTCAGCCAATTCCAGAGCGCGTTGTGCTATTTCATGACCGTTAAGGGCCAGATTACGTCGGGATGTGTCCAACGAAGCCAGCAGAATATACGAAGTCGACGTTGTTGTCAGCATACTGAAAATCGTTTGTACACGCTGTGGGTTAACGTATCCGTTTTTCGTATTTACATTCAGAATTGAGCTTTGAGTCAAGGAACCACCCAGCTTGTGAACGCTTGTAGCTGACATGTCTGCTCCCGCCTCCATGGCGGACATCGGTAGATCAGAGTGAAAATGAATCAGTACTCCATGAGCCTCATCGACCAGGACCGGCACATTATAGCTGTGAGCGAGATCTACAATTTCCTTCAAATCGGCGCACACACCGTAATATGTCGGGTTGATAACAAGGACGCCCTTGGCGTCAGGGTGACGTTCCAATGCCCGACGTACGGACTTGGTTGTAACCCCGTGGTGAATACCGAGATTCTCATCACTGACTGGAGAAATAAATACCGGCTTTGCACCAGCAAAGATAATGGCAGACATTATAGATTTGTGTATGTTTCGGGGTACAATAATTTTATCACCAGGTATGCAAATCGACATAATCATGGTGATGATGGCTCCGCTTGTCCCCTGTACACTGTAATACGTATAATCAGCTCCGAAGGCCTCTGCTGCAAGCTTTTGAGCTTCTTCGATGACGCCTGATGGCTGATGCAGATCGTCCAATGGAGCGATGTTGATCATATCTATGGAAAAGGCATTATCCCCCATAAATTCGCGAAATTCCGAATCAGCTCCCACTCCCTTTTTATGGCCTGGGATGTGAAATTGAACCGGGTTGCTCTGAGCATGCTTTTTCAAAGCAGTAAAAAGCGGGGTGTTGCTTTGATTCATTAGTGTTGTCACAACCTTTCGTGCAGGATTTCGACAATCCTGTGCAAGTGATAATAGAACAAAATTGAGTATAGCAGTTTGAAGTAGGAATGCAAGCGATTGAGGGCGCATTTATTTGCGAAAGAGTGGAGTAGGCTGATAACCCGGTCTATACAGCCAAAAAACGAAGGTGGAGGAAGTGGATTAGATGAGGCAAAATGGACGAAAAAAAGCTCCGAAGCGGCTGTGGACTCCTTTTTTTAGCAAATTGTGGGTTTTGGTATTTCTGGTCGAATTTATGAAAGGATCTCTTCTGGTATCCATCCTGCCGGTATATATGGGAGAAACGCTTGGTTTGTCGGCCGGGATTATTGGTTTGGCCTTTTCGCTTCAGTATTTTGGAGACAATGCGTTTCGGGCACCGGCGGGTTGGATGGCTGAACGGCTCGGCTACCGCGGAACGATGTCGACCGCACTGTTGTTTACGCTTGTAGCGATTATTATGCTGAGCGTATTGACAGAGCCCGTGTGGCTCGTCGTTGCGTGTCTGCTGCTCGGTCTGGGTACTTCTCCGCTCTGGCCTTGTGTTATGACCGGAACGACCGAAATGTCCGGGCCTAATAACAGCAATGGCGCGGCGATGGGCACACTGGAAATTGCGTCTATGGGTGGAACGGGATTGGGGCCGCTCATTATGAACTTTGCCATATCCCACTATGGGCATTCTTACGGCATGGTGTTCATGATTTTGATAGGATGCAGTATTGTACTGTTGTTGGTTGCTCTTATGCTGCCAGGACCGAAAAGGTCTCCTGATAAAGGTGACCTCAAACAGAGCGCTCTAGTGTCGTCTGATGGGTACACAAAGCAGAAACAGCAAATTCTGAAAGGAATCCAGGAGACGATCGGCGTGCTCAAAACAAAGCTTAACGTCAATCCGTTAATTTACCCGGCGCTGTTTTTGCAGTCTTTTGTTATCGGTTTAATCAGCCCGGTACTGACGCTATACGCTCGGACGGACCTCGGGATTTCACCAAACCTGTACAGCGTGCTTCTGATTGCAGGCGGTGGGGTGACTGTGCTGGCACTGATCCCTTGTGGCAAGTTGGTCGACAGACTTGGAACGGAGTATTTTCTACATGTTGGCTTTTTGCTAGCCGGAATTACGCTGTTTTTCTTCTCAATCGTTCGATCTATTCCGCTGGTGTTTGTATCCGTGGCGCTTATTGGTTTGGGATATGCGCTCATTTTGCCTGCATGGAACACCTTTCTTGCCCGATTGATTCCGGAAAGCGAGCGAGCAACGGTGTGGGGCTTTTTTTTAACACTTCAAGGCTCCGGCATGGTTATAGGCCCGCTCGTTTCAGGAGTGCTATGGGACCGTGCCGGACACACAGCTCCATTTATCATCAGTGGGGTCGTGATGCTGCTCATGTTTGGCTGCCACCTGGCTCTGGCGCGCAATCCACGCAGGAAGACTGTAGAGGCCTGAACAGCGCCTTGAAAAGCGGCGAGGGCTACTCTTTCGAGAAAGACATTCGGTACAGCGGCAGCAAATGCTCAAAGGTAGAACGCACTGCCTGTAATAATGCAGCCCCGTCGCTGGCAAGTGGATCTTCTCGGTCAATACGGATTCCACACATGACCTCCGCTTTTTTTACCTGTTGCAGCTTGCGGATGATCGTTTGAAAATCTTCATTATCCATATGTTGTTGTTCTGTGCCTTCCGGAGCCATATGATCCATGGACCAGTAAAAATGATCAGGCAGGTTAGAGCGCACATCGCTCAGATTGGCTTCGAGTGCCTGGGCAAATGTAGCTTTGTTAGGACTTTCATAAATAATTGCAAAAATAACGAATAGGTGGGAAGCGAACATACCTACCTCAAAATGCGGCAGCGCCTTGTACCCGCGCTTATTTGCCGCCCAGGCTACCCAAGTATCTTTGGGGGGATTGACTTTGCGTCGTGCATGCTTGGCGACGTGAACGTGCATAGGCTCTCCACATAAGTCCGTCAGAAATGGGGCTAATTCCTCGCCAATTGCCTCCAGCTTGGGCCGAACCTGCTGAATCAGCACTTCCATACGAGGCTCCAATCCCGGTATTTCAAAAACATCGAAGTCCTTTGCAGTAAATCCACTAAATGTCATTCCTTTTCCTCCTGTAACTGGGTTAAGCCATAACGTGTGGCGTAATATGTCCAATTATAGCATAATGCCGCCGGGCTTGGCCGACTTTAGACTAGGTTTGAAACAAGCATATAAGGCAAAAGTAGGATTGTTCGCTGTTACTCATAAAAATAGGTCAAATAACCAAGTACCCTTACATAAAATGAAGTATAAAATAGAGCAAGGGAAGATCAAGCGGGAAAGCCGCAGGCTTGCTGTAGCCGGACTTCTTGAATCGGACTTGAAAAAGGAGGGAATGCCGTGAACAAGGGCTGTGAGGTAGAATATTGCAATCTAGAGCTCCGGTTTAGCCGTCGGCATATCCATAATCTGATCAAGGATTTGATATCGGAAGGGTATTCGCTGTACTGGAGCGAGGATGAGTCGTACCTGGTTTTGTCGGTGAGAACCGGGCGTAAGCTGGTGAAGCTCCGTTTTCAACAGCTGCGCACAGGACACTACAAGTTGGCTGGAGATTATGTAATCCGCGATGCCAAGCTGGCTGAGTGGTTGGAGAAGCTGATTGGAAGTACCCGAGGTCATGCCATTGTCAAAAGAGTCAAGGATCATCATATTTTGGTAGAAAATATTTTGTTTGGTGAGGTCATTCGTCTGGTCGAGGTTACAGGCTTTAAGCAGCGTGTCATTTATCAGAAGGGACCGGTGCTGTCCGCACAGGAAATGGAGGATATGTACGCTTCCAATGAAGGAGAAACCCGACTGCTGCTGCTAAAAATGGAAGTGGACGATGAACTGGAGAAGCTGTTTATAGCGATGACAGACGGAGATAAGGTTAAAATCGGGAATTGCCATGAACGCCTGCAAACGCTATCCCACCAACTGCTGATGATGGAAGCGTAGTACATCTGAACACCTCATGTAAATGGGGTGTTTTGATCTGTGAATAGACAGGGGTTCACTTCTTACATCAAAAACGTTAAAATAGAAGTGCACGTGTTCCGATTCACATAAAGTGTAATGCGGTAAAGCGGCGATATAGAAGACAAAATATGTTGCAAAGGATGAGGAACCAGATGGCAAAACAGCAAATTGGTGTGATCGGCCTGGCGGTAATGGGTAAGAATTTAGCCCTTAACATTGAGAGCAGAGGCTTCACCGTCTCGGTTTTTAACCGCTCTCCAGAAAAAACGCACGATCTTATCAAAGAAGCAGAAGGTAAAAAACTGACGGGTACTTTCTCTATTGAAGAATTTGTGAACTCATTGGAATCCCCCCGTAAAATCCTGATCATGGTTCAAGCTGGTAAAGCAACAGATGCCACGATTGAACAGCTTGTGCCTCATCTGGACAAGGGCGACATTATTATAGACGGAGGCAATGCCTACTTCCCTGATACACAGCGCCGCAGCAAGGAGCTGGAGGAAAAAGGACTTCGCTTTATTGGTACAGGCGTATCCGGTGGTGAAGAAGGTGCCTTGAATGGTCCTGCTATCATGCCGGGTGGACAAGAAAGTGCCTATAAACTGGTAGAGCCGATTCTAACGGCAATCTCTGCTAAAGTGGAAGGCGACCCTTGCTGTACATATATCGGTCCTGACGGTGCTGGTCACTATGTAAAAATGGTGCATAACGGTATCGAGTACGGCGACATGCAATTGATCGGTGAAGCGTATCACTTGTTGAAATCAGTCCTGAATGTGAATGCGGAAGAGCTTCATGAAATCTTCACGGAATGGAATAAAGGGGAACTGGACAGCTACCTGATCGAAATTACAGCTGACATTTTCTCTCAGTACGATGCTGAAACAGGCAAGCCAATGGTAGACGTTATCTTGGATGCTGCTGGTCAAAAAGGTACAGGTAAATGGACGAGCCAAAGCGCGCTGGATCTGGGTGTGCCATTGTCCATGATCACCGAATCCGTATTCTCCCGCTTCTTGTCTGCTATGAAAGACGAGCGCATTGCGGCAAGTAAAGTGCTGAGCGGTCCTAATGCTGAGTCCTTCAGCGGCGACAAAAAAGAATTTATCGAAAGTGTACGTAAAGCACTGTTTGCAAGTAAAATCGTGTCCTATGCTCAAGGTTTCGCTCAAATGCGTGCAGCTTCCGATGAATATGATTGGGATTTGAAATACGGAAAAATCGCTATGATCTTCCGCGGCGGTTGCATTATCCGCTCGCAATTCCTGCAAAACATCAAGGATGCATATGACCGCGATCCTGCCTTGAAAAACCTGTTGCTGGATTCTTACTTCAAAAATGTAGTTGAAACGTATCAAGATGCATGGCGTCAAGTGATTTCCGTGGCTGTATCCCAAGGTATTCCAGTGCCTGGCTTCTCCAGCGCGCTTGCATACTATGACAGCTACCGCACTGAGCGTTTGCCAGCAAATCTGCTGCAAGCACAACGTGACTACTTCGGTGCCCATACGTTCAAACGTGTGGACAAAGAAGGCGTATTCCATCATCAATGGTTCTAATGAACGGACGGATATGCATGAATAGCATTATGTAATACAACGGAAGCTTTTTTGCCCTATGGGTAGAAGAAGCTTCCGTTTTTTAATTTATAATTATGGATACGATTATGATGGCAGTAGAGGATTGTGTAATCTTTTGGCGCTATGGTATGATAGGGACAAAAGATTTTAATGCATTACCGCGTCTAAGCTTTGAGTCAAAACAAAAAAGACGAGAAGGTTCCCGTCTCTTTTGTTAAGTAGGTTTTCTATTGCTCTTGTGACCATTGCAGCATGCCGCCAGTCATGTTAGTACAGCCTTCATAACCTAGCTGCTGTAGATATTCGCAGGCTCGTTCACTGCGGTAACCGCTCCGGCAAATAAAGATAATTTCACCGGTGCGTTCAATTTCTTCAAGACGCCCCGGAAGCTGTCCGAGCGGAATGTGCTTGGCACCTTCAATCATGCCTTCCGCTACTTCTTCCGCTTCGCGGACGTCGATTAATTGCAATTGCTCTCCTGCTTGCAGACGTGCGCGCAACTCAGAAGGTTCAATCAGGGCGATTTGCGTCATGGCCGGACCTCTTTTCTGATATATATTGGGTGCTACGTATGTTTTTGACGTGTGCAAAATGTCACACACACTCTATGTATGATAGCTAAGCTATCTCTAGGCTGTCAATCCGCTTAATCCTAAAGGCAGATAAAGATTAATTAACCGACGGAATTCAACTTGGGGGACTTAGATTAATATTTCTTATTTTTTGGGTGGAGAAATGAATGCTACAACTTGTATAATTAACGTAAAATAGGATGGTTTGAACCGAAAAGGAGCATGTACATTATGGATGTTATCGTTAGACCTACCCCTTCCTTGCAAGGAGAGATTGGGGCCCTGTCCTCCAAAAACTACACTACTCGTTATCTGCTCACTGCGGCACTTGCTGAAGGACAAAGTACCATTTATTATCCAGCCCATAGTGAAGACAGTGATGCTATGCGTCGTTGTATCGCCGATCTGGGTGCAGTACTGGAAGAGGATGATGAAAAAATAGTGATTACAGGTTTTGGTAGCCATCCTCAAGCTGTGAAGGAATTGAATGTGGGAAACGCAGGAGCGGTTCTCCGTTTTTTGATGGGTATTGCATCTCTATGTCCGGATGTTACATTTGTTAATACATACCCCGACTCATTGGGCAAGAGACCCCATGATGATTTAATCGATGCACTGGGGCAACTGGGCGTGAAAGTAGATCATCGTGAAGGTAAGTTGCCAATTCGTATTCAGGGTGGTCAGGCGAAGGGCGGTAAAATTCAGGTGTCCGGCTCGGTTAGCTCACAATATTTGAGCGCCCTGCTATTCCTTACGCCTTTACTGGAGGAAGACAGTGAAATCGAAGTGCTGCATGATTTGAAATCCAAGGTGGTCATTGGGCAGACCCTGGAGGTATTACAAGAGGCTGGTATTATCATTCATGCAAGCGATGATTACATGTCTTTCCGTGTCCCGGGGCGGCAATCCTATCAGCCACGTACGTATACAGTACAGGGAGACTATCCAGGGAGTGCAGCGGTGCTGGCGGCGGCTGCAGTAACGAATTCCGATGTTACCATCCATCGTCTTAAAGAGCAGAGCAAACAGGGAGAACGCGCTATTGTAGATGTGCTGCGTATGATGGAAGTGCCACTGACACATGAGAACGATACCGTCGTTGTGAAGGGCAATGGCCGATTGAAAGCTGTTGAGTTTGACGGTGATGCTGCAACAGACGCTGTGCTTGCAATGGTGGCTGCGGCTGTATTTGCTGAAGGCACGTCCCGTTTTTATAACGTGGAGAATTTACGGTATAAGGAATGTGACCGCATTACCGATTATTTGAATGAGCTGACCAAGGCTGGTGCTCGGGTAGAAGAACGTCAAGCAGAAATTATCGTACATGGCAGACCGGAGGGTGTCGAAGGTGGCGTGGAAATTAACGCGCACTTTGATCACCGTGTTATTATGGCCTTGACGATTGTAGGTTTGCGCGCACAGAAGCCGCTAGTAATCAAGGATGCACATCATGTCGCCAAATCGTATCCGCAGTATTTTGACCAACTAACGACGCTTGGTGCTTCTGTAGAATGGGTAAAATAAAAACAAACGAAGATGCGAATAGGAGGGAACAGAATGGCTTTTGAAAATCCGTCGAGAGAAGAGATTAAAAGCATTTTGGAACAAGTAGGCAATATTGCGGTTGTTGGTTTGTCTGATAAATCGGACCGTACTTCATACATGGTTTCTTATGCCATGCAGAAGCGGGGATACCGGATTATTCCGGTTAACCCTGCGGCGGCAGGGCAAACGATTCTTGGGGAGACTTGTTATGCCAGTCTTGCTGAAGTACCTGAGCCTGTGGAGCTGGTCAATGTATTCCGCCGCAGTGAATACTGTGCAGAGGTTGCGCGTGAAGCAGCTGCTATTGGAGCTAAGATTTTGTGGCTTCAACAGGGAATTATAAGCCAGGAAGCCGCTGACATTGCGCAGGAGCATGGAATGACGGTTATTATGGATCGTTGCATTAAGGTGGAGGACTCAGTGACCCAAGCTGTACGTAAAGGATAAACATGGATCAGTGATCTGTGCTATACGCAGATGAATAAAAACCTTCTTCCCTTGCTTCACAGGGTTGAAGGTTTTTGGTGCGAAACGAGGAATATGGTACAGTATATTATACTCTCAGGAATCCATATAATGTATGTATGTCTTGATGATGAAATAGCTCTAAACGGATTCATAGTGTTATCTGTTGTGATGATAAAGTTTTTGACCTGTAGTAGCGTAAATAAATATTTTTGCAGATGGAATCATTGCTTTGACAAAATTATTTATTCGGCTTACCATCAGGGATAGAAAGGAGAGGAATGCCATGAATTGGCTCGGATCCTTACAACAGCTCGGTCGTGCTGTCATGCTCCCGACGATGGTGCTACCAGCCGCTGCAATATTGCTAAGTCTCGGCAGCCTTCCTTGGTCCACATGGGGATTCCCTATGGTGTCTGATATGGCAAATGCGGCTGGACACGGGGTTTTTTATTTTTTGCCATATTTATTTGCGGTTGGTGTTGCCCTAGGTATGTCGAATCAGGCAGGTCAGGCGGGACTGGCAGCATTGGCTGGTATGGCTATATACGATCAGGTCACATTGAGATTTGGAAACGGACTCATTCAACCGGCGACGCTCATTGGTATCATTTTGGGGGTCATTTCAGGGGTGGCCTATAATCGCTTCAAAAGCATCAAATTGCCCGAGGTGCTTCAATTTTTTGGAGGTACCCGATTTGTTCTGCTGCTTATTGGCCTCTTCTCGGCTGTGTTTGCAGGACTCATGCTAATTATTGCCCCACTCATACAGAGAGGGCTGCAATTTATAGTAGGTCTGGAATCAAGCTTGGGCGGCTTTGGACTGTTTATCTACGGTATTCTATACCGGTTGCTGGCGGCCTTTGGTCTGCACCATCTGCTTAATAATATTTTTTGGTTTCAACTGGGTACATATAAAACGCCGTCTGGCAACGTTGTACAGGGCGATTTACCCCGGTTTTTTGCTGGCGATCCGACAGCGGGCTATTTCATGTCCGGGTTGTTCCCCATTATGATGTTTGCCATCCCTGCCATTGCGCTGGCGATCATTCAGGAAGCGCGTGAAGATTTGAAGCCAAAGGTGCAAAAAACATTTTTGACAGCTGCGCTTGTTTGCTTTTTTACTGGAGTGTCGGAACAGATTGAGTTTGCCTTTTTGTTTGCTGCTCCTTATTTGTTCCTCGTTCATGCAGTTATGTCTGGGCTGGCCATGTGGCTTACCTTTGAGCTGGATATTCATCACGGATTTTCCTATTCGGCGGGTTTTATAGATTATGTCCTTAATTTTCATCTCTCACATAACGCCTGGTTGTTAATTCCAGTGGGGGTGGCGTACGGGCTTGTGTATTATGTACTGTTTCGATGGGCTATCCGGCGGTTCCGTATTCCAACTCCTGGGCGCGAGGAAGGTTCGGTTCTGGAGGATTGGGCCGGCAATATTCCTTATAGTGCTCCGCTTATTTTGGAAGCACTTGGCGGGAAGGAAAATATTGTGCAGGTAGAGGCCTGCATCACACGTTTGCGGCTGACCGTCCACAATGACAGGCTGATTGATACCGGAGCGATGAAGGCTTTGGGATCGGCCGGGCTTATCAATCTGGGTGGGGGTAATTTGCAGGTTGTATTCGGAACGTATTCAGAACTGATTCGTGAGGAAATCGCGAAGCTGATGGAGCGTGATCTCCCTCAAATTTTGTTCAACGCTCCTGTACATGGAAAAATGCTACCGATTCATGAAGTGCCTGACAAAATTTTTGCGACGAAGCTGGTCGGGGACGGTGTTGCTTTTGTTCCCGAACGTGGTGAACTTGTGTCTCCAGTGTATGGTACTGTGATGCACTTGTATCCGACCATGCACGCTTTAGGCATCTCCACACGAGAGGGACTTGAGGTTCTGCTTCACATAGGGATTGATACTTCACAGCTAAAAGGGAATTTTACTGCTATGGTAGAAGCAGGCGATACGGTGGAACCGGGGCAATTGCTGATCAAATTTGATTTGCAGGCGCTGCGAGAGCAAGCTCCATCGCTGGTGACTCCTATGGTCATCACGAATCCAGATCGCGTCAAGTCGTGGAGCTTTGCTCCGTTTAAAACAGTGAAAAAAGGTCAGGCCTCGGTAATGTCCGTTGTGCTGCATGACAGGAATGTTGGAGGGGTAGAAACATGATAGAAGGCATCGGCGCCGCAGCAGGTGTGGCAATCGGGAAGGCATTTGTCCTGCCGAGCTGGGAGTGGGATTTACCTGATCAAAAAATGGATGCGGTAGATCTTGCAAAGGAATTTGAACGTTTGTATGAAGGGATACGCACATCCAAAAGTGAAATCCAGTTTATTAAGGATGAGTTTCGAGAGATGGTGGGGCCAGAAGAATCCAGCATCTTTGATGCTCATCTTGCGATATTGGAAGATCCGGAATTCATGAATGAAATTCGTGGAATTATTGAGCGTCAGTACAAGGCGGCCGAGGTGGCCGTGAAGGAAGCCATTGATCATTTTGTGACAATGTTTGATTTACTGGACGATGAATATATGAAGGAACGGGCAATCGATATCAAAGATGTGGGGAACCGGTTGCTCAAGCATTTGCTAGGTGCACCGGAGGTGACTCTTCCCAAGGACACACAGCCCTATATTCTGGTAGCCAAGGAGCTCTCACCCTCCCAATCGGCACACTTGAATCCTAGCTATGTTTTAGGGATTGTAACTATGAATGGTGGTAAAACTTCGCATTCTGCGATCATGGCCCGTGCACTTGGTATTCCACTTGTTTCAGGACTAGAGAGCAATCTGAATTTGCCCGTTCAAACGGGAGACATGATGGTTGTGGACGGAGACCTGGGCAAAGTTTATGTGAATCCGGAAAAAACGGTAACTGATCATTATAAAATTTTGCGCGACGAGCAGCGACGCAGAAAAGAGCAGCTTCAGGTACTTGCTTCTGTAGATGCCGTGACCAAGGATGGAACCACCCTGAGGCTGGCGGCCAATATTAGTTCGATTAAAGAGCTGGAGGCAGCTTTGAAGCATGGCGCTCAAGGTGTAGGACTGTTCCGCACGGAATTTTTATACATGGATCGCAAATCTGCTCCAGATGAAGAGGAACAGTATGAAGTATATCGGCTGATAGCGGAAAAGGCAGGAAACCACTCCGTAGTCATCCGTACATTGGATATCGGTGGAGATAAGCCGTTGGACTATCTTCAACTACCAGAGGAAGAAAATCCTTTTCTAGGTTACCGTGCTATACGGATCAGTCTGGATTGGAAGGAATTATTTAAAACCCAGTTGACTGCAATTTTGCGAGCCAGTGCAATGGGAAATATCAAGGTAATGTATCCGATGATTTCATCCGTGGAGGAGGTCCGCCAGGCAGATGCTCTTTTGAAGGAGGCTATGGCGGATTTGGATGCAAGAGGGCTTGCCTATAATCCGAACATTCAGCGAGGAATTATGATTGAGGTACCGGCTGCGGCGATGATCGCTGATCTATTGGCAGCTGAAACAGATTTTTTTAGTATCGGAACGAATGATCTGGTTCAGTATGTGCTGGCTGTAGACCGTATGAATGAGCAGATTGCACATATGTACCATCCATACCATCCAGCTGTACTTCGAATGCTGCGCATGACTGCACAAGCGGCACATCAAGCAGGAATTGATGTGAGTGTATGTGGTGAGATGGCTGGAGATGAACGGTCCGTTCCTCTTTGGCTGGAACTGGGGATACATCAACTCAGCATGTCTCCCCAATCTTTATTGCGGGTCAAGCATCGTGTGCTGAATACGACTGCATCTGAGGCAACGACAGTCGCTCAGGTTTGCTTCGGCATGTCCACTGGTGCAGCGATCGAAGACAAGCTCACTGCAGCTAATGTCAGCTGCACTCCGGCCGGGCCTGGACGGCAGTAATATGTAATGTCCGTGTACAGCTTCAGGAGGAGCCGAACTCCGTACTGTTAGGTTTGTCGTAGCAAACCTTAATGGCGTAGCATGGTTTAGACGAAAAAGAACCTTCAAAACCACTTTATTCATGGTTTTGAAGGTTCTTTTTTTCATCTTGTTGACAACCTCTTGTGATTATGGAAAATTCATAATTAGCAATTATCCTGATTCCATTAGATTGGGTTATTCAAGTTCTGAGTGTCAGGACTTATTCTGTTATTTCCGCGTGTTATCTGCTAACAAATCGCAGAACGCTTTTCCGTAAGGTGGAAGATCAGGCGGCCGACGAGCAGATACAATATGTCCATCCGTTACAACTGCCTCATCCTTCCAAATAGCTCCTGCATTCTCCATATCATCACGAATACCTGGTGTGGAGGTTACCGTAACACCATCCAAAATTTTAGCAGAGATCAGTACCCAGCCTGCATGGCAGATTTGTCCAATCGGCTTATGAGCAGCATGAAACTCCTGAACGAGTTGAATTACTTTAGGATAGCGGCGCAGTTTATCAGGTGCCCAACCGCCAGGGACGAGAATCCCGTCATAATCGCTGCTATTCAGTTCCTCAAAGGCATATTCCGCTTCAGCAGGTACGCCATATTTTCCAATATATTTTTTACCCTTTTCCGCACCGGCTAAATGCACTTCTGCGCCTTCTTCACGAACACGGTAAATCGGATACCACAGCTCCAGATCCTCGAATTCCTCATCCACTAGGGCGATAACCTTTTTTCCGGCAAGTCTTGACATCCAACCATCCTTTCGTGCGTCACATGATGACACCTCTGTTTTGTAATCTGTACTTTTACATCTTAAGAAAAAGAACGCCCGAAGTCCATTCCTTCGCAGATTCTTATCTTAGTAGTCTGCTCTTTGACAGCAATTGTCGTCATTTTCTGACCCGCCAAAGCTTTGGTAATTTGTTCATAGCTGCAATCTGTGGAAGGATTTGAGGTCCCAAAGTCGAAATAAAACAAGGTATGATAGATTTAATGGAGTTAACAAATATTTATTAGACTAGTAGATAGATATATTTGGATTCTGACGAGATCCTCGTATAGTTTGATCCTACGTAATGAGGTGGTTAAATGCATAAGCAATGTCAATGTGGCAAACCGATGGGACTGGAACTGCGAAAGGTAATCTATGCGGGCAAGGTTGAAATTTTGCACGTCCCTGTATTCTCATGCTCGTCATGCTTTTCCAGTGAGGTTTTGCAGCATGTGACGAAAGACATTAAAGCACTATTACAAAGTCTAGGGAGCAAACCTACGGCACGGAGAATATCTTTTGCTCGCAATAATGAACTGGCAGAAATCATTCGCAAGCTTGTACTGGAGGAAGCGGACAATCCCAATGTGGATTGGCAATCTGCTTTGGAGGAGCGGATGGAGCTTCGAATTAATCTCTTATTGGATCTTTATCGTTATGCGAGAAGTCTGGGAGACGAAGATTGGATGAATGATGTAGAGAGAAAATTGGTTCAATTATCCGGTTTTACCAGTAAATCGGTATTTACGAATACAAAAAACTAAAAAATATGAAAATTTTCATGGTCACCATTGGATTTTACATGTTCTTTTTGTTACGATGAGAATAGGCCATACGACAAGACACAGAAAGGAATGTATATCCAATGGCGACGATGACAAAAATGACTACTGTTCAACAATTAAATACGGCTCTGGAAGCGTCATCAGACAAGCCGTTGCTTCTCTTTAAACATAGCACACGTTGTCCGATAAGTGCAGGCGCATATCAGGAAGTGGAGTCCTATTTGCATGGCGCTCCCAACGAAAATATTGAATACGGTATCATTTATGTAGTAGAAGATCGGCCGGTGTCCAATGAAACCGCGGACAGGCTTCAGGTGAAGCATGAATCCCCGCAGGCCATTTTAATCAAGGACGGAGAGGCTGTTTGGCATACATCCCATTCGAATATTACAGCCCGTGCACTCCACGATCATCTCACATAGATAAATGTGTGCTGTCGTTGCATAAAGTAGTATTTTGTCGTATCATGGTTCTAATTAGTTGATCTAGGATTCGGTTGAAAATTTATTGGCAATGGAGAGAAGGAATGTGACGGTAACGATCTATGATGTAGCTCGCGAAGCTGGTGTCTCAATGGCCACAGTGTCCCGCGTAGTTAACAATAATCCTAATGTGAAACCTCAGACCCGCAAGAAAGTGTACGAAGCGATTGAACAATTGGGATATCGTCCAAATGCGGTCGCTAGAGGTCTGGCCAGCAAGAAGACAACGACCGTCGGCGTGGTTATACCGGATATATCGAACTCAATTTTTGCAGAAATTGCGCGCGGTATTGAAGATATAGCGAATATGTATCACTATAATATTATTTTGTGTAATGCCGACAAGCGAAAAGAAAAAGAGATTCGTGTCATCAACACATTGCTTGAAAAGCAAGTGGATGGTCTTCTGTTCATGGGTGGTACAGTAACGGACGAGCATATTCAGGCGTTCCATACAGCTGCGGTCCCTATTGTTCTATGTGCAACGAGTGATGAAAAAGGAAGCTATCCTTCGGTCGATATCGACCATGAAGCCGCTGCTTATGATGCAGTAAACACGTTGATCCGCCATGGACACCGTCAAATCGCAATGATCAGTGGTACGCTTCAAGACCCTGCAAACGGCTATGCACGTTTCCAAGGTTACAAGAGAGCACTGGAAACAGCCGGAATTGATTATCAGGAGGATCTCGTGCGAATCGGGAACTACCGTTATGAATCCGGTGTCGAGGCAATGAAATATTTTCTCGGCCTAAAGAAGAAGCCAAGTGCGATTTTTGCTGCTACGGATGAGATGGCAATTGGTGCAATCCACAGTATTCAGGATGAGGGATTGAAAGTTCCTGATGATTTTTCAGTAATCAGTGTCGACAATATTCGTATGGCCTCTATGGTTCGTCCTCAGCTGACAACCGTCGCGCAACCGATGTACGATTTGGGTGCGGTAGCGATGCGTTTGCTGACCAAGCTGATGAAAAAGGAAAACGTGGAGAACCCTCGCGTTATTTTGCCGCATGAAACTATTTTGCGGTTGTCAGTTAATTATTTAGACTAGACGCAGTGCTGAATAGGATATACCTTCGTTGAAAGCTCCTTTGATGGAGCTTTTTTCGCGGATATAAAGCTTCTTATGGACATCATCATCAAACCAAGAATAGAGGGATGCGTAATGAGCCGACTTTACGGATTAATGGGTGCTATGGATGAAGAAATTGAATTGCTGCTGGCAGCGATGACGGAAGCAAGCAAGACGGTCAAGGCTGGAATCACGTACACTACAGGAATCATTCACGGGCAAAGAGTCGTTGTCTGCAAATCCGGTGTAGGCAAGGTTAATGCTGCGGTAACAACACAAATCCTGATTGATCATTTTGGTGTAGAACAGATTATATTTACGGGAGTGGCAGGGGCAGTTCATCCCGATTTAAACATTGGGGATATTGTCATCTCATCAACATGTATGCAGCATGATATGGATGTAACGCCTTTGGGTTATGCCAGAGGGGTCATTCCTTATCAGGACACCTCAGAGTTTGTGGCTGATCCCGAGCTTGTAAGTCTAGCTGAGCAAGCCTGCAAATCATTTGGCGATCGTTATATTGTCGGCAAGGTACTTTCTGGCGATCAATTTGTTGCAAGTCGTGAGTTAGTGACTGCATTGCATCAGGAAATGGACGGTGCTTGTACCGAAATGGAAGGTGCAGCTGTGGCTCAGACAGCTCATATGAACGCTGTGCCTTATGTTGTCCTACGGTCTATGTCAGATAAGGCTGATGGATCGGCTCACGTTAATTATGCTGAATTTACGGTAGAAGCTTCACATCGTTCGCATCGTATTGTAGAGTTCATGCTCAAGCATTTGGGCTAATGGTATAATTTTTTAATACATGAATCTTCGGACAAACCGGATATGGTCAAACTGCTCCTGTGATGCAAGGGGCACATCCTTTCCCATTCGTACCATCAGACAGTTAGCAGGATGTGAACATATTTCAGGATCATCCGTGGCGTACCAGACCATATCTACAGTTTTCATCAGACGTTCCATCATGCGGCGGTATTCCCATACGGAGAGACCGCTGCCTTTTAAATCCCAATGCCAATAGTATTCGGTCGTAAAAATAATATAGGATTCAAGCTGGCCGTCCTCAAAGGCAATCCGAATCATTCGGCTACCCAGGCCCAGACCACGATAGTCATCGGCTACCTCAACAGCTCCAAGTTCCAGTAAATCCTTCATGCCAGCTTCCGACCAGCGCTCCATCTCATCTGGGTAATGAAAAGTAACATATCCCAGGAGAGTTTCCCCGTTGTGGGCAATGATAATTCTGCCTTCTGGCAGTTCCGAAATATCCACTAATGCATCGAACTGTTCCTTTGGTTTGCGAAAGGCATCTAATTGCTTGTGCATTTGAAATGAACGCAGTTGATCCGCGGATACGGGGCCTTCTACATAGATTGTTTGTCCGTTATGATCCAGCGTATCCAAGTGGTACAGTTTTAAATGCTGCATGCGTACGCCCTCCTTGTTCGCCATAAGCTCGTTCCTCATATCCCCTACTTATAGCAAAAAAACAATTAAATGAAAAGGATGGTCGTCACATCCTGACCTATGATATACTGTTTTAGACATAAAATGTTCACAATTTAAATCAATCAGTAAACCAAAGGGCTTCATCTGCTTTATTGATTTTGTAAGCGTTATCTTGTTCTGTGTGATTCTCATTAATCTATTGTGAGGAGGCTGAACGTATGAAGTTTGAAGAACTCCAGACTGTAGTTCCCACATCCAACATGGGCCCGTATGAACAAGCTTACAACAATTTTCAGTGGGAAGATGCAGAGCGTCATTTTACGTGGTATGAAACAGGCAAGGTAAATATGGCACATGAAGCCATTGATCGACATGTACAGGAAGGACGAGGGGAGAAAGCGGCACTATTGTATTGTGACGCAAACCGTCATGAAACCTACACCTTCTCTCAGCTTCGTGCTAGCTCTAACAGGTTCGGAAATGTGCTTCGCAAATACGGTATTGGTAAAGGGGAGCGGGTGTTTATTTTCATGCCGCGTTCACCCGAGCTGGTTATTAGTTTACTTGGTGTTCTAAAGGTAGGGGCTGTTGTCGGTCCATTGTTTGAGGCGTTTATGGAAACTGCGGTTAAGGATCGATTGGAGGATAGTGGGGCAGTAGCATTAGTGACCACACCTGCGCTTCTGTCACGGGTAAAACGTGAGGAGCTTCCTGAGCTGCGACATATTTTTGTGGTTGGTGATATGGATGAACGCGAGCAGGGAATTATCGATTTTGAGACAGAAATGCTCACATCCTCAGAGGAACTTGAGCCAGAATGGTTGAATCGTGAAGATGGATTAATTATTCACTATACATCAGGCTCAACAGGCAAGCCCAAAGGCGTGTATCATGTGCAAAATGCAATGATTCAGCATTACTATACTGGGAAAATGGTGCTGGATTTGCGAGAAGATGATGTGTATTGGTGTACTGCTGATCCTGGCTGGGTCACGGGAACATCATACGGTATTTTTGCTCCATGGCTAAATGGAGCGACGAATGTCATTCGTGGGGGGCGTTTCAGCCCGGAAGACTGGTACCGCACGATTGAGCGTCACGAAGTGACCATATGGTATAGTGCTCCTACAGCGTTTCGGATGCTGATGAGCGCAGGGGAGCAGGTTGTTTCCAAATATGATCTTAGCAGTCTGCGGCATGTTTTATCCGTTGGGGAACCGCTGAATCCAGAAGTGGTGCGATGGGGATGGCAAGTGTATACACAACGCATTCATGATACTTGGTGGATGACAGAAACAGGAGCACAGTTGATCTGTAATTACCCTGAGCTGCCGATTAAGCCAGGTTCGATGGGAAAGCCACTCCCAGGTATCCAGGCTGCTATTTTGGACGACAGAGGGCAGGTGTTGCCTCCTAACCGGATGGGCCACTTGGCGATCCGTACACCATGGCCATCCATGATGAATCGTATATGGAACAATCCGAACAAGTTTCAGGAATATTTCCGCTTTCCCGGTTGGTATGTATCGGGTGATTCAGCTTACATGGATGAGGACGGATATTTCTGGTTTCAGGGTAGGATTGATGATGTCATTAACTCCTCCGGGGAGCGCATCGGCCCTTTTGAGGTGGAGAGCAAGCTTCTGGAGCATCCTGCTGTAGCGGAAGCCGGAGTTATTGGAAAACCAGATACCGTGCGGGGAGAGATTATCAAAGCTTTTGTTGCACTGCGTGAAGGCTATGCACCGTCTGAAGCTTTAAAGCAGGACATCTATCGCTTCGTTAAGGAAGGGCTGTCTGCTCATGCTGCTCCACGCGAAATTGAGTTTAAGGAAAAGTTACCCAAAACCCGTTCCGGTAAAATTATGAGACGCGTGTTGAAAGCCTGGGAGCTTAACCTTCCTACAGGTGACTTATCCACCATAGAGGATTGAAGTGCTCTGCATATTAGAATTAAAAAAGGGAGTCTCCAAAGCCTTAATGGCTAAGGGGACTCCCTTTTTGTTAGGGCGAATCTCATTTCACCCAACCTATCACTTTCTGCTTTTGTTTTCAGTTATGGACGGACGGCTCCGGAAGGAGCCGATTCCCCCATGGCATTCATGGAAGTGACACGAAACCAACCTTTTAGCTTTTTCCCTGACTTATATTCAAAGCTGGTAGATGCGGTAGAGCCTATGTTTGTAAAAGGCTCCGCACCGTTTTCGCTGTAATACACGTTATAGCCTGTAATAGCGTCCGCAGATTTACCTGCGCTCCATTGGAGCGCTACGGATGAGCCAGCGGCTTTAGCTTGAGGCTGTCCAGGGGCAGTAGGAACCTCTGTAGGCTGCGCACCTGTTCCATCTCCCTCGCCCGGAACGTTTGGAGACTCAGAATCTGCAGGTGGCACCACAGGTGCTGCGCTTGCTTTCGTGCTTGGCCCGGACTCATGACCGCCCACATCAACGGCAGTCACGTAGTAGCTGGAGCTGCTGCCTCCAGGGCTGTCAGAGAACACCTTGGAGCTGTCAGCCATAACGACCTTGCCAAGCCGTTGGAAGCTACCCCCATCTGTAGAACGATACAGACGGTATCCTACGACGTCGCTGTTTCCGCTTGGGCTAAAGCTGATTATGGCTTTACCGTCACTATAGCTTACGTTGACGCTAGATGGAGCGTTAGGAGCTGCTCCATCGTCCTTGCGTGGATCAATCTGAGTAGGAGCTTCCTTATCTGCATCCTGAGGTAGATAGTAGGACAACGAATTATGTCGTCTCATCACCTTAAAGGCTTGCTGAAGCTCTTTAATCAATTCTGAGATTGACTTTTCCCGTTTCCTAACGGTCCGTTCATATAACATATCATCCGGTGTACCATCGCGTGGAATATAATTCACACCTTGGTAGGTAATATATTTCGCACGGCTCACACCATTTTCACTGTTTTTAGGTGGATACTTACTGTTATAAATGTCCGAACCATACGCGGATGCTGTACGGCTTACAATGCCGTCAGGTCTCTTGAAGCTGTCCGTTTGGAACAGCTGAGCATCTTTAGCTGTTACTTCATTCATGATTAGAGCCCATAAGCGGCGAGCCCGCTCTTTTTGGACTTTCGTTTCAAGCTTATTGACAGGTTGCTTGTAACCAACCCATACACCCAGTGTGACGTCAGGCGTAAAGCCCTCGAACCAAACATCAGTGTAGGATTGCGTAGTGCCTGTCTTGCCGGCAATCGGAATCTTACCGGATTGATCAAAGTTCCGCTTCACCAGTCTGCCTGTGCCTTCCGACACGGCTGTACGCAACATATCTGTCATCAGGTAGGCGGTTTGCGGTGAGAAGGCCTGCACAGGATTAGGCTGATGCTTATATACAATATTGCCTTGCGAATCCACAATCTTTTCGATCATATAGGCATCATTAAACACACCGCCATTTGGAATGGCTCCATATGCATTCGTGAGTTCCTCGACGGTCACCCCGTGGGCTAAGCCGCCAAGTACACCCGTTTGGGCGTTGTTATCACTAGACTCCAAGGTGGTAATACCCAGTTTTTTAGCAAAAGCCCAAGCATTGCTAATCCCTACTTTTTCGTTAAACAGCTTGAGTGCTATCGTATTTAGCGATTGATTCAGTGCATAACGCGCCGTGACCAATCCTTGATAGCGGTTGTTAGAATTTTTCGGAATGTGATATCCATTACTGCCATCTTTCAAAATAATAGGGGCATCATCCACGATACTACCAGGCTGCACAAGACCGCTGTCCAATGCAGGGAGATAGGCAGCAATCGGTTTCATTGCCGAACCCGGCTGACGTACCATCTGGGTGGCATAATTCATCTGCTCCTTTTGGAAGTCCCGACCTTCCATCATTCCAAGAATGGCGCCTGTTTTATGCTGAATCAGAATAGCCGCTGCTTGTTCGTCACCCTTGGTTTTACTAGTGGCAGAGAAGTTGTTTTTATTTTCTGCAATTTGACGCATAGATTTGTATACGCTCTTATCAATGGTGGTGTACACCATATAACCGCCTGTGCGAAGCTGCTGTTCGGCTTCCTTGAGTAAATCGTTATCATCCTTGGTCTTGGTATCTGCACTGGCATTAGCTGCTTGACCCGGATTGGTGACAGACATGAGTGCCTGCGCAGCTTGTCGTTCTGTTTCCATCATAAGGTATGGATAGGTGTTATAAGCTTTAACAGTGCGTGGTGCGAGAGATTTTTTGATATCAAAAGCCATCGCTTCATCATACTGTGCTTTATTGATTTTGTTTTCCTCCAGCATTCGACTGAGTACTAGGTGCTGGCGATTGATGGCTCTTTTAAAGCCAGCTTCATTAAACTCACCCTTACCGTTGAAAGCAGAATAAGAAGAAGGAAGCTGTGGCAAACCTGCTAGATAGGCAGCCTGGGCTATATTAAGCTCGTTCAGATCATTCTCATTAAAGATACCTTTAGCCGCTGCTTTAATGCCAAAGACGTTGTAACCGCTTGAACCGTTACCAAAAGGTACTTTATTGAGATAGGCCGTAATAATTTGTTGCTTGCTTAGGAAGCGCTCAAGGCGCAGAGACAGCAAAATTTCTTTGACCTTGCGGTCATCCGTGCGATCGAGATTTAGAAAGACACGACGCGCAAGCTGCTGGGTGAGGGTACTACCCCCGGTTTGTACGGATTCATGCAGCGCCTTTTGCTTCACAGCACGCAGCGTTCCCGACAGATCGACACCTTTATGCTCGTAAAAATGATTATCTTCAATGGCAATGACTGCGTCAATGACGAGTTGTGGAATCTCCTTAAACGTGACAGGTCTTCGATCTTCTTCTGTCCGAAGTTGTCCGATGGGAGAGCCATCATTGAAATAAGCGAAGCCTGTGATTGCATTCTTATCTACTTCCTGTAGGATCATGGATCTGGAACGCACGGGTTCGCTTTTTACAATAGAAGCAACATAGCCGGCGGCGGCTCCTCCTGCAAATAGTGCCCCCATAAAACCGATGATGACGACCCACTTTATGACACGGCCGAGCCTTCGCATGGTTGTCCGCAAGCGGGAAGGCTTTGGCTCTGATACATTGTTTTTTTCTTCAACCATTAAGTCTTCCTCCTTTATAACAGCCATTATTATAGCATAAAATTACAAAATGAACCCATATGCTAAAAAGCCTGTCTTTTGGTGTCGTTGACTACATAAAAGCAGTGTGTTATAAATAGGTCAAAGTAAATATCGTGAAAAGCAGAGAAAGACTTCAGTAGAAGGCGGATTCACGTTGTACAGAGAGCCGATGGGTGGTGTGAATCGGTAGCGTCCCTCCTTTGAATTACCGTCTGGAGCTGTCTGGATGAATGGAAAGCATTTGCAGGTTTGCGAAGCTATCATAGTAATCCAGTACCGGGTGTAGGCCCGTTATAGGAATGAAGTGAAAGAAATGTATGTCTTTGACATGCGTTTCTTTAATTAGGGTGGTAACGCGAGCAGCTCCTTCTCGTCCCTTGGGATGAAAGGGGCTTTTTGGTTTGTCTAATATGTAATATTTTGGATGAAAAATAGGAGGTATACAGGATGAAGTGGGAAGAATTGAAGCCGGAGCAACAGGTAGAGGTCGAGCGACAGCTAGAGGTGATACGTCGTGGAGTAGCGGAAATTGTACCTGAGGATGAGCTGAAGCGTAAGGTTATTAAATCGGTCGTTAGCGGCGAGCCACTCAAAATTAAGCTGGGTCTTGATCCATCTGCGCCTGACATTCACATCGGACATACGGTTGTTATGCACAAACTGCGCCAGTTCCAGGAATTAGGCCATCAAGTGCAACTGATTATCGGAGATTTTACAGGCAGAATTGGTGATCCGACAGGTAAATCGGAGACTCGCAAGCAACTGACTGAGGAAGATGTACAGCGTAATGCACAAACGTACAAGGAACAAATTTTTAAAATTCTCGATCCTGAAAAAACAAAGGTATTCTACAATTCCGAATGGTTAGGGCCAATGTCTTTTGCTGATGTAGTAACCCTGTCGGCCAAAGTAACGGTTGCCCGTATGTTGGAACGGGATGATTTTACAAAAAGGTACCAAAACGGATTGCCGATCAGCATCCATGAGTTCTTTTACCCGCTGATGCAAGGCATGGATTCCGTGGCTCTCCAAAGCGATATTGAATTGGGGGGGACGGATCAGAAGTTTAATCTGCTAATGGGCAGAACCCTGCAAAAAGAATACGGAGTTGAGCCGCAGGCTACGATTACATTACCATTGCTTGAAGGGCTGGATGGCGTCCAGAAGATGAGCAAAAGTTTGGGGAACTACATTGGTGTTGATGAGGAGCCGAACGAAATATACGGGAAGTCCATGTCCGTTCCTGACGAGCTGATGCTGAAATATTTTGAGCTTGCAACGGATATCAACAACGAGGAGCTGGCAGAGCTGGCGAAAGGTGTTAAGGACGGCTCAGTGCATCCACGTGATGCCAAAATGAAGCTGGCTGGAACGTTAGTGCGCATGTACCATGGTGAAGAAGCAGAGGAAGCAGCGAAGCAACATTTTGTGACCGTATTCCAGCAACGTGCGCTGCCTGACGATATTGAAGAGTTCACCTTGACGGCTGATCAGTTAGAAGAAGGTGGCATTCGTGTGATCCAGTTGCTGACTCATCTGGGCTTTGCAGCATCTAACGGTGAAGCCAAGCGCAGTATTCAGCAGGGTTCGGTCAAAATTAACGAAGAGAAATGGACCGATGTGAACGAAGCATACACGCCGAAGGAAGGCGACATTGTGCAGGTAGGTAAACGGAAATTTGCTAAAATCAAGCTTGGATAATGAAAATATATTCAAAAGCAGCGCTGAGATTGTATCGATCTCAGCGCTGCTTTTTTATTTCTGCAAAGTGAAAAGTCATGGTAAACTTAGCACAAATAATCAAACATGTAGGTAAAGAGTTATACATAATGAAAACGTGGGTTGCACAATTTGGGTGTAGGATCGATAACCAAAACAATTACAAGTGCGGGGAAGGATTATATGGACTACTTTAAACGAATTCAGTGTGCGATTGAGTTTATTGAATTGAATCTCCGGGAGGATCTAAAAATTGCCGATATTGCTTCACAGGCATGCTTTTCAGCTTTTCATTTCCAGCGGGTTTTTCAGGCCATTTCGGGTTTTACGGTTCAACAATATATAAGAAGGAGAAGATTGTCCGAGGCGGCTGAACAGCTAAAACAATCCAATCAAAAAGTGTTGGACGTTGCGATTGAGTATCAGTACAACTCACAAGAGGCTTTTACCCGCGCTTTTGAAAAGAATTTTGGGATCACCCCTGGGAAGTATCGTAACGGTGATATTGAGCTTCCTGAGCAAAGTAAAATCAATTTTCTGGATTACCAAAAAAATACGATGGGGGATTTGGATGTGAATAAGCCGGTGATATTGCAGCTCGAAACGGTCAAAATTGTAGGATATGAATATAAAACAAACCTGAATAATGAGCAGCACTATAAAGAAATCCCAGGATTTTATGGACACTTTGGAGCAAATGAATATTTTATGTGTATCCCGAACAAAATTGCACCGGGAATGTCATATGGGGTTGCCTGTCGATTTGAAGACAACGGTGCGTTTTCATTTGTGGTGGGCGAGGCAGTTGAAAAAGAGTCAGAAGAACTGGCAGAGGGTTTCATATATATGGAGATTCCAGCAGGGAAGTATGCTGAGTTTGACGCTTCGGGTTCAGATGGACGGGTTCAGAATATACGAGACTTTATCTATGGCACATGGCTTCCTAATTCTAATTTTGAACGGAGGGAGGGGCCGGATTTTGAAATTACAGACGTGATGAATTCCTGCTATCCAGATCATTTGAGTATGAAGGTATACATCCCCATTGAATAAAACCCTCAGGCTCGATGCATAGAGAATATAAAAAAGCACCCGAATAAATTCGGGTGCTTTTTGGTGCTAATGCAAGGATTAGCGGTTGTAGAATTCGACGATTTGTTTTTCATCGATATCTTGGGACAATTCGCCACGCTCAGGCAAACGAATGAATTTACCTTCCAGAGCTGCGTCATTGTACTCCAGGTAAGCTACCAAGTGGTTGCGGTTTTCCAAAGCTTCTTTGATGGAAGACAGGGAACGACTTCTTTCACGAAGACCGATCACGTCGCCAGGGCTTACTTGGTAAGAAGCGATGTCAACTTTTTTACCGTTCACAGTAACGTGACCGTGAGCTACCAATTGACGTGCGCCTGCACGGGAATTAGCAAAGCCAAGACGGAATACAAGGTTGTCCAGACGGCTTTCCAGCAAGAACATAAAGTTTTCACCAGCGATACCGTGCATGTGTTGAGCTTTGTTGAACAGGGTACGGAATTGTTTTTCACCCAAGCCGTACATGTGACGCAGCTTTTGTTTCTCTTGAAGCTGCATACCGTAGTTGCTGATTTTTCTCCGTTGGTTTGCACCATGTTGTCCCGGAGGGAAAGGGCGTTTCAATTCTTTACCTGTGCCGCTCAGGGAAATACCGAGACGACGGCTCAATTTAAATTTAGGACCAGTGTAACGTGCCATTATAGAGTTAACTCCTTCATAATTAAAATTTGAGTTGGGGCTCTCTTTGCGCTCCAATTTGTTCGGCGCTACCTATTAAGGTAAGACGCACTACTGACAGAAAAGTTCAGCCGCTGTCCTGTCAGCAACAAAAAAGATGAGGGTGACACAAACTGTTACGCCCAAAATTTAAGATCCGCACAGTAGATAGTTCTGCCGTACAGTCTTTTTCAATAATATATACTATATGTAAGAGTAGGTCAATGTCAAGAAGAGAAAAAGAATGAAAACGTCAAAATTTGTCGATAGGGCTTTAGAACTAAAAAAGTGGGACGAATTTCTGAAAAATGGATGCAAATTTCTAAAGTTGAGAGTAAAATAGATCATATTATGAGCTATAGTGGTGTATAGCCGCTGTCTTGGTACAGCTAACTTTGCTGTGAAGGAGCGCCTTAATATGTCGGAATTTTCAACAACGGATCAGCAAATGCTTGACAGTAAAACAGTCCAGGCTAGCGGTGCTCCGCTGTTTGATGATAAAGGATATACGTCTTTTGCCTGGCTCCAGAACATGGATATGACACCCTATGATTTCCCCTATATTAATCAGCTTCTTGTCCAAGGATATCGGAGTTGGTTACAGCAGAGCAATGGTATATCTTGGATTAACGAAGAGTATACTGCTGTTTTTAATTTTATAGGTGTTCGTGTTGCTGGTAGGGAAGAAGATGATGACGAGGATTTGGATTTGGTCGAACGTTGTTGCATATCTAGAGAGATGGAAGTGAGCCAGCGCAAACTTCGTGATGGAAGCCTTGCGTTTGTGTATATGGTTCCCATACTATGCCGTAATTATAAGAGGGAGCCCTTTGCCGCTCTTCGTTTTACACAGCCTGTTCAACATTCTGTCTCAAATCAGGACACATTGTTAGTAGCTGCTTTACATTTTAAATCCTGCTTTTACTCGAAGTTTGAGTACATATTTATGGAAGATATCCTTGGGATGCAGAATCGAAGCGATCGTGAAGGTAGACGCCGTTCTATTTTATTTCAGATTGTAAAACGGATGCATGACAAAATTGACGTGGAAGGCGTGCTGGATGAGGTATTCGGGAGCATCGCCTATTTGTTTCCCCATGTAGATATCACCTTGTACATGAGTCAGGATCGACACAGTCGCAATCCGCAGGTCAAACCTTTGCTGCTGCATGAACGGGATGAAGATGTATGTGTCCGTGCATTTATGAAAGGGCAAATGGCTGTGAACGAGCCTGTCGGTACACAAGATGAAATAACTGAAATCGCCATCCCATTACGTGGCAAGCAGGGTGTATACGGTGTTTTCCATATGATTCTTCCATCGGGTGCGGATAGTATGAAAAAAGTGGATGTAGAGCTGATTGCCATGATGGCGGATACGGCTGGTACTGCATTTGAAAATGCGAAGCTGCTTGAGCAATCGAATGTACTTATCCATGAATTGCGTCTCATTAATGAACTGGTTCAGCGCTTGAATCAGAGCCTGAAGTTAAATGAAATATTTGAATTTGCCGTGCAGGAGTTATTAAAAATGTTCATGGCGGACTTTTGTTGTATTGTACAGCTTGATCAGGATGGAAATTGTTTTAAAGTCATGTCGAGTAATGTGGAAAGCTTAAGACTGGAAAGTTACCCTCTTGAAGATGGATTTGCTGGGCTGATACGCTTAACAGGAGAACCAGTGATTGTGTCGGACTATAGAAAGGATGGAAAGATATCCTCTCATTTTATGGATGCGACAGACTCCCAGTCTTTGATGGCTGTACCTATGAAGACCAGCGATACTCCTAAAGGGGTTATACTATTGTCCAGCAAGCTTCCACACTTTTTCTCTTACGATAATTACAAAATGCTGCAAATGCTAGCCCCTCATATCGGATTGGCGGTAACTAATGCTATGCTGCACGCTGAAGTGCGGCGATTGGCTAATATGGATATGTTAACAGGTCTGTATGTACGTCACTATGTGGACCAAATCATTCAGCAACATCAGGAAAAGGATTTCTGTGGATCTCTTATTTTGGTAGATATTGATCAATTCAAACAGGTGAATGATACGCATGGGCATCAGACGGGTGACGAAATTTTGATAAGCGTCAGCAATATCGTTCGTTCGGCGACTCGCGATGAGGATGTATGTGCAAGATGGGGCGGCGAGGAGCTTGCCATTTATTTACCGCAGCTGGGGGTTCAGCAGGCGCTCGAATATGCAGAAAAAATACGTTACCGTGTGCAGCATGAAACCGAGCCTCAGGTGACTGTTTCTTGTGGGATTGCTGAATGGAACTGGCTGGATGAGCAGATCAGTATTGAATCTTTATTTTATAGGGCTGATATGGCCTTGTACGAAGCGAAAAATGAAGGACGCAATCGAATAGTTGTTGATCATGTAGCCAATGTGTAGAGAATATTCCATAGGGAATGTTCTCTTTTTGTCTTGCATAACCCATTGCAGACAGGTAATCCTAAACGTAGCTATACCGTGTGTATGATTGAATTATAGGGAAAACACGATAAAGTGAACCAGGTAGCATAACTGCCTTGAAGCAGGCTTATTGCTCATGAGTACAGTTATGTTCAGGATAGGACGGATGATGGATGCATTGGAGAAAGCAATGGGTGATGCAGGTTTGTGTGTTCCTTGTAATAGGTGTGTTAAGTGGTTGTGCACTGGATCGACAATATACTCCTGAGCAGATTTTTAAGAGAGCTGTTGCAGGAATGGCCGGCAAAGAGATGGTAACGTTTACTGGACGGACTGCAATTAGAGCTGACAGTGGTCTGCCGACGAATAAGCAGTTTGAATATCGCGGTAGACTAAGAAATCACGATGAATTGACCATGCACTGGGGCTCTGCAGTGGCTTTTCGTAAGCAAGTTGGCTACGCAGCTCTGAAACAAGGTAAGTCCGAGCATGATGTTACACAAGAACGTTTTCTTCGTCAGAGTGGAAAATGGGTTGCACTGACATCCGGTTATCCCCCTCTGGTTGGAAATGGTATGTTAAATCGCTTCAATCCGATTCAGGAGCTTGAGGAATTAAATACACTGAATAAGAGCATTCGTATGGAAACGGGAGCTGCCCGGGGAACTTGGGTGTTGAGGATTGAACCGGAATCTGCTTCGGCAAAGCGCTGGTTGAAAGATCGTTTAATAAAAGAAATGAATACTTTAAACCCTCAAAACGGGATATTAAAAACGCAGCATACAGGAACGAATCGAGAACTGCAAAAGAAGTTGAGCCAAATATGGGCACAAAGTTGTGAGGATATGAGCAACCAGCTGGAGCAATCCATTGTGCGTACTGTGTATCATCTGACCATAGATCGCCAAACAGGTTTACCCTTAAAGCTTTCATCGGAATGCAGGATTTCCCGACAGGGAGCGAATGAAGAGCTGCATCAAGAGGCTTTGATAACCAGAGTTACTTTTAAGGACTACAAGTAACGTGGCGGGCGTGATACAATGAATTTTGAATTAACCATTGTTCAAAAAGAATGAAATAGAGAAGGAGAGACACTACATGAAAGATCCTAGAATACTTAAGCTGGCGGAAAATCTGGTCGGTTACTCTGTTGAAGTGCAGCCTGGAGAAAATGTATTGATCGAAATGATTGGTACAGAGCGCGACTTGCTTAACGCCATCATTCATGAAGTTGGTAAAAAAGGTGGAAATGTTTTTGTACAACTTACAGACCGTAAGGTACAGAGCGCCATGCTTCGTCACGCGACAAAGGAGATGCTGGAGACCTGGGCTGAGATTGACCTTAACCGGATGAAGCAAATGCATTGCTACATCGGAATTCGTGCAGGTGAAAATGTAAATGACCTGTCAGATGTGCCGGAAGATAAAATGAAAATGTATAATTCCATTTATCAGCATGCGGTACATAGCGAACAACGGGTGAAACACACTAAATGGGTAGTGCTGCGTTATCCGAATGACAGCATGGCTCAATTGGCGAATATCAGCACAGAAGCGTTCGAAGATTTTTATTTCGATGTGTGTAATCTGGATTATGCAAAAATGGACAAAGCTCAAGATGCATTGGCAGACCTGATGAATCGGACGGACAAGGTACGGATCAGCGGACCGGGTACGGATTTGAATTTCTCTATTAAGCAAATCGGAGCTATCAAGTGTTCAGGTCAATGTAATATCCCGGATGGCGAAGTATACAGCGCGCCTGTACGTGATTCCGTTAACGGAACTATCAGCTATAATGCACAAACCCTGTATAATGGTATTACTTTTGAAAATGTTAAATTCCGTTTTGAAAATGGTAAGATCGTGGAAGCGACGAGTAACGATACGAAGCGGCTAAATGATATTCTCGATTCTGACGAGGGAGCACGTTATATTGGCGAGTTTGCCATCGGGTTTAATCCGCACATTTTACACCCGATGAAGGATATTTTGTTTGACGAGAAAATCGCCGGCAGCTTGCATTTTACACCGGGTCAAGCTTATGAAACAGCGGATAACGGTAATCGTTCATCGATCCACTGGGATTTGGTGTTGATTCAGCGTCCAGAATATGGCGGTGGTGAAATTTATTTTGACGATGTTTTGATTCGTAAAGACGGTATCTTTGTACTGCCTGAGCTGGAGCCATTAAACCCTGAGAATTTAAAATAACGATATCCGTTCTTGCTGAGAAAGCGATTTCAATGTATTATTATGGGTGAGTAACGATACATGACAATTCAGTAAAGCGAGGGATCTCTATGTCCAATAATAACGCGGCGGTTGTTGAAATTGCACAGACGGCGAGCAAGTTCACCTCTTCCATCGTCCTTCATTCCGAAAATAAGTATATTGATGTGAAAAGTATACTGGGCTTGTTTACGACCCTAGTCAGCAGCCATAGCTATGAACTACACGTTCATGGGCCAGATGCGGAGGAAGCTAAGAAAGCGATCATCGAGGTATTCAAGAAGCACGGACTTCATATTTCAGTAGCCAGCTAACTTTATTCTTGAAGCAAAAGCATCCCTACCTGTAACTGTAGGGATGCTTTTTTTGTCAGGTTCTTGTATTAGCCTGCAATTTGGTCTAATATTAAGGATAGGACGTCTTGTGCGACATTGAGACATAGGGGGGAAGAATCCATGACTTCATCTGATTTGCAGGAACAATTGAATATCAAGGCTATTAATCTGCTTCAGGAAGATGCAGATAAAATAAAGAAGCTTATTGAAGTACAGATGGAGAATCTGGCAACCCGTTATTGCCCTCTCTATGAGGAAGTGCTGGATACTCAGATGTACGGATTTTCCAAGGAAGTGGATTTTGCGGTTCGCGCTGGACTTCTTCCAGAAATGGTAGGTAAACAGCTGGTCAGTGAGCTGGAACGCAATCTGGCTATTCTATATGAGGCCATGAATAATAAGGCCAATTAGGAAGACGGTTGAATTGATGAGAGCATGCGGAGTTTGAGAGCATGCTTTTTTTGATGCCTTTTTTTAAAAAAATGTTCCTTTAGGATGGCAAAAGCGCCTCGCCCTTCCACCATCCTAATGCACATTTTAAAACCTTAAAAGCTACACAAGGAAGAAGGATACACCTAACAATACATACACTACCAGTAGCATGAGTCCCTCATACCAGTTGGTTGAGCCGTCCTGGGTGATGGATTTGGCGATAAATACAGCGACAGCAATGGCGACCAGCTCAATAGTGGTGAAAACAATATTCATCGTGTTTCCCATAAAGTAACTGACAAAAATCAGCACAGGGGCAACAAATAGTGCAATTTGCAAACTGCTGCCGACAGCTATTTCGACCGATGCACCAATTTTGTTTTTCATCGCCAGTAAAATAGCAGCGCTATGTTCTGCTGCATTACCAATAATAGCGACGAGGAAGGCACCTACGAACAATTCGCTGAGCCCAAATTGGGTCGTAAACACCTCCAGTGTACCTACCAGCCATTCGCTGACAAAAGCGACCATGACGGTAGCGAGTACCAAATAGGCAATGGATTTGTTTCTGGACCACACAGGGGCATGCTCATGTGGCAATTCTTCATCTTTTTGTTCGGTCACGTCAGCTAAATAGTCCTTATGCGTAATCATAGAGAAAATAAGCCACGCAATATACGCGACAATGAGCGTGCCTGCGACAATCAGGCTGAGCGTATCTGATTCGTTATCCGTGATAACGTGTGTGTTCAGAAAGACAGCTGGAACGAACAAGGCAATAACAGCCACAATCATCAGAGAACCACTTAATCCAGCCAGCGATATATTGAAATTTTGCACTTTGTACTTCAAACCGCCTGCGAACAGACTTGCTCCGAGCACCAGCAGCAGATTACCGATGATGGAACCGGTAAGACTGGCCTTTACCATATCGTAAAGACCTTCTTTAACGAGAAAGATGGCGATGATCAGTTCGGCTGCGTTACCAAAGGTGGCATTTAAGAACCCACCTAGACGTTGGCCAGCATAATGCGCGACACTTTCGGTCGCCCTGCCGAGAAAACCGGCTACGAATACAACAGAAATTGCACAAATGACAAATTGGGCTATAGCATTCCAATGGGTGTAATGAGCGACTGCGCTAAGAGCAAATGTCGCTATGAGCAAAGCGGGAGATAACCATTTTTTCAATGAAGAGCACCTCGATATCAATAGATGTGTACAAGTTTGGCGAAAGCTGTCACTTGTATGGATTTTCTAAATTAATATACCCAAAATGATATAGGTTGTAAACGAAAGTTGTTTTTCATACGTAGGGTTTGCATTTGGAGTGGCTGAGGCTTTACAATACAAATAAAGGATGGATGAAGGGGGACATAGGTCATGGCAGAGCAAATTCAACAACTGGAAGCAGGAAACATCAAGATTTCCAACGATGTCGTAGGTAAAATTGCCGGGATGGCCGCATTAGAGACACCGGGCATTGCTGCAATGTCAGGCGGTTTATCGGAAGGCTGGGCCAAAAGGCTGAGCGGTAAAAATGTACAAAAAGGCGTATCAGTGGAGGTTGGACAGCTGGAAGCTGCCATTGATCTACGTATTGTCGTGCTCTACGAAACACCTATTCATGAGGTGTCCCGAATTCTTCAGCAAAATGTGCGAGAAGCCGTCGAAAGTATGACGGGTTTGCGGGTTGTGGAAGTGAACGTAAAAGTGGAAGGTGTCGCGTTCAAGGACGACGCAGTGTAAAAGAATCAGGAACCGACAAATTGACGTTTTTAACCAATTGTATACATGTCGGGAAATTCCGTGGGATAACCCGAATAAAAACACGAAAACTGGTGGTTATAGAATCGCCAGTTTTCGTTTTGTGAATCAACAGTATAGCCATTTTGCAGAGGGCTCTCGTATTTTATACATAACCAAAAGAACTTCCAAAGCCACCGTTGTAAGTGGTCCTTGGAAGTTCTTTTTTTAGCGAAAACGGTTGGTTCTACGAGTTTGAAAGCGATTGGGTACTTCATTACGGACAGCTACCCCTGTGGTGCGTTCCTGCACCGCTTGTTTGGTGTTCTCACGAGAAATACTGAGCATAATACCCATGGAAAACATCATGACAAGTAGGGAGGAGCCACCAAAGCTGATAAATGGAAGCGTTACGCCAGTGATTGGAATCGTTTGGGTTACACCGCCGATATTAATGAAGGCCTGAATGGCGATCAAACCCATGATGCCGGTGCCTACCAACGTTCCGAACGGATCATGGCAACGAAGAGCAATGATCATGCCTCGCCAAATGAAATACAAATATAGCATCAGGAATATGGCTGTTCCGATAAATCCGAATTCTTCACCGATTACGGAAAAGATAAAATCATTAAATGAATTAGGAAGATAGTGAAGCTTGATAATACCTTTACCAAAGCCTGACCCGTTTAAGCCGCCTTCACCTATAGCTTGTAAGGACTGTACCAGATTGTATCCCGTTCCTTGTCTATATTTCTCGGGATTAAGAAAGGCTTGAAAGCGCCCGATTTTATAATCTTGCTGGGCAGCAGCTTGTCCCTCTGTGGTTCCAGAATCTCCTCCAAACAACGACCCAATACCAAACACGATGGAAGCACCTAGCACGAGCAGGACGATTGATGCTGTAATATGCTTGACACTGGCTCCCCCGGCATAAATAATCAGACCACTGGTGGCAACCAAAATGAAGCAGGAGCCTAAATCAGGTTGAAGCATGATGAGTCCTGCAACACAGCCTACAATGACTGTTACAGGTATGTAGCCAGTCCGCAGATCTCTAAAGCGATCACCTTTTTTGACGATGAGTGCGGATAAGTAAAGAATGATGGAAATTTTCGCAAGCTCCGTTGGCTGGAAGCCAACACTACCAAACCTGAGCCAGCTTTTTGCGCCGTTAAGTGAGCCTGTAAAAAGAACGATGATTAGCAGTAATATAGTTATGAAAAATAAAGGTACAAAAAGCTTTTTATATTTTTCCATCTTAATATTCATAGCTACCAACATAATAAAAAGTCCAAGTACAGCAAATGCAGATTGGCGCTTCACAAAATATAAAGAGTCAAAATTATATTCTTTATTCAGCAGAGCTACGCTGGAGCTGGAGCTAAATACCATAATTACACCGAATCCAACCAGTAACAAAGTGAGGATCAGCAATTGGAAATCCGGTGTGCCTCTTCTTCGAGTCTCCGGCTTCGTATTTCTCATATCAGCTTCCCCCGGTATTCGCCACAAGGTATATTCCTCGCAGACGGTTATCATTTTATCGTTTATCCATTTTATCATATTATGTTTGATGGGCTTCTGCAAGCTCCCTGGAGCAACAGATATCGCAACAATTCCATATCTGCTACAATAGGATAAAAATGAAGACTTGAGAGCAGCGGTGCATACGTGGTGACGCTGCATGTTTAATCGGGAACTTGCCCGATGCTTTAAAAGGAGAGGTGGAGCAGAATGACACAACATGTGATAGACGAGACCTGGTTTGATCGTTTGCAAGAAAACATGGTGGAATGGCGTAGACATTTACATAAGAATCCCGAAATTTCCTTTCAAGAAAGCAAAACTGCAGCTTTTGTAGCGGATAAGTTGGAGAGTTGGGGAATCGAGATTCGCCGTCAGGTAGGGGGACACGGTGTTGTAGGTACCATTCGTGGTGCTAAACCTGGGCCTGTCGTCTTACTGCGTGCCGATATGGATGCTCTTCCTATTCAGGATGAAAAGGAATGTGAATATCGCTCCAGCGTGGACGGAGCCATGCATGCTTGCGGCCATGACGGACATACATCCGCGTTGCTTGGAACGGCTTACTATTTTAGTCTGAACCGGGACGAGCTGCAAGGAGAAATTCGGTTGTTGTTCCAACCTGCGGAGGAACTGCTGCCTGGCGGAGCGGTCAGTGTAATAAAGTATGGTGTATTGGAAGGTGTGGATGTCATTTATGGCATCCATTTATGGACACCTTTTACGGTCGGGACGGCCGCGAGTTGCGCAGGGCCGCTGATGGCGGCGGCAGACGATTTTTATATTGAAATCACAGGTAAGGGTGGGCATGGTGGCATGCCTCAGTCCACTAATGATAGTGTGGTGGCGGGTTCAGCTCTTGTTATGCAACTGCAAAGTGTCGTAAGCCGTTCAGTCGACCCTTTGCGACCTGCTGTGCTGACGGTGGGAACCATCCAAGGGGGCTCTGCGCAAAATGTGATCGCAGAAACGTGTCGCTTGAGTGGGACGATTCGTACGTTTGATGAGGAGACACGAACGGTAATGAAGGAGCGACTGCATGAGGTGACAGAGCTTACAGCCGCAACATACGGTACAACAGCACAGGTTCGCTATATTATGGGATACCCACCAGTTGTCAATGACGCACATGAAGCATCTCGTTTCTTTAATGAAGCAAAATCTGTTTTTGGCGAGGAGAATGTACAGGAAGCGTCGAAACTGATGCCTGCTGAAGATTTTGCGTATTATTTGGAACGTGTGCCAGGTTGCTTCATGTTCGTAGGAGCGGGTAACCCAGTTAAAGGAGCAGTTTATCCACACCATCATCCGAAATTTGATTTTGATGAGGATGCTATGATTAACGCGGTTCGTTTGTTTATTGCGATGTCTACGGGATACGCTGCGGAACGAAAAGCAGGGGCAATTAAGGGCTAAAATGAGTTGAATTAGGAACGGTTCAATCTGGAGTATGAGCTGAATGAAATGGGGTACCCTACTCTTGAAAAGGAGGGAGTACCCATGAAAAAAGTTCAGGAAGTTATGACTAAAAAATGCGTAACGGTTACCCCGCAGGACAATATTTATGAAATTGCGGTCAAAATGAAGGACAATGATACTGGTTTTATTCCGGTTGTGGAAAGCGAAGGCAGTGATAAGTTGATCGGTGTAGTAACGGACCGTGATCTTGTCGTTCGCGGCTATGCGGCTAAAAATTCGGGTTCGGGTTCGGTCGATACAGTTATGACGACAGGTATTCGTACAGCTAGTGCGGACATGTCGGTGGACCAAGCAGCTGAGCTGATGGCAGAGCAGCAAATCCGTCGTTTGCCCGTGACGGAAGGAGACCGTCTGATCGGGATTGTCTCGATCGGGGATTTGGCTGTTCGTAATATTTTTGCAGACAACGCTGGAGAGGCGCTTAGCCATATTTCCGAGCAGGTCCACTAGAAGAATAATTAAGGTAGCATTAGTTTAGGGAGATCTTTACCCCGAGCTTCTAATCAGGAGTTCAACCCGAATATGGGTTGAACTCCTTGCTGTTCTGGTTGATATGCGAATAAACGGATAAGCTATTTATTATATAACTTTAAAATGATGTATGGTTAGATTATCAGGAGGTAGTTATGAATCCAGAACATCCTTGTATTGTACAACGTGATTTTACCGTTCTGCTGGAAATGGGCTTGCCCGGTTCAGAATGGGCTCGTTCACAGTTGCAGATTTATGCGGAGCTGGTTAAAAGCCCGTCCGCTTTTCATACATATCACCTCACCCCACTGTCTTTGTGGAACGCAGCTGCCCTCGGATGGAGTGCTGAGGACATTCAAAATAGTTTGAACTCCATGTCCCGTTGGGATATTCCACGTGATTTGTTGAAGGATATTGAACAGCTCGTTTCTCGTTATGGGACGTTGACGCTTTCAAGGGAGGGTACGGAAGAAGAGCGAACTTATAGCACAGATACGATTGGCGCATACCGTGCTGAACATGAGCCAGACGGAGGTATAAAGACAGGGAAAGCCAACAGCTATACAATAGGTGATCGCTTGATCTTGGGAGCAGAGACCCCCGCTTTACTGGATGAGCTACTGACCAAGCAAGAGCTAAAACAGCTTGGTTTACTTCGCGTTGACGAGGTAAGCACATCGGTCCCGCCCGAAAATCGGGGCTTGCTCAAGCAGGAATTAACGCGCTTGGGATATCCCGTTGTGGATACGGCAGGCTATCTTGAAGGGAATCAGCTTAGTTTTACCTTGGGAAAGGGACAAACGAAGTTGCAGCTTCGTGATTATCAAGTAAAGGCCGCTGATGCGTTTGAAGGGGCGGACGGCTTAGGGGGTAGTGGTGTACTGGTGCTTCCATGCGGAGCCGGAAAAACAGTGATAGGTATGGCCGTAATGAATCGGTTTCAGTGCGAGGTGCTTATTCTAACATCCAATACCACTTCTGTACGGCAATGGGTAGAAGAGTTAAAGCAAAAGACGGATATTCCTGCCGATTCCATCGGGGAGTATAGTGGTCAGAAAAAAGAGGTGCGTCCGATTACGGTGGCAACTTACCAGATTTTGACACACCGTCGTACCAAAGATGGGGATTTTGAGCATATGAAACTGCTGAGTGAGCGGAAGTGGGGACTCATTATATATGATGAGGTTCATTTGCTACCCGCGCCAGTATTTCGGGCGACGGCTGACATTCAGGCTACCCGTCGTTTGGGGTTAACGGCCACGCTGGTTCGAGAGGATGGTTGTGAACGGGATGTGTTCTCTTTAATTGGACCCAAACGATACGATATGCCGTGGAAGGAGCTGGAGCAGCAGGGCTGGATCGCTCAGGTCGATTGTGTGGAGCTACGGCTTCCAATGACAGCTGAACTCTTGGAGCGCAGTATGCGTGCGGAGGGCAGACAGCAGTACCGAATTGCAGCCGAAAATCCGGTCAAACTGGAGGCGGTGCGTAGCCTGATGCAGCAGCACAGCGGCTTGCCCACGCTTATTATTGGTCAATATTTGGACCAATTGCGAATATTGGCTCAGGAGCTGGGCGTCCCACTGATTACGGGTTCAATGAGCCAGACCGAGCGGGTGCGCTGGTTCGATGCGTTCCGCAAGGGTACAATTCAGACTCTATTGGTGTCCAAGGTTGCAAACTTTGCGGTGGATTTGCCAGATGCGGCAGTAGCCATAGAGGTATCGGGTAGCTTTGGCTCTCGCCAGGAAGAAGCGCAGCGACTGGGCCGTATTTTGCGACCAAAGTCGGGCGAGAATAAAGCTTATTTTTATGCGCTAGTGACGGAGAATAGCAAGGAGACGGATTTTGCAGCTCGTCGTCAGCTGTTTCTGATCGAGCAAGGCTATGAATATGCGGTTCGCAGATTTAGTGTGACAGAGGCTAACGGAGGCCGGAATGCTAAGCCTGATCGTGGGAAGAAAAAGGAGGCCTAATTAAGAATGGGCGTAACGAACACGCAAGACAGCTGGAATGAGCTTTCATCGGATGAGCTACTGGTGCTTAGACGATGCTTTATCTGGTACGCGGGACAGCCCATGAAGGAAGAAGAACCTATACAGCTTACCCGGGGAGTGTTAAGCGGAGTCGAAACGAAACTGGCACTACGTGGATTACGTGCCCGAGGCTGGCTGGAGGCTGTTACCAAATCGTGGGGCGAACGAATTTTATATATTCCGGTTCATCGGCTACCGGATCTGTACGATATGTTGTTAGAGCAAAATCCAATGAACATGATGCATTCGGATCATCCGATAACGGTACATGAATCAATGACAGGCCTGGAGTCGGAATTACTGCATGCGTTGTCACGTATTGCGGTACAAGGTGTCCCTTTGACGGCCAAAGGAACCATACATAAGCGATCATTGCAAAAATTGAATGAACTGACTCCCTTTCGCCCAGATAACCTGATGGGTCTTGGGTTGCATTATGCGCATGCAGAGCTGTATCCAGTGCAAACAGTGGTAATGATGGATTTGCTACTCAGTTTGGGGCTGTTAGTGAAAGAAACTGTGTCTTTTCGCATTCAGGAAACGGAACTGGCAACTTGGATTCGTTTGTCTGCTTGGCAAATGCGCAAGCATATTTTTGCTACACTCATGGAAAGATACGGCAAGGCCGAAGCGTCTATGCAGCATTTTCGCTATATGCTGTGTGCCGTCTCCCAGTATGTAGGAACAGAAGGGTGGATATCTATCAAGTTTCTGCTGCAATGGATGCTTCAGGTAGGCCTAATCCAGCATGAGAGTACGAGCAGAGCGGATTCCAAGAATGGTGCCCTTTTAGACCTTGTTCCTATAATCTCAAATCCGGAAGGGTTTGCGGGAGAAACGGGTTCTGATTTTAATTTCAATGAACCTTTCATGGAGGAATTGAAGGGTTGGCTGAAGGCTCTGACTGCTTTTGGAATGGGTGATTGGGGCCAGACTGTATTGGGCGAACTGTGTTTTCGCTGGAATGTATCTGTGATAGATATGCTTCGTCCCAATAATTATGAGGATACACATCCAGAGCAAGGTACTTTTTATGTACAACCTGATTTTGAAATATTGGTTCCACCAGATGTGGCATATGATGTGCGCTGGCGACTGGAATGCTGCTGTGAACGTGTGACAGGAGATCGGATGGTAGTATACCGGATCACCAGAGAAAGTGTTACAGAGGCAATCGAGTTAGGGATGGAAGCCAAAGCAATTCCTGCTCTTCTGGATAAATACAGCCGAACAGGTGTGCCTGATCATGTACGTATGACGGTAGAACAGTGGGCAGGTGATGTCGGACGGACCGCTTTTGCAAAGGTAACACTTTTGCGATGTGGCACACAGGAGGATGCAGACATAGTTGCACGCCATCCCGCGCTGGAAGGATTACTGGAACGGCTGGGCGATAGGGACTTTATTATTCCGGCAAGCTCTGCTGTCAAAATACGAAAAACGCTTGCTGCAATTGGATTAGGCCCACGTCGTGAACCGGAAGGTGTGGACGAGCCAACTCATCATTACCCATTGATTTCGGAAACAGAGAACATAAGTTCAGGCAGTCCCAACAGTGAAATGGAGTCCGACCCGATTCAGGCCCGTCCTATATTTTCCCAAGAGGGAAGAGCAGGTTTGGTTTATACAGGGCGCACGCTGCATTTTTACGAACAAGAGCACATGTTGCCTGATCCGTCTGACTATTTTCCGGAAAGATCTACAGTCCCCTCCTCATGGACAAAAGAATGGAGGAGTTACCATACTTCCACTGCCCGGCAGTTGATCGAGCAAGCGATACGTTGGCAGGCCGCTGTGGGACTGCGAATCGGTGGGAAAGAGGTTAAATGGATACCGGAGGCGGTGGTTCCCGGTGCACCATGGAGTGTCACAGGCTGGTATGCCTCAGGAATGGATGACGAAACACCTTCTCAAGCGAGCTTACAGCCAAGTGAATGGTCAGACATGCGGCTGCTGGTTCCTTTTACATAGTAGAGCCAGGAAGTGCATGAAACTCCTTCTTCTCAAAAGAAGGATGTGGTATGATAAATGAGTCTACTTTTACTGGGTAGAACTTTATATAAAGTGAGATGAACATTCATGAGCGTAGCCGAATTGAATACGGTCAATATGGCAGAAGTGCTTATTAACGCCTATGAATTGGGCGATATGGTCAACCGATCCTTTGAGGTATCGGATTATTTATATTGGAAACAGCGTGTGGAATTGAATCCGTCTATTCAGGCGTGTGTACGCAAGCTGGATGCCAAAAAGGAGCTATTCGCGGAAACGGAGCGTTTTGGGCATTTTCATCCGAACTATCATGAAGCGAAGGATGCAGTGCAGGTCGTCGAGCTGGAATTGGAACAATTCGTGGAGGTTAAGGAGTTCAAACGAGCCGAAAAGGCGCTGGATGATATGCTTCATGCCATGTCTGAAACGATTGCATATTCCGTGTCCGAGACCATTAAGGTGCCGAGCAATGATCCGAATGTGAAAAAGGGCGGATGTGGCAGCGGAGGGAAATGCTCCTGTGGATAGGTCATAGGAATGATACCGAGTGGAGGGGAGATGAAGCGAATGTTTGCCGAGCGGACAGGGTACATCATTTGGGTAAGCGATATCAAGGCTGCCCGCAATCTGGAGAAATACGGAAATGTCCACTTTATTTCAAAGCGTATGCATTATGTAGTTATATATATGAATGCGGATCGGGCAGAAGACACCGTTAAAAATATTCGCAGACTTTCCTATGTGCGTAAGGTCGAGCGTTCTTTTCGAAATGAGATTAGGACGGAGTACAACGACGATAAGGAAAAGATGAAAGAATATGAAATATAAGTTTCTAATATCTATATATTGTAAAATATTCTTAAAAGGTCAGCCTACGGGCTGGCTTTTTTTTGTAAAGTCAGGACTTTTGCATAATGGTCTTAATGCTGTTAGACCTAAAAAATCTTTAAAAACCGCCCATAAACTTCAATTTTGTAACTTGTAGTCCCGGGTCTGTTGAGGTAACATATGAATATATTGGTAGATATAAAGACCTATCTGGTGGGGAGAGTGATCCCGTGCGTGACAAAGCAATGCAGCGATGGAGTACATACGAACCGTTCTACGTGGAGATGGGCGATAAAAAAGTCGCCGATATCGTGATTACAAATCATGCGAAAACTCGCTACTTAGATCGGATAGAGCAGAAACAGTCCGAGACGAATCATATCGCCGCCTGGCTTTGGGAATGCCTGAAGCAAAACAGGATGGAGTCCTACTATCATAACGAAGAGGATGTATATTTAATTGATGGTGATCTGGTCGTCGTGGCCGAATTTGGAGAGTTGCCCGGCGAGATGGATATTGCGGGGAATCCGCTTCACAAGATGATTGTCATTACCTTTTTGGGTCGAATGTCGGAGACCATTGAATTAAGGGATTTGAAGTCATACTATTCATGGCTACGCCATTCGCGACGCATGACACTGATGAAAAGCACTCGTAAGCAAAAATAGACGGTGATTGGGCGGTCGGCTCTAGATGAAAAAATCTCCGAACTTATGATTACCGTCAATTTTGAGTAGAAAGTATGCAGTTATCAGCTGCATGCTTTTTTTATTTCCAGCAATAAAACTCCCCCAATTCAGTAAGTTTACTTGGAAATGCTTCGACAGATGTTTTTCTTATGGTAAAATAGAGAGATCAGAGGGGAGAGGGCTGTCAGTATGAACTTTCATCAGTTGCACATTTTTTATACCGTAGCGGAGCGTGGGAGCTTTTCGGCGGCGGCACAAGCGCTGCATATGACACAACCTGCGGTGACGATGCAAATTCAGTCTTTGGAAGATTATTTCGGCACGAAGCTGCTGCAACGTTCGACTAAAAAAATCGAGCTTTCAGAGGCGGGAGCGACACTACTACCTTTTGCGAAAAAAAGCATGCAACTGATTAGGGAAGCTGACGAGGCGATGTCTGCTTTTACTCACATGCTGGAGGGAAGATTGCATATTGGCGCCAGCCTAACAATTGGTGAGTATATTGTACCAAGAATGTTGGGGCCGTTTGGCCAGGAATACCCTCATATACGCATGGCAATGAATGTGATGAATACGACTCAAATTATGGATGATATACTAAAACATCAGTTGAATTTAGGACTGATTGAGGCCCCAGTCCAGCATCCGGATATCGTGGTAGAACCTGTAATGCAGGACGAACTGAAACTGATTGTGCCTTCAGGACATGCGCTGGCCAAGGCTAAAAAAGTGGTTCTGGAAGATGTGTTTAAGCATCCCTTTGTAGCCAGAGAAAAGGGATCGGGTACACGTCAAGTGATAGAAGATGAGCTGAAAAGTCGTGGTGTGGATGCCTCTCGACTTGGTATTGTAATGGAGATGGGGAGCACTGGAGCGGTTAAATCGGCGGTGGAGGCTGGACTGGGTATTACCATGCTATCACCTTCTTCGGTGAAGCATGAAGTTGCGCTCGGTTTGTTGAAAATTGTGAACATTTCAGATATCACGTTCAAACGAGAATTTTATGCAATTCATTTGAAGTCGGCGTTGTTACCGATTCCGGTAGTCACCTTCCTGTCTTACTTGCGTCGTCATGATCAGGGAACGGACGTGCTGAGGGACTCGCAGGACGAGCTGGCAAAGGTGAAAGAGAAGGAGGATGTATAATGAAGGAGCAGATTAACGTAAAACGATATGATTTACATACACACACCCAAGCATCTGACGGCATGCAGCCACCCGCAGATAATGTGCGCTGGGCCAAGGAAAAAGGACTGGCAGGTGTGGCCATTACAGATCATGATACGGTAGCTGGTCTGGAGGAAGCTCTGAAGGAGGGAAAACGCATAGGAATTACTGTGGTGCCAGGAGTGGAAATTAGTACTCGAGCTGGCGGTAAGGATATTCATATACTCGGTTATTTTATGGATTACAGCAATAAAGTGTTTTTGGAGCGGTTGGAAAAGCTTCGCCAGGCGCGGGATACCCGTAATGATTTGATTTTGAGTCAATTGCGTAGTCTGGGCGTGGAAATCACACTGGATGAAGTGGTGGCTACGATGGGCAGACCGCTGGCACCAGATGAAAGCATTGGACGTCCACATATGGCAGATACGCTGGTTCAAAAGGGATATGCGAAGGATATGCGGGATGCGTTTGACCGTTACTTGGCGGAAGGAGCACCCGGATATGTGTCTGTACCCCGTGTAGAGCCTGCGGAGGCCATAAACTGGATTCGTGAAGCAGGAGGGGTACCTGTGGTGGCCCACCCTGGCTTATACGGAAATGATGAGCTGGTTCGCTCTATTATAGAGGAGGCGAAGCCTGTGGGCTTGGAGGTGCGACATTCGGACCATGATGCTGAGGCTGAGAGCCGATATACTGCGATGGCGGCACAATATGGGCTCATTGCAACTGGCGGCTCGGATTTTCACGGTGCACGCCAAGGTGTTATTTTCCACGGTGATCTGGGTAGCCGTAGTGTGGAAGATCGGGTTGTCGAGGAATTGAGGAAGGCTGCTGTTGGACAAAAGTAAATAGAAAGCCCCTTGCCTTATGCATGGAACACAAGAAGTGTATCGTGCAAAGAACAAAGGGCTTTTTTTGTGGATTCAATAGGCTGGTGAGACTTAGCCGTTTTTGATGCGATTCGGCAGCTTTTTGACTAGTTCCTCATCGGGTGTAATGAAGAGCGTACGCTGATGGTCGTAGATGACAAAGCCGGGCTTGGCTCCGCTGGGCTTACGTACATGTCGAATCAGGGTGGCGTCCACAGGCACACTGCTGGACTGCTTGGCCTGGCTAAAGTAGGCAGCGAGTTGAGCTGCTTCCTCCAGCGTCGTATCCCCGAATTGCTCAGCACGAATAACGACGTGTGACCCCGGAATATCCTTTGTGTGCAGCCAGGTGTCATTTGGTCCGGCCAGTCGATTTGTCACATATTCATTTTGCAAGTTGTTTTTGCCGACCAGTAACTCGATACCTTCGGATGATGTATAGACGTGCAGGGTTGGACGGTTGTTTTTCTTCTTTTTCTTTCCTTTTTTGACCCGATCTCTGAGATAGCCCTGCTGAACCAGTTCTTCACGTATTTCCTCAATGTCATTCATAGAGGCGTGGGCTAGCTGCTGAAGAAGATTGTCCATATAACGGATTTCTTCGTGCGTTTTCTCCAGTTGTTCGTCAATGACAGCCAAGCTGTTTTTATATTTGTTGTATTTTTTAAAATACCGTTGTGCATTATCCGATGGGTTGAGTAGCGGGTCCAGTGGGATGGTCATTGGACGCTGTTCCTCATCATAAAAGTTGGTGAGCGTCACTTCTTTGTCCCCTTTTTTCACCTCATGCAGCGAAGCGAATAGCAGCTCTCCATAAATGCGAAATTGATCCGCATCTTCCGCCTCGGCCAAATCCTGATGGAGATAGTCGAGTTTTTTTACGTTTTTACTCCGCTCGTTTTGCAGAAACCGCAGTAGGTCACTGACCTTTTGCTTAACCGTATCCCGTTCTGCTTTTTCTCCGAAGAAGTCCTCCATACACTCACTGATAGTAGCGTACTCCTTACGTTCTTCTTGGATCAACGTCAGTGGAATGGCTGAGAATATCACTTTATCTTGTGCGTTTAGTCCAGATACTGGCTGAAAACGATGATTCCGCACGTCATCCATGATGTGACTGAATGTACTCCATAGTGAACGATCACTATCACCAGATACTTCATTAGTTACTCGAGTTAGTATCTCTTCAGCAACGAGGGGACTGAGTCCAGTAAAAGTGTTCACGATCCAGCGTTTGGGAGCTTCTTCGGCCTCGATCGCAGTTTGATACGAGGATATGAAGGCTGCCTCTTCCGTTTCTAATGGATTCAGCTTGTTTTGTGCAGGAGGCTCCGTGTATTGAAAGCCGGGCATAATGACCCGATAGCTGCTGATAGACGGTGTGACATGATGAATGCCATCCAGCATCACGCCTGTTTCCGGGTCAAGCAAAATAATGTTGCTGTGTCTACCCATCAGTTCAATGATAATTCGTTTGAGTGAAATATCTCCCAGTTCATCACGTTGACGTATATCCATGTGAATAATACGCTCCATGCCCACCTGCGTGATTTTCTCAATAACGCCTCCTTCGCAATGCTTGCGAAGGAGCATACAAAACATAGGGGCTTCTGTCGGATTAAGAAAGCTTTGTTCTGTAAAATGTACACGCGGAAAGGTCGGATTAGCCGACAGCAGCAGCTTTACGCTTCCGCCTTGTGCCCGCAGATTCAGCACGATATCGCGATCATTTGGCTGATGTATTTTATTAATGCGCCCGCCCCGGATTCCTTGCAGTTCGTGTACGATAGCGCGGGTTACGATTCCGTCCAATGCCATAATTATGTTCTCCTTTGAAGCAAATGTATTTTCGCCTTCCTTCTATGATACATAACTTTGGGACAAAACTTAAGCGGCTTTGTGATATTTCAGGTCCTGTCCGAATAGATTGAATCTAGAAAGTCTGTCCAGCTTATCAGCAATCGCGGCACAAAAATATAATAACGGGCAGCCATCCTACGCACAACCGACGGAAACGGACTATCTGACCGGGAGGGAATTGGGGAGAATGGAACAAGCACACTGGCACCAATTAAGCAATGAACAGCTTTCAACAAGTCTGGAAGTCGACCCGAAGCAGGGTCTTTCGGAGGAACAGCTTGCGGAACGAAGAGAAAGGTCAGGATGGAATGAGCTGAGCGAGGGGAAGCGAGTTTCGGCAATCTTGCTGCTGCTCAATCAGTTCAAGGATTTTATGATGCTTGTATTGATGGGAGCGACCCTGATATCCGGACTGCTTGGCGAATATTTGGACGCGATTACCATTATTGCTATTGTTGTACTGAATGGAATTCTCGGCTTTGTACAAGAATTCAGAGCTGAGCGTTCATTGCGAGCTTTGAGACAACTGTCGGCCCCAACCGCCAAAGTGTTGCGGGGCGGCAAACGAATTCAAGTTCAGGCCAGAGAACTGGTGCCGGGTGATATTGTGCTGCTGGAAAGTGGTGATCGCATTCCCGCAGATGTAAGGTGGTTGAGTACGAACGGCTGTGATGTAGAGGAGTCCGCCCTGACAGGTGAATCAGTTCCGGTGAGTAAGCATTGCCGCCCTATTCATGCCGCCGAAGTACCACTCGGGGATCAAAAAAACATCGGTTTTATGGGCACGATGATGACCAGAGGAACCGCACAAGGAATGGTTATACGTACAGGTATGAGTACCGAAATGGGTAAGATCGCAGACTTGATTGAAAATACGGAGTCGCAGGAGACACCGTTGCAGCACAGATTGGAGCAATTGGGCAAAATTTTGATTATCGTAGCGTTGGCGCTAACGGTGCTCGTTGTCGTAGCAGGCATTTTACATGGACAGCCAGCCATGAGCATGTTCTTGGCTGGAGTGAGCTTGGCTGTGGCGGCTATACCGGAAGGGTTGCCAGCTATTGTGACGATTGCGCTCGCATTGGGTGTGCAGCGTATGATTAAACGAAAGGCGATTGTGCGTAAGCTGCCTTCTGTTGAAACGCTCGGCTGTGCATCTGTCATTTGTTCCGACAAAACGGGTACCCTGACCCAAAATAAAATGACAGTCACCAAGCTATGGCTGGACGGTCGTTTCTGGGGAGTTACGGGAGAGGGCTATGACCCACACGGGCATATTATGGATAGAGACCTTCCTGCCGATCTTAAAAACGGACAATCTCTGCGTAGACTGTTGCAAGCCAGTGTGCTTTGCAACAATGCGGAAATTGTTCAAGCCGATACAGAGGAGCTACGTTCGAAAAAGAAAACCAAAGAGCCGACGCCGTCCGCCGTTTGGGAGCTGAAGGGTGATCCGACGGAAGGAGCGCTGATCACGTTAGCTGCCAAGGGCGGAGTCACGCGACAAGGGCTATATGAGCTGTACACAAGGGAGCGAGAATTTCCCTTTGACTCGGATCGGAAGCGAATGTCGGTACTCGTACGCCACCAGGGAGGACACATTGTCTTTGCCAAAGGTGCCCCGGATGTACTGCTGGGTCAGTGTTCCTACATTTTATGGGAAGGAAATGTCGTTCCATTAACGGGTACGTTGCGCCAAAAGGTACTGGCGGCTAACGAAGGAATGGCCTCGGAGGCGCTACGTGTACTTGGTGTCGCTTACCGCGATATTCGCTCGCATGAGCGTGTCTCCACGGTTGAGGAGGCTGAAGCACAGCTGATCTTTATTGGGCTGACAGGCATGATTGATCCGCCACGTCGTGAGGTTCGCGAAGCCATTGGCAAGTGCCGTCGTGCTGGCATTCGCACTGTGATGATTACCGGAGATCACGGTACAACTGCAGAGGCCATTGCACAGCAGCTTGGCATTCTTCAGCGCGGATCCCATGTGTTGACAGGACAGGAATTGTCTGCGATGGATGATGCGGCGCTGGACAAAGCCGTTGATACCGTCTCTGTGTATGCACGAGTTTCGCCGGAGCACAAGCTACGGATCGTTAAATCGCTGCAAAGACGCGGACATGTCGTAGCCATGACCGGAGATGGTGTCAATGACGCTCCAGCGATAAAGGCGTCGGACATCGGTATTGCCATGGGCATTACGGGGACGGACGTGACCAAAGAAGCGGCTGCGCTTGTTCTGAGTGATGATAATTTCTCAACCATTGTAGCCGCAATTGAGGAAGGACGGAATATTTACGAGAATATCCGTAAATTTATCCGTTATCTACTCGCCTCCAATGTTGGTGAGATTTTGACGATGTTCTTTGCCATGATGGCCGGGCTGCCATTACCTTTGTTACCGATCCAGATTTTATGGGTGAATCTGGTGACAGATGGCCTACCAGCGATGGCTCTGGGGGTGGACCAGCCAGAAAAGGATCTCATGGAGCACAAACCTCGTGGCGCAAAGGAAAATATTTTTGCTCGTCGATTAGGCTGGAAAATCATTAGTCGTGGCTTGTTGATTGGTTTATGTACGCTAGCGGCCTTCTGGCTGACATTACGTATTGCACCGGATGACGCAGGACAATTGATCAAAGCACAGTCTGTTGCCTTTGCTACGCTAGTCTTGGCACAGTTAATTCATGTATTTGATTGCCGCAGTTCCCGTTCTATTTTCCATCGTAATCCGTTTCAAAATAGTTATCTCGTGCTTGCCGTGCTCTCCTCCGTAGTGCTAATGCTGGTGGTTATGTACGTGCCTGTGCTGCAACCTATTTTCAAAACGGTACCGCTTGGATTGCGTGAGTGGGCGCTATCCATTGTGGCAGCCGGGATTCCTACGTTTCTTATGGGAGCGGGAAGTGTATGGGGCGGTCGACGCAACCGTCGTCGCGGCGGAAATACACACTTTTCAGCAGGACGTACGAAGTTTTCAGCCTAGTAATCGGGTCATGCATACCGCATCGCTTTCCCACTATTGCCCTGTATGATATCATGGGATCAAAGCTTCATGAGGAACATGATATCATCAGCAACGGCGGAGGTAAGCTATGGAATTCACAAAAATGAACGGTCTAGGTAATGATTTTATCGTTTGGTTTGGGCATCAGGATTTGCCGTCTGACGCCTCGGAATTAGCTGTTCGGCTATGTGATCGACATTTTGGTGTTGGCGCCGATGGGTTGGTATATATATTGCCGTCAGAAAAAGCGGATTTCTGCATGCGCATCATTAACTCGGACGGCTCGGAGGCCGAGCAATGTGGTAATGCTATCCGTTGTGCTGCCAAATACGTATATGACCGTAAACATATCAACCGTGAACAGATTACGATCGAGACCCTGGGCGCAGGTGTGCAGCAGGTGGAACTAACTGTAGAGAACGGACTTGTTTGTATGGTGAAGGTAGATATGGGAGAGCCGATTCTTGAGGGTTTGAAAATTCCAACTACACTAGAGCGGACTAGCGTAATTAACGAGCCTATTGAAGCTGGAGGAAGTGGTTTTCGCTTTACGGCTGTATCTATGGGGAATCCGCACTGTGTCATTTATGTGGAGGATGCGCCAAGCTTTGATCTGGAAGCCTGGGGGCCGAAGCTGGAATGCCATCCGTTGTTCCCTAAAAAAACAAATGTTGAGTTCGCCACGGTACGTAGCCGGAAGCATATAGATATGAGAGTATGGGAGAGGGGAGCCGGACCAACGCTAGCTTGTGGAACCGGAGCCTGTGCTACGCTTGTTGCTTCTGTACTAAACGGATACAGCGACCGTCACGCCATTGTAAGTCTAAAGGGCGGCGATCTGGATATCGAATGGAACGAGGAAGATAATCACATATATATGACGGGCCCGGCTGAGATCGTGTACGAAGGTCGTCTGTTCTGAATCATGTGAATTATAAAGATAGCGTGTAACTGGCCTATGAATCGTATAGAAGTGAGTGAAAAGAAGACCTTAGAGGTCTTCTCAGAGTGTCGAGAAAGTCCAGAGGACTTTTCGACACTTCTATTTTTATATGGGGAGACGCATCTTTTAAAACAAAAATCGATTTAAAACGATCTGAGGACCCTAGTTTTTAGACCACTAAGACAGTTTTAAACCCCCTGCAAAAAAACAGGGGGTTTCTCGACAATCTGAGAAGACCTTAGAGGTCTTCTTTTTTTGGACTTACATGCCCCTGTATACAAGGAATACGATGAAGAAGGCAATATTCTGTCTTTTTTTGGCGCCTGAACGATGTATAATATAGAAAATGAAAAAACAATAAGGAGGCCGTTCATAGTGCGGAAATTTCGTTGGATTTCAGCAGTTGCAGTCCTCATATTTGTAGCCACCGCGCTTCCGGTTCAGGCGGCGACCATTCCTGCTGCCGCGGAAACGACGGACAAGCAGGTTGGCTCGCTAACTCCGACAGTGGTAAGCCGTTTAGAAAAAGCGGTGCAAGAACTCATTGGTTCAAAGACAGCATTTCAATTTGACGATGTGACAGATATGGGGAAAACCTGGATTGTAGAGGGCGAACTGGAAGACGGAACTGCTACGTTGCAGACAGAATATAATAAAGAAAAAAACAGAGTGGATTCTACAACCATACGATATAAAATAAGCAGCTTGGGAAAGGCGATGAACGCACCACTCAAGACGAAAGTGCTAAACAGCGCCAAAGCGTTTGACAGCAAGCGTCCTCTGCAATTTGAAGCATTTTGGCGGGTCAAATCCCCTTATCAGTCCAACAAGCCTTCAAATTACTGGGTGTTTTGGGGTGCAGGAGAACAAGCTTCCTCGTTGTATGTGGATGTGGATCGAGGTAACGCTATTACCATCAACGCAGACTATGCCCTGAAGCAGGTGGACCCTGTGTTACTGAACCGTGCAATGAACACATTTAAGTGTGTGAGTGGACAGCGAATCAAGGTACAGCACGCTTCACGGTACAAGGACGAGACGAAGGGACTTTCATACTGGTCGTTTGAGGATGCAAACGAGGCGAGTGAGGTCAAAATTAGCGCGGTAACCGGTAAAGTGCTGGCCGTATCCACCTATGGGGTAGACTGGAACGATGACGCAGATTTCAAAAAAACATTTGCAAGCCCGAAATATACTGCTTCAGAAGCTTTGAAGCTAGTCAAGCCCAAGGCTCAGATGTTGTTTAATATCAATTTGACCGGCTATAAAGTGAAAGTTCAAGGGAATCAATATACGTTCTCCAAGCAGCAAAAGGGAACGGATTCTATTGTGGCTAAAGTGAATAAAAAAGGGACTTTTTACACTTACTCTCTCCATTCTTCCGATGGGAAAATGTAGTAGAAAATAGAAAAGATAAATTAAGCCGCTTTACTCCTGATATCATATTGTCGGGGAGTGGGGCGGCTTTTTTTGTTTTTGGCTTATGTTTGTAGTCTCTTTATGTTACATTAGTATGAAAATAAAGAGCGGGGTGGAGCAGAGGACATGAAACCGGATTTGCGTACTGTGCTGAATCGTGAAATTATTGTCGGAGACGGCGCAATGGGGACTTTTTTATACCAGCTAGGATTTCCAGTAAATACGTCTTTCGAAGAACTGAACATCACTTCGCCTGACGTTATATCAGACGTGCATGGTCAATATTTAAGTGCAGGAGCTCGATTGCTGGAGACTAATACATTTTCTGCAAATGATTATAAGTTAGCCCGGTTTGGACTGGAATCTAAGGTAGAAGAGATCAATCGTGCCGGTGTGAGAATTGCCAGAGCTGCGGCCGGACCTGAACATTATGTGGTAGGTGCGGTGGGTTCCATATGTGGGGGCAAACGGCTTAACATATCCAAGCTGGAGCTGGCAAGAAACTATGAGCAGCAAATTGATGCCCTTCTCTCCGAAGGGGTCGACGGCATTTTGTGCGAAACGTTTTATTCACTGGATGAAATACGCATTGCGCTTCACAGTGTACGTAAATACAGTGACATTCCGGTAATTTGTCAGTTTGCAGTTGATCAGGTTGGTCGTACCCAGGATGGTTTTTTAGTTGCGGAAGCTTTTTCGGTGCTGCGTAATGAGGGGGCAGACATCCTTGGATTTAACTGTCACTCGGGTCCGCAGGGAATTATGAGTGTAATGGAACAGCTGGATGGCCCTTTGTCTGTACCGCTGTCCGTATATCCGAATGCGGGACTAGCAGATTATGTGGACGGTCACTATGTATACGGTGCATCACCTGAATATTTTGGAGAATGTGCCAAGTCCTTTGTAGACCTGGGGACGAGGCTGCTCGGTGGTTGCTGCGGAACTACACCGGACCATATTGCAGCTATCTCCAAAGCCTTGAACCGTTTGCAACCGCCTCCGCTGGCTTCAAAAGAAGCTTTGTCGAAAGAGTCCTTTCAAGTGGCAGAGCAGATTGCAGATGAAGAGGAACGAGGAAATGGCAGACATACCAGCGAGCCCAATATTGTGGATCTGGTTAAGGAACGTCATACAGTCATTGTAGAACTGGATCCTCCGCGCGATCTGGACATTACAAGGTTTATGCAAGGTGCTCATGCATTGAAGAAAGCAGGGGCCGACGCGCTTACACTAGCTGACAACTCGCTTGCAGTCACTCGCATGAGCAACATGGCGCTTGGACATTTGGTCAGTATTGAAACAGGCTTGCGCCCATTAATTCATATAGCATGTCGTGATCGTAATCTGATTGGTACTCAATCCCACATGATGGGTTTTGACGCGCTCGGTATTGACCATGTACTGGCGGTTACTGGAGATCCGGCGCGGTTCGGTGATTTGCCAGGCGCCAGTTCGGTGTATGATATGACCTCTTTTGAAATCATACGCATGATCAAGCAATTAAATGATGGTGTCGCATTTTCCGGTAAGCCACTGAAGCAGAAAGCTAATTTTGTGGTAGGTGCCGCATTTAATCCTAATGTCAAGCATTTGGGTAAAGCCGTACAGCGGTTGGAGAAGAAGATTGCCTCCGGAGCCGATTATGTTATGACTCAGCCCGTATACGACCACGAGTTGATTGCAGCCATCGCGGAAGCGACACGACATTTGGAAGTACCGATTTTTATCGGTATTATGCCGCTGGCTAGTGGGCGCAATGCAGAATACTTGCACAATGAAGTACCAGGGATTCAGTTATCCGATGAGGTACGTGCACGTATGTCTGGTCTTGAGGGTCCGGAAGGACGAGCAATGGGCGTGTCTATTGCCAAGGAGTTACTCGATACGGCAATGGAACATTTTAATGGAATCTATTTTATGACTCCATTTATGTTCTATGAAATGACAGCTGAACTGACTTCTTACGTATGGCAAAAATCAGGCCGTGCACAGGCCCCCTTGTTTCGACTATAATAATCAATTACAATAGTATAATGGATGTGATGCCGATGTCATTGAGTATGACCGGATACGGTCAAGCCATCCTTCATTATGAGGGCTATAAAGTGCGCTTGGAATTGAAATCGGTGAATCACCGCTATTGCGAAGTGATGATGAGAATTCCGCGCGAATGGACTCGATACGAAGATGGCTTGAGAAGAACGGTTCAACAGCAGATTAAACGCGGTCGTATCGATGTCTTCATCCACAGGGAACGCGATGAAGAACAGATGCCCGCCGCGCGGTTGAATGACACTGTGGTGCAGGCTTACCTGCATGCAGCGGAGCAGCTGGCGGATCGTTATGGAGTGAAAGGAGCGTTAGGGATAAGCGATATTCTTGCTTTGCCTGACGTTCTGGGAGAGCCTGGAGAGGCTTGCCATGGAGATGAAGAGGACTGGGAAGAGCAACTACAGCGGGCTTTGAATGAAGCTTTGCAAGGTTTAATGGAGATGAGAAGACGAGAAGGCGGGCATTTGGCGCAAGATGTGGAATCCCGTATTTTACGTCTGGAATCTCTGCATCATGAAATGACGGTGCTGGCTCCTCATGTTGTGAGCGACTACCGTAACAGGCTGAAACACAGGCTTAAAGAGCTTCAGGACGGTTCATTTACGCTTGATGAACATAAGTTCGGAATGGAGATTGCGTTATTCGCGGATCGCAGCAATATTGACGAGGAACTTACCCGGCTTCAAAGTCACTTTGGACAGTGCAAGGGATTGCTGCTGTCAGACGAGCCGGCCGGTCGCAAATTAGATTTTTTAATCCAGGAAATGAACAGGGAAGTCAACACGATCGGCTCCAAGGCTAATCATCTCACATTGGTTAATTTGGTCGTTGAGATGAAAGCAGAGCTCGAGAAAATTCGTGAGCAGGCTGCAAATATTGAGTAGCTACCTGGTAGCGGCACGGCTGCAAGAGTCACATGTATAGGGGGAAAGACCTGAATATGGCAATCAAATTGATCAATATTGGTTTCGGCAATATCGTGTCGGCCAACCGAATTATCTCCATCGTCAGTCCGGAGTCTGCTCCGATCAAGCGGATTATACAGGAAGCCAGGGACCGTCATATGCTAATTGATGCTACCTATGGCCGCCGGACGCGGGCTGTTATTATTACAGACAGTGATCATGTAATCCTGTCTGCGGTGCAGCCGGAGACGGTCGCTCATCGCCTATCCACTAAAGATGATGACAATGACGAATAAAAATGGAGTGTACTATGGCTAAGGGATTATTATTTGTAATATCCGGACCTTCGGGTGTCGGTAAAGGGACGGTAGGCAACGCATTGCGTGACAAGCTACCAGAGATAACATACTCCGTTTCTGCTACAACTCGAACACCTCGTTCAGGCGAACAGGATGGAGTGACCTATTTTTTTAAAACGCGTGAAGAATTTTTGGGTATGATTGAACGAGATGAAATGCTGGAGTATGCTGAGTATGTAGGGAACTATTATGGTACTCCACGTGATTTTGTAGATCAGACCCTTGCGCAGGGAAAAGATATTTTTCTGGAGATTGAAGTTCAGGGAGCGCTAAAGGTTAAAGAAAAATTTCCAGAAGGCATATTCATTTTTCTGCTTCCGCCTTCGCTAGACGAATTAAAGGATAGAATCCGGGGACGGGGCACAGAAACTCAAGCGACCATAGACCACCGTATGTCGGTAGCTGTGGATGAAATGAATTTGTTGCGTCACTATGATTATGCGGTCGTCAATGATGAGATTGATTTCGCTTGTAAACGAATAGAATCCATTATTATCGCCGAACATTGTAAGGTTCATCCTTAAACGAGGGCTTTACATATGCCAAGCGTACTTAAAGAGAAATAATACTGTATAAGCTGAGCTTGAAGGTGTACACTGGAGTTCAGCTTATACAGTCCCAAAACTACATGAAGAGGTGTCTATTCGTGCTGTATCCTTCCATTGATGAAATGATGAAAAAGGCAGATAGTAAGTATTCGTTGGTTGTAGCGGCTTCACGTCGTGCCAGACAGTTGCGCGAGGGTGAAAAGACGACTCTCAAGAATCCTAAATCCCACAAACAGGTTGGAGTGGCGTTGGAAGAGATTTACGCGGATCATCTGCGTCTTGAAAGCGGCGAAGACGAGTAAGAATTATACACAACTATTATAACCGGGCGCAATGCCAATTCCTTTGACAACCGCAAGGTTGTTATTTTTTTAGGTCAGGGGGAGTTAACGATGTTGAAGGGAAAAGTTATTATTCTTGGTATAACTGGCGGAATTGCTGCTTACAAAGGGGCAGCGCTGTGTAGTAGGTTGACGCAAAAGGGCGCCGATGTTCATGTGATTATGACGGCCTCTGCCAAGGAGTTTATTACCGAACTTACGCTGCAATCGCTCTCTCGTAATCCGGTGTACAGTGACACATTTGATGAAAGAGAGCCATCAGTCGTATCCCATATTCATCTGGCGGATGCGGCTGATTTGGTGCTTGTTGCTCCTGCAACTGCGAATATTATTGGGAAAATGGCGCATGGTCTTGCTGATGATATGTTGTCTACAACGTTGTTGGCTACAACAGCGCCTATTATGGTGGCACCTGCGATGAATGTACATATGTACACTCATCCCGCAGTCATGCAAAATATGGAGACGCTTGTATCACGTGGCGTGAAGATGATTGAGCCTGGTGAAGGATTACTGGCTTGCGGTTACGTTGGCAAAGGACGTCTGGAAGAGCCGGACACAATTGTGCAAACCATAGAGCGTTTTTTTGATCAGCAAGCTCAGGAACAAAAAACCACCATCAAGTCTGAACCACGATGGTTTGGTGACGCATCTATGGAAGCTCAAATGCCTGAGTCACTTGTGAATGAGAATGAATCGGTGCTTTCAGGCAAAAAAGTCATTGTAACGGCTGGAGGCACGATCGAGCGAATTGATCCAGTACGTTATATCACAAATGATTCATCTGGCAAAATGGGCTTTGCCATTGCAAAAGTGGCTCAGGAGATGGGTGCAGAGGTGCACTTGATTGCTGCCAATACCAGCGCGGAACCGCCTACTGGTATTATGCTTGAAAGAGTCCAGTCAGCTGAAGACATGTACGACGCTGTATTAAAGCAATGGGAAACGAGCGATATGGTCGTTATGGCTGCTGCAGTTGCAGATTATCGACCACGTGAGATTGCACAGACCAAGATCAAGAAAAAAGATAGTGTATTTACGCTAGAGCTAGTGAAGAACGTCGATATTTTAGAATCACTCGGACGGAGTAAGAAACATCAATTTTTAATTGGCTTTGCAGCTGAAACCGAACATTTGGAGACGTATGCGATAGATAAATTAGAACGTAAAAATTGTGATTTGATCGCGGCAAACGATGTAACTGTGAATGGTGCTGGTTTTGGCGTCGATACGAATGCTGTTCAAATTTATGACCGAAGCGGGATCGTAGAGCGTATTCCTGTACAGTCAAAGGAAGAAGTCGCGCGTAAGTTGCTTACTATAGCCGCGGGACGCATGGGTGGGGTGCTGCATTAATGGAGACGGGCAATTTAGTTGCCAAGGTCATTGTCGATGTACCTGCCAAGGATACGGACCGCACCTTCGATTATCTGATACCAGACTCAATGAGACCTTGGATTGAGCCGGGTAGTCGGGTAGCTGTGCCATTTGGCAAACGGACGGTGCAGGCTTTTGTCATCTCGGTAGTCCCAGCTGATGATCCACCGAAATACAGAATGAGAGCGATCCAGGAACTGCTGGATTTGGTACCACCCTTATCTGCCGACCTAGTCGAACTGGGTAAATGGATGAGCGAACGTTATGCTTGTAATCAAATTATGGCACTGCAAGTGATGATTCCTACCGCGCTCAAGGGCAAAGCAGAACGTTATATCTCAATTGCGGAACAGCATGAGTTAACGCATCCACAACGTACTTTACAACCGAATCAGGGCGATGAACTCGAATGGGCACTTCTGACCGACGATGGTATGAGTGATCCGACGGAGCGTCGGATTGTAAGCTTCATTCAGGAGAAGGAGCAAGTCCCATTGCAGCAACTCAGTCGACGTTTCCCTGAGGAAGCGGAGGTTATTAAATCCCTGTTACGCCGGGGTGTGCTTCAGGAAAGTCAAGTTATTAAAGACAAACTTGGCAAAAAGACCATGAAATCCGTTGATCTGGCTATTGGCATAGACGAGGCATCAACGGCGCTGGAGCAATTTTCTGCCAAAGCGCAGCGTCAGCGGGAGGTACTTGCTTTTTTGCTGGAACGTAGCGAGTTTCTGCCTCTGTCGCTGAAGGAAGTCATGACCTCACTGAGTGTCTCGGCTGCAACGGTTAAGGCGCTGGAAGATAAGGGCTATGTGTTGCTGGAGGATGTCGAAGTGTTCCGCGACCCCTATCGGGGCAGACACTTCAAGCCTACAGAGCCACTCCCTCTCACAGCAGAGCAGCAGTCGGTATATGAACGGATTATTCGCCAGCTGGACACACGTGAGCAAGGAGCTTATTTGTTGCATGGAGTCACAGGGAGCGGTAAGACGGAAATCTATCTACAAACGATTCAGCGTTGTATCGAGCAGAATCGGCAGGCCATTGTGCTGGTACCTGAAATATCGTTAACCCCACAAATGGTTGAGCGTTTTAAAGGCCGGTTTGGCGATCAGGTAGCAGTGATGCACAGTAGGTTGTCCGGGGGGGAACGGTACGATGAGTGGCGCAAAATACGCGAAGGCCGTGTGAAAGTGGCGATTGGTGCTCGCTCGGCAGTATTTGCGCCTTTTCGTGAGTTAGGTCTTATTATTATGGATGAGGAGCACGAAACGTCCTATAAGCAGGAAGAGACACCTAAATATCATGCGCGTGATGTCGCCATTCGCAGAGCCCATCAGCATGGGGCTGTTGTTATTCTCGGCTCGGCTACACCGTCGCTGGAAAGCTATTATGCGGCTCGCTCACAAAGCAACGACGAGTTTGCGCCGTTGCTGCTTGAAATGCCAACTCGCGCATTGGGGAACACGTTACCTGAAGTACATATCATGGATATGCGTGAGGAGCTGCGTGCTGGCAACCGCTCTATGTTCAGCCGTGCGTTGCATAATGGAATTGCAGAGCGGTTGGAGCGTAAGGAGCAGACGGTACTACTGTTGAATCGGCGTGGGCACTCCACGTTCGTCATGTGCCGTAGCTGTGGCTATGTCGCGGGTTGTCCGCATTGTGATATTTCGCTTACGTATCATCAGCGGTCGAACAATTTACGTTGCCATTACTGTGGCTATTCCGAGCCCGTGCCTCAGACTTGCCCTGAGTGCGGTAGTGAGCATATTCGCTATTTCGGTACAGGTACCCAGCGAGTGGAAGAAGAGCTGGCGAAGCTATTCCCCGGTATACGTGTTGTTCGAATGGATGTTGATACAACAACAGAAAAAAATGCCCACGAAAAGCTCCTCAAGCAATTTCGTGATAAAAAAGCGGACGTGCTGCTCGGTACTCAAATGGTTGCCAAAGGCCTGGACTTTCCCGATGTGACACTGGTTGGTGTCATTACTGCGGATTCGGCTCTCAATTTACCGGATTTTCGGGCCGCGGAAAAGACTTTTCAACTGTTAACACAAGTAGCTGGACGTGCTGGGAGACATCAATTGCCAGGGGAAGTATTTGTACAATCCTATACTCCAGAGCATTATTCGGTGATTCACGCAAGTCGCCATGATTATGCTTCTTTTGTGAGGGAAGAATTGAAACACCGCCGCAATTTGCACTATCCACCATATTGTCGTCTTATTTTGGTGACCTTTTCTCATGAACAACTCCCGGTGCTGGTCCGACTGGCTGAGAATTATTCAGCAACACTACAGGGACGGGCCAGACAACGGGGCTGGTTCGGGAATATGGATCGTCTTACATCGGATGTACTCGACATTTTGGGACCAGTAGCTTCACCCATTTCGAGAATCAAGAATAGATACCGATTTCAATGTATGATAAAATGGCGTGGAAATATCGATGCGATTAGTTTGGCTCAGCAAGTAGCTGATGAAATGGCCGAATCCGCACAGGCACAAAAGTTGCTGATTAGTCTGGATGTTGATCCGCAAATGCTTATGTAGAGTGTTGCCACAAAAGTTATTAGCACAATTAATGCGGACAAGCCGTCCGTACATAGGATAATGTAGCAGTCGCGTTTGTGATGAATACAGTTAGGCCTAAATGAAGCATAAAGAGGAAGGTGTTCTGTTGTCATGTCAATTAGAATTATAGTGTTGGAGCCGGATGACGTATTGCACAAAGTAGCAAAGGAAGTCACTAAAATTACGCCTAACGTGCAAAAGCTGCTCGACGATATGGCAGATACGATGTATGAAGCGGAGGGAGTAGGTCTTGCTGCTCCGCAAGTAGGTATTTTGAAGCGTCTCATCGTTGTAGATGCTGGAGATGAGCATGGTTTGATTAAAATGATCAATCCAGAGATCGTGGCCGAAGAAGGGGAGGAATTGGGTCCTGAAGGCTGCCTGAGTATACCAGGGTTGAACGGGGATGTGCGTCGTGCCGAGAAGGTTACAGTCAAGGGAATGGACCGCGAGGGTAAAACCATTACCGTTACAGCGACAGGGTTGCTTTCTCGTGCTTTTCAGCATGAAATTGACCATTTAAATGGAATTTTGTTCACGGATATTGCAGAAAAAGTATATGAGGTTGCGCTGGAACAGCCAGGACCGAACCGTCAGATAGGAGAGTGAGGTTCGATGAGTCAAGACATTCGTATTATCTTTATGGGTACGCCTGAGTTTGCAGTGCCATCGCTGAACATGTTACTGGATAACGGTTATAACGTGGTTGGTGTGATTACACAGCCCGATAAGCCACAGGGACGAAAAAAAATATTGATGCCTACACCAGTCAAGGAAGCGGCAGAAAAACGCGGATTACCTGTACTGCAACCGACCCGCCTGCGCCAGCCAGAAGCGGTGGCTCAGGTGGCAGAGCTGCGTCCTGATCTGATCGTAACCGCAGCCTATGGGCAAATTTTGCCTAAGTCCGTACTAGACCTGCCTCGGTTCGGCTGTCTGAATGTGCATGGTTCGTTACTTCCCCGTTATCGGGGAGGTGCACCGATCCAGCGTGCGATTATTAATGGTGAAACTGTGACGGGTGTGACGCTGATGTATATGGCGGAAGGACTGGACACTGGCGATATGATATCGCGAGTTGAGGTTGCTATAGAGCCGGAGGATACCTCTGGTACTATTTTTGAGAAGCTAAGCGTAGCTGGAGCAAAGCTTTTGCAGGACGAGCTGCCTAAGTTGCTGGCAGGCCAATCAGACCGTACGCCGCAAAACGAGGACGAGGCAACTTATGCCCCGAACCTGAACCGCGAGGATGAGCGTATTTCGTGGAGTGACAATGCTCAGCAGATATACAACCGGATTCGCGGCCTGGTTCCTTTTTCCGGTGCGTTTACGCTTTGGGAGGAAAATGTTTTTAAAATTTGGGCTGCTGAGCAGCCTTTCATAAACAGTGAAGTGAGTGGCTCAAATGTTCCAGCACCCGGAACGGTTCTTCAATTGACTGCTCGTGGCATTGAGGTGCAGACAGGCGAAGGAACTCTTTGGCTGACTCAGGTTCAACCGGCTGGCAAAAAGGTTATGGATGCCGGAACCTTTGCACGCGGCGGACAGATGAAGCCAGGCACGGTGCTCGGATGAGCGGGAGTCACTCCCGCCAGGGAGGCCAAGGCAAGGGAGTGGGTGTCAGATCCGGCAAGACTCGCAATCAGACGGCGCGGGAAGTTGCACTTGATGTGTTGACCGGTGTGGAGCAAGAGGGTGCATATAGCAATCTTGAGCTAAATCGTCGGCTTCAACAGGCAGGTTTATCTGCAAGTGACGCTGGTTTGGCGACGGAACTTGTATATGGTACAATCGCACGCCGAAATACACTAGATTATTTCCTGAATAAATTTGTTCAAAAAGGAACGGCCAAGCTTCAGGCTTGGGTACGTTCGTTGCTGCGGATGAGTGTGTATCAGATGGTGTATCTGGATCGAGTTCCGGATCATGCAGTCGTTAGTGAAGCGGTGACCATTGCCAAACGTCGTGGGCATCAGGGGATTTCCGGTATGGTCAACGGCGTGCTACGCAGCATGTTGCGTGAGCCGGACAAGCTGCGTATTCCTGATGATTTGTCACCAGAGGAACGGATTTCATTAGAACATTCCCATCCACAGTGGCTGGTTAAGCGCTGGATTAAGCAATACGGTGCAGATACTGCTGAGGCTATCTGTCAGGCTAATAATGAGCCCCCTGCGGTCAGCGTACGGGTGAATACGACAATGACCAGCCGTGATCAGCTGCTGGACGAGATGCGCTCAAAAGGGCTTGATGCCGTTCCTTCCGCAGTTAGTCCCTATGGGATTGTTGTTCGTAGCGGTGGAAATATGGCGCTTACCTCGTGGTATACGGACGGCTTGCTGTCCGTACAGGATGAAAGCTCCATGCTCGTTGCCGAAGCAGTCGCTCCTGAGCCGGGCATGCTGGTACTGGATTGCTGTGCCGCTCCAGGTGGAAAAACAGCTCATATGGCCGAGCTGATGAAGGATCAAGGCCGGATCGTTGCGAATGATCTGCATGCCCATAAGCATCAATTAATCCGTGAACAGGCTAATCGACTTGGCCTGGATGCTGTGGAAACAGTCACTGGTGATGCGCTAGAACTGAAAGAACGCTATGCTCCAGCTTTTTTTGACCGTATTTTACTGGATGCGCCATGCTCTGGCTTTGGAGTAATTCGTCGTAAACCGGACCTGCGTTGGAGCAAAACTGCGCAGGATGTTCGCGACATTACACAGCTTCAGCATGAGCTGCTGGATAGTGTGGCGGGACTGTTGAAGCCAGGTGGTATTCTGGTATACAGCACATGCACGATTGAACCGGACGAAAATGAAGGACAATTGACTCAGTTTTTAAGCGAACATCCAGAGTATGAATTGGCAGAGGGTCATTCCTTCCCGGACGTGAGCCGCGAAAAGGATAGTATTCAGGGAGGCTCGGTACAGCTGTTACCGCAGCATTTCCACAGCGACGGGTTTTATATCGCGCGCCTGCGTCGGGTGAAATAGCGCGGAAGAGAATTCCAAGCAGCTGCCCACCAGTATTTCCACATTCCGCCGGAACATTTCCGGCGGTTTTTTGCATGAAGATGAAAAATTTTTACCCCTCCAGGGATTTGTGCTAAAATAGGAAGAATGAAAAATACGATCTACGATCAAACAGAACTTAATGAAGAAGGAACGGGTGCAAACATTGATGAAACCTTTTATATATGATTTAACTCTGGAGGAGCTTCAGGACTGGGCCAAGAACAATGGCGAGCCTGCTTTTCGTGGCGGACAAATTTTTGACTGGCTGTATGTGAAGCGGGTCAATGATTTCAGCGAGATGACGAATTTGTCCAAGGCGCTGAGAGAGAAGCTTGAGGAGCAATTTAGTTTTGTGACGCTTAGTGAAATTACAAAGTTGGAATCAAAGGACGGTACAGTAAAATTCTTGTTCGGTTTGCACGATGATCATGCTATTGAAACGGTCATTATGAGACACAATTACGGAAACAGTATTTGTGTAACGACGCAAGTGGGATGCCGGATTGGTTGCACTTTCTGCGCATCGACGCTCGGAGGCCTCAAACGGAACCTGACAGCTGGTGAAATTACTGCACAGGTAGTACAGGCTCAGAAAATTTTGGATAAAACGAATGAACGAGTGAGCAGCATCGTGATTATGGGCTCGGGCGAACCTTTTGAAAACTATGAAGCGACCATGACGTTTTTACGTACAATGGTTCATGAAAAAGGTCTGAACATTGGTCAACGTCATATCACGGTGTCGACTAGCGGTATTGTACCGAATATTTATAAATTTGCCGACGAGGATACCCAGATTAATCTGGCAATATCCATTCATGCGCCTAATGATGCGCTTCGTTCGAAGCTGATGCCTGTAAATCGGCGTTATCCCTTTAAAGATGTTATGGATTCTCTACGTTACTATCTTGCTAAGACGGGGCGGAGAATTTCGTTTGAATATGCCCTGATTGGCGGGGTAAACGATCAGGCAGAACATGCTGAAGAGCTAGCGGATGTGTTAAAGGACATGCTGTGTCACGTCAATTTGATTCCAGTCAACCATGTGCCTGAGCGCAAGTATGTGCGCACATCGCGTAGCGATATTTTTAATTTTCAACGTATACTTGCCGAAAAAGGCGTCAATGTGACGATCCGGCGTGAACAGGGTCACGATATTGCCGCTGCCTGTGGTCAGTTGCGTGCAAAGCATATGGAGTTGGGGTGAAACCATTTGATCAAAACAGTTCATGTCAGCCATGTCGGACGTGTACGTTCGGTGAATGAGGATTCTGCCTGGATCAGGCACTTAGAGCAAGGCTATATTCTTGGGATTGTTGCCGATGGTATGGGGGGGCATTTGGCCGGTGATACGGCCAGCCGCCTTGCGGTAGAGACACTTGCCGCTGATTTGGCGACGCTGGAGAGCGGATTATCCGCACATTCTTTGACGGCGGCGCTCAGCGACGCTATTTTGCATGCCAATGAAGTCATCTTCCAGACGGCTGCACGCGACGAAAAGTATCATAATATGGGAACGACAGTTGTTGCGGTTTTACTAAACGACGCATCCGGAATTATCGGACATATCGGTGACAGTCGCGCCTATGTCGTGTCTAAAGGAGCGGTACGTCAGCTTACAGAAGACCATACTTTGGTTAATGAGCTGTTCAAAAACGGTCAGATCAGTAAGGAAGAACGGGAGAACCATCCCCGTCGCAATGTGCTGACTCGGGCGCTGGGCACTGATTCTGAGGTGAAAGTGGATATTGACTCCATTGCGCTGGAAAAAGGCGATGTACTGTTACTGTGTAGCGACGGATTAAGCAATCTGGTAACGGAAGAACAAATCAGTAAAGTAGTAGGTGCCGCAGAGAATCCTTTGGAGGAGCGTGCGGATCGTCTGCTACATCTGGCGCTGCTTGCCGGAGGAGACGATAACATTACTGTGGCTTTGTTTGAATTGCCCGATGACACGGTTTCATTGAGTGAAAAGGGGTGTGACGCATGATCGGGCACCTGCTAGGGGGAAGATACGAAATTATTGAGCGCATCGGTGGCGGCGGTATGGCGCTGGTGTATAAGGCTCAAGACATTTTGCTGAATCGCAATGTTGCAGTTAAAGTGTTGCGCCAGCAATTTGTTCATGATGAGGAATTTATTCGCCGGTTTCGGCGTGAGGCGCAGTCTGCGGCCTCGCTTTCGCATTCGAATGTGGTCAGTATTTATGATGTCGGCCAAGAGGATGAAATCCATTATATTGTAATGGAGTGCATCGAAGGTAAAAATTTGAATGAGATTATTAAAGAACGTGCGCCATTGCAAGTGGATGAAGCAGTACGGATTGCATCCCAGATTTGTGATGCGCTGGAGCATGCCCATCAAAATCAGATTATTCACCGAGACATTAAGCCTCATAATATATTAATTGGACGTAATGGACGGGTTAAGGTAACCGATTTTGGGATTGCTAGAGCCGTTACGTCAACGACCATTACCCAGACGGGTTCTGTTGTAGGTTCTGTTCATTATTTTTCACCTGAGCATGCAAAGGGTGTCGTCACCGGCGAAAAATCGGACTTATATTCTTTAGGTATTGTCTTATATCAAATGCTGACGGCGCAGCTCCCTTTCCTCGGAGAAAGTCCAATTAGTGTAGCGCTCAAGCATTTGCAAGAGGAATTTGAGGAACCGCGTAAAATTAATCCGTTGATTCCGCAAAGTGTGGAAAATGTCATTCTAAAATCCATGCGCAAAAATCCAGAAGAGCGTTATCAATCGGCAGACGAGATGCTAAAAGATTTGGAAACCTGTTTGCTGCCGGGACGGCGTAATGAATCCAAGCTGGAGTTTACACATTTGGATGATGAGGATCAAACACGGGTTATTCCGGCTATTAAGCCTCAACAATTAGGGATGTCTTCTAGCGGGGATGATGTACCTGCTCAACCGCGTGAGTCTGAACAGCTTCCGAGCAAGCAATCGTCCAAGAAAAATAAAAAAAAAGCGATTTTGTGGGTAACACTAGTGTTGGTGTTACTTCTGTGCATGGGCGGAGTGGTGTACTATGTGCAAAGTGTACTGGTCGTGCCTGAGGTAAAAGTACCAGGTGTATTGACACAAACAGAAGACCAAGCGAAGGTTAATCTCAGTAAAGCGGGGCTACTCATTGAGGAGCCAATCCAGCATGAATACAAAGAAGGAATCGCGCCTGGAGTTGTATTTTATCAAAGCTATCCTGCAGATTCTTTAGTCAAGGAAGGAACCAAGATTAGTCTGAAAGTCGGGATTGCCAAGCCGCTCAGCCCGATGCCTGATGTCAAAGGCCAAAGCTACGAGAATGCTGTTAAGCTGCTGACCGCCCAGCAAATTAAGGAGACGCAGATTCAGCAAAATGAGCAGTTCAGTGATCAGGCCGCAGGGACCGTCCTTAGTCAGACACCCGCTGCAAATGAACCATTTGATAAGGATTCAGTCCAGGTTGTGCTTACAGTCAGCAAGGGAGCTGACACTGTAAAAATGCCAAGTCTCGTAGGGAAGACGCAGAGTCAAGCGGAAAATGAGGTCAAAAAGGCAGGACTGAAGGTTGGCTCGATTAAAGAAGAATTTAGCTATGAGCAGGAAAAAGGAAGAGTAACCAAACAATGGCCGTCAGAGGCAGGCAGTGAGCTGCCACCAAATACGGAAATTACGATTTATGTAAGTACTGGTTACCCGCCAGAAGCGATTACGCTGGCATTTAATGTGCCTGTTGCGCCCAAGGAAGAGGGGAAAAACAGCAAAATTCGTATCACTTATACGGATGCACGTGGAGAAAATCAGGAATGGGGAAGCCGTACGATTAATACGACACAGGTGTTCACTATCAACCTGCTAATGGCTCCGAACAAAGACAGTGTTGTCTCAGTATTTAGAGATGGCGACTTTATTGATACGTATCCAGTCTCATATATTGAGGCGAAAAATGGAACGGTGACGATGCCCCAAATTGCTCCGCCTGCCGGAACTTCACCAACGGATACACCTGATGGTACTTCCTCGCAGAATGGAAGTGGAAACGGCGAGGAAGGTGATAGCGGGGGAGCTTCTAATGATAGTGGTAATAGTGGAGGAGACTTGAACAATCAGGAGGGCACGGGAAGTAATGGTGACCCTTCCGCCTTTGTTCCTGGAACGAATTCCACGGGGGGGACGCGCAGTGAGTTGGCGGTTAGTTATAAAAACAACCCAGGCCACGCTTCCCACAAAAAGAAGGAAAAAGTGATTGAGGCTGTTCAGCATCAGTAAACTTGCAATAGGAAGATGCTCAACCTGCTATACGCAATGAAACTTGAACATTATGAAGGAGGACATCTTACACATGCCTGAAGGTCTGATCGTCAAGGCGCTTAGCGGATATTATTATGTCTCCAGCCTGGATCAGGATGGGCGTCCGGTATCTGGCGAAGCTACGGTACAATGCAGAGCACGCGGCATTTTTAAGAAAAAAGAGATTACGCCTCTTGTTGGTGATCGGGTCGTTTACGAACTGACTGAAAACGGGGAAGGTATGGTCAAGGAGATTAGAAAGCGTACGACGGAGCTAATACGTCCTCCGGTAGCCAATACCACGCTTGCCGTGCTGCTGTTTTCATTGCGTGAGCCGGATTTAAACCTGCCTTTACTGGACAAATTTTTAGTCCATATTGAGCACGCCGGGCTGGATACGATTATCTGTCTGACTAAGCGCGATTTGTATGAAGGCAGCCCTTCAGAGGATGACACCGTGCTGGCCGTTCAGGAAATATACCAGAAGATCGGTTATGAAGTGCTGGTAACCAGTGCCCGTACCGGAGAAGGGACGGCTGAGCTTAAGAAGCTATTGGCTGGTCAAATCAGCGTGTTTTCCGGGCAATCAGGTGTAGGAAAGTCTTCCATGCTTAATGCTCTAGAACCTGGGTTAACGCTGGAGACGAGCGCCATAAGCAATAAGCTGGGCCGAGGAAAACATACGACTCGTCATGTGGAGCTGATTCCTCTAGACAACGGAGGATTTGTAGCAGATACACCGGGGTTTAGCCAGCTGGATTTTCTGGAGCTGGGTGTGGATGAGCTATCTCCCTGTTTTCGTGAATTCCAGCAGTATGCGGAAGGATGTAAATTTCGGGGTTGTACCCATATTCACGAGCCTGGTTGTAAAGTAAGAGAGGCCCTGGAAGAAGGACATATTTCACAGGGACGGTATGATAGCTATTTGCAGTTCTATCAGGAATTAAAAGAAAAAAAGCGGAGGTACTGAGTATATGTTAAAAATAGCACCGTCGATTTTATCCGCTGATTTTGCTCGCTTGGGCAGTGAAGTTGCGGAAGCTGAGGCAGGAGGGGCAGACTGGATTCATGTGGACGTAATGGATGGACATTTTGTATCTAATATTACACTGGGCCCACCTATCGTTCAGGCTATTCGTCCGCACACGACTCTTCCCTTGGATGTTCATCTGATGATTGAGCATCCTGAACGCTATATTGGCGATTTCGTAAAAGCAGGAGCCGATATCATCACTGTTCATGCTGAGGCCTGTGTTCATTTGCATGGTGTCCTTCACTTGATCAAGCAGCAAGGCGCTCTGGCTGGAGTGGCTCTCAATCCAGGTACTTCACCATATGCGATCAAGGAAGTGCTGCCAAATGTGGATATGATTCTGGTAATGACGGTCAATCCTGGCTTTGGAGGTCAGTCCTTCATTCCAGAGACGTTAAATAAAATCAGACAAATCCGTGCTTGGTTGAACGAATTGGGTCGTCCAGACGTACATATCGAGGTAGACGGAGGTATTGCGGAGGAGACGGCACCAGCCGTATTTGAAGCGGGGGCTGACGTGCTGGTGGCTGGTAGTGCGGTATTCGGCAGAGCAGACCGCGCAGCGGCTATTGCTGCGATTCGGGACAGTGCAGCACGTTTGTCCAAGTGAAGCTGACCGAAGCATTGTGGATGACTGTAGCGAGCATGGCGACGGGGTTGACCCTTAGCTGCTTCTCGCTAGTGAAGGCTCCTTGGAATGCCGTTCTTTCACTATTGGCTGTTCTAATTGTCCTGTTTTATTTTCGAAAAAATGAACGGCGTGGTTTACGAATAGGTTTTGTGGTGTGCAGCGTACTTTATTATATCCTGTTTATTTTCATACTCTCAGCATATCTCTATGTTCGCGGACTTGTCTGATGGTATAGCCTGGGATGGTTGTGCATAAATATGGTTACATGAGCGGGATTCTCATGTAGCCTTTTTTTGTGGGGCAACAACCCTTGATAGGTTGCATAAACTACAGAGAACGGATGCAGGAGGATGATGGGGAGGGTGAGGCATGAAGTTTTACACAATCAAGCTGCCAAAATTTCTGGGTGGATTCGTTAAAGCCATTTTGAATACATTCCAGAAAAACTGAATTCAGCGTAATGTAAACACAGGATGTAGGATGAAAGCTAGTGGTACACAGGGCACGCTTCCCGGGCATAACAGAAGGTAGCTCGGTAGTAAAAGATTGGAACGCACGGGAAGGTGCCTGACATTTTGTGTTCCTGAACCAGATGGATATTACTTTTCGAATAACCAAAAAAGCACCCGTTTAAAACGAGGTGCCTTTTGTTTATAACGATATTTTTTTACGACTACACGCGAGTCACTTTACCGGCTTTCAATGCACGAGTGCTGACATAAACGCGTTTCGGTTTACCGTTAACGAGAATGCGAACTTTTTGTACGTTGACGCCCCAAGTACGGCGATTACGGTTGTTAGCGTGAGATACGTGGTTACCGCTGCCAGGCTTTTTGCCTGTTACAGAACATTTACGAGACATGATTCCACCTCCTATTCTGAAAATAACCAAATTCCATATGGAACGGGTCTCTCTTCAGGCCGACTGGGTCAGCCGGACTTTGTAAGTCACTAACCTGAACAAAACAATACTTAAATATAATATCATAGTCAAAAAAGCTCCGTCAACTGATTCAAAAACTTTATTTATTTCTCTTTCGCATTATAGTACAATATGGGATAGTTATTGCTGCGATTATTTTGTATTTAAATGGAATGCGAATTCTTATTCCAGTCATGCCGGCGGTTCAGAGGCGGGACTATAGTTATCATTCCAGCCGATGATTTATGTTGGGTAGTTGACTGGTTTTTCATTTTATATGACCTGTAGAAGAGCGACCAGACGTGAGTACAAGAGCTTATGAAAGTGTGACATTCGTATTCGTCGTCTGGCTTTAGTATAATTTAATTGAACCTGTAGGCACAGCTGGATAAGGTGTGGTGAAGGTTGATAGTAAAACAAGTGTATTAAGCTAGGAAGGGGAATTCTCTTGAGTAATCGTTCTTTGAATGGAACAGATTTTACCGCAATGGTTTTAGCCGGGGCGGAACAATTACAGCAGCATGCGGAACATGTCAATTCACTAAATGTATTCCCGGTGCCAGACGGTGATACGGGAACTAACATGAATTTGACGATGAGCGCGGGCGTAACGGAATTAAAGAGGGGGGATTCTTCCTCCATCGGTGTCATGTCCGGCATATTATCCAAAGGTTTGCTGATGGGAGCCCGCGGCAATTCAGGGGTTATCCTGTCTCAGTTGTTTCGTGGCTTCAGCCGTTACGCTGCCCCATACGAGGAATTGAATACCCTTCAGTTCGCATCGGCATTGCAGAGCGGGGTGGATGCGGCCTACAAGGCGGTGGTTAAGCCGGTGGAGGGTACAATTCTTACCGTGGCGAAGGAAGCGGCCAAGCATGCTGTATTTTTCTCGCGCCGGACGAACGACATCACGGAATTGATGGAAGAAGTGCTTGCCAAAGCGAAGGAAACGCTTGCCATGACGCAGGACATGCTCCCTGTACTGAAGCAAGTAGGAGTTGTAGATTCGGGTGGGCAAGGCCTTGTGTATATTTATGAAGGCTTTATGCAACATCTTGGAAGCGGCTTGGTGACGTCTCCAACTGCAAAAAATGATAATGTACGCCCGGTTTTTGCTCCTCACGTATCGGAGAGACCTACTGCTACTGCAGTTGTTCCTTCCCCAGATGCGCCGATTTCTGCGCAAGCGAAGCTCGAAACGGATAATATTGAATTTTTGTATGATATGGAGTTTTTTATTAATCGACAATTGGGCGAAGCGCAAGGTACCGATTTTGATGAAGAAGCCTTCCGGAAAGCGTTATCCGTAGATGGTGATTCTATTATCGTAATTTCAGACGATGATGTCATCAAGGTTCACGTGCATTCTAAGGCTCCTGGTGAAGTGCTGAATTTGGCACTGCGTTACGGAGAAATTACACAGATTCGTATTTTAAATATGCGCGAGCAGCATCGTGATTTGTTGTCTGCGGGTATGGATGTTGCTCCTGAGCCTGAGTGGTTTGCTGAAATACCAACAGAGCCTGCACGTGAGGAAGAGCCGTCTGAGCCCCCCGCTCATGAACTGGCATCCTTTGGTTTTATAGCTGTGGCTTCCGGTGAAGGAATTGCTGATATTTTCAGAAGTTTAGGCGTCGATGTTGTCCTTTCTGGCGGCCAGACAATGAATCCAAGCACAGAGGACTTCGTTAATGCGGCGCGCTCGATTGCGGCTCAACATATTTTTATTCTTCCGAATAATTCCAATATTATTTTGGCGGCAGAACAAGCGCGTGAACTGCTAGAGATGGAACGTATGGTGTCGGTTATTCCGAGCAAAACAATTCCTCAGGGCATTGCGGCAGCATTTTCCTTCCAGGAGGAAGAGGCTTTTGAGGTAAATCAGGACAATATGCGTGACGCAGTCACCCGGGTGAAGTCTGGGCAAGTGACCTACGCGGTACGGGATACGACGCTTGATGACCTGCATATTACAGCCGGGCACTACATCGGTATTCAGGATTCCAAAATTGTAGCGACCGAGGAACACTTAATGGCAACGTCCCGTCTTTTGCTAGCGAAAATGCTGGTGAATGGCGATGAAATTGTTACGATTCTCACAGGTTCAGACGCAAATCAAGAGGACACAGATCAGCTTGTTGCATGGCTTGAAGAAAATTATGCGGATGCTGAAGTGGAAGTTCATGAAGGTGGTCAGCCGATTTATCCTTATTTGTTCTCAGTGGAAACCTGATGTGCTTTAGCACGCCCATGGAAGTCCACAACAAAAGGAGGTCTGACTGATGAGCAGTACCATCATTTTGACGGATAGCACGGCTGATATTCCACAAGAATTAGCAGACCGTCTCGGTATAGTTGTTGTACCCTTGACAGTGATGTTCGGCAGCACAGCTTACCTGGACGGCATTGAGATGTCAGCGTCGCAGTTTTACAGCGAACTAGTACGGGCTGATGAGCTGCCTACGACGTCACAGCCTTCACCAGCCCGTTTTTTGGAGACATACACGACGCTGTTAGAGCAATACCCCGAGAGCCAGGTTATCTCTATCCATTTATCCTCGGGTGTGAGCGGAACGTATCAGTCTGCTCTGCTGGGCAAATCCATGCTGGAGAAGCATGAACATAGAGTGACTGTGGTGGATTCCAAATCAGCTTCATACGGATACGGCATGCTAGTGGTTTATGCGGCAGAGCTGGCGGCTGCCGGACACTCCCCGACTGATATTGTTCGGGCTGTGGAACGTCGTGGGGAGCGCCGTTGTTTATATTTCCTGGTGGATACCCTGGAATACTTAAAAAAAGGCGGACGTATTGGCAAGGCAGCGGCAATGGTTGGTACGTTGCTTAACATTAAGCCGATTCTTTCGATTGACAAAGAAGGCATTATTTATTCGGTTGATAAGGCGAGAGGGCATAAAAAAGCGACAGCACGAATTATTGAACTACTGGAGCGGGATTTAAAAGGCCAAAAAATTAATATTGCTGTGGGTCATACGGCAGATCGCTCAGCGGCAGAAGCGTTCGTGGCTCAGCTGGCAGAGCATTTTGAGCTGGGGGATCGAATATATACTGAACTTGGCGCTGTGATTGGGACCCATGTAGGGCCAGGAACGATTGGCATTTTTGTATGGCCGGCCGGAGATGAGAGGTAATATGCTGCAATTGGATCAAATACCTTTAAAACAAATACATGGCGTGAGTGCTCTCAAAGAGGGAGAGCTTCACGCTTTTGGCATTTCTAACATACAGGACATGCTGGAATATTATCCGTTTCGGTATGAAGATTACCGACTGCGCTCGCTAAGCGAAGTGAAGGACGGAGATAAGATTACGGTACAGGCCAAAATTATGGGCATTCCGGTGCTTCAGCGTTACGGGCGCAAATCAAGGTTGACTTGTAAATTGATGGCCGAGGATTGGATGTTTACCGCGACATGGTTTAATCGGCATTTCATGAAGGAGCAGCTAACCTCAGGTCGTGAAATTGTGGTGACTGGTAAATGGGATCTCAAACGTATGCAGATGACTGTTGCAGATTCTGAGTTTCCTGATAAAGGAGTAGCCCGCTCGGGGACGCTTCAACCGGTGTACTCTATAGGCGGCAAGATTACGCAAAGCTGGATGCGAAAAACGATGAATCAGACGCTCCAGCAGTTTGGCGAAATGATCCCCGAAATATTGCCTGAGTTGCTTGTACGCAAATATAGTATGATGCCGCGCAAGCAGGCTATTGCGGGTATACACCAGCCTCAGGACAACCGTGAGGGGCAAGAGGCTCGTCGGCGGATGGTGTATGAGGAGCTATTTTTATTTCAACTGAAAATGCAGGCATTCCGGGCGCTAAATCGTGGTCGAGCGGACGGAGTGGTACATACGGTGGATAACGCCACGATTCGTGAATTTGTAAGGGCTTTGCCTTTTGAATTAACGGATGCACAGAAGAAGGTAGAGCTTGAAATACTGCACGATCTACGCTCACCTTATTGTATGAACCGTCTGCTTCAGGGAGATGTTGGGTCAGGTAAAACAGTTGTTGCTGCCATCGGTTTATTTGCCACAGTACGTTCTGGTTTTCAGGGAGCGCTGATGGTGCCAACCGAAATATTGGCCGAGCAGCATATGCGGTCGCTTCACAAGCTGTTTGAGCCCTTTGGAATCAGTGTGGGCCTACTGACTGGGAGTACAACCGGGAAGAAGCGTAAGGAGCTGCTAGCTGCTCTCCAAATGGGTCTGCTGGACATTGTAGTAGGCACCCATGCTCTCATTCAGGAAGATGTATATTTTCGCCAGCTTGGGCTTGTTGTAACGGATGAGCAGCATAGATTCGGAGTGAACCAGCGTAGTGTACTGCGTCGCAAAGGCTATAATCCCGATGTGCTGACGATGACGGCCACACCGATCCCTCGTACGCTGGCCATTACTGCGTTTGGCGATATGGATGTTTCTACGTTGTCAGAGCGGCCGAAGGGGCGTATTCCAATTTCCACCTATTGGGTGAAGCACGAACTGATGGATCGGGTACTTGGTTTTATTTCCCGCGAGGTAGATCAGGGACGGCAGGCTTATCTGATTTGCCCGTTGATTGAAGAGTCGGAGAAGCTGGACGTACAGAATGCCATTGATTTGCATATTCAAATGCAACAGGCTTTTCCACATTACCGCGTTGGGCTATTACATGGACGGATGACTCCCGCAGAAAAGGAAGAAGTTATGCGTTCTTTCTATGCGAATGAGGTTCAGTTGCTCGTTTCAACGACGGTTGTGGAGGTGGGGGTAGACGTCCCCAATGCGACGCTAATGATCATTATGGATGCGGATCGTTTTGGGCTGTCCCAGTTACATCAATTACGTGGACGTGTCGGACGGGGAGCACATGCCTCGTATTGTGTACTGATCGCTGATCCTAAGTCGGAGGTTGGTCAGGAGCGGATGAAGGTTATGACCGATACGGACGATGGTTTTGAGGTGGCTAGACGCGATCTGGATTTGAGAGGGCCGGGTGACTTTTTTGGCACCAAGCAGAGTGGGCTACCCGAGTTTCGTTTAGCAGATATGGTAGCGGATTTTGAGGTGCTGGAAAAGGCGCGTGAGGATGCAACTGATCTGATCAAGGATGCGTCCTTTTGGACATCTCCGCAGTATGAAGCACTGCGCGGTTATTTGCAAAAAGAGCAGATTTTCCAGGGGGATCTCATCGACTAATCCACCATGAATCATGAGGTTGTTCTAAACGTTTTAAACAGATAGGCACAATGGACAGGCTGGCCGTCATATATTTGGGAATGACCGAATGATATGGGAGGTGTGGCAACATTGAGCTATCAGCAATATGGAATCAGTCCGCAACTGGTGGAGCGGATTAAGTTGAAAATGAAAAATCGTGCGCTCAAGGATCGGGTTAAGCAGCAGATCGAAGGTGTGACTAAAGCGGACCTGCAAAATAAAGCTAAGGTGCGTCATCTTGTGAAGACCACTTCTGCTATTTTAAACGAGCGTTTGACGGCTGCGCAGGAGGAGCAATTGACCGCCTTCGTATTGGCACAAAAAATTGATCCGTCCAATACATTCCATCTAATCAAGCTGTGGGGAATGTTCCGTTGATTGCTATTTGAAGAGGTGCTTCGAAGCGCTCTCCATGTTTTTTGTGAAGCACAGATAAAAAAAGGATTGCCTGATATCAGGCGATCCTTTTTGGTTTGTTTTAGTTAGTTCATTCCCCGGGCAATAGCTAGTGTGAGCTTATCATGAGATTTTTTATTTGTAATGACCGCCAATTTTGATAGACCGTTCCATGGCCTGCCCGGCATCTGTTAACGACGACGCGCGCATAATGATGGACTGACCGTACCGATCCTTTAAAGTGTCCGTCACCTTTTCCAAAGCACGGGATCGCTCCTGGTCCTCAAAAAAATCCAGTTGATACAGTTGATCATCCACCAATCCGCTTAAAGTAACTCCTGCGCGCTTCACAGGCATATGATTCCAAAAAGTATAAAAGATTTTTTTAACGGTTTCATATACCTTTTGGGTATGGTTTGTAGGATCGGGTATCTTCATTTGTCGGGAGAATCCGGTTGGTGCCTCGTAGGGACTGCATATACAATGAACAGTCACAACCGAGCCCATATATCCTTTGCGGCGGGCGTCCCGACACACCTCCTCTGTTAGTTCAAGCAGGATGGTTTCCACTTCCGTAGGCTGGAGATAGTCTCGAGGAAGAGTCATCATATGACCGATGGATTTGGGAGGTGTATTAAATGTTTCCGGCTTGACCGGGCTGTGATCGATCCCGTTAGCAGTTCGCCATATTACCTCTGCCTGAATATCGGACTGCTTACCGAAATGAGACCGGAATTTGTCCTGTAGCCGAGGTAAGGGAGTACGTGCGATATCTCCAATGGTGTGTAGTCCAAGCTTCTCCAAATGCCGTTCCATTCGTGAACCGATGCCGAACATAAGACGTACTGGCTGGGGCCATAGCAACGCTGCAATATCGGATGCAGGTAACAAGAAAATGCCACTGTCATTTTTTTTAGCCCATATATCTGTTGCGGTTTTAGCCAGCATTTTGTTGGAGCCGATACCAATTCGAATCCATACTCCTGTTTGTGCCAGTACCTTTTGCTGAATTTCACTTGCAATACTCACCGGATCCCCGAACAGAGAGAGGCTTCCGCTCATATCCAGAAACTGTTCATCAATGCTGAAAACCTCAACCAAATCCGTATATTCATTATAAATTTCTGTTATTTTTAATGAGACATCGATATAATGCTGCATACGCGGACGTACAATGATAAGGTCAGGACATTTTTTCACCGCTTCTCCCAGACGTTCTGCTGTAGATATACCGTATTTTTTGGCCAGCGGACACGCAGCTAAAATAATGCCTGAACGAAGTGCAGGGTCACCGGCCACAACGAGTGGTTTATGTTGGTATTTGGGTTCATCTGCTTTTTCGATGCTGGTATAAAAACTTTGGCAGTCCGATAAGAATATGGTTCTATTTCTGCGTTCCTCCAAAAATAAGACCTCCTTTCCTGATATGTGTGGATCATCCTTCCAAAATATTCTTGAATGTATACTCTTATAGTAGTATTATATACAGAACAAGTGTTCCTAATACAAATGTATTTTTTGGAACGTTACAGTTTACGGAAAACCTAACATGGCGTATCATAATATCTTGAGCAAAAACAAGTGGAAATGAATGAATATTGAGGGGAGAAAACCATTTTTATGAACCCAAAACGTCGACCATCATCTCAAAAACGCAGTAGGTGGCGTATTTTTGGCAGAGTTTTGCTGATTAATATCAAGTGGTTCTCGTTTGCGGGTGTACTTGGAGTGCTATTTGCTGGAGGTCTTATATCCGGTTATGTAGCGGCACTGGTTCATGATGAACCTGTACGATCACGTCAGTTGATATATGAAAAGGTAAATGAGAACGCTCTGACCAGCTTTGTATTTTTTAATGATCAGGTAACTCCGGTTGGAAGAATGCGCATGGAGGAGGATCGACAGCTCGTTGATCTGAAGGATGTCCCTCAGTCTATTGTGGACGCCCTCATTTCAACGGAAGACAGCCAATTTTATGAGCATCGTGGTGTGGATTTAAAGGGAACAGCGCGTGCTGTTAAACAGAAGCTTTTGAATGAAAACCGCCAAACAGGCGGCAGCACACTGACGCAGCAGGTAGCCCGAAGGGTTTTTCTCAGTCTGGATAAGACGGACAGCCGCAAGGTGAAGGAAATGCTGCTGGCACTGCGTATGGAGCGTTTTATGGGTAAGGATAAAATATTAACGGCTTACTTAAACAAAATGCCCTTTGGTAATGGTTCCGCTGGTTACAATTTATATGGAATCAAGTCTGCTTCTTTAGGGATTTTCAATGTAAGTGATCTACATAAGCTTCATATTGCTCAGGCGGCTTATTTGGCAGGCCTTCCCCAACTGCCATCTGTTTATTCCGCTTTTGATGGTAAAGGGAACTTTGATGAAGAAGGCTTCAATAAAGCGATGGAGCGCCAACGTGTCGTGTTGGGAAGAATGCTGGCAACAGGTAAACTTACGCTATCCGAATATAACGAGGCGCTTCAATTTGATGTGAAAGCCACTCTTGCGCCACATCGCGAAAAAAGTTATAACACATTCCCTTATTTAATGCTGGAGACAGAGCGGGAAGCCGCCCAATTGTTAGCGCTCCAGCAAAATCCGGATATCACGGCATCCGAGATTTCCAAGCCTGAGCATGCCGAGCTTCTTCAAAATACGCGAGAAGAGTTGCAACGGTCCGGATATCGAATTTATACAACGATAAATAAGAGAATTTATAACAATATGCGGCAGATTGCAGCCAATCCACAAAACTTTTCTCCATACAGTAAGAAGAAGGGATTAGAGCAGATTGCAGCAATCATGATTGATCATAAAACAGGGGCTATACTCGGTATGATCGAGGGCAGGGATTTTAATACCGAGCAAATGAACTATGCAACTCAAATGACACGTCAGCCCGGTTCTGCCATGAAGCCTATTGCTGCTTATTTACCTGCTTTGGAAAAGGGCTACACTCAGCCAGCCGGTCTTATTGATGATTCACAAATCATATTGAAAGACGGGCGTAAAGGTTATCATATTCCTAAAAATTATAACAGACGGTACGAGGGGCTTATGACAGCCCGTGAAGCACTCAATCGGTCAATCAATATCCCTGCACTGAGGCTGTTCTTATATGAAGTTAAAATTCCAAACGCTTGGAATTTTGTGCGTTCTCTTGGAATTACGACGATTCAGCCGCAGGATGAACATGCTCAGACAGGGGTTCTAGGTGGACTAAGCAAAGGGGTATCCGTCGAGGAACTGACCGCAGCATATGGAACGATTCCCAATATGGGTGTATATAATGCACCTCATCTGATTAGCAAAATTACGGATGCCAACGGGAAGATCATATATGAATTTAAACCGCAGACGAAGCGTGTATATTCGCAGCAAACCGCATTTTTGATGACGGATATGCTTAAAACTGTTATATCAGATCCGAGGGGAACTGGTAAACGCCTGCAAAATGCTTTTAAAAGCTACGGTGCCATTGATATCGCCGGTAAAACCGGTACAACACAAAACTTTGGTGATGTGTGGTTTATGGGGTACACACCTGACGTTACACTAGGCGTCTGGGCTGGTTACCGCCAACAGGTTAATACATTATCTCAAGAAGGCCATTCCAGAGCACAGTCAGTGTGGGCACTGATCATGAATGAGGCGGTCAAGGACCAGCCTGAACTTTTTAAGAATAAGCACTTTATACGGCCGGAAGGTGTTGTAAGAGTTACGGTTTCTAGCCTTACAGGTAAGCTGCCAGGGCGTTATTCCCGTCAATCGGGTCAACTTGTGACTGACTGGTTTAATCAAAAGTATGTGCCTACTGAAGTTGGAAGAGAACGGCTTCCGCGTTCTGCTAGACCAGTGGTCCCGTCCAAACCAGATATCAAGGAAAAAGAAGTCCCAGAGGTTGAGGTACCTGCAATAGATCAAGAGAAAATTCCACCAGAGGAAACGGATCCTGCTGTTCCTGAAGCAGACACAGAGATAGAAATGCCTGATGAGAATAACGATGTGCCATCAACAGATACTTCGCAACCTTCTGTTGAAAACGAACAGGGGACTCCTTCTGAATCGGAAAGCCAGAGTGAGACTCCCAAAACCCAATCTGATGAAGTTATTTATCCAGAAATAATATCTGATCAACCCAAAAACTAAACGACAGGAACGGCTTAGTTTAAAATGCCGTTCCTGACAATGTCTACAGTGACCTGCGGATGAAAACGGACATTGGGATATTCTTTATTCCAATCTACACTTTTCCATACTGCTGGATGATGAGCGATCAACTGTCTGCCTACGCCAAAGGCATCACATCCATTTTCCTGAAGTGTACGGATAATTTGTTCCGCATCCTGGGTCATGATTTCGGAAAGTTGACGGTTTAGACGCCGTACGTTAGCTTTATCTTGAAGATGATTACGTGCATATTCAACAATATCGACAGGCAATTTCAGGTTAAGCTCCACATCAATTTGTCCATCGCGCTGAACTTTCACTTTAAGGCTACGTTTGACATTCTGAATGTTAGCCTGATACGTAATAAAGTTTTGCACATCACCGACAGATCCTGGATGTATCCTTTTTACAAAGCGAGCTGTATTTTTCCACTTTCCAGTCATCAGGACATATAAAACACCTTGCTCATTACTTAGGCTTCCTGTGAATTTTTGTCCGTGAAATAAGGCAATTCCACGTGCTGTAATATCTTCTCCTTCTTTGGAAAGATAGGGAAGCACAAAATCTTGACCCGGATCAAGCATTGGGGGGAGCAGTGTCTCCAGTGTCATTTCCGGGAACAAACACATTTCCTCAAGGCTTCTGATTTTTTTGGTTATAAATTCGCCAATTAAGAGGTTACCTATGCCTTTTTGATCTATTATTTCTCCAGCTAATCCATCTACAATAGCTACCTTGACATGGGAAGTCGGATGGTCAGGCTCACGATACAACACATCCAGATAGGGATATAGATCTTTTCGGGCCAAGCTTGTACCATACAGAATAACTCCGTATTTGAAAAAGCGGATATCCCCGGTTACTTTGGCTCGGATTTTGTCTGTACTTTGCCGAACGGAATGGCCGGTGCCTGAGTGAATTTCATTGGTGCTTTTACCTTGATTGCTTTGAGAATCGTCTACAACCTCTAGCGTTTGTAGCAACATGCCTTCAGGAGTGAGATCATAAGCCGATGCATTTGCCAATCGGGCATCCTTCAAATTGTCCTGATCCCAGCAGCCTGTTATAAAAATGAGTAGAGTTAGCATTCCAAGCGTTCTGCTCTTTTTTTTCATGTTTCAGGTCCCTCCTTTTTTTTGAAGAGATACGATAGGATCAGCAGCAGAAAAGGGAACACAATTAGGAAAAGATAAGCAGAGTTATTAGCTATGGAACCAATAAGCTCGAAATCTTCTCTTCGTTGAGGCAAATAGGCAATACAACATGAGGCGAGCACAACAAAGGGAACCGCCTTTTTGTGACTCTTTTGCTTGAATAGATAGCTTATTCCGTAAGACGCCGCATAATAATAACCACTTATAGCACCAAAGATCGAAATGAGCCAAATCGGCAGAAAAATAAAATCGACCCGATCCATCGTTCCCAGTGGAATGGATCTGAGCAAATAAATGACTGGCTCCGGCATTAATTCAAGCTGTTGGGGGCTGAATACGGTTGTACAGGTAAATACAGTAAAACAATACAATAGTACCACGATCGCGTTAGCTGCCAAAATTGACTTGAGCTTGCCTATACTTTTGCCCTCAACCATGGGAAAGACGACAAGAATGAACTCAAAACCAAACATCGCTAGGAGCGTTTCTTTTGAACCGACAATAATACGGGGCCATCCCGCCTCAGTCAGAGGTAGCAGATAAAGCGGGTTGGACTGCTTTATACCATAGCTAATTAACAGCATCATGGGAAAAATCAGAAATGAAATTAAAACAAGCACTCGAGCAATTGTTCTTAAATTTTCGCGAACCAGATATATGCTACTGAACAAAAACAGGGCAAGTATAGCCCAACGGGGAGTATATTGCAGCATCCAGCGATTGATGACGTCATATGCGTTCACAAGAACGGAGGTACCCATAAGCAGATAGTAAGCAATGTAAGCCACAGTCAATGCTTTTCCAATCCAGCAACCAGTAATTTGGGTTATATTTGATAAATCGAAGAGGAGGGAAAACGTCTTAGCAGAAGCCAGCACATCAAAATAATGAGTTGAATCAAAAGGCCGCCAATAATGACAGATATCCAACCCCCTCCTTTAGCTGAAAGGTGCATCTGATAGGGAAGTGACAAAATGTCTACGCCAATCTCAAACTTGATGATGAGAAAAAAAAGTTGACCCGATGCAATGGTACTTTCTTTATTCACGTCGTTTCCAGCTCCTAGAGTCGTTCTGCTGCTTCAATTTTTGGGCTTGGGAATCATATGGTCGCTGATGAAATGTCCAAATTGGAAAGCGGATAAAAACATCTTTCATATCACCGAGCCGGAATGGTGCAAGAGGAGCAAAGTAGGGCGTACCAAAGGTCTCCAGCTTGCAAAGGTGGATAGTAAGAAAAAGTAAACCGAAAGCAATGCCAATGTATCCAAACAAGGCTGCAGCAATCATCATCGGAAAACGAAGGATACGAACCGCTGAGCTCATTTCATGAGAAGGCACTAAAAAAGAAGAAATGGCTGTTAACGAGACGACGATGATCATCGTATACGACACGAGACCAGCCCGAACGATAGCATCTCCGATGACGAGGCCACCAACGATTCCAATAGTTTGGCCAACCCGACTGGGTAGACGGACCCCGGCTTCTCGTAGCACCTCAAAGATCAATTCAAGCAGCATAGCCTCCACAATCGCTGGGAATGGAACATTTTCCAGCGATTTTTTAATGGTATGCGCCAACTCTAGTGGCAAAATAGCTGGATGAAAAGCAATCGTCGCAATGTAAATGGCAGGCAGCGTAAAAGCGATCAAAAAGCTCATCATTCGAATCGTTCTTAGAAATGAACTAATAATCCAACGGCCGTGATAATCATCTGGACTTTGGTAAAATGCAAAAAAAGAGACGGGAGCTATTAGAGCAGTAGGGCTACCTTCAGCCAAAATCGCTATCCGTCCCTCCATTAGATTGGCGGTCACACGATCCGGTCGTTCCGTGCTGAGCTGTTGAGGGAAGAGGGAAAAAGGGTTGTCCTCAATAAACTCTTGAATAAAACCGGGGGGGGGAGCACCATATCGGAGGAGATCGCTTTAATTCTCGTTTTCACTGCTTCCACTAGCTCAGGATTAGCCAAGTCTTGAACATAGACAATAGCGATTTTAGTCCGGGTTTTAGATCCCACATAGAAGTAGCGTACAACCAGCGACGGTGTGACAATTTGTTTGCGAATCAGATTCAGATTGATGGATAACTGCTCAATGAATCCATTGTGCGGTCCGCGAATAACCCCTTCGTTTTCTGGTTCGTCCGTACTGCGAGTATATGTCTTTTCGGAAGAAAGGATAAAAAATTCTTCCGCCCCATTTATCATAAAAATGCAATATCCCTGAATAAGTGAGTCAGCAGCATTTTGAAGGTCGGTGTCTTTTTGACTGCTTAAGGTGGTGAACATTTGATGAGAGACTGCATCGATTTTCTCATATAAGGCACTCAGGATATGAGTTTGAATCATCTCCTGATCTACGAGCGAATCAATATAGAGCAGCATACCGTCTTTGCCGTCAACGGAAATTGCCTGTTTTTTTAAATCATCCGTATAAAAAAGGGCTTGCTCAATAAAGGAAACATTTCTGTTTAATTCAACGGAAGCTGCGTCATGTCCAGCCAAGAGAGCCCTCCTTTTTTGGATGAGATAGGCATAATGTGTGCCATATGGATTGAATTTATCCATGATCTGGTGACTTATCCATTCTTGAATCACCTTCACTTCGCGTAATGCAATAGTTTTATACTAGAATTTAGGTTGAAAATGGGAAATGGGTTGGTTATTTTGCAAGGAATGAAATTTAATCGTGCAAGAACTAGAGACTAGATTACAAGGGGGCTTAATCTTGCGTCGGATCAATTCCTAGATAGTGTCCCAGTTTCCGCCGGACCTCGCTGCGGGCAAAGGATGAAAGCATGAAAAATCGTCTTTGATAGCCGCGGCATATATACAAAACCTCTACGCCTTCATGATTTCGGATTTCGCTGTATATTTTAACCCCTAGTGTTTTCATTCGCGCCTTTGTCTCTGCTAATTGAACAGCTACACGCTGTTGTACTCCAGTCAGGCTACGAACATACAAATCAGGCATTTTTAGAGGGGAGGTATGTATAATACGAATGTCTCGTTCCAGCACATCCAGCACAAGAGTTAGAAGTACACAGATCTTGACTAGCCCTGCGTCTTCTTCAGAAGGCAAAGGAGCTTTATTCTTGTGGTTCAGTGTCTTTTGGCTTGGCATAAAAATCTCCTTTACTCCGAGTAAGAATACAATATATAATCATTATATAGAACGTATGTTCTGTTTATACCTCATCATAGGGATTTTTCCAAGGCAAAAGCAATCCTCAATTATTGGAAAAGTGGTAGAGAGCGATACCCATGTACCATTGTGTAAAGAATTCTTGAGTTTATCGCCAATGACAGTCAAACAGAGTTTATGTTAAGCTAATGGATAAAAACTTACATAAAAGAGGAGATCGTTCTGACTGCGGTCAGCCTCTACTATTTAACTTAAGAAAGTGGAGAAAGAAGGTATACATATTGTCACGTTCGTTATATGCAGCTTTATTATTGTTGAGCCTCATTTGGGGCGGTTCGTTTATGTTTATCAAGGTGTTGTTGCTACATCAAGTAGGACCGTGGACTATTGTATTTCTTAGATCCAGCTTTGGACTTATTTTTATCGTCTTATTAATGCTACTTATGCGCAGGCCGTTTAAAATTAAAAGCATTCCGTGGAAATCGGTTACTCTGGTAGCTTTGGTCAACATGGTTTTGCCATGGACATTGATCGGTTTTAGCGAGACCAAAATAGCTAGCAGTATGGCTTCTGTATTGAATGCCACCACGCCAATATGGACCATGTTGGTGGGGCTTGTTTTTTTCGGGGCTATTTTTCATCGGATGCAGTGGTTAGGAATGGGGCTCGCTTTTATAGGAATTATTATTTTATTGGGTATTAATCCTGCATCTATTATTTCTGTTGATCCTGTAGGTTTTGGGTGTATGCTGCTTGCGACTCTCTGCTATGGATTTGGAACACAGCTCTCCAAACGTTTTCTCTCCAATCTTTCCATGTATCAGGCTACCTTTGCGACACTGTTTGGTGCGGCGGTAGGGGGGGGTATTATGATGGCAATTGTGGAGAGACCTGATTTGTCGATTGTTTCTGATCCAGGTGTATTGGGTTCCCTTATAGGGCTGGGAGTTTTGGGATCAGGAGTAGCATATATTTTGTTCAATTACATGATTTTGCGGGGGAGCGCGGAATTTGCTTCTTCGGTGACGTATTTTGTGCCAGTAAGTGCCATCGTATGGGACTTTTTGCTCCTGAATGAACATATCGGCTGGAATGTTCTTACAGGACTTGTCCTTATACTTGGAGGGGTGTTTATGGCCAACCAGCGTAGAACCGCCAAATTAAGTGGATAATAATCTAAACAGAAATAAAATACGCTTTGGGCTATATTAAATGTACATTCGCCAAACCTTCGGTATAATACGTTAATTCGCACATACAATAAAGCATGCTCACACATAAAATAAAATATGGTGCAGCAAAAAAGCAAGCTGTTTAGCAGGTGACAAGGTGTGGTATAATAAATTATAGAATTATATGCACCACAGAAATGTCGGAGTTTTATTCCACAAAAGAAAGGATCAGGATACCATGTGTCCCCGAAGGATACTTCCCCAAAGGACGATTTGGAAACGATTTGATCTGTCTTATACTTAGCTTTTCCGCGGAGTAACGTCAAGTTGCGAAAGCCAACTCTGCGGAAGAGGGGATTGTACATGCGAAGGACCAAGTCCTCCAGGCACATCTTATCCGGTAGCTTCCGTAAGAGTGGGTTCATCCACATCAAACTTACGAGAAACCGAGGGAGCCTGTATGAGGAAAACTTACGAATCTATCGTGAACAATGGAGCATTGAGACAGATTGCTGTCATGTTGCTCGGAACATGCATTTTAGCTTTTACGTACTATCACATTAATGCTCAAAATCATTTGTCAGAAGGCGGATTTGCAGGCTTGGCCCTGCTGGGACATTACGCGTTTGGCATATCTCCAGCATGGAGTATGTTGCTGCTTGATATTCCCGTCATATTGCTGGCATGGGTACTGAAGGGCAGAAGATTTATGCTGCTTGCGTTAATCGGAGCCGTCGCTTTTTCACTGTTTTATGCAGGATTTGAGAAGTATTCGACTCTGGTTATAGATCTACATGGAAATCTGCTGATAGCTGCTCTACTTTGTGGGGTGCTTACAGGTTTGGGAGCCGGAATCGTATTGCGTTTCGGTGGAGCAACCGGGGGCGATGATATCTTATCTCTGCTGATCAGTGAGTGGCGCGGGTGGAAAATCGGCAACGTGTTTATTGTCAGTGACATCATCGTATTAGGATTATCACTGTTGTATCTGCCTATGAAGGAAACAATGTTTACAATACTGGCTGTGTGGCTTGCCGGAAAAATAATTACATGGACGACCACGTTCCAACTGCACCGACCTGTGAAAAAGGTACTGCCAGCGGCTATTCCCGCTAAAAAGGTAGTTGCCAAAACAGTGCCGGTCGTCCACAGCCTTCGTCAATAAGGAAAGGGTGTTACGTCAGGAGAGAAATCTTCTTTCGTAACACCCTTTCGCTGTATTCAGCTTCTATCAGGAAGGCTTTAAAGTAGAATGGATGCGTCCATCCCGGTCATGAATAATTGCAGAAATCTGTTGGCGTTCTACAAAACTTTGAGCCTCATCAATCGCCTCGTTTTTGTGTTTAAAGGTTGAAATGGGCTGGTTGTATCCCTCTTCTTTGATTGCCCAGCGATCCTCGTACGGCACCACATGAATGGGTTCCTTCTCATCGGAAGAAGCGGAAGGATGGTCGTGTACATTTTCGCTTGAATGCTGTTTTTCATGTTTTTTAGGTTTCTCATCTTGCTCGGCAGGATGATTATCGTTCCATTCCTCGGCTTGGGAAGTGGCAATCGCAATCGAGCGTCCTTCTTCATAGCCGTCACGGAGTAGAGCGTTAGCAATATCAACGGCTTTTTCTCGCACCCGAGGTTCCAGGTTTTTCATGGATGGAGGGTAATCATGTTTGTTCCAAGGCATAGTTGCACACTCCTTATAGCAGATGATGTATTATGTATTACCCGTTGTCAGCTTAAACAAACGGAAATCAAAGAAATGAATATATTGTAAAATGTATCTTGAAAAAAAGCGTATAATGGTGTGCAGAATACGAGGAAAAGGAGTGAAGCATTTGCTTGCCTGGGGTTTTGTTTTTTTGCTGACTATCATCATTCATACTACAGATAGCTTGTCCTATGCTCTCCGGCTTGGTGGTTTGCGAGCGCGTCGGATTGGATTGGCGTTAACCGTTGCGGGAATGCTGCTGTTGGTTTCACGCACCTCTAACATGGCGCAGGGGCCTTTACTCGGAGGGATGGTCGATCAGGCTAAAGCTGCAGCACAAGTGGGCGTAACGGATATTAGACTGGAACTATATATGCATGCGGTACTGCTGGCAGCAACCGTTGGAACCATGCTTGCTATTTTACTGTATCCAACAGTGGTACGCATGTCAGCCAGATGGATTGTGCATTTGGAGCATACCGGATCTATTCCGGCTTTGGTGCGTCATTTAATGCTGCGAAGTCGCTGGAAGCATGCAGGCTACTACATAAAGCGCCCTACCTGGTCCATGCTAACCTCACTGATTGGCGGAGCGATACCCAAGCGTCTAATTATTCTGAATATAGCTGTTACTGCCATTTATACAACTGGAGTAGTATCTGCTTTATATGCATCATTCCTGTGGCCTGCTCAAGGTACAGCCATGTCAATGTCGTCAGGTCTAATCAATGGCGTCGCAACGGTATTACTGACCTTGTTAATTGATCCAAGATTGGCGGTTCTGTCGGAGAAAACGCTGCGAGGGGAGCTACCCTTAACTCGGATGAACAGCATGTACGGTTGGATGATCATCTCGCGTTTGGCAGGTACTTTATTAGCTCAGCTATTGCTAGTACCGCTAGCCATTTGGCTTGGATGGGTAATGAGTTAAATTGCTAGCTTACGTAATGATGTGCGGCCATTCCAAAAAAAGGCTGGCCCGTGATCATCTATTAAAGATAGATCGCGGGTCAGCCCCAATGATTCTATGGCTACTTACTTTTCAAATAATGACTTATATGCTCCGTATCCTTCACGCTCCAAATCTTCTTGAGGCACAAAGCGGAGCGCGGCAGAATTGATGCAATAACGCAAACCATCTGGACCTGGACCATCATCGAATACATGCCCTAAATGAGAGTCAGCTTCACGACTTCGCACCTCGGTACGGATCATAAAATGGCTGAGATCGGTTTTTTCTTTGACATTGTAGCTGTGCAGCGGACGGGTAAAGCTGGGCCAACCGCAACCTGCATCATATTTGTCCAATGAACTGAACAAGGGCTCTCCTGATACGATATCCACGTAAATGCCTTCACCCTCATGATCCCAAAACTCATTTTGAAAAGGGCGCTCGGTCGCGTTTTTTTGTGTTACTTCGTATTGAATAGGCGTCAGCCGATCTTTAAGATCGGATTTATCAATCTTGCCGGACCAATTTTGCTCGATAAAATCTTCACGTCCCGAACCTTTGCGGTAGCGTTTGTAATGAGCGGGGTTCTTCTTATGATAGTCCTGATGATATTCTTCTGCTTCATAAAAAGTGGCCGCAGGCAGAATCGGTGTAGCAATCGGCTTGTCGAAGCGGCCACTTTGAGCCAAAGCTTCTTTAGAAGCTTCTGCCTTGATTCGCTGCTCTTCATTATGATAGAAAATAGCCGTTTGGTAGGATGAACCTCTATCGTGAAACTGTCCACCTTCATCCGTCGGATCAATCTGCTGCCAGAAGAGCTCCAACAGTTTTTCATACGGGAATACTTGTGGGTCAAATGTAATCTGTACGGCTTCCACATGTCCCGTTGTTTCAGAACACACCTCTTCATAGGTAGGATTTTCGGTATGTCCCCCTGTGTATCCAGATCTAACCTTCAAAATACCGGGTAATTCCTCAAAAGGGGAAACCATGCACCAGAAGCAGCCACCTGCAAAAGTTGCTTTTTCTACCGTGTGTGGATTGTTGGTGCTCATATTTGTCACTCCAATCTGAGAATGTTTAATTAGTTGTTATTTAAATAGCTTACAATTAAATTATATACGAGATTTTTGCAAAATCCAACGAAATGTCAGAAACCAATCCGTAGTGTAAATGGCTATGTCCTCAAAAATCGCAATGAAACCTCCTACAGAGACGGTGGCAAACTCATCGCATTATGTTCTGTTGGCGCGTTGAAACCTTTTTCGGTAGAGTATAAAGGCGCCGCCCACCAGTGCAGTATATAGCACCAAAATGAGCAAACCGGTGATTGGGTGTTCTGCAAAGGTGCCGCCAGCATAAGCATACACCGCAATTGCGGGAAGCTTGCCAATAGCTGTACCTAGGATAAAGCTCCAGAACGGAAACCCTGCTACTCCAGCGTATACATTTACCGCTGCTTGGGGGATGACTGGAATCAGGCGAGCCAGCAGAATAGCAGCAAAAGTTTCCCTCTCCATGACTCGATTGAAGCGCTCCAATGCGGGAACCCGCTTCAAATAGGCACGTCCTTTGTCACGGAACAGGGTACGTACTGCAGTGAAAACGACCAACGCAGCCAATGTAGTGCCCAGCCAGCAAATCAGAGCACCTTGCCAGGGGCCTGCGGCATAAGCAATGGAGGCGATAATCAGCTTGTAAGGCACAAACGGAATTAGCGCGAATAAAAATGCGAGTAGTAGCAGAACTGGAAAGGAGGTCTGCTTGTCCGCCCAGGCGAGCCAATTATATCTGTAGATAAACGCGATGCAAAGCAGCGAAACATAAGCCGCAGCGAGTAGCCATTTTTTCATTTACATACCTCTTTCAATATCCCTGTTCGGCTTATCGCTTATACAGAAAAAAATAGGGTTCACATTCCCAATAATGTGTGCTATACTGCCACTAACAGAATAGTTCCCAAAGGGGAGTAGCTCAACGAGTAAAGTCGTCATTACGGGATTTTTAATCCCCGGCTTTATTGGCAACGTAATGTTGTAAGCGAGACCTTTGCCAGGATTTTAGGAATCCGGGTAAATGGTCTTTTTTTGATGCCGAATTTGGGTCAAGCGCCGTTTCCGGATTCCGTGAAATGGCGCTTTTTTAGTATAAAGCGCTGAACTATGTACAGTATAACAAATAAATAAAAAAAGGTGGGAGAAACGTATGGATTTTTTGTCAATTGAGTTTTTAACCGCATTAGTATCCATCATTATCATTGATCTGGTGCTAGCTGGTGACAATGCGATCGTAATCGGTTTGGCGGCTCGCAATGTTGATAAGGCCAATCAAAAGAAGGTCATTATTTGGGGGACGGTCGGAGCGGTCATCATTCGGGTGATTGCTACAGTGCTGGTCACGTATTTATTGCAAATTTACGGATTGCGTTTGATTGGGGGACTCGCACTTATCTATATTGCCTATAAGTTGCTGGTCGAAGAGAAAAAACATGAAATTTCGGCTACGAATCAAATGTGGGCAGCGATCCGCACGATTATTATCGCGGATACGATGATGGGCCTCGACAATGTACTTGCTGTTGCGGGAGCAGCTCATGGAAACATGCTGCTTGTTATACTGGGTCTGGCAATCTCCGTTCCAATCATGGTGTGGGGAAGTACGATTATCTTGAAGCTGACTGAACGTTACCCAGTAGTTATTACGATTGGTGCTGCTGTACTGGCTTATACTGCTGCCAAAATGGTGGTGGCGGAACCGCTGATTGCGCACTGGTTTATGAACGGGGTCGTTAAATACGGCTTTGAGGTTCTGGTTGTGGTTCTGGTTGTAGCCATTGGGATGCGTGTTAAAAAAATTAAAAGTGAAAAAACAAGAAAGCAAGCACAGCACGCCTAAGCTAACTTACACTGAAGTAAACTTAGCTGAAGCTGAACGTTCATGCCATAGAGGCTGTTCCGTTAGGTCCTCCAACTGGACCGGGAGCAGTCTCTTTTCTTTGCTTGTCAGCAGACTTCCATGTAAACTAGACAACAGATGAATGAGTGATTAGAGGTGGGAACGATATGGACAAGCAAACGAAGACAAGAGTAGCTATTGCAGGACTGGGTGGTATTGCTCGAAAAGTATACTTACCGTTACTGGCAGCACACCAAGGTGTAGATATTGTAGGTGTCATGAACCGTTCACAGGAGCCGGTGAGTTCCATTATGGAGCAATATAGGTTGCCAAGAGGAACGACAGATGTGAAGGAGCTGCTAGCATGGGAACCGGAAGCTGTATTTATACATGCTGCGACCGAAGCTCATTTTGATCTGGTTATGGCGTGTATTGAAAAAGGGATTGCCGTGTATGTCGATAAACCGTTGTCCTATGATGTTCGTCAGAATCTGGAAATGACCGCTTTTGCGGAAGCGCAGGCCGTGCTGCTGGCGGTGGGCTTTAATCGACGTTTTGCCCCGCATTATGTAGCTGCTAAAGCATGGTTAGAAGAAGCAGGTGGATTCAGTCAATGTGCGGCCATTAAACACCGTACTGGATATGACCGAAGACCGGCGGCACAGACGGTTTATGATGATTTAATTCACATGCTTGATTTGCTTTTGTGGCTGGGTGGCGATGATTATGAGCTGCTGCATAGTAGTCTGAATACGACGAGTGAAGGATATATGGAAGCTGCGTTCGGGACCGTACGTCTGGGGAATGCTACCGGAAGCTACAGTATGAGTAGACAGGCAGGAGCTGACATAGAGAAGCTGGAGCTTCACGGGGCAGGACGGTCTGTTGAAGTAACAAATATGGAACAGGCTGTTTTTATGCAAAAAAATCATTCACCACTAACGCAAGCTTTTGGAAGCTGGGATACGATTTTGGAAAGACGGGGATTCACCGGAGTCGTAAATCATTTTCTGGAGCATATTCATCGTCCAGAGGAGTGTGCTGTACGGGCTGGAAAAGTATTGGATAGCCATATGCTGGCTGACGAGCTGATCAGCCGTTTGAGTAATTAATATGGAACGTCCGAACGTGATCTTAACAGTCCAGACAGACATCAAGAATTAGGTTGAAGGAGAAATGAATGAATGGAAGAAGATAACCGTGGTAAGCAGCTAGAAGAAGCCATCATTGAAAACTATAAGCAAGAAGAAGATATGATGATCCTTGTGTTTGCGCAATGGTGTATCAATCATGGGTTGGAGCCAGAGGAACTATATAGTGAAGCATATCCGCATCAGGATAGCAACGAGCGTCTGCTACGAGTACGCAAGTTGACTGTATCGCGTGAAGAAGCGGGTGATATTCCGCTGGATACGGTATTAGGGGTACTGTCCATGTTCGGAAATGAGGACTTGGCAATGGTCGTATCTGAGGCGGCTGCGAGCCTTCCGTCGGAACGGAAATAAGACTAGCCAGAATAAAGAATATACTGTTATCATTTATGGCATCATGGACTCCACTATATTTACTTAAGACATTGTTGATGGGGAGGGTAAGCTTACGATGGAAGATATACCTGTGCCAAGTACCTGTAAAGGCTGTGAAAGAGATATCTCGATATCGGAAGAGCAAATTACCAGAATTCTAACCAACATGAGACCCAAAATGGAATGTGTAAATGATGAAGTGTACGAAGCCAGACTGCTGGCCTGCTCACAATGTGAAGAGTTAATGTCCGGGCATACATGTGGTATCAGCGGAAGTATTGTTCGTGTACGTGCTTTGGCGGCAGCTCAAAATTGTCCCAGTTACCATGGTTCACGCTGGATAGGTACAGCCTAAAAGCTACAATGCTCAGGCTCGGCTGAACCTGGATTACGGGTTAAAATAGTCATACCTTGGTCTGCCTTAATGGCAGGCTTTTTGGTTTGATTGGACATTATCTTAACGATTGACAAAAAGTAGACAATAAAATATATTAAACACGTGAAATGTTTTTGTTTAATTATTAATATTTATATTAATGTTTACTAAAAGTAATGATGCGTAAAAATTATGATCGAAAGAAAATCTTGTTATGAGTGATATTTAGGCCAAAATGAAAGCGCAAACATTTGTATGGGTGTTCCAACAATTTTAATATTTTTGGGGAGGGTTTGTTGTGAAGGGTTCTATTGTTGTTAATACCGATTGGAAACAAGGCATTATTAATAAAAACATTTATGGACAATTTGCTGAGCATCTTGGACGTTGCATTTATGAAGGCATATGGGTTGGAGAGGACTCACCGATTCCGAACACAAACGGAATTCGTAATGATGTGGTGGAAGCCTTGAAAAAGCTGAACATTCCTGTGCTGCGCTGGCCGGGAGGCTGTTTTGCCGATGAATATCATTGGAAAGATGGTATCGGGCCAAAAGAAAACCGTAAAAGAATGGTAAATACGCATTGGGGCGGTGTGGTTGAAAATAATCATTTTGGCACACATGAGTTTTTTCAATTGTGCGAACTGTTAGATGCAGAGCCTTATATTTGTGGAAATGTCGGCAGTGGTACAGTTCAGGAAATGTCGGAGTGGGTAGAGTACATGACCTTCGATGGAGAGTCCCCTATGGCTGCATGGCGTCAGGAAAACGGTCGTGAGAAACCATGGAAGCTCAAATATTTTGGAGTGGGTAACGAAAACTGGGGTTGTGGCGGTAACATGCGTCCAGAATATTATGCCGACCTGTATCGCCGCTATCAGACATATGTCCGTAACTATGGCGAGAACCGCATTTATCGGATTGCAGGTGGGGCGAATGTGGATGATTATCGTTGGACAGAAGTGTTGATGCGTGAAGCTGGGCATCTTATGGACGGTTTGAGCCTGCATAACTATACGATCCCGGGAAACTGGGAAGGGAAACGGCAAGCAGTCGGTTTTGATGAAGCGGAATGGTTCGAGACGATGAAAAAATCATTGCATATGGATGAATTGATTACTCGTCATTCAGCCATTATGGACCAATATGATCCTGACAAAAGGGTCGGACTGATCGTCGATGAATGGGGAACCTGGTTCCTGACTGAACCGGGAACCAATCCAGGCTTCCTGTATCAGCAAAATACGATGCGCGATGCACTGGTAGCTGGGCTGCACCTACACATTTTCCATAATCACCATGATCGAATACAGATGACGAATATTGCTCAAATGGTTAATGTATTGCAAGCCATGGTTCTGACTGAAGGCCCTGCTATGCTGTTGACGCCGACATACCATGTATTTGAAATGTTTAAGGTGCATCAGGATGCGCAAGCACTGGCTGTTCATGTAAAGGTAGGCGATTATGAATATGACGGAGATTCTATTTCACAAGTTAGCGTGTCCGCCTCCAAGGCGCAGGACGACAATATTCATATTAGCTTTTGCAACGTCCATCCGGGCGAGTCGGCAAACTTGAATTTGGAGCTAAGAGGACTGGAAGAGATTAAAAAGATCAGCGGTGTTGTCCTTGCCAGCGACGATATGCAGGCACATAATACGTTTGATCAGCCAGAGCGTGTGAAAAAGGAAGCTTTCACATCCTATCAGCTGCAAGGTCAGCATTTGGATGTTACACTGCCACCAATGTCGGTAGTGATGCTGACAATTGCTCCGTAAAAAACTGGGTCGTGGTATGTAAGCATTATTCACTATTATTGGTTATGAACAAAGAGAGCGTTCAGGTGAACGCTCTCTTTGTCCTACAATTGTTCGCGGTGAATCACCCTAAATTCCTTGGGTGACATACCGAAGCGGGAACGAAATACACGGTGAAAATACGTGTAATTTGCAAATCCTGACGATTCGGCGGCTTGTTCCAGTGACATGGGACTGAAAATGATTCGTTCTCTCGCCATGTTAAGCCTGATGTCCAGCGTGTACTGCATAATGCTCGTATCGAATGTTTCCTTAAACAGATGTACTGCTCGGGATACGCTGATACCGACGTGTGAAGACACGTCATCCAGTTTGAAGTTAGAGGATGCGTTTTCTTCAATATAATTTTTAATCTGATACGCAAGATAGTTATGATGAGTAGCGATAGGATGATCGGATAGCATACGGTCAAACTCCAAACATAAAATGCGTATGTAATAACTTGATATTTCCGGGTAAGGATTAGAAATACGTCGTTGCTCCATCACAAGCTGACGAAATAGGCCAAGCAGGGCTTCTGTGAGCTGAACCTTAATTCTGTTGGGTCGTTTATGATGGTTCCACCACTCATCTACCCAGGAACCACCGAAAAAAATGTGATAATCTCCACTTTCCACGACCTGCTCTCCCATGGGGTTCAACTCACTATGAATATCCAGTTCATAAGGCTCGGTAGGATTGAATAGCAGTAGGTCACCCGCCTCAATCCGTGTCATTTCCCCGTTAATGCGGGCCTGGCAGCGTCCATCTGTTTGCAAACGGAATAAATAATTTTTGATCCCATCAGGCTGGTTCGAATAAAAGGGCTTTCGATGGAAGGAATAGCCTGCGGTAAGAACCTGACAAGGCTCGACGATAGACATGATGATGACTCCTTTGGGCATATGGCTGTTTCAAATATTGACCAGATTGTTCATGTTTTAATCATATTATTCATTTTAAACGAAACAGAAATAGAATACTATGTGAACTGTAAGGCTTACATGTTAGATGAGAAAGTACATGTTGGAGGCCAAGGAGTGTGACGCGTGGAACGAATGAAGGCCGGGATTATCGGATGCGGTACTATTAGCTCGGTATATCTTGAAAATCTCCAAAAGAGCCCACTTATTGAAGTGGTGGCCGTCGCTGATTACTGGATGAGAGGGCCAAGGAGAGGGCCGATGAATTCAACATTGAAAACGTATACAAAGTGGATGAATTGCTTCGCCAGCCTGAGATTGAGCTTGTATTTAATCTGACCGTGCCTGGCAGCCATGCACGGTCAGATGTGGCGATACTAGAGGCAGGCAAGCATGTGTACAGTGAAAAGCCTTTGGCGCATTGAAATTCACGGACCATCGTGCCAATGCTGAACTGGCCTACCATGTGTTAGAAGCCATGTATGCTTTTCAGCGCTCACCATTGGATGGCAATCACATTACGATTGAAAGCACGTTCAAACCGGACGAGGATTTGTATTATGGAACAGATATAATGGAAAACTCATCTAATTAAAGAGGTGAAGGGGAATGGCTAAAGTAGGATTGCAATTGTACACAGTAAGGGAAGAGCTTGAACAGGATTTTGAAGGTACATTGCGCAAGGTAGCTGAGCTTGGCTATAAAGGGGTAGAATTTCATACCTTTTTCGGACGCAATGCCAAGGATGTCAGAGCGCTTTTAGATGAGCTGAATCTGGAAGTTGTCGGAACTCATATACAATATTCTCGTTTGCTGGATCATTTGGATGAGGAGATCACATACCACAAAGAATTGGGAAATAAATACCTAATCGTTCCTTATTTAACCGAAGAACAGCGACAGTGGGATGAACTTTTTGCTAATTTGGATCGTATTGGTGAAAAAGTGAAAAAACAGGGCTTGATACTGGCTTATCATAATCATGATTTTGAATTGACAGAAAAAATCAATGATCGCCCGGTATTCGATGCTTTATATGATGCGGTTTCCGATGATTTGTTACAGGTCGAAATGGATACTTGTTGGGTATACTATGGGGGCTATGATCCAGTGGAATACATCGGACGTTATAATGGACGCCTGCCTATCATTCACTTAAAGGATATGGCACGTGACGAGCAACAAAAAGCAGTGACTGTAGAGCTTGGCAAAGGCGAAGTGCAGCTTCAGGCCATTACAGACGCCGCTATTCAGGCAGGTGTGGATTGGATCGTCGTAGAACAGGATTTCTGCTCAAACCCTCCAATCGAAAGCATTGAAACCAGCATTAAATGGCTCCAACAATACGCAGCTCAGGGAGGAAATATTCATGTCTAAAACACTCAAAATCGGGATTATTGGTTGTGGAGGAATTGCCAACGGCAAACACTTGCCGAGTCTTGCCAAGCAGAAACGTGCAGAAATCGTCGCATTCTGTGACATCATTCAGGAGCGCGCTGAAGAGGCAGCAGAAAAGTTTGGAGTTGAAGGCTCGCAAGTTTATAGCGATTACCGTAAGCTGTTAGAAAATAAAGACATTGAAGTCGTACATGTATGTACACCCAACGACTCGCACTCGGAAATTACCGTAGCGGCGCTTGAGGCAGGTAAGCATGTGCTGTGCGAAAAACCGATGGCTAAAACTGCAGAGCAGGCACGGGAAATGCTTGATGCGGCCAACCGTACAGGTAAGAAGCTGTCTATTGCGTATCAAAACCGTTATCGTGATGATAGTTTGTATCTGAAGCAATTGGTCGAACAAGGAGAGCTTGGAGACATTTATCTGGGCAAAGCCATTGCTCTACGCCGTCGCGCGGTTCCGACTTGGGGAGTATTCTTGGATGAAGAGAAGCAGGGCGGTGGCCCCCTTATTGATATTGGCACGCATGCACTCGACCTGACACTCTGGCTGATGGATAATTACAAGCCTAAAAGCGTACTAGGTTCAACCTTCCATAAGCTAGGGGATCGTAAAGATGCAGCAAATGCCTTTGGACCTTGGAATCCTGAGGAATTTAAGGTAGAGGACTCAGCTTTTGGTTTTATTACGATGCAAAATGGAGCTACGATTGTACTAGAGTCCAGCTGGGCATTGAACGTTGTAGAATTTGGCGAAGCGAAGACGCTGTTATGCGGTACCGAAGGCGGAGCCGATATGCAGGATGGATTGCGCATTAACGGGGAAAAGAACAGCCGCTTGTTTGATACGAAAATAGATCTGGATGCAGGCGGTGTTGCCTTTTACTCTGGAGAAACGGAAAATGAAGCAGACCGCGAAGCCCGTCTGTGGATCGAATCTATTCTGGACGACAAAGAACCTCTTGTGAAACCGGAACAGGCACTGGTTGTTACTGAAATTTTGGAAGCTATCTATGAATCGGCTCGTACGGGGAAAGCTGTCTATTTTGACTAAGCCCGTAATTATCCCGAATAGACCATCATTATAATGAAAGCAGCTTTTTTCACATATGATACAGGGAGGGATTTCTTTTGAAACTTGGAGTATTTATGGTGTTGTTTGGCGGACGTTCGCTGGAGGAGGCGCTGGATTATGTGGCTTCTCAAGGATTGGATGCTGTAGAAATCGGTACAGGCGGCAACCCTGGGGATAAGCATTGTAAGCCGGATGAGTTGCTGGAGAATGATACAGCGCTCAAAAATTTCAAAAAGGCAGTAGAGTCCCGCGGACTAACGATTAGTGCGCTTAGCTGTCACGGCAATCCTCTCCATCCGCAAAAGCATTTGGCCCAGGCTGATCATGATGCGTTTCTTAAAACCGTTCGATTGGCTGAAAAGCTGGAAGTTCCAGTTGTGAACACTTTCTCTGGCTGTCCGGGTGATCATGAGGATGCGAAATATCCAAACTGGCCTGTGGCTCCGTGGCCTAATGATTTTCAGGAAGTGTTGAAGTGGCAATGGGAGAATAAAATTATTCCTTACTGGACCGAGACGGGGAAATTTGCAGCAGATCATCATGTTAAAATTGGGCTGGAGCTACACGGGGGCTTCTCCGTTCATACACCAGCGACCTTGCTTCGTTTGCGTGAAGCTGCGGGAGAGGTTATTGGTGCTAATCTGGATCCGAGCCATATGTGGTGGCAGGGAATTGACCCAGTGCAGGCGGTTCAAATTTTGGGCCGAGAGGGAGCCATTCACCATTTTCATGCCAAGGATACGACGATTGATCCGATCAATGTAAATAAATATGGACTTACCGATATGCAGGAATATACGAAAATGCTAGATCGTGCTTGGCAGTTCCGAACTGTGGGCTATGGGCATGATGTAAAAACCTGGGCAGATATTATCAGTGCCCTGCGTCTGGTGGGATACGATTATGTAGTGAGTATTGAGCATGAAGATGGTCTGATGTCCGTGGAGGAAGGCTTTACTAAGGCTGTCCACAATCTTCGCCAGGTACTAATTGAAGAACCGCTGAGCGAGATGTGGTGGGTCTAACCTAATAGGGGGAAATGTTGATGATTAACGTCACCATTTGGAATGAATTTTTGAACGAAAAGTTGAATGATGAAGCCAAACAGATATATCCTGACGGGATACACAAAGCGTTGGCTGATGGCCTGGCAGGAGAGGGATTTGCCATTCGAACAGCTACTCTGCGTGATGATGCCGAGCATGGTTTGGGAGAAGATATTCTGAATTCCACAGATGTGCTGCTGTGGTGGGGGCATAAAGCCCACGATCAGGTGAGCGATGAAGTTACGGCGCGTGTTGTCAAGCGAGTGCAGGAAGGAATGGGGTTGATCGTGCTGCACTCAGGCCATTTTTCCAAGCCATTCAAAGCCCTAATGGGCACTAGCTGTGACCTGAAATGGAGGGTGGCAGGTGAACAGGAGATTATTTGGTCGGTGAATCCGTCACATCCCATTGCAGAAGGCATAGATGCCAAAATTTTGTTGAAGCAGGAAGAGATGTATGGCGAGTTCTTTGATATTCCTACGCCGGATGAACTGGTATTTGTTAGTAACTTTGAAGGCGGCGAAGTATTTAGAACCGGATGTACCTTCCGCCGAGGTAGCGGTAAGATATTCTATTTCCGCCCAGGTCATGAGACCTATCCGACTTATTACCAGCCTGATATTTTGAAAGTTATCGCCAACAGCATTCGTTGGACTTCTCCGACAAGTATTAACAAACCAATATATGGTAGAAGTGAACCTGTAAGACCTCTCGGTGGAGTGTTGGTATAATGACAATCATCACATATGGATGAGTGTATAATGAACAGATTGATAGGCGGAACCTCTTTGGGATTCCGCCTTTTTGTATTTAACGATTTAGACATATACCTGCTGTGTTGGTTTGTTGTATAATCAGTTTTGGTCATGGCAACTTTATCGGCGCAGGTATTTAATTTAAGAAGAAAGTGTTTTCTTTCGGGATAAAGTATGCTAAAATGATATATACTAACAAAAGGAAAGCTTTATCAAACCGAAATGCAAAAGAAGGTGAAAAATTTGGAGAGTCAACCGCAATGTGCAAAAATGTGTCCGCGTTTTGAAACCGCCTTTTCATGTTTGGGCAAGCGTTGGAATGGATTAATTATTCAATCCATGATGAGCGGTCCTAAGCGGTTTAAGGATATTTCCAATCTGATTCCCACAATGAGTGACAAAATGTTATCAGAGCGGATGAAAGATTTGGAAAATGAAGGAATTCTTACACGTCATGTATATCCGGAAACTCCTGTCCGCATTGAATACGAGCTAACAACCAAAGGCCGTGCACTTCAGCCGGTTATGGAACAGATTCAATTTTGGGCTGAGGAATGGATTAGATGAGCACCAAACTAAATAAGCGTTTCTCATAGCAAAACAGCCTTTTCCTAGGAAAAAGGCTGTTTTTTTATTTTGTGTATAGGACTACTTATCCATATCACAGAAATGATGTGCATAGGTAGCACGGCTTAATAGCCTTTGACGCGCCCTGCAACTGAGAATAATGCTGCTGTTGCACGGCGGGGCACACGGGTTTGAATATCCAGCGCGGCCGAACGGAATGTACCCAGACAGGAATGGCAAAGTCTTCCTGCATAAATAGGGGAACGGCAGGACTCACAAGGATAATCGAGCTGACTGTATGTGGAGGGAAACTTGCCTGCTCTTACCCAGTCTGTGAGTAATTCTATAGGTGTGCCGGTTACATCACTGAGCTGGCGGGTATGAGTAGAAGGATGCTTCCATAGATAGTTAGAACAGCGGTCTAAGAATATATTTTCTTCCTGAATACAAGTACTACACAGGTTTCTAAGGTTCTGACGAAAAACGGAACCACATTTTGGGCAATTAGAAGTATGTATCTCCATAGAAACCAGTCCTTTGTATCGAAGTGTAGTGAAATTTTAAAATTTATTAGTTACATATTACTATGACTTTATACCTATATCAATCTTTATTTATGGAATCACTGATCTAAGTGTATGTTGGAGTCTGTGTTGACATAACTCTGTTACTTATGTACTATTACTTACATAAAGTTACTTAATGAATAAAATAAATTATTGATGACAAGGGGATCTTTATATGATGCCATCTTTATTTTTGGCCCACGGCTCACCGATGCTTGCTATTGAACAGACGGACTATACTTCATTTTTAGAGCAACTGGGGAAAAGTATTCGTCCTAAAGCGGTTGTTATCTTTACTGCTCATTGGGAAGCGCAAACGTTGACGATCAGTTCGATGGATGACGTGTACGATACCATTTATGATTTTGGTGGTTTCCCACCGGAACTGTACGCGGTGAAATATCCAGCACATGGCTCTGTCGAACTGGCCAATAAGCTGAAAAAATTATATGAACAAAAGGGTATTGACGTACAAACTGATCGGGTGAGGGGACTGGATCATGGATCCTGGACATTGTTGCATCGTATGTATCCTGAGGCAGACATTCCGGTAGTTCAGATCTCTGTAAATCCATATCTCTCGCCCAAAGCACAATATGTCATTGGTGAAGTGCTACGTGGACTGGGAGAACAGGATATTCTGGTCATTGGCAGTGGCGTGACTGTTCATAATCTGCGTATCGTCAAATGGGGAGAAACGAAAACAGAACCTTGGGCTATAGATTTTGATAATTGGATTATTGAAAAAGTGCAAAGTAGAGATATAGAGGCTTTGGATCACTATAAAAGCAAAGCACCGTATGCTCGTCAGGCTGTACCAAGAGCAGAGCACTTTGTACCGTTGTTTATTGCGATGGGGAGTGGAAATCCTGCAAACAAAGCCAAGGTCATCCATAGAAGCTATGAGATGGGGAATTTAAGTTATCTATGCTTACAGTTTTAAAAAGTGTGTTGCCAGAAGAAGGACTATTGTTAAAATGCTTCGCTACTGCTCCTGTATTAAGTAGGGAAGTGGAAATAAATTAGGGAGTGTTATAAGCTATAATGGCTTATAACACTCCCTTTTACATAAATAACGATTTATTATATCCGGCAAATCTCACGAGGGCACAATTCACAATGACATACGCCTTGCAGCATTTCCAAATCCTTGACAACAATCATGCCGTTATCGTATTCTACTGCATTTTTCTTACGTAGATCACTAAGCATCCGGTTTACGCTTTCCCGAGTCGCACCGATCATATTAGATAAGTCAGTATGAGTAATTTTCTTATGAATCAGGATATGTTCGCCGTGAGGCTCACCATAGGTATTGCATAGACGGATGAGTGTTGAACATAAAGCACCTGGCTTGCCGTACATCATCAAATCGCGGAACTTAGTCTGAGTAATACGGTGATGCGAACCCATCCATTTCATAAAGTCAATCGCAAAATCACAATGCTGGCAAATAAGCAGTTCCAGATCTGTATGATCGATTACGCCAATATCACTGTCTTCCAGAACCTCAGCAGAAAAGGAATGCTTAGTACCGAAAAATGGATCAGCTTGACCAACAAGATCGCCGCTTTGATACATATATAGAATAAGTTCCTTACCTTCATCCGTTGTTTTGGTTACTTTCACGCGTCCACGCTTAATATAAAACAGCTTATCCGCTGTATCTCCTTCCCAGAACAGATGCGAGCTTTCAGGCATAACTCGATCTTTCATCATCACTTGCAACCGGTTGAAGCTGGCCTCCGAGAAGCAACAGGTGTTGCCGCGGGCTTCCATTACATTTGTAGGGTTTCTCATCGTCCATTTCCCCTTTGTATCCTATGTTTTTTATCTGCAACTTGATCAATTCAAATTCATTATATACCTGCGCAATGCGTTTTTGGGGCAAGAAGAGGGGGTAAAAGTGGCAGAATTCCAAACTTTGTGATTTAATTCACTTCATAAAATAAAATTTTAAATAGATTGTGAAAAAAATCACAATATATCTTAGAAAGCTGTGTTACGATCAGTGCGTGAACAAGAGATAGTACACGAGATAACAGGAGGATGAGGGAAATGGCTGTTAAAAACGAGGTTATCCAAAAAGAGCAAAGCGCAGAGCAGTATATTCAAACGCTGATTGACCGGGGGAACCGGGCACAGCAAGCTTTCATGAGTATGAATCAGGAACAGATTGACGAAATCGTACAAGCTATGGCACTCGCAGGGATGGATAAACACATGTACCTAGCGAAGATGGCTGTTGAAGAAACAGGACGCGGTGTGTACGAGGACAAAATCACCAAAAACATGTTTGCAACAGAATATATCTATCATAGTATCAAAAATGAAAAAACCGTCGGTGTCATTGAGGACAATGATTTTGACAGTTTTCAAAAGATAGCAGAGCCAGTCGGCATTATCATGGGGATCACTCCAGTGACAAACCCGACTTCGACTACGATGTTCAAAGCGCTGATTGCCATTAAAACACGTAACCCAATCATTTTCGGTTTCCATCCATCTGCTCAATCGTGTAGTGCGGAAGCAGCCCGCGTCTTGCTCGAAGCAGCTGTTAAACATGGTGCTCCAGCTGATTGTATTCAATGGATTGAAGCACCTTCGATGGATAAGACCAATGTACTGATGAACCACCCTGATGTGGCGCTGATTCTGGCAACTGGTGGATCAGGCATGGTTAAGGCGGCATATAGCTGCGGTAAACCTGCTCTGGGTGTAGGCCCAGGTAACGTGCCTTGCTTTATTGAAAAAACAGCAGACATCAAGCAGGCTGTGAACGATCTCATCCTCTCTAAATCTTTCGACAACGGTATGATTTGTGCTTCCGAGCAAGCGGTTATTATCGAAGAGCCAATCTTCGAACAAGTGAAAAAATTGATGATTGCTAACGGCTGCTATTTTGTAAATAAAGAAGAAGCAGCTAAGCTCACTCAAGGAGCTATGAATGTCGAGAAATGTGCAGTGAACCCAGCTATCGTCGGGCAGTCTGCTGTGAAAATTGCTGAAATGAGTGGTATTACAGTACCAGCAGGAACTAAAATTTTGGTCGCTGAGATTGAAGGGGTAGGAACAAAATTCCCATTGTCTGCGGAAAAATTGAGTCCTGTATTGGCTTGCTATAAAGTAAAAAATGCGGAACAAGGTATTCAACGTGCTGCTGAAGTCGTGGAATTCGGGGGCATGGGCCACTCGTCCGCTATTCATTCGAACGATGAGGACGTTATCGCTCGCTTCGCAAACCGTCTGCAAACAGGACGTATCATTGTAAATGCACCTTCCACACATGGTGCGATTGGCGACATTTACAACACCAACCTTCCTTCGTTGACACTCGGTTGCGGTTCGTATGGTCGTAACTCGACTTCGTCGAACGTATCGGCAGTCAATTTGATTAATGTGAAAAGGGTGGCGAAACGGACGGTGAATATGCAATGGTTCAAAGTACCTTCCAAAATCTATTTTGAGAAAAACTCGACACAGTATCTTGCTAAAATGCCTGATATCACACGTGTAGCCATTATCACAGACCCTATGATGGTACAACTGGGATATGTAGATCGTGTTATTCATTATCTGCATCAACGCCAAACACCAGTAGCTATCGAAGTGTTCTCTGAAGTAGAGCCAGATCCATCGACAGTTACGGTAGAACGTGGTACTGAAATGATGAGACGTTTCCAACCGGATTGCATCATCGCACTGGGCGGCGGTTCCCCAATGGATGCTGCTAAAGGCATGTGGATGTTCTATGAATATCCAGATACTGATTTCAATAATTTAAAACAAAAATTCATGGATATCCGTAAACGGATTTACAAGTACCCACGTCTGGGCCAAAAAGCACAATTTGTAGCTATCCCTACAACCTCGGGTACAGGTTCCGAAGTTACATCGTTCGCAGTAATTACGGACAAAAACCTGGGCGACACGAAGTACCCACTGGCTGACTATGAGTTGACTCCTGATGTGGCAATTATTGACCCAGTGTTTGTATATTCGCTACCTAAAACAGCTGTAGCGGACACAGGTATGGATGTTCTGACACATGCTATCGAGGCTTACGTGTCCGTAATGGCTAATGACTACACAGATGGTCTGGCAATTAAAGCCATTCAATTGGTATTCCAATACCTAGAACAATCGGCTCTGACTGGTGATAAGCTGGCTCGTGAAAAAATGCATAATGCTTCTACACTTGCTGGTATGGCATTTGCTAATGCATTCTTGGGCATTAACCACAGTCTTGCACATAAATGGGGTGGACAATACCATACAGCGCATGGCCGCACGAATGCCATTTTATTGCCGCACGTCATTCGCTATAATGCGAAAAAACCGACAAAATTTGCTTCGTTCCCTAAATATTCGCACTTTGTTGCGGATGAGCGTTATGCAGAAATCGCGCGCATACTGGGACTGCCTGCACGCACCACCGAAGAAGGGGTTAACAGCTTGATCGAAGCGATCCGTAAAATGAACAAAACACTTGGTATCGAGGAATCGTTCCAACAAATCGGTTTCGATGCAAAGGATTTCGAATCACGTGTAGACTATCTGGCTGACCGCGCATTTGAAGATCAATGTACAACTGCGAATCCGAAGTTGCCACTGGTTACTGAGTTGGCTGATGTCTATCGCAATGCCTTCTACGGACGTTTTGACCAATAATATAATAGGTACGAAGAGGCTTGTGAAAAAGCATTTTCTCGTTCAATACCGATGCAGGCTCTCTATATAGAGGGCCTGTTGGTTTGGGAAGGGAGGTGAACGGCAAGGCTAAGGATATAGGCGTGAAGCTAGGGAAAATAAAGTGACAAAAATCACTCATATTGTGATTTTTGTCACATACTACACTCTATCATTATTCTACAATAAGGGTGTAAGAAAGGTCCCGACACTGAGCGTAAGGCATCGGTGAAAAGGCCGGGCTCAAGAAATAGCTTTATCGTGAAAAAAATCACAAGTCCGGAAGACCAAACAATTTGGAGGGATTTACATGTCGGTGATTGAGAGAGAATTACAAGAGCAACAATCTGGCTGGAGAGGTTTTAAAAAAGGCAAATGGACTAAAGAAGTCAACGTCAACGATTTTATTGAAACTAATATCTTACCTTATGTTGGCAATGAAGAATTTTTGGTTGGTCCTACCGCCAACACAACTGCATTGTGGGATATTGTATCCGATCTTACTAAAAAAGAGCTGGCAAACGGCGGCGTGCTTGATGTAGACGTGAATACGCCATCCACTATTATTTCACATAAACCGGGTTATCTAGACCGGGATAAAGAGCAAATTGTCGGTGTACAAACAGATGCTCCATTCAAACGCTCTTTGCAGCCGTTTGGTGGAATTCGGATGATGATCGACGCTTGTAAAGCCTATGGTTTTGAAGTACCAGAAAGTATCATTGATATCTTCACTCATATTCGTAAAACTCACAACCAAGGTGTATTTGACGCTTATACAGATGAAATGAGAGCAGCCCGTAAAGCTGGTATCATTACTGGTCTGCCAGATGCATACGGTCGTGGTCGTATTATCGGTGACTATCGTCGTGTAGCTTTGTATGGTGTAGCCTTCTTGATCCAAGATAAAAAGCTGCAACTGAAAAGCCTTGAAGTTGATTCCATGGAAGAAGACGTAATTCGTCTTCGTGAGGAAATTTCCGAACAAATTCGTGCTTTGAATGAACTGAAACAAATGGCTGCTGAGCACGGTTTTGATATTTCCAAACCTGCTAACAATGCGAAAGAAGCTTTCCAATGGGTATATTTTGGATATCTTGCAGCAATCAAAGAACAAAATGGTGCAGCAATGTCCTTAGGACGTGTATCTTCCTTCCTTGATATTTACTCTCAACGTGATATGGAAGAGGGTACAATGACAGAAGAACAAGCTCAAGAACTGGTCGATCATTTTGTTATGAAATTGCGTATTGTTAAGTTCTTGCGCACACCTGACTATAATGAACTGTTCAGTGGAGATCCAACTTGGGTTACTGAGTCCATTGGTGGTATGTCCGTAACTGGAGAAACTCGGGTAACTAAAAACAGCTTCCGTTTCCTGCACACCCTCTACAATCTGGGACCTGCACCGGAGCCGAACCTGACTGTACTGTGGTCGGAAAAATTGCCTGAAGGCTTCAAAAAGTATTGTGCGAAAGTTTCTATTGAGACTAGCTCCATTCAGTACGAAAATGACGATCTGATGCGTCCAATTTATGGAGACGATTATGGTATTGCTTGTTGTGTATCGGCAATGAAAATCGGTAAGCAAATGCAATTCTTTGGTGCTCGTGCCAACTTGGCTAAAGCTCTGCTGTATGCAATTAACGGTGGTAAAGATGAAAAATCTGGCGTTCAAGTAGGGCCTGAATTCCCAGCCATTACAGGTGAAGTTCTGGATTATGAAGAAGTGTTGAGCCGCTTCAAACCTATGATGGAATGGTTGGCAAAACTGTACATGAACACTTTGAATGTTATTCACTACATGCATGATAAATATAGCTACGAACGCATTGAAATGGCGTTGCATGATCGTGATATTCTCCGTACCATGGCTTGTGGTATTGCGGGTCTGTCAGTTGCTACCGACTCCTTGAGTGCCATTAAATTTGCAAAAGTTAAACCAATCCGTAACGAAAAAGGGATTGCTGTTGACTTTGAAATTGAAGGCGAATACCCTTGCTACGGTAACAACGATGACCGTGTAGATAACATCGCTGTGGAACTGGTAGAAAGCTTCATGAGCATGATTCGCAAGCATAAAGCTTATCGTAATGCGGTTCCTACTCAATCTGTACTGACTATTACTTCCAACGTGGTGTACGGTAAGAAAACAGGTACAACACCGGATGGACGTAAAGCAGGCGAACCGTTTGCACCAGGGGCAAACCCAATGCACGGCCGTGATAAAAAAGGTGCTTTGGCATCTCTGAGTTCCGTAGCCAAATTGCCTTATGAACACAGTCTGGATGGTATCTCGAACACCTTCTCCATCGTGCCTAAAGCACTGGGTAAAGAAGAAGAAACACGTAAAACAAACCTTGTTTCGATGATGGATGGCTACTTTGGAAGCCACGCACATCATCTGAATGTCAATGTGTTTGCTCGCGAACAACTGTTGGATGCAATGGAGCACCCAGAAAACTATCCACAGCTTACGATTCGTGTTTCCGGCTATGCCGTTAACTTTATCAAGCTGACTCGTGAACAACAATTGGATGTTATTAACCGTACTTTCCACGGTACAATGTAAATAAGTATTACAATGACGCACGCATAGCGGATGCGGGAAGGATGATGCAACATGTTGAAAGGTCACATACACTCATTGGAAACCTTCGGGACCGTCGATGGTCCCGGCATCCGCTTCGTGCTCTTTATGCAAGGATGCTTGTTGAAATGTCAATATTGCCATAACCCGGACACTTGGGCCTTGAATGAAGGTAATCCGATGACGTTGGAGGAGGTATTGGCTGAGATTGAGCCGTATTTAGCCTATTACCGTTCTTCCGGAGGCGGATTGACCGTATCCGGTGGAGAACCGACGCTGCAAGCTCATTTTGTCGCAGAGCTGTTCAAAGAAGTGAAACGTCGGTGGAATTTGCACACGACACTGGACAGTAACGGATTTAATGACGCGGGCCGCATCCATGAACTGCTGGACGTAACAGACTTGGTGCTACTGGATATTAAGCATATTGACAATGACAAGCATATTAAGCTTACAGGCAAGTCTAACGACCGTATGCTGAGTACGGCTCGCTGGTTGTCTGAGCAAGGGCGCAAAATGTGGATTAGACACGTATTTGTACCGGGTATTCATGATGACGAGCAAGATTTATTGAATTTGGGACGGTTTATCGGAACGTTGAACGGAGTCGAGAAATTCGAAATTTTACCTTACCATCAAATGGGTGTTTACAAATGGGAAATGCTTGGTAAGGAGTATCCGTTGGAGGGAGTTCCATCTCCTACAGATGAAGAAGTTCAACGTGCTTACCGACTCATTGAAGAGGGTCGTCTGGAGACTGCTGGAAAGAATGCTGTCTGTCGTCCATCATAATGTAAATGGCTCAAAAGCTATTTCCTAGTAATGAAGCCGCCGCCACATCAGGTCAGATGGGCGGCGGTTTTTTGTTGTTGAATTTTTTGCAGTCACAGGAGAAAGTTCCCTTTTTTTCATGATCAGCAAAATTTCCAGAAACTTTTTAACAACTGACGCGTCTAATAGTATGACTTTTTACGGGAATGATAATAATTTGGTGATAGAAGGAGACAGACAATGAATTTCAAGAAATGGACCATGCTCACCGCCCTTGCGGTAGCTCAGGTGGCCGCAGTAGCCCCTGTAGGAGCAGAAGCAGCATCAACAACCGTTCAATCCACCGATTCGGTTAGCGCACAGCAGGCTCAGGCCAATGTTGCTGATTCAGGCGTTCAGAATAGCATCGGAGATCAAGATGGAACTAGCACACGAAATGACACGGTGACACCTAATAACACAGGCGTATCCAATGATCCATTGACTGGCCTGCCTACGGATACAACCAACGGATCGAACGTTTCCAATGATGTATACGGTGGAGACGGAACGATCACCAATCCTGGTGGAGCTCCAACATCCATGGGTGCTAATCAATTGATTTTGTACTTAAACAGCGCGAAAATGGAACAAAACGGACAGGTGTACACAGCAACTCAGCCGATGACCGTGAAGGACGGAGTTTCCTATGTAGCTATCCGTTCACTTGTCAGCCGTGTCGGATTGCAGTTTAGTTATGACACTGCCACCAAAGAAACCGTAATCACACAAGGAACAAATGTCATGCGCTTCAAAACAGACAGCAAGGTTTATACGGTTAACGGTGAAGCCAGACAAATGAAGGGACCGGCTTTTCAGCAAAAGAACGTATTTATGGTGCCATTGACCTCGATTACACAGGCCTTAAATATTCCTTATACTGTGAATAATACGACTAAACAAGTTATCATGGATTTGAATCAGAAACCTAAAGCTTCCTTCACGGTTCAACAAAAAGATATCTATGCGGGCGAAACCCAAGTTACGTATTTGACGAAGGAATCTTCTCCTACAGGTCTTCCGATTGTGAACCAACGTTGGGAAGGTAAGCAGGACGTATTTCAGGAGCCGGGTACATATGTAGTTACCTATTCTGTTCTTGACTCTGCTGGGAACTGGAGTGATCCTTACTCAGTTACAATTACAGTAAGACCACCAAATCAGCCGCCAGTGGCTCTGTTTACAACTGATAAAAAAGAGTACAAAATGGGTGAGAAAATCACCATTACCGACCTGAGTACAGATGATGAGAATGCAATCACTAAGCGTGATTGGGAGAATAAGAAACTTGCCTTCTTCCAACCAGGTGATGTAACAATCACACTCACCGTGACTGATAAACACGGCGCAACAGGTACCAAAAGTGAAACAATTAAAATTACGAATGAATTGCTGTACAACGAAGATGATTTCAATAAAATCTTCACACCATATGGTGATAAATATACAGTAGACGGCAGTCAGGTGCCTACCATGGCTACCATTCCTTTGACTAGTACATCTTCTCCGCGTCTTTTGATCCGTGCTAACAGCCCGGAACGTGTATTCCAGGACGGAATTGTGTATCAGGAAACCGGATCAGGCAGCACGCGCATACTCGTCCATCATGTGAATGAAACGGGTCGAGATGTGAAAATGTACGTGATTGCAACTAACAACAATATTACTCCTGCCAACATGAATGTCGAAAATTCTGGTTTTGCTGGACCATCTGAATTTGCCACGGCTGCGGGTAAAGTCTCAATTCAACGATATTTTCAATCCATGCAGGATGGAAGCAAGCGTTCTAGCTCAGTTCTAAATCCTGGCGAAAGCCGCATTATTTTAGAGGATTTGAATGCACAAAAAATCAAGCAAAAACAAGTCATATCTTTGTTATCTGATTTGTATACGGATCAACCGATTCAATACACGGTTATTGTGTTAGATGCAAATGTAGATCCGTTAACCGTGTTGCCTACTCTAGCTAAACTGCCTAAGGACGGTATTCATAACCGTGGAACATACGCTAATGCAGATATCTCGCTCAATTATACCGAAGAGGTTGGTAAAACAGCTCAACGTATCGTTCTTGGTGATAATAAGGTAGATCCGAACCTGATTGGTACGGACGGTCTGGACGGCTCTTCTGCTTCCAATGCCGGTAATTTTGGTGTTGTATATAAAGTTAAATTGGATCATGTAGCGCCGTATTCACTGATTACGTTCAACCCGCGTGGAGGCGAATATTCCGGCTATGCGATGGTAAACAATCAGGTTGTGGGTATCCCGACGAACGGCGCAGTATGGGCTCCAAATGAGATGAGTGTGCTGTATCGCACAGGGCATATCGAGGAAAGTGTAGAGATGTATTTCACTGCTGCTGCAGGAAGTAACTTGCCGGTTTCCGTAGTAGTTATGCCTTTGCCAGCTATTAAAAATTAATATGAAATAACCGGTGCTGTTTACCGGCTTAGACCTTGAGTCTCGTCATTCACCGTTTAAAAGTCGATGTCACTTGCAGAATATAGGCGTTCTCCTGCTGCGAATTTAATCGTAGCGCCGGAGAGCGTCTTTTTCTTATGTATAGATACGAATATCTCTTATAATATTGACTTTAATCGTGGTATAATAAATAGATGCAAGCCTAAGCCTGCATCAGAAAACCTGAAACTACAGACAGGGGAGGGTGAAACGCATGCTGACAAAGGATGAGATTATTGCAACAATGTCCGCTCAGGGGCTGCGTATTACAGATCAGCGCAAGACGTTGGCCACGTTATTTTCCGAGAATGAAGGGTATCTGTCCCCCAAAGACGTTTATGAATATATGGGTAAGAAGTACAGTGGACTTAGCTTTGATACGGTTTATCGTAATCTGCGTGTAATGCAGGAATTGGGTGTGTTGGAACAGGTATCTTTTGAGGATGGAATGAAGTTTAAGGTGAGCTGTAATGAGCATCATCACCATCACCATATGATTTGCTTGAGCTGTCAGAAAACATTACCGATTTCTTTTTGTCCAATGCAAATGACAGATACAACGGATCAATTCCAAATCGTCGAGCACAAGTTTGAAATTTTTGGTTATTGCAAAGATTGTCAACAGAAGAATGGGCATACTGATAGTAATTCGGATGGGGGATTCAGACAGACGAGCAGTCACACTCACAGCCACGGGGGCTACTGAAATGAAAATCACCACACGCAGAGTGGCACAGGCTCCGATTAAGTTTTATCGTTCCTATATTTCACCGTTAAAGCCGGCTACCTGCCGATTCTATCCAACGTGTTCGGCGTACGCGTTGGAGGCGGTAGAGGTGCATGGTGTACTCAAAGGTTCATGGCTTGCTGCTAAGCGTATAGCCAAGTGCCATCCCTTTCATCCGGGCGGCGTAGATTTGGTCCCTCCTGCAAAAAAGGGAACAGATAGGTCTAGCGAAGATCGTTTGGCTACCCACTCCAAGAAGGGTCTGACTTGACAGCGCTATGCGGATTTGGTTATATTTTGGTTAATATTGTTTTCCTGCGAAGGGATGAGTAGGGTAAACCGTCCAGTACAGAGAGCCGGGGTTAGCTGCAAACCGGTCTGGAGCGAAGCCTGAATATGGTCCTGGAGGAACCTTTTTCGAGCGTATTTGCCACAGTTATTAGTGCTTGGGAGGCAAGCGTAAGAGGGAGGCGTGTTCCAGCGTTAATGGGCGGTCAGATGTGACCGGTGAAGCCTGTAGTCTGCGAGGATACAGGAAAATTGGGTGGTAACGCGTGAGGTGACTCTCGTCCCATAGGGGCGGGGGTCTTTTTTGTGCCCAATTTGTGCCAAATTCATGAATTGGAGTACCATCATGTCAGCAGATCTTATCGAGCTGCCGTGAACAAAACAGGAGGCAACATACATGTCCAATGAGAACACATTTTACATTACGACACCGATCTATTATCCGAGCGACAAGCTACATATAGGTCATGCTTACACGACGGTTGCGGGAGATGCAATGGCCCGTTACAAGCGGCTACGTGGTTATGAAGTGCGCTATTTGACAGGAACGGATGAGCATGGTCAGAAGATAGAGCAGAAAGCGAGTGCAGCAGGCAAAACGCCGCAACGTTTCGTAGATGATATTGTGGCAGGTATTCAAGAACTGTGGCGGAAGCTCGACATTTCCAATGACGATTTTATCCGTACTACGGAGGAACGTCATAAGGCTGTCGTACAGGAAATTTTTGATCGTTTGTTGAAGCAAGGCGATATTTACAAGGGAGAATACGAAGGCTGGTACAGCATCCCTGACGAGACGTACTACACAGAAACTCAGCTGGTTGACGTGGTGAAGGACGCCGAAGGCAATGTGGCTGGAGGAAAAAGCCCGGATAGTGGACACCCTGTAGAACTGGTCAAGGAAGAGTGTTACTTTTTCCGTATGAGCAAGTATGCTGATCGGTTGCTGCAATTTTATGAAGAGAACCCACAGTTTATCCAGCCGGAATCACGTAAAAAAGAGATGATCAATAACTTCATCAAGCCGGGTCTGGAGGATTTGGCTGTATCACGTACTACCTTCGATTGGGGCATTAAGGTGAAGGGGGATCCGAAGCATGTCGTGTATGTGTGGATTGACGCACTTTCCAACTACATCACAGCCTTGGGTTATGGCTCTTCCAATACCGAGTTGTATGATAAATTCTGGCCTGCAAATGTGCATATCGTAGGTAAAGAGATTGTAAGGTTCCACACGATATATTGGCCGATCATGCTGATGGCGCTGGATTTACCGTTGCCTAAAAAAGTATTTGCACATGGTTGGCTGCTCATGAAAGACGGTAAAATGTCGAAATCAAAAGGCAATGTTGTAGACCCGGTGACATTGATTGACCGTTATGGTCTGGACCAGCTTCGTTACTACTTACTGCGCGAGGTGCCTTTTGGGGCAGACGGAACATTTACACCAGAAAGTTTTGTAGATCGAGTTAATTCGGATTTGGCAAATGATCTGGGCAACTTATTGAATCGTACCGTGGCGATGGTAGATAAATATCTTGATGGCAAGGTTCCGGCTTATGAAGCGAATGTAACAGCATTCGACGGAGCTTTGGAAGACATGGCAACATCGACTTATAGCAAAGTAGAAGAAGCTATGGAAAACATGGAGTTTTCCGTGGCATTAACGGCGATTAGCCAATTTATTAGCCGCAGCAACAAGTATATTGACGAGACGCAACCATGGAACTTGGCTAAGGATGAGGGAAAACGTCGCGAATTGTCATCTGTTATGTTGCATTTGGTAGAAAGCTTGCGCATCGCTTCCATCTTACTCCAGCCATTCTTAACCCGTGCTCCTCATAAAATTTGGGAACAGCTCGGTATTAGCCAAGGTGAGCTGACTACATGGGATAGTGGCAAGGAGTTTGGTCGTATTCCGGAAGGAACGCAGCTGGTCAAAGGTAATCCGATCTTCCCGCGTCTGGATTCAGAGCAAGAGGTTGCTTTTATCGTGGAAGCAATGACCGGGGGGAAGAAACCGGAAGAAGCTACAGCACAAGTTCAACCGCAAAATGCATCTGAGGCGAGCCAGGAAGCCCCGGAGGCAAAGGAAGAGATTGGCATTGAGGATTTTGCCAAGGTAGAACTGCGCGTTGCTCAGGTCGTCGCCTGCGAGCCTGTGAAGAAGGCCGATAAACTGTTGAAGCTCCAACTTGATCTTGGTTATGAGCAGCGGCAAGTTGTATCAGGGATTGCGAAGTTTTATACGCCTGAAGATATCATTGGACGCAAGGTGATCTGTGTGACCAATCTGAAGCCAGTAAAACTTCGGGGAGAGCTGTCGCAAGGTATGATTTTGGCAGCATCACATGGAGATCAGCTTACGCTGGCCACCGTACCGGAAGGTATGCCGAATGGTGCAGTTGTAAAGTAGTACGCTATATAAAAATAAAAGAACGTAACGAGCGTATGTCCGGGAATCATTCTTCCTGGGCATGCGCTTTTTGGCTTGCATCATATTTTGCTCCCGCTACACGTATGTTTTAGTAGGCAGGGCTTGTTTGTTCGTGTTCACTTAAGACAGGTGGGAGGGTATATGATGACAAATATCAACGCCGGGTTGGCGATCGTAGCCGGACTGGTTTCTTTTTTTTCACCGTGTTGTTTACCGCTGTATCCATCTTATTTATCGTATATGACAGGGATGTCTGCTCGTGAACTGGCTGAAGGACGGCACAAGGCCGAGGTTCGTTATCGTACGATGGGACATACACTTGCTTTTGTATTGGGCTTTTCGGTCGTTTTCTATTCACTGGGTGCAAGTGTGGGGTTGCTTGGAGAATGGTTTGCTAATTATGGGGATACGCTAAGAGTGGTAGCAGGGTTACTTATTTTACTAATGGGACTGGTATCTCTTGGTGTGGTGCGTCCTTTGATTCTAATGAGGGAGCATAAGTTTCGCTGGACATGGAAGCCTGCCGGGTACGCCGGTTCCTTTGTGATCGGAATTGGGTTTGCGGCAGGCTGGTCGCCCTGTATCGGTCCCATGCTAACAGCTATTATCGCTTTGGCGGCAGTAGAGCATCGCATTTGGTTCAAGCTGATTACAGGCTATGCGCTTGGCTTTGCGATTCCATTTTTTGTATTAGCTTTGCTGGCAGGCTCTGTTCGACTATCCTCTCGCTATACCTCCATCCTAATCAAAACAGGTGGCATACTACTTGTTATCACTGGCATTTTACTGGTAACAGATCATATGACTGATGTAACGCTATTTTTACAACGGATTACCCCAGATTGGATGCTAGTTATGTGAAATATTCAATACGACTTAAAGGGAAATGTTCAAAAATGCGCTCTGTGATAAACTCTCGTAGTGCATTTTGTTGTTCATCGGGATAAACATATTTGTTTTGTCCCCAGCGGCCCCATTTTTTCTTGCGTTTCTCTATGTCCATCTCCAGCTTGGTTTTCGGATAACGTTTCTCGATGACAGCTTTGGATGTTTTGGTGAAGCGATGCTGAATTAATTCGAACGTCAAATCTTTTGTAGCATGCTGGGGCAAGGAATCTCCCAATTTACGCAGCAACTCGCCGTAGCCTTCTTCCCAGCCGTCATACCAGATGATGGGTGCAATGATGAACCCCAGTGGATAACCTGCTCGTGCGATTTTGCCCGCGGCTTCAATACGTTCCTCGAAGCGTGAAGTTGCAGGTTCAAACTGTTTAATAACATAATCGGAATTAATGCTAAAGCGGATGCGAGTATGACCATTATGTTTAATATCCAGCAATGGATCAACATGATGATATTTAGTAACAAAACGCAGACGACCAAATTCCTCATCTGCCATGAAACGAATCAAGTCTCCAAGCGTTCCGGTGATATGCTCCAAACCAACCGGATCGGAGGTACAAGCTGCTTCAAAACGGGTAATTTCAGGCGCACGCTCCTCGATATAAGCTTTAGCTGCTGATAAGATATCGTCAGTGTTGACATATACACGAATATACGGTTTTGCTCCCAAGGTTGTTTGTAAATAACAGTAGTGACAGTGCCCCATGCAGCCAGTCGAAATGGGGATAGCGTATTCGGCAGAGGGCTTGGATTGGTCAAAAGTCAACGTTTTACGGATACCGACTACCAAAGTTTTTTTTGCCATTCGGTACTTTTCAACTTCAGTTTCACCTGGTAAATTGGTAATTCGGTTGTGAGAGGTAGTCATCCGATACGGAATATCCTTGGCTTTAACCCAATCCATAATACGCTGGCCCTTGGGATAATTCAGTGCGTCTGGCTCAAAAAACACCAGGTCAGGCAAAAATGGCTTGGTTCCTCTGGTTTGGACAGGAGTACGCTCAAGCGTAGACATGGCTAACGCTCCTTTCGAAATAAATCCACACTGCTCTGGTGTCCAACTTTAACATTTTGCCGCAGAAATAAACGATACAGGACGACGATATTAGTGTGCCCGGCTTAAATTGAACAAATCGTGGCAATAGCTGTGAGTGAAGGGATGAGACTTGCCAATGGGCAATGATAACATGTATCATTACATAGTAGGTTTAACGCAGGAAATGAAGGCGGTAAGCGCCCGTTCAATAACAGAAAAGAGGGAAACAAGTGCCAACGCCAAGCATGGAAGATTATTTGGAACGCATTTACCAACTGATTGATGAGAAGGGCTATGCTCGTGTCTCGGATATCGCAGAGGGGTTAGAGGTGCATCCTTCGTCTGTCACCAAAATGATTCAGAAGTTGGATAAGGACGATTATCTTGTATATGAGAAGTATCGGGGACTGATTTTGACACCGAAAGGGAAAAAGGTCGGCAAACGGTTGGTTGATCGCCATCAGTTATTAGAGCAATTTCTGGATATGATTGGGGTTGACAAGGACCTGATATATAAAGATGTGGAAGGTATTGAGCATCATCTGAGCTGGGATTCCATCACCCGTATCGAAACATTGGTCGAATATTTTCGCCGGGATGAAGATCGCTTGCGCCAGCTTCATGACATACACAAGGAATTGAGTGGAGATTCCTAAAAGCATCTGTCCTTACGGACGATGCTTTTTTATTTGTCCTGACCGCAACAAATATCCGGTTATTAGCGTCTATCCATTATATAGCAGGACAAGATAGGGGTTAAAATTAACAGGGTTAGCGGAGGATTGTAATAATATGAATCGAAAGAAAATAGTGGCGTTGGCTGCTGGTCTACTCTTAGCAGTGCAGACTGCCATCGTTCCTGGAGTTCAAGCAGCTCCAACTGGTGATATTGAAATTATATTGGACGGACAGTCCCTGCAAAGTGACGCGTCACCGTATATTGTACAGGGAGCCAATGTTACGATGGTTCCTTTGCGAGTGATTAGTGAGGGATTGGGCGCTCAGGTCAACTGGTCGGAATCGTCCGGTACGGTAACGATTACAGCACAGAACAAAAATATATCTATGGAGAACGGTGCACAAAGCGCTACAGTGAATGGCAAGTCAGTTCGACTGGATGCCTCTGCCCGTATGACAAGCGGGAGAGTCATGGTGCCACTGCGTTTTGTTGGGGAAGAGTTGGGATTAAAAGTGGATTGGCAAGCTTCAGAGCGAGTCATTACGTTAAGCAGTGGTAAGGAAGGTGTCTCTACTGGCGGGAACACTTCTGCGGGAAGCAGCGGCTCCATATCAGATACGTCTGCATCTGGCAATCAGGGCAGTGTAAGTACAGATCAGGGAGCTATCGATGATGAGCAGGCGGTTGTCACTTCACCGTCAACGTCTACTAGTGAGGAGGGTTCAAGTTCTTCGCAGGCAAATGTTGTTCAGGTAAAGGCTTCAACTTCCATGCGTGGAGCATGGATTTCTACCATTAATGGAGATTGGCCTTCTTCCGCTGCCCGAAGCAGCTCCGAGAAGCAAAAGCAGGAGTTTACTAAAATGCTCGATGATTTGCAGGGGATGGGCATCAATGCGGTATTTGTTCAGGTTCGTGCCAGCGGTGATGCGCTCTATCCGTCGAGTCTCGTACCATGGAGCAAGTATTTGACCAACACCCAAGGTAAAAATCCAGGCTATGACCCCTTGAAATTTATGATTAGCGAATCGCATAAGCGAGGGATGGAATTTCATGCTTGGTTTAATCCATTCCGTGCGAATTCCACAGGAACAACCAGCGGTTTGGCTACAAACCATGTGGCTAATCAACACCCGGACTGGATTGTTAAGAATGGTAGCCAATTGTACATCAATCCAGGAATTCCGGCTGCACGTCAGCATGTCATTGCGGCGATTATGGAGGTCGTGAACGGATATGATATTGACGGCGTGCATTTGGACGATTATTTTTATCCTTACAGCGGGACTTTTGATGATGATGCGACCTTCAAAGCATATAATGCCAACAAAATCTCTAACAAGGGCGACTGGCGGAGAGACAATGTGAACAGTTTTGTCCGCGATTTGGGCAAAAGTATTCATGGCAGCAAGTCTAAAGCTCAATTTGGAATTAGTCCTTTTGGGGTATGGCGTAACAAATCTCAGGATTTAACGGGTTCAGACACGAAGGCAGGCGTTACAGCGTATGATACGACGTTTGCGGATGTAAGAACCTGGATTAACAAAGAATGGATTGATTATGTAGCTCCACAAATTTACTGGAGTATCGGTTTCCCGGCGGCGGGATATGACAAGCTTGTCGCATGGTGGTCCAATGAGGTCAAAAACACAGATGTTAAGCTGTATATCGGTCATTCTCCGTATAAGATCGGCACCCCTGAAAAGGGCTGGCAAACGGCTCAAGAGCTAATTAAGCAGCTTGAACTGAACGAAGATTATAAACAGGTCAGAGGCGATATTTACTTTAGTGCACAGCATTTGCGTAAAAATCCATACGGACTCATTCAGCTTCTTCAAAATTATTATCAAATGTGATATAAATTGGATCATATAGGTTCTATTTGGGCCTCCGTTCTCATACATAAGCAGTAGAACTGCTTACTCCCAAGAGAACGGAGGTTTTTTGATCTATGCTGATCAATGCTGTGTTCCAGGGTGGAGGGGTTAAGGGAATTTCGCTGGCGGGTGCAGTTAAGGCTGCGGAGGAGCATGGAATTGTATTCAATCGTTTGGCAGGTACATCATCAGGTTCTATTGTAGCTGCTTTATTGGCGGCGGGATACTCTGCGGATGAAATGAAAGCCGTAATTGAGAAAACCCCCTTGGTCAAGTTGTTACGACGTTCTCCAGTGTTCAATATTAAGTGGGTTGGACCAGCAGCTCGTATCTTTCTTAAAAAAGGGCTCTACTCAGGGGAGGCACTGGAGCACTGGGTACGTGAGCTGTTACGAGCTAAGGGAGTGCGTACGTTCGCGGATTTACCTCCTGGCAAATTGCGCATTATTGCATCAGATATTACGAATGGACGCATTCTGGTGCTTCCTGAGGATATCAAACGTTTTGGTATCAATCCCTCTTCACTGGAGGTAGCTAAAGCCATTCGGATGAGCACAAGTATCCCTTATTTTTTTGATCCTGTTATGTTAAGGCTTGATTCTGCACTTGCCAAGGGAAAGACTTTTTCTCAGCAATTTGTATTTGTAGTTGATGGGGCTTTACTAAGCAATTTGCCTTTGTGGCTTTTTGATGAGCCTGTAAATGAACGTGAGGCCAAAACGATTCCAACGGTAGGGTTTCAAATGGTGGGCAAAACGGGTACGGAGACCAAAGTTTCTTATATACGGGGTCCATTGACCATGCTGCAGGCTATTTTTGATACCATGCTATCAGCACACGATGAGCGATATATTGAGCAGGAGAATCGGTATCGGACGATTAAGATTCCAACATTGGGTATCCGCACTGCACAATTTAATATTTCTACAGAGCAAAGTGATTTGTTGTATGCTTCCGGTGTGCAGGCAGGGGATGCTTTTTTCCACAAATGGAGCATTACTTCTTACCAGCAGCAGTATAGCAAGTATCAATTGATGAAGGATACCATGTACGCTATGAAATAAACACTAACTCGCAGTTAAAGTTAATTTAAAAGGGTGTAAAAAGGAGCCTTTTCCCGGTCATATTTGAATACGCGGGTGATGGCTCCTTTGTGCTACATTTTAAAGGATGTGATTATCATTAATGATATTTAGGTTGTTCTTCTTCATTTTTTCCCTTGGAACCCTCAATCACATGAAAAGGATACGCTTTGCGCTTGCCTGTAGTTTGCTGCTTACGTGCGTTGGCTGTTTTGGCCATGGTGCGCACAGAGGGTTTGATTTTGGGAGTACGGCTACGTTGTCCTGGTAGGTATTTGTATAGCAGAAATATAACTGCAAAAACAAGGACGGGAATTAGTAAACTTATAAGAAAGCCCCAGCTTCCTCTCCATAGCATATCCACAATTCCATATGCACCCAAAGCAAGGGTAAGCCAGAAAATAACGGCATGTCTGTTCATTATTCATTCATCCTTTCACAGGATCAAGGACCGGACTGTTGAAGGTCTCCTTTACAGGTACATTTTCCAACTCAGCATCCAATTCAAGCATACGCTTAAATGAGGCAATAGATACCTCCACTTGATCATCAGTCGGTTCTTTGGTGGTAAGTAGTTGCAACCACAGACCGGGGTAACCTAAATAACGAAGTACCGGAATTTCACGAAGGGCATTGGTTAGCTTGAGGAATTCAAAAGAAAGCCCCAGTACGATCGGAAGTAGTAAAAGCCGTTGCCCCATACGTTCCCACAGACTATCGTAGGTAAATAAGGAATAGACAAGCACCCCGATGATCACAGTCAGCATAATAAAGCTACTACCACAGCGGTAATGTAGACGACTGTATTTCTGTACATTGGCCGGAGTTAGTTCTTCCCCAGCTTCGAATGCAGTAATTACTTTATGCTCTGCACCATGATATTGAAACAATCGTTTAATTAACGGAGTTTGGGAAATACCCCACAAATAAGCCAGTAACAGAATCAGCTTAATAGCTCCTTCTGCGAGGTTATGCAAAATTTGGCTGTGAAACAAGCTACCGAACAGGAAATTCTCTACAATAACCGGAACGAGAGTCAATACAATTTTGCCAAACAGGAATGACAAAATACCGACCGCCGCCACACCGATCATCATACTCAGACTCCAGCGAGATTCTTCTTTTTTCTTTTGCTCAGCGCGTTCTTCCGGATCTACTTCATCATCAGCATACGCATCGGCTGAATAGTTTAAATGCTTGGTACCTTTGGCGCTGGAGTCGATGATGCTTACAATCCCCCGCAATAAAGGAATTCTGCGGAATTTGGATACCCAGGATTGCTCCTTGCGTGGTACTTCCAAATATGTGATTTCGCCAGTTTTGCGGCGAACTGCCGTGACATTGACACGCTTGCCGCCGAACATGACACCTTCAATGACTGCCTGACCACCATAGCTCACAGGCTTGGATGCTTGTGACAACCGTCTCACCTCTCTTAATACATGCTTTTTTGTATATTGTATCGAATTTGGAAGGGAATATCTAGTTAGATGAAACTGGTGTAACCACAGGCTTATAAAAAAAGCATTTATGGAGCGTCAGACTGCTCACATAAATGCTAATCATTATAAAACCGAATGAATATTTGGAAACAACCTATTGCGTAATCGCCCCGACAACCTGGTCAACCAGCCCTTTTGAAGAGAGAGGGCCGCCAAACGTCCATGTCGTACCGCTCAGTGAATAGGTACGTTTTTCTTTAACGAAATTTAGACCGTTCCAGACCGAATTATTTTTCATGGGTGCACCGAAAACATTATCGTCCGGCTGCACAATATAGATAAAGTTGCTATCCTGAACGGCAGACAGAGCTTCAATGCCTACAGTTGAAAAGCCATACTGTTCAACTTTGCTCGGTTTCCAATCATTAATCATACCGATCTTCGCCAGTGTTGCCACGACGACTGAATTATCCGAAAACATACGGAGGCTGGCCGCATTTTGCGAAGTGAAAGCCTGTGTCAGTATATAATGATAATCTGACTTGCCAGCAGCGGCGAGCTTTTCTTTGGCTTCAGCATAATGCTGATCCAGTTCGGCAAGCACCTGCTTAGCTTTGTCTTCTTTTCCAAGAGCGACTGCGATGCTATTAAAAATTTCTACCATTTTATCATGATCGTAGCCGTTACCATCGTTCAGATTATATTCGATCGTCGGAGCGATGGCCTTGAGTTGATCATAGATAGCTTCATTCCCATCAACATTGGAAATGATCAGATCCGGCTTCAATGCAGCAATCGCCTCCAGGTTCGGCTCGTTACGCGTACCGACATCGACCACGCTGCTGTCCAGAGCCGCCTCCGGTGTTACATACACCTTGTAGTTGGCATTGTCAGCATTACCAACCGGCTGAACGCCCAATGCAATCAAATCCTCTGTAAATGTCCATTCCAGTACTACGACACGCTGTGCGGGCTTGTTGAGCGTGATCTCACCACGATTATGCTTTACCGTCACAGGACCGGTCGCTGTGTCAGTCGGTTTGCTACCCGACGTGGGTGCCTGATCTTTATCCGATGCTTTGTCGGCTGCTCCGCAACCTGCCAAAGTGAGCGTAAAAACCATTAATAATAAAATGCCAATGAGTCCCTTTTTCATAGAAGCATTCTCCCGTATATATGTTTTTAGAAAATGATAATGATTATCATTTTCATCATTATATTATGATAGAGGATTGAAATTTTGTCAATGCAAAAAACGGGTCCGAACGCTTAACTGGTAAGCTGCTATTATTCTGCATTCCGGTTCATTGTTAAAATATCCTCCTTTTGAGCATACTACCTAGCAAAATGGGAATGCAGAATCCCATGGAAGTACATGCATCTTCGATTGCAATAGTCTTTACCATGAAAAAAGTTTGCATCTTGAAAGGGGATTAAACAACATGAGTGAAACCTACTCTATACCCAAGATAGGCCATGAACAGGAGCAGTCTCGCGAATCTCAGGATCAACGTAATCATAACGACAGTGGTGGAGGCAGACAGCAGTCAGGCAAAATACATACGCCTCTCATTCCTTTTGCACTTGAGTTGGGTTTTTTTGCGGGTGTGCTCTGGGGATTGCTGCGCTGGCTGTTTTATAAGTTGCACTTTACGGTAGTAGCGCCTGGCTTTCTCGCAGAGCCTTTTTTCAAGCATTCGTTTATGAACACCATGGCGGGGCACCTGGTAGGGCTACTGTTTTTTATTGCATTATCCGTCGTAGCTTCACTGGTGTACACTCTGTTGCTGCGCAGATTTAAGGGTCCTTTACCCGGAATTGTATATGGCCTGATTTGGTGGGTTGTTTTATTTGTATTAACAGGTCCTAAGCTAGGGATGATGAATCCCCCTAATCGGTTAACATGGAATTCCTTATATACGGAAATTTGTGTGTTTATGCTGTGGGGACTATTTATCGGATATACGGTTGCTGTCGAGTATACGGATGAAAGAAAGCGCGAGCCTGAGAAAGCTGAGGGCTGAACGTAACAAAAACTTCTCAAGCGCCTATTCCCTGTGTTAAAATAGCATTTGGTTATTTGACAGAGGGGAGCGGAATGAAAGATGAAGAATGACCGGGTGTTAAAGCTGCGGCAGGCGCTGGGCGAGCATAATCTGCGGGCTATGCTAATTACTAGCCCTGTCAATCGTCGATATTTGACAGGCTTCACAGGTTCGGCGGGTTATGTGCTGATTACGGAATCCCATAGCTATTTGCTGACTGACTTTCGCTATATGACGCAAGCGACCGAACAAGCCGAAGGCTTCACGGTGGTGCAGCACGCTGCACAGGTCATGGAAACGGTGAAAGAATTGCTGTCTTCCCATCAGATCAGCGAAACAGGCTTCGAGCAAGATGCGGTAACTGTTGCGACGCATAAAGCTTATAGCGAAGATTTGTCACCTATTTCACTGGTTCCGGTGTCGGGCATTGTGGAGAAGTTAAGAGTGTACAAGGATGCAGAAGAGCTGGAAGTGATGCAGCGGGCAGCGGATTTGGCAGATGCTACATTTGCGCACATTTTACCTTACATCAAGCCAGGTGTCAGCGAGCGTGAGCTGGATCTGGAAATGGAATTCTTCATGCGCAAGCAGGGAGCTACATCCTCTTCATTTGACACAATTGTGGCTTCCGGGGTTCGTTCGGCATTGCCCCATGGCGTAGCCAGTGCTAAGTTAGTACAAGCAGGCGAGCTGATTACGTTTGATTTTGGTGCGTTGCTGGATGGCTATTGCTCTGATTTGACACGTACAGTGGCTACACAAGGGGATTTGGCGCCCCAGTTGCGCGAAATCTACGATATTGTACTTAAGGCGCAGCTTCACGCACTCGAACATATTAAGCCGGGCATGACAGGCCGTGAAGCGGATGCACTGACCCGGGATATTATTGCGAGCCATGGCTATGGAGACAATTTCGGGCACAGTACAGGTCATGGTCTGGGTCTTGAAGTACATGAATCTACACGTCTGTCGAAGGCGAGTGATGATATTCTGGAGCCGGGTATGGTGGTAACGGTCGAGCCAGGTATCTATGTCCCTGGATTGGGCGGTGTACGGATCGAGGATGATATCGTTATTACAGATAGCGGCATCAAAGTATTAACACATTCGAGCAAAGAATTTACAGTCGTTTAATAACGATAACAGTCCTGTAGGAGGGGTATTTTAGTGATTAACGTTAATGATTTTAAAACAGGTTTGACCGTCGAGGTAGACGGAGATATTTTTACGGTGCTGGATTTCCAACACGTAAAACCGGGTAAAGGTGCAGCATTCGTACGCTCCAAGTTGAAAAACTTGCGTAACGGTAACACCGTTGAACGTACATTCCGTGCGGGTGAAACGATCGGTCGGGCGCAAATCGAAAATCGTGGTGTGTCCTATCTGTACGCTAGTGCAGACGACCATACATTCATGGATAATGAAACATATGATCAATTCACATTGTCCAGCGATCAACTGAAATGGGAGCTTAACTTCCTGAAAGAAAACATGAATGTAAATATCGTCAGCTATAACGGCGAAATTCTGGGTATTAACCTGCCTACCAGCGTGGAACTGAAAGTAATCGAAACAGAGCCAGGCATTAAAGGTAATACGGCTACAGGTGCTACCAAAAATGCCAAACTGGAAACGGGTTTGAATGTTCAAGTTCCTTTGTTCATTAACCAAGATGACGTATTGTTGATTGATACACGTGACGGCAAATACATGTCTCGCGCATAAAATTTGCAACTTTTAGATTTCCTCTGTCCTTGTTAAGGGCAGGGGATATTTTTATAAGCACTAATATTAAAAAACATTGGCTCCACACAGCACTTTCGTATTATACTGTACTAAAGTTATGCCGCAGGATGTCACGTTCAGTCGTTTGGTGCCATCTCAAGGTTACATACTGTTGAGTCTGAGGGAGTGAATAACGTTGTCTTTGTATGTCATGAAATTCGGAGGCAGTTCCGTCGGTGACACGGAGCGCATGAAGCGCGTGGCAAAACGCGTTGTTGAGAAACAGAGTGAAGGGCATCAATGTGTAGTGGTCGTTTCCGCAATGGGAGACACGACAGACGAACTGATTGACCAGGCCAAATTGTTGAATGAGCAGTTGCCTGCACGTGAGTTGGATATGTTGATGACGACAGGTGAGCAAATTTCAATCGCCTTATTGTCGATGGCTATTCAGCAGTTGGGTCATGAAGCGGTATCGTTTACGGGATGGCAGGCTGGTTTCCGTACTGAATCTGACTTTGGTCGAGCACGAATTACGGACATTCAACCTCAGCGTGTGCTGGATGCACTGAGCAGCAATAAGATCGTTGTTGTAGCTGGTTTCCAAGGGATGTCTGCAGAGGGAGACATTACGACGCTGGGACGTGGTGGCTCTGATACGACGGCCGTTGCGCTGGCGGCGGCGATTCAAGCGGATGCCTGCGAAATTTACACGGATGTGGACGGTATATATTCAACAGATCCACGGATCGTGAAAGTTGCTCGTAAGCTAAAAGAAATTTCTTATGATGAAATGCTGGAATTAGCCAATCTGGGTGCAGCTGTATTGCATCCTCGTGCGGTAGAATATGCCAAACATAACCGGGTACCGCTGATTGTGCGGTCCAGTTTTAACCATAATGAAGGAACGGTCGTAAAGGAGGATGCAGTAATGGAACAGGGCGTTGTAGTCAGTGGGATTGCATATGATAAAAATGTAGCAAGAATCAGTATTTTGGGCGTCGCCGATATCCCCGGTGTACTGGCGAAAGTATTCGGAACACTGGCGGCAGCTAAAATTGATGTAGACATTATTGTACAGAGCGGGGTCGAAGCTGGTAAAGCAGATTTCTCCTTTACCGTAGCTCTGACGGATCGTGAAGCAGCACTGAAGACGCTGGAAGGTATTCGTGGAGAGCTTCCGTACCGTGAAGTAACGTCTGAGGAAAACCTGGTGAAGGTATCCATTGTAGGTGCAGGAATGGTTAGCCATCCAGGTGTCGCTGCGCAAATGTTTGCCGTACTGGCAGAGCAAGGCGTTAGCATTAAAATGGTAAGCACATCTGAAATCAAAGTATCGTGTGTAATTGAAGCGGGTAAGCTTCATGAGGTTATTCAGGCGTTGCATACAGCTTATAACCTGGACACCGAGGAGCAAGCGTTTGTGGGTGGACCGCAAGACCGTCGTTAATAACTGCAACGTGATCTAGACATGAATATGTCTAATGTGAACGATGCTATGACAGGTAAAGGTTGATACATTATAAGTCCTCTATTTATAGTTTGATAAATCATAGAATACAGCAGTAGGTTAAGAGGTTGTTCCATCAGTGAGAGTTAGACTGAGGGGCAGCCTCTTTTTTGCTGAATCTATCTTTTCTACCCAAGGGTATCCCTTAGCCGACAAGGCTTTGAGAGGCCCTTTTTTATTTGTGCGAATTAGAGAATGGTGCTTTAACAAGCGGGGGAAAGGTCTGTTGAGCGTTGATAGGAGTTAGCAAAAGTTTGCCTAGGCTTTCAATATATTTTCGGCATAAAAAGCGAGAGTCAACCATAGACTTGTCTTAAAGAAAAAGGACAACTGTGAGGGGGCGGCATCGGTATGGAATGGCTGGAGTTATTTCCTGAACCGTTGCACGGTATACTCGGAAGGCTTCCGGAAACGGTATTTAAGCAACTGGAAGAAATCCGGGTTAGGGAAGGAAGGCCGTTGGAAATTAATGCAAATGGTGATCATCATTTTGTAACGTCTGCGGGTCGGCTGACTTTGAACCATGTAGAAGCCTATAAGCCTGACCGTGAGGATGCCCACCGACTGCTGGATTTTATCAGCAATCATTCCCTGTATACCATGGAAGAGGAGCTTCGTAAAGGGTTTATTACGATCCCTGGCGGTCATCGTATTGGCTTGGCAGGGAGAACCGTGCTCAACCGAGGACGAGTGGAACATTTGAGGGATATAAGCAGCTTTAATGTAAGAATTGCTCGTGCAATTCCCGGCATAGCTGATCGGATATTGCCTTATGTAGCAGATCGAATGTCCGGGAAAATCCGGCACACCCTCATTTTGTCCCCTCCTCAGCATGGCAAAACGACACTGCTTAGGGACTTAGCTCGGCAACTCAGTTACGGAGGGATGGAAAGCAATGGGGGGCGACGGAATGGACTCAAGGTAGGCATTATAGACGAACGCTCTGAGATCGCTGGCAGTCACAAAGGTATCCCCGGTTTTGATGTCGGGCCTCGCACCGATGTATTGGACGGATGTCCGAAAGCAGAAGGCATGATGATGATGATCCGCTCGATGTCACCGGATGTCCTCATTGTTGATGAAATCGGACGACCGGAAGATGCGGAGGCGGTGCGCGAAGCGCTTCATGCAGGCATTGCAGTCATTGCTTCCGCACATGGTCGCGATGTGGCTGAAATGGCGACCCGGCCTGCTTTTGCTGGATTAACTACAGGGCAAGAGCTGTTTCAACTCTACGTCATGCTGGAGCGGACGAGCCGGGGCGTCTCATTCCGGCTGGCAGATGCCAAGCAACGCAGGATTACACTGCCTGGAGAAGGGCAGAATGGGGGCATCTCCTATGCTTAAGTTGCTGGGTGCCGCCTTGGTTATACTGGCCGCTACGCTTGCAGGCTGGCAGCGGGCAAGGCAGTTTGCGATGAGGCCGCGGCAAATCAGGGAGTTGATTCTTGCGCTGCAAAGACTGACCACCGAGGTTTCCTACGGGGTGTCTCCGCTACCAGATGCTTTCGCCAAGACAGGAGAGCCCTTGCGAGAGCCGCTGCGCACTCTGTTTCAGCAAGCCTCACGCTGGATGCACCCTTCTTTTGGCCTGACTGCCAGAGAAAGCTTGCATAAAGCCATCGAAGACTCGTGGAGCCGTTCCTCTATGAAGCAAGCCGAGAAGGAAGCGATGCGGCAGCTTGCTTACAGTCTTGGAACCAGCGACCGTGAAGACCAGATCAAGCACATTGCGCTGACCATCCAGCAGTTATCCCATGAGGAAGCGCAGGCGCAGGCAGATCAGGTGAGGTACGAGCGTATGAGCAGGAGCCTGGGACTGCTGATCGGAGCATTGATCGTCATTTTGATCTATTAGCGGGGTGCTCGAATGAATTTAGAAGTGAATGCGATTTTCCAGATTGCCGGAATTGGCATTATTATCGCTATGATTCATACCGTATTAAAGCAAATGGGCAAAGAAGACATGGCCCACTGGGTAACGGTCATCGGTTTCGTCGTGGTCCTGTTCATGGTGGTGCGAATGCTGGATAACCTTCTGCAAGAGATCAAATCTATCTTTCTTTTTCAGTAGGTGGACACATGGAAATCATTCAGGTGGTGGGCTTCGCCCTCATTGCCACAGTCCTCATTTTAGTCATTAAGGAACAGAAGCCGATGTTTGCCTTTTTGATTGCAACAGCTGCGGGAATCATCATTTTTTTGCTGCTGATTGGCAAGATCGGATCTGTGGTTTCTGTACTGGAGCGACTGGCTCGGTCTTCGGGCATGGATATGATCTATTTTAAAACCGTATTGAAAATAATCGGTATCGCTTATATTGCTGAATTTGGAGCGCAAATCGTTCGGGATGCAGGACAAGACGGGATTGCTTCCAAAATTGAGCTTACCGGAAAGGTACTCATTATGGTGCTCGCAATCCCGATTATCAGCATTATTATTGATACCATTCTGAAGCTGATGCCCGCCTGAGGGGGTGATGCCATGAAAAGGCTAGGGGGCATGCCGAATCTCAAAGTAATTGCGATGTTGTTGCTATGTCTTTGGTGTGCCTCAGCTGCGGTCCTCTTTGCAGATACACCGACTAACGAATGGATCAGACAGCAGGCGGAGCAAATGCCCAAAGATGAAGTAGAACATTATTGGGACGGGCTCATGCAGGAATACGGCGGATTTTTCCCTGATCAGAAAACGCCTTCCTTCATGGACATGCTGCTTCCAGGCGGTGAAGGATTCAGCATAAAGGGTGTATTGAGCGCTATAGCTGATTTTTTCATCCATGAAATTCGAGTAAATGCCAAGTTGCTCGTCACCATCGTCATGCTCAGCATTATGAGTATGGTGCTGGAAACGCTGCAAAGCGCTTTTGAAAGCAAACAGGTCAGCAAAGTGGCCTACGCTATCGTATACATGGTCATTATCATTCTGGCGATTAATAGCTTTAGTGTAGCGATTGGTTATGCCAAAGAAGCGATTGATAGCATGATTCACTTCATGATGGCAATGTTGCCCTTGTTGTTTACCATGTTAGCCTCGATGGGGAACGTCGTAACAGTTTCGGTGACCCACCCGCTGATTGTATTTATGATCAACACAGTCGGAACAGTCATTCATACGCTGGTTTTCCCGCTACTGTTCTTCTCGGCTGTGCTGTACTTGGTCAACTCGCTGACGGGCAAATACAAACTGACCCAGCTAGCCGATCTGATGCGGAACGCTGGAGTAGCAGTGCTGGGAGTGCTGCTGACCATATTTCTGGGAGTCATTTCGGTACAAGGCTTGACTTCGTCAGTTACTGACGGATTAACGATCCGCACAGCCAAATATATTACGGGTAGCTTTGTTCCGGTGGTCGGCAAGGCGTTGGCAGATGCGACAGATACAGTCATTTCAGCTTCGCTGCTCGTTAAAAATGCCATTGGTCTGGTAGGAGTCATTATTATATTGTTCCTGTGTGCCTTTCCCGCCCTCAAGATTCTGACACTGGCTCTCATTTATAAAGTGACAGCAGCGATCATGCAACCTTTGGGGGATACGCCTATCGTGGAATGTCTGGATGCAATCGGCAAGAGCATGATTTATGTTTTCGCGGCGCTGGCGGCAGTGGGATTAATGTCTTTCCTTGCGATTACAGTCATGCTCGCAGCAGGCAATATGACGGTCATGATGAGGTGAACCAATGCATGTAAACCAACAAGGGGGGAGGGGAGTGAAGTGACCTGGCTGGGAGGCTGGCTTAAGGAACTGGTGCTAATCGTGTTGCTGGCTTCTTTTGTCGATATGATCTTACCGAGCCGATCTATGGAAAGGTATGTCAAACTCGTTCTCAGCTTGCTTGTTTTGCTGACGTTGCTGTCTCCGGTCGTGCGCTTACTGAGTAGCAGCCCCTCCGAGGTTCTAGGGCGAGCATTGGATCTTCAACGTCAGGCTGAGACAGGCAAGAGGGAACCGACATTGGAGGAGATTTTAGCAAAAGGCAGCCAGTTGAAGCAACAGCAAGAACAAAGCTCCATGCAATGGGCCGGCAAAGAGGTAGCTAAGGAAATGAAAGGACAGTTGGAACAATATACTGGGTTAGCAATTCAGTCGGTCCAGGTTACCCTTGCAAAGATTCAACAGAAGGAATCGGAGCTGGAGGCAGGAACGGGTGTCCAGTCGGTAGTGGTCAAATTGGCAGAGCAGCAGCCAGAAAAAGAAAAGAACAACACAGACGTCTCGCCTGGTGCAGATGCCAAGCCGATAATGGTGGAGCCTGTAGCCGAAAAGACAGTGAATATTCGTGTGGAACCGACACATACAAAAAATTCAGAACTTAATGAAGGAACGCGAGAAGAAGATCGTAATCCTGATAAAACTGCTGAGGACGGAAAGCCAACGGATACGAAAGCTTTTGGTTTAATTACAGGACTTCTACGTGAAAAATGGGGGATAGACAGCAAAAATGTTCAGGTGGTTTCTTCGCAGGATGGAACACATGAATGGTAACAGGAGGTGAGCAGAAATGAGCAAATGGCTGAAAAAGCTGGAGCAATGGCTGGGTGGAGGGGCGGATGGGGCGAAAAGATTCAACTCATTTCGTTGGCTGCTTATACTTGGCCTTATCGGTGTAGCGATCATGCTTTTTAATTCATTCGTTAATGTGAAAAAGGTTGATCCAGAAAACGTAGGCCGTGAGCCGCCTGGCGTGATGAAAAATGAGCCTACGTTAGAGACAACAACAGGTGAAGAAAGTTCCTTTGCCGGGATCGAGAAGGTTTTTGAGGACAATATGAAACAGATGCTGGAGCAGATTGTTGGCGTAGGAACCGTCGATGTCATGGTTACGGTAGATTCCACCGAAGAAGTTATCGTTCAACGCAATGTAAAGGACATGCAAGAAGAGAACAACGAGACGGACGCCAATGGCGGACAACGGCACACTACTCAATATACACGTGATGGCGAGATTGTCACCTATGAGTCATCAGGTGGCCAGCACACCCCGATTGTGACAAAAAAAGTAAAACCGCAGGTGAGGGGAGTGCTTGTTGTGGCTATGGGGGCAGAAAACCCTACAGTGAAGCAGCTAATTGTCGATGCTGTACAGAAGGGACTAAATGTACCTTCCTACAAAATTTCAGTCGTACCGCGCAAGCAGGGATAATTTGGGATTTAGGAACAAAGAAGTTTATATTTTAAACCATTAATGAATATGGAGGACGGAACATGAATAACAAAAGACAAACCGTTTGGCTGGTGTCCATGCTGAGTTTAATGGTCGTGCTGTCTGCGTATTATTTGTTTACGGAGGACTCAAGCCCTGCCAATCCACCAGTAGCCGATAGTGAGCAAGTGAGCAAGGTTAAGCAGGATGCCGCACAGGAAGCAACGACGAAGGCAGAGGAACAATTGAACGAACTGAAGGTAAATGAAGTAGTGACGAATGGAGAAGTAACTGATGGAGCATCAGCAACTTCCACAAAATCGGATACGGCTTCCACAACTGACCCAGCAACAGAAAACTCAAAAGGCGATAAAGATACGGCAGTTACCCCTACTACTGAACCAGCGACATCCGATCAAAACACAACTGCGACTAAGACGGACGCGACAGCACAAAGTGACGACAAAGCAGCCTCTACAGCCAAAACCGACCAGCAGGTACTGGATCAAGTGGCAACCGATCAAGCTGCCCAACCTACAGCAGCAGCTGTGATTGACAACTATTTGCTGGAACGGGACGTGGAAAATCAGAAGAAAAATGATGAACTGACTACCGCAATGAACGACAGCACACCCAAGAAAGCCGCGGAGGCTCAAAAGGAATTACATGTACTTGAAGATAAGCAGGCTAAAATTACTGGAATTGAAGAAGAGCTTCAGCAGCAGTTCGCCAATGCGGTCGTCCGTGAGGAAGATGCTGATAAATACAAAGTAGTGGTTCTGAGTGAAAAATTGGATGCTAAGCAAGCGGTAACAATTGTTGATAAAGTCATGAAGGAACTGAACGTAACGCAGGATAAGATCAGTGTCCAGTATGTTACACAATAAGACAAAAAACGCGAAAAAGCCCGGATTTCTGCATTATTCCGGGCTCTTTCTATTTTTAATGATTGTGATATAATACATAAAGCTGTTTCAACAATGTAATCAGCAACCGGCAAAATGCTGAAGGAGTGATTAATAGAGATGTTTAAATTAAGCGAGATTAAGGAATTGATCAAGCTGGTGGATGAAACGTCTGTGCATGAGCTTGAAATTGAAAATGAAGGAACTCGCCTGTTGATCCGAAAACCTGGCAAAAGCGAGATCGTTACGGTACAGGCTCCTGTGGCAACACCTACTTATGCAGTGGCACCACAAGCTGTTATTCCAAATCCACAAGTACAGTCCGATGTTGGACCTGCAACTGCTGGGGAACCGAGGGAATATGCAAGCAATCTACATAAAATCGTATCTCCGATGGTAGGAACTTTCTATAGTTCTTCATCCCCGGATACGGCTCCGTATGTGAGTATTGGCAGCAAAGTGGGCGAAAAAACAACGGTATGTATCATTGAAGCGATGAAGCTGATGAATGAGCTGGAAGCTGAAGTGAAGGGCGAAATTGTGGAAATTTTGGCCGAAAACGGACAGTTGGTCGAGTATGGCCAGCCATTGTTCCTTGTGAAACCGGAGTAAAAAGCTTGTTTGAACCCTCTTTTGAGGGTTCGGCAGGACTGCTCCCAGGGAGGTAAAGTCATGACATTTCAAAAAGTATTGATTGCAAATCGTGGAGAAATTGCGGTTCGTATCATTCGCGCTTGCCGCGAGATGAATATTTCGACAGTTGCCGTATATTCGGAAGCTGACAAGGATTCGTTACATGTGCGTCTCGCAGATGAGGCTTACTGTATCGGACCGACGCTATCTAAGGACAGCTACCTTAATTTTACGAACCTGATGAGCGTTGCTACATTGACTGAATGTGATGCCATTCATCCAGGTTACGGATTTTTGGCGGAAAACGCAGACTTCGCTGAAATTTGCGAATCGTGTAATATTACGTTTATTGGTCCTTCTCCTGAAGCCATTAACAAAATGGGAGATAAGGCCGTAGCCAAGCAGACCATGAAGGATGCCGGAGTTCCGGTTATTCCGGGTTCAGACGGGCTGGTTGAGGATTTGCAGGATGCGATCAGCATCGCACGTGATATCGGATATCCGGTAATTATCAAGGCCACAGCAGGTGGCGGAGGTAAAGGTATTCGTATCGCCGAAGATGAGGATAACCTTATTCAGCAAATCACTACCGCTCAGCAGGAGGCGCAAAAAGCATTTGGCAACGCGGGTGTGTACCTAGAAAAATATTTGACCGGTATGAAACATGTGGAAATACAGATCATAGCGGACAAGCATGGTAATGTTGCCCATTTGGGCGAACGGGACTGCTCTGTGCAGCGTCGTCGTCAGAAGTTGTTGGAGGAAGCACCATGTCCTGTAATATCGCAGGATGTTCGTGAAGAAATGGGTCAGGCAGCTGTTCGTGCAGCTTTGGCCGTTCAATACTCTGGTGCAGGTACTCTCGAATTTTTGCTTGGCCCGGACAATAATTTCTATTTCATGGAAATGAATACACGTATTCAGGTAGAACATCCCGTAACAGAAATGATTACCGGTGTAGACCTGATTAAGGAAATGATTTCTGTCGCTGAAGGACATCCGCTTTCCTTTACGCAGGAAGAAGTCACCATCAATGGTTGGGCGATAGAATGCCGTATTAACGCTGAGGACCCGGATCGCAATTTTATGCCTGCACCGGGTAAAATCGGATTTTATCTGCCTCCAGGCGGTCCTGGAGTACGGGTAGACAGCGCAGCATATCCAGGTTATAGCATTCCTCCTTATTATGACTCTATGATCGCCAAGCTGATTGTGTGGGCACCTACACGGCAAGATGCAATTGCCAAAATGAAGCGGGCTTTGTCTGAGTTTGCTATTGAGGGCATACCCACAACGATTTCTTTTCATCAGCGCTTGCTAGAGCATCCGACCTTTATTAGAGGCGATTTTGATATTAAATTTTTGGAGGAAAACGAAGTTTAATCGGTATATTTCCTCAGTTTGTCATAATGAACGCCAAATGATATAGTATGGATAATAAGTGAGCATGTCTGCTTTGAAATCCAAAGCTGGAATGAAACTTATTTTGACCGAAAGGTGTTGAAGGTATGAGCACAGTGCCAACCGAATTCGAACGTACAGAAATTGGGGAGATTCAAATCGCCCCAGAAGTTATTGAAGTCATTGCCGGACTGGCTACCGTTGAGGTACCAGGCGTAGCGGGAATGAGTGGCGGATTTGCTGGTGGGTTTGCCGAACTGCTAGGCCGCAAAAATTTATCTAAAGGTGTAAAAGTGGAAGTCGGACAGCGTGAAGCTGCTGTAGACGTCTCCGTCATTATTGAGTACGGTAACCGTCTGCCTGAGGTGGCTGCTGCTATTCAGCATAATGTTAAGCGTTCGATTGAGAACATGACAGGTCTTAACGTTGTTGAAGTGAATGTGCAAATTCATGATGTTCAATTCAAAAATGCCGAAAAAGTAGAAGAGCCGGAAGTGCTGGGCGCCGGACGGGTTAAATAGAGCGATACTTTGTACAAACCCCCGACCCTTATGGGTCGAGGGTTTACTCTAATTTAAGGAGGCTGTGCGTTTCGTGGCTAAAGTTATGGACAGACTTCTGCTGTTCTTGTACAGCTTAAGTATCGGAATTATTTCCATTCTCGCCATCCTCCTCCTGAGCGGGGCCATTCCGTATGTTTTAAGTATTGAGGATGAGCGAGTGGTGTGGTTTACCAGCCTGATTATTGCAGGGGTTCTGTTGTTATTGAGTCTTCGTTTTTTTTATATCTCTATTCGACGGAACCAAACCGTACAGCATTCTATTGATCAACGAACGGAATATGGTGACATTCAGATTTCAGTGGACACCATTGAAAATCTGTGCCTCAAAGCAGCTTCCCGATTTCGCGGGATGCAGGATTTGAAAGCACGCGTTCGCGTGTTGGAATCGGGACTTGATATTACGATTCGGGCGGTTGTAGACGGGGAAAGCTCCATTCCGGTGTTAACCTCCGAGGTACAAAAGGGGGTACACGATCATGTGGAAGAAATTACAGGAATTCCTGTGTCCAATGTGTCGGTGTACATCGCTAATGTTTCTCAGTCACCCAGCTTTAAGAGTCGTGTGGAATAGAGGTGATTTTCCCTGATGCCCTGGAAAGAAATATGGGGAAGTTACAAGGGCCGGATCATGGGGATCACGGCTGGTATTTTTTTCGGTTTTATTTATTTGTGGGCAGGCTTTTGGAATATGTTGTTCTTTGCATTGATGGTGTTCATCGGATATACGCTAGGAAGACGTAGCGATTCAGCGCTTGGTTCATTTCTCCCTTGGAAGGAATGGGGCGATTGGTTGTCGCAGCGTTGGCGTCCTTTTAAATGAACCCTGTGATACGTGTTCTCCAAAATAGAGCTGTAGCTTCTTTGCGCCCAACGTTTTGGAGGATGCGTTCACAGGTTTTTTTGTGGAAATTGGTTAGAATGAAAAATAGATATAGGCAAGCGTAGGAGGCAGGGCATGAAAAGACGTCTGGCGAGGGAATTAGCGGTACAGAGTATGTACCATATGGAAATGAATGAAGTGGATGCGGCAGCAGCCGTGGACATGTTGCTTCAGGAAGCCGCTGAGGAAAACGAAGCGGAAGTTGTCGTTAAAGACGCGGCAGTGTTAAGAGCGTATGTTTTAGAGCATGTGCGGGGTACGTGGGAGCACAAGGAAGCCATTGATGGGCTGTTGGTGGATTATCTTAAAGGCTGGCAGATCAGCAGACTTTCACGTGTAGATCGTCAAATTTTGAGACTTGCGGCATATGAGATGATTTTCCGTGAGGATGTTCCAGCCAAGGTAGCTGTTAATGAAGCGATTGAGTTGTCGAAGCACTTTGGTACCGAGGAATCCGGTAAATTTGTTAATGGTGTACTGGGACGAGTGATTCAAGAACTGGAGCAATTGAAAGCACGTTTTTAAGTAGAGACTACTGAATCAGGTTGGAGAGTGGTTAAACATGTCAGCACCGATCATTGATGGTAAACAAATCTCTCAGGATATTCGCGCAAGCATTCAACAAGAGGTCATTCGTCTGAAAGAGCACCGCTTTCAACCGGGACTGGCTGTTGTATTGGTAGGCGAAGATCCCGCTTCGCAGGTGTATGTTAAAAACAAGGAAAAGGCGTGCCATGATCTCGGCTATTACTCAGAGGTTCACCGGTTGTCAGCAGATACTTCGCAGGAAGCATTACTGGAACTAGTGGACAAGCTGAACCATCAAAGTACTATCCATGGGATTTTGGTTCAACTGCCATTGCCAAAGCATATTCATGAAAAAGCTGTCATTGACGCAATTGCAGTGGAGAAGGATGTGGATGGATTCCATCCGGTGAACGTAGGGAATTTGGTCATCGGTGACGATAGTCTATTGCCTTGTACTCCTGCTGGAGTCATTGAGTTAATCAAGCGTGCTGGAGTGGAGATTGCTGGTAAACATGCGGTAGTTATTGGTCGCAGTAATATCGTAGGCAAGCCAGTGTCTTTATTGTTGCAACGTGAAAATGCTACGGTTACGATGTGCCACTCCCGTACAGCGAATATCGGGGATCTAAGTCGACAAGCGGATATCTTAGTCGTTGCGATCGGCAAAGCCAACTTTATTGATGCTTCGTTCGTGAAGCCCGGAGCGGTTGTGATAGATGTGGGGATGAACCGTCTGGAGAACGGAAAGCTGGCGGGGGACGTTGATTTTGAGAGCGTGAAGCAAGTGTCTGGTCCGATTACGCCTGTTCCCGGCGGAGTAGGCCCGATGACGATTACGATGCTGATGCAAAATACGCTTGTAGCGGCCAAGCGGTCGCACGGTTTGGCATAAGGGCAGTTGCCTATGGCTGAACAACGTATTTACTCTATAAAGGACCTGAATCGTTATATCCGGATGAAACTGGAATCGGATCAGGTGCTGTCTGATGTATGGATACGCGGGGAAATTTCTAATTTCACGCATCATTCGAGTGGTCACATGTACTTTACGCTCAAGGATGAGGGGAGCCGCATACGTTCGATTATGTTTGCAACCCATAATCAGCGGCTTCCCTTCGTACCGAAAGAAGGTACGCGTGTTATTGCCCGGGGAAACGTATCCGTGTACGAACGAGATGGACAATATCAGTTTTATGCGACTCAAATGCAGCCTGATGGTATAGGAAGCCTTTATTTGGCTTACGAACAGCTCAAGCAAAAGCTGGATGCAGAGGGAGTGTTTGATACTGCTCGTAAGCGTAATCTCCCTGCCCATCCGGCAACCATTGGCGTGATTACGTCACCGACCGGAGCGGCTGTGCGTGATATTATTACGACACTTCAACGGCGATACCCGCAGGCTGGAATTGTGTTGTATCCTGTGCTTGTACAAGGAAAAGGTGCCGCACCCTCGATCGTCAGGGCAATTGAAGCTATGAATCGTATGCAAGAGGTTCAGGTGATGATCGTCGGACGGGGAGGTGGCTCGTTGGAAGAACTGTGGGCGTTTAATGAGGAAGCGGTTGCGCGCGCTATTTACGCATCGGTCATTCCGGTTATTTCGGCAGTTGGACACGAAACGGATTTTACCATTGCCGATTTTGTGGCTGACTTGCGTGCAGCAACGCCAACCGCAGCAGCTGAGTTGGCTGTGCCTAATCAGGCAGAGCTACGGGATCAGCTGCTCCAGCGTGAGCAACGCCTGCGCAACGCCCTCCGGCAGCGGCTGGAAACCAGCCGTGAACGCTTGGTGAGGCTTCAGCGTTCACCAGTCCTGCTGCACCCACGCCGCTATATGCTACAGCATGCAGAGCGAATGGACATGCTGCATCAGCGGCTAATCCGCGCAGTGGGTAACCGTTCACGCTTAAACGCAGAAAAGAATGCACGTATGCGTCAGGTACTAGAGCGGTTTAATCCACGTGAACAAATTCGTTCGGCACGCAAGCAGGCGGATATGGCGCAACGTCAGCTGGAGTCTGCGATGCGTGCTATTACGAAAACGGGACGGCAGCAGTTGCACACGGGAATTCGTCAGCTGGATGCGCTGAGCCCACTCAAAGTCATGGCCCGAGGCTATAGCTTGGTATACGATGAGCAGGAGAAACGGCTGATTAAGTCGCTCAAAGACGTACAGCCGGGAGATTCCATCAAGATTAAAGTGAGTGATGGGCAGTTGGACTGCCAAGTATGGGGAATGAAGGAGGACGCGAAGCACGGTGGCGAATGAAACGGAATTGAATTTTGAAGCGGCTATGGCCGCTCTTGAAGAAATTGTCGGACAACTGGAGCATGGAGACGTTCCTCTGGAGCAAGCCATTGATTTGTTCCAGCGGGGGATGAAGCTGTCTCAGCTTTGCAGTCAAAAGCTGGAGCAGGTTGAACGTAAAATTGAAATGATCGTGGAAGAGGATGGAGATTTGCGCAAGAAGCCTTTTGGCGGCGGATTAGATGAAAACGGCGGTGAAGGGCTTGAATAGACCGTCGTTCAAGGAATATTTGACCGGGACGGCGGATGCGGTTTCGTCTGCACTGGCCGAGCAGTTCCCGGCCGATTGGAACATTCCCGATGTTCTTCGAGAATCTATGAATTATTCACTCACCGCAGGCGGAAAACGGCTGCGGCCTCTGCTTGTGATCGCTGCTGCTGAAGCATTCGGTGGAAGCAGGGAAGCTGCGTTGCCAGTGGCATGTGCGGTAGAAATGGTACATACGTACTCTCTCATTCATGACGACTTGCCAGCCATGGATGATGATGATTATCGGCGAGGTAAGCTGACGAATCATAAGGTATACGGCGAGGCGGTTGCCGTCCTTGCGGGTGATGCTTTGTTGACCCATGCCTTTTACAGCATTGTGCAAGCAGGACGACGTCACGGTGTTTCATCCGATTCGCTGTTGTCCATTGTTGAGGATTTGTCCGAAATGAGTGGCGCGCGGGGCATGGTAGGCGGACAGGTCGCCGATATGTCAGGCGAGCAAGGAATGACGGGGATCGAGGAACTGGAATATATCCATCTTCATAAAACTGCTGATTTGATTATTTTCTCGCTCTTGGCAGGTGGACGGATTGGTGGGGCGGATAAGAGTCAATTAGAGGCGCTTCGCCGCTTTGGACGAGACTTGGGGCTGGCTTTTCAGATACAGGACGATATACTGGACCTCATAGGCGATGAGAGCAAAATGGGTAAGAAAACGCAAAGTGATGTTGAGCAGGAGAAGGTTACCTATCCGTATTTCATTGGTATGGACGCATCTTTGCGGCAGGTGGAGGAACTCACCGCATCTGCTAAAAAAGTGATAACAGAGAGCGGTATTCCCGATTCTTCTCGTTTGCTGGAGATAGCGGATTACCTGATGAAGCGTGATCATTAGTTGCGTTAGAGCTGTTTTGACTTGTCTGCGTTTAAGCACAGTTAAAAAGTGTGATATAATACTTGTTAACTTTACACACAAACTTGAAGGAAAGCGGGGAGATATGCGTGCTGCTTCCACACATAAAGCAACCAGGCGATCTGAAATCACTGTCGGTTGAGGAGTTGGCTTCTCTAGCCGAGGAAATCAGGAGCTTTTTGATTGAGAAGCTGTCCGTGACTGGGGGGCATCTGGCATCGAATCTGGGAGTGGTTGAGCTCACGATCGCCCTGCATTATTGCTATAACAGTCCAAAGGACAAGATGATTTATGACGTTGGGCACCAAGCCTACGTACACAAAATATTGACAGGGCGAATGGACCGTTTTGATACACTTCGTCAGCGTGATGGACTTTGTGGTTTTGTAAAAAGAAGTGAGAGCGAGCATGATGTTTGGGAAGCCGGTCATAGCAGCACTTCTCTGTCGGCGGCAATGGGAATGGCCTTGGCTCGAGATTTGAAGGGCGAGGACAATAAAGTCATTGCAATGATCGGAGACGGAGCGTTGACTGGGGGGATGGCCTTCGAAGCGTTGAATCATATCGGTCATGAGCGCAAAAATTTAATGGTCATTCTGAATGACAACGAAATGTCCATAGCACCTAATGTAGGGGCCATGCATAATTATTTGAGCAAAATCCGCTCGGACCGTCATTATTTGCGAGCAAAAGATGAGCTGGAAGTTTTGCTGAAAAAAATACCCGCGATCGGCGGTAAACTTGCCAAATCGGCTGGCCGTGTCAAGGACAGTCTTAAATATATGATGGTGCCTGGTGTACTGTTTGAGGAACTGGGACTTACGTATCTCGGTCCAGTGGACGGACATGATTTGCCGAAGCTAATCGAAACCTTCCAGCAGGCTGATAATGTCACTGGCCCTGTATTGGTGCATGTCGTAACAACCAAGGGCAAGGGCTATAAACCTGCGGAAGCAGATTCACACAAATGGCATGGAATCAGTCCTTACAAAATTGAATCGGGTCAGGTACTCAAAGCTGTAGGTAATCCGATGTATACGGAAATTTTCGGTCGAACGTTGATTGAACTGGCTGAGCAGGATGAGCGCATCGTTGCGGTCACCCCCGCTATGCCTGGCGGATCAGGATTGGTACCGTTTAGTAAAGAGTTTCCTAGCCGTATGATTGACGTCGGCATTGCTGAACAGCATGCAGCTACCATGTGTGCTGCGTTGGCAATGGAAGGGATGAAGCCGGTGTTTGCGGTGTATTCCACTTTTATGCAGCGTGCTTATGACCAGATTGTGCATGATATCTGTCGTCATAATGCGAACGTAATGTTTGCGATTGACCGTGCAGGTTTTGTTGGGGCTGACGGGGAAACTCATCATGGCGTGTTTGATGTGGCATTCTTGCGTCATATCCCGAATCTTGTGCTTATGATGCCAAAGGATGAGAACGAGCTACGCCATATGATGAAAACAGCGCTCGACTATGAAGATGGTCCAATTGCTTATCGTTACCCGCGTGTTAATGTGGTTGGCGTGCCGATGGATAAAGAATTACAGGCTATTCCCATCGGCAGTTGGGAGCTCCTGCGTAAAGGCGAGGGCTTTGCTGTAATCGCATCAGGACCGATGCTCCAGGTGGCGACAGAGGCTGCGGAGGCGATGAAACGGGAAGGTTTGCAAGTGGGCGTCGTGAATGCCCGTTTCCTGAAGCCTTTGGACGAGGATATGTTGCGTGAGCTGGCTCGTCAGCATACGAAGCTGATCGTATTGGAAGAAGCTTCTGAAGCAGGAAGCTTGGGTAGCGCTGTACTGGAATTTTACGCTAAAGCCGAAATACAAGAGGCACAGGTGCGCCTAATGGGGATTCCCGATCTGTTCGTGGAGCATGGCTCCATCAAAGAGCAGCGTGCTGAAGTAGGTCTTACCATTGAAGATGTATGCTTAAAGCTGCGTAAATGGGCTGCTGAGCCAGCATATGGCATGGGACAATCCGTATAGGGTAACTTGAAGTGAAGACCATGACGTTTATAAAAAGTATGACAAGAGCAGCCTGGCTGCCTAAAGGGAGATTAACATGTCTGTTCCGAAGGAACGCATTGATGTATTACTTGTAGAACAAGGCTTTTTTGAAAGCCGTGAAAAAGCTAAAGCTGCGATTATGGCTGGGCTAGTGCTGGCGGACAGCGAACGGATCGAGAAGGCGGGGATGAAGGTACCACGCGCCAGCGAGCTTAAAGTTAAGGGTTCGGTGCATCCGTATGTAAGCCGTGGAGGATTGAAGCTGGAGAAGGCCATCCGTCAATTTGAGCTGGATATGAAGGGCAGGACAATGCTGGATATTGGCTCGTCCACTGGAGGTTTTACGGATTGTGCGCTTCAGCATGGAGCTGAATACGTATACGCCATTGATGTGGGTTATAACCAGCTGGATTGGTCCCTTCGTAATGATGAACGAGTATGCGTAATGGAGAAAACGAATTTCAGATATATGACACCCGCGGATTTGAATGGTTCCGTGCCGAATTTCGCTAGTATTGACGTTTCCTTTATTTCATTACGTATTATTTTGCCCCCGTTGTTTGCCTTGTTGCATCAACCTGCTGATATTGTAGCTCTAATCAAGCCGCAATTCGAAGCTGGACGCGAAAAGGTCGGAAAATCCGGTGTGGTCCGTGATCCTGCTACGCATAAAGAAGTGTTGCAGACCATTCTGATGTTTGCACATGAGCTTGGACTTACGCTGCAAGGTTTGGCTTATTCGCCTATTACAGGTGGAGAAGGCAATATTGAATTTTTAGCGCATTGGCGTTTGGATGGGCTTCCTGCTGCAGAATCGCAGCTGGAGAAGATGGATTTCAGACCACTGATTGAACGTACCGTTCAGGAAGCAGGTCAGACTTTTAATAATGGTCCATCGCGTAAGTAACATTCAGGGGTTCTCCATGAGTTCTGTGAACTTAAGGGAACCTCTTTTTGGTGTGAGGGATTGATTATAGAACTCACGTTCGCCTATAATGAGATGTACAAAGGAAAAGGGATTTTACATCTTGTCCTAGAATATGTCCATGAGGTGATCGGTCCATGGACACAAGATATGATACGGTTATCATCGCTGTAATCGGGGTGATATTAGGGATATGGGCTTTGTATAGCCTACGTGCCTGGTTGAAGGAGCCAGGGCCGCTTGTACTAAAGACGATACCGATTAACGAGGACTTGGACGAAGGGCCTGTCACAGACCTACTCGAAGAAGCAGGATATGAAGTAGTGGGCGGGAAGATGAAAATACCGCTTGCTTTTAAAGTGAATGGACATACCGTGTATAGCCGTTTGTTTATAGACTACGTGGCTGTACGAAACGGTTCGACATATATGGTCAAAACGTCACGCCGCAAGAAACCAATGGAGTGGAGTGGTCCTGATTTAAGGGACAGGCTCATGCCGTATTTATTGCTCTATCCGGGTTGCGCGGGTGTATTGTACGTTGATACGGACGAGCGAAGTATTCGCCTTATTACATTAGTGGAAGACCTCGAAGAAGAGGAATATGAAGGTTAATCGGAGGATTATATGAAGGGTCAACGACATATTAAAATCAGGGAAATTATTTCACAACATGAGATTGAGACGCAGGATGATCTGGTGGAAGCATTGCGTAAGGCTGGTTTTCAGGTCACGCAGGCGACCGTATCGCGTGATATCAAGGAGTTGCTGCTCATTAAGGTTCCAATGGACGATGGCAGATATAAATATTCGATGCCTTCAGATCAGCGCTACAATCCGGCCCAGAAACTGAAACGTACGTTGGTCGATAACTTTTTGCATATTGACTACACAACCAACCTGATTGTGATGAAGTGTCTGCCGGGAACAGCCAACTCGATTGCTGCTTTATTGGACAATATTGAATGGTCTGAGATTATGGGTACGATTAGCGGAGATGACACCATTTTGATTATTTGTCGATCAGAAGAAAACAGCGAAGCTATCGTGAATCGTCTTATGGGCTACATTTCCTAATTATAATGGCTACGCATATTAGGCGTTTTAATTTGTACATCATAGAGGTGAAAGAACGATGCTGGTCACTTTGTCTATACGGAATTTGGCGGTTGTAGAGGCCGTCGATGTTCATTTTTATAAAGGGTTTCATGTGTTGAGCGGGGAAACAGGTGCTGGCAAATCCATTATTATCGATGCGCTTGGGCTGATTGCAGGCGGTAGGGGCTCTGCTGATTTAGTGCGTTACGGTTGTGATAAAGCAGAGATGGAAGCCTTATTTGAACTGCCGGTGAAACATCCAGTTTGGAATACACTTGAGGAACAAGGGATTAAGGCTAATGCAGAGGAGCATTTGCTGATTCGTCGCGAACTTACGGTTCAGGGGAAAAGCTCTTCACGAATTAACGGCCAGATGGTTAATTTAACGATGCTGCGTGAGGTAGGTGAGCAACTCGTCAATATCCACGGGCAACATGAGCATCAAAGCCTGCTACGTGCAGATCGCCATCTGGCGCTACTGGATACGTTCGGTGATTCGGTCATTGGTCCGGTCAAAACGCTTTATCGGGAGCGTTACAATGCTTTTGTCAAAGCGGAAAAAGAAGTAAGAGAACTGCAAAGCTCCAGTCAAAAGGCTTATCAGCTTTTGGATATGTACCGATTTCAATTAGAAGAGATCGCTGCGGCGGAGTTGAAATTGGGAGAAGATGAATTATTGGCAGAGGAACGGGTCAAGCTATCCCATAGTGAGAAAATGATGGATGGGATATCAGGAGCATACGAACTGCTAAGCGGCAGAGGTGGACTGGATACGATCAATAACGTGTTGTCCAGATTAAACGATGTCCAAAGCTATGATAGCAAAAGCCTTCAGCCCATTGCGGAGCAGATTCAATCTGCTTTTTACCAGTTGGAGGACGCAGCATTCCAATTACGTTCTTATCGCGAGGATATTGAATTTAATCCAGGCAAGCTGCATGAAGTGGAGCAACGTTTGAATCAAATTACCGGATTACAGCGAAAATATGGTGATAGTATAGAGCTGATTTTGGAATACTATAGCCGTATTGAGCAGGAAACCGATCTGCTGGAAAATAAAGATGAGCGGCTGGAGCAGCTCATTGCAAAACGGGATGAGTTGCTTTCCGATTTGTTGGAGATTTCAGAAGAGCTTACAGAAGCACGTGAAATTTGTGCTGAAGAGCTTGCAGAGCAAGTGGAGCAGGAGTTAAAAGACCTGCAGATGGAAAGAACGTCACTCAAGGTGCGCATTGATCCAATTGAAGATCCACGCGGATATGAGTATAAAGGTCTGAAGGTAAGACCTACCAAGCAGGGCATTGATAATGCGGAATTTCTTATATCCCCCAATCCAGGTGAGCCATTACGTCCACTTGGTAAGATCGCTTCAGGCGGTGAGCTATCACGTATCATGTTGGCGATGAAAAGTATTTTTGCGCGTCATGATCAAATTCCAGTACTCATTTTTGACGAGGTGGATACCGGGGTGAGTGGTCGTGCAGCTCAATCCATTGCCGAGAAGCTATATCGTTTATCTTCCGTTTGTCAGGTCTTTTCCATTACTCATTTGCCACAGGTGGCATGTATGGCAGATCATCAGTACCTTATTGAGAAAAATGTCCATGATGGACGGACCATGACTCAAATTGAGGGACTTACGGAGGATGGGCGTGTCAAGGAATTGGCACGGATGCTGGGCGGCGTGGAAATTACCGAAAAAACTTTGCATCACGCACAGGAAATGCTGAATTTGGCGGAAGGAAAGAAAGCCTGAAAAGAGCGGCTGGCGTAATGTTTAACAGTTATAAAAGCCTGGGGGCAAGGTTACCTTATAGGTACGCAATTGGCGACCACCTTTACTCGTCAAGCGAAAGAAGCAAAGGGAGCGTGACAGCCATTGAATTTTTACTCCAGGATCAAATTGCTCGGTCTTTTGCTTGTTTTTCTTATGTGTTCTATCGGTAACGCTCAGCATGTGCAAGCTGCGCTGCCTCCACAAGCTTCTTTGGATTTGTTCGGCTCTAAAAGCATGAGGACAACCCAAGAAAGTGTAGTTCCCGATTTAAAAGTATACCCGGGGGGGCAGACGATTGGGGTCAAAGTAAAATCTTCAGGAGTGCTTGTCGTCGGTCACCATATCATTCAGGAAAGTAATGATCGTAAGGTGTCACCTGGTGAAACAGCGGGGATTCGCCTAGGGGATCGGATCACACACATGAACGGCAAACCACTCAATAGCCTGGCAAGGGTTGCTGAGGCAGTAGACGAAGCAGGTAAGAATAAAAAGCCACTCGACATTACACTTTGTCGAGGAGAGCAGACGATTTCCACGAAGTTAACACCAGCATATGATCAAGATGATAAAGCGTGGCGGCTTGGGTTGTACATTAGAGACTCGGCTGCAGGTGTAGGTACATTAACGTTTTACGCACCGGACCAGGGTGTATACGGGGCATTGGGCCACGTAATTACCGATATGAATACCCAAACCCCTATTGTCGTGGGGAGCGGAGAGATTGTGCAGTCCAATGTGACGTCAATTGCGAAAAGCCAAAGTGGGGAACCAGGAGAAAAACGCGCTCATTTTCTCAAAGATCATCGGGTATTAGGAAATATTGAACGAAATACGAATTTCGGAATTTTTGGGAAAATGTCAGATGAGCCGCAATATGGATTGTATTCGACTCCTATTCCGGTGGCTCTTGCGAATGAAGTAAAGGAAGGACCTGCAGAAATTTTGACTGTACTGGAAGGTCAACAAATTCAGCGGTTTCAGGCGGAAATTGTACACATTTCTCAGCAGGACAAACCAGCAACCAAAGGACTTGTGATTCGCATTGTAGATCCAAAGCTGTTGGATAAGACCGGGGGAATCGTGCAAGGAATGAGCGGTAGTCCGATTATTCAAAATGGTAAGCTTATCGGGGCTGTGACACATGTATTTGTGAATGATCCTAAATCAGGTTACGGTTGTTTTATCGAATGGATGCTGCGCGATGCAGGAATCATGCAGAATAACGTAAGCTTGAAATCATTTTCTAATCTTAAGGCGAGCTAGTGGCCTTAAGATTTTTTTGTCGAAAAGCAGGGGAATAACTCATATTTGCAAGATAAAGAATCAATTATAATAGAAATTATAAAAAAAATAAATAAAAATAATTTTCGACAGAAGGAATTCATAATTCGATGTCGAAATCATATACTCCGACAAGAAATATTTATATACTGTAAACAGATATCACAATGGAATATCACTCAATGAGGAGGAAGTACATTGCAAAAAATTGAGGTATTGTTGGCTGATGACAACCGGGAATTTACGAATTTGCTTGCTGAATATATTTCCGATCAGGAGGATATGGAAGTTACAGGAATCGCCTATAACGGCGAAGAAGTGCTCCAACGCATCGCAGAATCCCGCAACATACCTGATGTACTTATTTTAGATATTATTATGCCTCATCTGGATGGTCTCGGTGTATTGGAGCGTTTAAGAGAAATGAACCTGACTCCACAGCCGAAAATCATTATGCTGACTGCATTCGGTCAAGAAAATATTACACAGAGGGCCGTACAGCTCGGGGCATCTTATTATATTTTGAAGCCGTTTGACATGGAAGTGCTGGCTAACCGTGTTCGCCAATTAGTGGGGCCGCAGTTAGTTAGCAGCAGTCCGGTGACCATTTCATCCATGCGGTCCAACGTTGTACCTATGGGTAAGACGAAAAACCTGGATGCCAGTATCACGGCCATCATACATGAAATTGGTGTACCAGCTCACATCAAGGGCTATCAATATTTACGCGAAGCCATTACGATGGTGTACAATAATATCGAAATTTTGGGAGCCATCACCAAAACGTTATATCCGGCAATCGCCGAAAAGTTCAAAACGACGGCATCTCGCGTAGAACGCGCCATTCGTCATGCTATCGAGGTAGCATGGACCCGTGGAAATATCGACAGCATTTCACACCTGTTCGGGTACACCATTAATATCAGTAAGTCCAAACCAACCAATTCAGAGTTCATAGCGATGGTAGCAGATAAGCTGAGAATTGAGAACAAGGTGTCCTGAAAGGGTCAGAATGATTGATGAAGCAAGGGATTTTTGTGGTTTTACGTTTATCAATGATAATTGCAGGGATGGCTATTATATTTCCAAAACAGCCGACCCGATCCGATAAACTTCTGAATAGTAGACAACTAATACCGCCTATTTATTGGTTCTTCCAAGAACCAGTAAATAGGCGGTATTTTTTATAAACGATTTTGAATTTCAATTGGACAATTTAAAGTTTTCTTCAATTATCATCATTTTCATTACTTTCAGTAGTCGTTCTATTAAGGTAGAAAGTTGTAAAGAAATATTATTGAACTATTGCTTGATCGACAAGCTCTATTAGAAATATAATTAAAACAATCTTTCAAATGAGGTGAATCGGATGTCTTTCCGTATTGTTCGAGGTATTTAGTTTCCGGGCTGGAAAAAACGCGTACCAGCCGTCAAGGGGAAAGTCTATCCTTTTGACTACAAAACTAAAATAATGAATGATATCGGTCTGCTATCCCGTAGTATTTATCCCTAATTGGAAGGTGGAAAGAAAATGAATTCAATAGAGTATAAAGAGTTTTATAATAAGATTGGAAAAATCAACGGCTGGAATTTCAGCAATGTGAAATGTATCTCCAAAGGAGTAAAATGGGACTTCTACAATGAAGTAGCGAAGACATGCAAGAAGTCGGATATATTGCTTGATATCGGTACTGGCGGCGGGGAAGCAATTTTATCAATAGCAGATTCTGCATTACTTTTAGTTGGGATTGACCATTCCACCGGAATGATTGAAACAGCAACCAAGAATTCTGCTGAATCAGACATAGCAAATGTTCGTTTTCTCCAGATGGATGCTGAAAATCTAAATTTTCCTGAGAACTTCTTTAATGTAATCTCTTCTCGACATTCATGTTTTTATGCAAAAGAAATAGCAAAGGTGTTAGTAAAGGATGGTATGTTCCTGACACAGCAAGTAAGCGAAAACGACAAATTAAATATTAAAGAAGCGTTTGGAAGAGGACAGGCATGGGGTGCTAAGAAAGACTCGTTAAAAGCTCAATATATTACCGAATTAAGTGACGCGGGCTTTAAGGACATACAGTCATTTGAATTCAATGCAACCGAATATTATCAGACTCCTGCAGACTTAATATTTCTCTTGAAACACACACCAATTATTCCCAACTTCGGAGAAGAAGAAATTGATTTTCAAATACTCCAACAATTTATTTTGGACAATCAAACCGAATTAGGAATAAGGACAAATTCAGAACGATTTATGGTGAATGCTAGGAAGTAAAACATAAAGGGATACCCGTTTTTGGGTATCCTTTTTTTAAGTTTGATGGAATAAGTGAATAAAGATTTTCAGCATCTCCCTCCCTATATGACGGTACAATTGTTGGGGATTATAAAACATAATGCTCTCCACGAGGTTATAAAATAAACCTGAATCAGTTGCACTAACCATCACGAAGAAAAAGTTCCCTTTTGTAAACAGTTCTGAAATTCTCTTTAAATTTGATATAAACAATGTGTCGTTTCTTGTCGATATAGTATCTAATATAAAGAGAACTGAGGAGCGAATATATGAAATTTAACATTCGAACAAAATTGATATTGGGTTTTCTTGCAGTAATAATATTATTGATTGTCATTAGTACAACATCTATCTCAAAAATGAAAAATTTAGGCGACACTTCGATGGAAATAGATAGCCATTGGATGCCAAGTGTGACTATCCTGGGAACACTAAATGGTGATATATCTGATGTAGAGCGGATCTCATTAAACATTATTGTAGAACGTGACCCAGAAGAAATGGAGAAGGTTCAGGCCGAATATGATAAGGTTTTAAAAAAGGTTGAGGACGATCGAAAAATATACGAAAAATTAATTGCTACCCCTAAAGAACGTGAAATGTATGAAGAATTCTCCAAAAATTATACGGAGTATTTGGCTAAGTTGCCAGAAATGATTGAAGCGGGGAAAGCTAATGATTACACTCAATCAAGCATCCTTCATCAAGAGTCCTATAAGTTATGGTATAGTTCAAACGATATGATCAGCCAGCTCATTAAATTGAATGCAGATGGATCTAAACAGACTACGAAGGAAGCTGTTGACAACTTTATTTCAGGTAGACAATTGGTCATCGTTTTGAGTATAGCAGCCGTTATATTAGCATTGATCATGGCAATCATCATAGCCCAAATTATTTCTAAACCTATCTTGCGAATCAGTCGTGCTGCTGAAAATATTGCATCGGGTGATCTTACAAGTGAGGCTATCATTGTGAAGGGCAAGGACGAGATCAGTACGTTGGCACATTCCTTCAATGTCATGGTTGAGAACCTTCGTGAACTGATTCAATCTGTGAGTAAGACGACTGAGTTGGTAACCACTTCCTCAGAAGAATTGACGGCCAGCGCAGAGCAAAATAGCCAAGCTTCTGCACAAATAACCGAAACGGTGCAAGAAGTAGCTACTGGAACAGGAGACCAGGTAGATATGGTGACGAAATCGTCCCAAGCTATTGAGGAGATGTCTATCGGTGTTGAGCAAATCGCCATCCGCGCGCAAAATGTATTCGCATCTGCGCAAGATGCGGCCCATAAATCGGCTGAAGGTAACCAGATGATTCAACAGGCAGTTACGCAGATGAATGCCGTAAATGATTCGATGAATGGATTGGCAGATCTCATGGCTGGATTGGGAGAGCGCTCAGACGAAATTGGCAAGATCATTGATGTTATCACCAATATTTCTAGTCAGACCAACCTTCTTGCCTTGAACGCTGCGATTGAAGCGGCCCGTGCAGGAGAACATGGTCGCGGATTTGCTGTAGTTGCAGGCGAAGTTCGCAAGTTGGCTGAACAATCCGCTCATTCTGCTCAACAAATTACGGAGCTTGTGGGATTGATTCAAAAGGATACTACCCATGCTATTGAAGCGGTAGCGTCCAACGGGAAGGATGTCATGACAGGTCGTGAAGTTGTACAAAATGCAGGCGCATCCTTTGAACTCATTCAGGAAACCGTAAATAAAGTGGCCAGTGAAATTGAAGAGGTTTCTGCCGGATCAGAACAAATGTCTGCAAGTACTGATGAGATTGTTGGTTTTGTCAGACAAATTTCAGCGATTGCTGAAGAAGCCGCAGCAGGGACACAACACGTATCTGCCGCAACTCAGGAACAGCTGGCATCTATGGAGGAAATTGCTTCTTCTGCAAGAAATCTGTCCCAAATGGCGGAAGACCTGCAAGGGCAAATTGGTAAATTCAAAGTATAATTCGTATACTGCTTTTTATGTTTAAGAGGAACTAGCTGCTCTATTGTGAGCGGCTTTTTTCTGTTTTTTTTATTAATATATTGTTGATTAAAGGGTGGAGATATGAGGAGCCTGTAATTGGAACGATATGATATAATGGTGTGAAATTCTTTGGGTTGGAGTGACATGATGGATAATAAGACTGAACTTAAAGCAAGTGAACTACGTCAGTTAGCGATAGACAAAATCATAGCTACACCATTTTTGAGTGATTTTAAATATCTGAAAATCAGAAAAGTTTTGAAAAAAGAAACCAAGGAATTTATATTTGAAATTAGTTTTGGTGCGACTAAATATGATGCATTAAAAGTTTATATTGTCGTAGAATCCAAAAAAATAAAAAAGAAGTATAGTACTGGGGCTTGTTTTCACAGTGAATTGATTGCTCTGACCAAGAAATATACGGAAAACAGGGATTACCTTGTGTCCACAGAAGCAGAAAGAGAACGAGTGATCCAAGAGATCGTTGAAGATATCTACGCTTTTGCGTTGCCCTTTTTCAAGCGATTCGAACATGTAGAAACACTAGCAGAACAAGTACATAAGTCAGGTTTTTTACCGCATCGCAAACGCTTTGATAAGTTTAATCCGTTGACGAAAAGATTCATTGATTTTTATTATCAAGGGGAGTAATGTAGCCATCTGGGCCATTTTTATTCTCACCATTGGGCTATGATAAGGAGAACGATCTTCATAGAGGGGATATTATCGTTTTTCAAAAGGATGATGTACAATTTGTAAAACGGGTCAATGTACTCCTCAGGAGAAGATGATTTACCTAATATGCTCAGTTAGAGGCGAGTCGGATGTTGCACGGGAGGGTACGATTTTTATATGGAGACAATCGGATGAACAGCACAGAGGCTGTATACACGGGTATATTTCAATGAATAAAGCTATAGGCTAAGTCATCGCAATGAACGGGCTAGTGGTATTAACCCAATTGATTCTAAAGCAAAGGCGGGAATGAGAGCATGTGGAATAGTCTGACTTGGGTGTTCTTCGGCGTGTTGTTGGTGGCATTGGGTTGGATTGTTAAAGTAAGGCGTAGTCGCAGCAGCAACAAACAATTGAATGAACAGCGGAGCAGTAATGTCGTTGAATTTCGTCCTCGTAAGTCCGCTCGACAATCCCGTACCGGTAATGAATCTAAGTCTAAAATTTCTTCCGGTCCACGCGCAAATACAAAAGCAGCAGGTATTCAGGCCCAAACTGGATTTGGACTATCTGACTCTATCCAGGACACAGGCAAGCAAAAATGCTCCTTTTGTAAAAAAGAAGACAAATTAACCTTCTATGCGGATGACAATGGATCGTTGTATGGGGTATGCAAAGAGTGTAAGCATAAGGCGGAAAGACGGGATATGTTGCCACTTTAGTCTATACAGACGATTGAGGACCATCATTAAAGAAATCTTTTTATTAATAAAAACTCCCAACCGATGTAGTAAATTGGTTAGGAGTTTTTTGTTTGTATTTTACATTGTTATCTAATTTGCCTGTCAATTAGTTCCTCGAGTGCATCCGCTATGTGATCTGGTCCATAGGAGAGCTCTTCCCGGCTTAAGCTCAACCAGGCATGGCGCTCATCCATATCAAATGCAGTCTCAAGCCAACCAGATAACCCTCTGCCCCTGCGGTCTACTTCTACAAGCACATGCACACCCTCGGGTTCTAACTGCATAATCAGCTCTAGCTCCTCGATATCACGTGCATATTCTGATCCGGGCGTAAATTCAAATTCCTGTACGTACGGAACGCCGCGTCCCAGCTTAGGATGACGTTCGCAGGTGGAGGAGCGGAATCGGAAGCCCAACAGGTGAACCGCCTCAAACACTGTATTCATATAGGGATGTGGCTCGATTTTGAGTGAATCACGATCGGTCGGGTCCAAAGCCATGCCAATATCTAATGCTGTTTCCAGCCAGACGGGCTGTTTGGCGTGAGTAACAGGAGTTTCCAACGGCAATCTGAAGGAAAAAGGAATTTCAAGCTCCTGTCCTTGCTCTAGATGAAAGCCGTCAGATACCTTAATCCGTGCAATGCAGCAGGTGCTGATAGTTTTTTTATCATCGTGCTCCACGATATATTCTGTCTTGAGCTCGATGTCAATTTTGCCGATTTCCTGATCAATTTTGCCGCCTTTGATGCGCATGATGCCACTAAGTTCTTCCCCAGGCACATATACAGCTTGATCCACCAACGTATCGACTTTAGCTGAACCGATTCCTGCGCTTGCTAAGATTTTGTTAAAAAAACTCATTATTCCGTCCCCCCAGATAATCTCATGGTCATGATATACAAACGAAAACTAAAAACTTGTACAGCTTAACCGGATATACGGGGCAATGGTTCGATTCGTTCCAAAAAAATGCAAGAAAAAAAAGTTACTGGTACTCACGTAGGCATATTGCAGCTTGTCGATCTATCTGTCCACTAATCGCAGTTCACTTTATGAGGAGGTATAAAGCAATTTCGACAACGAGGCTCATAAGCCTCAGAGTCGCCGATCATCACAATAGGTCCCACAGTGGAAGGTTTACCATTTACCATACGTTGCGTAAATACTGCTTCCGAGCTACCGCAGACAGCGCAAAAGGAAGTCAGCTTCTCGATGTCATCCGCCATGGCGAGCAGACCACCGACATAGCCGAACTCCTTGCCTCGATAATCCAGATTCAGCCCATCGGCAATTACATGCTTGCCGCAATAAGCTAGCTCTTGTACAAGCGACATAATATGACGACTGAAAAACTGGACTTCGTCAAAGGCAACCACGTCGGCATCTTTTGTTTCTTGCAAAATACGCTGAACGAGCTCATCTGTAAGTTTTCTTGGGATAGAGATAGCGGGCAGACGATATCCGATCCGGCTTACTATTTCGTCCTCGGCATAGCGGTTATCTTCAGCGGGTTTGTAAGCGACCACTTTACGATGCCCGTATTGGATTAGTTTTTGACAGCGGCGAATCAATTCGCCGGATTTTTCACTGAACATGGGGCCTGTAATAATCGTAATTCGTCCTGTAGGCAAAGCGAATTCCCCTCTCTGTAACATGTACATAACACTGTAAATCTTCTTCTCCGAAAGAAAACGCCATTATAGATTACCATAACCAGCCGTATACAGACTAGAGAAAATATATTGATTTTCGACATGTTTTTGTATGTCCATTCCTAAAACGTAAATGTGGTCGTCATTGCTCTGCCGCCGCGGGCATGATATGGTGAAGCGTAGTGGAATGAAGGGAAGAGTGAAAGGCATGGACGAGAAAAATACGGATTATAGTGCCAAAAAAGGAGCATTACTGGAGCAAGGGCTAATCAGCCCGCAAGCTCTAGAACTCATCACTGAGCTGGAGACAGAGCTGAACTTTCTGCGCAAGCAAAATGAATCATTTCGCAAGGCGCTGCGAGCCAAATCAGCACAAAGTCCAAGGATATCTACCAAATTACGAGATGCGCTGTATGAATGATATGGAAAGATATCTGGATTAAAGGGTTAGCTTTTTTGTAGCCTATGCCTAAACGCTATATTTTGTACAGTGAAATAAAGAGAGTACAATAAGCTATATATAATCAATTGTTAATGGAGGAGAAACATGACTATACATTGTGATGTCGCTATTTTGGGTGGAGGAACCGGGGGGTATGTAGCAGCCATTCGTGCCGCCCAGCTAGGCAAAGAAGTGGTTATCATCGAAAAGGACAAGCTTGGCGGAACCTGTCTGCACCGTGGTTGCATTCCGAGCAAGGCCCTGCTACGCAGTGCGGAAGTATATGCCACGATTAAAGAAAGTGCACAATACGGTATCGAGACATCGGGAGCACAACTTGTATTTCCCAAGGTTCAGGAGCGTAAGGAAGCCGTTGTGGAACAGCTGCATCAGGGCGTTCAATTTTTGATGCGTAAAAATAAAATTACGGTACTGAGCGGTAAGGGGCGCGTGATTGGTCCGTCTATATTTTCTCCAAAAAGCGGGGCAGTTGCCGTGGAACTAGAAGATGGTGAGATGGAAACGATTGTTCCTGCACATCTCATTATTGCAACAGGATCACGCCCACGTGTGCTGTCCGGACTAGAGCCAGATGGCGAATTTATTCTGAGTAGTGACGAAGCGTTAACTATGGAGGAGCTGCCAGCATCCCTGATTATCGTGGGCGGTGGTGTTATTGGCGTGGAGTGGGCTTCCATGCTAAATGATTTTGGCGTGGAGGTTACGGTGGTTGAAGCTGCGAATCGACTTATTCCCACGGAAGACGAAGACGTTTCGCGTGAAATGCAGCGCTTGTTAACCAAGCGTGGTGTCAAGGTGCTGACGGGTTCACAAGTGCTGGCTAAAACATACGGCAAAGATGAGGAAGGTGTGCAGATTGACGTGCAAAAAGGGGAAGAAACCGAAACCCTCAGCGCTTCCAAACTGCTCATTTCTGTAGGGCGTCAGGCAAATGTGGAAAATATAGGGCTGGAAAATACGGATATCCGCGTAGAGCGTGGCTTTATCTCAGTTAATGAACATTTGCAGACGAATGAACCACATATTTACGCCATTGGGGATTGCATCGGCGGCTTACAACTGGCGCATGCAGCGAGCCATGAAGGTTTGCAGGCGGTTCATCATCTGGCGGGCGAAGATTTTCACAGTGTACCTAACCATCTGATTCCGCGGTGTATTTATACACGTCCTGAAGCCGCAAGCGTCGGCTTAACGGAGCAAGAAGCCCGCGAGCGTGGACATCAGGTGAAGACAGGGAAGTTCCCTTTTCAAGCTATCGGAAAATCGCTAGTATACGGCAGTCGGGACGGCTTCGTCAAAGTAGTGGCCGACGAGAAGACCAATGATATTCTCGGTGTACATATGATCGGTACGCATGTGACGGACCTGATCAGCGAGGCGGCTCTTGCGCAACTGCTGGATGCTACGCCGTGGGAAGTCGGACAGCTTATTCATCCGCATCCGACGTTGTCGGAGATTTTGGGAGAAGCGATGTTGGCCGTTGATGGACAGGCGATTGGCATATAAACGTTTCAAATAAATCGGTGCTTTTCTTTTTGGGGAGAAAAGGATTATAATGGGGTTAGTCAGAGTTTAGTACCAGGTTTTAAGACAAGATGGTACTAGGTACTGGAAGTAGGATGTTTGACACTTAAGGAGGTGCCTCAATGAGTTCTAAAGGCGCTGTAGACGCTGGCTTCAGACATGAACAGCTGGGACTTACTCACGGACAAGTTATTGATATGTACAGATATATGTTGCTTGCAAGAAGATTTGACGAGCGCAACATGCTCCTGCAACGGGCAGGGAAAATTAATTTCCACGTTTCCGGCATTGGACAGGAGGCGGCACAAGTAGGTGCAGCTTTCGGCCTTGACCGGGAAAAGGACTATTTTCTTCCCTATTATCGGGATTATGGATTCGTGCTTGCGGTAGGAATGACGCCGCGCGAACTGATGCTGTCGGCATTTGCTAAAGCAGATGATCCCAATAGCGGTGGTCGCCAGATGCCAGGACATTTTGGTAGTAAACGGCTGCGTATTGTGACAGGCTCCAGCCCAGTAACAACACAGGTTCCGCATGCAGTAGGTGTAGCTTTGGCTGCCAAAATGCAGAAAAAGGATTTTGTATCGTTTGTTACGTTTGGAGAAGGCTCCAGCAATCAGGGAGATTTTCACGAAGGCTGTAACTTTGCTGGTGTACAAAAGCTGCCAGTCATCATTATGTGCGAGAACAATCAATATGCGATATCGGTTCCGATTCATAAACAGTTGGCAGGCAAGGTAAGCGACCGTGCTTTGGGATATGGATTTCCAGGGATTCGAGTCGATGGTAATGATGCATTGGCGGTATATGCGGCGGTGAAGGAAGCACGCGAACGTGCTGTCCGCGGTGAAGGTCCTACGCTGATCGAAGCCATGATGTACCGACTGTCTCCTCACTCCACCTCGGATAATGATCTGGCTTACCGGACCAAGGAGGAAGTGGATGAGAACTGGGCCAAGGATGGCGTAGCCCGTATGAAAAGCTACTTGATCGAATGCGGCATTTGGGATGAGGCCAAGGATGCGGATCTGTCGGCTGAACTGCTGCTCGAAGTCAAGGAAGCGATTGAATATGCAGATAAAGCGCCTTTTCCAAAGCCCGAAGATACGCTGCTGCATGTGTATGCAGATAGCGATGGGGAGGGCCGGTAACGATGGCGATTATGGAATATATTGATGCGATTCGTCTTGCCATGAAAGAAGAGATGGAGCAGGATGAAACGGTTTTTGTATTAGGTGAGGATGTCGGGGTGAAGGGCGGTGTCTTTACAACGACAAAGGGGCTTATGGACCAATTCGGTGAGCAACGTGTCATGGATACGCCATTGGCTGAGTCGGCTATTGCCGGGGTTGCGATTGGTGCGGCCATGTACGGAATGAAGCCAATTGCCGAAATGCAATATTCGGACTTCATGCTTCCGGCGACCAATCAGATTATTAGTGAAGCTGCTAAAATCCGCTACCGTTCTAACAACGATTGGAACTGTCCTGTGGTAATCCGCGCGCCAATCGGTGGTGGGATCTTTGGCGGTTTGTATCACTCTCAGTGTCCAGAATCTATCTTTTTTGGTACGCCGGGTTTGAAAATTGTTGCTCCATTTACCCCTTATGACGCAAAAGGATTGCTGAAAGCAGCCATTCGTGACCCTGATCCGGTGTTGTTTTTTGAAAATAAAAAATCCTACAAGCTGATCAAGGGTGAAGTGCCTGAGGATGATTATATCGTTCCGATTGGCAAGGCTAATCTATTACGTGAGGGTGACGATATTACGGTCATCGGTTATAGCCAGCCTTTGCATTTTGTCATGCAGGCTGCTGAGGAATTGGAGAAGGAAGAGGGCATTACCGCACATGTTGTGGATTTGCGCACACTCCAACCGCTGGACCGCGAAGCCATTGTTGAGGCTGCACGACATACAGGTAAGGTATTAATCGTGCATGAGGACAACAAAACGGGCGGCATCGGTGCCGAGGTATCGGCTATTATTAATGAGGAGTGTCTGTTCGAGCTGGATGCGCCGATTGAGCGTCTATGTGCTCCTGATGTACCAGCCATGCCGATCAGTCCACCGATGGAGAAGTTTTATATGTTAAACAAGGATAAAGTTAAGGAAGCCATGCGCCGTCTTGCAATGTATTAATATAGGGCAGATTGGACGAAAGCATTCCAAAAGTATAGCGGGGGTAGCGGAAAAACGCGCCCTCCTATGATGTTAAGGAGTTGAAAAAATGTCAGACCAAACACAATGGAACGACGTGACCATGCCACAATTGGCAGAATCGCTCGTATCGGCGACAATTGCCAAATGGCTCAAACAACCTGGTGAAACGGTAGAGCAATTCGAGCCGATTTGCGAGGTTATTACAGATAAAGTGAATGCAGAAATCCCATCCACGTTGGACGGCATTATGGGTGATCTGTTGGCAGAGGAAGGTCAGACAGTAGCGGTAGGAGAATTGATTTGCCGTATCCAGACGAAGTCGGCTGCACCTGCGGCGGCATCAGGGGCGACACCTGTTGCACCAGCATCTCAAAGCACCGTACAAACACAATCTCAGCAGAGTGCTGGATCGGATCAGTCCATGAGAGGACGTTTTTCCCCAGCGGTGCAAACCCTGGCTGCTGAACATAATGTGGACTTAAGCCAAGTACCAGGCACGGGCATGGGGGGAAGAATTACCCGCAAAGACGTACTGAATTATGTGCAGCAGGGCGGTTCTGCTCCCACTGGAGTATCTGGACAGCCGACTGCGGCGACATCAGGACAAGGCTCTCCTTTTGCAGGAAGACAGCAGTCTGCCACTCAGCAAGGTACACCGATTCAAAATATGGACCCTGCTATTCCGGTTCGTAACAGTGGGATTCATTTGACGGAGGCTCCAAAAGCTCCTGTGATCGAAGTTGAAGGTGGCAACAACAACAGATCCGAGTATTTTATTGATGTTACACCCATTCGCAGTGCAATTGCTCGTAATATGCGACAAAGCGTTTCCGAAATTCCACATGCTTGGACGACGATTGAGGTGGATGTGACCAACCTGGTGATGCTCCGCAACAAGATCAAAAACGAATTTAAGCAAAAAGAAGGCATTAATATTACGTATCTAGCTTTCCTCATGAAAGCAGTCGTGAATGCAATCAAGGAATATCCGATTATGAATTCGGTCTGGGCAGTGGACAAAATTATCGTCAAAAGAGACATCAATATTTCGCTAGCCGTAGGTACGGAGGACTCCGTTCTTACCCCTGTTATTAAAAAAGCGGATCAGAAAAATATTGCTGGATTAGCTCGTGAAATTGACGATTTGGCACGTAAAACCCGGGAAGGCACGCTCAAACTGGACGACATGCAAGGCGGAACGTTCACTGTAAACAACACAGGCTCCTTTGGTTCAATTTTATCTTATCCGGTGATTAATTATCCGCAGGCTGCAATTCTTACCTTTGAATCCATTGTCAAAAGACCCGTGGTTATTGATGATATGATTGCGGTCCGCTCGATGGCTAATTTGTGCTTGTCGCTGGATCATCGCATTTTGGACGGAGTGATTTGCGGACGATTCTTGCAACGGGTTAAAGAAAATCTAGAAGGCTACACTTTAGATACGAAGCTGTACTAATCATCCGAACAATGGGGGAAATGTACGGAGAGGAAGTGACAGGCCGTGAACAGACGACCGCTTGATGTAACCTATACGAATAGGATGGAATATGCCCATGCATGGGATGTCCAGAAGGAGATCGTGGGAAAGCTGGATGCAGGAGAGGCAAGAGAAACGCTTATGCTTCTCCAGCATCCGCCGACCTATACGATTGGTTCTCAGCGGCATCCTGAACATTTGCTCCTCACACCAGAGCAACTGAAGGAGCAGGGAATCAGCGTCTTTCAGATTGACCGTGGGGGAGACATTACATATCATGGGCCGGGGCAGCTTGTCGGATATCCTCTCCTTATGCTCGGCAACCGGGAGGCGCTGAATCTGCACGGATACCTTCGAAGTCTGGAAGAAGTGATCATCCGGTTGTTGGCATCTTATGGAATTGAGGGAAGCCGTAAGCCTGAATATACGGGGGTATGGATCGGGAATCTTAAAATTGCGGCCATTGGCGTCAAATTCAACAAGTGTAAGCACCGTCGGGGCTTCGTAACCAGCCATGGCTTTGCCTTTAACATCAAATCAGGGATACAGCATGAGGGCTTTGAGGGCATTGTCCCGTGCGGAATTCAGGAATACGGTGTGACATCATTGGAGGACTGCATACAGAAGCCTATATCGGTGGAGCAGATTGCGAAGGAAATTGTACCGTACTTTGAACAGCAATTTTCATTTGTTGCGCAATGGCAAACGCATTCTTTCCAATAAAGTAAGGCGGGCTATTGTGTATCTACACGTAAGCCCGCCTGTTTGCTTTACGTAACAGCTCGTCCACTCGAGGCCTCAATAGTGCCTTAGAGCAGCCGGATACCTTGAGCGATAATTTATTATAGTGGCATAATAAACGGCTCAATTACCATGAACAGCGTAGAACCAATCATAGCTGCGAGCATAATGTAGACGAAAAAACGAACCCATTTTTTGTTCGACATGTGTAACTCCTTTAGGATAGGTTTAAGTCATAAATAAGAACATCTATCCGTATTGTAGCGTAATCGGGAAAGAGAGGGAAGTTTAATGACAGTAAAAGTAGTAAAAGACCGAATCGTACAGGAATTTATGGAACTCGTACAGGTGGATAGCGAAACGAAAAATGAGCAGGAAATATCACGTGTTCTAAAAGAAAAGTTTAATGCACTCGGGCTGGAAGTAATGGAAGACGATTCTCGTGAAAGAACTGGACATGGCTCAGGCAATCTGATCGTCACCTGGAAAGCGGAAGGTGTGGAGCAAGCACCCAAATTGTTTTTTACCTGCCACATGGATACCGTTACTCCGGGTAAAGGCATTAAGCCACAGTTGGGTGAGGATGGCTGGATTCGTAGTGACGGTTCAACGATTCTGGGGTCTGACGACAAGGCGGGAATTGCTGCTTTGTTCGAGGCGATTCGTGTCGTGCGCGAGCAGAATATTCCCCATGGTCAAATCCAGTTCGTGATTACGGCTGGCGAGGAATCTGGATTGATGGGTGCACGGGCGATGAAGCCGGAAGTGCTAGATTCTGATTTCGGATATGCTTTGGATTCAAATGGTGAGGTCGGCTCTATTTGTATAGCTGCCCCAACGCAGGCACGTATTGAAATGAAGATAACTGGGAAGTCCGCTCATGCGGGGGTAAATCCCGAAGATGGCATTAGTGCCATTCAGGTCGCTTCTAAAGCAATTTCTAAAATGAAACTAGGACGGATTGATAAGGAAACGACCGCTAACATCGGCAGTTTCGAGGGCGGCGGCGCGACAAATGTGGTATGCGATTTTGTATTGATCCGTGCAGAGGCACGTAGTATTGTGCAAGAAAAGGTTAATCATCAAATCCAGCATATGCGTGAAGCACTGGAAACCACCACACGTGAATTTGGTGCACAGGGAGAGTTCCGCAGTGAAGTCATCTATCCGGCATTCAGCTTTACGGAGCATGATGAAGTTGTACAGGTTGCTCAGCGTGCGATTCAAAGACTGGGACTGGCAACGCCAACCTTTCATTCCGGTGGTGGCTCAGATGCTAATGTATTCAACGGGCTTGGAATTCCAACGGTAAATTTGGCTGTGGGCTACCAGAACATCCATACAACAGAGGAAAAGATTAAGGCCGATGACCTGGTGAAGGTTGCTGAAGTTGTCGTAGCTCTGATTCAAGAAACCACAAAATAAATTTGTATTATACACTTGCAACATACTGAAAAAAGGTTCAGGTTAAAGACAGGAACAGCGTTCCTTCGTCTTTAGACCTGAACCTTTTTTGGAACAGCTAGCGAAGCGATGGTGGCTGTAGGTCCATGTTCCTTTTGCCATTGACGCAAGAGTGCTTGAATCTGCCAGGCTTTACCAACGATATGGAGGGTGCTTTCAGTACGGTAGCTTTTCATTTCTGCATCTCCTCAGGACAGGAAGTTTGTTATTCTACCACCAGCATATGTACAAAGTGGACAAGTTAGACTAACTTTGGTGATAATTAATAAAGAAAGATAGATATGAAGGAGGAAACTTACCGATGAACGAGCAAACGAACGGACAATTGAACAATCCAACAAACGATGCACATCGCAAGCCTTATTCCAATCCTGCGCTGGAGGAAAAGACCGTGTCCACACAGCCTATCTTTGAGGGAAAGGTCATTACATTACAGGTAGACACGGTAGAGCTTCCCGACGGCTCCACTGGCAAGCGTGAAATCGTAAAGCATCCAGGAGCGGTGGCTGTTTTGGCTCTACATGAAGGGAAAATGCTGGTCGTGGACCAGTACAGACAGGCGATGGGGCGCTGTGAGGTAGAAATTCCTGCAGGTAAGCTAGAGCGGGGTGAAGACCCGATGGAAGCAGCGGGGCGTGAGCTGAGAGAAGAGACAGGTTATACTGCTAAGTCGTTGAAGCTGCTGCACTCCTTTTATACCTCTCCTGGCTTTGCGGATGAAATCATTCATCTGTATGTGGCCGAAGAACTGGAGTTAGGTGAGATGGAACCGGATGAGGATGAATTTCTGGAGCTGTTTGAGGTGACGCTGGAAGAAGCACAGACGCTCATTCGTGAAGGACGGATTAGTGATGCTAAAACGATTCTGGCCGTCTATGCATGGCAACTCCGCCAACTTACAGGGAGCTTCTAAGCGTATGGATGAAAATATAGTAGAACTTAACGACTACTTTGCAGACTTGCATATTCATATTGGCAGGACAGAGAAGGGAAATCCGGTCAAAATTAGTGGCAGCCGCGATCTGACCTTTGCCAACATAGCTAAGGAAGCCTCCGGTCGCAAAGGAATTGGGCTGATCGGTATCATTGACTGCCATGCACCTAATGTACAGGAGGATATTCGTACCTATTTACATACGGGTGAAATGAAGGAAATCAGCGGCGGGGGTATCGCATACCGGGATACGGTCATTCTCCTTGGCACGGAGCTGGAAATACGTGCTGAAGGTCGTCCTGAGGCGCACGTACTGGCCTATTTTCCAGATCTGGCGGCGATGGAGGATTTTACCCAATGGCTGGCCCGGCATATGAAAAATGTTAATCTCAGCTCACAACGAATCTATGCACCGCCACGCGAGTTGCAGCAGCAAGTTTACGGACGTGGAGGCATTATGGTGCCTGCGCACGTCTTTACTCCTCATAAGGGCATATACGGCAGTTCAGCGGCTCGTATGGAGGAACTGCTGGATATGGAGCTCATTAGTGGGGTGGAGCTGGGGCTGAGCGCAGATTCATCTATGGCCGGTTTGATTTCGGAACTGGATCGCTTCAGCTTTCTCACGAATTCAGATGCCCATTCACTTGGGAAAATCGGACGAGAATACAATAAATTATCACTGGCAAAGCCGTGTTTTGATGAATTCAGAATGGCTTTAGAGCGTCGGGAAGGACGAGGGGTGCGTGCCAATTACGGATTAAATCCGAAACTGGGCAAATACCATCGTTCATACTGTCAAAGCTGCGGTACGATTATTGACGAGCAACAGATGGCGGATGAACGTTGTCCTGACTGTGGTCATACCAAGCTGGTGCGAGGTGTGTTGGATCGAATATGGAGCATTGCCGACCGTGAGCAACCCATGATTCCGTCCCATCGTCCGCCGTACATTTACCAGATTCCACTGGAGTTTATTCCAGGTCTGGGCAAAGCCAAGCTGAACCAGCTATTGGCTGCATTTGGAACAGAAATGAATATTTTACATGAGGTTACACAGGAGGAGTTAGCAGCAGTCGTCGGAAAAGTGCTGGCAGAGCAAATTGTGCTTTCACGCGAGGGGCGACTGTCGCTTGTATCCGGTGGTGGTGGAACATACGGCAAAATAGCTAAGTCCTAGTAAAGTCTTGTCCCTCTAAAGGCATATCAGCGTCTGCTTGTTCATAACCATAAATTATCTATGCCGCTGGCCTGGCACATCATTCGTGATGTTTGATCTGCAGCGAAAGCTGCCCCATTTCTAGCCATCAGCCGTCGGATTACGGTTGTTTTTTGGACAAACAAGCAGATGAAAGGGGCAGGACGCCGATGCAATGGTTTCGTCATACGTTAAAGGATCAGACGCCGTATTATGTTTTCTTGGCTGTGCTGTTTCTGGTGGGAGTCGTCTTTGGCGCACTTATGGTAAACGCACTCTCGTTGGAGCAGTTACAGGATTTGTCCCGTTACCTGAAGGATTTTTTTGTAACGGTCAATCAAAACGAACAGGGCTTCGCTGATTCGCAGGCGGCCTCGACCTTTTGGGATAGCGTATCTTTACATCTGAAATGGGTCGGCCTAATTTGGGTGTGTGGCCTTTCGGTTATTGGTCTACCGGGCATTCTTGTATTGAATTTCCTCAAGGGTGTGCTAATCGGATTTTCAGTAGGTTATATGGTGGGGCAATATTCGTGGAAAGGACTGCTATTTTCTTTGGTTTCAGTTGCTCCCCATAACCTGCTCGTGATTCCGGTACTGCTCGTCTGCAGCGTGGCTGCGATGACTTTTTCCATCCATATGATCAAAACCAAAATACTCGCTACCCGGCCGTCAGACGGAATGCTGCGTCCGTTGCTGTCTTACGCAGGATTGACTGCTGTGATGATGGTGCTTCTTATTGGTAGCGCGTCCTTTGAAACTTGGATCACCCCGGTTATGATGCAATGGGTCACTCCTATGCTGACAGCTTCCGCGTCATCTTGATCCGTTTCAAAATGTTTGACTTTATTTGTATAGACCCCCTATAATAATAGGAGTGAAAAAAGTGCAGTAGGCAGTAGCTTTGCAGGGGGAGGGAGACACATGGAAGCACGGATCGAAAAAATTAAGCAGCAACTGCAATCCCAGGGCTACAAACTAACGCCTCAGCGGGAAGCCACCGTCAGAGTTTTACTTGAGAACGAAGATGATCATCTGAGTGCGGAAGATGTATTTATGCTCGTCAAAGAGAAAGCTCCCGAAATCGGTCTGGCAACCGTATACCGTACCCTAGAACTGCTAAGTGAACTGCATGTCGTGGAGAAAATTAATTTTGGTGATGGCGTTGCGCGTTATGATTTGCGCGGCGATACAACCAAACATCACCATCACCATTTGATATGTGTGCAGTGTGGCAGTGTAGATGAAATACTGGAAGATTGGCTTGGACCATTGGAGGAGCGCCTGGAACGGGAATATAATTTTACCGTAGTGGATCATCGTTTGGACTTCCACGGTATTTGTTATCGTTGTAAGGCGAAGAACGATACGACCGCTCAGAAATCTTTGGGCAAATCCAAAAAAAACAAATCTCAGGACTAAAAGCTGACTACCCAAGCTCTCACCGACGAAGATGCGTTCGGGAGAGCTTTTTTGGTTCGGGATCTGTTGTTCGGGATTAAGCGGTATAAAAAGGAATAGCTTGTCATACCCTTCCATAGAGAGTCCTAATTAGGGCCATATTCTGGGGAAAAGGCGGCTGATTCACATGGTACTATCGTTGCGGAGAGGACTAAAATGGCTGCGTTTGGTAATCTTGTTCGGGGTGCTGGCATGTATGCTCTTTTTTAGCCTCAGGCTCTTTACAGATTGGATAACACCTGTAGATCATTACCGAATACCGGAAGGACATGCAGTTAAGGTATTTGGCGGACAAAAAGTAAATGAAGGGTCCGAGCATCGAATAGCAGTGTTGGAACGTTTACGTTTCTTTTACTGGTATGGTGAATAGTCTAAGTAATCGGTCTTGATGAGCTTATGAAATGAAGGCAGCACACGAAGAAGCAGACGCTGAGACTGAACCGCTGTATGCAGAACAAGGAGACTTTTGGAACTCATGAAAATGTACATTCAACCTTTCGCTCAATATATGGAAGAGGAAAAGGGTTTGTCGCGCAGCACTTTGGAAGCGTATCAACGAGACGTACAGCAGTTTGTCGAGTTCGCAGAAAGCTGTGGTATTGAGCAGCCGGATAATGTCCAACGGTCACATCTGGTACTGTATTTGGGCCATTTGAAGGAACAGGGAAAAGCTGCGGCGACGATATCACGTAGCGTCGCCTCCATTCGCTCCTTTTTTCATTTTCTTATTCGGGAGGGAATTACGATCCATGATCCGTCCGTTCTGCTGGAGTTGCCTAAAGCGACTAAAAAGAAGCCCTCGGTGCTAACGCAGGATGAGGTAGAGCGTTTGCTGGCCGCGCCAGATGTGACTGCCCCGCAAGGGGTGCGAGACAAGGCGATGCTGGAGTTGTTATATGCGACGGGCATTCGCGTATCGGAGCTGATTGCCCTTAACGTGCGTGATGTGCGCACCGATCTGCGCTTTGTGCACTGTGGCGGTGAGGCAGGCAAGGAGCGTGTTGTACCGATCAGCCGTGAGGCATCACAGTGGGCACAAGCCTACATGGACGAGCAGCGTCTATTATTGCTGAGATCCGGGCAGGGTGAAGAAGCTCAGGTAGAGCAGGAAGCCATGTTCCTGAACGTATCTGGACAGCGTCTCAGTAGACAGGGCTTCTGGAAAATGATTAAGAAGTACGGCCAGGAAGCAGGCATAAGCGAGGATATCACGCCCCACACGCTGCGGCATTCCTTTGCGGTACATATGCTGGAGGGCGGAGCGGACTTACGCTCTGTACAGGAAATGCTGGGTCATGCTGATCTGTCAACGACGCAGGTATATGCGCAGACGGCAAGACGGAATATGAAGGAAGTATATGAAAAGCATCACCCGCACGGCGGCAACCGCACTTCTCATGAAAGCAAAGATCGAACGTAACGATACTTTACTTTTATAGAAAATGTGATAATGACTATAACTTTACGATTGTACAAGTCAGGAGAGATACTAATGTCAACAGCCAACCAAGCTACAATTCAGGAAGCAGCAGAATATATCCGTGCCAAAAGCGGAATACGTCCAGAGATTGGTCTTATTCTGGGATCGGGTCTCGGTATTCTGGCCGATTTAATTCAGGATGGAATTAGTATTCCTTATCAGGATATTCCCCATTTTCCTGTATCGACGGTAGAGGGTCATGAGGGAGAATTACTGTTAGGCACGATTGAAGGTCGCGCTGTCGTCATGATGAAAGGGCGCTTCCATATGTATGAGGGCTATGGCCCGCAACTGACGGCTTTCCCAGTTCGGGTGATGAAGCAATTGGGGATTCAAAGTCTGCTGGTGACGAATGCAGCAGGTGGTGTAAATACTTCCTACGAAGCAGGCGATCTGATGGTTATCTCGGATCATCTTAATCTGACAGGACAAAATCCGCTGATCGGACCGAACGATGCCGGTCTGGGCGTTCGTTTTCCAGACATGTCGGAGGCGTACAGCCGCCGCTTGCGTGAAATTGCCAAGCAAACGGCTAACCAACAGGGCTTCAGCCTGCAAGAAGGTGTATATGCTGGATTGCTGGGCCCTAACTATGAAACGCCTGCTGAAATCGTTATGCTGCGTACACTGGGCGCAGATGCGGTGGGTATGTCGACCGTATCTGAGGTTATTGTAGCCCGTCATGCAGGTATTGAGGTACTGGGCTTCTCCTGTATCACGAATATGGCCGCAGGCATTCTGGATCAACCTTTGTCCCATGGTGAAGTGATGGAGACGGCAGAGAAGGTACGTGAGCAATTTTTAAAACTTGTGCTAGCGATTATTCCACAAATGTAGATTGGGGATCATGTTCAACCGAAGCGGTGGACATATATCCCAAGAACCCCGTATCCGAACGCCTTTTGTTGGCGTGGGTACGGGGTTCTTTTTCACATACAGCGGTTGAGCTGAGTATGATCTCCTAATGAAGAGGGTGTGTGCTCAATGCAGTTGAATTCGCTTTTTCTGCTACAGCCAGTTTATGTCGTTCTTGCACCTTGATCACAATAACCATAAAAATAATCCAGTAAATAGATAGCGAGTTCAGGAAACGGCTGTCCGTTATATTGTTCAATACGATAAAAAGGAAAAAGACCGCTGCCGTCAGCCATGTATACATATCTGCTTTACCAATTCTGAATTTAAATAAAGTGGTTATGGCGAGTGTAATGGTTGCCAGTAGTCCTGTAAGGCCCACATCGATCCACAGATCTCGGAAACCGCTATGGCTGCTTGTCAGATCAAATCGAATTCCATTCGCATAGATACTGGGCCGGGCTGCCCAGTAGGAGCCGTAACCATGTCCGAACCAGTAATGGCTCTGAATAGCACCACCAATCCCCTGCCAGATTTCCGTTCTTCCAGTTAAGGTCGTTGTTTTTCCAAATTCCGACGCAATCGCATCTCCATAAGTAAAGATGAATACCAAACCCAAAAGAACGAACAAGCAGGAACAGCTAATGAAGAAACCGCGTAATGCAATGCTTCGGATTCTCTTGAATAGCAATATAAACAATATAAATACGAAGAGCGAAGATGTCAGCACCAAAGAGGTGGTAGATTGGCACTCGATGAGCAATAAGGCATTGAGTAAGATGAAGCCAATATGCAAAACTTTATGTTTACCCCTGAAAAAGTAAATAACATGTGAAACAAAACTTAACAGAGAGAGAGTTCCAAGTGTATTTTTATGACCAGAGATGCCCTTCCATAGCCCAGTATGTTCTACGCCACCATGAATAGCAAAGGAGGGAACGAGCAAAACGGCGAGTAGATTGAGTATGCTCAAAATACTTAACGTAACGACTAAGAGGCGAATGCAGCCCTGTGTTGTATAATGGGTGACCAAATAGAGCCCAAAGGTAGAGAAGGCAAGAAATTTGAGAACCATCAGCAAGGAAGAGGTCTGCTCTTGTTCAGCCCATAAACAGGAGGCAGCGATGTACAGCATGAGTAAAGTCAGCAACGGATTGTCGACTAAGGTTGCGATCAATGACTTGAGTGAAGGTAGTAGCATGGTATAGCTGAACAACAGAATAAGCAGGGAAATCGTGATAACTCTGGGGGACAAACCCTGACAAGCATAAGGAATCGAAAAAGCCAGTAAACCAGCTACGGTAAGTACATGTTTCACGATTTCACCACCTAGATACATTATGTATCTATAATATACAAAACGTATCTTCTTGTACAATAATAATAAAATATTTATTTTCATTTTTCTCAAGCCTAGAGCAAGCCCTATTGTGCATATACTCAGTCCATGCTAAGAAAATGAAGAATTCTTCGGCTTGGTTGAAAAGGAACTTTTTACGTTTTTAAACCTGGGGGTGTTCGGGTGGCGGATCATTTTACAGACCGTTTGAAGTTGAATTTGAGTGGTACAGGCAAAGACTTAACGCCGCAGCAATTAAATGAAAATTTTAAAACCATTGAAAAAGAATTCATTGAACGCAGTGTAAACGTAAGTTGGTTTGGAGCTGCTGGTGATGGTATTCAGGATGACACGGCAGCTTTGCAGGAGTTGATTAATAAGACCCCCGATTATTCCATTCTTCACATCCCCAGTGGACGGTACAAAATAACCTCTACCCTACAGATTCGCAAGCAGGGTGTGCGCATTTTTGGCATTCATAAGGGCAGATACCGACAAGGCAAAGGTGTTACGTCGATTGAATATTATGGTACGGGTCCTTGTTTTCAAATTGGAGATGAAAGTCTACCATCGTTTAGCGGATTTCAAAATGTGCAGTTTCATGACTTATCGATCCGGTACGAGGGGGCTGACAGATCCACATTAAATAATCCGTTTTCGCAGTCAGTGAAGCGTGGATATTATGGCAAAGGTACTTTAGGTATTCAGGATTGGAAGGGCGGCGGAGTTGCCCTAGATAACGTCCTAATTGAGCATTTTGAAACGGCTTTTTGGGGCTACGAAAGTGATGTGAATTTATTTAAATGCACGGAGATTAATTACAATAAAACAGGGATTCACTTACAGAATAGAAGTTCACAGTTTACTAGCATAGCGCTTTTTACATTGGGGAACGATACGGCATTGGATTTGAACAGCTCCAACGGAGCCAGATTTTTGGCTAGCCAGCACATTAAGGATGGAAGTTCCAATGATATTCCCATTCTAATTAATGATTTTATGAACGCTGAATTTATAGGCTGCTGGTTTGAGGGACTAAGCAGAGAGCATAAGATGACAGTGCCTTCTTTTATTCAAATTGGTGCTACCAAAGAAACGAAAAATGTGGCCTTGCGTGACTCCATTTTAGCGATAGCGGACAAATTCGATGACACCCAATCCGTATGTAACTATTTTGTGGATGTGGTCATTGGCAAAAAAGTTTTGGTGGACGAGGTGGGAGGGTATCCCCGTAATCTAAAGCAGCTTATTTCTTTCTCTGGCAGCTCTTCCACACAGCAGGTGACACTTCGCTCACATTTGGATTTTAGCTATAGCAATAATCGTTATGACGAGAACAATGGGACAGGGCAGGCTTTGCTGCTGGTCGAGAAATACTCGAACAACGGAATTGAGCATTTGGACGAAACCTTTGTTAAAGCCTACCTGGGAGCAAGGCAAAATCTCCCCGCAGGTAGCTGGCAGAAGGTAAAGTTCAATCAAATCAACCATGATGAGCTGATTGAATTCGACGCGGCGAATAGCCGATGGCGAGCCAAGCGAGCTGGGAAATACAGAATACAAGTCTACATTTCGACCGATCCTCAAGTGGATGGTAATCGCACACGGCTGGCACTTCACCTGAATGATGAGCAGCTTGCCGGGAGCTCCGCCTATGCCTATCTCGATGATAGGGTTATCGGCGGACTGAACTATAGTGCATTGAGTGGAGCAATGGAACTTAGGCTGGAAGCGAATTCTTTTATTGATATACGGGTGTTTAGTCAATATACAATGGATATTTTACCGGGTGGCGGTATCACATATCTCACCGTAAGCCGAATTTAAACCATTATTTCACAGACGATAGATGTTCTGTCTTTTTATATATTGGAAAATGTGCACCATGCTGACTCAGCTTGGTGCTATTTGATGTTTTTATCCATATGGAATATTTTTCTTTCATTCTGACGACAATGGTTAGCAGCACGCGAATAGGCCGGAGGGTTAAGTAAATGGGCTCCGGTGCTTTACGCCAATATGTTGAGGAGGGAACCGATTGTGAAGAAAAAAGTGGTGGCGTTCATCCTGGCTTGCCTGGTAGCCTTGACTGCCGTCCCTGTCGGCGGTTGGGCCGAAGAAAGCATACCTGAAAGCAAAACCAAAGAGGGATCAGCGGCTGAGCTAGCTCCCCAGGCTCTCTCGGCGATCCTGATGGATGCAGATACGGGCACAGTCATCTATGAAAAAAACAGTCGTGAAAAGCTTCCTCCAGCGAGCATCACCAAGATTATGACGATGCTGCTGACCATGGAGGCCATTCAGGATGGCAAGCTTAAGCTGACCGATAAAGTTCGTGCCAGCGAATATGCATCTTCAATGGGGGGCTCGCAAATTTTCTTGGAGCCGGGAGAAGAAATGACGGTCGATGAGATGCTGAAGGGAATCGCGATGGCTTCCGGCAACGACGCTTCTGTGGCGATGGCTGAGAAAATTGCAGGGTCTGAGCAGGCTTTTGTCGACATGATGAACGCCAAGGTGCAGCAGCTCGGGCTTAAGGATACCCATTTTGCCAATTGCAACGGTTTGCCTGTCGAGAATCACTATTCTTCTGCGCATGATATTGCGGTTATGAGCCGGGAGTTGTTGAAATACCCGCAAATTACGAAATATACGGGAGCCTATCAGGACTATTTGCGCAAATCCTCGGTAAAACCCTTTTGGCTGGTGAATACGAATAAGCTTGTCCGTTTCTATACTGGAGCAGACGGGCTGAAAACAGGCTATACGGGAGAAGCAAAGTTCTGTCTTTCCGCTACTGCGAAGCGTGATGGCTTGCGTGTCGTAGCTGTCGTGCTTGGGGAGCCGAATACGAAGATACGCAACAATGAAGTATCTTCCATGTTCGACTATGCGTTTTCTCAATATACAATGAAATCCATATACAAGCCGGGTGAATTGCTGGGTAGTGTAAAAGTTGAAAAAGGCGTATTGCCAGAGCTGAAAATTCAGGCTGAGCGTTCTTACAGCGTGTTGGTGAAAAAAGGTGGCAACAAACAAACGTTGCGTCATGAATTACAACTGGCCCCAAGCCTCAAAGCTCCTGTCCGGGCTGGTGACCCAGTCGGTAAGCTGGTCGTCTATCAGGATGGACAACGTCTTAAGGAGTTTAATATCACTTCGCCTGTGGCTATCGAAAAGGCCGGATGGTGGAAATTGTTTAAACGTACCATGTCGAACCTATTTTCTTTGTAGATTTTACGGGGTTTTCTTCTAGTTTTGTCGGAGGGCAGGAATCGTCTGCGGCTACGTAGAAATCCTTGTCCAAGACCGGGAGGAGAGTGAGTAAGCATGAACCTGCAAATTGAAATGGAGCATCACCGGGGGGTACTGATTGTAAGGCTGTCTGGTGAGCTTGATCACCATACGTCGGACATGGTCCGTATGCAAATGGATGAGGCGATTCAGCGTCGGCAATGCGAGCATATTGTGCTCAGCCTGAAGAATCTTCAGTTTATGGATAGCTCCGGCCTTGGCGTTATCTTGGGACGGTACAAACTGATCAAGCAAAAGGGCGGGAAAATGGCAGTCTGTGATGTCAATCCGCCAGTACACCGACTGCTGGATATGTCAGGGCTGTTCAAAATCATGCCCATATATGACAATGAGGGAAATGCGCTCACGGAACTGGAGGTAGTGTCATGAGAGAAGGCACGGGTAACAATTTCATGAGCTTGCAGTTTGCTGCCAAATCGGAGAATGAGGCATTTGCTCGTGTGGCTGTCGCGGCATTTATTTCCAGGCTTGATCCCACAATGGATGAGCTAAGTGATTTGAAAACCGTGGTGTCTGAAGCGGTGACAAACAGTATTATTCACGGTTATGACAGCGACCCGTCAGGTGTCGTAACGATCAAAGTCGGGATTGAAGCGGACGTGATTACGTTGGTTGTTGAGGACGCAGGCCGAGGAATTGAGGATCTGGAACTTGCCAAGCAACCTCTATATACGTCCAAACCTGAATTGGAACGCTCCGGCATGGGCTTTACGATTATGGAAAATTTCATGGATGAGTTTGAAGCAGTCAGTGAGCCGGGCGGAGGCACGTCGGTCCGGATGAAGAAAAGGATTGAATCCAAGAAAGCTTTATATAATTAGGAGTTGATCCTATGGAAGCAGGAGGAAAAAAAACTTCGCACAGCTATTTGGAGGATGCGGAAGTCAAGCGGCTTATTGCACTGAGTCAATCCGGTGATAATGAGGCTCGTGAGACACTGGTCAATAGTAATATCCGGCTCGTCTGGTCTGTCGTGCAGCGCTTTATGAACCGGGGGTATGAACCTGACGATCTTTTTCAAATTGGTTGCATCGGCTTGTTAAAATCGGTGGATAAATTCGATCTCAGCTACGAAGTCAAATTTTCAACATATGCAGTACCGATGATTATCGGTGAGATTCAACGGTTCCTGCGTGATGACGGTACACTCAAAGTTAGCCGTTCCTTGAAGGAAACGGCCAATAAGGTCCGCAAAATGAAAGACGAGCTATCCAAACGGCTCAACCGTCTGCCTACAGTCAAGGAAGTTGCTGATGAGCTGGGAGTGACACCGGAGGATGTTGTTTTTGCGCAGGAGGCCAATAAGCCGCCTACCTCCATTCACGAAACGGTGTTCGAAAATGACGGTGATCCGATTACACTTATGGATCAGATTGCTGACGAATCACAGGAAAGGTGGTTCGACAAGCTGGCACTCAATGAAGCCATTGGCGGACTATCTGAGCGGGAGCGGTTGATTGTGTACCTGCGCTATTACCGGGATCAGACTCAATCAGAGGTTGCAAGTCGGCTTGGTATTTCTCAGGTGCAGGTATCACGGCTGGAAAAAAAGATTTTACAACTGATCCGCGATCAGATTGCCCAATAATAACAGTCAGGATCTTAGTGAAATCCTTATGCTTACGTATTTAAAAAGGGTATTCCAAAGCCATTTTAATGGCCAGGGGTACTCTTTTTTGCGTGGGATAAAAGACAATACACAGAATAGGTTTCCTCGCTTCGTTCCATACTAATCGATAATTACGAGGATAAGGAGGGGATCGGATGACTCATAGTCCGGCTCCTACAGTAGCTCCTATTGTCTACTTGCGGCTCCGTAGCCGTGTCCGCATGATACAAGGGCAGGATTTACATTTGGGTGATGTAGCCCATCTGCTGACTAATCCTGAATGGGAAAAGGATCTGCTTGAGCTTGTTCTCAAGCGCCCGCAGCACCAGGACGGTAATCTGATACTGATAGACATGCTGCAGATCATAGCAAAAATTAGAGATCATATTCCGGGGGTCGTAGTTGAATCTCTCGGGAAGCCACATGTACTTGTGGAACTCGTGGAGAAACCCCGTAAGCCGTCCAAAATACTGTTTGTTTTGGTATGGGTGCTTCTGTTTTTTGGCTCTGCGCTGACAATTATGAATTTTCATGCCGACGTTAGCATGATGGAGGTACAGGTTCGGATTGTGGAGATGATTACGGGACATAAAGATGAACATCCGTACCTGTTTCAAATTGCTTACTCGATCGGCATCGGCTTTGGCATGATCGTTTTTTTTAATCACTTGTTCAAGAAAAATTGGAACGAGGAACCGACGCCGCTGGAGGTGGAAATGTATCTGTACCAGGAAAATGTGGATCAGTATGTTGTGGCAGAGGAGTATGAAAAGATGGCCCGTTTGCACACAAAGGATAAGAAACCATGATATTTGTACAGGCTGCACTTCAGATTATTTTAGGTATTGCTGGGGGCCTTGCGGTGGGTAGTGGTGTAATTGCTTTTTTTATTGTGCTGGATATCATGCCGCGATTAGCACAACTCACCCGTACGTATAAAAAATCACGTGCATACGAAAAGGCAATGATTATAGGTTCAGTGCTGGGGACTGTGGTCGATTTTTGGAACATCTGCTTGCCGCTACCGGGCATATTTACATGGATACCTGGGTTATTTTGCGGAGTGTTTATTGGTTTGCTCGCCGCGGCTTTAACGGAGGTATTGAATCTCCTGCCTATACTCGCCAAGCGACTCCACATGACCGTGTATATGTTTGGCCTATTAATGGCAATGGTGCTTGGCAAGGTGACGGGTTCCTTATTTGACTGGTTTGTATACAACCGTTAACAACGAAAGCGAGGGGGCAAGGAATATGGATCACAGAGCGGATCAAGAGCAACATCAAGAAGACGGGGGAATCGGAAAGGAATATCATACTGACGGAGAAGAGTTAAGTCCATGGAAGGAAAAGCAGGCGCAGGAATCTGCACGTTTTAAACACAAAAAAGAGAGTGAGCGGTCTGATAACGTAGAGGAGTCCGTTCGCTACTGGCAGGCCGAAGATGATATATCGCCGAGGATGAAGGATAATAAGAATACACTTGAAACAGTATTAGGTTTGGGGGAGACCTTTGATGTGGTATTCAGGGAAATGACACTGGGTGGGCGTCATACCGGATATCTGTTCCTAAATACTTTTGCGAAAGATCAGATCATGCTTGAAGTGCTAAAGCGTCTCACCTATCTGACGCCGGATAATCTCTCTTCGGATGGACTACAAGCGTATTTCGAAAATTTTATTCCACATATTCAGGTGGAGAAGACAGATAAGATGTCTGTCGTCATTAACAAGGTGCTGACAGGAATGAGTGCCTTTTTCATGGAAGGTGAACGTTTTTCCCTTATTCTGGATACTCGTAATTATCCGGTGCGTAGTCCGGAGGAACCTTCTTTGGAGCGGGTTGTGCGCGGTGCCCGCGACGGGTTTACTGAAACAATGCTTACAAATGTAGGTTTGGTGCGCCGACGTTTGCGGGACCCAGGACTTAAATTTGAGGCTATGCAGGTCGGGCGTCGAACCCGAACAGACGTATGTTTGGGCTACATTGACGATATTGTGGATAAGGTGATGGTGGATACTGTACGAGACAAAATTAAAAATGTTAATTTGGATGGTATTCCGCTGGCCGATAAGCAATTAGAGGAGACGATTATCAATAAAGGTTGGAATCCATATCCATTAGTACGATATTCGGAGCGACCAGATGTCGTGGCTTCGCATATTATGGAAGGAAGGCTCGTTATTTTCGTCGATACCTCACCCAGCGTGATGATCTTACCTACCACTTTTTTTGACTTGTGTCAGCATGCAGAAGAAAATCGGCAAACCGCTTTTATGGGAAGTTATTTGCGCTGGGTACGTTTTTTAGGCATATTTGCCTCGATGTTTCTGCTTCCCATGTGGCTGCTAATGGTCATCAATCCCGAATTAAAACCGGCGTTTCTCGATTTTATCGGTCCTCAAAAGGAAGCACATCTTCCGCTGATTGCACAGTTTATCATCGTGGAACTAGGGGTCGATCTCATGCGAATGGCGGCTGTGCATACTCCGACACCACTGGCTTCCGCTATGGGCTTGATCGCAGCCATTCTGGTCGGTGACATAGCGGTTCAGACGGGACTTTTTGTGAATGAGGTCGTGCTGTATATGGCTGTCGCTGCCATAGGAATGTTCGCAACACCGAGCTACGAGCTAGGGCTGGCGAATAGACTGATTCGACTATTCCTGCTGGTTGCTGTTGCAATTTTTCACGTACCGGGCTTTGTCGTGGGTACGACACTGATCATTTTGATGCTGACGCTGCATCGGTCATATAATTCTTCGTATTTGTGGCCGTTCATTCCTTTTAATGCCAAAGCGTTAGCTTCCATCTTGTTCCGCATGCCTGTACTAGATGCACCTAACCGCCCGTCATCTAACAAAACGAGGGACAATACGCGTATGCCCCATACGGATGCCGACACAGATTCGAACTCAGGCAATGGACAGGAGCATTAATATAAATGATCTGCATAAAAATCCATTGTTCTTGATGTTTTTTTTGCTATACTGGTGTAAACATTCGATGGAATATGACTAGCTTGTTCCAGAAAGAGAGGCGCCAGAACATGTATTTGCATGGAAGCAGTAAAATTAACAGCAATGGACATTTGGAAATCGGCGGTTGTGATACAACACTTTTGAAAGAGCGTTTTGGCACACCGCTATATATTGTTGACGAACAGTTAGTCCGCCGGCGCTGCCGGGAGTATATAGAAGCTTTTCGTGAAACCGGATTGAAGTTTCAAGTCGCTTATGCAAGCAAAGCGTTTTGTGTTATGGCGATGTGCGCTTTAGCTGCTGAAGAAGGGATGTCGCTTGACGTAGTTTCCAGTGGAGAATTGTTTACTGCGCTACAAGCAGGGTTCCCGGCAGAGCGAATCCATTTCCACGGCAATAACAAAACACCGGAAGAAATTGAAATGGCGTTAGATGCGCAAATTGGCTGCTTCGTCGTCGATAGCGAAATGGAGTTGCATTTGTTGCAGGCCCTTGCCTCCGAGAAAGAACAGCAGGTGAATATCTTACTGCGGGTTACACCAGGGGTTGAGGCGCATACGCATGAATATATGGCCACAGGTCAAGAAGATTCGAAATTTGGCTTTGACATTGGAAACGGTACAGCACGCCAAGCAGTGGAACAGGCTATCAAGCTAGACCATCTTAACCTGCTGGGGGTACATTCTCATATCGGTTCGCAAATATTCGAAGTGAATGGCTTCCAAATGGCTGCTGAACGGGTTGCAGCTTTTTCCAGAGAAATTAAGGAACAGCTTCAGTTTTCTTTCAAAGTGATTAATCTGGGTGGGGGATTTGGCATTCGCTACACAGAAGAGGACACACCACTGAAAGTATCAACCTATGTACAGGCTATCGGCGAAGCGGTGAAAACTTATTTTTCAGGACTTTACGATGAACTTCCAGAAATTTGGATTGAGCCGGGACGCAGTATTGTAGGCGATTCAGGCACGACCTTATATACGGTAGGAAGCATCAAGGATATTCCGCAGGTACGTAAATATGTCTCGGTAGATGGCGGGATGACAGATAATCCACGCCCTGCACTGTATCAGGCCAAGTATGAAGCGATGCTGGCTAACCGAGCGCAGGATACGAACGAAGAGACGGTGTCCATTGCGGGCAAATGCTGTGAAAGCGGCGATATGCTGATTTGGGATGTAGAGCTGCCTCGTATAAATAGCGGCGATTTGCTCGCTGTTGCCTCAACCGGAGCCTACAATTACTCCATGGCGAGTAATTATAACCGAATACGTCGACCAGCAGTTGTATTTGTCAACAACGGTGAGGCCGAGTTGGTAGTGCGTCGGGAAACCTACGAAGATATCGTACGCAACGATGTTGTGCCACAGCGCTTGATTCGTGATCAAGCTAGTCCAGTGGTTCAGCCCAACGCCAAGATTACCGTTTCGTCCTGATTTTAGAATTGTAAGATCATGCAGGCCATTGAGTCGGTAATAATACACCGGGGACAATGGCTCTTTTTTTTGGACAAGACTTTGCTAAGCGCGGCAATTCATAGTAAACTGGAACTTGATGTTATTTAGTTCTCAAAACAGGTTGAAAAGGAGATACAAACAATGAAAAAAGGTAGAATAGATCTTGAAAACGGCGGTATCGTTGAAATTGACTTTTTCCCAGAAGAAGCTCCAAACACCGTTGCTAACTTTGAAAAGCTGGCAAACAGCGGTTACTACAACGGTTTGAGCTTCCACCGTGTCATTCCGGGCTTTGTTGCTCAAGGTGGTTGTCCAATCGGTAACGGTACAGGCGGTCCTGGTTACACGATTGACTGTGAAACAGCTACGAATACAACAAAGCATGCCAAAGGCGTTCTGTCCATGGCTCATGCAGGTCGCAACACAGGTGGCAGCCAATTCTTTATCTGCTACGCTCCACAACCACATTTAGATGGAGTACATACTGTATTTGGTAAAGTAACCAAAGGTATGGAATTCATTGATGCTGTAAAACAAGGCGACAAAATGAAAGAGGTTAAAGTATTTGACGTGTAATTTTACCGTTAATTACATGATCTTTTTCAAATAGCGTTGCACCTAAGCCGTTCTGTCTTTGGACAGGGCGGCTTTTGTTGTCTTTTGTTTGACGGTTTATTGATTTTCGCAATCACGTAGGCATTACAGTGCGTTAGATCACATTCGAAAAGTAAGTGTTGTGATAGCCTTTCGATAAGAATGCATTTTCCATTTATTTTATATGAGTATTCAAACTCAGTAAGGATTGGAAAAGAAGGGGGCTTATCACATTGTCTATTTTAACGCGCACAAATCGACTCGGATTTTTTGAAATCCGGCTGGAATCCATTGGTGGACTCGGCGCTAATCTGGCTGGCAAAATGTTGGCCGAAACCGGGGTGCTTGGTCTGGGGCTGAATGCTTCAAATTTTTCGTCCTACGGTTCGGAAAAAAAGGGAACTCCGGTTAAAAGCTTCGTCCGCTTCTGTGAGCCGGAGGTCGATATTCGGGATCACAGTCCGATTGAGCAACCGCATGTGGTAGGCATTTTCCATGAAACGTTATACAAAACGGTAAATGTAATCAGCGGACTGCCAGCGGATGGGATTGTAGTGGTTAATTCCACCCGTCCAGCAGAAGAAATACGGGCTGATTTGGGACTGGTATCCGGTACACTAGCGGTGGTGGATGCGATGGGCATCGCACTGGAAGAGCGAACCAAACTAAATACGTCCATGCTCGGTGCCTTGTTCCGTGTCTGTGATTTCCTGGACCCGGAAGCGATGAGATCGGTTATACGCAGTACCTTTGAAAAGAAAAATCCGCTGTTAGTGGAACCTAATCTCCGTACGTTTAACCGTGGTTATGAGGAGATGGAACTGCACGAATATCCAGTTACTGATGACGCAGAGGATCGGGTTTTTGAACGTCCGCAGCCATTGATGGGATACGAAACGCAACTACTGGGGGGCGTTATTGCAACTCAGGGAAACAGCATGACGAGAGATGTTAGTGGTTCACGTCAGGGGTATGTGCCTGAATATGAAGCTGATAAATGTACCCACTGTGCCAAGTGTGATTCGATTTGCCCCGATTACTGTTTTGTATGGGAAGAGCAAGCTGACAAACGCGGAAGAATGATGCCATTTTTGCAAGGGATTGATTACCAGTATTGCAAAGGATGTCTGAAATGTGTAGATATTTGCCCATCGGGGGCATTAAGCTCGCGCCGTGAGCAATGGGGATGGGCGGAACAGAATCGAGTTGCCCACCAATTTCCGGTATATGAAGGAGGGCGTGCGTAATGGCAAAACTAGAGGAAGAACTCAAACAGACAGGCGCCGCGCAAGTGACAACGTTCGAATCCGGTAATGAAATGGCAGCTACAGCGGCTGCGCAGATTAATTATCATATGATGGGATATTTCCCGATTACTCCATCTACTGAGGTAGCGCAGTATTTGGATCAGATGAGAACGAGAGGTCAGCATAATATTAAGCTGGTTGCAGCAGACGGAGAACACGGATCGGCAGGGATTTGTTATGGAGCTGCCGCAGCGGGAGCGAGGGTTGTGAACGCCACTAGTTCGCAAGGTTTCCTGTACATGCTGGAGCAGTTACCTGTTCAGTCAGGTACCCGTTTTCCAATGGTTATGAATCTGGTGACACGAGCTGTCAGTGGTCCCCTGGATATTCGCGGGGATCATTCGGACCTGTACTATGGTTTGAATACAGGCTGGGTCATTTTGACGGCAAGTACACCACAGGCTGTGTATGATATGAACATCATGGCACTAAAAATCGCAGAGCATAGCGATGTTCGGCTACCTGTAATGGTTGCATATGACGGTTTTTATACGTCCCATCAAAAACGTAAAGTGCAATATTTTGCAGATGCTGAGACCGTGCGCGGTTTTGTAGGTCCTAACCCGAACTTAAATTATCCGAATATTACTGATTTTGATCATCCTGTTACCGTAGGTGCGCATATGAACGGTGATGACCTGACGAATAATCATGTTCAGCTGTCCGAAGCACTGAAGCTGTCAGAAGGAGTATATGAGCAGGTAGCAGCAGAATATGCCGCTTTATCCGGTCGGGAATACCCGATTTTAGATCTGTATCAAATGGAGGATGCTGAGGTCGCGGTATTCCTGTTGAATTCGGCGGCTGAATCGGCTAAGGATGTGGCGGATCAACTCCGTGCGCGCGGGATTAAAGCTGGTGTGATACGTCCGAATATCATCCGACCGTTCCCAGCCGCACAACTGCGGGAAGCCTTACGTGATGTCAAGGCGCTGCTGGTAGGTGAACGTGCAGACTCGTATGGGGCAGACGGCGGGAATTTAACGCATGAAATTAAGGCGGCCTTGCAGGAGGACCCACTGAATCGGACACTCGTGTTGAGCCGTATCTTTGGCTTGGGCGGCAAGGATTTTTATGCGGAAGATGCAGAGGCGTTCTTCCAGCTTGCGATTGAGGCGGCAGAGGCCGGACGAGCGGAGAAGCCCTTTGATTATTACGGTATTAATCCGGGTTCACCGGACAAGGTGATGCCGCAAGTTATGCAGCCGCCACGTGGCAATGCATACCGTACGGGCCTGATTCAGGTTACGCCGGACGAGGCGACCGGGAAGCTCAAAGTCAAGGTGCCACCCCTGCGGTCGTTGACAACCAAACCACGCCGTCTTACACCAGGTCACGGGGCTTGCCCAGGATGTGGGGCATTGTCTGCGCTGGAACTGTTTTTCAAAGGTATTGAAGGGGATATTGTCGTGTTGTTCCAGACAGGCTGCGTTTATGTGACGACGACAGGGTATCCATATACATCACACAAACAACCGATGATCCACAATCTTTTTCAAAACGGGGCCGCTACACTTTCAGGAGCGCTGGAAGCTTATATGGAAATGAAGCACCGTAATGAAATTGAAATGTCGGACGATCCGACCTTTATCATGATCAGTGGTGACGGTGGGATGGATATAGGTATGGGTTCTGCGATTGGTGCGGCTCTGCGTAATCATAAGCTGATCATGCTGGAATATGATAACGAAGGGTACATGAATACAGGTTCACAGCAATCATACTCCACTCCGGTTGGTCACATGACCAGTACGTCGGGTGTAGGGAAAATGCAAAAAGGAAAGCAAGGACATCACAAGGATACCGTGCAAATCATGGCTGCTTGTAACATTCCGTATGCTTTTACAGCAGCTGAAAGTCATCCGCAGGATATGCTGCGCAAAGCAGCCAAGGCTCAATGGTATGCGAACAACGTGGGTACGGCCTATGGTAAGATCCTGTGCGCCTGCCCGCTGAATTGGAAATCCGAAGACAGACTGGGCACCAGCATTGTGGGCGCTGCAGTCGAGTCTTGTTTCTTTCCTTTGTACGAAATAGAGCAAGGCAGTACGACGATTACGTACAATCCGGAAGACAAGGGAAAACGGATTCCAGCTGCTGAATGGTTGAAATTAATGGGTAAAACGAAGCATCTTCTCAAGGAGGAGGCTACGCTGGCTACCTTTGAGCAGGAGATTGAGCGTCGCTGGACTATCCTGAAAAAGAAACATGAAATTTCAGAGCTATAATTACGTTTTTTGCATAATCATCGATTAACATTGTTAGCCGCTGTTACTGTAGTGGTTCAATCAAGATTCTTTGCGTTTATTGCGCAAAGAATCTTTTTTGTCGTTTATGGGTTGAAGCATAAAAAAACAGGTAATGATTTCCGATATAGGAGTGGAGGCCTATAAGAGGCACGTTAAAAAGTTTTCTTCTGAATTTTAAGATGCAATGAGGTGCAGGTAATGATTAAGCTGAATACAGTTGAAATAATCGAAATTATAAAGAAGCAGATCCCTAAGGTTATGAACATCCAGCCAGTGGAGCTAAAGTTCACGGATGATTTTGGACGGGCATCGTTGGCAGCGACAGAACACAAATTCACGCTGACGAACCAGCATTATTCTGCCAAGGTGATGGATTGCGTGTTAGAAACACAGGTACGCCCCATTTTAATGTGCGAAATTATTTATTTTCTGAAATGCGAGTTTATTGACGGACATGTTGATGTGCGACTGGATTATGAAGCAAGTTCTGAGGAAGGACGGGGACCGGTTGCTTCAGCCGTAATTACCTTTGATCATGCAACAGAGTTGGGAGTCGAGGAACTGGCTGATCTGATTGACTTGGCGCTTCATATGAATGATAAAACCTGGTTTGAAGAACTCTCCAGCCAATATGTCAAAACCAAAGCAGGAGCTTCTATTAGATAACTTGCTTTTTTTAGAAGTCGGTGCTAATATACGTAACAAGTTTAATGTTAATTCAATTAAATAAGAGCAAGATCCTTCGGGGCGGGGCGAAATTCCCCACCGGCGGTGATGACATGTTTGTGGACCGTTTTTGTGAGAAACAGCATGGCTTAGTCCGTGACCCGGATGCTGAATGATCGGCAGAAGGTGGACCTGGTGCAAATCCGGGACCGACAGTATAGTCTGGATGGGAGAAGGATACGAAGCGCATGTGCATGACGTGACATGTGCCGATTTTTAGCATACCCAATTGTGCGTACGGCTTATTTCGTTGTAGGACAGCATCGGGCGATAGCTTGCTTAAGCTTTCTTTTTGATGGTGTTCAGAGCGTATTTGGTTGTATCCTCAGTCATGCTTTCTATTGGCAAACCTATGATTTCATGTCGTCTTAAGATGCATATGAACTGCGCTTGTATACTACAAATGTGACTCTCATCACCCCCATGACGGATTGAATCCGAACTGGGGGTTTTTTGCGCTTATAGCTGATGAATTAGGGATAAACTGAAATGTAGTGGAAAGGAGTGAAGGCATGTTTACCGGATTGGTCGAGGAAGTGGGTCGCATTCAAACTATTTCCAAAAGCGGTGAAGCGATGGTGCTGGGGATTTCGGGTTCCGTGGTGTTGGGCGATTTGAAAATAGGAGACAGTGTCTCAGTGAATGGCGTTTGCCTGACGGCGATACAGATCGGTACGAAAGACTTTAAGGTTGATGTGATGCCGGAAACCTTTCGCAGCAGTAATCTGAAAGAGTTGAGATCAGGCAGCCGAGTCAACCTGGAGCGAGCGATGGCGGCGAGCGGAAGGTTCGGAGGACATATCGTGCAAGGACATGTGGACGGGACGGGAACGATTCGCGGGGTAACATCAGATCAGAATGCAGTTGTGTTCGAAATTGAGCCTAAAAATAAAACATTATTTAAATATATTCTTCTCAAAGGGTCAATCACAATTGATGGTATCAGCCTCACAGTCGCACAGCGTACGAGAGATACCTTTGCCGTATCCATTATTCCCCACACCTTATCCGAAACGGCCTTACAAGCCAAACGTGAGGGAGATACCGTCAATATCGAATGCGATATTTTGGGCAAATATGTAGAACAGCTTTTAAATTACAGAGGTGCAGCGGAGGCGGAGAGAGTAGAAGAAGCTCCTCTCAGTTTGGACTATTTGGCGAAACACGGCTTTGCCTGATATTGAAGGGTAAGCTTGTTTAGGAGCATTCGTGGCACAAGACATAAGGAGGAAAGTGTTATGGATAGAGGTAGCCAAACAAGTGCAATGGCAAACGTCATAGAGCATGGCGAGTTGGAACATGACGAAGAGATTCGTTTGGATTCCATCGAAGAAGCGTTGGAGGACTTAAAAAACGGTAAAGTTGTTATTGTAGTGGATGATGAACAGCGCGAAAATGAAGGCGATTTTATCGCTTTGGCTGAAAAAGCGTCGCCTGAGGTCATTAATTTCATGATTACAGAAGGTCGCGGGTTGGTCTGTGTGCCAATCACACGACAAAGAGCCGAGGCCTTGGAATTGCATCCTATGGTAGAGCAAAATACAGATTTCCACGGTACTGCCTTTACGGTATCGGTAGATCATATGGAGACAACAACGGGTATTTCAGCGGCCGAGCGCTCCTTGACTGTACGCGCCTTGGCAGACGAAGCGGTCACAGGAAGTGATTTCCGTAAGCCTGGTCACATGTTCCCGCTGATTGCTCGCGATGGTGGTGTCTTGCAGCGTGCTGGTCACACTGAAGCGGCTGTTGATCTGGCCCGACTCAGTGGCTTCAAGCCTGCTGGGGTCATTTGCGAAATTATAAAGGAAGATGGCTCAATGGCCCGCCTGCCTGATCTGGCAGTGGTCGCCAAGCGGCATCAATTAAAGCTGATCAGTATTCAGCATTTGGTGGACTACCGTCGTCGTTTGTCATTGTAAAAATACATCTCGGTTCCAAGTAAATCTGAAGTATTGTCCGAAGTCCCTAAATAATTAAACTAAGAGAGGTTGATTAAACATGGCACGTTTTCTAGAAGGTAATCTCGTATCGAACGGTTTGAAATATGGTATTGTGGTAGGCAGATTTAATGAGTTTATTACGAGCAAGCTGTTAAGCGGCGCAATTGACGCACTTCAACGACATGGTGCACAGGAAGATGAAATTGATGTAGCTTGGGTTCCGGGTGCATTTGAAATTTCACTGATTGCACAAAAAATGGCTGCAAGCGGCAAATATGATGCCGTAATTACGCTAGGTACGGTCATCCGTGGTTCTACTTCACATTATGATATCGTCTGCAATGAAGTGGCCAAGGGTGTGGCAGCGAGCAGCCTGAAAACGGGAGTGCCCGTTATTTTTGGTGTAGTGACTACAGAAAACATTGAACAGGCTATTGAACGAGCAGGCACGAAGGCTGGTAATAAAGGTTGGGATTCTGCATTGGCTGCGATTGAAATGGCCAATCTCGGCAAGCAATTTTAATTATAGGAATAGCTGAATAGAACGCTATAAACTGCAAGGTGAAAAAGGGATTGGATTGTTAAGCAAGGCGATGACGTATATACTACAGAAAGAGGGATTGATAACGTAGAGCATAAGTGCTATAGGGAAAGGTATTGTTGAATGATGATTGGAGTAAGGCAGGGGGAAGCACATTGACAGTCGTAAATTACAAGCTGGAAACATTCGAGGGTCCGCTGGATCTACTGTTGCATCTGATTGATAAAGCCGAGATCGACATTCAGGATATCCCGATTAGCGATATTACTGATCAGTATATGGCTTTTTTGCACAGTATGCAGGAGCTGGAACTGGACATTACGAGCGAGTTTCTGGTGATGGCGGCGACGCTCTTATCTATTAAGAGTAAATTGTTGCTTCCCAAGCCACCTGTGATGGAATATGACGATTTGGATTTTTATGAGGAAGAGGATTATGATCCACGTGAGGAACTGGTCCGCAAGCTGGTGGAGTATCGTAAATATAAAGGGATTGCTCGCCATCTAAGTGAACGTGAGTGGGAGCGGAGTCTAATTTATGGCAAGGAGCCAGAAGATCTAAGCGCATTCCTGCCCACTGAACCCGCAAATCCGGTGCATGGGCTGCATGCAAGCGATTTGGTTGCGGCCTTTCAGCGTGCTTTGCGCAAAGCAGAACGACGTACGACGGTAACCCGTGTTCATCGGGATGAAATATCAGTCAAGGATCGTATCCGGCAAGTTATTGGAGCTTTAGAGATGGTGGGGAATGGAGGACGGCTGCTGTTCTCCAAGCTGATGCATGAGGATATGTATCGGCATGAAGTGGTTGTGACCTTTTTGGCTATCCTTGAACTGATGAAAATGAAGCGAATTTTCTGTTATCAGGAGAAGCTTTTCGATGATATTGTAATGGAGTGGAGAGGGGATTTACGGGTTAATGGATTATCTGAAGCTGAAATCAATTATTGAGGGACTGCTGTTTCTCGCAGGAGAGGAAGGGTTGTCCACCAAGCAGATCGCCGACATTGTAGAGCAGCAGCAAGAGCTGGTTGAACAGTGCCTGGAAGATATGAAGCAGGACATGGAGCAGGGGGGAAGAGGCCTGCAACTTGTCCGTATTGCCGGTCATTATCAGCTTGCAACTTTATCCGAACATGCACCTTACTTTGAAAAGCTCGCATACTCTCCGGCACGTGCCTCACTGTCTCAAGCTGCTTTGGAGACGCTGGCCATTGTGGCCTACCGCCAGCCCATTACAAGAGTTGAAATCGAAGAGATTCGGGGGGTCAAATCCGAGCGGGCCATACATACACTGGTCAACAAGGAGCTCATTGAAGAGAAAGGTCGAGCTGAAGCCATCGGACGGCCAATATTGTACGGAACGACGAAATCATTTTTGGATTATTTCGGTCTGGGCTCTTTGGCAGATCTACCACAACCGGAGTTGTTCGAAGATTCGGACAATTTGGAGGAAGAGACTCAATTATTGTTCGAGCGTCTGGAGAGCAGCCAGCCTGCAGCCAACGATCTGGATCTTGAATCCCAATAAAGTTCATCCGGATCTTGCGGCTCACTTATGTAAAATTTCAAATAGACAGCCAGTCCTCAAGTATTTAGGGGCTGGCTGTTGGTATTTAAGATGCATGATTTTCCGGCGAACGGTCATACTATTTTTGCCATGATATTTATAGCAAAAAGGTAGGGAGGACTCGCCAGTGTGGAAATGGATCAGTATCGCCATCATCGTCGTTATATTACTTGTGCTGGCTATTCTGCTCTCTCGTATTCGATTGAAGCTGGATATTGCCAAACATGACAATGATGATCGGGCGCATCTAGAGATCAGATTTCTATACGGGATGATTAAAATAAATTACGATGTTCCGGCCATTCTCATAACAGGTTTGAAAAAAGGGCTTCTCTATCGGCTTGATCGCAACAAAAACATACATAAAACGGATGCTTCCGTGGATAGCGGTAATATTGATACAGAAAAAATCAAGCAATTTATATATGATATACGGGTTTTGCTCAAGGGAACGAAATCCTTCAATCGATGGTTGCGACATACATTGGCACATGTGACGATGTCCAAAATGGAGTGGTCCACCAACATTAGTCTTGCTGACGCGGCTTATACAGCTACCTCAACCGGTATTTTGTGGGGATTAAAAACGACCTTGATCGGTTTTGCTTCCAGCTTTGTGCGCATGGATTGTACCCCTAAGCTGTATGTTGTGCCGTATTGGGTGGATCGCTTGCGTTTTACCACCACTTTGAACTGTGAAGCAAACGTATCGCTCGGCTATTTAATTTTCTCCATGCTCATCTTAGCTTACCGCATATGGCGCGTTCCGGGTGGACCCGAGGCATGGAAGCGGGTTTTTTTCAAAAAAAATGAAGATCTTCAAGCTAACAATGAAAGATAAACAATGAAGTGTGGTGAAACTTAATCTTTCTGAACTTTGGGATCTCAGTGTCCTCCAGATTAAGACATAACCGAATCGGATGACATACATATTTCCTTGAACCCCTGCGCACAATAGCGAAAGAAAAGGCAATCTACGCTTGAGATAAGCAGAGGAGGAATTAATCATGTCAGATCACCCGATTCAAGGGCTCATGCAAACCGCAATGGAAAACATCAAAGCCATGGTAGACGTGAATACGATTGTGGGAGACGCGGTGGAAACACCCGATGGTTCCGTTATTTTGCCAATCAGTAAGGTAGGATTTGGTTTCGCTGCCGGGGGAAGTGATTTTAACGTAGACGAAGAGGCACTTGATACTTCCTCGGCTTCCGGTAATCATAGCGGGAAGGAAGTTCATCCTTTTGGTGGCGGTAGCGGTGGTGGTGTATCTATTCATCCCATTGCTTTTCTGGTTGTTGGCAAACAGGGGGCACAAATCGTTCCATTGGACAATCAAACGCATCTGATTGAGAAACTCATTGACTCTACCCCATACCTGATTGATAAGGTTCAGTCTATCTTCCAGAATACAGGCGGCAACGTGCAGACTCCACCTCCACAGGTACCTGTAGATATTAATATTGATCAAAGTAATTCTGGACCGGCTTACTTGTAAAAGTCATTGGAAATGAAATGCGTTCTCTCCGGAAGGTATCCCAAAGCCGAGTATAGGCTAAGGAATACCTTCTTTTCTGCTTACACTTGGTCCTATCCCAGAATATACTGCCTTCCCCCAATGACAGCATGTATACGGTGACTGTATTCCTGGTGATACAAAGTATGCAGCGACAATTCATTTTTCCGAATTCCTTCGGTAGCGAACTGCGATAAGTAGATGAAGTCCGGATAGACCACTTCATTCGTCAAATAAGCAGATACCGTGGCTTCCGGCCGACGATGTTGATTCAGGGAATCGATAATACCCTTCGCCGGCAAGATGCCAATCCCATGTCCATAAAACAAGTCTTCCTTCAGCTTAACGACATTTTCTCCTTTCCATTCCAATGTTTCAGATGACACATCTGGATTGTTGAAATACAGAATATCGCCAGGAGCTGCTTTATGACTCCCTTGCTGCTGTATGAGCCTGAGGTCACTGTCATAATGCCAGTCATACAGCAGCATACCTGCAAAAATCCGATTAAACTCACTTTCCAGAATGGAATCCAGCACTCCTTTGTACAGCACAATAACCATAGCTGTTGCACATTCAAAAGCGTATTGATGACCGTTTAAAAAAATGTCTCTGATCCCCTCTGCCGGAGTGACACCTGCTTTGATCTGAAAACCACCCTTTTCCGTTAAATCCCAAAATTGCTGGTTGCAACGTGCGGTAGCAAAAGTGGCAAAGGATACACCGCTTCGATGCAATGCTTCTGCGGACTCTACAATCCGCGATCTTAAAATCATTTCAAACTGGAGACGCAGCATGATGTAACCCCCGATCCATATTTAACTTTGGTAACTAATATATATGTACTCGGGAGGGCAAGTTGCTTGGTTTATGCAGAAAGAAAGCAAAAAGAGAGCAGCTAATGGCTGTCCCGTAAAGGAATTTTCTGTTATAAAGGTGGACATACTTTGAACAGCTTGGACATAGAATGGTACAAGACTTGCTCAAAACCGGAGGAATCCAAATGTTTAAAAAAAAGCAACACATTCACGCGGACCACAGCCATTTCTTGAACAAGGCACGCGCATTTGTTTTGCCGCTGGTGCTTCTGCTTATTTTGTCATTGCCGCTTACCTTGCTGAGTCCACAGCCCGTTCGGGGAGCGATAAAAACAGAAGTAGCGCCGCCCGCAATAGGAACCCATGCACAGGCTGCTTCTTTAATTGATGTCACATCAGGAAGAATCATTTATTCTACCCAGGGTGACCGGGAGCTACGTATTGCCAGCCTGACCAAGATTATGACTGCAATCGTGGCCATTGAACATGGACGCTTGCAGGACCGGGTAAAGGTGAGTCCAACCGCGTATGCCAAAGAAGGGTCCTCGCTTTTTCTGCAAATGGGTGAACAAATGTCGCTGGAAAATATGCTGTACGGCTTAATGCTCCGTTCTGGTAATGATGCCGCTTCTGCCATTGCTGAGCATGTGGGGGGGACGGAAGAGGGATTTGTCCATTTGATGAATGACAAGGCGGTTCAGCTTGGGCTAAGCCACACACATTTTGCTAATCCTCACGGACTGGATGCCGAGGGACATTATTCCTCAGCCAATGACATGGCCCGACTTACTGCTTATGCGCTGCATAATCCAACTTTTGCCCGTATCGTAAAAACAGAACTAAAAAAAGCACCGAATCCCAACGATTCTTGGGACTACTCATGGCACAACAAAAACAAAATGCTGCGGCTGTATGAGGGAGCTGACGGTGTGAAAACCGGCTTTACCAAAAAAGCGTTTCGTTGTCTGGTCAGCTCGGCCACACGGGACGGTCGCCAGCTCGCTGCCGTTACCTTGAATGACGGGGACGATTGGAACGATCATGCACGTATGCTTGATTACGGATTCCGATATTATCCGCTCATTCCAATTACGGACAAGCAGCAACCTATCGATGGTTACCCACTACTAACAGGTACAAGCTTTGCCTATCCTTTACATGATGGTGAGAAGACCCAGTTGCACAAAAGACTGGTGTTGTATAAAAATTCTGCTTCTGCAGACAGAGCGGACGTATCTTTTGGCTTACGAGGGCGGGTCGAATTCCTATTGGAAGGTAAACTTATCGGTTCTGTTCCTGTGTATGAAAAAGGTAGTAAGCTGCCTGCTCAAAGTACCGTACAGCCACAGCAAGAGGCTCCAACTGCACAAGATCCTGCGAACAATACTCAGCAACGAGGTTGGACGAGCAGGTGGAACGAAATCCTAAAAAATTTGTTTGGAGCCTAGGGCAAGCAGGAAATTAGAGCTGGGACGTGTCACATCATTGGGAAAAGGAGGAATCAGCCATGATTCATCTCATATGGGTGGCTTTGATTTGTATTGGATTTGTATTTGCTGCCGCGCAGGGAAATATTGAGGTGGTGACGAAAGCAGCTTTTGACGGGGCAACTACGGGGGTTACAGTGTGCTTTGGACTGATAAGTGTGCTGGTGTTTTGGATGGGCATGATGAGGCTGGCTGAAGATGGTGGGCTCTTACAGAAAATATCCAAGCTGCTTTCTCCTTTGGTTGCCTTTCTCTTCCCTGATGTTCCGCGTAATCATCCCGCTATGGGTTACATTTTGTCCAATATGAGCGCCAATTTGCTGGGTCTGGGGAATGCAGCCACACCGATGGGAATCAAGGCTATGCAAGAGTTGCAGACGCTCAATCCAGATAAGCAAACCGCCACACCAGCCATGTGTACGCTGCTCGCCCTGAATACGGCCAGTATTACGCTTATTCCTACGACGTTGATCGCGATACGGCTTAATTTTCATTCCGCACATCCGGCAGAAATCGTCGGTACGACACTGGTAGCGACCGCAATAGCCACCTTTGCCGCAATTGCGGCGGACCGTTGGTACCGTAGTCGAGAATTGCGCCGCCGTCCTCCAGCGATTCCGCCGTCCCAGACATCCTTGGCATCACTCACCTCATCAGCACCAACATCTGCTGCCTCTTCAACGACGCTGCCCGCATCTTCACCTGCCGTTCCGCGAACGGGAATCACGGCTGCCAAGGGCAGGGACACCACTTGGAAAGGATGAGGGAGGCATGCTTAATTTTATAAACCTCGTATCGACTTGGGCCATTCCGGTTATTCTCGCTTTTATTCCTTTATATGCATATGCTAAAAAGGTACCTGTCTACGATTCTTTTGTAGATGGAGCCAAAGACGGCTTTTCTACCGCCATCAGCATTATTCCTCATCTTGTAGGCATGATGGTGGCGATTAGCATTTTTCGAGCATCCGGCGCTTTAGACTATTTGATCTCCTGGGTAACCCCATGGATTAAACACTGGGGTGTACCCGGTGAGGTACTGCCTTTAGGCTTGCTTCGTCCATTGACGGGGACCGGTTCACTTGCGTTCACGACGGATCTAATTCGCACTTATGGCCCGGATTCCATGATCGGTCGGATCGCCTCAACGATTCAGGGCAGCACAGACACGACGCTATATGTGCTAACTGTATATTTTGGTGCGGTAGGTATCCGCAATGGACGGTATGCTTTGAAGGTAGGACTATTTTCAGATGTGGTTGGTTTTGTGGCAGCCATTGCCATTTGCCTGCTTGTATTTTAATTTCTGCATCGTTTTTTGAACGGGGGTTGTGATTTTGCTCATGGATGGGTATCATTAGCATGAGGTGAATTAGCGAACATGGAAAGATTGCAGAAAATATTGGCCCAAGCTGGTGTAGCTTCCAGACGTAAATGTGAAGAGCTTATTCAGGCGGGCAGCGTGGAAGTGAACGGGGTTGTCGTAACTGAACTGGGAACGAAGGCAGACCCTGATCAAGATATGATTACGGTAAAGGGACGCCCGATCAAAACCGAGAAAAAAATCTATCTGATGATGAACAAACCTAAAGGAGTCATTACGAGTGCTTCCGATCCGGAAGGCCGTAAAATCGTGTCAGACTATCTGAAAGGCGTTAAGGAACGCGTATATCCGGTAGGGCGTCTCGATTACGACACCGAAGGACTGCTGTTGCTTACCAATGATGGCGAGTTCGCCAATCTGCTCACCCATCCCAAGCATCATGTGCCCAAGACATATGTGGCAACTGTCAAAGGCGTTCCGCATGGTACTGAGCTGGACAAGCTGAAAAAAGGAATCGTGCTGGAAGATGGCATTACTGCACCAGCCGAGGTAGAATATAAAGATGTAGATCCGAATGGTAAGGAGTCTGTGATCCAGATTACCATTTATGAAGGTAGAAATCGCCAGGTAAGACGGATGTTTGAGGCCATTTCACACCCGGTCATCAGACTCAAGCGGATTGCCTTCGGTGATCTTTTGCTACAAAACTTGAAGCGCGGTCTGACCAGACCCTTAACCAAGGACGAAATCAACCGTCTCATTCAACTTGCCAAATCAGACAACACGAAAAAGAAACGGACAGGACGGGGGTCATAACCCCGGCCTTTTTGGTGTAAAGAGACTGTTGGATGAGAGTAAAGTTTGACCAAGCACGGGAAAATAGTAAAATAGAGAGAATGGTTTTTTTAGCGAAGGGGCTGGGAATATGTCAGAACAAAGCAACCGCATATTAATTGTAGATGATGAAGAACGCATTCGCCGCCTTCTGCGGATGTATCTGGAAAAAGAAGGATATGCAATTGACGAAGCTGAGGATGGTGAGATTGCCCTCCAAAAAGCGACTGCAAGCGATTACAGCATTATTTTGCTCGATGTGATGCTTCCGGGGATGGATGGGATTGAGGTGTGTACACGGCTGCGTCAGACTAAATCTACACCTGTAATTATGCTGACTGCCAAAGGTGAGGAAGTGAACCGTGTACAAGGCTTTGAAGTCGGAGCCGATGATTATGTGGTTAAGCCCTTTAGCCCGCGAGAAGTCATTTACCGGGTGAAGGCGATTTTACGCCGTTCGTCTGAAACTGCCTTTTTAACGAAAGAGGTGGTACCAAGCAATAGTATTGTTTTTCCGAATCTTATCATTGAGCATGATGCGCACCGGGTAACTGCGGGCGGGATTGAAATCAGTCTCACGCCTAAAGAGTACGAGCTGTTGCACTATTTGGCGGTGTCGCCAGATAAAGTCTTCTCGCGCGAAGAACTGCTGAAAGACGTTTGGAATTACGAATTTTTTGGTGATCTGCGTACTGTGGATACGCATGTGAAACGGCTTCGTGAAAAGTTGAATAAAGTATCGCCAGAGGCAGCGGCTATGATTACGACCGTGTGGGGCGTAGGTTATAAGCTGGAGGTTCCAAAATAACGTGAACTTCTGGAGATCGCTGGTAGGCAAGCTGTGGATCACCATCATTTGTCTTGTAGGCTCTGTGCTTATTTTTTTAGGGCTTTTTTTATTGCCGTACATCAACAGAAATTTTGCGGCGTATGAATCGACGGAAATTAAGCATTTGTTCACCTATACATGCATTGTTGGATTTTTATTGACGACCTTTTTTGCCTTATTCCTTTTTACTAAAATCACACAGCCTATGCAGCTGTTGATTCAGGCGGCGAATGCGATTCGTGAGGGAAGGTATGATACTCGGCTTTCGCTGGTGACCAGTGACGAAATTGGAGAACTGGCGAAAACTTTTAATCATATGTCTACGGAACTGGAAGCAACGATCCGCAGTCTGAATGAGGAGAAGAACCATTTATCCAGCGTACTGCGAAGCATGTCTGATGCCGTAATCACCTTCGACAGAAGCGGACAAATCATCTTGACGAATCCGCCGGCACAAAGTCTGTTGGATATCTGGAAAAAGCTGGAGTGGCAGGAGCGTGATCTGGAGGAGTTTGGAGCTTCTGTACCTGAGCCTTTGCAGTCTCTGTTCCATACCGTTATGGACAGGGGGGAAGATGTCGGAGACTATATCCATGTCAAGAAGGGCTCCTGGTCGGTGCAGATGGCGCCTCTGTATACGGATAATGCAATCCGCGGTGCAGTAGCTGTGCTTAGAGATATTACGGAAGAAGTGAAGCTGGAGAAGATGCGGAGCGATTTTGTGGCCAACGTATCTCACGAAATCCGTACACCTTTATCTATGATGCAGGGCTACAGTGAGGCGTTGCTGGATGGCATGGCGGGTTCCCCTGAAGAATCCGAGGAGCTGGTACAGGTCATCCATGATGAATCATTACGCATGGGAAGGTTAGTCAAGGATCTGCTTGATCTGGCCCGAATGGAGGCTGGTCATACAGACATGCACCGACAGGAAGTGGATGTGAATGAGCTGATCGAGCGTGTTCACCGTAAATTTACGGTACGTTCAAAGGAACAGGGACTGACACTCGATTACCATGAGCAAGGCCAACGTTTACTGCTGCCTGAGGCAGATGAAGACCGACTGGAGCAGGTATTGACCAACTTGCTGGATAATGCATTCAGACATACACCCGGCGGGAAAAAGGTTACTATTGCGGCGGATCGAATTTTGGGAGAACGGCATGAGTTAATCCGTATTCGGATTAAGGATGAAGGTGTAGGCATTGCCAGCGAGGATCTACCTTATATTTTCGACCGCTTCTACAAGGCAGATAAGGCCAGAGTACGTGGTGAGGATAAAGGGACTGGTTTGGGGCTTGCTATTGTCAAGAACATTGTAGAGGCTCACGGAGGCTCTGTCTCTGCTGCCAGCGTATTGGGGGAAGGGACGGAATTTACTATTTTGCTGCCGATCTCCAACAAAACAAAGCTGGGTCTGTAACAGAATTATAAGCCCCAGCTGATGTACCCCGGTTTGCAGGCATCCTCGGAAGAGGGTGCTTTTTGTTGAAAAATCAACATTTATCTTGTTCAACGTGGAACATCCTGTTCATGCATGATGATTGCTTTCATGACAGATAACGGTATAAGAGAAAAAGACGCCTGGATAGCCAGGCGCCTCTCTTTATTATAAAACCATGGACTTCTCAATATTGTCTGGAACTAATTTAACACTACTTCTTGGGCGGTATTTAGTTCTGGCAAACCAACGAGTTGAATCAGCACGTCTTTTGGTACAGCTTTATCAACGGTCAGGATCATGATGGCTTCACCGCCGACAATTTTACGCCCTACTTGCATGGAAGCGATATTGACGCCGTTCTCCCCAAGCAAGGTGCCGACACGACCGATAATGCCTGGTTTATCATTGTGGGAGATGAGCAGGAAATGAGCTTCCGGTGCCACGTCTACCGGGAACTGGTTCAACCGAACAATACGTTCGCCATAGCCTGCCAGCAGGGTGCCAGATACACGTTGCTCTTCGCCGCTCTGTGTCTTGAGTGTAACGGTAATCAGGTTGGTAAAACCCTTGGTGGCGGGCGCCTGAGATACGACAAGATGGATGTCACGTGTTTTGGCCAGATGTACAGAGTTTACAATGTTCACATCGCTGCCCAGATGACGGCTAAGAACACCTTTCAAAATATACCGTGTCAGCGGCTGTGTATCCACAGAGGACAAATCGCCAGCGTAATCTACCTGAATTTCACGTACAGCCTGATTCGTGATCTGAGCGGCAAAGCTGCCCAGCTTTTCTCCAAGCGAGAAATATGGCTGCAATTGCGTCATGACGTTGGATGGTACTGGAGGCATGTTGACCGCATTTTTAAAAGGCTCATCACGCAAAATATGCAGCACTTGCTCGGACACATCGATAGCTACATTCTCCTGAGCTTCGACAGTCGAGGCACCCAGATGTGGTGTGACGATAATTTTCGGATGACTCAGGAATGGGTGATCCTGTGCTGGCGGCTCTGACTCGAATACGTCAAAGGCTGCACCGGCAACGATACCTTCATCAATGGCTTCAACAAGAGCCATTTCATCGATAACTCCGCCCCGGGCACAGTTGATGATGCGCATTCCTTTTTTCATCACTTCAAACTGTGGACGAGCAATCATATGTTTCGTTTCCGGTGTTAATGGTGTGTGTACGGTCATAAAATCTGCGTTGCGGATAATTTCGTCCACGCTCGCCAGCTTAATGCCCAGCTTCTCAGCGCGTTCTTCCGTTAGAAATGGATCATAGCCGAGGATGCTCATGCCAAATGCTTTAGCACGTTTAGCCACCTCACTGCCGATACGTCCCATGCCGAGGACTCCAAGTGTTTTGTTACGCAGTTCGACACCGAGGAATGTTTTACGATCCCATGTACCGCCAATGGTTTTGGCATATGCCTGTGGAATATGACGTGCTAGAGCCATCATCATCGCAAAAGTGTGCTCACAAGTCGTAATCGTGTTGCCGTCAGGAGCGTTAATAACGATAATCCCGCGTTGTGTTGCTGCTTCGAGGTCGATGTTGTCCACTCCGACCCCAGCTCGCCCTACAACCTTGAGGTTCTTACCTGCCGTCATGATGCGTTCGGTTACCCGAGTTTGGCTTCGAACGAGTAATGCGTCATAGTCACCAATAATTTGAACCAATTCATCCTCGCTGAGACCTGTGTTCTTGTCCACCGTGACATCGTCTGCATCCATCAGCTGCTGGATGCCCAGGTCACTGATCGGATCGGATACTAACACTTTAAACATTTGGTTTCCTCCTCAAAGTTAACTTCTTTTATGGACAGGATGTACTTCAAACTGAAATACATTCCATAAAGAACATGAAAAAACTTGAAATGCTTCTAAAAGTACAGGAGAGCGGTGTGAAATACTAGTGTGATAACGCATTGACGCAGAAAAGGGATAAAATAGTATTATGCACCAAACTGACGATCAAAAGTCTTATGCGGAGGCGCTTTGCGGTTTTCGGGCATCAAAAAAACCCCCGAATCACATACTATCTCCATAGTAAGGGACGAGAGTTATCGTGGTACCACCCTAATTCGCAGCCATTTCGCAATGGACTGCCTTCAGCGGTCATAAAATGACCGAAAGGATAACGGTTTTCTGCCGATTGCATCTAATGCCGGGAAGTATTCCACAGACCTCGGTGCAATAACTCAGGAGCGCTGAAAGTAGTTACTTCGTCACCGGCTTCCACCCAAGCACCGGTTCTCTGAGGACGAAATCAATACCTTTTCTCCATCATTGTTGTTGTCGCTAATAATTTTTTCATAATGTATCATGGCTTACATGGGCATGTCAATAGGACATGCGACATGTGTGGATAGCCGGCTAGATATATAGCTACAGAATGCAGAAAATTAAGATTTAAGTCTTCTTGAATCCGCCCGACTTTTTGGCTATGATGCTAAAGAAGACTATGCAGAGGACTAACTAACTATGAAAAAGCTTAAAATGAAATGGAAAAGAGCGCAAATTCATGAATTGAACGACCGCTTGCTGCTTTACAATTTGTATCTAACTCAGGGGCTGACCCTGCTGATTGGCGCAATCTGGATATTTTTTCAGAAAAGAAATGTGTTAGAACTATTTGCATTGCCGAACACTCTGCACGTCTTATGGTGGGGATTGGGATTGGCCGCCGCTATGTTACTTGTGGATCTGTTGCTATCCCGGATTATGCCTGAGGATGCTATGGATGACGGTGGTATTAACCAAATGCTGTTTCAAAATCGTCCGGTGTGGCATATTATTTGTATAGCAGCTATCGTCTCTATCTGTGAGGAACTCTTGTTCAGAGGTGCAATTCAGTACAGCTTTGGTCCTTATTGGACAAGCATTTTGTTTGCGGTGATTCATATCCGGTATTTACGGCATTGGATTCCCACTGGCTGGGTTTTTCTTAGCAGTTATGGATTGGGCTACATATATGTGCAGACCGGTAGTCTGTGGGCACCGATCATTTGTCATTTTGTGATTGACCTTATATCTGGCTTAGCGTTACGTTTTCGGAGGTATGAAGAATGAATCAGGAACTTAGCAGAGTGCAGACCTATGGTAGCCGTCGAAATGGTCGCAAAGGCAAGGAGGAGGACAGGTCAAAATCTAAACCAGTTCGCTCCCGTGCTTCACGGCCCGTGCCAGAATTGGCTCACGTTGCCGCTGTACCAGAAGTTGCTGTGACGATGGAGGATGATACTCCTGCCAGTGAGTACCGAACGCGGGCAGAAATGTTTCCGTCCCGCCGTATTCGGGTAAGCAAGTGGTTTTTAAATTTTTTGAGTACTCTTTTTGTGCTGATTACTGCAGCGTTACTGTGGTGGGGCATCAAGGGTGCACCACCCATCAGTGAAATGCTTTGGTAAAGGCGCAAAATGATACGGTAAAAAGGCCTCCGTCTCCGCATGAATAGCGGAGAGTGGAGGCCTTTATTGCATCATCTACAGTTAAGACTGAGTATACGCAAGTCTCTATTTGCTGGCAGGAACTTCAATACTTTGAGGATCAACAAATTGGTACCCCTTTTGCTCAAGGCGTGTCAATAGACTGTCCAGAGCCTCAGCTGTCCATGGCAGTTCATGCATCAAAATATTGCTGCCTGGATGAAGTTGTTCCGTTACGTTTTTGAGAAGTGCCTCCGTTTTATTAGGCTGATTCTTTTTCATTGTCCAGTCCAGAGAACCGACGGACCATGTCATGTATAGGAGACCGTTTTCCTTAGCGACCATGCGACCTACGTCTCCGCCGGCACCATGAGGGGGACGGAAGAATACGGGGGCTTGTCCTGTAATGTCCTTAACAACTTTTTGTACCGATTCAATCTGTTTTTTGACCTCAGGCTCAGATTTATTCTTCAGCACGATGTGATCCCAGCTATGGTTGCCGATGGGCTGTCCACGGTCATGGATAAGCTTAAGCAACTCAGGATGCTCTTTTACACGGTAACCGTTTACGAAGAAAATCGCTTTCGCTTTGTGTTTATCGAGTACATCTATGATTTTGTTAATCATGGCTGCTTCCTTAGGACCATCATCAAAGGTCAGTAACACGACTTTTTTTTCGGTGCCTTGTTGGTTAGGAATTACATTGTAGGCTTTGTTCAAGTGATACATTTTGTTATTGGTAGTTGCAGATGTCGCAGCTCCTGTTTCGTTGCTTTCGCTGGTTTTGTCATTTTGTGCATTGATTTTATCTGCTGAGTTATGATCATCACTGCCTGCTTGCTTACTGCTGCTTTTTGGGGAAGAGACGCTGCTCTGATCTTTGGCGCTGTTACTTGAGTCAGACGCTACCGAATCCTGCTGTTTGCTTGTTGCCGCAGATTCCGGCTTGGTTGCAGTGCAAGCACTAAGCAGCAGACATGCGGTGAACAAAATGGCTGCTGTTTTTGTACCCATTATTTCATCTCACCTTCCTGTATTTTATACCGTATGAGTTTGTCACTACTGACGAACACTATGCTTGATTCTACCACAAAGGGAGGTTCTAATTGTGAAAACATCTTCATTTTTCCTGGGAATCGTCTTGGGCGCTGTCGCAAGCTCCTTGATCTCCCGCAACCGCAACATGTTGGGCTTATCCATGGACATGGGTGGAAAAAAAAGCGGCAATTTAGTGCAGAAAGCCCGTACTAAAATGATGGACGCGGCATTCCCCGGAATGGGCGAGATAACGCTCAATAAAGAAGACACCCATAAGGATCAAGACCATCATTCACAAACAGATAAAAGCGCTCATAACGCCCATACCGCCAAGAACAAAGAAGAGAATATGAAGTTGATTAAAGACTTCATCAGCACAAGTCCCGATGTTAAACGTGAGGTCGAGCAAATTTTGAAAGAAACTCATACAGCCGTACCGGGATTGTAACCCAGAAACCTTTATTCCGAATCATTTTGCGGCTTTTTTGTAAAAGCCGTTCAAATGATTCTTTTTTTTATCTTTTTATTGCGTGCATTTACGATTATAAAATGATAACATGATTACATAGAACCATTTTCATCACAGGCATCATAATTGCATCATAATCTGTTAATAACACTCGGCTGCCAGGAGGAGGGTCCAGTATGAAAATAGAAAGATTAAGTCAGGACAAGATACGGATTTTCCTTACCTTTGACGATTTGAGCGAACGCGGTATTCAAAAAGACGATATGTGGCAAGAAATTCCAAGAGTTCATGAGCTGTTTACCGAAATGATGGATCAGGCATACAGCGAACTGGGCTTCGACGCCACGGGACCGTTAGCTGTCGAAGTCTTTGCGCTTCCTGCTCAAGGAATGGTTGTTATCGTCACCCGGGGAAAATACGACCATCAACAGTATGGTTCGGGTCCCGATGAGGAGCTTCCAGAGGAAGTCTACGAAATGGAAGTCACGCTGGAGCATAGCGATTCCATCGTTTACGCGTTTAGCGATTTCGAAGTACTCATAGAAGCGGCTCATATGCTTCGTAGTAACACTACGGAAGCAGGTAAGCTGTATCATTATAGAGGAAAATGGATTCTGCACTTGGAACCAGAAGAAGTAGAGGAGTCCAAGCTTGCGGCTTTAATTGCGGTTCTTGCTGAATTTGGAGAAGGCTCATCCGTTACACCAGCTATGTTGGAAGAGTACGGCAAGCTGGTCATTCCTGAGCAGGCAGTTGCTGTCATCTGCACTCATTTTGACAGCCGTTCTTGATTCGTTTTATCGAAAGTGATATCGAAGTGAATTTGTCGGCTCTGCGCTAAAAGCAGGGCCGACTCATTTTTATGGAGGGATGATCGGTGCTTCTGTTTTCGGTTTTAGCGGCAGCCACAGCGCCGGGTCTCGCCTTATTGATGTATTTTTACTTGAAGGACAGGTATGATTCGGAGCCACTGCACATGGTTATTAAAGTGTTTTTGCTCGGCTTTTTGGTGGTTCTTCCTGTCATGATTTTTCAACGCGGGCTGCTGCTTTGGCTAGGGGATCACACGTTAATCCAGGTGTTCGGCATTTCAGCGGGAGTGGAAGAGTTTTTTAAATGGTTTCTGTTGTATCACATCATCTATAATCATACCGAGTTCGACGAGCCTTATGACGGTATTTTGTATGCGGCCGCAGTCTCACTCGGATTTGCAACAGTTGAAAATCTGTTATATGCCTGGGCGGGCCATGCTTCGATTAGCATGATGCTGATGAGATCATTGCTACCGGTATCCGGTCATGCGATGTTTGGTGTAATGATGGGCTACTACATGGGGAAGGCTAAGTTTTCAGAGGGCTTGAGGAGCAAATACATGTTGCTGCTGTCATTGGTGCTTCCATGGTTCTGGCACGGAGTATACGATTTGATTTTAACGAAATTTTCGCATGACTGGATCTGGTTTATCATTCCACTTATGGCATTTCTATGGTATGGAGGAATGGCGAAGATCAGTCGAGCTAATAATCGTTCTCCTTTTCGTTTGTTGAAACGGGAAGAAAAGGTTAACATGTAACAAAATGGGGCACACTGATCTGACAAACCTGTTAGAGAAAGAGGTGTCTTTTTTTGCGTATAAAAGTAAGAATTCATTGTAAAAGATGTGGGGAACGTTTTGTGCTGAGAGGACGTATAGAGCAAGGACAGATTCAGACCGGCTTTAAACGCTGCATTTGCGATAATTGTGAGTTTATTGTTGAAGTCATGGAAAACCATGCATAAGAGAGCATTCTTCTTGTCACACTATCGGTAGTGTACTTGAAGAAAGGAGACTCCCAATATGTATAAGCGACTTAGTGCCGTATTGTTCCCGGTGGTTACCCTGATGATGATAGGAGCATTTGTTTGGGGTTATCAGCAAAGCCAGATGAGAAAAGAGGTGTCTCTTCAGGCAAATAGCATGTCGATAAAAGCGGAAAATCAATACCAGCGTGCGTTTCACGATTTGTCGTTTCATATGGATCAGCTGCATTCTCAACTCGGGAACGCGGTTGCTGTCCATAATACTTCACACGCGATGCACCGCAAATGTTTGATGAACGTGTGGAGGATTGCAAGTGAGGCCCAAAATGAGGTTAATCAGTTGCCTCTGAATGTAATGCCTTTTAATCATGCCAAGGATTTACTGTCACATCTATCCGCGTTTTCGTATCAGACCGCTGTCCGTGATCTGGATCACGAGCCTTTAAACGAGAAAGAAATTTCGAACCTGAAAACGTTATATAACAATTCCAAAGAAATTTCGAAAAACATGCAGGAAGTGCAGCAAAAGGTCCTTAGCAAAAATTTGCGATGGATGGATGTAGATATGGCGGCAGGTTCGCAAACTGGTCCGAAGGACAACACCATTATTGATGGCTTTAAAACCGTGGACAAAAAGGTGGAAAACTACAAGGAGCTGGATTGGGGACCGTCTGTAGCCAGCATCTATGATAAACGCTCTGTGAAAAAATTGAGTCTCCCGGCAGTGAATGCAGAACAAATTAAACGAAATGCCGCTGAATTTACAGGAAAACCGGAAAGTCAGATCCGTGTGAACGAAAACGGTAAAGGAACGGAATGGGCATCTTATACAGCTACCCTGCTAAATAAGAAGCAACCCGTGGCCAGTATGGATTTTACGAAAAAAGGCGGCAAGCTTATTTCTTATCATGACATGAGAGCTGTAGGTCCTAAAAAAGCAACACGTAATGAAGCGATTCGCTATGCTAGTGAATACCTTGAACAAAAAGGTTACAAAGGAATGAAGCCAGTTGCGTATGATGAGAGCGGGAATTTAGCTAATATTACATTTGCGAGCCAACAAGGGGACGTGATTATCTATCCAGAAAAAATCACAGTCAGATCAGGCCTTGATAACGGACAAGTGATCGGTTTTCAATCCAGTGATTATGTGTATGAGCATAGTCATCTCCGCCGCATTCCGCAAGCGAAATTGAATTTGAATGCAGCACGAGCAAAATTGAATCCTGAGTTTCGTGAAACTTACCACCGTAAAGCTTTAATTGAAAATGAACTTTCGAATGAAGTTCTGTGTTATGAATTTGGTGGTAAAATCAATGGTTCCGTTTACCGGATATATATTAACGCCAATACGGGGATGGAAGAAACGATTGAAGAGGTTAAAGATTCAGATGAACCTCAGGTTACTGCAAGTAATGCGTAGTTGATTACATGAAAATGAATCAATAGTCACTCTAAACCTCCTTCATGAAGGAGGTTTTTTGTGCTTTAGTCATAGATCGAACAAATATAATGCTTAATATAGGCACAAAGTCGTGGTATTATATACCTTAATTAGAACTTTTAATGGACAAGGATGGTGGATCATTTGTTTCCCAAAATTAATGATGTGTTATACATACAAGTGGCTGGTAGTGACCATAAGGACGAGATTTTTGAATTTAAGTCTCGTATTGCAGAAGAGGAGTCACAGAACTTCCTAATTGAAATTCCTATGTCACAAACAAGTGGGCATTTGAAAAAATTGTTTCTAGGGGAAGAACTGTCTATATTTTTTATGAGCGAGGGTGGGATTAAAAATTATTTTAATACCCACGTTACGGGTTTTAAAGAGGATATCCTCCGGATGGTTCGTATCCACAAACCTGCTCCAGACAGCATCAGCAAAATTCAGCGCCGCAACTTTCTTCGGGTTAAGGCCAACTTGGAAATTGCAGTAAAGCATGGTGCGAACGAGTCCAGATTTGTAGCAGAGACACATGATGTAGGAGGCGGGGGTGTTTCTTTTCACACCCAGGGAACTCATCATCTTGAAGAAGGAGAATCATTGTCTTGCTGGATTTTAGTTCCATATAAAAACGGTACTCAGGAGCATGTTCCGTTCCAATCTGAAATTGTGCGCATTCAGCAGATGGAAAACGGTCGCAAACTCATTATGCTGAAATATGAGGAAATCGCTGATCAGGAGCGCCAAAAACTGATTAAATATTGCTTTGAAAGACAGCTGGAATTCCGGGGGAAATCTTAATCATCCGAAATTTTTCTTTTTTAGTAAACCTGTCGCTTATTTTGCATCGCCTATAAATGTGTGGTATAATTTTCACGTCGCAGGCAATGCCTGCTTTTTTCTTGAGGTTAGGTTAGGAGGAATTCCCTGTTGGCAAGGCAACATGTATCTTCAAGTAACAAAATAAATGTAGCCATTGATGGACCTGCTGGTGCAGGGAAAAGTACAGTGGCCCGCCTGGTGGCGAAAGCACTTTCTTATGTATATGTAGATACCGGAGCCATGTACCGAGCAGCAACGTGGTACATGATGCGTAAGGAAATACCTGCAGAAAATGTACAAAAAGTGCTTCAACATGTACCTGAGCTGGTGATTGAATTAGTACCGGACCCCACAGGCCAAAAGGTTTATTGTAACGGGGAAGATGTAACCACTGTGATCCGTTCGATGGAAGTGACTAGCAACGTGTCACAGTATTCAAGTATTGCTGGTTTACGTACACGTTTGACTGAAAACCAGCGTGAGATGGCTGCACGCAAGGGTGTCGTTATGGATGGTCGTGATATTGGAACAACTGTACTTCCCGATGCGGAAGTCAAGGTGTTCATGACCGCAAGTGTTCAGGAACGTGCCTCTCGCCGTTTTAAAGAACTGAGCGAAACTGATGATATCACTCTGGAACAGCTAGAACGTGACATTGCGGCACGTGACAAGCTTGACGAGGAAAGGGAGGTATCCCCGCTTCGTTGCAGTGAGGACGCCATCGTGCTTGATACGACCCATATGGGCATTCAGGATGTCGTTGATACGATCGTATCTTATTGCTTAACGGAGAAGGATGGAGAGATCAGCCAATGATATATACTGTATGCGCCAGTATTTTGCGTCTCATTTACCGCGTTCTGTTTAGACTTGAGGCGGTAGGCAGGGAAAATGTTCCTGCCGAGGGCGGAGTGCTGTTGTGTTCTAATCATATTAGTAATCTTGACCCTCCTACAGTCGGTATTTTGCTGAAGCGAAAGGTTCACTTTATGGCAAAAGCCGAGCTGTTTAATGTTCCTGTACTGGGTCCACTAATTGGGAAACTGGGAGCTTTTCCAGTCAAACGCGGTGGTGTAAGTAAGGAATCCATTAAGCTGGCATTGAACATTTTGCGTGATGGTAAGGTTATGGGGATCTTTCCCGAAGGCTCCAGAGGAGCTGGGGGAATCGGTAAAAAGGGTGCTGCAAGCTTTGCGCTACGCAGTGGAGCGGCTGCCGTTCCGGTCGCCATTATTGGTGATTACAAGCTTTTCCGTAAAACGAAAGTGTTATACGGTAAACCTGTCAATTTGGACGCTTACCAAAAGGGTGCCGATATCGAAGGAGATCCGCTTGAACTTGCAACAGAAGCAATTATGTCTCGTATTCGCACGATGAAGGAAACGGGTAAGCCTACGAATAACTGAAAGGCTTGCATGAATTGTGTCTAAGCTCGGAAAACTAGAACAAAAGTTTATTTATGTTTTGAACTCTGCCATGCGCAGGTTTAAATAAATGGTTTTTTTTGAATTGAGGAGGGTATTGACATGTCGGAAGAAATTAAAAATCAAGAAGCTGCTGAAGCGGCAAATCAAGACGAGCTCGATCAAATCGTCTCCCTGAAAAAAGGTGACACCGTTAAGGGTACAATCGTGAAATTGGAAGATAACCAAGCGGTAGTAAGCATTGGATATAAATACGATGGAGTTATTCCAATTCGCGAGTTGTCTTCTGGTTTGGATAACGCAGAAGAAGCAGTACAAGTAGGCCAAGAGGTTGAAGCTAGAATTATCAGCATTGACGATGGCAAGGAAAAGCTTGTTCTGTCCAAACGTGCAATCGACAGTGAAAATGCTTGGGAAAAGTTGGAGCAACTGTTCGAAAGCAAAGAAGTATTTGAAGTTGTTGTGAATGATGTCGTTAAAGGCGGCATCGTGGTAGACGTGGGTCTGCGCGGATTCATCCCTGCATCCATGGTAGAACGCCACTTCGTTGAAGATTTCAGTGATTACAAAGGCCGCACATTGCGTGTTGTTGTAAAAGAACTGGATCGTGAAAATAACAAAGTGATCCTTTCTCAAAAAGACGTTCTGGAAGCAGAATTCGAAGCCAACAAGCTTAAAGTAATGGCTGAGCTGAAAGAAGGCCAAGAAATCGTAGGTACGGTTCAACGTCTTACTCAGTTCGGTGCTTTCGTAGATGTTGGCGGCGTGGACGGTCTGGTTCACGTATCTGAAATTGCTTGGACTCATGTCGATAAGCCTTCTGATGCAGTTTCTGAAGGAGATCAAGTGAAAGTGAAAGTCTTGAAAGTAGATCCTGAAAAAGGAAAAATCAGCCTGAGCATGAAAGCTGCACAGCCTGGTCCTTGGGAATCGGCTGCTGGACAATTCAACAACAATGACATCGTAACAGGTGTTGTAAAACGTCTGGTTAACTTCGGTGCATTCGTTGAAATCGCTCCTGGCGTGGAAGGTTTGGTTCATATTTCCCAAATTTCCCACAAACACATTGGAACTCCACAAGAAGTTCTGGAAGAAGGACAAGAAGTGAAAGTTAAAATTCTTGAAATGAATCCTTCTGAAAAACGTGTTAGCCTGAGCATTAAAGAAACTGAGGAAGCTCCTGAAGCTGCTCCTAAAGCAGAAAGAGCACCACGTGCATCTCGTGCACCTCGTGAGGAACTGAATAATCCTAACGTTTCCCTCAATAATTCCGGTCTGAGCATTACGCTCGGCGAGCGTTTTGGCGATAAGCTGAACAAATTTAAATGAGTTTAAATCAATACATTTTATAATAAGCATAACGTACACCATCGGCGGACCCAGAGGGTTCGCCGATTGTTGTTACGTGACCATATCGCTAATAGGTATGTTTTTTGCTATGATATAGCGGAAGAATTGACAGGAGGAGTGAATTTATGGCAAGACCCGTTGTGGCTATCGTTGGTCGTCCGAATGTGGGTAAGTCCACTATTTTTAATCGGATTATCGGGGATCGTTTGTCCATCGTGGAAGATAAACCCGGAATCACTCGTGACCGTATATACGGTATATCGGAGTGGAATGGTAAATCCTTCAGTATTATTGACACCGGCGGCATTGAGATTGATGGTGAGGATGTCATTTTAAAATCCATCCGTATGCAGGCCGAACTTGCAATAGAAGAAGCAGATGTAATTGTATTCATGAGTGATGCGAAAGCAGGAATTACACAGTCAGATGAAGAGGTAGCTCAAATGTTATATCGTTCGGGTAAACCGATCATCGTAGCTGTCAATAAGGTGGACAACCTCAGTCGCGCCGATCTGATTTATGAGTTTTATTCTTATGGATTTGGTGATCCAATTGCTGTTTCTGGTAGTCATGGAACAGGGATAGGCGACCTGCTAGATGCCATTACGTCCAATTTGCCTGAGCTGGAAGAAGATCACTATGATGAAGACGTTATTCGTGTTGCCTTGATCGGCCGCCCGAATGTAGGTAAATCTTCACTGGTTAACGCCATTCTGGGAGAAGAACGGGTTATCGTTAGTGACATTGCGGGCACGACGCGTGATGCAATTGATACACCTTTTGAAAAAGACGGTCAAAAGTATGTGCTGATTGATACGGCAGGTATGCGTAAACGTGGCAAAGTATATGAAACGACCGAAAAATATAGTGTAATGCGTGCCATGCGTGCCATTGAGCGTGCAGATGTTGTACTGGTCGTTATTAACGGCGAGGAAGGCATTATTGAGCAGGATAAGCACATTGCTGGCTATGCTTATGAAGCGGGGAAAGCGTCGCTGTTTGTCGTTAACAAATGGGATGTCGTGGACAAGGACGATAAAACGATGCACCAGTTTGAAACGAAAATTCGCGATCACTTTCTGTTTATGACATATGCTCCGATTGTGTTCTTGTCTGCAAAAACGAAGCAACGTCTGCAAAAGCTGCTTCCTGTTGTACAGCATGTGGCACAGCAGCATGTATTGCGTATTCAGACACATTTGCTGAATGATGTAATTTCCGACGCGGTTGCCATCAATCCTCCACCAACAGACAAGGGACGTCGTCTGCGTATTAACTATGTGACCCAGGTTGCTGTTAAGCCGCCTACGATGGTTGTATTCGTAAACGATCCAGAAATAATGCACTTCTCGTATGAGCGTTATCTGGAGAACAAAATTCGCGCCGCCTTCAATTTTGAAGGAACTCCAATTCGTATCTTTACACGGCGCAAGTCTGACGAAAGTTAGGAGCGAATAGGTTGATTTTACAAATCGTTGCCATCGTACTCAGTTACTTGCTTGGCTCTGTCAGCTTTAGTTTGCTGTATGGAAAATTAAAAGGAATCGACATTCGCCAGCATGGAAGCGGCAATGCCGGTGCGACGAATACGCTGCGTGTGCTTGGAAAAGGCCCAGCTATTCTGGTACTGCTGCTGGACGTACTTAAAGGGGTTATTGCAGTGCTAATAGGGCACTGGTTAGGTGGAGAATCATCCTGGGTATCGGGTTTGTGCGGCATTGCAGCGATTGCGGGCCATAACTGGCCGATATATTTTCACTTCCGTGGAGGAAAAGGTATTGCGACTGCTATTGGTGTATTGGCATCGCTTGCCTTACTGCCCGCACTATATGCCGGAATCATTGCGATACTTGCAATCGTAATGACGCGTTACGTATCCTTGGGATCGCTCATATTTGTCATTTTGACTCCCTGGATATTACTCGTGCTTGGTTATGCATGGCCGTTATTCTGGACGGCTCTAATCATTTGTCTGTTCGCTGTGTGGAGACACCGTACCAACATAGTCAAGCTGGTACGTGGGAATGAGAACAAGCTTGGCTCCAAAGGAGGAGATCGTCTTGTCTGAGAAAATAGCTGTGCTGGTCGCGGGGAGTTGGGGAACAGCCCTGGCTTCCGTTCTTGCGGCCAATAACAACGATGTCTCTGTCTGGACGAGAAACGAGCAGCAAGCAGCTGAAATCAATGAGAAGCATACGAATGAGCATTATTTACCAGGCTCCATTTTGTCTGACCGCATTTCAGCTACAACTGATATGCAGACTGCGGTATCTGGTGCTAAAGCAGTGATTATCGTATCTCCTTCGGCTGCTGCTCGTCAGGTAGCACGTAGTCTGAAAGCTCATTTTAGCAAGGATATGCTGGTAGTGCATGCCATTAAAGGTTTTGAAACTGAAACGCTTAAACGTATGTCCACGGTGATCTCGGAAGAACTGGAAGTCGCTGAGGGTGATATTGCTGTGCTGTCTGGTCCGAGTCATGCGGAAGAAGTGGTGAGGAAATGTCCTACAACGGTCGTTGTAGCTTCCTCCAATGAGAAGGCTGCACAAGCCGCACAGGGGCTGTTCATGAACTCCTATTTCCGCGTCTATACAAACCGTGATTTGCTCGGCGTGGAACTGTCCGGGGCGCTAAAAAACATTATCGCATTGGGTGCGGGAATGTCAGATGGACTTGGTTTCGGTGATAATGCCAAAGCGGCTTTATTGACCCGTGGATTGGCTGAAATTACCCGTGCCGGAGTTGAGATGGGCGCTAACCCACTAACCTTTGCCGGCCTGGCTGGTATTGGTGATCTAGTGGTCACTGCAACGAGTCGTCACAGTCGCAACTGGCGTGCAGGGTCACTGTTGGGACAGGGCCAACAGCTTGATGCTGTGCTAGAATCTATGGGCATGGTCGTAGAAGGTATTCGAACGACAAAAGCGGCATACGCCATCTCTCAAAAATTAGGTGTTCAGATGCCTATTACAGAGGTGCTGTATGGAGTACTGTTTGAAGGACGTGACGTCCGTAAGGCCGTTGAGGCGCTGATGGGTCGCGATCCTAAGACGGAGATGGAAGTCATGCCACTTCAAACTTGGGAGCAATGGCATTCTTAAGGGCTCGGATGAGCTTTAATAATATAAAGGCTGTCTCATGGTAGATTTTTTCTATAATGAGATAGCCTTTTTTAGTTAGGCGTTTGGCATGTCTTATGTACGCTTAATCACCTTTTGTCTCCGCCACTCATAGACTGAGTTGAGCAATGGCGGAGGAGGGGAGATTGTGAATAAAAACTTTCCGAAAGATGCATTGAAGGCCATTAACAAAAAAGGCGGCAAAAACATATCCGAAAATGCAGTGAAAAAGCTGGCAGGCACGGTAAAGGCGGACACGCTTCAAAGCGAAGCGCAACTGCGTCAGCTTATCAAGCAGGTGTCTGCGATGGCCAACATTCCGGTGTCGGAAGATACAGTAAGGGATATTGTTGGTGCCGTCAAAAAGAGCGGAATGAATCCTTCCAATATGGAAGCGTTGATGAAAATGATGATGAAAAAATAGACCGCTGGCCGCACGCCAGTTAGCATTATTCACCGTGAACCGGGAAGGTTCGCGGTTTTTTTTGTATTTTGGAGTAGGTAACCTCTTTTTCAGTACACAAAATATCGAACTGCCCTGTCGAACATGTTATAATGATGCCCATCAGGAAACGGAAGGAAAGACGGAAAAGGAGGCAATAATGTTGAAGGAGGCAATATCATCAGTGTTAGTAGACAGGCTTCCTCACAATCTGGCAGTTGCGCTGAGTAGCTTGGCAGAGAGCTGGTCAACAGTGTCGGTTCCGTGGATGCTGGGCGGGAGCTGTTCACTACTTGTGCAAGAAGTTGAACTGGATCGCCTGCCTCGGGACATTGATATTTATGCGGATATTCATGCCGCGAAGCAGCTTCATTCACACCCCCTGGGTATGAGTATAGATCGACAGCAGGTTGACCGTAGCGGCTCTTACGTTTCATTGCTGAGCCACTATGATCTGGAGGGATTTCCAGTCGAGTTGGTGGGAGGATTTGAGGTATTATGTGGCGGAGCGTTATACCGCTTAGAGATCGAGCGACTACTTTGGTCGACTGGTATTCAGCTTGAGCTGGGGAGTGCTTCACTGCGTCTGATGCCGCTCAGTCATGAACTTTTATTCAATATATTGCGAAATCGACCCGACCGGTACAAAGCGATTGCTGATGTCATGAAGCGCGACCCGCGACGTCATATAATTGTACTGAAGCAGTTACTAGTCAGTAATATTTGGAATGAGGAGCAATTGGACAAGCTTGCAGAACTTCTGCCTTGGCCAGAGTTGCACTCTGTCATCCAGAAGGGCAATGAAGTATAAGCTGTGTTATTAGGAGAAAGACGACTGGAGGACCATTCATGAATGTGCAGATTACGTTCAAGCCGTCAGGCAGGCGCGTACAGGTCGGTCAGGGTACGTCATTGCTTCAGGCTGCTCGTAAAGCGGGTGTATATATTCCCACTCGTTGTGACGGAAAAGCAGCCTGTCTGATGTGTAAGGTACAAATATCACCGGGATGGGCTGAATTCGCAGGTCAACCCAGCGATGCAGAGCAGCGGAAGCTGGGACCTTTACTGGATGAAGGAATACGCTTATCCTGCCAGGCCCATGTCCAAGGCGATATGGAGGTAACCATACCGGAGGATAAGCTCAAGGCGGCTATCAGGCGGCAACTGGAGCGTCAGGCGATGGATGATGAACTGTGGTAATGCCGATTATATCAGGAGAATAAAAAAGGATGGTTTCCGACGACTCTAAACAGTCAGGAGAAACATCCTTTTTTATTTAGTCTAGCGACAAAGTCATGGGAGAGCCTTGCCCCGCATATATTAGGTGAGTGGACCCAAACGTAAAATATCGTTTCTGCAATGATCGCTCTGTCGCAATCTATTTTTCAAAAAACTAAACATATTTTACGGAGGGGATACATATGATGGTATCAGTCCAAATGCATGTACGAGTTTACGCCGTTTCGCCGATTCCATCAGTCTCCTGAATCTCGGCGGCGGACGACTTCCGGGCATTTTAAAGGCTGTTCTGCCGCATCTGGGATCAAGCAGTTGGTTGAACACGAAGCGGATGCTCTTTAAGCATTTTTCCTTCGGAGACTTTTGAGGAGGGGATTTCATTGGAGAAAGTGGACATTTTTAAAGACATTGCCGAACGCACCGGAGGAGACATTTATCTTGGGGTCGTCGGCGCAGTCCGAACAGGAAAATCAACGTTTATCAAGCGGTTTATGGAGACGATTGTTCTGCCAAACATTACAAGTGAGGCGGACCGTGCCCGCGCCGTAGACGAGTTGCCGCAAAGTGCGGCAGGCAAGACGATCATGACGACGGAGCCTAAATTCGTACCGAATAATGCCGTCCAGATCAAAGTAACGGAAGGACTGGATGTGAATGTACGTCTGGTTGACTGTGTAGGATATGCAGTAGAAGGAGCAAAAGGTTACGAGGATGAAAATGGTCCGAGGATGATCTCCACACCATGGTTCGAAGAACCTATTCCTTTTCAGGAAGCGGCAGAAATTGGTACACGCAAGGTTATTCAGGAGCATTCGACGCTCGGTGTGGTAGTCACTACAGACGGCACGATTGCGGAAATCCCGCGCAGCTCTTATGTAGAGTCGGAGGAACGCGTCATTGAGGAGTTGAAGGAAGTTGGCAAACCATTTGTTTTGGTTATCAACTCCACGCATCCGCGCAGTGATGAAACACTACAGCTTCGCAGTGAGCTGGCTGCCAAGTACGATATACCCGTCATGACACTCAGCGCGGCGACTATGACGGAAGATGATGTTACAGGCGTACTTCGTGAAGTATTGTATGAATTTCCGGTGCATGAGGTGAATGTAAACCTGCCGAGCTGGGTCATGGTACTGAACGAAGAGCACTGGCTGCGTAGCAATTATGAAAATTCCGTTCGCGATACGGTTAAAGATATTCGACGCCTGCGTGATGTAGATCGAGTGGTCGGCCAGTTTATGGAATATGAATTCATCGACAGGGCCGGGTTGAGCGGGATGAATATGGGGCAGGGCGTAGCTGAAATTGATCTGTATGCTCCTGATGAGCTGTACGACCAGATTTTGGTCGAAGTCGTCGGGGTAGAGATTCGCGGCAAGGATCATTTGTTACAAATGATGCAGGATTTTGCCCATGCCAAACGGGAGTACGACCGCTTCGCTGAAGCGCTGGAAATGGTCAAGACAACGGGATATGGCATTGCCGCGCCGTCGTTGTCCGAGATGGCACTAGACGATCCGCAGTTGATTCGTCAGGGTACAAGGTTTGGTGTGCGGCTCAAGGCAACAGCACCTTCCATACACATGATTCGTGTCGATGTGGAATCGGAATTTGCTCCGATTATCGGAACAGAGAAGCAAAGTGAGGAGCTTATGCGCTATCTGATGCAGGATTTTGAGAATGACCCAATCAAAATTTGGGAGTCAGACATTTTCGGACGTTCGCTGCATTCTATTGTACGGGAAGGCATTCAGGGTAAAATCGCCATGATGCCGGACAATGCACGCTATAAGCTGCAGGAAACGCTGGGTCGTATCATTAATGAAGGCTCCGGCGGTCTCATTGCTATTATTCTTTAAGGCTAAGCCACACCAAAAAATCTTTAAGAGAACTACCGTGGAGAGCAATTTGCTCTCTACGGTTCGCAGAAAACAAAATATTAGACTGACCTCCAAAACCAGACAGGGGTAGCCATGGACGAGAAAATAAAGTCCTAGACTACCTCTATTTTTATTGAGCCTTCGTTTCTCATTGACTGGCTATTCATTAAACGCGAAGTTCTGACATTCTGCAGGACACCCCAAATATTCAAATACTCTGCGTGCAGGTTCGTCTATTGGTAAGTACACTTCAATTCCAGGATACATGTGGCTGCTTACAGAAAGATGAATTTGCTTGTAACGAATAGGGACAAAATCGGCCATGGTTCCCATTCTGGCCAAAATGATTTTGGATTGCTCAACTTCATTTGCTGAGTCCTTTGGCTGCATATTCCAATATTTATTGAGGTCGTCGTATTTTCGAAATCTGTCAATTAACTTTTTATACCCATGGTCGTATCGGGAAAACATGTTATTCCTTCTAAAAGCTTGTATCCCATAAATAGCATGAGACTCCCATTGTTCGAACGACTCAGTATCGAAGGTGGAACGGGGCCGAATGGAAAAATCGGAGTTAAAATGAAAATCAACTTTATTCAGCTTGCCATTCATAAAAGAATCATAGGGGATATCAAATAACTGGCGAAACGGCTCATTTAACCCCTTAATATCTAAGGTATGAGTGACGATCATTGCCGGAAAAGGCAGATTACTCATGATCTGCTGCGCTTGCTCCAGCGCCAGCTCCAGAGACCGTCCTTCCAATTCGTAATGGATCGGAAGATAATCGGCGGCGAGGAGAAGATCGTTGCGCTCATCTGAAGTGCACTCCAGATACTCAGCAATATGGATCATCGTTTGCCGATCCGGTATTCGACGAGACCGTCCAACCAATAGATTTTTATATGTAGGACAGGCCTCATCATTAAGCTCCTGCTGAGTAAATCGTTTCAATAACGGGTGAGATTGCTCGGTATATTCCCGCTGGCGTTTCATACGAACAGCTTCAATCTCTCCCAATACAATTTTTAATGTTTTGTGCTGGAAGTCCTCATCCTTGGGCATGGTCATCTCTTTTCAATCCTTTTCATAATGAGGTGTAGTTCTACACTTGGTACACATGATTCCCTACAGTATACTACATTGTGAAAAAGGGGAGCGATTTACAAAGGGTTCTCAATGACAAACATGGAGGAGATCATATGGTTCGTGCAATTGTAACAGATCCGTTTGCTTCAGGATATTTTGCGATAAAGGAAGTTGCCGCCCCACAGGCCCAGCCTTGGGAAGCGATCGTTCAAGTACAAGCCTTCTCTCTTAATCGGGGTGAAGTTGTAGATGCAAGAAATAATGGAGGACAAATCAGACCAGGCTGGGATTTTTCTGGGATCGTCGTTGAGCAGGCTAAAGATGGCACGGGTCCGAAACAGGGAAGCCGTGTCGTAGGCCTTCTCTTGATGGGAGCATGGGCCGAACAGGTTGCTGCTCCTACTTCATTACTGGCTGAATTTCCTGATGATATTACCTTTGCCCAGGCGGCTACTTTACCAGTAGCTGGTCTGTCAGCGCTCTATACGCTTAGAAAAGGAGGAATGCTGCTCGGTAAGCGAATGTTGATTACTGGCTCGACTGGCGGAGTTGGAATTTTTGCACATCAGCTAGCCGCGCAATCTGGAGCTTTTACAGTAGGTGTTGCCAGAACAACGGAAAAAGCCTTACTTGTTCAAGAGGCTGGTGCTAATGAGGTTATTGTTGGAGATACCGCGATTCCATCGGTTGATGCATTTGGACCTTATCATCTAATTATAGATTCAGTAGGTGGTGATACGCTAGCTGCCTTACTGCCTCAGCTTGTGCCAGACGGAATATGTGTATCCATGGGACATTCGTCCTCACCTTACGCAACGATTAATATCAGGGGCTTAGGTGGTAGAACCTTGTATAGCTTCTTTTTAGGAGAGGAGATAAATCGCTATTCGCCGGCGGAAGATCTGAAATTATTAGGTGAATTTGTTTCCAAAGGCCAGTTAGTACCAAGGATCGAAGTGGAGACATCCTGGAAGGAAATTGGAACTATTGCCCAACAACTGATAGATCGGAGGTTCTCCGGTAAAGCAGTGCTCCAAATAAATTAGATGTGAGCTTTCTCATATTTAAAATAACAAAACAGGATTGTATCTTCGGACTAGGCTCCGTCCTGATTTCATATTTAAGCAGCAACCGTTTTCCGGTATTCAATCGGGGGGCGGTTGTTTGTTGTGTTTTGGCTTTAAAACCGGAAATTTTTCTATATTTCATAAAACCTATTTACATACTTGGTTTAAAGCGATATATTAAGTATCAAATTTGAATCATTTTGTGGATTGAACGAGGGGGAAATGAAATCATGAATATCCAAAAAGAGCTCCAAAGAAACAAAAAGCTAGGGCTAGGGGCTATCATGCTACTGGTGCTGGTTTTGCTGGTCACTGCATGCGGCGTGCCGAAAACAGAGAGCGGCACTCAAGGGACAAGCACTGCGGGATCGAATACAACAAACGGAAAAACGGACAATTTAAATCTAAAGGGTAAACGGGTTGCGTTGATCATGGAGTTTAACACGGGCACATTTTCGCAACAGTATGTTCAAGGCGTAGAAGAGGAAGTTAAGAAATTTGGCGGTACGCTGACTAAGTTTGTGGCAGATAACGATAAGGCTAAAATGGCTTCTCTGCTTGATAGTGCGATTAACCAGCAGTTTGATGTCATTTTGACTGATCACGGTGATGCATTGCTGGAGACAGGACTGAAAAAAGCAATTTCCCGCAATATTCCGGTTATCGTGTTCGATGCTGCCGTCAATGTTCCGGGTGCGGTAGTGCTCTCACAGGATGACCAAAGCATGGCTGAGTTGACGCTGGAGCAAATGAAAAAGGATATCGGCGGCAAAGGTAACATTGTGAAAGTATGGGTTGCTGGATTTGCACCGATGGAACGTCGTCAGGTTGCTTATGATGCATTTTTGAAATCCAATCCGGATATTAAAGAAATCGCGACTTTTGGTTCGGCTCAGAATCCTGCTTTAGATACGCAAGCCAAAATGGAAGCTGTATTAAAGCAATATCCTAAGGGCGAAATTACAGCCGTCTGGGCGGCTTGGGATGAATTTGCCAAAGGCGCAGCCCGTGCGATCCAACAAGCGGGACGTACGGAAATTAAGGTCTACGGCATTGACATGAGCGACGAGGACTTGCAAATGATCCAGGACCCGAAAAATCCTTGGGTGGCCTCGGCAGCCGTTGATCCAACAGATATCGGGCGCGTACAAGTGCGCTATGCATATCAGAAGCTGCATGGGGATAATCCGGAGGAGAAAGTCGTATTGAAGGCTGTATATGTGCAACGCGAAGCGCTGCCAGATAAGCAAATTTCCACATCCGAGCTGTCCCAATATGTGGAGGGATGGGGCCAAAGTGAGCAGGGCTATAAGGATTGGATGAAGGAATATGAAACGTCCAAATAAAATGTTTGCATCATGCAAAAGGCGCGCTTCGGCGCGCTTTTATCATAAGCAGGCGTGAGGGGGCACCATGAGTTCACAAGTATATACATTGGAGATGAAGAAAATCAGCAAACAGTTTGCTGGTGTAGATGCGTTGCGAGCCGTGGATTTTACGGTGCAGGGTGGCGAAATTCACGCTCTGCTGGGCGCCAACGGAGCAGGGAAAAGCACATTGATGAAGATTTTGTCCGGTGCGTATCGTTCCGATCAGGGAGTTATCGTAGTTGGTGGCAAGGAACTAAACATTAGTTCACCGTGGGAGGCCAAAAGGGCGGGAATCCACTGTGTGTATCAGGAGGTTGATTCAGCGCTTGTGCCTCAGTTAACCGTAGCTGAAAACATTGTAATGGACGATTTGTCTGCACCTGATGGTCGATGGTGGGCTGCGCCGGGGGCTATGCGCAGACGCGCGCATGAGGCATTAGCACGTCTAGAGGTAGATATTGACGTACGACGATATGTGTCTGAACTGACGTTGGCAGAAAAACAACTTGTACTTATCGCACGTATTCTGACACAGCAAGCAAATACGATCATTTTTGATGAGCCTACGGCGCCGCTCAGCGAGGAAGAAACGCGACGTTTGTTCCGTACAATCCATACACTCAAGGATGAGGGGGTTGCATGTATTCTCATCACACACCGATTGCCGGAGGTTATCGAACACAGTGACCGTGTTACGGTGATGCGTGATGGTGAGCGCGTGTTCACGGGGCCTGCTTCTGATTTAAGTGTAGGCGACATCGTTACGCATATGCTTGGGAATACATTTGAAGAGGAATTCCCAAAAACAGAGGTACCGATTGGTGAAACGATATTGGAAGCAAAAGGGCTTCACAAAGGATTACGAGTGCACGGCGTTGATTTACAGGCCCGACGTGGTGAAATTCTCTCTATTGTGGGTTTGGTTGGTGCAGGCAAGACAGAGCTGTCACGACTTCTTACAGGAGCAGACAAGCCGGATAAGGGAGAGCTGACCTTTAAAGGTCGCTCCATTCGATTGAGAGAGCCAGCGGACGCGGTAGCTCAAGGAATTGTGTCCATACCCGAGGAGCGGCGTAAGCAGGGGGTGCTAATTGAGGAGAGTGTAGAAAGAAACCTCAGCCTTCCGCTATTGGGGAAGCTGAGTGTCCTTGGTTTCATCAGTCGGCGTAAAGAACGAAATAACGGTAATGGGATTGTCGCCTCTCTCGGTATTAAGACGCCTTCACTCCGCCAGAATGTTAAATATTTGAGTGGCGGGAATCAGCAAAAAGTTGCGATTGGGAAATGGCTGCATTCCGGAGCGGATGTATTTGTTTTTGACGAGCCAACCAAGGGTGTGGATATAGGGGCAAAAAGTGATATTTTCCGTATCATTGGCCAGTTGGCGGAGCAAGGAAAAGCAATCATCTATCTAACCTGTGAATTTGCTGAAGGGATTGGCATTGGTGATCGGATTGCAGTGATGTATGATGGCAAAATTATAAAGGAATTTGCGCGGGGCGAAGTGGAACAGGAACAGCTTCTGTTGTATGCCAGCGGCGGTGAAGAGGTGCATTCATGAAGGAAAAATGGTTAAACGTCTCATTTCGTTACGGTGCCGTAGTTGTCATTATAGGTGTATTGGCGTTTTTTTCATCTACATTACCTTATTTCTGGACTTATGATAATTTAATGGATATTCTAGGATCGATTGCCATTGTGGCTTTCGTTGCCATTGGTGTGACGTTGTCACTTATCGTGGATGGTTTTGACCTGTCGGTGGGAGCTACAGTATCTTTGACAACGGTCGTTTCAGCTTCTTTGATGGTCTGGTATGAGCAGCCTGTTGCGGTGGTCATTATTGTGTCTCTAATTGTCGGCGCTTTGGTAGGACTGTTAAATTCATTATTGATCATTAAATTGCGTATTCCTGATTTGCTCGCAACCCTTGCAATCATGTATATTGTAAGCGGGATTCACAAAACGTACGCTCAAGGCTATACCATATACAATCATATGCAGTTTCCCGATGGCAGCAAGGCGCCGGGGGAGATATCTCCTGAATTTCTTTTGCTGGGGCAAGGTAAATGGTTGGGTATCCCGATTTCGGTTATTTTACTGTTACTGGCTGTGGCGGCGGTGCATGTTTTCTTGACCTATACAAAGCATGGGCGTCAAATGTATGTAACGGGTGGAAATGAGGAAGCTGCTCGTCTGTCGGGCATACGGGTAAAAAAAGTCCGTACTCTGGCCTATGTTGCTTCAGGCGTATTTGCGGCGATTGCCGGTATTTTGTATGCCTCGCGAGTAGGCTCAGGCCAAATTGACGCAGGTTCCCCTTTGCTCATGGAGGCGGTAGCTGCAGTATTCGTCGGTTTTTCGGTCTTTGGTGCTGGTAAACCCAATGTCATTGGTACATTTATTGGTGCGGTATTGATCGGTGTGTTGGTTAATGGACTAACGATGATGAATGTGCAATATTTTGCCCATGATATTGTCAAAGGAGTAGTGCTGGTACTTGCGCTGGCCGTTACTTTTTACGTGTTAAACCGTCGTCGTACTTGAAATTGTCTGTGGACTGTATTACTATAAACCTTGTTCCACGCAAGAAGGGTGCCATAAAACGCCAGTTTCGGCCTATATTGCGGAGGTTAGGTATATTCTATGTATATTTAACGACGAAACGGAAACAGATGATAACATTATGGAAGGCAGTACGCCGCCCGGGTTATTTTATACAGGCGACCTCATATCGGTCATTAACACCGATAACCTTAATGCTGGACTACACTTGAATTGGGAGGTGAATATTATGAATAAAACGGATTTGATCAATCAGGTTTCTGAAAGCACTGAATTGTCCAAAAAGGACGTAACCAAAGCAATCGATGCAGTATTTGAGGCGATCTCTGGAGCGCTGCAAAGCGGAGATAAGGTGCAACTGGTAGGTTTTGGGAACTTTGAGGTTCGTGAACGTTCCGCACGTAAAGGACGTAACCCGCAAACAGGAGAAGAAATCGAAATCCCTGCGAGCAAAATTCCGGCATTTAAACCGGGTAAAGCGCTCAAAGACGGAATTAAATAAGATTTCTTACATATTCCCAATGCGCTGAAAAGACCGTGAATTTGATTCACGGCCTTTTCTTTTTGCCCTGTTTACTTCGTGGTAGAGGTGCTATGGTCTGAAGAAGAGGAAGCTGTTCTGGCGTTTCGCGAGGCATAAGCGATCAGCACCAGGGGTTCACCCGTTAGCTCAGCAAATTCATGCTCTAGCTGTTGAAGCCGTTCGATTTGGGCAGGGCTGAGATTGGCGGGAAGATAGTTTTTCATCAGATCCGTTCCTTTCTTTAATGGATGGGACTGCACGGATAGTATGGCTCGGGACACGCTAATTGTTGCAGGTAGCTCGGGAAGCATGTAGTTGACAAAACTAGCTTGAATCTCCATCATAAAAAGTATAGCTTCGGCTCTCAGGGAGGAAAAGAACATGGAAGATAACGTGACGGGTAGCAGTGAGTACGTCGTAATTAAAGCGAAAAGTAACGGATGTCAGGTTTTTGGTCTGACCAGAGGTCAGGATACACGCTTGCATCATTCAGAAAAATTGGACAAGGGCGAGGTACTGATCGTCCAATTTACGGATCATACTTCTGCTATTAAAATTCGCGGCAAAGCCGTTGTGATGACCAAGCACGGGGTAGTAGATACGGAGGATTAAAATGCAGGCATAGCCTGCTTTTTTTTGTTGTAGAATGAGAGTGAGGACCTTTACTGTAGCAAGCCCACATTATGAGGTAGAGGTCAGGGGAGGCTCTGATGAAACCTTGGATTGTATTCGGTGGCTCCATTCTCATAACCATCGCAGCAGCTGTGTTGCTACCGTCCTTACAGGTGCTGGACTCAGGAACCGCAGCAGTTCGTGAGACACAGGCGACGATTTCGCCTCAGCAACGGGTGCTGCTGTCGGATGACAATCTGGTGGATACGCTGAACGAGCTGCCGTTGACCACACCGATTGCAAGCGCAAGCTGGGAACATTCAGTCCTGACCCTGGATGTCAAGCTGTCCAAGGAAGAAACTGCCCCACTAGAGATTTATCAAAACATGGCGGAGCTTGCCGCTTTTAGCTTTTACGGAACGACGAATGTACGGCAATTGCTGCTTCGGGTGGTGACGCAGGACGAATGGTCAGGAGAACGTCATTTGCTGCTTGCATCAGATATACGCCGGAACGAGTGGACGAACGAGGCATTGGAACAGCTGAGAAGCCGGGAAGGCGCGGAATTGCCAGAGGATTTGAAATCCCGTTTCCGCATTACAGTAACGCCCATGTGGCAAAACAGGTTTAACGGTGTATATACAGATTAGATGTTTCTGCCGGTGGACCTACAGTACTTTAGTCGCGAATCATTTTAAATTGTGATATAATATAAGGCATTGCAATTATTTGAGTATAGCAGAAAGTCATGTCTCGGAGGCTTAGGATGAAACCGTATCGCGTACCCCAATTAGCAAGGAAATATGTGGAATACGACATGATTCAACAACATACGGAAATGCCGGCTTTTCCTGACAGCCGTACCCGTTTGATGTTTGTGTTTTTGAACCGGAATGCGCAGGAGCTGCATGCCAGTGAGGACGAACTGTACGCATTGGTAACCTCACTTGTGCAGATGGGGCTGGATACGCATGATATGATTGATACTCTATCCGGTATACGGAGCCCGGAGGAGATGCGTTCCAGACAGCTGAAAGTGTTAGCTGGGGACTATTTTAGCAGTCGTTTTTATCAACTGCTTGCACTGGCAGGCCGCATCACGGCCATTTCGAAGCTGAGTGATGCTGTATGTGAAGTGAACGCAGGGAAAATGAGTTTGTACTGGGGAATGAAGCAATTCCGATTGGATGCAACTCAGTATTTAACTCAGATGGTTCGTTTCAAAAAGGAACTTTTTTTATCATTCACTTCACTTGTAGCAGAACAGGATCAGGAAATTTGGAAGCAGCTTCTCAACAAATTTGCCCTCTGTGATACCTTAGTGGAGGAATGGGGCAAGCGGACAGAACCGGACAAGTCCCGTTTCGGATATATGTTCTGGCATATTTATGGTAACGGGGACCGGAACGAGCAGGTATTGCTTTCAGAGAGTGGTACTGACACTGAAGCATGGCGTAAGCTGGTTCTGAAATACAAAGCCGAGGATGCGATACTGGACAAGCTTCGCACGGCAGTTACACACATCCGGCAGATCCTGTCAGATGATCAAAATACGGGGATCGAGGAATTTGAACGCATGCTTGAGCCTTTCCTGAAGCTGCTAAATAGTCCGCACCCAGTTGTGAGGGAAGGTTAGGTGAACGTGATGGGATCAAGCGACACCAAGCCGAAAGAACAATTCGTTCATGGCGTGTTCGAAAGCATAGCAGGTAAATACGATTTGATGAACGATATACTGAGCTTTCGCAGACATAAGGCTTGGCGGAAATTTACGATGAAAAAAATGAACATGCATCGCGGCGATACGGCAATCGATCTTTGCTGTGGCACATGTGACTGGACGCTTGCGATGGCGCGTGCAAGTGAAAGTGGTCACATCGTAGGACTGGATTTTAGTCAGAACATGCTCAATGTTGGCGAGCGTAAGATTACATCAGAATCCCGCGAAAAGCAAATTAAGCTTGTTCAGGGCAACGCGATGGAACTACCTTTTGAAGATAATTCATTTGATTATGCGACGATTGGTTTCGGTCTGCGCAACGTGCCTGACCTGCGCCATGTGTTACAGGAGATGCAACGAGTCGTCAAACCTGGCGGGCAGGTCGTATGTCTGGAATTGTCCAAACCTACTTGGCAGCCGTTCAAGGGGATTTACTACACATATTTTCAACACATCTTGCCCATGCTCGGCAAATTGTTCGCCAAACGTTATGAGCAGTATAAATGGCTCCCTGATTCGTTGGCGCTTTTTCCAGGAAGGGATGAGTTGGCTGGCATCTTCCGTGAAGTCGGATTGAAGGATGTCCAGGCTCATTCTCTCACCGGAGGCATTGCGGCATTGCACATTGGAATCAAGGAGAGTCAGCATGTTTAAGAAAATTGCTATTTTTTTGGAAATGATTAAAATTGAACATACGTTATTTGCGCTCCCATTTGCATTCATGGGGGCTGTATTGGGGTCTGTTGTCGTGACAGGCAACCTTCCTTCCTGGCCGCAGATCGGCTGGATCCTGCTAGCTATGGTAGGCGCACGTAGCGCGGCTTTTGGCTTTAATCGTATGATTGACCGGGTGATTGACGGGAAAAATCCGCGCACAGCAGGACGCGCTATCCCGGCGGGGTTGCTCAAATCGAGCGAAGTGGTGATTTTCATTATCGTCAGTTTGGTGTTGTTATTCTGGGCATCATTCAAGTTAAGTCCGCTGGCGTTCAAGCTGTTTCCGCTGGCCTTTTTTATGCTCGTTTTTTATTCTTACACCAAGCGTTTCACTTGGCTTTGCCATATTGTACTTGGTCTGACCATTGGTTTGGCGCCACTAGGCGCGTGGGTTGCAGTAACGGGACAAATAGATTTGACCGCTATCGTACTATATCTCACGATTGCATTTTGGACGGCGGGATTTGATGTAATTTATGCTTGTCAGGATATAGATTTTGACCAAAACGAAGGAGTTTATTCTATTCCTGCCCGTTTTGGTGTAGCAGGTGCGCTGAACATCGCTCGGGCATTCCACGTCATTACGGCGATCGGATTTATTGTATTGTTCTTTATTGCAGATTTAAGCTGGTGGTATCTGGCGGGCATGATTATTTCGTACATTATTTTATTTTATGAACACTATATCGTATCTCCAAAAGATTTGAGTCGATTGCAGACGGCATTCTTTACTATGAACGGTGTACTTAGCACTGTCGTATTTGCCTTTACACTGATTGATTTGGTGGTGCGTCAATACTAATGAATAATCAGGTGAGCGGACATCAAGGCAAACGAATCGTTATTGGTATTACAGGCGCGAGCGGAAGCATTTATGGTGTGCGACTGGTAGAGACTCTGCTGGACTTGCAATACACAGTTCACCTGATCGTTTCCAATGCTGGCTGGCGGGTGTTGAAAGAGGAGTTGGGCTGGAATGTGACTGACCGGGAAGGGGCTTTGAATGAACAATTCGGAGGCCGTCCCGGTTCTCTTGTATACCATCCGTTCACAGATATTGGAGCTTCGATTGCGAGCGGCTCTTATTTGGTGGATGCGATGATTATCATGCCATGCTCGATGGGGACGTTGTCAGCAGTAGCACACGGTTCGTCCGATAATCTCATGGCGAGGGCAGCGGACGTGATGATGAAGGAAGGTCGTCCGCTGATCCTTGTGCCTCGTGAGACGCCTCTACATGCCATTCATTTGGAAAACATGCTTAAGCTTGCGAGACTCGGCGTCAAAATGATTCCGGCTATGCCGGCTTTTTACTTTCATCCCAAGACGCTGGATGATATTGTGCTGTTCCTCGTAGGCAAAGTATTGGACAGCTTGCGTATAGAACATCAACTGTTTACGAGATGGGGGGATTCCGATGCCAACACCGGACACCAAGACAATCACAATCGGAAAAATTAAATATACAAACGCTTGGCCTATTTTTCATTATTTTAATCCTTCTGAGCTTCTCCATTCGGCGGAGATGGTTTCTAAAGTTCCGGCTGAATTGAATCGAGGTATGCTGACTGGGAGTTTGGATATCAGTGCGATGTCTTCCTTTGCGTATGCATCGGGTGCTGAGGAAATGCTATTGTTGCCAGATTTATCCGTCAGTGCAGATGGTCCTGTGCAATCCATTTTACTATTTTCACGCAAGCCGCTGGACGAAATCAAAAACGGAACCATTGCACTTACGAATACGTCTGCTACATCCGTGAATTTGTTGAAAATTTTGATGCAAAAGGCATGGGAAGGTCAACCTTCCTATTTTGACTGTGAACCGGACCTTGACTTGATGCTGGAACAGGCAGATGCAGGGCTATTGATTGGAGATCACGCGATTAAGGCATCTTGGCGAAGTGAAGATCTGTATGTTACGGACCTCGGAGAAGAGTGGAAGCGCTGGACGGGCTACAGTATGACTTTTGCTGTATGGGCAGTACGACGTGCTGTTGCTGCTCAGAATCCTGCCGCGGTGGCTGAAATTGCGAGTGCGTTCCGCGCAAGCAAGCAGCGTAGTCTGTCGGACCTGACGCCTGTTATTTCTGAAGCATGCGAGGAAATTGGAGGTCTGCGAGATTATTGGGAGCGCTACTTTACTAATCTGTGTTATGATTTTGGAGAGAAGCAACAACAAGGTTTAGAGCTTTATTTTCAGTATGCGCATGAACTGGGGCTGCTTGACCGACGAGTGAAGCCGCTTCTCTGGAGTGACAATACGCTGACACGGGTGAAAGAATGAAACGATTGGATTTGTTTGGTTTATTAAAGAAGGATATGAACTTTATAGAAGAAGAGTTGTACCGCAGTATCGACAGTACGGAGCCGTTGATTAATGATACGTCGCTTCATCTGCTTAAAGCAGGGGGCAAGCGTTTGCGTCCCGTATTTGTATTGCTGGGAGGCAAGTTTGGAGAATATGATCTGGACAAGCTCAAGCGTATAGCGGTACCTCTAGAACTGATTCATTCTGCCTCTCTCGTTCACGACGATGTGATTGACGATGCGGAAATGAGACGCGGTCAACCCACCGTGAAGTCCAAATGGGACAATCGGGTGGCTATGTACACCGGAGACTACATATATGCACGTGCGCTGTCTATTGCTGCTGGACTGCCGAATCCTGACATTCACCGGGTACTGTCTAAAGCGCTGGTGCAGATGTCCATTGGTGAAATGGAACAGATTCGTGATTTTTTTAATGTGGATCAGAGTGTGCGTAATTATTTGCTTCGCATACGGCGCAAAACAGCATTGTTGATTGCGGTTAGCTGCCAGTTGGGAGCTATGGCTGCAGGGGCACGGGCAGGTATCAATTCCCTGCTGTACAGCTATGGCTATAACGTAGGTATGGCTTTTCAAATTCAGGATGATCTGCTCGATCTGTGTGGCACGGAAAAAAAGATTGGCAAGCCGCCGGGCAGCGATATGAGACAGGGGAATATTACGCTTCCAGTGATTTATGCGCTCGAACAGCCTGAGCTGCGTGCAGATCTACTGGCTGAAATCCGCCGCATTCAGGATGGGGATGGGCAAGGAGATGCACGCAAAGCGGTGGATATGATCAAAAAAAGTGAAGGAATCGCTAAAGCTGAAATTCTCGCCGACCGATATATTAATAAAGCGCTAAACGCGCTGGACTTACTACCGGATGTCAAAACAAAAAAGACGCTACGCGATATTGCTCATTTTGTAACACGCCGCTCCTACTAAAGTTGTGTATTGGGTTTGCTGTGACAAAATACTTTAACCGTTTCCAAGCTTTCTGTTACAATACAGTTTAGTACTGTATAAATACATTAGATTGGATTGGGAGTGAGCCGATGGATCGTACTTTTTTGATGGTTAAACCGGATGGTGTACAACGTGGATTGATTGGACGTATCATCAGTCGTCTGGAAGACAAAGGCTTCAAAATGGCGGCTGGCAAGCTTGTGCAAGTATCTAGAGAACAGGCAGAACGGCATTATGCGGAGCATGTGGGCAAGCCTTTTTTTGAAGAGCTTGTAGGCTTTATCACATCAGGCCCTGTGTTTGCTATGGTATGGGAAGGGGATAACATCGTTACGCTCTCCCGCTTGTTGATTGGTAAAACACAAGTAACCGAAGCTCTTCCGGGCACAATTCGTGGAGACTTTGCAGCACATACACCGTTTAACCTCATTCATGGTTCAGATTCACCGGAGAGCGCAGAGCGCGAGATTGCAAATTTTTTCCTGCCGGAAGAATCCGTTCGGTATGAAAAAAGTGTGGCGACCTGGGTATAAGTTTAATTACGTATGAAGAAGGATGGTAGCATGACGGATATGGAACTGGGTCAGACGGACCCCGATTACACAGCGTTTATCCGCAAAATCAAGGACAGCACAGGTATTGATCTTGCACAATACAAAGAAGCACAGATGAAAAGGCGGTTAACTACGCTTCGCAACAAAAACGGGTTTCCCAGTTTTGTTTCTTTTTATGATGCCATGATGAAGGAAAAACCTCTATTCTATGAATTTCTGGATCGGATGACGATCAATGTTTCGGAATTTTGGCGAAATCCCAATCGGTGGGAAGTGCTGCGGGATACAATCTTGCCACAACTGCTTGTAGGAAAGCAGAAGCTTAAGCTGTGGAGTGCGGCCTGCTCGACTGGTGAAGAGCCTTATAGCCTGGCTATGGTTCTCGACGGAAAAGGGATTTTGGGGAATTGCTCCATTACAGCTTCCGACATTGATGATGGTGCATTGGCAAAAGCCAAGGAAGGTAAATATTTGGAGCGTTCGCTCAAGGATGTACCTGAGCAGGTAGCTAGCAAATATTTCAAGCCGGATGGTGCGATGTATCGAATTGATGACCGTTTGAAACAAGCCGTGAAATTTCAAAAGCAAAACTTGCTGCTGGATCGGTTTGAGGATGGCTATGATCTCATTATCTGTCGAAATGTAATGATTTATTTTACAGAAGAGGCCAAACATACGTTGTATCAAAAGTTTGCAGCCAGTCTTCGTCCCGGCGGTGTGTTATTTGTCGGTAGCACAGAGCAAATCTTTTCTCCTAACCAATATGGTCTGGAATCGACGGAAACCTTTTTTTATCGCAAAAAAGCATAAGCCTGCGTATATCATCCAAAGTTTTGTAGGAACTTATTTATATCTTTGAGTAATTGATGGTTGGCTTATCAGCAAAGCACGTCCTTTAGCCCCTTTGGCTAAGAGGCGTGTTTTTGTTTATCTGCATACACGTGGCTTTTCTTGTCAAAGAAAGGTGCGTATACTATAATGAAGCACAGTTAAAGATTTTAGCGATGCACAGTTTAACAGTTTAAAGGGGGAACGCGTCATGAGTTTACGTTATTTAACCGCGGGGGAAACGCATGGTCCCCAGCTAACTGCCATTGTAGAGGGTATGCCGAGCAATTTAAAATTGGATTTTGAGGAATTGAATTTTCAGCTGCACCGTCGTCAGAAAGGATATGGACGGGGTCGGCGTATGCAGATTGAAAAAGATACGGCGAAAATTGCCGGAGGCGTACGTCACGGCTACACCACGGGTGCACCGATTGCGCTGGTTGTGGAAAATAACGATTGGAAGCACTGGCAGAACATTATGAATATTGAGCCTATTGAAGGCAGTGATGAAGAAAAACGTCGGGTTCACCGTCCACGTCCGGGTCATGCGGATTTGAATGGCGGAATGAAATACAACCTGAAGGATCTTCGTAACGTGCTGGAGCGCTCCAGTGCACGCGAAACAGCAATTCGTGTGGCATGCGGCGGTTTGGCCCGTCAATTGCTGGCTGAGTTCGGAATCAAGGTGGCAGGTCAGGTCATCCGTATTGGGGAAATCGAAGCTCCTTACCGTGATCTGCCGATTGATGAGCTGATTGCCGTGACAGAAGCCTCCTCGGTGAGAGTAACCGATCCAGAAACCGAAAAGAAAATGGAAGCATATATTGATCTGATCAAGCAAGAAGGTGATTCAGTCGGTGGGGTAGTGGAATGTATTGTAGAAGGTGTTCCGATTGGTCTGGGCAGTCATGTACAGTATGATCGGAAGCTGGATGCACGTATCGCACAAGGCGTCATGTCGATTAATGCATTTAAAGGCGTGGAAATCGGCATTGGCTTTGAAGCAGGAGAATTGCGCGGTTCACAGGTGCATGACGAGATCCTATATGATGAGGAACGTGGATATCACCGTCGTACCAATCGTTTGGGCGGTTTTGAGGGTGGCATGACGAATGGAATGCCAGTTGTGGTTCGTGGCGTAATGAAGCCGATTCCCACACTTTACAAACCTCTGCAAAGCGTCGACATTGATACAAAGGAAGCGTTCACTGCGCAGGTTGAGCGTTCGGATGCATGTGCAGTACCCGCGGCAAGCGTAGTTATGGAGCATGTGGTAGCTTGGGAGATTGCAAAAGCTTTACTAGAAAAATTCGGCGGGGATTCGATTGAAGAGATTCGCGCGAATATTGCATCCTACGAAGAACAACTGGAGCGGTACTAAGATGAGTACGCTGACGGTACAGCTTGGCGAACGTTCTTATCCTATTCATATCGGACGAGGGCTGTTGCATCGAGCCGGAGAGTTGTTGAAGGAACGAGGAATTGCGCAAAAAAGCCCGTTGTTGATTGTTTCTGACGAAAATGTAGCAGGATTCTACTTGGCCACATTGGAAAGCAATCTTCAGGCATCTGGCTACAAGACAGTGTCCTTTGTCGTTAAGCCAGGTGAAACCTCCAAGTCGCTGGCTGTATTTGAGCAGGTCATAACAGCAGCCATTGAGGGCGGCCTGGATCGCAATTCAGCCGTTATTGCACTTGGTGGTGGTGTGGTGGGCGATTTGGCTGGATTTGTGGCGGCTTCTTATATGAGAGGTGTCAAGTTTGTACAGATCCCCACTACGATCCTTGCCCATGACAGTAGCGTGGGCGGTAAGGTTGGTATCAATCATCCATTGGCGAAAAATATGATAGGAGCCTTCCACCAACCGGAACTTGTATTGTATGACGTAGATACGTTGTCAACATTACCTCCTCGTGAGGTATCTGCGGGGCTTGCTGAAATGATCAAGCATGGCTTGATCTGGGATGCTGATTTCGCCCAGTGGTGCCGTGACCATGCGACTGATTTACTTGCGCTGGATGCGACAGCTCTGGAGTACGGTCTGGAAAAGGGATGTTCCGTAAAAGCCGAAGTGGTGTCGCGCGATGAACGAGAAAATGATTTGCGCGCTATTCTAAACCTAGGTCATACGATTGGTCATGCGATTGAAGCCATTGCGGGATATGGTGAGTTTTTACACGGGGAAGCCATTTCTATTGGTATGGTCGGCTCCGCACTTTTGGGCGTGAAGCTGGGGGCAGATCCTTCTTTGGTAGATGAAACGAAGGATATGTTGTCTTCGCTACGGCTACCGACCTCCCTTCCGTCACATCTCGATACAGATCGGCTGCTGGACGCGATGATGCATGACAAAAAGTTCAAAGAAGGCAGCATTACTTTTGTCGTCCCACGTAGCATCGGGCACGTGGAGGTTGTGAAGGATATTTCCGTCTCTTACATCCGACAAGTTATTGAACAGTTAAAAGAGGGGGCGTAACGATGTACAATCGGGGAATTCGTGGCGCGACGACCGTAGTGAATAATGAAGAAAACGAAATTTTGGAAGCAACATGCGAACTACTGGAGGAAATTGTATCCTACAATGAAATTCAGCCGGAGGATATTAGTAACGTATGGATTACGGTGACCCATGACCTGGATACTGCCTTTCCAGCCAAGGCCATTCGTCAGCTTGATGGCTGGGATATGGTTCCGCTCATGTGTGCATTAGAAATTCCTGTGGCAGGCAGTTTACCCAAGTGCATTCGTTTGATGGTACAGGTAAACACCAATAAATCCCAGCGTGAAATTAAACATGTATATTTGAACGGAGCGCAGGCGTTAAGACCGGATCTGGCTTCCCAAGGGAAATAAGCGCCCGTTTTTAAAGTTGATGGTTGCCAAAGTAACATCCCATGAGATATAGTGTGTGTAGCAGAGTTAAGTAGAGTAGAGTTAGCCAGAGACAGAGTTGAGATGAGAAGAGTGCAGCCTTAGTCAATTCCATATGAGATTACAGAGACCGGCGGTAGCAGGTAAGCTTTTGTCTATGAAGAGATATTCTTCTACAGAGAAGCTTATTTGAGGCAACCTGCGCGGTTAGACAAAAGGGATGAGTGTATACTTATCTATTTGCTGTAGTCATTTACATATGGAGCATTCTTATAATTTCAATAACTGACAGCCTCTACCTTACCGGTAGAGGCTTTTTTATATTCTCTCCTTTGGTTCTGCGCCAATTTGGAAAGGAAGTGATCTCATGTTAACGCCGCATGTGGAGCAAGTGATAACGATGGCGAATGAATTTAACCTGATTCCTGTGTACAAAAAAGTGCTGGCTGATATGGAGACGCCGATTCGGATTTTCCGTCGGTATGCCGAGCGGGACCGTGCCTTTCTGCTAGAGAGTGTAGAGGGAGGCGAACAGTGGGCGCGACATTCATTCATCGGTACAGACCCGTTTCTAATGGTCTCGGGTAAAAAAGGACGTTTAATATTGGAACAACACGGTAAACGGCAAATATTAAACGACAAGCCGATTGAAGCGCTCAAAGCATTGCTTCGTAAATACCGTAGTCCGAAACTGAAAGAAATGCCTCCATTTACAGGCGGGGCTATCGGATTTTTTGGATATGACCTGCTTCAATATTATGAAAAGCTACCAGAGCATTCGGTAGATGATTTGAATATGGATGATATTCGTTTTATGTTCTGCGATCAAGTCATTGTTTTTGATCATGTGAAGCAGCAAATTTTGCTGGTCGGCAATGTTCATGTAGGCGAAGGGTTCCGCGATGAGGACATTCGTGCTGCTTATGCTGACGTGGAACGCAAGTTGGAGGAAACGGCACAGTATTTGCGCAAGCAGTCTCAGCCTGAGCGATTAGGATCAGCCTCCATTCCTGATGATGTGGAACTGGGTGAGATCCAATCCAATGTGACGAAGGAACAGTTTATATCAAATGTAGAGCAGGCGAAGGAGTATATCCGCTCCGGTGATATTTTTCAGGTTGTACTATCCCAGCGTTTTCACATTGATACAGAGGCTTCACCTTTACAGGTATACCGCGTGCTGCGCACGATGAACCCGTCGCCATATATGTATTATTTGAAAATGGATGACGAGATCATCGTAGGCACTTCGCCTGAGGCACTCGTCAAGGTGGAAAACGGCCGGGTAGAAACCCGTCCTATTGCAGGAACGAGACCGCGTGGGGTAACGGAGACAGAAGATGTGGCACTTGCTGAAGAACTGTTAAACGATGAAAAAGAACGTGCAGAACATCTGATGCTGGTTGATTTGGGAAGAAATGATTTGGGCCGTGTATCACAGTTTGGCACAGTCAAATGCGATACGTTCATGGAGATTGAACGCTATTCCCATGTCATGCACATTGTATCCAATGTGTCAGGTGAGCTACGGGAGGACAAAGATTTCTTCGATGCTTTCCTGTCTTGTCTGCCAGCCGGCACCGTATCGGGGGCTCCGAAGCTACGAGCCATGGAGATTATTGCTGAGTTGGAGCGGGAAGCACGCGGACCCTATGCAGGGGCGATTGGATATTTAGGCTTCTCAGGTAATATGGACGCTTGCATTACGATTCGCACGATTGTGTTTAAAAAGAACCGGGCCTATGTCCAGGCAGGCGCTGGAATTGTGTGGGACTCGGTTCCGGAAAGCGAGTATCAGGAGACGGTGAACAAAGCGAAGGCATTGCTGAAGGCAATCCGTACGGCAGAAGTGATGTTCCCGGCAACGACACAGCCCTATAACAGCGTCATCAACCAGGATTATTTGTACACTCCGTAACACACAAAAATCTGATTTTGAGGAGGAGACGACAATGGAACGACATGACATGATGCAAGTGGGGTTAAGCCGGATCATTGAGGGACAGCACCTTTCGCGTACGGAGGCCCGTAGCGTAATGGAACAGATTATGAGTGGAAGTGCTACACAGGCGCAAATTGGCGGGCTGCTGACGGCTCTTCGCCTCAAAGGGGAAACGGTAGATGAAATCACTGGTTTTGCCGAGGCTATGCGTAGCTACGCTAGTCCAGTGCAAGCTGAAGAAGGCAGCGGTCGTCTGCTGGACACATGTGGAACCGGAGGTTCAGGGATTCACAAGTTTAATATTTCCACGATATCCGCGATCATCGCAGCTTCGGTGTCTGTACGGGTAGCAAAGCATGGCAATCGTTCTGCAAGTGGCCGTGCCGGGAGTGCTGATGTCCTGGAGGCATTGGGAGTCAACATTCATTTGACGAGTGATCAGGCTAGGTCATGCCTGGACCGAATCGGCATCTGCTTTTTATTCGCACAGCTGTATCATCCGTCTATGAAGCATGCCGCCGCGCCGCGCCGCGAGCTGGGTGTGCGGACGGTATTCAATATGCTAGGTCCTTTGACGAATCCGGCTGGTGCGGATCGGCAGCTGTTGGGCATTTATGACGCCAACAAAACGGAAGTCATTGCCGAGGTATTGAACCAGCTCGGCTCCAAACGGGCCATGGTTGTCAGTAGTCTGGATGGGCTGGATGAAATTAGTATTTCAGCTGCGACACGAGTATCCGAACTGAAGGACGGCAAGGTTCACACGTTCGAGCTTCATCCGTCGGATCTGGGCTTGCAGACGCATTCTCTTGATCAGGTGCTGGGCGGCGACGTACAGGTTAACGCAGATATCATACGACGAATTTTAAACGGAGAGCATGGAGCTTATCGGGATGTTGTGTTAGCGAATGCAGGAGCGTGCATTTATGTATCAGGTGCAACGGCTACCTTGACGGCCGGAGTAGCACGAGCGGCAGAAGCCATTGACTCGGGACTGGCACTTTCTAAGCTGGATCAATTAATACAGGCAACGGGGGAATATCAATATGTATCTTGACAAAATTGTGGTGACGAAGCGACAAGAAGTGGAGCAGCTTAAGGAGCATTTTCAAATAAGTAAAGCTGAACGATTAATTGCTGATTTACCTGCGACGAGAGGATTCGAAAATGCGATCGCGAGCAGACGCAATCGTCCGCTCGGACTGATTGCTGAGGTGAAGAAGGCTTCCCCATCCAAAGGGCTGATTCGACCGGATTTCCATCCGGTGGACATTGCACGTGCATATGAGGGAGCAGGAGCGGATTGCATTTCTGTACTGACAGATGTGACGTATTTTCAGGGGAGCCCTGAATATTTACAGCAAATTCGCGATCAGGTGAAGATTCCGCTGCTGCGAAAGGATTTTATCATTGATGAACGGCAAATATATGAAGCTCGTCTGCTGGGAGCGGATGCGGTGCTATTGATTGCCGCTATCCTGGAACCCCGTGTATTAGGGTCTTTTTTACAGATTGCCAAGGACCTTGGGCTGGACGCGTTGGTAGAGGTGCATGACAGTGAGGAGCTTAAAGCGGTGCTGGAGCTGGGGACAGCAACCTTAATTGGCGTAAATAACCGAAATCTGCGGACATTCGAGACTCGTCTCCAGACGACAGAGGAGCTGATCTCACTAATTCCTAAAGGGGTTACGTTCATCAGTGAGAGCGGAATTGCGGGACCGGAAGATGTTAATTATCTGCATTCGGTAGGTGCACACGGTATCTTGGTTGGGGAGCATCTGATGCGCAAGGAAGATGTAGGACAGGCTGTAGCCGAATTAATGGACGGGGTTAAAGCATGAACAAAACGGGCGTAAAAATTTGTGGACTTCAAAGCGTTGAAGTGCTAAAATCTATGGTAAACTTACCGGTCGATTATATAGGTTTTGTGTTTGCTGACAGCAAGCGCCGGATTGACGGCGTACAGGCTGGAAAGCTGCTTCGCGTATTAGATGAATGGACCTCAGGCAGCAGACCGCGCAGCGTGGGTGTATTTGTGAACCCTGGTGATGCACTGTTAAATGATGTGATGGAGAAAGCACCCTTGGATGTCATACAGCTGCATGGACAGGAGAGTCCGCAGCGCTGTCGGGAGATTAGGGAGCATTTTGGTATACAGGTATTCAAGGCATGGTCTGTGGACAGTCAAGGACAAACAGAACGCTCGGCGGACGAATTGGATGCCTATGTCGGGACAATTGACGCTTTATTGCTGGATACATACGATCCCCTGTATGGCGGCGGCTCCGGAAAAACGTTTGCGTGGGATCGAATTCCTGCCTATCAGGCTTGGACCCATCAACATGGAATTCCTTTGTTTGTAGCCGGCGGGTTGACTGCCGATAATGCGGAAAAGCTGGTTCATGAGTATCATCCCCATGGGCTGGATGTATCCAGCGGTGTAGAGACGAACGGAGTCAAGGACATTGCAAAAATCACAGCATTTGTGGAAAGGGTGAAGCAGGCATGACACAATTACCTGATAACAACGGACGTTTTGGAACATTTGGAGGACGTTTTGTACCGGAAACGTTGATGAACGCACTGATTGAATTGGAGGAATCCTACCGTAAGTACGCGGATGATCCCGAGTTTAAAGCAGAGTTGAACGGGCTCCTTAAGGACTATTCTGGTCGGGAAACGCCGCTTTATTATGCGGAGCGTCTGAGTCAGCATTTGGGCGGAGCTAAAATTTACTTGAAGCGCGAAGATTTAAATCATACCGGTGCCCACAAAATCAATAATGCATTAGCTCAGGGATTGCTGGCGAAGCGTATGGGGAAACAGAAGGTCATTGCTGAAACAGGCGCAGGACAGCATGGTGTCGCGACAGCGACTGTGGCTGCGTTGCTCGGATTGGAATGCAAGGTGTTTATGGGCGAAGAGGATACTGTGCGCCAGCAGCTGAACGTCTTTCGGATGCAGCTTTTGGGTGCAGAGGTCATTCCGGTGACATCAGGTACACGTACACTTAAGGATGCCGGGAATGAAGCTTTGCGTTACTGGGTCAGCCATGTCCATGATACGTTCTATATTTTGGGTTCAGCTGTCGGCCCGCACCCGTATCCGATGATGGTGCGGGACTTCCAACGTGTGATTGGTGATGAAACACGTCGCCAGATCCTAGAGAAGGAAGGCAGACTTCCGGATGTCATCGTGGCAGCGATCGGTGGCGGAAGCAATGCCATCGGCATGTTTTATCCTTTTATTGAGGATCAGGGTGTCGCATTGATTGGCGTGGAGGCCGCTGGAAAAGGTGTCGAAACGGAATTCCATGCAGCTACGATGACCAAGGGAACACAAGGGGTCTTCCAAGGCTCTATGAGTTATCTGCTTCAGGATGAGTACGGACAAGTGCAACCTGCGCATTCCATCTCGGCTGGATTAGATTATCCAGGTGTTGGACCGGAGCATTCATACCTGAAAGATATTGAGCGGGCCAAATATGTTCCGATCACGGATCAGGAAGCGCTGGATGCGCTTCAGCTCCTCTGCCGTACCGAAGGAATACTTCCTGCATTAGAGTCGGCACATGCAGTTGCGCAGGTCGTCAAGCTGGCACCTACGTTGACGGCAGATGATATTATCGTTATTTGTTTGTCTGGACGCGGGGATAAAGATGTGGACTCCATTATCAAGTATTTGGGAGGAAATCCGTCATGAATTTAATTGATCAGGCGTTTGGTCGCCTTAAAAATGAAGGCAAAACGGCATTAATTCCTTTTCTGACGGTAGGCGACCCGGATGTGGATACTACAATAGAGATCATTCGGCAGTTAGAGTCGGCCGGAGCTGACATATTGGAACTGGGTGTACCCTATTCCGACCCGCTGGCTGACGGTCCTGTAATTCAGCGCGCGTCTGAGCGTGCACTGAAACGGCAAATTTCCATTCGCACGTGCATGGAGACAGCTTCTCTGGCCAGGGCGGCAGGTTCAAGTCTGCCTTTTATTCTGTTCACGTATTATAACCCTGTATTACAGATGGGCATGGATGCTTTCTTTGCAGGCTTGCAGGAACACGGTATCAGCGGTCTGATTATTCCGGACCTTCCGCTTGAGGAAGCGGAGGAGCTGGGAGGACGGGCCGCAGAGGTGGGTGTGCATCTGATTCCTCTGGTGGCTCCAACATCTGAACAGCGGATCGAACGAATTGTCCGTCAGGCCCGTGGATTTGTATACTGTGTATCTTCGCTGGGTGTAACTGGGGAAAGAGCTTCCTTTTTTGAAGGTATAGAGGGCTTTATCGCGCAGGTCAAACGGCATACGGATATTCCGGTAGCGGTTGGCTTCGGGATCTCTACTCAAGAGCAGGTAGTCCGGTTTTCAAACATTTGCGATGGAGTTGTGGTCGGCAGTGCAATTGTACGTCAGGTGGAGGAGGCCATTCCATTGCTGAATGATTCTGCGCGCAGGCAAGAAGGTCTTTTGCAAATTCATAATTTTGTGGCACAATTAAAGCAGTAACTGTCAAAATAGAAAGTAATAAATATGTTCTGATTGGATAGAGGAGGTAGGGGCATGCAACCTAAACCGCATATTGTACATTTGCCAGTATATCAGCCCGGTAAACCGATTGAAGACGTAAAACGTGAGCTGGGACTCGATGAAGTCATCAAGCTCGCCTCGAACGAGAATCCGTATGGTAGCTCTCCCAAAGTGTTGCAGGCCATTCAGCAGGAGTTTGCCAACATTAGTGTATATCCTGACGGAAGTGCCGTAGCTTTGACACAGGCACTAGCTAAACGGACGGGTTTAAAAGAGGAACAGTTTATCTATGGCTGCGGATCTGACGAAATTATTGCGTTGATTACGCGTGCTTTCCTCCTTCCCGGGGAAGAAAGCATTATGGCCGATCAGACATTTTCCGTATACAAAAGTAATGTGGAAATTGAGGGAGCGGTTGCAGTTGAGGTGCCTTTGCGTGACGGTGTACATGATTTGGATGCTATGCTGTCTCACATCAATGACCGTACAAAAATTATTTGGATCTGTAATCCAAATAACCCGACGGGCACGATTGTACCTGAAGCAGAGCTGATTGCGTTTTTGGACCAAGTACCAAAGCACATCATGGTTGTTCTGGATGAAGCCTACGCCGAGTTTGTGACGGATCGTTCGTATCCCGACGGCATTCGTTTGTTGCCAGCGTATGAAAACCTGGTTGTACTACGCACCTTCTCCAAAATCTATGGGCTTGCTTCGCTGCGCATTGGTTATGGTATGGGAGCCGAGTCAATCATTCGCTTGATAAATCAGGTTCGTGAGCCGTTTAATACATCACGGGTAGCGCAGGCTGCGGCCATTGCTGCCTTGGAAGATCAGGAATTTGTTCAAGAATGCCGGGATCGTAATGCAGAGGGCAGAGCTTATTTGCAAAATGAGCTCAAGCGTCTGGGGCTGGAGTCTTTCCCGGCACATGGTAATTTTATTATGCTGGATGTACGTCGTCCATCCGGTGAGGTATTTCAGGAGTTGCTTCGTAAAGGTGTGATTATTCGCGCAGGTCATCATAAATATCCGACATATATTAGGGTGTCGGTTGGATCACAGCCGCAAAATGAGTTGTTTATTCGTGTGCTGGAACAGGTCCTGGGGGCGGAAGCGGCGAAAGTACGCCTATAATTTCCGCAGATGGGATTTGATAATTGATGAAGATTGCCATTTTCGGCGTGGGACTGATTGGTGGGTCCCTCGCACTTTGTTTTAAAGGGAAGCCGGATATTACTGTTGTCGGCCATGCCCATCTCCCTGAACTGATGGAACCGATGTTAAGCCGTGGTGTCGTGGACACCGCGACTCTTTCGGTTGAAGAAGCGGCAGAGGATGCCGATTTTATTTTTTTATGCGTACCTGTGGGCTTATTGGAACATTATCTCGAACTGTTAAGCAAGCTACCGCTTAAAACGGGTTGTATTATTACTGATGTAGGCAGCACGAAATCGGCAATTGCCAAAAAAGCATCAGAAATTTCTTTGCGCAACGCTTACTTTATCGGTGGTCATCCGATGGCCGGTTCGGAGCGCTCCGGTGTAAAGGCTGCTTCCGCATTGTTATTTGAAAACGCATATTATGTGCTTTCCCCGGCAGAGGGTGTGCCTGAGGAAGCGTACAGTTCACTGGAACGTTTATTAAAATATACTAGTGCTCATGTTGTGCGTGTCCAACCTGATATGCATGATGATATTGTCGGTGCGATTAGCCATCTTCCGCACATTATTGCAGCGGCACTGGTGAATCAGGTGCGAAAGCACAATGATGAAAATCCGTTGTACCGTACATTGGCTGCGGGCGGGTTCCGTGATATTACACGGATAGCCTCTAGTGATCCGGTTGTGTGGCGGGACATCTTACTGAGCAATCGTGAAGTTTTACTAGGCCTGTTGGAAGAATGGAACGGACAGATTGAGCGTTTTACCCATTTACTGAGAATACAAGACGGTGAGGGAATCGCTGACGAGTTTTTGACAGCTGGGCACTTTCGCAGTGAACTGCCAGAGCGTCGTAAAGGAGTCATCGTCTCCACGTTCGATCTGTATATTGATGTACCGGATACCCCAGGGATTATCGGGCGAATTGCTATGGAACTGGGGAATCACAGCATTAATCTGAGCAATATGCAAATCATTGAAAGCCGGGAGGATGTCCCAGGCATCATGCGGCTTTCCTTCCGTCAAGAGCAGGATTGGGAGCGTGCCAAGACTCTGCTGGATTCGATGGGGTATAAAGTGGTGGTGTGAAGGGTGGAGAAAGTATGAGTGTTCGTTAAGGAGGTACACCGCTCCGCGATCCATTTGATCTTACGATCGCTGTTGCAGGGGGATTCTCTGGACTTTTTAAATTATCTAAAGGTAAGAATCCCCCTGCAAAGGCGAACGCTACGCTTCTCTAGATTCAAATGGATCGCTGCGCTACGGATCGCCTTAAAAGTACTATGCTTTCTGGGAGTGAAATAATAGGAAAAGTTTTAAAGCGGGTGAAGAAACTTTCGCCCGCTTTTTTGTTATTTGAAGAACAAATGAGACAATCCTTCTCACTAATTATTATTAAAGAAAACAAAAAAAGACCACCCGGGTAAAGCCCCGGGTGGTAGCTACTTTTAGTGAAGTAGCTGAGTAGGATAGGAGTGGAGAGAAACCATACTGTACTTTTATTATATGTATACGTTTTCATTTTGTCAATATTTTTTTTGAAGCGTTTTCTTTTTGCGTATTTATCCTTATTGGTGCATTTGAATAGAATACTTTCAATGGGTTTGTCATTTAATCTTGAAAAAATTTAAAATCCCCTGAAAAGCTGTATAAATGAATCAGGTACCAGCGTTAGGGAGGCATTGATAGAAATCGTGGGGATTTTGGACTTTTTTACTGACGGACATTTTGTGGTACAATGGGTAAGTCCATTTTGGATGTTGAATATTGTTGGGGATAGCACCGTTAATGTTGGCACTACATAGGGTAAGAAAATAACAAATGTTCCATGATGCTGTTTCATCCATTTGCGCAGAGGGCGCAACTTTTTTTGACCTGTTCGGTATATATAGACAGAATCGAACGGGAAAACAGCACATGTATGGGCGAGGAGGGTCTCACTCGGATGATGACAGATTCCCAGATGATTCAGGAAATCAAACAAGGTAATGTTGAGGTTTATTCAGAATTAATGAGGCGGCACCAACGTAAAATTTTAGCTTTTGTTTATCATATGCTGAAAAGTTCGAACCTGGAAATGATTGCTGAGGACTTGTGCTCAGAAACGTTTTATAAAGCGTATCGGAGCCTGCACTCTTTTCGCGAGGTAGACGCATCGTTTTCCACTTGGTTATATACGATTGCACGCAATACGGTGCTAAGTGAGCTTCGCAAGCACCGTAGCGGTCAGGTTCCATTGGAGGAGAGCGGTTATGTACCGGTAGCTCCATCGGATGTAATTCCGGAGCAGGCCGTCCTTCGCGGTGAGAAGGTAGAGATGGTTCGTGAAGCGATCAATAGATTGCCTGAGAAGCAGCGATCTGCGCTGATTTTGCGTGAATATGAGCAATTGGATTATCAGGAGATTGCGACTATTTTAGGACAGACGGTCAGTGCAGTGAAGTCATTGCTTTTCCGGGCAAGATCCAGTGTGAAGACGCAGTTGGAGCCTTATTTTTTTGAGCCTCTCTATGAGGAAAACGAAGGGATGAGCAGCCAATGAAATCCAGGGACACTGAGGATTTGTTCGCTACAGGCAAAAATGTATCGAAACAAGACTCGGAGCGCAGACGGGCCAAAAGCTCGTCTGCTGGGTGGGAGCATGGTTCGGAAGAAAAAGAGTGGAATTTGTCAAAAGAAAATCGGTCCGATATTCGTGATATTTCCTTTGAAATAACAGATGAAAAGCTAGAGGCAATGAATCGCAGAGTCATGGATCGAATTTATGAAGAATCACCGTGGCTTGTTCCGGGCGAGCATCGACGTGCGCGTGTGAACCCAGCAGCCCGTAAGTATATGTCTGTATGGATCGCCGGCTTCTTGGCCGTATTTTTATGTAGCTTCTTGTTTTTGAACTGGAACGGAAGCTCCTCTCAGGAAAATCCCCCTCAAGCAGCTCCTGTCATGGATACAGGTATTTTACCGACAGGCCTGTTGAAAACTACAAGTACATCTCCACAATATCAATACCACATTAAAGATGTGAATAGTGGCATTATGGACCCGCTGGTTGCTAGCATTGTTCCTACTTATCCGCAATACTGGATGTTGTTGTCTGTATTGGCACTTGCGCTTGCTTTATTTTCTCTGGGCTGGATCCATCGGGCGAGAAGGGTCAGAAATTAGCAGGACAGCTGGGCTCCAATATGAATTCATAACAATGCCTGAATAACAAAACAGCGGAGGAAACGACACGATGCTTATTGGCTTGATCAGACATGGATTGACGGATTGGAATGCGGTAGGGAAAATCCAGGGTCACAGTGATATTCCCTTGAATGAGGAAGGGCGTCGGCAGGCACGCTTGCTGGCAGAACGATTAAAGGAAGAACCTTATCATTGGGACGGGCTTATTACAAGTAGTCTCTCCAGAGCGAAAGAGACTGGGGAGATTATTGCTTCTGCTCTGCATCTCCCGTTGTTAGAGCCTGATGATCGGCTAAGAGAACGTGCTTATGGTCAGGTCGAGGGCATGACCCAGGCCGAGCGTGAAGAGAAGTGGGGAGTCGACTGGCATCTGCTGGATCTAGGGCAGGAAAGCGATGCGGATCTTCAGCTTCGCGGGCTAGCTTTTATGGAAGCCATTTGGACGGAAAATCGGGACAAGAATCTGCTGGTCGTTTCCCACGGCGGTTTTTTGGCTAATTTGTATAAGGCTCTGTATCAGGAAAAATTCACGGAACGAATCGGCAATTTGTCACTTAGTGTACTCCAGCGTGAGGATATGGATTGGGCACCACTTTTGTATAATTGCACGAAGCATTTGCAAGAGAAAAGTGACTGTAACTCAAAAAGTTAGTAAAAGACCAAGGCTTCTACTTATCGTAGGAGTCGTGGTCTTTTTTGTTTTTTAATTATACCTTTGCAAAAAAAGAGGTTTAGAGTCTGAACAATCCGTCAAAGCTGTGGGTACAACAGGTAAGAATCAATTCCGGATGACAGTCCAGTGACGAGGCGATGGAACAATGAATCTGGCGGATATGCTGACATTTGCGGATATTGTGCATTTGAACAGAATCGCGGTGTATTACGATTGTGACTGTAAACCTAATTCCAAACATGAGTTGATCCAGGGGATTTTGACGAAGCTCGGCAGCAGTAGTTTTTTTGAGACGCAGGTCAAGGAGCTGAGGTTGTCAGAGGTAAGGTTTTTGAACGCGTTGCTGTTCGATGACCGACCGTATTTCAGCATGGAGGAATTGATTGCAATAGCCAAACAGTCTGTTGAGGAGGACGAGAATCCTGGTGAGCGGCCAAGGGATATTGTGACCCGTCTGCGTTCTAGTGGCTGGTTGTTCAACGGTTCGACGCACAATACCAGGTATTTGTTTCAAATTCCGTTGGATATGAAGGAGCGCTTTCGACGTGTTATGGTACATGACTTCCAAAACGGAATGACCCGGGTAAGCGAACCGTCGTCGTACCGGGATGAAGGGCATCTGCTGGCAGAGGATTTACGGCTTTTCCTTCAATACATGGGGCAGCATGAGGTTCCGCTAAATCCCGAGGGAGCTTGGTACCGTCGCAATCAGCAGCAGCTGATGGAACATTTGCACATTGCGGAGCCGCTTTTGGGTAAGGGAGGATGGCGTTTCGGGTATGGCTCCTCTTTTAAGTTTTATCCAGACCGAATGGCACTACTTTATGATTATGCCCGTCACTCCAAGTACATTGAGGAGAAAGGGGACCAAGTTGTGCTGACGGCAAAGGGAGAAGCGCATCAGGAGCATACAATTGAGGAAGAAATGATACAGCTATTCAGGTTTTGGTTAAGATTGTATAAAGGAGCCGTTCCTAATTTGCTGTCTCTAGTCTACTGGATTGGAGAATGTGCCAGGCCCTGGACGTCCTCAGAGTCGCTTTTTGTACATATCGGCCCACTGATTCGACCGTTTTACTATGATACGCCCCGTTCGGTCTTTGATCAGAGGATTATACGAATGATGCTTCACTTGGGTATGCTTCGTCAGGGTGAACATTCGACGGGACCATCTGTACAGATGACGGCCTGGGGGCTGAAGTTGGCGGGAGAGTGCCGCATTGGGCGGAACGACTCGGGTATACGGCTCCATTGACAAGCAGCACACATATTGATAGAATTTCACCCAAAATGAGAGGGTGAAGTTGTTGCTGATTCACTATAACGGAAACATGCCACAGCTCCATTCATCTGTCTATATGGCAGAAGGAGCAAAAATTGTCGGAAAAGTAACGATCGGTCAAGATTCCTCTGTATGGTTTAATGCCGTACTGCGCGGAGATATGGCGCCTATCATCATCGGTGAACGCTGCAATATTCAGGACGGTGTCGTGGGACATGTGAACACGGATCAGCCCCTGTTGCTGGCGGATGATATTTCGGTAGGTCATGCTGCAATAATCCACGGTTGTACGGTAGGCAAAGGCACTTTAATCGGTATGGGGGCCATTGTACTCAACGGAGCGGAGCTTGGTGAATATGCTTTAATAGGAGCAGGGTCGGTCGTTACGGAAAATACCAAAATACCACCCTATACTCTTTCTCTCGGTACACCTGCCAAAGTGGTGCGCGAATTGACAGATGCAGATTTGCAGCGGATGTCACGAACGGCACTCAGCTATGTGGCGAAAGGAAAAGAATATAGGATCTCTTAAACTCATGTTGGAGGTGCATCCTATGGATAAAATGAAGGTTACTTATGAAGTAATGTTGGGCCTGTCTGCTGAAATGGTTTTGGACGAGGCATTACGTAAACACCGGAGTGAAAAACTCTACAAGGATATTGATGAGGCGCTAGCCTCCGGAGATGAAGTAGCTTTTCGTCATCTTACGGATGAGCTGAAAGCAATGAGTTAGAACAATCTTAGGAATCCTGAGTTGGATTTCAGACGAATCTTTAGTTCAAGATTATAATCATCAAACCTGACTGTAGCGGCGGTCAGGTTTTTTTGATACGCTTGGATATGATATAGTCTTTGTAGGATGGGACCTGTACAAGGCAACTGTCGTATGAACGGAGGATGAAGGACGTGTCGTTATCTTATTTGTGGAGCCGGTCGTTCTTGACGAGCCGGCCTTTTTTGTGGCTGCTGTTCTGGTGTAATCTGGTTGGAACGGTGTATGGGTACATATGGTATGGGGGGCAGTTGGAATATACACTAAATTATCACCCAATGTGGCAGATTGTATTTGTGCCTGATAGTCCGACGGCGAGTCTGTTTTTTACGATCTCTATAGCATTTTTGCTCTATTCTCCGCGTCTCAAGAGCTTGAAGGTCATTCGCCAGATCATCGAGGCATTGGCTGTTGTCACGAGTGTAAAATATGGCATCTGGGCTTCAGCTATTATTTTTTGGGGAGTTGCGCAGGGGGGACATATGATATGGCAGGATTGGATGCTGGTGGCATCTCACACGGCAATGGCGGTCGAAGCACTGCTGTTCGTGCGTTTTTTCACCTGCAAATGGACTGCTTTATGCCTAGCCGCACTCTGGACATTGTTAAATGATACGATGGATTATACATTTGGTATATATCCGTATCTTCCAAAGACGCTAACGGATGATGTACCACAAGTGCGTGCTTTTACCTATATGCTGACCCTTGTCAGTATTATAGCGGCATGGCTTGCCATGTTTGCGCGCAATCGAGTGGGAGTGGAAGTGGAGAAATAGAGATGAACATTGTTATAAACCAAAAAGAATATATATTTAAAAAAGGAACCGTGATGATCATAAAATAAGAAAGAACTTTAATCATTTAGCCAAACAAAGTTTTGGTTTTGATTTTGAAGCTTGGTATCAATTGGGCTTTTGGAATGATAAATATATCCCTTACGTACGGCAGGGCAACTGTGATGCTACGTATTTGTTCGCAATGATAGTGTGAAGAATTTTTACACTAAATTCGGATTTGTTTCAGCACAAGAATATCAATTGAACCGGAAAGTAATCATAAACCACTTGGACATTAAAGTTGAGAAATTGAACCTGGAAGAGCAGTCGGATTTAAAGTTACTGAAAAATAAAAGTGCTAGATTAAATCCGTATTCACTTTTTGCTGCGGAAAATAGTGAATGGCTGGTCTTATTCTATGGCATCTCGTTTTTTAAAGATAAATTTATGTATATACCTCAATATGACACGATTGTGGTTGCAGATTTTGAGGGGGATACCATTTGTCCTAAAGCAAGTTCTAGTCCCGGTAACCTTGCCATACAGTAAGGTGAGGAGGGATGTCCCATGAATAGGGGTCAGGCGTTTCAAATTATGATACGTATTGTTTCGAGTGTTGTTTTATCTATGGTCCTGCTGCTGTCCGTCTGCGTCCCTCCAGGTGGGGCAGAAGCGCGTGATCAGTCAAAACCCGTAGGAAATACAAAAGAGATTGAGGAACTGGATCATGCAGCTGCGATACTGTACCGAGATGTGATGGACGGGAACATTGAAAAAGCGCGCGCGGATGTAGCCGAAGTGAGTCGATGGTTTGGCACTGGACAGGTGCAGGCAGCGTTATCTGTAGAGGCCATTCATGCTTTGTCCGGCAGCATCCTTGAGGTGCAGCAAGCTACACAGTCCGTCCAAGCATCACCGGATGAATGGGTGAAGGCTGCGGCCAATTTACGACTTGCGACAGATGCGCTTGCACATCCGCGTCAGCCCTTATGGCAGCAGTATTATAAGATTTTAAAAGAAGATGTTAGTGGCTTGAACAGCCAGTTTGCTAAAGGCAACATGAAGGGTTTCAAAGCTGGAGCCGCAGTGCTGGAGGACCACTATGAGACGATCCGTACAGCAGCATTGATTCATGGCAGAACAAGCGAGGTCGTGCGGGCTGATTCATGGATTTCCTACGTCAAAGGATTGGGGGATCAGCAAAATGCAGATGCCTCAGCGATTAGAGGGGCGTTGGATCAGGGAAATCCGACGTTTAATGCCTTGTTTGGACGTGAAAAAGACGCCACTGCCCTGGCGCCATTTATCCCGCGTGAAAGTGAGCGCCGGGCAGAATTGGCAATCGGCATGATTGTTCTGCTGGCGCTGGCCTATGCAGGTTATCGTAAATATCGAGCTGGTTTCTCTGGATAACGATGCAAAATTCGAATATTCGCGTCGTTGGCTGCTGAGCCATCCATATAGGTTAGCCCATCGCCCGGATTTCCGGGCTATTCCTCTTTGAACCCCTCCCCATGTACATCATGCACATCCTGTATGATAATAAACGCCCGTGGATCAACCGATTTAACAATTTGGTGCAAACGTCGTATTTCCTGACGAGGCACGACACAATAGGCAACATGCTTGGCCTGCTTGGAAAATGCACCTACAGCCGGAATAATAGTAACTCCGCGATCCATGTCCCTAATAATAATATCCGCAATGTCCATCGTGTGGTCGCTGATAATCATAAAGGCTTTGGCAGAATAGGCCCCTTCTTGTATAAAATCAATAATTTTGGACGCGATGAACACGGCGACTAATGTATATAGAATTTTTTCTTTTGGTATGTAAAGTAGTGAAGCACCGATAATGACGATATCAATGACCAGCAGAATCCTTCCCATACTCCAGCCAAACTTCCGGTTTAGAATACGAGCAATTATATCCGAGCCGCCCGTGGTGCCGCCAAAGCGGAACACAATACCTAATCCGGCCCCAAGCGTAACCCCCGCATATAATGAAGAAAGTATAAAATCGTGTTCAGTTTGAAATGTTCCCATCCATCCGAAATGAATCATTTTTTCATACAACCACAGAAAAAAAGTGAGCGACCCGATACCTACTCCTGTATATAGAATTTGCTTGCCCCCAAGCATTTTCCACCCAATTAAAAATAAAGGAATGTTCAGCAGCAATGTGGAGAGAGAGGGTGAAATCGAAAAAGCATAATTGAGCAGCAGGGTGATCCCTGTAATACCACCTTCCATCAGTTTACTGGGTATTATAAAATAAAGCAGACCGAATGCATAGATGGCGGTCCCGAGCACAATGGGTAAAAACAGTTTAAGCTGTTCCATGGACTTGGATATCTTCATATGATCCCTCGCAGTAGCAGTTTAAGGAAGAACGATTTCATGCTGATTTTGCTAAATCGCAGTTCCTTATATGTAGTATACCTTTTTACGGTAGCTTTAAAAGACTGATGACTGTAAGTTGGGATCATAAGTACACAATTAAAAAAAATTTGTTTTAAAATGTGCTTTACGATAACATATGAATAAACCTGCACATGGGGGGATTGCGTGTTTCATGGAAAAATCATTAGATGAAATTCAACGTGAGGTAGACCAGTATATATCTCAATTTAAGGAAGGGTATTTTAGCCCTTTGGCGATGTTGGCCCGGATGTCTGAGGAAGTCGGGGAACTGGCGAGGGAAGTCAATCACTCCTTTGGCGAGAAACCGAAAAAAATGGACGAGGCGGACAATTCGATTGAGCTGGAGCTGGGGGACATTTTGTTCATCACAGTTTGCTTTGCGAACTCGCTAGGTATAAATTTGACCGAGGCTCATGATAAGGTCATGCAAAAATTTAACACGCGTGACGCGAATCGCTGGACCAAAAAGGACACCGATTAGGCGTTTTGTACATATGCTGTACCAAACCGGTTACCCGGAGGTGCAGTGTCATGAAGGCGGAGGAATACGTTCAGAAAGCTTATCAGTGCATTTTGCAGAACGATTTTGAGCAGGCCGTGGAATGGTTTGAAAAAGCAATTTCAGCCCAGCCTGATCATGCGGAGCATTATTTCCGGTGCTCGGTTACCTATGCTCGTAGTGGTCGTTTGGAGCAGGCTCTCGCATATGCAGAGCATGCGGTTCGTCTCGCTCCACAGCAGGATGAATATGTTCTCCATCTGCATGCGCAGGAAGCCAGGCAGCATACGGAGAAGGCCAGAAAAATGCTGGATGTCGACAGAGCTACGCCACAGTTGCGTCAGGATGCGATTTTGCTATTGGAACGAGCAATAGCCCTCGATCCGTTATGTGGGGATGCTTTTTTGCTGCTCGCATTGATTTATGATGAATTGAATGAGTATAAGCTAGCTGTGCAGGCTGCTCGCGAGGCGGCTGCACTGTTTCCTCACAATGTGCAGCTTGCCAACCTCATGAAGAAGTTATGCCAGCAGATGAATAAACAGATCTAACACAAATGGATGCATAAGGAGTTGTAGGGATATGTCAGAACCAATAAAAGTGGCTGTTGTAGGAGCAGCAGGGCGTATGGGCCGTGAAGTTGTCAAATTGGTTCTTCAGGATGAGGAACTACAGCTTGTGGCCGCAGTGAACAGAACACATGCCGGCAGTGATGCCGGCCTTCTCGTCGGATTACCGGAAGCGGGGATCGCTATTGTGGAGGACGTGGAGCAGGCTTTACTGGATAGTCGAGCGGATGTCATGGTCGATTTTACGGGGCCGCGTTTTGCATACGCACATACAGCGCTTGCTATCAAGTATGGAGTACGTCCGGTTATCGGAACGACAGGGTTTACCCCCGAACAGATTAATGAACTGGACAAGCAGTGTCGTGAGCAGCAAATTGGTGGTCTGATCGCGCCGAACTTTTCGATTGGAGTCATTTTGATGATGCGGTTTGCGGCTCAGGCAGCGAAATACTTCCCACATCTGGAAATCATCGAGTATCATGGTGACCAAAAATTGGACGCGCCATCGGGCACAGCCATTAAGACCGCAGAGCTGATCGCCGAACAGCGTGAAGAGCTACGACAGGGTAACCCGGAAGAGGAAGAAACGTTAGAAGGATCACGGGGGGGGTACTATCAAGGGTTCCGTGTTCACAGTGTCCGTCTTCCCGGTGTGTTCGCACAGCAAGAAGTAATCTTCGGAGGGTTTGGACAATCTCTGAAAATTCGTCAGGATTCTTATGAACGAGCGGGCTATATGCCGGGTGTTAAAATCGGTATTCAGAAGGTCATGGAGCAGCCAGGGCTTGTGTATGGATTTGAGCATTACATCGATTAAGAATACGCGAATGATTTGACGAACGAAATTATAGAATGAGGCAGGAGGAACTTTGAATGTTAAAGATTGCATTTATAGCGCATGACCGAAAAAAGGATGAAATGGTAAATTTCATAACGGCCTATGAGCATGTTTTTACAGATCACCAGTTATTTTCAACAGGTACAACAGGTCTGCGCATTATGGAGCAAACCAAGCTTCAAATTCACCGTTTCATGTCCGGGCCGCTTGGAGGAGATCAGCAAATCGGGGCTATGGTTGCACAAAATGACATGGACTTGATTATATTCTTGCGTGATCCGCTTATGGCCCAGCCGCATGAGCCGGATATTAGCGCCCTGTTACGTCTGTGTGATGTACAAGGGATTCCTCTGGCAACCAACGTTGCAACTGCTGAAATACTGGTTAAGGCGCTAGACCGTGGCGATTTTGCTTGGCGTGAGCTGGTACATAAATATAAACCGGGGATTGACCAGCAAGGTGATATAAAATGACACTGGACATCTTGATTTTCGGAGCCCATGCCGACGATGCAGAAATAGGAATGGGAGGCACGATTGCCAAGCATACAGCCGCTGGTTTAAAGGTGGGCGTTTGCGATTTGACGCGGGCTGAAATGTCATCTAATGGTGATGTGGATACTCGTATGGCAGAGGCAGAACACGCTGCAAAAGTACTCGGACTTGCCGTGCGCACGAATCTAGGTCTGCCGGATCGTGGATTATATGTAACTCCAGAACATGTAGCTGCAGTTACAGCAGAAATACGGCGCCATGCACCGAAAGTCGTATTTGCTCCTTATTGGGAGGATCGGCATCCAGACCATGTCATGTGCAGTAAGTTAGTGGAGGAAGCGGTATTTAACGCCAAGTTGCGACGTTTTATGCCAGAAAATCCTGCGGTACAGGTAGAGCAATTATATTTTTATTTTATTAATGATATTGGCAGAACGGATTTGATTGTGGATATCACCGAGCATTATGAAGCCAAAGAACGGTCTTTGTTGAGTTATGCTTCGCAATTTCAGGCAGCACCTGGAAAGGATACAGTATCCACACCCTTAAATCAGGGATATGTGGAACGCGTAAAAGCTCGCGACTCGTTGTTGGGTCAACGCAAACTGATTTCGTATGCAGAAGGCTTTGCGTCCAAAACGCCATATCTGGTTAAGCTATTCACATAAGAATTCTATACTTGAGCATTTTGCAGAATGTTAAAATAAATCGGCAGGAAAGTTATCACTGATGAGCGGAAGGAGGCAGCTTAGCTTGAATGACAAATTGAAAATTGGAATTACCTGTTATCCGTCGTTGGGTGGCTCCGGCGTAGTGGCTACTGAGTTGGGTAAGTTGCTGGCAGAAAAAGGGCATGAGGTCCATTTCATTGCCAATAGCATTCCGTTCAGATTAGGCGGGGCGTTTCAGAAAAATATTTTTTATCATGAGGTTGAAGTTAACGATTATTACGTGTTTAGATATCCACCCTATGATTTGTCACTGGCGACCAAAATGGCCCAAGTCGCACAAATGAAGAATTTGGACGTACTCCATGTTCATTATGCGGTACCCCATGCAGTATGCGCTTACTTGGCGAAGGAAATGGTGGGTGATCATCTGAAGGTGGTAACCACCTTGCACGGTACGGACATTACAGTGTTGGCACAGGATGAGTCGTTGAAGGACCTGATTCGGCTGGCTATTAACAAAAGTGACGCTGTGACAGCGGTTTCCAAGGATTTGATTCGGGAGACGATAGATGCGTTGGAAATTACACGACCTATTGATTTAACCTACAATTTTGTAGATAAACGGGTATATTATCCACGAGATGCCGCGGCGCTTAGAAGAGATTTTGCCCAACCGCATGAAAAAATAATGATGCATATTTCCAATTTCCGTCCTGTCAAAAGGGTGGGAGATGTGCTGGATATATTTGAAAAAGTGCAACGTAAAGTACCTGCGAAGCTGCTGTTGGTGGGAGAAGGACCGGATCTTCCAAAAATCCGTTGCAAAATCGAGAATTTAGGTCTGCAAGATAAGGTCTTCTTTTTAGGTAAGCAGGATCAGATCGCAGAAGTGATTTCTATGGCGGATGTGCTGCTGCTTCCCTCGGAAAAAGAAAGTTTTGGTCTGGTTGCACTGGAAGCAATGGCCTGTGGAGTGCCGACCATCGGTTCTCAGGCAGGGGGAGTACCTGAACTCGTTGTGCATGGAAGTACGGGGTATCTTGCTGAAATCGGTAATACTGAGGCAATGGCTGATTATGCAGTAGAGCTGTTGTCCGATGAAGCGATGGCGGAACGTTTCCGTGAAGCGTGTCTGACCCGCGCCCGTACCGTTTTTTGTGATGAGCTGATTACCCGTCAATATGAAGAGATATATTACCGTGTGTTGGGACGCGAGGTGCCGGATCTTAAACCGATCAGCGTTTAAGAGGGCGGACTCGCGTCCGTTTTTTATATTGAATACTTGCAAAGGGGGAAACCCTATGAATACAAATACTTGGCAATATGCTGACCAAGAGATGGCATTTCATGGCAGAGAGGTCATACATGTACTAACCGCAGCAGGCTACGAAGCCTACTGGGTCGGTGGCTGTGTGCGGGATGAGCTATTAGGAAGAGCCATTCATGATATGGATTTGACTACTTCGGCTGAGCCTGAACAGGTCATAGCGCTATTCCCTCACGTCATTCCGACAGGAATTCAGCATGGGACGGTTACGGTCATGCAGGGTGGCCATGCGTTCGAGGTAACCACTTTTCGTACGGAAAGTGGTTATGCCGATCACCGCCGTCCAACGGAAGTTGCCTTCGTAAAGGATATCTGTGAGGATCTGATGCGACGGGATTTTACTATGAATGCGATTGCGATGGCAGAACACGGAGAGCGGGTGGACCCATTTGGAGGAGAAGCCGATTTACGAGCCGCTCTCGTTCGTTGTGTAGGCCGAGCCGAGGAACGTTTTGAAGAGGACGGGTTACGAATGCTGCGATGCATCCGTTTTGCCTCTGTGTTTCGGTTCCGTGTTGCTTACAACACCTGGAAAGGCATGATTCGGCGCAAAGAGGGACTTCGTTACATAGCCATGGAACGTGTGCGGGTCGAGCTGGAAAAGATGCTAGCGGGCCCTGACCCTTTACGTGGGTTGGAGATGCTGAGCCGTAGCGGATTGCTCGGTTGTACGAAGGTTCCGGTTCCTTGGGAACAATGTGAAGCATGGGCGCTTAAGGGGATCGTTCAACTGCAAGAAGAACTGCGGTGGGGCCTGCTCTTAATGTCTTGTAGACTTACCTCAGAGGCAGCGGACGAGCTACTAAGAGCTTGGACCTTTTCCAACGCGGTACGACTTCGGCTGGTTCATCTGCTGGAATGGGAGACCGAATTAATCTACAGTGCTGGTGCCATAGCTATAGCTGGCGATTCCGATCCGGGGGAGTCTGGCATTGTCAACGATGAGGCGCTGCGTCGTAGCTGGATTCGTCTGCTAATTAGACTGGGAAAAGATACAGCTTCAGACTGGCTTGATCTTTACAAGACACTGCCTGCTTCATTCCGCGGATTACCGCCGTGGGTAGAAAAGCATGTGGCGAAAACAGCCGAACTGGCAAGCTCGTGGACAAAGCAGGCTGTAGTCGTTCGTATCAAAGATTTAAATATTACAGGAAATGAACTGGTTCAGGCGATGAATCGACCAGGCGGCCCTTGGCTGGGTCAGATGATGGAACAGCTTTTACAAGCTGTTGCCTGCGGAGATATTCCGAATGAAACAGAAACATTGCTTCAGGAAGCGAAACGGGTGATGAGTAGTGAATAATCATGAAAGATTGTTAGGCATACTGGAGGAAGGTACATCCGATTACGTATCAGGGGAGGAAATCAGCCGACGCCTCTCGGTTAGCCGAACAGCAGTATGGAAGCAGATCAACAAACTGCGTGAGTTGGGCTACAACATTGATGCCTCCTCGCGTCGGGGTTATCAATTGATATCCCGACCGGATCGGCTGGAAGTCTCCAAATTGGCCAATATGTTAAATACTCAATCGTTTGGCCAGCGTATCGTTGTACTGGATTCGACGGTTTCCACTCAGCAAGATGCCATGCGTTTGGCAGAAGAGGGCGCGCCAGAGGGGACAGTAGTGCTTGCAGAGGAACAAACGGCAGGTCGGGGACGTTTGGGACGGAAGTGGTATTCCCCTCGTGGCAAAGGAGTCTGGATGAGCATTGTGTTGCGTCCTACCCAGCCCTTGGCTTTTACCCCCCAGCTAACGCTACTTACAGGTGTAGCAGTGTGTAGGGCCATTCGTCGGCTGACGGGTGTGGAGGCTGGTATCAAATGGCCAAACGACGTGCTGATTCATGGTCGCAAAGTATCCGGTATTCTGCTGGAATCTGCAACAGAGGATCAACGGGTTCGATACTGTATTGCAGGGATTGGCATTGATGTGAATTTAAATAAAGAAGATTACCCGGAAGAGTTATCGCAGGTGGGAACGTCCTTGAAAATAGAAGCAGGGCGTGAAATTGACCGTACTGTGCTGATCGCCTCAGTGCTGGAAGAGATGGAACAGCTAAGTAAGTTGTATGCCGAGCAGGGGTTTCAGCCTATAGCCATGCTGTGGGAGGCTTTGTCCGTGACTATGAACCGTAGCATACGGGCACATACCGGACAAGGGGTAACTGTAGAAGGCACAGCTGTTGGCTTGGATCCTTCCGGGGCACTCGTAGTAGAAACGGATCAGGGAGAGCGAATTCAGGTCATTTCAGGGGATATACAATTGTAGAAGCAACCCTAGCTATGAAAACGACCGAAATCGTTCTATTCCCTGTGCAAAACTTCACGTGAAAAAGCTGATGTTTTTTGTTATACTGTGCAGGAGGCGGCATCGGACGGTCCGAGCTGCACTCCAGGGGCACATGCTCTACTTTAGCAAGTTTGTAAGACCATCATAACTTCATTTGAAGGTTACGTTGGATTCTGCTCTGAGCCGAACAGGACCGAGACAGAAGGGACGATCTCAAAATGAGTGTCTTTTTTGGCTGTTCGGACCTTTTGATGACGCAGATGTATAGGCGTTCATAAAAGGTTATTTTTTGTGCCAAAAAAAGATGGAAGGGAGCCATTTACAATGGCAGGAAAACAAGCACTGAATATTGTGAAAATGAAAAAGATGAAGCAAGAGGGCATTCCGCTCAGTATGCTGACCGCCTATGATTATCCATCGGCTAAAATAGCCGAGGAGGCGGGAATTGACATGATTCTCGTGGGTGACTCGCTGGGTAACGTAGTTCTTGGTTACGATTCAACCATCCCTGTAACCTTGGATGATATCGTGTACCATTCCCGGGCAGTCGCAAGAGGCGCGGAACATACATTTATCGTAGCGGACATGCCTTTTATGACATATCACAGCAGCGTATCAGAAAGTCTTCAGGGCATCCGCCGTCTGATGCAGGAAGGACATGTGCATGCTGTTAAATTGGAGGGCGGAGCTGAAATTGCTGATGTTGTAAAAGCAACTGTTCAGGCAGGTGTGCCTGTATTGGGACATATCGGGCTTACTCCGCAATCGGTTAATCAAATTGGCGGCTATCGCATTCAAGGCAAGGACGAAGCGGACGCACGCCGGTTAATGGCGGACGCCAAGGCGCTGGAGCAGGCGGGTGCTTTTGGCGTTGTATTGGAACTGGTAACTGAGGAAGTGGCAACAGCGATTTCTAAAGAGCTTTCCATTCCAACCATTGGAATTGGTGCTGGACGTGGATGTGACGGTCAGGTACTCGTTTATCACGATCTGATTCAGTACGCATCGCCTTATTTCAGCAAACGCTTTGTTAAAACCTATGCCGATGTAGGCGGCTTGATCCGCAGCAGCATTGAGCAGTATGTGAGTGATGTAAAAGGGCGGGCATTTCCGGCCGCGGAGCATGTGTTCAGCGCGGATGACCGCGTTGTGGAATCCCTGTATGGTAAGGCAAAAGGACAGACACAGGAACAAGCTAAGGAAAAGGTGGAATCACGATCATGATCATCGTAAGAGAAGTGGCTCAGCTGCGCAAGATTATTGCTGAACGTCGGCAGCTTGGGACAAGCGGGACAAAAAAGGTACACGGTTCTACCTCTTTACAGCAACATAAAGTCGGCTTTGTACCAACCATGGGATACCTGCATGAGGGGCATGCGAGCTTGATGCACAAGGCGCGTGAAATGGCGGATACGGTGGTGCTTAGCATTTTCGTAAATCCGATTCAATTTGGACCGAATGAAGATCTAGACAGCTATCCTCGCGATGAAGCTCGTGATTTGGAGGTAGCGCGGCGCGAAGGCGTGGATATTGTTTTTTTGCCAACTGTAGCAGAAATGTATCCACAACCAACCCAAACCAAAATTCGTGTATCCGGTTTGACAGATCGTTTGTGCGGTGCTTCCCGTCCAGGCCATTTTGATGGTGTGACTACGGTGGTAGCCAAGCTTTTTAACATGATAGGTCCTGATTTGGCTTTCTTTGGAATGAAGGATGCGCAGCAGGTTGCTGTGCTCCAGCAGATGGTGACTGATCTCAATATGAACGTGATTATCGTACCTTGTCCCATCGTCAGAGAGGCGGATGGTTTGGCCCTCAGCTCCCGTAATGTGTATTTAAGTGCAGAACAGCGCGAGCAGGCGTTGGTGCTGTCTCAGTCACTGCGTAAGGTGCAAGAAGTGAGCGAAGATATAGTAACAAACACAATTACGATTCGTCAGCTACATCAAATGGTGGAGTCCACCATTACTTCCTCTCCTTTAGCAGACATTGATTACATTGAAATATTAACTTTTCCCGGTCTGGAGCCCCTTCTTCCCGAGCAGCGGCTATGTGATGTTCAGGAAGACGTCATCGTAGCGCTGGCTGTGAAATTTGGCAATACCAGACTGATTGACAATATAAGAATACAGAATGCGGAGGTGCTTTCCCATGTTTAGAACCATGATGAAATCCAAAATTCACCGCGCTACGGTTACGGAAGCTAACCTGAACTATGTGGGGAGTATCACTATAGATGAAGATCTCATGGAGACATCGGATTTGTTGGAGAATGAAAAGGTTCAAATTGTAAACAATAACAATGGAGCTCGACTGGAAACCTATGTTATCCCCGGACCGCGTGGGAGCGGCGTAATCTGTCTCAATGGTGCGGCAGCCCGTTTGGTGCAGCCTGGTGATACAGTCATTATTATTTCCTATGCTTCCATGTCGAATGAAGAGGCCAAAACATACAAACCAACAGTGGTATTTGTTGATGAACATAATAAACCAGCCCAAACGATGAACAAAGAAGTACACGCGACGATCATGTAATGAATGGGAGTGCGGATGAAACCCGTCTTTTAAGCGAAAAATGTGAGTGTATTAATCCATCTTTCATAAGGGCGGGATGCACATGTTCCAGCATGTATTCGCAGAAATGAACAGCATGTTAGATGATATCGTGAAGCATTACCCATCAGCCCAGGGCTCCCGCAGGCAGGAGCTGCTACAGCACTGGAGTCTGCTGCGGAGAATGAGTGACGGAATTATGGATGAGTGGCTGGCCTTTGAGGAAAAAATGGTTTGCCTGCGTGCGGCCGGGTTTTCCGCGGAGACCGATATGTCTGACACGGAGTTACCTGAAAAAGAGCTGCCAGCTTTTAATCGGGGGCAAGGGTATTATCGATTACTCATGTACCCTGAGGCGATCCAACAATTTGAGCAGGTACTACAGCATTTTCCGAACAGCTGGCAGAGTCGCATGTATATGGGAATGGCCTATTTTCAACTAGATGATCCAGCAGAGGCTGTATGCCATTTTCAGGAGGTGCTGGACCTGACTGAGCAGGCAGGACTGAAGGCGGTCATCTATAATGCGCTAGGCTGTCTGTTGGCAAAGCAGGCTGACGTAGAGGAGGCGCAAAAATGTTTTGCTCTCGCACATCAGTTCGATCCTGCGTTACCCGAGCCGCTGCACAATATGGAAGCCTGTCTGTCCGGTACCGAAAAGCTTCGATACGACAGCTCCATGATGACCTGGATGTAGTTGTCAGACACCGAGCAAGACGATGCATGCCCACCTCTCAGGCGGCGTGTGCATCGTCTTTTTTGGCTGTCTTAATTTCCAAACAGGCGATCTTCTGCTATGCTAATATACAGAGTTATTATTTTTGTAAGTGTCATAAGAAAGGATTAGCCCGAATGAAATTTGCGGTATTGGATTTTGAAACGACAGGCACCCAGTCCGCGGATGACATCATTCAAGTCGGACTTGCAATTATAGATCATGATAACAGCATTTCCCGTGTTTACGGCTCTTATGTAAACCCTGGCAGATCTATTCCCCCTTTTATCACCGGGTTGACCGGAATTACAGACGATGACGTCAAGGATGCTCCTGCACTTGAAGAAATGATGATGGAGCTCGTGCCTATGCTGGACGATGTTGTACTGGTCGGTCATAATGTGGCGTTTGATTTTAATTTTTTGCAAAACGCTCTGGATCGGTGCGGTTATTTGCCGTTTAGCGGAAGAATCTTGGATACAATGGATTTTCTGAAAATTATGTTTCCATCGCTATCTTCGTATCAGTTGGGTTTTGTGTCTTCTGAGTTTGGGCTGGCGCATGATCGCCCTCACCAAGCAGACAGCGACGCGTTGGCTACGGCTGAGGTGTTTTTAAAGTGTCTGGGTGAGCTTCAAGCATTACCTTTGATAACGATACAGCGGCTTAGCGATTTGTTTGCAGAGGAAGACAGTGACCTTGGATGGTTTCTTGATGGGGTGCGTGAAGAGAAAGAGCTTCATCCTATTCAGGATCTGGAGGGACATCAGTTTTTTCGTCAGCTTGCGCTAAAAGTGGAAGATTGGACGGAGCTAGCTGCTCCGCGTAGAGAAGATGACCCGAATCCACTGTCAGGTGTTTCCTTTGAGGAGTACATGGATGATGTGCGGGACAATTTGCGTTCATCCTTGAGCCAATATGAGGAGCGCGAGGCGCAGATACAGATGATTGAGGGTGTAAATCAGGCACTGAGTGAAGACAAGCACCTACTGATCGAAGCAGGTACAGGAACAGGGAAGTCCCTCGGCTATTTGCTCCCATCGCTGTATCACAGTGTGAAAAAAGGACAGCGAGTTATGGTAAGTACACATACGATCAACCTGCAGGAGCAATTACGCGAGCGCGACATTCCGATGCTGACCAAGGTGATTCCGTTTCCGTTCCGGGCTGCTATTTTCAAGGGTCGGGGACATTATTTGTGTCTGCGTAAGTTTGAACATAAAATAAACAGAAGAGACTTCGCGACACCGAAGGAAGATTTAATTACAGCTGCTCAGATGATCGTCTGGTTGACGCTAACAGAAACCGGTGATGATGAAGAACTGAATCTGAGCAACCGTGGTGGAGATTTCTGGGAAACGGTGGCGAGTGATTCAGAGTCCTGTCTTGGTCGTTCTTGCCCATGGTTCCGCAAATGCTATTATCATCGTGCACGCCATGAAGCAGGGATAGCGGATGTTGTTATTACGAATCACTCTAAGTTGTTTACAGACGTCAAAGCTAGTCACCAATTGTTGCCGAGCTATGAACATCTGGTGATTGATGAAGCCCATCACCTGGAGGAAGTAGCTGGTAAGCACCTAGGTATGCATATGAAATATTTCACACTCGTGCATACACTGACGCGACTGTTCAAAGACAGCAAGAATGGACAACTGCCTTCACTTCGTCAACAGTTGGCGAAATCGGGGCACGAGAAGTCGACGGATTGGGCCTCAACCATCGATCAGATGTATCCGCTCGTGTTAGAGGTTAAGGAAACTTGGGACCTGCTAAGCGACAAGCTGTTTGGCATGTTGCCAGAACGAAGCGATGCGACACCAGGTGAAACAGGACAGTTTTCTTCCCGTCTCAAACCTTCAGCCAAGCCTGCAAAGTGGGATCAGGCGGGGGCTTTGGAAAATCAGCTATATGTAACGATGAGTGAAATTTTGCGCAAGGGTGACAAGCTGATGCTGGACGTCAAGGAAGAACATGACGATTATGCGGCGGATAGCCTTATTACAGATATCACGGGTCTGCTCAAGGATCTGACGGGGATTCGAGAAAATTTGCGCTTTTTTATGCGACTCGATGATGAAACAACCGTATACTGGCTCGAAGCGAGTGGGCAATTCCGCAGTAAATCATTACAATTTTATGCGGTGCCCGTCGATGTGAGCCGCCAGTTGAAAGAAATGTTTTTTGACAAAAAAAGAAGCATTATTCTGACGTCTGCTACCTTATCGGTAGATAAGTCGTTTCAGTACATGATCGATCAGCTCGGCTTGCAGGAAGCCGCAGATCAAGAGCGGCTGATGACTTCGCAGCTCCCGTCACCCTTTAATTACAGGGATCAGGTGTTGCTGGTCATTCCACGGGATTTCCCAAGCGTGAAGGGCAGTGTAGGAGATGCACACTTTGTAGATATGCTCGTTAGCTCTCTAGGAGCGACTGCTCAGGCGACGCGGGGGAGAATGCTCGTTCTGTTTACTTCCTATCGGATGCTCCGGCAAGTGTATGAGCCGCTCAAAGAGGCCTTAGCATCCAGCGAAATTACTGTGCTGGGACAAGGTGTGGACAGTGGGAGTCGCAGCAAGCTAACCCGCCGTTTTCAGGAAGCCAAAGCTTCTGTATTGCTGGGAACCAGCAGCTTCTGGGAAGGTGTCGATATTCCGGGGAAGGCTCTGACTTGTCTGGCCATTGTTCGCTTGCCATTTCAACCGCCGAATCACCCGTTGCTGGAGGCAAAAAGCGAGCTGCTCCAGCAGCAGAAGAAGAATCCATTTATGAAGCTGTCTGTACCACAAGCGGTCATTCGCTTCAAACAGGGATTTGGTCGGTTGGTTCGTACAGCGAGCGACCACGGGGTCGTTATCGTTTACGATACGCGTGTGATCGAATCCTATTACGGAAAGCACTTTTTGTACTCGTTACCGGGACCAAAAATGGAGCATATGCCATCGGAGCAAATGGTGCCCCGCATCGCCGAATGGCTCCAATCCGCCCCGGAGACCGAGGCATAACGGACGGACACTAAGTATGTTCGTTACAATTAGGGGGAGCAAGTATGAAATCAGATAAAATTTCAGAGGCTGTCGTACGGAGGTTACCCGTATATTTACGTTATCTGAATGCACTTCACAAACGGGAGGTGGCTACGGTCTCTTCTCAAGAGTTGGGACAGAGGCTAGATTTGAACCCGGCCCAAATCCGTAAGGATCTCGCCTATTTTGGAGATTTTGGTCGGAAGGGTATCGGTTATGATGTTTCTTATCTAATTGAGAAAATACGCCATATCCTGAAAATCGATCAGCAAATTAATGTAGTATTGGTCGGAGCGGGTAATCTGGGGCAAGCCCTTTCGAATTATAACGCTTATTTAAAAGACAATATGAAGATTGTAGCGGTATTTGATGCGTTTCCGGATAAGGTAGGGACCAAGATCAATACATTGGTCGTGCAACCGATGGATGAACTGGAAGCGACTGTGAGAGAAAAAAACATTCGAATCGGGATTATTACCGTACCTGATTTTGAAGCACAGCACGTGGCTGACAGGCTTATTGAGAGCGGAATTGGAGCGATCCTGAACTTTGCACCGACTACTCTCAAGGCACCGGCCAACATTCGGATTCATGCCACAGACTTTACAACTGATTTGCTTAGCCTCGCTTATTATTTGGAGGACGGAAAGGAAGAAACACAATATGACAGTGAATAAATGGATGATTAAAAACGGCTCTTTTGCCGTAAATGGACCAGAAGCTGGGGTAATCCATGGTTTTATGATTGTGGAAGATAGCCGCATTACTTACATTGGCGAGACTTTGCCTTCGGGTGAGGAAGAGACGGAAGCGATCGATGGTAAGGGGCTTTTGTTTTTACCTGGTCTGATTAATACTCATGGTCATGCGGCGATGTCTCTGCTGCGTGGGCATGGAGATGACTTGGCACTTCAAGTATGGCTTCAGGAAAAAATGTGGCCTATGGAAGCCAAGTTTACATCTACGGACGTGTACTGGGGTACGTCGTTGTCTGTGCTGGAAATGCTGAAAGGTGGAACAACGACCTTCCTGGACATGTACGATCATATGGATGAGGTGGCTCGTGTGGCTGAAGAGTCAGGTATTCGTGCAAGTCTGATGCGTGGAGCAATTGGACTATGTTCGGAGGAAGAACAGCGAATCAAGCTGGCTGAGGCCGTGACTTTTGCACGTAACTGGCATGGTAAAGCAGACGGGCGTATTACAACGATGATGTCACCGCATGCGCCATACACCTGTCCACCTGCGTTTATTGAAAAATTCGTACAAGCTGCGCATGATCTGGATTTGCCGCTGCATACGCACATGTCTGAGACGATCGCCGAAGTGGAGCAAAACGTACGTGACTACGGTTTGCGTCCAGTTGCACACTTGGATAAGCTTGGCTTTTTCTCCCGTCCTTCGCTTGTTGCGCATGGCGTTCATTTGAATGACGAAGAAATAGCTTTACTGGCTGAACGTGGTGTAGCGGTTTCGCACAACCCAGGTAGCAACTTGAAGCTGGCAAGTGGTGTGGCAAGAGTGCCTGAATTGCTGCGTGCAGGGGTTACCGTTTCTCTCGGAACGGATGGTCCTGCCAGTAATAATAACCTGGATATGTTCGAGGAAATGCGTCTGGCAGCACTTATTCACAAGGGTGTATCTGGTGACCCTACGGCAGTTCCTGCGAGTGAAGCGCTGCGTCTGGCAACAGAATACGGTGCAAAGTCAATTGGTTTAAAAGAAGTAGGAGCGTTGGCAGCAGGCAACAAGGCTGACTTTATCGCGCTGGATCTGAATCAGGCACATTTCTTGCCGCGTACAGATCTTATTTCCCATGCGGTATACTCAGCAAGCGCCAAAGACGTGGTTCACGTATGGGTAGACGGTCGTCAGGTTGTGAAAAACGGCGAATGCCTGACTATGGACGAGGAACGCATCAAACATGAGGCACAAGCCGCCTTTGAAGGGCTGCTGTCGCGCTAATTCAGGTGTCACATCCCCTTAGAGAGGAAGCACGGGTTTGAAAAATAAGAAAAAGTGGATAGCGGTCGCCATTTTGGCCGTAATACTGATCCTGGTCAGCATTTTCTGGTATTATTCCTATGTTACTCAAGACCAGGTGGCTGAGAAAAATGCCGCTATCATTAAGGCCAAGCAATCAGGTGGTCTAGTTAGCACGACTCAAACATGGAAGTCTGTGTGGGATCAGGTATATTGGGTGGTTCAAGGGAAAAATGCACAGAATGAAAATATAATGGTGTGGGTTCCTTTTCAAAAAGTGGAAGGACAACCTAACGTACCTGCCGCAGATAATAGCGGTGTTCACACCGAACTGCTGAAGAATGGAGTCGATGAGCAAAAAATGACGGCAATAATTCAGCAGCAGCTTCCAGGTGTAAAAATTGTAAGGCTTCAGCCGAGTGTGTTCAATGGCGAATATGTGTGGCAGTTGTTTTACGATGATGGAAGTCATCATTACTACAGCTTTTATCGTTTCTTAGATGGGGTAGCGACGGGTGTAAAATATACTTTGCCCAATAACTAGCTGGTTGAGGATTAGCAGATGTGGAATGAATGACTAGTAAATAATTGAAAGCTTAAGAAAAAGACGTAAATGCGATGAAATTCGTATTTACGTCTTTTAGTCTTGCTATGCCGTATAATGGGCTGAAAACCAGTGAAGCATCTTTACCTATCCATCTTCTCTCCTAGGGCAAATTCATCTTTATGGCGGACAGTACGGAGTGGAGGATTTGAATCTGGAGAAGCGGAGCGTTCGCCTTGCCGCCGGATTTTCTCCGTAAGAATATAATCGAGAAAAATCGGGTGGCAACAGCGATCGTAAGATCAAATCCTACGCTCAGCGTCTCGCCTCCACCTTAACCAAAGATTTTGCCTCATCACAACTCCTCCACACATTGCCTTCGATATTAGATATACGTTATGATATACTATATTTTATAAGTGATAGACAAAAATGATAGAAAAAAGAATTGCTGATCGCTGTAAGATCATGCAATTTGGTTGTTTGTTGACATTCGTCCCGTTTCTTCTGTGTTTTACATTTTGAGAGGAGGATGTTGTTTGAAATTGCGTGCAGTTCCTATCGTTGTGGCGGCAGTTTTGGCAGCTTTGCTGCTATTTGGGGGATGGTTCATTTACCGTCAGGTTACAATGCAAAGCCCTCTGGAAAAACTGGTTTCTCAATATCCAGGCGTGACAAGCGCTCAAATAGATATTAAACAGGATCAGGTTGTATTGAAACTAGATCTCAAACCGCAGGCGGATGTGGCCGGATTAGTCGATGTGGTTAAGCAAAAAGGACAAACCATCATTGGCAGCCGTACCATTAAGCTGGATATTGAAGATCGTTCCAATTCAGCACTAAATCAATGGTGGTCTGAGGCTATGTTTCCTGTAGCCGAAGCGATGGAAAATAAAAAGTATACTCAAATTTCATCTACAGTTGAGCAGATGAAAAAGAAAAAGACGGGTATCAAAGCTGATACCGACATGGATTCGAACAATGTCTATATCCGACTCAGCGAAGGTAAAGCGACCAAGTTTATCGTTTTGCCACGTCAATCTCAGCAAATGGGGGTATGGCCTAATGCCTAGATGGATCAAGGAAACATTAATCGGCATAGTGCCGGTGACTATTATATTTCTCGTTTTTATTGGGGTGAATATTATCCCTCTTCTAGTTGCTGGCGTGATGCTCAGCGGCTTGTTAATGCTCATGCATGCGCGTGGCGGCTTGGCCGTAGGTGCTGGGCAAGAACGTAAACGCAAAAAAAATGGTCCGGACAAGCTGACTTTTGAGGAAATCGGTGGGCAGGAAAGCGCTAAACAGGAGTTGCGTGAGGCCCTGGACTTTTTGAATCGACATGATGAAATTTCCAAGTTTGGTATCCGTCCATTAAAAGGTGTTCTGCTCACAGGTCCTCCGGGAACAGGGAAAACACTGATGGCGAAAGCAGCCGCACACTATACTAATTCTGTATTTGTTGCAGCCTCAGGTAGTGAATTTGTTGAAATGTACGTTGGTGTTGGCGCGGGTCGTGTCCGTGAGTTGTTTCGGGAGGCACGTACTCGTGCAGCCAAGGAAAAGAAGGAAAATGCGATTATTTTTATTGACGAGATCGACGTAATTGGTGGTAAACGTGAGGGTGGACAGCAACGAGAATATGATCAGACTTTGAATCAGTTGCTGACAGAAATGGATGGCATTTATTCGGCAGATACACCGCGGATTTTGATCATTGCAGCAACAAACCGTAAAGAAATGCTGGACAGCGCTTTAACGCGTCCAGGGCGTTTTGACCGTCATATTCAAGTGGATTTGCCTGACAAGAAGGGCCGTCTTCATATTCTTAAAATTCATGCCAAAAACAAACCGATTCAGGAAGATGCGAATCTGGACAAAATTGCTGAGGAATCTTACGGGTTTTCCGGCGCACAGCTGGAGAGCGTGATGAATGAAGCGGCAATCTATGCGATGAGACAGGATCACAAAATGATTGCGCAGAAGCATCTGTCGATGGCAATTGACAAAGTAATGATGGGTGAAAAGACAGACCGAGAATCGACGTTGGAAGAGAAAAAACGTGTAGCGATTCATGAACTAGGACATGCTATTATGGCCGAAATTGTTCGTCCCGGTAGCGTAAGCCAGGTAGCACTTAGCCCACGTGGAAAAGCGCTTGGCTATGTGCGCCACAATCCACAGCAAGAGCATTATTTATACACCAAGCAGTTCCTGGAGGAGCAGATCATGATCTCACTCGCAGGGGCTACGGCGGAAGAAATGTACTATGGCGGTCGCAGTACCGGCTCAAGTAATGATTTTGAGCAGGCGCTGAATATCGTCCATACGATGATGACTTCCGGTTTGACTTCACTTGGCATTATTAACATGGAAATGGTAACCAAAGAAGAACTTATGCGGGAAAATGGCGAGATTATGGCTGACCTGCATACCCGAACTTTGGAGTTGCTGGAAAAGCATCGTCCTGTGTTCGACAACTCACTTGACATCCTGATGAAGGAAGAAACTCTGTCTGGAGATCAATTTAGATGTCAATTTAGTGAAAATGCTTTATTACCAGCATAATTTTTTATGCTGGTTATTTTTTTTTACTTTTAGTCCGTGCTAAGATATTATTATCTATTGGGACATAAACATGTATTTTTCGACAAAGAAGGATACAATATATGAGAGTGACCAGGAAAGGGTGGAGTAAAGAATCATGCAATTTAAAAAAATCGGCGTCATCGGCGGCGGCACCATGGGACAGGGGATTTCTGAAATGCTCGCGTCCAAAGGAATCGATGTGCTGCTGGTAGAGCAGACACCAGAGAAACTAGACTACGCCTACAATATGATTGAAACGAGTCTGGACAAACAACTGGAAAAGTGGGCAATTACTCAAGCTGAGAAAAAATTGATCTTATCCCGTATTCAAAAAGTAATCCATTTGGCGGAGCTCGGCAGCTGCGATATGGTCATTGAGACTATTACAGAGAATCTGGACGAGAAGAAAGCAGTGTTCCAAGAGCTAGACTATGTGTGTCCAAGCAATATTATTCTTGCAAGTAATACATCCACGCTGAGCCTGACCGAGCTTGCTAGCTCGACCAAGTATCCTGAGCGTGTTATTGGTATGCACTTTATTTATCCAGTATCCCGTATTGATCTTGTAGAAATTATTCGTGGTTTGAAAACTTCGGACGATACATTTGAACACACTAAAATGTTCGTGGAAGAAATAGTGGAGAAAAAAGGAGTCATGATTTATGAATCTCCTGGATTCGTAACAAGCCGGATTATCTGTCTGCTGATTAACGAAGCGGCCCATGTACTTCAAGAGGGCGTGGCTTCCGCTGAAGATATCGATGACGCTATGCGAATCGGCTATAGCTTCCAAAGCGGTCCTTTGGAAATGGCTGACCGCTTTGGTCTAGATTCCGTTTTGGCTGCTCTGGAGCGTATGTTCCGTGAATTCGGCGAATTGAAATATCGTCCGTCCATCGTACTGAAGAAAATGGTGCGTGCAGGTAATCTGGGCGTGAAATCGGGCGAAGGCTTCTTTAAGTACGACAAGGATGGTGACCGGATATGAAAATTCTCGTAATCAATGCAGGGAGTTCTTCCCTGAAATACCAATTGTATGATATGACGGACGAGTCCGTTCTGGCAAAAGGATTGGTAGAGCGCATCGGTATGGATTCCTCCATTCTTACGCATAAGCCAACCAATAAAGAAGAATACACCGAAGTTAGCGAAATTTTGGAACATACTACAGCCATCCGTAAAGTGCTAAACGCACTCACAGATGCTGAACATGGTGTAATCTCCAGTACTAGTGAAATTCAGGCTGTGGGCCACCGTGTGGTTCATGGAGGCGAAATCTTCAAACAGTCTGCAGTTGTAACGCCTGAAGCGAAGAGTGAAATCCGCCGCTTGTTTGACCTGGCACCACTGCATAACCCTGCTTCCATGATGGGGATTAAAGCGGCTGAATTGAATATGCCAGATGTACCGCAGGTTGTGGTATTTGATACCTCGTTCCATCAAACCATGCCTGAAAAAGCTTATATGTACGCCATTCCAAGAGTGTTGTACAATAAGTATAAGGTTCGTCGTTACGGTGCCCATGGCACTTCCCATGATTTTGTAAGTAAGGAAGCCGCCAAATTCCTTGGTCGTCCTTTGGAAGACCTGAAGATTATCACTTGTCATATCGGTAATGGTGGTAGTGTAACAGCAGTTCAAGGCGGTTTGTCTGTTGATACTTCCATGGGTATGACTCCACTGGAAGGTCTTATGATGGGTACTCGTAGTGGTGATTTGGACCCAGCAATCGTACCTTATGTCATGAACAAAGAAGAATTGACTGTCAATGAAGTCAATTCCATGCTGAACAAGCATAGTGGACTTTTAGCTATTTCCGGTATCAGCAGTGACATGCGTGAAATCACAGAAGGTATGGAAAAAGGCGAAGCTAATTCTACATTGGCATTCGAAATGTATGAATACCGTCTGCGCAAATACATTGGATCGTATGCTGCCGCAATGAACGGGGTAGACGTAATTGCATTTACAGCAGGTGTAGGCGAGAACTCCATCGTTCTGCGTAAGAGAGTGTTGGAGCAATTGACATTCCTCGGTATCGAGCTGGATGAATCGTTGAATGCTATTCGTTCTGGCGAGCCTCGCCGGATTACAACTGCAAATTCAAAGGTTGAAGTACTGATCATTCCAACGAACGAAGAACTGGTTATTGCCCGTGACACGTTCCGTCTGGTTCAGTAGTTCGGTTCGAAAGTATAAACTTTATGCATGCGGACTTACGTTTGAGTTCCGCATGCACCAAACAGCGAGAGCAAACAGCCTGACCCAGGGGGAAGGGCTGTTTGATTTTCGGTTAAGAGGAGAGAGACGGTCATGACGAATAAAAGTACGATTGCCCAAGTGGGCCGCCATGTAGGGGAAACGGTTACAATCGGCGCTTGGGTAAACAATAAACGATCTAGTGGTAAAATTCAGTTCCTGCAACTGCGCGATGGTAGCGGGTATATTCAAGGGGTTATCGTGAAAAGCGAAGTGTCGGAGGATATTTGGAATGACGCCAAATCCTTGACTCAAGAGAGCTCCCTTTACGTTACTGGAGTGGTGCGTGAAGAACCGCGTAGCCAATCGGGCTTTGAATTAACGGTTACAGGCATTGAAATTATTCATTTGACCGAAAACTACCCGATTACACCCAAAGAGCATGGTGTAGATTTCCTGATGGATCATCGTCACTTGTGGCTGCGTTCCGCCAAGCAACGTGCTGTTCTGATCGTACGGGCGGAAATTATCCGTGCGGTACAGGAATTCTTTAACGGCAACGGCTTTACGAAGGTGGACCCACCCATTTTGACTCCTTCCTCTGCAGAAGGCACAACAGAATTGTTCCACATTAAATATTTTGATGAAGATGCGTATTTGACACAAAGCGGGCAGTTGTATATGGAAGCCGCGGCAATGGCGCTGGGCAAAGTATATTCCTTTGGTCCAACTTTCCGTGCGGAAAAGTCTAAAACACGTCGTCACCTGATTGAGTTCTGGATGATCGAGCCTGAGATGGCTTTTGTGGATCATGAAGAATCCTTGCGCGTTCAGGAGCAGTTTGTAAGTCATATCGTGCAATCTGTTCTGAAAAATTGTGCGAAGGAGCTTGAAACAATCGGACGCGATGTTTCGAAGTTGGAGCAAATTCAAGGCGAATTCCCACGTATTACGTATGATGAGGCGATTGCCTTCCTTCAAGGTGAAGGTTTCGATATCCCATGGGGAGAAGACTTTGGTGCTCCTCATGAAACGGCGATTGCTGAAAGATATAACATGCCTGTGTTCATTACACATTGGCCGACTCACATTAAGGCATTCTATATGAAACCAGACCCGACCCGTCCAGAGGTTGTTTTGTGTGCCGATATGATCGCTCCTGAAGGCTACGGCGAAATTATCGGGGGTTCCCAACGGATTGATGATCCAGCATTGATGGAAGAACGTTTTAACGAGCATAACTTGGCTCGTGAAGCCTACCAATGGTATATGGATCTACGCACCTATGGTACCGTTCCGCATTCCGGCTTTGGACTGGGCCTGGAGCGTACAGTAGCATGGATTTGTGGGCTCGATCATGTACGTGAAACGATTCCGTTCCCACGTATGCTGTATCGTTTGTATCCGTAACCGATGACCGGATCATTCGACAAGACATCAGCGGCAGAATGGGCGGAGGGAGTAGCCTTTGCTATGGAAGCCGGAATGGTCCAGATTCCCTACGCCCTGCTCAAGCATTATCGGACACTTCGGCTGACGGATGGTGAAATGCTGCTACTGATGCAGTTGCTTGCCTTTAAACAAGCGGAACGTAATGAATTTCCGACATGGGAACAATTGCAGTCACGTATCGGATGCACTGCGAACGAAATCGCACTCTATTTCAGTAAGCTCATGAAAGAAGGATTTTTGAGAATCGATTCCGTGGAAGACCGCACCTCATCCGTACAATTCGAACGTTACAATTTGACGGGGCTGTACCGTAAGTTGGCAGAATGTATGATCGCTGAGCGTAATGAGCAGCACGATGAAGATGACATTTTGTTTGCCGGAAAGCCGGATTTACTGAATGGAATATCAGAATCCCCGCTTACAGAAGAACGAAATTTGTTCACGATTTTTGAGAAAGAATTCGGGCGCCCATTGTCACCGATGGAATACGAGACGATCACCAGCTGGGTGGATCAGGATCGGTATCCCGAGGAGCTGATTTTGCTGGCTTTGAAGGAAGCGGTATTTGCAGGGAAAGTACATTTCCGGTATATAGACCGTATTTTGCTGGAGTGGAGCCGAAACCGTGTTCGTAATGCACAGGATGCCAAAGAATACGCCCAGCGATTCCGTGGTGGTGGACGCAATTGATATATCGGTCTAAATAGGCTTTAATGATAGAGGACATACCATTCCGTCAGGAGGGTGTGTCCTTTTTTAAATATTTTTTTTCGAAATATGCAGGGGAAGGAAATTTCCTGGCGTCTATAGTATTGGGAAGGGGGAGAGCGTCATTGATATAGAGAGAATCATTGAACGAATACGGTCCGGTGACCGGCAGGCGTTCCGTGAGATCGTAGAGCTGTACAGCAAGCATGTATTTCATATCGCCTATTCGGTACTGCATGACAGCAAGGAAGCCGAAGATGCCGCGCAGGAGGCGTTCGTTCAGGTGTACAAGTCTCTCCCCCAGTACCGGAACGAAGGATTTAAAACGTGGCTGAGCCGAATTGCGCTCCACAAAGCGCTGGATATTAAGCGCAAACAGGACAGACGACCCGCAGAGCTTATAGACGTGGCACAATCCCTTGTACAGCTCCCTTCCCGGGATGAGGATGTGCTGGCCCGTCTCATCCGCGAGGAGCAAACTGTAGAACTATCGCAAAAAATTGCCCAGTTGCCCCAGCAACATCGGGATATTATTCAAGCCTATTATATGCAGGGCAAAACTTACGATCAAATTGCAGAAGAGACACAGGTAGCTTTAAAAACAGTAGAGTCGAGACTCTATCGGGCGCGGCTATGGATTCGAAATCACTGGAAGGAGGAGGAATGGCAATGACTGACCAACAGGATAAACCGTGGATTGAAGGGAAATCGAATGACTGGCATGCTTACATTGCAGGAACTTGCACGATAGAAGAATCTGCCCGGCTGGAAAAGATACTGCTGGAAGACGAACAGGCGCTGATGTTATATCTTGTTGCAGTGGAGCAACTGGAGTCAACTTTAAAAGATTATTCTGCCTGGATGGATACGGAGCGCTTCACAGATCAGGTAATGGCCGTTCTTCCTGAGATAGAAGCTGAACCGAGTCAAGTTATGTTCAAAAAACGCCGCTGGTTTGAAAAACCTGTGTTTCATTATGTTGTCGCCGCAAGCCTAACGTTGATCTTGTTGTCCAGTGGAGCCTTTGACAAAATGATGCCGCAAACAGACGGAAAGCCGATTCCTCCAAAAGAACGCGTTTCTTACAGTGAAGAGGTCATGCGAGCTACAACAACCTGGCTCGATAAATTAAAGCCCTAAATCATCGGATAAAGGCTGAGATGAAAAAACTCAAAAATAACAACCTTCAATTGGGAACTTTATCAAAATCCCATAAATAGAAAGGAAGTGTAGCGATGCCTTATACGGAAAGAAGCAAGCTCTTGGCATTTCTATTGAACATCATTCCCGGTGTGGGACACTATTACTGGACACGAAAAGCCAATGTGTTTGTATACACCATTTTGTTTTTCGGATGTTTGGCAGGAGGATTATTTCTTGCATTCGTAGTAAGAGACGAATCGCCTTTATTATTCGGTATGTTTGTTGCCGCCCTTTTTTGGGGACTCAGCATGCTGCATATCATGATTAGCTTGTTGCGTTATGATCCTCGTGTAGTCGCTGCTCAATCCCCCCCTCATGCAGGGCCCAATCCATATGATTTTTACTCGCAAAATGGACCTTATGGACAGGCTGGTTTAACTGGGGAGGTACCGGAGGGGGCAACACACGCAGATACGGATGTACCGGGAGCAGGAATGGGATATGGCCCGGGCTATAATAACCATTATCAACAAGGACACTATGGTCTGGCAGGATCACCTGCTTTTCAAAGAGGATCGGAGAATGAACGCTTTTTTACGATTTTGCTGTCGTTCATTCCTGGATTGGGACACCTTCATTTGGGGCTAATGCAGCGTGGTTTGTCTTTTTTACTGTCCTTCTTTGGCTTTGGTGCGATTCTTATCTTTATTACTAGCATTACTAACGAATCCGGATTTTTGGCCTTTGCGGGCGTGTTGCCGATTATTTGGCTGTATTGCATGTTTGATGCGGTGCAGCATGTACATCGCAAACAAGCTGGAGAAATTCTTCAGGACCGGACTTTGTTTGAGGAACTGGAGCATGGAAGAATCGAGGGACGCCGAAGTAAAATGCTGGCTACCATTTTATCGGTATTTCCCGGTGCCGGACATATGTATATAGGTTTGCAAAAGCGTGGACTCCAACTCATGCTTTTGTTTTTAGGAGGCATCTATGTACTGGACGTGCTGCATCTTTCACTCTTTTTATTTCTGCTTCCGGTGGTCTGGTTTTACAGTTTTTTTGATGCATTGCAGCAAGTAAGCCGTTATGGACGGGAGCCGCTGATCGACAAACCTGTGATCGGTATGTTTGCACAATATCACCGCTGGGTAGGCTTGGGGTTACTATTGCTGGGCGCCTATTACATCTTAATCAACGTACTAGTTCCTACTCTGGATCGTCTGTTTCCAAACAGAGAGATTTATAATTTGGTTGACATGTATCTACGGACGATTATCGTATCCTTATTGTTGATCGGCGGTGGTATTTGGATGATGATTGGGAATTCCAAATCTAAACGAGTAAAGGAGAAGCAATAGAATGGATACTGAATTTTCAAAGAGTGAGGCTCCCTTAAAGGGAGTCCATCATCCTCATAGCGATGGAGGAGGTGCCACAGGTATATTGGGTACATCATCTAACAAAAATAGCTCCTCTAAAGCGTCAAACACTCCGGCAGGGGTGTGGAAAGTTGGAAGGCTGTCAATGGGACTTTTCCTTGTCCTGCTGGGGGGCGTAACGTTTGCCTCCAAGTTTTGGGGAGCGGGCATTCTGGACCAGGCGTTAACCTGGTGGCCTGTCGTTTTTGTTTTGCTGGGATTGGAAATTTTAATGTATACTGCTTGGAAAGGGACGCGTGAGCGCATTCGTTATGATTTATTCAGTATGTTTATTACGGCGGTATTGGTTTTTTGCTGTATCGGATTTGCCTTGGTCAGTTCATTGGGGATCACTCCGCAAGTCAGAGAAATAATGAGTTCGGTTCAGGAAACAAGGGTTCTCCCAGACTGGCATGAAAAACTGCCTGCCGAAGTGACCAAGGTGATTGTACAGGGAGAAGATCCTTATGCGGTCAAAATTGACGCAACCACCTCACCGGAGGTGCATGTGTTCGGAAGTTATGTATACACAGGTAAAGAGGATGAAATAAAAGGACAAGATTTATACCAGACCAAGCAAATCGGCGATACATTGTATGTATTACTGGGTCAAATTCCGACACGTTTTATGCAGACTCAGCAGCAGCTTGATGTTACGATTGCTGTACCTGAGGGAATTACGGTTACTGTGCGCGATAGCCGAGGAAATATCATTGAAAAATAGGGAGATCTTCCGGGCTCAACTTTACATTTCGTATCATTCACGCGATACTGAAAGGGAAGCCTGAGATGTCATCCATGTTGCTAGCTAATGGTGTATTTGCTTATCAGGCGAAACTTGATGATGTGCAGTCGAATAGCGATTGTGATCGGAAATGAGGGAGAAAAATGATTTCATTGAATCCTGATACGCTTACAGGGCGTGAAAATTATAAGCTGTTGACCGGAAGTATCATCCCAAGGCCGGTAGCCTTTGTAACGACTTTGAGCAGCGAAGGGGTGCTGAATGGTGCGCCGTTCAGTTATTTTTCCATCGTAGCCTCTGAACCGCCACTGCTGTCTGTATCCGTACAACGTGTCGATGGAGTATCCAAAGATACAGCACGTAATGCGATGGAGCATAAGGCATTTGTCGTACATATCACAGACGAGGACAATGTAGGAGCGGTGAATGTGACGGCTTCCCGTCTGTTGCCGCAGGAGAGTGAGGTTGCACTGGCAGGCCTTACCCCAGTCAAAAGTATAAAAATCGAAGTTCCCGGTGTGGCAGAAGCGAAAATACGCATGGAATGTATTCTGGAACAAGTTATACCGTTGGGAGGCAAGGAGGACTCACCTGCCTGTGATCTGTTAATCGGACGCGTAGTGCAGTATCATTTGTCCGAGGAAGCATACCAAAATACGTATGTGATTGCTAAGGAGTTGCGTCCAGTAAGTCGGTTGGCTGGGAACAACTATGCGAAGCTAGGAGAGCAATTCACGCTGGAGCGTCCCCAATAGGGGGCGTTTTTTTACAGCATGCCTAAGATTTTATGTGGCTAGTAGAATAGAATACCCTAATTATAAAAAAGAGAACGTTCCTGTGCTATCGCTTAGGCTCCGTTCTCGATATTCAATGACCACTTTTACAAATAATGATAATCATCTTTGATATTTATGAGTTTATTTACTTCAAAGTTTTCAGGAGCAGGGAGCGATAGGTCGTTTCAAACAAAAATTCAAACGCCTCCAAATGCTTTTTAGCCTCAAATACATCACGGCCCCACGCATAAATGCCGTGGTTACGCAATAAAATTCCAGGCACCTGATCATTCAGCACACCGGGCACCAGCTTGGCAATCGAGGCAATATCTGCGTAATTAGGCAGCACAGGAATATCAATCGCAGCATTTTCGTCCCAAATGTTAAAAGCCTTGATTAGCTCAATACCTTGGATAGGTACAGCGCCTTGCTCACCGTAATATTCGGAAATCAGATTATTAAACACGGTATGGACATGAAAAACGGCTCCGCAGCCTGTCAGGCGGTAAATTTCGCAATGAATAAGCGTCTCTGCGCTTGGCTTGAGGTTTGTCGCTTCTGCCGCTTTTCCGTACTGGTCTACGAACAGAAAATCTTCCGGAGTACGCTTGGTTTTATCCTTGCCGCTAGCGGTGACTGCAAAATAAAATTGTTCGGGATGAAAGTCACCGATTCGGATCGACAAATTGCCGCTCGTGCCTGGGAACCAGTTGCGAGATGCGAATAGTTCTTTGACATCAGCGAGTTCTTCCAGTGCGCGGCGTTTTTCTTCCAATGAAATGTCTGCCAAGTTAAAACTCATTTACAGCACCCCTTGCTCCTGTTTTTGCTTTAAATCCTCGATAATGTCATCAAATGTTTCAAAGGGTACATGTGGTACGCCAAGCTCTTGACACTTTAAAGTCAGATGCGAACGGGAGTACACAAGATCGGCAATTTTAGCTCCTTCAAAATCGGTCAGGCTGTCGCCGATCAAAATCCGTTCGTATTGTCCGGAAGGATATTGACGAATCACAGTCGTTTTACACATGCCACAATCATTTGTACACGGTTTCTCACATGGATGCGGCCACGTAATCTGGATGCGCTCCCCGGAAAAATCTGCTCCGTTGCAATAGACGTGTTCGTGTGGAATGTCAAAGGGTTTTAGCAGTGGATCAATAAAAAAATCAATGCCGCCACTGGTGACGAAAAATTGAATCTGCTGCTCTCGTACATAGTCCAAAAAGCGTGCAAAGCCCTCGCGTATACCAGCTTGTCCAAGTACATATGAGATAATTTCGTCCTTTTGCTCCGAAGGCATCAGGGCAAACATCGCACCTACGCCTTCACGAATGGATGTATGCCCATTTACGATCTGATGCATGATGGGCTCACAGCCTGTAGGCTGAAAATGCTTCATAATGGCGACAATATTGTCGCTGTTCGTAATTGTCCCGTCAAAATCGCAAAAAATGACGGGCTTCTTTGCTATGTTCATTGTTCGCCTCCCCATGTGTTGAGCGCAGATTGCAGCTCGGGGTGAGTACGGGCGTATTCTGCCAGCGGGACATTCTTTTGTACCGCTTCAATCGCCTGCACAAAGGCGCGCCCACCAGCTTCTGTACCCAGCGGATGACCGTGAATCCCGCCCCCAGCGTTGACCACGACGTCGGTACCAAAGTCACGTACAATGAGCGGCACGAGGCCCGGGTGAATCCCTGCGGAAGGGACAGGCATGCTGGCCTTCAGCGGTAGATCAGGGTTGATCAGCTCATCGCGGATTGCCATGTTTTCGTCACGCGGCATCGTCACTGAGCCATAGGGAGAAGGGAAGAGGACGAGGTCAGCGCCAGCCAGCCGCATAAGCTGACCGAGCAGGACGGACGCCGATATACCATAATGTGGCGATGGATAAACAGCACCCGCTAACGAAGGATGGGCTGCAATCGGCACCGAGACGGCGGGATCGCTGCTAAGTTCATGCAGCACATCGTAACCGTAGGCCAACACGTTAAACAGTAACGCGTTGGCACCCGCATCAATGGCCTTGAGAGCTTGTGTCTTAAGCTGCGAGGTCGGTCCAGTTAAATTAGCGGCATACAGCAGCTTTTTACCGGTTTCACGCTCAGCCGCTTCGGCGGCTTTGATGCAGGCTTCGACACGTTTTTCAATCGGCGTCAGCGCGTTTTCAAATAAGATCTCGTCGTCCTTGATCAGATCAACACCACCGAGAGCCTGCCGGGTAAACTGTTCACGAAGTTCGTCCAAATTGAGGCCAATTATAGATTTGAAAATGCTCATGAGCAGGGGGCGATCATACACGCCAAGCTGTTGGCGCAAGCCGCTGATACCGAATTTCGGTCCTGGAAAAGCAGAGCGGAATGCTTCCGAGAAACCCAGCTTCGTTAACTTAATTCGGCCGTCCATCGAAATTTTGCCGAAGACCGTGACCAGCAGAGCGGGAATGTCTCGGCTGAAGTTGACATCCGGGTAAGCAATGGTCAGGTCCGCGTACCGTTCACCGGGACCTCCATCGTGAATATCCACAGAATGAACCGAGCCAAGATGCTTTTGCATCGCGTCCCGTTTGGCTTGCGGGAGCTCAGTCCAGCTGCCCACCGTCATGCCGATGGCAATAGATTTGGCCTTTTGGTTAAAATCGGCTTTGTCATCGTATACCCGGTAGGTCGCCAAGCAATAGCTCATTCAATTCCCTCCTTGAGTACAGCTCCCATCTCGCGGGATCGTTCAGCGCACCGCTGCACCGCCGCAATCACCGTTTCGTAGAAGTCACCTTTGTCCAGCATTTCCAATGCAGCTACCGTAGAGCCATTAGGGGACATAATTTTGTGGCGAAGGGCAGAAGGCTCCTCTCCGGTTTGCTGCACCATACGTGCCGCTCCAAGCGCGGTTTGCACCGTTAGTTCGTGCGCTTGCTCAGGGGTCAAGCCACCACGGATTCCTCCGGCAATCATGGCTTCCATCAGGTAGTAGACATACGCAGGGCCGCTTCCAGATATCCCGGTCAAAACATCCATTTTCTCTTCTTCTATAACCGTTACCGTACCTACAGATTCGAACATTGTAAGCACGTTTTTACGCTGGTTTTCGCTGATCTCCTTGGAAAAGCTAATACCTGTGGCTCCCAGCCCAATTGAGCTGGATGTATTGGGCATCGTCCGTGCGATCGGCTGCTTGCGACCCAGCAACGTTTGCATCGTACGAATAGACAATCCGGCGATTACCGAAATGATCAGCTGCTCATCAGACAGAAGTGGGCCGAGCTGTCCAAGTGCTTGTGCAGCATCCTTGGGCTTCATGGCAAGCACAATGACCGGAGAACGACGCAGAAGCTCGGTTTTGGCGGCATCCTCGGTTTGGAACAAGACTCCATATTGCTTTTGAAGTTCCTCAAGACGAGCCTGATTACTGCGGTTGATGACGGTAATACCACTAGGTTTGACAACAGAACGAGCCGTCATTCCGCGAATAATAGCCTCTGCCATTGATCCTGCCCCGAAAAATGTAATTTGCTCATTAATTAAAACCTTTGTTTGTGATTCACACATAGATTCATAACCTCCAAGGATACAGATTGTTTTAAGTTATTATTCCCTGATTTGTCCAGTACCGTACACGCGATATTTGGTTGAAGTCAAGGCAGGCAATCCCATTGGACCGCGGGCATGTAATTTTTGTGTGCTGATTCCGATCTCGGCACCAAACCCAAATTCGAAGCCATCCGTGAAGCGAGTGGATGCATTGTGGTACACGGCTGCCGCGTCCACTTCTTGCAGAAAACGCTCGACATGGGCTTTGTCCTCGGTGACAATACACTCTGAATGCATCGTACCGTAACGGGCAATATGCTCCAGTACTTCGTCCAGATTGTCCACGACCTTTACGTTCATAATGTAATCATTATACTCGGTGCCGTAATCCTCTTCTGTAGCAGGAACAGCCCAAGGAGCCAATTCTCGTGTGCGTGCACAGCCGCGTAGCTCAACCCCCGCATCACGAAAGCGTTCTGCCAATCCTGTTAAATGTGCTTTTGCATAATCCGAGTGTACGAGCAATGTTTCCATCGAGTTACACACGGACGGTCTTTGTACCTTGGCATTCAGTGTAATCGCTTCGGCCATTGCGGTATCCGCTGTAGCGTCCAAAAAGGTATGGCATACACCAGCTCCGGTTTCGATGACAGGTACGGTAGCGTTCTGAACAACATTTTGAATGAGTGAACGCCCGCCGCGTGGAATAATCACATCCAGCAAGCCGTTCAAGGTGAGCATTTCGTTGACCGAGGCACGGTCTGAATCTTCAATAAGTTGAAGCGCCTCGCGTGGCACAGCTGTTGCGTCTAGTGCCTGCTGGAGTACTTCGATAATCTTGCGGTTGGAGAAGAGGGCGGCCGAACCACCGCGTAGCACAACCGGATTGCCTGTTTTCAAGCACAGGCCCGCGGCATCCACGGTTACATTTGGACGCGCTTCATATATGATGCCGATGACACCCAGCGGTACACGTATCTTCTCAATTCGCAGGCCGTTTGGACGTTCAATTTGCTCAAGGGTGTCGCCGACCGGGTCAGGCAGTGCCACAATTTGGCGTAATCCTTCGGCAATAGCTCCGATTCGGTCCTCGGTCAGCTTGAGGCGGTCGAGCAGTGATTCCGATGTTCCCTGTTCCCGTCCACGTTTCAGGTCATTATGGTTTGCTGCAATCAGCTCTTCAGTATGATTTACTAGAGCTTCAGCCATAGCAAGCAATGCTTTGTTTTTCTGTGCTGTAGTCAGGCGGTTCATGACCCCGGCACTTTTTTTAGCAAGATTCGCTTTGGTTCGTACTTCGCTAAACTGATTCTCCTCGGTTGCAGCTGTGTTAGTCGTTAAATCACTCATGTTACGGCCTCCCTACATACATAATGTAATCCATTCATCCCTGTGGATCACCTCAAGCCGGTGAATGGGACCAATTTTGCCCACAACCTCGCCGCTGGGTAATCCTTGTACATTTCGGAGCTGTTCATCGTCATAATTGACGATGCCGCGTCCTAACACTTTATTTTCCGGTCCGAGCACCTCAACGACATCTCCGGCATGAAAGCTGCCCTCGACACGTCGTACGCCAACCGGAAGTAGACTGTGTCCTCCGTGAACCAACGCTTCCTCAGCCCCTTCATCTACATGCACCGCACCCAGAGGGGTGGACATAAATCCAAGCCACTGTTTTTTCATCGGAAGTGAAGAGAGGTGGGTGTCAAAATAAGTTCCCGGTCCGTGTCCTTCGACGGCTGCGTCTAGATCACCATTCGCGCTTACGCGTCCCACATATACAGGTACACCGCCGCGTGTAGCGACTTTGGCAGCTTCGATCTTGGATCGCATGCCGCCAGTACCTACAGATGATCCAGAACCTCCAGCTAATGCATAAATCTCCTCTGTAATTTCTTCGATACGTTCAAAACGTACGGCATTCGGATGCTTGCGCGGATCTGCCGTATATACTCCATCGGTGTCCGTAATGATAATCAGATGCTGAGCTTTGACCAGATTGGCAACCAGCGCGGACAGCATATCGTTATCGCCGAATTTCAATTCGTCAATCGATACAGTATCATTTTCGTTAAAGATCGGGATAACCTGCTGGCGCAGCAATTCTTCTACGGTCATTCCGGCATTATTCATCCGTTTGCGGCTCAAAAAGTCACTACGGGTTAGCAGAACCTGCGCGATCACTAGGTCAAAATCTTTAAAAGCCTGCTCATAGGCCTGCATGAGAAGAGCTTGGCCAACAGCCGCTGCCGCCTGCTTTTCATGCAATAGCTTAGGGCGAAACGGGTATCCAATCTCCCTGAATCCGGCGGCTACTGCGCCTGATGTAACCAGCAGCACTTCATGACCTTTTGCACGAAGCAAGCTGATTTCCCGGGCAAAATATGCGATGGCTTCCCGATTCAAGCCACCTTCCACTCCAGTCAGAGAGCTGCTTCCGATTTTAATGACGATTCGTGTTGACAAGACGTCCACTTCCTTAATTTTACTCTTTTTAATGCAAAAAAACTTCCATCCTTTGTATGCAAAGGACGAAAGTTTGTGCTTCCGCGGTACCACCTTCATTGATGATTCATGATCATCCCACTTGAAACCTGTTAACGGCAGGGACCGCCTGATTGCGCAGGGCGCTCGGGGATAGGAGTTGGGAGAGAGTCCAGGTAAATTCTTGCAGCCTATCGGAATTTACTCTCTGAACAGGACCGAGTCTCTCTTAATAGTCCCTTCAACGCGCTAAATGATATTGGATACAGAATACCACGAAAAGACCAGGTTTGGCAAAGAAGTTGTAGCTGGAAAATACGGCTTAACCAAACAGGTTTAGCTTGCCAATTCGATCAGCCGCCTCGGTCAGTCGAGTTTCTGAGCTCAGTAGCCCCGCTCGCACATATCCTTCGCCGCCGCTCCCGAAGCCGATCCCTGGAGCGACAGCCACCTTGGCTTCCCGCAACAGCAGATCGGCAAAAGAAGCCGAAGTATAGCCCTGCGGCACAGGCAGCCAACTGAAAAAGGAGCCGCTTGGGCGCGTCGCCTTCCAGCCTATTTGCCCAAGTGCATCATAAAAAGCGTTACGGCGTGATTCATAGCGGGCTACCAGCTCGCCTACGCAGATCTGCGAGGCCGTCAGGGCTGTCGCCGCTGCTGCCTGAATGCCGCCAAACAAGCTTACATAAATATGATCCTGTAACAGATTAATCATCGAGATGATTTCGGCATTACCGAGCGCGAAACCAACACGCCAGCCCGCCATATTGTACGTTTTGGACAAGGTATAGAACTCAATTCCCACGTCTTTAGCACCCTCTGCCTGGAGGAAGCTCACCGGACGTTCGCCATCAAATCCAATAGCGCCATAGGCGAAATCACTGGCAACCACAATACCGTTACGTTGCGCGAATTCAACCGTATCCTCGTAAAAAGAAAGTGGGGCCGTTGCCGAGGTTGGATTATTCGGATAGTTAAGGAACATTAACTTGGCGCGGCGGCGTTCTTCCTCGGAAATGGCTTCATAATCGGGCAGAAAACGGTTCTCCTCCTTTAATGGGAGAAAAGACATTTCCGCTTTAGCCAAGGCTACGCCAGACCAGTAGTCCGGGTAGCCGGGATCAGGGACGAGACACACATCGCCGGGATTGAGTAAGACTTGCGGCAGCTGAACCAAACCCGTTTTTCCGCCAAACAGGATGGCGACCTCGGTTTCAGGGTTGAGCGTCACACCGTAATCCTCCTGATAGCGCTGGGCAACGGCTTCCTTGAGAAAGCTGTAACCGCGAAATGGCGAATATTTATGATACAGCGGGTTATCCGCTGATTCCTGCAAAGCTTTTACAATATGAGAAGGAGTGGGGGTGTCCGGGTTCCCTTGTCCGAGATTAATGACATCATGTCCCGCCGCAATTTCACGGTTTACATTTTGTACAAGTGTGGCAAAAAATTGAGTAGGTAACTGTTTCATGACGTCAGCGGAGGGAATAGAAAAATGAGTCATCAATACACACGACCTTTTGGAATAGTTTAAGAAATAATCTATCACGATTTTACCGAGTTGTATAGGAGGAATTAAGCTTGCATAGTTGCGTAATCCAGACTGATCGGGCTATGATGGGGGAAAATACCGGATAATGGGTCGCGGGAAGCTCCGGCTCACAAGGAGGATGAAGGATTTTGACGTATCAGGAAGCTCAGCCGTTCAGTGTTGCACTCATACAAGCTCATATAGAGATAGGAAATCCCCCGGAAAACCGCAGTCATATCCGAGCTTTAATGGAACAAGCGATGAAAACCGAACTAAAGCCGGATCTGATTGTCCTGCCGGAAATGTGGAATACGGGCTATGCCTTGGATCGCATTCATGAGCTGGCGGATAAGGAAGGGACGGAGACTCGGGCATGGATAGCAGCGTTCGCAGCCACCCATCAAGTGAACGTAGTAGCTGGGTCAATCGCAGAGAAAAAAAGCGACGGTCATGTGTATAATACGATGCTCGTTTTTGACCGCACAGGCAGAGAGGTTGCTTCGTATTCCAAAATTCATCTATTCCGACTTATGGATGAAGAAAAATATTTGCAGCCTGGCGAAGAAAAGGTTTTATTCGCACTGGATGGCGGTATTCAGGCAGGTGCGTCAATCTGCTATGATATCCGTTTTCCTGAACTAGCCCGAAGTTTGGCCTTGTCGGGCGCAAATTTGCTGATCGTACCCGCGGAATGGCCTCATCCCCGGCTTCATCACTGGCGTACCTTGCTGACCGCACGTGCTATAGAAAATCAAATGTATGTCATTGCTTGTAACCGGGTAGGTCGCAGCGGAGATACTGATTTCTTCGGGCATTCGCTTATTATTGATCCGTGGGGAGAAATCATTGCCGAGGGTGGAGAGCAGGAGGAGATTCTCACAGGAACAATTGAGTCTGTCTTGGTGCAGGACGTGCGTGGTCGTATTCCGGTGTTTGAAGATCGGCGTCCCTCACTGTATGACCGATAATCAGTGTAGAAAGGAATACTCCATGCTTAAGGAACGCATTGAATTTTTGTGTAAAAAGAAAAACTTGTCCCGTAAAGAGCTGGTAGACGGGCTGGTGACACCCGCACATTTTGCGAATATACTGGCTGACCGATACCCGTTGGCAGAGGATCTGGCCGAGCAAATTGCTGGGCGTTTAGGTGTAAACCCATCCTACCTCTTGCGTGCAGCGGCAGAGGATGAGGAGACGCTGGCTACAGCGGATAAGATTTTCACAGAGCTGTCCAAGCTGGCTAATCCTGCCACGGAAAGCTATGTGGATCAGCTGGAGGATCGCAACGATTCGCTTGTGGTGGAAATGACGACTTATTTGATGAAGGCCGTATATTACCAGCAATTAAATGACCCAACGGCCTATGAATATTTACATCAGACAAAATTAAGCTTCAGTTTAAGCTGAGTGTAACGAAAAACAACGGCGATACATTTAATGTAACCACGCAAAAGGATGTTTTTTCTTCCCAACTATCCAAACTGCAGCAGGGAAGTATTATAGAGGTCATTTATTCACCTCAAGATCCTTCAAAATTAGTCTTTAAAACACAAGTGAGTGAAGCGTGAGGTACAGCAAGCATTTGGTTCTTCTCGATAATAAAAAAGTTTTCCGATACCTGTTTCAGATACAGCCCATAGGTGTATTATAATAGTATCCCGACACCAGGAGGTTGATAACGATGGATAACCAAAGTAGATCCGAACTGGCGAATAGGGATGGCCTGTCACGGCCGAGAGGCTTAAATAGACAGGTTGTCGGAAACAATTATGAAATGGGCTATGATCAGGATAAAAGTCCACCAGATTTAGGGAGACCCTGATCACAAAAAGGCGAGGACAGGCACTTTGGGATCACACAGCACATTGGAACTGAGGTAGGACACTCTTGGGAGACCAAGGCTAGAGACCTTAAGGAAAGAAGTGATGCGGGATGGATAAAGTGGAGTTTCCGAGCAAGCGTAAAGTAATCAGGCGAGGCTGACATGAAATTCAAATGAACATGAAATGTGGTTCGTTGAAGACAGATGGAAGCAACATCGCAACAGTGTAATCGAACCGGTAAAGTAAATGAAGTATTGAAAGTATAGGGGTGAAGCCCCGGGACCGCCTTCTTCTCTGGCTTTGGCTAGGGAGGAAGACGGTCCTTTTCACATTCGAAGCTACTTTTGAGAAAGTTGCTCGACCGTTTCTCGGAAGGTATCAATAAAGGCTTCGGCAGCTTTAGACAAATAACGTCCGTTTCGGTAAGCAATGGCCAGGGTACGGCTAGGGGTAGGTTCGGCGAGTGGCAATAATGCTGGAACAAACTCGCTGCTGGCGGCCCGGGCGATAAAACGGGGGACGAGTGTCACTCCCATACCTGTCGCTACGAGCGATTGGAGCGTCTCCATATTAGTGCTCTCAAACACCACATTAGGTTCAAAGCCCGCTTGATGACACAAATCCATCGTCAGCTTGCGAAAGCCTTGCCCTTTTTTCAGTACGACAAAAGGCTCATCTTTCAGTTCTTCCATATGCACAGGCTGCGAATGGCCTCCGTTTTTACGCAGGGCTAGGGGGTGACCTGGAGGAACGGCAAGATCAATCCACTCTTCACCGATGGGCACATAGGAAAGTGTAGGTTCAACTAATGGAAGAGATAGCAGGCTGAGATCTGTATCCCCACTGGCAGTTTTTTTCTCTAGATTCATGGATGAATCCTCGACTAACACGATTTCAATGTCCGGATGAGCCTTCTTGAATACAGGCAGCACATGCGGCAGCAAATGAGAACCTGTGATAGGCATACTGCCAACCACAACCTTCCCTTTTCGCAGTTGAGAAATGTCGTCCATTTCCTGCCGGAGCTGCTCGACTGCATCGACTATTTTTTTTGCCTTTTCTACAAAGCTTGCTCCTGCATGTGTTAATTCCACCGTGCTGGTGTTGCGTTGAAATAAAAGTACCCCAAGTTCTTTTTCCAGTTTGGATAATTGTTGGCTCAAAGAGGGCTGAGCAATATGCAGTTTTTCTGCTGCGCGTGAGAAGTTTTTTTCCGCTGCAATTTGCAGGGTGTACTGAAGCTGTCTGAATTCCATCGAATTTTGCGCCCCTTGTCTTATAAGCTTTACCTATTACATCATAGACTGATTATACAATAATAAAATGAAATTCCCAATCTTAACAAATCTCATGTGTCACAAGTTTTATATAGATGAAGCGTTTTTATACAAATAGAGTCTTTTAATACAGATAAGCAATTCATTTAACATTCTCCTGATAAAACGTGATTAATCTTAGTTCTGGTTGTACAAAAAAGTGTCTGGGAGGAAAATGAATGCTAAAATGTTGGGGGATACATACGAAAAAATCGGTGGCTGCACTCGTAGCGACTATGATGCTAGCCGTAAGCGGTGGGACGGCGATGGCAGTCGAAAAGGACACGTCGATTAAAAACGTAATTATTTTGATTCCAGACGGTATGGCTAATGACGCCACTGCACTGGCTAGATGGTACAAAGGCTCCTCCTTAACGTTAGACAGCATGGCAAGCGGCATGGTGCGTACGCATTCTGCGGATGCTCCAATTGCCGATTCTGCTCCAGCGGGTACTGCTTTTGCCACAGGACATAAATCTCATACTGGGTATGTAGGTGTCCTTCCTGATGAAGCGACAATGCCTGGACAACAACCCATTGCAGCGGGTGACGCCAAAAAGCCTGTAGCTTCCATTCTTGAGGCTTCCAAGCTGGCAGGAAAATCGACCGGAATTATTGCGACTTCCGAGATTATGCATGCGACACCAGCTGATTTTACCGCCCATTATCCTGATCGTAAAAATTATGATGCACTCAGCATGCAGCAAGCCTACAACGGGGTTGACGTAGTGTTAGGTGGAGGCGGCAAGTTTTTGGAGGCAGCAGGGCGTAAAGATGGCCAAGATTTGGTAGCCCAAATTAAAGACCAGGGTTATGACTTTGTCACGACACCTGAAGGGTTGAAAAAATCGACCTCCAGCAAGCTCTGGGGCAGCTTTTCTCCCGAAGCCCTTGCGTATAACCTGGATCGCGATGCATCCAAGGAACCTAGTCTGGCGGAAATGACATCGAAAGCAATTGATGTGTTGTCCAAAAACGATAAAGGCTTCTTCTTAATGGTAGAAGGCAGTAAAGTGGATTGGGCCGCCCATGCAAATGATCCAACCGGAATTATCAGTGACGTGCTTTCATTTGACGATGCAGTGAAAGTTGCTGTGGATTACGCCAAACAAAACCAAAATACAGTCGTCGTAGCAGTGACAGACCACGGAAATGGTGGATTGACGATTGGTAGCAGCGATACAACTAGCAATTATGATAAAACACCTTTAGCTTCTTTTATAGACCCGCTGAAAAAAGCGAAGCTGACGGGTGAAGGCTTGGAAGCCAAGCTGAATGCAGATCGCAGCAATATTAAAGAGGTGCTTTCCACATATTTTGGCATCACCGATTTGACAGACGAAGAAGTAAAAACCATTAAAGATGCAAAAGAAGGCAGCATGAACTATGCTGTCGGACCGATCATTAGCAAACGTGCGAATATTGGCTGGACTACAGGCGGACATACAGGAGGCGATGTCGTGTTGTACACGTATGCGCCGAACGGAGACCGTCCAACCGGTGTAATCGACAATACAGATGTCAATAAATATATGACACGTGTGCTTGGACTGGATTTGGATACGGTCAGCAAGCAGCTTTTTGTTCCTGCAAAAGCCGCTTTTGAAGCTAAAGGAGCCAAGTTTACTGTGGACACGAAAGTCATTACAGTGACCCAAGGCAGTAACAAGCTGGAGCTTCCAGTATACAAAAATATAGCTACGCTGAATGGTAAAAATACCACGCTCAACGGTGTAGTTGTATTTAACGGCGTTGATTATTTTGTACCCCAGCAGGCGATTGATTTGATTCAGTAGTAAGCAGAACCATCGACAAGGGCTGTTTCTTCCTTTAGAGGAAGAGACAGCTTTTTTGTGTGTTGATATAAATGTGTATTTTTTGGGGCAGAAGTTGGAGGCGGTTTTTATAAGATGGGATTTTTTGTGAAACTAATCACGTTACAACCTCTCCGATATTGCTAGAATAATACATGTACGGTACAAGCCGCTGATGATGTGAAGTCCGGATGGACGAGGGAAGAAGGGATGAGTCACGGACGAATTATTACTGCGTCTAGCTGACGGCAAGGAATGGACGCATACGGAAATGATGGAGCTGCTGACACGTCTGGATGATGAGCCGACGCTGCGGGCTCAACTGAGACACCTGGCAGCTCGCACTAAATTGGAGCGCTATGGCAAAGGTGTTTTTTTACGGGGATTAATTGAATTCTCCAGTATATGTCGTCAGGACTGCATGTACTGTGGGCTGCGCGCTTCGAATAAACAGGCAGATCGTTACCGTTTGAAGCCAGAAGAAATTCTGGCCTGTTGTGCGGAGGGGTATGAACTCGGTTATCGGACCTTTGTGCTGCAAAGTGGGGAAGATTACTGGTTTACAGCAGCCCGGCTGACGAAATTGATTCGGGAAATTAAAAGCCGTTTTGCGGATGTGGCGGTTACACTGTCCATCGGTGAACGGGATGATGAAACTTATGAGCAATTATACGAGGCTGGCGCGGACCGTTTTTTGCTGCGGCATGAGACAGCTTCTCCCCATTTGTACGCCAAGCTGCATCCGACGATGACGATGGAAAGCAGGCGCAGCCGTCTGCTGGCTTTGCAACGAATCGGTTTTCAGATCGGGGCCGGATGTATGGTGGGGTTACCAGGACAAACGAATAGTGAATTAGCAGACGATTTGGTTTATCTACACAGCCTGTCACCAGATATGATCGGGATTGGTCCCTTTTTACCGCATAGCAACACGCCGCTTCGGGATGCCAGTCAGGGGAGCATGGAAAAGGCACTCGATATTATTTCGTTATCCCGATTGGTCGTTCCAGATGCACTTATTCCGGCGTCTACGGCAATGGGAACGATTCATCCCCAAGGCAGGGAGAAGGCGCTTCAGGCGGGAGCGAATGTGGTGATGCCCAATTTGTCGCCACTGGCGGTGAGACCTAAGTATGCGATTTATGAGAATAAAATATGTTTGGGCGATGAGTCTGCCCAATGTCGACATTGCCTGGAACTGCGGATTCGCGGAGCGGGATTTGAAGTCGATATGGGGCGCGGCGATAGTTTGAGGGTGCAACGACAGCTTATGAGACAGGAAACTTTGTGAGGCCATAACGGAAACATTGCAGTAACCATAAATAAGGAGATGGGTATACGTGAGTGGAGTACGAGAGAAAGTGTCGGCGGATTTTATTAATGAAGCAGAGATTATGGCGGCAGTGGAGCAGGGGAAACAAGAGGCAACAGATCGACACCGTATTTTAGAAATTTTAGAAAAGGGGAGAGCCTGCCGGGGACTGAGTGCGAGTGAAGCGGCGGCTCTTTTGCATGTGGATGATCCTGAATTATTGGAAGAGATGTTCAAATCTTCGAGGGCAGTCAAAGAACAAATTTATGGCAACCGGATTGTGCTGTTCGCCCCTTTATATGTAAGCAACCACTGCGTGAATAACTGTGAATATTGTGGTTATAAACATACCAATGACAGCTTTACTCGTAGCCGTCTGACACCGGAGGAATTGGTGGAGGAGGTTAGAGTGCTTCAAGAACTGGGACACAAGCGGCTCGTGCTGGAAGCGGGGGAAGACCCAGTCCATTGTCCCATTGACTATATCGTCGATTGTCTGCGTCAGATCTATGAGGTCAAGGTAGATAACGGCAGCATACGGCGGATCAATGTGAATATTGCATCCACAACCGAGGAGGACTATCGGAAGCTGGCAGAGGTAGGCATTGGTACGTATATTTTATTTCAGGAAACGTATCATCGGGAAAGCTATCGTAAATTCCACCTACAGGGACCGAAGCGGGACTTTGATTGGCACACCACCGCAATGGACAGAGCCATGCGTGCGGGTATAGATGATGTGGGGATTGGTGTGTTGTACGGCTTGTATGATTTCCGCTATGAGACTGTCGCGATGCTGAAACATGCTGAGCACTTGGAAGAAGCCTTTGGCTGCGGTCCTCATACGGTTTCAGTTCCACGATTGCGTCCGGCTGAAAATGTAGATCTGGAGCGATATCCGTACCTGGTCAACGATGAGGATTTTATGAAAATTGTATCCGTTCTTCGACTGGCTGTCCCTTATGCTGGTATGATCCTGTCCACTCGCGAGGAGCCGGAATATAGAGACCGCGTCATTGGTCTAGGCGTGTCGCAGATTAGTGCAGGTTCAGCTACAGGTGTAGGGGCATATGCAAAACAGGAAACTGATGATAAGCCTCAATTTGAGGTGGGGGATCATCGCTCACCATCGGAAATTATTAAAAGTTTGTGCCGTGGCGGATATATGCCGAGCTATTGCACAGCTTGCTACCGTGAGGGGCGAACAGGAGATCGTTTCATGGAGCTTGCCAAATCAGGACAAATTCATAATGTGTGCCAGCCGAATTCGCTGCTGACCTTCCAAGAATATCTGCTGGATTATGGGGATGAGGAGGCGCGTGAACTGGGAGCTGCCGCTCTGCGAGAGAATCTGGAGCGTATACCACGTGAATCGACGCGCCGTTTGACGCTTGACAGACTGGAACGACTGGAAGCAGGCGAGCGTGATTTGTATTTTTAGCAATTTATATTATTCGTAGTATCATTTCACTCTATGAAAATTCTCATGATTTATAATAGAACTTGAAAATGAAAAGCAGTCGCGTTGGAATCAGCGCGACTGCTTTTGTGTGTCTGGAAAAAAATATTAATGATGAGATGAGGTCTTTTAGGAATAACTGCCGGCTTCTACAGCTTGCTCCCATGCCAGCATAGCAGATGGGAAGCATTCAATAGCACGGGGAAAGACCCCCTGTACATAAGCGATGAAAATACCATAGTTCACAATCGGCACCCCGGCAGCTTTTGTTTCCGACATTCGATGAAGCATCGTACGCCGATTGAGCATGCATGCACCGCAATGAATAACCAGTGCGTATTCGCTCAGATCATCAGGGAAGCTGGAGCCGGATGCATGCTCGATGATGAGACGTTTGCCTATCGTTTGGCGGAGCCAGCGGGGAATTTTCACTCGACCAATATCGTCAGATTGGCATTGGTGAGTGCAGGCTTCGGCAATGAGTACACGGTCTCCATCCTTGAGGCGATCAATGGCTCTTGCACCTCGTACCAGTTCGTCCAGATCGCCTTTATGACGGGCAAACAGGATGGAAAAAGAGGTAAGAGGCACATCCTTAGGAGTGTCGGCCGCTACTTTCATAAAAACCTGTGAATCGGTAATGACCAAGCGAGGCTTGCGTCCCAATCTCTCTAGCGTCAATCGTAGTTCATGTTCTTTGGTCACTACAGCGATGGCATCACTCTCTAGTGTATCGCGGATTGTTTGCTGCTGTGGCAGGATCAATCGGCCTTTTGGTGCAGCTTTGTCGATGGGAACGACCAGCACAACAACATCGCCGGGTGACAACAGGTCACCGACGATACGGAAACGATCCTCGTTTTGAGGGAGCGTATTAGTAATAGCCTTTTTCAGTTCCGTGTCTCCCCAAAGCAAAGATGCACTGAAAGGAATCAGGGTGAGATCCAGTTCAGTTGCCAGCTTTGTAGCCGTTTTATCTGATTCAGTAAGGGTATCTATTTTATTCAATACCCCAATAACAGGAATCTTTTTGGTGCGGAGCTTTTCGAGTAGCTCATGCTCGAATGGTCCGACACCAACGGTGGCGTCGATAACGAGCAGGGCTAAGTCTGTACTATTAAGTATTTCGAGCGTTTTGTTGCGGCGCAGCTCTCCGATCTCACCCTCATCGTCCAGTCCGGCGGTATCCACCAGAACAATGGGACCCGCTGGGAGCAGCTCCATTGGTTTGAAAACGGGGTCCGTGGTCGTTCCTCCTACAGGAGATACCACAGCGACGGGCTGACCAGTCAGGGTGTTCAGAATGCTGGATTTGCCTGCGTTGCGGCGACCGAGCAGGACGATATGTGGTCGATTGCTACGAGGGGTATCATTCATTCCCATGGTGAGTTCCTTCTTCCTGTCCCGGAATTCCGGGCTTGGTTACTGTATAGGGATGGCATAATTGGTCAATCCGCGAACGGGTCAGTAGGCCGCGATCTTCTGCAATATCCTCTGGTGCGCGACCTTGCACAATGGCTTCAGATGCAATAGAGGCAGCTTCATCATAGCCAAGCTCCACGACCAGCGCAGAAGCCATCACGGCTGAGTTACGCAGATTTGTAGTACAGCGTTCCTCACGCACGATCAGGCCGCGCACACATCGCTCCTCGAATAGTCGAACCGCGTTGATCAGAATATGTAGCGATTCCAGCAGCGATTCGGCAATCAGCGGCAGGAATGCGTTTAGCTCCAACTGACCGGAGGCAGCGGCCATAGTGATAGCCGCATCTTCGGCTATCACACGCATGGCTGTGAGTCCTGCCATTTCAGCTATTACCGGATTGACCTTGCCAGGCATAATAGAGGATCCCGCCTGAACTGGAGGCAGCGTGTATTCGCCAATACCACCGAAAGGACCAGAGGCCAGTAGGCGAAAATCGCCAGATATTTTGTACAGATTCACGGCGGCTGATTTGAGCAGACCGGACACCTCCACAAAGACATCCATATTTTGAATCGGGTCCATCGGGTGGTCACTGCGACTCAGTCCAAAGCCAGTCTCATCCGCCAGCTTTTCGACCATCCGATAGCTGTATGCGCGGGGCGCGTTCATACCTGTGCCAATCGCCGTGCCCCCAATAGGGATTTCCCGCAGCCGCTCTTCAGCTTTATAGAGACGCCAGCGGTCGCGCGCTATAGCCTTTGCGTAGGCACCAAAGCCCTGCCCGGCCATCATGGGCAGGGCATCCATTAGCTGAGTGCGGCCTAGCTTGAGCAAGTCGGCATATTCTGTTTCTTTGTGCTGTAAAGTATCCTGTAACGAAGACATCGTGTCACATAAAGGCCGAAGCAGCCGTATCGCTGCAATTCGTAGCGCTGTCGGATAGACATCATTCGTAGACTGGCAGCAGTTCACATCATCCAGCGGATGTAAAATCTCATACTGCCCTGGTCTGCCTCCCAGCTGTACGATGGCCAAATTAGCAATGACCTCATTTACATTCATATGGGTACTGGTGCCTGCGCCGCCTTGCATGGCATCCACGGTAAACATATGTTGATGCCTCCCGGCGAGTATTTCGTCGCAGGCATTTACAATGGCAGAGGCCCGTTGGGCAGGAATTCGTTTCTGCTCACCATTTACTTGAGCGGCTACTTTTTTTACCAACACAAGAGCGTGGATCAAGTTTTGGTTCACGGGCCTGCCACTGACCGCAAAATTGTTCATCGCGCGTGCAGTGTGAATACCGTAAAAGGCATCTGCGGGAATTTCCATCTCTCCTAGCGCATCCCGCTCGGTTCGCGTATTTGTAGGCAGAGGGAAACCTTCGGTCATAGACCCGTTGCCGGAATGCGTGTCATATGCAGTAGCTGACGTGCACTTGCAACACGTTTTTCCTCAACACGGGCGTGAACCAGATCTGGTTCGACCAGCTTGAGGGCTTGTGTTGGACATTTACCAATGCAGGCCGGGCCACCGTCCACACCTTCGCACAAATCACATTTGCTGGCAATCATGCGTTCTTTGGGTTGCAAACGACCTGACATATTGGTATACAATCCGTCCTGCACTACAGGCTGCCCGTTTCGATACTCGGGTACCATGGTAATCGCGCCGTAAGGGCAGGCGATCATGCAGGTTTTACAGCCAATGCAGCTTTCACTATTAATGAGAATGCAGCCATCTGCATTCGTAATGGAGCCGTTCGGACAAGCGTTGGCGCATGGGGCATCCTCACAGTGACGACACTGAACGGGTGCAGTGACTCCAAATGATTTGATAACCTTCAGACGAGGGTGAAAATGAAACTCATCATCCGGCGAGATAAAAGGGTTCTCCGCTGAATGTGCGATGACACATGCGATTTCACAGGTACGACAGCCAATACATTGATCGGGATCAGCTAAAACAAAACGGTTCATACAATTCGACTCCTCTCAAACTAACGACAAATATAATGTATACAGCATAAAAATAACTTAACGTATTAATGAATGGAGTAACCCGTATCCCCTTTGGTGGAAATAGTGCTACTGCGGCTTTGCTTGCCGGGCCCCCGTTGTTGGAAGGTCGTGTGCAGCAGATGATGCGATACATGACCCAGCGGCTCACCTAGAAATTCATCATAAAGTTTGATGATGTGAGGGTTCTCATGCGATTTTCGTACCTGGTGTGCAGCATCATGTCCATAGATGGAGGATTTACGTGCCCGATAAGCTTCAATTCGTTGCTTTTCTAACATGAGCTTGGGTTGCCCCCCTCCGCTGATACATCCAGCAGGGCAGCCCATCACCTCAATAAAATGATAATCACATTCGCCCGCTTGGACACGATCCAATAGCTGATAGGCATGTTGTAGCCCGGCGACGACCGCTACCTTGAGCTGCAGCTTGCCTACCTGAACCTCAGCTACTCGAATGCCTTCCTCACCACGAACAAAATCGAGTTGGAGCTTCGGCAGTTTTTCATTTGTCAGCAGCTCGTAACCTGTACGGATGGCAGCTTCCATGACTCCTCCGGTGACTCCAAAAATGGAGCCTGCACCTGAATATTGTCCTAACGGTGAATCGAATTCTTCATCAGGCAGGTTCGCAAAATCAATTCCGCGCTGCTTGATCCAGTATGCAAGTTCACGCGTGGTCAGTACCTCATCCACATCACGGTAACCATCAGATTCCATTTCGGGACGATCGCACTCAAATTGTTTACAGGTACATGGCATGATGGCAACGCTGTATATATTCGCAGGTTCCACCTCGTCTAGTTGTGCGCCATAAGATTTGATTAGCGCTCCTAACATTTGCATCGGAGATTTGCAGCTGGATAGATGGTCTAGCAGATCGGGATATTCTATTTCTGCAAATCGGACCCATGCTGGACAGCAGGATGTGAACATGGGTAAGGGACCGCCTTCGGTCACGCGACGAATCAATTCAGTGCCTTCCTCCATGATGGTCACGTCAGCTCCAAAGTTGGTGTCGTATACCCGGTCGAAGCCAAGGCGGCGCAAAGCAGCAGCCATTTTCCCAGGCGTCAAGGTGCCGAACGGCATTCCGAATTCCTCCGCGAGTGAAACACGAATGGCAGGAGCACATTGGACGATCCGAAACTGTCCAGGTTTGTTCATCATATCGGCTACCTTATTCAAGTTGTAGCTATAATAGGCAGCGAATAGCGGCTCTCTGATGTCGGCAGGCATATCGCGTTCTTGGATACGTTCCAGCCGTCTAGCGGCGCCTTCCTGTGGAGATGAACCTGCCCAGTCAGATGCGTATACGCTGCATATTTGTACACATTGACCGCAAATAACACATCGGTCTGCATTAACGGTTTGCGGTTCTCCGGGCAGTCCCTCTATGGCATCTACTGGACAAACCCCAGCACAACGTCTGCATCCCGTGCAGAGCGTAGGGTCAATATGAATGACAGGGTCTGTGCAATCAGTCGTCTTCATACAAGGAGGTGAAGAGATCTTGTCTATTGTGGTTGACATGTTTTTCTACCTTTCTGCGGCTGATTTTTGACCTTATAGGCGTGGGAAAAAGACTTCCCGCCGAGGCTCTGGAGGTGAGTCGGATATACCTTTGGCCAGCCGTAGGACATGATTCGGGCAGGCCTCTACACATGCAGGCTGTCCGTTCTCTGTTTCCGCGCACAGATCGCATTTGCTTGCCGCGGTGCGGGGAAGGGCGACTCGATTTGCACGGTGAGTCAGACCGGACTGCGTTACAACGTGTCCTGCCCGGTAGACCGGAGACACCTCAATTGCCCCGAAGGGGCAGGCCAAAACACAGGAGGTACAGCCGATACATCGTTCCTCATCTATCATAACGACGCCGTCCTCCTGACGAATGGCCTGTACGGGACAGGCATGTGCGCAGGGGGCATTTTCGCAATGCCGGCATTGCACCGGCACATACATCTCCCCTGTACGTACAACATACACCTTGGGTACAACAGGTACGCTGACGGTTCCGACCGAAGCTCCTATACCGTTAGCCTGACTGTGAACGGCGAAGCACGCCAGTTCACAGGCTTTGCAGCCGATGCACTGCCCGGCGTCTGCGACTACAAAAGAAGAAGCAACAGCGCTTGTTCTACTGGCTGCTCCCATTCTACTCGTCGAAGCTGACCGGTTATCTGTCGGACGGTGCATCATATTTCCTGTGCCGCTCATCTCGTCACCTTATCAGCCAAAACAGCTTCCTGGACGTTCATCTGTCTGCGAATCCGTTGGTACGATTCATGTACATCACGTTCGGCCTGCGCTTGGTCGGCGATCCGTTCCAGACGGATGGCACAGTATTTTAATTCCGGGGTTTTGGATACCGGATCGAGAAAATCAGCGGTCAGCTCGTTGCATGCTCCAACCCACCAGTGATAGGTCATGTAAGTCGCACCTTGTTGCACACGGTCACTGATTTGTGCCCGTGCCATGATGCGTCCCCGACGGGAGGATATGGCAACAATTTCGCCATCCAGAATATTCAGATCTGCTCCGTCTTCTGGGCTAATCTGAATAAAGCCAGGCTCATCAGACAGCTGGCGTAGCGCACGACAATTGCCAGTCATGGTACGAACGGAGTAGTGGCCTACCTCACGGACTGTGGACAAGACAAGCGGGTATTTTGCATCCGGTTGTTCTTGTGGTGGACGCCATTCGCAGGCGAATAATCTGCCCTTGCCACTAGGCGTCGAAAATTGATTTCCTTTATACAAATATGGTGTACCTGGATGATCCTCGGTAGGACAAGGCCATTGAACGCCGCCTTGCTGCTCCATTTTTTGGTAGCTGGCACCGGAGAATAACGGGCTGAGGCTGCGCATTTCATCCCAAATTTCCTCTGTGTTTGCATAGGACATAGGGTAGCCCATGGCGGTAGCAACCTCGCTAATAATGGCCCAGTCTGGCTTAACATCACCCTGTGGCTCAACGGCCTTACGGATGCGCTGAAACCCCCGATCTGCCGAAGAATATACACCGTCATGCTCGCCCCAGGCAGTAGAAGGAAGGATGACATCGGCGTGCAGCGCTGTTTTGTTCATGAAAATATCCTGAACCACGACAAATTCCAATTGGTCTAGGGCTTCACGCAACTCGGCGGCGTTCGGATCACTTTGTACAGGGTCCTCTCCGAAAATGTAATAAGCTTTCAGCTTGTTCTCCTTCAGGATGAGGTGAGGTACCTCTGTAAGTGGATAGCCTTTTTTACGCGGCAGCTCAACACCCCATGCTTTTTCAAACTTTTTGCGAGCTGTGTTGTCTGTTACATCCTGATAGCCAGGGTACAAATTCGGCAAAGCGCCCATATCACAGGACCCCTGTACATTGTTTTGTCCCCGTACTGGTCCGATACCGACATTCGGCTTGCCCAGATTTCCCGTCAGCAGTGCAAGGGAAGCGAGCCCCTTTACTACATCAACGGCCTGTGAAAATTGACATACGCCCATTCCGTACAAAATTGTAGCGGTAGGGGCCTTTGCATACTCCCTCATAGCCGCGCGGATATCGGCCGCCTTGACCCCCGTAATGCCTTCCGCATATTCGGGAGTATATTTTTTAATGCTGTCTACGTATTCGGCAAAGCCTTCTGTGTTTGCTTCCACATATCGTTTGTCGTACAGTCCTTCATGCACAAGTACATGACCAAAAGCGTTCACCAAAGCCATGTTTGAACCGCCCTTTAGGGGTAGCCACATATTCGAAATACGAGCTGTTTCGGTCATACGTGGATCGCATACAATAATTTTGGCGCCTCTTTGCTTGGCAGCTACAATGCGTCTTGCGACGATCGGATGTGTTTCGGGTGCATTATATCCAAACACGAAAAGGAGATCAGAGTGTTCAATTTCAGGAATAGAGTTGGACATAGCTCCATCTCCGAGCGAGTAAGTCAAACCTGCCACAGAAGGGCCGTGGCATACACGAGCGCAATGGTCAATATTGTTCGTGCCAATGACCGCCCGCATGAACTTTTGCATGACATAATTGGCTTCATTTCCCGGGCCGCGTGCGGAGCCCGTTCCCATAATGGAGTCGGGTCCGTATTTTTCCTTAATTGCTGACAGCCGTTCGGCAGTATATTGAATGGCTTCCTTCCACTCCACTTCCTCCATAACTCCATTTTTGCGAATCATGGGCTTGCGCAAGCGTGCAGTCAGAATTTGTGGGTCATTCAAAAAATCCCATCCATAGTGTCCTTTCAGACACAACGTTCCTTCATTCGTACGACCACCAGCCGGCTCTGCGCCAATTACCTGTCCTTTTTCCACCAGCAAATGAAGCTGACAACCGCTCCCGCAGTAGGGACATACGGTTAATACCTTGTCTGCCATAAGTGCAGCACCTCTTTTATATGAAATAGATGAAACTCGTAACATAAAAAAAGCCAATACAAAAATGCCGCTTTACGCTGCATCCTGTACTGGCTTATCCGCGAGCGAGGAGACAAGCTCCTTCCCGCTAATCCAACCGGTGTATGTGTTGTAGTTCTAGAGAAATGATAATGTGTCCGTCTCCATGGACGGAGGGGCAGACCTCCCAAGTATAAGTGAAGGGACTGCCGAGTGTTTTTTCGGCTTCGTTCATAAACTCCTTTTCCAAATAGGGACGAAGGACGTTCCAATATTCCCTGACCTTGTCCTCGGCCCCTTCATGAACGAGAATTTCGGACAAATTAGACAATGTACCTCGAATTTCTACCGTAATCCGGAGCGGCGAATCCAGTGAAACCTTGACGTTGTCCGGTCCTTTTCCACGGTAGTGCTTGACAATACATACGGCCAACTTCCTGATGCGCTCACGGTATTCCAATTCGGTATTCAACATCTGGACACTCCGCTTCGAATCAAAATAAAGGCGTACTTGCCGCGCATGCCAGACAGCCTGTGCAGCTGGTTTTAGAACAAAACGTAACCGTCCCGACCCAAGTGGTCTGCCCAGCACGGCGTATCACCCTTCTATGGTAGAACAGGTTGACCCGGAAAGATGTGAAATTCATTACACTGAACCAAAAATTTACATAGATTAGACCACTCTTGAAGTAGCTATACCTCTATGGTTTGTATGATGCTTCTCATTCCGTCGTGTTGTTTGTACAGTTCCAATACAAAAGCAGTGGAATGACATACTATGGGCTGAGATTAGTAAATGGCATTCTCAAAGCCCTCTTTACTGAAATAGCTCAGTGCGAATCTCAGAGATTTATAGTAAATTATTCATTTATATGATTTGCAATATCAATTTATTATTATTACATAACTCCAGAAGGCATAGATATGTTATCCAAGATGGTGGTAAAGTACAAGATGTAGAATCTATGCGATATTCAGTTTGTAGAAGGGCAACGTCAAGGTCGCCAAATGAAGGCTTAGTAGGAATTACTGCAACGTGTGGCTGAACATGAAGCCGCAAGTCAAGCCACGTTAGAATAAAGAGAAGAGGTCCGTGCTAAAATGCATGGACCTCTTCAAACCTGTAATAATTGATTTTTATGAAACTTTACTGTTTAACCAGAACGGATAAATCGCCTTCAAAAACTTGCTCCTCTTTCTTGATGAAAGTCGACAGCAACACAGTAACGAGTCCTGTTCCATTCCTCATCTCTTTTACTCCAATCACTTCAACAATGGTGTACAATTCGTCGCCTGGATATACTGGTTTAATAAATTTAATATTATTCATAGCAGTTCCAGCAATAACCTCATCACCGTAACTGCCTGTTTCAACCCAAAGCTTAAAAGAAACAGCTAATGTTTGAATTCCTGAAGCGATAATTCCATTAAATCTGCCTTGTAATGCTTTCTCTTCATCTAAATGCATATATTGCGGGTCAAACTCCCTTGCAAATCTGGTAATATCCTTTTTAGTTAATTTTAAAGACTTGGTTTTAAATACTTGTCCGATATAAAATTCATGAAACCGCATTATTACACCTCTTGATTAAATTATTTGCTTATTTATAGAGTAGCATAATATCACCAATCAAGTTAAACTGCCCGTTAGCTTAATGACGTATTGTCCGTCTACAACTTTATATTCACCGAACAATATTTCCCTTTAAAACTCGTAGCGTTATAGCAGCAAATTAATTTAAGATACAAGTATGAAAAGCCTCTGATAATTCAGCGGATTTTTGTAGTCCCACTCAGTAAGTAATCCTCCGTACTTTTGTACAGTCAGATCAATGTAAGTGTCTGTTTTTTGAAGGATTATATTTCCATTACCATAAGTCTCACTGGTAACAGTGGCAAGGTTATTTGACTTCAATGCAGAGTGACTCTTTGGAACTGCTTATTTTATATACTTCGACATTCGATGCAAATAAATAAAAATTATTGACAACTGTTAAATTATGGACAACAATAGAATGCAATAATATATAAATATTGGTACTTCTGTATGAAGGGTGGTTTATCTATGAAAGTTACACCCACGATTAGAGCAGAATTGGAACAATATCTAAAACAAGAAGGTTTGAGCATGATGGAGTTTGGGCATATAGCGGGCATGAATAGGGGGATAGTAAGTAGCATAGTGTCAGGCAATAAATCTATGTCTGTTAACCAGATAGATCGCATTACCGAGGCTATGGGTTTACCAGAAGGCTACTTTTACGACCTATTTATAGAAAACTACATCATCGACACCCCCCCGAATATGAGACGAATAGAGCCATTTTTGTATCGTTGTGCGGAATTGGACAAGCTGGATGCGATCCGTCGAGTGGTAGGAACCATTATGGACAACTTACTCTATTCGCCTAAACTATTTGATATGGCAGAAGTGCTATTAGCACAGGGACGACATGATGCTGCGTTGCTGTTCTATGAGGGTGTAGCTGAAACGGAGAAGTACCAACATTCTGAACGATTGGCGATCTGTCAGTATCGAATGTTCACGATTCAGGTTGGGGACGATCAAAGCCGCAATCTCAAGGCAGCTACGTTGTTCGAGCCTTACATTGAACGTCTGGATGAAATGGACCAACTTGACGCATTGAAGGATTTGGCTAATGTGTACAGGTCTTTGCGTAAGTGGGACAAGGTTGAGGAAATGGCAAGGCAAATGAGAGGGAAAGCTGAAGTACAATATTCCATAAAGCATCAGCAGAAGAATCGAAAGAACAGGGAGCATGAAAAGGAAACCAGAAATCCGTTATTTGGATACATTGCTTACGCCGATTTGTTGTGTGCTAGTGTTTGTGAAGCCCAAGGCGATTATCAACAAGCCCTACTATATACATACGCCTATGCGAATTTAGATTGGGTCAAAGAGACTGATGAAGATACTCAACACTGGGTAAACTTGTTCAGTCAGTGGGCAGAAGGTAACACGTACGTCAATAAACTCCTGTCTGGAGATGTTAGCGTGCTGCCAGACTATGTTGAATATATAGCGACAACATCAACCGCTAATGAAAATGAGAAACTCTCAAAGCTGTTGAACGTTATGATAGCGGCTAACCGATATGAAATAGATGTTGATGATGTCCTTTCACGTTTTGAAACGAATATTAATTCATTTGCTCAACTCCCAACATCATCTGATATATATACCCAACAAGTAATACCAGACTATTTCGCATGGTTTGCTTACGAAATGGCTCATTATTATTTACATCGGGTGAAATACAGTGATGGCTTTAAATACTTGATGTATGCAATGGCAAAGTCACATATAATAACTAATGAAACAAACTTTATAAATTGTATTGGTCTGTTTATGCGTTTTCAAGTCCATGCGACTCCTGAAATCAAAACAGAGTTCTCCAATCTAATTGAAAAGGTGTGGTTAAGTAATGTTGAAAAAAATGGCATTGTTAATTGTTGCGAGTAGCTTTTTGTTTTTTATAACTGTACCCGCTCACAATCATGAGCAGCTTATTCAGACCCTTGTACAAATTGGGGGATTCTAAAGCAAAAGAAAGCTCTGCCGACCATAAGGTTAGCAGAGCTTTTTTCAGTGTAGGAATTACCACAGAATTCACCGAATGACTATCTTGATGTGATAAGCATAAACTATACATATAATTATTTACAGAATCGCCCAACTTATTTATCCTTATTACAACACATCGGAAGCACCGTTGTGCGATCCGAAAGCATCGGTGACACCCTACTGGCTAAGATGGTGGGGTGTTTTTCTGTTTACAGTTGAAGGGATATCAAATTAAACAGTTCAATTTCCGATATTATATTTAGTAATGCAGTTTATATTTTTATATATCACTCGTGTGGCTAAGGTACTTGATAAGCGAATGTACCAAAAGGAAGATAGTTCGATTAGATACCACTATTTTACCTGTGAATTTGAAGATGGAGAAAGGAGAGAATTTGAAGTAGCTGAATCTGAATACGGAGTAACTATTGTTGGCGATAGAGTTATTGTACTTCAGCAAGGTACATTTTCAAAGGTCGAGAGAGTTGTTGGCAATTAATAAGCATTAAGGTTCTACTTGCGTACTGATAACAACATATTCTGAAACGCTGGGGCACCCTACTGGCTAAGATGGTGGGGTATTTTTATGTTATGGAATAAAATAGAATATAATTTTGAGGAGTGAATAAAATATGCTCGAAGCTTTTCAAATCTTTCTTACCATGGTCGGTTTAATATTAGTTTTTACTGTGCCTCTCATAATATCTTCAAACCGAGAACATGCGAAAAATTTAAAACAACCCAAAATTGAACGAATCGCAAAAGTAATTGATAAAAGAGTAGACTGGGTGGAGAATTCTTCAACAAAAAAATATTTTATAACATGCCAATTTGAAGGATCAGATCGGAAAGAAGTCAGAGTACAGGAAAATGAATATGGCATTTTAATCGTTGGAGATGAGGTTAAAGTAATAACCCAAGGTACTTCAGAAAAGGTGGAACGTATTACAACATGAGGTGATTAGTATGAACTATACATATAAAGTGTTAAAGGCGGATATAAAACTGTTTACAGCTGCGTTAAGCCAGGTAAAAGTATAGTTGTTTAGCCGTTGGGCGAGGAGTTGATAGATATTGTGGAATATGGGGGTGCAGTTGAGAAGATTACACCGGAGGTGTTTAAGATTAACGGATATTATTTCTTCTGTAATCAGGTTTGAATTTAGAGTAGATGTGAAAAAGAACTCCGCTGGTTAACCCAGATCGGAGTTCTTTTTATGTCTAACAAGATAGCTTGTAAAGCTTCCATTTTCCCCTATTGCAAAAACAGGCACAACCCATATCATTGGAGTTTCCAAGTTCACGTTATCCAGAAACGGGAGCACATATCAAAGATGCAATAGCAGCCGGCCATTCAGCTGTATGTACGATTGACAGAGATGGGGCTGAGGAAAATCGCAAAGAATCGCTCAAAGGATATCCAACTAAAAAGGATATGACCGTGACGAATGGCCTATGGGAATGTGTGCTGAAGGCGGGGCAGGTGCTGATATCAGATACATAACCCCTAGCGATAACCGGGGAGCAGGATCATGGGTAAGCCATCAATTAGATAAATATGCTGATGGAACAATGTAAGATTTATCGTGAAATAAAAATAAGGACTCAACCAGTATAGAAGCTGGCATGAGTCCTTTCTTTTTAATACCCAATAAAAAATAAATATGCAAAAATATAGAACATATTTATAGATTAGCAAGTTTATGTTTAGACATGATTCGAGGAATATATTACCTTAATAACTGTTAATAGATAAATTATAGGGGGAAATGTTAATGAGAAAAAAATTTATTAAGAAAGTGTTTGTGTTGTTCGGGATATCATTTTTCTTACTAACCACGTTTTTGAATTTAAAGACGTATGCTGCAACATCAGTTGGACAAGCGTTACCTGCTCCAGAAAGTGGATGGCAACGATATGAAGAGCTTGCACCTGGATTTACTTTTGAAGGTAATGGGTGGCAAACGCCAACTGTAGGGAGTTATTCTGGGGGGAGTGAAAAGTTTACACTTAACCCATCTCTACATTCTGTTAAATTTCAATTTTGGGGTACGGATCTAAGATTAATTAGTTATAGAGGAGGAGATAGACAAACCTCTATTCAAGTAAATATTGATGGTGTGGATTATAGTTACTCAGCTAATGGTCAAGCGCAGGTGACTACCCTTTTATTTGAAAAAAGGAACTTAGAAAATAAATTACATTCCGTAGTAGTAAGTGCAACCAACTCAAGTGGCTATAATCTGTTCGAATTTGATGCTTTAGATATCAACGACACTGGATATTTAGTAAATCCTAAAATCAGTGCTCCTTCCAATCTATTGGCAAAGGCAGCAGACGCTAAGGTAGATTTGAACTGGACAGCAAGTCCCGATAAAACAGAGTATACTATAAAACGCAGCACTACTTCTGCAGGACCATATAATACAATTGCTTCCAACGTCAAAACTTCATCGTATTCTGATACATCTGTGGTCAATGGAACAACATACTATTACGTAGTTACAGCAGTAAGTGATAATGGTGAAAGTGAATTTTCTAAAGAGGTATCAGCTACTCCACAAGGAGAAGAGCAAACAGATCCCGATACAGACAATCCATCTCAACCTAATCCTGAACCATCTGAGCCAGCACAACCCACAGGTGATCGTGGAATTCTTGTAATAACTATGACAACTGGCTTGGAGAAAGAATTTGATTTAAGTATGAAAGAAGTTAACAACTTCATGGCGTGGTATGATGCAAAAGATGCCGGTCGTGGTCAATCATTTTATAAAATCGATAAACACGATAACAACAAAGGTCCATTCAGCAGTCGCAAGGATTACGTAATCTTTGATAAGATACTTACGTTTGAAGTAAGTGAATACTCTAAATAAATCAAAAAGCTCAGCTGACCTTAATGGGTCGACTGAGCTTTTTTTGTTAAGAAGCCCTTCCTTAAACCAAGACCTCGCATAGCCTATGGAGTAGGAGTACCCTAAAATAAAGGAGGCGTTACGTGTGGGGGAAATGAAAAGAGACTACGAGGGAATCACCGGAAGAGTCTGGACATCGATAGCTGCTGTCTTGGCACTATTCATTTTGCTGGTAATCATCTTGAAATTAATTCATTTATAAAGATTCTTAAGCTCCACCGAGGGATTTAATTTGTAAAGCATAGCCCCATTAGTTTTTGAGGAACCTATAAGGGTCGCCGTTTGGCCCATTCCCGACCTTAAAGAAGTTGGTGAAACAACGTTTTAGACACACAAAAGGAACCTCAGCGGCTTTTCCGGAGAAGGTAGGGTAATACCCCTTAACGAAGCCTGATCCACGTCGGAGCAGCTGAAATAAAGTAGACTGATTCATGAGGGTCGCCTCTTTTTGGAATGGTTGGTTTGTGCTTACCATTAGCTGAAAAGGCGACTCTTTTTATCCTATTTTTGGTTAATCAACAAGCCTGACTTTGCTTCAAGATCTTCTATAATTTCCAGTGCAACAAAATATCCGAAAAATAATGTTAAAATATCTTCGTATCGTTTTCCTGATCCTCTTGCTCTACTTAATAATATATTTTGACTTTCTTGTATTTTTTTTTTATGGAAAGATAGAGAAACAACGGATGAATTGGAAGCGATCAAATCCATCATTAGAATTGACAACTTTTTCTGAAACTCTTCAATCGGAAAGTCATTATTTTCTTTCGAATACAGCTGCATCGTTTCAGGTGGATCTTTAAATGAAGTTTGATATTGAGTATTGAAAACACCTTCATTGGCTATTTTGTCAACAATTAATTTACCAAAAACGATCCCTGATGCGAATGCTTGCCCAGGAATTCTTCCTATACCAAGATCACCGTTAAATTGAGCTTCTCCAGTAGCAAAAACACGATTCAAGTTTATAGCCTCAGCAGTAGCATTGATTTCGATTCCTCCTGAAGAATAGTGCATCGTTGGTGTAATTTTAATTCTTTTATTTTTAACTACTTTAGGACTAAATCCATATGTTTTGAATTTTTCATTTAATACATTTTCATCAGCGTGGCTCATATCTAAGTACATATCCTTTTTTTGTTTGATGCATTCTAGTTGGAATTTTAAAATCTCATCAATCATTTCGTGGTAATCATCCCGAGCAATTGCATCACAAATATATTCATCTTCTAATAATTGAACTCCTTCCTCATCTATTATTTTCCCTTGACTCAAAGATACAACCCCGCCCAATAAAATTTGTCTTCCGTTATATATAGACCAAGGATGACACATTACTGTAGACATTCCCTTTAATCTCGCACCTATTTTCTTAGCTAAGATTAGCGTTTCACCAGTTGAACCGGGCGAATTATCATTGAAGCAGAATTGTCCTGCATATCCCCCCGTAGCTAATACCAAATAATTAGTATATATTCTGATAAATTGATCTGATTGTGTGTCATAAAATATTGCGATAATTCCGTGATCGTACTTTTCCAAATGTATCAAAATTTTATTACACATCGGTTGTTCAATATGTTGTAATAAACAATTGATTAATTTCTTTCCCCCATGTGATTTAATCATACATTCAGGCATGATACCAAAGGATGTTTTCTCATAAGAAATACCCAATTCTTCGAAGAAATTTATAATTATGTTGGAATTCCTATATAGCGATTCAATTACGGATCGATCTGCTCCACATTTATCAATAGTAAGATTAATAATATGATTAATTTCATTCTCTGAGGGAACACGTGTATTTGCTGCTGAAAGAAAGGAGTTGCTTTGTTTGGGTGCACTCTTTTTTGTTACAATCGTGTACTTGATATTGTTTTTTGACAAATAATAAGCAGCAGTAAGCCCTGAGATCCCCGTACCGACAATCAAAATTGGAGTGTAGTGTTCAACGGATATTCCATTTTGTTTCATCATTCCAACTCCTTTTTAGGATGTGAATGTTATCTTCGGCTGAATCTCGTAGTCGGTTTTCTATTTTTTTGCAACAAAACGCATCAGGATGATATTTATAAAATTCTTGCTCTCTTGTTAATTACCTGTGATTTATATCAAATTATATAACTATATTTCGTTTTATACTTTATATAGTTATTAAGAGCTAACAAAATCAAATACAAACAATTTTGCAAAAGTAGAGGAAAAAAAGAACCATTATAGCAATCGCTAAGATGATTCTTATTACGATTTACAATATCCTTGTTACCGACGAGGAATGGAATCTAAACAAAATATTTTCCTGATTGTACAAGTTTATTCCTTATTTTGTCAACAATATCTGAAAATATATAACTGATTCAGCTTTCACAGTATGAATATTCACACAAATTCTTAATGTAATAACTGGCGTACCTTAGAAAGGGCCACAGAGTTCATCGTATTCATCCGTTTGTATAACCCTTTTTTAACCTTCGAATTTTAGTCGAATGTTTTTACTAATTAAGAGCTGATAGAGAAACAGTGCAATGAACCGCCTATATTCACCTTCTCCAGCCTTATAGTCTTAACCTATCACTTCTATAGATATCATATCTTAGACCAATCAAACATCCCGTGGTATATTGTTGACATTCAAGAGAGAGCCGTTAGCTTCTCTCCACTAGGTTCGAAAAACACAGGGGTGAATAATGATGAGTAAAAAGACCATGTTCGAGAAAATTTGGGATAACCATGTCATCTATCAGGAAGCGGGTAAGCCGAGTATTTTGTACATTGATCTTCACCTCGTACATGAGGTAACATCGCCACAGGCGTTTGAAGGATTACGTCTTAGCGGCCGTCAGGTGCGTCGTCCAGAGCTTACGTTTGCAACGATGGACCATAACGTACCGACTAAGGACCGTTACAATATTACGGACCCGATTTCCAAGCAGCAGATCGATACATTAACTCAAAATTGCCGTGATTTCGGTGTCACACTGTATGATCTGGATACGGTTGATCAAGGTGTCGTTCACGTTATGGGACCTGAACTTGGTCTGACTCATCCGGGCAAAACGATTGTTTGTGGTGATAGCCATACCTCCACACATGGGGCGTTCGGAGCGCTCGCTTTTGGTATCGGAACCAGTGAGGTAGAGCACGTAATGGCAACACAATGTCTCCAGCAAGCCAAAGCCAAAACGATGGAAGTTCGCTTTGTAGGCCGCCGCAAACCTGGTGTGACAGCAAAAGACATGATTTTGGGTGTCATCGCCAAATACGGTACAGATTTCGCTACAGGTTATGTTATTGAGTACACAGGTGAATCTATCCGCGAATTGAGCATGGAAGAGCGCATGACCGTGTGTAACATGTCCATTGAAGGCGGAGCCAGAGCAGGAATGATTGCACCGGACGAAACCACCTTCAACTACTTGCGTGGACGTCAACATGTAGCACAAGGAGCTGCTTTTGAGCAAGCGGTTGCTGAGTGGAAAGAGCTTGTCACAGATGAAGGTGCTGAGTTTGATGTCGTGCTGGAGTTTGACGTAGATGCTTTGATTCCGCAAGTAACCTGGGGCACTAGCCCGGGCATGGGTACAGATATTTCCTCAACCGTACCGATTCCGGCAGAACTGCCAACCGAAAACGAACGTAAAGCGGCTGAAAAAGCGCTTGAATATATGGATTTGAAGCCAGGTACTCCGATCACGGATATTGCGATTGATTATGTGTTTATCGGCTCCTGCACCAACGGGCGAATTGAAGATTTGCGTGCAGCCGCTGAGGTTGCCAAAGGTTACAAGGTTTCTGACAAAGTAACGGCCATCGTCGTACCAGGTTCGGGTCGTGTGAAAATTCAGGCTGAAGAAGAAGGACTGGACGTCATTTTTAAAGAAGCAGGATTTGAGTGGCGTGAAGCGGGATGCAGTATGTGTCTTGCGATGAATCCAGACGTACTGCAACCGGGACAGCGTTGTGCTTCGACTTCTAATCGTAACTTTGAAGGTCGTCAGGGACGCGGAGGACGGACTCATCTGGTATCTCCAGCAATGGCAGCCGCTGCGGCGATTCATGGACATTTTGTTGATGTACGGGATTGGAAATTCAAGCAGGAAGAAGTAGTCCGCTAGGATACAGAGGAGGAATTACGATGGAAGCTTTCACAACATTAAAAGGAATTGTAGCCCCTGTGGATCGGGTGAACGTGGACACAGATGCTATCATTCCTAAGCAGTTTCTGAAACGAATTGAACGTACGGGCTTTGGACAGTTTCTGTTCTACGAGTGGCGGTTTGATGAAGCGGGCAATATCAATCCTGAATTTGAACCCAACAAGCCTCGTTATGCAGGAGCGTCTGTGCTGATCTCTCGCGCTAACTTTGGCTGCGGCTCCTCACGTGAGCATGCGCCCTGGGCGATTATGGACTATGGTTTTCGTTGCGTAATTGCGCCGTCTTATGCGGATATCTTCTATAATAACTGTTTCAAAAACGGTATATTGCCGATCAAGCTATCTGAAGAGCAAGTAGAGGAATTGTTTCAGCGTACGGCGCAGCATGATAACTACCAATTGAACGTAGACCTGAATGAAAAAACAATCACTGACGACTATGGTCTGAAAATTGAATTCGATCTGGATGAACATCGCCGTCAATTCTTGCTACAAGGCTTGGACGATATTGGCCTGACACTCCAGCATGAATCTGAAATTCTGGCGTATGAACAAAGACGCGCTGCGAAACAAGGCGTATAATCATATTTCCCAGTTCAGTATCAATACGAAGCCATATAGCTTGCTCATTTGTTAGACAGAAAGCCCGTACTGGCAATTCTTTTGCCTGCGGGCTTTTATTATGCTCAAACAATAAATTGGAAAATAAGGGGTTGACGGTTCGACTCAGCATGGTATTGTAAATGTAAATTGGTTGAAGGACTGTGTCTGTGAGAAATACCAAAAAATACATATATAAGTTAGGGGAATGAGGATGAAGAAATATGGTTGGGTGATACTAGCGGCTATCTTGATTTGGTTATGGCCGTCCTCCCCTCATGTGAATGCGGCTGGAGCAGATTTGTTTTTGGATGGCAAAAGAGTGGAAGCGCCTGCGGATGCCAAACCTGAAATGGTCAATGGAAAAATCATGGTACCGCTCCGGGTGGTTGGGGAGCAGCTGGGGTATCAGTTCAAGTGGGAACCACAAGCCTATAAAATCTCAATCCAAAAAAACAGTACCGATATGTCTATGTATGTAGGCCGTACATCGGCTGATGTGAATGGAAAAACAGTAAGTCTGGATGCGCCTCCTGTACTTCGGGGCAATTCGACCATGGTTCCATTGCGTTTTGTTGGGGAGCAAATGGGGCTGAAAGTAGATTGGAATAATAAAAGTAAATCCGTAAATCTCAGTCAAAAGGCTGCAATTCAACAAGCGAATAAACAGTCTCAATCCCAACCATCGTCGCAAACGTCAACACAGAGTACAACTAGCACCAATAAAACGTCTTCAGCAACAGCGACGACAATAACCCCAGTTGAAGCAGACAAGCATACTGAAGCTACATCTTCACCATCCAAGCAGCAGAATACAGAACAGACCGCAGCGAATGCGTTGCTTGTACAAAATATTACTTTTGAGGGTGAAACGTTAAAGATTTCTTTGAACAAAGATGTTACCCCTAAAGTATCCAAAATGACGGGGTATGATCGTATTGTTGTAGATTTACCAGAAGCTTCAATGACGACTGATTTTCTTCAGCCATTCCCGATTCGTAGCGATGGTACGCGGGCGCTGACGAATAGTAACAGTGAGGATGTGCAGGAAATTAGATTTGCTCCGACAGATGGACCAAATGGGGGCGTACGCATTGTCATTGCTTTAAATCAAGCACGTGATTACGATCTATCAACCAATGGCCTAGGCGATATCACCCTTCAATTGCGTGAGCATAGTGTGAATCCAGTAGCGGTAACACCAACGAATGTCGAAGGACGGCGAATCGTCGTCATTGATCCCGGACATGGTGGCAAAGACCCTGGAGCAGGTAGTGTGACTGGGCGACATGAAAAGGAATTTACATTGGCGGTAGCGTTAAAAGTCGAGCAGCTTCTGCAAAATGATCCTGACATTCAAATCGTATTGACTCGCAATGGAGATACGTATCCCACGTTGGATGAACGACCACAACTCGCTAATAGTCAGCAGGCAAGCGTGTTTGTATCTATTCATGGTAATAGTATGCAAGCTTCAGATAAAGGAAAAACCAATGGCTCTGAAACCTATTATGCACGTCAGGACAGTTTGGCACTGGCAAAGACGATGCATAAATATCTTGTAGCGGCTACCGGATTTAAGGATAATGGCATCAGGGTGGCAAACCATGCAGTGACGAGAAAATCACAAATGCCTGCTGTATTGCTGGAATGTGGCTACCTTAGTAATCTGTCCAATGAAGCAGCCATGTTTTCAGAAGAAACACAGGAGAAGATTGCCGAAGGTATTGTCGATGGGTTGAAGGAGTATCTTGGAACGGGCACAGGAGCAACTGAATCACTTAACTAAGGATGTTAGCAATAAAAGCTACTTTCCACCTTTTAATGAAAATTCATGGGGGTGAAAAGTAGCTTTTTTAGTTTTTTTAGCTGTGACTTTTGACGGAAAACGAATGATCTATATTTTTAGTCAAAATTCGACAAAAATAGTTCTTTGGCACGTATATTTCTGTTATGATGGAATATATTCGCAACTTTTGGTGTGAGATAACGTCTAAAAGGTTGTCTGATATTACATAAGCGCGTATATCAGGTCGCCGCACCGGAGCATGTGGCAAAAAAATTATGAATGGAAGGGTGACGAATGAAGAAATTTGGTTTTTTGTTGTTATTATTTGTCTTCATGTGGGCGGTTCCGGGTTATGGACATGCGGCTTCGAGTGGAACACAAATCTATCTCGACGATCAACAGTTAAGTGTCCCTAGTGGTGCTAAGGCACAAGTAATTGGCGGAAGTACAATGGTTCCGCTACGCGTAATTTCTGAAAATTTGGGATATGACGTGACATGGAAGCAGCAGGCGCGAACCATAACGATTGAGAAGGACAGTACCTCGATCCGAATGATAATCGGAAGTAAGACGGCGACTGTCAATGGAAGCGACATTAGTCTGGATGCTTCGCCTCTGCTGCGTTCCAATTATGCCCTTGTACCGCTTCGTTTTATCGGCGAGCAAATGGGACTGGACGTAAAATGGGACAGCAGCTCCAAGTCCGTAAAATTATATACCCGCAGTAGCGGGTCTGGAAACGGGGAATTTACACCTCCCAAGTCTGGAAATAACAGTACAGGTACTGGAAGTGTAACTGCACCAACGAATAATGCGAACTCAGGTGTTACACAGGTGCAGGGAGTCAGTTTCAGCCAAAACCGTTTAACCATCACCACAGCCAGTGCCGTCAAGCCGAAAGCGTTTACGATGACAGGCCCTGATCGGGTAGTGGTGGATTTGCCGGCGACTGCGTTTGCTGACAATTTTGGAGACCAGCAAAAGCTGGATAGCAACTTAAATGGTTCGCTGGACATTGAGAATGAAGCGGATGTGTCCGGTATCCGGTATGCTTTGTTCCAAAAGGAACCTTCAACGGTGCGCGTTGTTATTGATTTGAAACATGCCATGAATTATACCGCATATAATGATGGAACGAATCGTGTTATCGTCGATCTGGCTTCCAAGGATTCAGTGAATACCACGCCAGACGCAACGTTACCAGATGGCTCACAGCCGGATGACACGCAGACATCACCAACTAACAGCAATGGTAAAAAAGTCGTTGTTATTGATGCTGGTCATGGAGCAAAAGATTCAGGTGCAGTTGGTGTGTCGAGAAAAAATTATGAAAAGACCTTCAACCTGGCTATGGCTCTGAAAGTAGAAAGCATATTAAAGCAGAACCCCAATCTTGAGGTTGTGCTGACACGCAGTGATGATACATTCTTGGAGCTTAAACAGCGCGTAAAAGTAGCTGAAAACCTTAATGCTAACGTGTTCGTGTCCATTCATGCTAACAGCAGCGGTAGCTCAGCTTCCAACGGTACAGAGACGTACTACCAGCGTAGTGCAAGCAAAGCGTTCGCTAACGTTATGCATAAGTACTTTGCTCCTGCGACGGGTCTGACAGACCGAGGCATTCGTTATGGCAATTTCCATGTAATTCGGGAAACGACTATGCCAGCCGTATTGCTTGAAGTAGGATATCTGAGTAATGCAAAAGAGGAAGCCACACTGTTTGATGAAGATTTCCAAAATCGGGTAGCTCAAGGGATTGCAGATGGAATCACAGAGTATCTCGACGTAAAATAAATCTTCAACAAATCGCTTGTCAACGTCAAGCAAGGAGGGGGACATATGAACAAGAAAATCGTAATTGCAGGCCTGCTGGCATTGTTCGCCATTGCAGGTGCAGGGTGTGCCTCTAAGCAAACATCGGCTCCTGCGACTCCATCTCAGGAAACACAAACTTCTAATGCACAAAATAGTACACCTGAACAGACGACCCCTGATCCATCGGCTCAGTCTGCTGAGAATAACGGGGCGAGTCAAACACCTGCATCTCCGTCAACAGAGCCTACAAAGACCAAGACGGACACGGAAAATTCAGGAGATCGACAAACACAGCAGATTACGGTGTACTATACGGATACACAAGAGAACGGCTTGAAAGAACAGAAAAAGGAAATTACCTATCCAAGCGAGCTGGAAAAATTGCAAAAAACGTTTGAAGCTCTGCAAAAGAGTGGGGATTCTGCTCTAATCCCGTTGTGGTCCGAGAAAATTTCCGTGCATAAGATCAAATTGGATAACGGTGCATTGACTTTTGATATTTCCCTGCCGGACGAGGCTCGATTGGGAGCTGGCGGCGAGGAATTGGCTATCGATGCCTTGAAGAAAACGATGTTCCAATTCAAGGAAGTCAAAACGCTGGATTTGCTCGTAGATGGGCAATCTCTGGAGTCCTTAATGGGACATGTAGATTTGGATCATCCGATGAGTCGCTAACCGATCAGACGGTATGAAAATTTCTTGGGGATTTACACACTTTTCACGTGCAATCTGTGACAGATAATGATAATATAGGAGTGTATTTCTCGCCTATGCAGGCAGTCATGCACAAATAGTATTCGTTTCTTTCCGGATGATTATTTAGAGTGACCGTCTTGATGCGGGCTATCCCGTATCAAGACGTTTTTTTTGGTAGGAGGTAGGATTTCCGTGAATGCAGCAACCGCACGTCATATATTGGACACCATCGGTACAATGTTTCCGGATGCCCATTGTGAGTTGAACCATGACAATGCTTTTGAATTAACGATCGCCGTGTTATTGTCTGCTCAATGCTCCGATCAGATGGTCAATAAAGTAACGGCAGACCTGTTTCAAAAATACAAGTCACCTGAGGATTATTTGGCTGTTCCTCTTGAGGAACTGGAGCAGGATATTCGCAGAATCGGCTTGTACCGAAACAAGGCCAAGCATATTCATAACCTCTGTCGTATTTTAATAGACCAGTACGGGGGAGAGATACCTTCAGAGCACGATCAACTGGTTAAGCTACCCGGTGTCGGCCGCAAGACGGCTAACGTCGTAGTATCTACTGCTTTTAATGTACCAGCTATTGCGGTAGATACGCATGTAGAGCGTATTTCCAAACGGCTCGGTTTTGCAGGGTGGGATGATTCAGTGCTTGAGGTGGAAAAAAAGCTGATGAAGAGGGTACCTAGGGATGAATGGTCTTTGACCCACCACAGGCTTATTTTTTTCGGACGCTACCATTGCAAAGCTCAAAATCCTCAATGTCAGGTATGTCCGTTGCTTGATGTGTGCAGGGAAGGCAAGAAACGTATGAAAACGTCTCTTATCAGAAAAGATAAGGAACGTAGAGCTTAAAGACCCACAGAGGTAACAAAGGGTTTAACCATTTATGTGTAGAAAAGGATGAAGAGTATGAAGTGCATTTCGGTATATACAGACAATTTTGAAGCGTTCTCTGATATTTTTGAGCAAATTGTAACAACAGAATTTGCTGAAAACGAAGAGCGCGAGCTTGAGGGAATCACGGTTAGTCATTCCGGTGATGTACCTGAGCATTATCTGGAGCGTATGTCACAAAAGCCAGAAGTGGTCGTAATGAAGGACAAATCCCGTGGGATTACGATTTTACAGCATGGTCAAGTATTTGAAATTTTGCTGCCAGTGCTTGAGACTGCAGCCAATTAAGTTCAATTAGCGGACGACATGCGTTGCATGTTCCGGTGTAGGCGGCTCGGCTGGTTTATCCAGCCCGAAGGCGCATTATACATGAACCTTGCAGACCATCCTGATATGGCTAGGGCCTATTCCAATGAAGTGTGCATACATTTTGCACCCTGAATTATGGTATCGCGTTCCCCGTGTTCCAAAAGGTGAATGTACGTGATGAGTAGGCTCACCCGTTGTATACATATCTTGCTTCGTCGTTGTCCTTTAAGTGGGCTTTGATGAAATGCATTCGGTTGCCAAAATACTTATTCCTAATGATCCGTTTTGGACAGAATAAAATGAACTTATTATTATCATGTACAAAAACAGCGTTCCCTAAAGCCAGGTACTGGCGGGGAGCGCTGTTTAGTTTTTTTGATGTGATGATTCTCACAACGGCTTAGGAATGCTACAATATAGCTATTTGATGCAGACAAGTGATAAGGAGTGGAACCGTAGCTTATGATGCAAACGATTACAGGAGATGCGGGAAAGTGGTTGGATACGATAGAACAGATACAGAATACATTGCGTAAAGCCGGGGACGAAGCGGGAGCGAAGGCGACAGGTGATCTGCTGGAAAAAGCATATGTGCAGGAGCTGACCATTGCCTTTTGTGGACATTTTTCAGCGGGTAAATCGAGCTTGATTAACAGCCTATGTGGTAAAACCGTGCTGCCATCTGGACCAGTGCCTACGAGCGCTAATGTAGTGTCCATCCGTTATGGGCATCCGAGAGCGCTCATTCATCCAGTCAAATCAGCGGAAAATCCAGAGCCGGAAATCGTGGAGGCCTCCCTGTCCGAGCTTGCTGAGTATTGTAAAAATGGTGGAGCCTATGAATCGGTTCAAGTGTGGGAGGATGTTCCCATATTATCTAGCGGAGGAGTGTTGCTGGATACACCAGGCGTAGATTCCACAGACCACGGACATGCGCTGGCGACACATTCTGCTTTACATTGGGCAGATATTGTTTTTTATGTGATGGATTACAACCATGTCCAATCTGAAAATAATTTGTCCTTTGCCAAAAGTTTGTCGGATTGGGGCAAGCCGTTATATTTGATTATCAATCAAATCGATAAACACCGGGAGCGTGAGCTTTCATTTACACGTTATCGTAATGAGGTGGAGACTAGCTTTCATGCCTGGCAGGTTCATTATACGGATATCCTCTTTACTTCCTTGAAGGAGCAGAATCATCCATGGAACCAGTGGAAACAGTTGACGCACCTGATCCCGAAATTGCTGGAGCGAAAAACAGAGCTTTTGGCATACAGTTTAGTGTCCTCTATGCACCATTTGGTAGAGCAACATGTGGAGACTGTGCAGGCAGCTGAAGAAGAGGAACTGAACACACTGCTAAAAGAAGCAGGTGGAGAAGAAGCCATTTTGCGCCTGGATATAGAGCAGAAAACCTTGCAGCAAGAAGATGAACACTGGAAGATGCTTCCGGAGCAGGAGCGTAAACGACTGCGTCAAGAGCTGGATCATCTACTGGAACACGCACATTTGACGCCAGCGGAGCTACGTGAAGCGGCAAGCGAATACTTAGAGAGCCGCAAGCCGGGCTTCAAAACAGGACTATGGTTTGCAGGAGGAAAGACTGAGCGAGAAAAGGAAAGCCGTTTGGAACGGCTGACAGGAATGCTGACTGATCAGGTGGAGGGACAATTGCTTCCTCATGTGCGGGAGCTACTGAGGTCTTGGGGTGACGGTCAGGGTTTGTGGTCCGCTGCGATGGAGCAGGAGCTGGATGACATCCGCCCTGTAACGGATCGAAAACTGGTAGAGCAGACGGTGAAGGAAAATGCGTTGTCGCCGGAGTATACGTTGAACTATTGCAAGGATCTACGTGCTGCTGTGACCGCCGATTGCCGCCGCAAGGCGCTTACGCTAGTAGACCGCCTGCTGGCCCAGCTTGCAGTGCGAGCCGAAGCCCGCCGCGCGGCTCTCGCGGATGCGCGCACTGCGCTGCTGGCGCAGGCGGAGGCGGCGAGCCGCTACAGCACCCGCGTGCAAGCTTCGGCTTCGCACGCCAGCCTGCTGCGCAGCTTGCTGCCTCAGGCTTCCGCGCCAAGCGGGTTGCCCCGTGCGGACGCGCCTGCACCTGCGTCCGATATCTCCGCTGCTGCCTCGCCAGCTGCGGCGCCAACGGGCGTTGCGCGTCCTGGTATCGCTGGCTCGCGGAACGCATCGGCGCAGCCGCTAGCAGGAACGGCGGCAGCACAGCCTGCCGCCGGAGGCCGCCGCACGCGGCTGGATGCAGTAGCGGCCCGATTGAAGGCCGCCGCTGCCCTGGTAAGCCCATACCCTGCCATGCAAACGGCGGTACGGGATTTACATGCCCGCGCCGCTGCGCTGGAGGGTGGGCAGTTTACGCTGGCGCTGTTCGGAGCGTTCAGCGCTGGGAAATCTAGCTTCGCCAACGCTTTGCTGGGTGAAGCTGTGTTGCCCGTATCGCCGCATCCGACGACAGCGGCGATTAACCGCATAATGGCGCCTGCAAGTGCTGAGCGCCATGCCACGGCTGACGTCCATATGAAATCAGTGGACGCGTTGCGGGAAGATCTTAAATACTCATTTCGGCTATTAGGATTGGGGGAACCAGCGGCAGCGGGCTGGCAAGAAGCCGTTCATGCTTTATCTCCGGAAGGCATCCATCCTGCGGGTAGGCCTCATTATAGTTTTTTGAAGGCTGCCGCAGCGGGATGGGAAGAAGCTGAAAGCTTGCTGGGACAACAGCTTCAGGTGGATTTAGAGCAGTATCGGGATTTTGTTGCGTCTGAGCACAAATCATGCTTTGTGGAGCATATCGACCTTTATTATGATTGCGCTCTGACCCGTCAGGGCATCGTGCTAGTGGATACGCCTGGAGCGGATTCTGTGAATGCACGGCACACAGGCGTGACCTTCAACTATATGAAGCATGCGGACGCTCTTGTATTTGTCACCTATTATAACCATGCGTTTACGCAAGGCGACCGACAGTTCCTGAACCAACTAGGTCGAGTTAAAGAGACCTTGGCGCTCGATCAGACGTTTTTTATTGTGAATGCATCAGATCTAGCTTCTTCTGAAGAAGAACTTCATTCTGTTACCCGGCATGTACAGGAACAACTACAGGCGAATGGAATCCGAAAGCCACGCATTTATCCGCTTTCCAGTATGCTGGCGTTGGAAGCTGCCGAACAGGGAGAGGCTTCATTGCGTTCAGCTTCACGTTTTGATGCATTTGAAGATGATTTCTCGGCATTTGCAGCCGAAGAGCTGGCAGGTCTGTCCATTGCTTCTGCTATGCAGGAACTGAGCCGGCTGCGGAACCGCATAGAGCAACATGCAGCCGATGCCCGGTATAGCGTGGAAGAACGTGAGATCCGATTCGAGCGATTAACTCGCATCCGTGGGGAATTGGAGCATACGCTCCTAGACCTGACTGACAGCAACGGTGCATCTGTGTTATCGGGCGAAACCGATGAACTGCTGTATCATGTACGTCAAAGGCTGTCCTATCGGACTGGAGAATTTATGGCAGAGGCGTTTCATCCATCTGTTCTGCGTGAAGGAGTAGGTGATCTTCGTTCGGCTTTTGCATCTTGTGGTCGTGAACTGATGCGTTTAATCGAACTGGAGCTGTCTCAGGAATTACTGGCAACCACACTTCGGCTAGAAAAAACGGGACAAATTTTGGTGCACAAGGCTATACAACAATGCGTAGAACACATGAACCATCAGTTGCCAGGACTAGATTGCACAATTCCTGAATCCAGAAAATGGGCTGTTCCCGAGCTGAATGAAATTTCCCTGCAGGAGTCCATTCATTGGAAGGATTATTGGAATAGCTTTAAAAATCCAAAGCTATTCTTTGAAGGAACTGGTCGAGCGAATCTACAAACCAAACTGGAGCCGATATTACGCGAGCGAATCGGGGAAGCTGTGGATCAGCAACGAGAACGAATGTCTTCTTTTTACGTTACGCTGATGCAGGAGGAGCAAATGTGGCAGAAAGCTCAGCTTCGAGAGCAAATGCTGGAGACGACTCGTGGCATGGAGCATGCGCTTATGGGCGGTGAGCAGCCACAGGTTTGGGAAGAGCTTGCTGGCAAGATTGCGGCTTTGGAGTAAAGATAAATAAGTACACCATTTATTTAAGTTCAGGACACCGGGTTGTGGGACAACCCGGTGTTTTATGCATGCTCCAAAAAGAAAGCAATACTGAGTAAATAGCCATATTCAATAATAAGAAAGCGATTTAATTTGTCTAATCACCCACCAATTGATAACCTGCCTGAATACGGCTCGTTATCCTCTTTGCCGCCTTGGAACGCGAATGGTAAACTTCACTAAGCCATATAACAACGTCGTGCAACTAATGGAGGGACATTGACATGGAAGTGCTCAGGCAACTGCAAGTTTTTTTTCGCGAGAGGAGACACTATCTGTTTCTTTCTATTTTATGCCTTGCGATAGCTACGGCTCTGGGACTGGTGTATCCGAACCTGCTCCAAAGGCTCATTGATAACGCTATCATTCCAGGTGACTTCGGGAAAGTCCCGGCGCTGGCTCTGACTGTGCTGGGAGTAGTCATCATCAAAGGGTTCATGCAATTTTTACATGGTTTTTTTGGTGGACGGCTAGGTAACTATCTGGCGTACCGACTCCGCAATGCTTGTTACGAAAAGCTGCAATTTCTGTCCTTCAGATATTATGACACTGCCAAAACGGGTGATCTCATGTCCCGACTGACTGGTGATTTGGAGGCAATTCGTAACTTTATTGGGTTTGGTTTTGCCCAACTCCTCAATGTGCTACTGATGGTCGTATTCGGCTCTATGATGATGCTGTATATTAACTGGCAGCTCACCCTCATTACGATGATCAGCATGCCATTGCTGCTCTTCGTCACATTTAAGTTTGAATCCCGGATTCATCCCACCTTTCAGGAAATGCGGATTGCCCTTAGCGCCTTGACGACAGCGGTCCAAGAAAATATAACAGGTGTGCGAACCGTCAAATCTTTTGCCCGCGAATCCTATGAAGTTGAGAAATTTTCAGTACGTAATGAACAATACAAGAGTAATCAAATTCAGGCTGCTTCCTTATGGAGTCGGTTTTTCCCCGCTATGGAACTGATTGCTTCTGTCAGTGTGGTCCTTCTGTTGGGCATGGGGGGGTATCTGGTTATTCAGAAGTCAATGACCTTGGGGCAGCTCGTCGCTTTCTTTAGCTTAATTTGGTATATTATCGGCCCCATCTGGAGCATTGGCTTTCATATCAATAACTATACGCAGTCCAAAGCTTCTGGTGAAAGGGTCTTGGAACTGCTAAATCAGTCCATAGATGTAACCGATGAAGCTGGAGCACTTACACTCAATGCTGATCAGGTGGAAGGACATGTTACGTTTGAACATGTTACCTTTGCTTACGGAAATAAGCTTCCTGCTGTTGTTGACATCAATTTAGACGCACCGCCAGGATCAGTCATTGGAATTTTAGGAGGAACGGGGTCAGGGAAGTCTACCATTATTCAATTACTCATGCGCGCTTATAATGTGAATGCAGGAAGTATCAAGTTGGATGGCAAGGATATACGTCACTTAAAGATTCGCGATTTGCGTGCTCAAATTTCTTCCGTGTTTCAGGAGACGTTTTTGTTTTCGTCCTCTATACGCAACAATATTTCATATGGTTTAAGCCATGTCAGTATGGATGACATCATACGCGTTTCCAAACTGGCTCAGGCGCATGAATTCATAACTGAACTACCGCTGGGATATGACACTGTCGTCGGAGAACGTGGATTGGGACTGTCCGGAGGACAGAAACAACGGATCGCCATCGCGCGCGCACTACTCAAAAATCCGAAGATTCTGGTTCTGGATGATGCTACCAGTGCGGTCGATATGGAAACAGAGCATGAAATACAGACCGGTTTTCAAGAGGTTATGCGTGGTCGAACAACATTCATAATCGCTCATCGAATCTCTTCGCTTCGTCATGCTAATGAAATTGTGGTGCTTGAGGAAGGACGAATCGTTCAGCGTGGAACACATGAACAGCTCATTGCTACTCCAGGTCCATATCAGGATGTGTATCATATTCAATACGCCGATTACATAGCTCAGGCTCCAGACGGTGTATCCGAAGGGCAGGTGAGACCATGAATATACCCGCAGAAAAAGTCAAACCGTTAAAAAAACCAACGAATGAGCGCTTTGTCTATCAAGATGATGATGTCATTGACAAACCGTTTAACTGGTCAGAATTCAAACGTTTGTTGGCATACATGAAGCCTTATGCCCGTCAGATTTTGCCGATCCTTCTGGTCATGATGATTCTCGGCACCATTACCAAACTGACTGTTCCTTATTTGATCAGTCTGGCCATTGATAAAGCAATTGCTCCCGCATGGCCTGCACTGCCCAGCGTAAAGTTGCTGTTGCTCATCACGGGTGCCGTGCTCTTGTTATATTTAATTCAATGGGCAGCCAGCACGTACCGCATTAAATTCACCAATATTATCGGTCAACGGGTTATTTACGATTTGCGTGAAGATTTGTTCAAGCATATTCAAAAGCTATCTTTTAACTTTTTTGATAAGAGACCGGCAGGTTCTGTATTAGTGCGCGTGACGAATGACATTAACTCGCTACAGGATCTATTTACGAACGGTGCAGTGAATGTCCTGATTGACTGCGTACAGCTTATCGGAATTATTGTCATTTTGCTGCTTATTAACTGGAAGCTCGGTTTAGCGGTAATTGTCACTGTTCCGATCATGTTTTTGATCTCGACCAAGCTGCGCGTACGTATCCGCCGCGCTTGGCAAGAAGTGCGTATGAAGAACTCGCGTATCAACTCTCATTTGAATGAGTCTATTCAGGGGATTCGTGTGACACAAGCATATACGCAGGAGCAGGAAAACATGGCTTATTTCGACGACATGAACAGCTCTAGCAAAAAGTCGTGGGATAAGGCTTCTGCCATGAATCAGGTCTTTGGCCCACTTATTGATATTACCGGAGGATTTGGTACGCTTGTGCTGTTCTGGTTTGGAGCGCATTTAATTCAGACAGACCAACTTACGGTGGGACTACTGGTTGCGTTTGCCAACTATGTTGGGAACTTTTGGGAGCCGATTAATCGGCTGGGCCAAATGTATAATCAGTTACTGGTTGCGATGGCTTCGTCAGAACGAATTTTTGAGTTTATGGATGAACAGCCGAATATTGCAAACAAACCGGGAGCAATAGCCTTGCCGCCCATTCGGGGAGACATCCAATTTGAAAAGGTCATTTTTGAGTATGAAAAGGGACGTCAGGCGCTTAAAGGTATTAATCTTTCTGTCGAGGCGGGTCAATCTATAGCGCTTGTGGGTCATACCGGATCAGGTAAAAGTACAATTATTAATCTGCTAAGCCGTTTTTATGACATTACGTCAGGGCGGCTTACGATTGACGGTCATGATGTGCGTGATGTCACGGTGGAGAGCTTGCGAAGCCAGATTAGCATCGTACTTCAGGATACATTTATTTTTTCGGGGACGATCCGTGATAATATTCGATTTGGCCGTTTGGATGCAACGGATGAGGAAATTGAAGCGGCTGCGAAGGCGGTCAATGCTCATGAATTCATTGTTCACTTGCCAGCTGGCTATGAAACAGAGGTAGAGGAGCGGGGGGGAATGCTGTCCATGGGCCAGCGACAGCTCTTATCCTTTGCTCGTGCCTTGCTGGCTAATCCGCGAATTCTTATCCTAGATGAGGCCACAGCTAGTATTGATACAGAAACGGAGTTGAAAATTCAGGAGGCTCTTCAGGTTTTACTAGAAGGCAGAACTTCTTTTATGGTCGCTCACCGTTTGTCCACCATCCGTAATGCTGATCATATCGTTGTACTGGATCATGGGGAAATCCAAGAAAGTGGTAATCATGAACAATTGATGAAAAAACATGGAATATATCGGGGGCTGGTGGAAGCACAGTTCAGATTTTTGTAAAAAAAAGATCAAAAAATCGCGTTTTTTGTAAATTTTAATGCCGAGCACTATTGCATTCTTGGAGCTAAACCCTGAAAATAAAGATGAAAAGAGATCAGAGCAATTTCGTCAGAGGGGGAAGAGTTCAAGATGTGGGGTGCTCCTTTTTCTGCCAAGGCTAAGAAGATGCTGCTGCTGGGTAGCGGCGAATTGGGAAAAGAAGTCATTATTGAAGCTCAGCGGCTTGGCGTGGAATGTATTGCTGTAGATCGCTATGAACTGGCTCCAGCAATGCAGGTGGCCCATCGCTCTCACTGTCTGGATATGCAGGATGCTGAGGCGTTGAAGGCACTAATTCGTAAGGAAAAGCCCGACATAATTGTACCTGAAATCGAAGCTATTGCTACGGGTGCTTTGGAAGAATTAGAGCAAGAAGGATTTCACGTAGTACCAACGGCCCGTGCCGCCCGTCTTACGATGGACCGGGAAGGTATCCGCAGGCTGGCTGCCGAGAAATTAGAGCTTCCGACTGCTGCCTATCGTTTTGCAGATAACTTTGAGCAGTTGCGGTCGGCGGTTCATGAGCTGGGCACGCCATGCGTGGTCAAGCCCTTGATGAGTTCGTCGGGTAAAGGGCAGTCTGTATGCCGGGCAATCGAAGATGCAGAATCCTGCTGGAATACGGCGCTGGAAGGCGCGCGTGCCAAAACAACACGTGTCATTGTTGAAGCTTTTGTCCCGTTTGAGAGCGAAATTACCTTATTGACCGTCAGATCGGTTTTGGGTACGACTTTTTGCCCACCGATTGGCCACATTCAGAAAGATGGGGATTATGTCGAATCCTGGCAGCCTCATGGCATGACGGACAAGCAGCTTTCGGAAGCGGAAGACATTGCCCGTAGGATAACGGATGAACTGGGTGGTTACGGATTGTTTGGCGTAGAGCTATTTTTAACAGCTGATGGCGTCATATTCAGTGAAGTATCCCCTCGTCCGCATGATACAGGAATGGTGACCATGATTACGCAGGATTTGTCGGAATTTGCGCTTCACGTGCGGGCCATTCTCGGATTCCCGCTGCCATCCGTCACGCTGCTTACACCAGGAGCTTCAGCTACTTTGAAGGCAGAAGTGACTACGCGGGATTTTGTAATAAGCGGTCTGCATGATGCATTATTGCTACCCCGGACACAGGTGCGAGTGTTCGGGAAGCCTGAAACCAAGCCGGGACGCCGGATGGCTGTAGCGCTTAGCGCTGCAGAAGATGTGGAAACAGCACGGAAGACGGCCAAAGAAGCTGCTAATATGCTGAAAGTGGAGGTAAATCATGTCTAACAATGTGATGATTCCAGTACTGACAATTCGTTCCGTAGAGCTTGGCGATTGCGAAGCCGTAACTGGACTACTAAGAGAAGTCGGATACCCGATGACTTGTGGTGTAATGAAAGAAGTTATGGGAACAGCGCGGGAGGACAGTCAAGCGAATATGATGGTTGCAGAAATGGATGGTCGTGTTGTCGGAGTAATCGGCATGCATACGGCTCAAAGCTTGGCTTATCCTGATCCTGCCGTACAAATCACCATGCTGGTCGTGAGCGGGGAGTATCGCGGCGAGGGCATTGGCAAGCGCCTGGTGGCTTGTGGTGAGGAGTGGGGACGTGCGCAAGGATGCTATCATTTATTCATTACCGGAGCGAATAACCGCATCAAACAAGTAGAGGCCCGAGCTTTCTACAACCGAATCGGCTTTGAAAAGCAAGGCTACCGTTTCAGCAAAAAGCTTAGATAATCAGCCTATAACAAGACAATCTAATACTTAAAGCCTCACTACTTTTAACTTAGTTCCGCATGGGTCAATTCCGAGCGGGGCTATTTTTTTTCCAACTTTTATACCATTGATCCTGCTATAAAACATGATATACTGCTAGAGTAAAGATTACAAAGTTGTAACCAGACGCGTTCACACCAAGGCATTTATACAACAAGGAGATGACGAAATGAAGAATATGTTGAAAAAAACACTGGTGATGGGAAGTCTTAGCGCCATTTTATCCGCAGGATTCATCGTTCCGGCATCAGCTTCACCAGCTGACGATTTGACTGCCCAACTGCAACAATGGTTTCAAAATAACGGATATACCGTCAATATGTCCAACGGGACGACTACGATAACAAAGACCGTAATTAAGGATGTTTCTGAAAAGGACAAGGCTAAAAACAAAACAGCAAATTCTTCATCCGGCAAACAAACAACAACCAAACAGGGTGGCCAAAAGGCTTCGCAGTCTGGTACCAAGCAACAGACTCAAAAACAAAACACAAACTCAGGCGCGGGTCAGTCTACAGGTACGGATGCACAACTCAGCAAGTCCCAATTTGCAGCTGAGGTTGTAAAGCTTGTAAATAACGAGCGCAGCCAAAAAGGTCTTAAGCCCCTCGCATCGAATGCGAAGCTTACAGAAGTAGCCTTAGTCAAGGCGAAGGATATGAGTACGAACAATTACTTTTCCCATACATCACCGACCTATGGTTCACCATTTGATATGATGAAAAAATTCGGTGTAACTTATACGTATGCGGGTGAGAATATTGCTATGGGACAACAAACACCACAAGAAGTGATGAAAGCCTGGATGAACAGTCAGGGACATCGTGAGAATATTTTGAAGGCAGAGTTTACACAAATCGGTGTGGCTTACTACAATGGGTATTGGGTACAAGAGTTCACACGTAACTAAGATGATAGTAAATACGTTCCCAACGTTATGTCGCTGCTACGAAAAGATAGTGACGTGACGTTAATCTAGAGACCCGCTGACACGTTCAGCGGGTCTTTTGGTGTCTCTTAATCCTCCAGTGGCATAACCACTGCTTTATACCAGAAAAGACTTAAGGGACGTATTTATAGTATGATAGCAGCAAGTTGAATAGATATCAGACTACTTATGGAAAGCCAGGTGAACAAATGAGCTACGAAATCGTGCATGAAGGTGCCTTTGCTATGCTCAAGATTCAGTTGAGACCCGGGGAAATGATTAAAGCAGAAATGGGAGCGATGGTTTCCATGTCTTCCAGTGTAGATATAAAGGGGACGGTAGACGGTGGACTGTTACGTGGTTTAGGCAGAATGCTGAGCGGAGAAAAATTCTTTTTTCAAGAACTGAGGGCAGCCCGGGGACCGGCTGAGGTGTTGTTAGCCCCTGCTAGTATAGGTGATGTACAAGCGGTGGAACTGGATGGCACGTATAGGCTGTTCGTCCAAAAGGACGGTTTTCTGGCTTGCACAGAAGGCATTGAGGTTAGCACCAAAATGCAAAACCTGATGAAAGGTTTATTCTCCGGTGAAGGTTTTTTTATCGTAGAAATCAGTGGTCGAGGTACGGTATTCCTGTCCTCTTATGGGGCCATTCATCCCATTTATATTGCGCCAGGAGAAGAGCGTATTATTGATAATGCTCATCTGGTAGCATGGCCGGATTATATGGATTATAAAATTGAAAAAGCATCTAAAGGCTGGTTGTCCAGCGTAACGAGTGGAGAAGCACTTGTATGTCGCTTTCGCGGTGAAGGAACGGTACTGATCCAAAGTCGAAATCCGGGCAGTTTTGGACAATGGATCAAAAGTTTTATCCCTGATAGCAAATAGTTTGATTCGTCTGATTAGAGATGAGAGGATAAACCGTTCGCAGAAGAAAGTATAATATAAGGATGGTCATTTGCCATCCTTTTTTTGCATGTTCATGGGAAATTATATGTGACTCTAAGCATGTATTGGGCTTTTATTCCGAACAGTTTATTTGCAAAATGATATGAGAAGCTTTATGTTTATTTCACTAAGCTATCAGGAGGGAACACGAGTGAATTCATCAAAATGGATTTGGCGGTCTGTCGGTTCCGTTTCCATTGCCGCCACATTGCTATTATTGTACGGATTTATTACAGCAGTACAAAGTATCACGGCTCCAGAGCCAATGGTTAGCACTCAACCTGTACATTCCGGTTCATCGCAGACACAAACTGCGCCATCCGCTACTAATCAGACGGGAGAGTTTCGGGTAGCTGCCATTGGAGATTCGCTAGCCAAAGGCACGGGGGATGACTCCGGAAGTGGTTTTGTGCGTCGGTCGGTGAGCTTGTTAAATAATCAGGAAGGCCATAAGGCTCAGCTCATAAATAATCTGGGGATTAATGGACTGACGACTCAAGGACTATTGACCAAGCTGGATGAGCCTGGTGTTTCTTATGTGTTGAAAAAGGCTAACGTCATTATTGTCTCGATTGGCGGAAATGATTTATTTCAGGGGGCTCAGGCTGCCCAAACCGGCAAAGAGCCGCCTACACTCAGTGGTTTGCGTAAAGCTGTGCCTGATGCCGCCAAACGTCTGCAAAAAGTGCTGACAAAGGTAGGGAAAATCAATCCGAATGCTAAAATTATCTATGTCGGATTATATAATCCATTCAGTGATCTGCAGGAAATGAAAATTCCCGGTAATCTTGTAGTAACAGAATGGAATCTGGCTGCCATGGCAATTACCAACCAAAACAGCAATATGACTCTGGTTCCAACTTTCGATTTATTCCAGCAAAATTTGCCCGTCTATTTATCATCCGATCATTTTCATCCAAACGGACAGGGCTATCAGGCAATCGCTGAACGTATCGCGCAAGGGTTTGCAGTTGCAAATACGAAGGATGCCGATAAAGTGGATAATGAACAACAGTCTACAAGTAGCCAACCCGCTGAAGTGAAAAAGGGAGGAAACAAGCAATGAGCATCCAATCTGCTGACAAGACCGGGGCTGGAAGTACCGAAAATTCGACATCAAGGGATGCTTTGTCCAGTTTCCATTCCGCCAATCAGATTGGCAGCGGAGGCAGAGACAGAAGCAATACCGAAACAATTCTCTCTGTTCAGCACGTTAAGAAACGTATCAAACGCAAAATGATCATTCATGATGTCACATTCGACGTTCGTGCGGGTGAAATTTTCGGATTTCTTGGTCCTAATGGGGCTGGAAAAACGACGACTATTCGTATGCTGGTCGATTTAATTAAGCCTACGGAAGGGACGATTACCGTCTGTGGTCATAATGTAAATCGTGACCCTGAGCAGGCTTTACGGCATATTGGGTCTATTGTGGAAAATCCAGAGGTGTACAGCTACCTGACAGGGTGGGAGAATTTAGAACATTTTGCCCGTATGCAGCCTGGTGTAGACGAGCAGCGTATCCGCGAAGTCGTTGAGCTGGTTCGGCTCGATCGCCGTATCCATGATAAAGTAAGTACGTATTCTCTCGGAATGCGCCAGCGCCTTGGTATAGCCCAAGCCTTGCTAGGTAGACCGAAATTACTCATTTTGGATGAACCGACGAACGGGTTAGACCCCAAGGGGATCAAGGAAATGAGAGCTTTTATCCGTTTGCTAGCGGCAGAAGGCATGGCAGTATTTGTTTCCAGCCATTTGCTCAGCGAAATCCAGCTGCTATGTGACCGGGTGGCAATTATAAGTCGGGGAAAGGTGCTAGCTGTAGGTGGAGTACGGGAACTGGTTGAGACGCACTCGCACATGGCCGTGTGGCAACTGGAGCCTCGTGATCGGGGTCTTGCCATATTGCAAAATTCTCCGCATGTGCAAATGATTACGAATGCCGATGAATTAATTGATGACAGCATTGTTGCAGGCAGCGGAGCCGATGCAATTTTTACAGAAATGGATGAAGAGCATATTGCGGAGCTGGTGACACAAATGACGGCTTCCGGTATTTCCGTTAAAGGTGTAACCAAAATCAACCCTACACTGGAGCAGCTATTCCTGAAAATGACGGAAGGTGAGATACTTGAATAACATTTTACCGCTCGTACAAAATGAAACGCTCAAAATTATCAAGAAGAAACGATTTTATGTCATTTTACTTGTTTTACTTGTGCTTGTGCCGATTTTTACGTACGCTCAGATGAAAGTGGCAGAAAACAATCGCGAAAAATTCGGCAATGATTGGCGGCTTGAACTGCGTCAGGCGATTACCGATAATCAAAACTCGCTGGGAAGTGACCGGGTTCCCGAGGAATGGAAGACCTATCGTCGGGTCTTTGTGCAGCAGATGCAATATTATTTGGAGAATGATGTGAATCCTAATGAGCCGAGTGGCGTCACCTTTACCAGAGAGTTTATGGATAATTCCATAAATCTGTTCGTTCCGCTGTTGATTATGGCCATTGCCTCCGACTTGGTTTCTGGAGAACGGACGACAGGCACGATAAAAATGTTGCTGACTCGCCCAGTCAGGCGGTGGAAAATACTGCTGAGCAAGCTGTTGACATTGTATATGTTTGTCTCGCTCATCATTTTGGCTGTATTTATAATTAGCTATCTCATATCAGGCTTGTTTTTTGGTTTTCGCGGTTTTAATGTTCCGGTATTTACCGGATTTCAAATTGTTGGATCGACGGTGGATTTGTCTGCTGTACATGCGATTCCACAATGGCATTATCTGATGCTGCAAGCCGGATTGATCTGGTTTGTCAGTCTTGTGGTAGCTTCGTTAGCCTTTATGGTATCTGTCCTGGTACGAAGTACGGCGGCAAGTATCGTGGTCATGATGGCTGCGCTTATTTCGGGCACTATTTTGACAAACATGGCTTCATCTTGGCAGAGTGCTAAATATTTATTTATGGTTAACCTCGAATTAACCGATTATTTATCTGGAAGCCCCGCCCCGATTGAGGGAATGACCTTACCCTTTTCTTTAGCTGTACTGTGCATTTGGGGGGCTGCGGCATTGATTGTTTCATTCGCCGTCTTTACGAAACGGGATATATTGAATTAAAATGGACAAGGTAAAAGAAAACATCTGTTTGCATTTTTGGTGAAAATCATCAAGAATAAGGCAAAACACGGTTACGATTAGACAAAGGGGGAGCATGAATGGTCGACAAAATCGACTTGTCTGCGGGAGTATCCGGCACACAAAGCGGAGCTTCAGAATATGGCGCGGACGACATTCAAGTGCTCGAAGGGCTTGTGGCAGTTCGCAAACGGCCGGGCATGTACATCGGGAGCACCAGTTCTTCGGGACTGCATCATTTGGTATGGGAAATTGTAGACAACGCGGTGGATGAACATCTCGCCAAGTTTTGCTCTCGCATTGACATTACAATGCATAAGGACGGTTCCGTTACAGTATCAGACAACGGGCGCGGTATTCCTACAGGAATGCACAAAACGGGAATTCCTACGCCTCAGGTTGTATTCACCATTTTGCACGCCGGAGGTAAGTTTGGCGGTTCGGGATATAAAAAGTCCGGGGGTCTGCACGGTGTAGGTGCGTCTGTAACGAACGCTCTTTCGGAATGGCTTGAAGTGGAAATTTACCGGGACGGCAAGATTCACCGTCAGCGGTTTGAATATTGGCAGGACAAGAAGGGCGTGGAGCATGTCGGGGAACCGACCACAGGCCTTGAAGTGCTGGGCAATACTAACAAGACGGGCTCGAAAATTACATTTAAACCGGATATTCGTGTTTTTCAGGCAGGCATTCATTTTAACTACGATACGTTGGCTGAGCGTCTTCAGGAAATTGCTTTTCTAAATTCGGGCCTTCGTATTCAACTTAAAGACGAACGCAGCGGAAAGTCAGATGAGTATTTTTATGAGGGTGGCGCAAGTCAGTTTGTTGCTTTTCTGAATGAGGGCAAGGATGTGCTACATGACGTTATTCACTTTAATGCCGAGAAAGAAGACATTGAAGTAGAGATTGCCATCCAGTACAATGCGGGTTATACAGAGACGATTGCTTCGTTCGTTAACTCCATTCCGACACGTGGCGGGGGTACGCATGAAACGGGATTCAAAACCGCTTACACTCGTGTCATGAACGACTATGCGCGCAAAACGGTGATGTTGAAAGAAAAGGATAAAAACTTGGAGGGCAACGATCTACGTGAGGGCATGATGGCTGTAATCAGTGTCAAAATGGCTGAAGTTGAATTTGTCGGCCAGACAAAGGATCAGCTGGGTAGTGCTTCGGCACGGAGTACAGTGGATGCCATCGTATCTGAGCAGATGCAGCGTTTTTTGGAAGAAAATCCGCAGATAGCACAAACTTTGATCAAGAAGGCAGTTCAAGCATCCAGAGCGCGTGAAGCTGCACGTAAAGCTCGGGATGAGATGCGTTCCGGCAAAAAGCGCAGTGAAAGTTCCAATTTGAATGGTAAACTGTCGCCTGCGCAGTCCAAGGATTTTACACGTAATGAGTTGTTTATTGTGGAAGGCGATTCGGCTGGAGGATCAGCCAAGCAGGGACGGGATTCCAAAATTCAGGCCATATTGCCGCTAAAGGGCAAGCCGATGAATCCGGAAAAATCCAAACTGGCGGATATTATGAAGAATGATGAGTACCGTGCTATTACAGCAGCTATTGGTGCGGGGGTAGGAACAGAGTTTTCGCTGGAAGACAGCAATTATTCCAAAATCATCATTATGACCGATGCAGATACAGACGGTGCACACATTCAAGTGCTGTTGTTGACGTTCTTTTATCGGTACATGAAAGAGCTTATTGATGCAGGACGCATATTTATTGCTCAACCGCCATTGTATAAAATAACTCGAAAGTCGGGTAAGCTCGAAACGGTGCGTTATGCTTGGACTGACGAGCAGCTTGATAATTATCTAAAAGAATTTGGACGAAATTTTGAGCTTCAGCGCTATAAAGGACTTGGGGAAATGAACCCTGATCAGTTATGGGAAACAACGATGAATCCCGATTCACGCACCTTGTTACGCGTTCAGATAGAGGATGCAGCCAAGGCTGAACGCAGGGTGTCCACTTTGATGGGTGATAAGGTGGATCCGCGCAAGCGCTGGATCGTGGAAAACGTAGATTTCACGGAATACGTAGAGTAGTGCTATCAAAAGAGGTGTATACATGAGCTTATCGGAGCAGTTTTTGCCAGCTTTTCTGGAGGAAGTGGTCGGTGACCGCTTTGGCCGATATTCCAAATATATTATTCAGGATCGGGCGATACCCGATGTACGGGACGGATTAAAACCCGTACAACGTCGTATTCTGTATGCAATGTACGATTCGGGCAATACGCCGGATAAAGCATATCGTAAATCAGCCAAAACCGTTGGGGACGTTATGGGTAATTACCACCCCCACGGTGACTCGTCGATTTACGATGGCATGGTACGGATGGCGCAGCCTTGGAAAATGAGTCACGTGCTGGTGGATGGTCACGGTAACTGGGGCTCCCAGGATGATGATCCGGCGGCAGCTATGCGTTATACGGAGGCTCGCTTGTCTCCGATCGCAATGGAAATGCTGCGCGATATTGAAAAGCGTACGGTTTTGTTCAAGGACAATTTTGATAACTCGGCCAAAGAGCCTGTTGTGTTGCCGTCTCGTTATCCAAATTTGTTGGTGAACGGTTCCAGTGGAATCTCTGCGGGATTTGCAACAGAGATTCCTACACATAGTTTACGCGAAGTTATTGATGCCAGCATTGCGGTGATGGAAAAGCCTGAGATTGAGCTGGAAGAGATTATGACCTTTATTAAAGGTCCTGATTTCCCGACGGGCGGACTCATTATGGGTGGCGAAGGCATCAAGGACGCTTATCGCACGGGAAAAGGACGCATTTATATTCGTTCCAAAACGGAAATTCAGTCTTTGCGCGGAGGCAAGCAGCAGCTGGTCATTACCGAAATCCCATACCAGATCGTCAAATCAAGGCTCGTAACCGCCATGGAAAATATCCGTCTGGAGAAAAAGGTGGAAGGGATTGCCGAGGTTCGTGACGAAAGTGGACGAAATGGTTTGCGCATCGTTGTGGAGCTGAAGAAGGAAGCTGATGCGGAAGGGATTTTAGCTTATTTGCTGAAAAAAACCGACCTACAGGTGGCATATAACTTCAACATGGTAGCCATTGTGAACAAAGCGCCACATCAGCTTGGGTTGAAATCCATTTTGGAAGCGTATATCGCCCATCAACGCGAAGTTGTCACTCACCGTATCCAGTATGAACTGGAAAAGGCAGAGGATCGTGCCCATGTGCTGGAAGGTTTGGTCAAAGCACTGAACATTCTGGATGAGGTCATCGCAGCCATTAAAGCTTCCAAAAATCGTCAGGATGCACAAAATAATTTGCAATGGATGTTTGGTTTTAGCGAACGGCAGGCAGATTCTATTTTGACCTTGCAGTTGTACCGTCTCACCAATCTGGAAATCACAACGCTTGAAAAAGAACTGGGTGATATCCAGAAAAAAATCGCGCAATATCGTTCTATTCTGGAAAGTGATCGCAAGCTGATCAGCCTGATTCGCAAGGAACTTTTGGAAATTCGCGAAAAGTACGGCATTGACCGTCGTTCAGATATCCAGGGCGAGGTAGAAGAGATTAAGGTGAACCTGGAAGTCATGGTGGGAGCAGAGGATGTACTGCTGACACTCTCGAAAGATGGCTATGTGAAACGTACAAGTATGTTGTCATTCACTCGTTCAGGCGGGGAACGTTCAAGTTCTGGTGTTAAAGAAGGGGATTACGTTACCCAATTGCTTGATGTGAATACGCTGGATGTATTGCTCGTCTTCACCCAGCGCGGACAATATTTTTTACTGCCTGTACATCAGGTGCCAGAGTATAAGTGGAAAGAGCCGGGCACACCCATTGTCAACGTCATTCCGTTATCGAAGGAAGATCGTATCGTAAGTGTTATTCCGCTTAAAAACATCGAGGAAATCGGCAAAAGTCTAGTATTTGTAACAAAGAAGGGCCAAGTAAAGCGTACAGAATTAAAAGAATATGCTACAAAACGTTCTAGTGCCGTAGCCGCCTGCAAAGTAGCAGGGGACGATGAGGTATTATCGGTAACGTTAAGCGAGGGTACCCGGGATATTATGCTGATTACCCGCGCGGGTATGAGTATACGCTTCAAGGAGCAAGAGGTTAATGCGATGGGTCGCGTCTCGGCTGGTGTCAAAGGTATACAGCTAGCAGAAGGCGATGAAATTATCGCGGCGTTATGGGTAGAAGAGGATGAAGGAGAAGTGTTGGTGCTGACCGAGTCCGGTTATGGTAAGCGTACGCTTCTGCTGGATTATCCTACACAGGGAAGAGGCGGCAAAGGTATCACCACCTTTGAGTTCAAGGAAGGCAAACGAGTACGTTCGAATGGAACTCGAATCGTGGCTGCCTTCTATTGCCGTGAAGCTGTTCAATTATTTGCAATCACAGCAGAAGGAGAAACGATGTCCTTCCTTTCGGAAAAGGCTCCTTTGACCGACCGAAAGGATACGGGCAAGCTGCTGGCTCCAGTGGAGAAGAAGGACGAAATTGTGAATGTGCTGCTGCGTAGTGAGCCGCAAGCTTCTCAGTCCATAGAATAATAGGAAAGTCAAGCGCTTATTAGCTCGAAAAAGAGAGGTCCTCTCGTGCCATTCCGGCACGAATGAGGACCTTTTTGCCGTCATGGTGTCGAACTCTGACCAGCCTTCAAAACCGAGGTGAGACTTCCTTCCCCTTTTCATTTCGTGCTCCAAAAACGGCAGGAAACCGGGGCTGAATGGCGAAAATTTAATGTGATGAAATACAATCCGGACGGTGGCCCATACGGTAACTTTGATGCTTTTACTGACCCTGTTATCTAAAGGAGTGAGGCAAAATGCAAACGACCGAATTTGCGAAAATCTGGTCCAGAATGGCTAAGGATTATAAGGTTCATATGGAGCAGCAACTGGCTCCATCATTAACCGAAGCTCAACTTACGGTGCTGGAGGTTTTGAACGAATACGGCCGTATGAAACCGTCTCAACTAATCCCATATCTCGCCACCACACCAGCCGCGGTTACGATGCTGCTGGATCGGATGGAACGGAATCGACTGGTCACCCGTTTCAGAGATGTAAAAGACCGTAGAATTGTATGGATTGTCATTTCGGATCAAGGGAGAGAAGAAGTAGAGCGTGGATTACGAATACGGGATGATTTTCTGGGTTCTGCACTAAACCGAATTTCTCAGCACAATCAAAATTTGCTGGTTTATTTGTTGGGGAAAATTACAACGAAGGCGAAGACTTCAGTATCGGCAAGTGAGACTGAGGGAGTAAAGGAACCAATAGAGCGAGCAGAATAACTAGAATGGTGGCTACATGAAAAGTAGCTGTACGCAGCAGATTATCATTTTAAGGCAAATAGGAGTGCGCGGATGTAAATACCTATCGTGGTATTCATACCGCGCTTTTTTGTGTTGAAGTATAGATGATATTTGGGTGAATGTTGACATTTACATAAGAGATGATAAAATAATAGTTATAAATAAATAACAATTCGTATACAAATAGTTGCTTGTTTATGTTATATGGATTGTGAATTGGGTATTAGAAAGAAGGATGGTTTCAGTGAGTGACAGAGAGGAAGACAGACTTGAGGTGTACCGGATTATTCAATCGGTAAGGGAGGTTAACAAAACGATATTTTATGCCTTCTGGAATGAGGAGCAGCATTTGGATCTGACGGCCATTCAGCATATGGCTTTGGCAATTCTGAATAAACGCCCCAACATCGGGTTATCCGAGTTGGCAGACATAGCGCATGTGGGAAGCAGCTCTATGAGTGGAGTGGTTGACCGCTTGACCAAGGCGGGATATATTGCTCGCGGACGGCATGAGCATGACCGTAGATCCTTAGTGTTGACGCTTACGCCGGAAGGGAAAGATATCATGCAAAAAGTAGACGCCATGTGGATGGAGCGCGTCTTGCCCATTCTGGACATCCCGAAGGAGCAGCTAGAGATGGTCCTAGATATCCATAAACAAATGATCATGAAATTAACACCGAAGGGAATGAATCAACTTGAGCAGTCCTCAAATGACACTACCAGGTAATGTACGCAGAGCACCCATTGTGGCCGCTCTGTTGATTGGCGCGATTGTAGCGATATTAAATCAGACGTTGATCAGTGTGGCTTTACCGAAAATGATGAGTGATCTGAATATAGATGCCAATATAGCTCAGTGGCTCAGCACGGGGTTTATGCTCGTGAATGGGGTATTGATCCCGGTGACCGCGTTCTTGATTGCCCGTTTCTCCACTCGTAAATTGTTTATTAGCGCGATGACTATTTTTTCAATCGGGACGCTGTTATGTGCTATAGCACCAAGCTTCAGCATATTGCTGATCGGTCGGCTTATTCAGGCCGCGGGGGCAGGTATCATGATGCCCTTAATGATGGTCGTTATCTTGAACATCTACCCAATAGAGCGTCGTGGCCGGGCGATGGGGACCTTGGGGATTGCGATGGGTTTTGCTCCAGCCATTGGGCCAACCTTATCCGGTTATATAGTACAGCATTATGACTGGCGGGTTTTGTTCTGGATCATCCTGCCGATATCAGTAATTTCAATCGTGATCGGATTTATTTTTCTGAAAAATGTAACGGAGCAGTCCAAGCCAAAGCTGGACATTCCCGGCATCATTTTGTCTACGCTCGGTTTCGGTGGACTATTATACGGCTTTAGTGATGCGGGAACATCAGGTTGGGGAAGTATTCCTGTCCTGTCTACGCTTATCGTTGGGACAATTGCGCTTATTTTGTTTATTGTCCGCCAACTGAAGGCAGATGAGCCTATGCTGGAGTTCCGTATCTTTAAATACGATGTGTACAGCTTGACGACAATCATTAATGTGATTGTGACGATGGCTTTGTACGCCGGTATGATATTGCTTCCGATTTATTTGCAAAATATTCGGGGTTTTACACCGCTCCAGTCCGGTATGCTGATGTTACCGGGAGCGATTCTGATGGGGCTCATGTCTCCTGTAACGGGGGCTATTTTTGACCGAATCGGAGCACGCTGGTTGTCTGTAATTGGCTTGCTGATCATGGCTATAACGACTTGGGAATTTACAAGGTTGACCGAAACAACCACCTATATGACACTGTTAATTAATTATACGGTGCGGATGTTCGGGATGTCGTTGCTGATGATGCCGATCCAAACGGCCGGGTTGAATCAGCTTCCGCAACGATTGAATGCACATGGTACGGCAATGAGTAACACGCTGCGTATGATTTCCGGCTCGATTGGGACAGCAATTCTGGTGACAGTGATGTCCACACAAAGCAGCAACCGCTTGACATCGATTGTTACGTCTGAGGGACTAAGCGTGACGGATAAAGCGGGGATGCTGGCTGCAGGTAATCAAGCCACGATTTATGGGATTAATTCGGCTTTTATTATTGCAACAGCGTTGAGTGTGGCCGCTCTGATTTTAGCATTTTTCATCAAAAATACGAATGCACAAAACGCCCAACCCCGTCAACAACTGGTAAACAGCAAGAAAGGGCAGTCCGTGGCTTCCTCATCATAAAAGGATGAGATGACGCATTAATTTAATTTTCTGCAAAAAAAGAACCTGCAATGCATGTTTGTTCACATGCGTTGCAGGTTCTTTGTGCAAATGGGGTCGAAGATCGATATTCAGATAGAGCAGGGCTTTCCGATTCAAATTTCAGACGTAATCATATTCTCATAAAGCGACCTTGGCCATTCATTCCATGGAAATTGGACAGGAGGTAACGAGTGAAATCTCATATCGTCCTTGCTAACCGGATGCGGTGCTCCAGCGAGTAAGGACCAGAGCGCCAGCTGTTGACCGGGTCGGCTCAGATGACCGCCATATTTTTGGTCACCGTAGAGGGGACAGCCGATCGCCTGCATTTGCACACGAATTTGGTGTGAGCGTCCGGTGTGCAACTTAATCTGCACGAGACTGAGTCCATCTGCTTGTCCGATCACGCAGTACTCCAAAATGGCTTCTTTCGCACCAGCTGTGCCAGGTCGAACCGCTTGAACTGTGTTGGTTCGGCTATCCTTTAGCAAGTAATGGGTTAGACGGCCCTGTGGGTCCGTCGGAACGCCATTCAGAACTGCGGTATACAGTTTGTGAAAATGACGACTTCGTACCGACTCTGACAGGCGAGAAGCAGCTTTGGACGTCTTAGCAAAAATCATGGCCCCACCTACAGGCCGATCCAGTCTGTGAACTAAGCCCAAAAAAACGTTACCAGGCTTATTGTGTCTGATTTTTAGATCTTCCTTGAGTAAAGACAACAGATCAGGATCACCACTGGCATCCTCTTGTGTTGGAACATTGACAGGCTTTACAACTGCCAAAACATGATTGTCCTCATATAGGACAGGAATGTTGGGCAGTGCATGCTCATGTCGGGTAAGTTCATTTTGAGTCATAAGAGGAATTTAAGCCTCCCAGCGTCCGAGAATACCACAAGGCAAATTCAATCCCGAGCGAGTGATCGGCAATCCGATTTCACCAGCGCTAATTTGACCGCCGTACTTTTGTTGCATGGTCATGCTCAGCATGTTGCGCAATACAGTAGGCGAAATACCTGTAGTATAGGAGTTAATCAGCATGAACAGCGGTTGATCCGAAATGATGCTCATGCAGGATTCGAGAAACGGGTATAAGCTTTCTTCAAGCTTCCAAGTTTCTCCGTTCGGTCCGCGTCCGTAAGAAGGAGGGTCCATGATAATGGCATCATAACGGTTGCCCCGACGTTGTTCCCGTTGCACGAACTTGAATACGTCATCCGTAATGAAGCGTACCGGACGGTCAGCCAGACCGGACAATTGAACGTTTTCCTTTGCCCACTGCACCATGCCTTTGGCGGCATCCACGTGAACTACACTGGCTCCAGCATACGCAGCAGCAGTCGTGGCTCCTCCCGTGTATGCAAACAGGTTCAGTACGGAAATCGGTCTGCCTGCGCCTTTGATTTTATCCATCATCCAGCTCCAGTTCGCTGCTTGCTCCGGAAAAAGACCGGTATGCTTGAAGCTGGTCGGTTTAATGTGGAATTTAAGCGGTCCATAGCTAATTGTCCAGCGCTCGGGAATAGGTTTTTTCATATCCCAGTTGCCGCCACCGGAGGAACTACGGTGATAATGCCCATGAACATTACGCCATTCGGCTGTTTCCTGGGCCAAAGGCCATATGATTTGCGGATCGGGACGACGCAGGACAATATCACCCCAACGTTCCAGTTTTTCACCACCGCCTGTATCCATTACTTCATAGTCTTTCCACTCTTGTGCTACATACATGTACAATCCATCCTTCAGCAGTCAATTCAGGATTCAGGCAGCAAGCTGCACAGAAATCCCCATATGGAGTCTATTGTACAACAAACCTCAGCAACAATCGAATGATTACATAAATAAGTAAGTAGTCAAATGGTCTAAAATATTTTTTCTCGGATGTACTTGTAATTATAGCGCTTCCATATTAAAATGAAATCAATCCCACTTGTACGTACAACAATCCGTTTTTTTATTATAATAATGAAAAATGGATTGAATTGTACGTACATAATATTTTTTATCAACACAGCTGAAATTCTCCTTAATTAAACAAGGCTCTAATTTAATGTGCTTATCCATAGAGTTTATCAGCCAACAGTCGCATGTAATGCGGCTGTTTTGCGTATATCTCCCCAAGATTAAAGCTAGTTTTTGAAATTAATATTTGACAATGAGAATCATTATCAAATATTATTTGAGTAACAGGGAATGAAAGCATCCCATATTTCAAATAAAGGTGAGGGATGAACTTGGGTAAAATCATGATTGCTTATGCCAGTTTGACCGGTAATACAGAGGAAATTGCGGAATTGATCGCCGAGGGTGTTCGTCAGGCAGGGCATGAGGCAGAGTTGAAGGCTTCGTATGATTGCAGCGCGCAAGAACTGCTTGCATATGACGGGTTCCTACTGGGTGTATATACATGGGGAGATGGTGAGCTTCCTGATGAATTTTTGGATTTTTACGAGGAACTAGACGAACTTGATTTGTCTGGTAAAAAGACCGCAGTATTTGGCAGTGGAGATACATCTTATACGCAATTCTGTGGCGCAGTGGACTTGGTAGAGAAAAAAGTCAAAGAACGCGGCGCATCGGTCATTCAAGAGAGTCTGAAGATTGAATTCAATCCATTGGATGATGACAAGGAGAATTGCCGAGCTTACGGAAGACAATTTGCACAGGCTGGTATTGAAGTGTCCTGAGAAGAGAGTGAGGGATAGGTATGCGCAATAGCGATAGCTTAAGCGGCTTTCCTCTTCTGCACGACTATCAGCTGGAGGAGATGTGGAGAACTCCACAGCCAATCCGTCAATCACAGAGGAAAAGAGGGCGTGAGGGCTGGAATTGGCGGCAACGGGTTCAATATGCAGTAGGGCATGCGCTTAACGAATACTTTGGAATGGGAGTAAAGGTACGGCGGGAAGTCCCTGTCCAGTATGTGCTGGAGAAATGGTGGCCCAAGCAGTCAGACAGCTTTGAATCTTTGTTCCATTATTGGGATGTCAAAAATAAAGTGTCAGGTGAGTTGTCAAAAATTTGTGGCTTAAATAATGACTTGATGGTGCCTGTGATGCTGTATGAACAATTTTGTACGTCTGTGCCTGAGTTAGAGGTCAATATTTCGCTTATTGTTCAGGCTGCTTGGCAACTATCAGCAGAAGCAGATTCCCTGCTCATTCAAAAGTATATCGTTGACTATAATCCTAACGTTGTCAGTACATTCCAACATATGACAAATGTATTTTGTTATTATGCATTTGGAGCTCTTCCTCAGCTTATTGAGGTATACTGTCTACTGGAAGGCAAGAAGGTCCGTTTCATTCCGGGACCTGCTTCTTTACAGCAATCTCTGGATTACGTACGGCTATTACGGGATTCCAAAGAGGATGTACATGGGACGACAGAACGCTGCCGTTGCGGGGGGTGCATAGGGGAGCAAGTTTCTCAGGGAAACAGAATGAATAAGAACACGAAGGAAGGGCAGGAGGCGAAAAACTGCAAACAACGGTCAGCTGTACCTACGCCTTTCTCTTAACCTTACTGTGTAATCCTTTAATTGTAAACTATCCCTTTTCGTGAAAGAGCCTTGGAAACAAGGTTCTTTTTTATGAAAAAAAATTATGAAAAAACTGAAAATTTATGTTGCCTGAATAGATAAATATATCTATAATATTTCAATGTACAATAGTTATATGAAAATATTTAAATATAAAAAGCGGTTTGTGGACCATGGATCAAATTGTCCTATGTACATAAGATAGTCCTGTCTTTTGCATGGAATGTTGCCATGTGTTTATTTACGTTCTCTATTTGGTTTAATGGCCTAATATTTCAATTTTAAAATATTAGCGTTGAATAATAAAAATTTTTTGGACAACAGGGGTGGAAGAAGTGAGTAAGAAAACTGTATTGCCAATCCTCATTGTACTGCTCATTCTGAGCGGTGGAGCTATTGGCTACTATTATTGGTATCAAGCAACACACTTTGTTAAAAGTGACGATGCGCGCATTCAAGCCGATCAATATAAGGTAATGCCGCAAATCTCTGGAGAAATTAGTCACATTGATGTGGAAGAAGGAGATGTTGTTCAGCGTAATGAACCGATTGCCGAGCAGGATGTATCGGGGTTGGATGCGAGCATGATCAGCAAGTCCGTACTACGCGCGCCGATCAACGGAACCGTCATTAAGATTTATTCGAAAGAGCATGAAATCGGATCGCCGGGTAGTGCTGTTGCAACAATGGTGGATATGAACAGCTTGTACGTATCCACGAATATTGAAGAAACCGATATTAACCGTATTAAACCAGGACAGCTTGTTGATATTACGCTTGATGCAGCAGGTGACCAGGTGATTCAGGGTAAAGTTCGTAAAGTGGGCGAAGCCTCCAACGCCGTGTTCTCACTCGTTCCTGCAGTGAACACAAGTGGTAACTTTAACAAGGTGACTCAGCGTGTGCCTGTAGAGATTGCTGTGAACAAGCCGAAGGATCTGAAGCTTATTCCTGGAACGAACGTGGAAGTAAAAATTCATACACCTTAAAAAGGAGGGGTCCATGTGGCTGCCAATGATATTGCTGCTGCTCCTTCGACAGATTCTTCCAAAGAACGCTGGCTTGCCTTTTTCGCTATCGTTTTAGGCGCCTTTGTCGCCATTCTGAACAACAGTCTGATCAATGTCGCCATTCCTAGATTGACGACAGATTTAGGATCTACGACGACACGTATTCAGTGGGTTATTACAGGTTACACGCTTGCATCTGGTGTAATCGTACCGATTACCGGATATATGGAGCAGCGCCTCGGATACAAAAAGTTTTTGATTCTTGCGCTCAGCGTATTTTCGCTGGGAACGGGAATATGTATTTTTGCATGGAGTGATTCTTCCCTGATCGCAGCACGGGTGCTGGCTGGTCTGGGTGGTGGTGTTATTATGCCGCTGAGTATGACGATTATTTACAAAATTATGCCGCGTGAACAAATCGGTATGTCCCTTGGTATATGGGGGATCGCCGCAATGGCAGCGCCGGCTGTAGGGCCTACGCTCAGCGGATATTTAATTGAGTGGTTTAACTGGCGATTCTTGTTTATTGTCAGTGTGCCAGTTGCTTTATTTGCAATTTTAATGGTTATTCTTCTAATCAAAGAACCGCCTAAAGTAGAGCCGAAGCCGTTTGATCTACCGGGCTTTTTGCTGGCGGCAACTTGTGCCGGAACACTCTTGTACGCATTGACAAACGGCCAGCGTGATGGCTGGACTTCTTTTGGAATTGTATCCCTGCTGTTTATTGCTTTCTGGGCACTTGTTTTTCTGATCTATGTAGAAAGCGGCAAGGATAATGCTGTAATTGAAATCTCATTATTCAAGAATTCAAAGTATACGATTAGTGTAATTGCCTCTAGTTTGGTCATGATGGGGATGTACGGAGGAACGTTCCTAACACCGTTGTTTTTGCAAAATATCCAGCGTGTGTCACCGATTGATACCGGTATTATCCTCATTCCACAGGCCATTGCCATGGCGGCTATGATGCCTATTGCCGGGAAGCTGTTCGATAAGTTCGGCATTGTGCCTTTGGGACTTGTGGGCCTGACGCTAACCAGCTTTATGACCTATCATCTTCACCAGCTTACGCCAGATACTTCGCATGCCTGGTTGGAAACCGTAATGGCATTACGGGGTCTGGGAATTGGTATTTGCATGATGCCATTATCCACGGTCGGCATGAATGCCGTTCATCCGAGCAAGGTAGCCAATGCGTCTACAGCGTCCAATCTGGTACGTACTGTGGCTGCATCTATGGCGATTGCGGTGCTAACCGCCATTATGCAAAGCCGTTCGGCTGCTCATGCCCAGCAAATTTCGGAGTCCATTACACCAGACTCGGCTCATACGCTACAAGCGACATTGGGCAGCTCATGGATGTCATCCATAAGTAGTTTAATCACACTGGATGCTACATCAAGAGGAATTGGGGATACGTTCCTCATTTCATCCATACCGCTGTTTTGCACAATTCCACTCATCTTTTTGTTTATTCAGAGGAAGAAAGCAAAGACACAGCCGGAAGCTTAATAAGTGAAGTACAAAATATCGACTGGATGACTTACATTATTTCCACGGACAGAAAGAAAGGGAATTATCATGAAAATATTGAGAGTAGAAAGTACATTAGCGGCTTTAGTGCTCGGCGGCGCAGTGCTGGCAGGCTGCTCCAGTAATAGCGGGGCGGCTCAGGACATGGTCGTTCCGGTTAAAATCAGCCAAGCACAGCAAGGCATCATCGGACAGGGAAATATTTATACAGGAACGGTAACACCTTCGGAGACGGTGAACATTGTGCCTAAAGTGGGCGGTAAAGTGGTTGAGCTGCCTGTGGATATTGGCTCCGAGGTTAAAAAGGGTCAAGTACTGTTCAAGCTTGATGATAAAGACATGCGGAATAATGTTGCGAAAGCTCGCGCCGCAGCAGCTGCGGCAGCAGCCGGAGTAAGCACCGCTCAAGCATCCCACGAATCTACGATGGTTCAAGCAAACTCGGGCTTAGTGCAGTCCAAGAGCGGCGTGATTCAATCCCAAAGTGCAATCAATCAGGCACAGGGGGCTATTAATCAAGCTACTACAGCCGTAGAACAAGCAACACATGGTGTCTCCTCGGCAGCCAATACGGTGAAACAAACGCAGCAAGCTTTGGCAGATGCACAGAAGAATGTAACACGTACACAAAGTCTATTTGATGCAGGTGCGAGCACTCAAGCACAATTAGAACAAGCCAAAACAGCAGTTGTGAATGCGGAAGCGGCTTACAATAATGCACAAAATGCGCAGGCTAATGCACAAGATCAGTTGGTAGCTGCGCAGAAGGCCTTGACTACAGCTCGCAACAGCTATGATTCAGCAAAAAATAGCTACAGTAATGCTAATAGTGGATACAGCAATGCGCAAAACCAACTCAAAGTATCTCAAAATACTGCGGTCATCGAGTCCAGCCAACAATCTCTTAAGCAGGCTCAGCTGAATGTAAACATTGCTCAGGATGCATTGGATGACACCGTTGTTACATCACCGATTAATGGTATTGTGGGTACGAAAAATGCAGAAGTGGGCGAAATGGTATCCGCTCAATCTCCTGCGCTGGTCATTGCGAATCTGAGTACGGTCAATACATTAATCTATGTTCCAGCGGAACAGATCAACAATGTAAAAGTAGGTGACAAGGTACAGGTTCGTGTTGCAGCTTCCAACATTGTAACAACAGGTACAGTTAAAAATGTAAGCCCGTTGGATGCAAGTGGAAAAGGCTATCCTGTAAAAATCTCAGTTGCGAATCCAGACACAAAACTGAAATCCGGCATGTTGGCTGATATCAGCTTTGTCGCTGCCAATGCACAAGAAGGCATTGTGGTTCCTACTGCGGCAGTTCAAAAGGATCAAGGTAAAGAATATGTATATGTTGTAAACGGAGACCATGCGAAACGTAAGGAAGTGAAGACTGTTCAGACGGCAGGTTCACAAACACTCGTTACCAGTGGCTTGAGCAATGAGGAGAATGTGATCGTGAATAATCTGGCATTGCTGTCCGATAACTCACCGATTACAATTAGCCAATAATTTGGTTCTAGAATTACTACTATATAATAGTAGAAGTTTATTATAGACATATGCGCAAGACAGCCTGCTTAGTGGGCTGTCTTGTTTTGATTTCATTGAGCACATTTTACATAGGACTGATGTCGATTTAGGACTATTTTTGACGAACATTGGTAGAATAGGATAGACTAAATTGGAAATAGATAGTTTTCAAGCTTTATTACATTCTCAGATAAATGATCGGAGGAATTGTAAGATGGAAGTAAAATTGGTAGTGGATTTTGAAGCTTATGAGAATGGCCAAACGATGGCTAAATTGCTTGAGGAACTGGCAGCCAAGCCGGAGAGCGCGGAAGTTACGGATCTGATCATTGGAGATTGGGGTGGAGCCTATGAGAGCTCACCAGATGATTTCATCCCAGTGTTAGTGAAGCTTAAAGATCATTTCCCTAAGTTACGCAAGCTGTTTATTGGTGATATGGAATATGATGAGTGTGAGGTTTCATGGATTAACCAGACGAATCTATCCCCGTTATTAGAAGCGTTTCCAGCGTTGGAGTCCTTTCATATCAAAGGAAGCCAGGACCTGAGTCTGGAACCACTTCGTCATAACAACCTTCAGGAATTGGTTATTATTTGTGGCGGCCTGCCAGTGAGCGTTCTTCAGCAAATACACAATGCAGAACTGCCTGAACTGCGCAAGCTGGAACTGTATTTGGGTGTCGATAACTATGGTTTTGACGGTAACCTGAAAGATGTTTTGCCGTTTTTGAATAGCAATCCTTTCCCCAAACTTACATACTTGGGACTGAAAGATAGTGAAATACAGGATGAAATTGCAATTGCAGCAGCTAATGCCCCTGTGATTGGACAACTGGAAGTGCTGGATCTCTCACAAGGTACGTTGTCTGATAAAGGTGCAGAAGCGCTGCTGGCTAGTGAAAGTATAAAAGGGCTGAAGCATCTGGATTTGAGCTATCATTATATGTCTAGTGAAATGATGCAACGTTGGAAAAGCTCGGGTCTATCTGTGAACGTGGAAGATCAACAAGAAGCGGATGAGGAAGATGATTGGCGTTATCCATCACTGACTGAGTAATTTGTACAAATGGACTTAAAACGGACTGTTTTCAAAATTAAAATGATCTAAAGTGAGGCGGCTCTATGGTTAGAATGTCAGACTGTAATGTCAGCGAGCCGTTTATCTTGTTCGGTAATCCGGGGAATCGTCGAACTACCGGGCTACAGGAGGCGCGAAGCAGATTAATGCTTCCGCCCGCTCTGGAGGTTTCCTATAAGAATGTGCTGGAAGCTATTCGGCAGAAACAAGGTCTGAGCGAGCTGATGGCGCGAATAGCTGCGCGAGCTACGCATGCTAGCGTGAATGGCAGTTCCTTTCTGCAAGAGAGCATTGATCAGTTACTGGCGGGGCAGATGAACAGTGGTCCGCTGCTTCGTCTGGATGCACCGGGCGAAAGCTTTGAGGTAGAGCGTGAGTTGATTGCTCTGGGCGCCTCGGATGGTGAGGGAGACGATTCTCTGTTGCCATGGCCCGAATGGACACAAGGAACAGGTATATCGGCGGCAGAAGCGCGACGTCTGCAGGAGCAGCACGGTCGTATTTGGCACCCGGCACAATGGTTCCGGGGCTATTGCCGTCTGCTGGCCTGGCTGCGTGATGAAGTGGCTCTGCTCTGGCCCTCGTCATACTGGATGAACGATCCAGCGGAAGTGGCCGTGATGTTCGACAAACGGCGTTGTAGCGCCGATTTAAGCAAGGCAGATATAAGAGTCCCGCCAGTGCTTGCATCTTCAGGTGGTGCATTTCATGATGTTGTCGATCTGCACACGGCAATAAAGGAGAGCGGGTTTCACCGCGTATTTGTGAAAATATTTTGTGGGTCTGGTGCTTCTGGTGTCATGGCCTATCAGGTACATCCCCATACACACGCGGAACTGGCGGTGACCACGATTGGAACGGAAATCATACGCGGACAGCGCGTGTATTATAATGCCGGACGACTGCGTCGTTATACGGATAAGCAGGACATTCATGCTATCCTTAACTGGCTATGCCTGGAAGGGATACATGTAGAGCGCTGGATTCCCAAAGCGACCTTGAACGGGCGTGTTTATGATGTGCGCCAACTCGTGTGCGGATCAGAAGCTTGCCATGCGGTTTTACGTTTGAGCCACAGCCCTATTACGAATTTGCATTTGCGTAATGAGCGGCTCTCGCTGAAGGAAGCCGGATTACCACAGAATACGGTGGAATCGATCCAGCTTACGGCGAAAGCCGCTATGAGTGTTTTTCCAGCCTCCATGGTTGCTGGACTGGATGTGCTGGTTCCGGCTCATGGCGGTCGTCCCTATGTATTGGATGTTAATCCGTTCGGTGATTTGCTGTACCGGGTTGAGCATCAGGGTTGGAATCCGTATGAATGGGAAATGCAGCACCTCGCTAATAGGAGCGTGGGTACGGAAAGGAAAGACAGATTATGATTGATATGAACCAAATTGTCGGCTCTCATGATATTGTCATGATTACGCTTGATACTCTGCGTTATGATGTAGCAAAGCTGGAGGAAGAGAACTGTCCGAATTTGTGCGGCTCTGGGTCGTGGGAAAAGCGTCATACACCGGGTAGCTTTACCTATGCTGCACATCATGCCTTTTTTGGCGGATTTTTGCCGACTCCAGCGAATACGGATAAGACTTCACATATCCGTCTGTTTCACACAAAGGATACGGGACTACGTACGCATCCACATACCTGGCTGTTCGATGCCCCGGATATTGTGTCCGGGCTAGAGGGTGAAGGTTATCGGACCATCTGTATCGGCGGCGTTATTTTTTTCACGAAGAAAAATAAGCTTGCCAAAGTGCTGCCAGGGTATTTCCAAGAAAGCTACTGGCGTATGAACTTTGGCGTTACCAACCCCCGTTCGACGGAGCATCAGGTGAATCATGCTCTGAAACTGTTGGGGAATACAGACCCGTCGCAGCGCTTGTTTTTGTTTCTGAATGTATCAGCGATCCATGGGCCTAATCATTATTTTGTGAAGGGCTCAGCTAAAGATTCAGTGGAGTCTCAACGAGCAGCCTTGCGGTATGTGGATGGTGAGCTTGGACGTTTGTTTGATGCTTTACGAAATCGGGGCAAGACGTTTTGCATGGTTTTTTCCGATCATGGTACAGCTTATGGGGAAGACGGCTATGAAGGACATCGTCTGGCGCATGAGGTAGTCTGGAATGTGCCTTACCGCGAATTTATATTATAAAGCAAATAGAAATATAGATTGCACTAGTAAAATATCAAGAAATCAATCCAGCGCGAGGAAGGAGCAGAAATGAAAGCCATGAATCTGAATCACTCACATCCAACGGGTGCGGTAGCCCCGGAGATAGACACAAACTTAGCACCCTCTAGGTTTCAGTGGCCTGAAACTCCTGCTGAATGGGCACGCACGATCCGTGAAGCTCCCTACCGCTCCTATCTGTACTCTTACCCGCATAAAACGGCCTATCGTTCGTTTGATACACCGCTCTCATTGCAGGAGCTGTGGGAGAAGGAGGAGTTAGAAAGCTATTTTTTGTATATGCATATTCCGTTTTGCGCGGCTCGCTGTGGATTTTGTAACCTCTTCACTTTGCCGGACAAGCGTCTGGATGTACATAAGGAGTATGTGGATGCGCTAGAAAGACAAGCCAAGCAATGGGCACCCATTATGGGCCGTCGGCCTTTTTCGCGTTTTGCAATCGGCGGCGGTACACCAACCTTACTGGAGGCTCCTTTGGTGGAGCGTTTGTTTGACATAGCGGAAAATATAATGGGACTGGACCCTAAACGAGCTTCTATTTCGGTGGAAACCTCTCCCGATACTGTGACTGAGGATAGGTTGGAGGTGCTCAAGCGCCGCGGGACAGATCGTGTCAGCATGGGAATTCAGAGCTTTGTGGAATCAGAAAGTGCCGCCATTTACCGACCTCAGAAGCCCAAACTTGTTAGAGAAGCACTTGAGCGGCTGGTGGAATACAACTTTCCATTGCTGAACGTGGATCTGATCTATGGCCTGCCTGGTCAAACAGTGGAAACCTGGCTGTATTCTTTAGAGGAAGCACTGTCTTACTCGCCAGGAGAGATTTTTCTTTATCCGCTATATATTCGAGAAAATACGATTTTAAAGCCAGGATATACCGGGCTGGATCATGATATTCGTCTTAGCTTGTATGAAGTGGCGCGCGAACGGCTCAAACAGGCAGGATATGTACAATATTCCATGCGCCGTTTTGCAAAAAATGATGGTTTATCCAGCAAAGAGCTTTTGCCCTACAGTTGTCAGGAGGAAGGTATGGCTGGTCTGGGGTGTGGTGCGCGATCCTATACACGTAATGTTCACTATGCCAGCCGGTACGGTGTTAGTGCAGCAGCTACGCGTAGTATTATCGAAGATTATGTTGCTGCGGAACGTCATGATCTGGCTGACTACGGCTTTATTTTAAATGTGGATGAGAGTAAGCGACGCTTTATCTTAAAGGCGCTTCTTCATCGGGAAGGTTTGGAGCTATCGGCCTATGCAGAGCGCTTCGATGTATCCCTGTCGGACGATTTTACGGGAATGTCATTGCTGCTGGAATCCGGTATGGCTGTCGTCGAGGAGGGTAGGCTGCGACTTACAGAGGAAGGAATGGCCTATTCCGATGCGATTGGGGACTGGATGATCTCCACATCAGTACGTGAGCGCATGGAAGGATATGTAGGCGCATGAGAGCGACCTTATATTATCGTGGTTCGTTGACCTCATGCAACTATGCCTGCCCATACTGTCCGTTCAGTAAAAACGTTGATAGTCGGGAAACGTTGAACAAGGATCGGGCCCAGTTGGAACGTTTTGCCGATTGGGTACGAGAACAGGGCGCTCTGGGGCATCGTCTCTCTATTTTTTTTAATCCGTATGGAGAAGCCTTGATTCATTCCTGGTATCGCAAGACCATGATTGAGTTTTCCCACATGGCGCATGTGGAAAAAGTGGCGGTACAGACGAATCTATCGACTAAGCTGGATTGGACGCAAGAACTGAACCCGGAGACTGCTGCGCTGTGGGCTACATATCACCCTGGAGAGACGAAAGAGCAAGTTTTTATATCGCAGGCTATGAAGCTATATGAACTTGGCATTTCCTATAGTGTCGGTACTGTCGGGTTAAGACAGGCATTTCCGGCTATTCGTTCCTTGCGATCGCAACTTCCAAGGGATGTTTATTTGTGGATCAACGCCTACAAGGATCGACCACATTATTATACAGATGTTGAGGTTGCTGAATTAACTACGATAGACCCCTATTTTCAATGGAATTTAAAGGATTATAGCAGTCAGGGGCGGGCATGTCGCGCTGGTGAAGATGTATTTTATGTCCAGGGTGACGGAAGAGTAAAACACTGCTATCAGGATCGAAGGGTGCTAGGACACTTATACAGGGATGGTCTTGAGGGTCTGAGTGGCAAACGTCCGTGCCGGATGAAAGAATGCGGCTGCTATATCGGCTATATTCATATGGAGGAGCAGCCGTTTCGGGAAATGTACGGTAGTGGCTTACTCGAAAGGGTGCCGCAGGTACAGCTATCTCCGGCTCCATCATTTAGCAGACAGGCTATTCATAGAGCAAATGAATCCATATAACAAGGTACGTCCGCGTCTAAATGTAATGCTATAGCAACCTTAATGATCTATTAGAAAACGAGCAAAAAAACCGACCCTTGCCATCAAGCAAAGGTCGGTTCTTCTTATGCGAAATAATCAAGTTTGGACAATAGCAGTAATTTCTTCATCCAGATCCAATCTGATTTGTTCGCGATAGGCACGAATATTGTATTCGGAATACAGGTATCTTAGAATTGCTTCAATCATGTTGGCTTCCACCAGATATTGACTACGGCCCTGTACATGGACTTCTGCGGAATAACCTGTATCCTCTTCCCAGCTTAATTCTACTGTTACATCAGTGGGCTGGACACCTTTGCGTTCAGCCATATGCAAGCAAATAGCGTTGACAATCTCATCCATACTCAAAATCATAGCTTAGTAACGTCCTCCGCGGGAATCATCGGGTCTGCGACGATTTTTAATAGCACGGTAGATACCTACTCCGGCCATGATCAGGACGTAAATGGCGAGAACATTAACGGCAAGGCCAAGCAAGCTACCCAATGCGCCCATGTTGCCGAACAATCCGCCGAAGAGCATACCTGCCAAACCGCCCAGCATCATACCTTTCAGGAATCCGCCGCCACCGCCAAGGAATCCACCAGTTCTGTTTGTATTCCCAGCAGTTGCTCCTGACTTGGTTCCGCTATCTGACTTATTGACGCCACTGCTGTCATTTGCCTTGCTTGGTGTAGATTGGTATGATTTAGGCCCGGATTTAAACCCGCCGCCTCGCCTTGCATCAGCTGTAGATGGTGCGATCATAGCAATGAGTAGGGTAAAAGCCATCATCAGCATCATCATATTTTTCAAAGTAAATGTTTTTTTCATGTAAATATATCCCCCTTAGTAAATTTTTTTTATAGGTCAAACAACCGCTAATCAGTAATACGAATGGCATGGAAAAGGGTTTCAAAGAATTTTAATTTTTAAAAATTAAATAATAACGTCCCATAAATCCTATGCATGGATTGGTAAAAGCATTCAGCTTTGCGGCTTAAGTAAAAACGGATTAGTATCCGTACTGACATCACCGGCAAGCAGCATACGCAGAACCATTTGGCACCATTCCAGACCTGCTTTAGCATTCAAAAGTCCTTTTTGTACTAAAATATAGTCACCAAAGGTCTTACTGCCAAAATGTAAATTCTCTGCGGGAATGTCGTTCAGAATATCCTCAAGATGCTGGATTTTCTGAATAAAATGACGTTTGCGTTCCTCCAGCATACGATTGGCACTACTTTTGTCCGTCAACCAAAGACAGAACAGTCGAAGACTTAATTCATCCCGTGTAACCGGAGCAGCTAACGCTTCCTGGGACCATTGCTGAAGCATATGGATTCCCTTGTCGGTAATGGTATACATTTTCTTATCAGGCTTGTCGGACTGCTGGATCCAACGAGAGGCTAGCAGTTCCTTGCTCTCCATACGGGCCAGTAGCGGATAGATCTGACTGTGCTTAGCCTGCCAAAAAGGCTGAATACGCAACATCAGATCATAGCCGGAGGATTCCTCTCTTGCGAGAAGCCCCAACAGACCATACGATAGTAAATTCATAGATCTTATCTCCTTCATCCATCATAGTAACGGTTGTAACAGCACTGCGGCAGGTATTCTGCTGCTTCATGAAAAGTGTACACTGAAACTGTATGGTTTGACAACTTTCAGGCAGGTCGTTCACAGGTTAGCCAAAATTGGCTCCTGTCATTCTCCACGTATATGCGCTTTTTTTCATAAAAAAGGGTAGTTTAGGCTCATATGTACGAGCTTAAACTACCCTGGTAACTTTCTGCCGAAGCGTATCCTGTTTACTGTTCATTCCCGTCAACGACAAGCGTTAACGCTCCTGTATCTGGATGAATAACCATGCCGTGAACGGGGGCATTAGGGGGGAGAAGCGGGTGATTCTTAATAAGCTTCACGGTAGTTCTTACCCCTTCTTCAATGTTATCAAATCCTTTTAACCATTTATTTAGCTTAATGCCTGAATTTTCTAATGTGTTCAGCACTTCCTGAGAAATTCCGCGATCGAGCATTTCATTGACCATGTGGTCTGCATTTAATGCAGCCATACCGCATTCATAATGGCCTACGACGACGACTTCGTCTGCTCCCAGCTCATACAAGGCGACTAGCACACTGCGCATTACGCTTCCAAAGGGCTGTGAAATAATCGCACCCGCATTTTTGATGATTTTCACATCACCGTTGCGCAGGTTCATAGCTTTTGGGAGTAATTCCGTTAGCCGTGTATCCATACAGGTGATAATGACCATTTTTTTATTGGGGAACTTGCCCGTTCTATAGGCCTCGTATTCTTTGTTTTCTACGAAAACACGATTGTACTCTAAAATTTCTTTGATGTGATCCACGATTGTTCCCTCCAGATTCTAATAAAGTTTGATATGTACAGTCCAACGTTTGTTTTAGGTCTTAGGAGCTGGTCGTACATGTTGTGTGTTGATTATACTTTTTAATATAAGTATCATCAAGTATAGGTATTGTAAAGTTTTAACCATTTTAAGTTAAAGAGGTGACCTCAAATATGACGCAACAGACGTTGGATCAATTGACGGCTTTAAAGGAGCTTGCACACAAAATTAGTAGTTATGGCGAAGCAGTAGGTCTGCTGCACTGGGATTTACGGACTGGCGCTCCGCGCAAGGGCGTTGATATTCGGTCGGAGACGTTGGGTATGCTGTCCACTGAAATGTTCAAGCTGATGATCTCGGATGAAATGGGACAATTGCTGCAATTTTTTGCCGTAGAAGACAAGCTGAAGCAACTGGAGGACAATGATCGCAGATTGGTGGAGGAATGCCGTAAAAATTATGAACTGAATCGTTCGGTTCCGGCAGACCGATACCGCGATTATAGCATTCTTGCAGCACAGGCAGAGAGCAAGTGGGAGGACGCAAAGGAACATAGCGATTTTGCCGGATTTGAACCGTACTTGTCTAAAATCGTAGACATGAAGCGTGAGTTTATCGGCTACTGGGGTGTTAAGGATACAGAGTATGACACGCTTTTGGATCAATATGAGCCGGGGATGACGGTTGAAAAGCTGGATGCTGTGTTTGATCGTCTCAAAAAGCGCCTTGTGCCCCTATTGTCTAAAATTCAGGCTTCATCGAACCAGCCGGATAAGAGCTTTTTAGATGGTGTATTTGATGTGAAGCAGCAGGAGAAGTTCAGCCTATTCATTTTAGGACAGATGGGGTATGACTTTGACGCAGGTCGTTTGGATGAGAGTGTACATCCTTTCGCAACAGGATTAAATCCAGGTGATGTGCGTATAACAACTCATTATCTGCAAGATGATGTAGCCAGTGCTATTTTCAGTTCGTTGCATGAAGGAGGTCATGCGCTGTACGAACAAAATATTGCTCCAGAGCTGGCAGGATCACTACTGTCTGGAGGAACCTCTATGGGGATTCATGAATCCCAGTCCCGCTTGTGGGAGAATAAAATCGGACGCAGTCGTGCTTTCTGGGATCGGTATTACGATGATTTGCAAAAGCATTTTCCTGATCGTTTGGCAAAGGTTACGGCAGAGCAATTCTACCGGGCAGTCAACCGTGTGGAAAATTCACTGATTCGTATTGAAGCGGATGAGCTAACATATAATTTACATATCATTATCCGTTATGAAATTGAAAAAATGCTGTTTAATGAAAAGCTGGATGTGAAGCGTCTCCCCGAGGTGTGGAATGCGAAATATAAGGAATACTTGGGGCTTGTTCCACCGAATGACGGACTGGGCGTACTTCAAGACGTTCACTGGTCCGGCGGTGATTTTGGTTATTTTGCTTCCTACTCACTTGGCAATATGTATGCAGCGCAAATTTTGGCGACATTACGCAAAGAGTTGCCAAATCTGGATGAATTAATTGCTGCTGGAGAGCTTGAGCCGATCAAGCAATGGCTGACCGAACGTATTTACCGTTACGGCAAGAGTCGGACGCCGTCCGAGTTGATTGTAGCCATTACAGGAGAGGATCTGAACCCGGATTATCTCGCCGACTATCTGGAAGAGAAATATACCTCCATATACAAGCTGTAAATCATATAGATCTACCCCGCGTTCCCGGGCGAACGTGGGTTTTTTTTTTGCAATTAACCAATATATCGACAATGGCATAACAATATATGAAGTCAACCGATGTAAAAAGGTGGGGAGGGAATAAGGATGAAAAACGGCGCTCGTTTCAAAGCTGTGGTGGCTGCGGCACTACTCGGATTACTGTTGCTCAGTGGGTGCACCCCCAAAGGAGGGGAGCAGACGATTGAGATCAGATTAGGCGAGGTAGCCCGTACGGTCTTTTATGCGCCGCAGTATGTAGCCTTGAGCCAGGGTATGTTTGCTCAGGAGGGACTGGATGTCCAGCTGGCAACGATTCCCGGGGGTGACAAGGCAATGACGGCGTTGTTGTCCAATCAGGCGGATATCGCGCTCATCGGCGCGGAAACATCTATTTATGTGTATCAGCAAGGAGCAGAGGACCCTATCATTAATTTTGCCCAACTGACACAGACGGATGGAACCTTTTTGTTTGCCCGTCAAACGCAGAATAGCTTTGAATGGGAAAAGCTGAGAGGACAAAATTTTTTGGGGCAACGCAAGGGTGGAATGCCGCAAATGTCACTTGAATTTACGCTTCGCAAACACGGCATTGATCCTCACAAGGATCTGAAGCTGATTCAAAATATTGATTTTGCTAATGTTGCCTCTGCTTTCGGCTCCGGTACAGGGGATTATGTGCAGCTGTTTGAACCGCAGGCATCTATTTTTGAAAAGGAAGGTCGTGGGCGGGTTGTTGCCTCTATCGGTGTGGAGAGCGGCGAGTTGCCGTATACAGTATATATGGCTAAGCAAAGCTACCTGAACACAAATAGCGAGGCTGCACAGAAATTCACAAATGCTGTATATCGGGCACAACAGTGGATTGCTACGCATTCACCTGCACAGATTGCCGAAGCAATCACGCCCTATTTTAAAGATACAGATTTAGCTGTTTTAACGAGTAGTATCAAGCGATATAAGGAACAGAGTACCTATGCTTTGAACCCGATGATTGAGGAAAAGGAATGGAAGAACTTACAGGATGTCATGACCTCGGCAGGGGAGCTTAAAAGTCCGGTTGCACTAGATAAGCTAGTGAACCCAAGCTTTGCACAACAAGCGATTTCGTCAAGCTCTACCGGGAATACTGAACCGTCTGTGAAAAAGAGCACAACTGAATCTACGCATGCAGGCGTCGGTGCCGGAGGTTCGTCATGATGGAGGAACGGAGTGGCCTAACTTTGGACGCGACCATCCCGATGGTGAGACTGGAGCAAGTGACGCATGTCTATGTAACGGATCGTGAAGCTTCGCTGGCGGTTGAGAATATTGATTTTTCCGTAGAGACAGGGGAATTTGTCAGCTTGGTTGGTCCAAGCGGCTGCGGCAAAACGACGATCCTGTCCATGATCGCGGGGCTACTGCGTCCAGCGGCAGGCCAAGTTATGTTGCAAGGTCAGCCGGTAAGTGGTCCGAGTCCAGAGGTCGGTTACATGTTGCAGCAGGATTATCTGTTCCCGTGGCGGACGATAATGGATAACGCATTGTTGGGTCTGGAACTAGGCAAAAGAGTAGATGAAGCTGCGCGTGAGCGGACACGGCTGTTACTGGAAGGCATGGGTCTGGGAGGGAAGGAGCATCTGCATCCATCCCAGTTGTCTGGGGGAATGCGCCAGCGCGTGGCGCTGGTACGGACGCTGGCGACCAATCCGGGACTGCTGCTGCTGGATGAGCCGTTCTCCGCGCTGGATTATCAAACCAAGCTACAGCTGGAGGATCTGATTGCGGAAACCTTGCGCGAGCGGAGGAAGACGGCTATTTTAGTCACACATGATTTGGCTGAGGCCATTGCGGTCAGTGACCGGATTATAGTGATGGGTCGAAATCCGGGTCATATCCGACGTACCTTCGAGATTCCGGATTGCATCCGAGAAGCTCAGCCTTTTTATGCACGCGAGCAGCCGGGTTTTAATGAGCTTTTTCATGAAATATGGGGTGAACTGGAGGCTTCGGGAGCAAAGGAGTGAGTTAACGTATGAAGGACGAAGCGGATCAGCTTGAGCAACGTTGGATTCAAGGACTACATCAGGCGTATTTACGCAGCAGGCGTTCGCAACAATGGTTAGTGACAGGTGTGCAGACAGCTATTTTACTGCTTTTGTTTGTGCTATGGGAAATTGCAGGCCGTTTGAAGTGGATTGATGTACTACTGTTCAGCTATCCGAGCAAAATTTTTACCCAGATCGGTAAGGATGCGGTCAGTGGTGAATTATGGGGACATGTAGGTGTCACCGTGGGAGAGACGATGGCGGGGTTTTTACTCGGTACACTGTTAGGTACGTTGCTGGCTGTACTTATTTGGTGGTCACCGTTTTTGTCGAGGGTGCTTGATCCCTATATGGTCGTGTTCAACAGTATGCCTAAGGTGGCGCTAGGTCCAATTTTTATCGTCATGTTTGGGGCGGGATTTACTGCTATCCTAATGACAACCCTCTCCATTACGGTCATCATTACGACACTAGTCGTATACAACAGCTTTCAGGAAGTCGATTCGAATCTGATCAAAGTGGTTCGCACGTTTGGCGGATCACGCCGTGATACGTTTCAAAAGGTGATTTTACCTGCATCCTTTCCTGCAATCGTCTCTACGCTGAAAGTGAATGTCGGTATGGCATGGGTTGGTGTGATTGTTGGTGAATTTCTGGTGGCTAAAAACGGCTTAGGCTATTTGATTATCTATGGTTTTCAGGTGTTCAATTTCACGCTGGTTATGTCCAGTCTGTTGATCATTGCTGTCGTAGCTACACTGATGTATCAGGCGGTTGTGTATGTGGAGCATCGTCTGCTTTCGGGTCGTCCTCATCGGTAATAATAAAATTTCTGAACATTTGTGTAAAGCGTGAAAATAAAGTACCATGAAAAATGAAAATACTTAAAATTTATGAAAATGAGCATTATGCATAAATTTCGAATTATGCAAAATGCTGAAACAGATTTCATCTAGAGAGGACAGAAATTTTTCATGGGCTTTCGTACGATTAAAACGGCTATTGCCGCATTAATGGCCGTACTTATTGCGGAGGGTTTTGGCATTCATGGAGCCACCTCAGCAGGGCTTTTAGCGATTTTGGGGGTGGATGTCACACGCAAGAGAAGTCTCCGTACCATTTCGGCGAGATTTTTTGCATCCGTCGTGGGGCTTCTTTTTGCTTGTGTTTTGTTTGTGGTATTCGGGTTCCATGATTGGGTACTGGCATTATATATTTTAACGGCGTTTCCAGTCATTGTACGGGTGGGGTTTAAAGAAGGGATCGTCACCGGTTCGGTCGTAGTTTTTCGCGTATTCAGCGGCGGCGTGATTGATATGGAGGTACTGCTGACCCAGCTAGCTCTGCTAGTGATTGGACTGGGTTCCGCGATGATTGTCAATTTAGCCTATATGCCGGGTTCTGATAATACAATGCAACAAATTCGGCAGGAGGTGGATCGGACATTTTCTGTTATATTCAGAAATATGGCCAATACGCTGCGTAGTCCAGCATACATATGGGATGGCAAGGAAGTTATTGAAGCGAACAGCGTGATAGCCAAAGGGGTTACTGAGGCGGGGCGTTCCTTGGAAAATCAGATGCTTCGTCCCCAAGAGGGCTGGAATGTGTATTTTTATATGCGAAAAGAACAGCTGGATTCGATCCAAAATATGATGCAGTTGATCGCACAAATGTACCAGCATATGCCGCAGGCCAAGCTTCTGGCCGAGCTGTTCGACCAGCTTAGCAATGACGTTTTGGCTGGACATTATACGGGACAGACCGAGAAGCTGCTAGAGCAGGTTCGTGAAGAATTTAAAGCCATGGAGCTTCCCGCAACCCGGGAGGAATTTGAGATTCGCTCGGCATTATTGCAGCTTACACATGAGCTTCATCAGTATTTGAAAATTGCGAAAAAGGACAAGGCCCCTACTCCAGTAAAAAATTAGAGTAAAGGCCTTGAGCGGCTACTATCCATGACGGATAGTAGCCTTTTCTTGTTCAGTAATGGTAGAAGCCGATTGACTCAAAGTCCGTTTGTACCGAATTCGGTCTGTGATCCATAAGACAGCGGTGATCAGGCAAGGGTACAGCATAGCCCATCCGACAAAAGGGAAAACGATCGCCGTAGAGATGAACGATATCCAACTAATGGAAACGCCCCAGCGACTACCACGCAGAAGCTTAATTCCTGCTGCACAACCTCCTAGATAGGTCAGAATAAAGGTGGCGTTCGGGAACTGGATCAGGTTAGTGAGTGAAACAGCGCCACTACCGTACAACACCATAATGATCACGAAGCAGACGCTAAGAAAAGCAATGCCTCCGATAGGGGTATGGAAACGTTGGGATAACCTACCCATCCAGCGAAAGGCCTGTCCTTGCCGGGATAAAGCATAAGCGACACGTGAAGCGGCACCAACATAAGCAATAATAGTAGCGGTACAAATAAAGATACCCGTCAAGCCTGCAATTATCGCGCCCCATGGCCCGATAGCTCGACTAATCACCCATACGAGCGAAGCATCCGAATCCCCTGCAAGGTAACTTTGTGTGCCCACAGTAGCCAGCGCAGTTAAGAAATAAAGTAAACCGACAATGACGGCTGCAATGGTCACACCTCTAACGGCCGCCCGCTGGGGATTGGTGAATTCCTCTGACATATGGGACACGGCCTCCCAACCGATAAAGCACCAAAACAAAATCGCGGCCGCTTGACCGATGGAGAGCCAGCCATGTGGAACAAACGGGGTGAAATGGACTGTTTTCATCTGAGGAAGTGCTGCGGCAATGGCGAATATAAGGACGGCAACGATAGCTATGACGACTGCGATCTGAATACGTCCCGCGACCTTCATGCCGATCCAGTTGATGATCAGGCCCACCGCCAGCATAGCAACGGCTAACATTATGCGGCTTTCCTCTCCCCAGCCCATGGCTGCGGTCATATAGCCGGCTCCAGTGAGTGCGGCAACAGGTGCTCCGATTGGAACCGACATGAGAAAAAACCACCCGATATAAGCACCGGCACGTGGGGAAAAGGCCAACGTGACAAAGTGCGATACCCCTCCCGCATTCGGGAATTTGGCAGATAGAAGCCCCATGGAAAGTGCCATTGGCAGGATGAGCAGGGTCATAAAACCCCATGCCAGCAGCGATGCCGGCCCCGCCATTTGGGCAGCAAGACCAGGCACAATCAATATCCCCGAACCCAGTACAGCTCCGATATAGAGTGCAATGGCCTGTGGAAGACCAATGGTGGATTGAAGTTTATTTTCATTTGTCATGCAGAAAAGCCTTCTTTCTCTTGTTATTTTCTTCAGCTTATCAGATAATCAATCTATCGGAAAAACGGAATATAACGATTGCTTGCATCGGAAAAACCGATTGAAGGAGCGGATTATGGAATCGCGGCATTTGTTTACCTTTTTAAATGTAGTTGAGGCAGGCAGTTTTACGCGAGCAGCGCGTATACTGGATTATGCACAGTCGAGTATCACTGCTCAAATTCAAGCGCTAGAGACAGAGTTGGGTACGCCGCTTTTTGATCGCATTGGCAAAAAAATCATGCTGACGGATGCCGGACGACGTCTGCTGCCCTATGCGCAGGAAATTTCCAAGATGCATGCTATGGCTAAGGATGCACTTCGTTCAGAAACAGAATTGGCGGGCACGCTGAAAATAGGAGCACCAGAGTCTCTGGCCGCTTTTCGTCTACCGAGTCTGATCCGTGAATACAGGGAACGGTATCCGAAGGTTAAAATTGTACTTAAACCCGGCGAATGCTGGGAATTACGTGATCTGATTCGTTCCGGTGAGCTGGATTTGGCTTTTTTGCTTCAGCCTGAGACGGAGGATAGAGAATTGAATGTCACCACGCTTATTCACGAGCCGATGGCCTTGGTAGCGCCACTTATGCATTCGCTGGTTACCTATAGCCGGGTAGAGCCTGCCGACTTGAAGGACGAAACCATTTTGCATACGGAGGCAGGATGTACGTACCGTATCCTTTTTGAGCAGTATTTGAATAAACACGGAATTTTTTCAGACCCTAGCCTGGAATTTTGGAGTATTGAAGCCATCAAGCAGTGTGTCATGGCTGGATTGGGTATAGCGCTGCTTCCGCTGGTAACGGTACAAAATGAGCTGCGAGAAGGTAAAATGGCGCGTTTAGCCTGGGATGACAGTGAACAGCAGGTGGCTACTCAGGTCGCTTATCACACGAAAAAGTGGAAATCCCCGGCTCTTAGTGAATTTTTACAGATCGTTGAGCAGCATGTAACACATTGGCGTGCATGAGTTCAAGCCATCGCGGCATATGCTTATACAAATAATATTTTTTCCTTTTCGCCTATTCACTCAACATTCGCCCACAACCTGCATACATATGTATGGAATGATTGATTGTATGGAGGAGGTTCAAGAATGGCATTAAGTCATAAAAATCGTAGAGAGATTATTACCAAAGCGATCTGTGGTAAAGGTCGCAGATTCTCTACCGTAACCCATACCGTAACTCCGCCGAATAATCCAACGAGCATTTTAGGGGCATGGATTATTAACCACCAGTATGAAGCTGTGGCGGCGGGGGACGGCATTGAGGTCGTCGGGACGTATGATATCAATATTTGGTACTCATACGATAAAAACTCGCAGACCGATGTGGCCAAGGAAACGGTGTCGTACGTAGAAAATGTGCCGCTCTCGTATCTTGATCCGAAGCACCGGGCGTCTACAGTGGAAGTATCCGCCGAAGCTACACAGGAGCCGAGTTGCGTCGAGGCCAGTGTGTCTTCTGGAGGTGGCAGCGTAATGATCCGGGTCGAGCGGGAATTTGCGGTGGAGCTGGTGGCGGAAACGAAGATTGTTGTAGAAGTATTCCCGAATGGTAGCAGCGATGATTTTGAAAAAGACTTTGATTTTGGAGCGGAAGAGGGGGACTATGAGGAGCTCGACCCCGACCTCATTGACGACGAGCTCTGACAGAAGTAACCAAAAAGAGGGCCGCTTTACTCTTTGCGCCGGCTGATTCTGCGCAGGGGGCAAAGGCCCTCCTTTTTTGTTGTTGTGGGTTGAAATCCGTACGTAGTCCGTAGGGGGGAATATGATGCAGCAGCCGGGACAGGCGCTCATACGCTTCAGACAGATGTCAAATGATGAAAAAAAGCGTAGACTGGAGCGTTCAGGCATAGCGGTGCAGTGGATGGATAGCAGCCTTGCAGATTTTGCGATAGGCTACGCGGTGCAAATCCATCAACTGCGAGTGTTGGAAATTCGTAGACGTGCCATCGAGGGCCCTTCCAAAGTCCGCGCACACGATCTATCTGAGCTGGATCAACATTCACCGCTCTATGTCCGGATGGAGCGGCTGGCTGTACGTGCGTTGTACACACTGGGTTTGGACAGTGGTGAGGTGGTACTGACGCCGCTGGGGGAGCGCAGCTGTCAGGTGCGCGAAGTCTCGGCACAGCCATGGCTGAATGATAGACGTTTGGCCACGCTATATGAAATTGCTGCGCGCGAAGGGGATATTGAGGGTGAGAATCTTTCAGCGGAACGAGGGAGAGATCGACTACTCATCGGAATGGACCCTGAATTTGTGCTGGTTCGTATGCCAGAGGGACGGGTCGTTCCGGCATCAAGATATTTGGGTCGTCTCGGCATAGCCGGCTGCGATGCTGTTACTCGTCGAGGACGAACACTGTATCCAGTCGCTGAGCTTCGTCCTGCGCCAAGTGGAGATCCGGCCCGTCTGCTGAAGCATCTGCGTCAAGCTTTTGCAACCGCAGCCCGGCGCATTGCTGACCGCACACTCATCTGGCAGGCGGGGGGGATGCCGCAACCGGGTTTTCCGCTGGGCGGACATCTGCATTTTAGCGGGGTTTCGCTAAACGGTGCCTTGCTCCGGGCACTGGATAACTATTTGGCACTGCCTTTGGCGCTACTGGAAGACAAGCGTGCGGTCCGGCGCAGACCGCATTATGGCAATTTGGGTGATTTTCGCCGTCAGTCGTATGGAGGCTTTGAATATCGTACACTGCCCAGTTTTCTTATTTCGCCACAGCTGGCGAAAGGTGTGATTGGAATGGCGTTTCTCATTGCTTCTCAATATCCGCGTTTGCAACGTAGGCCGCTGGGTCAGGAGGAGGCTCACAGAGCCTTTTACGAAGGAAATCAATCTGTGCTTAAGGAGTATGTGGAACCTCTTATTTTGGATATGGTTTCACTAGAAATATACTCGCAATATGAAGCTTATGTAGCGCCATTGCTGGACAGCCTCCGCAAGGGGAAACAGTGGGATGAATCACGGGATTTGCGCCCATATTGGAAGCTTACGTAAAATCAAGTGTCGACACCAGGAACGGTTTCATGTTATCGACTGTCATTTTTGATATAATGAGAGATAATTATAAGTTTAAACGGAACAAAGTGTGGGGGTTAGTGAACGGTATGTCCAAATATACACCGATGATTGAGCAGTATTTATCCATAAAAGAGCAGGCTAAAGATGCATTTTTGTTTTTCCGTCTGGGAGATTTTTACGAGATGTTTTTCGATGATGCAATTCTTGCATCCAAGGAGCTGGAAATTACACTTACGGGTCGTGAGGGTGGCGCCACGGAAAAAATTCCGATGTGCGGCGTGCCTTATCATTCAGCTGAAAATTACATACAGCGCCTCATTGAGAAGGGTTATAAGGTGGCCATCTGTGAGCAAATGGAGGAAGCCTCAGCTACGAAGGGGATGGTGCGGCGGGATATTGTCCGCGTTGTTACCCCGGGAACGGTAATGGAAGGCAAGGTGCTGGGTGACAAATCCAACAACTACATGGTATGTGTCACAGAGACGGACGGGATGCTGGCGCTTGCGGCGTGCGACTTGTCAACAGGTGAATTGTATGTGACTTCTGTGCCTGATTCGAAAGAATGGCTACTAGATGAAATTAACATTTATGAGCCTTCCGAAATGTTGGGAGATGGTCATCTGCTGGATTTTGTGACATCCCGTATGTCCCCCGTTGGACGGCGTGTTGTGTATACGGCCTGGGACAAATCCAAGGATGATTTGGTTCGGGATCAATTTGGGGAAGCCACGTGGGCAAGGCTTACGGAGGAACGCAGACGGTGCGTATCGCGCTTGATTTCCTATTTGAATGAAACACAAAAAAGATCGTTAGGCCAATTGACCCAAATCTCGGTATATGAGCCAAACCATTTTATGATTTTGGATCCATTTACCCGCAGAAATCTGGAACTGGTGGAGACGGTACGTGAACGCTCCAAGAAAGGCTCGCTATTGTGGCTGTTGGATCGCACAGAAACATCCATGGGTGCTCGTCTGTTGCGTCGATGGATCGACAAGCCGCTGTTGAGCAGCAGCCTTATTGAGGAACGCTTGGAGGCGGTGGACAAGCTATACCACCAGTTTATTTTCCGAGAGGATGTACGTGCTCAGCTTAAAGAGATTTACGATCTGGAGCGTCTAGTTGGGCGGATCGCCTTTGGTAGTGCTAATGCACGAGATCTGATCGCCCTCAAGCTGTCGCTGGCCCAAATTCCTTCTTTACGCGAGCTGTGCGCTGAATCTCCTTCGAAGACGCTGAGACGGATTGCACAAACGCTGGATAGCTGTACAGACCTGTGTGCGTTGATTGAGGAAGCGGTGGCGGATGAACCGCCAATTTCCGTAAGGGATGGAGGTCTTATTAAGGAAGGCTACCATCAGCGTCTGGACGAACTGCGCGAGGCGAGTGTGAACGGTAAACGTTGGATCGCTGAGCTAGAGGCCAAGGAACGTGCAGCAACCGGCATTCGGTCACTTAAAATTGGATACAACAAAGTATTTGGTTATTATATCGAGGTGACCAAATCCAATTTGGCTTCATTACCAGAGGGGCGATATGAACGCAAACAGACGTTGGCGAATGCGGAACGGTATATAACACCGGAGTTGAAGGAAAAGGAATCTCTAATTCTGGAAGCCGAGGATAAAATGGTTGATCTGGAGTACACGCTTTTTACCGAGCTTCGCAGTAAACTGAACGCTGAAATTCCCCGTTTGCAAAAGCTGGCAGAGCAAGTGGCTGAAATTGACGTGTATCAGTCGCTGGCATCGGTTAGTGCGGAACGGGGATTCGTGAAACCTGAGCTGACTACAGGATATGATTTCGTAGTGGAGCAGGGGCGCCATCCCGTGGTGGAAGCCGTAATGAAAGATGGCGGTTTTATTGCCAACAGCACGGTGTTGGAGGAAGGCGATGCGCATATTCTACTTATCACCGGGCCGAACATGGCTGGGAAAAGTACGTATATGCGTCAGGTTGCGCTTATTGCAATTATGGCTCAAATTGGCTGCTTTGTCCCAGCTGCACGTGCCAAGGTGCCGATGCTGGATCGCATTTTTACACGGATCGGCGCGGCGGATGATCTCATCGGCGGGCAGAGTACGTTTATGGTCGAAATGGCAGATATCCAAGTAATGACGGACAAGGCAACTCCGCGAAGCTTGATCATTATTGATGAACTGGGACGAGGTACGTCCACTAGTGAAGGGATGGCAATTGCACAGGCAGTCATCGAATTTGTCCATGACACGATCGGCTGTAAGGCGCTGGTATCCACGCATTTCCATGAGCTGGCGCATTTGGAGCAAGGCCTGTCTTCGCTGCGAAATTACTCTATGGCCGTGCAGGAAAGCGGCGACAAGGTGAATTTCCTACGCAAGCTCATACCGGGAGCGGCTAGCAGTAGCTATGGCATTTATTGTGCTCGGCTTGCAGGCTTGCCCAATAACATTATTGAGCGAGCGAATGGACTGCTGAATGGTTTTGAACAGGCAGCAGCTCAAGTAACGGCAGGTACCGAGATAGTAGTAGGAGGGAAGGAAGGGACTGATCTTCGTACAGTTTCAGGGACGGAAGGTATTTCTTCTTTGACCGAATATAATTCAGGCCAGACATTGCGAGAAAGCGGAGAAACTGCATCATCAACTCAGTCTTTATCGCAGCAAGCCACCCTGGTAAAAGAAGATACTCTACAGACTGTGGAGGATTCCAGCAGGTTGGAGCAAGGAGCAACCGAAGTGGTACAGCTGTCCATTTTCGGAGAGCAGGAGCTTACCGCCTCCAAGCCCCATGCAGAGACAGTAGAGGCTAATCCGATTGTGCGCCAAATTTTGCGCAAGGTTAAAAATGCTGATGTCATGAATATGACTCCTTTACAGGCAATGCAGCTATTAAATGATCTTAAAAACAAGGCCAATGGTCTGTAGTTAAAATAAGTGACATTTATTCCTATTTTTCATCACACTTTGAAGTCAGGAGGAGGTTAAAAGGATGTCTAAAATTCGGGTACTGGATGAACATATTGCGAACCAGATCGCTGCCGGTGAGGTCGTGGAACGTCCAGCCTCCGTCGTGAAGGAGCTGGTGGAAAATGCGATTGATGCAGGCGGTACGCGGGTGGACGTATGGGTAGAAGAAGGCGGTCTGCAAAGTATCCGGGTGACGGATAATGGAAGTGGCATTGAGCCTGAGGATGTAGAGACGGCATTCTATCGGCACGCGACAAGCAAAATTGGACATGGTCGCGACCTGTTTCAGATCACAAGTCTCGGCTTTCGGGGAGAGGCGTTGCCAAGTATAGCGGCTGTATCGAAAGTAGAGCTGCTTACAGCAGCCGGAGATGACGGGCGTGCCCGTAAATTGGTGATTGAGGGCGGCAAGCTGGTGCTTCACGAGGATGCCGCTAGCAGGCAAGGGACGGATTTTACCGTACGGGAGCTGTTCTATAATACACCTGCACGGCTGAAATATATGAAAACAATCCAGACCGAGCTGGGACACATTTCGGATGTATTGTACCGAATGGCGCTTTCGCACCCTGAGGTTGCCTTCACATTGCGGCATAATGGCAATACATTGTTGCAAACGCTGGGTAATGGTGATTTGCTCCAGGTGATTGCCGCTATTTATGGAACTTCTGCGGCGAAGTCCATGCTGCTGCTGGAAGGAGAGAGCCTCGATTACCGAATTAGCGGCTATATCAGCCGCCCAGAGTGGACCAGATCGAATCGGAATGCGATATCGACGGTAGTGAATGGACGTTTTGTGCGTAGCTACGGGCTTAATCAGGCGTTGCTCAAGGCATATCATACCTTATTGCCGATCAATCGTTTTCCGCTGGCTGTGATCCAACTGGAAATGCATCCTTCTTTGGTGGATGTTAACGTTCATCCTGCCAAGCTGGAGGTAAGGTTCAGCAAAGAAGCTGAACTGTTTCAGTTGGTCGAGGATTCGGTAAAAGCTGTTTTAGGGCAGCAAGTGCTGATTCCGAAGGCAGTCAAGCGCGAGATCGGTGGCAAGGACAGTGGCTCGTTTGTGCAGGAGCAGTTTCACTTCTCAAAGGGAAATGCTACGGAAGGGGATGCTCCTTCCGGCAAAGACCGGGGGGGAGCACTGCCACTTTCCGTGACCTCGCCGGAGAACCAGGTACCGGGCCAATCCAATTACTTGAACAGAAACGAAGAGAATAACAGAGGTAGCCAGGAGCGTGAGCAACGTCCGAGCAGGGGTAGCCTCTCAGCCATTGGACGGGCAAACAACCTTTCAGGTAAAAGTATTAGTGATGATGAACTGGATGCAGATTTTGTGGAAGAAAACAACGGGAGTGAAGTTAGAGGGGAAGTGCCGCTCCCTGATGGAGCGACTGTACAGTCGCCCGAAGGAGATAATGCTGCAATAGGCACATCTTCTTTATACAGTGAAGGGATAAAGGAAACGGCTGCTTCTGCTGCTTACCCATCTTCTGTGCCGCCGATTGTAGGACACGCTACGGATTCCCGTCATTTCGCGGATCAGAAGCCTCGCCAGCAACGTCTGAATGTAGAGCAATTGGCAGTGGTGTCGGGAGAAGTTCCAGAGTTGCCCACTTTTCCTGAACTGAATTTAATCGGTCAGCACCACGGGACATATCTGATTGCACAGAACGACCAGGGCTTGTATTTAATTGATCAACATGCCGCACATGAACGAGTCAATTATGAATTTTATTATGAAAAATTCGGTAATCCCGAGTCAGTATCGCAGGAATTGCTACTGCCAATTACACTGGATTTTACGCCTTCCGAGACAGAAAAGTTGAAAACAAGGCTGCACTGGTTTGAGCAGGCGGGGGTGTATTTGGAGCATTTTGGCGGTCAAACTTTCCGTGTCAGCTCTTACCCGTACTGGCTTCCCCAAGGGGAAGAAGCGGATGTTATTGAGGAAATGGCCGGATGGGTGCTCGAGGAAAGAGCCATTGATCTTGCAAAGCTGCGGGAGGCAGCCTCGATCATGTGCTCCTGCCGGGCTTCGATTAAGGCAAACCAGAAGCTGACTGACCGACAGGCTAGCGTGCTGCTAGAGCGTTTGGCAGCGTGCAAACAACCATATACTTGCCCTCATGGGCGACCTATTGTGGTTTCCTTTTCCACATATGATTTAGAGAAGCTGTTTAAAAGAGTAATGTAAGGGAGTATATATATGTTACAGGATCGGGAAAACCGTGAAGAAGAGCGGTCGAGGCTACGGGAGAAGAAAGTCGAATTACTGGTCACGACAGGGGATTCCCCCTCGGCTGAGGTTGTGGAGCGAGCGAAGCTGCTTGCAGCCGAGTTAGAGGTGTTGTATGCCCCTCGTCGTGGCATATCGGTAGCTAAGCTAATCGCGGCTCACAGAGTCCGCCAAGCATTGGTTCTGGTGCAGGGCGGAGTGAGACTGATCAGCCCAGAACAATCACCGATGGTTTTTCACCCGAGTATGGGCTTCATTCGCGCCAAACGGGTATTAAAGGGTGAACCTGACCCGATGTTGACGGCTGCCCGGATCGTCCCGGGTGATACTGTGCTGGATTGCACCGCAGGACTTGGTACGGATTCTCTTCTATTTTCAATTGGAACGGGAAGCTCTGGACAAGTCACGGCTGTGGAGAGTTCTTTCCCCGTCTATGCTTTAATCAAGGATGGAATGAGGCATTACCGTTCCGGCAACGCTGAAGTAGATCAGGCCTTTTCCAACATTGATGTTCGTTTTGGTCATCATTTGGACTATTTGCGCAGTTTGCCGGATCGCAGTATAGATATTATTTACTTTGACCCTATGTTCCGTGATCCATTGCTCGATTCCAGCGCAATCGGTCCATTGAGAGGGTTGGCTAACCCAGACGCGTTGAGTGAGGAAAGTATTATTCATGCGAAACGGATTGCACGAAAAACAATTGTATTAAAAGAAAAACGGGGTAGCGGGGAATTTGCCCGCCTCGGCTTCCGTGTGGAGCAGCGGGGCACAACGAAAACAGTGTACGGAGTGATTGATATTGACAGTGGCACCTAAGCCTAAATTACTTGTTCTTGTTGGCCCGACTGCGGTTGGCAAGACGAAACTAAGCATCGAGATGGCTCGACAATTTGACGCGGAAATTATTTCCGGGGATTCCATGCAGGTATACCGTCATATGGACGTTGGAACTGCCAAAATTTCCGAACAGGAAATGGAAGGAATCAAGCACCATTTAATTGATATTCATGAGCCTGAATACCCATATTCAGTAGCCCAATTTCAGGAAGACTGTCGTCGTCTCATACCTGATATTCAATCTAGAGGAAAGCTACCGTTTATCGTAGGCGGAACAGGTTTATATGTAGAATCAGTCTGCTATGAATACCAGTTTTCCGAGGTGGGGGCTGACGAAGCTTTTCGTCAGGAACAGCTTGACTATGCCGAACAGTTTGGAGCTGACGCGCTTCATGCGCGACTACAGGCGGTTGATCCCGAAAGTGCACTTCGTCTGCATCCTAATGATCGTCGTCGTGTCGTTCGGGCACTGGAAATTTACCATGTTAGCGGAACGACACTTAGCTCTCAACTTGCCAGTCAAAAAAAGGAATCTCCCTACCAACTCTGCATCGTAGGTTTGACAATGGATAGGCAAATGCTATATAAACGTATTGAAGACCGAATTGACGGGATGCTCGATCAAGGGCTTGTTGCTGAGGTAACCTCCTTAATGGAACGGGGAGTGCGAAGCGATGCCATCTCCATGCAAGGTCTAGGCTATAAAGAGATATCCTCCTACCTGCGGGGAGAGGTGTCTTTGGAAGAGGCGGTGACTTGGCTAAAACGGGATACGCGTCATTTTGCGAAGCGACAGCTCTCGTGGTTTCGCCATATGAAGGATATCCAGTGGGTAGATGTCACTGATTTCGGAAATTTTTCTGCTCATGCAGCCCGAATACACGAAATTATAGCAGGAAAGTTCCGGACAGACCTTGAATATACTTCAAAACAATCCAAATGATTATTGGGGGTACGGCTAAAATGAACAAGTCCATTAATATCCAAGATACGTTTCTGAATCAATTGCGCAAGGATTCTATACCTGTAACGGTATACCTCATCAATGGATTTCAGGTGCGAGGGACGATTAAAGCATTTGACAATTTTACGATTGTTATCGACTCGGATGGAAAGCAACAGCTGATTTACAAGCATGCCATCTCCACCTTTACACCGCAACGCAATGTATCGCTTGTACAGCAACAGGATAACGCTAGCGATAACTGATTACGGCTTGACGGTCGCCCGGGTTCATGAAACTTTTCAGGCGTCCGTCTCGTCTAACTGTATAGGAATGTGACCGGGAGCAACCTGATCAGGGTTGTTCTTTTCATTCCGTTTACTTTCATGCTGCCAACAGCAAGCTTTAGGCTTATGTTAGGTATCATATGATTATTCGCGAAAGGGAGTCAGGGGAATGCCAAACGATTCATTGTCCAGATCCGGCAATCGCAATAGAAACACATCTAAAGAGAAGCCGAAGGGCAAGAAAAAGAAAATAACAGGTAAGCGAGTGGGGTGGACGCTATTTATTACAGCGGCCTTAGCCATATTCTGTGCACTTGGTGGATATTTATTTGTCATGGTTAATGGCGAAAAAATTTACAAAGCCAACAAAGACAAAATTACAGTGAACGAGACATCGAAGGTTTATGACCGCAACGGTGTGCTCATGGGTGAGTTGTCTGTGCAAAAAAGCGATCCTGTTAAAAGTGAAGAAATACCAGATCTGCTGAAAAAAGCTTTTGTGGCAACAGAGGATAAACGGTTTTATGAGCATCAGGGTGTTGATATTTGGTCTATCGGTCGGGCGGCTGTTAAGGATATTATAGCTCGTTCGGCAGTGGAGGGCGGCAGTACGCTGACTCAGCAGCTGGCCAAAAACTTGTTTTTGACACGTGACAAAACCTTTTTCCGTAAGGCGACTGAGGTATCCATTGCAATGGCCTTGGAGCGAAATTTGAATAAAGATCAAATTATTACGCTATATCTGAACCGGATTTGGTTTGGACGTTCGTATTCCGGTATTAAAGCAGCATCGGAAGGCTATTTTGGAGTGACAAATTTAAATGACTTAAAGTTGTGGCAGGTCGCTACATTGGCAGCTATTCCGAAAGGGCCATCCAAGTATAATCCGATCAGTAACCCGGAGAACTCGAAGGCACGACGTGCGGTGGTTCTCCAGCTGATGTTTGAGCAAGGGATGATTGGAAAGCAAGAGATGGAAGAGGCCAAGGCTGTAAATTACAATTACAAACAACCAGAAAAAGTTCAAAAGTATCAAAATTTTATGGAATACGTCATGGATGAGGCAGAGGATGCACTGCCAGGAGTTAGCGGCAATGATTTGATTATTGGTGGTTATAAGATTCATACGACAATGGATGCCCAGGCCCAAAATGCGCTGGATCAGGCGATGGCAGATGATGACATGTTCGAAAAAAGTCCTGACGATCAGCCTGTTCAAGCCTCGATGGTCATTATTAACAACCAAACAGGTGGAATTGCCGCGATGGCACCCGGACGAGATTATAAAAAGGGAACCTTCAATCGTGCGACACAGAGCCGCAGACAGCCTGGATCGGCTTTCAAGCCGATTGTAGCCTATGCGCCAGCTCTTGAATCCGGTAAATTTACGATGGATACCCCTTTGAGTAACGAACGCCAGAGTTTTAACGGATACAGTCCGAAAAACTTGCATGGTTACTCATCAACCATCAGCATGCTCGATGCCATTACGAAGTCTGAAAATATTCCGCCTGTATGGTTGCTGAACCAAATCGGTGTGGAAAAAGGGGTTCAATTTGCCGAGAGCGTAGGCATTCCGATGGACAAAAATGATCACTCACTTGCTATCGCATTGGGTGGATTAAGCAAAGGAACGAATACCCTTGAAATGGCGCAGGCGTACAGCGCTTTTGCCAATAAAGGACAATTCCAAAAAGCTTATTCTATTAAGCAAATTAACAACAGTGATGATCAAGTTGTTTATACTCATGAAGAGGATACTAAATCTGTAATGAGTGAAAAAACGGCTTATGAAATGACACAAATGATGCAAAATGTAGTCAATAGCGGCACAGGTCGCAAAGCACGTATTGACTGGCCTGTAGCTGGTAAAACGGGTACGACCCAAAGTGGAATTAGCGGTAACAGTGGTAACCGGGACATCTGGTTTGTCGGTTATACGCCAGAATATACCGGAGCAGTATGGATGGGTTATGATAAGCCGGACAGCAAACATATGCTCAGAAACTACAGTGGGCAGTCGGCAGCCTTTTTCGGAAGAGTCATGGGTGAAGCTCTCAAGGGACACCCGGTTACGCAATTCAGCGAGCCGAAGGGATATGAACCACCAGTTGAGCAGAAGCCAGAAGAGCCGGTTCAGGCTACCGCTCCAAGCGGGCTGAGCGGGTCTTATAGTCAGGACACCCAAATTGTATCGTTGTCCTGGACTGCGGCGACGGGGGATAATGTACAATACCGTGTGTATCGCAAAGGGACTTCTGATGCAGGCTTTGCAACAATCATGGAGGCCATGAAGGGCACGAGTGGTGAAGATACGTCTCCTATAGCTGGAAACACGTATGAATATTATGTAGTGGCTTATGGAGCGGATGGTAAAGAATCCGAGGCTTCTAATACGATCCGTGTGGAAATTCCGGCAGAGACTACTCCGGTTGATCCACAACAAGGGACTGATCCAAACGAGAATGGAACCTTACCGGATAATGGCGGGGCTACAGACGGACAAAACGGTACAGATCAGGGAAATACAGCTCCTGGCGGTATCAACAACAATAATGGCTCAGGTCAGGTTCCGACATCTCCTGGAGATACTAGTGGGAATGGTGCTGGAGGCACAGGCAACAATAATAGCAATTCCGGCAATGGAAACGATACAAATCAGGAAAATGGTCAGACTACTACACCGGATGCAGGTATTTCTGATGAAGATACTATGGTAAATCCAGAAAATACGGATGCATCTACGACTGAAGTCACAACGGATGGAACTCAAGAAGGCAATTCTAACGGTCATTCGAACTCCAATCGTGGACGTCACAATCGGGATTAGCAAGTATTGCTTTATGTAAGTTGAATTTGCTTCAAATCAAAGGTATTTTCGGACCGTTTCACGGTCTGAGAATACCTTTTTTTGCTTTAGTAAAGGGGTTCTTTTTGAGTGTACAGTTTAAATATGGTAAGCTGGTTTTACCAATGTTGGAGAGGAACATCATTTATGAAGCGCAAATTCGGAGACCGGGCCAACTGGCGCAGAATCACCAATCGCAAGTTTGCTTGCCGGTATGTAGAAAGTGACGCGTTTACAGGATATGTGACCCTGTATACAATTTTGAGTCTCAAGGAGCCGTTATGGAAAAGTTACGGTGGTCATACGTTTTGCATAGCCGATAAAGGATATTCCTGGCTACAATATTATCCAAAAGGTGAGCACTATGTGGTGACTGCTATGTTTGACAACCGGGAGCAAATCGTTGAATGGTACATTGATACCTGCCGAAATCAGGGTGTGACCGATCAAGGAGTCCCATGGTTTGACGATTTGTATTTGGATGTTGTGGTGCTTAAAAACGGTGAAATCTTCCTAGTGGATGAGGATGAATTGGAGGAGGCGTTACAACGGGGGCATATCTCAACGCAAGAGGCAGAATTGGCTAACCGTACAGCGGCTGATGTGTTACATCAGATAGATGCCCACGTGTTCCCCTATTTTAAAATGTCGCTGAAACACCGGGCAGAATGGTTTCACAACGGTGATTTCAAGAGAGAACGGTGAAAGTTTTGCAGTGGATTAAAGACACTAGGCCCAAACGCCCTGAGTTGAAAAGTGGGCAGAGTCGCCTTAAGAAGATATCTATGGTATCCAAGCGTCTTGTACTTTGTTTGATGATTTTCATTTTGGTTGGATTGGTATGGGCAGGTATCCGAGTGTGGGACATGAATACAGCCGCCTCTACCACTCCGCTCAAGCAAGTGCAAATTGGAATCGTACTAGGTGCTTCTATGTGGGGGGCTGAGCCCAGTCCTGGATTGAAGGAAAGGCTGGAAGAAGCATTGCGCTTATACCGCAACGGGACGGTACAGCGTCTAATTGTAAGTGGGGGACTGGATAAACCAGATTTTCCGTATACGGAGGCTGAGGGCATGCAACGCTATTTAGTAGATAGGGGGGTCCCTGTACAGCATATTGTGTTGGAAAACCATGCGACCAGTACTTACGAAAATCTTCTCTATAGCCAGCGCATCATGAATGAATATGGATGGACCTCCACCGTGATCATCACACATAGCTATCATGGCCCTCGAGCGATGGAGATTGCTCAATTCTTGAAATTTGATCATCCTCAGATGGCTCTGACGGAATCCAAAGTGCTGAATATGCCAATTCATCAATCAAGAGAAGTATTGGCATACGCTAAATGGACGCTGCAACGGTGGTGGATCAGCGCTCAAACTTGGGTTGCCTGAATTAAAGAAAAGGCTTTGTGCACGTTCCCGTTGCTTTTATGCTAATAAGGACATGCCAGACCGAATACATTAATAGGGTAAGCTGTGCCTGAAGAAATGTTGAGGTGATGGATGCATGAACGGACGGGGAATCGCCGCGGGCAAGCGGTCGGAGGAGAGACCTTCCAGACAAATTAATGTCGTGCTGCGTAGCCCGGAGCCGATAGCTTCGGTGACTGTGGACGAGACGGAAGCAGTGGCTTCAACCAAGTCACAGGCGCTACCGCAGTATCTCAGTCTTTATCAGGAAATTCAGAAAGAACTCGATCATCTCGTCGGCTTGGATAACATCAAAGACCTGGTATTTGAGGTATATGCCTTTTTGCAAATCGCCCATATGCGCACGGATGCGGGATTATTGAGCAATGCACACGTATATCACATGATTTTCAAAGGAAATCCAGGTACAGGCAAAACGACAGTAGCCCGCATTATCGCTAAAATGCTGCAAAAAATGGGTGTACTGAGCAAAGGTCATCTGATTGAGGTAGAGAGGGCTGATCTGGTCGGTGAGTATATTGGCCATACGGCACAAAAAACGCGAGATCTGGTAAAGAAATCTCTTGGCGGCGTGTTGTTCATTGATGAGGCTTACAGTTTGGCACGCGGAGGGGAAAAGGATTTTGGAAAAGAAGCGATTGATACCTTGGTAAAGTCCATGGAAGACCAAAAAAATCAATTTATTTTGATTCTCGCTGGATACTCGGGGGAAATGGACTTTTTTCTACGAACAAATCCTGGTCTTCCTTCTCGCTTTCCAATCCAGTTGGATTTTCCTGATTATACTGTGGATCAGCTTATCCAAATTTCCGAGATGATGGCCAAGGAGCGGGATTATATTCTCATGCCTCAGTCCATAATTAAAATGAAGGAGCATTTGCTAAACGAGCGTAATGACAGTCTTCATGCATTTAGTAATGCACGATATGTTCGTAACGTGATTGAAAAAGCGATTCGGCACCAAGCTGTCAGGTTGCTCAATCAGTACCGGAGCGGGCAACCTGGCAAACAGGAATTGATGACGCTGCGTCCAGAGGATTTGAAAATGGACAAAAGATAGGCGATAATAGGAATCTGAATCACATCGAATGGTATGACATCGAGCGGGGGCCGGCCTGAACATCAGGTCGGTCTCTGTTCGAGAGTTGACATGAAAATAAAGGAGCAAACAATATGGCGAACTCCACTCATGATACACAAACCGAAATGCAGGACAAGGCGGTACTGGTCAGTCTAATTACGGATGAAGTCAAACGATCTGGCATCAATACGGAATACTCGTTGGATGAGCTGGTGAAACTGGCTGAGACAGCGGGAGTTGAAGTATTGAGCGTCCTGACACAGAATAAGGAAGCTAAGGATTCAAAATGGTTTATTGGCAAAGGAAAAGTAGAGGAATTGCGCGCAGTTGCTGAAGAATTGGGAGCGAATACAGCTATTTTTGATCAGGAGCTCTCGGGGGCCCAAGTACGGAATCTGGAAGAAAGTCTGGATCTCAAAATTATTGACCGGACACAATTGATTCTGGACATTTTTGCACAACGTGCAAAAACACGGGAAGGTATTATTCAGGTTGAACTGGCGCAGTTGTCATATTTACTCCCACGTTTGTCTGGACATGGAAAAAATCTCTCGCGTCTCGGTGGTGGAATCGGGACACGTGGTCCTGGTGAAAGCAAGCTGGAGACAGACCGCCGTCATATTCGTGATCGAATCAGTGATCTGAAACGCCAACTGGAGGAAGTGACCCGCCACCGGTATTTGCACAGGGAGCGCAGACAAAAGAGCGGCATTGTTCAGGTTGCACTTGTTGGCTATACCAATGCGGGCAAATCGACGCTGTTGAAGCAACTGACAGCAGCCGATGTATATATTGAGAATCAACTGTTTGCGACGCTGGATCCTACCTCCAGAACAATGGAGCTACCGAGTGGAAAAGAAGTTATTCTTACGGATACGGTCGGTTTTATCCAAAATCTCCCTCATGATTTGGTTGCTTCCTTCCGTGCTACTTTGGAGGAGGCGAATGAGGCTCATCTCATTTTGCATGTCGTAGACGCGTCTTCGGATATGCGAGACGAACAGATGAAAGTTGTAGAGACGATCTTACAACAGCTAGGGGCTGCGGACAAGCCTCAGATCGTATTATTTAACAAAAAAGATGCCTGTACCCCTGAGCAACTGGAAATGCTTCCTTCTGGGGAGGGCTATTTGAAAATTAGCGCTTTTGATGAAGGCGATTTGCTGCGCATTCGTGAACTGATTCAAGAGCATTTGAGCGGTGATACGCTGAGATTCCGCATTCCTGCGGAACGTGGGGATTTAACCTCGGTGCTTTATCGAATCGGAGATGTACTGCTGACAGAGTATGATGGAAATGATGTCATTTATGAGGTTGAAATTCAAAGAGGCGAGTACGAAAAGTATGGTCATGCACTCAGCGAGTTCACAGAAGGTTAACATGTAATGATGTTTTTGGGTCAATAAAATGATAATGCTCATCGTTCAAAGTGAACAATAATATAACATGAATAGCCTAAGGCTGCGTAAGAGAGAGGGTCAAGAAGGTAAATGGTAGTTTTTAGTCCAGAAATTCAGCAAATTCAGGAAACGGCAGAACATAAAATACAAGAACGTATACAGCACATAGATCATATTGTAGATTCAAATCAGTGGAAGGTAATTCAGGCATTCCAGCGGAAGCAAGTGAGCGATTTTCATTTTGCGGGTTCTACGGGATATGCTTACAATGACCGGGGACGTGAGGTGCTGGAAGAAGTCTATGCGGATGTGTTCGGTGCGGAGGCAGCGTTGGTGCGTCCGCATTTTGCTTCGGGTACTCATACAATTGCCACTGCTTTATTTGGTGTGCTGCGTCCAGGGGATGAACTGTTATACATTACCGGGAGGCCTTATGATACCCTGCACAAAGTGATTGGTAAGCCCGGCGACGGAACAGGATCATTGCAAGATTTTGGCGTTACTTATGGAGAAACCGCACTGACAGCTGAAGGTAAAGTGGACTGGGAAGCGGTGGAGGCTGCTATCCATGCCAATACCAAAGTGATCGGTATTCAGCGTTCACGCGGTTATGATTGGAGAGCTTCGTTTAGTGTAGCAGATATTGAAGAAATGACAGCACGTGTGAAGGAAATAAAACCTGACGTCATTGTCTTTGTTGACAATTGCTACGGTGAATTTACCGAGAAGCTGGAACCTACTCAGGTCGGTGTCGATTTGATGGCAGGTTCGTTGATTAAAAATCCCGGTGGTGGCATTGCTGAAACGGGTGGATATATCTGCGGCAAACAAAAGTATGTAGAGCTGGCATCCTACCGATTAACTGCACCTGGAATCGGTGGAGAAGTAGGTGCCATGTTAGGTACTACACGAGGCATATTTCAGGGACTATTCCTTGCCCCAACACTGGTTGGGCAAGCGGTTAAAGGGAGTGTATTCGCAGCTGCGGTCTTTGAGGAGATGGGATTTGAGACCAAACCTGCCTGGCATGAAGAGCGTACGGATTTGATTCAGGCTATTTCTTTTAGCGGACCAGAACATCTAATTGCTTTTGTACAGGGAATTCAGCGTGCGGCTGCCGTGGATAGCCATGTGGTGCCGGAGCCGTGGGATATGCCTGGTTATGAGCATCCAGTTATCATGGCAGCAGGTACGTTCATACAAGGGGGAAGTTTGGAACTATCCGCAGATGCTCCGATTCGTGAGCCTTATATTGGTTACATGCAAGGGGGCTTAACCTACTCTCATGTTAAATTTGGAGTGCTTATGGCTCTGCAAACGATGAAAGAACGTAAATTATTGTGAGTTTTTCTAACATGTCATTGACACTTTGCATCAGCTAAATGTACAATAAGGTGAATAATAGATCACTGGAAGGTTGATGACAAATGGGCGACGAAATTCGCAGAAATATGGCCTTATTTCCAATAGGTATTGTCATGAAGCTAACGGACTTGTCAGCACGTCAGATTCGTTATTATGAACAGCATAACTTGATAGTTCCTGCCCGTACATCGGGAAACCAACGTCTTTTTTCTTTTAATGACGTAGAGCGTCTGCTTGAAATTAAGGCGTTGATCGAGAAGGGTGTTAACATTGCGGGAATTAAACAAGTCATGAATCCGGTTACCAAGGAATCGGAGGAAGCTACGGTTATTACTGCAGATACGGAAGTCAAACGCCGTGAAATGTCCGATACTCAGCTTCACCGCTTACTGAAACAACAACTTGTTGCAGGCAAAAGACCAGGACAGGTGTCCCTAATCCAAGGCGAATTATCACGGTTCTTCAATAAGAGATAATGCTTTGACTTACCTCTTGGTATAAGGTCGCCTTACTTTAAAACCAGGTCTCATCATTTAAGTAATTTATAGAACAACAGATTTGTATATAGTCGTTACAGAAAGGGAGAGGTTAGAGTGAGTTATAGCAGAGAAGATATCCTTCGGATTGCGAAAGAGGAAAATGTTCGTTTTATTCGTTTGCAATTTACAGATTTGCTGGGCACTATTAAGAACGTTGAAATTCCGGTTAGTCAACTGGAAAAGGCATTGGATAATAAAATGATGTTTGACGGTTCTTCCATAGAAGGTTATGTGCGTATTGAAGAATCTGATATGTATTTATATCCGGATTTGGACACTTGGGTGGTATTCCCTTGGGTAACCTCGGATCGTGTAGCTCGTTTAATCTGCGATATTTACAAGCCGGATGGAGTTCCGTTTGCAGGTGACCCGCGGGGCATCTTGAAACGTGTACTTAAGGAAGCAGAAGAGTTGGGATACACTTCGATGAATGTCGGACCAGAGCCTGAATTCTTCTTGTTCAAAACGGATGAAAAAGGCGAGCCAACTACAGAACTGAATGACCAAGGCGGGTATTTTGACCTGGCTCCGATGGATCTGGGTGAAAACTGCCGTCGTGAAATTGTACTTAAGCTTGAAGAGATGGGCTTCGAAATTGAAGCATCTCATCATGAAGTTGCACCTGGTCAGCATGAAATTGACTTTAAATATGCAGATGCAATTAAAGCTGCCGACCAGATTCAAACGTTCAAGCTCGTTGTTAAGACGATTGCTCGTCAGCATGGGTTGCATGCTACCTTTATGCCAAAACCTTTGTTTGGTGTAAATGGCTCCGGTATGCACTGCAATCAATCGTTGTTTAAGGACAATGAAAACGTATTTTATGATGAAACGGACGAACTCGGATTAAGCCAGACGGCCCGCCACTATATGGCTGGTATTCTTAAACATGCACGTGCAATGGCAGCGATCACGAATCCAACGGTAAATTCCTACAAACGTCTCGTACCAGGTTATGAAGCGCCTTGTTATGTGGCTTGGTCTGCAAGCAATCGCAGTCCAATGATTCGGATTCCTGCGTCCCGTGGTCTGAGCACTCGCGTCGAAGTTCGTAACCCTGACCCGGCAGCGAATCCTTATTTGGCCTTGGCAGTGATGCTGAGAGCAGGTTTGGATGGTATCAAACGTCAGTTGGCTCTGCCAGCTCCGATTGATCGTAACATTTACGTAATGTCTGAGGAAGAGCGGATTGAAGAAGGCATTCCAAGTCTGCCTGCCGACTTGAAAGAAGCTTTGTCTGAGCTTATTCGGAGCGAAGTTATCTCTGACGCACTAGGCGACCATGCTCTGGCCTACTTCTATGAGCTTAAGGAAATTGAATGGGATATGTACAGAACACAGGTTCATCAATGGGAACGCGATCAATATCTGACGCTGTATTAATAGATAAAATCCTGTAAGTATGCGGTTTTTTGGGGAATTGTAATGGGGGACATTTCAGAGGATGTTATCAATTCTTCTGGGGTGTCCCCCAAACGTCCCCCAACTTTAAATTGTTTGAGCCGAGAATTTTGCTTGTATATTCCTCATATCTATCTATGTTACGTTTCTCTAACTTTTTAGAAATGTGTGCGTATACATCAGATGTAATCTGCACACTACCATGACCAAGCTGTTCCTGGACAAACTTTATATCGGCTCCAGCTTCAAGCATGAGCACTGCGTAGGTGTGACGAAGAGAATGGATACGTAAAACCTCATCGAGACTAGCACGTTTCAAGATACGCTTAAATGCGTTAAATAGTGTTGACTTCGGCATAGGACGCCCGTCATTCCGGCATAGAACGAGATTTAAATCATGTCGGTACATTGTTTCTCCAAGATTAATTTTATTCTGATTCTGCCAACTAGCATGATATTTCAGATCGTTGATTAGAGATGTACTTACACTGATTGTTCGTTTTGATCTAAAGGTTTTTGTTTCCCCGAATAGCTCGTCCTCGTTATCAGGTTGAAAATCCAAAGTTTCATTAATGTGAATTTTTTTCTCCTTAAAATTAATATCAGACCACTTTAAAGCAGCGGCTTCACCCTTACGCATGCCAGTCTCCAACAGTAACTTGAAAAATATCCAGTAGATATAACCATATCCTCTTGCTGTATAAAGAAAACGAGGAATATCCTCAGAATCAATGAAATCAATAGTTTTTTGTTTCCTCTCTCCCTTAATAATTGATCCTATGCATGGATTACGTTCTAACTTTCCTTGAATTACTGCGAGTTCTAAAGCACTGTAAACTGTTGAGTTAATTATTTCGACTGTTCTTCGGCTTAAGTTTTTTTCTAAACAAGCATCTAAAAATTTTTGGTACATATCTGGTTTTAAATCTTTTATCATTAATTTTTTAAAATAAGGCTTGATGTGTGTTTTTAGATTATTCATATGTTGTTTAAGTGTGTTTTTTCTAACATCTCCTTTTTTATAGTTAATGATCCAACTTTCTATATAATCAACGAGAGGCATATCAATCTGTTCGTAGCCTTGTTTTATTTTCTTTAAAAATTCTGCTGCAGCTAACTCTGCTTCCGGTTTTGTACGGAACCCCCGTTCTGATTTCTCCTTTTGCTGCTGTGTAAACGGATCGGTGTACTTTAACCGATACCGCCATCCACTCTTTAATCTTTTAAAGTTTGCCATGTTTATTCCTCCAATGGAACATGTGTTCCGTTTTTTGTGTATGTGAAACCGCCTCGCAGCGGTGAAAGCGCAAAGTGAATATTTAAAGAAGCTATTTTATTCAAATACAACTAATCTTTTTTGTTCTTTTTAGCATCCCAGAACATAGCTTCCATGACCCGTTTAATTTTTTCTTTGTCATCTTCTGAGATTAGTACGCCGTCGAACATTACCGGCACATCTTCTTCAAGTATTGTTTTAAAATCTCGAATGTCCTTTGATGTGGCCCACTCTGGGTACTGGCGATCATCTTTTTCGGCTTCTGTACGGCCAAGGAGGTAATCTACAGTTACATCAAAATACTCGGCTAATTTTGAAGCCACCTCAGTATTTAAGGTTCGGCTTCCTTTTTCGATGTTGTATAGAAATTGAGGGGTAATTCCTAAAAATTCCGCTACTTGTACTCCTGATTTCTTTTTTGATTTTCTAATCTCTCTTATCCGGTTAGGATAACTAGACATGTCCTGTGACCGCTCCTTTTAAACTAATTGATGAATTAATGATATCAACAAATAGATTAAAATACAAACAGCAAATAGATTAAAAAGAAGCAAATAGGCGAAAAAACGAGCATTTATATTAATTTATATGATTAATAATCTAAAGCGTTTAATTTAATTAATCAAATAGATTAATATTGATTCAACGGAGGTGATGAAATGAAGGTTTCTGAACAAATGAGGCCACTTATAAATGAAAAAGGATTAAATCCTTCTGATTTAGCTCATTTAGTTGGGTGTTCCCCGCAGTACATGCACAATTTGCTAAATGGAAGTCGTCGGTGGAACGAAACCACGCTTAGAAAAGCTTGCGATGCTTTGGGGCTGGAGATCAACCTGGTTCCCAAAAAATTAACAGAAAGCAACAGTTAAGGAGGGATGAACATGTTGTCAGTCAGCATTGACGAAAAAGAAGCCTTTCAACTGGTCAAATCGAAGATAGCTGAGGTCTTAAAAGAAGCTGATGTAGAGTACGTATTTTGGGATGCGGCTGAATTAAAGCGTCGCACATGTATGAGTTGGAATTTCATACAAGAGCAATTTTTTTTTCATCCCGATTTTCCAAAGCGAAAAGTGAGCAGCAAATGGTACTTCCCTGCGAGGGAGACTCGGAAGTTTTTGGAGCAATGGCTGCTAGATCAGCCTAAATGACGACTACCGCTGCCGACTCTCGATTACTTAGTTGAATCAAAACACTCAAGAAAGGAGAAACAGTATGACTATACCCAATATATGACAACTGGATAACAGACTTCCTGATTTAAAGAATGTAAGCACTGATGATTTGATCAATGAACTGGTAACTAGACCAGGAGTCAAAAAAATATCCGTAGGGCTGTATCAACCCTACGAACTTAAAAGGAAATATCACAAAGAAAGGTTGTCTGATGAAGATATCTTTGTAGAAGCGAAAGAGGTTCTTGTTGTAATACCTAGTCTGAAAACGGATGATTCATTAGAAACTGTGGAGAAATTTTGGCAGGAGCGCTCCGAGTTGATTGAAAGGTTCCAAAAGCAGAGCTAAAGGAGGCGACATCACTTGTCTACGTGAACAAGCAAAAGAGGACGGAGACCTGCTGCTGCACACATGGTATGTCGCTAAGGAACATCGCTGGCATCCGGACGCAAAGGCTATGCTCCGTCAGTACATCGAAACACAATATGACGAAATGTACGAAGATTGGGATGACAGGGTGTTTGGTTGCTTGAAGCAAGAACATTATGACCGGATTCAGGCTGTGCTTAACGAAGCATTCAGCAGCGACCACGCAACAAAATACTGGATGTTAGACGGGCCGGAAGTAATTATTGACACGCTGGATCAACCGAGCGCCTAAACAGGGGCCTTCTGGCCTCTTACCCTATACCCCTATATACCAAGGAGATGATCGGATGCAAGCTGATGAAGTGATAATTTGCAGAGAATGCAGGTATTTGGTTAAAGGTAAATGCCTCAAAACAGGTACGCTGGGCGTTGAACCGGAGGAAATGGGTTTTGGTGAACTAGCCTGCGAAGAATTTGAAGAGACAGACTAATACCCCTATAAAGCAACATTATCTCAAGGGACGATACTCGAGATTTATTCATCCGCCCAAAGCGGTCATACCCCACCATATTAAACATTTGAAATATCACATTCACAGCATTGAAACATATGTATTGATTTTGATACAACAGAGGATATGGGTATTTTTAATCTATATGGAATATTTGGGGATTAGGCTATACAAGGCGTATAATAGAGCAAATGATAATATCCAGAGAGATAATATTGCCTCTTCTCCTATAGCTCTCATCGTAAACATATTTATAGGAGAAGAGGGGTGTCAGAAAATAAAACTGAGAATTAGAATAGCATAAAAACGATTTTTAAAAAATCACTCAGCTTATGCACAAGATTTCTGTCTTCTTATGGATAAATTATTGTTACCACCTGGGTAGTGAGACGATTGTCTCGGCGCATTTAAGACTTACAACCTTAAGTTAGCAGGCGGCTACGCCTTGTGTAAAAGCATCAAAAAAAGTATTGAATTTAAGAAATCCATCTGATGGATCGAGCCAAATCCCACTAAAGGACATAAAATCTGGCGCAATGCTCGTAACTCGCATGAGATGTGCCGTCATTGGTCCGGCTGCGCTAATACCAGTAATTATAAAAGTGAATTTAGGACTACCGAAACAAGAAACTAAATTTATCCTTTGGGAAGCAGTTAGTGTGCGGTAAGGAATTTCAGGGAAATTATGATTTCTTAAATAGTATGGAGGGGATGTTTGGCTACCTGGAAGAGGTGGGTTTTGTCCTGCTTTTTGTTTAGCAACATAATCGACTAAAAGATGCGGATTTGAGTTCAGGTAGTTAAGTTGATTGATTTGCTCTGTAGTTGGATAAGACGCGGCTCCAGCAGATGTTTGAGGTAACGGCTGAACAGTGCTCATTTGAGGTAATGGCTGAACAGTACTCATTTGAGGTATTGAATCTTGGCCTGTGGTGAATTGTTGACCTGGTGTAGTTACTGAACGATTCATTTCTTGTTATCCCCTTTAAATTAGTATTGGGCTATGCACGATCTAAAATATGCCCATTTAATCTGTTATGTGTCTGATGAGGGTGCTAATATTTTAAATGGCTTTACAAAAAGCAACTCAAAAAAGTAGTTTAGATTCTGAAAATTCGTTTCATAGTAAAATGAGATGAAAACTAACGTATTAAGCCCCATAATGTATGCTGGATATTGTTTTTTTAAAAATATAGCTTCAAATGATAATCGAGAAAAATCTTAGATACGTTAGGCTGCGTAAGGAGTGATATCCATGGATAATCAACCTGTAACATTTATTGATAAAGTAGAGGGTGCTGCTGACACGATAAAAATTATTCAGGTGAATTTTTTTGACGATATCGAACAAGATGATATAAAAAAACAAAGTGGCTACTGAACAAATATACTGATCTAATAGATGTAATAAAGAACTATGAATATTCACTCCATCAGTTGGAAAACGGTATGGCTGCATATGATTTGCTTTCGGCAGAGGGATCGGTTGCTAAACGAGTTTCGGGACAAGAATTGACAGCAGATGTTACAGCAAATGCCGTTCTACTCAAAGACCAGCGCCACGTGAATTATAAATTTTATCAATTCCTCACAAATAACATTAAATTTGCAATAAATAATATACGCGATAAACATGAAGGGTTGATTGCAAAGTTGCTATTTCTGGATGGAATGAAGTACCTCAAAGCACAACAATATTTAGAGAAGGGTTATCGTAAGGATATACCAGGAATCTCAGCGACTACGTTTGCAGACAAAAGACGTAAGGCCATAGAAAGCATAGCAAAAAGTCTTAAAGTCAACCGAACACTGGATTTTGTCACTATTGACTATGGAAGGGGACGGAACAAGGAAGGTGAAATTGGACTTAGGATGCCAGAAGTAAATTAGACCGTAAGGGCTTAAGCCTTTGCGGTCTTTATTGTAGGTGTTAGAGAAAATAAAGTTCTAAACTGACAATGCTTCATAAAGCTAACGGGCAGGATAGTTCCAACATTCTTGTATTTACAAACTCAATAGGTATTTGGTAAAATTACACAAATGCAATGACGGGAAGAGTAAATAAGGTTTACTTTAACAGAGAACTCTGGTAGCTGAAAAGGAGTAAAGGAGACCTTATTGAACCAAATCTCTGAGCATCACATCGGAACTTGAGCCATTTCAGGGGATGGTGTGACAGGAGCTCCTGTTACAGAGCTAGAGTATAAGCATGTATATCATGCCGTACTCGATAAGGTTAATCTGAAGACAGATTAGCGAACTGGGGTGGCACCACGACGAAATCTCGTCCCCAAGACATCGTTCTTGGAGGTGGGATTTTTTATTTTTGTTTGGTTTTTCAAAGAATTCCAATTTGTATTGAAAATCATAGGGCTTTTTCAAGCGGAACGAAGTTTAATGTAGAAAGGAGCAATAAATCCAATGATAAAAGCTTACTGGAAATATTTCTTATACATCCTTAATCACAAACTGAATGTCCTAATTGAATGTTGGAAGGAAGGCCTGTATATTCAGGGGATTATTCACGATTGGTCGAAGTTTTCACCGGCTGAGTTCTTTCCCTACGCAAAAAAAATTTATTCCGGGAAACCTTTGAACCTAGAAGATGAGTTGAATTGGAAATACGCATGGCTCCGACATCAACGTAAAAATAAGCACCATTGGGAGTATTGGGTTATTAACCCCAATACAAAAGAGGCATTACCCATGCCAAAGAGGTATGTCATCGAAATGGTATGTGATTGGCGTTCCTTTTCAAGGAGATGGGGGAGAAAGGTAAAAGAATCATCTCTAAACCTTACTGATAGTATAGTGGTTCATCCCGAAACGAAAAGAGAACTTGAGCTTCTGACATCTCCTCAACGGATAGGTAATCCATTAAGCTAACGGGCAGTTTAGTTGAACAAGATAAGTGGAGGTTTTATGTCGCATTTGACGCAAACTGTGAAGGAGGAAGCTGGGAAAATGATAGCTAAGTGTAAAGTGTTGAGTTAACTATCCAGCTTGTTTGTTGATGTCTTTAATGTTTGTGCAGCCTCATCGAGATAGATATCTAAAAAAGTACCATCAGTAAATTTAATAACCACGGCATTAGTAGTGATGGCGACATCTTCAATCGTCCTACCTTTAAGTTTTTCAGGTATAACTTTGAAATTAGTCGATTCCACATTCATCAAATCCTTTCATTGATTACACATCTTAGTAATCGGTAATAAGTATATAAAACCTATATTAGTCTAACACTTCTCATTATAAAAGTAAAAGATGAATGATAGAAATACTGAACAGTACGAAGATATTGTGTAATAAAAGAAAGCGTGCTTATTCAACTAACGAGGAACGTTAGTTCAATGGAAAAGCGACAGTCTAGGACTTTTTTTTCGTCCTTGGCTGTCGCTGTTTCAATTTCTAGGCTCCGTCTACTACTTTATTTTCTGCTGATAGTAGGAACTAATAAATCCGTAGTAGGCGCGTAGTAGAAAGGATTTACACTTTATTCAGGAAACAAATTAAATCTATTCTAGGAGGCAATAAACATGGCACATAGTTACGCTTACTTGGACAAGGAAAAAATTCTCCATCTCCATCCATTGGAAGATGAAGCAGTTAAGCATGGCAAGTATGTAGGTACCAATCTGGATTACGACGAAAGCGGCTTTCCGGTTATCGGCGGCGAAGGTGTAGTTTACTATGTAGACAAAGACACAGCTTATGTAAACGGAAATGAACATGATGGAAAACAAATTGATGTACCAAGTGGCCTTAAATCACTAGCTAGTCAACTTCAGTAATCGTTAAGATTTAAATGTGGTGGCGGAATAGACGCAAGGCCGTGATACACGCCTCGCCCACATCGAACTACAACTAATTCGAACAGCCGTAAAGAGGGTCATAATACCCCATCAATAAGGGCGGCAGATTGTTCCGCATGTAATGCGGACTATAGCGATTGACGGTAATCGCTGTGAAATAATTCCCGTTGGGAACCATACCGCGTGTATAAGGGGGCGGCAGTGGCAAGCGCATGACGGAGGGTTAGGGCGCAAACAATAATGATGTGGTGGTGGAAAAGTGCCAATAATGGCGGGAGACGCTGAAAGTCAAAGGGCAGAGCCAGACGCAAATGGCACAAAGCGGAGGACTGGCGTAATGCAGGTTCGAATCCTGTCCACATCAAAAATGATATCTGTACAGAGAGGGTAACGGGAAACCGTTGCTCTTTTTGTTATGAAAAGGAGATTATGCGATATGAAACCAACGATCGGAAGAATGGTCCACTACAAGGACACAGAAGGTAAGACGCTTGCAGCAGTAGTCGTTTATGTTAACCCTGATACTATCGGGATGGTCAATCTGTCCGTATGGAATGAATTCGGCGCACCGTTTAGAGTTTTGAACGTTCGTCAAGGAGACGGTCTGGAGCAATGGGATTGGCCGCCACGTCAGTAGCAAACTTTTCCCGGCCTAGTCCGGGGATATGACACATACAGGATTATAGCGGTTCGATTCCGCTGTGTGTCATTCGCCTACTGTGAAGGGTTATCCGAAAATGATGTTAAAATATTCCTGTACAGAGAGGGAGGGAAACCTATATTATGACTTTGAGACTAGGTCTAACTCACTATATAAGGGACGGGATATTTAGATGAAAGACAAATTAAAAGGACTTGTATTAGGACTTGTGGCAGGCTCATTAATGACTGGTGTTACAGCTTTTGCTGCTAGTGGATCAATGATTGAGGTCTTCTACAATGTCAAAGATATAAAGATTAATAATGTTTCAAAAATGCCAACTGATGACAGTAAAGCATTCGTTTATAACGGGACAACCTATGTTCCTTTAGGTTTCATTTCAAGTGCTCTTGGTCAAAGTGCAAAGTGGGATGGAAACTCTAAAACTATTTATATTGGTGGGGAAACAGGAGAAAGCAAAACGCTGTATTTAAATAAAGATATAAAGTATATGAATAGCCAATATGGAGACTCTATGACTTCTTTAGATACTCAATACAACAGTAGTAAAAAAGTTACCGATAATGTAGGCAATGAACATTCAAGTTATTTGCTCATGACATTGTACTCATATTCTCTTGAGGAAAATTCCTGGCAGTATGTGGAGTATCCTTTGAATGGGAAAATGAAGATGTTCAAAGCAAAACTTGGGGTAACAGATGAATTTAAAGATAAAGGCGGCGTTGCACAAGTAACGATATCTGCTGATGGAAAAGAGATTTATTCTAAAGAAATCACTCCAGGTAATCTCCCAGAAGACTTAAACTTAGATGTTAGTAATGCACTAAAGTTGAAAATTAAGATTGAGAGAAAAGGTAGCGGATCAGTTCAGGTCGGTTTCTTTGATCCTATGTTGACGCAATAATAAATTATTGAATAAAGCCGCTGAAAGCGGCTTTCAGATTGTCGAGAAACCCCCTGTTTTTTTGCAGGGGGTTTAAAACTGTCTTAGTGGTCTAAAAACTAGGGTCCTCAGATCGTTTTAAATCGATTTTTGTTTTAAAAGATGCGTCTCCCCATATAAAAATAGAAGTGTCGAAAAGTCCTCTGGACTTTCTCGACACTCTGAGAAACCCCGTCTTTTGAGACGTGGGTTTCTTTTTCTTTACATCATAAGGCTCTGGTCTCTGGAGAAACAGGGGGGTTACCCCTGTTTCTCCAGGCGATCCAGGTGGATCGCCATCTTCTTCATGTTCTGCACGGCTGCCGTCATAAGGGCTTGTTCCCTGACGTTTGGTAGACCGCGCAAACGGCAATAGCGAAACCCATGGAGCTCTTTGGCATCCGCGAAGCTTCGCTCAATCGTCTCTTTTCGTTTGCGGTACAGCCGTTTCCCGGATGGGCTTAGCCGGTTGCTCCGTACCCACTCTTTGCTGTCTTCCCAGACATGCCGAGTCACCACTTTGCGGTGGTTTCGAGACTGGGTACACTGGTCTAGCAGTGGGCAATGCTGACACTGAGCTGGGTCAGAGGTATACTGCCGGTATCCCTTACGGTCCGTCGTTCGGTAGGGCAGTTCCTGTTGGGCTGGGCATCTATACACATTGCGTTTGGCATCGTATTCAAACTTCCATTTCGGAAACAGCCCTTGTCTGGGATGGAATCTTCGGTGAGCAATCACGGCAAAAATCTTTCGGTTTTGCAAACCTCGGCAAATCGGCGTCGTTAAATAACCTGAATCTAGCGCAACAGCTTCTACTTGAAAACCAAAGCGTTCTCTTTGTCGATCCAAACGGGACAAATAGGGGACAGAATCATGTACATTCCCTGGCGTCACATGCACATCCGTAATCAGATTGTACTTCATATCCACTGTGCGGTGGTCCAGATAGAAGAAGCCTTCAGGCTTGCCATCACGGATCATATAGCCGCTGTCCGGGTCGGTTTTGCTCACTTTAATTTCTTTTTCTTCGTTCACTTCCTCTCGGGATTTTAAGGCTTTTTTCCGTGGCTTTTCCGGTCCTCCTTCACCGCTTCGTTAAGCTCGTCCATATAGTCTTTGGTATTCTGCAACACTTGTTCTTTGGTGTACTGGTGCCTGTTAGCATTGGCTTTGACGTGTGTGGAATCGGTGACGAGAACACGCCCACCCACCATTCGGTGAGAGATCGCCTGCAGCACAATTTCATCGAAGATATCTTGAAAGATCGTGGTGTCTTTAAAGCGAGTGCGACGATTCCAGCTAATCGTCGTATGGTCTGGAACTTTATCCGTTAAGCCCAGCCCCAGGAACCAGCGATAAGCCAGGTTCGTCTGAATTTCACGCTCGAGTTGCCGTTCTGAGCGAATGCCATAGAAATAACCGAGAAAGATCATTTTAAACAACACGGTAGGATCAATGGCAGGACGCCCGTTGTCCGCACAATACAGCGGGCTTACCTTCTCATGAATAAAGGAGAAGTCTATATATGTATCCACTTTACGAAGCAGATGATCTTGCGGTACCAGTTCTTCCAGAGAAACCAATTCAAAAGATTGTTGTTTGTCTCGATGAGGTCGCAGCATATCAACACCGTCCGTTCTACAATAGTTACCTATATTATACAACATTAACGCGGTGTCGTCTTAAACAAAATGAACATAAAAAAAGCTGTCGAGACTTTCTCGACAGCCTGAAAGCCGCTGAAAGCGGCTTTATTTATATGTGACAGCTAAGTAGGATACACGGGTCTATTTGTCGTGAATGACTGCGGCAAGTTAAAAAGCTTTTGTAAATTATGATAGAAAATGATTGCTGGAAAATAAATACTGGATTAAATGAGTCTTTTCCCCTATAATTCGATCTGGAAAAAGGTACTATTGTCCGATGTTTTTTAAAATGGGAGGAAATTCTTTTGAAAAAAGAAATTAAAGGCTTTGTGTTGGGCCTTGCTTGTGCCACGCTCCTAACAGGAGGGGTTGCCTATGCAGCTTCTAATACGGTAAAGCTAGAGGTCAACTACGGTATTAAATTAATACAAAATGGCATCGACAAAACTCCTACGGGAAGTGCAAAACCCTTTATTGCAAATGGAAATACTTATGTTCCTCTGTCTGTTGTTAGTGATCTTGTAGGAGTTAAAACTACGTGGGATTCTAATAATAAAAGTGTGATAATAGGAGAAAAAAGCGAGGGTAAACCTTTAGGGACTCCTGATTCGATAGACTCTGATATTGATCCTTCTCTTAGTAGTAACAAAAGTATGGTGATAAACAGGGAATCGTATGGCTCTGTAGGGTTTAAAATAGATGGCAATTATTATTTTGGAAGTGAAACTATTAAGCTAAACTATGCATTAAACAATCGATATTCTGAATTAAAATTAGCTTTGGGTATAGATGATGAGAATCTAAGTAATTATCAATTTTTAAGGAATATTTCTTTTAAAAATGAAAATGGGGATGTCCTAAAACAGGTTTCATTGGGCGGAGGAAGTGTCCGAGAAAACATAACTGTTAATTTAACAGGGGTTCAAAAACTTGTTATTGAAATAAAAGGAAGAAGTTATGGCGCCGTAGATTTTATTAACCCTACTATTAAATAGCATGAACAGAATTTTAAGCCATCCAATGAAGGGTGGTTTTTTTGTTACTCCTGAGAAGTTCACCAAATAATTGGTGACAAACAAAAAGAGGGGGGGATGAAGCTAAGTTGGTTATCACGTTGAGTAATTTTTGATGGACTGCCAATTGTTTCGGTTATTTACGATGAATTGAGTCCTGCGGCTTACGCGGGGATTAAAATTGCGAAAAATGGCACAGAGGAAATTATTATTTAAGGAAACTTTATGATGATTGGATAGAAGTCCAGCAAGATACAAAGATTTTTATAGATCAAGTGCAGTCGATAATTTTACTAATGATATGTTTAGAGATACGGGTCACCAATAGGCGGCTTCTTTTGTATGTCAGGAAACTTTTCCTTAGCTTCAGATACATTATCAAAAGGGGGGGAATAATAAGATATGGGACGAAAGAGAGATCCGAAACGGGACGAAGCATTTGATTTATACAAAGCCAGTTCCGGCAACATACGTCTCACAGAAATAGCCTCTCAACTTAGTGTATCTGAAGGTACGGTAAGAGGATGGAAGGCTAAAGATAAGTGGGATAGTTTAATTGCTGGAGAAGTGAAGGATACGGAACGTTCTGATGAAAATGGAGCGCCTTATAATAAAGAAGCTCCAGATGAAGATGAAGACCCAACATCATATCCTGATGAGCTTTTTCTAAAAGCTGTCCAAATTGTAGCCGAGGCCAAACAAGCCTCGGTTTCTTTATTACAGAGAAGGATGAGGATAGGCTATAGCAGAGCAGCCAGACTGATTGATGAACTGGAGCGGCGCAGACTCATTGGTACATATAGAGATGATAAGCCAAGAGAGGTATATGCTACCCCGCTTACAGTTGACGCACTTGCTAAAGAGATAAAAGTTGCTCCAGAAATACGGAACGCTCCGAAAAAGGTATCGGAACGCTCCAGTAGTATGGAACGTTCCAAAAAAGTACAGAGCGCTCCAGCGACTGTTGAAGAACCTGAACCAGAAATTCCCGATGAGGACGGATTAACGCCTAAGCAAAGGATATTCACTTATGAATACCTTCGAGACTTCAATGCTACCAGGTCAGCGATTGCGGCGGGATACAGCAAGAAAACTGCCTATCAGATTGGGTTCGCTCTGTTGAAGAAAGTTGAAATTCAAAACATTATTCGACAGCACAAGGAATCTATGATTGATGAAGTAGGATTGAATGCTCAGCGCGTACTGATGGAGTACATGAAGATAGCTTTTGCAGACATTACAGATTACGTGGAATTTGGTCAAAGGGAAGAAGACGTTCTTGGATTAGAAGGAGAACCGGTCTTTGATGCGGAGACTGGAGAAACGAAGAAGTACAGATATAATTATGTCTCTTTTAAGAACAGTGATGAAATTGATGGAACTCTGGTTTCAGAAGTCAAGCAGGGTAAGGATGGAGTGAGTGTAAAGCTACACGACAAAACCAAGGCATTGGACGTGCTGACTAAATATATGGATTTGTTGCCAGATAAACATAAACGGATGATTGAAGACGAAAAACTTAAGATGCAGCGTGAGAAACTTGAACTTGAAAGAGCAAAGGTCACGGGTGAAGGCAATACAGAAGACGATCTAATTGATGATTGGGTAGAGGCGGTGGTAGGTGATGAAACAGAAGGACTCACCGGAGACGAAACGGAGGCTTCAAGCATTCAAGAAACGGATTCCTGAGTATCGCAAGAATCCCACATTGTTCTGCCAAGAGATGCTTAAGTTCTATCCTGATGATTGGCAGGCAAGCACTCTAATGGATTTAGCTAATAATCCGCGCGTTTCAGTACGTTCAGGTCAGGGCGTAGGGAAAACAGGATTAGAAGCGGCAACGGCTCTATGGTTCTTGTCGTGTTTCCCATATCCAAAGGTGATTTGTACAGCTCCTACAAGGCACAGTTGCATGACGTTTTATGGGCTGAGATTAATAAGTGGCAATCTAAAAGTCCGGTATTGAAACGGATTCTAAAATGGACAAAGACCAAAATCTACATGAAGAATTATGAGGAACGCTGGTTCGCTACAGCTCGTACAGCTACCAAGCCCGAAAATATGCAGGGCTTCCATGAAGACTATATGCTTTTCATTGTGGATGAAGCTTCAGGCGTTGCCGATCCAATTATGGAGGCCATTTTAGGTACATTGTCGGGTGAATTCAATAAAATATTGATGTGCGGCAACCCGACAAAAACGTCGGGTGTTTTTTATGATTCACACAATAAGGACAGGGCGGATTATAAAACACGCAAGGTATCCTGCTTGGACAGTCCAAGAACCAGCAAGGATAATATCGCCATGCTCAAGCGTAAATATGGTGAAGGTAGTGACGTATGGAGAGTCCGGGTTGAAGGTGAATTTCCCCGTGGAGAATCGGATACATTTATTTCTTTAGAAGTAGCTGAATTTGCAGCTAAAGAAGTAAAGGTGGAACCCACTGGAGACATGCTAACTATAGGTGTGGACGTTGCACGGTTTGGTGATGATGAGACCTCAATGTTTGCTGGTATAGGGCCAAGAGTTGTAGGGGAACACCATCATTTCAAGAAAGACACAATGGTTACTGCTGGCTGGGTAATCAGCCTGGCTAAAGAACTACATTTAGCTCATCAAGATTTGAACCGAATCAGAATAAGAGTAGATGATAGCGGTGTAGGTGGAGGAGTAACGGATCGACTAAATGAAATCGTAGCTGAAGAAGGGCTACCATATGAGATCATTCCAATTAACAATGGCTCTTCTTCTTTAGATGAGCACTATGGGAACCTGGTTACTGAAATGTGGGCATCCATAAAGGAACAATTAGAACAGAATATGAGCAATTTTATAAATGGAGATGTGAGCGTTCTGCAATTGCCTGATGATGATGTTCTTATAACCCAACTTACAGCACGTAAATGGAACACGACCAGTGAAGGAAAAATACTGCTTGAAAGTAAGAAAGATATGAAAAGGCGTGGGCTTAAGTCTCCAGACAGAGCTGACGCTTTTGTTTTGACATTCGGAGAATATTTAATGGAACCAGATACACATATTATGTTTCCTTCAATAGGTAGTGTGGCAGTAAAAAGATAATGTGGTAGAGCGGTTTTATAAGATAAAAGATAGCGGTTGCACAGGAGTATTCATATAGAGAGCATCAATCCACCAATACGATCAGCAAGCAGACGGAGGAAATCACCATATTCAATGAGGACAAGGAAGCAAAGTTTCAAGCAAAGGATGAGCTACTGGAACTGGTGATGAGTAAACTTTCCAGCATTCAACGTGAGGTTATCCAGCGGAGTTACCTGGACAATGAGGGAGAGTTTGACTATATCATTGCGGGGGAACTGCACATGAGTGATCGCAGGTTAAGAGAGATTAAACAGGCAGCACTGGACACACTTGCCGGAATGCTCCGCTTAACCGTCCTTGTTGAAAACTCAGTTCCAGCCAGCTCAGTCGTGTAAAAAGGGGTTCCGGTTTTTTGCCAGAATCTTGCCGTTTTGTTGCCGTTCGTTAGACTTTTTACGTGAATTATTTGTACTGTGGAAATCGGGCGAGAATGAAGCGCACGGCCGCAAAAGGCGGCACATGACCGGGCGTTCCTCTTTTGCCTTTTCTTTGTTTTCGTTGAATAGGAGATTAGCATCGTATAATATGTTAAGAATGAGTTAATAAAATTAATACGAAAGTTAGGTGCTCCTACGTGAAGAAGTTGTTATTTGTAACAGACCTTTACTATCCAGCTAAAGGTAGGAACTATTATGAAGAAGACCTCTACCTCACTTCCCAACTTAGAGAAGAGTTTGATTTGGTAATTTGCCATCCGGGGATATAGAGAGCTTCGAGGATGTTATCGATTTAATCGTCTTTCGAAATGCAGGCCCTGTTGCGAACTTTAAAGAAAAGTATGAAGCTTTTCGAAAAAGAATAGTGGGCAAGGGATTAAATACTTACAATTCATTTAATGGCAAGGCAGATATGAATGGAAAAGAGTATTTGCTTGAGTTAACAAACGCGAAATTCCCTGTCATACCTACAATAGATTCCATTGAAAATATTAAACATCTACCCAATGTTGAAGACTTTATTGTTAAACCAAAAGATGGTGCCGATTCCATTGGCATGAAGCGTATTTCTCAAGCGGAAGTAACTAATGAAATAGATAATGAGAACCATAGTATCCTGGTCCAGCCGTTTATTCCTTTTGAATACGAAGTATCATTTTACTTCATTGACAAGAACTTTCAATATGCAATGAATGCGCCTGATAAAGATAAACGCTGGGAATTGAAAGAATATGCACCAACTGAACAAGACTTGTCCTTTGCTCAAAAATTCATTGATTGGAATAACCTAGATTGTGGTATTCAACGTGTTGATGCATGTCGTACACCTTCGGGAGAACTATTATTAGTTGAATTGGAGGATTTAAATCCTTATCTTTCTCTTTTGGAGTTATCTCCTGAGACACGCGATAATTTTGTTAGTAACATGAAAGATTCATTAAGAAAAGCCTTAAAAGTTTAATGTTTTGATAAGGAGCCTGATAATGGGTTCCTTTTTTGTTGACTGCTATTTGATTGGAAATTGACCGTTTTATGAACTGCTACTGGACTTTTCATGTGGTAAATTTATAGCATGGAAAATCAAATAAGGAACACACCTTAGCTTTTGAGCCTCGGTGATCAGGTCGGCCAATGTACCGGCCTTTTTTGATTTCTCTATAAAACCATATTAGGAGGAAATGAATATGTCTACAGAAGCAAGCGCAGTAAGAAACGGTGGGTACGCATATTTGGATCGGTTTAGAATCTTGCACATTGAAAGTACACAGGAAGCAGCAGAGTCTAAGAGCGAGTACAGTACCGCCATTAAATTTGAAGGCCAACACGCATACGGTCATCCAGTTATCCCAGCAAGTGGCGACGAGTACGAGCAGCTCGCAGTAACCGTGCATGCTGATGGCAGCCTGACGGAAAAGGACGGATACACCATTCCAGCTCACGTTAAGGCAGCAGCTCTGGCGCTCAAGTAATTAAGCATGACCCCACATTGTTCCCCGGATCATTCCGGGGCTTTACGGCACGCGCAGGCGGCAAGGAACCAGTTAACCAGCGGAAACATGAAACAGCCTGGTCAGAACCCTTGCGCGGTTCAATTCCGCAGCGTGCTTTCCTTCTACCTATTAATTCCAATCACTTTATTGACGATATATACAGAATAAGGGGGAATTATTAATGGCTAGAAGACGGAGAAGAAAGCAGAAAAATTCTATTGAAGAGGCTATTGCAGGGATTGCGCTAATAGCCCCGTTTTTCTTTATCTACTCAGTTACGGGTTCAATCGGTGCCTCTGTTTTTGCATCTTTTGTAGCAGTAGCAATGGTCATAGCATTTATCTTTTATCGTCAAATGGCTGCTGCAACAAGGCTACGTAATTCTGGAATTGCTGAAATTGATAAAATGGATGGTCATCAATTCGAAAAATATTTAGGACATCTGTTCATAGCTCAAGGATACAAAGCTGAGGTTACACAAGCTTCTGGAGATTACGGTGCCGATCTGGTTCTTACAAAAAACGGTCAGCGTATCGTAGTTCAGGCGAAACGGTACAGTAAAAATGTTGGGCTTAAAGCGGTTCAGGAGGTTTACGGTGCGGTAGCACATTACCGTGCATCTTCAGCATGGGTCGTGACAAATAGCGATTACACTGAGCAAGCATACAGACTAGCAAGATCCAATAACGTTCGCTTGATTAACCGAGAGCAGCTTATTGAAATGATTATGCAGGTTAAACAAAAGAATTCTGTAACCAGGAAAGCAGGATAAAAAGCGAGAAAGGGAGTGGATATATAATTTTGGAATTAGACAAAAACTAGGGAGGAATCTTTTTGAATGTTTTTGAAGGTGCAAATGTAGATATGTGGGGTGCTGTAGGAGGAAACAAGCTATTAATATTTATTTTAGCCTCAGTCTTTTGGTGTGTAGTATGCATTCCCATTAAAAAAATACTTGGAAAAAGATTAACTGGAATCCTAGCAAGTGTAGGTGTTCTAGTTATTTTATATTATTGGGCTAAGCTGTTTCTCAATTAGGAGCAACCTTCGGGGGCTCTTTTTTTGATTTTGTAGGATTGAATGTATGTCTTAAGCTTTACTTCTGTTTATGAACGAAATGTGTAAGGAGTTCAGGGAAGGCATGTACGCGTTTCGTGATCATGTTGACTGGTATACGAATATACGTCTTCCTTTTGATATTTATTCAAGAAAAATCCTCTTATGAATTAAAAAGTAGTGACATCATCGATTAATCTTGTAATAATAGGTAAGTGATTCTATATACCTAAAATATTAGGTACATAGTCTTGGTTTAACACTACATAAATGAGAGGACAAAAAAGATGAAGAAGTGGGTTAATGTTTTCACGGCTGGAATTTTAGCGACCTCTGTATGGGCTAGCCCCATATTCGCAGCCGATAGTTCACACCAAGTAACAAAGGAAGAAAGTTCTACTGTATCTCAACCTTATGGGGATATGGTGAACCATTGGGCAACGGATAACGTTACAAAATGGAGCCACCGAGGTGTGGTTTCGGGTGTAGAAAACGCTCGTTTTGAACCGAATCGTCCGATTACGAGAAGTGAATGGGCTGCTTTACTAAATCGTGCATTTCAAATTCAGCCAGGACAAGCAGCATCTTTTACCGATGTGAATAAAGATGATTGGTTTGCTTCAACCGTTACTGATGCAGTTTATGCTGGATATATGAAAGGATTTGAAGATGGTAGCTTTCGTCCTACGCAAGTATTGAGTAGAGAAGAAGCGGCTGTTACTGTAAACCAATTACTTCAGATCTCTTCTTCTGATACCAATAAAACCTTTAAAGATAGCACATCACTGCACAATTGGTCCCAAAAGGCCGTTAATGCTGTAGTTGCAGCCGGTATTATTGAGGGTTACCAGAATGGTACATTTCAGCCACAAAAATCGTTGACTCGTGCTGAGGCGGTTACGATTCTTGATCGTGCTGTTAATCATTTTGGTGCTTGGTATGGAGAATCAGGAACATATGGGCCTTCGACTGGACTCGACAAGCAGGCAGGCAATGTTATCATCAACACAACGGGTGTAACGCTTCAAAATACGGAAATCGCGGGTGATTTAATTATCGGGAAAGCCGTCGGGAACGGCGACGTATTCTTGAAAAATGTTAAAATTCACGGTCAAACCTACGTTTACGGCGGTGGAGAGCATAGCGTTCATCTGAACAATTCTATGCTGGTTAGCATCATTGTAAACAAAGTGGATGGAACTGTTCGTTTGGTGGCAGAAGGAGCAACGTCCATTAGCGAAGTAAAAATCAAGACGGGCGTAGCCCTCGATGTCTCACAAGGAGCAAGTGTTGATCGAGTTACTCTAACAAATGAGCTCCCCGCAAAATCTAATGTGAGCCTTACAGGTTATTTTCACACTGTGAATGTAGAAGCATTCGCTATTAATGTAAATATCCCAAATGGACAGATTGATGCATTAAACGTAGCTGATAACGCTACGGGTACAACCATAGATACAGCAAAAGAGTCTTCTATTCTCTCGTTAGTTCTTAATGCTGCTGCCAAAGTAATAGGATTAGGTTCTGTTGATAAAGCCGTAGTTAATGCTGAAAATGTTTCTTTTCAAACAAAACCTAAATCTCTGACAAATGGCGACAAGGTAAGTAGTGATGTTAAAGTCACAATAGGCGATTCGTCAAAAACTTTGGGATTACAGGGGCCAACAACATCAGGTGGCGGTGGGGGTTCTTCTAGTAACTCTAATGAATTCGATAATTCCAAAAAAGATGATCATAAAAAAAGTGACGACAAGAAAGATGATACACCTCAAGCACCGGAGCATAATGGGGGCGCTAACATTTCTGTTCCTAAAAAAATAGTAACAGTCGGAGAGTCCGTTTATTTTACTAGCTCTTATGATGGCACTGCTTACTTTTCAAGTGAATTCATAGATTACCGTAATCTCCAATCCCTTGAGTTGGGTGTCGAAAGCGGCGAGGTTTTGAAAATGGAGGTTCCGGCTAATAAAACCGTCAGTTTCGCGACATATGATATTAATCATTGGAATTATCCCAAAAACTATGAGTTTGATCTGACGGTTTATGACAAAAATAGTAACTTTCATAGCAAGGAAATAACGGTTTTGGATGAGAACGAGCCTCTGGATCAGTCACCGATATTTGTACAATATCCTGAAAGAAAGGATAGACTTGATCAATTCTCTTTTGATTATAATCGCTTATTACATCTTGCAGATGGGAAGACAACGGAAGATATAGTTCAGTGGTCTGTTGGTGATGGTTCTTTTAAGCCCTTTACAAAGGAAGATGGGGCCGTAAGGGTTGAGGACAATAAAGTCTTTATATTGCCTAGACATTTGGAGGATCGGTTGGTTTATAATTTCCGTTTAGTCACAGACGCTGTGGTTACATCCAATGGTGAATTCAATAAAGAATTTCAGACCTGGGGAAATAGAAGAACGGTCAGAATTACAATGATTCAACCTATCGGGGATATATTAAAGGTTAAAAAAGGAGGCGATATTACATTCTCTCTTTCAGATGTTTCAGAAGTGTATCTGCTAAATACATTTGTTTGGGGAGGCCAAGGTAACTACGACGATTTGGTCGCAGAAAACTGGGGTAAAAAGATAATTGTTACGGATGATGAAGTAAATAAACCAGTTATTATTTCTACAGGCGAGTTGCCGCCCGGGAAGTATAAACTTGATGTTTGGGATGGACAATACTTGGATCTGGAAATTGTAGAGTAAAACGTAATGCCGTAGGTACGTGGACTAAGCATTACGATATTATTAGTGGTCAGGAAACTTTTCCTGACCACTTTTTTGTTCCAATATTCCGCCTTAAAAGAAGATATATGTAAGCATAATGCCTATCCTCTCGAAAATCAGTAGTAAATCCGAATAAAACGGATGTTATCCTTTATTCATAGAAGTTTGCAATGAAAGGCGGTGAAATCTTGAAATGGTATCATAGAGCTGTATATTCATTTGCTAATGCTGTTCTTCCAACAGCGGTAAAGCGTCAGATGATGGGTGTGGGCAGAGCAACAGTACCCAATAACGCTAACCCGTGGGGTATATTTAACTGGCTGCCTAAAAAACATCAGCACGCTCATAATATTGACTTTACTAAGTTGCAGAGCTACACGGCAGAGGAGTTACTTGAGCTTCTGATATCTGTTCATCCAGACGTATCCTATGCTCTATACACATACTTACGTATGGGGGATACCGAATTAGCATTTACAGCTAAGAAACAAAATGGGAATGCAGATAAGAGCGGACAACGGGTACTGGATGAACTCAAAGCTATGCTTAATACACCGCTGCCTTCGCCGGGATACCAGCATGGAAGGTCATTAGGTAAACTAGACACGATCCAGCGGATGATGATTATGGTTCGTGGGGCTTGTGCCGGGGAAATCGTCCTGAATGAGCAGTGTAATGATATCATTGATATTGTTCCAGTTGATCCGGCTTTAATTTGGTTCCGTAGGGAGCCGGATACGAATCGGCTTACACCGTGGCAATACGTGAAGAACCCGAGAAGGAACGCGAACGAAGAGTGGTTCGGTAATTATAAGAAGATCGATACGCCAACCTTCATATATGAAGAGTTTGACCCTATGGTTGATGATCCTTACGGACGAACGCCCATGCTTCCAGTTCTACAAGTAGTGTTCTTTCATCTTCAAGTGTTAGCGGATCTGAAAGCAGTAGTGCATAACCAAGGGTATCCAAGGCTTGATATCTCTATGCTGGAAGAAATCATGTTGAAGAACATGCCGAACAACTTGAAGAACAATCCCGATGGTCAACAAAAATGGCTCAAAGAGCGAATGGATGAGATGCTAAACCATTTCAACTCACTTAATCCAGACGATGCCCTTGTCCATTGGGATAGTGTAAAAGTCGAATATCTCAAAGGCGGTAATTCAGGGCCGATGATTGATATTAAAAAGCTCATCGACATTATTGATACCCAAATGGCTACTTCACTCAAGACACTGCTTACTATCCTTTCACGGCACCAGGGGTCAACTGAAACATACAGTTCGATTGACACTCAAATATATATCAAAAATGTAGAGTCCGCGCGGAGCGTAACCAAACGTTTCTGGCAACGGGCTTTTTTGTTGTCCACAAGAGTAAAGGGGATTCAAACAAAAGTTGAAGCTGACTATCTCCCCATTGATCTACGTTCTGAAAATGAGATGAACGTGACCGTCGTTCAAAGATCGACAACTACATCACAGCGGAGAAGAATTTCTACATCACACCGTTGGAAGCTGCTGAAGAAATACGTTGGACACTTGGTATTAATTCCAAAATTCCAGCCGAATTGCTCCCCTTGCTTCTGAAAAAGCTAGAATTTGATTCAAATGAAGAACAGACTCCACCAGAAGGAGGTGAATAAAACATTATGGCAAAACCTACACCGGAACAACTGGCAAATCGGAAGCATCTATGGTGACGACCTGTACAGTGTTTGGGTTTGCTTCGGAGACGCTTACAGAGTAAAGGGCGTAAGCAACAAGCGAATCGAAATTGCCTCTAACAATGGAAAAAGAAATAACGGAGTCAAATGGTGGAGGGGTAGGAAATGCAAGCTCAGCTATCCCGGATAATTGTACACGCATGTTTTCCCCTGCGCCCGTTACATCTAAGCCAAGCTCAGCAATGGCAACGGGTGTATTGGCTGGCAAGGGAATAGAGATTGTATTACCGTAACTTGCGTTTTGTGATGTTCGAGCATCTAACAATCTAGTCATTATCTCATCTCCCTTTTTGGGTAAAGGATTTGCAAGCTGGAAATATAAAAATACAGACAGTGTAGGATTTGGACCGGTTGACTGAACTGGATATTAAGCTTCAGAAGGATGAGCTGTAATAATGCTAACACGATAGGGTCAGACCTATGCCTATTTTCCCGAGATGAAGTCAACAGCCCAATCTTTTTGGTTAATTGCACAATATGCTACTTTGACTAGACTTTGGAGGTGACCATTAATTATGTTTCGACATTATTGTTGGCAGAAGAATATGCATCGGAGAAAATTTAGAAGATGTGTAGTTAAAAAAGTCAAAGTGTTACCGAAAGTTATTGTTAAAGGGATTCGAGGACCTCAAGGACCTCAAGGACCTCAAGGACCTCAGGGACCGCAGGGACTGCCGGGTCCACAGGGAGTTCCAGGCGCTCAAGGCCAGCAAGGGCTACAAGGTTTTCAAGGAATTGTCGGACCAACAGGACCAACAGGACCAGCAGGAGCAGTAGGACCAGCAGGACCAGTGGGACCGGCAGGAGCGGTAGGTCCAGCAGGTCCAGCGGGGGCGGTAGGACCAGCAGGAGCAACGGGGGCAGCAGGGCCTGCAGGCGCCGGGATAACAGACTTCTTAAGTGTTTTCCGAGCAGATCCTGGTACGGGAACTGACACAGTTCCGGGTAACTCACCAATTACCTTTACAGGAGTTTTAGCTAATGTTGGTGGTGCATTTACTTTCACTCCTCCATCTACAACGATAACAATCAATGAAACGGGGAGCTATCTAATAGATTTTACAATTCATAACCAAGGTGATGCTAACTTTAACCTTACCGTAAATGGAATCCCTGTTACCCCTGTTCCCTTCACGGGTAACGGTGGCGGACCAATTTCGGCAGAAGTCATTATTACTGTAGGGGTCGTTCCTACAACTATTCAATTGGTAAATGCAAATGCAACCCCAGCCCAACTTCATAACTTTACCAATACCACTCTTACTATATTAAAGTTGACTGTTTAAGCCATTCTTAATGATATATAGAACATTATATGTAGCCGCCTTAGAAAAGACTGTACGATTTCCATCGTCAGTTTGTCTAATTACACTCATAGTAAGCAGACGCATTTATGAGGGGATTGTGTAGCATGGCAAGAGAACGTAAAAAAGATGATATTATTCAGACATAGAAATATGAATGCTAAGAAGGTCGGGAAACTTCTCCCACCTTCTTTTTTGTTGTGACAAATCGGAACTATTGCTTTGATCCGTCAGGTACGACAAACTCATGTGCGGCAATCAATATAAATTTTCTTTTTTGATTAGTCGCGAAAAATGGGAAGCTACAGAAGAACGGGCCGAGGTCGATTGGCCTAAAGTTGAGCATTGCATAAGGAAGCCTTTAACCTTGTGTTGGTAGAAGGACTGACGGAGGAAGAATACAAGAATGTAGACGAAGAGGGCATTAAGGAGTTGGATGGCCTCTTAGAACGATTTCTATAAGGAGTTGTTTCCACCTGATGAAGATTATGAGCCTACGACGAAGAAGACCAAGAGGTTCCTGAGGATGATCGGAAAATAAACTGGATAGAACTTTGGGCTCTATGCGTGAGTAATGGTATTTCTGATTCAGAATTCGTAAAGTAAATTAAGAAGCATCCGCAAACATGAAGTGACCCCTGCAAAGTAAACAGCTATCAAAAAGCAATAATTAAGCAGCCTGAGAAGGAGTCAGGTTGTTTAGTTTCTCTTGAAAGCGTTCATGGTTGTAGAAATGGAGATACTTTTGAACGGCATGCTCCACCTGTTGAGCTATGGAAGGAGTGGAGATAGAAACACTCGGTTTTAAAATGACTGAAGAAGTTCTCTATACATGCCTTGTCCCTGCAGTTTCTTTTTCGGGACATGTCGGCCTGTATTCCGTCTCGCTTGAGCAGGTTGGTATATTGGCGAGAGGTATATTGAAATTCTTGGTCGCTATACAGTAGAACACCTCGAGCATCCTGTCGCTTCCTTGCCTTTTTCACCGTATCTAACACCAGGCTCAAATCGTTTCTGCGGCTGATCTGTTAGGCAACAATTACGTTGTTAAAAAGATCCTGAATCGCGGAAGGGTAGAGTCTCTGTCCATTGAACATGAGGTAAATGATGTCTATTACCCACTTCTTATTCGGCAGGTCAGCCTTAAACTCCCAGTTCAGATGATTGCCAGAAATGACCTAGGGTTCTTTCTTGGCATAGTAGGGTCTTTTCCTACGAATGATCGCCTTGGTCCCCAGTTCACCCATACGTCTCCGTACGCACTTATGATTCATATGTATGCTGTAGATTTGATTCAATTAAACCTTTATCCTGCGGTAACCGTGTATTCCCTTCAGTTCCTCGTCACATGCCATGATTTTTAGCTTCATAGCTTCATCTTCCCGCTGTTTGGGTGAAACAACATCTTCCATGTTATCCACTTATAAAAACCACTTTTGGACACTCGGTCCAGTTTACATAGTAGTACGAAGCTATGTCCCTTACTAAGCAATTCTTGGATCACCGCAAACTTTTTACTCTTGGGTACAGCCTCCATTCCTCCTTTGACATCTGCAAGAGCCTTTTTAGCATTTCATTTTCTGCTTCGAGGCGTTTCAGCTTGACCTCCGGATCTTCGGGGCGTGTTCGAGGTCTGCCGATGCCTGGCCCTTTTGCTATGTCTCGTTTTCCTCTAGATCTTTCATTCCCTCGGCTTTGAAGTGTCTCGCCCATCGGCGAACCAGCGAAGCGTCAATCTCCATTTCTCGTGCCACGTTTTTATATCCGATTCCCTTTTTGAGGTACAGATCCACTGTCTTTATCTTGAAGCTCACATCGTAAGTTTTTCTTATTTCTCCCATAGAAAAATCCCCTCCATAATAGACAGATTAGATGGCTTGCTCTTTTCTGTCTACTATGAGAGGAACATATCACACTTGGAGAGGTTTTTACTTTTGTACGAATGAAAGGAGCCAATTGGGGGCCAGTGCAAGCCTAATATATGTATATCTCAGATTGCGAAAATGACATGAGAAAAGGAAATAATATGATGAAGCGAATCGGAGTTTTTTTATTGATATCACTGCTGCCAGCACTCGCTATTTTATCCGTATGTGGTTTCCATATAAGCGGATTGATTTTACTTTTTTCATTGATCTTACTGGCATACATGTTGTGCTTATAAATGAACAGATTCATTTTGCTCAATACGCAAAGTCCTCTATGGAAAGATTTAATCGTGACGTAGAATAATTTTCTTCTTGTAACTATAATAAGTGGTTTCAACAATGTTCCTAACTACCTCGGCTTGTTTAGAAATTACAATTTTCTCCGGGTATATACCTCCACCAGGGCCTAATAGTTTTGTCTGGCAGTTGAGATCATTTTACAGGTAAGACAGGTCGAAGAATTAAGGTTGATTCATTCGGACTTGTGGCTTATGCCTTGCCTTAACAGGACAAGAGACCATTTCTTTAGGTCGAAGAGGTTCGGGTGGTAGCTTAATGCTCTTGGGTCGTAGAAGTCCTGTAGGTGGGGGTAGCAGTTCATGTTCAACATAATTGTTTACGACAATATCTTCCAATGGTAATATGAGAACGAATAAACCGTTAGCGGAGGCATTTAGATGAATAAAAAGATGTATATGTTTATAGGTGCTTTACTTGGAGTACTGCTAGTTACTTCTGGTGGAGCTGCGGCAGATCAAGTAAAATCACTAGTTGGGAAGACTGTTGCAGGGGAATACAATGTGAGAGTAAATGGAACAACATTGTCTGAAAACGCTATTGCCGTCGATGGTACAGCGTATGTACCTTTGCACTCGATCTCAGAATCTTTGGGGGCGAACTTAGCGGTGAAGGGGAGAACTATTGAAATTGCAACAGGAACTCCTTCTTCTAATGTGGTTGTTAAAGAGCAGTCACAAGCAATAGCTTTGAAAGATAACCCATATACCAATTGGTCCAAGGAACTAATTGTAAAGCACATTGGAACTGTGGAAGAATTGATCGAAATACTTAATAATAATATTAAAAAATATGAAAAGTCATTGACTGACATCGATAGAAAAATAGGTGCGGCAGGCGACGATCAAAGACTTATTGAGCGCATTGAAAAAAGCGCCACTAAGACAAAAAAGGAATTACAAGAATCCAAAGACAGTTTATTAGAGCATAAAAAAGAGCTAGAACAACTTAAAGCAGCATTAGCTACTAAATAAGTAGTAATCTAGTAGCAAACAAAAATTATATACTGTATACACAAAAGCCCTCTTAAACAGAGGGCTTTTACTTTTATAAAAGAGGATAGTATTAGACTGCTTTCAATAATAGAAACAACCTATATCTTAATACGTCTATTGAATCGGAACGCAAATTTCGCAATAATGATTATTATTAATAAGTTCAACTGTATATCGCTCCAAGATAGGTCTGGTTTCATCTAAGCTGAACCTTTGACTTTCCAACTCCAGGAATATTTCAGTCCAAGCCTTTTGAACAGCTTCTGCTGTATGATTTATTTTAAAAACAGCGTATCTTCCCCCACTAATGTTGCTTAGACTTACTTCATCAGTATTAACACAGTAATCATCAGAAAGAACCAAACATGCATCGTAGCGACAATTTTCTGGCTTCACAAATGCAGGATTATCTTGGGCAATACCAAGGATAATAGACGTATTATTAAATAAATTATTCGATTTAACCCAACCTTTAAATTTCTCCATTAGTTGTGAATTTGTAATCCCATAAGGACCAATCTGTCTCATGTATGCAATTCTACAAGACGGTATTTTTTCAATTTCAGCCTTCATATTTTCTTCTCTTTCTTTTAAAGTACATCGATGTCTGAAACCATCTTATAATGCTTTAAAATGATAAACAACTCAATTTTAAAAATAGTCAAATTAGCGCTAATACCCAAAGAGCAGACTTATGTGTCTGCTCAACAATGGGCGATATTAAACTGCCGTGTCCCGATAGCTTAAACAAGTCTTACTTAGAGAGACTCGATTCCCCATTTTTTATATAAGTCGTTAAGCTCATGCGATGTCTTTGTAACAAACCCCTTAACCACATCTTCTTTTAAATAAATTGGGGTTATCTGGGGTTCATTGTCCTTATTACGTAGCCATTGTAGTTTTATATCTCGGTACTGACTTACTTCAATTTGTGTTAACAATGGTTCAATACTATAGGCATTTCCTACATAGAGCTTGTTGAGAACATCTTCTGCCCATTCTTCTCTTTTGATTAAATTAAATTCTACCTGGTTTGCCTCCATATTATAGATTTTTCTTATTTCATCTTTTTCTCCTTGGTACTCACGTTCAAAATTCGAATAGACTGTTTCCGTCCATCTTATGTCCGCATAGATATGAGCAAAATACCCTAGTATGTAATCTGTCCAGTTAGTCTCAACATTAAGATTTAAATAATACTGGCATCTTTCCTTAAGCACCTCACTACTAGGGAATCTATCTTCACAAACAAAATGTGTAATACCCTTTTCGCTTCTTGTCACATCTCCCCTTACATGGACAGCATCTGGAGCAATACTCCCAATTAAGAAATTAGAAGATGGAGTACGTGAGCAAAGTTCTAAAGCTATAGCAAAATGGACCATTGGATAAGGCATTCTTTAGAACCTCCTAAGCTAAGAAAGTCGAATAGTTATAATGTAGCTATACACCAATATATTACAACATATTGAGTCTAACCTATCTGTGAATAACCTTCACCATTGATGCCTGATTAAGTAATGTATGGAAAGTGATCACGCGTAAAATGATTCAACGCATCCTTGATTTTTCTATACTGTCTCATATATTGGAATAAGATATCCAAGGTGAGCACGGTTATAGAGTTCTCAATACTAATAGTCCAGGTTCGTGTTCCTCAGGATTATAACTAAATTCCCTAATGATACCGCATGCTATACCTAGATCCCCTAGCCCGTTAATTATCTCGTGTAGAATCTGATCAATTTCGCCTGTTAGTTGGTCAATATGAATCTCACTCTGTTCCCAAGTATTTTTATCATTCCAGTTATCCATTGCCTAATTAACCTCCATATGTCGTTGATTAAGCCAACACGTATGTAACAATCATCTCTATGTTGGTTTAACTATGTCACCCAACACTTTGGCACACCCAAAATAGCTATTCATTTTCTTTACGCTTATATTCTATAATTCGCTGAAGAGAAATATGAATTGCCCTGAGATAACTTACTATGATTATAAAACCGATCACTAAAATAATTATGAGTAGATCCATGGGTAACTCGCTCCTAACTCAAATAAAAGATTATCCCCCATATTACCATAATTGGAACTGTACTGCCTGTTAGCTTGGAAACGTATGGTCTGTTTACAACTTTATTTTCACTGAACAATGTTTCCCTTTAAAATCCGCAGCGTTACAGCAACAGTACCAATTTAAGATATAAGTATAGAAGCCTCTGATAACTCAGGGGCTTATTTTGCGTACAAAGAAAGGTGAGATCAGTAATGGATATACTTACAATTCACGGAGTAAGAGGATTTATTGATGGTAACGGTACGGCGCAATTGAATTTAGAAGATGTTTCTCGCGGGTTGGGTTTTACTCAAAGAGCTGCGAGTGGAAATGAGGTTGTGCGCTGGGAGAGAGTAAATAAACACTTGTCGGAATTTAGGTTCATCCGCTCAAGTGGGGACGCTGATTCTTCCCAACAAGCTGGGAAAGGGGATTATATTCCTGAAAACATCTTTTACCGCTTGGCGATGAAGGCAAGAAACGAAGTAGCTGAAGCATTTCAGGCCAAGGTAGCTGATGAAATACTGCCGTCAATCAGGAAGCATGGAATATATGCTACGGACAATGTGATTGATAATATCCTTAATAATCCTGACTTTGGAATTGAACTACTGACTAAGCTCAAGGAAGAACGCGCTGCCAGAGTACAGGCGGAAAGGACAAATGCAATCCTAATGCATGTAAACAAAACGTATACGGCTACGGAGATTGCCAAGGAACTCGGATTTAAGTCAGCAATTGCTCTTAACCATGATTTAGGCAATCGAAAGATTCAATTCAGACAGAATGATACATGGCTACTGTACAGCAGATACGCAGATTGTGGTTATGTTGAAATCAAACAAGAAGTTCTTGATAACGGAAAAGTGATCTATCACCGTAGATTTACTCAGTTAGGTCGTGAATGGCTTTTGAAAATTTATAATAAGGAACAATCAAGGGCATCTATAAGTTAAAGATGTCTTTTTTGTTGTCCAAGGAGGTGATGAAACCCGTGGCAAAAATAAAATCCGCATTGGATATACAAATAGATCTAACAAGGCCAGTTGAAGAATTGACTGAGGTCATTTCTGCTGTCATTTCTACGCAACCAGCGCGCCGGAAAGAAATACTTAAAGGATTGGATATAGCAATAGGAGATACATTAGCAGAGATACAGGCGCAAGAAGATCAGAAAACAGACAATGATAGCTCAGGAAAAGTTTCCTGAACGGAGAGACGGGGGAAAGAAGGTTGGATAAGTGGGAGATTTTTAAGTTCAGCGCAGCTTTAGGTAGTAGCGCTGTGACGTATTTTTACGGTGGGTGGTCGGGAGTATTGGGGGTGTTACTTGCGCTGGTCATAATTGATTATGTGACCGGATTATTTGCTGCTGGCGCAGAAGGTAAGAAGGGAACTGGACCCGGTTTAAAAAGCAAGATTGGTCTCATCGGTATCGCTCGAAAGGTATTTATTTTTGCAATGGTAGCAGTATCCCATCTAATTGATGGAATCTTAGGCGATTCGCACCTATTCCGGGATGCGGTCGCCTATTTTTATATGGCAAATGAGCTGCTGTCCATTTTGGAGAATGGCGGCAGACTCGGAGCCCCTATCCCGCCTGTGATCCGACAGGACGTAGAAGTTTTGAAAAGTAAAAGTGGTAAGGAAGGAGAGAAAGAGGATGCAACAACGAAACAGCCGTAATGCTCAAGGGATTGACGTATCCCGATATCAACGAAAGATTGATTGGAAGGCAGTGAAGGAAGACGGTTTATCGTTTGCCTTCACCAAGGCTAGTCAAGGGAAGTCATACCGCGACAAAACATTCATCGGTAATGCACAGGCTACACGAGCTGTCGGAGTCCTAGTAGGAGCTTATCACTATGTAGACGACTCTGCGAAAACGCCGGAGGATGCCCGAAAGGAAGCTGCAAACTTCGTGAGCGCCATTGATTCAGCCGGAGGCATCACGGCTTTCGATCTGCCACCAGTAATGGATTATGAGTCCAATAAGTCCGGCTTAAGCAAAGCGGCTCTTACAGCCGTAGCCAAGACATTTCTGGCGGAAGTTGAGCGGCTTACTGGAGTACGACCAATCGTGTACACATATCCTTCGTTCATCGGTAATTTCAGCGGCTTATCAGATTACCCATTGTGGATTGCCCGGTACAGCGCCACACAGGTTCCGCCTGGCGCATCTGGTTGGTCACGCTGGGATTTCTGGCAGTATAGCGATGGCTCGGCTGGTGGCACATTGCCGTCCGGCACACGTAGGTGGCTGGCATAGCGGGTCCAGTCGATTTGAATGAATTTGACGGTACGGCAGATGAGCTTCGGACACGGTTTAGGAAAAAGACATCCGTACCCAAAGAAGAGCCTGCGACTGTTGCGGATGGATCATTCCAGATCAACGGAGAGAATGTGGGTAAAGCTCTGCTGTTTGATGGAAAGACTCACGTTCCGTTGCGCGTGCTGGCGAATGCTCTCGGTATCCCTTTGCGCTGGGATAATGCCAAAAAGGTCGCATATTTGAACAATCGCAAATTGCAATCTGTGCAGCTTGTGGAGGGTGTCGCTTATGTACAACTTCGGCCAATTGCAGAATCTTATGGAGCCGAAGTTTCATGGGATTCTAAGAATAGAATTGCTGGTCTGAAAACGAAAGGAGATAAATAATCATGCAAACATTAATTGAAGGTGTACAACCGTATGTGACCACTATTGCTACAGCCGCCATAGGCGTACTTACGACATTCGTTTTGGCTGGACTGAACACAGTTAAAGGTAAAGCAAACGCATGGCTTGAGGCGCGTACTACGGCGGCACAGAGAGAAGTAATCCATAAGATTGCTGGAGAGGGCTTTGCCTTTGCTCAAACAGCTGTCAAGCAGGCTGACGGTGAACGAAAGCTTCAGGAGGCTTTGCAGTATGTTTCACTTACTCTTTCTAGTCAAGGTATCGTAGTATCCCAAGTAGAGCTAAGGTCCGCGATTGAAAAGGCATATCTAGAGTATAAGGCTAAGACAAAAACAATGTTTGCTACCGAAGCACAGCAGAGTGAAGAAGCTACTCAAGCGGCTGCTAAGGAAGCTGTATCTTCTTTGGCAGCAAAGGTAACGGAGATACTTACACAGGCTACAGGACCAGAAGTGACGGAAAGCGCGGTGCCTAAGTCGTTGCAAGAAACCGCTCCAGCAGAACGGGCGACTGTAACGGGTTTAGCAGTGGAATAAATGACTAGATTTATATAGGTATATTATATATAATAATATATAGGGAACATACGTTCTACTGAAGAACATTTGTTCCAATTGCCAAACGTTCCATAATCAGGGATCATAGAACTATGAAAATAGTATAAATTTCCTAGGTTACAGGACGGAGGCAATTGAAGATGGCAAGAAAGTTTCATTATTATAATGTCGTAATAACACTAAACGGAACCGCAACTACTTTATATTTTTCTGATTTTCTTGAAGCAGTTATGAATATTGATTGGCATAATCGTCTTAGAAAGATTAAATTTCACCCTACTGCCTTGTTTCATGTTAAGATGCCACATCACGATTTGGATCAGACCTGCAGAGTGGCTTGCATTGGAAAGTATAGACAGTCAATTAAACCATATGCTGGTGATATTAATTCTGATCAAGCGAGTATGATTGACAAAGATATCATTGAGATGGTTACTTTGGTTACGATACCACTGGTAAGGACTGTATTAGTAGAGTTTAATTATTTTGGAGTAAAAGTACAGGATATTGAAGATTATCTTAATTCATTTTTCCCTATGGATAATCCAAGGAAACAATGGGCGGTTAGTTTCCTGCCAGTTGACTCTGAACTTAGTTTAGCTGACATTAGAAGATCTAATGACATCAAAAGCGTAACTTTAAAAATGAATGCTGAAGATGAAGATTTTGCTGCGACGTTACTTCGCTCTCAAAATCCATCACAAAGTAGCTCTGTGTTCGGTGGATTAATGAATCTAGCTGGTACAATTAATGAGGAAACTGACGCGCCCATAGTGGAGCTTAGTTTTGGAAAGGGCCGTAAAAGAAAAGTTGATCTAGATAGTGTGGAGATTTTAAGGCTCATTGATCTACTGCAAATCAATGAGAACGATTCAATCTTATCTTGTAAAGTAAAGTATAAAACTCCGCAAAGCAAAAAAACTCAAGAACTGGAACTGAAAAATATAGGCGTGAAAAGCGATTCAGTTCTCGAAGGAGACAAAGCTAATCATGGCTGGGAATTCATAGGAGATAAAATTTTAGAGCGTTATATTGAAAAGGGTAGACAGGGCTCTATCGCAATCCGAAGAATGCCTTATGATGAAGAAGCAAATATGCCTGCTTTGGTGCCTTTGCCAGGGGAAAAATATTTTGTACCAATTCAGCAAGGTCAAAGAGATGAAGATGAACAGTCAGCTTAATAATTAGTTATGAAGCTATGAGAGTGAAGTGATTTTAATGAGAACATCTCGTTGGGCCGATCGAATTGGATGGTTTCTTGAAAAAGGGCTAATCTGGATAGTGTGCTCTCTTTTTGTTTTGATATTTCTAGGTAACAAGCTATTAATTCTTTTTAATATGAGTTATGGGCTTTATTCACTGGAAAAATTTCTTTATCATAGTTATGACTTGATTATAGAACCTAATATCGGAACGATTACAACGATTGCTTCAATCTTTGTGGGCATCTATATTACGGTTTTATCTGTACTTGGTAGTATTAAAGCTAATTCAGTTATGGCGTTACTGAGTGATAATCTTTTGAAAAAGATTATTAAATATATTATTACTGGATTGATCGCTTCTTTTGTTGTTGTTTTTTACTCCTTTTTCGCCATTTTGATTACTAATGAGTTTATAAAATCGTTTTTTTTCTTCTTATTTGTTTTTTACATGCTTCTTACATCTTTAAGGCTCGGTATTAACTTATCTGTAATTTATAGCGTTGATTTGCACAAAATTTCTGAGAATATTGAAAAAGAGAAAGATGAAGCAGAAAAGTATAAACGTGTGATGTCTAGACTGGAAAAATATTTAGATGATCGAGAGGCAGAACGGTTTAGACAAAGGTAGCTTAAAAGGATGTGACACCCTACTGGCTAAGCTGGTGGGGTGTTTTCAAGTTTGTGAAAGCAATATTGTATGTTTAATATTAACATGCGTAAGGGTGATTGTATTGAGTATTAGAAGAGAAGTAGCGGAGGGTATTAGAGATTACAAAACTGCGGGTTTAGCAGAAATATTTGTTCTATGCGAAATCCTGATGGTGTCTGTAGTCGCTGGTAGATGGGCTAATAGAACTTGGTGGCCAGAGGGAGAATGGTGGGTTGGTGCTTGGGTTTTTATCGTGTGCCTACTTCTTCTTTTTGTTCCTGTAACATGTCTAATTATGACTGTTGTATTTGGTCTAGCTTGTGGTGTAGCGGGCTGGATGATAGGTGACTATTTATTTGAGAATTTAGGTGCTTCTGTTGTGATTGCAATCATATCTGGAGTATTAGGGCTAATGATAAATATTGTAGGCTGTCCTAGATTTACTTCAAAGCGTTTAGCCTAAGAGTTTATAGATAAACTTTAAAATATTTAGAGGGAGCGAAATTTATTCTATAGAATGACCATAAAGTATAGGTGATACTCTACTGGACACGCTGGTTGGGTGTTTTTTTACGTTATGGGGAGGAATACATATGTTTAAATGGATATTCACCGTACTAATTACAATCCTAATAGCTGGCTGCAGCGTACAACAAGATGTTGTAAAGCCTACTAAGAGCGACCCTGTAGCCGTTCCAATATCACAGGTATCGGCAGACACGGTTAAGCTGGAATTTCCGTAAGACCGTTATCACGAAACGGCACAGCATATTAAGGAAGCCATTCAGGCGGGAAAATCACCAGTATGCACCATAGTCCGTGATGGAGCCGACCATAATCGTGAGTTGTCCCTAAAGGGCGCGCCCACCAAGAAGGGCAAGGATAGGGATGAATGGCCTATGGCGATGTGTTCCGAAGGTGGAGAGGATGCAGACATTAAGTACATAAGTCCAAAGGATAATCGTGGAGCTGGATCGTGGGTTGGTCACAAGTTGGATGACTACGAAGATGGTACCCGAGTGGAATTTATCATAAAATAGCAAACACCCCTCTTACCGTATAGGTAGGACGGAGCATATTACTAAAATCTTCTGGTAAATCCTATAAATAATAGAACTACAGAATCATTTTTATGTCGAAATACTAGTTTATTTGTCCAATAGAAAACCAATAATGGAATAAGGTGTATAATATAAACTGTAAATACAAATACAAAAAGTGGAGGCAAGTTATCATGAAAAAAATTATTGGACTAGGATTGGTTGCAACTCTTTTTTTATCTTTAAGCCCAATAACTTCTGCGGCAAGTTTTGACAATGAACCAGAGGTGGTAACAGGAGTTGGTGAATTGGAGGAAAATCCAGGAGACACACACTCAATTATCACACCCTTCAGCTCGGTTCCTATACAATACACAAACTTTCGCGGGTATGATGATTATCAAACTACATTTGAACTAGTCCCTTCAAATGGTGAATCGTTTAATATTAATGTAGTGAATAATGGTTCGACAGATATTATACTTATATTATCTGGTGGTCTTAGTACAACTCAAAAAATACCAGCCGGGGAGCAAAGAACTATATCGGGTTATAGCACTAGACAAACTAAATACACGGTAGTAGTCAGTAACACGTACGGAGCATATATGAATTTTATTATACAGGCAAGACAGTTTGATGCCTAAGTTATCTACTGGAATAGTAGTTACTAATTAAACGGGAAACCACAATTTTGTCTAACGTACAATCTAAAAGCTCTGCTAACCTAATTGGTTGGCAGAGCTTATTTCGTTGAAGGGATTACCATACCTTTGACCGAATAAATTATTGAGGTGATCAGCATGAACCATACATATAGAGTGTTAAAGTCGGATATAAAACTATTTGCAGCTGCATTAAGCCAGGTAAAGGTGTACGTTGTTCAGTCGTTGGGCGAGGATTGGGTATCGGTTATAGACTATGGAGGATCCGTAGAAGTTTTCTCCCGATACGATTAAGATTGCCGGAGTGTATAATATGCGGAATCAGTTTGAATTTAGAGTATACAAAAAGGCCTGCTAACCTTAATTGGTCGGCGGGGCTTTTGTTAGACACTGAGTAAGGCAACTTGAATACATAAAGCGCCTTGGATTTAACTCCAAGACGCTCCCCTGCTTGTAGTAACGGTTAGTTAATGTCTCCTGGGTACTGACCAGTAGTACCCCAAGCTTCGCCTTCAACTTTGTTACCGTTGGCTCTGAATTGAATTACGTATTCCCCTGAAGGCATCCCATTAGGGAATGAATTAAGACTAGTCCACGTTAATGTGTCTTCTTTGCCAACAGTTTTATAGACATATTCTCTCCCGTTACCCTGCAAACTCCAAGCAAACTCCAAGTGAGATTTGATGTTCCTTCATTCCGAACTTTAATCTTTACATGTCCATAACCCTTTTTTTGACAGTTGTTTAATTAATTGTTAAATAACGGAAAAAGATCCTATCTGCCAAAGTTTGATAGAATCTTTTTTTGCAGGACAAATTCCCCCTAACTTCGACACTCATGGAATGACAACAGGATTGGAGAAAGAATTCGATCTGAGCTGAAAGAGGTCAATGAATTTATCACATGGTACGAAAGCAAGCAGGCTGGATCTGGATCGGCTTCATATGCCATCAATAAGCACGATAACAATAAAGGATCATTCAGCAACCGCAAGGATTACATGCTATACGATCGTATTCTTAACGTTTGAAGTAAGTGAATATTTTAAATAAATCGAAAAGCTCTGTTACCTTAATTGGTCTGCAGAGCTTTTAACTGTTCAAGGCTTTTAGAATATATCCAGGTATTCTTTCTGGAATTTGATGAAATCTTGCACACTGTCGTGATAGGTAAATCTACCGCCATTTTTATCAATAATCCAGTTGATCTTCTCGTCATTTAACAAGATTCCATACATGCAGTGATGAAGCAGTTCAATTTGCTTTTCATCCCTAATTCGGATCAAATGTTTTTCTTCTTCGACAATGAGGTACCATTTCGTTTCTGTTTCATCTACATCTACGTCTACATCCGCATCTACATACAGTATTGATACCGACAAGGGGAATGGCCAGTCAAACCAATGTCCTCGTTTGTCTTCTCTATAACCTTCAAATGCCATGGTTATTTCCCCCTACTTGGATAATTTCCTGATTAGTTTAAATGTATCTAACGTGCTGCGATTGTACGCTTAATTGGAAACTGTTTTACGGAAGTGGCAGCTATCCTCAGCCTTTGGCATCTTGGCATCAATCTGGTGAATGACCTGCTGTTTGAGGCTGGTACTAGCTGGGATACGTCTGTTTAGGCTGGGTTAACGGAGTTGTGAACTCTGGATTTTATTGTAAATTTCTCATTTGCTCAGGTTTTTAAAGACAATGCTGGTTCAAGGAAACATTTGCGGCAGCCCTTTTTAACATTGGATGACACAGGCTTTTAGGAATACACACATTAAGTTTACTGCTAGTTCTTGTCTTATCCTACTGGCTCAGGAATATCGCCCCCATATTCTTTCCATGGCTTCACGTACACCATCGTAAACTTCTGCAAAAGTTCAGTGTCGCTTTGGCAACCGTCTAATCCGCTATTGTTGCGCAATAGTTGTATCCTCTTTTATCGTTCATTGTTCTGATCTGTATAGTATACGGAAAACGACAGGTAACAAAGAAGTTAAGCGCTTTGTTACCCGATATCAAAACGCTACTACCAATACTTTACAGTTATTCTACTGAGCAATGACGTGGGCCCAACATGAAGGAACTGGAGTTGAAAACAGGTAGCAGTGTAGTGGACATAAAGGCGCGTCTGCTGGCTTTGGAAGAGGGGGACAACAAGAGCGATATACGCTCTATATTGTAATCATAGAGGGCTGGAATGGTGCCCCAAAGATCATTACATTTTCTCGTATGGAAATACGCGCTGTATTAAACCTCCAATGATATGGAGCTTATTTTTTGTACTCGGAATATAATTTGCGCATAACACATCAGGAGGCTGCACTCATGTCTTGAATGTATCTTATTTCTGGAGTGGTTTGTTTCTTATATTTAAAACAAATAGATGGAAAAGATCGGATATATATTGCTACATCGTTACTTACTTCATTAACTTTAAAGGGGATCTGAAAAAACTTTAAAATTGTAATTCATGGATTGTTGCATTCGTCTATATAATTACATCTTTTCCCATTCTAGATAAGGTGGTAGAATGAAAAAAATAGGTATGGGAGGCGTTTTATTTGAAGTATGATAAATATAATTGGGGACAATTTAAAGAGGGAGCGTATCATTGACCCTATAAACTACGTTAACCCTCATTTCTGGAGGGTCAAAAGTGAAAACCCCTTATTCACAGTCTGTTTTACGCCATAACCAAATTTTAATGTGGCTTTGTGTTCTTTCGTTTTTTAGTGTGTTAAATGAAATGGTTCTTAATATCTCTTTACCTGATATTGCTGATGAATTCAATAAAACACCAGCCGTTACAAATTGGGTAAATACTGCCTTTATGCTAAGTTTTTCTATAGGAACAGCTGTATACGGAAAGCTATCTGATCAGTTAGGTATTAAAAGGTTGCTTCTGTTTGGAATCATAGTGAATTGCATAGGATCATTAATTGGATTTATGGGACATACTTTTTTTCCAACACTTATCTTGGGGCGATTTATACAAGGGATTGGTGCAGCTGCATTTCCTTCACTTGTGATGGTCGTAGTTGCTCGCTATATCCCAAAAGAAAACAGGGGCAAGGCATATGGCCTCATCGGGTCTATCGTAGCAATGGGTGAAGGGATAGGACCGGCTATTGGTGGGATGATTGCTCATTATATTCATTGGTCACATTTACTGCTTCTTCCTGTTCTAACGTTTGTCACTGTTCCCTTCCTAATAAAATTATTGAAAAAGGAAGTCGTATCAAAGGGTTCACTTGACATTGCAGGAATCGTGCTTATATCTCTAGGCATTGTAATGTTTATGTTGTATACAACGTCTTACAGAATTTCTTTTCTGGTGATAAGTATTCTTTTCTTCTTGATCTTTTTAAAACATATCAGACAAGTAACCAATCCTTTTGTTGATCCTTCATTGGGGAAAAATACTGCATTTATGATAGGAATCCTTTGTGGCGGACTTATGTTTGGTACCGTAGCTGGATTTGTTTCTATGGTCCCTTATATGATGAAAGACGTTCATCACTTAAGTACCGCAATGATTGGCAGTGGAATTATTTTTCCTGGAACGATGAGTGTTATTTTCTTTGGTTTCCTTGGAGGAGCACTTGTTGATAAGAAAGGTTCCTTACATGTGCTAGCAGTCGGCGTTGCATTTCTTGCCGTCAGCTTTTTGATAGCTGCTTTCTTTATTGAAATGACACCTTGGCTGATGTCTATTATTATAGTCTTTGTTTTCGGTGGTCTTTCTTTTATTAAAACAGTAATATCCACTATTGTTTCAAGTAGTTTAAGACAAGAAGAAGCTGGCGCAGGAATGAGCTTGCTTAATTTTATAAGCTTTTTATCAGAAGGAACAGGGATTTCAGTTGTAGGAGGCTTATTATCAATACGTTTTATTCATCAAAAATTTATACCAATCATTAATTTTCCATCTGCTTATTTATATAGCAATATGTTATTGATTTTTATAGTGGTCATTATAATTAGCGGGATTTTAACTGTTATTGTATATAGACGTTCAGTTTCAGATTCCTGATAAGAGCAGAAAAGGATTACATGCTGAAAATGATCGCATCCTCACGTTTGAAGTAAGTGGATACTCTAAATAAATCAAAAGCTCTGCTAACCTTAATTGGTTGGCAGAGCTTTGTTTGCTGATCAGTTTGATTTTACTAGAGATGGCAACGCAAAGTGTGCGTACAAGATGGTATTATTTCAAATTCAGCCTTGTTACAGAAGGATAGGCTAATTTGAATGCTTAAACTTATAATACCAAAAAATCGCTTTTTCATGGGCTGTGGAAAAATTAGAATATAGCATAGTATCAACTCCGCCGATAACAAAGTTATTTTTAGCATAGAATCGACAAGCTAAAACATTCACATCCTGTGTTTCAAGCATAAGACCAACAAGGTTATTCTGCTTAGCCCACTCGGTTGCTTTACTCAATAAGGCTGCTCCGATTCCCTTGTGTCTCCAGTCTTTAGCGACGGCAATATCCTCAATTAGAGCAAAGCGATTCCAATTAGTACAAAGTTTAATTTGCCCAACACAGTCGTTCTCATCATAATATAAAAAAATAGATTTTCCTTGTTCATCAATATAACTGATGTCAACGTCATCATCCTCATACTGTTTAAAATATGGTTCGGGGAAACTTTCTTCTATATATGTCCAATTATCGTTCTCGTATTTAGGTATAATCCTTCCTGACACAATAAAGCCGTTATTCTCATTTGACTTCTTAAAATCTCCCATATTCGAAAGTAACATTTTAATTATCATGGCTTGTCTCCTCCTGGTTTAATTTCTCTATGCACACTATTCTAAAAGAGAACCACCTTTTCCTGTCTGTTAGATTTATAAAAAGAGCAAAATTGTAGCGACTGTTCAACTATGTGTGATATTCTACGATCTCGTCCGCTTGCTTCAACGATTCATAGCAGTAGTTAGGTGTAGCGTTTAACACAAAAAAAAGCAGGAAGAATCCTTCCTGCTTTTGCTTGAAAACGATTATTAACGTCTGCGTTGTCTATCATTCACGCTAAACAGATTAACAGCCAGTGCGTTACCTCTTGCACGCGCAACGGCTCTTTGATTCGAACGGATGTTTGATCTTCTTCTTCTCAAATCACGTCTGCAATGTCTTCTGCTCATATGATCACCTCCCTTCAAGGAAATGAAGGTACGGATGAATCTTAGTGGTGTTTATGCTTACGCTTGGAAATTTTGATATTCAAGGCATTGGTTGCTAGTGCATTTCCGCTTCCTGTTTTAGCAGCTGCGGCTTGAAAGACTTTAACGACCAGATATCTGTTTTTCCCGATGCGATGCTTATACGTTTTAACTCTATTTCTGATCATCTGCATATCTCCTTTGCTTAGGTCTGCTATATACTATGTCAATTGTGATAGTAATGTATCAGCATAAATCTATTAAAAGCAAAAAGAAGCTGGTACCTATATTACTAATGGTTAACAAAAAACTCATGCGAACCTGTCTTCGCCATTTCAACTTTACGTTGCAGGAGAATGTTACAGGCAGGTCGGCATGAGTCTAATAGTGTAGATAAATAATATGCAGTTTAGTATGAAAATTATTTACTATTAAGAGTGTTAAGTTTTTTCTCGTAGTACGCCTCTTGAGCAAGAATATGATTCAGTTGTTCAGAGAGCTGTTTATATTCTTGGCTGTCTTCTGGGTAATTGTTTCTTTCGGAAATTACAGCTTCGAGTTGCTTTTCTAAATACCTGAAATGGATAAGTATTTGTATGTACTGAATACGATCGTAGGTTGTTATGTGTGATTTCTCTTCTGCATACAAATGATCCATTGTTGGTACTACACAGCTTATGGCGATAAATATCACAACAAACGCTGAAATTATAATTTTTTTCATTTAATTCCTCCTACAGAGCTATGAGTAATTAATATACCATATTTATCTAAAACAAAGAAAGATCTATTAGTTTTGCCCATAACAGTATAGCTGCTCAAGATCAGTGGGTGATTATTTGAGATGAGGAGGCTGATTTTATAGTAGAAACAATAGGAATAGGTTGCTGAAATGAAAAAATAGTTGTGAGATACATAATAACAATACAAAACCGGCTTGCCCTAGGCAGCCGGTTTTGTATTAGTGGTTAGAATAACGGGGAAGAAAGAACGAGAAATCAGTGGAAGTCCCGGAAGAGTCCTACAACCTTGCCCAAAATGCTAACGTGTGTCAGGCGAAGCGGTTCAAAGGCTGGGTTTTCAGGTTGAAGCCGGATATGATCTTTTTCTTTGTAGAAGGTTTTAACTGTAGCTTCGTCTTCATCTGTCATAGCTACAACAATATCGCCATTATCAGCGGTCTGCTGCTGACGTACGATTACATAGTCTCCGTTAGCAATCCCAGCCTCAATCATGCTTTCGCCTACAACAGATAACATGAATATTTTATCCTCACCAACAAAGTGTTGGGGAAGAGGAAAGTAATCTTCAATATTTTCTGTCGCCGTAATAGGAAGGCCAGCAGTTACTTTGCCGACGACGGGGACACGACTAATGGAGTAATTAATCAAGTTGCTGTTATCCGATTCGTCTTGACCGAGTAACTCAATAGCCCGTGGTTTTGTAGGATCGCGTCGAATGAGTCCTTTTTTCTCTAAACGATCCAAATGACCGTGAACCGTAGAACTGGAGGCCAATCCGACAGCCTCGCCTATTTCGCGTACAGAAGGGGGGTATCCCTTTAGACGCACTTCATTGCGGATAAATTCAAGAATGGCCTGCTGGCGGCTCGAAATCTTAGACATACCGTATCAACCCCATTTAGTAACGTTTGGGAAAATTATAGCATAGAACCTCCGTTCGTACAAACATAAGTTCTAAATAATCCCTAAAAATAATCACGAACTTTTGTTCTCTTTTCTATTGAACAAAACAAATGTTCGTGTTATATTGTGAAAACATAAGAACAAACGTTTGGAGGTCGCAGCCAATGATGAAATATAGCACTTATCAAAGTATTTTTCCGATGAATTCAGAAAATTTGCAGGAGACCCGAAAAGAGGGTAGAGCGCATTTTATGCAAATTATTACTAATACTCTTTTACTTAAGCTTCTTATTTTAGTGATTGTTGCTTGGATTGCAGGGGCAGGTGTACTTACGGTTTTCGCGGCACCTTCAGCTTCCCAGGAAGAAGTGACTAAACTGACCGTACAACCTGGAGATACGTTGTGGGAGATTGCCGCAAATCATAAACCGGAACGAATGGATACACGGGTATATATAGAAGGAATTGTGCGGATTAACGGTTTAGAGGATCGGGGAGTACAGGCAGGTCAGGTACTCAAGCTTCCTAACTTCTGACCTATAGACTATTAGAGCTTGTCAGGGAGCGTAATGCGGGAGCCTTGACAAGCTCTTTTCTACATGTCAAAGTGTATTATATCTTTGCTTTTATGGAGGGGACATAATTTGGATATAGACAGCTTAGTACAGCGCATTAATGAATTAGCGCGTAAAGCAAAATCTGAGGGATTGACGGAAGAGGAAGCCATAGAGCGCGCCAATCTTCGGGAAATTTATTTAGGTAACATTCGCCGTAATTTTCGGCAGCAGCTTGAAACAATTGAATTTGTGGACGATGATACGTCGAAGGGAAATGACGGGCTGAAGCATTAATGTTGTTAAAGCGCCCAAGCCTGCAATTTGCCTTTTGTTTTAGGTACCGTTCTCGGTATCTATATAGATCAGCTTTGAGGCAATTGTTTTATTGTAATATATCTGGGAAGGAATTGAGAGATGGCCCGATCATTTGAAAGAAAAGTACGCAAAAACACAGCGCATTTAAATAAATCGCGCAAAAAGCAAGGCATTCAAACCATTAACGGCGCAGGTTCTGCAATGGATATTTTCCGTGGCCGTAACATTACTGTGCCAATTATGCTGGCTGGTCTTTCTGTATTGTACATGCTTATGAGTTACTTTTTGACTAAAACCGGTATGCGAGGGATGGATTGGCTTGTATTCGGCCTATACTTGATGCTGGCTGTTATCTTTTTCATCCGTCGTCCTTATTTGAAAGTGGGAAAGGATACTCTCTATATGCTGAAAGGTGGTAGAGAACGTCCAATGACGGCTGGGGACATGAAAGCCATCAAGATTGAAAAGGGTTACGTAACCGTTGAAAGAAAAGGTAAGGGCGGTAATTTCATTTTCACAAAATCATTAGGTCGCTATGACACGGATGCCATTGCAGAGCGACTTGAGAAGTTTGCGCTATCCAATCAGATACAGGTGGACAAGAAATAACTGATTTAGCCTGTAGCTCTTTAACAAAGGCCGTATGATGTTATTTCATATAACATGCTGCGGCCGCTTGCTTAATATGGGCACACATAACGATTCAAATATTTAACCGAGCAAATAGGTGTACATATACTGTGGAAAGAGAGTGGATAATTCAGATGACGATTCAGGCGGTAATGTTTGATCTTGATGATACCCTTTTATGGGATGAACGTAGTGTAGAAGAGGCATTTGATGCAGCGTGCCAAACAGGCTCCCGTGAAGCAGGCGTTGATCCGAAAACTCTGGAGGAAGCGGTACGTAAGGAAGCACGCGCTTTGTATGAATCCTATGAAACCTTTAGTTTTACTCAAATGATCGGCATTAACCCGTTTGAAGGATTGTGGGCGAATTTTACAGCAGGTGAGCAACCTGAATTCCGCCAATTGGAACAGTTGGCCCCTGTTTATCGAAAGGAATCATGGCGCAGAGGACTCCAGCAACTAGGGATAGATAATGAGAAGTTGGCGGAAAAGCTGGCTACCCAATTTGCTTCGGAAAGACGCGCGCGTCCACATGTATATGAAGAAACGTTTGAGATTCTAGAACAATTGAAGGGACATTACAAACTGTTATTGCTGACAAATGGCTCCCCTGATCTACAACAGGAGAAACTGGATGGAGTTCCTCAATTAGCTCCTTTTTTTGATCATATTGTCATTTCAGGTTCTTTTGGTCGAGGCAAGCCTGATCCGTCTATATTTCAGCATGCTTTGGGGCTTCTTGGTATTGAGCCTGAACATGCTTTAATGGTAGGAGATAAGCTGACGACTGATATTCAAGGAGCGTTGGCAGCAGGTGTACACTCGGTGTGGGTGAACCGGAACGCTAAAACCAATACCACAGAGATCAAGCCGAAGTTCGAAATCAAGCATCTGTCTGAATTGGACGGAATTATTCAAACGTTAAAGTAAGAAATCCATAATCTTTAGAAACGAGTATTAAAAAAACTCCCTTCGCTCGATTGTTACAGAGTGGTCAAGACCCCATTTTATAGACACTAAAAAAAGACCCTAGGCTATAAGCTGCTTCCGATACTCTTTCGGAGGCAGCTTATTTAACTTTCGTTGTGGTCGACACTGGTTGTAAAATTGGATATATTCTTTTATTCTCCTTTGTGCCTCGTCCATATTTCGGATATCATATGGGTAGAGCCCTTCCGTTTTGAGATGCGAGAAGAAGCTCTCCATCGAGGCATTATCATAACAATTGCCTCGGCGAGACATGCTGATTCGGGCGCCAACCTTTGGCAGCATGTCGTGGTACGCATGGGACGTGTACTGGAATCCCTGGTCGCTGTGAACGATGAGGCCAGTCACGTCTTTTTGCTGTTTCCAGGCTTGTCGAAACGTCTGTAAAACCAGTTCGTTATCATTTCTATGGCTCATCTGGTACGCGATAATTTCGTTATTGAACAAGTCTTTAATCGCAGACAGATATAGCCAGCAATCCCCCACACGATATTGCGTGATATCTGTGACCCATTTTTGGTTAGGTTTGGCCGCCTTGAAATCCTGTTTTAGCAGATTTTTCGCCACACGACCTTCTGTAGAAGAAGCATAGTTACAGCGATGCTTCCGGCGAATTTGTGAGCGGATCCCCAAGACCTGCATGAGCCGGAGTACCTTTTTATGGTTCATCCAGACTCCATGATCGTGCTGCAAAAATAGTTGAATTTGGCGATAGCCGTAGACTCCGTTATACTGCTCATACACTTTCTTCACAAGAGCTTTCGCGTCCTGATCCCGATCAGTTCCTCTCCGTTTTAAGAAGGAGTAATATCCACTTCTAGAGACCTTAAACAGCTTACAGAGTTCGCTAACTGGATACTCTTTAGCGGCCTTCTCAATCGTTACATACTTGTGCTCCTCATCTCCTGCATCCAGATTTCCAAACACTTTTTTAGCATATCATTTTCCCGTTTTAACTTTTGGACGTACCTGTCCTGGTCCATATATTCCTTCCGTCGTCCTCGTTGGTCCATAAGTCCGAATTCACCGAGTTCCTTGTACTTCCGCATCCATTCTTTCAACCGATGTCGATCTGCAATCCCGAACTTCTCCATGAGTTTACGATATGTCCAACCTTCTTCGATATGAAGCCGTATGGCCTCTACTTTGGTTTCAAACGTATATTCTTTAAACTTCTGTCCTTTTTTCGCTGGCATAAAAAATGCACCCCCTAGAAATTCATCGGATAAACCAGGGGTTTATTCCAATGTCTATTCTAAGGGGTGCACTTCAAGAGCAGAGGGAGTTTTTTTTATTCACACAAGGATAAATTCGTAATTATGCTTTAATGAAGGTTGGGTCTTCATACGGCTCGGCAATCCAGCCATTTTCTTCGATGAACAAGCGGATTGCGACGATCTTTTGATTCTCCATTAAAGTGAAGAAGTGAGGTATATTTTCAGGTACGGAGATAACGTCCCCCGGTGAAAGCTCTACATTAAAATAGCCGATCTCTTCAGGGCCTTTAATGATGAAGATGCCTTTACCAGCGACAATGGCACGGATTTCATCCTCGGTGTGGGTGTGAATTTGCTCAAACTTGGCCAGCAGCTCGTCCAAATTCGGCGTTGCTTCAGATAAAGTGATAACGTCCCATATTTTATATCCGCGACGTGCGGCTAAATCCTTGATTTCGGGTTCAAATGTTTGGAGAACAGCGGCCTTTTGATCATCTGTTAAGGTAAAGTTCTCTTGCAGCTCCCCGGACAATTTGGAAGCATCCCAATGTTCATACAATATCTCGTGACTCTCCAGAAATTCGCGTACTTGTGCTTCACCGCTAATTCGTTCGTTCGTATTACGTATTAAGATTTCAGCCATATGCTTATTCCCTCTTTTCCACTTGGATTAATGATGTATAAAGAATACCATGTCTTGAAACGTTGTACAATACAGGATTTCAACATTTTATAATGCAAATGACTATAGCTAAAAGGTCAGGGTTAAGTACGTTCTGTAATGCTACAAATTATAAAAATGGATTAGAGAAGTCGTTTTTACAAAGAACAACCTGTATAAAACGTATGTTTTTACTTCAATCTATCTAAATGATACGGTTTCTGCTAAACTAGGATTTAACGTTTTGCGGGGGTGAAGAAATTTGGATAAAGTTAGCTTGCAGGATGCATTACAACGAAGAATACTCCTTCTTGATGGGGCCATGGGCACCATGATTCAACAGGAAGACCTTTCCCCCGTTGATTTTGGTGGGGAAGAGCTGGAGGGCTGTAATGAAATGCTGGTCTTAACGAGACCAGATGTCATTCAAGGGATTCATGAAGCTTACTTGGAGGCTGGGGCAGACCTAATTGAAACGAATACATTTGGAGCAACATCCGTCGTTTTGGCGGATTACGATATACCAGAACGTGCCCGTGAAATTAATCTGGTGGCAGCCAAACTGGCGCGTAACGCGGTGGATAAATACAGCACTGCGGGCAAGCCTCGTTTTGTAGTAGGAGCTATGGGTCCAACCACGAAAACCTTGTCTGTCACAGGTGGTGTTACATTTGCTGAGCTGATTGACAGCTATCAAGAGCAGGCCTTGGCGCTTATTGAAGGCGGCGTGGATGTGCTCCTTTTGGAGACCTCACAGGATACGCTTAACGTCAAAGCTGGAAGCATCGGAATTCGGCAGGCTTTTGAGCAGACAGGTATCGAGCTTCCGCTAATGATTTCAGGCACGATTGAGCCTATGGGAACGACGTTGGCCGGACAAAATATCGAATCCTTTTGCATATCACTTGAACACTTACATCCAATTTCGATTGGATTGAATTGTGCTACAGGTCCAGAGTTTATGCGTGATCATATTCGCTCTCTGTCTGAAATGTCCTCTGCAGCTATTAGCTGTTATCCAAATGCGGGCTTGCCCGATGAAAATGGCCAATACCATGAATCGCCTGATTCATTAGCACGTAAAATGGCTGCTTTCGCTGAAAAAGGCTGGCTGAATATTGCTGGGGGTTGTTGTGGTACCACGCCTGAGCATATTCGAGTTATGAGTGAAAGTATGGCGCAGTTTGAGCCACGTCCGCTGGTAGGTCATCATCCTCCTGCCGTATCAGGCATTGAGCCTGTATATATTGAACAGGACAATCGTCCGTATATGGTTGGTGAGCGAACGAATGTTCTAGGCTCCCGCAAATTCAAGCGTTTGATCGTGGAAGGCAAATATGAAGAGGCATCTGAAATTGCCCGCGCTCAGGTAAAAAGCGGAGCGCATGTCATTGATATTTGTGTGCAGGACCCGGATCGCGATGAAATGACGGATATGGAAGCGTTTTTGAAACTGGTTGTAAACAAGGTAAAAGTACCTTTGGTGATTGATACCACGGATATTAAAGTCATTGATAAAGCACTTCAATATTCGCAAGGTAAGGCGATTATTAACTCCATTAATTTGGAGGATGGTGAAGAGAAATTTGAGAAAATGGCTCCTCTTATTCATAAGTACGGCGCCGCTGTTGTTGTTGGAACCATTGATGAACGCGGACAGGCTATTTCACGTGAGGATAAGCTTGAGGTAGCTAAACGTTCTTATGATCTGTTGGTGAACCGTTACGGTTTGGCAGCGGAGGATCTAATTTTTGATACGCTCGTATTTCCAGTAGGAACAGGTGATGAGCAATATATCGGTTCAGCTAAGGAAACGATAGAGGGCATTCGCATTATTAAAGAAGCGCTTCCCGGGGTACATACCATCCTGGGCATCAGTAACGTATCTTTTGGTTTGCCGGAAGCGGGTCGTGAAGTGCTCAATTCCGTCTATTTATATGAATGCACCAAAGCAGGTCTGGACTACGCGATTGTAAACACTGAGAAGCTTGAACGTTATGCATCCATTCCAGAGCATGAGCGGAAACTTGCGGAAGACTTGATCTATAAAACAAATGACGATACTTTATCCGCTTTTGTAGCAGCTTTCCGTAACAAGAAAGTGGAGAAAAAAGAAAAGATATCAAACCTTTCGCTCGAAGAACGACTGGCTTCCTATGTAGTCGAGGGAAGTAAAGAGGGACTCATTCCGGATCTGGAGCAGGCGCTCGTGAAATATTCTTCGCTGGAGATTATTAATGGCCCGCTGATGAAGGGGATGGAGGAAGTAGGACGACTGTTTAACAATAACGAATTGATTGTTGCAGAGGTGCTGCAAAGCGCTGAAGTGATGAAGGCGTCCGTAGCCTATTTAGAGCCGTTCATGGAGAAGAATGAATCCTCAGTAAAAGGTAAGATTTTGTTGGCTACAGTCAAAGGTGATGTGCATGACATTGGTAAGAATCTGGTGGAGATTATTCTATCCAACAATGGTTACCATATCGTGAATCTGGGTATAAAAGTACCACCAGAACGCATTATTGAAGCTTACCGTGAAGAAAAGGCCGATATGATAGGCTTATCCGGACTGCTTGTTAAATCGGCACAACAAATGGTGCTGACCGCACAGGATTTAAAAAATGCGAATATTGATATTCCAATAATGGTGGGTGGAGCTGCTTTAACACGTAAGTTCACTAAAAATCGTATCCGTCCTGAGTATGATGGTCTGGTTGCCTATGCAAAGGATGCTATGGATGGTCTGGATATTGCCAATAAGCTTATGAATCCTGAGTCCCGCAAAAAAATGGCTGAGGACATGGAGGCTGAGCGGGAGGCGGAAGCGGCAATCGTCGTGGAAGCCAAGCCGCTCCCTAAGCTCACTCGAGCTGTGCGCTCTAATATTGCTCAGGATTTGCCCGTTTATATTCCACCAGATACGGATCGCCATGTACTGCGCAACTATCCACTGAATTATATTTTGCCTTACGTGAATATGCAGATGCTAATGGGGCATCATCTTGGTTTAAAAGGCAATGTTGAACAACTGCTGGCTTCGGAAGATCCGAAAGCGATTCAGTTGAAGGAAACCGTGGACAGCATCATGTTTGAAGCTGTGACAGACGGAATCATCCAGGCACATGCTATGTATCGTTTCTTTCCAGCGCAGTCCCAAGGAGATCAAATTCTGATCTATGATCCCTCGGATGTGAGCAAGGTACTGCACACATTTACATTTCCGCGCCAGCAGGTAGAGCCTTATCTATGTCTGGCTGATTTCTTGAAATCAGTGGAATCCGGAGTTATGGACTATGTAGGTTTCATGGTCGTTACAGCTGGTCATGGGATTCAGCAGATATCTACCCAGTGGAAAGATAAAGGAGATTATCTGCGCTCGCATGCACTTCAAGCGGTAGCACTCGAAGTAGCAGAAGGGTTAGCGGAACGGCTTCACCATATTATCAGGGATAGCTGGGGGTTCCCGGACCCTGCCGATATGACAATGAAACAGCGACACGGTGCCAGATATCAAGGCATTCGGGTATCCTTTGGCTATCCGGCATGTCCAGATCTAGAGGATCAGGGGCCGTTGTTCCAGTTGTTAAAACCTGAGGATATTGGCGTTGAGCTGACGGAAGGGTTTATGATGGAACCGGAGGCTTCTGTATCAGCCATGGTGTTCAGCCACCCTCAGGCGCAGTATTTTAACGTCGAAAAGGTTTAACACCTTTATCAGATGGGATAGCAAATACCCTCCGAGCTTCGGAGGTTTTTTGCTGGTCAGCAGGAAGAAGGTTAATGTTATGGAATTTTATTTTCTCGGTACAAATGCAGGGGTGCCTACGATTCAGCGAAATGTAACGTCCATCGCTCTTCGTTTGCTGGAAGAACGAAGAAGCATGTGGCTGTTCGACTGCGGCGAAGGCACTCAACAAGAGGTATTGCGTTCGCCGCTCAAACTAAGCAGACTTGAAAAAATATTTATCACCCATTTGCATGGGGATCATCTTTTTGGTCTGCCGGGACTGCTGTCGAGCAGAGCGTATCAAGGGGGAACGACACCACTGACGGTATATGGACCGCCTGGAATCCAGCAATATATCGAGCTGTCTTTAGGGATCAGCCAATCGCGTATCAATTACCAACTACATATTGTGGAGCATACGGGCGGGGTTTTGTTTGATGACGGACAATTCCGGGTAGAGTCAGCTTTGCTGGATCATCGGATTGACAGCTATGGCTACCGAGTTGTAGAGATGGATAAGCCCGGTAAGCTTAACCAAGAGCTGTTGGAGCGATATGGTATTAAGCCCGGCCCGGTGTACGGTAAGTTAAAGCGTGGGGAAAGCGTGGAGGTAGAGGGTGGAGTTATTTTGCATCCTCAGGATGTACTGGGTTCGCCGAAAAAAGGGCGTATCATCACGATTTTAGGGGATACGAGACCTTGTCCGAATACGGTAGTGCTGGCTCAAGATGCAACTGTCGTCGTTCATGAAGCCACTTTTCTGCATGAACTGGCAGATACAGCTTACGAGTATCATCATAGTACAGCGCTTCAGGCAGCGGAAGCTGCAAAAGCCGCAGGTGCGGGTCAGTTAATCATGACGCATTTTAGTTCTAGGTATAAAGATCAGGAGCAGCTTCAGCCATTGCTGGAGGAAGCACAAAGCATATTTCCTAATTCATTGCTTGCGGAGCAGCATGTGTTGTTACCGGTATCCGATATCGGTTAATAAACGATTGGAGAAGATATGTGCATGGGTGCCGGGGCTTGCCTCGGTGCCTTTGTTTTTCACCGAAATTATTTTCCGGGAAAGCGCAGGATGCGACAAGAGATGAGAACCCGTGCAGGGTGGTGGGGGATGAATTTGTTCTACCACATATGGAGGCGTGTCCTATTCGAGTTTCTATATATCGAATTTAAAGGATTATATTTCTTGAGCATGACCAGGAAATACAGGAGATTTCCTTTGAGGAAATAGCGCCTTCGATGGATTTCGACGAAGAAGTGAACTTATGTCATGGGAAAGCGACGGCTTTTAGCGAGGAATGGCACTATTTTGGACGGTTTACCAGCAATTCATGGACTTCATAAGCATTTTTGACTTAAGATAGATAAGATGAATAGAGACGGCCGATTATTTTATGACCTGAATAATTAAGGTGGTTAAATAAGAAGGAGAACATCGTTCATGGGATGAATTATAATTTTTAATGCTATGATGTGAATGGATTTGAAGTGGGGGAGGGGATTGCGATAAAATCGTTACTAATTGATCTGGATGGAACACTTTATCATGGAAATCGGATGATCAAGGGTGCGGATCTGTTCATATCCCAATTGCGTTCAGACCAGATACCTTATGCCTATGTTACAAACAATGCTTCACGTACACCCGATTCGGTGGCTGAGCATTTGGTTGGTATGGGAATTGAAGCGGCCAGCCATGAAGTATATACTTCGGCGTTAGCAGCTGCACAATATGTTGCACAGCAAAGTCCTGGAGCTCGTGTATTTTGTATTGGTGAAACAGGATTACGCGATGCACTCACAGGTGCCGGTTTGCAGCTTGTTGAGAACCATCCTGATTATGTGGTGCAGGGGATAGATCGTCAATTTACATATGATGCGCTGGCCGCTGCCATGCGCTGGATTCGGGAAGGAGCAACTTTTATTTTGACAAACCCGGATCTCCAATTGCCTTCACATGATGGGCTAACGCCAGGTGCAGGTACGATTGGAGCTGCAATTGAAGCGGCTTCACAGGTGAAGCCTATTGTCATCGGCAAGCCTTCAAGCGTATTGATGAACTATGCGCTGAACCGCTTAAACATTAGGGCGGATGAAGCTCTGGTTGTGGGCGATAATATGCTTACAGATATTGCGGCAGGTGCAGCAGCAGGTTGTAAAACAGCTCTGATCCTGTCGGGCGTGACGACCCGCGCTAATATGGACGAGCATGTGCGTACCGTTGGAGTGAAACCTGACCTGATGTTTGACAATCTCGCTGAACTGCGGGACTGGATGAAAGAAGAGCTGAAATAATAGAAAGTATATGTTTTACAAAACTTGCGAGAATTAAAAGCTATGTAGCTACGAAAGGAAAGATGTTTTATGCCGGAACTTCCTGAAATGGAAAACTACAGAATCTTATTATCAAAACAAATTTTGGACATTCCGATTACTGGAGTTACGGTTAGCCGTGAAAAGTCCATTAATACTGAAGTGGAAACGTTTGAGAAGCAATTGCTGGGAACGACCGTTGTATATTTAGAGCGTCGAGGCAAGCATTTGATTTTTCATTTAAACACGGGCGGGCGGCTCGTACTTCATCTGATGCTCGGAGGACTGTTATATCTGGGAACGGAGGAGCAGCGTCCAGATCGTACAGTTCAAATCGAATTAGATTTTAGTGGAGTAAAGCTTTATTTTATCGGACTGCGCTTAGGTTATCTGCACCTGCTAACGGCTAAAGAAACAGAAGAAGCTTTGTCAGACCTGGGACCTGATCCGTTAGACCGTCGCATGACGTTGGAAAAGTTTACAGCACGGCTGAAGGGACGCCGGGGGATTTTGAAAACAATGCTGGTGAATCAGCAGATTTTTTCGGGTATTGGCAATTGTTATTCAGACGAAATTGCTTATATCGCCGGATTTACACCGGGTTCCAAAGTACAGAACATTGTGCAGTCGCCAGAAAAAGTGGAAAAGCTATATCATGCCACTCAATCCGTACTACGTGAAGCTACAGCGGAAGGCGGGTACATGGAAATGCCTCTAATGGAGGGGGACACGCTAACAGGTGGATTTGATCATCAGTGCCGAGTATATGACCGCGAAGGAGAAGAATCTCCAAGTGGCGGGAAAATTGTAAGGGTTGAACTGGCGGGGAAAAAAGCATTTTATTGCCCGGTACAGCAGCATGATGCCTAAATTGCTCATCGGCTCCCATGTGAGTACGCGTGGTGGCTTTTCCAAAGCCGCTATGCGTGCGCGAGAGCAGGGGGGGCGTTCATTTCAATATTTCCCGAAAAATCCTCGTAGTCTTAGGCTGAAGGAATGGAGTGCTACTGATGCTGCTGCTTGCAACGCTTACTGTTTAGAGCACCAGCTTCAATCCATTGCTCATTCACCATATCCCGTTAATCCGGCTCATGGGTCCGAGCGTGGTCAGGAACTTTATGAGCTGACGATTGCTTCATTACGCAATGATCTGGATATTGCTGAAGCCTGTGGGTCAAAAGGGATTGTCGTTCATTTTGGTCATATGCATTCGTTAGACCCTCTAGAGGGCTACCGTAATATCATTAACTGTTTTAATGATGTGCTGGAAGGCTGGCAGGGAAATGCTAAAATATTGATCGAAAATCAGGCGGGAGATCATGGACCCATGGGAACCACGCTTGAGGAAATGGTGCAGATCCGTCAGCTGTGCCGGTATCCTGACAGTATCGGCTTTTGCTTAGACACTTGTCATGCATATGCAGCGGGATTGTGGAACGGTGGAATGGACGAGGCTTTGATCGAAAAAGGGAATCGTCTCGGCTATTGGTCCGCTCTGTGTGGAGTTCATTTGAACGATTCTAAATACCCATATGGCTCTAAAAAAGACAGACATGCCCGTGTGGGACAAGGCTACATTGGTACTGAGGGCATGCGTTGGATGACAGATCAGGAGGCTGTAAGAGGTATTCCTATCGTTTTGGAGAGTGAGACGGGACCTGATGGGACACATCAGGAGGATATTCAAATGATTCTAAGCTGGGAGTAAATTGGTCTGATTGATAATAACTATCTTTGAGGCTTGTGAGCTTGCATATATGGAAAAAGGAGGAGAAGTTGATGTATTTGTTTATGGACGATTATCGGCCTTGTCCTCCGGGCTTTAAGCTGGCAAGAGATGCGGATGAGTGTCTGCTGCTGCTTCATGAATACCCTATTTCGATACTATCGCTAGATTATGATTTGGGTCCAGGTCAGCCTACGGGAAAGGATGTGGCTGCTGCTATCGCAGAGAAACGGCTATATCCACGTGAAATTTACTTGCATTCGTCCAGTCCAGAGGGGCGGCGAGCCATGTATGAGCTACTCTATGCGAATAAGCCAGAGGGAGTCACCGTACATAACGGGCCCATACCCGAAGAGCGTATGCGAGAGATCAGAAAAGGGTCTGAACGATGAAAGAGATCGGACAAAAAGAGGCGCGCCGTGCCATATGGGAGGGATGCAAGCTGGCTTTGTTTGTGTACACTCCCATGTGCGGAACATGCGCGGCTGCCCGTAAAATGCTGGAGGTAGCAGAGCATTTGCTCCCTGAAGAAGCAGTGGTGCAGAGCAACATTAACTATATTCCTGAACTGGTACAGGAGTACCGGATATCCAGCGTTCCTGCGCTTCTTATATATAATGGTGAAAACAAAAATCCTGAAATCATCTACAAAATGGAATCTGTAGAACACTTGCTGAGCAAAATAAGGAGCGTGATGGAATGATATCCATGAAGAGCATTACGTTGCAGCGGGAAGAAAGACGGATTTTGGACGATGTAAGCCTGGACATACGAGAAGGTGAACATTGGGCTATTCTGGGTCGCAATGGTTCCGGTAAAACAACATTGCTGGAAATGATGACAGGATATATGTTTCCAAGTCATGGAACGGTTGAAGTGCTTGGGCAAATGTATGGTCAATGTGATGTGCGGGAAGTTCGCAAACAAATCGGATATATCAGCCAGACCTTGTTGGAAAAGCTGGCGCTAAAAGATCCCGTTTGGGAAGTTGTCGCTACAGGTGCGTATGCTTTTTTGCGCTTTTATCAGGAAATTCCGAGAGGGGCAAAAGAAAAGGCCATATCTTTGCTGGAGGGTATGAATTTAGGCGACTTGATTCATCACCCACTGGGGACGTTATCTCAAGGAGAACGTAAAAAGGTGATGCTGGCCCGCTCACTGATGGCAGAACCTCGTCTGCTGATTATGGACGAGCCTTGTGCCGGGTTGGATCTATTTGAGCGGGAAAAAATGCTGGTCGAGATTGATCGGCTCCGCAAGCGAGACTTATCAGTGGTTTATGTGACTCACCACATTGAGGAGATTGTCCCTCTCTTTACGCATGTTGCATTGATTCGTGATGGTAAGGTCGCAGCAGCTGGACCGAAAAAAGAAGTTTTAACGAAAGAATTGATTATGCACACATATGAAGTTCCGGTTGAGCTGGATTGGGATGGAGAACGTCCCTGGATTCGGGTGTGCACTGGAGGGTAATGTTATTTTGGAGGAACTAAATATGAGTACAGATGAACAAAGTGAATCTACTTTGTCATCATCAAGATTTGTTTGTACGGCCAATCACGGTTTTGCACCCTATGCTCAAGAGGAGCTTAGAAGATTATTTGGCTCTGTAAAAAGCACAATGCTTTTACCTGGTGAAATTTTTATGGCTACATTACCTGCGGAAGAAATTGAGGCAGTGAGGACAATTACAGCTCAGCCGCCGATGTTTTTACGTCACTTGTTTCCTGTTCATTTTCAGGAAGAAGGAACGGACCTGGTTCAGGTGCAGGAACGGCTGGTTGCATTCATCCGTAACCGCAAGGAACTGATGGATCAACGTGTTTCTTTACAAGTGCGCAAAGGATCTAATAGCAGTTGGACTGAAAGCGCAGGTGCGCTCAAGCAGGCTTTGAGTGAACAAATAAGTGATCTACCTATGGAGCAGACAGTACAAGGCGCCGATCTTATTGTGTCCGTTTTTGCAGATACAGATACGTGGTATGCAGGTGTATCACGTCCTGAGGATAACCTATCGGATTGGAGCGGAGGCGCGGTTCGTTTTCAAAAAGAAGATGGACAAATTTCTCGTGCCAAATTCAAGCTATTGGAAGCGGAAGCAACGTTCGGCATAGATTTTGGTGCTTTCCGTCAGGGACTGGATATTGGAGCAGCACCGGGTGGTTGGACTTCCTTCTTACTGGAGCGGGGACTGAAAGTTACAGCGGTTGATCCGGCAAAGATGGAGCCATCACTGATGAAGTACGCCAATCTGACTTTTTTGCGTAAAAATGCAAGTGAAGTCAAATTTAAAGAGAATTCGTTCGATCTGCTGGTTTGTGATATGAGCTGGAGTCCTAAGCAAATGGCAAGGCTCGTTACTGATTTACTATATAGTTTGCGAAGTGGTGGTACTGCTATCGTTACGGTCAAGCTAATGCATAAAAAGCCCTTGGCGCTCATTCATGATGTAATTGCTTCATTTGAGGAGTCCGGCATGCAGATTCAGCGAGCTAAGCAGCTATTCCATAACCGAGATGAAATTACCCTGTACATGATCAAGTATGGAAAATAATACTTTACAATAGATACAGGTGTGCTATATAATAAATCCAAATTGTTCCTTAAAAATAATAATCATGTTTAAATCAAGGGAAAGCATCCCGCGAAAACGGTTTTCATGGCGACATGGAAATTTGATTTTGCGGCAGCTTTCCCTTTTTTGCGTTGTCTGCTTTAGAAAGGAGGTAGGAGAATAATGAAGCAACCATCACAGTTGGAATTCGGATCCATTGTCGGTGAGCGTTACCGTATTGTTCGCACATTGGGTTCGGGAGGAATGAGCCGCGTGTTCATGGCAGAGGATTTAAAACTGCCAGGCAAGCAATGGGCGGTGAAGGAGTCGGTTGCCGGGCCACAAGTGATGAAGCTTGTACGTACGGAGGCAGAGATGCTGATTTCGCTGAGTCATCCACGTTTACCGAGAATTGTTGATTTTTTTGAGCATCCTCGATCTGGTGCGGTATACCTGGTCATGGATTACATCGAGGGAATTACGCTGGAAGCATACATGAAGGGCTATGAAGGCTATATTCCACAGGAGCAGATCGTCCCATTCGCTTTGCAGGTACTGGATGTGTTGGATTATTTGCATACCCGTCAACCGCCAGTCATTTACCGGGATCTGAAACCGACGAATATTATGCTGACACCGGAAATGGAATTTATACTGATTGATTTTGGAATAGCGAGGAGCTATAAGGCTGAACTGGATCAAGATACGGTAAAGCTGGGCACAGTGGGCTTCGCTGCCCCGGAGCAATATGGAGCAGGTCAGACGGATGCTCGTTCAGACTTATACAGTTTGGGAGCGCTGCTATTGTATCTATGTACAGGAGGCAAATATAGCGAGTGGACTGCGGGAGTAGAAGGGTATATTCGCGGAGAATTGCCCCGCCATTTGATCCCGGTGATTCGAAAACTGCTGCGTCAGCATCCTGAGGAACGATTTCAATCTGCCGGGGAGGTCATTGGAGAACTGCGGCACAGTGCGGATTTTCAGCCTGCTCAACAAGGAATATCCGTTAATGATGCCTCAATGGATTATGCAGGTACAAGGGTAGTGGCTGTATTGGGTGTCTCTGCCGGCTCCGGTGCTACTCATACAGCAATTGCGGTGAGCCACTATCTGGCTCGAAGGTCCCGCTCCGTAGCTTTGGTTGAGCTGCACAGCACAGCCAAAGCATTTGCCCGACTTCAAGAAGTCGTAGAAGGCACATCCGTTGGACAATCGAGTTCAAGTCGGCGTTTTGAAGTTGATGGAGTACACTACTGGCGGCAAACATCTCGTGCGGATGTCATTTCTTTGTTGGGTGGTTCCTATAGATTTATCGTACTGGACCTGGGGAGTGGGCAGGACAATGAACGACTGGAAGAATTCTTGAGAGCCGATTATCCGCTTGTCGTTGGCTCAGGGGCCGAATGGAGAGTTCAGGATATAGCAGGGCTAGCCCGATCTCTTCAGCGCCACCCACAGCATAAATGGAATTACTGCTTGCCATTGGCAACCTCGGAGGCGGTTCGCAGGCTTCGTAAGGAGCTGGATCACGATAAAGTATTTGCTTTACCGTTCCACTCAGACCCGTTCGAACGAGATGATGAGGTGGATCAGGTGCTGGACGAGCTGTTTCGCGGAGTCATTCCAGATACCCGGAAAAAACGCTTCGGATTCCTTAAACGACAGCGCTAAATAAAACGGTATATATCAAAAAGAGGCAGGGGAGAAGTTGTGTGTCCAAGCTAAGAAAAAGCAGTAAGCAAAAGCTATACGCCGGTTGTATTGGCGCAGGAATTGTTGGCATTATCTTTGCTGGCTACCTTATGGTTAATATCCATCAAATGGATGAGGTCAGGAAACAGGCTGAAGTAGAGGCAGAGCAGAAATGGAAAGTGTACGAACAGGAGCAACGAACCGCGAAAAAAGGTTGGGCGGTTGTCCGTGACATTTCCCCCGGCGAACAGATTGCATCTAATGATTTGAAGGGAATTAAAGTTCCCGGTTCTCAGGCCCCATCAAATTTGCTGACAGATAAAAGTGAGGTTTCCGGTACCACAGCCAAGATTGAGCTAAAAAAGGGATCTGTGCTTACATCGGCCATGGTTACTGCTGATGAGCCCACACCTAAAGATTTACGCAACCGTGAGCTAAAGGTGGTAGTATTGCCCAACAGCCTCAAGTCGGGTGACGAAGTGGATATCCGCATTCAATTTCCAACAGGGCAGGATTACATTCTATTATCTAAGAAGAAGATTTCTCGACTGGAAGGTCCAATTGTCTGGGTCACTTTGAATGAGCAGGAAATATTATCGCTTTCGAGTGCGATTGTTGATGCTAATCTGCATAAAGCATCTATCTATGCCCTGACATATGTCGATCCCCAATTTCAGCCCAAGGCAATCCCGACCTATCCGCCTAATGCGCAGGTGTTAGCGTTAATGAATAGTGATCCGAATTTGATACGCGTGGCTGAACAAAAGCTGTCCAAGCAGCTGCGGGATTCGCTTGAAAATGCAATTAATGCGTCAAACAATGTGATTTCAACACCCGTGGAAAGAAGTTTGAGTGAGGAAATTGTAGCCCAGCATGCGGGTGCTACTATAGAAAACCCAGCAAGCGGGATAGATGATACAAGAAATGAATATGAGAACGAGCAGGATCATCAAGAACAAACAAAGATTCTGACGCAGGGCGAAAGCTCTGATCCGTATGCCAAATAAATGAGAGAAAAGGAACGGAAGTATGAAAACATGGATATTTGCCGGGCTTTGTGACAAAAGCGATACCTTGTTATATATCAGCAGCATATTAGCAGCTTCCGGCCAACAGGTACTGCTTGTGGATGCTACGCTGCGGGGACAGTATCGGTATAGCATAGGGATGCTCGACAAACCACTTCCCATTACGCAGTTTAGTGGTTTTGATGTAGCAATTGGATTTACAGCATGGGAAGACCTGCATACCGTTATGATGACTGATCAAAAGGCGGAGCAGGCTTATGACATTGTTATTTTGGATGTAGAGTTACCTGATTTTTGTCCAATTTCTGTTTGGAAAGGGGCAGAACTGCGAGTTTGGGTCAGTGATTATAGCCGTATGCTAATGCACAACGGACAGAATTGGCTTGAGCATTTATTCAGTCAACCCGAATTCCCCAAAGATCTTGTATTTCACAAGCTATTTTTACAGGCTGTGGATTGTGGTGTGGAGGAGCCGTATCTGTGGGAATACATGAACCATTTCCCGGCTTCTTGGCAGCAAGAGCCATATGTTCTGCCATGGGATGAGGGGCTGCTTGCTCTGAAACTGGAAAATGAGCATAAAAAACAGCTACTACTAAAACCGCTATCCAGAATGTATAAGAAAGAATTATGCCGTTGTATTGGGGAATGGATGAGTTGGGAATTAAAAGTGAGTCGTCGTGCGCTAAAGCGTGCGGAAAGGAGTAGGGCATGAGTACCATTTTGTTTTGGAGCCCCATTAAGGGGGCTAGTGGAAGTAGCTCTTTGGCGGCAGCAATAGCAATTACCATAGGGAATCTATATAGAGGAAGACTATTATTGACACATTTAGGTCGTAGATATACCGGTATTGAATCAGGATTACCTATACAAGAGTATGGTATGGACGATCCAACCCTACAGCTTCAGGAAGGGGGCTGGGATGCTGCCGCACGTTTAGTTCTGCGAGGGACACTGTCTAAAGAAAATATTCGTAATTATACGACACCTGTACTCGAACATACTTTGGATGTACTTGAGGGAACCTCCACCTTTGGAGCTGCACCGCCGTTACTATCTCCAGGGCTTGTACGGGCAGTAATAGATACAGCGAATCAATATTATGATTTAACGCTGATTGATGCAGGAAGTGGAGCAGGGTGGGGGGCTGTACAACATGAAGCATGTGCACGAGCCAAACTGGCCGTTCTTTCACTCACTCAGAATATGCGAGAATTAGATGCTTATTTTGAGTCCGTGTCTCCGTTATCTACCTACTCATCATTGCCCTTATTAATAGTACTTGGGAAATATGATGTGCATTCTCAAGTGAATGAAACGAATATTCGCAGGAGATATGGCTACAAAGGTGCTTTGTATACAGTCCCTTATAGCACCGGATTTATGGACGCATGGAACCGCAGGGATGTGATCGGCCATGTGCAACGTGAGGTACGAAGTGGAAAAGAGCAGCATCGCAAGCTTTTTATGCCCGTAGGATGGGCGCAGAGTATACGACATATCAGCAAAGCTATTCTGGAGGCGGCAGAGTCCGATCTTCGACTCAAGGCTTTGGAGAGGGGCGCTTAAATGCTGTCCGCTCAAATGATCAACGGATTGATTCTTACCTGCATAGTACTGATGTGCATCGTACTGATTATTGTTAAATATCGAGGGAATCTTCACTCGCGACATTCAACCCTTCGGGTAGAAAAAAAGAACGAAGATGCCACATTCGAAACATTAATAGAGTATATCAAAAATGCACTTCATGAACTGAGTCATAGCCAGATGGCGGATGCCGGATTGCATGAAGAGGAATATAGACGGCGTATCCATCAAAGGGCGGAACTACGCAGGGCGTTAAAGGACTGTGCCAATGGCAGCATTGGAGATAAACGTTTTGTTAAAAATCTGATGGCTGAGCTTCTGATTAACGGTTACGGCTTGAACGAGAAAATCGTCGATACTGTTATGCCATTCTCCAGACCTGAGTTGTTTAGCATACAGGATCAATTCGAAATTATATTTTACCAATACCAGCAGAAGTTTGGCGCTGATGCACTATCACGTTTATTGGATACTTATGACTTGGCCGAAATGAGGTATTCACAGCAAGGTGAAGAAGATGGAAGTTATCTCGTTACCGCAGAGGATATTCGTTATATCTATGACTGTGAGTACCGCCCTCTTTCCTTTTTGGAGAAAGTGGATATTATTGTCCAGCGCATTTATCAGCATTACAAAGGCTTTTCCGTCATTGATGATATTCGTGACCAGCGGATCGACGGTGTAAGTGGGGGTGTCAGTGGTATGCCGGAAGGTGGGATTCCTGCATCATCAGACTGGCCTTCGGATGGGTATGCATTTGAACAAACATCTGCGTCTACTGCCAATGGTTATGAGAGCGTGTGGATTTTTTATAAAGGTAAAACGATCCATCTTTCGTTCCTTTCCTTCGGATCTGAGCGTGAACTTAAAAGGGTGTGCCAAAATATTTACAAATACAATTACCCGGGCCAGCTTTCCGAAGCGAATGGTTATAAGGTCAACGAAATGAAGGATGGGTCACGGGTAGTGGTGGTGCGCCCTCCTTTCTCAGAATCGTGGGCTTTCTTTGTTCGTAAATTCGATATTCAAAGCGCATCGCTGGAACAGTTAATTAAGGGACAGAATGCTGATTTTCCAATCCAACTACTTTCTTATTTAATGAAAGGCAGCCGGATTACTGCTATTACAGGCGCGCAGGGTTCAGGTAAGACGACGTTGTTAATGGCGATGGTCAAGCATATTTATGCTTCGTATACGCTTCGTGTTCAGGAAATGGCCTTTGAACTGCATCTGCGCAGCATTTACAGTCGCCGTAACATTCTTACCTTTCGAGAAACGGACCATATTTCAGGACAACAAGGGCTTGACTTGCAGAAAAAAACAGATGGAACCGTCAATATCCTAGGCGAAGTAGCAAGTGATGAAGTAGCTGCTTGGATGATTCAAATGTCGCAGGTTGCCAGTCTGTTCACCATTTTTACTCATCATGCCAAAACATTTCGTGATCTCGTGTTTTCACTTCGTAATTCATTGCTCAAAACAGGAGTATTTCAGCATGAAGGCATCGCTGAGGAACAGGTAGTTCATGTCATTAACTTTGATGTGCATCTCAAACGTGATGCGGAGGGGCGACGCTACATCGAACGGATCACAGAATGTGTGCCGTGTGACCCGGATCATACGGATGCAGGCTCCAATGCTTCATTGAGCTACAGTTATCGCCACGTTATGGAATATCGGAACGGAAGCTATATACCGATGGAGCCCTTAACAGCCAAAAGTGCAAAAGAAATGTGTGAGCAGATGAATGTAAAGGATGCCAGAGATTTCCGCAGTTTTTTGACCCGCTATTGGGAGGAAGACTATGAGTCTTAAAGAAATTTCATTATGGATTTTACTTATATCAGGTGGGAGCTTTGCGCTTCTATATATAGTTTTGTGGGGGTTGCATAAGCGTAGTAGTCATGCAGTTCGCAGAGGACGAATTTATTCTGTGCAGGAAGGACGTAAGGGAAAAGCGGTACTGCAACGTGAGCTGCAAGCCTTACTGCATAAGTTGTACACGCTATGTATGAAGGTCCCTTTCTTATCTGGCTACATCACGAGTGTACGTAAGCGACTAGCTGGTCAGCATGCCTACGATGAGTACAAGCTTCGCCTACAGACTATGAAGATGACACTGTTCATCTGGGGGGCTTTTGCTTGCAGTGGCGTTGTACTGGTCATGATGAAGCCAGGAATAGAGTTTGCTATATTGGCCGTTTTATGCGGAGTGGTAATCAACAGTCTTATTTTGGATATGGCCATTAGCCGGATGGAAAAAAGGCTACTTGCACAGATGATCGAATTATTCGCCAATGTACGTCATTATTACCATCAGCACGGTATGGTGGAGGAAGCCATATCCGAAGCGGCCGATTTGGCGGAGGCAGAGGCTGGGAGACACGCACGACTCATCCATGAGGCGCTAACAGATGTTGATCCGCACGAAGCATTGGAAAGATACTATGAGTCGGCTCCTAATCGATTTTTAAAAGCATTTGCCGGTATCTCGTATATGGTAATGGAGTTTGGTGATCGGATTGAGGAGGGGGGCTCCATTTATTTGAAGGGGCTCGGCAGTCTCGCACGCGAAATCCAGTTGGAGTTGCTGCGAAGAAATAAACTGGACTATCTATTAAAAAGTCTAAACGTGATCGCACTGGCACCTGTTTTCTTTACCACCCCAATCGAGACATGGGCGAGATCCAGCTTTCCATCCATGGATGAGTTTTATCAGGGAAAATTGGGTTATATCACGAAATTGTCCGTTTATATTGTGATAATCGTATCTTATTTTCTGTTACAGAAGCTTCAACAGACCGATGAAACAGGATATCGTGCGGGTAGAGGACGGAGGGTTTGGGAACAGAAGCTATACCGTTTTCCCATCATCCGTAATGTGGTGGATTCTTTAATTCCGCGTCAGCATATATCTTCTTATTTCCAGATAACCCGTCTATTAAAAGAAAGTGGTGCGGAGATAAAGCTGGAGTGGCTCTACATACGCAGAATAGCTCTTTTTATCGTAGGTTTGGTGCTCAGTATTAGTACGATATTTTTTTTACATGAAGCTGAGAAAACGCATATCCTTCACGCCCCGGTACAATCGGGTCAAATGTTTGGACATTTAAGTCCGATGGAGCAAAAAGAAGCTTTGAAGCAGAGTGGGATTGATCGCAAAATCATGCATTTGCTGAACATGAGAGCGGACAGCACATACGAACGAACGTACGCTGCTTTAGAACATAATGCCAATGGAACTGTTACTCCTGAACAGCTATCCACAAATACTCGGCGTATTCTCCAAAAGCTGAAAGATTGGAATGATGAATACATCAAGTGGTGGGAAGTGCTGATTAGTTTGATTGTTGGGTATGTAGCCTATCAAATGCCTATGCTTTTATTATATTTGCAACGAAAAATGCGTCGGTTGGATATGAGGCACGAGGTGTATCAATTTCAAACAGTTATTTCCATTTTGCGGGTTATGGAACGAATGTCTGTCGAGGAAATATTGGAGTGGCTGAACAGATTTTCAGTTATATTCAAAAGACCTCTGCAAAAATGTTTGCTTCATTATGAACATGGGCCAGAGGCAGCTCTTGACTTATTAAAAGAAGAGGCACCTTTGCCGGAGTTTCAGCGTCTAGTGGACAAGCTCCATTTGTCTTTGGGTAAAATTACGATTCGAGAGGCCTTTGATGATTTGGAATCCCATATGTCCTACTATTTCGAACAAAGAAAACAGGAGTATGAAAAAATAATAGACAGCAAGGCTATCTGGGGAAGGATGATTGGCTTTGCCCCGATGTATGGTCTTATCTTTTTATATTTGGTGATTCCGTTGATCGGCATGAGTTTTGTTCAAATGGATAACTATTATGAGCAAATACAAAAAATTCAGTAAGAAAGTTCTATTATGACTAATACAAAATAACAAGCTGAGGAGAGAAAAATATGAATAACGCATCAACAGCTTTAAAGGTAGCCGCTGGGATATTTTTGACCATCGCTCTAATTACGATTGTAGTTATACTGTTTATTTCAGCCCAGGAGGCGACTAAAACGGCACAAAACAATTTTGCTGATATCCAGACCGAATTGTCTCAAGCCTCTTTTACGGTATATGACGGCACAACGATTAGCGGTTCCCAGGTGACCAACGCGCTACGGAAGTTTCAGGGGAAGGACCAATTCGGCATTCAGATTAAAACCGGTAAAAATATGGCAGGCCAGTGGTACGGTAATGCTCTGAACATTAGCCCAGACAGTGAACAGTATGGCGCAGTGAATGGTGGCAGTGATAAGACTGGGAAAATCACGAATACGCTTAATGAGAAAGAGAATGAATACGTAAATCCAAGTGGCAAATTCAAGGCTGAAATCGTAAAGGACAAATCGAACGTTGTCCGTGGGTTGTTGTTTACCCAGTCCTAAGCACTACAGCAAAGATAATAATCATAAGGGGGATGAGAGTATGTCTGATCACGCTTCAAGTATGCTGCGGCTTGGTGTGTCAGTTATTCTGTTCATAACCGCATGTGTAACGGCAGCAGACTTGTCCAGCCAGCTGGATGGTGCACTGGAATTAAGATCACAGCAAGAGGAGCATTCTGAAGGGCGAATAGCCCGTACTGCTCGGGTGGAATTGCCGGAACGGATTAAAGGAGCTCAGGTCATACAGGCAATTCGCATGAACTTACAGGAGGGGATTTCGGTTCAAGTCGACGGGACAGAGTACGATGTGTATTCTGAACCATTTGAGCCTGATGTATCTGCCCTGGATGCTTCCTCTTTATATTCCATGTATCCACAGCGTAATGGGAATGGGGACATAACATCTGTACGTTTTGAGAAATTGGGGGAAGACTGAAGTGGTTCAAACAATATCCAAGTTGTTGGGGACGCTGCTCGCTGTATTGCTTTTGTACATCGTACCCGCAGTTCAAGCTGCTGAACGGCAGGATGATATATCCGGGTTAAATACATATCATTCAACTGTACGTTTTGTTGATATGGTAAGAACCAAAGGTTACATTACACCGACGATGTATAACGATTTTATGCGTGATCTGGAACTGACAGGCAATACGTACGAAGTTGACTTGGAGCATATGCACAAAAAGTATGTACCGGACTATGCGGATGCCGCGAAGCCAGACAGTTTCCTAGGCAACTATGAAACTGTATATGATGGGTACTATAATCCGCAAATCTTGCCTGTACTGTTTCCTGACAATCAGCAGCCAAAATCAGATCAGACACGTCGGTATACCTTGATGGCCGGGGATTATTTTACGGTCCGGTTACATAATACGAATCGGACTCCTGCGAACTTGTACAAATCATGGCTTCTCGGTGGGGCAGATAGCGGCAAGCCGGCAGTTACAGCTTCTTACGGGGGCATGGTTCTGAATGAAGATTACTGATTTTGCAGTCATATTTATACTTTTGTTTTTGCCCTTTGGTGTAGTTAGTGACTTACGGGTGCAGAATCAGCGTGAAGTGCAGCAGCTAGAAATGAAATATACGTCAGCTCTTCGTACCGCAGTTCAGGATGCAGGGGTCGTGCTCTCACAGAATGAACGTCAGGAACGCGAGGCCGGATACGGATCGGATAAGTTTTTTCGTGTAGATAAAGAAGCAGCGCTGAACACGTTCCTGCATACCCTTTTTCTTAATGTAGGCATTGATGAGGATATAGTAGCACAACGTGCATTATTGGATTATATACCAGCCATTGTAATTCTGGATTATGACGGTTATTATGCGTTCACTTCAGAAGCCTATACAGACGAGCGTGGACAAGCTGCTATTGCCCACAAATGGAGCGAAAAAAAGCCATATGCTATTGTTGATTCAGTAGGCAACAGTGTGGGGTTCAGCTTGGATAATTATGTGCACGCATACGATGCGCGGAATCACAGGTGGGTGGAGGGCTTTCAAAAGGAACTTCAGGATCAGACTCCTATATCTTTACTGAATAATTCAGAAACTTTTGAGCAAATACGTCGTTCCACTATTGTTGGCAGCGTTCAAGAGGACCTGGCGCGAATGATTAATGTCCATAACGAAAAAGCTGCACGTAACGGCATATCCTATACATTCACACTACCGATCATTCCGCAAGAGGAGTGGTACAACACGATAGATGATGTGGGTCTGATCGCGTTTATCCAAGGCATTCCGGTCGGAGACAGGTATTACAATAACTATGGATTTGGTGGTGGGAGAGTCGTCAGAAAGCAAGACATTATCGGTGGCATAGAACCAGATACTAGAATGAAATATTTTTATAGAGATTCATGTCCAGCTCCCTTTAAAGCGAGTGAACGTTTTACGGATGAAAAATCTGCAGCAGCTGCGGGATACTTTGAGTACAAATGTTATAATGGCTTAAAATAATCACCCTCATGGGTGGTCAGAGTGTCGAGAAAGTCCAGAGGACTTTTCGACACTTCTATTTTTATATGGGGAGACGCATCTTTTAAAACAAAAATCGATTTAAAACGATCTGAGGACCCTAGTTTTTAGACCACTAAGACAGTTTTAAACCCCCTGCAAAAAAACAGGGGGTTTCTCGACAATCTGATCACCCTCATGGGTGGTTTTTGTTTTTTTAGGCAGATCCATACCAAAAAACCTTAAAATTCACTGTTTTCAATATTCCGATATGGTTGTAGAATGTGCTACAATAAAGCTTTGAAAGAAACGAAATGCATATGAAATAAGAACAGTCGGCAGCGCCGATGACAATAAGGAGCCAAAAACAGCTTATGAGTTTATTGACTGTAGAAAATGTATCCCACAACTTTGGGGACCGCGCATTATTTAAAAATGTTTCCTTTCGATTGCTTGCGGGGGAACGTGTAGGTTTGGTAGGAGCTAACGGTGTTGGTAAATCGACACTCATGAACATTCTCACTGGAAAATTGCTTAAGGATGAGGGTAAAGTGGAATGGACTCCACGTGTACGTTACGGTTATCTGGATCAGCACACCAAGCTGACACCGGGCAAAACGGTACGTGATGTATTAAAAGACGCTTTTCTTCCTTTGTTGGAATTGGAAAAGGAAATGATGCAGATTACTGACAAAATGGGGGATGCTTCTCCTGAAGAGTTGGAAGTGTTGCTGGAACAGATGGGTGAAATTCAGGAGCAACTGGATATGGGCGATTTTTACCTCATTGATGTGAAGGTTGAAGAAATGGCGAATGGACTAGGTCTGTCGGCCATAGGACTGGATCGGGATGTATCTGCACTTAGCGGCGGGCAACGGACAAAGGTGCTTCTTGCTAAATTGCTGTTGGAAAAGCCGAATGTCCTGCTGCTGGATGAGCCTACCAACTACTTGGATGTAGAGCATATTGAATGGCTTACGCGCTATTTGAAGGATTATCCCTATGCTTTTATCCTTATTTCACATGATACTGAGTTTATGAACCAGGTCGTTAATGTTATTTACCATCTTGAATTTGCCAAGATGACCCGTTATTCAGCTAACTATGAAAAGTTTCTTGAAATGGCGGATCTGAACAAAGCTCAGCATATTGATGCTTATGAGAAGCAACAGGACTTTATAAAGAAACAGGAAGATTTTATTCAGCGTAATAAAGCGCGTGCTTCTACCTCAGGCCGAGCAAAGAGCCGTGAAAAGCAGCTTGATCGGATCGAACGTATTGATAAGCCTGAAGAAGCCGCAAAACCAACCTTTCAATTCAAAGAGGCACGTGCAAGCGGAAAGACGGTATTTGAGGGTATTGATTTTGAGATTGGTTATACACATGCCCTTTTGCCTAAGATGTCCATGACGATTGAACGTGGCGAAAAAATTGCAATTGTCGGCTACAACGGTGTCGGTAAATCGACATTGCTCAAAACCATATTGGGAAAAATTCCGCCAATCAGTGGAAAAACCTATCAAGGTGATTTTTTGCAGCCCGCTTATTTTGAGCAGGAAGTAAAGGCAGAGAAAATTACACCGATTGACGATGTGTGGAATGAATTTCCGCATTTGAACCAGCATGAAGTACGAGCGCATTTGGCGCGCTGCGGTTTGAAAAATGAGCATATCACACGTCCGCTATCTGCGCTTAGTGGTGGAGAACAGGCTAAAGTCCGTCTTTGCAAACTGTTAATGCGTGAAAGCAACTGGGTATTGTTCGATGAGCCTACCAACCACTTGGATGTTAAAGCAAAGGATGAGCTGAAACGTGCCTTGAAGGAATACAAAGGGACCGTATTGCTTGTATCTCACGAACCGGACTTTTACGAGGATTGGGTAACCAAAACGTGGAATGTGGAAGAGTGGTCAAGTAAAGTTAACTAAAATCAGTTAAATCCAGTTCTGCGATTTCACACGAAGTGGGGTTTGCAGAATTAGGAAAATATGCTAAGCTATCTTTAGCTTATACAATAAAATAGTCACACTAGGGGAGCCGCCCATGCGGCTGAGACGGAATAAATGGATTTCGGACCCTTTGCACCTGATCTGGGTTATGCCAGCGTAGGGAAGTGAGCGCCGTACAAACAAGGCAACACCATCTTTATTTTGTTTGTGCGTGGGACGATACACGTATACGGATATCATGGTCCGTTCGATTATTGGACGTTCGTTAAACCACTTCCTTGGGGAAGTGGTTTTTTTGCGTTTCGTTCACTTTAAGTTGTTCGAGCTTCCGTAGACGGATTCACATACAATCCCCTTTCATTACTGCTGGTAGACGTGGCTGGCTAAGCTTAGATCCTTTAATCCAATGTGAGGTGAAGACAAAATCGAATTACACGCAATTTCGATGGAAAAGGGCACTTTTGCACAAGCCGCCCGAGTGGCTGCTATGATTTGTCCGTATGTTCATTATGTACACGCACGTTTAAAACAGAATGGTGCCTCTGCATTGCTTTCTTTGACTCGCAGCATGGTGGAGCAGGAAGTTCCTTTGCAACAAATTGTAGTAAATGATCGTGTGGATGTAGCTTTACTTACTTTGGTTGGAACCGTCCAGCTACCAGCTAATGGATTACCTGTTGTGGATGTGAAAAGCCTACTTTCAAAGAGTACACGCTGTGGAGTGTCTGTGCATTCCTTGGAGGAGGCGCAGACTGCCGAGCAGGCAGGAGCAGACTATGTACTTTATGGTCACGTATATGAGACCCATTGTAAGCCCGGTATTGTACCGCGGGGTTTAGCTCAGCTTGAACATATTTGCAGACTGTCGAACATTCCGGTGATCGCGCTGGGCGGCATACAACCGTACCATATCCCTGAGCTTTACATGGCCGGAGCAAGCGGTATTGCGGTGATGTCTGGTATATGGGAGGCTGAGTCGCCCGTTGCAGCTGCGATGGAATATAGGCAAATGGCAGATCTTGTAGTTCACAGCCTGTAGCGAGAAAACGAGAGTAGAGGCAAGTTGAAAGCAGAATGGTTTATGGAGAGGAGACACGGAACAAATGCTAAAGATACACACAGAGGCAAGAGCGATAGGACATGCTGAATGCTTGGTCATAGGTGGAGGTGTCATCGGCAGTTCCATTGCTTATCATGTGGCCAAGGAGGGAAGAAGTACGATCATGCTGGAACGATTGATCCCGGGTGAGGGAGCCTCAGGAGCAGCGGTTGGAATGCTGGCAGCGGAAAGTGAAGAGTTCACCGACTCTGAGCTGGCACGATTTGCTCGCAGAAGTCGAGATGCATTCCCTGAGCTTGTCTGTGATCTGGAGCGTTTGTCGGGTATTTCGGTGGAATTCCGTACAGAAGGATTTGTGACCCCTTTCCGTACGGAAACTGAGGGCCAAAAACGCTGGAAAGCTTCTAAAACGCGAGAGGATGATTGTCCTATCTGGTGGGATGCGAGGGAATTGGCCCGACGAATTCCAGGTTTGGATGAACAAGCGATCGGAGCAATATATCGTTCAAAGGAGACACAAGTGGCTCCTGTCCAGCTTTGTCGTGCTTATGCAGGTGCTGCTGCGGTGCTGGGAGCAACGGTATGGTCTGGTACACGGGCAGAGCAACTGGTCATACAGAATGGTCGAGTTTGCGGTGTCCGAACAGATAGCGGCTTTTTTTCCTGCGATCAGGTCATTATTGCTGGAGGCTTGGATAGCATGAAATTACTGGCGCAGGTTGGGTTTGAATATCCACTTTATCCGGTCAAGGGCGAAGCGGTAGCGGTCTCCTTGAAGGATCACCCATTAGAATACACCATTTATGCTGATGATATTTACCTCGTGCCTAAACAGTATAACGAGCTTTGGATTGGGGCAACGAGCCTTCCGCATCAATATGACGAACAAGTGACCGTAGGAGGCTTGGAGGGCTTGCTGGCACGTGCCTCTGCCTGGCTGCCGCGCGTCCGTGAAGCTTCTTTTATACGCACTTGGGCGGGCTTACGTCCGCAGGCTGCATCAGGTCACCCTTTTATAGGCACTGTTCCTGGGGTCGAGGGCGTATATGCTGCGGTCGGGCATTATCGCAACGGTGTCCTGCTGAGTGATGCTACCGGGCGTGCGATGGCAGCTATGCTTAATGGAGCTGGTGCAGCAGAACTTGGGATAAGTAGTTTTTCTTCTGAGCTCTTCAAGGAGAAAAGCTTATGAAGCTGACGATTAACGGCCAGAGCATGACCTTTTCTAATCGAATCACTCATGTGAATCAATTGCTACATGAGCTTGATGTAAAGGTGAAAACCGTAGTGGTGGAGCTGAATCGGCATATATTGAGCCGTGAAGATCATGATGAAGCGGTACTGAAGGATGGAGATTGCCTAGAGATTGTACATTTTGTGGGAGGCGGTTGATTATGTTAACCATTGGAAAAGCATCTTTTACCTCGAGGTTGTTGTTGGGAACAGGAAAATTCTCTGATCTGGATATCCAATCCCAAGCCGTAGAGGCTGCTGAGACGGAAATATTGACGTTTGCTGTACGGAGATTGAACTTGGAGGAACGGGATAAGCAGCATTTTCTCGATATGCTGGATTTGAGCCGGTATACACTTCTTCCCAACACAGCAGGGGCTACAACAGCAGAGGAGGCGATTCGTATTGCCAAATTGGCAAAAGCCTCCGGCCTGTGCGATATGATTAAGGTGGAAGTCATTGGGGATAGCAAGACACTGCTCCCTGACCCTTTTGAAACGTTGAAAGCTAGTGATAAGCTGTTGGAAGAAGGCTTTATCGTGCTGCCCTACATATCGGACGATGTGATTCTAGCAAAGAGGCTACAAGAGCTTGGAGTACACGCCGTTATGCCTGGAGCTTCACCGATTGGTACAGGACATGGTTTGCTCAATCCGTTTTCATTAGAGCTAATTATTGAACAGGCGGAGGTTCCGGTTATTGTCGATGCGGGTATTCGCTCACCCGGTGACGCGGCAATGGCGATGCAGTTAGGGGCAGATGCTGTTTTGTTGAACACAGCCGTATCAGGAGCGAAGGACCCAGTAAAAATGGCCGAGGCCATGAAACTGGCTGTTCGTGCTGGAAGGTATGGTTTTGAGGCGGGGATGATTCCTGTAAAACGTTACGCTTCAGCAAGCAGTCCGACAGAAGGTATGGTTCAGGCATGAAGGTAACTGACAAATCCGGTGCAGGAGAAACACATCCAAGTGACCGTTATTCCAGACAGGAAAGATTCGCGCCCTTTGGACCGACAGGACAACGCCGGCTTGCTTCTTCACATGTACTAATCATAGGTGTCGGAGCGTTAGGTACAGGTATTGCGGAAACACTCGTTCGCGGGGGCGTAGGTACAGTGAGCCTCGTAGACCGGGATTATGTGGAATGGAGCAATTTGCAGCGCCAGCAGCTTTTTCAGGAAAGTGATGCTGCGCAAAGATATCCCAAAGCAGTAGCTGCTCAGCGAAGATTAAAGGATATTAATTCTGAAACGGTTATACATGCACATGTACTGGATGTTGGGGTGGAAGAGCTGGAAGAGTTGATCCAGGGGGTAGATCTCATAATGGATGCAACCGATAATTTCGATACCCGACTTCTTATGAACGACATGGCACTCAAGCATCGGATACCTTGGATTTATGGGGGATGTGTGGGCAGCTATGGTGTAACCTATACCATCTTACCGGGTCAAACGCCTTGTCTTCACTGTCTGCTGGAAACTGTACCGTTTGGTGGAGAAACCTGTGATACCGCCGGGATTATTCCGCAGGCCGTACAGATGGTCACGGCTAACCAAACTACGGAAGCTTTCAAACTTCTTGGTGGATATCCAGAAGATTTGAGAGGAAAGCTGCTTTCGTTTGATTTGTGGAACAATGAGTATGTTACGATAGCAGTAGATAGCCTTAAAAAGGCGAATTGTCCTTCTTGCGGCAGCCAACCAACGTATCCCTATTTGTCGGCCTCTCATCGGCAGAAAACAGATATTTTGTGCGGCAGGGACACCGTTCAAATTAGACCAGCAAACCCGACACCTCTGAATCTTGAAGAAACAGCAGATCGATTTGTTTCATTGGGAGAAGGAAAGGTAGAGCGGAATCCGTTTTTGGTTTCCTTTAGTACAAGCGAGCATCGCTTAGTTGTATTTGCAGATGGCAGAGCGTTGATTCATGGGACAAAGGACGTGGCAATAGCAAGAAGTCTGTATCATCGCTATTTGGGCTAAATCATAAGAGCAGAAGACCATTCTTTGAAGAATGATTTTCTGCTTTTTTGTTACAATAATATAGATATGCTTTAATGGCTTACAACACAAACTTGTTCGTATCCAATATGTAATGCTATGTCCAAACCAGGTGGGTGAAAAGATGAGCCCGTTAATTTTACTTGTGGATGTAAATGAAGCGTCTCCCGTATTTGTTCATCCATTGGAGCAGGCAGGTTATCAGGTGGTTCATGTTAGCAATACGACAGATGCAAGCTCTTATGTAGCCCATAATCCTGTGGATTTGTTACTACTCAATATAGAAGATGAACCGACGGATTCACATGGTTTGCTTCGCACATTGCAGCAATACCATCCTCATGTCCCGCTATTTGTTATGACTTCATCAGATGAGGAGGACCATATTGTTTCCTGCTTTGAACAAGGAGCACATGACGTGCTCGTTCTGCCCTTTTATCCTAGAGTTTTTCAGGCTAGGGTGGCTAATTTATTGCGGATTTTTGGTATTGAACGTGATGTGAAAAGGGCAATCGAGGCGGGTGACTTACATATAGATAATGCAAGCAGAATGGTGAGCAGAGGGGAACAAAAGCTGGAATTAACTCCGAAAGAATTTGATCTTTTGCTTCATCTGGCGATACATCTTAACCAAGTTTGTAGCAGACAGCAAATTCTGAAGGATGTTTGGAAACATGATTATATCGTTGATACGAACGTAGTAGACGTCTATATCAGACATTTGAGGGTTAAAGTAGATAAAGGATATAAGTTTAAAATGATCCGTACGGAACGTGGGATTGGCTATTCACTCAGAACACCAACCGTATCAGAATAGCATAAGGCATATAAAAAAAGCCGGAACTTTTCGTCCCGGCTCGCATATTTCATAATAAGTTTCAAACTACAGCACGCGGCGTGCTTTAATGTATGTTCTTTTCCAGTTGCCAGAGTTCAAATCGGAGATAGTCACGCCAGGTCCGCCGTAAGTGTGTAGAATTTTACCCCCGCCCATATAGACTGCTACATGGGTAATGTTGCGACCCGTGGCACGGCTACCGCTTGAAAAGAACACTAAGTCCCCTTTTTTCAAATTGGACTTGGATACGGCATGTCCAACTTTAGACTGTTGAACAGAAGTACGCGGCAAATTCACTCCGTATTTCTTGAATATGTGCTTCATGAAAGAAGAACAGTCAAAATTGCGCGTCGTGCTTGTGGAAGCTCCAAACTTATAGGGAGTGCCCATATATTTTTCGCCGTAGTTAATTACTTTTTGGCCAACAGAAGTAGTAGTGGCAGCCTGTGCCGTATTTGTTCCCTCAATTGCAAAAGTACCAAAGCCGATCGTGGCTACGACCCCTGCGATAATTACCTTTTTTATGATTTTCTGCATATTCATGTTGTAAGTACCTCCAGAAATTGATTTGTGCAATATTTTGCTGAGTTGCTAACTAACTGACAGCGTTGAGTATAACAGTTTTGAAGCCGCCTAATAGTTGGAAAAGAACTCTCAAATGCTTGAGGGACAAGACTTACACAGTGATTATTAAAAAACGATTAAAAATTACAATTTGTTAAAAAAATATCGATTCATAGATCTCTACAAACGGAAAAACCCTTATTAATCAAGGGTTTTGAGTGAAAAAACAATTTAAACAATGGTTACAACAATGTCATAATTAATCCTTGCTTTGAATAACGAGTAGTAGACCGCTTTTGATGGAAATCGTACCTTTTGGAGCCGTTAGCTTATTACTGACAGCACGTGATTGTCCCATTTTGAGGGTGGCATTATGTAGTGGATACATAAATCCTTCCAGTTGTATGCCTGTTACTTCGGCAGTCATAGGAAGCAGCGATGTATATGTATAACCCATAGGCTGGATCTCAAGCGTTGAGCCGGTGAGCTCAATATAATTATGTGCGTCCATAATAGCGCAACTAATATGATGCTGCATTGCACGTACCAATATTTGAACATTAGCCAATGTGTGGTCCATCCGGGTGCCAGTCACACCAAGCAGCAGTACATGATCTGCCTGTTCGTCCATAGCGATTTCCAAAGCAAGCTCAGTATCTGTTAAGTCTTTAAGTACTGGATCGCACGCAATCATACTTCGGCTTGCTGATTCTACCTTTTCTTTTTCCTCTGGTGTGATCGAATCAAAATCTCCTACAGAGATATGTGGTGTAATACCGTGCTCGATCAGGAAAAGTGCACCTTTATCTGCACCTATAATAAAATCATCGGGTTGTATTTGATGTAAATCTTCTTCATTAAGACGACCGCCTGAAAATACAATCGCTCGTTTTTTTGTCATAATCAACATCCTTTCTTTCTGATACGATCCTATATATACCATCGTTTTTAAGTATACCGCGTTAAATATGGCTTGCACAATTTTGGAGGACATGGCTACAATGAAACAGAAAAAAGGAAGTGTAATAGGAAGGAGAACGAAATGATTAACGTTTTGTTTGTGTGTTTGGGTAATATTTGCCGCTCTCCGATGGGGGAGGCAATACTGAGACATAAAGCGCAGGAACGGGGATTGGGCGCAGAAATCGGGGTGGACTCGGCCGGGACAGGCGACTGGCACATCGGAAATCCCCCGCATGAGGGAACACTAAAGCAACTTAAACTGCATGGAATCAGCGAACAAGGCATACAGGCGCGGCAAATAACGGGCCGTGATTTTGATGCGTTTGATTATATTGTGTGCATGGATGACTCTAATGAACGAAACATGCGAAAGATTGCAGGTGGAGCGGAGGCTGATATTCTAAAATTTATGGATTTGCTTCCTCAAGAAAAATTAAGAGAAGTACCCGATCCATATTTTACAGGGAATTTTGAAGAGACCTATCGATTAATGGACGCAGGCTGTGACGCCTTGCTGGACAAGATCGTAGAAGAAAAGCTATAATGTGAACGACAGATGACGGCAATAATTGCCGTTTTTCGTTATACTTTTTTGAAAGCGCAACCAAATTGCATTAAAAAATGAGGAAGGAGCTTTATGACCTAGTAGGTCAATGCTCCATTCCCTATAGAAGAATTTTTACTCAGGCGCGATCCAAAAAATACATTAGCGCGTCAGGCAACTCGTTTTGCCAAAAGCCCCACAAATGTTTGCCATCCTTTTCACGGTAAGAAACTTCAGCGTTCCGTTCGCGCAGCAAATCTGCACATTGACGGTTAAGTTCTACAAAGTTGTAAATGCCAGTATCACTCTCAAATGCATCTTCCTGAAGGCCAACCGTCATCCACACCCGCAAATGAGACAGATCTTTCTCACGGGCGATGATTTCCTGCGAAGCTTCATAGTAAGCACCTGAGAGGCTGATAATGCGGTTGAACAGCTGAGGATACATCAAAGCCAAATGCAGAGACACACTGCCTCCCAGTGAATCCCCCGCCAAAATGCGGGACGCTGCATCTTTTCTTATAGGATACTTTTGCTCCACATAGGGAATAATCTCTTCTGCAAAACAGGTGGTATACGCCTCAAAACGATTGCCAAAGGGAGCGTACTCCTGAGTTCTGATTTTGGTATTCACTTCCACACCTACAATAATGAAGGGTTCGACGCCCTCATCTAGAATGAGGCGGTTGGCGTGAGTTGCAATGCGGCCAAAATTGAAAAATTCTTCTCCGTCCTGACAGTATACGACCGGGTAGCTCAATATTTCATTATAGCCGGGCGGCAAATATATCCGGAGAGTTCTGGTCTCGCTAAGAAAGCGGCTGTTTACTTCGTCTTTAAGGATGGTTCGTTTTAAATACCGAGAATCCGTCATTTTTCGTCACCTTTCTTGGGTATTATTTTGCATTCGGGATCACAATAAGTTAAGATTACCCTGATTGCAATAGATGTTTAAAATTTCAATCATGTACTAAGCTGTTATAGTAAAAAACATACCCTGTTACATACACAAAAATGTGGTAAACTCAAAAAAAATAACTAAATCTTTGACGCGAGCGATATAACAGGTGTATAATAATCCTATAACAGCGGAACTTGATATTCAAATTTTTTTGTTGAGGTGAAGAAAATGAGCAAGGTTCCTTATGAAGTTTACACAGAGGAAGTTGAGGCGCTGTCCGTACTTTCTCCGGATGGTGAAATTATCAATAAAGATATGTTGCCTAAACTTACAGATGATCAATTGAAAGAAATTATGTATCGAATGGTATTTACACGTACTTGGGATGACCGTGCCGTTAACTTAGGTCGTCAAGGACGTCTCGGTTTCTACGCTCCGGTATCCGGACAAGAAGCAACCATGATTGGTAGCGAATATGCGCTCCAAAAAGAAGACTTTATTGCTCCAGGCTACCGCGATATTCCGCAAATCGTTTGGCATGGCCTGCCATTATACCAAGCTTTCTTGTATTCCCGTGGTCATCAACACGGCGGCCAAGTGCCGGACGGTGTTAATGTACTGATGCCGCAAATCATCATTGGCGCGCAAATTTTGCATGCTATGGGTATTGCTATGGGTTACAAACTGAAAAAGCAAAAACAAGTCGCCATTACATATACAGGTGACGGCGGTTCTTCCGAAGGTGATTTCTACGAAGGCCTGAACTATGCTGGTGTATACAAGTTGCCAGTTATTTTCTTTGTGCAAAACAATGGTTACGCGATCACGACTCCATTTTCAAAACAAACGGCTGCTCTTTCGATCGCTCATAAAGCAGTAGCTGCTGGTATTAAAGGCGTGAAAATTGATGGCATGGACGTGCTTGCAGTTATTAAAGCCGTTCAAGAAGCTGCAGAGCGTGGACGTAATGGTGAAGGTGCTACTTTAATTGAAGCCGTAACGTACCGTTTCCGTCCGCATTCCCTTTCTGATGATGCAACAAAATATCGTTCTAAAGAAGAAGAGGGCGAATGGAATGCGAAAGATCCAATTGCCCGCTTTGCGAAATACCTTGAGAAAAAAGGCCTTTGGACTGAAGAAGATACAGCTCGCGTAAAAGAAGAAGCTAAGGCAAAAGTGAACGAAGAGATCAAAAAAGCCGAGAAAACAGAGAAAATGACAATTCCTGGCCTGATCGATAGCATGTTCGAAACAACGCCTAAGCACTTGGAAGAACAAAAAGCTGATTTTAAATAATTGAACTTGAAAGAGACCGGGCGGTAACCCGATCCGGTCTGCTTTTCGATTGACCTGAACTGAAATTGATCTGTCAATGTTTAAGGAGGAAATGAAGCAAATGGCACAAATGAACATGAAAGAAGCGATTCGTGACGCACTGCGCGTAGAGTTGAAACGCGACCCTAACGTCCTGCTTTTCGGTGAAGACGTAGGTCATGTAGGTGGCGTATTCCGCGCTACAGAAGGTCTGCAAAAAGAATTTGGCGAAGAACGTGTATTCGATACTCCGCTGGCGGAATCCGCAATCGGGGGTCTTGCTGTGGGTCTGGGTATCCAAGGCTTCCGCCCTGTAGCTGAAATCCAGTTCGTAGGCTTTATCTTTGAAGCACTCGATCAAATGGCAATTCAAGCATCCCGTATGCGCTACCGTTCCGGTGGACGTTACAATTCTCCAATCGTATTCCGTACACCTTTTGGTGGCGGTGTTAAGGCAGCCGAGCTGCATACAGATTCCTTGGAAGGCCTTCTGGCTCAAACACCTGGTATCAAGGTTGTTGTTCCTTCCAACCCTTACGATGCAAAAGGTCTTATGATCGCGTCTATTCGCGACAATGATCCAGTATTTTTCATGGAGCATTTGAACTTGTATCATGCATTCCGCGCTGAAGTTCCTGAGAATGATTACACAGTTGAACTGGGCAAAGCTAACGTAGTTCGTGAAGGTTCCGATGTGACGATCATTACTTACGGTATGATGGTGCACACTTCGGTTAAAGCTGCTGATGAGCTGGAAAAAACAAAAGGTATCAAAGTGGAAATCATTGATTTGCGTACCATTAGCCCGATTGACATTGATACCGTTGTTGCTTCTATTCAAAAAACCAACCGTGCTATCGTGGTTCAAGAAGCGCAAAAGAGCTCCGGTGTAGCTGCTGAAGTTATTGCACAAATTAACGAAAAAGCAATCCTGCATCTGGAAGCACCTGTTCTGCGTGTAGCAGGCCCGGATACCGTTTATCCTTTTGCTCAAATTGAAGATACTTGGTTGCCAACGCCAACACGTATCATTGATGCGGTTAATAAAGTATTGGAATTTTAATTAAAGCACACCGTAAATTTGGGAGGTTTTAAACGTGGCTAAATTTGAATATAAATTCCCGGAGCTAGGTGAAGGTCTTCACGAAGGCGAAATCATCAAGATGCACATCAAGCCCGGCGACAAAGTAACAGATGAAGATATCATCATGGAAGTACAAAACGATAAGGCTGTAGTTGAAGTTCCTTGTCCGGTTAATGGTACAGTACAAGAAGTATTTGCCAAAGACGGTGACATCTTTAACGTAGGTCAAGTCGTAGCTGTAATTGATGCAGAAGGTGAACTTCCTGAACAAGAAGAAGCACCAGAAGCACCAGCTGCTAGCCCTGAGCCAAGTGCTGCTGCACAAAGCGGAGCTGCAGGTACAGCTAGATTTGAATATAAATTCCCAGAGCTGGGTGAAGGTCTTCACGAAGGCGAAATCATCAAGATGCACATCAAGGCCGGCGACAAAGTAACAGATGAAGATATCATCATGGAAGTACAAAACGATAAGGCTGTAGTTGAAGTTCCTTGTCCGGTCAATGGCACAGTACAAGAGGTATTTGCCAAAGACGGCGACATCTTTAACGTGGGTCAAGTCGTAGCTGTAATCGCTGCAGAGGGTGAACTTCCTGAACAAGAAGAAGCACCAGCTGCTGCTAAACAAGAACAGGATGCTGCACAAGGCGGAGCTAACACTAAACCAGCTGCAACTCCTGCTGCTTCTAACAAAGATGTACTAGCTACACCTAGCGTCCGCAAATTTGCTCGTGAGCAAGGTGTAAACATCGCTCAAGTGAGTGGCTCCGGCAAAAATGGTAAAATCACCAAAGAAGATGTAGAAGCTTTCAAAAATGGTGGAGGCCAAGCGGCTGCACCAGTAGCGAAAGAAGCTGCAAAAGCACAAGAGCCTGCTAAGAAAGAAGCGAAAGCTGCAGCAGCATCCGCACCAGCAGCAGATCTACGTGCTGAGGAAGAGCGCGTACCATTTAAAGGTATCCGCAAGGCTATTTCCAATGCTATGGTTAAATCGGCTTATACGGCTCCGCACGTTACGATTATGGATGAAGTAGATGTAACTGAACTGGTTGCTTTCCGTACTCGTATCAAACCAATTGCTGAGAAGAAAGGCACAAAAGTAACATACCTGCCATTCATCGTAAAAGCTTTGGTTGCTGCTTCCCGTCAATTCCCGGCTCTGAATGCCACAATCGACGAAGAAGCAAACGAAATTGTCTACAAAAAATACTACAACATCGGTATCGCTACAGATACAGACAACGGCTTGATCGTTCCTGTTATCAAAGATGCTGATCGTAAGAGTATCTGGATGATTGCTGATTCCATTCGTGATCTGGCTGTGCGCGGTCGTGATGGAAAATTGGCTGCGAACGAAATGAGAGGAAGTACAATTTCCATCACTAACATCGGTTCTGCAGGCGGTATGTTCTTTACTCCAATCATTAACTTCCCTGAAGTTGCGATTTTGGGTACTGGCCGCATCAGTGAAAAAGCAGTCGTGAAAAACGGTGAAATTGTAGCCGCTCCAGTAATGGCTCTTTCCTTGAGCTTTGACCACCGTATTATTGACGGTGCAACTGCTCAAAACTTCATGAACTATATCAAACAGCTGCTCGCTAACCCTGAGTTGCTTGTTATGGAGGTGTAATCAATGGTAGTAGGAGACGCTTCTCTGGATATTGACACATTGGTTATCGGTGCGGGTCCTGGCGGCTATGTAGCTGCCATCCGTGCCGCACAATTGGGACAAAGCGTATTGATCGTTGACAAATCTGAGCTGGGCGGTGTCTGTCTGAACCGTGGATGTATTCCATCCAAAGCTTTGATCTCTGCAGCTCACCAATACGAAGCAGCTAAACATGGCGAGTCCTTCGGTATTACGGCTGAAAATGTAAAAGTAGACTTTGCTAAAACACAAGAATTCAAAAACGGTGTTGTTAAAAAAATGACAGGCGGCGTAAGCGGCTTGCTCAAAGGCAACAAAGTTGAAGTTTTCAATGGCGAGTGCATGTTCATCAACGAAAACGAAGCGCGTGTATTCAACGAACATGAATCACCACGTTACCGTTTTAAAAATGCAATTATCGCAACAGGTTCCCGTCCAATCGAACTGAAACCATTCCCATTTGGCGGACGCATTCTGTCTTCTACAGAAGCATTGAACCTGCCTGAAATTCCAAAAAGCCTGATCGTAATCGGTGGTGGATACATTGGTGCAGAGCTTGGACAAATGTACTCCAAATTCGGTTCCAAAGTAACGATCATTGAAGGTATGGATACAGTGCTTCCTGGTTTCGACAAAGATATGACTTCGATCGTTGCGAAAAGCATGAAGAAAACTGGTATCGAAATCTTCACTGGTGCTAAAGCGGAAAGTGCAGAGCAAACAGATAAAGACGTAACGGTGAAATTCTCCGTTAACGGCGAAAGTAAAGAAGTAACTGCTGATTATCTGCTTGTAACTGTTGGACGTCGTCCAAACACAGACGGTGAACTGGGTCTGGATCTGATCGGCGTAGAACTGGATGAGCGCGGAATGGTGAAAGTTGATCACCAAGGACGTACTAGCATTCCTCACATCTTTGCAATCGGCGATATCGTAGCTGGTCTTGCTCTGGCACACAAAGCTTCTTACGAAGGTAAAGTGGCTGCTGAAGCAATCGCAGGCGAGCCGTCTGTAGTAGATTACAAATGTATGCCAGCTGTCGTTTTCACAGATCCAGAATGCTCCAGCGTAGGCTACACAGAGACAGAAGCCAAAGAAAAAGGCTACAATGTCAAAGTTGGCAAGTTCTCTTATGGAGCAAACGGTCGTGCGGTTTCCCTGAACGCTGCTGAAGGTTTTGTGAAAATCGTAGCTGACGCTGACACAGGTCTGGTACTGGGTACGCAAATCGTAGGTCTGGAAGCTTCCAACCTTATTGCTGAGCTGGGTCTGGCGATTGAAATGGGTGCTACACTCGAAGATATCTCCTTGACTATTCATGCTCACCCTACATTGGGCGAAATCGTTATGGAAGCAGCGGAAGTCGTGCTGGGTCATCCGATCCATGCATTGGCACCACGTCGCTAATACCATTTTTCATTATCTCGTTTTTGGTTTTCATACATGACAAAGAGAGGCAAGGAGCGCTATATCTGCGCTCTTTGTCTCTTTTTTTTCAAACTTTAGGATTTTCAGGACTACTATGAAAATTCACACAGTACATGGTCAACGAAGCACCGTACATGATAAACTAAATATAGATATTGGTGCAGAAAAAGAATTTTAAAGATTAGAATCTGGCGATGCCAGGTTTTTATTCATGCTCAAAGGAGAGGAATAACGTGCGCAACTATTTGGAACTGCTGGAGGATATTTTAGAGAATGGAGTAAAAAAAGAGGATCGTACAGGAACGGGGACACTATCTGTTTTCGGAAGACAACTCCGTTTTGATCTGGCCAAGGGCTTTCCCTTGGTGACCACCAAAAGAGTTCATTTGAAATCCGTTATTCATGAGCTGTTATGGTTTTTGCGGGGAGATACCAACATTTCTTATCTCAAGGAGAACGGAGTTACCATTTGGGATGAGTGGGCGGACGAGCAGGGGAATCTGGGGCCTGTATATGGATCGCAATGGCGCTCGTGGGAAACAACAGACGGGCAACATATTGATCAAATTGCGAATGTCATAGAGGCAATTAAAAACAATCCGGACTCACGTCGACACATCGTCAGTGCTTGGAATGTGGCAGAAATCGAATCCATGAAGTTGCCGCCATGTCACTTTGTATTTCAGTTCTATGTAGCTGGAGGAAAGCTTTCCTGTATGCTAACAATGCGTTCTGTGGATACCTTTCTAGGGCTGCCGTTCAACATCGCGAGTTATGCATTGCTTACGCATATGGTTGCACAGCAGTGTGGTTTGGAGCCCGGCGAATTTATTTGGTCAGGCGGCGATGTGCATATTTATTCAAATCATATGCAACAAGTGCATACACAGCTGGAACGTGATCCTTATCCGTTGCCTCAGTTAAAAATTCTGCGCAAACCGGATTCGATCTTTGATTATACCTATGACGATTTTGCTTTTGAAAATTACGAGTATCATCCAGGGATTAAGGCGCCTGTCGCCATCTGATTAGGGGAGGTGGAAAAATGGGCATTTCAATGATATGGGCTATGGCACAAAATGGTGTGATTGGCCAGGATAACAAACTTCCCTGGCGCCTCCCTAGAGACATGGCCTTTTTCAAAGAGCAGACGATTAATAAAACGGTACTCATGGGGCGCAAGACGTGGGAATCCTTTGGAGGAAAAAGCCTGCCAAACCGACGTAACGTCGTCTTGACTCGAGATCAGCGCTATCGGGTGGAAGGTGCGGAAGTGATTCATTCACTGGAAGAAGGGCTCCAATTAGCAAAGCAGGAGGAGCTAATGGTCATTGGAGGAGCAGAAATTTATGCACTGTTTTGGCCACATGCCGATCGGCTGATTGTGACTCGGATTGAGGAGACTTTTGAAGGCGATACAACGTTCCCCGAGCTGGATTGGAACGGTTGGAATATAGTTAGTGAGACTCCGGGTATCAAGGATGACAGAAATCCATATGAGTACCGTTTTGTTGTTTACGAGAAAACGGAATAAGAATAGACTGTATCCGACCCCACTCATTTGAAAAATTAATAAACCATATAAAAAATCCTTTTGGTGTTGATGCAAAAAGTTGCATAAGTTTTCATTACTTTTACGCTGTATTGTGATACAATAAATCAAATTCAACGAGAACAGACCCTTTCATAATACAACAGACAAATTCGAATTTGACTTAAATTCTGAATGGATGATCGGGGTTCATAAGCGAAGAGATGGGGGAACGTAACATGTCTACACCAACTGGATTTATGGAATACACACGACAGCTTCCTACAGACCGGGACCCGGCAGAGCGTATAAAGGATTGGGAAGAATTCCATAAGCATATGTCTGAAGAAGAGCTGCGTACCCAAGGGGCGCGTTGTATGGACTGCGGAACTCCTTATTGTCATACGGGGATGGATATCATGGGAGCAACTTTAGGCTGCCCGGTTCATAATCTCATTCCGGAATGGAACAATCTCGTATATCGTGGTTTGTGGAAGGAAGCGCTAGAGCGGCTGCACAAAACGAATAACTTCCCGGAATTTACAGGTCGTGTCTGTCCTGCACCATGTGAAGGTTCGTGTACAGTCGGCCTGATCGGACAGTCTGTTACAATTAAAACCATTGAAGAAGCTATTATCGAAAAGGGTTTTGAGGAAGGCTGGGTTGTCCCTAATCCGCCAGAAAAGCGTACAGGCAAACGAGTGGCTGTTGTCGGTTCGGGTCCGGCAGGTTTGGCTGCGGCTGCACAGCTTAACAAAGCAGGGCACAGCGTGACTGTGTATGAGCGTGCAGATCGTGTGGGTGGATTATTGATGTATGGCATACCGTCCATGAAATTGGATAAGAAGGTTGTTCAGCGGCGTGTGGATTTGCTGGAGGCTGAAGGTATTCAATTCATCACAAATACGGAAATCGGCAAAGATATCCCTACCGATCAGTTGATTGCTGAATATGATGCTGTTGTCCTATGCGGTGGTTCTACGAAGCCAAGAGAATTCAACATTGAAGGTAGCGATTTGAAGGGTGTTCATTATGCGATGGATTATCTGAATGGTACCATCAAAAGTTACTTGGACTCCAATCTGGAAGATGGCAACTATTTGTCTTCCCAAGGTAAGGACGTTATTGTAATCGGTGGCGGTGATACGGGTTCGGACTGTGTAGCTACTTCTTTGCGTCATGGTTGTCGGAGTGTCACTCAATTTGGCACACACACCAAAGCGCCTATGGAGCGTGACCCGATTGCCAATCCTTGGCCACAATTTCCAAACGTGTATTCTCTTGATTATGCACAGGAAGAAGCTAAGGCGTTGTTCGGAGAAGATCCACGTGAGTTCTCCATCATGACGACCAAATTTGTAGGTGATGATAACGGTAATCTGAAAGAGCTGCACACCATTCAAATTCAACGGATTGTTGATGAAACGGGGCGCAAAATCTATCAACCGATTCCAGGTACGGAGCGCGTATTCCCTGCACAAATCGCTCTTATTGCCATTGGATTTGATGGTCCTGAGCAAACGATTGTAGAGCAAATTGGTTTGGAGACGGATCGTCGTTCCAACGTTAAAGCACGTTATGGAAAATATGTTACTAATGTGGATAAGGTTTTTGCTGCAGGTGATATGCGTCGCGGACAAAGTCTTGTCGTGTGGGCTATTAATGAAGGTCGAGAAGCTGCACGAGAAGTTGATAAATACCTCATGGGCGCTACCGTTTTGGTGTGATTATAAATTTTATGTTACGGATCAGTCAAAGCTCCATCCTTCGGATGGGGCTTTATTGTATTTCAAGCTGAGTCTGCCAGAAGCGAAAAATGAATAAATGATTATTGAGCTGTGAAACATTGTGAAATATATGTTATATAATATAACTTAAATTTAATCGTATCACCATATATTTCTTATCTAAATTGATCATAACATAAAAAGGGGTGTTTAGTGTAGATTTTTTTATAGAAAAAAGGATTATTTCACAAGAAAATTAAATAAAAGTCGATTCTTATGTAATATAAATTAACATATACATAACTTTTGTTGACTGTATAAAATCATGACCTGAGAGAACCATGGTATCTATGGTATAATACACGTATATTGTTGAAGCGTTTGACTAAATGAATTTACAAAGGAGCTTTCGTCGGGAGAAGGCTCCTTTTGCATGAGGCCGGGATACCTGTGTTTTCATTAACATTCCATGTATATGTATGATTCATGGAGGAGAAACAGAAGGCCGTCAGGAAGGAATGGAGTATGAATGAAGACGTTGATTATTGCTGAGAAACCAGATATGGGAAGGACGATTGCCGCCGTTATGGAGCCGCGGGCGAAAAATAACCGTACCTATTTGGAAGGGGAGAAATACATTGTAACCTGGGCGATCGGACATTTGCTGGGTTTGGCTGAGCCGGATGCATACGATGCTAAGTACAAACGATGGAATATTAAGGATCTTCCTATTATCCCTGAGCAGTTCAAAATTGTACCGAATCCGAAAACAAAGGATCAGCTGAAAATAATTGGTGAACTGGCTAAACGCTGCAATGCCATCGTAAATGCTTGTGATGCTGGACGGGAAGGGCAATATATTTTTGCGTTGATTCAACAGCAATTGAAGTTGCATCAGCCAGTTAAGCGACTGTGGATTTCAGATTTGACAGCGGAGAGTATTGCGAAAGGCTTTGAACGATTGCGAGATGCTTCAGAGTTTGAATTTCTGACTCAAGCTGCGAGGGCACGAAGTGAAGCGGATTGGCTGATCGGAATGAATGCTTCCAGAGCGTTCACAACACGTCATAATACACTGCTGTCAGTAGGACGGGTGCAGACTCCCGTGCTGGCACTGATTCATGACCGGGAAAAGGAAATTGAGGCATTTCAGTCTCAAACCTTCTATGATGTGTGGGCTGAATTCAAGCAAGATCAGATCAAGTACAAAGGTGCGTGGCAGGGGGATCGGCTGACGAACCCAGAGGAAGCTGAGGCGATCGCGGCAGCCGTTCGCGGAAAAACGGGTAAAATCACCAAATATGACACGAAGCAGACAAAAGAGTATCCTTTTAAATTGTACGATTTAACGCTACTTCAACGCGAGGCGAATGCCAAGTACGGTTATTCGGCCAAAAAAACACTAGATGTGGCCCAAGCGCTTTATGAGCGTCACAAGGTCATTTCCTACCCTCGTACTAATTCTAACTATGTAACAGAGCAAAATATAGACGGCATGCACAAGGCGCTACGGATGCTGGGGACAGGTCCTTATGCTGATCTGGTACAACAAGCCAACCCCAACTTGGTCCATAAACAGAATAAATCGGTCTGCAATCCATCTCGTGTTGAGGATCACCATGCTATTCTGCCAACGTTAAAAAGACCAGGTACGCTAAGTAAGGAAGAGAAAAACGTATATGACCTGGTTATTCGCAGGTTTTTGTCACATTTTTTTCCGCCTGCTGAATATAAAATGCATACCGTAATGACGCAGGTGGACAAGCATCTGTTTAAAACAAATATCAAAGAGCTTCTTTCCTTGGGATGGAAAGTGGTTTTAAGTAAGGTTGACCAGGATAAAGGTAAAAAGAGCAAATCATCGAAAAAAGAGGATGAAGAGGAAACGGACGAGTGGACGGACAAGAAGTTTGAGATTGATGCGGGACGTCCGGTGGAGTGTGTTCGTGCTGAGATGAAAGAAAAGGCAACTCAGCCCCCCAAAAGCTACACGGAGGGTACATTGCTTAAGGCGATGGAAAGCGCAGGCAAACAGATGGAGAATGAGGAATTACGTGAGGTCATGAAGGATGCCGGCTTAGGCACACCTGCCACACGGGCTGCCACAATTGAACGATTGAAAAAGGTTGGCTATATTGAAATGAAGGGCAAAAAGATTCTTATTACGGAAAAGGGAAAGATGGCTATTGATCTGATCCGTCATGCCGGGGTTGATCTATTAGCCTCGCCCGAGATGACAGGTCAATGGGAACGTCGTCTACATCAAATTTCCAAGGGTGAGGCGGCTCAGGAGAAATTTATGGATAACGTTAAAAGATTTACGTTGTCCATCATTGACAAGGTGAGGCAGCAGCCACCGGCTCCGGCAGATGCCTTTGGCGAGGAAGCAAGGGGGAAGCGGGCAGCTGGAAAAGAAGGCGCACGTAGCGCACGTGCGAGTGGACGCACCGCCGCCAAGGGGGTGGGGCGTGCTACATCAGGACGCGATGGTAACGCTGGAAGCGCAACGCTGGAGCAAGCAGCACCACCAGCAAGTCGTGCTGCGGGAACAGCAGGTTCCGTTGCACGCAGCTCTTCCGACGGACACTCAGGCATTTCAGTGAGCCAAAGGCAAGCTTTGGGTAGCTGCCCATGCTCTAATTGTGGCGGAAGCATTATTGAAGGGCGTAAAGGGTATGGGTGCAGCCACTACAAGCAGGGCTGTGGTTTTGTCGTCTGGAAGGAATATGCTGGCAAGCAGATTACCGAAACGATGCTCAAGTCTCTGTTGACAAAGGGACAGACGCAATTGTTGTCTTTTAAGCGTAAAGATGGATCGACCGTCAAAGCGCGAATTATTCTGAATGAACCAGGTACAGGACAACTTAGCGTTCGAGAGGAATCCTGAGACAGGGTTTAGACCACTATTTTGGCTGAATCAAAGGTTGAATAACAATTTAAATACAAAAAAGGGACCCTATCCGAGGGTCCTTTTTTGTTGATGTAATTGTATGCTTTCGTGGATAACCCGTGGTACTTCCGTCAGCTTCTGTATCGTATACATCACGGAGTTCACGTTTTTTTGCAATTCAACCATATTGTAAATCCATTCCTTAGGCTGCTTGAGATAGACAGCATGAATACCTGCAGCAAGGGCTGGAGATACATCAGTGCGTAGAGAATTCCCGATCATCCAGGTGATGCTTCGGTCCAAGCGATTCATCTGGATGATTTCTTCCAGTGCTTCGACATTTTTATGCTGACGAATGTAGATGCGATCATCAAAGTAGGTAGCCAGTTTCATTTGTTCAATCTTTCTTTCTTGAATGATCTGCTCACCACCAGTATAAAGATGAAGGGAATGCCCTGCTTTTTGGAGGGAGTTCAGCGTTTCGACCATGCCTGGATACGGTTCGATTTCCTGTTCGTATACACTTCGGCCAAGAGAGCGAAGCTCCTGCTCTTCCCGTGAATCGAGACGGCGTCCGAATTGTTCCGAGAAAAATTGGTACGTATCTATCAGAGATTGTGGGAAATGCTCGCTGGCAAAGCCCACCTGATGAACTCCAGCCACATCAATTTCGATTTGTTTTTCACGAATCGTATTTTTCGTTAGGTTATGAGTTGCAAACCATTCCTGAAGCAAATCGAAAAAGTGGTTGAGGATAAGGTCAAAATACTTGTTGCAGTGGACTAAGGTGTCATCAAGATCAAATAAAATGTGCTGCTTCGGATACGACATGATGCATACTCCTTCCAAGCCAAAGCTTTAACGCTGCTTCGGTTATAACTAAAAGTACAATTCAAATTACAATCCAATATAGGATTCCAAAAATACCTGTAAATCAGCCGCGCCATCGGGACGGATGCTGAATTTTTCCTTATGATAACGTCCGATGTGAATACGGAGCAGACCAGCCACTCGTAAAATCATCATATCAGACATGAGTGTATCTTCCAAACGGCTCAAATCGTGGCGCATGTCTTCGAGAGACTTAGGACCTTGAGCTACATAACGTAGAATTCGCAGCCGCTGCGGATCATTGACCGCACGAGTAAGCCGTAGCAGAAGCGTAGGCGGTTCTTCCTCGCTCTCCTCGGGGATATCTACCGGATACTGGATCAGAAGTGTGCGGGTATAAAAACAGTATGAATTAATCGGGCGATTATGGACTACCGGAAATAGGACTACTGTATCCAGGTCTTCCACGTGTGGCACGACTAGTCCAGCTGTCGCATATTCAACCAGTGCTTCCGGTTCCATCTTACTCAGCAGCATGCGCTTTTCCGCAGCGTCTTCTTCTGCCAACACACGTAGTTCGCCTTCCAAGGCCCGAAAATAATCACGATCCCACAATCTAAGGAGTGGTGCGTATACCTTACGAATGCGTAAAGATTCTTCAAAGGTTAAAAAAGGGATATGCGGAACGAGCAGCTCAAACATATCTTTATCCGGACCGTGGTCCAAATAAGAGATATAATCAGATATTTCATCCGATTCCGGTCGAAGTAACGCCCAGGCATAGAGTGCGTCATAATCGCTAAAAGGGCAATCCTGAGCTGTAGCAAGCTCAGTACGAACTTCATGTTGTAGTCGTGCATCTACCTTGTCGATCCATTCATGGCCCAAGTCCATATCTTGGACCCACTTTTTAGTCACATAGGCCATGAAGCTGCCGAGCAATTCATAAATTGGAGAAGTGTCTATTTTAATTTGATAACTCATGGAACCAATGCCTCCTATTCTGTCTTCTAGCCCAGAGCGGTGAACGTAATTAAGCCCGTCCATAAGCAAAACATGAGCATTTTAATAATTGCTCACTTATTTATTATGGCTTGTTCTGCCAGGGATTGTCCACTATAATATGAAATAGTGCGTTGTGACGTGAATGGGTTCGGATTGAACATACGAGGCTCCTTAACCGAAGGAGTCGGATACATACCAGACAAGCTCTTTCCGTAAAATCGTCATCTCAGATGGCGATTTTTTTCTTCTATTCTTTAATACACTAATTACACCTGAATTTGTATATGTGATTTGCCGGTTTTGCAGGACGGCATGGAATACATAGTGATAAGAATTATTATTGATTATGGAATCAAATGCAAATCATTTCTTAACATTGATTTTAATTATTTTATTTGTTCGATCAGGAGGAGCTAGGATGTCGTCGTCGTTACGGGTTCATTATTTTATTTTAATTGCTGTTATTATTGTTGCCGGATTATGCCAAGGTTTATTATTACCTATTCTGTCTATCTCGTTGGAACAAATGGGAGTTTCATCTTCACTAAACGGAATGAATGCGGCTGCCCTGTATATTGGTTCATTCGCAATGACGTTGGTGGCAGAACGGACATTGGGGTGGTTAGGGTTCAAAAAGCTGATGGCCGGAGGGCTTGTGCTAGTGCTCGTTACGCTGCTGCTATTCCCGCTAATCCCTGATATTCGGGTATGGTTCATACTGCGTCTGCTAGTAGGTATTGGTGACAGTGCATTGCACTACTCTGCGCAGCTATGGATATTGCTGGTGACTCCAGCAGAGAAGCGAGGCCGCAACATTTCCTTTTATGGTATGTCATACGGTCTGGGTTTTGCATTAGGACCATTGGGATTATGGCTACTCGATTATGGAATGCTGGTTCCATTCGCTGCGTTGGCCTTATTATGCTTGCTTGTTTTGCTGTTGGTGTTAATTAAGCTGCCGGACTCCAGACCGGAGAGGCTGGAGTCCGAGGCGCGTCCCACTCAAAGATTTCGTCGCAGCTACAGCTGGGCATGGTATGCTCTTTTGCCTGCATTTCTATACGGCTATATGGAAGCGAGCCTGAACAGTAACTTTCCAGTCTATGGCCTGCGTATTGGCTTTCATACCGATGAAATCGCCGCCTTGCTGCCGTTCGTCAGTTTGGGAGGATTAGTGCTGCAGCTACCGCTAGGGATATTGAGTGACCGTTGGGGACGTAAAAAGGTGCTAATGAGCGTAGGTATAGCAGGGGGAATGACCTTTATGTTGCTACCTTGGAGCGGCAATCATTTTATGTTGACTTTGATATTGCTGACCCTAGCAGGTGGTTTAGTAGGCTCCTTTTTCTCCCTCGGTTTGGCCTATGCCGCTGATCTACTGCCCAAATCATTTTTAGCAGCCGCGAATGTACTGGCATCCTTTCATTTTAATCTGGGAAGTGTGATCGGACCTAATATTAGCGGAGGGTTGCTGGACTTTGGAACTCAAGGCAGTATGTTTCTTGTCCTTGGAGGTAGTTACGTTGTTTTCGGATTGTTAGGTTTGTTTTCCAGAAAAAGAGTAACGGCGGTTTAAAACTGCGGTTTGCATGGTATTTGTTTCACATTTACTATAAAATATAAACAGTATTGATGGTGCGCAAAGGGGAATCACTTAGATGATTAAAATTCGGAAGCTGACCAAGCAAGTGGGGCCTGAACGGACCCAGCTACTTCGAGGAATTGATGCTGAAATTCATCAGGGCGAATTCATTGCCATAGTGGGGCCAAGTGGAAGCGGCAAAACAACGCTGCTTCGCTGTCTTGCTTTACAAGAGCCATGGGATGAAGGCAGTTTAATTGTAGGTGGCAATGATGTGCTGAAATCCGGGTGGACGGGCAAGATGAAAATAAAGCGGGAATGGGCATACCTGGAGCAAAACCCGCATCTAAATATGAATCGAACCGCTCTTAAAAATGTGCTCATTGGCAGATCCGGTCAAACTCCAATGTGGAGAATGGTGACGGGTATGGTGCGTTCCGACGATTATATGGGAGCGATGGACGTACTGGAGGATCTGGGTCTGCTGGATAAGGCGCATGATAAATGTGACAAGCTCAGCGGTGGCGAGCGGCAGCGGGTAGCGACTGCGCGTGCTCTCGTGCACGGAGCTAAAGTTATTTTAGCTGATGAGCCTGTAAATGGACTTGATCCAGCTTCGGCAGCGCATGTATTGGAGACCTTTCGCAAGCTGTGTTCTGACGAGCGGGTGACGATCATGACTGTATTGCCGCTGGAAATGGCTGAACGCTTTGCTTCCCGTATATGGGGGGTGAATGATGGTGAATTGGTGTTTGATATTCAGGGAAGACGATTGACACAAGCAGAAAAGAACAAATTGTGAAGGGGACGGCAAGAGAAGTGAATATAATGCTGTTAAGAATGGTGGCTGGCTGCTGTTCCTTGCTGCTCCTTGCTGGATTTTTAAGCGGCTGTAATGTTATTAGCGATCCCATTTCGCTGATGGAGACACCGACGATGTCTGACGAGAAACAGCAGTTGAATGGTGCAGTGAATACGCAGCTAGGGGCGGTACAGCCTTTAAGGCCGAATGACCCAGATGACCCGACGCCAATTCGGACGGGTGATCTGAACAATGATGGCACAGACGAAGCAGTGCTCTTTTATGAAACACCAGATGAGAGCGTAAAAATACATGGTGCCTTGTTTGAAGATCAGGGCGGAACGTGGGTAAAGAAGCTGACGTTTGATGGGGAAGGCACTGTGCTGGAGTCATTTAAGCTCGTGGATTTAACGAATGATGGAACACTCGATATTGTAGCGGGTTTTTCCAGCGGAGATAGTGGCGATGGCGGCGATCAGAAGGGACTCATCGTGTATTCCTATACCGGAGGAACTCTGGAGAAAATATATGCTACAGGTTATACGGACTTCGTCGTAGATGATTTTAACCATAACAAGATGGACTTGAACGGGGATAATTTGAATGATTTGACGATTATCACGCTGCGACGTAATGAATTCTTTACTGTTAAAACGTTTCAATTCAGTGGGGGAACCTTTAAGGAAATCGGATCGTTGGATTTGGACAGTCAGGTCTTAAGTGTCTATAATGTCGTTGCTGGCAAGGTAGCCGAGGGTAGGCAGGGGATTATTATAGACACCAAAATTGCCCAGACCACTACCGTTTCCAATGTTATTGTGATGGATCACGGCAAGCTCAGGAAGCTTAATCTTATGGATGTCACCTTCAAGGATGCGACCATCGCCAGTGGTGATGTGGATGGTGACGGCATTCTGGAATTTGGTAATTTGGAGAAGCCTAAAGGTTGGAGTAACAAGCCGCTGGATGAGGTTCCATATTTTGTGTCGTTCTATCAGTGGGACGGGGCGAAAGGGACGCTTTTTAAGCAGCAGCAGTATCGTGATTCTAATGAACAGGTCTACTTCAGATTACCGAAAGAGCTGCATGGCAAGGTGACTATTGATCCGAAAGTTTCGAAGAAGGACAGTTATTTGCGCTTCATTTTGGATGATACAGACAAAACGATAGCGGAAATTAAATTTTTCTCGTTGTCACAATGGGAGCGAAACAACGAAGGTTATAGCCAACTGTGGAGAACGAATGCGCAGGTCATTGGCATTAAGCGATCCAGTGAGCTGGAACCGCGTAAAACCATTAAAAACAAGATGGGGGAAAGGCAGGTAGAGTAGAGTGAGTAAAGTTTTAATCATGGAAGACGAGGAATCCATTCGCAGCTTTATCGTCATTAACTTGAAGCGTAACGGTTTTGAGGTGTTGGAGGCGTCGGAAGGGCATGAGGCTCTGAATATTTTGAACACGGTGCGGGATATTGATATTGCACTGCTCGACGTAATGGTACCCGGTATGGATGGTTTTGAGGTCTGTCGGAGAATCCGGGAAACGAATGAGCGCATCGGCATTATTTTTCTCACAGCGAAGGTACAGGAGCAGGATAAGGTGTATGCCTTGTCTGTAGGGGCCGATGATCATGTGAGCAAGCCTTTTAGCCCGACGGAGCTGATTGCACGTATTCAATCGTTATTACGTCGGGTGAATGTACATCGTGAAACAGCAGCCAAAGTATCCTTCCAATCCGGACCGTTCACGCTAGATTTGATTGCTAAGCAATTTAAGAAGAGCGGGCAGCTGATCGAGTTGACACCAACTGAGTTTTCCTTGATTCAATTTTTTCTCGAAAAAGAAAACACGCCGCTCAGCCGAGATGTTCTACTTGACCACGTATGGGGCAAGGAATATATGGGCGATCCGAAAATTGTGGATGTGAACATCCGACGTCTGCGGCAGAAAATTGAAAACAATCCTTCCGAGCCAGCTTTTTTACAAACAGTCTGGGGACATGGATATAAATGGAAAGGTCAGTCTCAATGATCAAAAAGGGGATTCGCCGACAGATTGTGCTTCACTATTTTTTCGTAGTGTTCTTGGCGCTTCTGTTAGTAGAAGTCATTTTTATGTTTGCACTCCGGTCGTATTATTACGACTCCATTTACAAACATATCGAAAGCCGTATCGAATCGGTAAGTGAATTTGCACCCAAATTCAAAGAGCCGGAACAGTCTTTGCAATCGTATTTGTTAAATACATTTTCTCTGCCCTTCACTGAACTGCAATTGCTCGATGAACAGGGAAATGTAATTGATAACTCGACGAATTTTGCAGCAGATCTAAGTGTGCAAACAAGTGATGTCACACAAGCATTAGCTGGAGATACAGGCAAATGGATCGGAAAGCAACCGAGTACGGGGCAGCAGGTGATGGCGGTATCTCAAAAACTGGACAATATCGTCGGAGACCAGGTGTATGTTATTCGGTATACGACTTCGCTGGAATTGGTAAATGATAAGCTGTTTACGATTACGCTGTTTTCTCTTGGCATCATGGCAGCTGTGCTGGTTATTGTATTTGTAGTCAGCACAGGGCTCGCGAATTCCATTGTTAGACCGATTAATAATATCCGCGATGTATCTGCTCAGATGGCTCAGGGGAGGTTTGATGCACGCATTGAAGGCGATTATCGTTATGAGTTGGGTGAACTGGCTTCGACTCTGAACTATATGGCACAGGAAATTGTCAGAACAAATCAAATCAAGGATGATTTTATTTCATCCATATCTCATGAATTGCGTACTCCACTTACATCTATTAAGGGTTGGAGTGAAACGTTAAATTCTGGCGGATATGACCCGGAAGAGACGAAAATCGGGATGAAGATTATTTCTAAGGAGACAGATCGGCTGATTGGCTTGGTGGAGGAAATTCTCGATTTTTCCAAGCTTGAACAAAATGCCATGAAGCTTGTGATGGGAACGGTGGATCTACGGGAGCTTTTACAGGAAATTATGCTGAACGTATGGGCTAAGGCAGAAATGAAGCAGATTAAGCTCCAGCTGGATTCGGAGGAAACGGCATATCTCGTCCATGGAGACGGTAACCGTCTAAAACAGGTGTTTTTGAACATTGTGGATAATGCTATCAAGTTTTCGCATGAAAGTTCGATTATTTTTCTGTCTCTTCAACGGATTGATGGCAATATTGAGATTTCCGTACAAGATACAGGGATTGGAATTAGTGCTGAAAATCTTGCCAGAGTCAGAGACCGCTTTTTCCAGGTAGACCACCAAAACGGTGGTACTGGACTGGGATTGGCAATCTCGCAACAGTTTATCGAGCGCCATCATGGTCAGATGCTCATCAGAAGTGAACTGGGGGCTGGAACTACCATTACGGTTTCATTACCTGCTCTGCAAGCAGAGCAATCCGTGGAACCATCACAACTTACTGAAGGACAGATTTAAAGCCTACTTATAGGTGTAATTAGAAAAACAGCCAGTCCTCTAAAATCGGGAGGGCTGGCTGTTTTTAATTTGGGGTAACGTTATGAAGTAAAACCTTCGGCACGCAAGCGTGTATTGCGCTCGTAAGCTTCTTTCAGCATACGTGTAGTTTGCGGTCGTACCGCCATTTTACCAAATACCGTTTCATTGGGTCCGATGACCATAATTTCGCCCGGGTTACCTTTAATGACAGCACCATCGCGAATTACAGCACCTTCACCGATAATCGCATGTTCAATATGGACGTTACGTCCAATGCGTGTGTCAGGCATAACGATACTTTCTTTAATGGCTGAACCTTTACCTACCTCGACACCACTAAATACAACGGAGCGTTCTATTCGACCCTCTACTTGGCAGGAATCATGCAACAAGCTGCCCAATGGTTGTGTTTGACGGTTAGGTACCTTTTGTGCGCTCAACCTTGTGCGGCGTTCACGTGTATACATCGGCCAGTCCTTGCGTTGAAGGTCGATCGCACAATCTTCGTGTAACAAATCCATGTGTGAATCCCATAGGCTTTTAACGGTACCTACGTCCTTCCAGTAGCCCTGGAATTCATAAACGTACAAGGATTCTTGGTCCGCCAACATTTTAGGTATGATATCTTTACCAAAATCATGGCTGGATTGAGCATCCTGTGCGTCTTCTAACAGGTAATTTCTTAAGTAATCCCATTTGAAAAGGTAAATCCCCATGGAGGCCAAATTACTTTCCGGTTTCTCCGGCTTCTCTGCAAATTCTGTGACACGCAGATCTTCATCGGCACTCATAACACCAAAACGGTGTGCTTCATCCCAAGGTACCTCCATGACAGAAATGGTAGCCGCAGCTCCTTTTTCCTTATGGTAGTTCAGCATTTCACGATAATTCATATAGTAGATATGATCACCGGATAAAATAAGCACATGCTCCGGATTTTGGCTGTCAATATATTCGATATTCTTATGAATAGCATCTGCCGTTCCTAAGTATTCAGCGTTACCTGTGTTATAAGATGGAAGCAGGGTAATTCCCTTGTCATCTGTTTTTGTAAGACCCCATGGTGTTCCATCCCCGATATGTTCGTGCAAGGATTCTGCCTCATATTGCGTCAAGACACCTACAGTATCAATGTCTGAATTTACGCAGTTACTGAGAGGAAAATCGATGATCCGGTAATGACCGCCAAAAGGTACGGCGGGTTTTGCAATCGTTGAAGTAAGGGGAGCAAGACGGCGTCCCTCTCCGCCTGCCAGCAGCATGGCAATGCATTCTTTATTAAACATTTCGTTTCCCTCCCGGTTTAGTTGTCAGTGTAGTACATACATAAACGGTATGGGGTACTCTTGAAACCATAAGGTATATAAGATTCCCCCAAAACTAAGGTTTATTTTTTTCCTAGTCATTTTTCTGTTCAATGTGGCTAGAATGGGGTAATAACTCAGGTCAGCTTTGACCCAAAAGCGAATGCATTACCGATTCATACATTTTTACTTACAAAACATATAAGGGTGGTGACGTGATGACAGACCAAACTCTTCCGCAACAGGCTATTTCATCGGAAGATATTTATTTGTTTCATGAAGGAACGCTTTATCACAGCTACCGATCTTTGGGTTCCCACCTTACTGTGGAGAACGGAGAACAGGGCGTCCGCTTTACGGTCTGGGCTCCTCATGCTCTCCATGTCGGGCTTGCTACAGATCGCAACAACTGGAATGGGGAACAGGATTCCTTATATAGGGTTCCCAAATCCGGTTTTTGGAGTCGTTTTTTTCCGGGGATATCCCAAGGAATTTTTTACAAATACGACATTACGGGTGCAAACGGTGAACGATTTCTGAAAGCAGACCCTTACGCGGTACGTGCTGAAGTGAGGCCAGCAACGGCTTCTGTGGTAGCTTCTATAGATGGTTATGCTTGGAACGATGCGATTTGGCGCCGAAAACGTAGAGCACCTTATGGAAAGCCTCTGCACATATACGAGCTTCATCTGGGCACTTGGAAGCAAAAAGAAGATGGTACGTTTTATACATACAGGGAAATAGCTGAGCTTCTTGTGCCTTATGTGACCGATATGGGGTATACACATATTGAGCTGATGCCGCTGAGTGAGCATCCGTATGATCTTTCCTGGGGCTACCAGCTTACCGGATATTTTGCACTCACAAGCCGTTATGGAGAACCGCATGATTTTATGTATTTGGTGGATCGTTGCCATCAGGCGGGAATCGGAGTGCTGATGGATTGGGTGCCAGCCCATTTTGCAAAAGATGCTCATGGATTAAGGCTGTTTGACGGATCGCCCCTGTTCGAATACGCGGATCCGCTGATTGCGGAAAAGCCCGGCTGGGGAACGCTGACGTTTGATTACAGCAAGCCGGAGGTGCGTTCTTTCCTGATATCTAATGCGCTATTCTGGATGGATGTGTACCATATTGACGGCCTGCGCGTAGATGCTGTGACAAGTATGCTACGGCTGGATTTTGAAAAGCAGGACGGTCAATATCGTTTTAACTCTAAAGGAGGCATTGAAAATGAGGAGGCTATTGCCTTCCTTCAACAACTGAATGAAACAGTATTCCGCTATTATCCGTATGCTCTGATGATGGCAGAGGAGTCCAGTGCCTGGCCGATGGTGACTTCCCCAGTAAGCGATGGAGGACTCGGTTTTAATTACAAGTGGAATATGGGCTGGATGAACGATACGCTTGATTATATCGAAACGGATTTCGATCAAAGGCCAGAGCGCCATAATTTGCTGACATTCCCCATAGCTTATGCGTACAGCGAGAATTTTACACTGCCGTTGTCGCACGATGAGGTTGTTCATGGTAAGAAGTCGCTGCTTGATAAAATGCCAGGTAGCTATGAGCAAAAATTTGCCGGGCTTCGAGCGCTTCTCGGTTACCAAATCACCTCACCGGGCAAAAAGCTCTTATTTATGGGAGGGGAATTCGGCCAATTTATCGAATGGAAGGATGAAGAGCAGCTTGACTGGTTTCTGCTGGATTATGACAGTCACCGTTCGCTGCACGCTTATACGAAAGCGCTGAATCATTTGTATATTCAGGAAAAGGCGTTATGGGAACTGGATCATTCGTGGGATGGATATCAGTGGATTGAAGCGGAGGACCGTGGGCAGAGCGTAATTACGTATTTACGTAAAGGTAAAAAGCCGGGAGATACACTGGTCGTGCTAATTAACTTTCAGCCCGTGCCCAGAGAAAACTATCGAATTGGGCTGGAAAAGGCCGGGAGTTATATCGAACTGCTGAACAGTGATCATAAGGACTTTGGGGGAAATGGCCAGCTAAATACCGGAGTGATACGGACAGTCTCCATTCCTTGCCACGGACAGCTTCACAGCTTGGAGGTGACCATACCACCCCTAAGCATCGTTATACTCAAGAAAGCGCCTCGGAGGTCTAAAAAAGCAGATTAAACACATAAGGAGGAAGCACATATGAACATTTTGTTTGCGGCAGCAGAAGCACATCCATTTATTAAAACAGGCGGGTTGGCTGATGTCATTGGCGCACTGCCAAAGGCACTTCGTCAGGCGGGGTGCGACGTCCGAATCATTTTACCTAAATATGCGGGGATTCCCGATACTTATAAAAAGTCTCTGCTTCCGGTAGCGGTGAAGCAAGTAGCCGTAGGCTGGCGTAATCAATATTGCGGAATAGAGGAACTGACATTAGACGGAATCAAGGTTTATTTTATAGACAATGAGTATTACTTCGGTCGTGACGGTATTTACGGTTATATGGATGATGGCGAACGTTTTTCCTTTTTTAACCGGGCGATTTTAGAAATGCTGCCTGAACTGAACTTTCGACCGGATATTTTGCATTGTCATGATTGGCATACGGCAATGGTTCCGCTGCTTCTGAATGCCGATTATCGACATTTGCCCTTCTACAGCGATATTCGCACGGTGTTTACGATACATAATCTGCTGTATCAAGGGGATTTTCCGTATGAGGTCTTAACTGAGCTGCTCAACCTGGATGGAAGCTATTTCACCCCCGAGGGTGTGGAGTATCATGGCAGACTGAATTTTATGAAAGGTGGGCTTACGTACTCGGATCATGTCACGACCGTGAGTCCAACCTATGCAGAGGAGATTCAAACAGAATTTTACGGATACGGGCTGGAGGGTCTGCTTCGTAAATTGGGAGATCAGGGTCGTTTAACAGGGATTGTGAACGGAATTGACACCAAAAGCTACAATCCTGCCACGGACAATCGTATTTATTCGAAGTACCGCACGAGTCTGACAAAGAAAAAGGAAAACAAAATTGGCCTGCAAAAGGAGTTGGGTCTGCCGGTGCGGCCAGACGTACCTATGATTGCCATGGTAACCCGGCTTGTAGATATGAAGGGGCTAGATCTGGTAACGAGAGTGCTTGATGAAATCCTGTATTATGATGATATCCAGTTTGTCGTGCTGGGAACAGGGGATCCGGCTTTTGAGCATTGGTTTCGTGAGGCAGCGGGACGCTATCCACTGAAAATGTCGGCGCAGCTCGCTTTTAGCGAACCTCTGTCACGAAAAATATATGCGGCAAGTGATATGTATCTTATGCCATCAAGGTTTGAGCCTTGCGGGATCAGCCAACTGCTGGCGCTTCGTTATGGAAGTATCCCTATTGTGCGAGAAACAGGGGGTCTTAACGATACTGTGCAGGCTTACAATGAGTCCACAGGGGAAGGAAACGGATTTAGTTTCACGAACTACAATGCACATGATATGCTGAACACTATTCGTCGTGCTGTTCATTTTTATCGCCAATCTGAGCATTGGTCGAAACTTACACAGACGGCTTTTGCAGGAGAATATAGTTGGGATGTTTCAGCTAAAGCGTATATGGATATTTACCATTTGCTAACAAAGACGGACTGAACAGAGTAGGAACACCATAGTCATGTTAATGAAAAAGGGAATCCCTTTAGCCAGTGTTTGGCTGAGGAATTCCCTTTTTGCTATGATCAGTCGCCCCCGCCACCACAGCTGCTTCCACATGAAGAGCCGCTGCTACACGAAGAATGACTACCAGAATCGCCTGAATCATGGTGAGAAGAGCCTCCATGATGAGAACTGTCATGGGAGGAATGATGGTGCGAGTGATGTGTATCCCAGTTCGAGCAACCGCTTGCCGAGCTACAGCCGGATGAGCTAGCTAATGCGGCATTACCTGTAGCATCAGGGTGCATGTGTACGGCAAATTGTTCAGGTTGATACCATGAATACCACACAACAGCTAATAATAAATAGTCGACCTGTAAATAGTTGACCTTAGGCAATTGCTTCCCCTCAGGATCATCCACCGCTTTATTCACCCGCTCACGCAGATGTTGTACAATCTTATGAACCGCTTGTTGGGTCTGATGTGAAATGGCTGTATTCTCCTGCGTATTCCAGCGGTCACCTGCTGGCTGCGCCGAAGTTGCGAGTTTATAATAGCGGGAAAGCTCGTCGTTCGGTAATGGATGATTAAAAAAAGTACCCCACAAACTGGCGCTATAGCGGTTCCAGCCAAAGCATTCCACATACAACCAGTCAAACCACGCCCGCTCCTTAGGCATCGGCTTAGAGCCGCCGGAATGGGGCGCATGGTGAAGCATACGACCAAAAAAAGCTTCCGAGAATTGCTGATATTCGCGGGTAAACATCAACATTTCGTGCCATAATTCATCCACATCACTACTGAACATAGGCACTCTATTCATAATCGCGCATAGCATAAAATATCGTTTTAGCTCATGCCAGCGCCAATCATATTCTTGGTCCGTCAGCTCTGGGTGGGCTTCCATTACACGACGCCTTACGCTTTGAGCATAGGAGGCGGGAATGGATTGCTCCAATAGCTGCATCAGCTCCGTAATCTCTAAATGACGCTCCTGCGCAATGGACGAAGGAGACGGGGAGCTGAGGAAAAAAGCATTCCGGCGCCGTGTTTTTCTGTTTCCCCGGTTCCTGTGTATTGCACGGAATATAAACCAAATAATGATGAGGTCAACCACAATAAACAACGTCCAAAAGCTATTCATACTATTCATGATGGCTGCTCCTTTCAGAAAGAAGACGGAATTAAGATTTTAGCTTTCGTTAATCAGCAGAGCGAATTCTTTTTTTATCTGGGCTAGCAGTCCAGGATTCGTGATTACATCGCAAGCAGTCCATGCCAAGGTTCTCGCAGCCAGCAGCATTCCTTCCATGGCCCGGTCCTGCATCGCCAAATCGCGGAATTCAGGTGTATGCAAGGCATGCTTCTCGTCAATAACTTGAATGTACGGATGGATAGCAGGGCAATGAAGCGATACATTTCCGATATCCATGGAGCCATGATCTTCACCTTCCGTTATATCTTCTTGCGAAATGCCAGCCTGCACCAAATTTGCGGTAAAGGCATCGGAAAGTACGCGGTTTGTGACCATTTCATCATAAGATGTCTCATAATTGGAGGTCTCAAAACGACATCCGGCCTGTAAAGCAGCTCCTTCAGCAATTTGAATAACACGGCGAGTCAGCGGGTTCAGTTCTTGACGTGTAGCGGCCCTCACATAAAATTGGGCTGAGGCATAATCAGGAATAATATTGGCTGCTTGCCCACCCTGATTAATGATCCCATGGATACGCACTGTACTTTTTACTTGTTGACGGAACGCATTGATGCCATTGAACGTTTGAATCACAGCGTCCAGCGCGTTAATGCCCTCGTGCGGGCTGGCAGCCGCGTGGGCGGATTGACCAAAAAATTCGAATTGTACAGCATCAATCGCCAGCGATTTGCCTGATTTTTCGTAACGGTCATAAGGATGCGTCATAAGTGCTATGTCGCAATCATCAAACAACCCGGCAGCGGCCATCGGGACCTTTGCACCGCGTGTTTCTTCGGCAGGTGTACCATATACCCGTACTTCTCCACCGGTTTCGTCGATGATCGACTTGAGGCCGACGGCAGCACCGGTACTCATCATACATATCAAATGGTGCCCACAGGCGTGTCCTAGACCTTTCAGAGCGTCATATTCTGCCAGAAAAGCGACAACCGGTCCGGGTTTTGCAGATTTGTAAGTTGCAATAAAGGCTGTTTCTATGCCCAATACGGGTGCCTGGACCTCAAAACCGTGAAAAACCAGTTCTTCTTTTAAACGGGCAGCGGCCAGAAATTCCTCGTTACCAAGTTCAGGATTTGCGCCAATATATAACGAAATGTCCTTAAACCGTGGGGCATGCTGCTCAATTGTCTTTTGAATGGTCTGTTTAAAATCCATGCTGAAAACTCCTTTATATAAACTGTAATGTAGGTACTGCGTTAGGTATGCTGAAATTGTACGATAACATTCATTGCATAATCATGCATATTCATTTATAATGACACAATCTTATTTATTATAAAGAATTTAAGGAGAGAAAAAAAGATTGAAAAAGGCATATCGTTTTACCGCCCTGGTTTTGTCGGCGGTTATCTTGCTGTTGACTGGTCTTCCCATGCTCACTGCATACGGAACGGAAGCAAAGCCACAGAAAAAACTTGTAGTGGGCATGAGTGCCGACTTTCCGCCGTATGAGTTTCATAAAGTCATTAACGGTAAGGATACCATTGTTGGGTTCGATGTGGATATCGCCAAGGAAATCGCCAAAGATTTGGATGCGGAGATGGTCCCTGAGGACATGAGTTTTGACTCTTTGCTGCCTGCTTTGCAAAGTGGTCGTGTAGACTTGGTACTGTCCGGTATGACACCGACGGATGAGCGGAGAAAGAGCATTGATTTTTCAGATGTATATTATCGCTCCAAGCAAGTCATTATGGTACGTCCAGAGGATAAAGACAAATATCCTACGATGGATGCTTTGAAAGGCGAGAAGATTGGCGCACAAAAAGGGAGTATTCAGGAAGAAATTGCTCAAAAAGTGCCCAATGCCACTGTAACCTCACTGGACAAAATATCCGATCTGGTACTCCAGCTGCGGACCCAGCGTATCAACGCTGTTGTGATCGAAGATACGGTTGCTAAAGGATACACGTTAGATGGTACCGTAACACTTGCCAAGGCCGTGCCTGAGGATGCCGGAGCAGAAACAGCTGTAGGTATACGCAAGGGGAACGCAGAATTGCTTGCCTCTGTAAATAAAACGTTGGCTCGCCTGAAAGCGGACGGGTCGATTGAGAAGTTTTCCACAGAAGCGAGCGCGCTCTCTGCAGATCGACAGGTTTCTTCTAATAACATTGTAGATATTTTTTGGAAATACCGCAGTTTTTACGCTACGGGTATCGGCTACACTCTGTTGCTGTCTGCACTCGGAGTACTGTTTGGATTTATCATTGGTCTGATCGTATCCTTGCTGCGGATGAGCGGTATACGCATCATTGAGTGGTTAGGTACCACTTATGTGGAGATCCTGCGTGGCACACCTATGCTGGTACAACTCATGATCATTCACTACGGGGTTGCTTTGACGCTGGGTGTCAATTTTACCCCACTCCAGTCTGGTATAATCACATTGTCTCTGAATAGTTCAGCATATCTGGCTGAAATTTTCCGGGCAGGTATCCAGGCAGTAGACCGTGGACAGATGGAGGCTGCTCGTTCGTTGGGTATGGGACGCGGTAAAGCTATGCGTCATGTCATTTTGCCGCAAGCGTTTAAATCTATTTTGCCTGCTATCGGTAATGAGTTTATTACGATCATTAAAGAATCATCCATTATTTCGACCATTGGGATGGTGGATATTATGTATCAGGCCCAGGTCATTAAGAACATCACCTACGAAGGATTAAGTCCGTTCATAATCGCAGCCGCTATTTATTTTGTAATGACATTCAGCTTGTCTAAGCTGCTGGGTTTATGGGAAAGGAAGTTGAGAGCCAGTGATCACCGTTAAACAACTGCGTAAATCGTTCGGTAAGAATGAAATTTTAAAAGGCATTGATATAGATATCGCCAAAGGTGAAGTCGTCGTCATCATCGGCCCCAGTGGTTCGGGGAAGAGTACGTTTTTGCGTTGTATGAATCTGTTGGAACAGCCTACAGACGGGGAGATTTTGTTTGAGGGCGAGCCGATTACAGCTCGTGGCCATAATATTAATGTAACCCGGGAGAAGATGGGGATGGTGTTCCAGCATTTTAATCTTTTCCCGCATAAAACAGTGTTGCAGAACCTGACACTTGCCCCAACACAGGTTAGAAGACAGTCAGGGAAGGAAGCGGAAAAAATTTCGCTAGAACTCTTGCGTACCGTAGGGCTTGAGGATAAGAAGAATACCTATCCGAACCAGCTATCCGGAGGACAGAAGCAACGTATTGCGATTGCGCGTGCTTTGGCCATGCAGCCGCACGTAATGCTGTTCGATGAGCCGACTTCTGCATTGGACCCTGAAATGGTTGGAGAGGTTCTGGATGTAATGAAGAAGCTCGCCGAAGGCGGCATGACAATGGTAATCGTGACGCATGAAATGGGCTTTGCCCGCGAGGTAGGCGATCGAATCATCTTTATGGATAACGGTCAAATTGTGGAGCAAGGTACACCAGAGCAGGTATTTAACACTCCAAGCCATGATCGCACCCGTGATTTTCTTGCCAAGGTATTGTAAGGAAGTGCTGATATAATCTATAAAAAAAGCCCTCCGTTTGACGGAGGGCTTTTTTTCTTTTTGTCACCATTTCCCCATACTTTCGTAACAAATATCGATTTCTTGATGACAAAATTGTAATGAGTGTAGTATGATGTTCAAGGTTCCCAACATTTTCATGCGGATAAGGTTACAAAATTGTGATATTATGCAGTAAGCCAAAACTTACCGGGACAGCATGTGGTTATGACAACCGCTGAAGCTGGGCCCAAACTATGGGAAGTGCGGGGGACGTAACAACGGCAGTCATTCCGATACGTCATAAGACGATGTGGAATATGCCTAGGGGTGAATTGCACAAGCATAGGGCTTCTCCTGAGTCCGAATCCGACAGCTAACTTCGCAGGCATAACAGAGGAGGTACATATCTTTGAAACATCTAAAACATATTGGTAAAACGATGAAATTTGCGGTGCTTGCCGCAGCTATTGCAGGGTTGGCACAGACAGCTGGAGTAGCGGATGCTGCTTCGCTTCACACTGCCAAAGAGGGCGATACCTTTTTTTTGCTTGCTCAACGTTATGGAGTATCGGTAGACGAGCTAACGAAGGCGAACCCAAACATTGCCTCCAACAATATATATGCAGGTCTGCAAATTAAGGTGCCTGGCGAAAATAGTGTGAAGGCAGCTTCGGATTCGAAGCCGCAGCTTCTTACGGAGAAAGCACCAGCGAATGAGGGGCCAACGATTGAAGCGTGGGGCAAAACATTCAACTATAGCAAAATAGTTGACGTTAAGGCTTCAGCGTATTCTGCCGCAGCCGACGAGAATGGTAAATGGGGAGCAGTGGACTACTACGGCAATCCGCTTAAACTAGGTACAATTGCGGTAGACCCGAACGTCATTCCGATGGGCACGAAAGTGCTGGTTACAGGCTATTCCCACCCAGGTTTGCCGGATCATTCTTTTGTAGCTGTCGCTCGCGATCAGGGCAGCGCCATTACAGGAAAGCGGATTGATATCTTTATTCCTGGCAACAAATCATTTGTGAACGACTTTGGATTTCAAAATGTGAAGCTGTACGTTATTGATAAATAGCATTGTACGTATATACGATTTAATTTACATAATATATATTATGTAAACTTAATGTCTGTATCCTACCGCATATAACTAGGTCGGACTCTTATCAGGTCGTATCCATAAAAAAGGCTGTCTTGACGAGCAGAAAACTTCTGCTGGTAAGACAGCCTTTTTACGTTGCTTTAGCTTGCAGCTCAATCATAAACATATGGTTATTTCCGTTCCGATGTGTGGAGTAGCCGGGGGACTGTCACAAATTTGTAGCCCTTAGCTTTTAGAGAGTGAATTAGACCCGGCAGAGCTTGGACAGTGCCTTGCAAGTTGGAACTTTGACCTCCACCTGCGTGCATTAAAATAATAGAGCCAGGCCCGGTAGCTGGGATCACATTGCGCTGAATTTGTGTTTTACTTAATCCCTTCCAATCGAGAGAGTCTACATTCCAATTGACAATCATATAGCCATGACGACGTGCCCATTGGATTTGAGGCTCCGTGATTTCACCGTAGGGTGGACGAATCAACTTGGGGCGAAAACCTGCGCTGGCTTGTAAAATACGTTCTGTTTTTGTAATCTGGTTGCGAAAGCGTTCTGGTGTGGCCTTCCTAAAATCCGGATGAGTATAGGAATGGTTTCCTATAGCATGGCCTTCACGGATAATACGGCGTATGATCCCCGGATGCTTTTCCGCACGGTGACCGACGATGAAAAAGGTGGCTTTGATGCCATTGGCGTGTAATACGTCCAAAACCTGCGGCGTATACCTAGAATCGGGCACATCATCAAAGGTTAGGGCAATTTGGCGGGTGTGTGGGCCGCACATTTTAAAAATGTCTGCATGTTTTTTACGCAGCATTGCTAATGTAGGAGTTGCTCGATCTGTGCTCTGTTGTACAGAAGAAGAAGCAACAGCTGCTTCCTTGGGATGGGGCGTTCCGGTGTTGGGAGGCGCATCCGCGTGAACGGGTAAACTTGAGAATGCTAGTAACAGTGCCAAGCATGGCAACACTCCCCTGTACGGCATATGTATCCCCCCTTTCCGTGCAGTGGTACCTAGTGGTGCTCTCGACTATTATGTACCTGTCCTATTAAAAATATGCTGGTAACCAAGTTCGGCTCATAAACGACTGGAATGAAGTCCACGATGAAACGATTATCAATGAAGATGATGGAGCTAAACGTACATATTCTCTTAAAGATGACCGAAAACAGGAGCATTTTCGCAAGTTTTAGCCTTACAACGAATTCGGTATACTGTGACAGCTGGTGTATAATGGGGATGCAATTCATAATTATACAGACATGGAATTGAAGGAAGGATGGATAAAAGTGACCGACTTGTTTACTCCTTATCAATTAAAGGGGCTTTCTTTAAAAAATCGGATTGTCATGCCCCCGATGTGCCAATACAGCGTGGAGGCCAAGGACGGAAATCCAACGGATTGGCATCATGTCCATTATGTGAGCCGGGCAGTAGGAGGCACTGGACTTATTATTGTGGAAATGACAGCGGTCCATCCAGATGGACGTATTACGGATCGTGATTTGGGTATTTGGAGTGACGAACATATTCCTGCATATCGTAAGATTGTAGAGGAAGTTCACAAGTATGGTGCCAAGATTGGTATTCAACTAGGCCACGCTGGACGCAAGGCTGAAGATGCTGAGCAACCTGTAGGTCCGTCCACGATTCCTTTTAGCGAACGCTTTAAAAAGCCGCACGCCTTAAAGACAGCTGAAGTCAGGGAATTGGTCCAGGCATACAAAGAAGGCGCGCGCCGCGCGGTGGAAGCCGGTTTTGATACGGTTGAGATACATGGCGCTCACGGCTATCTGATCCATCAATTTCATTCGCCTTTAACAAATACCAGAGAAGATGAATATGGGCAGGATTTGTCACTGTTCGGTGTTGAGGTCATACATGCTGTTAAAGAGGTTCTTCCTTCTGATATGCCTGTGCTTATGCGGATATCTGCCAAAGAATACGTCGAGGATGGATATAATGTGGAATACATAACAGGCGTAGGGGAACGATATCGTGATGCAGGTGTGGATATTTTCCATATATCTTCTGGTGGTGAGGGTCCGATTGGTTCTGGCGGAGGCCCGTCTGCGCGTGCCGGCTATCAGGTGGATTTGGCTCATACCATCCGTGAAAAGCTGAATGTACCTGTGATTGCTGTTGGCTTACTGGATGATTATGAGGACGCCCGCCGGGTTGTTCAGCAGAAAGAAGCTGATCTCGTAGCAATAGGGCGTGCCATGCTGCGTGATCCCTATTGGGCGCTGCATGCATCGCGGGAGCTAAAAGTACAGGCCGACATCCCAGAGCCTTACTTGCGCGGTTTTTAGATATTTTTGAAACCCTCTTTGTAAAGCTTGCGTAAACATGTGTACAGAGCTTAAAATTTAAGCATTCAACTCTAGGAGGAACTTCACATGTCTATTTTCAAACGATTAAGAGATCTTACGATGTCCAACATTAACGCCATTATCGACAAGGCAGAAGATCCAATTAAAATGACGGATCAATACATTCGTGATATGCAAGAGGACCTGGAAGATGCAGAGAAAGCGGTAGCCGCTCAAATTGCTATTGAAAAGAGGTTCAAACAGCAATACGAAGAACAGGCTGCTTTGGTAAAGAAACGTGAAGAACAGGCACATACCGCTGCAAAAGCACAAAATGTAGATCTGGCCCGTCGTGCGCTGGAAGAAAAGAAATCTGCTGAACAAAAAATGAACGAGTTCAAAGCTGGTTACGAACAGAACAAAGCTGCAGCCGATAATCTACGTGGCAAGCTGGATGAAATGCGCAGACAGCTGACAGAAATGAAAAACAAGCGTGAAACACTGGTTGCCCGTTATAATGCAGCTAAAGCGCAAACCGAAATTAACAAAGCTATGAACGGTTTTAGCTCTGATACGGCAACTGCCGGATTGAAGCGTATGGAAGAAAAAATGTTGCAAGCAGAAGCACGTGCCGAAGCGAGCAACGAAATGTCCTCTAAGGAAAAATCGTTGGATGAGGAGTTCAAAGAGCTGGATAAGAAAAGCGCCGTGGACGATGAGCTTGCCGCTTTGTTAAAGCAATACGAAAATAAATAAGAACATTTTAGCAATGCCACCAAGTGTGATTGCTCAGGAAGCGAAGGAGAAACGTTTTCTCCTTCGCTTTTCCCTGCCTGGAAGCGTAAAACATTATATGAAGGTCAAGAAGATGTGGAGGATGGTATGAAATGCATTTTTTAGAAACGATGAAAGCAATGCTTGTATGGACTGGTGCGGGGGCTATTTTGATCTTCGTATTAATGTATGTCGACTCTTTATTTACGAAGTATAAGGATTTTGCCGAAGTGAAAGCTGGAAATATGGCCGTAACGGTACGAATGATTATGAAGCTGGTTGCACAAGGCTATATTTTGTCAGGGTCTATCGCTACAGCTAATAATTTGCTCGAAGCGCTTGTGTATTCTGTGATCGCCTTTGTCATCCTGCTTGTTTTGGAAGTTATTGTACGTCTGCTGTTGCGGTACTGGGCTCAGTTTGACCTGGATAAAGGTACACAGGAAGGTAAAATTGGTTTCGGTCTGTTTTCAGGAGCGCTGCATCTAGTTGGCGCCTTGATCATTACAGCATGCTTCTAGGCTAAGAAAGGCAGGAATATAACCATGGGTGTGTGGAAACGAATTTCAAATCTATTTGCTAAGCCGGAGCCGCCAAAAGCAGAGAAAAGCATGCTTCACTTAAATCCAGGTGATATCTGTGAAGTGTCGCTTGTTACCTATGAAGTGGTAGGTCGTGTACATAATCGTGCCCGGAATGCCGTTGTTTTGACGCTTCAGGATGGTAATCAAGTCAGTTATCTTCATATTGAGGAACGGGAAACACTGCAATTCGGACTATATCAGGCCATCGACGGCAGACTTGACAACCCTGAGGAAGTGCCGACCATTTTAGAGCTGGATGATACAACGTATCATTTGGAGGAGCAGTATTCTGGGCATGTTACCGTCATGGGCCGTGCTCCTTTCCGACAGGGTGGAGAGCAGCATGTTTGGCAGTACCAGTCTGATGATTATCATCTGTTGCGGGTAGAGTGGCAGGACGGTCGCTTTATGCTTTATGAAGGAGAAGAAGTGATTACCGGAGACGTCAAGGTTATTCGGGCAAGCTAGGAGAGGGTTACACATGAGCAAACGCACCTGGCAGTATGCATTAAAGATCATGGTGGCGCTGAGCTTGTTCGTATCCGTGTTAAGCGGCTGCGGCGCGCCAAGTGTAAAAGATACGTATCCGCTGGAATCGGTTAGTGGCAGCGGAAACTCGACCTCGTATGTATACCGGGCAGCTGGCAAGACAGTTCCGGAAGTAGCGGAGGAATTGAAAGAACAGCGTACACCGGAACAAATGTCACCGCAGAGCAATGAGCGGATGTTTCTGGTATATAGCAATGAGTGGTACCATTTGCAGCAAGATCCAGCTAAGAAGGAAGATACACTCATTGAAATTGACAGTAAAAAGTATGTCGAACAAAATTACAGTTCAAGTTTTCTAAAAGGATACTTAACCGCAACTGTGCTGGATGCTCTGTTTGATTCGTTGCGTGGTTCAGGCTCCTATCGGGGCTACTCCAGCAGGGATGTATACCGACCTTCTCAGGGCCAATATCGTGCCCCTACGGTGCAGGAGAAAAAGGCGATTCCGCCGATTACGGTGGAGCGGAAAGGTTCGGTTACCCGTAGAGGAAAGAACTCGGATTCTAGCGTTGGGTCAAGCGGAAGTTTGTTCGACAGAGGGTCCAGCAGTTCACCGAGCAGAGGCTCGATTTCACGTGACCGGAGCGACAGCGGCGGTTCCAGCATATTTGATTCGCCGCGTAGATCTTATAGTAAGCCCAAAACACGTAGCGGTTCAGGTAAAATCAGCCGACGAAGTCGACGATGACAGGTATCGTCAATTTATTTGAAAACAAAAGATTCGCGGAACTGTGGTACAGATGCACAGTTCCTTTTTTTATTTTTAGAGATGACGTTGGTGATCATCTAGCGGCACAGCCATCAAGTAGAAGTGGACAGATAAGGGAAAGCAGCCGCAACCTACACCTTTATGGATATAATAATGTAGAGATAATCAAAACTCTGTTTGATTGAAGGGAGCGAAAATTAAATGGTACTATCTATTTCTTGGCCAGATCTTTCACAAAGACCATTTAATCTAATGGTGGAACGAAAAATGGAGTGTTCTCCGAATGTCCTGTATCAGGCGTGGACGAAGCAGTTTGACAGTTGGTTTGCAGCCCCAGGATCAGTATTAATGGAGGCTGAAGTGAACACGACCTTCTTTTTCGAAACGCATTTTGAGGGGAAGCGTCATCCACATTACGGAAGATTTCTAAGACTTGAGCAAAACAGACTTATCGAGCTGACTTGGGTTACTGGCGAAGGCGGCACCAAGGGAGCTGAAACAGTGGTCACCGTTGAGTTTAAACCTCGCGGTAATGGCACGCATCTTTACTTATCGCATGCAGGTTTTCCAGATGAGAATTCAAGGAACCAACATGAGCAGGCTTGGCCGCTTGTAATTGAGCAGCTCGACAAAAGGATGATGCCAGATAGATAATTCAGAAGGTTACAGGCTAAAACTGCAACAAGAGGACGATTTTAAAATCGTTCTTTTCATATTTTTTGACGATAAAAATAAATATTTACCTTACATAAAAACAAATATTACCAGTTTACTAGATTATTTCATTGCCACATCTATTAGTAAAATATACAATTACAACAGGCGAAATAAGAGGATGGTGTATCTGTGTTATCTGCTTTTTTATATATATTACTTGGTGTATTCGATGCTTTGGCCGCTGTTATTTTGGTCTTAAAGCTTTATATGCTTCCCGTGAGGGAATATCGCACAAAAATATTATTCTATGCAATTGGCATAGCTTTGTTTTCCTTTCTAATGAGGGAAGTTATAGGCTTGCCTAAATTAGATTTGCCGCTTCAGTATTTGTTAATGGTTATCTTTTTTAGATTCGGTTTAGGGATCAAAACCCATCTAGCAGCTTTTTCTGCTGGTTCAGGTCTAACGGCCTACATTAACCTACAACTTTTTGTATTTCTGTTTGCGTATTTTTTTGGAGTAGCAGAACCAGGTGCTATTAATCATACTTCTGGCTCTTCTATTTACGTTATTCAGTTATCTTCTATTATTATTGCGTGTTTTATTTCTTATATAATGGGAAAATATAACTTTGGTTTCTCGTTTATAATTCAGCCTCCACATGATTTTTTAAGAGTTGAAAATTACTTATCATCCCTAAATAAGCTGTTGATTCTAGGTGCTCTAATATCAGCTGTCACCATTTTTATTACTTTGTATATGCTCTATAGTTCAAACACCATAGGATTGCTATCCATTTCATTGCTTACTTTCGGCGTGTCGTATTTCTTTTCAGAGAGAGGAGATTATGAGGATGCTAGAAGCGCTATCACGGTACATCGCAACGGAAATAAAAAAAGCTGATCCTGATGGTCCAACAAGTGTAGAAGTGATGGAATATGCGCTTGGTATAAAAATTACCGAAGTGTCTTCGATACTAATGGTTGCGATTATGGCTTGGATGACTGGGCATTTTTGGGGGTCGTTATTAGCTCTAGTAACTATCATGTTTGTAAGAAGATTTTCAGGAGGGGCACACTTCAGTAATCTTACATTTTGTGTCTGTTTTACAACGGCAATATGTGTAACTATACCCTTCGTCTTTTTAAATTTATCAACGATTTTGATTATTAATGCTTGTTCAGTATTAGTGTTTTTAGTTTATGCACCCAATCATTTTATTTATATTCATAAGACCAATAACCACAAATATTATAAAACGGTATGTGTTTTGATTTGTGCGGTGAATTTTTTTGTACACTCCCACATAATATGCTTATCTTTAGCTATTCAAGCATTCAGTATTCTTCCTTTATGGAAAGGAGGTGAACGAAAATGGATAAGAAATTGGCGAGAGCTTTAAATTTAAGACTGGGAAAATACGCTAATGAATCTACCAAAAACGAAAAAACAGTATTTGGCGCTAAACCGATACCGGCAGAGCTCAAGAAAAAAGAAAAGAACTGATTATGTACCGCGTTACTCTAGACATTGTTCTTATACGATCGGGGTAACCGCACAGGCTTGTAAGGAAGCTTTTCAGCTGTGAGATCGAGTCTAGCGCATTTGAAGGCCTGGTACGATTCGAAGCTTCACTTGCTCTATTTCTCATAATAAGCTTGAAGCACTTATAAAGTTATGGAAATGACCCGTGGAATTCACGGGTTATTTTATTGCCAACATACTTATATAGTAAGCCCAACACGCAACAGCACGGGGAAAAGCAGCCGAGTTTGACGTTCTAAACACCCACCCGATTTGCCAGATAACGGTTTTAGCGTTATAACAGAAAGAGGGCATTTTAGAAGAACGGAGTGAGATTATGAATCATACATCATTAAACGCAGAAAAATTCCAGCGTAAAGCAGTTCAGGTGGAAGAGGCGCAAAGCAGGATAGCTAGTCTTGTTAAACGGGGTGAAAGGGAAGACGTAGAGCTGGAGCAGGCGCATGGACGTTATTTGGCAATGGATTTGACCGCACCACACCCGTATCCCCGTTTTCGTCGCTCAGGTATGGACGGTTATGCGATCCTTGGCTCGGACACCGAAGTCTGCTCGTCCGGTCAGGAAATCTGGTTACATGTGATTGATGAAATTCCATGTGGCACCGTATCGGACAAACGGGTGGAGACTGGAATGGCTGCCCGTATCATGACAGGAGCGCAATTACCTGAAGGAGCGGACACGGTTGTCATGCTGGAAGCAACACAGCTACGTGAGGAAAATGGACAGACATATGTCGGCTTGAAGAAGCGTATGGAGATTGGCAAAAATGTGACACAGATTGGTCATGAGATTCAGGAAGGTCAGCTTTTGCTTAGTAAGGGAACCTGCCTGGGAGCAGGGCACATCTCGGTACTGGCTACTTTTGGAGTACATCAGGTACCTGTTTACAGGAAGCCAAGGGTGGCCGTTTTTTCTACAGGATCGGAATTACTTGCAGTGGATGAGCCGTTACAACCAGGGAAAATTCGAAACAGTAATACATATATGCTGGCTTCTCAAATTAGAGAGGCAGGAGGAGAGCCGTTCATTTTACAAGCCATTCATGATGATTTGAGTCTTGCCCGTACCTCTGTACGTGAAGCCATAGCTGCCTATGATATCGTGGTCACGAGTGGAGGAGTATCGGTGGGGGATTTTGATATTATGGGTGACCTGGTACGACAGGAAGATGTGAATATGCTGTTCAACAAGGTTACGATGCGTCCAGGAAGTGTGACCACAGCCGCAGTGATTGACGGCAAGCTGTTATTTGCGCTTTCAGGCAACCCCGGTGCGTGCTTTGTAGGCTGTGAGCTGTTTGTACGGCCGACGATCCAAATGATGTTATCTTCGGCACATCCATATTTACAAACCTGGACGGCGAAGTTAGGCGCAGATTATACGAAGGTAAATAACTATACACGCTTTGTACGCAGCTCTTTGGAGATACGTGGTGGGCAAGTATACGCGATTCCTGCGAGAGCAGATGAATCTAGTGTCATGGTGACCATTAAGGACAGCGACTGTCTGATCGTGATTCCTCCTACAACAGAAGGATTACGCAAAGGTGAAGAGGTGCGAGTACTGGTATTACAAGGTGGACAGGTAACGTGAATACGAAACATCCATTTGTATGTCAAATCGTCGGATTCAAAAATACGGGGAAAACGACCTTTCTCGGAGGGTTGATTCGTTATGTGCAGAAGTCAGGTCTACGCGTCGCAGTGATCAAGCATGATGGACATGAATTTGAAATGGATCATGAGGGTACAGATACGTACAAGCACCGACAGGCGGGTGCTGAAGGCGTAGCTATTGTTTCGGCTGGAAGAACAGCCATTTTAGAGGAGCATAGTCAGCCTGTCACCAGTCTGATCCGGCATTTTCAGGCCTATGATTGTGTGTTGCTGGAAGGCTTCAAGCAGGAGGATTATCCAAAGCTGGTCATGGTGAAGGAACAATCGGATGCTCAGCTTACCGGTAAGCTGACAAATGTACAGGGAGTAGCGGTTTGGGAGCATCAAATGGATTGGGCTCAAGGTCACTACTCAGATGAAATGATACAGATATTTCCTGCCGAGGCCAACGGACCCGCAGGCCGCTGGCTACTCGAACAGATTCAAAAGCAGATAGAAGGAATGAGGAATAAGCAGGGGTGAGACATCAATCGGCTGAGTCGGTTAGAGTCTCTACCCGCCGTTCGATCGCCTGGGACATGGTTTTGTCAGTCAGGTGGGCATACACTTCTGTAGTTTCTGTTGAAGCGTGCCCCAGCTGTTCCTTTGTTTTGTAAATATCATTTTGTAAATAATAATCAGTAGCAAAGGAATGACGAAGCTTATGCACGGTAAGGTAAGGCTTTCCGAAACGCTTGGCGTACTTGATGATCATTGCCTGAATCGCTCTTTTGGTCATCCGTTTGCCTTCTGTACTGCCGTTAGGACGTGCGACAAAGAGAGCTTTTTCTTTTTTTGGGGCGCGGTAACGGGTATGTCTCAGGGACAAATAAAGTATGAGATCATCTTTGGATTGCTCGCGGAAATACACCGGCGTTTTAAAGGTTTCGTCGTTATTGCCTTTGCGGTACACATATAATAATTTATTGTTTATGTCTAAATCATCTAGATTCAGATTGACGATTTCAGATACGCGCAGGCCTGAGTTCAAAATGAGGCTGGCGATGCAGGCATCCCGTTCCTTATTCAGTTCATAGGAGTATAACGCCTGCTTGTTATCGGCCAAATCCTGACCATAGCCTTCATAAATATAACCGATGAATTCAAGCAGTTCTTCCTCTTCCAGTATTTTACCTTTAAGCTTGGCCGCCGTATCCTTGGGTTTATGTATACGCTTGATTTCGACCTTGGCCATAATGTTGCGTTTGAGCAGTGGATAAAAATTTTCATCCTCAGCGATCTGACTCAAATAATGAAAAAGCGAACGCAGGGACGATAGCTTACGTGAAATGGTAATACGGGAGTTGGAGCCTTCGCGCTTAGTAGACAGGAATAATCGAAAGCCTGTAATACTGTCCATATGAAGTGTCTCCAATTCTTCCAGTGTAACTTGGGCATTTGTTTCTCCAGTAGACAAGCCTTCCGAGCGAAGCCATGAAAAGAAAGCTTCGTAATCCCGCACATATTCTAGTAATGTGGAAGGGGACAGGTCGGGTAGCTTGTAATCCATAAATTGCTGCACGTACCATGGTAATCCCGGCATTTTTTCATCTAGTTTGCGCCGGTCGATGATCTTTTGTATATTCATTGGGTTCCACCTCGTCCGGTCATAATATATATGTATTTTAGCATATTTTGCACAGCACTGGATGGGATGTAATTCGAAGTTAAAGAACAGATTGAACCGCCAAGAGAGGTGAAAGTATGGGGTATAATATCAAATCGGAACTGAAGCTGTCTATTAAGAGTGTACCGGAGTCGCAAAAGGACATTATTGTACAGCTCATGCAATTTTATTTATACGATTTTACAGCCTATCTTCGAATTGATGTCACTGAGAAGGGTACATTCCCGGCTTATCCAGACTTGTATCAATATTGGACGAGCGGTGAACAGAAGCTGCCTTTTCTGATTTGGAGACAGGATATTCCTGTAGGCTTTGCACTCGTTGACCGAATGTCCAGCAATCGAGAAGCTGACTACTACATGGCTGAGTTCTTTGTACTTCGTCCTTATCGGCATAATGGGGTTGGGACTTGGGCGGCTCATGAGCTGTTTGGACGTTTTAACGGACGTTGGAAGGTGGCCCAAATGAGCACCAATAGGCCGGCACAATCCTTTTGGCGTAAGGTGATTGGAAGCTATACGAAAGGTGAGTACAGGGAACAAACACATCCGGTAAGAGGGAATGTAAGTCAGTTTTTCAATACCTGAAAAATTCGAAATAGAAAGTCAGTAATGAAAAAGAGTCGGGGAGAGTATCCTATCGGCTCTTTTTTGTTGTCAATTCAAGTCTTCTATCCATCTATAGATCATTCTAATTAGAACCTGCATTGACACTAGAAAAACGCAGGTATACAGTTATTAACATAATTCATATATATCAGATTGGAATTATCAACAATGGAACATCGGCTCCCAAAATGCAATGTAATCATAACATTACCCATCAGATCGGAGAGTGTTTTTCGTGAAACGAACAAGTCGATTTGCAAAAATGGCAGCTTTAACCCTGTCGATGGTGCTAGTCTTATCAGCATGCTCGGGTAATAGCGGAGCCAATTCTACGAATACCGATGCAAATGCAGCAGTAGACGGGCAAGCTGCAGAAGGCGGAGATCTTACCTATGCCCTGGCAACATCGCCGGATTCACTGGACCCACATAAGAGTGGATTGGCAGTAGCATCTCGGGTATATCGTGCGATATTCGATAATTTGGTGGTAAAGCTGCCGGATAATACGATTAAGCCTTGGCTGGCAACCGAATGGAGCGTTTCCGAGGATGGCAAAAGCTATACATTCAAGCTGCGCAAGGACATTAAGTTCCATGACGGAACTCCGTTCAATGCGGAAGCTGTTAAATTTAGCTATGATCGGATTATTGATCCGCAAGCCGTAGTAGGTAATGCCGCTAACTTGCTGGCTCCCTATGAGTCCTCACAGGTGACTGACGAATACACGATTAAATTGAATCTGAAACGACCATCGCAAGCATTTTTGAGCAATTTAAGTGTTCCGGCTGTAGCCATTGTTTCTCCGGCAGGAGTTAAAAAATATGGAGATCAATTCGGTAAGCATCCTGTGGGTACAGGCCCTTTTAAGTTTGTAAAATGGGACGAAAATGCAGAAATCAAAATCGAACGTAACCCGGATTACAAATGGGCACCGGAAACTATTGAAAATCAGGGAGCGCCGTATTTGGACAGCGTGACCTTTAAAATTGTTCCAGAGGAGGCAACCCGGATCGGCAGTGTGCAGAGTGGGCAGGCTTTGGCCGCTGAAACCGTCCCACCGCAGAATATTTTAACGTTGAAGAGCGACCCTAATTTTCAATTGTTGCAGGTCAATACTCTAGGCTTGCCATACACGCTGTTCATTAACCAAAAGAAGATACCGTGGAATGAATTGAAGGCGAGGCAGGCATTACAATATGGTATTGATGTGGGGACAATCGTCAAAACACTGTATCTAGGAACTTATGAACAGGCTTGGTCGCCACTCACTCCAGGTATTTTTGGATATGATAAATCACTGGAAAACGGTTTGCAGCCTGATCTTAACAAGGCCAATCAGTTACTGGATGAGTTGGGATGGGTTAAGGGAGCGGATGGTTTCCGGGTGAAGGATGGACAACGTCTGACGCTGCATTATGTAGACGGCACTCCGAACCGTGAAAAACGGAACGACATTGCAGCCATTATTCAACAGCAGCTGAAGAAAATCGGTGTTGATGTGAAGATTGAAATTACCAAGGATATTGCAACAGTTGTATATACGAATGGAAACTATGATTTCTACGGAAATAGCCAGGTCAATGTGGACCCGAACGCTTTATATGCTTTTTACCACACGGCGGCACCAAATCAGCGGCCTACATTGCCTAACTTCTCCAATCCAGAGGTCGACAAGCTGTTGGAGCTGGGAGCTATTGAAAAGGATGATGCCAAGCGGGAGGAGATTTACAAAAAGGTGCAACAGCTAATCCGCGATCAGGCCGTCATCATTCCTATTTATGTTTTCCCTTATACGGTTGGAGCCGCCAAGTCTGTGCAGGGTCTCAAATTCGACGTAGTGGGTTATCCGCTCTTTAACGATGTGCGTATACAAAAATAGTATTGCTAAATAGTTTTCTGGGGACCATTCAGACGGGAAGGAGTGTGGGCTATGATCAGAGCTGTTGCAGCAAGACTGGTTACTTCTTTGTTGGTCATTCTGGGTTCCTGTATTTTGGTGTTCAGTATTTTGTATCTGCTTCCGGGGGACCCGGTGGATTCGATTCTTGACCCTTCAACAGCCACGCCAGAGATGATCGCCAATTTGCGTCATAAGCTGGGAGTGGATCAGCCTTTTCATGTTCAGTTTTTGAACTATTTCGGAAATCTGCTACAAGGTGATTTTGGAAAATCACTGCTCAATGCTGATCCGGTGCTGCCTAAAATATGGGTCAATCTCCCGCCTACACTGGCGCTGACGCTTGCCGGTTCTGCTATTTCGGTCATTATCGGTGTCCTGCTTGGAGTGCTGTCAGCCATTCATCGGGATAAGCCGATTGATATCATCGCACGAATCGTTGGATTGTTCGGCATTTCTATGCCCACATTCTGGTCAGGCATTCTGCTGTTGCTTATTTTCTCCATTCACTTGGGATGGCTGCCTGCTATGGGCTCGGATGGTTGGAAAACCCTTGTGCTTCCGTCTCTCACTTTGGGCATTGTCGGTGCAGGGTTCATTGTCAGAATGGTGCGCAACAGTATGCTGGAGGTCATTAATGAGCAGTTCATCGTAACGCTCCGTTCCAAGGGTTTGTCTGAGAAGGTTATTATGTATCGCCATGCGCTACGCAATGCGTTGATTCCAGCGATAACGATGATCGGGATGCTGATGGGAGAAATGCTGGCCGGAGCAGTTGTGAGTGAGACGGTATTTTCACGGCAAGGCATTGGGCGTTTAATTGCGGATGCAATTATGGCTAAAGACTTGCCCGTTGTGCAGGGAGTTGTATTGTTCTCTGCCATCATGTATGTGATCGTAAATCTGCTGGTGGATATATCGTATACGTTCATTGATCCAAGGGTTAGACGCTCGGCGTAAGCCGGAAGGATTCAGGGAGGAGGAAGACGGTTGAGAGAAACAATGGCTGCCAAAACAATTTGGAAGGAAAGAAAGCTGCGGGTAGCTCGGCAAACTGGAAAGTTGCGGTTCGGTGGAGTGTCGGATGGGTTCGTATATGCGGCGGGACTAATTATTGTGTTCGTAATCGCCTGTGCGGCGTTTCCACAATGGATTGCTTCTTATGCACCCACAGAAATGTTAAGCGACCATATTTTACAAGGCCCAAGTGCTACTCACTGGTTCGGAACGGACTATTTTGGGCGGGATGTATTCAGTCTGGTTGTTCACGGAAGTCGGGATTCTCTGTTTATTGGCTTTATGTCGGTACTCGTCGGCGGTCTGGTGGGTGGAATTATTGGTGCGCTCTCAGGTTACATTGGCGGTACAGTGGATTCGATACTGATGCGATTTATTGATATTTTGATGACTATTCCTGGCATTCTGCTGGCTTTGGCGATTGCGGCGGCTCTTGGCCCAAGTTTGTTCAATATTGTGCTGGCGGTAGCCATATCTGCTGTCCCCGGTTATGCAAGAGTTATGCGCGGTCAAATTATGAGTATAAAAGGACGTTCTTACGTCACGGCTTCACGTTCCATCGGAGTTACACCCTTCGGGATCTTTTGGGGTCATGTGCTTCCTAATTCCTTGTCCCCTTTGCTCGTGATGGCGACGCTTGGCATCGGTAGCGCTATTTTGGCCGGATCGGGATTAAGCTTTCTGGGACTTGGCACAGTAAAGGAAATTCCGGATTGGGGAACAGTATTGTCTCAAGGACGAGGATATTTGACAGTAGCTTGGTGGATATGTACCTTTCCTGGCCTAGCCATTACGTTATTTGTGTTGTCAGTCAATATTTTGGGCGACAAGCTGAGAGACCAGTTGGACCCGAAAAAGAATGCAAACTAGCATCAGGAAGCCTATTCTTAAGTGCTATAGAAGGAGGGAGTTCGTTTGTCATCTTTGCTGGAGATTGAACATTTGTCGGTCGATTTTCACACTAAAAAAGGTTTGCTGCAAGCACTCGACAACGTATCACTAACGATCGGGGCGGGAGAAACGGTCTGCCTCGTCGGAGAATCCGGCAGCGGAAAAACGATTACCTCCAAGGCGATTATGCGGCTAATCGATTATGAAAACGGACGAATTGCCCAAGGACAAATACGGTTGCAGGGCATAGATTTGACCGTTTTGTCGCAGCAGGAATTACGCTCACTTCGCGGCAAAAAGATGGCGATGGTATTTCAGGAGCCGATGTCGGCGTTTGATCCGGTGTACACTATCGGGTATCAGCTGATAGAAATCATCATGGAGCATGACCGGAAGACACGAAAGCAAGCATGGACTCATGCGGTTCATTTGCTGAACAGGGTAGGGATTCCTGAACCAGAAATTCGCATGAAGCAGTACCCCGGAGAACTGTCCGGTGGGATGCTACAACGGGCAATGATTGCAATGGCACTTTCATGTGGCCCTGAGCTGCTAATAGCGGATGAACCAACAACGGCGCTGGATGTAACGATTCAGTCACAAATTTTGCAATTGCTTCAGGAATTAAAGGCAGAATTCAACATGTCGATTCTGTTGATTACGCATGATTTGGGTATTGCGGCATCGGTAGCGGATCGAATTGTTGTGATGTATGCCGGTCGAGTTGTGGAGCAGGCAGCGACGGAAGAACTGTTCGAGCTGCCATTGCACCCTTACACTAGAGGGTTGCTTCGTTCGGTGGCAACACTGGATACAGATCGCAGCAGCAAGTTGTTTTCGATCCCAGGGGCAATTCCGAGCCTGAGTGCATTGCCTTCAGGCTGCTTGTTTCACACGCGTTGTCCGCACGCGACGGATCATTGTAAAGACGAAGCGCCACCGCTGGCAGCCAAGGATGAACGCGAGGTAGCTTGCTGGCATTCCGAGCAATTGGCTACGTCCGGTGATTGGCGTATTACAGAGCTATCTGTGAAAGGGCAGATCACAGCAGATGCTGTTGCAAAGGCAACCGAAGTAAAGGAAGAAGTGACGAACGTATCTGCTGTTGATGGGGCTAAGGTGAGCATTCATGGCATACAGGTAAAGGACTCCCCTGAATCCAATGAGACTATCATGGAAAATGTCCAGAACAAGCAGGACTTGTTTCGGGTGGATGGACTTCGCAAGTATTATCCGGTGAAAAAAAGCTTTCCCGGTCGGATTGGTGCTTCGATCCGGGCGGTGGATGATGTATCGTTTTTAATTCGAAAGGGCGAAACCTTTGGTTTGGTCGGAGAATCCGGCAGTGGTAAGTCTACTTTAGGCCGGATGCTGATGCAGCTGGAACGTCCGACCTCCGGGCAGGTATGGTTCCAGAATCAGGAGCTAACACGTTTAGGAAATTCTGAGTTGCGATCCGTTCGTCGTGATATGCAGATGATTTTTCAAGACCCCTACGGATCTCTTGATCCACGGTGGAGTGTAGGAGATATCATAGGGGAGCCGCTTGCAGTTCATGAAGGGCTGAATGGCAAGGCAAAGCAGGAACGGGTGGAGGAACTCTTGAGCGCTGTTGGATTATCACCTTCGCTAGTTACGCGATATCCGCATGAATTTTCGGGAGGACAGCGCCAACGAATCGGGATAGCCCGTGCCATTGCTCTGCAACCGCAGTTTATTTTGGCGGATGAGGCAGTGTCGGCTTTGGATGTTTCCGTTCAGGCGCAAATTGTCAATCTGCTTCAGGATTTACAGCGTAAGCTGGATACGACCTATTTGTTTATCGCACACGGATTGCATATAGTCCGTCATATTTCAGACCGGATAGGAGTTATGTACTTGGGAAAACTCGTAGAAATTGCGCCAAGTGACGAGTTGTTCAGGCATCCTGCCCATCCGTATACCCGAGGGCTTGTTGCCTCGATACCTAATCCAAATCCGAAAAACCGCCGGGAGCTAATTACGATACAAGGTGAGATTCCTTCGCCTGCGAAGCCTCCATCCGGCTGTCGTTTTCATACCCGCTGTCCACTAGCGACCTCGCGTTGCCGTGAGGAAGTGCCTGGACTGACAGCGATTAGCACAGGACATTATGCCGCTTGTCATTACCCGTCCTAGGTTCAAGACACCCCTTTGATCTACTATCGGTATGATAAGAGAACTACATTCTACAGGCCGTTCATGGTAAGATAAGGATAGAAGTATATAAATTCAATAGGAAAAGAGGGTATTATGCTAGAAAAATGGGTTCAGGAATTAAAAGATGGTGAACAAGAGCTGATTGCATGGAGAAGACATCTACATCAGCATCCCGAGCTTTCTTTTGAAGAAACGAATACGTCTGCATTTATCGCCGATCAATTGCGCTCTTTTGGCATTGAGGTAAGAACGAATGTGGGTGGAAACGGTGTGCTCGGGTTTTTAAAAGGCGGTCAGCCAGGTAGAACGATTGCATTTCGTGCTGATTTTGATGCGCTTCCCATTCAGGATGAAAAGGATGTGCCTTATAAATCGACCGTTCCGGGTGTTATGCATGCCTGCGGACATGATGGTCACACGGCTGCGTTACTTGGAGTGGCACGCGTATTGAGCCATAACCGTGAGGCGTTGAAGGGAAAGCTTGTGTTTATTTTTCAACATGCAGAAGAAAAACCGCCTGGTGGAGCCAAGTTTATGATTGAGGATGGCTGTCTGGATGGGGTAGAGGCGGTATACGGTATTCACCTCGCCTCTGAAATTCCGCTTGGTAAAATTGGATTAAAGAGTGGGCCTGCGATGGCGGCTGTCGACGCGTTTACGATCCAGATCAACGGTAAAGGCGGGCATGGTGCACGACCGCATCAGACGGTGGACTCTATTGTTATCGGCAGTCAAATTGTGAACGGGTTGCAGCAGGTGGTTAGTCGCAGGGTGGACCCTATTGAATCAGCAGTGTTAACGATTGGGGTATTTCAAGCTGGAACTGCCTTTAATGTGATTGCAGATAAGGCCAAAATTGAAGGGACTGTACGTACGTTCAATAAGGAAGTGCGTAAGGAAGTCGAGAATGAAATTCGCAGTATCGTCAAGGGGTTGACTGAGGCTTATCATGCCGGATACGAAATTGACTATTTGAATGGCTATCCTTCTTTGGTGAATGCCGAAGCCGAAACGGAACGTGTACGCGAGCTCATTGGCAGACTGTATGGAGCAGACGCTTTTTTGAATTTGAAGCCGGTCATGGGAGCAGAGGATTTTGCTTATTATTTGGAGCATCGACCGGGAGCATTCATTCATGTGGGTGCACGTAATGAGGATGAACGAACGCATTTTGCTCATCACCATCCTCACTTTGATTTTGATGAGCGAGCATTGCTCGTCTCAGGACATATATTTTTAGCTCTGGCGCTTGAATACTTGCAATAATATGCATATGTTTATGACTGACGACAGTATTAACGGAAGCAACTGAAGCTGGAACCGCGCATAGCGCGGTCAGGCTGTCGAGAAACCCCCTGTTTTTTTGCAGAGGGTTTAAAACTGTCTTAGTGGTCTAAAAACTAGGGTCCTCAGATCGTTTTAAATCGATTTTTGTTTTAAAAGATGCGTCTCCCCATATAAAAATAGAAGTGTCGAAAAGTCCTCTGGACTTTCTCGACACTCTGACCGCGCATAGCGCGGTTTTTTGTTGTAAATCAAAGTATTTTGACACCCATAAAGAATGAAAATGAAGTAATTAATTCATTATATAAAAAATTCATAATAGAATTAAATAAAAGGTGTTAACTCTGAAGGAAGTCCAAACCTCATATTATAAGCTGAGGAGCAGGAGATAATATTGCATTATCTTGATTTTTCGCACAAGGAAATGAGAAAAAGATGACGAATCTATTGAGCAAGACACTTATGTAAGCGCTAACAAAACGAGTATCGCACCGTATATATTGGTTGAATGGGGGTGAGCCTGAGAAAACATTTGTCAGATTTGTGAGAAGCAACGATAACGATAGGAACGTATTCAGAATCGGCTGATTGCTTTTATCTCAAAATGACTCGCATATTCAAATGATATTGAAGAAGGAGGTTGAATTCATTGACTAAGGCAAAAAACAGGTTGAGAATTGCTTGTTTGGCGCTTGTGGTAGCGGGTGCTTCCTGGACAGGAATGATAGCACCGGCTCATGCTGCTCCAAGTGACGATTACAGTTGGAAAAGTGTCGTTACGGGTGGAGGTGGTGGTTTTGTACCTGGCATTATTTTTAATGAAACGGAAAAAGACCTAATCTATGCCCGTACAGATATTGGAGGAGCTTACCGCTGGAATGCTGCCAATGAGAGCTGGATTCCACTGACGGATTCTGTGGGCTGGGAGGATTGGAACAAAAATGGTGTGGATGCACTGGCGACCGATCCTATTGATCCGAATCGTGTATATATAGCTACAGGTACGTATACTAATTCATGGGATAAAGAAAACGGGCAGATTATGCGTTCCACCGACAGGGGCAATACGTGGCAGACAACCAAGCTTCCTTTTAAGGTGGGGGGCAATATGCCAGGGCGTTCAATGGGTGAACGTCTGACGATTGATCCAAATAAGAATAATATTTTGTTCTTTGGAGCTCGAAGTGGTAATGGACTATGGAAAAGCTCTGACTTCGGAGAAACTTGGAGCAAGGTGAGCAGTTTCCCGAATCCAGGGACGTATGTACAGGACCCTTCCAATGAATATACCAGCGACATTGTCGGTTTGGCCTGGATTACTTTTGACAAAAAAACAGGCTCTTCCAGTAAAGCAACGCAGACGATCTATGTAGGTGTTGCAGATAAAAAGCAAAGCGTCTATCGCAGTACAGATGGCGGGACAACCTGGTCTGCTATAGCGGGACAGCCTACGGGCTATTTGCCACATCACGGTGTGTTATCAGCGGACGGCAACTTGTATATTTCTTATAGCGATGGAGCTGGTCCATATGACGGAACAAAGGGTGAACTGTGGAAATTGAATACAGCAAGCGGGCAGTGGACTAACATTAGCCCTATTGGTAGCAGCAGCGCGGACAATCATTTTGGATATGGTGGACTGACGGTGGATGCCCAGAAGCCAGGCACACTTATGGTTGCTACCTTGAATGCCTGGTGGCCGGATGAAACAATTTATCGCAGCACGGATAGTGGAGCAACCTGGAGTCCTATTTGGGAATTCGATGGTTATCCGTCTCGCAAGCTGAAATACAATCTGGATATAAGCGGTGCGCCTTGGCTGACTTTCAATGCTAACCCTGCTCCACCGGAAGCATCGCCCAAGCTGGGCTGGATGATCGGAGATCTGGAGATAGATCCGTTTAATTCAGACCATATGCTGTACGGCACCGGAGCTACGATTTATGGCTCTAAAAATCTGACCAATTGGGATAAAGGTGGAAAGCTGGATATTTTGGTAGCCGCTAAAGGGGTGGAGGAAACAGCGATTTTGGATTTGGTGAGCCCTCCAGTTGGCGCGCCTTTGGTGAGCGCAGTAGGTGATGTCTCTGGTTTCAGGCATGACGATCTGTTCAAGGCTCCAGCTAAAATGCTGGATAATCCGACCTTTACAAGCAGCGAAAGTATCGATTATGCCGAGCTGAATCCTTCTTTTATGGCCCGGGTAGGTAAAGCGGATTATAAAAAAGATCCAAATGCCAAATCCATCGGTTTTTCCAATGATGGCGGAGCCAACTGGTATAAGGCAAATAGCGAGCCTTCCGGTACAGCAGGAGGAGGCAGCATCGCCGTAGCGGCAGATGGGAATGGCTTGCTGTGGAGTACATCGGACAAAGGTGTGTTCTACTCCAAAACTGGCGGCAACGCATGGACAGCAAGCACAGGGATTCCAGCGAATGCAAAGATCGTCTCTGATCGAGTGAACCCTAATAAATATTACGCATTTGCCTCCGGGAAAATATATGTGAGCACCAATGGAGGCGTATCCTTTACGCCATCAGCGGTAACTGGCTTACCGACAGCAGGCAATGCTGATATTGATGCTGTACGAGGAGCAGAAGGAGATGTATGGTTCGCTGGAGGCTCCGAGGATGGAGGACCATATGGCTTATGGCATTCCAAGGATTCTGGCGCTACGTTCACCAAGCTCTCTAATGTGCAGGAAGCGGATTTTGTAGGCTTTGGTAAGGCAGCGCCGAACCGTACGAATGCAGGGGTATTTATCGTTGGTAAAATTGATGGTACACGTGGATTTTACCGTTCGGACGATGCTGGCGCAAACTGGGCGCGCATTAATGATGACAAGCATCAATATGCTCGAGTGACCAAAATTATTGGGGACCCTCGGGTTTACGGACGTGCTTATCTGGGAACGAATGGCCGCGGCATTCTGGTGGCAGATCGTGTGGGTGGTGATCAGCCATCTACCGGGCAAGCAAGTATTACACCAACGACTGCAACCTATGGAGTAGATAACAGCAATACCGATATTACTGTCAAGCTTACACTTAACGGTAATACGCTAGAAGCGATCAAGCAGGGGAGCGTGGTGCTGAACAAGGGTGAAGATTATACAGTTAGTGAAGAAACAGTCGTTCTTACTAACAAGTATTTATCGAAACTTCCTAAAGGAGAGACCACGCTCAACTTCCATTTTAGTACAGGCACTGATGCGTTGTTCACGATTACGGTGAAAGGGGATACGCCAAGTGAGCCGGGAACAGGCGAGGGCGTTCTGAAGGTGCAAGCCTTCAATGGGAATGTATCCGCCACAAGCAATACAATCAGTTCCAAATTTAAAATAACCAATACGGGAACCTCATCAATTTCCCTAGCAGACGTGACATTGCGTTATTATTACACCATTAACGGGGAGAAAGCACAAAATTTCTTCACGGATTGGTCGAGCGTCGGTACAGGGAATGTGATTGCTAGCTTCAAAACATTATCCAATGCGAAGCCAGGGGCAGATTCTTATGCAGAAATCGGGTTTAACTCAGCTGCGAGTTCTTTAGAGCCCGGTCAAAGTGTGGAGTTGCAAACCCGGATATCCAAAGAGGACTGGAGCAGTTACACGCAAACCGATGATTATTCATTTAATCCCACAGCAAACAGTTTACAAGATTCTGCTAAAATAACCGCTTACCTGTCTGGAAGCAAGCAATGGGGAATTGAGCCCTAAACCTTAATAAGGATAATCCTAAGTCAGCCACTCTAATGAGTGAGCTGGCTTTATTTTTGATGATCTTGTTGTCCCGCATTCTTTTTTAGGGAAAAAGCAACGACAAATTGAAAACAGGCAGATAATAGAGATTCAAATTAAAGAGTATAATTATTTCACTATATGAAAAATTCATAATAGAAAAAAACTCTTTCTCGCATACGATATCCACAAAACAAACACACCACTTTAAGTAGAAAAAGAAACACTGACGGGAACATATGTTCTTTTATCTCGAAAAAGGAAACGCTCCTGTCCTTAGACAAAAAGCGTCTCTAATCCATTTTTTATATTGATCATACACCTCAAACAAGATGCCGGGATGCTGAAATTAATAGGGTCATCGTAATGACATTCACAATCGTGGAAAGTAATACTGTTTGTGCGGCAAAATCGGGTTCGTTTTTATATTCTTCCGCCAAAATACTGGTATTAACGCCGGTAGGCATACCCGATGCAATGAGCAAGGCTTGAGCGGGAATTCCCTTAAGACCCAGCAGCAAGACGAGCATAAAACCGACCATTGGACCAACAATCAGGCGTAGTACCATACTGATGTACACGGCAGTCCGGCGCAAACGAAAGGGATATTGCACAATTTGTGCTCCCAAAGTAAGCAGAGCCACGGCAACCATCGACTGACTAATATAATTCAAAGGTTCAGCTAGTAAATTAGGCAATGGACTATGCAGCAGATTTAGGAGCAAACCTAGCGCAAGCGCATAGGGAACAGGCATTTTTAAAAAATTAATTAATATTTTTCGAGTATTGGCCTTGCCGTTTTGCACAACAAAAGTGCCGTATGTAAATGTGACAAAGCTTTGAAAGGTCATAATCAGAGCTTGAACGGAAATGGCCAAAGGGTCACCTTTGAACACCAACTGATTGATTGGCAGACCATAATTTCCTGAATTATCTAGCATTACACTATTTGTAAAAGCTCCACGCATTCCGGGACTGTATTTCAGAGATCTGGCGACGGTAGTGCTGATTACGTACAGAATAGCTATGTACAAGGCATAAAAAAGTGAAACCTCACCCATGAGCATTAAAGAAATTTCCGAGTTATAAAGACCCGTAAACACAACTGCGGGGGTGATATAGTAAAAATTGATTTTAGCTAAGGTATACAAATCCAGTCGAAAATAATATTGCATGATACAACCAAAACCGATAAGTACAAAAATAGGTAAAACAACGTCCAAAAGAATGGTGCCGAACATGTCTGTTTCATCTTCTTTCTATTATGCGAATGTAAAGGCTGATACTTAAAAATGCATGTGTAATTCTCATTATACTGTGTAAATAGGTTAGGCGTATAATAAAATTTTATAGTGGTTTTGGCAATCTGGACTGCGGCTATATTGGTGTCCCACACATTAGTTAAAGAAAAGATAAAAAATCAGCTTAGAGAAGCCGTTAATACATCTAGGGACATTTGAGCCCGGTCTTTACTATAAGGAGGAATCGCATCATGAGAAACACTTGGACAGCTTTATTAGCGTGTATACTGGTCTTGGGATTGGCAGCAGGAACCGCTGAGGCCAAGCAGGGACGCGGAAATGATCATGAGAACAAACAGGAAGCAAAGACGTCTGTTAAAGACGGGAATGAAAAGAGTGGGGAAGAGCTAATCAATCCCCATGACTCAGACAATGATCAGTCCAAAAAACAAAAGGACAAAGCATCCGGCAAAAAGGATGAAAACAGTAAAAAAGAAAAACACGCAGAAATCAGAAAAACCGAACCTGTTGCAGTAACGGATGATACGTACGAGGAGTCCAAAGACCATAATGGTCACAAGGGACGCAACGGTTACAAGGGTCTGCTTCACGCGGTAGAAAATACAAAGGATAAGCCGGCAGGAGCGGTTATTGCGAATCTGCTGCTTACGAAATACCCGGACCGTTTGACTCCAGAGCAGGTTGCTGAACTTGAATTGATTCGGAATTCTGGTAAAGCACTGACTGAAGCAGCTGAGCTACTGGCTGAAAACGGAAATGTGACAGATGCCGTATACATGCAAGAGGAGGCGGTACTGGCTAATGTGTCCGACCTGGACAGCTACAAAAAGCTCGGTGAATTCTCGAAGAAGGCTGGACGGCCGTCGGGTATGAAGCTGTTCGTGAATGGTGAAGAATACGATGCCAAACCGATTAACCGCAAGGGGACCACACTTGTTCCGTTTAGAGCAGCTTCCGAAGCTTTGGATGCAAAGGTTTCCTGGGATCCGAAAGAAAAGGCTGTTACTGTCACCCGTAACGGCGTGTCCGTTAAATTATTTGTTAACAGTCCGAAAGCATATATTAACGGTCAGCCGTATTCTATCGAGCAGCCAGCATCCATAGTGGATGGGACGACAATGGTACCTGTAAGGGTAATCGGAGAGGCCTTGGGGACAAATGTTAAATGGGAGCCTGAGAGCCAGTCCGTTGTTGTATACGAGCAGCCAACAACAACTACTACATCAACATCATAACGTGTTGTAAACAAACAAAATTTTGTGAACAAAAAGGGTCCCTGACTAAATGTCAGGCCTTTTTGTTTTACCTTGCAATTAATGATTTCGTATTCTTTTTAGTGGTGAGAAGATAGATAGCCTTCATGATACTACAAGCTATTCGCATTAAGTGCTGGTCATGTGTACAATTAAATAGAGAACACTGAGAAAAGGGAGTGTCATAGATGGATTTAGGATTAACGGGAAAAATAGCCTTTGTTGCAGGTTCCAGTAAAGGACTCGGCAAGGCAAGCGCACGGGAGCTGGCACGCGAGGGTGCGAATGTCGTCATTTCAGGACGGAACGAAGCAGAGCTTCAGCGGACGCAGGCGGAATTACTGGAAACAGCGAGTGGCCGCGTTGAATATGTAGTTTGCGATGTAACAAAACCAGAACATATCTCCCAGGCCATCCGCCGTACAGCTGACTTGTTTGGCACCGTTGATATTTTGGTTAACAATGCGGGTGGGCCTCCTGCCGGTACCTTTGATGATTTTACAGATGAAGTGTGGATGCAGGCCTTTGAACAAAATTTACTTAGTCATATCCGGTTGATCCGTGAGGTGTTACCATATATGAAAAAACAACAAAACGGTAGGATTTTAAATATTGCTTCTTCCTCAGTTAAACAGCCAATTCCGGGGTTAATCATTTCAAATACGCTACGTACGGGAGTCGCTGGATTGGCGAAAACATTGTCTCTGGAATTAGCTCCTCATAATATTCTGGTACATACTGTAGCACCGGGGAGAATTGCAACCGATCGCGTGCGTAGCTTGGACGAGCATCGAGCTGAGAAAACCCAGCAAACGACGGATCAGGTTCGTAAACAAGCAGAAGAGGGCATTCCATTGGGGCGGTATGGAGAGCCTGAAGAGTTCGGTAAAGTTGTTGCTTTTCTGGCGTCTTCAGCTTCATCCTATTTGACAGGGAGCACCATCCTTGTGGATGGCGGAATGATTAAATCGTTATAAAATAAAGATGCGTGCCAGCCTCAGGTTTAATTGGGTGCTGGCACGCTTCTTTAAAATTTATTTAGGGAATAGATAATCTTCATTCACGGCCTGGAAGCTCACAACCCTCATCGGTACATATACCACCTTCATCTTGTTTGGACGAGCTGCCGCTTATCATGGTGAAAGGTGAGCGTTCATCCCATGCTTTTTGAAGCGCATCATGGAATACTTCCTCCGGCTGGGCACCAGAAACAGCAAATTTTCGATCAAATACAAAGAATGGTACACCCTGAACACCTAACTCAGCGCCTTCGGATTCATCAGCTCTAACTTCGTCGGTAAAACGATCACTGGCTAATATAGCAGCCGCTTCCTTTTGATCCAAACCAACCTCAGTAGCCAGCGCTACCAGCACTTCATGATCCCCTGTATGCTTGCCTTCGATGAATACAGCCTGGAATAAACGCTCGCTCAGTTCCAGCATTTTGCCTTGTGTTTGAGCCCAAAGTGTTAAGCGGTGAGCATCAAGAGAGTTCGTCGGCACCATGGCATGAATATTATAATCAAGACCCGCAGAGCGTGCGTTTTCGTTCATTCGATCATTCAAAGCCTGAGCCTCTTGCAGACTGACCCCATATTTAGCGGATAGTTCTTCATTGATCGTTTTACCGCTATCTCTCACAGCATCCGGGTTCAATTCGAAACTCTTGAATGTCAATTGCACCTCATTGCGATGTGGAAATTGCTGTAATACTTGCTCCAAACGGCGTTTGCCAATATAACAGAATGGGCACATATAATCAGACCATACTTCAATATTCATCAGGAAAAAGCCTCCATGTATACGTATTTTATTGAGTAACCGGGAGAGGTGCTCCCCACTTTAGAATGTGTATAAAGGTGGAACTTCATTAGTTACAATAAGAATTATAAAGCTAAAGCATTCAACGTGCAAATAATTAATGCTTGTCAAAAAATTAATGCTATGATATTTTATATGTGTAACCGGTTACACATTGGAGTTGAACCTACACTATGACAACAATTAAAGAAGTCGCCAGCTTTGCAGGTGTTTCCGTAGCGACCGTATCCAGAGTTATTAATGAAACTGGATATGTACATGAGGATACACGGCGAAAGGTAGAGGCTGCTGTGAGGCAGTTAAATTACAAGCCCAATGAAGTTGCACGTTCTTTGTATAAAAAGAAATCCAGATTAATCGGCCTGCTGCTGCCGGATATTACGAACCCTTACTTTCCCTTGTTAGCTCGTGGGGTGGAGGATCGAATGCAGGAAAATGATTTTCGGATTATTTTCGGTAATAGTGATGAAGATCGCCAAAAAGAATTGGATTACATGGATACTTTTGTTCAAAATAATGTCGTTGGTGTTATTTCTTCTACCAATGATCCCGATGCCGACTGTTACGCCAAACTGAAGATCCCGGTCGTTTTTCTCGATCGAACTTCCAGTGACAGCCTCTCCGTATATGCGGATGGAGCCCATGGCGGTTGCTTGGCTGCTCAAGAAATGGTTGCCCGCGGCAGCAAACAAATTACAGTCATGCAGGGCCCTGCACATATTCGTCCAGCACAAGACCGTTTTCGCGGGGCGGTTGAAGAGCTTCAGCAATCCGGAATTGCTTACCATGTGGTCGAGACAACTTCCTTTTCATTCAAGGAGGCCGAGTCGTGGGCCAAAGAGCTGTTTAGCAAGTACCCGGATACGGACGGAGTTATCGCAAGTAACGATATCGTGGCTACAGCGGTGATGCATGAGGCACATAGATTAGGAAAGAAAATCCCGGATAATGTTCAAATTATCGGGTTTGATGATATACCATTAAGCAGTTTGTTATTCCCGCCTTTGTCAACGATCCGACAACCTGCTTATGAAATGGGCTGGGAAGCAGCAGGACTACTCATTCAGCTGATTGAGCAGTCGCAAGTAACGAAGTCAAGCGTACCTAATCTTCATTCGAAAGTACTTACCTATTCAAGCATACAATTGCCCGTCAAATTTATAGAACGGGAAACGACGAGAAAGGTGGATTATGATGGCTAAAATTTCGATTATCGGAAGCAGTTCTATGGATCTCGTAGTTACTTCGTCCAAACGTCCCGGTGCTGGTGAAACGGTATTGGGTGAAAGCTTTACAACCGTACCTGGAGGTAAAGGAGCCAATCAGGCAGTAGCCGCAGCACGACTCGGAGCAGCCGTTACGATGATTGGACGTGTAGGGGATGACCATTTTGGAGAACAGATTTTACGAAATTTTGAAGAAAATCATGTTCATACTGGTTATGTGAAACCGGTTACACATATGGAAAGCGGTACAGCGCATATTGTACTCGCTGAAGGTGATAACAGTATTGTCGTGGTAAAAGCAGCAAATAATGAAGTGACACCCGCCTATGTGGAAGAAGCGCTTGACGTCATCCGAAGTTCGGATATTGTGCTAATTCAACAGGAAATACCAACAGAAACGGTTGTTTATGTAAGCGAGATTTGTGCGAAATACCAGATACCCTTGTTGCTGAATCCAGCCCCGGCTCGTGAAGTGGAAGAAAGCGTAATTGCGAATGCGACCTACATTACGCCAAACGAGCATGAAGCTGCCATTATGTTTAAGGATATGAGCCTGCAAGAAGCGTTGCGTAAATATCCCAACAAGCTGTTTGTGACTGAGGGCAGCAACGGTGTACGATTTTTCGACGGAGAACAGGAAGTCGTGGTTCCTACTTATAAAGTAGAAGCCGTTGATACAACAGGTGCAGGAGATACGTTTAACGCTGCTTTTGCAGTGGCACTGGCCGAAGGAAAATCGCTGGCCGACAGTGTGAAATTTGCTAATCGTGCTGCGTCATTGTCCGTAACCAAATTTGGAGCCCAAGGTGGAATGCCAACCCGTCGTGAAGTGGAGGAGCAAATATAATATGAAGAAACATGGAATCCTAAACAGTCATATATCCAAAATACTGTCGGATCTCGGCCACACAGACTATATTGTCGTGGCTGATGCCGGCTTACCTGTTCCTGAAGGCGTTACCAAAATTGATTTGGCCCTTAAACTGGGTGTTCCATCCTTTCAGGACGTCGTTGATGTCATTGCAGCAGATATGGTGATCGAAAAAGTAACGCTGGCCGAAGAAATCAAACAAGAAAATGAACAAGCATTGCAGTATATTATGCGCAACTTTGCAGGGGAGCAATTAGAACATCCACAGATTAATAAGCAGGCTGCCGTCATTGAGTTTTGCTCTCATGAACAATTCAAGGAGCTGACCCATTATGCGAAGGCGGTCATTCGTACAGGAGAGGCTAAGCCATTTGCCAATTGTATTTTGCAGGCAGGAGTTCATTTTGGATAAATCAATGTTGAATAAAAAGGAGGGTACAGCATGCAGATTCAAATGAAAGGAATTCACAAAGCCTTTGGAACCAATCAGGTACTGAGTGGTGTTGACTTTGATCTTCGTGAAGGAGAAGTACATGCCCTTATGGGTGAAAATGGTGCAGGAAAATCAACGCTGATGAATATTTTAATCGGACTGCATCGGCGAGATGAGGGAACGATCATCATTGACGGCCAGGAAACCTATTTTGCCGACCCCAAAGAAGCGGAGCAAAAAGGAATTGCTTTTATTCACCAGGAACTGAATGTGTGGCCGGAGATGACCGTGCTGGAAAATCTGTTTATCGGCAAGGAAATGACATCCAAGTGGGGCTTACTAGACAGCTCTAAAATGAAAGCGCTAGCAAATGAGCAATTCAGAAACCTTTCGGTAAACCTTCCATTAAACGGTGAAGCAGGCGAGTGTTCAGTGGGTCAACAGCAGATGATTGAAATAGCCAAAGCACTCATGACGGATGCTAAAGTTATCGTGATGGATGAGCCGACAGCCGCCTTAACCGAACGTGAAATTCAGAAGCTGTTCGAGGTTATTACTTCTTTGAAAAAAGATGGTGTTTCGATCGTGTATATTTCACATCGGATGGAAGAGATATTCGCGATCTGTGATCGGATTACCATCATGCGTGACGGGAAAACGGTGGATACTCAGGCGATTCCCGATACGAATTTTGATGAAGTTGTACGGAAAATGGTAGGTAGAGAGCTGACTGAACGCTATCCGGTAAGAACGCCCGCTTTGGGAGAAGTGGTGCTGGAGGTCAAAAATGCCACGCATAAAGGCTTGTTTGAAAATGTGAATTTTACTGTGCGGTCTGGTGAAATTGTAGGTTTTTCAGGCTTGATGGGCTCGGGACGAACCGAGATCATGCGGGCGTTATTTGGACTGGATGCTTTGGATCGTGGTGAGATCCATGTACGTGGAAAAAAGGTGACTATTCGCAAGCCGGATGACGCGGTGAAACTAGGGATTGGCTTCATTACAGAAGACCGAAAAGATGAGGGCTTGGTTCTGGATTTTTCTATTCGGGAAAATATGGTGCTGCCAAATCTCTTCAGCTTTACCTCAAAAGGATTTATTTCAGGTAAAAAAGAGTTGGATTTTGTTAACACTTTAATTAAGCGCTTACAAATTAAAACCCAATCGGGTGAAACAACGGTTCGCAGTTTGTCAGGTGGTAATCAGCAAAAGGTGGTTATTGCCAAATGGGTAGGTATTGGTCCAAATGTACTCATTCTTGACGAACCGACGAGAGGTGTGGATGTGGGAGCCAAGCGGGAAATCTACCAGTTGATGAACGAGCTGACCGAACGTGGAGTCGCGATTATCATGGTATCCTCGGAACTCCCTGAGGTACTCGGCATGAGCGATCGTATTGTCGTGGTGCACGAGGGAAAGATCAGCGGAGAGCTGAGCAGGGAAGAAGCCACACAAGAAAATATTATGACGCTAGCTACAGGAGGACAGTAATATGACAACTATGAATGAAACAAAAAGCAGCAAAGGCTTTCAAATGTCACAAATCACACAGAAGCTTGGCCCGTTGTTGGGACTCATTATTTTGGTGATTATCGTATCGGTCTTAAATCCCAGCTTTTTGGAACCGCTTAATATTTTGAATTTATTGCGCCAGGTATCCATTAATGCGTTGATTGCGTTCGGTATGACCTTCGTTATTCTCACAGGCGGAATAGATTTGTCAGTCGGCTCCATATTAGCACTATCCAGTGCGTTTGTCGCAAATATGATGCTGGCCGGGTTCGATCCTATTTTGGCGATTATCATCGGCTGTGCATTGGGTGGCGTGATGGGGATGGTCAACGGCTTGATGATTACGAAGGGTAAAATGGCTCCGTTCATCGCTACACTAGCAACCATGACCATTTTCAGAGGATTGACACTCGTTTATACCAATGGTAACCCTATTACAGGACTCGGGGACAGTCTGGTATTTCAATTGTTCGGTCGTGGCTATCAGTTCGGTATTCCGGTTCCAGCGATTACGATGCTTATTACCTTTGCTGTCCTATGGATCATTTTGCATAAAACACCATTCGGACGTAAAACGTATGCCATTGGTGGTAACGAGAAGGCTTCGATTGTATCTGGTATTAAAGTGCCGCGTGTAAAAATTTGGATTTACTCTCTTGCTGGAATGCTCTCCGCATTGGCGGGAGCTATCTTGACTTCACGTTTGAACTCGGCGCAACCGACAGCAGGTACTTCTTATGAATTGGACGCCATTGCGGCTGTCGTATTAGGTGGAACAAGTCTCTCGGGAGGACGCGGACGAATCGTAGGTACGTTAATTGGTGTGCTTATCATCGGTACACTAAACAATGGCTTGAACTTGCTGGGGGTTAACTCATTTTATCAAATGGTAGTAAAAGGGATAGTCATCGCTATTGCTGTATTGATTGACCGTAAAAAATCCGCATAATACACCTAATCTGCGTAGAAGGAGACACATAAATATGAAAAAGCTTACATTAATCATGACTGCATTGCTGCTCCTGCTCATGACAGGGTGTTCCTTGGAACCGCCCGAATGGGCGAAACCTAAAGCGGCCGCGAACCTGAAGGACATCAAAATCGGCTTGTCGATCTCAACACTGAATAATCCATTCTTCGTATCTCTCAAAGACGGAGTTGTGGCAGAGGCCAAAAAACAAGGAATGCAGGTCATTGTTGTGGATGCACAAAATGATTCGGCGAAACAAAGTAATGATGTGGATGATCTGATTCAACAGGGAGTAAACACGTTACTTATTAATCCGACAGATTCGTCGGCCATCTCCACTGTGGTACAATCAGCGAATGCATTGAACATCCCGGTTATTACACTGGATCGTTCTGCTGACAAAGGCGATGTAAAAGCACTCGTCGCTTCAGACAACGTAGAGGGAGGACGAATGGCTGCCAGATATGTGGTTGATCAAGTTGGAAAAGGTGCCAAGGTGATTGAGCTGGAAGGTGTTCCAGGAGCATCCGCTACCCGTGAACGCGGAAAAGGATTTCATGAAGTAGCAGATAAGGATCTGAAAGTCATTGCCAAACAATCGGCCGATTTTGATCGGACCAAAGGTTTGAACGTGATGGAAAATCTGCTGCAAGGCAACCCGGACGTTCAGGCAGTATTTGCCCACAATGATGAAATGGCTTTGGGTGCGATCGAAGCAATCCAAAGCTCAGGTAAGAACATTCCAGTCATCGGTTTTGACGGTAACGAGGATGCGCTTAAATCAATTAAGGAAGGGAAACTGACAGCTACCGTAGCTCAGCAACCTGAGCTTATTGGTCAATTGGCGGTACAGGCAGCCAAAGATGTACTTCAAGGTAAAACCGTGAAAACATCAATTCCCGCTAAGCTGGAGTTAGTGGATCAATCGAAATAAAAAGGGCGCTTGACCCAACATATTAAGCTATTCGGACTGATGCTGTAATGCGCATCAGTTCTTTTTTTTGGCTATTCTACGATGACGATACATACACATAAATGGAAGTTTTTTATTTTTGTATTGTAAGAAGAGACGGTAAAAGATAGAATAACAATTGTATGATAATGAGAATCACTATCATATTATGAATTGTATATATCTAAGGAGGACGTATATTGTGCAACAAAGGTACAGATTAAAATGGGAATCCACGCTTTGTCTTGTAGTTCTTTTGATGGTTGTATTGAGTGCATGTGGAAACGCAGCTAGCAACAACCAGACAAACGACAAGACCAGCACTAATGATCCTTCCGGGCAATCCAAGACGGTTGTTATGCGCGAATATACTGATGCCACTGGCAATAAGATCAGTATCCCTGCAAATCCACAGCGAGTTGTCACGACACAATATTTGGATGCTATGCTGGCCTTGGGAGTTAAGCCTGCAGGTGCTGCTTCCCATTTGTTGGAAGGCGACTATTTAAAAGGTAAGATTGACGGAGTTGCGGATATTGGGAACCCGACAAATGTAGAAAAGGTGCTGGAGTTACAACCGGACCTGATCATCACAACAGAATATACCACGCCCGAAGTGAAGGAGCAGCTAGAGAAAATTGCTCCAACCGTAGTCGTTTCGTTTGGAGAAGGCGATGTATTTGAGCAACTGCGGAGTGTCGCAGCCGTGCTGGGTAAGGACAAGGAAGCCGAGCAGTGGATCGCTAGTTTCAACAAAAAGGCTGAGGAAGGTCGAAAGAAGCTGGTTGGAAAATTCAAAAAAGATGAAACGGTTACGATTTATATGGCCTACGATAAGAATGTGTTAAGGGTATACGGAGCGCGGAATGTAGGACATGTTATTTACCGTTCACTGGAATTGAATCCTCCTGAGTACATACGCCAGAAGCTGGCGAAGGACCCGAGATTTAATTATGTTTATGATGTTATTTCAATGGAAAAGTTACCTGAACTATCAGGAGACCGAATTATTATGCTGGTTTATGATGAAGCGAGCAAGGACGGAATGCTTAAGCAAATTGAGCAAAGTGCATTGTGGAGAAATCTCCCGGCTGTCAAAAACCACAAAGTGTATTTCATCAAAGCCGATCCGTGGTTTACCTACTCACCGCTAGCCGTTGACCAATCACTCGATGAGGCTGTTAAAATGTTTTCCGTTGATCCGAAGTGATCAGTTTAATTGAAATAAGAGAGGAGAAGTCATAACCATGCTTAGACGATTTTTTGAATACTATCGTCCTTACCGGACTTTGTTCATCATTGATTTCTCTTGTGCCTTGCTGGCTGCACTGCTGGAGTTGGCTTTTCCGCTTGCAGTCAACCGGGTGGTCGATGATTTGCTGCCCAGCGGGAACTGGAAATGGATTTTATATGCCTGTCTGGCTCTACTCGGTATTTATGTCATAAGTGCTGCGCTGAATTACGTGGTCACCTATTGGGGACACAAGCTGGGCATTAACATCGAATCGGACATGCGTAAAAAGTTGTTTGATCGTGTACAAAAGCAATCGTTTCGGTTTTTTGACAATAACAAAACAGGGCATCTCGTTTCACGTATGACCAACGATCTAATGGATATTGGGGAAATTGCCCACCACGGACCCGAAGATTTGTTCATCGCGTTGATGACACTGGGGGGAGCCTTTGGTATCATGCTCGGTATTAACTGGAAGCTGGCTGTACTGACTTTCATCATTGTACCCCTCATGATTTACTTGTCTCTTTATTTCAGCCGTAAAATGTCTGCTGCTTTCCATCGTATGTTTTCTGATATTGCGGATTATAACGCTCGTATTGAAAATAATGTAAGCGGGATTCGTGTTGTTCAAGCGTTCTCCAACGAAGCACATGAAATGGAACGGTTTGCTGAAAATAATGGGCGTTTCCGTAAAACGAAGCTGATCGCGTACCGGATTATGGCCTGGAATTCCTCGATTAGTTTTATACTAATGAAGCTGGTTTCATTGTTTGTGCTAGTATGTGGAACATGGTTTGTTATTGAAGGACAGATGACCTACGGGGAATTTATCGCATTTGTAATGCTGTCTAATGTATTCCTGGGGCCGATTAAACAAATTAATTCTGTCATCGAAACGTATCCAAAAGGGATTGCCGGCTTCCGACGATACCTGGATTTGCTGGAAAGTGAATCGGATGTAGAAGATCTGCCTGGGGCCAAGGCGGTTAGCCATCTTAAAGGAGATATTCAATTTACAGGTGTAACGTTTGGTTACGAAAACAAAGATAAGGTATTACGCAAAGTGGACCTATCTATCCATGCGGGTGAAACCGTAGCACTTGTGGGTCCTTCAGGAGCAGGTAAAACGACACTTTGCAGTTTGTTGCCTCGCTTCTACGATGTCGAGGAAGGTAGCATTACTATTGATGGAATGGATATCCGTGAAATGAAGCTGGAATCGCTGCGATCCATGATTGGTATCGTACAGCAGGATGTATTCCTCTTTGATGGAACGATTCGTGAAAATATTGCTTACGGTAAGCTGGATGCTTCGGAAGAAGAAATCTGGGATGCTGCTCGTCGAGCTCAGATTGAAGACCTTGTTCGCTCATATCCGGATGGTCTGGATACAATGATCGGTGAGCGAGGTGTGAAGCTCTCCGGTGGTCAAAAGCAACGTTTGTCTATTGCCCGGATGTTCCTTAAAAATCCGCCAATTCTCATTTTAGATGAAGCAACATCAGCATTGGATACAGAGACAGAAGCCGCGATTCAGCAAGCGCTGACAGAGCTATCCCAAGGCCGTACGACACTCGTTATCGCGCATCGTCTGGCAACGATCAAAAATGCTGACCGCATTATCGTAGTTGCAGATCAAGGGATTGCCGAGCAGGGCAGACATGAAGAGTTATTGGCAGTAAAAGGGGCATATAGCCGCCTGCACCAAGCTCAATATGGAACGTAAATAGGCCAATATGACACCGTAAATAGAGAGAGGAATGAACAGGTTTGACAAAGAAAATGTGGATTGTAATGATGCTTCTGTCAGTCATTTTAGCTCTTACCGCCTGTGGTGGAAATGTAAAGCAACCGGATGAAAAGCAGAATCAAACATCTAGCGAACAAAAGTCAGAGGAAATGAAAACAGTCAAAACGATTCATGGAGATATTAAAATACCGGTTCACCCTCAGCGGATTGTAGTAGATATGTACCAGAATGATTTATTAGCACTAGGAATTAAACCTGTGGGAAGTGTTAAATATTATCTGGATAATCCGTTTTCGAAGGAGCTTGTACAGGGCATTGCAAGCATTGGAGACCGCAGCAGCGTATCCATTGAGAAAGTATTGGCTCTGGAGCCTGATTTGATTCTGATTGGTTCCAAAGATGCTCATGATTATGAAAAATATAGTAAAGTTGCTCCGACCATCGTCATTCCATATGGAACGTACAAGAATGTTCATGAGGAACTGACAGCTTTTGGTGAACTGCTCGGAAAAGAACAGGAAGCCAAAACATGGCTTGCGCAATACGATCAGCGGATGCAGGCTGCACGTGACAAGCTAAAGGGAATTGTTCAGCCTGGAGATACTTTCACCGTAATGGAAGCTTCGGATAAAGAATACTATGTATATGGCGATAATTTTGGCAGAGGAGGACAGGCGGTATACAAAGGACTGAATTTGTCCCCTCCGCCGCTTGTCCAAAAAGAATTATTTGGTGAGACTCAATGGAAATCGGTGTCAAAAGAAGTCATTAATCAATATGCTGGCTCTTATATCTTTCTGACGGTTAACAAGGATTTGAGCGGTTACGAAGGAGACAGCATATGGAAATCACTGAATGCAGTCCGGCAAGGTAAGGTTTTTGAGCTCCAGGAGGATCGATATTGGTACTTCGATCCCATTGCCATTGTAGGGCAAGCTGAAGAAATCGCAGATTTGATCGTCCAGCGGAATAAAGAGAACGCCACACAGAAGTAGTCGCTTCGGTGTTGTTGGCAGCCCTTTGGTATTTATGCCGAAGGGCTTTATTTGTTCACAATAGGGCAGAGTATTAGGCATTCCTCGAAATTTGCTATTGATGCCGTTGCCACATTAATTTACAATAGTAAAGATTGCATGATAATAATTCTCATTATCAACATCATCTTCAACACAGTTCGTGATAGCTACATACTATTCAACAGTAAGGGTGAACAATAGTTATGAAATTATCAGAATCATCGGATAGCCCCGCTCAAAGTAATCATAACCAGTCGCCGACTCAATTCCACTCGCGACCATGGGCGGCTTCGCTTATCCTGACAGTTGGGCTTGGACTTTTAGCGTTCGGTATCGCGCTATCTCTATCTTTTGGTGCAGCCTCAATTAGGCTGGAAGAGGTATGGAACGCTGTTTTCCATTTTAATCCTGAGTTGCAAAATCATCAAATTATTTGGGAAATCCGTCTACCTCGGATTCTGGGTGGGGTTTTAATTGGAGTTTGCTTTGCCGTAGCAGGTGCAATTATGCAAGGAATGACCCGGAATCCGCTTGCTGACTCGGGCTTGCTTGGACTGAACTCGGGAGCCAGCTTGGCGATGGCGATTTGCTTTGCCCTTTTTCCTGGCTCTTCCTTTTTACAATTAATGTTGTATTCCTTTGTTGGTGCAGCTCTGGCTGTTGTGATGGTATATGGTACAAGCTCCATATCCAAATCAGGTCTTACGCCAGTTCGTCTTGTATTGGCGGGTGCAGCTGTCACGGCATTGCTGTCTGCCTTAGGAGATGCGATCAGTTTGTACTTTGATGTTGGACAGGATTTGGCCTTTTGGTATGCCGGAGGGCTTAGTGGAACCAAGTGGGTTCAGCTCGGTATAGTTTTGCCTTGGGTTGTGGCAGCTTTTATCGGTGCTCTCATGTTGTCGCGCTCCATTACGCTGCTTAGTTTGGGAGACGAAATTGCGTTGAGCCTTGGTCAGCGAACTGGGGTGGTAAAGGTAGTTGGAATGATTCTTGTTCTGATTTTGGCGGGTGCAGCGGTGTCGTTGGTGGGTTCTATAGGTTTTGTGGGATTGATTATTCCCCATATAACCCGCAAGCTGGTTGGCGTCGATTATCGCTGGATTATTCCATGCTCGGCCATTATGGGAGCTTTACTCATTGTGTTTGCCGATCTGGCAGCCCGTATGATTAACGCACCTGAGGAAACACCGGTGGGCGTACTTATTGCCTTAATTGGGGTTCCGTTCTTCCTTTATCTGGCACGTAAAGAAAGGAGGGCACTGTAAGATGAATAACGTTACGAATGGGGCTATCGCCAAAGCTAGTCATCGTAAAAAAATCCATGATTGGATGGTTGTAGTCATTCTGCTCGTATTGCTCATTGCTGCGTTCACCATAAGTGCGAATACGGGAACCATCCGGCTTTCGCCAATGGAGCTATTTAGAACCTTGTTTGGACAAGGGACTCCACAGCAGGAATTAATCCTATTTGAATTCCGATTGCCACGAATGGTTGTTTCCCTTCTTATCGGTGCAGGTCTCGCTGTTTCTGGCTGCATCATGCAGGGGGTTTCGCGTAACGGCCTAGCGGACCCTGGTATTCTAGGCATTAATGCAGGCGCCGGGTTGATGGTCATGCTGTTTGTATTGCTTTTTCCATCTATGCAAACTACGAATTCATTGTTTTTACTTCCCGCTCTTGCACTGATTGGATCAGGAGCAGCTGCTATTCTCATCTACGCGCTTTCTTACAAGAAAGGTGAAGGAATTTCTCCGACAAGGCTACTGCTGAGCGGAATTGGCGTAGCGGCGGGTATCAGTGCTGCGATGATCATTATGACTCTTAAGCTGACACCCGAAAGTTACACGTTTGTAGCTAATTGGTTAGCAGGAAGCATATGGGGATCAAACTGGAAATTCGTGATGGCGCTGTTGCCTTGGCTGATTGTATTGCTTCCTTTCGCATACTACAAAGCAAATGTGATGAATGTGCTTAATCTGGGAGATCAGACGGCATCGGGGTTGGGTACAGCTATCGAAAAGGAACGTATTCTCCTTCTCGCTGCTGCGGTTGGATTGGCCAGTTCTAGTGTTTCGGTTAGTGGCGGTATCGGCTTTGTCGGTTTGGTGGCTCCACATTTGGCGAGAAAGCTGGTGGGGCCGAAGCATAAAATGCTACTGGTAACCTGTGCTTTAGTCGGAGCACTCCTGGTACTTGTAGCGGATACGATCACACGATCCTTACCTTTACAGAAAGAAATCCCGACAGGTTTAATTGTAGCCATCATTGGTGCGCCATACTTCTTATACCTGTTGAGTCGCTCCAAAGGGTAACGTCACGAAAGAGTACCACCTGTCAATTAAAGGCTACGCAAACAAATAACCTTCAACACCACTAAGGAAGTGGGGCTGAAGGTTATTTGTTTCATTTAATTTAGCAGCCTTTCATCTCAACGGGAAGTATTCAAGGCATGAGAGGTTTGATGCAGCTCTCTGATCATTTTATGCAACGTGTAATTTTCCTGACGTGTCACGCCGTGTTGATTTTCCTGAACCAGCAACTGATGGATGTTTCGTTTTAGAATTTCACTTCGACGTTCCAGCATTTCGGTACTCATAAATAAATGAACACTCCCTTTGTCATGAATAAACCTACATTTTTGAAATGAGCATAGGCTGAATTTAAGTTTGCCTTTCGACTTCTTTAAGTATATCGTGCTGGATGATCAAGGGAAAACGGAGCGAGACAGCAAATTGCTTTTTCTCATCATCCATGCCGTGTCGACAGCGACTCACCCCATGAGTTCTTAGATATACTTCCTGATGCTAGCGATAACAGGGGATTAGGCGTAATTAACTTCATGTATATAATTGTTTTTTTGATATAAACGGATTAAGTGTATTAATCCATTTGGAATATTTGTCAGTAAGGAGCGTATTGGATATTGCTCAGGCTGTTCTGAACAAGCAGGGGCTTAATAGCGAGTTAATACAAAGGATCAATTGTGTATTTGCAGAAAATCAATTTGTGCGCTTAAAAGTTAGCTGGATTTCTGAAGATCAGCATTTACATACTGAATTTATAGATGAACCCGAACAGTTAAAGCGAATGTATATGGAATCACTTATCAGTTTGCTGAAAGCTATGGGGGGGAGCAACTAGAACTGCAAAGTTGTATTCAATGCAATCATTGGTTTATTCCATATTAGCGAGCTCAGTTAACCAAATTTTGCAGTTCTAAATGTCGGAGTCATTACAACTACCTAATGAAAAGAAAAGATTAAGAGGCTATAACATTTTTGAAGTGGGGAGATACAATAATGATTATTTAAAAATCGAATGAAGAAATTGAGATCATGGGGGAACTGGCCGAATTACGACTATTCTGCCAGTCCGCACCACTTGCCTTTGAGGCCGAACTTTTCAAGTCGTGTGTTGTACGCCGTAGACGTATACTGGAAGCCGTGATCCGAATGAAGCACGGCTCCGGATACGTCTATTTTGTGTGCATTCATAATACCAATTTCTTCATACCCCGGACCGAAAAGATCCGGAATGGTGGAGAAATAGCTGCTTTATCATCATTATTTGTATTGTGGATATACCGGCTGAACGACTACCTGCTCAGGATCATGACCGAAGAACAACAGATTCGGCTTAACCTCCTGCACAATCTGCTGAATGCGGGCGATTGACTGGCGTGCCTGTTCACGATTAAAGCTGTCAAACGGCACGTCGTTTGCGTAATTCTCCTGCGTGTAGGCAACATCAATCGTCAGCATAACCGGACCCGATTCCTTTGTTGTGACCAGCGCGGACTGATGACCCGGCGAATGCCCCGGAGTATAGAACAGTTGCAAACCTGGAACCAGCTCATGATCCCCTTGAAGCAGTCGGTAATTCAAGTCCGCCTGCACGCATTCCGGTGGCGCATACTCCAGATTACCGATCGCAGCGTCTGCTTCGGTCTGCTGCACATAAATCGGTGTATTTGGAAAATGCGGATTGCCTCCGGCATGATCCATATGCATATGAGAGATTACGATGGCATGGATATCGTCCGGGTGATAGCCGATCCGATCCAGTACAGCCACGATACTATCATCGGCTGACATATGGGGAATGAAGCGCCCTTCAAACGGTGTACTTTTAAAATAATTTGGATTGTCGATAAACGAATCCGGCATACCGGTATCAATGAGAATCGGACCGTGATCTGTCTCCAGCAGATATGACCAGATTTGCAGGCGCACCAGTTCACCGGGCTGTGCATGATGGTTGAGTGAGGAACGATCAATATAAAGCTGACCGATCGGTAACCAGTACAATCTGTTAATCATACAATCATCCTCCAATCGTAGTTTACATAATAATTATTATGTAGTTATTAATCGAGGTTTCGGCTGACGGAAAGTGATGTTTGTATTTTCGTTTGTAAGATCCGGGTGCTGGAGCCTCGTGCTGTCGTTGTAATCTCACTCTTTCGAAAATTAATTTTTTAATAGTTTAAATGAAAAGGCATGTAGGCGTCCAGCAGAAATTTGCCGTCAGGCAGGCCAGTTCATGCTTTTCCTGTGAACAAGACTGTTTCTACGCTCTGCTCGAAATTTGCCCAGAAGCTGGATCACACGGTCATCATCTCGAAATCGGTGAAATTCTTGGTGATCCACTGCTGCTAGTGGGTGAAAATTACAATCAGCTAGCAGGCTATCATATGGATGGTGCACGCGCCGGAAGGTGATCCGGATAGCGAGTTGGAAGCTGCACATGATATTCATGTTTTGGCCACTATGGCGATTTTGACTGCTACCGATCGAGAGCAGCGCCCCCAACTTGCTGATGAAGTAGAGAAATGGTGCCGCATGCAAGACTATTGGCTATTTAGTTTTGTTTTGGATATGAATGAATTACATTAGGTGAACTTTTCTTGAGCGTGTTTTAATTTGTCTACATTGTGGGATCGCCCCCTCTGACCCTATGCCACGCCGTTAAGTGCTTTGAAATGTCTGCTTATAGGCGATACTAGGCTGGACAAGAGGAAAAACGCTCTATTTGCCCTTGAAAAGCGCTAAAAAAACAGCGTATAATATAAATTATACGCTGTTTAGGTTTAAAACGACTTTTAGAATCCCTCCTGCATAAGATGTCGATTGGATTGTCGATAAAAATCAGACGAAAATGATCGTTTTACAGTATATTTCGGAATATGAACTGAATTGGAGGCGAGCGAGATGAAAAAAGAGATGCGACATGTGGAGCTCGATACAACTGAAGAAATTGATGAAATATATACTGAGGAGCTGGAAGCTTTTTTGATCTGGATGAAGGATGCAGGATATACGATACATACGCAAAAAAATTATATGGGGGATGTGAAGCAGTTTTTACGGACGTTGCGTGAAAAACCACTCGATCAGGTGAAGAAGATTCATGTTATGTCGTATTTGTCTAAAGCGCGGGAGGGAGGCGCCGGAGATAGTACGCGGAACCGGAAGCATGCAGCGGTGAATAGTTTTTTTAAAGCGCTACAGGAATTTGAGTTATGCAGCACAAATCCGGCAGCGGGAATTAAAAAAGCAAAGACTGAAAAGAATCGTATGCCCGTCTATCTGGATGAAAAGGATATTCATCCGTTTTTGCTCGCGGTGGAGGGGAAATATGCAAATCGTAATATGGCTATTTTTCTGCTGATGGTCTACATGGGATTGCGGGTGGGGGAGGTTCATTCATTGAATGTCTCGGATTACAGCCGAGAAAGACGTACCTTAGATGTGTTCGGTAAAGGACGTAAGTGGCGTACTCTCCCGGTACCAGAAGCCGTGTGTGATTTTGTAGAGCATGCGTTGGAGGAAAGATTGACGCCGTGGAGAGGTAAAGAGGATGCGATGTTCGTGTCCCAAAAAGGCCGCCGTCTGGCAGTGCGCACCATTCAACAGATCGCTACAGAAACGTTCGAACGATTCCAGCAAGATAAGAGTATGGAACGCCGGGAGGCATATTCCAGCCATAAGCTGAGACATACATTTGCGACAATGCTATTACGTAAGGGAGCAGATCTGCGTACCGTGCAGGAGCTACTGGGGCATTCATCCATTCAGACAACCACAGTATATACACATGTCACTGATCGGGAAAAAGAAAAAGCAATGGATAAGCTGGATATTCAGATACCAATATCAGGATTATGAGTATATGTTGGAAAATTGATATTAAACAAAAAAAGTTTACATAATAATTATTATGTAAACTTTTAATGAGGAGTCATATCCCGACTCGCAAATAGAATCAACGACTTTGTCTCATCAATATTGTGAACGTTGTAAACTTGTGAGAGAATCCCACATTAGAACTTGACCTGGAACGCGTTTCATAAGCTAGGTTAAATGTATAAGCTTTTAATCCACTCTTGTTAGAAATTAAACTCAGATTCTAGTGTATATTGGGGGATTTTATATATGTTTAAACTGGTAGTAAGTTTGGCGAGCACGGAAAAGGGATCTGGATCTTTGGAGACAGTGCTACGCGGATTAAAAAGGATGGAGTCGTCGTCAAAGAGTTTACGATTGAACACAATCTAGCATTACAAGCGATAAGAGATATCGAAAGTTTTTCCAATGATTTTATTATCATAGCATGTACAACGGAAGCAGCATTTGTTCATTCTCATATTCAAGACGAATACTATAAAATTGTGAAAGGCTCGTATAAAGAAGTGGTTAAGATTGATTCATTTGATCAAATCAACAGTAGCTATCTTAAAATAACTGTATATGATCCAGCTGGAAGAAGTCCCTTATTAAGAAAACATGTTGAAAAGACTCTACTGGGTCAAATTTATATCGTTGATTCTGAAGCAAATTGGCTGGATATTACAGCACTTCATACCCATAAAGGGGAAACGGTAAGAAAACTCCAAGAGATATTAGGGATTACTGAGGATGAGACCATGTCTTTTGGAGATGATGAAAATGATGTGGAACTTATGATTATAGCAAAATATAGTTTTGCTATGAAAAACGCATGTGAGAACACTAAAAATGCAGCCAGTTTTATCACTAAATCCAACGAAGAAAACGGTGTCTTATTAACGATAAAAAAAATGATGGATTTACAAAAGCAATAATGTTAATTATCGTTATTGAGAAGACCCCAAATTGCATCATGAAAGGACTATACGTAGCATGAAAAATAAAATACTGGTTTTTGATATTGGTGGCTCTTTTATTAAATTTAGTTTGTATTTTCAAGGTGAGTTTATGTGTAAGGGGAAAGTTAAAACTCCATTGGACTCACTTGAGAATCTACTTATAGCTTTGAAGCAAATTCATAATCAGTTTATAGATGAATGTGAAGGTATAGCTGTCAGCATGCCAGGTATTGTGGATTCGGAAAGCGGTCACATGGTGCATGGCGGTTCATTAAGATATATAAATGATATAAATATGATCGAAGTTTTTAAGAAAGCGTTTCATTTACCCGTAGCAATTGAAAATGATGGAAAATGCGCTGCTCTGGGAGAAGCATGGTGTGGTTCATTACAGGGAATCGCTGATGGTGTTGTTCTGGTCGTTGGAACCGGAATGGGCGGTGGAATCATCTCTCAAGGTAAATTGCTGAAAGGCCATCATTTATCGGCTGGGGAATTCTCCTTCATCAGAACTAACAATGAGTATGCAGACAATGTTGATTATTTGCTTGGTATGCAAGGGAGTAGTTCTGTATTATCTAAAACCGTTACCAAAGCTAAAGGGCTTCCTGCAGATTCTATGACAGGTGAAAAAGTATTCAAGCTCATTGAAGAAGGTGATCACACGGTCCAAGCGATTTTTCAAGAATACTGTAGGAACATCGCAACACAAATTATTAATTTGCAAACGATTCTTGACCCTGAAAAGTTTGTAATTGGGGGAGGCATATCTGCAAATCCTTTACTGGTTATTACTATTAAAGAAGAACTAGAGAAACTTTATCTAGATTCTATCTTAAATTTTGTGCGTGCAGATATTGAGCAAAGTAAATTAGGCAATGAAGCGAATTTGCTAGGTGCTATATATAACTACAAACAAACCTATCATCTTGATTGATAACAAAAGTTATATTTCGATGTCTGATTTATCTTGTCCTGTCTAATAAAGAAGCATAAAATTTACATAATATATATTATGTTTTTAGTGTGGTGAAATCTGCAAGTGAATCACTCTTATCAAGTGTCCACTTGCAGATTCAAGTTTCACTGACAATATAAAATAGCTTATTTTTCAGTTGAGAATATACGCATGCGTCTATATTTCATTTTCCGGGGGAGATTCAATCATCAGTCCTTCGACATGCTTACGTCCCAGCAGTTTTCGTTTTTTGCGATTTTCCTTGGTTTCTAAAACAATATCCAGATCATAGTCGTCAGGATACAATTCAGTAGCAGCGATGTGAAGGACGAGCCTCTTTTTGTTTATGGTTAGCTTCTGTCCTTGGATCAAAATCCCGACATTACCCCGTTCATCCTCGGTTTTGTATACAATTCCAGTTCGATCCAGATAGCCTACATAAACACTATCGCCAAGGGCAAAAGGCTTGGTTTTGAGAGGAATTTCTTGTTTACCCCGTTTTGTGACTGTCTGGTCTAAAGCCTCTTTTTTAGGGAAAGGCTTATTTGCATCATCAGACTTTTCATCATCTACAGAAGGGGGAATAACAAACGATTCCTGTGTATTCCGAGACGCTCTGCCTGCAGAAATGGCCTCAGAACGCTCGATAATACGTGTCCACATGCCCAGCTTCAAGGCAATTGCATATGCATAGCTTTCTCCGGCCTCTCCAATGCGAAGTCGGTACAAAGGTTGTAGCGTGTCGGTATCAAACTCCATACGAGCATTCTGAAATCCCGGTGTGTTTTCAGCAAAATGCTTGATTTCGCTAAAGTGCGTTGTAGCCACTACTGTCGCTCGGCGGCGATGGAATTCTTCTAGCAACGCGATAGAGAGGCCTACTCCTTCTCCTGGATCGGTGCCGGATGCCATTTCATCAATCAGAATCAGAGTAGAGTTACCTGTTGTTTCTAAAATGCTAATCATGTTGCGGATGTGTGCAGAAAAGGTGCTCAAAGCATGTTCAATGCTTTGTCCATCCCCGATATCTACTACAATTTCCTCGAATACAGCCATTCGGCTACCATGCAAAACAGGTACCAGTAGCCCAGATTGCACCATTAGTGTTAATAGACCGACGCTTTTAAGGGCCATCGTTTTTCCGCCTGTGTTCGGTCCAGTGATGATGAGTGAGGAATTTCCTTCACCAATTGAGAAATCAAGCGGCACCATGGTATTGGACATCAACGGGTGGCGTGCACCTTGGATGTCTATAATCCCGTCAAGGTTAAGTTCGACAGGAACAGCATCCAGAGTCATGGCGTATTTGGCTTTTGCCAATAAAAAATCTAGTACACCTACAGTCTCTGTATTGATGCTTAGTTCCCGGTTGTATGACTCGGCCATTGCCGTCAGGTCTCCCAGCACTTTCATTTCTTCTTTAGATTCTTCTGCCATGTTTGCGCTCTGATCGAATTGCAGATTCGTGATTTCGGCAGGTTCAACGTAAACCGTCTGACCACTTCCCGATTCATCCAGTACATTGCCTTTCACTTGTTTACGGAATTCTTTTTTGATTGGAAGCACGTAACGGCCATTGCGCTGACTAATCATATTTTCCTGCATAATGGATCGGTGACGGCTTGTGAGAGAGTCAAGTTTTCTCTTGATACGTTCTTCAGTAACCGCAATTTTTTTGCGAATTTTAGCTAGTTCTTTACTGGCGATATCCGTCACACGTCCCGAATGAATACATCTTTCGATTTCGGATAGAAGTGGCTCCATGCTATACATGGAAGATGCATAAGCACTGACGGTTGGAGCAGCGTCCGCCTTGGAATGCATATATTTTATGAGTTGAATGCAGCTTCGAATGAATTGAGCCATATGAGAAAAATCACGCTCGCTGAACATATACCCGGTTCCGAGCAGTTGAAGAATGTGCTCCATTCCTTCCAACGAAGGAACAGGGACGCTTGCTCCGTGGCGAATGATCTGTAACGCTTCGTTGGTTTCGTCAAGACGAATCTTAATGGTACGGATATCAGTAATTGGGCACATAGAAGCAGCGTGATGCTTACCCAGGTAAGAAAAAGCACATTCGGAAACTCTTGTTTTAATTTGATCATATTCCAAACGCAGCATTGTAGTTTCGTTCATGAATAAATCTCTCCTTTAGTGTGTAGTGTCAGGATTATGGAAAACTTGCTATTAAAATAAAAAAGGACGGAGAATGAACAAAACGTTCATTCTCCGCCCTTAAGGAAAGAGGGAATTTATCAACAAATAAGCCTGTTATACAGCTTTTGTAGTTCCGAGTTCCGTGTTTCCAATTCATTCACGCAACAGCTCTTTGCTAAGCTATTTGGATCGAATGGAAACGTTAAAAGGGAAGTTACAAAATCTGAAAACAAAAAACCGCGCTGAACACAGCACGGAATAAGGCCTGGATGAAGATAATCCCGAAGGCGATTTATGATATCCGCATGTTCTTAACTAATATCAGGATAACAACACAGCAAGAAACAAACCTGTCCCCGAAGGGTGCAAGCGCCTGGTGTTACTCCCTGAATATGCAATTGCTTAGTTAAGAACGTTCACCGACATCAAAATCTCTCCCTTAATTGAAGATATAACCATACTATACGATTGGACAGGCGTTGAAGTCAAGGCCGACTTCTTTAATTCGATACAATAGGGATCATTAGGTTAACATAATATATATTATGTTAAAAAAATATCAATGTCTTTTAAATGAGAATGATGATCATTATAATTGTAATCAAGAGCATGAAGAAAGAGAGTCATAATCCGTATGAAATCATGATACAAACATTAAGAAACCGCCCCGGAGGATGCTATATCATATCTCCAGGGGCGGTTTCTTGTGCTGTTATTCAGAATCATCGGCTATGAAAGCTTGTACAGGCTGCCTGTCACGAAGCAATGGTAACAACAGCATCGCTCCGACCAAAAACAAACTGGCGCTCACGGTATATACAGTGTTCAGGGAGGATTCGTGTTTGAGTGTTCCGCCGATACTCATACCGACGACCATCATCCCGGAGAACAGGGGAGAGAGGGCACCACCGACGCGGCCGATAAAAGCAGCTTCGGCATTTTTCATCATCATCGTGTTGATACCGATATGAATGCAAGGATAAAATAGGCCGCTGAAAACTTGTAGTGCCATAGTCAACCCAATATTGTGCGACCATCCGACACCACAGGTTGTCAGTGTGCTGACCAAGAGTCCGGCTACCAGCAGCAATTGCGGCTGTACTTTTTTGGCAACCCCCATAATCAGGCCGCCTCCCACCAGCATAGCCGCTCCGTTCGCCATTAATGGCCATTGCAGGAATTCCTTGTTTTGTCCAAGGTTCTCGATGGCGACAAAAATCATTAATGGTTGAATAAGTCCAACCGCCAGCCCAATTACGGTAAATGTTCCCCCAAGCGTGCGAAGTGTGCGGTTATTCCATACATAACGTATTCCTTCTTTAAGCTCTTGAATGAAATGAGTGGGTTGATCATCTATCTCAAGTGCTTGTTCATCTTGGGGAATACGAGTCAAGACAAGTGCCGAAATGAGAAACAATATTCCGGTTATAGACATTGAAATGAAAATTCCAAAGTGTTGATAAATAAATGTACCGATAACAGGACCGATAACCATAAATAATGCCATGAGAGATTGAAAAAGGGCCATCACTCCCTGAAGCTGGTCTGGTGCTACATGCTGCTTAAATATCTTCATTGCAGACGGCTGAGAAAATTGAGATAGAATGGCCGAAAAGAAAGTAGACAGCAAAAGCACCTGCCATGACCCGTACCATAATGCCAACAAGACAATAAAAATAGAGGCCGCGGATAGCAAATCGCAACTAATCATAGTCCGTTTGGGCCGCCAACGGTCCGCAAATGTTCCTCCAATGATAGCGAACAGAAAAATAGGCATGAATTCAGCAACCGAAATGAGCGATACGTAGACGGGATCATTATGAGTCAAATCTGTTACATACAACAGTATGGCAAAGTTGCGCACCCAAATGCCCAAATTTAGCAGCGCATTGGAGGCGATAATGGTCCTTATATATGGATTTTTAAACAACAACAAACTCTCCTTTCCTGTTTTCAAAGCGCGAGCCCCTTGGAATATCATTTTATATAAACAAAATTTATTTTTGTCTATATAATAATAGATAATATAATAAATTAACTACTTTTTAGTCAAATGTTTTTTTGCAACCAAGAAGAAAGTAGAGCATGGAAATAAAGAGGCCAATGATCCTTAAGGACGTGAATTAGAATAGTGATACAAGTACTCACTTTAAACTTGTGAGTTGGTAATAATATCCAATCAAAAAAAGTATTAACATAATATATATTATGTTAACTAAATTGCTTATCTAATAATAGGCCTCTGAATCCGATGTACCTTTTAAAATCATAGTGATATAATTACGCGTACATGCCTGAAAAGGAGCGAATGGAACATAAATGAACTTTCAAGTGGATTTTTTATCTTTTTTTGTAATTCAGGTAGATGGAAAAGAAGGACAGGGTGGTAAGTCCTATAAGCATTACGCTACAATGGACGACTACGATTATGACGAAAGCGATGTTAAAAAATTTCTGGACGGGGAATTTACTCGTATTAGCAAGCGGAAGGTTGAAAAAAATCCCAGCACAGAGCAGGCACCGACCAAAATCGGCCGCTTTATCGTCGAACCGGAGCATGAATTGAGCAGTAATCCGAATTTCAATATGTTCGCCCGACTGCGGGCAGCAGAGGATAAGGAAGATTTTAAAAATGCTTGTGACGATCTGGTGCGGATGTATCTGGATACGAGCGCAGTACGCGGCGGAGCGCTGATCATTGTACAGGCTACCTTGAATACACACTCGGATGATCCGTTTATTTTTGTGCTTAAATGTGATTTTGAACCTAAAATTGCCAGAATTACTGAAAGCAGTCTGGTGAGTGAGGTCGAAATGGCTATTTCTGCCCGTAATATGAAATCCATCATGTATCCTTACATGCTTGAGGAGGGGATGAACGATGAGTGGGAGCTTAAAATTCACCAGTCTTCGCATGCCCGGTATTTTGAAGATTTTTTGAAATTCGTGACCTATGAGCAATCCATGCCCGAAATTGTCAATGAGCATGTCATGGGCTTCGTTCAGAACTATGTAGAAACCAAATGGCCGGATGCATCTAATGAGGAAAGACAGCAGGAAGAGCGTGATCTGGAATTGTGGGCGGCTAGCGAAAAACGGGATTTGCAAGGGAAATGGGAACCCCTTCAGGTCGTAGAGGCTGCACAGCATATTGTCGAGCTGAAACCAGAAATTGAAGTTCGTTTTAAACTAGATGATACGGCTGTGCGTGGGCTACTGTCCGACTTTGGCGCCAAGCTGCACATCACGAAACTTCATGATAGATATGCACTTATTATTGAAGGCGATGCATTTACGTTTGAAAAGGGATTTTCACCGATTGAGCTGCTCCAACCTGAATCGTTTGAAATGGTGGCTGAGCGGCTAAAAGAGAAACGCCAGCATGAAAATGAGGATGGCGATACGCCACCTTGGTAATTCGAATGCAAAGCAAGACGACCAATTGAACTTTTACATTATAATGACTAAAAAACTGGCCTCTCAACGGATATTACCGCTGTGGAGGCCAGTTTTGTTTAGCTTTTATGTTCCCGATCTACATATGAACTTTGCTAATTTGATCTTTCAGCTTGTCCGCAGATTGAAGCAACCTGGCACGTTCCTCGTCATTGAGCGGAAGATCCAAAATTTCACGTACCCCATTGTGATCTACGATACTTGGAACACCTAAATATACGTTAGATACTCCGTTATAATCTTCCAGCAAGGTGGACACATTAAGTACCGACCCCTCGTCCCCGAGAATGGCGGCTACGATTCGGTCGAGAGCCAGCCCTATAGCATAAGAAGTTGCGCCTTTAGCATCTATAATTTCATAGGCAGCATTCTTGGTATTTTCAAAAATTTCATTTTTCGTTTCTTCACCCAGTTCCAGCGGAGTTCCAGCTACGTTGGCTGTGCTCCATACAGGTAACTCAGAGTCACCATGTTCTCCAATAATATGGGCGTGGATGCTTCGTGGATCGATGCCCTTTTGCTTCCCGATCAGATAGCGGAAGCGTGCGCTGTCCAGCAACGTTCCTGATCCAATGACTCTGCTTGAAGGCCAACCACTGCGTTTCCAAGAGATGTAGGAGAGAATGTCCACTGGATTGGTTGCGATCAGCAAAATGCCATGTGTATTGACCTTGACGATATTATCAATAATACTTTCAAAAATTTCGGCATTACGCTTCAGTAAATCAATGCGCGTTTCTCCCGGCTTTTGTGAAGCGCCCGCTGTAACAATAATGATATCTGCATCACGGCAGTCTTCATAATCACCTGCCCACACTTTGACACCACCGAGAAAGGGAAGCCCATGATTCATATCGAGCATTTCCCCCTTCGCCTTTTTGACGTTGACATCAATAAAGACAAGTTCTGACATGCGTTGGCGCAGAAGTAGGGTATAGCCGGTTGTTGTGCCAACCGCTCCCATGCCGACAATGGCCACTCTACTTCGTTTGTAAGGTTTTAAGCTCATAAAATCCTCATCTCCTTCTCGGGTTGTATACCTTTTCATTTTGGGATATTACTTAAAAATTTATCTTTCCAACTCAGTGTACCCTATATACTAACCCACCGCAAAGAAATATGACATTTTTCCTTGACTTCAAAGGCGAGCTCGCTAATAATTAATCGAATGATAAGAACACGCACTAAAGCGTTGCAGCACCGATATTGACGCATGAAATTATGGAAAGAGGATTCGGCATATGGACTTATTTCGAAAAAAAACAGGACTGCTCCCGCATGAGGAAAGCGGATCTACAGGTCGCTTAAAGAGAACAATGGGTGCCTTTGATCTCACCATGCTAGGTGTAGGATGTATTATCGGTACCGGGATTTTTGTTATTACTGGCAAGGCAGCAGCAGAAAATGCAGGTCCTGGATTGATGCTCTCCTTTGTTATTGCAGGTATTGCCTGCGTACTAGCAGCCTTGTGCTATGCGGAGCTTTCATCTACAGTTCCCGCAGCTGGGAGCGCTTATGCGTATAGTTATATTGTATTTGGAGAAATTTTGGCCTGGGTACTGGGGTGGGACCTAATTCTGGAATATGGAGTGGCGGCCGCCTCTGTGAGTAGTGGATGGTCTGCTTACTTTCAAGGCTTGCTGGCTGGATTTGATGTGCATTTACCGCTGGCTTTAACCGCAGCCTTCGATTCGACCAAGGGGACCATTATTGATCTACCAGCCGTGTGCATCATTATGCTCATCACATTGTTACTGAGTCTCGGAGCCAAGGAGACGGTCCGATTCAATTTAATAATGGTTTGTGTTAAAGTCGGAGTTGTATTGCTATTTATTGGGATCGGTATCTTTTATGTTAAGCCTGACAACTGGACACCATTTTTGCCTTATGGATTTTCTGGTGTTTTGAGTGCTGCGGCAATCGTATTTTTTGCTTATCTGGGTTTCGATGCCATCTCAACTGCAGCCGAAGAGGTTCGCAATCCGCAACGGAATATGCCCATCGGTATTATCTCTTCTCTAGCGATCTGCACAGTACTGTATATTGCGGTTTCAGTTGTGCTAACGGGAATGGTACCTTATACGCAGTTGGGGGTAAGTGATCCTGTTGCGTTTGCTCTCCGCTTTATTCATCAGGATTTCGTAGCCGGATTGATTTCAGTCGGTGCGATTGCGGGGATGACGACCGTTTTATTGGTGCTCTTGTATGGTCAAACGCGGTTAATTTTCTCCATGTCACGTGATGGCCTTTTACCCGTTTTTTTATCTAAAATAAATGCTAAAACTCAAACGCCAATTCGAAGCACTTGGCTGGTGGGCAGCATTATCGCATTGGCTAGTGGATTGTTCCCGTTACATGCACTGACCAATCTGACGAGTATTGGAACCCTATTCGCTTTTGCTGTGGTATCGGTAGGAGTTATCGTTCTGCGCAAGAAACGCCCTGATTTGAAAAGAGGCTTTACCGTGCCGTGGGTTCCGTTGCTCCCACTTTTAAGTGCTTTGGTTTGCATCGGTCTGATGCTTCAGCTTCATATTAGCACTTGGATTGGATTCATTGTGTGGCTCCTGCTTGGATTGTTGATCTATTTCTTCTATGGATACCACAAAAGTTTGTTAAACCGTAAATCTTAATAAATTCTAGTATAAAAAGAGCCGGCATCCTGCACTTTTGTGGAAGGTCCGGTTTTTTTTGACATTACGCGAAAAGTGTCACATAGAGTCGTTTATGGTATAATTCTGTTTCAGATAAGCTTTTGGCACGTGATTACAGCATGCCATCGAGGGAGGATTTTATATGAAACTGCGCTGGCGTGCGCTCTTGGGGGGAGTACTGCTGCTGACGGGCATTCTACTGACTGCCTGTTCTGCTGAAGCCCCAGATACGTTAACTAAACCTCCGATTGAGGAACCTGATGACCAGGGTCAGACAATTACAATTAATCCACCAGTGACTCCAAAGGTGGGCGATCCCAACGCCAAATATGTAGTACAGACGCGAATAGCGGATTTTCATTTAATTGATAACAATAAAGGGTTAGTTTGGGGGGTTACCCATAATGAGCTCCGGCTTTATGATACTCATGATGGCGGAAAGACATGGAATAATATTTCCCCCTCCGAAAACGTCCAATTTCAAGACAAGCTTGAATATGGAAAGGACATCAGTTTCACTGATTCTCGTCACGGTTGGGTTGTCCGTCAAAATTTGGACAAAACAGCAACCGTCATTCTGAGAACAGCAGATGGAGGACAGAGCTGGGATGTTTCAGCGCTTCCAAGCGGGGACCATGTGAGCTCGATTCAATATGTAAATCCAACTACTGGCTGGATCATGGCATATGTAAATCTGAATGAGCAGGATCAACAAAAACTGTTGTATCACACCACTGACGGGGGAGCCACATGGAATAAAGTTGCGCAAAGTTCGGGTATGACATCCAACAAATCAGGCTCAGGTTTACCCGATCGAGGCAGCCTGGCGGGGATGAGCTTTTCTTCCAACAATCAGGGGTTTGTAGCGATCAATCTGGATAACAGTGTTAAGTTGTACAAGACTTTGAATCAAGGGAAAACCTGGACTCCGGTAGCTAACAGAATACAGGGCTGCCCTCAGGCCAAAGCAGAAGCCCAGCAGTCTCTGAAAGGGAGCAGTGCCTCGTACTGGATTCCGGTTCTTTGCTATGGGGATAAGGCCATAAAATATAACGGACTGTTTACAAACGATACAGGGACACAATGGAACGGTGTGCCTTTGGGTCTGAGTAGCAACATTAATTCTATTATCCCTGGCCGTACGTTTCTAAATGAAAAGGAAGGGTGGATCATAACCGAGACTGGAATGAGCCGTACAATGGATGGGGGGAAGACGTGGACAAGTCTCACAGGCAACAAAGTGCTACCTTTGAAGCTAAAAGACTACCCACGATCGGTTAAGCTCCGTTTCGCTTCTTCTTCGGTGGGTTGGCTTCTTTTGGAACGCCTTGATGACAAAAAGTCACTGCTGCTGAAAACGACGGACGGCGGTGCGAACTGGAGAATTTTATAATCGCTATAAAGGTGATTGCCCTGGGGTATTTTTCCCAGGGCGTTTTATTTTTAAAAAATTTAAATTTTATACGACTATATGTGAAAAAAATCACAAACTAACAAATAAGCCGCTGTTATACTAAACCTGTAAACAACGATAGGAGTGATAATCATGAGAGCGAATCAGGATCATATGTTAACCCAATACTACCTTCAATTTTGTTATACTTGCCAGGATGCCTATGGTTGCACGACTGAAGAGGACTGCAAGCAGTGTGCAGAGCGTTACGCTGAAGACGAAAATCATGAAGTTCTGGATGAAACACAACGTTATCTCCAGCTTGTACATGTGTAAATCGATGCATCATTCTGATATCGCCATATCTTGAGCCCTCCCGGATAATTCCGTGGGGGCTCTTGGCGTTCTTAAGGGTTGCTATCAAATTTGGGCAAGAACATACATATACTGTTATAGAAAGCTTAGGTCAGGTCAGGATGCCCGGTAGTTTCCCTGTGAAATGCCTGGCGGAGAGGAGTGCGGTGCATGGGTTTTGAGTCATTATGGATGTTCGATTGGCTGGGCACGGTACTGCCCGTATTTTTCGTTGTCGTGTTGGGTATTGTCGTGTTGTCTGCAGGCAGGGAAGTCATGGAATGGAGTCGGAATAAAAGGCAGCCTGTATTGACGGTCGGTTCCCGAATTACAGCCAGAAGGACACATCTCCAACAGAGGCGGCAGGAGGAACAAGGGACTCGTACCTATACTTTCTATTACGTAACCTTCGAGGTGGAAAGTGGCGACCGGATGGAGTTTAAGGTATCTGGGGAAGAATATGGTCAATGCGCTGAAGGGGATGAGGGACGGCTTACTTTTCAGGGTACAAGGTATATCGGGTTTCAGCGTCTTAATCGCTATAGCTTGGAACAGGTTAAAATGTAGAATTCAGTCTAGCTATTTTTTGGATTCATTACAGCCTTCTGCGAGATGCCAGGGTAGAGGGCTGTAGATGTTTCTTGTACAGCACATTTTGGTACATATATACTAGAACAGTGTAGTTCAGAGGAGGAATGATTTGTGTCATTTGAGGGACAAGTTGTTATTGTAACAGGAGCGGCGCACGGCATCGGGAGAGAGGTCGCTTTTGCCTACGCTGCTCAGGGTGCCCATGTTGTATTTGCCGACTACAATGAGGAGGAGGGTGCCGCAGCCGCTGCAGCGGCCCGGAACGAGGGCTATCAGGCCATTTTTATTCCTTGTGATGTGCGGAAGGAAGAGGATATTGTAGCGCTAATCCGTGCCACGGAAGAAGAATACGGTACGATTCATACGCTAATTAACAACGCTGGCGTGTCCAAATGGAAATCTCCTTATGAGTTAACGATAGCAGAATGGGATGACATTCTGAATACAAACGTACGCAGCTGTTTTATTGCCACTAGGGAAGCGGCTAAGGTGATGAAACGAAACGCAGAAGGTGGCTCCGTGGTCAATATGACCTCTACACGAGCTTTCATGTCAGAGCCGGATACAGAAGCCTACGCGGCATCCAAAGGAGCGATTGTGGCCCTTACACACGCGATGGCCATATCGCTAGGAAAGGACCGGATTCAGGTCAATTGCATCAGTCCAGGGTGGATTGAAACCGGGGATTATGAGCAACTGCGTGCAGAAGACCATCAACAGCATCCGTCTGGGCGAGTAGGAACCCCTAAGGACATCGCACGGGCTTGTCTGTATTTGACACAACCCGGCAATGATTTTGTAACAGGCACGAATCTGGTAGTAGATGGTGGCATGACGCGTAAAATGATTTATGAGCCATAATAAAAGCCTGAATGAGTAGTCCCAGTCTTGGGGCTATTTTTTATTTTTCTGGACTGTCACCCATTGGGCATTTGTACCATACGATAGGGTATGTGATGGAGAAGCGAGGAGGGGACGCGGTGGCTGTAATCAAGACCAACTCAGGAGATGTAAGGACCCTCGCCCGGCTGATGCGGGCTGAGGCTGAAGGTGAAGGCGAGATGGGTATGCTCATGGTTGGCAATGTCGGTGTGAACCGAATTTTATCCAATTGCCTAGATTTCCGGGGGATACGTCTCATGAATGACATGGTGTTTCAAAGCCCCGGAGGTTTTGAAGCCACTCAGAAGGGGTATTTTTATCAGAAAGCCCGTGATCGGGACATTCGACTTGCCCAGCGTGTAATCAATGGAGAAAAGCTACATCCGGCATCCAATGCATTATGGTTTTTCAGACCAGCAGGAAACTGTCCGGGCACTTGGTATGACCAGACCAATACCGGACGTTTTAAAGCCCACTGCTTTTTTAGCCCGTCTGTACAGGATTGTCCTAATGTATATTAGACACTTTACAGAATGGCTTGAAGAATTAAATTAAAACCATTTTAGGAGGAATTTACATGATTTCACAGCAAGCTTACCGTCCCGTATCTTATGCTTCCGGCAACGGATATCCCGAATGGCCAAGAGGGATGGCTCCAATGGGAACCATGCAGCCGCAGCCTATGACTGGCTTTCCACCTCAAGTAAGTAGTGGCAGCCCTATGACACCAACGGGTACTGTAGTGCAGGTTCAGACTCCGCAATACGAGCAATCATACATCGAAAATATTTTACGCTTGAACTTAGGCAAAACGGGAACCTTTTATATGACCTATGAAAATAACCGGGAATGGAATGCGAAAATATTCAAAGGCATTCTGGAAGCAGCAGGTCGGGATCACATTATTATTAGTGATCCGGCGACAGGCAAACGGACCATTCTACTGATGCTAAACCTGGACTATGCAACGTTTGATGAGCCATTGTTGTACCAATATCCCGGCGTCATCGGGAATCCGGGTGCATCCCCGGTTCGCTGATGCCTTCATATATATGAGTCTACATCCTCTGCCAGACGGCAGGGGATGTATTTTGTTTATAATCTTTCTCAAATATAGTAGCTTTCTTAGTAGTAAGCGGCGAAAACGAGAGCTTTATGACCTAAATGATAGGGGAGCTGTTTTTTCTGACATTGCTTGTGGTTTGACTGTATAGAGTATAGTTATATAATTAAATATAAGCTGATGAATGATCTAATCATTTATGCGGAATATGGCTTTAGAAGCCGGAGGGAGTGAATGTGTTGGGAAGTTGACGCTGCTTATGATGTGTTATCGTTCTGTCTATGATGAAACTATCCGAAGGAGGTGCGCCTGTCTGCCGTAATGACGGCTGATGGGGAGCATATTGAGTGACCCTTTACCGAGTATGTTTAACTTATTTATTGTTTTTGCATTAGTACTATTGAATGGTTTTTTTGTATCTGCGGAATTTGCCATGGTGAAGGTCAGAGGCAGCCGTATTGAAACATTGGTGGAAGCGGGCAATAAAAAGGCCGTGTACGCCGCCAATATGTTACACAACTTGGATGCTTATTTGTCTGCCTGCCAGTTGGGTATTACACTAGCATCGTTGGGACTAGGATGGATCGGAGAGCCGGCCATCGCACATTTGATCGAACCTGTATTTACAGCCGCTGGATTAGGAGCGGTATACGTGCACGGTACTGCCGTGGTTATTGCATTTATTGTTATTACGATTCTGCATATTGTGTTGGGTGAATTGGCGCCCAAAACGATAGCTATTCGTAAATCTGAGACCATTACGCTGTATTCAGCCATGCTGATGACTTGGTTTTACAAGTTGATGTATCCATTCATATGGGCGTTAAATGGAATGGCGAACAGCCTGCTGCGTTTATTCCGTCTGGAGCCGGTATCTGAAAACGACGATTCCGCGCATACCGGAGATGAAATACGCATTCTGATGAAAGAAAGCAATAAGAGCGGACTAATTGATAATACGGAATTGGCGCTTGTTGATAATATATTTGATTTTACCGACACGACCGCCAGGGAAATCATGATTCCGCGAACTGAGATGATCTGCTTATACAGTAATGAGTCCACAGAAGAAAATCTCGCGATTGCGACGGAAAGCATGAGAACCCGTTATCCAATCTGCGCCGAAGATAAGGACCATATTATCGGCTTTATCCATATTAAGGACCTTCTACGGGCGAACACACTGGATACCCGTACGATGATTCGACCGATTCTTGCTGTCCCTGAATCTACGCAAATTAGTGATCTGCTCAAACGCATGCAGCGCAGCAAGACGCAAATCGCCATTTTGATTGATGAATATGGCGGGACATCGGGTATGGTAACACTAGAAGATATTATGGAAGAAATCGTTGGTGAAATTCAGGATGAGTTCGATCAGGAACGTCCGAGTTGTGAGCAGATTAATGACGAGGAATTTTCCATTGACGGCATGTTATTAATTGATGAAGTGAACGATCGCTTTGGACTGGATCTGGATCATGAGGATTATGATACGGTAGGGGGCTGGCTATACTCACATGTCGAGGTTATTCCTCCACAGCCTGGCCAGTCTGTATTATTTGAGGGATGTATGTTCACGGTAGAAGAAGTTGAAAACAAGCGAATTTCACGTATTCGGCTGATAAAACAGCCTATTATCGTGGAAGAAGCAGGAGTCTCGTAACGGAATACGGAATAAATCTTGAGAGCGACCTTGAACGATGTGGGGTCGCTTTTTAATTTGCCTCCTTTACAGAAAGGACATGAATTGATATGATGTTCGTGTTATTGTCAACCTAAACATAATCGATTGGGTTGACAATAAAAAAGGAACTTCCTCTACGTTGAAAATCTTATCCATTTACATGATCATTAATTTTGGGAGGCAAGAAGTATGAATTTACTAAACGAGGTTATAGATTGGGGCTTGTTGGCTGAAAAAGCGATCCAAGGCAGCCGTATATCGCTGGAAGAAGGTATGAAGGTACTGGAAGCCGACGATGAGGAATTATTACCGATTATGCAAGCTGCATTTCAGGTGCGACATCACTTTTATGAAAAAAAAGTAAAGCTCAACATGATCATCAATGCCAAAAGTGGCCTGTGCCCGGAGGATTGCGGTTATTGCTCACAATCTATCGTATCCACGGCGCCTGTGAGCAAGTACAGTATGCTGGACAAGGAATCACTGTTGGCTGGAGCTAGGGAAGCAGTAGCGCGGAGAGCAGGGACGTATTGCATCGTAGCTTCCGGCAAAGGTCCAACAGATCGAGAGCTGGATCAGGTGATTGAGGCAGTACAAGAAATTAATCGCACGATGCCGCTCAAAATTTGCGCCTGCTTAGGGATTCTCAAGGGAGATCAGGCACGGCGGTTGGCAGAGGCTGGGGTACATCGATACAATCATAATTTAAATACAAGTAAGGCCAACTATCCTTCGATTACAACCACACATACATACGATCAACGCGTCGAAACTGTGAAAATGGCTCAATCTCACGGAATGTCTCCATGCTCTGGCGTTATTATCGGGATGGGGGAAACGAATGAGGAAATCGTACAAATGGCTTATGCCTTACGGAAGTTAGATGCTGACTCTATTCCGGTTAACTTTTTGAATCCAGTCCCTGGAACCCCGTTGGAAGGAGCAAAGCGAATATCACCTATCCAAGCTTTGAAGGTGCTGGCACTGTTCCGCTTCATCTGTCCATCCAAAGAAATACGCGTTGCAGGTGGACGAGAGTTGAATTTACGCTCGTTACAACCGCTATGCCTGTATGCAGCGAATTCAATTTTTGTAGGAGATTATTTAACGACAGAAGGCCAAGAGGTCACATTTGATCATCAAATGATTGAAGATCTTGGTTTCGAAATTGAGATGTGTGCCCTTTCAACCGTATAATAGAAATTGTACAAACTTGGAAGGGAGAGTTAAATGATGAGCGAAAAAGTATTTATTAGTCCAGGTAAATATGTGCAAGGAAAAAATGTGATTGATAAAACAGGTGAGTATGTTAAGCCATTAGGTCATACTGCCTTGGTTATTGCGGACAAGCTGGTTTGGGAGATTGCAGCCGACCGCGTAGTAAAAAGTCTGGAACAGGCTGATATTACGGCGGTTAAAATTGAGTTTCAAGGGGAAGCATCGAAAAATGAAGTCAACCGTATTGCGGATCAGGGACGAAGCGCCCAGGTCGATATTGTCATTGGTGTAGGTGGTGGTAAAACGCTGGATACGGCCAAAGCCGTTAATGAACTACTCGGTTCCTCAGTTGTGATTATTCCAACGACTGCTTCTACAGATGCCCCTACTAGTGCACTATCTGTTTTGTACACCGATGAGGGTGCATTTGATACGTATACCTTTTTCAGTAAAAATCCGAGCCTGATCCTGGTGGACACGAAAGTCATTTCTCAAGCGCCGCCCTTGTTCCTCTCTTCAGGCATTGCAGATGCCATGGCAACGTGGATTGAGGTCCGTGCGGTCATTGAAGCTCGCGCAACGACAATGGCTGGTGGTTTGCCAACCTTGGCGGCAGAAGCCATTGCGTCCAAGTGTGAGGAAGTTCTTTTCGATTACGGTCTGCAGGCTTATGAATCCGTGAAACGCAAAGTCGTCACACCTGCGCTTGAAGCGGTAGTCGAAGCCAATACGTTGCTAAGCGGTTTGGGCTTTGAAAGCGGCGGTTTGGCAGGCGCACATGCGATTCACAATGGTTTTACCGTTCTGGAAGGGGATATTCATCACCTGACACATGGTCAGAAGGTAGCTTTTGGCACCTTAGTCCAGCTTGCTTTGGAAAAAAGACCTTTGTCCGAGGTGGAGCGGTATATTGACTTTTATCTAAAACTCGATCTGCCTGTCACGCTCGAAGACATTAAGCTACAGGAAGCTTCCCGAGAGGATTTGTACAGGGTAGCCCAGGCTGCTACCAAAGAAGGCGAAACTGCTCACAATCTACCATTTGCTGTCACAGCGGATGATGTGCTTGATGCGATTTTAGCGGCTGACCAATATTCACTTGCCTACAAGGCTAAAATTGGACATAAAAGCTAACTTCATACGAAATAAAGTAGATTCAAAGGTCGCTGATCAGCGACCTTTTTTCCATTTTTTAACTTGAAACTTATGTTATAAAGGTGTATATCTTGGGCAGCATGTTTTACGTGAAATCATCTTTATCCATGCATCAAACCACCAATCGAAGAGTTGTAAATTGTCTTATTGTCTTTTTCATCATCAGCGTGATACAAATTGTTTTTGGAATTGCAGCGAATTCTTGGATTAACACGTTGTAAAATAGATCTAACATAGCCTATAGGAAGAAGCAAGAAGGCTCTCACGCATAAAGCGGTGGGAGCCTTTTTTGCCGTGTTAGATCGCCCAATTTCCTTTACGGAAGATAGGTTCCTCAGTACCGTCCTCGGTAACGCCGTTAATGTCCATTTCAGCTGAACCGATCATAAAGTCGACGTGAGTCAGGCTGGAATTCAGGCCGTTGGCAGCCAACTGCTCTTGAGTCATATCCTTGCCGCCTTTAAGGTTAAATGCATAAGCATTACCGATGGCCAAGTGGTTAGAGGCATTTTCATCAAACAACGTATTATAAAATAAAATATTTTTATCAGAGATAGGTGACTTGTGAGGTACGAGAGCAACCTCCCCCAGATAGTGTGAACCTTCATCCATTTCTACGAGATGCTGAAGAGTTTCCAAACCGGTTTCTGCCTGTACATCGACAATACGTCCATTTTCAAAAGTCAATGAAAAGTTGTCGATGATATTTCCGCTGTAGCTAAGTGGCTTGGTGCTGCTGACCTTACCGTTCACTCCCGTTTTGAGCGGAGCTGTAAACACTTCCTCGGTAGGCATATTGGCTACAAAAGTATGTCCCTGTTGGTTGACGCTTTCGGCTGCTACCCACAGATGATCTTTTGCCAATTCGATGGTGAGGTCTGTGCCTGGAGCCAGATAATGCAGCTTTTTATAGCGTTTGGCATTTAAAATATCAGCTTTGCTGGAAAGGGTTTTCAAATGCTCTTTCCACGCCTCCACAGGGTTATCCAGATCCACACGCACGGTGCTGAAAATGGCATCCCACAGTTTATCCATTTGCTCTGAAGCTGGCAGATCAGGGAATACTTTGGCAGCCCACTCTGCTGAAGGATAAGCAATCAGAGACCAACTGAATTTGTCGGCCATTTGATACTCACGATATTGACGTAATTCATGTGACCGCACACGCTGGGCAGCAGTAATTCGGCTGGACGGAATTCCCTGAAGCAAATCCGGATTTTCTGCAATGACATGCAGTACTGCTGCGCCATTTTCGACCTCTTCAGTCATTTCGGCTGCGTACCATTTGGGAGCAATATTAAAAGTTTCATCAGGAGCTAGTTCATACTGTAATCGAGTAATAGTCTCATCACTCCATTTTACTGTAACTAGCTTGGCCCCAGCAGTATACGCTGATTTGACGATAAGTCTCACGAGTTCGGCGGACAAAATTGGTGCATGAACGATGAGTGTCTGCCCAGGATGGACATTGGCGCCGACCCGAACGGCTAACTCGGCATATTTTTGCAATTTTTGTTGAAAATCTGACATGTAACTTTCCTCCATTTCACGAAAAGCCTTAAACAAGGCTTGGGTAACTTGCACAGTTTTTTTGCAAATTCCACACATAGCTTATATATTGTACAATGTAACGAAAAGGTTCACAAATCAGTTTTGGTACTATTTAGTGAAAATGAAAGGGCGGATAGATGAATGACAGAGCAAAATTCACCTCAGGAAGTGAAAGAAGTACATATTCAACAGGCACAAATGACAAAAGATGAGAATGGTGCTTATCTGGGCCAAGTGGTATTTAAAGTAGAGGGACAGAGTTCTGTATATGAAATCACATTCCACAGCAAAAGGGGAAAGGAATGGGATTACAGTCTCCATTTTGCGGGAGAGCCACGGGTGGAGGAAGAGATGCTGCAAATGGATAGCTGGATTGAAGAGAACGATGATTTGTTCGACTATTTGCTAGATACGGCATGGAGCAAATTACCCGAGTAATGTAAACATGGTCTATTTTCGTGACAAGCGGATTATATTTAGCAGTGTCCGCATAATCTGCTGACATGGGGGAAGCCTAAAGGTCGATGTTAACAGGAAATTCCATGTGAATAGGAGGGTGAAGCTTTGGCAAATCATCTGTTCACCGAAGGAATGACGGCAAATGAAGAGGCTGCTCCCGATCTCCTGAGCTTACGGACGCTGTTTGTAAATATGTGTTTTATTGGGGAGCCGGGAAGCCGTTCCTGGGTGCTGGTGGATACGGGGATGACAGGATTTACAGACTCGATTATACGCCTGGCAGAGGAACGGTTCACTGGCCCTCCGATCGCTATTGTGCTTACACATGGTCATTTTGATCATGTAGGTTCGGTTATTGAGTTGGTACAGCATTGGGGTACACCTGTTTATGCACATCCTTTGGAATTACCTTATTTGACGGGAATGAAGGATTATCAAAAACCTGACCCTAGTGTAGGGGGAGGTTTAATGTCGAGCATTTCCTTCTTATACCCTAATGATGCTATAGATCTCGATGATCGCATCACATCACTGCCCCTAGATGGCAGTGTCCCCGGTGCCCCTGGTTGGAAGTGGCTGCATACGCCAGGACATACACCTGGTCATGTATCGCTTTTTCATGAGCGAAGAAGGTTAATGGTGGCCGGTGACGCTTTTATTACGGTGAAACAGGAATCGGCACTGGCCGTTATTTTACAGGAAAAAGAAATACATGGGCCTCCTGCGTATTTTACGACAGATTGGCAAGCTGCGCAGCGTTCGGTGGAAATGCTGGCCAAGTTAAAGCCTGAGATTGCAGTCACAGGACATGGTCATTACATGCATGGTGCTGAGCTGACAGATCAGCTGGAGCGACTGGCGGGAGATTTTGAGCACATGGCTGTACCCAAACAGGGCCGTTATGTGTAGTGATGTGTGAAGGACGATGCCTTGCGGGGCATCGTTTTTTGTGTGGACGTGGAATTTTTTTGCTCAGCATGGTATAGTCAAGCCAAAAGCTAAACGCTTTCATTAAACATCGTCATTTCATCAAGGAGGATTTTTTGATGACACAACAACATGCTGCAATTGGTGATCTTTATTATGGAATACCGGCGATTCGTCTTAAATTTGGACGATATGAAGCAGTTGCCCTGCCGGGAAACGGCGCAAATCTGATTTCTTTTCGTGACAATGAAACGGGATATTCTTTTCTGCGTGAGCCAGATGCTGAGAGCATAGAGGCTTTTAAGCAAAGTCCGTCCGTTTACGGAATTCCTTTCCTGTTTCCTCCGAATCGGTATGAGGATGGAAAATTCCTGTGGAATGGTGTTACATATGAGCTGCCGATAAATGAAGAGGCGACCCACAACCATCTGCACGGCTTTTTACACACTGTTCGGTGGGAGGTTGAGGACTACGGTTCTGGGGAGCAAGGTAGCTATGTGGTAATGAATCAGCATGTAAGGGAAGGACATCCCATGTTCCGCTATTTACCCTTCACCTTTACCATGAAGTTAACGTACAGCCTGGACGAATTTGGCCTGCATCAGCGTTATGTGATCCATAACGAGGGCGATCAACCGATCCCCAACTTATTTGCCTTTCACACAGCGATTCGCGTTCCGTTCGTACCCGATAGCTCGCCTGAGGATTACAAGATTAAGGTCACAATCGGTGAGCGTCGTGAGCTGACGGAACGGTTGTTGGCCACAGGTCAGTTCCAGCCTTTATCTCCGGAAGAGGAACTGCTGAAGACGACGGGAGTTAGTCCTTATTTTGCCTCTATGGATAATCATTACACGGCAGCTCCGCAAAATGGACGCAACTACATGGAACTGACACACAGTAAGACAGGTGCTACCCTCGTATACGATGTAGGCACAGCTTATAAGCATTGGATGATCTGGAATAACAAAGCGAACAAGGAATTCATCTGTCCTGAGCCGCAAATGAACATGATCAATGCACCGAATCGTCCGGACCTGCCAGCAGAGGAGATCGGATTGATTGCACTGGCTCCAGGCCATATTTTTGAAGCAACCAGCCGTTTGTATTGTATTACACCTAATAAATCGAAATCCTAACATTTAAATTTATCCTTATAGGCCTGTATCGTGTCCAACGGTGCAGGCTTTATTTGGGTATATAAGCATAGGTAAGCACCAATGGGGAAGGAGGACGAAAAAGGTTGCAGAATGACAAGCAGTCATAGTATGATACGAAACAGGAGATGATCAGATGAATTTTCCTTTTCAAGCCGTCAAACGTAAGCAAATTGCCGATGAAGTGGCAGAACAGCTGCAACGAAAAATTGCTGCTGGTGAATGGAATGTGGGCACTAAGATTCCAACCGAGCCTGAGCTCATGAAGCTATTCGGAGTCGGGCGATCTACAGTACGTGAAGCGGTTAGCGTTCTGGTGCATGCCGGTCTATTAGAGAAAAAGCAAGGACACGGAACTTTTGTCTGCCAACCGACGACTTCTCAAGAGCCATTGGATTACCGTCTAAGCCGTGCTGAAATTATTGAGGTTTATGAAGTGCGGAGTGTGTTGGAACTAGAGATTGCCAGATTGGCTGCATTACGTCGTAATGACGAGGATTTACGCTTAATGCGTGCGGCGTTGGACCGTCGTGCTGCAACTTTGGCCGCTGGAGATTTGACTGGGTACCTAGATGCGGATATCACTTTTCACTTGGCTGTTGCCGGAGCTACACGCAATAAGGTGCTTACAGACGTATATGGCAGCTTTGTAGAGGCCATTCGCAAGGCATTGAACAATCTCATTACCGATCCAGCGATGCAAAATCATTTTACTCTGCAGCATGAAAAAATATATGAAGCAATCCGGGATCAGGATGGCAAGGCTGCCGAACTTTATAGCATTCAACATTTGGACGGCACCAAGCTGGAGCTGCAAAAGCATATGGGAAGTTCATAATTTTTTTATCCTTAAACATCAGATGATCAGATGAATATGATGATCTTTGAGCCTTTTACTTGAGCATCTCCTAAAATCAAACCAAAGGTGGTATCTGTATGCGCAAAATATGGGTGTTGGACACAACGTTAAGAGATGGAGAGCAATCACCAGGAGTTAGCTTAACCAGCACAGAAAAGGTGGAAATTGCTCTTCAGCTGCAAAAATTAGGCGTAGATCGGATTGAGACCGGCTTTCCAGCAACCTCGCCTGGTGAGATTATCAGCATGCAGGAGATTGCCAAACAGGTTACCCAAGCAACACTGGTTGGTTTTGCACGCTCGAAAGAACAGGATATTGATGCAGTCAGAGAGGCGCTACGAGGAGCTGAGGATACCTGTCTTCATTTGTTCCTGGCTACCTCACCCATTCACCGCCAACATAAGCTGCGAATGGATAAAGCGAAAGTATTAGAGACCGCTGCTGCTGCCATTCGTTATGGACGCAAGTATTTCAGCAAGGTAGAATTTTCAGCAGAGGACGCCAGTCGTACCGAGCTGGACTTTATTTGTGAAGTCGTGGATATGGCGATTCGTGCTGGAGCGACGGTCGTCAATTTACCGGATACGGTGGGATATGCCTCGCCGGATCAGTTCGGTGAAATGTTTAGAATTGTAAAGCAACAAGTGCCCGGTATCGAAAAAATACAACTCAGCACACATTGTCATGATGATCTTGGCATGGCAACAGCTAACACGCTGGCGGCCATCCGTAATGGTGTAGATCAATTTGAAGGTACCATCAATGGAATCGGTGAGCGAGCCGGAAATACACCTATCGAGGAAGTTGCACTGGCCCTTGATACCAGAACTGAGCTTTATGGTGCACAAACGAGTCTGGTTTTGGAGGAGCTGTATGCCACCAGTCGACTGGTGAGCAAACGTACGGGGATGTCGGTACCGGGAAACAAGGCCATTGTTGGAGCCAATGCGTTTGCTCACGAGTCCGGTATACACCAGGACGGAATGCTTAAAGAGCGTACAACGTATGAGATCGTGTCCCCTGAGCGTATTGGGCTGAAGACGAGTAAACTTGTGTTGGGCAAGCACTCGGGTCGACATGCATTTAAAGAAAAACTGGCGGACATGGGGTTTGATGCTTTGACGGAGGAACAGCTGCAAGAGGCGTTCCGCAAATTCAAGGCCTTGACGGATAAGAAAAAACAGGTGCTAGATGAAGATTTGCACGTCCTGATGGACGAAAGCCGCAATGCCTCACCTCAAATGTACACACTGGATTCCATTCAGGTGTCTTATGGCAATCAGTCGGTTCCAGTCGCATCCATTCGGCTGAGTAAACAAGATGGGACAGCAATTGATGAAGTAGCAATGGGTAACGGTTCTGTAGATGCGATTTTCCATGCTATAGACAAGGCCAGTGGTGAAGAGGTGGAGTTGGAGGATTATTCGATCCAATCTGTAACATATGGCAAAGATGCGTTGGGGGAAGTACACGCTATTTTGAGGCAAGGTGAGTACACAGCTCTGGGAAGAGGCACAAGTACTGATATTTTGGAAGCTAGCGCCAAAGCTTACATCGATGCGCTGAACAAGCTACTGGGCAGAAAAGAAGTCCATGGCAAAAGCAATATCACCATTAGCTGAACTTTGTGACCCAGGATAGTAGCCGAAATCTCCTTTTGCCTCCTCTGACCTCATTGTAAAAAAGCGCTTGCAAAATAAATGATAACATTTGAAATTTAATGTATAATAGGCAAGAGAGCACCATATTTTGTCTGAATTACATAGGCCAAGAGGAGGAAATGAGTTGAACTACCGCATCGAAAAGGATACGTTGGGTGAAATCAAGGTACCGGCAGACCGTCTGTGGGGAGCGCAAACACAGCGCAGCAAGGAAAATTTTCCGATTGGCTCGGAGAAAATGCCATTAGAGGTCATACAGGCGTTCGCGGTGCTTAAAAAAAGCGCAGCGATCAGTAACTATAAGCTGGGTAAGTTATCACAGGAGAAGCAGGACGCCATTATTTATGCAGCGGACGAAATTCTCGCAGGGCGGGTTGATGACCATTTCCCGTTGGTTGTATGGCAGACAGGAAGCGGTACGCAGTCCAATATGAATGTAAATGAAGTGATTGCTCATCTGGGAAGCCAATGGTTACAAGAGCAGGGAAAAGATACGAATCTGCATCCCAATGACGATGTAAACATGTCGCAAAGCTCAAATGATACGTTTCCTACGGCGCTTCATGTAGCGGGTGTCATTGCAGTGGAGGACCGTTTGTTGCCTGCCATTGATAGGCTGAAAGAGACTTTTCAACAGAAGTCAGAGCAATTCAAGGATATTATAAAAATTGGGCGAACCCATTTACAAGATGCGACACCGCTTACGCTGGGTCAGGAAATAAGCGGCTGGTATGCTATGCTGGACAAGAGCAAGCGAATTATCATCGACACGGTGCAATACATGAAGGAGCTGGCGATTGGCGGAACCGCGGTGGGGACAGGAATTAACGCTCATCCAGAGTTCGGCTCCCGAACCTCTGCGGAAATTTCTAGTTTCACTGGCAAAACGTTCACTTCCGCACCCAATAAATTTCATGCACTGACCAGCCACGATGAAGTGGTGGCCGTACATGGAGCAGTCAAAGCGCTCGCGGCTGATTTGATGAAAATCGCCAATGATGTTCGCTGGCTGGCAAGTGGTCCGCGTAGCGGCTTGGGCGAAATCACGATTCCTGCTAACGAGCCAGGTAGCTCCATTATGCCAGGTAAGGTGAATCCGACTCAGAGTGAAGCACTGACGATGGTCGTTACGCAAGTAATGGGTAATGATGCAGCTATCGGCTTTGCTGCGAGTCAGGGTAATTTTGAACTTAACGTGTTTAAGCCAGTAATCATCTACAATTTTTTGCAATCTGTTCATCTGCTGACCGATTCCATGATTGCTTTTAACGACAACTGTGCGATTGGCATCGAGCCTGATCTCGTTAAAATTGAGCACAATTTAAATAATTCGCTGATGCTGGTGACGGCATTGAATCCACATATCGGATATGAAAATGCCGCTAAAATCGCCAAACTTGCACATGCAGAAGGGCTGTCCCTAAAAGAAGCGGCACTCCGCAGCGGACTGTTGACTGAAGAACAGTTCGATCAATATGTTGTACCTGCGCATATGATTCATCCTAAAGCCTAAAGCACGACGATAGTCTCTGCTTAAGCTCTATAAAAAATATACAAACCAGCTCATGGAGTGCGATTTAGCACAAACCATGAGCTGGATTTTTTGATTTTATTATATAATTTTTTATTTAGGATTAGTATTCTGTGTGATTTGAGGGTATATAGATAGAAGGCGAAAAATTGAACATCTATTTTCAAGATAGGAGAAGCCGTATGGAACAGACAACCGTTATTAATTTGATTGTACTTTTGCTGTCCGGCTTGCTGCTGGTCGGCGTGCTGACTACCAAATTTTCCAGCCGTTTCGGTATGCCTGCGCTCGTTTTGTTTATTGCCGTAGGTATGGTGCTCAGTCAGTTTATTTATTTTGATAATGCCTTTATCACACAGCTAGTTGGCATTCTCGCGCTCATTGTAATCTTGTTTGAAGGCGGGATGCAGACAAAGTTTGCAGATGTTAAGCCGGTTATTCGACCTGCAATGTCATTATCAACGTTAGGGGTCATCATTACGACCGTAGTTATTGGCGTATGCGCCAAGTTTATTTTAGGCGTAAGCTGGATGGAATCCATGCTGTTTGGCGCTATTGTCGGATCGACCGATGCGGCGGCCGTGTTTTCCGTTCTAGGAGGTAAAAACATCAAAAAACGAATTACCTCAACGCTCGAAGCGGAATCCGGCAGTAATGACCCGATGGCTGTATTTCTCACGGTAACATTGATTGAGCTGATACATCACCCTGAGCAATCCATTTGGATACATATCTTGTTATTTTTATGGGAAATGGGTTTCGGTTTAGTCGTTGGTTTTGTACTCGGACGCATAGGTGTATATGCGATTAATAAAATGAATTTTGATTCATCCGGTTTGTATCCTGTGATGGCGCTGGCATTTGCGGTCTTGACGTATGCGGCGGCATCGTTACTGGAGGCAAGCGGATTGCTGGCGGTTTATGTCATGGCCATTGTCTTGGGAAATTCCGACTTGACCTACAAGCGATCCATTATCCATTTTAACAATGGTTTCGCCTGGATGGTGCAGATTATGATGTTTGTCCTGCTCGGGCTATTGGTCTTTCCCGATCAATTGCTGGGCATTGCGTGGCAAAGCTTGGCGCTCTCCTTCATCCTCATGCTCGTGGCTCGTCCAATAGGCGTATTCCTAAGCTTACTTTTTTCTAGGTACTCTGTGCGCGAGAAGACACTGTTATCCTGGGCAGGACTGCGGGGGGCGGTACCTATTGTACTAGCAACCTATCCTTTACTGGATGAGATGGATGTAGGACCCTTGTTTTTTAATGTTGTATTTTTCGTCGTGCTCACTTCTGCGATTATTCAAGGTACCACTATTTCGTGGCTAGCGGTGAAGCTTGGCTTGATGGACCCTAACGAGACGTCATCTCCTTCACTGCTGGAATTAGTTTCTCTGGGAAAAACCACTTCGGAAATCAACCACATTCAGGTACAAAAAGGGATGTCGATTGCGGGCAAAGCGATTCAGGATATACAGTTGCCTGAAGATATTTTATTCACAGCCATAATTCGGAACGAGCAAATTATTGCCCCGAGAGGCACGACGGTGATTGAACCGGGCGATACATTGTATGTGCTTAGTCCCAAACTCAAGCGACAGCAGATGAAAGAACTGTTCATGCTGCTCGAACCAGAGGCTGCTCCGTAAAAAGCGTAGAGTACCCTTAATTACAGTCCTTCACATTCATGTGGAGGACTTTTTCCTGTATTTTTTTCAGAGTGGATGAATCTGTTAAAAAATTGACACTATCATTCTACAAAATTAGTTTATGATATTGTCGTTAGATGTCGCTGCCTATCGTTACGAATCATTTGATGGGCCATAGTGATGAATAAGATAGAAGTCACCAATAACAGGAGAGATGATGAATGAAACCGGAAGTCTTGCCAAAGCGTGCAGTAGCTCGCAGGCAGAAAAATAGAAAAAAGAAACGAAAAGGAAAATTCGGTCGTTTTATACTGCGACTGTTTATTGTATTCCTGGTAGCAGGAATAGGGGGCGGTGCGTGGTTGTTCTTAACGTCATCTGGCAAGGACATGCGCTATTTGGCTGCGGATACGCTGATCACGACCCAACATCGTCACTGGGCGAAGTACTTTATCGGTGAAGAAGAGGCGAAAAAACGTGTGGCTGAATATTCGGCCCGTTTTGAAGCGATGGGTGAGGAGAAGGACAGACATACAATCAATCTGCCTGATCTGATACCGACCAAAGTACAACAAACGCCGCTGGTTGAAGTGGAAGAGGTATCGGGCCGTAACTATCATGGCTATGTTATGACGGTTCATGACCCCACTAAAATTCGGCTCGGGGTTCCTGCCAAGGTCGGCAGGGGAGAAAGGGTATCTAGTATGGTCGAGCGTTTAGGGGCTGTTGCTGGCGTAAATGGCGGTGGCTTTGCCGATCCCAACTGGAATGGGAATGGTTTTAAACCGATTGGCGTTGTCATTTCCCAGGGAGAGATATACTACAATGATATGGGCAAAAATGCCTCTGTTCAAATCGTAGGTATTGATAAACAGGGAAAAATGATAGCCGGTCACTATTCGTTGTCAGAGTTGTCCAAAATGAATGTACAAGAAGCGGTTACTTTTCAACCACGCCTAATCGTGAATGGGAAAGGTTTGATTCGTAATGCAAGCGAGGGGTGGGGAATTGCTCCCCGTACCGCAATGGGGCAAAGAGCAGACGGGGCCATTATATTCGTGACCATCGACGGTCGTCAGCCTGGGTACAGCATTGGTGCCAACTTGTATGATATGCAAAATATTTTGCTTAAACATGGAGCGGTTATCGGTGCTAATCTGGATGGAGGTTCTTCAACGGTGCTCGTCAAGGATAATGCCATTGTGAACAAGCCTTCTTCTGAATACGGAGAGCGGTATTTGCCGACTGCGTTTCTCGTATTTGAGCATCCAGAGACTGTTAGTATCCCGAACATATGGGAAGGTCTGAATCCTGGAGACATTGACGCAGCCAAAAAGAGATAGATCTGGAATGATTCCCGGCCGATACCAAACAAATTATGAAAACCTTCAAGTTACCGTGGGAATCGCGTACAGATGCCCAGCAGGCGATGGAATAAGTTAAGAGCAGCAAAAAGCAAGTTAAAATATAAAAGCGCGGATCGTTGAAGTAAAAGATACTTCCGGTACGCGCTTTTTTAATGGAATTTGTACTTTTGTTACTTCGTGCTTGCGTAAATATCGATTAAGCGTCATTATCTGCTTCGAGAAACACGGAGATCAGAATTCGGGCGTTGCTATCTCCCACATTTTTGGCATAGTGGGGGATAGCTGCTCTCCAGCTAAAGGAATCCCCTGCTTCCAGAGTAGCCGAATCCTCGCCTTGCTCCACGTATACCGTGCCCTCCAAGATAAAATGAATCTCATCTCCCCCATGAGCATGCTCCTCTTCTGTAGACGAGCCTGGCGGCATGTCCACCAGCATCATTTTAACGTTTCCTTGCCCTCCCAAATGATCAACCTGGAGGTTGTTTTTACCATATAAGGTTTTACGGCGCTCGTCCTTGCGAATTACTTGCATCCGTTCCTCATCTTTAAGAAGCAGAAAAGCGAGAGGGACCTTAAGCGCATTAGCGATACTATCCAATGTAGCGATGGAAGGGGAGGTTTTATTATTTTCTACTTGACTCATAAACCCTTGCGATAGTCCGGTTCGTTCGCATATTTGCTGGATGGATAAATTTTTACGTTTACGAGCAGCGCGTATGTTGCATCCTATACTCATAGAACGTTCCTCCTTTAAGGAAATATAATGTATACTAATTTAATATTTATCATACCAAATAATTTGTTGACAGACTACAGTTTCTTATGATAAATTCACATTACAAAATAATTATTCCTATTACTAATAATTCGAGTTTGATTCACACTAATGTGTTGCGGCATAGATTCAGACAGGATTATTTTTTTAACCAAATTATTAGTAATATAAATTAATTATTCATATGCACTTGTATGAGTGTAATAAACAAACAGAATGGAGAGATAAACATGAGTTCAGCAAGCAGAAACATTTCTACAATTATGCGGGTGGCACTGGGAATTTTGTTTTTGGCACACGGAATTGCTAAATTCCAAATGGGGTTGGGTAATGTAGCAGGCTGGTTTGCCAGCATTGGCGTTCCAGGATTTCTAGGTTATGTCGTTGCGGTGATTGAGTTGGTCGGCGGGATTGCATTGATTCTTGGATTGCTTACTCGTTATGTATCTGGGCTTTTGGTTATTGTTTTGATCGGCGCCATTTTTACAGCAAAACTGTCCGGCGGGTTGATGGGGAATGGTCAAGGCGCTGGCTATGAGCTGGATATTGCTTTTATTCTGGTAGCTCTTCATCTGGTATTTGCACCAACGACTCGCTTGTCTCTGGACTCTTTGTTCGGGCGTCGTGAGTCAACAGAAAAGTAATTTTTGATTGTTTAGTCCTCCAATTCATGTAGAAAGAGGGAAATCTCATGACAGCACATATACATGACAACACCAAAATTGGACAGGTTTCATTAAAAGTTAGTAACTTGGAGCGTTCTATTCAATTTTATACAAAGGTGGTTGGTTTTCAGCTACTGCGTCAAACGGCGAATACCGCTGAATTGACTGTCGATGGGAAGCATGCGCTACTGATCCTTAACTATATTGAAAATGCAGTTATTCTGCCGCGTCAATCTGCTGCCGGGTTATATCATTTTGCTATTCTTCTACCAAACCGTGTAGCTCTGGGCCTGTCCTTACGTAATCTGCTGGCTCATGAGATTGAAATCGGACAGGGAGATCATGATGTAAGTGAAGCCCTATATATCCATGATCCCGATAATAACGGAATTGAAATCTATGCAGATCGTCCCCGTGATCAATGGAAAAAGGATGCTAATGGATTTTACATGATGGGAACAGATCCCGTGGATGCAGAAGACTTGGTTGCGATTTCCGAAAATCTACCTTGGCAGGGACTACCTCAGGGAACGGTAATCGGACACGTCCACTTCCATGTGTCTAATTTGCTCAAAGCACAGCAATTTTATTGCGATGTGCTTGGCTTTGACATTACGTGTCGGTATGGCTCTTCAGCCTTGTTCGTTTCCGCAGGTGGTTACCACCACCATATGGGCTTGAATATATGGGCAGGTGAAGGAGCCCCACCAGCTCCTGAGCACGCTGCCGGATTGGATTATTTTGAATTGATCGTACCAGATCAGAAGGAATTGGATGCCATTGTCGCTCGTTTAGAGGCAGCAGGCTATGGAGTGCAAGAACGCGAGGGCGCCAAGTATGTAGCTGATCCGTTCCGCATTCAAATTAAACTGATTAACGGTCAAATCTCGTAACAAAGAAGGCACGTAACAAAAAAGAGTATTCCTATTAAGCCGTAAAGGCTGGGAATACCCTTTTTTCGTATACTTAGAACAAGCTCCAGTCCAAATCCCGAGACATCTTCTCCAGCAAGTGTACACCAGCTGTACTGTTGCCCATACGGTTCAGAGAAGGTCCAACCAGTCCAATGCCATATCGTCCGGGTACCATCGTCATAATACTGCCTGATACGCCGCTTTTGGCAGGTAGTCCGACTTGAATGGCGAATTCCCCTGAGGCGTCATACATGCCACATGTCGTCATAAATGTTTTGGCGATCTGTACATAGCGGCGGGGAATCAGCGGTATACCTGTCACTGGATCTCGACCATTGTAAGCTAATACAAGTCCCATACGAGCTAAATCAGTACAGTTCAATTTGACAGCACAATGTCTGAAATAAACTTCAAGCACATCCTCCACATGACCTCTTAAAATTCCTTTTTCCATTAGAAAATAAGCAAGGGAACGGTTCAAATGGCCTGTAGCTGATTCTGAATCGTAGACATCCTGATCATATTCCAATGTGTCATTGTGGGTAAGCAGGCGGAAAAATTGGAGAACACGGGCAAATCTCTCTTCTGGACTGTTCCCGCGAATCAGAGAGGAGACTGCGATTGCTCCGGCGTTAATCAGTGGGTTAAACGGAATGCCCGGTTCAACTAGTTCTAGCTTTAGCATGGAATTAAAACGGTCTCCGGTAGGCTCCATACCCACTTTAGAGAAGACAACGTCCTCTCCATTATCCATCAAGGCCAGAATGAGCGTAAATACCTTTGAGATACTTTGCATCGTAAATTGGATTTCCGTATCTCCGGCTACCACAGTTTCACCCGCACCGTTCATTACAACAACACCCAGCGCGTCGGCCGGGGCTTTGGACAGCTCAGGAATATATGCTGCTACCTTGCCATGAATATACTCATGACGGCTTTGTTCTACCCATTCCGGCAGTTTGGTCTGTAATCTCTGCCACTCCGATGTCATTTCTTTTCCTCCAGTCGAGTAACCAATCTGTGGTATTTTATTGTAGAGTAAGAAGTGATAGCTATACGCCTATTCTAAAGATATTTCTGGTCGAAAGACAAGTTTGAATTGAATTTGATAAGAGGAGGTAGTGATTTGTTGTTATCTCATAATGAACCGAATTTTGATGAAGACTATGATGAGGTTTTTAAGGGTCGAAGACTTAGAGGTTTTGTACGTAGTGTACTGGAGCAGGCTGCAGCCTTATCAGACAAAAATCCTGAATGGGCTATTCCTATATTGAAACAGTGGGCAAATGATGTGGAAACGAGCCGAAATGAACACCTGGAGCATGAACGCACCCGGGAGAGGCATGTGCATCTATTGTTTTCTCAGTCTGCCGCAGGCTCGATGAAGGTAGGACTTTCGGGTGCAGGATTGCGGCTTGAGAGTATCGTGCTGACTTTTAATGATCAGTTTTCCATAGGACCATTGTGGAGGCTGGAAACATCAGAAGGACAAGAAAACCGTCACAGCTGGTTGGCTGAACGGATGATGCATTATGAGTTTTTTCATTACGCCAATTGGGAGCAGCGTATTGAACAGATGATGGTTACCCTTAGTGAAATTCCGGATGATAAGTCGATCACGATCTGGTGTGGCTCTAATGCTGACGAGCAGGTTGGATTACGCTTTGCATTATATCTCTTGCGCAACAGAGCTACACCTATTCGAGTCATTAATGTCACGGATACCTTGGAGCGGGAACCGGATGATTATTTATATAATGAGAGTCCATTCCCTTTATCCATGGGCGTGGTGCATTCGAAAGAAATCGAACGGTTCATTAAGCGAAGTGAAGATGAACTTTATGTGGTGTGTATGGAAGACCGACGTCGATACGAACGGGAGTGGTTGGAGCTTAGCGAGCAAGATAGTGTCCTGAGATTATGGGACAATGACCGTATTGTTCATGTGCCGGAGGATTATTTGGATCAGGCCTTGCTGGATATGATTAGCCAGATACAGTTAGCTGATAATCTGGAATTTGTGAACACCGGAAAAATAATAGGTCAAGCTTTAACGCAGTGGTCGCAGCCAAGAAGCGATACTTTTTTGGAATACCGGATTCAACAGTTGATCGATCATGGCAAACTTGATTTTCAGGGGATGCCGGGAATGATGAATCGTTATGCTGTGAAAATAAAAGAGTAAAGCGAAAAGAAATCAAATAAAACTGCCGATGAGATCGGCAGTTTAGTTTAAAGATCTTCTGATGATCAGGTTATTCATCGGAAGGTTATTTTGCTATGTAATCAGAATCAATAGTAGCTGCTTGAATTCAATGAACTTATGATGGCAGGCAACAGAGCAACAGCCATAATGATATAGATCACAATTACAATAGCTGCCCAAAGAAGGCCTGCTTTAGCATAGTTAGCTTTACTCGGATTAGTCGAGCCGCTAAATGCCCACACAAACAGCATAATAAGTCCAACTACCGGTATAGCCATCAGAAGTAAACTGATCATCCACTCCTTGAATGATACAGGAGGCGGGTAAACAGGGGCTGGTCTGGATGGTGCTCCTTGCTGATTGAATTGCGGATTAAACTGGTTAGACAATTAGATCTTCTCCCTACGTGATTAGTATGTTGTGTTTCCTATATTGACCAAAACATCATACATGATATGACAATAAGCAACAAGTGAAATTCAGTAAACAGTCTAATAGTACTATCAAATGATTAAAAATAGGACTATACACCCTATTGACGAAGCAGTTTTTATATATTACTGTATTGATATTAACATTTTGTTTTTATCAATTAATTCAAATTAAAAGTTACATAGAGCATTCGTCACTTTTGAATTAAAAGCGACAAATGACCCATATATGAACAGGTAGGTGAGGCAAGTGACAGATGGATCGAAACATAATCACAGTGGCTTGACGGAAGAGGAGTTCTTGGCCCTGTATGATGCGAATGAATATGAGCGCCCATCCGTAACGGTAGATATGCTGCTATTTACGGTAATGGATCAGCTCCAACAAAATTACCGGAAGCTGCCGGAGAAGACCCTTCAGCTTCTTTTGATCCAAAGAGGGGAGCATCCCTATATAGGGCAATGGGCGTTGCCGGGTGGTTTTGTAGGTATAGATGAAAGTCTGGAAGAGGCTGCACGACGCGAGCTTAAAACGGAAACGAATGTGGATCAGATTTATATGGAGCAGCTATATACTTGGGGAGATGTGGCACGTGATCCTCGTATGCGGGTAATCAGCTGCGCTTACATGGCATTGGTGGATCACGATTCCTTGGAGGTACAGGCGGGGGATGATGCCGCTGATGCCCAATGGTTTGAGCTGGATTACAGCGTAGCTCAGGAAACGCGGACGAAGCAGCCGGAAGGTTACACATGGGAACAAGACATTGATATCACATTGAAGCATGGGGACATCCATCTATCAGCCAAAGTAAAAATAACTGAAATTCTTAAGGGAAGAACCATTGAAATCAAGCGAGAGGTGCTGGAGTCACAAGGAATTGCTTTTGATCATGCCAAAATTATTGCGTACGGTATAGAGCGTCTGCGCAGCAAAATAGAATACACAGATATCGCGTTTCACCTGATGCCAGCTCTATTTACACTGAGTGAGCTTCAGCAGGTGTATGAAATTATTCTAGGTAAGGAGCTGTTGGCCGCAGCTTTTCGTCGCAAAATAGCTGATCTCGTGGAAGAAACCAATGAGTATAGAAAGGCGGCTGGACATCGTCCGTCCAAGTTATACCGATTTAAGCCTCGGTCGCGTTTTATGTAGTATAAGGAATATGAAATGAGGAATCTTTATGGAAAAGTTTACATTTTTTTATCGCAGTCATTCGCCTTTTTCGCAATGGTATCCTTCTGATTTTGTCGTGGATGGATTGGAGTTTAACTGTGCCGAGCAATATATGATGTTGAAAAAAGCACAGCTTTTTGGGGATGAAGAGGCGGCCCTGAAAATTATGCAAGCCCCCACCCCAAGGGAGCAAAAAGCCCGGGGCCGCAGTGTGCGCGGATTTGACCAATCCTTGTGGGAGGCCAATTGCCGGCAATTTGTATATGACGGTAATTACGCCAAGTTTACCCAAAATCCCAATTTGCTCAAGCACCTGCTTAAAACGAAAGGAACCACTCTGGTTGAGGCTAGTCCAACCGACACCATTTGGGGTGTAGGCTTAGCTGAGAGCGATGCTCGTATACGGAACCGCAAGCTATGGCGTGGCACGAACTGGCTTGGGGAAATATTGACGAATTTACGTGAGGATGTATTGCAAAAGGAGGAATAGTCACCATGAGAAATACAATGAATTCCCGGAGTAACCGGGATGCACGATCACATATGGCGCAGGAGACACTATCCATTTTGGAGAATGGATATTACACGAATATCAAACAGGTTCAAGTAAATATGACAAAAGAGATAGGAAATGCGGTCACAGGCTCGAAGTTATATACACCTTCTCAACTGGTAGCTGTAAAGCAAGAAACAGAGCAAAGAATAAAAAGTATATTGGGGCCTTCTTCCCGCATAGAAGAACAGACGATTATTGCAAAATTGGAAATTACGGGAGAAAGCACGTTACAGGCGGCATACAGACTCCAGGTAGAGGAGAAGCTGACCCACGTGGCGTGTTTGAATTTTGCATCAGCTAAAAACCCGGGAGGTGGATTTCTCGGAGGCAGCCAGGCTCAAGAAGAAAGCTTGGCTCGTTCGTCAGCGTTATATCCTTGCATTTCACAAATGGAAGAGATGTATGGACATAATCGGAAGCTGCGGAGCTGTTTTTATTCAGATTATATGATTTATTCGCCTGAAGTTCCGATATTTCGGGATGATCAGGGAACATTGCTGGAGAAGCCATATCAAGTGGACTTCCTGACCGCACCTGCTGTAAATGCTGGAGTTGTGCGAGAACGGGAGCCAGAGCAGGTGAATCGGATTGGGGAAGTGATGCTGGAGCGGATCCGTTACGTTCTTGGAATGGCTAAGCAAAACGGTGTAGAACATCTTGTGCTGGGAGCCTATGGTTGCGGGGTATTTCGCAATAAGCCAGAAGAGGTTGCCCTCTGGTTCAAGCAAGTGCTTATAGATGAAGGATATGGTTTGCTGTTTGACCGGATTGTTTTTGCAGTGTTGGATCACAAAGCAGACCAACATACTTTAAATAGCTTTAAAAATGTTCTTTCTTGAAGTGAAGGCAGTGCATAAAAACTGTTTTACTATAATATTTCATGAAAAAGGAAGGTGCTGAATGAATCCATCTTCGAATATAACCTGGCATGTGTCCGATATTGATAAGCAAACGCGTCAGCTTTTGAATGGCCATAAAAGTCCGGTGCTTTGGTTTACAGGGCTGTCTGGTTCGGGAAAATCAACGGTATCCTCCACACTTGAAAAAGCGTTATACGCACGAGGCATACACACGTTTATTTTGGATGGTGATAATGTTCGGCACGGTTTAAATCAGAATCTAGGTTTCCTGCCCGCTGACCGTAAAGAAAATATCCGCCGTATTGCTGAAGTTGCAAAGCTAATGGCACATGCAGGTGTTCTAACGATTTGCGCCACCATTTCCCCTTATCGTGAAGATCGTGAAATGGTAAAGGAGATTTTACAGCAGGAAGGTTGCTATGAGATTTATATACAATGCAGCCTGGAGGAATGTGAGCGACGCGATCCAAAAGGAATGTACAAGAAAGCGCGTGCCGGAGAAATTCATCATTTTACGGGGGTTGATGCTCCCTATGAAGCACCGCTGGAACCTGATCTAATCGTATCTACTGAAGGTCGAGAGGTAATCCAGTCGGTTCAGGATATCTTGGATTTTCTTGATAGGAAGCGGCTGCTATTATGATTTTATGATGAATTCTACATGAATATTGTCTGAAAGCCTCAATGGCAAAACTTCGAGAAGTGATCAAAGTAATCATTATAGAAAGTAAAAATGAAACATATATATTGGTGAATAAATACAGTACTGCATTTACGGCAAGCCTTATGGGGCTTGCTTTTTTGTTTATGATTTTAAACTAATTCTAAATCCTAGATTATAATAATTATAAAAAAGTATTGATTTTTGTTTGTGCACAATTTATAGTGAAAGGCACATAGTTAACCAATTCATTCAAGAGGTGATTTCAATCATGAGTAACCAATCAACGAACCTGACTACAAGCTGGGGCGCTCCTGTTGGAGATAATCAAAATTCGATCACAGCAGGCTCACGGGGTCCCACACTAATTCAGGATGTGCATCTGCTGGAGAAGCTGGCGCATTTTAACCGGGAGCGTGTGCCGGAACGTGTCGTTCATGCAAAAGGTGCAGGGGCGCACGGATATTTTGAAGTCACTAATGATTTGTCTGCATATACAAAAGCAAGCTTCTTGTCTGAAGTGGGCAAGCGTACACCGATGTTTATCCGTTTTTCTACTGTGGCGGGTGAGCTGGGCTCGTCCGATACTGTACGCGACCCACGTGGTTTTGCGGTGAAGTTTTATACAGAAGAAGGCAACTATGATCTCGTGGGCAATAATACACCTGTGTTTTTTATTCGGGATGCCATTAAATTTCCTGACTTTATTCATACGCAAAAACGTCATCCCCAAACCCATCTGAAAAACCCAAATGCAGTTTGGGATTTCTGGTCCTTATCTCCTGAATCGCTGCATCAGGTAAGTATCCTTATGTCTGACCGCGGTATTCCAGCTACACTTAGACATATGCATGGTTTCGGTAGTCACACGTTCAAGTGGGTCAACGCCGAAGGACAGGCAGTATGGGTGAAATATCATTTTAAAACGGAGCAAGGTGTGCAAAATCTTGATGTGGATTTGGCTGCGAAAATTGCCGGTGAAAATCCGGATTATCATACAGAAGATTTGTTTAATGCCATCAAAAAAGGTGATTTTCCGGCATGGAAACTTCATGTGCAGATTATGCCTGTAGAAGATGCAGATACGTATCGCTTTGATCCATTTGATGTGACAAAAGTATGGTCTCAAAAGGATTATCCGCTGATTGAGGTTGGGCGCATGGTACTGAATCGCAATCCTGAGAACTACTTTGCTGAAGTAGAGCAGGCGACATTCTCTCCGGGTTCATTTGTTCCTGGTATTGAGGCATCCCCGGATAAAATGCTGCAAGGACGCCTGTTTGCCTACGGCGACGCACATCGCTACCGTGTAGGTGCAAATCATAACTCGTTGCCGATTAACCGTCCGCATGCGGAAGTACACAACTACCAACGTGATGGTGCATTACGCAGTGACAGCAATGGCGGAGGATCTGTTTATTATGAGCCTAATAGCCTCGGTGGACCCAAAGAATCACCTGCGCACAAAATTGCTCCTTTTGAAGTGTCTGGTGAGGCTCAAAGTGTAGCCTACGATCATCACGATCACTACACACAGCCGGGCGACCTGTACCGCTTGCTCAGTGAAGAAGAGCGTGCACGTCTGGTCCGAAACATCGTAAATGCGATGAAGCCGGTAGAAAGTGATGAAATCAAACTGCGTCAGATCGGACATTTCTACAAAGCTGATCCTGAATATGGACGCCGTGTAGCGGATGGTCTGGGCTTGACCGTTCCTCAAGGCGAGTAGAGGTATCTGCAAACTCTAACCTGAAAGCCGTATGAATATATAATAAAAGGATGTCCCAACATCACGTACATGGTTGTTGGGACATCCTTTGTTTTTGAGAGCGATGTAAATCAGGTGCTGCTATATCCTCTGCAAGCGAGGTAAATAGATTACAAGAAACAGTGACCGTCCTAGTGCAAATACGATAAAGGATAGCCAAAGTCCGTGATTCCCATAATGGGGAACGCACCAGAAGAGAGCGATCAAAAAGCAGAGCAATGAGATCAGCATCGAATTACGGATCGGATACGTTACCGTCATCCCCGTAAACACACCGTAGAATACCAGTCCCAGCCCGGCTGCCAGCGGAAAGACCACAAGCCATCCATTATAAGGGCCTGTAAGACTAATCACTGTGGCATTATCCGTAAATAGCGAGATAAGCGGCTCTTTCAGTGCGAAATATAATCCTCCCGTCACTACGCTGGTCACCAGTGTCCAGAACCAGGACAAGTGAATAACCCTTTGCAGCATTTTACGATCCCCGGCACCCCGAGCCTGACCCGTCATAATGCTACTGGCGTTAGCGAACCCATCAAAAAAGTAAGCCATAATATAGTGGATCTGTAACAAAATAGCGTTCGCCGCCAACTGATCGGTCCCAAAGCTCGCACTGCGCGCCGTAAACAGATTAAACATCGTCAGCAGACAGGCTGTACGAATCATAAGATCAAGGTTTGTTGCCATGACACTTTTCAACTCTGAGGCTCCAAACCAACCTCGCCAATTCATCTGTCCGCTTTGCTTCCATTCTCTCCAAATCGATGAGCGGAACACCAGAACTAGACCCAATATACATGCAAGAGCCTCCGCAATTAGAGTAGCGCTTGCTACACCAGTGACATTCCAATGCATCATCTGTGTAAATACAATAGCTAATACCATATTGATTACGTTCATTGAAATTTGCAAAAATAATGTAGCCTTCACACGGGATAATCCCATCAGCCAGCCAAGCAGCACATAGTTCACCAATGTAAGAGGGGCTCCCCAAATACGAATGTTAAAATAAATTGCTGCCTGCGCCGCCACATCCTGAGCCGGATGGATTAGCTGAAGAGAAGCTAGCAGAATTGGCTTTTGTAACACAATGAATACCGCTCCAATGAGTAGAGCAATGGCCAGTGGGCGCATGAGAGCAGCTATGCTCTGGTCGTTATTTTGTGCCCCCGCGGCTTGTGCCGTGAAAGCCGATGTGCTGACTCGCAGGAAGCCAAACAGCCAATATAAAGTATTGAAAATAAGAGTGCCCACCGCTACACCGCCTAAATACGCGGAATGGCTCAAATGACCGATTACAGCTGTATCCACCGCACCGAGCAGCGGGGTCGTAATCGTCGAAATAATTAAAGGGATAGCTAAAGCAAGATAGGCTCGGTGGGAAGGCAACATGTTGAAAAAACCTCCAGTAATGATTGTGTATAAGGATGGCGATCCGAATGAAATAATGCTTCTTTGGGAAAATGCTCAACCACACTGCCTTCTTTCATGACCATGATTCGATCACTCATAAAGTGCACAGCCGCCAGATCATGTGAGATAAACAGATAAGCCAGTCCTAGCTCATCCTGCAAATCCTTGAGCAGATTTAAAACGGTAGCTTGTGTAGTCACATCCAAACTAGCCGTTGGCTCGTCCAATACGATAAAATCCGGCTCTGTGCTGATGGCACGTGCGATGGTTACACGCTGCTTTTCCCCACCGCTGAGCTGATGTGGAAACTTGTCCAGATAGCTGGCTGGAAGCTTTACCATATCAAGCAAATGTTCTGCTATATCCCGACGTTCTGAGGACATACCCGCCATAAAGGAAGGAACATAGTACTTAAGCTGGTCCAGTGGCTCCAGCAGGGAGTGCAGGATGGTTAGTCTGGGGTTCAAAGCCGCAGATGGATGTTGAAATACTGCACCCAGCCTGCTGCGAATCCGTTTTAATTCGCTCCGCTTTAGCCCTCGGATAGACTGTCCATCCAGTTTAAGCTCACCTTGATCAAATGGGTCCAGTGTCAAAATACAGCGAGCGAGTGTACTTTTCCCACTGCCGCTTTCCCCGACGATGCCCAGACATTCTCGGGGGGAGATCGTCAGAGCAACATCTTGCAGCACCGTTTTGCCTCCAGCGTAAGCCTTCGTCAAACCGGAGACGGTCACGACAGGATTAGACGTGTCTTGCCGCTGAGCGCAGGTGGCTTGGTTATCCATGTAAAGCGCTCCTTTCCATTGCGTTCTGTTCTTCAGTGCTGTTGTAAGGTAAACGTGCTGGAGCGCCCGGAGACAGCGGCGGAATAGCCGCCAGTAGACGACGAGTATACGGGTGGTTCGGATGGTTCAGCACCGCTTGCGTGTCACCTATTTCAACCAGTGAACCTTTGCGCATCACTGCGATTCGATCTGCATACTTGCGTACATGACGCAGATCGTGAGTGATCCACAAGACGGAAATACCCGTCTCCGTCCGGATTTGGTCAATGAGTTGGAGCACCCGATGAGCTGTGAGCGTATCCAGCGCTGTTGTAGGCTCGTCGGCAATAAGCAACTTCGGCTCCAGCAGTAGTGCAGCCGCAATAGCTGCCCGTTGCAATTGACCGCCGCTGAGCTGGAACGGATAGCTGCGGTACACACGCTCGGCGGGAAGCTGTACGCGCTCCAGCACCTCGATACAGTGCTGTTTGCGCGCCTTGCGATCTTGTTTGCCATGGGCGCGCATCAGCTCGTCCAGTTGGCTGCCTACACGCAGAAAGGGGGTGAAAGCCCCGTGGTAGTCTTGAAAAATGTAAGATATTTCACTACCCAGCAAAGAACGTCGTTGTTTAGCGGATAGGGCTAGCAAATTATTGTCCTTCCACGCAATGATTCCTTCCGCTGTAACAGAAGAGGGGAGAAGGCCGCCGATAGCGAACGCCGTCATGCTTTTGCCGCTACCGCTTTCGCCGGCTAGAGCACACCATTCCCCCGGACGAATGGCAAGCTCCAGTTGCTCTACAATCGTTTTTACATTTGTCCGAATCGTTAAGCCTTCAATAGTCAGCATGTACAGCTCACTCCTCTGTCCGGGTTTTAACATCATAACGGTCGCGCAGTTTGTCTCCCAATACGTTCGCCAGTAGCACTGTTAGCACGACAGCTATCCCTGGAACCAGCATCAGGTGGGGAGCCATTTGAAAATACGCTCGTCCTTCATTCAACATAGTACCCCATTCGGGAATTGGCGGCTGTGGACCTAAGCCCAAAAAAGATAGGGAGGCAATCATTAAAATGATTTTGCCGATATCCAGCGTAGCCAGCACAAGAACATTCCCAATTGCATGGGGGAGAATATGCCGCATGACAATCCGCAGGGAGGAGGCACCCGCCAGTATGGATAATGAAATGTAATCCTTTTGCTTTTCTGCCAGAACGGTACTACGCACTAGACGTGCATAACCAACCCATTTTACCGCAGTCACCGCGAAAATAAGATTTACTAAGCCTGGTCCGAGCAAACCGCTCAGTACAATGGCAAAAATATAATCAGGTAATGTCATGAAGGCATCGACCACCCGCTTGAATACACGATCCATCCAGCCTCCAATAAATCCTGAAAGCAGACCAAGAGGGACCCCGACAACCAGCGAAACGGCCAAAATCAATAAACTGGTTCCGACAGTCGTCCGAAGTCCAGCTATCACTCTCGATAGTACATCTCTGCCCAAATGATCCGTTCCCAGCCAGTGTGTAGCGCTGATTGATTGTAGTCGATTCCCCATCTGGATACGATACGGATCTTGCGGAGCAAGCAACGAAACGACTGTAATTGCTGCAAGAATGAGCAGGATGGAGAGCGACACGATCCATGTATTGGACAATCGCGTTCTAGTGAGCTGCCTGTTTTCCGCATGTACGGATTTTATCATGATAAACGTTTCTCCTTCAAAGCAATTTCAGGATTGACCCAACGGTAGGACAGCTCTACCAAAATATTGATACATACAATGAATGCAGCCATAAATACGGTATAGCCCTGAATAATGGGGTAATCCCTTGCAGCGATGCCATCCACAATCCATTTGCCCAGCCCCGGATAGGCGAATAGCACTTCAATTACGACTGTGCCTCCCAGTAGGCTGCCTATACTCTCACTGAATACCGTAATGAGCGGGACTAGACTGTGACGAAGCATGTGTCTGAAAAAAATGCGGATGGGGCTGATTCCACGGGCTTGCGCCGCTTTGATAAAGTCTTGCCCCGAGCTTTCAATCAGACTTGCGCGGATCATTCGTACATAAACGGCTGCCATTGCCAATCCCAAGGTAAGAGAAGGGAGTACCAAATGAAAAGCGGTTCCTTCACCCATAGACGGCAAAATGCGCAATTTAACTGCAAACCATTCGATAAACAAAAGCCCCAGCCAAAAGCTGGGAATCGAGGAGCCGATTAAGGCAAACACACGACTGGCTCTGTCAATCCAGCGGTTACGGTAGAGCGCTGCCATCGTTCCGAGCGGTAGAGCTATCAGCAGCATAATGAACAGGGAGCCTCCGGTCAGCAGAAGTGTATAAGGCAGTTTTTCCATAAACTCTGTGAATACCGGACGATGGGTTAAATAAGATTGTCCAAAATCAAACTGAAGCAACTGAATCAACCACTTACCATATTGCACAGGTAATGGTTGATCCAGCCCCAGTTGGCTGCGCATATCCATAATTTGCTGATTGGACACAGCTACATCATCGACTCGGAGAATGCTCCGAACGGGATCGCCTGGAACAAGCTTAAGCAGACAGAAGCTCACAAAGGAAAGAATAAGAAAGAACAAAACCAGTTCAAGAAACTTTTTGGCGATGGATTTGAACATGCTAATTCACATCCAGGTCCTGGGTCAACAAGTAGTATTCACTTTGGCTAGTTACCCAGTTATGTACGTAATCGCGATAGGCCACTACGTTGTTAGGATGGACCAGAAAGGATTGCAGATTTTGTTGGTCAATCAGCGTGACAGCCTTCAGCGCCAGCTTGTTGCGTTGTTCCTCATTCACGGTTGTGTTCAGCTGTGAAATCATACCCGTGAGTTCTGGTACATGCACACGCCCATAATTCAGTGCTCCTTCAGGCATGTAAGCCGCATTCAGAAAATAGCTTGCATCGCCGCGCGGGGCTGTAATGCTACTATAAGTCGCTAAATCCCAATCCTGATGTGCGGCGAGATATTCGTCAATATTATCAACCTGACGGATATCAATCGTAATGCCAAGTTCTTTAGCGTTAGCCTGAATCAGCTGGGAAATGAGTGGAAGCTCCGCTCTCGACTGGTAAGTTAGCAATGTAAGATGAAGCGGCTTGCCGTCGGGGTTCGCAACTTTTCCGTTCTGCACTGTATATCCAGCTTGCTTGAAGCCTTCTCGTGCAGCATTCAAATCAAACTGTTTCGTAATATATTTCGGTGAAAAAGGAAAGTCGGACAAGAACGGGCCTTGAGCAGGGGTTCCCTGACCAGACATGATACCACTGGCAATCTCATCCCGGTTGATCAGGTTATCGAATGCTTTACGCACAGCCGTCTTTTTCAGATCGTTATTGTTCATATTGTAAATCAGTTGATGCGTTCGCAAACTAGGAAGCGAGTCTACCTTAACAGTAGAATCAGCTTTCATTAGCTCCAAGCTTTCAATTGGCGGGCGATACACAATATCAGCTGTTTTGGCTTGAAAAGCAAGCTGACGCGCATTGGCGTCTTCGTTAAACATGAATTTGGCATGTTTCAACTTTACTTCACCGTTCCAATATTGTTCATTGCGATCTAAATTCAGTTCACTTCCAGCACGGAAGCTGGCAACCTTGAATGGTCCCGTCCCTGATGGGAGGTCACCTGTAGCTGTGGTGTCTATAATAGCCGTATTCGGATGAACCAGCTCAGACACAAATTCTGGGAAAGGCTTGTCTGTCGTAATGTTCAAAATTTGTCTATCCGCATGAATATCACGGATATGCAGCGCATTTTTGACCGATGGATTGAGCTTTAGCGCTCTTTCCAAAGAGGCTTTGACAGCAGCGGCATTGACGGCTTTACCGCTATGGAAGTTCACACCTGGTCGGATGTTGAAGGTCCAGTGCTGTCCGTCCTTGCTGTCCCATTTCTCTGCAAGCCAAGCTTCCAGCTTAAGATCCTTGTTCACTTTGATCAGTGTTTCACTTACTCCAGCACGAACAGCTGTGTAATTTACATCAGCATGAGGATCTATAGAAGGGCTTTGCACGTTAAACAATAAGGTGACACTTTTATCTTGTGGTGCAGCAGATGGAGAGGGTGAAGCTGACGGAGATGAAGCGCAGGCTGCCATCATCACCGCCATTACCGCAGGTATAAATAGTTTAAAATACGAACGCTTAAACAACAGGGAGTCCTCCTTAATAGTAATCGTAATTTTTACGCTTTAATTTATAAACCATATCGTAACCAAATGAAGGAGCTTTGTAAATATGTAATTGATGAATGTGTATGTAAATTCATATGAAAAAAAGGCTGCATAACCAATAGTGAGATGGTTAGCAGCCTTTAAGTATATTTAGATATGTTTAATTTGGAATGGCTAAAAATTTATGAATTAATGCATGGGTGCTTTGGCAGTGCCATGTTCAACATGAACTCTGCGGATGAAAAACGCAAGGATCAACCCGATCACGCTGATAATCATCGCAAAGAAAAATGAATTTTGTGATCCGATTGCCATGGCATTGGCCATTTCATTTACGGATTCAGGCATACTGGATTGGCTCAAATAGCTGTCCATGCCTTTCGAGAGAATGCTTACCGCTACGGCTGTACCGATAGCACCAGCAACTTGTTGGAGCGTGCTCATAATGGCCGTTCCGTCTGGGTATAAATCCATAGGGAGCTGGTTAAGTCCGTTTGTCTGAGCTGGCATCATAATCATGGAAATGCCGATCATCAAGCAGCTATGAAGCACAATAATGAGTACGAGAGTTGATGTTGTTGTAATGCCAGACAGGAAAAATAAAACAGCGGCCACGATCACAAGCCCTGGAATGACAAGCCATTTGGGACCGAATTTATCGAATAGGGAGCCCATAATGGGAGACAAGAGACCGTTGATAATCCCACCAGGCAGAAGTACCAAACCTGCTGTTAGAGCAGACAAAGCCAGCCCTTTTTGCAAAAAGAGTGGAAGAATCAGCATCGTAGAAAGGATCGTCATCATACATAAGAACACCATAATAACGCCGATCACGAACATAGGATATTTAAACACACGCAAGTTCAACATAGGCTGCTTCATCTTCAACTGACGTACAGAGAACAGTATCAACGATATTAGACCGACAATCACAGGAAGCAGAACCATCAGGCTAGCCCAACCTTCGCCACCTTCTCCGGATTTACTGAAACCAAACACAACACCGCCGAAGCCAATGGAAGACAGGAGGATAGATAAAAGATCAATTTTAGGCTTGGTCGTTTCTGAAACGTTTTGCATAAATAAAATACCGCAAATCAGCGAGAGAACCAAGAACGGAAGGGAAATCCAGAAGATCCAGTGCCAAGACAGATTTTGCAGTACCAGTCCTGCAATGGTAGGTCCAACGGCAGGTGCAAACATAATTACCAATCCGATGATCCCCATAGCCGCGCCTCTCTTTTCAGCCGGGAAAATGATCAAGATGGTGTTAAACATCAACGGCAATAACAACGCTGTACCAATGGCCTGAAGAATACGTGCGATCAATAGCACTGAAAAAGTAGGTGCAAGTGCAGCAACGAGACAACCAGCTATTGAAAACAGCAACGATGTCACAAACAGCTGTCTTGTCGTAAAGGTTTGAATCAGCAATCCCGATACAGGTACTAAAATACCGAGTGTAAGCAGATAAGCGGTAGTCAACCATTGGGCTGTTGCAGTTGTAATATGCAAAATCTGCATCAAATCATTCAGTGCAATGTTAAGTGCCGTTTCACTGAACATCCCAATAAAGCCGCTAAGGAGCAGGGCAATCATAATAGGTAGCACCTTGAACGTTTTGGGTTCAGAGGGTGAACTCGATTGACTCATTGTATTCATGTTGTTTTTGTTCCTCCAATAAATTAATGGTGTTGAATTATAACGATCGGTCTATATATAATAAACATGTTGTTATTTTTTTGTCAAAGTATAAGTTATAACTACTATATAATGAAGGATGCTGTATATGGCTGCTAAACCCGAATCATACGAGAATATCGTACAAACCGCATCGAAGCTCTTTTTTCATCAGGGGTATCACGCGACCGGACTGAATCAGATTCTTGCGGAGAGTGGATCACCGAAAGGGTCACTTTATTATTATTTTCCGCGTGGTAAAGAAGAATTGGCTTTGGAGTGCATAAGAAGAGGGAATGAGTTTATAAAGCAAAAATTAAAACAGACACTGAACGGGAATGATAATCCAGTACTAGCCATTCAGGATTTTATTCGTAATACAGCTGAGGAGGCAGACCGTACCGGCTTTAACGACTTCATGCCGATTGGCTTCTGGGCTGCTGCGGAAACTTCCTGTATTAGTGAATCGCTACGTCATGCCTGTGTGAATACGTTTACAGATTGGCAGCACATCTATATGGAGCGCCTTCAGGATTCGGGCTGGGAAGAGGAAAAGGCACACAGTCTGGCGGTACTTATTATTTCGATGCTCGAAGGTGCATTGATTTTGGCCGTTACGCAACAGAGCAGTGCTCCTATTTATAATATCGTGGATTACATTCCACAGTTGGTCAAATAATCCTGTCTCTTCGATTTTCAATCGCTCCTAATGAGCTCCAACAAGCAACTTTAAAAAGCCGATGTTTTCGGTTTTGAGAACTCGGCTTTTTTGTGGCTCTGAGACGTAATTTTACTCACATTACCAGCACCAAATGATGAAAAGTATGGTAAAATAGAATGAATTTGATTTTGATTTTGCACGAAGGAAGGGTGATAGCAAGTGGCAAAAGCGAAGGTACCCAAACGGCCTACTCGGGATGAGTTTGTACTGGAGGAAATCGGGAATCAGCTTGTAGAAGCACAACGAGAGCAATCCGAAGTTGTATTGACCGTATGGGGACGCGAAGAAACAACCCGTGGACAAATTGTTAAAATGGACCCGAGAACAGGAAAGGTTCATGTAGAGAGTAATGGAGAAACGGATAAAGTTCCTTTTATGGATATTATGAGTGTAAATTACCCGAGAGATTAGTTGTTGTGATTACATAAATATAGCAGATAGGGAAGAAAAGAATGACAAAGTTAGAGTCTCCCTTACTGCGTGGGAAAGTAACAATTTACAATTCGCGTATACAAAAACAACCGAGTGGTTTAGAGCCATCGGTTGTTTTTGTATACTGCTGCATGAGTGGGAAGAAAAAGCAACGTTATTGTGTTGGCACTTTCCCTTGTACATGCTTATGTAGCTTTTATCGGGCTGGTATGACTGGCCCGTGCTTCGGCTTTCTTAAGCACCTTACGATCAAAAATGAAGGGACCAAACGGCAACAGCGATGCAATCAAGGCTGCAAGACTTTGCAGTAGCGTTATTTTTTGCAGAATCAGCATGACGACAGTCGCTACAACATAGGCCACGAACAGTACCCCATGGATCATACCCACCCAGCTTACCATTTGTGGCATTCCAGCTGCGTATTTAAGTGGCATAGCGATACACACAAGCAGCAGATATGAAATCGCTTCAATATTACCAATAACACCAAACATCTTAAAGGCATTTTTGAACATAATACACCTCCTTCTCCTATTGCTTAAAATTTAATATATCCTATAATGCAATGTTATTAAACGGTAGAAAGTTACGATATATCGAATATTTATAGCTGAATCCAAAGGTTATGTCAGAGCTTTCACATGATAGAAGTATCTCCCACCAATGCTTCATTTCTCTGCTTCCAACGTCCCACAGCTTAGCGTCCCCGGAAACGATAATCGTAATTTTGTTTAAATTGTTGAAACAAACAATGGGGCTTAGAAAGATGGCTTGGAGTAAGAGAAAACACTAAGCTGGTGTAGTTCGAAGGCTTAGCATATATTGTTTGCGCGACCCCTATCTGTAAAAATGCTAGTGTGAAACCTAAACATTTTGTATGGAAATTCCGATAACAGTTAAATGAATGTCTGTACATTTTAGTGTGAATTTTAAAAGCTGGATTGCAGCAGAAGGGTTTGTAAGCTTGACTTATTAGTTTTGACAAATAAAATTTCCATACTGGTATCAAGGAGAGCATAGATTATGAATAAAAAACGTTTGCGTCAATGGATGGCTCCGTTCGCAACGGCTACACTGATTTTGAATACGGGATATGGCATTTTGGCACCCGATGCAGTGGCTAGCGCGTTGTCGACTGAAAGGCATAACTCAAATCTGACAGGCCTGAATACAGCACAGTTACATACCAAATTAGCAACCGCTCAAGGCCGTCATGTGCCTGTTACTTCGGGCACGAAAGTGACTACGTTAACAAAAGGTTATAGTCAGAATACCTATCTTAACCAAATGCTAAAAGTAATGTCGAGTCAAATGGTTACTGCGAATATCGCACCGGCAGAGGTAAGCAATCTGACAGCGGTTCCTACAGAAACAACAAAAGTAAATTTTTCCTGGAGCAATCCGTCGGACATTAATTTTGACCACATAAAAGTGGTAAATGTCACTAACGATGTATATGTAGATAACATTCGAAGTAACTCTTATATGATGAGCGGTTTACAGCCGAACACGACATATACCTTTCGCGTGAAAACGGTGAATAAGAGTGGAGATGAATCTCTAGGTACGGCAATACAGGCTAAAACGGCTTCCGTTGATGTCCCTGTAGATAAGACACCACCAGGAGAGGTAAGCGGGCTGACAGCGACGAATGTAGGATATAACGCTTTTGTCGTAAATTACATATTGCCTAAAGATGCTGACCTGAGCCAAGCGATCATCTATTTAAATGGTAAGGAAGTGCAGCGAACTACAGGGACGTCCTATTCATTCAGTGGATTGATTGCTTCCACAAACTATACAGTACTGGTCAAGACTATTGACAAATCCGGCAACATATCTGGAGGAATCAGTATTCCGGTTACGACCTCAGCGCTCACCGTTGATACAGTGCCCGAAGTGACAGGAGCTTCAGTGACATCAGTTAATAACTATAGCGTTACTGTTTCCTGGACAAGACCTAGCGGAGTTAATACGGTCAGTCTGTATAAGGATGGGCAACTGGTAACTGATTCAACAGGATCATCCTATACATTCAACAATCTTTCGGCAAGCCAGACCTACACGTTCACGATTAGGTCCAAGCGAAGCACAGGTGCATTGTCCTCTGGTGTGAGACTGACTGCCACAACGGACAGTACGTCCTCCAATTCGTCAGAAGTGTCCAATCTTGAAGTAGATAGTAAGAGCGACACCTGGATCAAAATCACCTACGATATGCCGAGTAAAGCCGACAAGGTAAAGATATATGTTGATGGTGATTATGAGGGGACTACAAGTTCTGAGTCCTATAAAATCACGGATTTGCGAGAAGGACGCTGGTATGAGATAAAGGTCGTGACTGTCAATAGTAATGGAAGAGAGTCTAGCGGTGTTAAGATATCAGAACGCACGGATTCGGATGGTTACTACTCATCTTCGTCATCTAGTTCATCGAACTATGAGAAAGCGAGAGATTTGATGCGAATTGCAGAAAACAGTCTGAATGCCTCCGACTGGCGTTCTGCCAGAGATGCAATTAGTGATCTGCCGAGTGGAACCCGTAAAAGCGATTTGCTGGATCGGTTAGAAGCTATTCGCAATAGAGCAATTGGGACCAGTAGTTCATCATCCGGGACGAGTTCTACTACAACAACAACTTCTGGTACAACGTCCTCCTACCCTAACAATGCGGTTTCCTCATATTCAACTTCGTTCACCCTGACACCAGGAGCTAAATCAGCTTATGTCGATGGTCGTGCTACGACGATGGCTCAGGCTCCGCGAATCATAAATGGGGCGACGATGGTCCCGTTGCGCTTTATCAGTGAACGGATAGGTTACGAGGTAAATTATGAAAAAGCGACCAAAAAGATCATTCTGACTCGACCTACAGACGGCAAACAAGTAGTGCTTCAGGTCAAGAATTCTACCCTTGCCGTGTATGAGTTGAACAACTCCCGGAGTTATTCGACGAACATCACAGCTCCGGTTATTGTTAACGGCTACACGCTGGTTCCATTACGAGTGATTAGCGAGCTTTCGGGGTATCAGGTGAACTATAATACTGCATCCAAACAAATTACGATTACAAAATAAATACTTCTGCAAGAAAGGGTTCTAAAGTTTCCACTTTAGAACCCTTTCTGTGTATTAGGAAGTGTATGTAGAACAATGACAATCTGTTACTCTGTAAACAAGTTATTTTGATTGAAAAGAATATCGAGTTGCTTAAGCTCGCCACTTGTTAGTCGAACACCCAGAGTTTGAAGATTGGACTCGATTTGATCAGGCTTGGTTGCACCTGGAATAATTAGATCAACGGCTGAACGCGTTAATAGCCAAGCTAGCGCCTTTTGCAAGGGTAGTTCTAATTAATTGTCGGCTTAGAGTATCATCGACTTTTGGATACATCATTGAATTACCTACCACACCTGCTCCAAAACCAAGTTTAAATGCTTTTAATCCTGTTTTTCCTATTGCTATTGTATTGTTCATGTTTATAAGCTTCCTTTTGTATGATGTGGAATCCTTGGAGGGAATCTAATGCACATCTTACAACCTGGTGTAAACACTAGGTCAAGCAGAGCAATTCAGTTTTAAAAAAAGATTAAGTTTGGGTCTCAAGCGGCAAAAAGTTATGGCCAAATTTTTGCCCGGTTTGCAATTTCAATTCAATCATATCCTTAATTTCCTGAAGTTCTTGCAGCTGCTGATCTATCTTTTTTTGGTAATTGTAAAGCCTATCATACCATTCATTATTTGATATGTTGCTCTCATCTAATTGAAGCTGGATAATAGGTTTTAACTCCTTCAGCGACATTCCGGCTTTTTTTTAACACTTGATCATTAAAAGTGCCTCTTTGTGTGAATTGTTATATATCCTGTGCCCATTATTTTTGCGGGCCACGGGAGGAAGAAGACCTATTTTCTCATAATACCGTAAGGTATCCTCACTGATTTGGAATTGATCCATAAGTTCTTTCATTTTAAAATTTGTTGTCATCTCTCGTCACCTTCGTAAGGGAATCTTTAACGCTTAATGAAAATGTATTAATTATAATACATGGAGTTAACACGAGGTCAAATGCTGATCTACATATTACTGTATATTCGAACAGGCATTAAAACGAAATTCATGCGGGGTCAATCCACATCGTTCCTTGAAGATTCGATAGAAATATTTCATATCATGAATCCCGACTTCAAGTGCGATCGTTTGAACGCGCCAACTAGTATCTAGTAGTAAGCTACAACTCTCGTGAATACGAATATCCTGTAGCATTTTGGAAGCCATAATCCAAGAAGCGTAGCCCCTTATGTTCTGGAAAATGGAGAGGGCGACCGATTACAATGGCAAACACCATTTCTCGAACATTAAGTGGCAACCAAACCGGAGTTGGTATGGGTATCTATATGATGGGAAGCTTTATGACGGGGGCTATCGGAACGTCTATTCTTGGTTCCGTACTTGATCAAGGAGTACAAAGCAAAATTATAGCATCATCCGTTCAGCAGCACATATAGTAATCCAATAACCCATGTTCCTTATAATAATCGCGAGTCTGTGCCAGGAGTGTTTTCATTCCGATGGCAAAATGATAAAACGCTACTGACCTTCATATGTCAGTAGCGTTTTAAATTGTTTCAATAACAAACGAGGAAGAGGTGTGTGCCTTATGAATCGAACAAGCTTAAGAGCAAATTATTTATTTCGGTAATTTTCTCATTATGTCGCTAATGAACTGACGGAATCTCAATGCTTACCTGTCCGCCGCCTGTCTGGGTGGAGTTGGTGATGATCAGCTTTCCGCCGTGCAGGTTCACAATGGATTTTGTTATATACAGACCCATACCGTAATGTCCATTTATTCTTCTGGACGAGTCACCCATATAGAACTGCTCGGCGGCCTGTTTGAGGCCTTCCGGAGAGAAGCCTGGGCCTTCGTCTAAGATGCTGAACCGAATGCAGTCTTCCACAAACTCTACGGTCAGCTGGATCTCGCTATATTCAGGCGCCTGATCTACCGCATTAGAAGCAACATTCATAACGGCTCGCTCAAGTAGAACTGGGTCTGCATACAGCGTCTTAGGGGGGTTATATGCAGCGAATGCTACAGATATTTTTTTGACAGCAGCCAAGGCCATTATCTGATCTTTCACTTTCGTTAAATAGAAGTCAGTATCCATCGTTTCCGCCCGCAGGGTGACTAGCGTTTCCGCTTTTGAAATTTCAATAAGAGTCTTAATATACTGCTCCATCTGCCTGGTGCTTTCCGATATATAATCCGTATAGTTCTTTTGCTCTTCGGACTGATCGGTCTCGGACAGCAGCTCTACGTTTCCACGAACGATAGTGAGTGGTGTTTTGACATCGTGTGCTAGGGCGGATATTTGCTCGCGGCGGGATCTTTCGAGATTCCACTGTTTCTGAAGCGAAGTCTTTAAAGTTTCTTTCATTTTATCCATGGAATGCAGCACCTGATCGATCTCCATCACGCCACTGAATTCGATTGAGAAGTCCAGATCCTGTGCTTGAATTTGTTTGGTGGCCTGCTGCAACCCACTCATCTTACGTGCCAGCTTTCGTCCGAAGGAGGAAGCCAGCAAGGCACCTCCCCCCAGAAAGGCGATACAGAACACGGCAAAAAAGGACAATTCCGCGTTCGGCAGGTATTGACGCAGGATAGGAAGTTCAAACTGAGCCGAGACAGAATAGCGCATCACAGTAACTTTATCATTATGTGAGACTTTTACATAGTTATAGGGAAATTGATAAGCAGTATCGTTCTGCTGCGTAACACTCCAAGCAGTTTGAGCCTGCTTTTCAGAAAGGTTTCCCTCATTGAGGCGGCCTTCCGAAGTGAATGATGCGTATTTATACAGTTTCTGCCGAGAATCCGGCTGTAGGGTCTTGCCAGCTTCAATGATTGTCTTGTCCTCCCGCACCTGATTCTCAGCATAGTTCGCGGGGAGAATGGTCCCACAAGACATCAGGACATAGAAGATGAGAACCAGGAACAGAGCGAGCGCAATCGTCCCGATACAGAACATAACTAAATAACCCAGAAAAATGGTTCGTAGTTTGGTTGTCTTGCGTGCTTGCTGTACTTTGGTTACTTCCATCGGTACCCGATCCCCCAAACCGTCTCCACTGGCGAAACCTCTACTTTGCCAAGCTTGGCTCGTATATTTTTAATATGCTCCACGATGGTGGCGGAATCGCTGTCCCCATCCAAGCCGAAGACAGCTTCGTAAATCTGCTCTTTAGGGAACACCTGTCCCCAGTTCAGGGCTAGAAACTTACATATCTCATATTCGCTTTTGGTAAACGGGACTACAACATTCTGAACGGTGATTTCCTTGCCGGACAGATTGAAATGAACTTCCCCGATGCAGAATACATTACGCCGTTCACGATTCTCCCGTCTGAGATGGGCGTTGATTCTTGCGCGCAACTCTCCAGCACCAAACGGCTTGACAATATAATCGTCGGCCCCTTCCCCAAGCCCTAACATCACATCGTTCTCCATGGATTTTGCGGTGAGGAACAGGATCGGGCAGTCTATTTTGCTGCGAATTTCCCGACAGAGTGTGAACCCGTCCATGGTAGGCATCATCACGTCAAGCAGGATGAGGTCAAAGACTCCAAGCTGCATGGTGAGAACCTGTGGGGAGTCGGAGACCACCGTGACAACATGGCCATCTTTCTGCAAAATATTTTGAAGGAGTGCCAAAACGGCGGGTTCATCATCAACGGCCAACAAGTTTGCCATGCTTAATTCACTTCCCTTGCTTTCTTTACTCTGGTCTTTATTCCGACGAATTGTGTCCTTCCCAACGACAAATCCATAATCCTAATAATACCATGATGACTACGGTCCCTACTACGCAATAGCTGACTCCCGAATCAAGCCGTATAGCTTCAGGAATAGATACTGCTGAGTTTATATCGTATTGCACCCAGATCGTGATGAACCGGGCAGCCCAAGCAGAGGGGATGAATATCCAATTATGATCACCCAGCCCTGTAAGAAGCAAAGCGGACAATAGACTCTCCATAATGCCTAGACCGATGGAAGCTCCCTTGCCGAACCGCAAACTAATGAAAAAATGCAGAAAATAGTGGAATACACTGGACATAAACAGAATGCAGGCAGCCAACACATAAAACTTCAAGCCATACGGTGACTCTCTCATAAGATATATATAGCCAGCCCCAAAGCCTCCGGAGGCAAGCAGCACACTGCCAAATCCCAAGATCAGGAGCAGGCTGATCTTGCTCAGGAAAGGTAGCAGCTTCACTGGCGAGATCAATAGCTGCTGGAAATTGCCAGCGACTGCCTCCTGCTCAACAGCAATGGAGCAGACAATACCAATCATGGTAGGAAGAACCACGGCTAGGACCTGTAAATAGCCGTCCACCTTTGAAATCGGTGAATACGGAGTAAAGGAATAGTAGGCAAGAAAGATTGCTATGCCTAAAAGCGGCACAAACAGCTGCACAAGCAGTAAGGGCTGCCTTCTAAGTTTAAGCACATCGGATTTCAGATAGCGGAAAAAAGAAATCATCTTATTTAGCCTCCCGCTTGCGGAAGGACATCGCCGTCAGTATCGACAGAATTATAAACAGGCAGATTGTGATCACTAGGCCGGGCACAATCACGCCTTTATCCAAAAGCGGATCTCCTGAAGGAACGGTAAGCCCATTAGGTAGCACTTTAATGACGGCGCACATTAATCGGGCTGGAATAGCATAAGGGACCGCCCACCACACAGAGGACGTAGCGAACAAAATGGTGCAAGATACGTTGCCCAGCATGTTAATAATTAGAGTGGCAAACATGCCTATTCGGTCCGTCAGGAACAGGCAAAGTGGAACTTGCCACAAAAAGGTGATGAAGAGGATTAGAGTTGCAGCAACGCTTCCTGCTAGTGTTACAGAAGTTGAGAATACGAATCCGCCAAGAGTTATCCCTATAAATAGGACAATAAAGGAAACTATTAAGAGTCTTACGCAAACCCCGATTTTACCGTACCATACCTGAGCCAAATCTACAGCCATGCCGAGGACAGCACGGTATTTCAGCTTCTTGCCATCCTTTTGGATCACTCCTGAGCACATTAAGGTGAGGGCACCTGGCAGCAGCATGAAATACCACCAATTGTAGCTGGCGCTTTGGAGCATACGTCCCCCCATGAGTACGGTACACAGAAGAAGAGTAGCGATGGGGGCAAGCCAGACCAACTTTTTTGTGAAGGTATGCTTTAATTTTAGATGTTCGGCGGCTATATATTGCTGCATCCTACTCATCCCCTTTTCGGTATTCCTGTGCAATCTGCATGAACAACGATTCCAGGTTTTGTCCTGGAGTGACCGCCTCTTGATAAGCTAATACGCCGCCGGCAATGATACCGACATGGTCAACGATTTGTTCGACTTCAGATAAAATATGGCTGGAAAGAATTACGGTAATTCCTTGCTTCGGGAAGGAGCGAATCAACTCGCGTTGCTCCTGAATACCAATGGGGTCTAGTCCGTTGGTTGGCTCATCTAAGATCAATAGCTTGGGATGATTGAGGAGAGCAATGGCAATGCCCAGCCGCTGTTTCATACCCATCGAGAACTGGCCCGAGCGCTTTTTCCCGGTATGGGTCAAATCAACCATGTTCAGCACTTCATCAATCTGCGAATCAGGCAATCCGAGCAACGTTGTACGAACTTTGAGGTTCTCTCTAGCTGTCAAATTCTCATAGAGTGGAGGGGATTCGATCAGTGCGCCGATCTGAGCAAGATCTTTTCGGGACCAGGGTTTTCCTTGAAATAAAATCTCACCGGATGTCGGGCGTAGCATACCGGTTAACATTTTCAAGGTGGTTGATTTTCCAGCCCCATTTGGGCCAAGTAGTCCATAGACGGAATTCTCCTGAATAGACAGTGTGACGTTGTTCACCGCCTGTTGTCGTCCGAAGGTTTTGCAGAGATTTTTAGTCTGTAAAATAATGTTATCCATATCAGTTCATCCTTTTCATTTGTTCTGACAACTACTTTAAAGATCAATTCTAAGAACTTTATAAGGATTTAAAATATTAATTTCAAACTTTATGCATTCATGCACTATTCGCTATAATGGATACAGTGATGTAGGAAAGGGATGTAATCATGAAGAAGGTCATCGTAATCGGATCAGGAATTCTGGGGGCATCGACAGCATACCATCTAGCAAAAATGGGTGCTAATGTCATTATTGTAGATCGTAAAGATAAAGGACAGGCTACTGATGCCGCTGCTGGCATTATCTGTCCCTGGCTATCACAGCGACGCAATCAGGCTTGGTACCAGCTAGCCAAAGCGGGAGCACGTTTTTACCCTGGGTTGATTGAAGAACTCAAAAGCGAGGGAGAAACAGAAACTGGCTATGCTCAAGTGGGGGCTCTCAGTATTCATGATGATTTGGAGAAAATCAAAAAAATGGAGACGCGGGCACACTTACGACAAGCGGATGCACCGGAAATCGGTGAAATTACCCGGCTAAATGAAAAAGAAACCCATAAACGGTTTCCTTTGTTAGTAGAAGGTTATCATTCTGTTCATATAAGCGGTGCCGCCCGAATAGATGGTCGTGCGCTGCGGGATGCGTTGGTCCGATCAGCACAAAAAAACGGGGCGGTCCTTATACAAGGAAATGCTACGCTTCAATATGAGTCCGACCATGTAACGGGAGTAGTGGTCGGTGCACAAAGCTTCTCGTCTGACAAGGTCATTGTTTGTGCAGGTGCATGGGCAAATCAACTACTGTTGCCTTTGGGCATTCATTTTAAGGTTAGTTATCAAAAAGCACAAATTATGCATTTGCAGGTTCCTAATAGGCAAGACACAGGCACTTGGCCTGTAGTCATACCTCCTTCTGATCAATATCTGCTGGCTTTTGATAAACAGAAGATCGTAATAGGGGCGACTCACGAAAATGAAATCGAAGGTTACGATACGAGAGTAACAGCAGGGGGGATGCAGGAAATTCTGGATAAAGGTTTAGAATTGGCCCCTGATTTAGCAAACAGCACTTTTCAGGAGGTAAGAGTTGGTTTCCGTCCTTTTACACCCGGTTTTCTACCGGTGATCGGAGCTGTTCCAGGCTGGGATGGTCTTATAGCGGCAAATGGGCTTGGAGCATCCGGGTTGACCATGGGCCCCTTTATTGGAAATCAGCTGGCAAAGTTGGCACTTGGAATGAATGTAGATATCGATATCAATGATTATGATATTCGAAAAGCAATAGATGAAAGTTGAGCCTTGACTGAGGAGAACAATATATATACTTACTGAAAAAGTCGCCATATTGGCGACTTTTTGTTTTAGTGCATATTTATTTTATACGTCATTCATCATGTCATTGAGATGCGAATTCTCCAACGATTGTGTTAGGGTTTGCATGTTTTTCAAGTAGTCGATTTTATAGATACAGGAATAGATCACATTTAATACATAGTCAAAAGCAATTTGCGACGAAAATGTACCAATCTTGGCATGTTTTACTTCGTCATTAGGCACCCGGATACAGATATTACTGAGTTTGGCCAATTCACTTTGATTGGTTGCTGTAATTGTGATAAAAGGGATATTTTCATGTGCGAAATGCCGTGCTGCTTTTAAAAAAATCGGCGACTTTCCGTGGTAAGTTAAAAACACAGCGCAGTCCTGTGTCGTAAGATTAGCCGTATGGTAAGCCCATTCAGACAGCTCCGTAGCTATAACCACATACTTGTTTATTTTTACCAATTTATTTTGGAAACTTTTCGCACGGATTTGTGAATCGCCCAACGCATATATAAAGATCCTTTTCGCTTGATCCAGCAATAGGGCTGTTTGCGACAATGAATTATCATCCATGAATGTAAAGTTTTTTTCAATCGTTTCTTTCATTAATTCTGCAATTTCTTTCGCCACTTGAAGTGGGGATTCATCATAACCGAAGGGATAGTTGGGGTCTACATTGGAAATGTTCTGGGTGTTCTGCTGAAACTCCCGAGCAAGTTTGATTATAAACTCCTTGAAGCCCGATAGCCCAAGTTTATGTGTTAATCGATTAATTGCGGAATGCGAAGTATACGTTGCCTTTGCAAGCTCCTGAATATTTAAGTGCAGGATACTTTCCTTATGAAGCAAAATATAGGATGCAATGCTTTTTTCGTTTGGTGTAAAGTTTTGCATTTCTGATAATTGTATCAGTATTTTCAACAGGTTCACCCCGGCTCAATTGAATAAAACGTTCGAAAAATAATATGAAATAAACATTTTGTTTAAAAATAAACAACCATTTTTAAAAATAATCGGTTGAATGTACCATTTTGGTGGCGAATCCTTTACGATCAACGTTCTTCTTTTATAATAAATGAAAAAGAGCCTAAAGGGGAAATAATATGCTTACCATCGGTTATATTGGAAATGGGAAAAGCACGAACCGTTATCATCTTCCTTTTTCATTGAACAGAGCTGAATTGAAAGTGAAGACGATATATGCCCGTAATCCAGATAAAAGGGAGTGGAAAAAAATCCCTGACGTGCTGTATACAGATAATATAGAATCTTTAATGAACGATAAGGAGATTCAGTTGATTGTTATCTGTACACCTGTAGAATCCCACTACTCTTATGCGAAAATGGCGCTAGACCACGGGAAAAATGTACTTGTTGAGAAACCTTTTATGTTAACCAAAGAAGAAGCCGTGTCGATCTTCCAATATGCTAAAGAGAAAAATCTGGTTATACAATGCTATCAGAATAGACGTTACGATTCGGATTTCCTCACTACCCAGAAGGTTATTGAATCAGGAAAGCTTGGAGATTTGCTGGAGGTGGAGATGCATTACGATTATTATCGCCCTGAGATCCCGAACTCCACTTCTCATTTTTCCAGATATAACAGTTACCTATATGGACATGGCGTTCATACCATTGACCAGGTTCTTTCCTATTTTGGAAAGCCGGACACAATCCATTATGATGTTCGTCAATTGCTGGGTACTGGGAGAATGAATGATTACTTTGATCTGGATTTTTATTATCCCTCGCTCAAGGTATCCATCAAATCCAGCTTTTTTCGCTTAAAAGAGCGGCCGGGTTTTGTTGTACACGGAAAAAAAGGCGTTTTTATAAAGCAAACGAAGGATCGTCAGGAGGAGCATCTGAAATTATACTATCTGCCTAAGGGACACTCCGATTTCGGCATCGACCAGCCCGAGCATTACGGCATCTTAACATATCTGGATGATAAAGGCGAGTATCATGAAGAAAAAGTCGTTTCTGAAAAGGGAGACTATGCTCGAGTATATGACGATATCTATCAGTCGATCGTACTTGGTAAAGAAAAAGTGATTAAAGACGAAGAAACGATAATTTGTATGGAAATACTTGAAAAAGGTATAGAGGAGTGCAACTAAAATGAAGTTGGGAATTGTCGGAGCAGGGATGATCGTAGGGGATCTATTGAGCTTTATTCAGGATATCCCGACTATTTTATTAAAGGCAATTTGTTCTAGACCTAGTCATGAGGAAAAATTACTGGATTGGCAACATAGATATGGAATCTCTCAGATTTATTCGGATTACAGCGAGATGCTGATGAATCGTGAAGTGGATACAGTTTATATCGGGCTGCCTAATCATCTTCATTATTCATATGCCAAAGAAGCATTATTGAGTGGTAAACATGTCATTTGTGAGAAGCCGTTTACTTCCAATTTGCAAGAATTCCTAGAGCTAAAAGAAATTGCTCAGCAAAGAAAACTGATATTGGTGGAAGCCATAACAAATCAATATTTGAAAAATTATTTGTCCATGAAGGAGTATCTATCTAAACTTGGTGAGATCAAAATCGTTGAATGCAACTATTCTCAATACTCATCTCGGTATGAAGCTTTCAAAGCGGGAATAATCCAGCCTGCGTTTAATCCAGAAATGTCTGGTGGAGCCTTGATGGATATTAATTTATATAATATTCATTTTGTTGTTGGATTCTTCGGGAGCCCTAAGAAAGTGGAGTATTGGGCGAACATGGAGCGTGGAATTGATACTTCAGGTATGCTGCTGCTTGATTACGGTGATTTCAAGTGTGTCTGCATCGGTTCAAAAGATAGTACGGCCCCCAATGCCGTGAACATTCAAGGCAATAAGGGCTATATACACATGGCAAGTTCAGCTAATATATGCGACTGCTTTGATTACACTGCGAATAAGGAAATGCCAATTCGGGTGGATCTAAAAGATCATTCGCATCGAATGTATGACGAATTCGTTGAATTTGACCGTATCATCCGAGAAAACGATTTGGAAAAAGTTTCGGATATGCTTGAACATAGTGAAAAGGTCATGAAGGTCATCGAGGAGGCCAAGCAGTCCGCCAATCTTGTATTTGGCCCTGATCCACTTTCACTGTGTTCAACCCCTAAAATTCTAAATGATAATTGAATGTTTTAACTTATATGTCTATTAATGAAGAAACTGAATTGGGCTCATGGCGGTTACCTCTTTAAAATGCCGATGGAACGAAGAAACACTCATGCTGGCGGTGTCTGCAAGATCTTCGATCCGAAAAGACTGGTCCCAATTCCAGACAATATAGTCAATAGCATCTCGGATTCGATAGGTGCTGCTTCCTTCGACTGCAATCTGAGCCAATTCGACGCCATAAGGTCCCTGCAACAGCCTATATAAAATCTCCTTCAGCAAATACGACATTCAATTATGGCGACTTGCGTAGCGTTCTTCCACGTTTTACTCCAGAAGCACTGGAGGCCAATCAGGTGCTGGTCGACCTGCTTAAAGAGATGGCTGAGCAGTTAAAAGCAACGCCAGCCCAAATCGAACTCGCCTGGCTGCTAGCCCAGAAGCCATGGATCGTTCCAATCCCGGGCACACGGAAATTAAGCCGTCTGGAAGAAAATCTAGGCGCAGTGGACATTGAACTCACATCCGAAGATGTGCGCAATATTAACAGCGCAGCCTCGCAGATCACTTTGATGGGCGCCAGATATACAGAGGAACTGGAGAGAAGAACGGGTCTTTGATCTAATTCTTCAAGTCATAATCCAATCATGAGGAAATCTCTTTTGTTAAAGTAAATAATTGAGATGCGAAATCGTATTTCTCCGCAATATTAAAATCCTGTCCCGCCTTATGAGGCGGGGTGAGTATAAGTCCAATGTTCATTAACTCGCTGCCGGTAAAACGTTGGCCCAGCTCTTCCACAACATATACTGCCATTTCGTCCAGCCCGACTAGCTTTAGTCGTAAATAAGCTTGATTCGGACGCGAGAGCACCTGGTACCAACCAACGAGAGCATGCTCACATTCTGCATCAATGACCATCCAGGCAGTCTCATTTTTTTCAAAGGGACTTAGCAGACGGTAAAAGGTTCCCTGTGTAATTAATCGTCGGTGACGTTTATACACTTGTATTTGTTTTTTAATTACATCGCACTCTTCTTCGGACAAAGCCAATGGGTCAAGTTCATAACCGAATATACCAAAGTAAGCGACATTGGATCTGGTTTGCAGCGGTGCGGTTCTGCCTACCTGGTGGTTCGGGATGGTTGACACATGAGCACCCATGCTGCTAAGCGGATAGGCCATGGATGTACCATACTGAATCTTCAGACGTTCTATAGCCTCACTATCGTCGCTTGTCCATGTTTGCGGAGCATAATAAAGCATTCCTGGATCAAACCGTCCTCCACCGGAAGCACAGGACTCAAACAAAATCTCAGGGTGTTCGGTAATCAGCTTCTCATATAAAGCATATACACCCAAGACATAGCGGTGAAAAAATTCGCCCTGTCTTTCTTTGCCCAGAGATAACGAATAGGCTTCTGAAATACATCGATTCATATCCCATTTTACGTATTCGATCCGAGCAGAAGAGAGCACGTCATCCATTAACTTAAACAGGTAATCCACAACAGGCGGTTGGGAATAATCAAGAACATATTGATGGCGTCCATGCTTGCGTTGACGGCCGGGTGTTCCCACAACCCAGTCTGGATGCTCCCTCATAATATGAGAGTCGGAGTTAACCATTTCCGGCTCGAACCAAAGACCAAATTTCATCCCGAGCGCATTGATCTTCTTTGCCAAATTCGAGATCCCGTTCGGTAGCTTTTCAGGATTTTCAAACCAGTCACCGAGGGAAGAGGTATCATTGTTTCTTCGACCGAACCATCCGTCATCCAAGACAAAGAGTTCAATCCCCAGTTCACCTGCTTTTTTTGCCATATCAACTATTTTCTGCTCAGTAAAATCAAAATAGGTCCCCTCCCAGTTATTGATCAATACAGGTCGTTCCCGCTCGGTCCAACTGCTGCGAATTAAGTGTTTATTGTACAGGCTATGGTATGCTTGGCTCATGCCATTTAAACCGCTCTCAGAATAGACCAGAACTGCTTCAGGCGAATAAAAACATTCTCCTGGCTTCAGGGTCCAGCAGAATTTGTCAGGATGAATGCCAATCATCAATCGGGTAGTTGAATAGCTGTCCACTTCCGCCTGGGCAAGAAAGTTCCCGCTGTAAACGAGATTAACCGCATACACTTCTCCTTGGTGTTCCTGTGATCCGGGTTTGGCAAGCGCCAGAAATGGGTTGTGAACATGACTACTAATTCCTCGAGTGCTCCCAATCGACTGTAGCCCAGGTCTCAATGGTGTACGCTCCACATGACGTTCCCTACCCCAAGCCCCTGATAAATGAATAATTTCATATTCGGAGTCAGGGAGATCAAGACTCAGGCTCATTAGACGGTTGACTCTCAGGGGATTATTCCCGGAATTCGTTATGGATACGGATCTCGTGATCACGGGCAGTTCACTGAAGATGGTGTAAGCAAGCACGGCCACCGCTCCTGTAAGAGAATCGGTCAGCGTGATGAGGAGTGTCTCTGCTTCATGTGCTTCTTTACAAAACGTAGCTGGAAGATGGGGGATTTTAGGCTTCCCAGCGATTACCTCGTAACGATCATAAGTGAACTCCATTATATGAGATCCGTCCTCCTGTATGATCTCAATTGCCGGCTCTCGAAAGTCTCCACTTCCCGCAGAAGGAAATTCCTGCTTAATACTTTCCAACGATGTCACCAAGTCACTATCAAACTCACCGACAGACACAGGACGGTAGCTTCGCTCGATAAAACGGTCATATTGACCCAGGTACTCTACTTTTTTGCCGTAATATAAATGCTCCAATTGCCCGTTCTCCATGACACGGAAAAGATAACTGCAGTATTTGTTCGTTAAGTGAAATGTCCGTTCCTTTTGGTTAACTTGTAGACTAGCCATGTACATAGCCCCTTTCCAAATATGTCAAACCACTTGAAACCGCTATTATTGAATCAGCATAACAAAGGGAGTGATAGAAAATACATGACTTTTTTTAAGTCGAATATAGGAAAAACAAAGAACCTTACAAAAAACTATAGTTTAGAGATAAACCTTTTCTGGATATTTGTCATCCTTAACTTATGCTATACTGATAAATTAACAAGCGTAGGTTCTTTATTTGGGAAAGTGGGGAGGATACCAATGGGCGAGAATATGATTCAATATGTAGATACTTATACCAGTTCAGAGCATAAAAATATATCAGATTTGATTTTATATAACTGTGGCACAGAGCTCTGCTTATCCAATCAGGATTTTGGACCCATCGCCCGCGATTTTAATCTGGTTCATTTTGTGCTAAAAGGACGAGGTAGGTTGGTGATTGACAACAAAAATTACGATATAGGAGAAGGACAGGCTTTTTTAATTCCGGCCAATAGGGTAGCTTATTACCAGGCGGATGAAGCCGAGCCTTGGGAGTACTGTTGGGTCGGCTTTATGGGCATTAAATCCGACATCTACCTGCAGAACATATCACTTCCAAGCCAGAACCCTTATGTAATCGATATTGAAGATATTACGTTCTTTCATTCCACGATTCTTGAGATGTTGCGGATCGGAGATAACACACTTTCTTCATCGTTGGCTATACAGGGGTATTTATTCCATATTCTCGCCAAACTTGTGCACGACTTGGGAGAAACGATGTCGGTAAAGGAGCAGCTTCCTTATTCGGTTCAAGCGATAAACTTTATTGAGAAAAACTACATCAGCGGCATCCAGATTAGTGAAGTAGCGGAGTACCTCGGTCTACATCAGAATTATCTGACCTCCGTTTTCAAACTTGAGACTGGTGAAACGCCTAAACAATATCTGATAGACCTCAGGATTAAAAAAGCGTGCGAACTGCTGCAACATACAGACTATTCGATTCAGGTCATATCAAATTCGGTCGGCTATACCGATCAATTGACCTTTTCGCGAGCTTTTAGAAATGTAATGAGTATATCTCCCAGTGCGTATAGAAAACAATTTCTTTGATTTTGCTATATTAATCTATAAAAATATTTGTATTTAGAAGCGGTTTTTTTTGCTATCGTAAAACTGTAGATTTTTTCCTGCATGGCATATTTAACAATTGTAGGAAGAGTACTTTTTACGGGAGGAGAATTCTGCACGTGGATTTCATTATTGCTTTTATTCCAGCCGTTGGCTGGGGAGTTATGCCGATATTGGCACATATAACAAAAGCCAGTCCCCGAGAACAGCTGACAGGTACCGTGATTGGTGCTGTGCTGTTTGCCCTGTGCTTGTATATCATTCACCCCACCTCATTAGCACCGATTCATTTTGTGGTAAGTTTTATATCTGGTATTTTCTGGGCTGCTGGACAATTGCTTCAGTTTCAAGCTTTTCAAAAAGTAAGCGTATCGATCGCCATTCCTGTGATTTGTGGTCTGCAGTTGATAGGGACGACGCTATTTGCCGCACTTATTTTGGGTGAATGGATAACAGGGTACCAATATGGGATAGGCGTTGGTTCTCTCCTGTGTATATTGGCAGGGGTTCTGTTAACCAGCTATCAGGGCAAGTCTGCTGGGTTGTCCAAGCCTTTGCCGGTACCCATTATCATAATGTTGGTTTGCTCGGGGTTAGCGTTAAGTAGTTATGTCGTTATTAATCAGTTCTTTCATATATCGGGACTATCCGTCATTCTGCCGCAATCGCTCGGTATGCTATGCTCAGCCATGGTCATGAATCTGAAGGGCAAAAAGCGGCTACGATTCTCTCTGGTGGTTCGCAATTTACCTACAGGATTGGTTTGGAGCATCGCGAATCTAGCATTATTTATTTCCAACGGGCTGATCGGCATGGCGGCTAGTTTTCCGATCTCTCAAGCGAGCATTGCGATTGCTTGTGTTGGCAGCATTTTAATATTTAAGGAAAAGAAGAGTCCAAAGGAATGGATAGGCATACTTGCGGGAATTACAGTACTTATGATTGGAGTAGGAATGATTAGTATGCTTAAGCCTTAAGGAATCGAGACCCTTTCCTTTGAGTAACGAAAAGAGCTTATCCATCCATGGGGTACGCTTTTTGGGGATTGACAGAGGTATGGCTGCATGAGAAAATGTACGCGCGTACATAAAATGATTTGGAGGTGGGTAATATCGTTTCGCGCAAGGAAGTAGCAGAACTTTCCGGCGTGTCTGAAGCGACGGTATCTCGGGTCTTGAATGCAGTAGGTCCTATCAAAGAGGATACGCGGAGAAGGGTTCTGGACGCAGCTAATCAGCTTGGATATGTACCCAGTGCGCTGGCTCGTAACTTTGCCCGAAGTAAGAGTGGCCATCTTGGTGTAGTTATGCCTTATGTCCCGAAGGCGCACCTGTTCTCAGCCTATTTTTTCTCTGAGATGCTGAGCGGTATCGGAAACAAGGCCAGAGACAGCGGGCTCGATCTGCTTCTATTGTTCCGAAAGCCGGGGGAACGTATTGATTACAGTAGTCTTTTCCGCCAGCAAAGAATCGATACCTGTATCATCCTTGGAGCCAGGGATGACCACGATGAGGAGGAAGCTCTAAAGAGACTTCAGGAAGAAGGACGTCCGTTCTGCGTCATGAATCACCATTTTGAAGGGCAATCGTTCTGTGAAGTGGATGCAGACCATGTAGAAGGCAGCCGGGCGGCTGTAAGTCACCTCATCGAGCAGGGATACAAGCGGATTGCCTTTCTCAACGGCCCGGACATCTATTCCAACAGTACTGAGCGATTGAAGGGTTACCGTACCGCGCTTCAGGAGGCCGGTATTGAATATGACCACGATCTACTTCTGGAAGGCAATTACAGCCGTCGAAGCGGGCTCGAAGCCTCAGCTACAATCGCAGACAAATTGAATGATATTGATGCTGTATTTGCGGCGAACGACCGGATGGCCCTCGGGGTAATGCAGGGTCTCCGTGAGCGCGGACTGGCAGCAGACCGGTTTCCGGCGTTTGTAGGCTATGACGATTCGGATGCGGCTGAGATGGCTGTTCCGCCGCTAAGCAGTGTCCGCGTACCTTTTTATGAGATGGGGGAGCTTGCAGCCTCGAAGCTTATACCCGATTCTCTGAATCTTATTCCAGCCCTGGAACTAACCGGGCGCGACTCGATAAGAGAACTCCTGTCCACAGAGCTGATTATCAGGGCGTCATCCATTCGTCCATAATACCATTCGTCAAAAATTCGTTGAAACTCAGACCCATAAGGAGGATCACGACATGTCTAATCGTCTTCGTATCGGAATGGTTGGCTACAAATTTATGGGCAAGGCTCACAGCAACGCTTACCGTAGTCTACCCATGTTCTTCCCAGATGCCCCGCTGCAGCCAGAGATGTCCGTTATCTGTGGACGCAACGAGCAGGGGGTTCAGGCAGCTGCCCGCCAGTACGGCTGGACCGAAAGTGTTACGGATTGGCGTGATCTAGTGAAACGTAACGATATTGACCTCATTGACATTAACGCCCCGAGTAATGCCCATAAGGAAATTGTCGTTGAGGCGGCCCTTCATGGCAAGCATCTGTTCTGTGAGAAGCCACTTGCGCTCTCGCTGGCGGATTCACGTGACATGCTGCAGGTAGCAGAGGAAGCAGGGGTCAGACATATGGTAGGCTTCAACTACCGTTTTTCTCCGGCTGTCCAGCTGGCTAAGCAGCTAGTCGAGAGCGGACGCCTAGGCAAAATTTATCATTTCCGTGCCTTCTTCCTTCAAGACTGGATCATGGACCCGTCCTTCCCCCTGGTATGGCGGCTGCAAAAAGAAGTGGCCGGTTCTGGCTCTCATGGTGATCTTGGCGCCCATCTAATTGATCTCGCTCGCTTCTTGGTCGGCGAGTTCCATGAAGTGATCGGTATGAGCGAGACATTCATCAAACAGCGCCCGTTGGCTTTGGAGATGAGCGGGTTAAGCTCCAAAAGGAACACTGAAGCAAATGCTCCGATGGGAGAAGTGACAGTCGATGATGCCACGTTGTTCCTGGCACGCTTCGCCGGAGGTGCGCTGGGCAGCTTCGAAGCCACACGTTTTGCTGCCGGACATCGGAGCACAAATTCATTCGAGATCAACGGTAGCCTAGGCAGTGTGCGGTTTGACTTTGAACGAATGAACGAACTGGAAGTGTATTTCACACAGGATGAGGAGGACGTTCAGGGCTTTCGTCGCGTACTCGCCACCGATCCGGCACACAAGTACTCCGAAGCCTGGTGGCCTGCAGGACATACGATTGGATTCGAACATACCTTCACCCATGAGATGCTTGAGATGTTGAGTGCCATCTCTGAAGGACGGCAACCGTCGCCGAATTTCCACGACGGTGTTGCTTGTCAGGCTGTGCTTGAAGCGGTAGAACGATCCATAGAGGAACGCCGCTGGGTATCCATTGAAGAAATGTAGTATAACAATACGTTCCGAAAGGTGAGTGGATTACAGATGCGCAAGGCACTGATTGTATGGGGTGGATGGAACGGACATGAGCCGGAGCAGGTCGCGGCCATTTTTGAACGCATTTTGAAGGAAGAGCAGTTCGAGGTGGAAGTGTCTAATACCCTGGAAGCCTACCAGGATGCTGAGAAACTGCTTCACCTGGACCTGATCGTTCCAATGTGGACCATGGGACAGATTGAGCAGGAACTGGTCAATAATGTTTCAGCTGCGGTTCTAAGCGGCGTAGGTCTCACAGGCTGCCATGGCGGCATGTGTGATGCCTTCCGGAACAACGTGGACTGGCAGTTTATGACAGGCGGGCAATGGGTTGCGCATCCCGGCAATGACGGCGTAGAGTACATGGTGAACATGAAGCGCGGCTCCAGCCCACTTCTAGACCATATTGAGGATTTTCAGGTCAAAAGCGAGCAGTATTACCTCCACGTAGACCCGGCAGTTGAAGTGCTGGCAACCACACGCTTTCCGATCGTACCAGGCCCCCATTCAGCCAATGGGCCAGTGGATATGCCCGTTGTATGGACGAAGCGCTGGGGGAACGGCCGCGTCTTCTACAATTCGCTGGGCCATCACGCAGATATCATAGATATGCCTCAAGTGACCGAGATGATGCGCAGCGGGTTTCTGTGGGCAGCAGCAGGCAAACAGGCGGTGGCCCCCCGGGGCAACTCTCTGGCAGAGGCTTATACAGGCATGACAGACAACCAACAGCGGTAATAAAAGAATGCCATTATCCATTTTTTCTGAAGAAGAAGGGAGTCTAGGCATGAACAAAATGAAAGTAGGCATTATCGGGTGTGGTAAAATTAGCGGAATTTACATGGAAAATTGCCATCGTTTCGACATTCTGGAGCTGTACGCAGTAGCGGATCTGGACCAAGGTCGGGCAGAGGAGCAGGCGGTAGCGTTCAACGTTCCGCATGTATATTCGGTAGATGAGATTTTGGCTGATCCGGAGATCGAACTCATCATTAATTTGACCATTCCGGGCGTTCACGCCGACGTATGTCTCAGAGCTCTTGAGGCAGGCAAGCATGTCTATGTGGAGAAGCCACTTGCCGTCACCCGTGAGCAGGGTCAGGCTGTCTTGGATCTTGCTTATCAAAAGGGACTGCTTGTCGGCTGCGCACCAGAGACCTTCTTCGGTTCCGGTATACAGACATCATTGAAGCTGATTGAAGACGGAGTCATTGGGAGTCCGGTAGCCGCTACGGCTTTCATGATGAGCCCTGGACATGAACATTGGCATCCTGATCCTGAATTTTATTATGCAGTCGGCGGCGGTCCAATGTTTGATATGGGCCCTTATTATTTGACGGCTTTGGTGCAATTGCTGGGTCCGATTGCTGCCATTTCGGGCATGACAGGCAAGGCGATGGATCAGCGAACGATTACGAGCGAGAAAAAGAGAGGTCAGACCATCCCGGTCGATATACCGACCCATGTGGCCGGATTGCTGCGCTTCAAGCAGGGGGCTGTCGGCACGCTCATTACCAGCTTTGACATCTTTGGTGGAAGCACTCTGCCACCGATCGAGGTATACGGCACTCAGGGCACGCTACAAGTGCCTGACCCGAACACGTTCGGAGGGCCAGTTCGCTACAGGCTGCTGGGCGAGCAAGAATGGACAGAGGTACCGCTGCTGCCGGGCTACCAGGAGAATACACGGGGCATCGGTGTTGCCGATATGGCCTACGCTATCCGCAGCGGACGGCCTCACCGCGCCAGTGGTGAATTGGCTTATCATGTGCTGGAGGCGATGTGGGCGTTCCACGATTCCTCCGATCAGCAGACCTTCTATCCAATGCAGAGCACATGTCTGCGCCCGGCGGCTTTACCGGAAAACCTGCCCTTGTATACGTTAGATGCGTAAACTAATGTAATTTTTACATCCAGCTTTGGATGTTCATTACTACTGAAAAGAAGACTTCAGCTCCGTTTTGACCGCGGCTTTGGAGTCTTCTTAGTTCATTTTCAGGAAGGATCTTAATTTCGGGCATAAAATCATTCTTTACCGATCATTCTAAACATGTTATATTGTTGGCGTAGGAGGAATATACGGATAAGAAGCCAAGAGTTATGAGGAGTGGTGTGAGATCTTGCCGTGGACTCTTCTACGAATATTAGAACGATCATTCTAATTATAGCAGATGGAGAAGGGATGGATTGAACATGGAATATCGTGTATTAGGAAATACAGGCCTTAAAATAAGCAGTTTTGCATTAGGTACAGGTACTTTTGGTTTTTGGGGCAACAATACGGAGAAAGAAGCTGCAGTCATGTTAGATGAGGCTTTGGCTGGAGGCATTAATCTGATCGATACAGCGGATGTCTATTCAAGTGGTCAATCCGAAGAAATTCTGGGTCACATCCTAAAAGGACGCAGACAGGATGTTATTCTGGCCACGAAAGGCGGAATGCCCATGGGCAGTGGGCTTAATCAATCCGGTAACTCGAAATATTGGATTAAGCGTGCAGTAGAGGGAAGCTTGAGAAGGTTGCAAACGGACTATATCGATTTGTATCAACTACATCAGCCAGATCTCCATACTGACATTGAAGAGAGTCTTGACGCACTTACGGACCTGGTTCGTGAAGGGAAGATTCGCTATATTGGTACATCCAATTTTCAGGCATGGCAAGTGACCGAAGCACAATGGACTAGCGAACGCAAAAATACCGCACGCTTTGTATCCGAGCAAGCCCCGTATTCCATATTGAATCGAAGCATCGAATTCGATTTGCTTGCTGCAACCGCTAAATACGGAATGGGCGTAATGGTTTGGAGCCCACTTTCGGGTGGTCTACTAACGGGAAAATACCGCTCGGGAGAAGCTGTTGCCCCAGATTCAAGAGCAGCAAGTTCTCTAGGGAAACTTTCAACTGTTGTAGATCCGAATCGAGAAGAAAATCGCATCAAGTTCGAAGCCGTTGCTAAGCTCCAAACCCTTGCAAATGAAGCAGGATTAACTTTGCCACATCTTGCCATGGCATTTACACAAGCTCATTCGTCAGTTACTTCTGCTATAGTGGGGGCAAGAACAATTGAGCAACTTCGTGAAACGTTAAAAGGCAGCGACATCCGATTAAGCACTGATATCCTGGATGCGATAGATGCTATCGTTCCGCCAGGAGTAACCCTGGATGCCCTGGAAAAAGGATGGACGCCTGATTGGTTACAAGCAGACAAACGAAGAATCCTGGGTTAAATATATAGATTGACCTCAACCTGTAATGTATTCACTTTTTTTAAATCTAGTTTGCCGATCCTTCACTACATTGTATAATGATTATTCGAGGTGATGACGATGGCAAGATCAAAAGAATTTGAAGTTAATGAAGTATTAGATAAAGCAATACACCTGTTTTGGGCACAAGGATATGAGAAAACTTCAATGCAAGATTTGGTTGAGTTTATGGGCATTCACCGAAGAAGTATCTATGATACCTTTGGGGATAAGCATGCCTTATTTATGAAAGCTCTCGAACGATATGAAACGAAGCAGACCAGCAAAATGAGGTTTCTGATTGAAAAACAAAAACCGATCAAAGAATTAATTCGGGAGTTGTTTGAGGCGACAGTAAGAAATGAAGGAGAACCTCTAGGGTGTTTTCTCGTGAATTCAGGTGTGGAACTCGGCGTGTTGGATCCTGAAGTTGCATCCTTAGTTGATGAGAGTTATTCGCGAACTGAGGAACTCTTGACTAACCTTGTTCTGAAGGGTCAACAATCGGGTGAGTTCAAGGCTGACTTGGATCCTGTAGTTATTTCTCATTATTTAATGAATGCGTGGTTAGGGCTACGTACGTTGGTTAAGACAACAACGGATCAGCAAAAATTAAAGAATATTATTGATATGACACTGACCGCTTTAGATTAAAAGTGGAATTACAGCATGACAGGCAAAAGGAGTCACCTAAATAGAGGGACTGTTTGTTTCCGTGATACAAGTTTTTTCTTGTCCCTCTAATGAAAGAAAGAACTTGTATCTTATGCCTCAAACAAGTCAAGGAATACCGCTCCAAAATTAAAATTTTAGTCATAAAAAAATTATTTACTGTTCATTCTAGAATTGATATGCTAATAGCAAGTTAGATCTAACTTTTTTACCCTAATAAGAATGATCGTTCTAAAATCATCTTTAAAACTCATTTACACTAATCTGCATGTTATGAAGGAGAGAATATTATGAAGTATACAGTTATTACAGGAGCAAGTTCAGGGATTGGATATGAAACGGCATTGGCGTTTGCTGCACGTGGCAAAAACTTAATCTTGGTAGCTAGAAGATTGGATAAATTAGAAGAACTCAAATCAGCAATTCTGGATATGGATCCTACTATAAATGTTATTGTTCGTACAAGTGACCTGTCTGTTACAGATCAGGCCTACACACTATATAACAATTTAAAGGAATACCAAATTGAGACCTGGATTAACAATGCGGGGCTTGGTGAAGCTTCTTTTGTAGCAGAACAGAATTTAGATAAAGTTGAAACTATGCTACGTGTTAACATTGAAACCGTGACGATCCTTTCTACACTATATGTACGAGATTATGCTGATGTAGAAGGAACTCAGTTAATTAACGTCTCATCCGCACTCGGATATGCCATTGCTGTTGGGAGTGTTGCTTATTCTGCATCTAAATATTACGTTAGTGCCTTCACAGAAGGCCTTGCAAAAGAACTAGAAATGAAAGGTGCAAAACTAAAAGCAAAGGTTTTAGCACCAGCTATAACGGAAACGGAATTCGGGAAGAAATCATTAGATACTGAAGAATTTGATTACAAAGCAAACATGCCTAAGTACCACACTGCCAAACAAATGGCGGGATTCATGGTGGATCTTTATGATAACAACGAAGTGGTAGGTTTTGTAGACCAGAACTATGATTTCAACCTGAGAGGCCAAATCTATCCAATCATTTCAGAATTTTAAATTCAATTCATATATCCGTGGAGATCCTGAACTTTATCGCTACCTTGTAACGGAATTAGCTCAATTGGATTTAGCTTACCTTCATGTTATGCATCTTGGAAATGAAAAGCTGCTCCAAGACATTCGCTCAATCTGGACGAATCCATTGTTAGTCAATCGTGCTGGACGAGCTCTGGAAGATCTTAGCTTGGATATAGAAAGTAGCCTTGCTGATTTGGTGCCTGTTGGTGTATGGTCATTAGCCAATCCAGATTTAGTGGAACGGCTTCAAAAAGGTGCGCAACTAAATGAAGCCGATCCGTCAACATTCTTTGGTTTGGGAAGTAAAGGTTACACGGATTATCCTACGATGGAAGAATTTGAATCGCAAGAGGGTCTACAATAACATAAAGGCTGAAACATGGCGTACAACTGAAAATTGTGCGCCACGTTTTTAGTCTAAGATGTTTGATGTTTTCAAAAAAACGCATTTAGTAAATAATGGTATAGCGAGCGGGTCAACCTAAAAACTCGATTGCGTTCATGGTTATGCTATCTCCAAATTAGCAAAGGAAGAGGATGAATATGAGAGCAGCACAAGTACAGAAATATTCAAAAATAATCCATGTGGAATTAAATGATGTAAACATACCACAGATCAATAGCCATGAGGTACTTGTCAAAGTAAAAGCTGCAGGTGTAAATCCACTGGACATTCTTAATCTGAATGGCAGTGTTCGGATGATTGCCGACTATAAGTTGCCATTAACTTTAGGGAATGAACTATCTGGGGTTATTGAAGCTGTTGGTGATGATGTTTTGAATTTTAAGGTTGGTGACCCTGTTTATACGAGGTTGCCGCTTAATAAAATCGGTGCTTTTGCTGAGTATGCGGCCGTAAATGAAGATGCTTTATCCATCATGCCTGAAAATCTATCTTTTATTGAAGCTGCTGCTGTACCCCTTACTGCCTTGACTGCTTATCAAGCATTGCACGATGTACTCCATGTCCAGCCGAATAAAAAGCTATTCATTCCTGGAGGAACCGGAGGATTTGGCGCTATGGCAATCCCCATTGCCAAATCACTGGGATTATTTGTTATTACAAGTGGAAGTGAAAGAGGCAGATCACGTATACTGTCGATCGGGGCTGATCAATTCATAAATTATAAGGCAGAGAATTATGCTAACATACTGTCCGATATCGATTATGTGATCGACACCTTGGGTACCAAAGAGATCAAAGCTGAACTGGGTATTTTAAAACCACAAGGGAAATTGGTATCATTGAAAGCCGGACCTAATTATCGCTTTGCGGTTGACAATCATTTTCCAATGTGGAAAAAAGCATTGTTTGGTCTAGTGGGTGCTCGCTTAGATTCTTTAGCACGTAAGAATCAAAATGAATATCGCTTTTTATTTGTGCAAGCCAATGGAAGTCAATTACAAGAAATCACTAAACTTGTTGAAAAAGAAAATATCAAGCCCTCTATAGATTCAACTTATACGTTTGATGACATTAACAAAGCGTTGATTAAAGTGTCAACGGGCCACTCCCAAGGTAAAGTGATTGTGACCTTCTAAGTAATATTACATTTTTCATGATACTAGAATGTTCATTCTACTATTTGTTTCTAAAACGTGCATTCTAGCGAGTTAAAAAACGGTATTCGCGGGTGAAGCAACCCGGGATTTGATTATTTAAAGAATTGGTTCTCATTAATGCAATCCCCCTGACTAGATTTTCTGACAGTGGGGATTGCATTAATGTAAGTTCTAGTTCACATACTTCTCTATCGTGCTTCGGACTGCTCCGGGACCTGCCAGCATTTCATGAAACATGGCTTCAATCTTGTCGCCCAGACCAATTTCATATAATCGGACACCGAACAGTTTGTCATCCTCGAGGAGGCAGCGAACCTCGGAGGTCTGATCGCCCAGCTTCGTATTCTGCAAATATCCCTGCAACGTATCCAGTAACGGGTCCGGACTGAGTGTGAAGGGTTCTCCTTGATCATCCACTCCCAGCAAATAGCGACACCAGATCGCAATGGTCAAGGGGATAGCAGTCAAGTTCGTAGGATCAAGCCCTGCTGTGCTAGCATAAGACTTTATGGTTTCCCCAAAACGGATGCTCATCTTTTGAGACGTATCTGTTGCAATCCGCTGTGGCGTATCCGGAATATAGGGATTGGCGAAGCGTTCCTGCAATACTTCGTCAATAAATGGTTTCGGTTCGATAATTCCGGGATCAATTACAACAGGTAAGCCTTCCTTGTAGCCGATGGTTTCCACCAGACGACGCAATGCCTGATCCTTCATTTCATCTGCGATGAGCTCGTACCCAAGCAGACACCCAGCGAGGGCCAGCGCTGTATGCAGCGGATTGAGACAAGTAGTGACTTTCATCTTCTCCACTTTGTCCACCGTATCCCGATTCGTGAAGATGATGCCAGCTTCCTCCAGTGCAGGTCTCCCGTTCGTAAACTTGTCTTCAATGACCAAATACTCGCTAACCTCAGCATTGACAAAGGGAGCCGTATACGTATGCCTAGAGGTAACGATCATCTCCATGTCAGCTAACCCCAGCTTCCGAAGAGCAGACTGTACTTGCAAGGAAGGGCGGGGTGTGATTTTGTCAATCATGGTCAAGGGGAAGGTTATTTTCTCCTCATTCTGCAGATAGTCTGCAAATCCTTCCTCTACCAGGCCTCTGCGAGCCCACTCCTTGGCGATGGCAATCATGCTATCCTTTAACAGATCACCGTTATGGGAGCAATTATCCATGCTCACAAAGGTCATTGGATGCCGCCCTCTCAGATAACGCTGATAGGCAAGCGAAGTAGCCAGGCTCATCACATGCATCGGCTGTTCAGGACCATTCGTCAAATCCCTCTGCACAACAGCCAGATACTTGCCGTCGGGCCCGGTCAGGGCGTATCCTTTTTCCGTGACAGTAAAGCTGGCCATCTGCAGGGACGGATTCTCAAATATTTCAATCAGACGGAGGTAGTCGTCTGGACGATTTTGCTCTGCTGCGAGTCCCTCAACAATGCTTGCGACCACGCTCTTGTGAAATCTTCCGTCTGCACTCATCAACACCAGTAAGGTTAGATTGTCGTAAGGCTTATAAGCTTTGTCGATCATTTCAAAATCAAAGGCTTCGGCCGCAATAATACCTGTATCCGCTTTCAAGTTATTCAGCAGTTGTTGCTGCGCATTGGCTATCAACCCACGAAAAATATTGCCTGCGCCGAAATGCACCCATTGCGGTCTAACTCGGGTGTTATTGGCTACAAGCTCCAGATCATATTTCGGCAGTTCAATGCCTGCTGCTCGCCAGGCCGCTTTGTCTGAAAGGCCTTTCCGGTCAAGTTGGAGCATTTATTTCACTCCTTTGCCTTGAGAGAGACTATCCCAGACACCAAGCAAGTACATAACCCCCAGTGCACGGTCATACAAACCGTAGCCAGGTCGACAATTCTTTTCTTCACCCCATAGATGTCTGCCGTGATCCGGGCGCACATATCCCTGATAGCCGTTCTCGTGATAAGCTCTAACTACTTCCGGTACATCGACGCTTCCGTCCTTCCCGCGGTGTGACACTTCAATAAAGTCGCCATTCTCAAACACCTTGATATTACGAATATGCGCAAAATGAATACGATCATGAAACTCTCGAATCATAGTTGGCAAATCATTCTCAGGATTGCTCCCCAGTGACCCGGTGCAGAAGGTAAGACCATTATATGGGCTGTTCACTGCATCTAGGATGCGCTGGATGGTCTCACGACTACGGACAATTCTCGGCAATCCGAAGATGGGCCATGCCGGATCATCAGGATGAATGGCCATCTTGATGTCAACCTCTTCGCAGACCGGGATGATGCGCTCAAGAAAATACTTCAGGTTGTCAAACAACTTGTCTTCTGTGACATCCGCATAAGCAGCAAAAAGTTCATCCAGTCTCGCCAACCGTTCCGGTTCCCAGCCAGGCATGGTGAACTTCCCAGCTCCCTTGAGAATCCGATCCACCATTTGGCGGGGATCATCGGTAATGGCAGCCTTTTCATAAAAGAGGGCATTGGACCCGTCAGGCAGTTCCTTGTACAGCTCTGTTCTGGTCCAGTCAAAGACAGGCATAAAGTTATAGCAAATCACCTTAACTCCCACTTTGGCTAATTTTCGAATGGTGTCAATATAAATGTCAATATATTGATCGCGGGATGGTAGGCCGATTTTGATATCATCGTGGACATTTACACTTTCTACGACCGCCGTACTAAAGCCCTTGCTCGTAATCTGATCAGCTACCTCCTGAATTCGCTCCATTTCCCATACTTCACCGGCTACCTTATCATGTAAAGACCAGACAATGCCCATAACTCCCGGAATTTGCCGGATATGATCCAGTGTAATATTGTCGTTGCCTTCCCCATACCATCTCCAGGTCATATTCATAACGATACCTCCCTGATTATATTCCATCTGTCTTGTATACAAGATTGAGTTGATCATAAATTATAGGGTTTGTTCTTGTCAATGATAATCTCAGAGGAGTCCGTCACCTCAAAATGCTTTATAATAAGTCTACTAGATTTATAAAGTGAAGGTAGGAATGATATGTTTACAAAAGAAGAAATCATGCAACTGTTGAAAAAAGATATTTTGTCACTGACCTTAAAGCCGGGTACTCTTCTCAGCGAGACGACTTTGTCAGAACGCTTCCAGCTGTCCAGAACTCCGCTACGCGATGTATTGAAGTGGCTTGCGCTTGAGTCCTACATTGATATTTATCCCAAGAAGGGGAACATTGTGTCCTATATTGATCTGGAGTCCGTTGAACAAATTATTTACTTAAGAAGCGCATTGGAAAAGGAGATTATGAAGGAGCTTTCTTCGCAAATTGCATTAAGTGATGTACAGAAGCTGAGCGATATTCTGGACAGACAGAGAGCTGTGATTGAAGAAGATCATGCTACGGATCAATTCCTCAGTTTGGATGATCAGTTCCACCAAACCATGTTCCAATTGGTGGGGCGGGGGTTTCTTTGGCAGCTCATTCAGCAGTCGAATGTTCACTATATCAGATATCGCAAGCTTCATATGCTGGAAACAGGGAAGCTGATGGGCATCTGGCATGAGCATCAAGCTATGCTTGAATACATGCTGAATAAGGAAACAACTAAAATGGATGATCTGGTTCATCATCATCTCAGAGAGGATATCCATTCGCTCGATTTTCTTCGGAAGTTCGCTGATTATATCAAGAAATAAGGCAGCTAGCTCAAATTAACATGTACAGGAGTTTTCACCCTTGTATACATGTCAGGTGAAATCCTCCTTGAATACACTCATGGAATAATGTGACAGCTTAATCAAATTTATCGTAAATAGGACTGCAGACTCTCCTAGGAACCAACTATGAGGTAACTTAAAAAGAGGCCAGATACCTGAAAATGCTTGATATTACTAGTTAAACTTGATTAAGGAGGGATCTAGATGACTCATTCATTCCATCCCGTCCACTCCCCCAAATTGCAACCGGAGCTACAACAGCCATGGTATAACTGCCGGGAGTATCCAGTGAGTCCTCAATTGGAATCACATGTGGCTTCCTTTTGGACAATGGATTATCGTCCTGTTCCAGACAAGCTTTGGCATCGAGTTATACCGGATGGCTGTGTCGATATTGTCGTGAATCTTCTTTCTCCATTAGCCGAAAGGCTGCCTACGTTGTGGGTCCTACAACTCGATCAGAATTACTGCAGTTCTCTGAACCTCGTTCACTATTTGGTATTCGGATATATTCGGAATCAGCTCGTTCTATTCTTAAGACACCTCTTTCGGCGTTTAAGGGACAGCGTATCTACTTGGATGATGTATTGGGTTTAGAAGAAATGTATTGGGTAGAAGAAATCTTATCAGCCACTACGATCTCCGAAATTCTTGCGGTTGCTGAACATCATTTGGTCCGAATGCTGGCGACTAGCGATATGGCAATTCCTCCACTTGTGTATCAAAGCTTGCAGATTATTTATGGCCGAAAAGGGAATTTATCCGTAACGAATTTGGCCAATCAAGTTCACTTTAGTGAACGGCATCTTAGAAGGGTATTTGATCAGGAGCTGGGCTTAAGTCCGAAGGAGATGCTTGGAATAATCCGGTTTCAAAGCACGCTGCAAGATTTTTTTCAGGGCGGTTATTCCAGTTTAGTGGATCTTTCGCTCAAATACGGCTATTACGATGAGTCACATTTTACCAATACATTTTAAGCAATATTATGGATTGTCTCTTAAAAGCTTGATAAATAAGAGACGAAAGAGTCCGATTTTTCCTATTTAACAGTCTATATGATCGATACAATGGAGGTGAATAATCATACCACTGGATAGGAGTTGTGAAGCATGGCAGTTAAGTTAAAAAGATTATCGATTTTCGTAAAAGAGATGAAGAGGTCCTTGGACTTTTATCGGACATTAGGCTTAGAAATACCGGAAAGGGTAAATGAAGAACATCATATAGAAGTAGCATACAACGATGTTATTCTTTCTTTTGATACTTGGGAATCGGCACAGATGATTCTAGGCGATCAGCAGAAGCCTGCCGGTTATCGGATGGAGATCGCTTTCCAGTTTGACAGTAAGGAAGCGCTGGATGAATCGTATAGCCGATTGACAGTACAGGGATATGAGGGGCATTTTGAACCGAACGATACACCTTGGGGCGAGCGTTATGCGATCATAAAGGACCCTGATGGCAATTTGATCAGTTTGGTCGCTTGATTTGGTTTAAAATTACGGCAGCCGCACACAACGATCGGCTGCCGTTTTTTTCAATTAACGGGCAAATAGTTCGAACAAATTTAAAAAATACTCTTTTCTTTTGACTCAATAAAGGGGTAACGGGATGAAGTTGAGAAGTAACGGAAAAAATATAAGAGGTTCACTATACGTGCTACGTTCGCTGAACTAACGGGCAGGTAGCTCAATAAGAACCTGACGCCACTTCAGTTTCTTTAGGCTGCATAGAACCGATATGGAACTATGCAGTAACTGAGTTCAGCTCGAGCCACGGTTTTTGAATTTGACTAATGATAGTGGAAAATCAAAAAAAGAACCTGGATAGTTTTATCAGGTTCTTTTATATTGCATATAAAACAGACACGATGATATAATTAGATTGTGATTTATTAATTTAAGTGTTCATAAATATCACATCTTACACTTTAACTTTACCATGCCGCTAAACTCTTGTCAAATGTTTTTTTCTCAATTTAATAGTTAGGAGAGATATTGAATGAGTTCTTTGGTTATCGGTTTTCAGGAAATGGAAAAAACGCAGTTTTTGCTCGTTGGCGGAAAAGGGTTGAATTTAGGGGAACTATCAAAAATTGAAGGAATACATGTACCAGAAGGATTTTGTGTTACAACAGTGGGGTATCAAAAAGCCATCGAACAAAAAGAAACGTATTATGCATTGTTGGATCGACTAACAAGGCTAAAAGCAGAAGATCGTGCTCAAATTGGTGAAATCAGCAGGCAGATTCGACAAATCATTATGGAAGTAGAAGTTCCTGCCGATGTTGTGGAAGCAGTTACTCACTATCTCTCCCGGTTTGGAGAAGAACATGCTTACGCAGTGCGTTCCAGTGCGACTGCTGAAGATTTGCCACATGCCTCTTTTGCTGGTCAACAAGACACCTATTTAAATATCATCGGCAAAGAAGCAATCTTGCAGCATATCAGCAAATGTTGGGCTTCCCTATTTACGGATCGCGCGGTTATCTATCGTATGCAAAATGGATTTGACCACAGTCAAGTCTATTTATCCGTTATTGTTCAAAGGATGGTTTTCCCGCAGGCTTCAGGAATTTTATTTACCGCTGATCCGATTACATCCAACCGGAAGCTGCTATCGATCGATGCTAGTTTTGGACTTGGAGAAGCATTGGTCTCTGGCTTGGTCTCTGCCGATTGTTATAAAGTACAGGAAGAGGCAATCGTCGATAAGATGATAGGAACCAAAAAATTGGCTATCTATGGACGAAAAGAAGGCGGAACAGAGACAAAGCAGATCGAGCCTGATCAGCAAAAGACTCAAACCCTTACTGAACAACAAATTTTGCAACTGGCACGTATCGGAAGACATATCGAGGCTCATTTTGGTTGCCCACAAGATATCGAATGGTGTTTGGCCAATGATACTTTTTATATAGTCCAGAGTCGTCCAATCACGACTTTATACCCGATCCCTGAAGCAAATGATCAGGAAAATCACGTTTATGTATCTGTCGGTCATCAACAAATGATGACTGACCCGATAAAACCATTGGGATTGTCTTTTTACCTGTTAATAACTCCTGCACCCATGCGTATAGCCGGTGGAAGGTTGTTTGTTGATGTTACACATATGCTGGCTTCACCTGTCAGCAGAGAAACTTTCTTAAATACCCTGGGACAATCTGATCCGCTCATAAAAGACGCATTTATGACCCTAATAGAGCGAGATTTTATAAAATCGTTACCAGATGATAGAACAGAACGGAGTCCCGGTAATAGCAGTAAAGGTAGGTCGTCTGCAGGTTTTCAAGCACAAATCGAAAACGATCCGACAATCGTTTCTGATTTGATTAAGAACAGTCAAACATCGATAGAAAAATTAAAACAAAACATCCAAACGAAATCAGGAGCAGATTTATTTGATTTTATTCTGGAAGATCTCCAAGAATTAAAGAAGATCTTATTTGACCCACAAAGTTCAAAGGTTTTTATGACTGCTATGAATGCTTCGTCATGGATCAATGAAAAAATGTACGAGTGGTTAGGTGAAAAAAACGCAGCAGATACGCTTTCTCAATCTGTACCAAACAACATTACTTCGGAAATGGGTCTGGCGCTATTGGATGTCGCAGATACGATTCGTCCTTATCCAGAGGTAATTGATTATTTACAACATGTAAAAGATGATAATTTTTTGGATGAACTGGTTAAGTTGGATGGTGGACAGGAAACTCAAGACGCTATCTATGCTTATCTCAACAAATACGGAATGCGATGTGCCGGTGAAATCGATATTTCGAGAACTCGTTGGAGTGAAAAACCAATTATACTTGTCCCCATGATTCTCAGTAATATCAAAAACTTTGAGCCTAATGCTGGCTATTGGAAATTTGAGCAGGGGCGACAGGAGGCTTTGAAAAAAGAACAAGAGTTATTAGATCGATTGAAGCAATTACCGGATGGTGAACAAAAAGCCAAAGAAACAAAACGAATGATCGACCTGATCAGGAATTTCATCGGTTATCGTGAATATCCCAAATACGGCATGGTTAATCGCTACTTCGTTTATAAGCAGGCTTTACTAAAAGAAGCCGAACAACTCGTACAAGCTGGTGTTATTCACGAGAAAGAAGATATATACGATCTCACTTTTGAAGAACTTCACGAAGTCGTACGCACAAATAAACTGGATTATCAGATCATCCGTAAACGAAAAGACGACTATAAATTATATGAAAAACTAACTCCCCCGCGTGTAATCACGTCTGATGGTGAAATCATTGCGGGTGAGTACAATCGAGAAAATCTCCCAGCCGAAGCGCTTGTAGGTCTGCCTGTTTCTACCGGAGTTATAGAGGGACGAGCACGTGTCATCTTAAACATGGAAGATGCTGATCTGGAAGATGGAGATATATTAGTCACCGCCTTTACTGACCCCAGCTGGACACCATTGTTTGTATCCATAAAAGGCCTAGTCACCGAAGTTGGTGGACTGATGACTCATGGAGCCGTTATCGCACGTGAATATGGCTTACCCGCAGTTGTCGGAGTGGAGAATGCTACCAAACTGATAAAAGATGGGCAACGAATTCGTGTGCATGGAACAGAAGGGTATATCGAAATATTGTAATGGCTGAATGCGCTAAGTAATAGCCTCTGTCATAATGGACAGTATTAAATGCATCCTGTCATGGATAAAAGGGCGGTTACCCTGTTCGTCCTTTTATCCATGACACAAAATGATGATTTATACATAGCTGACCCGATAATCTAAATCTCTTTTCCTTTACGGCAATAGGTACAAGTCCTTTTCCTCGACAGTATCAGGTGTTAAATACCCAAGTGTGCCCTCAGAGTCGAACCCGCATATTCGCTTCTGAACAAGCCTTTTTCAACCAACTAATGATAATCTTACGGTCAGGGAACCCACAATTATAGTCAGTTCTATGATGTCCTTTATCGTTGGGGTAAAGTGACAGACTTGACTTGAGCAGAGGTATTTCCGTAAATATCCTTGGCCAGCACGAGAATATGCAGCGTATCAGCTTGGGAGGCACCATCCTGTTTGTATTTAGTAGTTGGAAGCGTTGCTGACCAATTGGCTTTATCTTCTGTAAAAACGACACGAATGCCATTGACATAAACTTTAAGCTGCGCGATATCACTTTGATCTGTGACTGAACCTTCCAAAGCGAGAACATCATCCGTGATTGAAGCATTCAACTTAAGTACAGGGGTTCCTGTTTCCTTGCGTTTAGAGGGTGGGAGAGTGGTTTGCGGGTTATAGGAAAAGGTTTCATCCTCAAGCGTTGGCGTACGTGCTGCAATAGGACGGTTTTTGGTCGCCTGCTCATAGGAATAAGCGTAACGAAGCAGGTCATTATCGCTGTATGCGGCACCTGCCATCGTCAGATTAACCGGCATACCGGTATCCTTCATAGCGCCCATACTCACAGACACACTTGGGATCCCGTACTCGCGTAGAATGAAATTCGTATTGGAGAAATAGTTGCCATTCTCCCAAGCCTCCTCGTAGGACGTTTCATTCACATCGGAGTCAGCTTTGCCGATATTCGAATTTGCCGGGAATGCAATAAAATCAAGGTTGTTTTGCTTCATCCAATCTTCAAAATCAATCTTTCGTACATTTTCAAGCCCCCTCAGACCTTCCTGAAACTGAGGAATTTGTTCGTAAGGGGTGACGCCTTTCTTTATGGTTTCAATGAATACGTCATAGTGGCCAAGGTCTCTGCCACGTTTGGCATCTACCGAACCGGGCGGATTCGGGAAGACGGTTGCAGGGTCAATATTTGCCCATGACGGGAAATTTGGATCGCCCACACTTTTAAGGAATTCCTCAGCTGCATAAGGATTAAGCAACCCGAATTCCTTTTCAGCCCACTTTGCCGGCATCAAACCACGCTCTTCAGGTGTTTTCGCTGTTGGCCGGTCTTTCTCGCTATTCGCCTGCAAGGGGAAGTCAACTTCCACAACCTCAGCTCCAAGAGCAGTTAAATCCTTAACAGCTTTTTCCCATAATGCCTGTATCGAAGGTCTGAATTTGATCGGAGTTGTGGTTTCATGGTCCTTACCGATATAAATTTTCGGAACGCCAATGCGTTTGCCTTTCAAAGCTTGAATGTCTCGCAGCTCTAAATAGGATTTGGGACGGACACTGTTGACAGAAGGGAGCCGAACGGATTTCTGCTCTCGCCAGAAATCGCCCTTGGTGATCTTATCTTCTACAACGATCACGTCAAGCAAGCGGAGCATGTCCTCGACAGTCCTCGTATGTGGGACAACGACATCACGTATAGGGAAGAGCGGCCAATTCCCCCGAATGGAGATTAGGCCCCGCGATGGGGTGTAGGCAATTAAACCATTGTTAGATGCCGGTGATCTTCCAGAGGATACCGTTTCTTCCCCCATACCGAAGGCAGCGAGGTTGGCGGCTGTTGATACGCCAGATCCGTTAGAGGAGCCAGAGTACCAGGCTGCAGCCAAATAATCTGGGTTGTACGGACTTTCAGCACGGCCATAAACGCCTCTTTGCATTCCCCCTGCTGCCATTGGCGGCATATTGGTTTTACCAATGAGCACCCCACCGGATTTGCGTATTTTTTCTACTGTAAAGGCATCGTCCTTTGCCATCAGGTTTTTGAAAGCCGGAGATCCAGAAGCGACAGTGAGTCCCTTAACCTTGTAGCTGTCTTTAACCGTGTAGGGGATGCCTTGCAGAGGACCAGTCTTAATACCTTGTGCCCTTAGTTGATCAGCTTGAGCAGCTTCTTTTAGTACGTCGGGGTTCAGAATAGGGATGGAATTCAGTCGAATGCCACTAGAATCATAGGCATATACCCGGTTAAGGTACAGAGCAGTGAGCTCGACACTTGACAGTGCCCCTGACTTCATCGCTTCCTGCATTTGAGCAATCGTAGCCTCTTGCAATTGAAATGTAACTAGGGAAGAGGCGGGTTCACTAGTTTTACTAGAGGATGAGGGTGAAGGAGTGGCGGATGCAAGCGGGCATCCCGTGAAAGTTAAAATGATACCAACTGTGATCCATTTGCAATAGTTACCGATTACATTCCTTGTATTCGCTTTTAGCGTTCGTGCGCACATAGCATTTTCACTCCTTAAATTAGGTAGGATCAGGAATTTAAAAAGAGGGGGATGAGAAAGGCCCTTTTACAGTATAAATGTTTCTAATTATATTACTTATTTTCATATGAAATGCCAATTTTTGTAATGAGAAACACAAGGAAATTCGCTACTTTTAATGTGAAATCTAGTAATTCATGATTCAGATTGTTGCATCATCGCTGAAGACAAAAATCAATCTCCTCCGAAAAAGAATTTTATATTTCGTTTAATCCCAGAGGAAGAGATGTTGAAAATTACAGACATTGGATTTCATGTGGACCAACGTACAGGCTTTCGATCCTGCGGGTCACCTCAACAAAGAAGGCCTGACGAAGAACGAAGTCTATCACATTGCCAGCAACATCAAGTTTATTGAACAGAGAACCATGTTGGGTGAAAAGGAGAAGTGAAGTGAGGAATTCAGAAGGAAAGATATAAGGCCGAGATCGATGGGGAGTCTATCGTATTTATTATTGGCATGCGAGTAAATCGTCTGTGGGCGATAAATAAGTGGTTACCTGTTTCCAAAGCAATGGGGCCGATTAGAGAACTATACATGAACAAAGATCTGGGGTTTCTCGGGATTGGCTGGCGAGGTGAACCAGTACAACAGCAGCACGTTGATGTCCGCCCACCATCATCTGAAGTAGGAGCAGTTCATGCATATGTTATCAAGGACAAAAAGGAAGTCTATCAAGCGCTGAAGAGGTTTTGGCCAAAAGCACACCGTGCAATAAAAGACATGCGCCCTATCTGCGGAGAAGTAGGCCCCGTAAATATTGTCTAGACAAAACAGCGGTTCTCCGATATTGGAGAACCGCTGTTTAAAAATTGTAGCCGGCTGCGGATCGACCGTCGAATTATACAAAAATGAGGGCTATGATATTAATACAATGCTAAGTATCAACATAAATAAAGGAATTCCACTGTCGGATAACGCTACCGAATTTGCCATGTCAGCTGCCGTTGGGATTAGCGACAATTGTAATTTCATTTTGCAAGATAGCTCTTCTTAAGTCAGTTTCTTATCCGGTCTATAAATAAAACAGGGCGAACGAGTCTGGAACTGTAATCTTGAAAATAAATCGAGTCTTCCTTGTGTTGTCGCTTGCCAGCTCTTTAACCGCCTCCTTCTGCACCTTATGCTCCATCGTTTCTAACGCGTCACTTTCCACAAGCAGACATGGAATCGAGCCAGCGGTCATGAGGTAGCTTTCGCCGCATGACGTACAGTCGAATGAGAACTCCCTCTTCACAAGCGTTTGCTTGCACTGCGGACACGCCCAGTTAACGTCTGTTAATGGTCAAGCATTGCTCACCGCTGCTCCTCCTTCAACCATGGCTAGGCTCTCCTTCGGTGCCGGAGGCATCTTCACCAAATGGACAATTTTGAATACTCTTCTACCTGCGACCATATCGGTATGATTTTGCGTGCCGGGTGCCTCCAGCCATTCCCATACTCGATCTTCCCCTTCTAAGGAGCCTTCAAGCGCATGCAGGCGGGTATCCAGAGCATCGTCTCCCGATTGTAATACATTGCCTGTAATATCCCGGATCAACGAGGTGTGAAAGCCTAGTCTTTGCCACTGCTCTTCATAGCGCGGCACGTCGGAAGCGCTCATAATATCCGCATACAAAAATGTCCCACCTGGCTTTAATACACGGTAGGTCTCCGTAAAGAACAGCTCAATATGAGGGTACAAATGCGAGGACTCGATGTTCAGCACAATGTCGCAGCTTTCCGTTTTAACAGGCAGCTGCTCCGCGTCGCCAATACAATAGTAAGCCTGCTCATATCGGTTATTCCTTTGGCAAAATTGAATATTGGACGGTGTCAGATCAATGCCGACCACGCTGCCGGTCCCATAGTTTTTGCATAGCTCGCTCACGTTGCCTCCCCGTCCACAACCGATTTCCAGGATATCCTTGCCTGAAACATCCAGGCCGCCAATAATTTCGCGAAGCAGCTGGATACTGCTGTGGTTAATACCTTGACGGCCGCCCGGTAGTTCGTTATCGGATGCATAACCCCAGTTAATAAAGGTGGAAAATCTGGACAGTCTTTTCTCCTCAAGCGACCGGTTAATAGAGTCAAACATGCCGATGATCGCTTCCTTTTGCGCCGCGCCTTCGGCAAGCTTCTCCGCTACAGGACGGTCAATTAACATACTTGCGAGGCCCTCTTCCCAGGCGTATTCGAGGCCGCAGGTCTCGCAGATCAAACAGTTGTCCGCCTCATAAAGATCACTCTTGCATTCAGTGCATACCAGGGTAATACCGGACAAAGGCCAAGTCGTTTTCATATCTACATCTCCTCATCGTTTTAGCCGCTTGCGCTGCTATAATTATTTATCGCCTTTCTCCAAATCAAACGGACATTTACCAGAAGAAGGATGGGGACGAGCACCCCCCATAGCATAAGCCCTTCATCCAGCCTATTCATAAAGAAAAGTGGACCAAAATTCGTAATAATTTTCTGCATTCATAATCTTTACTCCCCATTTGTTGCTTTTTCTGATGCGCGATATTTTATCCTTACTTACCTGGCGCTAGGATGAACACTTTACCACGATCAATCCCCCCCTTTAAAATTTAGAATTAATTTCAAGAATATGAATTAAATATACAACTTTTATGCATATGTTTCCAGTTATTTTACAATAGTGATGAATAATCTCTGCCAACGTGTCGAGGGACAAGAACATTGCACCGTTTAAAGTCACTATTATATCGGCTTTTCGTATTATTAGGACAGCCAGAAAGAAATTTTCTGGTTTGCCTATTTTAATGGGTGTTTTACGATGGTGGTAGCCCGGAGAACGAGGGCGGCTTAGGGACAAAGAACCTGTACAAAATCCATCCAACGACCATGTTTGAGCTGGTTGAGGGCTATGACCTCGTATCACAAGCTAAGCTATGGGTTTGGAAACCAGGTGGGAATGCCGGTAAATCGAATTAGGGAGGTTTTTATGCAACCCGTTGTTGGAATTGATGTGGCGAAAGGATGTAGTGTTATTCAGGCCTTCAAAAAGCGTAACGAACCATATGGAAGGATGGAGACCCTCCAGCATGGTGAAGAAAGTTTCGAGCGGCTAGGGGAAGTGCCTAGCAAACTGAAAGAGGCAAGTGGTGTGGAGCCTGTCGTTGTCTTCGAGGCAACCGAACATTACCATCGAGGTTTGGCAGGATATCTGAAACGTAGCGGATGGATTCACTACATCATCAATCCTTTGCAAGCGAAACGATCCAAAGGCACACAACTTCGAAAAGTGAAAACCGATGCAGCAGATGCTTGGCATATTGCCGAGATGTATTACCGTGGGGATGTTAAAGCGCATCGCGAGTGGGAAGAGTCCTACAGTGAGCTTCAGCACTTGACCAGGCAGCATGAGTTTGTGACCGCTATGTACGTGCAGGCGAAGCTAAACAGCTAGAATTATTGAAAAATAAAAAAAGTCCACTCCTAAGTCATGAACTGTGACCCGTAAGATGGACACTTTGAAAAAAGTACCCTCTTACGGGTCCTTTGCGTTTTAATCAGATTATAAAAGTTTGTGGGGATGTAGATTATGAAGAAAATCGGACGGGTTTTTACGGAGAAAGAGATCAAGGTACTGGAGTCGAATCCATCCATTTGGGTATCAGAGAATATCACGTATTCCCCTGCCTTTAAGATTGCGGCTGTACAGGCCAATCAAGCGGGGCATACACCCATGGAAATCTTCGTACAGACAGGATTTTACTTGGAACTGATCGGACAGGAGGCGCCAAAAAGATGTCTGGAGCGTTGGTGGAAAACATATGCTTCTTCAGGTGAAGCTGGGCTGCTGGAAGAGCGTAGGGGAAGGGAAGCTCAAAAAGACCGGTTAGTCGTGAGCTATCGGCTGAGGAAAAGCTCCGTCTTGCCGAGGCTCGTATCAAGCTTTTGGAAGCCGAGAATGAACTCTTAAAAAAAGCTAGAAGCGCTCGAAAGGCACAAAGACACAATGAATTACTAGCGTCTTCCGAGCGCTTTCAGCTCATCAATCAGGTTGTTCGTAAACATGGACTGAAACGCGTGATTTGCTATCTTTGTAAGCTTGCTGAGGTAAGTACAAGCGGGTATTATCGCTGGTGTGCGGCGGAAGAACACCGCCAGCTTCGAGAGGCTGCCGATGAACGAGACTTTTTACTTCTGAAGGCGCACTTTGATGCACTTAGAGGGATGGCTGGCGCGCTGGTCATCAAAATGAGGTTAGAACGGCTTCATGGAATCGTTATGAATCATAAGAAAATTCGCCGTTTGATGCGGAAATTCAGACTCGTTGCTGTGATTCGTCAAGCGAATCCCTACCGTAAAATGGCTAAAGCGACGCAAGAGCACCGCACCTGCCCAAACCTCCTGAAGCGTCGGTTTGACCGGGGAGAGCCTGAAATGGTATTGCTCACCGACATTACTTATATGCATTATGGAAATGGCCAACGGGCTTATTTGTCCTGTGTAAAGGATGGTGCAACAAAAGAAATTTTAGCTCACTACCTGTCCTCTTCATTTGAATTGTCTCTTGTTCAACGAACACTGAAGCGGCTGTTTAATCGTTTGGAAGTACATCCGGAGGCTATCTTTCACTCTGATCAGGGATTCCATTACACACATCCTGAAGTTCGTTCCATTATCGCTAAAGCTGGGTTTAAACAATCGATGTCACGAAAAGGAAACTGTTGGAATAATGCTTCGATGGAGACGTTCTTCGGGCATATGAAGGATGAATTAGAGTTCAAGGATTGCTTATCCCTACAAGAGCTGCGAGTTCGTGTCAACGAATACATCACCTATTACAATACCGAACGGTTCCAATGGACATTAAAAAAGATGACTCCTGATGATTGATGAATAGGGACCCTTTTCAAAAGGATCCACAAATGGGGTCACAGTTCATCACCAATAAAGATATGTTAATTCTATATATAGTAAATATAACTTGACTAAATACATATGGATGGATTTGATAGATAAAAAAATCATGAGTTTTAACAATGAAAAAAATGACCTCTAAATCATTGCGGAGGGTTGGGACTGGCTATAAAAGCATTACAAAGCACAAACGCATAAAGCCAAAAGGCACCTGAAACCGTAATTTGGTTTTTGGTGCCTTTTGTATTAAGACTGTAGTGAGCCACCTCTTCGACGATATCACCTTACCGTAGACGCGATGAACTCCAAAATCAGCGAAGTGTCCACCATGATGGATCATATTGTTTAGTAGACCTCGCACGTGGTGGTAAGCGATCTAGAGATACAACCTGTGTTCTCCAGGAGAATGTCAAAGAGATAATAAAGCTTTAGAAAGCTAAAAGGAACTGCTTTTCCTATTTATTCATTTCAAAAACGAAAAATTATTCAGAGAATTAGTCAAAAAATCCAAATGTCTAAATTTTATTTGATAAATTGGATAGTTTATTGAAAATCATAACATCATTTGGGTATTCAATGGTTTACATTTTATTTACTGAATAATTAAATGCGATAAGGAGAACTCAAATAAAAACGGCCGTTTTCAGATGAAACACTATCAAAATGTGCATATGTAAACTAAAAAGTTTATTTTAATTTAAAAAATAATTCGAATGTAAAAAAAAGTTTGACATTTGTACACATGTGGTTTATTTTGTTAAATATGGGCATTTTGTTTTGAGTGCTCTTGTAGTTTTTCTTGGTTGTTTCTATAGAAAAGTGGACGTAATATGTCCCGAACGAGTTGAATCAATTCTAATATGGATCTTATTTAAACCCAAAGGAGCGTGAGCAACATTAACAAAATGCACTTATCAGATGATATTAGCAGCAGAAAAGGATCAGGAAATCTGTATTACAGGGAGACATATAGGCCGGCAAACCACAGGTGCAGAGCATCGCTTACAGCAGGGATAAAGGTCGAACTTGGATAAAATATGAAGGTAACCCTGTTTTGTTCCCAACGAAAACGCTAGACTTTCGTGATCCGAAGGTGTTTTGGTATGAAGAATCGTCAATGTGGGTTATGGTTCTTGCCGTAAGAGACCGCGTCGACTTTTACACGTCTTCGAATCTGAAGGAATGGTCTTTTGCAAGCGATTTCGGTTCCGATATTCCGGGTATCCATCGAGGGATATTTGAATGTCCTGAGGTATTTAAAATCCAAGTGGATGAGGATCCCAATATCACTAAGTGGGTTCTGTTGCTAAGTGTCGGGGATAGAAATGGTGTGAATCCAAACGATTCAGAACCACCAGCAGGCGGTTCTGGCATGATGTATTTTATAGGCAACTTTGACGGTAAGGTATTTACAAGGGATGAAACGTTGGAATCATTCGATACGATCAAATGGATAGATTACGGGTCTGACTTTTACGCGGCCGTGACATGGGATGGTATTCCGAAAGAAGACGGACGAAAGATCTGGGTCGGCTGGATGAACAACTGGCGTTATGCCTCTACCCTTCCTTCAAAGGAATGGCGTGGCCACATGTCAATCCCCCGAGAGATTCAGCTTAAGACATATCCGGAAGGAATTCGCTTAATCCAAGTACCTATAAGAGAGTTAAGTCAACTCAGAAGACCGATTATGTCTCTGCAAGACTTAACGATTAAGCCAGGTAGCAACGTCTTATCTGATATTTCTACTGCAAAGGCCGAATTATTGCGGAATTTGAAATCGGTACTGCCGTGGAATTCGGGTTCAAGGTGCGTTCCTCTTCTACTCAGGAGACAACCATCGGATATGATGTCTTGAATGAGGAGCTGTTTGTCGATGGGACGAAGTCAAACGCAATTGATTTCCATCCTGATTTTGCTGCAAAGCACCAAGCCCCCATGAAGCCAGAGCATGAACGGATAACCTTGAGCATTTACGTTGATTGGTCTAGTGTCGAGGTCTTCGGCAATAAAGGAAAAACAATCGTTTCAGACATGATTTTCCCGGACTTGGAAAGTAGAGGACTAGAACTCTATACCCTTGGCGGAGAACTAAAGGTCGTGTCGCTTCAAATCAATGATCTGGTAAGCATCTGGGAAAATGAGACGGTTTAGACTTTAGCAATGGCTTGATTCGACGAAATGGTTACAGTCCGGTTTTGGGCACCCGGATCTGAACTTGGTACCCCAAACTAATTAACGAAGCAATCACTCCTTAAAACGAATAAGGACTACAGCGTTGCGGTGGTCCAGGAAGTTTGACTCTATCTGTGCTGTCAGTCTGTAGTTCTTAGCTAATTGACACTAAATCAAATTCTCTCCCAAGGGGGTGTCTAATTGCGATCCAAGATATTACCGATGCAGTATCCGGCAATCACCTCGTGGCAGTGGCAGGCAAATACGTTTGCCGTCCTAGCCAATTACCCGCAAGCAAAGCCGTGGATAATGACACATTTCATTCCTCTCCAGCTCACCTTAAATGAGGGAAGTTCCTATGTGGACTTCTACCGTACTCCTACCTTTGAATTTTGTCCTTGGCTGCTTCGCCAACATTTAAGTCGTCAGTTGGTTCGAAATTTCAACAAGGATATATGTACTTTTCTGATGGATTGTATAGACATGAATAATTATATTTATTTGCTTCTTGATCAAGCGCAGTTTTTGGATATTGAATCTTTCTTTTCACATGACTCATTTATTTTTGGTTATGACGAGGAGAGGGATATATTTCATATCGCCGATTTTACATTCGCGGGGGGGAAGTACTCATTTAACGAAATCACATTTGAGCAAATGAGACGTGCCTACGAGGGAATCGATGATGATGGAGATTGGTTGTATGCGTGGAAGGGTGGTCTCTCTCTGTTACAATTCAACGAGCGAGCAGCTTATGACTTTAATCTAAACTATGTTATTGAGCACCTTAAGGACTATTTAAATGGAGAAAATCCCGCCGACAAATACAGAGAGTTGGGTTATATAACAAATCCATGTGTATGGGGAATTCGTGTTTATGACGAGCTGATTTTGGATATAACCCGCATACGCAGTGGACAAATTGAGGAAGATAATCGCCCGTTTCAAATGATCTATGATCACAAGATCTTGATGTTGGAACGAATTGACTTCATGAATCAAACTGGTGTTCTAGGGGAAAGTAATCAGCTCAAGGTTCGCTATCAGACGATTGCCGACGATGCTCTATTAGCGCGAAATTTGATTATCAAATATTCACTGACGAAAAACGAAGATAACCTCAAAAAAGTGGAAGTGTTAATTAGGCGTATTCAAGCCTGTGAGCGCGAGGCTATCGAACTTATGATCTACAACTTGAGCCTTGTGTCAAACATAACTCCAATGGGCGTAGAGGAGGAGGTCTAACGTTGAGAAAACAACTCTGTTTGGAACGCATCCAAAACCTTATTCATCAAAAGATTCCGGACTACGATAAACAACGTATAAACGCTAATGCGTTACTTGAAGAGATATGGATCCAAATGAATTCTATGCAGATGATTACATTCGTCGTGGAGCTCGAAACCGAATTCGGTCTAGAGCTCCCGGACGAACTGGTAGGTAACATGGCAGGCAGTCATCTAACCCTTGGCGACTTGGCTGATCTTATTAAAAGTTACCAGGAACGCTTATAGCAAGCGGTACTTGATCATGCACACTCACAACATGCAGTCTGAAGCAATATGAGTTTGGATCAGGCTGATGCTCTGGCGGACGGCACGAATGCGCATGTTGAATCACTTGTCTAAGCATCTCCCATCGGGAGTGCCATAATAGACGGATCTGGGAGCGGTATTCCAGGATGGCCGCAGTCTTCTGTTTCAAACTGCACTTGGGAAGTGAAATGTAGACTGGATGTAGATTCCGAGCTAGGTCAATTTCCCATTTTATATCTTGACCATAGTTTAAATACGGTAGATCTTCGTAGTAAATCAAACGGGCAGAGACTTCCAGATCACTAATACTTCGTACAGCCTGTTCGGCCGCAACCCGCACGATACTGTGATCCACATGTCTTCCGATTGCAAGCGGAATATAAATATGATCGTAGTCTGTAAGACAGAGTCGTGTCAAAAGCACCTTTGTTGCCTCAGAAATCACGTCCAGCTCGGTTTCGTAGTCACTACGGAACAGATCGTCCAGCTTTTCATATGAGGGGGCACCGCTGCGATCTTTACGATAGATACATTCCGGCATGTCCAGATGAATCGTGTCCACATCGAGAAGATCACATGCACTAATGTCCTCTTCTCGCCGTACCTTCATCACGTCGGAGCTTAGCCCGAACTTTTTGTGCAGGATGCGAGCAAGTAGGGATAGATCTGTGCCAGTACCAGTGAAAACAGTTGCTATGGTCACATGATAGCCAGCACGAACAAGCGAATCGATATAATCGCCGCAAGAAATAATAGCATCGTCCAGATGGGCGGAGACAAACAGACAGTGGTTATTCAAGGGTTCAAGCCCTCCCTTTAACAGTGATAAGAAATATATTACTATTATACCTTTTATTTATTTTTTTTGGAATTAAATAAAAAATCTAAAATACAACTTGAAAGGATGTCGTTTATGTTTGAAACATTAAAAAATATCATTGCAACTGTGCTCGAGGATGACTCGCTTCGTGAAACTCTCACAATGGAGAGCGACCTGATTAACGACGTCGAGTTAGATTCCCTACAGATGATAACGTTTATTCTCGGAGTTGAAGATGCTTTTGGGGTGGAGATCGTTTACGAGGACCTGGACTTGGCTTGTCTGCGCTCAATCGGTGCCTTCATGGCATTCCTAAAAGGCATGAATCAAGAGGTCGGGTAGTATGTTGGTTGCCAGCACCTTTGATTCGGAAACCTATTGGCGTGAAGAAGGGAGTAGCAGGTTGCCTTTTATTCCTGATCCTTCACGGTCGCGGGTGGTAATGGCTATGGATGAATTGCTGGCTTCCTTATGCGGCCCGGAGGACACACTGTTGACCCGCTTTGAGATGGATGAGGCGCACATGGATTATTTGGCGCACATCGGCTTTCATTTTACACAGCTTAGTGCGAATGTCCCAAGCCATGAACCAAATCTATTTCGCGCTCTGTACGAAGTTCCAGAGACCGACGAGCGGCTGAAGCAGTTTAGTGAAATGACTCCCTTTTCAGTCGTACCTTACGTTCACGAGCTTCTCGACAGGTACAACTATTCGAACAAGCTGCCCACCCTTCAAGACGTTAAACGAGTAAATTCTAAGTTGTATTCCGCCGATCTTGCTAAGAGACTTCTGGGCAGCTCCTATAGCCAGCCAGTGTTCAGCGCGGATGAATTGGCTGCAGTAGGGCGAGAGCTTATGGGGTTGTCGAAAGGGGTCCTGTTAAAAGACCCCTTTGGCGTAGCTGGAAAAGGCAATATGCTGTTTAAAAACCTATCATCTTTGGAACGTGTAGTAAGCTATTTGCGCAAACAAGAGCAAGCCGGTTCCTCAACGGCGTTTCTTGTCGAGCCGTTCCTTGACGTGGAATATGATTTTTCCTGCCAATTTTCAATTGATGAGAGCGGGTCGTACCAGATCGTCGGCTTGCAGCAAATCATCAATCGACAGTTTGCTTATGTGGGGTCACAAGCGATGCAGGAGGAGAACAGTCATTCGCTAATACGGAACGGTTATTTCGATGTCATTGAGAAGCTTGCTTCCTCACTATACAAGGACAGGTACTTCGGCCATGTTTGTGTTGACTCCATGATACTAAAGGACGGCACAATCGTGCCGATTGTAGAAATCAACGCCCGTCAATCAATGGGACTGGTCAGTCATCGACTGGGCGAACGGCTGGAAAATGGGAAGCACGGGACATTTACGTTCCGAACGGTAGGCAGTCGCCATCGGTTTGATTACGGGCAGTGGCTGCGACAGCTGGATGATGACGGCGTTTTATACCCTAATCATACCGGCGAGGGCATCATTCCGCTTTCCCCGGCGTGCATGTTTGCTGGCTATGGGGAATCAGATTACCCACAGACATTAAGCGAAGGCAGTTTCATCAAGGGGAGGCTTTATCTGTTTGTAATCGCGAGAGATGTGCAGGAGCAGAAAAGTTTAATCGACAAGCTAAAGGAACGTTTTGAAGTCCAGGGAGGCAAGTGGTATGGATAGTCATTTGAAGCCTTGTGTCACTATACTTGGATCCGGTAACTCACTAGGTGTGTACATGCCAGCCGTACAGCTAGGCATTTACCTGGAGCGTTCCGGCATTTCAAACGAAGTCTGTGTGCTCGAAAATGTGTATGTCGACGGCGTAAAGAACAAAGTGCCGGCTTATCGCAAGGCCTTTCATGATAATTTCGCCATCGCCCGGAAGAGTGTGGAGTTGGCTCGCGATATTTCAGATTGCCTGGATCCCACCAAGGTACAGCTGCTGCTGGAAGATTGGTCCCGTGAGCGCCGGACGTCGTTCATTGCGTTGACTGGGTTCTGGATCCCGATTTTGGAACAATATGAACAGTTTGTTGGAACTCGGCTCGAGGTCGACATGCTTCATCTCGACGCTACGCTTTCGCCATCTTATTTGGTCTATGGATCTCGAAGCGAGCGGTACAACCACATTTGGTTTTACGAACCGACCAAGAAGCGTTTTGAATTACAACTTCCGATGACGGACGAAGCACCGATCCCGTTTCGCCAGCGAGAAGAGAGAATGGTGGTCCATGGTGGCGGCTGGGGGATTGGGACCTACCCGCAGGCTGTTCGAGACCTGCTTGAAGGCGGTATGGAGCTGGATGTTCTGGCTTATTTTGACGAGGATATTCAGCCTGATCCACGCATTTGCTATTATCGGAACGACCCATCGTGGAGTCCGTGGCTGAGGAATAGACGGGGGGAATTCGGTTTTCCTCCATTTGCTCAGATTCAACATGGAGAGACTTCCATTTACTTAGACAGCGGAACTACTCCCCTGTTATTTGAACGAATTCGCCGTTGCACAGCCATTGTCAGTAAGCCGGGGGGCTATTCCTTGATGGAATCGTTCGCCGCTGCGACGCCTATGGTTTTTCTTGAGCCCTTTGGAAGACACGAAACCGCCAATGCTGAATATTGGATTAAGCAAGGATTTGGCGTGTCCTTTACGGATTGGAAGACGCAGGGATTCAACATCGAGATATTGGAACGTGCTCATTGTAACCTACTACATGCCCGCGAGCGTTGCAAAACTTATGGAGGTGTAAATTATGCAACCCAAAACGAGTCGAAAGTTTGATGAGCGTGTGTTTAACGATCTGAAGCGTACAATTATGAATATGTCCCGGGTCAGTCGGCTTCGAGCGACCGATAGTCGCTATGCGATGGAGATCCCGGAAGATATCGGGATCAAGCTGAACAACGGGTGCAACTTGCGTTGCAAGCATTGCTACGAGTGGAACGCGGACGGCTTTCACTGGGACATGTCCAAGGAGGAGCAAGGTAAAGAAATCGATGTCGCGTTGGTCGATAAGCTCCTTGCCTTTACCCATGAGAAGAAGTCGAAAGTCTATCTTTGGGGCGGAGAACCGCTGTACCATAGCAAGTTCGATCAGATTGCGAATCTGCTGGAACGCGATCAGCGGACGACGACGATTTGTACAAACGCGATTCTTCTGGAGGAAAAGTTAGATTCACTGCTTAAGATCGGTGAGGGACTTGTTGTACTAGCCAGTCTGGAGGGATTCGAGGCTGAGAACGACGCGATTAGGGGCAGAGGGACCTACAAAAAGGTGGTTAGTGCCATAGAGCGTCTGCTGGAGTTGCAACGGCAGGGCATTTTCAAGGGCAGAGTATCCGTCAGCTTGACGATGAATGATCTCATGATTCCCAAAATGTTTGATTTTATGAAGTTTTTCGAGGAGATGGGCGTGGATTCGGTCTACTTTGTATATCCGTGGTATATCGCACCTGAGTCTGCTCAGGAGATGGACAATTTCTTCATCAAAGAGTTTGACTGGTTGGATCCAATCCGTCAGGGTAGCTGCAGTTGGAATTCATTCACTTATCATATCTCCGGCGAGAAGGTGGGGGCACTCAAGGAGGAGGTTCTCCGCATCTCCGAGCAAACATGGGGAAGCCGGGTTCGATTTATGCCCGCATTGGAGCAAGACGAGATAGAGGATTTTGTCACTGGCGTGCAGAGAACCGGGATGAAGCGGAAGGAATGCTTGGCGATCTCCACCCGAATGGACGTATTGCCGAGCGGAAACGTCACTCCGTGCAAGTTCTTTCCTGAGATGGCGGTCGGCAACATTAGTGATGTGGATGTGAAGGAGGTTTGGAAGGGGGAAAATTTTGCCAAACACCGAGAGGTATTAGCTTGCGGACTGATGCCGGTCTGTTCCCGATGCGGGTTACTTTATCATTATGGCCGGTAAACGTTATCGTCCACCTTCTAGTTCGATTTAATTGTTAAGGAGGGGCGCAATTGACAGCGATCCATGTGGTGCAGTTAGCTAAAAACTTCACCTATTACACCAAAGAGGTCGGAATGCTTCATTCCATTAAAAACCTCTTTTATCGGAAAAGTTTGACGAAGAAAGCGGTGAAAAATATCTCCTTTTCGATCGAAGAGGGGGAAATGGTTGCTTTCCTTGGGCCTAATGGGGCAGGCAAAACGACGACGCTAAAGATGCTCTCTGGCATCTTACATCCAACTAGCGGCGAACTTACTGTACTGGGCTTCAAGCCTTATGAGCGAAATAAGGAATTCAAGAAGCAGTTCGCTATTGTAATGGGGCAGAAGAGCCAACTATGGGTTGACTTGCCTGCGGCGGAATCCATTTTGCTAAACAAATATATCTATCAGGTTGACGATCGGCATTACAAACAAACACTGAACGAACTCATCGAACTGTTGGACGTCAAGCACATTATGAATGTTCAGGTAAGGCGTTTATCGCTAGGTGAGCGTATGAAGATGGAGCTCCTTGCGGCGCTTATTCATAAACCGAAACTGCTTTTCCTGGATGAGCCGACGATCGGGCTCGATATTGTTACACAGAAAAAGGTGCGGGAGTTTTTGAAGTATTACAATGAACAGCATAGGACAACGATTATTTTGACAAGTCATTACATGAAGGACATCGAGGATCTGTGCAAGCGGACGATCATTATTAATGATGGCAGGCTCGTCTTCGACGGGGATCTGAAGCGAATCGACGATGTTTTGAACGACACGAAAATCATACAGTTAAAATTTAAGCAACACGTAGCGACTGGACAGCTGCAGTTGTACGGGAAGGTGCGTCAATCGGACGGATTTCATGCCACGCTGGAGATAAGTAAGGAGCGCATTAGCATGGCTTCCAGGGATTTGCTTGAACACTACCCGATTGAAGATATTACGATCGAAGATATTCCTATCGAGGAAGTCGTTGTATCCTTGTATCAGCGGGATGATCGGGTATCCGGATGAGTGCCTTTCCCAAATACGGACGCGTGTTCCAGTTAGGCGTTCAGTCTTCACTCGAATATCGATTTGACTTTCTCTTTTCCTTGATCAGTGCATTCTTTCCGATTCTGATCCAATATTATATTTGGTCAGCGGTCTATGGAAGATCGGAATCGTCGGAATTTTTCGGATATACCTACGGCCAAATGATTTTATACACGATAACGGCAGCCATCGTGACGAAAATTGTGACAACGGATATAGGTCAAAACGTGGCCACCGAGATCAAGGATGGTGGGTTGAATAAATATTTGGTTCAACCGGTCAGTTTTTTCGCTCTGAAGCTATTTACTATGCTGGGGCAAAAGATTTTCTTTTTTTCAGCCATGCTATGTATCTTGCTGTTTACACTCGTTTACTTGACCGGAACTTATGGTATACGGATTCCCTTGGCACATATTCTACTCTTTATGGTGTCAATGGTCATGTCTTTGTTGTTAAACTTTCTTATCTCTTATACGCTCGCGGCTGTTGCATTTATATTGTCTGAAATCTCCTATTTTTTTGAAATGACCGGCTTATTTGTCATCATTTTAAGTGGTGGTGTTTTTCCGATTGAGGTGTTTGGTAAGACCATAAATAAGATTTTAGACTACTTGCCATTCAAGTATACGATCCATTTTCCTGCGAATGTTATTAATGGCAGATTGTCAATGGACGAGGCAGTACAAGGAATCGGGATGCAGTTCTTCTGGATGATCGCGCTGCTTGCCTTTTCACGGATCGTATGGCGCGCCGGAATGAAGAAGTATCTCGGATTGGGGGGCTGACCGGTGAGAGGATGGCTGGGAACGCTTCGCAACTACCTAATGATTTACTTTTTGTTCATTAAGAACTGTTTTATTGCTCAAATGGAATACAGGACGAACTTCATACTCGGGATTGCTGTGGAAATCGCATACTTGTTTGCCAAGCTTCTTTACGTCGTAGTAGTCTATGAGACGGACTTGCATATCGGATCGATCACGCCTGATGGTATCTTGATGTTTGTCGGCACATACACGATTATGACCGGTCTTTATTCCGGGCTCTTTTTCCCTAATTTCGTCAGGGTATCCGAGTATATACGCAGCGGGACGTTGGATCTACTCATGGTTAAGCCAATTTCACTACAGTTTTTGGTTTCGCTTCGATACATCGATCTTGGGATGCCAATTCCGAATTTCATCGCGGGTGGAACGATGGTTGTGATCAGTTGGAATGCATTAAATATCCCGGTAACGGCATGGAGTTTATTCTCATTTTTGTTTTACTTGGGGACAGCGTTGATCATTACTTACTGTCTCATGTTCATCCCAGCCTTGTTATCCTTCTGGCTTGTTAATACGGGAGGGCTGGCGGGAATTTTCTATTCCATTTGGGACGCCAATAATATGCCAATGCCGATCTATTCACGTTTCATCCAACGAATCGGCGTGTATTTATTGCCTTTTCTCGTCATTACGAATTTTGCGCCTATGATGGTGATGAATCAGCTGACACCTGCTTTGGCGGTATGGGGCGCTATCGTACCAATTGTGCTCCTTGTAATCGTTCGCTTCGTTTGGAGTCGGGCAATACGTAATTATAACAGTGCAAGCGGCTAAAGGCTGACAACTTAATTGAGGGAGGGAGGAATGACATGCATATGCTTCGTTGGCCGGCAACCGGCATTGCCTTAGTATGTCCTATTTGCAAGTCAAAGCTAAACACATCGGATCAGATGTTGGTGTGCGGGGAGTGCGCGGTCAGTTACTTCTTCGGTGATGGTGGTGTTCCGTTTATGCTGGCTGATCTGCAAGGGCAGGAAAGCGGGGAAACTGCAGTCCTCAAAAAGGATATCATGAAGATGTTCACTAACTATAATCGGTCCTTGGACGAGAGTGGCTTTTCCCGTTTCTCGACATTTATCAATTGGGGGTTCGCCTCCGAGTTCAATCAGGCCCCAGCAAGTGTCAATCGAAACTCCATCCGGCTTCTGCAGGAGTGCTTGGATGGTTTATATCTCGAGGATAAGAACATTTTGGAGGTAGCCTGTGGCAGGGGGGGAGGCGTGCGAGAGCTCTGTCGAAGTTACGGTGTGAGAAGCGTTGTTGGCTTAGATCTGACCGAAGCCAATATTGCATTTTGCCAATTGACCAATCGTTTCCCAAATGCCTATTTTTGTGTTGGGGATGCCGAGAGGCTTCCTATCGGTTCGTCATGCTGTGATTTTGTCCTCAACATGGAAGCGTCTGATCTATATCCATCGATTAAGTCTTTTTATGACGAGGTCTTCCGGGTGCTGAAACCGGGCGGGACTTTCGTTTATGCGGACGATTTGCCAACCTGGAAGTTTGACGATGGTGAACGATATTTGCTTGAACTGGGCTTCGAGCTGCTTATATCACGCGATATCACGGGGGAAGTTTTGCTTTCAAGTGATCAAGTTCTAAAGAATCGCATAGCCGCTTTTGGTACTGAAGATCAGATGGATACTGCGATTTGGAAAACAATGGGTGTGCCAGGCACTTCCTTGTACGATGAAATGAAAAGCGGGGAACGCCAGTACAAGATCATGCATTTCCGAAAGCGGGCTCATCACAATGTATGAGAACCACGTGACGATCGTCGATTATTCCGTCTATCTCCCGAAGTCCCGTATCCATGTCACGAAAGCGATTCAGCAGGTGAAGGCCGACGGCGTAGAATTTCGAATGAGCGATTCGGAATACTTGAACAAAGGCTTTGAGCTGGTGCCCATAGAAGAGGAACTTGAATTGGAACAGATGATTGCTACCGTGTGTAGGCCAATTCTGCGCCGGGCTCTGCAGATGAATGTACAGATCGCGGCGGTCATGTTTGCTAGTGTAACGAATAATGAAAACGGTGAACGGAATCTTTTTGATCGCCTAGCAGATGAATTCGCCCTTGAGGCAGTCTCATTTATCCCTTTGGAGGAATATTCTTGTTCCACGATGCACTTATCGTTGTGCTTGGCGTCGAACTACTTCATGGCCCCGCGTCAGCAAGGTGAAGGAATCTTGTTCATCACTGCCGACAGAGCCATGAATTCTTATGAACGGAGCGATCCGTTCATGGTGTTCGGTGACGGCGCGAGTGCTGCTTTATATATGAAGGGGCAGCGTCAAGGACAGCAGACACTTGCTTCGGTTATGAGAGTCGACGGCCTCGTATACGATCTGGCTCCAGATCGTATTCAATTATATTACTCAACGTTTTATTTAGGGGTCAGACAGGCAGTAAGAGCAGCATTAAGCGAGTCCGGTATTCACATTGCTCAGATCGCCGTGATCTTTTGCACCAATTTGGGGCTACACGTATGGAGTATGCTGGCTCAAGTGCTGAGGGTGTCCCTGGAACGCTTCTACAATCTAACCCTCTCCAAGGACGGACATATTCATAACACCGATATCCTAAATAATATCGATCACGCTATCCGTTCAGGTTTCTTGAAAGAAGGGGACTTGTATATGACGATTTCCGTTGGCTTTGGAGGCTATTACGGTTGTGCGATTCATCGGTATTCCAAGAAGGTGAACGAGCTATGTATTTGACATTTCATCATGCTGAGGCCGCTGTGGGATTAGAAATGCCATGGGGACGGATAACCGATCTAATTGAAAAGAATAGGAATTGGACCGAAGGAATTGACTTGCTCTGTTACTGTCATCAGACGGACTTTGAAGCTGGTGTTAATGGCTGTGCTAAACTGAGACAAGAATTAGGACTAAATGAGGTTATGCCCATTTCCGTCGGGCAGTCTGGTAGCCTTTCTCTATCTAATGCATTAACAATATTAGACTGGATGTTCAATAGCGGTACAAAAAATCATGCTCTTTGCGTCATTGCCGACTCATTCATTCCAGATCATATCGACAAACAAGGGAGTTGCTTGAGTATGACCGCACTGATCGGTGTGTCGACTATGGCCGGTGATTATCGAGTTGAAAGCTGCCGTAAGCTTCCAGGCACCAACGTTAAAGCAGGAGCAAAAAGCGCAGTTGAACCGATCCTAAAGCTTGGACTGCACCAATCAGAGTTTACAAGCGATCTGGAGATGGAAGTCGTCACGTTCGATGCTGGAGTCTTCGGTGCAAGCCAACTGAAGTTACGACGAACATAATTTCCTCGTACCCACCATCTTACCAAGGCCATTTAGGAGAAGGATTGGTTTTTTCCATGCGCTCCATCGTGACCTCGGGATATTGCTTCTTGTCGAGGGACAAGAACATTGTGTCATTGAAGTCGCTATTTTAGCGGCTTTTTTATTTTATCGGTAAAAGTTCGTGTCCCGATCCAAGGACAAGAACTTTTACCGATTGCCGATTAGATGTGTATCGCTATTTTAGGAGGATAGGACGACTTTTATTGTGGGATGAAGTTACAGGGAGTTGAAAGTGCTTTTCACCGATCAAGGGGTTCGGTGAATTTTAAAGTCAGATTTTGAATATTGAGAGTTAGTAAAAAAGGACCTCAGAAACTGAAAAATTTCGAGGTCCTTTACTGCGGATTTGGATTGAAAACGACGTTGACGGCAAGCATCATCTAAGAGGACTCCCAGCGGGTGACCTTTTTTTTGTAAAACCTTTACAAAAATGCGTAACAGGCAGGAAGCCCTTGATTGGGAGAAAGCGAATGCTATGAGTCTATGGAAAAAAGGCAATTCAATGAGTAGACATCAACAACCACGTCCATGGGAAGAATAGAGGGAGATGAGCGTATTGTATCTAAAAGCATTTGATCTAGATTTACCTTATATAATTAATGATGAAAATGTTGAATCAATGAAGTGGGGCTTTTATAAAGTTTTATTTATCATGAAATAAATTAGAGATGTATAATTTATCAAATAATCTTGAAAATCGCAATGCTCGTTATGAGTGAATGCGCCGCTAGACATTTAGTCAAAATACGGATTTTGTGAAGATGTTCAAGAGAAACCGCGTAGCGACACGGTTTCATCGGTCCATATTATTCACAGCATTACGCATCTCTTCATCTGTTAAGTGAGTATATATCATTGTTGTCTGAATGGAAGAATGCCCTAATTGATTCTTTAGTCTTGGGACATCGTTATTTTCAAGATGATATCGCGTTGCAAATGAATGCCTGAGCGAATGCACTGTTAGAGAAGGTTTCCCAAAGGCAGTGGCATATTTTTCAATCAGCTTTTCAATTGATCGTTGTGTCAGACGACGGCTTTTTCCTTTACGACCTACAGGAGCTGCAATGAATAAATAGTTTTCTTGTTTATCTGGTAAATATCTTGTTTCTCTGATCTGCAGATAACTTTCTAAATCCATTAAAGCCTGTTTGCTAAAGTAAACGTATTGTTCTTTATCACCTTTACGTACCACTCGAACTAAAGCTTTATTCATATCTAAGTCATCCATATTAATTCCTGCAACCTCAGACAATCTAAGCCCTGAACCTAATATCAGCGAAACGATTGCTGTATCACGCTCACGATTAAACTGATGAAACGTAAAAATACGCTTGTTTTCTTTATGTTTTTCACCAAAATCATAAGCTACAAATTGCCTGAATAATTCGAAATCATCATTTCTTAGAATTTTTCCTTCAATACGGTTTGCAATGGTTTCTTGGCTTTCTTTGATAGCATTCAAATCCATCTTGGCCATTACATTTCGTTGAATATAAGGCTTCAAGTCGCTTGTTTCAGCCTTATTCTGAAGGTAATCAAACAACGATTTTAGAGAGGACAATTTGCGATTTATCGTAAGTTTCTTGTTTCCAAGTTGATAATCCAGGAATGACAAGAAGTTTTCCACTTCACGTATTGTTAATAACTCCAATGTTTCTAAGGTTATTTCTTTCCGATTTGATGAAGTTAGATTCTCTGCAATAAGCCAATCGAAAAAAATAATGTAATCATGACAGTAATTAAGAAGTGTTGTTGGAGATAACTTGCGTTTTTTGCTATCTATAAATTCTGTTACATACCAAGGTAAATCGGACAATTTTTCATCAATACGTTGCATGTAGTGATTTTTCATTAGTTTATCCATTTATGTACAAACCTCCATGGATTCATCATAACCCATCGTTATTTATTCGTCAAATTATTATTTTACGTAATTTTAATATTCATCTTACATTATGGCATGGTAATTCGGAATATCCCTATGAATAGGAGAATTTTGTTTTTTTTCAGCACACGTTCAACCCAAAGTCTTTTGGCTTCTGCTTTATCTTGAGCTAGCTTGGTTCCACAGTTAAGAAAACCCGCCTAAGTATGGGTTAAAAAGTTCTAAGGCTTAACATCTGTTTTATCATTATTCTGCGATACTGAGTATTAATCTAACTTTACCCATCTATAGAATATAGATAGCATTTCACCTAGATTTCCTGGGCCCCCTGCAGAAAATAAACTGCTCTCGATATTGCAGTGAATCCAGTCATCATCGCTTCTCTCTATTATAAGCGCATTAAATTTTTTGTTTCTAGTTCTGTTTCTTTTAAATTAATTTTAATATGCCATCCTGGGTTATCAAGCGTTGTTATTTTTATTCGTTCTTGATGCTCCCAATCTTCATCGCAGTGTAAATAATACCATTCTTGTAACCAAGTTAATATATCCAATCATTACACTCCTTATGGCTTACGTAAATTTTTCGTCACAGGCAAAAAGATTGAATTTTTGGATCATCATAACTACAAATTGCTAAAACTTTTATTTTATCAGTACTTCCATCCTCTAGTAAAACCTCACCATATTCACCTATTTCTGAATAACATATCAGTTTAGCACCATCAGTTTCATTAAGCATTTACTCACCTTGTTCTTTCTAAACTTTGATTTGTTGATTTTCACAGATTGATCTGTTCTAATAAAATTCCCTTGAGTATCCCACTCTTCTAAATGATAATTCTGCAATGAATGGATTTATTTCAGTTTAAGTTCCTTTCCCTAATAATTTTCTATATCGTCCATTGCATCTATAACTTAACATTTCTATACTGTGTTTGCCTAAGTTGCTTCCAGTACTTTTCCTCGCGCTCTTCCTGAGAAAGCTTTTCACCATGTTATCCTGTCGTTCAAACAAATTTAATTATCGACCAAGCCCCTGTTCTGCCATAAAAAAACAACTCACCAGGAGTTGTTTTTAATATTCATGCTTCTTTGTAAGAACCCACGTACCTAATCTGTTTAAAATCTTTGGATAATCCATGGATAAATGTATTTCTAATGATCTTTAATATTCATTAGATACTCAACTAAGGTCGCAAAACCAATGATTGAGGAGAAAATCCTTCTTGATGCGCCTTCTTCATGACTTCGCTTTCCGGCCGACGTGTCCGGTTTGAAATTCTTATTTTGCCTGTTATAGATGCGAAGGACATTAGCTCTTGCTTGGTTTGCACCTTATCCGTTTCGTTGCACAGGCCTCTGCCAAGATTTTTAAAGCACACGGATAAAGATTGAAGGCAAAAAAATTCAACTCAGGAGTTATATATATCTCTATTCAGGTTCACAATGTCTTGGTGCGAATATCCCCCAGTAGCTGCCGATAGCTTCTCTATCACTTTATCGCGTTGGAATGGAGCTTTTTCTTTATTTGCTTTTTTTAATGCTTCGGTTAGTTCCTCTTTGGTAAGTTCTGTGCAGTACGCAGGGGTTCCTGGCTGTTGTCGCCACGAATCACTTAAAGATCCGCTATCTACTGGGTCGAAGCCGAGCTCATTTACTACGTTCATGGTTAATTGTTTATGCGACTGGTTATCACCAGCAATCGCTATGGCAAGTCGTCCACTGGTACCTTCGGGAGCTCCTTTATATTCTAACGTATAGGCTAATAAATTGTTGAAAGCTTTAGTGATAGGTCTCCCTAACTGATTTGATACCCAAACACTTTCAACCAACCCATTCTCAATTTCTTCAATTTTATTGTCTCTATACGGATAATAATTTGAAGTGTCAACAACGACTACTTCCTCCCCAACTTTATCTACAATGCTGCGAATGCTTGGCAGTGCGTTGAAAGGGATCGATATGACTAGAACAGCAATGTTTGTTATTACTTCATCTACACTCACTGGTGTACCTGCAAGTTCTTTTCCCTCTAGCCGTTCAATCCCGCGAGCATCTGCAATTTTGACATCATGTCCATTCTCAATTAATTTTTTTGCGATATTCGACGCGATGGGTCCTGCACCTATAATTCCAAATCTCATTTTCATTTCTCCCTATTCTAAAAGTTATTTTACGTCGCTGATCGGGTAGTAAGAAATTATTATTATTTTTTATTTTAGACTTCCGTATTGGTAGGGAACTCCCATATTCTCACGCAGTGTTTTACCCTCATATTCTCTGTATAACAAACCGCGGTCCTGCAAAATTGGGACAACCAGTTCCACAAAATCAGCAACTCCATCATAGGCTATATCCAGAACAACCGAGAAGCCGTCACATGCCTCTGCCAAAAACCATTCTTCCAAGAAGTCAGCAACTTGTAAGGGGGTCCCTGCAACTACCGGATGATAGTTAATGACTCCATAGGCAAGTATGTCTCGTATCGATAGCCCTTGTTTAACAGTCTGATATTATCATAGACGGCTCTAATTGCTCTTTATCGAGTGGCTGATACTGGTTTTCAAATAATACCATGGATTAGAGGTAACCGCGGCTTAAGAGCAGGCTTATCTCCCGACAGAATACCGATACATAGCCCCACCCACGGAATCACATATTTAGGTAAATTCGTTTGATTAGCTGCCTTAAAGATGGCCTCCCGTTGTTCCGCCGTCAGGGTTTATTCGCATAAGAACGAACAGAGGTATGATTTTGAAGTAATTCAAGCGTATTATTCAAAGGATGGGTCTCCGTTTTTACTTAATACCAGCTGCCAACTCATCAACCACTTCTTGTACAGTTTGGATCTTTTTGATTGGTGTAATTCCAGTACCAACAGTGATAATACCACCTTCGCCGTTACCTTCAAGCATACCGATACGGATTACACTTGAACTACCCCCAACCTTAGCAATTTCTTCACGAGATGCGCCCTGGTTATCCATAGCCACCAATTTTTCAGCAAACGGTGTAGGCAACGAACGATAGTAAGCTGGTAAAGTACGGTACAACAACAAATCTGCTGCAGATGAATCCACTATCATTTGCTTTACTGATTGTGCTGCGGGGTTTTCAACAGTAGGAATAAAACGGCTTCCTAAAAAGACACCTTCTGCCCCCAATTCAAAGGCGCTGGCAACACCGCGAGCATCACCGATTCCACCAGCAGCGATAACTGGAATATCAAGCACATCAACGATCATAGGAGTTATTGTAAACGTACCAATGATACTTGTTGGCAATGTTCCACCCTCATCAAATCCAGTAACAACATAAACGTCAACACCCATAGCTTGAGCAGCCTTTGCATCTTCGATCGTTGGAGTCAAAGGACGATAAACAATCTTAATGCCCGCTTCCTTTAATGGGGTAATGATCTTTTCAGTCAATGTTCCTTCAACACCATTAAGAAGAATAACTTGAACACCTTCTTCAATGACAACTTCTAAAATTGGCCAAGTGAACTTCATATCTGCATCAGTAATCAAAGTTGTACCAAATGGTTTATCCGTCAGTTCCTTTGTTTTACGAATCTCGCGGCGCATACGTTCTGCGGTTTCCTCTGGAGAGGTTGTAATTGTCGCTTGACCGGCATTCGGACCAAGAATCCCTAAACCACCCGCATTACTCACGGCAGCAACAAATTCAGCATTCGTAATCCAACTCATAGGTCCTTGTAAAATGGGCTTTTCAATACCAAGAATTTCTGTTACACGATTTTTCATAATTATTATCCTCTCTTTAGCACCATTATTGGCATAATACTGTAAAGCTTAATTGGTCTGCTCTCCGGGTTATGTTACAATAATCATTAGCTTGCTAATAATTTTTGTACTAGTTAGCAGCCTTGGCACTATCATAAGTCCATACGTTTCATTTGCAAAGAAGGCAATTTAAATGAACGTAGTACATATTTTTGTACTTTTAGACTGGGAGCGATATCATGAGGGTATGTAATGAAGGATTTGAAAAAGAGTTTATTGATGAAAAAAGAAATATGTACGCAATAGCCTTTACGCAAAATGTACTTTCGGGGCGATGGAAATATTTCATTATCTGGTATCTGGAAGGGGAAAGACGCCGGTTTACCGAGATAAAAAATTTCCTGAGAGGCTTGTCGCAAGGCTCGCTCACCAAGCAACTCAAGGAGCTGGAGGACGACGGAATTATTCAGCGCGATGTGTATCCAGAAGTTCCGCCACGGGTCGAATATTCGCTGACAGAGAAAGGAAACAAACTGCTGCCTGTCCTAAAGAAGATGGAGGAATTCGGTAAAGAATATGGGGAGAAGCCTGAATTAGATGAAGGATAAAGGCTACCCCCTAATCAGCCAGCACATAAAATCTCGCCATCTGGACCAAATGTATGTTCAGGATTGCTCCTTCAGCCAGCCATTCTAGTCCACCTCAAAAGGAATGGCCTTGCCACTACTTCTAATTGCATAACATATCGGGTAACAGTAAGTTAAGCCAACCTTTGGGGATAGGCCCAAAATATCGAACCTGGTCAAATCGGCAATAGTACCATGTTCTTGTCCATTTCGGCAAAGGGACCAAATTCTTGTCCTTTGCTTAGGACAAGAACTTGTACCGTTAAAAGACAAGAACTTGTACCTATTGGCGTTTTTTGTTCGCCCTCTTTACTTTATATTAGCATAATAAAAAAAAACTTTGAAAGCGACAGACATGGTCTTGTGTGTCCTGCATTCTTTCTTTGTCCCCAACTCTTCTAATGAAGCTATTTAAAACCCCTAACAATTAATGTTAGGGGCTAACTTCAAGTGAAACCAGTATATCGCGCCCGTTGTGGCCAAAGAATACGTCCAATGATCCATTTATCATTTTACTTTTAAAAAGTGTATAACTCAATTTATTACCAAGGTAAAAGCAAAGCTTATCAAGAACATCGAAAAAAATCCTATTTCAAAATTATTCTTTGCATATTGATAAGTCTAACAAGGCAATTAATTAAAATCTTGCATTAAGTCATCAATCACTGCTTTTACAGTTCTAATCTCTTTAATTGGAGTAATACCTGTGCCGACAGTAATATAGCCATCCACTTTGTTACCCTCTAGCATTCCGATACGCAGACCACTTGCTCCGCCCATTGCTTTTGCTCTTACTGATCACCCCTTGTTCCACCAATTGCGAACCGTGCTTGTTCTGCGGGCAACTGTTCCGCAATTTCTTCCTGCGGTGCATCTGGTTGAATTTTGACATGAACGAGAAAACGCATGTTTCACTCCTCCTAATATGTTAATATACTGTATAATCCAAATCTCATTTATTATAGTTTCACACGATCAATACCAATACTTTCACTACAAGCATCGAGTAGGGTATTTTTATTGAAATAAATGTGGGTACAGGGAAGGAACTCCTCCGGCAAGACCCTGCTGTACCTCCCGACTTGTAGCATCAGTCAACAATCTCGTAGAGGTCGGCTTCAATCCCATCGATTGCGGTTCTAGAGATGTCCTTTGGAGATGATTTAGGCGCATGGATGCCAGCTGTCATGTCCGTGTCCATAAACGCTACATGCAATCCGGCACCCCTAACGTTCTTAGCAGCTAATTCTAAGCGTAATGCTTTTGTTACTCCCCATTGAGCAGATTTTGCAGCTGAATATGCCCCTCCTTCGTCTATATTGATCCAAGATAATACGGATAGGATATTCAGAATCGAACCCCCTCCATTCTTCTCAATCACTGGTGCGAACGTGCGAATCATTGAAAGTGTACCAGAAACATGAGTGTCGAATTACAAATGAATATCATCCAGCTCACCTGTGAGCAGAGAAGCACCCGTTGCTGAACCAGCGTTGTTAATTAGAAGGGTAACATCCACTGCGATCTCTGCTGCAGCTACCACAGATTTCGGAGCAGTAATATGAGTTGTAGTGGAATAGCACCAGGCAGATCGACTGATTCTGGGTTCCTCGCACCAGCGTATACTTTAGCTCCTCTTGCTAAAGTTCAAGAGCTAGATGTTTGCCTAAACCTCGATTTGAACCGCTGACAATAGCAACTTGTTTTGAAATATCCATTTTGCTACACCGAATCATTAAATTAAATACATTTTTATCTCCCATCCAAATAAAATTGGTTCAGCTTCGTTTTACAAGTACCTGCCGTTCTCCTTTGCCATTTCGAATGACAAGCTGCTCTGACTATTCGGTTTGCCTGGAGTGACTGCAGGACTCACGGGTGTTCTGTATTGACAAGGTCAGTTGTTGGTCTTCTTCTTTACCTGAACAGGTACGTTGAAATCATCGACGTTAATATGTCCAAACCCGCCTTTGGAGTGGTCAACCACTTTAATGTAAAGCTCCTCGCCGATATAATCCGACGCATCCCAAATCTTTCGTTGATATTCTTCATAATTGGTCGCTGTCTCTTTAAATAACTCTTTGCCGTCCGACGCCCGAACCAGCGCAACATACAGACGATCTATATCCCGGCCGCCGCTGATAAGGAAGTTGATCTTACCGTTCCCACCAAGGACGAAATTTTGAGATCTTAGCGCTCCGGTTAAGCTGTCGCCGCCGGCTTGCTCGTTGAAGCCCCACAAATGGTAGCCGCCCGGAATTTTATGCGACGGGTTGAAGTAAATGTTGTCCCAGAAGAACTGGGTATTGGTCACATGGACATTCTGGAAGGCGTCTCCTTCCGTCATCCATCCTGTTAAGTCGCCCGTAGCAAAATCATGGTTAGGCAACTCTGTAATATCCTTATACACAGAATTATCCCACTTATCGGGTACATAGACCGGAGCAGCCGGTTTACCCGTTAAGGCATTCATATCCCATACTTGCATGGATTTGATATTGATATCGCCATCGGCCCAGATCTGTAAGCCTAAGGAGTCGTATCTGCCTACATAGACACGAGTTGTCAGCTTCTTCTTGTAATTTGCAAAGGATTCAATGACCGAGCGATCGAGAAAGATATGGAGTTTCAAGTTCTCTCCTTCAAGATCTACATATCCTCCTTGAATGCCGTCCACACGCACATCCGGATCAATGCTGCTCTTGGTTCGATCCACATTAAACGTCCCGTTCTTCTTGTCGTAGTAAATGAGCGTCTCTTCTTGGCCTTTTTCCGAGCGGCGTACCTTGAGACCGAATTTCTGGGCCTCACGCGGATCAATCTCCATCACAATCTCTAGCATGTCGCCTTTGACATTTTGGATCAATTGATTGGCGCTCTCCAAATTTTTGTCCGAAAAATCAACCCATTTTTTCCCTCGAAGGCTCTGCAGTTCTTTAATCGGTTCGATATGCAATTTATCATGCTTATCGAGGCTTAGGGAAACCGGCAAAGATAAATTATGAGCCCATCCAGATTGATATTCGGCTTGCGGTGTTCTTACATTTTGCACCATGGAAAATACGACCGTTCTTCCGTCGGGTGTGACCAGACCGCTCTCTGCGGTTAAATAGCCGTCACCTACATCCATTTTGGAGGGTGCCTCCGAATCAGGAATAAATTTAAAGTTATCCCGGTCCCAGGTCCCGATCCAGTAAAAGACCTCAACATCTCTTTGCACATCGTTCGCTGGAGGAACATGCTCCGGCTTTTCATGGGGATTAATCATGAAAATATATTTTTTCTTGCCCGTACTATCTGTGCCTAACGGCAATAACACTGGTAGCTCCCATACCGTACCCAACTCCGGATAACGGCTTCTGTCACTAACGTATAACGGCCCCTTATATTCCCAATTGTACATATCATCGGATACATACACCAAAGCTGTGCCGCTGCTGAAGTCTGGAAGACCAGATGTCACTAACTGATACCACTTGTCCACCTCTTTGTCGTACCATACAAACGGATCGCGGAACTCGTTGTGGATGCCTTTTCCGTTCTGCTCCGTTACCGGTTTAGGATATTTCACCCATTTTTCCAAATAGGGATCGGACAAATCCGCCGGAGATGCCAACCCTGTTCTTTGGTTCGGCGACAAGGAGTCGTTGCCAGCGGTATAGAACAGAACAGGATTGCCGTTTCGATCATACGCTGCACTGCCTGACCACGTGCCGTCCGGATCTAGGGTGCCCGCTTCGGGCGCAAGAGCAGGTCTTACATTTTCCCAGTTCACCATATCGTCACTCACCCAATGCCCCCAGTGGATTTGATGCCAGAATGGACCTTGCGGGTTATGTTGATAAAATAAATGGTATTTGCCGTTATAGTAAATCGGTGCATGTGCTTCATTCATCCAGTTTTGCGGAGGCATCGCGTGGTACTGGGGACGGTGCTGATCTCCGTCAAACACACTTGGATCCTCATCAATGTCCGCATTCGGAATTTTCGGAATTGAACCTCCATGAAGCGCCTTCACGCTCTCATATCCAGCAAGTATCTCCTGGTTCGTAAGGGCTTTATTATGCAGCTTCACTTCATCTAAAAGCCCGCTGAACATATTGAAGGAGAACACCCCTGCTAACTCTACAGGTTTATTATTTTTCCCGATGATCAGACTTTCGGTAGATGGTGTGATCGGAACGTTGACGGGGGTTGCTTGGGAAGCCACTTCCTCACCGTTTAGATATAACTTAATTTTTCCATCTTCTTTACTAAAAGTAGCGGCCACATAATTCCACTTGTATTTTTCCAACGGGTGATCCTTTACCCATACCTGAATCCACTGACCGCCGATGCCTACTTGCATCGACCATGTACCGTGCCGATACATACCAAGAGAAAAGCCTTCCGCTTTATCCTGATCGGATTGGTTTACGATCGCAGATAGCTTGTTTCCGTCTCCCCACTCATAGCTACGCGGTGCAACCCATGCTTCGATGGTTAACGCGTCGCTTACAGGCACAGTATCGTTTGCATTGACCTCAATATAATTCGAGTATCCATCGAACAATAAGGCGCCGCCTTTTATTCCGCGCGGAGTCCATCTCGGATCCTTCGATGCCATATACCTGGCGTTGTTAAATACATAGTTCACATCGTGCTTAAGATTGTGTACTTTCTCCAACGCCTTCTTTCCTGCGCCTTCATCAAGGTTTAAGTAGAAAATAGTCCCCCTACCACTTGCTTGGAAACGATCAACGGCAATGCTGGCTTCATTGGAATGATCGACAACCTTTACATAGAGCTTCTTGTTGTAGTGTTCTTGCACATTCCATGAGATTTTCTCGTTCGCGCTGACATTCCCGGTTTTCATAAGCAATGTGTTGCTGTTCGCATCGTAAAGTGCAACATATGCATTTTCCGGTTTGAGGATATCCAAAACAGTAAAATTAATTGTTCCGGTTCCCTGAAGCGTGAAAGTATTAGAAGTGATGGAGCCCTTTTCTTGCAGGGAGGATTTGGCATAGAAGTTCCCTTCTTTGCTCGCATGAGCTTCATCAGTCACTTCAAAAGCAGCTCCCTCAACCGTCCAGCCATCGAGATTTCCGGTTTCAAAGCTTGGATTATCGATTTCATAGCGCTTGAAATCCGGCTTGATATCTGTCGCAACAATTCCTTCAGCTGGCTCCGACTCATGGTACATGGAGAATGCGTCCGCAAAAATGACTCCCCAATCCGAGGTTGCATTATCGACGACCTCCACATACAGTTTCTTTCCCAAATATGTGGAAAGATCCGCCTTGTATTGCACCATATTGGCAAGCCGCATGCCCAGCGCGGGATCTGGGAAGCCCACGTCGGCGAATGCGTTATTTCCGTAACGGGCAATAACTTGTCCCGTATCGACTTCCACAATATTTATAAATACCTTGTCTGGGTTCTTCGCACCGCCAAGCCTGAAGCTGATCCAGCCGCTGCCGCCCAGCACGAAAGTGCTGGAACGAAGTATACCTGTCGCAGATTCGTCATACTTCCAGCCGTTTAAATGATAAGCTCCTTCCTGGTTATACGGTATTTTTTCCGCCCACCAAGTCGTTTCGTCGGTTACGCTATTCGGACCGAACGCATCGCCTTTGACAACGGTCCATCCCGTCAAATCTCCTGTTTCAAATCCAGGATTCCGGATTTGATAGACTGAATCCGGAACTGACAATCCCATGTCATTCTTAGGAATATTCTTGATTTGATAAATCGCATCCGTAACCGATGATTTCACATCATTCTTAGGAATGAGCGTTTCTCCAGCAACAGTTCTATTTTCGGATGCGACAGAGATTCCCGGAACAACTAGCTGGAGCACCATAGCCCATATAACCATTCCTGATATCCAACATTTTCCTATTTTGACTTTCCTCATTCTCGAGCCTCCTTCGAAACTTGTTATACTTACGAACATCGATACCTCATTTCGAAATGCTCTCCTTGTACAAAGATGAAAGTCATGAAGAAGGGAGAATATGAATGAAACGTTTCCAATCGGAGGAATGCAAAGTTTCTTGATTATTTGTGCATGACCCCATTCGTATGGAGCGCCTAAGCAATCGTCTTACCAAATGGACTGCATATCCCATATATCCAAGGATTTAACAAACGGTTCTCCATCTCCCCAAATCTCGAGTCCCAAAGCATCCATACGGCTCGGATATACCCGGGTTGTCAGGCTTTTCAATCCGTTTGCATAGGCTTCGACCATGGAGCGGTCCAAATAAATGTGGAGCTTCAGATTCTCCCCAAGTAGCTCCAACTTCCCGCCTTGAACCCCTCCGCACTTTTCTCCCGGATGCAGTGTCGTTTTCGACCGGTCGACCATGAGCATCGCTTGATTCCAATCATAATACAGCAGAGTTTCTTCCTCCCCGTCCGGCGTACAACGGACCTTGATTCCAAATTGTTTGGCGCTGCCGGGCTCCAATTCCAATTGAATCTCAAGCATGTCACCATGAACATCCCTGAGCTGTACATTAGTTTCAGCCAATGACTGGTCCCGAAGCGATAGCCGCTTGGCGCCACGTAGCGATTGAAGCTCCTGAATCGGCTCTATTCCCAGACGTCCGTCATCCCTCAAATACACGCTTAACGGCAAGCCGCCGTTATGAGCCCAGCCCGACTTATATTCCATCTCGGACGTCCGATCGCCTTGGGCTATCGTAAAGACGATATTTCTGCCGGTCTTCGGATCAACCATTCCGCTCGGTCCGGTAAAATGGAAATCCCCGAGGTCAATCAATTGAGGCTCTTCTTGATCGGGGATGAACGAAAGATTTTGCTTGTCAAGTTGCCCGATCCAATAGAACACCTCGACATCCGCTCCCTTCCCCACAGGGCTGACAAGCAGGAGATGTTTGTTCACCCCCTGCTTGTCACTGCCAAGGGGAAGAAGCACAGGGAGCTCCCAGATGGGTCCAAGGTAAGGAAACTTCTGAATATCTGCTTTAAATAACGGCCCTTTATACGTCCAATTCAGCATATCCTGTGACGCAAATGCCAGTGCTGCTCCACCTTCGATACCGGACCCGACCAGAGCATACCAGCCGTCATCGTCCTTCCATACGAATGGATCTCGGAAATCCCCAAATGCGCCCATTCCCTTCTTCTGCACGATCAACGGCTCTGGATGTTTGACCCACTGAACCAGATCCGGGTTTCCGTCAAGGGTATAAGTGCTTCGGGCAAGCGCTACGCTCTGATTCGGAGAAGCGCTTTCATTACCTGCCGTAAAGAACAAGACAGGAAGTCCGTCAGCATCATAGGTTGCGCTTCCCGACCAGATCCCGTCCGGTGCGAGCTGATCCTTTTCGGGCGCCAGGGCCACGGGTAGATCACGCCAATGCACCAAATCCTGACTTACCCAATGTCCCCAATGGATCTGATGAAAGAACGGCCCCTGCGGGTTATGCTGATAGAACAAATGATATTGCCCGTCAAAATAGATCGGTGCATGGGGTTCGTTCATCCAATGGACCGGCGGGCTAACATGATATTGCGGTCTGTGCCGATCAAGTAGCAGTGGCGTTCGGTCCAGCTTGATTTCGTCATAGTTTAATTGAGGCCGGTTACCTTCATGAAAGGTATCCAGCACATGCCGATAAGAAGCGGCCACTTCTTCCGCGCTCAGCGCCCGATTATAAATCTTGAGTTCATCAATGATACCGCTAAACATGTGCAGGCTGAACACTTCCGCCAGCAGGCTGCTATGGTTATTCTTGCCGATAAGAAGATCCGTGTCCGTCGCCTCAGCCAGGCGGGAACCACGAGGCACGGCAGCTGAAGCGATTTCACTGCCGTTCAAATACAGCTTGATTTCCCCTTGGTTCCCATCGAACACAGCATTCACGTATGACCATTCATTCTTGGACAGTTCTTGGCCGTCTGGCGACCAAAGTTCCTTCCAGTCCCCTCCTTCCAGCCCGACTTGGAAGGACCAGGAACCGTGACGGAACATGCCAAGCAGATAACCTTGCTTGCGATCCAGGTTGTAGCGGTTCACGATGGCGGACAATTTGCCATCATCCCCCCATTCATAGGAGCGTGGGGCTACCCATACTCCAATGCTTAGCGCTGATCGATACTCTGGCTCGGTGTTCTGATTTCCCTCATCGAACGAATGCGCAATGTAAGTCGAATAACCATCGAACAGAAGCCCATTTCCAATTACCCCCTGTCTCCACCTAGGAGGGCAAGGTTTAGTGAACTCTGCTTGGTTAAATACGTACTGGATATTATCCTGGACTTGGGATACGCTCTCCAGAGCGCTTGTACCGGAATCCTCATTGAACGCCCAATACATGATCAATCCCCGATTATCGGTTGCATGGCTCATACTTCAACCCTCCTTAATGTCTGCTCCGTTGGACCATTGGGAATATGAATGGAGTTAAGAGCATGGATATAAAACGAGTTCACTACAACTTCCCCTGATTTCGCACTTATCTCAATACGATCCATCGGAGCATCAGGGAATATTTGATCCGTCAGTGCAACCAAACCCTCATTCGCGTACACTTCAACCGCGTTGCGATCCAGCCAGATATGCAGCTTGATCTTCCCATTCTCCGAAACCATTCTAGCACCGTGCTTGCACGCAAACGATGAGTGGAAATCAGTCAGGCCCGATTTCGAACGGTCGATGAATAGCCATTGACGCCAAGGGTCATAACCGATAATAGTCTCACTTTGCCCAGAGGACTTCATTTTAATGTGAACCTCGTCCCCGGAACGAATGTCGATATCCGCTTCAATTTCAAGCAGAACATCATTTATTTTTTGCGTAAACGGCGCCTCTGGCGTAACCTTAACCTCATTCCAGCAGAGCGTTCCTTTCCGCAGCTGCTCTATTTCCCGAACAGGCATTTGGGTCAGAACTACGCCCTCGTCTCGGCTGGTCAATGACAAGACGCGAGGCAGAGTCATTGTGCCTCTCCAGGCCCCGGTAGGCGTTTGGTTAGCATATTTCCAGTTGCTCATCCATCCGATGATCACACGCCGTCCGTCCTGCTCAGCTATATCCGACCAGGTGACCCCCGCATAATTGTCCCGGCCATAATCCAGCCACAGGATATGATCGGCCGGATTGTCATTGATGAACGTATTTCCGTCGAACTCTCCGATAAAGTATTGCGTGCGTGAGCCTTCCGGACAGTTGGGATTATCTCCGATGCTTATGATAAGTACCCATTTGGAATGTCCGCTGTCATCAACCAGCAATTCAAAGAGATCAGGGCATTCCCAAACTCCGTCATGCGAGCCATCAATCTTTCCGAATTCGCCTGACAACGACCATTCACGCAAATTGTCCGAACGATAAAACCGAACGTGGTCTCCCGCGACAAGAGCCATAATCCAGGATTCACTTGGCGAATGCCAGAACACCTTGGGGTCCCGGAAGTCGACCAGATCATGCTCGTCGAGTATTGGGTTCCCCTCATATTTGTGCCAAGTTCGGCCTTTATCACTGCTGTAAGCCAGGCTTTGCCGCTGGCGAGGTTGTCCGGTCTCCGGACAGATGTCTGCATGAGTGAAGAGTGCGATCAATCCATGGGAACCATCGAACAGTCCGCTGCTATTATTCCAGTCAACCACACAGCAACCGGAGAAAATAGCGCCATGCTCATCCGGGAACAGAGCGATAGGCATATGCTCCCAATGAACCAGGTCTTGGCTTACAGCATGACCCCAGTGCATTGGTCCCCATTGGTTACTATAAGGATGGTGCTGATAAAACAGATGATAGACTCCCTCGTAATAGACTAATCCGTTGGGATCATTCAACCAATGGGAGTGAGGTGAAAAATGAAAACCCGGCCTAAATCTATCATCATCGTGCTGTTTATTTGTCTCGATTATCTGGGTAATTTCATCTGTCGTCGGCATAGATTGAAGAGCCCCTTTCCGTGTGGTTACTAATGCACCGCCGGCATTAGCAAAAGTTAGCATACCGATGATTTGCTGTTTGGTCAGCTGATTCAAAGAAACACCGGCTTTCAGTATCTTATATAACAAGCAGCCCAGAAAAGCGTCGCCGGCTCCTGTCGTATCAATGGCCTCTACTTGAAAACCCGGCACATATCCGTCATGACCCGCTAATCGGTAATAGCAGCCTTTTTCCGCTAAAGTTACGACGATCCAGGTGATGCCGAATTGTTGTTGCAGCTCTAACGAGCCTTTTTCCACATCAGTTGTACCCGTTATAAAGTGGAGCTCATCTTCCGATATTTTCAGGATGTCGGCATACTTCATGCCCCAAATGATATTCTGTTTCGCTTCCTCTTTACTCTCCCATAAAGCAAACCGGATATTCGGATCGAATGAAAGCAGGACTCCTGCCTCTTTAGCCTTCACAACTGCCGCTCTTGTTGCCGTACGGGCCGGCTCATGGGTCATCGACACAGAACCAAAGTGCAGTGCATGGCAGTTTTCAATCCTATCAAACGGGACATCCTGCGTGCGCAAGTATGTATCCGCTCCTGGCTTCCGGTAGAAGCTGAACGATCGGTCTCCGTTGTCATCCAGATGGACAAATGCCAGCGTTGTATTGGCTTCATCTGTAAACGAAAGCGCAGACACGTCGATGCCGCCGTTCATCAAGGTATCGTGCAGCAAGGAACCGAATCGATCATCCCCAACTTTGCTAATCAATGTCGCTCTAGCTCCTAAGCGGGATAGAGCAGCTGCTACGTTAGCCGGAGCCCCTCCAGGATTGCATTCAAACTGCTCGTTGCCTCTCGCTGTACGACCTGATGGCGTAAAGTCTATCAATACTTCCCCAATGGTTATTACATCAAGCACAGTTTCTCCCCACCTATCCTTTGATTATTTATTTTTTAAATTTGCATTATAACGGTCCAGCCCTTTTTGATAGATCTCCATCAATTCGTTCAGACCCATCTTCTCCAGTGTCTTCACATAGCGGTCCCACTGCTCATCCACGCCGCCATCGACGATGAACTTGCCTCTTTGGGTATTTACATATTTAATAAGTTCTGGCTCAATCCGATTGATTTTATCTAGTTCATCCGGCTCAAAGAAGATACTCGGATAGTTTTCCTTTGTCATATATGGAGTGTAATATTTATCCAAATAATCAGCACGCTTCTGAGCCCGGGGTTCCATATCAACAACTTTTCCGAAGTCATCGAAAGTAATGACGCCCGGATTTCCTGTGCCTGGAGCCACTTTTTGACGGAATTCACCTGCGGAGGCTCCCTCAGGAAGCGGCAGGTTCACCAATTTTCCTTTATCGTCCTTCTTGAATACGACATCCAACGGACCCCAGTGAATTTGAGCCGCCATGTAAGGATCATACTGTTGATCGATCCAACGCATCGTCATTGCCGGATAACGGTTCTCCTTTGTAATCACGAAGCCACCTCGTCCTGGACCGCCGCCGTTGCTGCGGCCGATCATTTGATCTCCATTTGGACCTTTAAGCGGGGGCAGCAGAGCATAATCCTTACTACGCTCCGGTCCGACAACCTCTTCGACTTCCCACCAAACATAGGAGCCAAGCGTTTCATCTGGTGTTTTGCCTTTTGCTAAATACTGAGCAGCGTCCTGGGTGAACGATTCACGGTCAATCAGGCCCTGCTTATACCAGTTATCATGAATATATTTTAATGCTTCCTTATATTGAGGTTGCGAAGCGGTAAAGATCACTTTACCTTCGCGGACAATCCGATGTTCCAAATTATCCGGAAGACCGAAAGCTCCGAATATGCCGGCAATGTCACTACACCACTGCATATGCATAAAGCTTAATGGGATTTCATCAGCCTTGCCATTGCCGTTCGGATCCTTCGTTTTAAAGGCAATCAAAGTCTGAGTGTATTCATCCAGCGTCTGAGGTACTTTCAGGCCCAGCTTATCGAGCCAATTTTTATTGATGATGTGAAAGAAGGGGTTGGTATCGAGCTTATTCTCTTCCCACGACGGCAGCCCATAGATGTGACCGTCTGGTGCTGTGATGGCTAGTTTAATGTCAGGCCGACGATCGAGAAGCGCTTTCAAATTAGGCGCATATTTATCAATTAAATCCTCCAGCGGAATGATGGTTCCGTCTTTACCGTAATTGATTAGATCGTAATCTGTGAATCCGGCTCCGTAAAATGCGTCTGGCAAATCTCCGCTGGCCAACAACAAATTTTTCTTCTCTGCAAAGTCAGTGTCTGGAATGTTTTCCCAGTCAATCTTTACGTTTGTTTGTTTTTCCAGCCGCTTAAAAATTTCCATTTTCGAGTAATCCGGCGCTAAAGCAGCTTTCGGGGAGACCATCTTTAAGGTCACCGGTTCTTTAACAATCGGAAGACCGGTTTTATTAAAATTCGCATCCTGATCCGGATTTACCATCTGATTTTTTGACTCGCCACCGCCTCCCGAACATCCGCTAAGTGCAAACACTCCGGCCAGCATTAGAATTCCAGCACTTTTGAATAATTTCATCGTACATAACCTCCTTTATGTCATTCCACAAGCTGAAAACTTCCCTTGCCCTTGTCTGAATGCTGGATCTATCGATTCTGTTGCACATTCCCCCTTTCAGGCACCATGACAATGTTAGCCTTTGATCGAGCCGATCATCACGCCTTTAACAAAGTATTTTTGCAGGAAAGGATACAAAATCAGCAACGGTAGACTGGATACCATGATGACACCATATTTGATAAGCTCTGTAACGCGCATCTTCGCTGCGTAAGATTCCACGTCTATCATCATGCCCGAGTTGGCCTGATTCTGGACAAGAATGTTGCGCAGAACCAGTTGCAACGGATACTTGTTTTCGTCGTTCAAGTAGATCAAAGCGTCAAAGAAACCATTCCAGAAGCCGACAACATGATATAGTACCATTACGGCTATAACGGACTTAGACAAAGGCAATACAATGCTCCAAAAAAATCTGGTATTGGAACAACCATCGATTGAAGCTGCCTCCCACATTTCATCTGGGATGGTCGACTGAAAAAAAGTCCTTACGATAATGACATTAAACACACCTCCCGCTCCAGGAATAACAAGTGCCCAGATCGTATTCAGCATGTGAAGATCTTTGATCAGCAAATAGGTTGGGATCAGCCCTCCACTAAAAAACATGGAGATCAGTAAAAACCACATAATCGCCGATTTTCCCGCCAGTCCTTTACGAGCTAACGGGTAAGCTGCACATACGGTCACGGCTACTCCGATTAACGTTCCTAGACCCGCATATAAAATCGAGTTGGCATAACCAATCCATATAGATGAATCACTAAATATCCGCCCGTATCCATCCAGCGTAAAACCCTTTGGAAAAAACCATACTTCTCCTGAGTAGATGAGATTGGGGTCACTAAGTGAAGCAATCAGCACAAAATACAACGGGAATAATACAAGCAGCATAACTATGGTCAACATGAAGTAGTTGACGATGTCAAACCACATGTCTCCCTTGCTTTTTCTCTTTAATAATTGATTCAAAATGAACTCCCCCTTACCACAGGCTGGTTTCAGTCAACTTTTTGGCGATCCGGTTGACGGTGATTATCAGGATAATATTTACCACTGAATTAAACAGTCCAATTGCCGTAGAAAAGCTGTATTGTGCCTTTTGAATCCCGATTTCATAAACATAGGTCGGAATGATATTGGAAGTGGCATAATTCAAATCGTTCTGCATAAGGAAAGCCTTTTCAAAACCGATGCCCATAATGTTACCGAGTGCGAGAATCAATAAGATGACGATCGTCGGCAAAATGCTTGGAATATCCACATGCATTACGCGCTTCCATTTGCTTGCTCCATCCATAATCGCGGCTTCATGCAATTCTGGATTGACCCCTGCCAGTGCAGCAAGGTAAATGATGGTAGCAAAACCTGTCTCTTGCCAAACCCCTGATAAAATATACAAAGGACGGAACCAACCTTCGTCGGCCAAAAACATAATGGGGTCTCCTCCGAACAAGGTGATGATGTGATTCACGATTCCGCTGTTTGGAGATAGAAAAACATTAAGCATACCGACGAGCACTACGGTAGAAATAAAGTGTGGTGCGTAAATTACAGTTTGTACAATTTTCTTGTATCTTTTGCCCAGCATCTGATTCAACATAATCGCTATAATAATCGGAGCTGGGAAGCTAAACACAAGCGATAGAACACTGAGTGTAAGTGTATTCGTCATAATCGTCCAGAAGTTATAGGAATCGAAAAAATCAATAAAGTGCTTAAAGCCTACCCACTCGCTTCCCCAGATTCCCCGACTTGGTGAAAAATCCTTAAAAGCAATTTGTATTCCATACATCGGATAGTACTTAAATACGAGATAAATAATAATGATTGGCAACAAAAACAGATACAGTTCATAATCACGTTTGACCTGGTTCCATATTTTGCGATTTGGCTTGATCGTGGAATGATCCAACTCACTAGTTCTTGAATTCACCATTACACTCCCTTTCTTGTAAAAGGATATTTTCATTTTTGAAACGTTTCCAATTTATTATAAGAAAAACGTCAGTCAGTGATCCATACCATAAATCCACCGAATGAGTTGAAGTTTTTCCAATGTAAAAAAACTTGCCTAAGATAACGGGAGATGATACATTTGCTGATTCAACTTATTCCTTCGATCTTTTAACAGAGTAGTCTGATTGTAAAATGAAACGTTTCCAATTTTCTAAAAGAAAAGTCAAGTTTGCATATCCAGACTGTGATCCGACTTTACGAGCTAATATCTTTACAATTAAAATCATGTAGTTTCGCCTTGTCTGAAGATAACGGGGAGACGATACACTTGCTGATCTAAAGTTATACCATCGATCTTTTGATACAGTAGTCTGATTGTCAAACGTGCCATCTCCTCCACTGGTTGCCTGATTGTAGACAATATCGGATGAAAATAACGATGATCCTGAATGCCGTCGTAACCGATGACCTTTACATCCTCTGGAATACGAATCCCCTGCCTACCTGCTCTTTCTATATATTTGGCGGCAAACATATCGGTAATAGCGAAAATGCCGTCCACATCCTGATGCTTAGATAGAAATTCGCCAAAATAGGCTTCGTCATCCACAATAGGATCTGGTTTCTCGTATACAACATAGTCTACACCTAATTTTTTCGCCTCATCAATGAAACCTTTTCTTCGATTCATGGTTTCACTAAAAACGGAAGTTACACTTCCCATAAAAGCCGGTTTCTGGGCCCCTGCTTTAACAAGTTCCCTCAAAGCTAGACGGCCTCCCTCATAATTATCGGAGGTTACACAAGTGATTTTTTTGTTGAAATGCCTATCAATACTTAGAATCGGAATGTCATTGCTTACGCTATTTTCTATATCATTGTAAGTAATGCCGACAATACCAGCCACTTTGTTTTGCCGTAGCATATCCAGGTAATACAGTTCCTTTTCGGGCTTGCCGCCGCTATTACACAACATGAGCTTAAAGCCTTCCCGATCCAACTCATCCTCAATGTAATAAGCTAGTTCAGAAAAAAAAGGATGCCAGATACTTGGAAGCAGCAAGGCTACCATCTTGGATTTCCTCATTTTAAAATTTCGAGCGACTTCATTAGGAAAATAATTGAGTTCTTGTATAGCTTTCTCCACTTTCCTTCGTGTATCTGGTTTTACAGAGCCCGAGTTATTAATAACGCGGGACACCGTTCCCACAGCAACACCAGCTATCTTAGCTACATCTCTAATACTTGGCATTTAACCCCCCCATCTCTCTTATGGGAATTATAATAGCACTAAGTTGGAAACGTTTCAATTATTTTTTGAAGCGCTTTTTTTCTGACTTTTTTCATTGCCTACCCCACATATGAATTTCGTGCCACCTGATTCAATCACACCTATTCGCTTTTTATTCTATTTTTTTACAAACTTACACAATGTACTTTTCGAAGCGACACAAACATGTAGGCAACTCTATAAAATTAGAACTTAATTATTTCAGATTAAGGTTGATGCGAACTGTAGCTTTTATTGTATTAGAAACGGCGATCAAAATGACCGCCACCGCAGTGTAAAATAGATAATCACATCTATTATTTCTTCTTCAAAAAAATAAAATCTCCTTTTAGAGACCGGTTCTTCTCTCGAGCTCTTCCGGTTTACATCAATGCAATATCCATTTACATATTTTCTGTGAAAAATGATATGAGTGTCTTGACAATCAACATGTCCTGGAAATTTTTCGACTTCCAGACTACTTCGTAATAACGCTTAAGTTCTTCCTCTGTTGGCACGTATGGTAGCTTCCGTCGATTACAGTGGATTGGTGACAACATCGATGCGCTTGATGGAGTAAACGTTGAAAAAGGTAGACTACATATTAATCGGCTTGAAAAAGATGTTCCAGAAGAGGCGAAACAATATAGCGCTGCTCTCTACGGCATGTTGCCACGGGTAAAGCTAACAGACCTACTTTTAGAAGTAGCAAGTTGGACTGGGTTTGACGAGCAATTCATTCATGCTTCAACCAATCGTCAACCTAAATCCGAAGAAAAACCGATTGTTCTGGCATCGCTCATGGCTATGGGTACCAATATAGGCTTAACAAAAATGGCTGATGCAACGCCTAGTATCTTAGAATCATTACGTCCGCTGAACCAAGGATAGCATAAAAGCCGGTTACACCCTTAACGTGTGAAAACCGGCTATTTTTGTACTCAGAATTCCTTAGCGTTGTAAATCTGCGTTTTGCTGGCGGTACCCCTTCAAGATCGAAACATTCGCAGTATGTGTGTCCGCAACAGTAGAATTGCCCTACCGAACTACGGATGGACGGAGCACCTTAGAATTAGCAAAAGAAACCCGAAGTCTCATAAAAGACGTGGGTTTCTCGTCAATCTGAGTAGCCTTTAGGACTACTTTTTATTTCCCAATATTAAACCAACCGGGCATTGCTTGAATTACATTCCAGAGTTTTTCTGGAATATTAAGCTGGTCGAGTTTTGAAACGTTCAACTTAGAATCTACCTCGGCTTCTCGTCCATTTGCGACCATTTCAACCCAAGTAGGATTCATAATTAACGCATGCCCAATGGCAACTAGCGGCAATCCTAATTCCACAGCTTTAAGAGCATCATCCGGTGTTATTATGGAACCAGCAGCCATCACAGGTACCTTACCGTTTGCTCTTTCAAGAATTAATTCAAGCCGTGTTTTTTCATCTTGACTATCTACTGGCTTTGAAGACACATTATCTAATGAAGCATGTATATAATCCAAATTCTGTTCAACAAGAATATCGATTAATTCATACGTGTCTTTCATACGTAATCCGTCCACTTTGGAGGATTCTTCAGGTGAAAATCGGTATCCTAAAATGAATGGTTTTGTAGCATGCTTTTCAATGACATTTTTGATTTCGTTAATAATCGCCAATGGAAAACGCAAGCGATTTTCAAGTGATCCTCCCCATTGATCCGTCCGTTGATTCGTTGCTGGCGACCAGAAGTTTTGAATTAAAAATCCATGTGCCCCATGAATTTCGACGCCATCAAATCCGGCTTCTATCGCTCGTCTTGTTGTGTCTCCAAAAGCACGTACAATCGACAAAATCTCCTCATGTGATAGTTCTCTTGTTTCTGGAGTTGAACCTAAATTAGTAATTTCGGGTTGCAATGCACTCGCACTAACTGCATCCAATTCGGGCAAAGCTTTATTGCCAGCATGAAAAATCTGTAGGATCACAGGAGAGCCTCCACTTTTCGCTGCCTCAGCTAATTTTCGTAAACTTGGAGTAAATTCATCATTGTACCCGGCGAATTCATTCGTAAAACCCTGTCCATTCGGTGTAACATGAGTGCACCCTGTAATGACGAGTCCTACTCCATTCACTCTTTGTTTGTAATACTTTACTTCGTCATCCGAAATGGTAAGATCGTCATTACTTGACCAGGTTGTCATAGGTGCCATAACAATTCTATTCTTCATTGTTATTCCACTTCTGAATGTGAAGGATTCAAATAACCTACTATATTTTTGATTCATTTCTTTAACCTCGCTATCATATTTTATTTTCTGTTTCAGTGTAATTGGTTACCGTTACAGTAGGTCAAGGATTTATTTTTATATGATTACATATAGAATTGTTGTGCTTTCATTCTCTTTATGATATATATTTAGTTACAGTAACTGTAACTAAAGGTGGGACAAGTAGATGTTGTATTCAATGACATACGTAGTGGAGAATTTAAATGTATCTGCAAAAACACTTAGGTTTTATGAAGAGCAGGGGATATTACCAAATATATCTCGTGACGAAAAAGGCCGTAGAGTTTATAACCAACAACAAATAGATTGGATTTCTTTTATTCGTTGTCTCAAAGAGACAGGAATGCCTCTTTCAAAAATCAAGGATTACAAGGAACTTTATGAATTGGGGAATAGCACCTTTTTACAAAGAGAGGAGATGTTGATACAGCATAAATTGGAACTTCAGAAGAAAATTGACGAAAGTTTTAAACACATGGAAGAAATAAACTATAAAATTGCCATGTATGAACTTCAGAAAGAAGAGGTTATGAAAAACCCTAACTATAACTTTAAATGTCACGGTCACGGCCTGGAGATTAAGACGGTGAATTAATGTAATGTATTTGCGCTAACGGGAAACGATAGTTCAATCTCCAACTAAGACTAGGCTGCCGATCAATGTCGGCAGCCTAGCTCTGTCTTTGCCCATTACGTAAACAACCCAACAAGATAAATGTAGGTTTATTCCATACGTTTGAGACGCTGGTATTTCTCCAATCATAGCGAAATTCCCAGCACTTATATTTAACATATTAATCCATCTACTTTGCCCTTGTGACAGCGACGCTGGTACTACCCCTTCTTCGGATGATTACACATAGGGATGCAGCCAATAATAATGCACCCTTTCTCGTTGTGTTATTAAATCAGTAATGTTTAGCTTGCAAATATATTAAAAAAGATGGAGAACTCATGATAGATTATTCTCCATTTGTTGCATTAATTGTCTTAATATCAGCCGATCTTCCGTAGAAATGGATTGAAGTAGTTTTTCCTGCTGTTGTCTCCATTTGATCTCAACCGGTGTCTCTAATTCTTTGCCTTTGTCCGTTAGGAAAATGCGCATTATCCTTGCATCTTGTTCATCACGTTTACGATATATAAATCCGTTCTGCTCCAATGATTTAACCATGTTCGTTACCGTAGGCGGTTCGCATTTTAAGTGTTCACATAGTTGCATTTGTGTTACCCCATCACCCAACCACAGACGATACAGCAAATTATCTTGCCCTACATAAAGGTTAAGTTCCCTGAGAGATTCACTATAATTTCGACGCATTTGGAAGGAGATTCGATCTAACGATTGACGAATATCACAATCCACTTGATCTGTCATTAATTCATCATCCCTCGACTCGAATGTTATTTAGCGGGCTAACTATATCACGACGAATTTGATGTGTCAAATTAATTTATGATGAACTTCCTTTCCTTCTAGTCAAAAAAGTTTCTTCCCTGCTTCATTTTTTGGCATATCCCTGTTTGTGGAGATAGTCCATCATTTGTGGCTGAATACTTCTTTGCAGATGATCATGGATGTGGTCACTCCATCCTTTTACTTTTTTCGCTGAGAAAGGGGCCTTTACAGGTCGATTTTCATAATACTTCAACATGGTCTTATCATAAGTTGCTAATTTCAGTTTATCGAGTGTTTGATACTGGTTTTCATGTAAAATCATAGATTTCGGCAATCTGGGCTTGAGTTCAGGTTTATCTCCAGATAGATAACCGATACATAACCCCACCAAAGGGATCACATACTTCGGTAAATTCAAAATGTCAGATAGTTCGTTAATGTTACTTCTCACCCCACCAATAAAAACGCCACCAAGTCCCATGGATTCTGCTGCCGTTAAAGCATTTTGTGCCATAAGCCCGGCATCGAATGAGCCGATTAAAAGGAACTCTATATATTCAAGGTCAACTTCAGGAGCTATTTGATGATTCCGGTGGAAATCTGAACAAAAAATCCAGAACTCTGCAGCTTGTTCAATATAAGGTTGATTAACCGAAAGTTGCATCACCTTTCTTCGAAGATCTGGATCTGTAATTCTAATAATAGAAACGGCCTGCAAAAGACTGAATGATGATGTTTGATTAGCTGCCTTAAAGATTTCTTCTCGTTGTTCTTGTGTCAGTGGTTGATTTGTATAAGAACGAATGGACGTATGATTATGAAGTAATTTAAGGGTATTATTCATATGAATATCTCCTTCAATATTATTATCATAAATAAAAGTGTTAGCAAAAATAGCAATGAAGTCTTAGTTATAGGTGGCCTCATATACTAACTCAATTCAATATTACGTTACATCACAGACAATCCTCCATCAATTACATGATCAGCACCCGTTATATTAGAGGCTTCATCACTCGCAAGAAACAAAGCAAGGTTAGATACCTCTTGAGACTGCCCTAATCTTTTGATGGGAACTTCTTGTACCCGTTCTTCAATTTCTTTTTCACTTAGAGCTTTAGTCACAATGTTTGTTTGTATAGGTCCTGGTTGAATTAGATTTATCCGAATTTGATCAGTGGCAAACTGTAGGGAAAAAATTTTGAGATCTTCATCCGATGGTTTTAACAATTTCATCAATCACTTCTTGACACGTTAGAATGTGCTGAATACCACCGGCTGATTCGGATACACTTACGGTCCCATTAACCAGATCGCCATCTAACATTCCAATTTTGAACCCTTCTCCATAATACTTATATGCTTCTGAAGGCTTTCCTTGATTAATGAGTTCTAACGCTTTTTTGCCCGCTTCTGTAGGAATGGTTCTCAAATGTCCTACGTCTGACTTAAATTCAATAAACTCTTCACTTTTCACCTTAATGATGGCTTTTTTTGTTTCTATGCTAGCCGGATTTTCCTTAGTTACTATGAACCTTGTCCCCATGTACACACCTTCTGCACCCATAGATAGTGCTGCTTTCGCTCCCCGACCATCTATAATTCCTCCAGCAGCAATAACAGGGATTTTTACAAGTGAAGTGATTTGTGGAACAAGGGAAAGAGTGCTAATTTTATAATCACTCATATGGCCACCAGCTTCATAACCTGTAACGATGAGTGCGTCCACTCCTGATTTCTCGGCTTCTACAAGCTTCTCTACAGTTGGACTTAAGTCTCTGTACACTACCTTAAAATCTTGTTCTTTAAGCCGTTTCAGTTCACGATCGACCACATTTAGCCCAATGGCAATAACGATTTTCACCTCTTCTTTTACCAATACATCAAAAACTGCATTAGTAAATGGGTCTTCTTTAGCCCCTCCCATTGGGAAAATGTAGTTTACTGCAAATGGTTTATTCGTTAATGCTTTAACCTTGCGAATTTCCTTCGTTAGTCGATCTGCCATATCCTCTGCACTTGTTGCTTTTTCCGTTTGGCCAGCATTTGGCCCCAACACACCCATTCCACCTGCATTGGAAACTGCTGCAACAAATTCCGCAGAGGTTACCCAGGTCATTGCAGCTGAAATAATAGGATATTCTATACCCAGTAGTTCTGTAATTCGGTTTTTCATGATTGATTTCTCCTCTTTTTTAAAAAAAATTTTAATTATTACTTCGTATACCTGTTTTCAGGGTAAGGTAGACCCAAATTCCCTCGAAGTGTGCCGTCCTCATATTCCTTGCGGAAGATGCCTTTATCTTGCAAGATGGGAACTACCAATCGGATAAAATCTTCAAATCCGGCTGGATGATCCTGTCTTATGAGCAAGATATCCATAACGCCCTCTCGATACCAATGTTCTATTTTTTCTGCAACATTCTCCGCAGCTCCCATCAATTGAGGCTTTGGCAATCTATAACCTTTAGGCATCCATGATTCGATTTCCCTTAGCTTTTCTAAGGCTTCTTTTTCCGTTTCCCCAACGATGGGGCTATGTGAAGGCATAATCAGTAGATCGTTTGGTGAACGCCCTTGATTTTGCACTTTTCTTTTAAGTTCAGTAGTGAATCTCTTAAGATATTCAAACTGATCTACAGGAGCCATGATGACTTCGGCATGCTGTGCAGCTATATCCATGAATTCCAAGGAAGTACCGGCTTGAAAGATGACCGGTCTGCCTTGTCGAGATCGACTAACATTTAATGGTTCCTCCACTGAAAAGTAATTCCCGGTATAATTTATTGGATGCATCTTACTCGGGTCATAAAATACCCCACTTTTCTTATCACGTATGAATGCATCGTCTTCGTACGAATCCCAGAGGCCTTCAACAATCTCTAAAAACTCCTTTTTCATGGGATAAAGATCTGCTTTCCTTAAATGGGACCGACTGTAATTGGCTAACCCTCCCGGATTAGAGGTGATCGCATTCCATCCTGCTCGGCCCTTGCTAATCTTGTCGAGTGAGGCTATTTGTCTAGCAACAGTATATGGATCAGCATATGAAGTAGCTATTGTTGCGGTCAAGCCAATGGAATGAGTCACCATACTCAATGCAGACAAAATAGATACGCCCTCAAACATGCTTAGATAGTGTGGTATCATGCCAGGTCCAATATGACTTACGTCTGCTAAAAAGAGGAGGTCGAACCTTCCCTGTTCAAGTTGCCTGGCTTTTTGAACGTAGTAATCAATATTTTCACTGGCATCTGCTGGAATAGCGGGGTGTCTCCATCCCGTGTAATTCCAACCAACGCCATCAATAAACCCTCCTATTTTTAACTTTCTTCCTTCCATTGTTGAATGATCTCCCTTTCATGAGGTTCTTTAAAGTTACAGTCAAAAAAGGAAAGCAGGTTATCTAATTGCTCTGGAAAATCATTTACCCCAATAATTCTCTGGACCTTAGCAATGCCCACATGGTCCAGCCATCAGCTGCAGAAGTCCTAATGTTTTGGAGACTTTTCTTAGCATCACTTCCGTTATAGACATGAAAGAAGTCTAAAATCGAAAGCTGTAGTCTATTTCCTGTATTCACTTATCAGTAAATCCTTTCTGTGTTATATTTATTTAGCTTACTAAATATAAAAACACAATCTTAGTTACCCTATTAAACTATAAAACGAAAACAAGAACATTATCCTTTCGCATTTTAGGTTAATTAAAATTAATTGTTTTGGTTTGTTGACACAATCATAAAGTCATTATGTTCATTTGCAAAGAGGGCAATATAAATGAACATAGTACAACTTTTTGTACCTTAAGATTAGGAGTGATATCAATGAGGGTCTGTAATGAAGGATTTGATAAAGAATTTATGGATGAAAAAAGGGATATGTACGCGATAGCATTTACCCAAAATGTTCTTTCAGGACGTTGGAAATATTTTATATTATGGTATTTAAAAGGAGAAACACGCCGTTATACGGATATAAAAAAATTTCTTGGAGGTTTATCACAAGGCTCTCTCACAAAGCAGCTTAAAGAGTTGGAGAACGATGGAGTTATTAAACGTAATGTTTATCCGGAAGTTCCTCCGCGAGTAGAGTATTCATTAACAGGCAAGGGAATCAAATTACTACCGATCCTTGAGAAGATGGAGGAATTCGGTAAGGAATACGGCGAAAAACCTTAATCTGATGAAGTTTCCAAACAAGCTTATTACCGAAAATTTTTGAATCCAAAGAAAACATTTTTATTTAAGTCTTTGTCCAAACTTCTTCTACGCAATCCGTGCGAATGAGCAAGGAAATTATACAACCGATTTCACAGTTAATATGGTTGCCTTTTACGGTCTATATGGTGAAGCAAAAAAGCGCATGGAAGCTGTTTATGTTTATGCGTCACAAAGAAAAGCGCGTTAATCATAAAGGGTGCCTGCATTCAGCAAGCACAAAATTACAATTTTTTTCAATGCTTCCTATACCGCTTTCTTATTCATGGCCCTCTTGCATAGATATGTGGGTTTTGCAGTAAGTATTGGCATGTATGGTCAGTCATTTCTGCTGGGCTCGAGGCATATGGGATAGCTGGTATTCTATAGATATCATTTGGCTTTTTCGTCAGCCGGTACGAGAAGTTCTTTTTGTATTTCTGAACTCAAATTACTATTTAACGAATCATCCTAAAACATTTCTGCAATGAGTATGAATACCATCACGCTATTGTCTCTTCCTACAGTCTTCCTGGCTTGTTTGCTATTAGATGTTAATCAAATCGGTAATCGGAGCAAGTTCCCTTTTCGGAAAAGGAACCAAGTTCTTGTCCTCAACTCGGAAAAACTTGGTTCCTCAAAACAAAAAAGCCGCTAAGTTCCGCTCAGATAACCCTTTCCCAATGGGCTGTACCACGAAGCCAATGCTGAGTTTTTCTAACGTAGGCAGTAGTTCGTCTTCCGGACATCTTCACCACAACGAATCGCTCTCGATGGCCGTCATAAGCGGCTTAACGGAATGCGCGCGTCGAATGGTTCCCACGCCCGCCTCCGACAGTCCCCAATGTTTATCTTTTTCCGCCTGAATTAAATCCCCTAGTGCCCAGGCTACTTTCCTCCGATTGAATAAAAATGATTAATGCGGTGAAGTTACCGCTGAAGCTTATCTTACAATCACTCGGCGGATAAAGAACGGGATCACCAGACCGATCACCGCTACGATCATTGCAAACCAAAACACATAAGCTTTTAATCTCGGTATCTCAAAAAATCTCATCCAATCTAGAGGGTTTCCTATAGCTTTAGAATGAAGCTAGAATAAAGCCTCTATATACCGCTGAAGGCTGTCGAGTAATATCGTCAGCCTTCCTTACATTAAATTATGAATTTTCACCCTAGAGATGAAGCCAATGCTGAAACCAAAACAAAAACCATCTATAATAGATGGCCAGATTGTCGAGAAACCCCCTGTTTTTTTGCAGGGGGTTTAAAACTGTCTTAGTGGTCTAAAAACTAGGGTCCTCAGATCGTTTTAAATCGATTTTTGTTTTAAAAGATGCGTCTCCCCATATAAAAATAGAAGTGTCGAAAAGTCCTCTGGACTTTCTCGACACTCTGACCATCTATAATAGATGGCTTTTTTCACCGTGTGGATGGACGAGCACGAAATTCTGTTACTCTCAATTTTATTAGAAAAAATGCCCCACTCTACAGAATTTACAAATGCTGCTCGATGATTTACGTGAAACCTCTCTAAAAGATAAAATACACCGTTTGTTGGGTTCATATGACCAAGTGAATCAATCTAGTTGTATTGTTGCTCAATATAATCAACATGACGATTTAAAAGCTGAACATGTTCATCCTTTTCCATCGATCTTAATATACCATGGCATGAATGTAAGACTTGCGAAAAATGTTCACTTATTGCAATTATCGTTTTTTCAGCATTGTGAGTTTGACTATGTAGTCTCATTATCGTAGAAAATACTGACGTTTTTCCTGCAGTAGATAACCCTTCGATGATTACTCCTCGAATCATATTCCACCTCTTCAAAATACTTCAGTACCCTTTCCGCCTGCCAAGGTAGCCAACCAATCACACTGGCAGCTACCTTCTTTCGTTTATTAAACTATTGTTTCCCGTTAGTTCAACAGGCTGCCAACCAAGGGCAGCCTGTATTATGTTACCTACCAATGAAATCAACAATTGTTTTTTTTATCTCATAATCCAAAATGCTCACAAACTAATTTAAACTGTTCTTCAACACTCAATTCGGGTGTTCTTTCCAGTGTTTTGATGCCATTTCGAATACAGGCACTTCTTACATCATGAGAAAATCTAATCATGTTTTTATTGCCATTTGCGATTGTTGCCGCTGGATTTGATGTAAGATTAATAACATCCAAAATCATCTTATGGTCTTCTCTAAAGAAATATAGCCTTTCTATTTCTTCGTCAGAAGTATAAAGGCAAATCATTCTTTCTTTTGGAATAAAGGGTAATATACGCTCGGGCATAATTCCTAAGTCTATAATGATTGGTTTATCAGTAGGCATTTTCAACAAATCCGTAACAAAAAATCCCATCATCTCTTCGACAATTTGAAAAAGCCAATGAACATGTTCATTATTGGGTTTATTGAACCATTTATCCCAATCTAAACCTGAATGAGGATACTGTAGGGCAGGGTATTCAACTGGATTGGTGAATGGTCTGTACTTCATCACGTTATCTTCCAGTGTTTGAAATCCTAACTCTTTAACAAATTTCTTTGTCATTGTGGACTTCCCTGCACAACAACCACCATTTAACCAATATACATGCTTTAATTGTTCCTTCAAATATTCATCATTTATTTTCATTGTAATCCTCCTCAATTTTTTTAATATTGAGGGAGGTGACGGATTCTTATTGGTTTTCTGTAACTGTAAAACCACATAGTAAATCCCCCTTTCATAATCTTAATCAATCGTATTCGACATATTTTAGTTAATTCCTTCCTTCTCGTTATCCTGCCCGTTCGTATTATGAGATCAACCAGTTCTTTCTGGTTGATCCTTTTTTCATTTGCATAGAGGATTAAGGTAGCCTGGTCGAACGTACCTGCCCGTGGGACTTGATCCCGAGCGCTATAGTGTTCGCCCTACTTGTCATGACCATGATTGAGGCTGGTTGGGACGTAAGATCCCGTATAACAAGCGATGCTATGGAGCGACAAGAAGAACCTTAGGGATGCCGGGGAATCTAAACTTACAGGGAGAGATGAAATGAATCCAGTTGTCGGTCTAGATATTTCAAAAGAAGAAAGTCATGGACAAGCCTTTTTAGCGCGCGAAAAGCCCTTCAGAGGGACATTCCACTTCGAGCACACTCGTGATGGCCTAGCAAATTTACATCAAGTTTTGAAGGATGTTGAGGCTGCATCCAGACTACGTCCTCTACTTATTCTAGAAGCAACCGGCCATTACCAAAGTCCCGTTGTTCAGTTCCTAGAAGAACATCACTACATTTACATTGTCATTAATCCGCTCATCTCAAATCGGCTTAGAAAGTCTCAACTTCGTAAAGTAAAGACGGATGCTGCGGACGCTTACCTATTGGGAGAGTTGTACTACAAGGAAGAGTTTGAACCTTTTAAGAAAAGAGGTGTGCAACTTCTCAATCTGCGCTATCTTACAAGACAGTATGAGTCCCTTTCAAAGATGTGTGTACAGACGAAGCTGCAATTCCAAGCCGTTTTAGATCAGGTTTTCCCAGCTTACAAAGGCGTCTTTGGAGCTATGTATTCCCGTATTTCACTACGGTTTTTAAGTAAATTTCCAACCTCATATTCAGTTTTGCAGACGGATGAAATCACACTCAAAGCTAAGATGAAAGAACTACTTTCTTCGAAACGGGGGCGTTCAGAGGGCTGGATTAACCAACGGGTTCAGCGACTGCTAGACGCGGCAAAGCAAAACCCATTTCAGCAAACCATGTATGCAAGCCACTTAATCAATTTGAAAGTTCTTATTACCCTTATTCTTCAGTACCAAGAGCATCTTGCTGAACTGGAACAGAACATAGATGCTCTGGCTGAAGAAATTGAAGAGTATGAATTAATTCAGTCGATTCCCGGTATTGGGCATAAAATTGCTGCAACAATTTTATCTGAAATTGGAGAAGTCGACCGATTTGATCATCCTAAAAAGTTAGTGGCTTTTGCAGGCATTGACCCGAGTGTCTTTGCTTCCGGTAAATTTACAGCAACTCGAAATCGAATCACGAAACGTGGTTCCAGGCAGTTGCGTTACACACTGGTAATGGCTGTCCAGTGTGGGCTTATACGCTCCCGAAATATGCGAATCAAAGCGTTCTATGATCGCAAGAGAGCAGAAGGAAAACCACATAAAGTAGCTCTAATCGCATGTGCAAATAAGCTCGTCCATTGGCTCTATGCAATCTTGAAAAACAAAAAGGAATTTCGTCCAATTTAAAAGATTATTATTGGCATAACCTTCCAAGACACAACGGAAATTGGAGGGTTATTTGGCATGCTCATTTTAACTATACCACATGATTTAGAATCACTTTACTGGTAATCTTGACAAGCTATTAGCTGGTATAGCGTAACAAGGCTGCCATTCAATCCACGGCAGCCTCATGGTTTAGTTTATTGAGTTGCCTCAACAAAGACCTCTTCTTTTGCTTCCCGTTTTACGGCTTCAATCAGTGTGTTTAGACAATCTTTTACATATGTGAAATTTGCAACTTTCCCCTCTAAGCCTTCCTCATCCTGGTCACTTCCTCTTCCACCATGAACTCCCTTCTAAAGGAAGTCTTTATGCATAGGTATACTCCGGTCCCAATCGTTCGATAACTCGATCCAACTGTTTGGTTAGATAAGGCGAAACGTCACCAATGCCAGCCACTGCTTCTAACAAGGGAAAGGGTTGCCCACTCCACGGGCCTCGTGGATCAAAGACTTGTCTACCGATTCGCAATCCTCCTGTTTCCTTGAAGATGTTCAATCGTTCCAATCCTTCAATAAGCAGCCCGACCGGCAGTGTTTTGTTCCTACGTCGGGACCATTCTGCCAAGAAGGACATGCCGCGTAATATATCATATTCAAAAAACCTCGGAAAGCAAGGCTTCAGCCATTCCATATCGATGACGCTTCTATTTTGTTTAGAACATACAAGACGATGCTCAATTAAATAACGTGCGCCTTCATCTAAGAAAACGACTTCCTGTTCAGTAAATTCACGGTCTGTATGCCATAAGATAGCTTCAAGCGGAGGAAGTGTTGAAACAATAGAGCTCTTTTTAGAATGAGTATAAGCTTCAGGGTCGCAGTTCAGCCCGCCATCAGGTAACTGATGCTTTAAGAGCCATTCGCGAATCCAAGGCAGTTCCTTGTCCAAATCACAGCCATACGCCATTAGAATCATATAGTATACGGCAAGTTCACAATGGCAGCAATCCATCTTCATCTTATCACTTTCACTTGTAGGATGGTCATCGGCGGATATGATGAAGGTCGGCCAGACCTGAGTTTCGAGTAAATATTTTGCTCCGACAATAGCAGACTCGGGAATTAGTTTCACCTCTCCCATTTCATAAAGAGCAGCCATATGCCACCAAGCTCCATCCCATTTTCGACGGCTGCACTCGCCGTGAGTCATCCCCAAATGGGGAGTAGATTCAAGGAACTGTATAGATTCTTTGATTGCTAAACGAATATTTTGATTTGTTTCCATCTGGGTATCTCCTTTTTGATTACCTCTACTTCATGCTTCAGTTAAGCAACGCTCATCTTGTATACCCTTCCACTCTTAAAAAATTCGATATGTTATTAACCCATCCTGCCCGTTAGCTTAACAGGCAGCCGATATTACGGCAACCTATTCTTATGAGACCATTCGTGTTGCGTTAATTATCTTAATCTCTAGGTGACCTTTAAGGCAAAATGATAAAACGCATCGCCACGAGATTGGTTCTCTACATCTTCATCCATCCACCATACCCCGTATGAATAAAAATATGTCCCTTTTTCTGTAGGAACTTGAAAACTATTTTCTTTCAATAAAACTTCTGTAAGTCTTCCTTCATAGAATTGCTCGACATGAAATTTATTCGGTTGGGGCTCATAATTCATAAGGAATTTTACAACATCACCAGGCTTTACTGGAATCGGTTCTTTTCCTTTTAAAAGTTCAACTGGACCAGCTGAATCCACACATGATGTTGTCCAGCAATATGTGCCGAGTTTTGTTTTGTACATTCGTTTATCAATCTGAATTTGAACCTTTGGTGGTTTCTCTCCCTCAAGGTCCTTGTTTTTTGGCTGAACACCCATGCAACCAACTATACATATAAGAGTTAGTGCCATAACGAATAACAAGACTGTATTCTTCATATAAACCCTCCTATCTATATTCGACCCTAATTATTCAACGATAGAAGAAGTAATTTACTGTATAAATCGATTTCTGTGCTGCGGCATTTACAAGGCTGACATGATGATGTTTGCAGGTTCATCGTTGCTCACATTGACGTTTTGATAAGATGCGTAGCCGCCAAATACATGAAGTCCAAAGTGGCCTTCTGCAAAAGTGCCATCCATTACATCTATGACTTTTTGTCTATCCACATAAACTACAATATGCGGCCCATTCGCTTCTATTTTCACCTTATAAGTTTGACATGGCTGAATGAAAGTCGGTACTTTCGCAAGAACCTGCCGTTCTTCAAATCCTCCATTAATTTTATAGAACAGACGGATCGCCTTCATGTTAGGGTCTAGATTCAGATAGTAACCACTGCGCCCATCCTCGCTAGCCCTGAACAAAATAGAACCTGCTCCTCCTGTTTCACCAAGCATCATGTCTGCTTCATACGTAAAATTCCCAGCCTTCTCTTTAGCGATATAATTCGCATCGCTGAAATAATTACCACGAATCCCATTCTCGCTAACTAACCATGAAGCAGCAGACAGATCTTTGGTCCATCCACTCAGGTTTGTCCGGAACTCACCACCTGTGACTTTAACGAGCACACTAGCGGATGCTTTACCATTCGGAGTAGATACGGTGATCGTGGACTCCCCTTCTTTTTTCGCCTCAATAACCGCCTGTGAATTGTCTACCACGTCTAAGGCTATTACTTCTTTATTGCTGGACTCCCACTTAAGCGGTTGAACGCCAAAACCTGGTCTGTACTCGACCATTGCCTGCAGTGTGTCCGATTCCCCTATACCCAGTTCCCGAACCCTCGTATCCATCTTTATCTGAGCTTTTGAATTAATGTCCTCATTCCAGACGGATTGAAGTTGATGCACTTTCAAGGAAACAACGTTCACATTCCCGCCTTTCACGTAAAAACTCATCGCTCTACTGGCTGGATTCGGAAATATAACATCTGAAAAGACGACTTTGCCGCCGTTACCAAAGGCTTCAACGGAAGACTCATCCACAAGAATACGCATCTTGACCCGATTATTCTCCATTTGCATCGGCGCTTCATGCTTTTTATTGAAAAGGCTGGAAAAGTCCGTTACTCCAGATGCAGTTCGGTCCACAAACATTTTACTCTCGCTTGCGGTATAACCCACAACCGTCTTCTGATTTGCACCCTCACGAAGGTTAAAGCCGAACTCGGTCACTGTGCTGGCTTCAGGGATTTCAATTTCAGCTTCAATTTCGTAAGCACCTGAAATAATGCCTTTTAGCAGGTTCCCGGAAGAAGGACTCACCCCTTTGTTAGAAGCAGAGTACAATGGTTTACGCAATGATTCCAATTCTTTAATTGGACTTTGTGCCATCCGAATTCCATCTTCGGTCGTTACCAATGATACTTCTCTCGGAATGGTTAGTTCACCTTTCCAATTCGTCGTTGGGAAAGCGAACGGATAGTCCCAATTCGTCATCCACGCCATCATCACTCTGCGATGATCAGGCATGTTAGCAAAAGACATCGAAGCGTAAAATTCTTTACCAAAATCTGTTCTTAGCACCTTACCCGCCGGATTATCATTCACGAATTTACCATCAGCTGTTAAATGACCAATAAAATACTCGGCATCTGATCCACCAGTTTTTGGATTCGCTCCCGTACTGATCATCATAACCCACTTCTTCTGTGACGTTCCGTCTACCGGAAGCTGGAACAAATCAGGGCATTCCCATACACCTCCGCGGACGTAATCCCCGTATCCCCAATTATCTGTCAATGTCCAGTCAAGTAAATTCGTTGACGTATAGAAACGAATATTATCTCCTCCGGACACAACCATAACCCATCGGTTATTCTCGTCATTATAGATCACTTTCGGATCGCGGAAATCCCAACCCCCAGGGTCTTCTCCGCTCTTACCTGGGTTCTCGATCACGATCGGACGGTCCTTCGAATATTCCCAAGTGCGACCTTGGTCCTTGCTGTATGCCATACCTATACGCTGGTTCCCATTCGGGCCATCCGGATTATAGGAAGTATAATATGCAATAAGGCCCTTGCCTCCTGAATCCCCGAATAAACCGGATGCATTCGTCATATCCGCAACAGCCGATCCAGACCAGACATGTCCGTGATCATTCCACGGAAGTGCAATCGGAAGCCGCTTCCAGTTCAGCAAATCTTTACTGACAGCATGCGCCCATGTGCCTCCATCCTGATGGAAGAGATGATATTCCCCTTCGAAGTAGACAAGTCCATTCGGATCACTTGCTGAACCACGTATTGGCGTGTAGTGATACTGAGGACGATATATTTCGTTATAATATTGGCTCGATTCCGTCACATAAGTATCCTGGAAGTAAGCCGTCCCCTGTTTGACGACGATTCCGGTATTTCCATTCGTGTAGGTTGAATCTTTCACGTCAATCGCGGCCGTAGTGTATCCGTCCAGGAAGACCTGAATTCGATTTCCCTTTGCCTTGATCTCCACATGATGTTTGGCTCCCATCTGACTCGGATAAGTACGCAGTGAACTTGCAATTACTGTTCCTTTCGTATTCGTCAAACTTACACGGACCTGATCTCCTTCCTTCGTAAGAGTAGCTTCATATCCATCAGCTCCATCGGCGGAGGAACGAAATGCGAGAGCCGCAACAGAATCAGGAAGAAGGGTAATATTCCCTTCATACACAATATCAGCCGCCTGTTTGTTATAGATTTGCTGTGCCTTGCTCTCATGTGCTATCGTCCCTCTTTTGCCGCTGATATCAGGCTGCCATTTTCCCTTACTTGCAACCACTGTACCCAAATTACCCTTCAGATCGCTCACCACGATGTTCGAAAACAAGGCGGATCCATCCCATACATGAAGTCCTAGCTTTCCGCTTCGATACGTAATGTCCTGAACATCAATCAAAGGTTTATATTGATTGCCCCAATATACTTTTAGCGAGGAACCCACTGCCTTCACTTTGAGATGATAGATCTGACCCGCTTCAACAGAAACTTTACGCTCCTCCTTTAATTTCCCATCTCCATTCCTTGCATCTCTTAACCGAATCAGACCTGTACCTGGAATGATTTGGAGCATGTACGAGCTAAAGCCATCCTCATTAGAACGGAACAACAACGTTGAGACTGCCTTCGTATCCCTGATCTTGACATCAGCTTCATAGATAAAATCATCGGACACCGTCTCGGAGATGGCCGTTACATTTTCTTTAGGCTGCGAAGTCAGCAAGATTCCTTCTGAAGTATACTCTAATAACCCTTTCCCTTTCACTTGCCAGCCTGTCAAATTGGCGTTTGATTTGATAGCGTTTTCAAAAATAGAAAGCTCCTCCTTTGCCTGTTTACTTGCTTCCTGATCAGCGAACACAGCCCAACCCGTAGCCGGATTAGATGTAAAAACGCCCATTGAAGTCAGAGCTAACCCCGTTGCCATCAGAAGACATATTGCGAATTTAGATTTATCTTTCATTCCTTACCCTCTTTTCTAATGGAATTGAAAGTAGCGGTCAGCAACTCGAGCTTAACTGGACGAGTCCTGGCAGCACAATATAATCAACAATGTGATCCAGTATGACACTAGAGCTGACATAGCCGTTCAGGTTATGTAGCACAGCCTTTCGAATCAACGGGAACAGCTCTTAGCTGACTTAATTCACTTATGGGTGTTTGGATTAAGCAAATTCCCTCCGAATACGTCCTAAGCTAGTATCTCTCGGGGGATTGACATGTGACCACGCCATTCTTCTGAAGGAAGAGTGGAAGCATAACGCCAATTGTTCATCCAGCCGACCCAAATCTTTCGTACGTCCTCGTTCGGAATGCCATCCCAGGTCACGGCCGCCTGCCGGTGGTTCTGAATCGTTTGGATTCACACCATTTCTATCCCCGACACTTAGCATAAGAATCCACTTAGTGATATTGGGATCTTCATCCACTTGGATTTTAAATGCCTCAGAACATTCAAAAATATCCTCGATGGATACCCGGAATATCAGAGCTGAAATCGCTTGCAAAAAACCATGCCTTAAGATTGGAATACGTATAAAAATTTTACATGGTCTCTTACGGCAAGAACCATTACCCACATTGACGATTCGTCATACCAAAACACCTTCGGATCACGAAAGTCTAGCATTTTCGTTGGGAACAAAACAGGATTACCTTGCCTGTGTATCATAAGGGGTATGTTGGTAGAACAGGTGGTACTCTCCTTCATGGTAACCCATGCCGTTGGGATCATTCATCTAATTTTCCTTCGGCTAATAGTGTAATTGGGACTGTATTTATTTTTATAAAAAATATTCACTGGTTCCTTTTCTGCTACTCATCTCACCAGATAAATGTATTTCTTTAATGTTACTCACCCTCCTTTTAGGTTATTTAGGATCTTAATAGAAGTGATTCAACTAGCTTGGCAACTAAATTGGAATGCGTGCAAATAACTGCTTAGTGTACCTGAAAAATGTATTTCTTATGAACCAAAATAATCCAATAGTGTGCATTTGTCAATCTTTTTTTACTTCATTTCACATATTTTTAGATAAATGAGCTTGTTTATTTTACATTTGCACAAAAATATATTAAATCACTCGAAAACGGAAACTTTTATTTAATTTTATCTAATCGTCCTTCTTTATTTTGTAAACTAAATGTATCTACAAATGTTCACAAGTTCTTGTTCTTTCCGGCAAAGGAACCAAGCTTTTGGTCTGACCGCGGCAGCTGCAACACGTCCGATGCTCCTGCAGACGGTGAGATTTCTTTCCTATCTGGAACCCTCCCTTAAACCAAGCCTAGGTTGCAACCAGGAACGAAAAAAGGACGCTCATTAATCCATGAACGCCCTTGCTTCAGAACTCACAACTTTATTTGACACCTTAGTCACCCTATTTTGATAAATGGTGACTAAGATGCTCATGTTTATTTTATTATTCACCTCTGATTTTTACAATTTTATGCTTCTTCATTCAAGACTAAATATCCACTCATTTGCCTTGAAAAAATATTAATTCTATCGCCTTAAAAAAACGACACTACATATTTTCTGCAGTGTCGTCTTTAATCCGATTATCTTAAGTAATTTAGCGAGATAAAATCTTACTTTTCTTTTACATAATATGAACTGCAATCTTTTCATCGAGTTATTCAGCTTGCCATATATCTTTCAATTTCCAATAGGTCAATTCATTTACTAGAGCCTCTCCACCCTCCGTTATGATTTCTATGCCTAGCAATTTCTCACTCGGATAGATGCGACTTGTCATCGTAGCTTGTCCTTCATTCGCAAACATTTCAATGGATGAGCGATCCAGATATACATGCAATGTCAGCTGCCCCCCAGCATTGAAGGCTGTTTGACGTACTCCATCTGTCTTCTTACCTGATTTAGAACAATTAAGCATAAGTTTCTGATCCGGAATAGAATATGTGATAACTGTTTCTTCTAGACCTGTTCCACGAAACTTCAAGCCTACCATGTCTGCACTTGACTTCGTGAGGTCGAACACTACCTTAAGTTCAAGTAGGTCGGCTTCAACTTCCTTAAAGTAACTTCCAGAAATGGCGCCATATTGACACAAAATATGTTTACTTTGACGAAGCAACTTCATTTCTTCTACTGGATTCATCAGTACTTTATTATTGTCACCCAACGTAACTAAACGCGGGATCGTCATTGCTCCACACCAGCCGTCTGCTTTCGTCGGCATATCCGATTCCCACATATCCATCCAACCAATCGCAATGCGGCGACCTTGAGCATCTAGAAAAGTTTGAACCGCATAGAAGTCATGACCATTATCCAACTCGATGAACTCTCCATGCTTATATTCATTACTATCATAATTATAATCGCCAACATAATATCCCGTCTGGAACAAGTTATTGTACTTATCTCCCTGCGCATCAATACCTTGTGGGGAGAACATAAATATATGCTTACCATTCAGTTCAAAGAAATCAGGGCACTCCCACATGAAGCCCATATTCTTATCTCCCTGCAGAAGCACACCATGATAGGTCCAAGTTCTAAGATCAGGAGATGTATATAGAATAACACGCGGCAGATCTTCTTTCGTGCTATTACCTAGGATCATGTACCATGTATCCTCATGCTTCCATACCTTCGGATCACGGAAATGCTGGGAGCTATCTATCGGAGGTTCAGCGATTACGGGATTCTGCCTTAGTTTTGTAAAATGAGTGCCATCTGTGCTTACTGCCACATTTTGATTTTGGAAAAAGATATTGTTTGGTTGATCAATATAGTGATGGCCAGTATAGATCAATGTCAGTTCGCCGTTATTATCTACTGCGCTTCCTGAGAAGCAGCCATCAAGATCACACGCATCTCCAGGTACTAATGCAATCGGACAATGCTCCCAATGTACAAGGTCTTTACTCTTCACGTGACCCCAATGCATTGGACCCCAGTTCTCATCATAAGGATGATGCTGATAGAAGGCGTGATATTCACCTTTAAATTGAATTAATCCATTTGGGTCGTTAATCCAGTTTGCTGGTGCCATAATATGATAACCTAATCGGTACCGCTTGTTCATTTTCGCTTCTGCCTGTTTCAATGCTTCCTCAGCTTGCTTCGTATTGTTATTATATGTGTTCATCTGTCTTCCTCCTATGCTGTTTCAATAAGCTTGTTAGGCTTGGGATTCAGCTTTTTCGGTTCTTTCTTTAAGGTAAAGATTGAGATTGTTGTAAAGGCAAATACGAAAACACCCATAATCACGTACGTATTTGCAAAGCCTCTAATGTCATAAGACATACCGGCGATTGGCGAGAAGATCGAAGCTCCTACCTGACTCGTAAACTGGTATCCCACCAGATATAGGATCGAAGACAGACGCGTATCGAAATTAGCAGCCAAGTACTTAAATACGGAGATCAGCATGATTGGCAGTTCCAATGCGTGAATCAATTTCATAGCTGAGATACCATAAGGTCCAATAACTAAGCCTGAACCCATGATCCGGAACGCCATCAAGAACCCTGCCAATATCAGCCCCTTTTTTGCTCCAATTTTGTTGACAATGAAAGGCGCTAAGAACATCATGCCTGCTTCCAAGAATACTTGTAGGGAATTTAAGTAACCGTAAACTTGATTGCCTAAAGCAACCGTTGAGAACGTCGATGAAAAGTAATTCGGGAACTGTTGGTCATACACATTGTAAACACAGGTAACACCAAGAACATATAAAATGAAGAACCATAAATGCTTATTTGCAAACAAATAGCCGATTTGCTTAAAGTTAACAGATTCTGCTCGCTCCATCTCGGAATCTGTCATTTCAACTTTAATTGTCATCATAATGATAAACAGAATGACAGCAGATACGGATGCAATCCAGAAGTTAATGTTAGGGTTGATATTGAAGAGCTGACCAGCGAAAAATGTTGCTGCTGCCCAACCTAGCGAGCCCCACATACGAGATTTTCCGTATTCAAAGTCATATTTTCGGCTGACTTTCTCGACATAAGATTCGATGGCTCCGATTCCTGCCAAAAAAGAAATACCCAAGTATAATCCACCTACAATGGCGCCGAGAAATACATTGTATTGAAGTAACGGCCCATAGATATAGATATAGAAAGGACCAACAAATAAGAGTAAAGAACTGATTAGAAATAAAATATGCTTCTTCAATCCAATTTTATCTGATATATAGCCATAAAGCGGTTGCATACATAGCGCAAAGATAGCGTTTACAGTAAAGATAACACCTGTTTCAGCACCATTCAGACTAATTTCTTGCCCTAGCCAGATGGAGAACAATGAGTAACTTGCTGACCAAGTAAAGAAGAAAAAGAAGAAATAGGCACTTAGTTTCCAGTACAAGCTCTTTGACTTTCTCATATCGAACGCTCCTCTAAGTTAAACATTTAATGTAAATGAAAGCACTTCCGTATTTACAGATCGATTATATGTCAACCGCTTTCATATGTCAACCGCTTGACATATTTCTAAAAGGAAAAGAGCTCTCCTCTTTGATTTCAATTACTCTAATAAGGATAGCTCCACCTTATATCACAATGCTGAAACTATGGAAATTGTATTAAGCTGTACTAGCTTCAATAAGTTTCACTGGTAGATAGGTTTCTCGCGGGACATCACTGAATCCACCTTCAATTTCTTTAATAAGTAACTCTATGGAAGATCTCGCGATCTCCTGTATTGGTTGCTGAATTGTCGTTAATTCTGGGAGAAGATTGCGGGTTGTTTCTGTTCCGTCATATCCAATTACGCGAATATCTTCAGGAACACGTTTTCCTCTACTTCTTGCTTTAGCAATAAAAGACGCAGCCACCAAGTCATTACTCGCAAACAATCCATCTACTTCAGGATGTTCATCGAGCAAGCGTTTAATCGGTTCATCGTGATTCTGTTGGTGGAAGGGATCATGTACTTCATAGGTAATTGCCTTTCGACCATACTGCTCCATCACATCTTCATATGCTTTTCTTCTCAAGCTTGCAGGTGTTTCCAATTCAACAGGGCCATTTATGTGTAAGATATGCTTGCACCCCTTTTCAATAAGCAGTTCTGACGCCAGTTTTCCACCCAAATAATTATCCGATCCTACAACTGGGATTGAATCGGATAGAAAGTGATCGATCGCAATGACGGCAATATTCTTCTGTTCGTAATTTACGATACCTCGGTTGTGTGTACCAACGATAATACCGTCAACTTGATTTCGCATAAGCATATCCACATAAGATTCTTCTTTATCCAGCTGATTCAAACTGTTACAAAGCAACAGCTTATAGCCTAATGACGCAGAAATATTCTCTATATGAAAAGTCAGCTCTCCGAAAAATGGGTTGCTTGTAGTTGGAATGATTAATCCAATTAGATTTGTTCGTTTACTAAATAATGACCGAGCCACATCATTTGGTAAATAATTCAGTTCCTGCATCGCTTTATGAACTTGATCCTTCGTTTCTTGACTGATATAGCCACGATTATTAAGTACGCGAGAAACCGTAGTCGGTGAAACTCCAGCTAATTGTGCAACATCGTTAAGTTTTGGTTTCATTGATTCAACCTGCCTTCTCTCCATGCCAAGTCTCCAATTATTCTATTATTTTAACATGGTTAAACGTGAAAAAACATCTGACCTACGAGCCCTTTTCATTCAAATCTGTAATATCATCCATATACAGTGGTATTTGTTTTGTAGGTTGCTACTGCCTCCTTGAACCATGGATATTCGCGGCTTGAATGATTGATAACAAGGTCCATGACATCTTACTCCCTTTCGGTCCGCTTCTTCCATCAAGGTGCGAAAATCATTTAGACTCCCACACAGCGGGTATACCTGATAGTAATCAGTTACATCATATTTATGGTAACTTGGAGACGGATTAGGGGCATAAGCCAGAGGCAGTTGACCTCCAAATCCACCCCGAATGGAGTTTGCCATCGTTTAATTAATCAAGTTTTTGTGTAATTCCTTTCAAATCACTGTGTCCGTCTTGTGAATATACTTGGTTGAATTATTATCTTGTGGAGTATGGATAAATGTATCCATTTAAGTGTATACATCCCGAGATTTTTGCCATTTTATATGGACTAATATATGAACGTACCATAATGGAATGAATCTCATGTGTGATTTCGTAGAAGAAGATGGGGCTGTGTTACCGCTTTTGGGCGGCATGCTTTACATGTAGAAACTGGTAGTATACAACAAAAAGCGAATATGATTATTGCATATAGCGTCTCCATCCATGACAATGGTTTGTCCAGTGAGATAACCAATTTTCGGATTGGCAAGTTGGAGCACAAGCTCCCCAACCTCGGATTTTTTACCCAGGCGACCCAGCGGCGTATTCCCGATAATCCCTTTCATCACAGCGTCATTTAATGAATCTGTCATTTCCGAAGCGATCGGGCCAGGCGCGATCACATTCACACTAATATTGTATTTTGCCAGCTCACGGGCTGAGGATTTGGTTAATCCAATCAATCCGGCCTTGGAAGCACCATAATGAGGGCCGAAGCTTCCTCCCGTTAAAGCCGCTACAGAGGAAATATTAATAATTCTGCCTTCTTCACAAAGGATATGTGATAATTTTTTGCATGTAAATATGAATCTGGAATTAAAAGCCCAGCTCAATATTTTAATAGGACAAATCAACTCCCGCTATGGAAATCTAGCACAAGCTCTGCTTCACTTCTTTTTAGCTCGCACCATATATCAACAAAAGCAAGCGCACAAAAAAATAAGCGAATTGTATATCCTTATAGCTGAAGCTTATTATCACCAAAAAGATTTTGAGACCGCATCGTATTACTACAGACAAGTCCTTCCTGATCAATAACAAAAAACCTCAGGGCTCCTTCCAGATGGATAAGGTCCCTGGGGTTTAATCATTTATATTTCACTTATGGTTCAAAACGCTTAATAACGATGACCACATTGTGGCCGCCAAAGAGGTCAAATTGATTTCAGTTTGATCATAATATATAACTTCTCGATCGCTAACTAAACGAATTTTTTACGTATCTCTAAAGCAGATTTTCCATTCGTTTCGTGGGGAGTGTCCGGTAACCGTTATTGAATCAATCGTCCAATCTTTGACGGTCCATGTAGCACATTCCCTGATTGCTTTCGATGGTGCAGTTGATAAACGTGATGTTCTTCGAATTCCAGCCTAAATATTCTCCGATGATCAATGAATCATAAACGGTGATATTCTCACAATTCCAGAAAGCGTCCTTTGAAATAAGCTTTGCATTGCGAATCTCCATATTCTTTGCTCCGTCGAATGCGTAGTTCCCTGCCAATGTGAAATCGTCGATGATGATATTTGCGCTATTCATTCCAAAATAATCGCCTTTTGCGGTCATATGATTCAAGTGAATATCTGCGCAATTCCATAAGGTTTCTTGGGCGTTGGATAGATCGACATTTGTCAGTCGGATCCCGCTCGAACGCCGAAATACCTTTGGTGCCTCTATTACGCAGTCACTGATGGCAATTTGATGTGTATACCATATTCCTGATCGGGCCATTTCAAGGAAAGTGCTGCTACTAACACGAATATTATTGCAATACCATAAGGGATACTTCCATTTGAAAATGCTATTATCGATAGTAATATCGTTGCTTTCCTTCAGTGGGGACTCGCCATCTGCAAAAATAGAATTTGTAATAGTAAGGTTATTTCTTTTGAAAAGTGCTCGTTCTCCAGTAAGTATTTGTTGATCGATCGTTTGCATAATACTGTCTCCAATCACTCAGTACTAGCTTCAAATATTCCCTGACCTCATATTCGTTTGATGAATATCCGCAGACTAGAAACAGAGGGTTCCTGGTTTATGAGAAGCTTCAATAGAAACGACAGCATTGATGTCTGCCGTTTCTGTGTGTTAATTCATTTATTAAAGTTTAGTATAATCTTCATCCATTACGGGTTCTAACCAATCTGTTTGTCCTGGTGTAAGAGCTAAGTGAACAAACCAGCTGTCCTTTGTAGCACCATGCCAATGTTTTACGTTTGGTGGAATGTTTACCACATCGCCTGTTTTGAGTAATTGGGCTGGCTTTCCATCTTCTTGATACCACCCTTCACCGCCAGTAACTAACAACACTTGCCCAGCATGATGAGAGTGCCAGTTATTGCGGGCACCGGGAGCAAAGGTTACATTCCCGATTGCTGTATTGAGTGGTGCTGGATCGGTAAACACCATTTGTAAGTATGCGTCACCGATAAAATTTTTTTCGGCTTTTTGACCCAATGGGAAGAGTGTGCTATTGCTTAAGTGCTCATTCTTCATTTTTTATCCCTACTTTCTTATATTTTCATTATTATCAAACGCGATGCTATCGACTTCTTACTTTTCAGGAATCATTAACGCTATTGGGCTTGCTCAATCGTCATCGTGAAACTGCCGTTCATTTTTACAAGCTTTTCAACTCCGGCCTCAATATGACCCAGCCTTACAAGTCCACTTGAATAACCAAAATCTTGATAAAATATAGCCAAATTGCCCCAAGGAGAATAATAAGTAAAATCTCCAACGGAAGGATCGATGCCTGACGGCGCAGCTTCAATGGACAATCTTTTCTCTAGCCTGCTGATTTTTTCGGTTCCAGCATAATCCTCGAAGGTTATAGTCATTGGAAGTCGCTGTAAAAAATCTTGGCTGGTCGGATTATCGTACATGCTTACCATTACTTCCTCGTTGTTAAATATCAATTTTATTTTTATATTAGTTGTTTGATTGGCCACAGTTTTTCCTCCATTGGTATTACCGCCACAAGCCATGAGGGTAAGGGTCATCAAAAAAACAAGGGATAGAGAAATCTGTTTCTTCACTAAACTCTCTCCAGCTATTCCGGAATGATTTCATTTAAGCAACTTAAAGCGTTTAATGTTCTCGGAAAACCCATATATGGAAGGCAGTGAGTGATGGCAGTGATCATCATATCCTTGTCATTACCCACATTCAGATTGCCCCGCACATGTGCCTTGACTTGACTTTCACAACCGCCCAGGCTGCTTAAGATACAGAGGGTCAGCAGCTCCCGTGTCTTCAGATCAAGACCTCCACGAGTATAGAAGTCGCCAAAACAGAAGGCAGAAAGATAGTCCTGCATATGCTTTTGATTGGTTGGAGCATTCTCCCTATTTTTTTCAATGACATCGCCGAAAATCTCTACCTGCACTGCAAGCCCTTTGTCTAACCGATTCTCTTCTTCAACCTGCTTTTGGCTTTCGAGAGGTAACACTATATTTTTGGCCTTGAAAACTTCATTAATCTCCGCGATGGCATTTAGCGTTTTGGGGAATCCCAAATAAGGCGCACATTGGTAAATGGCCTCTTTGATTTCTCCCGGTGTCAGCCCAACGTTCAGTGCAGCCTGAGTATGGGCCTTGAGCTGTGGCAACGTTTGGTTCGTTGCAAGCACCACCAGAGTAATAAGTTCACGTTGTTTATCGTCCAATTCACCTTGATAAAAAACTTCCCCAAAAATGAAGCGGCTCAGGATGTCCTGAAAATCAGGATCGGTAGCGTATGCCGCTGGCACTCCATCGCCAAATAGCTTTTTATACGTCACTTGATTCTTTTCAATTCGATTCATACATTTCCCTCTATTTCCAAGTTTCGTATAATCCATTTCATTGTTCCTCCCTTTCTTTTTTAAAAATAGTCCAATGAGCGCCTTTATTGATGTACATTAGGTGTTGGTTTCACGCGGTGCATCCTTGACTGTCGCCTAGTATCAATGGGAGTTATGCTCTTAGTAGGTGCATACATAGAGTGAGCGCCAATACTCCTTTGATATGGAGTGCATCAAACGGATAATTTTTTTATCCCTTTAACCAGAATGATATAGGTAATTATAGATAACAAACTGGTAGAAAATATAATAATTCCAAAAGGTATAGCGGAATTTTCGCCTGCAATTCCCACAAGCGGAGACGTAACGCCACCTAACACGAATTGTAAGGTGCCGAGCACGGCAGAAGCGCTCCCTGCAATATGCCCTTGCGACTCCATTGCTAATGTAAAAGAGATGGGTCCAATGATCCCAATGGATAAGGCGAATAAGAAGATCGAAATAAACATAGCTGATAATGCTCCATGTACTAGTACTATAAATAAGAGCGCAGCGGAAGATATAAATGATAGTATTAATCCGATCAAAAATAGTCGACTTTCCGATACCCGGCCTGCAAGCAGCTTGACGAATTGAGATCCTAAGATAATAGCAAGGCCATTCAACGCAAACAGGATCGAAAACAGTTGCGGCGACACGCCGTATATGTTTTGATAAATAAATGGGGTACCCGCAACATAGGCAAAAACACCTGCGAACAATATGCCATTGACGAAAGCATATCCCATAAAAGACCGCTTTCGGAACAAACTGTTGTAATTCTTCATCAACGAACGGAGACTGCTTGGAGCACGTTGCTGTACAGGTAAGCTTTCCTTTAACCCCCATATGGTTATCCCAGTTAATCCTATACCTAGGACCCCTAAAAATATAAATATACCTAACCAAGAGCTGTATGACATGACCGTACTTCCGGCCGTAGGGGAAATTAACGGAGCGACATTGCTTATCATCGTTAGCAACGATATAAACTTAGTCATTTCAATCCCACTAAACCGATCTCGAACAATAGCGCGCGAAATAACGAGTCCGGCGGACGCAGCAACCCCTTGAATAAATCTTAAAAATATAAACCATTCTATGCTTGGTGCAAAAGCGCATCCAATCGAGGAAAGGATAAATAATATCATGGAAATCAACAAAGGCCGGCGTCTTCCATAAATGTCGCTTAAAGGCCCCATTATCAACTGCCCTAACCCTAATCCTAACAGGCTAGTGGTTAAACTCGCTTGAACGGCAGTTGCACTTGTTCCAAAAAAAACAGCGATTTGCGGAAGTGATGCAAGATACATATCGACGGTAAACGGCCCCAGCGCCGAGAATGTGGCCAATATTAGAGCAAAACCGAGAGAATTTTTTTGGGTCTTATATTTCATTCCTTTAACTCCTATGATTGATTAAATGCACATTCTTTAAGCCAACGCATTTGCTTTAGGTTTTGTCGTTTTATTACCCTGTGACAGTATACCCCTCCGATATACAAAGGGTCTTAGATGAATTTCGGAAGATCTGTCTTTTCCTTATCCAACTCAAGGGCACACCACCCGGCGTGCCCTTGATATTTTTTTGCTGCAATGAATCCCTATTCGTTCCCCATCGTGCTGATGTCGATGACAAATCGATACCGGATATCCGAAGCAAGTACGCGTTCCCATGCCTCATCAATCTGATTAGCGGAGATAACCTCGATCTCAGGCGTAATGTGGTGTTCAGCGCAGAAATCAAGCATTTCCTGTGTTTCCCGAATACCGCCGATTGCCGATCCAGCAAACGACCGACGATGCGGGATAAGAGAGAATACTTGAACAGGCAATGCCTCCGGCGGCGCACCGACATTAACCAAGGTACCGTCCACTGCCAGCAGTGATAGGTAGGCATTCAAATCAATTTTCGCGCTCACCGTATTCACGATGAGATCAAACGTGCCGGCCAGCTTCTTAAATGTCTCCGCATCGCTGGTGGCATAATAATGGTCCGCTCCTAGTTTCAAACCATCTTCTTTTTTCTTCAAGGTTTGAGATAAAACCGTTACTTCTGCTTCCATAGCATGAGCGAGCTTCACAGCCATGTGTCCGAGTCCGCCAAGTCCAACAACTGCTACCTTCTTGCCGGAGGCAGCACCCCAATGGCGCAGCGGAGAGTACGTTGTGATCCCAGCACATAAAAGCGGAGCGGCGACATCAAGATCAATGCCGTCAGGAATTCGAACCACGAAATCTTCCGTTACGACGATGTGTGTGGAATAACCCCCTTGTGTATATTGTCCATATCTGTCGATAGCTGCGTAGGTACCCGTATGTCCATTAAGACAATATTGCTCCTCTCCTCTACGGCAACTCTCGCACTCTCGACAGGAATCAACCATGCAGCCAACTCCTACTCGGTCACCAACAGTATACTTTGTGACTTCCGAGCCAACCTGGGCGACAACACCGGCGATCTCATGTCCTGGAACGATAGGGTATTGGACTGGCCCCCAATCCCCACGGGCGGTATGGATGTCAGAGTGGCAAATCCCCGCATACTTGATCTCAATGAGAACATCATGCGGCTTAAGATTTCTGCGCTCAATTGTAGTTAGTATGAACGGACCTTCCGGACCGAACACAGCACGTGCATTAGCATTAATCATATATAACCTCCAGTGAATACAATTTTATCTGTTAGTCCTTTTTTAGAAATTAGTAATGATTATTCACATTTTTTATTAATTACCAAGTGAACATCCCTCCTTTCTAAATTTAAGTTCTCCTTTTAGGTAATATTAGTGAACTACAGAGAGCGGATAAACAAAACTTGTTGTTTTATCAACTCACGTCTATTATTATAAAAAAGAAGCCTAAGTTCAATGGTTAAAAAAGCGCAATTTGTTGAAATAACAACAACATCACGAAAAGTGTTCATTATTTTGAGTTGGTCAGGGGGAAAAGACTAAATGATAAAAGTGGATCGGAGAATTCTAAAAACGCAAGAATCCTTGAAAAAAGCCGTTATTGAACTGATGGCTGTAAAAAACTTCGATGACATTACCATTCAAGACATTGCAGACCAGGCAAACGTAAACCGTGGTACGATTTATCTCCATTATCAGGACAAATATGATTTGTTGGATAAACTGATCGAATCACACATGAATGAGTTAGGCGAAATGGATGAATGGGCATGTAAGCTGGATTGGAGCAATGGACTTGTACCCTTTTTTGAGTATTTTGAGAAAAATTATTTATTTTTTTCGACTATGTTAGCCAGTAAAGGAGCCCCCTCTTTTAGAACTCGTCTTCTTGATTATGTTATGGGAGGATTCAGAGGTGAGATTGATAGAGAAAGTGGAAGAAATGTGGATTTAAATGAAGACGTTATGTTGCAATATGCTGGTACCGCTTATGTAGGGGTAATAGAATGGTGGATTAGAAATGAAATGCCGTATCCGCCACAAATCATGGCTGAACAAGTTGGAGCCTTATTGGAGAGAAGTCTATAGAGGGTTAAATAATAGGTTTAAATAGAGTCTATACTGATTGAAGATAACTGCCCGTTAGTTTATCAAAAATGGAGCAGCTACCAACCGGCAAACTGCTCCATGCTATTTTCAACTAACGTTTCTCGTTTGCTCAATGATATATCAGTAATCACTTCGTCCATTACCCTAAATAATCCATTTACACCATAATGAACAAGCTTTTCGCAGCTCAAGCCTTGTTAATCTGATATGTTCAAATTGAAATACCATTGAAAACTCACTGCCGTCCGTGTTGCTATACAATTTGGCGATCTCTGGCGTAGCGCCCCATGTTTCTCCAACCGTCAGCAGATCTCCAGCTTTTTGAAACGTCTCCTTGCTGAGTTCCCTGATATACTTATGCAGATTCGGCCCGTTGCTGGTAATTTTCAAATCTGGTTCTTTTCCGATTAAGTCAATTACGTCAAGCCGAAAACCGCCTACACCCTTGCTTATCCACCAATTGATCATTTCGTAAATCTCTTGTCGGACTTTTGGGTTTTCCCAGTTGAGATCCGGCTGTTTTACAGAAAAAAGATGTAAATAATATTGTCCTATCTCGGGTACCCATTCCCAAGCTGAACCACCAAATATGGAACCCAAGTCGTTTGGCGGCATTTCTCCAATGCCGTCTCTCCAGACATAATAGTCATGGTACGGATTTTCTTTACTTTTTTTGCTTCTTGAAACCAGGGATGCTCATCATATCATCCAAAGACCCGAACATCGAATCGATATCCCGATAGTCCGAAATATCATAACCAAAATCATCCTGAGGGGATTTACAAACTGGTGATAGCCAAATTGCTCCGGCATCGAGTTGCTGCAAATAGTCTAGACGGGGAAACAATTTCTTTCAAATCGCCGATTCCATCACCATTACTATCTTGAAAACTCCGTGAATATATCTGGTATACAACGATTTCTTTCCACCAATTTTTATTTTTCATTGTTCATTACAACCCTTCCAATACACGAATAGGTGTTTTTATCTCAATCAAGTCACAGCATACAATTACTCTTTTACCGATCCTACAACAATTCCAGTCACAAAATATTTTTGAAGCAGCGGATAAATTAGCAGCAGCGGGATGACAGCGACTACGATTTTGGCCGCATTTAGATTTTTGTTTGAAATTTCAGTCAGGTTGCTGAGTTGTGCTGAGTTGGTGCCGGATTGAAGAAGTTCCGCAATATCCACGTTAAGAGACTGAATATAAGTCATTAGCGGATAATTGCTGACTTGGGTCATATAGATCAAACCGCTAAAGAAATCATTCCACGTTCCCACGATACTGAATAGTGCTACCGTCGCCAGCGCAGGGATGGACACGGGAACATACACTTTAAACAGGACCTGGAGCGGATTCGCCCCATCGATGAATGCTGCTTCTTCTAGCGCCTTAGGTACAGCAGAGAAGAAGTTCATGACAAGGATGACACTAAATATAGGGACAGCTCCCGGTAGAACAAGCGACCAAATTGTATTAAGCATATCGAGGTTTTTAATCAGTAGATAACTCGGGATCATCCCGCCGCTGAACAGCATGGCAAAAATCATGACATTCATATAAATGTTTCTGCCCCTAAATTCCCTTTTCGACTTGGAGAGCGGGTATGCCATTAAAATAATAAGAATCATGTTGAGAAGAAGTGTGAGCACAACACGTAGAACAGAAATGCCAAAGGAACGCCAGAACTGAGCATCATCAATAATTTTCGTATACGCTGCTGTTGTAAAATTGACCGGTACGAGACCTACAGCATTAGCTGACACGGCCTCGCTGCTGCTAAATGAAATCGCAACGATATTCCATAACGGAAGAAGGCAGATCAATGCCAGCAATATGACGATGGCATTGATGACAAACCGGCTAATTCGATCTTTTAGGCTTACAGAATATGACATGGGCTGTGCCTCCTTAGAATATTTTTCGGTCGGTGTATTTTTTGGCCAAATGGTTGGCGGACAATAGCAAAACAATACCGATCACTGACTTGAACAGGCCAACAGCCGTACCGAAGCTATACTGTCGCCCAACGAGCCCAATCCGATATACATAAGTATCTAGAATATCTCCCGACTCATAGACAACCGGATTATACAGATTATAAATTTGATCGAAGCCGGCACTCAAAATATTGGTCAGACTCATCACTCCCATGAGCAGGATAATAGGCAGCATACCTGGCAACGTAATATGCCATACTTTTCTCCACCAGCTGGCTCCATCCATTCCTGCCGCTTCGTACAGACCCGGATCAATCGAAGTAATTGCAGCCAAATAGACGATGGAACTGTAACCGAACTCCTTCCACACGTCTGTCCCAATAATCAGCGGCTGGAACCAGGTGTTGCTGCCGAGAAAATTAATATTCTCCAGACCGAAGAAAGCCAAAATTTGATTCACAATTCCATCCAAACTGAACATGTTAACAACCACGGACGCTAGAACTACCCAGGATAGAAAGTGTGGCAGATAAACAATTGTCTGAACGGATTTTTTAACGAATTTGATGCGAATCTCATTTAACAAAATGGAAAAAATGATAGCCATCATGGTTCCCAATAGAATCTTGGCAATGGCAATCACCAACGTATTACTAAAAACCTGTGCGATGTCCGGCAGCTTAAACATATAAATAAAATGCTTCAGCCCTACAAATTCGGAGCCAAACATCCCCTTGGCTGGTATATAATCCTGAAACGCCGTAATGACACCGACCATCGGAACATAGCTGAATACCAGCAAAAATAAAATTCCCGGAAGCATCATCAGATGATACATGGCACCCGTGCCCAACCGACCTTTTGCTTTATCATTTCCCTGTTTCATGGATGGACCCCTTTCCTGAAGAAAGGCTGCGTATCGCAGCCCTTCTAGCAGTTCATGATTATTTATTTATTGGATGCGGCCTCGTCTTCAATTTCCTGAATTACCTGGTCACCGCCTTGTTTCTTCCAATTGCTAACGAAAGTATCGAAGTAATCCAGAGATTCTGCACCAGTCACGATTTTGATGAAAGATTCCTGCTCCATCTTGGTCAGATTAGCCCATGTCTGTTTCATGCTTGGTGTAGTTCCAGAGAAAGCGGGTGTCATCCAAACGAATTTGTTTTCCTGTGTCAGTTTGTCGATGAGTCCCACTCCGTTGATACGCGAGTGATATTTCGACCAAGCTGTTATGTTATCCGTATCCATATCGCTCAAGTAGGTTTGGATACTTTCAATATTGTTCTTTGATTCGGTTGTCCGGACCTGATCCAGACTAATTTCCCCTTTAATCCCGCGAACAACGTCAGAGTAATCATCCAGCAGCGAGGTAGCCGAGTTGACTTCAATATTAAAAGGTCTGGTAGAACCGTCTACGCCGTTCTCTTGATACTTGGCGGCTTCTGGCATAGATGTTTCCACATTTTTATCATTTGCCAGTTTATCGTAGAAAAGGTTTACTATTTTAACGGCGAGTTCCGGGTGTTCATATCCTTTTCTCACAACGATAAACTGATTGGCTGGATTGGCGTGTGCCACGTTTACCTTTCCGTCTGCATCCTCCAAAGTGTAAGCCGTGAATTTCGCATTCTTATCCATCTGCTTCACGCTGCTCAGACCCCAGTCGGGAATATGCCATGGTCCAAAAGCAATACCGCTTTGGCCGTTGGTGTACAGTGCCGTAATATCATCAAATGTGCGTGTTCCAAATTGCGGGTCGATGATGCCTCTCTTGAACCAATCTGCCATGACGCCTAACATCTGCTTGGTTTCCTTTGTTGTTGAGCCATAAACAATGCTGCCATCCTTTCCCTTCATCCAGTATTGAGGGAATGCACCCTTGGTGGAGGCAACTCCCAGCATGGTATAGGCGGAACCATTATAGTCACTTGTATTCAGGGTGTTCACAAAAGGAATACCTACCGGTTTCCCGGATTGGCCAGGATCTCTTTTCAGGAATTCCTCGGCCGTTTTCTCCACATCATCCAGCTTGATGGCCCCGTCTCCGTCTGCGTCAAGTTGGATTCCCAGTAAATCCAGCCAATCCTGACGAACCCAGACCATGGTTGGCGCGGAATCTAGGGAAGTAGCCGGAAGTCCCATTAAACGTCCATCTATCGTCGCATTATCTAATGCACGGCCCTCATAAGATTCGTAAATGTTCTTGATGTTATCTGTGGCATACTGTTTGTAAATTTCCGTCATATCTTCAATCAGATCATTATCAACCAGTTCTTTGAGTTCATCCTTGGAATCGACACGCATCATGTCAGGCAGTTCCCCAGAGGCGATGGCGAGAGAAACCTGACGGCTGTAATCTTCTCCGTTGGCTTCAAATTGGTCTTTAATCTGAGCGTTAAACGTTTCTTTGACCAGCCGAGTATACGCGTTGTTCTCATACGTATCTCCAGCCGGCAGTTTCGGGTTGGCTGTAGTCACACGACCCATCGTTACGGTTATTTCGTCTTTATAGGCACTGAATGGGTCTCCCGGTGTTGCCTCATACTTGCCCGCTTCCTCCGCAGTAGGAGGGTTGAAGGAACCCCCACAGGCTACAAGGGTTGAAATCATCAGGGCAGACATCGACAGCACGGCCAGACGTCTCGTCAACATGTTTCTTTTTATGAACCATTTAGTTCTCATCACATTCGATTCCCCTTCGTTCTGAATATTTCTCTATCGTTGTTGTTTGCGCTTTCATTATGAAGACTCGGAGAAGACAAATCGAGATAGGGATTGAACGTCTGTTTGGATAGAGAAATGTATACGGTTTCATTCGGGATCATGAAGCCATAGTTGGCTTGTAAGCATTTATCCTACCTACCGACATACATTTGTCTATCCTTACTTACTAATCAAAGTGAAGAACAAAAAAACCGGCAGCTCCTGAAACAGGAATCTGTCGGCTTGATTAATGGAATTATAAAAGTGTCGTGTAGAATTTATCGTATCACATTCATGATGGTCTTCAGCGATGATTATGGGCTACGGTCACCTCCAGAGTCACTTGATCGCCCCCTTGTTCCTTCCATTCCTCGACAAATTGATCAAATGAATCGATTGGTTCAGCGCCTAAAATAATTTTCAAAAATGTATCATGTTCCAGTTTCGATAGTTCACCCCAAGCCTTCTCCATCGTTGGAGTTCGTATATAGGTAAGGCTTCGAACTTTATGGATGTTTGGATCGAAGAAATTTCTTCCGCCTACAAGAAGCGAATAACTCCGCATAAAGCTGTCGCTCTGTTTATTCCAATAGGAAATACCATGTTGATCATAAGGCTTCAATTTGGTTTGTTTTATCGTCGAAACCAAGTTTTCCAGTAATTTGTATTCAGACTTGCCCTTGAAATCGTCGGGTGTTTTGGTTCCCATCAGAATATCCTGCGCGGCCTTCGATTCATATCGTGCCTCATCTGCCGGAGCAAAGAAATTGCGGCTCAGCATAAAACGCGTACCGTACTTGAACTCATCACGAAGGTACAGATTGTTAATTTTAATGATCGCTTCGGGATGAGCATATCCTTTTCGTACCACCAAGAATGAACTTGACGGATTATCCACCTTCACATGGTATGCTCCGTTTGCATCCAGCGGGAGTGCGTATGCTTGCCAGTTCGCCTTCGGCTCGTTCTGCCAAGCGCTCGGAAGGGGCCAGTACCCAGCATAGAAACCTTGAAAGAACATCCCCGCCTGACCGTTAATGACCGTTTCCTCCGCTTCTTTGCGGATGCCCATTTCTGGATCGAGAAAGCCTTTGGCGTACATTTCACGCAGCTTCACCAAGGCGTCCTTCGTTTCCGGTAGAACCGAACCGTATACAGGTTTTCCATCTTTGCTCAGCCAATATCCCGGGAAAGATCCATATGCTGCGAAGATCGGCGTTAGATCAAAAGCAAAAGCACTGTTGTTGAAATCGTTATACAGTCCAGTGCTTGAAGCAAGGCCAATCGTATCCCGCTTACTGTTTCCATCCGGGTCATTCTCCACAAAGGCCTTGGCGATAGCTTCCAGATCATCGACCGTTTTCGGGGGCTTCAGTCCAAGACGATCCAGCCAATCCTGTCGAATCCAGAGCATGCTGAAGTCTTCCGCTGTCACAGAAGGAACAGCCATCATCTTGCCATCGAAGGTCACTTGTTCCATAGCCAATCCGTTTGTGCTATCGATGATTTTTTTTATTTCCGGTGATGCGCTGCTATTGTATGCCTCGGTTAGATCTTCAATTTCTCCAGCCTTGATCATCTCGTTCAGCTGCACCTGATTTACAATCATGGCATCCGGCAGATCATTGCTGGCGATAGCCAGATCGATTTTCTGACCCAGATTTTCCTTCGACACCTGCCATAATACCTGGACATCAATGTTAAGACTTTGTTTAATCATCGTTTTCCACATATTCTTCTCAAGTGTTTCTCCTCCGGATAGATCCGCGCCTGTTGGGTCTACCACATATCCCAGCCGGATGGAAACGGGATGTTCATATTTCCCCAATGGATCAGCAGCAGCAGTGTCCGAGATTGTTTTCGTTGGTCCCATTGGTGATTCCCGGAAGTATGGGTTGCTGAAATTTACTGTCACTGCAATTAAGCTGACGACAAGAACACATGCAGCCATCTTCTTAATCATCGCTTTCCCTTCTTTCGCCCGGATTATTGACTCATCTGGGAGAGTACGCTATTTATCCCCTCTGCCGAGCTGTCGATATTCACTTGGCAGCAGACCTGTCAATTCGCGAAAAATTCGGCTGAAATATTTTTCATCCGTATAACCCACTCGCTCCGCAATCCAGAAAATCGTGTTGGTTGTATTCAATAAATACTCTTTAGACTTCTCTATTCGTATAAATCGGGAGTACTCATTAAAGGTTTTCCCCATCAAATCCTTGAAGCATTGACTGAAATAGCTTCGGCTGATGTTCAGTTGTTGGGACAGACCTGAAGCTGTAAAAGCTTGGTCCAAATCATTTTGCATGATCATAATCGCTTTTTTCACGGCGTCTACAATTTCTTGTGAATACGAAGTCTGTTCATCTGCCTTACGAATGCCCACAGAGGTCTGCTTGATCCAATCTTCTACCTCGTACCAGGATTGAAAAGAATGGATCATTGAGATTCTACCCAGCGTGGTCTGAGCAAAAAGGTGATTCCATTCCATAACTATAGAGTATAGCAAACCCATCAGCTGGCCTTTATGCAGTCTTAGTGATTTGAACTGTTCAATCAGTTGGTTGTAGTAACTGTCGTTGTGGGTCCATGGTGATAGGAACCAACTTTGTTTAATACGATCCATGTCTTCATCCTGCGGTTCTATTGGAAATGAGTCCTCCACATTCATCGAAACGGAAATGACAGGATCACAAGGATTGTATGCATAGAATAAGGACGTTTCTGTATAGTTCATAATCCAGTTTTGGATTTGCGACCATGTTCGCTCTTGTACATCGGACAGAACCAGCAAGGCGCCTTGGGGAACTTGATCCAGGTATTCCTTCAGTTTATGGAACAGCTGATCCTCTACGTCCATGGGTGCCGTCCACATCCAGCTGTTCCGTTCAACCTCCCAACGGATCTCATCTACATTGGATGTCAGTTCAATCGGCCAGTTCTGTCCTGACTTGCGATCCAGTGAAACAAGTGCATACACATGGCGATAAAGGACATTGGTCTCACTTAGCAGTGGCAGCTTTCGTCTTGTATTCGCCAGCTCGTCAATCCGGGTATGTATTCGATGCAGCACGTGTTCGAATTGCTCCTTCTCGAGCTGAACTTTGGCTATATAATCGATGGCTCCCAGCCTGAGCGCTTCCTGGATATAATCGAAATCTTGATGCAGTGTTAATACGACAATATGTAGTTCTGGATAGAGCTGCCTTGCAGCTCGCATCAGTTCAATACCTGACATTACCGGCATCGCGAGATCCGTCAACATCAGATCGACCGGTTGGGATTTCAGAAAATCCAGTGCTTTCAACCCGTTACTTGCTTCTCCTACAACTTCCATATTGAACTCGTTCCACGGCATCGCGGAGCTTATTCCTTTTCGTACCAATTTATCGTCATCCACAATTAACACCTTAATCATCCTCAGACATCTTCTCCTTTGATAGGAAGTATGAGCAGTATACTTGTCCCTGTACCCAATTCACTTTCGATCACCAGTTGTGCTTGATCTCCGTACTGTGCCCTCAACATGCGGTGGACATAATTGAGTCCGATGCCCATCCCTACTTTTTTATGTTCAGCTATACGATTGTTCAGAAGTCTTTGAATCGCTTCCTCGGTCATACCTGCTCCATTATCCTGTATTAAAATATTCAGCGTTTTGGCAAGTGTAACTTCAATTTGAATAAAACCTTCGTCACTCAGTCCATGATAAAGTGAATTTTCAACCAACGGTTGCAGAATAAAACGAGGCACAGGTATTTGTAGCACTTGATCATCCGCTGAAATACGCACGTCAAATTCAAAGTCATATCGAATTTGTTGCAGGATTAGGTACTGTCTTAGCGCATCAATTTCCTCTTCCATCGTGGATACTTGCCCTAATTTACCCAAATTGTAATACAACAGCTTGTTCAAGGATTGCACCAACTTGTCAATCTCCCCTTGTCCGTTCATAACGGCCAGCCAGTGCACAGTATCCAGCGTATTCATCAGAAAGTGAGGATTGATCTGATATAACAATTTTTCCACTTCCAAATCTGCACGGATCTTTTCTTTCTGCTGCACTTCCTTGAACAGGTCGCCGATTTGATGCTGCATATTTGAGAATTCCCCCAGCAGAAAGTCAAACTCGGGAATTTGAGTGCGGATCTGGCTGCCTGCCTTTTGTGGATTCTGAGACATTCCGTTAATTTCCGAATGGAACAGACCGAGTGGTTTGTAGACGGTCTTCCACAGAAGCCAAGCAAGAAATACGGTAAAGCCGAAAAAAAATAAAGCGACCAGTAATATTTGAAGCAGCCACTGGTTTTTCTCCTGTTGATACTTAGCCTGCGAAATTACCGATATGACGCTCCAATTCTGAGAGGAGTCCTCCTTAAACCAATGGTAATCACGGGATATTCCATCTTTTGCAGTACCTTTCGATAAGCTGGAGAAATTCTCCCCGACCTTCATCGCTTCTGGAATTTCACTGTAAACAATGTTGTCCTCACCATTCAGGATCAAATGCGATAAAGCTCCTTTGTATTGATTGTAATCCAGTATATCCTGTGTAAGCCGAAAGCCGGATTCGACGTATATATATACATCGTCCCTTTGAGGCAGTTGTACCTTTCGCATAGCAGATAAAACGAGCTGATCATCAAATCGGTTCATACTGACATGGGGACCATAGTATGCAATGCCATATGATTTGAATAGCACAGGCAAAGACTCGGGGGAAAAACGATCTTTGATGGGAAAGTTAGCGAACTGTGTAGTGCCTTCTTTCTGGAAATAGTATAAGGTCAGACCTATATTCGGATTAGTAAACGTTACAACATTTAACTCATTCTTTAATTCATCTCTAGCCTCAATCAATTCAAATATATTGGAGGAAGGCTTCAAGACTTCATCCAGTTTCTTACCTAATGTACCTCTATATGACAATTGCTGAGTAACATGATTCAGGTTGTTAATTGAATTCTCCAGTGATGAAGTTACCTGCTGTAGATTGCTCCGAATTCCATCATTGATTTTATTCGCAAAAATGGAATCAATGGTATAGTAAGAAATTACAAATATGCTAATAAAGGGGATAAACGCGCTGAGAAAAAACAATAGAAAGATTCTTTTTTTAAGTGTCATTCCGACCCATTCTCCTTAGGTAAATGAAACAGCAAGCCCCTGGTTATGGAACTTGCTGTTTATGAACAACAGCTCTATCAATTATCGTGTTCCTCATAGCAGCGACCTATTTGAAAATTGGTGACATCTCAATCCGTTTCATATTGAAAAAATCAGGATACTTCCATCTCTGTGAGGTCCAATTCTGTTCATAATTATAGATTGATATTCAAATATGTCAAACGCTTTCATGGAATTCATAGAGCTTATTCTCTCTTCCTCTTTGCAGACATCGATTTGTCGTGTTTAATTGCTTATTGTAGTCCTTCCGTTCATCACGAACCAAAAAAAGAAGCGACATCGTTCAAGATCCCAACCAAGGTTTTTTTCTTGTCTTTACGTGTTTTCTTCTGTTTTCCGCTCTACCTGTTCTTGTTTTGCCAGTGTCTGTCATTCTACTTAGATTTTCTGCATACAAAAAAGGCTCCCTCCGTTATTCTTCAAATATATATACTTGCTGAATTCCTTTGGCGGCAATTGTTTTTCCTTAATATCGATTTCAATAAAAGTGTTCTCCGGCCAGATTGGAGCAAATACCAGTAACGCGGCCTGACGATTCATATTTTTCCTTCTTTCTGAGGTTTAGCTGTAAACCTCTTGTCCCAGCACCCGATTTACAGCCTTGATAAAGGCAAGATATCTACCATCGGTATCGTTCCGATGAGGAAGTGCCAAAAGCATTGTCTCTTCAACCTGGTTTTCGTCTAACTATTAGTTTAGGATTAGGGTTTTCATATGGGTATAAAGATCATCTTAAGATTTAGATGGCAGATGAAAAATAAAGAGACCATGCTCCATAAGAGCATGATCTCTAATTACATAATGGTATTGTTACCTAGCCATCATCTCCAACCTGAAGCATACGGTAACCAACTTCGATATGTGTTTGAATAAACTTTGTTTGAGATGATGTTTTTTCTATTTTTTTCTCAGCGTTGCCATAATGCCATCCTGTGCCCACCCTCTGTTATATTCTCTCTCAATCCTTAGTATATCATGAGCAAAATCACTACCGTATTACGAATTTGCCTACAACGTTAAGATTGCATTAAGATCCGATCTTATGTAATAACATCCTTAAAGAAGCAAGAGAACGATACTCCAGATACGTCTCAAGATGGGGCTTGCCTTCCTCCTCATACTAAACTTGATTTTATTTTACAACCAACCTCTCTTGAGAGATTAGGAGTAAATAAAAGAGGGTAAAAAAACAAAGTGTATACGTTTTCAAAGAGGCAATCGTTTGCATGTAATTATACTCAGAGACATGGTTTTATTCATTTAATAATTTGTCAATGCTTATATTAAAGATAAATTTCTAACGGCTTCCCCATCTGCTACTTGATCCGTTCACTCCACATTCTTCGTTTAAACATACGCTTTTCTCTGAAAATCCATTTTTTCACTGTTTTTAGCCATTCACTGACTAGCTTCTTGCAAAAACTCTTCGAATATGTGGAATAAGTTCTCGCTATGCTATTACATTGAAGGAATCATCCCCTTTTTAGTACTAAAATATAAACTCTTAAAACCTTAAAAATATGTCCCTAGCAATGCATTGACCAGTAAAAGTATGGATGATATAATCATAAAAGGAAAAAATCATTGATATAGAGCCCTGGGTTAATGGGCTTTTCTCATAGTTTCTTTTGTAAGCGCGTACAATGATTATTTTCCATATATACCGTGGAGGAGGCGATCAATGAATCCATTTTATCATAAATAAATGTCTTTCTTTTTTTTACTTTTAATGCAACCGATTGCATTATCTCCCCTACTAAATATTATCAGGAGGTTGTTAACTTGCTAAGGAAAAAAACTAGGAGTTTTATTTCTTGGTTGATTATTTTATCACTTTGCTTCAACTTCTTCGGTTTACCCGGCGTAGCTTCGGCCAGTAACACCGATTATACATCCACCTACACGAATTCCACAGCAACTGCCTTTCCATCGACAACCGCTTCTATCACGTCTACCGTAACCGCAACGTATGCACCTACCACAACACCTAAATCAACTCAAACTGGGTTAACGGTTCACTTTAAGAAACCTTCAAGCTGGAATTCAGCGATTCGAATCCATTACTGGAATCTGAATCCGACAACCGTTCCGATAAGCGGGGCGTGGCCGGGAATCCTGATGAAGCCGGATGGAAACGACTGGTACAGCTACACCATTGCCGAGGCGACAGGCTCAAGTCTCATCTTCAATGACAGTAGCGGCAAACAGACGGCCGACTTGTCCCGCAGTGTGAAAGAGGGCTGGTATTACACAGATAACACATGGTATGATGCCAGCCCGGAAATGCCTAAAATTCCGGCGATTTCCGCCTCTCCTGTACCCAAAACTTATGATTCGTCCCAAACGGTGACGCTTTCCAGCACCAACAGTGACGATAAGATTTACTATACGATAGACGGTTCGACACCTACGACATCCTCGATCTTGTATACCTCTCCAATCCAAGTTGCGTCCTCTTTGACCATTAAGGCCTTCGGTGTTAATTCAATCGGTCAAACTGGAAATGCATCCTCTTTCGCTTATGTGATTGACCTGAATGCAGATCTGCAAGCTCCGACAATCACAGCGAATTTGCCTGCAGGGCATTCCGATTCCTCAGTGACTGTATCCTTTAACCTGAAAGATAACAAGGCAGCAACGACCAAGGCATACTATACGGAGGATGGTACAGAACCAACCACAAGCTCAAAAGTCTATATCCTCGGCAACGCGCTGGCCGGAGTGACTGGACCGTCTATTCTTATCTCCAAGACCACGACATTAAAATTTCTCGTTATAGACGGTGCTGGTAATCAAACCAAACAGAGCTTTGTTTATAATATTGGAACTAAGGGGGATTTTCGGGAAGATACTATTTACTTCGTGATTACTTCCCGGTTCTATGACGGTGATTCGAGCAATAACGTGCACGCATGGGATGATGGAAAGGCGCGCAATCCAGATTCGGACCCAGCTTGGAGAGGGGACTTTAAGGGCTTGATTCAAAAGCTCGATTATATCAAAGCCCTCGGATTCAGCGCCATCTGGATTACACCTGTTGTGCAAAATGCCAGCGGTTATGATTACCATGGTTACCATGCTTTAAATTTTGCCAAAGTAGACCCACGGTATGAATCGGCAGGAGCTTCTTATCAGGATTTGATCAATGCGGCCCATGCCAAAGGGCTGAAGGTTATTCAGGACATCGTCGTCAATCATACGGGTAATTTCGGTGAAGAGAATCTGTATCCCATGTTCAAGAAAGATCCAGCTAAACCCGATACCGCTAACAACTTGGTGAAGACTACGGATAAGTTGCCGCCAAACTATGATTCCATGACACCCGATCAGCAGTATCAGGCAAGGCTCGCCTTAATGAAGTCAGAGGGGACGAACAATAACATTTACCATACAGAAAAAAGTCTCTCCTGGGAATCCTATACTGTTCAAACCGGTCAGATAGCGGGCGATTGCGTGGATTTGAACACGGAAAACCCTGCAGTTAACAAATATTTAATTGATACCTACAATCACTATATAGACATGGGTGTTGACGCTTTCCGTGTCGATACGGTGAAGCATGTAAGCCGGTATATTTTCAATAAATACTATATTCCTGCCTGGAAGACAAGAGGCGGCTCGGATTTCTATATTTTTGGAGAAGTAGCCACTCGTTACAGAGATGTCTGGAACAGTGGAATTCCAGCGATCTCGACGCCATTCTATACTTGGAAAAGCTCAAAATCGTATCCGGGCGATGGAAAGAATGACTACGCCTCCAATAAAGCGTCAGTTGAACAAGAGTGGGCGGACAACTCTACTACAGCAGGACAGCCAACCTCGAACAATGCTTTCTTAAACGGAAATACCTATCATACGCCTGACTATTCGATGAAATCGGGCATGGATGTGATTGATTTTCCAATGCATTGGGCATTCAAGACTGCACAGGAAGCATTCAGTATGAAAGGTGGCGATCAATACTATAATGATGCTACCTGGAATGTAACCTATGTCGACTCGCATGACTATGCGCCCGACCAGGCTCCGGAAAATCAAAGATTTGCGGGCACACAGGACACTTGGGCCGAGAATCTCGATCTGATGTTCACCTTCCGCGGAATACCCGCTATCTTCTATGGCTCCGAAATCGAGTTTCAAAAAGGGGCAACCATTGATACAGGTCCAAACGCACCGCTAAGCAAAACAGGACGGGCATATTTCGGCGATCACATGGAAGGCAATGTTACGGTACAAGATTACGGCAAATACACGAATGCTACTGGCACGCTTGCGGAATCGCTCAATCATCCTCTGGCGAAACATATCAGACAGCTTAATTTAATCAGAAGAGCTGTACCCGCCTTGCAAAAAGGCCAGTATTCCACAGAGAATGTATCGGGCAATCTGGCGTTTAAGAGAAGATATACCGACAGTGCCAAAGGCATTGACAGCTTTGCATTGGTCACGATTTCAGGAAACGCCACGTTTACCGGAATTCCGAACGGAACCTATGTGGATGCAGTGACCGGTGATTCCAAAACCGTTACTGATGGCAAGATTACCCTGACATGCTCCGGCAAAGGAAATGCAAGGGTATATGTATTGAATGGCAGAGGTGGAATTGGAGAAACGGGAACCTATCTGAAGTAAACGGCAGTATGTCTTAGTTAACTGAAGCAACCTCAGTTCGGTATTGCACCGTGCTAAGGTTGCTTCATTAAAAAGTAGATCCAAGAGAGAGTCGAATATTGCTCTGGACTAAATTTCTGGTTTTATGATTTGGAAGATGCACATCAGCAAATCGCTTCTAAAGCCAGAAGCTATCGTTGAAATGGACGAGACATACTTGTAATCGGAAAAGGGCAAGAGGAACATCACCGAACGCAAGCCAAGCTATAGATGTGACTGAACCGACTGAGCTTCGAAAGCTTGAACTGCTGCTAAATGAGAAAATCAAAGACCGCATCCGCCGAGCTGTGGCCGTATCTAAGACATTGAAATCAGATGTTTTTCAGTTCGCAGATTATATTAAATGGAGATATCCCGGGAGATGGAAGGACCTTAGGCCTGAGTGGGGAAAGCGTTACGCTGACCAGGTGAGAGTAGATCCTAGGGTTAATATTTCTGTTAAATGGTTCGGTACGTCGCAGAGACCTCAGTGGAACAGAATCCTGTCGGATACGGAGGAAGACAAATGATTATGATCGCCATTGTTTATGGTGCAGTAGGTATTTTAGAATGGAGATACCTACGGAAAAATAAACGTTCTATGCGTAGTGTCATGATTCTGGCGTGTTTATGGCTAGTCATATTCACCGGGATGGAAGTTACTTATGCCTTAAAGGATCGGTGGTCCCTTGGGCTGGTTATCTCGTTTATTTTTGAGCCCATACAGAGGTTCTTATTCATCGGAGATTGAAGGAGGCCCCATGGGAAAAATAACATCGCTTCAGGTGTACATGTTCTTTGCTCAATTCCTTTTCTCATGTACGATCGGGTTCTTCATCAGCCCCTTGGTTAAAAATGCCGGATATATGTCTTGGGTGTCCGGTATTACTCGGAAGTCTAATCGGGCTTCTCATAGCTTATCTAACTTATAGGTTATGTCTTCGCAGGCCTACACATTTTCTTGGACAGTACGGAAAGGACATCTTGGGCAGAAGGATCCATTATCCGCTGTTTCTGATCGTCATCTTTGTCAATCTGTTCTCAGCCGCATTTATCATGCGCCAGTTTATTGACTTTGTCGTACAAATATACTTACCTGGGACACCGGACTGGCCTATAGCAATTTTATTCGGTTTTTGTGTAGCCCGAGGGGTTCGTTCAGGCCCAGTTGCGTTATTTCAAAGCGCTCAAGGCGTGTTCTTCTTAAGTTTAATCTCAGTTCTGGCATTCCCCCTATTCGCCTTCGAAAGAAATGAATATAGACATGGCCGTTGCATTGGTTACAGCTGGGCAACCAGCTGGAATATGGAATGGTACAATGATCGTCGTGGCCCTGTTCAGCGAAATGGCTTTTATCGTGTACCTATTTCCGTATTTTGTAGGGACTGATAAGTTAATGAAATCCCTAATGGGGGCTACGGCTACAGCTGTTGTGGTTATACTTGCTGTCCTGCTAGGATGCTTATTGTTATTTAGTTCAGAACTAACAGCAAATCTAACCTATCCGACATTAGAATTGATTCGTTATATTCATGCGGGGGTTTTCTTGGAAAATTTGGATCCGCTGCTGATTATCTTTTGGCTGTTTAGTATATTTCTAAAGATATTTACAGGAGTGACTCCAGTCTTATATTATCTGGTGGACCGGATTCGTTTCGGTAAGCTGAAGAAGAACACTAATCAACCAGAGACCGACAGTTAAAGAATACCTGTTAAGAAGTACTTCGATATTGTAATGACAAAAAGCCTGAAAATTGGTCATCCCCCTGTCAAGTAGACAGGACTAAAAAGACATGTTTAAGCAGCAACCGCTTCTCGGTATTCAGCCGGGGAACGGTTGTTTAATTTTTTCTGAAATCTACTTTGGTTATAAAATGAAATATACTCACGTACCTGTTGTTCTGCCTCCATCTTTAACTCCAAGGAGACTGCCGAAAGGGTTGTCCCTTTTTGGCCATGAAAAAATCCCCTCCGTTCAACAAGATTAAATCCATCTTACCAGATGTCTTTTTTCTCTTGTCTACTAAAGGGGATAATACCAGTGCATCACTTCAGCATAAGCGTTTTTTTAAATTTCATTCAATCATTGCAGGTTCATTGGCATAGAGTCTAAATACTTGTACTCCTCGATCCTAACGGAGTCTTCTGTCCAATTCCCCTCTTTATCTTTCACAAAGACTTCTCTTATTTGTTACCGTCAAGGTAAAACTGCCCTGCGTCGGTATGATCTTGTCGGAGATCAGGTAACCCGTATCCGCAAAAGAGGCCTTGGTTGTTCATTGTGCACTTAGGACACACCGTTAATTGTTTTGGCCGTAATGATCTACATCCGGTAGCTCATCGAGCGTGATCACGTTTGGATGGTTAAACACTTTGTTCAAATGTTCCCGGCTGTTGTTTACGCCATCGGTCAGGAACTCTCCCGTCCAGGTAGTGAACCAGCTCCAGTTCGTTCCGTCACTGGAGAGTAAATCCGGATCCGGGATCGCGCCGTTCTCGGTTAATGCGACCAGCTTCTGGTTGTTCACAAGCGAGACGAGTGCATCATACTTGTCAGTGACCGGACTATAGTCGCCCGCAGACGGATAATGGTCCGTACTCACGATGTCTACAACATCGTGTCCCGGATACCACTCCGGTGCGCTAGAGTTCCAGACCCAAATCAAATTGTTCAGATCATGCACGTTCGTTAAGCGGTCGTACACCAGGTGGTAAAGTTTCTTTGACGGCTCCGGACCTTTCGCGCCCCACCAGAACCATCCTCCTTCCGCTTCATGCAACGGCCGGAAGAGCACGGGGATTTTCGCATCTTTTAGCTTTTGAAGCTGTGCCGCAATGGCATCGATATCCCGCAAAATAAGTTTATAATCCTCGGATTCCGGGTGATCCAACGCGTAATCAACGTCGAAAGTGGTGGAATCCCCGAAGAATCCCTTGTACCACTCTTTACCAGGCTGGTCAATTAAACCCTTCGGCGCGTTCCAATGCCATACGACGGTGACAATACCGCCTTGGCTATGCCAATCGATCGCATTCTCGATCTCGGAGGAGGAAGCGCCGTACTCGACTCGAGACGGTGAATAATCCATCAGGTCGAATCCGACAATGGCTGGCTTTTTACCAATCGCGTCCTGCATCCAGCTAATGTTAGAACTGTTCTGCTGACCGGATAGTATACTCTTGCCGTATTGATCGACCAGATAGCTCATCAACGATTTGGCTTCAGGCGAGGCGTTGGGATTAACGAGTGTCTTCCTAACCTGATGCTCCTCAGTGACCGTCGATTTTTGAAACTCGGCCACCCCCCCGTTCAGAACGCCTGATCCTGCTTCATACACAGCTTCAGACACGGTAACCGGTTCTTCGGATGCATGGGCAAAATAGTTGATACTGCTCTCTGCGCCTGCCGTCATTGGTAGCGAGAATAATAACGCTGCCCCGGTCAGAGTGCTGATCAAGCTCTTCGTTTTTTTAAATGAATTCATATTGGTTATCCTCCTAATGTTTATATCTTGCTGTCTGTTATCGCAAGATAAGGTCTGTTATGTGGGAAACAAGAAGTTATCAAAGAACCTAATCCCACGATCTCAAGTATTTATACTCTGTTTTAGCCCCCTTTTTTTGTGCATAACATAATCCATTTTTCTAGTACACTACCTCCTTCCCTAAGGATCGGCTGGTTGACTGATACCATCAATCGCAACGTACATTATTTTTTTGTTTAGCGAGTTGATCCCATCTTCCTATATGAAAAGGCTTTTTGGCGAATCCTCAATTATATCGACATTAAGGAAAAAAATTGAAATAGTTCTATTGGAGTGAAAATTATTTCATATAACAACAAACTATCAATTTCTGCAAAGAATGGTAGGGACTAAGTGTGTGATAAAGAAAATATTGCCGTTTCATTTTTATGAATCTTTAATTCACCCTTATGAATTTTGATTTAAATTATTGTTATTCTTGTACTATATAGAGGATTCATACTCACACACATAAGTGGTGAAAACGAATCAATTTACTTCTTCCACGCAGCTCGAGGATGAACAGATCAAAATGAAGATAGCGGATGCTGTAAAGAGGTAAAAGGAATCTACGATTATCGACGGGTCAAAGTATGGATCGAGAATACGCTTGATGAACGAGATGAGGAGTTAAGCTGTTATACGTAAGAAAAATCCTTATTACGCTATTTAATATTTAATGGACATAAAACCTATCTGCCATCAAAGACCTTTATAACAACGAGATTATCGCCTATTAGATCATGTAGAAATGACTTGAAATTTCTTTAACCATTTTCAAATCAGAGTGTTTTAAACGCTACACTTTTCGACAGGTGAAAAAGTGGAACATGTTATCTAATTAACGTCTATCCATAAAAACTAATATTCTCTGCATAAAATTAAACAACCTAAGACCGTATAAATATCGGACTCAGGTTGCTTAAATATTGCTTTTTTTATTACTATTTACTTGATAGGGGTCATTTCAAACAGATGTCTTTTTTCTCTTGTCTACTAAAAGGGGATAATACCACGATTCGGGCTTTTAGAGTATAACTACTCAAAGAAGCATTGAACTATATCTTGGGATTAGGTAAAGATGAAAGTCCTTCCTTTTTTTTATCAAGCTGCTTCTCAATCCTTAGTAGCTCCTCTTCCGCCTTCCGATAGGCTTTCTCAGCTTTTTCAATCTGTTGCTCGTATTCCTTCCTACGCAGCATGGGAATTAAGACACAATCGTACACCAATTCGTCTCCCTGCTCTCGAATCACAGCATTTAAAAGAACGGGAAGTGTTCCGCCGCTACCCGTTTTCATCATTAAATATATCTCATCTACGTGATGATTAAGCCGAATCAACGGTAAAAAATAAACCTGAAAGAAAATTTGGCTGGACCGATTTAGCAGGGATTCAAAACTGATACCGTTTACCCCTTGTTTTTCATATTCTAACAAGCGACACAGCGTTGCATTGACGATGCGTATTGTCAGATTTTGATCCATCGACAAATAACCGCAGGGGGCATGATCCAACCGTTCGTCCATATTATGTGTGCAACTCGCTTTCCTGTATTGAATCGATTGAGGCAAGATATTCGCTGATGAGTCTAATGGTTTCATCCGGATGGCTTACGTGTGGACAATGACCGGTTGCATCCATCAGTCGGAACTCGCTCTCCTTCATCTGCTGGTGGATATAGGCTCCAGCTTCCATCGGAACGATTACATCATCGGAGCATTGCAAAATCAACGAAGGCACCACTACCTTGCCGAGTTCCTTACGGTAATCAGAGAGAAACGTTGCTTCCGCAAAACGACGGGCTACCTTAGGATCGGTCGCGCAAAAACTTAACTCAAGATCTTGAGATAATTCCGGTCGGTCTGTATTCCCCATAATGACAGGAGCCAGATAGCTCGCCCAACCTTGAAAGTTTTGATCCATCAAGTCCAATAAATCCATCAGATCTTCCCGTTCAAACCCGCCGATGTAATCAGGTAAATCGTTCAAATATCGTGCAGAAGGACCAATCAGAACAAGCCGATCAAAGTATTCCGATCTTTGAATAGAGGCCAGCATACCGATAGTAGCACCGACGGAATGACCCACTAGAATGGCATTCTTCAATTCGAGCGCTGAACAAATGTCTAAGATATCCTGGGCATACCCGTTCAGATCATGATAAATATAAGGATTATAGGCCTGCATATCGGACTTTCCCGAACCTACAAAGTCAAACAATACCAGCTTGTACTTCTCTTCGAAAGCTGGTGCGACAAAGCGCCACATGTTCTGGTCACAGCCAAAGCCATGGACGAATATAAGAGTCTTGGAACCAAAGCCCCTTACTTTGACGTTGTTTCGGATGAGAATTTGTTGGCTATCCATCGACTTTTCCTCCTGGTAACGATAAATTCTGTTCAATAAATCATTATACCACTATATCAAGATTTTTAAATTTTTCCTGACGTGCCTAATCATCTGCTTGACTCTTATCTGCGGTTCCACAAGAAGCTACGCATATCATTGGCTTAAAGGCTATCCACCGATTCACCGGTTTGATTTATATAATCGAAGAACCTAAGCTGGATTAAAGAGACTAACACCAGTTGAGTTACCGTCGCCAGTTTGCAGCTCCATTATCCATTATGTTTTTTTCGGAATTAGGATTACTCGTTGGACTAAACTGCCTGTTAGCTCTTAACAGAGTACCGATAGTCTACAATGTAGTGTAGTGCTTAAGATCAAAAATAACAGCAGCTAGCATACCGATTAAAACTATTTGATTTCCAATTTCTCAAAAAACGTAAACGTTCTAATTTAAGTATACATAAGAATATGTAGAGCTTCCCTGGAATTGCTCAAATTAATAATACATGCCGCTACTAATTGTGTGGCAGCATGCATTGGTTATGAAATGCATTTTCTATTCAAATAAAGTCAACTTTGTAAAGTGAATATTTATTAAAAGGTGGGAGCAGGTAATTCATCAATTTTTATACGAAGTAAACTATAAGGTTTTTGTCGCAGGTCTTTTCCATAATGAAATCTTGCCTGCCGATGTAATTGGTTCACAATAACATATAAGTATTGATCTGGACCAATAGAAAAAGTATCCGGCCATAAAATTCTCGGATCATGTGCGATGGTTTCCATTATTCCATTCGGAAATATCTTTCGAATACTATCGTTTTCATAGTCACCAGCGTAAACGTTTCCTTTTGCATCGGTTATCAATCCATCAGACGCACCTTTTTCTCCCCAATACTGCACATGATAACGTAAGTTGAAATCCGGTATCGTTCTGTCTCTTAGGGCTTCTGTTGAGATCGAGTATAGATGACGACTGGTTAATGGACAAAAAAATATAATTTTTCCATCAGGGGAAATCGCTATACCATCAGAGGCCAATCGAAAGGGAGATGTCGAACCATCTGTGTTTCGATTCATCAAAATTTTACCTTCCACTTTCGGTAAAAAATACGGATCGGGTGAAGTTGAATTTGCTCCATTTAACCGTCTAAACGCATTTCCATTTTCTAAATCTACGACTATAATAGCGCCTGGACCTTTGGAAGAAGAATCCGTTATATATGCGTAACCTGATTTACCAACACGAAAATCAAATCGGACATCATTCAGATACGTTGTCGGCAAGATTGCATCTTCTGCAAACGTGTATACTTTTCTTATTGTATTTGTTTTTAAATCTACAGCGACTAATTTTGCCCCTCCTTTAATAGGCTCAGAAAAATTTGGTGCAGCTGTATCCAGTACCCACAGGGTTCCCCTTCCATCAGCAATTACACTTTGGACACTGATGAAGGACATAGTGATATTCAAAGGATTTACCAAATTCGTTTCTAAATTAGGATAAGGCTGCAACCGACCCTCAACAATTTCCGCTACCGTAAATCTAACGTCATCTCCCCATTTCGGAAAGCAAATGAAGATACGCCCGGTTTCTGATACACTAACGCCTGTAGGCATAGCCCCATAAAATGAATAAACGAGTTCTAACTTACCGAAATATTCTTCCATAGGTAACATAGGTTTTATGATATCCTCCCCAACATATTTGAACGGATATTACCTATAATATGTTTAAAAACTTTTTCTAATGCCTGCCTCTTAATGATTCTTTTCTAACCGAAACATAGAAGCACGCTGGGTAGAGTAACCCTTTGCTGGTTGTTGCGCCAGTTCTCAATTTTAATTGCCGTAGACAGGTGAATGTTATGGATGTCCTGATCGGGCGAGCTTGCGGTTTGGATGTTCACAAGAAGTCCATTACCGCATGTGTCGTAACTCCCGAAGGAAAGCGATTAAGACGTTTCATACCTACACGGTTTTCCTGCTTGATTTGATCGACTGGATCAAGCAACATTGCTGCACTCATGTGGCCATGGAAAGTACCGGCGTGTTCTGGAAACCGATCGTGAATTTGCTTGAAGCTGAAGAAATTCAGTTCCTCGTCGTTAACGCCCAGCCATCAAAGCCATTCCCGGCAGGAAAACGGACGTAAAAGATGCAGAATGGATTTGTAATCTGCTCCGCCACGGTCTGCTGAAACCCAGTTACATCCCAGACCGGAACCTAAGAGAACTGCGCGAATTAGTTCGTTACCATTGCAGCCTGATTCAGAGACGGTCCCGCGAACACAACCGGACCAAAAAGTGCCGGAAGGAGCCAGCTACCGTTGTCTCCGACATCATGGGGTGAGCAGCCGTGACATGATGAATGCCCTGATCGAGGGTGAAGAAGATACGGAAAAGCTGGCTGCATTCGCCCGAAGAACGCTGAAGAAGGCTAGATACGATCACGGGGATCGCAACACGCACCGTGGAACAAATTCTGCACGAAGTCGGGACCGACATTGGTGCGCGTTTCCCCTCCGACACTCCTCTCTGTTTGTGGATAGGTCTAGTTCCAAAGCAGAACGAAAGTGGTAAACGAATATCCTCCAAGACTCTCGCAAAGGCAACAAATACCTTTGTTCGGCACTCATTGAAGTTGCCCATTCCGTATGCAGATCCGACAATTACTCGGGTGTTCAGTACCGACGCTGAAAAGGCAGAAACCGAGCGGCCGTGGCGGTCACCCACTCCATCATGACTATTGTTTACCATCTCCTCACGCGCAGCGATACAAGGAACCATTCCTGTAGCCATAAGGGTGGCCGAACTTGACAAACGAGGCCTCCCGCATCTTTGGTAATCCGGTAATCATTGTCGACGCAGGCTATAAGTTACTCGCTATGTGTCAAGCCCCTATCCCCAGCCGACCTGATATCGAACAGCAGCGAAATTTGGGCTATATTCTTGACAGTAATATTGAGAGCATGAAGAAATCCAATCTGTACGAACTGACCCGTATGGCTCTTATTCCTTATTATTCACGTGATCCCGAGACCAACGACTGTTGGATAACAGCTTTTGTGTACGTACATGGTATAGAATTCGCGCAGGTCAGTGTTATGGAGCTGGATCGCAAATTTACAGATATTGATTTTGAACTCGTACAATTTCTTTGTGAGCTGGTTTCGGTAGAATTGCAAAAGAACAACTTTTATAATTGCAATCCAGGAATGATGCATAGTTTTTGCTTTCCGAACTGCTTACAGGCGAGCTCAATGATGCTAATATTATCGCAATGCGACTGACTCATCTGGAATGGACGCTTACACCTTACCTGAGAGTGAGGACCTTGACAGACTTGAAGAACGGCTTTTTTGACGGGAAAGTTCAGCTGGTTGCACAGCATATGATCCAATTACTGCCGGATAGCCGTTGGATCGTGTATCAGGGACGTATTGTATTTCTCATTTCCCTTGTTGATTCATCCTGTAAAATCATTGCTAAAGACAAACGAATTCTGGAATTTCTCCAAGTAAACGGACTAACTGCTTCGCTGAGTGACTGCTTTAGTCATTTAACTTTTTTGCGAAAATATTATAAGCAATGCCTAACTGCCATCGAGATTGGTTTCCAACTTAATTCTAACAAGCCAGTGTATATGTATGAGGACTATCTCTGCGAGCATATTGGAAAGATCATATCGGAACAGAATGATCTCGCTGACTTCTGCCATCCGGTTATCCAAAAGTTAATTGTTTATGACAATGCCCACAAAACAAGTTTGCTGCCTACCCTTGAAGCCTATCTTCAATATGTGGACACTCCAAATATTGCTGCTAAAACACTTTTTATTCATAGAAATACTTTGTTCTATCGAATCAACAGGATACGTGAGCTTTTTGAGATTGATCTAAGCGATGGTGATATTCGCCTGAAACTTCAATTGACTCTTCATTTTCTAAAACTGAAAACACAACGCGACGATCCTAAAGATCAGAGTATAGAAGGGTAAGAAAATGCAAAAAAACATGCAGACAAAATTTCTTATCGCTACTTTGTCTGCATGCTGGTCTTTTCTATCTATTTTCTTTAATTTTTCCAATTCCATCATTATTCAGCTTACCAGCTTTAGGCCAACTGCTGAACCGAGTACCATCGCGATGAACAGAATTCTCGCGGTATTACGCGGTTCACTGTAAAAGATCATGCCCAATATGGCTCCGCCAGAAGCTCCAATACCGGTCCAGACAGCGTAGGCCGTTCCCATTGGTAGTGTTTCCATGGCCAGGGATAGAAACAAGAAGCTCAATCCAAAGCCTGCAAGCAGGTAAAAAGCAGACAGGAAATGCCGATCTTTATGGAGCTTATTAATCATGAGAACCCCCATCATCTCAAATACGCCTGCCAAAATTAGAAATACCCAGTTCATACGTCAGTCCACCTCTTTTCATTGTTTCTTCTCTTTGCTCTGTATTTTGAGCCCTACAACTCCGAGCAGAAGCACCCCAATTAGCAACAATTTAGATCCCTGTACCTCAGCACCAAACAACAAAATTTCTGCTAATACAGTGCCGGCCGTTCCCAACCCGACAAATACTGCATACACCGTGCCTACCGGAAGCGTACGGGAAGCCATAATCATAAGTATGAAACTTACTAAAATGGCAACTAAAGTGCCCCCCCACTCTAACCAGCCGCTGGCATGTTTCAGGCCGATGACCCATCCAACTTCGAATAATGCCGCAACTACAACAGATAACCATGTCTTGTTCATTCTGTGCTTCCTCCTTTTTGATAATGCTGCAAATGTAGTATGGATTTATAGCAGCAATAAAAAAAACCTGAGAGAATACTGCATACAGCAGTTTTTCTCCCAGGCTTTTATCCCTCCGTGGCACAGTACGACGACTGTGAGTTTTCTCTCGGACCAGCCGATATTACATCGCGGAACCCTAGAAAACATTTATGAATTCAATTATAGTTAACATTATACACATTAGTTAATAAATTACAATATAAAAATAATAAGAATTCTTATATCATCCTAAACTTATATCATTGTTTTGGTCATTATGAAATCAATTTGTTCTTCATCACCCATATAAAAAGAGTGTGCGCCAGTTTGAACAAACCCCATTTTCTTATAAAAAGCAATGGCGTTTTCATTTTTTTCCCATACGCCGAGCCAGATTTTCTTTTTATTATGCTCCATCGCAATTTCCATAGCTTTATTTAGCAGATTTTTACCAAGCCCATGTTTTTGAGATTTATTTTTTATATAAATCCTCTCAATTTCGAGCGACTCATCACCCATTTTTTCAGATTGGGCGTCATTCATATTTACCTTTAAATATCCAGCAAGTTCTTCATTGAAATAGATGAAAAAGATTTCTGAAGAGACGTTGGACAATTCATCCTCCAACTGTTGAAAATTAAATGCTCTTTCCAGATAGGCTTTCATATTTTCAGGTGAATTCTGATCTTTAAAAGTATCGTTGAATGTTTCAATACTTATTTCTTGGAGTATTTGTAAATCTTCACGGTTGCACTTTATTATTTTTACAGTCACTTAATGTATCGCTCCTTCATGTAAATCAATAATTTCTCTTGTTCCCCTTTTTTACAAATTCCCAGTCTTCCCCTATATTTTCTCTCACTCTTTGAAGAAGATTGAAAATGGTTTCTACTTCTCTTTCCGAAAATCCCTCTAATGCAACGTTATTGGAATAATCATTTTCTCTTTTTATAAAAGGATAAACATTGTTCCCTTTATCTGTTGGAAAGAGTTTTTTAATTTTTTGGTTATGGTTATCTTCTTTCTTTTCAATAAAGCCATTAATTACAAGTTTTTTTATAGCACGAGATGCAGTTGTTCGATCTACTTTTATCATCTCAGCTAACTTTTCTTGAATGATTCCTGGGTTTTCACATATTCGCACAAGGTACAAATACTGCCCTTTTGTAAGGTCATATTCTTTAAATTCTATATTACTTATAGAATCTAATGCCCTTGCAATCATTCCAATTTCACGAAGTACTTCCTTCATAGTTAACTCCTTCGCACCTATTTTATTGCAAATGCAATAAAAATGATATATATTGAATTTACCTTATTTTTATTGCATTTGCAACATAAAATTATGTTAAAGAGGTCGAGTAAAGTGAGATATGTTTTTTTCGTATTAGGAATTTTTATATTATCCCTTGGAATTTCGTTTACTATACAATCAGACCTTGGGACTTCACCTTTTGATGCACTTTTGGTAGGACTGTCCATAAATGTGGGGCTTACTGTGGGAAGTTGGGAAATCATAATAGCTATAATATTGATATGTTGTAATTCGCTTTTAAAAAGACAAAGACCAGAAGTTTTGGGGTTGTTAACGGCATTTATAACGGGTATTGGAATTGATATGTGGCTTTTTTTATTACACAATTTGATAACACCTGAACTATGGTACAGCAAAGTTGTTTGTTTTGGAATTGGTTTAGTCGTTGTAGGATTAGGAACTGCAACATATTTACAGACAAATTTTGCACCAATTCCAGTTGACCGATTAACATTGATCGTACAAGAATTTACTAGAACAAATCTATTTTTTTCGAGAACATTCATCTACCTTATATTCTTGATCATAGCAGTCATTTTAAATGGACCCATTGGCATTGGAACTTTGTTAACCGTTTGTTTAGGGGGGCTAATACTCAATTACTTTATGCCACTTACTGAAAAAGTACTTGACCGCATATTAACACACTCTGATACATCACCAAATCATGAGAAAGATAAAAAGCATTCTATATAGAATGCTCAGAGTGTCGAGAAAGTCCAGAGGACTTTTCGACACTTCTATTTTTATATGGGGAGACGCATCTTTTAAAACAAAAATCGATTTAAAACGATCTGAGGACCCTAGTTTTTAGACCACTAAGACAGTTTTAAACCCCCTGCAAAAAAACAGGGGGTTTCTCGACAGCCTGAGCATTCTATATAGAATGCTTTTTATGTTGTTCAACTAACTTGGTCTGTTAAAAGATGTACTATCATAACGTTGATTTTGATACAGAAATGTACTTTGTACTTAAGTTTGTCTAGAAGAATTGGTACTGTTATTTGTCACTCCATTGGTACTTTAATTGTGTCTAATTCATTTTTATAATGTGTTTGTATTTTGAAGGTCAATTAATAAAGGAGTGTAGCTTTATGTTCTGTGGATTATCTGCTTTTCCACTCACCCCCGTTAACGAGACAGGTATTGACGAAAAAGCATTTGTGACACTGATTCAACGATTAGTTGCAGCTGGTGTCGACTCAATTGGTGCATTGGGTTCAACTGGAAATTATGCATATTTTAATCGAGAAAAACGTTTACGTGTGCTTCGACTTGCTGTCCGTTCAGCTGAGGGGATTCCCGTGATGACAAGTATAAGTGCGATTCGTACTTCTGAAGTACTTCGATTAGCGGAAGATGCACAAAGAGCAGGAGCAAGCGCAGTGTTGCTAGCCCCTGTCTCCTATCAAACACTAACGAATGAAGAAGTATTTTTACTCTATGAACAGGTAACCAGTTCACTCTCCATTCCACTTTGTGTATATGATAATCCGAGTACCTCGCATTTCCATTTTAGTGATGAGTTGCACGGTCGGATTGCTGAGCTACCTAACGTTCGTTCTATCAAGATTCCTGGAGTACCTTCTGATCCTGAAGCAGCCAAGGCACGCATTAGAAAACTACGCACGACCATTCCTCCCCATGTAACTACAGGAGTAAGTGGAGATTCATTTGCAGTCACTGGCTTGAATGCAGGCTGTGAAGCATGGTACTCGGTTCTCGGTGGTTTGTTTCCAAAGGCGTGCCTAAAAATGACCCGTTTGGCCCAGGACGGTTTTGTTGATGAAGCGGAACGACTCTCGGCGCTACTTGAACCTATTTGGACGTTATTTCATCAATATGGTAGCCTTCGTGTTGTTTCAGCAGCAGCAGAAATAAGTGGCTTGATCTCAAGTCCCAGTCTTCCTTTGCCCTTACAACCATTGAATCAATCAGCTAGAGAACACTTGGAATTCATACTAAAGGATCTTCAGTCTACAGAAACATTCTGTTGCCCATTCGGCTAATAGCTTTTCGAAGAGAAGACTACTAAGCACGTTTGCTGTAAAATTTTTCGTTATGAGTGTTGGAGAAACAACAGATGTGAGCTTCAATCATAGCATTTTTTTCGGGACTAACGCCTGTGCTTGTTGTCCTGCTAGCTACTTTGCTTTGGGAAAAGACACTTACTTTTAGTGCAGCTAGTCGAATTCTGCATCATTATCCTTCTCGCTTATCGTCGTTAAATACAAGCGAGATCTGCAAGTAGGACATTACCGAGGCTAGCAATGGAGCGTGCTGGCTATCTTGTTTCATAGCTTCACAGACCTTTCCTCGAAACAAGCTTTACTTTACGGAGTATCTATTTTGCCTATGTCGTCAAGAGATATTCGGTTTAATTCTAGCATTGATTGGAATTATCGTAATTAAAATGATGTTTTAAACAAATTGATGTTTAAACTGCATATGAATTCAACCAGCAATTGCTAAATAAAGAAGACCCGCGTTTATTGAAACACGGGTCTTCTTTTGTTAAGTTCATTGAGCTTATTCAAAGTGGTATCTTTTAAATAATCAAAACAATTCGTAACATACAATGGAGCTAATCCATCTTATAATCTTCCCTTAATATATAATGTGCATAATCAACCTAAACTTGACGAATTTTATAATACTTAAATTTTCAAATGGAATTATTTTTGCTGTTTTTTCAATGCAGGCAAGGGCAGTCGGACAAGCCGCCGCCCTCTGCACACGCAAAGTGAAATCATTGCATCTTAGAAAACAGATTTAGAAAACAAAGTCGATGGAATCCGGCGAGAAGCCTTCCGGTTGCTCGTCCGAGTTCACCTGAATATCGCTTAACAGCAAATCTGGATTGATCCCAACCTGGGACAGGATCGCTATCAAATCTCTGGTTAATCTCTCAATAGCGTCGGCTCCAAACAGCTTCGTGCAATATTCAAAGGAACCCTTGATTTCCCCGTCTTCATCACTCATAGACAAGGTCAAATCGAATTTGGAGATGCTGTGCTCCTGAACATATGGACTGAAGGACAGCGTTTCTAGCTTCGCTTCCTGTGACTCCGTATTTTGCAGTACAAACATAGTGTCAAATAATGGGTTACGGCTTGCATCCCGTGCTACATCCAGCTTTTCCACCAACTCTTCCAGTGGATAATCCTGATGCTCAAAGGCTTGCAGCGTACGATCTCTGGCTTCTAGCAAGTAGCTGTGGAACGGTTGGTTGCCCTTCGGCTGATGCCGGATGGCTAGCGTGTTGACGAACATTCCGATCAGTGGCTCCAGTTCAGGCAACAAGCGGCCTGCTACCGGCGTACCGATGATCAAATCGTCCTGACCGCTGTATTTGGACAGCAGAATGGTGTAGGCACTCAACAGCACCATGTACAGTGTACTTCCGGTTTGTGCCGCAATTCGGTGCAGTTGCTCGGATACATTCGCGTCCACTGTAAATTCATACATCGCACCCTCGAAGCTGCGAACAGCAGGTCTAGGATAAGCAATTGGCAAATCCAGTACCGGCAATTCTCCGGCTAAATGCTCCAGCCAGAAGTGTTCCCGGCGTTGGTATGACTCACGCTGCGTCTCCTGTTGCTGCCACACGGCGTAGTCTTTGTACTGAATTTGCAGCGGCTCCAATTCCTGTCCCTCGTACAGTTGTACCAGCTCCTGCACGATATTGTTAGACGATACACCGTCTGAAATAATATGGTGCATGTCGTACATCAGGAGATGGCGCTCTGGTTCAGTTTGAATAAGACGGACACGCAGCAGTGGTGCCTGGCGAAGGTCAAAGCTGCGTACAAAGGACTCGATATAGGCTCCGGCTTCGGACTCCCTGGCCTGCAAGTGCTCTACTGCAAACTCCACTTGATCGTAAACCCGCTGAACGACCTCGCCTTCCACCATTTCAAAGGAAGTCCGCAGCGTTTCATGGCGGGCTATTAACTGACGGAACGCATCTTCCAGCCGATCGGCCTGAAGCGGCCCCTCCACGGTTAATACACCCGGCATATTGTAGCTGAGATCCCCACCTTCCAGATGGCTCAAAATGTACAGTCGTTTTTGAACCGAGGAAACCGGGTAGTACGCCTGTTGCGCCGCCGCAGGGATCACCGTATAGGTGTCTGTACCGTGCGTAGCTATGAGCTGAGCTTGCTGCTCAATCGTGAAGTGTTGGAACACCTCACGCAGCGTAATCCGGCTGTCCAGTTCCTGATGGATTTTGGCCACCAGCGTCGTTGCCCGCAGGGAGTGCCCACCCACGTCAAAGAATGAGTCGGTGACTCCTACGGTGGACAGCTTCAAGACATCCTGCCAGATTTGGGCTAGTTTGGCTTCCAGCGGCGTCCGCGGTGCAACGTACTCCAGGCCTCCTTCGAGACGTGCTTCCGGTGCCGGCAACGCCTTGCGGTCGATTTTCCCGTTCGGTGTCAGCGGGAAACGATCCAGTTGTACCACATACGTCGGGATCATGTAATCCGGCAGCTTCGGCTGCAGCGCATTGCGCAGCTCCGGCAAACTCAGGGACTCTGAAGCTATGATGTAGGCACACAGGTCCTTGTGTCCGTCTTCGTTTTCCCATGCTGTGACCACGGCTTTCTGAATGCCATCCACGGTCAGCAGCTGCGCTTCCACTTCGCCCAGCTCGATCCGGTAACCCCGGATTTTCACCTGATGGTCGATCCGGCCCAAATACTCAATGCTGCCGTCTGGCAACCACCGTGCCAGGTCGCCCGTCCGGTACATCCGGTTTGCGTGAGTGCTGTCCGCTTGATCGGTTGCTGCCGTATCAGCGAACGGATTCAGGACGAACTTCTCTGCCGTCAGCTCCGGCAGGTTCAGGTATCCTCGTCCTACACCTGCACCTCCGATATAAAGCTCACCTGCGATCCCGATTGGTACCAGCTGTTGCTGGCTGTTCAAGATGTACACGGACTGGTTCGCTATCGGCGTTCCGATGGATACCGTATGCTCCCCTTTTTCCAGCAGTGCGTTCAGGGCTTCCACATCTTCAATCGTATAAGCAGTCGCATCTACCGTGGTTTCGGTCGGACCGTACACGTTGGTAATCACCGGACGATACCCGGACCACTTGTGCAGGAACACATTTACCAGCTGCACGGATAATGCTTCGCCACCGATCAGGTAATGCTTCACCTCCGGCGCTTCCGTCACATTGACGCTTTCGTTCAAAATATGCAGATGCGCAGGTGTGCCGTCCGACAGATCAATCCGGTGCGTACGGTAGTAGGCGATCAAATGCTCTCCGCTCAGACTGACGTCACGGGACACCACGTGCAGGGTGTGGCCTAACAGCAAGCTGGCAAAGATTTGCTTCACTGAAGCGTCAAATACAAATGCCGACAGCCATGCGACATGAAGCGGCTGTTCATAACGGCTGTATACTCGCTCCAATAAAGCATCTACCAGATTGCTAACACTGCCCTGCTCGATCATGACCCCTTTCGGTTGGCCAGTGGTACCTGACGTGTAAATCATATAGGCCAGATTATGCGGGCGGGCGACAGGGATTAGATTACTCGCATCCTGTGCTCCCAGTTGAGCTTGAACGTCCTCGTCATCCAAGACTACAGCTCGAACTGTGCTGAGCGACAGGTTGGCAACTCTGCTTGTAATCACGACCTTGGCCCCACTGTCTTGGAGCATGTAGTCGATGCGCTCCTGTGGATACATCGTATCCATCGGCACATACGCGCCTCCGGCCTTAAGTACCCCCAGAATGCTCACCAGAATATCCGCAGAACGTTCCAACAATACGCCAACCGGTTGATCTGTTTCGACCCCTTCCGCTCGTAACACACGAGCCAATTGGTTCGCACGCTCATTCAGCTCAGTGTAGGTCAGCGCGGTGGCCCCAGACACAACTGCTATCCGCTCAGGGTTTCGCTTCGCTTGCTCTTCAAAGCGTTCGCTGAGCGAACGGCCTTGCACCTGTCTGTGTTCAGCACAACGCACACTATGTGCGTTCGGGTCATTAAATACCTCCAGAATCTGCACGGTTTCTTCTACTGTAATCAACTCCAGCTCACCCAGCTTCGCATCCGGGTTCGCCGCCACGGCTTCAGCCAAGCGAATAAAGTGGCGTATCATCCGTTCCACGGTTTCCCGTTGATACAACGCGGTTGCATACTGCAATCCGAACTGGATGCCTGCCTCTTCCTCTCTGGCTTCCAGCGTCAAATCAAACTTGACTGGCGTTTGTTCTAAGCCGTATGGACGGAAGCTCAGGTTCGCCAGCTGCAGCTCTCCTTCCTCAGTCGTTTGCAGGGTAAACATCGTATCAAACAGTGGATGGCGGCTCATATCCCGTTTCACGTTCAGCTTTTCCACCAGCTCCTCAAACGGATAGTCCTGGTGCTCGTAAGCTTGCAGGGCACGCGTCTTGACATCCTCCACGTAGCTTCGGAAGCTTTGCTCTGCCGTCGGATAGTTCCGTAATGCCAACGTTCCGACGAACATCCCGATCATTGGCTCCAGATCCGCATGCGGTCGTCCGGCAATTGGCGTGCCAACTACGATGTCCTCTTGCCCGCTGTATTGATGCAAGAGCGCGGTGTACGCTGCCAGCAGCACCATATACAGCGTGGAGCCTGTGTGCGCCGCCAGTTCTTTCAGCCGTTCGCTGACTTCACGTTCCAGTCCAAACACCACCGTATCACCTGCGGTACTTCGCACCGCCGGACGTGCAAAGTCCGTCGGTACATCCAGCACTGGCAGCTCATCCCGGAAGGTGTCGAGCCAGTACGCTTCCTGACGTTGCATCCACTTCTGATGGGCTTCGCTTTGCTGCCATACCGCATAATCCTTGTACTGAATTCGCAATGGCGATAGCTCTTTACCATCATACAAGCGGACAAATTCATCGGTCAGTACTCCCATGGACACACCATCCGAAACGATATGGTGCATATCGAGCATGAGTAAATGCTGCGGTTCCTGCTCGGTTCCTTGTACGCCCAAATCTACCAAGCCTACCCGCAGCAGCGGAGCGGCTTGCAGATCGAACGGACGTACAAACTGCCGCACCCGTTCTTGTGCTTCCTGGCTGACCATCGTGTCCGTATCCGTAGTCGCATCTTCTGCCTGTACCTTTGTATATTCCACCTCAAACGGCACGGTGTCCTCAATCCATTGCATTGGCTCACTGTCCACCAGTGCAAAGCGGGTACGCAAGGTCGCATGACGGGCGATTAATTGACGGAACGCGTCTTCTACCCGTTTCACATCCAGCGGTCCGCTCACTTGCAGCACCGACGGCATGTTGTAGTTCACATCATTCGGGTCGAACTGATGTAGCACATACAGTCGTTTTTGCGCCGAAGATAACGGGTAGAAGCTGCGCTCTTCCGTTACCGGAATGGACGCATATGTTACTTGATCCAGCTGTTCCAGTACGACTGCCAATTGTTCAATTGTTGGTGATTCAAAAATACTGCGTAGTGGAAGCGGCTTGTTCAGCTCCTTGTGAATTTTCGAGGCCAGCGTCGTCGCCCGCAGCGAGTGTCCGCCAATCTCGAAGAAGTTTTCCTTCACACCGACCTGCGCCAGACCCAGCACATCCTGCCAAATTTGCGCCAGCTTCACTTCCACCCATGTCCGCGGCGCGACATAATCCGCTCCGCTTTGCAGGCTGTCTTCCGGTGCTGGCAGTGCTTTGCGGTCGATTTTCCCATTCCGAGTCAACGGCATCTGCTCCAGCTGTACCAGATAGGAAGGGACCATGTAACCCGGCAGCTTCTGGCTCAAAGCGCTGCGTAGCTCACTTGCCACAACTTCCCCATCGGCGACCACATAAGCGCAGAGCTGCTTCTGCCCTTGCTCATCTTCACGTGCGATGACCACAGCTTCTCGCACTGCCTCCAGTTTCAACAGCTGCGTTTCTACCTCGCCCAGTTCGATCCGGTAGCCCCGAATTTTCACCTGTGCGTCGATCCGTCCTTTATATTCCAGCGTCCCGTCCACATTCAAGCGTACCAGGTCGCCTGTGCGATAGCAGCGTTCTCCGCTGCGGAACGGGCTGTCGATGAACTTTTCGGACGTCAGGTCCGGACGGTTGCGGTATCCACGTGCCACCCCGTCACCGCCGACGATCAGCTCACCCCATACCCCGACGGGCTGAAGCCGCATCGAACGGTCCACGACATACGCTGTCGAATTATGGATCGGTCTGCCAATTGGCACCGATTCCAATTGCATACCAGTGATCGCATGCACTGTCGAAAAGGTCGTATTTTCGGTCGGGCCATAGATGTTACTGATCCGCAAGGATGGATGAGCCTCCAGCACCCGGTTCATATGTGGTACGGACATCACATCACCGCCGATCAGCAGCTCCCGTACCCCCTCGAACAGCGCCAGATCCTGCTGGGACAGCTGGTTAAAGAGCGGTGTAGTCAGAAACATCGTGGTAATGCCGTGGCTACGCACAGCTTCCTTAAGCTTGGGGGCGTCCAAAATGACACCCTGGCTCACTAGCACCAGCTGTCCACCATTCAATAGCGCCCCCCAAATTTCGAAGGTGGATGCGTCGAAAACAACAGCCCCTGTCTGTAAAATGCGCGTGTCGGCATCTAATTGCGCGTAGTTTGTATTTTTCACCAAACGTACGACATTACGATGCTCCACCATAACGCCCTTCGGCTGCCCCGTCGTACCCGACGTATAAATGACATAGACCAGATCGTTCGGACCAGACAACGATTCCAGATTGGAACCATCCTCGTGATACACACCCTGTGACCCATTCAGCACCAGCACGTTACCGTCAAAAGCTGCTTTGTCCACCAGATGGTTTTGCGTTAACAACAGCTTCGCACCCGAGTCGTCCAGCATGTAGCGGATACGCTCCTCTGGATAGGTCGGATCGATTGGGACATATGCACCCCCGGCTTTCAAAATGCCTAAGATCCCCACGATCAAGTCTACCGAACGTTCGGTCATCAGACCCACCAGGCGATCCTTCGTCACGCCTTGACTACGCAAGGTGCGCGCCAGACGATTCGCACGTGCATTCAGCTCGCGATAGGTCAACTGCTCTCCTTCGAAGAACAACGCTGGCTGTTCCGGTGTCTGCGCCGTTTGTGTCTCGAACAAGCCATGGATCGTTTGCCCGCTCGGATACTCGGCAGCTGTATCTCCCCATACGCGGAGAATTTGCTCACGCTCCTGCTCACTTACCATATCCAGCTCATGCACTCGAATGTCCGGCTTCGCCACCACCTGCTCCAACAGCTGTACCAGATGGCCCTGAGTCCGTTCAACAGCTTCCCGATCATATAACTTCGCATTGTATTCAAATCGGATTTTCATCGCTTCCTGCGGCATGACAACCAGATTGAAATCATAGTTGGTTTGTTCAATCATGCCGGCATTGCGAATTTCAAAATCCGACTCTACACCTTCGCCAAGTTGCTCGACCTGCTCCTCCACCGGATAGTTTTCAAACACGATAATGTGGTTGATCAGATCTTGCTTTTGCTCGCTCAAGGCTTGAATTTCATACAGCGGATACGTTTCATAATCTTGAGAAGTCAGCGCCTGCTTCTGATTCATTCTGATCATGTCAGCAAAGGTGTCCTCAGCCCCACTGCGGATACGTATTGGAATGGTGTTAATGAACAAGCCCACCATATTTTCGATCCCCGTAATATCCGCTGGACGACCAGACACTACACCGCCAAAAACAGCGTCGTCACTACCGTTGTACTTTTGGAGCAGCAATCCCCAGGCTGTTTGCAGCAATGTATTCGGGGTCACGTGGTGCTGCTTAGCCACCATTTCCATACGTCCGGTCAAATCCTTGCCGAGATCGCACAGGATATGCTCAAATTGTGCACCGTCCGCTTTCACGCCTACTTTTCCGGTCGGAATCGAAGTTTGCTGATCATAGCCGAGCAAATAATCCTTCCAGTAGGAAGCTGCCGCTTCTACATCCTGTGCTTCAAGCCACTCAATATACTGACTGTATGGAGTCACGGGGGCAAGCTTCGGCTGTCTATGCTCCACGGCTGCAAAATAAGCCTCAAACACCTCATCCGTGACTAACGCCACACACCAGCCATCCATCAAGATGTGATGAGAGCTCCACACAAAATAATAATCCTCGTCGCCTGTTCGTAAAATCGCCACGCGCATCAACGCATCCCGGGATAAATCGAATCCGGCTGCCTTGTCCTTGCGAATAAATTCCTTCACATACGCGTCACGCTCCCGCTCATTCAGATGACGCAAATCTTCACATCTAAAACCAACATCCTTGCGGCGGAAAATGACCTGCACAGGCTCATCCTGCCAACCGCTGATGAAATTAGCTCTAAATATTTCATGCCGCTGCGCCAAATGATTCAAGCTATCTTGGAAAATATCCGCTTGGAAGCGTCCGTGCAAATCAAAGGTCGTTTGTTCAAAATAAGCACCTGACGCTGCATCCATCAGACTATGGAACAACATGCCTTTTTGCATCGGTGTCAGCGCATAGACATTTTCCAGTTCCCCCATGTCACGTGTCCGTTCTACCAATTGATCCAGCTCGGCCATGGTTACATTTTTCAGCATGACATCGCTTGGCGTCAGCTCTTGCTGTTTGCGGCTTGTGCAATGCGTAATGATTTCCTGCAAGCTGGTTCTGAACTGTTCGGCTAACTGCTCCATCGTTTCACGACGATATTCCTGCTTGCTGTAGCTGATCGTCAATTGCAGCTCGCCTTCCGAAATCAGTCCGTTCATATCCAGCGTGTGCGATCTGGCTGCATGGGCGCTAAGCTCTGCACCGCTAGCGTAAGGAGATACGCCAATGGATTGATTTTGCATATCTTGGTCAAATTGTCCCAAATAGTTAAAGCTGATTTCAGGTTCGGTTACAAAACGCTCTTGCTCACGTGCTGCGGACAGGTATCTCAACATACCGTAGCCGATGCCCTTTTGCGGAATGCGGCGTAGTCCTTCTTTCACATGTTTGATGCGCTGTGAAAGGTCTTGCCCCACGCTCATATCCAGCACAACCGGGAATTGGGTCGTAAACCAGCCCACGGTGCGCGTAATATCCAGTTCTGGCAAAATGGATTCCCGTCCATGGCCTTCCAGGCTCACGAGCACTCGTTCCAGGCCCGCCCAGCGATGAATCGTCAGCCCCAATGCGGTAAGCAGCACATCATTCATCTCCGTGTTGTAGGCACGATGCGCTTGTTTTAACAGCTGCTCCGTTTCCTGAGCTGTCCACGTAACTGTAATGTTCTCGCTGTCCCTATTGAAGGAATGAGAAGGGGACTCGTCTTTTGGAAGCGGCTGATATACGCCTTGTTCCATTTCCTGCCAGAATGCGAGTTCAGCTGCCATGGCCGGACTGTTCGCATATTGAGACTGCCCATCCGCCCAGGTGCGGAACGAATCCGTTTTGTGCGGAAGACGAGCCGCTTGTCCGTTCAATGCCTGCTCATAGGCGGTCGTAATATCCTCGAACAAAATGCGCCAAGATACGGTATCCACCACTAAGTGGTGAATAGCTATCAGCAAATGATCTCCATCAGGACAATGGAACAGCCCCAGCTTCACCAGCGGTCCTTCGCTTAAATGAATGCCCGCCTGAATTTCATTCACTTTGGCCTCGATCGCCGCTGCCACCTCAGTCTCATGGCTGAAGTCCATACGTTCCAGCGTATACAGCTCGCCCTCCCCAATCGCGCGGTTCCAGGCTTCATAACCGTGCTCACTAGGACGGAAAATGATACGCAGTGCGTCGTGATGGCTAACGATTTGATCCATCGCCGTGCGCAATGCCAGTTCATCAAAACCGTCCTTGCTATGCAGCATAATGGACTGGTTATGATGATGAGCATCAGCATCCGTCAGGTTCTGCTCAAAGAACCATTGTTGCACCGGTGTCAGCTTCACAGCGCCCACCACTTCGCTCTGATCCGCCAATCGGGTCACCGATTGGACTTTCAGTGCCAAGGCAGACACGGTTGGATGACTGAACAGGTCTTTCATCTCCAGTCGATAACCTGCTTGCAGCAATCGGGAGGATACTTGCAAGGCTTTGATCGAATCGCCACCCAGCTCGAAGAAGTTATCCTGCGTGCCTACCGCTTCCACGCCGAGTACTCCGGCCCATACCGCAGCCAGCACTTGCTCCACCGTGGTACGCGGTGCCACATAGGCTGCACCGGTATGGATGCTTCCTTCCGGTTCCGGCAAGGCCTTGCGGTCGATTTTTCCATTGTGGGTCAGTGGCAAGGTCTCCAGACGCATCAAGCGTGCAGGTACCATATGTGCTGGCAGTCCTGCTTCCAGCTCGGCCTGTACCTCCTCGATCCGCAGCTCGGTTTCTCCCGTGATGTATCCGCACAAATACTTGTGTCCACGCTCATCCGTCCGGTCGATGACTACCGCTTGACGCACGCCCGGCACCCGCTGGATCGCCGTTTCAATCTCGCCCAGCTCGATCCGGTAGCCGCGGATTTTCACTTGATCATCCATCCGCCCGATAAAGTCTACATTGCCGTCCGGCATCCACCGCGCCAAGTCACCTGTGCGGTACAGTCGTTCACCTGGCACGAACGGATTGGCCACGAATTTCTCGGCGGTCAGGTCCGCACGATTCAGGTAGCCTCGTGCTACCCCGGCACCGCCAATGCACAGCTCGCCCAGTACGCCGATCGGCACCGGATTTAGCTGGCTGTCCACAATGTAGAAGCGGGCGTTCAGCCACGCCTGGCCAATCGGTACATTGCCGCTGCTTGGCAGCTTCGACAATTCTTCGTCGTAGAAGCTGGAGTCAATCGCCGCTTCCGTGACACCATAGCTGTTCATAATGCGGATATCCGCGCCAAACCGTTCTTGCAGCACCCGGTAGTCTGTCACACTGCAGCTATCCGAGCTGGTGATCAGCAGTTCCAGACTGCTCATGTCCAGTCCCTGTTCATACACATGCTGCATAAACGGTACGATCAGGGCCGGGGTCGATTCGAACACCGTAATCTGATAGTCGCGAATCCAGCCATATAGACGGCTTGGGTCGATGCGATCATCTTTCGGACAGATAACCATCGTGCCACCGTTATAAAGCGTTCGCGCAATATCCCCGACGAACACGTCGAAGGAGAAGCTCGCCAGTTGCAGCAACCGTACCGGGAACTGGTTCAGACGGTAATCCCGGCGATAGGCCGCGGCTGTGTTTACCAAACTGCGATGCTCAATCATGACCCCTTTCGGACGTCCCGTTGTACCGGAGGTGTAGATCACATACGCCAGATCCTGCTGTTCATTGATGTGATTGACGTCTGTGGTATCCCCGGTGTACAACGACTCATCGTCCAACGCCAGTACGGTATGCAAACGTATCCCCGTTGCGGATTCGGATGTAGTTTTGCTTTCATCCAGCCATACCTGTGCACGCTCCTGCAAGCCGATTTGGGTCAACAGTACCGTCGCACCACTGTCCTCCAGCATGAAACGAATACGTTCGGACGGATAGTCCGCATCTAGCGGCACATAGGCGCCTCCAGCTTTCCACACCGCCAGTACGCCGACCAGCATGTCTACCGAACGTTCACTCAAAATGCCGACCATCGACTCGCGGCCAATGCCTTCATTTCGCAGTCTACGGGCCAATTGGTTCGCACGCTCGTTCAGTGTGCGGTACGTCAGTTGTTGTTCCTCGTACACCACCGCCACGTGATCTGGTACAAGCTGCGCCTGTTCTTCCACATAGGTATGGAACAAGGCTCCTGCTTCAACAGCAGCAACATCCGATACTCCCACATCTCCAAAACCGTAGATGATTTGTGCCTTCTCCTCGACGGTTACCATATCCAAAGTTGCCAGTGGCTGCTGCGGATGCAGGGTAATTGCACGTACAAGTTCGGTAAAATGCTGTGCCAATCGCCCGATGGTCTCAGCCTTGTACAGCGCCGTGCTGTATTCCAGACTGCACAGAATGCCTTCCGGCTGCTCCACTGCATCCAAGGTCAGATCAAATTTGGCCGTATGATTGTCCGTCGGATACGTTTTAAAGGTCAGACCCTCCAGCTCGAACTCCTGCTGTTCAAATGTTTTCAGCTCAAACATCGTGTCAAACAGCGCATTCCGGCTCGTATCCCGCGTTAAATTCAGCTTTTCAACCAGTTCTTCAAAAGGATACTCCTGATGCTCATAAGCACTGAGCGCATGCTCTTTGACCTCTTGCAAGTAATCCAGGAACGTTTTGTCGCCAGCCGGATAATTGCGGATCGCCAGCGTGTTGAGGAATACGCCTACCAAGCCCTCCAGTTCCGCATGTGGTCTTCCGGCAATCGGCGTGCCGACGATAATATCCTCCTGCCCCGAATATTTATGCAAGAGCGTGCTATACGCGGCCAGCAACACCATGTATAAGGTGGAGCCGGTTTGCGCGGCCAGCTGTTTCAACTGCTCGCTGTCCTCCAAGCTGATCGCAAATTCCAATCGAGCTCCTTCCAGACGCTGCACGGCTGGTCTTGCAAAATCTGTTGGCATATCCAGTGCTGGAATGTCACCAGCCATCGTGTTCAGCCAGTAGCTTTCCTGCTCACGAAGACGTTCACTTTGCATATCGGCATGCTGCCAAACCGCATAGTCCTTGTACTGGATGCGCAGGGGCAGCAGTTCCTTGCCTTCATACAATTGAGAGAACTCCTGCACGATAATTCCTTCAGTCACGCCATCCGAAATAATATGGTGCATGTCATAGAGCATGACGTGACGCTCCGCTCCGGTTTCCACCAACTGAACCCGCAGCAACGGTGCTTGTGCGAGATCAAATGCACGTACAAAGTCCTGTGCGTACTGCTGGGTCTCTTCTTCGCTTGCCTGCACATGCTCCACGTTGAATGCGACGCCCGATTCAATCCGTTGAATCACCTCGCCATCCACCATGTCGAATCTAGTTCGCAGGGCTTCATGACGGGCAATCAGCTTACGGAAGGCTTGCTCCAGTCGCGTTTTATCCAAGGAACCTTCAATGATCAAAGCGCCTGGCATATTGTAGCTAACCTCTCCGCCTTCCAGGTGACTCAGCACGTACATCCGTTTTTGCGCCGAGGAAACCGGATAATATGCACGTTCCTCCGCAACAGGGATGGATACATACGTTTGCTGTGTCTGAACTTCTCCCATCACCTGTACCAGTTGCTCAATCGTCGGATATTGGAAAATATCTCGCAGCGCCAGCTTGTAATTCAGCTCCTGATGGATTTTCGCCATCAGTGTTGTCGCGCGCAGAGAATGTCCTCCGACTTCAAAGAAATGGTCCTTAATACCGATCTGCGGATGATTCAGAACACTTTGCCAAATACGTACCAACTGCTCTTCCAGCAGTGTGCGCGGTGCCACGTACGCTGTGCCTCCTTCAAGGCGCGCTTCCGGCGCAGGCAACGCTTTGCGGTCAATTTTCCCGTTTGGTGTCAGCGGGAAATGATCCAGTTGTACGACATATGTCGGGATCATATAACCCGGCAGCTTGGGCTGCAGCAGGTTGCGCAGCTCGGGCAAATTCAGCGCCTCAGAGGCTACGACATACGCACACAAATCCTTGTCTCCGTCTTCGTTTTCCCAGGCGGTGACGATGGCTTTCTGAATACCGTCCACGGTCAGCAGCTGTGCTTCCACCTCGCCCAGTTCAATCCGGAAACCCCGGATTTTGACCTGATCATCCATCCGGCCAATAAAGTCCACATTGCCATCTGGCATCCACCGCGCCAAATCGCCTGTGCGGTACAGTCGTTCACCCGGTACATATGGATTCGCTACGAATTTCTCGGCCGTCAGGTCTGCACGGTTCAGGTAGCCTCGTGCCACCCCGGCTCCGCCAATGCACAGTTCACCAAGTACGCCGATCGGCACCGGATTCAGCTGGCTGTCCACGATGTAGAAGCGTGCGTTCAGCCACGCCTGGCCAATCGGCACATTGCCGCTGCTTGGCAGCTTCGACAATTCTTCGTCGTAGAAGCTGGAGTCAATCGCCGCTTCCGTGACGCCGTAACTGTTCATAATGCGAATATCCGCGCCAAACCGTTCTTGTAACAAACGGTAATCCGTCACACTGCAGCTATCCGAGCTGGTAATCAGCAGTTCCAGACTGCTCATGTCCAGTCCCTGTTCATGCACATGCTGCATAAACGGTACGATCAGGGCCGGAGTCGATTCGAATACGGTAATCTGGTAATCGCGAATCCAGCCATACAATCGGCTAAAATCAATCCGATCGTCTTTCGGACAAATGACCATCGTGCCACCGTTATAGAGCGTCCGCGCGATATCCCCGACGAAGACGTCGAAGGAGAAGCTCGCCAGCTGCAGCAAACGTACCGGGAACTCGCTCAGACGGTAATCCCGACGATACGCCGCAGCCGTATTGACCAAGCTGTGATGTTCGATCATGACACCCTTCGGACGTCCTGTTGTCCCGGAGGTGTAAATGACATACGCCAGATCCTGCGGTTCGTTGATAGGCTCGATATCGGTGGTATCTCCGATGTACAGCGACTCATCGTCCAACGCCAGCACGGTATGCAGACGCAGCACTGTTGCCGGTTCGGATGCTGCTTCGCTGTCAGACTTCGAATCTGATTTCAAGCTTACGCCTTCACTAAGGCGGTCTCTTTCCATCGTTTCAGCGCTAACCGCCGTCTCCAGCTCACTCTCATTCTTTCCTTCGCCCAGAGCCCATTGGCTTTCATTCAGCCAACCCAGTGCACGCTCCTGCAAGCCCGTTTGGGTCAACAGTACCCTCGCACCACTGTCCTCTAGCATGAAACGAATACGTTCTGACGGATAGTCTGCATCCAGCGGCACATAGGCGCCTCCAGCCTTCCACACCGCCAATACACCGACCAGCATATCCACCGAGCGTTCACTCAAGATGCCAACCATCGACTCGCGTCCAACGCCTTCGTTCCGCAATCTCCGCGCCAATTGGTTCGCACGCTCGTTCAGTTTCCGGTACGTAAGTTGCTGCTCCTCGTACACCACCGCCACATGATCCGGTACAAGCTGCGCGTGTTCTTCCACTAAGATATGGAATAAGGCTCCTGCTTCAGCAGCAACATCCGATACCCCCACATCTCCAAATCCATGGATGATTTGTGCTTTTTCCTCGGCAGGTACCATATCCAAAGCTGCCAGTGGCTGTTGTGGATGAAGTGAAATTGCACTTACAAGCTCGGTAAAATGCTGTGCCAATCGCGCAATCGTCTCAGGCTTATACAGCGCCGTGCTGTATTCCAGACGGCACAGAATGCTTTCTGGCTGCTCTATTGCATCCAAGCTCAGATCAAATTTGGCCGTATGATTTTCCAGCGGATACGAATGTAAGGTCAGACCTTCCAGCTGCAACTCCTGCTGCTCCAATGTTTTCAACTCAAACATCGTGTCAAACAGCGCATTCCGGCTCGTATCCCGCGTCAAATTCAGCTTTTCAACCAGCTCTTCAAAAGGATAGTCCTGATGCTCATAAGCACTGAGCGCATGCTCCTTCACCTCTTGCAGATAATCCAGGAACGATTGGTCGCTAGACGGATAATTGCGGATTGCCAGCGTGTTGATGAAGACACCTACCAGACTCTCCAGTTCCGCATGCGGTCTTCCAGCAATCGGCGTGCCGACTACGATATCTTCTTGGCCTGTGTATTTATGCAAGAGCGTGGTGTACGCCGCCAGCAGCACCATATACAAGGTTGAACCTGTTTGCGAAGCCAGTTCTTTCAGGCGTTTGCTAACTTCACGCTCCAGTCCGAATTCGATCGTATCCCCTGCCGTACTCTGTACCGCCGGACGGGCAAAGTCGGTTGCCAGATCCAGCACAGGCACGCCGCCCCGGAAGGTACCCAGCCAGTACGCTTCCTGACGCTGCATCCACTCCTGGTGGGCTTCGCTTTGCTGCCATACCGCATAGTCTTTGTACTGAATCCGCAATGGTGATAGCTCTTCACCGCCATACAAGCGGACAAATTCATCGGTCAGCACCTCCATCGACACACCATCCGAAACGATATGGTGCATGTCGAGCATGAGCAGATGCTGGGATGCCTGCTCTGCTCCTTGTACGTCTAGATCCACCAAGCCTACCCGCAGCAGCGGTGCAGCTTTCAGATCGAACGGACGCACAAACTGTCGTACCCGTTCTTGTGCTTCCTGGCTGACCGTCGTGTCCGTAGCTGTAGCTGTGTCCTGATCTGTATCCGTAGTTGCACGCTCTGCTTGTACCTTCGTATATTCCACTTTGAACGGCACGGTGTCCTCAACCCATTGCATCGGCTCATTGTCCACCAGCTCAAAGCGGGTACGCAAGGTTGCATGGCGGGCGATCAGTTGACGGAACACATCTTCTACTCGTTTTACGTCCAGCGGACCGCTCACTTGCAGCACCGACGGCATGTTGTAGTTCACATCACTTGGATCAAACTGATGCAGCACATACAGTCGTTTTTGCGCCGAAGATAACGGGTAGAAATTGCGTTCTTCCGTTACCGGAATGGACGCATAGGTTACTTGATCCAGCTGTTCCAGTACGACTGCCAGTTGTTCAATCGTTGGTGCTTCAAAAATACTGCGTAGTGGAAGCGGCTTGTTCAGCTCCTTGTGAATCTTCGAGGCCAGTGTCGTCGCCCGCAGCGAATGTCCGCCAATCTCGAAGAAGTTTTCCTTCACGCCGACCTGCGTGAGACCCAGCACATCCTGCCAAATGTGTGCCAGCTTCACTTCCACCCACGTCCGCGGTGCGACATAATCGGCTCCGGTTTGCAGGCTGACTTCCGGTGCTGGCAGGGCTTTGCGGTCAATTTTTCCATTTGGACTCAGCGGCATTTGCTCCAGCTGTACAAAGTACGACGGCACCATGTAGCTTGGCAGCTCCCGGCCCAGCTCACTTCTCAGCTCACTGGCACCCATTTCTTGCCCGGCGACATAGTACGCCACCATTTGTTTTTGTCCCGTTTCATCCGCACGCGCCGTGACCACGGCTTCTCGTACCGATTCCACTTGGAGCAGCTGCGATTCGACCTCGCCCAGCTCAATTCGGTACCCGCGGATTTTCACTTGATGGTCGATCCGGCCCAAATATTCAATGTTGCCGTCCGGCATCCATCTCGCCAAATCGCCTGTGCGGTACATCCGTTCATAGCCTGCTTCCCCGCCAGCAAACGGGTCGGCTACGAATTTCTCGGCCGTCAGCTCTGGACGGTTCAGATAGCCGCGGGCTACACCTACACCGCCGATGCACAGTTCTCCTGCAACCCCGATCGGCTGCAATTGCTCCGTGCCTTCCTTCACGATGTACAGACGAATATTCTGAATCGGTTTCCCGATTGGAATGACCGCATATTCCTCATCCGGCTCGCAATCGAAGTACGATACGTCCACCGTCGCTTCGGTTGGTCCATACAGGTTGACCAGTTTCGCTCCGGACAGGCTCGACACCAGCCGTTGGAACCGGGCCACATGCTGTGGCGGCAACGCTTCGCCACTGGCAAAGACATGGCGCAGCGTGCCTAGTTTCGCTTGCATCACTTCTCGTGGCTGCTGCTCCACATACTCCAGGAACGCATGCAGCATGGCAGGTACAAAGTGCATTGTGCTCACGCCATCGCGGGCAATCGTGTCGACGATGTCTTCCGGGTTCTTTTCCCCGCCAACGGACAGCAAGCTCACCTTCGAGCCGACCAGCGACCACCAGAACAGCTCCCACACCGACACGTCGAACGTGAAGGCGGTCTTTTGCAGAACCGTATCTTCCGCACTCAAACCGTATCGATCATGCATCCACAAAATCCGGTTCAGCACGGAATGGTGCTCCACCATCACGCCCTTCGGTTTCCCGGTGGAGCCAGAGGTATAGATGACATAGGCTACATGGTGCGGTCCGGCCAATGGCTCCAGATTCGAACCGTCTTTGTGGTAAATGTCTTGGCCATCCTGCTCATGACGATCCAGCACCAGCACCTGGCCGTCGAAACTCCGTGAGGCTTGCTCCGCCAAATGCGATTGCGTCAGCACCAGCTTCGCTCCCGAGTCCTCCAGCATAAAGCGGATACGGTCCGCCGGATATTCCGGATCAATGGGCACGTAGGCTCCGCCTGCTTTGAGGATCGCATAAATGCCTACGATCATGTCCAGCGAACGGTGGACCAGAATGCCTACAGGCTGATCCGGTTCAACACCTGCGGCACGCAACGTTCGAGCCAAACGGTTCGCGCGCTCATTCAACTCCGCGTAGGTCAACGATTCCACTCCGCACAACACTGCCACCTGATCCGGTGTTTTCGTGGCCTGCTGCTCGAACAGTGCACTTAGCGTTTGATCCTGCGGATAGGCTGCCGCCGTATCCCCCCAGACCTGAACGATTTGTGTCTGTTCTTCTGGTGTCACCAATTCCAGCTCATTCACACAGATATGTGGATTGTCGATAATTTGCTCGATAACATGCAGTACATGTCCCTGCATACGCTCTATCGTGATCCGATCGTATACATTGGCGTTATATCTGAACATGATGCGGAAGGTTTCGTCTGGCATCACAATCAAGTCCAGATCATAATTCGTTTGCTCGACAACCTCTACATTCGTAATTTCAAAAGCGGACGGACGAACTTCACCCAGCTGCTCAACTTGCTCCTCTACCGGATAATTCTCAAATACCATAATGTGGTTAATCAAGTTCTGCTTCTGCTCCGTCAGCGCCTGAATTTCATACAGCGGGAAGCTGTCATAGGCTCCCGAGGCCAGTGCCTGTTCCTGCGTTTTCCGCATCACTTCCACAAAAGTGGCATTCCGTTCACTTTGAATCCGCACCGGGATCGTATTAATGAACAAACCAATCATATGCTCTACGCCAGCAATATCCGTCGGACGTCCAGATACGACACTACCGAAAATAACATCCTCGTTGTTGTTATATTTCTGCAAAATAAGGCCCCACACGCTCTGCATCAGCGTATTAATCGTGACCTGCTGCTGCTTTGCAATCCGGTGTATGGCTTTGCTCCACGTTGGGTCCAGATCTACCGTTATTTTTTCAGAGATATATTTGCTGGTGTCGCTTGCTGTAGTGGATACCGTATGATCCCTGCTATCTGCCGCTTGATCTTTCGATAAAGCATCCGATCCAGGTAACAACGTCTGCTGTTCAAAGCCGGCCAAATAGCTGCTCCAATATTCTTTTGCTGCACGCTCATCCTGACGCCCCAGCCATTCGATATATTGGCCATATGGTGTGATAGGAGCAAGCTCCGGTTGCTTCTGCTCCAGTAGCGCAAAGTACGTATCAAACACTTCACCCGTAACAAGCGATAAGCACCAGCCATCCATGACAATATGATGGAAGCTCCATACCAAATGATACGTTTCTTCATGGGTCTGCAATACCTGTACGCGCATGAGTGCATCCGTACCGAGATTAAAGCCCCTAGCCTGGTCCTCTTGCTTAAACGCCTGGATATACGCCTGTTGTTCTGCTTCCTGCATGCCGCGTATATCCTGGAAAGCAAGATCGCTATCTTTGTGACGGAATACGATCTGCAATGGCTCCTGACTGTGTTCTGTCTCAAACATATGGAAATTCGTCCGCAGCGCTTCATGACGCTGTGTCAGTACATCCAGACTCTTGCGGAAAATTTCAACATCAAAGCTGCCTTTTTGATTAAACGACGCTTGCTGGAAGTAGGCACCTGACTCCGGCTCCATCAGATTATGGAACAGCATCCCCTTCTGCATAGGCGAAAGAGCATACACATTTTCCAGCTCGCCTACAGAAGAAGTTTGCTCCGTCAACTGTTCCAGTTGTTCCAGTGACAAGCCTTTGAACAATACATCGCTTGGTGTTAGCTCACTCCGCTCTTTGAAGGCACAATGAGCGATCACTTCCTGCAAGCTTTCCTGCAGCAACTGCGCAAATTTTTCTACATTTTGCTGATGATATACCTTACTGTCATAGCGAATTTCCAGTGTCAGCGCGCCCGCTGTAATCATTCCGTTCACATTCAAAGGATGCTCCAGAACGGTATGGTCACTCATCGGCTCTCCACCTGGATGTGAAGACAGCGTGATATCCCCATTTTCCAAGTCCTGATCAAATTGTCCTAAATAGTTAAAGCTAATTTCGGGCTGCAGGGTCCAGGAAGGATGGGCATCATGCTGAGACATATAGTTCAAAATGCCGTAGCCAATGCCCTTATGCGGCACATGACGCAGATCTTCCTTCACCCGCTTGATTCGCTGCCCGACTGCTGCCTTTCCGTCCACATCCAGCAGCACCGGATACTGACTCGTAAACCAGCCCACGGTACGGGTAATGTCGATATCTGGAACAATGGCTTCCCGGCCATGTCCCTCCAGATTGACCAGCACGCGCTCCTGTCCGCTCCAGTTATATAACGCTGTGCCGAGTGCGGTTAACAGCAGATCATTGACCTCGGTGTGGTACGCAAGGTGTGCTTCCTGCAGCAGCAGCCGTGTTTCCTGTTCGCTCCAAGCCACGCTTACCGTCGCAGTGTCTCTGATTAGAGAATGTTGTCCTTCCGCTCTCTCTTGATCCTTAGGCAACGATGCGACTTCCATTTGAGCGAGATGCTGCCAATATTCACGTTCGTTGTCGATCGCCGGACTATTCGCATATTGTGATAAGCGCTCTGCCCAAGCAGAGAAAGCGTCCGTTTTATAAGGCAGGCGAATCGCTTCTCCCCGCACGGCCTGCTCATATCCCGTGGCAAAATCCTCAAACACAATCCGCCACGAAATCCCGTCTATGACCAAATGGTGAATGGCAATCAGTAAATGATCTCCATCCATGCAGCGGAAAAGTCCCAGCTTCACCAACGGTCCTTCGTCCAGACGAATGGAACTTTGGATGGCATTGGCTTTCGTTTCAATGGCTGCTGCAACATCTGTAATGTTCTGCACATCCGTCAGATCAACAACGTCCAGACGATACAGCTCGCCTTCGTTCAAACCGCGATTCCACGCTTCATAGCCCTGTTCGGTCTGACGGAAGATCATACGCAAAGCATCATGATGCTCCGTTACCTTGGCCACCGTTTGATGCAATGCGTCTATATCGAAGCCTTGTGCTCTATACAGCATCACTGACTGATTGAAATAATGCGGCTCTGCTGAGGATTGTCCAAAGAACCATTGCTGTATTGGGGTCAATTTAACTGCCCCCGAAACCACCCGCTGATCGGCTGTGCGGCTGACCTTGTGAACATGACCGCTCAGCAGCGAGATGGAAGGATATTGGAACAAATCCTTCATGTCCAGCTTGTAGCCCGCTTGCAGCAAACGGGAGGATACCTGGATCGCTTTGATCGAATCGCCGCCCAGATCAAAGAAATTATCCAGAATTCCGACTCTCTTCGCTCCTAATACAGCCTGCCAAATGGACACTAACGTCTGCTCCAGCGCTGTGCGCGGCTCTGCATAATCCGCTCCGCTTTGCAGGCTGCCTTCTGGTGCCGGCAGGGCCTTGCGGTCGATTTTACCGTTCGGTGTCAGTGGCATCTGCTCCAGCTGGATGAAATACGAAGGCACCATGTAGTTTGGTAGCTCCTCGCCCAGTAAGCTGCGCAGCTCACCCGCGCTTACTTCCCGTTCAGCAACATAGTACGCCACCAGTTGGTTTTGCCCCTGTTCGTCCGCTTGTGCCAGTACGATGACCTCTTGTACGTCCTCCACCTTCAAAATTTGTGCCTCGACCTCGCCCAGCTCGATCCGATAGCCCCGGATTTTCACCTGATGGTCGATCCGGCCCAAATATTCGATGTTGCCGTCTGGCATCCATCTCGCCAAGTCACCCGTACGGTACATTCGTTCATAGCCGGCTTCCCCAGCCGCAAACGGGTTCGGTACAAATTTCTCAGCCGTCAGCTCTGGGCGATCCAGATAACCCCGGGCCAGACCCGGACCGGACACGCACAGTTCACCCGCTACGCCTACCGGAGCCAAATGTCCATGCACATCCAGCATGTATACCCGATGGTTCGGCACAGGGCGTCCGATGGAAATCAGTTGTCCGGCTCTCTCATCCTCGGATACCGGCCAGATGGACGTCGCCACCGAGTTTTCGGTGGGACCGTATCCGTTGTAGTACGCCACTTGATCCTTCCACTTGTATACCAGCTCGGTTGAAGATGCTGAACCCGCCGTAAACAAAATACGCAGGTTTGGCATCCGTCCCGGCTCCAGATAGACCGCATAGGTCGGCGGCAAAGCGGCCACCGTGATGTGATGATCCGCCATATATTGCTCAAACCGTTCGTAGTTCAAAATCGTCTCTGACGTTGGCACATACAACGTGGCTCCGCAGAACAGCGCCTGGAAGATTTCCCAGCATGCCGCATCAAACGAATAGCTGGCGAACAGCAACGCATGATCCGACGTACGGATCTTGAGCGTCTGATCAAAATACGTTTTCAGATTGCACAGCCCGTGGTGCTCCAGCATCACGCCCTTCGGCTGCCCGGTTGTACCCGACGTATAGATCACATAGGCTAGATCGTTCGGACCGGACCACGGCTCCAGATTGGAACCATCCTCGTGGTACACCGTTTGCTCCCCATCCAACACCAGCACGTGACCGTCGATAGCTGCTTTGTCCACCAGATGGCTTTGCGTCAACAGCAGCTTCGCACCCGAGTCGTCCAGCATGTAGCGGATACGCTCCTCTGGATAGGTCGGATCGATGGGGACATATGCACCCCCGGCTTTTAAAATCCCGAAGATACCTACGATCATGTCCACCGAACGCTCAGTCATCAGACCCACCAGACGATCTTTCGTCACGCCTTGACTACGCAAGGTACGAGCCAAACGATTGGCGCGTGCATTCAGCTCGCGATAGGTTAATTGCTCTCCTTCGAAGAACAATGCTGTCTGCTCCGGCGTCCGCGCAGTTTGCATTTCGAACAAGCCGTGAATCGTTTGCTTACTTGGATAGACTGCCGCTGTATTGCCCCAGACCTCAACGATCTGCTTACGCTCCTGCACCGTAACCATATCCAGTTCATGCACCCGAATGTCCGGCTTCGCTGTCACCTGTTCCAGCAGCTGTACCAGATGACCTCGAATTTGCTCTACACTTTCCCGTTCAAAGGCCAGTGCATTATACCCAAAACTCATATGAATGGTGTTCCCTGGCAGTACCACCAGGTTAAAGTCATAGTTGGTCTGCTCGACAGACTCGGCTCCGGTGATGCTGAAGCTGGACTCATCACCGTTGCCTAATTGCTCCAATTGTTCCTCTACCGGATAGTTCTCAAAAATAAGAATATGATTGATCAAATCCTGCTTAAGCTCCGACAGCCCCTGAATTTCATACAACGGATACGTATCATAGGCATGGGAAGCAATCGATTGCTCTTGGGTTTGCTTCATCACGTCTGAGAATAAGCTGTCCACTTGACTGCGGATACGCACAGGAATGGTATTGATAAACAGACCAATGATGTGCTCCACATTCGGAATGTCTGCCGGACGTCCAGATACCACGCTGCCAAACACTACATCATCTGTGCCATTATACTTTTGCAGCAACAGGCCCCAAACGGTCTGCATCAACGTATTGATCGTTACCTGATAACGCTTGGCTACGCGCTGAATGCCTGCCGTTAGATCCGCGCCCAAGTCAAAATCCAGACGCTCCGCCTGATATTCCGTTTTGCCCTGCATTTTAGCCTGTGGCAGGCGGGACTGTTCCTCATATCCTTCCAGAACCTTGCTCCAGTAACTTGATGCGGCCTGACGATCCTGCTGTTCCATCCATTCGATATATTGACTGTACGGCGTTACAGGGGCCAGTTCAGGCTGCTTATGAGCCAGTATCGCAAAATAACTCGCAAACACTTCGCCTGTCACCAGCGACAAGCACCAGCCGTCCATCACGATATGATGGAAGCTCCATACAAAACGGTACGCATCCTCACCTGTGCGCAAAACGGCCACACGCATCAAAGCATCTTGCGCCAGATCAAAGCCTCTTTGCTTGTCTTTGCGCGTATATTCGAGGATGTACTCGTTTTGCCGCTCTTGCTCCATATCCCGCAAATCCTCTACATACAGTTCGCTGCGCTTATTCCGATACACAACCTGAAGTGGTTCATCTTTCCAGCCGCTGTAGAAGTTCGTGCGCAGTACCGTATGCCGCTGCATTAAAACATCCAAACTTGCCGCAAACGCATCAATATTAAAATGTCCTCGCAGATCAAAGGAGGCCTGTTCAAAATAAGCTCCCGATTGCGAATCCATCAGATTGTAAAAGAGCATGCCCTTTTGCATCGGCGTCAGCGCGTATACATTTTCCAGCTCATCGGTATGTGCCGCCTGTTCCGCAATTTGTTCCAGTTCTCTAGTCGTCAGACCTTTGAAGGACACATCACTCGGCGTCAGCTCTGGCTGTTCCTGAGCGACACAGTGCGCAATCACCTCTTGCAAAGCGGATTGCAGTAATCCCGCCACACGTTCCAGCGTTTCTTGGCGATACTGCTTACGGCTGTAAGCAATCGTCAAGCGCAGCGTGCCTTCCGAGATCATCGCGTTCAAATCCAGCGTATATTGCAGCCGTGAATGTGCATCCTCTGTCTCCCCTGCACTATAGGATGACCATGTGATTCCACTGTTTTGCATATCCTGATCGACCTGCCCCAAGTAGTTAAAGCTGATTTCCGGTTCTGCTCCAATCGCATGCGCTTCACCTGATGCAGACGCAGGAGATAAGTAGCGCCATGTGCCATAGGTCAGCCCTTTATGTGGAATGCGGCGCAGACCTTCCTTCGTTTCTTTGATGTGCTGTGCCAGTGTCATTCCCTTGCCCATTTCCAGCAGCACCGGATACAAGCTCGTAAACCAGCCTACTGTACGTGTAATATCCACCTCTGGCAGGATTGCTTCCCGGCCATGTCCCTCCAGATTCACCAGCACCTGTCCGGCGCCTGTCCAGTTGTGCATCGCCAATCCTAACGCGGTCAACAGCAAATCATTGACCTCGGTGTTATAGGCGCGATGGGCCTGCTTTAGCAGTTGCTCCGTTTCAGCCTCGGTCCACTCCACCGTCAGCACTTCGCTGTCTGCATTCAAGGAGCCCTCGTAGGCGAAATCCTTAGGCAGCGGTGCCGCTTTCGCTTTGGCCTGTTCCAGCTGCTGCCAGTAGGCTTCATCCGATGCAGCCTCTGGACGGTTGGCGTAAGACGACAACTCCCGTGCCCATGTTTGGAAGGAATCCGTTTTAAAGGGCAATCGTACAGGCTCGCCCTTGATCGCCTGCTCGTAGCCTGTCGAGAAATCTTCAAACAGAATTCGCCACGACACCCCGTCCACCACCAAATGGTGAATGGCTATGAGCAAATGATCGCCCTCGGCTGTGCGGAACAATCCCAGCTTGACCAGAGGTCCTTCGGACAGGTGGATGCTGCTTTGAATTTCATTTGCCTTCGCTTCCAGCGCTTCCGCATAGGATGCTTGTTCACGGTAGTCCACGGTTTCCAGCGTATACAACGCGCCTTCATCTACGCCGCGTGTCCAAGCCTCGTAACCGGCTGAAGCCTGACGGAAAACCGTACGAAGCGCATCATGATGCTTCACAATATGATCCATGACTTGGCAAACCGCCGTCTCATCAAAGCCCTCGGCACGATAGAGCATAACTGCCTGATTAAAGTGCTGCGGACGCTCGCGCTCCTGCGCAAAGAACCAATGCTGGATCGGAAGCAAAGCGGTTTCCCCGCTTACTTCTCCTTGATCTGCCATACGACTGACCTCATGCATATGCGGTGCCAGTGCTGCAACCGTTGGATACTGGAACAAATCCTTCATGTCCAGCTTATAGCCGGCCTGGAACGCACGCGATGCGATTTGGATCGCCTTGATCGAATCGCCGCCCAGATCAAAGAAGTTGTCCAAAATACCGACAGTCTGTAGTCCCAGTACCGACTGCCAGACCGCTACCAGAGCGCGTTCTTGCGCGGTACGCGGCTCTGCATAATCCGTTCCGGTCTGCAGGCTGCCTGCCGGTGCTGGCAGGGCTTTGCGGTCAATTTTGCCATTTGGACTCAGCGGCATCTGCTCCAGCTGTACAAAGTACGATGGTACCATGTAGCTTGGCAGCTCCCGGCCCAGTTCACTTCTCAGCTCGCTGGCGCCGAGCTCTTGTCCGGCGACATAGTAGGCCACCATTTGTTTTTGGCCCGTTTCGTCTACACGAGCCACGACGACCGCTTCTCGTACCGATTCCACTTGGAGCAGCTGCGATTCGACCTCGCCCAGCTCAATCCGGTACCCCCGGATTTTCACCTGATGGTCGATCCGGCCCAGATATTCAATGTTGCCGTCCGGCATCCATCTCGCCAAATCGCCTGTGCGGTACATCCGTTCATAGCCTGCTGCCCCGCCAGCAAACGGGTCTTTCACAAATTTCTCGGCCGTCAGCTCTGGACGGTTCAGATAACCGCGGGCTACCCCGACACCGCCGATGCACAGTTCTCCTGCAACCCCGATCGGCTGCAATTGCTCCGTACCTTCCTTCACGATGTACAGACGAATATTTTGGATCGGTTTTCCGATTGGAATGACCGAATAGATTTCATTAGGCTCGCAATCGAAGTACGATACGTCCACCGTCGCTTCGGTTGGTCCATACAGGTTGATCAGCTTCGCTCCGGCCAGGCTCGACACAAGCCGCTGGAACCGGGCCACATGCTGTGGTGGCAACGCTTCACCACTGGCAAAGACATGGCGCAGCGTGCCCAGCTTCGCTTGCATCACTTCTCGTGGCTGCTGCTCCACATGTTCCAGGAACGCATGCAGCATGGCAGGTACAAAGTGCATCGTGCTCACGCCATCGCGGGCAATCGTGTCGACGATGTCTTCCGGGTTCTTTTCCCCGCCCACGGGCAACAAGCTCACCTTCGAGCCGACCAGCGACCACCAGAACAGCTCCCACACCGATACGTCGAACGTGAAGGCGGTCTTTTGCAGGATCGTATCTTCCGCACTCAAGCCGTATCGATCATGCATCCACAAAATCCGGTTCAGCACGGAATGGTGCTCCACCATCACGCCCTTCGGTTTCCCGGTGGAGCCAGAGGTATAGATGACATAGGCTACATGGTGCGGTCCGGCCAATGGCTCCAGATTCGAGCCATCTTCGTGGTATATTTCCTTGCCATCCTGCTCATGACGATCCAACACCAGCACCTGGCCGTTGAAACTCAGCGATGCTTGCTCGGCCAGATGCGACTGCGTCAGCACCAGCTTCGCTCCCGAGTCCTCCAGCATAAAGCGGATGCGATCCGCCGGATATTCTGGATCGATGGGTACGTAGGCTCCGCCTGCTTTGAGGATCGCATAAATGCCTACGATCATGTCCAGCGAACGCTGAACCAAAATGCCCACGGGCTGATCCGGTTCAACACCTTCCGCACGCAGCGTCCGAGCTAAACGGTTCGCGCGCTCATTCAACTCCGCGTAGGTCAACGATTCCGATCCGCACAACACTGCCACCTGATCCGGTGTTTTCGCTGCCTGCTGCTCGAACAGTGCACTTAGCGTTTGATCCTGCGGATAGGCTGCCGCCGTATCCCCCCAGACCTGAACGAGCTGTGCCTGTTCTTCCGGTGTCACCAATTCCAGCTCATTCACACGGATATGCGGATTGTCCACAATTTGTCCGATGACATGGTCGATATGGCCCTGGATACGCTCCATGGCAGACCGGCTATACACGAGCGCATTGTATTCAAGCAGGATAGAGATATCCTCGTCAGGCACGACAATCAGGTTAAAATCGTAGTTGGTTTGCTCGGCAAGTGCCACATTGGCAATCGAGAAGCCTGTTTGTGCCTTTGTCTCGCCGGAACCGCCCATCTGCTTCATCTGTTGCCCGATCGGGTAGTTTTCAAAGACCATAATGTGATGAATCAGGTCTTGTTTTTGTTCAGTCAGTGCCTGGATATCGTACAACGGGAACGTATCATAGACACTGGAGGCCAAAGCCTGTTCCTGGGTGCGCTGCAATACTTCAGCAAATGTAGCATCCGGTGCACTGCCAATGCGTACTGGAATCGTGTTGATAAACAATCCGATCATGTTCTCCACGCCTGGAAGGTCTGCCGGACGACCGGATACCACACCACCAAACACAACATCCTGATTATTATTGTATTGCTGTAAAATAACGCCCCAAACGCTTTGCAGCAATGTGTTAATCGTGACATGTTGTTGCTTGGCCATTTGGTTTAATGCCGCAGTCCGTTCTTTACCCAGCCTAAAGGGCAGCTTTTCCGAAACATAGCCGGAATGGGAACCCGCACCGCTTCCGTCTGATTCTTCATTGCGTGCGACGACAGAAGCTTGTGCGTTTTCACCAGGCAACAAGGTTTGCTGCTCAAAACCTGCCAAATAGTCACTCCAATAACGGGTCGCTTCCTGTGCATCCTGTTGTTCCAACCATTCGATATAGTCACTATACGGGTTGACAGGTGCCAGCTCTGGCTGCTTGTGCTCCAGCAGGGCAACATATGCACCAAACACTTCGTCCGTCATTAGTGACAGGCACCATCCGTCCATCACAATATGATGGAAGCTCCATACAAAACGGTATGAGCTTTCACCCGTGCGGAAGACGGCTACGCGCATGAGCGCATCCTTGCTTAGATCAAAGCCTCGAGCTTTATCCTGGGCCACAAATTCAGCTACAGCGTGTTCGCGCCCTCTGACATCCTCATAACGGAAGCTCGGATTTTTATGACGATAGACAATCTGCAACGGTTGACCATACCAGCCGCTGTAGAAATTCGTCCGTAATATAGCATGTCGGCTAACCAGCAGCTTCAGACTTTCCTCGAATAGGGACGGTTCAAAGTACCCCTCCAGATCAAAGGTCGCCTGTTCAAAATACACGCCTGTTTCTGCATTCATCAAACTATGGAACAGCATACCCTTTTGCATAGGGGTCAAGGGATACACATTTTCCAATTCCCCAACCGTCTTGGTCTGCTCGATAATCGTATCTAATTGCTCCAGGGTCAGACCTTTTAGCAATACATCACTTGGAGTCAATTCAGTCCGCTCCCGTGTGACACAATGCTCAATCATCTCAAGCAGATTGGATTTCAGCAGATTGGCTAGCATGTGGACGGTGTCCTTACGGAAGGCTTTGCCGTTATACCGAATGTCGAGTTCCAGAATGCCGTTCGTTACGATTCCGCTCACATCGAGAGCATATTTCATCTTCGTCCGGTCACTAACGACTGATCCAATCGAGTAAGGAGACCTACGCATATCGCTGTTTTGCAAGTCCTGATCCAGCTGTCCGAGATAGTTAAAGCTTACTTGTGGCTCGGCAAAAGCTTGATATTGACCAAGGTTCAGCACACCTGCTTGCTGACTAGCGACTTGGCCGGATTCACTCAAATATCTCCAGATTCCGTAGCCCATTCCTTTATGCGGAATAAGGCGCAGGCTCTCTTTGACCTGTTTGATGCGTTCCGACCAAGCGTGATTGCGACCGATGTCCAGCAATACTGGATATGGACTCGTAAACCAGCCTACCGTACGAGAAAGGTCCGTACCCGGCAAAATGTTCTCACGTCCGTGTCCCTCTAAATTAATCAGACTGCGTTCATGACCCGTCCACGTGTACAGCATCATGCCCAAAGCAGTCAGAAGCAGATCGTTCACTTCCGTGTTATATGCGCGGTGTGCTTGCTTCAATAATTTTGATGTCTCTTCCTCCGTAAGCTGGACGACCACTGTATCCGTGTCAGCCAAGGTAAAGGGCTCAGCCTGCGCTTGATCCTCAGGCAAACGTACTTGGTCAGCCCAAGCGGCTGCGTTCCATTGCTCCCAATAGGCGTGTTCACTGTCCATGGCTGCGCTATTCGCATAGGTGGAAAGTTTTTGTGACCAGGAACGGAATGAATCCGTTTTGTCCGGCAGCTGAAGCACTTCCTGATGAACAGCCTGTTCATAGGCAGTAGCCAAATCCTCAAACAAGATACGCCAGGATACCCCGTCCACGACCAAATGGTGAATCACCATCAGGAGATGATCTCCATCTGCACAGTGGAACAAGCCCGCCTTCAACAACGGCCCTTCATGCAGCTGAATACTGCTTTGGATTTCACTGGCTTTCGCCTCAATTACCGCGCTGAGCATGGCTTCATCCGTCAAATCCCTAAAGTCCAGCACGTCCAGATGATACAGCTCGCCTTCCTGTATTCCGCGGTTCCATGCTTTATAGCCTTGCTCGGTCTTGCTGAACACCATCCGCAGAGCATCATGATGCTCTGTCAGTTTGATAAGCGCCTGACGCAGAGCAGCTTCGTCAAAGCCCTGCTCCCGGTGCAGGATAACGGCCTGATTAAAGTGATGCGCATCCACTTGGGCCTGCGCAAAGAACTCATGCTGGATCGGAAGCAACGCCGTTTCTCCGCTCACTTCTCCCTGATCTGCCATACGACTGACCTCGTGCATATGCGGTGCCAGCGTTGCGACGATGGGATAGCGGAGCAAATCCTTCATGTCCAGCTTGTAGCCTGCCTGGAACGCACGAGACACGATTTGAATCGCCTTGATCGAATCGCCGCCCAGGTCAAAGAAATTGTCTAAAATACCGACGGTTGGCACGCCCAGGACGGACTGCCAGATCGCTACGAGTGCTCGTTCTGTTACAGTGCGTGGCGCTGCATAATCCGCACCGCTTTGCAGACTGCCTTCTGGTGCTGGCAGGGACTTGCGGTCGATTTTACCATTCGGTGTCAGCGGCATCTGCTCCAACCAGATGAAATACGACGGCACCATATAGCTTGGTAGCTCTTGTCCCAGCTCCTGTCTCAGTTCACCCACTCCAAGCTCTTGACTCGCCACGTAGTACGCCACGAGCTGTGTTTGGCCCGTTTCGTCCGTGCGTGCCATAATGACCGCTTCTTGTACCGACTCCACCTGCAGCAGCTGCGATTCGATCTCGCCCAGTTCGATCCGGTAACCTCTGATTTTCACCTGATGGTCCATCCGACCCAAATATTCAATGTTGCCGTCCGGCATCCATCTTGCCAAATCGCCTGTACGATACATCCGCTCATGGTCTGACTTGTCATCAGCAAACGGATTACTCACAAATTTCTCGGCCGTCAGTTCTTCACGTTTCCAATACCCACGGGCCAATCCTTCCCCTGCAATACATAACTCACCCGGTACGCCGACGGGCTGCAATTCTCCATTCGCATTCATGATATAGATTTGGGTATTCGCAATAGGACGTCCGATATTAATGTCTTGAGCATGAGTCAGTTCCTGTACGGTCGACCACACCGTCGTTTCTGTAGGTCCGTACATGTTATAAATGCCAGGACCGTTTATTTCTTGCAGTGCTGCGAGCAGCTTGGACGGAAGGGCTTCGCCCCCGACCATAATGGCCTTCACGCTTTGCAGCGCGCGGGAACCTGCTTCATGACCCAGCAGCATTTGTAACCGGGATGGGGTCATTTGCAACATCTCAATCGAATGTTGAGTAATCAATTCACCCAGCGCCTGCGGATTCACCTGATGCTGGCTGTCGCCAAGCACCACCGTCATTCCACCCAATAGGGGCAAGATGGTTTCCAAGACGAAAATATCGAATGAAATAGTCGTCAGTGACAAAATGGTTTGGCTCGCTTCAAAGTCAATGACTTCGCGCATTCCGGTAATAAAGTTGAGGACCGAGCGATGCTGGAGCATAACTCCTTTCGGATTTCCAGTCGAACCCGACGTATAGATGACATAAGCCAAATGCTCTGGGCGGGCAATCGTCTCCAGGTTGCCGCTCTCTCCCTGATACAAGGCTGCATCCTCAAGAAATAGGGTATTGGCATGGCAATGATGCTCTTCCAACAGATCACGACTGGTCAGAAGCACTGCGGCCTCGCTATCTTCCAGCATGTATGCAATACGAGAGGACGGAAATTCGGGATCAATCGGCACATAAGCACCACCTGCTTTGAGAACAGCCAGCAGACCTACGATCATTTCCACGGAACGCTGTACCATCAGACCGACCAGCTTGTCAGGTCCTACTCCTTGTGCTTGAAGCATTCGTGCCAATGAATTCGCCCGTTCATTCAGTTCCCGATAAGTCAGACTCTGATGTCCAAACACCAATGCCACCTGATCTGGCGTATATTCTACCTGCTCCTCGAACAGCTGATGGATCGTCTGATGAGACGGAAAAGCACAAGCGGTATCATTAAATGCCGCTGTAATCTGTTGTTTTTCCGCTGCTGTGAGTAGTTCCAGTTCTTCAACACGAACATGCGGATTGAGCGAAATTTGCTCCAGCAGGCGTGCAAAATGCCCATACAGACGCTCAATACCTGCTTGATCAAAGCTGAGCGTGTTATACATAAAACGAATCTTGATGCCTTCACCCGGCATAACGACGACGTTCAGATCATAGTTGGTTTCCTCTGTAGACACCACGTTCGAAATCGTAAATTTATCCTGTCCATCACTGCCCAACTGCTCTACCTGCTGCTCCACCGGATAATTTTCAAATATCATAATATGATTGATTAAATCCTGCTTCTGCTCGGTCAGTGCTTGAATTTCATACAGCGGGAACGCATCGTAGGCATTGGAAGCCAGCGCCTGCTGCTGTGTTCGTTTCATCAGCTCGACAAAGGTTTCACCTTGTTCAGACTGCACGCGCACTGGAATCGTGTTAATGAATAGCCCAATCATGTGCTCCACACCTGGAATATCCCCTGGGCGACCGGACACAACGCTGCCGAACACAACATCCGAACTGTTATTATATTTTTGCAACAAGACGCCCCATACCGTCTGAATCAGCGTATTGATCGTCACCTGATTTTGCTTCGCTACTTGTTCGATCTGGGCAACCAGCTCTGGCTGGAATTCGCAATCCAGATCTTCAGCAACATATTCCCCGGTGTGCATCGATTTAGGCTGTATTTTTTGCTGCGGGAGCGTAATTTGCTGCTCATAATCTTCCAGATATCTGCTCCAGTACTGCAGGGCCGCTTCACGGTCCTGACGTTCCAGCCATTCAATAAATCGACTGAACGGCGTAACAGGCTCCAGTACGGGCTTATGACCCGCGCGCAGTGCCAGATAGCTGCCGAATACCTCCTGTGTCATAAAGGACAAGCACCAGCCATCCATCAAAATATGATGGAAGCTCCAAACAAAGTGGTACGTTTCATCCCCGGTTTGCAGGATCGAAATACGAATGAGCGCATCCTCTGCGAGATTGAATCCTTTCGCTTTATCGGCAAGGGTAAAAGCCTCAACACGCGCTACTCGTTCTTCTTTTTCCAGTCCGCGCAGGTCTTCATAGTACAACTCTCCGCTGCGATTGCGGAAAACGACCTGTACAGGCTCATCCTTCCAGGAGTTGATAAAGTTCGTCCGCAATGCCTCATGACGCTGTACGAGCAGATCAAAGCTTTTGCTGAAAGTAACCACATCAAACCGTCCATTCAATTCAAAGGTGGCCTGCTCAAAATAAGCTGCCGAACTCTCATCCATTAGACTGAAGAAGAGCATACCTTTTTGCATCGGTGTCAAAGCATACACATTTTCTAGTTCACCCATATCTTGTGTATCTTTCACCAATTGCTCCAGCTCGTCCAGCGTTACATGTTTTAACAAGACATCACTTGGGGTCAACACCGTTCTCTCTTGGGCTACACAATGATGAATGACTTCACGCAAGCCGGATGCTAGCAGCTCTCCCAGCCGTGCAATCGTTTCATGACGGAACTGCGTTGTGCCGTAGCGAATAGTGAACATCAGCTCCCCATCCTCGATTAATCCATTGATATCTAGTGCAAAATCCATAGCCGCGTTCGTGCTAACAGGCACACCAATGGAATAGGAGGAAGGCTGTAGATCGTTGCCTTTATAGTCCTGATCGAATTGGCCCAGATAGTTAAAACTGATCTCAGGCTGCGCCTGTAACTGTACGCCTGCTTTTTCCAGCACATTCATATCTGACAGGTATCGCAAAATACCATAACCGATACCTTTTTGCGGAATATGACGCAGCCCTTCCTTAATCCGTTTGATCAGACGAGCGGTATTTCCCCCTTGTCCCAGACTTCCATCCAGTACAACCGGGAATTGGCTCGTAAACCAGCCGACCGTGCGCGTAATATCCACGTCGGGTACAACGGCTTCCCGTCCGTGGCCTTCCAGGTTAACCAACACCCGTTCGGAACCGGACCATTCATACACGGCTTTGCCGAGCGCAGCCAGCAACAGGTCATTCATTTCCGTGTTGTATGCGCGATGAGCTTGTTTGAGCAACTGCTCGGTTTCCTGCTTCGTCCAGCGGACAGTCACAACCTCACTTTCTCCCAGCAGAGCATTGTCATTTGCAAAATCCTTCGGCAAAGGCTTCGCGAGACTGGCTTCTGCTTGTTCGATATGCTGCCAGTAGGCAAGCTCCCGCTCCATCGTCGCACGATTCGCGTAGGCTGACAGCTGTTTGGCCCATACCTGGAAAGAATCTGTTTTATGCGGCAGTCGAATAGCTGTGCCTGTTTGACCTGCAACGGCCTGCTCATAACCGGATGCCAAATCCTCCAGTAAAATACGCCACGATACGCCGTCCACAACCAAATGATGAATCACGATTAGCAAATGATCGCCCTCAGCGCAGTGGAACAGACCAAGCTTCACAAGCGGACCCTCGCTCAAATGAATGCCGGCTTGAATTTCACTCGCCTTGGCTTCTACAGCGGCAGATTCGTCCTCTATTCCTCTAAAATCTACAATGTCCAGCGTGTATAGCTCGCCTTCCTCCACACTGCGGTTCCAAGCGACATAACCCTGCTCCGTCTCACGGAATACAGTGCGCAATGCGTCATGATGCTGGACAATACGTTCCATCGTACGGCGCAGCGCTTCTATGTCAAAGCGCCCAGCTCGATACAGCATCATCGCCTGGTTGCTGTGGTGCAGGTCTACCGGCTGCTGCTCGAAGAACCACCGCTGAATGGGTGTCAGTTCCACCTGGCCTACGACTTCTTCCTGACTGGCCATCTTGCCATCTGTACGAAGTAAAGGACTGAGTGACGCTACCGTCGGATTGCTGAAGAGGTCCTTCATGTCCAGTCGATAACCTGCTTGCAGCAATCGGGAGGATACTTGCAGCGCTTTAATCGAATCGCCGCCCAGTTCAAAGAAGTTATCCTGCGTGCCTACCGTTTCGACACCCAGCACCCCGGCCCATACTGAAGCTAAAACCTGTTCTACCGTGGTACGCGGTGCCACATAGGCCACTCCCGTAAGGATGCTGCCTTCTGGTTCCGGTAAGGCCTTGCGGTCGATTTTGCCGTTGCTCGTCAGGGGGATCGCCTCCAGACGCATCAAGCGTGCAGGTACCATATGTGCTGGCAGTCCGGCTTCCAGCTTGGCCTGTACTTCCTCGATCCGCAGCTCGTCTTCACCCGTAATGTATCCGCACAAGTACTTGTGTCCACGCTCATCCGTCCGGTCGATGACTACCGCTTGACGCACACCCGGCACCCGCTGGATCGCCGTTTCAATCTCGCCTAGCTCGATCCGGTAGCCCCGGATTTTGACCTGATAATCCATCCGGCCGATAAAGTCCACATTGCCGTCCGGCATCCACCGCGCCAAGTCACCTGTGCGGTACAATCGTTCACCTGGCACGAACGGATTGGCCACGAACTTCTCGGCCGTCAGGCCCGCACGATTCAGGTAGCCTCGTGCCACCCCGGCACCGCCAATGCACAGCTCGCCCCGTACGCCGATCGGCACCGGATTCAACTGGCTGTCCAAGATGTAAAACCGGGCGTTCAGCCACGCCTGACCAATCGGTACATTGCCGCTACTTGGCAGCTTCGACAGTTCTTCGTCGTAGAAGCTGGAATCAATCGCCGCTTCCGTGACGCCGTAGCTGTTCATAATACGAACATCCGCGCCAAACCGTTCTTGCAGCACCCGATAATCCGTCACGCTGCAGCTATCCGAGCTGGTGATCAGCAATTCCAGACTGCTCATGTCCAGTCCCTGTTCATGCACATGCTGCATGAATGGTACGATTAAAGCCGGTGTGGATTCGAACACCGTAATCTGATAGTCGTGAATCCAGCCGTACAGACGGCTTGGGTCAATCCGGTCGTCTTTCGGGCAGATGACCATCGTGCCACCGTTATAGAGCGCCCGCGCGATATCGCCAACGAATACGTCGAAGGAGAAACTTGCCAGTTGCAGCAAACATACCGGAAACTGGTTCAGACGGTAATCCCGACGGTAGGCCGCGGCTGTGTTTACCAAACTGTGATGCTCGATCATGACCCCTTTCGGACGTCCCGTTGTACCGGACGTGTAGATCACATACGCCAGATCCTGCGGCTCATTGATAGGTTCCACATCCGTGGCATCCCCGGTGTACAGCGACTCATCGTCCAGCGCCAGTACGGTGTGCAGACGCAAGTTCGTTGCGGATTTGGATGCTGCTTCGCTGTCAGGTGGCGAATCTGATTTCAAGCTTAATCCCTCATTAAGGCTGTCTCTTTCCATCGTTTCAATGCTAACCGCCGTTTCCAGCTCGCCCTCAGACTGCCCTCCGGCCAAAGCCTGTCGGCTTTCCTCCAGCCATGCCTGCGCGCGCTCCTGCAAGCCGATTTGCGTCAGCAGCACTGTCGCGCCGCTGTCCTCCAGCATAAAGCGGATACGTTCGGACGGATAATCCGCATCTAACGGTACATATGCCCCGCCGGCTTTCCATACTGCCAATACGCCGACCAGCATGTCCACCGAGCGCTCGCTCAAAATACCAACAATGGATTCGCGCCCAATGCCTTCATTCCGCAATCTACGAGCAAGTTGGTTCCCACGCTCGTTCAGCTCACGGTATGTAAGCTGCCGCTCCTCGTATACAACTGCCACGTGATCCGGTACAAGCTGCGCTTGTTCTTCCACATAGGCGTGGAACAACCCTTCTGATTGCTTTTCATCACTCCATGCAGATACGCCTACTGATCCAAAGCCGTCGATGATCTTCACTTTTTCCTCAGCAGTCACTAGCTCCAGCTCATCTACCAGCGCATGCGGTTTGTGAATTGCTTCTTCTATCACATGCAGCCAGTGCTCACGGAATTGCTCGACAGCTGCACGTTCAAACACCAGCGCGTTGAATTCCAAATGAATACCCATTTCATCGCCTGGCACCACTGTAATATTAAAATCAAAGTTCGTTTGCTCTGACATTGAAGCATTGGCAATCGTAAAACCGTTCGTGTCACGGCTGCCCATGTGCTCCATACGCTGTTCCACTGGATAGTTTTCAAACACCATAATATGGTTCACCAGGTCTTGTTTTTGCTCTGTCAGGGCCTGAATTTCATATAACGGATAGGTTTCATAGGCACGGGAAGCCAGTGCCTGCTCCTGTATCTGCTTCATTAACGCAGCAAACGTTACATCTTTTGAACTATGAATCCGTACAGGAACCGTGTTAATGAACAAACCAACCATTGTATCGATGCCTGGAATATCCGCTGATCTGCCGGATACGACACTGCCAAATACAACATCCCGACTGTTGTTATACCGTTGCAGCACAACGCCCCACGCCGCTTGCAGCAGTGTATTGACCGTTACCTGCTGCTGCTTGACCAGCTTGTTCATCTGCTTGGTCACTTCGCGGTCCAGTGTAAACGAAAGCTTGTCCGCTTCATATTCTTTAGCGTGACCGTCCAGCTGTTTTGCCTGCGGCAATACCGTCTGCTGCTCGAAACCAGCAAAATAATCACTCCAGAACCGTTCAGCCTCTGCTTTGTCCTGCCGCTCCAGCCATTCAATATATTCGCTGTATGGCGTTACCGGGGCAAGCTCCGGCTTGCGGTCTTCGAGGATGGCAAAGTACGTATTAAATGCCTCTCCTACAACAAGGAACAAGCACCAGCCGTCCATCAAAATATGGTGGAAGCTCCACACAAAACGATACGACTCCTCGCCTGTACGTAAAATAGACACCCGCATCAGCTCGCCTGAGCTAAAGTCAAACCCTTCTACCTTGTCACGCTTTGCAAAATCAGCAATGTACGCGCCCAGTTCCTCTTGCTCCAGTGAACGTACATCTTCAAAACGGAATCCAGCCGCTTTATGGCGGTACACCACCTGTAAAGGCTGCTCATTCCAGCCGCTATAAAAATTCGTTCTGAATATTTGATGGCGATCCACCAGTTGATTTAAGCTTTCGGCAAAAGCCTCCACTTGAAAGCTGCCTTGCAGATCAAATGTCGCCTGCTCAAAGTACGCCCCGGATTTCGGCTCCATTAAGCCGTGGAACAGGATGCCTTTTTGCATGGGTGTGAGCGAATAAATATTTTCCAGTTCTCCCGCAACAGCCGTCTGCTCTACAATATGATCCAGCTCTCCAGCCGTCAGTCCTTGGAAGGACAAGTCGCTTGGCGTCAGCTCTGGCAACTCTTTTTCCACACAGTGAGCCAATACCTCACGCAAGCTCTCCTGCAGCAGATCAGCCAGCTTTTTGATTGACTTTTTCATGAACGTTTTGTTGCTGTAGCTGATCGTCAGTTCCAGTGCACCGTCCGTGATCATGCCGTTGATATCCAGAGCATACCGCTTGGTCAACGTATCACTAATGGAAGCTCCGATGGAATAAGGAGACATGCGAAATGCGTTATTCTTCAAATCCTGATCGAATTGTCCGAGATAGTTAAAGCTGATTTCCGGCTCGGCGACAAAAGCGGCTTCCCCTTCCCTAGGCGCAGAAAGATATCTCAAAATACCGTATCCAATTCCTTTATGCGGCAAACGACGCAGCCCTTCCTTGACGCTCTTGACACGCCGTCCCACATTCCGATCCTCGCCCATATCGAGCACAACCGGGAATTGGCTGGTAAACCAACCGACCGTACGCGTAATATCCACATCCGGCAAAATAGCTTCCCGTCCGTGACCCTCCAGATTTACAAGCACCTGACGGATGCCTGCCCACTCCTGAATTGCGGTGCCCAGAGCTGTCAGCAACAGGTCGTTCGCTTCCGTGTTGTAGGCTTGGTGTGCCTGCTTCAAAAATTGTTCTGTTTCTTCGACAGTCCACGCTACTGTCAGTGTCCGATCATCGCGAAGCTGTGGCTTGGCCTGAGATTTACGAGTGTAATCTTTAGGCAAGGATGCCTGACTCTTCCCTGCTTGCTCAATCTGCTGCCAATACGCACGCTCACTCTTCAACGCTGTGCTGTTCGCATAAGCGGATAGCTGGTCTGCCCACAGACGGAAGGAATCCGTTTTGTTAGGTAAACGGACAGATTCGCCCCGTAAAGCCTGCTCATAGCCGGTTGCCAAATCTTCCAGCAAAATACGCCAAGACACGCCGTCGACCACCAAATGGTGGATCGCTACCAACAAATGGTCTCCATCCGGGCAACGGAACAGACCCAGATTTACCAGTGGTCCTTCGGACAGGTTTATGTTGTTTTGAATTTCAGTTGCTTTCGCCTCAATCGTCGCGCTCAGAATGGCTTCATCTGTCAAATCCCTAAAGTCCAGCACGTCCAGATGATACAGCTCGCCTTCCTGTATTCCGCGGTTCCACGCTTGAAAGCCTTGCTCGGTCTTCCTGAACACCATCCGCAGTGCATCGTGGTGCTCCGTCAGCTTGATAAGCGCCTGACGCAAAGCAGCTTCGTCAAAGCCCTGCTCCCGGTGCAGCATAACCGCCTGATTAAAATGATGCGCATCCACTTGCTCTTGTTCAAAGAACCCGTGCTGGATCGGAAGCAACGCTGTTTCCCCGCTCACTTCTCCCTGATCTGCTATATGACTTGCCTCGTGCATGTGCGGTGCCAATGCTGCAACGGTTGGATATCGAAGCAGATCCTTCATGTCCAGCTTGTAGCCTGCCTGGAACGCACGAGATACGATTTGAATCGCCTTGATCGAATCGCCGCCCAGATCAAAGAAATTGTCCAACATTCCGACGGTTGGCACGCCCAGGACTGACTGCCAGACGGCTGCGAGTGCCCGTTCCGTTGCAGTGCGTGGCTCTACATAATCCGCTCCGCTTTGCAGGCTGCCTTCCGGTGCTGGCAAGGACTTACGATCAATTTTACCGTTCGGTGTCAGCGGCATCTGATCCAATTGAATGAAATACGACGGCACCATATAGCTTGGTAGCTCCCGCCCCAGCTCACTTCTCAGTTCGCTGGCTCCGAGTTCTTGACTCGCCACATAGTACGCCACGAGTTGTTTTTGACCCGTTTCGTCCGTATGGGCCACGACGACCGCTTCTCGTACCGATTCCACCTGCAATAGCTGCGATTCAATCTCGCCCAGTTCGATCCGGTAGCCCCGGATTTTCACCTGGTGGTCCATCCGTCCCAAATATTCAATGTTGCCGTCCAGCGACCATCTCGCCAAATCGCCTGTACGGTACATACGTTCATACCCGACTTTGCCTCCGGCAAACGGATTATCCACAAATTTCTCGGCCGTCAGTTCTTCGCGATTCCAATATCCACGGGCCAATCCTTCCCCTGCAATACATAACTCGCCCGGCACACCGACTGGCTGCAATTCCCCACTCGCATTCATGATATAGATTTGGGTATTCGCGATGGGACGTCCGATATTAATGTCTTGAGCATGAGTCAGTTCCTGTACGGTCGACCAAACCGTCGTTTCTGTAGGTCCGTACATGTTATAAATGCGGGGACCGTTTATTTCTTGCAGTGCTGCGAGCAGCTTGGACGGAAGGGCTTCACCCCCGACCATAATTTCCTTTACGTCTCGCAGCGCGCGGAAACCTGATTCATGATCCATCAGCATCTGCAGCCGCGATGGTGTCATTTGCAACATATCAATATGATGGTGAGCAATCAACTCACCAAGCGCCTGAGGGTTCACCTGATGCTGGCGGTCGCCAAGCACAACAGTCATTCCGCTCAACAGGGGCAGGATGGTTTCCAATACGAAAATATCGAATGAAATGGTCGTCAGTGACAAAATCGTTTTGTTCGCTTCAAAGTCGATGATTTCACGCATCCCGGTAATAAAGTTGAGTACCGAGCGATGCTGGAGCATAACTCCTTTCGGATTTCCAGTCGAACCAGAGGTATAGATGACGTAAGCCAGATGCTCTGGGCGGGCAATCGCCTCTAGGTTGCCGCTTTCTCCCTGATACAATGCTGCATCCTCAAGAAACATGGTATTGGCGATGTAATGATGTTCTTCTGCCAGATCACGACTGGTCAGAAGCACTTCGGCCTTGCTGTCTTCCAGCATGTATTCAATACGAGAGGACGGAAATTCGGGATCGATCGGCACATATGCACCACCTGCTTTTAAAACGGCCAGCAGACCTACGATCATTTTCAATGAGCGCTGCACCATCAGACCAACCAGTTTGTCAGGTCCTACTCCTTGTGCTTGAAGCATTCGTGCCAATGAATTCGCCCGTTCATTCAGCTCCCGATAGGTCAGACACTGATTTCCAAACATAACCGCTGTCTGATCCGGTGTACGTTCTGCCTGTTCCTCGAATAGCTCATGAATCCCCACATTGTGTGGATAGGGCACTGCTGTCGCATTAAATACATCCATAATTTGTGCCCGCTCTTCGTCACTCATCAGTGACAACTCCTGAATCCGCTTCTGTGGCCCTTTCACCATATGCTCTACCACACTCAGGAATTGGCGAATAATTCGGGCGATCTCCTGCTCGCTGAACAACTCGGTCCGATAATCCAGTTGCAATACAAGTTTATCGTCATCCAGCATGTCTATCATGGCAATATCGAAGTCACTCACCGTATCTCCGCAGAAATCGGTATGCACCTGCTGAACGGCTTCATCAAAACGGGAGAAGCTCAGTGTACGGTATTGAATGGTAACGCCAAACAGGCGGCGAATATCCGTGCCGCTTTGCTGTTCACGCAAATCCTGCATGATTTTGTTGTACGGATAACGCTGATGCCGCAAAATGGACGCCTGCTCCTTGCCAACACCTTGCAGGAAGGTGAGTAGCTCGGATTCCGGCTCAACCCGCAGACGTGTAGCCACAGTGCTGACGAACATGCCCATTGTATTTTTTTCCTTCTTCAACGTACGGTTAGCATACAATGTGCCCACGGTTAAATCCTGTTCCCCTGTCATTTTATGCAAATAAATATACAGAGCAGCCAGGAAAAATGTAAAAATACTGATGTTATTCGCCTCGCAAAAAGCAGTGACACCACGATATAATTCGTGCTCCAGTGTATAGTTCTCCCGGCGTGCAGCCGTACTCACCGTAAGTGGATTGTATGATTTTAAACCTGTAACCTCCGGCAAATCGGCAAATTTCTCCGTCCAGTATATCTTGTCCTTTTGATAGCGGTCCGATTGCTCATAGCTTTGCTCCACCTGAATAAAATCGAGATATGAATTCGCTGGAGCCGACGCATCTGAACCTGTACCATGCACAATATTCATATAATGCCCCGTAATTTCATTAATGGCCTGCTCCATGGTTACGCCGTCCGAAATAATATGGTGCATTTTGAAACTAAACCAGGTGTCTTCTGCCCCCAACCGCAAAATAACAAACCGATACAGCTGCGAATCCAACAAGGGGAACGGCTGTGCGTTATGATGGCTGACCCATAGCTCAGCTTCCTCCGGGGTAACCTGAAGCGTTTCTATGCTTTGAGCAGCAAACGGCTCCACATATTGATAGGGGATGCCGTCCCGAGCCGTGATTTTGATACGAAAAGAATCGTTTTGTGCAATCACCCGGTTCATTGCCTGCTGCAATGCATCTATTCGAACTGTTCCCTTGATTTTAACAGTGGTAATAATCGTGGACGTGTTGCGATTGGGATACACAAGCTCCGTGTACCAAATACGTTGCTGTGGTTGGCTTAATGCAAACAATTGAACATTGTGCTGAGTCATACGTATCTCTCCTCGCGAAATAGATGTGGGTAAAAAGTAACTCCTCATAAATGACCGTCCTTGTCAAGGAACTGGTCATGCGTACCTTTTCACCGGCATTAAATTGCCAATGGCAGTCGGCAAAAGCGACCACTCCTGATATACCATTGAGATATGGGTGTCTTCGAAGAGCTAAATTTGAATAGAAACAAGCACATCTCTCTTTTTCATCACTCACACTTTCGCAGTGCAAGCTTTTTTAGTTGGGCGGACATAGTGAAATAACTCTGACTCTGGATGTATGAATATGTGCATGGAGTGAGAACTTTTTTGAATTATGCTGAGAGTACATCTTGGTGGTGGGTTGTAGAATGGTTGCCGCAGTGTTAACAACGTAGTGTATCATGCTGTGTGCTGTTTGAATCTTGGCTGGAGGGTATCGATGCTGTGAGATACATGAGCTGCTGCAGCGTGGTGAGGAGCGTAATTCTAAGATGAAAGGACAAAAAAATACTCACGACTGCGCTTATAACTTCCTGATTTTGTACATGGATGAAAAATGATGGTCATCGGACGAGTCAACGGGATTCCCAGGCTGTTAAAGGATATATTTCGTATACCTTAAAAATAATAGAGTTGTCTTTTGGATTACGGAAAATGTGAGACGGATTTACCAGATATGATGCTATGGACAGGAAATCTTGCAGTTTTGCCTATACAACTGCCATGCTGTTTCAATTACAATCAGTGCTCCCATACAGTGTCTAAAAAAGAAAACAGCTTATGTACTTATGAAGCCATTTCGGGAAGCTGTGAGGGCATATTGTTCTGCTTGATATCCATGGAGCTTCTGCTGAACAACTTTCATGTTCTGTAAGCCATTCAGGTTTAAAGCCCCCATGTCGGGCGAAACAAAATAACTGGATCTTCTCAGTCAGATGGATCACGTTTTTAAAACCAAGACATGACCGAGTTGACATATAAATTTCTCATATCCTCTTACTGTCCAAAATCTCACAATAAATCCTTATATCCCTTTTTTCCTCCCAATACTTTCTAGCTATTTTAAATATACAAACTTTAAAACCGATTAGCATGGGACATAAGTTCCAAATTAATGGATTTCATGAAATCAATAAATAACCCATATTATTCCATTATTTTTATATCTTCAAATGCAAGAATTTTAATTTTTTATTAAATTGAATACTGACCATGACCCGTTAACGTGATTCAAAACAAAATTTTTGATTTTATAAATTGATAAAATCAAAATGATGTAGGCTTGCAAGAAAGTCCAAAACCCTTGTGCCAAAACAAATTTTACGTTACATACCATTAACACAAATATAACAAATCAATCCTGACATTATCCGACAAATTTCAACTTTTTCAGCAATATTCTTTAATTGCCTATATCATGGAATTTATTTGCATTAAGCTGGAATAATTCAAAATTAATAACTCTTCACTTTTTAAATAGATAGTGACTTTTAATAGATCTTTTGAACCAATTTACATGCGGAATTTTCTTTAATTTTTCTCCTGAAATTTTAGTTCAGCTTAAATTCCGTTTAATTTAAGCTATAAATTTTATTTTTTAATTAATAGAAACGTTTTGATTCCCCTTTAAAAATATAAATTTTTAGAAAACTCATAACTTTGGAACTATTTTTTTTCGCAAAATTTAATGAACGGAAAATACAAAATAGCAAGTCTCCATGTTGCAAGAGACTTGCTATTTTAAGATTTTGGCGACTTGACCCTTAAGAATGAAGTGAATACTCTCACAGCGAACGTACCGGAAACATTTGTTGTGTGATGTATACTGTTGTACGAATCGAATCGTTTTTGTTACCGAGCGCATCACAACCGAGTGAGCTTCTGCCCTGTGACCAGACAGGAAACGAATCCTTTGAAACCACTCATCAGAAATCCAGACAAACCCTCGTACATCACGTCTTTTAAATGACAAGGGCTTGCCGCAGCTGTTCACATTAACCGATTCAAAATGGTGTGCGTCAGGCAGGAAAATGATTCGAAATGCTTCACTCGTTGGGAAGCTCCAGTTTTTTACGCAAAACAATCTCATTACTGTCTTCCTCGCTAAACATCCCATACAAACGAGCGCTGACAGCCCATCCTGACAATCCGAACTGTTCCGAGCTGGAGATCTCCATTAATGCGCCATCCAAAGCAATAATTAAATCGCAGCTTTTTACCGTCAATGGTTGTTCGCCTAATTTACCAGCTTGCACTGCCTCCGTAATGTGAAACAGCGAAACATCTCTAACCTAGCATCGTTCCCCTTTTAGTTGATCCAGCTGTTAAGTCTCTTAGCATCAAGCCAATGGAATATGTATTTTGTGGTATGGATTATTCTTCCCAGTATATTGACATAATTAACAAAAATGCTGACATCTATGTAACTCGATGTCAGCAGGCAGAAATCAGCACTGTCAATTTGCTGTAAAGATATACTACGAAGTCAACTACCTTCAGCAGAATAAGAATAGTGAATAGTTCTTCACCCATCCACCACATCTGCTTGCAAATCTGTTGCAATTTCAATCATCTTAGGCACGACAGCCTCATCGGAAATAGCCACATACACATCACCCATGTAATGACGAAAAGGTATTTCTACATCAGCATACTTCCACATGAAAAAATCTCCCTCGATCGACATGGTGCTCTCAGCACCTTGTATGATTAGTACTCGTGAATACGAAAAGTCTGGCTGGGATGCAAAGTAATCTTTGCACTCCTCCAGGGAAATGGATTGCTCCACAGGACTTTCCTGCATGGAACGGGTGATTCGAAAACGCTGGTTCATTGATCTGCCTCCACAATTATGATTAAAAAATTCTGGCTTTCATACCTTATAATGTCCATATGCTGATGTCAATTTCGTTGGAATTATATGGATATTTATTGTGCTTTCAAGCAGTTACTTTTAAGATGCATGTTCAAACTGACTATTGTATAGATCGGCATAGAAGCCGCCTTTAGCCAACAATTCCTCATGGTTACCCATTTCGATAATGTCACCGTCCTTCATGACCAGAATCAGATCCGCATTCTTGATCGTCGAAAGTCGGTGAGCAATCACAAAAGAGGTTTTCCCCACAGTCAGCTGGTCCATCGCTTGTTGAATCAGCAATTCCGTACGCGTATCGACCGAGCTTGTGGCCTCATCCAGAATGAGCATGGGTGAATCTTCAATCATCGCTCTTGCAATGGTAATCAATTGCTTTTGACCGGCAGAGAGATTGGCTTTGTCATCCAGCACTGTATCATAGCCCTGCGGCAGTGTTTTAATGAAGCTGTGCAGACCCACCGCTTTACATGCAGCTTCCACCTGCTCATCGGTAACATGATCTTTGGAAAAGACGATATTGTCACGAATCGTTCCTTCGAACAGCCAGGTATCCTGAAGCACCATACAGAATAATTCATGAATATTTTCGCGCGTTAATTGGCTAATCGGGGTGCCGTCAATGTAGATTTCTCCATCGTTCAGCTCATAAAACCGCATGAGCAAATTCACGAGCGTGGTCTTACCAGCGCCTGTCGGACCGACAATGGCAATTTTCTGGCCAGCTTCAGCTTTCATGGAGAAGTCCTTGATGATCATACGATCTGCATTATAGCCGAAACGGACATGTTTGAATTCGACATCCCCTTTGGCAGTGTCCAGCTTTATGGTCTTGTGACGCTCATCTGCCAATTCTTCTTCACCCAGAAATTCGAATACACGTTCACTGGCGGCAGCCGCCGACTGCAGATTGGTTGCAGCCTGTGCCAGCTGCGACAAGGGCTGTGTAAACAGACGAATATACACCATGAAGGCGACAATAGTTCCAATAGTTATAGTCTGTTGGTTGACCAGCAAAGCTCCCACGACACAGACCGCAACATAACCAAAATTTCCAATGAACATCATAACTGGCATCATCAGACCAGACATGAATTGGGACTTCCATGCATTTGTATATAAGCGGCTGTTAATGCCATGAAACACTTCCTTGGCTGCTTGTTCCCCGTTATATACCTTGACTACGTTATGACCAGCATAAGTTTCTTCGATATGACCGTTGATCTGGCCAAGCTCCGCTTGCTGTGCTACAAAGTATTTCTGTGAATGCTTCATAATCACGCTCATCAGGCAAAAGCCGATCAGCGTAGCTATAATTCCGGTAACGGTCATGATCCAGTTCGTATACAGCATCATAATCAAGGCGCCTACAAAGGTAGCCAGCGCACTGACAAGCGTGCCGAGACTGTTGTTTAACGTTTGTCCAATGGTATCGACATCGTTGGTTACACGGCTAAGCACATTACCGTAACTCGTAGAGTCAAAATACTTCAAAGGCATATGATCGATTTTTCGAGACAGTTCTGTCCGCATCTTCTTTGTAAGACGCTGTGAGACGGTTGCTGTAATGAAGCCCTGAAAATAGTTAAAGATAAGACCAAATCCATATAAAAGCGCCAATACAAGAACAATCTTCTGAACAGCACTTACATCAATCCCGGTCACGATTCCTTCCTGAATCAGGTTGGCAATATCGCTGAGCTTATCGGGGCCAATCACGTTGAGGGTGGAGCCGACCAGGGCCAGTACCATAGCTAGTATAATCATAGGCACATAGGCCTTGCTGTAGGATACAAGCTGGCTGATGGTCTTTTTAAAATTATTCGCTTTTTCACCAGCACCCTTGCCCCCCGCAGGGCCTTTACCCATGGGACCTCCCTGATTCATTTTCATTTGCTGGCTGTCGAGGGTGTGTTCATTCTTATCCATGTATGAGTTCCTCCTTCGAAAGCTGCGAATATGCGATCTCCTGATAGGTGCTGCAGTTCGTCATCAGCTCTTCATGCGTGCCGCTCCCTACAATCTCTCCCTGGTCCAGCACGATAATCCGATCAGCGTCTTTGATCGTACCTATGCGCTGACCAACGATAAGTGTCGTAGCGTGGCCGGTTTCTTTTTTGAGAGCGGAGCGCAGAATCCGGTCTGTTCTGTAGTCTAATGCCGAGAAGGAATCATCGAAAATATAAATTTCCGGCTGACGGTAGATGGCACGCGCAATGGACAGCCGCTGCTTTTGGCCACCGGACACGTTCGCTCCACCTTGCGAAATTCTACCCTGATATTGACCATCCATCTTTTCGACAAACTCCGTTCCTTGAGCAATACCAACGGCTTCTTTAACGAGTTTCTCCGAAGCTCCTGCTCTTCCGTTATCGCCATACGAAACGTTGGATACAACCGTACCGTTGAACAATACAGCTCTCTGGGGGACATACCCGATTTTGTTATGGAGTGCCTGCTGATTATAGTTCCTGACATTCACACCATCCACGAGTACCTCTCCCTCGGTCACATCATAGAAACGGGGAATCAGATTGATCACGCTGGTTTTTCCGCTGCCTGTAGCGCCAATAAAGGCAACCGTCTCGCCTCGTTTCGCCGTAAAGCTAATGTTGCGAAGCACGGCCTCCTCCGCGTCTGGATATTTGAAGCTGACATTACGGAATTCCACTTGCCCCATAACGCTCTCTTCTCCTGTCGTCTCATGCCCGTTAATGATGCTGGATTCGGTATTCAAAACCTCCATGATCCGTTTGGCAGAGATCGAGGCGCGAGGCATCAGAATGAATATCATACTTACCATCATAAAGGCCATAACCACCTGCATTGCATAAGAGGAGAATACGACCATATTGGAGAACAACGTGATGCGGTCTGGTACGGCCGCCCCGTTAATCAGGTAAGCGCCGATACAATAGATAGAGACACTCAGACCTGACATAATAAAGGTCATACCTGGGCCAATCATCGTCATTAATCGGTTCGCGAACAGGTTTGTATTCGTCAACTCAACGTTAGCCTGCTCGAACTTCTCCTGCTGATACTGATCTGCATTATAAGCGCGTACTACCCGAAGTCCGATCAGATGCTCACGTGTTACCCTGTTCAGATTATCGGTGAGACGCTGGATTCTCTGAAAACTTGGAAGAGCGAAAACAACAATGACACTTAGCATTAAAATCAGAACAGCCACGGCCGCTCCTGTGGAGGCGGTCCACTGCCAGTTTTTATCCGCAATCTTCACAATAGCCCATACGGCCAGAATAGGTGCCTTGATGATCACCTGCAGCCCCAGCGCAACCACCGTTTGAATCTGCGTAACATCGTTCGTGGAGCGGGTAATGAGGCTTGCCGTCGAAAAGCTGTTCATCTCTTCCATCGAAAAGGATAAGGTCTTGTCAAAGACCATCGCACGCAGACGCATAGCCAGCCCAGCAGCCACCTTTGCCGCGAAATAGCCCACAATAATAGATGCAATCATACTGCCGACGGCACAAAACAACATGTAACTGCCGGGAATCAGCAGTTCGGACACAGGCGTTCCTTCCGTTTGCAGCTTGGTCGTAATTTCCGCCATATAATCAGGCAGCTTCAGATCAAGCCATACCTGCACAACGATGAAAGCTAGGCTGCAAAGTACGAGCATCCATTCATTTTTCTTGAGATATTTGAATATCTTTAGCATTCTGTTGCTCTCCTTTTATCTGATAGTCTTTGATGTTTGGTGAAGTATGGTGCGTCCTGCATCTGCATAGAAATTCAGCTTCTAGAGACAATAAGCTTAATGAGTCGAATCAGTTCTTTAGCATCCTCTTCGTCTAACTTTCGAAGAACATTCTCGGTCCATGCAATTCCTTCATTATGCTTATCAATCATAAATTGCTTACCTGAATCCGTAATGAATACAATCACCTTACGTTTGTCGTTGACATCAGTACGCCGTACAACTAGTCCTTTCTTCTCCAGACTCTTCAGTGCCGTTGCTACCCGTCCCGTACTGACGGACAAGTATTCGCTCAAGTGGCCAGAGGTAACCCCGTCCTTATTGAAATTCAGACAAATGAGAATCCCCATTTCGCCACGTGAGAAGTGCCCTCGTTCCTCTAATGCCGGTTTCCGCGATTTGACGATATACTCGAATAATTCTGTCGCTAATGCTTTATAATCCAATGGTCACAACACCTTCTCGCTAATACCTTATACTATAAGATAATTAATCTTATAGTATAAGATAATTAATCTTATAGTATAAGATAATTAATCTTATAGTATAAGATAATAATAATGTCGAGTCACAAAGTCAATTAGAGAAAATATGGAATACAAAAAAATCCTTCGTAACTAGCTTGTATTTGTACCAATTTTTCTACACAAAGTCCAATGTAAAGACATCAGAGCTAAAACTGAATCTCTTCTTATGTATCTTCCTCTGAACATCTTCATTATTGTTTGTAAGGTCAAGTTCTACATGCCGTACTTTGATGAATCGTCTGGTCATCGATTCCGCCCACAGATTCAAAGCATATTCGGCAATCTTACGCACTTCTCCCGCCACAATCGGAAACCTTCTTCCATGCTCCTGCCCAGGCAGCCAGCAAATTGATTTGAGCAACAATATTCTGGATGCTCTCTGTGATCGCAGAGTTCATTAATTAGACCTTTTGTAGAGTACCTTGATAGAGTACTTTACAGAAGGTCTAAAGGACGTACTTTTTTTGCTTAATCGATTCGAATCGTTTTACTGACCCAAGCAGGCTCAATCAGTAATGTATACAGTCAGTCTTAAAACCCTGTAGTATACTGTGTAGGGATTGCAGTTTCTTTTTTCAATTTTGATGCTGCTTCCAGTGACCAATAAGGATTTCTCAACATCCCTCTACCCACAGCAACCAGATCGGCCTCTTCATTACCGATAACTGCATTCGCCAAAATTGGATCTTCCAGTCTTCCAACGGCCATCACCGGAATATCCAGAGCTTCTTTGATATCTTTTGCCAAGGGGACTTGATACGCTGCGTGAGTTCCTGGTCTGCCCCATGCAGCTATAGGTCCCTCACCGCCAGATGAAATATCAAACATATCTACTCCTGCCTTTTGATATTCCTTGGCAAAAGCAATGCTTTCCTTAATACCATATCCACCTTCTACATATTCTTTGGCAGAAATACGCATCAACAGTGGCATATCTTCCGGCATTTCGCCCTTCGCTGCCTGAATGATCTCCCGACCAAAAAGGGTAAGATCTTTACCATATTCATCTTCCCGTTTGTTCGTAAGCGGCGAATGAAATTGATGAATCAAATAGCCATGTGCACCATGAATTTCAATGCTGTCGAATCCAGCCTTAACAGCGCGAGCTACAGCAGCACGAAATTTCTCAACGAGTCCTTTAACCTCTTCGGTTGCAAGCGCGCGAGGTTGTTTTGAATTTTCATCAAATGCAATAGCAGATGGTGCTACAGGGACTTCAGCATCTTCCGCCTTGCGTCCGGCATGCGCGATCTGGATTCCCACTTTGGCACCGTAGCTGTGACAAGCATCTACAATCCGTTTGAGAGCAGGAATCTGCTCATCTGACCATAAACCAAGATCAAAATCGGAGATACGACCATCTGGCTCTACATCTGTCATTTCAATTATGATAAAACCAGCTCCGCCTACCGCCCGGCTAACGTAGTGTATATAATGCCAATCTGTGGCGACCCCATCCTTTTTGTCAACCGAATATTGGCACATTGGAGGCATAACTACGCGATTTTTCAATTCCAAACCTTTAATTGTATAGGGACTAAATAAATCTTTCATGTGAGAAAGACTCCTCTCTGATTTATATTATGAAATGCATCAATAAAATGCATGCACAAGCATATACATTAACATGTTTGTTTCATTTGTCAACTCTAGGCATGATTTCAAAACTTCAAAGTAATTGGTGCAAATAATTCTTTATTGTTTGGATTCACACTTGATCATTCATCTTCAGATTTTTTGCAATGCTTCGACAACTGAATCGTCACCAGTAATCAGATCAAATGCTCGCTTGTATGTGTTCTCCTCATCTAAAGCTGCCACAATGGCACGGGCTACATCCTCACGTGGGATACTGCCATAGGTGATATTCTCCGCGGCAGCCACTTTTCCCGTACCGATTTCATTTAAAAGAATCCCCAGTCTTATGATTGTGTAGTTCAAACTGCTGCTTTCCAGCTATGAGTAATGGCTATACTTGAGACAAAAGTTATTCTTACATTCCTAAAATTTCTAGTTATAAGTGATACTTTCTTGCTTTAACTGAGAATTTTTACGTTTTTTTGGATTATAACTGAGACTTATCCTCCAACAATAACATAATCACACCCTAATATGATCACTCGTCATTCTATAACTGTGAAGAGAAATGAGAACCAGTAGATTCCTTTTAGCTACTGGTTCTACCTGAACCGCAACAGCGACACAACATCCGTTTGAGTAAACTGTAGGCAATCTGCCCGGCTAAAAAAGTCTAAGACATATACCAAAAAAAGTATAGCTAAATTCGTCTCATGTATTACCGTAACTCATACCTGCGTCAATATGCCGGAAGTGTATTCAATAAGATATCCTTAGCTCCTTGGCTTTTGTCTTGCGTGGCTCTTTAGCCGCAAATACTCTTGCTCACTTTGATATCGCGATCCCCTTGGTTTTTGTACACTGCGGCTTTAACGCAGCCCCGTTGTTTCTTTGCACTCCACCTAGGCGACATTCTTTAGCTTGGCGTATTGTTGCAGGTGTAAGGCTTTTGCCGAAGCCCAACCGCCGATAACAAATTGACATCGGACAATTTGTCCGATATAATCAAAACAAATCGGACAAACTGTCCGAATTTATAATATGAAGGGTGAAACTGGGATGAATATCAAAAAGTTGTATTTTTTACCTGTAGGTGAATGTTTCCTAGATCAATCGGCAGTTAATCGAACCCTTGCCCCCGGGAAATTAGTCGGAATGCCTGTGTGGTCTTTTCTATTGGAAACGACCAGCGGGCTGATACTCATCGATACGGGAATGCCCGACGCTTTTATCAACAATCCCGATTACTACAAGGGGACTAGACGTGAAGGGCGCGTCGTCCCCAACATGTCTGACGGCGACTCGATCGTAAATGTGTTAAAGCGTGTAGGTTATCGACCTGACGATATTCAAATGGTCATTAGCTCCCATTTACACTTGGATCATTCTGGGGGAAACGGGCATTTCCGCAATACGCCGATCCTTATTCAAAGGGCAGAGTATGATGCGGCCATAAACAATGAGGATTACTCTCCATTAGAGTGCAGGCTGCCCGATTTACAATATCAAATCATTGAGGGTGACCATGAATTGATTCCGGGGGTTCAAATTTTATTCACTCCGGGTCATTCCCCTGGCCATCAATCAGTCCTTGTCACAACGGAAAAGTCGGGTCCAGTGCTACTGACAATTGATGTTGCTTATACTCGGGAGAACTTCGAGAATAGCGTACCGTTCTTGACATTCGATCAAGAGATGGCTGCCAAATCGATTACTCGCATGCAGGAGTTAATTCAGGATGTTCGGCCGTCCTATGTTTTCTTGGGACACGATAGAGATCAGGCGCAAAAATGCCGCACCTTTCCTGACTTCCTGTAATGGAGGGACAGGCTATGGATACTCAATCAATGGCTTTATCCGGCAATGAGCGGAAATTAATGGGGACACTTTGCTTGCTCATTATTTTCGGAAACATCAATATGACCATGTTTAATTTGTCTATACCTTCGATTTCCGCTGACTTTGCCCTGACCTCCTCGCAGGTGAGCTGGGTTATGGTCGGTTACAGCATTTTGATGGCTATCGGCGCCGGTACTTACGGCAAGTTAACGGAGTCCTTTTCCTTTCGCCAGCTGTATGTCATTGGTTTAATCCTTTTAGCTTTCGGCTTTATGATCGGCTTTTTTGCAGATTCATACTTGCAAGTCATCATTGGAAGACTGCTGCAGGCAGCAGGGGCCTCATCCATCTCTCCCCTGTCTTATGCGGCAGTAACCCTGTATTTTAAGCCTACAGTCAAGGGACGGGTGCTGGGAACCTTATCCGCCACAATTGCCTTTGCTTCCGGCTTCGGGCCTGTGTTCGGCGGTTTCGTGGAGCAATACTTTGGCTGGCGTGCTTTGTTCATCGTGTCCAGTCTGAGCCTATTTGTTATCCCTTTGATATTCAAGTATGTTCCTGACAAGAAACACGACCGCGGTTCATTCGATTTTCTCGGAGCTGTTTTGTTCTCCGCGGGACTGGCGTTGGTATTGCTAGGGGTTACGAACTATTGGTTTATGCTCATTGCAGGAGCAGCAGTTCTTCTATGGTTCGGTACTCATATTCAGAAAAAAGAACATCCATTTATCGATGCATCTTTCATGAAAAATGCTCCTTACCGACGAATTCTAGGGATTGGATTCCTTACCTTCGTATGCAACACGGGGTTAACCTTTACTCTTCCTGTCATGATGAAGAATTCCTTTCATTTACCAACTAGTAAAATCGGTCTGCTGATGCTTCCCGGTGCCGCCTGTGCAGCCTTGCTCGGATCCCGGATCGGAGGTTGGACAGATCGTTTCGGAAGCTCCCGCGTGCTTGTCATATCGCAAAGTCTCGTCATCAGCGGATTTATACTACTGGGGGTATCCGTACATTTGCCGCCATGGATCGACGCTTTATTGATCATTATCCTTATGATTGGATTCAACGGTGTCCTCACCTCTAGCAGCAATTTAGTTTCGACGACACTCCGTTCGGCTGAGCTGGGTGTAGGGATGGGTGTTTTCACACTGGCCTATCTCCTAGGCGGAGCATTCGGCCCTGCGCTGGTCGGCCGACTGATTGATCTAAAGATGCCTTTTTCTGTTGTTTATTTTACCATTTCCCTGTTGGCAATCCTGACATACTTATTCGCAAGAAAAGCAAATCGTAGCGGAAGCTATGGTAATTAGTTTGGTAGACTTACGACATGTCCGAAAGATACGGAGGATGAATAGATGAGTAAATTAAATTTCCAACTGTCCTTTGCTGCTATTCATGAGCTGGCCGAGGGGATTCGAACAAGGGAAATATCCCCGGTAGAGATTACAGAACATGCGCTTCACCGCATCGAACGTTTGAATCCGAAACTGAACGTTTTCGTTACCCAAACGTCCGAACTGGCGATTGAACAAGCGAAGCAATCGGAACGCGATATTATGCATGGTCGGTACAAAGGGCCCCTTCACGGGATTCCCATCGTTCATAAGGATCTATATTACACTAAAGGGATCCGAACAACTGCCGGTTCAAAAATATTGAACAGCTTCGTCCCCGATTACGATTCGACGGTTGCAGCTAAGCTACATGAGGCTGGAACAGTTCTGCTAGGCAAAGTACAGACTCACGAGTTCGCTGCGGGATTGACAACAACTAGCCCGCACTTCGGTCCTTGCCTCAATCCGTGGAACACTGAACTTGTAACGGGAGGTTCAAGCGGCGGCTCGGCTTCTGCTTTAGCGGCTGGACTTACTTATCTGGGCACAGGCTCGGATACCGGAGGTTCGATCCGCATACCCGCTGCTTTGTGCGGTGTCGTAGGGATGAAGCCGACGTACGGTCGGGTCAGTCGGTATGGTATCATTCCAATGGCCTGGTCATTGGACCACTCGGGTCCGTTGACCCGCTGTGTCATGGATGCGTCCCTGTGCTTGGATGTGATGTCTGGCTTCGATCCAAAGGATGAATCGACTGTCGATCTGCCTGCGCCAGGTATCAAGATGTATCCGAATGGTCTCAGGGGTGTGCGTATCGGATTGCCGACAAGCTACTATTACGAGGATTTGATGCCGGAAGTGGAAGCTGCGATGAAGGCCGCTATCAATAAATTCCGAGAACTGGGAGCAGAAATCATCGAAGTTAGCCTGCCCCTGATCAAACATGTTAGAAGTGCGACGATGGCCATTATGATGACGGAAATGTACTCGTACCACGAGAAGTGGCTTGAGACAGAATTGGAACAGTATGGACCGGACGTCCGAATGTTTCTTGAAAGCAGTAGAGATATTCCGGCTTCCATTTACCTTCAGTCTCAGCGGGCCCGGCAACTAATTGTCAATGATTTTTTGAATGCATTGTCCGGAATCGACATCTTGTTGACGCCGGCAACACCGATCACTGCGCCGCGTGCAGATGATGATGCTAGTGTATTCAGATTGAACTCATTTACGGTTCCGACCAATTTGACTGGCTTGCCTAGCCTGAGCATGCCTTGCGGCTTCTCACCTTCCGGTCTGCCGATTAATATGCAATTGATTGGCCGCCCCTTCGAAGAAGCGACAGTACTAGGTATCGGCAATACTTATGAAATGAATACAGACTGGCACAAGAGACATCCGGATTTGTAAGCCTGAATATATTTGATGGAGGGTAATCTATGGATCAAAAGCAACTTAACTCTGAAGTTAGCAGGAAAGCATCAACCGAAACCGGAACAGATACGACGAGCGACAAGAAAAAAGCATACGAGCAGTTTATTCATTCGATCGCAAGTTTAAAGGAACTGGACCTATCGGGCATTGAACCGCATTTGCCTCCAATTTACAAAAAGCACTATACCAAGAAATAAAAAAAAGCTCATCGGTCACCCAAATGAATGTATTTTTAATTTTTCACGAAATGTATTATAATATGAAGACGGACAACATGTCCTATACACGAAAAACGGACATATTGTCCGTTTTTCGTGTTAAATAACAGTTAAATTAATGATGAAGGGAGATGTTTATGATGAATTCAGAATCGCAATCTGTCTCTCTGAAAATTCCCAGAGAGGAGTTAAACCGAAGACGAATTTTGGCGGCGGCTAGAGAACTTTTCATCAAAAACGGTGTTGACAATGTCAATATGCATCAGATTGCGAAGACTGCTGGAGTAGGACAAGCAAGCCTATACCGCCGCTACTCGGATAAGGGCGACATATGTCAGGAGATCGCGTATGAAGAATACCAACCTTTGTTTGATGAAGTTCAAGCATTTCTTGATCAATCCCCAGAAACCGCTGCCTTGGACCGGCTTTACCATGTAATCGTAAGATATGTCTCTTTTTTAGAAGCGAAAGTTCCTTGGCTCTGTGAGGTCAGCCGGGCCTCAACCGGGCATCGTCCGTTGCAATCTCCGTTATGTCAATGGATGCGCAATATAAGCAGAAATCTGCTAAATGAGGCCGTTGAACAGGGAGACGTATCCGGGGTGGACATTTCATATACTATTGAAGCCCTGCTGGCCGTGCTTCACAATATCGATTACCATCTCCAAGATGAAGGCTTTACAAGCCAACGAGTTCTTGATGGATTACACCGCATATTTATTGAAGGTTTAAGAGCTAATAGACATTAATTGAGGGGCTGGCCACAAAGCCACATAACATGGATGAGGGATAGTCCTGCGTAACTCCTCTTTTTATCTCATAATGGTATATTGAATGTACAAAGAAACCATATCCTTTCAAATGGTCGGGTGGTACCTCCATTTTACCCAGGAACGGTTTCTTATTGTTTTACAATTGGAGAACAGGACGTCCCTAGTCATTTTTATGACTTATGGGACAACCCTTTTTTTTCTGCCAATGGCTGCTATGCGAATTGTCCGGATCGGACTTCCATGGCACGCTCTCCTTATTCGGTCTTCTTATCATCAGCAGCGCTCTTTCGTCTACTTCCTGTAGGCTTCGTAGCAGCAGGCTTAGTAGCCTGAGAATCCATGGAGAACAAGCAGGTTTTCATCTTATGTATTCCAAAATTGCAGTTGAAGAGATTTGTACAGCACTTTTATCGTATGACTTCTTCTCTTGTTGCTTCTCAAGTTTCATCGAGGCTTCCAGTACAAAAGTCGGGTGATTCACTAAATCAGTAAAAAATATCTCTAGATCCTCACCATCAGGCCTCCTTAGCCACACATGAGGGGGATTTATGGTAACCACCTTGAACTTTTTCCCATAAAGACAACACTAAGCATATATCCTGATTTGGTTAAATGCCATACAACATTCCTCCATCTATTTTTTCTACTTGGGGGTTCACCTGTGTGTTTAGTAATATTATGCTACGGGATGAAATAAGCTCGTTGAGATTGGTGATTAATGTTCCTTTTGCGATGAGGTGATAAATCAATGGTTTAATTAAGAGGGGATCTGTATTGTTTACGAATGTGGAGGCAAGATGGTCAACTGGACAAGACCCAAATACACTGAAGTCGATAGATAACAGGGTTATATACCATTGTGAATAGTACTTTCTCTCTTTTAAAAAATCTTTCAAAAACTTAAGGTTACGGGACAGAGATATCGGCGGTTTTTTTGGGAAAACTACTTGATATTCCCAATCCTTTTTTGATGCGTATGTTCTACAATATTTATTACCCAATTCTGTTCGATCATTGTTTCGTTCTTCTTTGGGCTCCAGTTTTATTTGATAAAGTAATGGAATATGCCCTTGCCTAAAAACCAAAACATCAGGAACATGGAACCATTATGATAAGCATTAGCTTGTTCTTGTTTCCTAACCATCGGGACGGACTGTGTGTTCTTTGTTTTCTTTCAAAAAATGGATAAGATGTTGTCCAATTTGTCCATTTGAACCTACCACCAAAACCTTCACCTAATCACTCCTCATTATTATATTTTTTCCTTTCCCATTAACTTAAATCACCATTCTTGGCTGTAAGGTCGATCATCTTGTTCTAATTAAACATTAAGTAACCGAATGGTTTAGTGAATACAAATATTGATTGCTTATTCTCCAGAAAAAATACGTCGATGATTTGAATAAACTTTGGTTCATCTTTGCTTTCTAAGTTCTCATTCTTCGGTACGTTAAACTTTGAGCGCTTCTGGTATCTACTAGGAAGCGCTCGTATTGTATATTAATTTTGATGTGGAGGAAAATCTATATTCTCATGCTCTCCATAAAAAAGCTCAATGCGTTGGACACCCACTTTTTGGGATGAAGAACAAGCTGAATTTCCAGCTTGAGCTCGGCATGCTCAAAGGGTAACACCTTTAACTCTTCCCGTTCAATCTCTTCCAGCGCAGCCATTAGAGGTAGAATGGATATACCCTCTCCAGTCTTGATGCTCCGTTTGATCGCTTCCGGATTACCCAGCTCCAGACTCACGCGATAGGTGATTCCATTTGCTCGAAGCACTCTCTCCAGCAGTTGTCTGTAGTTGCACGTATGCTCGGGCATGATCCACTCCGCATCAACCAGATCATTCAGGTCGATTCGCTCTTTAGCGATAAGCGGATGGTTCGGATGGACAATCAGCACAAGCGGTTCTTCTCGAATGGTAATCCACTGCAACGCCGGATTGCTTGAATCGTCCGCGAGGATCAACCCAACATCGGCCTCCCCTTCCCTCACCTGGTGCAAAATCATCTCTTCGCGATCCGTATGCAATCGTATGTTCAGATCTGGGTATTCTTTGCGAGTCGCCTGCATATACGGCGGCAGAAAATACGAAGCGATGGAATCCATAGTACCGATCGTCATGGAGCCTCCGCCCTGCTTGGCCAATTTTTCTTTCGATTGCTCGAAAAGCTCCAGCATTTGTCCAGCAAGCTTGAACAGCTCTTCTCCGGCGGAGGTAAGACGAATCTTATTGTTATTGTAGCGCTCGAACAATTTAACTTGATATGTTTTCTCCAGCTTTTGAATCTGGGTCGTGACGCTGGATTGTGCGTAACCGAGCACTTCTGCTGCTCTTGTAAAGCTTTCACGAATGGCAACTTCCCGAAATGTTTGAAGATAAATGAAATCCAATCTGGCCACCCCATCGAAAATTTTGATTAGAATCATCGTTTATTATAGATAACTCTGATGCTGTTTCCTATGTTACATTAGATTTAATTCAACGGGAAGGGATAACTGATGATGATGAACGAACAACATATTCATGGGATTTTCATACCGCTGATTACACCTTTTACGCGTGACTATAAGTTGGACATCGATTCGTACCGGAAGTATGTTACCTATCTTGCAGGCCATGACATCCAGGGTCTGGTCGTTAACGGTACGACAGGAGAGTCGCCAACCGTATCCTGGGATGAAGTGAAGCAGATGGTACATGTGACGCAGGATGTTCTGAAGAGCATAAACAAAACCATTCCGATCGTCATTGGCACGGGAACGAACGATACCTATTCAACGGTGCATCGGACGGAAATGGCGGCTGAATTAGGAGCGGATGCAGCCATGGTGGTCACTCCGTATTACAACCGGCCGACGCAGGAAGGAATATTGGAGCATTTCCGTGTCGTATCTCGTGTAGGCCTGCCTGTGCTAGTATATGAGATTCCGGTTCGCACGGGTAGTCGCATGACAATAGATACAATTCGCAAAGTGCTGGACCTAGATGGCATAATTGGGCTCAAGGACAGCACGGGCGGTCTTGATCTGCTCTTAAAATTGGCCCAGTACGAGACCAAGCCTGTCCTCTGCGGAGAGGATGCCTATTTCCATGCCATGCTATGCCAGGGGGCTACCGGTGGTATGCTTGCATCCGCTCATCTCCATATCCAGAAGTATGTGGATATATACCAACGTTTTGTGGCTGGCGACATGAACGGGTCGCGAGACAGTTTTATGCTACTAGAACCGATGATCCAGCATGTATTTGCAGAGCCAGCCCCGGCCGCGATCAAGTGGTGGCTTACCCAACAAGAGATTATTGCCGCCGAGCAATTGCGTCTGCCACTTATGCCCCTGTCGGATCAGGTGAAGCAGGGTCTCCTGAATTCAATCGTATCCTGATAAATCAGCTTATCTCAGACTCACCAATCATAACGTAGAAGAAGCATCTCCTGGACAGGAGATGCTTCAATTCTTAGCCGGAACAGGCAACCTGTAGAAAAACGAATTTAAGAAGATACCCTCTTTAGTAGAACGCTGCGCATCTTCATCCCCAACCAACCCCAACTGTCTGTCATCAGGAAAACATTTTTTACAAGTCCCGCTATCTGCATTGGGTTGTTATACAAAGAGAATATTATGAATAACTACATACTCAGTTTTTCATCCTAATGAGGTCTACAATCTGAAAAGCTTACAAGCAATAGCTGGAAAGTTATTAGTAAATCCAGCTGCAACATTAAAGGGATTATTTCCTGTAAGCGAAATTATTGCAAAAAGAGGGCTGCCGATGAATTTCACCGACAGTCCTTCTCTTTCAAGCAGTATACTCCTCACTCCTATTCGCTGGACAGCTCCTTGAGCGATTTGACTTTACCATGGGGATGCTGCTCTTGCTTTCGTGACTTCCAGGCTGCTTCTTTCCTTTTCTTCTGGTGAGCCATAACAGATATCCTCCTTTGGAAATTGTGATGTATACTACTTTCTTAAGTTGTCATTTCTCAGCTCTGTTCATTCATAAAACTAAATTCGTTGAATTTTCTCCTACATATCACAATCCCAAATATAGGATGTCAAAATCGCTAATCATAAAAATGCACTCACGCACTTTATGTTTGCGGAGGTGTATTTTTATGATTAAGCAGATCATTGTTCTATTATAATCCATGTATGAACTTACTTATTTAAAATAGGTATCTCTCCAAGCAGATTCTTTAAGTTAATAGCATCCCACGGCATATGCTCCGTTATACCTAATCCAACTACATCTGTCTCTTCAGATAGTTCTTTAATCAGATTAAGTAGCTGAGGCATTTGCATTGTTCCCGCAGGAGAAAAATTATAGGGCGCTTCAGGGTTGGCGAACAGTAAAGAACGAAATGCTTTTGGGTCAAGCACATCTAAATCAAGGTGAATAGCTAGATGCTTAATGCCACTTTCTTTAATCCACTCTCTAATAGATTCAGTACTATTCGTTAACTCTTTGGTTCCTGCAGTTTTAATCCCTAGTCTTTGAATCATTTCTGTGTCTGATTCTGCAGGAGCTATGCCTAGTCTTTGAAACGCTTCTGAAATGACTTCTGCTTCTTGTTCTGTAGGAGCCGCTAATCCCGCGATAAAGACATTTTCAGGTTTTAGTGGGATTTTCACATGTTTTGCGAACTCCTCATCTCCTTCTCCCAAAAGATTTCCGAGCGGTAATGTATGTCCGTTATCATAGCCCACATATCTAACTAAATCACTGTGAGCATCGATCCAAATTAAACCTAATTCCCCACCGTATCGTTCGTTCAAATAGGCAAATGGAGCTTGTTCCACTAAGCAGTCACCACCAAACATTACAATACGATCTGGCTTATGAGCATCAATGATATGCTGAGCAGCCTCTAACTGTTCAAGTAGCTGTTTTCTCCCATTCATACCGTTTTCGTTTTCAAGCGGAGTACCGTTATAAGCTTGAATGGGAACATGAATAAGGGGTTGATCATTATCCGGAGCTAGCCAAGCAAGCAGTTCGGCTCCAAAAGAGTAATTAGGATTGTTTCCCCCTTGCCATTGTGGCATTAACAGACGTATTGTTTTTTCAGTCATGTTTTTCTCTCCTTTACTTCAAAAGTAAGGTTAGTATAAACTGAACACAAATAAAAACGTAGTACGCACTATTTTGATAGGTACTACCCGAAAGGATATTGTAAACATGAGTATGGCTGAATTTAAAGGTAAAGTTAAAAACATTCAAGATACACCTTTTGGTTATACAGTTTCACTGATTGGTGGTAAATGGAAAATGGTTATTATTTATCTCCTAGCCGAAAACCGAACAGTTCGCTTTAATGATCTGAAAAGACAGATAGGGGCTATTACTTATAAAACATTGAGTTCACAACTAAAAGAATTGGAAGCGGATGGTCTGGTGAATCGGAAAGAATATCCTCAAGTCCCCCCTAAAGTCGAGTACAGTCTCACAGATAAAGCAGAAACGTTATTACCTGTTTTGGAAGGGTTATGTGAGTGGGGAACAAAAAACCAAAAAAATTAAATCCAGTTTTCTAATAAAAAGCCTGTATGCGAAAAGTTGTCCTGTTTTCCAACATTGCTATTCCAAGTTTAAACTCTCTAGTTAAGTGAATCCAGCAATGGCTGAACAACAGCATGCAACCGTTCTGCAAATTCTATTATCTTAATTATCGCTTCAAGCCAGATTTATTTCCCGAATCACTTCAAGCGGAACCTTCGGTTTTCGGTCTTCCGTCAACAATCCGTTAACTTCCTGCTGTACATCGGTTACCTGTGTATAGCAATAGCCCGAGAGATAGGGGGTCGCTTTAATTGCTCCGGTGATTGCACGGAAACGTTCGATAAAAGCTTCGACTGAAAGTCAAAGCGGATCATATGACGGTCGATATCCGGTATTATCTTGACCTCATTGATTCTTACCTCATTCACATATTCAATCCACACACTTTTCCAGATTCCGGTGCTCTGTACATAAAAGCATTCAAAGTTCGGCACCTCTCCCGGCGGCACCGTCCATGAGAGGATTCGTCATACGGCGGAATATATTCGTATGCAATGTCGGAACATGCTCGATTTGAAGACAATGACTGCGACGTCAGGTTATAGCTCCTTTCATTTTAGCCGGCTCTTCCATCAGATCATGGGCAGCACCCCAGCTCAATATTTGCTCCAATGCCGAATAACGCTGGCCAAACATCTCCTTGTATCCACGGTACTCACTGTAAAGCAGATTGCACTGGAAACTGGCTTTCATCAAAGCAGCTATTTTATCAAGAGATTTCGGGAGGATACAGGCATCACGACGGAGCAGTTTCGCCAGCTGAGAAGGATGGGTTAGTACAATCTAATAACTGTTCAATAGCTGGGCATGTGTGTATGGCAGCGTACAAATCGAAATTACAAATTTTGCAGTTGAAGAAAAGAATAAGCGGCCGCTTAGGACGTTTGGTTAACATGTCCTACGCTACCGCTTCTGTTAATGTTTTTTATTTCACTTCTATATGGGATTATATTGTCTGTTTGGATATTGCTCCGAAATATTCTACAACTACCTCACGGAATTCCAGAGCAGCCCGCGAAATATACCGACTCCTTTGCCATAATAAAGCGATCTCACGTACCAATTCGTGATTTTCTACTTGAAGATATTTAAGATGTTCCCGTGAGTTTCTTGCCGTGCTTGGTATGAAGGCTATGCCAATTTCAGCTTCCACAAGTGTACTAAGCCTTGCAGGTTCATCCCCCTCATACACATACTTAGGTATAAAACCTTCCGATTTGCATACGGAGTCCACTAAATCGCGAGTACCGTAGCCTCTCTTTACACCGACAAACCATTCATCCCTTAGATCTGTCAACGTTACACTGCTTCGATCCGCCAGCCGATGCCCCTTTGGAACAGCTACAAGGATTGGGTCGATAAACACGATTTGGCATTCGATGTCATCTCCCTCTATTGGAGGTGAGGACAAGCAAAAATCGACCTCTCCTCTATGAAGCAGCGTTACCATTTCCTGCGTGGTCAGCATTTGCACATGAAATTGAATATAGGGTCGCTTTTTCCGAAACTCTCGCAGAATATTGGGTAATGTGCTTGCGGTGGTCACTGCCAATTCGAGAGTGCCATGTTCCGGGCTGGATAAATCACTAAGCTCCTGCTTCCCCTGCTCCAATTCAAATAAAGCCCTCTCTGCACGGTGAAGGAATCTGCTTCCGAACTCATTCAATCGCAGTTTCCTCCCTGTTCGATCGAATAGAGGAACCCCCAGATCTTCCTCCAGGCGTTGAATCGTTTTGCTCAGCGACGATTGAGTAACGTGCAGACTTCGTGCAGCTTCGGTCACATGTTCCAAACGAGCTACCGCGAGAAAATATCGCAGTTGAAGAAGTTCCATTATGATCCCCCATTCATTCCCTCAAGTCAATGAGATTATAACATCAAATGCGTTGGAATAAATAATCGCTTTCAAGTACGATGATATTAATTCGCTATGGGGGGACCAGAAATGAGCGTTCGCAGCTGGTGGTTACTGATTTCAGTTGGTCTAGGGATACTATTGAACCCATTAAATTCTTCGATGGTTTCTGTTGCTATTCCAAGTCTGCAAAATGTATTCCAACTTGACTTTACAGGTGTTTCCTGGATTATTTTTTCTTTCTACATTGCAAGTAGCATCGCACAACCTGTCATGGGAAAGGCCAGCGATTTATTCGGTCGTAGGAGGATATTTCTTTCTGGGCTTGTTGTAAGCTTCATTGCATCATTATTAGCTCCATTATCACCAAATTTCGGGTGGCTCATCGTGTTCCGCATTGTGCAATCCATCGGAACAAGCATGATGGTTGGGGTTGGAATGGCTATTGTTCGAATTCATATTACAGAGAAACCAGCAACTGCGCTGTCTGTTTTGTCCATATTCCTATCTGGAGCAGCAGCGATTGGCCCCTTTATTGGCGGTGTCTTGATTCACTGGTGGAATTGGCCTGCTATCTTTTTCATCAATATTCCGTTTGTGGTGGCCAGCTTTGTATTGGCTTGGAGGACTATTCCTAAGGACGAACTGCCAACATCCGTAGCACGCAACATGTCCTTTCGTAAATGGTTTGAATTGATTGATGCATTAGGAATTCTGCTCTTCACAGTGGCTTTGGTTACCCTGCTCGTTGGATTACTCTCAGCAAAATCATCTGGACATATCTTATTAGGAAATGTCATTTTCGGGCTGGTAGGTCTCGTTGCGCTGGGGATATTCGTACGACATGAGTTAAAAGCGACATCACCCTTTATTCCTTTACGTACATTTGCCAAGTACCCTGCGATGACTTGGGTTAATGTTGAATTCATGCTCGTTAATGTACTATATTACTCGCTCTTTTTCGGGCTTCCGTCCTACTTGCAAATGGTACGTCATGTCAGTGAGTTCCAAACAGGCATTCTCATGCTAAGCTTAGGCTTGTGCTCGCTAATTACTTCTCCAATTGCAGGACAATGGATCGATAAATCAGGACCCCGACCGGCATTGCTGGTGTCCGCAATTCTGATGACATTGGGGTCAGTGTGGCTCGTGACATTGAATCCAACTTCACCGGTTATCAGCGTGTGTTTGGCTTTAGCTGCATTCGGTATTAGCAACGGTTTGAACAATGTAGGTATGCAAGCAGCCCTGTTCCAAAGTTCTCCAAAAGAAATAATCGGTGTAGCATCCGGATTATTTAACACATCAAGATATCTGGGAACCATTATCTCTTCATTATTGATAGCTATTGTAATGGGAGGTACGTTTAGCTTCAAGGGATTTCAAATGCTTGGGATTATCCTCACGGTAATTGCATTGTCTTTGGTATTCATGAGTCGGCAGCACTGGAAGTCAGCGCAATTGTATGAGTCGTAGGCCCACAAAGTTCATATCTCAAACCATTGCGCGGCACCAATCATCATGCATCCAATGTCATTTATTTGGATTAAAGAAGGCGTTTCACCTAAACGAACGGTTTTATGAAGTCGGTTGCATGAACCTTTGCACACTATTTTAATTGATTCTGATGTTTCTCTCTGTGAAGCAACCTTATTAGCTATTTTTTTAATAACTGCCATAATACCATTTTTCAGAAAACAAAAGCATATTCAGTGGTCGTTTGATCATTATCGCGCCCCTGTATTTCCCTTAAGCGGAGTGGGCTTGTCGAAGTGTTGAGCCAACGTAACACGGAAGTCAGTCTGCTCCAGCGGGCTGGTATATTCGCCAATGTTTGAAAAATACTACAGATTTCGTCCCTCGCTGAAGCAAGGACAAGACCCTTGTTCCGGCTTGGCGACATAATCCAGCTTGTCATTATACCCTTCCGAATTCCAGGGATTAGTAGAACGTTCGCTACACATAAGTTCAGTCTCCTTTTTGTATGATTACAGGTCACAATAGTAGTGCATCATTTTCTCACAAAAACCAGTACTTTATAGAATGTACCGACTTGGTAAAATTTCAAGTATTAAAGACTTAATAGATATATACTAACTATATTTTAATCAAAGCTAACCATTCCCTTTCGGTCTGTCTGACGCAAAGGCAATTAAATAAAGCATCGTGTGGAGTGCATTCTTCATTGCTTTTGAATACTTCAGATTCCCCACTTTAATCAAGGATTTAATGGATCTATATTAACCTCGATTTCGTCGACCTGTCAAAAAACTTTCCAAAAAATGCAGCTTGATCTTCCCCCACGTTCATACTAAAAAAAACCGCTGATTTGATTTGTTCAGATCAGCGGTTTGAAATCTCAATAATTCTTCCACAAATTCATTGACATACTTTTAGATTTGTTTATTTTCTGAATTCGGATTATCAAAACCTAACAGCCTACCCTTTGAGGTGTAAATGAAGCCATTTGTTGGATCTTTTTTGCTTTTGTCTGATCATCATTGATTTAAAAATTACTTCGTTGTAGCTTCGTACAAACGCTGTAAAATGGTAACAGCTTCAGCCCGTGTGACTAGCGCTTTTGGGTGAAGGTATCTTTCATTAGCAGTAAGGACTCCCATCTTGGTTAGGGTGTAGAATGCTTCTGCCTTTTGATCCTGGGAATCTCCATCATAGTTGTACTCTTCTCCAGTCTTGTCGATGTACAGCACCGGATAGTAGGCCGAGAAATTGTCATTGTAATTGGCCTGACGAACTTTTATATCCTTGTACTGCGCAGCTGCGGAAATCACTTCCTCAATCTCAGGATGAAGCGTCTGATTGGTATAATCCGTCCGAAGAGAGGCGATCATCATCACATCCCAGCGGGTCAATGGTTTGTCAGGTTTGACATAGAATTGATAGTTTGGATATTTCCCGCCAACACTTTCAGCATACGGCCAGACGTAGTCCCCGTTGAATATTGCTGCAAAATCTTTATTCGCCCAGTGTTTACGCGCATCCACAAAGTCGGAAGGTTCGCCGGAAGAATGATCGATTTCTGGAAAAAGCTTGTGAAACATATGTACAAATTCCGCTTTCGTTATGGTTTTACTTGGCTTGAAGGTCCCATCTGCATAGCCCTTGACAACGCCCTTGTCGACCATGGAACGAATCGATTCGGCAGCCCATTCATATTTTGTTCCTTCCACATCAGGAAACGTGTTTGCCGCGAATGCAGATTGACCGAAAAATAGTGTCGTCGCAACCAACGGGGTGATAAGCCATTTCTTTTTCAACATCTCTTTCCACTTCCTTTAGGTAAAATTTATGTATAAAATAGTTCTCTAGACTCAATTTTATATCGGCATTTCAAAAGAAAATGATGATATTAGAGAGAAAAAAGCACTGTTAAACAGTATTTTGGAATATCGACAATCTGTGTTTAAAAAATGTTATGGATACAAGTTCTAAAGCCTCTCCATATTCGGGTAGACCCGTCGGGAATTGAGAAAGCTTGTGGAGGCCTTCATGGGCCGTTCTCGCTTTTTACTCTTTTGACCTAAGCCTGTACGTTCGACCCTAGCATCGATTAACCGCTTCATGCGATGAGGAATCTGCATTAGTGTAATCTGCCCGTTAGTTAAAAAACAGCCGAGCGCTCGGCTGTTTTTTTGGTAGCGTTGAACTATCGTTTTTTAGTTAGTTTAGCGAATTCCACCCCATAGGACTGGGAAGCTCATTCGCTCCAAAATATTGATACGCATCTACGCTTATGACTGCATCGAAGTATTGCTCTGCAAAAGGCAAGTGGCAGGCATCTGCATGGATGGGGATAATTTGGCTTTCCAAACCAAACTCTCTGAATCTTCTATAGTTTTCAGTTGCAATAATCCATAAATCGACAGCAAATATGGTTATGTCAAACTTTTGCGCCAGATAGATAGAAGTAAGTCCGGTCCCACAGCCCAAATCCAGCACTCTCATTCCTTTCTGCAAAGTCAAATTTTTCGATAGCTCCTCGAGCATGATAATCGAACTAGGCCCCATTAAATTTGCTCTTATGAAATCTACGTCACCTAGATCTCGCCGGATCATTTCTGCTGACCCCCTCCTACTTTCTTCATTTGATATTTCCAATAAAGCAATTCTTCATCTTTGTGATCAATTTGAAATCCTAACTTCAATAACAAATTCTTAGAGCTGTTATTGTCAGGTGCGCATCTTGCCGTTACGATTTGGACTTCTTCATGATTTAAGGACCACTCTATTAATTTTTGAGCGGCTTCATAGCAATAGCCTTTGCGGCGATGACTTTCATTCGTTGCAAAACCGATCTCAATCTTACCGTTCTGATCAGGATCTCCTAAAAAACCAATCCCTCCAACAATTTCTTGGGTATCCTTCTCCACAATGATCCAAGAATCAAAACCTCTAGTGCCATTATTTTTTATCAAAAGTTCTCGAAAATAAGGTAAAGCTTCAAAGAAATCAGGACCCGGCCATTCATCACTGGTTTTATAACCCAAAGCTTCAATAGCACCTATATCACGTTGGGCTGCTGCTTCGATTAAATTAAGATCAAGTGTTTTTAATAGGAGCCGATTCGTTTGAAGTTTCATGTATTGTCCACCTTTCTACTTACTTAGATTGAATCTTTCATTCAAGAAGTCTGGTTGTATTGGACCAAATTGGAGTAATTCCCTTCTATCCCCCTTTGCTAAAATTAGAAAAGGGCAGGAATGAACATACGTCATTCCTACCCTCATATCACCTGCTATTTTGCCACAAAAAAATCCGCGCTGAACCAGCACGGATTGGACTCATAATAACAGGTATCCCTAAGGATCTGGTAATATCCGTTGTTCTTAACTAATTCCGAAGCTTTCAAATCCCCACCCGTAATACAAAAATTGGGCAGACGAATAGTAGGTGCATGAAAACCTCTTTTTATGGAATTGGATTAGTAAAGAACAGCTCTAGACAAAAAAATCTCTCCTCAGTGAATTACCCTTATTATATCAGGGCCAATTTTATCTGCCAACCTTTCACATGTTTCAAAAGTGTTTCATTAGGACTATCCTGCTGGTTAGCTTAAAAGCAACCGAGTGATCGGCTGCAGTGGTAGCAGTAACTGCATCATGACCCTACAGGCCTTTTCCCCCTAGAGCACGCAGTTTAATGGGCTCCGCTCCAATAATCAACGATCGGCCGCGTTGTATCGACGCCAGTACCTCTTCGTTCTTAAGACTGGCTGCATGGGCATCTGCATCTTTCCACAGTTCGGTCACATACACCGCATTCGGGTCGTCGTCTGACACATTGACTATATACAAATAGCAGTCATTATTCGACTTCAACAGATCGGCCGCTTCTAGCAAGATGTCTGCAAGAGCGTCCCTTTGCCCTGGACGTGCCGTCAACTTTCCATACATAGCAAAATGGTTCATGATCCTCATCCTACCCTCGAATGATATTTGACTTCATCTTATTATAATGTTCCGCAATGTCAGCGCTAATTTCAGCAAGCTTCTCCACAAGCGCTAAAAAATAGTCGGTACCATTCCCCCATCCATACGGATTGGCGAACCTTTAAATGCAGATGCATAAGGACTACATACAAATGTAGCTAGTCTACCTATTTCAATAGGCTTGATAAATCGCTGTATTTCAGATTGAGGCAGGTTTGTAACCATAAAATCTTTCTCTTTTTCTGAAAAAGTCATATTTTCATGAGGATACATACTCTCAATGATTTGGTGCACATTCTCAGAGAGTGTTGGTCCTGGCATGATCGTATTGACTGTAACTTCTGTCCCTATTGTTAATTTAGATAAGCTTTTTGACAATGATAACAACATAGATTTTGTCATACAATACTGCGGCATTTGTCCTGAAGGCATAATTGCTTCTTCACTCGCAATAAAAATAATGCGGCCATAATCATTTTTCAACATTTTAGGTAAATAAAATTTTGATAATCCATTTGCAGCAAGAACGTTAGTACGGAAGTATTTTTCCCATACTTCATCGTCTACGTCCTCATATTGCATAATTTCATAAATGCCCGTATTGTTAACCAAAATATCAATACTAGGGTATTTTTCAAATAAAGCTTCTCTTTGTCCAATATCCACAATATCGGCTGTCGCATTTTGAGGGGAGGTAGCTGGGAAATTTGACTTAATTTCATTTACAGTTCGTTCTACCTCTTCATAATTTCGTCCATTAATTAGTACATTAACACCTTCTTTGGCTAGTTCAATGGCAGTTGCTTTACCTATGCCTTTCGTTGATCCTGTAACTAAAGCTGTTTTATATTTTAATCCCATATCCATAATACACTTCTCCTTTTTTAAAACAGTCTTGAGCTCTGGATAGTGATTATATTATCTTGTCTGGATTGTCCAGTAACTAGCATATTGCGCCAAAGTTCTTGTTTAACACGCCAAATGATAAAACTCATTAGGCAGTCCTAACGTGCTCCTGATATCGAGTTTGTACCTAAGTGTTCAGTCCGCCAATTTGAAGGTGTATCACCCTCCCATTGGCGGAAGGCGCGGTAAAACGAATTCTGGTCTTCATATCCAATCAAAAATGCCACCTCTTTAATATCGAGCGAGGGGTCTGCCAAGTACTCTCGTGCCTGCTCATGTCTAGCTTGTGTCAATAGAAACTTGAAGCTCGTATTTTCGTCAGTAAGCCGGCGCTGCAAGGTACGATCGCTCATACTGAGCTCCTTCGCCACAGCCTGAATGTCAGGACGCCCTCCTGTAAGGCTACGTTTCAGGATCCATTTGACCATTTCAGTAATTGAGCGGCTGCGCTGCTGCTCATCCAACGATCTGTCCAGAGCAGGAGTCAGGATTTCCAGCAACTCTTTGTTGTACGAGACAAAGGGACGGTCCAGATCTCTTCGATGTAGCGTCAATCGGTTACATTTTGCACCAATTCGAATGCGACAGCCGAAGTATGCTTCAAGGGCTTGTACATCGCCCATGGAGTGCGAAAATTCAACAAGCTGCGCTGTCAAAGGTTGACCTGTCCCCCGTCGTCCAATCTCCAGAAGACAAGCCAGCGTAATACCCACCAGCATCGGCGGACCAGATTGCTCGGGAGACAGCCATTCCAGATCAATTGTACAGTGCTCCCCCTTCTCAGTGATATGTAGGTTTTCCGGGGGACACAGTTGTTTGTACCGAGCCATTCGGTTTAGAGCGTCGCGGTAGTCCCGAGCATGGTAAGTCGCTAAGACAGTCGGTGGGTACTTCGCTGTATCAAAGACGGTTGCAAGCTTGATGATTCCTTGTGCAGTGTCACCAATGAGATCAGAATATGCCTGCCAGATCGCGAAATATTGAGCGGTGGTGACTACTGTTTCAGTACTAATGGTGATCGGCAATCGTGCTTTGCGAGCTACCTCGTGGGCGCCAAACCCTAACTGACATAATCCTGCCCACAATCCTGGCGGGATTTTAATACGGCCAGAGGTATGAGACTTCATACGTATGGGCCTCCTTTATCTACTTACATATTCATTAGTTTTGGTTGCGATGGGATCCCTCTTAAGTACACATAAGAATACTCTTAAGTAGGTTAAGGTGTCTACATTAACGTAATAAGCTGCGAAAAATGTTACATCTTCTTGTTATCTGTGATACTTTCAATCAATGAAGAGGAATATGGCGAATTACTTAATCATAATAAAATTCTGTTAATGGCACGAACGACTCATCCTCAACACCAAAAAACACACCCATATGTTTATGAGTGTGTTTTTAAAACCTCAAATCACCGACACTCCTAGGAATGTCATTCCTTCATGCTTCTTATATTTAAAAATTAAGGCTTCAAGAAAGGCCCGTTTTCACCGATCTTACCGGAGGCAGGATTATCCGGGAGATCAAGTACAATAAACCTTTTGCACCCCAGCGGCTAGAGTAGTTGTACACAACATCCTGTATGATTTTATATCTTTATCGTGTGCAGCATTAATCAAATCTTGGTAGGTTGCACCTGGTGACTCTCATTGGATCACTGTTGGCTGCATTGCCGCTTGAAACATGATTCGCACCACCTCGGTTGTTCGAAGGGTCCGCATCAACGTTTTTTGCATTGATCAGCATTGATCGGCGTTACAACAATTACAGATGTTAATACAAGTATCCCCGTGACGATCTCTCCCTTCCTCTTTTCTCGTACAAATGATTATTCTATCACTCTCATGGATTATTTTATGTTTTTATGGAAGAATTCAGAGTAGAATATGTTGATTTATAAGGAGGAAATAGCGGATTTTATGTAAAAACTTCTTTTCTCTTTACGTGTAAATTAAACCTATTCGAAATCTCAGCAACTTAAAAATGATCAAGCAATAGAATTCGGTTGTGGAGCGATGCCCGCTTGTGTTTTATGGTGGGCAAAATTATTTTGCTCACCATTTCAAAGGTTTACTGATTACTTAAACGCATCCCAAAATTTCATTAGATCAATACTATTTGGTTCTCTCCAGGATCCTATATCTCTCTCTTATGATGGATCGAAAAATAGAGCGGATTTAAATAGTTCTTCGAATCACGCTTTTGGTTGCTGCCGCCTCAAAAATCGTCTCAATCAGCACCAATACACGGTGTACTTCTTCATTTTTGATCGCAATCTCCGCTTTTCCTTCGATGGTGGAGACAAAATTCTCATAAAAGCTTTCTGCAGCAGCAGGTATTTTCTCAATCGGGAACCTAAGGGTGGATTCCTCAGACGGCGGCGCCATCGTTTTCGTCAATCCTTGACCTGCTTGAATCGGCTTGGGTTCCACGTGAGCGACATCTGGGTTTCGGGTGACGATCTCTCCACTCAAATCCCAATCTCTAATCATTGCGGTTCCTTCAGTTCCTTTAATATACCAGCGCGGCAGCTTTACGTAATTGGTTGTACCCACTTCAATGACTGCGGTCAGACCGTCCTTGAACTCAATAAAGCTGGTAAAGCCGTCATCCACTTCAGTCCCCAAAATATAGCTAAGTGTAGCAGCTACGCTTTCTATTTTGCTGTCCGTAATCTGAAGCAGCTGGTCCAACAGATGTACTCCCCAATCCAGTAGCATTCCTCCTCCATACGCCTTTAGTTGCCGCCAGTCACCTGGGATGCCATTAGCCCCCTGAACTCGCGATTCCAAGTGGAAAAGATCACCCACGGTCTTATTGCCAATTATATCTTTAATAATTCGGAAGTCTTCATCCCATCTACGGTTCTGATGTACTGTAAACACACGATTTTCTTTCTTCGCCACCTCAACAATGTCCAATAAATCCGCGCTCGTTATCGTAACCGGCTTTTCACAAATGACATGTTTTCCGGCTTGCAGTGCCTGGATCGCGATTTCCTTATGAACATCATTAGGTGTTGCTATCAAAACAATATCCACGGCCTGATCGGCAAGGACGGCATCCAGGCTGGCATAGGTTTTATAGCCGGCAGCCGCAGCCAGTTCCATTCGGTAATCGACAATATCATATACACCGCCAACGGCAAGTTGCTGATTAGATTCGATCAATTGAACATGGTAGCTTCCCATGCCTCCATAACCGATAATGACTACATTGTATATACGATTGCCCATTTTCATCTTCCTCCACTCCTGATTTAAGCCCACCGCATATCAAGTGGTTGCTCATAGATCAATAAATTTTAATGTCCTCGTAACTCTCCCTTCACTTCATCGGATAGCTCTATCATACAAATCTCATGAAAAGCTTTCCTCCTCATTTCTTGCTGTTTTATTCCCGAATATTGTCCTGCGGTATTTCAATGGTGATGTTCCTGTTGCTTCTTTAAAGAGATGATGAAACGTCTTTACACTACTGAACCCTGCGGCCTCTGCGACCTCAGTGATCGGATTATTTTCATTCAACAAAATCCATTTTGCCTTATTCAGTCTGTAATCATTCAAAAATGCTACAAAGGTCATCCCCGTATTCTTCTTAAATAGCCTGGCGAAATAATAGGGACTGAACCCCATATAATCAGCGACATTCTTCAGCGAAATGGTTTCATGATAATGGCATTCCACATACTCAAAAATACGTTCCAGTTTATAAAGGGTGTCCTTTGATTGTGTTAAGGGTCTTTCAGAGATTTCAGGAAGCCTTGGCGCCATGCTTCTCGGCACTTCACGCATAATAAGAGTCAACATCTCAAACAACTTCGCTTTGATCATATAGGCATGACCTTCGTGGTGGTTGACGTTCTCATCATAAATGCTTTGAATCAGAGGAAGCATTTTAGCTGCTGTTTCTTCTGGCCAGTTCCAGCTTGATTGCTCCATCTCCGTAAATATAGTTCTAAGAGGGCGTTTCTGATCACTTAATGTGGAAACCTCTTGAAAAAAGCTCAGATCAAATTGAATAACCACCCGTTCGCTGTCGGGAGAAGCCAAGAAATAATGAACATCACCCCCATTTATAAACTGAACTTCACCTTGTTTCATGCGTATCGAAATATCGTTAATTCCCAGATCCAAGGTTCCCTGGGTCACATAAATAATTTCAATTTCTTTATGCCAATGAGGATAGCAAAGCACGTCGCCTTTATTAATAAAACTCCGGAAAGGAAAATGTCGGTCAAGCTCCGGGATTTCTAAATAAAAATTCATTTTGGTAGACTCCTTTTGTTGTAAAGTTCAAAAAAGCCGTACACATGACTATTGATAATTATGCTGCACTGCATTCCTTCTTTTCTTTTCATTTTTCTCCTTCTCGACTTTCGAAAAAATTCCCTCTCCCTTTTAAATTGTAAGCGGTTAACATTCTTTTTCCTACCCTATCAATCATAGTTGTATTAAGTAAAACAACTGTTAGGTATCCTTACTAACCTAATTTTGCAAACACAAAGTTATGCCTCAATTATGAGCGGTTTGGCGCCCGAAAACAATTTGGGCTGATCTTATTTCTCCCTTCCGCATGCAGTTTCTTCAGGTAAACTGGTTTCACCTTAACTGGATTAAGCAAATACGTGTAAAATTGTCGAACGATTATTTTTACATTTTTTATATAAATACGTGTGTACATTTCCAATAAAAAGGTATAATCTAGTAATGCAACAGAATCCATATAAAAAATATAGACTTATGGAGGGACGGACCTTGAAGAGACTATTCGCTTTAAGTTGTGCTTTCTATCTGTTAATCGGCATTACTAGTGTGGTGCTTGGAGCATTACTGCCGGTCCTACTGCCTTACTATGGACTGGGGTACAGCGATGGCGGATTATTGTTGTTCCTTCAGTTTTTCGGATTTCTTGTCGGTGTTCTGTTCTCCCCCTTCATGGCTCTACACATCGGTCGCAAGTCTATGCTGTCCATTGCCCTGGTTAGTATCGTAGCAGGGTATGCCATCTTGGGTGTACTCCCCTCATGGACCTGGGTTATCGTGATGACCATCTGGGTTGGCTTCGGCTCAGGCATCATTGAGTCGTCCATCGGAGCGTTCACGATTGAGTTCACCGAAGAGCAGAAAGCCGTAGCCATGTCCAAGCTGGATGTCTATTTTGCACTTGGTGCACTGCTCATTCCCGCAGTGGTAAGCCTGTATATCTGGCTTGGAGTGTGGTATTTGACCTTCTACACCATCTCCCTTCTGACGTTTATTCTGGGGCTGTTCTGGATTACCATGCCTACTTCCTCCTCTTCCCATCTTATTCAAGCAGATCTCCAAACCTCTGAGCGATCGGTCGAACAAGCCCGGTACTCTGTACAGCACCGTGTGTTACTGGGAATATTCATTGTATTTTTCTTTGTTTACATGGGGCTTGAACTGGGGCTCATGAACTTCCTACCCTCTATTCTGATCGAGACCCTGCAGATTCGGGAATCCGTAGCTTCGTTGGGTGTTAGCATACTATGGATTGCGATGATCATCGGCCGCATGTTCTCAGGGAAGATTGCAGAGTCCGCAGGATATATTCCTTTCCTGCTGTGGAGCGGAATCGGAACTTTCTGCTTTCTGGTCGCAATGGCGTTTGTCTCCAGTCAGTGGGCTACATACCTTCTGATTTTTGGTGCAGGGTTATTCATGTCCGGTCTCTTCTGTATTGCCCTCGTCTATGCGAACGTGCTGATTCCGGGAATGACCGAGAGAACGACCAGCATTCTAATTGCGTCAGGCGGAATTGGCGGAGCAGTGCTTCAATATGTAACAGGCTGGAGCATGAGCGAATGGTCGGTGACGTCTACCCTTTGGATTTTGGCGGCTTTCAGCCTAATTTTGCTGCTGGCGGTCATTTTCTCGCATCTGTGGAATGGCAGGAGCAGACGGGTAGTTGACTCCCTTGTCCATCAGGGCAAGGAAGGATGAGATTCTTTATTCTTGGGGGAGGTGAGGCCCACCGCTTTATGTAGTAGCAGGGCAGTACATTTTTTAAGGATGTACTTAATGAGAATGTATATTCTGATATGGAGGGGAACATCGTGCATACCTTAACCAAAGAACGCTTCAGATACGGAAAAGGCATTACTCTGATTGACGATTCGGGTAAGGAATATTTAGATGGCGTATCTGGCACCTTCAATCTCTCACTCGGTTACAATCACCCTCATGTCGTCACCAAAGTACAGGAACAAGTCGCCAATCTTGCCCACATGTCCTCATCCTTTACCGAGCCCTATGTCGAGGAAGTCCTGGATCATTTGATCCAGTATACGCCGAACGGCATTGACGCGGGATGGATGAGAGATATTACCGGCTCTACGGCGAACGAATGCGCTGTGAAGCTAGCCCAGAAATATACGGGAGCGCTCGATATAATCAGCCTGTATCTATCCCATCATGGGCAGACCCAGTTCGCAACAGGCATATCCGGCAACGCCTTCCGGCGGAGGAAGTTTCCCAACTCGGCTGCAGCAAATTCCCTTCATGTACCTGCTCCCTACTGCTATCGCTGCCCGTTTAATTCTTCGCCTGACAAGTGTGGCTATCAATGCGTCGAAGCCATATCGGATGCTATTGAGTATGCAAGCTCAGGTTCTGTGGCCTGTATGATTATTGAACCCATCCTGGGCAACGGAGGCAATATCATCCCACCTGCAGGATATTTTAAGCGTCTCCGTCAGCTGTGCAACGAGTACGGGCTGATCCTAATCGCTGATGAGGTGCAGACCGGGATTGGGCGGACAGGCTATATGTTTGCAAGTGAACTGTTTGATATCCAGCCAGATATCATTACTCTCGCCAAGGGTCTCGGCGGCATTGGTGTACCGGTAGCAGCAGTATTGATGCAGTCTCGTCTTAATGTCCTCGAGAAGCACGAGCACTCCTTCACCTCAGGTAGTAATCTAATCTCGGTTACGGCAGCTAAAGCCACGCTAGAGGTTGTGTCTGAACCCGGTTTTCTGGAAGCCGTTCGGTCCAAAGGAAGCCTGCTCGGAACCCTGCTGACGGAGATGGCCGACAAGCACGATTGTATCATTGGTGAGGCTCGCGGCGTCGGCTTGATGTGGGGACTGGAAATTGTCGACGAGGATAATGCCCCAGACGCAGTTAAGAGCAATGCGATTATCGACCGCGCTTTTGCCGAACAGCAGCTGATTCTCAGAGGCTCCCGTTACGGTTACGGCAATGTGGTCAAAGTGAGACCTTCCCTCACGGCTACGGAAGATGAGATTGTCGAAATTGCCAAGCGGCTTGACACTGTTCTGACCACCCTTCACTAACTATCTGCCTAACAGGCAAAAGGAGGAATTATTCATGCTTGCACTGGTATACAAATCGGCTTGGGATGTCGCACTTGAGGAAAGACCTATCCCGGAGATAAAAAAAGATAACGATGTACTCGTCCGAATTCGGGCGACAGGCGTATGCGGTACGGACCTAGGTATCATTAGTGGCAAATATCATGCCGTTCCGTCCACTATCTTGGGCCACGAATCAGCGGGGGATGTGATCGCTGTAGGATCAGCCGTCAGTTCACTGCAGCCTGGGGACCGGGTGGTGATTGATCCAACATACTACTGCGGCCAATGCGAAATGTGCCGGACAGGAAGACAGAATCATTGCACACACAAATCCGTAACCGAGACCGGAGTTAGCGCCGACGGTACGTTCACCGATTATTATGTGACTGAGGACCGTTTTTTGTACAAGCTGAAGGACCATATCAGCTACGAAGAAGCGACGCTGACCGAACCGCTGAGCTGTATGCTGACCGGAATCAACCAGATTCACTTGCTGCCGAACTTCACAACCGTTATTTTAGGCGCAGGTCCGATCGGGATTCTGTACAGTTATGCTCTTGCTTCGAAAGGCATAACTGGTTGCCTTGTTGACATCTCGGAGGAACGGCTCGCTATAGCGGATTCTATTGCTCCCGAACGGTGGTCCGCGCACGCCACACTGGAGTCGGCCATTCATGAGCTGGCTCCGTTAAAAAATCAGGTGGACATGATTGTGGATACCACAGGAGTGGTCGGCACTGAGGTACTAAGCCAGCTTGCGAGCGGCGGGTATTTGATGCTGGTGGGGCTGAGAGATGGGATAAGTTCGTTTAATCCGAAAGAGGTAGTTGACCGTAGCCTTAAAATCATCGGCTCGATTGATTCTCTGGGCACGTTCTCCACGGCGCATTACCTGATTGAGCAACAAATCATTCCCGCCAAAAAAATCATAACCCACTCGTATCCGCTTGATGACTACCATGAAGCCTTTAAGACGCTTGGATGCAATATCAGCGAGCGGACACTTCAGCCTTCGTCTCAGGCGATCAAGATTGTACTGCAATCTAATGGCTCCGGCAACTAAATTTAGCTACTAACAAGGGAGAGAATGGACATGACGAGCATCCATCATGTTACACCGACCAATAATGAATGCACAGGAGACCTATCAGCGTCCGTTCCGGTCAAAGCGGTCATTTTCGACATGGACGGGGTGTTAGTAGACAGCGAACCGATTTACTTTGAGGTCGAACGCAGCTCCTTTGCCCATTTCGGTGCGCCCATGACGGAAGAAGAGCATCACACCTATGTCGGAGTGACACTCGAATCCATGTGGCGTCAAGTGCTGAACAGGCATCAGCTCACCAATACGGTGGAAGAGGCCCTGTCCTATCACCGAAAAAATGTGATGCAGACGATGATTGCGCACGAGGGCCTTGTGGCGATTGACGGACTGGAGCGGTGGCTGGACTGGCTGAAAGAGAAAGGGATTCCGGTCGCGGTGGCCTCTTCCTCTCCACGGGCGCTGATTGATCTCATTATGGAAAAGACAGGACTTGGCCGTTACTTCGACATTCGAATCACCGGTGAAGAGGTATTGCAGGGTAAGCCTGCACCGGACATCTTCTTATACGCCGCCGAGCAGCTAGGCATTGCACCGGCTCATTGCATCGTTATTGAGGATTCACAGAACGGGGTCCAGGCAGCCAAAAGTGCAGGAATGTACTGCATCGGCTTTCACAACCCCGGCTCCGGCCGGCAGGATCTGTCCAGAGCCGATCGCTGGATTCTCAGCTATGACGACCTGTGGGCGATCAAAGAGAATCTACCGTTCGATGAGCAATTGCTTGCTAAGAGCAAGAGCTGAAAGGTACCGGAAGGTATACCCCCTTTATAATTATATGGAATCGTCCGATCTTTACTATGATTGAGGGTATTAAATAATGCCCCTTGGAATATACACGGGAGAATGTCATTTATCCTTCCCTGTGTGTACTCTAAGGGGCGTGCTTTGCATCCAAGTGGTCTAGTTGAAACGAGTAATTTCCCGGTTCAACACACAACTGTCGTAAAAACTGTCTTTTTGGCATATAACTGATCTCCTGACGGTTTTAAATCCTCTATTCGTATGCAGCAAAACTTATATAGAAAAATGGGGTGCTGTTAACACCCCAAACTGGATTCATCGATATATATCCTTGCTTCATCTGAACGGTAATTTTGCCCTATATTCAGCTCTTTCTGTCTTCTTCGGTAATTAGAGAACTGTAAGCCGGAATTGTAACTGTTCCTTTCTTCACCTTTACATCCTTTGAGGTGGAAAAGATCACTTTCCATTTACCCTTATCGAAATCTTTTATCTGCAAGGTAACCGACTCTCCAGACAGGTTATGATATACATACATTGTTTCTTTGCCTGAAGTACGTTTAAACGCGGTCACGCTGGCAGAACCTGCTTGTATAGGTTGCAGACTGTCGCTGCGTAAAGCTTCATGTTCTTCCCTCAGACGGATGAGTGTGCGATAGCTTTCCAGTAAGGAATCATCGTCCCTCAGCTGCGCTTCCACCGATACCTCGCCTGTGTTGTATTTGGGTTTCTCCCACGTCGTTTGACCAGGGCCATCTCCCTTGTACCAGCGCATAGGCTCACGAAGATACTCATCAGGCTTCTCTCCCTTCATGCCGATTTCTTCCCCGTAATACAGGAAAGGCTGACCCGGAAGCGTCAAAAGAATGGAAGCGGCCAGCTTGGCTTTTCGCACATCCCCGCCCAGTTCGCTCATGACACGGGTCTGGTCATGGTTGCTCAAGAACGGAGCATCGAGTGCTGCCTTATTATACGATTTGTACAGTTGCAGCGTTTTCTCGGCGAATGTCGCGATACCCTGATCTCGGCCGTTTTTCACGGAGTTCAAAATCGTTCCACCCAGGTCAAAATTAAATAGGGAGTGGAGTGGTCCGAAATAAGGAGCTATGGTCTCCGGTTTGTCCCATACCTCTCCTGCCAGATATACATTTGGATTCACCTTCTCCATCTCGGAACGGAATTCATTCCACCAGGCGATGTTCTTATCCGCACCATCCTTCGTCTGTCCTCTAAAAATATGCATCGCCGCGTCAAGCCGGAACCCGTCTGCACCCTGCTGCAGCCAATACTTGCCGACTTTGATCATTTCTTTGCGGACTTCGGGATTGTCAAAGTTCAGATCCGGCATTCCCGACCAGAATGTACCGTAGAAATATCCTTCGCCGTTCGGATTCTTATGCCATACCTGCTGACCCCACGAGCCCTTTTCTTCCAGATCTGTGTTCTCATTCGCCCATACGTAATAGTTGTGGTATTTGCTTTGTGGGTTGGCACTGGCCTCCTTAAACCATGGGTGATCGCTGCTCGAATGATTGATAACAAGGTCCATGATCACCTTGACGCCCTTTCGGTCCGCTTCTTTCATCAAGGTGCGGAAATCATTTAGACTCCCATACTGCGGGTCCACCTGATAGTAATCAGTTACATCATATTTATGGTAGCTTGGAGATGGATTTAGGGGCATAAGCCAGAGGCCGCTGACCTGCAAATCCTTACCCGAATGGGGTTTGCCATCGTTTAAGTAATCAAGTTTTTGTGTGATTCCTTTCAAATCACCGTGTCCGTCTCCATTCGAATCATAAAAAGAATTGATATAAATTTCATAAAATACGCCGCTTCCAGTAGAAACCGGAGGCTTATGTCTGTTCAATTCCTGCTCTGCCATTGCACCTGAAGCGAACATCGTGAGCATAGGCACCGTTAACATGGCGGTGGACAATCTTCTTAAGCGTTTGTTACGTGTCAAAACAAATCAGCTCCTTTGATTGTTATGGGTGCGCTTTCATTATAAATAGAAACAATTCAAAAAAAGGGGATATTTATTATCTATTATGGTGGAAAATATCGATCTTATTGTTATATCTCTGTATCAAGCAAAAAAAAGGAGCAGACTCTATATCTACTCCGCTTTTCATCCAAATCAGTTCAGGAAATATATCTTAATTTAATGCGTTTTGAAGCTCTGTGCAGCGAAGACTTTACCGAATTTTCACTCTTGTTTAAGATTCTAGCCGTTTCTTTTATGGAGTATCCTCGGACTACACGCAATTCAAGTACCGTCCTTTGCTCGGTATTACTTGCCATCAAAAGAATTCGATTGACCTCCTCCTGAATTTCAAAATCGAGGGTATCCCAGTGATAGTAGAGCAGCTCCTTACGTAAGTTGTATTCATCCATCTTTTTTCGTTTTCTTATTAAATCTATAGCTAAATTTTTGGCAATTCTCAGAAGATAAAATCGAATACGATCTTGAGGCAAGTCAGGTGCAGCTCTTATAAACCGAATAAAGCACTCATGCAACAAATCTTCGGCATCCTGTTTGTTATGCAATATCCTCAATAAATATCCCAAGAGATCTGATTTGCAAGATAAATATAGATCCTCCACACCTTTAATATCCATATTATTGCTTGTCCCTTCTGTTTTGTTTGGAATCGGCAAGTCACTTTATTGTCTTAAATTCATATCCCTGCTTTTTTAAATATCTTATGATTTCAGGCAAGGCTTTGGCTGTTTCTTCCTTCCCATAAGTGTCATGCATGAGTACCACTGCTTTTTCTCTAGTCCCCATGTTCCTTATGAATTCGCGAATTAATTGTTCAGCGTTCTTAGGTGCACCTTCTGCATCTTTAGGTAACACATTCCAGTCAATCTGATGATAATCCTTATCTTGTAGAGCATGGTCCAGTACTTCCATACCATCGGGATCATTTCTCTGCCATGTCATATGACCGCCTGGAAATCGAATCACTCTTGTGGAAAAATTCTGTCCCAATATTTGTTTTAAAACTTGATTTGTTTTTTCAATATCATTCATAAAAATACTCGAATTCACAGTCTGATTAGGATACAAATAACTGTAGTCATGTGAGTAGGTGTGATTACCGATAGCATGTCCTTCCTTAACCAATCTTTTGGTTATTTTTTAGTCACTTCATTTTCTTCCACTGCTTTTCCTACCACAAAAAACGTTGCTTTCACATTTTCTTCTTTAAGAATATCTAATATTTTAGGCGTTACGGTAACCGATGGACCATCATCAAAAGATAAATAGACTACTTTTTTACCGTCTATCCCCTGAGGCCGATGCCCTTGCATTTGCTGATTCAAGTACTTCTCAATAAATGCTGCATCTTCAACACCCGAAACATTTTTTAGAGGAGATTTGCTCCCTTTGGATTCGCTATTTAGTTTGTCGGTTGACACTGACTCTATTTTTTCTGCAAATTCAATTGTTTTTACTGGCTGTGGTTTACTACTGAATATGTCAAAAAGTTTTATAATAATTAAAACAATACATATGATAATAATAAACAGAAGCCTTCTTCTATTTCTCTTTATCCGATGAGCTCTCGTTCTATTATGCGTATAGCTTTTCTCCATAGTTTATGTTCCTCCAAAATCTAGAAGCTATTGACGGCTTTCATTTTGTGACCATGTGCCAATACAATTATTCGTATCTCAATGCATCTATAGGCTTCAAACTTGCTGCTTTATAAGCCGGGTATACTCCAAATAGGATGCCTGTGCCCGCAGAGCTAAGAAACGAATATATGATAGGCGAGATCGTAAATTCAATGGTCATATGTGCAGTTGCCTCAAGTATTTTGGATGCCCCTATGCCTGTTACAACCCCGATTGTACCTCCTAATAGACCAAAGATGACCGCTTCAGATAGGAATTGAATCATAATATCTCTCGGCTTGGCGCCAATAGCTTTTCGAATACCGATTTCTCTTGTACGCTCTATAACCGACACCATCATAATATTCATAATTCCGATTCCCCCTACCACGAGCGATATCGCGGCTACACCTCCTAGCAAGCTGGTCATGATATTATCTACACCTGAAGCAGCACCTGCTGCTTCTGACAGACTCATAATTTGAAATTGATCCGGTTCCGAGGGTTTTAGCTGGTGCGTTAAACGCAAGCTTTCCAATATGTCTGAACGAGCCTGATCCATCAAAGCTGGTGACTTGGCGGATACGTCCAATCCTGTAATGTTCTTCTCACCCAGACGGTTCATTATGGTTGTAGCAGGGATGTAAATTTGTTCATTAGTGCTGTAGCTTAATTTCGTTACTGGCTGAGTATTTAATACTCCAATTACCTTGAAAGGGATCTGTTTAATTTGAAACGTTCGTCCCAATACATTTTGGGTATCTCCACCAAAAAGACGTTGAACCGCCTGACTTTCAAGAATGGCGACATTCATGCGTTTATCCATCTCATCGTTGGTAAATGTTCTGCCCTCGGCAAAGGAAAACTTTTTGACTTTATAGAATGAAGCGGAAGTCCCTACAATAGTGGCGTTATAGTTGTATCGCCCCCACGTAGCTTTTGAATTGCTCGTTATATTTGGCATCAATGCATCTATGGAATTCTTTTGTTCCAACGCCTCGACATCAGCCCAAGTAAACGATGGAGTGTTGTCATAATCTATTTCACCATCGACCATTGTCATAGCTGGCGCAACCATCAATACGTTATTCCCTAATTTATTAATTTCCGCCTTTATGCGGGTTGTAGAGCCGTTTCCAATCGCCATAATGGCAATAACCGCTGCCACCCCGATAATAATACCGAGTATTGTTAAAAAGGAGCGTAGCTTATTGGTTGTTAAACTGTTAATTGATACACGGATCGTTTCCATTAAATTCATAGGCTTGCCATCCTTGATGAAATTCTTCTATTCATAATGCTCTCATCCCGCTCAATATTCCCATCTCGAAAGCTGATCAGGCGCTTGGCATATTCGGCAATTTCCAGCTCATGAGTAACCAAGACAATGGTTTTCCCCTGTTCATTCAAACCTTGAAACAGCTCCATAATCTCGACACTCGTCTTTGTATCTAGTGCCCCCGTTGGCTCATCCGCCAGCAGAATAACAGGATTATTCACCAACGCACGCGCAATGGAGACACGTTGCTGCTGACCACCAGATAGCTCATTAGGCTTGTTGTACATCCGTCCTGCAAGCCCAACACTTCGAAGCGCCTCCACAGCTCGTTCCCGGCGTTCCTTGGCAGGTATACCTGCATACATCATTGGTAGCTCTACATTGGCTAATGCTGTAGTTCGGGGAAGTAGATAAAATTTCTGAAATACAAAACCCAGTTTCTGATTTCGAATCTCGGAAAGCTCGTTCTCACGAGCATCTAAAATGGAATACCCATCCAAATAATACTTCCCCGTATCAGGATGATCGAGGCAACCAATGACATTCATCATAGTGGACTTACCCGAACCAGAGGGGCCCATTATGGCAACAAACTCACCTTCGCTAATAGATAAATCAACACCACGTAGAGCCTGAATCTCCTGACCGCCCACCTCATATATTTTTTTTAGTTCTTTAATTTCAATAACGCTTTTATTCAAACGAGCTTCGTTCATTGTGCCTGACCTCCATCAGGGTCCTGACCCTCTTGACTGCCATTCGGACCAGCACTACCACCCTGGGGCGGAATAACAATGGTTTCGCCTTCCTTGACACCGGACTTGATTTCGGCCTGATCCGCTGTATAGACCCCCAGCTTCACTGGTCTGAATTCATAATCTGCAGGGTTAGCCGGGTTCTTCGCTACATATACTCCATCCACTCCACCTTCGGATCTCAATGCGAACAATGGAACAGACAACGCATCTTTATGTTCAGCCAAGAGGAGTGATACATCCATGTTCATCCCTGGTTGTAGTCTTATCTTTTGACTATCCAAAGACAATTCAATTTTGTATGTAGTCACATTGGATTCCGTAACCGGCTCTGGAGAAACAAAGAGGACTTCGCCTTTAAATTGTTTGTCAGGGAATGAATTCGTGTGTAACGTAGCCTGGAGCCCAGTCCTCATTTTAGCAATGTCACTTTCGTTAACCTTGGCACTAACCTTCATAACGCCTGTATTGGAGTTGTTCATAACAATGAAAGGTGCTGTAGGACTGGTACCCACATCGCCATTAACCTTCAAAATAATTCCATCCCACGGTGCCGTAACCTGTAATTTGTTCAGAACACTTTTCTTCTGTTCCAATTCCGTTTCAGCCTGTTGTAAAGAAGCCTGTGCGGATTGAATATTGGAAGCATCAGGCGGGGACTGTGCTGCCTTTAATTGTATTAAAGCTGTTTTATAGCCCATTTCCGCATCCTCAATCGCCTGAACTTGTCGATTCTTTGCCTTCTTGTATTGAAGTTCGACATTATTCATATCCAATTTTGCCTTATCCAGGTTTTGCTTGGCCGTCGCCAGGTCACTTTCTGCAGCTGCATCATTCTGGACTAGATAAGTCTGGTCATCATAATCCTTCTGGGCTTTATCCAAAATCATCTTGGCCGCCACTTTTTGTGCTGCGACTTCTTCCAGCTCCATGGAATCCTTGGCTGTTTTAATCGCCATCTGCGCCTTTAGGACATTTGCCTTCTGGAGCTCAATATCACTAGACTTTGGTCCGCGCTTGGCTTCCTCCACCTTGGCTCGGGCAATCGCTACATTGGATTCAGCATTTTTAATTTGTAACTTGGAATCCGAATCATCCAAACGAGCCAACACCTGACCCGCTTTGACACTATCTCCTGCTTTAACATTGACGGCAATGAGCTTGGCACCCTCAACATTTGTAAAATTGATATTGACTTCCTTAGAAGCCTGAACGGTTCCAGTTACTTTAAGCGATTCGGTCATGTTTGTTTTCTGTACCTGTACGATCTGGTTCGCAGGACCCTCCATGGGCTTTTCCTGACTTCTATTCATATAAACAGTACTGCCAATTCCCGCTATAATAATCAAGACAAGAATACCTATGATCCCTTTCAATCTTTTTTTCCTTCTTAACACTTGCAATGCATCTTTCTTTTCTGTTTCTGACAATGTTATATCCCCTTAAAATGTATTTTTTCTAAAACCTATACGCTCCACGGTTTGTTTAAAGCATGTTGCAGCATTGTCATTTGAATAATGAGTTCATCCTTATTCCGTTCAATTTGCTTCACTTTTAACTGATTCGTGGCAACCTCCGTACCTGTGGCAAATCCACGTTCCCTTTTTTTACGAGATATGTCCAACACTTTAATAGCGTTCTGTAAATTACTTTGCATTTGTTCGTATTGTTCATCATTTTGCTGTAAGTTAAAGTAGAGACTCTTTAGTGATTCTGCCAATTGATCCTTGGTATTTTTGAGTCCACCTTCCGCTGAGTCTACATCAATCTGTTTAATTTCATAATCGTCCGTTCCCGAGTTCCATGTGTAATATTTAACTTCCATTTTTGCCAGCTTGACAGCCTCCTCCTGTCTCCATACCGAAGGACTCGCCGAGATTGCACGCGTCACAAGCGTATCCAAATTCGTGTTATCCATTTTCCGGTAAGCGGGTCGCTCAACCAGTTCATATACCGTACCTTGCGGCTGCCCCATTTGGGTGTTTAGCACCTCTAACGCTTTTTGCAGTGCAGATTTTGCAATCTCTACATTCTTTTCAGCTTCTAAACGAGTCTGAATAATGGTGCTTTGTTCACCTGGAGAAATTTTTCCACGGTTGGCTTTCGCCTCAGCAGCTTTTTCCTCCAATAACGCAAGCGAAAGTGCATCCTCACTACTCTTCACTTTGTTGTCAGCCAAAAGTACGTCGTAATAGTCCTTCATTGTGGTGTAGTCTGTCTGATCTTGAGCAAGTTCGATTTGCTTCTTGGATTCCAAATAAGAAACCGTCGATGAGGCATACCCCTTCCAAGCAGAACTACTAGCCGCGTCCTCTTCACCGTTGCCTGCACCTGCTGGAATGAAATCCAGATTCTTACCTGCATTTTTTAGGTTAATCCGGTTACGATCTATCGTTTGCTGGGCTTCTTTCAAACTAAAGCTATTAGACCGTGCCCATTGCTGGGCTTGACTCAATGTTAGTCTCACACTTGCATTGGAAGCCAATTGCTGCCCCTCTGCTTGAACAAAGGACCCTGAAAAAGAACTGGTTGATAAGGCCAACAACAATAAAATAAACACACTTTTTTTCATAGATATCCCCCTCTTTCTAAGTTTATTAAGTATAATAAATACGTTGTTATATGAATTACAATTCTTCCTCTACACTACAATTTCTTTGTATGACTCCCCATCAAGGAAATCGTGAATTGAGAGCTGCATCGTCTATAATCCGTGGAGATTCCAGAAAGGAGGAACCACTCCTCCCCTTCTGCAACTTTTTTACACACAGCTTATCGTTCCTTATAACATCTTCAAATCCAATTGACGAAGGTACAGGAACCGTACAATAAGAAAGGAAAAGAATTGGATTGCCCAAAAGCACAGCATAATCTGAATAAGCGTCATGCGAAAGGGTACTACATATATTCCAGATGGTTCTGACATAAATAAACAAAGCACTATTCCTATGGATGATACCACTAATGGCAGAAGAAATAAGAAAGCAATTTGTCTGGATGCAGCTCGTCTCATTTCTCTTGAGTTTAGTCCGATTTTCGATAAAGCTCGGTATATTTCCTCATCCCGTTGAAGATCTACATACAATCTGAAATACAATAGACTTACAGTGCTTGCCAACATAATAATGGCGATAAATCCGCCAATAAATTCGCTAATATTCAGATCCATCTCCGATGTCAAATAATCCACTGCTCTAGAGTTAAGCACCCCTTTATTCACCTTGTGGGCCAACACGGAATACAACCATATCTCCTGTTGAGTTTCTGAAGTATCTAAAGAAAGTTGACCATTCTTCCATTTTGGCACAAAGTAGTAAACAGATTTGTATGCCAATGGATCATTGAAATACCGTTGTTCAATTAAATGGTCGTAAGTTCGATCTGGAACAACAAGTAACCGTGCTAGTTCAGAGATGATGTTTTCATCAGACTTTAAGTTATGGTCCAACTTCTGAGTATCCATAATCTGAATATTCATAATCTGAGATTTTCCTTGATTGTAAGTTAGCTTTTTTTCAAAAAAGGTTTTCTGTTCTTCTAAAGACATCCCGTTTGAATCAAAAATGAAAAAGCCTTGATGATCCCGAATCGCTACTGCCTGTTTTAGTTCCTTAAACCTGGAAGCAAGAGCCTCATAATTGGATTGTTTCATCACAGGTGCGAGCTGTTCACGAAAGGGAAAGATCAGTATTTCACTTTTCGAATAATCCACCCCAGCCGTATAAAGATTTTGGTCAATCTCTTTTTCAAGCTCTATAGAACTTACAACATCAGAAGAAAGTGCAAATGAATAAGATTGCTCCTTAAGAAATCTTTTTTGCTGCTGCATAGAGTCAAACGTTGATGCTGCTCCTACACAGGAAATGATAGAAATTAGGGTAATTAATGAAAACAGCCCGGCATTATTCCTAATTTTGTATGTGATCTCAGATAACCATAATAAGCGTATTCCGCTCCAAGACCATTTCCTGTTAGCTTTAAGCAATTGAATGAATAGTACACATAATTGAGTGTAAAATAAGTAAACACCAATAATTCCCATTACAATTGTATATTTAAATGTGTCTCCAACTGAATAGTGTAATATATAAAAAGAAAGAGTCCCCAAACGATACGGTGCCAGATAAATGTAGGGTGGAAAGTCAATCCTCATCAAATATACAGCCGCTCCTATTAATACTATGGCAAGAAAGGACAGGCTCCATGAAGCTTTTAAATCCTTTTTTAGCTGTGGAACCTTGCTAAAAGGCTGCTGTAATTTAAAATAGCGTATGAAGAAAACAGACACAAATGAGATCAATATAAACAAAAACATAAAGCCCACCACGGTGAAAGCCAGTGCTTTCCAAGGAAAATAAAACGTTAAATACATTCTTATGACATTCGAGCCCAAAAGTAGAAAGAATTTCGCTGAAACAAATCCTCCGATAATCCCGGTAATTAAGGATAAAAAGCCTATAATTAGATTTTCATATGCGACCAAAAAATAAATCTGTCTGTGATGTGTCCCTAAAATGGTCAGTATACCAAATTCTTTTTTTCGTGCAGCAACAAAAATATGGTTTGTGTATAATACGAAGAAAAAGGAAAACACAAAAATCAACAGATCAGCAACTTGTAATCCCTTTTTTACATTAGCTGCTGTGATTGCATCTGAGACATCCGGGTGAAAAATAAATATCGCATATACGAAAAAAATCGAAATCATCAATGAGCTGCTTACATAGTAAGGTACATAAGCACGCACATTGTGCTTGAGATTATTCCATGCTAACAGACGAAAGCTCATGCGCATGTCTACTTCCCCCCAAAAAGGAGAGTATATCTATAATTTCTTGAAAAAATAATTGCTGACTATGACTACGATGGATTTCATTATATAACTCACCATCTTTTATAAAAATAACCCGATCGCAATAACTGGCTTCCACGGCTCCGTGTGTTACCAGCACGATTGTGGAATGATCCACACGACTGATAAGCCCCAGCATTTCCATCACAACACGTGAAGACATGGAATCGAGATTTCCAGTGGGTTCATCTGCGAGCAAGAGTGAAGGAGAGTGAATAATAGCCCTGCCTATAGCTGCCCTTTGCTTTTGTCCCCCTGACACCTCATAAGGTCGTTTATCCAAAATATCAATAATATCCAGTTTCTTCGCTACCTCTTCCAGTTTGTGCTCCATTTCCTTTAATCCTTTTTTATTCAGCATCAGAGGAAACAATATGTTCTCTCCCAAAGTGAGAGTTTCCAGCAAATTATAGTCCTGAAATACAAATCCCAGCTCTTTGCGACGAAATAAAGCCAGCTTATCCTTCTTGAGCTGATGTGGATTTTCCCCTTTAATACAAACCTCGCCAGAAGTCGGCATATCAATGGTTGAAATCATGTTTAATAATGTAGTCTTCCCACTACCAGACGGCCCCATAATGCCAACAAACTCGCCTTGTTTGATCGTTAAATGGATGTTGTTAAGGGCTCGGTAGGGAACCTTGCCATAGTATATTTTGGTGACTTGATCCATTCGTACAATCTCCATAATTCATTCCTTTCTTTTTCCTATGTCATGATCATAATCCATCCAGACAAGTGAAGCGATCGATTAACATTACAAAAACCTTAAATCTGTTGTAAGGTTTCTCATTTGCGAATTGGAAACAGGATTTGAACCGTCGTCCCTTCACCAACCGTCGATTTTAACTGAATGTTATGATTCAGTCTTTTGCAGATTTCAGACACCAAATAGAGACCCATCCCGGTTGATTCACGATACTTCCGCCCATTTTCACCTGTGTAATAAGCCTCAAATACCCGTTCTACGTCTTTTTTAGGGATACCAATCCCCTCATCCTGTACTTCCAACACAATGACATGATCTCTTACGTGAGACATCAGTTTCAGACTGTGGGCATGACCTGAAGAATACTTCACCGCATTGGTTACCAATTGGTTAATTATGAATCTTAGCCACTTGGCATCGGTTATCACACACAACTGCTCGTCCACTTCATTGGAAGGATAAATTTCGTTACGAATCAATAGTCTTTTGTTATCATAGATCACATCACTAACCAGTTTTCGTAATACAACAGGCTCCACATGAAAATCAGGTTCAAAGGATTCCAACCGTGACATATATAAAATCATGTCTAGTCCTTTTCCCATTCGATCAATTTCATCGTAAATCTGATCAGATTCAGGATCTATTTTTCCTTTGAGGATTAAATGAATAACAGCAAGAGGAGTTTTCATCTGGTGAACCCACTGATTGATAAATGTAATATGATCACGCTGCTGATGCTCTAACTGATGAATTCGAGACTGATACAATCGGTAATATTGTAAAAGCAAATGTTGCAAAGAAGAGGCTAACGGATTAAGTACCTTCATCTGAATAAGCTCATCTAAATCTCTTAGGTTTGCAGTGGATAATATTCGATATAAACCAGAGTACAGGACATATCGCAAGAGCAAATAAACCAGCAATATGGAAGCCCCAAAAAAGACGGAATACAGGGCCGTCGACCAGTTACGGTAACCATCCAACCAATAGATACTTAACACAAGAAAAAGTTGGATGATATTAAAAATCACCAGCGAAAAATGGTCACGCCAAAAAAGCTTCACCGTTCATCCTCCTCAGTCAAGTGAAGCCGATAGCCAGCCCCTCTAACCGTCTCTATGATATCCCCCAGTCCCAGCTCGCTCAGCTTTTTACGGACACGAGTGACATAAACATTCAATGTGTTCTCGCCCACATATTGGTGATCATCCCATAAAGCCTCTAAGAGATGAACTCTACCCACAACCTGTTTAGGATACGTCATTAATAGCTCTAGCAGTGCTGCTTCTTTCTGGCTAATTTCGACCTGCTTGTCATGGTACACAAGTTCCATAATATCGGGATATAGCGTCAAAGCTGACACTTTTAAGGAACGTGATTTTGGAGCAACGGCATAAGAACCATAGGCACGTCGCAGATTACTTTCTACTTTGGCTAACAGTACTTCGGGATAAAATGGTTTCGTAATGTAATCATCTGCTCCATTTTGCAAAGCAATGACCTGATCCATTTTATCATCGCGTGCAGACACAAAAAGGATGGGACATGTAGATTGAGTCCGTATTTGTCTACACCAATAAAATCCATCGAAACGAGGAAGATTCACATCAAGTAGTACCAAATCAGGCTCCACCTTTTGAAAGGCAACTAAAACTTGATCAAAATTTGAAACAATAACTCCTTGATAACCATACTTTTCAAGATAGGATTGGAGCAAGGAGCTGATTTGAGGGTCATCCTCTACTATTAATATCTTTTGCATTGTGTTTTCTACCTTCTTATTGCTTGAATTTTTAACAACTGATTTCTCTATAATGCCTTTATTTGATCATTCAAGCAATAACAACAATCTAATCCTCTTTGGTTGTAGATTTAGGAGGTTTTCGTGGTGGTGTATATAGAACCCCGGATAATATGCATGGTGCCAAATACCAGAGTGATTAACAATATAATTATAGTAACGACAACTATTACTGTTATAATGGTTTTTTTACGATTTTTTAATATTTCATTGAAACTTTGCTTTGGATCTTTCAAGTCTGCTCACTTCTTTCCTTGCCTAGCTATTTACCAGCATAATTAGTTTCTACATAACGAACAACAGTTGAATCTTACAAAAACATTTCTTTGCTGTAAGGTTTCTGATTACCTACAGACCATCCATCGTCGGATTGAACTAACGTATGTACATAACAAAACTGCCCGGGGTTGAGAATCTTTTTCTGATTCTCAACCCCGAGCAGTTTATCCTTTCTATCCTTTTACAGCCGAACCTACCGTCATCGCCCGCTCCACTTGTTCACTCAAGAACAGATAGACGAGTACCATCGGTAAGGAAGCCATAGTCATAACAGCCCCCATGGCTCCCCAATCTGTGCTGTAAGAGCCTTGGAAGAAAAGCAAGCCAAGTGGTAATGTCTTCATATTTTCATCAGAAATTAGAATATAGGCCAAAGTGAACTCATTCCAGTTGTTCAAGAATTGAAAAATGGCTACAGTCGCAATTGCAGGCAATGCAAGTGGCACAATGATTTTCAGGAACAGTCTATAAATATTAGCTCCATCCATGCATGCCGCCTCTTCAATCTCCTTAGGAATTGCTATAAGAAACCCGTAAAAAATCATGGACGAGAAAGGAAGGCCAATTGCGATATAAGGAAGAATAAGAGCTCCATACGTATTGGTAAGATGAAAATCGCGAACCAGAATCGCCAGCGGTATCATGATAACCTGCAGTGGCATAAACATTCCTATGATCATATAAGTCCGAACGGCAGAACGAAACCTCCATCTCATACGAGCCACTGCGAAGGCAAACATCAGAGCCAGTAAAAGGATGAACAGAGTCGAAATCGTTGATACGACCAGACTGTTCAGAAAGTAACGGGGAATATTAAACTGCGTCCAGGCATTAATGTAATTCTCGTAACGAAAATGCGTCGGCAGTCCAAATGGATTAGAGACAAAGATCTCATCGTTGTTCTTGAACGAGTAGGAAACCATCCAGAACAACGGGTAGACCGAAACAATAAAATACAACCACAGCGGTATCTGCAGAACAGCTTGTCTGAACTTGCTCAAAGCGGTTTTACTCATTTCGTTCTCCTTTTCGATACACGCCTTATCAGGCGGTTTGTCCGCGGTCGAACAGCTTATTGATGACTACAGTTGCCAATAGTGAGATTAGTACAAGCAGCACGGATACAGCACATGCATACCCATAGTTGCTTTCCATGAAAGCATAGCGGTAAATCATGAATGTCATTGTATAGTTTGTAGTGCCGGGGCCACCATTTGTCATAATCAGCATCTGCACAAAGGCCCCAATTCCAGAGGTAATCGCAATAATAAAGCAGAATTTGTAAGTTTCCCTCATCAGAGGAAGTGTGACATGCCAGTGCGCTCTCCATTTGCTGCAGCCGTCAATCGTGGCGGCTTCAAAGTAGTCCTCGGGTACTGACTTAACTCCTGCATATAGCAGCGCGAATTGATACCCCATAAACTGCCAGGCATTAACGAAGGCGATGGCAATAATCGATGCTGTCGGGGAGCTTAGCCAATTTTGCTGATAAGGGATGTTCAAGAGATCAAACAGCCGGTTGATCAATCCGTTAGTTGGGTCATAGATTGCGATCCACAGCTGGCACACCACGGTTACCGATAAGACAACTGGGATAAAATAAGACGTTTTCAGTATTTTTCGCCCGCGTGTGCGCGGGTCCGCACAGATTAGCGCTAATAGTGTTCCCAGTCCGATCTGAAAGACCGCCAGTACAATAGCAAAGATTAATCCGTTCTTAAGCGAAGTAGCAAGTAGAGGATCAGAGAACAGTTCCCGATAATTACTCAGTCCCGAAAAGGTTAGCGTACTCAGGCCATCCCAATCATAAAAGCTGCGGAGAACGGTTTGCAGAACGGGATATATCAGTATCACACTGTACAGTATCAAAGCAGGGAGGAGAAACAGTGCGAGCGCCGATTTGTTCCCCAAATATTTATTCATGTCTTGCTTCCACCCCTTATCTTTGGAACAGCATCCCCCAGCGGCTTATGCCGCCAAGGGTTGCCAAATCCCTGAATTCTCAGTTTTCTTTTTCCAATGTGCTATTCAGATTGTTCACAAAATCCTGTTCAGAGAAATTGTCTACCATTAAATTTTGAGTATTGTCATTAATGGTGTTCTGAATTTTTGTATTGCTCAGAAGTTGAGCATATTCCTGCGCGTTTGGCAGCAACTCTTTGACGACTCGCTGCATCATTGCTGGGACATTAGAGGCCATTGGCTTATCCACTTTCTGCGAAACAATTGGACTTCCAAGTTGGGTGTATCTGTACTCGGCTGACTTGGTGGCAAGGAAGGCCGCTACCTTTACAGCTGTTTCCTTGTTCTTGCTACTCGGTGATACTGCGTAACCTTGTGGTGAACCCGAGCCGTCTATGAAATATTTGGAATTCTCGTAGGTTGCTTCATCCTTTGCAGGCCAGTACATCCAGTCAACCTGGTCGCCCAGCTTTTCTTGTGAACTGTAAATTTCCCATTGTCCGTTCACGAACATAGCAGCCTTCCCCTGATAAAATAAGGACGATGCCTGATCATAATTGGTGTTCGTGGCGTTGGCGTCGAACAATCCGGCTCTCTGCAATTGCTTCATCTGCTGAGCTGCTGTTACGAATGCCTTCGGCAATGCTTTTACACCTTTCTGATCAAGTGCTCCGAATCCATGCGGCTGCTCCCTTGTAACCAGTCCATTATAAAAAGCGGTCGTTATCCATTTTTCCTTGGCGAAGATTGACATAGGTACATAACCTGCAGCTTTCAACTTTTTCCCTGCATCGGCCATCTGGTCAATCGTCTTAAGCGGTGTTTTGATTCCGACCTTCTCAAAAATTGACTTGTTATAATAGATCATTTGGAATTCTATACCGGTTTCGGGATAAGCATATACATGATTGTCTGGAGCTACCAAACGCGATTCAACACCAGGGTTAAGATTCTTCTTGAATTCGGCCGTTGTGTCATAGTTGTCCAGCACCTCAACATTTTTCGATTTTGCGAAAGTTTGCAGAACAGACCAATCCGCTAAATAGATGTCCGGCATGTTTCCCGTTGCCGCATAGGTTTTCAGCTTCTGGCCTCCATCCTGCACGGCAGGATCCAGTTCAATCTCTACGTTTGGCATCTTCTTTTTGAGTTCTTCCACTGCATAATCGAACGGCTTTATGGTATCGTCATCAAAATGCTGCGCATACACCTTCAATTTGATCGTACCGTCCCCTGCTTCGCTCTTGGAAGAGGTCGAGTTATCTTCGCCACAAGCGACCAATCCAATAGACATGGTGAGCACTAGCAAAGCTGCACTCCAACTTCTGTAAGTTTTTTTCATGTGTTTAATCCCCCTCATGCAGTATGTTTTTATGATTACGCTTTCATTTGCATGACTACAGTATACATCCGCTTCTTTTTTTGATTAAGGAATAAAACGGGCTTAATCAGTAAAAAACGGGACAAATAGAGCAGCGGTTCTCCATATATAGGAAAACCGCTAGGCTTAAAGCGATTTGTCCTGCCTCGTAGGAAAGGCGCTACCTTTTTTTAAGTTGCTCATATTCAGTCGGTGTCATGCCAAAGCGTTTCTTGAAACATTTGCCGAAATAATTGGGGTCACTGTATCCAACACTTTCAGCGATTTCTGACAGCTTCCGATTTCCATTTAGCAAAAGCTCCTTGGCCTTTTTCATCCGGATGTGTGTAATATGATCCACTATGGAGAAGCCAGACTCCTTGCGAAAAACGCGCCGGAGATAGCTGGGATCGACGAAAACTCCGCACGAAACCTGCTCAGCAGACAACTCTGTGTCTGCATAATGTTCCTCGATATAATTGATCGCCGCCGCAAACAAATTGGAAGCCTTCGTAGGACGCATATTCTCCATCAGCTGGATCAGCTTACGGTATAGGGCGAGCATCCAACCTTCAGCAGCCTCCCAGGAATCCAACTCCCGCAGCCGGTCGTAAGGAGATTTGTTCCCTCCTTCATCCCATAGCCGATCATAAGGAATACCGCGTTCACTTGCAAAGGAAAGTGCTAGAGATACGATTCCCATAAGCATCGCATCTGCGTACTCATCCCCCCACTTGTATATACTAAGCTGCCGGATTGCCTTACGGACCTCCTCTAACGTTTCACTGTCTTTCATTCGGAGGTCTAGCACGACCGCATCACGCAGATGGCCCAAATCAGGCATACCTGCTCTGCCGTGCAACGATTCGCTACCATGCTTACCCCACTCGGTACTTTCGCTCTCTTGTGGAAACACCGGTAGTTTCGGCTTAATACGTTCCAACATCGAGAGCATTTCTTCTGCATTGAACGGCTTCAACAAATAATCCTGTACTCCGGTTCGAACCGCCTTCTGTAGGTATTCAAATTCGTTATGTCCGGATATGAATACAATAACGATGCGTTCGAACTTGACTTTTAACCTCTCGGCTAATTCAATTCCGTCAATAAAGGGCATATTGATATCTACGAGGGCGAGATGTGGCTGATACCGCTCGGCTTCCTGAAGTGCTTCCTGGCCGTTCCTTGCTTCGCAGCAAACCCGAAAGCCATGACTTTCCCAATCTATCTTAATTCGCAGAAAGTCTCGGAACAGCGGTTCATCATCGACAATCATCACTTTATACATCTTGGTGTTCACTCCCCTTTGGCAGCATCGGCAGCAACAGGTCAACAGTTGTTCCCTCCGTGAGCACACTTTGCACGGATATCCCATACTCTTCGCCAAAATAGAGGCTCAGTCGTTGCTGAACACTGTAGGTACCGATTGATCGTATTCCTTCTTTCGGTAAATGTCTGGACATGATAGTCTGAACTTGGAATTCATCCATCCCCACACCGTTGTCCTGCACTCGAACGACCACCTTATCTCCCTGTTTAAAGGCAAAAATACGGATAAAACCTTTTGTTTCTTTCTTCTTAAGACCATGATAAATCGAATTCTCGACAAGCGGCTGAAGCGAGAGCTTCGGGATCGGTGTACCTGCAAGCTCGGGAGGGATATCCACTTCATAGCGAAACACATCGGGATAACGGATTTGCAGAATCGTCAGGTAATCATCAGTAATCTGAGCTTCCTTTTCTAAAGTGATTAATTCCCGTCCTTTGTTCAGCACCATTCGATAAAAATCTGCCAGCGCTTTTGTAGTATCTCTCGCCTCCTCATTACGATCTAACTCATTGAGTGCATAAATGGTATCCAAAGTGTTGTACAGAAAATGCGGTTTAATTTGGGCACTTATTAGTGCAAGTTCATATTCACGCTTACGGTTCTGTTCCTGCCTTACCTCATCCAGCAGCTCCCGAACTCGTCTTATCATAAAATTAAACGCTTCAGCAATGGTACCGATCTCATCCTCTGTGCGGACTGTTGTAACCGATTGCAAGTCACCGGTTACAACAGTCCGCATGGCCCTAGTTAGTTGTTCGAGAGGGCTAACGACCATTTTAGATAGAAAGCTAGCGCCCAGCCAGGAAAAAATAAGGCATAACACGCCGATTAAGAGCGACAGTCTAACATTTTGCCGGACATCAGCCGTAAGCAGGCTAAGAGAAACAATATTAACCAACTTCCAATCCATCCGGTTGTAATCAGTGACCGTTACCAGATTACCCTCATACTCGAATGAGCACGTTCCATGGGATGCATTAGGTGCACAACGTTGGATGGCCTCACCCAGCTGTGGATTCACCGGATTCATCAGCATCTCATTGTCTTCTGCCACAGCCACGCGCATTTCGTTATCTAAAAAATAATAAGATTTGGGTGCATCTGGATCGCTGGAACGAAAGTAATCGGACAAACCTTCTTCCTTCACTAACAGAAAAAGCGTTCCATAGGGTTCGCCGGTGTCTATATTAATGACCATCTTCCCCAGCGTCAAAACGGGAGAGCTCGGATCTGGTGTTAGGAAATCCCTCTTCTCCATATCAAACCAGAGGGCCTGTCCATAACTTTCAGATTCCCTTACCTGCTTAAGCATGCTATAGATCTTGCGATCATCCCCGTTTTCGGTATAAGAGGCGAAAATCGTCCCTTCGTTATCAATGAATACAGCGGCATCCACCTCACGAAAGATTGACAAATCAATGGATAAGCGGCTCTGCATCAAGTTTCCAAACTGAATAGGCTCCATGGCAGTATCAGGTTTGGCACCGTATGAATCATACATCCGGTTAATATTCGTGACCATAATATTGGCCGCCGTTTCCACACTCCTGAATATATAATCGGTCCTAGACAAGATGAGCTGAGACTCATCGACCACATTGCTGGTGGTTCGATCTATCAAAGAACGGCTGAAAAGTTGGTTGGACAATAGTCCAAGAATAAGCAGAGAAATAATAATTAGCGGAAGAAATACCGTTATAACCTTGCTTTTAAAGCGAAGTCGACCGAACCACTTACGAGCTAGTGACAAAATATTCAACTAGGACCCCTCCGTCATCAAGAGAATATTCATCATGTTAACACAAACAATCTCTACAGTAGTAGTTCAAAAATAAAGTTAAAAAAATTCAACCGTTCTTCTTGAAAGTGCTTTAGAGATGTGTTAGGATAAAGTCGATTTTTAGTAAAATTATTAACTAAAAAGGTGTGAGCTCTTTTGGCAACCATTAAAGACATTGCCCGCGAAGCGGGTGTGTCTGCCGCAACCGTTTCAAGGGTTTTAAATAACGATCTGTCACTGTCCGTAAGCCCAGACACTAAAAACAGAATTTTTGGGGTTGCCGAGCAACTCGGGTATAAGCCTACCCGGCTGAGGCAATTAAAGCAGAATACGGAACGTGCCGGGAAAACGGTCTCCCTCCTGCTGTGGTGTTCTATTGAGGAGGAAAGAGACGATCCGTATTACGCTTCGATCCGCCGTGGAATCGAACTGCGCTGTGAAGAGCTTGGCCTGACGTTGGGCCAGACCTTGCGAGGCCGCTCATCCATCGGCACCCTGCAGAAGGCGGACGGTCTGATTGTTGTGGGCGGCGTTGACCCTGAAGAGGTATTCAAGCTTCATCCTGACAAGAACACCATTGTCCTTGTCGACCAGTACCATGAACAGCTGGAGTATGATTCTGTACGACTTCATTTCCGGCAAGCTGTTGATCAGGCACTCGGTCATCTACTTGAGCTTGGCCACCGACAAATCGGATTTATCGGCGGTAAGAGCGACGGTGAGCGAAGAGCGCATTATTTTGAACGATTCATGCGGGAACAGGGGTTGTACAATCCTCAATTCGTCCGTATAGGTACCTGGAGTACCGCGGATGGTTATCTCATGATGAACGAACTCCTAACCCAACAGGAACGACCGACAGCCTGCTTCGCTGCAAGCGATCCGCTCGCTATTGGAGCCCTCCGCGCCCTTCATGGACATGGAGTCAAGGTACCCGAAGATATGGCTGTTGTCGGCTTCGACGATATTGAGATGGCAGCCTTCGTGCAGCCTCCGCTAACCACTGTCCGTGCCTACCCTGAACAGATGGGAAAGGCTGCCGTGCAACTGCTCTCTGAACGGTTTGAGGGACGTGAACCACCTGCGTACAGCGTGATCGGGACTAAGCTTGTCATTCGGGAGAGCTCATGCAAAAAAGGCTAACATCAGTACTTGTGAGTCTTGTTGTCATTGATCAGTATCCTTACGTAAAACAATAATGATAACCCCCTAAGGAGTGAATATCATGAACATTCATGTTAACGAGGCGCTTGGTTTGTTTCATTTGCAGTCCAAGGATTGCAGCTATATTATCCAGCTTGTAGAAGGATATCCCGCACATGTCTATTGGGGAGCTCAACTTCATCATGACCAAAGTCTCGCAAGTATATTGGAGCTTAGGGAGCGTTGCTCCTTCTCTCCCACTCCCGTTTCTTCCAGCCGTACAATTTCTTTGGACACGCTTCCTCAGGAATACCCCCAGTATGGAACAAGCGACTTTCGTCAACCTGCTTACCAGGTTGCACTTGCGGACGGAACTCGGACTACGGAGCTGAAATATAGTGGTTACCGTATTGAACCGGGTAAACCAAAACTCGAGGGACTTCCTTCCGTCTATACCGAATCGGATGATGAAGCCACAACCCTCTTTTTGATCCTTGAGGATCAATACTCGGGGCTTAAGACTACATTGCTCTATACTGTATTTGCGAATCATAGTGCCATTGCTAGATCTACTCTTTTTGAACAAAAGGGAAGCGCTACCATAAATATTGAACATGCCATGAGTGCCTCTGTCGACTTCGCCGATTCCAACTACCAAGCTCTCTACTTATCTGGAGCCTGGGTTCGGGAAAGACATATCCAACGCCGTGATCTCGGACCCGGCTCCATTCGGCTCGAGAGCCGACGGGGTTCCAGCAGCCACCAAATGAACCCCTTTCTGGCACTGCTTCGTCCTGATGCGACTGAAGATCGTGGAGATGTTTACGGTTTCAGTCTAATCTACAGCAGCAACTTCGTCGCACAGGCAGAAGTAGAGCAGTTCAATCAGACTCGTGTAAGTATCGGAATCAATCCTTTTGACTTCTCCTGGCGGCTTGAGCCGGGTCAGTCATTCCAGACCCCTGAAGCCGTATTGGTCTTTTCCGAAGAAGGTCTTGGAGGCATGTCACGCACCTATCACCGACTCTATCGCACACGTCTGTGCCGAGGGGCTTACCGTGACAAAGAACGTCCGATTCTCGTGAACAATTGGGAAGCCACGTATTTCGACTTCGACGCCGGCAAAATCGAAGCGATTGCCAAGGAAGCAGGACCCCTTGGAATTGAGCTCTTTGTTCTAGATGACGGTTGGTTTGGTAAGCGCGACAACGATGACAGTTCGCTTGGAGACTGGTTTGAAGACCGTCGCAAGCTGCCTGGCGGGCTTGCTGACCTGGCAAAACGGGTTAATGAACAAGGATTACAGTTTGGCTTGTGGGTTGAGCCGGAAATGGTATCACCGGATAGTGAACTGTACCGCAGCCATCCCGACTGGTGCCTGCATGCGGAAGGCCGGCGGCGGACGGAAGGCCGATCCCAACTGGTGCTCGATCTCTCCCGCAAGGAAGTATGTGACTACTTGTATGAGACACTTAGCTCCGTATTCTCGATCGCTCCAATTACTTATGTCAAGTGGGACATGAACCGTAATATGACAGAGATTGCTTCGGCTACCACTCCTAGTGAACGTCAAAAGGAAACTGCACACCGATATATGCTCGGACTTTACGATCTGATGGAACGTCTGACCTCCCAGTTCCCGGACATCTTGTTCGAAAGCTGTTCCGGAGGCGGGGGACGATTCGATCCCGGAATGCTCTACTATATGCCGCAGACATGGACCAGTGATGATACCGATGCCATTGAAAGATTAGCTATCCAGTACGGCACAAGCATCGTGTATCCAGCCAGTACCATGGGCGCACACGTATCGAACGTACCAAATCACCAGGTGGGGCGAATCACCTCCCTCGCTATACGCGGCGACGTGGCAATGAGCGGAAATTTTGGCTACGAACTTGATCTAACTGCCTTTACAAATGAAGAAAAGGAGCTCGCTGCCAAACAAATTGCCCAGTATAAGGAAATTCGTTCCCTCGTACAGCAGGGAGATATGTATCGACTCCTTAGTCCATTTGAAGGCCGAGGCGATACGGCCTGGATGTTCGTTAGCGAGGACCAGTCCGAAGCTTTTGTCGCTTACTTCCGCGTACTAGCTGAACCGAATGGGCCCATCCGGCGACTAACTCTAAAAGGACTTGACCCAGATAAAAAGTATATAATCGAACACGGAGCGACGGGCAACACAGCAGTCCATGCGGGTAATACCTTAGTAGAAGATGGCGATTCCCCCTTCTGCGTAGCATTTGATGGCGAAATTTTTGGAGGTGACCGCCTAATGAAAATTGGGCTTGTTGTCTCGGATCTCTCTGGAGATTTCGCCAGCTCTACCTTCCGCCTTAAAGCTATCTCTAACTAATAACAAATGCAGTTAGCAACGGTGAATATCGATGAAAAAATTAAAACAAGGCAGTCCGATTTTCCGGCCTGCCTTGTTTTATAACTTTGGTCCCTGTAGATTAAAGACACACAAGAGATTGCCAAGCAATTGATCATTTAATAGCATCCTTGACTTTGATTCTCCATATCATATGATCAGAGCCTGCTCCCCAATAATCTTTTAATAAATAATCAGGAGTTCCAAATTTCTTTTTCCATATTTTCTGCGCAATACAATATCCACTATCTAAACAAAATTCTCCTACTCCTCTATTCTTCAGCGCCAAATACATTGATTTCAACAATAAATTCCCTACCCCAATCTTCTGGTAGTCAGGGTGAACAAATACAGTTCCTACCTCGCATAACTTTTTAAATGTATCACTGGTAGATTTACTTATTAGTTGACTTACTGGTCCATATTCAATAGAACCCATTATTTGATTCCCATCTACAGCGATTAAGAAATATCGCTGCTCACCGTGACTCTCCAAGTCACTTTCCAAATATAACCTCTTAGTATTAATTTCCTCCTCTATGTCTTCCAGCATATGACCAATGCCTTCTTTAGCAAACGTGTCTGTAATCACAACTCTAAACAATTCATTTAACTTTTCCATGTCCTTAATTTCCGGCCTTCTGATTTCGACATTATTCATCTAATTTCAGCCGATGTATGATTCAGTACGGGATACTTTGAAAGTACACTATTCGGCAGCTCCATCAAACTTGTTATTTCATAAGTAGGTTGAATCCCAGACGTATTTGTTTTTCTGGAAGGGTTGAACCAACAGGTATCAATTCCGTATTTGTTCCCTCCTTGAATATCAGAGGTTAAAGAATCGCCGACCATGAGAACCTTACTTTTATTTGAGATGGCCAACTTGGTAAATGCGTAATCGAAAATACCAGCTTGTGGCTTTTGGCAACCCACTTCCTCTGAAATAATTACCTGCTCAAACACATCACGCAGCGGCGAAAGCTGAATTCTGGAGGTTTGCACCTCTTTGATTCCATTCGTAATGATCGCCAAACGACAGTCGGATAGTACATTACATAATTCAATCGCTCCGTCCATCAAAAAAGCACCTTCACCCAAATAACGTAAATAAGCAGCACTAAAGGCATCTGGATTGAAGTCTAGACCATGAACAGTAAATAATCGCTTAAACCTCTCGACCCGTAGCTGTGCCGAGGTAATATGTCCTTCCTCTGCCTCTCGCCACAACGCGCCGTTGATTTCATCGTAACTGGATTTATACTCCGTGGCCCCTTGCGGCAATCCAAATTGGGCAAACGTATTATGTAGCGCATGACTCTCTGCCATTTTAAAATCAAACAGCGTGTCATCAACATCAAACAAAATAATTTCGTATTTCATAACGACCTCCATATCATTGCTTTACTAAATTGTTCAGTCCGCTTGATCCTTTGAGCTGTTCCAGATAGAAGTACAACAAAAAACTAACAATACATTATTACCTTTCGGTTATTATACAGAACCTAGTTAAGCCGTCAAGTCACTAATAACAAAGTCATAGTATTTTGTCATCGGTGCAAAAGGTAAATAACGCTCAATAAGAATGCCCGTAAAATGAAGGTGATCTCATTTTACGGGCCACTGAGCATCTAAGAGATGATATAGCAAAAATCCTAGTGATCTTCATTAATCCATTTAGCTAGTGTTTGATCAAAACAATGAGGTTCTTCAAACATCGGGTTATGCCCACTATATTCAAAAACCACTTTTTTCACGTTCTCGTAGGTGTCATCGACCCTATCCCATAAAGAAACTGGCGCAACCAAATAATCATACCTTCCCAAACCAATAAATACGGATTTATGGATATCCGCTAAGGATTGTATCAAATTCATGTTTCCGAATACTTCTCCCCATAAATAATCAATGATAGGCATGTTCGTATATACATCATTCCACGTGTAAGCCGCATCATAGGCATAATCATAAAAGCTTTGAGCTCCCATACGTATACACATGTGAACAAATCTTCTATCAGGGTCTCTTTTGATATCTTCCTCTAATAAAACAATGTCCTTTTCAAAACGTTCCTTTCTTTCTGAACAGGCCGTTTCATTAAAGAAAGAAAAGCTTTGCCGTTGTCTTTCTTGGCTGTTTGTAGGTGCTGAATTTAAAAGTACCACTTTTTGAACATAGTCCGGGTATTGTTTAGCATATTCTAAAGCCATAAAAGCATGCCCGGAATGCCCTAATATGATAAATTCATTTAGATGAAGGCATTGTCTTGCTGTTTCTATATCATTAATAACTTTATCCAAAGTATAGTCTTCTGGTTTTAAAGCTCGAGTCGGTTTTGCAAACCCTCTATGATCCAGAAAAATAAACTGAAACTTTTTATATAAATGGTCTGAAAATAAGCAAGGATAATATACACTACTGCCGATCACCAATATCGGTCTTCCGTTACCTCTTATAGCATATTTCAGCTCAAATCCATCACTAACAACTGTTTGATAAGTGCTCATTTATAATCTCCTTTTCTTTTTTAAATCACTCCCTTTCCTTTGTGTAATTCCCTTGTATTCTCCATAGAACGTTCCAACACTTCAACTCACCTCAGAAAGTACATTTATTTTTATGAGAAAAGTTTAACATGGTTTTTTCAAAAACAAAACTGTGTTATTTTTGTCTTACTTGTCTTGACTTATGGGATTCATACTTCATTTTTGACAAGCACATATTTTTGGAAACAAAAAAACCGCGATTATCGCGGTTTTTTATGTAGAGGTCATACTTTTATTTGCTTGGCGACGTCCTACTCTCCCAGGACCCTGCGGTCCAAGTACCATCGGCGCTGGAGGGCTTAACGGTCGTGTTCGGGATGGGTACGTGTGGAACCCCTCCGCTATCGCCACCAAACATGAATTTACATCGTAAATTCTTTTTCAGGAATCAGCATCGCCAAATGCTGTGTGTTCGCTTGTTTCACATAAGCCACTTGGGCTTATACCATACAAAACTTACACCCTGAAAACTGGATCCGAAACTCATTGCGTCTTATCTTAGGATAAGCCCTCGACCGATTAGTATTGGTCAGCTCCATGCATTACTGCACTTCCACCCCCAACCTATCTACCTCGTCGTCTTCAAGGGGTCTTACTAATTGGGAAATCTCATCTTGAGGGGGGCTTCACGCTTAGATGCTTTCAGCGCTTATCCCTTCCGTACATAGCTACCCAGCGGTGCTCCTGGCGGAACAACTGGTACACCAGCGGTACGTCCATCCCGGTCCTCTCGTACTAAGGACAGCTCCTCTCAAATTTCCTACGCCCACGACAGATAGGGACCGAACTGTCTCACGACGTTCTGAACCCAGCTCGCGTACCGCTTTAATGGGCGAACAGCCCAACCCTTGGGACCTACTTCAGCCCCAGGATGCGATGAGCCGACATCGAGGTGCCAAACCTCCCCGTCGATGTGGACTCTTGGGGGAGATAAGCCTGTTATCCCCAGGGTAGCTTTTATCCGTTGAGCGATGGCCCTTCCATGCGGTACCACCGGATCACTAAGCCCGACTTTCGTCCCTGCTCGACTTGTAGGTCTCGCAGTCAAGCTCCCTTCTGCCTTTGCACTCTTCGAATGATTTCCAACCATTCTGAGGGAACCTTGGGGCGCCTCCGTTACTCTTTAGGAGGCGACCGCCCCAGTCAAACTGCCCACCTGACACTGTCCTCGCACCGGATTACGGTACCAAGTTAGAACCTAGATACGATCAGGGTGGTATCCCAAGGATGCCTCCCTTCAAGCTGGCGCTCAAAGTTCTACGGCTCCCACCTATCCTGTACAGATCGTACCCAAATTCAATATCAAGCTGCAGTAAAGCTCCATGGGGTCTTTCCGTCTTGTCGCGGGTAACCTGCATCTTCACAGGTATTAAAATTTCACCGGATCTCTCGTTGAGACAGCGCCCAAGTCGTTACGCCATTCGTGCGGGTCAGAATTTACCTGACAAGGAATTTCGCTACCTTAGGACCGTTATAGTTACGGCCGCCGTTTACTGGGGCTTCGGTTCATAGCTTCGCTCTTGCGAGCTTACCACTCCCCTTAACCTTCCAGCACCGGGCAGGCGTCAGCCCGTATACTTCGCCTTGCGGCTTCGCACAGACCTGTGTTTTTGCTAAACAGTCGCTTGGGCCTTTTCACTGCGGCCCCCTCGGGCTATTCACCCTACCGAGGCACCCCTTCTCCCGAAGTTACGGGGTCATTTTGCCGAGTTCCTTAACGAGAGTTCTTCCGCGCGCCTTAGAATTCTCTTCTCGCCTACCTGTGTCGGTTTGCGGTACGGGCACCTTCTCCTGGCTAGAGGCTTTTCTTGGCAGTCTGAGATCATGACCTTCGCTACTATAATTTTCGCTCCCCATCACAGCCCAGCCTTACGATGTGCGGATTTGCCTACACATCAGCCTCACTGCTTAGACGGACATCCATCAGTCCGCGTCACTACCCTACTGCGTCACCCCATCGCTCATAACGGATTACGGTGGTACAGGAATTTCGACCTGTTGTCCTTCGACTACGCCTATCGGCCTCGCCTTAGGTCCCGACTTACCCTGAGCGGACGAACCTTCCTCAGGAACCCTTAGGCTTTCGGCGGATCTGATTCTCACAGATCTTTTCGTTACTCATACCGGCATTCTCACTTGAATGCAGTCCAGCGCTCCTTACGGTACACCTTCAACCCGCATTCAACGCTCCCCTACCCCTGATGCAAGCATCAAGCCATAGCTTCGGTGGTGTGTTTAGCCCCGTTACATTTTCGGCGCAGAGTCACTCGACCAGTGAGCTATTACGCACTCTTTCAATGGTGGCTGCTTCTAAGCCAACATCCTGGTTGTCTGTGCAACTCCACATCCTTTCCCACTTAACACACACTTGGGGACCTTAGCTGATGGTCTGGGCTGTTTCCCTTTCGACAATGGATCTTAGCACTCACTGTCTGACTCCCGGAACTAAATCGATGGCATTCGGAGTTTGACTGAGCTTGGTAACCCTTGCGGGCCCCGCACCCAATCAGTGCTCTACCTCCACGATTCTTCTTTCCGAGGCTAGCCCTAAAGCTATTTCGGGGAGAACCAGCTATCTCCGGGTTCGATTGGAATTTCTCCGCTACCCCCACCTCATCCCCGCATTTTTCAACATGCGTGGGTTCGGGCCTCCAGTGCGTGTTACCGCACCTTCACCCTGGACAGGGGTAGATCACCCGGTTTCGGGTCTACGTCCACGTACTCAAGTCGCCCTATTCAGACTCGCTTTCGCTGCGGCTTCAGCTCTTCACCTTAACCTTGCACGGGAACGTAACTCGCCGGTTCATTCTACAAAAGGCACGCCATCACCCCTAAATAGGGCTCTGACTTCTTGTAAGCACACGGTTTCAGGATCTATTTCACTCCCCTTCCGGGGTGCTTTTCACCTTTCCCTCACGGTACTGCTTCACTATCGGTCGCCAGGGAGTATTTAGCCTTGGCAGATGGTCCTGCCGGATTCATACGGGGTTTCACGTGCCCCGCACTACTCGGGATCCGTCTCAGAGAGAACAAGTTTTGAACTACAGGGCTTTTACCTTCTCTGGCGGGCCTTTCCAGACCTCTTCATCTAACCGGTTCCTTTGTAACTCCATGTGAGACGTCCCACAACCCCAAGGAGCAAGCTCCTTGGTTTGGGCTAATCCGCGTTCGCTCGCCGCTACTGACGGAATCACTATTGTTTTCTCTTCCTCAGGGTACTTAGATGTTTCAGTTCCCCTGGTCTGCCTCTATTCTGCCTATGTATTCAGCAGAAAGTGACTGTCGATGAAGACAGCCGGGTTTCCCCATTCGGACATCCCCGGATCAAAGCTTGCTTACAGCTCCCCGAGGCTTTATCGTTGTTCGCCACGTCCTTCGTCGGCTCCTGGCGCCTAGGCATCCTCCGTGTGCTCTTTGTAGCTTAACCTAGTATTTACATCGTAAATACGATTTGCTCTGAATTTCGGTTCAACACTTACGTGTGAATGAAATTCAAGGCAGCTACCTTTATTTCACTTGTTTACACAAGATCAGCTTAAAGGAATATTCTAAAACGCAATTTCGTTTCGGTATCCAGTTTTCAAGGTGCAATATTCTCTCCGGCTTTAACCCCGGAAAAACATCATATCAAATTCCTCAATACTTGAATACAAGCATATTTTGGAAATCCGATGTGAGAGTTTGAACTCTCAAAACTGAGCAACGAGTGAGTAAGTTAAGGATATTCATTTCATTCACACGAACGTGATGAAACGAATTGAATATCCGGTCGCAGGTACATGTACCTGCTGATTTGAATGTTTCCATCGCAGGAAACGATTCTCCATAGAAAGGAGGTGATCCAGCCGCACCTTCCGATACGGCTACCTTGTTACGACTTCACCCCAATCATCTACCCCACCTTCGGCGGCTGGCTCCCTTGCGGGTTACCCCACCGACTTCGGGTGTTGTAAACTCTCGTGGTGTGACGGGCGGTGTGTACAAGACCCGGGAACGTATTCACCGCGGCATGCTGATCCGCGATTACTAGCAATTCCGACTTCATGTAGGCGAGTTGCAGCCTACAATCCGAACTGAGACCGGCTTTTCTAGGATTGGCTCCACCTCACGATTTCGCTTCCCGTTGTACCGGCCATTGTAGTACGTGTGTAGCCCAGGTCATAAGGGGCATGATGATTTGACGTCATCCCCACCTTCCTCCGGTTTGTCACCGGCAGTCTGCTTAGAGTGCCCAGCTTGACCTGCTGGCAACTAAGCATAAGGGTTGCGCTCGTTGCGGGACTTAACCCAACATCTCACGACACGAGCTGACGACAACCATGCACCACCTGTCTCCTCTGTCCCGAAGGAAAGGCCTATCTCTAGACCGGTCAGAGGGATGTCAAGACCTGGTAAGGTTCTTCGCGTTGCTTCGAATTAAACCACATACTCCACTGCTTGTGCGGGTCCCCGTCAATTCCTTTGAGTTTCAGTCTTGCGACCGTACTCCCCAGGCGGAATGCTTAATGTGTTAACTTCGGCACCAAGGGTATCGAAACCCCTAACACCTAGCATTCATCGTTTACGGCGTGGACTACCAGGGTATCTAATCCTGTTTGCTCCCCACGCTTTCGCGCCTCAGCGTCAGTTACAGCCCAGAGAGTCGCCTTCGCCACTGGTGTTCCTCCACATCTCTACGCATTTCACCGCTACACGTGGAATTCCACTCTCCTCTTCTGCACTCAAGCTCCCCAGTTTCCAGTGCGACCCGAAGTTGAGCCTCGGGATTAAACACCAGACTTAAAGAGCCGCCTGCGCGCGCTTTACGCCCAATAATTCCGGACAACGCTTGCCCCCTACGTATTACCGCGGCTGCTGGCACGTAGTTAGCCGGGGCTTTCTTCTCAGGTACCGTCACTCTTGTAGCAGTTACTCTACAAGACGTTCTTCCCTGGCAACAGAGCTTTACGATCCGAAAACCTTCATCACTCACGCGGCGTTGCTCCGTCAGGCTTTCGCCCATTGCGGAAGATTCCCTACTGCTGCCTCCCGTAGGAGTCTGGGCCGTGTCTCAGTCCCAGTGTGGCCGATCACCCTCTCAGGTCGGCTACGCATCGTCGCCTTGGTAGGCCTTTACCCCACCAACTAGCTAATGCGCCGCAGGCCCATCCACAAGTGACAGATTGCTCCGTCTTTCCTCCCTCTCCCATGCAGGAAAAGGATGTATCGGGTATTAGCTACCGTTTCCGGTAGTTATCCCTGTCTTGTGGGCAGGTTGCCTACGTGTTACTCACCCGTCCGCCGCTAGGTTGTTTAGAAGCAAGCTTCTAAACAACCCCGCTCGACTTGCATGTATTAGGCACGCCGCCAGCGTTCGTCCTGAGCCAGGATCAAACTCTCCATTAAAGACCAACCGAAGTTGGTTTATAGAAAGAGCGATAAGCTCATGTTGAAACTGACGAGATAAAATATCTCATTTTCGCTTCCATTTGTTACAGCCTGACGGCATGTACCAAAATCTCAGCGTTGGATTTTGTAAACAAAATCCGTACTCACTCGTTGTTCAGTTTTCAAAGATCAAATCAACAGCCGTTTAACTGGCTGGATATATAATTTATCACGTGTATACCTATCAGGCAAGTTGTAATATTTACCAGTTCGCTAATTTGTATTTCTACACGGTGTAGTTTTTATTAAAATACTCCAACACACGATGATTTACCTGTAATAACCGAAACTCTCTTATCTCTACTTGAAGTGCAAAGTTGATCAGGTATAAACGTCATAAATCAGAAAAGCAGCAGCTCTTTATGTATTGTACGAGCTGCTGCTTTAGCTTTTATGATAAAAATCCTAAAATGTTCGTTTAGCTTAAAGCTGTAGCTAAATCCTGTATCAAAAGTTCAGCAGGCTCATGCCCTACAGCCAAGCGGATAAGCGATTCAGGCATGTGTTGTTTTTTTAGACTCTGCTTATTGAAGCCGTAGTTTGGTGAGATCACCTGACTCTCCATGGACCCCCAAGATACACCGATCCGGATCAGTCGCAGTTTATTGATCACTCTACATATATCCTCATAAGTCGAATCCTTTAGTTCAAAACTGAATAATCCGGCATAGCCTTTGAGCTGTCTACATGCCAGCTCATGTTGTGGATGAGAAGGGAGTCCGGGATGATTCACTTTGGAAATGGCCGGATGATCTGATAGAAAACGAGCAACCAACAAAGCGTTTCTCTGATGGGCTTCCATTCGGAGCGGGAGTGTTCTTAGCCCCCGAATGAGTAGCCAGGCTTCAAAAGGGCCCAACGAGCCGCCAATCAACTCATACTCTTCAGCATACATACGGTTTATTATCTCTTTAGAAGCGATCACTGCCCCTGCAATTAAATCATTATGACCACCCAAGTACTTGGATGCGGAATGAACAACGATATCTACGCCCCATTCCAATGGTTTTTGGAAAAGGGGTGTAGCCCATGAATTATCTATGATTGTGCGTATTCCCTTCGCTTTGGAAAGCGAAGTTACCTCCTGAATATTTACCATATCGAATGTGAATGAGGTAGGAGACTCCATAAGAATAGCACGGGTCTGCGGTTTGATGGCACTAGCGACTGCTTCTGTAGAAGTCGAATGTACGATTGTATAGTCTATATGGAACCTCTTTAAATATTGGGCTAGGCTGACGGAGGTTTCATATATGTGTCCGACCAAAATCAGATGGTCCCCTGCGGACAAGCTACACATTAGAGCGGCGCTGATAGCAGCCATTCCGGAAGCAAAGCACTTGCAGTCCGCCCCACCTTCCAGCGCAGCAATCATTTGCTCTGCAATCTGAACGGTAGGATTAGTTCCCCTCGAATAGACATAATGCTCCTTTTCATTATTAGCTGCTTCAGCATAATCTTCGTAAGTATCAAAGAAAAATGGAGCAGTCTCATAAATAGGAGGAGCAGCAGCCTTAGCAAAATACCCTAGTTCGCCCTCAAATCGGAGACAGATAAGCTGATCATCCGAGAAACTCAAACCTGATCACCACTTTCTGAAAAATTTCAAACCCATATGTGGTAGTCTCCTCAATCCGGAACTCAAATATTCTATAATGTAAACTCCTCTAGACCCTGTGGTGGTTGATTGCGAAATTCGGAGAATTATGAGGCTTCCAAATGTCTTTCACTAAAGTACCCAATTCATAAAATAACGAATTTTTTTAGGTTGCAGGGCAAAGATATGCTTTATCAAAAAAAGAGGGAGCTCACATGTGTTAACACGTTGGATTAGAAATGTTCTGAAACCTGGAAAAAGGTACCCACAGGATATCGAAAAATCCAAACAGCAAGCCTCTTCAGAACCTATAAATCCGTCATTATCCCATACTCTCTCCTTGCTTAAATTAAAACTTGGGCAAAGCTCTGACTTTATTATTCGTGATTTTTCCGAAAGTCCTACCCATGCTGGCCAATTTGCCGTTTGTTATATTGAAGGACTGATTGACCAAAACTTGCTTTCCGATTTAATGGAGGGCTTGATTACAGAGATGGCCTCCACAGCTTCTTTGAAGCTTGAAAGAATTACTGCTGCTTCATTATTAGAAAGAACAATACCGAGCTAAAAAAACAGCCCGATTCGTAATTCAGCCTCTTTTATTGTGCTTTTTCTATTTCATCGGCACGATGTGAAGTGTTCCATCCTCGCTAAACTCTGCATAGGCAATCTCATCGATACTATCATATCCCTGCTCTCGCACTTTTGCTTTAATCTCTTCAATATCGATTGACTTCCCACGCATAGATTCGTTCAGGAATTTTCCTTTATCAATGACTGTAACAGAAAAAAGATCAGGCTGTGCATCTATTCCCATATCCTGAGCGGCGGGTGGCTCGTATTCGGGTTTGCGCATGACTGACAATGAACCGTTCGTCTCTAACGTGGCATACCAGACCTCACGTAGAGAAAAAATATTTTGCTGGCGCAGCATGGAGAGCAACTGTGTGAATTCTATATCATATTTTTCAAGCATCTCTTGATTGACCTGGCCCTTATCCACGAGCAGCACTGTTCGACCTTCTGCCATATAGCCAAATTTCACAAAACGGGTCGTCGCCTTTTCAAAAAAGTAGGCCAGCGCGCACCATAGTGCCAAAGCAAACAATAGCTGCCCAATGGTTACCTTATCGTCATATAACGTATTTCCCACAATTTCGCTTAACACCAATGATGTTAGGAAATCGAGTGGTGTTAACTGACTGAGTGTTTTCCGACCTGTAATAAAAGTGATGATCCACAAGCCAAAAAAGCTGATGGTCAATTTGACACCAATCGTAACAAATACCTCCATAAGTATGCCTCCCGGAAGAAGTTGTTTTCCTTATGTGTTATTTACACCTGTCTACCTCAGCATAAACAGAGGCTTATTCCTAAAATTGTTCGATTAAAAAAGCCCGCTACCAACTAGAGGCAGCGAACTTACTAATTACGGCTATTATATAATCTTAATCTTTCAGATGTTTATCAAAAAACTCTTAACCACGTCCAATATATGTGGCTGGTTAAAGGAAATATGCCAGCTCCCGTAATTTTGTGCATAGTGACATCATTGCCCGCTAGCTTGGACTCTGGAGTCAGGATTATCTACTTTTCACAAGAAGCTGAATCGCTTCTTTAACCAGCTTATCCGTGTCTCCTCCAGCCTCTTGCTCTTCCAATATACATCGTTGCAGATTCTCTGCTACAATTTGGGCAATCGCTTTATCTGATGCGTTACGTACGGCAGATAACTGGCTAACGACGTCTTTGCACGATTTTCCTTCATCCATTAAACGAAGTACCCCACGCACCTGTCCCTCAATCCTCCTCAGGCGCGTTTTCAGTTCATCACTGTAATTGTAATCCATAAGTAATGCACTCCTTTTTTGACTTACCATATACACGTATAGGTATATTATAAACCAAAAAAATAAATAGGATACCCTAAATAAATAGATTCACCTTGCCCTGCGAAGCATCCCCCAAGTAGGCGGCTACCCCAGCATATTCCAAACCGTCGATTAGCTCTTCTTGCTGCAGCCCTAACAAATCCATGGTCATGGTACAGGCGACGAGCTTGATCCCCTGCTCTCGTGCCAACTCTATAAGCTGCGGCAAGGAAAGCGCATTGTGCTTTTTCATGACATGCTTGATCATCTGTGGACCAAGTCCGGCAAAATTCATTTTGGATAGTGCAAGCTTTTTGGGTCCACGAGGCATGATCCAGCCAAAGGCTTTTTCGAGCATTCCCTTATTGGTGCTCACGATTTCATCCTTGCGTAACGTATTTAGTCCCCAAAAAGTAAAAAAAATAGTTACTTCATGATCATATGCTGCCGCTCCATTCGCAATAATGAATGCAGCAATCGCCTTATCCAGCTCCCCGCTGAATAATACAATCGTTGTTTTGGGCTGAGCATGTTCTTGATTATTTACATAAATTCCTGCTGTCGTATTCATATGGATTCGCTTCCCTTAGTCTCTCCAGCCCATTCGGATATGCCTGAAAGCACAGATTTGACGTTTTTAGCACCTTTGTCTACTAATAACTGACAAGCCATTTCACTGCGTGCTCCAGCTTGGCAGATCACTACGATTTCTTCTTCCAAGTTCAGTTCAGAGAGCCTGTTCTCCAGTTCGCCAAGAGGGATGTGCTTAGATCCAGGGATATGTTTAAGCGCAAATTCAGCGGGTTCACGAACATCAAGCAAAATGAAGTTCTCTTTTCCAGAACATTTTGCTTGTAGCTCTTCATGGCTTATCGTAGAAGAAAATATTTGCTCCTTCTTCACTTCAGCCGGATTTGCTTTGCGTAAATAATGTCGCATTACATCTCCTTCTTGGAGAGTGCCCAAATATTGATGTCCGGTGTTTTTGGCCCAGCTCTGAAAATCGGCTAATGAACCTTTGTCAGTCGCCTGGACCTCCATAATCTTTCCGGGAACGAGCTCATTCATAGCCTTTTTTGTTCTTACTATAGGCATAGGACATGCTAGCCCTTTGCAATCAAGAATATGATCTGCTTGGATATTGTTAGTTGATGACATTGTAGTACCTCCGTCTGTTTTTTGAGGGGGCTTAGCTTAGTTAAATCCCTCTATACATATACCCCTATGGGTATTAGGATAACGAGACTCGCTTCTCTTGTCAACTTATTTGGCCATTTTTTCTCAGAAGCAAACGAAATCATGTCTTGAACAAAATAAAATTAAAAGCAAAAAAGCCGCGCAAAAACGCGACTCTAATGTATAAACCCAAATTAATCGTCTTTTTTCATCAGTTCTGGCAGATCCAGCGACATCGAAATATTGCACAGCATACCTCTGGCAAGAAAAAGCATCGTTCTTTCCATTGCTTGTTCAATACCTGCCCGTCGGAAAGCATCATAAACCGTCGTATGAATTTCACGGAATCCTTGCTGCATCACGCTTACGACCTCATCCTCGCGGATCGTCTGCGCCTGCATTTGCAAAAGTGTTTCATTGCGGTATTCCATCATCATTTGCGAATAGGCTACAATTAGCTCTTGCTCGAGCTGTTCAGATGAGGCCGAATGAATGACGCTGTGAAAAGATTCTATGATACGTGCAAATGAAACCTTCAAGGCTTCAACAAGCAACGCTTCCTTGGTAGCGAAAAAACGAAAGACATAGGGCTGAGAAATATTGGCCCGTTCCGCAACTTTGGCTGTTGTAGCTCGGTAGTAGCCCATTTCTGCAAACACTTCAATAGCAGCAGATATGATTTCCTTTTGGCGATTTATAGAGGTTGACGTAGCTTTAGCCATGTTTTTTTCATCCCTTTATTTAGCACAGTTTTCCGATTAGTGATTAATCAATTACAAATTAGTATAAACGACATAACCTAAAAATGCAATGAGTTTGAACAAAGTCGCCTCCGCAATTCTGACGGAAACGACTCTGTTATATACATCCAATTATGGTGTTTTAGAGTTAAAATATATACGGATATAATTGATCTTTTTCGTTTTGGTTTGATAGGAAAATACTAAATAATAACTAAGTCCTGATGTGTTATTGATCGTATAATTAGCTTCTGCTGTGTCAGGTATGTCTCTAGAGGTGTCAACGGTTTCCGTAGGTTTGCCCAATTCGTCAACAACTTGTTTGATAAGCAACTTCTTATAGTCTGGATCGGAAGATGTAATTTCTGTAACTTTATCACTTCCATCCAGCATGATGTCTGTATGATACTTAGCATAGCTTCTCATAGGACCTGTAGAACCTGACTCGGATTTCCCCCACAGTTCAAATAACAAATCGCTACTAGTTCCCAAGCCAAGACCTTTAGGCAAATTCGGTAAGGTCCCCTGCTTGGCTGCGCTGAGTATAGCAGCTGCGAAGCTGTGTTTACCGTGAGATGAAGCTGTACTACTGGCAGGTTCTTGATGGGTAGAGGTTGAGCCTTGCCCATTAGTATTGAGATCCGTGTTTTGATCTGTAGAACTAGCAGGTGGTGTGACTGTTTCTGCTTTAGTAGGAGCAGTTGATTTTTCCTCCCCGCTATTGCTGCATCCTGTCATCACAGCAAAACCTATAGCCAATAAAGCACTGGTGGTGATTAGCTTGTAAGCCAACTTTTTACGATCATAAGATTGATGTGTATGCTTCATTATAAGATCACTCTTTCCTTGTTCTTGGGTACAAACCAAGTGTAACCGAACCTCATTTCCGGAATACCTCTACTTGTTTCCAACTTGTAAACAAGGACATTGATGATTTTCTAACATACCCTATTTACGACCATAAGCTCCCAGCTGTTGTTTAGAAAAGGAGTAAGGAGAGTCACTCTTCTTCAACCATATATTCCCTTTAATGATGAAGATGTATACAGCAAAAACAAAGTAGATCGTACCCGCAATCCAGTCTACTGCCGTTGGGATGTCTCGCTGTACTATTTCATGAATATACCAGATTCCGACTGGAACATGCAGGAGAAGTGCCGTAAATAAGCCAGGATTATATAAGGTTTTTGCTTTAATATTGACAATGATGCCGTGCCAAACGACCTGAAAGAATCCCATAAAAACTGGGGCGAGTCCAAGCCAGATTACTTGCGGAAACCATACGGGAAGCAGATAAAACACATAGGCAATTGCCACATTGATAATCATCGCTGATTGAGTGTTTAAAGGGTAATGATCCGGTGTGTCACTTTTAAACATAACATTGTTAAATAAACCAGCAAAATATCCAGGCCAGCGGTACTCCTCAAATTGATGAAACAATATAGCCACAAAACTCAACCATAACATGCCTGTTATATCCGAAAGGATAGCTGGATTCATAAGTAAAACAATACATACAACCACACCGATTATAGCCCCTGCATCTTGCCAATATTTTCTCAAAAGGTTCATATTAGTCACCCCTATGATTTATTTTTGATCGAAATATCTTTCGAACAGCAGATTTAATTGTTCCTCTACTGAAGGTATTTCCACAACTGCCCCTGATTCAAGAATTGGACTCATCAGTGCAGGCAGAAAAATAGCTCCAAATATTTGCAGCATCATCGCTAACAAGCGCTCCGGCTGTTGCTCACCTGTCAGCTCCTTGATCGTGCTCTGAACCTTTGGAAATCCCATTATGTTTAAAAACCTTCCGTATTCCTGTTGAGATGTAAAGGGCGTGCTGCCCATGGCAATAATTCGCGAAAGAAGCTCTGGATATTGACGAATGACCTGCAGATAGTTAAGTAAAAATTGTTTCAGTCTATCTTGGGGGGGCATCGCTGTATTGTCCAAAATAGAAAAGGTGTGCTGAAAGCCATTTAATATCACTTCAATAGCTTCACTGAGCAGATTTTCCTTAGAGCCAAAATAATAATTAACTAAAGAAATATTAGTAGCAGACAGGTCGGCAATTTTCCGGATTGTAACCGCCTCAAAACCTTCCTTTTGAATAAATTCCAGCGTAGCGTCTAAGATTTTTTCTTTGGTTTGTTGTTTTTTGTCTGGGTGATTCATGTGTTTCCTCCTCCTGTTTCGTCCAATCATAACGGATGAATGAAATGGGACGATTTTATGTAAATGACTTTTCAAACAATAATTAAAACGTTGTTTAAATTACTGTTTGAACTTAGTTTAGCACTTTAGATTTCACAAAACAAGGAGCAATTTGAGATTTAGGGAATAGAAAAACCCGCATAACGAATGAGATCGTTTGCGGGTCGATTGAATGGCGATTAAAAAAGGCCTAAATAGCCCAATTTCCTTTGCGGAACACGGCTTCTTTGCTTCCGTCTTGCAATTCGCCGTCAATATCCAGCTCAGCTGAGCCGATCATGAAGTCCACATGAGTCAGGCTGACATTGGCACCCTTCTGGAGCAGCTCCTCCCGGTTCATTTGTGTGCCATTTTCCATATTAAATGGATACGCACTGCCTAGAGCCAAGTGGCAGGAGGCATTTTCGTCGATACCTGTATTGTAAAAAATGCGATTGAGATTGGAAATCGGTGAATCGTGCGGCACCAGTGCAACTTCTCCCAAATAGCTGGCCCCTTCATCCGTAGCGAGCAAATGAGTCAGATGCTGCTCGCCGGATTCTGCTGTATATTCAGTGACTTTACCGTCCTTAAAGGTAAACGTTATGCGATCCACCAGTTGTCCATTTAAATTGAGTGGCATTGTACTTGTGACATGACCATTGACACCTGTACGCTTAGGCATCGTGAACACTTCTTCTGTCGGCATATTCGCGACAAAATAATCTCCGTGCTCGTTCTCACCACCACCGCTACGCCAAATATGACCGTCAGCCAGTTCAATTCTCAAATCCGTTCCTGGTGCACGATAATGGAGGCTTTTATACTTTTTATGATTCAGCTTGTCTTGTACCTGTTCAAGGTTTTTCAAATGTTTCTGCCAATTCTGAATAGGATCAGAGCCATCTACACGATTCATTTGGAAGATTGTATCCCACATGACACGTATACGATCCTCTTCTGCTACATCTGCAAATACTTTATCGGCCCAAGCCTTCGTCGGCGCTTTAATCAAACACCAGCTAATTTTATGATTTCGGGTATATTTGGAAAAACCTTCTCTCGCCGTAGCTGCCGCCTTAGTCGCACGAGATACCTTTTGTGGATCAATGCCTTGATATAAATCCGGGTTCGGCACTTTAATCGTTAGTGTGGCTCCACCCTCTTCGGCAAATTTCTCCATCATTTCTGCCTTCCAAGCAGGATAGTAATCAAAGCTGGCTTCGTCACCATGTTCAAAACGACTACGTGTGATGGAATCATCCTCGAACTCTACCTGTACATATTTAGCGCCTGCTTCATAGGCTTTGCTGACAATCAGGCGTGTAAACTCAACAGTTTCCAGTGGTGCAGTTACCAAAAACACCTGTCCGGGCTGAATGTTAACCCCTACTCTTACGACCAGTTCTGCGTATTGCTCCAACAATGATTCAAATGTACTCATTTTTCCACGCTCCTGTTCCGTTTTGATTATATTGAATGATTTCATCACTACAGTACGGATTGCTTCTCCAGTTCACGCAGCTCCACTCTTCGTATTTTGCCCGAGCTAGTTTTAGGAAGCTCTTGAATAAACTCTATTTTTCGTGGATATTTATAAGGCGCCGTCCATGTTTTCACATGATGTTGCAGTTCCTTCACTAACGCCGGTGATCCTTCTACCCCAGCTTTGAGTACGACAAAAGCCTTTACAACATGTCCACGGATTTCGTCAGGGCTGGCTACGGCAGCACATTCCTGCACGGAGTCATGCTTCATAAGCGCTTCTTCTACTTCAAAAGGACCAATAGTATAGCCAGAACTGATAATGATATCATCCCCACGTCCTTCGAACCAGAAATATCCATCCTCATCTTTGCGAGCTCGGTCTCCCGTAACAAAATAATCTCCGTGGACACTAGCTAATTTGCGTTCTGGATCATGGTAATACGTATGGAATAATGCCGGCAGATCAGCGCGTACCGCAATATCGCCCACTTGCCCCGGAGCCAGCGGAATGCCATCCTCGTCTACGACCTCAACGAGTCCCGGTGCAATAGATTTGCCCATCGAGCCTGTGCGCAGAGGTGCATCCTTTAAATTACCAATAATTAATGTGCTCTCTGTTTGACCGTAGCCGTCACGAATCGTAATGTTGAACTGCTCCTGAAACTTATTAATGACCTCCTGATTGAGAGGCTCTCCCGCAGAAACTGCGCTGCGCAATTGGGATAGATCATATTGATCCAAACCATCCGTTTTCGCCATAATCCGGTATTCTGTCGGCGTACAGCACAACACTTGGATTCCGTACTGCTGCATGAACTGCAAATAGCGACCCGGACGAAACGGACCATTATATACGAATCCGGTCGCTCCATTCCCCAGTACAGATAAAAACGGGCTCCAAATCCACTTTTGCCATCCTGGTGCAGCTGTAGCCCATACTACGTCTGAAGCTCGAATATCCAACCATGGTGATGTTATCCGCAGATGGGCATATCCCCAGCCATGGCTATGTACAACACCTTTAGGATTTCCCGTGGTGCCCGAAGTATAGGCCAGAATGGCCATGTCGTCACGGTGTGTCTTTACAGCTTCAAAAGTATCTCCCTGTCCATCCATCAGTTCATTCAGCACGAGCCAGCCAGATACATCTGCCGTGTCGTCCCCGGAGACCACGATACGATAATCCAGAGCAGGCAAATCATCATTTATTTTGTCCACTTCGCTTGTTACTCCCGTCCAGGCAATGACTGCACGCGCTTCCGAATGGCGAAGACGATATGCAATATCCTTGGCACGTAGCATTTCTGAAGATGGAATGACAGCAAGCCCCAGCTTCAAGCAGGCCAGATAAATTACATACGCAATAATACGCCGTGGTACTACGACCAGAACCCTGTCACCTTTGTTAAATCCCAGATTTGCCAGTCCTCCAGCCAGCCGGTTAGCCTTTTTCAACAGCTCTCCGTAGGTGATTTCTTCGTATTCTCCTGTCTCACTCAGCCACTTGAGTGCAGTTTTACTAGCATCATGGTGTTCCATTTCCGAAGTCATATTGTAATATTCAGGCGCAAGCCATTGTTGTTGATCTGTCAAATTATACCTTCCCCTTTATACATAAGATGAGATCCACTTTCTTACTGTAGTATAACACGTCTTAGTACCAGGTTCTAATACCAGGATCATTTTTTTGGAAAAAAATAAATTTGGTAAAGCGAACGACAAAAATAAAGAGCCTGATTTCAGGCTCTCAGAGTGTCGAGAAAGTCCAGAGGACTTTTCGACACTTCTATTTTTATATGGGGAGACGCATCTTTTAAAACAAAAATCGATTTAAAACGATCTGAGGACCCTAGTTTTTAGACCACTAAGAAAGTTTTAATCCCCCTGCAAAAAAACAGGGGGTTTCTCGACAGCCTGAGAGCCTGATTTCAGGCTCTTTTTCTTCACCACTATCGTGATCTACAACTGGAGTTCTACCATTGTAAAAGCTGCTTCCTGCCCGTTTACGAGCAGCGCAATCCGATGCTCTCCCGCATAATGGCGACGAGTTGTCAGGTCTGCAAAACGGTGTGTCCGTGTACCTGTAAGACGCGTTCCTCCGGGGACCGTTTTGTCAGATAGCAAAAACAGTTTACGTGAGACTTGTCCTCTCGCCTTCACAAAATCGATGCCGTACTCGATACGGACTCGTACTGGGTCACCTTCTCGAAGCTGAAGCGCGTAGCTCAACTCACAGTTATCACCGAGCCTTAGCAAGGCAGGGTCTGTGCTGAAAGAGGCTTCCGTGACTAACGGCGCCCCGTCTGTTTCATCCGCATAGCCAAACATTGCCATCACTTCGGGGATGGATTTGCGAATTAGGGTCCGACAGCCATGACGCACAATCCAGTCGGTGTCAGGATGTATCCCTTTCCACCGTTGAGCCGTAGCAATGACCACATCAGGATGATCCTTGGCGATATCGTTCAGGTTGTTGGCTACACTTTTACGTACATATAGTGAAGGATCCGCCTTCAGTAATTCCAATACGGCCAATACTGGAGCAGGATCACGCTTAAACACAGGCAATGCTTGTCCCCATGGTAGCCGTGGACGGCAGCCTTCGCTGGCAAGACGGCGAACGTGTTCACTTTGGTGTCCCGCCCAGGTCGTCATCTGCTGCATCATCCGTTCCGGTTCACGCAGGAGGAAGGGTCTCACAGCAAACTCCGCAGAGGATTTAGATGTGAAGCGCTCCAGTGCCTTCATGGACAGGTCCCAATGCTCTTCTCCCTGCCCATACACCTCCACAAAATCGGGGAAAAACAAATACGGAAAACCACTGCAATGCTCGTCTATAGCAAAAAGAATATCCAGAGCTTCTTCATAATTGCTGGGCAAAAATACCCCTAATGTAAACGAAATACGCCGTATTCGTTCTTTTAGCTCCAGCTCATCCCATTTTTCATCCCTCACTTGATGGATGAATCCGTTGGTATCGAACGGCATGTACGCAGACTGTACTTTTTCACCGAATAGTTGAAGAAAATTCTCCGTGTACATATTTTTTAAGGGCTCGGCCATTATATATCTCCTTTTGAATGAGGTTGAGAGAATTGTAGCAAGGCATACTAAAAATGCCAAGTCCTATGATTAGGACCTGACATTTTTACATTAATACAAGAAATCGATTTACTTATAATTCGTGTTGGACAAACCAATTGGTAATAAGTTGCAGTCGTTCCACGCGAAGCTGCGGGTGCCCTTTTCGTGAAAGCTCGTGACTTGAAGCTGGAAAACGGACAAATTGCGTAGGTTTCCCCAAGCGACGCAATGCTGTAAACAGCTGTTCTCCCTGCTCTATAGGGCATCGCAGATCCTGCTCACCGTGCAATATGAGCAGCGGTGTGTTGATTTGCTGCACATAAGCCAGCGGAGATTGCCTCCACAAGAGCTCGCAATCGTCCCACGGATTCCCGCCGACTTCATCTTCAGTAAACGAGTATCCTATGTCGCTCACTCCATACATGGACAGCCAGTTAGATATGGATCGCTGGGTCACAGCTGCACGGAAACGATCGGTATGGCCGACAATCCAGTTTGTCATAAAGCCACCATAGCTTCCTCCTGTTACACCCAACCTTTCTGGATGAATGAATGGAAATTGACGTATAGCCTCGTCCACTGCGCTCAGCAGATCGGTGTAATCGCGTCCGCCGTAATCTCCAAGGACGACATTGGTAAAAGACTGTCCGTACCCTCGGCTTCCTCCCGGATTCGTGTAGATGACTGTATATCCCTGAGCGGCCAGCAACTGAAATTCATGAAAAAAAGAATTGGAATACATGGCATGAGGACCACCGTGAATCTCCAAAATAGCAGGATAAGATACCCCCTCCTTAAACCCAGCAGGCTTCATCACCCATCCCTGCACCCGTCGTCCATCCTCAACCTCAGTCCAGAAGCTCTCAGGCACACTGATCTCAATCTCATCAAGCAGAGAATCATTCACTCGTGTCAGCCGTTCCTCAGTTCCTGAATGAATCGCAATCCGGAACAAATCACCTGGTAAAGCTACATCGGTGGAAGCGGCAATGATATGCTGCTCATCCGAAGTAAGCTCGAATTGGTAAATTTCCCGTTCTCCCTGGGTTAAAATTTTAAAAGTTCCATCAAGCGCAAACTGATATACGTGTACATTGCCTTCAAAGGTTACCAGCGTATACAGGGATTGACCGTCCGCACTAAAGCGTGGTGGTCCTACATGAAGATGTGAACGCATGTCGCTCATACCCGCGTTACCGAGGTGAGCGTCAAGCGTCTCACTAACGCATACTGCCGTCCCCCCACTGGAAGGAACCGTGTACAGTCGGGTCTGTGTAGCGTCTTTGGCATGTCGATCATGACCGTAAAAGGCAATCGTTGAACCGTCGGGAGAATAAGCAGCACTCTCGATGTGCAGTTCAGAATGGGTCAGCTTAAGCGGTGCTGCTGCATCACCATTTGAAGTCGCAGGAGCTATCGTAAACAAATCATTCTGCTTACGTAAATCCGTATCCTCTTTCGAATGCTCTGCTATTCTGGCGACGAATAAAATACGTTGACCATCCGGTGACCACACAGGCTCCGCCACATCATAAGCGCCGGAAGTCAGTTGAACTGTGTACCCCGAAGTCACATCAGTTACATACAAGTGATCACGAGTATCATCCCACAGTCCATATCCGTCGGATTTAGCTTTCGTTCGATTAACGACTCGTCCCTTAAGTTGTGCCTCCTGAGTTCCTCCATCGGATGTAGGGCTTGACGGGTTCTCGGCCGTTTTAGCTACAAACGATATGCAGGTCCCATCAGGAGACCAGGCTAATGAACGAACGTCGTTCTCTACGTGTGTAAGCTGTCGTGCCTCCCCACCGCGTTTCGGAATAATCCATACCTGGCGCTTGCCGTCTGTTGTACGGAGAAAAGCTAGTTGTGTTCCATCTGGTGACCAGACAGGCGTTTCATCTTTGGGTCCATATGTAAAGGGTACTGCGCTAGCGCCTTCAGACGATAATAGCCAAATTCCTGAGTTATAATCTGTCCGCTCTTTATTAATATGCTGCTCTACGTAAGCGATTTCACTGCTGAGAGGATGAATAGCTGGATCGCTAACCCAGTGAAGTCGATATAAATCCTCTGCTGTTATACAGCGCTTGGTCGTACTAGATTGTGGGTCGCTCAAAAAAATTCCTCCTTTATATCATTAGATTCCACATCTTTAAATTTTAATTAATCCGATTAATTTTATGAGATTTAAATAAATATACAATTACGTTACTCTTTTTATGTATCTCTGTCAATTTGTCTAAAACTAAAAAGCCCCTCTCTCAGTCGCTATCGACCCGAAAACACCGCTACTTCGGTTGCTTTCATGAGAGAGGGTAACGTTATTCATCAATCAGAACTGAAAAATAGGAGAAATGGAGGGAGCACCTTTAGGAATAGCAGCCAGTGATCCATTTTCTTTGTGTAGGTTCGGCACCTGCTGCCAAATAGTGCTGGGAATCTCTCGCCGCAGCACAGGGATGATATCCTCGGCAAACCGATGCAACTGTTCAATTTGCTCCTGCTCTTCCAGCCCGTCCACGCTTATGCTAAGTACCTGATGGCCGAACGCAGTATAATAGTTTCGTATTTTTTCAAGAACGCTGTCCGCAGAACCAATCAGAACTGGACCGTTGCGGATATTGTCCTCCAAACTTGTAAACGGGGATTGATTATGCTGAGCCGCCGCCGTCGAGTGGTAAGCATCATAATACGGGCGATAGCGTCTGATCGCTTCCTCGTCTGTATCCGCCAGATACAAACTCCCGGCTCCGGCACCAATTACGGCCCGAGCAGGATCATGACCGTAATAAGCGAGCCGTTCACGGTAATGATCAATTAGCGTTTTATACTTGGCCTGAGGATGGAAAGAATTTGAGGAAAATAACGGCTCTCCATATTGTGCAGCCAGCTCCGTCGATAATGTACTGGAGGCACTTCCATGCCATATCGGAATTTGCTTTTGATACGGGCGTGGCTGTGTCGTGACCTGATACAGCGGGGACCGATAGCTGCCCTCCCACGTAACCTCTTCCTCGCTCCATAGCCGTTTGAGCAAACGATAGCGTTCTGCTAGCGACTCCCACTGCTCTTCCTCCGTAATTCCAAACAACGGATAATGGCGTGGATCATTGCCTTTTCCGATAATCAGTTCTAATCTTCCACCCGATAAATGATCCAGTGTCGCGTAATCCTCAGCTACGCGTACCGGGTCAAGAATACTAAGCACCGTTACCATCGTCAGCAGACGAATCCGTTCAGTTCTCGCTGCTATAGCGGTCAGAACGAGTGGAGGTGAAGACGACAAAAAAGGCGCACCATGCCGCTCCCCCACACCATACGCATCAAAACCAAGCTCCTCTGCGAGCACAGCCTGCTTTATTACATTTTGGAATTTTTGCTGCGAACTCCAGGCTTCTCCGGTAATCGCATTAGGCAGATTAGCCATTAGGCTGAATAATACAAACTTCATAAGCTCCTGCCCCCCTTCTGCGAACGAATCGGCTTCTTCGTTCCCTATGATCGCGTCTAATTTCGATTGGCTGTCTCGGCTTCATTTTTTTCACGAATGTAGGTGGAGAATAATTCAGGATTCACCACTTTACGCAGTAAATGCATCGTCCCGTCCCCTGTTCCATGGTCAAAAGCATGGATACGTTCATATCCCCAACGCTCGTACATGGATAGCAAATAGGGATGCTTTTCCGCAGTCGCCAGTGTCACAGCAGGAGCACCGACCTTGTCACGAATAATCGTTTGCTCTACCCAATTCAGCAGTTTTTTCCCATATCCTTTGCCCTGGGCAGCCGGGTCTACAGCAAACCACATCACAAACGGTAGATCGGTTATAAAATTAAGGGCTCTATTTTTGAGATGGCTAACGGTAGCCTGAATAACACCGTCTACTTCCAGCACATAGCAATCATTATTTTTAATGTTTTCTTGAATGAGAGCAACGTCTGCCTGAGCGGCAGGCCATCGAAGCTCCAACTGCCGAATTGTTTCATACGCCTCATACGTCACATACTGCAATCTTTCTGCGTCCTCCTGGAGTGCCAGACGATAGATTTCACTCATACTAACCCGCCTCCTTCTAATGTTTTTATAAAACGAGTGAACCACTATATAACTATTCCCATCTATTTAATAAGATATAAAAGTTAACATAACTGTAGCATGCTCACCATTCAGCGACAAATTAATTTTTTCTATAACTCCATTTAAAATAACAATAGCCCCTAGAAAGATGGGAATTCGTTCATTAAAGTCAACGCAAAAAAGCCCGAAAATCGGGCTCCTCTACTTTCTAGACGAATAAAATGCTGGTCTTAGCTCCGGCATTCAAAACAAACCATGTATGCTGTACTACTCCGCAGGGGCAGTAAAGCTGCGTTTGGCAAACTCGCTGTCCAGCATATAAAAGGCGTTGCTGTCTCTTTCAATGCGCTTAAGCTTCTGGATAACACTGTCGAACAGAGCTTCCTCTTCGACTTGCTCATCAATAAACCATTTCAGGAAATGGATCGTTGCATGCTCACGTCCATCGAGGGCCAAGTCAGCCAGATGATAAAATTTTTGCGTGTTTTGCTGCTCATGCTTGTAGCCATGCTCAAATACGTCCAGCATGGAATCGTAGCTATTTTTCGGCTCCGGCAATGCAGCCAAAGTGGCGCGTCCTCTACGGTCATTAATGTATTTATACAGTTTCATGGCATGAAACCGTTCCTCCTCAGCTTGTACCAGGAAGAAGTTTGCAAACCCATCCAGACTTTCACTGGAGCAATAAGCAGCCATCGCCAGATATACGTGAGCGGAGTAAAATTCAAAGTTCATTTGCTCATTCAGAGCCTGTGCCAAATTGTCATTCATGTCTCAGGTCACCTCGGTCATGTATGTAGTGATGTAACGATCATAGTGTACCACGAATCCGATCACAAAAAAATGGACGGAAGTGAATTCAGTGCTCTCACGTTCCGCCCGCATTTTCCACAATCAGTTCACAATCAAGGCTCCAGACCCCAGACACGTTTGTCGTTTATATACAAAGGTGCTTTGTCCCAATCCATATAAGATGTCTTGGTTGGATCATAGGAAAAATCATCACTTTCGTTATAGTTACTCCAGTCCGTCTTGTTCATGCGAATTTGAATATCTCCTGTATTTTCCCCTGCTGCCAGACTTCCCGCACCAGCTCCAAAGGAGATTTCCAGATAATAATCTGCGCCTGTAACGGCCTTATCCAGTTTCACAAAACGTCCCTGAACGTTACTACTGCCCAACTGTACATAGTCACAATGGAATTCCTGTGGCTTGTCGCCATCTACGGTGTAGTAGTATCGCAGCTTGACATTTTTCAGATCAACTGCCTCTTTACCCTTGTTTACTACACGGAACAGTGGCCGAATCTGGTTATCTCCCGGGTTGGTGTCGCCCACGCGATATTGTGCAATCACATCTCCCGTTGCTGGAATGGGTGCTGCCGTAGGCTTGGCACTGACCTCGGCAGAATCTGGGCTGGTTCCTAAAGAATTTGTTGCATTTGCCACATAATAATAAGTGGTTTCATTCACCACTCCTGTATCCTTGTAAGTGCTGTCTGTTACGGTTGCTACTGTGGTATAAGGGCCACCACTGGTTGTCGAGCGCTTGACCGTATAGCTATCGGCACCCGTCGCTTTGCTCCAGGTCAGTGTAACCTGAGCGTCCCCTGCATTTGCCTTCACATTTGCCGGAGCTTTGGGAGCTGTCGGCTCGGTTGGTCCACTACCGTTAATGAGACGGTCATACTCGGCATAAGCCGTTGCCATATCCACTTGGGACCAGAAACGATGATACGTAAATTCTGGAGCACCTTTATCCCATTTTTTGGTCTGATTGTTCCAAGAAGTCGTGTATTTATCTTTGAGATAAGACCATTGCGGATCTTTAGTGATATTAGGCCGGATGTCACTATAGCTGGAATACGTACCATTGCCGCCTTTGGACGGATCAGAAGCCGTAGCGTCGGTGCCAGGGATCGTGTTGCCTTGTCCAGTCTTACCACTCCAGCCGCTCGGAATATACACTTCTTTCGTGAAATAGCGATAATAATCCTCGCGCGCTTCCTTCGTTGTAATGCCTATACCATCGTTATAACCCCATGCAGCATCAAGCAAAGCTTTAGACAGATCCTTAGCTTCCTTGCCTAACTCGGAATAGTCTCCTTTTTCAGCTTTCGTTCCAGCAGCAAAAAAAGTAAGTGCTTTAACATAGCTGCCCAGCACTCCGGCATCCTGCCCTGGATTCTTTGTTATCACATGGAGATTGGTATTCCCTTTATGATTGGCAAATCCGCTCCAGGTTTCAGGCTTTCCGCTCCATTCCAGATTGCTCGGCAGCCAGAATTCCCCTTTAGCTGCTGTAGTAGCCACTTTCGGATTCTTGCCATCCAGAATACGCTTACCTTGAGCGTCCAAATAGTATCCCTGTGCATCAGTCACAGGCCGTTCGTTGGCAAATACATAGCTCTTGGACCACGCTATCCAGTTTTCCGTCACTTGTTTAGCCATTTTAAACTGCTCGGACGAAGTATCCCCTTTCTTGGCTAAAATGTAGTACAGCTCGGCAACCCGCTCGACAGGCCAAGCCTGCATCCCGAACCAGTTGTTCGACGGTGGATCGTTATATACAGGAGCCCCTGTATAAGCCATGCCATAAAAGGTACTTGTGCCAGATGGATAAGCCTTGTAGGCACCATCCCAGCTATTCGTCGCTCCGCCTGCAATGGCCCCCTCATCGGATTGCAGCCAAGTATAAAACTCCAGTTGGCGCTTCAGCGAGGTTGCCCAGTCCTGTCCCGCCGTTGGTGAATTCGGTATTAATCCACCATCTTGATCGGACAACGCATACGCCGCGACGACATTTTGGTAGCCCTGATGCGCATGGCTGGAACCAATTCGCCAAGCCCAGTTGCCGCTTTGGCCAAGTCCGCCGCCCCAAGCCGTATACCATGCCATCAGGTAAAGACTGGCATCCTTCCCCGTACCAGCAATAGGACTTCCATTGGAAGCGCTTCCGCTTTTCTGGAAGTATTTATCGTACATGCCGTACCGCAAAAAGTCTCCCATCTTTTTGGCTTTATCCAAATATACGGAGTTGTCATATCCCAATTCCTTAGCCCAGTACATCGCTTGAACTGCCCGTGCATCCGCATCAGTGGCATTCGTGTAGCGCCATTGCTGTGCCGGGGCATTATTTTCCTTGGTGAACAAGCTCATAAAGCCTTCATTAGGCTTGCCAAACTTATGATTATCTTGTGATGGATGCGGTACAGCCTCCCATACTGATTCCTGTTCCCCACGCTGGAAGGTGTTTACATAGGCAGCTGTATGCGACGGATTCAGAAGATTGCCGAAGCCGTACCAATTATCCACATCCAACAACCAGTGCATCAGATAAGTCTGGTTGTTGCCATAGGTTGCCTTCAGCTCAGAGTCCAGTGGATCCTTGCCAGCACCATACTGACCACTCAGACGGCTTGGGTACTGATCCGGCTGCGAATATTCTGCGGCATAAGTGGCGGGGCTGTTCGGATTATAGTTACTCATTGTCGGTTGCTCTTCCTTACCGTCCCCTTCATTAACAGGAATGATATATTTCTCCATGTTGTCCCATGCGGATTCCAAATGCCCCCAATCCCCGGTATAATGACCATACAGCACTTCCAGCCACATCCAGTAGCTGTACGCTTCCGAAGTCGTTAAGTGTCCGTAATCCGGAGCCTCGCTCATGAGCGTTTCAACGGAATGATAAGGGATGCCTTCTTTTGAAAAGTATCCGCTAGCCGGATCCTTTAGCTGTTTATATAGTTGTAGAAAACGTGTCGATTCCGGTGTTGCGGCTGATGCACGGTCGGGTCCTGCCTGAAATAAGCCCAAGGTTAACGGAAGTACCAAAATGGCTGACATGACCATAGAGACAGATTTTCTGAACACGGATTTTCTGCTGATCACTTTTGCATTCATCCTCTCCATTATCAATTTTGGCTTTACACAAGATTTTATTCCGAAAAACGACAGCACAAAAAGACAGCATCATCACCTCACTTTCCCGTAAAAAAGGTGGAGGACACGCTGTCTATTGCTCCAAATGCTTCGCATTGGCCCTGGAAAAAATATATCATACTAGGCGCCAAATGAGAGTCGAAAAATTCTATAAGTTTAGAGATTCACAAGGAAAATTGACGAAATCGATTGGAATCGGTACTATTTCACAGGGAGGCGTTAAAACATGAAAATTTTGCTATTGCTTGGTTGTATCGTGATGTTTTTAGCCGTAGCTCTGGGAGCGTTCGGCGCGCATGCATTGAAAAAAAGACTTTCCGCAGACATGCTCAGCATATTCCAGACAGGAATTCAATATCAAATCGCTCATGGACTGGGTTTGCTACTGCTTGGAGTTCTTGCTGACAGCCTTGTCCATTCTTCTCTCATCGTAACCGCAGGTTGGGTTATGCTGGTGGGTATTCTCCTGTTTTCCGGCAGTCTGTATGCCCTTAGTATATCCGGTGTGAGAAAGCTTGGAGCAATCACTCCCCTTGGCGGGTTGGCTTTTTTGGCAAGCTGGGTCATTGTAATCGTGGCGGTTGTGCAAGGTTAAAGAAGGATAAAGGAACGGAGACTTGGAAAAGGAGGCGCTTCCAAGTCTCTCAATTATTAACGAAGCATTCCTGATTATATGAAAGAATGCACTATCTCGTCTGCACTTGTTGCGCTTTCTGAGCGGCTATCCGATGACCTTCGATATAACGTCTGGATTCAGCCATCTCATGCTCCTGAGCAGCTTCCATAATAATATGAACCCCCGGCTTGTACTGCTCCAGTAGTTCCATGTAGAGGCCATAGTTCATGTCTCCAAAACCCGGCGGCACCGTCTCAATTTCACCTGACGATGACAACCGCCGGTCTTTGGCATGCGCTGCGATAATCCGGGGGCCCAGCAGTTGGAAAGCTTCGCGGATGATCTCATCCTGTTGCGCCAGATTTTCCGTTTTCAGCAAATTACCCGGATCAATCACAACACCGATGTGTGAAGAAGGTACTTCCTCCAGAAAGGTAGCCAACTCTACGGCGGTTCCGACCAAGTGATCGTTTGCAGCTTCCAATCCTACGAATACGCCCCACTTCTCCGCTTCATCTGCTAATTCACGCACTACTTCCCTTACAACTCTCCAGTCACGTTCCGTATAGGCAGTACCGTCCTCATTACGTCCGACTTCAGCTGCAACCATTGGTGCTCCTAACAGACCCGCATATCGGATCAGCTCTTTGAAGCGCTCTACATTTTCACGCAGCAATTCCTCATCCTGTATAAAAAAATGTAAATAGCACCCGAGCACCGATATGGATACACCATGCTTACGAAATTCTTCTGCGATAGACAGTGCCAATCCCGGATTGAACTTACCCGGTTTATTAAAATCTACATCACTGATCGCTCTCCACGGAGCCAGCTGAACATGAGTAAAGCCCGCTGCGCCTACCTTTGCAGCCAATTCACGATAAGGCAACTTGCCAAACAAATGTGCCAATACACCTACTGTCACTAAAAATCACCTCTTATTTTTATTGTTGTATGCTACTTGTTACCGTACTCTGCTCAAAGGTCTCATTGATGATGTGCGTAATCCGTTCCACTTCATCATGAATAAAAAAGTGTCCTCCCTCAAAGGTAAACATACGAAATTGCTGATCCGTATGGTGTGCCCATGCCTCCGCATCTTGTAAGGTCACCGTGTTATCGGTCATTCCCGTCAAAGCGGTGATAGAACAATGTAAAGGTGCGGCTTTAGCCATGTACTTATACAACTCGACAGCTTTGAAATCCGCTCTTAACACTGGCATAAAATAGTCGTATAATTCCCGATTGTCAAAAATCGCTTCCGAAAGCTGACCGTACCGCTGCAAATGCGTCCTGAACTGATCTGCGGGCAGATCGTGTAACCACGGGGAATTTCTTGGGACATGCGGTGCCCGTCCACCTGAAACGAACAGATGAGCAGGCTTTCCATATCCACTCGCCACCAGCTTGTAGTACAGCTCGAATGAGATCATCGTCCCCATACTGTGTCCGTATATGGCATAAGGATCGCCCGGGGCTATCTCTTCGCTGATCTTGTGCAACAGATCCTCGCTCATCTCCTCAATGCTTTCCTTTAGCGGTTCCCCAGAACGAATACCTCTGCCCGCTAATTCCAGTGGAACAAGCTTAATTTGCGGAAGCAGCAACTTTTTCCATTTGAAGCTGACCGACGCCGATCCGCCTGCATACGGGATGAAAAATAATGTGATAGGTGCCATTCTTGCAACCTCCTGCCTTGCTAAATTCTAACTTTTTCATTTTAGCATAAAAAGGTATATTTACCCATTTCGGATATTTTGCAAATTCCAGAAGAATGCTTGAGAAAATCAAGTACATTTTGTATAAGGCAGGAAATGTCTTTCTAAAGAAAGAACGGCTTTATGTTTGAATATAATCATGTGTTGGGTCTTTTGACGGGTACAGCGGCATGGAACTTTATAGCTATTACTCAATCCATTCTCGGTATTCAGCCCGAATGGGATGGTCTGCGTATTGATCCGTGCATTCCTACAGCCTGGGAAGAATTCACAGTCACCCGTGTCTTCCGCGGTGATACCTACGTGATTCATATCACGAATCCACAGCATGTCTCCAAGGGTGTAGTTACAGTTACCTTAGATGGCACCGTCCTTACGAATAATATCCTGCCGGTTGCAGGGGACGGGGCTATCCACCAAGTAAAAGTGTTGTTAGGCTAACAAGTTCATGGCCTTCAAAAAAATTAGCTTCAACTTCATCACATAGTATCTTATAATACGAGAATGGCTAAAGATACATTAAGTGTGGTGACATCATGAACAAGACAAAACGGCTTACTCAAACCATGGATTACAAAACAAAGCAAGCCCGCTGGGTACGCAAAATGTTATTACTGTATTGGATGATTATAGCTGTACATTTTATCGTCCAGCTGGGCAGCTACTTATTTCTTGATTACCACGCTTCGCCTTATGAATTTTACGTGGGAACCCTTATTGTTCCCACGCTAATCATGAGTGGTTCCAACTTACTGGCAGAGTTGGCCCATTTTAAATTTAACAGGTATTCTTTTGCGATCCTGTTTATGGCAAGCACCGTCATTTGCTGGATGATTATTCGCCTAAATTATGATATCCGGATTATTCCTGCGCTATGTTTGTTGCCTATTTTCTCTTCTATTCTGTTCTTCAATCGTCGCTTAATATGGCTTTCCTTTGTATTGCAAGTGGTCGTCTTTTTTCTGTTGCTGGCAGCAGATGAATCATTCCGCAGCTATTTGTCAGACTTTGATATCGTGGCGATTCCAACCTTTTTAATTATGTCCACCTTTCTTGCTCTCATTATTCAGGCCAGCGGCCGCGATTTGTTAGTGGATTTGTATAAAACAAAGCGCGCCCAACAGGAATTAATGATCAGTAACGCGATTATCAGCAAAATGTCAATGACTGATGGTTTGACAAAGCTGTACAATCATTTGTCCTTTCAAAACTTTTATGAAAAAGCACTCGAATATGCCGAACAAGGCGCGATCATCCATCTGGCGTTAGTGGATATTGATAATTTCAAGAAGATCAATGACACTTACGGACACCAGTTCGGAGATAAAATTTTGGAAGGCATCTCGCAAATCATTACAGAACAGATTACCGCAAATGACATTGCAGCTCGCTATGGCGGTGAGGAATTTGCTATTTTGATGTTCGAGCATACTTTCGAAGAAGCTTATCAGATCGTCGAAAACATCCGGCGTGAAGTGGAGAAAATGACCTTTCAGGAGAAATTGCAGCTCGTTTCTGTAACCGTAAGCATTGGACTGAAAAGCTATACAGAGGAAATGAACAAAGATAAAGATGTATTTTTTCAGCAAGCAGATGACTATCTGTATCAAGCTAAGCGCTCCGGGAAAAACAAAATTGTTGCTCTTAATCATATCGCTTAATGTAAAAACACTTCATTTGATGGACTCCGGCATGAGCTTGCCGGAGTCTTTTGAATATAGAGCTTAAAATATAATAGAGTTGACAATTCCATAAGTTGAAACTAAAATTGTTACATATGTATTGGTTATTTACTTACATTAAATAAGTTCGAAGGAGATGGTTTTTTAAATGTCAACCCTCGTTATTGTCGTTCACCCTGATCTTGCGGAATCTCGCATTAACAAAAGATGGGTGCAAGAACTCAAGAAACAATCCGACGTGACCGTTCACAACCTGTATGAAGTATATCCAGATGAGCAAATCAATGTCGCCCAGGAGCAGAAACTGCTAGAGCAGCATGACCGTATCGTTCTGCAATTCCCTTTTTACTGGTACAGCACTCCTTCCCTGCTGAAAAAATGGCTGGATAAGGTTCTAACCTACGGCTGGGCTTATGGAAGCGAAGGTGGCAAGCTACAGGGCAAAGAGTTGTTGATCGCCTTGTCTGCTGCCAGCGTTGAGGAAAATTATCAACATGACGGACGGAACAGGTATACGATCGAAGAGTTGTTGAGACCTCTGGAAGCTACAGCCCATATGATTGGTGTCAAATTGCTCCCTTATTTCGTACAATATGGTGCTGCAGTATTGACCGATGAGCAACTAGAGCAATCCGCACAAAAATACGCGCAAACGGTTATTTCTTAATTTTTTACTAGAAAGCCCCTTGGACGGCGCCCGCCATACCTGCTTTACAGCAGACGGCAGCTCCAGCCAAGGGGCTTTACTGATCGATTTACATCGTAACCAAGGTACTGGTTACCTGTGCCATACTTTCTTTAATAATTTCGCAGCCCTTACGCAAGTTTTCCAAGCTTATCGTTAACGCTGGCATAATTTTAATTACCGTATCGTTACGCCCAGCACGTTCAATAATGAGTCCCCTACTAAAGCAGAGAGACACTACCTCCTTGGCGAACGCTTCTCCCAGATGAGACACATCAATCCCCCAGATCAATCCCATGCCACGAATTTCAATAAGAGGATCTATCGATTGGATATGTTCACGCAAGAACTGCTGAACAAAAGCCTCTTTTTCCTTCACTTGTGCTTCCAGCTCTACCGTATCTCTGAACTCCAGCGCAGCCTTTGCCCCGACGAAAGCAAGCTGATTTCCACGGAAGGTGCCGTTATGCTCACCCGGACTCCATATATCCAATTCTGGCTTCAGTAGCAACAGAGACATTGGCAATCCGTATCCACTGATCGATTTGGACAAAACAACCATATCAGGAACAATTCCCGCCCGCTCGAATGAGAAGAACGATCCAACCCGGCCGCAACCGACTTGAATATCGTCAACAATGAGCAAAATATCATGATCATCGCACAGCTGTCGCAAATCACGCAGCCATTCGGTCTCTGCAATATGAATACCGCCTTCAGCCTGTACCGTTTCCAAAATGATCGCGGCAGGCTTTTCCACACCCGAATGGGTGTCTGTTAAAAGCTGCTCCATATACAAAATGGTATCCATTCCGTTAAATGTGCTGTTATAAGGTATGAAGGTAACATTGTTCAGGGGGACCCCTGCGCTCTCTCGCATGGAGTTGTTGCTGGTAATAGATAAACTACCCAGCGACATCCCGTGGAACGCACCCATAAAAGCAAAAATACCATTTCTGTTTTTCACCTTGCGTGCAAGTTTCAGTGCTGCTTCCACTGCATTAGTTCCGGTCGGTCCGCAAAATTGCAGCTTATAATTCAAGCCCTTGGGCTGGAGAATACGCTCTGAAAAAGACTCCATAAACTCTTGCTTGGCCGTCGTGTACATATCCAGACCATGCATAATCCGATCGGAAGTTAAATAATCCAATATCCGGTTTTTCATAAAATCATTATTGTGCCCATAGTTCAAAGCCCCTGCACCGGCAAAAAAGTCAATGTAACCCTTGCCTGCCTCCGTGTACAGTACATCGTTTTTAGCTTTGTTGAAAACAACTGGAAAACTTCTGCAATAGGATCTTACATTGGACTCCAGCACTTCGAATGTGTTCATGATCTCTCGTCCTCCCGCTGACCTGATTTTAAAAAATACAAGCATGGAAAGCAAAAAAATGTAAATATGTAATCTAAAAGAGTAGACAGTCTGAATTCACAATGGGATATCCACACCAAAGAATCATAAGTATGATCGCAAGAACAATTAAAGTACGAAAATTAAATACAGAGATAGCACATTGAGAGTAAGTTAGTAGAAGATTAAATAGTGGGTTTTTCTCTAAGAGGCCTATCAGAGGATGTCAACTCCTATGTAATAAAATACCATAATTTTCATTTAAGTCAATGCATGTTTCTGAGGTGTTTTGTTAATTTTTTGTAATTTATCATCAACGACTTGTAGTATATTGTTATAAGAAAACGAAAAATGTCGTATTATAGAAATAAATCTCAAAAATAGTACATTTCCATATCAAATAGATATACATCTGGACTATTTGTCCACAGGATTGCCACAACAAACCTGATCTTTTGACAGACTGTCCAAAGGAGTTTACTCTATCAACAGGACCTGCTAAAAACTTGTTGTAAACATTGCAGCTATCCTAACTATTTGGCTCGAATTTGATAGAAAGATAAGGAAATATGATCATGTCTAATGTTTTAATTATTGAAGATGACAATATGCTGGGAGATACCCTTTCCTTGTATTTAACAGGAGAAGACTACAACGTTACTCGAGTGGAACAAGCGTCTGAGGGTATTGCTAGGCTTGAGATCGTACAGCCCGATATTATTTTGTTGGATCTGTTGCTTCCAGATTTGGATGGAATGAATCCCTGCCCACTGATACGCAAGCATACGGACGTGCCCATCATCGTGATTTCTACAGAAAACAACATATCAGAGCGCATTCGTACACTTACGTTGGGAGCAGATGATTATATTTGCAAGCCTTTTAGTATGCAAGAGCTAAAAGCACGGATAGAGGCTCTTTTCCGTCGTATTGAAATCACACGCTTGCAAGGAAGAGGCAGAGCACCTGAACCTGAAACGGGCATTACTTTGGATCTAGCGAAAAGAATGATTACCGTTAACGGACAGGATGTGGAGACAACATATTCAGAATTTGAGCTCATGAAGCTTTTTTATTTGAACCGGGGAATTGTATTCAGTAGGTATGCTTTGATTCAGGCTCTCCGTGGCACAGACTCCTTTATTAATGAGAGGGCTGTGGACGTACATATTAACCATTTACGCAGAAAAATCGAAAAAGACCCCAAGAAACCGCAATTGATCAAGACCATCTGGGGAATCGGCTACAAATTTATGCAATAATACGGTCAGCTCCAGGGAAGTGATGACTTGATCTGATTAATCTCCTTCTGAACCGTACTGAGTTGCTCTTTCCAGTCTGAATACAGTTCACCTGTTGAGGTTTCATTACTGCGCTTCAATGCCTTTTCCAGCTCTATTACCTTTGCCAGCAACTCAGGCGCACACAGGTTCCCCGTTCCTCCCTTAAGCGAGTGGATTAATCGAAGAGCAGAAGATAACTGCCCATTGCCCATTTTTTTCAGAACTCTCTTATCAAGATACTGGTATTCCTGAATCCATTTATAAAGGGCAAATTGAAAAATATACACCTTGCCATCCATAGCGGCTATCGCCTGCTCTGCGTGAATACCATGTAAATCTTGCAGCCACGCTAAATTAATCCAGCTAGTTAACACTCTAACAGCGGTCAGTTCATGGATAGGCTTGAGAAGCACGGCATTAATACCCGCACGAAGACAAACTTCCTGTTCATGCTGCACAGCATCAGCGGTAAAAGCGATAATGGGAAGCCTGTTAAAAGCTTTGTTTCTCCGAATATGTCTCGCCGTCTCAAAACCATCCATCTCTGGCATATGCAGATCAAGCAACACCATATCCCAGTAACGCAGTTCCAGTAACGCTATTAGTTCTCTTCCGTTTGTGACCATGGTTACCTCAAAGTTACGCTCTGCTAAAAACTCAGTAATCACCACCTGGTTAATTTCGTTATCCTCTGCTATGAGAATTTGATACTTCTGTGTTGTATCCCCCATCTCATTGTGGGAACTCATGGTCACATAAGTCTCCAGAGTATTACCATCTGCAGGCACTGACTGTTCCTTCTTCCAGCAGAGAACCTCCAGCAGAGCGTTCCGGGTAACAGGCTTGGACAAAAAGGCATCGATCCTATGATCCATGTCCCCAGCAGCTATGGTTTCCATCTGAAACACGGTTGTAAGTCCAATGATCTGAGTTATCTGCCTATCCAGCATTTGAAGCCATTGCCTCCGGGAGTCCAGTTCTCTAAAACCTTCCATCCCCATATCAATGATAACAAAATCAAAATGCTCACCCTTTTGAAAAGCGTCCATACTTTCTTGGAAGGATGAAATAGTGAATGGTTTTAGCCCCAAATCTTGCAGTAATTCGTTCAAACTGTACCTCACCAGTTCATGCTGCGCAACAATTAAGGCTTTGCCTTTGATTTGTTTTTCTATTCGTGTGCTTCCCGCATTCAATTCCCCGGTATCCAACTCGACATTAAAGTAAAATTGACTGTACTCTCCTAATCGGCTTTTCACTTCTACTTTCCCGCCCATAGCTTTAGCCAAATGCTTGCTGATGGCCAAACCCAGCCCAGAGCCCCCATATCTGCGGCTGGTTGAGGTACTCGCCTGGATAAAAGGGACGAATAGCTTGTCCATACACGTCTCGGAAATTCCTATTCCCGTATCTTCTACCATAAAAGAAACGCCTACTCGTCCGCCCTGCTGACTGAGCATTTTCACCTGTAACAATACATGTCCCTGATCCGTAAACTTGATGGCGTTGGTCAGAAGATTTGAAAGCACCTGCTCCATTCGAAGCGGATCTCCCTTAACCCTTTTCGGTAACGCCAGGTCCGTTATAAATACGATCTCTATTTCCTTATCTTCCAGCAAAGTTCCAACGGTATCTGCGAGATGCCGAAGCATTTTTTCCGGCTCAAATTCTACCTTTTCCAGTTCCAGACTGCCGGCTTCCATTTTGGAAAAATCCAATACGTTACTGAGCATGGATGAAAGGGTACGCGAGGAGGCAAGAAGCTTGTGGAGGTAATCTCTTTGAACGGCAGTCAGTTCAGTCTTATTCAATAGCTTTGACAGACCGATGATTCCATTCAGCGGGGTGCGGATTTCGTGACTCATATGAGCCAAAAAAATGCTTTTCGCATGGTTAGCCTCGTCCATCTCCATTCTCTTCTGCTCGGAGGCTTTATACTCTGTAATATCCAACACGTGACCGATAACATACCTAGTAATCCCGTCCTCCTTAACCGGATGTAAGGTAATGAGAGCCGAATATTCCCAAAACTCCAATTCAAATACGGTTCGATCACCTAACCAGGCTTGCTTGTAGTATTGACTAAGCTGCTCCATCGTTTCAGAGGAAAGCTCCAATATGTCCCCGAGACGCTTCACATGCTCCCTTTTGTTGTAGTTGACTTGCAGATTCAGACCTAGGCGCTCCAGCAATTCCCCTTCAAGCAGCTTATAATAAAATTCATCACCACTTTTCTCCAGCCTGAAGGTAAAACCCGGTTGGACCCGAAGTAAATTCAGCAGATCACGGTCTTTGTTTAACAAACGTTGTCCATATGTATACTTAGCGGTCATTAAAGTGTGCACAAACAAAGTCATGAACATTAGACCAATCCCTAGCTCCAGCAAGCAGGTCAGCAGTGTTTTATCACTTATACCAATACATAAGAGCAGAATTCCTGCCACTCCATAAAATACACCTGTGATCGTCTGACGAACAAGCTGACGCTGAAAAATTAAAACTAACAATAATATCACGATAGCACATAGCATTAAATCTCGAACCAAGTGTTCGCCCCCTTATAATCTTCCATGTTTTGTACAATAAATCGAAAATATAAAAAAACTCAGGACAGATTCCTTATGCCATAAGGCTTAAAGAACTGTCCCGAGCATTCATTGTACTATAGATTCCATAGGGTTCAAGCTCGTTTTAATATTTGAAACGACTGATCATCACCTTCAAATCAGTAGCCATGGTTGAAAGCAACTGTGCAGAAGCTGATATTTCCTCCATGGAAGCCAGCTGCTCTTGTGAGGAGGCGGCAACTTCCTCCGATGTGGCGGCATTACCGGTTGCAATCGTCGCCAGTTCGTTGGCTGTCGCTGCTATCTCTTGTACACTGGCTGATATTTGCTGTGCAATCGCAGCGACCTCCTCTACCTGAGGTGTTGTCTCTCGAATGCCTTCCATCGCATGACCCAACTTGACAATGGTTGCTTTGGAAATCTGCAGTCCATCCTGCACCTCAGTCGTAACCCTGTCCATCGTCTTCACTGTTGTTTCGGTTTCATGCTGAATTTCGGCAATCAAGGTGGCAATCTGTGTGGCGGATGTCTGAGACTGCTCTGCCAGCTTGCGCACCTCATCAGCAACGACGGCAAAGCCTTTTCCATGATCACCCGCTCTGGCTGCCTCAATAGCTGCATTCAATGCCAGCAGGTTTGTCTGATTGGAGATATCGCCGATAACCTTCGTAATTTCACCGATTTCATGAGAGCGGGCTTGCAAGGTTTGAATCATCTGGTTGGAACGCTCTACTGATTGATGAATGGAATTCATTTGCTCACCTGTCTGCTCAACAGACTTTCGTCCTTCCTCGGCTTGCAAGGCAGATCGTTTAGCCAAATCGGCTACCGAAATCGAGCGTTCAGCGATTTGGGTGATTCCTTGTGCAATTTCATCGAGGGCCACCGAATTATTTTCCAGCCCTGTAGTCTGCTTCTCTGCACCACTGGCTATTTCTTGCACAGCCTGGGACACCTGCTCACTTGCAGCACTGGTTTGTTCCGCGCTTATTGTCAGTTCATTCGAAGAAATTGCGACATGATCTGCACTGTTCCCTACGTTCTGAATGACTGATCGCAAGTTATTCTGCATATTTTGAAAAGCCACTCCTAATTCTCCGATCTCGTCCTCGCTCTTTACTTGAATGTCCTGTGTCAGATCTCCGGCGCTCACATTTACCGCTTGTTCTTTTAACTTTAAAATCGGTTTGATAATGGAACGGATCAGGAAATAAACGATGAAAATACCAATCACAAGACAACCGATGATGGTTAGTAAAGTGCTGATCAAAATCGGTCCTGCTGCCTCATCGACTTCAGACAAATATAGCGTTCCGCCTATCTTCCAGCCAGTTAGCTTGTTAGTCGCATAGTTCATATATTTGGGCTGTCCTTCATACTCATACTCGTATTCACCAGCATCGCTCTGAAACATGCGTGATTCAATATCTGTAATTTTGGTGCCTGCTTCCTTCGTCGGATGTACAATGTAAGTATGGTTGCTGTCCAGCAATATAGCATAACCCTCATGACCTACTTTAATATTGTTCAACGTCTCTTTAATACCACTTATTTTCAGGTCAATGCCAATAACACCCGATCCATCTGACGTTGCCTTGGACACCGTAACCGTCATTTGCTTCGAGCTTGCCGAAAGATAGGAAGAACTAATCGCTGTCTTTGCTTGCTCCTTTATCGCTTTATCGTACCAAGGTCTGACTCGTGGATCATAATTATCCGGTAATTGCTTCTGTGGATAGGTTGTAAATTTACCGTCCTTCGTACCATAAAAAATGGATTCTGCTTCAGGATGAAGTGCAGCATATTGCTTAAAAAACTCTTCCAGTTTGGCCGCTTGTTCCTCCGTCTCTACCCGATTGCCTTTTAGTCTTTCTGCAAAATATTCTGCGTCATGTACCTTGGGTTCAATAGTACTATCAATAATAAAATTAGTGCGGATGATAGCCTGCTCGGCACTTTCTTCAATCTGGTTTCGAATCTGCTGACTAGCGCTCACAAACGACAAAGCCCCCACGATCATGGACGGTAAAATCAGAAATGCAATAAAGGCGACCATTAGCTTCGTTTTAAAATTTTTGCTGAGCATCCTTGCGACTAGCCACTTTTTCCCCGATAACTTCTTCATTAATAAACATCTCCATTTCATTACCTGGATTTCCTAACCTATGGCGAACCTCTTCGTCTTGCCGATGACGACAATCACCCGACAGACTCTCTTTCACATTTTTCACATCTGCTGCTAAAACGCTTGGACATAAAAGATATAAACACGCTAGTTAAATAGGTATATGTACTTATTTTCGAAAACAGAAAGGCTGGTCGGAACCGGTTCTTTGATATAATATACCTAAAAAATATTAAAAAAAATGCGTAGCATATGTTAAGAAAATATTAGTTTCATCTCACTATACCTACCTCTTAATATGAAAATAATCCCCTTGAAGGTAGCAAACATAGGGTCATTTTCGAAAATCACCTTATGCTTACTACCCCCGAGGGGATTAGGTTTGATCGCTTTATTCAGTTCAATCCAACAACACCTTCAGATCTTCAAGCCTGGTAACAGGTGCTTGACAGGTAAAATGCTCACACACATATACAGCTGGTTTGCCTTCCACAAGATCGTAATCACGGATATAAGAAACCGTCTCTGCAATCTCCGACTGTCCTTCATCCTTCAAAATAACGACCGTATTCGGCCTGAACCCCGCTCGAATCGCCTGAATGAACTGTACGGTCTGCGGATCGTCCCTATGACCTACAATCACAATCTCTTTTGTCGTTCCTGTTGCATACAGCAACGCGCTGAGCAAGGCTGAGCAGCCTGACGGGTAATGAGCAACCATGCCGCCAAAAGCCTTAAACTGCTTGGCTGCATAATTCTCCAATCGGGATTCACCCGTTAGCCGTGCAAGCCGCACAAAATTATGAGCCGCAATGCTGTTACCCGACGGAATCGCACCGTCATAGATTTCTTTAGGCTTGGCAATTAGCTGCTCACTATCTGACCCATAAAAGAATAATCCGTCCCGTTCCTCATCCCAGAATAAGTCGATCATATTTTGATTGAGCGTCAACGCCCGTTGCAGATACTCTATATCGAAGGTCGCCTGGTACAGCTCGATCAAGCCCCACACATAAAAAGCATAATCATCTACATAACCGGGATAAGCTGCTTCTCCGTCCCGATAACGTGCTAACAGCCGTCCGTTCTCCTGTCTCAAATGGTTCCACAAAAACGTCTCAGCCTTCTGAGCTTGCTCTGTATATCTCGTGTCTCCAAAAGCTTGTCCCGCCTTCGCCAGTGCAGCAATCATCAACCCGTTCCACGAGGTCAAAATCTTGTCATCCTTATGAGGATGAACCCGCTGTTCTCTGGCAGCAAACAGCTTGGCGCGTAGCTCACTAACCCGCTGTTCCAGTTCCTGCTCAGTCAAGTCATGTTTGATCCCATAGGCTTCCAGATTGATATCAATCAGGTTTGGAATGTTGTGGCCTTCAAAATTGCCGTAAGGTGTAATCCCATACAAATCGTTGAAAAAGGCGGCATCCTCATCGCCTAGTATAGCCCTTACCTCAGAGTCGTCCCAGACATACAATCTCCCCTCTTCTTCTTCGGAATCCGCATCCTCCGCCGAATAAAAGGCACCCCCTGCATCCGTCATGTCTCTTGCGATATATGTAAAGATTTGTTCTGTAATCCGTCGGTACAGTTCCTTGCCTGTCACCTGCCAAGCTTCTGTATACGCGATGGCCAACAGAGCATTGTCATACAGCATTTTTTCAAAATGCGGCACCAACCATTTCTCGTCCACGGAGTATCGTGAGAACCCCATGCCTACGTGGTCGTAGATTCCGCCCCGTGACATCGCATCCAGCGTTTTCTCTGCCATTTCCAGTGCCTGTTGATTCCCCGTATGCTGTGCATATCGCAACAGAAAAGACAGGTTATGCGGAGAAGGAAACTTAGGAGCTTCCCCGAAGCCGCCATATTCCTTATCGAAGGTGTGGCTGTATTCATGGAAAGCTTTATTCAAGCTCTGTTCATCCAGTTCACCGCGATAACCTGCAAGCAAGTCCTGCCGCTCATGCTCGGTAAGCACCTGCTCACTCAGCTCCACCAGCTCTTCGGGTTGTTCTTTCCACCGGGCACCCACCTTGTCCAGCAGCTCCAACAGTCCGACACGGCCAAACTTCTGCTCCTTGGGCAAATACGTCCCCGCAAAAAAAGGCTTCTGATCCGGCGTCATCAATATCGTCAGTGGCCAGCCTCCATGCCCTGTCATCGTCTGGCAGATGGACATATAGATATGATCCACATCCGGACGTTCTTCACGATCCACCTTAATGGATACGTAATCCCTGTTTAATAGCTCAGCCACTTCTTCATCCTCGAAAGATTCTCTCCCCATTACATGGCACCAATGGCAAGTGGAATAGCCAACAGATAGGAAAATAGGCTTGTTATCACGTTTGGCAATTTCAAAAGCCTCATCTGACCAAGGGAACCAATTTACCGGATTGTGAGCATGCTGTATCAAATACGGTGATTTTTCCTTGGATAGTCTATTCGGTTTGCTGCTCGTTGTCATGGGACATCACCACTTCCGTAGTTGGATTTTATGCTTGGTACTATTTTACCCTAAATGGGTGGTAAAAGTCGGAAGAGATGAAAAAAAGATGATATAGATTAGAATTAATATATTGTTAAGAAGTATCAATGACTCTCAACCGAATCTATCCATAAATTGTTTATTCAGATCATAAGTAGGTATGAAAAAGCACTGATGGATATTCTTCATCAGTGCTTTATTTACTGCAATCGTACCTTATTAGCGTTTAGCATTATACTCATTAGAATTTATATCAAAGATCCCCAGCGCTTTCAGTAAGGCGTATTCACTTGTTCTGGCCCCTTCTTTTGAAAAATGTGCATCCGGAAACGCAGGAGACATATGATGGTACCCGGGATAGACATGTAATTCCACTAAGACTCCATCAAAAGCCAGTTGTTTGGCAAAAACCAATGCTTCATCAATGAATAAATCAATGGTACCTATATTTATATAAGTCGGTGGTAACCCGGCCAATGACTTAGCACGGGCCGGCGCATAATACTCATTTACCTCCTCTTGACCCGGTTCTTCCCCCAATACAGATTTCCAGCCAAAATAATTACTTTGTTTTGTCCAAATAAACTCTCCTGCGTATGGATGCTCTGGTGCGGTACTTGTCCGATCGTCTAGCATTGGCCTCATCAATCTTAGATGATGGATTTCGAATTCCTTCTGATCACGAATGTACAAGGCTAGGCCAGCCGCCAGACCGCCGCCAGCGCTGCTGCCCCCTACGGCAACTTTCTGAGTATCTATCCCTAACTCTTCCGCATGTTCAATACACCATTTTAGGCCCGAATAACAATCCTGTAACTGACTTGGCTGCACATGCTCTGGTGCTAGGCGATAGTACACGGATACACAACAGAAACCATGTTGTGCAGCAAGAGATGCATTAGCAGGACGATCCACGACTGGACTTCCTAAGACCATCCCGCCTCCGTGTATCGAATAATATAGAGGCATCTTATGATGCTTTGAATGTTTGGGCTTAATGATTTCTATTTGAATATCTGGACCACTAAAGTAACTTGGCACAACCTTTTTTTCTAATGTAATAGGGAACATCTGCGTTACATCTATTTGTTGCATCATTTGAGATTGATTTTTACGTGCTTCCATTAGTGTAGATTCGGTAAGATCGGTTGTTGGTATTAAATCAACTGCACTGATAATTTCCAGATCAATCAGATGTCTACTTCTACTTTTTTGCTCTCCCATAGTAATCGTTTCCTCACTTTCTATTTTTAAGACAATGAATCAATACATTTTCCCCTTTAATTGTTGCTGTTGTTTATATTCATATTTTAAAGATTAAAATAAGCTTAATAAATGAAAACAACGATTTAGAATCATTTTTGGCATAAAAACAATAATGAAAAAATGGAGTACAGCCTTTGAAATAGAATGGGTCTGTTGGATCATCGGGGAGGGTGAACGGAATTTTGGGATCAAGAACGGTATGTAAAAAAGCTCAAGAGAGAAAATGAAATGCGAACACACATCAAACCTTTTGCCAAACAAAAAGACGTGACCGGATTGATTTTTCACCACGATCATCCGGTCACGCCCTAAGCTCACCATGTTATGAGGCCAAAATTAAATTCATTGACGCGAGTATAGCACCACGCCACTTTGCAAACTAGGTATTCTTATGTGAATACACAATTTTCTTAATGGTTTCGGTAGAGAGGAAAAACTCCTTAGCTAATTGCTCGATACTGCTGCTATTTTGAAAAGCATTTCTGATTGCAGCATTTCGCTGTTCAAGCAACCTTCTCCCGCCACTCAAACTTCCCCAATCCATATATTCCGTTTTTGGCTTAGGTATATACAGCGTCTCTCCTTGAACATATTTTTGGATTTCCATAATTAGTTTTTGAGGTAAAACTTTTGTAGCATTCGTATATCTCAATTTTGCTCGCCCCTTATTTTGATTCTTTAAAATAAGGTGCAAAGCCAAAAATATTAAAAAAGCTTGTAGCGTTAAAAATTGTTTCGCCCCATACAAAGTAACGCTTTCCTAATAATTGGCTTTGCATGAGTGTAAGAAGTCACAGACAATCCCAATAGATTCTCCATCAGTAGGCACCCCCTTTTACTTCGCAAGTATAGCATAACTTCTGCTCACCTGGGACCAGCTAAATGATATCAGTACAATCAAACCATTAAAATTGAGCTGATAAATAACTGATCTTCATTCGTTTATGAGGTGTTGCTGGGACTTTTGTTTGCCCGACTCTTGTTATTCGCAAGCCGATGTTTTATATTGACATAAGAGTAGGTCAAAAATAAAAGAGGTGAACGGACGAGATGTCTCCACGTACAAAGGAACAAAACGAAGAGATCCGGCTGCGGCGTCTGGCGCAAATCCGAAAAGCCGCTGCCGATGTGTTTTTAAATAAAGGGCCTTTACTGGAAATCCGCGATGTGGCCGTGCAGGCGGGACTCGGCTATGGCACGGTATACCATTATTACAGCAACAAGGGCAATTTGCTCCACGATCTGCTTTGGGACGCGTTGGAGCGGGCCGGGGGATGGCTGGAGGCCCCGCGCGCTTCGGCTTCGGGGGAGACGCCGGCGGGCGGGCATTTCGGCTTGGTTGCTGCGGCGGACACCGGGAACTCGGCTGCCGCGGATTCCCAAAGCAGCAGCCGCGAAACAGCCGCTTCCACAGAGCTTGGCTCCGTCGCCGTCGCCGGCATTCGACTGCTGCAGCTTTGGGCGGAGGACCACGCCTTGTACCTGCTGCATAAGCTGGCCGGTGAGGGCTTTGCCTCGCTGCCTGAAGCGCGCTCTGCCCCACTCTCGGCTGCCTTTCGCCGGGAGGTGCTCGCGCCGCTTGCCGCGCTGCTGGAAACCGGTCGTGCGGCGGACGGGGCGGCCGCTTCCGGCGGAAACGCGGCTGAGCCACCGTATCGGCTACAGCGCGCGGAAATGCTGCTGGCCGCCTTGGTCGGCTGCGCGTCGCTTTCGCTTCGCCGCGGAAAGCTGCACGAGGAGGCCAAAGATATCGTCCGGTTTTTAAAATTATAGAATTGATAAGGAGCGAATAGACAAAAATGATCATTTTAAAATCACCTAGGGAAATCGAAGAGATGAAGCCGGCGAGCCAAATCGTTGCGGACTGCTACCGCGAGGTGGCCAAACTGATCGAGCCTGGGATCACCACCCGGGAAATCAATGACTTTGTTGCCAGACACATCACCAAGCTGGGTGGCAAGCAGTTTACGAAAGGGTACAACGGTTTCCCCGCCGAAACCTGCATTTCGGTCAACGATGTGGTGGCCCACGGCATTCCTTCGAACCAGGCGCTTATGGACGGTGACTTGCTGAAGCTCGACATCGTCGTGGAATACGGTGGATGGTTTGGCGATTCATGCTGGTGCTATGCGGTGGGCAATATCCGGCCGGAAGCGCAAAAATTAATGAAGGTGACAAAGGAATGCTTGGATATGGGGATCGCCCGGGCACTCCCGGGGGGCCGGCTCGGCGACATAACGTCGGCGATTCAACAACATGCGGAAGCGAACGGGTATTCAGTCGTACGCGATCTGCTGGCGCATGGGATCGGGCGGAGCCTGCACGAGGAGCCGAGCTACGAGCATATCGGCGTAGCCGGCAAAGGCATTCGGTTAAAGGAAGGCATGGTGTTTACGATTGAACCGATGCTCAACGAAGGTACGTTCCGTATCACGATCGACGACGATCAGTGGACGGCGAGAACGGCCGACGGCAAGTTGTCGGCGCAATATGAGCATACGATCGCAGTTACTGCGGACGGACCACTGATTTTAACGGCCCAGTAAGAATAGAGGAGAACGGACGGAATGCGTCATTTTAGGAAATAAGTCGCCACCCGCCCTCCTTGGCCTGACGAAAGTTCGTAATCCGAAACGCGAAAAAGCGCTGGTTCCAGCTTGGGACCAGCGCTTTTTTTATATAGTTTGTAACTTTACCGATTTACGAAAAACCACGTTGTTATACGGTTTTTTTATTATGCCTTTGGTATCGTGTTACGGATTTACACTCTCTGCTTTGCTAGCCTGTCTTGCGTGTATTTTTTTCATTGCAAATCTTGCTATTGGCTGAGCGACCAATAGCTCAATCCAAAATGCTACACCAAAATTTCTAAACCAACTGTGAAAGAAGTTCTGAAAAGGTTATATTGTTTCCCTCCGAAATAATAATATTTCAGATGGTAGACGTATCATGCGACATGTATTTTTGGTCATTAAAACTAGTACCAATATCTCTACACACTGATCTAACAATTATAACAACTTTTTTTAAACAAATAAAAGGGTTTTCTAAGTTTATCAAGGTGACATTCGTTAACTGTGACGATCTTTGGATTGTCGCTACAAGACAAGAGTAGCAAGAGAATGAACGCTAGGCTACATGGTCGTGCTCATAATGTAAAATATAATCAAGTATAAAACTGATAAAGGAATATATGAACCAGATGAACAATTTTCTAAATGAATTTGAGGAAAGATTTAGGGCAGGATTTTGGGATGATCTTAAAAGCATACTGGAAGAAGTGAAGAATGAGCAGGTTTACGCTTGTGCTTTTGGCACAGACAGCGATTTTATCACCTTGTTTCTTGCTGTTAATACGGAGGAATCACTTGTTAGACATATCGCAAACATGAAAGCCCAAGACCTGTGCAACAGCAAGGAAGGTGAAAATTATTATAGATGGGGATTAAGCGAATATCAATATGGCGATACAACACATCTCAATCATATTAGCAAATTTCTGTATGCAACCGAAAATGTGTTTGACTATAAAGATGAAATGATAAAAATTATGGCCAAGGTAGTTAAGGAAACAGACGATGTACTTTTTAATCAATTCGGCCAATCCAAAGAAGATATTATTTTTTTCGTGTCCATGACGGATGATGATATGGCCGAGGAACTGGAAAATCAGTCCGTAATTCAGATGACAAACGCCAAATTAGTTGATGGCTTCTTGCATCGTTATCAATAAAAGTGCGTTTGGAATATTACACTCATTTCGTTCAGGTAGATTGCTTTACCAGACAAATTCGCAATGTGCTTGTCCTATGTATCGCTAGTACCCTCTTGATCTACACGGGGTAGTACTAGCGAAGCTGACACTACCCCCGGGTCAGAAACAACTACTATGATCAGCCCCGCATTTCTCTTCGCAAACTACGCCGCTATCATACTCATGGTATGGGAATCCGTTTGTTTTACTAATGCGAGACTCCGGTGCAGCTTATGATTGACGATTCCGATCACCACGTCCGGCTCCATTTCATCCTGATGGGAGAGCATAACCATTGCTGCAATATCTCCCATCTGATATGCCGCCGTCAACGCCCTTAGAAAAGTCTTCGAGTTTTCACTTTCCGGTAAAGATAACTCTCCTTTGAGGAGATCCTCCTTGACTGCTTCAAGCGATTTTCGTGCCCGGTGGAGTGCAACTTTTACCGCTCCCTCCGTTGTTTCGAGCATGTCGGATGTCTCGCTAATCGAATATCCAAACACATCTCGCAGCAAAAAAACAGTTCTCTGAAGCGGAGATAAATGTTTCATTAAGGACTGCAACGCTATCTCGATTTCAAAAGATCCATGATCCGGTACAGTTACTTTCGCTTGTTCCCTATTCAATATGCGAGTATAGACTGCTTTTCTCCGTATATCATCAATCCAGGTGTTCTTAGCAATTCGTAGCAAAAGCGCTTTGGGGTTTGTATGCTCGAAGCTATTTAACTTACCTAATGCTTTTATCCAAGTGTCCTGAGCCAGTTCTTCCGCATCCCAATTTGATTTCGTAAGCGACAGACAGTAACGTTTCAGGACCGCCTGTAATTCCTCCAAGTTCTCGATGTTTATTGTATTATCTGTCATTTGTATAGAATCATCTATGCGCATAGGTCCTCTCCTCCACGGTCTTATTCTGCCCTTTCCTAGAGCAAAGCCATTTGTTACCTCCAATGTAAACGAACAAGTGGTTGTGAAAGTTACACCATTTACGCAAATCGGTTTCCCAGTGAAACCTCCGTATCTTTTTACGGCCTCGGTTCGTTTACAAGGAGAAATCAACTGAAAACGGGAAATTGGGGGTATCAAAATGAGTGTTTATGTTCCTTATGTTGTCGAGCAAACCGCTCAAGGTGAAAGATCGTACGATATCTATTCCAGACTCTTAAAGGATCGTATTGTGTTTGTCGGGGCAGCCATCGATGATCATTTGGCTAACAGTATTATTGCTCAATTATTGTTCCTGGCGGCAGAAGATCCGGAAAAAGAAATTTACATGTATATCAACAGCCCAGGTGGCTCTACTTCCGCAGGATTTGCCATTTATGATACGATGCAGTACATCAAACCCGATGTACACACGATATGTACGGGATTCGCTGCTTCGTTTGGCGCGATCCTGTTGCTGGCGGGCGCCAAAGGGAAACGTTCGGCGTTGCCGAACAGTGAAATCATGATCCATCAGCCGCACGGCGGCGCACAAGGTCAGGCCAGCGATATTGCGATCAGCGCAAAACGAATTTTATGGACTCGTGAAAAGGCAACCCGTATCACAGCTGAACGGACCGGGCAACCTTTTGAAAAAGTCGAAAAAGATATGGACCGGGACTTTTACATGTCCGCTCAGGAGGCACTGGAATATGGTGTTATTGATCAAGTGATAACTTCTTTGTAGAGTATGCTCAAAACCTAATGATCTGCAAGAAACTTCAAGAAATAATACGAGGTGATATCATGTTAGCAAGCTTACAAGGCAAGGAAGTAACTATTCATTTTATAGATGGGACCCATGTATGCGACGGGGTACTGGATCAGATTGACGACAAGTTCGTTAAATACTTTACGCAATATCAGACGCTTGTTATTCCTATTACATCCATTCGCACCGTATCCATTGACATTAAGGAACGGCAACGCCACAGAGTTGGATTCGCCCCTTGAACCTATTTTAGCATGGGGTGGCAATTTCATTTTACGGAGGCCTGATATTTTGAAAATTTCACAGGGAGTAGAAATGCTTCAGCTAGATTTTCATGGGAATATGATTCACCCCATTCTTTTGTGGGATCAAGAAACCGCTGTTTTAATAGACACAGGATTCCCTGGGCAAATGGAAGATTTACGCGAGGCTATGGAAAAGGTAGGTGTGTCGTTTGACAAACTAAAAGTTGTGATTTTGACGCATCAAGATGTGGATCATATAGGTTGTCTTCCTGAGATTTTGCAGGAGTGTGGCCATCATATCAAAGTCTATGCACACGAACTAGATAAGCCGTATATTCAGGGGGATATCCCCCTTTTAAAAGATAGTCACCTTGAGAATCCCCCGAAGGGCAAAGTGGACGATACCTTAATAGATGGTCAGGAACTGCCGTTTTGCGGCAGAATTCGAGTCATCCATACGCCTGGGCATACCCCTGGTCATATCAGCCTTTATTTAATGCAAAGTAAGACTCTTATTGCCGGGGATTCGATGTACAGTGTTAACGGGATTCTCGGGGGAATTCATGTCCCGACCACACCGGATATGGATGCAGCTCATCTCTCATTGAAAAAGTATTTAGATCTCGACATTGCATCCGTAGTTTGTTATCACGGGGGATTAAGTAATGTACATGTGAATGATCAGATATTAGGACTTACCCAAGGATTATAAAGTTAAAGTTCCAGCAAGCTGCCTTTTGGTGAAACAATGTTGTTAGCGTAGAAGAATTGAACCAGTGCTTCAATTCTTCTACTGTTTCCTCCCTTCAACCCTTCTTTAAAGCTTATTCCTGCAACCCATCTGATGATATATCAGTCATAAAAACATCACTCCACGCGTGCTAACTTGTATATAGATCAGACTTTAACTGATTAAAAATATATTCTTGCATTTGATCTAAAAGAAGAATGATGTTAGTATCTTTACCATTTTTCAAAACCCACTGAATAGACGTCATTGAGTTAGCAGCATATAGTTCAGCTAAATACTCCAATGCGATCGAAGTTGAAGAATTCTGTTGCTTTAAATAATCTAAACAAGTCCGAAACAAAATTTGTTCAAATTCTTTACGTAAATCCGCGGATACTTCATGAACGGTTAACAATGTTGAAATTGCGAGCTTATTTTTAATCATATTATCGGTTACAAGTTCTATGGCGTTTGCCACCTTGCCATCTTCCGTGGAATCAAAACGCTGCTCAATTTCAACTTTAAAATCAGAAGCATACTGTTTAACTACTTTTTCTAGCAAGTCGTACTTATCTAAATAATGACTATAAAAAGTAGAACGTCCGATAAGAGATTGATCACAAATTTTTTTGATCGTAATATCTTTAAAATCATGTTGTTGGAGTAATTCTATTAAAGCTCGCTCAATAGCTATTTTTGTTTTATAAATTCTGATATCTTCATTCATTTAACCACTTGCTCCTTATGTGTAAGTTTTCGAACACTTCATATATACGGTGTAAGATATCCTACAGATTATGCGATACTAATTATTTTTTATGTAGTAACTATACTCTATAGTAAGCACATACCCAAATTGAAGGAGGACAGTATATGTTTAAATCCTATGTCAATAACGAACAGTTCAATCTTCAAATTAATCGTTTTATCAATGATTATTATCAAGAAGATGATCGAGCACAAGCTGACTTGGAAAAAATGATTCCGAAATTAAAAGACACCCATAGCTGGTATGAAGCTTGGCTCAATTTTGCTCAGAAACGCGAAGACAGCAAGGACTATGACTTAGCCTCAGTCTACTATCAAGCCGCAGAATTTTATCTTGCAACCACAGACCCTAATAAAGAAAAAATGTATCAGAAATATAGAGAAACATTCTATAAAAGCTTTCATGATTTTGATTATGAATCCTACAAGATCCTTATGAAGATTCCTATCTTCCTGCTGTAAAATTATTGACACCTGGAGCTACGAAAACATTGCTTGTCTTTGGTGGGTATGATTCTTATATGGAAGAGATGCTTAAAATGATGAAATTCATAAAGGGAATTAATTACAACATTATTGTATTTGATGGTCCAGGCCAAGGAACTGCTTTAAAAAACGGCCTAAAATTCATTCATAACTGGGAAAAGCCCATATCAACGGTGATTGATTATTTCAAACTAGATCGTGTAAGTCTCGTAGGTGCTTCTTGGGGAGGGTATTTAGCTATGCGTGCAGCAGCCTTCGAAAAGAGAATCGATAAAGTAGTTGCTTTTAACATTTTCTATTGTGGTTTAGATGCCTTAAAAATGGGAATGCCAGAAGATACTTACCAGGGCATGATGCAACTCGTTGATCGTAATGAAGTAGACCAAGTGAATTTATTATTCGAACAGATGATGACTCACAATATTGATTTGCATTGGAAGATTACCAAAGGGATGGAAAACACCGGTGAAGCAACGCCTTTTGATCTCATTAAAAATTTCGAAAAGCACACGATGCACGGCATTGGAGCATTCATAAATCAAGATGTTCTTTTACTAGCTGGAGAAGATGATCAATACGTACCCATTAGCCGACTCGCTCAAATCCAACAAGAATTAATCAATGCTGCGTCCATTACAACCAAAGTATTTACTAAAGAAACGGGCGGTGAGCAACACTGCCAAGCAGGTCACAGAGAGTTAGCATTTAATGAAATGAAGAAGTTCCTATAACAACTGTAAATATATATTTTTTTTATGCGCAACATGCCCATCAAAATCGTAGTTCCATAGCTTCAATCGTTGTTATCCAATTGGCAAGTAAAAACCGACTCCAATTATGGAGTCGGTTTAGTCCATTCATTTTCCCCTGTTATCTCAATGGAGAAGTCCGTAATTTCCTCTGAGCTTTTCAATTCATGCGGCCTAGCAAGGTTAGATTTTCGAACCGAAGAACCTTGAAGGAGCGCAAGAAACGAACTTAGATCCACAGCTTCAAACCCTCTTGTTTGTCACTGCAAGTTTAAATAATCAAAATCAACAAAACCACCCGTTGATTTAGTAGCATAATTGAACAAAGCAAAACGGTATCCCATAAAGTGAGGGATTGTATATGACATCTGAAGTGTGTTGCCTATAGCCGTCCAATTTGTGCCGTCAAGACTGTAGTAGAAATATGCTTTATCCATCTGATTTGTAAAATCACATATAAGCTTAAGATACACTCTGTTCTGGGTGAAAGGGACACTTGCCACTTCAGTCATTGCTCCAGAGCTGGCATTCACCATAACAATGGATTTGGAGGTCCCGTTCATCTTTATGCCTACAAATCCATAATTAGCCTGAAAAGCTGCAAGACCGGAATAGTCTCCGTCCTTCATCCCGCTTGTTTCCATTGCAATGATTCCTGTACTTTTCGGTCCAAATGTCCTTTGGGTAAGCGTATTTCTGGCATCCAGAATACTTTTACTCACTTTCCCTGTAGTCATTCTCATAAATCCAGGACGCTGTGTAAGGGACCAATGAGTATTGTCAGGATTGTGGTTCCATTGCCACTCCTTTTTAAGAGTCGCTTCAGAAGACGAGGTTCCTGTAAACGAAACATCGTCCACATAGAAATTCATCAAATCATTTGTTGGGTCTGGGGTTGAACTGTAGGGTGTCTCAATGAAAATAAACGTTTGTGAGAGGTCGGCACCTGCCGGAAGTGTATATGTTCCTTGAATTGTGCCCCATTGGCCCTTGGTTAGCGTGGTGGACCCAAGAATCGATATACCTGTGTAACTTGGACCATTCTGAATACCAAAATTAAATTGCTTAGTGGCAGGACCTTCAGTGTATTTAACCTTTGCAGAAAAATTATACATTCCGCCGGCTGCTACTTTTCCGGTAATTACTTGTTTTGGACCAGCAGCTGTTTGTTGTCTACCGCTGATAAACAAGCTTTTTGAGCCGATGTAATAGTCTGTAGTGGTTGCTGCAACAATTGCAGTGTTATTATTCGTCCACGGGCTTATGGTGGCATTTTCAAATCCACCGTTTGCAATAAGCTGACTGGAGGCTTGAGAAGATGAAAACTCATCAGACGCATAGACCTTCTTTTCGGGATAACCTTCAACAGGAACATCCATCGTAAGAGGAACCTTACCGTTAACACCGAATACCGGCCAATTATTTGACCATGTAACCGGAACAAGATACGGCATACGTCCAATTGCTCCGCTGTCTTTAAACAGCATAGCATACCAGGAGCCAGAAGGAGTATCAACAATTCCCCCCTGTGCAATACCTGAATCATTCAATGACACCTGACCTGTATAGGGTCCTGTCAAGCTACTTGCACGATAGGTTAATTGTGTGCGGTTGCCTCCCGATGGCCAGCATATAAGAAATATATAGTACATTCCCTTGATCTTTTGTATGTGCGCGCCTTCAGCCTTGACTATGAAGCTGGAACCGGCAATATTACTGGCAGCGGAAATAATCACCTGATTAAGTCCCCCTGGCTTGATAGCCTTTGCATCTGCAGTAAGCTCAATAATTCTGATATTATCACTGCCATAAACCAAGAATACACGTCCATTATCAAACAGCAGCGATGCGTCATGATAATAGTTGCCAAGCACTGATGATGTCCATGGACCAGTTTCTATATTGCTGGTTTGATAGATGTATGTTTTGCCGGTAGAATTGGAGCCAAAGGACACATAGTAGATGCCGTTATAATATCTAAGGCTGCTTGCCCACGAGCCTTTTCCATATTCGTTCTCCCCGTTGTTAAGATTTTGTGCGTCATTGTTGGCATACGTATCGTAAACATAATTTACGATTTCCCAATTGACGAGATCATAAGATTTCATGATCGGAACTCCATGATTCATGTGCATGGTCGTGCTAGTCATATAAAAAGTATTACCTACCCTGATAACATCGTTGTCTGGAGAATCAGCATTTATAAACGGATTTGTAAAAGTAGTAGCTGCAAATACAGAAGTATTGGACATCATACTCATGAATAATGGTAAAACTAATAAAAGCACACTTATCCTCCTATACATATTAGATCGCCCCTAATCTTTGATAGGTTCAAAAGCTTTTAGTTTTAGTTAATTAAATTGTAAATAATCCACATAGGCATCCCAAGTCCCGTTATCAGTGGTTACGATCAGTCTGACCTCTTGATTTCCGGTTACATGGGTGATATTAGACAAGGTTTGGACCGTCGGCGTAGTTCCAGTAAAATAAAAGGAACCAACTGTGGTTCCTCCTATTTGCAAGTCTACTCTGGCGGTACTGGAGTTATTCGAAGCACCCCTGACTGAAATACTATGAGTAGAGTTGGCAAAATACTGAGTGTATGCACTATAATCATCATTGGCGTATAAAGCGACCCCATTGAAAGGAGAACTGATCTTCCCAGCGTAAGTACCACCGAGAGTCATATCCTCAGCTTCAACCCTTGTTCCAGTAGTATTGGGTGTAAACTGCCAGTAATCAATATTAAATAAGTTACCAGTCCCTGTTCCGGTAAACACTAAGAAAACCTTGTGGACTCCTGTTGCATTGCTTACAGTGGTTTCGACTTCCTTCCAGGTCTGTGTTCCTCCAGTAGAACTGACATTAAGAGTTCCAACCAGAGGACCCGTTGCACTGTCAAGACGTATTTCTATTTTACCGCCTGCATTGGAGGCTATGTTTGCTTTAAACGTCTTGGCCCCACCGCTACCAAAGTCGGCATTTCCTACAGCGATCCAATCTCCATTGTGTACGTTTGTCACATTAAGATTATTTGTCGGTCCGCCTGATGCTTGACTCGCCTCGGTTGTAATCCCTGCATTCCACCCGATTGTTTCAGCCTCAATCCTATTGTATGGATTAAGATTGGCTATCTGAGGCACGCCTGCCATATTTCCCTGAACCTCTTGTATCGTTACATTCGTATTATGGATAAGCTTGTTAATATTAGGAGAACGATACCCTTTCCCTTCTCCCAACAGAGCCTTGCTGACAGTTTGGGAATGGTACACTACATACCATTGGTTATTAAAGTTAAACACCGAATGATGGTTATTTCCACCAACTCCGAAAAATGCTTGTGGATTTTTCAGGAAATGTCCTGTATAAGTAAAGGGTCCCATAGGACTGCTGCTCACCATGTAGCCTATTTCACCTGCTGGGTAATTTGACGGGTGTGTACCGGAGAAATTGATACAATATGAGTAATAATATTTGCCGTTATACTTATGAATTCCTGAGTCTTCAAACATGTAAGGAGCATCAATGGTTACTGCACTTCCAATAATACTAGTCATATCAGCGCCCAGTTTTAAAACTCTGGCTGTTTTAGGATTTGCAATTGAAGCTGGGTCCGAAGTATTGGGTATACCTCCACCAACATACAGATATCCTGTACCATCATCATCCACCAATACTGCCGGGTCAAAAAGCCATGTAACTCCAGACATTCCAGTTGTACCGTGTGTAACAAGAGCCTTTCCGAGTGGGTCTGTCCATGGTCCTATCGGAGTGTCTGCAGTTAGCACACCAATACCTGAGGCACCATTTGCAAAATAAAGGAAGAATTTATCCTTACCATTTATTTTTTTATGTGCAACGGCCGGTGCCCATGAGAGTGATGCCCATTTTGCAATACCTTTTCCATTATTTTTGTTATTGTATCCTGCGACCGGAATTGCACCGTGGTCTGTCCAGTTCACCATGTCAGCAGAAGATATGACGAATATTTTATTTAGTTCACTAAAATCATTCTCTTTCACCGTTCCATTACTGTTATATACATATGCATCACTTGACATATAGATATAAACCCTTCCATCATAGACCAACGCATAGGGATCCGCCCCCAATTTATGGTCCATAAGAGGATTTGAATTCCCTGGAAGCTTTGCAATTGCATTGTTAGCAGCATGTACAGGTACCATTGGTAAACAACTCAGCAATAATGTAAAAGCTAATAAAAACACCGAAAATTTTTTAATCATAAACATATTACCTCCATTTTTATATATCATGTCTATTAAAAGTTTACAAATTGCCTATGCATAGATTTAATTAGTAATTTTGTATCCTATTTGAAGGTTGGTGCTCCGAAACTTGGACTTGTATCATTTTCAGCAGAGCCTCCCTTCTAAATTTGTAACCGCTTTCATTTTTCTGGATGGAGACTCGAATCAAGCCGAATTAGGCAGTTCATCATTTTTATTTTCGCCCAATAAATTTCAGTTAATGGCTTTTTATAATTACCTTGGTTACGGTACATACAGCAAACTGCGTTGCACGGGTTCCAGGCATTCTTTTGGATATCAGCGCCTTAATTCACCGATGGCAAGCCATAACAGTCGTCTTCATGCAAGATGGTGCATTCGAGCTGTTTGTGCTCAAATGTCAATCTCCAAATTCCCCTCCCTTCTTTATCATTTCACGTACCGATTGAAAACTTTAACTTTAGAGTTGAACTTGAAATCTTTTACATAATTACAAAGGAATATTATGTCGTTGGTAAGCGTGGAAGCGAATTTTAGGCTACGCAGTCGGGGAAATGATATCCAGGAATATAATACCATAAACGCCACTTTGGAACAAGTGCGACAGCTTTGCAACTTGTGGAGTATGCTAATAATTCCAGGGTGTTGCGAAGCTTATATTCATGCCATTTTATGCGACTAGTTCTATCCAGAATAGCCATCAATCATGAGTTATCTTACAATTCAAACTTCAATCTATAAATAACATTTATCCCCTCTCATTAATGCCCGATCCTTTTCTTTTAGTCGCCCATTTAGATATAAAAAAACTTATTTCTCCTCAGCGTTCGAGGTGAAATAAGTTTTTAACTGAGTACATTTATCCAGATGAACAGGAGACTTACCAATCGACTTCTTCAAAAAGACGGAAATGCATCTTTTTTTCAAATTCATCTAAAATTTTAAAACCAGATATTTCATCTTCATTTTCTCCAAGTTTTATCATAGTAGCTATTGCTAAGTCTCCCAACTTATAATGGCCTAACAGCTTATCTTGATGTTCCCTTTTTAAAGATAATCCATTTAATTTTTTAAATATTACCTCTGTACGAATGCCTTCTTTTCCGATATGTGTCATTGCTTGATATAAAACTATGGGGTTCTTTTCTTCTAGCAAATTTTCTAACTCATCTATTCAACATTTTCCATCTTCAATTTTTTTTACTATTATCACCTATAATTTTTTTATTTCTGGGTAGGTTAAATGATCTAATCCTTTGTTTGTTCCTACTTTAATTGTACCTTCATCTTTTGACTCAAAAGTTAAACTAACATCCATTATTTTTCCCATTTTAACGTTGCCCCTTTATCGTTCTTCAATATAAAGTTCTCTCTTAATATCACGTATATGCAAATCAGCATTTTTTAAACGGGTTATGGTATCTCTTAGTAGTGTAATTCCTTCAAGTGATGTTAAATTAGGTTTAAAGACACGCTCTCGTCCAGTAAAAAGATATTGCCTCATCAGATCCGCTAAATTAGCGGCTTTTTTTGTTTTAAAAGTGCTGGCGCGTCAGTCCTTTTTTTTATAAAACATCAACATGGTTTCCATATATAGCAAAACTGAGAATGGATGGTATAATGAAGGATGATTTAAAGAAATCTGTAGTGTAGTGAAGGGATGATTCATATTGATAAATCACGATAATCTTGAAGAGTATCGAGACCCGATTAATTATGATCTTGAATTTGGCGGTGAGACTAATAAATACAATTTCTATCTTGATATGGCTAGATTGAACCCAGGCGAGGTTCTGGAACTTGCATGTGGTACAGGATTGACAACCATTCATTTATCAAAATCGGGGATACATATAACAGGTGTTGATATTTCTTCATCGATGCTTGAATATGCGCGGGTTAAAGCTCAAGGTTTGCCTGTGGATTTTATTGAAGCTGATGCTCGTACATTCGATTCCGAAAAGCGTTTTTCCATGATTTATTTGACAGGAAATGCATTCCAGGCATTTTTGAGCGATGAGGATCAACGAGCCTTACTCGAAACCGTTTACAGGCACCTAGAATCAAATGGGATATTTGTTTTTGAAACACGAAACCCCTTGGGGACCGATTTATCCAACCAAGAGGAAAGCATCTGGGGAAATTTTATCGATAAAGATGGAATTAAAGTCAAGATATCTGGGACACAGTCGTATGATTCAAGTAACCAGATCATGCACTGGGTCACATTCCGTGATTGGGGATCGGAGAAAACAATTTCTCGAATTGCATGTCGCTTTACTGATAATGACACGCTTCAGCGTTTATTAACGAGCCGCGGCTTTTGTATTGAAAATCAATATTCCGACTGGGATAAAACACCGTTTACTCCTTTATCTCCTTCCATCATTACTGTTTGTCGAAAACATGGAGCCTAAAACGAATAATCCCGGAATGTTCATCCCAAGTGTTTGACGACCGCGCGTAAGATATCCATGTCATTCGCATGTTTTTGAAGGAACAACAGGCTATTCAGTGATTCCCGGAAAGAAAAATCGCCGAGTCACCCTAAAATATGATCAGGACGTTTACAAAAAAAACGTTATTTGGTGGAATGCTTCTTTAATAAAGTAAAGAATTTATCGTCGTCTGGCAACTCACTATGATAAATTAGCGTGTACATTCAAGTCTTTTTTTGCCTTGGCAACCATTATGGTTTGGCTTGCCTGAGTTTGAAGACACGCCCTAATTCATAAAAAATTCTATTGTTTTCTGCCAAGAATCTGATTGACCAAAAGAATTTCCTTTTAAAGTACCACCACAAGTAAAAACGCCTCCACCCATTTTTAAGTTCAATGTTTCGCTTAAAGGTATAATAAACGGTAATGGTAATGAGTGACCTAAATCCTTATAGTCTAAAAGATTGTATTTGTATTTATAATTGTTTTTTTTCAAAATACTCATTATTTCTACACATGCCTCGTGAGTATTCCAAATATTATCTTGATGGCCTGAAATTAGCAATAAATTTGCATTTGCATTCTCTATTTTTATTCGAGCCTCCTCTTTATTTCTTGCCCTTTCCACACTTTTTTTATATGTAGTAGTAAAACCAAAAGGTATATTCTTTTCTAAGCAATGACGCTGATGGTCGTAAAAAATATCATTATCAACTGGTATAAATGGTAATGATCTCCCTTCATATGACCATGATGAAACATTTTCACCACTCATCAAACCATCCAACGCTTGAAAACAATATGCATGGGGTGCAGAAGCCACAACTTTAGAAATGAAATTATATCGCGATGCCAAAAGTAACGCCAATTCTCCGCCTTTAGATGTACCGTGTACATATATTTCATTAGCACGTGTTAATGGATTCTTTTTAAGCCAAGAGAACACTTTTTCAAAATATTCAAGGGGAATTTCCTCTAGTTTTTTAGGCAATCCCTTTTCATTGAAATATCCAACGGTTAAAACATTAAAACCTCTAGATGCCAATGGTCCTGACAAAAGCGAAAGACCACTTCGTTCACCATCAGATCCACCCAATACTACAATCGTTTTATTATTTGAGTTTTCAGAATAAAATAACTCTCCCATAAATTCATCAGTGATCTGTTGTCTTTTCACTTCCGGTAACTTGAACATACGCTCTAGTCTTATACATTCTCGATCTTGTCCATTTTCACATACTATATCAATAAATACACTATCATCTATTGAAATATTAAGAGCGATATTCCCTCCCTCACTATTAATCTTTTGTAATGAAGTAATAAGCCCCATACTATCTATATAATCATAAGTTCCAGAATCAGGTTTGTGTTTTGATAAATCAACACTGCCATTTGAATCCGCAGTAAACCAAGCAAATGATTGATACTTTTCACTTACTGCCCATGGAAAATGCATGGTTGCAGTTATTTTCGTTTTGCCCTCTGGTGGTAACCCTGTGACACAAAAATCGATTTTTTCATCAATAAGTGCAACTCTTGGTTGTACTTGTAATTTCATCTCGTAGCCTCCAAAGAAAATATAGAACTTGAATGGAAATAGTGCCTATTTTCAATTCCATCATTTAAAATGTTTTCTCCGCAAAATAAAACTATCTAAAGCTCGAATTTGTGCTCCTTGAAACCCTTCCAGGTCTTCAAATTTATAATTTACGTCTTCCTCAAAACCAACGTACTCTTCGTTGTGAGTACCATATATTCTTTTCAATAAACTCCATAACACTTCTAATTCTTCAGTTGTGAATTCATTAAAAATATCTGCCATTAGGCATATTGCTTTCTCACCACATTCCAGCATGACTCTTTTCCCTAATTCCGTGATTTCCACGTTAATGGCACGTTTGTCCCGTTTGCTTGGTGTCGTAATCAAGTATCCTTTATTCTCTAAATTGACTACAAGCTTTTGTGCACTTTGTTTGCTTGTTTCTAACTTTCTTGCAATATTAACAAGTGTCGTTTCATCCTCTGGCAAATGAGCTATTGCCAGCATGATCATGTACTGTCGTGATGTTAATTTCTCAAAATAGTTGTCGCCTTGTATTTGCAACTTATTAGTAACGGAAAAAAAAGTAGCGTAAGTTTGTTGCATTATATATAACTCTCTAAGCGCTTTAGAATATTCCATAAATATATCCTTTTCTTTTTATTGTCACCATACTGACTATAATTACAATAACAGCATTTTGTATTATCGTCAACATGGTGACAATGATCATTTGGAAATTTAATACATTAAATAAACAATTGTTATTTTGGATCTGGAATCCCTAGTCGTTATGAACGATCAGCCCGGTCACATCTTTTGCCTTGCAAAAGCTTTGGCAAGTCCTTATCGCAGAAAGATACCACAGCGTTCGCCCACTCAATATTGCGTAATATCCGTTACCCATTTTTGGTTAGGCTTTTACTCTACACACTCAGCAGCTAAGTAGTTTCTCCTAGAGCGACGTTTTCGGCGAATTTTGGACTTGACTAAACTTTCAAAATGAATTGAATACAAACGCTCTACAGCTTGAATAAGTATTCTATTCATTTGGTTCACCTCCATTAGATATGAAAAAAACTTATTTCTCCTCATGGTTCGAGGTGAAATAAGTTTTGAATTAAGTGCATTCATTCAAACGAACAGGAGGCATTACCATTCGATTTCTTCAAATAAACGGAAAACCATCTTTTTTTCAAATTCATCTAATATCTTAAACCCAGTTATCTCATCTTCTTTTTCTCCAAGTTTTATCATAGTAGCTATTGCTAAGTCTCCTACTTTATAATGACCTATCATCTTATCTTGAGGTTCCCTTTTTGAAGACAATTCACTTAACTTTTTTATAATTTCCTCTGTACGAATGCCTTCTTTTCCGATATGGGTCAATGCATGATATAAAACTATGGGGTTCTTTTCATCCAGCAAATTTTCTAACTCCTGTATTGAACATTTTCCTTCTTCTATTTTTTTTACTATATTCATTTTATTCCTCCTTTAAACAGATATTAATTAATGTTCCAAACTGTAAATACTTGCCCCCACTTGAACAAGATCAGGAGATGCTAACTTACCAATGCGTATTCCAATATTCTTCTTTTCAGCCATTGAAGTTGAAATTTGAACAGAGCTAACGCTTAATACCATTTCATTTTGATTTGCATATTTAATAAGAATTTTATTACCTATCATTTTTTTTATTTCTGGGTAGGTTAAATGATCTAATCCTTTGTTTGTTCCTACTATAATTGTACCTTCATCTTTTGACTCAAAAGTTAAACTAACATCCATTATTTTCCCCATTTTAACGTTGCCCCTTTATCGTTCTTCAATATAAAGTTTTCCAAGAATATATAAATTCATCAATCTCTTCAAAAGAATTTTGAGTACTAAAGTATAATTCTTTAATTTGGAAATTAGATTGAGAAAGTTCGGTTAGTAGCACTAACATTTTATTTATAATCGAATCATTATAGTTTATAACTTTATTTGGTATAATCACGAAAACACCTCGCAATTTTGTATGAAAAAAGAGACTATAATTTTACATGCTTCTAGAGAACTATTCTCTGTCTTTTTACTTAACCATTCAGCCATATGATTATAAATCTCTTCTTGTGTATGTTTATTTTTCTTCAATTTTAGGTAAAATGTATTTACTTGAGAAGCAATTGTATCAAAGGAATATTGACATTCTTTGTCCAGCATTATAAATTGTTCCTTCACAAAGAAATAGTAGTCCGCGACATCACTTTTAATTCGTCTCTTTGTAAGTCTATTCAGAGTTATATTCGCCTTTTCATCAACTTTCAATGCATCTAAATTTAGAATCTGAGGAGATAATTCATTTTCGTTTTCCACAAGTTTATTTAGTATTATTTTAATTTCTGCCTCAATTTGATAACTATGATAGTCTGCTCTCCTCTCATTTCTTCTAATAATCTCCTTATTTATGATGAGTAATTTTTTATATTCTTCTATAGTTCGTGGGGAATCAAATTTTTTATGACAATCACGACATAAGGCAATCAAATTATTCAAATCGTTTACATTTTGAGATAATTTCTCTACGTTTTTTAACAATAAGGATTCTTCTTTTGTTGGATTTAATGGGTAAATAGGAGCAGCTTCAAATATCTTCCTCCTAATTCCATTTTTCACATATAGTAAGCTTTTAGAACAGAAAGGGCACATACCTTCTACCTCAGAAAAAAGGATCATATTATCATTTTCATTCATACTTTTTCTATTAGCTTGCATGAGTTCACCTCAAACTAATCAAATGTAATAAGATACAATTAAAGAATTTTCTTCCTTATTTTGACTTTATGTACTTATAGTATCATACAAATGAACTATTGGTCGATGTTACCTGATCTTTTTGCCTAATACTTAAGAGCCATTTTCGAAAAAAAATATTACATTAGTCTTCGTAATTGGCTAACTAAGCTAAAAGCTCACTCCAGTAAATTAAGGAGAAAGCTCTGGTTATAATCATTGTATTATAGTTTAGTTATGATCCAATTGTCATTTTATCAGGAAATACTCCCCTTCTTTAATGAAGCATCGAGCCATTTGTTGTGCTGCTCTGTCAAAATAAAAATGTGTTTGAATGATTTGAATCTTGTATAGGCTCAAACTCAGAAAATAACTTAGTATCTTTATTCAATTGGATTTTCTCTCATGAATCCTTTTTTGGACCTTATCTATACACAACCACAGTCTCATCATACTGTTCTTTATAAAGTAAAATAAATGCTTCCATTCTCAAAATCCCCTTTACGTACTCCCCTTAATATTATTGATTGTTAACATAATCTGAATTAGATGTAATTCCCTTAAATAGAATTTATTTACAATATCTTCGATTTCACTAGCAAACTTTCTCATCTATAAAGAAAGCCTTCTGTCTACACGTATTTCCCAAGCCTCGTACTGCACCTCTTGTAATAAAAAAAGTAACTCCTAATGTGAGAGCTACTTTAAAAAACTAAAATGGCATCGCCATTTGTTTCTACGATTCTTGTAAATAGTTTATATATTTCACTTACGATTCAATAGTAGTTTTTTCTACGAAGTTTCCATTCTCTTTAATAATCATCCTTGCCAACCTTCGTCCCGCTCTCTTAAAGAAAAATTCGTCAGCATAATTCTCTGAAACTATCGGTGAAATTTGATTTATAACCTCATTTTTTTTGTCATATTCTATTTTCCCCATTACATCTTCACTCGGTCCATAACTATATACAACTCTTTCCTCATCTTCGTAATCTTTTAACATGATTATATATACGGCCATTATTCTCACTCCTCATAAATCTTTTCCCAATTCCATGGTCTTCCAGATTCTATAGTTTTATCATGTGCTGTTCTGTAATTCGTATGGAATATGCCTTCAAATCTCGATTCAAAAAGCTCATGATGTAGTAATTGTACATCAGAATCCACATACTTCCCATCCATTAATCTCTCCCACGCTTGTGATAACTCAAAGTCTGGGTCAAATCTCCCGATTCCATGATCTTTAATGTGGGTATCGTTAAAAACATGGTCTTTGATTCTTTGAATTCTATTTTCTGAGAAACCAGTATTTTTAGAAATGGCTTCCACGTCTTGATTTCCTAAATTCCTAAATTTTTCATACAACTCTTCTGCAATAGCTTCTTCTCTAAAAAATTGCTCTGGAGAAATATTACGAGCACCAGTTTCAGCATAATTAAAATCGTCTGATTTTATATTAGAAGAGCGCTGTTCGCTTTCTTTTAAAATATTGGCTTTACTCTGAGTCGATTCAAACTTTACAGACCCTTCCAAAATATTTTTGGGCTTAATCAGCGCTTTGGTTGTCGTAGAACCTATCATCAAACCAGCTGTACCAATCAAATTTGCCATATGTTCTTTTGACCATGCATTTGTGGGATTAAATGCTCCCTGAATCATGCCCGATACTCCAAATGTACCGAAATTGAGCATGTCATTCCATGAATCGTTTTGTTTAGCTGCCCGTTCCATGTACCCTTGATACATTCCCTTCGGAATGCCGTACGACATATAATCCAGGAAGCTCCAGACTGAATCAAATTTTTTCTCATATCGTTCTGAATTAGCTGCTACAAAATCCTGCCCAAGCTCCGTTAAGCTATCCGCCGATTTCTGGAGCGCATTTCGTGTATCTGCAACAGGAACTGTGCAAGTATTCGGTGGAGGTGGCAAGCAACCTGGGTCTAGATTCCCATCCTCCATCATATCTGTTAATCTAAACTTATTTGCATGCTGCCGTAGTTCTCTAGCAATCGAATCTGTTAGTGTAACAAAGTCAGCCATATTCTTCTGAGATGTTTGGAATCTATAATAGAATTGCTCCTTTGTTATCCCCTCCCAAAATCGTTCCATAAACGAAATTTGCTGCGATAACTGACTATTCATTTGCATCGCCGTTTGCTGCGCAAGCTCAAATTTCTTAGAGACAGTTATAAGTTGTTCAGGTGTCACTTTAATTGTTGTCATAATTTACCTCGGTTGAGTTCATTAAGACATAATAACATTATTCAAATTTATGGAAAACCATCTTTATTACTAATTGTTATATGAATTAGAAGACTTAATCCCTACGACCTCTGACTTATAAATTATTAACGTTGGTGCCCCTTAATCATATTGTAAAGCCTTTTAACTATACATTTTTTAACTTTAAAGTAGTAGGATCTATCAAAATTTAAATGATTTTTCTATCAAATATTTCAACCATCGTCAAAGCACCAGCTTTGTATCCAGAAATATAATCTGAGGCGGATAATATAGAAAGCAAAACATCATTTAAATCAGATAGTTCTTCAATTAATTCGTAATCTTGTTCCGACAGTCTTGCTTTTAGTGCTTTCATAGAAGCGGATATTTTCTGATGGACTAGCTCAAGCTCAGGGTTTTTAGGTTTGGTTCGTTCGCTTGGGTACCATTTTCCGTAATATAAATCCTCTAAGATACTCATATTCATCTTCTCCTTCATGATATAGATAAGGTTTTGAGTTCGAACACTGAGTGCATTTTGTTCCTCAAAAACAAGGATATCTCAGTAAAAAATCAATACTGATTTTTAGCGAAGATTTCACTAAAGTAATTGAGGACTAATGCCGAGTATCTGAAATGTGACCAGAGGATTTACACCGATTATGAACGCAGTGAAAAAGAATCACGTCCACATCGAGGATAATACTGTATAGGTGGCCGGATTCGGTCCGGTTGCCTATGAGTAAGTGCTGGACGAATTCAGCCCTTCGTGGAAAATAAGCAGGACTTCATATCTTCTACTCATTAATGTTAGAAGCCATAACAAGCGAATTTTTTTAAAAAAGCCTCACTAATTACCAGATTACTGTGGAGGGAACGAATACTTTTTGCCACCCCAAGCCACGAGAAGCGCAAGGAATAAGAGTATGAATAATGCCCATGAAAATGATCCCGCACCAAAAGTTTCAAGCAAAATACCCCCAGTCATCCCGCCGCCAGCGATAGCCAGATTCCATACGGTCGTGTTAATCGGCATCACCATATCCACTTTGCTCTCCCCTGCAGCCTGAGCAAGCGCCGTTTGCAATAGCGTTGCTGCGCCGCCGAAGGTTAAACCCCATACCGTAACAATGATATAGATTATAAGGACATTGGAGTTGCTAAAGCTCATGGCAATAGAAATTAAGACGAAGGAAATAAGACTAATAAGGACAAGCTTACGCAGCCAACGGTCGATGAATACGCCAGTTATCCATATACCTACAAGAGCAGCAATGCCAAAGAAAGCCAGCGCCAGACCCACTCTCTCCCCTATCCCATTGGCCGCAAGAAATGGAGCAATATAAGTGTAAAGAATATTATGTGCTGTCATCCAGGTCAGTACAACCAATAGTATGGGCCGAATCCCCGGTGTAAGGAAGACTGCATAGATCGAAGCTTGCTTATCGGAGGATTGTCCCGGATAGTCAGGCACCTTCCAAAGCACCCACGCGATCAGTATAACAGTCAGTAGCGACATGATTCCAAAAACAGAACGCCAACCCATAAGGTTCCCCAGAAACGTTCCCGCCGGGACACCAATAGCCAAGGCGATGGGCGTTCCAACCATGGCAACCGCCATCCCCCTCCCTTTCAATGTAGCAGAGACCATGCGGAGAGCGTAACCGCCGATCATCCCCCATAGAACTCCAGCCGAAACTCCTGCCAGCAGACGGGCAGCCAGCGTCAGTATGTAGCTAGAGGAAATTGCGGTGACACTGTTAAAAACCAGAAACCCGCAGATAGCCAGAAGTAACAGCGGACGCCTCCGCCATTGGCGGGTAACTATAGCTACAGGGATGGCAGCCACTAAAGAACCGATGGCATAGACAGTGACCAGTTGACCAGCCATTGCGTCTGAAATATAAAGTCCCTTGCTTATTTGCGGAAGCAAACCAGCCGGAATCGTTTCCGTCATAATACAGATGAATCCTGTCATAGCCAAAGCGAGCAGGCCAAGCGAGGGAAAGCGCTCAGATGAGACGGAAGAAGCAATCTTTGCAGTAGTAGAAGAATTATTGCTGGACATTAGCGCAGCTCCTTAATATCGATTTCAAAACAAGTTCAAGCGAAAAATCAAGCACATATACCAATGATTTGCCCTCCTTTTATTTCAATTATGGATCAATCATTCCATATTTTAAAGATGCCTCTCGGTCTTGTCAATTACTTTTGGATCGATTAGTATATAAGTACAAGATAAAAGGAGGCGACTCCATGGTTAGAACCGGAAGACCACGTAAATTCAGTCGCGACGAAGCGATCTCCCAAGCTATGATGTTGTTTTGGGAGCATGGATTTGAATCAACCTCTTTAGCTCAGCTCAAAAAGGCGATGGGCGGCATCTCCTCAGCCAGCTTTTATGCAGCTTTTGAATCAAAAGACGCATTATTCAAAGAAGCGCTGGACCAGTATTTGGCTACATACGGACAAGTATCGACAAGCCTTACAAACTATTCACTTTCATCGCGCACAGCTATTGAATTAGCCTTAAGAAGTTCAGCAATCATGCAGACTGAGCAGACCCATCCCTTGGGTTGTTTAGTCATATTCTCTGCAAATACTTGTTCGCCGGAAAACACTCATATTCGAGAACTATTGACCAGGCAAAGAGCAGTGACTAGGAACAAGTTCCATGCTCGTATTGAGCGAGCTACCAAGAACGGAGAACTTCAAGAATCCACAAATGTTAGCATGTTAACCACACTATTCGTTACCTTCCTGGAAGGTATATCTACAGAAGCCAGAGATGGTGTTTCCATAGACAACATTGATGCAGCCATAACTAAATTGATGGAGCTTTGGGATACTTGTGCCTGAGACTGGCTCAGTTTTCATGAAATAAGGGCATACAAATAGAAAAGGCAATCCTCCTAAAAAAGGAGATTGCCTTTTTATTCAGGAAGATTGCTTCTCTCAACAACGGCTTTATTCAGCCTATCCTACACATCAGTTTGACTTAATTGGGTATCGAAGTGTGATTTGAAATAGAATCGATTATTAAATCCCAATCGTCGTAGTGAAGTTCATGTCCAGTTCCTTCCAATGTAAGTAAAACCGCACCCGGAATTTCGTTAGCAAGATTTATTCCGTGTTCATAAGGGATAATCGGATCTTCAGTACCGTGTATAACCAGAGCAGGGACGGTTATTTCCCTTGTCCTAGCCAGATAGGATTCTCCACCTGACAGCATTGCGTGATTGTTCATGCTGGCTATATTGTTGCTTCTTTTCCATTCTTCTTTTGCTAATTTATAAACTTTTTTTTCATCGAAAGCGTGTTTTGAACCTACTAGAATTCTTGATCTACCTATCACAAAATCGACCACCGATTGTTCGTTCGTCCAATCTATTGCTCCCATATTCGAGAAATAGTCCATAACCTTTTCCTCCATCGGTGGAAGATCGGGAGCAAAATTGGACGTTGATACGAGGGTAACGGTTAGAACTCTGCCTGGATGTCGCAGAGCTATCATTTGAGTCAGCATGCCGCCCATGGACATGCCCACAATATGCGCTTGCTCAATCTTATACGCATCCAATACTCGAATAGCATCATCTGCCATGTCTTCGAAAGTATAGTCCTGTTGCCCAGGTTCATAGGTTGTAGAACGTCCAACATCTCGGTTATCGTAGCGAACGACAAAGCGACCTGTCTCTGCTAAACGCTGGCAGAATTCTTCCTCCCACCAGACCAATGAGGATTGAGCCCCCATAATCAGTAATATTGCCGGGTTAACTTGCTTTCCAAAACTGTCAGTACAAATTACTATTCCATCGCTTTTTATGAGTTGTTCGTTCATGTAGAATTCCTCCCCTCAATGATATATAAAACAAAAAAACACAGAATATTAGTCTGTGTTTACAGTAATCGAAAAATAATTTAGAAATGAATGCGAATTATCTTCATCACTTACCTCCATAAAGTACTTTCAGTTCCTCTTCTTTATCGTAAATGTATGTTTTTCTTCAGGAAAACGTTTATTTTTCACATCAACAGTTTAAGCTTGAATGGACTCTAATATAAACGGATTCAATGCCCTCCTCCTCAATTTAAATGGGACATATATTCAAATGCTGTTGTTCTATATACACTTTTAAAGTGTTTATTTAAATGGGTTAAGTCAACTAAGCCACATTCTGCAACTGCTGAATAAATATCTCACACAATTGGTTTCTTTCACGCTGTTTGCTATATCAAAATTCCCTTTATCCAAGAGTTTCTTGTTATCCGCAGCTGTCTTTTAAAAATTACTTAGCCCGAATCCTCCACCGTTAAGATGTCATTGACCTTACCGACAACAAACGCATTTATGGATTATTGTGGTATTATTTTGGATTATTGTTAATACTACGTATCTGAGGAGGGTGAAAATGAAGTTACATACCAAATTTTCAAGACAATTATGCCGGAATATCGATCTCATTTGTGACTTCATGGGAAACAGTTCGGATTTTATTGTTCGTGAAATCACAGCTGGCCATAAACACGCCGCACTTTTTTATTTGGACGGAATGACTGACATGCAAAAGGTACAGGACAATGTGATCCGTCCGTTGCATGATCGTGTCTCCTCTGACGAGATCACTTTACCGTTATTGAAAAACGCAATTTTGGACATTGGTGAAGCAAGCTTTGCTCAAAACTTTGAAGATGCTTTGGAACAGATCCTCTCAGGTGGTCTTCTCCTACTCCTGGACGATATGGATGAAGGATTGATCATTTCTTTGCCTGGATGGGAAGAACGCAGTATTACAGATTCGAAGACACAGCCTGTGGTCAGAGGTCCGCAAGAGTCGTTTACAGAAACTTTACGTACGAATACGACTATGGTTCGTCGAAGGGTGAAGGATACAAGAGTACGTCTAACTACCATAACAGTTGGCGAAAAAACCAAGACCGATATATCGGTCATGTATTTGCATGGGGTCGCTGACCCAAAAAAGGTGCAGGACATGATATCCAAGTTAAAGAACATGCATGTAGAAGGTGTGCTTGAAAGCGAATATTTGGAAGAATGTCTCCAAGAAAATAAACAACTCACGATATTTCCGATCTTTTATAATTCTGATCGCCCAGACTCTATTGCAGCAGGAATTATGGAGGGGAAAATTGCGATATTTGTGGATGGATCTCCCTTCGCCATCCTTGCACCTGCGGTGTTTGTAGACTTTCTTCAATCCGCAGAAGATTATTATCAATCCTTTATTTACAGTAGTATCATTCGAATATTAAGGTACATATGCCTGGCAATCTGTATGTTGGCTCCGGCCATTTATGTCGCATTAACGACATTTCATCAGGATATGATTCCAACAGTTTTGTTATTAAGCTTATCCGCGCAACGTGAAGGAGTTCCGTTTCCAGCATTTATTGAGGCGATGATCATGGAAGTGGTTTTTGAAATTCTGAGGGAGGCAGGTCTTCGTATGCCACGGACGGTCGGTCAAGCCGTTTCTATTGTCGGGTCAATAGTGATCGGCCAGGCTGCTGTAGAAGCAAACATCGTTTCGGCTGTTATGGTCATTGTTGTTGCAATAACTGCCATTTCGAGCTTTGTCATTCCCTCGTACACCTTTGCCATTCCAATCCGGATATTACGTTTCGCTTTCATAGGCATAGCCGCTATGTTTGGTGTGTACGGATTGACTGTTGGTATTCTCATGCTCTTTGTGCATCTCAATGGGCTTCATTCATTCGGTGTACCGTATTTAAGTCCCTTTGCCAATTACAAATCGTCTGAGCAGAGGGACGCCATATTGCGTTTTCCATATAGAACTAACAAAAAACATCGCAAAAACTAAAGGAGTAGACCATCATGAACTCGTATCGATCCACCATTTTATTACTGATTATGTCCATCTGGCTAATGGTGTTTCTTACGGGTTGCTGGAACAGTAAGGAATTGAGCGCCATTTCCGTCGTGATGGCTCTGGGCATTGATGCAGTTGATGACCAATATGAAGTCAGTTTACAAGTGGTTGACCCATCGCAAATGTCTCAAAATTCCCCCATGGAACGGACGCCAACGATCGTTTTTTCCAAACGCGCCGATACCATATTTGAAGCTATTCGAAAATTAACAACGGAATCGTCCCGAAAAATGTATATGTCTCACTTAAAGTTTGTCATTTTTGATGAAAAAACGGCAAAAAAAGGAATCAAGGAGCCGCTGGACTTTCTGTTCCGTGATCATGAAGTTCGGCCTGATTTCTATTTGGCCGTTATCAGAGGAAGCTCGGCAAAGGAGGCCGTTACTTTTGTAACTCCAACCGAGGTCTTGCCTGCAATGGATATGTATAAGGCATTAAGGCTTTCTGAAAAAGCATGGGCTCCAACTTCCGCGGTCAATGTGAAAGATATTTTACAGAGTTTCACAGATGATGGCATTGAACCGGTTCTCACCGGTATTCGACTGACAAACCTAGAAAAAGGTCTAACTATTGATAATGTGACAAAGTCGCCCCAACATGTTAAATACTTTTTTACTGGAATTGGTGTTTTCAAGGGCGACCGACTTATCAATTGGATGGATGATTCACAAAGTAAAGCCTTTACCTATATATCCAATCGTGTTTCCAGCACCGTAGCTTCCATCGATTGTCCGAATTCCAAAGGAAAATTTGTAGTTGAAGTAATCCGTTCCAAAGTAAAGATGCGTCCAAAAATAATAGATCATGAGCCGCACATTTCTCTTATTGTGGATACAGAATCCAATATCGGAACGGTCTCGTGCAATGCCAACCTTAAGAATGAAGAGACATTTAGAGATCTTCAAGAATCAGCTAAAGAGCATCTGGAACAATCTTTGAAGGAGGGCATTTCGTACGCACAACAAATCGGTTCCGATATATTCGGGTTTGGAGAAGCTTTTCACCGCAAGTTCCCACGTGAATGGCATAAATGGAAAGAGGATTGGCCACAAAAATTTCAAACGCTTAAAGTGGATATTCAGCTCAATTATCGTTTAGTCCGGTTCGGGGACATTACCAGTCCAATCGATATGGGAATACACAATCAGGAGTGAATGCAATGCTTTATGTGATTCTCGTAACTTCCATTTTAACATCTTTGTATGAGTTTAAAAAATTCAAGGAGAAACAATTTGTGCGTGAAATTGTATTCAGCTCGATATTGTTGATTATAGGCGTTATATTGATTACCCTACGGATCGCCAACATTAAACTGCCGACTCCACTGACGGGCATTCAAATCCTATTTCAACCAATAAGTCTGTTACTTGCAGAAATGTTATTTTAAGGGGGAGTATTGGAATGAATTCCAATTTGACGGTTCGACAAGCTATTTTGTGGTTTGCATTGTATCAAATAGGAAGCGCATATCTGGTGCTCCCAGCGGTAATTACCGCTGTCGCTAAACAAGATGCCTGGCTCTCCATCCCAGTCTCCTTAGGTTTCCATCTGTTATTGATACCTTTATATGCCTCCATCGCTAGGCAAATGCAGGGGAAATCTTTCGTAGAGCATCTCCGTTGCCTCTTCGGTCCCTTGGGCGGGACGATCAGCATCGTTTTCATTTTTTTCTTTCCCTTTCTTGTGTTCATTATGACACTTCGAAATCTGGGCGACTTTATCACGATAGCTATTATGCCGGAAACTCCCTCCGACGCGATATATTTTATCATGCTTATAGTCATTTATTTTGCCGTTCGATCAGGCCCTGCTGTAATTGGCCGTTGTGCGGAAATCCTATTTTTTTTCCTTCTGGTTCTGTATCTTTTGGTCAGGTTTACCCTTCTTTCTGATACCACCATAGATAATGTGCTCCCTATTTTTGAGTATGGTTTGAACCCTATCGTTCTCGCTTCGTTCAATTTGTTTGCCTTTCCCTACCTTGAGGCAATTCTGTATCTTTTTTTTGCACAGCACATCCCCGATCCAAAAAAGTGGAGAAAGACAGTGATAACTTGTGCTTTGATTAGCGGCGGCATGTATTTTTTCATGGTTCTACAAATAATCGCCGTGATGAGTGAAGGTGTTGTATCTAATTTGACATTTCCTACTTTTTTTATTAACCGAACAATCAGTAACGGAGAGTTTCTTCAACGGTTTGAAATTTTCGTTGCAGTGTTCTGGTTTGTCACCATTTTTTTCCGACTCGCACTGCTTTTATATGTTTCAGCGCAAGGGCTTGCAGATGCTTTTCGTCTTCGAAGCGCTAACTCTCTCTTAGTTCCTCTGATCCTAATCGCATTGGCAATGGTTCATTCTATTTGGCCAAATATGCAATTTTTAATCAAGTTTTTTTCAGTATGGCCTTTTTACGCCATGATTTTCGGTATCGTGTTTCCTATTGTGCTATGGCTGGTGGGTAAGGTATCGTTGAATTTACGTAAAAAGTATCACTAACGTTGCGTTGGCTGTATGAACATACTGTTCTCAAATAAACTTTTGTTGTAATCATTATTGCAATTTAGCAAGAAGCAACTCCAGTTCCTCCCTCTCAAGATGTCTCCATTGTCCACGTTCCAGATGATCCAAGGTAATATTCATAATTCGAACACGTTCCAGCTTTAGCACCCTGTACCCCAAGGCCTTGCACATTCTGCGAATTTGCAAGTTCAGACCCTGCGTCAAAATAATGCGGAACTCGTATTCGCTCGTACGATCAACCTTGCACGGTTTGGTAATGACGTTCAATATTTCAACGCCACAAGACATGGCCTGCGTAAACTCGTTTGTAACAGGTTGGTCTACAGTCACTACATACTCCTTCTCATGACCATGTTCGGAACGCATCATTTGATTGACAATGCTTCCATCGTTGGTTAATAGAATGAGTCCCTCTGACGCTTTATCCAGCCTGCCGATGGCAAAAATCCGCGAAGGATAATTGACATAACTAATAATATTGCCAGCCACTTGCTCCGCTGCGGTACAAACAATGCCTATAGGCTTATTCAGAGCCAAATATACAGGTTCACTGGAATTAAGCGGAATAGCTTCTCCATCAATCAGCACGATATCCTGTGGCTCTACTTCTGCGCCCGCTTCACAAACATTTCCATTAATCGTAATTCGTCCTGCTGCAATAAGCCTGTTGGTTTCCCGACGTGAGCAAAATCCTGTCTCACTAATGTACTTGTTAATTCTCACGATTCACCTGCTTCTGATTATAATATGCGAGTTTAAGTAAAATAATTAAAAAAACACCTGATTGTTCTTGCTTAATCAGATGTTCGACGTGTACGACAACTTATACTTTCCCGGCTTATTTGCTACTGTTGCCGCCGCTTTTATTCCTTGTTGGTTTGGCAGTGCCGCCTTTTGTGCCACCTGCCACTTTGCTTCCCGGTGCGCTTGTAGAAGCGCTTTTTGTTCTTACTGGCTTCGCAGTTTTGTTCCAGCGTGTCCAGCCCTTACTACCTGTACCTCTGCCGGTCCCGCCGCCCTTGCTTTTTCCACCCATATGATCACTCCATTACTAGTCGTTCAGATTTAACTAAGCTATCATACCATTACTTTGATCATCATGCCCATTTCTTTTAAAAATTGAACATGTTAAGCCGCAAATACTTTCGCAAAACGGATCTTGTTGTATTTTTGTTTGTTTGCAAGTAAATAATGATTCTTGAAGGAGTGAAACACATGTCTGTTGATGTTTATCTTAACTTTAATGGAAATTGTCGTGAAGCAGCGGAGTTTTACGCAGAGGCATTTGGGACTGAGAAACCACAAATCATGACGTTCGGTGAAGCACCACCCAACCCCGATTATCCTCTCCCTGAAGAAGCCAAAAATTTGGTCATGCATACGCGGCTTCAAATTGATGGTAGTAATGTCATGTTCTCAGACGTTTTTCCTGGTATGCCTTTCGTAGCCGGAAACAACATCAGCCTCGCCATCGTCAATAAGGACGAAGAGAAAATTCGATCGTACTTTCATAAGTTAAAAGAAGGAGGAACCGTAAGCATGGAACTTCAAGAAACATTTTGGAGTAAATGTTACGGTAGCCTTAAAGATAAGTTCGGAATTGAATGGCAGTTAAGCTATGATAACGGAATGACCGACAGTTAGTCTGTTATATTAACCTACGACAGTTAAGCCCTCACAAGCTATTCTGACTGAATGCTTTGTGAGGGCTTAATATTAGCTTGAAGTTACTCTATACAGCAGCCTTAGAATTCTTCCAAGACCTTGAATTTGTCTCCATGGATCTTATCCAAGTGATCCTCTCCCCAGTAGCATAAATGGTCTAGCGCGGGTTTTAATCCCCAGCCGTAGTCCGTTAACTCATACTCCACTTTAGGAGGGACTTCATTATAAACCTTTCGTGTAACGATCTCATCCTTTTCTAGGCCTCTGAGCTGAGTAGTCAGCATTTTTTGTGTAATGCCGGGTATTAACCGACGAAACTCAGATGTTCGTTTCCGTCCTGTCATCAGATGGTAGATAATCAAAGGCTTCCATTTCCCTCCCATCACCTCTAAAGCCGCTTCCACTCCAACTTGATACTTCTTTTGAACCCTATTTTTTATCTGTTCAGTCATTTCTTAATCCTCCTTTAGAAGGCTTCGTTTGCTCAGAACAACCATCACTTTAATTCATTACTCAGATCAGTTTCTAGGGAATCTACCTAGGGCACTTCCATGTTCCTATGGCACCTGTATCATCCTATAGAACTTGAAAGTGCGTACTTCCAGATTATTTTCCTACTGTATATAATAGCATCAAGCATTGAGCATTCCTAGAAGTAAACTATTGAGAAAGGTAGTGAAGAAGCATGAAAGTATTAACCGTTGTTTCACACCCGAGAAAAGATTCCTTGACCTTTAAGGTTGCTGATCGTTTCGTACAGGGTCTTGCCGATGCAGGCCACGATTATGAGATATTGGATTTGCATGAGATTGGTTTTGATCCTATTTTAAAAGGAGTAGATGAACCGGATTTGACAGTTGCGGAACAGTCCTTTTCCCCTGAAGTAGAAATGGAAATGAGGCGGATGAAGGAGCATGATGCATTGGCATTTATTTTTCCTCTTTGGTGGTGGAATTTGCCAGCTATGCTGAAGGGTTATATTGACCGTGTATGGAACAATGGGTTTGCGTACGGTTCGAATTACCTGCATCATCAGCATGTCTTGTGGATTGGCTTGGCCGGAGTTTCGAAGGAACAGATGAAAAAGCGTAAGTATGATGAAATGATTACTCATTTGCTGAATGTGGGAATTGCAGATTATTGCGGGGTTTCCAATTCCAAGGTTGAATTCTTATATGAGACCCTGAGTTCAAATTCCGGTCATTTTGAAATGCTGCTGGACCAAGCTTATCACTTGGGTTTGAATTATGCCAAGGATTAGGCTTTATTTACAATCCTCACCCTTCAACACGAAGGCCGGAAATCCTAACAGAATGTGAGAAAGAATTGTTTTTCCGCAAGGAGACCTAAGTAGTAACAAAAAAAGATACTAACCTAGCCATTTTTTCCATGGACATGGTTAGCGTCTTTTTACTTAGCGTACATTTAACTGGCTTTCGACAGTAAGTAAAGGAAATAAGGGGTGACCAGTATGGTGATAATAATTCCGGTTGGAATATCTGCCCCAAAACTAATCGTTCGAGTAAGTGTGTCAGCAATCAAAATGACGAGTGCACCAACGAATGCCGTCGTAGGTAGCAATAGCTTATGATTGGGCCCTACTAGCTTGCGCGCTAGATGGGGGCTGACCATGCCTACAAAAAAGAAATTTCCGCCAAGTGCCACGCTACCAGAAGCAAGCGCAACGGCAGCAATCGTCAAGCCGATAAACTCCCTTTTAATTGCTACGCCGAGGCCCGATGCTGTCTGATTCCCCAAATTCAACGTATTGAGTGTGTTAGACCTGTAAAAAACGTAAATACAGATGATAAGCACCCACGGGAGCAGCACCATAATATAGCTCCAGTCGTCCCCCCACAGGTCTCCAGCCTGCCATCTCAAAGCAAAGTCATACTGTTGCTTGTCTAGCCGGAGTGTCAACATCAGAGATAATGCGCTGTAGCCACTGCCCATAGCGACACCAGTTAAAATTAAGCCTGTAGGCGAGATGTCTCTTCCCCGCCTGAAAGCAAACATAAAAATCAAAAATGCTGCCGTAAGGCCGCCTGCAAAAGCCAGCCCAGGAAGAAGAATAGGCGATAGCAATCCTTCACTAGCGAACAACGTAATATACATAAGTACAAATAACCCTGAGCCTGAGCTGATGCCGAGTGTTCCCGGACTGGCCATGTCGTTTTTGAGCAAGCTTTGCATAATACAGCCTGATATCCCCATGCCAATACCTACCAATATAGAAAGCACAATACGTGGCAGTCGAAAGTCAAACACGATTAGGTTCTGTTTGCTCGTTCCTTCGCCAATGATAACCTTGAAAACTTCGAATGGAGTTAGGTTCATTTTCCCAACATTCATACTAAGTACAGCCACTAGCAGCGTCAGCACTACTAACAGTAAAATAATGCTAATCCCCCTGGTATTACGGGACAGTTTCAACTAAACTCCCTCCTCTGCTTGCGCACAAGGTAGAGAAAATAGGGTACGCCCACCAAGGCAAAAATAATGCCAAGGGGTGTTTCGTGGGGACGATTGATCAGACGTCCGAGTAAATCCGCCGCCAACAGAAAGACTGCTCCATACAAAGCTGAGGCCGGGATAATATACCGATAATCCGTTCCGACCAGATGGCGCATAATGTGTGGCACGATCAAACCAACGAAGCCAACAGGGCCGACCACAATAACCGATAACCCCGTTAGAATTAATACAATTAAGGTTGAAAACAGCTTAATCCTGTTTGCACGAATACCCAAGCCTGATGCCACATCCTCCCCGAAGCTCAAAATCGTAATCGAGGGAGAAAGCACGATGGCACAGATCAAACCCACTACAAACAGTGGCGCAATGAAAGCTAATTCACCCCACTTGGCACTGGCTGTACCACCAGCAGACCAGTAATCAAGGGCTTGGCCAATCTCATACTTAATAGCGATAAACGTACTAAACGCACCAAAAAGCATGGAGATGGACATTCCTGCCAGCACCAGTCGCTGAGGTGTCATTCCTCGCTTGCCTATAGATGCGATGTAATACGTAATGCCTGTAGTGATTGCTGCACCTAGACAAGAATACAGCATGGTTTCTCCGTAGGTGCGACCAGGCAAAAAGGCCATACATAACGCAATAGCAAATGTCGAGCCAGAACTTATGCCAATGAGTCCCGAATCCGCTAGTGGATTACGAGTGGTTCCCTGCATAATTGCCCCACACACAGCCAAGCTGCACCCTACAATGATATCTGCCACGGTTCGTGGAAAACGCAAGGTGTGAATAATCTGATGTTCTGTAATGTTGGGATCAAACTGAAATATAGCACCCCATGCCAGCTTCAGGCTCATTTCCGCAGCACCAAAGGTAATAGATGCTGCGGTAACCAGCAGGAGCAGGAACACGCCCACGATCATGTAGCTTACAAAATGAAATATTCCTTTTTTATTTGGTTCTTTGTGAGTAGACATCGATTACACCCTTAGTTGATCAATTATGCATCGTTACTTAGTCTGTTCCAGCAATTTGCTAATAATATAATCTAGCTGTCCCGTCATACTAGCAACGTCCGAATAATAGAACAGTCCTGCATATTTCGCTGGAATTTCGATGATATGTCCGTTTTTAACGGCTGGAATACTGCTCCAGATTTTTGTCTTCGCATATTCAGATTCCTTGCCTTCCTGCTTAAACCAAAGGACATAATCTCCAAAGTATTCAGCAGCTACCTCGTAGGATAAAGAACCCCGACGCTCTCCGGAATTTTTAACCAATGTGTTGAGCTTTTCCGGTTTGTGAAGTCCCAGATAATTGTAAAGCAACGTTCCTCCACGTGAGCCTGTTTCATAATATATTCCGTAAGAGCCACTGCCCCAATCCTCGAAAATGCTAAACGTTTTGTCCTTGAATATGTCGGAATTTAGTTTTTCTTTGGCCTGACTCAGCTTGCTTTCAAACAGTGAAATCACTTTGTCTGCTTCTGCTTCATGTCCTGTGGCCTGACCAAGGAATTTCAAACGTTCTATAGAGGTCATTTTATCCTCAGGTATCACAAGAACAGGCGCAATTTTAGACAACTTATCATAATCCTTTGTATCATATGTAATGATGAGATCAGGATCATACTTCATAATTTCCTCAGTTTCCCACTTTTCAATATTGGGGATGTCGTTAAATTTATCGTAAAAAGGCATCGTTTCTTGTTTCCACCCCATGACTGCGGCCGGCTTAATCCCTAGTGTAAATACATCGCCAACATACCAGTTCACGACTACCCGTTGAGGATTAGCGGGCACCTTCACGTCTCCTTTTACCGTAGAGACTGTACGCGTATCAGAATCACTGCTTGCCTCTTCCTTCGCGGACGACGCGGGTTTAGCAGATGAATCAGAGGAACTGCCAGCATTCCCGCAACCTGAAATAACGAAAATCACTACGAATAGTGCACATAAAATCATGTGAAACTTCTTATTCATCATACGATGCATGTTGTAAATCTCCTTTGAAATATAGTAAGTGCAAAACATACTTAAAACTATTGATATCGATAATCATTATCACTAATATCGAATTGTAAATTTTACCTCACTAATTGTCAACTGTTTCTTTAAGTTTTATGTTTTACTTTAATGGGTTCTCCAGCTCCCCTCTTCTATTTGCTTCATGCCATTCCTGATAGATTCCTCCAATTTCATAAAAGGCTTTGTTCATTACAGTTGTCAGCTCCTTCATGATCTCCTTGGTATATTTTAAATGAGTATTTATGTTATCCACTTTATATTTGCGAAGCAGATTTAGATGAGCAATGATGTGAATCGTATCTTCGATAATCCAATAAATCACATCCTCTACATCTTTCGTAAGCTTGTTTAGCATCTGTATGCCTCTTTCATACATCTGGAGCGTATAACCCCGCTTGCCTACTTGCACATACGGACTAAGATCATCATAAAAATCCGTACGGAAAGGTCGTCTTACATATTGCTCATACTGCTCTTCATATATTGAAGTTTGTTCAAGCAGCTTAATAGTCATATCTATGATTTCTTGTTCACTGTATATTTTTTTCATCAGATTTTCCCTTGCCTTTCTCTGCTAAATAAATTCAAGTCATAGTTAAATTAGATCACAAGTGATGCAATAAGAAGTCAAACTCTTTTTTTACCAACCATTAACAATTTTGTTTGATGCAAACGATAATTAGAATAGAGGGATTTCCCTCAATATATCCAACTGAAGGAGACAGGCGAATGAATAGAGTATGGACGAAAGCATCGGCTATTCTATTGGTAGTAATATCCCTGATGTTCAATGGAACGTACGCGCTCGCAGCTTCAGCAACATCAACGTATATCGTTACGTTTCAACAAGCAACCTTGGTATCCAACGATCACGTAGGCAACGAATGGGCCATTGCTGCCCAGGTGGCGGGCCAATCCATTAGTGAAGGCAACAGCGTAAAGGTAAAGGTCAAATCAGGGGGCAGCATTAAGCTGTATGCGTATGCCGAAGAACAAGACAAAATTCCTGATGATGGTGAAGCCACCAAGAATGTAAAGGTCTCCTCTGTTTCTGCCAAAGGTTCTACCGTAAAGCTAAGAGTGACGGTTACTGAAAACCGTGGGCGTTACTCAGGTCATCAAGCCGTTTGGGAATTTACGTATAAGATTAAGAAACAATAATAGAAAAAATAGACCGTCACTCCCAGGAGGGGCGGTCTTCGCTTTTACAAGTCGCGGTAACTGGGCACATACCATTTCGGTATATAGGTTTGAAAGTAATCATACGCTTCCAAAACCTCTTCAGCTCGTTGCACCATATCGTCCACCTCTTTTTTGCCAAATGGAATGGCCCAGTGAACCGATGAAAGCTGATTGCTTGCAATATACAGAGCCATTAATCTAAAAAATAAATCAGATACATGGTTATTAAAATAACCGTGGATACGGCCCGAAGCGAAAAAAGGACTTAACGCTGCACACCAGGTAATTCTATTGAATTCCTCCCAAGGATCACCATAATCCATTCTATTAAAATCGATGATACCCAGTTCACCGGATGGGGTAACCACCATATTGCCCACATGATAATCCCCATGCTGAAAAGTCTGGGGACGATTTTCTAATAGCTGACGATTTTGCTCAATAAAGCTTATGGCTTGATCTGCTCCCTTTAGGGGAATACCGCATGACTTATAGTTTGTAATATATCTGTTTATTTTGCCATTATAATGTTCAACCCATGGGACTCGATCTTGCTCCGCATGAATCTCATGCATTTTTTTCAATGCATCTCCTGCTTGAACCCCGAGTTGATACTGTTGTGCTGCGGTCAACGTAGGGATAATCTCTTCAGCATCTTTCCCTTCGATCCAGGTGAACAGGGAATATACAGATTGACCATCATGACAAATCCCAAATTCAAGCGGCCGGGACATGAACAGATTCTCCACGTGGTTCAGCTTTGTTACAGCTTCGAACTCGCGCTTCTTTTTATCATAATGTACCATATCCGCTATTCTTAGCAGCAAGTCCCTACCGTCAGTGGTTTGAATATAATATTTTTTGTCACTGGACCAGCCTCTATGAATTTCTTCCACGTGGCTCCACCTGCTGGCACCCGGTATTTCACTAAAGAGTTGATTCACGCTCATCCCCCCACGTTAAAATAGCCTTACTTACTATATATGCTTTCCATAGTTTACCTTTGAAATGACAGAGGAATCAATCTCCTTCCCGGAAAAACTCAAATAAAAAAGGCTGAAAAGACAAGCAGTCTCTTCAACCTCAATATTCACTGAGTTGCCATCGTGAACACCCTTCACTTGTATTGTCAAATCAGTAAGAATAAGAAAACTCATGTTTAAATTCGTCTACCCGTTGAATGGTTTTCAGAATATTTCGACCTTCACGTGTGCCATCAATAATACGTCGAGCTTGTTTACTATCCCCGATATTAATAACTTCTACTTGATGTTCTTTACCATATTCGAGCAAGCTGTCCATCAGTGGACTGTGTGAACGCATACCCAAGCATACGAATCCAAGATCAAAAGGAATCTCAAACTCCTGTTTTCCATGCTTTACTTTGAAGCGGTCGCTACACACTTCTGTCAATGCTGTTTCCGTATGGACGTTCACTTCCCGCTCCTCTACCATTTTCATCATGGAAATCCGAGTAATCATATCCAGATCTTTACCCAGTAACGGCATCATCTCAATAATAGAAACCTCTTGTGCTCCACGCTCTGCATAATATTCGACGACATCCAGTCCCACGGCTCCGCCGCCAACTACAGCAATGCGTTTACCTTCAAATTCCTGGAATTTCTCCATATTGTGCAAAAGATCAAAGATGGAGAACACTTTTGTACCTAGTTTACCCAGTTGCTCATGTAAACCTGCAATGGGCGGAAGAAGTGGTGTGGCCCCCGTCGCATTGACAATAATATCAGGATTCAGAGCACTAATCATCGCCAAATCGGCTCGGGTCCCTGTTACAATGTTCAGATAGGTTAACTGTTTGGTGCGCTGAATCAGATAATCAGGGAAATCATTGATGCGTGTTTTGTCTGGCAGGCGGGCAATATCACGAGCCAAGCCGCCCAACTCTGGTTTTTCCTCAAAGAGGGTTACTTTGCAGCCTACTTCGGCTGCCGTACATGCAGCTTCCATACCAGCGGTCCCACCACCGATCACAACAACCTGAACGTTGTTTTTTACACGTTGTTTCCGGTATTCAGCTTCCTTGAACAGATCCGGATTTACCGTACAGCAAATTGGTTTACTTTTGGAGATACGATGATCTGCACAACCAATGTTGCAAGAGATACATTTTCTAAGCAAATGTTCGTAGCCGTTTTGCACTTTAAGCACCCAGTTCGGTTCTGCAATCAAGCCTCTACCCATTGCCAGAAGATCAGCGTCACCTCTCTCCAAAATATCCTGCGCAGCCTGTGGGCTCCGAATATTACCTGAGGTCATCGTGATCTTCCCGAATTTTTCTTTTACTGCTTTGGCCATATATGAGCGCCAACCATCCGGCAAGTTCATCCCGTCAATCTGGAACTGGATGGAATCATTCAGAGCAGCAGAAACGTTCAGAATATCTACCTCATCATTAAGATACTCCAATAACTCGAGTGTATCTTCCAGTGTGTTCCCACCTTCTGTGAACTCTTCCGCGCTAAAACGTAAGCAAATAGGGAAAAATGGGCCCACCACTGAACGAATTTCATCAATGACTAATCTGGCAAAACGGGTACGGTTTTCTGCGCTTCCGCCAAATTCATCCGTGCGTTTATTATACATCGGCGAAAGAAACTGACTCAGCAAGTAGGAGTGTCCCGCATGAATTTCAACACAGTCAAATCCTGCTCGTTGCGCTCTTCCCGCTGCTTCTCCGTATTTGCGCACAATGGCGTAAATTTCTTCTTTTTGCAAAGGTCTTGGAATGGCTCCGCCCTTTTTAGAAGGAATATTCGAAGAAGATACAGGCTGAACTCCGTTCAGTCGTCCCGCATAAGCCGAAGCACCCGCATGGTTAATTTGTACAGAAACACAAGCTCCATAAGAGTGCAGGGCTTCTGTTAATCTAAATAGTCCGGGAATAAACTGATCGTTATCCATACGCAGCTGGGTTGTTCCGTTCGTACCCATTGGGAAATCCAGACAAACATTTTCTACTGTTATCAAGCCGGTACCACCTTTGGCCCGTTGCACGTAATAGTCAATATGATCCTGAACAAAGCTTCCGTCCATGGCAGCAAAGTTAGTTCCCATCGGGGGCATAACAATCCGATTTTTCAAGGTCATGCGTCGTATGGTTAGAGGTTCAAAGATAGCAGGATAGTGGTTCATTGTTCTTCCTCCTTGCGAGTTTACAAATTTTATGTTCAAGCTTCCATTAAAGTATTTTCATATGTGATTTTTTTCACTTTTGGGAATATCGAGATGTTATTGAGTACGATCATTCCTTATGGTTTGATTTTATATCATCTAATTCATAAATTCTAATGCTATTTTGTGTAGTGAATCATAGTTTCAGTCTATAGATTAACTGGATTAAGACATAAAAAAGGAACAAACCTGTGAGGAATGTCCCTTTTGTGTGAAAAAAATCATGCTAATATTCCGAACCGCCTACCGATCTGTTCTTTTGAAACACTTGGGTACACGCTCCAAAATCCCTTCCCTCACATATCTGTCCAACACTCCACACATTGTGGCATATCCATTTTTTCTGAATACAAAAATCCCCTGCCCGAAAAGCCGGGTGAGTCCAATGAAAGGAAACACCTCAGCTTGACGTCAAGGGAGACTTGTCTATCCGTATACAGATTATACTTTTAAATCACCATCATAGGTGGCAATCATATTGTACAGTTCAGGACGACGGTCACGGAAAATGCCCCATTCAATCCGTCCTACTTCCAGCTCATCCAGATCAAATTCAGCAGTAAGCACTTCCTCATCGGTACGACCCGCTTCTGCGATCTTGTTACCTTGATGTCCGGCAATAAAGGAAGAACCGTAGAATGTAATACTGGAGTCCTCGTCTGTTTCAGTTCCGATCCGATTGGAAGCAATAACTGGAATCAGATTGGAAGCCGCATGACCCAGCATACAGGTCTGCCAGTGATCTTTGGAATCAATGGCAGAATCCTGTGGTTCTGAGCCAATTGCTGTCGGATAGAACAAAAGTTCTGCGCCCATGAGCGCCATACAGCGGGCCGCCTCAGGGTACCATTGATCCCAGCACACGCCTACCCCAATTTTGGCATAACGTGTATTCCATACTTTAAAACCGGTATCGCCCGGATTAAAATAAAATTTTTCCTCATACCCAGGACCGTCAGGAATATGGCTTTTGCGGTATTTACCCAACACTTCACCGTCTGCGTCAATGACAGCAAGACTGTTGTAGCGCGCGTAGTTTTTCTTTTCATAAAAACTGATGGGCAGCACAACCTGTAATTCCTTGGCGATCTTCTTAAAATGGTTAACCGCCTTGTTGTGCTCCAGCTCAGTTGCATATGAATAATAATCAGACTTTTCCTTCTGACAGAAATATGGAGTTTCGAACAACTCCTGCAGCAAAATAATTTGTGCGCCCTGCGCTGCCGCTTCACGTACTAACTTCTCTGCTTTACTAATATTTTCTTCGATATTGGTAGAGCAGCTCATTTGAGTTGCTGCCACTTTTACTTTTCTCACGTTAGTCCTCCTTTTAGATGTTGTATCATTCAACGATTTACAGCAGGCATCTGCTGGGTCGTACAGTGTACGTTACCGCCTTCACGGATGACCGCCATACCGTCTACAGTACGAATGGTGCGATCTGGAAATACATTTGCCAGCACTTGCTCAGCTGCAAGATCGCTCTTAGCGGCAGTACCGCCAAACACCGGCAAAATAATGCCGCCATTCACAAAGTAGAAGTTAATATAGCTCAGTGTCAATCGGCTATCTTCATAATCCACGCGCGGTGGCTGGCCGATCCGAATCACTTCCAGCTTACGGCCTTGGGCATCCGTTGCTTGCTCCAAAATACGCAGATTTTCCTGCGTGATTTCGTAATTTTCATCCTCAGGATCATCACATACTTGCATAATGACCTTGCCAGGAGCTGCAAAGCAAGCAATATTGTCCACATGGCCATCTGTTTCGTCGCCACTAAGACCACGTTTTAGCCAAATTATTTTCTCTACACCTGTATACTCACATACATACCGTTCAATTTCTTCTCTGCTTAATTCCGGATTTCGGTTGGAATTGAGCAAACACTCTTCGGTTGTAATCAGTGTGCCTTCGCCGTCTACGTGCAATGAGCCGCCTTCCATCACAAGCGGTGCATCAAACCGTGGAACTCCAAGTTGGTCCAAAATTTGCGGCGCAACCTGGTCATCTAGATCCCATGGAGCGTATTTGCCGCCCCAGGCGTTAAACTTCCAGTTTACACCTGCCAATTGACTATGCTCGTCTGTGAGAAAAGTAGGGCCGTTGTCACGCAGCCACGCATCGCTGTGCTCAATCGGCAGCAGTTCTACCCGTTCCCCAAGTTCAAGCGCCTTAACGCTCTCCAGATCATCCGGATTTACGACCACAGTAACTGGTTCAAATTCCGCCATGGCGCGTACAATTCCGGCATACCCCTTGCATACATCAGCATGCATATCTGGGTAAACCATTGAAGATTTTACAGGCCAAGAAATATACGTGCGTTCATGTGGCGCCCATTCAGGCGGCATCTTATAATGTGAATCCTTAATTTGCATGTATTGAAGCTCTCTTTCTTTTTCATAATGTAGACTCCGCTCCTATCATACAATAATATGATCTTTGTCTCAATCGAAGCGGAAAAGTTTTAATAATTTACATTTACATTGGAATAAATTACTTTGAAAACGTGATTGCTTTCATCGTATTCCCATCAAAATCCTTCACAGTGAATTGTGCTCCCTCCAGCACACCGTAAGAGGATGAATAGTTTTCTTTTGGCAGCGAGATCGAACCGGGGTTCAGTATAAAGACCCCATTCTCCACATCTGCTACCGGAATATGAGTATGTCCCTGGATGAACACATCTCCCGCTTCCAGTGGTGGTAAATTTCCGATACTAAAGCCATGTCCGTGCGTGACATAGATTCGCCGTCCTTCATGGTGCAATAAAGCATAATCACCCATCATAGGAAACTCCAGTAGCATCTGATCCACCTCTGCATCGCAATTCCCGCGCACAGAAACCGCAATATGGGACTTGTACTTATTCAGCAGAGCTGCCACTTCTGCCGGATTATACCCTTCTGGTAACGGATTACGTGGTCCGTGGTACATATAATCTCCGAGCAGAATAAGACGATCGGCTTTCTCCTCCCTGTACTTTTCCAGTGCCAATTGCAACCAGTGTAATGAGCCGTGAATATCTGATATAAACATCAATTTCATGATTGTTCTTTCCTTTCTGAATAGGCTAAAAATATTCCACTTAAGCACATTATTGCATTATTCCCTGAACAAATCTGTGCAAAATTGTTCTTTTATTTGGTAACATTCTTTTAAGACAATAAACTACAGCTCCAAGTGAGCTGTAGTTTATTATTAGTTCCCTTTGTACTTGGTCTTATCATCTTCGGTGATTTTACGGATTACCTTACATGGGTTTCCAGCAGCGATCACACCAGAAGGGATATCTTTGGTAACAACACTTCCTGCACCGATAATGGAGTTATCGCCTATAGTAACACCAGGCAGAACGCTGACATTACCACCGATCCACACATTATTGCCAACTGTAATAGGAAAAGCAATCTCCAATCCCTCATTACGTTGTTCTACATCAAGAGGATGACCCGCAGTATAAAATCCGCAGTTAGGAGCAATAAACACATGATCACCGAAAACGACTTTTGCCCCATCAAGCATGATCGTATTATGGTTACTATAGAAATTTTCACCGATTTCAATGTTATAGCCATAGTCACACACAAAAGGTTGCTCAATCAAGAATCTATCAGTTGTCTTCCCCAGTAAAGTTTTGATGAGTGTTTCTCGTTCTTCGATATTTCTAGGATGAAGCTGATTATATTCGTGGCAGAGACTTTTGGCGTATAAACGTTCTTCAATCAACTCTTCAGAACTGGAAAGCTACTCACCATTGAAATTTCCACCAAATTACCTTCTGGATCTTTAATTACGCTTTCATAATAGCCGTCACCTGTCAATCTTGGCTGACCCACAACTTCATATCCTGCATGCATGAGCTGCTCTGTCTTTTCATTCACCCGAGCTTTACTTCCAACGGAAAATGCCACATGAGCCCAGCCCGTAATATTTATCTGTGGTGAATGATCTACTCCCGTTTTACGCATAACCTCTAACCTTGCTCCATCCTCAAAGGTGATAAAATAGGACTCAAATCCTTTTGTAGCGTTATAATATTTATCGTTAGATTTTCCATCAAAATATTGCTCGTAAAAGCTTTTCATCTTTTCTAAGTCTCTCACCCAGATCGCTACATGCTCAATCTTCATTATTTTCCTCCTTCTGCAGCCCTCATCATTAAAAAATCATTAATTTATACTGGACTCAATTTTTAACATAGTTATTATTAATGTTTTAATAAGTCTAAATATATCTCAGTAATTCATTTTTGTCCAATCTATTTATCATCAATTATCAATAAATAACGCTTACGAATCATTCATGAAAGCTCTTTCGTCTTCAGCTTGTAACTCGGTTGCTAATCCCCCTAAAAAATTAGCGACCGCTTCGTAAAAAAGAAGAAGCGGTCGCTATCTATAAGCCTTCATTGTATATTTAATACTTAATCACTGGTTTATTTATAAATTAACGTTTCAAGCTTTCACCGTTCGTAGCAATAACTTCTTTGTACCAATGGAACGATTTCTTCGGATATCTTTCAAGTGTACCGCTGCCATCATCATGACGGTCTACGTAAATGTAGCCATAACGTTTTTTAAGCTGAGCGGTCGAAGCGCTGACAAGGTCAATACATCCCCAAGACGTATAGCCCAAAACCTCTACTCCGTCCTCAATAGCTTCTCCAACTTGAACCAAATGATCATTCAGGTAGTTGATTCGGTAGTCATCCTCAACCGTTTTTTCGCCTTTTTCATTCGTGATTAGTTCATCAACGGCGCCCAGGCCATTTTCAACGATGAACAGTGGTTTTTGGAAGCGATCATAGAACGTATTCAGGACATAACGCAGACCTTGCGGATCAATTTGCCAGCCCCACTCACTTGCCTCGAGATGCGGATTGCTGACACCACCAAGGATGTTACCTTCACCTTTGACTTTTTTAGCTTCGTCAGCTGTCTCACAAGTACTCATATAATAGCTGAACGAGATAAAATCAACGGTATGCTTCAAATCTTCGGCATCACCTGGTTCAAAGTGAATAGAAATTCCGTTTTCTTTAAAGAATCGTTTCATGTAACCAGGGTATTGACCTCTTGCGTGAATATCGGCAAATGCCATGTTTCTGTGATCGAATTCCATCGCAGCAATCACATCGTCTGGATTAGGTGTCAGCGGATAAGTAGGCATACTCAGCACCATACAACCAATTTTGAAATCAGGGTTGATCTGATGACCGATTTTTACCGCTCTTGCACTCGCTACAAGCTCATGGTGAATAGCTTGATAAAGATCTTGCTCACTAAGTTGATCTTTTGGTGTGCTAATTCCTCCACTCATGAATGGTGCTTCAAGAATGGAGTTGATTTCATTGAAAGTCAACCAGTATTTAACTTTATTTTTGTAGCGATTAAATACAGTTGTAGCATAGCGCTCATAAAAATCAACAAGCTTACGGTTTACCCAACCATCGTATTCTCTGGACAAATGTAAAGGTGTTTCATAGTGAGATAATGTAACGAGTGGCTCAATTCCATATTTGTGAAGTTCATCAAACAAATCATCATAAAATTGCAAGCCTTTTTCGTTAGGCTCCAGTTCGTCACCTTTAGGGAAGATACGTGACCATGCAATAGAAGTACGGAATACTTTGAAGCCCATTTCCGCAAAAAGTTTGATATCTTCTTTATAATGATGATAAAAATCAATACCGATCAACTTCATGTTATCTTCTGTTGGTACATCCGTAACGGGCCCCCAACCACCACGAGGAGTTACATCCTGAATGGACCAGCCTTTTCCATCTTCTTGATAAGCGCCTTCGAGCTGATTAGCAGCAACTGCTCCGCCCCACAGGAAATCTTTTGGAAACCGTGTACTCATATTTTCTCCGCCTTTGCTGATGTTTTTCATTAACTAGATAGAAATACGTTACCTCTATGCTAATGTGTTATAAGTACTTCTAAATGAATCTTAAGGTTTGTAACGCGTTTCATGTCAAGTATTATTTTAAAAACTTCTAGAGCTTATAACTGTATTATCTCCAATAAGTACTCCCCTATTTATAACTCTTCTATTGTTGAGTAAAATGGCTATTCTTCAAATGGCGGATCTACATGAATATCTCTATCTGGTTCAGTGCTTACCCAGCGTGTAAAGATAACCTGAAAGCCGGCTCGAGTCGGCGCACAGGCAAAAGGACCCGCCTGTTGTCCCGTTTCATAAGGAAAACGTGCTACACGTACGGTGCGCCAGCTTTGATTTTCGGTTCGAGCTCTAATGATAACTGCATCCTGTAGCTGTGAAGCACGAATCGTGACATTTTTCCCTACCCATTCAGGTACAGGAGCTAATGACCAATCGGAATAGCCATCTGTAACTACGACAGCTAATTGAGGAATTCCGTCATTTAATTCAATCCCAGCTTTAATCCACTTTTGCTGTCCTTGATACAGCATTATACCGGCCTGATCATAGAGCTCCGTAAATGAGCCTAATTGAAACGTGACTTCGATGGCTGAGCCTTCTTCCCAGTCTGTAAGCAGGGAATGTCCGCTACTGCGTTCAAATCCATACAAAGTTTTTTCCCAGTAGTCGCTTCCTTCTCTGGTTTCAACTTTAAGAAACTGGTCTTCTTCTATGGATGATACAGGGTGATTAGTCCATGTTCCTGTAGTCCATGCAATTGATTTTTGAGTCATTGATCTCATCCTCTCATGCTTTATTGAACGATGTCCTATTTCCTTTTCTCCACCAATTGCAAATTGTACGTCAGACTTTCAAGGGTCACCGAAATCAACCCATACATATATTCATCATGCGTATCGTTTTTCACAAATATCTCGGGCATATGTTCTTTGGGTACATCTTTTAGACAGCCGTTATAAATATCGTCCAACAGAGTCGGCTTGGATAACTCTCCAGTCAAAGCGATAGATACAGGGTCTATAATTGCAATAATGGAAGTAATCGTTTTGATCGCCAGAGGAACAAATCCCTCTGTGCTATTTAACTGTTTAAGCTGTTCCTCTCTTGTTAAATCAAAGGGTAAGAAGGACACCTCCCCCGCAAACTTGGTATTTCCTTTTAACAAATGTCCGTCGACAATAAAACCCGCTCCGGGGAAATTGTCTTTGGGAAACGAAACAATAGCAAAGGTTTTATCCTCATCATAATTCTGCATGTTATAAAATCCGTAGACTGTCAAATGCATATCATTTTCAATGGTAACTTCTAATCCGTATTTATCTTGAAGCCGTGGACCTACAGGGACTCCTATGAGCAGGTCGAGATCGCAAACATCGATAATCCCTTGATGAACAACCCCAGGGATGCCAATCCCAATGGCTTTGACGTTTCCATAGTTATTAATCAGCTCTCCAATTTGGGTTTCTATGACCTCATAATCAATATGGGGCACTATGGAAGTATTCTCGATGATGATATCACCAAGCAAATTGGCAACAGCATAAGTAAGAGAATGTATACCGCCTTCCGTTTTCACATTTAAACAGATAATATATGAATAATCAGCGTTATATTTGTACCGTCTAGCCGGACGTCCGCCGTTCGATTCTTCCAATTCCGTCTCTAATACTTCCCCGGTTTGAAGAAGCTCATTCAGAATATTTCCGCAGGTTGCCACACTAAGACCTGTGATACTGGCTATGGATGACTTGGTTGCATATTCCTTGGATTTCAGTGTGTTTTTAACTAACTCTACATTAATTTGTTTAACCCGAATGGTATTATTGGAGACTGGTTGTATTTGAATACACTCCTTTTCCAGTATTTATTAAAAGGTTTATAATAAGTTGTAATATACCGCTCTGCCTGCAAAAAGTCAATTTGAACGCGTCTTCCTCTTCTCCTCCATCATCATGCTATACTATAAATAAGAAACAAATTTTTAGTGCGGTATCTTTGCGATGAAACTAAGTGAAATAGGAGGGATTCTGTTGTCAACTATTGAGTATATAGCAATAATCGCGTTGCTCCTCTCCGTCATACTTTTAATTAAGGTCTATAGCCTTCAATCGCGTCTTAATGACCTGAAATCCGACGTGGAGCGTCTTGAAAATCGTTCAGGAATACAAGGAACATCACTGTCAGGTACCATCGCTGCCACTCCTTCACATGTTCTAGATGCAGGAGCTTCAGAAGATATCAATGAAAAGTTGCTCCTGCTAATTAGGGAAGGAAAAAAGATTCAAGCCATAAAAGAGTTGAGAACCGCTAAGGATCTTTCCCTTAAGGATGCAAAGGATTATGTCGATCAATTGGAAAAACTCTAAAGAAAGGAAGAAATAAGATGAGTTCCAGCAAAACAAACGCCATGCGCATATTGGATGGGCAACACATACAATACAATATTTTGAGTTATGATCATCAAGACGGAAAAATAGACGGGATGAATGTGGCTGAGAAAATAGAGAGAGCCCCAGAAATGGTTTTCAAAACTTTGATTGCACACAGCAAACAAAATCTGTTTGTTTTTGTAATCCCTGTACATAAAGAGCTTGATCTCAAAAAAGCAGCCAAATCCGCGGGAGAGAAAAAAATTGAAATGCTTCCAGTTAAGGATTTGCAAAAGTATACGGGATATATTCGCGGTGGCTGCTCCCCCATAGGAATGAAAAAGCTCTATCCCACTTTTATCGACCAGCCTGCATTGGAACTAGAAGCCATCGTTGTGAGCGGTGGGAAAATTGGGACCCAACTGGAGTTGAATCCACACGACTTAGCTCAAATCATTCAGGCACAGTTCGCAGATCTGACGCATACAGCATAAAACTCACCACATGATCATAAAATCTTTATGCATATTTTCTCTAATTCCTTGCTTCGTCAAGCTTCAACCTGGAAAGGAAGATCTAATGATGCATAATGATTGCCCAAAAAATGTAAGAATCCCCCAACCCATCAGAAGTGATGGTGCTGGGGGCATCGACGAGGGCCCACGTGATGTGATGAGGGATTTACAAAATCCCGATATGCTGGTTCCCCCCGTAACGGACAATGGTCTCATTCCGAATATGAGATTTTCTTTTTCTGACGCCCATATGCAGCTTAATCATGGTGGGTGGTCAAGAGAAGTAACGGTAAGAGAATTACCTATTGCCACAACCCTTGCCGGGGTGAATATGAGTTTGACGCCGGGAGGTGTACGTGAGCTTCACTGGCATCAGCAGGCGGAATGGTCTTATATGCTGTTGGGAAGTGCTCGTATTACGGCAGTTGACCAAAATGGACGTAATTTTATTGCTGATGTGGGTCCCGGGGATCTCTGGTACTTTCCTCCTGGCATTCCCCACTCTATACAGGGGCTTGAGGATGGCTGTGAATTTTTGCTGGTTTTTGATGATGGCAGCTTTTCCGATCTGAACACCCTATCCATCTCGGATTGGTTCGCACATACTCCCAAAGACGTGCTTTCTGCAAATTTTGGTGTATCAGAAGCTGATTTTGCAGCAATTCCTCAAGACCAAGTATACATCTATCAGGATTCAATTCCTGGTTCAATTCAAAGCCAAGCGGTTCCCTCTCCTTACGGGACGTTGCCCCAATCCTTCAAGCATGAATTACTAGCCCAGCCCCCAATCAAAACACCGGGCGGAAGCGTACGCATCGTTGACTCCTCTAATTTTCCGATTTCCAAAACCATCGCAGCCGCCCTTGTTGAGATTGAGCCCGGAGCCATGCGAGAAATGCACTGGCATCCCAATAATGACGAATGGCAATACTATCTTACAGGGCAAGGACGGATGACTGTCTTTGGTGGTAATGGCGCTGCCCGCACATTTGATTTTAGAGCCGGAGATGTCGGATATGTGCCCTTTGCTTATGGTCATTACATTCAAAATACTGGCTCTAGCTCATTATGGTTTCTTGAAATGTTTAAGAGTGACCGTTTTGCGGATGTTTCACTAAATCAATGGATGGCTCTTACCCCCACAGAACTGATTCAGAGTAATTTACATGTAGGTGTTGATGTAATCTCTAATTTACGAAAGGTAAAATGGCCCGTCGTCAAATATCCTGGTTATTCTTATGACCCTAAAAAGAAATAACGGGAACAACTTTGTCATGATTATTTCCAGCTATCCCCATGGCTCAGAACAAACTGCTCGAATGATATCGGACGGCGCCCAGTGACACGCTCTACGGTATGAGTAACTTGATCTTCACTTCCATTTTCACGTATCCTTCTATCCAATCCCGCCAGCATATCTGCATATTCTTCAGGCATTCCAGCTCGAACCATGCCCGCTTTTAGCTCTTCATCAGGCAACGAGATATGCTGGATTGCTTGGCCTGTTAACTTCCCAATAATCTTACCGACTTCGCCATAGGTTAGTGACTGAGGTCCAGTGATGACATGAGCTATGTTATGTGGTTTATCGTCAATCAGAGCTCGTACTCCCACTTCTGCAATGTCATCTGCACTGACAAAACCTACTCTCCCTTCTCCTGTCGCACTATAAATCGTGCTGGTGTTTTTGATGGTACTTACATGCTGACCTTCTGTAAAATTCTCCATAAAGTAGGATGGCTGCAATACAGCCCACTCTGGAGCTAATCTACGTAGTGCTTGATGCACAGGTCCAAATACTGGTCCGTCCTCAGGCACAGATGCGCTCCCTAACAGCACAAACCTTTGCACTCCTTCTCTCAAGGCCCTCTCAATAAAAGGAATCATCACTTTGGCGGGATTGACATCCAGCACAGGTACTACCAAATAAATTTTATCTACATTCATCAGCGCCTGTGCATGTGTTGATTCATCATACCAATCAAAATATACATAATCTTTCCCTTCCCATTCGGCAGGATGAGCACGTCCTGCCAAACGTACCGGATGCTGAAGTTGCGTAAGTCTGGCGGCTACACGGCTACCTGTTTTGCCGTTTGCTCCTGTAATCAACGCTATATTTCTGTCTTTCATGAAATTCAACTCCTATTTAAATTTTTTGTTTTCGCCTAGATATCCATATCCCTATGAGGCTTGAACTCTTTTATTTATGATTCCAGGGCTTCAAGAGCTACTAAAGGGTTCCAGTAATCTTTGTAGTGAATAATTTTTCCGTTCTTCAGCTTAATAACAGAAATGTAGGTTTGATTATACGGTTTACCTGTGCTCACAGCCTGCGCCTCACAGGCGAACTCGGCCACGAATAAATCCCGGTCCGTTGTCGTATGGATAATTGGTGAAGAGAAATGCTGAATCCGAAGTATATTAGGAAACTCCTTAATGTACTCGTAAATTGCTGCTTTGCCCTGAAGCATTTGTGCAAAATGCTTAGGTGCATAAGGGAACTCGAAAACAGCGTTATCATCAAATAATGAAATCCATTGCTCCATATTTTCTTCTAACAGGTTGTTCGTAAATTTATGCATGACTGCTTGCGCTTGCTGTTTTACTTCGTCAGTATTCGGATTGATTGTCATGGTAGACACCTCGCAAATATATTTTTAGTTCCTGCTTAAAAAACGAATTCAAGACGCTAAAATAAACATAAGCATTCTAGATTGAACAGTCTATAATACTCAAAAAAATTTGACCAATCAGTCTGGAATGTTCAAAAAATAAACGCTATTAAGCGTTCATAAAGATCAATTTAAAATCGACAGCGTTGTACGCACAATATCTCTAAGCACCTCAGTGCTCGCGCCTGTCTTGGCGGTAAATGTCAACGATAGTCGGGCATGATTTAGAAATCTGGCGATTGACAATAGCTCAGATTCCGTAGCATGAATCTCCCCCTCTTTTTGGGCGCGGACTAGGGCGTCGTAAAAAGCAAGTTCAAGCTTTTCAGTGTTTTCAGAAATAAAAGCTTTGATCTCATGATGATGCGGAGCCTGTTCAATAGCACTGTTCATAATAAAGCATTCCTTGGACAGCCTCTTATCCGTCAACACTCTAACAGATTCATTAAAAATCATCGCTATTGCATCCTTAATGCTCCCAGGTTGACTGAGCAGATGAACTACAGCTTCGGTCTTGTCACGTATATAAAGCTGAATAGCCGAAAAAAACAAATCATATTTCGTTCCGTAGGTATCATAAAGACTCTGCCGCGCTATACCCAGCTGATCCAGTAAAATTGTCAGAGAAGTTCCCTCATAGCCATGCTCTCCAAATACAGCCATAGCTTTTCGTAGAACACTTTCAGTATCAAATTCTTTTGCTCTTCCCAAACCTTATGTTCACCTCCTTGCCTATGATTATAATTTTTACAGACTGATCAGTCAAGAAAATAAAATTGATTTTTTATAAGTTTATTTACAAAAAAACCATCGTACCGAAATACGATGGTTTAGGAATGTTTATTTTATACAAACGCTCAGATGTAAATGATGCAATCCGACTATTCGTCAGAGTCTACATTGTGGTAAACCTGCTGAACATCCTCCAAATCTTCTAATGCATCAATCAATTTATCGAATTGAACTTGTGCATCTTCTGGAAGTGAAATATCATTTTGGGCAAGCATGGTGAGCTCCGCAACGGTAAACTCAGTCACTCCTGCTTGTTTGAAAGCTTCCTGCACAGCATGGAATTGATCAGGCTCTGCATATACGATGACGGCTTCATCTTCTTCAATGATGTCACGCACCTCTACATCTGCCTCCATCAGCAGCTCCAGCACTTCATCTGCGGTTTTACCCACCAGACCAATAACTGCTGTTGAATCAAACATATAGGCTACAGATCCGCTCACGCCCAGGCTACCGCCATTTTTAGTAAAAGCAGAACGCACATCCGATGCTGTACGATTAACGTTATTGGTCAGTGCATCTACAATGACCATGGAACCGTTCGGTCCGAAACCTTCATAACGAAGCTCTACGTAGTTTTCATCGCCAGCACCTTTTGCTTTTTCAATAGCACGGTCAATGATTGCTTTGGGTACATTGTACGTTTTTGCACGTTCTAAAACGACTCTTAATACCCGATTGGATTCAGGATCAGGTTCGCCCTGTTTGGCTGCCACATAAATTTCCACGCCAAACTTAGCATATATACGACTCGTATTAGCATCCTTGGATGCCTTCTTTTCTTTAATGTTATTCCACTTACGTCCCATAATATCCCGCTCTCTTCCTGTATGAATATACACAACGAACTTCATTATATCCTTGTATATTATATCTCCTAAAGGACATACGAACAAGTTCAAACAACTCCGTTATGGAAAAATAAACAATTCTACCTAATTAGGGATGCTTGAAAATATGAACTTTCAATTCTCCTCATCTATGGACAATCCCCCTATCCATGTCTAAGATGAGGAGGAAGTCTGACTTGAAGGAGATCATTTAATTGGATGTCTTGTACAAAAAGTTGAGCCATAATCATGAAATCACAGTATACGAAACCACCGAGCTGTACGGTGAAAAGGGATTATTTCGGGTGATGCAGTTTTCAAATACAGCCATCCAAGGCGCGGTGGACTTGAATCATCCGCAACGCATTTTGTTCGAATATCCTAGAGCAATCATCCATCTCATGGAACTGAACGATCCGTCATTTGAAGATGTATTTGTTATTGGGCACGGTATAGGTACAATAGCGGGTCATTTTACAGATAAACGCTTTAAGATTGCCGAGCTGGATGCACAAGTCGTAGAGTTCAGCCGAACATTCTTTGGATACGATCAGGATAATGTAACTGTTGGCGATGGACGACGCATTCTGGAGAAGGAAGCGTCTGATGCTTATGACTATATTATTCTGGACGCCTTCACAGAGCAGGGTACACCCTTGCATTTAGTATCCTGGGAATTTTTCAAGATGGCCAAAGAAAAGCTGGATTCCGAAGGCTCCCTGATCATGAATTTAATGGGCAAAAGTGAACACGACCATCTGATTAATGCCATTCACACAACGTTGCGTGAAGAATTCGCCTATGTCACAACTTTCTCGCTCCCCTCGGATGGCGCTGCCGATATTCAAAATATCATTATGGTAGGTCGGGACAAGCCAATCCGGTTTCAGGCACGTCAGATGGCGGACTTTCATGAGATTACACTTGGAGAAGGTCATATTCTACGGGATACAGATGCTTAGCGTAGTTCCAATATTCGTCTCTCTACATCTTCGATATGAATCGTCTCTTTGTTGCAGCTTTTTCGTTCCACTAACTCTACTTTCCCGTGTTCGGCATCTTTACCAACGACGATGCGCACGGGAATACCTACTAAATCAGAGTCTTTGAATTTAACCCCGGGCCGTTCCTCCCGATCGTCCAGCAGCACCTCCACACCGTGATCCTGCAGTTGGTTGTATAATTTCTCGGCTAATTGCATCTGAAGCCTGTCTTTCACAGAAATCGGAATGATATGAACTTGAAACGGGGCCAGCGCATGAGGCCATATCATTCCGTTCTGATCATGATTTTGCTCTACAATGGCAGAAAGGATTCGGGAAACGCCAATGCCATAGCAGCCCATAATCATCGTTTGCTCCGTTCCAGATGTATCCAGAAAAGTCGCACCCAGCTTCTCACTATATTTGGTGCCCAGTTTAAATACGTGTCCGATCTCAATCCCACGATAAAGTTTTAATTCCCCTTCGTCACATCGAGGACATCTATCCCCTTCTATTACATTCCGCAAGTCAGCCACATGCCGAAGATCTATATCGTGCCTTGGATTCACATGTCGATAATGATAATCCAGCTCATTCGCGCCTGCGATACCGCTGGACATTTGGACAACGGCGTAATCTACCCACACAGGGATCGTCAATCCGCATGGGCCTATGAACCCCGAGGGGGTTCCAGTCGCCTTTGACACGGTGTCTGCACTTGCTATTTCGAATTTTTCACTACCTAAAATATGTTTAACTTTCACTTCGTTAACCTCATGATCACCCCTGACAACTACAGCAACAGGTTGATCGTCAGCCATATAAATCAGTGTTTTGATGATTTCTTCAGGTTCTATGTGAAGCGATTCAACCAGTTGATCTATTGTACGTAGGCCTGGAGTATGGAATTTTTCCATTTTAGCTGTATCAAAAGAAGGATGGCTGACATGTTCATTTTCATCTGAGACTGGAGCTATTTCTATTTTCTCCGTCGACCGCGCCACGGCTTTTTCAAGATTAGCTGCATATTCACAGCAGGTGCATGCTACAATGGTGTCCTCTCCAATATCAGCTAGAGCCATAAATTCATGGGTTTCACCTTCGCCACCAATGGCACCCGCATCTGCTTCTACTGCACGAAAATACAAACCGCAGCGGGTGAAAATGCGCTGATATGCCTGGAACATAGTCCAATAGGTATGATCTAGTCCTTCCCAATGTGCATCAAACGAATAGGCATCCTTCATCAAGAATTCTCTGCTGCGAAGCAGGCCAAATCGAGGACGTCGTTCATCCCGAAATTTGGTTTGAATTTGATACAGGGTTACAGGCAATTTGCGATAAGAATTCACTTCATTTCGTATTAAAGACGTAATGACCTCTTCATGTGTAGGCCCCAATGCAAACTCTCGATCATGTCGATCTTGCAGACGCATCAGCTCAGGACCGTAAACATCGTATCTCCCTGATTCTTGCCATAGCTCCATTGGCTGCAATACAGGCATCAGTAGCTCCCCAGCTCCGGCGCGATCCATTTCATCTCGTATGATTTGCTCTACTTTTCTGAGCACCCGTCTGCCCAATGGCATGTAGGTGTACATTCCAGCCGCCAGTTGGCGGATAAATCCTCCCCGCAGCATAAGCTGATGACTGTTCACTTCGGCCTCTGCGGGTGCTTCACGCAAGGTTGTCAGTAATAATTGACTTTGGCGCATGTGTAGCTACCTCCTTGTATGGACGATAAAATGTACGCAAAAAGACACATCCGTCAGGGACGAATGTGTCGTGGTACCACCCTTAATTTGACCGTAGCCATACACGGAACGGTCCTTCATCAGATAACGGCGTCTAGCCGGTAACGGTTTATCTTACAAACCGCTACAGCTCGCAAGGCAGGGAAACGTTCATTCGCGGCGAGAAACCTTTCAGCCCATGAGTTTCTTCTCTGTACAGCGGGTATTGAACCTTTGATCCTTGGTCTACACTATTCATATATATTACAATTTTCACCACTTTACACGAAATGTAATTTCTAGTCAAGGAGATAATCGTCTATCTGAGATCAGCCAGGGACATGAACGATATTTAATTTTCAAGATAATTAAATTCCGTTGGTTATCCTATTGCATAATGAGTGGCCAGACTTTAGAACGGATACACCTGCGAAAACCCAGAACAAAGCGGACTCTACCAAAGAACCTCCCTTTAAAAGCAAATAAAGGAGGCACTGTGGCAGAAAAACAATTACGTATTTCACGCTGTCCATCAGACAACATGCTCCTTTTACCAATTAATTGGTTGAGGCCATTACGTACGTGTAGCTCCCAGTACGCGCTGTTGTAGGGTAGAGTTCTCTTAATTACTTATGTATCTTCCTTTTTAAAATACACGCCCTTGAAAAACACAAAATTTTGCGAATGTGTGCCATACAGCTCCTGAAACCTAGAATGGAGTTTATTCATAGAAAGGGTCTCTGAAACCGTCCGATCCGTTTGCAGGGTCAAGTCGACACAGCTAATTCCAAATTGGCACACTTGCTCCATAGGATAACCTTGGGTGATTCCATAAATCATCCCGGCAATAAAAGCATCATCTGCGCCTGTGACATCAATGACCTCTTGAACGGGATGCATAGGAATTTGTCCATGAGTTCCATCCTGAGAGGCGTACAAAACTCGATCAGCACCGCAGATAAAAATGACATTTTGAACCCCAAGTTTGTGAAAAATTCGGGTGGCATCCAACATATGCTGATCATCTGTAAGTTCTAGCCCCAAATAAGCTTCAGCCTCCACCGGTTTACATACCAGCCATTCCACTCCATGCAAATTTCGGGGAAGCTTTCTCATCTTGGAGGCCGATACCGAAGAAACGACAATAGGAACCCGATGTTCATGGCAGACATGTATGGTGGCTGCAATTACGTTCATAGAGAAATTAGTGTCCAGCAGAACGAGTCGGGACGAGGCGATTAAAGGAGTATTTTCATAAATTACTGAAGGATGAATCTGATCATAAATCTCCATTTCTGCTGTCGCTACAATCAGTTCACCACGCTCATTCAGCAAGGCAGTATAAACCCCAGTTGACGGCTCACCTTTAACTTGCAGAGGAACCACGTGCATGTAACGGCTGGACTGTTCAATAATAAATTCACCTTCCGCATCGTCCCCAACCGCAGTTAGCAGGCTGACCCGTTGGCTCAACCTCCCTAAATTTTCGGCTACATTTCGTGCTACCCCACCGCAAGATTGCAGCCTTGTACTGCTTGGATTGGAGGTATGAAGCTGAAATGTACCTTTAATCATGATTTTACGATCCAGATTGGCCCCCCCGATACATAGTATTGGTATGCTAGAGGGCCAAGGCTCGTCCTGTTCATTTTTGTGGATTTTTTTTAATTTCATGATTTGACTCCTTTCTCGAGTCTATTCGCTAGAATGATTTAAATTTGTACAGAAATAGGCACCCTATAAAATTAACACGTTCCAAATGTCAAATTCCCAAGAATAATGTCGAGTTCGTTAAAATATCCTAAAGTGACACATGCAAAAAAATCACCCTATCGTAAAGTTTACCTTCCACTTTTACGATAGGGTGATTGGGTTGGAATTGCAGCATAGTTCTTCCTTACATTATGTTATTCAGGATTTTTGCAAAATCCTCTATTTCAAAATAAATAGAGCTGCTCCGTGAGGAGGTAAATCTGCGGACAGTTCTTGTGTTAAAACACCTAAATCCATATGGTTCCACAAATCTCTGGCATTTGCCTGTCCTTCAATACCAAGGTCTTTTAAGGATACACGCACCTTTGAAGCTTCATCTCCAGCATTAAACAAAGCTGCGTATACATGACCTTCCCCGTTATGTGAAGTCCAAACGATATGTTCATCCTTTCTGTACACCTGCCGCGCATTCAAACCGTTGCGATGAGCATTTAACACTTCTTCATTCGTTAGCAAGGAAAGGGTCCATGCATCATTATCCCGCAGTTCTCCCCCGAACATCAGTGGAGACCGGAAAATGCTCCACAAGGTCATCATCGTTAGCTGCTCATCCTTCGTAAAGCGTGTCCATCGGTCATGGCTGCCGGAATCCACCGAATCTACCGAACGAATACCCAGATGACCTAGTGGCAGCATGTCGCAATCCGGCCAGTGACCCGGACCTACATGTTCCGCCCACTTCTCGCAGCGCTCAAACATACCATACAGTAAAGGCCATACATCCCAGAAGTCATCAGTCATACGCCACATGTTCGCGTTTGAGATTAAATCAGATGCATGCTCCAGCGGTGCAGGACCAGGTGATAGACTCAGCACCATCGGACGTCCGCATTGGGCGATAGCCCGCCTAATCAATTCAATTTCCGCCAAATGAATACCATAGAGACGTGATGCAGCAATGTCATCTACTTTGACAAAATCCACACCCCATTCCGCATACAGGTCAAACAACGAATTATAGTACTCCTGTGCGCCTTCCTTGGATGCATCTACCCCATACATATCTGTGTTCCAGGGACAAATAGAGTTGGGATGCGCAATTTGTCTCGCCGTGGCTGTGGTTCCCAAAATCGGGGTATCCTGGTGCACCGCCTGACGGGAGATGCCTCTCATCATATGTATACCAAATTTCAATCCCAGACTGTGTACATATTCCGCAAGAGCTTGGAAGCCTCGTCCATCTGCTGCCGAAGGAAAACGATTCACCGCTGGAATAAGACGTGAAAATGAATCCATTTCCAATGGGACGAACGGGCGATACTGTGAAGAAACTGCTCCTGACTCATACCACTGAATATCCACCACGACATATTCCCAACCATATTCCTTCAGGTGCTCCGCCATATATTGAGCATTTCCCCGTACTTCCTCTTCCCGTACTGCTGCACCGTAGCAATCCCAGCTATTCCACCCCATAGGTGGTGTATGCGCTGTCAAAAGATGTTTCATTTCATTCATCCTTTCATCTAGTAAAACTCACCCTGCTACCAGAAATCCTCTCATTACTACGTTACTATTATAATGTAAACCCTTACTTTTGTCGCTCGTCATCTTTTCCATTTCCACTTTTTATACATTTAAGTTGACTAACTTAAAGAATGTGGTACATTTAAAATTGCTTGTTAAAAAACTTTGACTTGAATCAGAGGGTGATTTTACGTGTGTGAACATGCTTATCGAATTTTGTTGTTTTACAAATATGTCAACATAGAAGACCCTGCCACCTTTACGGCAGAGCATCTGGCTTACTGCAAGGAGCTGGGCGTCAAGGGAAGAATCTTGATTGCTGCAGAAGGAATCAACGGAACACTGTCTGGTACAGTAGAGCAAACGGAGCAATATATGCGTGATTTGCGCGCCAATCCGAAATTCCACGATATTATTATTAAAATAGATGAGTCTGACGGTCATGCGTTCAAGAAAATATTTGTACGCCATCGTCAGGAGCTAGTTACGCTGCGTCATGAGGATGAACTGGACCCTAATGTAATTAGCGGTAAGCGGCTGTCACCAAAGGAGTTTTATGAACAGCTTCAAGATGAAGATGTAGTTGTTCTGGACGGACGTAATGATTATGAATATGACATCGGTCATTTCCGCGGGGCTATTCGCCCTGAAGTCGAATCGTTCCGTGAATTTCCACAATGGATTCGCGACAATATGACTCAGTTCAAAGACAAAAAAATCCTGACGTACTGTACCGGAGGTATCCGTTGCGAAAAGTTGTCCGGTCTTCTGATCAAAGAAGGGTTTAACGATGTAGGCCAGTTGGATGGCGGCATTGTGACTTACAGCAAGGACCCGGAAGTACAAGGACGTTTGTTTGACGGTAAATGCTACGTATTTGACGAACGAATCTCCATTCCGATCAATCATACGGATGAAGACGTCATTGTCGGCAAGTGCTTCCATTGTGAAACGCCAAGCGATCATTATATCAACTGCCCGGTGTGCAATCTCCAGCATATCGTATGTCCAGATTGCGAAGAACAGCATCAGCACTATTGCTCTGATGATTGCCGAACCAAAGCGGAAACCGTCGCTACTGCATAAATCCGCAGTATCATTGGTTCATTATAATAAAAGGGATGCCCACAGCCATGATAAACGGCTAATAGGGCATCCCTTTTATTGTTTTCACAATAAGTGTCGAAGGCTTCATAGTATATACCTATGACCTTGATTGTGTTTTCATCTTGGACGGGCTCGAAAGTAGCGCCTTATAATGGAAAATGTCATTACAGAAAGGATGGGTGGAATTCATGATACAAATCGTACTTTCAACTCTATTATCCGTTATCGTTCCGCTGTCCATTCCAGTGATCGCCGGATTTTTACTTGGAAAATTCATGAAGCTGGAAACGAAACCGCTCTCGACTTTGTATTTATATTTTTTAAGCCCCGCCATGATTCTGGACACGCTACTCAAAGCACAGCTTTCTTGGCATGATGTAGCGCAGACTGCCGCTTTTTCAATACTGAACCTGCTGCTGTTGTGGGGAATTGCACAATTAGCGGGGAAAATCTTTAGACTGAGCACTCCGGAAACGGCTGGACTTACCTTAATCTCCACGCTGACCAATAGTGCAAATTATGGCCTGCCCCTTATTTTACTTGCCTTTGGGCAGCTCGGTCTGGATAAAGCCTCCGTGTATGTCGTCATCCAGATGATTATGGTCAATACCATTGGCGTTTACTTTGCAGCCCGCTCTGAATTTTCTGTTCAAAGTGCTGTTAAGTCGGTATTTTCACTTCCTGCGATCTATGCAGCTCTACTCGCCATGGGACTGCGGCTGCTGGACTGGCATCTTCCCTCTGGCATTCAGTCGGGCGTCTCGATGATTGCTGCCGCCTATTCTCCAGTCGTGCTGGCGATCCTTGGTACCCAGATGGCTTATGTAAAAATATTCAAACTGGAGTCGTCTATTAAAAAAGCCAGCTACGCCGGACTAACAATTCGCCTTTTGCTCTCTCCGCTTGCGGCTTGTCTTGCTATGCTGATACTCGGAATTTCAGGTCTTTTGTTCTCCGTTCTCTTCATTTTGGCTTCGATGCCGGTTGCTGTGAATGCTGTCATTTTAGCAGAAAAATTTAATGCATCACCAAAACTGGTTTCCACCTGCATCCTGTGGAGCACGCTTGCCTCATTCCTGATTTTGCCCATTCTGATTATGTTGGTAGCGGGTTAGCGAGAAAAAAGACTCTCTACACCATAGAGAGCCAAGCGCGATTCTGTCTCCATTCTACTTGCACAGGCGTTTCAAAAAAAGCACTAAGTGTGTCACTACTCAGAATATCAGTCGTTTTACCTTTGGCAAATACCGTGCCCCGGCGGATTAGAATCGTATGCGTGTACATCGGTAGAATTTCTTCGATATGATGTGTAACATACAGTAAATTCGGCGAAGCCGGCGACTCCGATAACTGGCGAACGCTATCCAGCAATGCTTCCCGGGAGAAAAAGTCCAAACCATTACACGCCTCGTCCAAAATCAGTAGCTTGGGCGAGGCCATTAATGCGCGGGCGATAAGCACTTTTTGCTTTTCTCCCTGTGAGCATCCCTGATACAATCGATCCACGAGATGAGCACACCCCAGTTGCGTCATAAGCTGAACGGCCTGTTCATACTCTGTATCCGTCGTCTGGTCATAAAGTCCAATGGAGGCAAATTTGCCGCTAATGACAACATCCTGCGTACGCTGACTCCCATTAATTCTTTCCTGTAAAGAGGAACTGACCCAACCAATAGATTTGCGCAACTCCCTCAGATCCACATCTCCAAAGGTATGCCCCAATACACCGACACTACCTGTGGTTGGCCATATGTAACCGTTAATCATATTGAGCATCGTTGTTTTACCTGATCCATTCAAGCCGAGTACAGCCCAGTGCTCCCCCTCAGCTACCTGCCAATTGATTTGGTCCAGTATGGTACGGTTATCTCTCTTCCAGCTTATATTATTAAGTTCAATGACAGAATTCATGGCTGTACACCCTTTCTATTCGTCGTATCATCAGATGTTTATACGCATAGTAAAGATCATCGTTAGTACGTCTAGCTCCTCTTTTATGTAAGCATAGCACAGGGTCACAGGTTGTTCAATTTTAAATAGCCCACTCCATTGTTCATATAGGAGTGGGCTCAACATGTACTGCTCATGTAAATTCTCTTGCTCCATCTACTTTTTCTTACGCTCGCGAAAACGGCGTACCTTCATCAAATTACCACACATTTTTTCGTCGCAAAATCGCTTTGACCGATTTCGGGTATCATCGTAAAATACCCATCGGCAATCGATATTATCGCAAATACGAATTCTGGAGCCGCCGCTATTGACAAGTGCCTGGGCAAAATCGGCTACAACCTCTGCCAGCACTTTTTTCCAACCATTTGCCACGGGTTCCAGCACAATGCTGAAATGCTCATCCTGTTGCTTTAATAAGCGAGTGACCGGCCCCCCTTCCATCATCTTTCGGTTAATCATATCCACCAGAACAGTTGTCATTTGTCCGCCAGAAGTCAGGTGCTCAGCGAAGCTACGTAATTCCCGCCGGAGAATTTGCATTTCTTCGATATCTTCCGCACTGGCTGGGACCGAAGCGGTAAATTGCCACCGCATAAGAAATTCATTTTGCCATTCGGGCTTCAACAAACGATCTTCTGAACGTCCGCTCCCTCTCCAATCGTGCCATTCGCTGTTTACAAAATCAGTCCAAAGTGTATTCAAAAGAGTTCCTCCACCGTCTGTAACCACTAAAATCAATTTAACTGGTTGCAAATCTTAATTTGTCATGCTACATTGTTAATTGTAACGATTTATCCTATGTTTAGCTAGTTACATCCCTACAAAAGGAGTTGGGTTAGGTGAGCCAAGATCGAGTAAATATGCTGGTATTGCAAAGAGAAAATTCATGGGATAAGGAAGAATGGATTGTTCCTCTTGCCGCAGCACTTCACGGTGTGAATACACAGGAGGCCACTTGGACACCACCAGGTGGAGGAAACACGATTTGGCAAACGGTTCGTCACATTAATTATTACAATGAGCGTATTTTGAGACGTTTAACTAACCGACCTATAAGTTCAACTGGAATAAGCAACGATGAGACATTCGGTCCGCCAGGGGATGCTGAAGACCATGAAGGATGGCAGGAGACGCTGAAAGAAGCGGAAGCTCTTGTAAACCAACTGCTTGTCGCCATTACTGCTCTGAATGATGCTGATCTGGATAAGCCTCACGGCTCCGACACTCTCGGTGCTGAATTATCGCGGTGGACGCTGCACGATGCATATCATAGCGGACAAATCGTACTTATACGCAAACAATTGGGGACTTGGCGAGTTTAAAATGTAATCCTAAATAAAAAGGATGAATTATGAAAAATTCATCCTTTTTTCTGTATTAGCTGCTGGCAATGAAGCAATCTACTGGTCAAGATATTTTTTGTTTTTTAGAATCTTTAATTACATTCTTATCTTTATTTTTACCTTTATTCTTGTCTTTATTTTTATCTTTATTTGTATCTTTGCTTGGGACGGTGACCTTCCTTTTTTCATTAGCCAGTCGCCAATAGCTTAACACTTTACGGTACATGGACTTATCTGTTAATTGGTTAAAAATATATGGGTCCGGCTTCGTATTCACCTCAATAATCCACGGGATAAAGCGATGATCCAGTCCAATGTCCACACCAATTTGCCGGAATTTCGGATATGTTTTTTGCAGTTGTTTGGCGATAGTAAGACCCAGTTCATTTAGTTTCTTAACCAGCTCCGCCTGCTTGCTTTGCGATAAATGGGATTTTAGTAACTGCTCCAAGGCCATCGGCTTACCACCACTATGATAGTTGGTCACGATTTTACGGGGATGACCAAGACGTCCAATAATTCCGGTAGACTCCCATAGCCCTTTTTCATTACGCTGCACCATGACCCGAATATCAAAATAACGCATTTGATGGCGTAGTAAATGGATTCCCTTTTGAATGAGATAACTTTTCTTCCCCGTATGTTTCGATAGGCTGATATATAGTGCATCCAAATGTTTGAATTCTTGACGCGTTTCCTCATATTGATAGGCGAAACGCTGGCCGGCCTCCTGCTCTACTCTCATTACACCTTTACCAAAGGTACCTCGCTCGGGTTTTACATAGACCATACCGTACTTCTCCAGCATTGATTTCAAATTTGCTTTATTATATTTGCGAGTTTCAGGTACATAAGGCTTGATGCTGCCATGCTGGAGCAACAATTGGGTTTTATGCCATTTGCTGCGCAACGCCTGCGCTTGTGAAGAATTCACTTGCCCCTCTCCTCTCTACTCTCAGGTAGAACGCTCCTGTAAAAAAAGATCAATCTATCGTATGCGCTAACTCCCCTTTCGAAGCTTCATTAGCCCTGTCCTGCATAGAAATGGACGTTTGACCTTGCCCGGTCGAAAGCGCCTGTCCAAGCATACGATATGGAGAGACGCTGGGAGCGTATATTTGCACATATAGGGAGTGAATAACATGTCAGCGCAATCGGATGGGCCACGGAAGGGTTCCCTTACAATCGATGTTCTGATTCCAGCAATTGATAAAGATATTGCCACACTACCGCTGGTGATTGACAGTCTGCGCCGTCACGTGCAGCACCGAATTGGAACTATTTATATCGTCTCACCGCAAAGCACCGGGATTCGCCGTCTGTGCGCAAACAAGAAATGTACATTTATTGACGAAAAAACGGTGCTGCCCATCACCAAAAAACATATTCATTACGGGACAACGCGCTGGGACCGCTCAGGCTGGCTGTATCAACAATTACTCAAAATGAATGGCGACAAAATCAGTAAAGCCTCTTTTTTTCTCGTCATTGACGCGGACACGATTTTGATTCGTCCACATACGTTCCGTAAAGACGGAAAAACGATTTTTTACTACCGCAGCTGGAGCCAGCCTGAGTATTTTCGCACCTACCACAAGCTGATGGGCGTTAAAGCACCCTCACCAAAATCCTTTGTCACTCACTATATGCTTTTTGAAAAAGCGCGGCTCACCCAGCTCAAGCAAGTTATCGAGGCCCGACATGGAAAACCTTGGTACAACGCAATTATCCACAGTATAGACCGGACAAAACAGTTTGGGTTTTCCGAATATGAAACGTATGCCAACTATTTATACAGCAATAAGCCTTCTCAGATGATTTTGCGCAAGTCATTGAATAAAGCGCTTCATAGTCGGGCTTCTTCCCTGTCGCAAAAACAATTGAATGTCTTGGCCAAGAGCTATCGTTCCTTATCTTTTCATCAACGCAAGGTGTACCAGCTTGCTCCAAAAACAAAGATTGAATCATCGCTAAAATAGTTCTTAAAATCCTGCAAAATGATGCAGTCCAAAATGGATCTGCATTGAAGGAGGAAACGTCCGTGCGCATCGTATTGTTATGCGGTGGTGCCGGAAAACGGCTATGGCCACTCTCTAACGAAATTCGGTCGAAGCTGTTTCTCCGGTTGTTGTCCGCTCCTGACGGGCGAAAGGAATCTATGCTCGGCCGAGTGTACCGTCAGCTTACCTTAGCCGGGCTGGATTCCTCTGCCCTGCTTCTGGCTCATCGAAGTCAGGTAAATCTAGCCTTTCGCCATACAGAAGGTCGTCTGCCCGTTCTGGGCGAGCCTGCCAAACGGGGAACCTTCACCGCTGCTGCACTGGCGGCTGCTTATTTTCACACCAGAGGCATGGGGCTGGATGAAGTTCTCTGCATTGCTCCAGCGGACATGTTTGCAGGGGAGGATTTCTTCCATAGCATAGCAGCGCTCTCCGGCTTATTGCTTGAGAGCGGAGCCGATTTGGCTATGCTTGGGACAAGGCCCACTCATCCCTCCGACCAATACGGCTATGTCGTTCCGGGTCTGCAAATGATACGGGAAGGGAAACCTTCTTATGCGCAAGTTGCTCGCTTCACAGAAAAGCCGGATCATTCCGGGGCACAGCAGCTTATTCATCAGGGTGCGCTGTGGAACTGTGGTATTTACGCTTTTACATTACGGTATATGCTCTCCTGTATGGAGCGAAGTTATTTGCCGCTGAACGATAAAGCATTATGCGCAATGTATGATGGCCTCCCGGCTCGCAGTTTCGACGAGGAGATTGCAGAGCGAGCCGAACATGCCATCGTGCTGCCATACGATGGCGAATGGCACGACATCGGCAACTGGCAGGCTCTAACAGAGCAGCTAAGTAGCCAAGTGATCGGGCGTGGACAGATCAGTGGCCAAACTCATGGCACGTACATCGTCAATGAGTTGCCCTATCCACTTCATGTCATTGGTGTGGAAGATATTATTGCAGCTGCGAGCCCCGACGGCATTCTCATCGCCTCCAAGAGCCATGCTCACGCGATCAAGGACCAGCTAGGCAAACTTCAACTACATCCCAAGCATGGCGAAACCTCTTGGGGCAGTTACCGGGTGTTGGACGAATTTGATCATCGGAGTCTGAACGATATACTGGCCATACGGCTGACGGTACTGCCAGATCACCGCTTGAATGGCCGTATTCACGGCAGTGGACTTAAAGTATGGACGATCGTGTCCGGCCGAGGAGAGGTCATGCTGAACGGAGAACGTTTTGCTGCGGCAAGCGGTTCTGTATTTAGCATTCCGGTCGATACGTATCACACGATCCGTGCCGATCTGGATACATCACTGGAGCTAATTGAGGTACGTCTGGGGAACAGCTTAGTGAACGCCTTCTATAAATCCGAAGCCTGACAACACATAGATATAATATCAGCACGCCACGGATTCTGAACGAAGGTCGCACATAAAAAATCGCTCCTGAGCAAGGTGCAAAAATCCTTGCTCCAGAAGCGATTTTATTTTGTGATGCCATATTTTCTTGAGGTAACCGTTCTAACCTTGGCAGATAAATAAACCTCGTTGCCTTTGACTATTCCGGCTTCTTTTAAAAAATGCTGGACGATCTCCAACTGATAGTGTATGCGTACTTTCTTGGGCAGGCTCCAACCCGTTTCCACGGTAACCGCGCGTGCACCTAAAATACGGGCTGCAGCAGTTCGGGAGGAACCTGGAAGCTCATGCAACCGAATGTTGAAATGTCGGTCGCTCATCTGGATGGAGCGATTCATTCGCTTAATAATCCGACGAACCGTAGGTACCACCGGATTGGCCTTATTGGAGATTAGCGTTTGACCAAGCACCTTGGCATCCTTTTGTGACAATCCGTTGGCCTCATGCAAGTCGAGATACCATTCAGGTTGATACTTTTGTGTTAATTTGAATAGAGCAGCGGAAAGTGGTTGTGTTGCCAGCTGCTTTTTTTTGCGCGGAAAGGTTCGATTAAGATCAGGTATTCCTCTAATCCGTTTGCGGTAAGCCTCTTGATTTACAATCGGTACAATTATAAGCTTACCATGGCTAAATCGCAGTTTTTGCTGATTCAAAAGCTTTACCAATTTCTCAGCAGCTCGTATGCTTGCTATTTCTTTACCATGTATTCCCGCCACTACCATCACACACGGACCTTTTTGTCCCCCTGTAGCTATATAATAAGGAGTTGCCCAAGAACCCTTTCCGAGCATATATCGTTTGACCTGCATCTCCTTCACCTCCGTATAGGCTGCCGTTGTCCTCTCTTCTGTTCTCGCCGACGGATGATTTCACGGTATAGTCTCAAGTAGTTACTGGTCATTTGTTTGTTGGTAAATCTTTGAGTCACATACAAACGTAGCTGCGCTGGTGACGGGTAATTTTTTTGCTGTGCTTTTCGTGCCATTTGGCTAACCGATTTGCAGATCAACTGTGGAAAGCCCGATAGTACCTCGGGAACGGAGCCATTTTTTAATGCCAGCACCGGTGTTCCACAAGCCATGGCCTCAACCATGACAAGTCCGAATGGCTCTTCCCACAGTGTCGGAAACAACAGACACTCTGCATGTTTCAGCAACTTCTGTTTCTGATCGCCTCCAACTGCGCCTACATAGCGTATATTCGGATTGCGCTGAATTCGTTTCTGAATCTCTTTACGGAAAAATTCTGGAGCTTTGATAGGACCTGCAATAAGCAGTCTTTTTCCTGTTCGTTCTGCAACCTGAATGGCCTCCAATACACCTTTATCTCGTATGATTCTGCCCATGAACAGCAAATAGCCACGCTTCTCACTGCTGAACTCGTATTCATGTGTGTTGATACCGTTATAGATATAAAAACCTTTGCCCCTGCCCATCAGCTGGCGCGCTCGTTTACTTACATATACTGGGTTTTTACCGTGTCTCTTCACTGGAAGATGAACAGTGCATACCGATGGACAAGGCAGCTTCCTACGCCCCACAGCAGAACGAAAGGTATGATCATGAATGATATGTGTGTCGGAAGGCATATGCCGGAGTACATATTGGGGGATCTGACTATGTTTCAACCCCTTGGGATAGGGAATCAACCGCGCACTACTCCTGCTCCCACGGGCGGCAAAAAGAGATACATGATGTCCTCGTCTCACCAATTCCTCCGTTAATTCATACACGACCTTTTCCGTTCCGCCCTTGTTGGAGGGTACCGGCTGTGCATCGGGATAGTTGGAAATGACCTGAACAATGGTTAGACGCCGTTTTTTGAGTGCTTTATTCTGCTTTGAAGCCATACGAATTCCCCTTCCTGACCGGAAATACGGTGTGATCCTTACGATGTAAACGGGAATCAGAGCATACTCCCGTACAGGTTATAAATTGTAGTATATAGGTATGTATATTTTGCGTGATTGCTTGTGCCAATCGACTGCAAGTCGATTTTTGTCATACGAGCCTATCTATAAGTGGAATCTATACATTTTGTCAAGCCAAAATTAAGGAGGAAATTCTCATCGTTTTCTAATAAATGAGGACAAAGCGTTGGGGTAACAGGTTTGTAACCATGAGTGGTAAATTCCGGACATTTTATTTGTGTTATTGTCATTTCAGGACATCAACACAATACGAATAACGGAGGAATTTATATATGAAACGTACTTCTAAAAAATTGTGGATGGGTATTTGCTTTACTATGACTTTGGCATTGAGCGCAGGGAGCTTCGTCGTTGGACCAGCCACCACTCATGCCGCTTCGGCAAGTAAAGCTGATCGGATTATTTCTAAAGGCTCCCAGTATATGGGCGTGCGTTATCAACATGGAGCCCCAGCTGGCAGTACAAGCTCTTTTGACTGCTCTTCATTCACTCAATATGTATTTGCACAAAATGGCATCAAGCTTCCGCGATCTTCCAGACAGCAATCAACTGTTGGCACTTTCGTACCGCGTAGCCAGCTGAAAAAAGGCGATTTGGTCTTTTTCTATGCGCCAATTCATCATGTAGCCATTTACATGGGGAACGGCAAAATTCTGCATACGTATGGTAAAGGCGGCGTAACGGTTACAGACCTAAATTCGGGATGGTGGAGTCGCAATTATACAACAGCACGTCGTGTCCTTTAGCATAAATTTTAGATGATTTCCATCCACCGAATGCTTAACTTACAAGTAACAATAAAAAGGCTGTTCCGCGAGTAGATATTCTACTGGAGGGACAGCCTTTCCTGTTGTCTTTGGGGCAGCGTGACGATGACTACCGTTCCTTCTCCTTCTACGCTCTCCATACGTATCGTACCCTGATGGGCGTCTGTAATTGCCTTGGCAATCGGCAACCCCAGCCCGGTTCCTCCGGTTTTACGATGTCTGGAGCTATCTACCCGATAAAATCGTTCAAAGACCCGCTTGATCTCGCCCTCAGGTATTCCGATCCCATAATCCTTAACCTGGATATAGACATCCTTTTCATCTGTAGATAACCCTATTTCGATCTTATCCGAGCTGTATTTTAATGCATTATCCAGCAGGATCACTAGCAACTGCTTCATTTTCGTCAGGTTGGCATCCAGCCAAATTTCGTTCTCTTCTGTTAATATAGAAATTTGACGATCATGTACAGGCTTGAGATGCGCTACTACCTGTTGACAACAACCGATCATTTCTATCCGCTCATGCGGCTCAGGGTCTTTCTGCTGTGAGGAGGCAAGAGTCAGCAACTGCTGTGTCATCGTACGCATTCGCTGAGTTTCTTCATAGATCGACTCAATGGATTCCTTACGAATCTCCTCATCACGCGTACCCCACCGCCGCAGCATGTTGGCATAGCCCTCAATAATCATAAGTGTCGTATTCAGCTCATGTGAGGCATCTGAAACAAACTGCTGCTGACTCTGGAAGCTTTCTTCTAATCTCTCCATCATTCGGTTAAAAGTAGCGGTCATTTGGGACAATTCATCTTGATTGTGATTGCCAGCAGGGATTTTTTTGAATTTCAAGCTTCTTTCAATCTCCTGCATCGTTTGAATACTACTTGAAATCGGCAGCAATATCGCATTCGCCAAAATCGTGCTCCCTACCAAACTTAGCAACATAGCCCCTACAGTGGATGTGATGAGGATCGTATTTAAAATATCGAGATTGGTTTCGAGTGCATCCCATTTTTCTACAATCTCCAGGGTCCCCTTCTGATTACCCTCTGGAGAAAGCACAGGGAGATGGATTACCAGAATTTTATGACCCTGTACATCTGTCAGTTGAGAACTTTGTGAAGTGTTAAAACGTATACCGCCCAGCTTAAATCGGGACTGGCGACTTACTTCATACAGAAGTCGGGATTGCTGATCAAACACTCTCAGAGTGGTGTCTCCAGAAAGCTCATCTTTTAGTTTGGAGCCCCATGCATTCTTTAGAATCATCGTGGGTCCTGTTTCGGCAATGATTTCAGTCCATTTATTTTGCAGCACTTCTCTTTCGTTTCGCGTAGCGATTTTGACGAACAATAGGTGAACTGTAACATCCACAAACAGGAGTATCGACATCACTAAAATAGAACTGAGCAGGGTTATTTTGGTCCGAAGCTTCACGAGTCTTCCTCCCGGATGCAGTACCCAACGCCGCGCACGGTTTTTATCAATTTCTTTTTGTATCCATAATCAATTTTTTTGCGAACATACCGGATATACACATCTACGACATTCGTATCACCGACAAAATCAAATCCCCACACGTCCTGAATCATTTGATCCCGCTGCAATACCTGATTTTTGTGCTCCATCAGATAAAGAAGCAGATCATATTCTTTTGGCGTCAGTTCGATTCGATTGCCCTCCCGCACCACTAACCGTGTCTTGCGTTCCAACACCAAGCTGTCCACTTGCAGCCTAGACGGCGGCTTATCCTCTTCCTGTAAAGCGGTAGCTGTTGGCTCCATTTGATGCCTCATACTGGCCCGCATCCGCGCTAATAACTCCTCGATCTCAAAAGGCTTCGTAATGTAATCATTGGCACCTTCATCCAGACCTGAAACCTTATCAGGAGTCGTGTTACGTGCAGTGACCATAATTACTGGTGTATGATTGTCCACTTTTCGAATCTGCTTTAGCACCTCGACCCCGTTCATCTCCGGCAGCATTACATCCAGAATGATGATATCCCATTTACCAGCTAGAGCTTTTTGCAATCCTTCTCTGCCCGTCTGTGCGATTTCAACTGCATATCCTTCATGAGATAACTCCAACTGAAGCAATCTGGATATCTTCTCTTCATCATCAATAACCAGCACCGACTTTTCCATTGCAAAACCACCTATTTTCTATAGAAAAAACAAATGAGTAATGGAAATGACATTCATTTTTTATTTGATTTTAAGCTTTTATCCGTATAGTCGCTCTATAATATAACTTTGTTATTCAATTTTTTGATGTTAAGGAGTAATTTATTCATGTTAATTAATGTAGACTATGCTTTATTTCACTGGATCAATGAACTGGCTAATTCCCTCGCCTTTTTGAATGGAACCATGCTTTTCTTGGCGCAATATGCACCGTATTTTTTCGGAGTGGCTTTGCTGATTTACTGGTTCACTTTTAAAATGCCGCATCGGAGATGGTTTTAGAAGCCGTCATAACGGTTTGTATCGGCTTTGTAATTAGTTGGGGCCTTGGACATTTGTTTTACAGAGATCGGCCTTTTGTCGGACATTCAGTCATTCAGCTTATTCATCATGATCCTAATGCTTCATTCCCGAGTAATCACGCCCTTGGATCGTTTGCTCTGGCTACAATTTTATGGCTTCATCATCAAAAATTTCGTGTCCTCTGGGTTATCTTGGCTGTACTCATCGCAGTATCCCGCGTGTGGACCGGAGTGCATTATCCCTCGGATATTTTGGCAGGTGCGCTTATTGGTGCAGTTTGTGCCGTCGGCGTTCATCAATTCATTCGAAGCCGGAAGCTTCCTGGCATCTTCATGCAGGCGGCTATTATATTTTATGAAAAATGGGAGCATAAGCTGGGGCTCAAGCCTGGTGAACAGGCCAGAACTAAGATGACTGAGCACACTTCCTCTGTCCAAATGAAAAGCAGACGCTAAAGCGTCTGCTTTTTTATAAGCTTTATTATTTCTGCTACCCGTTATGCTGTCGATTTGGAGCGAAGTGGCAGCATTCGTCGTTCTTCGTACCGCTGATAAAACCAAATACAAGCCGCCATCCAGCAGCCACTCATAAAATAGCCACCCACAACGTCGCTCGGATAATGTACGCCCAAATAAATGCGGCTCGTCCCGATTGCTACAATCAGCAGGCTGCTGAGTACAATAAGAAGGATACGCCCCAGCCTAGAAGGAACATGCTTCCACACTAAAAATGTCAGCGCCGCATACATGCTGAAAGCTGTCATGGAATGTCCGCTTGGAAAGCTGTATCCATTCTCTTCAATAATACGGTTAATCTCCGGTCTCGCACGCTGAAAAAGCAATTTTAGTATCGTATTCAGCATTACCGATCCCAATATACCAGCCGCCAAAAAAAGCAGTTCTCTGCGATGTCCCAATACTCTATAGAGCACGAACATGGCAATTAAAATGATGATCACAACTGGAATCCCACTGCCGATCATGGTAAAAAATTTCATTAGACGGGTCATGGCGGGCGACTCTAGTTGTCCAATAGCCGAAATAATTTCCTGGTCAAAATGCCGAACTTGATGGTCACTCACCCATAATGCGACTAAGCCAAAACCGAATGCACATACTATACATGTGAGCAAAGCCAAGGAAATGGGCAGCTTTGTTGATGTTTGCTTCATTTTCTATAGTTCCTCCATAATGTTCATTGCGTGATAAAACAAAGTTCAGCATTAGCTTACATATAGGTCTTACTTTGCCCACTTTTCTCTTATCATTTCATTAAAAGAATTAGGTGCCTCCCTGTTGGTAACCACTGCCACTCCCTTTTTACCAACGTAACAGCGTCTTCCATGCAACGTTGAATGAGTTGAGAGCCTAATCTTCTCATGCAATAGCATCCGTCCTCCCTTATTTGATTATCATTCCATTCTATGGATGTGGTTGGACTTCTCATACTAGCCTCTCCCAACTTTAGTATCACTTTATAATATAAGGATTTCATATTGACTACAAAATCGCAAGCGGAATGTAGCGAAAAAAGCAGCAGCAAAAAAGGACGCCATTCAAGCCTTATAAACGGCTCGAATGACATCCTAAGATTACACGTGACAACTACAAGCGCAATTCCCAAGTTAAACAAACATGATCTTCTAATTAGGTTGGTGTGACTTCTCCAATTTTAACCTTACTCTCTGCTTCCTCTATTGGATAGCGTCTGCGGAACCACAGCGACTGAAGCAGCAAAAAGGTGCCGCTTACTGTCCAATATAATGGCATGGCAGCAGGGGCATTAAAGGAAAAGATCGCCATCATAATCGGTGAAAGATAGCCCATGATCGCAAATTGCTTGCGCTGGTCAGGCGTCATCTGAAGCTGAGAAAGCTTGGCCTGTGCCAAGTATACAACTGCGACGACGATTGCCAAAATCCAGTCCGGCTGTCCGAGCCGGAACCATAGGAAAGAGTGAGATGCGAGCTCCGGGGTTAAGCGGATTGCAGTGTACATACCGCTCAAGATCGGGAGCTGAATGAGAATAGGCAGACAACCGATATTAAGCGGATTGAATTGATGCTCTTTGTAAAGCGACATCATTTCCTGCTGCATACTCTGCTGGCTGGCGGCATCTTTTTTGTTTTCATACTTCTTCTTAATTCGGTCCAAATCGGGCTGCATGGCGCTCATCTTGCGCTTCATCCCCTGCTGGGCACGCGTTTGACGCATCATAAGAGGAAGTAAGGCCAGCCGGACAATAAATGTCAAAATCATAATCGCCAGCCCAAAGCTTCCACCAAACCATTGCGCCAATTGCTGAATAAGCCAAGAAAGCGGGAACACCACGTAATGATTAAAAAATCCCGGTGTCTGTGCATTTATCTCCGCAGCATTCGCACCACAACCAGACAGCAGCATGACCACCGCCAACACTACCATTAATCCAAATATCCGTTCTTTTTTACCCCAAAAGGTGAATCCCTTGAATCGTTTCATATGTTCCTCCTCGTTGATTGGCTGTGCCATCGTTCAACGAGGGAGAACAATCGGATGCATCTTCATCCGGCGCTTCCTTACGCCGGATATGTCGGGCCAGCCGGACAGGCATGTCCTGTCCACGGGCAGACATCGGCATCTGTGGAGAAGCATGAGACCTTACGGGCCCGCCTTCGACCCAGCATTCGGGTACATTGCCGTGCAAATGAGCGAGATACGTATAAGTCACTGTGCACAGTAAGCCGATTGTAAATAAATAAGGGAGTAGGTCCTGAAGCTCAAACAAGGGATTCACCTCCTTCGGTTTGTTGCCACAATTATAGCACGAAAACCGGACAAGCGACTAATCTTTAATTAGAGATACAGGTTCGACACGAGCAACTGAATTTAAGTTTTACAGGCTCACGCTCCTTCGGTCCAACGCTCAAATCCGGTGGAATGATATTTATTCAAAGCGGAAACCGTCTGCTTGGCGTCAAGCTCCCTACTTCTTTAAAATAAGGCCAAAGATTTCAAGCAGCATTCTCGCTGGAACAGCAAAAGGTTAACGGATAGCAAGCATACGATTCAATGCTAGTACAGCATCCTCTCCGATCTGAGCATCCACACGAATCACACCCACAGGCTCACCCCGATCAAACTGCTCCATTGCCCACAGCAAATGGGGAAGATCGATCCGGTTCATGGTCAGACAGGGACACATATCGGGATTGAGCGATTCAATCTGCTGTTCAGGGTACTGCTGTTTGATTCGTTGCACGAGATTCATTTCTGTGCCAACAGCCCACTGGGTTCCCGGCTCTGCCGCGCGAATGGTATCGATGATGAATTTTGTGGAGCCCGCGCAATCTGCGAGCTGTACGACCTCATAAGAGCATTCGGGGTGAACGATGACCCGGATGTTCTTATCACGCTCGCGGACATTGCGAATGTGATCTACTGTAAACTTTTCATGAACAGAGCAATGTCCTTTCCATAAAATAATTTTTACAGTTGCCGGGTCCTGTTCAGTCTCCAGCTGATCGGTCATTGGATTCCACACGGCCATTTCATCCAGCGGAATTCCAAGATCGTAAGCTGTATTGCGGCCCAAATGCTGATCCGGCAAAAACAAAATACGTTCCTTTTGCTTCAGCGCCCACTCCAGCACTTGCTTAGCATTCGAAGAAGTCACGGTAGCCCCGCCATGCCGTCCTACAAAGGCTTTGATCTCTGCTGTGGAATTTACATACGTTAACGGAATGATCGTATCTCCTACCAACTCCTGTAAATGCTTCCATGCTCGTTCTGTCTGCTCCACATTCGCCATATCTGCCATCGAGCAGCCTGCACGCATATCCGGCAGGACAACAGTCTGTCGATCAGTAGTCAGCATATCCGCTGTCTCCGCCATAAAATGTACCCCACAAAATACAATAAACTCCGCTTCCTGATTTTGTGCAGCCAATTGAGCAAGCTGTAGAGAATCTCCTGTTATATCAGCAAACTGAATAACCTCGTCCTTCTGATAGTGATGGCCCGGTATGAGCAGCTTGGGTCCCCATTTTTGTTTCAGCTCGGCCACTCGCTGCTCCATGTCAGCAACCGTCAGTGTCTTATAATGCTCTGGCATAAGCCCTCGATTTCCTTGTAAAACGTCAAGCATAGACATTAGAATCCCTCCATATCGATGCGGCTGATCGTTCCCGCTCTCACGAACAGATAACCGCTTTGTGTACATACATATTTACAAGTGTCTTGACACTTATATTTACACATGCCTACAATAATCTCAAGAGTTTTTGAATGGAATTATTTTTAAGTAGGGAGGATTTGGTGTGATTTATCTGGACTATGCCGCTTCCACACCTATGTGTGGCGAAGCTCTAAATATGTATAACGTATTAAATAAGGAAATGTTCGGAAATGCCAGCAGTCTCCATGATGCGGGCGGTCAAGCAGCCTACACGCTAGATTACAGCAGGCAACGAATAGCAAATATGATTGGCGGGCAAAAGGAAGGCATCTATTTTACAACAGGGGGAACAGAATCCAATATGTTGGTTGTGCAATCGATCCTGAACGGGTTGCCGCACCATAAAAAGCATTGGATCATGAGCGCTTTGGAACACCACTCGATGTACAACCTTGCTACTTTGCTGGAACGTCAGGGCTATGAACTGACCATTGTGCAACCGGATCGGGAAGGACGAATGACTCGCGAAACTCTTTTACCTCACCTGAGAGAAGACACCGGACTTGTCTCCGTACAACACGCTAATTCGGAAACGGGACTGGTTCAGGACCTTGCTGCCTTATCTCCCCTGCTACGCGAACGGGGTATTTTGCTGCACAGTGATGCGGTACAGACATTTGGGAATATTCGCGTAGATGTAGAATCCATGGGAGTAGATGCACTCTCTGTATCAAGCCATAAAGTGTATGGCCCCAAAGGTGTCGGTGCTGCATATCTCAAACCCGGAACCCCATGGCGTCCCGTGTACCCTGATACACTACATGAAAACGGATTTCGTCCTGGAACGGTTAATGTTCCCGGGATTGCAGCCTTTGTCGTGGCGGCAGAAATGATGACCGAACAGATGGAGTCGCATCAGGAGCGATATACTACCCTGAGAAGACACTTTATTACGAAAATTCAGGAAAGATCCATTCCGTTACGTTGGGCCGTACAGGAAAGCGAGAATAAAGCAGTGCTTCATCATATCGTAGGATGTTTTTTTCACGGTTACGAGGGACAATATGTTATGCTGGAATGTAATCGCAAAGGTGTCTGTATATCAACTGGAAGCGCATGTGCTGCCGGACACCACGATCCTTCTCCTGCCTTACAGGCGCTTGGAGCATCCGGCCGTGAAGCGTTACAATTTATCCGTGTTTCTTTCGGAAGAACGACCACCATCGAGGAATTGAATGTATTGGTAGATATTTTGACAGACCTGACGCATCGAAAAGAAAGGAGCTTATCCCGTTGACTGAATCTTTAAAACGGTCAGGTACGGATCGCCGCGAACAGCTACTATTGTGGCTCAAGAGCGAATCACCACTGACCGGGAGCGAACTGGCGCGCAGATCCTCCGTCTCCCGACAAGTCATTGTACAGGATATTTCCCTGTTAAAAGCAAGCCAAGAGCCTATCCTTGCAACAAGTCAAGGATACATTTATATGGAGCCTGCGAGTCAGGCAACTCCCTTAGCTTCACGTATTATTGTGTGTAAACATCGACCTGAACAGACAGAAGAGGAACTAAAGCTGATTGTGGACTACGGTGTAAGTGTGCAGGATGTTATTGTTGAGCATCCGGTATACGGGGATCTGACTGCTCCGATACGGGTTGGAACTCGCAAGGAAGTGGACGATTTTATCCGTAAAATCAGCTCCACCCAGGCCACTTATTTGTCCCAGCTGACGGGAGGCATCCACCTGCACACCTTGAATGCCTCGGATGAAGATAAAATTAATGATGCCTGCGCTGCATTGGAGCAAGCAGGCTTCCTAATGACGGACTAACTTAGTGCGCTTAGCGGAGTAAAGAAAATCCTGTCCAGTATGTGGAGTGCAACTGTGCTCCACATGGACGGTATTGTAGGCAGCGAGAAATAAAAAATCCCGGCCCCCTCATATAAGGGAATCGGGAATGAACTATGTGAGCTTAATTTCAAGCAGCTCATATTTAATTACAGCCATGGGTGCATCCACATGAATGATACTGCCCACTTCTTTTCCCAAAAGTGCCTTACCTAAAGGACTTTCATAGGAAATTTTGTTATCAAGAACATCCGCCTCAGCAGGACTTACAATTTTGTATTCCATCTTCTCTGAAAATTCGATGTCATTCAGAATGACAGTCGATCCGATACTAACGGTTCTAAGGTCTAAATTACTCTCATCCACGACCCGGGCTTTGGTCAGCATCTTCTCCAATATGAGAATGCGGGTTTCCATAAACGCTTGGTCGTCCTTGGCTGAGTGATACTCACTATTTTCTTTCAAATCGCCGTAGCTGATAGCCAACTTAAGGCGTTCGGCTAGCTCCTTGCGTTTTACGGTCTTCAGTTCCTTAAGCTCATCCTCCAGCTTGGCCAATCCCTCTTTAGTTAACAATACTTCTTCATTCGACATATTTTATCTACAACTCCTATTTCAGCATTTTGCTTAAGTCCAATTCAACGCTCAAAAATACAATAAACGAACTAAACCGTTTCAGTCTAAACATTGCTGATTGAAAACGCTCCTGGGATTTATGCAAATGCTCATTTGGCTTGCTTTATTGTAGTTTACTCTAAATCGGACCAACATGCGAAATAAATTACTGGATAACAGTAGCCAACTGCCTTCAGCCAGGATGATTCTTATAGTAACCAATGCTCTCTTATTCGCATATCGTATGATCATAACGTATATTGATGAGCACATGGAGTGCCGCTGTCCTTGTCTCGAATTTTGTGAAAACCAGGCAGGAGCAGTATATGGCGGGAGGAAGATTCAATGGCTTCCTTAGGAAAGAATGGTAATGGGAACGGGAATCGTAAATTCAAATCCCCCCTCAACGGTCAAAAGAAAAATGGATTAAACAGTAATTCGGCTATCTTTTCTGCGCTTCAAGGAAAAAATGTGGAGGTCCTCGTGGCAGCCCTCCTACTAACAGGAAAACTAAACGTCGATTCCGTGACTTTATACAGACAAGCAACATTGTTTTTAGGACTCACAGGAAAATACAAAACACTAGCATCCACTCCATCCAATGTCGATAATATGGTGAAATTTTTAAATGATAACGGGAATATGACACTGGACCAGGTGATACAAGCCTTTTCACAGAAAATAAATAATTAACAAGTGGCGAAAGGAGACTTATGCGGTGAGTGAGTTTGATGGAGAATATTTTGCAGAGGTTGTCATTATTGTGATTCTAGTTGCCATGTTCTTCTATGGCTCCTCAGATATAGAGGGACTTTCCGCTTCGCCAACCCAATCCTAAAATGATAATTCCCGCTTCGAAAAAAAATAAAAAAGCATCTATAGACTCTCACGAGGTCATAGATGCTCTTACTTTTTAACGGCCCATCATTTCTACTTAATGTCCTTTTACTTCTACGCTTATCGTTTGACTAGAAACTTCTCCTGAAGCATTGACTAACTCGGCCCGATACTCATATGTACCCGGCTTTTGATTTTGGATGTTGGTGACTGCACTTTGGGCCTGCGGGCTTTGGTTTGGCAGATCCTGGGCATCGATCAGTTCTCCATTTTCATATAAGTTGTATTTTGTCGCATTCGTACCCCACCACATGTTCATTGTAAGGGTGTAGGTGCCGTCACCGTCCCAATTGTCATGAGACAGCACTGGAATGCCAGGGGAAGCATCGGTCACTTCGACAGTTAACGGATCGCTGGTCGTTTTACCAGAAGCGTTGATCAGTTCTGCAGTATACGTGTAGGTACCATTGGTCTTGCCTGTAACAGGAATGACTGCATGCTGTGCTCCAGGGGAAGCGGCTTGCAACGATTGGGTGCCAATCAGCTTGTCGTTTTCATACAACTTGAGTTCATCACCATTCGTACCCCACCACAGATTCATGGTGATGTTGTAGTTGCCATCCTTCAGCCCGGTGTCCTGCCCGTTATCATGCGACAGCACAGGTTTACCCGGCACTTCACCTACAGCAGTCTTTTCGACTCTAACGGTTACAGGATTGGATACGACCGTTTTACCGTCCAAGGTGACGCTGGCTGTAATCTCCGCGCTCCCCTCTTTTAGGGCCTTAAGTTCTCCATACGTATCCAGCGAAACGGATTCATGACTGCTGATATACTGAACAGAAGCGCGGCTTAAATCAGCTTCGCTGCCACCTGTCAGCGTACCCTTGAGATGTGTCGCTGCCGTATCCCCAATGTTGAGGGTCGTTTGATCCATTGAAAGCTCTACTTCCTGCAAAGCTGCGCCTGCCTGAGCTGAAAAATCATCCAGTCCACGCGGTTTTAACTGATAATTCCCTTTGAAAATCGCCGAAATTCCCTTCAGCTTCACTTGCTGTCCTTCTTGATACGGAAAAGATGTCCGAGTTAAGCCTGTACGTGCATCGACGCGCACACGGTGACTTACTTCACCAGATACTGCATCAAATTCAAACGAACCTACGGGAGTCGCGTCTATCACATTACGAATCATTGCCGTAGGAAGCTCAACCAACTGTCCTTGGTTCGCATCACTGAGTTCGGTGACTTGTACAGCTTCCGGAAGTTGTCCTTCTCCCGTTTTTTCAATTGCCACTGGATCGGTTAACTCTAGCTCACTATTATACAGTGCCAAGCTTGCTGTAAGCTTTACTCGATCCCCTTGGTGAAAGCCGCTTTGGTTCTGATATACATAAATACCGCCACTTTCATCCTGCATGTAAAAGGCTTGACCACCGAATGCACCTGGTTCTGTCGTCACAACACCCTCTAAGGTCACGACTTTGCCAGCCGGGAGACTCCGAGCTTCTGCCACACTGATACGAGCTGGAACCGTATTGCCTTCCTCAGGCAACGGCTGGGCCGGGACATCAGCCAGCACGACGGATTGGGTCAGCAGATTGCCGCCGTTTTGCCTCAGTCTAAGATTAGCTGAACCACTGGTTCCCGGCTTGATCCGTACCGTCAAGTCCTTATAGGCATGACCTTTGCCGTCGGACTCCAGACTAAATGTTCCGCTATAGCCGTAAGAGGTTGGCCAGCTTCCATCCGGATTTTGAATCTGGGCTACTTGATTGCCGCCCGCTACATAAATACCAGTGCTGAATCCACTAATCGTGCTATTGGGAGCCAGTTGGTCGGCAGTAACTCGAATTTGAAAAGGCTCTGCATTGGGCAGCTGCTCTTGACGAACGATGCTGTACACTGGTTGCGCACTGGCTGTAGATCCGCCATAGGACCCTGCTTTGAATGTTCGCTGATCCCACCATTTGTAGCCGGCTGCGGGAGCGGACCAAGGCTCGACTTGTGGTTCCGTGGAAGTCTGCGGCTCTTCAAAAGGCAGTAATGCCGTCGGCTGGTCCAGCTGTAAGCTTTTCACTTCCGTCAGGCTGGTATACTCCTCCTTCTTGGACAACCAGTCTACGATATTGACCAGTAACACAGCGTCATCCTGCTCCTTAAAGCCGTCATACGTTGTCTTCTTGGTTCCTGTCTCTTCGCGCAAATATTTTGGCGTTGCATCTTCGACAGGAGACGAGTCCCCAATGAAAGCAGCTTTGCCTAGCCCTACTTTCGATACAGCTGCATAAGGTCCTTCCGGAATGCCGCCTCCGTTATAAACGCCCTGATCTACCGCGTTGCCCCAAGCCTGATTGGTTTTAGGAAGATATACGATTCCCTTGGCTTTCGCTGGGTCGATAATCGCGAGTGTTGATCCTGCATGCATTGCGACATTACTCACTCCAGCTGTAATGTTGAACGCCTGCGCTGGCTCAACAATCTGATTGGCCGTGATATCGCCTAATGCATTGTAGCGAAAGCGCACACCAAACTGGCTGCCCAGCCAATCTGAGCTGACTACACCCTGCATTGCTGCCGAGCTTTTTTCTTCCGCACTCATTCCCTTCGCAGGGTCTTCCCATGCACCACGACGATAGCCATTAACGCTCTCCGATCCGTCCCAGCGATTCTTGTTGCGGTCCGCGTTATAATGATCTCCAATGAAAAAAATACTATTGCCTGCTTTTACATACTGCTCCATTGCAGCCTGTTCGCTCTGTTTAAAAGGAATATTCGGCTCTGCCGTAACAAATACATCATAATTCTTTAGATCATTGTAAGTAATAGGCGTGGATTGGCGAAGCTCGTGTACATCATAGCCATTACTCGCGAGGGCTTGCCCGAAGTCTGAAAATCCACCATCAATCACCCAATCTGCTGCGCCAGCTGTCTGTCCATGTGTATTATCAAACAGCACTTTTTTACCAGCGTTCTCATTGACCACTTTCGCTGCAATGAAGGGGGCTGGGTCCGCCGGACCTTCTGCCCGTGCCGGTTGCATGCTGCCCGCAACACCAGCGTACAATGATAAAGTGAAAACCATAGCAGTTGCGTATTTGAAGCTACGGGATGTAAAACGACGAAAGATTCCCATTATTTTCCTCCTGTTTGTTGGTTTAAAGCCCCTCTGGGGGGCATCAGATACAAATTTTAGCATTCATTTATGTTCGAATATGCATTGTTTTGTAAATCTTTAGGAATAATGAATAGGAAGGAAATTCCAATAAAAAAGATACACCGTATGCAGCAATGTGAGTACCGCAAATAGGATTTTCCCGGCAGCCCGGGTTCTTCTTTCCCCTGTAATCAGCTTTGCGCCATTCACGATTAATACCCACACGGCAATGAGTGCTGAAATGAGTGGCAGCGTGCAAATTCCCCAGATATACCACGCGGAATAGCCATACACGATCTGATTGTTACCATAGATGACCTGCACCCCGAGAAAAATCGTATTTAGTGACGCAATGAATGCAAGGTTGGACGAAATGTGATTATTCGTTTTACGGATATCTCTGATCACATATCTTACGATCCAAATCAGCAAGGTCGTGATGAAAAATAAGGAGGCGGCAGCGTAGCTGACAAGCAGAGTCCAGGTACGGTGCCAAAGTGTCGTCTGCTTCATGGTCTTACTATCTGGGGCAACCATCATCCACGTACCGTTTTCCTGATACAGCAAAATTTTAAGCTGGCCCCCCTTTTCCACAAACAATCCATCGCCTGCTGCTTGAAAAACTTTGTCTGTTGCTTCATTCTCATTTGGGTATTTTCCTTTAACAATTAACGTATGATCATCTTGAATTCGCACGGTGTATGTAATGTTTCCCAGTATCCGAATCCATTTTCCCCACCCATGAACAGGATTAGAATCCACCTGATATACGCCCTCAATCTCTGGCGAAAGCTTCACTTGGGTGGAAGAACGAGCTAGTGACTGCGAAACGGCCTGCGGCTCTGAGGGCAGCATTTGGGCTATCGCATGGATGACTTTTCCATGAAGCAGGGTGTCCGTGTCAGCTGAATTAATGATCACAAAAATACCGATCTTTTGCGACGGAATCAGTACCATTTCGGAAATAAAATCATCAATTTCCCCGGTAGCCCACAGCATAGGTACTCCCGTCTCCAAATGACCACGGAAAAATCCGTAGCCTACGCCATCCAGGCGTGCATCGACTGCAAATTGCTGCGCATGCATCACTTTTACCGTATGTGGCTGGAGCACCACTTTGCCCTCATACTTGCCCCGGTTTAAATGAGTGATCAGATAATGGGAAAACTCGTTGGGTGTGACGTTCAACGCTCCTGCTCCCGGCAGATTGATATATGACAAAGGCTGTTTCAAATACGCTCCATCCTTCCACTGATACGATTGGGCCAATGCCGGATGATTTAACGGCAATTCCAGCGTCGCGCTGGGCATATTCATCGGCTGGAACAGATGTGTACGGAGGTAATCGTTCAGTCCCTGACCGCTTACTTGCTCCACGATATTACCGATCAGACCGTAGGCGACATTGCTGTAATCATACTGAATTCCAGGTTTGCGGATGGGAGGCTGATTTTGAAAATACGTGCTGAGGTACTGCTCTGTGGGCAAAACGCCTGCCCGAGTCGAGCTGTTAATGTCGTACAACGCTTCATCCAATCCTGAGGTATGTGTCAAAAGCTGATGCAAATTGAAAGGCTGATTTTGGTATTGCGTAGTTTTATAGCTGTGGAGATAGCTGTTCACGTCTTCATTCAAATCAAGCTTGTTTTGCTCAACCAGCTGCATCGTGGCGCTTGCACTAAATGATTTGGTTAGAGAGCCGACACGAACAATGGTCTTCGCTGGATCGAATGCCACTTTCCGCTCCAGATCTGCATATCCATAGCCTTTACTAAAAAGGATTTGGTTTTCTTGGGTCACGACGACCGCAGCCCCCGGAATATGCAATTTTCCCAATTCTGTATTCATGATATCGTCTACTGTTTTTTCCAATGAATCAGGTGTTATGCTGTCTGTTGCCCATGCCGAAGCAATGAGCAGGTTCCAGAGAAACAACGCTGCTAAAAATGCGGATAGGTAGCAAATGCCTTTATTCTTCATATTGAAGTACCATCCTTACGTATGAAGTTGATTTTACGTATGAAGTTGATTTAATGATTTGAACCGTGCGGTGATTGCATAGCGAGCAGATATTTATACTCCGTATGGAAGCCATCAGCATGGCGCTATGGAATCATCGCACTTCCCATCGCGGGAATGCACATGATAAAGCGAATCCTGATCGAATCGTGTAAGCAGAAGGCTTCTTACCTGTCGATCAGGATTCATGTGTTACAGATTAAAAATTAGTGATTCCGTTCGTTACATCACCGACCATAGATTTTCAAGATTTATGTTGTGCCAAATCTTGTGTCATGTCTTTGTCCGTGTTCCGAGTTATCTTTTGTATTGCGGCACGGATACTTTTTACATTTTCCTCGATAAATCCGGGTTCCAGTAGTTCATAATGATTACCAATCAAGCTATGCTCTTCATAGCTACCTTGTGTAGCATCTTTCCATAAAAGTCGATTATCTCCTGTACCCCTCACCGTTTCCGATCCAACGGCGACAAAGCCGTGAATATTCGCCTGAACGCTCTCTGTATTCACAAGCTGGTTGCCATACACCGCGTAAGCGATCATTTTACGTTGGTACGTTTCATTCAACAGCTCACGGTAGGATTCGGGAACCTGTTCCAGCATATCATGAATTTCATGCTCTGTTTCTTCAACTGTGAAGGGCAGGGCTTCCGCCCGTTTGACCGAATCGAGCATAAAAATATCGGATACAGCATGGCCTTGACGTTCCAGTGTGTCAGCAACCTTATGCGCCAGATTACCACCTATGGAATAACCAAGCAGTACATACGGACCTTGCGCTTGCGTGCTGACGATCAAATCAACGTAACGTGCCAGCATGGCCTGCTCATCCGCAGCATCATCCACGAACTCCAATCCATACACGACTGCGTCCTGATCCAGTTGGTTCGCCAGCTCCGCGAACGACAGCCCGTATCCAAGCATAGGAGGAAAGCAGAAGATGGAGATCGGACCGTGTTCATTCAACCGAATGATTGGACTATCGGCCTTGTATTCCAGATCGGCTTTCAATAATGTGAGCGCCTGCTCTTCTATAGTCGGGAAGTCCATAACACTACGGATGGGAAGCTCAATGTCTGTGGCAAGGTGAACTTTGCGTATAAGCTCCAGTACTTTCAAGGAATGTCCACCCAACGTGAAAAAGTCATCATGGATACCCACTTGTGGAATTTCAAGCACTTCCTGCCAAATGGATGCCAGCAACTGCTCCACCTCGGTTCGCGGTGCGACATATTCTATACCCGTGTGCAGCCCTTTGTCCGGCACAGGTAAAGCTTTGCGGTCGATTTTGCCGTTTGTCGTCAGCGGAAACCGATCCAGCTGTACAAATGCGGATGGAATCATATAGCTCGGCAGACTGGCCGACATCGCAGCTCGAATCTCACGGATGGTCAGCTGTTCATCGGCAGTAAAGTAAGCACATAATTGCTGCTGACCTGCTCCATCCCGCAAAGCAATAACCACGCTATCCCGCACGGACGGTACACTTGCCAGCCGCGCCTCCACCTCACCCAGCTCAATCCGGTAACCGCGAATTTTAACCTGTTGATCAATCCGTCCAGCGTATTCCAGTATGCCGTCTTCACGCCAGCGAACAAGGTCTCCCGTGCAGTACAGGCGATCTCCGTCCCTCCACGGGTTAGCAAGAAATCTCTCAGCCGTCAGCTCAGGACGATTTAGATAACCACGTGCAACTCCGTCTCCGCCGACGACCAGCTCACCCCAAGCTCCGACCGGTTGCAGGTTAAATGACGAATCTACAACATACGCCGTCGAATTGCAGATGGGCCGTCCGATCGGCACAGAATCCAGCTGTTCTTCCGTAATGTGATACGTCGTCGAAAAGGTTGTGTTTTCCGTTGGCCCATAGCCGTTAATGATGTTCATGTCCGGATTATCGCGCAGGACCCGGTTAATATGGGGTGCAGACAAAACATCACCACCAACCAACAAATACTTCACATTGCCGAAAAGTTTACTATCCTGCTGTGAAAGCTGATTAAATAACGGTGTGGTCAGCCACATCATGGTGACGTGATGATCCCGTATCGTCTCTTTAAGCTTTGCCGCGTCCAATAGATCATCCTTATGCACAAGAACAAGCTGACCACCATTCAGTAGCGCACCCCAAATTTCAAACGTAGATACATCAAATACAAACGCGCAAGTCTGCAGCATTCGAGTCGATTCATCAAATGGCACATAATCCGTATTGCGGACAAGGCGCACGACACTTTGATGCTCAACTACGACACCCTTAGGCTTACCTGTTGAACCTGAGGTATAAATGACATAAGCAGCATGATTACCCGCTCCATCTATACCCAGATTGGAAGCATCTGCACTGTAGGACGTATCCTCATTCAGATTGACAATCTGGCCGTCGAAATAGCAACGACCCAGTAAATCCTGCTGAGCCAGCAGCAGCTTAGCTCCCGAGTCCTCCAGCATATAACGGATACGGTCCTCCGGATATTGAGGGTCTACCGGCACATACGCGCCTCCAGCCTTCAAAATAGCGAGTGTTCCCGTAATCATATCCAGTGAGCGCTCCGTCAAAATGCCAACAGGTTCATCGGATTTTACCCCTGCATCACGCAGCGTATGCGCTAAACGGTTGGCTGTCTCATTGAGTTCCCGATAGGTCAATGATTGATGACCCAAAGCTACAGCAATATGATCCGGCGTGCGCTTTGCCTGCTCCTCAAACAGTTTTTGGATCGTGTGATTGCTTGGATATGCAGAGGCAGTGTCATTAAACTCTCCTGTAATTTGTTGTTTTTCCGCCGCTGTAACCAGTTCCAGCTCTTCTACGCAAACATTCGGGTTAAGCAAAACTTGCTCCAACAGATTCACAAAATGCCCATGCAGACGCTTAATGCCTGTTTGATCATAACTTAACGCATTATACATAAAACGAATCTTGATGCATTCTCCCGGCATAACGACTAAGCTCAGATCATAGTTAGTCTGCTCTGCAGCCACCACGTTGGAAATCGGGAATGTATCCTGCCCGTCACTTCCCAGTTCTTCGACCTGCTCATCTACCGGATAATTTTCAAACACCATAATATGGTTAATTAAATCCTGTTTCTGGTCGGTCAATGCCTGAATCTCAAACAGTGGATACGTATCATACGCATGAGAAGCCAGCGCCTGCTCCTGTGTTTTCTTCATAACTTCTGCAAAAGATTCCCCTGCCCCACTAAGAATGCGAACTGGAATGGTATTAATGAACAAGCCGATAATATCCTCTACCCCGATAATATCCGATGGACGGCCTGAGACGACACTACCAAATACGACATCACTGTGGTTGTTATATTTTTGCAGCACAATCCCCCAGACGGTTTGTAATAACGTATTCATGGTCACCTGATATCGCTTAGCCGTCTCCTCCACCTGGAGGGTCAACTCACGTTCCAAAACCGTCACCCAATCACTAGCCGTGTTGCCTCCACTCTTGCGACCGGATTTTACAGCTGGTAATGCTGTTTGCTGCTCATATCCGGATAAATAGCTGCTCCAGTAGTCGGTTGCCGCCTTGGCATCCTGTGCTTCCAGCCATTCAATAAAGCGGCTGTACGGCACTGCCGGTGCCAGCTCTGGTACTCTGCCCTCCTGAAGTGCTGCATAGCTTTCAAACACTTCTTTATTTATAAGGGACAGGCACCAGCCGTCCATGACGATATGATGGAAGCTCCATACAAAATGATAGTTGTCTTCTCCGGTACGTAAAATCGCTACACGCAGCAGGACATCCCGACGCAGATCAAAGCCCCGTGCTTTATCTTGTAGCTTGAAATTTTTCACCCTGGTATCTATTTCATCCTCATCCAGATGGTGTAAATCTTCATATTGAAAGCCGCAATCCCGATTTCGATACACCACCTGCAACGGTTCCGTATCTCTGCCAAAATAAAAATGTGTACGCAGCGCCTCATGTCGCCGAACCAGAATATTCAGGCTTTCTGCAAAAGCCCGAATGTCCATCTGACCTCGCATATCATAAGAAACCTGCTCAAAATATGCGTCATTCGCAGCTGCTTGACTATCTAGCTGGCTGTGAAACAGCATCCCTTTCTGCATGGGGGTCAGTGCATATACATTGTCGATCTCACCCGCAGCACCCATTTCAGATAAGAGGCTGTCCAAGCCCTCCACACTCATTCCTTTATAAGAAATATCACTTGGGGTAAGCTCCGGGTGTTCTTTATGGGTGCAATGCGCCAAAATTTCACGCAGGCTCGATTCCAGGAATTTCGCCAATCGCTCGATGGTCTCCGGTCTATAGCTGGTACGACTATAGCTAATCGTCAGACCCAGTTGGCCTCCCGAAATAATGCCGCCAAAATCCAGCGTATACGTTCGAGCCATGGTCGGGCTCAGCGGCATCCCACCCTCATATGAGGATGATTGCAAGTCGTTCCCTTTCATATCCTGATCGAACTGTCCCAAATAGTTAAAGCTGATTTCGGGATCTGTCGTAAATATGGCTGGAGATGCCTCCGGTGCCTGTGTCTGACGGTTGGATAAATATTTCAGCACACCGTAGCCAATCCCTTTTTGCGGAATGCCGCGCAGTCCTTCCTTCACACGCTTAATCCGTTGCGAGAGTGCCAGTTCTTCCGGCATATCGAGCAAAACAGGATATTGGCTTGTAAACCACCCTATCGTTCGAGTAATGTCCACCTCTGGTAAAATGGCTTCACGTCCATGTCCCTCTAGATTTATCAGGAAACGATCATTTCTACTCCATGCTTGCAATGCCATTCCTACCGCCGTCAACAACAGGTCATTAATTTCTGTACGGTAGGCACGATTGGCCTGCTTAAGCAGCTGCTCTGTCTCTGCATGTGTCCACAAAGCAGTAACCGACTCACTATCGCCAATCAATGGCTTTTCGTGCTCGTTATGCCCATAATCCTGCGGCAAAGAAGCCAGTTCCGCTTGTGCAAGTTTCCCCCAATACGCTCGCTCATGTTCCATAGCTGGACTGTTGGCATAAGCGTGCAGTTGCTCGGCCCATGTTTGGAACGAATCTGTTTTATGAGGCAGCTGAATCACCTGTTCACCCTTGGAGGCTTGATCATAAGCAGTCGCCAAATCCTCGAATAAAATGCGCCAGGATACCCCGTCCACCGCCAAATGATGAATCACGACCAGCAGATGATCTCCATCCGGGCAACGGAACAGCCCCAGTCTCATCAGCGGACCTTCGCTTAGGGAAATACCAGATTGAATTTCATTGCATTTCGCTTCAATTATCTTCGCCAAATCTTGCTTGTTTACATCGCTGTCATTATAGTCAAAGCATTCCAGATGGTACGGTTCGCCTTCCTCTACACTGCGGTTCCATGCTGTACATCCGTTCTCCGACAAACTAAAAACCATACGCAATGCATCATGGTGCGAAGTAATCTTATGGAGCGCCCGCCGTAGTGCCTGTTCGTCATAGCCTTCCTGACGATAGAGCATGACAGATTGGTTAAAATAGTGTGGTTCTTCCGTTGGCTGTTCAAAAAACCAGCGCTGAATCGGTGTAAGCACTACATTTCCTGTAACCTCGCCCTGCTCGGCTATTCGGTTAACAGGCTGAATATATGTGCTTAGTCCCGCAATTGTCGGGTATTTGAACAAATCCTTCATTTCCAGCTTGTATCCAGCCTGAAACAAGCGGGACGATACTTGGATGGCCTTGATGGAGTCACCACCCAAATGGAAAAAGTTATCCTGTATTCCGACTTTCGGGATACCAAGAATGGCTCCCCAAGCCGTAGCCAGTGCCTGTTGGACATCCGTCTCGGGTGCCACATAATCCATACCTGTATCGAGATTGTGCTCAGGTGCGGGCAGTGCCCTACGGTCTACTTTGCCATTCAGCGTCAAAGGCAGTCTGGAGAGCTGCACAAAGTAGGACGGCACCATATAGCCAGGCAGATCCTGCGACAAAATGTTACGTAAGTCGCTGGCGCTCAATTCACTGTCTGTTGCAAAATAGGCACACAGCTGTTTTTGTCCGTGATCGTCCTGCCGCACGGTAACAACCGATTCCTTCACACCTGGAATCGTGGACAAACGGGTTTCAATTTCACCCAGTTCGATGCGGTAGCCGCGAATTTTGACCTGTTCATCCATTCTTCCCTTGTACTCCAGTACACCATCAGCACGCCAACGCACTAAGTCTCCTGTACGATAGCAATATTCTCCAGACCGGAATGGACTTTCAATAAATTTTTCCGCCGTAAGCTCGGGCCGATTCAGATATCCTCGCCCAACACCGTCGCCACCGACGATCAGCTCTCCCCAGGCCCCGATAGGTTGCAGCTTCAACGAACGATTGACCACATAAGCGGTCGAGTGATCAATTGGACGTCCAATGGGAATAGCCTGGGTTTGCGGTTCTGTAATGTCATAGATGGTGGAAAAGGTGGTGTTCTCCGTCGGACCATAAATATTGGCCAGGCGAAGCTGCGGGTACTCCTTCAAAACACGATTGACGTGTGGTACAGACAACACATCACCACCCACGAGCAACTCCTTCAAGGACGCAAACACTCCGATTTCTTGCTGCGAATACTGATTGAATAAAGCCGTAGTCATGAACATCGTGTTAACACGATACTTGTCAATTGCCTGTTTGAGCTTGGAGGCATCCAGAATAGTGTCATGGCTTACCACATACAGTTGTCCCCCGTTCAGCAGCGTTCCCCAGATTTCATATGTGGAGGCATCGAACACAACTGCGCCCAATTGCAGCATACGTGTATTTTCATCAAGCATGGCATAGCTTTTGTTTTTCACTAGGCGCACGACATTACGGTGCTCAATCATCACGCCCTTCGGCTTGCCTGTCGTACCAGAGGTGTAGATCACGTACGCAAGATCGGAGGAAGATCCCCCTGTTGTAATCGCAATTGTTCCATCCGTCTGAGCGTCACATTCAGATTTGCTATTGCATCGCTGTACATCACTCAAATCGATGACCGGAATGCCGGGTTCAAAAGGAATCTGCTCACGTCGCTGTAACAGTAACAGCCCCGCACTGGAATCCTCCAGTAAATAACGGATACGCTCTTCAGGATAATCAGGATCAATGGGAACGTAAGCCCCTCCGACCTTCAAAATCGCCAGCATACCGACGACCATTTCAATGGAGCGTTCAGCCATAATCCCTACTCGCTGTGTCTCTGGCTCGGACCCGCGCTGTATCCCATGGGAAGCGAGTATGCGTGCCAGACGGTCGGCACGTTCATTCAGCTCGCGGTAGGTAAGCTGCATGTCCGCAAAGGTGATGGCCAGCCGATCTGGTGATTGCGCTACCTGTTCCTCGAACAGCACATGCAGTGCTTGATCTCGTGGATACGGATAGTCTGCTACCGTATCATTGAATCTCTGCACAAGCAGCTCTTTTTCTTGGGCCGAAACCATTTCTATAGCCGAAAGAGCGATATTCGGCTGTTTTATAACCGCATTGATAAGCTGCTGCAAATGTTCAGTCAGTCGTTCAATGGTTTCCCGTTTGTACAGCCGAGTTCCGTATTGAAGAGCGCAGGAAATTTGTTCTTCATCCTCCACTGCGAACAGACTCAAATCAAATTTGGCCGTCGTTTGCTCACTTGGATAAGATGCCAATTGCAGCCCCGCCAGCTGCTGCTCTTTTTGCTCTATGTTTTGTAGTGCAAACATGGTATCAAATAACGGATTACGGCTTAAATCTCGATCTACGCCCAGCTTCTCCACCAGCTCTTCAAACGGATAATCCTGATGTTCAAAAGCCTTTAACGCGTTTTCCTTGACCTCCAACACATAATCGCGGAACGTTTTCCCGCCTTCTGGATAATTACGGATTGCCAGTGTATTCACGAACATCCCGATCAGACTGCCAAGATCCGCATGAGGCCGCCCTGCAATTGGCGAACCGACAATAATATCCTCCTGCCCGCTATAGTGGCTAAGCAAAGCCGAATAGGCAGCCAACAGCACCATATATAATGTCGATTCCGTCTGCACCGCAATGCTTTTTAAGCCTTCGCTTTGTCGTTGGTCAAGCGTAAATTCCAGCACATCTCCTTCAAAGCTTCTCACCGCTGGGCGTGGATAATCAGTCGGTAGATCAAGCACAGGTAGCTCTCCTGCGAAGGTATTGAGCCAGTAGTTTTCCTGTTCCCGGTAGCGTTCACTTTGCTGCTGCTTCTGTTGCCAAGCGGCGTAGTCTTTATACTGAATGCGTAGCGATGGCAGTGTGTCGCCTGCATATAAATGAATAAAGTCCTGAATTAGTACATTTATAGAGGTGCCGTCCGAAATGATATGATGCATGTCCATGAGCAAAATATGATGCTCTGGGTCTGTTTCAATCAAACCAACTCGGAATATCGGGGCCTGCCCCAGATCGAATGGTTTGACAAAGTTACGTACCAGCTCATCCGTTTCCTTTGGGGCAGCTCCGTGAGCATAGGTCAATTCCATGCAAAAAGGAACCTCGTCATGTACTCGCTGGACAGGTTCACCGTTCATGGTCTCAAAACTTGTGCGCAATGTTTCATGGCGGTCAATAAGCTGACGGAACGCGTTATCCAGTGCCTTGTGATCAAGTGAACCGGTCAGAGTCAGGGCACCAGGTATGTTATAGCTAATTCCCGCTCCATCAAGCTGATTGAGGATATACATCCGTTTTTGAGCCGATGAGACCGCATAAAATGGCTTATTCTCCGTAACAGGGATGGATTCATAGGTGGTTTGCTCCAGTGCTTCAATAACCTGCGCCAGCTGTTCAATTGTCGGATGCTGGAACAGATCCTTTAGCTGCACATTTTTATGCAATTCCTTATAGATGAGTGATATGACATGTGTCGCCCGCAGGGAATGTCCTCCTGCCTCAAAAAAGTTATCCTTAATCCCAATGCGCTCAAGCTCCAGCACATCTTTCCAGATGCTAGCCAGTTGTGCTTGTAATTGATTTTGAGGAGGTACATATTCTGCGCCTGAGCTTACACCTCCCTCTGGTTGTGGCAACGATCGGCGATCCACCTTGCCATTGGGCGTCAGTGGCAATTGCTCCAGCTGCACAAAATACGACGGTACCATGTAGCCCGGTAGCTCCTGGCTCAAAGCACTACGCAGCTCACTTGTCGCTACTTCCGCATGGGTGACCACATATGCGCAGAGCAGCTTTTGCCCCTGCTCATCTTCATGTGCAATTACAACAGCTTCTCGGACTGCCTCCAGCTTCAACAGCTGTGCTTCCACCTCGCCCAGCTCAATCCGGTAGCCTCGAATTTTCACCTGCGCGTCGATTCGTCCCTTATATTCCAGCGTCCCGTCCGCATTCCAACGCACCAGGTCCCCTGTTCGATAGCAGCGTTCGCCGCCACGGAACGGACTGTCAATGAACTTTTCGGTCGTCAGTTCTGGGCGGTTGCGGTATCCGCGAGCCACCCCGTCACCGCCGACGATCAGTTCTCCCCACGCTCCAACAGGCTGGAGCTGCATCGAACCGTCCACGACATATGCCGTCGAGTTATGGATCGGGCTACCAATGGGCACAGATGCCGATTGAACGCCGATAATGGCATGTGTGGTGGAAAAGGTCGTGTTTTCCGTCGGACCGTAGCCGTTAATGATATGTAGATTCGGATGGGCCTCCAATACCCGGTTAATATGCGGTACGGACAGCACATCACCACCAACCAATAGCTCCCGCATCCCCTCAAATAGTTCCAAGTCCTGCTGGGATAGCTGATTAAAGAGTGGTGCGGTCAGCCACATCGTGGTAATGCCGTGATTGCGAACAACTTCCTTGAGCTTGGGCGCGTCCAAAATAACATCCTGACTCACCAGCACCAGCTGTCCACCGTTCAATAACGCACCCCAAATTTCGAAGGTGGACGCGTCAAAGACAACAGACCCGGTCTGCAAAATGCGCGTGTCGGCATTCAAGCGTGCATAATTTGTGTTTGTCACCAAACGCACGACATTACGGTGCTCCACCATAACCCCTTTGGGCTGGCCTGTAGTCCCTGAGGTGTACATAATATAGGCCAAGCGACCAGCTGCGCTCGCTTTCGGTTGTTCTTCAGCTGCATAAGCGTGCTGTATTTGTTTTGCTTGTTCTGATTGCGTAGCTTTGGGTTGCATGTTTTCTGGTTGTATGGTTGTCGTAGAAGCAAGTTCGGGACTGGCGGAAATGGAGTAGAACGGATCTAGGCAGTCCACGTATCCCGGATCAGTATTCGTTCCGTGATCATTCGGCAAAATGGGATCGTAACGATCAGCATCATCCGTTCCATAAATTGCTGCATCGCTAAGGTCAAGCACCATTCCCTTAAAATCAGTGGGCCGATGTTCCATTCGCTGCACGAGCAGTATGTCCGCACCGGAATCCTTCAGCAAATAGCGTACACGCTCATCCGGGTAATCAGAATCAATGGGTACATATGCTCCACCTGCTTTGAGAATTCCGAGCATACCGACAATCATCTCAATCGAGCGTTCAGCTACAATGCCGACCGTCTGCTCGGTGCGGATTCCCTGCTTACGTAAAGAATGAGCCAGTCGGTTGGCCTTTTCATTCAATTCTGCATAGGTTAGGCTATCTTGCCTACACACTACCGCCACCTGCTGTGGTGCCTGCTTCGCCTGTTTCTCGAACAATTCATGAATAGACGCATGACGTGGATAATCCACATTTGTATCGTTGAAGGTATGGACCAGCTGCTCTACTTCTTGCTCTGACAGCACTTGTGTTGTGGAAATCGCCAACTCTGGCTGCTGCAAAACAATAGTGTACAGCCGCAGAAGCTGCTCAACAAAGTGCTCAATCGTCGTCTCGCTATAACGGTCGCTATTATACTTTACGTTCAGGGAGACCGCTTCATTTTCCCATTGAAACTGGAAATCTAGTTCAGATTGTACGTGATTCAAAAAATCAGAAATATGAATATTTTGCAAGGATACTGTGGTGTGAATAAGAGGCTTTCCATCCTCATTACGTTGAATGTCAAGTAATTCAGAATAGTTCCAAAAAGGAATGTTTTGATGTTCAATAGCTTCGCCGACAGAGGTTTTGATTTGAGACAGCAACGCTTTGAAGGTTGTGCTGGAATCCAGCGTATTTTTCAATAAAAGCAGATGGTTGATCGGCTTTGTAGCACCATTGCTAGACTTGGCTACCGGAATGCCCAGCAGCACACGTTCCTCACATGTGTATTTATGCAATAAGCTCTCTACTCCAGCAAGCAGGACCATAAACACGGCCCATGGAGCGCCACCTGTTATAGATGATATTCTTTGGGAAATTTCAGTTGGAAATGTGAGCGTGTACGTATGGGAATTTAAACTCGTTACAGTTGTATTTCTGGACACATGGTTGGTGTATGGTAGGCAGATGATATGATCCTCAGATTCCAGTTTATGGCTCCAGTAATTTTTTTCCTTCTCAAATAAGGCTTTCAATGACATCCCTCCTGCTTCTCGGGGCCTGTTCCCCCCGGTTGGATGGTGCGTTGTTACATACATGAGCGTTGTGTCAGAAAAAGAATACTTTGCAGGCAAGGGCAGTCGGACAAGCCGCCGCCCTCTGCACACGCAAAGTGAATTCATTGCATTTAGAAAACGGATTTAGAAAACAAAGTCGATGGAATCCGGCGAGAAGCCTTCCGGTTGCTCGTCCGAGTTCACCTGAATATCGCTTAACAGCAAATCTGGATTGATCCCAACCTGGGACAGGATCGCTATCAAATCTCTGGTTAATCTCTCAATAGCGTCGGCTCCAAACAGCTTCGTGCAATATTCAAAGGAACCCTTGATTTCCCCGTCTTCATCACTCATAGACAAGGTCAAATCGAATTTGGAGATGCTGTGCTCCTGAACATATGGACTGAAGGACAGCGTTTCTAGCTTCGCTTCCTGTGACTCCGTATTTTGCAGTACAAACATAGTGTCAAATAATGGGTTACGGCTTGCATCCCGTGCTACATCCAGCTTTTCCACCAACTCTTCCAGTGGATAATCCTGATGCTCAAAGGCTTGCAGCGTACGATCTCTGGCTTCTAGCAAGTAGCTGTGGAACGGTTGGTTGCCCTTCGGCTGATGCCGGATGGCTAGCGTGTTGACGAACATTCCGATCAGTGGCTCCAGTTCAGGCAACAAGCGGCCTGCTACCGGCGTACCGATGATCAAATCGTCCTGACCGCTGTATTTGGACAGCAGAATGGTGTAGGCACTCAACAGCACCATGTACAGTGTACTTCCGGTTTGTGCCGCAATTCGGTGCAGTTGCTCGGATACATTCGCGTCCACTGTAAATTCATACATCGCACCCTCGAAGCTGCGAACAGCAGGTCTAGGATAAGCAATTGGCAAATCCAGTACCGGCAATTCTCCGGCTAAATGCTCCAGCCAGAAGTGTTCCCGGCGTTGGTATGACTCACGCTGCGTCTCCTGCTGCTGCCATACGGCATAGTCCTTGTACTGAATTTGCAGCGGCTTTAATTCCTGCCCTTCGTACAGTTGTACCAGCTCCTGCACGATATTGTTAGACGATACACCGTCTGAAATAATATGGTGCATGTCGTACATCAGGAGATGGCGCTCTGGTCCAGTTTGAATGAGACGAACACGCAGCAGTGGTGCCTGGCGAAGATCAAAGCTGCGTACAAAGGACTCGATATAAGCTTCGGCTTCGGACTCCCTAGCCTGCAGGCGCTCTACTGCAAACTCCACTTGATCGTAAACGCGCTGAACGACCTCGCCTTCCACCATTTCAAAGGAAGTCCGCAGCGTTTCATGGCGGGCTATTAACTGACGGAACGCATCTTCCAGCCGATCGGCCTGAAGTGGCCCCTCCACGGTTAATACACCCGGCATATTGTAGCTGAGATCCCCACCTTCCAGATGGCTCAAAATGTACAGTCGTTTTTGAGCCGAGGAAACCGGGTAGTACGCCTGTTGCGCCGCCGCAGGGATCACCGTATAGGTGTCTGTCCCGTGCGTTGCGATGAGCTGGGCTTGCTGCTCAATCGTAAAGTGTTGGAACACCTCACGCAGCGTAATCCGGCTGTCCAGTTCCTGATGGATTTTGGCCACCAGCGTCGTTGCCCGCAGGGAGTGCCCACCCACGTCAAAGAATGAGTCGGTGACTCCTACGCTGGACAGTTTCAAGACATCCTGCCAGATTTGGGCTAGTTTGGCTTCCAGCGGCGTCCGCGGTGCAACGTACTCCAGGCCTCCTTCGAGACGTGCTTCCGGTGCCGGCAACGCCTTACGGTCGATTTTCCCGTTCGGTGTCAGCGGGAAACGATCCAGTTGTACCACATACGTCGGGATCATGTAATCCGGCAGCTTCGGCTGCAGCGCATTGCGCAGCTCCGGCAAACTCAGGGACTCTGAAGCTATGATGTAGGCACACAGGTCCTTGTGTCCGTCTTCGTTTTCCCATGCTGTGACCACGGCTTTCTGAATGCCATCCACGGTCAGCAGCTGCGCTTCCACTTCGCCCAGCTCGATCCGGTAACCCCGGATTTTCACCTGATGGTCGATCCGGCCCAAATACTCAATGCTGCCGTCTGGCAACCACCGTGCCAGGTCGCCCGTCCGGTACATCCGGTTTGCGTGAGTGCTGTCCGCTTGATCGGTTGCTGCCGTATCAGCGAACGGATTCAGGACGAACTTCTCTGCCGTCAGCTCCGGCAGGTTCAGGTATCCTCGTCCTACACCTGCACCTCCGATATAAAGCTCACCTGCGATCCCGATCGGTACCAGCTGTTGCTGGCTGTTCAAGATGTACACGGACTGGTTCGCTATCGGCGTTCCGATGGATACCGTATGCTCCCCTTTTTCCAGCAGTGCGTTCAGGGCTTCCACATCTTCAATCGTATAAGCAGTCGCATCTACCGTGGTTTCGGTCGGACCGTACACGTTGGTAATCACCGGACGATACCCGGACCACTTGTGCAGGAACACATTTACCAGCTGCACGGATAATGCTTCGCCACCGATCAGGTAATGCTTCACCTCCGGCGCTTCCGTCACATTGACGCTTTCGTTCAAAATATGCAGATGCGCAGGTGTGCCGTCCGACAGATCAATCCGGTGCGTACGGTAGTAGGCGATCAAATGCTCTCCGCTCAGACTGACGTCACGGGACACCACGTGCAGGGTGTGGCCTAACAGCAAGCTGGCAAAGATTTGCTTCACTGAAGCGTCAAATACAAATGCCGACAGCCATGCGACATGAAGCGGCTGTTCATAACGGCTGTATACTCGCTCCAATAAAGCATCTACCAGATTGCTAACACTGCCCTGCTCGATCATGACCCCTTTCGGCTGGCCGGTGGTACCTGACGTGTAAATCATATAGGCCAGGTTATGCGGGCGGGCGACAGGGATTAAATTGCTCGCATCCTGTGCTCCCAGTTGAGCTTGAACGTCCTCGTCATCCAAGACTACAGCTCGAACTGTGGATGGCAAGCTGAGCGACAGGTTGGCAACTCTGCTTGTAATCACGACCTTGGCCCCACTGTCTTGGAGCATGTAGTCGATGCGCTCCTGTGGATACATCGTATCCATTGGTACATATGCGCCTCCGGCCTTAAGTACCCCCAGAATGCTCACCAGAATATCCGCAGAACGTTCCAGCAATACGCCAACCGGTTGATCTGCTTCGACCCCTTCCGCTCGTAACACACGAGCCAATTGGTTCGCACGCTCATTCAGCTCAGTGTAGGTCAGCGCGGTGGCCCCAGACACAACTGCTATCCGCTCAGGGTTGCGCTTCGCTTGCTCTTCAAAGCGTTCGCTGAGCGAACGGCCTTGCAATGCTCCAAGCAGGCTGTGCGCATTCGAATCATTGAACACCTTCAGAATCTGCACGGTTTCTTCCGCCGTAATCAACTCCAGCTCACCCAGCTTCGCATCCGGGTTCGCCGCCACCGCTTCGGCCAAGCGAACAAAGTGACGCGTCATCCGTTCTACCGTTTCGCGCTCGTACAACGCAGTTGCATACTGCAATCCGAACTGGATGCCTGCCTCTTCCTCTCTGGCTTCCAGCGTCAAATCAAACTTCGCTGGCGTTTGTTCCAAGCCGTATGGACGGAAGCTCAGATCTGCCAGTTGCAGTTCGCCTTCCTCGGTGGTTTGCAGGGTAAACATCGTATCGAACAGCGGATGGCGGCTCATATCCCGCTTCACATTTAGCTTTTCCACCAGTTCCTCAAATGGATAGTCCTGATGTTCATAGGCTTGCAGAGCACAAACTTTCACTTCTTCCACGTAGCTGCGGAAGGTATGTTCCGCTGTCGGATAGTTTCGCAATGCCAACGTACCGACGAACATCCCGAGGATCGGTTCCAAATCTGCATGCGGTCGTCCTGCAATCGGTGTGCCGACTACAATATCTTCTTGCCCGCTGTATTGGTGTAAGAGAGCGGTGTACGCTGCCAGCAGCACCATATACAACGTCGAGCCTGTGTGCGCCGCCAGTTCTTTCAGGCGTTCGCTAGCTTCGCGCTCCAGCCCGAACACCACCGTATCGCCTGCCGTACTTCGTACCGACGGACGGGCAAAGTCTGTCGGTAGATCCAGCACAGGCAGTTCACCCCGGAAGGTGTCGAGCCAGTACGCTTCCTGACGTTGCATCCACTCTTGATGGGCTTCGCTTTGCTGCCATACCGCATAATCCTTGTACTGTATTCGCAATGGCGAAAGCTCTTCACCGTCGTACAAGCGGACAAATTCATCGGTCAGTACTCCCATGGACACACCATCCGAGACGATATGGTGCATATCGAGCATGAGCAAATGCTGCGGTTCCTGCTCGGTTCCTTGTACACCCAAATCTACCAAGCCTACCCGCAGCAGCGGAGCGGCTTGCAGATCGAACGGACGTACAAACTGCTGGACACGTTCTTGTGCTTCCTGGCTGACCATCGTATCCGCAGTCGCACCCTCTACCTGTACCTTTGTATATTCCACCTCGAACGGCACGGTGTCCTCAATCCATTGCACCGGCTCACTGTCCACCAGTGCAAAGCGGGTACGCAAGGTCGCATGACGGGCGATTAATTGACGGAACGCGTCTTCTACCCGTTTCACATCCAGCGGTCCGCTCACTTGCAGCACCGACGGCATGTTGTAGTTCACATCATTCGGGTCGAACTGATGCAGCACATACAGTCGTTTTTGCGCCGAGGAAAGCGGGTAGAAGTTGCGTTTTTCCGTCACCGGAATGGACGCATATGTTACTTGATCGAGATGTTCTAGTACGACTGCCAGTTGTTCAATCGTTGGCGCTTCAAAAATACTGCGCAGTGGAAGCGGCTTGTTCAGCTCCTTGTGAATTTTCGAGGCCAGCGTCGTCGCCCGCAGCGAGTGTCCGCCAATCTCGAAGAAGTTTTCCTTCACACCGACCTGCGCCAGACCCAGCACATCCTGCCAAATTTGCGCCAGCTTCACTTCCACCCACGTCCGCGGTGCGACATAATCGGCTCCGCTTTGCAGGTTGACTTCCGATGTTGGCAGTGCCTTGCGGTCGATTTTACCATTCGGTGTCAACGGCATCTGCTTCAGCTGTACCAAATACGAAGGCACCATGTAGTTTGGAAGCTCCTCGCCCAGTAAGCTACGCAGCTCACCAGCGCTTACTTCCCGTTCAGCAACATAGTACGCCACCAGTTGGTTTTGCCCCTGTTCGTCCGCTTGTGCCAGTACGATGACCTCTTGTACGTCCTCCACCTTCAAAATTTGTGCCTCTACCTCGCCCAACTCGATCCGATAGCCCCGGATTTTCACCTGATGGTCGATCCGGCCCAAATATTCGATGTTGCCGTCTGGCATCCATCTCGCCAAGTCACCCGTACGGTACATTCGTTCGTAGCCGGCTTCACCAGCCGCAAACGGATTTGGTATAAATTTCTCAGCCGTCAGCTCTGGGCGATCCAGATAACCCCGAGCCAGACCCGGACCGGACACGCACAGTTCACCCGCTACGCCTACCGGAGCCAAATGTCCATGCACATCCACCATGTATACCCGGTGATTCGGCACAGGGCGTCCGATAGAAATCAGCTGTCCGGCTCTATCATCCTCGGATACGGGCCAGATGGACGTCGCCACCGAGTTTTCGGTGGGACCGTAACCGTTGTAGTACGCCACTTGATCCTTCCACTTGTATACCAGCTCGGTTGAGGATGCAGAACCCGCCGTAAACAGAATACGCAAGTTTGGCATCCGTTCTGGCTCCAGATACACCGCATAGGTCGGCGGCAAAGCTGCTACCGTGATTTGATGATCCGCCATATATTGCTCAAACCGCTCGTAGTTCAAAATCGTCTCTGTCGTTGGTACATACAACGTGGCTCCGCAGAACAGCGCCTGGAAGATTTCCCAGCAAGCCGCATCAAACGAATAGCTGGCGAATAGCAACGCATGATCCGACGTACGGATTTTGAGCGTCTGATCAAAATACGTTTTCAGATTGCACAGCCCGTGATGCTCCACCATAACGCCCTTCGGCTGCCCCGTCGTACCCGACGTATAAATGACATAGGCCAGATCGTTCGGACCAGACAACAGTTCCAGATTGGAAGCATCCTCGTGATACACACCCTGTACCCCATTCAGCACCAGCACGTTACCGTCAAAAGCTGCTTTGTCCACCAGATGGTTTTGCGTTAACAACAGCTTCGCTCCTGAGTCGTCCAGCATGTAGCGGATACGCTCCTCTGGATACGTCGGATCGATGGGGACATATGCACCCCCGGCTTTTAAAATCCCGAAGATGCCCACGATCAAGTCTACCGAACGCTCGGTCATCAGACCCACCAGTCGATCCTTCGTCACGCCTTGACTACGCAAGGTGCGCGCCAGACGATTCGCACGTTCATTCAGCTCGCGATAGGTCAGCTGCTCTCCTTCGAAGAACAACGCTGGCTGCTCCGGTGTCTGCGCCGTTTGTGTCTCGAACAAGCCATGGATCGTTTGCCCGCTTGGATACTCGGCGGCTGTATTTCCCCATACGCGGAGAATTTGCTCACGCTCCTGCGCGGTTACCACATCCAGCTCCTGCACTCGAATGTCCGGCTTCGCCACCACCTGCTCCAACAGCTGTATCAGATGGCCCTGAGTCCGTTCAACGGCTTCACGATCATATAACTTCGCATTGTATTCAAATCGGATTTTCATCGCTTCCTGCGGCATAACGACCAGATTGAAATCATAGTTGGTTTGTTCAATCATGCCGGCATTGAGAATTTCAAAATCCGACTCTGCACCTTCGCCAAGTTGCTCGACCTGCTCCTCCACCGGATAGTTTTCAAACACGATAATGTGGTTGATCAGATCTTGCTTTTGCTCGCTCAAGGCTTGAATTTCATACAGCGGATACGTTTCATAATCTTGAGAAGTCAGCGCCTGCTGCTGATTCGTTCTGATCATGTCAGCAAAGGTGTCCTCAGCCCCACTGCGGATACGTATTGGAATGGTGTTAATGAACAAGCCCACCATATTTTCGATCCCCGTAATATCCGCTGGACGACCAGACACTACACCGCCAAAAACAGCGTCGTCACTACCGTTGTACTTTTGGAGCAGCAATCCCCAGGCTGTTTGCAGCAATGTATTCGGGGTCACGTGATGCTGCTTGGCCACCATTTCCATACGTCCGGTCAAATCCTTGCCCAGATCGCACAGGATATGCTCAAATTGTGCACCGTCCGCTTTCACGCCTACTTTTCCGGTCGGAATCGAAGTTTGCTGATCATAGCCGAGCAAATAATCCTTCCAGTACGCAGCTGCGGCTTCTACATCCTGTGCTTCAAGCCACTCAATATACTGACTGTATGGAGTCACGGGGGCAAGCTTCGGCTGTCTATGCTCCACGGCTGCAAAATAAGCCTCAAACACCTCATCCGTGACTAACGCCACACACCAGCCATCCATCAAGATGTGATGAGAGCTCCACACAAAATAATAATCCTCGTCGCCTGTTCGTAAAATCGCCACGCGCATCAACGCATCCCGGGACAAATCGAACCCGGCTGCCTTGTCCTTGCGAATAAATTCCTTCACATACGCGTCACGCTCCTGCTCATTCAGATGACGCAAATCTTCACATCTGAAACCAACATCCTTACGGCGGAAAATGACCTGCACAGGCTCATCCTGCCAACCGCTGATGAAATTAGCTCTAAATATTTCATGCCGCTGCGCCAAATGATTCAAGCTATCTTGGAAAATATCCGCTTGGAAGCGTCCGTGCAAATCAAAGGTCGTTTGTTCAAAATAAGCACCTGACTCTGCATCCATCAGACTATGGAACAACATGCCTTTTTGCATCGGCGTCAGCGCATAGACATTTTCCAGTTCCCCCATGTCACGAGTCCGTTCTACCAATTGATCCAGCTCGGCCATGGTTACATGTTTCAGCATGACATCGCTTGGCGTCAGCTCCTGCTGTTTGCGGCTTGTGCAATGCGCAATGATTTCCTGCAAACTGATTCTAAACTCTTCAGCTAGCTGCTCCATCGTTTCACGACGATATTCCTGCTTGCTGTAGCTGATCGTCAATTGCAGTTCGCCTTCCGAAATCAGTCCGTTCATATCCAGCGTGTGCGATCTGGCTGCATGGGCGCTAAGTTCTGCACCGCTAGCGTAAGGAGATACACCAATGGATTGATTTTGCATATCTTGGTCAAATTGTCCCAAATAGTTAAAGCTGATTTCAGGTTCGGTTACAAAACGCTCTTGCTCACGTGCTGCGGACAGGTATCTCAACATACCGTAGCCAATGCCCTTTTGCGGAATGCGGCGTAGTCCTTCTTTCACATGTTTGATGCGCTGTGAAAGGTCTTGCCCCACGCTCATATCCAGCACAACCGGGAATTGGGTCGTAAACCAGCCCACGGTGCGCGTAATATCCAGTTCTGGCAAAATGGATTCCCGTCCATGGCCTTCCAGGCTCACGAGCACTCGTTCCAGGCCCGCCCAGCGATGAATCGTCAGCCCCAATGCGGTAAGCAGCACATCATTCATCTCCGTGTTGTAGGCACGATGCGCCTGTTTTAACAGCTGCTCCGTTTCCTGAGCTGTCCACGTAACTGTAATGTTCTCGCTGTCCCTATTCAAGGAATGAGAAGGGGACTCGTCTTTTGGAAGCGGCTGATATACACCATGTTCCATTTCCCTCCAGAATGCGAGTTCTGCTGCCATGGCCGGACTGTTGGCATATTGAGACTGCCCATCCGCCCAGATGCGGAACGAATCCGTTTTGTGCGGAAGACGAGCTGCTTGTCCGTTCAATGCCTGCTCATAGGCGGTCGTAATATCCTCGAACAAAATGCGCCAAGATACGGTATCCACCACTAAGTGATGAATCGCCATCAGCAAATGATCTCCATCGGGACAATGGAACAGCCCCAGCTTCACCAGCGGTCCTTCGCTTAAATGAATGCCCGCCTGAATTTCATTCACTTTGGCCTCGATCGCCGCTGCCACCTCAGTCTCATGGCTGAAGTCCATACGTTCCAGCGTATACAGCTCGCCCTCCCCAATCGCGCGGTTCCAGGCTTCATAACCGTGCTCACTAGGACGGAAAATGATACGCAGTGCGTCGTGATGGCTAACGATTTGATCCATCGCCGTGCGCAATGCCGGTTCATCAAAACCGTCCTTGCTATGCAGCATAATGGACTGGTTATGATGATGAGCATCCGTCAGGTTCTGCTCAAAGAACCATTGTTGCACCGGTGTCAGTTTCACAGCGCCCACCACTTCGCTCTGATCCGCCAATCGGGTCACCGATTGGACTTTCAGTGCCAAGGCAGACACGGTTGGATGACTGAACAGGTCTTTCATCTCCAGTCGATAACCTGCTTGCAGCAATCGGGAGGATACTTGCAAGGCTTTGATCGAATCGCCACCCAGTTCAAAGAAGTTATCCTGCGTGCCTACCGCTTCCACGCCGAGTACTCCGGCCCATACCGCAGCCAGTACTTGCTCCACCGTGGTACGCGGTGCGACATAAGCTGCACCCGTATGGATGCTTCCTTCCGGTTCCGGCAAGGCCTTGCGGTCAATTTTGCCGTTGCTCGTCAGGGGGATCGTCTCCAGTCGCATCAAACGTGCAGGCACCATGTGCGCTGGCAGCCCGGCTTCCAGTTCGGCCTGTACCTCCTCGATCCGCAGCTCGGCTTCTCCTGTGATGTATCCGCACAAATACTTATGTCCACGCTCATCTGTCCGGTCGATGACTACCGCTTGACGCACACCCGGCACCCGCTGGATCGCCGTTTCAATCTCGCCCAGCTCGATCCGGTAGCCCCGGATTTTCACTTGATAATCCATCCGGCCGATAAAGTCCACATTGCCGTCTGGCATCCACCGCGCCAAGTCGCCTGTGCGGTACAGTCGTTCACCTGGCACGAACGGATTGGCCACGAATTTCTCGGCTGTCAGGTCCGCACGATTCAGGTAGCCTCGTGCCACCCCGGCACCGCCAATGCACAGCTCGCCCCGTACGCCGATCGGCACCGGATTCAACTGGCTGTCCAAGATGTAAAACCGTGCGTTCAGCCACGCCTGGCCAATCGGCACATTGCCGCTGCTTGGCAGCTTCGACAATTCTTCGTCGTAGAAGCTGGAGTCAATCGCCGCTTCCGTGACGCCGTAGCTGTTCATAATGCGGATATCCGCGCCAAACCGCTCTTGCAGCACCCGGTAGTCTGTCACGCTGCAGCTATCCGAGCTGGTGATCAGCAGTTCCAGACTGCTCATGTCCAGTCCCTGTTCATACACATGCTGCATAAACGGTACGATCAGGGCCGGAGTCGATTCGAACACCGTAATCTGATAGTCGCGAATCCAGCCATATAGACGGCTTGGGTCGATGCGATCATCTTTCGGACAGATAACCATCGTTCCGCCGTTATAGAACACCCGTGCGATATCCCCGACGAACACGTCGAAGGAGAAGCTCGCCAGTTGCAACAACCGTACCGGGAACTGGTTCAGACGGTAATCCCGGCGATAAGCTGCAGCCGTATTCACCAAGCTGCGATGCTCAATCATGACGCCCTTCGGACGTCCCGTTGTCCCGGAGGTGTAGATCACATACGCCAGATCCTGCGGTTCATTGATGTGATTGACGTCTGTGGTATCCCCGATGTACAGCGACTCATCGTCCAACGCCAGTACGGTATGCAGACGCAAGTGCGCTGCAGGTTCGACTGTAGCTTCGCTTTCATCCAGCCAGACCTGTGCACGCTCCTGTAAGCCCGTTTGGGTCAACAGTACCGTCGCACCGCTGTCCTCCAGCATGAAACGAATGCGTTCGGACGGATAATCTGCATCCAGCGGCACATACGCGCCTCCAGCTTTCCATACCGCCAATACGCCGACCAGCATGTCCACTGAACGTTCACTCAAAATGCCGACCATCGATTCGCGTCCAATGCCTTCATTCCGCAATCTACGGGCCAATTGGTTCGCACGCTCGTTCAGTGTGCGGTACGTAAGCTGCTGCTCCCCGTACACCACCGCCACATGATCCGGTACAAGCTGCGCTTGTTCTTCCACAAAGGTATGGAACAGTGCTCCTGCTTCTACCGCAGCAACATCCGATACCCCTACATCTCCAAAACCGTAGATGATTTGTGCCTTTTCCTCGACGGTTACCATCTCCAAAGCTACCAGTGGCTGCTGCGGATGCAGCGTAATTGCACGTACGAGTTCGGTAAAATGCTGTGCCAATCGCGCGATGGTCTCAGGCTTGTACAGCGCCGTGCTGTATTCCAGACTGCACAGAATGCCTTCCGGCTGCTCCACTGCATCCAAGGTCAGATCAAATTTGGCCGTATGATTGTCCGTCGGATACGTTTTAAAGGTCAGACCCTCCAGCTCGAACTCCTGCTGTTCAAATGTTTTCAGCTCAAACATCGTGTCAAACAGCGCATTCCGGCTCGTATCCCGCGTTAAATTCAGCTTTTCAACCAGTTCTTCAAAAGGATACTCCTGATGTTCATAAGCACTGAGCGCATGCTCTTTGACCTCTTGCAAGTAATCCAGGAACGTTTTGTCGCCAGCCGGATAATTGCGGATCGCCAGCGTGTTGAGGAATACGCCTACCAAGCCCTCCAGTTCCGCATGCGGTCTTCCGGCAATCGGCGTGCCGACGATGATGTCCTCCTGCCCCGAATATTTATGCAAGAGCGTGCTATATGCGGCCAGCAACACCATGTACAAGGTGGAGCCGGTTTGCGCGGCCAGCTGTTTCAACTGCTCGCTGTCCTCCAGGCTGATCGCAAATTCCAATCGATCTCCTTCTAGACGCTGTACGGCTGGTCTTGCAAAATCCGTTGGCATATCCAGTGCTGGAATGTCACCAGCCATCGTGTCCAGCCAGTAGCTTTCCTGCTCACGAAGACGTTCACTTTGCATATCGGCATGCTGCCAAACCGCATAGTCCTTGTACTGGATGCGCAGAGGCGGCAGTTCCTTGCCTTCATACAATTGAGAGAACTCCTGCACGATAATTCCTTCAGTCACGCCATCCGAAATAATATGGTGCATGTCATAGAGCATGACGTGACGCTCCGGTCCGGTTTCCACCAGCTGAACCCGCAGCAACGGTGCTTGTGCGAGATCAAATGCACGTACAAAGTCCTGTGCGTACTGCTGGGTCTCTTCTTCGCTTGCCTGCACATGCTCCACGTTGAATGCGACGCCCGATTCAATCCGTTGAATCACCTCGCCATCCACCATGTCGAATCGGGTTCGCAGGGCTTCATGACGGGCAATCAGCTGGCGGAAGGCTTGCTCCAGTCGCGTTTTATCCAAGGAACCTTCAATGATCAAAGCGCCTGGCATATTGTAGCTAACCTCTCCGCCTTCCAAATGACTCAGCACGTACATCCGTTTTTGCGCCGAGGAAACCGGATAATATGCACGTTCCTCCGCAACAGGGATGGATACATACGTTTGCTGTGTCTGAACTTCTCCCATCACCTGCACCAGTTGCTCAATCGTCGGATATTGGAAAATATCTCGCAGCGCCAGCTTGTAATTCAGCTCCTGATGGATTTTCGCCATCAGTGTTGTCGCGCGCAGAGAATGTCCTCCCACTTCAAAGAAGTTATCCTGGATGCCTATCCGCGGGTGATTCAAAACGCTTTGCCAAATACGTACCAGTTGCTCTTCCAGCAATGTCCGCGGCGCAACATACGCCGTGCCTCCTTCGAGGCGCGCTTCCGGCGTAGGCAACGCTTTGCGGTCAATTTTCCCGTTTGGTGTCAGCGGGAAATGATCCAGTTGTACGACATATGTCGGGATCATATACCCCGGCAGCTTGGGCTGCAGCATGTTGCGCAGCTCGGGCAAATTCAGCGTTTCAGAGGCTACGACATACGCACACAAATCCTTGTCTCCATCTTCGTTTTCCCAGGCGGTGACGATGGCTTTCTGAATGCCGTCCACGGTCAGCAGCTGTGCTTCCACCTCGCCGAGTTCAATCCGGAAGCCCCGGATTTTGACCTGATCATCCATCCGGCCGATAAAGTCCACATTGCCATCCGGCATCCAACGCGCCAAATCGCCTGTGCGATACAATCGTTCACCCGCTACATATGGATTCGCTACGAATTTCTCGGCGGTCAGGTCTGCACGATTCAGGTAGCCTCGTGCCACCCCGGCTCCGCCAATGCACAGTTCACCTAGTACGCCGATCGGCACCGGATTCAGCTGGCTGTCCACGATGTAGAAGCGGGCGTTCAGCCACGCCTGACCAATCGGCACATTGCCGCTGCTTGGCAGCTTCGACAGCTCTTCATCGTAGAAGCTGGAGTCAATCGCCGCTTCCGTGACGCCGTAACTGTTCATAATGCGGATATCCGCGCCAAATCGTTCTTGCAGCACCCGGTAATCCGTCACACTGCAGCTATCCGAGCTGGTAATCAGCAGTTCCAGACTGCTCATGTCCAGCCCCTGTTCATACACATACTGCATAAACGGTACGATCAGGGCCGGGGTCGATTCGAATACGGTAATCTGGTAATCGCGAATCCAGCCATACAAACGGCTAAAATCAATCCGGTCATCTTTCGGACAAATAACCATCGTGCCGCCGTTATAGAGCGTCCGCGCGATATCCCCGACGAACACGTCGAAGGAGAAGCTCGCCAGCTGCAGCAGTCGTACCGGGAACTCGTTCAGACGGTAATCCCGACGATACGCCGCAGCCGTATTCACCAAGCTGTGATGTTCGATCATGACCCCTTTCGGACGTCCTGTTGTCCCAGACGTGTAAATCACATACGCCAGATCCTGCGGTTCGTTAATAGGCTCGATATCGGTGGTGTCTCCGATGTACAGCGACTCATCGTCCAGCACCAGCACGGTATGCAGACGCAAGTTCGCTGCGGATTCGGATGCTGCTTCGCTGTCAGGTGGCGAATCTGCTGTTCCATTCAGGGTTCCATGGAGAGTACCTGATTCCATCGTTTCAGCTCCAGCCGCTGTTTCTAACTCAGCCTCAAACTGCCCTCCGGTCAAGACCTGCGCACGCTCCTGCAAGCCCGTTTGGGTCAACAGTACCCCCGCACCACTGTCCTCCAGCATAAAGCGAATTCGTTCGGACGGATAATCCGCATCCAGCGGCACATAGGCGCCTCCTGCCTTCCACACTGCCAATACGCCGACCAGCATATCCACCGAACGTTCACTCAAAATGCCAACCATCGACTCACGTCCAACGCCTTCATTCCGCAATCTCCGCGCCAATTGGTTCGCGCGCTCGTTCAGTTTCCGGTACGTAAGTTGCTGCTCCTCGTACACCACCGCCACGCGATCCGGCACAAGCTGCGCCTGTTCTTCCACATAGGTGTGGAATAAGGCTCCTGCTTCAGCAGCAGCATCCGATACCCCCACATTTCCAAAACCATAGATGATTTGTGCTTTTTCCTCAGCAGGTACCATATCCAAAGCTGCCAGTGGCTGCTGTGGATGCAGGGTAATTGCACGTACGAGTTCGGTAAAATGCTGCGCCAATCGCGCAATCGTCTCAGGCTTGTACAGCGCCGTGCTGTATTCCAGACGGCACAGAATGCCTTCTGGCTGCTCTATTGCATCCAAGCTCAGATCAAATTTGGCCGTATGATTCTCCAGCGGATACGAATGTAAGGTCAGACCTTCCAAATGCAACTCCTGCTGCTCCAATGTTTTCAACTCAAACATCGTGTCAAACAGCGCATTCCGGCTCGTATCCCGCGTCAAATTCAGCTTTTCAACCAACTCTTCAAAAGGATAGTCCTGATGCTCATAAGCACTGAGCGCATGCTCCTTCACCTCTTGCAGATAATCCAGGAACGATTGGTCGCTAGACGGATAATTGCGGATTGCCAGCGTGTTGATGAAGACACCTACCAGACTCTCCAGTTCCGCATGTGGTCTTCCAGCAATCGGCGTGCCGACTACGATATCTTCTTGGCCTGTGTATTTATGCAAGAGCGTGGTGTACGCCGCCAGCAGCACCATATACAAGGTTGAACCTGTTTGCGAAGCCAGTTCTTTCAGGCGTTCGCTAACTTCACGCTCCAGTCCGAATTCGATCGTATCCCCTGCCGTACTCTGTACCGCCGGACGGGCAAAGTCGGTTGCCAGATCCAGCACAGGCACGCCGCCCCGGAAGGTACCCAGCCAGTACGCTTCCTGACGCTGCATCCACTCCTGATGGGCTTCGCTTTGCTGCCATACCGCATAGTCTTTGTACTGAATACGCAATGGTAATAGCTTTTCACCGCCATACAAGCGGACAAATTCATCGGTCAGTACCTCCATCGACACACCATCCGAGACGATATGATGCATGTCGAGCATGAGTAAATGCTGGGATTCCTGCTCTGCTCCTTGTGCGCCCAGATCCACCAAGCCCACCCGCAGCAGCGGTGCAGCTTTCAGATCGAACGGACGCACAAACTGCCGTACCCGTTCTTGTGCTTCCTGGCTGACCGTCGTGTCCGTAGCTGTATCCAAATCTGTAGATGTGTCCTGATTTGTATCCGTAGTCGCACCCTCTGCTTGTACCTTCGTATATTCCACCTCGAACGGCACGGTGTCCTCAACCCATTGCATCGGCTCATTGTCCACCAGCTCAAAGCGGGTACGCAAGGTTGCATGGCGGGCGATCAGTTGACGGAACACGTCTTCTACTCGTTTTACGTCCAGCGGACCACTCACTTGCAGCACCGACGGCATGTTGTAATTCACATCACTTGGATCAAACTGATGCAGCACATACAGTCGTTTTTGCGCCGAAGATAACGGGTAGAAGCTGCGTTCTTCCGTTACTGGAATGGACGCATAGGTTACTTGATCCAGACTTTCTAACACCGTTGCCAGTTGCTCAATCGTTGGTGCTTCAAAAATACTGCGTAGTGGAAGCGGCTTGTTCAGCTCCTTGTGAATCTTCGAGGCCAGTGTCGTCGCCCGCAGCGAATGTCCGCCAATCTCGAAGAAGTTTTCCTTCACGCCGACCTGCGCGAGACCCAGCACATCCTGCCAAATGTGTGCCAGCTTCACTTCCACCCACGTCCGTGGTGCGACATAATCCGCTCCGGTTTGCAGGCTGCCTTCCGGTGCTGGCAGGGCTTTGCGGTCAATTTTGCCATTTGGACTCAGTGGCATCTGCTCCAGCTGTACAAAGTACGATGGCACCATGTAGCTTGGCAGTTCTCGGCCCAGCTCACTTCTCAGCTCACTGGCACCCATCTCTTGCCCGGCGACATAGTACGCCACCATTTGTTTTTGGCCCGTCTCATCCGCACGCGCCGTGACCACGGCTTCGCGTACCGATTCCACTTGGAGCAGCTGCGATTCAACCTCGCCCAGCTCAATTCGGTACCCCCGGATTTTCACCTGATGGTCGATCCGGCCCAGATATTCAATGTTGCCGTCCGGCATCCATCTCGCCAAATCGCCTGTGCGGTACATCCGTTCATAGCCTGCTTCCCCATCGGCAAACGGGTCGGCAACGAATTTCTCGGCCGTCAGCTCCGGTCGGTTCAGATAGCCCCGTGCTACGCCGACACCGCCGATGCACAGTTCGCCCGCAACCCCAATCGGCTGCAATTGCTCCGTGCCTTCCTTCACGATGTACAGACGAATGTTTTGAATCGGTTTCCCGATCGGAATGACCGTATAGGTTTCATTAGGCTCGCAATCGAAGTACGATACGTCCACCGTCGCTTCGGTTGGACCGTACAGGTTGATCAGCTTCGTTCCGGCCAAGCTCGACACCAGCCGCTGGAACCGGGCGACATGCTGCGGCGGCAATGCTTCGCCGCTGGCAAAGACATGGCGCAGCGTTGCCAGCTTCGTTTGCATCACTTCCCGAGGCTGCAGCTCCACGTACTCCAGGAACGCATGCAGCATGGCGGGAACAAAGTGCATCGTGCTCACGCCATCGCGGGCAATCGTGTCGACGATGTCTTCCGGGTTCTTTTCCCCGCCTACCGACAACAGACTCACCTTCGAGCCGACCATCGACCACCAGAACAACTCCCACACCGACACGTCGAAGGTGAAGGCCGTCTTTTGCAAGATCGTATCTTCCGCACTCAAGCCGTAACGATCATGCATCCATAAAATCCGGTTCAGCACGGAATGGTGCTCCACCATCACGCCCTTCGGTTTTCCTGTGGAGCCAGAGGTATAGATGACATAGGCTACATGGTGTGGCCCAGCCAGTGGCTCCAAATTCGAGCCGTCTTCGTGGTAAATGTCCTCGCGATCCAGCACCAGCACCTGGCCATCGAAACTCCGTGAGGCTTGCTCCGTCAGATGCGATTGCGTCAGCACCAGCTTCGCTTCCGAGTCCTCCAGCATAAAGCGGATGCGGTCCGCCGGATATTCTGGATCGATGGGTACATATGCTCCGCCTGCCTTGAGGATCGCATAAATGCCTACGATCATGTCCAGCGAACGCTGTACCAGAATGCCTACTGGCTGATCCGGTTTCACTCCTTCTGCACGCAGCGTCCGCGCCAGACGATTCGCCCGCTCGTTCAGCTCGCGATAGGTCAACGTCTCTGCTCCAAACAGCACCGCCACCTGATCCGGTGTTCGTGCCGCCTGTTCCTCGAACAGCGCACTTAACGTCTGCTCCTGCGGATAAGCTGCCGCCGTATCCCCCCAGACCTGAACGATCTGTGTTTGTTCTTCTGGTGTTACCAATTCCAGTTCATTCACACGGATATACGGATTATTCACGATTTGCTCGATGACATGCAGTACATGTCCCTGCATTCGCTCTATCGTAGACCGATCGTATACATTGGCGTTGTATCTGAACATGATGCGGAAGGTTTCGTCTGGCATCACAATCAAGTCCAGATCATAATTCGTTTGCTCGACAACCTCTACATTCGTAATTTCAAAAGCGGACGGACGAACTTCACTAAGCTGCTCAACTTGCTCCTCTACCGGATAATTCTCAAATACCATAATGTGGTTAATCAAGTTCTGTTTCTGCTCGGTCAATGCCTGAATTTCATACAGCGGGAAGCTGTCATAGGCTCCCGAGGCCAGTGCCTGTTCCTGCGTTTTCCGCATCACTTCCACAAAAGTGGCATTCCGTTCACTTTGAATCCGCACCGGGATCGTATTAATGAACAAACCAATCATATGCTCTACGCCAGCAATATCCGTCGGACGTCCAGATACGACACTACCGAAAATAACATCCTCGTTGTTGTTATATTTCTGCAAAATAAGGCCCCACACGCTCTGCATCAGCGTATTAATCGTGACCTGCTGCTGCTTCGCGATCCGGTGTATGGCTTCGCTCCACGCTGGGTCCAGATCTACCGTTATTTTTTCAGAAACATACTCGCTGGTTTCACTTGCTGTAGTGGATACCGTATTAGCCGCTTGGTCTTTCGATAAAGTATCCGATCCAGGTAACAACGTCTGCTGTTCAAAGCCCGCCAAATAGCTGCTCCAGTACTCTTTTGCCGCACGTTCATCCTGACGCTCTAGCCATTCGATATATTGGCCATACGGTGTAATCGCTGCAAACTCCGGTTGCTTCTGCTCCAGCAGCGCAAAGTACGTACCAAACACTTCACCCGTAACGAGCGATAAGCACCAGCCATCCATGACAATATGATGGAAGCTCCATACCAAATGATACGTTTCTTCATGGGTCTGCAATACCTGTACGCGCATAAGTGCATCCGTACCAAGATTAAAGCCCCTAGCCTGGTCCTCTTGCTTAAACGCCTGGATATACGCCTGTTGCTCCGCTTCCTGCATGCCGCGTACATCTTGGAAAGAAAGGTCGCTATCTTTGTGACGGAACACGATCTGCAATGGCTCCTGACTGTGCCCTGTCTCAAACATATGGAAATTCGTCCGCAGCGCTTCATGACGCTGTGTCAGTACATCCAGACTCTTGCGGAAATTTTCAACATCAAAGCTGCCTTTTTGATCAAACGACGCTTGCTGGAAGTAGGCGCCTGACTCCGGCTCCATCAGATTATGGAACAGCATCCCCTTCTGCATAGGCGAAAGAGCATACACATTTTCCAGCTCGCCCACAGAAGCTGTTTGCTCTGTCAATTGTTCCAGCTGACCAAGCGTCAAGCCTTTGAACAATACATCACTTGGTGTTAGCTCACTCCGCTCTTTGGAGGCACAATGAGCGATCACTTCCTGCAAGCTTTCCTGCAGCAACTGCGCAAATTTTTCTACATTTTGCTGATGATATACCTTACTGTCATAGCGAATGTCCAGTGTCAGCGCGCCCGCTGTAATCATTCCGTTCACATTCAAAGGATGCTCCAGAACGGTATGGTCACTCATCGGCTCTCCACCTGGATGTGAAGACAGCGTGATATCCCCATTTTCCAAGTCCTGATCAAATTGTCCTAAATAGTTAAAGCTAATTTCAGGCTGCAGGGTCCAGGAAGGATGGGCATCATGCTGAGACATATAGTTCAAAATGCCGTAGCCAATACCCTTATGCGGTACATGGCGCAGGTCTTCCTTCACCCGCTTGATTCGCTGCCCGACTGCTGCCTTTCCGTCCACATCCAGCAGCACCGGATACTGACTCGTAAACCAGCCCACGGTACGGGTGATGTCGATATCTGGAACAATGGCTTCCCGGCCATGTCCCTCCAGATTGACCAGCACACGCTCCTGACCGCTCCAGTTATATACCGCTGTGCCGAGTGCGGTTAACAGCAGATCATTGACCTCGGTGTGGTACGCACGGTGTACTTCTTGAAGCAACATCCGTGTTTCCTGCTCGCTCCAAGCCACAGACACAGTCTCACTGTCTCTGATCAGAAAATGCTGCCCTTCCGCTCTTTCTTGATCCTTAGGCAACGATGCAATTTCTATTTGGGCAAGACGCTGCCAATATTCGCGTTCATTTTCGATCGCCGGACTATTCGCATATTGTGATAAGCGCTCTGCCCAAGTGGAGAACGAGTCCGTTTTATAAGGCAGACGAATGGCTTCTCCACGAACCGCCTGCTCATATCCCGTGGCAAAATCCTCAAACACAATCCGCCATGAAATCCCGTCTATGACCAAATGGTGAATGGCAATCAGTAAATGATCTCCATCCATGCAGCGGAAAAGTCCCAGCTTCACCAGCGGTCCTTCGTCCAGACGAATGGAACTTTGGATGGCATTGGCTTTCATTTCAATGGCTGCTGCAACATCTGTAATGTTTTGCACATCCGTCAGATCAACAACGTCCAGACGATACAGCTCGCCTTCGTTCAAACCGCGATTCCACGCTTCATAGCCCTGTTCGGTCTGACGGAAGACCATACGCAAAGCATCATGATGCTCAGTTACCTTGGTCACCGTTTCACGCAATGCGGCTTCATCGAAGCCTTGCGCTCTATACAGCATCACCGACTGGTTGAAATAATGTGGCTCTGCTGAGGATTGTCCAAAGAACCATTGCTGTATTGGGGTCAATTTAACTGCCCCCGAAACCACCCGCTGATCGGCTGTACGGCTGACCTTGTGAACATGACCACTCAGCAACGAGACGGAAGGATATTGGAACAAATCCTTCATGTCCAGCTTGTAGCCCGCTTGCAGTAAACGGGAGGATACCTGGATCGCTTTGATCGAATCGCCGCCCAGATCAAAGAAATTATCCAGAATTCCGACTCTCTTCGCTCCTAATACAGCCTGCCAAATGGACACTAACGTCTGCTCCAGCGCTGTGCGCGGCTCTGCATAATCCGCTCCGCTTTGCAGGCTGCCTTCTGGTGCCGGCAGGGCCTTGCGGTCGATTTTACCGTTCGGTGTCAGTGGCATCTGCTCCAGCTGGATGAAATACGAAGGCACCATGTAGTTTGGTAGCTCCTCGCCCAGTAAGCTGCGCAGCTCACCAGCGCTTACTTCCCGTTCAGCAACATAGTACGCCACCAGTTGGTTTTGCCCCTGTTCGTCCGCTTGTGCCAGTACGATGACCTCTTGTACGTCCTCCACCTTCAAAATTTGTGCCTCGACCTCGCCCAGCTCGATCCGATAGCCCCGGATTTTCACCTGATGGTCGATCCGGCCCAAATATTCGATGTTGCCGTCTGGCATCCATCTCGCCAAGTCACCCGTACGGTACATTCGTTCATAGCCGGCTTCCCCAGCCGCAAACGGGTTCGGTACAAATTTCTCAGCCGTCAGCTCTGGGCGATCCAGATAACCCCGGGCCAGACCCGGACCGGACACGCACAGTTCACCCGCTACGCCTACCGGAGCCAAATGTCCATGCACATCCAGCATGTATACCCGATGGTTCGGCACAGGGCGTCCGATGGAAATCAGTTGTCCGGCTCTCTCATCCTCGGATACCGGCCAGATGGACGTCGCCACCGAGTTTTCGGTGGGACCGTATCCGTTGTAGTACGCCACTTGATCCTTCCACTTGTATACCAGCTCGGTTGAAGATGCTGAACCCGCCGTAAACAAAATACGCAGGTTTGGCATCCGTTCTGGCTCCAGATAGACCGCATAGGTCGGCGGCAAAGCTGCTACCGTGATTTGGTGATTCGCCATATATTGCTCAAACCGCTCGTAGTTCAAAATCGTCTCTGACGTTGGTACATACAGTGTGGCTCCACAGAACAGTGCCTGGAAGATTTCCCAGCAAGCCGCATCAAACGAATAGCTGGCGAACAGCAACGCATGATCCGACGTACGGATCTTGAGCGTCTGATCAACATACGTTTTCAGATTGCACAGCCCGTGATGCTCCAGCATCACGCCCTTCGGCTGCCCTGTGGTCCCTGACGTATAAATCACATAGGCTAGATCGTTCGGACCGGACCACGGCTCCAGATTGGAACCATCCTCGTGGTACACCGTTTGCTCCCCATCCAACACCAGCACGTGACCGTCGATAGCTGCTTTGTCCACCAGATGACTTTGTGTCAACAGTAGCTTTGCACCTGAGTCGTCCAGCATATAGCGGATACGCTCCTCTGGATACGTCGGATCGATGGGGACATATGCACCTCCAGCTTTTAAAATCCCGAAGATGCCCACGATCATGTCCACCGAACGCTCGGTCATCAGACCCACCAGACGATCTTTCGTCACGCCTTGACTGCGCAAGGTACGAGCCAAACGATTGGCGCGTGCATTCAGCTCACGATAAGTCAACCGCTCTCCTTCGAAGAACAGTGCTGTCTGCTCCGGCGTCTGCGCGGTTTGCGCCTCGAACAAGCCATGGATCGTTTGCTCGCTTGGATATGCTGCCGCAGTATTACCCCAAGCCTCAACGATTTGCTCACGTTCCCGCGTGGTTACCATATCCAGCTCATGTACGCGAATGTCCGGCTTCGCTGTCACCTGCTCCAGCAGCTGTACCAGATGACCTCGAATTTGCTCTACACTTTCCCGTTCAAAGGCCAAGGCATTATAGCCAAAGCTCATGTGAATGGTATTCCCCGGCAGCACCACCACGTTAAAGTCATAGTTGGTCTGCTCGACAGACTCGGCTCCGGTGATACTGAAGCTGGACTCATTACCGTTGCCTAATTGCTCCAATTGTTCCTCTACCGGATAGTTCTCAAAAATAAGAATATGATTGATCAAATCCTGCTTAAGCTCCGACAGCCCCTGAATTTCATACAACGGGTACGTATCATAGGCATGGGAAGCAATCGATTGCTCTTGGGTTTGCTTCATCACGTCTGAGAATAAGCTGTCCACTTGACTGCGGATACGCACAGGAATGGTATTGATAAACAGACCAATGATGTACTCCACATTCGGAATGTCTGCCGGACGTCCAGATACCACGCTGCCAAACACTACATCATCTGTGCCATTATACTTTTGCAGCAACAGGCCCCAAACGGTCTGCATCAACGTATTGATCGTTACCTGATAACGCTTGGCTACGCGCTGAATGCCAGCCGTTAGATCCGCGCCCAAGTCGAAATCCAAACGCTCTGCCTGATACCCCGTTTTGCCCTGCATTTTAGCCTGTGGCAGGCGGGACTGTTCCTCATATCCTTCCAGAACCTTGCTCCAGTAACCTGATGCTGCCTGACGATCCTGCTGTTCCAGCCATTCGATATATTGACTGTACGGCGTTACAGGGGCCAGTTCAGGCTGCTTATGAGCCAGTATCGCAAAATAACTCGCAAACACTTCGCCTGTCACCAGCGACAAGCACCAGCCGTCCATCACGATATGATGGAAGCTCCATACAAAACGGTACGCATCCTCACCTGTGCGCAAAACAGCCACACGCATCAAAGCATCTTGCGCCAGATCAAAGCCTCTTTGCTTGTCTTTGCGCGTATATTCGAGGATGTACTCGTTTTGCCGCTCTTGCTCCATATCCCGCAAATCCTCTACATACAGTTCGCTGCGCTTATTCCGGTACACGACCTGCAGCGGTTCATCCTTCCAGCCGCTGTAGAAATTCGTGCGCAGTACCGTATGCCGCTGCACCAATACATCCAAACTTGCCGCAAACGCATCCATATTAAAATGTCCTCGCAGATCAAAGGAGGCCTGTTCAAAATAAGCTCCTGATTGCGAATCCATCAGATTGTAAAAGAGCATGCCCTTTTGCATCGGCGTCAGCGCGTATACATTTTCCAGCTCACCGGTATGTGCCGCCTGTTCCGCAATTTGTTCCAGTTCTCTAGTCGTCAGACCTTTGAAGGACACATCACTCGGCGTCAGCTCTGGCTGTTCCTGAGCGACACAGTGCGTAATCACCTCTTGCAAAGCGGATTGCAGCAGGCTCGCCACACGTTCTAGCGTTTCTTGGCGATACTGCTTACGGCTGTAAGCGATCGTCAAGCGCAGCGTGCCTTCCGAGATCATCGCGTTCAAATCCAGCGTATATTGCAGCGGTGAATGGGCATCCTCTGTCTCCCCTGCGCTATAGGATGACCATGTGATTCCACTGTTTTGCACATCCTGATCGACCTGTCCCAAGTAGTTAAAGCTGATTTCCGGTTCTGCTCCAATCGCCTGCGCTTCACCTGATGCAGACGCAGGCGATAAGTAGCGCCATGTGCCATAGGTCAGCCCTTTATGTGGAATGCGGCGCAGACCTTCCTTCGTTTCTTTAATCCGCTGGGCCAGCGTCAGGTTGACATCTGTGTCCAGCAGCACCGGATACAAGCTCGTAAACCAGCCTACTGTACGTGTAATATCCACCTCTGGCAGGATTGCTTCCCGGCCATGTCCCTCCAGATTCACCAGCACCTGTCCGGCGCCTGTCCAGTTGTGCATCGCCAATCCTAACGCGGTCAACAGCAAATCATTGACCTCGGTGTTATAGGCACGATGGGCCTGCTTTAGCAGTTGCTCCGTTTCAGCCTCGGTCCACTCCACCGTCAGCACTTCGCTGTCTGCATTCAAGGAGCCCTCGTAGGCGAAATCCTTAGGCAGCGGTGCCGCTTTCGCTTTGGCCTGTTCCAGCTGCTGCCAGTAGGCTTCATCCGATGCAGCCTCTGGACGGTTGGCGTAAGACGACAACTCCCGTGCCCATGTTTGGAAGGAATCCGTTTTAAAGGGCAATCGTACAGGCTCGCCCTTGATCGCCTGCTCGTAACCTGTCGAGAAATCTTCAAACAGAATTCGCCACGACACCCCGTCCACCACCAAATGGTGAATGACTATGAGCAGATGATCGCCCTCGGCTGTGCGGAACAATCCCAGCTTGACCAGAGGCCCTTCGGACAGGTGAATGCTGCTTTGAATTTCATTTGCCTTCGCTTCCAGCGCTTCCGCATAGGATGCTTGTTCACGGTAGTCTGCGGTTTCCAGCGTATACAATGCGCCTTCATCTACACCGCGTGTCCAAGCCTCGTAACCAGATGAAGCCTGACGGAAAACCGTACGAAGCGCATCATGATGCTTCACGATGTGATCCATGACTTGGCAAACCGCCGTCTCATCAAAGCCCTTGGCACGATAGAGCATGACCGCCTGATTAAAGTGCTGCGGACGCTCGCGCTCCTGCGCAAAGAACCAATGCTGGATCGGAAGCAAAGCAGTTTTCCCGCTCACTTCTCCTTGATCTGCCATACGACTGACCTCATGCATATGCGGTGCCAGCGCTGCAACCGTTGGATACTGGAATAAATCCTTCATGTCCAGCTTATAGCCAGCCTGGAACGCACGGGATGCGATTTGGATCGCCTTGATCGAATCGCCGCCCAGATCGAAGAAATTGTCCAAAATACCGACAGTCTGCAGTCCCAGTACCGACTGCCAGACCGCTACTAGAGCGCGTTCTGGCGCGGTACGCGGCTCTGCATAATCCGTTCCGGTTTGTAGGCTGCCTTCCGGTGCTGGCAGGGCTTTGCGGTCAATTTTGCCATTTGGACTCAGCGGCATCTGCTCCAGCTGTACAAAGTACGACGGCACCATGTAGCTTGGCAGCTCTCGGCCCAGCTCACTTCTCAGCTCGCTAGCACCCATTTCTTGCCCGGCGACATAGTACGCCACCATTTGTTTTTGTCCCGTTTCATCCGCACGCGCCAGCACCACGGCTTCGCGTACCGATTCCACTTGGAGCAGCTGCGATTCGACCTCGCCCAGCTCAATCCGGTACCCCCGGATTTTGACTTGATGGTCGATCCGGCCCAGATATTCAATGTTGCCGTCCGGCATCCATCTCGCCAAATCCCCTGTGCGATACATCCGTTCATAGCCGGCTTCGTCTTCGGCAAACGGGTCTTTCACAAATTTCTCCGCCGTCAACTCTGGACGGTTCAGATAGCCGCGGGCTACGCCGACACCGCCGATGCACAGTTCACCCGCAACCCCGATCGGCTGCAATTGCTCCGTACCTTCCTTCACGACGTACAGACGAATATTTTGAATCGGTTTCCCGATCGGAATTACCGCATATTCCTCATCCGGTTCACAATCGAAGTACGATACGTCCACCGTCGCTTCGGTTGGTCCATACAGGTTGATCAGCTTCGCTCCGGCCAAGCTCGACACAAGCCGCTGGAACCGGGCCACATGCTGTGGCGGCAACGCTTCGCCGCTGGCAAATACGTGGCGCAGCGTGCCCAGCTTCGTTTGCATCACTTCCCGTGGCTGCTGCTCCACGTACTCCAGGAACGCATGCAGCATGGCGGGAACAAAGTGCATCGTGCTCACGCCATCGCGGGCAATCGTATCGACGATGTCTTCCGGGTTCTTTTCCCCACCTACCGACAGCAAGCTCACCTTCGAGCCGACCAGCGACCACCAGAACAGCTCCCACACCGATACGTCGAACGTGAAGGCGGTCTTTTGCAGAACCGTATCTTCCGCACTCAAGCCGTACCGATCATGCATCCACAAAATCCGGTTCAGCACGGAATGGTGCTCCACCATCACGCCCTTCGGTTTCCCGGTGGAGCCAGAGGTATAGATGACATAGGCTACATGGTGCGGTCCGGCCAATGGCTCCAGATTCGAACCGTCTTTGTGGTAAATGTCTTGGCCATCCTGCTCATGACGATCCAGCACCAGCACCTGGCCGTCGAAACTCCGTGAGGCTTGCTCCGCCAAATGCGATTGCGTCAGCACCAGCTTCGCACCCGAATCCTCCAGCATAAAGCGGATGCGGTCCGCCGGATATTCTGGATCGATGGGTACATAAGCTCCGCCTGCCTTGAGGATCGCATAAATGCCTACGATCATGTCCAGCGAACGCTGAACCAGAATGCCTACCGGCTGATCCGGTTCAACCCCTTCCGCACGCAGCGTCCGGGCCAAACGGTTCGCTCGCTCATTCAACTCAGCGTAGGTCAACGATTCCGCTCCGCACAACACTGCCACCTGATCCGGTGTTTTCGCTGCCTGCTGCTCGAACAGTGCACTTAGCGTTTGATCCTGCGGATAAGCTGCCGCCGTATCCCCCCAGACCTGAACGAGCTGTGCCTGTTCTTCCGGTGTCACCAATTCCAGTTCACTCACTCGGATATTCGGATTGTCCACAATTTGTCCGATGACATGGTCGATATGGCCCTGGATACGCTGCATGGCAGACCTGCTATACACGAGCGCATTGTATTCAAGCAGGATGGAGATATCCTCGTCAGGCACGACAATCAGGTTGAAATCGTAGTTGGTTTGCTCGGCAAGTGCCACATTGGCAATCGAGAAGTCCGTCTGTGACCTTGTCTCGTCAGAACCGCCCATCTGCTTCATCTGCTGCCCGATCGGGTAGTTTTCAAAGACCATGATGTGATGAATCAGGTCTTGTTTTTGTTCAGTCAGTGCCTGAATGTCGTACAACGGGAACGTATCATAGACACTGGAGGCCAAAGCCTGCTCCTGCGTACGCTGCAATATTTCAGCAAATGTAGCATTCCATTCACTTTGAATCCGCACCGGTATAGTATTGATAAACAGTCCGATCATGTTCTCCACGCCTGGAAGGTCTGCCGGACGACCGGATACCACACCACCAAACACAACATCCTGATTATTATTGTATTGCTGTAAAATAACACCCCAAACGCTTTGCAGCAATGTGTTAATCGTGACGTGCTGCTGCTTGGCCATTTGGTTTAATGCCGCAGTCCGTTCTTTACCCAACCTAAATGGCAACTTTTCCAAAACATAGCCGGAATGGGAACCCGCACCGCTTCCGTCTGATTCTTCATTGCATGCGACGACAGAAGCTTGTGCGTTCTCACCAGGCAACAAGGTTTGCTGCTCAAAACCTGCCAAATAGTCACTCCAATAACGGGTCGCTTCCTGTGCATCCTGTTGTTCCAGCCATTCGATATAATCACTATAGGGCTTGACAGGTGCGAGCTCTGGCTGTTTGTGCTCCATCAAGGCAACATATGCCCCAAACACTTCGTCCGTCATCAGGGACAGGCACCATCCGTCCATCACAATATGATGGAAGCTCCATACAAAACGGTATGAGCTTTCACCCGTGCGGAAGACGGATACTCGCATAAGCGCATCCTTGCTTAGATCAAAGCCTTGAGCTTTATCCTGGGCCACAAATTCAGCTACAGCGTGTTCGCGCCCTCTGACATCCTCATAACGGAAGCTCGGATTTTTATGACGATAGACGATCTGCAACGGTTGACCATACCAGCCGCTGTAGAAATTCGTCCGTAATATAGCATGCCGGCTAACCAGCAGCTTCAAGCTTTCCTCGAATAGGGACGGTTCAAAGTGCCCCTCCAGATCAAAGGTTGCCTGTTCAAAATACACGCCTGTTTCTGCATTCATCAAACTATGGAACAGCATCCCCTTTTGCATGGGGGTTAGCGGATACACATTTTCCAATTCCCCAACCGTCTTGGTCTGCTCCTTAATCGTATCTAATTGCTCCATTGTCAGACCTTTTAGTAATACATCACTTGGAGTCAATTCGGTCCGCTCCCGTGTGACACAATGCTCGATCATTTCAAGCAGGTTGGATTTCAGCAGATTGGCTAGCATGTGGACGGTGTCCTTACGGAAGGCTTTGCCGTTATATCGAATGTCGAGTTCCAGAATGCCGTTCGTTACGATTCCGCTCACATCGAGAGCATATTTCATCTTCGTCCGGTCACTAGCGACCGTTCCAATTGAGTAAGGAGACCTACGCATACCGCTGTTGTGCGAGTCCTGATCCAGCTGTCCGAGATAGTTAAAGCTTACTTGCGGCTCGGCAAAAGCTTGATATTGACCAGGATTCAGTGTATTGGTTTGCTGACTGGCGACTTGGCCGGATTCACTCAGATGTCTCCAGATTCCGTAGCCCATTCCTTTATTGGGAATATGGCGCAGGCTCTCTTTGACCTGTTTGATGCGTTCCGACCAAGCGTGATTGCGACCGATGTCCAGCAATACCGGATATGGACTCGTAAACCAGCCTACCGTACGAGAAATGTCCGTATCCGGCAAAATGTTTTCACGTCCGTGTCCCTCTAAATTAATCAGGCTGCGTTCATGACCCGTCCACGTGTACAGCATCATGCCCAGTGCCGTCAGAAGCAGATCGTTCACTTCCGTGTTATATGCGCGGTGTGCTTGCTTCAACAGCCGTTCAGTCTCTTCTTCCGTAAGCTGGACGACCACTGTATCCGTGTCAGCCAAGGTAAAGGGCTCAGCCTGTGCTTGATCCTCAGGTAAACGTACTTGGTCAGACAAAGCCGCTGCGTTCCATTGCTCCCAGTAGGCGTGTTCACTTTCCATGGCTGCGCTATTCGCATAGGTGGAAAGTTTTTGTGACCAGGAACGGAAGGAATCCGTTTTGTCCGGCAGCTGAAGCACTTCCTGATGAACGGCCTGTTCATAGGCAGTAGCCAAATCCTCAAACAAAATACGCCAGGATACCCCATCCACCACCAAATGGTGAATCACCATCAACAGATGATCCCCATCTGCACAATGGAACAAGCCAGCCTTTAACAGCGGTCCTTCATACAGCTGGATACTGCTTTGAATTTCACTGGCTTTCGCCTCAATTGCCGCGCTGAGCATAGCTTCATCCGCCAAATTGCTAAAGTCCAGCACGTCCAGATGATACAGCTCGCCTTCCTGTATTCCGCGGTTCCATGCTTTATAGCCTTGCTCGGTCTTGCTGAACACCATCCGCAGTGCATCATGGTGCTCTGCTAGTTTGCCAAGCGCCTGACGCAGCGCAGACTCGTCAAAGCCCTGCTCCCGGTGCAGCATAACCGCCTGATTAAAGTAATGCGCATCCACTTGCGCCTGCGCAAAGAACCCATGCTGGATCGGAAGCAACGCCGTTTCTCCGCTCACTTCTCCCTGATCGGCCATACGACTGACCTCGTGCATATGCGGTGCCAGGGTTGCGACGATGGGATAGCGGAACAAATCCTTCATGTCCAGCTTGTAGCCTGCCTGGAACGCACGCGACACGATTTGAATCGCCTTGATCGAATCGCCGCCCAGGTCAAAGAAATTGTCTAAAATACCGACGGTTGACACGCCCAGGACGGACTGCCAGATCGCTACGAGTGTTCGTTCTGCTACAGTGCGTGGCGCTGCATAATCCGCACCGCTGTGCAGACTGCCTTCTGGTGCTGGCAGGGACTTGCGGTCGATTTTACCATTCGGTGTCAGCGGCATCTGCTCCAACCAGATGAAATACGACGGCACCATATAGCTTGGCAGCTCCCGCCCCAGCTCCTGTCTCAGCTCACCGGCTTTAAGCTCTTGACTCGCCACGTAGTACGCCACGAGCTGTGTTTGGCCCGTTTCGTCCGTGCGTGCCATGATGACCGCTTCTTGTACCGACTCCACCTGCAGCAGCTGCGATTCGATCTCGCCCAGTTCGATCCGGTAACCTCTGATTTTCACCTGATGGTCCATCCGACCCAAATATTCAATGTTGCCGTCCGGCATCCATCTCGCCAAATCGCCTGTGCGATACATCCGCTCATGGTCTGACTTGTCATCAGCAAACGGATTATTCACAAATTTCTCGGCCGTCAGTTCTTCACGTTTCCAATACCCACGGGCCAATCCTTCCCCTGCAATACATAACTCGCCCGGTACGCCGACGGGCTGCAATTCCCCATTCGCATTCATGATATAGATTTGGGTATTTGCGATAGGACGTCCGATATTAATGTCTTGAGCATGAGTCAGTTCCTGTACGGTCGACCACACCGTCGTTTCTGTAGGTCCGTACATGTTATAGATGCGAGGACCGTTTATTTCTTGCAGTGCTGCGAGCAGCTTGGACGGAAGAGCTTCACCCCCGACCATAATGGCCTTCACGTTTCGCAGCGCGCGGGAACCTGATTCATGACCTAGCAGCATTTGTAACCGGGATGGGGTCATTTGCAACATCTCAATATGATGATGTGCAATCAACTCACCCAGTGCCTGCGGATTCACCTGATGCTGGCTGTCGCCAAGCACAACCGTCATTCCACCCAACAGAGGCAAGATGGTCTCCAAGACGAAAATATCGAATGAAATGGTCGTCAGTGACAAAATGGTTTGGCTCGCTTCAAAGTCAATGACTTCGCGCATCCCGGTAATAAAGTTGAGGACCGAGCGATGCTGGAGCATAACTCCTTTCGGATTTCCAGTCGAACCAGACGTATAGATGACATAAGCCAAATGCTCTGGGCGGGCAATCGCCTCCAGGTTGCCGCTCATTCCCTGATACAAGGCTGCATCCTCAAGAAATATGGCATTGGCGTTGCAATGATGCTCTTCCAACAAATCACGACTGGTCAGAAGCACTGTGGCCTCGCTATCTTCCAGCATGTATGCAATACGAGAGGACGGAAATTCGGGATCAATCGGCACATAAGCACCACCTGCTTTGAGAACAGCCAGGAGACCTACGATCATTTCCACGGAACGCTGTACCATCAGTCCGACCAGTTTGTCAGGTCCTACTCCTTGTGCTTGAAGCATTCGGGCCAATGAATTTGCCCGTTCATTCAGTTCCCGATAAGTCAGACGCTGATGTCCAAACACCAATGCCACCTGATCTGGCGTATATTCTACCTGCTCCTCGAACAGCTGATGGATCGTCTGTTTGCATGGGAATGCACAGGCGGTATCATTAAATGCCGCTGTAATCTGTTGTTTTTCCGCTGCTGTGAGTAGTTCCAGCTCTTCAACACGAACATGCGAATTGAGCGAAATTTGCTCCAGCAGGCGTGCAAAATGCCCATACAGACGCTCAATACCTGCTTGATCAAAGCTGAGCGTGTTATACATAAAGCGAATCTTGATGCCTTCACCCGGCATAACGACGACGTTCAGATCATAGTTGGTTTCCTCTGTAGACACCACGTTCGAAATCGTAAATTTTTCCTGTCCACCACTGCCCAACTGCTCTACCTGCTGCTCCACCGGATAATTTTCAAATATCATAATATGGTTAATTAAATCCTGCTTCTGCTCGGTCAGTGCTTGAATTTCATACAGCGGGAACGCATCGTAGGCATTGGAAGCCAGCGCCTGCCGCTGTGTTCGTTTCATCAGCTCGACAAAGGTTTCACCTTGTTCAGACTGCACGCGCACTGGAATCGTGTTAATGAATAGCCCAATCATGTGCTCCACACCTGGAATATCCCCTGGGCGACCGGACACAACGCTGCCGAACACAACATCCGAACTGTTATTATATTTTTGCAACAAGACGCCCCATACCGTCTGAATCAGCGTATTGATCGTCACCTGATTTTGCTTCGCCACTTGTTCGATCTGGGCAACCAGCTCTGGCTGAAATTCGCAATCCAGATCTTCAGCAACATATTCCCCGGTGTGCATCGATTTAGGCTGTATTTTTTGCTGCGGGAGCGTAATTTGCTGCTCATAATCTTCCAGATATCTGCTCCAGTACTGCAGGGCCGCCTCACGGTCCTGACGTTCCAGCCATTCAATAAATCGACTGAACGGCGTAACAGGCTCCAGTACGGGTTTATGACCCGCGCGCAGTGCCAGATAGCTGCCGAATACCTCCTGTGTCATAAAGGACAAGCACCAGCCATCCATCAAAATATGATGGAAGCTCCAGATAAAGTGATATGTTTCATCCCCGGTTTGCAGGATCGAAATACGAATGAGTGCATCCTCTGCGAGATTGAATCCTTTCGCTTTATCGGCAAGGGTAAAAGTCTCAACACGCGCTGCTCGTTCTTCTTTTTCCAGTCCGCGCAGGTCTTCATAGTACAACTCTCCGCTGCGATTGCGGAAAACGACCTGTACAGGCTCATCCTTCCATGAACTGATAAAGTTCGTCCGTAACGCCTCATGACGTTGTACGAGCAGATCAAAGCTTTTGCTGAAAGCAACCACATCAAACCGTCCATTCCATTCAAAGGTGGCCTGCTCAAAATAAGCTGCCGAACTCTCATCCATTAGACTGAAGAAGAGCATACCCTTTTGCATCGGCGTCAAAGCATACACATTTTCTAGTTCACCCATATCTTGTGTATCTTTCACCAATTGCTCCAGCTCGTCCAGCGTTACATGTTTTAACAAGACATCACTTGGGGTCAACACCGTTCTTTCCTGCGCAACGCAATGGCTAATCACCTCACGCAAACCGGATACCAGTAGTTCTCCCAGCCGTTCAATCGTTTCATGACGGAACTGCGTTGTGCCGTAGCGAATAGTGAACATCAGCTCCCCATCCTCGATTAATCCATTGATATCTAGTGCAAAATCCATAGCCGCGTTCGTGCTGACAGGTGCACCAATGGAATAGGAGGAAGGCTCCAGATCGTTGCCTTTATAATCCTGATCGAATTGGCCCAAATAGTTAAAACTGATCTCAGGCTGCGCCTGTAACTGCACGCCTGCTTTCTCCAAAACATTCATATCTGACAGGTATCGCAAAATACCGTAGCCAATACCTTTTTGCGGGATATGACGCAGGTCTTCCTTGACCCGTTTGATCAGACGAGCGGTATTTCCCCCTTGTGCCAGACTTCCATCCAGTACAACCGGGAATTGGCTCGTAAACCAACCGACCGTCCGCGTAATATCCACATCCGGTACAATAGCTTCCCGTCCATGGCCCTCCAGGTTGACCAGCACCCGTTCGGAACCAGACCAGTCATAGACAGCTTTTCCGAGCGCAGCCAGCAACAGGTCATTCATTTCCGTGCTGTATGCGCGATGAGCTTGTTTGAGCAACTGCTCGGTTTCCTGCTTCGTCCAGCGGACAGTCACAACCTCACTGTCTCCGAGCCGTGCATTGTCATTCGTGAAATCCTTCGGCAAAGGCTTCACAAGGCTTACTTCTGCTTGTTCGATATGCTGCCAGTAGGCTAGCTCCCGTCCCATCGTCGCACGATTCGCATAGGCTGACAGCTGTTTAGCCCATACCTGGAATGAATCTGTTTTATGCGGCAGTCGAATAGCTGTGCCTGTTTGACCTGCAACAGCCTGCTCATAACCGGATGCCAAATCCTCCAGCAAAATACGCCACGAAACACCGTCCACAACCAAATGATGAATGACCATTAATAAATGGTCGCCCTCAGCGCAATGGAACAGACCGAGCTTCACAAGCGGCCCCTCGCTCAAATGAATGCTGGCTTGAATTTCACTCGCCTTGGCTTCTACAGCGGTGGATTCGTCTTCAACTCCACTAAAATCTACAATGTCCAGCGTGTATAGCTCGCCTTCCTCCACACTGCGGTTCCAAGCGGCATAGCCCTGCTCCGTCTCACGGAATACCGTGCGCAATGCGTCATGATGCTGGACAATACGGTCCATCGTACGGCGCAACGCTTCTATGTCAAAGCGCCCAGCTCGATACAGCATCATCGCCTGGTTGCTGTGGTGCAGATCAACCGGCTGCTGCTCGAAGAACCACCGTTGAATAGGTGTCAGTTCTACCTTGCCTACGGCCTCTTCCTGGCTGGCAATCTTGCCATCTGTACGAAGCAAAGGACTGAGTGACGCTACCGTCGGATTGCTGAACAAATCCTTCATGTCCAGTCGATACCCTGCTTGCAGCAATCGGGAGGATACTTGCAGCGCTTTGATCGAATCGCCGCCCAGTTCAAAGAAGTTATCCTGCGTACCTACGGCTTCTGCGCCCAGCACCCCAGCCCACACCGAAGCTAATACTTGTTCCACCGTAGTTCGCGGTGCCACATAAGCTGCACCCGTATGGATGCTTCCTTCCGGTTCCGGTAAGGCCTTGCGGTCGATTTTGCCGTTGCTCGTCAGTGGGATCGTCTCCAGTCGCATCAAGCGTGCAGGTACCATATGTGCTGGCAGTGCTGCTTCCAGCTCGGCCTGTACCTCCTCGATCCGCAGCTCGGTTTCTCCTGTGATGTATCCGCACAAATACTTGTGTCCACGCTCATCCGTCCGGTCGATGACTACCGCTTGACGCACACCCGGCACCCGCTGGATCGCCGTTTCAATCTCGCCTAGCTCGATCCGGTATCCGCGGATTTTGACCTGATAGTCCATCCGGCCGATAAAGTCCACATTGCCGTCCGGCATCCACCGCGCCAAGTCACCTGTGCGGTACAATCGTTCACCTGGCACGAACGGATTGGCCACGAACTTCTCGGCCGTCAGGCCCGCACGATTCAGGTAGCCTCGTGCCACCCCGGCACCGCCAATGCACAGCTCGCCCCGTACGCCGATCGGCACCGGATTCAACTGGCTGTCCAAGATGTAAAACCGGGCGTTCAGCCACGCCTGACCAATCGGTACATTGCCGCTACTTGGCAGCTTCGACAGTTCTTCGTCGTAGAAGCTGGAATCAATCGCCGCTTCCGTGACGCCGTAGCTGTTCATAATACGAACATCCGCGCCAAACCGTTCTTGCAGCACCCGATAATCCGTCACGCTGCAGCTATCCGAGCTGGTGATCAGCAATTCCAGACTGCTCATGTCCAGTCCCTGTTCATGCACATGCTGCATGAATGGTACGATTAAAGCCGGTGTGGATTCGAACACCGTAATCTGATAGTCGTGAATCCAGCCGTACAGACGGCTTGGGTCAATCCGGTCGTCTTTCGGGCAGATGACCATCGTGCCACCGTTATAGAGCGCCCGCGCGATATCGCCAACGAATACGTCGAAGGAGAAACTTGCCAGTTGCAGCAAACATACCGGAAACTGGTTCAGACGGTAATCCCGACGGTAGGCCGCGGCTGTGTTTACCAAACTGTGATGCTCGATCATGACCCCTTTCGGACGTCCCGTTGTACCGGACGTGTAGATCACATACGCCAGATCCTGCGGCTCATTGATAGGTTCCACATCCGTGGCATCCGCGGTGTACAGCGACTCATCGTCCAGCGCCAGTACGGTGTGCAGACGCAAGTTCGTTGCGGATTTGGATGCTGCTTCGCTGTCAGGTGGCGAATCTGATTTCAAGCTTAATCCCTCATTAAGGCTGTCTCTTTCCATCGTTTCAATGCTAACCGCCGTTTCCAGCTCGCCCTCAGACTGCCCTCCGGCCAAAGCCTGTCGGCTTTCCTCCAGCCATGCCTGCGCGCGCTCCTGCAAGCCGATTTGCGTCAGCAGCACTGTCGCGCCGCTGTCCTCCAGCATAAAGCGGATACGTTCGGACGGATAATCCGCATCTAACGGTACATATGCCCCGCCGGCTTTCCATACTGCCAATACGCCAACCAGCATGTCCACCGAGCGCTCGCTCAAAATACCAACAATGGATTCGCGCCCAATACCTTCATTCCGCAATCTACGAGCAAGTTGGTTCCCACGCTCGTTCAGCTCACGGTATGTAAGCTGCCGCTCCTCGTATACAACTGCCACGTGATCCGGCGCAAGCTGCGCTTGTTCTTCCACATAGGCGTGGAACAACCCTTCTGATTGCTTTTCATCACTCCATGCAGATACGCCCACTGATCCAAAACCGTCGATGATTTTTGCTTTTTCCGAAGCAGTCACCAGCTCCAGCTCATCTACCAGCGCATCTGGTCTGTTAATCGCTTCTTCAATCATATGCAGCAAATGCTCGCGGATTTGCTCTACAGCTGTGCGTTCCAATACTCGCGCGTTGTACTCCAAATGGACATGAATTTCATCACCCGGCACAACCGTAATGTTGAAATCATAGTTCGTTTGCTCCGATACGGAAGCATTGGCAATCGTAAAACCATTCTCACCACGGCTACCCATTTGCTCCATACGCTGTTCCACTGGGTAGTTTTCAAACACCATAATATGGTTCACCAGGTCCTGTTTTTGCTCTGTCAGGGCCTGAATTTCATACAACGGATAGGTTTCATAAGCACGGGAGGCCAGTGCCTGCTCCTGTATCTGCTTCATTAACGCAGCAAACGTCATATCTTTCTCACTGTGAATCCGTACAGGAACGGTATTAATGAACAAACCAATCATTTTATCGATGCCCGGAATATCCGCTGATCTGCCGGATACGACACTGCCAAATACAACATCCCGACTGTTGTTATACCGTTGCAGCACAACGCCCCACGCTGCTTGCAGCAGTGTATTGACCGTCACTTGCTTTTGCTTAACCAGCTTGTTCATCCGTTCCGTCACTTCGCGGTCCAGTGTAAACAAAAGTTTGTCCGCTTCATATTCTTTAGCGTGACCGTCCAGCTGTTTTGCCTGCGGCAATACCGTCTGCTGCTCGAAACCAGCAAAATAATCACTCCAGAACCGTTCAGCCTCTGCTTTGTCCTGCCGCTCTAGCCATTCAATATATTCACTGTATGGCGTTACCGGGACAAGCTCCGGCTTGCGGTCTTCGAGGATGGCAAAGTACGTATTAAATGCCTCTCCTACAATTAGGAACAGACACCAGCCGTCCATCAAAATATGGTGGAAGCTCCACACAAAACGGTAGGATTCCTCGCCTGTACGCAAAATAGACACCCGCATCAGCTCGCCTGAGCTGAAATTAAAGCCTTCGGCTTTGTCATGCTCAGCAAAACCAGCAATGTATGCGTCCTGCTCTCCTTGTCCCATTGAACGAACATCTTCAAAACGGAACCCGGCATGTTTATGACGGTACACCACCTGTAAAGGCTGCTCATTCCATCCGCTATAAAAATTCGTTCTGAATATTTGATGGCGATCCACCAGTTGATTTAAGCTTTCGGCAAAAGCCTCCACTTGAAAGCTGCCTTGCAGATCAAATGTCGCCTGCTCAAAGTACGCCCCGGATTTCGGCTCCATTAAGCCATGGAACAGAATGCCTTTTTGCATCGGTGTTAACGAATAAATATTTTCTAATTCTCCCGCAGTAGCCGTCTGCTCTACAATATGATCCAGCTCTCCAGCCGTCAGTCCTTGGAAGGACAAGTCGCTTGGCGTCAGCTCTGGCAACTCTTTTTCCACACAGTGAGCCAATACCTCACGCAAGCTCTCCTGCAGCAGATCAGCCAGCTTTTTGATTGATTTTTTCATGAACGTTTTGTTGCTGTAGCTGATCGTCAGTTCCAGTGCACCGTCCGTGATCATGCCGTTGATATCCAGAGCATACCGCTTGGTTAACGTGTCACTAATGGAAGCTCCGATGGAATAAGGAGACATGCGAAAGGCATTTTTCTTTAAATCCTGATCGAATTGTCCGAGATAGTTAAAGCTGATTTCCGGCTCGGCGACAAAAGCGGCTTCCCCTTCCCCGTCAGCAAGATATCTCAAAATCCCGTATCCAATTCCTTTATGCGGCAAACGGCGCAGTCCTTCTTTGACGTTCTTGACACGCCGTCCCACATTCTGTTCCTCGCCCATATCGAGTACAACCGGGAATTGGCTGGTAAACCAACCGACCGTACGCGTAATATCCACATCCGGCAAAATAGCTTCCCGTCCGTGACCCTCCAGATTTACAAGCACCTGACGGATGCCTGCCCACTCCTGAATTGCGGTGCCCAGAGCTGTCAGCAATAGGTCGTTCGCTTCCGTATTGTAGGCCCGGTGTGCCTGCTTCAAAAATTGTTCTGTTTCTTCGACTGTCCACGCTACTGTCAGTGTCCGATCATCGCGAAGCTGTGGCTTGGCCTGAGATTTACGAGTGTAATCTTTAGGCAAGGATGTCTGACTCTTCCCTGCTTGCTCAATCTGCTCCCAATACGCACGCTCGTTCTCCAACGCTCTACTGCTCGCATAAGCGGACAGCTGGTCTGCCCAAAGGCGGAAGGAATCTGTCTTATTAGGCAAACGGACAGACTCGCCCCGTAAAGCCTGCTCATAGCCGGATGCCAAATCCTCCAGCAAAATACGCCAAGACACGCCGTCGACCACAAAATGGTGAATCGCTATCAACAAATGGTCTCCATCCGGGCAACGGAACAGACCCAGCTTCACCAAAGGGCCTTCATCTAAACGGATACTGCTTTGAATTTCGCTGGCTTTGTTCTCCAGCAAATGAGCAAAGTCAGACTCATTTGTAAAATCAACCACTTCGAGGCTGTACAGTTCCCCTTCTTGCACGCCACGGTTCCATACTTCATATCCACCGTCCACATTTTGGCGGAATACGATGCGCAAAGCGTCATGATGCTCGACAATGCATTGCAGTGCCTGATGAAGCGCCGTTTCGTCCAAACGATCCTCACGGTGCAGCATCAGAGCCTGATTATAGTGCTCAGGATTGGATGGCTGCTGCTCAATGAACCAGTGTTGAATCGGTGTCAATGCCACGTTTCCACTGACTTCTCCTTGATCGGAAACGCGGGTCACCCGCTGCACCCGTCCATTCAGCTCAGCAATCGTCGGATACTGGAACAGCTCTCTCATTTCCAGCTTGTAACCATTTTGCAGCAGTCTTGAAGACACCTGGATGGCCTTAATCGAGTCGCCCCCCAGATGGAAAAAGTTATCCAGCACACCAATATGCTCGATACCAAGTACAGATTGCCACACGGACACTAGCGTCCGTTCTACCTCATTACGGGCTGCTACGTAATCCTCACCGGAATCCACGCTGCCCTCCGGTTGCGGCAACGCCCGACGATCCACTTTGCCATTTGGTGTCAACGGCAATTGCTCCAGCTGCACAAAATATGACGGTACCATGTAACCCGGCAATTCTTGGCTCAAGGCGCTTCGCAGCTCACTAGCCGCGATATCCGCAAGGGTGACTACATATGCACAGAGCTGCTTTTGCCCCTGCTCATCCTCACGTGCAATGACGACGGCTTCTTGCACCGCTTCCAGCTTCAACAGCTGCGCTTCCACCTCACCCAGCTCGATCCGGTAGCCCCGAATTTTCACCTGTGCGTCGATCCGTCCTTTGTATTCCAGCGTCCCGTCCTCATTCCAGCGCACCAAATCGCCTGTGCGGTAGCAGCGCTCTCCGCTGCGGAACGGACTATCTACGAACTTTTCAGCCGTCAAATCCGGACGGTTCCGGTAGCCACGTGCCACCCCGTCGCCGCCGACGATCAACTCCCCCCATGCCCCAACAGGCTGAAGCTGCATGGAACGATCTACGACATACGCTGTGGAGTTGTGGATCGGACGCCCAATCGGCACCGCTTCCAATTGCACGCTGGCAATCGCATGAGTTGTAGAAAAAGTTGTATTTTCTGTCGGCCCATAGCCGTTAATGATCCGCAGGGACGGATGAGCCTCCAGCACCCGGTTAATGTGCGGTACGGACAGCACATCACCACCGACCAGCAGTTCTTGTACCCCCTCGAACAGCTCCAAGTCCTGCTGAGATAGCTGGTTAAAGAGCGGTGCAGTCAGCCACATTGTCGTGATACCATGGTTGCGCACGGCTTCCTTGAGCTTTGGAGCGTCCAAAATGACATCCTGACTTACCAGCACGAGCTGTCCACCATTTAGTAGCGCACCCCAAATTTCGAAGGTGGACGCGTCAAAGACAACAGCGCCAGTTTGCAAAATGCGTGTATCAGCATCTAATTGCGCATAGTTTGTACTTTTCACCAAACGCACAACATTGCGATGTTCTACCATAACCCCTTTGGGCTGTCCGGTTGTGCCCGAAGTGTACATCAAATAAGCTAGTCGGTTTCCAAAATTACGTTCTTGTTCTGCAGCAGTGCTGTCTACGATAGACGAGGATGATTCATTTAAAATCTCATTTTTCAGATTTGTATAATCGGTATAATCCGCATGATAAGCCTCGTTTTGCTCCCAATGTACGGTATTCAAGCTTTGGTCATTCTCTGCCCCGTACACCTTAGTATCGCTCAGATCCAGTACGATTCCGGTGTATTCCTCCGGTTGCTGTTCTGCGCGCTGCACCAGCAGCAACTTCGCCCCCGAATCTTCCAACAGGTAACGTACACGTTCAGCGGGATAATCAGGATCAATCGGTACATATGCGCCGCCCGCTTTGAGAATCGCCAACATGCCGACGATCATATCCGTGGAACGCTCAGCAACGATACCTACAGTTTGCTCGGCGGTAACACCGTGTCCGCGCAACGTGTGAGCCAGTCGATTTGCTTTTACATTCAGTTCGCCATAAGTTAAACGGGCATTTCCGAACACAACTGCTGTCTGATTCGGTGTACGTTCAGCCTGTTCCTCAAACAATTCATGAATGCCTGCTTCGTGTGGATATTCCACCGCTGTAGCATTGAATACGTCGACGATTTGCGCCCGTTCTTCCTCACTGATCAGCGACAATTCCTGTATCCGCTTGTGTGGGCCCTGCACCATATGCTCCGCCACACTCAAAAATTGTCGAATAATTCGAGCAATTTCCTGTTCACTAAACAGTTCGGTACGATAATCTAGGTACAGCACGAGTCTATCATCATCCAGCATTTCAACCATGTGAATATCGAAGTCGTTCACCGTATCTCCGCAGAAATCGTTATCTACCTGCTGAATGGCTTCATCAAACCGGGAGAAACTCAAAGTACGGTACTGAATGGAAGCACCAAACAGACGCTGAATGTCCAGACTGCTTTGCTGTTCACGCAAATCCTGAATAATTTTGTTGTACGGGTAACGCTGATGCCGCAAAATAGACGCCTGCTCCTTCCCTACACCCTGCAGGAAGGTCAGCAGTTCGGATTCTGGTTCGACCAACAGGCGCGTAGCCACAGTGCTGACGAACATACCGATGGTATCCTTTTCCTTCTTAGACGTACGGTTGGCATAGAGTGTCCCCACGCTTAAGTCCTGCTCTCCCGTCACTTTATGCAAATAAATATACAGAGCCGCCAGGAAGAACGTAAAAATACTAATTTTATGTTCCTCGCAAAAAGCCGTAACACCACGATACAACTCATGTTCCAGTATAAAGCTCTCCCGGCGTGCAGCTGTGCTCAGTGTCAGCGGGTTATATGATTTCAAACCTGTAGTCTCTGGCAAATCAGCAAACTTTTCCGTCCAGTACGTTTTGTCCTTTTGATAACGGTCTGATTGCTCATAGCTTTGCTCTAAATCCAGATAGGGAATGCCCTTGGTCGGCGTATCTTGACCTGTACCATGCACAATATCCATATAATGTCCGGTGATTTCATTAATGGCCTGATTCATGGACACGCCGTCTGAGATAATATGATGCATTTTAAAATTAAACCAGGTTTCTTCTGCTCCGAGCTGCAAGATAACAAATCGGTACAGCTGCGAATCCAACAATGAGAACGGCTGTGGATTATGGCGCTTTAACCATTCCTTTGCTTCTTCCGGGATAACTTGGAGCGTTTCTATACTTTCCGCCGTAAACGGCTCTACATATTGATACGGAATCCCATCCTGAGCAGTAATTTTGATACGAAAAGAATCATTTTGGGCAATTACCCGGTTCATTGCTTGCTGCAAGGCATCTATACGAACAGTTCCCCTGATTTTTACTGTTGCAATAATTGTTGATGTGTTCCGATTAGGATACAGAAGCTCCGTATACCAAATCCGTTGCTGTGGCTGGCTTAGCGAAAACAATTGAACATCTTGCTGTGTCATCCGTCTCTCTCCTCGCAAAATAGATATTGGTAAAAGGAAATTCGCATATTTATGCGGTTTGTTCCTCGGGATGCTTTCGAAATTGAAGCTCATACAGCTCTGCATAATGACCGCCCTCGGCAAGGAGCTGATCATGGGTACCCTGCTCTTTCAGCTCGCCATCGGCAAGGACACAGATCGTATCCGCCCGTTCAATCGTAGACAATCGATGGGCAATAACTAATGTCGTACGATCCTTCATCAGCTCATTTAAGCCCTGTTGGACTTCATATTCCGATTCTGCATCCAAAGCCGAGGTTGCTTCATCCAACAGCAAAATCGGTGCATTTTTGAGCAAAGCACGAGCAATTGCGATCCGCTGTCTTTGACCGCCAGACAAATTGGCTCCGCGTTCACCGACAATCGTGTCGTACCCCTCTGGCAGCTCGGCTATGAAGCCGCTGGCATAGGCTGTTTTGGCCGCAGCCTCTACTTCCTCATCCGTGGCAGTCGGTGAGCCAAAACGGATATTATCCGCTACTGTACCGTGGAAAAGCGTAGCCTCCTGTGGTACATAGGCCATCAAATCCCTGACCTCATCCAACGGAAATTCTTCTGCCAAGCGACCACGAACCCGCAGCACACCTTCGTCCGGTGGGTAAAATCCCAACAACAGCTTCATGACTGTGCTTTTGCCGCCGCCACTCGGGCCGACAAGCGCGGTTACCTGTCCTTCTGGCACAACCAAGTTTAACCTTTGCAGCGTTGGATGGTCAGGCTGATAGCCAAAGGTGATGTCGTGCAGCTCCAGCGCAGCCGGAGTCTGTTCAATGGCATGGTCTGAACGCAAGGTCTCAACATCGCCATAGAATTCCCCAGATTCACGGGCTGATAAAGCTGCCGTCTCGGGATCGATAAGCCTAGTCAGCGGTCCCTTCTTTTTAGCCGCGGGGAACTGCTCTTCTTCCTTCGACTCATCCAGAATTTCGCGGATACGCGCCAAGCCTGCCAAGGAGTTTTGTAACAGTGTTACAGCCGCCCCTAGCTCCAAAAACACCGTTGAAATACCGGTTTGCAGCTGCACAATCTGTCCTAGTACTCCCAGTTCCATTTGCTTCTGCGAAACCAGAATTAATCCGGCGACAAGCACACCGCCCAGCGTAATGAACTCAATGACAAAATTGCACATATCCTGCAAGCCCATATGACGTCCCTGCCGGATGCTGATGCGGTTTATGTCCTCGCTTGCAACATTACAAAGTCCGCCTACCTTTGTCCTCAACCCAAACAACTTCACCGTCTGCAAACCGGAAAGCAAATCACTCAATCGTTCCGTGAACCTGCTCATCCGTCCCTGTAACTCTTCACTCGTCTTTCGCATTTTCTTGGCGAAATGAGCATTGATCCAGGCTGAAGCCAGCCCAAGTAAAACCGCCATAATCCCAAATCGCCAATCCAGCGTCATCAAAATGACCAACGAGCCCAAGAAAAGCGAAATTTCCAGTATAATCGAGCGGATATGAACGGTGTAAGCCTGCTCCAGCGTCTGTACATCGTTCGTCATGCGGGATACAAGATCACCCGAATGGTGTTTTTCGGCTTTTTCGTACGATAGCTTGACAATGTGACCAAATAGTTTCGTTCGTACATTGGCAATCGCCAGCTTTACACACCGTTTATACATATAGCTGCACAGGGGGGAAATAAGACTTAATGCCAAAAATGTACCACTGACCAAATAGACCGCTCGGTATAGCTCCTGTAAATCGCCATTAACCGCGAAATTCAGCAAATAATGCACCACAAAAGAAAGTAAAATCGTGATGCTAGCATTGGTCAGACTATTGCCAACCAGCCCGGTAAAATACCATTTTCGGTGCGGCTTCATCAGGGACATCAACTGCTTAAATTCATAAAACCCCTGCTTGAAGGTCACGACGCTCACCCCTTTCCTCAGGCAACGAATTACCGTTTTCCGCCGTATGCTGTTCTTCTTCAAAATTCTTCAAATACAGCTTTCGGTACACACCATCACGACCTAGTAATTCCTCATGAGAACCCGATTCCACAATGCTCCCCTGATCGAGTACAATAATGCGGTTCGCCTGACGTACGGTTGACAGTCGATGAGCAATGACCAGTACCGTCCGGTTTTGCATTACCGCATTCATCGCATTCTGCACCTGAGCCTCCGACTGACTATCGAGTGCTGAAGTCGGCTCGTCCAATAGAAGCAGCGGAGCATTTTTCAGTAATGCTCTTGCTATGGAAATACGCTGTTTTTGACCGCCAGACAATCCGCCTCCCCGCTCGCTCAACAGGGTTTCATAGCCCTCGGGAAGTTGAACAATAAAATCATGCGCATGTGCCGCTTTCGCCGCCTCGACAATTTCTTCCCGAGTCGCCGCCAAACGTCCATATCCGATATTTTCTGCAATGGTGGCCGGAAAAAGCGACGGCTCCTGAGATACCATCGAAATATGACTGCGCAGGCTTGTTAAATTCCAATCTGTCAAACTCTTTCCAAATAGTTGAATGGTTCCAGCATGCTCTCCAGGTTCATTAAATCCGCAAAGCAGCTTGAAAATCGTGCTTTTACCTCCACCGCTGGCACCGACAATCGCCACCATATCCCCTTGCCCTGCCTGGAAGCTGATATCCTTCAGCACTGTGTTCCCTTCATCGTAGCCAAAGGTCAAATGCTCAAAGCTGACTACAGCAACACTATCAACGTCATCATCACTTTCTGCTCCGCCTTCACTCATTCGGTTGGCTTTCCCATTTGCATCGTCTTTCAAATGAGGCGCCTCATTCTCTCGCTTCTGATCTACCAAGGTCATTTCGCCATCCTGACGTTCATTCTGCCAATCCAGTACCTCAAACAAATGCTTTGCGGCTCCACCCGCTTCCTTCATTTGCGAAATGATCGTCGGCAGCATGGCAATCGGCTGCAATATGAACGAAATCAGGTATAAAAAAAGTACAATGCCTCCAGCATTCAGCTCTCCATGTTGTATCAGGTATCCTCCGTATACAATGACCAAAATAATCGGTGTTGCTAGCATCATCACACCTACCGGAGTAATGGCTGCATAGCGCTTTTCTAGCCGTAAGCCGCGCTTGACGACCTCCTCCATAATCACCATATACTTCTTCAACAGCACAGCTTGCATATTGAATGCCTTGACGATAGGGATTCCTCCGATTGCATCTTGCCCCACAGCGTTCAAATGAGCAATTTTCTCCTGAAGATCCGCAGAATATTTTTCAATCGGCTTGCTCATTAGTGATGTTATGATCATTCCTATTGGCATGAGCGCAAGACTTGCCAATATCAGTTTCCAGCTTGTCAGTAAAAGCAATATGAGTGATGCCGTAAACACAAGCGGTAAATAAAACAGATTGGCAAACTGCTGGATAAAAAAGTTCTGTAATACTGCCGTATTATTGGTTAGACGGGATACCAAATCTCCGGTAAATTTCCTTTCCACGCTGGAAACTGGTAAATCGCAAAACTTATGTACGAGATCGCCTCTCAAGTCGCACAGAGCACTAACACTAAATCGCGCTGAAGCGTACCTCATCACAAACTTACAGGGCATTCCAATTAGCGTCATACCAACAACCAGATAGATCATGTTCTGGGTAGAGGAGAATGTCCCCTGTGCCATTTGCTCAATGGCCTTACCCAAAACAATGTCAATAGCTGCCAAACACAAGGAGGCGATCACCGTTATGAAAACCCATAGATTATACGGCCTTACATAACGTGCGAGTCTCCGAAAAGCAGAATTTAATCGAAACAAGGGCATCCCTCTTTTCGTTGCCCACACTTTATCAGTGCGAACTTTTTATATTGGCTGTGGACGTCGTTGAGATAAACTCTGGGTTTGGATGCATGAGTATCCGTGCAGAATAAAATGCGATTTGGAACTATGCTGGAATTTGCATCTTGGTGTGGGTTGGTTGTTGATTGTTGCTGAGATGGTAATAACGAAGTGTATCGTGATGTGTGGGACATTCAACTCTGTCTGAATCGTGGTTGTAGGGTGCTTGTGTTGTAAGCTGTATGAGCTGCCGCCACGTGGCCCATCGGCGAGGATGTAGAAAGAATGTTCTCGACTGTGCTCATAACCTCTTGTTCTTGTTCATGGATGAAAAAGTGATTACCTTCGAACATCCGAACATCCATAGGTGATGTCGTATGTTGTTGCCAGGCATGGAGTGAATCTGTGCTAACCTCAAAATCCTTTATTCCGCCTAAAACGGTCATCGGGCATATCAGTGGATTTCCCGGCTGATAAACATAAGTTTCACATACCTTAAAATCTGCACGCAGACGAGGCATAATAATTTGCATCAATTCTGCATTTTGCAGCACCTCTTCAGGGGTTCCCTGCATTAAACGAAGCTCTTCCGTGAAAGAATCGTCTGCTAAATCATGGAGCCGTTTTTTGGAATATGGAAGATGTGGTGCGGATTTACCAGATATGATGATATGCACAGGTAGCTTTCCAGTTTTGCTGTATAACTGCCGTGCTGTTTCGAATGCAATGAGCGCCCCCATACTGTGCCCAAAAAAAGCGAACGGCTTATGCATGTATGGAGCCATAGCGGGAACCAACGATTGAACGATGTCTTGAAGAGTATCCATTGGAGCTTCTGTTGAACGGCTTTCACGTCCTGGAAGTTGTATAGGCAGCACGGTAATGTCAGGCGCAAATCTGGACTTCCAAGAGTTAAATATGTAAGCACCACCACCGGCGTAGGGGAAGCAAAATAGTTGGAGCTTCGCAGTCGGTTGGACCTCTGTTTTCGCGAACCAAGATTGCGATCGAGTCGTCATATGAATTCCTCCATCCTCTATGCATTTCATAATTTTACAGTAAATCCTTATATCTCTTTTTTTCTTCCAACACTTTCTAACTGTTTTTAAATATACAAACTTTAAAACCACTTGGCATGGGACAAAAGGGCTAAATTGATAGAGCTCATAAAAATAAAATAAAATCCATATTATGTTATTTGTTTCCAAAATTCAAAAGCAACAATTTCACTTTTTGTATTAGTTATCTGTCAATCATGATCTGTTAATTTAGTTTAAAACGAAATTTTAGGTTTTCACGAATTTTGTAAAACTAAACTCATTATGATTTACATTGAAGCTCCACCCCCTTATCCTACAACAATTTTATCTTTACATGCCATTAACATAAATGTAACAAATTCAACCTGATATCATCCGACAAATTCCGCCTTTTTCCGCAACTCTCTTTAACCTCCTAAATAATGGATTCAATTTGTATCAAGCTCACATAAGCCAAAACTAATAACTCTTTAATTTTGTAATAAATATTGTTATTTCATAGTCCTAAAGGACCCTATTTTGCATATTTTTTTCTGACTCTTCGTCTAAAAAATTCAGTTCGGATTGAGTTTTTCTCTCCCATTGCTATGAATTTTCTTTTCAAACTCTAATAGAAACGTTTCTATCTCAATTCAAAATTACCTGTTCTCTAGAAATTTATAGCCTTACTTTTAATCTTTCACCCCCTCAAAAAACAGTAACGGCAAAACAGCAAGGCTCCCTGTTGTTGGAGCTTGCTGCATTATAAATTTCATTATGTTTGACTTCACTATCGGTCGTTATGCAGAGCGTTGTAAGCTTTATTGTAGTTATCCCCCAATCTTATTAATTTAGTGGGATGGAGTATATGTATGGGTTTCTTGTATAATTTCCAAAACGCGAAAGCCTTATGGTATACAAAAAGAGCACAGCCCATTAAGGCTGTGCTCTTTTATCTTGCTTGGCGACGTCCTACTCTCCCAGGACCCTGCGGTCCAAGTACCATCGGCGCTGGAGGGCTTAACGGTCGTGTTCGGGATGGGTACGTGTGGAACCCCTCCGCTATCGCCACCAAACATGAATTTGCTGCGCAAATTCTTCCGTATGGTTATTCGGTTCATCACTTATTGTGTGAATGAATAGCCATGCGCTTGTTGTATGTATTTCTATATACCTTCAAGGTCACACCCTGAAAACTGGATCCGAAACTCATTTGCGTTTTATCTTAGGATAAGCCCTCGACCGATTAGTATTGGTCAGCTCCATGCATTACTGCACTTCCACCTCCAACCTATCTACCTCGTCGTCTTCAAGGGGTCTTACATACTGGGAAATCTCATCTTGAGGGGGGCTTCACGCTTAGATGCTTTCAGCGCTTATCCCTTCCGTACATAGCTACCCAGCGGTGCTCCTGGCGGAACAACTGGTACACCAGCGGTACGTCCATCCCGGTCCTCTCGTACTAAGGACAGCTCCTCTCAAATTTCCTACGCCCACGACAGATAGGGACCGAACTGTCTCACGACGTTCTGAACCCAGCTCGCGTACCGCTTTAATGGGCGAACAGCCCAACCCTTGGGACCTACTTCAGCCCCAGGATGCGATGAGCCGACATCGAGGTGCCAAACCTCCCCGTCGATGTGGACTCTTGGGGGAGATAAGCCTGTTATCCCCAGGGTAGCTTTTATCCGTTGAGCGATGGCCCTTCCATGCGGTACCACCGGATCACTAAGCCCGACTTTCGTCCCTGCTCGACTTGTAGGTCTCGCAGTCAAGCTCCCTTCTGCCTTTGCACTCTTCGAATGATTTCCAACCATTCTGAGGGAACCTTGGGGCGCCTCCGTTACTCTTTAGGAGGCGACCGCCCCAGTCAAACTGCCCACCTGACACTGTCCTCGCACCGGTTTACGGTACCAAGTTAGAACCTAGATACGATCAGGGTGGTATCCCAAGGATGCCTCCTCTCAAGCTGGCGCTCAAGATTCAACGGCTCCCACCTATCCTGTACAGATCGTACCCAAATTCAATATCAAGCTGCAGTAAAGCTCCATGGGGTCTTTCCGTCTTGTCGCGGGTAACCTGCATCTTCACAGGTATTAAAATTTCACCGGATCTCTCGTTGAGACAGCGCCCAAGTCGTTACGCCATTCGTGCGGGTCAGAATTTACCTGACAAGGAATTTCGCTACCTTAGGACCGTTATAGTTACGGCCGCCGTTTACTGGGGCTTCGGTTCATAGCTTCGCTCTTGCGAGCTTACCACTCCCCTTAACCTTCCAGCACCGGGCAGGCGTCAGCCCGTATACTTCGCCTTGCGGCTTCGCACAGACCTGTGTTTTTGCTAAACAGTCGCTTGGGCCTTTTCACTGCGGCCCCCTCGGGCTATTCACCCTACCGAGGCACCCCTTCTCCCGAAGTTACGGGGTCATTTTGCCGAGTTCCTTAACGAGAGTTCTTCCGCGCGCCTTAGAATTCTCTTCTCGCCTACCTGTGTCGGTTTGCGGTACGGGCACCTTCTCCTGGCTAGAGGCTTTTCTTGGCAGTCTGAGATCATGACCTTCGCTACTATAATTTTCGCTCCCCATCACAGCCCAGCCTTACGATGTGCGGATTTGCCTACACATCAGCCTCACTGCTTAGACGGACATCCATCAGTCCGCGTCACTACCCTACTGCGTCACCCCATCGCTCATAACGGATTACGGTGGTACAGGAATTTCGACCTGTTGTCCTTCGACTACGCCTATCGGCCTCGCCTTAGGTCCCGACTTACCCTGAGCGGACGAACCTTCCTCAGGAACCCTTAGGCTTTCGGCGGATCTGATTCTCACAGATCTTTTCGTTACTCATACCGGCATTCTCACTTGAATGCAGTCCAGCGCTCCTTACGGTACACCTTCAACCCGCATTCAACGCTCCCCTACCCCTGATGCAAGCATCAAGCCATAGCTTCGGTGGTGTGTTTAGCCCCGTTACATTTTCGGCGCAGAGTCACTCGACCAGTGAGCTATTACGCACTCTTTCAATGGTGGCTGCTTCTAAGCCAACATCCTGGTTGTCTGTGCAACTCCACATCCTTTCCCACTTAACACACACTTGGGGACCTTAGCTGATGGTCTGGGCTGTTTCCCTTTCGACAATGGATCTTAGCACTCACTGTCTGACTCCCGGAACTAAATCGATGGCATTCGGAGTTTGACTGAGCTTGGTAACCCTTGCGGGCCCCGCACCCAATCAGTGCTCTACCTCCACGATTCTTCTTTCCGAGGCTAGCCCTAAAGCTATTTCGGGGAGAACCAGCTATCTCCGGGTTCGATTGGAATTTCTCCGCTACCCCCACCTCATCCCCGCATTTTTCAACATGCGTGGGTTCGGGCCTCCAGTGCGTGTTACCGCACCTTCACCCTGGACAGGGGTAGATCACCCGGTTTCGGGTCTACGTCCACGTACTCAAGTCGCCCTATTCAGACTCGCTTTCGCTGCGGCTTCAGCTCTTCACCTTAACCTTGCACGGGAACGTAACTCGCCGGTTCATTCTACAAAAGGCACGCCATCACCCCTAAATAGGGCTCTGACTTCTTGTAAGCACACGGTTTCAGGATCTATTTCACTCCCCTTCCGGGGTGCTTTTCACCTTTCCCTCACGGTACTGCTTCACTATCGGTCGCCAGGGAGTATTTAGCCTTGGCAGATGGTCCTGCCGGATTCATACGGGGTTTCACGTGCCCCGCACTACTCGGGATCCGTCTCAGAGAGAACAAGTTTTGAACTACAGGGCTTTTACCTTCTCTGGCGGGCCTTTCCAGACCTCTTCATCTAACCGGTTCCTTTGTAACTCCATGTGAGACGTCCCACAACCCCAAGGAGCAAGCTCCTTGGTTTGGGCTAATCCGCGTTCGCTCGCCGCTACTGACGGAATCACTATTGTTTTCTCTTCCTCAGGGTACTTAGATGTTTCAGTTCCCCTGGTCTGCCTCTATTCTGCCTATGTATTCAGCAGAAAGTGACTGTCGATGAAGACAGCCGGGTTTCCCCATTCGGACATCCCCGGATCAAAGCTTGCTTACAGCTCCCCGAGGCCTTATCGTTGTTCGCCACGTCCTTCGTCGGCTCCTGGCGCCTAGGCATCCTCCGTGTGCTCTTTGTAGCTTAACCTAGTATTTACATCGTAAATACGATTCGCTCTGAATTTCGGTTCAACACGAATGTTTGAATAAAATTCAAGGCAGCTACCTTTATTTCACTTGTTTACACAAGATCAGCTTAAAGGAATATTCTAAAACGCAATTTCGTTTCGGTATCCAGTTTTCAAGGTGCAATATTCTCTCCGGCTTTAACCCCGGTAAAACATCATATCAAATTCCTCAACACTTGAATACAAGTATATTTTGGAAATCCGATGTGAGAGTTTGAACTCTCAAAACTGAGCAACGAGTGAGTAAGTTAAGGATATTCATTTCATTTACACGAACGTGATGAACCGAATTGAATATCCGGTCGCAGGTACATGTACCTGCTGATTTGAATGTTTCCATTGCAGGAAACGATTCTCCATAGAAAGGAGGTGATCCAGCCGCACCTTCCGATACGGCTACCTTGTTACGACTTCACCCCAATCATCTACCCCACCTTCGGCGGCTGGCTCCCTTGCGGGTTACCCCACCGACTTCGGGTGTTGTAAACTCTCGTGGTGTGACGGGCGGTGTGTACAAGACCCGGGAACGTATTCACCGCAGCATGCTGATCCGCGATTACTAGCAATTCCGACTTCATGTAGGCGAGTTGCAGCCTACAATCCGAACTGAGACCGGCTTTTCTAGGATTGGCTCCACCTCGCGATTTCGCTTCCCGTTGTACCGGCCATTGTAGTACGTGTGTAGCCCAGGTCATAAGGGGCATGATGATTTGACGTCATCCCCACCTTCCTCCGGTTTGTCACCGGCAGTCTGCTTAGAGTGCCCAGCTTGACCTGCTGGCAACTAAGCATAAGGGTTGCGCTCGTTGCGGGACTTAACCCAACATCTCACGACACGAGCTGACGACAACCATGCACCACCTGTCTCCTCTGTCCCGAAGGAAAGGCCTATCTCTAGACCGCTCAGAGGGATGTCAAGACCTGGTAAGGTTCTTCGCGTTGCTTCGAATTAAACCACATACTCCACTGCTTGTGCGGGTCCCCGTCAATTCCTTTGAGTTTCAGTCTTGCGACCGTACTCCCCAGGCGGAATGCTTAATGTGTTAACTTCGGCACCAAGGGTATCGAAACCCCTAACACCTAGCATTCATCGTTTACGGCGTGGACTACCAGGGTATCTAATCCTGTTTGCTCCCCACGCTTTCGCGCCTCAGCGTCAGTTACAGCCCAGAGAGTCGCCTTCGCCACTGGTGTTCCTCCACATCTCTACGCATTTCACCGCTACACGTGGAATTCCACTCTCCTCTTCTGCACTCAAGCTCCCCAGTTTCCAGTGCGACCCGAAGTTGAGCCTCGGGATTAAACACCAGACTTAAAAAGCCGCCTGCGCGCGCTTTACGCCCAATAATTCCGGACAACGCTTGCCCCCTACGTATTACCGCGGCTGCTGGCACGTAGTTAGCCGGGGCTTTCTTCTCAGGTACCGTCACTCTTGTAGCAGTTACTCTACAAGACGTTCTTCCCTGGCAACAGAGCTTTACGATCCGAAAACCTTCATCACTCACGCGGCGTTGCTCCGTCAGGCTTTCGCCCATTGCGGAAGATTCCCTACTGCTGCCTCCCGTAGGAGTCTGGGCCGTGTCTCAGTCCCAGTGTGGCCGATCACCCTCTCAGGTCGGCTACGCATCGTCGCCTTGGTAGGCCTTTACCCCACCAACTAGCTAATGCGCCGCAGGCCCATCCACAAGTGACAGATTGCTCCGTCTTTCCTCCTTCTCCCATGCAGGAAAAGGATGTATCGGGTATTAGCTACCGTTTCCGGTAGTTATCCCTGTCTTGTGGGCAGGTTGCCTACGTGTTACTCACCCGTCCGCCGCTAGGTTATGTAGAAGCAAGCTTCTAAACAACCCCGCTCGACTTGCATGTATTAGGCACGCCGCCAGCGTTCGTCCTGAGCCAGGATCAAACTCTCCATTAAAGACCAACCGAAGTTGGTTTATAGAAAGAGCGATAAGCTCATGTTGAAACTGACGAGATAAAAATATCTCTTGTTTGATTTTGCGAACAAAATCGTTTTACTCACTCGTTGTTCAGTTTTCAAAGATCAATTTTCTCATTCGGCTTTTCTTGGGCCGGATAAATAATATATCATACTTTGGCGATTCATACTACTGGTAAATAATAACTCATAGACGATCTTTTGAATTTTTGAACCATTACATCGCAGCCTATCTTACGGCCGGATGAATAATATATCATTTAGGTTTGCTGAATACTACATGTAAATTATACCGATTTATTCGTTCTTTAGCTCCAGCCCATCTCACGTCTCGTTCATGATTTGAAGAATAAATCCCTGGGTATCAAACCAGCTATAAGCTGTTTATACTTCTTTCACCGAAAGAGCGAAGAAAATTCGCTGTGTATATATTTTTTAAAGGCTCAGCCATCTTATATCTCCTTTGGTGTCCAAATGTAACGATAGTTTTACCTTTGTCTATGATAAAGCCTTATCATGGCGAGGCCAGACATACTAAAAATGCCAGGTTCTATGATGAGAACCTGGCACTGACATGCATGGCTTATGAATTGTGGGAAGGGGCAACTCTTCCAATCTCTCCAGAAGGAATCTGATACTGGCGGATATCCTTAAACAGAAACATAATCAATCCGCATAGTACAGTAATCAGTCCACTGAAAAAAAGAACCTCACTCAGAGAAAACCGTAAAGCTAGCGCCCCTCCAATCAAGGCCCCTAATGGCAGAGCCGCATTCGACAAGGTGTTTAAAAAGGCTGTAACACGTCCCAGTAACGGCAACGGTGTAATAATTTGAATCAAAGACGTTTGCAGCACATTGATGATGCCAGTAAAAATGCCTAATAACAGAGCTGCCAGCAGCTTCATCCACATCTCGGGCACCAGGGAAAAGACATAGATTGCCAATCCCATGGCTACCCAGGAAACCGCGATGGTAATGCCGTTCTTTTTCAATACACTGACCAGAAAGGAACCGATGAAAATACCGATAAAGTAGGCTACATACAGCAAGCTGTAATAGATCGGCGAGCCATAGGATACTGCGATAGAAGGCATGGCAATGACCAAGATCGCCATCGAAAAGTTTGTCAGCGCAAAGAATGGAAGCATAATTCTCAGGAAGGTGTGCCGTTTTACAAAAAGATACCCTTCTTTCAATTCGTTCAGATAGTACACGATCTTTAGCGAACTCCTTCCGTTCGTGTCTTCCACCGGAGGAGCATCAATTTGCTTGTTGAGCCTGACATATACAAAGCCTGCCAGAAGCAGCATCGCGCCGGCTAGAAAAAAAGTATTTTTCATCCCCATTGCGATGATGAGCGAGGCTCCAGCGAGATATCCGACAATATTAATAACCTGATCCGTCGACGAAATCATGGAATTCGCCCGGACAATCAAATCCGGCGAGCCTATCAATTGCGGCAGCATTTTACTATTGGTCGGATAAAACAGTGTTGAGAAGCAGGATGCAATGAATACAATAACAAGGATAGCGACCAGATTGACCATCCCGTCCTGAATGAGAAACGGGACGGCCAAAATTAGCACAGCCTGCGTAAACAAGGCGATGCTGGCTAACAAAGGCGGTGAATAACGGTCCACCACAGGACCCACGAGAAAGCTGAAAATCGACGCCGCAGATACGGCCGTATACGTGAAGCTGGTCATCGCCACCGACTGTGTCGATTGCTGAACAAAATACAGCAGGACGATAGAATAAATGCTGTCTGCGATATTGGCAAGAGTACGAGATGCAAAAAATCGGATAAAACGGCTATCCTTAAACAATGGATTCACATCTTCATCTCCTTACTGCAAAATGGTCAAAGCATTCAAGAGCCTGTCACTAGCAGTCTGGAAGATTTGATGGATATACTGGTCGTTCTCATGATATGGAATGGTAAGTGAGATTTTCAGAATATCCCCTACATGCTCTGACTCAAAGAAAATAACCTTGTTAACATTGGCCTGTGTGCCTTCGGTATGCAGATTGTCGAGCAATTCTGCATCCTCTCGTCCCTCACCCAAATAGTTGAATACGATAGGCAGCTGTTCAAGTCCTTTTATCAAAATGCTGCTGGATATCGGGTAAGCTTTCTCCATTTCAGCATTGAAGATCAGATTGAAAAAGTTCAAATGATAGCGTGAAGCAAAGTCCAGGTGGGTATGGATACTCTTTTCATAGGATTCAGTGTCATCTTCCTGCAGCACAACGGGTATATGATCAATACACTCGCCTACGGTTCCAAAATAGTTTCGGTCGCCATATTGTCTTCCATAATTAGTAATCCAAAGCGGAACATCAGAGAGTTGGAAATAGCTGCTGAAAAAACGTACAGCCATTTGAAGCGAAATATCCAACATATTCGCAGCGCCGTGCTGCTCTGAAATGTCGCTTAAATTCAGCTCCCAACGATATCTGGTAGTGTCCGCATAGTTGCGTTCATCGGTCAGCACGTGGATACGATCATTATTCTCACCAAACGTCTGGAGTTTGAATTGCTCGCTGATTTCCTGATCCCCGATTCCTTGAGGGCCTTGGCGGATATGGTTTACATATTCCCGGTATTGCACCTCTTCTGTCGCATGTGCCGTCTCCTGCGGACGATGATATTCATCAAGGAGTTGTCTGCGCAGGATGTCACTGCTCGTAGCATCAAAAATGATGTGCGAGCAAGGAAACAATAGCAGATGTTCCCGCAAATTTAAGCGAATCAGGACGATCCGGTACTGCAGCGACTGTGTAAGTTCATAAGGTTCTAAAAATAGCTTAGAGGCAATGGAAGAAAGAAGCCTGCGTTGTGCTTGTACCGGCTGACCGGAGAGATCAACAGTCGGTAAAAAAAGATGCTCTGGAGCTGGACGCAACTCCCATTCCCATGCTCCGGACGATTGAACAAGTACGCTTCTTAGCAATTCATGGCGTTGAAGAAGCCGCTGAATCGTTACAGTCAAACGCTCGGTGTTCAAGTAGCTATCTAACTGCATAGCCATACCCGAGCCTGTAAAATGTTGCAAATGGTAATGCTGAGCTGGTGCAAGCGGATAGCGTCCAATAGCATTCAGACTTAGTATATTGGTATTCCAGTCTGTATTTAACTTAGCAATGCTGGCAAGCCATACATCGGCCTGTTGTTTAAGCAAGGTTTCTTGTTCTTCGTTTGTCGGTATAGCTCCGAGAATTCTATCTGGTTCGTCGGTTCCCCAGCGAACGATATAATGCGGGTGCAGGTCTGGATGGATATAAGATTGGATAAATTCAGAGATTGCCTGAACTTGTTCTACACAAAAAGGCTCTACTTGCAGGAACACATAGTTTTGCTTATCAGTGGATACGGACTGAAGCAAGACCTGTACACCAAATGCTTCTGTAATAGCCCGCTCAACCTCCTGAGCTTTGGCAATGAGCGTATCCGTGTTTACTCCGCCCTCTTCACCACGTTGTAAAAGATCGGACAAGCTTCTTATCGTCTGATATTGAAGCAATTGATGTATATCCAGCGGAATGTTCGATTCCTGTACTTTCGATACCAGTTGAATGGCCTTCAGTGAATGACCTCCAAGCTCGAAAAAGCCGTCGTCAATGCCGACCTTTTCAACGCCAAGCACCGCTTGCCACAGGTTCGCCAACTGTTGTTCCACTTCATTTCTTGGAGCAACGTATTCCATATCGGAACCGCTGGTCATTTCTGGCTCAGGCAATGCTTGGCGGTCGATTTTACCGTTCGTTGTCAAGGGAAACGCCGGCAGGAACACATACTGGGCAGGAATCATATAATCCGGCAACTGGCCAGTCAAATGGGTCTTCATATCACTCTTGGATAGCGGTACGTCGGTTGAGATATAAGCACAGAGCGTTTTTTGACCATCCTTCGTGCTTTTTACCGCTACGTGCGCCTCCCGAACTGCATCATGTTTCATGAGCTGGGTTTCAATTTCGCCGGGTTCAATACGATATCCGCGGATTTTAACCTGCTGGTCTATCCGTCCGAGATACTCCAGATTGCCGTCCGGTAGCCATCTGCCCAAATCACCTGTCCGATATATTTTTTCGCCCGGAATGAATGGATTAGGGACAAAATTTAGCTGGGTCAGATCATCCCTGTTTAGATAGCCGCGCGCCAGACCATCCCCACCAACACAAATTTCCCCTTGAGCACCAATAGGCAGCAGCCTGCTTGAAGAGTCCAAAATATAAACAGTTGAATTGCCAATTGGGCGACCAATAGGAATGCGGTTATATTCCTTATCAATCGGGAAATAAGTAGAGAATGTTGTGTTTTCTGTGGGGCCATAGACGTTGATAACGTTCACTCCCGGAGAATGTGCTCTAACCGTATTAATGATCCCAGGTAAAAGCACATCCCCGCCCACCAGCAAGTGCTTGAGCGAAGCAAAGAGATCTGGTTTATGCTGTGTGAGTTGGTTAAACAAGGGCGATGTCAGCCACATCGTTGTAATATGATATCGATCCAGCGCTTCACCAAGCTGAACAGCATCCAAGATTACGGATTCCGGTACAATGTACAAACGCAATCCGTTCAGCAATGCTCCCCAAATTTCAAAGGTACAGGCATCGAACACGAGCGCCCCGGTCAGCAAAATGCGTTCGTTCTCAGCAAATGGTACATAATTGGTGTTCTTCACCAGCCGTATGACATTCCGATGTTCAATCATGACACCTTTGGGACGTCCAGTTGAGCCAGATGTATACATGACATAGGCCAGATCGTCTGCCGTTGTCGATTCGGAAAAAATGAAGTCGTCGGAGTCGTAGGAGCTGATGTCGGCCAGATCCAGAACAGTACCGGAAAAATCGAAAGTGTTCATCTGTTTACCCTTGTCAGATAGGGTTAGCAGAATTTCGCTACCGCTATCCTGAAGCATAAACATAATCCGTTCCTGCGGATAAGAAGGCTCCAGTGGCAAGTAGGCTCCACCCGCCTTCAAAATACCAAGAATACCGATAATCATTTCTGGTGAACGTTCAGTCAAAATGCCTACGATGGTATCCGGCGCAACCCCCAGTTTCCGCAGCTTCGAGGCCAGTTGATTAGCTTTTTTATTTAATTCGCGGTAGGTTAGCTCACGATCTTCAAATACAATAGCTACTGCATCCGGTGTTTTCTCTACCTGTTCTTCAAATCCGTAATGTATGGTGTGGTCCGATGGATACGGTCTCCGTGTATCGTTAAAAGCAAATATGAGCTGCTGTTTTTCCTCCGCTGTCAAAAGATCAATCTCCGAAATCTGGATATTTGGGTTTTGAATAACTTGCTCCATCATTTGGATGAGGTGAGCAGCCAATTGTTTGATCGCATTTTTGTTATACGTCAACGCGTTATAGCTAAATTTGATTTCCAGCTCTCGGCCAGGCATGACGATTACATTCAAATCATAATTGGTCTGTTCAATATCCTCTATTTCACCAACACGGAGGGCTTTAGGATTTTTTTCCAGGCCCGTAAGTTCTTCCGAAACGGGAAAGTTTTCAAAGGCGACAATATGCTGGATCAGGTTTTGTTTTAGTACACTATGGGCTTGAATATCAGCCAAGGAAAAATAGGAATACCGATTGGACTCCATCAAGGAATCCTGTATAGACGTAAGCAAGTCGGAAAACCGCAGGTCAGCGGAGCTTTTAACACGTACAGGTAGGGTATTAATGAATAATCCGACCATATTTTCAATCCCGGGGATTTCATCAGGTCTGCCCGATACGACAGACCCGAAAATGACGTCCTTACTGTTGTTGTACGTTTGTAGTAATAAGCCCCAAACGGTTTGAAATAAGGTGCTGACGGTGACACGGTTTTGCTTGGCGATTTGTTCCATGCCTTGGGTCAGCTGCTCTCCCCATGTGCATATGAGTTGCTCTACCTGAAATGAAGGATCGACGGATCGAGTATAGCCGGGCACGACAGTTTCATTTTCAAAATCAGTCACATATTGTTTCCAGTATGCTGCTGCTTCCTCTTTATTTTGTCTTTCCAACCACTGAATAAAGCTGCTAAATGGATGGACAGGCTCTAATTTTAAAGGAGTATCGTCCCGAAGTGATGTGTAAATATCAAAAAAATCTTTGGCTACCGCCCTCAGGCACCAGCCGTCCATAATAATATGATGAGAGATCCAGATGAGCTTTGAGGTGTCCTCATCCCACTGTACAAGCGCTAACCGGATGAGAACCTCCTTTTCCAGATCAAAACCTCTCTGCCGCTCTTCCTGTAAAATGGCTTGAAGTCGTCTGTGCTTTTCCGCATCCGGTAAACTACGCACATCTTCGGTATGGACAGGAGCAGCTAATCGTTCCTTCAGTACAACCTGAAGCGGACGATCCGCCTCCTTATACATGAATACCGTACGGAAAATATCATATCGGTCAATCAGCTTTTGTAAGCTTCGGCTGATTAGGTTGGTATCCATAGCTTCATGAATGGTAATAATCGTTTGTTCGAAATAAGCCTCTGACTTTTCATCAAGTATGGAATGAAATAGCATTCCCTCCTGCATCGGGGATAGCGGATAGAGGTCTTTAATTTTCACTTGCTGGTTTAACAGCTTATTTGACAAGCGATTTGCAATATTTTCGAACTGGTCCAGAGACAATTGCCCATATGTAAAATCCGTCGGGCTTTGTTCTGCTGTATCCTTGGCACAGCAATGGCGAATAAGTTCGATCAGATGAGTCTTAAAGCTGGCTGTAAGTCGCTCCACCGTCGATGCTTCATATTCACGTCCGTTGTATTCGAATACAATGCGGAGTCTTTCGTCAGTCACCGCACCATGAATATCAAAGCTGGACGCTTTTTCAGTCAGAGGGTTGATTTCAGTACCAGCAAACGTGGATAGTGGCGAGGTACGCCATGTCGTACCTTCTCTGGCTTCTCCGTCAAAGCTAAAGCTGATCTCAGGTGGCTTGGCAGAAAAAAGAGCTGCCCTATCCTGCTGCTCCCTGTCGGTCAAGTAGCGTAAAATGCCATAGCCGACACCCTTGTTGGGTACACGTCGCAAATTGTCCTTAACCAGCTTGATTTGATGGGCCAAATTTTCGGGCTTGCTCACATTTACCACAAACGGATACACGGACGTAAACCTGCCAACTGTACGGGATACGTCAATGTCTTTAATCAATTCCATCCTGCTATGACTTTCCACCTGAACTGCAATTTCAGCATGTCCGCTCCATTCCCGGTAAGCCAGTCCTAGCGCCGTCAGTAAAATATCATTTGTTTCTGTATTGTAAGCATGGTGCGCGTGTTTCAGCAGGTTTTCGGTTTCTTCCCGGCTGAGTGTCACTGCGGATCTGCGCCCGTCACGGATCAGGCTATCTGGAACCTCATGATCTTTTGGCAGCGAAAGTATTTCACGAGCTTCTACCGTATTCCAATAGCTGATTTCCTGACGCGCCAGTTCGCTTTGTGCATACTTGGACAGACGTGCTGCCCATTCTTTGTAGGAATCGGTCTTGGCGGGTAACTGCAGCTTTTCACCGTTAGCTAACTGTTGGTAGGTTGTTTCCAAGTCTTCCAGCAGGATTCTCCACGACACACTGTCTATGACAAGATGATGAATGACGATTAACAAATGATCGGATTCCTGTAGCCGGATTAAAGCCAAACACACAAGCGGGCCGTTACGCAAATCAAAACGGCTTTGTAACGCGTCAGTGAGCTGCGCGATTTCTTCCTCAGGCTGGTCAGCATGTATTAAATCATAGCTTTCCAATGTAAAGTGTTCACCTTCGGCTGTGCCTCTGTTATAGGCGACAGGTTTTTTTTCACGTTCATCAAAGGTAATGCGCAAGGCATCATGGTGCGTGGTCAGCTTGTCCACGGCGCTTCGCAGCCAGGTTTCGTTCCATCTTTCGGGGTTCTGGAGCATGACAGCCTGACTGTAATGATGACGTTCTGTTCGATGATGCTCAAAAAATTCCCATTGGATCGGTGTCAACTCCACTGTACCTTGTACCGACCCCTGCGGGATGGTCCGAATTACTTTTTTTATATAAGGAGCAATCAAATCAATCTGCGGATGGCGGAACAAATCCTTCATGTCCATTTTGAGGCCCTTCGCGTTCAATCGGGCTGCGATTTGCAACGCTTTGATCGAATCGCCACCAAGCTCGAAAAAGTTGTTGCGCAGACCAATCGGCTTAACACCAATGACTTCCTCCCAGATGGAAGCGAGTGTTTGCTCCAGTTCGCTCTGCGGCGCTTCATACTCGACGTCGGTCAACACAAAATCTTCGGGTTCTGGAAGCGCACGTCGATCAATTTTACCGTTATGGGTCAAAGGCAATTGATCCAGTACGATAATATGTGCGGGCACCATATAGCTTGGCAACTGCTTGGCAAGCTCTGTCCGCAAGAAGGATTTGTCGGTTGTACCTGCTACGTAGGCGCACAAATACTTTTGTCCGGTTTTATCCGTTCTATCCGTGACCACCGCTTGGCGTACCTCATCCAATTGGAGTAAGGCCGACTCAATTTCACCAGGTTCGATCCGGTAGCCACGAATTTTCACCTGAAAGTCAATCCGACCGATGAAATCAATGTTGCCATCCGGCAGCCAGCGTGCCAGATCTCCGGTGCGGTACAGACGCTCTCCCTTTACAAAAGGATTCGGTACAAATTTCTCCGCCGTCAGGTCAGGACGGTTCAAATAACCGCGGGCCACAGAAGCGCCGCCCAAGCACAACTCTCCGGCTACGCCGACAGGGAGCGGACGCAAAGCCTCATCCACAATATATACTTTATGATTCGGCAGTGCCTTTCCAATCGGGACGATACCTGATGGAGGCAGACGTTCAACTGCTTCTTCATAAAAGCTTGAATCAATTGCCACTTCGGTTACACCGTAGGTATTCATGATGCGCATCGTATCACCGAAGCGATTCAAAAGTGTCCGATAGTTATCAACGCCAAAGCTGTCCGCGCCTGTAGTAAGCAGCTTCATGGCACTGACATCTGTACCGTGTTCATATACATAGTCCATAAGCAGCGTCAACAAGGCTGGCGGAACTTCAAACGTCGTAATTTCGTGCTGTTCGAGAAACTGCGCCAAAGCTGGAGGATCGTTGCGCACATCCTGTGGGCAAATGACCATGGTGCCTCCGTTCACGAATGTCTTGGCCAGATCACCGGCAAAGACATCGAACGACATACTGGCAATCTGAAGGAGCTTGACGGGAAACTCTTTTAACTGGTGAGCTTCTCTATAGCCCAACGCCGTATTTACGTAATGGCGATGCTCGATCATCACGCCTTTGGCGTTGCCCGTCGTTCCCGATGTGTAAATGACGTAGGCCAAAGCCTCGGGATCATGAATAGGTGCGTAGATAGGCGCTTGTTGATGGGAATGCTCCGCTTGTGAAGCCTGTTGAAGTAACGTTGGCAAGTCCAGCACTTCCCCCGCAAAATCCACATCGGCCAATAGTTCAGTCAAGGAAGACTGCGTGAGCATAATCGTAGCTCCGCTGTCCTGAAGCATGTAAGCAATTCTTTCTTTCGGGTAGGTCGGATCGACAGGTACGTAGGCAGCTCCCGCCTTCATAATCCCTAACACAGCGATAATCATATCTGCTGAACGCTCAAGCATCACGGCGACGAGATGCTCACGCTTGCCCCCACGGTTTTGCAGTGCTTGAGCAAGCAGATTGGCCTTCTCATTCAGCTCATGATAGGTCAGTGCGGTGTCTTCGTAGATGACGGCGGTCTGTTCCGGGATACGTTCTGTCTGGGCTTCAAATATTCCATGGAACGTTTCAGCAGGATAGTCGGCAATCGGCCCGCTCCATATATTGGTGAGTTCCGCCTCTTCTGTAGCGGTCAGCAGACGAATGTTCCGCAGCAGGAGTTCTGGTGTACGTGCAATTTGGACGAGTACATGCTCCAAATGCCCAGCTAACCGTGTCATCGCTTCATCGCTGTAGACATAGTTGTTGTAGGACAGCATAAAGCTCAACGCTTTTCCGTCCTCCACTTCGATGTTGAAGTGGTAAGGTGTTTCTTCGGACAGCTGAGCGTCCTCCACGACGAATCCAAGTCGTTCCTTCAGATCAGGCCGGCCAACCATATCCTGCAGCGGGTAGTTTTCAAATACAACAAAATGATCCATGAGTTGCTGCTTAAGCGCTGACTGGGACTGTATTTCAGCGAGTGAAAAATAGTCATATGCCCGTGATTGAACCGCGCAGCGCTGCACTTCACGAAGCAGACCTGAGAATGGCAGATCTGCATCCAATTTGATTCGTACCGGTATGGTGTTAATGAAAAGTCCCAACATCTGTTCAACACCTTCAAGCTCCGGCGGTCGACCGGAAACAACGGTGCCGAAGACGACGTCTTCACTTTGGTTGTATCCTCCAAGCACCACTCCCCATGCAGCCAGAAACAGACTGCTAAGGGTTGTTCCGTTGCGTTCAGCCACCGTCCGCAATTGACGGGTTGTTTCATCCGTGAGTGTTATTTTATGCTCATGCAGCAAGTACCCGGTATCTGGCTGGAGCGGATGGGCTACAGGCAGGGTTGGCAGCACAGCTGGCTGATCATAGTCGTTCAGGATGGACCGCCAGTATTCCTTCGCCGCCTCCTTATCCTGCTTATCCAGCCAGCGGGCATAGCCAGTATAGGGCTGCGGTGTTGGCAGTTGTACGGGCTTCCCCGCTTTCAGTGCTTCATAAGCCGCGAACAGCTCGTCCATAACGATGCCGAGGCACCAGCCGTCCATAATAATATGATGAAAGCTTAAAAGCAGCGTATATGCGTTCGTTTGGGTTTGAAGCACAGCCAGACGAATGAGCAAATCCTTGCTCAGATCGTAACGATGGTTTCGGTCTTCGTCTGCGTAGCTGCGAATGGCCTCTGCTTGCTCTGCCTCGGGAATATTCGTCAGATTCTCGTAACGAAGCGTTGGATTTCGCTCCTTAAACACGATGAGCCGCGAACGGGAAGCACTTTTATGATAAATATTCGAACGAAGCGTTTCGTGACGCTGCACCAGAGTCTCGAAGCTCTTTTGCAGAGCCTCCAGGTTCAGTTCACCCCGGATGGTCATTCGTACTTGCTCATAGTACGCCTGTGATTCCGGCTCCATGACTGTATGAAAGAGCATCCCCTCCTGCAAAGGCGTTAAATTGGCCACTTTTTCGATTTCAAGCCTTTTACTCATCGGATTTCCCCCTCAATCGAATATTTATAGGCTTTCATAAAAATGCTTCATCTCTTCGAACTCTTCCAAATCCAGATCATCTGCCCCTACGTCTGTTGGTGTCAGTTCCTGACCGGACTGATCAAGGCAATGACGAATGGTATTCAACAGGTGTGTTTCGAAGCGGGAGAAAAGTTGTTTGACCGTGCGCTCTTCATATGCATTCCTGTCATAGGATATACGGATACTTAATTTTCCGTCCTCCAACCGGCTATCCATATAAAGAGCATAAGATGAACCATTAATCACATCCTTGGTATCTGGTCCAATTTCAGCTTGCAGCGGCGATATAGAAAAATAAACCGATTCCGGGTGTGGGGAGTCTATATAACGGAAACCAATTTCCGGATGACGAAAACGTTTAGAATCCGTTGGATTGCTGGCTTCGGTCAGATATCTCAATGCACCGTAGCCCAAACCGTGATTTGGAACCTGCCGAACCGTTTCCTTCACACGCTTGAGCAACAGCGCTATATCATCCGCAGATTTGATGTCCAGTACAACTGGATACACGGACGTAAACTGCCCTACCGTTCTGGAGATATCCAGCGAATTTGTTTCAGCCTGCTCTCGGCCAGGGTTCTCCACATAGAGTGCAATCCGTTCTTGTCCTGACCATTCGGACACTGTTTGCCCCAGTACGGACAGCAGTACTTCCTCCGGCACGGTATTATAGGCATGATTGACCTGTGTCATCAGATGCTGGGTTTCGTCTGTTGATAATTGCAGGTGGAGCTGATGTGTTTGTCTCTCCGATCCAGAATCCGTAATGACTTCATGGTCTTTGGGAAGCGTTCTCCACTCTGACAACTCTATCTTGTTCCAATAGTCCTGCTCCTTGAGCAGCTCTTTACTATTCGCATAATGCTCAAGATGCTCTGCCCACGTTTGGTAAGCGTTCGTTTTGTCCGGTAAGACAATCGTTTCCCCATCCAGAGCTTGTCCGTAGCCTGTTGCCAGATCTTCGAGCAAAATATTCCATGAAATGGCGTCAGCCACTAGCGGGTCTACAGCAAGGAAAAGATGATCTCCGCTATCCAGACGGAAAAGCCCTGCCCGAATTCGTGGTCCTTCAAACAGCCGCAGGCTGCTTTGAATCCGTTGACATTCAGCTTCCATCTGACTGCGTGCTTCGCTTTCCGTTCCCGTAAGGGACAGTACCTCCAGCGTGATTAGCTCCTCATGCAGTCCTTTGTGAGCTTGCGTAACCGACTCGTCAGCCTGTTGTAATAAGCCAAGGCGCAGAGCATCGTGGTGCTCTACGATTTTCTTCAATGCGGCTCGCAATGGCTGCTCGTCAAAGCCCGACTTTGCCAACAGCAGTACCGACATTGCGGCAGGAAGTGCCTCGGATGCTGGATGCCGTTCAAACCCATCGAGTAGATGTCGTTGTATCGGTGTCAGTGGTACTTCTCCATCTATCGGACCTTGCTCTATCGGACGGGACAGTGTTTCTGCATAGCCGCTCAGGATTTCAATGGACGGATGCTCCAGTACGTGTCGGATATCCAGTAAATACCCGTGGAGACGCATGCGTGCGATGACTTGAACTGCTTTAATCGAGTCGCCTCCGAGCAGAAAAAAGTTATCCTGAATGCCCACCTGATCGCGTCCCAAAACATCTTGCCATACGGCGGCCAAAGCTTCTTCCACATCATTTCGCGGCGCTACATAGGCCACATCCGGTCGGAATAGCTTTTCAGGCTCCGGCAATGCTTTTCGGTCGGTTTTTCCGTTCGGTGTCAACGGTATCCGATCCAGAAACACGAAGTAAGACGGAACCGAATAATACGGGAGCAACTTGGCGGCATGTTCATGAATGACCGTTAAGCTTGGTGTTTCTTCTGTATGCAATACAATGTAGGCACACAAGACGGATTCTTGCTCTTTGTTTTGATATACAGTGACGACAGCCTCTTGAATTGCAGAATGGCTCATCAAAGCATTTTCAACCTCACCCAGTTCGATCCGGAATCCACGTACTTTCACCTGATGGTCGATTCGGCCGATAAACTCCAGATTTCCATCTGCTTTCCAGCGAGCGAGGTCACCCGTTCTGTACATTCGTGTCCCTATTGAAAATGGATTATCCACAAATTTTTCTGCCGTCAAATCCTCGCGGTTCCAATAGCCACGGGCCAGCCCTTCCCCTGCAATGCATAGCTCGCCAGGTATGCCGATGGGTTGTAATCTATCCTGCGCATCTATGACATACATTTGCGTATTAGCGATAGGGCGCCCAATGTCGATCTGTTTGGCATGGGTAAGTTCCTGCACTGCCGACCAAACCGTTGTTTCCGTAGGTCCATACATGTTATAAATGCGGGGACCGTTAAATTTCTGCATTGCCTCCAGCAGCCTGGGCGGAAGCGCTTCTCCCCCAACCATAATTTCCTGTACACCTTGCAGCGCACGGGAGCCTTCTTCATGACTCAGCAGCATGTGCAGCCGAGATGGCGTCATTTGCAGCATGTCAATATGATGTGCAGTAATCAGCTCGCCAAGTGCCTGAGGATCGACCTGATGATGGCGGTCGCCTAACACGACGGTCATTCCGCCCAGCAGCGGCAGAATCGTTTCCAAAACGAAAATATCGAACGAAATGGTGGTTAGCGATAAAATCGTTTTGTTTGCTGCAAAGTCGATCACTTCACGCATTCCTGTAATAAAATTCAGCACCGAGCGATGCTGGAGCATAACTCCTTTCGGATTTCCGGTTGAGCCAGAAGTATAGATGACGTAAGCCAGATGCTCCGGCTGAGCAGTGGCTTCCAGATTGGTCCTTTCCCCTTGATATACTTCCTCATCTTCGATAAACAGGGTGTTGGCGCTGTAATGGTGTTCTCCTACCAGATCGCGACTGGTCAGGAGCACGGCAGCCTCACTGTCACTCAGCATATACTCAATACGGGCTGACGGATATTCAGGATCGATAGGCACATAAGCGCCACCCGCTTTTAGCACGGCGAGCAGACCGATAATCATTTCCGCCGAACGCTGCACCATCAGGCCGACTAGCTTATCGGGTCCTACACCATGCGCTTGAAGTATCCGTGCCAGTGAGTTAGCACGTTCGTTCAACTCCCGGTAGGTCAGACGCTGATTTCCGAACACCAATGCTATATGACCCGGCGTCTGTACGACCTGCTTTTCAAACTGCCCGTGGACTGTCTCATGGTACGGGAAAGGAACGACGGTATGATTAAATTCGGTTAGCAGTAATTGCTTCTCTTCATCAGATACGATCGTAATATCGGCCAACCGCACCCCGACATCCTGCGTCACCGTTTCCAAAATTCGCACAAAATGCTCTCCCAGCCGTCGGATGGTCTCCGGTTTAAACAGCTTTGTGCCATACTCCAAAGTGAAGGACAAACATTCTTTTTCCTCGGTCACATGCAATGAAAAATCCACCTTGGAGATACCCGCGTTGAATTCTTCCGGTTTAAAACGAATGCCTCCTGTTTCCAAAACATCTGTGCCGACATTTTGCAAACTGAACATCGTATCGAACACCGGGTTTCGACTTACGTCGCGCACCAGTTCCAGTTTGTCTACAAGCTCATCAAACGGGTATTCCTGATGCTCCAGTACCAGCAGCGAGTTTTGCTTAACCTTCTGCAAAAAGGATTGGAACGTTAAAAAAGATCGCGGCTGATTGCGAAGAACCAGCGTATTGACGAACATGCCAATCATCGTTTGCGTATCCACATGCCGTCTTCCGGCAACAGGTGTACCCACGATAATGTCCTCTTGACCAGAATACTTGCCCAGCAGGACATTATAAGCCGCCAAAAGTACCATAAAGATCGTAGATTCGGTATCTTGGGCCAATTTGTAGAGTGTGTTAGTAAGTTTGGATTCCAAGGTGACGCTCAAGCTGTCACCTTCAAAGCTTTGTGTTTGTGGACGTGAAAAGTCCGTAGGTATATTCAGTATAGGAAGCTCGCCATTCAAGGTCTGGAGCCAATATGATTCATGCGCTTGCAATGCGTCGTCAGTGATCTGCTGCTTCTGCCAAGCAACAAAGTCTTTGTAATGAAGCTGAATGTTCGCAAGCTGTCTGCCCTGATACCGTTGAATGATTTCATCCAGCAGCACGGCCATGGAGAAACCATCGGACACGATGTGATGCATATCCACTAGCAGATTGAAGCCACCTTCGATAAATTCGTACAGTTCGGCGCGGAATAAAGGAGCTGTTCCCAGATGAAAAGGCTGAACAAACAAGGTCCGAGCCTGTTTTGCTTCTTCCTTGGAAATACGGGTATATGGTATGTCGAATGGAATCGTGTCCCGAACTTTTTGCACCACTTCCCCGTCTTCCAGATCGAAATACGTCCGAAAGGATTCATGACGCAAAATAACTTCCCTAACGGCTTTAATGAAGCGGGGAACCTCCAGATCTCCCTCTATGAAAAGCTGGCCGGGTACATGATAGGCCGTTCCGCCTCCTAGCTGATCCAGCACGTACATTCTCTTTTGGGAAGAAGATACCGGATAGAAGGCTTGCGATTTCACAGATACAATCGGTTCGTAGGTCTTCTTTGTTCCACCCGCAATATATGTAGCCAGCTCTGCAATCGTTTGCAGCTCAAAAATGTGGCTAAGTGGAATGTGTACACCCAGTTCCTTATTGACTCTCGACAGAATGACCGTCGCTTTTAGTGAATCACCGCCCAGTTGAAAAAAGTTATCGTCATAGCTGATATCCGTTACATGCAGAACGTCCTTCCAAATGTTCACGAGTTGATCTTCTACGCCCTGGTTCTCAGAAGCGGCGTCTGTTTTAGTGAATATGCTTGCTTGTCTCGGCTCTGGCAAAGCCTGTAGATCAGGCTGACCATCCGGCAGAAGAGGAATATGATCCATAGGAACCCAAAAACGGGGCTGCGTATAATCTGGAAGAATTTCGATTACAGCCTTTTTCAGTGCTTCTTCTTCCCATGGCTTCGATGCGTTTGCGACCACATAGGCGGTTATATATGAGACTTTTCCAGCTTCGTCCGTTTGCGGTGTAATGACGCAGGACTCCAATCGGAAAGTTTGCAGCAGGTGTTTCTCCAACTGCCCCAAATTAACCCGATGTCCGCGAATGTGGATAGTCCGATTCAAATTGCCAATATGCCCCAACTTGCCATCATTTTCCACGTAAGCCCATTCTCGGGTCGTTCCCAACAGGCCTGCTACTGAGGCTTGATACACCTCCCCTGCTGTCCCAACAGGTGCCAAATGCTTGTAGGCATCGAGGACGCAAAGATAGTTTCCGTTGGCATCGGTATTTGCTGCCCATGCAGTTCGAAGTTGTTCGTTCTCCGGCGCACGGAGTAAAGTCAGAGCGGAAACGCGAGCCCCTTCTTCCTTTACAAAGGAATGCAGCAGATTCAGGAAATATCCTGACCAGGCTTCGATAATGTTTGGCTGAAAAAGATCCGAATTGTAGTCGAAATCAAGACGTAATTGTTTCTGCTTTTCTGTCACGTTCAAAAACAACTCGTATTTGCTGAATGACACCTCATTCTCAACGAGTTCTGCTTCCAGTCCATGGAATTGAAAACGCGGAATCGGTCGATCCATATTGAATACAGCGTTAATGACAGGCAAATGCCTCAGCCCCAGCTCAGCGAGTCCGGCAAAGCTGTACTTTTGAAAGCTGTCCAGTTCATTCATGCGCTTTTTGACCGTTTGGACATGCTCCGTAAAAGTAGCATCAGGACGCACTTCGCTGATCATCGGAAGCAAGTTGACACAGTTGCCGATCAGAGAGAAGGCGTCCATATGGGATTGTCCTGCGGTGGGAACCCCCACCGTTACTTCCTGCTGCCCTGTCAGCCGATGTAGAAAAATCTGAAAGGCGGATAGCAGCGTTATAAAAAGACTGCTGCCTAGCTTTATGCTGGCGGATCTCAATTGTTTAACGAGCTTCGCTTCGAGCATTATGGTATGTCTGCTTCCTCTGGAAGACGGAATTTGTATTCCCCTTACCGGAGATGGCAGATGGAGGACAGGCTGCTGCTTTTCTAGCACTGCTGACCAAAAAGCAAGGGCCTCTTTTTTCCCTGCTTTCAATTGATCCTGCTGCCAAACAACGTAATTCCGAAAAGGTACTGGATCGGGAAGGTTGTAGTCAGCATGTCGAACAAGCGCAGAATAGATGTGTTCCAGTTCCTGAATGAATACACTGATTGACCAGCCATCCGCGATAAAATGATGAAACGTAAAAACACCCAGATGCTCTTCATCCGATATTTTCAGCAGATGAATTCGGAATAATGGCTCACCTGGCGTCATGGCAAATGGGGTTTCACTGTTCTTGATCATCCATGCCCGGATATGTTGTTCCTGTTCATCTGGGCGATAACTGGTAAAATCATGAAGCGGGATTTCCGCTTTCATCACAGGAGCGAACACCTGAGTTTCCCCATCGCCGCTCATAAAGATATGTAAGGCTTCATGACGGTTTACAATGGTCTGGACAGCTTGGTTGAACGCCTGCTGCTGAAGTGGACCACGAAACCGCAACAAGGCGGTTTCGTGTAAAGATTGAGAGTCACTTCGATCTGAAACAGAAGCGAACCAAAGCTGCTTTTGCTCTGGAGTTAACGCAATAATAGTTTCTGCTGCTTCATCCTCTGGAGGTACGGTTACAGGTACAGGTTGCTTTCCCGGTCCCGGGCCGTTTCCATTCGGGGGCGGGTCCGGTAAAAATCCTCCTTTACGCAGCTCGTTCACGCTATCCTTGACCGCTTGTACGATTCGCGCAATATCTTCCTCGGTATGGGCCGTGGACAAGAAGCAGTTTCGTCCCTCCCAGATATAGATGCCTTTGTCCAGCATGTGATAGAAGAACAACTCCAGATCGCCTTTGAGCACGAAGCGGAATAGGGAGCCAAAGTGAACGACCTTCATAGGTACGCGTTCGTCAGTGAAATAGCTGTTCAGCTCCGCTGCTAACGCCGAGGTGCGGCTGTTCAAGCGATTTTGCAGTTGCTCGCCATGCTTCTCCAAATGATCCAGCACCGCTAAGGATGCAGCCATTGCCAGCGGATGATGGCAGAAGGTTCCTGCCACAAAGGTTCGCTGCTGCTCATGCTGCGGATAGGAATCGTCCCCGAAGCTCCACGTGCCTCCGTCGATCCCGTTCATAAAGGCGGCTTTTCCGGCTACGATGCCGATGGGCAGCCCGCCGCCAATGATTTTACCGTAGGTCACGAGGTCGGCTTGTACCCCAAACCACGCTTGGGCTCCTCCGGGCTGAATCCGGAAGCCTGTGATGACTTCATCAAAAATGAAGGCAGTACCCGACTGCTCTGTTATCTGGCGAATTTCCTGCAAAAAGGCTTTAGGCTGAAAATCTGGTCGGCGGCTTTGCACCGGCTCCACTATAACCGCGGCCAGTTCATGCGCATGGGTGCGGATATAATCTAGAGAATCGTCCGCCCCATAATGAAGCACGACGACATTGTCCACCATATGCTGCAAGATACCTGGAGCTAGAGGTGTCGAATGCTCCTTGTCATCACCCGCGCTCCCCAGTGCCAGCACCCCGTCGAATGTACCGTGATACGAGCCAGCAAAAAGGACGATTTTAGCTCGTCCTGTGGCAGCACGTGCCAAACGGAGCGCGACCATGACGGCCTCCGTGCCGGAATTATACAGGGCAATTCGTTCCACACCGGTCATCTTGCATATTCGCTCGGCGACTTGCCCAGCCATGTTGGACATGGGGCCAATACACATGCCGTTCTTCAGTTCTTTCTCAATTTTTTCACGAATAAAGGCTGGATTATGTCCAAACAGATTTACACCAAAGCCCATCGTCAAGTCGACATATTCATTGCCATCCAGATCCCAAATTTTTGAACCGTCTGCACGCTGGGATACAATTTGATACACCATTTCCTTCAAAACAGGCCGGAAACCAGCCACATTGCGGTTATTGGCGTATACGGAGCGATACTGCTGGGTGTACTGTTTGGTGCTACGCGTACGGGCCGTGTAGCGTTCAATCAGTTCTTGCAGGTGTTGTTCCTGACGGAGCGAAAGCAATTCACGTGCTTTAACATCCAGCTTTTTATAAGGCGTATACGGCTTGGCTTCATTGCCTATCTGCTTGGAAACAGCCTTTACGGATGGTGCTGGTGCTAGTGCAGCCGCGACTTTCTGCTTGGATTCGGTACGGATGATCTGCGCACTTTCACTACTTGCCGATAGCAAAACGCCCGTTTCCGGGTTAAATGGCTCGGAAGCTATTACGGATGCAGATGGCTGATGCCGGAGAACATCGAGCTGCTGTGACATCAGATGTAGCTGTTGCTCCAAAATTCGCTCTACAGCCGCAGGAGCTGTAGCGATTGGAAAGCTTTGAGCCCGTGTTTGCCCAGCCGTGTCTATGGCATAAACGGATGCCGCAGCCGGAACAGCGGATTCATGAGACGGTTGAGTTAACGGGAAAGCTGCATGATCAACCTGATTCAGAGTTGTTTCTGGACGATTTTCCACAGATTGAACCGGGGTTTCAGCAGAAGTGAAAGTGCTCACCCGCTCGGCTACGTAGCTGGCCAACAGCTCCAGCGTGGTCAACGATTCGAAAAATTCGCTCATTGGAATATCCAGTCCGAAGGTATCCTTGATACTGTGGCGAACCTGAGACAAATTAATGGAATCTAGCCCAAGCTCCAGAAAATGTGTTTGTGGTTCCAGTTCCTCCAGACTGAGTTGGGACACGTTACCGATCATTTTCGCTAACTTTTGAAGAATAGATGATTTGTGCTGATCGATAGCAGATGCTGGCGCTGAATACTCGTTCCCCATCATTCCAGACTCCTTTACTGTTGAGTTTTCATGAACTGGTACCTTCTGTTCCGTTCGAACCTGTTCGGGTACGTTAATCCAGCATCTTTTCCGTTCAAATGGATACGTAGGCAGAGAAACCTTTTTATAGTGCTTACCTGCATAGAGGGCATTCCAATCGATCTGCGCTCCTTGCACATACTTGGCAGCCAGTTGCTCCAGTGATTGCAACGTGTCCAAGCTTCCAGTGACCATCTCTGCGCCACCTGTGCTATCCGCTTTCCCGGTGTATACGCCTTCGACGACTCTGCCTTGTTCGTGCAACTGAAGCACCTTCGCTTTCAACGCATCCGCCCCTACGGCAGCTACAGCAATCCGGTGATTCAGGTGGCTTCTGCCTGTGTTAGCCGTATAGCATACATCCTGCATCACGAGCTCTTCCGCACGTCCGAACCGTTCTGCGTACCGTCCGACCAACTGGCGCAAAGCGGATTCACTTCGCGCCGACAGGGTCAACAGCATTGGTGATGATCTATTGTTGCTGTCCGTTGAGGCTTGGTCTGATTCCGTCTTCGCTATATATTCCTCCAGCACCACATGGCAGTTTGTCCCGCTGAATCCAAAGGAACTCAGTCCGCTTCTTCTCGGGAAACCGTTCGACTTCCATTCCCGTAGCTTCGTATTGGCATATACCGGGGATTCCTCAAAATGGATCTTCTGGTTTGGTGTGCGAAAATGAACGAGCGGCGCAATCTGTTGGTGCTTCATGGACAATACGGATTTGATCAAGCCCGCAATCCCAGCGGCTTCGTATAAATGACCGATATTCGTTTTGACCGTGCTGATGGCCACAAACTGCTTACGCTGTGTATGCTTGCGGAAAGCCTTGGTAATGCCGTCAATCTCAACCGGATCGCCCAGTTTGGTTCCGGTGCCATGTGCTTCGATACAACTTATCGTTTCAGGATCAATCCGTGCATCGCGCCACGCCTGCGCAATCACTTCTGCCTGAGCCAGCGCATTCGGCGCGGAAATACCAATCGTGTTACCGTCCTGATTAATGGCACTTCCCTTGATCACGGCTAAAATGTTGTCACCGTCTTGTTCAGCTTTGCGCAGCGGCTTCAGTAAAACGGCTCCAACTCCTTCACCCCAGCCCGTTCCGTCCGACTGGTCGTCGAAGGCGCGTGCTCGATCATCGGAGGATTCCATGCCAATGCCCGCTTTCAGCGGCAGTAAAATCGTCTTCACTCCACCTGCCAAGGCCATGTCGCAGTCTCCGCTAAGGATGGACTTGCAGGCCAAATGCACTGCCACGAGTGATGAAGAGCATGCTGTATCAATGGTTAGCGCCGGACCTTTTAGATCGAGCAAATATGCAATCCTGCTGGAAATAATGGATGATAAATTACCAATGGCAAAGTTCGGCAGCGCGCCCGGTTCCACCTCAGACAACAAACGCTCGTATTCGAAGCTGGTTTTGGAGAAGCCGACATACACGCCGACCTTTTGGCCTGCCAGTTGCTTACCCCCATACCCCGCATCCTCAATCGTGCTCCAGGCTGTTTGTAGAAATAACCGTTGATTCGGGTCCATGAGTGAGGCTTCCCGTGGAGTCAGCTTAAAGAAGGAGTAATCGAATTTGTCTACTTCATCCAGATAGCCGCCTTCTGCAATTTGTATATTCCGTCCTTCCGTATTCAGACGGGAAATGAAATCTTCGGCATCTTTTCTTCTTTCGTCGCTGTACGGGCCGATATTGTCAGCCCCTGATGCCACATTCGCCCAAAACTGCTCTAATGTTTCCGCTTGAGGAAACTTGCCTGACATGCCGATGATGGCGATATCCCGGACATTTGCTTCCTCCTTGGCCTCGGACTGTGCTGTTGCAGCCGGGTCGCTGCTCATGCCCTGACTAGAGATATATGCAGCAAGCTTGGCGATGGTCGGATAGGAAAAGAAGTCCGTCACCTCAATATGAATCCCTAATTGATCCTCCAAAAGGTCCACAATTTGAACGAGCTGCAAGGAAGTCACTCCGATATCAAAGTAGCTATCGTCCGTCCCGATCGACTTTACATTTAAAATATCCTGGCAGATTCCAATCAGCTTCTGTTCTATCTGTCCTTGAGGTAAGACTACACGCTCAGCTGCTTGCATGACTCGAGTAGCCTCGGCCAGTGCTGTCAATATTTCATCAAATTCGCCCTGCTCATAACTCTGGGCTAATTTGAAGCGCTGAACCTTTCCACTGGTTGTTTTAGGAATACGCCGGATTGGAACCACATCCTGAATATGCCAACCTCCCCGGTAATTTAGATGACTTTTCAGCTTTTGGACAAGCGGTACAAAATGCTCTATCTTTTTCGTGTGCATCACAAAGGCAATAATACGATCCTGCCTCATTTGCGTATCATGTACACCGCAGACGGCTACTTTTCCGAGATCCACACCATCCAGTTCCTCGGCAATCCTCTCGATGTCATGCGGGTAGACATTCTGTCCGTTCACGAAAATGATATCCTTGGCTCTACCAGTAATAGTCAGGCGACCGTTCCGCATAAACCCTAAATCGCCGGTGATAAGCCAGCCATCCTCTGTTTTGACCTTCGCGGTAGCCCCTGGATTGTTATAGTATCCGGATGCCACATTTTTGCCGCGGATCTGTGTGTGTCCAATCACCCCATCTTCGAGCACCTGATTTTGTTCATCGCAAATGCGGACAGAGGTACTAGCCAGCGGATACCCCAAATCTACAAAAGTAAGACACCGCTTGTCGGACTTGTCCACTTCTTCTATAGGTTCACCTACGTGTAACTGCTGCCGATTCAAATGAATGGGGATAAAGGTATTTTTGTCCAGAGGTGGAGAGGAAACGCCCACGCTCGCCTCTGCCAATCCGTAGACAGGCAACATCGTATTTTTATTCAAACCGTGAACACTCATTGCATCCATAAACACATGACAAAGCTCCACAGATACGGGCTCCGCTCCATTTAAGATCATACGGACTCTCGACAAATCCCAGTTAGCTGCTGTTTCGGGTTTATACTGATCGAGAAAAAATTTATATCCAAAATTGGGAGAGCATATTTGAGTCACCTTATGCTCCGATACTTTTTTTAGCCATAAAGACGGGCGTCTGATAAAAAGTGCCGTTGGCATAATCAACTGCTTGGCATTAGCGATCACACAGGTTAAATGAAATGCGATCAATCCCAGGTCATGCGTAAGCGGCATCCAGCCCAAATAAGCATCCTTGGAGCTCATACCCGTTTGATTTGCGATATCCCGAATATTGTAAACCAAATTTTCATGCGTCAGCATGACTCCTTTGGGATCACCTGTAGAACCTGAGGAAAATTGGATAAAAGCTAAATCCTCCGGTTTGGGTATATGGACAACACCTTTACTCTGATTGGAATAATCGAATATATGGCTTGAAAAAGTCGCTTTTTTAACGGACTCAAAGGAATCCGGCAGTTCGTGCTGGTGCGAGTATTTTTCTAACTGTTCCAATACCTTGTCATCTGCAATCATATAAGGGCGGGAAAGTGTATTCCAGATTTTAAGCAATTTCATTTTATGCTCATCATTATTCCCTATGCTTACAGGAACAGGAACGATTCCACCAAGTAGGCAACCCCAAAATACATTCACAAAGGTATGATTGTCGTCGATCTGCATGATCAGCTCATCGCCAGGTTGTATCCCTTTTTCCTGTAATTCATAAAGTACCTGTAATGCTTGCTCCAGAAGTTTACAGTAGGATACGTATTCCTCTTGTTTATCACCAGAAATAAAGGTGATTCCGTTCTCATCCCGGCTTGCACGGTCTTGAATGATTTCAATTAAAGTTTGAAACTGTTCCATCCTGATCCCTCCTCAATTGCTCTAGCATTACTTTCTGCTCTCCTTCGGAGACCTGTTTGGTTTGCAACACCAGGCGAATACACTCCAAAATCTCCTGTCTTTGCTCAAAAGCAGGAGGTGAACCGCTCCCTGATTCAGAGCTTCGAAGTAATTCATCCAGTCTTCGAACAGGTAAAATAACACCCTTTCGATAATCATCTTCATTCCAATTGGCATTGGGGGTAGATACCGCCAGTGAAAGGGAACGAGCAACCCAATCACGGATTGAGAAGCGGCGTTCCAGTTCAACGCGATCCAAGTCTCTATCCACGGACAGAAATTCAATGGTAGTGTTTATTTCCTTCGCCAAATTTTTCAGCACCGTTCGTGGACCTAACTCGATGCCTTGTTTCACGCCACGATTCACCATATACTGCATGGTTTGAATCCAGCGAACCGGGTGAGTCATTTGCAAAATCAATCCTTGACGGATGCTGTCAACATCGGGGTATGGCAGAGCGGTCACATTGGAGATCACGGGCCACTTCGCCTCATTTAAAGTGTATTTTTGCAGCTCTGCGGTCAGTCTATCCGCAGCATGCTGCATCAGCGGACTATGAAAAGGGCCGCTGACCTGCAAGCGGGTAATTTGGGCTCCTCGCTGTTCTAACTCGCCAGCTACCACAGCAACAGAAGTGAGATGACCTGAAACGACGTACTGGTTAGGTGAATTGTAACAGGCAATGACAGCAGGCTGATCGACTGTAGAATGCAGACGACAGAATTCTTCCACAGCGCCTGGCTCAGCTCCGCGAACGGCAATCAAGCTGCCCAGTCCGGCCACTGCGGCTTCTTCCATGATGCGTCCTCGCTTTTGAACCAGTCGTAAAGCGTCGCTAAAGGATAGAACACCGCTACTTACCAGAGCTGAATATTCACCCAGGCTATGACCTGCTGAAAATTCAGGGATAATTCCGATTTCATGCATATAACGCCGGAATGCAATGACACTGATCGTGAGAAGTGCGGGCTGAGTATAGAATGTTCTGGATAGCTGGGTCATCGGACCTGCCATGCATAAAGCTTTCAGATCATATCCCAAAATATCAGCAGCCTCTTTGAACAAGCGATCCGCTTCTGCAAAGCCGCTATGCCACGTAGCCCCCATTCCTACATACTGAGAGCCTTGCCCAGGAAAAACCAAAGCCATGCGATTCATATCAAACCCCTTTCCACAAAAAAAATATGGATAAACAAAAAAATCACATTTTATGTATGAATACATATATATGGTGACATTAAGAAGTAGAGAAAAATACAGTAAAAAACAACGAACTCGATTGCCAAAAAACAGTAATCGACATATGGCAGTGAATTGGTAATAGGGTTTCGTTCGTGGTGTGATTGTGATCAAAAGTCAGGTGTGTGAGTAGACTTGGAAGTGTAAAAACCTTGAGGTATACTAGAATTTCAGGCTTGGAACCTAAAATTCAGCATCATAGATGAATGTGATGAGAAATTGTTGGGGTTATACAGGATGTTTTTAGATGTAAGTATTAAATGAGAAATATTTTATTTATATAATAGATATGGACTCGAAAAATGTCAATATATTTTTAAATTCCTTTAATAAGAAAAAAATGCGATATATGAATGGTTTTATTTCAATATAAACATAAAAGTAAATTAAAGTATGTCGATATAATGTATAAATATATTATACACACAAACCATGCCCTTTTTTGTCTAAAATCAGGCATTGTTTGTAATTTTTAATGAATTTTTGTAAAAATCTCTGTGTAGTAAGTGTAAGAAACGGAATTTGTGCTATATCTGGTGCTTGACAAACCAAATTGTAATGCGTTGCAGTCGTTCCACACGAAGCTGCGGATGTCCTTTTCGTGAAAGTTCGTGGCTTTATCCAAACCCCTTTCGGCGAACGAATCTGCTTCGTCCGTTCTTGGTGATCGGGTCTATTTATGGTTAGCCGTTCACGAATGTAGGTATCAAATAATTCAGGATTCACCACTTTACGCAGTAAATGCATCGTCCCATCCCCTGTTCCGTGATCAAAAGCATAGATACGTTCATATTCCCAACGCTCGTACATGGATAGCAGATATGGATGCTTCTCCGCTGTCGCTAGTGTCACCGTAGGGGCACCCAACTGATCACGAATAATCGTGTGTTCTATCCAATTCGTTTTCTCCCGTACCCTTGCCCTGTGCAGCCGGGTCTACAGCGAACCACATCACAAACGGCAAGTCGATTATAAAATCAAGGGCCTTATTTTTCAAATGGCTGACAGTAGCCTGAATAACCCCGTTAATTCCCAGTACTTAGCAATCATTGTGTTTAATGTTCTCCCGAATGAGAGCAACGTCTGCCTGAGTGGCAGGCCACTGGAGTCCCAACTGCCGGATCATTTCGTACGCTTCGTAGGTCACATACTGTTCGTCTGCACTAAGTTATCTGAATGTTCAGGTAAAATCAATATCTATGTCATCAATTTTAACAACAGTCACCTTGATAAGGGGTTTTACGCTCTCAAAAAAGTAACAGGAACGTAAAAGCCGAATTATCTTCTTTCTTTATACCCAAATGAATGTATCTGCCACTATAAATGTTATACAACATAAACTTAGCATCAATCATGCTTTGGGCTAACTGAGGATTAAAAATAATAAAGCTGGGTTGATGTAGTAATTTATGAAGAAATGGGAAATGTAATATACGATAAATGGTTCTCTCATATTCGCCTAAGTTGGCTTTTTTCAGCATTTCTAAAGTCAGTGTTCCTTGTCTTAATTTTGGAAACCCTTTTTTTCCACGATATGAAGACCCAGTTTTTATTTTATGTATGCAAAGTAAATGAGGAAGATCAAAAGTTCTAAAATGCAACCTGATGGCACACTTTTTATGACGAATTTTATAATGAAAAATTAAGTTACAAAGGTGTTCCTTAATATTGTGCAATGGTCTGCAGCGTCAATTGCTCTTCTGAAGGAAGCTCTTCTAAATCTATGAGTTCATGAACAGATAAGTACATAACATTTCCCCTAAACTAAAGAATCGGCCTTGAATAATCAAGGCCGATTCACGTTATTAACATAATAGTGGCAACGGCAGAGATCATCTCCCTGCGAGATAGGAATGGAATTATTCACCACCCGTAAGAGCCCCCAAGCGGGTACGCGCGAGTGTCTCATCCGCGTAGTCGGAGCAAATAAATTTGCTCATAAATAGCAACATGCAAAGTAATTTTTATCCTTAGAAACCGAACTGAATCCTTAATACAGCGGGTTACTTTACACTATATGCGGCATTTCATTTGTTCAAGTTTATCTTTAAAATTATATTTGTTCATCTAATGACTTAGTGAACTACACGCCACTCCAAGTTTACAGGTTAGTCTCTAACCCAATAGATGCAATTACAATGCGAGTTTCAGTAGATTATTGGCAGCGTTCACGTCCCGATCATGATGTACATTACAGCTGGGACAAGTCCATTCACGCAAGCCAAGATTCTTCACGTCTGCATTTTTGTAACCGCAACATGAGCATAATTGTCTACTAGCTTTGGGTGCAATAATCAGATCACGTCCTTACCAGTTCGCCCTGTACTCAAGCATCGAACGGAACAAGCTCCAAGATACTTCACTTATCGTCGCTTTAGCAAGCTGATTTCTCACTTTGTCCTTGTTAGCACCCATAAAATAAATATCTTAAAACCTTTCAGAGACATATCTTCAGGAACAAGCATAATAATCCAGCATTCTGTTATGATTACTTTTATTTCATATGGACGTAGTACATATCCATGCTCATACATATAATAGCACTCTTTAGGCTAACAGTTCACTTTGAGTTAAGAGGAATTTCTTCAATTAAACTTGCGTCTGTATGGCGAACATTCCCTACAGCTTTAGAAAACGGGATACGAGTTCATTAATCCAGCAGGGTATGGCCGAAGCATTTTTAATACATGTTCCGTTTTTGTTATTTCAATGTAAGAACTACGTCATCCATCAAGCCTACTCTTCGTCAGGACTAGGTTACTTCTATGTTATTCCTTCTTAGTTTCCATATCCTATTTTTAAACTGTTTAAATATCTAATTCCGAGAAGATAAAAGAGAGCACAGCCCATTAAGGCTGTGCTCTCTTTTATCGTGCTTGGCGACGTCCTACTCTCCCAGGACCCTGCGGTCCAAGTACCATCGGCGCTGGAGGGCTTAACGGTCGTGTTCGGGATGGGTACGTGTGGAACCCCTCCGCTATCGCCACCAAACATGAATTTACATCGTAAATTCTTTTTCAGGAATCAGCATCACCAAATGCTGTGTGTTCGTTTGTTTCATATAAGCCACTTGAGCCTATACCATACAAAACTTACACCCTGAAAACTGGATCCGAAACTCATTTGCGTTTTATTTTTTAGGATAAGCCCTCGACCGATTAGTATTGGTCAGCTCCATGCATTACTGCACTTCCACCCCCAACCTATCTACCTCGTCGTCTTCAAGGGGTCTTACATACTGGGAAATCTCATCTTGAGGGGGGCTTCACGCTTAGATGCTTTCAGCGCTTATCCCTTCCGTACATAGCTACCCAGCGGTGCTCCTGGCGGAACAACTGGTACACCAGCGGTACGTCCATCCCGGTCCTCTCGTACTAAGGACAGCTCCTCTCAAATTTCCTACGCCCACGACAGATAGGGACCGAACTGTCTCACGACGTTCTGAACCCAGCTCGCGTACCGCTTTAATGGGCGAACAGCCCAACCCTTGGGACCTACTTCAGCCCCAGGATGCGATGAGCCGACATCGAGGTGCCAAACCTCCCCGTCGATGTGGACTCTTGGGGGAGATAAGCCTGTTATCCCCAGGGTAGCTTTTATCCGTTGAGCGATGGCCCTTCCATGCGGTACCACCGGATCACTAAGCCCGACTTTCGTCCCTGCTCGACTTGTAGGTCTCGCAGTCAAGCTCCCTTCTGCCTTTGCACTCTTCGAATGATTTCCAACCATTCTGAGGGAACCTTGGGGCGCCTCCGTTACTCTTTAGGAGGCGACCGCCCCAGTCAAACTGCCCACCTGACACTGTCCTCGCACCGGGTCACGGTACCAAGTTAGAACCTAGATACGATCAGGGTGGTATCCCAAGGATGCCTCCCTTCAAGCTGGCGCTCAAAGTTCTACGGCTCCCACCTATCCTGTACAGATCGTACCCAAATTCAATATCAAGCTGCAGTAAAGCTCCATGGGGTCTTTCCGTCTTGTCGCGGGTAACCTGCATCTTCACAGGTATTAAAATTTCACCGGATCTCTCGTTGAGACAGCGCCCAAGTCGTTACGCCATTCGTGCGGGTCAGAATTTACCTGACAAGGAATTTCGCTACCTTAGGACCGTTATAGTTACGGCCGCCGTTTACTGGGGCTTCGGTTCATAGCTTCGCTCTTGCGAGCTTACCACTCCCCTTAACCTTCCAGCACCGGGCAGGCGTCAGCCCGTATACTTCGCCTTGCGGCTTCGCACAGACCTGTGTTTTTGCTAAACAGTCGCTTGGGCCTTTTCACTGCGGCCCCCTCGGGCTATTCACCCTACCGAGGCACCCCTTCTCCCGAAGTTACGGGGTCATTTTGCCGAGTTCCTTAACGAGAGTTCTTCCGCGCGCCTTAGAATTCTCTTCTCGCCTACCTGTGTCGGTTTGCGGTACGGGCACCTTCTCCTGGCTAGAGGCTTTTCTTGGCAGTCTGAGATCATGACCTTCGCTACTACAATTTTCGCTCCCCATCACAGCCCAGCCTTAACGATGTGCGGATTTGCCTACACACCAGCCTCACTGCTTAGACGGACATCCATCAGTCCGCGTCACTACCCTACTGCGTCACCCCATCGCTCATAACGGATTACGGTGGTACAGGAATTTCGACCTGTTGTCCTTCGACTACGCCTATCGGCCTCGCCTTAGGTCCCGACTTACCCTGAGCGGACGAACCTTCCTCAGGAACCCTTAGGCTTTCGGCGGATCTGATTCTCACAGATCTTTTCGTTACTCATACCGGCATTCTCACTTGAATGCAGTCCAGCGCTCCTTACGGTACACCTTCAACCCGCATTCAACGCTCCCCTACCCCTGATGCAAAGCATCAAGCCATAGCTTCGGTGGTGTGTTTAGCCCCGTTACATTTTCGGCGCAGAGTCACTCGACCAGTGAGCTATTACGCACTCTTTCAATGGTGGCTGCTTCTAAGCCAACATCCTGGTTGTCTGTGCAACTCCACATCCTTTCCCACTTAACACACACTTGGGGACCTTAGCTGATGGTCTGGGCTGTTTCCCTTTCGACAATGGATCTTAGCACTCACTGTCTGACTCCCGGAACTAAATCGATGGCATTCGGAGTTTGACTGAGCTTGGTAACCCTTGCGGGCCCCGCACCCAATCAGTGCTCTACCTCCACGATTCTTCTTTCCGAGGCTAGCCCTAAAGCTATTTCGGGGAGAACCAGCTATCTCCGGGTTCGATTGGAATTTCTCCGCTACCCCCACCTCATCCCCGCATTTTTCAACATGCGTGGGTTCGGGCCTCCAGTGCGTGTTACCGCACCTTCACCCTGGACAGGGGTAGATCACCCGGTTTCGGGTCTACGTCCACGTACTCATTCGCCCTATTCAGACTCGCTTTCGCTGCGGCTTCAGCTCTTCACCTTAACCTTGCACGGGAACGTAACTCGCCGGTTCATTCTACAAAAGGCACGCCATCACCCATAGATCGGGCTCTGACTTCTTGTAAGCACACGGTTTCAGGATCTATTTCACTCCCCTTCCGGGGTGCTTTTCACCTTTCCCTCACGGTACTGCTTCACTATCGGTCGCCAGGGAGTATTTAGCCTTGGCAGATGGTCCTGCCGGATTCATACGGGGTTTCACGTGCCCCGCACTACTCGGGATCCGTCTCGGAGAGAACAAGTTTTGAACTACAGGGCTTTTACCTTCTCTGGCGGGCCTTTCCAGACCTCTTCATCTAACCGGTTCCTTTGTAACTCCATGTGAGACGTCCCACAACCCCAAGGAGCAAGCTCCTTGGTTTGGGCTAATCCGCGTTCGCTCGCCGCTACTGACGGAATCACTATTGTTTTCTCTTCCTCAGGGTACTTAGATGTTTCAGTTCCCCTGGTCTGCCTCTATTCTGCCTATGTATTCAGCAGAAAGTGACTGTCGATGAAGACAGCCGGGTTTCCCCATTCGGACATCCCCGGATCAAAGCTTGCTTACAGCTCCCCGAGGCTTTATCGTTGTTCGCCACGTCCTTCGTCGGCTCCTGGCGCCTAGGCATCCTCCGTGTGCTCTTTGTAGCTTAACCTAGACTTTTCTTTCAAAGAAAGAAAATGTCGATGTTCGATAAAGAATGATTTTTGCTAAAAGCAAAATATCTTCCCTTACCTGCTACCTTTATTTCACTTGTTTACACAAGATCAGCTTAAAGGAATATTCTAAAACGCAATTTCGTTTCGGTATCCAGTTTTCAAGGTGCAATATTCTCTCCAGCTTTAACCCCGGAAAAACATCATATCAAATTCCTCAACACTTGAATACAAGTATATTTTGGGAATTTTATGTGAGAGTTTGAACTCTCAAAACTGAGCAACGAGTGAGTAAGTTAAGGATATTCATTTCATTCACACGAACGTGATGAACCGAATTGAATATCCGGTCGCAGGTACATGTACCTGCTGATTTGAATGTTTCCATTGCAGGAAACGATTCTCCATAGAAAGGAGGTGATCCAGCCGCACCTTCCGATACGGCTACCTTGTTACGACTTCACCCCAATCATCTACCCCACCTTCGGCGGCTGGCTCCCTTGCGGGTTACCCCACCGACTTCGGGTGTTGTAAACTCTCGTGGTGTGACGGGCGGTGTGTACAAGACCCGGGAACGTATTCACCGCGGCATGCTGATCCGCGATTACTAGCAATTCCGACTTCATGTAGGCGAGTTGCAGCCTACAATCCGAACTGAGACCGGCTTTTCTAGGATTGGCTCCACCTCGCGATTTCGCTTCCCGTTGTACCGGCCATTGTAGTACGTGTGTAGCCCAGGTCATAAGGGGCATGATGATTTGACGTCATCCCCACCTTCCTCCGGTTTGTCACCGGCAGTCTGCTTAGAGTGCCCAGCTTGACCTGCTGGCAACTAAGCATAAGGGTTGCGCTCGTTGCGGGACTTAACCCAACATCTCACGACACGAGCTGACGACAACCATGCACCACCTGTCTCCTCTGTCCCGAAGGAAAGGCCTATCTCTAGACCGGTCAGAGGGATGTCAAGACCTGGTAAGGTTCTTCGCGTTGCTTCGAATTAAACCACATACTCCACTGCTTGTGCGGGTCCCCGTCAATTCCTTTGAGTTTCAGTCTTGCGACCGTACTCCCCAGGCGGAATGCTTAATGTGTTAACTTCGGCACCAAGGGTATCGAAACCCCTAACACCTAGCATTCATCGTTTACGGCGTGGACTACCAGGGTATCTAATCCTGTTTGCTCCCCACGCTTTCGCGCCTCAGCGTCAGTTACAGCCCAGAGAGTCGCCTTCGCCACTGGTGTTCCTCCACATCTCTACGCATTTCACCGCTACACGTGGAATTCCACTCTCCTCTTCTGCACTCAAGCTCCCCAGTTTCCAGTGCGACCCGAAGTTGAGCCTCGGGATTAAACACCAGACTTAAAGAGCCGCCTGCGCGCGCTTTACGCCCAATAATTCCGGACAACGCTTGCCCCCTACGTATTACCGCGGCTGCTGGCACGTAGTTAGCCGGGGCTTTCTTCTCAGGTACCGTCACTCTTGTAGCAGTTACTCTACAAGACGTTCTTCCCTGGCAACAGAGCTTTACGATCCGAAAACCTTCATCACTCACGCGGCGTTGCTCCGTCAGGCTTTCGCCCATTGCGGAAGATTCCCTACTGCTGCCTCCCGTAGGAGTCTGGGCCGTGTCTCAGTCCCAGTGTGGCCGATCACCCTCTCAGGTCGGCTACGCATCGTCGCCTTGGTAGGCCTTTACCCCACCAACTAGCTAATGCGCCGCAGGCCCATCCACAAGTGACAGATTGCTCCGTCTTTCCTCCTTCTCCCATGCAGGAAAAGGATGTATCGGGTATTAGCTACCGTTTCCGGTAGTTATCCCTGTCTTGTGGGCAGGTTGCCTACGTGTTACTCACCCGTCCGCCGCTAGGTTATGTAGAAGCAAGCTTCTACATAACCCCGCTCGACTTGCATGTATTAGGCACGCCGCCAGCGTTCGTCCTGAGCCAGGATCAAACTCTCCATTAAAGACCAACCGAAGTTGGTTTATAGAAAGAGCGATAAGCTCATTTTGAAACTGACGAGATAAAAATATCTCTTGTTTGATTTTGCAAGCAAAATCATTTTACTCACTCGTTGTTCAGTTTTCAAAGATCAAATTTTCATGCGACTTTGTTTGAGCCAGAATAATAGTATAACATTTTCATCTGATTCATTCAACCTGTAAATAATTCCAGGCGATTCATCCAACCCATATTTTTAATAATCATTTTCGGGCTGAACTAACAATATATCAATTTAAAACAATTAAGTCTACCTGTAAAAATTTCCAGCTTGTTCAAACTTATTAAAAATCTTTGATCTTGTTTTATCGGCTAGACTAGTGATTTAACACGTATACCAAATTAATTCTACTTGAAATTAATTCCTTTTAATAGACAACTATAGATAAACACCAAAATAATTCATAATGCCAATAGGCGGAAGTATTACTTAAATCTGTGTTATTCTAATTTTACATAAGGATTTGCTTTGTCAATTAGTTATGGCAAAAATAATGCTTACGTCACTCAATGAAAGTGAGGTTACTCGATGCGTATTCCAAGAGTTGATAACTTCATCTGCTCTATGACAGTTAGATTGATCCCGAAATATGAAAAACAGCGGTATCTTTAGACGAGTCCTAGATACCGCTGTTTTATTGAACTATCGTTCCTCGTTTGTTAAACGATAAACTTAATCTCCGCTCCGTATTGTGTTTACAGCATACGCAACTCCTACTTTGAGTTCACCTCTGGACGATGCAAGGTTAAGAAGAACCTTTTGCCTACTGTGGGGACAGATTTAGGAAGCCATGACTTTAATGTTCAAGAGGATGCCGCTACCGCAAGCGTACCGGAAGAATCAGCTGTATGATGAATACTCCGCACGAAGCGAATCGTTTTTGTTTCCGAGTGCATTACGACTGAATGAGTTTCCGCTCTGTGACCGGGAAGAGAACGAACCCCCTGCAACCACTCTCCAGGTGTCACACCTGTAGCCACAAACATCACGCCTTGGCGACCGACCATATCATCCATGGAAAGCAACGCACCGGGATCAGTAATGCCCATACGTTTGCAACGCTCAATCTCTTCTTCACCATGAGGCAGCAGACGACCCTGAATTTCTCCGCCCATGCATTTCAGCGCTGCAGCGGCCAATACACCCTCAGGAGCGCCACCAGAACCGATATGCAAATCTACACCGCTATCCAGGCATGTTTCAATCGCGCCCATCACATCCCCATGGCCAAGCAGTTTGATTCGAACGCCGCTTTCCCGCAGAAGCTTGATGATCCCGGCGTGCCGTGTACGATCCAGAATGGACACGGTAAGATCAGACAAGGATTTACCGAGTACTCGTGCAGCTTTTGACAATGTAGTTGGGATTGGGTCCTCAAGTGACAGCTTTCCAGCCAATGCCGGGCCAACGGCCATTTTTTGCATGTACATATCTGGAGCGTGGAGTAGACTACCACGAGGTGCAGCAGCAATGACCGACAGAGCGTTATTCAAACCATTTGCTACTGTTTCGGTTCCCTCTAGTGGATCGACAGCGATGTCCATAGCCGGTCCTCTACGATTGCCTACTCTTTCTCCGATATACAGCATGGGAGCCTCATCCATTTCGCCTTCGCCAATGACGACCGTGCCGTCCATGGATACCGCATTAAAATGAGTGCGGATGGCTACCGTAGCCGCCTCGTCCGCGCTATTCTTATCTCCACGCCCTGTCCATTGTGCTGATTGCAGTGCCGCTGCCTCTGTTACCCGAACGAATTCCAAAGCCATTTGACTCTCCATACCTATCCCTCCACCTCTCCTAAAAATAATTGTTACCCTTAAGCAAATGAATTATTTAGGGCAGTTTTGCTGCAATCTTTCTATTTATCTATTAAACTCCTGTATCCTACGATTTTAATTTTTAGTTATATGAGCAGCTACTAGGCTCTATAACATTCTGATAATCAAACCTGCCGTCTCTTCAATCGCCTTATCTGTAACATCAATAACCGGACAATTCAGCTCTTTAAACAAAGACTGCGCATACGCTATTTCCTCTTCCACCCTCGTCGCTGTAGCATACTGCACATTATTAGGAAGCCCCATAACCTTTAGTCGCTCACTGCGTATTTTTAACAGTAACTCTGGCTCGATCGTTAATCCGAACACTCGACCACGCTGAACATCCTTCAACTGAACAGGGGGTGTCAACTCCGGTACAACCGGTATGTTGACCGTTTTATAACCTTTATGCGCGAGAAACATGGATAAAGGGGTTTTGGAAATACGGGATACCCCAAGCAATACAATATCCGCTTTAAGAATGGCGCTCACATCTTTGCCATCATCGTATTGAACCGCAAAATCCAAGGCCTCTACACGGCGAAAATAGTTGTCATCCAGTCGATGCAGCAGACCAGGCTTCTCTTTGGGATCGTTATGGAACGTATCAGCAAACGCCTGCATCATCGGTCCCATAATGTCGACAGCCCGCACATTCAGCCGGACAGCCTCCTCTTTCATCGCCTCTCTCAATTCCGGCTGTACCAGCGTATAAGCTACAAAGCCTTTACGCTCGGCAACTTCCTCCATCACCCGGCTCAGCTCGTCTTCATCCCTCACGTTCATAAATCTTTTGATCTCTGTGTCTGGTAACTCAAATTGGCGCATGGTCGCCTGTACGACAGCTTCTGCCGTTTCGCCAATCGAGTCTGAACAGATCGCTATAAAATGACTGCTCGCCTGAACCATTCGATTCCTCCCATTAATCCTCTGCTACCATATCGAGCAACATTTTAATAATATTCGTTTTTGTAATGCGTCCCACGACTTTCCAGTGCTCCCCTGGCTTGTCGGAGTCGGAAGGGACGACGACAGGCAGACTGTCGATTTGACGGGCAATAATTTTGCGCGCTGCCTCTAATACCGTATCCTCTGGGGAAACGGTGACAACATTCGCCTGTCGGGTCATCACAAGGCTGACAGGAATGGTTGCTGCATTGGGATTCCCTAACGTTACCTTAAGCAAATCCTTGCGGGAAGCTACCCCTGCCAAATCTCCGTCTTCATCGGTGACGATCAAATTGCTCACATTTTCCAAAAAGAGAGCCACGACAGCTTCCTGAATCGTTGTTGTTTCACGGACGATGACTGGAACCCCATGAAGATCGCCGACCTTCATTTGCAACAGCCGGAATTTTTCCTCCCGGTTTGGCGTGCCCCGCTTACCAACAAAATATCCGACCTTGGGCTTTGCATCTATGTAATTCAGAATGCCCAATTTGGATAGGTCGGTCCGAATGGTCGCCTTGCTGAGATTAAGCATTTCCGCAATCTGATCCCCGGTAATCGGGGCATGCTTTTGTACAATGTTTAAAATTTCTACTTGTCTTGCCGTAAGGTCGATGATGAACGTCCCTCCTTTTTTCTTTCGATCTGATATTGAATATAATACGTCATATATAACAATAAATCAACCTTAAAAATCATATAAAACATCATATATGTAAAACTAAAGTGTTTATTCATGTCTTTTCATCGTTTAAAACACTTATTACACACAAAAAACGGGTACTTACACCCTGCTCTTTCGAGTAAGGCGAAGTACCCGCTCCCTTATTCGTATCTTAAAGCATCAATCGGACGTAGCTTCGACGCCTTCCGCGCCGGATATACTCCGAACAACACCCCGACTGCCATACAGCACAGAAAAGAGTACAGTACGGGTTCTATTGAATACACAATCGGCATTTGGACGAATTTCTCGAGCAGCTTTGCACCTCCGAGACCCACCATTACGCCGACCAGTCCACCCATCAGACTGAGAAAAACAGCCTCAGCCACAAACTGCAACATAATATCACTGCGCTGCGCACCAATCGCTTTGCGAATCCCGATCTCCCTTGTGCGTTCCGTAACGGACACCAGCATAATATTCATAATGCCGACACCACCAACGCCAAGCGCAATTGCAGCTACACCGGCCAGCAACATATTCATAATCCGATCAACCCCGGACACTGTTTTTAAGATTTCCGTCTGGGTCATAATCTGAAAATCATCACCCTCTGATGGCTTTAGCTCATGTCTGACACGTAGCACCTGCCGAATTTCAGCACTTGCCTGACTAATCTTCTCCTCTGTTGTTGCGGAGGCGTTCACCTGCTGAATACTCATATTGCCTAGCCGTTCCATCCCCGTTGTAATCGGTACATATACCTGCTGACCACTGTTACTCATATTGGAATTGGAATTTGCCAGCACACCAACCACCTTAAAAGGAAGCTGTTTGATCATGATCGTCTCACCGACCGCTCTGGAGGCATCCGGACCAAAAATATTACGGGCCGCATCACTCCCAAGCACAGCCACATTCATTCGTTTATCCACTTCATAGTGGGTAAAGGACCTACCTTGAGCTAGCGACAGCTTTCTCACATGAACAAATGCCAGCGAAGTCCCCTCAATTTGCCCGCTGACCTTATTGCGGCTCCACGTAATATCTGCATTGGTCATGGCACTTGGTGCTACCTCTGCTACTGCTTTTTGCTGCTCTAGCGCATCGATATCTTCCAGAGATATTCCTTTCGTCTGACTGAACGACATGGAGCTGGACCCATCATATGGAGCATAAGGATAGATCATCAGCAGATTATTTCCCATACTGTTGATCTGAGATGTAATCGTAGCCGTTGATCCTTTACCGATGGCTACAATCATAATCACAGCGGCCACTCCGATAATAATGCCCACCATGGTCAGCAAAGATCGCAGCATATTGGTTCGCAAACTGTTGAGCGACACACGGATAATTTCCTTAAACTTCATGCCTTCACTTCCTCTGCCGCCATTCTTCGTTTCCCAACAGGCTGATCCTCTTCAATCCGCCCATCTCGAAAATGAATCAGACGCTTGGCGTATTCCGCAACCTCCTGATCATGAGTAACCAATACAACCGTTTTCCCCTGATCATTCAGACGCTGAAAAATCCCCATGATTTCAACGCTAGTTTTGGAGTCCAATGCGCCTGTCGGTTCATCCGCCAAGAGAATAACCGGATTGTTCACAAGTGCGCGCGCAATGGATACCCGCTGCTGCTGACCGCCTGACAATTCGTTCGGCCTATTGTTCATCCGATCGCCTAGACCTACGCTAGTGAGGGCTTCCATTGCCCGCAAACGACGCTCCTTGGCAGAAATACCCGCATAGATCATAGGCAGTTCCACATTCTCCAAAGCCGTTGCTCGCGGGAGCAAATGGAATTTTTGAAATACAAATCCGATTTTCTGATTACGTATAATAGCCAGTTCATCCTCGCGGGCATCTAATATCGAATAGCCATCCAAATAAAATTGTCCCGATGTAGGTAAATCCAGACAGCCGATGACATTCATCATCGTGGACTTGCCTGATCCAGACGGTCCCATGATCGCAACAAAATCACCGTCAGCAATATCAAGTTGTACCTCTCGCAGGGCATGAATTTCCTGATCTCCGACCTGGTACACTTTTTTCAAATCCTCAATCTGAATGACGTATCTCATACCCTTTTAAAAGCCTCCCTGCATGCCGCCCATAGCGGAAGGGTCCGGCGGAGGTTCAGGAGCAGGCACAATAAGCGTGTCACCCTCCTTTACACCTGACTTGAGTTCGACTCGATCTGGCGTATAAAATCCGAGTTCTACGGGCTTGAAAGTGCGCCCCCCTGGATTCGCAGCGTTATTGGCGGCAACATACACGCCATCCTGTCCCCCTTCGGATCTCAGCGCAGTCGCAGGTACAAACAGTACATTTTTGTGTACTCCCAAAATAACGGCCACATTCATAATCATGCCCGTTTTGAGCTTGCCTTTCGGGTCATGGACAGACAGTTCCATCAGATACGTCGTCATCCCTTCATCCGTAGAGGCTTCCGGTGAGACGAATTGCACCTTCCCTGGAAAAGATTCACCCGGATAGGCATTGGTAGTCAACACGGCTGAAAGACCCTTCTTTACTTTGACAATGTCGGTCTGACTTACCTTTACAACTACCTTAAGATCATTGGAATCCGAGTTATTCATGACAATGAATGGAGCGGTCGGACTAGTCCCCACATCCCCGTTCACCTTCAAGATCACTCCGTCCCAAGGTGCTGTGACCTGAAGCTTGTTCAATTCATTTTTCTTCTGCTCCAGTTCCGTCGCCTGTCTTCGAACCTCTATCCGTGAGGCTTGAATATTGGATGCATCAGCAGGAACCTGAATTTTGCGAAGCTCTGCCATTGCCGTACGATATCCGATTTCAGCTTCTGAAATGGTGCGACGTTTTTGCGACATGATTTTGCGGAACTGCAGATCCAGACCATCATAGTCCGTCTGTGCTTTATCCAGTGCTTGCTCTGCCTGCTCCAATTCACTGTTGGACACCGCACCGGCATCATGTAAAAACTTTTGGTCTTCATATGCCTTTCGCGCCTGTTCCAACAGCTTTTGGGAAGTTTTCTTCTGACTTTCGGCTTCTTCCAATTCAAATGATTCTTGCGCTGTATCGATAGCCATTTTGGCCCGAAGTACATTTGTCTTCTGAATTTCAATATCCTCTGCCTTCGGACCTTTTTCTAATTCAGCCAGCTTGGCTTTGGATATTTCCAAAGTATCAGACGCAGTCTGAATTTGCATTTTAATTTCTGAACTGTCCAGAAGAGCCAGCACCTGTCCTTTTTTCACCTTGTCCCCGGCTTTCACATTTACCGCTGCCAGCTTGTTATCACCTGCACTCGTGAAGTTTAACTTCACTTCCTTGGATGCTTGCACAGTGCCGGACGTGTCCAGCTTCTCACTCACATCGCCGCGCTCTACTTTAAGCGTCTCATCCTGAACTAAAGGTGCCTCCTGCTCCTTGGGCAGATTCAGATATACTGCCGCTCCGCCTCCACCTACAACCAGTAGAACAATTGCAGTCCATATCCACTTTTTTCTCCGTTTTTTCCGTAACTTGATTAAAGCATCATTTAAAACCGTTTCTGCCAACGCCGTTTCCTCCCTATGTGCTCCATGGCTTGTTCAACGTATACTCATTTTGATCCAACTCGATCGCCAGCTCTTCCATTTGCCGTTCAATCTGGTTCACTTTTAGCTGATTATTTTTCAACTCCGTCTCGATAATTAGACCTCTGGCCCACTTTTTGCGTGATAACTCCAAGGCCTCTTTTGCCGTACGCAAGCTTTCTTCCAGTTGTACGTATTTCTTTTGGTTTTCCTTAACCGTGGCATACAAATTGCGGAGTGATTCAGCAAAATCCTTTTGACCTTTGGCGAGCTCCTCTTTGGCTGTATCGACATCCATTTTAGCTAGATCGTAAGCACCTGCGCCGCTGTTAAAATCGAAGTATCTCACATTGAGCTCCGAAGTTTTGATACTATCCTCCAGCTTCCATAAATTCGGATTCATGTCTGTCAGCTGTTGTATATGTAATTCGATATCCAGTTTTTTGGGTTCCTTGTACACGGGTCGATCAACCAATTCATAAGCTGTTCCATTAGGCTGTCCCATAAGGAAGTTCAGAGCATCTCTGGATTTTTGCAACGCAATTTTCCCCTGCTCTACTGTTTGCTGAGCCTGGCTTCTGGCCTGTGTACTCTCGTTTTTCGTATACTCAGACAGCTTGCCGCGCGCAAATTTAGCAAGTGCAATCTTTTCCTCCGCTTGAGCAATTTCAAGCGCTTCCAGATCATTTTTCACCTGGTTTTCTGCTACAAACACACTTTGGTAGCTTTTCATCACATTAAAATAAATCTGGTCTTTGGCGAACTGCGCCTGCTTTTTGCTGGCTAGATAGGATAAGGTAGAGGAACTGTAATTCTTCCATGACGTTTCATCATCAACATACTCATTGTCTATAAAATCGACAGGTGAATTCCCCAGATCCTTTTCTGCATTTTTCAGTTCCATTCTGCGACGCTCTACGTCCCGTTCGGCGGTACGCGTATTGTAACTGTTCGTCTGTGCCCATTCCGCGGCCTGCTTGAGTGTCAATGTAGGTAAAGCCTGACCCGTTACGGATGATGTCTTCGATGTAGCCCCAGCGGATGGACTAACTGACGTACTTGATGCTACATTTCCTGATAAACTCTCAGCCTGTATAGTGGAGGCCAAGCCTGATGATAAGGACAATACAAGCAGCACGGCAGCCGCTTTTTGCTTCATAGATGAATCTCTCCCCTTTCGTGCGTTCTTCGAATCATTTCCATTCTTTTCGACATAAATTTCCACGAACTCTTTGCATTCTAATTGTACTTTCAGGTTTATGTTGGTACAAGGTGTCAAAACAATACATTTTTGTAACCTTTACTTCCTGATTACTCGCTTTATACTACTTTTCGTCCAATAAGACCTTGATTCAAGCTATTTTTACCTGAACTTTACCTAATTTTCAGCTAATTTTAAGGAAACCAACAGCATCTATTAAGGTTTGGAACATATACTAGAGAAAGAATAACAGCCGCTCACTGGGAGGGTTAATAGATGATAAAAGAATCTCGCATGACAACCACTAACGAACCGTCTGATTTGTGGATGACCCGCTTTTTACGTGAATCAGAACAAAAAAAGAAACAACTAATCCGGGAAGCCCGGAAAAATAACGATATACCACTGATGAACAGCATTTCTTTTCACCTTGCCCAACGGGATCAGCAGCATCTTATCGGATAAAATGACAAGTGAATCTTATGCTATAAATAACAGATTACCTCTAGTTATCTGCTTCGTATGCTAGATAAAAAAATCCGGGACAAATCGATAATTGATTTGTCCCGGATTTTTGTGATAATCAAATCTAATATAAAACCGCATAGCTTGTTCCGTTCCTATTCTTCCATCTCCGCTTGCGGATCATAGAGATATTGATCTAGTGGAATACGCCCGCTTTCATTAAAACGTATGCCTTCCTCCTCCAAATACAGACGCTGCAGGGATGCGGACTCATCCTCCTGCAAAGCAATCTCCCCCAAGCGGTTGACTACTCTATGCCAAGGAAGTCGGTGTTTTTGGCTCAATGTATGCAAAATTCGCACCACCTGCCTGGCACCTCTTGGGCTTCCGGCCTCTGCCGCAATTTGACCGTAAGTCATTACTTTTCCCTCAGGGATCAACAGTATAATTTGAAGCACACGGACAGTGAAAGGCTGCATGTTCTAATTCCTCCGTATTACTATTGCTTTTTCAATAATTATAGCACCTTGAACAGAGGCTAAAAACCCCTGCTCCTACGAATGCAAGAAGCAGGGGAAAACCCATCATTTAAATTTAGAATCCGCTCAGACCCTGCCTTTTTAAATCCTGTGCTACCAATCTGGCCAGTTCCCTTGCACCTTCATAGTTTGGATGGAGTGTATCGCCATTCATATACAAGGCCAGTGTAGCGTCTTTACCAATAGAAGTGAAATAAGCTGAGCTAAGAACATTCAGGTCGACTAAAGGCGTTTGTTCCTCTTGAGCCAGCGCCAAAATAGCGCTTCTATACCATCTATTTTCTGCGTTGTGTACATGGTTAGCATTAAAGTCAGTGGCTCGTCCTTGCGGAGTTGACAGGATTACCGTCGCCCCCTTGGCCTTAACCTGCCGGATCATATCCCGCATCCAGTCCTTAAACTCCGCTTCGCTTTCGTTATGCTTTGGATTGGTGTCATTAATGCCCAATTGGAGAATGAAATAATCCCCCGGCTTGATATATTGGACGATGGCCTCCAACTGACCGTCCTGGTGGAAGCCTCTAGCAATTTGGCCTCCTGACGCCATATTGCGAATTTGAAAAGTATTCGTGTTCACAAACTCTGGCAGCAGTTGACCCCATCCCGCCTGCACGCTGCTATCTAGCGGATAATAGTTACAAACCGTAGAATCTCCACCGATATAAATCGTTCGATTCGTAACCAGATTGCTAGATAATTGCTTGATTTCCAATGCACTGAGTGTGAAGACCGCGCCCTCTTTGCCTTCAGTAACCAGCAGATTTAGCTGTCCGTCTGTCACTGGAATTTGAAAGCGATCCTTGGCCCCATTCCCTGTCATATTAATGACCTGATACACCCCTTCAGCCGCAATACTCGAACGAGAGGTATCTCCTAAAGTAACCGACACCTCATACAAACCAGGAGGAAGAGCAACGTCAAAAGTATTCTCGCTTTTCGTACCTGTAGCCAGGAACCGTACCGCATCACTTGCTACTCCAGTCCCCGAAGCACTGACATTACGCATATTCTCAGGGGTACGAAAGCCATAGCCACGTGCTGAGTCATAGGACAGCGAAGCGCTCACTCCAGTATAACCCGTTTCCACCGTACCTCCACCAAAATCAAACTTGTACTCGCCAGCGGATGCATGTGCCTGGGTAGCTATGCCCACAACTGGTGCACCACATAAAAAAGCTGCTAAAAGCATACCAGTCAATCCTTTTTTCCACTTCATTCTTCATTCCTCCTCCAAATTTTTAATTGTATGAAGCAAAGACATTTCGTTTTTTGTAAGCGTATACATAAAATTCTACCCATTGTTGCAGGGGTATACCTATGTAATTCTTATGCAAAAGAAAAGTAGTTTATTCGTTAAGCTGAAACTTGTACTTGTACACAAAAAAGCTTCGCAGTTATAACTGCGAAGCTTTTTGAAGCATATTTCGTTATATCAAAATTACTACATTAATCCGCAACCAGAATTCCGTCAAAGCTCTCTGGACCTACTCGTACTGTACCCAGCAGGTTAGAAGAAACAAAAGCTGTATAAACCAATTGTGGTGTAATCGGCGGGTTAAAGTCATCGGCTGAGAACGCAATAACCTGTGGAGCTAATAAACTCAAACTAAAAGTAGACGTAGCCGAATAAACAACAGGGTCAGTGACCAGGGTACCTCTTACAATAGTGATCGTTATTCCGACTAAAGCAAGCGGAAGTTGAAGCGATATGGTTCCTTTAAGCAGAACCCGTGGCGTACCTGTAGCCCCCAGTGTGTTTAATCCGATCTGCCCGAACAATTGAGGCGTATTTAAAAGAGTGATCGGAATGGCAATAGAGTTAGCTGTCGAAGCGTTTTGGGATGTTCTTCCATCAATAAATGTTCCCATGGTTTCCCCTCCTCTCTCTACCAGATACTCATAGACTATGAAAAAGTTTGTTTTGTGCTTGGACTGAATAACTTGTAAAACACACAACTTCTGATGAATAGGCTAATGTGCAGCCCTTTCCCTGGCCCTGTGAATACACTAAACCAACACTGGGAAAGGAGGGATGTCATGTCTAATAAGTTTAGAGCCACCTTAAGGGGGGCTAATGAAGTGCCTCCTGTCAGAACAAATGCGACAGGAACAGCCGAATTCCGTTACCGTCCAACGAGCCAACAATTAAGCTTTGAACTGACTGTACGCAATATCTCACGGGTAACCGAAGCGCATATTCATCTGGGCCGAAGAGGTGAAAATGGCCCTGTTGTTGCTACACTGTTTGGTCCTTCGAAGTTTGGGATAACCGTTAGAAGAGGCGTCGTTAGCGGCGTGCTTCGTGCATGTGATCTTACCGGTCCGCTCAGAGGCAGAACCATTTATGATTTGGTGTGCCAAATTAGAGAGGGCAATGCCTACGTCAATGTCCACACTATCCGTCATCCGAACGGTGCCATCCGTGGACAGATTAGACGCGCACCTATCAAACGTTGCAAATAACGAATGAACATGAGTATAAAAAAGAACTTCCATGCCACTCATTTTGAGGCTATGGAAGTTCTTTTTAATTCAGGATTTTGCAAAATTCGATTCCAGTCGCTCCGAAGTGCAAGATATAGACGAACTAAACCATTTCGATCTATATCTTGTTCATTGGAAGTCGCTTATGGGATTTTTGCAAAATCCTCAATTCTTAACAAAAGTTAAGAAGTTCATAAGCGTTTCTTAAGCCGTTCCCTTTCAGGTTGTTAAGAACTTTATTTTTTAATAGAAGGAATTCAACAAGATATAGTTCAATCCTGAAAGGAAATGAAGCTTATGAAGACTAAGACCAAAGAAAAAATTCCCGAATTACAGTTGGTCAGAGCCATGGCGATTTTAGCCGTCTTGATGGTACATGCCACTTCTTATGCAACGGTTCAGCTTACAAATTCCAGCCTATATGTTGTATACAATGCCCTCAATGTGTTGATGAAGTATGGAACCCCCGTATTTATCGCGCTTAGCAGCATGGTGCTGTTCTACAACTACAAGGATCGTCCGATGGGACGACAGCTCTTAAGCCGCTTTTATAAGCAGAGATTGCTGTACATCCTCTTACCTTATGTCATGTTCTCTCTGTTTTATTTCATTCTGTCCCTTATGGCTGGCAGCTCCGAACCATGGAATATAGCCACACTTGCGAAGAGCTTTGCTCTGAAACTGGCCACAGGCAAAGCTTATACTCATTTATATTATATTTTTATCATGATGCAATTCTATCTCGCATTTCCATTCGTACTATGGCTGTTCCAGCGTTGTCGGCAACTTCCACAATGGTCTATTGTCCTTGGGCTGTTGGTACAGTGGTCATTTGTTATTGGAAATAAATTTCTATTTCAGGTTCAAAATAAGGGCAGTTGGGCACTGTCTTATATAGCCTGCTACATGCTGGGTGCTGCTCTCGGTTACTACTACCCACAGCTGAGAACGTGGTTTCTGATGCGTAAGGGGGAACGAAGTGTTGCCGGCGTGCTGACATGGATCGCAATTTGGGGTTTATGGCTGATTTCAGCCACCATGCATGTCTATATGTGGTACGAAAATAGAATGTACGGAATCTCGTACAATTCGCTAGTTTTTGAACTTATGTATAATATGTACAGCCTGTCTAGCACGCTGGTAATACTACAGATTTCCTTTTTAATGTTTAGACGACAACATTCCTTTGTCACTCGCAAACTGGAACGTCTGGGCACACTGTCGTTTGGTGTGTATCTGATTCATCCGTTCTTCCTGCTCCTGTATCGGCAGTTTTCACCACATATCGGTTCTCCGCAGCTTATTCATGCGTGGTATGCCGGAGGTTTTTTCTTTGCACTTCTTTGCTCTTGGCTCGTCGTGTCGATCATCTCCCGTTTCCTGCCATTTGCTTGGATCTTGTTCGGTCAACTACCAGAAATAGGAAAAAGAGAATTCAAGCAAGAAAACCGTATTTCTTCAACTGAAACAGCCCTATCCAAAGGCTGAAGACCTCAAGCAAGCGAACTGAGATGAGTGTCCATAGCCTCCATCTTTAAAAAGGTATATAATACGCCCATATTGTTTACTGCTGGAAAGAACAGAAAGGGTGCACAACCATGCATAACGGAACCATTTTATTAGTAGACGATGAACCTGAAATTATTAAGCTGATGCAAATTTATTTGGAAAATGAAGGATATCGACTGCTCATGGCACGGGACGGACTGGAAGCGCTGAAGCAAGTCAGTCGGGAATCGATAGATGTGATGGTGCTTGATGTGATGATGCCTAATATGGACGGGGTTGAAGCTTGCATGAAGATCAGGGAAACCGAGCATTTTCCGATTATTATGTTGTCTGCGAAGGGACAAGATATGGACAAAATCACAGGACTTAGCGTTGGAGCCGATGATTATGTCACTAAGCCGTTCAGCCCGTTGGAGCTGGTGGCACGCATCAAATCCCAGCTGCGCAGAGTACGGAAATATACCCACTCTTCCCCTGCATTGGAGCATGAAATGATACTGGACGAACTCACCATTAATTCTGCTACGCATGAGATCACTCTCGCCGGAGAATCCATTAAGCTGACCCCGCGCGAATTTGCGATTGTCGAGCTGTTGGCCCGTAATCGTGGTCAAGTACTGAGCATGGAGCAGATCTATGAAAAAGTGTGGAAAGAGCAATATCTGGAATCCAACAACACGCTGATGGTTCATGTGCGTAAAATTCGCGAGAAAATTGAGACTGATCCGAGAAAACCCAAATACCTGAAAACGGTGTGGGGCATCGGCTACAAAATGGAAAAATTCGATTAATGGAGGATTTACGTCTTGAAGGCAAAACGATATGACACGTTGGGATGGAAGCTGGCAGCCCTTAGCCTTGCTGCTTTCGCTCTAACCGGACTGATTTTGATGGTGTTTTATTATGGAGCATCCTTGCTGCTATGGCTGAACCCTTCCCGTTCATTTTTTGGCACCCGTCTGGTTCGCTGGACCGTAAATCACATTGGATCCCCACTGATCATGCTGGTGGGCGGGCTACCTACATATATCTATTTCTTCTTCCTTTTTACCAAAAATACGATTGGCTACCTTCGCGAAATTACGACGGGGATGCAGGAGTTTGCTGATGGAGATCTGTCCTATACGATTCCTGTTTCTTCAGCGGACGAGCTGGGTACCTTGGCAAAAAATATGAACACCATGGCGGACAAGCTCCGTCTCTCACTGGAAGAAGAACGGGCTTCCGCCAAAGCCAAAAACGACCTGATCACCGGCGTATCTCATGATCTTCGCACCCCGCTAACATCCGTGATCGGTTTTTTGGAATATATTGAAACCGACCGCTATCGGGATGAAATTGAGCTGCGCTATTATGTGAACATTGCTTATGAAAAGTCATTGACGCTTAAAAAGCTGATCGACGAGCTGTTTGAATACACGCGTGTGAGCGGTGGCAGTCTGCCACTGGAGCTGGAGCCTGTAGATCTCGGCAAATTGCTCACTCAGCTTGCTGAGGAATTTGTACCCTCGCTGGAACAGGTGGACATGTCCTACCGTGTCCGAATCGTCGAGCCTGTTCGGATTCTAGCCGATACCGACGAGCTGGTACGCCTGTATGAAAATTTGTTTTCCAACGCTATTCGATACGGAAAAGACGGCAAACGCCTCGATATCACCATAGGACGCGAAGACGACGAGGCGGTGGTAATCTGCACCAACTACGGCACCCCAATTCCTGCGGAAGATGTCCCGCACTTGTTTGAGCGGTTTTACCGGGTGGATAAATCACGTTCCAAGGAAACCGGAGGCACCGGACTGGGCCTTGCGATTACAAAAAGTATTACTGAGCTGCACGATGGCCGCATTTCGGTTAGGAGTAATCGCAGACAAACAGATTTTGAAACCCGTTTTCCCCTCTATCATGCTCGTTAGGCGGTCTACACGCTAGCCCACTAACAACGTATAGACGATGCCGGGTCCATGCACGCCAATCGTCAAATCATTTTCAATATCCGACGAGCGGCTCGGCCCAGTAATAAAATGAATGCCTGCGGGCAGTTGCTCACGCCCGATTTCGTCAAAGCGGCTTAGAATCTCGCCCAGTCGTGTTCGCAAGCGCTCTACGGGCAGAAGAATAATCAGTGCGGTTGGCAAAAGGCTTACTGCACGGCCTTTCTCCGGCGAGGATAGCACCGCTACCGAACCGGTGTAAGCAGCCGCTTCGTCGGCGATGACGATGCCAATATCCGCCTCGGCGGCGCGGGCCTTCCAATCCTCGACTGGATCGGTGTTCCACACCGATAAACGGACTTCCGGCAGCACCGATTCCAGCTGGAGCGCATCCAGGTCCGGCTCATTCTGCCGGACGATATAGGCCGCTCCCAGCTCTCGCGCTTTGAGCGCGATCCAGTCTGCGGTCTGCTCCAAACCTTGCAGACGCACGACATGCCCGCCAACACTTGTAAAGTTGGCGGTGAACTCCTCGATGCGCTGCTCCGCGCTCCATTCGAATTCGTGCCAAAATGCAGGTGCTCCGCGAAACGGCTGAACTGGCGGCTCCGTCTGTCGTGGGCGCTTGAGCCGCGTCGCGATGCCGTCCATAAAGCATACCTGCTTAGCACGCGATACTGCTTCCATTTGCTGAAGCCACGCTTCATGGGCCGTTTTTGCTTGCGCAGAAGGATTACTCTGTTCCCTCATGCTGCGTCCCTCCTTTACTTCTATCTGCCAAAATCTTCTCCATTCGGCTGAGAACATCCGGCTGCATCACGTTGCGTTCCTGCTCCAGTTTATGCTCCAACGTGTTCCATTGCTGACGAAAGGATTTTTTCGCCAGAGAGGGAGCTACGCGGTACGTATTCCATCCCTTTAGCGGGCCCAGCTTAAGGGTAATTTCGCCCTTACGGACGACCGCTTTCTGTGCAATCTGCCCTAGCCGAATCGCCGCTGCGAATCGCTTCGAGCTGGAAACCACTGTCGCAAAACCTTTCATTCCTGCCGTTTCCAGCTTATCTCCTTGTCCCGCCTCCACCTTACGTCTACGCAAATATACCAGCATATCATGCAGCGGTATTTTGACCGGACAGGCTTCATAACACGCACCACACAGACTGGACGCACTCGCAATATCGTTCCACTCTTTGATGTTGCCATGAAGGGCAGGCGTAAGCACTGCACCGATAGGGCCACTATATGTCCCGCCATACGCGTGCCCGCCGATGTGGCGGTACACCGGACAGGCATTCAGGCAAGCACCACAGCGAATGCAATTCAATAACTCTTGAAATTCGGGATTGCCTAGCTGTAGTGAGCGTCCGTTATCTACGATGATGATGTGCATTTCCTCCGGTCCATCAGCATCTTGGCTACGCCGGGGGCCTGAAATTCCAGACATGTACATGGTCAGCTTCTGTCCGGTAGCGGATCGTGGCAGTAATGTAGCCATGACCTCCAAATCCGTCCAGGATGGAATAATCCGTTCCATGCCCATCAGCGTAATTTGCGTTTTGGGCAAAGTGGATACCATTCGTGCGTTGCCTTCATTTTCAAACAGGACCATGGAGCCTGTCTCGGCGATGGCAAAATTACACCCGGTCATGCCAATATCCGCTTCTAGAAACTTTTCACGCAGTTTTTTGCGGACAAAGCCTGCCAAAATCGTCGTATCCGCGGACAGTTTCTCCCCTGCTTCTTTGGACAGCAGCTCGGCAATCTGATAGCGGTTTTTGTGAATCGCCGGAATGACGATATGAGACGGGGGCTCTCCTGCCAGTTGAATAATATATTCACCGAGGTCACTTTCAATCGTCTCGATATCCGCACCCTCCAGCGCCTGATTCAAATGTAACTCCTCCGACACCATCGACTTGGATTTGACGACGGAACGAGCTTGGCTATGCGCAGCAATATCCAGTGTAATACGTACGGCATCGGCTGCTGTGTCGGCAAAATGGATATGCACCCCGTTGGCGCGGGCATTTTCTACAAATAGATTTAAGTAATAGTCCAGATGGGCAATGGTATGAAGACGAATTTGACGGCCCCGTTCACGCCATTCCTCCCAATTTCCATGCTGCTCTGAGGCCACCCGCTTGCCGTTGCGCAGACGCTCGGTAGTGAAACGAACTGCATTCCGCAGAAAATCATCATTGAGGGCCAGCTCTGCGCGTTTCTTGACCTTTTGGTTCATGGAATGTGAATGTACGGCGGTCATGCGTGCTTCACCCCTTCGTACAGCAGCTCAGCCAGATGCATAACCCGAACTGGCTCTTGCCGATACCGGAGATTTCCGGCAATGTTCATCAAGCAAGCCATGTCTAGTCCGACCAGTACCTCGGCTTCGGTCTCCCTGATGTGGTCCACTTTTTCAGTCACCATCGCTCCCGAAATATCCGGCATTTTCACCGCGAAAGTCCCGCCAAAGCCACAGCAGTCCTCAGCAAAGGGCAGTGGTACTAATTGCAGCCCCTTTACACTGTCAAGCAGCTTCATCGGTTCCTCCTTCACGCCGAGCAAACGTGTGCCATGGCAAGACGGATGGTAGGTTACCGTATGCGGAAAAGACGCGCCCACATCGGTCACGCCAAGCACCTGCACCATAAATTGCGTAAACTCATACGTCTTTTGCTCCAGCCTCCGTGCCGAATCGAGCCATTCGGGTTCATCCTTAAACAACTCCGGGTAATGATGAATCATATATGTGCAAGAGCCGGAAGGAGATACGACAAAATCGCTATCGTTAAACGCTTTCAAAATCGTTTTGGCCGCAGCCCTCGTTTCATCCCAATAGCCGCTGTTATAGGACGGCTGTCCGCAGCATGTCTGCACCTTCGGAAAATCCAGCTGAACACCATATCTGGCAAGCAAGCGTGCCATCGCTTCCCCCACCTTGGGATAAATCGCATCACTCAGGCAGGTAATAAATAAAGATACCTTCATACGGAACACCCCTTCCGTCCATGGAATTGCTATTACTTTATAACTGAAAAGTTACCTTTAGTGTCACTGTGCAGTCGGATGTTGCTTCCCATCGCTGTTGCCCCCAGATTTTTTACTCAATGCTAAAAATCCGGGGAAGTGATAATTTAGAAGCTTGCAGCGGGATTCTCACTTATAACTTTTTTACATCATCAAAGAATCCCCCTGCAACAGCGATCGTAAGATTAAATGAAACGCAAAGCGGCCTTCACCTTGGAAACTCCCCGCTTTATACAACCGTAATTGGAATCGCCAGCTCCGCCAGTTGACTGCGAATCGGGTCCGACAACCGTGAATCTGTAATGATCTCGGACACTTGCGACAGGTTCACGACATGCGTAAACGCCTGTTGCCCAAATTTGCTCGCATCCGCCAGTAAAATCACACGGTCTGCAATGCTGACCATTTTCTGCTTCAAACGAGCTTGCAGTTCATTCGATTCGCTAATACCGCGATCCAGATGAACCCCTTGGCTGGAGAAAAACAATTTATCCACATAATAGGTTTCTAGTGAACGCTCTGCGAGCGGGCCTACATATGACAACGAGCGTTGAAGCAACTGCCCCCCCGTCGAAATGACCTCGATTTTTTCCTTACCCGCCAGCTCTGTAGCTACCCGAATCGAATTTGTTAATATTGTCAAAGGAATATCCGGTAGGCTTGACGCCATATACCAGGCGGTTGTGCTAGCATCCAGCAAAATACGATCATTCGGCTGAATCTGCTTGACTGCTTCTTCGGCAATCCTACGCTTTTCCTCTGCGTTCATAATTTCCCGTACCGCATAGGGCGTTTCAGGTTGCTCGTTTTTGACACTGACCGCTCCCCCATGCGAACGGCGCAGTCGTCCCGCCTGCTCCAGGCGGTCCAGATCACGGCGGATCGTTTCCTCCGTTACTTTGCACAACTCACTCAATTCGGACACCCGTATGCTCCCTTTTTCATTAACGAGCTGCACAATCATCTCATATCTTTCTGCGACCAGCATGGCAATCTCACTCCACATCTTTAATGTACAAAAAGTCCCGCCACTCGCCGGAATTGCCCGTAGGCATCCTCCCACGCTTCTGACTCGGCAGGTTCATATTCCTCCACGGAAATAGAATCTGCGATGACCCGGCGTGCTTCCCATATATCGGCGAACTTTCCCTGTGTCATCCATTGTACCGCAAGATTGCCGATTGCGCTCGCTTCTGCGGGTCCAGCCCACACGGGTTTTTGAATTGAATTGGCCGTCCATTGGCACAGCAAGCGATTTTGAATCCCTCCTCCGACCATATGCAAACCATTAAACCGCTGTCCTGACACCTGCTCTGTAAGCTCCAAAATGTAACGATACTTTAACGCCAGACTCTCCAAAATACAGCGCGTAATCTCTCCCGGCGTCTCCGGCAACGGCTGCCCAGTGTTGCGGCAATATTGACGGATACGTGTTTTCATATCCCCGGCGTGCAGAAACAGTTCATCGTCCGGATCAATCAAAGAAGTGAATGCTGGAGCCTGTTCTGCCATATGAACCAGTTCAGGGAAGGAATAGGAGCTTCCCTGCCGCTCCCACTCTCTACGCGCCTCCTGTAAAATCCACAATCCCATGATATTTTTAAGCAGTCTGTAAGTTCGACCGACCCCACCTTCGTTCGTAAAATTAAAACGAAGCGTATCGTCATTGATTACAGGCTGTGCCGTTTCCGTTCCCATCAGGGACCATGTTCCGCAGCTCAAGTACGCAAACGAGCGCTCCAGCGCAGGTACGGCAGCCACAGCAGATCCTGTATCGTGCTCTGCTACTGCAATCACAGGAATCGCCCCAATGCCCAGATCGGTCATGACCGACGAGCGGATCGTTCCTACAACATTTCCTGGCTCTAGGACCTCACCAAACCAGGAACGGGGGATATCGATTCCAGACAAAAGCTCTTCATCCCATTTTTGCTGCAACGGATTATATAATTGCGTGCTGGTCGCATTCGAAAACTCATTGTACATTTCACCTGTCAGAAAATACCGCAGCAGATCTGGAATCATCAAGAAATGCTTTGCCTGCTCCAGCAACGGTGAACTCGCCTTTCGCATAGCAGCCAGCTGATAAATCGTGTTAAACGTCAAAAATTGAATGCCTGTACGCTGAAAAATGGACTCTTTCCCTAGCCGTCCCTGTATTTCTTCCATCACCCCCTGGGTGTGCCAATCCCGATAATGATAAGGGTTGCCTAGCAGTTCTCCGGTTTCCCCAATCAATCCAAAATCGACCGCCCAAGAGTCAATCGCAAGACTGGACGGATTCACTCCCATATGTCTGGCTTTGAGCAAACCTTGCTGAACCTCGTGATACAGACGCAACAGATCCCAGTGCAGACGTTCCCCAACTTTGACCGGATCATTCGAAAAGCGATGGATTTCCTCCACCACGATACGTGAATCTGTCAATTCTCCGAGTAGAACCCTGCCACTGCTTGCCCCCAAATCATAAGCGAGGATACTCACCAGCTTGCACCACCCTTGCCTCTTTGTAAAATCTGCGTGCCATAATTAGATGCCAAGTAGGCTTTCATCGGGTCTGTAGGTAATCCCTGCTCTTCACGGATCGCTCTGAGCAATGGTGCCACATCAAACTCAAACGCCTGGCGTACAGCATCCTCTGCACCCAGCACATCCTGGCGGTTTGCTGCATCTTCCACCTCTGCATGATTAATCAAGAGTGCCTTTGCATATTGAGTCTGTACATTCAACACGGAGCGAATCATGGCCGGGATTTTGGATTCAATATTGTGCGACTGATCAATCAAGTATGCGATTTTGTCCACGGTTTGGCGGATATCAGCTTCTACATCCTGAGCGGCATTTAAAATTTGATAAAAGATTAGAAATAACTCATACGGATTGGTAGAACCTACAATCAGATCATCATCTGCATATTTATAGCTATTAAAATGGAACCCACCTAGTCGCTGCTCATCAATTAGAAACGCGACAATATGCTCCACGTTGGCTCCCGGCAGATGATGCCCTGTATCCACCAGCACCTGTGCCTGCGGCCCCAGCTTGGTTGCGTAATTGTACGCCATGCCCCAATCGGCAATATCCGTATGATAAAAGGCTGGCTCGAACGCCTTGTATTCAATCAGCATGCGCATGTCAGGTGTGAGCGCCTTATACATTTCACTGAGCGCTTCCAGCATCCAATTTTTCCGTTTGCGAATATCCCCCTGACCGGGATAATTCGTTCCGTCTGCGAACCATAAGCTAAAATCGTTAGAGCCCGTTTCCTTCGCAATATCCACGCATTCCAGCAAATGGTTGATGGCCTTACGGCGGATGGCCGGGTCTACATTGGTGACACTGCCGAGCATGTAGTCCTCATCTTGAAACAAATTGGGATTCACGGCCCCAATCTGCAAACCGAGGCTTTCGGCATGACCGCGAAGCTTGCCGTAATTGTCCACTGTATCCCACGGAATGTGGATCGCAACGGATGGACATAAGCCTGTCACAGCATGAACCTGCGCGGCATCCTCCAACTTTTCGAACGGATCACGCGGGACGCCTGTTTTCTGAAAGACTTTAAACCGTGTACCTGAGTCGCCATATCCCCAGGATGGTGTTTCTATGCTAAGCGCTTTCAGCTTTGCCTTTACTTGCTCCAGGTCAATGCCCCGTTGTTGCTGTTGCTCCTCGAATAAGGCGTACGCTTTGTCACTCATCGTGGTTCCTCCTTGGAAAATAAAGTGAGTTACGGGGGGGGAGGCCGCTTCGCGTGCGGATTGTTCTTCCGATCGCTGTTGCAACGGGATTTTTCATTTTATAACACATGATAAGGTTAAAATCCCGTTGCAAAGGCGAACACTTCGTTTCTTCGGAACAATTCCGCCCGCTACGCTGCTGACCACCCATAAAGTCACTTCTATTTTTAAAGTGTTAGTGTGTATATAAAGGATGAGAACACGTAAATACGTTACATTGCTTATTTACGTGTTTTCCAAAGTGTTTTACAACCCTTCGAAACTATCGTCATGTGGCTTACATAGGTTCATTTTAATTCGGCTAGCGTGTAAATGCTGCGGGGACGCCACCGTCGATGGTCAGCATACAGCCTGTCGTTTTCTCTGCCTTGGATGAGGCGAAAAAGGCAATGCCCTCGGCGATATCCTGCGGATAAATGTTAACCAGCAGCGTCGTCCGTTTGCGGTAATGCTCCTCCAGTTGGTCGGGCTCGATGCCGTAGGCGGCAGCGCGCTCGTTGCGCCAATTGGAGTTCCAAATTGTCGAGCCTTGCAGAATGGCATCCGGCAAAATGGTGTTCACACGGATGCCATATTCACCGCCTTCTGCGGCAATACAACGGGCTAAATGTGCTTCCAGCGCCTTGACCGAGCTATAGGCCGTTACATTTTTACCTGCGTAGACCGAGTTTTTGGAACCGACGAACACCATGCTACCGCCAAGTGTCTGCTCCTTCATGAGCTTGAACGCTTCTCGTGCAACCAGAAAATAACCCGTTCCCAGCACATTCACATTTAAATTCCATTCCTTTAACGATGTTTCATCGAACGGACTGGATGTAGCAAGGCCTGCATTGTTGACGATGATATCTACACCGCCATAGGTCAATGCCGTTTCTGCATAGGCAGCCTGAATCTGCTCCTCCTGCGTCACATCCATTTTTACGGCGATGGCACGGTTTTCTCCGTAGCTGCTATTTATCTCTGCGGCTACCTTTTGCGCGCCTTCCAGATTCAGATCTGCCAGTACGACATGTGCACCTTCATCCACCAAGCGACGTGCGGTTGCACTGCCAATCCCGCCTGCACCGCCTGTAATGAACGCAATTTTACGGGAAAATTCAGCTTCTGCTGGTGCGAGTGACAGCTTATAAAGCTCCAGCGGCCAGTATTCCACGTTGTATGACTCGTTCTCGCTGAGTGAAACAAACTCTCCTAACGCCGTTGCTCCTCGCATGACAGCAATAGCACGATGATACAAGGCGCCGCTTATCTGTGCGTTGCTCCAGCTTTTTCCTGTGTTGATCATACCAATACCCGGAATCAAAATTACACGTGGCGCAGCCTCAAACATAACATCTCCCTCATGCCGATTGCGCTCGAAATAAGCTTGATACTGTTCCTTAGAGGACGCTATACCCTCAGCGAGCTTAACTTTCAAGCCCTCTACATCCTCCACATTCGGTGTCCAATCTACATAGAGTGGCTTCATCTTGGTATGAACCAGATGATCCGGGCATGCTGCCCCAACCTGGGATAAAACAGCAGAATCTCGGCCGTTCACAAACTCCAACACATCCTCCGCGTCATCAAAGGTGAGGATCATCTTTTTCTCATCACTGACTGCACCCCGGACGGATGGCATAACTTGGGCCGCAATGCTTCGGCGCTCTTCAGAAGTAAGCGCTTTATATTTTACGCCTCCAAACGCCTGCTTTTCCTCTTGACGAGCTTTAATATAGCTTTCTGCTTCTTGAATGATTTCGATTGTTTTCGCATAAGCCGCTTCGGATGTGTCTCCCCACGTAACCAGACCATGCTTTTCCATCAATACCAATTCAGCTTGTGGATGATCGATTACACCTTGGGCAATCATTTTCGACAGCTTAAAGCCAGGACGGATATAAGGCACCCATACAAAACGGTCACCGAAGATTTCCTTAGCCATTTCCTTACCGTTGTGCGCACAACACAAGCTAATAATCGCGTCTGGGTGTGTATGATCGACATGTGTAAAAGGCAGAAAAGCATGCAATAGCGTCTCAATTGAAGCCCGTGGATGCTTGGCATCTATCATACAGTTCGCCAAATATGCGACCATATCCTCGTCAGACATATCTCCCCTTTCAAATAAAGGACGAATATCCTCCATACGAAGCCCTGTGAAGTTATGCGCTTTCATTGTTGCGAGATCGGAACCGCTGCCCTTAACGTACATCACTTCTACTTCACGCCCACGAAAATCTGGTATCATCGTTTTGGCTGAAGTGTTACCGCCTCCCCAGTTGCACACACTCCTATCTGTGCCAATCAGGTTAGAACGGTATACGAGCTCTTCCAGCGTGCTTTTCTGCTCAGATGCTTGTGAAGAAATCCACAGACTTTGTACCATAGGAAAAAGACCTCCAAGTTCAGTTTTAGTTTTGAAAGGCTTTATTACAGTGGTTTTTCTTTGTTTATGGAGACTATAACACTTTTGTTTTAATTTGAAAATGAGTAATACAAAAATAATCAAAAATAAATTTTAATTTTTATCCATCTAAAAAAATGGATATATTCATTTGGTAAACGATCATGGCCACGCACAAAATAAAGGCCATGTCAGAATCGGTTATAAGAACCTTTCTGGCACGGCCTCATTCGTTTAACTCATCTAATTACCCAACTATACGCATCACTTTGGCTAGCAGCTCGTACGAGCGCAGGCGCGCCTGATGGTCATATACCTGAGAGGTTGTAATCAACTCATTGGCTCTCGTCTGGTCGATTATCAAATCCATCTTTTGCTTGACGGTGTCAGGACTGCCGATGGCTGAATACCCCAGCATATTACCACGAACCATCTCCTTCTCGTGCTCACTCCATAGCTTTTCCATGTCATCCACTGGTGGCTTCAGTCCTCCGCTGTGCCCGCGCAGCACATTTAGAAACTGCTGTTCTTGTGAAGTAAAGAGCCATTTTGCTTCCTCATCAGAATCTGCAACAAGCACATTAACACCGACCATCACATATGGCTTATCCAGTGCTTTGGATGGCCGAAAATTGCGATGGTACAACTCCAGAGCCTGAAGCAAATGAGCCGGGGCAAAGTGGCTGGCGAACGCGAACGGCAGCCCAAGCTGACCTGCCAGCTGTGCGCTGAATCCGCTTGATCCCAGTAACCAGATGGGAATGTCCAGCCCTTCTCCAGGAATCGCCCTTACTCCCGGAACGGCTCCGTTCAGTGCTGGATTCAGGTAAGAACGCAGCTCATTCAATTGCTCGGGGAAATCTTCCCCAGTACTGTGAAGTCCTCTCCGCAGTGCCCTCATCGCAGGTTGATCCGTGCCTGGAGCCCGGCCAAGTCCCAGATCAATTCGTCCCGGATAGAGCGACTCTAGGGTTCCAAACTGCTCTGCAATCATGAGTGGAGCATGGTTAGCCAGCATAATACCGCCTGAACCGACCCGAATTTTGTTTGTATGTGCAGCTACATGCCCGATGATCACGGACGTAGCCGCACTGGCGACCGCCTGCATGTTATGATGCTCCGTTAGCCAGTACCGATGGTACCCCCATTGTTCAGCATGCTGGGCAAGATCCACCGTGTCACGGAAGGAATCGGCAGGAGTGCCGCCTTCAAGGACAGGTGCAAGATCTAATATAGATAGTGCAACGTTACGCGTAGTCATTATATATAAACCCCCTGTCAAAATATTATTTTATGAATTTTCCTCAACGCCTTAATTCTTTGACCCATCAATTGATGCATCAATTATGATAATGTGTCCCGTTATAAATTGCAAATGATTTAAATTTTTAGTTTTGTTCAAAAACAGTTTACTTTTACGAGAAGCTCGTCTATCATGCATTTATGTGGATAATCATTATCCATATTAGCCTGGTTATAAATATTGAGGTGATTGCTAGTGCATATGAAAACAGGTGTCGAACAATCTGTCTACGCGCTTCTTCTACTCACGATGCTGCCGGACAAAGCTGTTTTACCTGGTGAGGCCATTAGCCAGCAGTTAGGTGCTTCGCCTACTTATTTTCATAAACTGTTACGTAAATTGGTTAGCTCCGATTTGATTACTTCTGTACCTGGTGTCAAGGGCGGGTTCAAATTAAAGAAAAAACCTGAGGATATACGGGTATTTGATATTTATCTGGCGATTGAAGGACAACAGACTCTCTATTCTTCCAGCGGTATCTACAACGATATGCTTGAATTAAAGAAAGACGATCAGTGTTGTTTACTGGCAAATTTGATGGAAGAAGCGGAAGCCTCCTGGAAAGCCGTTCTGAAAAGAGAAACCATCGCGTCACTATCCGCTGACTTTTTTAAAGAAGGATATGATGACAAAATGACTTCTTTGGAGAACTGGATTCAGGAAAAAATGGTCTTGTAAAGAACTCTAATGAACAGAAAGGAATATGAACATGAACGATTATTTAGTAAAAGCTCTTGCCTACAATAACCAGGTACGGGCTTATGCCGTGAGAACAACGGAAACGGTAAGTGAAGCTCAACGGCGTCATTATACCTGGCCCACAGCATCGGCTGCATTGGGACGTTCTATGACGGTCGGCGTCATGCTGGGAGCCATGCTTAAAGATGAGGATAAACTGACGATCAGGATTAATGGCGGCGGACCTATCGGCACTATTCTTGTCGATACCAACTCCAAAGGTGAAGTTAGAGGTTATGTAAAAAATCCACAAACCCATTTTGAGCTTAATCAGATAGGGAAATTAGATGTAGCCAGAGCTGTAGGGACAGATGGAGCGCTAATTGTATCCAAAGATATCGGCTTAAAACACCCGTTTGTTGGTCAAGTCCCTCTCATATCGGGTGAACTGGGTGAGGATTTCACATCTTATCTCGTCCAATCCGAACAAATTCCTTCTTCTGTAGGAGCCGGAGTTATTGTTAACCCGGATAACTCTATTCAGGCGGCTGGAGGTTTTATTATTCAGTTGATGCCAGATACGCAGGAGGAGGTTATCAGTTTTATCGAGAGACGCATTGAGAGCATTCCAAGCATCTCCGCAATGGTCATGGAAGGTCTTACGCCAGAGCAGATTCTGGGTCAGATTTTGGGAGAAAGCAACCTGAACATACTGGAAACCATGCCTGTACAATTTCATTGTCCCTGCTCAGAAGAGCGCGTTACCAATGCCATTATCAGCTTAGGCAATAAGGAAATAGAAGATATGATCCATACCGATGGACAGGCTGAAGCTCATTGCCACTTTTGTAACGCACACTACCATCTTACCAAAGAAGATCTCGAAGGCATGCTGGAAACAAACATCATTTAAATATGGGCTGTTCCCAAAAAGTAGGTTTAGCTACTGGGGAACAGCTTTTTTCTTTCCCAATGCTTCCGATGATTTCTTAATCCTAAACACGGTAGACTTGTTCATGATGTAAGTGATAATGTTATATTATTCCAATCACTTGAAATGAGGTGCGCTATGCTCGAAAAAGATACGCAGGAAATTTTAAGACGAAGATTGTGCTGGAGGTCTTGCAGGAAGAGCAGACCGTGAACGAGATTGCCGCCAAATATGAAATGAGCCCGTGATGATTAGCTGGTGGAAAGCCGAGTTTCTGAGCTGGGCGTCTATGGTGTTCGAGAAAGGGACGAGTGAAGCGGACAAGATGAGAAAGGAATACGAAAGCAAACAGGAGCGCCTAGAAAAGCTGGTCGGTCAACTTACCGTTGAAGTCGACTGGCTCAATGGGAGCATTACACATCTTCCGACAATCCCCAGTTCATTAATGAATTTCGGCATTATCGGAATGATCAGCCCGATGCCGGTGAACACCGGAAACAGGTTCAGCATAAGAACACATCATATCCCCCCTCATAATTTAAGGGTTTCTGCTCCCTCTGTAATTCTAAGCAAAAAAACACCTGCTCTTCGGCAGATGTTCCTCGCCTTTCGTATTTCTTGAGACTATCCGATCCATTTGTCCGTTCTAATCGTTCAACCCTTTGCCTCCAGAATGGGCTGTGTGTATTTTTCAACCCTTGAAACGCGCGTTTTGAACTGCTTCGGTTGTGGTACACTTTCCAATCCAGCGCTTAGCTTATCGTCAAGCATGAACGTGCGAGCAACGGAGAGATTGTTGTTCCTTTTCATAATTGATATATCTACAACTCAGTGCATGTAGCGCGTTTATTGCTGCTCGGCAAATCTCCACCAGGCAAATGTTCCGACTATTCCGGCTATTCCCGTAGACGCAAGAATGATTATACTACTCAACTTTAAAAAACCGGTGCTTTGAAATACCGACGGGATGGTCCACGGAAAATAGGGGGCGAATCCAAAAGAGGCCAAAACATTTGAGAGAATGACGATGATCAGGATGAGTCCTAATGGTGCCAAGTATCCCTTGCTCACATTGGCCAGAAGAGTGCCTGGTGTGGTAACAATAATAAACAATAGCGATGTTATAATGAATTTAAAGAAGATATTCCAAATAAAAGAAGCTAACCCGCCCGGAACTCCTAGAATACCCCCCACGGCAAAACCTATGGCAAACATATACATGGAAAGTAATAGGCTCCATGCTAAAATTACAAGAAATTTGGACAGTACAATTTTCGATCTGGAAACGGGCTTTGCAAGCAAATCTTTAATTGTTTTATCCGAAAACTCTCGTCCAAATACCCATGCCGCGATAAAGGTGTACCCGATAAGTCCCAGCGGGGCAAGACTATCAAGCAATTCGGTTAAATACATTTTCCAATTGATGCCGCCGGCGTCACTGGATAAAATAATTCCGACTCCCATCATGATTGGCCCAAATGCAAAAATAAGAAATACCAACCAAAACACATTGGCGCGGATAATCTTGCGAATCTCACAATGTAAGACAGAAAAAATATTCATTATATATTCCCCCTTATATATTCCCCCTTGTCATACCAATTGTGCGGAGAAAATATCCTTCCAAATCCTCCGTAATTACTCGAAGCAATGTTGGCGGTTGATTGGATTTAACCAGCAGTTCGGCCAGTCGTTCAGGACTATCCGCAGCGTGGTCATCGGTTAGTTTAATATAGCCGTCTATTATCTCCTCAAATTCATATCCATGCTCTTCAAGCACCTCCTTTAAGGCATGTTTGTCGCGGCCATTCACCACTAAGTTTTTCTGTAACGATTGCTCCAGCTTATCCATTGCGACTTCTTTAACAAGATGGCCATTGTGAATAATCCCAATGCGTGTGGAAACTTTCGAGAGTTCCTCTAACAGATGGCTGGATATAAAAACAGTTACGCCGAAATTTTTCGCTAGGTTATATAACATATTCCGTATCTCCGCCACGCCTGCGGGATCGAGGCCATTTATCGGCTCATCCAATATTAGAATTTCCGGATTGTGAATCATTGCTTTCGCAAGTCCCAGGCGCTGTTTGTTTCCTAAAGAAAGATTCTTTGCCTTCTTCTGTTTGTGCAGCTCAAGCCCCAACTTATAGATAACCCGATTTACGGAATCTTTGTCAGGCACCCCTTGCATGCATCGTGCTATGTCAAGATTTTCAACTACAGTTAAATCGGGATAAAAAGTAGCCTCCTCCAAATATCCAACCTTGTCCCATAATTTATAGTTTCCGGCATCGACCTTTTCACCTAACATATAGAGCTTGCCGGAGGTTGGCTTGAGCATCGCCAAGAGCATCTTTATGGTCGTTGTCTTTCCAGCGCCATTCAGTCCCAAAAATCCAAATATCTCTCCTCGGCTCACCTCCAGCGAAAGATTGTTCAATACGATATAGTCGCCAAATTTTTTGTGCACTCCCTCAATTTGTATGGCGGGCGTTCCGCCATTTTTTTCCTTTGATAAAATACTCATAGCCTTCAACTCCTCCATAAACAGAGAGCTTATTCAGGATTCTAAGTACAACACTCCTGAACAAGCTCAATCAGAAATTTTTCAATAAATCTACTTTATGATGTCCTGGCAATCGCTTAAGCGAGGCGAGGCTGGCCCAAGCCCAATTGAGCAGAGCCAATTCAGCACTACCTCATGCAGCACGTTGATGTTGTCTACCTGACAGTGTTCTAATCCGCCAAGTCGTCTATCCTCTATCGGGAAGAACGTCTTGTTTTTCGAACCCGCTTGCTCGTAATTCTTCAAGGCTTGTGTCAGCGGATTTGGCTGAACCAATATCTCTTCCGCTCCGTGCATTACAAGAAGCGGACATTCTATCTGGTGGAGCACGCCCTCAAGATCATAGGCAAAACGCGGATTCCCCGCAAAATCCTCCAAGCTTTTTGCCCCCAGAATTCTCATGCCGTGTGCGGCCAGACTCGGCGGCATCCATTTAAGCATGGCATCCCAGTCGAAGGCGTGCGTACCGCCGTCGGAGATGACGGCAGCAATCCTGTGATCGAACGAAGCGAATCGCAGCGAGTCGTAAGCCGCAAAACTCTCCCCGTGCACGATAATCTTATCGGGATCGACTTCCGGCCGCGTTAGAAGAAAGTCGATTGCCCGGGAATGGAAAGCCTCACTGTCCGCTCGTCTTCCTTTTCCCTTTTCGTACAGCGAGAGGCCGGTCCCAGGCTGGTCATAGACCAGAAAGTTATATCCACACGAAATAAAAGCGGGACCTAGCCAGAAATAGTTTTCAATTGACCACTCGTCGCCACCGTTGAGAGCAAAAAGGGTCGGCTTCGGACCTTTTATCCAGGAAGGGGAGAAGAAGTAACCATCCAACTTGACATCTTCGTAATCGACTTGGATCTTCTCCGGTTGGACATCGAAGTACTTTCCGGCAGCTTCGAAGAGTTCATTTACTTTCTTAAATATACGGATTTTCTCGGTGTCATCATCCATCACCGCATATTCCGCAATTCTGTAGTAATTGCAGGCACGAATGTAGCAGTTTCGTGCTGTATACCAGTTTCCAGCCGTTTCGGCCTCCTTGCCGTGTCTTTCCAATACCTGAGCCGTTATGAGCCACTCCCTGTGCCACGTGTCCTTGTCATCGGGGTCGATTTTTTTGCAGGCCTCGTAGATCTCGGTGACGTCCGTAGCACCGAGGCTTGCCATACCCAAAGCTTTGGTGACTTGGTATGACATCATGTAGTGATTGGGCCAACGGCTGAACTCAATTGACATTGCAACATCCTCCTTTTCCAGTTCTAGTGATTGTAGTTTTTTTACTACAAGTAATTTTTACAACACAAAGATAAAGCTTCTTTAAAAGAAAAATAAATGTTTATAAAGAGAATATAAAAAACTATAAACCGCTGAAAAAACAAAAAAGGCTGCTGCCTGGGTGTTCACACCCGGCAGCAGCCTTTAACTCCTGTAGTAAAAGAAAATGTGCAAAAATAAAATCAGTGTTGTGCGGCCAAGGGAAGGCTGAATCTTATCCCCAAACCGCCATATTCGGAAGGGTAGGCGCAAATTTCGCCCCTATGATGTTCAATAATGGATTTACAGCTTGCAAGACCCAGACCCAGCCCGCCCTTTTGGATTTGCCGCGATTTATCCACAGTGAAAAATTTGAGGAACAGAGAAGATATATCCTTATCCGGCACTCCAATTCCATTATCTTCGATTTGAAAAAAGGCATGCTGTCCTAGCGGGTATCCGGTCATATACACTTTCAGTTTATTTTTCCCTCCATATCTTACAGCATTGCTAAAGAGGTTGCCGAAAACCCGACGTATCATCGGTTCATTGACCATCAGCAATATATTTTCCGTGAATGAATGGCGGCAAGTAAGCTCGTTGTCAAGTCCCGCCAACTCATACTCATATTCAAGGGCAATGTTTTCAAATAATTTTGATGCTTTTACAGGTTTAGCTACCATAGATTCCAACTCCAGTTTTTCTTTGGTGAAGCTGGAGAAATCATTGATGAGTTCGACCATATATCCTGACTTCCTTTGAATCAAATCATAATATTCCTGCTTTTCAGTTTCTGGTAAATCCTTGTGTGTAGCCAGCAGTTCAGTAAAACCATTAATAGATGTCAAGGGTGTTTTCAAGTCGTGGGCAATTGCCGCGATCATATCGATCTGCTCTTTGTGCGCGAGTTGAAGCCGATGCTCCATCTTATTGAAGTGCTTATAAAGTTCTCCGATCTCATCATTACTTCTCAGAGCTAGCGGAGGCAGTGGATGTACAATATTTACTTCTTCAAGCCTGGTATTCAGAAGCTGAATGGGTTTCTCTATGCAAAAATGAATATAGATAATCAGAATAATAAATATGAAACAGGCAATTGCAAATATGGGCAGGAGCAATGCTATATATCGCGAGTCCAGCAATGAACTGCGTATAGGGGAATATACTGCAAAGACAAGCTTCAGATACATTCCAATCGAAAACATGAATATTATAAACATCAGCAGGAACAAAAGAGGAAGCTTTATTTTCAGTTTCATACTATTGCTCTCTTTCCGTGTATTTATATCCTATGCCCCATATTGTTTTAATAAAGTCATATTCAGGACCAAGTTTCTTACGGATATTTTTTATATGAACCGTTACGGTATTTATTTCTCCGTATTCGTCTCCCCAGACGTTTTCATATATCTGCTCACGAGTCAATACATGATTGGGGTGGCGCATGAGGATAGACAGAATCTGAAATTCCTTCGTTGATAAGTTGAGCTTCCTGCTATTCAGAAATGCTTCAAACGTCTTATCGTTCAAAATGAGCGGAGCATCCGCCTTTTCGTTACTGGGACTAAGTTCATACCACTCTTTAAAAAGCCTGTCCACTTTTCTGAAGTGAGCCTTTATCCTGGAGACAAGCTCCTGAATACTGAAAGGTTTGGTCATGTAATCGTCTGCTCCTATTTCGAGCCCGACGATTTTATCAATGTCCTTATCACGCGCACTTAAAAACAGAATTGGGACATTATAGGAATTTCGGATACTTCTGCAGACATCAAGTCCATCCATATCAGGCATCACTATATCAAGAACGATGAAATCAATGTGATTTTCTTTCAATGCAGATAAGGCTTCTTTCCCGGAACATGCCGAAATTATTGCAAATTGCTCGTACCTTAAACTCTTTGTGATGAGTTTTACGATTTCTTCATCGTCGTCTACAACTAATATCGTTTTTGGCATCTTTATACCTCCCAACCTCTTTAAATGGACTGCATTTATATAACACAAGAGCCGCATGGACTCGAATTGACAAAAAAAGTCGCGCTCAAAGCGCCTCTCCAGTTCCGGATATTTCTCCTTTGGATGCCAGTTGAGGTAATAGGATTTCTTGAAGCAACATGTTGATTTCTTTTAAAAATTTATTGTCCGGACTTCCTCCCAGAAAAATGCCTTGGGGGTTGCTCAATACAGCGTTATCCCCATTATTAGATAAAAAATTCTACCCGGTATGGTGCCGCTAATGACACCTTGAATCGATATGTGATGCTTCATTGTATTAAAAAGACCGAATGCCTTATAAAAATAAGATTCTGCGAGTTCCATTCCTTGAATCATGTGATGAGCACACATCTGTCTGATTTGCCTCCCATAAGCCTATGAGAGTTTCGATGGTCTGTACTTGATGCCTCGCTTCATTATGGATAAAACATACAATTCGGTCAAGTGTACTTTTGGTAATGAAGAAGGCCTCGGCAGCACAATTGAATGGCTTCTGTGTATAGGCTATTGTAAGGGTAGGAGACTTTTCCCAGATAAAAGAACTTACAGGAGGTTGTTTTCCTTGATGATCCTTGAGCTAGTGGCCATTATTTCTATTACTCCCTTGTCCACGTTTTTCTCCTTTAGATACCGTTTGTGGAGACAACTATTATGAGAAGTGAACATGAAATGCTTCATACCATTCTCCATTTTGCTCAAGAGGACGAACGGGTACGTGCCGTGATTCTGAATGGTTCACGCGCCAATCCACATGCTCCACGGGACATTTTTCAGGATTATGATATCGTCTTTCTCGTATCCTCCATGGACAGCTTTATTCAGGAACGTCGCTGGATCAACCATTTTGGTGAATTGATCATTATGCAGACGCCCGATGAGCATATGGAACCTACCCCGATGCCCCATGATCGCTTTGCTTTTCTCATGTTATTTACGGACGGAAATCGCATAGATCTTACACTCTACCCTGCGAATAACATCGCCAATTGGACCCGAGACAGCTTAAGTGTACTGCTCTTGGATAAAGACGGACTGGTAAAGCCTTTTCCACCGCCAAATCTTCAAGATTATAAGACGGTCCCTCCAACCGCCCAAACCTATGCAGATTCCTGTAATGAGTTCTGGTGGGTCAGTACTTATGTGGCTAAAGGGTTATGGCGACAGGAGCTGCCCTATGCTAAATTTATGCTAGATCGGCCTGTTAGAGATGCGCTCCACTTGATGCTGGAATGGCATATTGGTATACGAACAGACTTCGCGGCAGATCCGGGTAAACAGGGAAAATATTTCGAGAACCACCTTGAGCCTGGACTTTGGACGCTCTACATCCAAACATTTGCGGATGCAGATTATGAACATATGTGGCAGTCTCTTTTGATCATGGGAAATTTATTTAGAGAAGTTGCCTTGGAAATAGCGAACTATTATGGTTACGAATATCCGACTCTGGACGATCAACGTGTTACAAACTATCTCCATCACGTAAAAGCTCTCCCAGCAGATGCTAAGGACATTTATTGATAAAAAAACCAGTCGGCACTTGATTTTCATGTGCTAGGCTGGTTTTTTTATACTCTAAGTTATTCTGTCCTATATGCTCCTTTAGGTCTGCTCCAAAATATTATTTTTCGGTCAGAACCCGGTCACCTCTGCTCGCAGGCTGAGAAATAACCAAAAATTCAACATCCTGATTCGTTTCATTAAACATTTGATGAGGCACCATAGGAGGAACCTCACATCCTTCCTGAGATCCTAATTGGATTCGTTCACCATCCACTTCAAGTACCGCTGTGCCTGATAAAATAAAGAAAAATTGGCGCGCATGATGATGATAATGTCTGACCTCATGTGTATTTCCGGGCATCCGCTCATGAATAATGCTCAAATCATTATTTTTCACCAAGCGCCAACCATCACATTGATCTCCCCATATATAATGTTCGGCATTATTTTTACTAATTTTCATTATTGAACTCCTCCTTTTGCAATTACAGTTTATTTTATATATGAATTCATAGAGCTACAATCTTAATTATAAAACGGCAGGACAAATGTAAAAAAGTCCGACTTAGTCAGACTTTTTTATATATCCGCCTCGATAATTTCCTCCAACTTAATCCAGCTAAAATCCTCCTCCCCACGGGACAGCTTCACTTCTCGCCGACTTGTATTAATCACCGTGACCAATCCACGAAGCTCCTCATCATCAAACGGGTTGAACACTTTTAGCGTAATAGGCTTCCGTTCGTTATAGGATACGATGATGGCCTGTTCAATCTGCTGCATTTCCTGATCGTCCAGTGCTGGCTTGCCGCGCCTTCCTTGCTCCTTCATCAGTCTTAAATATGCCTCCCGATGCTCAGGCAAAATCATGCGCGAGCTTTCCCATATGCCATTTCCTTCAAGCTTTCTCCCCATCGTAAGCCCCTCCTATGCTGTTCTGGTTACCGGATGCCATGCCAATACATGATCTAATCGAAAAACACGTGGCTGGCCTGTCTGTAGACAGGTGGCTCGTATCAAGCCATTCTGCACACGATGCACCTCGATACGTCGATGAGACAGCTTGCCCTTCCGATCCAAATACACGATTTCCACGATCTGCCCCACGTATTTTTCCAACATGATCCTTCACTCCTTATCAGAACGTTTGTTTGTATTATATGCGAACATGCGTTTGATTATCAATGTAAAAAAATCCCCTGAGGGATTTGACTCTCTCAAGGGAATTAAAATTCATAGGTGGATAGCTTAATATCTTCTTTATTCAAATCTTTCAGCGGATAGACAGGGCCATTCCAATAAGTCAGAATATCAATCGGCTCATTAGTACCATGTTCTTTTAAAGAAAGAGATAATTCAAGTAATAAATGTGGAAGTTGATAAGAGCTTGTTAAAAACTGATATTCCTCTGGACTTTCACAATCTTCTGCTCGATAGAACACAAAGTATCCCTCGGTATGGTCCCCAATGAGTACAATATAACGAGCAAGAAACATAATTTCGCCATTGGCAAAAGGAATGGAATGTGTCGAAGCAGAGATCAAATCAGTCTCTAATCCCTCAATACGAAGGGTAAGTTCATTGTTAAGAGCATCCATTCTTTCTCTTTGTTCGCTGATGAGGTGTTCATAATTTACAGGGACAAGCCCTCCATTCTTGATCGTAGCGATCAATTCGTCTATAAATACTTTTTGAGACAACACTCGATTGCTCATCCTATTCATCTCCATATTCGTGAAAATAAGCATGGAATTCTCGCTTTAACATGTTCAATATTTATGTATTAAAATCTTGATTCATTAACTCCCCAGCATTTTTGTGACTGCATTCACGACCCTTTCCATCTCAAATGGTTTAACAATAAAGTCTTTTGCACCTGCCTGAAATGCTTTTATAATCGCTTCCTGCTGCCCCAAAGCAGAACACATCAAAATGTTGGCTTGAGGATCAAGCTCTACAATCTTTTTAACAGCCTCAAGTCCGTCCATCTTAGGCATATTAATATCCATGGTGATTAAATCGGGACGAAAGTGTGCGTATTTCAAAACAGCATCATACCCATTTTCTGCTTCCGCGATAACAGCGTGACCTAAATCCAAAAGAATATCCTTAAGCACAGAACGCATAAATAAAGAGTCATCCACTACTATAACTGTTGCCAAATTAACCTCTCCAATCCGTTGTCAAATGATATTGCACGCCCAAACTTCAATATCGGTGAATAAACTAGTAATATTAATAGAAAGAATCTGTAAAAATAAAAACGCTACCAATGAATTATAAAAGAAATTTGAAACTAGCTACTACAGCATTAGTTTTCAAAAAAACGTTTCACAATGACGTAAATAATTTATGTAGTGTGAAGATTACAAAGTACTAGGTATCTATTGAAACCTTAGTACTATATAAGCTGAATTTAAAAACTACCTATCGTGCCACTCCGCAGACGGATGGTACTTTCTTGTACAGCACCATTCCGCCTACTCCGTTTTCATGTAAGTTTGTGAACCCGTTCTGATTAACAATTTCTACTTTTTTAGGATTCTTAACTTTAGAATATGTAGCCTATATTATAATGTTTCAAATTCAAAGCCCCCTGTCATACCATGCATTACATCACAAGTGAGCCAATCTAATGCATTTTTACTCAATAACTTCATAACAATTTCTTGTATCTTTACAGATATGTCTCCTGTTAGACAAGATGCTAATTGAATAGATGCAGTGCTCCGATCTTCAACGTAAAAACGATGCAAACCCGTTTGATAAATTCTCTCCACTCTTGCCAAATGAACAGTGCCAGTTAGAACATACATAGCATAGCCTGGCTTAATAAGATAAGCCTCGCTCGTTTCATAATCAAGTTCTTCCTCTTCCCATACATGAACAATCACAATCTTCTCAAGCACAGCAATGTCTGACATGTCCTTTTCCTCTTTTCTAAAAAAATTTATTTGACCGGATCAAAACTTAATCTAACAACCAAGCAAGTATAATAATCAATTCGTTTGTGAAAAATAGATTTCTAGTAGATATTATCGTTTAATATTTATCGTTATACGATAACTCCTATAATGAATATACACCCCTAAACGTTTATCGTCAAATGATTATTTCATAATGCTTACTAACAGGGTAAAATACTTGATAAGAGGTGATTATCTTTGGCGATAAATATAAAGTTAGAGGAAACATTGGGCAAAGCAGGAATCACAAAAAATGCCTTGGCTCGTGAAGCAAAAGTTCGACCGAACTTAATCTACGATATGTGCGATGGTAAGACAAAACGCATAGATCTGGAAACATTAAGTCACATTCTCGACACATTAGAAGATCTTACAGGTCAGAGACATAACCTGAGCGATGTTCTGGAATATATCCCACGCAACGCAAAAAACGATCTCTCTTCTGTCTAATGGAGAGAGATCGTTTTTATGGTCTACGTAATAGAGATAACTGCTTATAGCAATAAGTAAATATAATATACCGCAGCTTTTTAAGTATATTTCTGACCTTTTCGGACAGTGTCCTAAAGGAAGCAACAAACTCATAGCAGGCGGCGGTTTTACCGTGCCTGTTCCGGCTGGTGGATAATGATTTTCTCGATACACTCGATAGCTTAGGGTAAATAAAAGCCTCTCTTCCAAAGCGGCCGCTGTTGTTATCAGATGAAAAGCGTGGTTGATCACGCTCATGACTATCCTACAGCTTTTCAGCGTATAGGCTCGTAATTTTCTTGCACATCAATGAGAAGGACTGTACTTCATCTTCTGTTAATGCTTCTTCCATTAAATTCATGATTTCATTTCCGAAATCCTCAACACGGTTAAGAAACGCTTTTCCCTCACTAGTAAGTACAATATTATAAGAGCGGCGGTCATTGAGTTGCCTTTCCTGATTTATATACTTTTTCTCCAACAGACGTTTCGTCAATTTAGAAATACCCGATTGTGAAATACCTTTCATTTCAGCGAGTTCTTTTGTTGTTTTAGGACCTTGCTTATTCAAAGTATCCAGTATATAGTATTGTGCCGTTGATACACCTTCTACGCTGAACCGGTTAGAGTAAGCTAAAATCATACATTGAAAAGGAACATAACTATCTTCTAAATCTTTTGTTGGCATTGCTTTTCCTCCTATGTGCGCTCAATATATTCTTTCAGGTAACTTCCTGTAAGTGAATCTCTGCATTTAACTAAATCTTCCGTTAACCCCGTAAATATGATTTCACCACCATTTTGCCCGGCAAAAGGACCTAAGTCGATAATCCAATCAGATTGACAAATAATATCAAAATTATGTTCGATTACAATAAGGGTTGAATTTTGTTCCACTAGGCGATTCATTACACCAATTAACTGTTTTATATCCGCCATATGCAGGCCAGTTGAAGGTTCATCCAGAACATAAATTTGCCCGTCATTTTCAAGCTCGGAAGCAAGCTTTATCCTCTGTAATTCCCCGCCTGATAAAGTGTTTAGTGGTTGTCCCAAAGGAATATAAGTGATTCCAACATCTGAAAGCATTTTTAATCCCCTGCTAATTTCTTCTTCCTGAAAAAAGTCCAAAGCTTCGGCTACAGTCATTTTAAGGACTTCACTAATATTTTTGCCTCTTAGCTTGTATTGGAGCACTTCATCGGTAAAACGATCCCCTTGGCATTCCTCGCACACGGTAACAATTGTATCCATAAAAGCTAAGTCTGTGTATGTAACACCCAAGCCTTTACAAACAGGACAAGCCCCTTGCGAATTAAAGCTGAACAGGGAGGCACTAACACCGTTCTTTTTTGCAAATAACTTTCTGATCCTATCAAAGATCCCCATAAAGGTGGCTATATTTGAACGTTTTGACGCTTGTATCCCTTTTTGATCGATGAATATAGTTTCAGGAAAAAATTGAGGTAATACTTGATTGATAAGCGTACTTTTTCCTGAACCAGCGACACCAGTTACAACGGTCATTACTCCTTTGGGTATTTGAACCGAAATATTTTTCAAATTATGTAATGTTGCATTTTCGATGGAAAGCCAGCCTTTTGGGGTGCGTGTATTGAGTTTAAACTCAGGCTGGTGTGACAAATATTTCCCAGTCAGTGTACCCGATTCCTTTAATCCTTGTAAGTCGCCCTGATATACAATTTCACCACCATAAATTCCCGCACCCGGTCCCATGTCGATTACATGGTCTGCAATCTTTATCAGATCGGGGTCATGTTCCACGATAAGCACGGTGTTGCCTTTGTCTCGCAAAAGTTTCATAAGGTCATTTATTTTGCTTATATCATGGGGATGTAGCCCTATGCTTGGCTCATCGAAAATATAAGTAAGGTCAGTCAGACTACTTCCCAGTTGACAAACCATTTTGATTCTTTGCGACTCCCCACCTGAAAGAGTAGGTGTTTCTCTATTTAAACTTAAATAGCCTAATCCAATCGATACCATCTGCCGCAGCCGATTGACTAACTCTGAAACGATTGTGGTGGTCATCGGAGTATGAATGGCCTCAATAAACTCTAAAAGTTCACTCACCTGCATTTCAGTGCATTCAGCGATATTTTTCCCATTCACTTTACAAGATAGGACCTTGTCACTCAGGCGTGTCCCGTTGCAGTGTGAACAAGTCTGTTTGGTAACAAAACGTTCAATTTGTTTACTGTATCTTATCTTTTCTCCTTCTTCTTTTTTTAGAAAACTCCGCTCAATGCGCGGAATCAGCCCCTCATACAACGAGGTTTTGTGCCATTCAGGTGAGGGTTTTTTCACTTTTATACCATCAGCGTAAAGAAGCATTTCCAACTCGGTTTCGGAATAATCCTTAATTTTTTTGTCATTGTCAAAAAAACCCGAATGAATATAGCGTGTTAATCGCCAACCCCCAGGTTCAAAGGTGGGAAAACAGACTGCGCCCTCGTTTAAGGATTTGTTTTTATCTAACAGTCGTTCGATATCAACTGTTTCAACCTTTCCCAAACCTTGACATTGGCTGCACATACCCGCCAGATTATTGAATGAGAACACATCAGAGTACCCTACAAACGGAGTTCCGATTCGTGAAAATAACAGTCGCAATAGAGAATAAATATCTGTAACTGTCCCTACTGTTGACCTTGCGTTACCACCTAACCGTTTTTGATTGATAATAAAAGCGACTGATAAATTTTCAATTGTATCCACATCTGGTTTTCCATAATGCGGCATACGGTGACGAATAAAACTTGTGTAGGTTTCATTTAATTGCCGTTGTGATTCTGCCGCTATTGTATCGAATACCAAAGATGATTTCCCTGAGCCGGATACACCTGTAAAAACGGTAATTTCTTTTTTGGAGATCACCACATCTATATTTTTTAGATTTCGTTCCCTCGCTCCTAATACCCGTATACAATTGTCGCTCATTTCATTTACCTTCTTTACAATATAGTTGATTAGGTTGATAGTTGATATGCTCAACTATATTTTATCATTATTTTTATGAATGGCAATGTTGAACTTAGTCAGCAGACACGAAAATCACCAGTAACCAAAGGGCCGATAGTCATAAAAAAAGACGCCGCTATTATGCCGACGTCTTTTTCGAACTATTTATTTAAAGTTTACTTATTCATTCAAGGCTTTTTTCAAAGCCTCCAGATTGTTTTTCATCACACCAAGGTAATCCAGGTTCTTCTGTTTGTCTTCATCTGTCAATCCTTCGAGCGGATTCAGTACATCGGTTTTTGAACCGATTTCAGTAGCTACGGTCTCAGCGACCTTCGGATCAACAAGAGTTTCGAAGAAAATCGTTTTAACATTATTTTCTTTGGCAAATTTGATAATACCCGCCAGCTTGTCCGGTGTAGGCTCTTGCTCTGGAGATAAACCGGCAATGGGTACTTGGGTTAGACCGTATTGCTTAGCCAAATAGCTAAAAGCAGCATGCTGCGTAATAAAGTCTTTACGTTTTACATCTTTCAGACCCGTTTTGAACTCGGTATCCAGTTCTTTCAGCTTAGCGATATAAGCATCGGCGTTTTTCTCATAATCAGCTTTGTTTGCCGAATCGGCTTTTACAAGCCCTGCTTCTATAGCTTCTACTTCTTTTTGAGCTAAGACTGGATCAAGCCATACATGAGGGTCCAGCACATGATCGTGATCATGGCCTTCCTCTGCGTGTGCTTCTTCTCCTTCTTCCTCCTCAGCAGTCCCTTCCATCAGGTTCAACCCTTTGCTCGCTTCAACTACAACACGCTTATCGTTGGACGCGCTGCTCAAAGCCTGTTCTGCCCAACCTTCGACAATACCGTTATACACAAATACGTCAGCATCCTTAACCTGTGCCATATCTTTGGCGCTCGGTTCCCAGTCATGCGGTTCAGCACCAGCAGGAATCAACGCGGTTACGTTAGCATGGTCTCCAGCAACTTGCTTCGTGAATTCATACATTGGATAAAAAGTGGTGACTACATTCAGCTTCTTACCACTGTTTGCTGTTTGTGCCGCATTCGGCTCGGTTTGGGAAGCATTTGTAGCTGCATTATCCGATTTGGCTCCGCAGCCAGACAAAATAAGTGCTAGTCCCGCAGACAATACAAATGATTTTTTGAACCATGTATTCATATTCATAACTCCTTATGTGTTAGATTTTTTGGTAAATTCTCACTGTAATTACACTCACTGGCCTGTCGCATTCTTCCGTCGGGAAGCCTGTTGCTTGCCCAGCTTACGGACCAGCTTTTGAATACCAGCTCCTACAATCAGGAATAATAACAGCACCATGGCAATCGTCCCCCCTGGGGGAGTACTGAGTTCATATGATGCCGTTAAACCCATAAATACGCCGATCAATGCAGTGACCATAGATATCCAGATGGCTGCCGCGAAGCTCGGTGCAATTCGAATCGCCAGCGCTGCAGGGAGCACGATGAGTGAGGAGACAAGCAGCACACCGACAATCGGCATGGCTGCGGCTACAATCATCCCTGTTAAAATACTAAACGCAAATGAGATAGACTTGACAGGAAGACCATTAGTCTTTGCCGTTTCTTCATCAAAGGTAATCTGATACAAAGGGCGCCGGAACACGAAAAAGAAAATACCTCCGATGATAGCCACCACGATCATCAACATCAGCTCTGTCTGATTGACCGCTACGACCGAGCCGAACAAATAAGCGGAAAACCCTTTGTTGATGCTCTGATTCAGATTCATTAAAATAACAGCCGTCGATAGGCCACCTACCATTATAATAGCCACAGAAATCTCACTATACGTTTTATAAGACCTGCGAACGTATTCAACGATAATCGCGCCGATTACGGCAACAACAAATCCGGTTATCGTCGGGTTAATGCCTAAATAGGCACCCGCTGCCACCCCTGCCAGCGATACATGCGATAGCATGTCCGCCATGAGAGCCTGACGCCGCAGCATCAGGTATACTCCAAGCACCGAGGCCAGCAGTGCAATTACCCCACCGGCACAAAATGCCCGCTGCATGAAGTCGTAGTGCAGCATTTCCATCCGCCATCTTCCTTCCTTTCAAGCTCAATAATTCGATCCAGATAATGTTGTACTTCCGATAGTCCATGGGTCACCATGACCACAGTTCTTCCATATTCCTTAACCTGCTGATTCATCAGATCGTAGAAATGATGGCGGCTTTCTTGATCCATGCCGGTCGTGGGCTCATCCAAAATGAGCAAATCCGATTCCTGAGCGAGCGCTCTCGCCACACAAATGCGTTGCTTCTGTCCACCGGACAATTCGCCGATTTTACGGTGACGCAAATCCCACATGCCTACCTGACGCAACGCCTGCTCAGTCAGATCATGATCCTCAGACCGCATACGGCGTAACCAAGAGCCATGAGTATATCTTCCTGAACGGACAAATTCCAAAATCGTACTTGGAAATCCGCCATTGAAAGCAGCAATTTGTTGGGATACAAAGCCGACAACAAGCTTTTTGCCTTCACCTGTACGGTTAGACATAAACACCTTGCCCTTCCAAGGCTGAAGCAAGCCGAGTAATAGTTTGAGCATGGTTGATTTGGAAGCACCATTCGGTCCGGTAATAGCCACAAATTCTCCCGAAAAAATTTCAACATTGGCATCCACCAAGTTAGGAACATCTCCGTAGCCAAATGTGACCTGTTCCAATGAGGCCAATAACATGACGCAAATCTCCTTTTCCTTTAAAAAGCCTGGAGCCATCTGAGCGATCATCATTTGCACAGATTCTCCAGGTCGTTTATGATCATTAAACCATCTACCGTAATTATTACGATTTGGTAATAAAAAAATAAGCGTTTGATAAACGTAACCTTTACGCATTAGCAAGTTTAACAGTTTAGGCAAGGTTCGTCAATGTTTTGGCAACTCTTTTGTTTGTTTACTTCATTTTGTCCGGGTACAAGCCTACAGCCAAGGTTTTCAGTGCAATCGGTGCACGTACACCTTCAGCCGCCGCGGATAATGGCAGGACAATAAACCGTTTGTTTTTGATCGCTTCCACACCAGCCAGCGCAGGCTTGCTCAGGAGCAGCTTCTCTTTATCAGCCAGTGAAGTATCACCATAGTCGAGGATGACGATCACATCAGGGTTACGGTTCACAACCTCTTCCCAGCTTACCTCGGTAAAAATTTTGTCGATATCATCAAAAATATTTTTCGCCTTCACACTTTCAATCAAGGACGTTAGATAATTGTTGGCAGCCGTAAAGGGCTTGTCTTCTCCGCTGTCATAAACAAACACCTTGGGTGCCTGCTCAACAGTACCAATTTGAGTCTGAATGGACTTCACTTGTTCACGAATGTCATTTACCAGCTTTTCTGCACGCTCCTCAACCCTGAAAATACGCCCAATATTTAGTATATCCTGATATACATCTTCTAATATGGGACCCGGCTTGTTTGAGGACTCCTGTACATAGGTCAGCACCCCTTGTTTGGCTAGCTCCTCACGGGAACCCAGATTTTTATCATTAAAGGCACTCTTCCAGCCTGCATAGGCAAAATCCGGTGCAGCGGCCATAAACACCTCTTTGGACGGATATTGTTCGGCCAGTACCGGGATTTTGTCATATTGAGCCTTATATTTCGGTAAAATCTGATCATCCAAATACGCGGTTCCTACCATAGAGGATTCCAGTCCAAGAGCCAGCATAACCTCAGTCGCGTGCTGGTTCAGTGTAACCGCGCGTTTGGGCGCCTCGGGAAATGCCATTTTAACGCCCATGTTCTCAAGCTCTACCGACGTCATAGTAGTTGCCGTTTGCGATGCGGCAGGTTGCTGCCTGTTTGCCGATGGATCGCTTGTTTGATCCGTGTTTCCTGCTGCGCAGGCTGATAACAAAAGCATCATCGCCAAAGCGAGCATAACCAGCGGTAACGCGGGCTTGCCATATTCTTTCATATGTCCCGTCTCCTCTTTTAATTGTAGTTTATTAACCTCTCGTATCGCCTTTTCTGTTAACGTCATGGATGGCCTCCTCTCCTGAGAGAATCCGGTAAAAAGGTAATATTCGGCTTCCCGGTTTTTGGATGAATACAGATTTCTGTCTCCACCCCGAATACACTCCACAGCAGGTCTGGCTGAAGCACATCCTCCGTTATACCGGAAGCTACCACTTTGCCTTCTTTTAATACATACATTCGATCACAATAAAATGCAGCCAAATTCAAATCATGTAGTGCAGCTAGCGTAGTTATCCGAAGTGTTTTGACCAAATCCAGAATTTGCAGCTGATACCGGATGTCCAGATGATTTGTTGGCTCATCCAAAACAAGAAATTTCGCCTGCCCGGCCAAAGCTCTGGCGATTAATACCCGTTGCTTTTCTCCGCCAGACAAGGTGGCAAAGCCCTGATCCGCCTGAGCATTCATGCCTACCCTCTCCAGCGCCTGCTCGACCAATTCATGATCGGCAACAGTATCTGCTTCCAGCAGTTTCTTATGCGGATGGCGACCCATCAGGACGATGTCCCGTACTGAAAAATCAAACGTTTGCGGCGCATCCTGACTCACCACTGCCATTTGTCGGGCCGTTTCTTTATACTTCATCTGCAGCATATCTTGGCCATCCAACGTAACCAAACCACTGTCAGGCTTTAGCACACGATACATATTTTTGAGCAACGTCGATTTCCCGCTGCCATTCGGACCAATCAATCCGACCAGCTCCCCTGCTTTTACCTGGAGACAGATGCCGTCGATCAGCCGTTTATCGTGAATACTGAAGGTCACGCTTTCGACTTCTATATTCATTTTTCGCCTCCAAACGAGTAGGAACTACGACGCAACAGCCACACAAAAAAGGGTCCTCCGCACACAGCCGTCACAATACCAATCGGCAGCTCCTGTGGAGCCAGCACGAGCCGGGCACATACATCAGCCCACACGACAAAAATAGCTCCCGCCAACAGACTGACGGGCAGTACACGCCGATGATCTGATCCCACTATCAGCCTAACGATGTGCGGAATCATAAGCCCCACAAAGCCAATCGAGCCACTCACTGATACGACTGCCCCGGTTAAAAGAGACGCCACAACAACCAGTAATACGCGGAACGTCTGTACGTTCACACCTAGCGTTACTGCGGTTTCTTCACCCGTTAGCAAAGCATTCAGCGAACGGTATCGGGTCAGGAGGACTACCGTTCCAACGGCTACAATGAGGCTTGGAATGAAAAGCGTGTCCCATTGAGCACCTGCCAGACTTCCCATCATCCAATACATCGCGTCACGAATGCCTTTTTCATTCGGGGCCATCGTAACGATAAAGCTAGTCACAGCCGACAGCATCATGGACACCGCCACTCCTGCCAGCAATAAGCGGGTTGTCGATATGCTCCCAGCCACACGAGCCAACGCGAACACCATAAGCATTGCAGCTAACGAGCCTATAAAAGCAGATAAAGGCAGCGCAAGTCGTCCTAAAAATCCAAAAGCTCCGAACACAATTACCAACGTAGCTGTCACCGAAGCCCCAGACGAGACTCCTAAAATATAGGGGTCCGCTAACGAATTACGAATTAATGCCTGTATAGTCGCCCCTGTAACAGCAAGTCCTGCTCCTACGACAACACCTAGCAGCACGCGTGGAAAGCGGATTTCCCAAACGATATATTGCTCAGGCTTGGTCCATGTCACGGGTATCCACTGGTCCAGCCAGGGAAGATGAGACAGTGCAATTCGCCATATCGTCCCCGGTGCGAGAGCTACAGGACCGAGCATGACTGCGAGTGTCACCGAAAGCAACAGCCCAGCAGTCAGCAGCAGAATTGTTGTAAATCCCCAAGTAGGCTTGCCAGCTAGGTGTGCGCGAGAATTATGTTGTGATGGATTAGGTCTTGATGGATTAAAGTTGCTCGTTCTCGAAGTCATGAACTACTACTCAATGGCTTTTCAGCCGCTTCCAACTTTCTCAATTGTTCCTCGATCTCGGAAGCAGAGAAATTCTCACCCATGACAACCGCTACATCGTTCACTGGCTTTTGCGGGCGGATCGGAATGATTTCCAGCTCCCGATAGGCAAACTGAAACATCATCTGACCCTCTGATTCCAGAAACCGCACAATTCCTTTGGCCCGGTAAATTTCAGCTGGCAAACTGCGGAACAACTGTTCAAACTCGGAGCGTGGCACAGGTTGTCCAAAGAAATGCGTGTGAACCACTACATGGTCGTAGGAATGATAATGCTCCCCATGTTCGTGGTCATGGGCGTGGTCATGGGCGTGGTCATGGTGATCATGAGACTGATGGTCAACGTCCATACGCTCCTCTCCTTGAGTGGAGAAAAAAATACCCGCGTCCACGTCACTTCGTTGCGTGCTCACAGTCAGAGCATATGGATTTAACTCTTTTACGAGGGCCTGTACTTTCTGTAACTCGCCAACAGCCAATAAATCGGTCTTGTTAATAATCAGTTTGGAAGCGCACCGAAGCTGATCCTGCATCAAACGAAGCGACTTGCTTCTCTCGTTCCCCGAGGCAAAGTCCAGAAATTGACGCGCGTCTATGACCGTGATAACGGATTGTAATATCATAGAAGAATAGATGGAGGCGTCTGTCACTGCATCTACAATTTCCATCGGGTTAGCTACTCCAGTACATTCTACAATAATCACGTCCGGCTTATATTCTTCAGCAAGATTCATGAGCTCGACGCCCAAATCCCCGCGAATAGTACAGCATATACAACCACTGAGCATTTCCTTCATGGGTGCTTGGCCATTCACCAAACTGCCGTCCAGATTAACATCACCCAACTCATTCATCAAAATGGCTGGCTTGAGGCCCTTCTCCTTGTAGTAAGCCAGCGCATGCTGAAGAAGAGTGGTTTTACCGCTACCCAAAAAACCGGATAAAACAACTATCGGTATCATATAACCCCTCCTTGTCTTTACAACATTTAATATGGATCGTACCGTAAAAGTTTCCTTCTTGCAATCATTTATCGGATTTTAATCGTAATAATTACTAATAACAAACATAAATATATATGACCACTCTTTGAATTGTCAATATAGGAGGTGAGACAAGCACAATCCAGCGGGCATGATTGTCCCTCTACAGACATAGGATGTAGATAAGAACCCTTATTCCCAAGGAGACGTGGAATGAAAAACAGTACGCTGTTGAAGATGCTGCCTTTTATGATTCCGTTTGCCTTTCTCATCCCTGTGCTTGTCACGCTATCTCCCCAGTGGCTTCGTTTGTTGGATATGGGCCAGCTGCAACCGTTAAAAACGGTATTTATGGGTATTTTTCTGGAAGCTGTTCCGTTTCTCCTTATCGGTGTACTCGTCTCATCCCTTTTGCAGTGGCTTGTACCGGAGACATGGATTCGCAAAATAGCGCCTGCGCATCCTGTACCGGGTGTCCTGCTGGCCTCCTTACTAGGTATGCTGTTTCCCATCTGTGAATGCGGCATGATCCCTGTCGTTCGCCAATTAATGCTCAAGGGAATGCCTGCCTATATGGGTATCACTTTTATTTTAAGCGGGCCCATTATCAATCCCGTGGTACTGGCTGCGACGATGATGGCTTTCCCTTCCCATCCCGAGGTCACTGCCGTTCGAATGGGTTTGGCTTTTGCCGTCTCCGCGATCATCGGGCTGATCGTGTATGCCTTTGTGCGAGTGCATCCGCTCAAACGGTCGTTGCTCTCTTTTAACCAGCAAAAGCAGAACAATCAGACTCATCGGCATAGTCGCACATGGCGGGGCTTTTTTGTACATGCTGGTGACGAGTTTTTGGACATGAGTAAATATCTCACTATCGGCGCATTATTAACAGCCTGCATCCAAACCTTCATCCCACGTGATGAGATGCTTTCGTTAAGCAACGGAACGGTCGGATCATACGCCTTTATGATGGGTTTTGCCTACATACTGTCGCTATGTTCCACCTCCGATGCCTTTGTAGCCACTGCTTTTTCACACACCTTTACACTAGGTCCGCTGGCAGCCTTTCTTGTACTCGGTCCGATGTTAGACTTCAAAGGCACGCTCATGCTGCTCAGCACCTTCCGCACTAAATTTGTCGCCATCCTGGGCTTGCTCATTGTTTCACTCGTCCTCGTGGGTTCTATAGCTGCAGAATGGTTATTGGGGAGGTGAATACAACCGTGAATTCAACCTTTAGCATCCGCTGGCAATATGGTATGCGCTCCTTGCTCCTAACCGGATTGGCTGTGTACATTATCTCATTAAACCGTACGAATGCACTTCATTACTACCTAGCTCCCCATATGCAAAAGCTGCTCCTACTCTGTCCTGTACCACTCTTGTTCATCGCATTGGCGATGGCATGGCACGGAATCATCGGAGAGCGGGACGGTGAGGATGTATGTGATTGTGAGCATCCGTTGCCGCAAAGCTGGTTCAAAAAAACACTCGTATATGGAATGCTGCTCATCCCGCTCCTGTTCGGTTCTCTGCTGCCCAATCAGGCACTTGGTAGTGATATGGCCGCCAAAAAAGGCATGTCCTTCACGTATCCCAACCCGGATATCCGACGAAAAACAGATATACAGACCACGAAAGCATCCACCTCCTCCCTTTTATCAACTGCATCTTCTGTCCCAACTTCGCCCCCTCCAGAGGGAAAATGGAGTCAGGAAACGCTGGATAAGCTGTTCGTTCCGCCTGACAAGTACAATGTAGAATTCGCCGAGCTGGCGAAACGCCTGTATCAGCAACCTATCATACAGATCAAGCCGGAGATTTTCTCCGAAACTATTGGCGCCATTGAGTTATATAAACAAGCTTTTGAAGGAAAAAAAGTACAGGTGACTGGCTTTGTCTATAAAGACGACAACCTGCCGGGTAAAGGCCTATTTGCAGTAGGAAGATTCCTCGTCATGTGCTGTACTGCCGATGCCATGCCATTCGGGATCATCGTCCAATCCCAGAAGGCCCCGTCCTTTGACAAGGATACCTGGGTGACCATTGAAGGAACACTGCATGCCACACAAAAGGGCAACGTTCCGGTACTTGAAATTCGATCCGAAAAAATAACCGCTGTCGAGCAGCCAGAATCCCCTTATGTCTATACCCAAGCAGACTCGGTAGCTACCTTTGATCGCTTGAACACAGTACACTAAACCCACCAAGGAGGGAAAATGATGAACAAAGTTCCTGTTATTTTAATCAGTGGTTTTCTTGGAAGCGGCAAAACAACGCTGCTTTTACGCCTGTTAGCCCATACTCGCCAAATTCCCCTTCGTGCTGCTGTTTTAATGAACGAAATGGGTGAATATGATGTAGACAGCGCTATAATTTCAGAGGAAATGCCTGACGTAACAGTAGAAGGATTGCTAGAAGGCTGCATTTGTTGCAGCAAAAGAAATGAGCTGGCAGGGGCTCTGCATACCCTGCTCAGCCAGAAGCCAGACCTGATCTTCATGGAAACCACCGGGGTAGCCAACCCCGAACAAGTACTGGAGGAGCTTCGCTCCCCTCTACTGGCAGATCGGCTTTATCTGGTTCACAGCATCAGTGTTGTGGATGCTGAGCTGTTCCATGAATACAATAGCCGATTTACGGCTGATAAAGAACTGGTTCGCACCCTGCACGGACAACTGCGCACCGCAGACTTTATTGTGGTGAACAAGACGGATGCAGCAAGTAGCCGTGAAGTGACGAAGGTCGTCAAGAGCATCCGCAAGCTCAACGGTACGGCCAAGCTGCAAACTACTGAATATAGCCGAATTGACCTTGAACCACTACTAGAGCCTGTTCTGGCCTCCGCATCCGTTGCCGCGAAACCCATACAGACACTTCAACCTGCACCTGCACAAGTCCAGTCCACCGATGCAGGTGTACCGTCCGTTTCCATTCCCGTCAAAAGTATCGGAAGCACCAGTAGTGTCTCCAGAAGTACGGCTTTCAAAGTTATTGCGGCACACAGTCATAACCACGATCCTAAGCAGCCTCATTCGTTCTCCCGTCTGGAGAGCTTAACGCTGCATCAATATTCTCCTCAGCCACTCGAAAAACAACGATTGGAAAACTTTTTGACCGGGTTAGGTTCCTCGTTGCTTCGTGCGAAAGGTTACTGCGTGCTTCCTCAGGAAGGTACAATGCTTTTGCAATTTTCAGGAAATCACTTGGAGTGGCAGCCTACTGCACTTCCTGTGAGCCAGGGATATGTTACACTCATTGGAGAACAGCTTGACAAAGCCTCTATTACCGATCAATGGGAACAGTGCTTCGTGTCGCTGTAATCGACATATTCGGCTCGTAATGATGAAAATTCCCTTTGGTATGGTATGTACCTTATAGGATGCCATGTTGAAAGATTGAAAATAAAAAAGCTGTCGAGAATGTCTCGACAGCTTGAGTACCACTATGCAGAGTTATACATTAATTGCTTGGCGACATCCTACTCTCCCGGGACCTTTCGGCCCAAGTACCATCGGCGCTGGAGGGCTTCCCGTTAATCCAACAAAATGTTATGGAGTATGATGACTAAAATATTGAAGCGTTCCGGTTGGATAAGAGTTCCACTCTCCTGGAAGATTATAAGAGGAGGAACCGGACTTAATCCCCGATTTTCGGATAATAGTCCCATTATTCGGCATAAATTGCGTTTTTCCGTTAGGATCACCTAAGACGTCGATCGTTACACCGTTCTTTTTCAGGACATAGCCTGTCGTTACATTGGTATTCGTTTCTAGTAACATCAATTCATCATTATAGTATGTCGCAGGAACAATGTCGAAAAAGTCATAAAAGATGGAATCGATATATATATAAGGCATGCCTTTCCAAAACGAATTAATAGGCTGGCTCCACACTTTAGGAGTATTTGTAGCTAAATTGTATTGATGAATCTCAAGTGAGTATCCTGCATTTTCTATAGGCTTAGAAGTATCTCCTACCGGATTGTAGAACAGCTCAATAGCAGTCCGGGTTTTATCTAAGGATAGATACTGGGAAAAATATAGATCCTCCGGTCCTTGAGGATTTGAGGTCACTTGGAATACAGCGGCAGATCCGTTCGCCCCGATTACCCAGAAGTATTGAAAAATATCCCCGTTCCATGTCCAAACCGTCCCATTAAGAGGAATTGGTCCAGTAAAGGTGGAATCTGCCGTACCCGAATAGATTTTAAATGAAGTTTCACCCGGGAACACTGTTGACATGTCATAAGTAATCGGATCTTTGACCCCTTGCTTAGTTCGGATTTGAACAATTCCATTCGTCGCCAGAGGAGCATTCGTTACCTGAAAATTATAGGTGGCTGTTCCGCCATGCCCGTCATTCGCAGTAATCGTTACCTTGGTACTTCCTGCCTGATTACCCGTAGTAAGAGTCAACGTTGATCCGTTAACCTCTGCATTTACCATACCGGTTGATTCAACAGTAGAAGTAAACGTCAAGGCATCCCCGTCAGCATCACTGAACAATTGAGATAGGTCGTAGCTTCTTGCATTCGTAACTCCTGCAGTCAACACTTGTTCATAAATGGTCGCATCTACTTGAGGCGGCTGATTAGAAGATGGGTTAGACGAACCGGATGATTGGACACTGACCTGGAAGGTGGTTGAAGTTTCCCCTCCGCGGCCATCCATAGCCTTGATTTCTATGATTGTCGTCCCTGCACTTAGTGCCTGAATTTCCAATTGAGCTCCAGTGATTTCCGCCGAAGCAACGGACGGATCAGAAGAGGTTGCCTTAAAGGTCAACGTATCCCCATCAGGATCAGTAAAAACGGAATCTAAATTGAGTGAGTAGACTGCACCACCTACAGTAAGCGACTGGTCGGCAGGTTTAGTTTCTACTGGATACTGATTCTGTGGAGGTCCAGCCGTGACGGTGGTTTTGAAAGTTTCGATCACTTTCCCTCCCCAGCTATCTGTTGCTTTAATCGATACCGATGTACTACCGATCGTTAACGGTGTAAGAGTAAGCATATCTCCATAAACGGCAGCCGTCACAACAGTCGGGTCAGAAATGCTATGAACATCGTAAGTTAAAACATCGCTATCAGGATTGGAAAAGAAATCATTTAAGGACAATTTAATATCGCCTGTATTTATTTCTTTCATCTGATCCGGAATCCCTGTGGAAGTCGGGGATTCATTGACGGTAACATCAAAATCAGTAGTGACCTCGCCCCCGCGGTCATCTTTTGCTTTAAGCTGAATCGTTGCTGTTCCGGAGGAAACTGCATGGACCGTGGCTATGTATCCGTTAACGGATACAACAGCAACTGACGAATCCGAAGATTCTGCCAAAACGTCCACAGGGTCGCCATCGGGATCGTGGAATACCGAAGATAAATCCAGGATATAATCCGCATCGCCTAGATTCAGTGTCTGATTACCCGGCTTCTGGTCTATAACCGGATTTTGGTTAGATACAGCAGTTACTTCCATTTGAAACGACTGGCTTGTGCTACCTCCATGGCCATCAGATGCCTTAACAGAAACTGATGTGCTGCCAATTTTTAACGGTGTAATGGTAAGCGTGTCCCCATTTAGCACTGCAGTCGCAACCGAAGAATCGGAAATATCAATGCTGTATGACAACGAATTCTTCTCATAGTCGGTAAAGAAGTCGTTTAAAGATAATTGAATGTCGTCTGAATTGATTTGTTTCGTCTGATCCGGAATTCGCAAGGATACCGGAGGTTCATTAACGGTAATATCAAAATCGGTCTTAACCTCGCCTCCAAGGCCATTTCCCGCTTTTAGCTGGATGTTTGCTGTTCCTGAGGAAACCGCATGAACTGTGGCCTGGTTTCCGTTAACGGAGACTGTCGCAATGGATAGATCCGAGGATTCTGCCGAGATGATTAGCGGATTGCTGTCCGAATCAAGGAACACCGGAGATAAATCCAGGATGTAGTCCGCATCGCCCACAGTGAGCGTTTGGTTGCCCGGCTTCTGATTTACAATCGGATTTTGATTAGGTACTGCAGTTACAACCAATTGAAACGACTGGCTTGCGCTGCCTCCCCGACCATCGGATGCCTTGACGGTAACTTGGGCCTGGCCTACAGCTGCCGGAGTTAATACCAATTGATCACCCGTCAGGGTAAAGGTAGCAATGGAAGGATCATCGATTGCAACCTCATAAGTCATAGGATCATTTTCAGAATCCGTAAAAAACGATCCTAAAGATAAGGTTACGTCGCCGCTCCCCAACTGTTCGTTTTGATCGGGGATACTCAATGAAACAGGAGATTCATTGACACGGATCTTGAAATTCGTTCCCGCTTTTTTCCCAGCCTGGTCATCTGCGGCGATCGTAATGGTCGCAGTCCCTTTGCCAACAGCCTTGATAAACAGGTTTGTTCCCTCTACTCGGACTGTACTGATTTTTGTACTAGACGATACTGCCGTATATTTGAGCTCAGACTGCTCCTCGTCCGTAAAATGACCAAGTAAGTCAATCTGAAGTTCAGAATCGCCCACCGTTACGGCTTGATCGTCATATTTGGTCACTAACTTCGGTGCTGTATTGGTCACAACCGTAGAACGCGAGCTACCAGAAGAAGTTGTAGTGTCTCCAGTGACTCCTGATACCGTCGAAGAAGACACACCTACTGCAAATGAAGTATTCGTGACTTGGCTGGAGGAGCTTACACTAATATTTGCTGCAGAGTTATTTACTTGTAAATTTGAAATAGTTCCAGCTACCTCCAGACTGACCGGAGAGGAACTGTTCACAGCCAATGTATTAATGGAGGCCTGGCCTGTCAGAGCTACGGGCTGGTCACTGTTGACCGACAATTGCTTAATAATCCCCTGCAACTCTACTTGCTTGGCACCGGTAAGAACATTCAACTGCTGTATCGTTGAGGATGAATCATTTTCAATCGTTGCATTGGAAATCAACGACATTTGATCCACCGTCGAATTTCCTTGAATGACTACGTGGACATCCTGTTTGGATACCTCGACATCCTGCAGCTCAGATGTGTTAAACAATACGGTGTTCTGGTCACCGCCCTGAATATATGTTTTTCCTTGTACCGTAAATTTAGAGGCATAGAAATCATGTTCAAGGCTTGACGTAACTGTAAAACTATTTTTGACATTCAAATTCATAACCGAAATGTAATCACCGTCAATAGTTAAATCACCGTCAATCGAGGAGTTATGACCATCTAATACAAGATTGCCGCTGAATTCGGAAGCTTGCCCTATCGGAGCTTGCCCGCTCGCATGGATGACCAGTTTGGTGATCGATTCAATGGTCCGCTGTGATGCTACAAATTGAATATCTGCTCCTTTGAGAATCTCTTGGTTAGAGGTTTGCAGGATTCCTTTAACTGAATCCGAGAGTTTATATTCAATCCCGTTAATCCAGGCCTTTCCATCCTCTACTTTTTGGAGTTGGACTACATGGTCCTTAGGGAAAAAGGTAGACATCATATACTGGGCTATATCTTGGCGCTGAACGGACGATTTAGGTTTGAAACCGGACTGATCCGTCTTCATGAAGCCCGACTGTAAAGCCGTATTAACGTAAGGCCGTGCCCACGGACTGACCCGATTCCAATCAGTAAGTTTAGCAGACTCCGTGGCGTCAGCTGTAATAGGAAGCCCGGCGGCCCGCATAAGCAGAACCGCAGCCTCCTCTCTGGTAACTGCCGCTTTGGGCCTGAATTTGGAGCCGTCGTCTCCATTCATGAGTCCTGCACGATGTACAGCCTCAATATAGGGACTCGACCAACTTTTCGGTTCTACATCCGAGAAACTGCTACTTGCTGCTTTAGAAATAGAGAGTTGCAGAGCTTGAGTTAATAGAACCGCCATTTCTTGACGGGTCAACAACTCCGTTGGCCGATAGGATCCAGAGGGGTCGCCATGCAGAAGCCCGGCTTCAATGGCTCGCAGGATGTTTGTCTTTTGCTCTGAAGCAATATTATTGATGTCTTTAAAAGGCAGACTGGCCAGAGCTGCTCCGTTTGATGCACCGCTGGCAGCAGATGCAATCGTCTGCAAAGCCGTTGGAGCAACAAGTGCAGCCAAAGCTAATGTAATCAGCCATTTATTAGGTTTAGAACTCATGATGTTCCCTCTATTCTTTTTATTCATTATGGTGCCTCACTACTAAAGATGCCGATATTATCCGTATAATCGGTTCCTTCATCAAACCATTCACTTGCCTCGTAGTCTGCATTTCCATGAGTAACATCGGATTGTCTAGCTAAAGTGGTATGAGGCTGAAACACTGCCGTATCAATCAACTGATTATCGTAATAAAGCGATAAAGTAACAGGTGCTGAATCATCGTTATAAAATCCCATGTCCGTGAAGTAATCTACATGCGCATCACCAAAATACATGGTATCTCCTATCACGAAAGTAGCTCCACCTGGAATAAAAGCACCAGCGTCTTGACTTATTTCGATCGAATTTCCACTATCACTGCGTTCAATTCTAATTTTTGAAGCATCCAATTCCTCAGAACCCGCATTATAAAGCTCAATAATTTGCATCATAGAGTCGCTCTCCCCCCATGCCAACTCGGAGAAGAAAAGTCCCTTCTTTTCTCCAGCAGTGACTTGGAAGATCGTTTGAACGGTTCCCCCCTTCCCATCATCTGCGGTAACTGTGACTGTAGCACTTCCCACTGCAAGCGGAGTAATACTCAGTTGGTCGCCTGTAACGGAAACCGTTGCTACTCTAGGGTCCGATGAATCAGCGGAATACGTCAGTAAGTCCAAATCTTCATCTGCAAAAGTTGAAGCAAGTCCAATAGTTGTGTCCACAGCACCTGCTTCTGTAGAAACATCATTAATCGTGCTTTGAACAACAGGAGCGTGATTAGCAGCAGGTGGAGGGGTCACCGTTAGAGTGAAATTCGTATCCACTGTACCCCCGTTTCCGTCATCTGCCGTTACCGTAATCGTGACCGTACCCGCGTTCACTGGCGTAATTTTCAGATCGCTTCCGTTTACCACTACTGTTGCCACGCCCGTATCCGTCGAGGTTGCCGTGTACATCAGCGCGTCGCTGTCTTCATCTGCAAACACACCTGCAAAGCTCACCGTCTTAACTCCATCCGCGGCTCCTGTTGTCACATTGCTGATCGACGTGTCCACCGTCGGCGCATGGTTCACGGCTTCCGGGATCACCGGCGTGATCGTCACGTTGAACTGCGTATCCACCGTGCCGCCTTTGCCGTCGTTCGCCGTAACCGTGATCGTGGCTGTTCCGGCGTTCACTGGCGTAATTTTCAGGTCGCTTCCGTTTACCGCTACTGTCGCCACGCCCGTATCCGTCGAGGTTGCTGTGTACGTCAGCGCGTCGCTGTCTTCATCTGCAAACACACTCGCAAGGCTCACCGTCTTAACTCCATCCGCGGCTCCTGTCGTCACATTGCTGATCGACGTGTCCACCGTCGGCGCATGGTTCACGGCTTCCGGGATCACCGGCGTGATCGTCACGTTGAACTGCGTATCCACCGTGCCGCCCTTGCCGTCATCTGCTGTAACCGTAATCGTGATCGTACCCGCGTTCACTGGCGTAATTTTCAGGTCGCTTCCGTTTACCGCTGCTGTTGCCACGCCCGTATCTGTCGAGGTTGTCGTGTATGTCAGCGCGTCGCTGTCTTCATCTGCAAACACACTCGCAAGGCTCACCGTCTTAACTCCATCCGCGGCTCCTGTCGTCACATTGCTGATCGACGTGTCCACCGTCGGCGCATGGTTCACGGCTTCCGGGATCACCGGCGTGATCGTCACGTTGAACTGCGTATCCACCGTGCCGCCTTTGCCGTCGTTCGCCGTAACCGTGATCGTGGCTGTTCCGGCGTTCACTGGCGTAATTTTCAGGTCGCTTCCGTTTACCGCTACTGTCGCCACGCCCGTATCCGTCGAGGTTGCTGTGTACGTCAGCGCGTCGCTGTCTTCATCTGCAAACACACTCGCAAGGCTCACCGTCTTAACTCCATCCGCGGCTCCTGTCGTCACATTGCTGATCGACGTTTCCACCGTCGGCGCATGGTTCACGGCTTCCGGGATCACCGGCGTGATCGTCACGTTGAACTGCGTATCCACCGTGCCGCCCTTGCCGTCATCTGCTGTAACCGTAATCGTGATCGTACCCGCGTTCACTGGCGTAATTTTCAGGTCGCTTCCGTTTACCGTTACTGTCGCCACGCCCGTATCTGTCGAGGTTGCCGTGTATGTCAGCGCGTCGCTGTCTTCATCTGCAAACACACTCGCAAGGCTCACCATCTTAACTCCATCCGCGGCTCCTGTCGTCACATTGCTGATCGACGTTTCCACCGTCGGCGCATGGTTCACGACTTCCGGGATCACCGGCGTGATCGTCACGTTGAACTGCGTATCCACCGTGCCGCCCTTGCCATCATCTGCTGTAACCGTAATCGTGACCGTACCCGCGTTCACTGGCGTAATTTTCAGATCGCTTCCGTTTACCGCTGCTGTTGCCACGCCCGTATCTGTCGAGGTTGCCGTGTATGTCAGCGCGTCGCTGTCTTCATCTGCAAACACACTCGCAAGGCTCACCGTCTTAACTCCATCCGCGGCTCCTGTCGTCACATTGCTGATCGACGTTTCCACCGTCGGCGCATGGTTCACGGCTTCTGGGATCATCGGCGTAACCGTTACGTTGAACTGGCTGTTTATGGTCCCGCCTTTGCCGTCGTTCGCCGTAACCGTGATCGTGGCTGTTCCGGCGTTCACCGGCGTGAGAGTCAGCTGACTTCCATTCACCGATACTGTCGCTACGTTCGTTGCTGAAGATTTTGCTGTGTAGGTCAGTGTGTCTCCTTCAGCATCAGCAAAACTATTTGCCAAATTAATCTCTTTAGGCTCATCTGCTGCATTTAACGTAATATCAGTAAACCCGGTAGTAACGCCTGGCGCATGGTTAGTCACTGATTTTGTTGAAGTTCCACCTCTGGAGGAAAATGTCACGCTACTCGACGTAACTGTAGTCGGTTCTTGAACCGTTCCGTCAGCGGACTGAATTTGTCCAATCTGCTTTTGTACTTCGCTGTAATTTTGGATAACTTGTGAAACGGATGCATCTTTAGGCAGCTGAATCATTTCAACTTTAAAATTCGGGTTCAATGTCACTTTAGCGTTTGCGTTGGCAACTTGAAGCTCCCCGATTGTTCCGGTTCCTTTAATAGAAATACCATTGCCGGAATTCACATTAAGATGGTTTACGTTTCCATTCAGCTGGATATTAGAAACACCGTCATTAAGCTCGATTACTCCTTTGATATCCCCTTTAATCTGAACACCATCACCTAAAATTCGAAGCAGGCTGCTTTCCGGTAGACCATTGGTGTTTAACACAACATCTTTTTGCACGATTTCTAATTGTTGCAGTCCGTCCACATTACGATTGCGCGAATTAAACTTTAATTTAGCTCCTTTTAACGCATCTTTATTGGAGTTTCCGATTAACTCTTTCAAATTTCCCTCTATTAAATAAGGAACATTATCGATTGTTACAATGTCTCCATCAATGCTATTGATCGTAGCTGTTTGCTCTTGAGTTTTGAAAATATCCAGCAGGAAAGGAGCAATATCCTCCCTTTTTACTTCACCGGTGGGATTGAGCTTGCTGTCATGAATGTCAATTAAACCTAGACGAAGTGCTGTATCTACCGATCCAGCCGCCCATTGGCTTACCAAGGACTGATCTTTGGGTAAAATGCTTGATCCGCCCTCTGCATTAACCCCTCCGACTGCACGAACAAACACAGCTGCCAGCTCTTCACGTGTAACAGGATCGTTCGGACGGAAGTTTCCTAATCCATCCCCGGATAGAAACCCGGCTTTTTGTGCGGCTTCTATATATGGGGCAGCAAATTGTTTACTTTGCACATCTTTAAAAGTAGAAGAACTCGAAATAGGGTCCAATTTTAAAGCTCTGACCAATAATACTGCGAGTTCCTGACGAGTTAATGTTGCTGCAGGGCGAAAAGTTCCATGAGGATCTCCCGATAAAAGCCCTTGGCGTACAGCTTCTTGGATGGCCGCCATTTTATCACTCGTCACATAGGATGTATCTGAAAACAAATTATTGGTAGGCGTTGCAGCGTAAGCAGAAGTACCAAACGCCGCCTGAAGAGCAACAAGAGCGGCTGCCCACTTAAGTGAATAAACTTTCAATGGTTCTACCTCCTAATTTACTTTTGAGTAAAACGACCCTATTCGATCTTCGAAATGTTTCTACATAATTCAAAGATAATAAAGCTTATTCACTGTATTTACCGATAAAAATGTGTTTATATTAATCTTTTATTCATATATTTGTCGAAAATAAGTGATTTATGTCGTTTTCAATCAATATACATGAAACCACTGAACCAATTCTGAACAAAAGCTTATCTATAATGATGCCTAGTTGTATCAAGTCTCTAACTATATCCTCCAAATAACTTATTTCCGCAAATGATTTATCGGAACCCTCCCTTAATCGCGACTCTTGTGCTAAAAAAAAAATAATCGCAGGCTAGATACCTGCGATTATTTTTAAATTAAGATAGCCTATGCGAAGTATAGAATTACGTTTTAAAATGATTAGTTTGCCAAGATTAGCAATGCCGCTGCTGAATATCTTAAAACGTTATATTGTATCTTTTTTTCATCATAGCCCTCGTCGACTATTGTCCAGCTTCATTTAGCATTAAAAAGCAGCAGCTTCACGGACTGTTCCAGAAGAGTGTTAAATTCGAGACTTGAAAATACATTTGTTATTCGCGTTGTTTCGGATGTAACTATCCGTAAAAAATAAAAAAGCTAGGTTTACGAATTATTGGCATAATCCGTAAACCTAGCTCTCGACGAGTCTTACTTAAGGTTATATTTTTTGTTAAAGCGATCCACACGGCCACCGATATCCACGTTTCTTTGTTTACCAGTGAAGAACGGGTGGGAAGCGGAGCTAGTATCTACACGGATAACTGGGTATGTGTTGCCATCTTCCCATTCCATCGTTTCTTGCGAATATTTAGTGGAAGCACTCAGGAAAGTAAATCCACAGCTAGGGTCCAAAAAGATAACTTTGTTCAATGTTGGATGAATATCTTTTTTCATTAGTTTCACCTAATCTTTCATGTAGTTTTAGTTTCAAAATCAAACGTACTGGCGCAATACTCCATCAGTTGGCAAAAGGAACGGCTATGTCCCAGAAAAAAAGACGACAGATCATAACGGTTGCGCTCAAGCTCGTAAACGACAAGCAAACGATGCCGCATATACGCATCGCCCATTGCACGAACGCTCCGGATCTTTCGTCAGCCTTCATCGTTATATAAGCATATAGTGAATGGTCCTCCGGCTCGTCCCAAATGCTGACACCAGCACAGGAGAACTCGGTAGCCACGTGCTTTCGATTCAAAAGGCAAAGCGTACCATGTAGCTCGGCATCTATCATACAGCCTTGAAAAAAAGCCGTTTTCTTAGGTGCAAGCTTTAACTTTGGACGCTCTGTCCACTGGACTAATTCAAGTTTTCGCCGGTTCCATAACGCAGGCTTTTGCAAACTTAACAGGCTTCGCTCAGGAAGCAGAATCATTCAGGTTGCTATGCAGCAAACCTCAAATTATCTAGTTTCACGATGGATCGTGTACTTTTTCAGACGCGGAGAGTATTTTTTCATTTCAAGACGCTCCGGATGATTTCTTTTGTTCTTGGTTGTTGTATAGTTGCGATCACCTGATTCGGTGCATGCCAAGGTAACAATTACGCGCATTTCTCTTCCTCCTTAATTGGAATACATGGTATACAATTACAATAGTAATTTTTACGATTAGTTCTATTCTATAATTCATGCTCCGCTTTGTCAACCTTAGAGTCACGGTTTGTCGCTTCTTCGACCGTATTCCATCGATTACGGTACTGTGCAAGCTTAGGATGAAGTTCCTGGGGTGCGCTCGAAAGCACCAATCTGACATTTCTAATCCATTCTCCAAATGATGCATAAGAAGCGCAGAAATTTGCAGTTTCAGGACTCATGTACAAAAAAAGTGGGGTCGTATACTTTTCCGCCAAAAAACGGATGGCTGCTTCAATAGGCGTATACTTTTTACGCTTACCTTCCCAGTTCTCAATCACAACAGCACTCAAAGCTTGCTCCCGCTGCCACTCTCCCAGCTCGTCCACCCGCTTGTAATACGAACGTACCGGCTGCTTCCACATTCTTCTGACGGTTTCTTCATGTAGCGGATACAACACCAGCTTTGTAAAAGATAATGCAGCCCCCGTTTCGGCAAAAAGCTCCAGTTCTCTGGCTGTAATCTGCTCGAACGTATCATAGTAGACCATGGTCCCTTTATGCGTCTCGATCGGAGGCTCATAACCATAGGGTACATATTGAAGGTTTCTTGTCATGCCGGACACTCCGTCCTTCCATAGATGAACTTTTCCTTCTATATTATACCCTTGTTTTGGCATGAGTTTACATCAAATGTTTATCCTTGCTCAACAGCAGGCGTATTACGGCGTGAACCCCTTCGGAATTGCAACGCATAAAGTCCCATCGTCACAAGCGCAATCAGTGCAAGCACCGTAAAAATATTGCTAAAATTGAACACCTGCACATTAGATACGACAGGATTCAAATGAAAGGACGACGAACTATCCAGCGTTTTGCCCAAAATACTTGTCGTGATCGCCCCGGCAATGAAATTCAGCAGAGATAGCAGCCCCATTCCAACACCAATCTGATCTTTCGACAAGGTACGAGAAATCGTGTTGGACATGGCAATTTGCATGAAGGTCTGACCTACGTTTCCGAAAATAAGCAAAAATAAAATCAGATACGGAGAGGCACCCACAAATGTTGACAAGCTGATAAAACAGATAAACAAAAGCGATACAGCTGTATAGACGAGAAACGAATTTCCTTTGCTATCCGCCAAACGCCCTCCTCTTTTACCCAATAGAGCCGAAGCAATAGCAGCCGGAAACATAACCAGTCCAATTATTGCCGGCGTGAGCTGATTGAGACTGTTCAGAAACTGCGGTGCCAAGTACGGCAATCCAAAGCTAATCCCCGTCCCTAAAAAAGCGATAAGGAGCCCGTATGAATATTGCTTGTTACGGAACAGCTTCGGCTGGATGAATGGATCATGCGCAGTGTTAATGCGCCATATAAACAGTGCGAATAACACCACACCGACCAGAAAGAACATCATATTGGTTTGCGAAATCGAAAGTAATAAGAAGGCTACTGTTCCACCCAGCAATAATCCACCCAGAAAATCGAACTTCTGATCCTTTCCACGCTGATCGTCCAAATATTTGCGGAAGAACGGCAATGCGATCAGTGGCAGCATGGAAATGACGAACAAAAAACGCCAGCTTGCAAAGCCTGTGATCAAACCGGAAATAATCGGAGCCAGTGCAGTACCTAACGCCAAGCCGATTGCTGTGACGCCCAAAGCACGTCCCCTTTTTTCAGCCGAGAAATAACGGACTGGGACGATCATAGCAGTTGCCGGAATAACAGCAGCCCCTGCAGCCTGAAGCAAACGAGCTACAATGAGCATCCAAAATTGATTGGCCAACAGTCCAATAAGCGAACCCAGTGCAAAAAAGATAATCCCAAACGTCAGCAAATCCTTAAGACGATATTTATCTGCCAATTTGCCGTAGGTCACCGAGCCAACTGCATACACGATCATATAGCCAGTCAGCAACCAACTTACATCGGAAGCACTAATATGAAACTCCTCTCGAATCACAGGCATAACGACATTAAACATAAAAGCGTTCATCACTGAAAAAACAAGTGTGAAAGCTAGCACTCGCATAAGCTTATCCGCATTGGGATAAGTTTGTTCATTTATCATTTGGTTGTCTCCCTCTCCTGTAAACCTCTTATCTAAAATCATATTTCACTGTTTTTGTTACCCCTATCCGGGCAAATTCTCTATATATTCGCTCAAGCGTGGGCGTCCGTAGGGTGGTAGTCGCGGAGAATTTTTTTAAGCAGACAGCGTAGCGTCTCCGATTCTCCGGCAGATAACGTTTCACCTACCGAGCTTTTAATTGCCTCAATAGTACGTTCAGCTACTTTGTGAATCTCTAAGCCTTCCTCAGTCAAATAGATTTGCTTCATTCGTGCATCTTCCGGGTGACTTTTGCGTATTGCCCAGTTTTTCTTAACGATCCCGTTAACCAGGCTGGTAACGCTTGATTTATCAATAAGCAATAGCCTTTCCAAATCCGTATTGGTGACTCCAGGCGACACCGCCAGTATATAGAGCGTCTGCGATTGTGGGGAGGTGAGTCCCAAAGGGCGCAGTGCCGTTTCAATTTCGCGCCGGACAGTAGTAAAAATCCATTTAATTAAATACATCGTGCTCTCTTCCTCCCAGGGAAGACAAACGGGATACACCTCACTTCCCATCTCACTACGAACCTCCATATCCATCTAAATTTAATAGTTTGAATTCCAACTAATTTTAATCAGCTGCCTACTTGGTGTCAATACTTTCGTAAAATAATGCTTTACTAGATAAGATGAATTTCAAATTACGAATTCATTCTTTATGGAAATTTATGTATAGTAAAAGACGAGCCCTTGAAGGAAGCCCGTCTTTTACTTTATTTCTGTTTTATAGTTGCTTAGTCTGCACTCTTCACTTGAACCAGCGGGTATTCTTCTCCATCAACGGTAACCGTGCTAGCATCGTTCAGCTCCAGCCTTTGCCAAATGGTCAACAGCGTACGATAAGGATACTTCTTAAGATCGTACTCCTTTGTCTCTGTACCATCACCGGACGTGCTGCCTATGGTTTTATCGGCTGCTATACCACTACCCTCAGTAGAAATCTCCGAAGTCGAGCCTCCGTCCGTGTTGCCTGTCACTGCTCCAGACTGATCGCCGCTTGTTCCACTGGATGTACTACCACGAGCTGTGGAACCACTGTCCGTGGATTGTCCATCTGCTGTCGAACTTTTTGTAGTGGCGCTCCCAGTGATTACGTCACCGGATGGATCATTGTTCGCATTACTGGCAGCTTCCTTGTCGTTCTGTTCAGCAAGCGTAAAATTTTCGTATAAGTGCTCCTGTTGGTCCGCCCCGACAATGACGAGCTTCTTCGGCTTAAATTCTGCCTGCTCTGTCGATGTCTGAAACGCAAACAACAGCTTGACCATTTTCGTAGTGGACTTGGTATTAGGCACATGTGTCACTATCGCCGTAGGCTCCTCTTTTACGGGCACTGTAGGCTCTACAGGCTGTTGTACAGGCTTCGGAGCAGCAACAGGCGCAGGTGTGTCACCAGATCCGATCACCCCGGTTGCTTTCAGGCCGCCGAGCGTACCTGCAATGACAATCAGCACGATCCCGGAAATCACCCCACCTTTACGAAAACGACGAAGTGTTTTAACCAACGGTGTGTCCGTCTCCCGCTTTGCTGCCAAATAAAAATTTTTAAAAGCAGGCTTTGCAGGTTCAAAATATTGACGCCACAGCGTTTTTTTATGCAGTCCCTCTCGTCCTTCCTTTTGGAAGAATAGAAGTAGCGCACGTCGATACGACGGTTCGAAACCGCCACGTGGAGTGGCAAACTCGGGGTGTTCTTCCGACCATCGGATAAAGCGGTACATCGTATCGTTATCCTTCGCCCATTTGCGGATCGAACTGACCAGACGAGCGAAGTCCAATATTCCTTCTCCCGGCCCGTCAGAACGATAGAATGCAGGCAACAGACGGGCAAAATGGCTTTCCGCAAGCTGCTGGGGCAGCCAGCCATAAGCCCAATCCTGTACCTTTTCTACTTCGCCAGGCTCCAGGCCGTCCAGCACCGACGGTTCCGGTTCCTCCGTATTAAACCAATCGTAAGCCGCAATCAATCGCACTGCTTGTCCCTTGAGGGGAGCAGGCAGCTTTCCAACCCACTGCACCAAATCGGGCCGTGTAAAAAATGGAATCTGTACGACCTGATCGGGTGATATTTCTTTTAGCTCTACTTCGGTAAGTAAATACCGATCCGACGCTTCCTGCAGGCGCTCTGTCAATCCAGATTGCTCCAGCGGGGACAGTTTGCCTACGGCAGAGCTGCTGTCCCATTGACGCAAGCGTTGGTGAATGGCAGCCACAGCCTCTACTGGTTTTCTTTCGGCACGCAGTCTGCCCATCAGTGCAGATTCTGCCAAAAGCTGAAAATCGGCATTCGCCGACACTTCGATATACCGACTGCCCCATTCATGCACAACGGCCAGCAGCCCCTTGGCATCCGGTGTTCTTTTCATCTGACTGTCCATGTAGGGAATGAACAGCATTTTTGTAAGCGCCGGATTACCCAGCACTTTCGTAAAATATGCCTTGCCTAATGACGGATTCTCCTCAATCGTATGGTAAATATACGTGACTGCTTCCGTATTTCTGGCAGTATAAGCATTGTTTAGCGAACGGATTAAATATTCCACCAACCGATTTTCGCTGCTGCGTGCATGAACTTTATAATAGTCCTTGAAACTATCGACTAGACCTACATCTGGAATATATCCATCCTTCACCCGATCAAATTCATGATCAAAAAACGATAGAAACAGATCATTCAGCCTCATTTTACGTGGCAGCGAATCGGGTGGCGATAAATAATCAGTCAAGCTTCGTAATACAGCGATTCGTTGTTCGTTGTAAAATGCCCGCTCTCCCTGCTCAATTCTGTACAACGTAATGAGCTCATGATAGCTGGATGGCGTCAAATCACGCCCTGCCTCCATACCTGTCAGCATTTGCTCGGCAAATTTGAAGAAATCATCCGGCGTCTCACCATTCAGCAACGTGCGGACAATCCAGTCAAAATACGGCTGTCTCACCTGCTCTGCATCCACATTAAGTATTCGACTATGGTTAGACAGGTCAAATACAAAGTCCTTTTCCACATTCCGATCACCGGGACGCAAACTAAAAGGCTCAACGAACATCAAGTGAATGCCTTTTCTGCTGTTCGGTTCCTGTGCATATGTAAGAAATCCGAGTCTGTTCCGAAATGCATAAGGCAGTGCCGCATACAGCACACCCAGCAGCTGCTTGGCTGAAGATCCGACCGCTTCTACAGGAACATTCAATGCTACATATACCTTTTTGCGACCCGCTGCGGACATCATGACTGCGTATAAAAGCTGTTTGAACACTTCTTCGCTCAGCTGCAATTGAGCCAGCACTGTAGACGGGTCAACAGCCGGAAATACACTTCCACCCGGTAGACGCTCCAATTCCGGTAAATCCGTTCCCTGCTCAATATCATAGGTATCAACAAATGATGTGTTCAGCCACTGCTTATAGTCAGACGGAGATTCACCATGTCCGGCTGGAATCACATAGTTGTGCGTGAAAAAGGCGCTCCGCAGCCCAGTAAAATCCGCAGCCTTATAAATACTGCGGCCAAGCACTACATCCCCGGACTCCGTCCGTACCAGATGCATGGCTTCTGGATAGACGCTTTCCTGCTTCTCGCCACGCGTCGTCAAAGCAGCAGGCGCATCATATACACATAAGGGATGGAGCACCTTTTTAATAAAAGAAGCATCCAATCCTTTGGAATTAGCCACTGTATCGAAGCCTTCCGTAGAACGGAAAATTCCACGCCGTTCCCGTGTGTACATCTGCTGTTGTATCAAATGAGAGGTAGAATAACTCACTGTGATTCTCTCCCCTCAATGTACTTCAACTTATAAAGCAGCCAAATGAATGGCTCATCCACACGGATCGGACTAACCAATCCTTGCAGCTTTTGCTCCACTGGATTGCTACCCAGCGCGGAAACCGCGAAATAGGCCGTATCCGTAAAATATACATCCATCGTGCCCTTGAAGGGCTTATCCACCTTTTCGATGAAGCGTCGAACTTCGCCATCAATGTTCGCGAACTCATCCAAATCCATATATTTGCGATGCTCCATCGGATTAAAAATATTGCTATTCGTCTTGATGTATGTGCCTTCTTCATCTGCCAATGCAGTAAGCATATCACTTTTGGTCAGGACGACAGCGGTCGGAATGTCCGTTTTCCCTTTTTCCTGATAAGCAATAAAATCACCGAACATCGTAAGTACGACATCACGCGGTTCATCATATTGCGAGACCCATTCACCCGGCTTATCGCCAAGGTTAATCTTAATGCGCTCCCGAATAGAGCGGATTTGCAGTGGATCGACCATAAAGAGAATACCTGCTGAATTCTTAATATGCTGTCCATGCAGTCCCAGATAGTCCTGATCTACCATTCCCTCACCGGCGACATCAAAAAATACCAGCGTCAGTGGCGGCTTTTCCTCATCCTTAAATACAAACTGGAAGATAAAAGGCTCCTGCATCTTTTCTTTTTGTGTCGATGTAAGCAGATCGCCTCGTTCAAATAGGGGTTCCTCATACATGGTGCGGAACTTTCGGCTGATCTCTGCATTGAGCGGCATGCAAGCCGCGTCAAAATGATCGGCCGTAACATGCTGCAGCGTGTGAATCAGGGAGGTCATATAGACAGATTTCCCCGCCTGCGAAGCTCCAATAATCGAAATGATATTGCTAGGCACCTTACCCGCGGTCACGGGCAGCTCGTTATGACAGTGTGGGCACAGTCGATGACGCGTCAGCTCGCCATAACGGTCTGTCAGTCCTGTTAGTACATGATCAGAATACAATCGATGTTCCTCAGGAACATCATGGGGATGCAAAATCGCCTCCATATCATGCACACTGTCCAAGCCAAAACGCTCCCGATATTTGTTCAACAGCTCATCTTCACCTAAAGCGTAGTCCTCGTCATCTTCACGATGATGAGAAGCACGGAATACCACGTCCTCCGGGGAGAATTTACTAAAGCAATAAGGGCACACAATATCATAAAATAACGGCCTTGGCGCTGCCTGTGGCTTTCTTCTGAATAAATTGCTAAGAAAACTCATCGGTTGTGGCCTCCTTTCATTCAGGAACTAATTCATATACCGTGCCATATTTCTGGCCGTCTGTAAAAAACAGCCGCACATATTCATCTCCCCCCACTTCAACAGCGGGTAAAACATTCCGTCCCGCGGCAAAGGGTGCCGTGAATGGATACAAGGTTCCATCGTCCCTGTCTGCGGGATAGCCCCCGCGCTTCTTCACGTAGCAAAGCGCCTCCTGCGGGACAGGAACTTCGGCTGTCACCTGAATCTGGACGGTTTTGCGGCTGCGAAACCAGCTTTTTTTATGGTGAACCGCATATCTGATTTTAGCCCTCCCCGTACTCAACTCCAGTTGGTTGGCTCCGTCTTGCTGACGGATCACGTAAGTGTCTCCATCCTCCCGAACAGCCGGATACACGGTATACCGTACGCGTCCAATGCCTTCAATACGGTCACGATAGCTGCCAGCAGCCTTATACTCCTCGCGTGTAAAAAGTTTTAGGCTTGAAAAAGGTGGTAAAACTTCGGCTTCATTCTGCCCATTCATACCTGCATCGGCTGATTGTTTCGCAATATATACCACGGCTGCGCCCTCAGGCCACTGCCAGCGTAACACAACCCGGTTGTCGTCAATTTTGTGGCTCAGCTCCGAAATAACAGGATCACCGGGCTGTGCTTCCCTATACTGCATAAGTTCCAGCCTCCCGTTCTAAAATCCACTGCTGCGTCGATTGCGCGTCGGGGCTTCCGGTGCCCCTCTCCGGCGTCCTGACGGCGCTCCCTGACTTCCTCCACCGGAAGATCGGCGAGTATTTTCCGCAATTGGCAGAACAAGCGAAAAGACAGCAATAAGGGCCGCCAGTACGAGCGCTGCCACCAAACGAATCATCAAGTCGCCTATAGGCGAGCCAGATAATCCCTTTTCCAAAATAAAGCCAGCGAGCAAGCCTGCCGGGACTCCTCCAATCGCAAAATTCCGCGCGAGAAAACGGTTATCAAACATCAGCCCAAGAGCTAATCCCAATAGGGCGCCGATAATGACCAGAGCCGTTACGCGATAAATGGCAAAATACAGACTGTCGGCATACTCACCTGTCCGCTCCGTTACCAGTGTGCGATCACCGATTTTGTTATATATTTTACCGAACGCCTGAGTAAGTCCTTGGGCATTAGCTACATTAGAATAAGTTCCGCCTGTCAGGTCAGCAATATTTTGCAATAAGGCTATACCATCCGACTCTGCCAGCTTCAGCCCGATCGTATTAATCGGAATCTGGCGGGCGATATAAGGAGCCAATGCCGTCTGGGTATCCAGCTCGCTAAAGCCGTCAGAGAGCATAATAACGAGAGAACCTTTTTCTGCATTGCCTTGGGTTTCAATCTCCTTGATCGTCTCATCCAAAGCAAGTCCGATCTCTGTACCGCCTGACATTATAGTCTGCATGCTATCGATTTTGGAATAAACCGCTTGCTTCTCTGCATCTGTGCGAATTGGAGTAAACGGCTGAACCAACTGGGCAGTAGAATCAAATGAAACAATGGCTACCCTCTTGTCTCCATCCATTTGGCCAATTAGACTCTTAGCAGCCGTTAGGCGTTCATTATCGGGATCTGTTTGCTGCATACTCCCGGAATTATCAATCACAAGCACAAGGTCCTGTACGCTCTTGCGCCCTTCAGGATTAACCTGGTAGCCCAACTCCAATAGCAGACCTGCCACGAACAACATCACCAGCGTAGCAGGCACCAGTAACTTCCAGGATAACCCGGAGTAGCGCTGCCGCCATGAATGTCCATTTAACTGTGGCGAAATTAGTTCGCCGATCAGACAACCTAGGCCAATACACAGTGCCATGATGCCAAAATACAGCCCGATCACGACGATATGCGGCCAGTGCCCTATCAATTTGTGAAGAATAAGCTCTCCCAAGATGAAGCCTACTACAGCGCCCAGCAAGCCGAACAGCAATAGGAGAACGTTAAATTTACGCTGCTTCATAAGAATCGTTGCTTCCTTCCATCATAAAGTAGGATGAATATGTGGTTACCGCAATTCCGGCAACCGGTCCACGTCGATTCCGTGAAACACGAAACCATTCGCAGTATATGTCTCATAATACGTTTTGCCGTTGCGGTAAACCATCAGATCCTCCAGATGGAAGCCGCCCATCAAATGCAGCTTTTCCACCCCGCTGCTGCGACGCTCATGTACAAAACCCAGCTTGTAAATACGCGAAGTAATGTCCACATCCATCGCATAAGGAAGAAATTCGCCTTCGTAGTCACCAAAGAAGTACTTTTCTTCATACCGATGCTCATGGGTATAGTCGAGCAAACGTACGTTAATTCCGCCATGTTCCTCTAACGTTTGATACAGTTTTTTAAACAGCTCATCCTTCGGAACAACCAGCCGATTTTCATATGCAGCAGCCACATTGGCACGCCGCAATAATTCTTCTTCGAAGGTCTGATTAAACGGCTGTGAACTGAGAATCAAGGTGCGACAGGTCTGCGTGAGTCGATCCACCAATGCAGACAGGCCCCCGTCCAGCAATCCGGATACAGGCCCCATATGCCGGGTATCAAAAAATATAGATTTTCCCCGCTTGCTTTCCAGCTCACGCATGACATCCTCCGTCACACGCTCGTAATATTCGAACAGGTTTTGACCTGTGTAACTATCGGCCTGCCGGATACTGTCCGTTGCAGCTTGATGTAGTTCACGCTCCAGGCTGGAAAGCTGTACTGTAATATGCTTCGCCTGCGCATGCCATTTTTCTAGTGCCAGTTCATAGCGGCGGAGCAGCTCCAAATCGGCTTGAATTCGCAGCATGTGCAGTTTGTGCCCGTAAACCGTCTCGGTCAGGTAACGAATCAAGCTTCGAACATTATGCTTATCCATGAGTGGCAATCGTTGAAAAGGTTGGTCCTCCACTCGCCCGCTATACAAGGTGTCCAGTTCAGCGGCACTAATCTGCAAGTCATTGGACGTATCCCGAATCAGTCCACGAATGGCTGTAAGCACATTCCCTGTTTTATTTTCATCCGTCCAGTCTGTCAACTCAAATAAGCCGATTTCGGGATATTCCTTAGCAGCTGCATTCACAGCCGACTGTAGACCTGATTCCGCCTGAAAATCTCCCAACCGTTTGTGCACAATCCGTTCACAGTTATCACGGAAAAAGGCTTCGCAGCCCTGACCAAACAAGGCTTCCTCCGCCTCACGTAATGTCATTCGCTTTAACGAGCCGTAGCTGGCTCCGCTGGTCATCAGTGCGCTCATGTCCGTGATCGCTTCATTACCAGGAACGAGATCATTTCGCGTGCGACCGCGCTCAGCAGCATCTAACCCAAAATAATTCAGCTTATCGCGTATGTCCCACTCTTGCTCTGTTCTCATACGCTCTAACAGCTTCACATAAAAGTGATACAGCACCGTCAGTGCGATTGACTGGTTAGGGCGGTTGACTCGGGAAAATCCAGCCGACACATAACCCTGCCGCCCGGATTCCGTCATGATGTTGTTTTTAAACGATGTATTGTTGTATCCCCCATCCTGTGACCGATAGGAATCTCCTGCCTGATAGCGATTTTTAAGAAGCTGAATATGGCAAATGATGTCACAACTTTCTCGCAGGCTATTCGGCACCGTTACGCCGCGTTCGTTCTTGTCGGACAGCACATAGACGAGGTCGAACAACGGTGATGGAGCATGGGTTACTGGAATGGTCAATTTGTCCTCGGTCATATGAAGCGGTGCCGTAAACGTATAGTCTGGACTCTGGATATAGTCCAGCTCTCGCATGAAAGCAACGGACGTTGCACTACTGTAGCCGAATTGGACAGCCTGATCGCTTTCATTCACCAACACATACAGATCCATTTGTACCGATTTAAAAGACTGTGCAAAAATATACTCCGCCAACAGCGTAATTTCAGGGATTAATACGTTCATGGGGTCATCCGCTGTCGTCAAGATCGACAAATGGACACGCTCGAACGAAGAATACAACCGACCGTAATCTGCCAGATGTCCACTAGCCCGGCGCAACGCAGTGTTAAGCTCAATTAGCTGCGATTCATGTGTATAAAAAGCCTGGTGCAAGTCACGGCGTATCGTTTGGTGGCCACTTTCCTCCGGTACCGCTATCGTATGCACAATAGCATCCACCGAACGATCTACAGCTGTATGTTCTTCCTGCGAGCGGATCTGAATATACGTTACTCCCGTGCTGTTATCCCACTTGGTCCGGTTGATATCTGCAATGGTGTTCATCACCGGGTTCATGCGATCACCGATAAAAAGAAACACGGACGGGAAATGGATGCTGCTGCGTCCATCTCCGCTTCCGATTAATTGGTCCTCTGCGGCTGCATAGTCAGCCGCATAACGTAACAGCTGCTCTCTCATACTTTATTTCAACTTTCTGCGGATGTCGTTTAATTTTCCAGCCATTTGAGCATAAAATGCATATAGTTCTGCTCCGTTAGCCAGCTCCACCTTTTCATATTCCAATTGATTGCGGGCCTCTGTGTAAGTTGCAGCCAGTTCATCCAGCTTCGACAGCAGTGGTGTAATATCCTCAGATGAAGTCAATACAGCATCACGGCGATCGGCCTTACGCATTAGAGCTGCAAATTTCTTTTCTTCCAAACCACGGAAGTTTGTAAACACTTCAAACTCCACATAATTACGGCTCTTCATGACATTGGCAAACGGCTCCCAAGCCTCTTCCTCTTCGTCACGATCATAGACGTACAAAGCACCTTTTTTCGTAATCGTGTCCGTATAGAGTGCCTGAATGAACTGATCCAGCCATTTTTCTTCATCCTGATATTTGCCCAGCAAAGCTTCCAGTTCAGCTGCTTTCGCTTCAATTTGTGTATATTTCGCCAGTTCTTCACGAACCACCTGTGTTAACTCTGGTGAACGGATCAGGTTTTCCTTCGCCATCTCTTCATTGATGCTGCCAAAGATGTCCTTGCTTCCGGCCTGCTCCAGCCCTTCAGCCAGCAGACGTTTCAACTCAGACCATGCTCTTTTCACCTCACCCAAATTCGGCTTGGATTCCTGCAAGCGCATATCGTAGCCTGCCAGCATCGCATTCAGATCTAGCGCATGTGAACGGATTACAGTGAAGCGGCTGCTCGTATTTTGATCGACATCCTTTTCCCGAATCACGCCAAGTGACTTGGCACGGTCAAAATCATTACGAATGCGGGCATTGTAAGCTTGCACACGCGAATTGACGTAAGTTTCGCCCCATGACTTTTCAGGAATCGGCGACGGAAGATTAGTCCAGTTGTTCTGACCTGTTTGTACCAGATGGCGGCCAATACCTTCGCGGTCAAGAATCGTTTTTTCATAGCTTTCTTCATACACTTTGAGCGGCGTATATACAAACAGAGGAACACCATTACGCGTATTGAGCCAGAAAATCCGGTTACGAACTTCACTCTCTTTAATAGTAAAGTGTGATTTGCCAATTGCATTATTTTGATAATTGCGAACGCCTTTCAGGATATTAGGTGACTGTACAGGTACTGAAACGAATCCCCATGACGGGAAGTACAAGTTGCCAGAGCTATTGCTCAGATGAAACACAGGTACAGCTTCCTCATCTAGTTTGCTCGCAATGTAGCGCTCCACAAATTTTTCAATGGCTTCATCTTGCCCGTATTTCATGACGAGGAAATCTTCCATGGAACGGGTAATGAGATCACCGAACTTATCAGTCAAGAAATTGGAGATTGAGCTGATGATGTCCATATCCTGATCCTTCACCCATTGATCTGAATTTTCGAGCAATTCTTGGGCAAAATCACGAATCAAATCATCACCGTTGCGGTTATCCAGTAGCTTGGTCACAACTTCAGAAATATCCGGTACACTTACCAGATTCCAATAGTACGTTTTGTTACCTTTGTGATCGGACTGTTCCTCGCCGTTAATCAGCAGATCGCCATTCTTCTCGAAAATTGCGCTCAGCGCGTTCAAAATTTCAGTAAATACATTATAAATGCGGCTATTTTCCTTGTTCAACAAGTCATACAGGTCTTCATAAAATTCAATGAGCTGCTCTGTACGTTCCACATCAGCCCGCAGCCAATATTCGTTAATTTTCGCTTCAATGTACGCATTTTTCTTTTTATCCTTGGACACAAACGCGCTCTTGGCATCGCCCAGCTTTTCGTTCGCCTGCTCACGCGCCCATTCAATGTCCGTTGGAATACGGTGCAATGATTCACGCAACGTTTCAACATATGAAAGCAGCATTTTCAGCAAGCTAAATCCTTTTTCAGTATAAATCATACGGGATACATAAAACGGCCCTTGCTCAGGATGCAAAAACATCCGGCGAATTTGGTCCGTAAACTGTCCTGTAATTTCGCCAGGAAGCTGTTTCTTCGCTTTGATATACTCTTCACGAGCACGCGTCAGGAACGTTTGCTCCAGCTCGGTGTCCATATTGACCACTTGCATTTTAACGACATTGCTATAACTTAACCGTTCACTGTTTTCAAAGCCCGGAAGCGGCTCAGGTACACGGGATTCAAAGTTTTTGATCATGCTATCCAGATCCACGCCCAGCTTGCGGGCAAACTTCTCTACATCCTCTTGATTTGGCGATTGCTCGAACATTTTGGACATTTTGCCAAACATTCGATAGGCCAGATATGTCGTCATTTCCTCCATTGGCAGTACCGCAGAGGAAGCCCCGATAATATTGTAATCGTAGTTTGCCGGATACGCCTTATTCATTTGTGCGATGTTGGTACGGATATTGCTGATATAGTCATGAATGGCAAACTCTTCGCCCGACTGTTTTTCCTCACTCGCCATAAAGTTAGTGATGTTCTCAGCGGTGACATTCATGCAGTAATCATAAGCATTTTCCAACAGCTTGCCTTCCGTATTCGTGGCCGAAATGAGGTGGCACAGATTAAACGGCGGAAGCGGCGAGTTCACGGTCAAAATGTTGCCGTACTGCTGCTTAAAGCGCTCACCACGGCTGTCTACGTTCATCCAGTAGTCCAGTTCTTTCAGTGCAGCATAGCCGTTCTTTTTAATATATTCACGGGTATGCTCGCTCAGGCTTTTGTTCGCCAAATTAATATCCGGTGTAAACAGATAACCTAATGTATTTACACGGTCTACGCCTGCAGAGCCATAGTCGCGCTCAATAATTCCTCGGACGATATATGAAATATCGAGGAAAGTACCGCTTCCTGTACCGCCGGACAAACCGGACAGCAGGAACACCATAAGCTTCTTGTTGGTGCCTTCAGACAGGGTTTTGATTTTTTTGTCAATGCTTTGTACGACCTGATTGATTTTGGTGAACAGCAGCAATCGTCCTGCCTGCCGCACCCCTGCCGCACCATTCATACCATCGGTAATGCTTAGTTCGGGAGACAGCCAATCGGTAATGTACGGCTCAAGAATGCTGCGGTTTTGCAGCAATCCGCCGATTTCCGCATTGGACAGCAATACAAACTCATTGATGGGGTCCAAACCAATCCCCTTGTATTTTTTGTTGCGGTCTTGTTCATTCGTTTCAAAAGCGAGAAATTCCACATTGTCCGGTTTATCGCTCTTTTTCTTGGAAATCGGATCTGCTGGAAGCTTGAATCTACGATTAATTTGATATTTCAAGCGGAGAAGGGCATCGATCCCCGTGCCTCCGAGTCCGATAATTAAAATAGGATTATCAATAGTATCAACTCTGATCTTATCGCTTACGATCCCTCCGCCGAGTGATACGTCTAATTGTTGGATATGCTCTCTAACTACTGGTTTCATAGATATGACCTCCTAAGGGTTCGTTTAGCTGTTTACTGAAATAAACTCCAGTAAAATGGTTTTGTCCACACTGGCTAACGGAATCGTCAGACGATCACCGTTTTTGAGTTCAAGACCGTTGCCTGTGTCAACAGCCCGTCCGGATTTTTCAATCGTAATCTCGGGGGTACTGCGCACAATGATACGATCCTGATTGGCTGGTGTGAACACGACCTTGTCGGTTCCAGCAAATTCCGGTGCCAGTTGCAGCAACTGGTGCAGATTAAATTTGCCTCGGAAGGTGTTCAGCTTCTTGTATTGCGGATACGTTTTTTCGCCGGTATTCTCATCCCGGATTTCCAGTACGATTTGACCGACAAAGCCACGGTTGGCCTTTTTGACAGCCTTCCAGATGAAATACGCGGCAACCAGCAGAACGAGCAGTCCCAGCCCTAAAAGAATGAGTGGCATTAGCTTGGACTTTTCAGCAGGTGTTGTTGGCTGCGTCGTGCCCGTATTCGTACCGCTCGTCGCCCCTGCTTTAGCACTGATGGTTACAGGCTGTGTTTCACGGTAAAAGCTCTTCTCCTCTGCTCTAACGGTTAGTTCGTAGTCATGCTCATCTGGAATCGTATAGGAACCGGTAAAAGAATCCCCTGCATTGGTTAACGGCACCTCATTCGTTGTACCGGAATCCAGATCCTTGACCTTCAGAACAGCATTCATATTCGCATATAATTCCTGATCCTGGAGCTGCTGGCTATTGCTTGTCAGGTAGGAACGAATTTGAACTGCATCGCCTTTTTTGTATGATTTGGCTGACGGTGCGTCCATTTTCAGCTCCAGATCATAGTTAAACACCAGATTAATATCAATCTGATCCTGCTGGACTCCCTTGACTTGGAGCTTCCAGTCACCAGCCACAGGCTTAAGCAGTTTAATCAGCGAGTAGCTTTTGGACTTGGACAGCAGCACATCGCTCGAAGGAATTGGCTTGGTGTTGCCCGACGGGTCTATCAGTCTCGCATCCACCGGTTTTGAGGACATGATCGAAATGTTAGCCTCCAGCACACTATCGTTCGGTACGGTTACCGTTACATCCTGATAGTCGCCGTTTGCCGTAATGGACTGCAAAGGCACCACTTTCAACTTCAAATTGCTGGCGAAAATTTCACTCAAAATCTTCGGCAGGTCATCCGCTGAGCTTGTAATAAAAGATTTGCCGCCCGTTTGCTGCGCTATGTCGGCGAGCTTGTTTTTATTCAGCTTTCCATCTGCATTCAAGCCGATGGTGTAGATTGGAACGCCGCTATTCTTAGCCTCAGCTACAGCCTGTGCCATATCCTGATCGGATTGGCTTTCGGTTCTGCCTGTCGTCTTATTAAAATCGTTGTTACCGTCGGCCAGCATGACGATCATAGGCGCATGTCCAGCTGTTTTACCATCTTGCAAAATGCGGATCGCTTCCTTGACACCCACGGAGGTGTCAGTATACGCCCCCCGGTTCAGTCCGTCAATAAACGTCTTCAGTTCCTGCTTATCCGCTTCGGATGTAATATTAAGCAAGGCTTTCTCTCGCTGTACGACATCCGTATACGCTACAATCCCGACTTTGTCATTTTGCGTCGACAGCATATCAATGAACATTTTCATGGCTTCATTGCCAATTTTCCCAGGATCACTGGTGTTCATCGAATTACTTACATCGACGACCAGTACCGCATCCACCTTAGAAGCAGAGGGTGAAGCGGCATTCGCCATCTGTGGCTGCCATGCCAAAATCGAGGTCATGATCATTGTACATATGATTCCGATGACCAAAAACCATTTTCTGTCTCTACTAAACATCGCTTGTACCCCTTTGCCAGTTAATTCTCATTCTAAATTACAGTTGTACTCCCCTACTATTAAATTATAATGAGTTTTACATGAGCGCCAGCTGAAAATACTGTCCGAATGGTCTGAATCCAACCAAAAAGCCTGTTATACCGCGTGATTTTACCAATATCCTGCAGTAATGATATAATTATACCCCAACAAGGGCAATCGGGCACCAGCCTTCTCCTTTATACGACAAAAATGACAGTAGCGAAACCCGCCCATGTAAAATATTGAAGTAAAAATCCAAGTAGAAAGAGGAAGTACACTATGATCTCATACGGATGTCTGGCGATTATGTTTCTTTTTGTCGCCATCAAATCACTAATTTACTATATACATAAAAAACGGGCCCCGTCGATTACACAAATCGATACCGAGCTTCTAGCACTGCTGAACCGGAGAAGTGAACGCAATGAATAGTTCCAAACAAGCTGTACAATTTCGCCCATTTACCCGCACTGAGCACGCCTTCCAAAAGCTAAGAGTCTGCAAGCGTTGTGGACAATTCACTGCCCTTTGGGAAGAGAAATGCACATCATGTGGTCGGGATACACTAGTTCCTGTAGAGCAATATGCCAGACTCAGAGCCAAACGTTATTTTCGTAAAGACCTTGCTGTCAGTGTCATATTGCTGGCCGCTACTGTCTTTTTCGGCCACTCACCGCAACAAATGCTTTTGTGCGGTATCGTCGGTGCGCTTCTTCTGCTGCCCTTAGTACTTCTACAGCAGGGTATTTATCCTTATGAACAGCGTAGGCAGCTTATACGTCTGTTCAGAGGTCGTATAGAGCAGATCCAGGAAGGACTAAACGTTAATCATAAAAACGCGGTTGCCCTGCGGCAACTCAGTGAGCGTGTCTCCTATGAAATGCTGCGTGAGATGGCTGTACTCATTCACAATGATCGGATAAGGCTCCAGCAGGTCGCCCTGCTGCAATCTTTCGTTCTCCGCAAAGACATGGAATTAACGCTCGATCCCCTCCTGATCAAGAGCTTCGAGCCGCTTATGGTCAGATATATCGGAGAGATTGCCAGACTCAATCGTGAGCTGATCAAGGACCGGACATTCCGATACGTAGTCTTTTATGAACGCCGAATTCTGGAATTGGCAGGGGGCGAAGATATTCTCGTCCGCGTAGCCAGTGCAGCTGTCCGTAAAAAGCGCTACGTAGTCACCCATGCCGCTTTCATTTCCAGATATGTACGCAAACTGCCAAAGGAACGAGTCCAGCGTTTATATCATATCATTCAAGAGAATCCGTTAGAACCCTTTGGAGATTTGGCCGATGAAGTAAAGATCATGTACCTGATGGAGCAGTATAAAAACTGATCTGTCCTAACGCCCTTCTATATATGACGTCATTACCATGACAAACCACTGCAATAAAGCAGCAAAAAACCGTCAGGATCGTGGTCAAGACCCCATTTTATAGACACTAAAAAAAGACCCTAGGCTATAAGCTGCTTCCGATACTCTTTCGGAGGCAGCTTATTTAACTTTCGTTGTGGTCGACACTGGTTGTAAAATTGGATATATTCTTTTATTCTCCTTTGTGCCTCGTCCATATTTCGGATATCATATGGGTAGAGCCCTTCCGTTTTGAGATGCGAGAAGAAGCTCTCCATCGAGGCATTATCATAACAATTGCCTCGGCGAGACATGCTGATTCGGGCGCCAACCTTTGGCAGCATGTCGTGGTACGCATGGGACGTGTACTGGAATCCCTGGTCGCTGTGAACGATGAGGCCAGTCACGTCTTTTTGCTGTTTCCAGGCTTGTCGAAACGTCTGTAAAACCAGTTCGTTATCATTTCTATGGCTCATCTGGTACGCGATAATTTCGTTATTGAACAAGTCTTTAATCGCAGACAGATATAGCCAGCAATCCCCCACACGATATTGCGTGATATCTGTGACCCATTTTTGGTTAGGTTTGGCCGCCTTGAAATCCTGTTTTAGCAGATTTTTCGCCACACGACCTTCTGTAGAAGAAGCATAGTTACAGCGATGCTTCCGGCGAATTTGTGAGCGGATCCCCAAGACCTGCATGAGCCGGAGTACCTTTTTATGGTTCATCCAGACTCCATGATCGTGCTGCAAAAATAGTTGAATTTGGCGATAGCCGTAGACTCCGTTATACTGCTCATACACTTTCTTCACAAGAGCTTTCGCGTCCTGATCCCGATCAGTTCCTCTCCGTTTTAAGAAGGAGTAATATCCACTTCTAGAGACCTTAAACAGCTTACAGAGTTCGCTAACTGGATACTCTTTAGCGGCCTTCTCAATCGTTACATACTTGTGCTCCTCATCTCCTGCATCCAGATTTCCAAACACTTTTTTAGCATATCATTTTCCCGTTTTAACTTTTGGACGTACCTGTCCTGGTCCATATATTCCTTCCGTCGTCCTCGTTGGTCCATAAGTCCGAATTCACCGAGTTCCTTGTACTTCCGCATCCATTCTTTCAACCGATGTCGATCTGCAATCCCGAACTTCTCCATGAGTTTACGATATGTCCAACCTTCTTCGATATGAAGCCGTATGGCCTCTACTTTGGTTTCAAACGTATATTCTTTAAACTTCTGTCCTTTTTTCGCTGGCATAAAAAATGCACCCCCTAGAAATTCATCGGATAAACCAGGGGTTTATTCCAATGTCTATTCTAAGGGGTGCACTTCATCGCCAACGTGCCTCCAGACGGTTTTTTTAATTATGGATTATTATAACATTGTTATCTTTTTTATTGGCCTTGCAGTTTTTGCTGCGCATGTCGAATGGAAGTAAAGTTAAGAGCACGCACACCCTTGCTATCATACACAATAATCTCTTTATTCAAATATGGGTGTAGACCATTAAAATATCCAGGCATAATTAGTCTGCGCATAAATAGGTTTTTACCCAGTATACGGGGTGAATTGGTCGCTACAACAAGCATTTGCTGGGTTGCAGACCATGGGCTAGGTTGAATATATGACAGACAATACTCGCCTGCCGTAAAGTCGTCGCCCAATGTATACCCTTCCTCCGTACATGTAATTTGCAGATCGGCCTGGTGCTTTTGAAGCAGCTCATGTCTGGACAAGCCCGAAGTGATACAAATCACGTTGCTATCAGCCAGTGCTTCCTCCGTAATATCATTAGAAGACACCACGGGATAATGAACACCGATATACGGATTCCAAGTTGCTGTTCGTGGGCTAGCCAAGGCGTTCGCCGTCCGTCTCACCGCCTGCTCTTCCTCCGGTGTAGCATAGCTGGATGGAAGGACAATGTGAAGACGATCCATATAAACGTCAAGCACACCCATACCATGGCTCAAAACGTTTCTTCCCACGCTTTTCGAATCCACCGTTTTCATTTTTGCATCCGATTCTTTTGTAAAGCATCCACTGCTTTCTTCCTCCCGTTCGGCAATCAAACGGTATTCAGGTGAGGGGCGTTTATGTGACTGTGTTTTAACAAAGCGAAAGCGGCTGTATTCCCGCAAGTCCAACACGAAAATACGGGCTCCGATACGAACCTGGGCCAGCTCCAAGGGCATGACCTCTTGAGAAAGATGAATGATAAATTCTTCGGCGTGAACTGCCTCGATATCCAACTCACCTGTGGCACTCATTTCACCGTACAACTCGGCATATTCCTCATTTTCATCCATTCGCGTCAGTTCCAGCCAGTAAGCCCGGTTATGTCTCCCCCGTTCCGTCCGATAGGCAATACGCTGAGGTACGACATCTCTTTTCCATTGCATAAGCCAACCCAGTACGCCGTCCAGAAGTCTCAGCTCATGCGTATCCCAGTGATTAGACTGCCGCTCTACAACACCTCTAAAATGATCAGATAGAAGCTCTGTTACAGGGGCTGTGTATGCTTGTGCAAATAAGTAATCCTGATCTCCGCATACATTCAATATTGGCATATTCAACAGATTTATCAGATGCTTAGGATGTGGCGCTCCAGAGATAACCGCAATAGCCGCAAACCGAGAAGGATAAGCCTGTGCCATCGCCCAGGCCGCATATGCTCCGTTCGAATAACCCGTCAGATAGATCCGCTCTTCGTCCACTCGGTATGCTTGCAGTATGACATCCAGCGCCTCCAAAAAAGCAGCTTCTCCAATATAACTACCCAACGTTACACCACGGCATGAAAAAGTAACAAATATAGCTTCCTCTTCCCAGCCTTGCCCAAAACCTCGATTCTGAAAATCCGGCAAACCCAGCTCATATCGCTTGCCTGGCATCAGGACGATCAGAGGATACTGTCGGTCAGTCGAGTAGCTTCTAGGAAGCTGAATGGTATAACGTTGCAAACTATTGTCCAAACGGGAGACAAAAAATCCTTCCCCAATTCCGTCATTAGACAAAAAAATGTGTTCTTCTTGAAGTAAGGATGGGGGCTGTGACTGTCCGGTATGTCCATTTGTGAAGATCTGTTTTAATAGCTTGATATATTCACGCACAATCCGGTAATCCCAGATTTCAAAAGGATCTTCCGGCAAATCCGTTAACCTTTTTAATTCTTCAAGCAGGCCCTCTATTTGTATTTTCTGCGCAGAATGAAGAATATCTATAGCGCGGGCTTGAATGTACCGGTCATACTCTTCCTGCAAGCCCTCCACGACGACTGACAAAGGCCGCACAAGTGCCGAATACACAAAATGATGCTCCACAGCCTCATGATCCCGATATGTAACGGTGAAGTGCAGCATTCCCGTATTCCTGGCCTTTTCCTCATCCCAGTCATAGCTTTGCTCCTGCTCCCAATGTGCTGGAAAGCGATCCAGCTTTATGCCTTCATCATTCGTTACCTCGACCCATAACGTTTGATCTAAGGGAAGATCTATCCGATCCTTACGCAGTAAATAAAATAAGATCGGGCTGTCTTCACCCTCCCTGCCAGCACTTTTCTCAACCTCTAGCCATGCCATATGAAAACGTATATTACGGTCTACAAATTCACGATGCAGTTCTGCCACATCTGGTTCGTTGCATACCTGATTTCCACTGATACGAATAGAGCGGGCCTCCTCAGGAATAAACGCAGCAATGATAACTACCGTGTGATCGCCTTCCTCCAGATACAAGCGAAAAGGACCGGATTCCGCATATACCAGTGTGCCATCTATCCAAATTTGTCCCGTTCCTTCAAAGGGTCTGAAAATCACTTCCTGTGCAACCATACAACGAAGATTTGAAACGAGCAAAAGCCTTTCTTGTTCGGCCAAAGGCGGAAAAACACCTAGATTCAGTTCCGCAGTCCGAGGGTCTAGCTCGGTCAGTAATCGGCACGCTGCCTTTCCTCCGGCTGAAAGCTCTATTCCTTCTTCACCACAAGCCTTTTCCAAATTCCAATCCTCATGGGCAAAATAATTGGACCATTCCCTGCCCACACCGCAATTTTCCGGGAGCATGACCGGACCGACTGCATAAGCAGACCTCAGACGTACCGGATGATCCGACAGCACAGTTGTTGCTTTTTCCAGATGTGTGAACCTCATAACATTCCCCCTCCAGGTTATTGTTTCCTCAGAGACGTAGTCGCGGTTATATCCCGTTTAACATTCAATTGAACTATATAAAACTATTCGTTATTACATCTACGTACTCCTCTGTTCTTCTCAAAAAAGTAGCTATGATAAAAATACACAAAAAGAGGCAGCCTCAGCTACCTCTCTTGATCATTACACTTATTTTCTTACAATGCTGCCTGTAAGTCTTCGATCAAATCTTCCAGATCTTCGATCCCAACCGAAATCCGCACCAAACCTTCGGTAATGCCTAACTCTGCACGACGTTCTACCGGAATAGAGGCGTGCGTCATACGTGCCGGAACGCTAATCAGACTTTCAACCGCTCCCAAGCTTTCAGCTAGTGTAAAATATTTTACCTTTTTCAGAAGTGCAACCGCGTTAGCGTCACTACCTACATCAAAGGAAATGATACCGCCAAAGCCTTCAGCCTGGGTTTTGGACAGTTCATGTTGTGCATGGCTTTCCAGTCCAGGGTAGTACACTTTGCTAACCTTCGGATGTTTTTCCAAAAAGGCTGCAATTTCCTTCGCATTTTGCTCAATCGCTTCCATACGCAGACCCAATGTTTTAATACCGCGGATCAATAACCAAGAATCCTGCGGGCCGAGAATAGCACCAATGGCGTTTTGCAGAAAATGAAGTTGTTCTCCCAGCTCGTCGCTGTTCACAACAGCCAGACCGGCTACAACATCGCTGTGGCCGCCCAAATACTTGGTAGCAGAGTGAATGACGATATCAGCCCCAAGTGTAATTGGCGTCTGCCAATAAGGGGTAGCAAATGTGTTGTCGACGATCAGTAAAAGATCATGTTTTTTTACAAGCTCCGAAACAGCACGGATATCAGTAACCTTCAAAAGCGGGTTCGTTGGCGTTTCGACATACAATGCCTTCGTATTCGGACGAATTGCTTTGGAGATGGCTTCCAGATCAGTCGTATCCACAAATGTGGATTCAATTCCGATACGGCTGAGCACTTTGCTTACAATACGGTAGGTGCCTCCGTATACATCATCGGTCAGCAAAATATGATCCCCTGCGTTAAACAGTGAAAATACCGCATGAATGGCTGCCATACCCGAACCGAAAGCAAAACCACGCTTTCCTTCCTCCAGATCCTTGATCAGCTCCTCCAGAGCAAACCGGGTCGGATTGCCTGTACGCGAATATTCGTATCCCTTATGGACGCCAATTTCCTCTTGCTCATAAGTGCTTACCTGATAAATAGGAACGTTAACCGCGCCTGTATGGGGATCGGTAGGAAGCCCGCCGTGAATCAGTTTTGTTTTGCGTTTCATTTTATATCCCGCCTTCATATATTTTTTTGCTCAGATAACGTTCGCTGCTATCCGGGAAAATGGTGACAATATGTGCGCCATCCGGTGCATTTTCTGCTTCCAGTAAAGCGGCATGTAAAGCAGACCCTGAAGAACTGCCAACGAGAAGACCTTCACGTGCAGCCAGTTCCTTGACACGGTCAAAAGCATCGACATCGCTAATGGTGTGAATGGCATTAAAATATCCTTTATCCACAAATTCAGGGATTAATTCCATGCCAATTCCTTCCGTTTTATGTGGGCCTGACTCGCCGCCATTCAAAATGGACCCTTCTGGCTCCACGATGACCGTTTTAAGGGCTGCATTTTGTTCCTTAAGATAACGCGAGGTTCCCATAAACGTTCCCCCCGAGCCTGCACCTGCCACAAATACGTCCACTTTTCCGTCCAGATCGTTCCATATTTCAGGTCCCATTGTCGTATAGTATGCCTCGGGATTATCCGGATTACTGAATTGCCGTGGCAAGTATGCATCTTTTATTTCAGCAGCTAATTCTTTTGTTTTTTCGATAGCTCCTTTCATCCCCTCACTTGTCGGGGTATGAACGATGCGTGCTCCCAATGCCTTCATCAGGTCCTGCTTCTCTTGGCTGAACTTCTCAGGCACAGCAAAAATAACCGAGATATTATAATGAAGCGCTGCCATCGCAAGACCAATACCTGCGTTGCCTGCTGTTGCTTCAATTAATGTCCCCCCTGGCTTCAGCTGACCTGTTTTTAATGCTTTTTCAATTAGAGCCTTCCCCACCCGATCCTTAACGCTGCCGCCGGGATTCATAAACTCCAGCTTCGCAAACAGGCGAATTCCTCTCGGTAGAGAATAGCTGTTCAGCTCCACTAATGGCGTGCGTCCGATGAGTTCAAGGGTATTTTGATATACATTCATAATTTCAAGCTCCTTTTAATGGCGAATCCAAAATAAACCAATGGTCAAAAATTAACGCCTATTGTCGGAGAAGTTCGCTATCATCTCCGAGAAAACACAGTAATACGGTAAGTATTGATGCAATAAGATTTTATGTGTATTTGAAGCTTTTGTCAAATGGACCAGTCACAATACCCACACCCCCTGCCTACTTGCTCGATATGATAGAGAAGATGTCACAAAATGTCCTTGTGCAACATAAGGAGGAGTTCATATATGGGAAAGCAATTTCTGAAGATAGCTGCCGTATATTTTGCCCTTAGTGTGCTGCTTAGTGTAATTATTGGCGTGTCGGGTGATCACAGCCTATCCAATGTTCAGTCTCATACCCATTTGTTGGGTTGGATTGCACTTGGAATTATAGGTCTGATCTATGTGACCTTTCCTGCACTTTCAGTTACTATTCTGGCACATATCCATTTTTGGATGCATAATATCGGTCTGCCCGTGTTGATATTGGCGATTATAGGTGAAAATTACAAGGTTCCAGAGGCTGGAGTTTGGATCGTCATAGGATGGGTGTTACTCGCCGGGGGGACTATGCTGTTTATGGTGAATGTGTGGGATAGACTGCGCTAAAGCAAATAAGTTCTCTTCAATGGCCATAAAAATAAGGAGCCTGATCATGTCAGGACTCCTTGATATCTTCATTATATGTTAGCTATATACCAGCTTTGCTAGCTAAGTGTTCTATACTATTACTTCACTGTTTCATCCTGTACATGTTCTTTACAGAAGGTCTCAACAGCTTGCAACTCATCATCTTCAAGTTCAAGATCAATGTAACGATTCGTTACTTTTTCAATTAATTCATACTTTAGCAGTCCCGTCTTTTCTTCGTCTACTAGATAAAGACAACGGATATACAGTCCGTTTTCAGTGTATAGCTCGTCGTCCTCCTCTACCTCTACATCAATGATAAATTCATAACGCTGTCCAGTCAAAATACCAAAAGCATCTTTAATCTGATCTACTGTGTACGTTGTAAAGTTCAACATGTTTTTATTCCCCCCGGGTTTCCTTCAATTACGGTGCATTCTACGCCCGCAGGCAGTAGTTGTTCAACTTGTGTACGTACTTCTTGACGACTCAAATCCTGGCCCATGATGGATATCCAGCCCCGATCATTACGCGAGCGAATTAAACGCCCTATGCCTTGTCTGAGTCTAAGTGCCATGTGAGGCATATCTATCTGAATAAACGGATCTGCTGCATCCTTGCGCAGAGCCGTAAAAACCGGATCATTCGGAGGAAATGGCAGTGACCAGATAATGACGTGCGACAGAGAAGGTCCAGGAATATCCAATCCTTCCCATAATGTAACAGCGCACAACACACTTTCCTCGTCATTCTGAAAAGCTGAGATCAGATGGCTGATTTCAGCCGAACCTTCGTACAGAAAACGATAGGCAGACGCCTCCGGGTAAGCAACGAGACCCGTCTGGAATGCAGCCAGTTCTTCCTGTGAAGGAAACAGGATAAGCGCTCTTCCCTGTGATTTCTCCAGCAGTGCCAGCGCTCTCGGGATTGGATCATCCCCCGCTTGCAACGGGTACAGTGCAGCTTGCATCTGATCGCTGTAGTCATAAGGTGAAGCAACAGAAAACGTTAGCGGATTTTCAATACCGAGACTCTGCGCCATATAGTCAAAAGAGCTCTCTACGGAAAGTGTAGCTGAAGAGAATACGATCGGTATATGCTGCGCAAATACTCGTTCTTTGAGAATCTCTTTTACCATCTTCGGCATAACCACAAGCGTTAATCCATCCTGATCCTCCATCACCCACGAAATGAGAAGTTCAGGACGCTTAAACAAAGCCAACGCGGTTTGAATCATTTCCAAATGTTCTTCCACAATTTTGACTTGATACTCATCCAAAGAGAATAGCCCGCTTTCAAATACAAGCTCTTCTTCGATCGTGCCGATCAGTTCACCAAAGCGGTTTACCTCTCGAATCAGTGACTCATTCAGAATGAACTCCTTGCGATTAGAACCCTGTACAGGCTGACTGTTCTTATCAAGCGCAGCGAACAAAGCCTCACTTTGGGAGATCGCATCTTCGATCGTCATTGCCAAAGATTCCCGTACTTCTCCCTCCAGCAATCGGGTAATTATAGATTCAAACTGAGCGTGCTTAAGCTTGTAGGTAAGCGCATTTTGTGCCGCTGTCTCCAGCAAATGTCCTTCGTCAAAGACAACAGAGCTGTGCTCCGGCAGTAACGGCAGCTGACCCTCGCGCTTTCTCGCTTCGTAGGTCCATACATGCTCCATATAAAAGTCATGAGAGCAGATGACCAGATCTGCCGCTTTACGGTAATGATCACGAGATAACGTCTGACCGCAACGATGCCGCTGATGGCAAACGAGACAGTCTTGAAATACATCCCATCCGAGTCTGCTCCACTGTCCATCTGTTAGCTCGGGATATTCCTTTCGGTTCCCGTAAGGAGTAAAGGATTGTAACGTATCTGGAAAATGAACAAAATCCGGCAGTTCCTGATAAATATCACGGAAAACATCTGCGTCCTCATCCAGTCCGCCTCGCACCTCATCCAGCTTATTCAGACAAATATACTGATCCGGCGACTTCCCCAATCTGGCATCAATCGTCAGATTCAAATGCTGTGCCAGCTTGGCAATATCCCCTTCCGGCTTTACCAATTGTTCAATTAACGATTCGTCCGCACAGGCGATAATCGCCGGTTTTCTCATGTATCGGGCATATGCAATAGCGTACAGCAGGTATACGAGCGTTTTACCAGTACCCACACCTGCTTCTGCAAAAATGGTCTTTTTTTCCTTATAGGCACGTTCTAGCTGGAATGCCATATAAATTTGTTCATCCCGAACCTCAAAGCCGACTTCAGGCAAAACTTCATAAAATACATCCGCAATCCAGTCACTTGCCTGCTCAATAAACGGCTTGGACGGATCAAAGGCAAAAGGGTAAGTAGTCAATCGGGCTGTGCCTCCAATTCGTTCATAATGTGCATCCTTTCATTATAACGCAAAACAAGCTAAAAAGAACATGAAAACTGTAAGAACAGCTTACATTTTTTATGTTGGTATAAGAAACCCTTTAAAATAAAGGGTTATACTTTCGTCTGAGTGAGACGCTACGTGTAGCATTTGATCCTACGATCGCTGTTGCCCCGGGATTCTCAGATTTTCATAAACCTTTAAAAGGTAAGAATCCCATGGCAAAGGCGAACGCTACGCTTCTCCATATTCAAATCCTCCACTACGCTGCACACCACCGTAGTATCGTTATTTTATAAATGAAAAATGTCTTGCTTTCCTGACAAAAAAAGTAAAACTCCATAACAAAATGAAAAAACAAATAACCACCTAATGTATTGCAAGCATTAGCTGGTTTCTTGTTAATTGAAGAATATGCATTAAACAGAAGCTTTGGTGATCTCCTCTAATACTTATAGAAAAGACGATTGCTGGTCATATCGCTGCAATTCTTTTTTATGTACAACAAAGGTGTTGGCACAAAGATCGTGGAGTCCCTGTTTTTTGGCAGTAAAAGCAACCACAATATAAATAATATGAGCAATTACAAAAGAAATAGCTTTAATCCAATAACGCCCTGAGGCGTGTAAAAATCCAAGACGTCTTCCTTCCTTGTCCACGACAATTAAAGAGAACGCAAGCTTACCCGGTGTAGCCTGTACTTTCGATGACTCCCATAAACCACAATACAGCCATGGTAGCACGAGCCAAAGAATCAGCGGCCACAACATAAGCAGTACTTGTATGAAACCCGTCTCCTTTATGCCCAGAAGATCTGGGATAATGTAAATTGCGCCCCCTACTAAAAGGACTATGGCAGTAAGGATGATTAGATCAATCAAAAACGCTGCTGTTCTTATCCAGAATCCTCCGTACATCCGTCTTTCAGTATCACTTGTTGCTGTCATGATATGTATGACTCCTTTTGCAAATGAGATTTAAAATCCAGTTTATCCCTTTATCCAAGAAGATATCATACGGTTACCCACCTATATTGTCAATTTACGAGCAAATGCTCTTAAACAAGTAAAAGGACCTATTTCCATGCATCAAAATGAAAATTTTCATAGGAATTAAGAGCTTATATACAATGATTTTTCTCTGATTGGGTACAAAACAAGCGCAGCTATGATCTCTTAACTACCCATAAGTAGTACTTTGGCATCGAAATAAATCCAGCCTTTTCATGCATAAAAAAACAGCGTATATGTAAATGAAATTACACACACGCTGTCTCACAATTCATTCCGTAAATCTGACAAATTATAGGACGATTAAAAATGAGTTCGTTCTTGCACGCTTATACACTATATTTTTTGCCCTCCACACTAAACAAACCTTCTTCACCGCGCAGCTTTGCCAATGCCTCGACAAAGAAATAATCGCCATAGATAATGGGAACGTTGATGTATTTTTGCTCAGGATAATGTACGGTTCCGTTCAACAGCAATCCCTCATGCTCCTCGCCCCACGCTGTACACGTATGATGCAAGCCCTCGAGGATAGATTCTGCTGCTTCTGTAAAATGCTCCGCACGCGCCGAATATTTTGCCAGCTCCAGCAAACCACTGGCCGCAATTGCCGCAGCCGATGAATCCCATGCCCCGCGGTGCTCTTCCTCTGCTCTAAAATCCCACCCAGGCAGGCAAGCATCACCCAGCTGGGATAGAAAAAAATCAGCCGTGTTCTCGGCCACCTTCAAATAACGCGAATCGCGCGTGTACCCGTACGAAAGCGTAAAACCATACAAAGCCCAAGCCGTGCCGCGTGCCCAGGCAGAACCGGGAGCAAATCCCTGTCCGCCATGCTCGGCGACCTTTTTTCCAATCTCCGGATCGAATTCGACTACATGTGCGATAGAGCCGTCCGAACGGACAAATTCACGTGCTACGGTATCTGCATGCTGCACAGCGAGAGCGGCAAAACGCGGATCTCCGCTTTCCTCCGAAGCCCAATAAAGCAAGGGTAGATTCATCATACTGTCTATAATCGCAACGCCCCGTGTATCCATGTCCTTCGAGGGGAAGTTCCATGCGCGAATAAAACGGCCATTCACGTTAAAACGGGCAGCCAGCAGATTGGCAGCCAACAACCCACGTCTTCTGGACTCAGAATCTCCGGTCAGCCGATGGGCGGCCACACCGCTGAGCAGCCAAATAAAGCCAAGATCATGGTCTACAGCTTCGCTATTATAGAGTATTTTTTCCAAACGACCCTCGCACCGCTGTGCAATCCCGGCAGCCACACTGTCAGGACGCGCCCGATTGACTAGCCATAGCAGCCCCGGATAAAAACCTGCTGTCCACCACGCTTCTTCACGATTATCATAACGTCCACCCTCAGCAACATGTGGAAAAGCGTCTCCCAGTCTTGCCGCCAAGGCAAGCGTCTTATCCAAAGCCAGCTCCCACGATTGCTCCAGCCACGCTTCTGCTTTTGTCATTTCTTTTCCCTCTCCTTTTTCCACGTGTTAAATCATATTTATGGCCCTAGCTCTATCTATTCAGGTAACCGAATGATAAAGGAAATGCGATTACTTTCACATTCCAGACGCGCTCCCTTAAGTAACCCATTCCGACAGGCCACGGAAGCTATTTCTTCCGGCCATACCACGCTCGTTCCTTCCGTCGTCGGGATGACTTCGAGGCTTGCACCTGCGTATTCTACTCGAATGCTTTCCGTTTCTTTCCCGGCTGACATGACATGATGAATAACGCTGCGCTCCCGACCGTCATACGCCATTAAGGGAATAAGCGCCCCTACATTCTGAATATTGCCTTGAAGCTCATACGCCACTTCAATTTTGCCGGGTACCTGACGATAATGCGTTCGGATTTCCCTCACTCCCGGGAATGGGCCTTTCCACAGGAGTGTAAAATCCGTTGCTCCGTCAGACGCTGAGCTTTGTTCCATCTGTACGGTTCCTCCACCATCCTGCGGGTCAATCCCTCCATCCCGGTCGAACTCCAGCGTACCGGGAATACCTTCCGACAAGCTGTGCCATTTTCCGTCCTCCGTTTGCCAGGCCGGGGTATAGCTTAGCGGGAAAATATCTCCCTCCGCGAAGCCTGTAAAGCCGCGGTCTGCATGACCTGCTGAGGACGGACCGATCAGCGACGGCAGCGCAGACTGCTGAATACGCACGATGCCCGGAACATTGTACGGATCGTTGACCGATGTTTGCACAAGCATTTGCTGCCCCTCTACGGCTGCAATGACAGTCTGGAACCAACCGTCCGTTGCCAACACCCGGCTGCCGATCTCCGCCGGGATGAAGGTTGGGGAAATGCGATCCATCTCCTCACTATATAGAAGGGTGTGGGCCAGCACAGCCGCCGTCCACAGACTGTAGCAGGTATGATTCGAGTACACCTCAAAGCCATGCCGTGCCTCGGACGAATAATGGTTGCGGACGATATGCAGCTTGCCGTCATCGGTCTGCCAACGGCTAATGGTTTGCCAGCATAGATCTGCTGCCCGTCGGAACGCACCTGCGAGCCCATGCTCTCCTGCTGTAAAAGCCTGCTGAGCATGTGTTGTAAAGACAAAGGCCGCGGCCGCTTCGTTCCACTGATGCTGCGCGCTTCTTCCACGCGGCGGAATTTCCCCGTGCGGGGATAGCGCCAGCAATGTGCTGAGCGCCCCCCTGCGAAGGTGATCACGCAGTTCGAGTGCGCAGCTGCCATCATATCCGTTCTCCAGCATTACGCCCAAATGAAAACGTGTAACGATATCGTAGGCAAATGGACTATTGGGCCGATCCAGCGGTCCATCCTGGTACAGGCCCAAGCCGGTAAAACGAGGCAGGTGGTAGCTGCGGATATACGTCTCCATCCATTCCGAATCGGCTGCAAGTCCTTCCGCTGCACGCAAAAACTCGCCGGAAATCATAATCGCATTCCAGTTGATCATCCGGTTCGGATTTTTCATTTTGCTCATCGTAAAAATGTAGGTCTGCTCCGGCTGAATCCTGCTCAGTTGCTGTTTCCAAGCCGTGGCTTGCTCTGGCAGCAGATTTTTAAGGAGCCGATACGCGCCCATCATCATAATTGGAAAAAAGTCTGGGTGGTGATCTGGAGCTTTTTCCTCCACTACACAAGCTATGCTATGCGTCAAGGCTGCAGCAGCAGATTCCAGTAAATCATGCCGGCCTTCTTTGACCAACACCGCCGCTGCCAACGCATAGGACGGGGTGGAGTAGTACCGTTCACTTTCAGAATGGGGGTCAATGATAGCTCCGGTATCATCCTGACGCAGGGCATATGCGCGAACCAGCTTTTCCAGCACGGCCAGCTTACGTTGGTGAGTCCATCCGTCATTCACTCGATTTGGCGCGCTTTCCACCTGTTCTATAAATCTCTCCAGCTCCGTCTGCCAAGGGTACACGCTGCCTGTCTGCAGCTTATTCATCCTGTCTGCCTCCCATTCAAAATGAAAATTAATGTATGGTAAAAAACAGATTGCAATCTACGCTTGCAGAATCGCTCCAGTGATTGGAGTCTAGTTGCAGCGATGTTTTATAAAACACAAAGGGAGCTCCGGCATGATCTATGTGCTTCACAGCCTCCAACCCCGCCCGCAGCACGCCGGCATCATAATCTAGCCTGACGACTGCGTTCGCTCCCTTCCATTCTACGAAGCCTGTTCCCAGATTAGGCTGAATACGGCTGATCAAAAGCTCCCTCACATCCCATGACTTCATGCTCACGCCAGACGTTTCAAACTCAAAGTGATCGGTGACGGTAAGCCTTGCCCCCTCGTTTCCCTCCAGCACATTCCATATAAAGGAGCGGGTAAAGACCACCAATTCCTTTACGGGATAAGCAGATGTCAAATCAAGCTTTAGCCTTGTGCCCGTCTGTACCTCCTCCTGCTCATCCAAAGCAATATCCAGCACAACCGCCTTTGCCTTTGCGCCCGATTGCTGTATAGTCCCATTGATGACAGGCACGGAATGACCACTAGAGGAGATATTAATAATTGACTCTCGTCCCGGTGAAAAATAGGCTTTCGTGTACAAGCCTGCTCCCAGATCACACAATAGATTTTCGCCACCGCCATGAAGGATGAAATGTCCAAGATCGTTATGATTGTGCGGTTCATTGTTATGCCCAGCCTTCGCTGAAAAAGCAAGCATGACACCTGATTCACCCTTTTGGCTTCTGGGTCCACTATGGCTGGAACTGCGGCTGCGGCACATCAGCCAACCGAGTTGCGGCAAATAATTGGAAACGGTCTCACCGCTCCCAAATGCCAAAGAATTCGTCCAAACCAGGTTACGCAATACATGAGCCCAGCGGCGACAGGGGTCTTCCAACAGACCAGGTACGCGGAAAGGGAGTGTAGATGGTCGTTCTTGCAATGAATTCAACTGAGAGATGAGTCCGGAAGGCAATCGTTCCGTTTCACTACTGTCCGAATAATTAGCGAAAATTCCATTCGACAGATGAACCCGCTCCCCAAAGGCTGCAATTTGCCTAACCTTTTTCGAGTTCAGAATATCCACAGCTCCCTCGGTAAACTCACGCAGCATATCGGCAAAATAAATGAAATAACCAAAGCCGTACACCCAGTATCCTACGCCTTCGGGGCATCCCCCGTCCTCACTATAGCCTGCCAAAAAACAATCCAGCGCGCCCAGCATACTCTCGATGGCTACCGCTCTGGAAGAGTCATCTTCTACCAGCAGCAGTGCTGCAATTCCGCAACCGGAAGCACATACTGCCGACCAGTTATGATCTGCGGTTTTCCATCCAAAATGACGAGGCTTCCAAAAAACGGGTTCCAGTACACGACGTTCGATCTCTTCGTGCACCTGAGCGACTACATGGCTAGCCAGTTGTTCTCCTAGCAGCAATAAAATTTCAACCAGCGTTTGTGCTGTTTCGGACGCGAATAAATCCACCTGCTGCCAAGGCGGTGTTACGGTGTCCTCTTCATTGACATGTGCAGGAAGCGCCCATGTGTACTCACTGCATATGTCCAGCAGACCGCTTTCCACCTCTTTCATCTTTCGAGGATCCGGCTTGACAACAGCTTCCAGCACTATAGCAACCAGTCGTCCACGCCGTTCAAAGTACACATCCTCATACGGCTTGCGCTCTCCTGTATTAGCAAATTGCCGAAACAGAGACAACGGCAGTTCAGGCCATGATGCTTCCCAATTATCTTTACAGACACGCTCAATATCCATCCAAAGCTCGGCGTATATCGGCTCAGAGACAGTCGTCCGTAGCCTTTTTGTCCAATTACTCCTTAACCGTTGCCTTGCTGAATCCTGCATGCCGCCAGCCAGCGCCTTAACGAGCCGCGAAGCAGGCCAAGCCTCCCTCAGAAGACTCATCTGCATTTCCTCCTCATGAGAAGCATTTGTTTCACCTTCTTTTTTGTTAACGCTTTCATTGTATCTAACAATCATTGTAAATTCAAAGGGGTAGCAAAACAATTGAGAAAAAATAAAAGAACCTCTATGCCCCGTTGCCGTGGTCATGGAAGTTCTTGTTTTACACTAGTGCCAATCTCCGTCCAGATTCGCTTTGATCATGTTTTCTAAACTGTGGGTTTCTCTTGTTTCCACTTTCTAATCCCGTCATCCTCCAGAATACCCAGTGCTGCATCTGAGATATTAGGATCACGCAGCAAAGCGTCCTCGACTCTAAATTTAATATCGTCAGCATCTGCCAGCGTCATGCCCGGCGTAAGCTCAATCAACCCTTCCACGTGATAATAGCGTCCCTCCTGCAAAATACGCATTTGATAAATATCAGTAACATGCGTATCTGCGAGAATAATGGAAGCCACACGTTCTTCGATATCAGGAGGAGCAGATACACCGATCAAACCTACCATGTTGTCGTAACCGACCCGGAAAGCAACACCGACCATCAGACAACCGATGAGAATACTTGAAATGCCGTCCAGCAGTTTAAAATCTGTCAGCGATGTGACCACCACTGCTAGCAAAGCGAGTACTCCACCCGTTGTTGCTACCAAATCTTCATAAAACACCAGCCGGGTTGGCGGTGCAGCACGCCCCACATGGCGGAACGCAGAGGTGAAAATGCCTAACCCCTTCGCTTCTACTCTGGATTCATGCAGCACTTCTTTCATCGCTTTGCTCCATACAAATCCGTCCACCACTAGTGACAAAATCAGCACTACTACATTAATCCAAAATCCATGTGTAGATTCAGCCGGATGCTGCAGCAAATGAATGCCTTCCAATGCGGTTTCATAGGCCATAATCGTTACGACAATAACGGCAACCATACAGAACAGGTTAATCACTCGTCCAAAGCCGGTAGGAAAGCGTTTTGTCGGTTTTTTCTCTGCCAGTACACTGCCCGCGAATACAAACATTTGATTTACTGCATCCGCAATGGAATGCATCATCGTAGCAAACATAGAACCGCTGCCTGTCAAGGCAAAAGCAATCCCCTTAATTAAGGCAATGCCGGTATTCCCTAACGCCGCCGAGCCCGAGGATTTGTTTCCTTTTTTGACCATACTCCAAAAGGAGTCCTCTTTCTGTTTCACTTCCATCTTGTAGCTCCTCCTGAGGTATACATAATCTGATATATCATCGTTTGTTATGTAGTATTTTTAACCCGTCCATATTCTACCTAACCAGCTGAGGAGAATCAATACAAACGATAATATTTTCCATGGAAAAGGAATGCCCCATGTCCCCTACGACATGAAGCATTCCCGTTACAACCTTCTATCAGACATACCCTCAGGTTAACAACACAGATAATCTCCATGCGCTGACGATCGACATAAGTGCCTGTTTACCAGCTTGATTTCGTAATTCCTGGAATTTGGCCTTTATGTGCCAACTCGCGAAATGCGATACGAGACAGCTTGAATTTGCGCAAGTATCCTCTGGGTCTGCCTGTCAGCTCGCAACGGCTTTTCAGGCGGGTTGGAGATGAGTCACGCGGAAGCTTTTGCAAAGCTTCGTAGTCCCCTTTTGTTTTCAATTCACGTCTTAGATCCGCATATTTAGCTACAATTTCCTGGCGTTTCTTCTCTTTTACGACTTTTGACTTCTTGGCCATGTAAAGCTCCTCCTTGTGATATATGCCAATCATGAAGGTTCACCCTCACTACTGCGAGATGGATGAACACGGATATGGACATAATTTCGCACAATAAATAGTAATTATTACGATTAATATTTAATATAACGCTGCTCCAGGTGTGTTGTCAACCCAAGCGGTTTGAATCACAGCATTAAAAAGCCGTTGAAACAGTAGCCCCGTTCACTCTTGTGATCGGTCTGCCGTTTCAACGGCTTTAAAATTTATTGACTAGCTATGTTCATTCAGCCAAATGGCAAGCTACCCAGTGATCTGGACGAGCCTCACGATAGAGTGGAATCTCTTTGGAGCAACGGTCGATTGCAAAGGGGCAGCGAGTATGGAACTTGCAGCCCGAAGGCGGATTAACCGGACTTGGAATATCCCCCTTGAGCAAAATTCGTTCTCTTTTCAGCTTCGGTACCGGAATAGGTACAGCCGACAGCAACGCCTTCGTATACGGATGCAACGGATTCCCAAATAGCTCGTCACGCGAAGCCGTTTCGACCATGGAGCCTAGATACATTACGCCAATACGGGAACACAAATGTTCCACCACGCTCAAATCATGCGAGATGAACAAATATGTCAGACCCCGTTCGGCCTGCAATTTGGCGAATAGGTTAATAATCTGCGCCTGTATGGACACATCCAGCGCTGATACCGGCTCATCAGCGATAATTAGATCCGGCTGAAGTGCCAGCGCCCGGGCAATGCCGATCCGTTGACGTTGCCCTCCCGAGAATTCATGGGGAAAACGATCGATATGATACTCTGATAATCCGCACAGCTTGAGCACGTCCAGCACAATCTGCCGGACCTCCTCCTTCGTTGCTATACCGTGATCCAGTAACGCCTCACCAATGGCATCACCAATCCGTACACGCGGATTCAGCGAGCTGTACGGGTCTTGAAAGATCAGCTGAATTTTGGGACGAAGCTCCTGCATCCCTTTGGCAGACAGGCTGTGCAGATCTACCCCTTTGTATTTTACGGTACCGTCCGTTTTATCCGTCAATCTAACAATCGTGCGGCCCACCGTGCTTTTACCGCTCCCCGATTCCCCTACTAATCCAAAGGTTTCACCCTGACGGATCGTAAAGCTAATATCGTCTACCGCCCGCACATGTCCTGAAGTACGGTTCATAAACCCGGACTTCACCGGAAAGTACGTTTTTAAGCGGTCTATTTCCAACAACGGCTCAGCCATGAACAACCGCCTCCTCATATAACCAGCAGGATGCTTTCTGCTGAGCTGAAACTTCTTTTAACGTAGGCTCTTTTATCCGACAAATGTCCATGCAATGCCCACAGCGGTCGTGAAAATAACAGGAAGTCGTCAGTTCCAGCGGATTAGGGACCTGCCCGGGGATGGAATACAGTTCCTCTTGGCGCTGATTAAGCACCGGTTTGGATTTTAGTAACCCCTGTGTATAAGGATGCTTGGGATGATTAAACAGCTGGACCACTTCGCCTTCCTCGACGATCTTGCCCGCATACATCACTATGACGTAATCAGCCATTTCGGCGACAACACCCAGATCGTGGGTGATTAGCATGAGCGACATATTGGATTGAGCTTTAAACTCACGCAGCATATCCAGAATTTGCGCCTGAATCGTTACATCCAGCGCCGTGGTTGGCTCATCCGCAATAAGCAGCTTGGGACCGCAAGAAACAGCAATGGCAATCATAATTCGCTGTAGCATCCCCCCGCTCAGTTCATGCGGATAGCTTTTTAAAATCTGCTCCGGCCGGGATATACCGACCTGTTCGATCAGCTCCAGTGCCCGCTTACGAGCTTCCTTTCGTCCCATCTTTAAATGCTCAATCAGCGGCTCTGACAGTTGTTCGCCAATGGTCATGACTGGATTCAATGAAGACATCGGCTCCTGAAAGATCATGGAGATTTCATGTCCGCGAATCGTGCGCATCTCATTTCTGCTAAGCTCTAGCAGATCGGTTTCCTCAAAGCGGATGCTTCCGCCTGCCACTTTACCACCAGGACTCTGGATCAGACCCATGATCGACATCGCGGTAATACTTTTGCCGCAGCCCGATTCACCGACAATGCATACCGTTTCCCCCGGCTTCACACGGAAGCTGATATCATCCACCGCTTTAACCGTTCCTTCTTCTGTATAAAAATGAGTGCTTAAATGTTCAATGGAAAGTAAATTGTCCATGGTGTATCATCACCTACCTCTTATGTTTCGGGTCAAGTACATCCCGTAGCCCGTCACCAAAAATATTAATAGCGATGACTGTAGCAAAAATAGACAGGCCTGGCGGTATCCACAACCAAGGTCGTTGCTGAAAATCCAGCACATTGTTGGCGGCATCAATCATATTGCCCCAAGTCGGTGTCGTGGGCAGCACACCAAGACCAAAGAAGCTGAGTACAGATTCACTCAGGATGGCTCCGCCAATATTCAATGTAGCAATAACGATCAACAACGGCAAAATATTCGGCAGCAGATGCTTGAACAGCTTTCGGCGATTCGATAGTCCCAGTACTGTCGCGGCCTGCATAAATTCACGTTCCCGTAAACTAAGCATCTGGCCCCTCACCATCCGTGCAATCCCCGGCCAGTTGACCAGACTAAGCATCAGCATGACAATATACATCCGTTGATCGGGTGGAACCTTCCAGTCCGATAGCAGCGCGCCCATAATAAATAGCAGCGGCAAACTGGGAATCGTCAGCAGCAAATCAGCAACGCGCATAATGATCTGATCCGCAATCCCGCGAAAATATGCGGATATGACCCCCAGCGTAGCCCCCAAAAAGACTGACAATACCATGGAAGCCAAACCCACGGTAAGAGAAATTTGACCTGCCTGCATCACACGTGTCAGCACATCCCGCCCCAGTTTGTCTGTTCCTAACCAGTGATGGATATTGGGCGCCTTGTTCATCATTAATATATTTGTTTTATTATCGGAATAAGGAGAACATAACGGACCGATAAAACAGAGCAAAAACATAAATACCACGACGAGCAGACCAGCCATAGCAAGCTTGTTTCTGAACAGCTGTCGGAGCGCTTGCTGCCACATTGAAGATTTAACAGTTGCTCGCAGTCTGCCGTTGCTCTTGCTCAAATTACTGCTCACGGATGACATTCCTTAGCCCCCTTCTTACACTTTCACACGCGGGTCCGCGATGCGATACAAAATATCGGACAACAGTGTTCCGATCACGCTCAATATGGCAATTAGCATCGTAAAGCCCATAAGTAGCGGATAATCCCGGAGCGAAAAGGATTGCATGTACAACTGACCGATTCCCGGCCAATTAAAAATCTTTTCAATAATCAGGGACCCGCCAAACAGCGCAGGTAATTCGAAGCCAACGAGCGTAATGGCAGGCAGTAATGCATTTCTCAATGCGTGCGTAAAAAGTACCTTTCTTTCCTTTAAGCCCTTTGCACGGGCTGTGCGTATATAATCCTGCTGGATCACGTCGATCATATTGCTACGGAAGTAGCGGGTCAACGACCCCAGTCCCAGCAGCGTCATAACGATCACTGGCAAGGTCATATGCTGGAGAACCTCCTTCACATATTCCATACCTGTAGCGTTACTGCCCGTATTGAGCATGCCACCGGGTGGCAACCACTTCAGGTCAACCGCTGCAATTTTAATCAGATACAACCCGATAAAAAATGAGGGCACAGACATGGCAGCGAAAATCACCACCATTACCAAAGTATCAAACCATGAATACTGCTTATAAGCAGCAACCACACCGATAATGACCGCGATAAACCAGGTCAGGAAGGTCGATACAACGGCCAACAAAAACGAGTTCCAGATATACTCATTAAATAAGGTCAGCACCGGCTTCTGCTGGGCAAGCGAATAACCAAAATTTCCATGCAACGCATTGCCCAGCCAATTTCCATAGCGTTCAAGAATAGGCTTATTCAGGCCGTAAATTCCCCTCAGCTCCGCCTTTCTCTCTGGCGACAGCTTCAGATTGCCGCTAATGAAATCTCCCGGTGTCATGGCATACAGGAAAAAAATCATCATCGAAGCGGCCAACAAAATAATAACCATATATGTCAGTCTTTTCGTTAAAAACGAGCTCATGACAGACTCCTTTCAATTCAAGGTCAGGCTACTCATTACGTTTTCCCCATTTGGGAGGCCCCTTGATCCGAACCTGATGTTCTTCACAAGGGGCCCGCAAATGTGGCTTATTTAAGGGACCATTCGAACAGATTACCAGACAAGCCAATGAACGGACTGACCTTTACATGTTCCATCCGACCATTGTAGGCATACACCGTCTTCTTATAGTTGGTAAAAATAACGGGCAGTTCATCGTTTAGCAGCACATATAATTCTTGATATATTTTCTTCCGTTCTTCCATATTCGTTGTAGACAAGCCTTTTTCATATAGCTCTTTTACCTTTGGATTGTTATATCCCTTGACTTCTCCATTGACGAATTGCTCGATTCCATCTGATGGATCTGTCAGCATGCCTGTCGAGAAGGCGGCAAGATCATAATCTTTACCTTCCACTTTGGCGACCATTGCATTAAAGTCTGCAAAGATTTCCGGTTGAAGGTCAACACCAATCGCTTTGTAATTTTCAGCCGCAAGCGCAATAAAGGTGTCTGTTTCTGGACGTTTAGAGGTCAGCAGGTGAATAGTCAGCTTCTGTCCGTTTTTCTCACGGATACCGTCACTACCTTCTACCCAACCCGCTTCATCCAGCAGCTTTTTTGCTTGCTCCGGGTCGTAGTTGTATGGATTGATTCCATCGGTCGTGTAAGACCAGAATATTGGGGAAGCTGGAATGTTTGCGACCGCCCCTGCTCCCTGAGCTGCGTCGACATAAATGCTTTTCCGATCCAGTCCATAGGTCAATGCTTGACGAACCTTTTTATCCTTAAGCTTTTCATTTTCAAGATTTACTTGCAAATATCCGTAAGTGCTAGGGGTATACGGCAAAATGTTTAAAAAGCCAAGCCCTTTTAGTTTGTCGATATTTTCCTGAGTTGCGGTGAATTGAGAAAAATCGGTATCGCCTGTTTCTATGAATTGCCAAGCGTCGCCTTCTGCTGTTTTGTAAATGAAATGCTGTGTTTTCGGTTTGCCTTTGAAAAAGTAATCATTCGCCTCTAGACGAACTTCTTGCCCCGGAATGAATTTTTCTAACTTATAAGCCCCATTTCCCAGTGGGCTACTATGTAGATTTTTAAAATAATCCAGCTCTCCGAACTTGTAATCCTTGCCGTAGTAGGCTTTGGACAGTACATACTCACCCAGAATCGGCAGAGCCAGCGCGTTTGGTTTTTCCAACGTCGCAGAAATGGTCTGCTCATCAATCACCTTGATTCCTGCAATTTGTTTTGCCTTGCCTTCCGTATAATCTTTGCCGCCTTTAATGTTCAGCTTTCGGATTCGGCTGTCACCAGGATAGGCTTTGTCATAGATCAACGTCCAGGTAAAAGCGACATCCTCAGCTGTCAAAGGAGAGCCATCACTGAATTTTGTACCGGGAACCAGATGAAACCTATACGTTAGATTATCCTTGGAAATATCCCAGCTCTTAGCCAGATTGGGCAGCGGAAGCCCCTTCTCGTCTACCGTGACCAGCGGAGTCCACAACTGCGAAATCACGTTGCCGTCATAGCCGCTTTGGTTAAAATACGGAGTAAACACCCCAGCTGGGTCAGTCAGACCAACAATAATCGTGTCGCTTCTCTTTTGGGACACTTCCGGCAATTTGGATAAATCAGAAGCTTGTACCAGACTTGTTAATGGCTGCGCTGTAGCGGCTGTCTGTGCGGCATCACTATTTTGCGAAGCAGCATCGCTAGCGCTATCTGATCCACCACTAGAGCAAGCTGCTAATAAGGTAGAACTTGCCAGAAGTAGACTGCTGAGTAGAATGATTCTCTTTTTCAAAATAATCCCCCCAAGTTAATTTAGTAAATTCCGATCGAACAAGTTGTAATTAATAAGATAAATCTCATTATAGGAATCTATTCCGGTTCTGTAAAGAGAGAACTCCATTTTTTATGTAAAAAAATAGACGTCCACTCATCTGGATTCCAAATGGTCGACGTCTATTTGTTTAAAGTGTTAAAGTCTAACTGGTGCGTACAGCCTAATTTCGCTCCATATAGCCCAGGATGCTCCGTTGCATTTCATCTACTGCCGAAAGCCGTGCGCTATAGCCGAGCAATGTTTCACCGTCAAAATGTGCATGGATGAAGCCAGAGGCACGAAGCTTAAAAATATGGTCGTGCGTGATTCCCTTGGACAGCTTGAGATGACGGACAATCTCAATAAAGGTGCGTGGAGACTGGCTTTGGTACAAATATTTTAAAATCTTGAGCCTGCTCTTCTCCCCCAAGCTTCGGATCATTCGATATTCCTGTGGGGATAAAAAATCGTCCTCCTGAACATAAATTCTTGCCGAGTAATGGCACAACAGGAGCGACCCAAATCGATAAATAATATTTATCGGCTGAAAATGATATTGCGGTACCAGCAACACCTGCGTCAGCCCTTCGGAAGGCTCGAATCGGAAGCCATTTGTTGTACGATCCACCCACTCCATAGAGCTATATGCGCCCTTCTCCCGGTTTCTACGTTCCGCTTCCTGTTTCAGCCCGCTTAGAATCCTTGTATCCACATGACGAAAATACTCTTTATCCCAACCGGATAGCAGCTGCAATGCAAGTTTGCGAAGCTTCTCCATGTCGTCAGGCAGCGGTATCCCATAGGCTGATGCCTGTTCGTTTAATTCCTGTACAGTCCGGTTCTCCAGACGGTCTACGACCTCTTCAACGTTCCCCTGATCAGAAAGCATACAGACGAGTCCATAAATAACCTTCCAATCTGCATTGATTTCCAAGGACTCCAGCAATTCGGACAAACCTGGAGACAGCGTTCCACGCACTTGCTCCGCCCACTCGGCTGATAAATCGGTCTTCTTGTAAGCCTTGCGGCAAATAAAGGTGTGTAAGCTGCTGAGCAGCTCAAACACCGGTCCATATGCTACATGTACATCGTAAGGAGCATTCACGTCGTGACTCATCGCTCTTTCTGTCCTCTTTTCTTTCATATCTGATGTCCATTATACATACTATCGTACACCCGTTCATTCTTAGTGATCCATTCATACGAGAATTTAGCAAAAGACAGATACAAATATGAACGTAACAAGCATCATAATCAAGGCGCAAAAAAAGCCTGATCTCATCAGACTCTAACTGTTCAGCTATGAATTCCTGCTTGACATTGGACCAGCTGGAACCATTCCAATACTTAATCTTGTAAGATTTAGGAACATCAACGCCCGCGCCATCTTGGAACCAATAGACATCCGTTTGGGATAACGTATATTCTTGATCAAAATCATATTGGACCCATTGTGTACCCGTCTCAGGCCAGTTACCATACACGGCATGACTTCGATCATTAGAGCTGGTTGGGTCAAATCCATCATTAAGCGCGCTCACATTTTCCCAAGGCGAAGTATAAGAAGTGCTGACCGTTGCAGCTGGCGCAATGTTTACGTTTTCATCAGGTGATGGATCGATGGGACCCTCATCGCCGTTAGTCACGCTTGGGAAACGAGACATCTAAAAGGACAAATCCTACTCTCTTATTACACCCACTCTTGATTTTAAATAAAATTACAAAATTATACTATAATTAGAATGATATAGCGTCAAACAAAAATATCCCCTCCTTGTAGAGGGGATAAGTATCCATAGACTAGGCTCGCACTCCTACTCTATGGATATCAATGCCGAATCTGCCAGTGAAGCCAGTAGCTTCGCTGTTCCGGGCAACGCGCGTTCGTCCAGATCAAAGGCAGGATGATGCCATTCCTTGCTTCCCGCAGTGCCAACAAAGACAAATACACCGGGGATGTTCTTCTGATAAAACCCAAAATCCTCGCTCGCCGAGGATGGTATGGGACGAACTACGTCAAGACCGACCGCTTCTGCCGCCTCCTCCGCGATGGCGGCCAACTTACCGTCGTTCAGCACAGGCGGAGGACCCTCGATCCAGCGGATGGTCGCTTTCGTGCCGAAAGCATCGGCAACGCCTTTTACGACCTGTTCGAAGCGCTCAGTCACCTGGGCGCGAACATTCTCGTCAAATGTGCGAATGGTTCCGTCCAAATGGGCGCGGTCTGGAATGATGTTCCAGGCGTTGCCACTGTGCAGCTTCGTGACGCTAATGACCGCGCTATCCAGCGGATTAACGCTCCGACTCACAATGGATTGCAGCGCCGTAATGATATGTGACGATACCACGATGGGGTCAATCCCTGCATGCGGCACTGCCGCATGTGTGCTCAGACCCTCCACCTCGATGTAAAAACCGTCTGCCGCTGCCATTAGCGGACCTTCTTTGATGCCGACCGTGCCTACGGGCAGGTCCGGCTTGTTATGCAGGCCAAATATGGCCTGCACCCCTGCCAACGCACCGCTGTCCAGCACTTGGGCAGCGCCTTTGGCCTTTTCCTCGGCTGGCTGGAACACCAGCCGAACCGTGCCGCTCAGCTCCTGCTCCCGCTGCTTCAGGAGTATGGCTGCTCCTAACAGGGATGCGGTATGAAAGTCATGCCCACAGGCATGCATTTTGCCGGGGTGCACCGAAGCATAAGGCAATCCCGTCTCCTCCTGAATGGGCAACGCATCAATGTCTGCACGAAGCGCAACAGTTGGCCCTTCCTGCTGTCCGCCGATTTCCGCAACTAATCCGGTACGCAGCGGCACATCCAAAATGGTTATGTTCTGTTCTTCCAGCAGACGGCGGATAAAGGCGGTAGTTTCAACCTCCTCGTTAGATAGCTCGGGATTTCGATGCAGATGGCGGCGAATGTCCACCAACTTCTGCTCCAAAACCTGCTCCTTCGTCCCGGTTGATCCACTCATCCCTATTCCTCCTTCGTGAACCCAAAATAGTTACAATTCTCTCAGACCAACAACATCTAGGACTGCACAGGCAATCCGGCAAAAGCTTCATGCAACAACTCGAACGAGCGCACACGCTTGTGTATATCTCTTATTCCTGTCGTAACGATCAGCTCATCGGCCTGATACTTCGCTTGAATTTCCGTCAGCACTGCATAGATTTCGTCTTTATTCCCTTTGTTAATTTGCGCTTGTGTAGCTTCAATTGTATATTCTTCACCCGATTGCTTGCCAAACTCTTCTGCACTTTCCAGCGTGCCCACCGTAGCCGTCTTGCCACTGGCCAGATGAATTTTGTACAGCTTGTGTTCACCTGCTAACTCCGCAGCTTCCTCGGAAGTGTCCGCTACAATGACTGAAAGCGCAAAAAGAGCTTTCGGCTCACGTCCATAACTATAATCGAAAGACGCCCGATACGTACGGAATGATTCCAATGCAACCTGCTCATTACTATTGATAAATTGCGAGAAAACGTAGGGCAACCCCAAACGCGCAGCAATTCCAGCACTGTCTGTACTTGTACCCAAAACGTAAATATCCGCTGGTATTTCTGGAATCGGATTCGCCTGTAACCCGGCTAACGGTCCTTCTTCAGACGGAATATTATGAATATAGCGACTTACTTCATCAATTTTTTCTTCGAGAGAAGGCGCATCATGAACGTTTCGTTGTAACGCCTGTGTGGATTTCGGCAACCCGCCCGGTGCGCGTCCGATTCCCAAATCTACGCGACCCGGTGCAAGAGAGGACAGCACATTAAAGTTTTCAGCTACTTTATAAGGGCTGTAATGCTGAAGCATCACTCCACCAGAACCGACTTTAATACGCTCAGTGCGTGCCAGCAAATGGGAAATGAGTACCTCTGGCGAAGAGCCCGCAACCTGCTCGGAATCGTGATGCTCTGATACCCAGAAGCGCGTAAATCCCAATTCCTCTACACGCTGTGCTAGCTTAATCGTATTACGAAGGGCCTGCGCTGCCGTTTCCCCCTCGTGTATAGGGCTTTGATCCAATACTCCGATTTTAATACTCATATCTCCCTCTCCCGTCTAAATTGAATAGTTATATTCCGGTGTAATCCGTTTCAGAAATTGTTTGGTACGTTCCTCTTTGGGGTGGTTAAAAATGTCGTCCGGTGTGCCTTCCTCGATAATATGACCGCCATCCATAAATACCACATGATTTGAAACATCGCGCGCAAAGCCCATTTCATGTGTAACGACAATCATCGTAATGCCTTCCTTCGCAATCTTGCGGATCACCGACAGCACCTCACCCACCAATTCAGGGTCCAGCGCCGAAGTCGGCTCATCGAACAAAATCACTTCCGGGTTCAGCGCCAAAGCACGTGCTATGCCAACACGCTGCTGCTGCCCGCCAGACAGCTGGCTTGGATAATGATTCAGCTTTTCACCCAGACCGACCTTTTCCAGCACCTCAATGCTGATTTTTTTCGCTTCCTCCTGCTTGACCTTGCGGACAACGACAAGTCCTTCCATGACATTTTCCAGTGCTGTTTTATGCTTGAACAAATTGTATTGCTGGAAAACCATAGCTGTCTTTTGACGTAGAGCCAAAACATCCCTCTTTGCAGGTCGCTTGCAGTTCACTGTAAAATCGCCAATGCTAACTTCCCCATCATTGGGCTTTTCCAGATAATTAATGCAGCGTAGCAGAGTTGTTTTTCCTGAACCGCTCGGGCCTAAAATAACGACGACCTCGCCTTTGTTCACGGTCAAATCAATGCCTTTGAGCACTTCATGTTTGCCGAACGACTTCGTAATATTTTGCAGACGGATCATGATGCTCGACCTCCATTAAAGACATTGATTTTTTTCTCTACCAAGCCAGATATTCGTTCAATCAATACCGTCAAGCCCCAAAATAGCAGTGCAGCTGCAATATATACCTCTAAATATTTCCAGTTGGTAGATGCCAGAATTTCAGCCTGTGCCTGGATTTCTGTGACCGAAACCGTGAAGGCCAAGGTAGAACCATGAAGCATCCCAATAACGGAATTCGTCAGGTTTGGCAAACTCACCACGAACGCCTGCGGAAATACAATCCGTCTCAGCACTTGCCACGTCGTCATACCGACGGCATAAGCCGCCTCGATTTGTCCCTTGTTGACCGATTGAATTCCAGAACGGACGACCTCAGACATATACGCGCCACTGGTAATGGAAAACGAAATGAGTGCAAATACCATATAAGGAACATCTTTGGATTGCAGCGGCCAGCCGAAATGCTTCGCTCCCGCATCAATCAGCAAAGGCAAACTGAAATAAATAAGCAGCAAATGCATCAGCATCGGTGTGCCACGGATAAAGGTGACGTAACCGTGAGAAATCTGGGACAACACAGGAACCTTATAAATTCGCGCCAGCGCCGTTATAATACCGATGACCAACCCTGCCAGTACGGAAACCACCGTAATAATTAAAGTGTTGGGCAACGCGGAGAACAACCCTAAAAAGGCAGTATATATAAAGCCAAAATCCAGACTCATATGCCTTTACCTCCTTTACTAAGACGGGGACTTCTTAGGTAACGCACCACAAAGCTTTTTCGTTTTTCGGGTTCTTTCTGTACTGCATCCCGATGCTCATGCCGGAGAAGCGTATTTTCCAGCACCTTGAACAATTTTTGTAAAATCAGACTGATCACCAGATAGATAAGGGATAACGCGATATAGGTTTCAACAAAATGTTGGGTAGCTGACCCTAATGTCTGTGATTTCCCTGTCATCTCCATCGCTCCGATCGTAAATGCCAGCGAAGTGTCCTTCAGATTGCCAATCACCAGATTGGAAAATACCGGAACCACGACAGCCAGCGCTTGCGGCATAATGATACGTGTAAAGGTCTGATAGCCTGACATGCCGACGGACTGTGCAGCCTCGATTTGTCCCCGATCTACAGCCTCTACTCCTGACCTGATAATTTCGGAAATAAAGGCTCCACTATTGAGCGCGTAGGTTGCTACGGCAAACCACAGCACATCCCATCTGGAGGAATTGATATCCACCAGCTTTAGTAGCTCCGGCAGGCCGTAATACACCAGAAACAATTGGATTAGAATAGGGGTTCCGCGAAAAAAGGAAACATACACTTGAGAAACACGTTTGAGAAATGGAATGTTATACATGCGAGGCAGCGCAACCAACAGACCAATGATAAGCCCCAATACAAGCGAGCTTGCCACAATAAACAAGGTGATGTGTAAGTAAGACAGCATTTTCGGGATAAAGCTAAAAACATAGTCAATATTGAACTCTCTGCTCATATGCCTGCCTCCTTTCTATACATCAGCGGCCAGAATACATAGAGTACCCTGACCGCTGAAATGTCTACGTCTATCCTTACTTCTTACTGCTGCTACCTTCTTTTTTCACATCTTCCAGAGACTTAGTGAAATCCTCTCCAAGCCATTTAATGCTCAGCTTCGACAGCGTACCGTCGTCCTTCACTTCCTGAATGGCTTTGTCGAGGTCATCCGCCAACCCTTGCTCATTTTTGTTCAGTACATACAATACATCCGATTGAGTCAAAGGATCACCAACGGTTTTCAGAGCTACTTCTCCTTTTTCATCGGTGTTAAAACGGTTCGCAAAGTCTGTCGTAACGGTAGCATCTATACGGCCGCTCGTAATTTGTTGCACCGTATCATTGGCTGCACCACTCGTATAAACGATATTTAGGGCATCTCCGTGAGTTTTGTTATACTCTTTCAGCACATACGCCGCATTACTGGTTGGGCTGGTGAGTACCTTTTTCCCTTTCAAATCATCAATTGAATGAATGGTATTGTTATCCTTCGCTACAGCGACTCTGTTCAGAAAAATGCTATACGGATTTTTGTTGAACAGATACTTGGCCTCGCGCTCCGGGTTTTTTTCCATTTGATGCGATACCAGATCAATCTTGCCGGCATCGAGACTTAGCAGCAAATTTCCAAAGTCCATCGTTTTGAATTCAAATTCGTATTGAGGCAGGCGCTTGTCCAGCTCCTTAATCAGCTCCACATCAAAACCTGTTAAATTTCCGTTTTCGTCAATAAAGCATACATTTTTGAATTGAGTACCTGTGCCTACGATAATTTTCTTCACGTCTCCGCTTGAACCTGACGCGCTAGACGCGTTATCTGAGGAACCGCAGCCTGCCAACACCAGGATGATTGCCATAACAGACAATATTGCAAACCACTTTTTCATATGAATCCCCCTCATCTCTTTGTATATCAGCAGTTTGCGACATACATGGTAGCTACAACATCCAATAATTAATAATTCCTATAAGTTTAATTGGTTTTAGGATGTGATTAATTTAACACCTGGAAACCTATACGTCAATCCATCAAGCCATAGAACTTTTCTATAACAAAACAGCCCCCCGGAAACCTTCTGTCAGTGCATCTGCAAAATCCGAGGTCACTGCACAGTCTTCTTTGGTCGCTATTATACTAATCTGCATCGACACCCCAGCTACCTCTGGAACATGGACACGGAACAGTTTCTGATCTTTTACTTCACGGTTCACACAGACATCCGGCAAAAAGGCAATACCCGCTGCTTCCAATACCAGCTTTTTGGCCGTGACCACATTGTCTACCTGAAAAGCAATGTCCGGTGGCTGCTCCAGTGATTCAAAAGCGCGATGAATTCTCATCCAATCTAATGATCCGCATTCAAAAAACACCAGTGTTTCACGTTGAATATCCTGTATACTGGCCTTTCCTGTCTTCATAAACGGATGGCCGTCGTATACATACAGGGAAATCGGATCTTCATAAAAAGCAAGCGTACGGATAGCCGGATGCATCACTTTACGCACAAAACTAATGTCTACCTCACGGTTCAACAGTTTATGTACCAGTTGATCCGTCGTAGCCGTCACAATTTTGTAGTTAACCTCTGGATAACGGGCACGAAGTTGCTTTAATATTTCAGGAATGATGTAGTTCGACACCGATATCGTGCAACCAATTCGAATTTGCTGAGGGGCTTTCTTACGCTGTTGGAGCTTTTGTTTCCCTTTTTGCAGCACCTGAAGCATTTGCTCCGCATAAGGAAGAAACTTTCGTCCATCCTCCGTCAGAACCGTTTGCTTGCTTTGGCGGTCGAACAACTTGCATTCTAGCTCGCGCTCTAGCGTCTGAATCCGGGCTGTAACAGAGGGCTGGGACAAGAACAAGGCTTCTGCAGCCTTATTAAAGCTCCCATAATGATTCACGTATACAAAGGCTTCCATATTCTCGATATTCATACGCAAGTCCCCCAGTAAGTTTTATATACATTTATCCAATAAGTTAACTTGGTTTTTTTGTATCATAAAACTCACTGAACGACCTGTCAATGGAAATATTGAAAATATCTATAATTTTAATAGCTCATTTAGTTCTTTAACAGAACGTTCCAACCGTGCAACCAATTCTTCCGACAACCCGTATGCTCCATCTGGCAGACGTTCGACCCACTGATCCACTGCATACACCCCGCCAAGAATATGTCTTCCGCCCAGTGCATTAATAACCGGCTTCAAGGCATAGTCAATGACCAGCAGGTGAGCCAGTGTACCTCCGATAAATATAGGCAAGACAGGTTTCCCTCTTAGCCCCTCCTGCGGAACCAAATCCAGGAATATTTTCAATAGTCCTGAATAGGACGCCTTATAGACTGGAGAAGCCACAATAACGGCATCCGCTGCTGCAATCAATGCAAGTGATGCTGTGACGTCGGGGCTGTTAAAGTTAGCTGTGACCAGATCCTCCGCTGGCAAGTCGACCACATTCAGTAATGTGACCTCCGCTCCAGCCTGCTGCAACTGCTCCGTTGTATAGTTAATCAAGCCGTATAAACGGGATTGTGTAGACGGACTGCCTGATAGGATGACAACCTTGGACATATTTTTCCCTCCTTCTGTTATGCGTCAACCTTCACTTTGGATCTGGCTGCTGTATAGCGGTTCTCAGGAATAGGCACGCCCAGGTTTTCACGCAGTGTGCTAAATTCATAATCCTGACGGTAAATACCGCGTTCCTGCAAAATAGGCACAACCAGATTGACGAAGTCATGCAGACCCGATGGCACATCAGAACCAATAATGAATCCGTCTGCCCCTTTTCTTTCGAACCACTCCTGCACTTGATCCGCTACTTGCTCAGCGGTTCCGATAAAAGAGGTTCTCGGTGTAGCTGAACGCAATGCAACCTCGCGTAAGGTCAAATTTTGTTCCTTGGCTACTCGTTTAATTTTATCTGTACCGCTGCGGAACGCATTGCTGCCAATACCATCAAGCTCAGGGAATGGCTCATCCAGCGGATATTGTGAGAAATCATGATGATCGAAGAAACGTCCCAAATATTTTAACGCAGCCTCAATCGTCACCAGATTCGTGATCTCTTCATACTTACGTTCCGCTTCCTCCGTCGTGCTGCCAATAATCGGCGAAATGCCCGGCAAAATGACAATATCCTCTTCGGATCTACCATAACGTACCGCACGTTCTTTCACATCACGATAAAACTGCTGCGCTTCCTCTAACGTTTCATGTCCTGTAAATACAGCATCCGCTTCCTTGGCGGCCAGGTTTTTGCCATCCTCCGAGGAACCTGCCTGGAAAATAACCGGCTGTCCCTGCTTGGATCGTCCAATGTTCAGCGGACCCTGCACAGAGAAAAACTCGCCTTTATGGTTCAATGTATGCAGCTTTTCAGGATCAAAGAATACGCCGGCTTCCTTATCACGAACGAACGCATCCTCTTCCCACGAGTCCCACAGTCCTTTGGTAACCTGCAAATATTCCTCTGCAATTTTATAGCGCTGCGGATGCGACGGGTGCTCGCCTTTACTAAAGTTAAGGGCAGAGCCTTCCAGCGGGGAAGTCACCACATTCCAGCCTGCACGACCTCCGCTAATATGATCAATGGAAGAAAACTGGCGTGCTACCGTGAACGGTTCGCTATAGGAAGTCGACAGTGTGCCGACCAGTCCGATATGCTTCGTCACCCCAGCCAAAGCGGACAAAATCGTAATTGGTTCAAAACGGTTCAGAAAGTGGGGAATGGATTTTTCGTTAATGAACAGGCCATCTGCGATAAATACGAGGTCAAACTTTCCTTCCTCTGCCTTTTGCGCCTGCGTTTTATAAAATTCAAAGTTAACACTCGCATCCGCAGGTACTTCAGGGTGACGCCAAGTCGTCATGCTTCCCCCAACACCGTGAATAATCGCACCAAATTTAATTTGTCTATTCTTAGCCATAACCCTTCCACCTCTCTTGAAAATAATGATTTCCCGTCGGCTTATACCACTTGATTGTAACTTTCCAGCACTTTACCCAACTCTTCCAGATCCGGGTTGAGCAGTGCTTCATATTTGTTATCGCCGCCTACCTCGACGACAGGGACATAACGAATACCATATTTGATCTCCAGCACGTCACGCAGCGCATCATTTCCGTCCACTTGGATATTTTCATACGGCTGATTTTGGGATTCCAGGTACGATTTGATCTCTCCACAAAAATGACAGCCGGTTTTGCTCCACAATACAACTTTAGGTTTGGACGACATATACATACCTCCGTGAGCTTAATGTTTATAATCCCGATGAATTAAATAAGAATTATATTTATAATGTATCCTCCCCCCTCCTTTCCGTCAATCGTTTGTTCAATAGAGAATGATAATTCATCGATAGAAAATTTTAATTTTATATCGTATTTCATCGCTTATTGGCAGCTTGGTTATTAAAATTTAGGGGAATTGGAGTTTAAATGGGCCTTGACGCGGATATCCTTGGAATAGTAGCGCCCTTGTGGCGAAATGAAATGAGGTTGAGCAAATGCAGGATTGGGCCGAGGTTGCTATACGCACATTAATGGCTGTCGCTATATTATTTTTAATCACCAAAATTCTTGGAAAACGTCAGGTATCCCAGCTTTCCTTGTTCGAATATATAACAGGAATCACGATAGGTAACCTGGCTGCTACCATTCCTATGGAGCGTGAATCCACCTGGTACCTAGGCCTCATAGCCTTGTCAGTATGGGTACTGACAACACTTGGCATTGAATTTTTGCAAATTAAAAGCAAGAAAATCAGAGATATAACAGATGGAAAGACGACAATCCTGATCAAAGACGGCAAAATTTTAGAGGATAATATGAAAAAGGAACGGCTTACCCTGGATGAACTCATGGAACAGTTGCGGAGCAAAAATGCATTCAAGGTAGCAGACGTAGAATTTGCCATTATGGAGACCAGTGGTGCGATCAACGTGCTGCTGACCAAAGACAAGCAGGCCGTGACGCTTAAAGATCTCAATATGCTGCAGCTGCCGGAGAAGGAACCCACAGCCATTATTATGGATGGACAAGTTATGGAGCAGCAAATGGCATACATGGGAATTACGCAACAATGGCTGGATGCCAAGCTAAAGGAAAAGAGCCTAACGGTCAAAGATGTGTTTTTCGCACAGGTGGACCCGCAAGGGGAACTGTACATTGACCAATATAGTGATAATGTACAGCTAAGCAAGGTGCAGGATTCGAATCAAGCCGTGCTGACTTTGCTGGAACAATGCACAACGGAGTTGCAAAAACTCGCATCTGGTTCCAGTGAGCAACAAAGAAAACAGCTATATGAGCAATGCTCACAAAGCTTGAAAGAAGCTATACAGGAGATGCAGCCGGTAAATACATCTAAGTCCTGAGCACATACGCATATGCCATAAGAGTAGAAGCATGGGAACTAAAAAGGAGCGTCCTTCAGCCACTTATGGCTTTGAAGACGCTCCTTTTTAACTTACTGTGCCGGTGTACATTTCACAGTTGCTGCCTTTCATTACTTTCTGGCGCAGCGGCAGCATAACTGTAAATACCGTTCCTTCTCCCACCTTGCTGGATACAGAGATAGAGCCAGTATGCATCTCTGTTATTTTATAAGCAATGGACAGTCCCAAGCCACTGCCTCCTGCAGTTCGGGCCCGTGACTGGTCTGCTTTATAAAATCGTTCAAAAATGCGCTGCTGATCCTGTTCGTTGATACCCTGTCCCGTATCCGCAATGCAGATAACCGCCTGATCACCGTTACTTGAAAGAGAAACAGATATGCTTCCACCCTGCGGTGTAAATTTAATGGCATTGTGAAGAAGATTCACCCAAACCTGGCCCATCAGATCCTCGTCTGCGTTGACCTCAACTATATCCACCTCAACAGTCATCTCGATTTTTTTAGCCTCCCATTGCGGTTCGCAGGCGAGAATAAGCGAAATCAGCTGCTTGTCCAGCCGATAAAGGGACGGACGAAACGGATGCCGCTCCGAATCCAGAATCGCCAACTTCATGAGATTATCGCTTAGTTTGGATAGACGAATACACTCCGTCTCGATGATCGTCAAATACCGATCTCGTTGCTCACGATCCAGATTTTCGTCCTTGAGCGCTTTGGCGAATCCGATTATCGAGGTCAGCGGTGAGCCGATTTCATGGGATACGTTCGAAATAAACTCCTCCCGCAGCTTTTCCATAGCCTTTAAATTTGCAGCCATATCATTGATGCTGTCCACCAACTGTACATAAGGATGCGGCCTCCGATGTTTTCCGTTCCGCCCGCCGAGGTCCCAATCCAGGTTAATGTGAAAGTCTCCTTGCGAAATACGTTTTAAAGCATCGATCATTTCGGTAAAAGCGTGCTGTTCTCTAGGCTGGAAGAAACGCCTTACCGTCATACTGATAATACCGAAGAAGAAAAAGCCTAGCGTCGTATTCATAAGAAAGACGAACAAACCATGGGGAGCCCATGACATGTGCGAATAGATCGCCTCCATAATAAAGTACGCGGCAGCCCAGCTAAGATATAGCACCAATACTACCAGCAGGACTCTCGCAAGAATATGGAGTAACCCCGGTTCCCTCTTCATTGCCGTACCTCCAGCCGATAACCCAATCCCCGGATCGTACTGATCCGGAAGGAGTGGCTTGCCTCCGGAAATCGTTCCCGAAGGCGTTTGATATGGACATCAACCGTTCTTTCGTCTCCCTCATAATCATAACCCCAGATCTGTTCGATCAGCTGGTCGCGGGTAAAGGTTTTGCCAGGATAACTGGCCAGCTTGAAGAGCAGCTCAAATTCCTTGAGCGGCAGGGTAATCTCCTTCTCTCCAGCCCGACACTCAAATGTATCGCTGCGCAGGACAAGATCTCCGACAGTTACTGATTTTGAAGCCATGATACGATAACGTTTTAATAAAGCCTTCACACGTGCGACAAGCACCATGGGGTCGAATGGCTTGACAAGATAGTCGTCCGTTCCGAGCGCGAAACCTTTCACGATCTGTGACGTCTCGCCTTTAGCTGTAAGCATAAGCAGCGGCAGATCGGTTTGCTCTCGCAGCTTACGACACAGCTCCCAACCATCCATTCCCGGCATCATGATATCAAGAACAAGCAAATCGACCTTGATTTGATCAAAAATGCGCATCGCGTCCAAACCATCCACCGCCTCGACTACCTCCAGACCTTCCATTCTCAAAAAGTGTCCGACCAGTTCACGAATATGCGGATCATCATCAACGACCAATACACGCGTCATTTCAATCCCCCCTAACTAACTCTGCCTTAAATCTCTCGTCCTCGTCAAGAAGACTGCCATCTTATGCTTTACGCATATAAGCACGCACCGTAAGCGGCGCGAAGATCGCCACAATGACTGTAGCGCCAAGTAGGGAGATCGCCAGTTCCCCGCCAATCGTTCCCGTATTCGCAAGCTCTCTGACTGCGTTCACAAGATGTGAAATCGGGTTGGCGTTCACAAACCACTGCAGCCAACCAGGCATTGTGCCGACAGGCACAAATGCGTTGGAAACAAAAGTGAGCGGAAATAGAACAATCATGGAGATGCCCTGTACACTAGAAGCAGTGCGGGCAATCACGCCAAAGAAGGCAAAAATCCAGCTGACTGCCCAGGAACACACAATGACCAGAAGCGCGGCGATAGCGACACTCAGCAGTCCTCCCCCTGGCTGATACCCCAAAATATACCCCATGGCGAAGGTAAGTACAGTTGCAATAGTATACCGGATACTGTCAGCCAGAAGAGCTCCAGCCAAAGGCGCAATACGTGCGATTGGGAGTGACTTGAACCTGTCGAACACTCCTTTGTCCATATCCTCACGTAGTTGGACGCCGGTAACGACGGAGGTCGAGATCACAGTCTGCACGAGGATGCCTGGAATAATAACCGGCAAATAATGCTGTACGTCTCCTGAGATGGCGCCGCCAAAGATATAGGTAAACATAAGGGTAAAAATGATCGGCTGGAGCGTGACATCAAACAATTGTTCGGGAGTATGCCGGATCTTTAGAATGCCCCGGTAGGCCATCGTCATGGAATTGGAGAACGCCTGCCTGAAACTCACAGACTTCTTCAATGTGCGATCAGAACCTGTCATAGCAGTAGTACTCTTCATGCTCTCGCCCCCTCCACAGCATGCGCTCCTTGGGACGTCTGCTGCTTGTTTACTTGTGCTCCATGACCAGTGATGGATAAAAACACCTCGTCAAGCGTCGGCTTTTGCACACTCATCTCTGCTAGGCGAATCTCTCCAGTACGGAGGGCAATCAGCAGATCCGTTACCCGATCTGCATTGGCCATCGGAGAAATAATCTTTCCAGCTTCCACTGACACGCTGGACTTGACTGAAAGCACCTGTTCAACGATCTGAACAGCCCTCTCAATGTCCTGTTGATTTTGTACTTTGAGTTGCAGCGTCGACGCCCCTACTGCCGCTTTCAGTTCATCCACCGTACCCTCAGCGACTACCCGACCACGATCGATCACCGCGATTCGGTCAGCAAGTTGATCCGCCTCATCGAGATACTGGGTTGTGAGCAGTACGGTGGAACCGGTCTTGACCAGACGCCGGATCGTGTCCCACATCTGGACACGCGTGCGCGGGTCTAATCCGGTGGTCGGCTCATCCAGGAAGATTAGCGGCGGCTTGGCAATGAGACTTGCGGCCAAATCCAGCCGGCGGCGCATACCTCCAGAGAAATGCTTTAGCGGTCGTTTGGCCGCTTCGGCCAAGCCAAATTCCTCCAGCAGCTCCGCTGCCTTATGACGCGCCTCGGCACGTCCCAGTCCAAGTAGCCTGGAGAAGATGATCAGGTTCTCGGTAGCGCTAAGCGACTCATCGACCGATGCGTACTGGCCTGTCACCCCGATCAATTGACGCACAACCTGCGGTTCCTTTACTGCATCGTGCCCGAAGATACGGGCCGATCCCCTATCAGGTCGTAATAACGTTGACAGCATTCGGATGGTAGTCGTTTTGCCTGCTCCATTAGGACCGAGCACCCCGTAGATCGTGCCAGCACGTACATTCAAATCGACACCGTCAACTGCATGCTTATCACCAAAAGCTTTAACGAGTCCCCTTGCTTCAATGGCCAAGGTCTCTTTTCTGTCTGTATAATCCACATTCATATCCTCCCTATACGGTTTCTATAGAGAGGATAACCCACGTTTATGAACTGAATATGAATAGAACCGTTTACGTTTTCCAAAATTGATGATAATTTCTTTCTGATAGAGAAGCCAAAGAAGTCCCTATATGGGACTTCTTTGGCTTACTTCTTTGGCTTCATCTCATGGATGTCCTTTTAATGAATAATGGAAAACCTTTATTTCCAGATTCGGCTTCATGCTAAGCACTAACTTGGATATTGAACCTATTTACACTGTAAAAAAATAATCTCGTTCTACCTTGCTCACTCTTAAACCAAATGTTTTATACCATTCAGATTTCCCTTTTTCCTGCGCTACCTTGTGCAGCTTGTTATGTTTCCAATTTTTTATAGCGTCCAGAGACTCCCAATAGGAAACTGTAATGCCTACTCCATTGTGGTCACGAACACTTTCCACACCTAGAAAACCTGGCTGTTGGGCAGCCAGTTCCACCATTTTGTCTCCCATCACTCCGTACCCGCCATCTCCTTCCGTACGTTCAGAAGTAAAGATAGCCGCATAATAGGGCGGACGAGGAGTTTTAGCAATTGAGTTCATATGCCCCTCCTAAAACAAAATTAAATAACCTTTCTTTAATTTGATTATAATCATAAATATTAAATAAAAAAAATGAATATATCTGATATGATACATGAATATATTTCATAAAAAATAGGAGTGAACACGAATTTGTTTAAATATAAGATTTTTCTTTGCGTAGTTGAAATGGGAAGTTTCACAAAGGCCGGGGAAGTTTTAAATCTTACACAATCAGCAATCAGCCATGCGATCTCTGGACTGGAACATGAATTAGGGTTGACTCTTCTGATCCGAGGTCGTTCAGGCATCAGATTGACCAATAACGGGGAAAGATTAATGAAGCGATTTAGAGAGATCGTACAAATGGACGAAAAGCTCTACCAAGAGGTAGCTTTAATTAAAGGATTGGAAACCGGAACCGTAAAGATCGGCACATTTTCAAGCGTCTCTATTCATTGGCTGCCCCGTATTCTAAAAAAATTCAATGAGCAGTTTCCTCGTATTGAAATAAAACTGCTCGATGGGAACTACCATGAAATTGAGAGCTGGATAGTCAGTGGGGAAGCTGATTTCGGCTTTGTGAACCTACCCACGTTAGACGCATTAGAGGCATTGCCATTAAAAGAAGAAAGCATGCTTTGTCTACTTCCTTCCGATCATATTCTTGTAAAGCAAGCCTCAATTCGAATAGAACAGCTCAGAGATGAGCCTTTCATTATGCCTGTTGCAGGCTGTGACACGGATGTAAGAAATATTTTTTCACAGCATAATATGTCACCTAAAATCAAATATGAATTAGAAGATGACCATGCGATTATGGCTATGGTGCAGAATGGCCTAGGCGTGAGTATTCTTCCTGAAATGATCCTGTCTCACATTCCTTACGACATCTCTATTCGACCTTTGGACGAAAGGTATTCCCGTACTATCGGTATCGCTACCGCTTCCTTAAAAAATGTTTCTCCAGCCGCTAAAAAATGTATGGACTTTATTACTGAATGGATCAACTAGCTTCATCATGTCGGCCAAGGAAGCGGATTCTCAAAACTGGACCAGTCCATATCCATTTCGTTATCGTTCAGTAGGCATTCATCTAGCTCTTCTTCCAAGTCCGGTCGATTCATTTCGATACCTATCATGACGATTTCGTTCATGCGGTCGCCCCATTGTTCATCCCAATGGTCCAGAGCCTCAGGATCGGCTGCCACGATCTCCTGCCGTTCTTCTTCAGATAACGAAGCAAGCCAGCTTCCCGCAGGGCCAAATTGAATAGATGGTCCTGCCTGGCTAATACTCGCTGCCCAATCCTGCGGGGTTGCAATCCAGGCCAAACCTTTGGCGCGAACGACCTCCTCCGGCCAGTAGCTCATAAATTCAGCCAATCTCGCAGGATGAAATGGTCTTCTACGGCGATATACAAAGGAATTGATCCCATATTCGTCTGTTTCCGGTGTATGGCTTTCAAGCTCCAGCTCCCGAATCCATCCAGCGGATTGACTAGCTTTGTCAAAATTGAACAGCCCTGTATTCAAAATGTCCGAAGGAGCGACCTTTCCCTTAGAAGTTCGAATGATTCGGGCTTCAGGCTGTAATCTCCGCAGCACACCCTCCAGCTTGTCTAGCTCCACAGGCTGAACCAGATCGCACTTATTCAAAATCAATACATCACAGGCTTCAATCTGGTCAATCAGCAAGTCCGAGATATCACGCGTGTCCTCTTCACCAGTAGCCTGCCTACGATCCAGTAGCGTTTCTCCTGATTCAAAATCATGCCAGAAACGGTTCGCATCAACAACGGTCACCATGCAATCCAGTTTTGCCAGCGAAGCCAAATCAATGCCAGTTCCTTCATCGGCGTACGTAAAGGTTTGAGCAATTGGCACAGGTTCACTGATGCCTGTAGATTCGATTAAAATATAATCAAACTCGCCTTGTTCCGTCAGCTTCTTGACCTCCAGTAATAAATCTTCACGCAATGTGCAGCAAATACAACCATTAGACAACTGGACCAGTTTTTCTTCTGTTCTGGACAAGCCGCCCTCTTTTTTAACCAGCTCGGCATCTATATTCACTTCACTCATGTCATTGACGATGACTGCCACTTTCATTCCGTCTCGATTGTTTAATACATGATTCAAAATCGTTGTTTTTCCTGCACCCAAATATCCGCTCAACACTGTTACCGGTATTGGTTTCTTATTCATCGCTGGTACGCTCCCTTGAATATTAGCTTTTCATTCTCATAAATCGTAATAATTACTATTAACATCAACTTTCAGTAATATACAGCATCCCTTTTGCCTTGTCAACTGTGGAGAAACTCTTGAAATGAATAATCTATCCATTAAATAATCGTAAAATGATGGAAGTCTGTGCGGGACGATTGGATGCTTATCAACGTGTGCTCGGGATGACATTAGCCAGCTTACCCTTCTGGTTACTGCTTTCGTTATATGGAGTTTTCAGCGCGGGAATGCCAAGTAAGGAGCAGACGGTACAGTCCACCTTGGTGGCTGTGTTTTCAGGGGTGATCCACTCAGAGAATAATATCTAAAAATAATATCTAAAAAGATAGATCCCGTTTAGAACATATTTATTCTTGCCATGGTCGTTCAAGTGTGGATCAGGCACCAGAAAAAAGCAGCAGATCAAGAGGAAGCTCCTGATCTGCTGCTTTTTGCCGATTATTTCTCACAAAGAATGATGCTTTATGACGAGTACGAAGTATGATTACCAAGCGTAGGCTTCTGGCGCAGGTTTTCCCGGACCGGGGAAAATCTCATTCAGCTTGGCAAGCACATCTTCGCTCAATTTGACCTCAGGTACCCGTAGAGCATCCTCTAACTGTTCTAAGGTCCGTGGTCCGATAATTGGAGCCGTTACGGCCGGATGGGACAGTACCCAAGCCAGTGCAATCACGTCTTCCTTTTCACCCAGCTCGCGGGACAATGCTGCAAATTGCTCCAGCTTCGCACGATTCTGCTCCACCTTTTCACTGGCGCGTGCGCTGCGAGAACCAGTACCTGCTAACGCATTCCGTCCCAGCAGTCCGCCCGCCAGCGGGCTCCATGGAATCACACCCAGACCCAGCTCCTGAGCTGCCGGTAATACTTCAAGCTCAGCGGAACGTTCGTTCAGATTGTACAAATGCTGTTCGGATACAAGCCCCAGAAAACGTCGTGCCTTCGCTTCGGCCTGCGCCACCGCAATATGCCAGCCTGCAAAATTACTAGAACCGATATAATCAACCTGTCCGCGATCCACCACGGACTCGAATACGCCCCATAGTTCATCCCATGACACATTACGGTCAATGTGATGCATTTGATATAGCTCTACATGATCGGTTTGAAGACGTTTCAGCGACGCGTCCAAATGACGGCGAATTTTGTAAGCAGACAAGCCTGATCCTGCATTGGGTCCGTCATGTTCATTTTTCATATCTCCGTATACCTTCGTTGCCAACACGACTTTCTCGCGTCTTCCGCCGCCCTGCTGGAACCAACGTCCGATAATTTCCTCTGTCCAACCTTTACGATCATGGCCATATACATTAGCTGTATCAAAAAAGTTAATGCCTGCATCTAGTGCGGCATCCATAATTTTAAACGCATCCTTTTCTTCGGTTTCCGGTCCGAAATTCATCGTGCCCAGACATAACCGACTAACCTTCAAGCCTGACTTTCCTAAGTATGAATACTCCATACTATCTCCCGCCTTTGCCTAAGGATTTTAAAATTCCGCAAAATGACATGCCAAAAAAGACCATACTTCGTTTATTCACCAAATCAAACTCCTTTGAAACACCTCAAAATCAATTTAAAGGGATAGCGCATGCAAAAAAGCCCCACGCACCGCCGAAGCAGCAAGCGCGAGGCCATCTCCCCTTATACTACCCGCCAAATATTAAAAGAAGTGACTTTACGATGGTTACCAGCGGAGCGGAGAATTTGAATCTGGAGAAGCGAAGCGTTCGCCTTTGCCACGGGATTCTTACCTTTTCATATCTATCTAATCCAAAGAATCCCGTGGCAACAGCGATCGTAAGATCAAATCCTTCGCGGAGCGGCTCACTTCAACCACCGTAACTCACTTTTTTTACAATCAAGGAATCAATTTCGTTTCTTTTGCTCGCTCGGCCATTTTTTTCGTATGCTTGCTGAGCGGCTTCTTAAACACCAATCCAAACAGGAAGCAAACACCGATAAATACAAACAGCATCACCACATCCCGTGTCACCGTTGAAGGCAACATCCCTCCTACTGTCTCTCGTAACAGACTAACCGCATAGGTGAATGGTACAAACGGATTCAGCGCCTGAAAGAACGGTGTACTCGTCGCAATCGGGAATGTCCCTCCTGAACTGGAGAATTGAAGCACCAGTAGGATGACTGCCAGTCCCTTGCCGATATTGCCGAACACAGAAACTAGTGTATAGGTCATCGCCGTAAACACCAGACTGATCAGCATAGAGGACAGTACAAAAGCTACTTTGGCATCCACATACGCCCCGAGCAGGAACAAGTCACCGAGAGATACGCTCAGCGCCTGAAAAATACCAATCGTGGAGAATGTCATAAGCCGTCCGAAATACACTTGGTAGCTTTTAAATTGTCCTTCCGGGTCATCCACATCTACCCTAAACATCGAGACCAGTAGCATCGCACCCACCCAAATCGACAATGTAGTGTAAAAAGGTGACATCGCCGAACCATAGTTGGGGATTGGGTATATCCGTTCCTGCTTCAACGATACTGGACTGCCGAGAAAATCACTTTCCTTTTTCACATCTCCCTTGAGCAATGCAATAGCGCGTCCGAGTGCATTTTCGCCCTTAAGCTTGCGAATTGTGTCTGCAGCCTGGCGTATGGAATCCTCGGCAGCTGGAAGATCGGTCCTTACAAAATTGGCTACTTGGTGTACCGCTTTTTCAGCTTCAGGAAATTTATTTTCAATTAAATCAGCCATTTTGACAAACTGTTGTTCCGCTTTGGGCAAATCATTACGCACAAAATCTGCTGCCTGATGAATTTTATTTTTAACCGCCGGCAAATCGTTATTTACGAAGTCTGCCGCTTTGTTCACAGCATTCGTAAACTCGCCCATACGTCCCTGAATCGTCGTCGCCGCTTCATGCAGTTTTTGACGGTATTGTGGCAGATCCTGCTGGAGACGTGTTAGCTCTTGCTGACCGAATTCTGCTGCAGCCTGTGCGTCATTCAATAGCTTTTCAATATTCGGTAGCTGTTCTTGAGCTGTAGTCAGCACATTGGCAGAATTGCGGGCAACGGATTTGATCTGATCCAGCGCCTTTTGAATGGCGGGTGCATACTCCGTATCATAATTGCCCAAAATGCTGTCAATTTCGCTACTGATTTCTCCTGCCAGGCGATCAGTGTCATCCAGCAGATTTTGCGCAGGCTTTTCACCGCGCTGAATGGCATCCCCGATGCTAGTTACTGTGCTATTCAGACGACGGAAACGATCCTCCACCCCGCTCACACGGGAAATAAGTGAATCCAGAGGTTGACTTGGCAAGTATCCGTTCACACGGTTCAGCAATTGAGAAATATGATCCAGCACTCCCACGGCAATTGTCAGCCTACCGCTGACACGTTTCACCGCAGCTTGTGCTGCTTTAGGATCAAAATCCACACCACGAATGATATCTGTAATCTGAGAAACTTCATTCGCGATTTGTTGTACCAGCTGTAAATCTTCTTTAACTACTGTACCAATCGAATCAAGCGCGCCCTCGTTTTTGTCCAGAAATTCAAGTAAACCGGTTGTAAAGTCCTTGCCTGTGTCCGCTATTTTCTGTACTTCTGGCAGTGCTTTCTGAGCAGCATTAATGACCTTAAGGGCCGTTTGCGTGTCCTCTAAAGCGGTAGCCAGTGCGCTTTCTACCTTGCTGAAATTTTGATCCAGTTCAACAATTCGATCACCGGCCTTTTGAATATCAGGTAGTCTTTTTTGGATATCCAAAATAACAGTGGCTACCTTGTCCAGCTCAGGCATGTTTTTGTCAATTTTGAGCACCAGGTCACCGGCACGGTTAATTTCAGGAATTTTCTCCTTCAATGCAATGATCTTTTGTCCCTGTGCCTTTATTTTCGGCAAATTTTGCTCCAGTTCCAATGCCTGTTTGCCCAACCTTTCGATATCCGGCAATCGATTATTCAGCTCCAACACCCGGTTCTCAATGTTACGAATCGTCGGGAGCTCCTCCTCCAACTTGACTCCGGCTTCCTTCAACTTCGTCAATACTGCCTGGCTGGCAGTTTCAATAAAGTTTTGGCTAATCTGGTTCGTCAGAGAGGTTGCCCCCGAAGATGTAATTTTCGGAGCTACTGCATTAATTTTTTCATTTACGGCGTAATCAATTTCCGGCTTTTGCGGATTTTCCGTCAGCACACTCGTAATTTTCTCTGAAAAATCTTTCGGGATCAGCAGGCTGGCATAATAATCACCATTTAACACACCTTTTCGTGCTTCCGCTTCATTGACAAAAGTCCAACCCAGCTTCTTGTTATTTTGAAGGTTATGCAAAACCTCATCGCCGATGTTAATCTTTTTACCATTCACTTCTGCACCCTGATCTTGGCTGGTTACTGCAATTTTAATCCCAGATGTATTCGCATACGGATCCCACATCGCTTTCAAATTCACCCATGCATAGACGGAAGGCAAAAGAATGATGCCAATGACTAATAAAGTCCCGGTCGATACTTTGAATACATTTCTCCAGTCTGTTAAGTAGATTTGCCATATCTTCCGCAACTTCATCACTCCTCGTATGTACATTAACCTGTCGTCCATTGTTGTATGCACACGTATTGTAAACGATTCGAGCGAATGAAGCCAATTCTGTTACAAAATATGTAAAAACGTATGACACTTATAGAGATCATACGCTTTTCAATAAAATCAATCTGCTTAATTTCGAACTCCATTCGCGGGCATAGCCTCTAGGGAATAAAATGCTCCTTTTTTATTGATTTTTCCCACAACAGTAACCCCGCCTTTTTGGGAGAATGTATACTCGTTATCCTTCATTTTTACGGTGTATCCTTTCAGGTTAATTCCAAAAAGGGATTGTACTTTCGACTTGACGGCTGCAAGTGCCTGGGTTTTGCTGAGCCTTGGCTTGGCAAATGCTTTGGCAAAGCCCTTATCTCCATCCCAGTCCATACCATACTCACTTTTTACGGCCCATACTTTACCGGTTTTTACACCAATTAGTACGTTGTTTGATCCACCATCGTCCCTGAAATTCCAGACAGTATCCTTACCTTCCTGCTGACGAAGCACGTATTCAAACGGCTTGATTGTAGCCATACCAAGTGTTTTAAGCGAACGGTTCGCTTTGTTGGTTAAGGCAGCTTTAAAGTCTTTGAGCGAATACATAAAGCTGGCTGTTATTTGATTTCCATGATCAAGATCAATATAAATGCTTTGATCATTCCCCCACAGCACCCAATAATTTTGGAGTCCTACTTCGTCTACCGGGGAATATACGCGCCAGATGGCCTCCGTTTTAAAAACTTTATCGGTATCGAATGATTTCAGGAAAGATGCAACCTTGCTGCGCAGGTTATGATCCATAACTTTGTTCATATCAGCGGAATCATAGATGATGCTGGTGGACTGCACGATTCCTTTTTTGGAATCATAATTTTGGATAAAATCAGCATTAGCTGTGCCGCGCAAAGTTCCGTTTATAATCCGTGAATCAAAAGCAGTCTCGACACTTATAAACTCTATCGTTTGCTTCCCGGCCAATTTGTTCAACACATCCGTTAATCGTTTGGTGACAGTCTGATCCAGTTTAACAGTGGTTTGTGCGGTTTGAACTTTGTCAGCAGCGGGCTGCTGTGCCAATGCCATTGGCGCCGATCCTAAAAGTATTGATATTGCCGCCGCAGTTACTGTGACAGAACTCCATTTTTTCATTCAGTCCATTCCTCCTGTTGTCTACAAAAAATTCTTTAATGATTAAAGCACACATTTCCCTTAGACGTGTCACAAAAGTAAAAAGTTGCTACCTACTCTAATCGCTCTTCAAGCCTCATCCAGAAATCCCAAACCAAAAGAAGCCCCTCAAACCTAATTTTTAGGCTCAAGGAGCTTCTCATTCACTACATTATCCATTCTTCAGCAGTCTGGCCGCCGAAAATGCTGCACCATGACGCAACTTCCGCTTTTCCAACCGTTTGTGCAGCGAACGATTATACAGAACCTGAATGACAAAATACGAGATAATGCCCAGCACCACACCGAAAATCGACATGCCGATCAGGATGTGCAAGCCTCCGTGCAGCAAGTCTCTGAATACAGACCAGTTGCCGTGAAACAGTTCCATAAAAGAATGCTCGTGAAGTCGTCCGCCCCTGACATGTACCGGATAATGAGATGGATAAATCCAAGCTCCCACTTGCTTGGCGAATGGCATCAGTACAATTGGCAAAAAGGTCAGCTTACCTACAACGTTACCCACAATGGCCGCAGGCAGCGAGCCGCCAGAGAGACGAACAATCGGATAAAAAACAAGGTATACCAGAGAAGCCGTGGAAATCACGATCATCTCCAACGCAAAGCCAATGGCGAAGCCCAAAGAAATCTTTTTAACTCCACCAGGGGCGCGCAACAGCTTGATGAAATTCAGCCGAATCGCACGCCATATATTTTGAAACATATTATATTTCTTCTTCGATTTATGAGGTTTGAGCCTTTTCGGATTGAGCTTTATCAATAGGAGGACTCCTTCAACAGTACTATTCAAGTTCAGGAATGAGTCAATACAGCTCCCATCCTTACTTATGTCTATACTGTCATTATAACCCTCAGCGTTCGAAAAGCAATGTTATTCCGCCTGTTTCGCCGTTTTAGGACAGAATTCGCTTGTTGACATCGTTTTGGAGAGGTACAATGTCCCAAATCTCAGCCGCGTACTGCTGAATCGTACAATCACTAGAAAATTTCCCAGAATGGGCCATATTCACAATAGCACGCCGAGTCCACTCCGAGGGATTCCGATACACTTGTTCAATGTAAACCTGTGTATCCACATAGGATGCGAAGTCCTTGAGCACAAAGTATTCATCATTATGATCAATCAGGGATTGATAAATGGCCTCAAATTCCCGTTCATGCCGCGTAAAAGGAGCATCGTTCACGAGTTGATCCAACACTTCACGCAGTCTTTCGTCACTGTTGGCTGTTTTGCGCGCCGAATACTGGCCGTCTCGGTAATATGCCTCGATCTGATCCACCTTCAATCCAAAAATGAACATGTTGGCATCGCCTACCATTTCATGCATTTCAACATTGGCTCCGTCCAATGTACCTATTGTGAGCGCACCGTTCATCATAAATTTCATGTTCCCTGTGCCTGAGGCTTCCTTACCTGCCGTGGAAATCTGCTCACTGACATCCGCCGCAGGAATAATCAGCTCCGCTAGCGAGACCGAATAATTTTCAAGGAAAACGACTTTCAGCTTGTCCTTGACATCTACATCCCGATTGATTGTGTCCGCCACGTTGTTAATGAGCTTGATCGTCTGTTTGGCGAGAAAATAACCGGGGGCGGCTTTGGCTCCAAAAACAAACGTGCGTGGCGTCACATCCAGGCCAGGATTACTTTTAAGCTGACTGTATAAATGCATCACATGCAAAATGTTGAGCAGCTGTCGCTTATAACCATGCAACCGTTTGACTTGTACATCAAAAATGGAGGACGTATCCAGCCGCACGCCCTGTTTTGCAAAAACATGCTCAGCGAGCCTGACTTTATTATTTCGCTTAATCGCCTGTATCCGTTCTTTGAACGACTCGTCTCCACTGTAACGAAGCAGGTCGATGAGCTCCCTTGGACGGGTCCTCCAACGTGTGCCGATGGTCTCATCGTACAAGCTTGCCAGCTCCGGGTTGGCATGTATTAGCCAGCGGCGATGGGCAATCCCGTTTGTTTTATTATTAAAACGGTCAGGGTACAGCTCGTGAAACGACTTCATCTCTCGTTCCTTTAATATTTGCGTATGCAGCGCAGCTACCCCATTAACGCTGTAGCTGCCGACGATTGCCAAGTGAGCCATACGGATTTGTTCACCGTGAATAATCGCCATTTCACCAATTTTGATGTCCTGACCCGGGTAACGCTCCAGTAGCATAGCGCAATAACGTTTGTTCATTTCTTCAATGATCAAGGAAATACGAGGAAGTAGCTCCCGTACCATATTGACAGGCCATTGTTCCAGCGCCTCACTTAATATCGTATGATTCGTATAAGAAACGGTTCGCGTCGTAATATCCCATGCATCGTCCCAGCCCAAGCCCTTCACGTCTATCAGAATACGCATCAGTTCCGGTATAACCAGCGTCGGATGTGTATCGTTAATGTGCAGTGCTATTTTATCGGGCAACTGGCTATAAGGTAAACGAAGCTTCTCGAACGTACGTAAAATACTTTGCAATCCGGCCGAGCACAGGAAATACTGCTGCTTCAAGCGAAGCAGCTTTCCCTCATAATTGGAGTCATCCGGATATAGAAATGCCGAGATGGATTCCACCGATCGATTGTAGTCGAGAAAGCGGTAATAACCGCCCTCGCCTCGAATCGGTCCTCGAACGGGATCAAGCGCTGATTCCGCACTCCAAATCCGCAGCGTATTCACCTGCGCATGACCATAGCCCACCAGCGGAATATCGTAAGGGACAGCCCAGACTGTTTCGGCATCCTGTGTCTCGAATACAAGACGTCCCTCCTGTTCACGGGTTTCCACTCTTCCCCAAAAATGAACCTCGACCTTTTTGTCAGGACGGCGTTCCTCCCAGACATTCCCTTTCTGTAGCCAGTAATCCGGCAGTTCAACCTGATTTCCATCCACAATACGCTGTTCAAACAGACCATATTTATATCGGATGCCGCAGCCATGTCCTGCATAGCCAAGGGATGCCAGCGAGTCCATGAAGCAAGCCGCCAGACGTCCGAGACCACCATTGCCTAGCCCCGCGTCCGCCTCCTGTTCTTCAATTTCCTCCAGATCCCAGCCCAGTTCACCCAATGCCTGCCGAACCATATCCAGTACGCCCAAATTCAGCAGATTACTGCCCAGTAGACGACCTATCAAAAATTCCAGTGAGAAATAATAAATCTGCTTCTCTTGTCCTTCTTTGTAGGCTTGGTTCGTTTCTGCCCAATTCTTGCCGACTTGTTCACGAATCATGCCACCCAAAACCTTATATACGTCTTCCGACTGAGCCTCCTGCATCGGTTTGCCCAGCCTTCCGACCAGTTGCTCTCGAAAAGCCTGCTTAAAAGCTTCTTTATTGCTGAACAAAGTTGTACCTCCTGTTATTTCCGTTTTAATGGCTAAGTATATCCTTTAAATTACGCTATTCTTGGCAATGACATAGGGAACTCTAATGTCTCCAATCAGAGTTCGATCTGGTGAAAGCTGTACATCTTTATCTAAAACCACATTCTCCACAACTGCCCCTTTACGGATGACACATTTTTGCATAATAATCGAGTTGCTTACCCGCGCGCCCTCCTCCACCTGCACTCCACGGAAAAGAATACTGTTCTCGACCTTGCCCCCAATGGTGCAGCCATTGGCAACAAGCGAATGATCCACCTCGGCGCTGTGCGTATAACGAGTCGGGGCTTCATACTTGATTTTGGTATGCACCGGCTGATTCTGAAACAGTGCTTGATACTGCTGCTGATCCAGTAGCTTCATGCTATTTTTATAGTAGCTCTCGATAGAATTAATGACTGCATGATAACCTTCATAACGATACGCATAAATGCGCAGCCCACTTGGGTTTTTCTGGATGGCATCGCGAAAGAAATGATTATCCTGATGGGCTATGCAATGCTTCACCTGATCCAGATACAAGCCTTTGTCCATCACGAACATTTCCAGATAAATATTATGATGATCCTGCTCCTGATGAATACCAGTCACCCGTCCGTTCTCATCAATCTCCAGTCGTGCACAAGGAGCATGCTCAGATTCGAGCTGGTCTATGGGTTTATATACGAGGGTAACATCTGCATTTTTCTCCCGATGATAACGGTATACATCGTCGATATCAACCTTATTGACATGCTGAGTTCCTGCGTGAACAAGGGTTTGCCCCGATGAGCGATGAAAAAAATCCAGATTGTTGTGCACATGCTGCAAATCTCCACGTGATGCATCCGTCGGATCATTCCAGTCCGGTGGCAAAATAAACAACCCGCCCCGTCTGCGGTCTAAATCCCAAGGCCGACCTTCACCCAGATGATCCAGCAGCGAACGGTATTTGCGGCGGATAAACAGTGCAATATCGTGCACCCCTGCATGCATCATGTTGGATAAGGTAAAATCAATGAGCCGATATCGACTGGCAAAGGGAACTGCGGCCCCGCACCGGAAATAGGTCAACTCCTTCAACTGATCCAGTTCGTGATCCAGGTTGATAACTCCAATGAGTCGGCTCATAGCAGACACCGTCCTTATCCGGGTTAAATTCGTGCATGAAGCTGGCTTTCCTGATCGAACAAAATAATCTCATCAGAACTATCTTCAGGTCCGATAAACGCGTTGTCTTCAATAACGATGTTCTCATTCACGATAGCCCGGTGGATACGTACATTGCGCCCAATTTTTACGTTCGGCATGATGACAGAATCGGTAATAACGCTCCCTTCACCTACTTCGACCCCATAAAATAGTACAGAATGCCTTACTTCTCCATCCACCATACAGCCTTCATTTACAATACTGTTTTTGAGAATCGCCCGTTGGGTTATATACTGGGCCGGTTGATTGGGACTGCGGGTATAGATGCGCCAGAAAGGATCGTTCAGATCCAAAGGCGGATCCTGAACCAGAAGATCCATGTTGGACTCCCACAAGCTCTGAATGGTACCTACATCCTTCCAGTACCCGGCAAACGGGTACGCATACAGCGACCGGCCATGCTGAAGCAGCAATGGAATGATATCCTTGCCAAAATCATGTGAGGATTCAGAATCGCTTGCGCTTTCCAGTAAATAGCGACGCAACACCTCCCATTTGAACAAATAAATGCCCATGGAGGCCAATGTACTTTTCGGCTGTTCAGGCTTCTCCTCGAAGTCGTATATTTTCAGATCATCATCGGCGTTCAGTATCCCAAATCGTTGGGCTTCCTGAATCGTGACATTGATGACAGAAATGGTGCAGTCTGCTTCCTTCTCCTTGTGATAGTGGAGCATTCGACTGTAGTCCATTTTATAAATGTGATCCCCTGACAGAATGAGTACATGCTCCGGGTCATACTGATCCAAGAAATGCAGGTTTCGATAAATTGCATCCGCCGTGCCCCTGTACCAGTTGTTTCCATTTTCTTTCTCGTGCGGAGGTAAAACGAACACTCCTCCATCCAGGCGATCCAAATCCCAGTCGCTGCCTACGCCGATATAGGAATGAAGCACCAACGGCTCGTATTGGGTCAATACGCCTACGGTGTCTATACCAGAATGAGTGCAATTGCTGAGAGGGAAATCAATAATGCGGTAAGTCCCTCCAAAAAACACTGCCGGTTTGGCTAGTGTACGGGTAAGTCCTTTGAGTCTTTTGCCTTGTCCGCCGGCGAGCAGCATGGCAACCACTTCCTTCTTTCTCATAACAAAGACCTCCCTGTCATGTGCGTCTGAAGCAATTGTGCGGGATATTTGATAATATCCATTAAACATGAAAAGACAGTCGTAATCGTTTCATTGGCGAAGGAACGGGTAAGATGTGATGGAGAAGGGTAAAATCATAGTTATGCGGAACGAGTGCAAGGAATCACTAAATCGTAAAATCCCGTTCATCTTTTCACATTTTGGATACTTTTAAAGTATTCGTGTATGACAACATGATCATAAGGAGGCGTTATTCATGAAGAATAAAAAATGGGTGGTAGCAGCATTGGGAATGGGTGTTACGTATCTGATGAAAAATAAAGGGGCACGCGATAAGGTGTTGAATAAGGTACAGACCATTGTCAATCGTGCGAAAACATCTGCAAAATCGTAGAATGTTAAAGGTAGAAAAAGCGAGCCTCTCTGAATCATGGTTCAGGGAGGCTTTGCTCTGACTTTTTTCTGCGTCTACGAACAAAATATGGTTCGAGGCTGTATCCGTAGACGGTCAGGCATTCTCCTTATGTTCTTCTACTTCCATGATATGTTCAACGGTAAAGGTTCGATGCTTCCATTCGGAAGAACGGTAAGCCTCTAGGAGACCAAAGGTACGAATTTTCTCCTTGTCCACCTGCTTAAAGGTATGAGTAATCCCTACCTTTCCCCTGAAAGGAAAAAAGGAAAGACCTACAGTCTGATCCGATAGCCACTCGGCCCAAACTCGCCCGCTTTCATGTCGAACAGCCGGGAAGCTTAAACCTTCAGCAAACCATTCATAATCTGCTGTAGGCGTACCCGGCTCTCGGCTGCACAAAAACAGACTCAATTCGTCGCAAAACAACATTCTCCGTACATCGGTCCGCACTTGATGGTCGAAGGTTACGCTACATGCCAGCTCCTGTTTGAGCCTCTGCCGACGCTGTTCCTCCGCCTCCTGATAAGCATGCGTAATCTGCTTGTCCTGAGCGTTTTGATGCTCGGTCCGTCCGACTAGCTCCTTGTACATCAAGCTACACAGTAACGCCGCATACATACTTCCTTGTTCGACTTCATCAATCCCAAGACGATAGAAAACAAAACGTGGACTGAGCGGAAAATCAATAAATGTATATGGTGCAGACACATGATCATTCCAGAAAGGAGCAGCGTCTAACTGTATCCAACCCCGATCATGCTCCCTTGCTGCATATACAAAATCCTGCTTATGACGTCTATTCTTGAAGGCACTCTCTTCCCATTGCGAAGCCAACTCACCCGAAATATGGGCATGGTCATGCTGCGTCGTCATGATATAAGCTTGGTCCGTTTCATAAATAACCATATGCTCTCCCCTTCCGTTCGGCGATTCGTGTGATTGTGTACAAACTCTCTGATCGAAGGCCATGGTTATGCTTACGTTTATTATATCAGGATAAGGGTAAAAAGGCAGGCAAGTTTTCCGCCTCTTTATATCTAATTACCCTTTTGATTCTGCACTCGAAACTGCTGTGGGGTCATCCCCTCCAGCTCACGAAACACTTTGTTAAAATGCTTTGCATTGTCAAAACCCACGTTAGCCGCAATTTCATAAATCTTGCCCCCTTGACACTCCAGCAGCTTTTTGGCTTCTGCAATGCGCAGCCTTTTTACATATTGAACAAAGCTAAGGCCTGTATAGGCTTTGAAAGCCTGACTAAAATACGTATAATTCAATGATACTGAATTGGATACTACTGCCATATTTAAATCATCGCTGTAATGAGCATGGATGTATTGGATAGCACGTGTCATGCTACCGTTTCTATCGGGTATGACACTCGCGCCAACCAGTCTATCTTTCTCTACGCTGACAACACTATCGTCTATGAGGTGGTTCCTCTCCTTCAATTCCTCATTCAAAACTGCCAGCGCACCAAACAACTCCTCCCTTACAATCGGCTTGAGCAAATACTCCCGTGCCCCGCAGCGAATCGCTTCGCGCGCATACTGGAACTCGTCATATCCACTGAGAATGATCACCAAAGGTCTGCGTTCCGGCTCCAGCTCGCGAATATGCTGCATCAGCATAATGCCATCCATAACAGGCATACGGATATCCGTTAACACCAACTCGGGCAAAAACTGCTTCACATGCTGCCAGGCTTCCCTTCCGTCCTTGACCAGTACACATTCATAGAGACCGGAAAATTCCCGTTCGATCATAGCTTGAAGTCCCATTCGAATATTTTTCTCGTCATCCGCAATCAACAGCTTGGTCGTCATGGTCCGCCCCCCTCATCATGTAACGTCTAGGCAAAATTAGGGTCACTGTCGTCGATTGTCCGGGGATGCTGTCCAGTCTTATGCCATACTCTTCGCCATACTGCATACTTAAACGGCGATGCACATTATACAAACCGATTCCCCCATTCATCCCGGGCTCGTGGGAATCCATATCCGTTCGCGCTAGACCAGCCATGATGGCGTTTCTTCTTTCTTCAGATATCCCCACTCCGTTATCCTGTATACGCAATTCTATGATATCCTGCTTAGAGCAGGCTTCAATCGTGATGCTGAATGGGCTTTGCAATGTACTCCAACCGTGCTTGATAGCATTTTCGACTACAGGCTGCAGCGATATTTTCAGCATCTCCAGTTCCATAAACGCCGACGATAGATGAATTTCCAATCCTATTTGGTTATCGTGGCGAATGTTCATGATGGCCACGTAATGCTGAATATGGCGGATTTCATCTCGTAACGCAACACATGACCCGGACCATTGGAGATTATAACGCATCATCGAGCCAAGGGAGGTAAGAGCATCCGACAGCGGATACTGCCGTTCTATCTCCGCCATCATTTTTAAATTTTCCAATGTATTATAGAGAAAATGGGAATCAATCTGATGCTTGAGCGCTAGCAGTTCAGCCTCCTGAGCAGCGGCCTGCTTGTGTACTGCCTCGGCAATGAGTCCGTTAATCCGACTTAGCAGACTGCGAAAATATAGAGCCAGCTCAGCCACTTCTCCCCGCCCATATACTGGAATTCTAAGCTGAAAGTCACCCTCCTGCTCTACTTTTTTCATGGATTCACGCAGTGTATGTAGCTGCTTGAGAATGAAGGCATGCAGGGTATAAGAAATGACGGACATAAACACAATCAGCATACTAATAATGAGCAGCATGGCATTGCGTTTCTGACGGAGATCACCCAGCGGACCGTCCAGCGCCACCACATTTAGCAAATAGGCGTCCAACCCTTCTATATAACGATACATACCGAGATAAGGCTTATTCTCATAGGAAAAATCAAAAGCACCACCCGGTCCCTGAACCTGGGACTGAAACAGATGGTGCACATGGGACAGAGGGATGGAAATTGAATCTGATAGAGAGGAAGCTGTAGCTATATCGCTAGAAGACATTGGTTTGTCAGCGTTCCTTGCGCTGGAATCGCCGTCCAGAATGAACATTTGCCATGCACGATCACGTTGTGGGATTCCAAATACTCTAGGTGAAAATAGCTCCAGCCTCATGTTTGTTTCTACCAGACCTGCGTGTCTTCCTCCGGTAGACTGAATTTCACGCAGCAGTGCCATATACTGCACTGTCTCACTTTCCTGCCGGGATTGCCCCAGAAGTAAGCTTTTCGGCCCCTTGTACATTTCCCACCATATTTTCCCTTGTTGGAGTTGGGCCGTTTTCAGCCAGGAAGCCTTAGGCAATCGTGATTCTTTGAAAATCATCGGCCATATTTCATGCGTCTGGGGATTATTGGTATACAGTCGAATGTTCTCTACATTGGGATTACTGTACAGCAAGTGCTGTAAATTTGGAAACACATTCAAGTTGAATTGGACTAGCTCATCGCTGCTTATTTCACGTTCCTCGGTCAGATAACGAAGTACGTTGCGATCTGAGATCGCAAGCTGTGCGGTTCGCTCCATAATTTCCATATTGCTATGAATATGGGCCAGCTCTGTATCCAACACATACTGATTTTGTACGGTGATGTCGTGCATGGTATTCTCGTACAGTTGGTGAAAGGTATATAGCGAGAATAATACCACCGGGATTAAAATGACTCCGATATACGCGACAATGAGCTTAACTTGAAGGGAGCAACCGCCAAGCCGATCGGCCGTACCCTTCATCCACTGCCATATAGTACGGCGCAGCAGGCTCTTCATCTGTGAACGTGCACGGCCTGGCATGAAATCACATCCTTAGGGGTTCAATAGATTAAAGCATTGAATTAAATCATTTGGTGAACTGTTCAATTTTCTTAAGGTTTTCCTCATAGGCTTTTTGCTGATAGGCCATAACTTTGTCATATCCTGCTTTTCTGCGGTCTTCCAAAAAGCGAGCAAACAGCTGGTCGAATTCCTCATCTGAGGAAGCCAGCAGCAGCTTCGGCAATGTCTTGCCCCAAATTTTATCTATCTGGCCTGACGCAATGCCCTCTGCCGAAGTTCCGGTCGGTTTAATATTGTCATATTGGGAGAATCCTTTCGTCTTGCCTTTCGTCCAATCCTCTGGCTGCTTATACGGCTCGACGCTGGGCGGCGCCCACTGCAAATTCATATTCGTATCCATCAGCATCCAGAAGGTGAAGGAGGCGCCATATTTTTTATCAAAAGCAGAACGATCCTTGTTCAGCAGCTCCTGTACCTCTGGCTTGAAGGCTGGCTTACCGTTAACCATGTCCCATAGCTTGCCCTGCTCCCCCAGATACAGGTCACGATTTCCTTCCTCGCTAATCAGATAAGTCAGAAATTCAATAGCTCGCTCCTTGTCTTTGACATCCTTCGAAATAAGCGTCACCGTCCAGCCGGAAATACCAGGCCCGGCGAGCGTCGGCGGGTCCAGCTTACTGTTCGAAGGTCCATCCACCGCGATATAGACGGAGTTCGGGTCCTTCGCATATAACAGTACCTGTTGAGTGGCAAAGTCAGAACGCTGATATAGCATGGCAAAATATCGGCCCTGTGCCACCTTTTCCTCCATTTGCGGACGTTTGTCGATAAATACGTCCTTGGCGATCAGGCCCTGCTCATTTGCTTGACGGAATGTTTTGAGCCAGCGAATATACTCTTCGTCCGAACGACGATCGTATAGCTTGCCGTCCTTTTCATGAGGAATGGCTAGGAAATTGAGTAAATAGTCTTCAAAAGAATAATTTCCGTTATCTGTAAATTCGTGAAATCCTATCGGGATAAGAGGCTGACCGTTCACCTCCGGAAATTTCTCTTTCACTTTTTGAAGCGCTTTCAAAAATCCTTCTGGTGTCCTCATATCCGGTTTGCCGATCGCCTCGTACATATCCTTCCGAACCATAAACGTCTGGTTGGACACAAAATTTTGGCCGTATCTTTGATAATCCTGTGGCGAAGAAGAAGCGTTAGGATACCCGTATACATTCCCGTCCGTTTGGCGATACCAGGACATTTTCGCCGGATCAGCTATTTTAATCAGATACGGATCGTATTTCTCGGCCAGCTTGTTGAGCGGAAGCACCATCTTGCCCTCAATCATTTTTTTGACCGCGTCCTCTCCCCAACCCAGCGTGACAAAATCAGGCAGCTTGCCGGAGGCCAGCATGGTATTGAGCTTTTCATTTTCATTCCCTGCGGGTACGATAAAATTGACGCTGACCCCAGTCTTTTGCGTAACATACTTTGAGGTCATATCCGTCCCCCACTTGTTCGGGAACCAGGAAAAGTTCAAATACCAGTCAAACGTAATCGGCTCCATATCCGTCTTCCATCCTGGTACATCTGCCGTAGCCTTGGTCTTCTCGTCCTTCAATTCCGTGACAGTACCGCCTCCACCGGACGTACATGCCGCGAGCAAACCCACCAGCAGAACAGAAGCCAACAGCCCCTTCTGCCATTTGCGAATGTTCATCATAAATCTCCCCCTTGGATAATGTGCTATCCCTTAATCGAGCCGATCATCAGACCCTTGACGAAATATTTTTGCAGAAAAGGATATACCAGTACAATGGGCAGTGTCGTCACAACCATCGTCGCCAGCTTGATCGATTGCGAAGTGACGGACTGGGCAACGACCCCCGGTGCAGCAGCCATCATCTGATTAGAGCTGGATTGGGCAACAACCCGATACAAATACGTTTGAATCGGCTGAAGATCCGTATTATTAATATAGATCATTCCAGTAAAATAATCGTTCCACTGGTATACCCCATGAAACAACGCAATCGTCGCTACTACCGGCATAGATACAGGAAGCACGATCCGGCAAAAGATACCGAAATCGTTCGCACCGTCTATTTTCGCCGCCTCTTCCAATGCATCCGGCAGTTCTCGGAAAAAAGCCATAAAAATAATAAGGTCAAAAAAGCTGAACATCGCAGGAATGATGTACACCCAAAAGCTGTCCAGCAGTCTGAGATCACGAATCAGCAAATACGTTGGAATCAATCCCCCACCGAAAAACAGGGTAATGGTGCCGATCAGCATATATAGCTTGCGCCCGATCAGCTCCTCACGGGAATATGCATATGCAATCATAGCGGTAAAAAACACATGAACAATCGTGCCGATTAATGTCTTGGCAATAGTCACTCCCATCGCAGTCATAATACCGTTGTTGGCAAACACAGCCTGATAGCTGCCCAGACTGAAGACCCTCGGCCACCAGTAAATGCCGCCCCTCATCGCGTCTGCTCCTTCGTTAAAGGAGTTCACCAGCACATACCACACGGGATACAACGTCACAAAACAAATGACCAACATGAAGACGTTGTTCACGAAATCGAATATCGCTTCGCCTGCTGTTCTGCGTTGCAATAGCTGCATGCAGCTGTCCTCCTTCAAAATAGGGATGTATTATTCACCCGCTTGGTCACCGAATTGGCAATTAGCAGCAAAATGAGAGCAAGAACCGATTTTAGCAAACCCACTGCGGTAGAATACGAGAAACGGCCCTGCTGAATGCCTACCTGATATACATAAATATCAACTACATTACTTGCACTTTCATTCAGCGAGTTACGCAGGACGAGAATTTGATCGAAGTTGGAGTTCAATATGCCGCTAACCGCTAAAATAAACAAAATGGATATTGTCCCCTTGATAGCGGGAAGTGTGACGTACCACATTTTCTGAAAGCGTCCGGCCCCGTCAATGGTGGCCGCTTCGTACATGTCCGTAGATACCCCCGCCATTGCTGCCAAATAGATAATAGCTGACCATCCAAGCTCCTTCCAGATATCCGAGCTAACGACGATAGCCCAAAAATAGCTCGGCTCTGCCAAATAACTGATCGGCTGGTCAATCCACCCCCAGGCTAGCAACAGTTGATTAATCATCCCGGTATCTGCCAGCCACGTCGTTAAGATCCCACCAAGAATGACCCAAGATAAAAAGTGAGGAAGGTACGAAATGGTCTGAATAGATTTTTTGAACCGAGTAGATCGTATTTCATTCAGGAAGAGAGCAAATACAATGGGCAACGGGAATCCGATCGCCAGCTTGAGCAGGCTAATGCCCAGTGTGTTTTTGACAATGTACCAAAAGTTATCATCCTCCAAAAAGGCCCGAAAATGCTCTAATCCCGCCCAAGGCGCGCTTGATAGGGTACCGATGATGTCAAAATGTTTGAACGCAATTAAAATACCGTACATCGGAATGTAATGAAAAATAATCATCCAAACCACCCCAAGCAGCGCCATGGTCTGCAAATGTCTTTGTTGAACCCATTTGCGCGCTAGTGATGCCCCCCTCCCCGATCGAACCGGCGGCTGTGTCTGCAGATTCTTCCATCCTGTACTCATATGAGGACCTCCCTTCTTTGTGATGTAAGCACTTACATTTATTATTTTAGAGGCTTCTGCTTCGAATGAGTAGTACTGGATTTTTTGATTTTGGTATCTAAATTTCAGGTGGGGATCTAACTATACGCACAAGTTTTCTTCCAGCCTTTGGATTTTTACATCTATTAATTTACGAAGAAGACTATCAGATGGTACGATAAGACTATATGTAATTCCAATCATTACCTATATACCTAGATCAGGAGGATTAAGAATGGAAGAATTGGTTCGTTCGATTCAGAAACAGGTTCGAATTAAAAAGGTTGCCTGCTGGGCGGGGCTCATCATGTTTGGCCTGTGTACTTTAGTTGGCGTTGCAGCTCAGGAATGGCTTATGACGTTCTTGGCGCTCGCGATGACAATTTTATCCGTCTATGGATTAACCATGATGCGTGGTATGACAAAGTTTACTAAAGAGTATCAACCGGGAAAGGGCTACGGTTATTATCGCCGTACGGTACAACAAAAGCTGCGCTATCTAACTTGGGGACAGTGGCTAGTAGGCGGCCTTATTGTCCTGATGTTCTTTATATTTAACGTCCGACTTAGCGCTTTTCTCATAGCTATTCTGGGTATCCTAACCATTCAGTTCAGTATCAAAAAACGAATTAAAAATCATCAAGAGCCCGATATCACTGAGCTGGAAGAGTTTGTACGGATGGGGATTGTTTCTCCGCATGAGCAGACTATTGGGGTATATAAAGATTTTCTACACCTGAGTCATACATTTCGGGGTAACCAAATTGTTATCGTTACAGACAAACGCCTGATTTCTGTATTTGTGGAGGAACAGGGGCGTGCGGTAAAAACGGAAATGCTGCTCTCGGGTATAAACAAAATACGTGCAATCGGTACGGGTTTTCAGGGTCAAGGTATATTGCTGTCTGTAAGCAACCGTGACCATAACGAGCTTCACATTCATATGGTCGGGAAAAGCATTTTCTTTTCTCCAGAGCAATTCATAGGCTCCTTGCTACGGGCACTGGATGTAGCGTTAAAAAGCAGATCATACAATACGGAAGAACCATTCCCGGGCTACCAACAGACAAGAATTTCATTGCACCCATCAGAACAAGGTTTGCTGCATAAACCTACAACAGCCTAAATATTTTGGGACATGTGCCACGTTATATATACGTTATGATCGGTCTTCATAATACGTCAAATAGCAAGTAAGCCCTGATCTTAATGAGCTTACTTGCTATTGGGTGTACTTCCACATCATATTTTCAAATGAACTGCCTACCTGCTAAAACAACTAATTTTCTACTTTACTTCTGCCTTCTTAATGATTGGCTCCATGATAGAATACCGTGATGAGGTCATGACTTGTAACAAACACTAGCAAGCTAAACAGACTGAGCGACAGAGGGCGTAAAATCAATTTTTTCATCCTTTAACACTCCTTTTAAAATAGTTATATATTGGTCTTGCTGTGTTGCTGTAGCTTGGGATCTGAAAATTTCAAATATAGCAGTACATTTCCTAAACTCATGCTCATGTTCCATACCCAGGGTATCGGACAGCATGAGAGATTGCAGGATATAGCCCAACGCAACCGTAAACTGTTGTTGCTTGATATAATAAAGAGCCAACTGATAGCAGAAGCGAAAATAATAAGATACATTCACGGGCTCTTCAAAATATTTAAAACCTTCAATTTGTTCGGCAAATGATTCAAGCACAGCCTCTAAAGGATAGTCATATCTCGACGCTCCCTCAACGATGGAAAGAAGCCCCGGTAACAGCTCTTCCGGATTATTACGAAGAAATTGCATGTATTCCTGCAACACTTCGGCATGGCCTGACAAAATATCAAGGGCATACAAATTAGCTCTGGCAGCATAGCGGTAATATTCGACCTCTGCTTCCCCATATTGATCGAGACCATTAAACCAGCCCAATTCTGCATATTTTTCGATGCAATCGCGAGCGGCCTCATACTTGCCCTGTTTTTGGAAGGCCATGCCTTTCATAAGATGACTGTAGCCGTAGTAGTAGACTAGCGGCCGTTTGGTATGTATGGGTTGTATAGGTTTCTTGCGCGCTTTGTAGAGCTGTAATTCCTGATATTTTTGGTTGACATGGCTATACAGCCGGTCGCATAAAGCAATCATATTAGCACCATCCGCAAATGAAAAAGACAGCTTAATCATGTTAACAAGTGTGTCTAGATCTGTGATGTCGGAGTGAACAAGATCATCCACCGTTCCCGCCTCCTTATCCGACTTTTATATTCACCAAACAAAAGTAAGATCTAAATCCTAACTGAAAATAACTTAATTACGTATTTATTACGTAATTAAGTTATATCATAAATTCAAACATATGACAAGTGCATTATGATAATATATTCCAGTTTTTAAAATACCGATGTAAGTGGATCGTTCACTTGTTCATTTCCATGTGAAGCAAAGGAAATGCCCTACCTGATCCATCCAGTGCAGATCGCCCCGTTTGTACAAAGCCGTAATGTCTGTAGAAAGCATACGCTTTCTCGTTCTGCTCATTCACGTCCACTTTGAGATGCTTCCCTTTTATTTTTTCAGCATACTGGATGAGTCGGCTGCCTATGCCCTGCCCATGCCGTTCAGGGTCAACAAACAGCATCTCTATTTTCAATCCGTCCAGCCCGATAAAACCTGTTGGTTCTTGACTTGTATTCCATTCCATCCAAACTTCAAGTTCTCTTAAAACACCATTGCGTACGATATGATGATAAAATTGAATGTCCTCTTCCGACAAAAATGTGTGCGTCCGGCGTACAGCCCGCTGCCAAATATCAACGAGTTGATCATGATTTTCTTCACGATAAGCAACAATTTCATTTTGCACTTGTACTTCCCCCCTCATTTAAAAATCGATATTGCATGTTTTGCAGTAAGTCTAACATGCCTATTTTGAAGCATACAAACACAAAAAAGGAAGCGGAATAATTCCGCCTCCCTTACATTACGGCCTTTTACAACGTAACACCGTTTTTAAAAATAGCGAGCTCCCTGAAATTGTTTTTCTCATTGTTCACCCAGGTTCCGCTGGCTACATCGACAATGTAATCGACAAAGTTGCGGAGCGCTTCTTCCATACTGACATCCTCCACCAGTGAACCAGCGTTATAGTCGATCCAATGAGGTTTAGCTTTATACAACGGCGAGTTGGTTGAGACCTTCATCGTCGGAACAAAGGAGCCAAACGGCGTACCGCGTCCGGTTGTGAAAATAACGAGCTGGCAGCCCGCCGCGGCGAGAGCTGAAGATGCCACTAGATCGTTGCCCGGTGCGCTGAGTAGGTTGAGTCCCTTGGTCTTAAGACGTTCCCCGTACTGAATGACATCAGTGACCGTGGAAGACCCGGATTTTTGCGTACAGCCCAGTGATTTATCCTCCAGTGTCGTGATGCCCCCTGCTTTATTGCCCGGCGACGGATTTTCGTATACTGGCTGCTTGTAATCCAGAAAATATTGTTTGAAATCGTTAATCAGATGTACGATCTTATTAAATACTTGCTCATCGGCAGCGCGCTCCATTAAAATCGTCTCCGCCCCGAACATTTCAGGTACTTCTGTCAATACCGTTGTTCCACCTTGCGCGGCCATATAATCCGACAATCGTCCGAGTAATGGGTTGGCAGTAATACCCGATAAGCCATCAGATCCACCGCATTTCAAGCCGATGTTCAGCTCAGACAAAGGTACAGGTTCCCGTCGATCTTCTTGCACGGCCGCAAAAATTTCATGAAGCAACCTTACCCCTTCCTCTACTTCATCCGACACATCCTGGGAAAGCAAAAACTTTACCCGCTCCGAATCATATTCCCCGATGGCTTCCTTAAATTCTTTCATTTCATTGTTCTCACAGCCCAAACCCAGTACAAGTACGCCACCTGCGTTCGCATGTTTCACAGCATCGATCAAAATCGTGCGCGTATGTGCGTGATCGTCACCCAACTGAGAACAACCATAGTTATGCTTAAGCACAAGTGCATTTTCAAAAGGTGAAATATCTCCCGCTTCCTGCTTGAAACGGTTTAAAATAAGTTCAGCGATCCCGTTCACACAGCCGACCATCGGCACAATCCACAACTCATTGCGAATCCCCACACGACCGTCCTTTCGCCGAAAACCTTGAAACGTACGACTCTCCTGTTCATATAAATGAGGAGCTGGCTTAGGCTTATAAGTGTACTCCTCCACGCCTGTCAGGTTCGTCTTCGTATTATGCGTATGCACATGCTGTCCTGCCTGAATGGGCTGAATGGCATGACCAATGGGATATCCGTATTTCAGAACATGCTCACCTTCCGGTATATCCTGCAAGGCGATTTTATGCCCACGTGCTACATCCTCGGCTAGCTCCACTCGTTGTTCTTCTTGTGCTCCCCACGCCAGTGTCTCTCCCTGCTTGTAATCACGCAAGGCGACAGCCACGTTATCTTGATCATGAATTTGAATGAATTCCAGCATTCCGGTCTCCTCCTTGCTTATGCTCTGGGCACGCTGTTCCCGGTTAGAGAATCGAGCGTCTCCTTCATTCCTCTGCTTGTAATTTCATACACGTGCTGTACCGTTTGTTCAGCCAGCCCTTCGATCTGGTTCAGGTCTTGACCCCACCATGTCTGCTGGCCGAGTACAAGCGCAGTCAATTGCTTCGCCCCGGCGAGAGTACCGTCATATTGACTCCACAGTTCACCAAACGTGCTCAACACTTCCGCTTCATCTGCCAACGCAATCGACTCACCATTTCTGTCTCCCCGATAAAATACGATCAGGGACGCAAGCGAAAATACAATTTTGGCAGGCAACGCCTTACGCTGTGTCACATACTGGAGCAAGGATGGCAAGTTCCGTGTCTTGAACTTGGACACCGAATTTAGTGCGATACTCATAACATAATGACTTACATATGGATTACGGAATCGTTCAATAACATCGTCGGCATATACATTCAATTCCGCTTCTGACGAGTCCAGCGTCGGAATAATTTCTTCTCGAATAAGCGACTGGATAAAGTTTCCCATGATATCATGCTCGACCGCCTGCCCCACCGTGTCCAGGCCATATAAATAAGCTACAGGTGTAAGCGCCGTATGTGCTCCATTCAAAATGCGTACTTTCCGTGTACGGTAGGGTGCCATATCGTCGACAATCAGTACATTCAATCCGGCCAAATGAGCAGGTAATTCTTCTTTAAGCCATTGTGGTCCTTCAATAACCCATAAATGATACTGTTCGCCCACAACAACCAAATCGTCCTTGTAACCCATTTCTGCTTGAATTTCATGGATTCGGTCTTTGGGATAGCCAGGTACAATCCGATCGACCAAACTGTTGCAGAACGTATTCGATTCCTCCAACCATGCAATAAACTCAGCCCCAAGCTTCCATTGGTCCGCATATTTCAGTACGATTTCCTTGAGAGCGTCTCCATTACGGTCGATGAGCTCGCACGGAATGATCACCAGTCCCTTGCTCTGATCGCCCCCAAAAAATTGAAAGCGCTTGTACAGAAAGGCGGCCAATTTGCCTGGAAAGCTCTTTTGCGGACGATCTTCTAGCTGATCCTCTTGGGCATAAGCGATTCCCGCTTCCGTCGTGTTCGACACGACAAAACGCAGCTCCGGCTTCTGGGATAATGCTTCATACTCCACAAAGTCCGAACCATACGGATTAATCCCACGAGTGACACACTCCACAACGGTATGCTCCTTCATGGCCTTCCCATCCTTAATACCTTCAAGAATAACCGTATACAGGCCATCCTGCTCGTTAAGCTTCTCCACGAGGCCTCCTGGCTGCGGTTGTACAATCACAACTCCCGTGTTCCATTCTGCCAGCTTATTCATTTTGTCAAATTGCCAGTCTACAAAAGCACGCAGGAAGTTCCCTTCCCCGAATTGCAGCACCCTCTCGGGATGTGGTTCAGTAACGATAAAGCTTTTTCTGTTTAATTGGTCTAATTCATCTACTTGTTTCATCCGGAGTAACCTCCCACAATTACCATAATGATTTCATCGTTATTTTATCACAATGCACACGTTAACAAAATAGTTTTATCAACATTTTTAGTTTAAAAAAATAATAATGACAATAATATGAACACGTTAACATATACGTTTATATAAAAATCTGCAAGTATATCGTCCTTTTTCTGTTGTTTCGCACCTGATCTAAGACGGTTAAGGCTAACTATCACCCTATCCCGAGACCTTGTTCTTATATACATTTCAGGAGAATAGACGCAAGAAAGCACGGGCGGGATAACACTACTTACTAGGCAGGAGGAACATCTATGAAAACAATTGCAGATACTATTGTACAAGTTTTGGTCAATGCAGGGGTCAAGCGGATTTATGGCATTGTTGGAGATTCACTAAATAATATGGTTGATTCCATTCGCAGCAACGGTCAAATTGAATGGATTCATGTAAGGCACGAAGAAGTGGCTGCCTTTGCAGCTGGAGCGGATGCTGACCTTAGTGGCAGCATTGCTGTATGTGCTGGAAGCAGTGGTCCCGGAAATTTACATCTGATTAATGGTTTATATGATTGCCACCGCAATCGGGTGCCTGTACTGGCTATTGCCGCTCATATTCCAAGCGACGAAATTGGAAGTGAATATTTTCAAGCTACGCATCCTGAGCATCTTTTCGGAGAATGCAGTCACTTCTGTGAGGTGATTACGACACCGCGTCAAATTCCCAGAACGGTGACCATGGCCATTCAACAGGCAATTTCACGTTCAGGTGTTTCCGTCATTGTTCTTCCCGGTGATGTAGCAGCTTTGGAGGCGGAAAAGGTACCCGTGCCTGAACATGTCTACCATCCCACTGCACCTGTAGTGCATCCGTCAGCTTCCGAAATTTCCCGACTGGCCGAATATTTGAATAAAGGCAAACGAATTACGTTACTATGCGGCGCCGGCTGTGCACAATCTCACGACTTGCTCATGCAGTTATGTGACAAGCTAAAGTCCCCCATGGTATCCGCTCTGCGAGGCAAGGAATACCTGGAGTATGACAACCCTTATTATGCTGGATTGACCGGACTGATCGGGTATTCTTCCGGGTACCATGCGATGATGGATTGTGACGTCCTGCTTATGCTCGGAACAGACTTCCCCTACAGACAATTTTACCCTGAAGATGCGATTGTCCTACAGGTAGATATAGAGCCAGCCCATCTCGGCAGACGTACTCCGTTGACGTATGGTTTATGCGGGGATGTAAAAGCCACATTGGAAATGCTGCTACCGCATTTAACGTCAGAGCATGATTCCAAGCATCTAGAGAAAACCGTCTCCCACTATACCAAGGTACGCCAGGAGTTGGATGACCTTGCCGTCGGTAAACCAGGTCATACGCCGATCCATCCGCAATATCTCGCCAAGGTCATCAGTGACGCCGCGCAGGAAAATGCTATTTTCACTTGTGATGTCGGTACTCCCACTGTATGGGCCGCGCGTTATTTGCAGATGAACGGTCAGCGTCGGCTTCTCGGCTCGTTCAACCATGGCACGATGGCAAATGCCTTGCCGCAGGCGATTGGAGCGCAGGCCACTGAGCCTGACCGACAAGTGATTGCCCTTTCAGGCGATGGCGGACTCACGATGCTGATGGGCGACCTGCTCACCCTGAAGCAGCATCAGCTGCCTATTAAAGTCATTGTTTTCAATAATGGCGCTCTCGGTTTTGTCGAGCTGGAAATGAAAGCGGCCGGATTCCTGGAAAACGGCACGGAACTGGTGAATCCTGATTTTGGTGCTGTAGCGCAAGCCATGGGACTCAAGGGCATCCGGGTTGAAGATCCGACAATGCTGGAGGATGCCATTCAGCAAGCATTGGCTCATGATGGCCCTGTTGTGGTAGACGTGGTGGTGAACCGTCAAGAGCTATCCATGCCACCCAAAATTAATCTTAAACAAGCAGAAGGATTTACACTGTGGATGATGAAAGCGATGCTGAACGGACGCGGTGACGAGATTGTAGAACTAGCTAAAACCAATCTCTTTCGTTAAATACAGACGAAGCGGAGCACATTTTAACCTAAAAGGGGCAGAAACCATACATCTAGCATGGTTTCTGCCCCTTTGGCCTGCCTGTTAGTTAAACGAGACTCAGCGTGGTCTGCCTGCCGTTGATTTCCGCTTCATGAGCGCGGTCTCCATAAATATAAGCTCACCCTCATTGGACGGTGACTGAATTCGTTCCAAAATGCAGGCGGCTCCGCGCTCACTTATCTGCTCAATCGGTCTTTTGACCGTTGTTAACGGTGGAGTCGTATACATTGAGAACCCGATATCGTCAAAACCAATGACAGAGATATCCTCTGGTACCTTCAAGCCATTTTCGAATACCGCATTCATTGCCCCAATAGCCATATCATCGTTAGAGCAAAATACCGCTGTCGGCGGCTCCTGCAAGGAAAGCAGTTGCTTCATTGCCTGGCTTCCGCTTTCAGTATCATAATGGCCTTGCACGATATATTCATGTCGAATCGGCTTACCACTATCAATTAACGCATTCATAAAACCCTCGCGGCGTTGCTGGGTAGACTTGAAGCCTTCTACCCCTTCAATGATCGCAATACGTTCATGCCCACTTTCAACGAGAAAGGAGACCGCTTCATAGGACCCTTCCTTATCATTTGAAATCACATTTACAATCCCCGCCCCGGATACCTGCCGATTCAGTACAACAAGCGGAATGCCTTGACCGAGCACATGATAAATAAAAGGGTTGTCCGCCTCGCTCTGGCTCATCAGAATGATACCATCAAAACGCTTGCGGTGAATGGCCGAAAAATCGGCGTAATCGTCAATCCCTCGCACAAACAGATTGTAATCCACCCCGATGACATGATTAACTCCACGGATGGTATCCGCAAAAAAACTGGAGCTGGTGCCTTCTGAAATACTGGTGAAAAACAGGCCAATCGTATGCGAGCGCTGGAGAACCAGGCTTTTGGCATTAAAATTTGGAATGTAATTGAGTTGCTCTGCCAACTCCATAATTTTGCGTTTCGTATCTTCTTTAATCAGCGGGCTGTTATTGAGCGCCCGGGAGACGGTTGTATGGGAAACATTAGCCAATTTGGCAATGTCTTTAATGGTAGCTGCCATATACGTATCCTTTCCTTAGTGAGGCTCTAAAAAAATTATATACCCACCATACCACAGGAGCCGCCCGGAAAAGAAGACTTTCACAAATTATACGCGGTTATCCGCATGTCGACGTTGTAACTCTTGAACCATTTCTGCATGTCTGCTGTCAGTCAGCTTGTACATTTTACCGATGACCAGCATGGCCAAAGCCAGGGCAACAGCCGGATAGAGACAAAGCAATGCCTTGATCCCAAGCAGCGTTCCAGAGGACTGAACCACATTCGGAACATACCCGATGAGCGCTAGTCCAATACCCGATAGAAAGCCAGACAAGGATTGAGCCAACTTACGTGAAAAGTTAAATAACGAGTAAGTAATCCCTTCCTTACGCTCCCCGGATGACCATTCGCCATAGTCAATGATATCGGACACGAATGCCCAGGTAACCCCGTTAGGAATACTAATACCAATGAACGAAATACTGGCCAGGATTGTAAAAATATATACATTGGAAGGCATAAAAAAGTTAATGGAGTCGGCAATGACACTAACCATCATCCCTAGTATGGCTGTTTTTCGTTTACCGAAGCGCCGTACCAGCTTGGGCAGGAACAACACACCCAGTAGCGACGAACCGATAATAATAAAATTCATATAAGCCATTAATTCTACATGCCCCAAGTTATATTCGGCAAAATAGATCAGCAGTGCGGACTTGATATTGTACGCGGATATGGTGAAAATCGTCATCAAAACGAGTACCAGCAAAGGCTTGTTATTCGTAAAGGTATGCACGATAACGCCTATAGATAGCTTCTCTTTTGGCCCGGACTGGCTAATAATACGTTCTTTCGTTCCTCGGTAACATATGATGAAAGCGATCACACCAATGAGTGACATAATTCCCATCACAACCGGATAGCCAACATGGTGGTTAGGAAACAGTAAAATTAGCGGCATGACAACGACACTGGTGACGAATAATGCGCCCAGAGATCCCGCCTGACGGAAAGATGACAATGAGGCACGCTGATGAGTATCCTGCGTAATAGCGGCACCCAACGAGCCGTATGGAATGTTTACAATAGAGTAGCCAATTCCCCAGATCATATAGGACGCGTAAGCGTAAATGAGTTTTCCAGTAGGCGAAATATTCGGCGAAATAAAGGTAAGAATCGTAAGAATTGCAAGGATAACACTTCCAACGATAAGAAAAGGTCTAAATTTTCCACGTGTACCGATATGTTTGCGATAATCAACAAAGGACCCGACAATGGGATCACAGACGGCGGCAAATAGCTTGCTGACCAGGAAAATGCCTGCGGCGGCTCCTGCAGAAACCCCTGCTACATCGGTAAAAAATTTCAGCAAATACAACTGCCCCAAATCAAACATGAATCCGTTTCCAAAGTCACCCATACCATACGAAATCTTTTCTTTCAGGCTAATATGCTCGCCTGTCTTGTTGTCAGTTTGGACGCTCTCCTGCACGATAGGCACTCCCATACCTACACACTCCTCTATGTTTGTAATTATTTTCACATAATTAGTTCAGGATTTTGCAAAATTCGATTCCAGTCGCTCCGAAGTGCAAGATACAGACGAACTAAACCATTTCGATCTATATCTTGTTCATTGGAAGTCGCTTATGGGATTTTTGCAAAATCCTCAGTTGATAACTATTTTGTTTTCAATTGCTCTTACCGGGAGTTTGAAACAAGCTCCTGGCAAGAGCTCTTTTTATGAAGTTAGTGAGTTCTCACCTAGGCAATAACTTCACTTACTATGAACAACCGTTGGGAAATTAAAATATTGCTCGGCGTTATTGTAGCAAATATTTTGTACCATTGCTCCGAGCAGTTCCAAATCCGCAGGCGCCTTACCCTCCTGAACCCACGTTCCAATTAAGTCACACAGTATACGGCGGAAATATTCATGGCGTGTGTAGGACAGGAAGCTGCGGGAATCCGTCAGCATACCAATAAACCGGGACAGCACCCCGTAGTTAGCCAGCAACTTCATCTGCTCCTGCATACCTTCGATGTGGTCGTTATACCACCATGCCGTGCCGAACTGGATTTTCCCTACAGTTCCACCGGATTGGAAGCAGCCCGCGAGACTTGCCAGTACTGGATAATCAACCGAATTAAGCGAATACAAAATCGTTCTCGGTAATCCTCCTGCCGTCTCCTGTGCGTCCAGCAATGCCGCCAATGGACGAGCGATCGAGCCATCATTTACGGCATCGTAACCTGTATCCGGTCCCAAATGACGGAACATAGCCGTGTTGTTGTTACGCAGCGCGTGAATGTGGTATTGCATAGCCCAGCCATGTTCTGCATACTGTTTGCCAAGGAAAACTAGAACGTACGATTTATATTTGGCCTCTTCTAAAGGAGTCACATGGCCTTCCTCCAGCCCCTTGCTGAATATGGCTGCTGCTTCCTCCAGTGTCGTTTCTTCATAGACAACAGTATCGAGCGCATGATCAGATACCCGACCTCCGGCAGCATGGAAATGGCGCACCCGGCTTGCCAGCGCATTCAAAAACCCTTCCAGGCCAGAAACATCCAGTCCGCTGACTTCACCCAACCGAGCCACCCAAGGCTGGAAAGTTTCGCGATTAATTTCCAAAGCTTTGTCGGGGCGGAAGCTTGGCAGCACTGCCACTGGGAAATCGTTCAGCTTGCTGATTTGTTTGTGGTATTCGAGATGGTCCGTCGGATCATCCGTGGTGCACACCACAGTTACCTTCGAGTTCACAATCAGATCACGTGCGCCAAAGCCCTTTCCCTGCAGCTTTTGGTTTACCTTTTCCCAGATTACAGGTGCGCTCTGTTCATTCAGCAGCTCATAGACACCAAAAAAGCGTTGAAGCTCCAAATGCGTCCAATGGTACAGCGGATTGCCGATTAGTGTAGGTACGGTTTTGGCCCAAGCCAAAAACTTGTCATAATCTTCACCATCACCCGTGATCAAACGCTCCTCGACCCCATTGGCCCGCATAAGTCTCCACTTGTAATGATCTCCGTACAACCAGGCTTCCGTAATATTCTTGAACTTTTTATTTTCATAAATTTCTTGTGGACTTAAATGGCAATGATAGTCAATAATCGGCATATCCTTGGCATACTGATGATATAAGGTTTCAGCCGTTGGATTGCTCAACAAAAAGTTTTCGTCTAAAAACGTTTTGGTCATTACTTTCTCATCCCTTCTGTAATCGTGTTTCCTAACAATTTGTTAACGTTAACAAAAATGTTCGAGATACTACTTGCCTTTTAACAATTACATTCCCCATAGCAGTAGGAAATCCATATGATTTGTACAGGACAATACAACTATAATATGATACCTGTACATCATGTCATACTGGTTTGCTTCACCTTAAATTTAATGTTTACGTTAACAACAATTACATTGTAACCGCTATCCTTTGTAGAGGAAAGTGATTTTTATCATGTGAGCGGATAAAAATGATCTGCCTACATTTGGGACAGATCTGTTCTATACCTTCTCGATGACCGACACCACAAGAAAATTCCACAATTTTAATTTTCCTTGATAGATCAAACTTTGAAAACGTTTTATATATTTTTCTCTTTTTTTCTGAAAATTTCTTTCTTGAAAATACCAGTTATTGTATTATAATTGCAATATACATCCATTGATTTACATTAAAAGTATTTCATTAGTTATTTCACAGAGAAGAAGAAGAGGTGGTAGCATTGAGTACAAAAGTGCAAGCTGTTCAAACTAAAACTATATCCGATACAAAAGGAGCCGACCTTGTTGTCGATTGCTTGATCAAGCAAGGGGTTACCCATATTTTTGGCATTCCAGGTGCCAAGATCGATTCTGTGTTTGATGTTCTTCAAGATCGGGGGCCCGAATTGATCGTATGTCGTCATGAACAAAATGCCGCCTTTATGGCAGCGGCAGTCGGTCGATTAACCGGTAAACCGGGCGTATGCATTGTTACCTCAGGTCCAGGCGCATCTAACTTGGCGACAGGACTTGTCACCGCTAATGCAGAAAGTGATCCTGTCGTCGCCATTGCGGGTGCAGTCCCAAGATCCGAACGCTTGAAACGCACGCACCAATCTATGGATAACGCCGGACTATTCGAACCCATCACCAAATACAGTGTAGAAGTAGAACATCCTGATAATGTACCGGAAGCAATTGCTAATGCATTTCGAATTGCGACCTCAGCCCAGCCTGGAGCCACATTCGTCAGCCTGCCGCAGGACGTGTTGACTTCGTCATCTGAAGTAACAGTCATTGAGAAGGTTTCTCTTCCCCAACTCGGAACCGCACCCGCCGGACTCATCAAACAAGTCGCAGAGCAAATCAAAAAAGCCAAGCTGCCCGTACTTCTTCTCGGCATGAAAGCCAGCACGCCTGAAGCCACCGCAGCTATCCGTGCTCTCATCCGAGATACAGATCTGCCTGTTGTCGAAACCTTCCAGGCCGCTGGAGCCATCTCCCGTGAACTAGAAGACCACTATTTTGGAAGAGTGGGTCTGTTCCACAATCAACCGGGTGATATGCTTCTTGGAGCCGCAGATTTGGTACTGACGATTGGCTATGATCCTATCGAATACGATCCAAAAAACTGGAACATTCCGGCAAACCGAACACTCATTCATCTGGATGACCATCAAGCCGATATTGATCATGATTATCAACCTGATTACGAGCTAATCGGAAATATAGCCCTGATTGTGGGTAGCCTTGCAGAAGAATTACCTACCTTAAAGCTACCTAAATCCTCTTGCGACCAATTGAATCGTCTGCGCCATGATCTAAACGAGCAAGCGGCTGTTCCCGCACACAAGCATGATTTTCTGATTCATCCATTGCAATTTATTCGTACACTGCGGAGCCTGATTGATGATAACGTCACAGTCACCTGTGATGTCGGTTCACACTATATTTGGATGGCACGATATTTCCGTTCGTATGAACCGCGGCGCCTTCTATTCAGCAACGGAATGCAGACGCTAGGCGTAGCGCTGCCTTGGGGGATTGCTGCCACACTCGTCAATCCCGGTCACAAAGTCGTTTCTATTTCTGGAGACGGAGGATTTCTTTTTTCGTCCATGGAGCTCGAAACCGCCGTACGTCTTAACTCACCGTTGGTGCATATCGTATGGAGAGATGGTTCCTATGACATGGTCGCTTTTCAACAACAGATTAAATACGGAAGAACGTCTGGTGTAAAATTTGGAGATGTTGATGTAGTGAAATATGCTGAAAGCTTCGGCGCCACTGGATTACGCGTGCACTCTCCTGAAGAACTAGAAAGTGTATTGCAGCAGGCACTTCATACCGATGGTCCTGTGGTCGTCGATATTCCGATTGATTATCAGGATAACATCCAGTTGGGACGTAAACTGCTGCCTAACCAATTAAACTAACCTTAACCATGCCTCACTCGTGACGGCTTTATGACAATTATGGAGTATAACGTTTTTTTTATGATTTTTTTGAGTTATTCATGTTATTTACTGAAATTTTACGTTTATTATTGAAAAAGAAAGAAAATAAATGCATACAATTATAAAAGGAAGTGTATTGCCATGACCGTTGCGCAATTGGAAACCAAGCAAGAAGCTGATCATGATATTTACCAAACATCCACTATGCTTGCTCTATTAGATGGTCTTTATGACGGAGTTGTTGCCTTTGAGGAGTTGCAAAAGCACGGGGATTTCGGAATTGGTACCTTTGATCAACTGAATGGCGAGATGATCGCGTTCGATGGTGAATTTTATCACTTGCTTCCAGACGGTACGGCCCATCGCGTAAAACCGGAAGAAACTACACCTTTTTCCACCGTCACCTTTTTCCAGGAAGATTTCACATATACTATTGACCGCCCTATGCATCGTGAAGAGCTGGAAGCTCTGCTGTTAACGTTGTTTCCAAGCCGTAATCTGTTCTATGCCTTCCGTATGGATGGCACTTTTCATGAAGTAAAGACACGGACCGTGCCTCACCAAGTTAAACCATACAAACCTTTTATCGAAGCGACCAAGTCACAGCCTACCTTCACTTTTAATGAGGCTTCCGGCGTGATTACAGGTTTTTGGACACCTGCCTATGCTCAAGGTATTGGGGTAGCCGGATTTCATCTGCATTTTATTAACGATGAACGCACCGGAGGCGGGCATGTCTTTGATTTTATCGTCGAAAAGTGTACCATCCGCATTTGTCAAAAATCCAATCTGCACCTGGTCCTGCCCGATACGCCGGATTACTTGAAGGCCAACCTGTCCAGAGAAAACCTGGAGAAAGAAATTGCCGTTACTGAAGGTGCGCAATAATCACAGTTATATAACTCATCAAGTTACGGACCCTATAGCTAAACAATAAACAGCAAAAGATCACAGTCAGGGAAGAGAATTACTGCTCTCTGACTGTGATCTTTTTATGTACGAGCATATATATACGTTACTGCTTATGCTCTCACTCCGGTTCACCTATGCCTCGATCTGATCCAGTTTATCTGCATAATATTGAATAGCACGTGAGTACTCCTGTGTAGATAAATCCGAGGTCGTCTCAGCCACCTCCATTAGCAGCTCCTGCATGGCTTTCCCGTATTCCCCCAGATTGTATAACACCATCGCGTAAAATACCCGAAACGGTCTGTAATCCGGAAATTCGTTCATTCCTGTGTCCAACCACGCTTTCGCCTTAGCGTAATCTCCCAATACACGATATGTACTGCTTAATCCCAGGATGGCTCCTTTCCTTGATTCTGCGGATAACGCCATACCTAGGCTTTTTTCATAATAGGCAACCGCTTCCCTCTCTAAGCCCAATGAATCATGTGTCCAAGCTGTCTGATACCACAATTCTGCATCATTTTGCTGCTGTTCTAATGCCTTTAAAAGAAGCTTACGTGCTTTCTCTGCTTGCCCTGTTCGTCTAAGCTCGTCAGCTTGCGCCATGATATCGTTCATATTCATCCTCCACTTCTGACTCATGCCTATCTTTGAGTTATATGTTACCCGACATTTGAATGCAATGTAAATGGAGTTTTTCCTAAGATTTGAAATCCAAAAAAACGACCCTCCCTTTAGGAGAGCCGCTATATATCCGAAGTTGAAGTTACGGTTTATTTAACCTTCAATGATCCTGTAGTTAGTATTCCAGCTACACGTTGTGCGTCGAAAATGCGGGAGAGCTCCTCCACTGCCGTCAAGTACAGTAGACCGTTGCCCTCCAGCTTAGGAGAATTACCGAGTGGAATCGTGCGTTTGATGAGTTGTGCGTATAATTCCGGTTCTGTAAGATCACGCTCAAAGCTCGCATTCGCCAGCTGCTTAATCAACGCCAATGCACCTGCTACGTGCGGAGTAGCCATCGAAGTTCCGCTAAAGGTCGCATATTTGCCGCCCGGTACGGTGGACAAAATATCTTCTCCCGGTGCAACCAAATCCACCTCATTATTTGAATTACTGAATTCTGAGGCATGCCTATCAAAGTTGATAGCACCTACGCTAATCACTTCATTATAGCAGCCGGGGTAGCCGAGCTCGTCCGTTCTGTCGTCACCGTCTCCCTCATTTCCAGCTGCACAGATGACTAAGATTTGGCTAGCTACAGCCTTTTTTACTGCTTCATGAAGCTCTGGCACATCCTCAGGACCGCCAAGTGACATCGATATGATATCTGCCTTTTGCTCAATCGCATAATAGATGCCTTGAATAATCCAGTCATATTGACCGGAGCCCTGCTTGTTTAGCACTTTGATGATGAGCAGGTCTGCCTCTGGAGCAACACCCACGACACCATCCGCATTTTCTGCTGCCGCAATAGTACCCGCCACATGCGTACCATGACCGTTGTAATCCTTGAAAATTTCCGGATCACCTTGATCATCATCCGTAAAATTCCGGCCGCCAATAATACGCGCCTTCAAATCTGGATGGTCCGAATCACAGCCCGTGTCCAGCACCGCCACCTTCACGCCTCGGCCTCGAGTCTGGTTCCATACCGCAGGAGCCTGAATCAGCTCTACACCTCGCGGTATTTCATTCACTTGTTGCTCCTGCTTGATCACTTGGTAAGGAATGATATGCACTTTACGTTCCATCCTATTCCCTCCTTCATGGATTCAATCGGAAACCATCCGTCTTTGAAAACTTTGAAAACCTCTACTACGTTCGAGGTTACTATATTCTAGCAATTTTTGAAAAGTTTGAACATCCCCATTTTGCTTATTTTTGTAAAAAAACAGACATCCCCCAATTTGCTTGGAGAATGTCTGTTGTAGAATCTCTTTCAGCCTTAGACTGATTCCGCCTGAAGTTCAGCCTTAGATAACAGCGATTTGTGCTGCCATTTCCGACCCTTCCAGCGTAAATAGTGGAAAATGCCTCGTACCCACTCATCGCAGGCATGTGCAATCCACACACCCAGCACACCATATCCCATATGAATACCCAGCACATATGCTAGCGGGATTTTAATCCCCCACATTGAAATAATGGCCATCATTAACGGGAACTGAACATCTCCCGCTGCTCTCAAGGAGTTAATGACAACATGATTAAACACACGGCCCGGCTCCAGCAGTATACAGAACAGCAAAATCGCTGCCCCTAATTGAATGATCGCCGGCTCATCTGTAAAGATCGCCATCACTTCATATCGGAAAAAGGATACTACCACGATCACAGCAATCGTAATGACCAAAGACCATTTTAGGCTCCGTAAAAGTTGATGATAGGCTTTTTCCTTGTCTCCTGCTCCAATCAGGCGGGCAACAATAATTTCCGTCCCCTCACCTACAGCCATTCCAAATACCATAAAAAAGTACACAATTGTATTCGTATAAAAATGGGTTGCGATCGCTGTTGTACCCATAAAGCTGACAAACCGGGTCACCATCATTTGGCTAAGTTGATAAGACAACCATTCCAGCCCGGCAGGAATACCAATCTTCAGGATTGCTACCAGCTTACTCCATTGAAGCTGTACATAATACCGGATGCGAATCGGCGCACTCACACGCTTGTACAGAAGTAGAAAAATCCAGACACATGCTACAGCACGGCTAATAACCGTTGAAATCGCTGCACCCGCCACTCCCATCTGCGGCAGACCAAACCAGCCATAAATGAGTAGCGCATTCCCCACAATATGCAATATATTCATACCAATGCCCACGATCATCGTATCTTTAGTAAAACCATGCGATCGAATAACCGGACCTGCGGTTAGCATAAGCGCTTCCAGAAACAGCGAACCCCCTGCCAGCATCATATAAATCTCTGCATTTTCCTTAATCGTCGGGGTAATATGGTAAAAGGATAGTAAAAAATCCCGGCTCACAATAAACATCAAGCTCAGCGCCAGACCAAACACCAGATTAAAGGTTAGTGCCGAAGCCGTAACACGGCTTGCATCCACATGCTTTTGCGCCCCCAATAGCTGAGCAATGATCACACCTACACCAAGACCAAGCAGATTGAAAAGTATAATCGTAAATTCAATCAACTGTCTTGACACACCCACAGCCGATACAACCTCATCAGAAACATGGCTTAGCATGAACGTATCCACGCTACCCATCAAAATGTGAAACAACATCTCTATAAAGATCGGCCAAGTGATTGCAAAAACCGTCATCGTTTTAACGACTTGTGCTTGCTTGGAACCGTTTTCCTGAGAAAGTGACATCCTTCCGTATTCCTCCTAAATGCGACCCAATTATTACTTAATACCTACACGTCAATTAATCAATCATAAAAAGTCATATGCTTTTTATCTTTTTTATAATATTCCAAGCGGTCCTGCAATTGTCCTGTGTGGAATTCAAACTTATGTCCGTCTGGATCTGTAAAATAGACCGATCTTTTATCCTGTTCATTCCGCTCTCGTCCGGGCAAAATGGTGACATTAAAAGTTCTCAGCTTGTTGAGCATATTTTCAAAATCAGCTTCCGCTATCGAAAATGCAATATGCGTATAGGAATGATGAATTTCATTTCTCGGGATATCCTCTTCCACATTGAGAGCCAACCACATTCCCAGACAGTCCAGATAAGCCAGCTTACGTCCTTTAACGAGCAGTTTTCCATCTAGTACATTCTGATAGAAATGTATAGACTTCTCCAAATCAGACACCGAAAAGCAAATATGATTCCACCCTTGTATGCTCATGTTCCCTATTCCTTTCAGCGTACCCTGTCTAGCCAGTAGGTCCATGCTTCTGTATATTTATCGAGGTCTTTAGGATGATGGCGAATGCAGGTAGCTATACGAAAGTATAATCCCAGTAACACTTCCCTGTTCAGCTCGTATTCCCCTGTCATCTCCGGCTCAAGCTTCTCTAAGGCAGGCAAAATATTATCGACGGTCAGCCTATCCGGTGAAGAACAAAAGGCGTATATCAGATCATACAGAGGTTCTCCTACCACTGGATCAGGGTCAATAATACCCGTCAATGTGCCGTTTTCGGTAAACACAAAATTATGTACCCCACAGTCACCATGAAGCAAATATTTAATATTACGTTGCGGCAATCCAGCCACAAGGGTATCAACGAACCAATGATTCTCTCGGGGTAAAACGCCTTGTATGATCTTTCCAGATTCCTTCGTTCTGTGCAGCAGAAAATCTCTCCATTCCACAAACGGGTGATCCGGATAACCATAATGACGTTCCTCACCACAAGGCTTGTAGTGCGAGATCACCTCCGTTGCCAGACGAAGCAACAAATCGCTTTTGTTTCTTCCTTGATACTGTGTGAACCCTGACCTGAACGTGTATACCAAATAACGGTGCAACGGATCTACATAAACCAAACGCGATAGTTTCTCAATCTGTACATAGGTATGTAAGAATTCTGCCTCGGCTTCTACGACAGCGGGATCATTTTGCTTAATCACGTATCGTGGCTTAGTTCCGTCCATGACAACTACCACTTTGCTCGAAGTTCCGCCAGTCAGCGGTTTGAGATTTCGCATATGGCTTTCAAGCACGCCCGTTTCGTGAAGCTCATTCAGGATCAGTTGAACATCCATCTCACGCCTCCCTCCATGCGTCTGATCCACAATGCGGCTGGCGATTTGGATATTTCATTTAGCTCCCACACGTTCGCCAGCCACTCTTCTTTTAAAAATAAATCTTTTCATGCTCCGCATAGATTTCAAGCGCCCGCTCCATCTTATGCACATAGGCCTCATCCTGACTAGAACATAGAAATGTAATGTGTCCCTCCTGCGATGGACCGGATTTTGGCGAAGGTTCCAGCAAATTACGCTCAGACAACACCTGTTTCAACCGCCTAACTGTTCCCTGGCTCCCGTCAATTAACTGAATATGAGAAGGTAGTAGTTCCCTTAGAATTTCCTTATAAAAAGGATAATGAGTACATCCCAATACCACCGTACCATATATGTCGAGATTGAACGAAGACAGCTCACGGTTAAAATATTCGAACATTTCTGCCCGGTCAAAATTCAACTGTTCGCAATAATGTACTAGCTCCGGCAGAGGTAGTGAGTCCACGCTCCCATGATCGTCAACCCTGGATACCAGCGCTGCATAACAGGATTGTTTCAACGTCAATGGTGTGGCTAACACCAGAACTCTTTTACCATTGGCTCGGTTCATCTCGACCGCTGGCTTCACAGCTGGCTCCATACCAATAATCGGAATAGGATATTCCTTCCTTAGCTCCGCAACTGCGATACTTGTAGCCGTATTGCAGGCAATGACCAATGCCTTAACATCTTCTTTAAGGATCGTTTCTACTGAAGCCTTGACATAACCAAGCACCTCTTGAGGAGTTTTCGTCCCGTAAGGCACATGAAGCGTATCCGCCATGTATACAAAATTTTCGTTTGGCAAACGTCTTAGTGCCTCGGACAATACTGTAATTCCACCCAATCCTGAATCAAAAAAACCTATCTTCAAGCTACTCACCTTTTTTCGTTCAACTATTGTGCCATATCTTACAGGCAACATGTTCATTTTCTTCTTCGCCTACTCAAACCATACTCTTCATTAGACTTTACATTTAAATTTTACCGCAAAACTGATATTTTGCAAAAGAAACACGTAAATTTACAGTGTAAAAAATAAAGTAGCTTTTCAAAGTAAATTTAATATAAAAGTGTTGACAGATATTATCTTTATATTGTAATATTACGTGGTAACTTACTAACTTAACTTACTTATTCAACTTACTTAGGGGGAAATAAATCATGTCTAAAGTATTATTTGTCAAAGCTAATGATCGTACAGCTGAAGAATCTGCAACAGTTAAATTGTATAACGCCTTCGTAGAAAGCTACAAGTCTTCCCACCCAACTGATGAAATCACTGAGCTGGACCTGTTCTCCGTCGAGCTTCCTTATTTGAACGCTAACATGATCAACGGCACGTTCAAATCCGCTAGAGGCATGGAGCTGAACGCAGAAGAAGCTCGCCTGGCAAACATCGCTAATGGCTACCTGGATCAATTCCTGGCAGCAGACAAAGTCGTATTTGCTTTCCCGCTCTGGAACATGACGATTCCAGCTGTACTGCATACGTACATTGATTACCTGAACCAAGCTGGTAAAACATTCAAATACACTGCTGAAGGTCCAGTTGGTCTCGTAACTGAAACTAAAGTAGCCCTGTTGAATGCAAGAGGCGGCGTTTATTCCGAAGGACCAGCTGCTGCAGCTGAAATGTCTTTGAACTACATGAACAACATCTTATCCTTCTTCGGAGTGAAAGACATCGTGAAAGTTGTTCTGGAAGGACATAACCAAGCTCCAGATCAAGCACAAGAAATCGTTGCTTCTGCCGTACAACGTGCAGTGGACACAGCAAAATCGTTCTAATCATATATTATGAAGAGAAGAGGATATCCGCGCCCTATATGGGCTGGATATCCTCTTTTTTGTTATAAAGTATAAAAAACACGTGCTCCCCTGATCTATAATCAAGTGAAAGCACGTGTTTGTGAAATGAGATTACTTCTATTTTAAGGAATGAATTGCTGCACGATTTTTACAACTTTACCCTCACGAAGCGTAACATGGTATGGAAATTGACTGAGGTCCAGAACGTCCTTTTTAGCAAAATCTTTCTCAAACTGTGCCAGAGGAATCGATTCGTTCCATTGCACGTCTGTATCTTCTATGTTACCCGTGTGATCATAAATCTGCACCTCTACCGAAGCATCTGGTGCAACCTGATACACGTCATTTTGCACGGAATTGTTTACGATGTAGTAGCCATCTGGAGCTCCATCCAATCCTGTATTTCCTTCATGCTCCAATAATGCTTTGTCAGCTGCCGCGCCTTCATACCATTCAATCGGGTCTGCCGACAAATAAATTTGTCCGTCACGAATCTCCATTTGGTTTATATATACGGTCTCCTGATTTTCAGCAGCTGCTACAGGCGTGTAGCCTTGCGCTGTTGCCCCTGCCGTCGTAATCAGCATCATCATTAAAGCCAATACGGTCCATTTCGAAGCTAGTTTCATCATGTCTGATCTCTCCTTGCCGTTTGGGTATGTACACGGTGTCTGTAAGCTTCATTACCCTTGTGTACTTATCATAAACGTTGCACGGTTAAAAAGTGTATCAGATACATAAAAAAGAAGTTACGATTTTTTAAGACTTGGTCTTAAAACTTGATAACATGTCTTATTTATCTTTGCTATCTTAATAACCCGACCTGACGTGCCTGTTCTTCGGTGAGAATAAACTCTTCATTTTGCCATACTTCGTCCTCTTTGGTTACAGCAAACATCCCCATGATCTCTGTCCATATTCCTTTGTCGACGGCTTCCTGTTGTGTAATGATAATTTTCATTTCGTTTCCTCCTCCTGTAAAATATATGAAATCCAAGGCTGTCGATTTGTGTATCCCACTTCGCAAACAGATGGTTTCTCCGATCGCTGTTGGAGCCTGATTTTTTGAATATATTTTAATGGTTAAAATCAGGTTCCAAAGGCGAACGCTATCGCTTCTCCGAAATCCCTCTGCCCGCTTCGTTACCCAGCTTATCCTTGCCATTCTCATTTTTCATGAGTTCACTTCTAAAAAGCCAACGACCTAAACTGATACTTAGGCCAAATATAATACTTTTATTTAAAGCCTCTAACCCTTATATGGAACTCACAATGCTTGTCCTAGATTTGCATTATCGGAGTGCTTGAGGGGTTCTTGTCCCGCTTATAACATATGTACCCTTTTCCTACCGAGATTATTCGTATCTTATTTGTAACCATAAAATTTTATATTATTTTTGTAGGTAGTGACTTCTTTAGAAATGACTAAGTCCTAAAATAAAAACGGCTGTAGGTTATTCTACGAGCCGTTTTCACTAAAAAATTTTATATGCTTGGTTAATCTATTAGTACCATCAACATATAACGTATTCGTTTATTGTTTCTGCATAAAAAATGGTCGCCAAAAGCACTAAAGCAGCGGAGAGGACGGAATCGTTCTGAAGATGCGGAGCGTTCGCCTTTGCCCCCGGATTTCTACCCTTGAACATACTAACAAGAAATCTGGGGGCAACAGCGATCGGAAGAATGATCCGTCCTCGTAGCGGTCACAAGCCGCATACCGTTACTTTGTCACTCTGCATGATATAAATGTAACGCTCCTTTTACACAGAAAAGTAAAAAGGCTGTACGCATACTGGCTTGGATACGGTTACTTGTTGCCCGGTGTAGGTCAAGCGTCCACTTGCCTTGTCCACTTTGAACGTAACGATGTTGTTGGTGTCCCGGTTGGCCACGAGCATATGGTCACCATTTGGAGTCAAAGCAAAATGGCGTGGATGCTCTCCTTCAGCAGATACATGCTCGACTAAGCTCAGCTTGCCAGTTGCTCCGTCTACAGCGTATACGACAATGCTGTCATGCCCACGGTTGGAACCGTACAGATAAGCTCCATCCCCCGAAATCGCAATTTCAGCAGTTGTGTTTTCACCTGTAAAGTCAGATGGCAATGTCGGTACGCTCTCAAGCTCAGTGAGCTTGCCAGCCTCTGCATCATATGCAAAAGAAGTAATGGAAGAATCCACTTCGTTAATGACAAAAGCAAATTTACCATTCGGGTGGAACGTCAAATGACGTGGACCTGCACCTGCATGGGTTTTCGTTTCACCATGAAACACCAGTTGTCCTTTGCTGTCATCAATGGTGTAAACGCGGATCAGATCCAGACCGAGATCTTGTACGAACAGGAAGCGACCATCCGGACTAAAGAAACTGGAATGTGGATGTGGACGATCCTGACGTTCAGGATGCGCTCCTTTGCCCTCATGCTGTTTAACATCCAGCAACTCACCGATACGTCCGTCCTCAGTCAGAAACACCAGTCCCACCATACCACCGTGGTAGCTGACTACAATAAGGTAACGGTCAGATGGATCACGCTGAATGTGGCAAGTTGTTGCACCCACGTTTTCCGCACGATTCAGCAATGTAAATGTTCCTTTAACTGGGTCAATTTCGAAAGCAGAGGCTTCGCCTACTTTCGCTCCTGCAGCAGAAGTCGTCTCTCCAATGGAATACAGCTTCCGATTTTTGACGTCCACATTCAGGAATGTAGGATTTTTCAAGCCGGAGAACTCATCCTGTAGTGTAAGTGCTCCTGTCTGTTCATTAAAAGTGTACGAATAAACTCCGTTACCTTCCAATTCGGCGTAAGAGCCTGCAAATACGAGCAATTTTTGTTGTGCTGTCATGGTTGTGTCCTCCTTGGATTAAAAAAATGATGGGCAATTGGAATGATTGCTCCTGTTACAAATATCGCTTTAAGAGGCGCGCTCCACCACGGGCTCTGTGGACAACGCCACATTTCCCGCTACGGCACGCGAGATCATGCATGAGGTTTCTGCCTGCTCTGCCAGTCGCAATGCTTGTTCGATCTGCGATTCTGTCGCATCGGCAGCCAATTGAACCTGCGGACGATGCACAATTCGGCGATATGTAAAAATATTGTTCGTTACATCGACAATCCCTTCGGATTCCAGCGCCAGTGATGCCACCGGGAGACTCGCGCGCTCCATCATCGCCGCCAACGTAATCAAATAGCAGGTAGCGGCGGCACCGAGCAGCATTTCATCTGGATTGGTGCCCACACCAGGGCCTCCCATCTCAGCCGGGATCGAAATTGCAGTCCGCAACTGTCCAGCCTCAATACGGCCGTCGCTGTTGCGCCCCCCGTTCCAGTCTGCCTTGAGCAGAAAGGTATGCTCCATTTCAGGTCACTCCTCTCTCTTACATTATGAATCTTTACACAGGTGAATGTAAAGGTTAGTCAATCTCCTGATTTTTGGTTTCCGTACCCAGCAACCATACAGCCGCAGCTCCGATCAAGATAGCTACGAAGAAAATCACAAAGATAGATGGTAGCGCTACGCCCTGTCCTACGAGTATACCGACCGCAAAAGGCCCGATAACGCCTCCAATACGGCCAAACGCAGCCGCCATACCCACACCAGTTGAACGTACAGCTGTCGGGTACAATTCTGGAGTATAGGCGTACATGGCTCCCCATGCACCAAGATTAAAAAAGGACAAGCAGATACCAGCAGCCAACAGCATTCCCGCCGTTTCCGAGGTGCCAAACCAAATGGCGGACACTGCTGTGAGCAGCAAGTAGATGATCAGTACGAATTTGCGCCCCAGCTTTTCAATCAGATAGGCGGCGGTAAAGTAACCTGGTAGTTGCGCAAGCGTCATGATCAGCACATACTCAAAGCTTTTAACCAGTTCGAAACCTTTCATAAACATCATGCTCGGTAGCCACAGGAACATGCCGTAGTATGAAAATACAACTGTGAACCATAAAATCCACAGCATCAGCGTAGACTTGCGATGGGGTCCCGACCAAATCGAAGCCAATCGTGCACGCAGCGGAAGTTTGACGCTTTGCTGCTTATAACGCGGTGAATCATCAATAGCTCTGCGCAGATAAAGAGCGTACAGCGCAGGTACTGCGCCGAGAATAAATGCCATTTGCCAACCATACTTTGGAATAACAAAATAAGCAATAAGAGCCGAAAGGATCCAACCTGCCGCCCAGAAGCTTTCCAGCAGCACAACTGCTCTCCCTCGTTCTTTCACAGGCACTGATTCTGACACCAGCGTCGAAGCAACAGGCAATTCCCCACCCAAGCCTGCACCAGCAATAAAACGCAGCACCAGCAGCATTCCGAGACCTGTCGCCAAAGCGGATAAGCCACTGGCAATAGAAAAGATCAACAATGTCCACACTAATATGGCACGTCTGCCGTAACGATCAGCCAAAATCCCCGCCAAAGCGGCCCCGAACACCATTCCTATCGAATTCATTGCAGTCAGCAGTCCAATTTGCTCAGATCCCAGATGCCACTCCTTTGCCAACGCTGCGACTATAAATGAAAGCAGCCCCACATCCATAGCATCAAACAACCAGCTGAGCCCTGCGCTAAACAGCAATTTTCTTTTTTTGGCTGGTGGTAATGAAGTTAATTCACTCATGATTTGCTCTCCCTTAAAAATATATCGTATGTAGACGTATATTCAGGTGTCTTGTCACCTGTAGCCTAGCATCTATTGTACCGTAAGCTTCCTTAATCTGCGAGCTTTTTAACACAGAAAAAAACGGAAGATTGCCTATGGCAATTCTCCCGCCTTCTGGAACCTGCCACTTACCGGTTTTGGACCAGACCGATGATCGTCACCATGAGCACCAGCAGCTGGATGAGTGTATCGTTACTCATTCCAATCGCCTCCATCCCATATGAGATACTCCTTCGGCCGTTTCCCCTCTCCCCGGATCATGACGCTTGTTCCCCAATACATACCTATGCAGGCGGCGGGAAGCTTATGATCAATCATGGATGAAAATCTCCATACGTTTAAGGTTTAATCCAGGACCACTGCAAATCCATTTCCTGAATGCATTCACGGTTATCATGTTCATCATTGGCCACCAGCGGGGTCACTGGATAGATACTCATGTCCCCTTCCTCATATGTGCGCAGTAGAGGCAACAGCTCATCTATGTTCTGGACAGACGGATCTAGCCATGAATCTATATGATCAGCTTCCAAAATAGCTGGCATACGGGTATCGAATTCACGTATATCCGTATTGGCCTGAACTGTCATCATCGTACAGGTGCGTAAAGGCTCCTTACGACTATCCTGCCATACTTCATATAGCCCCGCGACCGCAAACATCTTCTGTTCCGGCAATACTACCCGTACAGCACACATGCGTTTACCCAATTTTCTCCAGTAATAAAATCCATTGCATGGAATGATACAGCGCCGGGTTTCCGCCATCTTGCGATAACTTGGATTTACCCGAACCGTATTCAAGTCTGCATTGACACAATCCTTGCCCCAGTAGGGAATAAATCCCCAGCGAAATTCATCAAGTACTCGTTCTCCATCCTGATACAGCACAATTGGAACATGCTGGGTGGGACTCATGTTATAGCGTGTTTTGTAATAATACATCACCCGTTGTATACCAAAATGATCCCTAACCTCATCCAAATCAGCCGATAACGAAAACCTTTTGCACATTTGCTATTCATCCTTCCGCCTTTTTCACCTATTGTGCGGATATACAAGGAAAAATATGCATATGCAGCTTTTGCAAAAATCCAATAAACGACAAAACATATAGCAATATCCCCGCAGTTGTGAAGCTACGGGGATAGATACTAACTTATATTGTTATTACTTCTTTTCTACCGCGTGACCGCCAAATTCATTGCGCAACGCAGCAACCACTTTCCCGTTGAACGTGTCCGCATCAAGAGAACGATAGCGCATCAGCAGGGACAAAGCAATGACTGGAGTTGCAGCCTGAATGTCCAATGCTTCTTCAACCGTCCATTTTCCTTCACCAGAAGAGTGCATAACCCCACGAATTTCGTCCAGGTTTGCATCTTTGGAAAATGCACGTTCAGTCAAACCCATCAGCCAAGAGCGAATAACAGAACCGTTGTTCCACACACGCGCTACTTGTTCATAATCAAAGTCAAAGCTGCTTTTTTCTAGCACTTCAAATCCTTCACCGATGGAAGCCATCATGCCGTATTCCACACCGTTATGAACCATTTTCAGAAAATGTCCGCTTCCGGATTTACCTGCATACAGATATCCATTTTCCACTGCTGTGTCGCGGAAAATAGGCTCAACAACCGCCCAAGCTTCCGGATCGCCACCGATCATGTAACAAGCGCCATTACGTGCGCCTTCCATCCCGCCTGAAGTTCCAGCATCCATGAAGCTGATACCATATTCTTGAAGACGGGCATGACGAGCAATAGACTCTTTGTAATGAGAATTACCACCTTCAATAATGATGTCCCCTTTGGACAACATCGGTTGAAGCTGATCCAGCACAGAATCAACAATTTGGTGAGGAACCATAATCCACAATACTCTAGGGGATTGAGTTGCCTGTACAAGCTCTTCCAATGTAGAAGCACCTGTAGCTCCATAATCCTTCATTTCTTGGATTGCGGCTGCATTGACGTCGTAAGCGACAAGTTCATGCTTATGATCGATCAAATTTTTTCCGAGATTCAAGCCCATTTTTCCCAAACCAATTAATCCTACTTGCATTGTAAAGGCCTCCTGCCGTAGCAAACATATTTTGTATATACTTTCTTATTGGTGTTAAGAACGAACGACTGCTTTTTCAGTGCTTTCGGACTTTTCGTCCAGCCACCATGTAAAGCCTTGTTCTTCCAACAATTGATCTGAAGCTTCTGGACCGTAAGAGCCTGCTGCATACGTGTGAAGTGGAACCTCACCACGAGCAAAAGCTTCCAGTACAGGTTGAACCCACACCCATGAAAGCTCAACTTCGTTCCAATGAGCAAAAAAGGTGGAATCGCCGCGCAGCGCATCAAAGATGAGGCGCTCATAGGCTTCTGGTACATCCTTGGCCTCGGAATGATAATTCATCAGAACCGTTTCCAGTTGACCAGCGTTTAGCGGGTCTCTGCTATTCAGACGCAGCGTTACCTTTTCATCCGGGTTAACATGGATGATCAGCAAGTTCGGGTCAGTCGGTTGCCCTTGAGCGGCATAAGGATCTGTGCTGTCCTTTTTGAATTCCACGACGATACGAGTAGATTTTTCTTTCATACGTTTGCCGGTACGAATATAGAACGGCACACCCGACCATTGTTCGTTGTCAATCCATAGGCGAGCTGAAATGAAAGTATCATTTTGCGAATCAGGTCCGATATCCGGCTCTTCTTTATAGGAAGGAACTGCTTTTCCGTTGATCTCACCGTTGGTATACTGTCCTCTTACCACGTTGGAAGCAATATCGGAAGGATCAAGCGCACGAAGCGCGTCCATGACCTTGCTTTTTTCGTCACGCACCTGATCAGCCGTGACATGTCCCGGCTTGTTCATCGCCGTCATCATCAACACCTGCAGCATGTGATTTTGTACCATATCACGAATAGCGCCGGAATGATCATAGTATCCTGCTCGCTCCTCCACCCCTACAGTCTCGGATGCGGTAATTTGCACATTGGCGATGTATTGATTGTTCCATATTCCTTGGAGTAATGGATTAGCAAATTTTAAGGCTTCCAGGTTTTGCACCATGGGCTTACCTAAGTAATGGTCAATACGATAAATCTCATCCTCAGCAAAGGTTCTGCTTAGGCGATCATTCAGCTCACGTGCGGATTCCAAATCATGTCCAAATGGTTTTTCGATAATGAGCCGTTTCCAACCCTTTGTTTCAGCTAAACCACTCTCGCGAATATTGAGGGCAATCACATCAAAAAATTCCGGTGCCACCGATAAGTAAAACATGCGGTTCCCCGGAATTCCCAAGTCATTTTCACGTTGCTCAGCAAGCTGCAGCAGCTTTTTATAATCTTCCGGGTGGTTGACGTTCAATGCGCTGTAACGGAAAGCACTTAAGAACTGATCCATCTGTGCACGGTCTTCATTCACGTGTCTGGAAAAATCCTTAATGGATTGCTCTACATTACTTTGAAATTGCTCGTTCGCCACTTCACGACGCCCCATCCCAATTACAGAAAAGGAAGCCGGAATTTTACCTTCTACAAACAAATTATACAAGGCAGGGTAAATTTTGCGTTTCGCCAAATCCCCTGTCGCTCCAAATAAGACAAATGTCATTGAATCCATGAATTATTCCTTCTTCCCATTATAAAGATGAGGTTATTAAAAGTTACCTGAGGAATTAACGTAACCCATAATACACCCAAAATAAGGGGCAAGTCAATCAAATTTTAGCGAAATCGTGAACATTCGATATATCCTGTAATGATAACGTTTTCTGTGGTATGATTGACGAAAGGAAAGAGAAAAAACTGTTAAATATGTCACAGTTGATACAAAGTGTTATAGTTACTATTGGTATACAGAGTTACTTTTAGTATACTGTTTAAAACAACAATGAAATTGAGGGGATTCAGATGAGCGACGACAGGCAGCCTAAGCTTTTGTGCGGTAAGGTGGAACAGTCCTTTCAGATCATCAGCAAAAAATGGACCGCTCTCATCATTCATACTTTGATGGAACATCCCAAACGATTTAGTGAAATTCACGTCTCTATACCTGATCTTAGCAAACGCATGCTGAACGAACGCATCAAGGAACTAGAGCTTTCCGGCCTGATCCTTCGCAATGTCATCACAGAGCGGCCTGTGCGTACTGAGTATTCGCTGACACGCAAGGGTAAAGAGCTAGGTGATGCATTGAATGGTGTGGAGAGCTGGGCCGAGAGATGGCTTTAACTGCTAACAGGAGGTCGCCACACATGGTCTCCTGTTATTGTGTTACCCCATGTGGATCATAATACAAACTATAGTACGAAAATAATGGGACAACCGCTCAGCAGCTCATAATTTCAGAATGGGCCAAGGAAGGATGAGAACGATGGCATTTGGCATTACCCGCCAGGAACTTATGGCCTGGAAAAGAGAGGTCAGTCGTGGTGAAATTGCTTTTCTGACACATTACTGGCTGGATGATCGCTTTCCAGGCATTACAACTGTCACCAAGGTAGGATGTTCTGATTTGGACAAGCTGCGCTTATGGTGCAACCAAAACGGATTAGACCCCCAATATATTCATCAGCGTCAGCCCTATCCGCATTTTGATCTCATCGGTAACAAACAAGCGGAAATTTTACGTAAGTATGGCATTAGCGATCAATTTAAACGCTTTGAACTTCAACTCCCAACGAGTACTCGCCCATCGTTCTAAACCGCAGCTCTCAGAGCTGCGGTACTTTTGTTTTCATACCAGTTAATACCTTGTGTATCCAAATCGCTGACATAGCTCCTTCTCCCATCGCCACAGTCGCTTGCTCGGCATGAGCTCCTAAGTCCCCGGCTACCCATACATTTTCCACATTTGTCATTTTGCTGCGAGGATGAGTTTCAATATGCTTATTGTGCAGCAGATGTACACCCAGTTGCTCTGCCAGCTCTGAATGAACATGATTGCTGCCAAAAGCTAAAAAGCCTCGCTCTGCTCGAACCACTTGTCCATCAGCCAGCCGCACTGCTTCAAAACAGCCCGGTTCTCCGGTTATAATCTCAGAAATGGCTACTTCCTTATAGCCAATCCCTTTTTCCCGCAGCTTCACAATCAGCTCGTCCGGCACCTCTGAACGCTCATGATTGACATAAACAAGTTGATCGGTGCGCGCTGATAAAATCAGTGCCATGGAAGCTCCTGCTTTGCCTGCTCCCATGACGACCGTGCTGCGATCCTGAACCTCATAACCGTCACAATCCGGGCACACATATACACTGTTGCCCAAGCAGGCTTGTAACCCATCCAGCTTTGGAAAACGGTCCGTTAGCCCTGTAGCTAACAACAGCGTCTTAGATGAATACACGGAGCCTTCCTCCACTTGAATGTCAAAAAGCTCATCCCTTTTGATGGCTTTTACCGCCTTCCCTTCAATAAACTCAGTACCTAGTTTTGTGGCTTCACTACGTCCAAGCCGTCGCAGCTCTTCACCAGAAATTCCGTCAGGAAAGCCCAAAATATTATGATACTGGTGGCACAGCGTAGATCGACCATAGCCCGAATCTATCACTAGAACTCGATGACTGCTGTATCTCCCCAATTGAATCGCTGCTTGCAATCCGGCAATTCCCCCACCAACAATAATGCAATCATAGTTCATCACTTTTCCTCCTTTGAATGCGCGTTATCCTAGACATCTGCATAAAACCGCAATAACACCAATGTAAACATCTCATCCAATTTTAAACATAATATCACCCACTAACGGATGAATTAACCCCTGTGTCCGTACATATCAAAGCTTATATGCCTTAAAAATGGAATGACAAAAAGCACTGTGGATACCCACAGTGCTTTACCAGGTCGAGCCTGAATCATCATCATTTTATCGTGAAAATTATAATTATTTAAATGTTTTTACGCGTTCTTCAACAGGCTGGAATTCTTTTTCACCTGGTTGGAATGTCGGTTTACCAAATGGCATTTCAGCAATCAGTTTCCAATGCTCAGGAATGTTCCATTCGTTTTTCACTTTTTCATCAATCAATGGGTTGTAATGCTGAAGGGATGCGCCCAGTCCTTCTTGTTCCAGAGCCGTCCATACAACCAATTGCAGCATACCATTAGATTGGTTAGCCCAGATTGGGAAATTGTCCGCATAGGCTTCGAATTGTTGTTGCAGACCAGCTATCACGTTGTTGTCTTCAAAGAACAAGACTGTTCCGTAACCGCTGCGGAAACCGTTCATTTTCTCAGCAGTAGATTTGAATTGTTCTTCATTGCCTACCACTTCCCGCAAAATACCTTCTGTAATATTCCACAGTTTGTCATGATGCTCTCCGAGCAACACTACAGCACGTGATGTTTGGGAGTTGAAAGAGGTAGGTGTGTACTTAACAGCTTCCTCTACAATCTCTTGAATCCGTTGGTCAGAAATGACCTGTTCTTTGCTAATACCATAATAGGAACGTCTGTCTTTCAGAGCTGTGAAGAAGTCTTTAGCCATTTTGTTACCTCCTGAGAAAAATTAATTACTTTTCGTAACTTAATATACATTACATATATCTTAAAGTCAAGAGATTTCTTTTTAAATATTACCAGTTAGTTGATGATTATACGCCACCATTGTATTTTTTCTCACTGGAAGAGGTGTGCTTGGTTGCATCCTTGTCTCTCTCCTCCTGTCTTTCCATCTTCAAATCCTCTACAGGAATGGCGTCTACCGTCTGCTCGATCTCAAAACGGTCGAACAAGCTTTCCTGCTCTGTCGGATACTGCTCTGCATGATCTCGATTGATCGACTGTTTCTGATGTTTAGACTCCGTTGTTCCTTTCCCCGTCTGTCCTTTCTGCTGATTCTGATCGTGCAGGTTATCTTCAAATGGGGCCATTTTACTTCCCTCCCTATCGGATTGGTGTCCACAGTATACTTTTACCTTTCACATCGGGGATTAAACGCAAAAAAGAGAAAATCTCTGCAAAGATTTTCTCTACTCATGTACTTATAGATGGTTGAATGGATTATTCCGAGCTGGATTGACCTGTACACTCATGAAAAAGATGAGGTTCCAGCTTCTCTCCCGTTACGAGCTTCTGCACCAGTTGAGTCCCCGAGTCGGGGGTCATTTGACCATACCAGTCCCCTTGAGGATATACGATCACAACCGCAGCATCATGACAACGCCCATTACAGCGAGTTCTGGTCGTGTGAATATATGCTTCTGCATTTTGTTTACGAATTTCATCCCGAATTGCCTGTGTAACTTCTTCACCCTCATGTCGCATACATGTGCCTCCATTGCAGATCAACACATGATGCTTCATTGGTTCTAATTCAAAAATAGCCATAGCTTCCCCTTTAATCAACAGTTGTTGGTTTTAAATCAATGTTTATCTGGATAAAGAACAAGCTGTGCTTCCATCTGATCAGCTTCAATCGTCAGCACGATGAATGAATATTCGTCTTCGCCGCGTTTGTCCGTCGGAGACCCCGGATTAAGGACAAGCTGACCGTCAATCGTTTTGACCACCGGAATATGCGAATGTCCATAAATCAGGCAATCCAGCGTTTCTCCCTTAAACGTATTCAATGCGATATTTTCTGTCGAGCCTCGCCAGCCGTGACCGTGAACCATACCAATCCGCTTGCCTTGGGCTTCAACGATTCGTTGATAGCCTAAACGCTCCACAATGTCCATTCCATCATTGTTTCCGGCAATGCCTTGCACAGGCGCAAATTCAGCTAGACGTTCATATACGAACCAATCCGTCCAGTCTCCGGCATGGAGAATGAGGTCACTGCCTTTTAACTCCTGTACAAGCCGACTAGGTAACGTTTTGCTTCTATGCGGCATATGAGTGTCTGAAAGTACGATGATTTTCATATCAATTTCTCCTTACCAGCGTCTTTACACCGATGAACTTTGTTGCCCTACGCGCTGCTGAAGTGCCTGCTCCAGATCTCGCAGCGTAACGGTCTCGAAAAACGCCTGTATTTTCTGCTCTGCCACGGTATATAAACCATCCAACAATGCGTCTATGTTCCTGCCTACCTCACAATTATGATTGCTATCGGTATGGATGGCGAACAACGGACCTTCATCCTTGGTCGCCTCATAGATCATTTTCAGATTGATGTTTGAACTGGACATGCTTAGACGAAAGCCGCGTGCTCCAGGCGACGAATCCACCAAACCCGCTTGCTTGAGTCGGCTCATAATCCTTCTCACAACTACCGGGTTTGTATTGATGCTGGAAGCAATAAGTGACGATGTCATTCGCTCCGGTGCCCCTTCAGCCAGAAGAAGCAGACAATGGATACTAACGGAAAAATGGGTACTCATGTTAACCACCTTTATGTGTGTGCCTCATTAAATGTTTGGTAAAATGCATGTTTCCATCATACCACAATAGAGGCACTAACACAGTGCTTACTGCACCTTACTCCGGAAAATAGTCATTTTCAGGACGTACTCGCACTTTTAATTGGCGTACACTATATTCCAACTGCTTAACGATATCCTCCAGTTGACGACGGTCAAGTCCATTAAGGTCGGCGGCAGGCTTAGGTGCATTTTTCAAATCACGTATGGTTGCCTGCTGCTCCTGCCACTTGTCCATCAGGTCGGCTATATTCGCATAAAAGCGTTCGTAATCCTTGATCACTTCATCCAGAAAGGCATCCACCTCGTCCGGATCATAGCCGCGCATTTTATTCTTAAACTGTTTCTCATGAATGGAGAGCGCGTCCAGCTGAATGCCCAGTTGCTTAAACAACTGCTTTTGCTTATCCAGACGACGCTTCATATGTTCATCCATCGGTTATTCCCTCCTTAACACACTATTCTTTTTATATCACATTCTAGGCTGGGAATAAAAGTCTCTGCTGATTGCCCAGCCCTATGAACGGGTATAAAAGAGCATACGTGTCACTTATACAGACCACGAAGGGGAGAGATGATCATGAACCACTTGAACGATTCGCAGCTTGCAGAGCTGAAACATATGTTGTTGGAGCAGAAAAAGGATTTAGAAAAGCATTTTGAACAAAACGGTCAGGAAAACGCTCCATTGGGAGAAACACTGACAGATTCTACAGGTGAGCTCTCGTCCTATGACAACCACCCCGCTGATATAGGGACAGAAACCTTTGAACGGTCCCGTGATCTGGCGATTAATGATTCGCTGCAAGACGAGCTGGAGCAGGTCAATACAGCCCTTCAACGGATGAAGGATGGGACGTACGGGATATGTGTGGAGAGCGGGGAAGAAATTCCTTTTGAACGGTTGCAAGCCATTCCATATACAGCCTATACCGTCGAGCACACGCCAACTCGAGAATTATCGAATGACCGCCCGGTAGAGGAACAGGTCATGACTCCGCCACCCAAGGGTGCAGGTGAGGTTCGCCAACGAAATGCAGGACGATTTGACGATGTGGGCGCATGGGATGCCGTAGAAAAATACGGTACATCGAACTCGCCTGCAACTGCCGCCAAGCGTGATGTCACCGACTATGATGAAAATATGTAATGCTATACGCTTATGTATTCGTTCATCTAAAAAAGCAGCTTGTCCTTTGGACAGGCTGCTTTTTTATGCCTTACGGGAATACGGTGATCCCGTTTATCCAATTTCTATCCGTTTCCGACTGCGAGCTGACTCAATACAAGCGTCGATCACCTTCATATTGCTCACCGCATCTTCTGGCTCATACGGCAACGGGACACCGTCAAGCACCGCTTTAGCAAAAGCATCCGCTTGCAGTTCAAAGGAATTAAAACCTTTCAGACGTTCCTCACGCGTAACCGAACCGACGTGGACGAAAATTTGCGGTACCACAGACGTTCTTTCCCAACCGAACATTTTGGGCATCGCAATCGTACCCTTGCTACCGAGAATTTCCATGTTGGAACGGTTGGCTGCCCACATGCCACAATCGAAAGTAAGGTTGACTCCACCCGGAAATTCCAGCAAGCCGGAAGCCATCATATCGACGTTGTCATGCTCCGAGGAAAATAAGGCATGTACCGTCACTGCCTCTGGCTCCCGGTCCAAATACATACGAGCGGCTGATATCGGATAGACGCCCACATCATATAGCGAGCCGCCGCCCATGTTTTTATTAAAGCGCACATTATCTGCCTGATCGGTATTGTTAAACGTAAACGTGCAATGGATGCCGCGAATGTCACCAATTTCCCCACTATTGATAATTTCCTTAATTCTTCGATGTTTAGGATGATAGCGATACATAAAAGCCTCTGCAAAGATCACTCCTGCACGTTGACATGCTTCAATCATGCGGCTTGTCCCAGCCGAGCTAAGAGAAGATGGTTTTTCACACAAAACGTGCTTCCCAGCCTCCGCTGCCCGAATGGTCCACTCTTCATGCAGATGGTTTGGCAACGGAATGTACACCGCTCCGATTTCGGGATCAGCCAACAGTTCATCATAGCTTCCATAACTTTTTGGAATATCGAACTCCCGGGCGGCCTCAGCGGCTTTATCCGCATTACGACTAGCAATCCCAAGCACTTCTCCGCGTTCAGATTGCTGAATCGCAGGAATTACTGCGATTTGGGCGATCTCCGCAGTGCCTAAAATTCCCCATTTCAGCTTTCTACCCATCATTCTCATCCTTTCGTGGTTAGGAATAGTTGTCTTGTTCCGCTTTATGCAGCATACCTAAGCAACGGTCCAAATCAGCTTTGACCTGCTTCTTGTACAATCGTGCTTTCTCCTCCCCATCATCTGTAAAGTGATAGAGTACAATCTCCTGAAAATCCACGCGCGGGTCTGTTCCTTTCAATCGCTTGGTACGGTAAAAAACGCCTTCCTGTACCAGCTCATGCAGCGCCCGGTAAACCTCGCTCTGAGGCGGAACATATCCAAAGCCACTAAACTCATCCTTCATCGATTCGAGCATCTGATATCCATAACCGCGATGCCTCTCCACCATTGTGATCAGATAAATTTTGATAAAAGCCCGCTGGGATATCATAAACGCCATTTCACAGCCTCCTCCACACCTTATTCGTGCACCTTATCTTCCATTATAAACCACTCTGCGTCCATACACTATTTCCTCTGATGAGATAAGAGTTTATGAGAACTCTCCATCCCTTGTGACCTGTTTTAAGATGGTGAGAGATATAGAATGAGGCGATATAGAGTAGTGTGCGAAGCGCTGAGAAATGATTTTATTGTTCTTTCTATTATGAATTTTTCATATGTTGAAATAATGTAACTAAAGCTAAAAAAATAGAGTTACGATTGCGAAGACTGGATTAATTGTTTTAAGGCCTCCGTATCGTTACTTGTCAAAACAGGAATATATTCTGTTATTTTTTGGATGTCCCAGTCCCACCATTTCAGTGTTTGGAGCATAGCTATAGTTTCCTCATCAAACCGATAACGAATTAACTTCGCGGGATTTCCTCCTACAATGGAATATGGCAGAACATCTTTAGTCACCACGGCATTTGACGCAATGATCGCGCCATCACCAATTTGAACTCCGGGCATAATGCTAGCATTGTAGCCAATCCAAACATCATTTCCAACCACAGTGTCCCCTTTGTAGCCCCCACTTAAATTGGGTACACCAACTTCCCAATCTCCACCAAACGCTCCAAAAGGAAAAGTGGTAAACGCATTTGTATTATGATTAGCGCCATTCATAATAAATTTGGCTTTGGCTGCAATCGCGCAAAACTTACCAATCTTTAATTTGTCCCCTATAAAATCAAAATGGTAAAGGACATTTTTCTCAAAATCCAAAGGGTTATCATCATCGTCATAATAGGTATAATCCCCGATTTCGATATATGGATTAACCACTACATTGTTCAAAAAACACAGACTTCTAATATTTTTCATTGGAAAAACGCTTCTTATATCTGGACCACTCATTTTGCGACCCTCCCCATATGGATGTGAACATCCAGTCTATCAGTATGTATACTATTAAACAAATGTAGATAGAAAAGTATCCCTTGGCCTTATTTCTTGGCTTTGGGATACTCCTGTGAACATATGTGATTGGGTTATCAAATCAGGCTTGCTTTTGTAAGGCTGGCGGACCTCCAGTCGGGCGAGGACGAACCCGAAGCCCCACGATCCATTTGCCCAGAGGCAAACGTGCCAGCAGCCATGTTCCGGCAACGGAAAAGATCATACAGAGAACGAATGAAGCCAGCGTACGAAGAACGTGACTCCAGTCTGCAAACAACCTCTCGTCAAAATAATAGGTCACACGTAGCATAAAGGCATGCATGAGATACGCTCCATAGGACAACGTTCCGATGGCCGTCAGCATACTCGCCGCACGTCCCCCCTTATGAGCAATCCACGTCGCTACCCGATAAGCTACAAAAATAGACGCAACGCAATATACAGCCATGACCGGACGCAGCAGAGACAAATAGTTAAAGGAAAGAACTGTACCTCGCGGCGTCTGGAACTGACCGATCATCTCATACAGTAAGTAGCCTGTAATCACGATAAACAACGGCCAGTATATCATCTGTGCTTTGGTTACCCAAGCATTCCAACGCTTGACGTTCATCCCGGCTGCCGCTCCTAGCACAAAATAAAAGAAAAAATAGATCACATTCCGGTCAGCGTACAGGGTAAACCAAGAGGTAATGACCGGAAGCTGGAGCTTATCCATCGCTTGGTATACGGGTCCAACGGCGAACATGAGCAAAATATATAGTACGCCAAATCCAGCCAATGCAGCGGGTCGCCATTTTGACGGCAGTAGCGCAGACAAATGACGGACCGCATAACGAAACACGGGAAATAACACATAACATTGGATAATCATAACGATGTACCATAGATGATAGCTGCTTTTCCCGTTCAACAACTTCTGGAAAAAATCCAGCGGGTGAATATATCCACCACTTTGGGCAAGCTGATTTCCCAATTCGTATAAAAGAGACCATATGATATAAGGAACGATGATGTCCATGAATCTTTTACGTAAAAACGTTCCGTACTTTAAGGCTCCATCATAATTGTAAAATAACACCATTCCAGTGATAAATACAAACACAGGAACTGCAAATTTGGAACATAGCAGTAAAAGTGTCATCAATACCCCGTCCTGGATGCGCGCCCCCTGCGCAACCGCATAGTGTGCGACGGAATGCTGAAGAACAACGGCCGCAAAAGCCAGCCCTCTCAGCAAAGCGACTTCGGAAATTCTCTCTTTTTGACTCATGTCACTCTCCTGTTACATCTAGCAATTTATAAATCCAGGATTTTTGCAAAATCCTCAATCTATTATAACGACAATTCTGTAAAAATATATAGAAGGTTAAACGTGCCAACGGCATGCAAAGCATCGTTTATCTCAGGTTTATCAATGAGTAAAAATATGTAAAAGCAGCAGTCCTCCCTCTCAGGGAGACTGCTGCTCAGATTGTCGAGAAACCCCCTGTTTTTTTGCAGGGGGTTTAAAACTGTCTTAGTGGTCTAAAAACTAGGGTCCTCAGATCGTTTTAAATCGATTTTTGTTTTAAAAGATGCGTCTCCCCATATAAAAATAGAAGTGTCGAAAAGTCCTCTGGACTTTCTCGACACTCTGAGCAGCAGTCCTCCCTCTCAGGGAGACTGCTGCTGTAAAAACAACCTATATGCAAAGGAAATAGGAAAGCCTACTGTACATCACTTTCTTAACTAGCCATAAGGTGTTTACAGGTTCCTTCTAGTATCTGTGTACACATCTGTACGCGGCGTGTCCGCCACCGTATCATCATACGTTCTGTAACGATCCGCATTCAGCGAACGGTTGGTGCGGAAAATATCATAAACATCCCTGTGATGGTCAGCGGAATCCACCAGCACTAAAATCTTGCCCTGATCGACGTATGTCTCGTATTGACGTGCATCATCCTCTGGAATGCCCAGCCCGACCAGTCCACCGACCAAGCCACCTGCTCCCGCTCCGACAGCTGCTCCGGTAAGAGTAGCCGCGATAGGTCCAGCGGCAAGGATAGGTCCGATACCCGGAATAGCCAAGGCCCCGATGCCTGCCAGCAAGCCAGCGACACCGCCTACAACTCCACCTGTAGCCGCACCTGTCGCTACACCCTCCGGTGCCTTCGTGCCTGTCTCTTCGCTAATCGCCCTTAGATCGTCACGGTCACGTGTGATCACAGAAATCTCACTGCTTGGAATTCCTTTGCTCTGCAATTGTCCAATCGCACGAGACGCTTCCTGTTCTGTATCAAAAACACCGACAATTTTCTTTTCGTTATAATCGTTTAAGTTATTAGCCATGATAGTTACCTCCCAAATATTTTAGTGTTGAGTGGTTCGTTTTTCATTACCCCACTATAATGACGTTTAAACGTTTTACAAAAATTCAAAAAGTCGATTAGCATAAAATAGCTTCTATTTAACGCTTTGGCTTTGCTCTGTTGGTCGCCACAGCTTCCAGTGGATCATCCGGCCAATAATGCTTGGGATATCTGCCCTTTAGATCCTTTTTGACCTCAAAATAAGCCTCGCTCCAGAAGCTGGACAAGTCGGAAGTCACTTGGACAGGTCGCTGGGCAGGTGACAGTAAATGCAATACAATTGGCACACGTCCGCGTCCAATACGAGGCGTATCCCCCATACCGAACAACTCTTGTAGTCGTACGGCCAGCGCTGGTGCCTCAGGATTTGAATAATCGACAGGAATGCGGGAACCGCTGGGTACGCGGATATGCGTCGGCGCTTCCTGATCAAGCTGCTGCCGCTGTTCCCAATCCAGCCTGCCAAGCAGCAATGCAGCACTGTCAAGCCGTTGCAGATCGGATACATTTTTGGCTCCTATAGCAAAAGGTAGCAGCCACGCTTCCAGAGAATCCAACAATGCCGATTCCGTGCAATCCGGCCAGTCCTCAGGGGCCGAGAAGTGCATAAAAATCAAACGCGCCTGCAACTGGAGGGTTTGCCGATTCCATGACAGCAGCTTTAGACCTCGTTCACGGACACCCTGCATCAAGGCAGCAGCTACTTCCTCTGCCGGAGGTCGCTCATAGGACGTTTCCTTTAAGACAAGTGAGCCCAGCCGCAGTACTTTGCGGGCTCTCACTGCTGAGGCGGAGCTATCCCAGTATACGTTAGCTTGTTCCAACAGCATTTCACTGCAATGTTCGACCAGCTCTTGCAGTTCAATTGGTGCCGCCAACTGAATAGCACCGTCTGCTCCCTCGTCGTCCACTTCAGCGGCGACGAGATAGGACGAACGCGACATCCACTCCACTTGTCGGAGTCGCGCCCCCCGACCGCCGCTAAGCAAAAAGCGACCATCCCCCCGGCCCTGCGCGATCCGATCCGGATACGCAAAGGCCAACAGCAACCCGCAAGCCGCGGAGCCGTCAGGCTCGTCCTGCGCTGCGGCTGCTGTCGGCAGCTTGGCTAGCAGCTGCCGGCTCTCCTGCACGATACGGCGAATCACCGTATCGTCTGCTGCCCGCAGCAGGCTGTGCGTACTGCGGGCATGGGCCGCCTCGCGCAGGGCATCCAGTCGCGGGCGTAAATCCGTTCCGCCATGAGCGCGGAACGGGTCACGCTCTTGCAGCAGCGCAGCCAGACGGCTGGCAGTTGGTGCCAGGCCGAGGGCCGCAGCACGCAACAGCATGTGCCCAAGGCGCGGGTGCGTGCCCAGGGCGGACACCTCGCGCCCATGCGCGGTAATGCCGCCTGTAGTGCCATCGGCTGCTTCACCCAGGCAGCCGAGCTGGTGCAGCAGACCTGTGGCCTGGCGGTACGCCGCCTCAGGCGGGGCATCCAGCCAGGCCAGCTCGGCGGGCTCGCGCACGCCCCAGACCGCCAACTCCAGCGCGAGCGGGGCCAGATCCGCCGCGGCGATTTCCGGCCGGCTGGCATCGGGGAGCGCGGCTTGCTCCTGCGCGCTCCACAGCCGGTAGCATACGCCCGGCTGGAGGCGGCCCGCCCGTCCGCGCCGCTGATCGGCGGAGGCCTTGGACACCTTGACCGTGGTCAAACGGCTCATGCCGGTTCGCGCGGAAAATACAGACTCCCGCGATAGTCCGCTGTCGATCACCACCGTGATTCCGGCGATGGTCAAGCTAGACTCGGCAATTGAGGTGGCCAATACCACTTTTCGACTGCCCGAAGCCGACGGGCGTATTGCTTCATCCTGCTGCTCCAGCTTCATGCTCCCATACAGCGGAATGACCTTGACATGTGCTGGTAAATGCTTTGAAGCCAATTCTCGTTCCGTTCTGTGAATTTCTCTAGCCCCTGGTAAAAACACCAGCAGATCACCTTCATGAGCATGGAGTACCTTTTCTACCGTCTCAGCCGTAAAGGACTCTAATGAAATTGACGAAGGTTTGGACATATGAAAGGTTTCTACCGGAAATACAGTGCCTGGACATTCCAGCAATGGCGCATCCCCTAATAATCTACATACAGGCTCTGCCTCCAGGGTGGCAGACATGATCAATATCTTCAAATCCGGTCGCAACAGTGCCTGGCTTTGCAGGGCAAGTGCCAATCCCAAATCTGCATGCAGGCTGCGTTCATGAAACTCATCAAAAATAATCAGGCCGACTCCCTCCAACGCCTGATCATGTTGCAGCATCCGGGTCAGTACGCCTTCCGTAACCACTTCAATCCGTGTGTTTGGCCCTACCTTTGTATCCATACGAACCCGGTAACCCACGGTCTTCCCGGTGGGCTCTCCGAGCGCTTTTGCCATTTGCGCTGCTGCTGCACGCGCTGCCAAACGCCTCGGCTCCAGCATAATCATCTTTTGCCCTGCCAGCCACGGCTCATGCAGTAGCTCCAGAGGTGTTACCGTCGTTTTCCCCGCTCCCGGCTGTGCAATCAGTACCGCCGCCGAATGGGATTGCAGTGTATGTTTAAGCTCGGGGATCACTTGCATAATAGGCAGTTGTTTATCTGTCAATGAAATCTCTCCAATGATACGCTTGATGCGTAGAATCTAAGTTTTAATTCCTTTATTATTGTGAATTTTTCATTACCTGTAATTATCGAGCACTGAATAGAAAAGGTTAAGCTACCCCTCTGGAACTTCTCTTCGGTCAGTCGTGCATAATTCTTCTAAATCTATTATACAGATATTTAAATTTCCCGTCTGGCCATCGCAGCTATGTAAGTTTTCTGTGTTAGCTCCTATACCTGTCGGGATGCACTCGCGGCAAGATCGTTTTATAATATAGTTGATATGGATTGCTGAAGGACGGAACATAGAATCGAGGTCACTTTCGTATGGAATTACAGGCCCAACCCATCAGAGGGCGATTTGCCCCAACACCATCGGGATGGATACACTTAGGAAACGCTCGTACTGCCTTATTATCCTGGCTGCACGTTCGTTCCCTGGGCGGAACCTATATTTTGCGCATGGAAGATATTGATATGACGCGAGCTCGCAGCCAGTTGGCGCAAGGGATTATGGAAGACTTGCGCTGGATCGGGCTGAATTGGGACGAAGGACCCGACCTAGGCGGTCCCTACGGTTCCTACACTCAAAGCCAACGGCTGGAACGCTACCAGTCTGCATTGGAGAAACTACAGAGGCAAGATTTACTGTATCCTTGTTTTTGCAGTCGGGCCGACATTCTGGCCGCCGCCCATGCTCCACATGGACTGTCTGGTGAAGGACCCGCATATTCAGGGGCATGTCGTAACCTTAGCTCTCAAGATGTCGTAGCCAAAGCACAATATAAACTTCCTTCACTTCGCTTTAAAGTACCGCAATATCCAGATGCCGTTATTTCGTTTCATGATCAGGTAGCAGGTCATGTGGCCTTCGGTGCGGCAGAGGGGGGCGATTTTATCGTCAAACGAGCCGACGGCATGTTTTCCTATCAGCTGGCTGTCGTTATCGATGATGCGGATATGCATATGACCGACGTACTACGCGGGTATGATCTTCTCGATTCGACTCCCCGTCAGCTATTGCTGTACCAAGCTTTGGGGTTGCAGCCGCCACGTTTCGCACACGTTCCCCTTGTCCTGGGCCCTGATGGGCGAAGGCTGGCCAAACGACATGGTGGCGTAGCACTCCGAGCTATGCGCCGACAAGGGGTCACACCGGAAGCAGTCATTGGCTGGCTCGCCTATTTTTCCGGGCTGCTGGATTCACCTGAGCCTGTGAAGGCTGTGGATTTAATCGATGACTTTCATTTGGACAAACTGCCCAAAGAACCTGTCATCCTGACGAAACAATGCCTCACGAGATTATCTGCACTGCAACGGTAATGAGGTAAAGCATGGAAATCAAAGTGTACGGCAAGGGCATTCCGCCCTTTGCTCTTCTCGCTTCTATTCCTCCAGTCGCTTACGCATAGCGGACTCATATTCATAAAATACAGATGACATATTCAGCCCTCTTTCCTCCAGCAGCATACGGAGACGTAGTGATTTTTCAGTCAGTCTGCGACTGATCCGTTGTTGCTCTCCTGCCTCATGACAAGCGTGAAGCAAATCACGTAGCTGGACACATTCCTTTTGTAATTGAAGCTCTTCCGGTAAAATGCCTGCATTCTTCAACAGCTTGTACGACATCCGCAGCTCCTCTGGAACATGTGACAAATCCTCGATGACCAGTGGCTTGCCCGCTCCCGGCAAATGATCAAATTCACCTTTGGCCATCGCCTCGGCAATCTTCTGCTCTGCCATTCTGGAGAACATCCCCATCACTCCTTGTTTTAAGCTTCCTATGTACAATCTATATTAAAGAAACCTGGAGTCCTTTGCCACTGTAGCTTATATATCATTAGGATGCCCTGTTTACATAAAGGAGAAAGGGGGTTATTCTTCGATCCCAAGCAATTGAGATACTTGTACTCTATATTTTTTGGCCTTACGTGTTCCGTGAATGAGATTGGACAAACGGCTAGCAGGAATATGATAGGTGTCACAAAAAGTTCTCTGATCCATTTGAATTTCAACTAGCTTTTGTTTGATTTTCCAGCCAAAAGGAGTTACAGGATTTCGTTTGTTCAACAACGTTACCACCTCTTCATAGTATAATTTAGGATTTAGGATTTAGGATTATGATTGGGGTTTGGAGATTGGATTTCACGCTCTTCCTTTAGCAACATGTCATGAACTCATTTGTTAAGATTTCATTTTGTATATTTGGTATTGATTCAATAGTTCATCCAGTTTCATGGATTGTTCAATCACTTTGGGATGCGTTAAAAATCCGTATTTCTTCTGGACTTGGTACAGTCTTTTTCTGGCCCGTTCGACACGAAGTAAAGTCACACCTGGATTCATCAGCATGATTCCCCCTTCTGTGTCATATCCTAATGCAAAACGTAAATTTTTGGATTTTTTTAAAATACGCTTAACAAAAAAAGTGCTTCTGGAATATTCCAGAGGCACTTTTTGTCGGTATATGTTTATTTTCAGTTGGTTTCAAGTTGTTCAGAGTTAAACTTGGAATCACAATGCCCAAGAAACGTGAGGTAACCAATCTGGTTACTCCTTAGCTCCCCTGATTAAGCGCCTCCTATTGTTTCCTGAAGATGGATAATCTGGTTGTGTGATTGAACGGGTACATACACGATAAACAAGAAGCTAGTTACGACAATCAATAGAACCATTTTTTTTAACATTTCCTAACCACACTTTCTCAATAAAATTGTAAAATCCTGCTTTGATTTCAGGGACAGCGTAAGTCTTAAAATGTACGAATAGTCCCAAACAATTTTTAAAGCAAGTCACATTATTTAGTGTATTCGAGTTTTCCAATGAACAGAGCAAATGTTTAAACCCATCACTATACATACCTCGGTGCAAATAATAATAAGCTAGCTCATATCCAAAACGTGCATACTGATCCGGCACGACTCGCTGTGTGTACATATCAGTAGAAGGTTGCTGTTGAGCAAAAGAATTAATCTGCCTTTCAAAGCGCAAGAATATATCATTCACATCTAGCTGGAATTGATTAGCCGCAATTACAACGTTCATCAACTTAGCTATCATTTCCTTTTCTGATGTTTCCGATGAAGTGCAAATATAATCTAGGTAATAAGGAAGTACTCTTACTTCCCCTGATAAAAGCTTATACACGTAAGTATTACCTTCTGCCCAATCTTGAAACTGTTTAATCCAATGCAGAGTATCCTCGTCCGTCTCTTTGACCCAATCTAAATTAGCATAGGCGTATGTATATTCTAATGCCTGCTCATAATCGCCTTTGGCCTCATATACACTGGCACACAGTAAATCAGAATATGTGATGTACACAAACAATGGGCGGCTCAGCCTCTTTTCAATTTCCGCAGACTTTCGTTTTTTCTGTTGATGCTCTAATGTATATTGGATTTCCGCTTTATCTCTCATTTTTCGAGCGGTCACATCAAGCCTGTCCCACAAGCGCAAAGATCGATACACATTCGCCAAATCTTTTAGCGCATCAAGCTGGTCTATTTCATCCAGACGTTCCACGAAGGGTTCAAATAGCGTTGCTGCCTTGAGATTACGGCTTTGGTCGTCTCCAACTTGAATCGAGAATATGCGATATTGGCAGGTGGCCAAGCGTTCAGAATGCTGATATTTCTCTACTTCTGCGACATTCTCATAGAGAGGCAGCGCAGCAGCATGTCGTCCCTGTTCAAATAATGCTTCTGCAACATCAAATAGCCTAGTCGCATACAGCGGATTATCCATGATATGTCCAACCATTCGACGGATTGCATCCAGCTTGTCCAGCTCCGCACAACGATACAATAATGGCTCGATTCGCCTAAAATTCGGGGAAAGGTCAATAATGTAATTTTCTATGTATAGATCGTAAAAATAGCCCTCTGGCAAATCCATAGCCACAGTAATTCGGTCTAGCTGCTGTACGGAAACAGGACGATGCTGAGTAATCCAATTACTAAGCGTTCTTTGATGAACCCCTGAATATTCGGCAAATTGACTCAACGTCATATCATTTTGTTTTAGATAATCCTCAAACTCCGCTGAAATCGTAGGTGTATGCTTCAAGTCATAACCACCCTTCACATAAAAATTCCATTATTTAAAAAATCATCCTCTATTCTTCTCCATAATTAACCATCTGTCAATATATTATGCAACTAATGTTTATAATGAAAATTTAGCATAACTTACACACAAGGGAAGATTGTGAAAACGAATAGAAAAAGTGAAATTGGATTGCCGAAATAAAAGGTTTCACAGAGTTGACATGACTATTTCATTTCTCCATATTCTTTACTATTAGTAAATGATATAGAGTTCCCAGGTAGAAACTCTGTTGAACCTTTTAATCAAATGAAAAATCCCTTGATTTTGATGTAATCAAGGGATACATAGGTTCATTTCTCTCGCTTTGATAATGCGAAGTTAATTATTTCTCCAGTCACAATTCCTGTCAGAATTGCATAGATTCCCATAGCGCTCATCTGATATCCCAAAGCGTAAAATACCCCTATAACTATTGCGTAGTTCAATAGAATCGTTGCATAACGCTTTAGAAACTTACTCATGGAAATCCTCATAAGCAACTCCCACCTTATTTTATACTTCAATTATTGTAAATGTTTGGTGTCAATTATCAACATTGTATATGTCCAATTAAAATTCCGATGTTAATTCAGCTAGCTTCTGTTCATCGTTCTTAGATAAAGCCCCACTTTCTAAAATGGATTTTTTTGTTTCTGAGTATGTATAGAGTACTGCTTGTGGCGAATCATCACCTTTACTCACAAAGTCAAAGCTTATCCCATCTTTATGCCAAACTATAGAGGAGATCAGTGTAAAATCCTTATCGGACAGATGCGTATAGCTCTTACGCTCTACATCGTATACTCCGATATAACTTGAACCTAGATCACCGATTCCAAACGCAATCTTTTTTCCATCTGGTGACCAGTTATATGCATCAATCTTTTCACTTCCTGCTCCGTCACTATTCAGCTCAAACATGTTTACAATAGTTTGAGCCCCATCAGATAAATTAATTAGAACAAGTCTACTCCCCTCATGATCGCTTACATGGAGAGATACCTGGTTGTTTTTGGATAAGGAAAGTGAATTAATTCTCAAAGGTCGTGGGTTGAGCTTGATAAGTTGCTCTCCGCGCTTACTTTTTATTTTCATAGAATCCACAACTTCATTGGCTTCGGCGGCTTCTTCCCCCTTAGCCTTAGTTAATTTTGCGGTAAAAGTAACATCTTTATTTTTCCATACAATCTGTTTTCCCGAAACTACAACCTTAGATTTATCTTGATTATTATAATATTGTGAATAATCTATAGAATTCATCTTTTTGTCAGTTGCTTTAGATGTTTCTATAGTTGCTTTTCCTTCAACTTTTTTTACACCTTCCTTTGTGTTGTTGACCTCAATATTATTCACTTTGTTCTGAGACCGTTGTTGATCTGAATTTGAACTTGCCTTATCACTGCACCCTGAAATCGCTAACGCCACTATCGCACTTACGGTGATAATCTGCACGAATTTCATAATTTCCTCCTTAATATACAGTATTCTGTTATTCCTACATTCCCTCGTAATCATATAAAGGTAAGTGCTAATAATCGAACACATAATCTAGTAATCTACTTTAAAATCAGTCACCTCTTTCCTTTCTGTCTAAATAGAATTGTATTGGACCCATTTATATATTTTACCATATATAATCCTTTTTATGTAATTAGAGTACATAATATAGCATATTCGAAAGCAACGAAAGAAAGCATTCTGGTGTTTGCTCTTCACTATTCCCATTTTTCAAGGCTTTTCGCCCGTGGGTTGCATTAAGTGAGCACCAGGAACATAGAGCGCCTTGAGCGGGCGCTTTCTCCCGAAGTAAGCGCTCTAGGGCGAGTGGATCCAGCGCATTCTATTCAGGTCTTGGATGGCGTTCTCTACCGCCTCAGAGCTGGTTAAGTGTAAGCCCGTGTCCATGTTGTGATCTGAAGCATTTCAGTCTGACGCGGAGATTCAAAAACCATATACGAAAGAAGACGCCCCTTATTCAAGGGGACGTCCAAATGAAGTGAATAATCTATTTCATTTGATCTTTCCTTACTTCTCCGGAAATAGGTACAATAATAGCTGATAATCCCGTACTATTTTTAGGTAAAGCTTGCGTTACTGGCTTCCCGCCCCCAACCTTACCATATGTGACGCTATGATCCACACGTTCTTGTAAAAAATAATATTGCGTTTTGTCTACCGGTGGTCGTTTCCCTTTTTCTTTTGTATACTTCTCTGAATCCCCTTCTACACCTTCCCAAACTAGATGTTTAACATCATCCTTAATTTCATAATAAGTGAGTAAGTTGCCTACAACAGAGTAATACCTTAAAACCTCCCCTTCAGGGAAAATATACTGATAATAAACACCCTCCTCGGTATTATTAAGTGTATTTTCATCCTTAGAAGGAAGATTTACAGCGATTTTACGTGCCGCCACCAAATCCGTACTTTGATAAAACTTCTTATATTTTTCTACTTGGTCAGCACTCCGAATAATGACAGTATTTTTGTCCGCTTTCCATTTCACCTCTGCTTTAAAGGCTTCGCTGATGAAGCGCAAAGGCACAACAACGCGATTATTGCTCAATTGAGCAGGCACATCCAAAGTAAGCATTTTTTCTCCATAAGAAGCTTCTTTTTGACCGATCGTAAGTACAAGCTTTTCTTTCACCCCAGGAGCATTAACAGTCACCGTCTTCTGGCTAGCATTCCAGACTAAATTAAGCTTAAGCGGCTTCAACGAAGCTAAAGAAACCATAGTTCTCCCTGCGACAGAAACGGGTGGAGCATCTGAATGTACCACCTCGCTGTTGATAACTAATTGAATCGACGGTGCAGCAGAAAGCGGAATAGCAAATGTTAAGAGCATGCCTAAAGTAAGCATAGATGAAAGAAAGATTTTTTTCATACCTAACTAACCTCCAATCATATGAAATTCACTAAAAATCTATTACTGCTTATGTTTTGAATCCAAGTCAAAATAAAGAACGTCCCTCGCTAAGGACGTCCTTAATAAACTGATTCGATAGTAGCTATTGTTTTCTCGTCTCATTAGGAATAGGTTGGATAATATCTGTATAGGATTTAGCTTTTGCAGTGAGATCTTTTTGTTGACCTTTATCATCTTTGTATACAGCTTTGATATTCCCATTCTCATCATTAAACATCATAATATCAGTTACCCATTCAACGTAATTATAACTTGGTCTTTGGCCAGCACTGGATACAATATCATCCAGACCATTTCCTGATGTAAATTGCCAAACTGCCTTAGCAACTCCATCCTTAATTTCAACTACCGTATTACCAGCTGACCAATCATTGTTAAAATACATGTATCTGGATGAATCCCCTCTCGGGAAAACGTAAGTATATTCTTTGTTAGCCCCCGGCTTTTCTAAAGAAGAAAGCGATTTGAAAGAAAATTGAACCGGCAGCGATATAGCAGCCTGACGAGCGGTTTGTAAATCTTCTGCCTGTAAGCTCTCTTGGTCTACCTTATAATTACCGTCTTGAATAAATAAAATAGACCGAAGCTTCTCATAGCTTGCCTTGTAGCCAAAATTCTCCGAAATAAAACGAATAGGTACCAATATCCTTCCCTGGGACACTTGGACAGGGACATCAACCTGGACTGCTTTGTTATTTTTAAATGCTTCTTTTTTGTTAGCCATTAGCTTAATTTGATCTTTGCCTTTTGTGATGAGAGCAGATTGACTTTTACTATCCCATTGATAGGTTACCCCAAGTGAAGCAAGCGTACGTATAGGAACCAAAACACGCCCGTCCTTAATAATAGGTGAAACAGCAGTTGCTATAAACTTCCCATTCACATTCACCGCGTTAACGGATATAGGATTGGCAGCATCAGCAATCGCCCAGGATTGAAACGCAAGTACGAAGAAAAACACAAACACAATAACCTTTTTCAAGATAAATTACCTCCTTTTTCAATAAGTACCCTTACATAAGACGTATGAAGTATCCGAAAAGTTTCTAATCCAGGTGTTTACCATGGTCGTCGCTTTAGTGATATACGATAGATTTTTCAAAAGAATATAATCAATCAGTAACATAGTAGAAAACATAATCACGTAAAAAAGAGCGATTTTTATCGCTCGCTCTTTAACATTCATTTATATATATATTCAGTTGATTTTCCTGTCCGTCGCTCCCTGATCTCATCAGAAAAGTTATGTACCAGCTTCTCTTGGTATATCAACGTTTTTAACTGATTATGTGATAATGAGGGGATATTTCGCACCCATGTTTCGTTTATCGCGTTTTACTTAACAGTATCAAGCCCCCATACACTTTAGCTGTGACGAAGTTTACTGCCTGGCTAGCAGGGTCCACAGCCCAAAATACATCAAAGTAACCCCCTCTGCTATTATCCGCATAAACAATGGTAGCACCTTTTACAATGCTTACTACCCAACCTGGTACTCCCAAAAACGAAAAAATACCGGTAAAAGTTCCTCCGGATATTGCGAATTCTCCCTGTACTTCATTTGGCGTTGCTACTGTACTGCTGATAACAAGCATTAGCATAACGGATGCCATTCAGGCTGATACAAATTCCTCACTTTACCACCCCCCCTAATAATAAGATATAATTGTAATAACGATACATAGAATATATATATACCACTTTTGGCACACTTTTTTTAGAAGGAGTTTTCAATTTTGAAGAATATCGCAACAATCTTAGTCGTTGGATTTTTTACTCTGGAATATTGATATATGCTTAATGGAAGGTAGAACTAAATGGTTTATTAGTCTGCTTTTTAAGCGCAGGTATAGTAGCACTAGGCTTCATTGGCTGTATATTTAATAAAAAAGTGCGTAAAAAATGAACACACTCTAAAATGAGTCCGAATCTCATGGACTCATTTTCATTCACACACTACAGCGTTATCGCATATTGCTTAGCTGGCATATGTATAAAACCCAGCATTTGATACATATGTTTATTGATGCATGAAAAATTTGTATTGGTGTAGTATAGTTGAACGAATGGAAAAAGAAGGTGATACCAATGAGTTTTGCTCTTGTATTATTTATTGCAGCTGTGATTCAATTTGTTCTGGATAAAATTATCAGCAAAACAGATGAGAAGATATCAGACACGGATGGTTTTATCCCATACAGGTGGTTCATTGTGATTGGGGGTATTGTGGTAATTTTGTCAGTTCTTTTTGTTAAAGAACCTTATAAATATGTTTGGATTAGCGTATTACTTATTCTAGTGTTCAGTGTTCGATCTATCTTCCAATGGAAATATATTCGAAGTTCACAAAAACATATTATTTCACTATTGATGATGGCCATATCTGTAGTTGGTACAATTGTTTATGTTTTAATTTAACAAAAGAACCGTACAATTTGGTATTATCCCCTTCTAGTAGACAAGAGAAAAAAGACATCTGATAAGATGGACTTAATCTTGTTGAACGTAGGGGATTTTTCATGGCTAAAAAGGGACAAACCATTCCGACAGTACTCCTTAGATGTGAAGATGGAGGCAGTCCGGTTGGTAAACGAAGAACATATGAGTAGACGGGGTTGACTCCAATAAATTCCACGTCCTCACGGCTACCGCCATCATATGACGCCTAAGAAAAAAGACCAACCAGAAATCTCTGGTTGACCTAATAATACGAAATTAAGTCCTAGACTGTCGCTGTTCCCATTAAACTAACGTTCCCCGTTAGCGTAATGATGTCACTTTTTTTCGAAAGTGGTTTCCAATTCTGATTACGCTCATCGTTAATCGTTGGCCTACGATTAACACGTCCGTTTAAATAAGCTTCTTGATATTGCCTTAGCGATTCAATATTTGCTCCCCCTTCATAATCGGGATCGTGTTATTGAACAACATCATCCTCCCAAAAACAAATATCACAAATGTCATAAGTACCTGGTGGTTCATAATCCAGTGTTTTATAACCACAGCATGGACATGCATATTTCATATATAGTCACCTCCACATAAATAATCAGCACTTTGATGTGTTCGCTATATGATTAACCTAGCATGCACGTTAGTTGAACAAAAGCAGCCGATCACATTGGTCAGCTGCTTTATTAGTTGTAATGAGCTATCGTATCCCGTTAGTATAAAGACCAACTGATTTAATAAATCCCAGAACTTACCCATGCAACAGTTGTTATTGCAATTGATGCGGCCATCAAAACAAATAAAATATAACCGGCTTTAGTTTTCACACTGCTTCGTTTATCATAAACTTCTGGCTTGACTCCTAACCCAAGCCACAAATCACTAATAAGACTCACAACGACTAACGCGAAATTTTTGATCAGCTTCATGTTACAACGCTCCTTGTCCCAGCAATTGTTCTCGAATCGATTTCTTCTAAATAATACCACATATTAGCTCTATCCTGCGTTACTTCATTGAAGAAAAGCAGCCCCTCATGAGCTGCCCTACTGCCAGTCACTGCAACAATAGGGTTTATCCAAGGGCTACCTCATTTACCAAGTAATCCAACCACTTGTTCGTTTGTAACTGTGTAGGAGCTCGTATTTCTCACTACGCATCAGTCGTTTCATTTTTGTTCTATACAGACGATAATCATCTTTTCTTGCTACTTTACATTCTTTGTTGTAATGAACACTCTTGATTCCTTTACGGAAATCCTTAAGCTTCTCTCTTCTTGGATCTTTGGGCTTATTATTGATCTCCAGACTACACTGTTTCTCATCTTCCCGGGATTGAATCTCTTCCCGTGTAAACATCTTCATCCCCGTTGTGCCGGGTTAGATTTTGGCATTTGAAGCCATGGCCTTAGACACAACTAATAGAAGAAGATCTTCGGATTGAACATTAAATCACCTCTGATTTTATTCATCCTTATTTTAAATTATTTATAACTATTCTGCCCGTTAGCTTAATGTAAAACGGAGCTGCTGCTGACAGCAAACTTCTCCGTTTAAATTTAAAATAATGCGTCCCAATCGTCTAATAATTGCCGCATATAAAAAATGAGTTCTTCGATGACAGAATAACTTCACGTCTTGAACAATAGAGAATTTATCTGAACCACCAATCAAATCAACTGTGAAAAATATGGAAATGGAGAGTCCTCTGTGGACTAATGTTTTTACTGCACTTGAAGTGAGACGAACAAGTGAGGGGGCGTTCCCCTCATATTATTCTTAACTAAGAATAATATACTTGTTCTACTTTATATAATGTATGCTCGATAGTTGGACAAAGTTCGGCATCTACTTTGTGAAATTTAACTCGAAAGTATAAACTTTTCAAGAAGTTCTTTATATTATTTTTTTGCTTAAAGGCATGAAGAAATTCTGGAGTTTTCTCCACGTCACCAAAACTTTGGATCCATTTTTCTATATAGATCTGACTAAGTATTTTTCTATTTAAAACACTAATTACGGATTTCACCATTCTTTCATCTTCCCCATCGGAGTAAGCTCGATCTGATATGGTCATCTTTTCATAAACCAAATCGAGAATGGTTAAGAGGTCTTTTTTGTCCAGTTCGGAACATTGGGCCAGATCGTCCAAAGCATCTGCTGCATGAGCTATGGCATGAGCCCATCCTTTTTCTTCATCATACCCACGGTAATCTCGCTCCTTATGTATATTATAAAATACTTTTTCTTTGATCTGATGAATATGCTCACTTGAGAGAAATGGTGATTCCCTATGCCTCATAAGGAGAAGCGGTATAACTAGCATAGAGAAAGATCTAGTGAAGACAGAGTCTGTATTTATTTCATCAAGTCTGAACAGCAAATGGTTCTTATCCAAAACAACGGGTAGGAGTTGTTCTAGTTCGTTTACAGTTAGAGCATTACCAGGAATCCAATTGGATAAGGTTGTATAAATTAGCTCATCACGTAATTGGGCATCTAAAGAACCGATGTTATTCATCATCTCTTGTATCAATTGGAATGTATCGAAAGGTGCTTGGTAGTCATTTGCTTTTATCAATATCAACTTTTCTTTTAGATTCATTTTACACACTCCTACTATATTGCTATTCATTTTATTCATCTCTATTTTAGTAACAATCCAAGCTAGTTCATGTATTAACTGAATATCATACTTTTGAGCACCTTTGTACCCTTCATTATTAAAGTCACATTCGCATTCAAAGATATATGTACGCGCTTAAACTTATCTTCCTTTAAAGTGACATAATAATCTTATATTCATGGTTCTCTTAGTTTGAATATTTTTAAATTGAAGCTTGGTTCCAGAATCGACCTTCATCAATGAACAATCATTGATTAAAAAATAAACGATCAAAATAGGCAATACAACTGCAACTGAGGACCCAACTCTAAATCATACGAACCAATTAAGGTTAATTTTACCACTCAGTGACTAAATGAACAATAATGTATTGATACAGAGTTTGGTAGTATACTGCCCCTTAGTTGAACAAAGTCAGCCGATCACGTGAAGTGACCCCTTAAAGTTAGTCAAATATTTTTATGCAACCAGTTGGGCATGAGTGATACTTCAGAGCCAATTTGAGGACACTTAACGCCCTGTCTTCTTAAAAGCTCGTTTAAGTTCAGGATTGGTTACAGAAAATAATTGCTGGACTTGATTCTTACGTCTTGTTAATTGAGTAGTAAGTAACCAGCGATCCCTAGTTAATGTGCAGTACAAAACCTGCTCTACACTTGCAGGACAAACTATTCGCACCGAACGCATGATGGTCCGCAACCGTTGAAACACTTGCGATTGACGCGTGTACTCATAGTAGAAGCCCCGACTTACGGAATCTGCGATGACAAGCGCATCTTTGGGGTCATTCTTTGATAGAATGTTATCTCGATTTTCTTTATTACGCTCCGTCGTAGCGGGTTCACCATGACCACGTGTAATCCCTTATCTGATAACCAGTTGGCCAGGTTAAACCAGTAATGACCGGTTGGCTCCATACGATGATCAGCTTTTTAATCGATGTTTCTCCTGTAACTCGGTCATTCACCGGTTTAGTTTTTCAAAACCTTTGATTGCATTCGAAAAGGAGAGATGCCGTTTTGAAATGACAATGCCTCGAAAATTCGTGGCCTGTGCCACATGTGTCTCTTTGGCTATGTTGATTCCTACGACGAGAAGCGAGGTGGTAATTCGTTCGATCCGTTGATTTTGTGCGTCTGATTGCTAAACTTCATAGTAAGAGCGCCTCCTTGATGTTTTATGGACAAACCCATCATACCGAGGCGCTCACTTTTTTTTAAAAGCTCATTTCTTAAGCTCTACAGGAATGTTTAGCGCAACAAGGCAGCTGATCCATGAGTCTGTGGTCAGCCAATCTCTGGATGGAAACTTTTTCAAGTTCACCCGCGTCTAACATATGAATAAAGATTGCTGGTATGCATTCGGAAAGAACGCTGCCGTCATGAGAACAGGAGTGGATACTATGAAAAAGCTTCTATGCACATTCGCCGTCATGGGTGCATTATCCGTCGGTACAACCGCGTTCGCCACCGTGGATATTGGCATTACTGTGAGAAGCAAGCCGATCGTGACCGACAGTCCGCCCATCTACGATCAGGGACGGGTGCTCGTGCCGATCCGAGCTGTCTCCGAAGCACTGAGCGCCGCCGTTGATTGGGATGCGAAAACGGGCACCGTGGTCGTCCGAAAATGGTCGCAGACGATTAAGCTGACCGTCGGGAAGAAGACGGCCGCGACCGCGACGTTTGGGAATAACTCGTCCTCGTCGGGTCCGATTTCGCTCGACGTGCCAGCGAAGGCCGTCCATAATCGCGTCTATGTGCCTCTGCGCTTCGTCTCCGAGCAGTACGGCTACAAGGTGGAATGGAAAAACAACACTGTCGCCATCGAGTCGCCACTCTCCGATAAACAGCGGGACGCGCTCTATACCGGCGATCTGGCCGCAAGCAGGAATCTGGTCATGGAAGCGATGTTCTTTGGAACCCATTACGAGCATACGCCACTGCGGACGCTCCACGAATTCGAGGACTACAGCACCGCCTTCCTCTTTCCCGAAGGAGAGGCACTCCGCTTCTTCACCATCGAGGGCAACGAGACGGCGACCTATTACGAATACAAGGACGATTTCCTTGTCGCGACATGGCAGGCCCATTTTGACGGAAGCATTGGAGATAGCTTTCAACTGCTGCTGGAGGAAAAGCTGAAGGACCGTACGGGTCCGACGCCGAAAATCGACAAGCCGCTAGTATTCTATAGCAGAGGCATTGCCGGAGACTCCAACACGGAGGAAAGCGGCCTGATCGGACTGGACGGGAAGGTCACCCGGATCGGCTTCGAGCATACAGTCGGCGGTTCCGTGACCGACTCGTCTGGAAAGCTAACCGTGACGCAGCCGGACGAGGTGCGCAAGGAAGTCGTTCCCATCCCGCAAAATTAACAGCCTCAACGGATGTTCAAGTCTATTGCTTCTATCAGGAGACGCCGGTAGGCAAAAAGGGATGGGATAAGATTATAAGTTGTCCTTTTCGGATACCGATACATGTCTTGGGAAAGAACATGTATCACGAAAAAACAAAAATCCGCGAAATCCGCGGACCCGATACGTTATATGTTCTTATCCTCCGATACATCCGTCAGGAGTATTGGAGAATTAACTGAATAGACCAGTAAGTCTTGGCGTTTAACATGATTTTTTCGGATAAAAATAAGTTGGGGCTACCGCGTGGCGCAGCCCCTTCGAAGTTGAACTAACGTTCTCCGTTAGCTTAGTCTTTTCTCAGTATACTTTTAAGCCACGCTTTGAGCCTGATCAAGAAGTACAAATGAAATTTCATGTCCCTTCTGACGGTAACATTGCCTTGACTGTAACTGGTTATGCAGACGGTGAAAAGATAAGTAGGAGCTATGTCGAGCCGGCCCCAGGTTGGACTGCTAATGGCAACGGTAACCTTATCAAAAGAACGACAAGTATAGGGCAGATACAAGATCGACAAGACTATAATGATGGATCTTACATTAGAAGAGTTCGTTGGGCCACATCCTATATCGGTTCAAATTCAGAAGATAATATCCCTTGGCGTAACAGTCAAACCTATGATTATTGTTCTATGCCACGGAGTAAAGTTGAAGTGGATTACGTGCATGGAGGAGAGGAAACAGACAGTATATTTTTAGACTGAATTTTTATGAGAGGGGCTGCTTCGTCCCTCTCTTTTAAGGAGGAAATTTTGTGGGAAAGATGTTGTTCAGAATTATACTTATAGGCGCATTGTTTTGTTGCTTTTCTCAACCCAATACAGGAAAAATGTCAGCTCAAAGTATAGCTCCAAACACTCCATTTTTGAAGATTAACAATTACTATGTCTTGTTCACAGCCCCCAAAGCCCCTTATATTGATCAGAACAATCGCTATATGGTGCCTTTGAGATCTATTAATGATTTGTTGGGAGGACAGACTACGTTTGACCCAACTTCTAATACGGCTACAATTAAGTTTGGAACACACAAGGTTAAGTTTAAAATGAACTCCTCTGAGATTGTTACCGACTCGAACACGTCCGTGATGGATACCGTCCCTGTACTTTATAAAAATGCGATGTTTGTGCCTTTAGGGATACTTACTAAGTACTTAGATATACACCAGGAATGGGATCAGCAAAATAAACTGTATTTCCTCTCTGGGAAAGAATTAATGAAGACACCTACGATGGAGAATGTAGAAGATTTGGATCATTTTAGAGAACAAGTGGATAAAGAAAATGCATTCCAGTTGTTATCGTACAAATTGACCATGGGAGAAAAAATTCATCTGGCCATTACAGCTAAGAATATGACAGGGAAAAAGATTAGTGAGGGCATTGAAGATTTAAATACCACTTTTATTTTTTCTGACAATAGCACGGCCGGGGAAAATAGAAATCGTAAAAGACCCAGTATAGATAAGGATGAAATTGTAACTCGCGAAGATGACATAGATTATGTGAACACAATAGAGAATAATAAAATTATCAAACATGAGCTGTCCTATATTCTCTTTAAGGGCAGAACGCTAAAGACTCACAAGTAAAAAAGTACTTTTACTTGTATAGTGGAATGGGTAAACAGTAAAGCTGATTCTAGAAAGGATCAGCTTTACTATTAAATATTAGATTTGTGAATTTCAAATTCCTTACGTTCATAAAAATACCCCAACCTACTCCACTGTCAATCAGGGACAAACTTGATAAATAGTGATTGCTTTCTCCGTTCCCAACGGCGTTTTACTTGACTGATTATTTATGTATTAGAAAGTTTATCAAGAGTACGTCTATATTTTCGACTGCCTTCTTTATTCTGGGGTGTTATCATGACGATCATCATTTTTATTCATATAATCCTCCTCGTGCAAATCTTCGTTTGTAAAATGAAAATGCTGACTGTACTGAACCACGACTTGTTCTAAACCAAACCTTTTAGCAGCCAACAAATCCGCAATCCACGCACTCATATAGAGTGCGACAGCGAAAATGGGTCAAATGCCCCCTATTTAAGTAACATTCTAGCGTTATTTTGGCAAAAACGCATCTAATATTACCTCATCCTCTTGCGATCGTTTAAAATTTGTTCACATTCGATATAATTCGACAAAATCTGAGGTGCGAATCTCTCGGAGAATTCATGTGATCTTCACATTCGCACCTGGACAGACTCGCTTTTTGGCTTAGCAACAAATACCTGCCTGGACTTATTTCACCTCTGCCAGTTCTGCCACCTGTGAAGGAGGAAGCGCACATTCGAATATATTTAATTCATCGATAGCGCATTTAAAAGCAAGGTTCCACCAGTTAACTCCCAAGCTGAACGTTCGGGCTTCGGGTAAATAAATCCAGAAATATCCACTACATTGATCTGAAAAATACCTTTATGTTTTCGAAAATCATAAAGGTATTGTAAAATATTTCATAAAGACGTTCGGCAAAATTTGAGTTATTAACCCTGTTCATCATACCGGCTGCATTACCTGCATAAACCTTCCCATCCGTCCCAGCGCCTTCTCCAAATCGACGAGCGAGGCTGCATATGAGCAGCGAATAAAGCCCTCTCCGCCTGATCCGAATACATGTCCCGGTACGACCGCCACCTTCGCTTCCTTCAGCATACGAAGTGCAAACTGCTCAGATGACATGCCAGTAGAAATAATTGAAGGGAAGGCATAGAAAGCCCCCTCAGGCTCATGACAAGCAAGCCCGATTGCATTCAAGCCGGCCACAAACAGCTTGCGACGTTCGTTGTAGCTCGCCATCATCTCATCCTTGGCAGCCAAGCCATGGCGCAATGATTCCAGCGCGGCAATCTGTGCAATGGTGGGCGCACACATGGCTGTGTACTGGTGGATTTTCAGCATGCCGGCAATCAGCTCATGCGGACCGCACGCATAGCCTACCCGCCAGCCTGTCATCGCAAATGCTTTGGAAAAACCACTGATGACAATCGTACGCTCCTTCATGCCCGGCAAAGAGGCGATACTGACATGCTTTCTCCCGTAAGTCAGTTCGGCATACACTTCATCCGAAATGACGACCAGATTATGTTTGATAATGAGCTCTGTAATCGGCAGCCAATCCTGCTCCGTCATAACTGTTCCAGTTGGATTACAGGGATAATTGATCATTAAAACCTTTGAATGAGGTGTAATTGCCGCTTGCAGCGCTTGCGGGGTCAGCTTGAATTGCTCCTCTGCCGTAGCCGACACCTCTACAATTTTACCGCCATGCAGATGGGTAATGGGTTCATAGGCAATATAGCTTGGTGCTGGAATCAGCACCTCGTCACCCGGATCGATCACTGCTCGCAGCGCCAGGTCGACGGCTTCACTGCTCCCCACCGTCACGATCATTTCCTGCTCAGGATCATAGGAAAGCGCGAAGCTGCCGGAAAAATAAGCAGAGATCTCCTCCCGCAGCTCCATCAAGCCGGCATTCGAAGTATATTTCGTCTGTCCTTCACGCAATGCTTGAATGCAAGCTTCACGTACCTTTTCCGGTGTAACGAAATCAGGCTCTCCGACCCCAAGGGCGATTGTACCTCCGCCTGCTGCATTCAGATCAAAAAAAGCGCGAATTCCCGATGGGCGAATATCCCGTACACGCGTGGATACAAACCGCCCTGTCCCCTTTTCACTAAACATATTACGCCATCCTCCATTCCTGTTTCCGCTCATGGAGCGAGCTGGCAATAATAAGGTCCAGTAGCTGTGTAAAGGTTATACCCGCAGCTGCCGCACTTTTCGGAAACAGGCTGTTGGCGGTCATTCCTGGTAATGTGTTCACTTCCAGCACGTGAGGTCTATCCTGACACAAAATCATATCGACCCTTGCATAGACCTTGCATTGCAGCAGTCGGTAGCTGGCCAGTGCCGCCTCGCGCACACGCTGCTCAATAACGGGAGGAAGCTCGATCACCTTCTCCTCAGCGCCGCCGACCTCATATTTTGCTTTGTAGTCGAACCACTTCGAACGAGCGGAGCTAATACCAATAATCGGCAATACCTCGCCGTCTACGATGGAGCAGGTAATCTCCGTCCCTTTATAATAGGGCTCAATCAAGATCGCTTGATCCAAGCTGCAAGCCTCCTGAACAGCCGGCAGCAGTTCCTTCTCATTTTGTACAAGCTGGATGCCGATGCTGGATCCCCCTGTATTCGGCTTCACAATAACCGGGTAGCCCAAACGCTCCACCACCTGCGGATCATAATCGTCCATCCCCTGCCAGTAAAGGCCTGAAGGCGTATGCACACCCGCTGCCTTCAACAGCATCTTGGACAACTGCTTATTCATGCATAAGCTGCTTGCCAGGACACCGCTGCCTGTGTAGGGAATGCCCAGCGTCTCCAGCGCTCCCTGCACCGTGCCGTCCTCGCCATACTGACCATGCAGTGCCAACAGCGCGATATCAATGCCTGCCTGCTGGACCTGCGCGATTAAATCCGCTCGCTGCTCAATCACCATTGGAACCACTTCATAACGGCTGCGATCCAAATGATTGATCATCTCTTGACCTGTCTGCAGAGAAATCTCACGCTCAGAGGAAATACCGCCCATAATAACGCCAATTTTCATCATGACACCTCATTTTTCTTCAAAATCTTTATGTGGCTACGGATGTTCATCCGATCGCTATTGCTTCTTCGAAACAATATTCCTTCTCTATAGCTCTTTTCTTAATCCTTATGCCTTAAGAAAGTTACGCGTCTGTTTACCGATTATTTGAATACCCCGTTCGATATTTTCATCTGTTACTCGTGAAAACCCAAGCCGCAATGTATTCGTCCCTTCGCCTTCTTGAATAAAAAACTTGTCTCCCGGTGTGAAAATGACGCCCTGTTCTGTGCAAGCTTCTAGCAGCTGGCGTGTATTTACGCCTGTCGGGAAGGTAAGGAACAAATGCAAGCCCCCGTCACCAGACACCTGCGCTTCAGGAAGATGTGCTTCACAGCATGTCTTTGTCAGCTCATATTTGCGCTTATACTCTGTACGTGCTTTTTTTACATGTTTATCGAAATTTCCGTTAAGCATATATTGGTATAAAATCGATTGATCGATTGTTGAGGTATGAATGGTGCGCGCACGCTTAATGCTTTCCAGAGTGTCAATCAGTGCTCGGTCTCCAAGCACCCAGCCTACTCGCAAGCCAGGGAACAGCACCTTGGAGAAGCTGCCAATATAGATTACTCCGTTCCCTTGCCCTACTGTCGCTATTAAGGGCGCAACATGCGCTCCTGAGTAGCGCAGCTCCTCATTGAATCCGTCCTCAATCACCGGAATCTGATAGCGCATCATTAATTTCATAACAGCGCTGCGCTTTGCTGGCGACATGACGATGCCTGTCGGATTGTGATAGGAAGGAGTCAAATAGGCCAAATCGAAGCTATTGGTGTGCAGTACCTCCTCTAGCCGCTCCACATCAATACCGTCACGCTCCATCGGAATGCCGGTAATCTCAAATCCTTGCAGCTTCAAATTTTTGATCGCTGTGTGATGGGTCGGATTTTCACAAATTGCCGCTCCGCGGCGTGCAGAAGGGCGTAAAGCCGACAGCACAATGTCAAAGCCTTCTGTAAACCCGCCTGTAATCAGCATATCCTTGCCAATTATATCGACGCCCTTGTTCTCCATATAATGCATCAGGTAATCAATCAGCGGCTTGTAGCCCTTGGCATAGCCGTAGTTGAGCAGCACCTGCCCTTCGATTGCCATCCGATCCATAAAAGCTCGCCTTACATCCCCCAGATCAAACAGTTGCTCATCCGGAGCGATGCTTGTGAACGAGATAGTTCCCTTTTGGGCACGAATGCCCTGCTTCATCATATCCAGGTCAACAGCTGATATAGCATACTCGTTCATTCTTGCCTTCCAGTCGATCTCCCAAGTGGCAGAGCCGTCAGATCCTCCGTTATCTACGGCCGACTGGCCCACCATGGCGGCCACATAACTACCCTTTCCGGGAATCGCATACGTAAATCCGTCATCCTTCAAGCCTTCATAGGCTGCAATGACTGTATTGCGGCTCACCTTAAGCAGAACGCTCATTTCTCGTGTGGAAGGCAGCTTCTGATCCGCCTGAAGCGCCCCTTTTATAATTAAACGATTGACGTATTCTTTTACTTGTATCGAGACCGGGCGGTCACTTACGAGCTTGAAATCCTGGAACATCCTTCATCGCCTCCCCCTATAATGATGGCATACAAGACGAGTGAAAAAAAAGAACCACCGCACTGGATTTTTCATCCTTCGGTGGTTCTTCCGTATTTTATCCCCTGTACGCCCTCATATTCTTGCCTCATTCCCCTGCATCATTGCCTCTCATCGCTCCCATTGCGAGCATTGTACATATCACCAAGCATCGTGAAGCTGATGAAAGTAATAATCAACATATTTGTCATCCAGGCTGCCGATCAGTGTATGGACAGTATTTTCTAAAACAATAACGACTCAGCCCCATCAATGACAATTTGTGCGCCAGTAATGTGTCGCGAATGATCAGAGGCCAAAAATGTCACCAAATCAGCTACCTGCTCGGGTTGACCCGGCCCATCAGCCAACGGTTGTCCTCCTTCGGGAAACTTGACGGGGATGGTAATTTGCTTTAACCCTTCCGATTTCTCCGTGGTTTCATCAATATTCGTCGAGATGGCACCCGGATAGATGACATTCACACGAATACGGAACTTAGCCAGCTCCAGCGCAGCCATTTTAGCAAAACCGGTTTGACCCGCCTTCGATGTGCTGTAGGCTGACATCCCAAAGCTGGTAAAGCGCTGATTACCATTAATGGAGCTGGTAATAATAATGCTGCCGCCACCGTTCTTTTTCAAATGTGGTATTGTATACTTCACCGTCAGGAAGGTACCATCCAGATTCGTGGACAATGTTTGCCGCCAATCCTCAATGCTCAGATCCTCAATCGGTCCGACGACCCCGTTTATCCCGGCATTGGCAAAAATGATATGCAGCCCGCCAAATAATTCAACCGCTTCCAGAACTGCTTTTTCCACACGCACCGGATCGGCAATGTCCACGTCAAAAGCCCGCGCTGACCCTTCACGTATAGCATTAATTTCTCTTTCCGTCTCCGAAATGCGCTCATTACTTACGTCAAAAAGAGCGACATTCGCTCCTTCTCTAGCCATCTGAATGGCCGTTGCCTTGCCAATTCCAGAACCAGCTCCCGTGATTAGAGCAGTTTTGCCTTCAAAGCGCGCGCCTCCTGCATATGTGTAGCTCATATGTATCGCTCCCTTTCTGTAATCTGTATAATCACAAGATTACCCAAAAGGATATACTTTATAATCACTATTTTTGCGCATTTTTTGCTATTCCTTTGTGATATTTAAGAAAAGAGCGAATATTACGCGTATTAGCGCCTCTTTCCTTCTCTTCCTCGTTACATTCTACAAATATCTTAAAGAATCGTTATGTTCTATGTATTCATCAAAAAAAGGACGTATACATCCATATCCATGGTTGTATAACGTCCTTTTCTTATTTATTTACCACTGCAACTCAATAAATGCAGCATCATCATCAAGTCCCCCGGTATGGGATGCATCCAGCAATACCTGTATCTGCTCATCAGGGACAGGCTCGCGAATGGGGTCTAAATCGGATAAACCGTCCGTATATACCTGTAATCTCATCGGCATATCTGCGGGTATGCTTCTTTCATACCAATGAGGCTTCCCTCCAATCGGCCCACGACTTGTAGACCAGCGCTCCGCTGTAGAGAAAGTATGATCGAACAGCTCGCTGATTTCCTCGGCACCGTTCCATAGTCGCAAACGTGAATCCCCTTGCCAGGCAAGTCGGAGACGGCCACGGCTACCACGCTTCGGCAGTTCGATTTTACCGCAAATATACATGGACTGGCTTCCCTGACGACGTTTATCTTCCAATACCGAACGCATTAAGCCTGATTCGTGATCCAAAGGCTGCCGATCCAGTTCCTCTGCCGCTGTACCCGCCAAACGTTCAAGGTACACTCTCAATTGATCAGCAGACAGATCTTGTCCCCGTTCCATCCAATCCAGTAAAGAAGAACCCAGATAGCGGGCTGCAAAATCTCCTCGGTAACTGAGCCCGACACCATCACACAAGACAAAACAACAGACGGATTTATGAATACGTACTGCGGCGAAATCCTGTCCGCTTTCCCCCATACTGGCAGATTCGGCAGATCTTCCATAGCCATAACGACACATAAAACGACTGTGATGAGATGATAAAGGCTGATCGCCTGTCTGAGAGCTTATGTAAGCAAATTGCTGAGTCAGCCTTGCATTCATTCCCTTTTTTTTGCTCGCCGGGAGCAGGGACAGCAGTGGATTCATGCTTTTACCTCCTTACCGTACAGGCGTTGCGGCCGACATTTGGAACCCAATGGACACCAGTTCCGCACAGGTTCCGGGCAGCATCATAATGGCTCCTTCACCTAACTGATAGTCTGCCTCAAACAGCATTTCTCGATAGCTTTCAGGCAGTACAGAAGACATATCACGCAATTTCACAGCATGTTCATCCTGCAACGGCGTATTATGCGTCAGACCTTTCCAGCGACGGGGGTCCTGAATAGGCGTTTCCAGCAACCTGTCAGATAAAAATATATTTTCCACCAGTACATTACCGTCCGGTACACTCATGCTCATAATACGCTTCGCAATCGGTTCCGGATCATCGCCTGTAGAAACCCCATCTGTCATATGACAGACCAATGGTGCAGGGCAATCCTGCATCCCTGGTAATTCCGCCTGCAAAATACGTTCAGCCTGCAAAAAGGCTTTTGCAGAATCTGAGAATCGTTTGGGTGTCAAATCGGGCAACGAGCCAATGGCCGCAATTTCATCTATCCCCTTAACACCATTCAGCAGGTCATACACGTCGTCACTATAAGCCAAAATCGCAATCCGATAGCGCGCTGTCAGCCGATTTCCTTTGGTTGACCGAAAAACCATCTGCCGGATCGCCAACGATATAGCTTCATATACAACGTCAATACGCCGCCGCCCCTCCATCAGCATGTTCATCGACGCGCTGATGTCAATCAGGTAAATGATTAGGGCGGGAGTACGTTGTGAAGCCTGTATTGTATAATTCATAGTTTGTACATGCTCCCCTCAGTTACCTTCTATCTCCATCTGTTTTGTATCTATCATTCCGCCCATATATAAACATATGAAATATTAAATTTTAGGCAGTCTAAAATTCGTATCACCTAAAAAGTTATAAATCGAGGAAGCCCGATATCCCACTTCACCTACCGAACGATAATAAGAAGGATTACTATCATATAGTGTTCTAAAACGCTTGGCAAAGCTCTTAGCCTTCGCAGCGCTTCCACCTTCCTGAGAGGCATACGCCTTGTTGTACAGGGAAATAAGCTGAAGAACGTTCTCCTTGTTTCGTGCATGCATGGACTCTTTTTGCTTTTGTTCCGCCTCGGCTGCTGCCTTACGAGCTGCCTCTTCTTGGGCGGCACGAGCTTCCTGCTCTTTTTTCAAAGCCAAGTATTTTTCATACTTTGCCTGTTGATCATACGCTTTTTGCTTCGCCAACTTGGCAGCCGCCTGCTTGTTTTGTTCCTTTTGGGCGAGATAAGCTTCATATTTAACCTGTTGAGCGATAAGGGCTTGCTGTTTCTTCTGCTCCTCCTGTTGCTTTTGAGCAGCAAGTGCCTGTTGTTTGGTCTGCTGTTCCGCTTCCTGTCGTTGTTTCTCCGTCAGCAATTTTTGAGACGCTTCCTGCTCGGCTGCCAGCTTTTCCTCGGCCGCCTTTGCAGCCTTCGCTGCCTCTTCCTGCTTGGCTGCCTCGATTTGCCGCTGATTGGACTGATCTGCAAGAATATTCACGGCTGGGATTCCAGCTGCCAATAGAACGACTGCGGCCGCAGTTGTCACGATAAATGCTTTGGAGCGATACCAGGCTTTTGATTTTTCAGGTTGCTCTGGCGTCTTGGGATTCAACTGCTCCTCTAGCCCTGTGATCGCAGCCGACACCTCCACATGCAGAGGACTACCGTCTTCTACAAAATGATACAACGACCGGTATACTTCTAGCGCTGCAGCAGGTTTGTATTGCTGCTCCAAGTCACGTGCCTGTCGGAACAGCTTGTCCGTTACCCCACGCTCTCCCTGCTCCAGAGCAGCCTGATTTAGCAATGCAGCCTGTTCAGCTTTGAGCGGTGCAGGCGCTGACAAAGAGGGTGCAGCTTCACTGGCAAGGCCGCCCACCGCTGCCGATTCTATTGTTTCTGTCGCAGTAGGCTCCGGTTCTATAGCCTCAACTGGAATTTCCTGCTCAGTAACCGCATTAAGTACAACCAGCCATTCGCCAAAAGTAGGGCAACTGCTTAAATCCTGACTATCCCAGGCACGGCTGAACAATTCTACCACCTTGCTGCCCCACCGGGATTCAAGTGATTTTCGTAAAATAAAATAACGTTCACAAGGCGTCTGCATTTCATGCTGATCAAAATAACTTTCGCCCCACGCTTTGTCCACTACTACACGGTCAGACCAGCCTAGCATTTCTCCTATAATAATTGCCCCTGCAAAACGGTCTGCATACGCACTCCATAACCCGCTGTGGACGGTACGATGGGCGGCATACCCTGGCGAACCTGCCAATAGAGCATCTGGACGATCCATTTTAGTACTATACATTTGTTCCACGTCCACCAATTCCACAGCTGACGTGCCTTGAGGCAGTTCCACTTCAGAAAAAAACGGAAGCATTACATTCGGCGCCGATAAATCACAATGCGCCAATCCTTTTTGCTCCATAGCTGAACCGATCCCTGCCAATGCTCTGGCCAAAGCCAGACTATCGGAAGCCTCAAGCTGACGCTGATCTGTGAGACAATCGAACCATGTCATACCGTGAACCCATGGCATCAGCACCGCATACAGCAAATCAGGCTGCTCGGCGATCAGACTTCCGTTTCTTTCTGGAGTGAGCACATCACGCTTGCATACCTGCAAACCGGGAATATCCCCGTATGCTTCCATATGCTCCGATTGATAAACCATAGCCGGGATGCGGAACTTCGGAAAAAACACCTTAAGGGCTTTGGCCTCATGCGGCGCTCCGTTTTTGGCATTTAGCTGGTATACAATTCCCTGTCGCCCTGCTTGAGCATAGGCTAAACCGGGTGCAGCGGGATGTCGCCCAACCACATAAGCTGTGCCGTTTATGATCAATTCGTCTCCCGGATTCGGTTGAAAAGACATGAAACATCCCTCTCCTTACATCATTCAGTATGCTAGTATTCCTCACCTTATTATATACATCTATGGATGGCAAGAAAACCGGGTATCCGAAGATCGCCCGGTTTTTCCTGAACATCCTGTGCCAAACCATGAGGAATGGCTCACATATTGCTTCTTTATAGAGTGGTGTATGATAAGTTGATCCCTATCAGGCAAGGCAACTTATTTCGTTTGGTCAACCGTACGGAATTTGTTAGCGATTGCTGTCAATTCTTGGCTGATGCTATTCAAAGTCGTTACGAAAGCTTGCATTTGTTTGCTAGCTTCCTGAAACTCTTGGAAGAAGCGTTGCTTAGTCATACCTTCCCATTGACCTTCCATACCTGAGATGGACTGTGTCAAACTGGAAACGATTTGCTGGCTTTGCTCACCACTTTGTTTAAATTGGTTAGCCACCTGATCAACCTGTTCTGGGGTAATTAAAATGCGTCCTGCCATTTTTTGCGTCCTCCTTGATGATAAATAATGTTTTTGTTTATCTGGTTCAAATTGTACTATGGCTATTTAATTCCCTACAAAAGGCAAAGGACCTAATTGTTATAATCCCACTTTTTAACTATAAAACAGCACCTAACAGTATAATATTAACAAAATAACCACCTAATAAGTCCCATAAAGCCGGGAATTGCGAAACGAATTCAAGTAAATTTTGCAGTCGATCCAGATTGTCCCGGAACGCGTTCCCAACTAAGCGACAGGCTGATCTCTTGCTGTAGACGGATCAGTAAAATACCAATCCTGCGGACTGCTAGAAGACGCCTGCATCAGAATATCCTGATGCAACGTTTCTATATCCGAAGACTGTACACCAGCAATGGCATGTACGACAGACTGCGGGTTTGAAATCAGACTGCCTCCTTCCGAAGCTTGCCCAGGCAGAATAGACGGTGATTGCTGATTCGACCAATCGAGCATCGTGACGGGTCGTCCCAATGGTTGGCTGGCAAATGACAGAATCGTTTGATAGTTGTGGTCAACAGACTGAAACTGCTCTGCCTTTCGGTTCAGTTGTGTACCTGATGTATGGAGGTAAGCATGGATCTGTTCTGACATCCGCTTGGCCTGCATCCAATGATTCAAGATCGCCTCGCGTGCAGATACATCCCAATCCAGCGATTGTAATGCCTGCTCCAAACCTGCTGTTAACTGTTGAATTTGCTCCGCCGCATGCTGTAGCTGCCCGCTAAGCCCCCGAAGCACATCCGGTTCAACTCGAATGCGCATATCCATCACCCTTCTTCTGTCACTTCTTCATTCACTGCCGACTGTTTCAACCAATTTAATAATAAATCCACAAACTGATCTCTTGAAGCCATAGCTGCAATCAGCCAGTCTCCGTTACCACTGGAGCTCATCCGAAATATCCAGTTCATTGCGGGACACAGGACAAAGGCTGCCCGTTGTGACTCCCACTCCCTACCGTTCCAGACCAGCAATTGCAATTCTCCCTCGGCTACACGGGAACTCAAAGACTGAGCCAGGCTTGCAGACCCCTCTGCATCTCCGCTAGCCTCGGTCAGTTTACTGCTGATCAGAGATACACTTTCCCCTGCCGACTGCTCGTAAATTTTATTAAATGCCTGCTTGGAGAACATAAGTGCGGGGGATTCAGGCACAAGTCGATCTACCCAACCCATTTTATCAATCAATGTTTCGCAAGCCTTTTCCACATTACCCAGATCGTACAGTCGATACTCATCGGGTTCATCAGCGGATTTCACGAGTTCCACTACACGTTCGTTCGTGCAATGGAGATAGCCTTCAAACTGCTTGCCTCCCCGCACATAGCGTATACGGCAAGCCCTGTTGGATAATCCCGCGATAGCGACTCTTGAAAAAACGGTAGGAGGCATTGCTAGCTCTTTGCCCTTATCTGCCCGCTTTAGATAACCCTTTTCCAAAAGAGTAGCTTTTACCTGCTCCCACTCTTCCGCCAACTCCTCTGCTAGATAGCCCTTAAACGGATCTTCCACCCCAAGCAGTCTGTCAGAACCCAATACGCCTGCTAGAAAAAACAGTTCCTTCGCCTTGAGTGTTATTAACTTCTGCTTGGAAGCTTGAAACGTTAACATTATGAGCCACCTCCCTTCAAACTACAACATGCCATCGGTCACGAATTTTCGTTATCCAATCCTCACAGCTCACTTGCTCTGAGAAGGGAATTGCCGCTTTTATCCTGGTAAATTTGCGCCGTACGTAGTATCCCTGCCCAGGTGGCAGGACTTTTAGGCCACCAGCAGCGGCGTTCGCCTCCGAATAAGGGATACGAAAGAACGATAGATCATTCGAATCTAGTGTTCCAAATAGCATACCGCTTTGGCTTGCCTTGACATCATTAAACCAGTCCACACCAAAGGTAGGAAAATCAGATGGCACACCCGATAGCACGACATGCACATTGCGATCACGTCCCAACCGTACAATGGCGGAAAGCTGATCCTTTATCATAAAATCGTTCAGTTGCTTACTTAACATATCCGCATCATCAATGACCAGGAGCAATTCGGGATCATTCCCTTCCTTGTTCCGCTGTTGAACGATATCATACACTTTCTGTACCAGAGGCCCCATTTCTTCTTCGCTTTCGGCAGCAGCCTTAACATGAGGAAGATGCCGTAATCTAGATAGTCCTCCGCCTCCATAGCGTGTATCAATCGTATAGACTTCCAATTGATTAGGTGATGTGTAATAAGCGAGCGATATAATCCAACTCATTAGAAAAGAGGTTTTTCCACCTTCCATTGGACTACCCACGATAAAATTGGGCCCTTCTTTTAGATTCAGGAGAAAAGGCTCAAGATCGTCACTCTGTAGACCTACAGGTACCTCATAAGGAAGTGCGCCCGAGGGTCCACTTGTCCGATCCCACTGCTGAAGCAGTTCCGACAGTGGAATCCGCTCAGGTAATGGAAGAATGGCTGGTGCGTGCTTGCCTTTCCATTCCTGCGCAATGCCAGCGATATTGCGACGTAACCGTGCTGATCGTTCCGCCTCATCTTCACCTGGTGAAGGCAAAGCCGTTTGGAACTCCAGCGGAGGAACATGTCCTTTAACCAGGGCGCGGCCTGGAATTAACGGTCCTGGCGTTTTGGCTGGTCGTCCTACCGCATAATAATAGTCACTCGGGTCGGACATTTCAAAAGAAACAGCATTCGGTATGTTACTGCGGAATTTCTCAAACACATCGGTAATCCGGTTCGCCGTAATGATAAACGTGATACCTAGACTACCTCCTTCTCGCAAAAGAGATTCCAGCAGTTCATTTTCATCTGGATAAGCATTACGGAAATTAAGATATCCATCAATGACTACGACAATTTGCGGAATATCCTCGACAGCAGAACGTCGATAAGAGCTTATTGTTTTGACACCAGCCTCGGAAAGCATTTCCTTGCGTACGGCCACCATCTTGAACAGATAACGGAACAATCGCTTGATCCGGTCATCCTCCTCAGCCATCATAACAGCTCCAATTTGGGGAAGTTCCCCAAAGTCGCGCATCGTTCGACCCATATCAATGATATAACCATTCCAATGATTCGCAGTAAAACGCTGAGCCGTGGACATCAGCAACGTATGCAAAAAGGTCGTTTTCCCCATGCCCGGCATGCCATACACAGCCCAATGACCATGATCCAGCGATGCATAAATCGGCTCCTGCCGCTGATTCGGCAAATCATCGACCAGACCCATAAGAGCCTTCAGCTCCAAAGATGATGATGTACTATCTATTTCGGTGCATGCAGGCAGATTTGTTAAATCCAGCAATTCAGGCAGCGGTGGAAGCCACGGTCCCTGAAGTCGTTCGATCCCTGCTTTAGCAGCCTCATTCGCAATATAATCAATAAATACTTGAAGCTGTTTAGGAGCTTCTTCACCTTTTAAGCCTGAGCTTGCCCGTTCTCCGCCCGTCAGTAGCGCTTCACGTTTCCCGTTCAGTCTCACTTCATGGACAGGTAGTGCAGAAGAAATATCGCTGTTGCCTATATACGGCGCACCGCTCCAAGCAAACTGCATCTCTTCAAACACCTCGTCGCTACCCACTTGAAAATATCCTCGTCCCGGCTTCGTAATCCACGCAGCATTCGGTATTTTCAACATGTCACGGCTATCACCTTCGCTTTGCACCCGTAAGCAGATGCGGAACCTGGAGTTACTCCAGATCTTATCATCCACGACACCTGCGGGCTTTTGCGTCGCCAAAATCAGATGGACACCTAATGTCCGCCCAATCGCGGCAATACTGATTAGCTCGTCCATGAACTCTGGCTGATCCCGCTTTAATTGTGCAAATTCATCAATAATAATAACCAGATGAGGCAGCGGTTGTTCCTGCCGCTGCCGGAGTAGTCTGTAATATTCATCAATATGCTGTAAATTGCCTGCATCGTTCAATATCTTCTGTCGACGAACCAGTTCTGCTTTAAGAGATATTTTGGCACGTTCAATCAAATTATTGTCCAAGTTCGTAATCGTACCCACCACATGCGGCAAGTTAACGAATGTGTTGGACATGCCTCCACCCTTGTAATCGATCAGCATAAAAGCCAGATCATGCGGATGAAACTCGGCAGCAAGCGAGGCTACGATGGATTGGATAACCTCACTCTTCCCTGAACCCGTTGTACCGGCGATCAAGCCATGGGGACCATGTCCTTGACGCTCTATCTTATCATGCAGGTTTATCATAATCTTCTTGCCGCCTGCTCGCACGCCCATCGGTACGGGTAAGGTATCAGGATGGCGGTTACGTCGCCACCGATCTGCCACGTCCAGTTCTTCTACACTCGCTACGCTCATCATATCAAACAGAGGCAGCACAGCGGGAATATCAGAAGCAGAGGAACGCTTCAAGCGAATAGGAGCCATGTACCGCGCTAATGCATCGGCTTCCTCTCTTGACAAACGATCCGGTTTAAAACTTTGTTGTTCAACCTCCGCCGATTCTGATTTGCGGGCATATACGCCCTGCTCTTTGGAAGCCTCCACAATCAGCTGACACTGCATCGGTAAAGCCTCTTTACGAGAAGCCAGCACAATCGTACACGCATCAATGGCTCGGCCGTCCTCCAGTAACAACGGCAGCAAGGGTTCTTCCTCAATCAGCTGGGTGTCAGATAAAACAACGATATAACACGGGACTTCCATCCCTTTACCATGGCGATCATTGCGATTATTTTTACGACGGTTCAGTCTGGCAAACAGAAAATCAGCTAGTTGATGGGCACTGCTACTGCGGTCTGACATCATTCTCTGGATTCGGTCATCATCCCACACATGTGGGAGCCAGCGCATCCAAGTCCATTCACTTTCCTCTCGCTCGTCATAGAAGGAAGCAATTTTCACTTCATCTGGCGAGTGACGAACCGCCACTTGTGCCAAGATGACTCTTAACGCAGCAAGGGTATGCTCCCGTTCGCCGACCAATCCAACCACTTTGGATTGAAACAGCGGTAATGCAATGGAAGCGGCGTCTACCAGACGAAATTCTTCTTCCAGTTCATCCGCAGCTCCCAACAAAGGATCTCGATCATAACCGTCTGGGCGTGGAATTTGCAATTTAATATGAAAGGGAACTTGTCCAGTTCCAATACGCACCTGCAAAAAGTCCTCATCCTCAGGTGATCGTTCCCAGAGTGAACTGTTGCGGTTTTTGACAATTTGAGTGCATATTTGCGGGTCACCGTGAATTTCATATAGTGTGCGAATTTGCTCCTCGCGTTTCATTTCAAGTTCTTCACGATGCTTTTGGAGCTGTTCCCGGTACATGCGGTCCCGTTCCTCCAGCTTGCGCTTGTATTCCTTCTTATTATTTAGATAGACGAAAAAAGGAATCGTATAAGATGTAAGCATCATGACCACAGTGACCATCTGGAACATCAAATAGTTACTGTTGCCCATCTTACCTGTTTTGCTCATATATACGTAAAAGCCTATAGTCACCAACGTCATCATTAACGGAATAAGTATAGATATAATAGAAAAAGACGGCTTGCTCGGCTCAGCCGGAGGCCGTAAAATCTCCAGCTTCTCCTCTCGGAGCGCCGGCCGTAATCTCGGGGATCGCTGGTATAATGCATTCAAGACAAAAGTCCCCCTTTTCGCTTACTATTTCATTTTACCAAGGTTTCATATAATTTCATGTGTGTATTTACCCATTTTTTTCACTTTGAAACAGAGAACGCCTTCCATACACAGGCGCTTCGTCCTGAGTTGTCGAAAAAGCGCGCTGAATACGCACAGTACAGCCTTCCCGCAAGCCTGATCCTGTGAGTAGCTGGTTATCCCCCACCCTGAACCAAAGCCCTTCCGGGAACTTTGCTTCCATAATATATTGCATGCCTTCCGCTGGAGGCTCGCCGAAAATGCGCACACCCAGCATCAACTTTAAATGTTCCACCGAGTATTCATCAGCTACCTCGATGTCAAACCACTCTGTTTCCTGTCGTCCTGAAAGCACGGTCAGGATCATCTGTCATCCCTCCCGATCCTTAATATATAGCAAAGTTCACGCAAAAAGCCTATTTCTACGGAAATATGGCTATCGTAACTGTAGCATCCGACTATTAGACTGTCAATTTGTTACAAAATACCCACTCCAAAAATAGAACAGAGACTTTAGTCATATTTTCACACATTGGTAGAGCCATTAGCATCAATAATATGTATTTAATTGTTTTTAATATGGGGATAGACGTCATTTTGTCGATTAGTTAGAACTAAATTCGATTGTTACCTAGATTGTTGTGAACACTTTGTAAATTTTTCAGACCTTTATGTTTTTATAAGGTGTTTTTAAGGTAATTTTAAGAAACGGGCACTACAATTAAGCCATGAAATAACTCAGGCGAGGTGATTTTTGTGAGAACATTAATTACATTTCAAAACAAACGTATTCCCGTATACTTCAATCAAGAAAATAAGCAACCGGTACAAAAAACATTAAAACTTCTAAGTAACACTTTGGAGAATAAAATCTCCAGCGGCAAGCGTGCCCTTCAAAAATGTCTTAACTCTTTGATCAGTATAGAGATTGTCGGTTGTGAAGCCATCCTGCATAGCGTTAGTGAAAATGATTCATTGGCATTGTCCCTCTATTAAGAGGGACTTTTTTTGTCCACATTAGACACAAAAAAGAGAGGGGCATTTCAGCACCCTCTCCATATCAGCAGCTTTGAAACATGATACATGTGACTTACCGCAGCTTATGCATTTGATTAGACTCTATTTAAAGTATTCTGCGATAACCTTTTTTACCGCCTCGTTCCTTATTCTGCGCCTTCTCAATTCGTATTCTAAACAGTTCTAGTAAATTAGCGCGTGTATGCTCTTCCCGGCAGTTGTCCAGCTTTTTTAAGATAAAACGGTCAATGGACATATGACTCAGGCTCCTTTACAGCAAGCTGCCCCTGCTTTTCAAGGGGATGATCAGGCTATCCATTTTTAACCATTCTGTCTGTTGTTTAAACAGGTACGTTACTTATAGGATAAAGCAGACGGGATTACATACCCTTTAATTAGGGTAAATACATAAAGTTTCGAAAATTTTATCACGTTAAGCCTGGAAGCTATGGACAAGGAGCGAGCAAAAACCATGAGTAAACACATGATTACCAAAATAAGCTGGAACCTTTTATGTGCATTCTTAATCCTAACGATGCTGGCTGCATGCAGCAGGGAAAAAGCTTCAACCCGGAGTATGGCCCAACATGAAGCTGAAGCACGTGCCTACACCGTAACGGGTAATCCCAACCAAGGCGCATCATCCCTTGATGAACGAGCTGCCAATCATACACCTGTCCATAAGCAAGGCAGCAGCTATGTCGAAATATCAGGTGGCGTTAGCATTGATAAAAATACCGTGAAGGTTACAGGACATTCCAACCTCCCGGCCGGAGCACGGATCAAAGGGAATCTTGCGGTCAAAAACTCCCTGTTAACTGGGTACACGGATGAGACAACCGTTCAAAAGGATGGAAGTTTTGTACTCCAGGTACAACGCCCCGGAATACAGGGCAGTATGGATCTGACTGTTCTGTTCCGTCCAGATGACCAAGACAATGAAATACGAAATCTGTATGGCAGCGGTGGCAACAAATTAGAAGGTCCTTATGTATATCAATACGAAGAAAACAAACAGCTTCTGCATGAAGTTCGGATTGGGGCTGAATTTGATCCTGAACAAGAACGCAATACCCCTTTAGTTAAGCCCGTCTGGAACAAACCTAAGGACTACGGTAGCCCTCAAGTGTGGATTAAGCCTGATGTGAAGCAAGAAGGTAACTATTATCATGTATATGCGCGCAGCAATTTGCTGGAGGGGTCGGACGTCAAACTCACGATTGATTTTCCGGGACGATGGCAGTTTGGCTACGATGATCAAACCAAAGTTATGCCTGACGGCTCCTTCAGCATGAGGGTCAAAAAGCCGAGCCTTGCCAACCACTACACCATAGTCATAATTTTCGAACCGAACGAAGATATGTGGACTAACGCCAAACAGGCGTACGGTACACAAGGGGAACGCCTTTCGGGACCGTTAGTCAAGTCCGCAGACGACAAAGAGGGCTCCAAACAGATTGAAGCCCGTATCCCTATCCAACCCAAATCGTAACTAAACGCAGTATCTAACCTAAAGTTACGGCCGTTCGCCATGAAATACGCTTCACAGATACAGCCTAGGACGCGGCTTCCATGTCTGAGTAGATACAGAACCCGATGTCGTCTAGCCGCTACGGCTGTATCGTGACTGGCGTGCCTATACTTACCTTCTCCTGAAGCTCAAGCACATCCTTATTCTGCATTCGAATGCAGCCATGTGACACCATCTTGCCAATGGACCATGGCTCATTGGTGCCATGAATGCCATAATGCGGCTTGGACAGCCCCATCCAGAACGCTCCGAAAGGGCCGCCGGGATTGGGCTGTTTGTTAATAATCGTAAATTGCCCATGCGGTGTCTGTGTAGCCAGCTTGCCAATACCGACTGGATAACTAAGAACAATCTGATCTCCATCTTTCAAATATAAACGACGATCCGATAAATCCACCACAATGCTGTAGTTCGGCATATATTCACCCCTTTATACCATATGCCGACTACAACTTAGATTTTCTTATATTTTTACATTTGATGCTTCACTGCAGCTCGGCTTACCACTCCACATCACGTCGCCAGCCGCTTCGCTGATCCCTACGACCCGGGGCTGTGCTTGACCGGCTATCTTTCCTGCGTCGATCCGCTTCCTTACGCGCCTGATATTCCAGTTCACGCTGCATTTTGCGATAATTGTTCACTCTGGATTCCGACAATTCCCCTCTCTCTATAGCTTCCTCCACTGCACATCCAGCTTCGCCCTTATGCTTGCAATCTGCAAAACGGCATTGCTGCGCCGTTTCCATAATATCTGTAAAGGTATGGGCGACTCCCATGGAATCATCCCACAGATTAAGCTCACGCATGCCGGGTGTATCCAGCAGAACAGCTTGCTTTGCGATGGGAAAAAGCTGTCGGTGAGTGGTTGTGTGCCTGCCCCGGCTATCTTCCTCCCTCACATCCTGTGTCAGTTGAACTTCAGACCCGGAGAGCCAGTTTACTATCGTGGATTTGCCACTACCGGAAGAGCCTGTCAAAGCAACTGTAAAGCCAGGTTGAAGAAACGCCTCCAGTTGCTCTCTGCCTTCGTTCTGCAAAGCAGAAATAACGATAACAGGTACACCAGGAGCAACTCCCTCCGCTTCAGCAACCCGCTGTTCGACATCTTCACAAAGATCACTCTTACTCAAAACGACAACCGGGTTTACCCCGCTGTTCCAAGCCATAATTAAATACCGTTCCAGTCTGCGCATATTAAAATCATGATTCAGCGCATTAACAAGGAAAAGCGTATCCACATTTGTCGCGATCAGTTGCTCCTTCGTCTCAAAGCCCGCGGCCTGCCTAGATATTCGACTTTTACGTGGCAAGACGGCATGAATTACTGCATCCGACACTTCATCCGACGTGGTGATTGCCAGCCAGTCCCCTACAGCCGGCATTTCCGCCGGATCTACCATAGCATGTCGTAGCTTACCTGAAGCCGCTCCCCAGCGTTCTCCATCCATTGTGATAAGCTTCACCTTTTGTCCATAATCGGCAATCAAGCGGGCAGGACGTACCTGTGTATTTCCTGCTCTTTCCTCATAGCTTTGCTTCCATTGGTCCCAAAAACCGTTCCAGTAATCAGACCAACCGTATTCATGTATACTCATTGTTTTCCTCCTGAAATCATCGTTTATTTTTGATCGTAGTGCTATTCGATAGGTGTACATTTTTTCTCCCCGCATGCAAACAACGCAAAAAATCCGCAGGGGTTTCCCTGCGGAGGGTATACGATTCAGGCCGATGTGATCCGTTCGTTCACTTAAGCAAGCGGTCTCACACGGACCACTCCCCAGAATCAACAACTGGATAACAAGACGCCTAACCATAAAAAATCCGCAGGGAATCACTCCCTGCGGATTTCGTTGGTTCTACTGTCCAACCAACTGCTAAGCCAAGACTATAGATCTATACAGTCTTTAACCGTGCATCGTCCGTGCGGGAGACAAGTCATTCTGCTGCTGAACCCATCCATTCATGTTCGTACGCATATAACATCGCCTCCTCCTAAAATTTCCTTTATCATACAAGTCCATCAATTGTCTGTCAAGGCTGCTACGAAACTTTTTTGAAATCTTTGTCAAGTTTCGTTTAGCGTACCTGATCCCAGCGTATCCACATCTCACGCGGGTTCAATTCGTACATTTCCCGTTCCCTGTACATAAACTGATGCATAATCAGCTCACGCCGAATCGTTGCAAAATCCTCATGGTATTGCTTGATCCACTCGTTTAATTCACGTTCAGGATACATACGGCCTGGCTCCAACTTTTCTGCCAGCATCTGAAGTACAATCAATTTTTTCTTATACTGTGCAGGGATTTGGCGCAACTTGCCGTCCTTGGAAAAAAAATTGCGTAAGACCGACGCCTCCAGCGTTTCATTCAACTCTGACATCTCTTCCTCCCCCTCTCCTTTTTCGAAAATAAATTGTACCGTCGCCTCGGCATGCTGCCGGATCAGCTCTGGATTCAGTGTAAAATATACCGTGTTTTTATCACGTCGTTCCTTAATCAACCCAGCCTCACGGAGTTTGGAAGCATGATGTGTAACAGTCGGCTGGGATAAATTCAGCTTTTTCGCCAAAGCTTGGCCATGCATCTCCCCACGTGACAAAAGAAGTAATATGCGCATTCGCGTTGGATCAGCAAGTGCTTTATGATAATTGACCATTTTATCCAGTTGCATCGTTATTGCACCTCTTTTCACTAGTACGTACTTGCTATGCAAGCGAATTCAATTACACGAAATAGATATATATCTAATTATATGTTTGCTAAAAGTGGCTGTCAATCTTCACTGTCCGTCATCTCTTTCTGAAAACGGCTGGATATTGTGTTTGCATTGCGGTAGGATTATTATTTGAAACCTTCTCACATACTGAGCTATTTGCTTCAATCCTGAGATCCGTTTTTAATCGTCAAAATAATGTTAACCCTACAAAACTGGCGTAATAAACCAATACAACTGGAGGTTCATCCAAATGCACGACGTAATCATTATCGGTGGCGGACCCTGCGGACTATCCGCTGCAATCGAATGCAGCCGCAGAGGTTTGCAAACTGTCATTATTGAAAAAAGCAACATCGTTCACTCCATTTTTCTGTATCCGACGAACATGCAGTTTTTTAGCACCGCCGAACTACTGGAAATCGGTGATGTTCCATTCAGCACCCCTAATGACAAACCTTATCGTCATGAAGCACTGGCGTACTATCGTAAGGTAGCCACTCATTATAACTTGAACATTCAGCATTATGAGGAGGCCCAGTCCATTCATCGCCAGGATGACGGTACATTTACCGTACATACCCTGAGCAAAGGAGAAATAACCAAAACGTATTCGTCACGTTATGTCGTAGTGGCTACAGGATATTTTGATCATCCGAACTATTTGGGCATTCCCGGGGAACAATTGGATAAAGTCACGCACTATTTCAGTGAAGCCCATCCCTATACAGGAACCCGGGTCGCAGTCATCGGTGGCAGTAACTCTGCGGTAGATGCTGCGATGGAATTGGTGCGGGTCGGAGCTACGATTGATATGGTATATCGTCGAAGCGAGTTGTCTCAATACATCAAGCCGTGGGTTCGTCCACTGTTTGACAGTATGGTACAAAAAGGGAAGATCACGCTGCACTTAGGCGCACGCATTACCGAAATCCATCCAGACCATGTCATAGTCAATCCGCTGGACACTGAAGCATTCCGACTCGAGAATGATTTTGTACTGGCACTGACCGGATTTCACCCGGAACGAAAACTGCTGGAGTCTGTCGGCGTTCACATGGCTGAGGATCTGGACAAACCAGAATTTAATCCTGCCACGATGGAAACGAACATCCCAGGTGTATATGTCGCTGGGGTCATCGCTTCAGGCAGCAATGCCAATGAAGTGTTTATTGAAACAGGCCGCTGGCACGGGCGACAAATCGCCGAACATATCCAAAGCTAATTAAACGAAGGAGAACATCTGTATGGATTACAGCTCACTTATCTTACTCGTATTGGCTGGTCTAGGGATTGTTAGTGGCAACTCTACCGTGACTATTGCCATGGTTGTATTACTGCTACTGCGGGTAACCAGCTTTCACACTGCTTTCCCCTGGCTTGAAAAGTATGGCCTGACGATCGGAATTATTATTTTGACGATCGGGGTCATGACCCCGCTAGCCAGCGGTAAAATCAGTATCAATCAGGTGATGGAGTCTTTCCTGCACTGGAAATCACTGCTCGCGATTGGTATCGGAATTCTGGTAGCCTATCTTGGCGGCCGCGGAGTAACTTTGATGTCTGGACAGCCCATTATTGTGACAGGTCTACTGATCGGGACCGTCATTGGCGTTGCCTTCTTTAAAGGAGTTCCTGTTGGACCTCTAATTGCTGCCGGATTGCTTTCCTTATTAATTGGCCGCAGCTAAATTCGTACAACAAATATAGGAATACATGATAGCAATCTGCATGTCGGGCTGAATTCAGTCCCGCTTTGTGGTATACTCATATCGCATAATTTGGTAAATGCAGGAGGCTTGACCGATGTCTCGACAATTTGTAACGGAAGCTGTAATGGTGGCTATATACGGCCAACTACTTACATCTCCCGCCCCTGTGGAATATATAGTGCCTTACACATCACTGCTAGAGCTATACGAATTTCAGGATAGCACAGAGCCGCTCATGGATAATCCTATGGACGATCAACATGTGAAGCGGAAGGTAAGCGAGCTGATCAGTTATTTTGAGGAACCGTTGAATCAGAAAAAAATTCGGCGTGCCCTTCAGATGCCTTGGGCCAAGAGCTTGCCTATTCTATTCGATGTCAATACATCACTCATCATCATTAATGCTGTTGATACAGCGCATTACGGAGAATATTTTGATCCAATTGAGACTGAACTGGTGTTGACAGCTCAGCGTGAATCATTACCCATTCTGACGGATCAATTGGACTGGATCCACCGTATTATCGAAGCTTCCGTACCTGTACATGTGTACGACATTGATGATTTTGATTTTGCACTCGATGGCCCGATACTTAACAACCCTTGACATACGACATACCCGCCTTGACCACAAAAAAGCGGCGGAGCATCATGTACAGGCTTATCTCCTGTAACACGATACTCCGCCGCTTTTCATGTCCAAGAACAACTATTTGCACGCTATGATTGACAGTGGAACACTAAGCTTGTTCATCCTCAACATAGGTGTAAATAATGTCATCATGTTCCTCCAAATACTTAACTTCCAGATGATGGCCCTTCAGATACCAGTAATCCTGGTCCTCCATATAAAACGTAATGCCAGCCGCTTCATGCTGTAATACGGGGTGCTGCGGCGGCTCTACGGCAATTCCCAGAGAAAAGCCTGGATGCAACCCACCGCCAGAGCTATAGCGAACAAAAAAACGGATCGAATCTCCACGATTCAAACTAAGCTCCTTAATGTACCACTGTGCCGCAGGTTCAGTTACCTGTATGCTCATACGTTATGCTCATCTCCTTGTACAATGACGTCTGCCAACTATATCATAGCATCTTTTAGAATGACCACCAACCGTCCCAACCCAGCGAGCTTCTTGGACAAGTCATATACATTTTTTTGAAAAAGGTTTGACAATTCGCAAATAAGGGTGTTAAGATTCAACCATACGAGATCCATTTTGAAATTTATTACCAATTTGAACGATTACTCATGTTAGAATGAACCCATTTTGAGGAAGAAAGGAGTGTTACCGGTGCTAAAATTTCCTATTGCATTTTATCCACATCTACAAACACAACAACTTCATACCGGAGCATCTCCCCCCTGTCGCATCCTTCAAAATTGGGCCATTCGCGTTGTATGGTTTAATACGAGTGGCTGCCTGCGTTTGAGCAGTTTTTCAGTGGTGAGTGTGCTGAAAATACCTGCGCGCCATATGATATTGAGATTTAAGGCATATCGTCTGCGGACGGTATGCCTTTTTTGCGCCTGTTGCCGGATCATATTTGTGGTAGCAAGCCGCTGTTGTTTCTTCAAAATGGTACACAACTCTCGAATGAACTTGTCATGAAAGGATGGGATTCCCCTTGTTTTCGGTACTTAAAAATTTAAGCTGGTTTTTTAAAAGAGAACGAAGCCGATACTCCATTGGATTGTTTTTGCTGATAGCCGTTGGTGTGCTGGAGCTTGCTCCACCTCGGCTGCTTGGTAGTGCCATTGATGAGATTGTACGCGGTTCAATTTCCTGGTCCTCACTTTGGCGTTATATTTTGTACATCATAGGCATTCTAGCCGTCATCTACTACATTACGTACATATGGATGCACAAGCTATTTGGTGGTGCCAATCTGATGGAACGCTTACTGCGCACACGTTTTATGAATCATCTGCTGCGAATGACCCCTCCATTTTTTGAACGCAACCGCACTGGGGATCTGATGGCTCGTGCCACGAACGACCTTCGCTCCGTAGCAAGTACAGCGGGCTTCGGTATGCTGACACTGACAGACTCTACGGTCTATCTGAGCGTGGTATTAGTTGCCATGGGCACTCTAATCAGTTGGAAGTTGACACTGGCAGCTATCCTGCCCCTACCTTTTATCGCACTGGCTATGAGCATTTACGGTAAAGCCGTTCACGAGCGTTACACACTGGCACAAGATGCATTTGGTGATATGAACGATCAGGTGTTGGAATCCGTGGCAGGTATCCGAGTCATTCGCGCCTATGTGCAAGAACGAATGGACGAAAAGCGTTTCGCTGATATTACCGACGATGTATTTCGTAAAAATCTGGCTGTCGCTCGGATGGATGCCCTCTTTGAACCAACAATTCGTTTATGTGTAGGACTTAGCTACGTCATCGGACTCGGGTATGGTATTTATCTGGTATTTCATAACGATATCACGCTAGGCGAACTGGTCTCCTTTAACATGTATCTAGGAATGATGATTTGGCCGATGTTTGCCATTGGAGAGCTGATTAACATTATGCAGCGCGGTAGCGCTTCCTTGGACCGGGTTAATGAAACTCTCGATGTCCAGCCAGATGTTCAAGATGCGGCTCAACCTGTTCCAGTGGATCGCCTCGAATCCATCAGGATGAAAGACGTTACCTTCCGTTACCCTACCTCTACTATTGACAATCTGTCACATGTGAGTCTGGAGCTCAAACGCGGAGAAACGCTAGGCGTCGTCGGTAGAACAGGCAGTGGGAAATCCACGCTGCTCAAACAGCTACTACATGAATATCCGACGGGTAGTGGTGATATTTTAATCTCCGGCATACGTCTAGAGGACATTGCAGTAGAACAACTACACAGCTGGATCGGCTACGTGCCGCAAGAGCAAATTTTGTTTTCCAAATCGGTGCGCGAGAACATTCAATTCGGAAAACCTCATGCAGATGACGACGACATTATGGAAGCTATCCGTACTGCTGCCTTCGACCAGGATTTAGGTACCCTGTCTGATGGGCTGGATACACTGGTCGGAGAAAAGGGTATCGCCCTGTCCGGCGGCCAGAAGCAGCGTGTTTCGCTGGCGCGCGCCTTTATCGGTGATCCGGATATTCTATTGCTCGACGATGCACTATCTGCAGTAGATGCCCGGACGGAAGCAAGGATTATTGACAATATCCGACGTAAGCGCTCGGGTAAAACAACCTTGATCTCCACCCACCGCCTTTCCGCTGTAGAACATGCAGACCGGATCGTCGTGCTGGAGCAAGGACGCATTATTGAGGAAGGGACCCACAGCGAGCTACTTCAGGCTGACGGATGGTACCGACAACAGTATGTACGGCAACAAGTGGAATCTGATCTGACCTCAGGGGAGGTATCCTAATGAAACCCAATATCGGCAAAAGGCTATTCCAGTACGCGCTAACGAGCAAAGCAGGTTTTATCGCCGCTCTCATCGCTTTGGCTATCGGAGTAGCCGCCGAGCTGGCTGGTCCCTTCATCGCCAAAACGATGATTGACGACCATATGCTCGCTATTGAAAAACCATTTTATGAAACAACTCGTGTGGACGGCACTGTAAGTTATGCTGGAACCCACTTTAAGCGTGAAGACCGTTTTGAGGCCGGGGAGACCAAAGGTCGCGAAGCGAGGATTTTACAAGTTGGTAAATCTTTCGTATTTGTCGATGGCTCGGTTCAAGTGGCTGACGGTAACCGCTCCTTCACAAACGGAACGCTGACTGTGACACGCGGCTCCGACACCTTTCGCTATGAAGCTAAGGCTCTGACAGCTGATGAACTGTATAGCTTTTACAAACCGGAAATGCCCGGTATCTTTCAGCTGATTGGCTGGTATTGCTTCTTCCTGGTTATTTCCATTTTTGCTGAATTCGGCAAAACATACTGGCTGCAATCCTCGGCGAACAAGGTCATACAAAAGCTTCGGCTTGATCTCTACGCTCACATCCAGCGGCTGCCAGTTTACTTTTTTGATAACTTGCCTGCAGGCAAAGTCGTATCCCGTGTTACGAATGACACTGAGGCAGTCAAAGATTTGTTTGTGGCTGTGCTCTCCAATTTCACTTCAGGGATTGTAACGATGGCAGGAGTATATGTTGCACTCTTTTTGCTGGACTTCAGACTGGGTCTTATCTCTCTGTTTATTGTACCGTTACTGATCTTGTGGATTGTATTGTATCGCAAGGTCGCCACCCGCTATAATACGATCATTCGGTCCAGACTCAGTGAAATTAATGCGATTATCAATGAATCGATTCAAGGGATGTCCATTATTCGCGTGTTCCGCCACCAGAAACAAACGCAGCAAGAGTTTGAGGAACTGAATGATGACTATATGAAGCATCAGAATAAAATGCTGAATTTGAACGCTTTCACTTCGCACAATTTAGTCAACGTGTTGAGAAATCTCGCCTTTGCCGTCGTGCTGTGGTATTTTGGATCTGAGGCGCTCGGAACTACAGGTAGTGCTGTTTCACTAGGCGTTTTGTATGCCTTCGTCGATGTATTGGGACGACTATTCCAACCTATGACGGGTATGGTCAACCAACTCGCTGTACTGGATACTTCCATCGTATCCTCAGGACGCGTATTTGAGTTGATGGACGAAACTGGAGAGCCGGTGACGGACGGCACGATGCCGCGCTACAAAGGCCAGGTAGAGTTTAACGACGTTTCCTTTGCCTACAAAAAGGATGATGTACTTAAACATATTTCCTTTACAGCACAGCCCGGGCAAACAGTTGCCCTTGTCGGACATACCGGATCAGGCAAAAGTTCGATTATCAACCTGCTATTCCGGTTCTATGATCCGCAAAAAGGAACGATCACCATTGACGGAACGTCTGTCAAAGACATCCCTAAGCAATGGCTTCGCCATCATATGGGTATTGTTCTTCAAGATCCATATTTATTCACAGGTACGGTAGCCTCCAATGTCAGTCTCGGAGACAGCCGAATCACGAGAGAACAGGTGAATAAAGCGCTGCATGATGTTGGAGCCGACAAATTGCTGGCCCATTTGCCGCAAGGATTCGATGAGCCTGTTATTGAAAAAGGCAGCACCTTATCAGCCGGGCAACGCCAGCTTATTTCCTTCGCTCGTGCACTAGCCTTTGATCCCGCAATTTTAATTCTGGATGAAGCTACTGCCAATATTGACACCGAAACGGAAGCGCTCATCCAATCCGCTCTTGAGGTGCTCAAGAAGGGACGTACGACCTTTATCATTGCTCACCGTTTGTCCACCATTCGCAGTGCGGACCAAATTTTGGTGCTGCATCGGGGTGAAATTGTTGAACGGGGTAGCCATGATGAACTTATGGCCCAAGGCGGGCGTTACTTCCAAATGTATCAGCTCCAGTCGGGAACAGTTGCAACAGAATCAGATTCAATCTCTGTTACGCCTCCTGCGCAAGATGACTTACTTACTGGCAAAGTCAGCATTTAAAGCTTGAATAGCCCAATTGCTTAGGGCTAACGATGAACATTTGGCATGGAAAAACCAGCGAGCCTCCCCTACAAATTGGAGGCTCGCTGGTTTATTTTTATATAGGACATATGGCTTGCAATTTTATTTAGCTACAGACGTGCCTGTTTCGGTGGGCGGAATCACTGTTCCATCTACTGCTTTAAGCGTAACCTTATACTTGCTGTCTACCAATGTACTTGTGTGGGTATCCGTAATGACCTGAATATTCATTTCCCCTGGCTTTGGACTTGTCAGCTTGTAGTAAATTACTGCATTCGTATCATCTACGTAGTCGATGTGATCCACTTCAATGCCGTAACCTGGATTAGGTGCCTGCAGACGGGTGATTGTCACTTTGTTCTGCTGGTCATTTGTCTTCTCTATGCTCATACTAATATTGTTTTGTTGAACCGGATCTGCAGGTTCAGCCGGATTTTCAGGAGTGGCTTCAATCGGTTTATGACTTTGTACAAATTCGGATGCGTTATAGACCATTTCTGCTGCCTCCATCCGCGTTACTTTACGATCCGGGTTAAAATTGCTCTGTTCGTCCAATTTTGCAATTTTGGTCAACAGCAGGAATTGAACTGCTGCGTTTGATTCCTGATCTAATTTTTTGCCATCCGCTACATTGATGTACATACGGACAGTTGGATATTCACCCGTTGCACTCACTGCTTTATACAGAATATTCGCAAATTGTTCTCTTGTCATACGGGTGCTTGGATCAATATCTGGTGACAAAGGAATTTGGTGTTGGGCCGCAATCCGATAGGACTGGGCATACCATGCGGAAGCCGGAATGTTTGCAAAGGAACCCGTTGTGAAATCAGGCATTACCTGAAGATCCATCGCACGAACAACCAAATGTACTCCTTGTGCATAGGTGAGCGTTTGATCCGGTGCAAATTTATCCTTGGTTATTCCTTGGATAATTCCTTTATCCTGAAGTGAGTTTACGATCTTCTCCTGTTCAGCTCCCTTTATATCACGAAAAGCAGAAGCCGACGTAGCCACAGCCAATGAGCAGACGACAAGCAGGGCAACTGCCACGCTTTTATTTTTTTTCATGAGATACACCTCCATATTTACTTTGCTTCTATACTTACCGACGCAATAAAAGCATCAAATGTTTCAAATATGCACAAATTGGTTGCAAAACAGTGCAATAGCTGCGATTAGTGTAACCCGTCTAACTCTTTTCTGCTCACTATCTTTATACATCCTCAAAAGTGCCTGTGAAGATTACCTTTTACAGTGTCCCCTTGGAAGAACCGGATCTGGGTAGCGGTATCCCGCCGGGAAACCTCGCTCCCCTTTGTTCTCTTTGCTTACATCCGATTCGGTGCTTTCAGACCAAGAAGTTGCAGCGCGCATGCCAGAATATCCGCAGTTTGTTCCGCCAATTGAATACGCCAGCGTCCACCATCGACAATCCTTTCCTTGGCGTAAAAACGGTTGAATGCCTGGGCCGTATCCAGTGCAAATCTCGCAATAACCGAAGGCTCCAGTTGGCGAGCCGCACGTATCAGTTGTCCGTGATAACGATCCAACTGCTTAAGCAGCGCCCAACCTGCGTCACCAAACATTTCATCCGATATGTCATTCAAATCACGAGAATGGCTATCTTGGACAAGGGCGTTGTCGCTAGAATTAGTAGTAACATCAACATCGGCGCGAGCATGAGCTTTCTCCAGAAGGCTGCGTATGCGCGCATGAGTATACTGCACATAAGGCCCGGTCTCACCTTCAAAGGTCAGCGCCTCCTCCAACGAAAAATCCACTTCATTCAGCCGGTTGTTTTTTAAGTCACCAAAAATAATCGCTCCAATACCAACGTCCTCTGCTACTGCCCGTTGTTCCTGCAAATCGGGATTCTTCTGAGTAATGATGGCTTGAGCACGGGCTATAGCTTCATCCAGCACCTCTTCCAGTTTGACAACTTTTCCACGTCTTGTAGACATTTTCTTACCCGCAAACCGCATTAATCCAAACGGCACATGCTCACACTGCTCCGCCCATGCCTCTCCTGCATGTTTCAGCACCGCAAACACCTGCTGGAAATGCAGCTTCTGTTCCCCACCAACGACGTACAGAAGCCGATCAGCCTTCATCACTTCATGACGATAAATCGCTGTTGCCAGATCACGTGTCGGATAAATGGTAGTCCCATCCTTTTTTAGAATAAGACATGGCGGCAGTTCCTCGTCTTACAGACGAACTACGAGCGCGCCATCACTTTCCTCCAGCAATCCCTTTGCTCTTAATTGAGCAACAACTGCCTGCATCTTATCATTGTAAAAACTTTCTCCCAGCACATGGTCAAATGTAATGTTCAGGCGCTGGTACATACGATCAAATTCACCCAGACTGACTTCAACAAAAAACTCCCATAGTTGTTGAGCCTCAGCATCCCCATGCTCCAAACGTCGGAACCACTCGCGGCCTTCATCTTCCAAAGTTGGATCATGCTCGGCCTCCTGATGAAAACGAACATATAGCTTCAGCGATTCACCAATCGGATCATGTTGTAGCTGCTCCTCATTTCCCCATCTTTTATAGGCCGCAATTTGCTTGCCAAACTGTGTTCCCCAATCTCCAAGATGATTCACACTAATTGGAACATATCCGGTTTCACCAAGAATACGATACAAGGCAGCACCAATAACAGTAGAGCGAAGATGACCAATACCAAACGGTTTGGCAATATTGGGCGAAGACATATCAATGACCACCCGCTGTCCGTGTCCGATATTGGGCCTGAGGAAATCAGCTTTACTCAATTCAGCAAGCATAAGCGGAATATGAACCGATCGATCCAATGTTATATTTACGTAGGCACCCGATGCTGAAGCAGTCAAACCTTCTTCATGGCTCACTAGCTCCGCTAATTCCATTGCAATGTGCTGCGGAGACTTTCGAAACTTTTTAGCCAGCACAAAACAGGGAAACGCTACATCTCCCCATTCAGGCTGCGGAGGCACCTCGAATAAAGATAAAATTTCTTTTTCCTCCAAGCCCGTATGGGCCAATATCGCTTGAGTAGCAATCCTCACTAACATGATCTCTCTCCTTCTTTTTATAGAATCTAACAAAAAAAGCTCCCGCCTCTTGAAATAATTCAAGAGACGAGAACTTCAATATCCCCGCGGTACCACTCTTCGTAAATCGGTTGTGCAGCTAAAGCTAACTTACACAAATCGCGATTTCACTCCAATGACTAATAACGGTGTCTGCCGGGCTGATCTACTAGAAATTCTGCTCGTTGGATCAACCGTCTCCCGGGTGCGCTTCACATCGGACCTCATACCGGCTTCCACCTCTTCCGGCTCGCTGTAATGATACGGCTCCGCTGCTACTCTCCCGTTCCATGACGTTAATTCCAATCATTATACAAACCTATTCAGTAGAAAGCAACCTTGCAACCTTTTATTTCCTCTTCAGGCACTAGTTCCATATATGTAATTACACTGCCACCAATTGGCGGCATGCCCGAACGCAACGACGGCAGGCTTCTGCACAATGTTTGCAATGATCATGGGAATGCTTGCTGCATTCAGCAGCACATACCTCACAGGCCTTGGCGCACAGCTCACAGATTTGCTCGGCAAAATCCGTTCCGCGCTGCAGCATTTGAGCAGCAAATCCGCATATTTCTGCACATTCCCTACTCACTCGAATACATTCACGCAGCATAGCTAAATCATATTCCTTCAAACTCGCTACGTAACATACATTGCAAGCGTTCATACATTCCAGGCAAGCATCCACGCATTGTTGGTATGAATGATTCATATTACATTACCTCCCAGTTGTTGACCCTGCTGCACTATTACCCGCTGATCCTTGAGTTTAATCATTTGATGTGCGCGCTTACAATAAAATAAAAACAAAACAATCCCGACTTATGTAAGGAAGTGTACTATATTCCAGTATGTAAGTGCAAGGATATTAATCACATGGATTTTTAGCCCCTGTTTCTGACTTGCATACACTCAGTCATTGCTCTATTGTAAAAAGTGTATGTCTAACCATCGATCAAGGAGTGAACATTTTAATGAATATGTCTTCCGTAGAGGAGCATCGACAGGAATCCCCGCAACAGGTTAATTGCATGGTCGTGACTGTCTCGGACACACGTACCGTGGAAACAGATACCGGGGGACAACTGCTCATGGATCTACTAGAAACCAATGGATATAAGGTTGTTCGATATGTCATCGTCAAGGATGACTACGAAGGTATTCAGCAGTTAGTATCCGAAGCAGCGGCACAGAATGACATCGAGGCTGTACTTTTGACAGGCGGTACCGGTATTTCTCCACGTGATACTACATATGAAGCCGTCTCCTCTCTACTGGATAAGGAACTACCTGGCTTTGGGGAAATCTTCCGTTATTTAAGCTTTGCTGAGGACATTGGTTCAGCAGCTATATTAAGCCGGGCTGTAGCTGGTACTGTGGGTCGGACAGCTGTATTTTCTATGCCTGGCTCACGCGGAGCCGTTCGTTTGGCAATGGAACGCATTATTGTCCCTGAGCTACGACATGTGATGAGAGAAATTTATAAATAAGCTCCTATTTCCTACATGCCGCGACACAAAAAGGCACCCCATACATTCATGAGGTGCCTCTTCCAACTATTCTTTTTCTTCAACTTCGGGCTGCATATAGCTGTCGATCAGCTTTTGCTTCAGCTCCCATACCTTCTCGCTCAGATTTACACGATAAATTTCAGGGTTCAGCTTCCGCAAATATTCTGGCCAAAACAATTTCAACTGTGAAGTATGGTAGGCACGAATTTCATCCAGCTCAGGAAGCTCATATACCTTCTGTCCATTTATAAAAATAGGCTCAAGCATTGGCACGGCTTCATAATTTTCTACATACTTCTTCATATACGGATGTAAAGGGTTAAACAGCTTCAGGCGCTTACCATTACGCGGACGCTCTTCATCCGGGAAAGAAATATAATCGGCTACAGCTCTCCCTTTCTTCTTATCCACAATGCGATATACATCCTTCTTGCCTGGTGTGGATACTTTTTCTGGGTTACCCGAGATCTTAATCGTCGGCAACATTTCGCCATCCACTTCACGCTCAACCAGCTTGTACACCCCGCCAAGCGAAGGTTGATCTGAAGCCGTAATAAGCTGTGTTCCTACACCCCATACATCAATACGTGCCCCTTGGGCTTTCAGGTTAAAAATCGTATTTTCATCCAAATCATTGGAAGCTACAATTTGTACGTAATCTAAGCCTTCAGCATCGAGCATTTCCCGCGCCTGAATGGATAGATAAGCCAAGTCACCGCTATCCAGACGGATTGCATTCATACGCTTGCCCTGACTCTCCAGCATTTTTGCTGTCCGAATCGCATGAGGAACACCGCTTTCCAGCGTGTCAAAGGTGTCTACCAACAGTGTAACCTGGTCCGGTAAAACCTTCGCATACACGTCAAACGCCTCCTGCTCCGTCATAAAGGTCTGCACCCATGAATGGGCATGTGTCCCCTTCGTCGGGATTCCAAAATGCTCGCCTGCCAGCATATTAGAAGTCGCGTCAAAACCTGCCACATAAGCTGCCCGTGCTCCCCAAATCGCCGCATCTGCTTCCTGCGCACGCCGTGTCCCAAATTCGAGCAGTGTATCGTCACTTGCCACCTGCTTGATGCGCGACGCCTTTGTCGCAATGAGCGTCTGATAGTTCATAAAATTCAACAATGCCGTCTCGACAAGCTGCGTTTCCATAATCGTTCCTTCAACACGTACCAAAGGCTCGTTTGGAAAAACAAGTGCTCCTTCTTTCATCGAATGGACCGTTCCACCAAACTTAAACTGGCGAAGCGCCTCCATGAACATGGGATCGTATTTCTCCTCCTGTTCAGACAGGTAGCGAATGTCCTCTTCTGTAAACCGCAAATTTGCAATATAATTCACAATACGTTCCAGACCAGCGAACACGGCGTATCCATTACCAAAAGGGAGTTTACGGAAATACGCCTCGAACACAGCTTTACGCTGATGACTTCCGTTCACCCAATGGGCGTACATCATATTAATCTGATATTTATCTGTATGTAATGCGAGGCTCGTTGACTGCATCGTAATCATCCTCTCTGACTGTCCCCAGGTTTGTGGTGCAGCGTACCGCCTCATCTGCCCAGATTCAGCAATATCCGGCTCCATTTTGTTATCGGACATTGGTGCACAATCGTTAAGTTATTTTACTTCTTCTGGCGTAAAACCGTATCCTCAGCCGACCGTACCGCGGCTCCAAGACTTCCTTCAAAATGACCCAAAGCCCAATCATGTCCAGCTTGATTAAAGCTCGCCACAGCGTCCTTGTATACAGTAATAGCAAAACCTTTGTTATAAGCATCTACAGCCGTATGCAGTACACATATATCTGTACACACACCAATCAGATGAACTTCCAGAATGCCACGTTCACGCAGCCTGAGCTCCAGATCTGTGCCCGCAAAAGCACTGTACCGTGTTTTATCCAACCAGTAGATAAGATCACTTTGTTGCTCATAGAGGCTACGAAGCTTGCCATACAAATGTCGTCCGTTGGTTCCACGTATATTATGTGGAGGAAACAGCTTGCTCTCCGGGTGATAAAGGTCGTTCTCCTCATGCAAATCCACAGCCATGACAACAAAGTGCCCTTGATCCACGTATGCCTGCGTAATTGCTGCGATCCGTTCATCCAACTCAATCGCAGGTTGTCCTACAGGCAAACTACCGTCCACAAAATCTTTCGTGTAATCAATAACAATTAGTGCCTGCATCGTACGGTCAGCTCCTTATCCTCAAAGTGAAATTGTACATTCTATGCGTAACCTATTACATTAGACGTTACGTGTAGATAGATAAACGCGGTACTCTGTCACTAAAACGGTACAACTGTGCCGGTCTTTGTGAATACTGGTTGGAACTGAGCGGTTTGCCGTTCTCATCACGCACCTCTTCCAGTATTCCCTGTCTGCTACGAGTCGATGTTATTTTGCGAATAAAGTTTGGCTCTTCGAAATCCGGTACGACACTCTGAATCACCTGATATAATTCACCCAGTGTAAAATGTAGCGGTAAAAACTGCTTGGCGATCGTCGTCTGAAGCATCTGCAACTGAATTTTGCGATAAGCATCTACTATGATATCCCGGTGATCGAATGCCAGCTCCAATTCCTCCAACGCTTCGCGGATCGTGAATAACCCGACCTCGGAAGCATCATCGGCCGCCTGACGCTGTTCCAACATCCATTCTTCTACCAGCGCAAAAAATGCATGTGATATGATCCACCCGCGCGGATCACGTCCCGGTCCACTATATACACCCAAATACTCCAGATGCCCGCCGTCCACACCCGTTTCCTCTAACAGCTCCCGCTTGGCAGCTCCATACATAGATTCATCTTCCTGACAAAACCCTCCAGGCAAAGCCCAACGTCCTGCAAACGGCCAACTGCGGCGCTTGATGAGCATCACTTTCAGCTCTCGAATAGGCAATGTCTTTGTTACCGTCTTGCGCTCCCGCTTCGTTAAGGTAAACATAACGATATCCGCTGGAGCTCCATCCGGGGTACGGTATTTCTTAATGTTGTACGACGCCTTTTGCGCCTCTTCGTTTATACGATTGCTATCCATTGGCATCACCATATTATATCGTTTTGATAAATTCATTATGACATAATAAAAAAATTTGTCAAGTGTCAGGCCTTGCCTGAATCACTTGCTTGTGTACGTAATACTCGGAAGGTTGCTGTAGATGTAGAACCGAGTGTGCCTTCACTATCTCTTACTTCCGCCTCAGTGGTTATAGTGCGACCTCCTTGATGAAGAATTCGCGCCCTAACCTCCAGTCGTCCTTGCCTCATGGCTGACAAGAAATGAACATTCAGGTTCGTCGTTACACATGGATCCATATTTCGTGAAGCCATACTGACCATCCCCATCGCCTGATCCATCAATGAAGTAAGCACACCCCCATGGACAATACCCATCACATTGGTATGCTCTTGTTTGGCCTCCAATGCGATCTGTACCTCGTTTGCATCAGCTGCAATCAGCTCACACCCTAAATACTCCCAAAAAGTATTGTTTTCTCCCTCTAGCATCTTACCCAACTTATCCATTCCCTTGCTTCCATCCCTTCGCTGTTGTCCCATTTCTCTGATGTCTTATAAACACATACGATAGTAAATTGCTTTCGAAAAAAAGGCGTGGAAGCTACGCCTCCACACCATAGATTTCACTCTAATCACTGCAATTCGACGAGGAAGTGCTTTTCCCCTCTTCTACGTTCACCTTCTCAGCAACGGTATCACGGATCGCCATGATTACCATTTGCAGTAGCTCATTAATTTCCACCTGACTCTGCTGAAACTCCGTGACAATTGGAATACCGTCAAGCTCTTCCTGTAGCTCCTGTAGCTCGGCCTCTATTTTGGCAATCATTTTTTGATTCTTCAAGGATTCAAATGCTACAATTTCCTTTTGCTTCTTTTTCATCGTTGCAATCAGTTGCTGGATGCGCCCATGATCCTGAATCTTTTCTTCTGCTTTCCGGAATACCTGCACTTCCTCACTGCTACCCAAAATACCTGCCAATTCTTTGGCTTTTGCCAATATCATTTCGCGATTGACCAAATGATCATGCTGGCGCGCCGCCGATTGAAGTTCTGTTTGTTGCAACCGCTCCTCTGTCATTGCCCATCGCTCCTTTTCTCACTTAGACGGCCTTGCACACAGCCCTTTACTCAGACCGCATGCAACCCGTTAGAAATTCTTTTATCCGTTAACCGCTACGGCCGTTTCAACCAGATCACCTTTGATGTAAAAGGTCATAGGTTCCGTAATTTTCACTTGAACAAAGGAACCAATCAGGTCCTTAGAACCCTCAAAATGTACAAGCTTATTGGAACGGGTCCGACCGGCAAGCACTTTGCTGTCATTTTTGCTCTCGCCTTCCACCAGCACTTCAACCACTTCGCCACGCAATCGACTATTAAAGCGAAGGCTGTTTTGGTTCACAGCAATGTTCAGACGCCGGAGACGCTCTTTTTTGACCGACATAGGCACATTATCTTCCATCGAAGCAGCTGGCGTACCTTCACGTGGTGAATAAATAAATGTGTAGGCAAAGTCATAGCCGACCTCGCGTACCAGAGATAGAGTATCTTCAAATTGCTCGTCTGTTTCACCAGGGAAACCTACGATGATATCTGTTGTCAGAGAAACATGCGGAACAGCTGCTTTAATCTTCGCGGCCAGTTCCAGAACACGCTCACGGGTATATTTTCGGTTCATTTTCTTCAATATATCCGTATTACCGGATTGAACAGGCAGATGGATATGCTCCACCAAATTGCCACCCTTACCGAGCACTTCAACCAAATGATCATCAAAATCACGTGGATGTGATGTCGTAAAACGTACACGCGGGATATTGATTTTGCGCATATCATCCATCAGATCCCCGAATCTGTAATTCAAATCTTTCAAATCCTTGCCATAAGCGTTAACATTCTGCCCCAGTAAGGTAATTTCTTTAAAGCCTTGACGTGCCAAATCCCGCACCTCAGCGATTACATCCTCTGGACGACGGCTTCTTTCCTTACCACGTGTAAAGGGAACAATGCAATAGGTGCAAAATTTATCACAACCGTACATAATGTTCACCCAAGCCCGCATACCCTCACGCTTCTTCGGCAAGTTTTCGATAATGTCGCCTTCCTTAGACCACACTTCGACCACCATTTCTTTGCTAAAGAGTGCTTCCTTGACGAGCTGAGGCAGACGATGAATATTATGGGTACCAAAAATCATATCGACAAAACCGTGTTTTTGCATAATCCGGTTAACGACATTCTCTTCTTGTGACATGCAACCACACACGCCAAGCAGCAGTCCTGGCTTTTCTGTTTTGAGATGCTTGAGGTGACCCAGCTCGCCAAACACTTTATCCTCCGCATTTTCACGGATAGCACAAGTGTTCAGTAAAATGATGTCCGCTTCCTTCCGATCCTCGGTTGCCTGGTAGCCCATTTGCTCCAGCAAGCCCTTTATGGTTTCGGAATCATGCTCGTTCATTTGGCAACCAAATGTGTATACGATATAATGCTTTCCCTCACCGATATGCTTGAGCTCATCCGGGACTGCGTTATCATACAATACTTGTACGTCCTCTTTACCGCGTTGCTTTTCTTTTCTATTGTTCGGCTCCGCCATAATGTTGATTTCACGTCCGCGAATGCGGATCTTTTTGCTATGCTCATCTTCAGAAATAATCTTCGCATCCGAGAAATCAAAATATTTGGAGTAATCTTTTGTTTTCTTTTCCATTCCTTAGTCACTCCTTACACCATCTATTTCACGAGCTAATTTGTGATTTACTGTATCTTTAGGCATGGGTAAATTTATTTAAGTTCTAAAAAACCTTTAAAAAAGGCATTACACTAAATTATAGCATGATTTATAGGCCATCGCCATAGATCAGCCGCAGATACCATGAAGTCAATGTGAACTCATGTTCTTTTTTTACATAAGTGAAGTATTTATAAATTATATAGTATGTAAAAAGCCCGATTCTTTTGCAAGAATCGGACTCTTTAAGCCTTCCGGCATTTAAATACGTGTATATTAGTCTACGATTTCAGCGTTGTCACCGTTTTTCACACCGGCTCCGTTCGCTTCATCTGTATCAATGTGCATATCCAAAGCAAATGAATCGGACACACGTGCAAGAACATTTTCAAATACAAGGCCACGTTCGCCGCCGACACGTACTTTCAGCAACTGCTTGTCCTTAATGTCCCATTTAGCTGCATCAGATGTATGGAAATGAATATGGCGGGCTGCTACAATCACGCCTTCTTGCAGTTCCACTTCACCAGCTGGTCCTTTTACCGTGATTCCTGGTGTACCATCAATGCTACCAGATTCGCGTACAGGTGCTTTTACACCAATAGCAAAGGAATCAGTGCGAGAGATTTCCAATTGGGAAGCGGGACGAGCAGGTCCCAAAATGCGAACCTTATCAAATTGGCCCTTAGAACCAATTACAGCTACCGTTTCATTTGCGGCAAATTGTCCTGGTTGGGACAAAGGTTTAAATTCAGTTAATTGATAGCCTGCTCCGAACAAAATTTCAATATGCTCTTGAGTCAGGTGAATATGACGGGCGGAAACGCCGACAGGTACGATTTTACTCATCGTGTGGTCACTCCTTTTTCTCTATACAATACTTTACACATCCATGCTATTATACTCCTATTTTACCAAGAAAGAAAAGGAGAGCGCATAAAGTTCCCTTTTTCGCCCCAATCAGCGTTAAATATCCCCCATATAAAGTCGGATCAAACCGTCGTTTTAGCGAACAGGAGAAAGAAAAGCATGATTTCAGCTACGATGAGATGAGGGGGAACGACAATAAATATATTAAGGATAAACAGGACACAGAGTATTCCAGTCAAGAAAAAAATGACTCTGAGACGAGGTTTAAGATGACTTAATCTGTACTGATGAAATACCAGCAAAGCCGACAAAAAGTAAATAAAAACAGAAGCAAAGGTAAAGCAAAGCACAAAGATATAGTCTACTTGTCCCAAAAACAAGAGCTGAATCGAAGCAGCTAGCATGCTAAGGGAAAGATAAATAAACAAATGACCATAAATAATAGTCTGGCCTGCTGATTGTTTTGATTTATCTACGCGCTTCTCCATATTCTCAAAATATTGCCACCAGATTGCGATGACTAATACAAAAGCCAAAGCAGCAAATACAACAGAAGAAACCGTAAAATGATTGGATTGTAAAACAGAAAGCATACTTATCACAGATTCGCCAAGCAGAATTAAGGCGAACTGTGCAAAGCGTTCTAAAAGATGCTCCGTATGGATTGGTGTGATCACCAACTTTTTACGGCCAATCAAAGGAACGAGGATATCAATAGCTATACCGGTATATAAAATCAAATATCGAACCCAAGAATCAAAGAAGAGGGAGAAACTAGAGATGACTATTCCAATCCAAAAATAGGTACCAAAAAAACGAGCTGTTTCCTGTTTATGAGCCGTTTCTTTGGATGCCGAAAGTAAATATTGAACGACAGTTAAACCTCTTAACCCAATATAGCCAACAAAAAAAGATACATAATACGCATCAAAATCTATATTAAGGCTGGCGGTCATGATCAACACGAAAAACAATTGCAGGATCATAAAAATTCGATGCGTTATACTGTCTTGCCCAAAACGATTGTTGTAGACCGTTTGCCCCACCCAAGCCCACCATATTGGGATAAAAATCATAATAAACTTTTCCATATGTTCCCACGAAATACTACCATGCTCAACATGTAGTAAAACATGAGTGGCCTTAGAGACAGCAGCTACGAACAATAAGTCATAAAAGAGCTCAAGCCAAGTAACCTTCTTTATTAACATTGTGTAATGGAGCCCCCTCTGATATGGCGGTGCAGCATGGTGTCCCGTCAGTCTTGCTTCAACGTCTGCCGTATTTATGCTTATTTTAGCACCATGAAATTCTAAGATGCTCCAATTATTTCGTAATCGTTCTCACTTTGTCAAGGTATTCGCAGCCAATAATAACTCCTAGTAAATAGCTATTTAAGAAGACATTTTGGAAGGCAAATTCGTTTGCAGGTATTCCAGCGCATGTCCTCCCAGCCATCCCTTGACTAGCTCCTCAGGGTAATGCTTCAGCAGCAGTTCTGCAAAAACCGGATATTTACCCGAGTGCTCCAGCCCTTGCACATGGTGCTCGATACCGTCAAAATCAGACCCAAACATCAAATGCCTTTCCCCGCCTAATGAACAAATATGCTCAATGTGCGGTAGCAGATCCTCAGCGGTTACCGTACCCTGCTCTTTGAGAAACATCGTGACGAAGGTCAAACCAATCCGTCCGTTACGAGCGATCAGTGCACGAATCTGTTCATCCCGTAGATTACGGGGATGAGCACATCTCGCAAAGGCATTCGAATGCGAGGCGATGGGTGGTAGAGCAGCCTCCTCCAACACCTCCCAGAAGCCCTGTACGGACAAATGCGACACATCTAGCAGCAGTCCCAGGTCATTACAGCGATTGACCAAATCACGCCCCTTGCTAGTCAGCCCGCCTCCTCTATGTTCCATAATGCCGTCAGCCGCCCAGTTCGCATAATTCCATGTCAGCCCAATCAATCGTATTCCCATTGCATAGCACAATTCTGCATAAAACGGGCTCCCTTCCAGCGCATCTACCCCCTCCAGTGAGAGCAAAGCCCAAGGTGCCCATGTATGATCCGTCCCCTTACCATCCACATACGTTAACTTTTCCGTGCGCTTCTCTTCTCCTACCTGTTTTACTTGCTCCATCTGATGCACTGCGGACGTATTTTTACACTTTGCCAAGTCTTCCTTCCACAGCAATGGTCTCAACCCACCTGAGATAGAGGTAACATGCTGCCTGAACAGCTCAATTTGACGAACCACATGCTCAAACCTTGGCATGCCCAATACCTGTGAAATATATATAGCAAACGTTTGCAACCGCACGTTACCTTCTAGCAAACGTTCTTTTGTGACATCAAGCGATGGATGACTGAAATCGATCTGCGCATCGAGCTGCATTTTACATAACACATCACAATGAAAGTCAACAACAGGCCAATTCACTTTTAGCTTATCATTCATGCATCTTACCTCCATTTATAGATTGAAGCACTACAAATTTATTTTAAAAAATCATAGTAACAGACTCACAATGCAAAAAAGCCCGTTTACAAATCGTAAACAGGCTCAGGCAACTTACATTTATTATCTTGGTTCTACAATCAATTTGATCGCAGTCCGATCTTCTCCATCAATAACAATGTCTGTAAAAGCAGGAATACAAATCAAATCCACTCCGCTTGGTGCGACAAATCCCCGGGCAATGGCTACCGCTTTAATGGCTTGGTTTAGTGCACCCGCTCCAATCGCCTGTAATTCTGCATTTCCGCGTTCACGCAGTACTCCTGCGAGTGCGCCTGCAACTGAATTGGGATTGGATTTTGCTGATACTTTTAATACATCCATAGTAAGTACCTCCCCTGGGAATGATGATGGTTTGATTCCACTATTAGATGTTATTCGAGGGTCAGCAAATAATTCCTGCTTTTTGGTGACAGTTTTCCTTATTCTTTCCTTAAGTAGCTCACAAAAAAGTTAATCCATCCGCCATTCATCTTCTTTAAGTCTGATTTTCTGAATTTTGCGGGCTTTTCCATCACTGTCATTCAGTTCTACGCTGATGGCATGAAAGTGCCATTTGCCCATGTCCACTTGAAAACGTACCGGAAGCTGGGTCTGGAATTTCTGTAACACAGCCTCTTTCTGCATCCCAAGCACTCCCTCATAAGGACCTACCATTCCCGCATCTGTCTGATACGCAGTTCCTTGTGGCAAAATCGTATCGTCATTACTCTGTACATGTGTGTGCGTACCTACCACGATTGAAGCACGTCCATCCAAATGCCAACCCATAGCGATTTTTTCCGAGGTTGCTTCGGCGTGAAAATCAACTAGGATATGCTTATGTTTTTTCCGTAGTTCATCGACAATTTCATCTGCTGCACGGAATGGACAGTCAATAGCTGGCAAAAAGGTTCTACCTTGCAGATTAACAATAGCCAGCTCTTTACCTCCACCTTTTACAACGGTATACCCCCGGCCTGGTGTTCCTGGTGGAAAGTTAGCCGGGCGGATGATCCGTGGCTCATCATCTATAAAATCAAATATTTCCTTATTGTCCCAAGTATGATTTCCCATCGTAATCCCATGAACGCCCCAATCAAAAAATTCTCTGGCGATGGCTGGGGTAATTCCTCTTCCCGAAGCCGCATTTTCTCCGTTCACGATAATAACATGCGGGTTGTATTTTGATTTTAGCGAAGGGAGATTCTCCCTCAATGCCTTTCTGCCTACACTGCCGACGATGTCTCCAATAAATAATACGTTGATAGAAAGCCCTCCCTAGTCTGCCTTACATAATGAAAAGTGGCCCTACAAGCAGCGGCCACTTTTCATTGAAATGCTTTTATTTTGCGTATTCTACCGCACGGGTCTCGCGTATAACGGTAACCTTGATATGTCCCGGGTAGTCCAGTTCATTCTCAATCGTTTTCGTAATATCGCGGGCCAGTCGGAATGCTTCCGCATCATCAATTTTCTCTGGCTGTACCATGACACGAACTTCGCGTCCGGCTTGAATCGCGTATGATTTTTCAACGCCTTCAAAAGATTCGGAGATGCGTTCCAGCTTCTCAAGACGACGGATGTACGTCTCTAGCGTTTCACGCCGCGCTCCCGGTCTTGCTGCTGACAGGGCATCTGCCGCCCCAACCAGCATGGCGATCACTGAAGTCGCTTCGCAGTCGCCGTGATGTGAAGCAATGCTGTTGATGACGACCGGGTGTTCCTTGTACTTCTTCGCCAGTTCCACGCCAATTTCAACGTGCGATCCTTCCACTTCGTGATCCAGCGCCTTCCCGATGTCATGCAGCAATCCTGCCCGTCTTGCCAGTACAACGTCTTCGCCCAGTTCCCCGGCCATCAGACCTGTCAAGTATGCAACTTCCATCGAGTGCTTCAATACGTTCTGTCCGTAACTCGTACGGAACTTGAGACGTCCCAGGATCTTGATCAAATCCGGATGCAAGCTATGCACGCCCACCTCAAAGGTGGCCTGCTCACCATACTCACGGATTCGTTCGTCCACCTCTTTACGGGATTTTTCCACCATCTCTTCAATACGAGCCGGATGTATCCGTCCGTCCGCTACGAGCTTTTCAAGCGCAGTACGCGCAATCTCTCTACGAATCGGATCAAATCCGGACAAAATAACAGCTTCCGGCGTATCATCAATAATGAGGTCGATTCCTGTAAGGGTTTCAAGTGCACGGATATTACGGCCTTCGCGCCCGATAATCCGGCCTTTCATTTCTTCGTTCGGCAATGTGACAACAGAAACCGTCGTTTCTGCTACATGATCTGCCGCACAGCGTTGGATGGCCAGTGTGATGATTTCACGAGACTTTTTGTCCGCTTCTTCTTTGGCCTGCTGTTCAATTTCTTTAATCATCTGAGCTGTTTCATGACGAACTTCCTGCTCTACGTTGGTCAGAATAATACTTCTTGCATCCTCCATCGTCAGATTGGAAATACGTTCCAACTCAGTTACCTGACTCTTGTAAATCAAATCAATTTGCTGCTGGGTTTCATCGATTCGTTTCTCTTTGTTGGCCACTTGTTCTTCTTTGCGTTCCAGCGATTCCAATTTTTTATCCAGCGATTCTTCTTTTTGCAGCAATCTTCGTTCCTGTCGTTGAATTTCATTGCGACGTTCACGAGTTTCTTTTTCAGCTTCGGCACGAATGCGGTGGATTTCATCTTTCGCTTCCAATACCGTTTCCTTCTTCAGCGCTTCTGCCTCTTTTTTCGCGTTCTCCACGATTTGCGCGGCAGCTTCTTCCGCACTGGAGATCTTAGCTTCTGCAATAGATTTGCGAATAAAATAACCAATCCCGAACCCAAAGAATAACGCGGCTACAGCAACGAGAACGAACCAGATCGCAGTCATCATACTGTTCACCTCCCCGTTGGTTCCTCCAAGGCATTCCTTGGGACTTTTTGCAATTGTCACATTTACTTTGATCGTCAAACTAAGACAACGACACAAGGTCGTTTCATTTCATATGCACATGCTTTCACATGTACAATTCCGCCTGGCATAGCGGCATCACTTGTTATTTGGCGATGAGAACTCACCCGTGGATTCCGCTTTTTTGGAAGGAAAAAGGGCGTTCCACAAGTATCGTTTCATATATATTTTATTATTTGACAAATGGCATTGTCAAGGGAATGCAAACATTAGTAGACTACCATGCAGCTTTCCCTGTAATAACTAGCTCATCCTATCCGTTCATACTAGTCAAAGGTTCAGCAGCCGTTTGGCAACTATTCCTCCCACTGCAACAATTCCTCGTCATCTGAAGCAACGTCATGCTCGGCCGCAGTGAGATGATTGACCACTCGGCGTGTCATATCCCCCGAATATCCGCGTCTCATGAGAAAAGGGTAGGTTTTCCTTTTTTTCTCTATTATATCACCACGTATCTGATTCCATTTCTTACGTCCGACCGTCAAAGCGCTCTCCCACTCCTCATTATCGGTGATCTCACCTAACGCTTCGCCAATAGAGGCTTTAGAGATGCCCTTCTGACGAAGTTCTTGCCTAACCCACATCTTCCCCTTACGTTGGCTAGTTATGCGCTGCCTTGCCCATTGGCGGGCGTATAAATCATCATCTACGAGTTGTTCCCTTTGCAGTCGAACCATTACTTCGTCAATAACAGACTGATCCAGTTCTTTTTGTAACAAACGTTGGGCAATTTCCTGACGTGTGCGAGGCTTTCGCCCCAAATAACGAAGCGCAAGTACATAAGCCTGTTGCTTTTCATCTGCCAGAACGATATCTTCCAGTTCTTTTTTATCAAATGACGTTCCTTTGAACATATTGTACTTGATCATTACATCTTCTAATACAGACAGCGAATACGGACCAAAATGAATGATATACCTTCCACGTTTGCGTCCCTGTCCCTGCTCTACCCTAGTAATCATCAATTCCTCATGATCCGGAAAAAGAGAAATCCCTTGTTGCTTATTTGCTTCCGAAGTGTGTTCATCTTCATCGTCCAACTGCAATACATTTCCCTCACTTTGAAATTCACGAAAGCAGCCTTTGAACACCTGCTACGCAAAGTTAGATTCCGCTGACAAAGCAGACTTTAAGTTGATGCAAAAATGCCCTGCACAACTGTGCAGGGCATCAGGATCATGCTATTCAAACGGCCGGTGCCATAACCCCGGCCCCAGTTCACAAACCAGGATTCACCAAGCTTTATTCAAGCTCCAACAATTCCTGTTCTTCCTTCGCTTGCTGTGCCAACTCTTCTTCTGTAGGCGGAGCAACCGTCGTAATCAAATTGCTGGCCACCCGAATTTTTTGTTCGATCGTACTAGCAATATTCGGATTTTCCTTCAAAAATTGTTTAGCATTCTCACGTCCCTGACCAAGGCGCTCACCTTCGTAGGAATACCAGGCTCCGCTCTTGTCGACAATGTCATGCTCCGTACCGATATCGATCAAGCTACCTTCTTTGGAAATACCCTCACCGTACATAATATCCACCTCAGCCTGACGGAAAGGAGGGGCAACTTTGTTCTTCACGACTTTAATACGTGTGCGGTTACCCACAATGTCGTTACCCATTTTCAAACTTTCAATACGACGAACATCCAAACGTACCGTAGAGTAAAACTTCAAGGCACGTCCACCTGGTGTTGTTTCAGGGTTACCGAACATAACACCTACTTTTTCACGTAGCTGGTTAATAAAAATAGCAATGGTTTTCGACTTATTAATAGCTCCAGAAAGCTTACGCAATGCCTGAGACATCAAACGTGCTTGAAGACCAACGTGGGAATCTCCCATTTCGCCTTCAATCTCTGCCTTGGGCACAAGTGCCGCTACGGAGTCAACAACTACAATGTCTACTGCTCCACTACGTACAAGGGCTTCGGCAATCTCAAGCGCCTGCTCTCCTGTATCTGGTTGCGATAGTAACAACTCATCAATATTGACACCCAGCTTGCTTGCATACGACGGATCAAGCGCATGCTCGGCGTCGATAAAGGCGGCTTGTCCGCCTGTTTTTTGCACCTCTGCGATAGCGTGAAGAGCTACTGTCGTTTTACCGGATGATTCCGGTCCGTATATTTCAATAACCCGGCCTCTTGGAAAGCCGCCCGTTCCTAACGCAATATCCAAAGCAATCGAACCACTGGGGATCGTTTCCACTTGCATATGGGTAGACTCACCCAACTTCATAATGGAACCTTTACCAAATTGCTTTTCTATTTGACGGAGCGCCATATCCAGCGCAGCACGACGATCTGACAATAAACTCACATCCTTCATTGTTTGTACTTTAATAATACCTTGTTTTGACACGCTTGCCAAGCATTTTTTCGAACATACATTCGTTTTTTTTATTCGTACAACTCTCTTCTATAATTACACCTGTCTCTTAAAACAAAAAAAGAACCGCTGGCAAAAGGCTTTGCAACGGTTCTTCCGATAAGATGATTATACCATGAATATCTATCTAAAACAACTCTACGAGTCACACTGTACATAGATGTTTAAGAGAGTTTCTCGTTCTCTACCAGCCTGCGCCACAATCTGTACAGGATTGCTTTAACTGATCGCAGTCGGATTGTTTCACGGTTGCCACTCAGTCTCAGTTCATGTACTTCCGTTTCCTTGTCGCGTTCAGCAATGCCAATATACACTAGACCGACTGGCTTCCGTTCGGAATACCCAGGCCCAGCTACACCAGTAACTGAAAGTCCAAAATCGCTATCCATGATCATTCTCGCCTGCTCTGCAAGCACAAGGGCTACTTCCTTACTCACTGCGCCTGGCGCATGGTCCCCTTCCAAATAATCATAAGGCACGTTGAGTAACTTCATCTTCATTTCATTGGAATAGCACACGATGCCACCTTGAAACATAGCAGCACTGCCAGGTATAGAAGTAATTTGTTCCATCAGCATTCCACCTGTACAGCTTTCTGCCGCACTCACAGTGAGTTCGCGTTTGGCCATTAGATCTACGATAACCTTCTCCAGCGCAACATCCTCGCTTGCATACATATACTCCGGAAGACGCTGCTGAATTTCTACTTCCGTAGCTGTCAGCTTAATTAATGCTTCACTTTCGCTGGCCGCCTTGGTGGATATACGGATCGTGACTTCCCCTTCCTTGGCATAAGGAGCAATCGTAGGATCTGTCTGGGATTGGATCAGATCTAACAAATGGGTTTCAAGAGCTGACTCACCGATCCCTGCAAATTTTAGCATTTTCGAATAAATTGGCATTTCCTCACCGCTCAATGCCTGCTGAAGCAACCAAGGTTTCGCATGGTTTGCAAACATGGGTTTGAGTTCCTTAGGCGGTCCAGGCAAAACTACATAAAATTTACCGTCCTGTGCAATCGCGTCGCCCACAGCTAGCCCTGTCTCATTTTCAAGCGGAGTAGCACCTTCAATAGAAAGCGCCTGCCGGCGGTTATTCTCGGTCATTTCTACCCCACGGTTACGGAAAAATTGATCTAGCTTGTCCATTGCAAGACGATCTATGTGCAATTTCCGCCCCAATACAGCCGCTATCGCCTCTTTCGTCAAATCATCCTGAGTCGGCCCCAGACCGCCGGAAAACAAAATAATATCCGCACGCTTCTGAGCAATTCTTATCGCTTCCTGAAGCCGATTTATGTTATCGCCAACCACAGTCTGAAAATATACATCGATTCCAATTGTAGCCAGCTCTTGTGACAAATATTGAGCATTTGTATTCACTATTTGTCCGAGCAATAACTCTGTTCCTACTGCAATTATTTCAGCTTTCATCAATTCTTCCTCCTGTACTGCGAATATTATGGGAATTATATAAAGAAACAGCAATAAGTTTAGTCCCTATTGCTGTTTCCATAAAATTTATCCTGTTAAACTTTGGAGGAGCTCAGCAAATGGATATTTTTCACGAAATAATCAATACCCGAATAAATGGTGATCAACACTGCTGCCCATATCGCTATTAAATCAAACGGTATACCAAGAAAAACAAACGGGAAATTATTAATGAGCAGCGCTACAATAGCAACGATCTGGATGATCGTCTTTAATTTGCCCCAATTGCTTGCAGCAACCACAGACCCATCCAGTAAGGCAATCTGACGCAGCCCCGTAACCGCAAACTCACGGCTAACAATCACAACGACAATCCATGAATCAATTTTCCCCATTTCTACCAAGGAAACCAAAATAGCGGTTACCAAAAGCTTATCAGCAAGGGGGTCCAACAGCTTGCCCAAATTGGTGACCATATTATTTTTACGTGCCAAATATCCGTCAAGACCATCCGTGCTGGCTGCTACAAGGAAAATGATAGCCGCAATCAGCTGATTATACGGCAGCTTGAAAGCTCCGATCTCAATCGGCGGCGGATAAAAATCAAAGTCCACCAGCAAAGCCAGCATCATCACCGGGATAAGGCAAATCCGCGTTATTGTAATTCTGTTGGGTAAATTCACAACACACTCTCCCCTGATTATCGTACTTGATTACAAATGGCAGTTTTCGGATTAAATTCAATCCTATGTAAATCGCTTTCGACGAGCGCTATACACCTGAATTGTCTGCATTTTCGTTACAAGTATAATATGGCGCAAAACGCATGTCAAAATAACCTGCCGCACATCAAGCAACGTTTTTTCCTACAAAATATATGAGGGAAAACGGCTTTATTTCATGTTTGTAAATTGAAGCTCCAATGGCAAATCAGCTTTACGTAGCAATTGAATGATCGCCTGTAAATCATCCCTGTTTTTTCCGGTCACTCGGATTTGATCACCTTGAATCTGACTTTTGACTTTTAGCTTGGAGTCCCGAATAAGAATATTAATTTTCTTGGCATTATCTTGATCAATTCCCTGCTTAAGCGAAAGACGCTGACGCACTGAACCTAGAGAAGCGGGTTCCAATTTGCCATACTCCACATTTTTAAGGGACAGACCTCGTTTGGCCATTTTAGATTGCAAAATATCAATCACCGCATTCAGCTTGTACTCGTCTTCCGATGCAATCGTAAGAGCTTCTTTCTCAAGCTTGAGGCTACTTTTGCTATCCTTGAAATCAAATCGTGTTTCAATTTCACGCTCCGTCTGATGAACCGCATTTGTTAACTCCTGCATATCCATTTTGGAGACGATATCAAATGAATTTTCTGAAGCCATCGTTTCACTTTCCTTTCCACAACAAAGTTCAATATCTAATTATAGGCTAGTCATTTACAAAAATCCAATAATCCGTTGACTAAAAAGGCGTTCTTGCCAGTTTTCCTGACAAAAACGCCTTTATTTCAATTACGGTCAAAATATCTAATTATGGCTTCGTGTTGGAGTTCGGAACATATCCAAAAGTCCAAGCACAATGTGAGCAAGACCAAAGCCCAGTATGCCATAGCCCCATGCATTCGGTGTCAGATAATAGCCCAGTAAACTGACAATGATACCGAGCCCAGTCACAATCCAGCTGACGGTCATAACGTATACACCTCACTTTGCGGAAAATGAAATGACTGCCTTTCCAGGAATTACAGTCATTAGTATTTCCTCACACCAAGGCGTTTATTCACCATCAGTAGTTGTAGAATCTGTACCACTTTGTGCTGAATCCGTACTGCTACCTGTCGTAGAATCTGCAGGTGAACCCGTCACTCCTGCACTCGTTCCGGTCGAAGAAGCTTCTCCTTGCTGGATCAGTACACGTGTAGTCGACTTATTATCTGTTATCGGTTGACCTGCTACGGAAATATCTGTGGCAGAAGACCGTCCTGATTTGATATATAAACCTTCCGGACCAATATCGAAAGACATGGCATCTCCACTTTTAGTCATACCGTAGCTCAGCTTTTCTCCACGGGAATTTTGTCCCTTGTACACTTCAAGCCAGCTTTCACCCGTAGCTTTAATATCAACCTTGGCTGTGGCTCCCGTTGCACTGGAAACTTTGAAAATCGTCGTCTTGCCTTGCTTGCCGTCCTGTGCCACAGTTACACCTTGTTGTGGTGTAGTCGTATCCGGCTGCTGTCCAGTATCTGGAGTAGTAGCATCCGTATTCCCCGTACCATCTGGCTGAGTTTGTCCGGTTTGCCCCGCATCAGGAGTCTTCCCACCAGCACCATTTGGAGCCGTCGTTTGACCATTGTTCGGCTGTGTCGTAGTGGTATCAGGAGTAGACGTGCTTGGCGTTGTACTTGGTGTTGTAATCGGCGTTGTGTTTTCTGCTGTTTTTGGAGTTGAATGGTTGTTGCTCACCCAATAAGCATAAATAACCCCAACAATGAGAACTAGAAAAAGCCACATTAACGCTGTAGGCAACCATTTAAGATTACCAATCGTGGCGGGACGGCTGGAGCGTTTCTGTGTAACAGGCTCCATGACTGCTTCCGGCTCAGGTTCAGGCACATTGCTTTGATGCCCTTCCAGAATCTCATCAGGGTTCAACCCGACCGTTTCAGCGTATGTTTTAATAAAAGCTCTGACATAAAAGCTTCCCGGCAGCACTTTGTAATCGCCCGTCTCAATGGCTTCCAGATAACGTTTGCGTATCTTCGTCATTTCCTGAACATCGTCAAGGCTCAATCCTTTTTGCAGCCGGGCCTCCTTTAATTGCTGACCCAGTTCTGACATGTCATCATCTCCTTGTATAATTACGCTTATTTAAAGATCTTCTGTATAACTGGCTGTAAAGGTATCATAAATAATTTCCTCAGCCGGATTATTGCGAAGTTCAATAATGATATTGAAATCGTCAAAGCTGTATCCTGATTCACGTACAAATACATCAGGATGCTCAATCACTTTAGTACTTGGCATGCTCATGATTTCCTGAAGCAGGTGATAATGTCTTTCATTTGACCGAATTGTACTCACAATACCATCAATAATAAACACATTGTTTGGGTTCATTTCTTCTTCAGAGAGCTGACTGCGCACCGTCTGTCGTAGTAACGTTGAAGACACAAAAGTCCAACGCTTCATTGCGCATACACTACTGGCAATAATGGATTCCGTTTTGCCCACACGCGGCATCCCGCGAAGACCGATCACCTGATTGCCGTCCCTCTTTAATACTTCACCCAAAAAATCGACCAGCAACCCAAGCTCATCGCGTGTAAAGCGAAATGTTTTACGATCATCTGAATCCCGATCGATGTAACGGCCGTGTCTTACTGCCAATATATCAACCAGTCTCGGAGCACGTAAGGCCGTGACTGTAATGTTGCTCGCTTTTTTTAACGTGTCTCCGAGAATGCGTATTTTCTCGTCATCGTCCGTTTCAAGCAACATCCCCCGTCTTTCGCCTTCAACACCGTTGATTGTCAGTATATTAACCCCCAGAATACCAAGCATGGAAGCAATGTCTCCCAGCAGTCCGGGTCGATTTTTATGTATCTTGTACTCCATGTACCACTGTTTCGTTTCTTCCGTCACGTTAGCACCTCATTCACATTCAAACCGTCAACAACTCCAAATCAAAGCATTATTGTATCATAAAATAACATCTTTCGACAAAACCAATTATTGAAATTCGATAGGCTACATTGTGTTGTAAGCCTCAATCACGTTTATGATATATAAATTACAATGGAATTACAAGAACAGCTCTGTAACCATTACAGAAAAGCCCCCATAAGGGAGCTTTTCATGTTGGTTCCTACTTATGCGTTGCTCTTAGCCAATTTAACCATTAGCCGGGCGATGGTGTGACGCTCGTCCTCATCGGCAACTCCCCACAGTTCTTTCAGTGCGCGGTTGGAGTGGTTGGCTGGATCGACCTTCTCATCCAGAAAATCACCGATTTCATAAGCAAGCTCTGAAATGGTATCTTGGCTGATTCCCAGCTTCTCCGCTTGCTCTACACGCTGACCAAGGAACTTTTTCCAAACATCAAAATTCTGAACAACTGTTGACATACTTAAATCCTCCTTAGATGATTCAGATTTAAAATCAACAGTTATAATATGCTCTTCTCAGACGCTTACTATACTGGTGGATTCCTCCAAGCGCTATCCCTTAAGTCACCCATCCTCCATTAGGACTTATGACCTGGCCATTAATATAACCTGACTCAGGAAGCGCAAGAAAATAAACCAGGGACGATATTTCATCAGGTCGAGCCAAACGTCCGGCAGGAATTTCTTCTTCCAAACTGGTAATTTCGCCTTTATCCAAATGATCCAGCATCGACGTATCCACTGCACCTGGAGCTACAGCATTCACTGTCACCCCGGAAGGTGCTACCTCTTGAGCCAGCGCTTTAGTGAAAGCGTTAATGCCTCCCTTGGTGGTGGAATACAACACCTCGCACGATGCGCCACATATCCCCCACACGGAGGAAACATTCACAATGCGGCCATAGCGTTGGGAAATCATATGTGGCATAAAAACCTGCGTGCACAGAAAGGTTCCCTTAACATTGACGGCCATCACTTCGTCCCATTCCTCTTCCGAAACATCTGTCAACAGCCCATAATGAGATAATCCGGCGTTGTTCACAAGAATATCCGGCTTCATCCCGTGATTATCCAGCTTTTCCCGCATGCGTTCGATCTGCTCCTTGCTCCGCAGATCCGCTGACACGGTCATTACCTTGCCTGAATAAGCCATGCAACGACGGGCAACTTCATTTGCTTTTTCATGGGACTTCATGTAGTGAATGACAACATTCATCCCTACAGCTGCAAAACGCTCAGCAATAGCCGCACCAATTCCGCCACTGGCTCCTGTAATCAGCACGGTTGTATCGCCAATTGCTTTTAATTCTCCGCCCTCGGTGGTCATTGTTTCCCTCTCCCTGGACATTACGGACTCACCACTAGTGATATTGCGAGTTGATCCCACTGGATATGGTCTTTTAGACGGCGATTTACATCCTCAAGCGTGATACTTTCATAAATAGGGAGCAGTTGGAAAAAATCGCTGCCCCGGAAGCGATGTCTTGTAAATTCATGTGCAATATTTTCTGGTGAATTGAGTGTACGCAGATAACCACCGATTTTCTTTTTGCGTGCCCGTTCAAAATGTTCTGCCGCAAAGCCCTGCTTCTGAATGGACTCCACCTCTTCACGTATTCTCGTCAACAGCCGATCCGGGTCTTTGGTATCCCCGCCGATTGCAGAGAATGCATATTGCTGCGTACTATTGTACTCATGACCAAAACTGTCCGAAATCAGATCCTCATCGTAGAGCTTTTGATATAGTTGTGTACTGGAACCAAACAGGAGATCAAGCATCAGCTTGGTTTCCAGATCATGACGAAGTAATTCTTCACCCGTTAGGCCTACTTCAGCCTCCTTGAATCCAAACAATAGCTTTGGCAGAGAAACGGCCAGCTTCACCTCACGACGTGGTTCTGCAACTGTAGTGGGTTCATCGTCGAAAATCCGCTCAATCTCTCCCTGCGGCTTATAGTCCTTTTTGGCCTGATTGTTACGTACCAGCTCTATTACTTCAGCTGGATCCACTCCGCCCACTACAAAAAGAATCATATTGCTTGGGTGGTAGAAAGCTTCATAGCAACTGTACAGCGTTTCTTTTGTAATCGTACTGATGGATTGAACAGTACCTGCGATATCTATATGCACCGGATGGACCTTGTACAACGCCTCGATCAGACCAAAGTAACTCCGCCAATCGGGGTTATCTTCATACATATTAATTTCCTGGCCAATAATGCCTTTTTCCTTTTCTACATTTTCATCTGTAAAGTAAGGATGCTGCACAAAATTGACCAGCGTGGTCAAATTTTCTTGAATACGCTCGGTTGCCGAAAACAGATATACTGTTTGATCAAAGCTCGTAAATGCGTTCGCCGATGCCCCATTAGAGGAGAAGGTAGCAAAAATATCGCCTTCAGGCTCTTCAAACATTTTATGCTCCAAAAAATGGGCTATGCCATCCGGCACCTTTACGGGCTGTTGACCTTCGACGCGGAAATGATTATCAACTGAGCCGTATTTAGTTGCAAATGTGGCGTATGTCTTCTGAAAACCCGGTTTGGGCAACACATAAACGTGTAAACCGTTATCCATTACTTCATAGTACAGCGTTTCCTGCAAATGCTCATAAGGTATATGCTCCACCGCTATTCCCCCTTCTGGTCTCTCAAGAAATAAATAGTGTCCAGTCGGAACGTCCGGGCGGCATCCTGAACATCCTGCACCTTGACTGCCTCCACCTGACTCAGCAGCTCATCTACTGTCCGTTCTTTACCGGAAAGCTGTCTGTTAAAATCATAGGCGATCATTTCAAAAGCGGAATCCTGCATCTCCTTTAGCAAGTTGCGAATCATCGCCTGCGTTTGGGTCATTTCCAGCTCAGTAATCGCTCCGTTTTGCGTATCTTCCAGTTGCTTGCGGATAATAGTAACCGCTTTTTCATAATTAGGAATTTCAATACCAGATTGAATCGTACCAATACCTTTATGCCCGTCATACCGTGATGAAGCGTAATACGCCAAACTTTCCTTCTCCCTCACATTAACGAACAACTTTGAATGCGGATACCCGCCCAAAATGCCATTGTACATCAGAGCGGAAGCATAGCGATCGTCTCCATACGTAATAGGGGTGCGCAACCCCATGTTGAGCTTGCCCTGGTTCACATCAAGACGCTCTACAACGGTTTGAACATCACGCTCTACCGACTTGGGCTGTTCAGGAACATATCCTGTTTCCGCTGAACGATTCAATTGAAAATAGCGATCAACAAACTTCTCAACTTCTTCTAGCGTCGTATCTCCCACAATGTATAAATCCATGCTGGCATGATTCAGCCATTCTCCATAAGCCTTATACAAGCTCTGTGCATCTATACTGTCCAGATCAGATCGTTGACCAAGAGGGTGCAGACGATAAGGCTCATCCTTGCACATTTCCTCCATACAGCGCTCACCAGCATAACGTATTTTATCGTTAACTATAGATTCCAGCTTCTTACGCACATTTTCTCGTTCCTGCTGGACGTATCCCGTTTGAAATGCACCATTTTCCAATGCAGGCTTCGTTAGCACTTCTCCGAGAAAAGAAAACGAACGATCCAGTAAACTATCTGGACTATTTACAAAGCTGTCATTAATCGTATCCATGCGAAATTGCACGATCTGATAATCTCCACGTTTATACACATCGAAACCGAAACCCGCGCCATACAATTGCTCTAACTGTTCTCTGAATTGTGTAGTCTGCGGATACGATTCTGTACCCCGTCGCAGAACGAAAGGTACCAGCCCCACTCGAGTTACGGTGTCCTCCCGTAGCGGAGTGCCTACATACAATGATATAGCAAACGTCTTAAAGCGCTTGGTCGGCAGTACATGAATCCTCAGTTGTCTGCGTGTGCCACGCTCGAAACCTGTTTTGTTCAAGTCCAAAACTCCTTTGTGACGTCAATTTGCGTCTAGCCTTTGATTAGCATTAGCTGCTGTGAATCTTCCTCCTGTAAAGAGGTAAAGTGTACCAATCTTTATTCTAACCATGCAAAAGCCAAGAAGCAACCGGAGACAAGCTCCCGGCTGCTTCGGCGTTTTACATGCAAAAAATATGTTCCCCGATGGTTTTCACCTGCGGACGGGACCAAATCCATTTGGAGGTGGCTGTTTTTGGGTTAAAATAATAGAGGCATCCTCCGCTTGGGTCCCAGCCATTCAGGGCTTGGCGTACCGCCTTTTGTGCAGTCTCATTCGGTGTGAGCCAGATTTGACCGTCTGCTACTGCTGTGAAAGCTCCTGGTTGAAAAATCACTCCAGATGGTGAGTTGGGAAAGCTAGGTGACTTGACCCTGTTCAAAATAACAGCCGCGACGGCAACTTGGCCTTCAAACGGCTCGCCGCGGGATTCACCGTAGACCGCGTTGGCCATAATTTTAAGATCGTTTTCAGATAGTCCCATGGTGTTGGCCGATCCCATCGTTTCATCATTTTGATCCGCTTTATCGTTATTGTCCGCTGTCTGTCCCTGAGCGGAACCTTGATTGTTACGATGCATAGGAGTTTCCGTTGGCTTCCAGTTAGGAGTAGCATTCACCAGCTTTAATTTCGTCTTTGCTCCGACCACTCCATCGGGACGGATGCCAAATTCCTTTTGAAAACCCTTGACAGCTTTTAGTGTACTGCTGCCAAAATGACTGTCCACTTTCCCGCCAAAAAAGCCCAGCAACTTCAAACGTGATTGCAACTCATATACATCCTGACCGTAAGATCCAAAATCAACCGCTCCTGAGCTGAATGTCGGCTGGGAAGGTTGCGCCGCTTGTACTTTCTGCTGTGTGCTCAGCGGCTCTGCTTGCTGCTGTGCAGAGTCACTTTTAAAAAGTCCTGTGTACGTAATAGCCGAGGCTGCGAGGATACCCGTGCAAATCCAGACCATTGTCTTTTTCATATGCTGCGCTCTACCTTTCTTTTGTGGGATTAACAGGATGGCTACGTTTATTATGACAAGGTCCGCTTAAAGCTATTCACCCTTTTAATCTTCTTTCAGCAGGTAGTCGCCACACCTCAAAAAACATCACAAAAAAACGCTGTTTGTGCACTCGGAGTTGTCATATTAGAACAACCACCATGCGAACAAACAGCGTTTTAATGTAGTGCTGGATAGAGATCATGCTTAGGAACTTACTTTATTTTGCTGATATTGCTCCATTGAGATAAGGACCTCACGGGGCTTGCTGCCCTCATAAGGGCCGATGACTCCGCGAGCTTCCATGGAGTCAATCAGTCGAGCAGCACGTGTATAACCGATCCGCATACGGCGCTGAAGGAGCGAAACGGAAGCTTGTTTAGCCTCTAAAATGATGTTGACCGCCTGATCGTACAGCTCATCCAGCATTTCATCTGCATCAGCCGATACCTCTTCCACCTCCGGCACTAACGTTTCATCATACTGCGCTTCACCCTGTTCACGTACGTAGCTAACAATATTTTCGACTTCTTGATCGCTCATGAATGCTCCCTGAACGCGGACTGGTTTGGAAGCACCCATTGGCATGAACAGCATATCACCACGTCCGAGTAGCTTCTCGGCTCCACCCATGTCCAATATGGTACGGGAGTCTACCTGCGAGGAAACGCCGAAGGCAATACGTGAAGGAATATTGGCTTTAATCACCCCGGTAATTACATCAACCGAAGGTCTTTGCGTTGCAATGATAAGGTGGATGCCTGCTGCACGCGCCATTTGGGCAAGTCGTGCAATCGCATCCTCCACATCTCCCGCAGCTACCATCATTAAATCTGCCAACTCGTCCACAATAACGACGATGTAAGGCAGAAATGCATCCGGGTTATCTTTCATCAGATTATTATAGCCCTCAATATTACGGGTTCCTGATTTGGAAAATAACTCATATCTTTTTTCCATTTCAACTACAATTTTCTTCAATGCAAGTGAGGCTCGCTTTGGATCAGTCACGACCGGAGCCAACAAATGCGGGATTCCGTTGTACACGTTCAACTCCACCATTTTAGGATCGACCATCAAAAATTTGACCTCATCCGGCTTTGCTTTGTACAAAATACTCGTAATGATCCCATTGATACACACTGATTTACCCGAACCTGTTGCCCCAGCTACAAGCAAATGGGGCATCTTGGCCAAATTACCGACAATCGTCTGTCCTGCGATATCACGTCCGAATGCAATAGATAAATTGGAAGCTGACTCCTGGAAAACGGTTGTCTCCATTACCTCACGCATCGTTACAATGGAAACTTCATTATTCGGAACCTCAATTCCGATAGCAGATTTTCCAGGAATCGGAGCCTCCATACGGATATCTTTGGCAGCAAGCGCAAGCGCAATGTCATCCGTCAGACTCACAATGCGGCTGACCTTTACTCCAATGTCCGGCTGAATTTCATAACGCGTTACGGCAGGGCCACGGACAACCTCCAGCACCTTCGCCCGCACACCGAAGCTTTCCAGCGTTGCCTCCAGCTTACGTGCCGTTTGCATGTAATCCTTTTGTCCCATACCTTTGCCTGCGTTTTGTGGTTTAGCAAGTAAACGAAATGATGGGAGCTTGTACGGTTTAGGCGGCGGCGGAGCCGGAATAGCTGTATGGTTACCTTCAGCCTCTTCGCCTGCCACCCCAGTTGCAATCGTCTGAGCTTGTCCCTGAGCACCTTCTAATGTCCCCTGGATCGCTGTCGAATCATCCATATCCGTATTTGCACTGGCATCCACAAAGTCATCATCCAGGGATTCGTCAATAATGGAAGTTGTCTGCTCTACCCCTGTCAGGGACTCTCCAAATTCAGCTTCCGGTCTTCTTTCCTCATGCTTTACTTGTTCGAAGAAATCCCTAATGATCGGCGACCTTTTTACCGGAGTTGCAGCTTCCTGCTCAGCGTGTTCGACTACGTCAGACATCTCTTCACTCTGGTTGCCGTTTCTCCACTGGGCCTGCGCGTCCTCAGCTTCATATGGAAGATCATGATCATCCTCATCCGTATCGACGGAATGCTCATCCTTGTCCACTTTATCTGAATTTTTGAGGCCAAACAACTGAAAGAAAATCGGCTGTTTCCGTGCAGGAGGCTGCATTTCGTCAAAGTCATCATCCATGTCTTCCTCATAGGCAGGAATGGGCTCAGACTTGATTTTTCTATTTCCACTGCCTTTGCTTGATGCTGAAAGCGGAGTAGCTTTACCAGTCCATTTTTTGCGCACGCTTCCCCCGGCTGTCAGCAGCTTGGTCTTTACAATCCGTACCAAATCCACATAGGACAGTTGGGTCATCAGCATGAAACAAATGACGAACATAACAATCATGATCAGTTTAGCTCCCGTGAGACCAAACAGCCATAACAGAACAGTAAGCTGCAATGCGCCTACGTAACCCCCGCTGATATCCTTGTTCAGCATTGAGGTATGACCCTGCTGGTCAGGCGACAGCAACTGCTCACGCATATCTATATGTATCTGGGTCATCACTCCGCCCGGCTGAAGCGCGTTGATCGGCCCCAAACGCTGCTCCATAGATGAAATAGAACTCATAAGTGTAAAGGCAAATACTAACAGGAGCAAACCCGTTTTGCGGGAGTTCCACTGGTTCGGCCACTTGCGGTGAATCATCACCATCAGACCATAATAAATGCCAATCAGAGGGATAACAAAATAGAATTTCCCCAGTACGAGCCCAAACATCTTGGATAGCGACCGACCAACCGCCGCTTCACCCGACAACGCAATGACCGCTAATGTAATCAGCACAATGCCGTAAATTTCAAATTTTAGAACTCCGCCAAATGCGGCTTTCTTTTTTCTTTTTCTTCTTCTGGACATACAAGGTCACCCCCCAGAAGAATATTATACCACGTCACCCGGTATCCGCACATATGTTCTTTTTCAACAGTAAACGACCTATTTCTATACTATTCGACACCTTCTACGACCACTCGATGACTTGACCTGGTCCATAGCGCGGATTCAGATAGGCTTCCAGAGGACAGTCCAACAACCGTACAATGATCCCCCGACGACTTTCAAGCGGCTGTACTTGCATAAGTAGACCGTCTACCCGAACCTCTGCAAACTCCTCAGCCTCTTTCCACATCCCTTGCCATACCATTTCCATCGGCATTACAGTATATAGTGTCATTGTGGTAGCTCCCCGCTAGGCTCCCCTGACAGTGTCTCTGTAGGAGTTCCTGTGGCACTAGGAGAAAAAGGAGCATACGGAGCCTGCTGTTGAATCCCAGCGATCCCGTTTTGCTGACGCCGCGTTTCAATAATGGTGTTCAGCTGTTTTAAAGCCTCTCCGATGCCTCCAACCGCGTCCATCAATCCATACTTCACTGCATCGGCTCCCCCAACCGCTGTACCAATATCGCGGTTTAACTCACCGGTTTTAAACATTAATTCCTTAAACTGCTCTTCTGTAATACGAGAATGAGAAACGACAAAGCGTACAACACGTTCCTGCATTTTTTCCATGTATTCAAAAGTTTGTGGTACTCCAATGACCAGACCGCTCATACGAATGGGATGAATGGTCATCGTCGCACTCTCCGCAATGTAGGAATAAGTGGAAGACACAGCAATCGGCACACCGATGCTATGCCCCCCACCTATGACAATGGTCACCGTTGGTTTACTCATCGATGCGATCATTTCAGCAATAGCTAGTCCTGCCTCTACATCACCACCAACTGTATTCAGCAAAATCATTAATCCTTCGATACGAGGATTTTGTTCTGCCGCTACCAACTGGGGAATAATGTGCTCATATTTTGTCGTTTTGTTTTGAGGCGGTAAAATGAGATGCCCTTCAATCTGACCGATAATCGTCATGCAAAAAATATTGGACTCGCCTCCAGGCATGGAGGTTTGACCCAGCTGCTGCAAAGCCTCCATAGCAGGCAAAGCGGGTCTTTGTCCAATTTCTGGTTGATCTGGCACTTCGGTTTCCTCATTGCCAGATGTTAGATTGCTGTATTGTTCCATATGGGTGATCTTCCTTTCGCTTTACGCATCTATATGACCCGTATTCACCCTATAGTATGGGATGGAAATGGAATATCTTATACCCGACTCCATGATTTTCCTTATCCCGGAAAATCAAAAAAGCCTCTCCTCCCGCGGAAACCGTCCAATATTTCCTGCGGGAAGAGAGGCGACTGTGTGCCTGTGACTTAAGTTTTTAATTCAGGTTTTTGAACAAATTTCAATTGAATCACACTTCCATTATAATTGGCAGGATCATCGGTCTCCGACGAGTTTGCTCATACAAGAAGCGACCTAGTGCATCCTTGACATTTGTCTTGAGGGAAGCCCATTCATTTACATTTTCACTCATGAGCTTATGCAGTGTACTTGAGACAATACGATTCGCTTCATCCAGCAAACCTTCCGATTCACGGACATATACGAAACCTCGAGAAATGATATCTGGTCCCGATTTAATCGTTCCGTCTTGCTTGCTCAGCGTAACAACAACTACCAAAATACCGTCCTGTGACAGCAATTTGCGGTCGCGCAATACGATATTTCCTACATCCCCTACGCCTAGTCCATCGATCAGTACGTTACCTGCTGTAACTTTACCAGCTCTGCGTGCTCCACCATTCTGAATTTCAATGACTTCACCGATATCCGTGATAAAGATATTTTCAGGCTCAATACCTACGCCTTCAGCAAGAAGAGCGTGACGACGTTGCATTCTGAACTCACCATGAATTGGCAAGAAGAACTTTGGTTTCATCAGATTCAGCATCAGCTTGAGTTCTTCCTGGCTTCCGTGTCCAGAAACGTGGATACCTGGATTAGCTGCGCTGTAATATACATTGGCACCCAGACGGAACAGCTCATCAATTGTGCGTCCAACGTATTTTTCATTACCTGGTACTGGAGTAGCTGCGATGATGACTGAATCCCCTGGAAGAATGTCAACCTTTCGATGTGTGGAACGAGCCATTCTTGTCAAAGCTGACATCGGTTCACCCTGACTGCCTGTGCAGAGAATAACTACACGATCCGCTGACATTTTGCCAACTTCTTCAGGCTCAATCAGCATTCCATCTGGAATTTCCAAATAGCCCAAGTCCGAAGCAATACCTACGACATTAACCATGCTTCGACCAATAACTGTTACTTTACGTCCCGTTGCTTCAGCAGCATTAATTACCTGTTGAATACGATGTACGTTAGAAGCAAAAGTGGCTACGACCACACGCTGTCTCGACTTGCGGAAAATGTCTTCCAGGACAATACCAACGCTCTTTTCCGAAGGTGTAAAGCCCGGTTTTTCGGCATTCGTACTGTCTGACAAAAGAGCCAGTACGCCACGTGTGCCAATTTCAGCCATACGCTGCAAATCTGCATATTGTCCGTTGACCGGAGTATGGTCAAATTTGAAGTCACCTGTATGAACAACAGCGCCTTCAGGAGTATCAATACATACACCTACAGAATCTGGAATACTATGGTTGGTTCTGAAGAATGTTGCTTTCAGTGTGGAACCCAGCTTGATTTCAGAATCAGCATTGATCAAAATACGTTTGGTTTCACCAAGCAGATTCGCTTCCTTCAGCTTGTTTTCCACCAATCCCAGCGTCAATTTGGTACCATATACTGGTACATTCAAATGTTTCAACACGTAAGGCAAACCGCCGATATGGTCCTCGTGACCATGAGTCAGCACAATGCCTCTTACTTTGTCGCGGTTCTCTGTAAGGTAGGAAATATCAGGAATAACGATATCAATGCCCAGCATGTCCTCTTCCGGGAATTTCAAACCGGAATCCACCACGACAATGTCATTGCCGTATTGAACGACATACATATTTTTCCCGATTTCACCGACGCCGCCCAAAGCGAAAATCATCAATTTATCGTTGTTTGTTTTTTTAGACAAATGAATCTAAACCTCCTATGGTAGTTGGACGTCGTACCTTGATTTGTTTATTTAATTTTCAAAAAAATACCGCACCCAGTCACTTGACCCCATTATACATGATTAAAATACGAAAAAACAAGTCATCCTGTTCGTTACGCTAGGTTTCCCATTGCCGTCTGAAACCATTAGTATCTGTCATTTTGTCTACATACATGGTTAAAAGCACAGCAAAAAGGGCGTCCTATAAGAACGCCCTTCACGCTGGAAACCTTGTCAGACAATAAACCCTATCGGTTTTGTACCTACCGACTGCCCTTAACAAGGATACTCCTTAGTATTAATTAACATCTTACATTCCTATTTCTCTTTAGCGGGTAAATAATTTCTTAATAAATTCCGCTTCATCCTCAGTTGGAGGAATGAGCGGCAACCGAACCGAACCTACCTTAACCCCCCGTAATTCCAATGCATATTTTACTGCCACCGGATTAGGCAGAGGATGAGGACAGCCAAACAAACCCTTGAAAATCGGGAACAACTGCTGATGCAACTTTGCTGCCTCCTGCGAGTGTCCTCCTACAAGTGAATCGATCATCTGCTTCATTTCAGCACCTACCACATGACTCGCTACGCTGATAATACCATAAGCACCTACAGCCATAGCAGGCAACCCAGAAGCATCATCCCCGGAATAAACCAGAAAACCTTCTGGCGCTGCCGCTGCAATCTGTGTGACCTGCGCAAGTGATGCACATTCTTTAGTTCCCACAATATTCGGAATTTGTGCAAGGCGCAGTGTTGTTTCAGCTGTTAGACTCGCTCCAGTACGACTTGGAACATTATACAGTATAGCTGGGAGGGATGTGGAGTTCGCAATACTTTCGAAATGCTGATACATCCCTTCCTGATTCGGTTTATTATAATATGGCACTACCAGTAGAACACCATCTGCTCCTGCCTGCTCCGCGGCACGGGTTAGATGAATGGAGTGACGCGTATTGTTGCTTCCAGTCCCGGCAATAATTTTACATCGTCCAGCTGCTTTTTCTACAACAAATGCAAACAACTTGATTTTTTCATCATCGCTCAGGGTAGGAGACTCCCCTGTTGTTCCAGATACAACAAGCGACTCTGAGTGCTGTTCTTCTATTAAGTAATCAATCAACGAGGACAATGCAGTCCAGTCAATCTCTCCTTGCTTATCAAAAGGTGTCACCATTGCGGTAATCAATCTGCCGAAGTTCACCATGCTGCCTCCTTTTTGCAAGTCCGAGCACGGACAATGCGCCTATTGATGGAGTTCAAATTTATTATGCAATGCGCGTACAGCCTGCACCATATCTTCTTTTTTAACAAGTACCCAGATCGTCGTATTGGAATCTGCGGATTGAAGGATCTGTACGTCTGATTCTGCCAATGCCTCCACAATCGTCGCCATAATGCCTGGTACCCCGTTGATACCACCGCCTATGACAGAAACTTTAGCACACCCGGCCAGTATCTTAGGTTCTAGACCCAAACCGTTCAATACTTCAACCGCTTTGCTTCCATCATGATCGAACACAGTATAAACTGCCCCCGATGGCGTTACGTTAATAAAGTCAACGCTAATTCCATGTTCAGCCATAGATTTGAATACTTGTAATTGCAAGTGCTCCAAACCCGGCTTTAATTCAACATTAATCTGAGTGACATTGCCGACATACGCAATACCGGTCACGAAACGGTCTACGATGTCTGCCTGCACGTCTTTGAAGCCTTCCGGGTGGGTAACTAACGTACCTTCTCCTTCGGAGAAGGTAGAGCGAACACGGACCGGGATATTAGCCTGCATGGCGATTTCAACAGCACGAGGATGGATAACCTTTGCTCCCTGATGAGCCATATTACAAATCTCCGTATAGCTAACATGTGTAAGTGGCTTTGCGTTTTCCACAATGCGCGGATCGGCAGTCAATATACCATTCACATCCGTATAAATATCAACCATATCCGCATGTAGAGCAGCACCCAGAGCAGTAGCTGACGTATCGCTGCCTCCCCGACCCAAGGTAGTCATATCACCGTCTGCTGTTTGTCCCTGAAAACCTGTCACTATGACAACTCTGCCTTGGTTCAACTCTTCAACAACACGGTCTGGCTTTATATCCAAAATACGAGCATTGCCGTATTGATCATCCGTAATAAAGCCCGCCTGTGCCCCAGTTAGCACCGTAGCAGGAATACCTTCCTTCTCCATCAGGCTGCATAATGTAGCAGCAGAAATGATTTCACCACAGCACAGCAGTAAATCCCGTTCGCGCTTCGGAAGACTGTCGCCGTTAGACGCCGCCCAATCCAGTAGCGTGTCGGTGGCATAAGGCTCTCCTTTTCTCCCCATGGCCGACACAACAACAACCAATTGAAGATTTTGTTCCAGCTCCCGCTTCACATGTGCCAGCACAAGTTGACGTGCTTCAGGTGTGGACAGCGAGGTTCCCCCAAATTTCTGCACCAAAATACCCATTATTCTTCCCCCATATCGGAACGTTACTCCGCGTTTGCAGCAATAATTTCTGCGATTTGCACCGCGTTCCATGCTGCTCCTTTAAGCAGGTTGTCGGATACGACCCACAAATTCAATCCACGGCTATTGCCCAAATCACGGCGTACACGCCCCACAAATACGTCAGGTTTTCCTGCAGCATCAGATGCCAGTGGATAAAGCTGAGCAGCAGGATCGTCCACCAGCGTTACTCCTGGTGCCGAAGCCAGCAGATTGCGGATTTCTTCTAAATCATAATCTTTTTTAAGTTCTACATATACAGATTCCGAGTGACCGTATACAACAGGAATACGCACACACGTTGCTGTTACGTCCACAGATTCGTCACCCAGTATTTTTTTCGTTTCACGTACCATTTTCATTTCTTCCAGTGTATAACCATTGTCCTGGAATTTATCGATTTGCGGGATAGCATTAAAAGCAATCTGATGCTTTACTGGCAACGAGCCTACTGGCAACAGATCAGGCTGGACTTCATCACCGTTCAGAATCGCTGCGCTTTGACGATTCAATTCATCAATAGCTCGGCTTCCAGCGCCGGAAACGGCCTGATATGTGGATACAATGATACGAGAGATGCCATACTGATCATATAATGGTTTCAAAGCAGCTACCATCTGAATGGTGGAGCAGTTCGGGTTCGCAATAATTCCTTGATGCTCGGCAATTTTGTCGCTGTTCACCTCAGGCACTACAAGAGGAGCTGTCGGATCCATTCGGAATGCGTTGGTGTTGTCAATGCAAACTGCCCCATGACGAACAGCATGCGGCGCCAATTCCTTACTTACGTCTCCACCTGCACTAAACAAAGCAATGTCGATTCCTTCAAAGCTGTCGGGGGTAGCAATCTCTACTGGAATTTGCTGACCTTTAAAGCTAATTAACGTGCCAGCAGAACGAGGCGAAGAAAGAAATTTGATTTTGTCCACAGGAAAATCCCGTTTTTCCAGCAGATTTACGATCTGTTCTCCTACAGCGCCTGTCGCTCCAACGACAGCTACATTAAACTTTCTATTGCTCATCTGGTGTATCTCCCCTTCTCGACTAAAAAACCATTTTTTATTCTGAAAGCATCCACCGCCAACAAGAAATTAGACCCGATACAATATCGAATCATCTTCTAGGCGAGGGATGCTCAGCAGTTAACTATAATACTTCATGGGGTCTTGCGTTCCACAATCATCGGCTGAAGCTGTTTGCCCTGCAATGCTTCATAAGCAGCCTCCGGAATCAACTCCATGTTAGCTACAAGCGAGTTCGGCTTTTTAACTGGATTGTCCTGTCCGAACGGCACAAAAAAGATATTTTTGGCTACGAGTAATTTGGCGATATTGGCAGCATTTAGACCCAGTCCATCATTAGTAGATATAGCTAAAAGAAGTGGACGACCGTTGCGCAATTGCGCCTTGGCAGCCATCAAAACTGGACTGTCTGTCATTGCATTCGCTAACTTACTCATCGAATTCCCCGTCAAAGGTGCAATCACCAGCACATCGAGTATTTGGGAGGGACCCAGTGGCTCAGCCTCCACAATTGTAGAAATGATATCATTCCCTGTTATATCTTTCAACTGTTTTTGCCAACTTTGCGAAGTACCAAAGCGAGTATCCGTTGTTAGTACTGTATTGGATATAATAGGAACGACCTTCGCACCCTCATCAACAAAGCGCTGTATAACAGGCATTACCTCTTCAAATGTGCAATGTGAGCCTGTAATTGCATAACCTACTGTTTTCCCTTGCCAACTCATTGTGCATCCCCCCGATCAGGATTATCTTCCATTAACAACTGCACCAGCGTATTCGCTATAATGGCACCAGCAGTTTTGGGAGCAACTATACCGGGAAGACCAGGGGCAAGCATAGCCTTGATTCCACGCTTTTCCGCATAACGGAAATCACATCCGCCTGGGGCGGAAGCAAGATCTATAATCACGGTGCTCAATGGCAATTTAGACAGGATTTGCGCTGTGATAATCATAGAGGGTATCGTATTAAAAATCAAGTCAACTCCCTTTGTCTCATGCGACAAATCCCTTGTCATAAAAGGCTTCCAACCCATTTCCACGGCTCTTGCTGCATCCTCTGCCCGCCGTACTCCAACCTTCACTCTGGCTCCCAACCCCTGTAGTGCCCTTGCCATGGTAAATCCAGTCCGTCCCATGCCTAGAACCATACAATCTGCACCGTGAATCGTAAAATCAGTATGCTGAATGGCCATCATCAGTGCGCCTTCGGCCGTAGGTATAGAGTTGTATATGGCCACATCATCTCTCTCCAGCAGCTCTACCAGCTTTAACTCATGTCTGGTACAAATTTCTTTTAAGTACGTCCGCGCCATCCCTGTATATACAACGCAATGCGGTGGAAGAGCAGCAGCATGTTCATTCAGAAACTGGAGCTTCTGTGCTCCGAAAAGTGCATTTACGTTGCCTTCCTCATCGCATCCCACCACCGGCAAAATCAGTGCGTCTGACGATTCCAGCAGCTTGACAGACATTGGTTCTAGTGTCACTCCTTTGAGTGGTACTTCAAGCTTGTCAAAACCGACCACACTGACGGTAGCATCCATGTCCACACATTTGCGGATTACCTCAAGCTGCCTCGCATCGCCACCCAAAACAACGACGCGTATTCCTGTTAGCATCCGGATCACTCCTTTCCGAGACACGATATGCTTTTAGTCTATGCGAGTGCCCGGAGAGGGGTGAAAAAACACAAAAAAAAGCCGCCCCTTTATGAGGCGACCTTTATTTGCATGCTTACTCTTAAGCAAGAAATTTGAAGATTTTACAAAATAGACATTCGTACATCGCAAACCAACCATAACCTCAGCGTCCTGTATGGCCAAAGCCTCCAGCACCACGCACTGTTTCAGATAATTGGTCTACTTGTTTCAGCTCTACCTCAGGTACAACCTGAAATACCATTTGTGCAATTCGCTCATTGCGCGTAATCGTGAACGATTCCTCGCCCAAATTAATAAGAAGTACCTTAATCTCCCCACGATAATCCGCATCAATCGTTCCCGGTGTATTGAGACAAGTAATACCATGCTTAAGAGCCAGTCCACTTCGCGGACGGATCTGTGCCTCCAATCCCGCTGGCATAGCTATTGCAAATCCAGTTGGAACGAGGCAACGTTTGCCGGGTTCCAGTACCAGATTTTCCTGTACTGCTGCATACAAGTCAAACCCTGATGCAAGCTCTGACATTTTGCGGGGCAGCTCAATATCTTCATTGCCCGCGAGTCTGTTAATTTCCACGTAAGTTAACAAAATAGTCCCTCCTCATATCCTTTACCGCTGAATCACTCGCTCCCACCATCGACAGGGCAAACGGCTCCGAGAACATCCGATCCAGCACTTTATTCACATCATTTGCGGTCACTTGCTCGATATGCTCGATCATTTGATCCAGCGTATAATGCTGACCGAGCATTAATTCATTTTTTCCAAGCCGATTCATCCGGCTACCTGTACTTTCAAGGCTTAAAATCAAACTTCCTTTTAATTGTTCCTTACCTTTACGAAGCTCATTAGCGTCCAAACCGTTGACAGCCACATCTCGTAAAAGCTCCAGCGTCAAATCCAGCACGTCCTTTGTTTGCTTAGGAGCCGTACCTGCATAGATCGTGAACAACCCACTGTCCGCATGGGAGCTATGATAGGAATAAACCGAATAAGCCAGTCCACGCTTTTCCCGAATTTCTTGAAACAAACGTGAACTCATGCCGCCGCCGATCGCGTTATTCAGCAAAACCATAGCATACTGGAGCTCGTCACCCGCTGCAAATCCAGGCAGGGATAAACAAATATGATTTTGCTCCGTTGCTTTCTCATGATACAACAGCTCACCGTTAAACACAGGTACTGTCAGCGGCGAAACGGTTCCATGATTATCAAAATGTCCAAAATGTCGCTCCAACAATTCTACCAAGCGATCGTCAACATTACCAGCCACACTGATAACTGTATTGTCGATTGTATAATGCTCCTTCATATAATGACTGAGGTGTGAGCTATCCATAGCAAGCAGGTGATCTTCGGTTCCGAGAATCGGATAAGCCAGTGGATGTTCACCATAGGCCGCGCGAGATACAAGATCGTGCACCATATCATCCGGTGTATCCTCGTACATGGAGATTTCCTCCAAAATCACATTCTTCTCTTTTGCCAATTCTTCCTGATCTAGTTTGGAATTAAAAAACATATCAGACAGCACATCAACTGCGATCGGTAGATGCTCATCCAATACTTTGGCATAATAGCATGTATATTCCTTCGAAGTGAAAGCATTAACATTTCCTCCGATGGCATCGAATTGCTCAGCGATTTCCTTAGCGTTAAAACGCTCTGTTCCTTTGAAAAGCATGTGTTCGATAAAATGAGAAATACCGCTATTGTCCGGCGTTTCATTCCGGGAGCCAGTTTTAACCCAGATACCGAAAGAAACTGAACGTACGGTTGGAATTTTTTCAATGACCACTCTTAGGCCGTTTTTAAGTTGAATTCTTTCCACGATTGGCCCTCCTAAACTGAATTGCATACTTAGCCATAATGTTCAATCCTAACAGAAAAAAGACGTTCACTCAACCGGAGCAGGTAGTTGCCGATCAGGGGAAAGTGTCTGACTGACAGTTCCGAGCACAAGTCCCTTACTACGAATAGCATGAATCATGCCTTTGAGAGCAGCCGATGAGGAATCTGTTGGGTGCATCAATATCAGGGAGCCTGATTCAACCTTACTGCTGATTTTGTTAATCACCGATTCCGGTGACGGATGTCTCCAATCTACAGTGTCCAATGTCCACAACACTGTTTTGAGCCCACGTTCTGCTGCTATATCCACCGTTTGCTGATTAAAATCACCCGATGGAGGGGCAAACCAGTTATTTTTGATACCCAAAGTTTCTTGAAGAAGCACTTGAGTCTTTTCAATTTCTTGTGTGGCTCTGGCCCGACTCAGACGGCTCATATTTGGATGAGAGTATGCATGGTTCGAAAGCTCATGCCCTCTTTTTTGAATCTCCTTGGCGAGATCAGGATTTTTTTTCAACCAACTTCCATCAAGAAAAAATGTAGCCTTGACCTTTTCCTGATCCAGCGTGTTCAATATCGGCAAGATAAATTCATTCCCCCATGCTACATTGATCATGAAAGATACCATCGGCTTTTCGGGATTCCCCCTGTAAATTGGAACATTACCAAGCTGATTTAAATGTATTTTAGGTGCCAATTGCCGATATACATATTGAATGGGTCGATCCGGAGATGCAATTGCTTTGCGATAGGTAGCATCCAAATCCACCTCCAGTCCGTTATAGCCTGGAATAGCCTTCCATACCCTGTCGATCTTGGCATCAACTGGTTCCCGCCGCTGACGTGCTGCTTCTGTTCTTAGTCGCTGCATAAGCGCATTGTCGGGCAAAGCTGCTATCGCCATCGTGGTTACAGCCTCTGGCTCTTTAACCCCTGTAACGTCTCCATTGCGTAATTGACTAGCATAGTCACGAACCCCACTAAACTGCCCGATTACGAGTGTGATGGCTAAACTGGCTACCACCCACACTGCTCGTTTTGCCCTACTCATAATTCCTTCATCCCCCCGCCCGTTTGTCCACATTGTATGCGGCGAGGACAAGAACTATGACGTAGCAAGCTCTAGAAGCTCACTTGGGTGCAGCTTGTGCATATGTATGAAAAAAGAGCCAGAAACGTAGCTCTGCCTCTTTCCTAAAGCTTAAACAATGCTATTCAAATCCCTTGTACTGTTAATACGAAAAGCTACTCCTGCCTTTCTAGTCTGCAACATGCAGATACCTAGGATTTTGCAGGTGCTTCTGCAGTCAGAACAGCCTTACGGGACAGATTGACACGACCTTGTTGATCAATTTCGGTTACTTTCACCGTAATTGTATCCCCAATAGCAATTACATCTTCAACTTTGGCTACACGCTCAGTAGACAGTTGAGAAATATGAACCAGACCATCTTTGCCCGGTAAAATTTCAACAAATGCACCGAATTTCTCAATCCGTTTTACTGTACCGATGTAAATCTCACCGATCACGACTTCCTTTACGATACCCTCAATAATGGAACGTGCTTTTTCATTCATCTCTTGATTTGTGGAAGCGATGAACACACGACCATCTTGTTCAATATCGATTTTCACGCCGGTTTCTTCGATGATTTTGTTGATGATTTTACCACCAGCCCCAATAACATCACGGATTTTGTCCGGGTTAATGTGCATCGTCATAATTTTTGGAGCATACGGAGACAACTGCTCACGCGGCTTCTGGATCGCTTCCATCATTTTGCTAAGAATGAACAAACGTCCTTCTTTAGCTTGCTTGAGCGCATCCTGTAAAATCTGGCGGTCAATACCGTTAATTTTAATATCCATTTGAATGGCAGTTACGCCTTCCGCGGTACCAGCAACTTTAAAGTCCATATCGCCCAGGTGGTCTTCCATACCTTGGATATCAGTCAATACGGAAACATGGTCTCCATCCTTGATCAATCCCATGGCTACACCTGCAACCGGAGCTTTAATCGGTACACCTGCATCCATCATAGCCAGTGTACTTGCACAAATACTGGCTTGTGAAGTCGAACCATTCGATTCCAGTACCTCGGAAACCAGACGGATGGTGTATGGAAATTCAGTTTCGGAAGGAATTACTTTGGAAAGCGCACGTTCACCAAGAGCACCATGTCCGATTTCACGACGACCTGGCGCACGCAAAGGACGAGCCTCACCTACGCTGAATGGCGGGAAATTGTAATGATGCATGAAGCGTTTTGTTTCTTCCAGATCAATACCGTCCAAAATTTGTACATCACCCAATGCACCAAGTGTACAAATGCTAAGTGCTTGCGTTTGACCGCGTGTAAATAAGCCCGAACCATGAGTACGCGGCAAAATGCTAGTATCGCTTTCAATCGGACGAATTTCGTCAAGCTTACGACCATCAGGACGCACTTTATCATGCGTGATCAGACGACGTACTTCTTCCTTAACGATATCATAGAGAACTTCGCTCACGTCGCTCAAAAGCTCAGGTGTCTCTATGTATTGTGCTTCAAAATGGGCAACTGTCTCTTCGTTGACTGCATCAATTGCCTCTTGACGAGCATGTTTTTCTGCAATTTTAACAGCATGCATTAAACGTTCAGCTGCATAAGCACGTACTTCACTGCTCACTTTTTCATCAACAGCATGCAGTTTAACCTGCATTTTCTCTTTACCTGCTACTTGCACCAATTGTTCAATAACTGCCACAATATTCTTAATCTCATCATGACCAAACATAATAGCTTCCAGCATAACTTCCTCTGGAATCTCATTGCCTTCGGCTTCTACCATCATGATGGCATCTTTCGTTCCGGCTACAACCAGGTACAGATCGCTTGCATTCTGCTGTGCAATATCCGGGTTAATCACAAATTGCCCGTCTACACGTCCTACAGCGACTCCACCGATTGGCCCATTAAAAGGCACATCCGAAATGCTAAGTGCTGCCGAGGTTCCGATCATTGCTGCAATTTCAGGTTCGCAATCCTGATCGACACTCATAACCAGATTCAACACCTGTACATCATTCCGGAAACCTTCCGGGAACAATGGGCGAATTGGACGGTCTGTCAAACGGCTGGACAAAATCGCTTTTTGACTCGGACGTCCTTCACGTTTAATAAATCCGCCAGGAATTTTCCCCACAGCATACAATCTTTCCTCATAGTTTACGGTCAGTGGAAAAAAGTCCAAATCTTTCGGTTCACGGGAAGCGGTCACGGTACAAAGCACAACTGTTTCTCCGTAGCTCACTTTAACTGCCGCATTGGCTTGTTTCGCAAGACGTCCTGTTTCCAACACCAGCTTTCTTCCGCCGAGCTGCATTTCTACGCGTTGCTCCATGGTATCCCTCCATTTCATTTCATTGTAAAAGTTCTATACATATCCAGTATTTCCTGCGCAGGTCTTATTCATAAGAAGCTAGCAGACAAATCAGGATATGTAATTCAAAAAAAGATTCCTCATTTCAAAAAAGAACCCGGCTGCTGTCCGCCGTCGCCTTAGCAGGGACAAGCGGTGAACAACCAGGCTTCTTTTCTCATTACATGTCTGAAAATTAACGACGCAGTCCGAGACGCTCGATCAACGCACTGTAACGTTTAACATCAGTCTTCTTCAGGTAAGCCAAAAGTTTACGACGTTGACCGACCATTTTCAACAACCCGCGGCGGGAGTGATGGTCTTTCTTGTGCGAACGAAAGTGACTTTGCAAGTTGACGATGTTTTCAGTAAGGATAGCGATTTGTACCTCTGGTGATCCTGTATCGGATTCATGAGTTTTGTACTCCTCGATCAATTGCTGTTTACGCTCTTGAGTCAATGCCATCCTGTTCACCTCCTTCATTATAATCGCCATTAGCCTCGTAGCCGCCGGTGAAAGCGGGCAACCAAGCTAAGGTTCATCGTTGTTTACACAACATAAGTCAGTATAACACAGCGCCTGTCTTATGTAAATAAATTAGCCTAACAGCTTTTTAGCCGTTTGTGCGTCATTGCCAATTTGGTTGATCAGCTCATCCACCGAAGAGAATTTGCGTTCAGGGCGGATGTAGTGGTGAAGCTCCACAAGCACAGACTCCCCATAAATTTGCTGATTAAAATCAAATAAATGTACCTCAAACGACGGATTCAGCACACCTTCATGAAAAGTAGGCTTAACCCCTACATTCATTACACCGTTTATCCAACGATCGCCTATGAGTGCCCGTACAGCGTATACACCCTTGGTCGGAATCACGTAAGTATCATCCAGTTTGAGATTAGCGGTCGGAAAACCGATCGTACGTCCGCGCTTCTCTCCATCCATTACAGTACCCTGGATACGATAAGGACGTCCCAACCAGCGAGAGGCATGTGCTAGATCCCCGGTCTGTAAAGCACGGCGAATGCCAGAGCTGCTCACCTTGTCCCCATCCAGTTCGAACGGTGGTACGGTGTGCACCGACATCAGCTCTCCTCCCAGCTTCCGAAGTGTATCCTCATGCCCGGCTCCCCGGTGGCCAAACCGAAAATCAAAGCCTACTACCGCTGTTCGAATGTGCAATGGAAGCAGCACGTCGCTCATAAACGCCTCAGGGCTGACCTTGGAAAATTCTTCGTTAAAACTCAAAATATAAAGTACGTCCACACCCATATCAGCCAGAATAGTCTGCTTGTCCGCAAGCGGTGTTAAATAACCTTCATAATCGCCTTTTTTCATGACTTCCTTCGGGTGAGGATGAAATGTCATGACAGATACCGGCACATGCTGTTCACGAGCCAGCGCAACGGCCTTACGTATCACGCTTGCGTGTCCCAGATGAAGACCATCAAACTGACCGATCGCCGTGACCTGTGGACGTCCCCATTGCTGCAAAAGCTCATCACTCAATGGATAAGATAACGATACGGTAATCATTATTAATTCACCTGCATTTCACATCATTTGACTAACTTCGTCAAAATTATAGCACAATTCAAGGTAAAAAAACTTTAATGGGAGCGATCGCGTCTGATTCATCCCGACCATATATACCTAAAAACGTTTTATCCTCTTTATACAAACGGAAGGGCTGATTGTCCGTCACAGGTGGTGAAATCATATTCAGCGACAGGCGTTGGCCTTGCAGAGCCGCAGTTACCTTGGCTTCAGCCACTATATGCTCAGGCATATAGTCAATCGCCTGATCTGTTGTAATAAGTCGCTCTCCAAGACTGCCATCCGCAACGAAACGCTCTATTTCTTCGAAAGTCAGACATCGTTCCGCAGGAATTCCCGCAGACATGGTTCGCTCCAGCTTGACCATCGTGGAAGGATATCCTAATTCACGACCAATATCAACACATAGTGTACGGATATAAGTACCTTTGGAGCATAAGGCACGAAAAGAAATATCCACATACACCCCCGTCTCCGCGAATCCCGTCATTTCCAACTCGTAAATGCTCACTTCACGACTTTTGCGCTCCACGGTTTTGCCTTCTCGAGCCAGTTCATATAGACGTTTGCCGTCCACTTTTAGCGCGGAGTACATTGGAGGTACTTGGGAAATCGTACCAACAAAACGCTTCAGGACCGCTTTGACTTCCACTTCCGTCACCTCTACGGGACGTTCACTCTCTTCCGTGATTTTCCCAGTCAGGTCTTCGGTATCCGTGGCAATTCCTAATCGCAGTGTAGCCCGATATTCCTTGGGCCGCTCCTGCATGTATTCCACCACACGGGTAGCACGTCCCAGACACAAGGGCAAAACACCGGTTACCTGCGGATCAAGTGTTCCAGTGTGTCCGATTCGCTTCATACCTAATAAACGGCGAGCCTTGGCCACCACATCATGAGAGGTAAATCCAGCAGGTTTATAGACAGGTAGAATGCCTTCCCAAGTCGCCTGTTCCTTCTTTATCGGATTCATAGCTCAGACTTCACCCGCCCTACTACTGTCTCAATGATATCTCCCAGCTTACCCTCTAGCCGGCAGCCAGCTGCACGTACATGTCCACCGCCCCCAAATGATTGAGCCAGCGCAGCTACATCAACATTCCCTGCCGATCTCAAGCTGGCCTTGACCGCTTGATCATTAATAACCTTAAAGAAAATGCCTACTTCAACTCCACGAATATTTCTTGGATAATTCACGATGCCTTCCAAGTCCTCATTTACAGCACCACAATCCGTCATGTCGTCAGGGGTTACTACGACCCAAGCGACTTTCCCATCCTCCGACATCGTGAGCGTTTGCAATGCTTTTGTTAACACCTTCATTTGTGGAAAGGTCATTTCCTCGAGCAATTTCTCGGATAAAGATGGACCATCTACACCGTAAGCAAGTAGCTGTGACACAGTAGACATCACTTTCGGTGAAGTGTTGGAGTAACGGAAACCTCCTGTATCCGTTAGCAACCCTGTATATAAAGCCGTTGCTATTTCGACATCCCAGGTTACTGCAAACTCTTTCAGTAGATCAAAAAGAATTTCTGCTGTTGCCGCAGCATCCGGCTTAATCACATTAACTGTACCGTAAGCATCATTCGTTGGATGATGATCAATATTCAGGATAATGGCATCTTCCGAAAAAAACTGCTCTGTCAAACCAACACGACGGTAATCCGCACAATCTACACAAATGATCCGGTTGTATTTCCGTTCTGGCGGTTGCTGGCTCATATCCATAATCTCATCGGCATGCCATAAAAAATCCATACGTTTGGGAATAGGCCCCTCATTCAGCATGGTAAATTTCTTCCCCAGACATGAGAGAAGCCAGCCCACCGTTACGGTGGAGCTGACTGCGTCTCCGTCCGGCTGTACATGCGATACGATCAGGTAATCATCATGCTCCAGAATAAATTCCTTCGCTTGTTGAAGCGCCTGTTCATAGGTATGCATTGCCTTCTCCTTTACATTCAGTTCATGGTTCCTTCAGACAAACTAAAAGTTTTATTTTTCATCCTTGTCGATATCACTCAGCAGTTTTTCAATTCGACTGCCGTAAGCAATAGATTCGTCAATTTTGAAAATCAACTCAGGAATATGGCGCAGCCGTATCCGTTTGCCGAGTTCAGAACGAAGATAACCGTTCGCTTTGTCCAATGCTTTCAGGGAAGAATTTTTTTGTTCTTCATCCCCGAGCACGCTCAAGTATATTTTCGCTTGGGACAAATCATTTGTAAGATCGACACCCGTTACGGTGATAAAACCGATGCGGGGGTCTTTTAATTCAGTTTGTATGAGTTGGCTTAGCTCCTTCTTGATCTGCTCGCCAACCCGACCTGTACGTATTTTAGCCATGGATGCTCACCTCTCTGCCGTTAGCGCTCCACTGTTTCCATGACGAACGCTTCAATAATGTCGAGTTCCTTAACATCATTATAGCCATCAAGGGTAATACCGCATTCGTAACCTTGGGCAACTTCTTTTGCGTCGTCCTTAAAGCGTTTCAGTGAGTCGATTTTACCTTCAAAAATGACGATGCCATCACGAATCAGGCGTGCTTCTGCTGAACGGGTAATTTTACCGGATGTCACCATACAACCAGCGATCGTACCGACTTTAGTAACTTTGAATACGTTACGTACTTCAGCATGCCCAATCACATTTTCTTTATATTCAGGATCCAGCATGCCCTTCATGGCTTGCTCTATTTCTTCAATGACATTGTAAATGACACGGTGTAGACGAATGTCCACTTTTTCAGCTTCCGCTGTAGATTTCGCCTGGTTATCCGGACGAACATTAAAACCAATGACAATAGCATTGGAAGCTGCGGCCAAAATAATATCGGATTCGGTGATTGCTCCTGCACCACTGTGAAGAATTTTAACGCGCACACCTTCGACTTCAATCTTGTTCAAGGAACCTTTCAACGCCTCGACGGAACCTTGTACGTCACCTTTAATAATGACGTTCAGATCCTTCATTTCGCCATCCTTGATGTGTTGGAACAGGTCATCCAGTGTTACACGGGTATTACTGCCCAGATCAGATTGGCGTTGCGTGATCGCACGTCTGTCAGCAATAGCACGAGCTTTGCGCTCATCCTCAAACACCATGAATGGATCGCCAGCAAGTGGAACTTCTGTCAAACCAGTAATTTCAACTGGAGTGGAAGGACCCGCTTCCTTAAGACGACGACCTTTATCGTTGACCATAGCACGCACACGTCCGAAGCAGTTACCCGCTACGAAAGCATCGCCGACTTTCAGTGTACCGTTCTGAACGAGGATACGGGCTACAGAACCGCGGCCTTTATCCAGTTCTGCCTCGATGATGGTACCACGTGCCCGTTTGTTCGGGTTCGCTTTGTACTCATTCACTTCAGCTACGAGCAGAATCATTTCGAGCAGGTCTTCCAGACCCATTCTTTGTTTCGCGGAAACGTTGACGAAAATCGTATCGCCGCCCCACTCTTCAGGTACCAATTCATATTCAGTGAGTTCTTGCTTCACTTTATCCGGGTTGGCATCCGGTTTGTCGATCTTGTTCACAGCTACGATAATTGGCAGACCTGCTGCCTTCGCATGGTTAATAGCTTCGACCGTCTGTGGCATAACACCGTCGTCAGCTGCAACCACGATAATCGTCATATCTGTCACTTGAGCACCACGTGCACGCATAGCGGTAAAGGCTTCGTGACCCGGTGTATCCAGGAAAGTGATTTTTTTGCTATTAATTTCAACTTGGTATGCACCAATATGCTGTGTAATACCGCCAGCTTCGCCACCGGTTACATTAGTCGAGCGAATGGCATCCAGCAAAGTTGTTTTACCATGATCGACGTGACCCATAATCGTTACAACTGGTGGACGTGTTCTCAGATCTGCAGGATCATCATTTTCTTCCACGGTTTCAAAACGATCTTCTTCGACCGGAATTTTCACTTCTACCTCGACGCCAAAGTCTCCGGCAAGCAAGAGGATGGTATCCATATCCAGTTCCTGGTTAATGGTGGCCATCGTTCCGAGCATAATCAGCTTTTTGATGACTTCTGACGCATCCTTATGAAGAAGCTTGGCTGTTTCGCCTACGGTCATCTCACCACGCACAATAATTTTCTTAGGCGTGTTGTCGATTTTCTCGCGACGTTCCTGTTGTTGACCTTTACCACGATTGTTAAATTTCCCGCCACGATTACTGCCACCGCGATTATTGCCTCCGCGACCACCGTTACCACCGCGTCCGCCGCCTTGACGGTTATCGTCAAAACGTCCTTGACCGGAACGGTTACCACCGTTGTTGGAGTTACTGCCTGTACGGTTGCCACCACTACGGTTCGCATTGTTGCTACCTGTGGAGGATGATGTTCTTACAGCCGTACCACCCTGACTACTCCCCTGAGGGCGTGAGTTAGTGCTTTGGTTACCTTGAGGACGCGAACCTGTGTTGCCACTAGGACGCTGTTGTCCTCCCTGTTGTTGACCATTACTGCGGTTTTGTGTACTTTGCTGACCAGTGGGTCTGCTAGTACTTTGTTGACTGCGGTTTTGACCGCCCTGCTGACTGCTTTGCGCTTTTGGAGCGCTACTTCGGTTACTGTTTTGGTTGTTGTTTGTCCTATTCATACTTACCTGCTTTTCCTGTTGATTTTTGGTTTGCTCAGTTGAATGATTACTATTCTGGCTTGAACCGGCCTGATTCGAGCTTACTTGCGCCGTACCTGCTCCACCTTGCTTGGCCGCAGCATTGGATTTAATATTCTTAAAAAAACTTTCCACTTTACCTACGGCATCATGTTCCATGACGCTCATATGGTTGTTCACGGGAATATCCAGCCGTTTAAGAATGGTGATAATTTCTTTGCTGCTCATGTTCAACGATTTGGCGTATTCGTATACCCGCACTTTGTCTTTGCTTTCTTGTTTACTCAATATACTCCACCTCCGACATTATCCCCGCATATTTCTTGATCAATTTCGCGAATCCTTGATCCGTCACAGCCAGCACAACCCGTTCAGGTTTGCCGATACTGCTTCCCAAGCTTTCCCGGTCAAATCCTATCAATAAGGGGATTTTGTACGTCCCGCATTTGTCGCGGAATTTCTTTTGAGTATTCATTGAAGCATCTTTCGCAAGAATGACCAGCTTGGCTTCTGAAGACCTGATCGCTTTAAAAACGATCTCATCACCTGTTAGCAGCTTGCCAGCTCTCATGGCAAGACCCAATCCAGACAGCGCCTTATTCATCCTGCACGCTGCCTTGTGCCGCCAGGAATTCTTCCTCGACGGCAGCAAAATCACGACTTAGCTGCTCATAAATATCAGGATGAACCGAGTGCTTCAATGCTCGATCCAGTGCCTTGCTCTTTTGAGCCAGCTTGAAGCAGGCGGCTTTGCCGCACAAGTAAGCGCCGCGTCCCGACTTTTTGCCAGTCAAGTCAATCAACACTTCGTCTTCAGGGGTTTTGACGACACGGATCAACTGCTTCTTTGGCATCATTTCATGACAGGCCACACATTTGCGCAAAGGTATCTTTCTCTGTTTCATGCATTAACCCCCCTACACTCCGCTTAATCTACAGAAACGGAATCCTGATGCATTTCATCGGTGGATGTTCTCGGTCTGCCGAGTTCTTCCTCCGCCTGTGTTTCACTCTTAATATCAATTTTCCAGCCCGTAAGCTTAGCAGCAAGACGAGCATTTTGCCCTTTGATACCAATAGCAAGAGAAAGCTGATAATCAGGCACAATAACACGCGCCATTTTCTCTTCTTCAAATACTTGCACTTCGAGCACCTTGGATGGGCTCAGCGCATTAGCCACGTATTCATCAACATTATCGGAATAACGTACAATGTCGATTTTTTCGCCACGCAGCTCATTTACAATAGTCTGTACACGTGTTCCTCTAGGACCCACACAAGAGCCAACCGGGTCAACCTCGGCGTTACGGGAATGAACCGCAATTTTAGAACGGAAGCCTGCTTCACGCGCTACGGAACGAATCTCTACAACACCATCAAAAATTTCAGGCACTTCGAGTTCGAACAAACGCTTAAGCAGACCCGGATGTGATCGGGACAGCATAATTTGCGGTCCTTTGGTTGTGTTTTCTACTTTGGTAATATAAGCCTTGATTCGATCCAGATGGCTAAATTTCTCATTAGGCATCAATTCACCTAACGGGAGAACCGCTTCCACCTTACCAAGATCAATATAAATGTTACGCGGGTCTTGGCGCTGTACAGTTCCTGTTACAATATCTTCTTCCTTGTCCACAAACTTGTTGTAGATCAGTCCCCGTTCCGCTTCGCGGATACGCTGGGTCACGACTTGCTTCGCAGTTTGTGCAGCAATCCGTCCAAAATCACGTGGTGTGACTTCGATTTCAGCGATATCTTCCAACTGAAAATGCGGGTTAATCTCACGGGCCGCAGGCAACGAAATCTCGGTGCGAGGATCCAATACCTCCTCAACGATCAGCTTGCGGGCATATACCTTAATGACTCCCGAGTTGCGGTTCATATCAACACGCACGTTTTGTGCGGTGTTGAAATTCCGTTTGTAACTGGAAATCAAGGCTGCTTCAATGGCCTCAAACAGCACATCCTTGCTGATCCCCTTTTCTCTTTCCAACTCGTTCATTGCTTCAATAAAATCCATACTCATGGATTACTGCTCCCCCTTTCAAATGATGCACCTGCGTACTGGTCGGCACACGAGGCAAAAAAACATGTAGTACATGTCAAACAGCAACAGTCAAATCTGAATTAAAATATGATCGCGAGCCTTGCACCAGCTACCTTGTCATAAGGTATGGCATGCTTCTTTTGTCCGCTTTGAACGGTGAGTTCCCCGTCTTCAAAAGAAAGCAAACGACCTTCGAATTCCTTCAGGCCGTTGATCGGCTCGTATGTAGTAACGAATACGTTTTTGCCTACCGCTTTAGTAACATCCTCCGCTTTTTTCAGCGGTCTTTCGGCGCCTGGTGAAGACACTTCCAGAAAATATGCTGTAGAAACAGGGTCATTTTCATCCAACTTTTGACCCAGATATTCACTGATCATACTGCAGTCGTCCAGATCAATTCCTCCGTCTTTGTCCACAAAAACGCGAAGAAACCAATTGCTACCCTCTTTGACATACTCGACATCGACCAGTTCAAAACCATGCTCATCGAGGAAAGGTTGGGCCATTTCTTCTACTACTGATTTGATCTTTGGTGTGCTCAAAGATTATAACCTCCAAAAGTGAACTTTCCTGTGGTGAAAAAAAGACGCCCTATTACCATGGACAATGCTTCTCCATCACCGGCTTTTTCATTTTCATTTGATGTAATGTTCATTTCGGGCTCACTGCAAATAAACCGGCGTACCGGTTTCGTGCCCAAAAATAACCTTTTCACGTTGTAACTGTATATCAAACAGTAAAGAGTGGGTTTCCCCACTCTTTTAGCAACGGTTTTATCTCCATGATTACCAAAAAAATTATAACATAACCATAGTTATGTGACAAGTGCCAGAGCTTGACTACTGTGGTTCGGATTAAAACAGAGACAGCTGATTACTCTCTGGCAGACCTCGAAAGCAACCCATCTGGGACAGCATTTCGACAATGGTTTTACTAGCTTTCGATTTTTGTTGAAAATCCTCGACAGACAAAAATTCACCATGTTCACGGGAGGCTGCGATGTTACGTGCTGCATTGTCCCCAATTCCCTGAAGAGCTCCGAATGGCGGAATGAGTGAATCTCCATCCACCTTGAAGCGTGTAGCTTCAGAACGGTACAAATCAATGGATTTAAAACTAAACCCGCGAGCCGTCATTTCCAGGGCCATTTCCAGGATCGGAAGCATCCCTTTTTCTTTGGGCGGTGCCTGAAAGCCGAGTTGCTCGATTTCGACAATCTTCCGTGCGATTGCATCATATCCCTGACAGCACAGTTCAATATCAAAATCGGCTGCACGTACTGAAAAGTAAGTCGCATAATATTCAATCGGATGATACAGCTTAAAGTACGCTGTGCGCACTGCTGAAATAACGTAGGCTGCAGCATGCGCCTTCGGAAACATGTACTGGATTTTCAGACAGGAATCAATGTACCACTGTGGCACCTTGCATTTTTTCATTTCCTCAATCCATTCAGCACTAAGCCCCTTACCTTTACGTACGCTCTCCGTAATTTTAAAGGCCAGACCTGCGTCCATCCCTGCCTTGTAAATCAAAAATAGCATGATGTCATCACGGCAACCAATTACAGTCTTGATGTTACAGGTATTATTCTTAATCAGTTCCTGTGCGTTCCCCAACCATACGCCCGTGCCGTGAGACAGTCCGGATATTTGCAGTAAGTCAGCAAAAGAACTTGGCTGCGACTCTACTAGCATTTGGCGTACAAACTTCGTCCCCATTTCTGGTACACCATAGGTAGCTACAGGTGTGCGGATTTGCTGGGGTGTTACACCGAGCGCCTCCGTGGAGTTGAACATGCTCATCACCTTTGGATCATTCATTGGAATGGTCGTAGGATCGACACCAGTCAAATCCTGAAGCATCCTCATCATGGTCGGATCATCATGACCCAGAATATCGAGTTTGAGTAGATTCGCATCAAAAGCGTGATAATCAAAATGCGTTGTTTTCCATTCCGAGCTTGTATCATCGGCGGGGTACTGTACCGGCGTAATATCCTCGACCTCAATATAATCGGGAACAACGACAATTCCGCCTGGATGTTGCCCGGTACTGCGTTTGACCCCTGTACAGCCCGAAGCCAGCCTGTTCAGCTCAGCCCCACGCCATTTTTTATGATGCGCCTCTTCATATTTCTTTGCAAAGCCAAAGGCTGTTTTCTCGGCAACTGTACCGATGGTTCCAGCACGGAATACACTTTTCTCACCAAATAATACTTTCGTATAGTTATGTGCGACAGGCTGATATTCGCCAGAAAAGTTCAAGTCAATATCGGGAACTTTATCTCCCTTAAACCCAAGAAACGTTTCAAACGGAATATCCTGTCCCTCACCCTTCAGTTTGCCACCGCATTTGGGACAGTTTTTGTCCGGCAAGTCAAATCCGCTCGGCACACTACCGTCCAAAATCCATTCGCTATGTCTGCATTCAGGATTACCGCAAATATAATGTGCAGGCAGTGGATTAACCTCGGAAATACCGAGAAAGGTAGCGACTACAGAAGATCCAACAGAACCCCGTGAACCTACCAGATATCCATCCTTATTAGACTTTTTAACCAAACGCTCGGAAATGAGATAGTTGGCAGAGAAACCGTATTTAATAATCGGCTCTAGTTCTTTTTCAAGACGGGCTACAACCACTTCGGGCAATTCCTCACCATAGATGGATTTAGCTGTCTCGTAGCAAGTGTTGCGGATTTCCTCGTCCGCCCCATCCAGCAAAGGTGTGAACAGCTTGTCAGGGAACAGCTCCAGCTCCTCAAATCGATCCGCCAACTCACTGGTATTCTTCACAACGACTTCATAGGCTTTCTCCTCGCCCAAAAACTCGAATTCTGCCAGCATTTCGTCTGTAGTGCGTAAATGCGCATCTGGCTTACGAATATCTTTTAGCGGGCTAAATCCCGTAATGCCGTGTATCGTAATATCACGGTACAACTTATCGCGAGTTTCCAAATAGTGAACATTGCCTGTGGCAATTACGGGCTTATCAAGTCGCCGTCCAATTTCGCATACTTTGCGTATTGCCGTTTTCAGAGCATCGGGCCCGCTTACCAGTTGTTTTTCTACTAAATGCATATACATCGTCAAAGGTTGAATCTCCAGCACATCATAAAACTGTGCAATTTCCTCGGCCTCTTCCTCGGACTTGTTTAACACAGCCTCAAAGAACTCTCCTTTTTCGCAACCAGAAATAATAAGCAATCCGTCTCTCATTTCTGACAATTTGGATTTAGGAATACAAGGCACACGCTTGAAATATTCGGTATGAGACATCGAAACCAGCTTGTACAGATTTTTTTTACCAATCGGATTGAGGGCATAAATACAGCAGTGAAAAGGACGAACGGTCGATAAATCCTTACCCACATAATCATTCAGACGATCGAGCATTTTTAAACCCTTAATTTGTTCCGCATCATTCAACAAGCCATTCAGCACTTCAGTCAGTGCGACTGTATCGTCAATGGCTCGGTGATGACTTTCTAGCGCCACTTTATATTTGGTCGTCAGCGTATTCAGACGGTGGTTTTTCATTGTTGGAAACAGTAAACGAGCCAGTTCTAGCGTATCCAGTACCGGATTGGTCATTTCAGGCAAACCCATATTTCGAAGGGTCGCCTGGATAAAGCCGACATCAAATCGCGCATTATGGGCAACCAATACAGCATCGCCAGCAAAAGCTACAAACTCCTTCATAACAGGTTCTACATCCGGCGCGTCCTTGACCATTTCATCGTTAATGTTGGTCAGTTGCTGGATATTGTATGGTATGCGCTCATGCGGATTAACAAAGGTAGCATAACGATCAACTTCTTTGCCATCATGCATTTTTACAGCCGCAATCTCAATGATTTTATTCTGTGTAACCGATAAACCGGTGGTTTCAATATCAAAAACGACATAAGTCGCTGTTTTCAAATTTAATGGTTGTGCCTGCATTACAACCTCAACGGCATCATTAACCACGTTGGCCTCAACACCGTAGATCATTTTAATGCCGTTTTTCTTTGCAGCCTTAGCTGCATCAGGGTAGCACTGCACACCGCCATGATCAGTGACCGCAATCGCCTTGTGCCCCCATTTGGCAGCTGTTTTGACGTATTGATCAATCGAGGCAACAGCATCCATAGCACTCATCTTTGTGTGGAGATGGAACTCAACCCGTTTTTCCTCTGCATTATCCTTACGTGTGGGTGGAGCCTGTACTTCAACTAGATCGGAAGGAATCATAACCAGCTCGGGAATTTGCATAAAACGATCATATTCAACTCGCCCCCGCACTTTGACCCATTTCCCGTTAGCCAACAAACTGAGGATCTTTAGATCTTCTTTAGTTTTAGCAAACATTTTCATTTGCAGGGAATCACTAAAGTCGGTCAAATAATACGTAAACAACGTACTGCCATTGCGCAATTCTTTACTATCCAAACCGAAGATTGTTCCTTGTAAGGTGACTTTTTTCTCTTCGTCCTGAATATCTTGCATCGGAACAGCTGGTTCTTTGATGTCATAACCAAATTGAAGCCGTACGTCTCCTTCTTCTTCATCCAAAGGCGGCATTTCGGATTCCATACTTTCCATCATCTGCTGAATAACTTCGCGTTCTTCCTGCATCTTCTTTTCTTGGAATTGCTGTAATGCCTCCTGGTTACTTTCACCCACTTGGACTTTAATGCGCATAGAGAGTCCGAAATATTTATCGTAAAATTTGATGATAGCTTGATCTATCTGTTTTTTACGCGCCAGTTCCAATGACATACTGTCGCTCATCGTCAGCAATAATAGACCGTCTTCCCACTCATGCACAGCCCGATTCATCCAACCGTTAACAGATGGGATCTCACGATGCACCCACTCTAGAAAAAGTTTCCAGTATTCACTAATGATATCACCAGGCTGAATCTGCTCACTATACTGAAAACGGAACGTAATTTTTGCGATGTGACTCATTTTTTCCTGTACTTGAATACAGAACGTACGATACACCTGAGCGGGGACCAGTGTCTCCTTGGCAATGGTGATATTCCAATCCTTATTGGTACGGCTAATCTCCACTTGATCAATCCAACCGTCCAAAAAATAAGGTTCAACCACTCCAGCCGGCATCCCAACTTGCTTCATCAGCAGTTCCAGCCGCTTTCTCTTTTCTTCAGCTCCGCCCATGGCTCTCCCCCCAATTTTAAATCTACCATTCTGAAAACATGAAAAGCTTCTGCGTCAAAAACATCTCCGACCGCAAAAGCTTTTCGTAGCCCTCTTCAATCCTTCTCACAACGACATAGATCCTTCGGAACATTGTCCCGTAACAGCTACCATGTCAGCAAGAAGAATGAAGTGAGTATAGTGATATTGCCCTACATCTATATTAATACGCCCGTGCAAACACTACTGTATGCTTGGCAGGTTTGCCACAACACAAACATGTGGACTTTTGCTCGGTTGTTTTAAACGGTATGTTACGGCTTGTAGCACCTGTTACTTCTTTAACTTTGTCTTCACATTCTTCAGCTCCGCACCAGCCTGCCAAAGTAAAGCCGCGTTTTTCTTCCATGAGAGTCTTCATTTCATCCAGCGTATCGACGGAATAGAAGTTTTCTTCCATGAAATTTTTTGCACGATCAAACATCTCCTGCTGTACCTGTGCGAGCATCGCGTGTACTTCCTCAACCAGGTTATCCTGCTGCACGATTTTTTTCTCACCGCTGATGCGGGACACGAGCACACAGACACCGTTTTCCATATCACGAGGTCCGATTTCCAGACGAACCGGCACACCGCGCATTTCATATTCATTAAATTTCCAACCTGGACTTACATCGCTGCGGTCGTCCATTTTAACACGCACTCCCGCTTGTTTCAACTCAGCAAATAGTTCATCTGCACGAGCGATAACGGCATCACGCTTCTTAGGTGGTCCAATTGGAACCATAATAACCTGCGTAGGCGCAACTTTAGGAGGCAATGCCAGACCACGGTCATCTCCATGTACCATAATCAGTGCACCGATCAAACGTGTACTTGTTCCCCATGAAGTCGTATGCGCGAATTCCAAGTTGTTTTCACGACTCAAATATTTAATGTCAAATGCAACGGCAAAATTAGTTCCCATATAGTGGGAGGTCCCAGCTTGTACCGCCCGTCCATCCTTCATCATCGCTTCCAGTGAAAATGTATCCTTCGCACCTGCAAACTTTTCAGAAGGTGTTTTCTGTCCAGTAATGACCGGAATAGCTAGAACTTCCTCAATAACCTCACGGTATACTTCCAGCATTTTCATCGTTTCTTCGCGTGCTTCTTCTTCTGTTTCATGGGCCGTGTGACCTTCTTGCCACAAAAATTCACTTGTGCGCAAGAAAGGCAGCGTGCGTTTTTCCCAACGCACTACATTAGCCCATTGGTTAATAAGCACAGGCAGATCACGATAGGATTGAATCCATTTGGAGTACATATGACCAATCATGGTTTCCGAAGTCGGACGAATTGCAAGACGCTCTTCCAGCTTTTCCCCACCAGCCTCGGTTACCCAAGGCAGTTCAGGATTAAACCCTTCAACATGCTCTTTTTCCTTTTGAAAAAAGCTTTCTGGAATGAACATTGGAAAATAGGCATTACGGTGCCCTGTTTCTCTGAAGCGCACGTCCATGGCTTCCTTGATATGCTCCCAGATTTCAAAACCATCGGGGCGGAATACAATACATCCGCGAACAGGGGAATAATCCATCAGTTCTGCTTTTTTAATAACATCAATATACCATCGGGAAAAATCTTCGCTCTGCGGCGTAATTTCCTCGACAAACTGTTTATCGTTCGACATAGAAATGCATGTCCTCCCATACAGACCGTTTTTATATAAGTCCGTCTCTAATTAACCATTAATTAAGCGTAAAATATCGTTATACGTGACCGCAATCATAAGCAGGAATAGCATAGCAAAACCAACGAAATGGACCATTCCTTCCCTGCTCGGATCGACGGGACGCCCTCTTACCGCCTCCACACCAAGGAAAACAAGTCTGCTTCCATCCAGCGCCGGAATAGGCAATAAATTAAATATCCCCAGATAAAGACTCATTATAGCAGTCCAATACGTCAACTGCTCAATCCCCTGCTTGGCAATTTGCCCCGTCACTTCAAAAGTACGTACCGGTCCTCCCAGGTCATTGATAGAAAAACGTTGAATAAGCTGGCTAAATCCTTGAAAAATAATATCGGTCGTTCTGACCATGGATTGCCCGGCAAATTTGAACGTTTCACCCACACCTGCTTGGCGTTTTGGAAGTTCAGGCACAATGCCCACCTTGCCACCCTTTTGTCCTTCCATTGCACGAGGTGTAATAGTAAGATCAAAGGTCTTATTATCACGGCGAACCGTCCACTTCATCGGCTTGTCTTGAGAATCCGCAATCAGTTTGATCATGTTTTCAACATTCGCACCAATGGCTATTCCATTCACCGATTCGATGATATCTCCCTTATGCAAATCAGCTTCAGCAGCAGGCATACCTGCTGTAATTTCACTAATTTGGACATACGTCGGGTTGTCCACTTGTATGCCGACCATCTGAATATGCAGACCAAACAAAATAAAGGCAAGAATAAAATTCATCAGTGGTCCAGCAAAAATAGCCATCGCACGCTGTCCTACTGTTTTACTCCCATACTGCCGATCCTTGGGTGCAATCTGAATGGATTGACCTTTGGTTACCATCATCGCTTGCGGGTGTACAGTGTATTGCTGATCTTCGCCATCTACATCCAATTTTAAAGTTAACGACTGTTCCAGATCAATATCCAACACTTCGCCGCGCACCACATTCTTACGATTATCCAGTTGATCCAGATAGATGGTCTTCACGACGTCATCCGTTACGCGTACAGCAATCGTTTGTCCGGTCTCAATTTCATTGACCTCCGGATCCTCTCCCGCCATGCGGGCAAAGCCACCGAACGGCAACAAACGCAACGTAAATCGCGTCTCGTTTCTTTTATAAGAAAACAGTTTCGGACCGAAACCGATCGCAAACTCCCGTACCAGAATCCCGGCGCGCTTGGCAAAATAATAATGCCCCCATTCATGCACTGTCACTATGACGAAAAACATGAGCACCGTCATCAACACTATTTGAATCGTTTCCAATCGTTTCCGTTCCCCTTTCAATGAGATCGAGTTTGTCTTCCTAGATTATCATTATTCTCCGATCCCGCACAAGAGAATCACATTTCGTTTCTAACCCAACATTAGCCTACAATTCTGCAGCTATGCTACGAGTCTCTCCGTCACATGCTTCAATCGCAGACAGATCAGGATTAGCCACATTGACATGCCGCTCCAGCACACGTTCAATAATAGCTTCAATATGCAGAAAAGAAATTTCTCCACGCAGGAAACGGGCAACAGCAATCTCATTAGCTGCATTAAATGCGGTCGGTGCTGTACCACCCATTTTACCACATTCGAAGGCAAGCCTTAAACAAGGAAAACGATTATAATCCATTTCCTTAAAATGGAGTCTGCCCACTTCAGCCAGTGACAACGGCTTCGCCGGGGACTTCATACGCTCAGGATAAGTCAATGCATATTGAATGGGTACTCTCATGTCCGGATTCCCAAGTTGAGCAACAATGCTTGTATCCTGAAACTCAACATAGGAATGAATAATGCTTTCCGGATGAAGCAACACATGAATCTGCTCATAATCAAGTCCGAATAGCCAATGCGCCTCAATGACTTCCAGCCCCTTGTTTACCATCGTTGCTGAATCAATTGTAATTTTGGCCCCCATTGACCAATTGGGATGCTTGAGTGCATCTTCCACTGTAACTTCACGCAACTGTTCTCTTGTCAAATCTCGAAAAGAACCCCCTGATGCTGTGAGAGTAATATGTGCCACATCTTTCATACGCTCACCATTCAAGCATTGGAAAATAGCTGAATGCTCACTGTCAATCGGCAGCAACGGCACTCCTTTCGCCCGAGCCCGCGCTGTGACCAGATGACCAGCAGTAACCAGTGTTTCCTTATTGGCCAAACCGATCTGTTTTCCAGCCTCAATTGCGGCCAGCGTGGAGTGCAATCCGACACTGCCCATTACAGCCGTCACAACCATATCCGCCTCTGTGTTCGCAGCAAGCTCAACGAGTCCTTCATTTCCCCAATACAGTTCCGTTCCAGAAGGCAGTAAAGGACGAATTTCATCCGCCAACTGCCGAGTACCCACAGACACTTTTTTGGGTTTATAAAGATGAGCCTGCTCAGCAAGTAACTTTATATTAGAACCACCTGCTAAAGCCTCAACAGTAAACTGATCCGGGTGCATGGACACTACATCCAGCGTTTGAGTTCCAATAGATCCGGTTGAACCAAGTACCGTAATTCTTTTCATGATGCACCTTCCTATCCTGAAAATCACTTTTATCCAGGAGCTCATTGATTGTTATTCAGGCAGCTATGCTACTGGTTCCAACCTTCTAGTAGCGCAGAGTGAGCAGCATAGAGATTAGCCTGAGCATAAACTGTAATCAATAGACTCATGGAAGCAGCATCAGCATATGTACAAATGGAAAAACGACAATCCAGCTGTCGCAGCGGTCTAGTATACCACCGTGCCCTGGCAGCAGATTACCGGAATCTTTAATGCCGTACACTCGTTTGTATGCAGATTGTACCAAATCGCCCAGTTGTCCCACAACTGCACATGACAAACCGATACCGATGGCTTTGCCCCATGGCAGCAGTCCACCCGATAATCCAGCGAATACAAGAGCTATAACCAACGCTAAAACGATGCCGCCAATGGATCCTTCAACCGTTTTGTTAGGACTGATCGCAGGCCATAATTTCGTCTTTCCTGCCATTTTGCCTACAAAATATGCCCCTGCATCACTTGCCCAAATACAAGCCAATAATAAAAATGTCCATAACAGTCCATGTTCCATATGACGTGATTCCGCAATATACGAAAATCCAAACCCTATATAAACGGTACCAAGAAATAATATAGCTACCGTTTGAATCGGGATTTTATTTTTTGTTCCTACCGTGATGATCATAAAAGCTATCATTACCAGCCAAAGCATACTGGCAAAGGGTAAGGGTGAGTGCAAACCAAAAGGTTCATACGGGAATACAAAAGCTAATATGCTTACGTATCCAAGTATTGCTGTACCTCCAAAAGGAGATACCTGCGTCATTCGTGCGAACTCATAAAATCCGATTAGGGCCATCGCCAATATAAGCAAATGGTAGGCCAAGCCGCCCCACAGGACCATCGCCAAAAAGAATATGCCTGCCAGAATACCGGTAATTAATCTCTGTCTCAACGGCTTTCATCCTCCATTTACTTCAGTCCGCCATACCGCCGTGTTCTTTGCTGATATTCGATCACTGCTTCGTATAAGTGTTCTTTCTTAAACTCAGGCCAATAAATATCAGTAAACCACAACTCACTGTAGGCAAGCTGCCAGAGCATAAAATTACTAAGTCTAAGCTCACCGCTTGTTCGAATCAGTAAATCAGGGTCTGGCATACCACTAGAAAGTAACGTATTACCGATCAGCTCAGATGTTATATCTTCTGTTTTAAGCTTCCCATCCGCAATTTGACGGCCCAATGTTTGCATGCATTCTGTGATTTCCAACCGACTTCCATAATTTAATGCAAAATTAAGAACAAGTCCGGTATTATTTTCAGTTCGTCGAGTCGCTTCAGTCAGCGCCTCAACGGTATGGGAAGGTAAATGTTCCTTATTGCCCATCATACGCACTTGCACATTTTTTTCAATCAGCTCATCTAGCTCAATAGCCAGAAATTCCTGCGGTAAGCGCATTAGAAAATCAACTTCGTCCTTTGGACGCGTCCAATTTTCAGTTGAAAATGCAAACAAAGTTAAATACTTAATACCCAGTTCATCCGCTGCAATTGCTGTGCGTTTCACTGCCTTCATTCCATTTTGGTGCCCTACAATCCGCGGCATTCCAATCCGTTTGGCCCATCTGCCGTTCCCATCCATGATGACAGCAACATGCTGCGGAATATTGTCTTTTGAAATGGCCGGTGTTTGCTGTTTTTGTTCCCCGTTCCACCAAGACCGAACCCGTTTGATCATTCCAGTTCCTCCAGCATTCTCTGAAAATGTGCCTCAGGCTTGAAAAGAGACAAACCCCACCGTAAGGGAGGGGCTGCCAATCTTTTAAACTTCCATAATTTCTTTTTCTTTTGCAGCTAAAACTCTATCCACTTCAGCGATAAACTTATCAGTTGTTTTCTGGATATCTTCCTGATGTTTACGAGATTCGTCCTCGGAAATATCACTTTTCTCCAATTTTTTGATGTCATCATTGGCATCACGACGAATGTTACGAATAGCGATCTTCGCTTCTTCACCGTTCTTCTTCGTCAACTTCACCAAGTCAGTTCTGCGTTCCTCCGTCAAAGCAGGAATGCTCAGACGAATGGTGTTACCATCATTCGAAGGTGTCAAACCTAAATCGGATTTTTGTATAGCGCGCTCGATATCGGCCAAGGAAGATTTGTCCCAAGGCTGAATCATCAAGGTCCGGCTGTCAGGTGTATTGATATTCGCCAGCTGGTTGACTGGAGTCATTGCACCATAATACTCTACCTGTACACGGTCCAGTAAAGCTGGTGTCGCCCGTCCTGCACGCAAAGATGCAAGATCACGTTGCAATGCTTGGATTGCTTTTTGCATGCGTTCCTCAGCACTCTTTTTCACAGATTGTGGCATTAATTTACACTCCCTTTGACGATCGTACCAATTTTCTCACCCAGCACGACACGTTTAATGTTACCTTGCTCTGTAATAGCAAAGACAATCAACGGAATATTGTTATCCATGCACAACGAGGAAGCGGTAGAATCCATGACACCGAGATTTTTGTTGAGCACATCCAAATACGTAAGCTGCTCATATTTCTCGGCTGTGCTATCTTTAAACGGATCAGCAGAATATACGCCATCCACTTTATTTTTAGCCATCAGAATTACTTCCGCTTCAATTTCAGCAGCACGTAATGCAGCAGTAGTATCAGTCGAGAAGAACGGATTACCTGTACCTGCTGCAAAAATAACAACCCGACCTTTTTCCAAATGACGGATAGCTCTACGGCGGATATAAGGTTCAGCAATCTGTTGCATCGCAATGGATGTTTGTACACGAGTAGGTACTTCAATCTGTTCCAAAGCATCCTGTAAGGCCAGTGAGTTCATCACTGTTGCCAGCATACCCATGTAATCTGCCGTGGCCCGGTCAATTCCGTTGGCACTTCCAGCAATACCACGCCAGATGTTACCGCCACCACACACGATAGCAACTTCTACTCCCAGTTCCACCACGTCTTTGACTTGTTCGGCAATGGACGCAATCGTATCCGCATCAATACCGTAACCGTTAGGACCTGACAGCGATTCACCACTAACTTTCAGGACAACACGCTTAAACACAGGTTTTTCCAAATGATCACCCTCCAATATCATTTATACTTTATGTAACAGGATAGGTGTCCTGTTGCAAGAAAAGGAACACTGATGTGTTCCATTTCCGTTTTTTCCATATGCAATTACCGTTCGTTGGTAATTATTGTTTCACTTGAGACATAACTTCTTCGTAGAAGTTATCTTCTTTTTTCTCCAGACCTTCACCCAGTTCAAAACGAACAAAGCGACGCAGGGAGATGTTTTCGCCAATTGTACTGATTTTTTCGTTGATAAGCGTGGAGATTGTTTTGTCTGGATCTTTGATGAAAGATTGCTCCAACAAGCAGAACTCCTCATAGAACTTACCAATGCGGCCTTCAACCATTTTTTCAACGATTTTCTCTGGTTTACCTTCGTTCAGAGCTTGTGCTTTCAGGATTTCTTTTTCTTTTTCGATTTCTTCCTGTGGCACTTCTTCACGACGAACATAACGAGGGTTCGATGCAGCGATATGCATTGCAATGTCGCGTACAAAATCTCTGAACTGGTCTGTTTTAGCTACGAAGTCTGTTTCGCAGTTTACTTCTACCAGTACGCCGATACGGCCGCCAGCATGAATGTAGGATTCAACAACACCTTCAGTAGCAATACGACCTGCTTTGTTGGCTGCAGCTGCAAGTCCTTTTTCGCGCAGAACTTCAACCGCTTTTGTCAAATCACCGTTTGCTTCTTCAAGCGCTTTTTTACAATCCAGCATTCCTGCGCCTGTTTTTTCACGAAGCTCTTTTACTGCGCTAGCATTAACTGCCATATTATTTCCCTCCAAATTTGATTTTCAGTGGTATACCGTGCTTTATTCCTTAAAAAAAGGGTAGTGAGAGGTTATACACCTGCCAACCACCCTTTTCATTTAATTCATATAGGTATTTCCTAATGGAAATATTATGCTGTAGTTTCTTCGCCTTGGTTTGCTTCCATAACTGCATCAGCCATTTTACCTGTCAGCAATTTAACAGCGCGGATTGCGTCGTCATTACCTGGGATAACATAGTCGATTTCGTCTGGATCGCAGTTTGTATCAACGATACCTACGATTGGGATACCTAATTTGCGAGCTTCAGCAACCGCGATACGTTCTTTGCGTGGATCAATGATGAACAGAGCACTCGGAAGGCCCTTCATGTTTTTGATACCGCCCAAGAATTTTTCAAGACGATCTTTTTCTTTGCGAAGAATGATAACTTCTTTTTTAGGAAGAACTGCGAATGTACCGTCTTCTTCCCAAGCTTCCAGTTGTTTCAAACGGTCAATACGTTTTTGAATCGTTTGGAAGTTAGTCAGCGTACCACCCAACCAACGTTGGTTAATGTAGAATTGACCAGCGCGTGCTGCTTCTTCTTTAACGGAATCTTGTGCTTGTTTCTTCGTGCCTACGAACAGAATTGTACCATTCTCAGCTGCAATGCTTTTTACGAAGTTGTAAGCTTCCTCAACCTTTTTCACTGTCTTTTGCAAGTCAATGATGTAAATACCGTTTCTTTCAGTGAAGATATAACGATCCATTTTCGGGTTCCAGCGACGTGTTTGGTGACCAAAGTGAACCCCAGCTTCCAAAAGCTGTTTCATGGAGATTACTGCCATCTTCACGCACCTCCTAAGTTTGGTTTTTTGTGTGTCCTCCGCCGACATCATTTTTCATAAAGACTTTCCATTGGAAAGCACCCTCTATAAAATTAACCGACGTGCGTTTTTAACACCGTCAATTAATATACCATAACATTTGCATCGTTGCAACCAACTTTTCGACAATAGTTGGAACAACGCAAAATGTGACGTTTTACGCCTCTTATCGAACTTGTCAGCATGAATAAAAGCCGTCCACTTCCCGGTCTGGTCAGTTGGACGGCTTTTTCGTAATTTTAGTAATAATAGAACTGAAATCCTCACCTTTAGCAAACTGATAGGTGCCGGTACGAATTTTGGTATTGATTTTTTGGGCCTTAGCTGCTGCCTCAAATGCACTAGCATCCGACACAACCCCTGCCCGTTGCAATCCTGATGCCACACTTCTCAAATTGCTTCCCGATGCAATGCTATACTGCACTTGTGGGGTGGCAGGCTGCTTGGGGATGTTGGGAGTCGTTGTAGTGCCAGACCTTTGAGTTTGCGGCTTATTCGGACTTTGTGGAACCGATGCGCTGGTCGAAGGTTTAGAAGCCGCCGAGGATGTGCTATTTGCAGGTACCTTTGGTGTTGACGGCGTTTGAGCTGGTTTAGCCTTTTGGGGTGCAACCGGAGTTTTGTTGCCTTCCTTGATCACCTTATTACGCCATTCCTCTTCTGTCATTTTCGGATCAGAACTGTCACTGATCTGAAGATTTAATTCGGCAGCTGCCTTTTCTAATTGCTCTCGCGTCATGTTTTTTGGGTCTGTTGAAGATTGCTGCGATTGTCCCTGACCGATCATTGCCAGTTGCAACAGCAATGCCCCCGTTATAAGGCCCGTACCCATGCCTAGCATAAATGAACGGTTTTTGATCACGTTACATCCTCCCGCTCCGCGAGTTGCAATATAAGCTGTACTTCCCCCCGCTGGATGCCTGATTGCTTGGCTATATAATCCAACGACTTGCCTTGCTCATGCAGCGCAAACAACTCTTGATAACGATCACGGATGGACTCTACTTCCTGCTCAGTTTCAGGGTCTTGCAATACTGTCTGCTCCTCCATAGTTACGAGAGGAGCTTCTGAATCAGAATAGCCTTCCTGTGCAGACACTCCAGGTTGCGGACTTTGAAATTGACCGTAAGCAACCGCTACCTGATGAGAAGTTACTGTATGTTGTATTTCCTTAGATACAGGCTCGGTTTGCATAGAAACAGTAGCAAACATAGCCTGGCGCTCAAGCTCCACGATACGGTTCCGAAGCTCAGCTACTTGTTCCTGTAATGCCGCCTGTTTAACTGTATGCTCCTGCTTCATACCAGATACGAGCTCAATCAGCTCGTCATTGTCGTTTTCAATATCGGCCATATACTGCTCCAATGTGGCCTCGACCTTTTGAACGACGGCCTCTTCTGTTCCCCGGCCTGGCTGACGCTTAGGCAGAAGCCAGGCGTAGACAACAGCTGCAGCGCCCAGCAGAACAATATAAATCCATGGTTGATCCACTGCCCATCGTCTCCTTTAATAACGCTTCTCCACCTGTCGGATCAGAGCGAAAAATCAATATGGTGTCCCTTGTACGGATGCTCTGCCGGATGCTCCTTAGGCACCTCAGTCTCATCTGATTGGGAACGGCTCTGCTGGGAAGAATCTCTGTTCTGTCCTCCCGTTTGCCGCTCACCGACGAATGTTTCTGCAGACTGATCTATGGCACTGGTTCGCTGACGCATGTTCTCTGTCTCCAGCGCGGCCTTTTGTCCAAGCAATGCTTGATCATTCATCGGCCGCTGCTGGGACTCACTTTGGTATTTTCCTGCTTCACTGGTGCGAGGTACGGCAATTTGCAATTCAACAGCCTTCAAGCTCATTGGACCACACCCTTTCCGATTGGGCATCCGTATCTGTCTTTCAAGGAATACAATGTTGAATGATTAACAGTGTGCTGAATTACACGTAGGAGGACATGCTGATGTCTCCCTCATGATAATAAAACGCCATTCTTTCCACTGAATCTTTAATAAATTTTGTATATCTGCCGATAACTATTTTAGAGCCACCGTAAATCACATTTTTCACTTCTACCCGTGCCCGGCTCGTATCCTCTAATGTTCGTTCAATTTCAAGCATTCTGGACTTGGTTTCCAAAAGCTCCTGTTCATTAGATTTTTTAGTAGATGTCAGCTTGATTCGCATAGCCATTCTTTCAGGTGCAAGCTGTCCGGCGGCGGCAAGTTGATCCAATATGGTAAGGGCCTTATTCGTTTTATCCTGGCTGTCTGTCTGCTGCTTCAAACGTGCGCGGAGTTCTGTCAGTTCATCGCGCAGTTCAGGAAGCACACCCACTTCGATAACAGTAGCTGTGGACATCGTATTACCGATGGTACGAGCTACTACCTTTTTACCAGCTTGTACACTGCCACCTACGATAAGCCCTTTGGTCCCCTCGCAGAGTACATTTACACTCGCTTTAATCTGGGAATGCATGATGCTCTGGGATACAAGTATATCGCCTCCCGCAATCACGTTACCATCTTGTATGAATGAGCATTTGACATTTTGTGCAGCTTTCACGAACCCCTTATGGTATCCGATAATACCGCCACTGATTTCCACTGAACCTTCCGCCTCAATTTCAGCGCCTTCCACACCACCGATGACACGAATGTCGCCAGCCGCCCGAACGCGAAACCCTGTCAAGACATTCCCACGAATGACGACGGTTCCAACAAAATCAATGTTACCGACACTATAATCGACGTCCCCGTTCACTTCATATACGGGGAACACATTAAGCTTGCCCTTTTCAGTCGTAGTCACCAGTCCGTCAATAGCCGCATACATGGCAACACCTTCCGGATGGATCACTACATTTTTTCCAACTTTAAAACGCGCCTCTCTTCCTGGAAGAAAAGGAATTTCCTCTCCGGTTACAGCAATCCCCGGTACACCCGGCACAGGATCAACTCGTTCGGCAATCAGTTGTCCACGTTTTACATTTCTTAAACGAGTTAGTTCTTTATAATCCACCCGACCATCTACGGTTTCAAGTGGCTTATGTGCATCTTCGCCAGTCACAATATCAGCCAGATTAATTTTTCCGTCTTTGCCATGGATCGGCTGCTTTCCCTGAGCAATCAGTAATTTTCCGAAGAAATGATCTTCCGGATTTGCCGCAAATACGCGAATCGCATCGGTCATTAAACCGTAGGATATTTTTTGGTTGCTTAGAAAACGCTCTAATTCTTCCACAGAACAGGCAAAACCTTCTTCACGTTTGGCAAACTCCAAGTAGGCTGTTTGTTTGTCAGGTGAGACAACCACTTTTAAATACTGGTCCAAAGCATATTGCTTCTCCACAAGGGTGCTCCTTCCGTCTAACTGTTACTGTAACCTCCCGTACGTTAATCTTTACGCATTAGCAAATCCCGTTGTTTGTCCAATGTCGCTCTTAGACGTAATATTGCTTTGGAATGCAACTGTGAAATTCGCGATGGAGATAGCGACATGACCTCAGCGATTTCGCTGAGTGACAAATCCTCGTAATACAATAAAGAAACAACGATACGTTCTTTTTCAGTCAATTTATCAATGCCTTGTGCAAGGGCATCACGAAGTGTAAATTCATTGACCTTATGATCCGGATTTTTCGCCTTCTCGTCCACCAAAAGGGAAAGCCGTGTTTCCGATTCCTCTTCGCGGATCGGGTCCTCCAGTGAGACAATCGACATAACAGCGACTTCCTGGATCATACTTTGAAACTCTTTTTCAGAAACGTCCAAATAATGGCTCATCTCTTCGTCGCTTACCGTACGTAAATATCTTTGTTCCAAATGCTGGTAGGCATCCTCGATTTTTTTTGCTTTTTCCCTAACTGAACGAGGAACCCAATCCCCTTGACGAAGACCATCCAAAATCGCTCCGCGAACACGCCAAGAAGCATAAGTCTCAAACTGCAAACCACGCTCATAGTCAAATTTCTCTAAAGCGTCAATCAAACCCATAACGCCGTTACTCGCCAGATCATCCTTGGATACATTTTTGGGCAAGCCTACTGCAAGGCGGCCCGAAACATATTCCACAATATGGAGATACTTTTCAATTAACTGTTTCTTTGCTTCCTTGTCACCGTGTTCTTTCCATTGCTCCCATAGTTCGGAATGGTTTAAATGAGCGGCTTTACGCTCGTTCATCGGCTTCACCCTCCTTATTTGTCTGTCAGGTGACGAACGGCCTTGGCCAATTCTTCAGGGTCCTTGTTGGAAACCAGCTTAGGTGGGTTTAAAGGCGCGAAACCATTGTTCCCTTCGTCCGTCTGCTCTGGTTTCGGTTTCAGCAATTCATTCAGGTTTTCATTCTCGTCTGGTGTCGTCAGGTCCAGATTCCCCCCTACGCCATCTACCTGAGAGCTTGCCCGGCTTTGGGCATTCCCCAGATCTGGCCGCGCTACAACACCTAGTGTCCAGCGCAGCACAAATGCAAGTAGGAACCAAAAAACGAAGGCGATCAAGCCACGAATTAAGCTCGTGGTCAGCAGATTGCTGCCAACGGACAACACAAAAGTCAGAATAAATCCGACTACTCCAGACCAAAGATTAATGCGTAAGCTGCCAAATAACATGTTTATAATTCCTTTACACCTTTTTGTACGCTTCGAATATTCAAAACGCCAGTTTCAGAGTCCAACTCAATCGTTCGTCCATAATTGCCGCCTGTGTCCTCCGCAATCAAGGGAATACCGAGATCTACGAGCATCTCTTTGCATGATTCTACATTGCGTGGACCAATGCGCATGGTATCTCCACTACCGGCAAAGGCGAACATCTGCGCTCCCCCTGCCATTTTGGCAATCAGTCTGCGTCGTTCAGCACCCAATTTCAGCATCCGCTCAAATAACTCGGGCAGCGCCGTATCGGCGTATTTAGCAATATTCAGTTGCCCTTCACGTGCAATATCCGAGGATGGTAGCATCACATGTGCCATACCTGCCAGTTTCAAGTGAGGATCGTAGAGAGTCAATCCGACGCAAGAACCGAGTCCTGTCGTGCGAATCGAGTTCGGGTTACTGGTAACATTTAAGTCAGCCATACCGACTTTAATGATGCTTTTATCCTCAATCATCGTTCATCGGGACTCCTAACGACCTAAAGATTTTCCCGAACGATTCTGGATCAGGAATCAGGAAAAATTGACCCTCTATCTGATTCTGCCCTTCCAGAAACGATGTGTCAATCAATAATGCAGCATCCCCCATCTGCCCAAACTGCAGCAGTCCATAGCTGAGAATTGCTCCTGCCATGTCCAACGCCAGCGCAGGGACTGTTGGATACATAGATAAACGCGTAAAGTCTGCCAGCGAAGACAAATATGAGCCTGCTAAAATGTTTCCGATCTCCGACAGGGCTGAGTGCTCCATTTCGTTAAAACTGTCCTCATCATCTGAAGGAATATTCGCCAAACGGGAAAGTAAGCTTTTTGCCGCCTGAGGCTGCAATATGAAGAATAGATTCCCGGGGGCTTCCCCTTCTACCCTAAAAAATATGGCAACAACAAGTTGCTCATAGCCGCCGACTTTCTCGGCAATTTCCTCAAAGGGCAGCATTTGTACTTTGGGCACACCCATATCGACCGGCTTATTGAGAAGCCGGGAGAGCGCTGTAGCAGCGTTCCCCGAGCCAATGTTGCCGACTTCTTTCAACACATCCAACTTGAAGTCTTCAAGATTTCCAAGATTTTCCATATATTAATCCTCTAAGCCTTCCAGTTGGTTCATCTCGCTACGATTCAGGACTTCGGACAAGTTCAGCATAATCAACAAGCGCTCTTCACCAATCTTAGCAACTCCGCGAAGGTATTTAGCCTTAACTCCACCAATCACTTCCGGTGGTGTCTCGATATTGTCAGAATTCAGGTCAATAACATCATTCGCTGAGTCAACAATAAAGCCGACTTGCATTTCACCCACTGCAACGATAATGATGCGAGTTTGATCGGTATATTCAGCTTCAGGTAATCCAAACCGGCCACGAAGATCAATAACCGGAATGACTACGCCTCTCATGTTGAATACGCCTTTAACAAAATCGTAGGTTCTTGGAACCCGTGTAATCGGCACCATGCGTTCAATAGATTGGACTTTTTCTACTTCAACACCGTATTCCTCTTCACCAAGCTTAAATACGATAACTTTAATTTCTTCTCCCATGTCTAAAAACCCTCCTTATTGATGTCAGCAACTTCACATTTCTTTCATTTTTGATGAAGACATTATTTAATGAAAACATTCGGGTCGATGATCAAAGCAACCTGACCGTCACCCAGAATCGTGGCGCCTGAAATTCCTTGGATGTTTGGAAGGTATTTGCCCAGATTTTTAAGGACAATTTCACTTTGTCCCAAAAAGTCCTGTACGGAAAGAGCTGCCAGACGGTCTCCCTTGCGGATGACCACGACCTCTGTCTCTTCTTCTTCATCTTCATTGAAGTCCGGTACCTCGAACAGCTGACTCAAGGAGATGAGCGGGATATGAGAATCGCGGAAAGCAATCATTTTATTGCCATGTACTGAACGAATTTGTGTTCGCTTGACGATCGCAGTCTCCACAATGGAGGACAATGGAATCGCATATTTTTCAGAACCGATCTGTATCATCATGGCTGCAATAATGGATAGGGTCAGCGGCAATTGCACAGAGAAATTAGTGCCTTGGCCCAGTGTAGAGTGAACCGTAACATTACCACCCAAAGCGGTGATTTTGGATTTAACAACGTCCAAACCGACACCACGTCCTGATACGTCTGAAATGACTGCAGCTGTACTGAAGCCCGGAGCAAACAATACCTGATAGGCTTCCTCGTCGGTCATGACCGCTGCTTGCTCTGCCGTCAAAATCCCTTTAGAAATAGCACTGTTTAGTACCTTATCGCGATTAATGCCATTTCCGTCATCTTCAATCTCGATGAATACGTTATTTCCGCTATGGAAAGCACGCAAGTGAACCGTTCCTGTCTCAGGTTTACCAGCTGCAATCCGGTCGGCTACCGACTCAATGCCATGATCCACGGAGTTCCGAAGCAAATGCACCAGAGGATCGCCAATTTCGTCGATAACAGTGCGGTCCATTTCAGTCTCTGCTCCAGTAATAACCAAATCAAGTTTTTTATCCAGCGATTTGGCCAGATCGCGCACCATACGCGGGAAACGATTGAAAACAGTATCTACTGGTACCATCCGCAATTTAAGAACGACGTTTTGCAAATCGCTGCTCACACGACTCATGTGCTCTACTGTTTCTGTCAGTGCTGGATTGGAAGCTTCACTTGCCAACTGCTCTAACCGCACACGGTCAATGAGCAACTCGCTAAATAAGTTCATAAGTACATCCAGGCGTTCAATATCTACGCGAATCGTACGGTTATGCGTAGGCGCAGCTGCCTTAGCTGCTGGTGCTTTTCCTGCTGCTGGCTTAGCCACAGAGGCCGCAGCTGGAGACTGCGGCTGGGATGGAGCAGGTGGTTGCACGGCAACAGGTGCTTCCTGCACCGCAGCAGCCTCAGCCAGTCCAGCAGTAACTTCGCTCATTTGTTTAAGCGATTCCTGATCTAGTTGTACCACTGAGACAGTGTCAATTTCAGAGATACCCGCGATTTCCTTTTCCAGCTCCCCAACTTCTTTCTGCGTTATGTAATATAACGAGAAGCTTTGCTCGAATTTCTCCTGCTCAATATCCTGTACCGACGGATAGGCCTTGACGATTTCACCAGAGTTTTCCAGCGTGTTGAACACCATAAAGGCACGTGCCGCTTTCAACTGGCTCTCTGAGCTGATTGTTACCTGTATATAGTGAACACGATGTCCTTCAGAAATAGATTGCTCCAGTACAGAATACTGGAACTGATCCAAGACAAGCCCAGCACGATCATTTTTGTCCACTTTTTTAGATGGAGACTCCTCAGTGGCAGCTTTTGTGCCGGACTTTTGGAAATCCCCACTCACGATGGATTGTAGTGAAGATACAATAGAGGAGACATCCGCTTTTCCGTCGCCCCCCTCTGTAATGTGCTGCACCATGGACTCCAAAGCATCCAATCCTTTAAATAAGGTATCGAATATAAATTCATGCATCGCCAGCTTGTTGTTACGTACCAGATCAAGAACGTTTTCCATTTGGTGAGTTAGCGATGCTAGGTCTTCAAATCCCATCGTAGCAGCCATTCCTTTGAGGGTATGGGCAGAACGGAAAATCACCTGAACGATGCCTAGATCGGTTGGATTGCTTTCCAGTTGAAGCATTTTTTCGTTAAGAGATTGCAGATGATCATTCGACTCATCAATAAACATGTTTAAATATTGGTTCATGTCCATTGTGAGACACCTCCTCCATGAGTTACACTCCGATTATTTCACAACTTGTACAAGCTTGGGGGCGATCTCCTGCATTGGCAGAAGGTGACGCACACATTTTAACTCTACTGCTGAGCGGGGCATTCCGTACACTACACAAGTTTCCTCATTTTCAGCAAATGTGGATTGTACCCCAGCATCATAAAGCTTTTTCATCATTTTGGCCCCATCGCTCCCCATTCCAGTGAGCAATACTAGATGCCGCTCCAACGAGGTTAACGAGAGCAACGATTCAAACATCGTATCTACGGAAGGACGGTGACCATTGCGAGCTTCCTCCATCTTCAGTGACACAGTGTATTTACCACCGGCTCCTGGCACAATTCTTAGTTGATATCCCCCTGGGGCAATGTAGGCCGTTCCAGTCTCCAGCGTCATTCCCTGCTCAGCCTCCACAACTCGGAGTGGACTTAACGTGTTCAAACGTTGTGCCAGCGAACGAGTGAAGTTTGGCGGCATATGCTGAACGATAACGATTGGAGCAGGAAAATCACCAGGAATGCGTTCCAACAGCGTCTTAAGCGCCCGCGGACCGCCCGTAGAACATCCCACCGCCACCAGTTTGCGAAAGCTGGACGTATGCACACCTTTTTTAAGAGAAAATCCTTTAGATGCGGCAGGAACTGTAGGTGCCGTTACTAGAGGCGTAGCAGCCGCTGGAATAGGAGTAGCTGATGAACTCACCGTCTTACGGGGCTCTGGCTTAACCAGCCCTGCTTTATCCTTACCATGCAGCGATTTGTCAGCGGCCGTATTAGAACTGTTTAGTTTCCCTGGTGTTCGTCCCATCCCCTTGGACAAGTCTTCCTTCTTCTGAACAGTAGATGCTTGGACTGACTTGCTTGGCTGAGCAGCTGGCTGTTCTATGCGCCCCGCCGTAACAGATGTTCCAGACTGTTGTCGTTTCGTTTCCTGCTTGGCTGCTGCCGGGACGGACTTGCCAGCATCACGCTTCGGCTGAGTTGATACAGCAGGTGAAGGAGCAAGCGGAACAACAGGAGGCTTGTCTGTCGAAGTTTGACTGCCTGCTCGTTTCTCAGTCACCGCCTGTCCTGTAGTCTTTTCCTGTGGCGTTTTTTTCGCTTGTTCCAATGCAGCTTTGCGCTCATTAGCTTCCTTGCGCTCCAGGCGGCTCCGCACTGCTTGCATAGCAGTGCGCATCTGTTCCAGCAACGCCTTGCTCACTTGTTCGATATCTTGCGCATGAGCAATGGAAGGCTTTCTTATAAAATCGAAAGCTCCTGCCTCCAGAGCCATGATGGTCTCCTTCATGCCTTGTTCATTAATGCCTGACAGCATAATAACAGGTAGCGGATGGGCTGCCATAATCAATGGCAATGCTTCAAGACCATTCATTTCAGGCATCTCGACATCCATGGTGACCAAATCGGGCTGCAATTCCTTCACTTTCTCTACAGCCTCTTTGCCATTGGCGGCTGTACCTACGATGTTGAACGACTCATCCCTTACAATTAAATCTGTAATAATTTTGCGCATAAAGGCCGAATCATCTACAACCAGCACCCGGTAAGCACACATGTTAAACACCTCTGTTTCCTCTCATCAAAATCAATGTACAGAACGTCGCAACCATTTTTGCATAAACCCTTTAATTCCATTCAATGCACCTGATTGCGGAATCTGTGGCATTGCTGCAAAATGGTGTGCCAGATTCAATATATCTCTTGAAGCCGCACATCCCGGAAAAGCAACCATAAAAGGTATTTGCCTTTTGACTGCTTGCATGACATGAGTATCATCACTGATATGCCCAAGCAACGGGATTTCGATCTCCAAAAAGCGTCTCGCAACCAGTGCGATCTTATCGGCAACTTGACGGGCCTCATTATCGTTATCGGCACGATTGACTATAATTTTGAATACCGTATTCTTTTGCAACCCGCTGACGACTTTAATTAGCGCATACGCATCTGTTAAGGACGTCGGTTCCGGTGTGGTTACGACCAGGCATTCGTCAGCTGAAGTGATGAATTTAAGGTTTTCTTTAGATAAACCTGCACCTGTATCAAATAGAATGTAATCCATATCTGCCGCCATTTTTTCTACTTCTTCGGCAAAATAATTCAGATCGTCATCCGATAACGTAAACAATTCGCTCAAGCCCGATCCTCCAGCAATATAAGGCAAACCACCTATACCCGTTTGAATAATTTCATCAATTGATTTCTCACGTTTTAACAGGTGAAGAAGATTGTATTGTGAATTGGTCCCCATTAATACATCAATATTGGCCATACCGATATCAGCATCAAACACAAGTACCTTTCGACCAAGGGATTGCAGAGCCAGAGCAAAATTCAGCGTAAAATTGGATTTGCCCACCCCGCCTTTACCACTGGTGATCGTTATAATTTTGGCTTGACGATTACGTGGGGGCAATCGATATTTATCCAAGGAAGAAGCCATTTGTCTAAGTGATTGGGCTTGGTCACTCATATGGAATCTCCGTTAGCTCCTGATGATGCTTTGGGTCCAAGCAGCATGCTTGTCACCATTTCTGTATCGGGATGAAGCAGGTCGTCAGGAACATTTTGTCCATTGGTAATATAGGCCAGTTGCATCGGAAACTGATGCAAAAGATTAAACATTCCACCGCAGCTACCTGTCTCGTCCATCTTAGTAAATACAACCTTACCAAGACCAAACTTACTGAAATGTCCAGTTATATTGAGCATATCTTTGCTTTTGGATGTCAGGCTGAGTACCAGATACGTCTCACTTTCATTAATAGGCGAAAGCAGACTTTGCAGTTCCGAAACAAGTAATTCATTACGATAATTTCGTCCTGCGGTATCCATGAGGATCAGGTCACAATGTTCCAGACGTTGAATGGCTCTGTGGACGTCACCGGGAGACTGCACAACTTCAAGCGGTACATTCAAAATCGTAGCATATGTACGCAGTTGCTCGACGGCTGAAATCCGGTACGTGTCAGAAGTAATAAATCCAACTTTGCGATGATGCTTAAACAACTGCTCTGCCGCTAACTTGGCAATGGTTGTCGTTTTCCCTACTCCGGTAGGACCTGCCACATACACAATTTTGGTATCTTTGGAGATCCCTTTGTCCAGTCTTGTCTGAATAAAACTGGCCACTTCCTCACGAAAGGCTTGTTCCCAATCAAAAGTTTCAGGCGCAAAAGGATGCTCACTCCGGCGCACATATACCTGTTCGAGCCAATATTCCAGTAAATCGCGTTCTACTTCCTGCTCCAGCACACGCTCACAAATCTCTTGCAGCGGCTCCGGCCAAGTACTTTCCAATGAAGAATTTCGGGAAAACCGAGTCATCATAGCCTTCATTTCCCGCAATTCATTAAGCAGAGCCTGATTTCCCTCTGCTCCGCTCTTCTCTGGAACACTTACTTCAATGGGCTGTTTAAACAGTTCACTGGATGATTTCATGTTCGAAAGCAATGCTTCATGATCAAGTACTTGAGACATAGTCTCCAGATTATTAGCAGGCCTAGATAACAAATGCTCAGTTGCTGAAGCAGCCTGTTCTGCATCATTCGTTAATTCAGCTTGTTCTTCTTTGGAACCACCCGTCATCTGCGTTACCCGCCGATAAGCTTCTGGAGCAGCTTGTCTGGGAACCACAGGCATAAATGATTTTTCTGGCTGTTCAGGAGCATTCATTGAAGATGAAGTCGCCTGGGTAGGCTCTTGTGAGGATGGTCCAAACCGTCGTGGCTTTTGAGGTTGCTTTTCCTCTACCGCAGCTACCACTTCGATTTTCTTTTTACTGAACATTCCCATGAAACCGCCGACCTTCATTTCCTTTGTACTTAAAATGACGGCGTCTGTTCCTAAGTCACCCCTGATTTGCAGCATAGCTTCTGGCATGGTATCCACTACATATCGTTTCACTCTCATAAGTTCACCACCCCGACACTTTGAATTTCAACGTTCGGCTCCAGCTCACTGTACGACAGCACCGGGACATCCTGCATAGTCCGCTCCATCACTTGCCGCAAATACATCCGAATTGTCGGTGACGTTAACACAATAGGCTGCTGTCCAGATTGAATGAGACGGTTGATTTGCTCCATCATCCTTTGATACACCGTTTGCGTAGACACCGGATCAAGAGCCAAATAGCTACCTTGCTCCGACTGTTGCACGCTTTCAGCAATTTTCTTCTCCAATCCTGGTCCCACTGTGATAACGCGTAACGTCTCCCCTTGTTGGGCAAATTGCTGCGTAATCTGGCGGGACAACGCCTGACGGACATATTCAGTCAGCACGTCAGGATCTTTTGTATAAGTACCGTAGTCAGCTAGCGTTTCGAAAATAGTCACCATATCGCGAATGGAGATTTTTTCTTTCAACAGCTTGGCTAATACTTTTTGTACATCCCCAATCGCAAGCACAGAAGGAATAAGGTCGTCCACCAGCACTGGATAATTCTCTTTGAGATTGTCGACCAGCGACCGTGTTTCCTGTCTGCCAAGCAACTCATGAGCATGTTTCTTGATCGTCTCCGTAAGATGAGTAGCTACAACTGAAGGTGGATCAACTACGGTATAACCCGATAGTTCCGCAACATCCTTAGTGTTTTCATCAATCCAGAGCGCGGGTAATCCGAAGGCCGGTTCTGTCGTTTCAATCCCTGTAATAGAATCGTCGTCGTATCCCGGACTCATAGCCAGGTAATGATTTAACAGAAGCTCCCCGCCGCCCACGGTATTACCTTTAATTTTAATGACATATTCGTTAGGCTTGAGCTGAATGTTATCCCGAATACGAATGACCGGCACAACCAAACCCAGCTCCAAAGCACATTGACGACGGATCATAATAATCCGATCCAATAAATCCCCGCCCTGCTGTGTATCCGCCAGCGGAATTAACCCGTATCCAAATTCAAATTCAATTGGATCTACCTGAAGCAGATTAATGACACTTTCTGGACTACGGACTTCTTCAATTTGTTGCTCCTCTTCCAGCTGTTCATCGGCTATCTGCTTGCGTTCCATATTGCCCTGCATTCTTCGAGCCGCGAAAAACAGCAGAATCGCCAGTGGAAGAGTTGTAATGATATGAATAGGCGTGAAGAGACCCAATAATGCAATTGTGGCAGCCACAATATAGATCAATTTTGGATAAGAAAAGAGCTGTCCAGTTAAATCCTCTGCCAAGTTGCCATCCGACGTAGCCCGTGTAACAATTAAGCCTGACGCCGTGGATATGAGCAGTGCAGGAATCTGGCTGACCAGTCCGTCACCAATGGTGAGTACAGAATAAGTCGACAGCGCCTCTTGAAATCCTTTTCCCTGAACGGCCATACCGATAATAAAGCCGCCGACCAAGTTAATGATCAAAATGATAATACTAGCAATGGCATCACCTTTAACGAATTTACTCGCACCATCCATCGCTCCGTAAAAATCAGCTTCCCGTTCGATTTTACTGCGTCGTTCACGGGCTTGCTGCTCATTGATCAAACCTGCATTCAGATCAGCATCAATACTCATTTGTTTACCCGGCATCGCATCCAATGTAAACCGTGCGCCTACCTCAGCAACCCGCTCAGATCCCTTGGTGATAACAATGAACTGTACGACCACGAGAATGAGAAAGACAACAAAACCGACGGCAATTTGCCCTCCTGCAATCCAACTACCAAACGTAGCAACTACTTCCCCTGCATGTCCCTCACCTAAAATAAGTTTGGTTGTAGAGATATTAAGTGCCAAACGAAACAACGTTGTAATGAGCAGCAATGAAGGGAAAATAGAAAACTGTAAAGCTTCCTTCGTATTCATAGAAACGAGTAGAATCATCAAAGCAATAGAAATATTAATGACGAGTAGGATATCCAGCAGCCATGATGGGATCGGGAGAATCATCATAAGAACGATACCGATGACGCCTGCAAGGACAGTTATTTCTTTTATTTTCACGGGTCTCTAGCCCTCCGATCCCTTTATTTCACTTTACCTTTTAATTTATATACATACGCCAGCACTTCGGCAACGGCCTGGAACAGATCAGCTGGTATCGCATCCCCGATTTCGGCTCTTTGAAACAGCGCCCGCGCCAGCGGCTTGTTTTCCATCGTTATTACGCCGTTTTGCTTGGCAATTTCTTTAATTCGGAGCGCAACGTAATCTTGCCCTTTCGCAATAATCTGCGGCGCTTCCATCTCCGAACCGTCATATTTCAAAGCCACAGCAAAGTGCGTAGGGTTGGTGATGATGACATCTGCATTAGGAACCTCCTGCATCATACGCTGCATAGCCATACGGCGTTGACGCTCGCGAATTTTCCCTTTGATCAGCGGGTCACCCTCCATTTTCTTGTATTCATCCTTGATGTCTTGTTTGGACATTTTCAGGTTTTTCTCATGCTCATAACGTTGATACATATAATCCAACACCGCTAAAACGAACAGCACCACACCAATTTTGAGCCCCAGTTCCATCGTTAATGAAGCTGTAAAGCTCAACATCTGATCACCGGACATTTCAGCCAGTTTGGGTAGGTCAGCCTTTGTTTTCCAGAGTACGCTGTACACCAGATAACCAATCACGGTCATCTTTAAAACAGATTTTAGGAATTCAACCAATGACCTCATGGAAAAAATATTTTTGAATCCTTTAATCGGATCAATCTTGCTAAACTTGGGCGTAATGCCCTCTCCGGTTAATAAAAAGCCGATCTGCATGTAATTGGCTGCTATCCCGATGACAATAGCCCCAATAAAAATAGGTGCCAGCATAATCAAGATTTGCACGCCATACTCGCCCATCATCAGCAGCGTTGTGTTCGGCGTTACCTCCATAGAGAGCCGATTCACAAAAATATCTCGAAATAGTCGAACTGCATGGTCCTTAAAATACCCGCCGAAAATCATGAGGCAAAAAAACGTAACCAGCAAGACACCAGCGGCGGGCAACTCCATGCTTTTGGCAACCTGCCCTTTTTGTCTTGCATCCTGTTTCTTTTTGGGTGTAGCTTTTTCCGTTTTTTCCCCTGAGAACAACTGCAGGTTCATAGCATATTTAAATGACAAACTACGTTCCTCCAGACCAGACATTAAGGACGATTACCCATAATATCCAACAAGTTGCGCATGGATTCGAACATCACCGAAAACAATCTTTCGAATATAAAAGCAAAACTTGGCATGAGAAGCAGTAACATGAACAGTCCCACAATAATTTTAAGAGGTACACCAATAACAAAAATGTTGAATTGTGGCGCTGTTTTAGCTAAAAAACCAAGTCCCACATCTGTTAAAAAGGTAGCCACTACAATGGGAGCAGCAATTTGAAAAGCAAGCATAAATGATTCCGCAAAAGAACGTACCAGGAATTCAGTTACACTGCCACCATACAGCTTTACAAAAAAATCATTTGTCAACGGTACCCAATCATAGCTGTATAAGATAGCATTTAGCAGATGATGGTGCCCATTTATACTTAAAAAGAACAATACCGCTATGGCAAACTTAAAATTACCTGTTAAAGGCGTTGAAGCCCCTGTCATGGGATCAAACACACTCGCCATTCCGAAGCCCACCTGTAGATCTATAAATGAACCTGCAGTTTGGATCGCTGTCATGAACAGATATGCAGTAAACCCCAATAACAACCCAATCAGCACTTCACGCCCCACTAACAGCACGTACGATACATCGGTCGGTACCTGTTGATGCGTACCATATGTAAGATACACGACCAAAGCTAGAAATCCTGAAATTCCGACCTTAAAGATATTAGGTACCCCTCGGGTTGAAAAAATAGGCGCTACTACAAAAAATGAGGTAATCCGACAAAAAATCAGCAAAAAAACAGGAAAACTCTGTAACAATATGTTCATAACATTCAGCCTAACCTATATATTTGTACAAATTGTCTAGAATGTTATACGTAAAGTCCACTAATGTGGTCAATATCCAGGGCCCGAACAAAAGCAATGCCAGCAATACGGCGACAATCTTCGGAACAAAGGCCAGTGTTTGCTCCTGAATTTGGGTTGTCGCCTGAAAAATACTGATAATCAAACCCACGACTAGCCCCAAAATCAGCATCGGAGCGCTCACCTTGAGTACAATGTACACCGCTTGCCCAGCCAGGGAAATAATAAACTCCGAAGTCATTGCCGTCCTCCTTGATTGCTGTCCTTGCATGAAGTATTCATGTGTTAAAACTCAGAAGCAATGATTTGACAACCAAATACCAACCATCTACAAGTACAAAGAGTAGTATTTTAAAAGGAAGTGAAATCATTACCGGTGGTAGCATCATCATCCCCATAGCCATGAGTGTACTCGCTACTACAATGTCAATAACTAAAAACGGTATAAAAACCATAAAGCCCATCTGAAATGCCGTTTTCAATTCACTGATTGCATAAGCCGGAACCATCACCGTTAGTGGAATATCCTGATAATTCTTTGGTTTTTCCATCTTGGTGTATTTCATAAAGAGTAGCAGATCCTTCTCACGTGTATGAGAGAACATAAAGGTCTTGATCGGTACCGATGCCTTATCCAGCGCCTGAGACTGTGTTATATCCCCCTTGAGATAAGGCTGAAGTGCAGTTTCATTCATAGCTGAGAACGTCGGTGCCATAATGAATAAAGTGAGAAACAAAGCCAATCCGACAAGCACCTGATTAGGCGGCATCTGCTGGGTTCCCAGCGAAGTTCGCACAAAGCCAAGCACAATCACAATTCGCGTAAAGCTTGTCATAAGTACAAGCAACGCGGGCGCTACACTAATGACAGTAATAAGTAAAATAATAGACAGCGAGGTGGCACCGGGCTGTCCTTTGTCCGAATTGCCGACTTGAATATCAATGTTCGGAATCGGTTCCGCAGAGGCCGCCGTCACCGAAATGAAGCTGAACAAGACAAGCAGCAAACATGCAAGTATAATCTTTTTTCTCATGAATCTCCCGACCGATCTGTAGTATTCTCCTCATTGCGCAGCTTTTCAAGTTTATCCTTGCGATTCGGCATTTGCCGAAGCTTGGATTCAAACATCTCATGAAAAGATGTCTCCTCTTCAGGCTGCTGCTGTGCCGCGTTGTTCCGGCGAAGCTTATCCGCAATTTTAGCGAATAGCGGGGCAATCGGGCCGCGCTGCAGAGAAGCTTCCTGCTCCAGTGCGGCCAAAATTTGCTCCACTTCTTCAGGATCGGATACTTTGTCAACAAGCCGGATATCTTCTCCCACACCAATGAGGTACACACTGCTACCAACTTCAACAAGCTGAAGGGATTTATTGGGACCAAGTCCCACGCCTCCCAGTATGCGAACGGAGCGGTTGCTAAACCAGCTCTGATTTCTTTTACTCAAAAACCGTATCAAGTACACGATCAGTACGATGATAAAGATTAGCACGAAAAGGACCCAGGCAATGTTGCCTATATTGCTGGATGTACTCAATGCGTCAGAGGCACCCTGTTGTGTATCCATACTGGGTGCGCCTTACACACCCAGTGTTTTGTTGATGGCTTCGATAACCCGATCCGATTGGAAAGGCTTAACGATAAAATCTTTTGCGCCAGCTTGAATGGCATCAATAACCATTGCTTGCTGACCCATCGCGGAACACATGATAACCTTTGCGTTCGCGTCAATTTGTTTGATTTCCTTCAGAGCGGCAATGCCGTCCATTTCAGGCATCGTGATATCCATCGTAATCAGGTCCGGACGAAGCTCCTTGAATTTTTCAATGGCCTGTGATCCGTCCTGGGCCTCTCCTACTACTTCAAATCCATTTTTGGACAGGATGTCCCGAATCATCATTCTCATAAATGCAGCATCGTCCACGATCAAAATACGGTTTGCCATCTGAAATAAATCCTCCCTAAATTATGCTTTTATTGTAATTTTTGAATACGGTCCCATTGGCTTACAATATCTGTTACACGCACGCCAAAGTTCTCGTCGATTACGACAACCTCGCCCTTGGCAATCAGTTTGTTGTTAACCAAAATGTCCACCGGCTCCCCGGCAAGCTTGTCCAGTTCAATAATTGAACCTTGTGAGAGCTCCAGAATATCTTTAATTTGCTTTTGGGTCCTTCCTAATTCTACGGTGACTCTAAGGGGAATGTCCATCAATAAATTTAAATTGTTTTCATCCACTTGCGCAAATGCACCGGACTGCAAGTTAGAAAATTGTACAGGTTGTACATTTACATTACGTCCCGGTACTGCGCCGTAGTGATGAGGCGTTCCATAAGGAGCTTGCGGCGGTACACCAGCTGGCATTCCATAACCCGGTGTTCCATAGCCTGGAGCGCCCTGCTGCCCATATCCCGGGTCTTGAGGATACATTGGCGGTTGTTGCCCATATCCTGCGTCTTGCGGCGCCTGCGCGGCTGCAGGTGGCTGCTGATAGGCTGGTGCAGGTGGTTGCTGCGGAACGCTAGCTTGTTGCGGCGCTTCGGGAGCAGCTGTTGCAGCTACCTGTTGTGCGGACGCTTGCGGTTGTTCTTCATCCTCTCCGCCATTCATTAGGATGCTCACCATTTTTTTAGCAAAATTAACAGGCAATAGTTGCATCAGCGTTGAGTCAATAAGATCCCCGATCAATAACCGGAAGGATACTGTAATGAGCGTCTCTTCATCCGGCAGACTGGATACTCCATCACCGTGCATAGGATCCAAAATATCAATCCCCGGTGGAGAGATATTAACAAAACGATTAAACATGGTAGACATAGAGGTCGCCGACGATCCCATCATCTGGTTCATCGCTTCCTGCACGGCACTGATGTGAATTTCATTCAATTCTTCATCCGCTGGATTACCTTCACCACCAAGCATTAAGTCCGCTATCACTTGTGCATCACGCTTTTTGATTACGAGTGAGTTAATTCCCTCGAATCCATCGACATAATTTACATGTACGGCTACGTGTGGCTTTGGAAATGCAGTTTCAAATTCAGAACGGGTAATAATTGAAACTTTAGGTGTCGTAATATCCACCTTTTGACCGAGCAGTGTGGAAAGAGCCGTAGCTGCGCTGCCGAACGTTATATTACCGATTTCCCCGAGAGCATCCTGCTCCAGAGGAGTCAGAAAATCGTCAACGGTCTTGCCTGCGGGAGTAGAATCCGTCCCCGCTTCAGACTGTTTCAGCAAGGCATCGATTTCCTCCTGGGACAAATAGTCTTTACTCGTCAATTTCTTCAACTCCTTCGTTGACAATTTCATCAATTTGTACGGCAACACGATCTCTTACCATGCCGGGACTTCCCATAAACTTCAATTTATCGCCCACCCGGATGGATAGTCCTTCTTTGACAGGTTTGTTCAATGAAATGACATCCCCGACCGAAAGACCCAGAAACTCGGCTACATTTATCCGGGATTCACCCAACTCCGCAATAATAGGGAGCTCTGCTTTGGTGACCCGTAATCTCAAGGCGTCGATCTCTTCGGGCGCCCTTGATTTCTTTTCGGATGTAAACCACTGGTGCGTGGACAGTCTGGCCATAATGGGTTCCAATACCACGTGCGGGATACAGAGGTTAATCATCCCTGTGGTATCACCAATTTTGGTACTAAGCGAAATCAGAGCAATCGTTTCATTGGGCGAAACAATCTGCATAAACTGCGGATTCGTTTCCATCGCCTCTAGGCGCGGTTCAATGTCCAGTACCGTTTTCCAAGCCTCTTGCAGGCTATCAAAGGTACGGCTGAAAATTCGCTCCATGATCGTCGTCTCGATTTCGGTCAACGCAGTAACCTTTGACGGTGCCGAACCTGTTCCTCCGAGAAGCCTGTCCAACATGGCATAAGCAACGTTCGGGTGAACCTCAAGCACCATACGGCCTTCCAGCGGTTCAGCTTCAAAAATGTTTAGAATGGTCATTTTCGGAATGGAGCGAATGAATTCATCATAAGGAAGCTGCTCCACCTGAACGACATTAATTTGGACAAAAGTACGAAGCTGCGCTGAAAAATATGTGGTCAGATACCGTGCAAAGTTCTCGTGTATCCGCGTCAAACTCCGTATATGATCCTTGGAAAACCTAAGCGCTCTTTTAAAATCATAAGCGCGAACTTTCTTTTGGGTATCTTCCTTTTTAAGTTCTTCCGCATCCATTTCACCGGACGAAAGAGCTGCTAAAAGGGCATCAATTTCCCCTTGTGACAGTACATCCACCAATGTTATTCACCCCCTTACGTGTTCCTGACAAGTTCACCTGGAATCAAATGGCTGCCAGCAAAAAGTCTGTAATTTTGGCGTTCCCCAGGTGACCTTCAGGGAGCGACTTGTTGATGAGATCCGTCAGCTTGTCACTGAACTGGTCCCGGCCTTTAGCCGTTCTGAGCTCATCAGGTTTGGTGTCTGCAAGCAATTGAATAACGATGGGCTTAATACTGATGTCTTTAATTTTTTCAAAAGATTCTTTTGCTTTGGCATCGTTCAATTGAAAAGATAGGTTCATCTGGACAATGTAATCTGCGTCTGCCAAATTCGTTTTGATACCGGTAATTTCAGAGCTCACTTCCACCAATTCATCTGCTGACAATCTTGGAAGTTGTTCTGCTTGAGCAGCTTGCGCATTCGGTATGACTTCCGACTTCTTCCCGCTAAGCGCTGGTATAAGTACAAAGGCCGCGCCTGCAATCAAAGTAATCGCGAGTAAAATTGTAATGAGCCATGGCAGCATCTTCTTCATTCGTCTTCCTCCATTTGTTGCACTTTTATCGTGGCGGCATGCATGCCGATTTCACGGCTGTAACCCTTGATCAAGGAGACGACATCTGCCGCTTTTTCCAATACAATCAACCGTTTACCCGTCACCAAAGTGACGTATGTATCCGGTGTTTCCTCCACAGTCTCAATGAGCAGCGCATTAAGCCACATAGGCGAGCCGTTCAGCCGCGTTAACGGGATCATCGTAACACCAACCTCCTGATAGGTGCGGAGGAGCCTCTACTCCTCCGCGTTTAAATGAGATTATCGTTTCAAGTTTACAACTTCCTGAAGAACTTCATCCGAGGTCGTAATGATACGCGAGTTCGCTTGGAATCCGCGCTGAGCTACGATCATTTCGGTAAATTCGCCTGTCAGATCAACGTTGGACATTTCCAGCTGACCCGCGATGATAGCTCCACGCCCCTCTGAGTTGGCTGGTCCAGGCTCAAGTTCATCAATGTTGGAGTTGACCGTTGTACGATACAGGCTGCCTCCAATTTTCTCCAAACCTTCCGGGTTAGTAACTCTGGCTATACCAATTTGCGTGCCATTATTCACTGTACCATCTTCTAATTGCTGTACAATCGTGCCATCCTGTGAGATAGAGACTGCCGTAACATTGTCTTCAAGTGTGATTGGATCTCCATCCAAATTTCCCACAAAAAATCCATCGGAAGTAACCAGATTCCGGTTTGCATCTATGTGGAAATCACCCGCACGAGTCAGATAAGGAACTTCCTGTGCATCATTCATTTTGACCAAGAAAAATCCGTCACCATTAATCCGCAAATCCGTTGGGTTGTTCGTAGTCATCGCACTACCTGGAAGATGCAGTGTATCAATTGAGCTAACCGAGACCCCCAAACCTACCTGCTTGGCATTCTGCCCGGCGGTTGTTGTTCCGTCTGGTGCACTTGCGCCCGAGCTCGTTTGGCTCAAAATATCCTTGAACATTACTCGGCTGGATTTGAAGCCTGTAGTATTTACGTTTGCAATGTTGTTACCGATAACGTCCAGCTTTGTTTGAAAGCCCTTCATGCCCGATACACCTGAATACATTGATCTCAACATTGAGTATAAATCCTCCTCTGATTGGTTGCTTAGTTGACCGCATCAGTCGATCCGCGGCTTTTTCATGGCTTTCCTATTCGGGCCAGCCACTTCGTATACATGTTTATGAAATAATTACAGCACTATCTATCTGCGTAAATACGTTATCCTCCATGGATTTCTTATCCATCGCGGTAACAACTGTTCGATTAGGTACACTTACAATCAAAGCCATATCCTGCATTAAAATCAGTGATTCTTTGGCGCCTTTGGCAGCTGCTTTATCCACAGCAGAGTTAATTTTCGCCATTTGGTCACTTCTCAACTCTATTCCCCGTTGCTCCAAACGCTTGGCTGCATGGTTGCTCAGCTTGAGCACCTGATCCTGCAACACCTGACCGAACGGTCTGGCATCCTTCGATACCGAATTTACTCGGTTTTTTGAGATTGCTGCCGGGGGCACGTTGGCGGGAAAAAGGCGTCCGACCGTTATCCTGTCATTCATGAGTTCTCACCGCTTCCAGTAGAGGAAGAAGATGAAGTATCTGATGTATCTGTAGCGGGAGTCGTTGTGTTAGCCTGGCTCACTGATGTTACATCTTTTAATGCCACCTCAGCCGCTCCCATTTTGGCATACTGCACTCCGTCACGAATAACGATGGAATCCACGATTCCAGTTTTCACTGTACCCGCACCTGTTTCACCTGTAATGGAGTCTTTTTTACCTGCCTCAATCCAGCTGACTTCTTTTCCTATCAAACCGGAAGCCGTACCTAAAGACTGTCCCAATGCATTCAACTGCGTAGAAATGTTCATCAGTTGTTCCACCGAGGAAAACTGGGCCATTTGAGCGATAAATTCTTTATCCTCCAGAGGCTGCATCGGATCCTGATTTTGTAGCTGGGTGATCAAAATTTTCAAAAACTGATCTTTACCCATCGTTTTAGTATCCTTGGCACTCGCCGTTTTGACATTGTTCACATTGTAATTCGGCCAGACGTTACTGGTGGATACATTGTTGTCTGTCGTCGTCATTGTGTTCTCACCTCCATCATTACGCTTGTGCTGTAAAGGAGCCTGTCCGATTCATATCATCTGCACGTTGTTCTGCTGTCCAGTTACGGAGTTCCTCTGCCATTTCAGCTACCTTCATAGCATCTTCGCTCTCTTCTCTACCACGAGCTTTGGAACGTTGATTGGATTGCTGCTGCTGCTGATTAGCTCCAGATCCGCGTCCATCCTGATACATATGGGAGGAAAGCGACTCATTGTGCGTTACTTCTACCTTATCTACCTGGATACCTTGGCTCTGGAGACTCGAACGCAGCTGCGACATTTGCTGTTCCAGCAAATCCTTCGCTCCGCTATGCTCAGTCATGAACTGGGCAACCAGATGACCATTTTGCATTGTCAGCTTAACTTCCAGCTGGCCCAGATGATCTGGACGAAGCATGATAGTCGCTTCCGTCAAACCAGTGTGTTTTACAATGTCAAGTTTCTGCACTACAAATTCGGTCATCTCCTTGGCAAATTGCCGTACATGTACGACTGGTTGAGCCGGAGCCGAAGGTGTTGTTCCTTGCGTTTGTACCGAAAGCTGTCCCGCAGTCGTGATCACTGGAGTCTGATTGTCAGTTGCTGTCGAATCCGCTTGCTCAGTTGCATCTACGAATGCACTCGCTTCATCCGTTACAGTCGTCTTAACTGCAGACTGAACGAGAATATTAGTTGATGAACGTTGCCCTTCTGAACCTTGTTGATTAGTTTCGCCCTGACTTGCTTGCTGCTGAGAAGCAACAACCTGTTTGTCTGTAGTCGCTGTAGCTACGGTCTGAGTACCATTTGCTCGATTTGCAGAAGGCTGAACTGCTTGTGAATCCCCACCATCAGCAAGTTCCACAGCTTTCATTACACCATTCCACTGCTCATCAGAAATAGTTCCCGTACCTGCCGTTGCACTTTGGAGCGATTGTAGTAACTGTGCCACCTGGGACTTTTGGTCTCCAGAAGCCTGCTCTGCTACATTGGCAAGTTGTGACAAAGCGTCCTGTAATGCAAATCGAAGAGTAGCCGGGTTGGCTGCCAAAGCTGTTAAGGCTGTCGCCTCTGTCGTTTCTCCACCGTTTAACTGTTGATTTGTTCCGTCGCCTTGTAAAAACTGTTGTACTTGCTGAATCCACGCTTGCAGAGTTGCAAGCAGAGCAGGATCAGCAGCTACTTGATCATCCAGCTTTTCAAGATTTTGCAGCAAAGGAGCCAGTGTTTCGGCCAGCGGCTCGGTTGGAGCTTCCGTGGATTCTCCAGTTGCAATAAGCGGAAGTACCATAACTAATGGAGAACCGTTCGCATCTGTGCCTGCTGAGCCCGTTTGCCCGCCTGTCATCATTTGCGTAAGTGTTTGATTAAAAGCACCCGTGGTTGCTCCAGCAGCTGTCGCTGTAGTCGTTGTTGAGGCCGTTGTACTGCTAGCTGCCTGACTGGAGCCGAGCGATACACTTTGAGAAATAAGGGTCATTTATTTTTCACCTCCCTTCATTTAAATTACTTACTGCCCATCAGTTTATTCAAAATTTTTGCGGTCTGAGCCGCATCCTTGGCAGACATATTTTGTAGTAATGAACCACGTGTCGAATCATCTACTGTATTTAATATGTTTAATGCCTTGTCTGGACTGATTTTGTAAGTTTGTAAAATAAGTTCGGCACCGCTCTTCTTGTCCATGGAAGCAAATGTGCTACTGATTTGAGTGCTTTGCAAACTCTTACTCGTTGTTCCAGCTGTGGTACCTTGATCCTTTTTCAGACGAGACTGCAACGCAGCAACTGACAAATCCGTAGATGGCGTTACGTTTTTCAGAGCCATAGTAATATCGGCTGCTTTTTTAGCGTCCATCTTTTGCAAAATCTTCGCACTGTTGGCAGGGTCCATGTAGCTTAGCAGCTGCACAGTCTCTTCCGTAGTCAGATTCTCCATAATCGGTGCCGCTTTACTAGCTGTCATTCCTTCATACATGCTAGCAAGATCTCTGGCCTGTTTTACATAAGGATCTTCATTTGTTGTTCCACCTGTAGTTTGCGTACCAGCCTGTCCCTGCTGACTGGCCTGTGGCTGCTGTTCCTGTTGCGTTTGGAGGGTATTGACCTGATTCTGCAGTTCAGTAACCTTTTTATCTTGTGTCGTCTTAGCAGCGGTAGCCTTTTTAAGCTCCTCCGTCTGCTTGGCTAGATCTGCCTTTAACTGCTGAATGGTTGCTTCAGAACTTTCGGACTGAGCCTTTTGATCTGCCTCTTTCGTCTGTGTAGCCTTATCTTTCGGTTCAGGTACCCAATTTTTAACAACTGGTATTTTGTTCCCTAATGAAATCATTTGGCTTCTGAAGTCCATATTAAACAATGTAAGCAGGACCCCGACCAGAACGATTGTGAACACAATCGGAATCAGGAAAAACATAAACCGTTCAAATCCCCCGCCTGATTCTTTTCCTAAATCCATATCCAGTTCATTTTCTGCTAACTTCTGTGCCATCGTCTTCCTCCTCAGGCAGCTGATATGCGTATCCTATGACTTTCCGCTTACCGGGCTTTCATGGCAAATCGCACGGAAGCCATTTCATCCAGCTCGTTCTGCTCGCGCAGGAGCACTTCCTGTTGGAATTTCACGTTGGCCTTCTCTCTCGCTTTCAGCCAAACTTGTTCATCCAGCATTTTATCGGTCAAAACGGTTTGTTTGCTTTGCACATTTTGCTGCGCATATTGAACATCCCTATGCTTGCGTGTAATACATTGGTCCAGATGATTAACATAAGCCTGTAATTCCTGAATGGTAGAGAGTGGTGCGCAATCCTCGGCAGCCTTTTGAATGGCTGATATGACTCGATTCCTTTCGCCTACAAGCTGTGTTAATGTCTGCTCCTCAGCCTGCAATTGTCCAACAGCACTGGAAAGCAACCATTCGGCCTGTGACTTTTCGTTGGTTTTCAAGTCTACAACTTTCTGAAAGGAATACTGAAATCTCATCGTTCAACCTTCATCTCCTCGTAAATTCAGAAATCAAACGCTCTCTTACCTCGTCCAGCTCAGCCTTTTCATCTGTTCTTTGTCTTGTAAAATCCCATATGTCCCGTATGCGCTCCATGGATTCGTCAATTTCTGCATTTGAACCCTGCTGATAGGCCCCAATATTAATCAGGTCCTCCGAATCTTTGTAAATGGCCATCAAGCGCTTAATGTTCTCGGCAGCGTCTATCTGATCTCGTGGTGCGATATCCTTCATAACCCGGCTAATACTCGCTAACACATCAATTGCGGGAAAATGTCCTTTGTTCGCAATCCCACGATTCAAGACAATATGTCCATCCAAAATCCCGCGCACCGCATCCGCGATGGGCTCATTCATGTCGTCCCCATCGACCAGCACCGTATAAAAGGCGGTTATGGAGCCAGTAGGACCTGTCCCTGCACGTTCCAGAAGCTTAGGTAGACTAGCAAACACGGAAGGAGTATACCCTCTCATTGCCGGTGGTTCCCCTACGGCTAGGCCGACTTCACGTTGGGCCATCGCATACCGGGTAACTGAATCCATCATCAGCATGACATTCAATCCGCGATCCCGAAAATATTCCGCGATGGTCGTTGCAATAAGTGCACCCTTAATACGGATTAACGCAGGTTGGTCGGAAGTTGCCACAATGACCACGGAACGTTCTAGTCCCTCCGGACCTAAATCGCGTTCAATAAAGTCCAGCACTTCACGTCCACGTTCCCCGATCAAGGCAATTACATTCACATCGGCTTCCGTATTACGAGCAATCATTCCCATCAAGGTACTTTTACCTACACCCGAACCTGCAAAAATACCAACCCGTTGTCCTTTACCGATAGTAAGCAACCCGTCGATAGCGCGCACCCCGATACTAATTGGTTCCTGCACACGCGGACGATTCAGCGGATTGGACGGAATATTGAAGGTTGAATATCTCGCCATTCGCGAGGGAATCAATGAACCATCCAGAGGCTGACCCAAGCCGTCCAGCACTTTGCCTAACAGCTCCGACCCGACCTGCACATTCAACGGCTTCCCTGTTCCTACAACATCACAACCGGGACCAATGGATTGTAGTTCTCCAAGTGGCATCAGAAGCACTTTATTGTCCCTGAAGCCTACAACCTCCGCTTGCAACGGCTTGGCCGTTTTGCCCGGATAAATGTAACAAACATCCCCGATACTGGCGTCTGGACCTTCCGATTCAACCATCAGGCCGATAACCTGCGTAACCTTGCCATTTACCCGGACCGGGTCCAACTGGCGCAAATGATCCATGTAGCGCTGCGCATTAAGCCCCTTCATGTCTTCGCTCCTCATTCTCATGTGCCAGACGCAGTAGTTCCTTTTTGATCTCAGCTAATTGCGTATCAATCCGCGCATCCACGCTTCCAAAGGAAGAACGGATAACACAGCCGCGATCTTTGACGGTACCATCAGGAATAATTTGCAGTTCTGCCTGCGAATCGACAGTTAATGACAATTCTTCTCGTGCACCTTGCACAAATGCGAAATGCTGAGGCGACACACACAATGTAATGGTTCCTTTTTCCCGCTTACGAGCCAAATTTTTACGAATTAATTCAATCGTGTATTCTGGCTCAAGGCTAAGCTGTTTCTCAATGACCTTCTCAGCAATAGCACTACTCAGTTCGACCAGGAAAGGCTCCGCTTCCTGAATCAGTTGTTCCTTAATCTCATAGGCCTGACGCAGAATATCCTGTGCTTCTTCCATCATCTGCTCCGATTTCGTTTGGAGCTCGGCCTCAGCCAGCTTCTGACCTTCTTCATATCCTTGCTGAAACCCATCAGCTTTTAACGACTGAGTCAACTGATCGTCATGCTCGCGTCGTTCCTGCCACCAGGCTTCAATCTGCTGCTGTGCCTCCTGAAGCATCCGTTCCGCTTCTTCAGCTGCCTCGCGAACCTGACGTTCGGCAAAATCCTTGGCATCCTTCAGCATTTCATCCCGCAGCCGTTCAGCCTCGTGATCTCGCTGAGGCTCCGGCTCCGTATATTCAGTTGTGATTTCTTCATCCGTCGTTTCTGGCGCATACGTATGTGCCACATCAATTGTTTTCAAAGCCTCTACAGGAACATATTGGAAAGATTTAATCAAGTTAGACAATGATGTCATCTCCTCCGCCGCGTGCGATTATAATCTCACCGGCCTCTTCCAATCTGCGGATCGTCGATACGATACGTGTCTGTGCTTCTTCCACATCACGCAACCGCACCGGTCCCATGTACTCCATTTCCTCTTTGAAGGTTTCTGCCATACGTTTCGACATATTTCGGAAAATCACATCACGTACTTCTTCACTGGATACTTTAAGCGCCAATTGCAAATCTGCATTGTCGATATCGCGGACAATGCGCTGAATGGAACGGTTGTCCACATTGACGATATCCTCGAACACGAACATTCTTTTCTTGATTTCCTCAGCTAGTTCTGGATCTTGAATTTCAAGCGAGTCGAGAATCGTACGTTCGGTTCCGCGGTCTACGCCATTCAAAATCTGAACAATGGACTCGATACCACCTGCATTCGTATAATCCTGCGTCGCGGTTGCAGACAGCTTTTGCTCCAACACTCGTTCCACCTGGGAAATAACTTCTGGAGATGTACTGTCCATGACAGCGACACGCCGGGCCACATCTGCCTGCTTTTCCTGTGGCAGAGACGACAGAATTGCAGCCGCCTGCTCGAATTGCAAGTACGAAAGCACGAGAGCAATCGTTTGCGGATTCTCATTTTGTATAAAATTCAATATCTGGTTTGGATCAGCCTTGCGGGCAAAATCGAAGGGTCTTACCTGTAACGTCGCTGTTAGACGGTTAATGACCTCAACTGCTTTTTGCGATCCGAGTGCTTTCTCCAATATTTCTTTAGCGTAATTAATACCGCCTTGGGAAATGTACTCCTGAGCCAAACAAATTTGATGAAACTCGGCCATGATGGAGTCCTTCTCAACGGCATCGACCTTCCGCACATTGGCAATTTCCAATGTAAGTTGCTCGATCTCCTCATCACGCAAATGCTTGAATATTTGAGCAGATACCTCTGGTCCCATTGTGATCAGAAGTATAGCTGCTTTCTGTCTTCCCGTTAAACCTTGACTGCTTGCCTTTGCCAATGAACTCACCTCTATTCGTCAGCCAGCCATGTACGAAGCAGATTGACGAATTCGTCGGGTTTCTTTTTCGCCAGACTTTCAAGCTGTTTACGCACTTGACTTTCATTTGTCACACTTTCCATGGTAATAGACGGGAACTCCGTCGGCGTTGGCATAAGTTGCAATTCTTCATCCAACTCTTCTTCCTGCTTACGACGACCGCGTACGATGAGGAAGATTACCCCCGCCAGCAGTGCCAGAACAGCAGCTCCGATGCCCCATAGCCAAGGGTTGGAAGCTGAGAAGAATGTATTCGTGCTCGCAGGCGCTGGAACAGCTTGTGAGAACACTGAAACCTTCTTAGCCAAATCAGCGTCTGTAATAGTAGTACCAGAATTCGCCAACGATGCTCTTACAATATTAACCAAAATATTTTGAATTGCTGTCTGAGTTGCAGTATCCAACGTTTGCTGACCTGTTGGTGGTTCAACTGCAACATTAATGGTTAAATCTTTTACAGTGTACGGACTTTGGATAATATCCCTTGCAATTCGGTTAACTTCGTAGTTAATCGTACTTGAGCTCTTATCTGAGCTGGTATTGCCGGAATTAGCTCCTCCCGGGTAGCCTGGAACATCCTGTGTTCCTGTTCCTGCAACTCCTCCGGTTTGTCCACTACTGCCCGTATAGCTTTCCTGAATTTGTTGGGCGCTAATTTCAATACCCTTCATTTTCGTTTGATCAACAGGTGTGACCATTTGTTCTTTTGATGTGACTTTGTCGAAATTTAGCTGGGACATAACCAGCACGTTTACCTTGTCGTCTCCAACAATTTTCGACAAAAATTGTTGGACATTATTCCTTACATCGCTCTCAAACTTCTTCTGTAGAGCCATGTTTTCCTGAACACCACTAGTGAGCCCACCTTGGCCGCCCTTGGCCGTTGGAATCAACTCATATTCCTTATTGGTGATCGTAATGTTTTCCACAGGCAGATTCGGCACGGCCGTTTTTACCAGATTAAAGTACCCGTCGATCGCTTGCTGATTTGGAGTAAAGCCAGGCTCGAATTCCATTTGAATCGAAGCGGAGGCTTTGTCCTTTTCTTCAAGTCCGGCAAAAATGTTTTCCTTTGGCATATTAATGACAGCTTTGGAGCTTTGGACACCATCCATCCGTTCCAACAGTTGCTGTATTTCGCCGTTCAATGCATTATTGTACTTCACATTGAACTCGTTCTCCGTCATACCAATCGCAGAGGAGGACTGGTCAAAAGCGCTCATGCCGATTGAACCCTTCTGAATCAGGCCTTGAGACCCAACATCTACCTTCGCCTTATCCGCATTAGCAGTTGGGACTGAGATTTGTGTCCCACCAGCATTAAGTTGGTACGGTATACCCGCAGAATCGAGATATTTAATGACTCCGGCAGCATCGTTAGCATTTAAATCTCGGAAAGCCACTTCATACTCGGTTTTGGTAAACTGCATCGTTAGCACTACAACGGCGATAATGATGAATGCTAATGTCGAAACAAGTAATATCTTCTGTTTTTTGCTAAAATTATTCCAATACCCGGAAATCTTATCCCGATATTGGGCGATTCTCTCGTTCACTCCGTCACCCCATCCGAAACTTTGCTAAACCCTCTTTACATCTGTGTACGCATGATCTCCTGATAGGCTTCGATCGCTTTGTTTCGGACCTGTGTAGTAAGCTGCAGGGAAAGCAGCGCTTGTTGGGAAGTGATCATGACCTGATCTACATCAACTTTGCCTGCCATGAATTGGTCGGACATCTGGTGCGTAGCGGCTTCCTGCTGCCCTACTTCATTGAGAGCATCCTTTAGGAAGGAACCAAAATCCTTCAAGGATTCGGAAGGCGTCGCTTTCGTCAACTCATTGTTAGGCGATTGAATTTGCTGTATTGCCGGTGTCTGTACATTAAACATGGCGTTCTGAATCATGTTTTACTCTCCCTATTAAGTAGTTAGTAGTCCTAGAACTTAGCGACCGATTTCAAGCGCTTTGGAAACCATAGCTTTTGATGCATTCAGAGCTGTTACATTGGCTTCGTATGAGCGTGTTGCGGAAATCATGTCGACCATTTCTTTCATAATGTCTACATTAGGCATATATACATAGCCATCTTTATCAGCGTCCGGGTGACCCGGATTGTACACAGGCTTTAAAGGTGACTGATCTTCCTGAATTTGCGAAACCTTAACGCCAGCAGCGCTTGTGCTACTTCCTTCCATTTGAGCCTTCAAAACATCGGCAAAGCCAGATTGGTTCGGCTCCAAAACAACCGTTTTTCTCCGATATGGAACTGCTTGTCCATTCTCTACTTTCGCCCGAGTTGTCTCTGCGTTGGCAATGTTGCTAGATATAACGTCCATCCGCAACCGTTGGGCCGTAAGAGCAGATGCACTAATATCAAAGCCGTTGTTAATCTTCACCTAGTCCTATCTCCCTTCTACCGCTGTTCTCATCATCTTGATGCGCTCATTAATTTCTTGGATGTAGGTATTATATCTTAGTTGATTTTCAGCCATAAGACTCATTTCTCTGTCGATATCTACGTTGTTCATATTGTTATTCATGACTGAGTACCCATCTTTGGTGACCGTAGCATCTGGAATGGAGTTCACAGGTCCTATTTGAAAATGTCTTGAATTGGTTACTTTTCCACGTAGTGGTGTGACATCACCGTCCATTTGCTGCTGAAGCAATTCTTCAAATGAAACCTCCGAACGCTTAAAATACGGGGTATCCGCATTGGATATATTGTCGGCCATCACACGTTGTCTCGTATTTGCCGCTTGTACACCTGCCTGAAGCTTTTGAAAGCTCATATCACCCAGCAGATTCATTTAGCTCCTCCCTCCCAGCGTCTACTCTAAAGTAAGATTCAATAAAACAAGATTTTTCACTTTTTTTCGACAATAAAATTTCATAATTATACATTTCTTTTAGGTCTTAAGTAGAAAATAATAACTTTCTGTCATATATTCTAAGTTTCGTAGAGTTGGGACCTAATTACAATAAGAAAAAAGCCCTATCTTTTTTAAAAAAGAGGGCTTTAGATGCATAAAATGTTAAATTTTTCAGGTTTATTTCAAGAAAATGAATGTTTTCTTAGCACTTTACACCTGTAAAAGATTATACGTCCTACTTTTGGAATAGACAGAAAAATCATCAACTTGACCATTATCTAGGTCTAAACGACGGTGCAAGATAGTGTTATTCTGGACCTCACACCCTATTTTTAGAAACCCTATTCATAAAATATACTGACTAAGGTCCCTGTTTTGGGCAATATCTCCCAGCTTCTCACGTACATATTCCGGGGTAATGATCATACGATCCAATGTAAGCTCTGGTGCTTCAAACGACAGATCCTCCAGCAGCTTTTCTAGAATGGTATGCAAACGACGTGCACCAATATTTTCGGTGTTGCGATTTACAGACTCGGCAATGCTGGCAATCTCACGGATCGCTTCCGCAGAAAATTCGACTTCAATCTCCTCAGTACGGAGTAGATCAGTGTATTGCTTGGTCAGCGCATTTTTAGGCTCCGTCAGTATCGACACAAACTCATCCAAAGTCAGGCTACTTAATTCCACACGGATTGGAAAACGGCCCTGCAGCTCAGGGATCAGGTCAGATGGTTTTGCAACATGAAAAGCTCCTGCAGCAATAAACAGAATGTAATCTGTTCTTACCGGACCGTATTTGGTCATGATGGTAGATCCCTCGACAATAGGTAAAATATCGCGCTGGACGCCTTCTCTCGACACATCGGGGCCGCTACCCTTACCCTGGCTGGCAATCTTATCTATTTCATCAATAAAAATAATACCGGATTGCTCAGCACGCTTCACAGACTCCTGAATCACATCATCCATATCGATCAATTTGGCGGCCTCATCTTGAATCAACACCTTGCGAGCTTCCTTGACTGGTAGCTTGCGCTTTTTCGTCCGCTTGGGCAGAAAACTTCCGAACATCTCCTGCATATTCATACCCATTTGTTCATTACCTTGCCCAGCAAACATATCGAGCATATTGGGGGCAGTATCCTCCACATCAATCTCTATGACATCATCCTCAAGCTTACCAGACAATAGATCGAATTTAACCTTACGGCGCTTTTCTGCCAAAGATCCATCCTGTTGTGGTGGTTCTTCTTCTACTGAAGTTCCCGTGTTATTGCCAAACAGCATTTCAAAGGGATTACGTTGCGATTTGTTTGACTTTTCTGCAGGTACAAGAATGCTGACAATCCGTTCATTTGCCATGTCTTCCGCTTTGTCCTTCACATTCTCTGTTCGTTCCGTCTTAACGATGCGAATAGAGGTTTCCATCAGATCACGCACCATGGATTCCACATCACGACCGACGTAACCCACTTCTGTAAATTTGGTCGCCTCTACCTTGACAAAAGGAGCTCCCACGAGCCGTGCAAGTCTACGTGCAATTTCAGTTTTACCCACACCTGTCGGTCCGATCATCAAAATATTTTTAGGCACAATTTCATCCCGGATATCATCCGGCAGCTTACTACGCCGATAACGGTTGCGCAAGGCAACAGCAACAGATTTTTTAGCTTCCTTTTGTCCGACAATATACTTATCCAGCTCGGATACCACTTGTCTGGGCGTCAACGATTGATTATTCATTTTGCACTCCTCCACCCTTGAATACTCAGAGCCGATTTACAGTTCTTCCACGATAATCTGATTGTTCGTATACACACATATTTCCGAAGCAACCTCTAGCGCTTCCCGTGCCATGTCCTTTGCTTCCATGCCAGAGCCATGGCGTTTGAAAGCACGGGCAGCCGCCAATGCAAAATTACCACCTGAGCCAATCGCAAGCACATCATCATCCGGCTCTATAATTTCGCCGCCTCCAGAAATGAGCAACATTCCGGATGAGTCCATCACAATCATGAGCGCTTCCAGCTTGCGCAGGATACGATCCTGACGCCAGTCCTTGGCAAGTTCCACGGCTGCTCTTTGAAGATTTCCGTGGTGTTCCTCCAGCTTATTTTCAAACTTTTCAAATAACGTGATAGCATCGGCCACTGAACCCGCAAATCCTGCAACGACCTGGCCTCGATACAATCTGCGCACTTTTTTAGCCGTCTGCTTCATGACAACACTGTTGCCGAACGTTACCTGTCCATCACCCGCAATAGCTCCTTTGCCATTGTGGCGTACAGCGCAGATGGTGGTAGCATGAAAGGACATATCCATAACGCGCTCCTCCTTTTCCTTCATCCTTATGCCTGTACTTCAGCTGACATAACTCCCGTTTCGTTGATATAACCACGCAAACTTTCCAACGCGCGATTAGCGAGAGCTTCATTTTTTTCCTTTTTGTTACGAATCCGTTTCTCCAACTTTGGAAGCAAACCAAAGTTTGCATTCATCGGTTGAAAATGCTTAAAATCAGCGGTCGTAATATACCGTGCCATGCTACCTAATGTCGTTTCCGCAGGAAATACAAACATTTCCTGTCCACGCGCTGCTCGTGCCGCATTCATCCCAGCCAGCAGACCAGAAGCCGCTGACTCCACATATCCCTCTACACCGGTCATTTGTCCGGCGAAGAATAGATTACTTCTTCCCTTAAACTGATAAGTTGGATGAAGTTGCTGCGGAGAATTAATAAAGGTATTGCGATGCATCACACCGTAACGTACAAACTCTGCCTCTTCAAGACCTGGAATCATTGAAAATACACGCTTTTGCTCCCCCCATTTGAGGTGAGTCTGGAAACCAACCAGATTATACAGTGTTCCTGCGGCGTTGTCCTGGCGAAGCTGAACAACTGCGTGGGGCAGTTCACCTGTATGTGGATTTACGAGACCCACGGGTTTCATCGGTCCGAACAATGCCGTTTGTTTCCCACGTTGCATCATCACTTCGATGGGCATACAGCCTTCAAAATAAATTTCTTTTTCGAATTCCTTGACTTGCGCTACCTCAGCCGCAATCAGAGCCTCATAAAAAGCATCAAATTCCGCTTCGTTCATCGGACAATTCAAGTACGCTGCTTCTCCCTTATCATAACGGGAAGCCAGATAAACCTTGCTCATGTCGATAGAGTCCTTTTCTACAATCGGAGCTGCCGCATCGTAAAAATAGAAATATTCCTCTCCCATCAGTGATTTAATCTGTTCCGACAAAGCCGGAGAAGTTAAAGGCCCCGTCGCAATGACCACAATACCGTCCTGTGGGATTTCCTGAAGCTCTTCATTAACAACCTCGATCAAAGGATGTTGATGAAGCGTCTCAGTAATATGACCGGAAAATCCGTCACGATCCACTGCCAATGCACCGCCAGCCGGAACAGCATGACGATCTGCTGCACTAAGAATCAAGGAGTTTAGTATTCTCATCTCTTCCTTCAGTACACCTACTGCATTCGTTAGGCCGTTTGCTCGCAAGGAATTACTGCATACCAATTCGGCAAATTTATCTGTATGATGTGCTGGTGTTTTTACGACCGGCCGCATTTCATATAACTTGACTGGCACTCCACGGCTTGCAATTTGCCAGGCAGCTTCGCTGCCCGCCAAACCTGCTCCAATGACCGTTACCTTTTGTAGTTCACTCACGTTTAAATCCCCCTGCTATTGTTGTTCTTAAGAAGTCTCTACGCCCTCATCGCTCTCTTCCAGCATTTCGCTGTGATCGCAGACCGTACAGTTGAGCTTCGTTCCTTGTTTTGTACGTTTTTCGACCATTAGGCTATTGCAACTTGGGCAAGGCTTAATGGACGGTTTATCCCAGGAAACAAAATCACATTCCGGGTAGCGGTCACATCCATAGAAGATACGTCCCTTTTTACTCCGTCGTTCGACGACATGGCCCTCACCGCATGTAGGACAATTAATCCCGATATCCTTAACAATTGGCTTTGTGTTACGACAATCTGGAAAAGCAGAACAGGCCAGGAATTTACCAAATCGGCCAAGCTTATACACCATTTGGCTGCCACACTTATCACAAATGACATCGGATACTTCATCTTTTATTTCAATTTCTTTCATTTCTTCTTCAGCCACTTCAAGTCGCTTCTCGAATGACTCGTAAAAGTCACTCAACACCTTGACCCAATTACCTTCGCCTTCTTCGACGTGGTCAAGATCACCTTCCATATTAGCTGTAAACTCCACATTCAGTATCTCTGGAAAGAACTCCTCCATCTGTTCGATGACCAATTCGCCCAGCTCTGTAGGGAAAAATTTCTTTTCTTCAATAGCAACGTACCCACGTTTCTGAATGGTTTCCAGCGTTGGTGCATACGTACTTGGACGTCCTATACCCAGTTCTTCCAGCGTCTTCACAAGTCGCGCTTCCGTATAACGGGGAGGCGGTTGTGTAAAATGCTGCTTCGGCTCAACTGCTTCTTTTTTTAATTTATCGCCTGGTTGAAGTGGTGGCAGCAGTTTATCTTCTTCGGTTTTACCATCGTCATTTCCCTCTACATACACTTTCATGAAACCTGGAAAACGAACCTTAGAACCTGCTGCCCGGAATATCGTCTCACCCGCTTCAATATCTACGGACAAAGTATCCATAATAGCAGATGCCATCTGGCTGGCCATGAAACGTTCCCATACCAATTTGTACAAACGGAACTGATCCCGACTCATAAACGGCTTAACTGTTTCCGGATCGCGTAACGCAGAGGTTGGGCGAATCGCTTCATGCGCATCCTGGGCGTTGGCCGCTTTTTTTGAATATTGACGAGGAGTTTCAGGTACAAAAGCTTCGCCATATTTTTGAATAATTAATTCTTTCGCTTCCTCTTGAGCTGAAGCGGCGATCCGTGTGGAATCCGTACGCATATACGTAATCAGACCCACGGTCCCTTCTTTTCCTAAATCCACACCCTCATATAGCTGCTGAGCTACAGACATCGTTTTAGATGCACGGAAGTTGAGCTTCCGAGCCGCCTCCTGCTGCAAGGAACTTGTTGTGAATGGAGGAGAAGGATTGCGTAAGCGCTCTTTCTCTTTCACATCGAGCACCTTGTAAGACGATTTTCCGATAGCTTCCAACACTTCTTTTACATCCGCTTCGCTGGAGAGCTCTTTCTTTTCACCGCGCAGCTTATGAAATTTCGCTTCAAAGGTACTGTCTTTAATAGCTAGTTTAGCTGTAATCGTCCAGTATTCTTCCGGTACAAACTCATTAATCTCGTTTTCCCGGTCCAAAATAATTTTCACCGCAACCGACTGCACCCGCCCAGCGGATAGACCCTTTTTTACCTTTTTCCAGAGCAACGGGCTGATTTTATAGCCAACAAGTCGATCCAGTATCCGTCGTGCCTGCTGAGCATTAACCAAATCCATATTGATTTTACGGGGTGTTTTAAAAGCATCTTTGACAGCCTGCTTCGTAATTTCATTAAATACAACACGGCAATCTGCTGTATCGTCCAATTCCAGCGCATGTGCCAGATGCCAGGCAATAGCCTCACCTTCGCGATCCGGGTCAGCCGCCAGATATACTTTTTTTACTTTTTTTCGGGCATCCTTTAATTCTTTTAGAATTGAGCCTTTACCTCGAATGGTAATGTATTTGGGATTAAAATCATTTTCGACCTCTACGCCGATCTGACTCTTTGGTAAATCCCTGATATGACCCATGGAAGCCTTGACGATATATTTGCTGCCTAAGTATTTGCCGATCGTCTTCGCCTTGGAAGGCGATTCCACGATGACGAGTGAATCCGCCATAGGCTCTTCCTCCTCTCAATTACACACATGAATATGATAGACTTCCTGAAATGTGGTGAGTTATGACGCGGAGAGCGCTTCACAGATTGGTCATTTTTCCAGATGGCTGTGCTTGTTCAGAAAGATTCCATCTGCTCCGCTACTGCGAGTCATAATGTCAACACATTTCAGGAAGTGGGGAAGGAGTAGGAATCCGCGACGCGGATGAATGCCATACTGCCCTCCACCTGATGTTTAAAATTGAATTTGTGCATTTACTAACTAAGGACTTTGCAAAAACAACTACTAAATAAGCTTGTATTTTGTGCCCGCTAGCTGGGCGATCCTTTTTTTTATGATTAACGATAACAGAACTGCGTGTAAAAGTCCAAAATCCCATGCCGTAGCATCAAGCAGTTCATCCAGTGTCATGGTTCCCTGTTCGAGCAACAGTATGACACGGTTTTCCTCAGAAGTCTCACTTTCTGGCACTTTGGAGGCCTCCTTCAGATTAAGACTCTGCTCTCTATTGTATGAAGAAACCTCCCTTGTACGCAAATCTGCTTCATACTCCTCAATAATATCCGAAGCTTCAGTGACTGTTTTGGCTCCTTGCTTAATCAAGCTCAGCGTGCCTCTACTCTTCGGTGACGTAATGGGTCCGGGAACAGCAAACACATCTCGATTTGCCTCTAGCGCAGCATCAGCTGTAATCAAGGAGCCGCTTCTTGCATCTGCTTCGACGACGAGCGTTCCCTTCGTTAGACCAGCTATAATCCGATTACGTTGTGGAAACATTCCTGGATGTGACCTCGTGCCTGGAGGATATTCCGATACGATCAAGCCTTTGCTAGCCATCTCTGCAAATAAAGACGCATTTTGGGGAGGATAAATTTGATCAATCGCTGTTCCCAGTACACCAATCGTGTTTCCTCCCCGGCGCAGGGCTGTTTCGTGACAAATACTGTCAATTCCTCTCGCCAATCCGCTAACGATTGTAATCCCTGCATTACATAATCCCTCTGTTAGTATCTCCGCTGCTCTACGTCCATAAGCGGTAGGAACGCGAGTTCCTACCATGGCTACAGAACATGTATGCAAAAGTGATTTATCCCCTTTTGTATACATTACCCATGGTGGGTCAACTGTTTCCTTCATTAATAGGGGATAATCCTCGTCCACATAAGTTACCGTTCCAATATCACCGGATAGAACTCGCTGATATCGTTCATGCACCCATTCTTCATCGTAACACTGAGCCGCAATTCGTGCCTGAGCAGGGCTTAACCCTATCTCAATCCACTTTTGTTCGCTAAAATGCAGTAGCTCATGCAATCGATAGTCACTCGACCAAATACGCTGAATTGTTTTTCTTCCGATTCCCTCTAACTCATGCAAGCCTAACAAAAGCCATCTTTCTTCCAAACTATGGTTCCCCCATTCACGGAAGAGTGAACCCTCCCTTATTTTGTGGCACAATGAATCATTTTGCAAGCGTTTCCCTGACAAGCCTGTCTTAACGCAAAAAAAGCAACCTTTTCATCCCCTGTTTCAGAAGATAAAAAGGTTGCTTACCTTTCTTTCATTATACACTAGCCTGCGGCAAATTTCGATGCAGTTTTATGGCTTGTATATTAATGAAGAAACACGATTTAATGTGTCGTACACAAATTCAAAATACCACGTGCTTCCAGCACACTTACCAGTGTCGAGCCCATTTCGGAAGGAGTCGGTGCCACCTTGATCCCGCAGGCTTCAAGCGTGGCAATTTTCTCTTTGGCCGTTCCTTTTCCACCAGAAATAATGGCGCCTGCATGCCCCATCCGTTTGCCCGGAGGCGCGGTCACACCGCCGATAAAACCAACTACTGGCTTCGTCATATTGTCCCTGATCCACTCAGCAGCCTCTTCCTCGGCTGTACCCCCAATTTCTCCGATCATAATGACAGCGTGAGTGTTGGGGTCCTCATTGAAACGTTGCAAAATGTCAATGAATTCTGAACCTTTAACGGGGTCACCGCCAATACCAACCGCGGAAGATTGTCCTATACCTCGGGTCGTTAACTGATGCACTGCTTCATAGGTCAAAGTACCACTACGTGACACAACACCTACATGACCTGGTAGATGAATGTAACCTGGCATAATACCGATTTTACATTCTCCTGGCGTAATAACGCCTGGGCAGTTAGGGCCAATCAGAACGGTCTTTTTACCTTCCATAAAACGTTTGACTCTGATCATATCAAGCACCGGAATGCCCTCCGTGATACAAATCACGAGATCTAGTTCCGCATCTACAGCCTCCAAAATGGAATCTGCTGCAAAAGCCGGTGGCACGTAAATCACGCTCGCTGTTGCGCCAGTAGCTTCCTTGGCTTCGCTTACGGTGTTAAACACTGGCAATTTGACCTGTTGTCCGTTCTCCAGTGTAATTTCTACCTCGGTGCCCCCCTTACCTGGAGAGGTGCCACCTACCATTTGTGTACCGTAATCAAGTGCACCCTTGGCATGAAACAACGCCGTTTTTCCCGTAATCCCCTGTGTAATCACCTTTGTATGCTTATCGACCAAAATACTCACGATCTTCACATCCCCTATCGTTTATTCGGCATATCGGAATGCAAACAGGCTATTGAACAAGTTCGACGATTTTTTGGGCGCCATCCGCCATGGAATCCGCTGCTACGATATTCAAACCGGATTCCGCTAAAATCTGTTTGCCGAGCTCAACATTTGTCCCTTCAAGACGGACAACAAGCGGACGAGTCAGCCCCAACTGTTTGGCAGCCTCCACGACGCCGTTCGCAATGATGTCACACTGCATAATTCCGCCGAAAATGTTCACGAAAATACCTTCTACCTTCGGATCGGACAAAATGATTTTGAACGCTTCGGTTACCTTTTCCGTCGTCGCACCGCCCCCTACGTCCAGGAAGTTGGCCGGATCGCCACCGTAATATTTGATAATATCCATGGTTGCCATCGCCAAGCCCGCACCATTGACCATACAGCCAATATTTCCGTCCAGAGCGATATAGCTTAGATCGTATTTAGATGCCTCAATTTCCTTCTCGTCCTCTTCATCCAAATCACGCAATTCCAAAATATCCTTGTGACGGAACAACGCATTAGAATCAAAATTCAGTTTGGCATCCAACGCCAGTACATTCCCATCACCCGTAACGACTAAGGGATTGATTTCTGCAATCGAACAGTCCTTGTCCACAAAAGCTTCGTATAGTGCCAGCATAAACTTGACCGCTTTGTTTACCAGTTCATTTGGGATATTAATGTCATACGCCAACTTACGTGCCTGATACACCTGAAGCCCAATCGCTGGATCAACAACCGCTTTAAAAATCTTCTCCGGAGTGGCTGCAGCCACCTCTTCGATTTCCGTACCGCCTTCTTCTGAGGCCATCATTACGATACGTCCAGTCGCACGATCTACGACAACGCCGACGTAATATTCTTTACGAATATCGCAGCCTTCCTCAACCAAAAGGCGTTTAACCTCTTTACCTTCAGGTCCGGTCTGATGCGTCACCAGCACCTTACCCAAAATTTCAGAAGCAAAAGTCCGCACCTCATCCAGACCTTTGGCAACTTTCACGCCACCCGCTTTACCGCGTCCACCAGCATGAATTTGTGCCTTTACCACCGTAACAGCGCTTCCAAGCGATTCTGCCGCAGCAACGGCTTCCTCCACCGTATAGGCAACCTTACCGTTCGGTACAGCCACTCCGTACTGCTTCAATACTTCTTTACCCTGATATTCATGGATATTCATTCTGGAATCCTCCTATCAACATGACTGCAACAAGGGCGGTTCACAAGGAAATCTATACTAAACCTACATCATTGTAACATGTTTTTAAAACGCTTTCCTTATAATTTAACCTCATGAATTACAGTATTTTGATATCAGTATCATTCCCAAAATCGAATGTTTGGATATTATTGGATATTTCTCTTAATACAAATTCACACAAAAAAAGCACCTCTACAACATGGGATTACCTAATCCACATTAAGAGGCACTTTAATTCTTCAAGCATGATTAGGTATTTTTCTTTCAGCTGAGAACAACTCATGCCATAAGATTCGCAAGAGCAACTGAAAACACCTTATGATTTTTCAATTTGTACATTAGCTTGATGAACACGATCGAGCAGATCATTGAACTGGAGCAGAAGCGACCCAAATTGATCATGAGTCATACTTGTTTTTTCCTGGATGCATCCTGGTACGGACAGAGCTTTTTCCCGTAATGCGCTTCCTTCTGTCGTCAAAGAAATCAGCACCTTACGCTCATCCTGAGTGGAACGCTTTCGATCGATAAGCCCGGCGTTCTGCAATCTCTTCAATAGCGGAGTTAGTGTGCCGGAGTCCAAATATAGTGCCTCACCCAATTCCTTCACTGTACACTCTTCACGCTCCCAGAGCACGATAAGTACCAAATATTGCGAGTACGTCACACCGAGCTTTTCCAGATAAGGCTGGTATAGCTTCGTAATCTCTCTGGAGCATGCATATATGGCAAAGCATAACTGATTATCAAGTTTCAACGCTGTACCTTCATTAGGATTGTCTTTCATGCTGTCTGATCACCTACTTTCGTCATTATTTTAGCACATTATATAATAAAATACATGCTAATTGCACAAAATACTTTACAAACAATAATTATTTTGATAAATTAAATTGTGTAAAATATAAATTGAGCGAGAGGCAGTGATTGGATTATGATGACCATTCAACAAAAAATGTATGAAACAACAGTAAAAGCGGTTGGTGGACGTAACGGTTATATCGAGTCTTCTTCCCCTGAACTCCGTTTAGATATTGATACCCCAAAAGAAATGGGCGGCGCAGGCGGTGCAGGTACGAATCCAGAGCAATTGTTCGCAGCAGGCTATTCCGCTTGCTTTGACAGTGCCTTAAATATGGTTGCTCGCATGCAACGTATTAAGCATGAAGGTACTGAAGTAACAGCTACGGTCCATTTCGGCAAAGTGGAAGACGGCGGCTTCGGAATCGGAGTAAATCTCGACGTACTGGTAAAAGGCGTCGATCATGAAACTGCAGTAAAACTGGTGGAAGGCGCACATGAACAATGTCCATACTCTCGCGCTACCCGCGGTAATATTGAAGTGAAACTGAACGTTTTGTAACTTAGATTTTCTTTAGCATATGTAGGGGGCCCATCTCCATCTCTCTTCATGAATTCAATAGTATTCGTTAGAATGAATCTTACAACAAGTCCCTCAACCGTTTTTTGTCGAGGGGCTTATTATCCTTTCAGCTATTCCTTCGTTAAAGAATGTTTGTTTTTTTCCATCAAGTAACATGGGAGATGATGTATAATCGTATATACAAAATTGATATACTCATAGTATAATCACTATTGTCATAATCTTTTTTTCTTCTCCAGATCTTTATTGTCTGGAGCTTTTTTTGTCCTTTTTTCCATTTTCTATTGTACATACGCTTTGGAAAACTCTTTCATAAAAATGATCGTGTTATAGCTACTAATTTATCGCCTTTTTAACTTTCGTGAAAACTGGCATTTGCTCTATCCATATGGCGGTATTGAATAGCTTCAGCCACATGTGAAGTCGAAATTTTTTCTGAGTCATGTAAGTCTGCAATGGTACGCGAAAGCTTGAGAATTCGATCATACGCGCGCATGCTTAAACCGAGTGCGTCCATTGTCTGGTCAAGCAACTCTGCTGCATTTTTTTCTAATACGGCATATTTACGAAGCATCTGACCAGACAGCTCACTATTCCATGAAAAGGGAAGCTTGCTGTATCTGTGGATTTGTATCGCTTGAGCAGCAAGCACCTGCCTTCGCATTTCAGCGGACGACAATGATTCTTTTTCCTCCCGCCAATCCTTTGGCTGCGATACTTCAAGCTGAAGATCGATCCGATCCAGCAGTGGACCAGAAATACGTGAACGGTAGCGGGCTACTGCTGCAGGTGAACAGGTACAGCGCTGATGTTCCGTGTCATTTCCGAAAAAGCCACAGTGACACGGATTTAAAGAGGCAGCAAGTAAAAAATGCGCCGGATACTTAAAAACAGCACGTGAACGACTGATCGTAACATTGTGGTCTTCCAAAGGTTGACGCAGCACTTCTAGTACATGACGGCTAAACTCAGGCAACTCATCCAGAAATAAAATCCCCCGGTGTGCAAGACTGATTTCTCCTGGTTTGGGTATACCTCCCCCACCCACCAAACCAGCAGCAGAGATCGTATGATGAGGCGAACGGAAGGGACGAATATTCATCAGATGAGGCGATGACTCCTTCCACTTCCCGGCAGCGCTGTATACTTTGGTGACTTCAAGCGCCTCCTTTTCAGTCAAAGGCGGAAGGATAGATGGCAATCTGCGGATGAGCATTGTTTTCCCAGCCCCCGGCGGTCCCATAAGCAGGATATTATGCATTCCGGCTGCAGCGATGACTAACGCACGCTTGGCGTGCAGCTGACCCAACACATCGCTGTAATCCTCCATGTTGCTAGTTATCCCTTCTTTTTCACACAACGGTATATGCTCTGCCTGAGGTAAATGGTCATAGGAACAGATCATGACTTGTTTACTGGCAGTACAACTCTGATTTGTCGCTGGGCTATCAACAGTGCCTTGTGCACGATCTTCAATCGGAATAAGATCTGCTAGATGCCGTATAGCGTAAATACGTATACCCGTAATCAGACGAGCCTCGCTTGCGTTTTCCTGGGGAAGTAGCACGGAGTTGAATCCTTCTCGCTTGGCCAGATCAACCATGGACAGTACCCCATTCACAGGGCGAATACTGCCATCCAGCGCCAGCTCGCCAATAAACAGCGTCCGTTCTCCCACCGGTAAAACGACCTGTTCACTGGTTGTCAGCAACCCTAAAGCGATAGCAAGGTCAAAAGATGAACCTTCCTTACGCAAATCAGCAGGAGCTAAATTAATCGTGACACGCTGGGACGGATATTTAAAGCCACAGTTTTTGATTGCTGCTCTGACACGCTCCACTGCCTCTCGAATCGCCGAATCCGGCAATCCTATAATCGCTGTCTGAGGCAAGCCATTGGACAAATCAGTCTCAACTTCAATCAGAACGCCATCTATTCCATACAAACAAGCTCCGTGTAATTTTCCATACATATCAAAAAGCACCTCTCCTCATATTGGAATGCTCCCTCTCGGGAATCATTGCATATATGAAAAAAGGTGCTTCCAAATTTTCATTCTTTGCAAATGTGACGTTCGAAATTTTAGCTCCGAACCATGCTTTCAAAATTCTTGACTAAGTTTATCTGACGACAGATTATTTGTCAAACAAGGTCAGCTTATCGGCTGCCGGAGTACGTGGTCTTGATTCTGGGATAACGTCAGGATAGCCTGCATATATCATTCCTATTACCTTCTCACCCGGTTGAATTCCCAAGTGCTCACGGAACTTAGGCGAATACAAAAATGGCTTTGTCACCCAAAACGTTCCGATTCCTTTGCTCCATGCGGCAAGCATAAAGTTTTGTACAAGCGCGCTGACCGCTGCAAAATCCTCATCCCAAACCGCTTGACGCGGGTCTTCTTCCAATACTACTAAAAGCTGGATCGGGTTGTGCAAAATGCCGCTCTCAAACTTGTTGTCCTTACCAATATCGGCTGCAATTGCTTTTGCAAGCTTTTTCCGTCCTTCACCAGCAAACAACAGAAAACGCCACGGTTCACGCATTTTATGATTAGGAGCCCACACAGCGACGTCCAGCAGTTCTATGATCGTATCTACCGGAATGGAGTCGGATTTAAATCGTTTAATCGTCCGGCGTTCTTGAATTACATCTATGACATGTTCACTAAAGGTATGCTTTGTCACGTAAATCCTCCTTCACAGGTACAACTTCTAGATATTCATTTTAAGATGAAAATGATAACTATTCTCAATAAAATATACCTGTAGCTTTCCTTCCTGTCAACCTGCACATATGAATTCAGTCCCGCACTCTTACCTTTGAATAAGCTCTTACTCGTTTAAAATGCACCTATTAAATGGTCCGTAACAACTGCCTTTTCGTCAGTTAATTGTACAGAAATCATGTCAAAGCGGATTGGAGCTTCTCCAATCCCGTTCATGTGCAAATATACAGCGGCTGTTTGGCGAACTTGGGCTATTTTACGCGCAGTAACTGATTCTGCTGGCGTTCCATACTTGGAGCTACTTCGACTACGTACCTCAATAAACACGAGTGTATGCTCCTGCTTGGCAATCAGATCTATTTCACCACTGCGGCATCGCCAATTACGCTCTATGATACGGTAACCCAAGTTTTCTAAAAACAAAGCCGCTGCCTCTTCGCCCATCGCTCCTTTGGCTTTCCGTTGATCCTTGCCTCCAGCCTTCATTTCATTCGACATCACCAGTCATCCCTTGATGCAAGCCTATCCATTTGATATATATAGGTAAGCACCTCTGCCACCAACTGATAGAGCTCAGCAGGAATTTGTTCGTCCAAATCGAGTTTGGATAGTACTTCAACCAGCGCAGCATCCTCCTGTACTGGAACACCATGTTCTTTAGCTTTTTCTAAAATGCTATCCGCAATACGGCCGCTCCCTTTGGCAACAACAATCGGTGCTTCGCTCTCACCAGGCGTATATTTAAGGGCGACCGCCTTCTTTATGGAAGGAGAAGGAGGTTCCAACGGCTCTTTCATATTTTAAGATCGACTCCTTTATACGGCTGAGGCACATAGCTTTGTACTTCAGAAGAGGCGAGACTGTTCTGTTCAGTCCTTATGGGCATAGGCTCGGTACGAAGCGATAGAAGTTGGTATCCTAGTGACTCCAACGCTGTGTGAATGGACTCACGCCCACTGGTTAACAACGAAGCCGCCCATTCATGATCATTATGGAGCTTAACACTTACAATCCGATCTACAACCTGGACATCTACCAGGGTCGCTCCAAGTCCCTTCATGTCCAAATCAAACCAAAGACGACAGTTGGAGGGGTCCAGCTCTCCACGTTTGCCGCGGCGGGACTGAATCTGGATCGTAGCTGTTTCACGACCGTCCGGTCCAACGAACGGTATAAACATGTGTACTTGTGCAAAAGGCGCCGTTCGGTCTGTGTTGAGCAGCAACTGCTGACCTGTCAGGTGCTGTACAACCTGCTGAGCCGCCTCTTTCAAAACGGGCGGCAGGTCGTCACTGCTCATCAGCTGGAGCAGCGCCCCTTTTACGGTGTCTGCATCTGCTGACACCGTGTCCCCAGACGCAGCCGCTAATCCCGGCAGCGGCTGCGGCATTCCCTCTGGCGGCTCCATACGTGCCGCCGCCCCTTGCGCGACCTGTGTAGTCGCGCGGTGTACTTGCTGCTCGTGCTCTGCACCAAGCAGCTTCAGTACGCGGCCCACCCACGGGTCCTCCGTGGGGGTGAGCTGCGGGCTGGACGCCGCAGGCTGCGATTCAGCCGCGTCTGCGGCCCGCGAGGCGCCAGCCATTGGCTGCGCCACTTCCGTTGCGGGCTGCTCCGGCACAGCTGTGCTCAGTGCGGGCGGCACCGCCGCGCGTAGCTCTTGCAGCAGCGTGCGCAGCCGCTGAAGCGGCACCTCTGACGCGGCAGTGTTGCCTGCCGTGGATTGCTGCGGCATAGAGCTACCAGCCTGCTGTGCGGTGGGACGGTCAGCCGTGGCCGCGGTTAAGGCTGTCTTTGCCCCCGCAGGCTCTGCCGTGGCAGTTGCTGGAGCGCCATCCGCATCCTTAAGCTGTGTGCTTGCCGCAGTAGCTTGCTGTGACTGTGACTGCTCCACTCTGGTGCGAGGACCGTTTAATGCATCAGCACCCGATTCTGGAGCATTCACGCTAGCTTCCGATGCCACTGTCGCTCCGCGTCCATTGACTGTCTCCGCTTCTCCTGGAGCAGTCCCTTTGGCTGCAGATGTAGCCCCCGTCGCAGTATCTGAATCTGTTGCCAAAGCACTCGCTTCACTCACTGCAGCAGCAAGGTTGACTGCTTGAGTCCCTTTTAACAATTCTTTGCCGCCTGTGGTTTGTCCAGCTTCTGCCTGCTTTACAGCGGTAGAAGCATCCTTGAACAATATAGGAGCTTGGCCTTCCTGTCCATCTACAACCACCACGGAAGAAGCACCTGTTGGACTAGCAGACATTCGATCAGCGCTCTTTATAGCTGTTGATTCCCCCACTGAGCGTTCAGTGGATATTCCCTGTCCTGGCTGTTTTAATACCGTTTCAAGCTCTTGCTCCAGCGAAGACAACAGATCATTTAAAGGAGGCCCAAACATCGCTTGACGCAATCCGTTTATGCTTTCTGCCGTCAATGGAAGTCCCCGCTGAAAGGCAACTGCCGCCGCCTGCACAAACGTTCCCAATTGTACATTGCCGTTTTGCTTTGCCATAGCTTCTCGCAAAGAAGCCGCATTTTCAGATGTCAACGGCACACCATTCTTTTGCATTGCCTGTATAAGCTCCCTGTTCTGAGCTGTATCCGGCAGTCCTACCGATTCCAATACATCTGTCAGCGCTACGGTTTGCTGTGGTGTATTGGCCACATCGTTCAGAGGCTTAAGCACCGTCATTCCGCTGGGGGAAGCCGGTTGAACCTGAAACGTTGTAGTCTGTCCAGGTTGAAGAGGGGTCTCCAGCTTTGCCCTGACCTGAGAACCTTGTATTTGCAACACAGCTTCGCTGCCGTCCTCAGACACCTTTAGCACGACTCCTCGTACAACCTGACCTGGCTGCATATCAAGTTTTTTAGCCTCTCCAGCCTTCACATCTCCAAGTAATCCACGAAATACAGATCCGATGTTCATATCGCCCCTCCTCTCACTCTCCCCCATTCAAAGGGGCTTATGGTATTAGTTATGCTTTATATCGGCATTATCCCGATTCATAATAAGTAACTACAGATCAAACAGCGTCGGTTGCTCCGTCAACAAATTGCCCAGAAAGCTGCGTCTATGCATCTTTGTAGGTCCTAGCGCCAAAATTTGTTCCCTGTGTAACTTGGTAGCGTAACCTTTATGTATACCGATCCCATATTCCGGATACTTCGCATCCCATTCACCTTTGCACAGCCGATCACGGGTTACCTTGGCGATGATAGAGGCCGCCGCAATAGACTGACTGTTGGCATCTCCTTTAATAATTGAGAGTTGAGGAATAGGCACATCTACCTTTTCTGCATCCACCAGTAAATAATCAGGAGACACATGTAAAGCCTCAATAGCCTGCTTCATAGCCAAACGAGCTGCTTGCTTAATATTGATATCATCAATCGTCTGCGCGTCTACATAGCCAACTCCTACTGCAATGGCCTTTTCCATAATTAGCTCGTAGTATGCTTCTCTCTTCTTGTCCGTCAATTTTTTGGAATCATCCACACCTTCCAGTAACTCACCCACTGGTAAAATGACTGCTGCGGCCACAACATCACCAAACAGGCATCCACGACCTACCTCGTCAATACCTGCAATCCGCTCACAAGACTGCTCCCAGCATTTTTTTTCATAATGTAGCATGTCCTTCACTACAATCTCTTTATCTTCCATATTCGATACCTGCCCATCTATATGTAGTTTAACGCGTCATTCATGCCGTAGCTCTAGCGATTGAATTCAGCTTACCACAGACCTTCATCGTCCAAAACCCTTTTTTAACTGCCTTCAAATACCAAAAAAACCTTCCTCCTCTCCGGAGAGATGGGGAAGGTTCTTCCTTGCCACAAAATGCTATGTTCTCTATCGGTGTACCAGTAGAATCAGTAAGGAGCTTCCAAACTGAACCGTCCCAGCTTCCCTGCACGCAACTCACGCAAAATGATTTTTGACGCCTTTTCGAGATCCACACGTCCGCCGCTAACAATACAGCCACGTTTACGTCCGATCGCTTCCATGACGTTGACAATTTCATCAGGATTTTCTGTATCTTCAGGACGTTCGGTGAGCTCAAAGCGCTCTGCCAGTGCGTCCCAATAGTACTGAACCAAATATTTAGTCGCAAAAAAGGCAATATCCTCGACATTCAGAATTTCTTCCTTGATCGCACCTGTAACTGCCAGACGATAGCCTACATTCTGATCCTCAAATTTAGGCCATAGAATCCCTGGTGTATCCAGCAATTCAATTTCTCCAATCTTGATCCACTGCTGTGCCTTCGTTACCCCTGGACGGTCACCCGTAGCTGCAATATTACGTCCCGCCATTCGGTTGATCAGTGTCGATTTGCCGACATTCGGAATACCAACAATCAACCCACGCATAGGACGCGGGTTCATTCCCTTCCTAATCTGCCGATCTATCTTTTCCTTAAGCAGCAGCTTGGCCTGAATCGGAATTTCTTTTAGTCCCGTCCCAGTTGTGGCATCCACCGGAAGGGCCACATGCCCCTGCTCCTTAAAATAGGCAATCCATTGCTGTGATACTACCGGGTCCGCCAAATCTGCTTTATTCAAAATAATCATTCGCGGCTTGCCTTGCAAAATATCATCAATCATTGGATTTCGGCTAGAGAGCGGCAATCGAGCATCAATCAGCTCAATGACCAAATCAATTAACTTTAATTTTGCTTCAATTTGGCGGCGCGCTCTGGTCATATGACCAGGAAACCATTGAATCGTCACCGTCATCACCCCATTGATCGTAACTCCTACTTTTACCCTTAGGCTCTTAGTTAGGATTACGGCAGCTATGCTGCTTATTAGTTATTCTAGTGGTTAATCCACTGCATATCTTTTGCCGGCCAGAAAATAACGTCAGCCCGACCTACAACTTCCTTCAAATCAATATATCCAATCATCCGACTGTCTGTACTATTGGAACGGTTATCTCCCATTACAAAAATATGCCCCGCCGGAACTTTTCCATCCTTAAATTTCTCATTTGGAAAATTTGTAAACTTGTTGTAAAGCTCACCATTTTGATGCGCTTCTTCTAAAGGAGCTTTCAAGTAAGATTCCTGAATCGGCTTACCATTTACTGTAATCGTGTCACCTTCTACCTTGACCGTATCTCCTTCAACGGCAATGACGCGTTTGATAAAGTCTCTTCCTTCCTCCGGCACATGAAACACGATCACTTCCCCTGGTTTAGGGGCACGGAAATCATACAAAATCTCATTTACAATGACGCGTTCTCCGGTATGAAAGTTAGGCTGCATCGACGGGCCATCCACAATAAACGGCTTAAAGAGAAGCCAGCGGATTAAAAAGACAAGCACTAACGCAATAATGATGGCCTTGAGCCACTCAAAAATCTCATTTTTTGGTTTACGCTTGGGCGTACCATCCTGTTCAGTTGGCTGCTGTACAGCTCCTTGTCCTACTTCTTGCTCCATAGCTCACTGTCCTCTCTTTACGGTCAATAATCCACAGTTCCCTATGTACGTAGAAAAAACGAAAGGAGCTTGTAACCAAGCCCCTTTCGTTATTCGTTGTATTAACGACGAATTTCTTTAATTCTCGCTGCTTTACCGCGCAGTTCACGAAGATAATAAAGCTTCGCACGACGCACTTTACCACGGCGAGCCACGTCGATTTTATCGATTTTTGGGGAATGAAGCGGGAAAGTTCTTTCCACACCTACACCGTAAGAAATTTTACGAACTGTAAAAGTCTCACTGATTCCACCACCACGGCGTTTAATTACAACACCTTCAAACAACTGGATACGCTCACGAGTTCCCTCAATAACTTTCACGTGCACTTTCAAAGTGTCACCAGGACGAAAGTTAGGCAAATCTTTACGCAGTTGTTCTTCAGTGATCGCTTGGACGATATTCATCTATGACTCCCTCCTTCCGTACAGGTGTTCATGCTTCTTCTGGAAACACAACCGTTTCCTTCATCATCCACAGAGGACCACCGTATTACACACAACAGATGTATTGTATCATGGAGGATACCGCATTGCAACAACAAAAAGGGATTTGACCAAACATTATTTAATTGACTCCATTATAAAACAGGTCACTGCCTGCTTTCAAATCCACTCATGCCTAAGACGCTTTATTGTTTATCCCCCAAACAGTCAGATTTGCGCTGCTCCTCAACCCACACGCGCTCCTTGCCTGTCAGTTCAACCTGTTCCAACAGGTCTGGTCGGCGTTCCATCGTGCGACGTAACGCCTCTTGGCGTCTCCAAGAATCAATATTGACGTGATGCCCTGACAGGAGTACATCAGGGACTTTCCAGCCCCGAAACTCCGCAGGCCGGGTATAATGGGGGTACTCCAGCAGCCCGGTACTAAACGAGTCCGTTACCGCACTCGTTTCGTTCCCCAGCACTCCTGGTAGCAACCGTGTCACACTGTCAATGACGGCCATGGCTGGAAGCTCACCACCAGTCAACACATAGTCTCCGATAGAAAGCTCATCCGTCACCAAATGCTCTCGAATACGCTCATCATAACCCTCATAATGCCCACATATAAAAATAAGATGGTCCTCTTTGGCCAGCTCTTCCGCTTTCTTTTGCGTAAAAGTCTCGCCTTGTGGACACATCAAAATGATACGCGGAGATTTTATGTCTGTGTTACGTTCTATCCCTTCATGTTGAATAACTTCATCGGCAGTTTCTAATGTTGATTCCTCTGATTTATCCAACAGCGCTTCCACGGCAGCAAAAATAGGGTCAGGCTTTAAAACCATGCCGCCCCCACCGCCATAAGGCGTATCATCCACTTGTCCATGCTTGTTGCCGGCATACTGACGAAAATTAACTGCTTGCAGTGATACAATTCCCTTATCCCTTGCTTTTCCCAGAATGCTTGCATTAAATACTCCATCAAACATCTCTGGAAACAGGGTCAGCACATCCACCCGCATTACAGCAGACCTTCCATCAACCGTACCGTAACCCGTTTTTCGCGTACGTTTACATCCAAAATAACATCCTCTATATACGGCAATAGCAGTTCCTTGCCTTTAGGCATTTTGACTACCCATACATCATTGGCTCCCGGAGTCAAAATTTCTTTGACCACGCCGAGCTCATTTCCGTCTTCGGTCACCACTTCCATGCCGACTACTTCATGAAAATAGAATTCATTTTCTTCCAATTCGCCTAACCGCTCAGCAGATACTTTCAACAAAGTACCTTTATATTTTTCAACTTCATTGATATTGTGATATTCCTTAAATTTAGCGACAACCATATTTTTTTGAAAACGCGCTGTTTCAATAGTTACGGGAATCGGGGCTTTACCTTCAGCCGGAACAATCAAAAGCTCACTACCTTTAGCAAAGCGATCCTCTGGGAAATCTGTCGTCGTTAATATTTTAAGCTCCCCACGGATTCCATGGGTGTTCACAATTTTTCCGACATTAAACAATTGTTGCATCATGTTCCTCCTGCTTGTAATCGGTCCCGCTCCATATCATCTTCATCATGTACGAAAAAGGGTTAGGACATACATCCTAACCCACTTTCGTATATCTTTAAGATATGATGTCTACGGTAACCCGTTTATCCATCTTAACGGCTGCTGATGCAACCACAGTGCGAAGCGCCTTGGCGATACGACCCTGCTTACCAATGATTTTGCCTACATCCTCAGGATGCACACTAAGCTCATATACAACAAGCCGATCCTTCTCCAAGGTCTTCACGGTTACATCTTCCGGATGATCGACTAAAGCCTTAGCAATGATTATCACTAATTCTTCCATGGTTGACCCTCCGTATCAGCACCTTATTTCTGTAGTTTAGACTCATGAAACTTTTTCATTACGCCCGCTTTGCTAAGCAAGTTACGGACTGTGTCGGATGCTTGTGCACCATCTTGCAACCATTTCAGCGCTTTATCTTCATCAATTTTTACAACCGCTGGTACTGTGATTGGGTTGTAGTAACCGATTTCTTCGATAAAACGACCGTCACGCGGGGAACGAGAATCAGATACCACGACGCGATAGAAAGGAGCTTTATGTGCACCCATACGTTTCAGACGAATACGAACTGCCACGAAAATTCACCTCCTTCAAAAAGTAGACTGTATATTGTTATCCCATAATTCCAAGGGCCTATTGGCCTTAGCGGAAAGGAAACTTCATACCTTTACCCATACTCTTCAACTGCTTCATAGCCTTGTTTTTTCCACCCTTAGGTCCCATCATATCTGAGAACTGCTTCATCATACGACGCATTTCGTCAAATTGCTTTATCAGACGATTTACCTCAGCCAGTGATGTTCCACTGCCTACAGAAATACGTTTGCGACGGCTATGATTAATCATGTCTGGGTTTTGCTTTTCCTGTGTGGTCATAGAATGAACGATAGCCTCAATCCGGCCCATCTGTTTGTCATCCACTTTGATATCTTTCATTTGCTTCATGTTGCCCATACCGGGAATCATATCAAGAATCTGGTCGATTGGGCCAAGCTTCTTAACTTGATCCATTTGCTCCAGAAAATCTTCAAAAGTAAACTCGGCATTACGCATTTTCCGTTCCATTTCCTTCGCCTTATCGGCGTCGATATTGGACTGCGCTTTTTCAATCAGGGACAACATATCACCCATGCCTAAAATCCGTGAAGCCATCCGTTCAGGATGAAACGGCTCCATCGCATCCAGCTTTTCACCCAATGTAGCAAACTTGATTGGGCATCCCGTCACAGCCTTGACCGATAAAGCCGCACCACCACGAGTGTCACCATCCAGCTTCGTCAGTACAACTCCCGTTAACTCCAAGCTATTATTAAAGTGCTCCGCAACGTTAACCGCGTCTTGCCCCGTCATGCTATCTACAACCAGTAGAACTTCATCCGGGTTGACATTGGTATGAATCTGGCGCAACTCTTCCATGAGCTCTTCATCAACATGAAGACGACCAGCAGTATCTATAATAACGTAGTCATTACCATTATCCTTAGCATGCTGCAAACCCTGTTTTGCAATTTCTACCGGGCTTGTCTGATCTCCCAGTGTAAATACAGGAGTATTAATCTGCTCCCCAAGAACCTGAAGCTGCTTGATCGCGGCTGGTCTATAAATATCACCAGCTACAAGCAATGGACGATGATTTTGCTTTTGCAGCAATTTCGCCAGTTTACCAGACGTTGTCGTCTTACCTGCGCCCTGGAGACCCACCATCATAATGACCGTAGGCGGTTTGTTTGCTTTGGCAAGCTTGGCCTGACTGCCACCCATCAACTCGGTCAGTTCTTTGTTCACGATGTCGATGATGACCATGCCTGGCGTAAAGCTGTCCATCACTTCCTTACCAACGGATTTCTCCTTTACCTTGGCAATAAAGTCCTTTACAACCTTGAAGTTAACGTCCGCCTCAAGCAAAGCTAATCGTACTTCACGCATCGCCTGAGCTACATCATCCTCAGACACTTTTCCTTTACCGCGCAGTTTACTGAATACATTTTGCAAGCGAGTCGATAATCCTTCAAATGCCATACTTTCGCACCTCCTTGTCTACCAGGGTTGTTTATTCTTAATCTATATGTCCTACAGTTCCTGCAGGCGATTTACAATTTGATGAACATGTTGCAGAATGCCTTCATCGGGCTCACCGATTTTACCGAATGCCTCATACAACGTCTTATTTAATTCTTCGAGATCTTGGATTCTACGCTCATACTTGCTTAGCAAACCAAGCTTTTCCTCATACATTTCCAATACCTGTTCAGCACGTTTAATATGTTCATATACTGCCTGACGGCTAATTTGAAATTCCGATGCGATTTCCCCTAAAGAAAAATCATCATGGAAGTAATATTTTAAAAACATTTGTTGCTTCTCTGTAAGCAGAGGTTCATAGAAGTCAAACAGTCGGTTAATCCGGTTTGTCTTTTCCAGCCGATTCTCCTGACTCATCTTGTATACCTCCATCGTCAAGGAAAAACACTTTACAGTTCTTTTCAACGTTCCTTATGATACATAAAAGAAAAGAAGATGTCAAGCATTATCCCTTGTCATACAAAAAAAAGCCGATCCACTGCCCTCAAACGGAAGTACGGATCGGCTTTTTGCCCACTGTTACTTAAACTCTTACTGGAGTAAGATACAGCAGAACAGCCAGAAAATGAAGTATGCTGCCTGCTAAAACAAACAGATGCCAGATCGCATGGTGATATGGAAATGCCCGCCACACATAGAAAATCGTGCCCAACGTATACATAAGACCACCTACGAACAATAACGTCATCCCTCCGGCGGGAACAGTCGCAACCAGAGGATTCCAGGCAATGGTGATGAGCCAGCCCATCACAATGTAAAACACGGTAGACATAAACAGGAAGCGCTTGGTGAAGAACGCCTTGAACAACACACCAAACAGTGCAATCCCCCAAATCACTCCAAACAGTGTCCATCCCAGAGTACCTCGCAGTGCAACGAGCATAAACGGGGTGTAGCTACCTGCAATGAACAGGTAAATGCAAGAATGATCGAATATTTCGAACAAATCCTTCATTTTCCCTTCACGCAGGCTATGAAGCAACGTTGAATTGGTGTACAACAGCAACATCGTAATCCCGTAAATCGTAAAGCTGACGACATGCCAAGTGGTTCCTTTCAAGCTAGCAAAAACAATGAGTAACACAAGCGCTGCCACGCTTAAAACGGCTCCAATTCCATGTGTAATGGCGTTGGCTACTTCTTCCCGTCGGGAGTAGGTGTAGGTGTTTGCCATCGGTTTTTCACCCGGCTTCCTTATTTATATTTTACATACAACATACATTACATATACGGCATCGACAGACCTCTTGCTTTCATTATACATCTGGACGAGCTTGAGCAGCAACAGGATGGCTACTTAGTCCCAAACGTAGCATAAAAGCCTACTTTAAACGTATCAGTTCTGTTCTTCCTCGTCTGCAGCAGTTGCTTCGACGGTCTCTTCCTGAATCAACCCCGCAAACAACGCATGAACGAATTGCTCGGAATCAAACGGTTGAAGATCATTCACTTTTTCACCTAAGCCCACCAGCTTAACAGGCAAATTCAGCTCCTGACGGATGGCCACAACAATCCCGCCCTTCGCTGTACCATCCAACTTCGTTAGTACCAGCCCGGTTACACCGCTTTTCTCACCAAACAGCTTGGCTTGGTTAAGTGCATTTTGTCCAGTCGTCGCATCAAGTACCAACAACACTTCATGAGGAGCATCTGGAATTTCGCGTTGGATCACGCGGAAAATTTTGTTCAGTTCCTCCATCAGATTGCTTTTATTCTGAAGACGTCCAGCGGTATCACACAACAAAACATCCACTTGACGCTGCTTGGCAGCCTGTACGGCATCAAACATAACCGCAGCCGGATCGGAACCGGATTGCTGCTTAATAACCTCTACACCTGCCCGTTCGCCCCATACCTCCAACTGTTCAATCGCACCCGCCCGGAACGTATCTCCGGCAGCCAACAATACTTTTTTGCCCTCTTGTTTAAAACGGTGAGCTAACTTGCCAATGGTTGTCGTTTTGCCGACGCCATTGACTCCCACGAATAGAATGACTGTAATCCCTTCAGCGCTCATTTTGAGCTGACTATTGTCATTCCCCCGCAGCAACTCGGAAAGCTTTTCCGACAATACAGGCTGTAATTCCGATGCGTCCTCAATTTTGCGCTTTTTCACTTCTTCTCGCAGGTCTTCAATGAGGTTCATAACCGTGTTGACGCCTACGTCCGCTCCGATCAGAATTTCTTCCAGTTCCTCATAAAATTCCTCATCAATCTTTTTACGGCGAATCATCAAGTCCGTTACTTTTTCAACAAAACCTTTACGTGTTTTTTCCAATCCATCTTTGAACTGTTTTGTGACAGATTCAGTTTTGTTTGCAATGCTTTCCTTCAATTTCCTAAAGAAACTCATGGATTCCCTCCGTTGGTCTGAAAGTATGTTATTTAATGTCAGGCAATCTCAGCTTCATCGTTGTCTAGCTTGACAGATACGAGTTTGGAAACCCCGCCTTCCTCCATCGTAACCCCGTAAAGCACATCAGATTCTTCCATTGTGCCCTTACGGTGTGTGACTACAATGAACTGTGTCTGCTCCGAGAATTCTCGTAAATACTGGGCAAAACGCACCACGTTTGCTTCGTCCAATGCAGCCTCTACTTCATCGAGTACACAGAATGGGACAGGTTTAACGTGTAAAATGGCAAATAATAACGCCATCGCTGTTAACGCACGCTCACCGCCCGACAGCAGCTGCAAGTTTTGCAATTTTTTGCCTGGTGGCTGAGCTACGATGTCGATCCCCGTCTCCAGCAAGCGTTCCGGGTCAAGCAGCACGAGATCAGCACGTCCGCCTCCGAACAGCTTGGAGAATACCGTTCCAAATTCGCGCCGAATAGCATCGAACGTAGTCTTAAAGCGCTTGGACATTTCTTCATCCATTTCACGAATAACCTGATAAAGTGTTGTCTTGGCCTCCACCAAATCAGACTTTTGCTCATCAAGAAACGTATAACGCTCATGCACACGCTGGTATTCTTCAATGGCGCCCAGATTCACCTCACCCAACGCGGAAATACCCCGTTTGAGCCTCTCTACCTCGCTCTGCGTACCTTCAATATCTTCCGGTATAGGGTAACGCTGCTTGGCTAACTCATAGCTGAGTTCATAATCATCACTTAATTTTTTCAGAACGTTTTCCAGTTCCACATCAAGCCGATTTACTCCAATTTCCGTTTGACGAAGCAACTCCTCCACTGACTTGAGCTGAATTCGCTGTTCTTTCGTGTCGTTCTCAGCCACTTCAAGCTTTTTGGACAAGCTGCTGCGTGCAGCCCGTTTGAATTCCAATTGCTGTGCGGCTTCTTCCTTTTTCAAACGGTATTGATTGAGATTTTCAATCTGTTTCACGGTCTCCTGCTCATTGGTCAGCAAATCTGCTTCGATGGAAGCAAGCAAGGTTTTGTTTTGTCTCGAATCCTTACCAAGAGTATCATAATCCCCACGCAATCTGCGCAGCTGCTCTTCCAAAGAAAAGCGCTCTTGGTCCAGCTTTCCTTCCCTTACCTTAAGATTCGTGAGCTCTCCCTGCAGCTGCTCTTTGGCAGATTCGTTGGCTTTACGGGCAAATTCAGCAGCGTGAATGGCCTGATGCGTTTTCTTTTCTTCTTCCTCCAACGCAGCCAACTTTACCAACGCTTCTTCACGGGAAGTTTCCAGCTCCTTGATTTCCTGATCAAAGCCCTTTTTCTCCTGACCAGACGCAGCGACCTGCTCTAGAACATGACGAAGTTCATGCTCCAGTTGCTTGAGTTCCATTGCCATCTGCTGCTCTTCACCGCGCTTCACATCGCCGCCCTGGCGCAACTCGTCCAGACGGGTCTGCGTCTCCTCCAACTGGCGTTTGGTATCTATTGCACTCTGGCGCAACCTTGCAATTTGCTGCTCCGTATCTACAATGTCTTGATCCAACTGATCCAGCTGACGTTTGCGTCCAAGCAGATTAGCATTTTTCTTGAACTGGCTTCCCCCAGTCATGGAACCCCCTGCATTGACAACATCGCCTTCCAAAGTGACAACGCGGTATCTATATTGGCAACGGGCCGCAATACGGTTTGCATCTTCCAACGTACGGGCAATGACCACATTCCCCAAGAGACTGCCTACAATTCCGGCATATCGATCATCATACTGAACAAGATCTGCACCGATTCCGACAAAGCCTTCGGCTCCTTCTGCAATTTGGCGTTCTCCTGCACCGATTTGACGCGGACGAATAACATCCATAGGCAAAAATGTCGCTCTGCCCAGTTGACGTTGCTTTAGAAAACTGATCGCCTGTCTGGATACGGATTCATTTTCCATCACGATATGCTGAACTGAAGCACCCAAAGCGGTTTCCATCGCCTGCTCTAAATGCTCGGGCACCCGAATCAGTTCCGCTACCGCTCCATGCACACCATGCAAAGTTTCTTTTCGTGCAGCCTTCAATACCTCTTTAACTCCAAGCATGAAGCCGTCAAAGTCATCCTGCATTTCCTTCATTGTATCTCGCCGTGAAATTTGAGCCTCACGTTTTTGTTCCCATTTACGAACCGTACCCTGGTTTTCTTCCAGTAGTTTTTGCAGGGCCTGGTACTTTTCACTTCCCTGAATATAGCCACTACGCAAACTACTGATTTCCTGCCCCAGCTTCTGAACCGCAGCTTCCAATCCCTTTTTGCGCTGTTCAAGTTGTACTTTCTGGGCTTCCCATTTGCCGGATTCGTCACTTACGCGAGTCACACGCCGTTCCAATGCTTCCTTCTGTTGGTCTGTATAACGAATTTCGTTACGCGCCTGCGCCATCTGATTCATCAGCTCCAGCAGACCACCCTTTAGGCTTTCTTCCTGCTCCTGGCTGATTCCGCCTGTAACACCAATCAGTTTGGCCTCTTCGTCAGACAGCCGCGCACGCAACTCGTCAAGCTCTACATTCAGTGCAGACAGTTTTTCGTTCAGCTGATCCAGTTCACTCCTGCGCTCGGAATGCCGTGATTCGCTTGTGCTAAGTGATAAGATCAATTGTTCCCGATTAGCCTCCAGATTGCGTGTGCGCTCTTTGAGCAATTCGCCGTAGCCTTCACTTTTCTCCGTCGCTTCACTGTATTGCAACAAATCCCTTTGCAACTGCTCTACCTGCTCTTCCAGCTGGCGCAATTCGTTGCGGTCGCTTTCCAGCATCGCATCATGGCGGGACACCACCGTAGACAACTGAAGCTGCTCCTGCTGCAACAGAGCTAGTTTGGAAGTCGCATCGCTCCACGAAGTATGAATTTGTTCAATTTGATGGACGTACATTGAAATTTCTTTTGATTTCAATTCACCGCGCAGCTCTTTAAAATGAATCGCCTTTTCAGACTGCTCCTTAAGCGGTCCAATCTGATCCTCCAGTTCACTAACCAAATCGTGAATACGCAGCAAATTTTGCTCCGTTTCATCCAGCTTGCGAACCGCATCTTTTTTACGCGATTTATATTTTACGATACCCGAAGCTTCCTCAAAAATACCTCGACGATCCTCAGATCGGGTACTCAGAATTTCTTCAATGCGTCCCTGCCCAATAATTGAATAAGCTTCTTTACCAATGCCTGTATCCATAAACAGCTCTGTAATATCTCGGAGTCTGCATGATTGCCGATTAATGAAATATTCACTATCCCCACTTCGATGTACACGTCGCGTTACCGTGACCTCACCAAAATCCAGAGGCAACGCTTGATCTTCATTATCCAACGTAAGCGATACTTCACCGTAATTAACAGCCTTACGAGCATCACTACCCGCAAAAATAATGTCCTCCATTTTGCCGCCACGCAGTGATTTGGCACTCTGTTCGCCCAGCACCCAACGAATTCCGTCGGAAATATTACTTTTTCCACTTCCGTTGGGTCCGACGACTGCCGTAATGCCGCGGACAAATTCCATTTCCGTTTTATCTGCAAACGATTTGAAGCCCGCCAGCTCAATGCGCTTTAAAAACATGCTCAATCTCACCTCTAACATTTCAAATATGCTTGTACAACACCGTATACCTGATTGATATGAATTATCCCTATTGTAGCATAAACTAGCTTGTATAAAGCACAGTACCGACACTCACATTACACCAGCAAAGCCACGAAAAAAGAGCAAAACGCAGTCCATTCGCCATTACGGGCCGGGACTCCCCGCGGACTGCCCTTTGCTCTTACTTTGTGCCCCCTGCTTGCGTAACCCGTCCGGGCTGCTCAGGTACCGATTACGATTCTGCCAGCTTCAAACGGTTTAAAGCTACTGCCGCTGCTTGCTGCTCAGCTTCTTTTTTGGAGCGTCCCGTACCTGCCCCTAGCCGTTCGCTGTCCATATATACCTCAGCTACAAACTCGCGCTCATGGGCTGGTCCGCGCTCCTCTACAATCTTGTATTCAAGCATCCCCATGTTATGATGCTGCGTCAGTTCCTGAAGCTCTGTTTTGAAATCACTCATCTGAAGCTTACCGTTTAATACAATTTGAGGAAAAATATAACGTTCCAGAAACGAACGGACGGCCTCCAGACCCTGATCCAAATAAAGCGCACCTACGAACGCTTCGAATACATCAGCCAACAGAGCCGGACGAGTACGTCCACCTGTCAACTCTTCACCTTTTCCAAGCAGTACATATTGCCCGAACTCAAGCCCGACAGCAAATTTCACCAGAGAAGGCTCACAGACAATAGCTGCACGCAACTTGGTGAGTTCGCCTTCGGGTCGGTTAGGGTACTGATTGTACAATTGCTCGGACACCGTCAGTTCCAGAACAGCGTCACCTAAAAATTCAAGACGCTCATTGTCTGCATGCTGACTGAACCGATGTTCGTTTACGTAGGAAGCGTGCGTAAAGGCCTGCTTCAGAAGCTGCCGATTGTTGAATTGAATATGAAGTTTCTGCTGTAATTGCTTCAAGTCTCCACTCAACGAACTGACCCCTTATGCTTCATATTTTTTTAGAATAACCGTAGCATTGTGACCGCCAAAACCAAAGGAATTGGACATAACCACATTCAGTTCCGCTTTTCTCGGCTTATTAGGTACATAATCAAGATCGCATGCCGGGTCTTGATTATCCAAATTAATCGTTGGCGGAATCGTCTGATGCTGAAGGGCGAGACCACAGATCACGGCTTCAACGCCGCCCGCTGCACCCAATAAATGCCCTGTCATCGACTTGGTTGAGCTGATCGCTACCTTATAGGCATGCTCTCCAAGCGTTTTCTTAACTGCTTCCGTTTCGGATTTATCACCGACTGGTGTAGATGTACCATGTGCATTGATATAATCAATCTCTTCAGGATTCAATCCAGCATCACGGATCGCCATTCTAATGCAGCGTGCCGCTCCCTCTGGATCAGGCTCCGTCATATGATGGGCATCGCCAGAAAGACCGTAGCCAATCACTTCACCGTAAATACGCGCACCACGCTTCAAAGCATGATCCAACGATTCCAGAATAAGAACACCAGAGCCTTCGCCCATAACAAACCCGTCTCTTTCGGTATCAAAAGGACGACTTGCCTTTTGAGGCTCGTCATTACGCGTGGACATCGCTCGCATGGAACAAAATCCAGCCATACCAATCGGACGAATAGTGGCCTCAGCTCCTCCGCAAATCATGGCGTCTGCGTCACCGCGCTGAATCATGCGGAAGGAATCGCCAATAGCATGACTGCCCGTGGCACATGCCGTAACTGGTGATGTATTAGGGCCTTTAGCACCGAGTGAAATCGATACTTGACCGGAACCCATATTAGCAATCATCATCGGGATGAAGAAAGGGCTTACGCGTTTAGGTCCTTTTTCAATCAGTGCGTTGTGCTGATCTTCCCAAGTTCCCAATCCGCCAATACCGGAACCGACAGATACACCAACACGCTCAGCGTCCGCATTTTCTCCGATTACAAGTCCGCTGTCCTCAAGCGCCAACTTACTAGCAGCAACCGCAAACTGCACAAAGCGGTCCATTTTACGCGCATCCTTACGTTCAATATAATCCTCTGGATTAAAATCTTTAATGGAAGCGGCTATTTTCGTAGTGTACTCACTTGTATCGAAAGCTTCGATTTCACTGACGCCGGATTTTCCAGCCATCAGATTATCCCATAGTGTGTTCAAATCCTGTCCCAGCGAAGTGATTACACCCATTCCTGTTATGACAACACGTTGTTTCAAAGATAATCACCTCTATGTCTACTGCATATTGTATTTTAAGACCGCACACTCTTGTGCGTAAAAATAATATAGAATCAACTAAAGTTAGTAATGCCGCATACTTCTCAGCCTTTGACTAAGTGAAGCTGAGCCAAACTCAAAAACACGCGGCAATTCCGTCTTTAGTTCAATCTGTATAATTAGGAGAAAGTCCCGCCTGTAACAGAACGGGACTTTTGATGACATGAATTAGGTATGAGATTGTATGTACTTCACAACTTCACCTACAGTTGTAATTTTCTCTGCATCTTCATCAGAGATTTCCATATCAAACTCATCTTCCAATTCCATTACCAATTCAACTACATCGAGAGAATCAGCGCCTAAATCATCTTTAAAAGATGCTTCAAGTGTAACTTCGGCTTCGTCGGCTCCCAAACGGTCAACGACAATGCGTTTTACGCGCTCCAATACATCGGACATCCGGCTCACCTCCTCTTAGGTATTATACGAAAATTACAATTAAAATGCCATAGAAGAGAGTTTTCATTGACAACTCTTCATCGGGGCATGCGGATTGGCAACATGCTACTTACATATACATGCCGCCATCCACATGCAAAGTCTGGCCCGTCATATATGAGGAAGCATCCGAGGCCAAGAACAGCACCACGTCAGCAATTTCCTCAGGCCGTCCAAGACGGGCCAGCGGTATACCGCTAAGCATATTGTCACGCAAATCATCAGCCAGTACCTGCGTCATCTCAGTATCGATGAATCCAGGAGCCACACAGTTCACTGTAATACCTCTCGACGCAAGCTCTCGAGCAGAGGATTTGGTAAGACCAATTACCCCTGCTTTAGCAGCAACGTAGTTGGCTTGTCCTGCGTTGCCAAGTACACCGACCACGGAGGAGATATTGATAATTCGGCCAGAACGCTGCTTCATCATTGGACGTGTTGCCGCCTTAAGACAATTAAACACACCCTTCAGATTCGTTTCGATCACCTGATCGAATTCCTCTTCCTTCATGCGCATGATTAAATTATCTCTTGTTATGCCGGCATTATTCACCAGGATGTCAATCTTGCCCCAAGCGCCAATCACATCCTTGATCAACTGATCTGCTTCGTCAGCGCGACCGACATTAGCCTGAACTGTAATAGCCTCTACACCTTTGGCACGAATCTGCTCTGCTACCTCAGTCGCAGCCGCTTCACTACCAGCATAGTTTACTGCCACATTAGCGCCTGCTTCAGCCAGCGCCAGCGCGATACTACGGCCAATTCCGCGCGACGCTCCCGTAACGAGCGCCGTTTTTCCACTCAATGGCTTAGACATCATAGTCCCCCCTTGCAAGTATATAACCCGTTAAGGCAATGATTATACTTTTAACGGGCCTCCAAGGCTTCCGTTACAGAAGCAAACGACTCCAGGCTGCTTATATTATACAGCTTAACCGTTTTGTCGATTTTTTTAACCAGTCCAGTCAAAACACTTCCCGGTCCAAACTCAACAAAGGTGTCAACACCTTGTTCTAGTAGCCATGTTACACTGTCTTCCCACAGTACCGGAGAATAGACCTGATCCACCAACAGTTGGCGGATTTCGCTCCCCTCACGCACAGGTTTAGCTGTTACATTGGCAACAACCGGAATCTGAGCTTTGGAGAAAGTTACAGCCCCCAACTTGCCGGAGAGCTTGGTCGCTGCTTCCTTCATCAATGACGAGTGGAAAGGACCACTAACCTCCAGAGTAATAGCGCGCTTGCCTCCTGCTTCCTTCACACGTTCAGCGACAGCAGCTACGCCCTCCTTCGTACCAGATACAACAATTTGTCCGGGACAATTGATGTTGGCTAGTTCGACCAGTTGACCAGACTCCGTAATATCACGGCACAATGCTGCCAATGCTTCACGATCAGCTCCCAACACAGCAGCCATCCCGCCTTGCCCATCAGGAATGGCCTGCTCCATGAACTCGCCACGTGTACGAACGATCTCAACCGCATCCTCAAATGCGAGGACACCGGAAGCGACTAGCGCGCTGTATTCTCCTAGACTGTGTCCAGCCACATAATCGGGATGAATGCCCATTTTTTCCTTGAACGCTTCATACAACGCAATGCTCGCCGTTAACAGTGCAGGTTGCGTATTGGATGTTTGCTTCAAAGCTGTGTCCGGCCCTTCAAAAATCAGTGTGCTTAGTGCGAATCCTAACCGTTCGTCCGCTTGGCGAAACACTTCTGTTGCAGCTGGAACTGCTTCATAAGCATCTTTAGCCATACCTACAGCTTGTGAGCCCTGACCGGGAAATATAAATGCCGTTTTGCCCATCGTGTATGCACCTCTCTATATCCAATGCTTGTCCTGTAAAACACTACACAAATTCAATATTATATCAAAACTTCCATCTCGTTACCAGACAAGAACCGACGCTCCCCAGGTCAAGCCACCGCCAAAGCCCACCATTAATACACGGTCGCCTTCCTTCATGCGGCCTTCCTCAGCTGCTTCCACAAGAGCGAGAGGGATTGATGCTGCAGATGTATTCGCATATTTATGAACATTAACAACTACCTTTTCCTCTGGTAAATCCAGACGTTGCATCGCCGATTGGATGATGCGAATATTGGCTTGATGCGGAACGAACAGATCAATATCATCTTTGGACAGCCCTGCTTTTTCCAACACATCAACCGTTGCCGTTCCCATAACACGAACCGCGAACTTGAACACTTCGCGTCCGTTCATGTAAATATAGTGCTGTTTATTTTCCAGTGTGTCTGCACTCGCAGGCAAACGCGAGCCTCCTGCTTCCAACTTGAGTAAGCTGCCTCCGGCACCTTCAGCCCCGAGATCAAAGGATTGGAATCCTCTACCTTCAGGCACTTCGCCAATCACTACAGCTCCTGCACCATCTCCGAATAGAACACAGGTATTGCGGTCGGTATAATCTGTAATCCGAGAAAGACAGTCTGCCCCAATGATTAATGCATTATTATAAATACCTGTCTTAATGAAGCTCGTTGCCGTAGCCAGTCCGTATACAAAACCTGAGCATGCCGCAGACAAATCGAAAGCTGCTGCGCCTTTGGCTCCCAATTTGTCCTGAAGAATGCAGGCAGTTGACGGAAACGCCATATCCGGTGTAACCGTAGCTACAATAATTAAATCCAGATCCTGTGCCGTCATACCCGCGGACTCCAACGCCTTAATTGCTGCTTCATAAGCTAAATCAGATGTAGCCTGTTCTGGAGCCGCAATATGGCGCTCCTGAATCCCTGTACGGCTGACAATCCATTCATCACTCGTTTCTACGATTGCTTCCAAATCTTTATTGGTCAGAATTTTCTCAGGTACGTATTTCCCTGTTCCGATAACACCAACCGGCCGTAATTTATTCATATCGTCACTCACTTCCTGCTGATTTCCTTGGATATACTTTCCACCAACCGGTTTTGCAAGGCCGTACGAGCCTGCCTTACCGCGTTTTTGACGGCAACGCCGTCAGACGAACCGTGACTTTTCAGGACGAGTCCACTCAAACCCAGCAAAGGAGCCCCGCCATGCTCTTTATAATCCAATTTACCTTTCAGACTGCGAAGCTCAGGCATAATCAAGGCTGCCGCAAGCTTGGTCTTCAAGGATTTGGTGAATTGCTCTTTTAAGAGAGAAAATATGGCTCCGGCTGTACCCTCCAGTGATTTTAGCATGATATTTCCAGCAAATCCATCACACACCAGTACATCGCAATTCCCGGTTAACACATCTCTCGATTCAACATTACCCACAAAATTGACAGGTAACTGCTCAATAAGTGGAAATGCCAACTTCGTCAGTTCATTGCCCTTCCCAGCTTCAGTCCCCACATTCAGCAGACCCACCCTTGGAGAAGCCACACCGTGAACTTTCTGACGATACAAACTCCCCATCAGTGCATACTGGGCAAGATGCTCAGGTTTGGCATCCATATTGGCTCCCAAGTCAAGCGCCAGAATACCCTGATCATCAATCGTTGGTATCATCGGCGCGAGAGCCGGACGTTCAATGCCTTCCATTCTTCCAACCACCAGCAACCCTGTGGTCATTAGCGCGCCTGTATTACCTGCGGATATCATGGCATCCGCTTCGCCTTCTCTGACCATTCGACCAGCCACGACCATCGAAGCATCCTTTTTACGGCGCACTGCCTTTACAGGCTCGTCCTGCGCATCTATCGTTTCGGATGCATGGCGAATGCTGAGGTTCGTCGGCAACGCCCTGCCGTTCAGAACCGATTCAATACGTTCCCGGTCACCAACCAGCGTAATGTCCGTATCCTTCCATTCCGCCGCCGCAGATAGCGCGCCCTCTACTGTCGCCTCAGGAGCATTATCTCCCCCCATGGCATCAATGGCGATCCGCATGCTGACTTCCTCCTTCGCTATACTCTTCCTCCGTGGAGCGATAAATGACAAAGTTGCCTTGGAACACCATTTCTTCTCCTACGTAGGCAAAGACTTCCACTTTAGCCTTCCCTTTTTGTTCTGGATTGGAGCGTACATATGCCTTGGCAATGCACTTCTCACCTAAATGAACCGGGCGGACAAAGCGTATATCCGCTGACGCGGTCAATGCTATCTCATCATTAATCACGGCAACGGCCAATGAATTGGCCTGGGCAAATACATAATGCCCCCGCGCAATGCCAGTACGCGAAAAAATATGTTCCTCTTTAATCTCAAAAATCGAAATACCGCTTCGATCCAACTGTAGATCAACGATATCCCCGATCACTTCATGCAAAGGCAAGGAACGAACCTGGTCGTAGGAGCGCTCAGCCATCAGCTTTAGCCGTTCCCGCAATTCCGGGATTCCCAGTTCCATCCGGTCCAGCCGAATAGTCTGAATACTTACCTTCAGCTGTCTTGTCAATTCCTGATCCGTTACGAACGGATTATCATCAATTAATTGAGTCAGCCGCTGCTGTCTCTGTCTCTTCGGCAAACGTTCGATGTCAGTGACGCCTCCTTTCCCTACAATAAACTGTCGTTCAGACGACAGTTTGGGTTACTTTACTTCACTTTCTAACGGCGAGACTTCAAGCCGATTTGTCTTCTTGTATGTATAAAGGAACCCCTTCGGCCCTTCTTTCTTAGAACCTGGTACTAAAACAGTATATAGCATGCTGACGTAAAAAGGAAGCATGCAGACAAAAAAAGTAGCGCCTCACTGAAGTGAAGCGCTACTCTTTCTGCGAAGATTCCAAAGAATCCGCTTATCGGACATTATTGAGAGATGATCTCTCTAGCTTTGTACGTTCCGCAAACTTTGCACACATGGTGAGCAAGTTTCAATTCGCCGCATTCGGAGCATTTCACCATACCTGGTACTGCCAGTTTAAAGTGAGTACGACGTTTGTCGCGACGAGTTTTGGATGTTCTCCGTTGAGGTACTGCCATTCTTCCCACCTCCTTAACCAGATCAACCCCGCATAACGGGTATGACTTCTTATCTCATTCAAGACTGAAAGAAAATGCTAGAAGCAATTATCTTACAGCCGGTGAATCAAGCCTGCAACATCCACGCATCGGTTCAGTAACTCTCCGGCACAAGCGGATGATGATTTTTCAGAATTGAACTCAATTCTCATTTAAAAAAATCCTTAAGCCCTGCTAGACGCGGATCAATCTTTTCCGTATTGCCATCGCTACTGTCATCGGAGCCAATACTCCAGTTTTGTCCGGTCTTTGGTGCGATTCCCTGACAATCCTCACTGCACAAAGGCGCAAACGGCACATGCAGTACAAACAGTTCTTCACAATACGGTGCAATGTCGAAGGAGTCCTCCGTCACTGCGATAAAATCGCCATCTTCATCCTCCTCTTCAACACTCGAAGAGGTTTGCTTGAACCGTTCACGGAATTCAATCTTTAAATCCTCGTGCATCGGGCTTAAACAGCGTGAGCACAGCATGTCCAGACCTGCGGTCAACGTGCCTTCCACGCTCATCAAGCCTTGACCCAGACTAACGGCGACCAAGTCGGTCTCCAGCGGGGAAACGGCCGTAACATCAGCACGATCATCCACCAATTCACTCACATTAAGAGATTCACGGATAGGAAAAGGACCGTCACTTGTTGCTACTTTGCGAAAAAATAGTTGCATCACTATCACTCCAAACAAACAAAAATTATTATACCGACTGATCGAGTCGTTTGTCAACACCTTTCACTTTACACCACTCACAAATCCACCGGTTTTCCAATGGTTCGACAAGTTTTATGCAGAAGCAAAAATGCATTGTGCTAAACATGTACTGATGAGTATTCGTACCCCCGCCACTCTTCGTGTACAATAATGCGAGTATAAAGCTTTTTCGTCCAGGTCTCAATGGTCTTGTTCATGCCGACGATGAAAAATCAGTATAGCTGCCCTGAAAACAAACATTGACGGGTACTTAACCATTATTATCAAAAGGGTTATCCAATAAGCTACTTTAAGAAAGGAGCCTACTACGGTCTTGAAAACACTCGGTATGATTGTAGAGTACAATCCCCTGCATAACGGACATGTCCATCACTGGGAGGAATCTCTTCGCATCACTGGTGCGCAACGCACAGTGGCTGTGATGAGTGGTCCTTTCCTTCAGCGGGGTGAACCCGCGATTACAGACAAATGGTCCCGCACCGAAATGGCACTCGCCATGGGTGTGGACCTAGTTCTGGAGCTGCCTGTGGCCTATGCCGTCCAGCCCGCAGAATGGTTTGCCCGCGGAGCGGTCGCCCTGCTCCATGCGACGGGCATCGTCGACGCGCTCTGCTTCGGCAGCGAGAGCGGAGACATCGCCCCGCTGCGCGCGCTGGCTCGCGTGCTGGCGGCAGAGCCGGCCGAGCTCAAGGCTGGCATCGCGAAGCGCCTAAGCAGCGGCACGAGCTATCCCGCTGCCTACGCGGGAGCCGCAGCCGCGCTCGCGGCCGAAGGAGCGGACGGCGCTACGCTCGCCGCCCTCATGCAGCAGCCCAACAATACGTTGGGGCTGCATTATTTGATTGCGCTGGAACGGCTGGGCAGCACAATCAAGCCCTTCGTGGTAGCCCGCACGGGATCGGGCTACCACGAAGCCGTGGCCCCTGCGGACGGAGTCATCGCCAGCGCCACGGCCATCCGCCGTCTGCTGCTGGACGGCGGGCCGGAGGACGCGTCGCCGTACATACCTGCGGCGACACTGGAGATTTTGCGGCGCGAGTGGCAAGCTGAACGCGCGCCGCTGCACTGGGAAGCGTTCAGCCAGCCGTTGCTGAACGCCCTAATCACACGTAGCCCACAGCAGCTGGCGGAGCTGCACGAGGTCACCGAAGGGCTGGAGCATCGTCTGCGGCAATCGCTGTACACGCTGCCCCAGCCTTCTGTGGAGGCCCTGCTCACCGCGATCAAGACAAGGCGGTATACTCGTACGAAGCTTCAGCGGATGTGTGCACATATTTTGCTGAATCATGCCAAAGCCGATATGACTCCGGATAAGCTGGCGAAAGGTCCGGGATATATCCGCGTGCTCGGCTTTAACAGGGCTGGACGCGAGCTGCTGGCACGTATGAAGCAAACAGCCACCCTTCCAGTATGGGTCAAGCTGTCTGCCGGATCACATCCCCACCTGGACTGGGATACAGCCGCAGCCGCCATACACGCAGCCGGGATGCCACGTCCTGTCATCCGCGGCATGTATGCTGATTACTTGCGACCGCCCATTATGGTTTGATGGGCAGCTTTTCCATATAATTCAGCGCATCGCCAAGCTTGCGGACCGAAACAAGCTTCATCCGGCTTCCCATTTGCTCAGCTTTGGCCTTGGCCTCTTTATAATTATCCGCAGGGACGAAAAACAATTCCGCACCCTGACGGTCAGCAGCAACTATTTTATACTTTGCACCACCAATCGCTCCAACCTGACCGTCCTTATCAATAGTACCCGTACCGGCTACACGATATCCCTTACTCAGATCACCTGGTGTCAGTTGGTTATAGATTTCCATGGTAAACATCAAACCTGCCGAAGGACCGCCAACATCCGTAGATGTAAAATGAATCGTTTTACGTTCATCCTTCGGCTCTACCTTCTGTACCGTGGCAATACTGACGCCAAAGCCAGAACGTTGCTTACCCGTTTCAATGTCCGTGATGGTCGTTAAGGGAGCTTGAACGGTCAGCAACTTTCCATCGCGCTTTAGCTTCACTTTAGCCATTTTTCCCGATTTTTCGTCCTCCAAAGCCTTCCGAATGGAACGATTATCGGTCACCCGCACGCCGTTCAGCTCCAATATTTCATCTCCAGGCTCAAACACGCTGTTCGATCCCGGGACCTTAAATACATACACATAATCCGGCACAATGCGATAGGGAACATGGGCACGGGTGTAGGCAGCCTCCATCGCGGAAGATTGAGAATCCCCCATATACCATACCTGCTCTGCCGCATATTCGTCTTCACTTCTTCCATGCAGACGATCCTCTTTGCGCTGAATCTCCGAATTGCGGTCCAGCTTGGACAGGCCCAACATAATAACATTGGCATAACGCGCCGATACCGTCGTCATCATAAAGGTCCCCCGTTCGATGCTGTCACCCTCCCGGACTTTAACCATCGGTTTGATCTCGTTAGCCCCACCTGGTCCATAGATCAGATAAGGGGTTGGCATATAGACCAGCACATAGACCATTGCAGCCAGCATTAAGACATAACCGGTTGTAAAAAAAACTCTTTTCCGGTTTATTCGTTTCATTGCTTCTCCCCCCTTGCAGCCTAACTTCTCCTATCTTATCCAAGTGCCTCTGCGCCACCTGTTCTCAAGCCTTCCGAAAAAGCATACATTGTTTACGACAACGTATACGAACAACCTATCCCAAGACAACGAACGTGAATAAACACTGGAGACAGCATCCCACTCTCCTTAGTATATTTATGAGAGGTGAATTCTTTGATGCAAAAGGAAGCCCATTCCGCTCCTTATTGGACAACCATACTGCTTGGCCTCGGAGCCATTTTGCTTGTACTGGCTGTTGTCGCCTCACCAGAAGAAGTATTTCAAGCCTCTACTCAAGGCCTTAAGCTATGGTGGAGTATTATTTTCCCAGCCATGCTGCCTTTTTTGATGCTGTCCGAAATGCTCATCGCCTTTGGTCTAGTACATGGACTAGGTATCCTGCTGGAGCCGTTTATGCGATCCTGGTTCCGTCTACCCGGGCGAAGCGGCTGGGTGTTGGCCCTCGGCCTGACCGCGGGATTCCCCGCTGCAGCGGAAGCGGTGCGCCAATGGGCACAACAGGAGGATATGACTGCGTTTCAGCTTCGACGTCTAACCTCTATCGCTCATTTCTGCAATCCGATTACCATCCTGCTCGTCATCGGGACAGGGCTACTGCACAATGCTACCGCAGGCGTGATGTTACTTGCAGTTCACTGGATTTCCGGGCTGCTGGCAGGCTGGATCACCGCCAGACTACCTGTATCGTCCAAAGAATTGCAAAAACGGGAAACGCCAGCTGCCCTACGGCGCACCTCAGTTTCCCGTACTTCTCCCTCCCTGATCCGATCCGCATGGGAAGCTACCCGCTCTGCCAGAGAACGGGACGGCCGCAGTTTCGGAAAACTGTTGGGCGAAACCGTATCCCATGCTGTACAGACGCTGATGGTGACAGGTGGATTCATTATTTTCTTTTCCGTACTGATTCGACTGCTGTCCATATACACAGGCCAAGGATCGCTTTCTTTCATATGGCCTGCCTGGATGGAAATCCATTTGGGTTCCTATGAAATCAGCCGTCTGCCCTACGATCTCCGTACACAAGTAGTCCTGATCAGTGCTGTGTTGGGCTGGGGCGGCCTGTGCGGCTGGCTTCAAATTACCGCCGTCACCAGACCTTCCGACAAGGGCATCACCTTCACCTTGTCACGAGTGCTCCATGGGATCATTGCTTTTGGACTTACCTTAGCGACATGGGTCCCGCTAAACCGCATCGTCAGCAATACAACTCCCGCTTACGTCAGTCGCAGTTCTGTGTCTTCTTTTGTGGAAAGCGTAAATGAATCCGCCACGCATCCTGTCATGACTGGAGCCAGCGGCTTACTAACACAAATAGAAGGAACATCTATGTACCCCTGGCAACTAACCGTACTGTCCATTGCGCTGCTGGGTACAATTATAGTTACCCTGCTGGCCTTTTCCTTTATGACTTCATGGTGGAGCCGCCGCGATTCGCGTTGACCTTCGCACGCAGCGCGTCTTCCACCTCCGGTGCCACCAGATCTACAACCTTGCCATCAAAATGCGCAATTTCCTTCACCATACTGGAACTCAGATATGAATAAGTCGGATTGGTCATCATAAAGATCGTTTCCGCATCCGGGTTCAGCTTATGATTTGTAGAGGCTAATTGCAGCTCATATTCAAAATCAGTCACCGACCGGATTCCTCTGACAATAACCTGGGCCCCTTTTTGACGTACATAATTAGCTGTCAGATCACGGAAGCTGTCCACTTCAACGTTCGGGATATCGCGAGTTACCGTTCGCAGCAGCTCCATTCGTTCCTCAAGTGAAAACAGCGGATTTTTACTAATATTGTTAAGAACCGCTACAATCAATAGATCAAACTGTCTGGCTGCTCTTTGAATAATATCCTGGTGCCCCATCGTCACGGGATCAAAGGTCCCCGGATATACGGCAATACGTGGTTTGTGCTCAATCATGATGATCCTCCCCGTCTGATTCACTGATGCCGAATTTGACCACTCCGGCTTCTGTATGTTCTACGACATCCGACAAAGCATCGGCTGCAAAATGATAAATAGATAACGCCGTTTCACCATAGACTGCTTTTCTGACCTGTTCGAACGGTCCGAAGCTTTCCGGATATTCATGTCCCGATTCATACTCCAGCACGATGATTGCATCTGAACGAAGCAAGTTCAACTCAGCCATACGGCTCATTAATTCATCTCCGTGTTTGAGACGATAGGGTGGATCGAGAAAAACAGCATCAAAAAGAGCTCCACGTTTTGCCAGCACCTTGAGCGCTCGTCCGGCATCATTGCGGAACACTTCAGCCTGTCCTTCCAATCCAGTTTTTCGCAAATTTTCTTTAATGACATCAATGCTTTTGGATTCCATATCAATAAAAACAGCCTTGTCCATTCCCCGGCTAAGCGCCTCTATACCCAGGCCACCACTACCAGCAAACAGATCAAGTGCGACTCCCCCATCAAAATAAGGACCTATCATGCTAAATAACGCTTCCTTGACCTTATCGGTGGTCGGCCGCGTCCCTGTGCCGGGAACTGCCTTTAACGGCCTTCCTTTGGCACTACCCGATACCACTCTCACGCTGAAACTCACCTATTTTCTATATGTGTTCATAACCATATAAGATTATGACGCTATCGTACCACATGCACCGCCGTTTGAAAAACTTAGGATGAGGCAGGTATAAAAAACCATTCCCTGGGCATCCTTAGGATATCGGCATTCAACCAATGTCGTAGACAACCGCGGAGAAGACTTACGTTTCCCCATAAGCTCTTCGTCCGGTTTCTCCTCTCCCATTCGGGCGCTCTTTAATGGAGCGCCTGATTTTTTTTACATAAAAAGAAGCTGCTTAATAGCAGCTCTATGTATCATTTTTCTATTTCGGCATTTTGTTTATTTCAGCAGTTCCTCGGGTGTATCCCCTTGATAAACATACACATAACTCGCCACTGATACAGCAAATGTTGCAAACATAGACAACGATGTGGCTAATCCATATACCATTTTCCTCATCATTCCACTCACCTCCTTTCCCGGATCAATGTTAGACTTTGGACCAAAAAAGCAACAGCCACTACAGAGGAACCGATTACAAAATTAGTACATACAAGCAAGGAGGATAACAGTCGCAAGAGGGGATAAAAACGTACTGGAATGCGCGACTGCTTTTCAATTCTGGACGGGGCAAAACATAAAACGAGAATGAGAGCTATTCCGGTAAACAGGTTTGTCCACCAACTATTTAAGGCAATGCAGGATATGTAAGTAAAAGCTGCTGAGGTCACCAACACACATGCCATGCCCGTTTTCAAATGAATGCCTCCTGATATTTGGCGCAGTAGGGCGAAAGCGATGAGAATCGTTACAGCTTCTACCATCCGTCCCGTGAAGATTGAGGCGAATAGTGTTAACACGATGATCATGGACGCATTCAGAATGAGAGCAAGTGCGTATTTAAGTACCGCGACAGAGGCTGGATGATCAGGCACAGTACGTTTGATCTGGTTAGCAAGTTTGAAAGCCATCGCTTCAATCATCCCGGTATTCCTTTCCGATTGCATAATAGATGAAAAATCCCGAAACCAGTGCAAAAAATATCATACTTAACCATACCTCGTTATAGTAGAGCACAATAGAAGTTGAAATGAGGGACAGGATAATCAGCGTGATGACAATGCCATATTCCTCTTTGAACTTAAGCTTCTTGAAATTAGGGGAAAAGCCGATCCCTTTTCGATACAACATCAATGAAATAAGCAGTCCTACTGCCGCGCTTACCACTTGTAGCAAGTAGCCCTTCAAGGACCCATCCTGCAGCTCAGAAACCGGAAGGTTGCCGAACATGACTTTTAAGAATACCGACTGAACAACGGCATATGCAAAATAACCTGTAACCGTCATAATACCGGACCACACAATCGGAATCTTCACGACCGTAGCGAGTAAAAAAATAAAAAGCAGCATATTTACGACAGGCACCAAATACGAAAGGGAAAACTCCTCTCGGAGCATATAACTTTGCATATTCATAATCAGGTTAACAAAAATGGCCTGCCAAAGATAAGGGGTCATTTTAACTTTAAAAATACTCAAAATCAGCGCAAAAACAGCTACTCCCTCAAGCGTGGAGAAAAGCAAAAAGCCGATTGGCTTCAAAAGCATGCGTGCATCTCCTTTACAATTCCAACCAACCTCATCGGTGTATTCAAAAACTTGGATGTACATCGAATATAAAGGGCTGGGAGCTACTTTTCAAGAGGTCTTTTCAATTATTTCATAGATTTATTCAAGCACTTCAACCAAATGTTATCGGATGCTGCTTCAAGTTGTAGCTTAGGCAACACTTTCTTTGACCGAATCTCCCTGCTTGCGCACAGGCTTCATACGTGATATAAGCTTTTTCCCCCAACGGATGCCGGGCTGTTCAATCCACGAGTAGGTAAACCAAGATAGTCCGATGGTGACTAGCAACGTCACGATAAACATAAGTGTGAGGCTGACTAGGGGAGCAAAAGGTATTTTAACCTGTACGATTAGTCCCAGAGCCAGCATATGCGTCAAATACATGCTGTAGCTAAGGCGGCCGATCCATGACCATACCCGATTAAGCAGCCATATCGGCTGCCAGTGATACAAAGCATACGCTCCCAGTAGCAACCCGAAACCTATGAGATAATCGGTCATACCTCCAAAAAATGCAAATAGCACAGAAACAAGCAGCAAACCTCCACTGACTCGGTCTATACTTTTCCAATGCCGCTCGTCTTTCCAAATGAAAAACAACAATATACCTAGCCCAAAGACAGGCAATTGATTCGGAAACCATAAATACAGATAGTGACCCCATAAAGAGTGATCACTAATCCATGGATATTGAGCAAATACCGTATTTAGACCGAAGCTTACCACAAGCACCATCACAACAAACCAGGCCGCATGGCGGACTGATCGGATCAGCTTAAATAATAGGGGGATAAACAGATAAAACATACATTCCACCGCAATGGACCATTCCACACCAATAATGCTGTTGATCCAGTACGGATTCAGACCATTCAAAAACAGGACATGAGCAGCGATATTGGCGGCAGTGACTCCCTCCTGATCTCCAAGCCAAAATCTTGGACCTGTCCCGTTCACAGCCAAATAGATTCCTAACATCACGTAATACAAAGGAGCAATCCGAAAAAAACGACGCAACAGGTAAGCTGAAATTCTTTCCCTCTTGTCACCTGAACGTCTGCTCAAGGACAGAAATAGTGTAAAAGCGCTGGCCATATAAAATAAAGCGACTCCTTTAGCTCCTATACTCAAGCCTTTTTGCAACCATCCGTTTAATCCGTCTACATGCTGGCTGACATGCACAAGTAAAACTCCAATAATAGCCAGCGCCCTCAGCGTATCTACAAATTGCAGCTTGTCATCTTCCATTTTCCCCGTGGCTTCGGGCATCGTATCCCTCCATAACAGTCTTGAATGATACATTTCGTATCTATAATACACAAAATGTATCACCAAAGTAAATATCTCCGTTATGCAAAAAAACACCCTCCGACCGCAAAGAAATGCGGCCAAAAGATGTTCATTTTGGTCATGCTATATTCAGCTGTACCCTACAATTGGCAGTGACTTTATTTGTTTAAATGAAAAGGAACGGTCGTTACGATCACGTCTTTATAATTAATCAAATAAGCTCTCATCAGTAAGCTGGTCTGATTGTGTAGAATATTTTCCCACCAGTGCTTGGTGATGAATTGTGGAATGAGAACAGTGATATGGTCCTCGTCTGCTTTTTTCCACTCTACTGTATCGATGAACTTGCGAAGCGGATTAATAATGCTGCGATAACGGGATTTCAGTACCACCAAACGTATACCGACATCCCACTCTTCCCATTTCTGTTCCATTTTGCGAATCGCTTCATCATCCACACCCACATATACGGCAACCACATTGTCCGACAAGGTTTTGGCATAGCTGATCGTATTCATAACGACTCGCGTAATACCTGCCACCGGAATAATAATCGTATTGCCTTTCACCATAGGTTTATCCTTGGTAATATCAATGCGCAGTTGTTCAGCCGTATTTTTGTAATGCCTATTGATCTTCATAAAGAAATACAGAACCAAAGGCAGGAAGATAAAGATTACCCACACCTGGCTAAACTTGGTGAAGATAAAGATAAGCGTAATCGACAGCGTGGTCAGCATCCCAACCGTATTAATAGCAAGTTTGACGATCCAGCCTGGCGGTTTGAGCTTGATCCAGCGAATCATCATACCAAGCTGTGAAAGGGTAAACGGAATAAATACCCCTACCGCATAAAGCGGAATCAGATTTTCTGTGTTGCCGCCAAATACGATGACCAGCAATGCCGAGAAGATACTCAGAAACAGGATACCATTAGAGTATCCGAGCCGATCTCCACGGACCATGAACATGTGCGGCATGTATTTGTCCTTCGCGAGCATAAAAGCAAGCAATGGAAAGGCCGAATAGGCTGTATTCGCCGCCAAAAACAAGATGAGCGCCGTTACGCCTTGAATGATGTAATACATCACACCGCGCCCGAAAGTGGCGTTCGCAATTTGCGAGATGACCGTTTCATGCGGATTAGGACGAACACCGTACCAATAAGCCAGCAAACTAATTCCGATAAACATACACCCGAGAATCAAACCCATCATCATTAGTGTAGTTGCTGCATTTTTGGCAGCAGGCTTGCGGAAGTTCGGAATGGCATTCGAGACAGCTTCTACCCCAGTTAACGCCGAGCAACCCGAGCTGAACGCCTTAAGTAACAGGAACAGACTGACGTTGGATACCGTAGCTCCAAATTGCGGTGCTGCAGCATGAGCTCCCCCTGCCACGTAATGAATGATACCGCTAATAATCAAAACAAAAATCGCAACAACAAATAAGTAAATCGGTACAGCCAGCACCGAGGCAGATTCTGTCACCCCGCGCAAGTTCATAATAGTCAAAAAGATAATCATAATCAGAGCAATGGCAATCCGATGATCATGTAACGACGGGAAAGCCGATGTAATGGCATCTGTACCTGCTGATGAGCTAACTGCTACCGTCAGAATATAATCGACCAGCAAAGAACCACCTGCAATCAGACTCGGACTCTTTCCCAAATTGTCCTGTGCAACAATGTACGCTCCTCCGCCACCAGGATAGGAAAATATGGTCTGTCTATAGGACAGGATCAGAATGATCAGCAATCCCAATACCGCAATGGATATAGGAATGGAATACCATAGGGCAGCGAAGCCGGCTGTAATTAAAACCAGCAGAATTTGCTCCGTTCCGTAAGCTACAGAGGACAAGGCATCTGAGGACAGAATGGCCAGTGCCTTGAGCTTATTCAGTTTCTCATCTTCAAGGGCCGTCGACTTTCGCGGACGACCGATTAATAATCTTTTGACTTTACTCAGCATTTCATTGACTCCTTCTTTGGATGAGGGTTTTGCAAAAGAACTATGGATCTTATGTTTATTATGTCACCTGAACATCAGATTGATGAAACAAATGAACTATTATTTTATACTCCCTCATCCTGAAAAAAACAATAAGGAATGCTCCCTAAAATGAGCATTCCCGAGTAAGAAAGAGTATTTCGATAAAATACCCTTATGTATACAGTAATTTGAACCTTTCAGGCGTAATTCCTTCAGCTCGGCGGAAAGTTGCCACAAAATGACTGGCATCTCGGAATCCTACTCGCTCCGAAATCTCCTTTACTGTTAATTGCGGATATTCCGTCATCATTTCCTTGGCCTTCCGCAGCCGAATTACAATCAGATAAGCATAAGAAGTCACACCAAACGCTTGCTTAAATAATGTATTTAAATGACGGGAGCTGACATTCATCATAACTGCCATATCACCTAGGCCCACATCTGGACTGGCATAATTTTGCTCCATAAAGGCTAGTACAGGGGTTAAACGTTCTACATTATGGGATAGGGAAGGCATCGAGCTATGTTGTCCATGTTTACGCAATAGAGTCAGAAAACGATACATATTGGCCGAAGCATCTAATCCAGACAAATCACGTTCACTAACCATGGAATGGAGCATAGTTTCCCCAAAGCTGTGTAGCTCGCTATCCGGGTCCCAATGATACCCACGCGTATGCTTCAATCCCAGTGCAGTCAATACAGCAGCGGCGATGGGGCCGTCAAATGTAATGTATAACGTTCGCCATACCTTGGTCGCCCGTCTGTATGCATGGGATTCCCCGGGCAGCAGCAGAACCCCGGACTGCTCTCCCAGACGGAAACTCCCCCCTTTAAATGTAAACATCCCTTCACCAGACACCGTCTGAATCCAGTGAAAGCACGGATAACCCTCTGGACGGGACACATCTTCCTGCCTGCTGTTAAATCCGATACTTTCAATAAAAAGGGGTAAAGAATGCTCACGCGTAGTCAGGAAAAATCTTAAATGATGGGGAGTTAAAATCATAAAAAGCACCTCCGGCGTATGCGGGTATGTATTTCACATGTAGATCCATATTGTTATATACACGTTCATTTTATTATATTTAAAAGCAGTTATTTGTATTATAAGATAGGATTATTCTTATATACAGAGGTGATTGGCATGATAAGCAGTAAACTTCCTAAAGTATTTTACGGTGGAGATTATAATCCTGAGCAATGGGATGAGGCCACGCATCAGGAAGATTTACGGATGTTCAGGCAGGCAGGGATTGATATCGCCACGGTCAACGTATTCTCATGGGCCAAAATTCAATCCGACGAAATCACATATTATTTTGAATGGCTGGATCAATTGATTGACAGTCTTTATGAAAGCGATATCTTCGTTTGTTTAGCTACTAGCACGGCAGCGCATCCAGCCTGGATGGCTACGCGTTATCCCGACATTCTGCGGGTCGATGCTGACGGGCGTAAGCGGAAATTCGGCGGACGCCACAACTCTTGTCCGAATAGCCCAACTTACCGAAAATATGCGGAGCAGATGGCTGACCGACTTGCAGAACGATACAAAAACCATCCTGCGATCCTCGTGTGGCACGTGTCCAATGAGTACGGCGGGGATTGCTATTGTGATAACTGTGCGGCCGCATTTCGGGTGTGGCTCAAGCAAAAATACGGATCACTGGAAGAACTAAACCGGGTGTGGAATACTTCCTTTTGGGGTCACACCTTCTATGATTGGGATGAAATTGTACCGCCAAATAATCTGAGCGAGCATTGGGGAGAAAATCACTCGACCTTTCAGGGCATATCCCTCGATTATGCACGCTTTAATTCAGACAGTATGCTTGATTGTTATCTGCTGGAGTATAACGCGATTAAAAAACATGTTCCCGATGCCGTGATAACGACCAACCTGATGGGCTTTTTTAAACAACTGGACTATTTTAAATGGGCTAAGCACATGGATATTGTATCTTGGGACAGCTATCCCGGGGCCAATACTCCGATAAGCTATACGGCGATGGCGCACGATCTGATGCGCGGCTTGAAGGATGGGCAACCCTTTATGCTGATGGAGCAAACACCGAGCCAGCAGAACTGGCAGGCGTATAATTCGCTTAAACGGCCTGGCGTTATGCGGTTATGGAGTTATCAGGCAGTCGCGCATGGCGCGGACACGGTCATGTTCTTCCAGCTTCGCCGCTCGATCGGCGCTTGTGAGAAATTCCACGGGGCCGTCATTGAGCATGCCGGGCATGGGAACACACGTGTATTTCGCGAGGTGGCACAGCTTGGCAGTGAGCTTGGCGCATTAGGCAACACGCTACTTGACGCGACCGTTAATGCCAAAGTAGCCATTTTATTCGATTGGGATAATTGGTGGGCTTTGGAAAAATCAAGCGGCCCTTCTGTCGCCTTGAAATATATGGATCAGGTACACAAGTATTATGCTCCCCTCTTCCGGCGGAATGTACAGGTAGACCTGATTTCTGTTGATGCAGATTTCCAGAAATATGATCTCATTATCGCGCCTGTACTCTACATGGTCAAGCCGGGTACCGCCGAGAAGCTGGAACAATTCACAGAGCATGGCGGCACCTTCGTAACGACCTTTTTCAGTGGCATTGTAAATGAAAATGATCTGGTCACAACCGGAGGATATCCTGGTAAACTGCGTAACTTACTTGGGATCTGGGTGGAAGAAATAGACGCGCTTCTGCCGGAATCACACAATCGCATTGTATTGAAAGAAAAGGTGGGCGTATTACAAGGTGAATATAAATGCGGTCTGCTCTGCGACTTGTTGCATAGCGAAGGCGCCGAGGTGCTGGCCGAATACGGCGATGATTTCTATCAGGGCATGCCAGTGCTGACACGTAATCGTTTCGGTCAAGGTGAGGCATGGTACGTTGCTTCAGATCCTGAAGAGACTTTCCTTGATGGCCTACTGGGCTACATTTGTGAGCAAAAAGGGATTTCATCCCTACTGCGCGCTCCTGCGGGTGTAGAAGCCACTGTACGGACCAAAGATGGAAAATCATATCTATTCGTTCTGAATCATAACGCCCAGACGCAGCAATATCATCTGGATGATCAGAAAGGGAACGAGCTGATCAGCGGTAAATACCTAGAAGGAGATATTTCTATTGAAGGTTACGGCTTTCAAGTACTGGAGCTATCATAATCACTCAGATTTGACTCATGCAGTCAGATTGCTGCATGAGTCAAATCTAGGTATCAAAGGAGTTCATCATGAAACGACTGCTATGGATCGGCAGCTTGTCTTATTTTTTAATCGGCCTGGCACACGTGGTTGTAGGCTCCCTACTGCCTGTGTTGTTAGAGCATTACGGTAGAAACTATACGGACGGCGGAAGCCTAATCTTCGCTCAATTTTCCGGTTTTCTGGGTGGAGTCCTGCTGTCGCCGTGGCTTGCCCGGCGTTTCGGCAAACGCCGAAGTCTAGTATTCGCCCTGCTCCTGCTGTGCGCGGCTGAAGTGCTGTACTCATTGCTGCTGCCTTGGGGTTGGCTATATGCCGTCGGGGCAGCAGCCGGGTTTGGCTTCGGCATGGTAGAAACACTCATTGGCACTATTATTATCAGCGGTATTACTCAAGGAACGGGCGCGGCGATGAGCCGTCTGGAAGTCTTTTTTGGGATTGGCGCTTTGGCTATGCCCGCTATCGCCAGCCAGCTCATTGCTCTCGGTTGGTGGCGATTGGCCTTTCCCATCATTTCCATGTTTGCAGCCGTGACCGTCATAGCTTGGCTGCGTGGGTCCTTCGGCACGCTGGACGCTGTATTAGACCAACAGGAACACCGAGGTGACAACCATGCGCGCTCCACCAACTCATCCAAAACCCCCACGGTGGAGGCTTCTAAACGTAGCCCTATAGGCAATTGGAAGCTACTTGCACTATTTATCGTCTTTTTCTTTATCTATGTAGGAACAGAGATGAGCCTGGCTAATTTCCTGCCCTCCATGTTCATCGAACGTTTGGGTCTCACACAAGCCGAAGCAGCACTTAGTGTCACCTGCTTCTGGTTAGCAATGGCTACCGGCCGGTTATTCACAGGCTACATTGCCGATCGATACGGCTACGGTGTCTTTGTCGCCCTGAGCTCACTGGTAGCGACCTTGCTGCTGTGCGTGTTCCCGCTGATCAAAGGCACTGCCGGCGCCTTTATCCTTATTGTACTGCTGGGACTGGGCATGTCCGGGATCTTCTCCATCGCACTTGTTTTTGCCAGCAAAATGATGCCAGGCACCGAAGAATCCACCACCAGCCTGCTTATAGGCGCAGGTGGAGTTGGAGGAGCTCTGCTGCCTTTATGGCTCGGAAATAGCATGGACCGTGGTGGAGCAGTCTCATCGGCGTGGTTGCTGGCAGGCTTCGCCTGCATCCTGTGTCTGCTTGGAGGCATCTTGTACGCCCTATATGTGCGCAAAAAACGGCTTCAAACCGCTTCATCATGATACACGTCTCTACTGGCGCCTTTGTCTGTTCCTTGGTTGTCATCCAAGTGCACATTCAAAGGTGCTTTTTTACATACTAGACGAATGTACCTTGTACAGCAGCCTGTTTTTAGTCAAAATAGATCGTTTCCTATGGATCACAGGACAGATATCCATGCCTCCTCTAGATGAATGGAGTAGTATACAACAAACCATATGGAGGTGTTTGTATTGGGTCATCCTGAATTAAAACGAAAAAAAGGCCGTAAAAAAAATGTTTTTGTCCGTGCCTGGTTTGATAAGTTAGAAAAAAAGTTTGAGGAAAAGCCCCCAAAGAGAAAAGGCCGCTCGAAACGGAAAGGGTTCGGGAAAGACATCATCGTCAAAAAGCAACTTGTAAGTGTGAATATTAATCATGGCGCTTTAGGGCCTGAAGGGGATTCTGGAACCATAGGTGATTTAGCGCAGTTCGGTTATATTTATAATGTGAAGCCCCAAGTTGTTCCGATTGAAGGGGATGTCATTTTGGATACAAACGGTATACTTACACCTGGAATTGCTCATGTTCCAGGAACTACACAGATTGCTGTATCCGATGCTGGAAAATATGAAGTTCACTTTTCGGTGTCCGGTGTGGAACCTAACCAATTCGCCCTCTTTATTAATGGCGCACTGGCTGAGGGAACTGTATACGGCTCAGGAGCCGGGACACAACAGAACACAGGGCAAGCCATCCTCGCTCTGGCATGCGGTGACGTCCTTACTTTGCGAAACCATAGCTCTACTACTGCTGTTACCCTGCAAACACAAGCCGGAGGAACTCAAGCCAGCATAAACGCTTCTGTCCTCATTAGAAAATTGAGATAGGCTTGAACTCCCGCAAAGCCTCAGTGTACTAAAAAGGGTTTATCCATACAGCGAGGATAAACCCTGAATATTTTTAAAAGGCCATAATGATCCCTTTGTCATTGGCGTACATTGAACTAATCCCTCTGGTGGACACAATATGAATATCTTTAAATTGATAGCGTTTCTTCAGCGCATTCATTAATTTTTCCGCCAGCCCAGGATTATTGCAGTGAGTAATGACGATGCTTTCTCCTTCGGTAGCCCGGCCACTTTTTTCAATAGTATCTGCCAGCTTTTCGATAATTTGATTCTGACCGCGTGCTTGAGTAAAAAATGCGATATTCCCGTCACCATCCGAGCCTAAAATAGGCCTGATATGCAAGAGTGAAAGTATCTTTCCAGTGATTTTATTCATTCGTCCGTTCTTAACCAAATTATCCAGATTTTCTAAAACAAAGTAGGTTTTCATCTTGCTGATAAAGCTCTCCAAGGAAGAAATAATTTCGCTTTTATGATATCCCTCGTCAATCAACTTGCGTAGTTTTAGAGCTAACAAGAGCTGTCCAGCCGAAGCGCTTTTCGAATCAAATACATGAACATCCGCCCCTTCTTCTTCCGCCATATCTTTTCCTACCAATGCACTGGAATACGAACTGGACAGGTTGCTGGATAATGTAATGGCAAAAGAAGTATGCGCACCTTGAAAGGCTTCCTTATACAGCATAGGTGACGGTGATGCGGATCCAATTTTGGTTGTACAGGCTTTCATTTCTTCCATAAACTGAGGCAAGTCCAATGTGTCATCATCTACAAAGCATTTATCTCCCAGCGTCATATTCAACGGAATCGTAGTAACTTGCATCTCTTCTCTAAGCTCTCTCGTTAAATCACAGCAGCTATCCGCTATTATTTTATATCTCACCCGGTACACCCTCACATTATGTTATTTTTCAATAGAACGCGCATTCATAATACTCAAAGAAAGATCAATTAACCGTATAAATTCCTTCACATTCTTCTCACCCAAACCTACTACAAGCGCTTCAAAATAACCTTCAATTCTCTCTTGCTTCTGTTTAATCAAGGATTCACCATCTACTGTGAGCCTTACACACATTCGTCGTCTGTCATGCTCAGACATTTCCATAGTCACATAGCCTTTTTTCCTTAATCCCGTAAGCGCTGCCGTAATTCTTGATCTGGATACATGCAGATGATCGCTGAGCAAGGAAGGATTAATTTCATCATCCCGATGCTGAACTAAATATTGAAGCACATGGTTTTCCCCCTGAACAAGCTCCGTCAGGCTACTGAATAATTCCATGCCATAAATCCGGTTAACGGATTCTCTCAATTCGTCCCTTAGTTCATAATCTTTCATAGTGAACCTCCGCAACACACATAATACATACAGTTAACTATTAATACTATGTACTATAATGAATTGCCCACGATAATAACAATGAAATATTTGTGAATTTTAATACAAGGGTAAATGAGCTCAGCGTCGAATAAGAAAAAATACGCTTGATCACCTCTTGCCAGTTTACAGTAAAGGAGTTGTTACATAAGATGAAACGGTTTAGATGCTATTACAACTTCAAAGATCTATGAACCGGGATGTTGGAGATATATAAGCACTATAAGAAAAGGCCAACCACTAAATACGGGTTAACCTCATTATTTAAAGAATGTCTTACGTTTCTAAACGAATATGAACTAACTTTACAGCACCGTTTTAGCCGTGTCTTGGACTTGCTTCAGCAGTCCTTTATAGCCATCTTCATCAAGGTAACCAATACTTCCAAGCAGTAAGTGACCGACGGATTCAATTCCAACGAAATCAAAAATTCCCGTATCTGATGTGATCTTCAATCCTGCGGTCATACCGATTTCATCGTAGATCGCGTTGGGAGTACCGTGTGTATTCACGATAAAACCTTTTTTACCTGTAAGCAGCTTATTAATCCCTTCTACACCAGCCGTATATGCAAAGCCGTATGCAAATACACGGTCAACGTAACCTTTCAGGATAGCCGGAAGACCTGTCCACCAGATGGGAGAAATAAAAGTAATCGTATCCGATTGTGAGATGTATTCCTGCTCCACTTTGATATCAGCCGGGGTTTGCCCTGCTCTCATAGCGGCAGTATCCTCAGGTTTTAATACAGGTTGAAAATCAAGGGCATACAGATCGCGTACAACGACTTCGTCACCTTTTTCTTTCAAGGTATTTACAACCGTTTCGAGTATCGCATGATTAAAGCTTTCTGCGTTAGAGTGAGCATAGATGATAAGATGTTTCATTTTAATAACCTCCCGATGTTTTATTGTTATTTTGATATTAATATAGATATCTATACATTTACTTAAAAAAATTTATAATCTGTTTTTGACATGCTCCAGCAGATATTCCAGCTGTTCTTTTTCTTCATCTTTGAGACCACCATAGATGGTTTCTTGTAATCTGTTGGAGATCATCTCAAATATAGGCTCTATCTCTCTTCCCTTATCGGTCAGAAATATCAGGGTAACTCGACTATCCTCCCTTTCTTTTTTTCTTTCGACATACCCCAACTTCACTAGCTTGTCGATCAAAACAGTGACAGTGGGTTGCTGACGAGAAATTTTTTGCGTCAATTCCTTAATGGAAAGCCCGTCCTTTTGATAAAGGAACATTAGAATTCCACCATGAGTAGGAACAATCCCTTCAATTCCATTCGCTTCAAGCTCAGACACAATCAATTTATTGATCGAGTCTCTAATGGTTCCTATCAGTGCAGCTGCATTATTTTTTAACATACAAGCATTATTACATAGACATCTATATATATCAAGTATTGATGTCAGTCTGATCTGGTTTTAGTATATGAATGATTTCAAAGAACTAGGATTAAGTCTGTTATAATGAGATCTAAATTATCCAAGAAAAGAAAACTTTAAAGCAAATATGACTTAATCTAAAACGGTTCATGATGGACTGCTATCCAGACGCATAAAAAACCAAAATACCAAAGTTCCTTACCTCACTTTGAGTATTTTGGCTTACAGTGTTTATTTATGAAATGAAGAGGTGTTCAAAGTATGATATGTTTTAGTTGAGCGTTTGAAGTAACTCAGGTGTAAAGGTTTGAAGATCATGAATTCGGCCTTCACGTATTTTCGTAGCCCAAGCAGGATCTCCCAGAAGCGCACGCCCAACAGCTACCAGATCAAATTCATTGTTGTCCAGCCGTTCCAGAAGTTCATTAATATCTTGGTGTCCTGCCCCTTTTCCTTCCGTATAACTTACAAAATCCTCATCCAGACCTACAGAGCCAACCGTAATCGTGGTTTTTCCAGTCAGCTTCTTCACCCATCCGGCAAAGCTCAAATCGGAGCCTTCAAATTCAGGTACCCAAAAGCGACGTGTCGAGCAATGGAAGATGTCCACGCCCGCTTGTACTAACACATTCAGGAGCTGCCCCAGTTTATCCGGTGTATCGAACGGCTTTGCGTTGTAATCATTCATTTTCCATTGGGATAGGCGCATGGCAATAGGGTAATCAGGGCCAACCTCAGCACGAATAGCTTCCACAAGCTCAATGGCGAATTGTGCACGTTTTATGATATCGCCACCATAGCGATCCGTACGTTGGTTCGTTCTCTCCCAAAAGAATTGATCAACCAGATAACCGTGTGCTCCGTGAATTTCAACGCCGTCAAAGCCCAGTCGTTTTGCATTCGCAGCTGCATCGACATAGGCGCCAATGACCTTGGCGATTTCTTCTTCTGTCATCGGTTCGGTCACTTTATTGCCTTCCAGATCCAGCCCCGATGGACCAATCGATAGCGCTTCGGGATTCGGCTGAGATCCCAAAGGACGAGCCATCCCCATATGCCAAAGCTGCGGGAAAATTTTACTGCCAGCTTCATGAACCTGTCTGACCACTTCAGCCCAACTGTTTAAAGCCGCTTCCCCATAAAAATTAGGTATCCTCGGCTCACTGGTTCCAGCCGGATGGTCAATCACTGCACCTTCAGTAATAATAAGGCCTACATCATTCTCTGCGCGACGGCGATAATAAGCGGCTACATCCGGTCCTGGCACACCATTTGGTGATAAAGCGCGGCCCATTGCCGGCATTACAATACGAGTCTGTAAGGTCAGATTATGAATAGTATAAGGTTGAAATAAAGCTTCTGTTGAATGGACATTTTGCGGTTGATTACTCAAGGATTGTACCTCCTCATTTTCTTTTATCGTTATAAAGGATTATATGAAAGGCTGGTGCATCATCAAACGGGGTGCAAGTAAAATGTTAGCAATGTTTAATTTATCATTCAACCGACAAAATGTTCATTCTGTTGCTTAACCAAAAGGGTTATGAAATTGTTGTATATCTAAATTCACTTGTTGACAAAACAACACATGTTTATAATGGGGGAATCATTTGATTTACCTGAAAGGAGTGTCTTGAGGATGCCTGGTGTAACTTCACCCAACCCAAACGATCCGCGCGTCATTCGAACACGTAGATTAATTCTCGACGCATTCGTTGACCAATTAAATAAGAAAGACTTCTACACGATTACGATCAATGACATTACCCAAAAAGCCACCATTAACCGTGCCACGTTCTATGCACATTTTCAAGATAAATATGCACTGCTTGAAACCCTTTTGTCAGACGCATTTTTGGAGTATGTTATCAAGAGGATTGATGCTGAAGCACGTTTGTCGGAGGAGACCATTCAGAAACTTATTTTTTCGTTATGTGACTATCACGACTCAAGTAACCAATGCGTTCATAAATATAATTCAGTGGCACCGATCCTGGAAGAACATATTAAGAATCAATTAGAGCAATTCATACTTCAACTCATAACAAGAGAAGCCAATAATACAGACCAAAGAACGTTAGAACTTGCCGCAAACATATTAAGCTGGTCCATTTATGGTGTAACCTTTCGTTGGAATGCGGAAGGAAAAAAAGAGTCTCCTACAGCTTTAGCCGAGAGAGCTGTGCCATTAATCTTCAATGGGACTGTCTTATCTCTAGTCTCACAAATCTCTTAGTAGAAAATGCAAATAAAAAGGGCCGTTCCCAGTATTCTTCGATCATTTCCTGGGACAGCCCTTATAATATTTAACACAATAATTGTACCTTTTATTTAAAGAATTTTCTTAAACATCTCGATAACTTGTTCTTTGCTAGGTATGAACGGATTGCCCGGAGCGCAAGCATCCTTCATTGAGTTCTCGGCAAGCAGATCCAAATCCACTTCATTTACACCCAGTTCAGAAAGTTTGGAAGGAATCCCAACTTCCTTCGACAGGTCTTTGATTCTTTGGATTACATAGTCTGCGCATTCCTTATCCCTTTTCCCCTTATCTTCAAAACCGATGACCTTAGCGATGGCACGAAATTTCTCTGGTACATGCTTGGCGTTCTCCTCCTCCACAATCGGCAGCAGCATGGCATTGCAAACACCATGAGGCAAATCGTATACGCCGCCAAGCTGATGCGCCATCGCATGAACGTGACCCAATCCAGCATTATTAAATGCAAGTCCTCCCAAGAAAATAGCGTATACCATTTGCTCTCGTGCTTCTATATCATGACCGTTGCTCACCGTACGGGTCAAATAATTAAAAATAATCTCTACTGCTGCCAACGCAGTCGCATCCGTTACAGGATAGGAGCCTGGCGTAACCAAAGCTTCAATAGCGTGGGTCAAAGCATCTAGTCCTGTAGCTGCCGTTAATGCGGCGGGTTTATCTACCATCAATTCAGGGTCGTTGACCGAAATCGTAGCTACACTATTCTTATCAACCATAACCATCTTGACCTTGCGCTCTACGTCAGTAATAACATAATTAATCGTGATTTCAGCCGATGTTCCTGCTGTGGTATTAATAGCCACAATAGGAAGCGATTTATGCGTGGATTTATGAACGCCCTCATACTCGGTTATATGTCCCCCATTGGTAGCAATAATGCCGATTCCCTTAGCCGTATCCTGTGGTGATCCTCCGCCAATCGAAATTAAAAAGTCACATCCGTTTTCTTGCAGAAACTGAACACCATCATGTACATTTTTACAGGTCGGATTTGGTTTTACTTCATCGTATACCGCATAGTTCAATCCAATATCATCCAGCAAAGATGTAACCTTGCCTGCAATGCCACTCTTCATCAAAAATTTATCCGTAACGACTAGAGCTTTGTTTAAATTCAGTTCTTTTATATACGGCCCAACTTCATGCAAACATCCTGTTCCCATAAGATTGATAGATGGTACAAAAAATACATGTGCACTCATAAAAAATCGGCCTCCTAAGAATTCACTTCTTAATGCCTCGCTAAATACGGAATCAATCTCTAAAGTGAAATATTTCACACAGATAATTTTATCTTTACTTTGTTTTGATGTCAATAATAAAACACAGATATTTTTTTGTTTTATTTTTGTTTGTTTTGTTTTTTTGAATAAATCCAATATTTGGTGTACAACTAATCGGAGGCAGTCTCGTACAACTTAGATGAACACATTCACAATGAGGTGATAACAGCATGACAATCAACAAGAAAGTATTGCTGGCTCTGCTGGCGGTATCACTGCTCCAAGCTCCCCCCTCTTATGCAAAGTCGGTACGGACGACTCCGGTGACAACCGTTTATGTAGATGACCGCCCGCTTCAGCTTGCCGTCCAGCCGCTGCTGCTAGACGGGACAACGCTCATCCCCATGCGCCAGTTGTTTGAGGCGCAAGGAGCCAGGCTTTCCTGGGATGGATCCGGCAAAACCGTAACGGCAACCAAAAACGACACGGTGCTGACCTATCGCATCGGGGAACTCGCTGCCACCTTAAACGGCGATACGCTGTCCCTGAATGTTCCAGGACAGATTGTTGAGGGCAACACGATGATTCCACTGCGTTTTGTAAGCGAAGCACTTGGGAGCACAGTAAAGTGGGAGGCCTTGACCCGGACCATCCGAATTGCCTCCAGGGGCGATTTTTTCACAACGGTTCTTTTCGGGGTCAACCTGCGCAGCAAACCGGATTCATCGATAGCTTCCTCTTCCCTACGGCTTATTCCAGCCGACGAAAAGGTTCATGTCATTCGTGAGGTCAATGCTCTCTGGCTGGAAGTGCGCACTAAAGACAACCTGACCGGATACATATCGGCTAAACCAAAATACAGCGATTATACCAGCCCATCCCTGGTGGAACGACAAGGAGATGAACTGATCGCCTACGGAGAGAAATTCCTTGGTACTCCTTATGAATTCGGAGCAGCAAGCGGCCAGACATCGACCTTTGATTGTTCTTCTTTTGTGGAGGAAGTGTTCCGGCATACGCTCTCTATCGACCTCCCCCGTGTCTCTTACGATCAGGCTAAAGAAGGCCGGAAGGTCGGGCTGAACGAGCTGCGCAAAGGCGATCTGCTGTTCTTCAGCGCACGCGGCCTGGAGATCGGCCATGTGGCGATCTATGCAGGGAACCACACATTGCTGCATACCTTCTCCAAAGAACGCGGCGTTCATTTTGACACGTTTGATGATAAATGGCAGAAACGTTTCGTCACAGCGCGCAGGCTGTTTTAGGACGAACCAGATAGCCAATAACAGGAGGATTCCAGTACCACATTCATTATCTTCTGATTGCCTTTTGCCGGACGCCTCCCTTGCGGTTTGCGTTCAGGCGGCAAAAGGTCTGGGTTCATTGTTAAATGGAGGTCTAACGTTTAAAGGCTACGAACGCATAAAAGATTGGATTGAGATGTTAATCGTTTTAAAATACTAAGTAGAGTCTGTTGATTATAGACAGGAGGAATCGTTATGCAATTTGAGACAAACCGGCTCATCATTCGTGATATTGGCAGATCCGATTGGGAAAGTATACATACATACACGTCATTGCCTGAAGTTACTAGATATACGGCCTGGGGACCGAATACAGAAGAAGATACAAAGGCATATATAGAACAAGTTCTAGCTTCACAGCAGGAACAGCCACGACAAGACTATGAACTAGCCGTTTGTCTGAAAAATAATGGAACCCTGATCGGCGGTGTTGGTATTCATGTCAAAGATACTAATGCAGAAATCGGTTATGTTTTGAATCCAGATTATCAAGGGAAGGGTTATGCAGCAGAGGCAGCACGAGCGTTACTAGACTTTGGATTTAGCACACTTGCTGTCCACCGTATTTATGCAACATGTCGTCCAGAAAACAAGGCTTCTGAGAAGGTTATGCAACAGATCGGAATGCAACGTGAAGGTTTGATGCGTGAACACTGGTACTACAAAGGCGAGTTTCATGATTCATATTTGTACTCTATTCTTGCTGAGGAATATAACAGGACATAAAAGGTATTTTTTTATATCTAAATATATTTTTATATTTTTCAACAGACCATTACTCCTTAAGAAACATGTTGCTGCGATAAAATGATAGTTAAACCCTTTTGACTATCTAGTTTGAAAATATATATAGTTGGAAATAGGTGTTGTTAAGAATCTGTCTGAGCCATTCTGTGAGGAGTTTTAACGATAAATAGGTTTGAGGAACTTTTCTGAACGATATAATTTTTAATTTAAGGAGGGAACAACATGGAAGCTTTTGCAGAATATTTAGCGCATATTGATAACCCCCAACATCGGGCTCGAACGCAAGAGGTTTTGGCTTGGGTAACCAAGAAGTTTCCAAATTTAATGGCAAAAATTGCGTGGAGTCAGCCTATGTTTACGGATCACGGCACATTTATTATTGGCTTTAGCGTAGCCAAACATCATTTGGCCGTTGCCCCTGAAAAGGCAGGGATTAATCATTTTTCTGAGTTAATTATGCAGGCTGGCTATGATCACACCAAGCAGTTGGTACGTATCCAGTGGGATAGTCCCGTTGATTTCTCATTACTTGAGAAAATGATCGAGTTTAATATTTTGGATAAGGCAGACTGTTCAACCTTTTGGCGGGGATAAAAAAAGGTTCCTTTTCTCGTAAAACTATCGAGCATCACAAATAAGTATGTTTCTTCTCGCCCCTCTACCATCCTTCCAAATCTCATCATGCTAATGACCCTTAAAGTAACACTATGCTATAATGTGGAAAGTATGGATTGTTACATGCACAGGAGGATTGGAGTAAATGATTGGGAAATTTTTAATTTTCTCTCTACTATGGAGTTTGCTCGGCAACCCGTTTTTGGCAATGCTCGTACTCCTAATCGTGATCTATATATTGGATCGCAGCTTTGTCGGTGTATTGCCCAGCATCAGCAGACCATGGAAAAGAAGACGCAATGCCGCTCGATTGCGCCAACAGATTACGCTAAACGCCAACGATGTGGCTGCCAAGTTCGATTTGGCTCGTATCTGGATCGAAAGCAAGAAATATCCTCAGGCTTTGGAGCTGTTATTGGAAATTCAATCCCGTTATGAAGAATCAGCAGACTATTGGAACGCACGGGGAACGGCTGAAGTACACACAAACCATCTGGAGGTTGGAGAACAGCATTTATTGAAAGCACTGGACATTAACCCACGAGTGCAATACGGTGAGCCTTATTTGCATTTAGCCGCTGCTTTCAAGGAACGTGACGTCAATAAGTCGCTTCATTATCTGCAGCAGTTTCAGGAGATTCAGTCTTCTTCCAGTGAGGGCTATTATCTGACAGGCTTGATGTACCGTATGCTGGGACGCAAGGATGAGGCCATTGTAGCCTTTAACCAGTCCATTGCCGTCTATCGCTCTCTGCCCAAATACCGTAAACGAAGTGAGCGCAAGTGGGCTGTACGTAGCTTATTCCGTAAATTAATCGGCTAAACAGCTATATTTATTTTCTTAACGACCTTTCTCTTCTTTTGAGAAAGGTCGTTTTTACGTTTGTCTACCATGTACTTCCACGGACCTGAATCGGCTCACTTTCGCATCCTGAATTTGAGGCATTTTTTGTAATCAGTCGTTGACATGCCACATATCAGGTCATATAATCCGTTTATGAACTGATGAGTTTATACATAAACTTTAAAGTACAAAAAGACAGAAAGGATGATCATCTTGTTAAAACCCAGTCTCTACATATCTGCTATATTCATTCTTCTGTTCACCTCAGCTTGCTCATCTACAGGATCGAGTAATAATGAAGCAGCAGAACAACAAAAGCAAAAGGTGGAAGCGATGGTTGTTAAAAAAGAACCGCTGTCTGCTTCTTTTGACCTTTCAGGCACACTACAGCCCTATGAGGATACCTCCGTATCTTTTGAGTTATCCGGACTGATTCGCGACACAGTAGTCAATGTGGGAGACTCCGTATCCCAGGGGCAGATCTTGACGATGCTTGATTCATCCAGCTACCAGCTACAACTGGAGCAGTCTAGTACAGCTATCCTTGAAGCACAGGCAGGTATCAAAAATGCTACAGCCGCCATTTCCAGCGCAGATGCCTCCATTCAATCCGCCGACGCGCAAAAAGCAGCAGCTCAAGCTGGAGTTAACAAAGTGAACAAGGGTGCCCGTGAGCAAGAAAGGACACAGGTCCGTACCAAAGTGCAAAGAGCACAGTCCGCTTTGACTAAAGCACAAGCCACCGCTGAACGCACTAAGCTTTTATATGACCAGGGAGCTGCGACCAAAAACGATTATGAAAATGCACAGCTCGCTTTAACCAACGCCTCCAAGGATCTGGAGGATGCGCAAGAAGCCCTCTCCTTAATACAGGAGGGAGCCACATTAGAAGATCGGCAATCGGCAGAATCCAGCTTGCGGCAAGCCCAAGCCGGGAAAGAAGCTGCTATCGCTGCGAAGGAACAGGCAGAAGCCTCCCGAGATAACTCAACTGCGGCATATCAACAGGCGGTCATTGCCAAAAAGCAAGCCGAACTTTCCCTCTCCAAGACAGCTTTAAAAGCCCCCATTTCCGGCGTTATTCTGGAGAAAAAGGCAACGGTGGGACAATTGGCGAGCACTGGACAGCCGGTATATCGTATCGGACAAATCGACAAGCTCAAGGTGCTGCTCCCTGTTCCCGATCATGAAATCACGAACTGGAAGCAAGGTCAGACAGTCCAACTTCAACTGTACGATGAGAACAGAGAAGGAACGGTCAGCAAAATTTATCCGGCCACCAACACCAATACGGGCAGTATCAACGTAGAAGTGATTGTTCCTAACCCCCAGCATGATTGGGCCCCGGGACAAGTCATAAAGGCAGGCCGCCAACTGACTCAGAGTGAGCAAATTTTGCTCCCAGCCAAAGCTGTCATTAATAACGGTACAGATACTTTTGTCTATAAAGTGGTGAACAACAAGGCGGTCAAGACGGTCGTGAATGTCGGTCAGATGTCCAATAATAAGCTCGAAATTACCAAGGGGCTGAATGTCGGGGATCGTATCGTTACCACCGGAGTAAACCTGATCTACGATGGGCTGCTCGTTCAGATCATGGGGGGAACGAGCAAATGATTGCATATTTTATCAAAAAGAAAAAACTGACCCTCTTTATTTTTATCATGGCGATTGTTGCCGGGCTATATAGTGTCTCTCAACTTCCCCGGCAGGAAACGCCGGATATTATCAAGAAAACCGCTGTGGTCACGACCCTCTACCCTGGAGCTACACCCCAAAAGGTAGAACAAACGGTCACGAAGCCTCTGGAACAAAAAATGAAAGAAATCAATCATATTAAAAAGATTTCTTCTACATCCGAAAATGGACTTTCGACGATTATCATTGAGACAGAAGGCAACGCCAATGCCGCAGAAGTCTGGGATACATTACGCAAAAAAATGAACGATGCCCAATCTTTTCTGCCCACAGATGCTCAAAAGCCTGTCGTTAACGATGATTTGAATAAAGTATTTATCCATTCCTACGCCATCACGGGGGACTCTGTGGAGCAATTGTATCAACTAAATGATATGGTGATATCATGGAAGGATCAATTAAAAACCATTCCCGGTGTATCGGAAGTAACAATCAAGGGATTACCGGATCAAGAGGTTCAGATTCAGATTGATGCTCAAAAGCTCCAACAGTACCATATCAGTTGGGAACAGCTCATGAGTGCAGTGCAGAAGGAAAATGAGCAATATCCGATAGGCAATCTGGATTACAATGAACGTACCTATCGCTTGAATGTAAAGCAGTCCAAGGATGCTCAGGATTTGAGTAAAGTCATTATTTCCAGAACAGACAGCGGTGCTCCTGTGTATCTCAGTGATGTGGGCACCGTATTGCTTACACATAACACCAGCAGCTATATGGCCTTTTTTAACGGTAAACCAGCTATTACGCTGACGATTAACGGTAATACCGGCTCTGACGTAGACACGATTTATAGCAAAGTAAATAAAGAAATGCAGTTGTTAAAACCAGATCTGCCTAATACGTTTCAACTGAATACGTTATTTTCACAGACCGAGCGGATTGATCATATTTTTCATGGCTTGACCCGTGAATTGCTGTTTGCCATTGCGGCGGTTGTGATCGTATGTACATTGGGCTTGAATCTGATTACATCCTCTTTTGTGGCACTGGCTATTCCTATTTCAATCGCCATAGGTCTCATTATTCTCCCTATGCTCGGAATAACATTGAATCAGGTTACGGTCATTGGCTTAATTATTGTAATGGGGATTCTAGTCGATGATGCTGTGGTGGTTAATGATAATATTGAACGCAGAATGATGACCTTGGGCGAGAGTCCCAAGATAGCAGCATTAAATGGAACGAAAGAAGTTTCCATTTCCATTTTGACCGCAACCCTGGCAACTGTAGCCTCCTTTGCCCCGCTGTTCTTTTTATCAGGCGATGCAGGCTCCCTTATCAAACCACTACCGTTTGCTGTTATCTTTACGTTATTGGCTTCCATGCTTATGTCCTTTACCGTCATCCCAATCTTTAGAGAATGGTATGGACAACGAAATCAAAAAACGCCCAACTCCACCATGAAGCCGTCGGGACTGCTGGGAAAACAAATTGATGCTCTTCGTAACGTATATACCAGCAAGCTGATTCCGAGAGTCATTAAGCAACCTGGATTATATGCTGCATTAGGATTATTGATCAGTACCACGCTGTACGGCATACTTGCTCTGATTCCGATCGACCTGTTCCCCAGAACCAACGATCCGGAATTAAGCATTAATGTGCGTATGCCTACAGGTACTTCTATAGAAGAAACCAAGCGGGTCACCGAGGATATTGCCAAATGGGTGAAGCAGCAACCTCATGTGGAGACGATCAGTTATGCGGCTGGCGGCGACGCTCCCCGGTTGTTTCAAGATATGACCGCTGACGCCAAAACAGGCACAACCGTGGGTCAAATTGCTATTATTGGGGAAGAAGGTGCATTTGATCCCGATGAAATGGCAGACAAATGGCCCTCCATCTTAAAGGATCGTTATCCGGGTCAATCTATTTCCTTGAAAATAGCCAAAGTAGGGGTGCCTCTCGGTAAGCCGATCTCCATTCGGATTTTAGGCAATGATGTAGATCAGTTGCGTTCGTTGTCACAGCAGTTAAAAGAAGGCATTATGGCTACCAGAGGAACACAGGACATACAAGATAATATGGAAAATGAAGGATATACGTTAGATTTCCAAATCAACAAACAAGCGATGGATCAATATCAGGTAAGCAATAATGATCTGACACGTACACTCTTGTTAATGGGTAATGGCGTGAGCTTTAGCCGATTTGATACGGGGAAAGATTTGATCAATATTAAGCTGAAGCTAAGCCAAACCGATCAAAATCCTGAAATTTTGTTTCAGCAATTGAATGTGACCAATGCCAATGGTATTCAAATCCCTTTATCTCAATTGGCTGAGTTGAAACCATCCTTTGCAACACAAAAAATTAACCATTATAATTTAAAACGTTCGATTACTGTTGAAGCTGAAGTTCACGGGCGTACAGCTTCCGAAGTCATGAAGGATGTCAAGCTTAAATTGCAGGATATTAAATTTCCTCCAGGCTACACTTGGGAAATTGGGGGCGAGATTTCAGGACAAGATGACATTTTATCAGAAATAGGATGGTTATATGTTGTCGTCATACTATTAATCTTCATGCTGATCTTTTTGCAATTTTATTCTTTCTCGACTCCACTCATCATATTGACTACCGTGTATATGGCAGCAGCAGGCGGATTTCTTGGTTTGTTCATTCTAAATACGCCGGTTAGTTTTATGGGCGTGTTGGGCTTAATGACCTTGGCAGGTATTGTCGTACGTAACGGCATTGTGCTGATTGAGTTTATTGAGGATGCAAGACGTGAAGGGATCGAACTGAAGGAGGCCGTTGTTGCAGCGACCAAAGCGCGTTTCCGCCCCATATTGCTTACTTCACTGACAGCCATTGTCGGTCTGATTCCGATTGCGCTTATTGGGGAACTTATGTTTAGACCTCTGGCGTATACCATTATGTTTGGATTGATGTACTCGACCATTCTTACGATGTTTGTGGTTCCGTCCCTGTATATGGTTATTGCCCGCTGGAAATTAAAGAGACAGAGCAAAAAATTGGGGGTACAATGAAAAAAATAACGAGTGAAGATATTATCTATGCCGCCCTTTCCCTGTTTTCTGAAAAAGGGTACGATGCCACCTCGGTGGATGAAATTGCCCGCGAAAGCGGGATGGTGAAGGCTTCCTTTTATAAATACTTTCAAAGTAAAGAAGAGTTGCTGCTGGGGACAATCGTCCTGATTGAAAAACTTCTTGATGCAGATATTAAAGAACTTTATTTGAAGCACCAGCTACCTTCCCGTGAAAAGTTGAGACAACTGTATTTGATTGCGCTGGGCCGGATTTATAAGAATAAAGTTCATTTACTGGTATACTCCGTCCCTTTAATCGGTTCTAAGGAAGAAAAAATCGCACAAGCCATTGATCGTGTTGAACTTTATTTGTCTAACGTGATGGTTGATTTCTTAATTGATGCTTATGGACAATCTATACGTGACTATGCGTATGATATTGAGTTTGTCGTCAAAAGCATGATTGTCAATTCCCTCCGATTGAGCGATTCAGAGCTGTCCTGGACGGAGCAGCAAACACTGGCTGAATTTATGCTCAGCATTACGGATATGCTGGCACAAGGAATGCTGAGCCCTGATGTTCAACATCAAATCATGTGGGGCCGCGATTCCGTATTCCATGAAGATTCTGATCAAATCTGGACCAAGGGAAAACAAATCTCCTATGCACTGCAACGTATGGATACGGTTCTGAAACAAACTAAATTAAATGAAGCTCCCCGGAATGAATATGTGCAAATCCTAAGCAGATTAAAGGGTGAACTCTCGGAAGAAAACGTGGAAATAGCTCACGTGAAAGCCCTCCTTCTATTTTTGGGTCAGCTGCCCGAGTTACTGGAAGACTGCACCAAGCTGAAGGCTATATTGGAAGTTTAGTACGCCGAAATGCAGAAAAAGAGGTTCATGATGGTCAGTTTCTACTGCCATCATGAACCTCTTTCTTTAATATACTTTGTCCGATCCAAAGCATCCTCTCACGCTCACCGTAACGGCGCATAACCAAGCCGATTCAGCTCTTCCGCAATCACGCGATAACCACGACTGTTCGGATGCACCCGATCTAACGAAAGCAGTGCCCGTTCATAGCCCTCAAATGCGGGATAAATGTTCGCCACCCGGTAATTTGGTCCGCCCAATGTATAGAGAAACGAGTTATACTGGCGCACATATGCTCCCGCCTCCCTCACCCCTGGAAAAGGATTATATAATCCCACCATTCGGATGATAAATGGCTCACGCTGACCGGACTTTATCTGATACAGGACATGTACAATTTGGCGCACATGTTCTTTTGTGTGATTCAACGCTTGCGGAATGGAAGAACCCGACAAGCCGGAACCTCCAGCAAGGGCACTGATGTATGGGCGCAGATCATTTCCGCCGATCGTTACGGTTATAAGTTCAGCCCGGCTGAGCGCCGACCGAAAAAGCGGATTGTTGCGGACCATTGACAGCAACTCCTGCGATGTCAGCCCATTGATTCCCAGATTCTCGTAACTGACTGGCGTACGGAGATGTCTTTCTGCCATTCGCCGATAGATAGGTACAAATCCGCCGCTCAGCAACGTCCCTGCACCTGTTGTTAAAGAATCTCCAATCGCTGTGTAATGGTACGCCAATGAAACTCACCTCCCTCTTTCTACATAACATATCTTATGTAGAAAAAGGGACGCGGGACCCGGAGATTCGCTTATTCTTCGTCTATTTCATATACACAATGGAATTGCCCACCCTCTGGCAAATCCTCTGATCCATAGACGGCAAAGCCCACGTTGCGGAAGAAATCTGCCCCCTCCGCATCCGTGTCCACAGTAAGCCGTTTCGGATTACGCTCCTGAATGAGCGTAAGCAGCATACCTCTGGCATATCCTCTATGACGGTTTTCAGGCAACACGGCCAGATGACGAATTACGGTTGTCCCATCCTCCTGCTCCTCAAAGCCGACAATACCTACAATAAGTCCTTCATCTTCTACACCGAACAGCTTCCAGTCATCCGAGGCTTGATAGGTACGTAAAGCTGCTTCTCCGCGTTCAGGGTGATCCAGCACAGCGTAGGTTAACAGCTCCAGAACCTCCTCACGATCTGAATCTGTTTTTATATTTTTAAACATTGTTTGTCGTCTCTCCTTAATATCCTGAAATTAGGATTACACTCTAATTCTCCATAATAAGCAACGGCCAGTTATCAAGCCATTGCTTCTCAAATACACGCTGACGAAAAGCCGTTGTGTGACGAAACAAAGGGCTTTGCCGTACCCGCATATCCAGTAAATCTTCCAATCCATGCGGACAAATGACCTCTATTTGATCCTTGTCATTCAATCTAACCGCCACAGCCGTTGCCGTCTCTGGCCAGCGGCTCATCGCATCCTCTACCGAGGAATACGGAGCCTCACCGTTGCGAATATGCATCCGAGCCTGATTTTTGACAGACCAGTTACGTCCGGCCTGCTTACGGTTCAAGGACAATTCTAGATACTCATCTCGTTCCTCTAGCGTATTTTTCGGGTCAAAATAAATAACATCAATATCGTTTAAAGGTGTAGCAGTTGTATAGCCATGGAGCTTGTCCCAAACCCGGTTACGTACATAGCCTGCGGCAATACATCCTTGTGGCAACTTCAGCTCTCGCACATAGCGCAAGTCTTGCAGTACCTGCGGATCATTCATATATTGTATGATTCGTAGCGCATTTTCTTCCGACTTCATCCTGCACTCAACTCCCTTTTTATGATGACAGTTGCTGCACCGATTTTCCTCCCTGAGCCGCGATCCGTGCTGTACGCTGCACCAGACGGCGGCGTGCGACCAGAAGGAATGGAATACCAATCACAACCGACAGGGCAACCGGAACAAAAACGGCAAGCGGCGCCGTTTGACCATAGATATCCAGCAACCAGCCACCAAATAAAGGAGCCAGCACGCTTCCCAAATTATTAAAGCCGATTGTACCGAAGTAGGTCCCTTTATATTGAGCATCTGCAATTTGGTCAATCAATACGTCCAGCATCGTGAACAATAACACTTCACCAACCGTAAACAGCACCATATCCAGTATAAACATCCAGCCTGAGTTTAGCATACCGCACAGCAACAGGCTGACCGCAATACATATATTCCCTGCAATCAAGGAATTCACCGGGGAAAATCGGCTTGCCAGTCGCACCAGCGGATATTGAAATGCCAATACACAAACCGCGTTGACCGTCAGCATGTATGTAAACCATCGGGTTCCTTCTGCGAAGGATAAGGACAAGAATTGAGGCATTGTGGAATTGGAATGCGCATAGCCCATCACACAAAATACCGTTCCCAGCAAAATTGGCATAAACACCGGATCACGGCTGGCTGTGCGGAATGCCTCGCCCATTCGCAGTGGAGCCTCTTCCGCCGTTGTACCTATATGCAGATCCGATGCATACCGGGCAAATTGGATCAACAACAGTACCCCGTACAATGCGTACACACCAGCAGCAACCATAAACGGCGTACCCGTGGATGCAGATCCTAGCATTAAACCAAGCAACGGCCCTGCCACCACCCCAACATTAATGGCCGCATATCTCATATTGTAGATAAGCAGTCTTTTCTCCTTCGGGGTTATATCTGATAACAGCGCCCGTGAGGTTGGCTCGAACAAGGATCTGCACAGGCCATTCAGAGCATTAATGACAAAAAAGGCCCAGGCCGCTTCCGCCAACGCAAAAGCAACGAATACAAGCGCCCAGCTCGCAATGGACACCAGCATCACCTTACGCCGTCCGATTCGATCTGAAATATATCCACCGTAAAAACTGGCAAAAATGCCGACCAACGAGCTGACCGATACGATCACCCCCGTATGAAAGGGGGACACCCCTAAACGGGTGGTAAGGTAAATAGACAAAAACGGGATACTCATGGATGTCGCCATCCGCCCAAAAATAGTACCGACAATAATCGTCCAGGCCAGCGGGTGAATAGAACGCAACTGTTCTTTCATATATGTCTCTTACGTCCTCCTTCCGTATGCAAGTCTAACAAGGGGGAAACCTGGCTAGCACTGGTGAATATAACGTTCCAGTTCTGAACACGTTGCTTGATAGACAGATTGGAGCGCAGACAACTTCGCTTTCGCATTCTCGAGTTGGTTCTCCCGTGCAAGCTGTTCAATATCGGACAGCAACGAGGACAAACGTCCGACACCCAGACTCACGCTGCCTGATTTCAACTCATGAGCAGCCTCTACTACTTTTGTGACTTCGCCCGCAGCAGCCAGTTCATTTAACTTATTGATTTTGGCAGGTGTATCACTCGTATACATTTCGACCAATGACTCCAGTAGTCCCGTGCTGCCATCCTCGTCCAGCAGCATAATTTCACGTATAACTTCCTCATCCAAAATCGGCTCGGTTTCCGGCTTTGGAAGCCATTTTACAAGCTTTTCAGAGAGCTTTTCAATCGTTACTGGCTTCATCAAGTAATCGTTCACTCCAACCTCCTGGCTCCGTGCCTGATCCTCCTCGGATACATTTCCGGTCAAAGAAATGATCGGTACAGGGGGTTGCTGGTTTTCTGCTTCCCGCTGGCGGATCGCTTTTGCCGCATCATGACCATTCAGCAGAGGCATATGATGATCCATTAGAATACAAGCGTAGGATCGTTCGGAGGCCGCTCTTACAGCAGCTTGTCCATCCTCAGCAAAATCAATATGCTGGAATCCCAAGTGGTTAAGCTGCAATTGCACCACCTGCCGATTCACCCGATTATCCTCAGCCACCAAAATAGTTTGAGAATGACTATGCTCACGCAGCAACTCGCTAAATGCCTTCAAATCACCATTTTCATGCTTCTCCATTTCGTCTGCCTGCTCCGATCCTTTCATGAGGGGAATTTCAAACCAGAACGTGGAGCCTTGGCCTTCTTGACTGACGACCCCAATTTCTCCCTGCATGAGTTCCACAAATGAACTGCATATCCATAGCCCTAGACCCGTTCCTCCATATTGGGAGGTGCTGCCTTCACCGGCTTGTACATAAGGCTGAAACAGCTTATTCTGATCCTCCGGTGAAATACCAATACCCGAATCCTGCACCTCAAACCGAACACGTTGGGAATCTTTTGTTTCCTCCACCAATTTTGTTCGAATGATGAGCAATCCTTCACTGGTAAATTTATTCGCATTGTTCAACAGATTGAGCAAGATCTGCATGATCCTTGCAGAATCTCCCTCCAGATGCTCTGCCACACCAGAATCGGTCTCTATACTCAAACGGTTACCCATCTGATAGATTTGTGGCTCCAACAACTGAGCAACGTGGCTCATAATCGCCTGCACTCTGACGTTTCCGATCTCCAGTTCCATCTGTCCTGCTTCCACTTTAGATATATCGAGCAGATTATTAATCATGTTCAACAACAGAGAGGCTGACTCACGTATAACACCGATGGCCTGCCGTTGATCTGGGGAAAGTTTGGATGAACCTAACATTTCAATCATTCCAAGTATTCCGTTCATTGGCGTTCTGAATTCATGACTAACCACAGCCAGAAAAGTGCTCTTTAGGTCATTAGCCCGTACCGCTTCTTCCTTCGTCCGTGTTAATTCCGCATTGCTTTTGGCAAGCTGACGCTGCAGATTGACCAGCTCGTTGTTCATTGATGAAAATTCATTCAGCAACTTTTCTTCCTCAGCCTTGCTTTTCACAATCTCATCCGTTAATTGTTCGACCGTTTTCCGCAGGACAGCCATTTCTGCTGTCGGTTCCTTCATATTAAAAGGCCCCCTTTACAAAATGACTACAGGTTCACATAACTAACCTTATTTCCTGAGCGAAAGTAAGTCCCCTGCAACCTCCAGCGCTTCCTCCGCATCTGGTGCGTATCCGTCCGCCCCTACTTCCTGCCACAAGTGGGAATCGAGATTAAAAGGCAAGCCTCCGACCATAATTTTCACATGGCTAGTCGTTGGGTCTTGCCGAATGAGAGCAATCAACTCTTTCAGTAGATGGACATGGTAAGCCATGGTAGCTGAGATAGCCACCACATCCGCCTTGTAACTCACAATGGCCTGAAGCAGACTCCGGTTAGGTACATTGGCGCCTAAATAATACGTATCCCAACCATCCATTTCAAATATATCAGCCAGCATACGCAGACCAATTTCATGCTGCTCGCTGCCTACACACGCCGCCACGAGGCAGCGTTCCTTATTTCCATTCCCCATCCATTGGGGGTACAGGCTGGAAATAATAAATTGAGTCACAGCAGTGCAAAAATGCTCTTGACCGACGGTGATTTTGCCTTCATGCCATAGACGACCTATTTCATATTGCGAAATTTGAAAAATATATTTATACGTATGTTGAATAGAGATACCCTCATCCAGCAAACGGACGATCCAATCCAAAGCCTGTCTGCGATTACCTGAGAGTAAATATTCCAAATATTGAGCCACGTCAGCAGCATAGGGATTATCATCTGTAATAAAAGAGGCATACTCCTCTTTCTTCCCTATTTGCTGTATCCCCAAATCCAGATGCTCCAGCACCATAGCTTTATCTGTATGATCGAAATGCTCTACCAACGTCTCCTGGATTAATCTGAAATTGATGCTCAAATCTGCTTGGGTTATGCCGAAACCCTCCAGAAGCTTTTTTAACCAAGAAACATACTGTGTAAATAAAATAGGGCTGTTCATGATTACACTTTCAGCTAAATAGTTCAAACTATATATAGAATCCTGTTTTGTCTTTATTTTACCGTTATCCCCAAAACGCTGCAAAAGATCGGGCTGTAATTCGTATTGCTTATGGGTAACTAATTCAGCCAAAGCTCCTGCTTGCATCAATAGCGATTCACCTGCGGTATATTGCTGTATACTCATGTACAGCTCCTTCCCCGACAAGGTATTGTATTCGAAACAGATACTGGGGATTTGTTCCAGACGTGACTATTAGACAATTATACCTGATTTGCGTCTCTACATTAACCCTACTCCCCAAAATACGACAAAAAAATAAAATACCGAGAAGTCGGTATTTTATCTAAAGCAGTTTTAACCTGCACACGCACAATTTATGATCCGTTACTCTTCTGCCCCTCAGCCGTGAGTCCAAGCTTTTTTAACAGATGAATAGCCTGCTCTTTCTCTTCCACAGATAAGCCATCTACGGTCTCCATAATGACACGATGATGCTGCGGGAATATTTGCTCAAAGAAATGGCGTCCATCATCAGTCAATTCTGCATAAATCACACGCCGATCATCTTGTGATGCACGACGGGTAAGCAAGTTTTTTTTCTGAAGTTTATCTACCACATACGTAATATTCCCACTAGAGATTAGTACCTTTTCTCCAATCTTCTGCAAAGGCTGTGGTCCCCGATAATACAGCAGATCAAGCACTCCAAATTCTGTTGTATTTAAACCATGACTATGAATGTCCCGATTCGTACGGGATGTGACCGAATTATAAGCACGAGCCAGAACAACGAACAAATTAAGCGCTAAGTCCTGATCATCTGGTTTTACAGACATATTAACAGCCTCCGTTACTCATATCTTTATTCCAAGATATCTTAATTGTGCACTTTTGTCAAGTTTAAGCGTTCACTTCCCCTGCTCCTACGGCCTATAAATGGAGGACTTACCGTCTATTATGTGAAGGTTACAGTTCATTATGTAAAAAAAGCCCGCTCTCAGTCAGTCTTAATGCACTGATCCAGAGAGCAGGACGATTATGTTGTAATCCCTAACTTCTTACGTAAAAACACGTAGGCAACACGGCCGCATAATACTCCCAGAACGTTCAATATGATGTCATCTACATCCATTGTACCTGCGCCCAGCAGCATTTGGGACACCTCAAGAATGACCAGTGCGATCACTATCGTTAACAACAGACTGCCTATACTTCGCATGGACACCCAAATGATAGGCACAAGAATACCGAAGGGAATGAATACGCCAATATTGCCGAGCAAATTAACACCCCATACCCGAAAAGGAAACGACTCCATTGCCCGCCAGTATTGCCTGATCGTATCAAACGGAACAATATTATACGAATACGGGGGTCCTGGCCGTAATGTACGACCAAAACCGAGAAACATCCAATATAATAGAAGCCCTGTATATAAAATCAATAACATCAACGCCACATGATGAAGCAGGCGGGTCCTAAACATTACTTGTTACGGACGTCGATCTGTCCATTGGCCCGTGCGATAATAACCTGGTCCGCCATATTAATGAACAGTCCGTTATCGACTACACCCGGAATTTGATTCAAGCGGATTTCCAACTCCTGCGGATTCTCAATCGTACCATAGCGACAATCAGCAATATAATTACCGTTATCCGTAAGGAAGCGCTCGCCGTCTTTCATACGCCACTCCGCCTTACAGCCTGTCTGCCGCAAAGCCTCCAACGTCCATTCACTGGCAAAGGGTACGACCTCAACGGGTAAAGGAAATGTACCCAGTACCTTCACATCCTTGGACTCATCGACAATAATAATTAATCGGTCGCTATTGCTTTCCACAATTTTCTCTCTCAGTAGGGCTCCGCCTCCACCTTTTACCAGCACAAGCTGCTCGTTCACCTCGTCTGCACCGTCGATGGTAACGTCAAGCCTTCCAATCTGATCAAACGGAATGATGGGAATTCCCAGCTCCCTGGCCTGATCCTCCGAAGCTTGGGATGTAGCTACAGCCTGTATATGTAATCCTTGCGCTACACGCTCACCAATTTTTTGAATAGCCCAAAAGGCTGTCGAGCCTGTACCAAGTCCTACTTTCATGCCGTCCTCAATCGCCTCAACTGCTTTTTCGGCTGCTTTTTGCTTCAAATTCATTATCATCTCTCCCGCTATATAGGCTAGTATTGATCATCATCCATTTTATAAGAGAACGCTTTATAATAACAGAGACAGCTTTTTACCATAACAAAGACTGTTTTCATCGTGTTCATACTCCCCAAACCGTTCAATAGGTTCGTATCCCCGTTTGGTATAGAGAGCAATCGCTTCAGGTTGAGCCGCTCCGGTCTCCAGTTTAATCCTTACAACTCCCCGTTTGCTGGCTTCCTCTTCCAAAAAAGATAATAGGCTCACCGCAATTCCTTGTCTGCGATAAGAGGAATCGACATAAAATCTTTTGAGCTCCATTTCTTCCGCATCTATAGGCCTAAGCCCTCCACAAGCCACCGGTTTTTCGTCCACATACACAACAGCGAAAACCATTTCTTTAACTTTCGGATTGGAAAAATCAACCAAGTAAATTCCGTCGGCAGGATACCTTTCCAGCAAGTCCTCATCCAGCCTTTGAATCAACTCATGCAGATCCTCGTGATGACTCTCAACCTTTAAAATCGTAAGCTTGGACATTCTTCTTATCCCTCTTCTCTTTGCATGGATATAAGGACTCATTTCGCAAACAATTCACAAAAACCGCGATAAATCAAGCATTTCCAACGTTAAATATGAAAAATGTCCCAAATTGATAAGTGCATTTGACTCTATTATAAAGTATGATGGTTTCTGTTGAATAGTTGCTTATGGACTGTAATAAATTCGAATTTCAAGTAGAAGTATAAATTGGAATATACTGAAACACAGATAGCGTTTACCTATTAAAAATTAATTTTTTATTGTGTAAGGTATTCATTTCAAGAGCATTTCGTACGACATATATATAGGGATATCATACTTGTCTATAAAAGGACTTAAGACCTATTACATAAAATTCAAGGGTCTATTATCTCGATTATTATGTTTGTAAGGGGGACTTGATTATCTCATTCGATAAGCGGTTCAACACCATATACAAAAATACAACCAGGGAGTGGAACATTTTGAAAAAGTGGAGTAGCTTATCATTCTTCACCAAAAACTTATTATTATCCTTCTTCAACATCGTATTGATTGGACTAGTCCTTATTGTGTCCAGTTATTTGATCCAACGTACGATTTTGATAGACCAATTGCATGGGCAAGTGGAAAAAATCACATTGAAGTGGGCCCAGGGCATTAATTCCGATGAAGTAACCCAAGCGGTTCAAGAGAAAAATTATGATGGACCCGTTCAAACCAAACTCCGCACGTACCTAGATAACATCATGGCGACCAATCCGAATATCTCTCATGCCTATATATTCGGGACGGAGCTCGAAAACGGCAATCTAACATCTATTGTGGCGATGCCAACGGATCTCAGAGAAGCATTTGAAAAAGATAAGCTGCTCGTTGGCTCTATGTACGAGCAACCCAATGTCGTGGCAGTCGGCGTAACCGGTATGCTGGACAGTGGCAAACCAACATTCACTAGCTTCTACGATGATTCTTTTGGTACATGGACGACTTTGATGACTCCGATTAAAGATTCAAGTGGCAAAATCTTTGCATATTTTGCAGTCGATGCAGATGCTGGCGCCGTACCTGCTGGCTTAACCAAGCTGCTCATTAGCGGCGCTACCATTTTAGTGATTTTCCTACTGATCTGCCTGGCGCTTCAATATTGGGTTGTGAAGCGCACGCTGTCCCCGATTAAGCAACTGATGTACGGTATCAGTGAAGTAAGCAGAGGAAATCTGGATGTTCAAATTCATGCAGGTCATGATGATTTGGGGCTCGTAAATCAGAATTTCAACGATATGGTAAGTCATATTAACAGCATTATGACCAAAGTGAAGCAGACAACTGATGAAGTCAATGAATCTGCCAAGGAACTACTCGCAATCTGCGAACAAAACGGAATCAACTCCAACATCATCAATCAAAACATCAGTGAAATTACGGAGAATATCCGTTCGCAGGAAAAAGCAACAGGCGATAGTGCACGTGCCATGGCTGAAATGGCTTCGGTAATTCAAAATATTGCCACGAGTTCTTCCAATGTTGCGGAAGAAGCCAATTCGGTAGAAAAACGTTCTAACGAAGGCAATGAGATTGTAAGCAAGGTATCATCTCAAATGCACTTGATTACCGATACAGTCACCAATACTTCCCGTATCATCAAGTTGCTGGACAGTCGTTCGCAGGAAATTGGCAATATCATCAGTACCATTTCAGGCATCTCCAGTCAAACCAACCTGCTCGCTTTGAACGCTTCTATTGAAGCTGCGCGCGTTGGTGAAGAAGGTAAAGGCTTTGCCGTTGTTGCCAGTGAAGTACGTAAGCTGGCAGAACAATCTGCGGATGCAACCAAACAAATCACGTCCCTGATTGAAGAAATTCAAAGTGAAATCGGACAAGCTGTGAAGTCGATGGAGCAAGGAAACGTTGAAGTTCAAAACGGAATCGTCGTTGCCGGACAAGCAGGCGTGCTGTTCAATGATATTCTTCAAGCAACTAAAAATGTAGCATGGCAAATCCAAGAAGTTTCCAGCGCTACTGAGCAAATATCTGCGGGTACACAGGAAATGACCGCGACAGCAGACGATCTTTCTTCCACTGTAACCAAAACAGCCAATAACAGTGTTCACATTGTGCAAACGGTGGAGGAGCAAAAAGCTTCTTTGGATTCGATTATTGATTCATCCCATAAATTGACGTCCATGTCTGAAGAGCTTCAAGAAATTACATCTTATTTCAAAATTGCAGACACCAACCGTACCAAATCATAATAACCATTTATCAGCTCCAAAATTTATAAGTAAATCATTCGGTAATGCCTCCCTCCTGTTCATGCATTTGAAGGGATCGGAGGCATTTACTGAGTTTACCATTTATATTAAGACATCATACATTCAGGAGGTTAGCGTAATGGCTTCATTACTACAAAACAGCACACAGACAACCCCATCCCCATTCCTAGTTCCCTTGGATTGTGCACGTATACAACGCAAGCATACATCCTCTACTTATCAAGTAGAGTTAGAAGCGTCCATCTCGGAACAATTAAATCAGCAAAAAACTGCGGAAGACAAACAAACGTTGCTTTTATCAGCATATACTGCATGGGTATATCGCCTATCCGCAGAAGAAGAAGTTTCTTTTTCTACATTTGTGCCACAAACCGGTCTGCTTACAGCTTCGCTGACAGTCGAAAAGGAAACGACTTTTCATGAACTAGCAGACTTATTTCAGGAGATGCTCCGTGAGCCTAATGCATACCTAGCGGAACCACAAGCCGATACTTCATTTTCGGCAAATCTGCCTACGGACAGCGGAGTAGAATCCCGTATTATGGACTGGGCTGTTAGTGAACACAATGGCACTTATCAAATACAGATCCGATATGATCAATCACTCTTGCTGGAAACAACGGTTGTCCGATACGCAGAATACTTTGAAACTCTTTTGCGCGGCGCGCTAACCAACAGCCATGCACTTGTGAACTCCATTGATATATTATCAGATGCAGATCGAGCTGCTCACGAAGCTTTAAATAATACAGTCGTGAAATATCCTGAGCATCAAACTATTCATGGAATGTTTGAGGAGGCTGCTTCACAATACCCTGATCGTCCGGCTATTGCTTCCCACACTGGAGAGTACACGTACCGTGAGTTGAACGAACGTGCTAACCAAGTCGCACGTGTCTTGTTATCTAAAGGTCTTACCAAAGGTGAATTCGTGACTATCTTCATGGAACGAAGCTTGGAGACCGTTATTTCCCTTCTGGGTATCCTGAAAGCCGGGGGCGTGTATGTGCCTGTTGATCCCGCCCACCCCGCCGACCGGAGCAGCTACATTGTCGAAGACACGCGTTCTCCTTTTGTCTTAACAACTTCCGCACTCATGAAACAAGCGACTGAACTGTGCGGTTCCATTGAGACGGTAAAAGAAATTTTAGCAATTAACGGACCACTGGCAGGCTATGCTGCAAGCAATCCAAACGTTAATGTAAGTCCGGATGATCTAGCTTATGTCATCTATACATCCGGCTCTACAGGCAAACCGAAAGGTGCCCTGATCGCTCACCGCGGTGTCGTTAACCTAGGAGCTGTCGTGCAACGCGATTGCGACATTACACCTCAGGATGTATTGACCCAATTTGCAACCTACAGCTTCGATGCATCCGTTTGGGATACAATTGGAGCCTTGTTTTACGGTGCAAAATTGTACTTGCTGTCTGCCGAAGAACGTGTATCTGTTGAAGAATTCGCTGAAGCCATTGCACGTACAGGCACGACGATTATTACCATTTTGCCGACCGTATTCTTTAATCAGCTATCTACGTACTTGTCAGACGAAGGCTATCGCAAACTCGCTAAGGTACGGATCGTTACCGTAGCAGGAGAAGCGCTGTACGGCTCACAAGTTCGAGCGTTCCAAAGTAAATTCGGTATAGATACCGACATCGTAAACGTATACGGACCGACCGAATGCACCGTGGCGACAACGACCCATCGGGTTCGTGGTGCCGTGCCTGAGCATGTCGTCAATATTCCGATCGGCAAGCCGATTTACAATTATAAAGTGTATATCGTTAACGATGATAACAAGCTTTGCCCTGTCAATATTCCGGGTGAAGTATGTATTGCTACGCCTGCGTTGGCCCATGGCTATCTCCATCAGCCAGAACGTACAGCTCAATCGTTTGTGGACAACCCTTTTGTTCCAGGTGAAAAAATGTACCGCTCGGGTGATATCGCCAAGCTGCTGCCAGACGGTACGATTGAATACGTAAGTCGCAAGGATTCACAGCTCAAAATTCGGGGGAATCGGATTGAAATTGGAGAAATTGAAGACCATTTTTCCAAACATCCAGGTGTTCAGGACGTCGCTGTAGTAGCCGTCAAAGATCACACAGATCAGAACATGTTAGTTGGCTATTTTACCACTTCGGATGGACAATCCATTCCACAAGACGTTATTCAGTCTTATATTGGGGGCAAGCTGCCTTCTTATTTTGTACCAAGTCATGTCGTTCATCTGGAAGCCATGCCAATTTCACCAACTGGCAAGATCGATCGCAAAAAGCTGGCCCTGCGACCACTTCCCGAAGCGTCTGATCTTTCATTTGGCGGGGAACCTCTCCGAGAAGGAACCGAAACACTCATTGCCGAAGCATGGACTCAAGTGCTTGGTAAAAATAACATTGGCGCTACCGATGATTTCTTCCTGATCGGGGGCGATTCGCTTCGTGTCATTCATGTGCTGGCTATTCTAAAACCGCGTTATGGCGCGCTGCGCATCGGAGATTTTTTCCGCTACAAAACCGTTCGCGAGCTTGCTGAATATGTGGAACAATTAGGTACGGAACAAACGCCGCAACGCAAGCCACTCGCGATTTCTCAAGAAAAAATGGACTTGAATGAGCATCCTATTGAGTTGTCTGGTGCTTCTGACTTATCTGAAGTCCGCGACTTGCGCGTGATTTTGTTAACCGGTGCTACAGGCTATCTGGGCTCGCACATTCTGTATGACCTACTTCAACGGACAGAAGCCAAAGTATACGCGATGGTACGCCCTTCTCAGGACTGTCCATCCGGTATCGAGCGTATTCAGTCCGTATTGACGGGATATTTTGGACAAGATATCTCCAGCTTGATCGAAGGACGGGTAAAAGCTGTCTATGGGGATCTGGAGCAAGCTGATCTTGGTCTCTCTTCCGTCGACCGCCATATGCTGGAGCACCAAATCGACGGCATCATTCACAGCGCCGCTGACGTTCGCCATTTTGGTGATTCGGCAGCCTTCGATCGCACGAATGTAACCGGAACACTGGAACTGCTGAAAATCGCTCAAGCCAAGCCAGGAGTATCTTTTCATCATGTCTCCACTATGGGAATACCGGAGGATCTTGCTAACGAAGGAAAATGGGAGTCGGCATTGGAGCTTTCTGCCTTCCCAGACGAATTGAACGTGGACAACCTGTACACGAACAGTAAACTCGCGGCGGAGAAGCTGTTGTTCCAAGCAGCTCAAGCGGGTACCCCTGTCTCGATCTATCGCGCGGGCAATTTGACAGCCCATTCGGCCAACGGACGCTTCCAGCGAAATATCGATAGCAATGCTTATTATCGTATGATGAAGGCGATGCTGCTGCTGGGCAAAGCGCCACAAGCCGATTGGCATACGGACTTCACACCGATTGATTACGCCAGCCGTGCTATCGTAGAGCTGTCCGTTCATCAAAAAAGCGCAAACCGCATTTTCCATATCTGCAATCCGAATCCACTGCCATATGATGAACTAATCGCTATGGTAAACCAACTCGGTTACGCAGTAGAAACCCTGCCTTTTGACGATTACAGCGCCTGGCTGCTGAATCCGTCTTCCGGCATTCAGGAGGATGCACTTCACCTTGCTATGGGACAACTGGAAGGTGACGGAGCCAAGGATTCAGCTTACCGTTACGGATGCTCTGTAACCGCAGCTCTGCTGGAACAAGCTGGCGTTCAATGCCCGGCAACCGACCTGAACTTTATTCGGAACATGATCCAGCATGCCGTCGAGATTGGTTACTTCCCGACCTCTTCAACGGTATCTGTAAAAGCAACACAGAGGTAACAAAGTTGTGATATTTCCCCCGCATGTTTTCGGTATGATAGACTAGATTTTGCTAGTTTCATATTTAGTATAAACCTCTATACTTTCAGAATTTTTTTTGCATGCGGGGGATGTCATTCAATGAAACACACTTTTTTTAAAAGAACGTTGCTAATCATAAGTTTGTTGGCTATTTTAGGGATTTTGGTGTATGAAGCACGTAGTATATACCACACACCTACAGTTAAAGGGACTCATCGTACACGTACAGCTCATGCTGATCGACTGGTACGCCATTTATTCTCACTGACGCCTACACCAGATAAAGTATATTACCAAAATAAAGTAATTGTCCTGATGTATCATGAGGTGACCAAGACTCCACCTGATCCCGGCGCTCTCAAGCTTAGTAATTTAACGAGGCAGTTGGACGAAATGAAAGCTAACGGCTTCCACTGGATCACGATGAAAGAGTATACGGACTTTATTTTACATAAAGCCAAGGTTCCTGATAATGCAGTACTTATGACATTCGACGACGGCTATGAGTCCTTTTATACGGACACTTTTCCTGTGTTGAAAAAGTACCAGGTACCGGCAACCAATTTTCTCATCACGTCCACGATCAGCAATCCCAAACATATTGGAATTCCTAAGCTGACATGGGATCAAATTCATCAGATGCATGCCGAGGGTATTGATTTTTACAACCATACCAATGACCAGCATGCTTACGGATACTCCAACACAGCGCGCACCCAACAAAAGCCACTTCTGATGGGTCCGGTGTATTCGAAAAAGCTGGGGCGAATGGAAACCGAGAATGAGTTCAAACAGCGGGTTTATACCGACTTGGGCATGGCTGACAAGAAGCTGTTCAAGCATCTACACAATGATCAGAATGTACTTGCCTTCCCTTATGGTGGGTATACCAAGGAGACGCTGGAAATTTGCCGTTCCTTGGGGATTGACGTTACGTTCACGGTGAAACGGGGGATTAACTTGCCAGGGCAAACGAACGGCTATCGCGTCAATGCAGGTGGAATACACAATATTCCAGAAGTATTGGTGCAATACATGAAGGAAGGTGCTCCCCTTCGCCCACTTCCTTTTGCCCAAGGTCCCAACAAGGTATCCTAAACATTGACTAGCTTAATAAAGGAAAACAAAAGAACCTTTAAAACCATTTATGTCGTGGTTTTAAAGGTTCTTTTGCTGTATAAGATGTAGATTAGGGCCAGATACGAATTGCAGCGATAACAGCCAGATGTACCGGGTAAAAGCTACGCCACAACCAGCGCGGTACCCTATTATAAAATCCGCTTTCTCCAGTTGCAAAACATACGATCAGAATGCTGGACAGCAGACTAAAGTGTTGGAGATTCGCGTGATGCACCATATCATACACTACGTTCAAAACAAAATGGGCTGCAATCATCATATATGAACGGGTGTATCGATAAATGAGAACCAACAGCAGTCCATAGGCTCCGTAATCCATCTGGCTGAGCTCCATAACCAGAGCTGAAAGGACGTACAGACCCGTTACAGCTGTCCAATGCTTCAAGCGGGATGCCGCAGCCAGCGCGAGCAACGAGGCCAATAGCGTCCAGATTACGTTCGGTCTAAGCACATCAAACGCCAGCATATAGGGCACCTGAGAAATCAGAGCCAGTCCGAGTAGACGGAGCATATAGCTCCGTACGTCTCGGGTATGAGTATATCCCAAATACAGCGCGTACGCGTAGATTGGAAAAGCAAGCCTGCCGGCAATTCTCCAAGCCGAATCCGTCGGAAAAAACACAAGTCCGACATGGTCAATCAGCATCGTCAGCATGGCCAACCAGTACATACAAGGCCCCCTTATTCAATGTTTTACGTTTTTTCTTCTGTCAAGCTCAGAATGGCGTTCATGATATCCGTTTTCGTAACCCGTCCTACCAACCCCCGAATTGGAGTTGAGGAGCTACATTGCTCGTCCAAAACTGGAAGACAATTGACCTGATGCCGAATCAGTCTCGATATCGCTTCCAGTAAAGTGTCTTCTGGAGCAAGCGTCATCATTTGGGCCCGGCGCGTCATGGCCATGGTCACCGGGACCGTGTGAAGATCGGTATGCCCCAGCATGACCTTCAGCAAATCCTTGCGGGTAACAATCCCAATGAACTCCTGCTCCTCCCCTGTGACCATCAGCGTGCCTGTATTTTGCTGAAACAACATCAGCACCGCATCATAGGCAGTCGTGTCACCGGAAATCAAAATCGGATCGCTAAGTATATCTGCCACAGTCAGCTTTTTGAGCATGTTGCCGATATGACTATCATATTTGGGGTAACGTCCTGGCAGGTAGCCTACCTTCGGCTTGGCATCCACCAGCCCGAGCATAACGAGCAGAGCAAGGTCAGAACGGAGAGTCGGACGCGTCAGTCCCAGTGTTTCAGCAATTTTATCCCCCGTAACAGGTGCCAGACGCCGGACAATTTCAACAATTTCCCTCTGTCTTTCAGACAGTTGAATAGTGATTACCTCCTTATGGAGTGGGGTAGTATACATTATAGCCGAGCATAGATCGGTAAATTTCAGCTTCTTCCGACAATTCATCAAATTTTAATCATACACAGCTTGTTTTCGAATTTAAAATGTGTCACAATTAAGAATGTAATACATACTAATTATAAGTTTAACGTGTGCAATATGCTACATTTAAATGAACTATTGTACATCGCATGTGATATGTATTATGTATTATATAAACCTGAGGAGGAAATCAAATGAAATTTTTCTTGGATACTGGTAACATTGAAGAAATCAAACGTATTGAACGTTTGGGTCTGGTTGATGGTGTAACAACGAACCCTTCACTGATCGCTAAAGAAGGTCGAGTGTTCAAGGAAGTCATTCAGGAGATTTGCAGTATCGTTGAAGGTCCCGTAAGTGCTGAGGTTATTGGTCTGAAGGCTGAAGATATGCTCAAAGAAGCTTATGATATCGCCAAGTGGGCACCCAACGTGGTTATCAAGCTTCCTATGACCGAAGACGGCTTGTACGCTTGTAACGAGCTGACCAAGAACGGAATCAAAACGAATGTAACACTGATTTTCTCCGCGGCTCAAGGTTTGATGGCAGCCAAAGCTGGCGCTACTTTTATCAGTCCATTCGTAGGACGTCTGGATGATATTGCTGTTGATGGTATGAAGCTGATTCGTGAACTGAGACAAATTTTGGACATTCATGGTCTGAAATCCGAAATCATCGCTGCATCCATCCGTAATATTAAGCATGTAGAAGATGCTGCTCTGTCTGGTGCACATATTGCCACCATTCCAGGTTCCTTGCTCCCTTCTCTGTGGAAACACCCGCTGACAGACAGCGGTATCGAACGCTTCCTGAAGGACTGGGAAACTGTACCTAAAGCTTAATTCGCCAGTTATGGCAAAACGATACTTTATCAACCCAAACAGCCCGTATTTTACGGGCTGTTTTTTGTTTTGCTTTAGTGATGGCAGAACCCAAAACACTGAACAACTTTTTTTGACAAAATAACTTGTTGTTCATATAATTGTTATAACAACTAATTAATTTCGAAGTAATTTATGTACGGGAAACAGAAAGGAGTACCTATGAATAACTTGCCTCCCGATTGTTCCATTGGGATGTTGCTCGGGATTACTCATCGCAAAATGAGTCAACAGCTCTTGCAGCGTCTCAAACCTTATGATATTTCCCCAGAGCAATGGTCGGTTCTGTACCAAATCTATCAGGCTGAGGGTTTAAATCAGAAAGAAATTGCAGCTAAGGCCGTGAAGGACCAGCCTACCACGACTCGAATTATTGATTTGTTGGACAAGAAGGGCTGGGTACGGCGTGTGAATAGTCCGCAGGATCGTCGGGCCTATTTGCTTCATTTGACTGAAGCAGGCCGACAGCTTGTGGAGGAGACTCTTCCTGTCGAACGTGATGCCAATCACGATTTTGTAAAAGGAATTTCCTCGGCCGATCTGAAGCAATTCCGCCAGACTCTTTTACAAATTCACGCCAACATGACCGAATCAGAGAAACAAGGAGAGAACGATTAATATGCAACAAGGCAAGCAACCTCTTTGGACCAAAGAATTTATCGTTCTTACGGTTTCCAATTTATTTTTGTTTCTGGAATTACAGATGATCCTATCTTCCATTCCTTCTTATGTGAAAAATACATTCCACGCTAGTTCCGTTCAGGTGAGTCTCGTTACCACCTTATTCGCTTTAAGTGCGATTGCAGCACGACTCTTTTCAGCCCGTATGCTGGAAAAAGGACACCGCAGTACCCTGATCTTCGTGGGCCTACTGTTTGCTTTGGCAGGAACGCTGGGGTACAGTGTTTCACCGACGATTACAGTGCTTCTACTCATGCGGATGTTATTTGGGATCGGCTTCGGTATGAGTAGTACGGCCTTTCCAACGATGGCCTCTGACGTCATCCCGCCCAAACGTCTCGGTGAAGGAATGGGTTTCTTTAGTCTGTCCACCAGTCTAGCGATGTCGATTGGGCCAACCATCGGCATTTCGATGCTGCAATACGGGAGTTTCAACCTGCTTGCCTATACGACAGCAGCTGTAATTGTTGTGATATTCCCGTTGGCTTACTGGCTGATTCGTACACTACCTAAGGGGCACATCGAACCACCTATGGTTCCTTTGGAAGAAGGGCGAAAACCGGCATTTAACCGTAAATTGTGGATTCCCGCCTTGTTGAACATGCTAATGTCTATCACATATGGTGGGTTACTCGGCTTTATGGCGCTTTACGGGGATGAAGCAAATCTGGCGCATCCTGCCTACTTTTTCCTGTTTAATGCGGTATCCGTGCTGATCGTGCGTCCCTTCTCGGGCCGTATTTATGACAAAAAGGGGGCAAAAGCACTGCTCATCCCCGGCTCCCTGTTTTTAATTGGCGGTCTGATCCTGCTTTCCTACGCGCACAGTGATGTCTTCATGTATATGTCTGCTCTTTGCTACGGTATCGGGTTTGGTGTCATGCAGCCGACCCTGCAAACCTGGATGATTCAGGTCGTGTCTCCTAAACAGAGGGGTATGGCAAACGGAATGTTTCTCAATTCCCTCGATTTTGGGGTTGCAGCCGGAGCGCTTATACTTGGCATTATCGCCAAAGCAAGTGATTATGCGTGGATGTACCGTCTCTCCTCGCTGTTTATTGTACTGTTCTTACTGATCTATGTCATACAAATCGTCGCAAGCCGTAAGCCTAAGACACATGTCCCTCTAGAAGGGTAAGTCTATGATTTACAATTGAATATTAGTTTATACTTGCTCAGTTTTCAAAAAACACCCGTTGCCATGATTTCATGGACAACGGGTGTTATTTCTTATTTCACAGGAGCTTTGCGTCTTAGCTTGGGAGAAAGAGGCTTTTCTCGGGACACATCTGTTAACCCCTTATCCACATTCATAGGGTCAGTGGATTTGTCATCTGTGGGTTCATCCTGCTTGGGTCTGACCGCAAACAGCATCAGCATAGCTGCAATGCCTCCCACTGCGGCCATCACGCCAAAAAGCAGACCATGTCCACTGCGACCCAGCAGCAATGAAACAACCGGAGGGCCTAACGATACCCCGACAAAGCGCATGCTGCTATACAACGAAGTAATGGTTCCGCGCTCCTCTTTTTCAATTCCCTTCGTAATGAGGGAATCCAAACAAGGCAGTGCGAGCCCAATCCCGCCGCCCCCTAACGTAAACAATCCGATCACCGCATAAATATTTTGGAAAAATCCGAGAATGGCAAAGCTGATCGTCAATACGGCCAAACCACTGAAACCGATCCACTTCATGCGCTTTTTGTGCTTGCCGATGATCTTGCCTCCTACATAAGAGCACAGACAGAGGGAAATCAGCGGAATGGCTAACACAAAACCTTTCCACACTCCATGGAGGTTGTAACGACTTTCCAGTATGTCAGATAAGTAAAACAGGACGCCAAAAATGACAAACATACAAATACCGCCCATTGCAAAAATAGCATAGAGCCAGCGTCCTTTTTCAGCAAGCACTTGCTTCACATTTCCCACAAATTCTCGAAACATAATCGGTTGGTTCTTACGCTTGGGCACATGAATCAGCCAAAGTACTAAAATGAGCGAAATCAGACAGAGGCCCGGAATCACCGCCAATGGCAAAAACCATAGAACAGCTCCCAACGCAGCACCGAGTATCGGACTTAGCACTTTACCAAATGTGTTGTAGGTCTCAACTACCCCTAGGTTTTTGCTGGCCTCATCCTCATTTTCGTACAGATCGCCCACAAGCGGAATGACTATAGGAAAAGCCCCTGCCGCTCCCGCACCTTGGAGTAGACGGCCTGCAATAATGGTCCAGTAAGCTGCCAAGTCGTGAAGCAGCCATGCCCCCACCGCAGAAATCCCCCCTCCAATCACAGTCAGAATCAGACAGGGAACAATCACCGCCTTACGGCCAAATCGGTCGGAGAGATAGCCCGCAATCGGTATCAGTAAAATGGCCACCACCGCATATACTGTAATCAACATGCTAATCTGAAAAGAGCTTACATGTAGCTTACGTCCGATTTCCGGTAAAACTGGAATCAGCATGGAATTACCCAGCGTCATCATCAGCGGGATGGAACCTAACGCAAGCAGATTCCCTTTATTTTGTTGCATCCCGTTACCACCTTTGCAAAAGTAATAACACAGCTGTTCTGATTCGTTCAACAGATGTTATTGTGTTTACATTGGTGGGAATTTATGCGGCTACACTTTAAATCCACCGACCCTTGCATTCAGAAGTTGCGACATATCCGCCAGTGTATGAATGGAAGACGCAATTTCCTCCATGGAAGCCAGTTGCTCTTCAGCCGCCGCACTGACACTCTGGGTTCCCCCTGCCGACTGCTCTGCTACTTCACGAATACGTTCTACTGCTTCCACCATTCGCTCGGATCCGCCGGACATTTGTTCTACGGACCGATTTACACTGTGAATCTGTTCGCTGACCTGTTGAATGGAACTCCCAATCTGACGAAATGCGGTTTCTGCGGATTGCATGACCTTTACGCCAGACTGTACTTCAACCGTACCTGTCTGCATACTGGAAGCGACATTTCCAACATGCTCCTGAATATTTTGCACAAATTGTGTAATTTCTGCTGCTGAAACTGATACCTGCTCGGCCAATCTTCTTACCTCAGAGGCTACAACAGCAAATCCTTTCCCCTGCTCTCCGGCTCTTGCCGCTTCAATCGACGCGTTGAGCGCTAGCATTCCTGTCTGTTTGGCTATTCCGGTAATGACAGCTCCAATCATGCCAATCTGTTCGGCCTGTTCACTAAGTGAACGCACAGCACGTGCAGAGCTGTCTACACTTTCGCTTACCTTTTCCATCTGACGCATAGCCTGACCTATAGATTGTTCTCCTGCATCTGCATCTTTAGCGGCTGTATCAGATAACTCGTACACCTGCTGGCTCGTAGCTGCAATATGCTCCAGTTCGTAGGCTAGCTCTTTCACGGTATCTGTAGTTTGTGTAATATCATCGACCTGATGCTCCATACCAGCTGCTAGCTCTTCCATTACACCGGAAGTATGACGATTGGCCTGATTCATTTCCTCTGTACTTACGCTAACCCGCTCTGCGGTTACGGTTAATGTACGCGCCGTATCCTGCGCATCCACTATAATACTGCGGAATCCCTCAATAAGCTTGTTGTAGGAGCTTGCAATCATACCGATTTCGTCTTTGGACGTAATATCCAGTCGGCTACGCAAATCTCCCCCACCTTCAGACATTTCCAACAGCTGCTCATTCATATGGTGTAATGGACGAATGGAACGAATCAGCACGATGGATTGAAAAATACTGTAAATGATAACTAGAAGTCCTACAACACTCGTAATCAAGGATGTATTCGTCATCGTTTGGTGCGCTTGCTGTACTTTCACCGTCACCATATCTTCTTGAGCTTTGACAAAGGCTACTACCTTAGTATCAAGTTGCTTGCGCAACATCCGTTCGTTTTCAAAATCATCGAGCAAATCAGAAAATGGCGGGAAAGCATCATCTCTTGTACTCTGATACCCCGCTGTAGTCAGTAAACGATGAACTTGATTCATATAGGTATTAATTCCCGTCTTGAGATCAGTCATCTTTTTCTTAGAATCCTCATTACCTGCACTAAGCAGAGCTTCTGTCTCCTGTAGCAACTTTGCAACTTCACTCTGCTTGTTTCCGATCTCTCGCCCGTACTGTTCGTCACGAGTTAGCAAATATGCCCGCTCATCATTAGATATACCGTTTAACAAAAATTGAAGAGACTTCGAGTTATACGCAATAGCCTCTTCACGATTCATAATATCCTTGTACTCATTCTCACTATGTACGCTTAAAATGTAATTGGTCAGCAGCATGGCTGCAATCACACTCGGGATCAGTATCGCGCTAAGAATCATTTTGGCCTTAATGGTTAAATTCATGAATCGGTCCCCCAGTTATTTCTGAATAAAATGTCCAACTTACTATATATCGTTTTATTCGACTGTTTTTTTGAATGAAACAGAAAAAGTGTATAGATTTTTAAATATATTTATGTCTATTCAGTGAACATATATATCTTTTTTAATATCAAAGAACAAAAAAATTCAAAATTAGGTAAATGAACTCTTTTCAGTTTGTACCCTTCGAATTTCAGACTATTAAAATGATATACTATGTATTGGTATGCCATAAGCCTCAAGGAGGATCTGCATGAAAAGTCTGGAACTGAAACCACTTATTCACGTGCTTAACGAGTTGGAAACTCGCAGCTGCCTTATTGAGCTGCAGGGTAATATGATCATGAATTATTATCGTGAACCTCAAATTGCTAACGAACTCTATAAAATAAATTCCTGTACCAAAAGCGTGATTTCTGCATTAGTTTGTATCGCTATGGACCAGCAACGAGGACCGAAACCGGAGACGCTAATCCTCGAATTCTTTCCCCAGTTGGCCACAGATAGTGATTCTCGAAAGCGTGATATTACGATTGAACATCTGCTGACGATGTCTGCAGGCTTTAACTGGACGGAATTTGGCGGGCAAAATTCTTTTCCTACCATGAGCAAAACGTCAGACTGGGTGCAATTTGTGCTTTCACAGCCATTATCGGATGCGCCAGGGACGCGAATGGAATACAGTTCTGGCTGTTCTCAACTTTTGGCCACCATACTACGTAATGTTTCTGGACAAACAGTTGCTGAATTTGCCGAGCAGCAATTATTCCAACCGCTCGGTATCGAAAGCTACCGTTGGGAGACCGATCCTCAGGGCACGCATACAGGTGGATTCGGACTGCATCTCAGGCCGATGGACATGCTCAAATTCGGGCGGCTTTATCTGAACGAAGGAGGCTGGGAAGGACGGCAGATCATCCAAACAGAGACAGTCCGATATTCAACCCGTCCGTTTCTTCCTGCTGCCAAACCACAAAAAGCATTTTACGGCTGGCACTGGTGGACTTCTTCCTTTTCAGATGAAACAGAGACAGGAACTGAAAGGGACTATTTTTACGCTCTCGGCTTCGGTGGGCAATACATTGTTGTCGTCCCGTCGTATGACATGGTTGTTGTCGTTACCGCTGATAAATTCAAAAAGAAACGGGCTCCTGTGGATATTTTCCGGCAGTATATTGTACCGCTGCTACTCCAGCAGAATAGATAGGAATAGATACCGAAGCTAAAAGTTGCAACTGGTCTCTAGCAAAAATCTGCATCAAAAAGGGCTTGCCTGTTGGATCAGGCAAGCCCTTTTTTTGCATATAATCGCTACATTATGACATACTTCATCCACTATCTAGAGCCTTACTTAGTCCAAGTGAATCGTAAGCTCTTGCTGTCCGCTGGAAGCTGGTGTAATGATTACACCCTGTTCTCCCGACTGGCTGCTGCCTTCCTCCACTTGAACAGCCTCATGGATACCGCGCAGGACTATCGACCATGGTTTAACAGCACCTTCAGCCTTCACCGTAATAACAGAATCCTTGCGGCTGGCAGTAACCGTTAGCTCTTCTTCACCTGACGTATTCACGATTACCGTTCGAGCTTGTTGCCCCTCTCCAAGCTCAAACAAATGAAGCGCCACTTGATCTGCATAATCATAGTCCGGACGACTGTCCTCATGACCAATTGCCAACAGTGTGTTCGGCTTCACGAGCACAGGCAAGGTTGTAAAATCATGATACTCGTTGACCCAACGACCACCAGACATGCTCTTGTTTGTTAACAAATTCGTCCACTGACCCTCTGGTACATAATACTGTACACTGCCTTCTTTATTAAAGATCGGGGCTACCAAAATGGAATCTCCTAGCATGTATTGTCGATCGAGCGTTGCACAGGTTGGGTCCTGCGGGAATTCCAACACCATAGCCCGCATCATCGGCAGTCCCTTCACCGAGGATTCCACAGCAGAAGCATACAGGTGTGGCATCAGCGAGCATTTGAGTTTGGTAAAGCTGCGTACCACGTCGACTGACTCTTCGTCAAACAGCCAAGGAACACGGTACGACACGTTTCCGTGTAGTCGGCTATGGGAGGATAAAAGTCCAAACTGCACCCACCGTTTGTATAAGTCCGGCGCAGCCGTTAGTTCAAAGCCGCTAATATCATGGCTCCAAAAGCCAAACCCACTCAAGCCAAGTGATAATCCGCCCCGCAATGATTCTGCCATCGACTCATACGTCGACGAGCAGTCTCCGCCCCAGTGAACCGGGAACTGTTGCCCCCCAGCCGTAGCAGAACGTGCAAATAACGCTGCTTCATTTTTACCCAGCTTTTCCTCCAGCACTTCAAACACTGCCTTGTTATACAAATGCGTATAATAATTATGCATTTTCATTGGGTCAGAGCCATCATGATAAACTACATGTGTTGGAATACGCTCACCAAAGTCGGTTTTGAAACAGTCCACGCCCTGATCGATCAGCACCTTCAGCTTATCCTGATACCATGCGACAGCAGCCGGATTCGTGAAGTCAACCAGCCCCATTCCTGCCTGCCACAGGTCCCATTGCCAAACGCTGCCATCAGCTGTTTTGACCAGGTAGCCATTCTCCATGCCTTCATCGAACAAAATGGACTTTTCTGCAATATACGGGTTGATCCATGCGCAGATTTTGAGGCCCTTAGCCTTCAATCTCCGCAGCATGCCTTCTGGATCTGGGAACATATCTTGATCCCACTGGAAATCACACCATTGGTATTCCTTCATCCAGAAGCAGTCAAAATGGAATACCGAGAGTGGTAGATCCCGCTCAGCCATCCCGTCCACAAAATGGTTCACGGTCGCTTCATCATAATCTGTTGTGAACGAAGTGGTCAGCCACAAACCAAAGGTCCAGGCTGGTGGTAATGCAGGCTTACCCGTCAGCTTGGTGTAATTGTCCAGTACCTCTTTAGGGTTAGCTCCACCAATAATAAAATACTCTAACGATTCGCCGGAGACGCTAAACTGAACCTTTGATACATTTTCCGATGCAATCTCATAGGATACCTTTTCCGGATGGTTGACGAACACACCATACCCTTTATTCGATAGATAAAATGGAATGTTTTTATAGGCCTGCTCACTGCTAGTCCCGCCATCTTCATTCCAGATATCGACCACTTGGCCATTTTTTACGAACGGGGTGAAACGCTCTCCGAGTCCATATACGTACTCACCGATGCCCAGCTCCAGCTGTTCTCGGAAAAAAGGCTGATCCTGCGGGTCTGTAATATAGCCTGGTCCCCGATGTCCGCTGCCTGTGACTTTACGATCCTCGACATAAAAGCCTACATCCCAGCTCTTCCCACGACCGACTCGCACACTCAGATCGCCGCTTTTCAGTACCGCTGCGTCCTCATCCACTGTTATATCTACCTCTGTTGGCAAGGTGTGAATCTCAAAATTCGGCCCCTGATGCACCCGTCCCTTATGGTGGTTCAGACGCACCTGAATGACATTCGGCATAGGCGAGCTGTAGGTCGCTTTCAGCAACGCTCCGTTCAGTGTATCTCCTTTGTGCTCGATCCGGTGGGTCGCTGCATATACCGTCATGGAAGCATCGTCCGTCACAATATCACGGATATCAGCAGGATTTTGTATTTCATAGCCCTTGCGAACCATCCAATAGCCATCAGTAAATTTCATCTGTTACTTCCTCCGCTTCAATCTTTATTTCTTGATCCCAAATCGCTTGTTGGATTTTTGCGAAATCCTTACTATAATAATATTGATTTATGTAAGGGTTTACTTCGTTTATTTTGACGTATTGTATCAATATTTTGATGTTTTCTATATAAATCAGTTTGCAGAAGAGGAGTCGTTGAAATGCAAAGGGAAATGTTGCGGGAAAACCGCATTCACGGCAATCCCATGTACCCAGTCAGCGTATATCCGAGCGTAGAGCAGTTGAACGGAAATAGTATACTGGAATCTCATTGGCATGAAGAGATGGAGTTTATCGTAGTGGAGCAGGGAAGCGCCATTTTTCAGACGGATATGGTCTATACGGAGGTTAACAAAGGTGAAGCCCTTTTTGTCAACAGCGGCGAGCTTCACGCCGGTTATTTACAAAAAAGCCCTCGCTGCATATTTTCTGCGGTGGTGTTTCATCCAGACATGCTGTACAGCCGCACGCAGGATACGGTGCAGACGCAGTTTATTGACCCATTTATCAGTAAAAAGCTTGTCCCTCCCCCTCACATTCGAGGCGTGCAGCCCTGGGAGCAAGAGGTGCTGGCTGCATTGCGACACATTATCACCAGCCATGAGCAGAATACGCCTGCCCGTGAATTGGCGACCAAGGCGCAGCTCTATAGCATGATTGCCTGCCTGTATCCACACATGACCCCTGCTAACGGAGAGGATGTGATTATGGCGGGGCAACGCAACAAAGTTGAACGGATCAAAAAAGCGCTGGCGTATATCAACAGTCATGCTCATGAACCTATACGTTTACGGGAGATCGCAGATGAGATTGGAATGAGTGAGGGGCATTTTTGCCGTTTTTTTAAGCAGATGGTTCAGAAAAGCCCGGTAGAATATATCAACTATCATCGGATTCAGAAGGCTTGCAGGTTGCTGGAGCAAAGTGATCGCAAAGTGGTTGATATTGCGCTGGATGTTGGTTTTGACAATTTAAGCTATTTTATTGCGACCTTTAAAAAATGGAACGGCCTGACCCCTTCGCAGTACCGTAAGCAGCACGAAGCAGATCAGGCGCTTGCTGTCCCTTATATAACAGACTAATATGCCATAGGATAAATCATTTATTTTTTTTGGGCTTCATAAGTACTAAAATTATTTTTCTTCCTCTTAACTTAGTAAATATGTAGCCAGCTACACCTCCTAAAACAGAGGGAATTAACCACCCTAACCCTACATTATATAATGGAAGAAGATGATTGAAAAAGTCATTAATTACATTAATTTTTATTCCAGCAGCATTCAAGCCATCAAATAAACTAACGATAAAGGTTAATATCAAACTGCCTTGATATACTTCTGACTTTCCTTTAAATACGGGATGTAAAAAAGTTAAAAATATAAGAGAAATAGCAATAGGATATATTGCCATTAATACTGGCGTTGAAACCTTAATAAGCTGTGTTAAACCTATGTTGGCTACAAGAGCACTAAATATAGATAGCATGAGAGCAACTCTTTTGTATGAGACTTTCGGAAATAATCCATGAAAAAAAGAAGAGCAGGAAGTAATAAGCCCTACACTTGTCGTTAAACACGCTACTGTAATCATTAAGCCTAATAGAATAGAACCATAAGATCCAAAATAATAGGAGGAAACCTTAGCTAGCACCTCAGCGCCATTTCCCAAAACACCCAATTTTTCAACGCTAGAAGCTCCCATGTATGAAAGAGACGTATAGATAAAAGCTAAGAGTATAACCGCAATGGCTATCGCTTTGGCACAAATGATCATCAACTCTTTTTTTGTAGTAACCCCTCTATCCTTAATTGCATTCACAATGATAATTCCAAAAATAAAGGCTACAAGAGCGTCTAATGTTAAATAACCCTCTTGAAAGCCTTTGAAAAAGACATTCGATGTATAACCTTCCGCAGGTTCTTGGAATTTTCCTATGGGGTGAATAATAGCTACAATCACAAGTAATCCAATGAATGTCAATTTAATGGGTGTTAGGAACTTTCCGATAACATCAATAATTTTTGTAGGATTAAGTGATAACAAGCATGCAACTGCAAAAAAAAGAATAGTAAATACAACAAGTGCGACAGGATGATCTGCATTGTTAGAAAAAAAAGGCTTTACTCCAATTTCAAATGACACACTACCGGTTCTAGGAATTGCATATAAAGGTCCGATGGCTAGATAAAGGATTGTTGTAAAGACAAGGCCGAATACAGGATGTACACGACTCGCTAAAGTTTGCAAATTGCTTTTGCCCGAAAAAACAAAGGCTGTGACGGCTAGTAATGGTAAGCCAACTCCGGTAACCAAGAAACCCGCATTGGCTACCCATACATTCTTTCCAGCCATTTGCCCAAGCATAGGTGGAAAGATTAGATTCCCTGCACCAAAAAATAAGGCAAATAGCATTGAGCCTATAATGATAATAAAGGACGAAGAAACACTTTTCGACATAATAAATCCTCCAACTACGAACTCACAACATTTTGTTTTATTCGTTTTCTTTTTAATTTATAAAATATATGTTAATAGAGCCTAGTGATAACCCGTGCCTTTAGGATGAGCGGGTTTCGTCTTAACTCATCGTTACACAATACTCTATATACGATCAGTATTTCAAGTAACTTTGTACTTGCAGAATGAACTTAGTGAGCTTAATGAACTATAAGAGAATTTTACACTTAGGACTTATTTCTTACAAGATGTAGATATAGTACTATTCTTCTTCAACATATTTAAAATAGTTTGAGCCCCCATTTAATCCATATCAGGATCTGCTGTTTTATTCAAATCCTCAACTGATTGAAATAAGCACAGGAAATCTTGGGAAAATGCCCTATGGAAGCGAGTGAATAATCCTTACAATTAATAGTACAGACAATACATATTGACGTTGGCAACACATTGAGCGGCTACAATTTGAAGGGGTGCTTAAACATGATGAATTTGGCAAAACGCAACTATTGGTCTCTGAGTATTTTTAACTTCGCTTATCTGTTTACATGGTCTGCCGCCATGTCTTTTTTTGTCATTTGGCTGGGACAAAGCCTGGGAATTTCAGAAACCTACACGGGATTTCTATATGCGGCTAACTCAATCGTGGCCTTGATTATGCAACCCCTGTTCGGTTACTTATCCGACAAGCTGGGTCTGAGAAAACATCTGCTGTACATACTCTTTACAATTCTTTTACTCGTCGGACCCTTTTTTATCTATGTGTACGGTCCATTACTTCAAACGCAGTTCGTCATTGGTGCCATTGTTGGTGCGCTATTTATCGGCCTGGTATTTAATGCAGGTAATGGTGTCGTCGATTCGTATATGGACAAAGTTTCGCGTAAATACGGCTTTGAATACGGACGGGTTCGTATGTGGGGTTCACTTGGGTGGGCGGCGGCTACTTTTGTTGCAGGACGGGTCATCAATATCAATGTAAACCTGACCTTCTGGATTGCCTCGGTATCTGCCGTTGTTGCCATGATCTGCATCTTTCTGACCAAAGTCGAAATTTCCGGACAGGAGCAGCAGAAAACAGAATCGTTGAAGCTACTCGATGTGCTGCATCTCGTGCGTACCAAAAAGTTCTGGTTTCTTATGCTATTCATGGTTGGCGTGACCCAAATCTATGAGGTATATGACCAGCAGTTTGCCACATACTTCGTATCGCAGTTCAGTTCCAAAGCGGAAGGAAATCAATTCCTCGGTGATTTAAGCGCTGTGCAGGTTTTCCTGGAATTTGTGTTCCTTTTCGTTACCCCTTGGTTTGTGAACAAAACGACCGCCAAATGGGCATTAATTATTGCCGGGTTGATTATGTCTCTGCGTATTATCGGCTCTTCGTTGCCATTCGGTTCCATATGGGTAGCTGCAATGAAGATGATTCACTCCCTGGAGAAACCGCTTATTCTGGTAGCCATCTTCAAATACATTACCGTTAACTTTGACCAGCGCTTGTCCTCCACCATGTACCTGCTGTATTTGTTTATGGGCTCCCTGGTGGTTTCCATTTTCTCGCCCATTGTGGGGCATATGTATGAAGTATTAAATTTCCCGATAACTTATGTAATTCTGGGTTGCATTGCAGGCCTGTTCACCATCATATCCTGCTTTACACTGACGGCAGACAAGAAGAATGGGGAGCGGTATCTGGAGGAACGTCGTAAACAGGATCTGAAAAGAGCAGCCAAAAAAGCTGAAGCCGTTCATTCGTAATCTAATGGTTTGAGCTTAACAAAACAGCGGCAGTCTAAGACTTTTTTTTCTCGTCCAAGGCTGCCGCTCTTAACTCCACTTGATTTGAAGCTTATTTTAAATCTTGAATACCGACACCGTTTGATTCATCTCTTCCGCTCTCTTGGCAAGCATGTTAGCACCTGCTGACACTTCCTGCATGGATGCGGTAGTTTCCTCAACTACGCTTGCGACTGTTTGAGTAGAATCTGCAGTACGTTCGGAGATTTCAGCAATTTTCTTCATCGATTCAACCATAGAAACGGTTCCTTCATTTACGGATCTTGCTTCTAAAGCCGCCGTGTCCACCTCACTACCCACTTCTTCAACGGCACCCACAATCTCAGAAAAAACGTTACCTACACCTTCGACAAGCATCATGCCTTCATTCAGAGATTGAACACCTTCATTCATTGAAACCACAACTTCATCTGTTCTTAATGTGATTTCGTTGACCAGCGAAGAAATCTTGCCCGTTGCTTCACTTGCTTGTGCCGATAAATTGCGTACTTCATAAGCGACAACCGCAAATCCTTTTCCCTGCTCTCCCGCTCTTGCAGCTTCTATACTCGCATTTAGTGAAAGCAAATTGGTTCGGGCTGCTATATCACTGATCATAGCTGTGATCTGTTTAATCTCCGCCGACTTTTCGCCTAGAATATTTACCACTTCAGCGGATTGAGTTACCTTGGTATGCACATCTCTTATTTGGAAGACAGTCGAAGACATTTGGGTTTTCCCGTTGTTTGCTTTTTCTTGTGCTTGGGTTGTGAGATTAGCCACATGAACAAAGCGATTGGTTATGTTGTCTACACTTTTAGAAACGTCTACCGTGTAATTCAGCGTTTCAGCTATATCTGCAAGCTGTGTCTGAGATCCCTCTGCGACTTGAGTGGCACTTATAGCTATCTGCTCGGTAGCGATGCTCGTCTGTTCCGCACTGGCCGTTAACTGTTCAGCCGTAGAGGCAACCAGTAAGGAATTATCCACAACTTCCTTTAAAAGGTTGCGCAGTGAATCGCACATTTCATTAAAATCGGATGCCAGTTCCCCGACCTCATCTTTTGACCGGACTCTAAGGGGCTCCACTTGCAGGTCCCCCCTCGTTACCAGCTTTATCTGTTCCGCAATCTTTAATATGGGCTTAGTGAACGATTGAGCCAGTAAAAAAGAACCGATAATTCCTAGGATCGTACATATGATAGTCAGAGAAATCATCAAAATTCTACCTGAATGGTAAGATTGACTCGATTGATTAGCGGCATCAGTAGCGTACTGCTCATTAAGTAACTTCAGTTTATTTACATTGTCTAATGCTGCCTTATAAATAGAAGAATTTCCATGAATGATCATGTAGGCCATCACTTTGTCGTTTTCTTCCATGGCAGCGGAAACCACCTTTAGATGGCGAAGATACATTGCCCACTGACCATAAAAATTGGTGAACAGTTCTTTTTCCTCTGCCGTAGAGGCTAAACTTTGATATTCATTTACACTCTTATCCATTGAAGCTGTAGCTTTGGTTAATTCTTCTTGATAAGTGCTGCGAACAGCCGCATCCTCTTCAAGTATCAATCGAACGGTGAGTCTATCGATTTCTGTAATCTGCTTATCCATACCCTGAAGAAGAATAACCGCAGGCAAAGACCTGTTATTTACCTTATCAGAAGCCTCACCCATTTCCGACATCTTAATGACGCCTATAACACTTGAAAGGGACAGTACGATAACCAGTATGAGCGCTGCACTAATTATTTTTTTCTTTAACGTTAATTTAAACATCTTTATCTTCCTCCCGTAACTGGTCTCGTATCATCACTGCTGAGCTTTCCAGTATATGCGTATTTGGCGCAACAGCTCAGCCTTATCTATCTTTCCACTAATGTAGCTTTGGATAGATGCTCCTGTGATGGCCCCGTGATCAGGTGGAAGTGTTGCCATAAACGGCAGCGTCTTTCCGTTCGACATATATGACTTGATCGATCGTCCCAAAGGATCGGCAGGCTCTAAATTAATATTTTTAAACGCGGGTATCGTATTAGCCTTGTTTACCAGAAATTCTTGTCCGGACTTGTCGTATACCAGCCAGTTCAGAAACTTCTTTGCTTCCTCTTGCTCCTGAGGTGTTGTAGTTGTAGAATCAATGAAAATATACTTTGTTACACCGACTGTGATTTTAGCATTGTTAGGGTCATCTGCATTATCGCTTAACGGAAGAGGCAAAAAACCGTATTCCTCATTTGCTGTATCATTGCTCTTAATCCCAGCCCAAGCCCAGTTGCCCATAAACCAAAGCCCCACTTTTCCCTCTCCTAATGCTTTGACTCCATCGTCATACGTGCTGTCCAAAGGTGAATTCTTATTGATGCTGTTATTCTTGAGCAGATCTAAAGTTTGTACCCATCCAGACATTACATTATTTTGGGACATGTCTATGGAGTTATCCTGCATACCCTTAACAAACTCTGGAAAACCCACAGGTTGAACAGAATAAGACAGAGCTAAAAGATGAGAGCCGAGAGACCAGTCCATTGGTGAAAGCATGACCGGTGCTACTCCCGTCTTCTGAATCTTAGCCATTAATGAGTTCAGGTTGCTTCTACTTTTCACCGAAGAAGGATCAAAAGAACCCCCTGTTGCCTTGTCCAATACTTTCTTGTTATAGATTAATCCGTAGCCTTCTACTGCAAATGGGAATCCCAGCACAGCATCGTTTTTCTTAACTGTATCAAGTCCATTTTCTATCGTATCGGCTACCCACTTCTCTTTACTTAAATCAACGGCTTTATCCAGGAATGTCTGCGTGTCGCCCGGGTCAAGCATCGACATCGTTGCTGGACTTCCTGAGCCGTACATCGACATCAGCTTTTGATATGCAGACGTCCCCTCAGGAGCGGTTATAATCTCCAAAGATACTTCAGGGTGCTCTTGATTGTATTGTTTTGCTACTTCTTCTAATTGGGTTTTTATTTCAGATTTGGAATTCAAAAGTGTAATCTTGGTCATCTGCTGTGATACTGGTGAAGCTGAACAACCTATAAACATCATTAAACATACTAGAGAAATCGCAACTTTTAGCTGTTTTCTCATTAACTTTCCCCCTAAGGATTTACTTTGATAAATTTTATGAATAATATTCAATGTTATCGACATAATTCTCCAGGAAGATTAGCAATTTTTAGTTGGTAAATATCGGAAGGTAATTAAATAGTACAAACTGGTTGTTACGTTAAGTTAACGGACAGGACAGCGCAACGTTTTTTTATCCAGTTGCGTCTTCATATGGGGGAAGTTACTGCGCAACAAATTTAACCGAAAAAGGAGCCATCATTTATGAAAAAAACATTCTTTGCGGCTTTTCTTGCAATTTTTTTATTTATTTCATCGTCCACTACTTATGCAGCACAAAATCAGATCAAAGTTGACGGTGTGGCTATTACATCCGATGTGAAACCCGAAATGAAGAATAAACGCGCTATGGTACCTCTACGTGTTATAAGCGAAAGTTTGGGGGCTAGTGTCGAATGGTCCAATTCTGAGGTTATTCTCGCTAAAAGCAAAATGAAAGTGAAATTAGCAATAAACAGAAGCACAGCGGAGAAAAATGGTGAACAGATACTGCTCGATGTAAAACCATACACGAAAAATAATCGCATATATGTTCCACTTCGTTTTATTGCAGAGGCGTTTGGCTGCAATGTCAATTACAGCAACTTTGCAGTGACTGTTGATACTAAACCATTGTTCATAAACGGTGTACAAGTAAAAGCACTTCAACAGGAATACCATATGTTTATGGGCGGCGTAGTTCAGCAAGTTCATGGCAATGCATATAATGAAACCATTTATAATATTTTCGCAAAAAACATAGGTAAAAAGGTTGAAGCACCTGCAAACTACTCTTGGAGCTTCACTATTGACACACCTGGATCTTATTATAAAAATGCACAATATGATTTTTTAGGCCAAAAAGGGAAAAGCTTAGCTCGTTTTGATATTTATTCTTTAATTAGTCCTGTTCCATCTGAACTTTCAACAGAATATCCAGAGATTTTGATTCATGACGTATCGAAAAATGAGTGGTATTTGTTTAACGATACCGCAAGAAAATTCATAAATCAGTTAATGGATACCGCTGGGAAGAACGGTTTTTTGATGATTATAAGTAACACAGTTGTATAATGTGATTTTTTCTTATTACACTTTTTCGTCTCCAAAAGATAAAAGGCGAATTCCCAGCTGAACATAAGCAGCACAGGAATTCGCCTTTTTTAACCGTATATAAGATGAACTCTTCATTTTACATAGAAAGCGGAATGACGGTTATTTTTCCATCTGTAACATTTCTGACTCATAGGACTGAAATGCATTTTCCATACCCATCACTACATCTTTAATCTTCATGTATCCTTTGGTATACGGCTCCGAATCGCGAATTTCTTCCCACATATAGTGATATTGCTTCATGTCCTCCGTTTCGCATACGACGAAATCAGTGTAGTCCTTTCCAGGCAGTGCTTCTGCATCAAAAAAACGAACCTGAACATGTTCGCTATATTTTTGAATGGTAGCCTGCAAGGCCCCCGCATATTTTCGACGTTCCTCCCGAGGTAGAGCCAACCAGGAAGGGTAGAACTCCAATAATACAATCATCATATAACGCATATGCCTTATCTCCTTTTTTGGTGAAGCTTGAATGATGTATCGTTATTGTACGCTGATTGTCTACAACGTCGCATTAACATAGGTTAATGCGGATCACTACGCAGCAAACGACTAAGTGATACAGGGGAGACGCCTATGTACGAAGCTATATGATATTGGGCAACTCGTTTGTCCAATCCGGGATATTTGTGAAGAAAAGCATGATAACGCTCCTTAGCGGAAAGATACAATAATTCGCGCTCCCGTTCCTCTTTTCGAATATAAAGTCTTTCTACACTTTTACGGACGAATCTTTCCCACATATGGCTTGTATCCATAAGCTCCTTCAATACGTGATATGGAATTTCAATGACAACCGAATCTTCCATGGCCTCAATCGAAAAAGTGGATAGTTCTCCTTGGATCATAGCCCCATAAGAGGTTACGTAATCATCTTCTGGCGAAAAACCAACATTATATTCTCTGCCATCTGCTAATGTATAAAATAAACGAAATAATCCCTCTGAACAAAAATAGGCATGTTTCACAGGCTCACCCGTTTCAATGAGAACCGTTCCCTGCTGAATATGCTTCACACAGGTTTGCTCTACAAACCTGTTCCAATCCTGCTCTATAATCGAGGCATGATGAGCCATTTTTTCTAATGAACGATAATAGGAATGCATCTGCCCACCGCTCCTTGATTTTTATAAAGGAATCGAAGATATTTTTTTGACTTCGTGTATGAAAAACAGGGGTTATCCCTCAGGTCTGGGCAGACCTGTAGGACAACCCCTAGCGACGTGTTCTATCAGACTTCCGCAGCATCCTCTTCCACAAAAAGAGATACCTTGCGAATGCCATCCGCTCCGATCACGACAAGCCCCTGATCCGACAGACGGATTTCAGGGATAACGACCAGTGCGAGCAGTGACAGTGTCATCAGCGCGTTGTTCAGCATGCAGCCGGACTGCTGAAGCGCCCGACTGATACTTTCGGACTGCGCAGCTACCTCTGCAAACGGAGCTGGGGACATCAGCCCGGCGATAGGTAGCGGGAAGCGCGTCTCACCCGAGGCGGATACGACCACCACGCCGCCACGCAGGGCAACAGCCTGCTTCGCCGCCTGGGTCATGAGCTCGTCATCATTACCAATGACGAGCAGGTTGTGGCTATCATGCGCGACGGTCATGGCAATCGCAGCCGGCTCGGTGAAGCCGACACCTGTCACAAGTGCAACCGCGTGACTGCCACTGGCATGATGGCGCTCGAAAACGGCTATTTTGCACAAATCCTGTGCAGGATCTGCCGTGATTTCTCCATTACGGATCGGAACGATCATTCGCACTTCCTTCGTGTCCACGTGGTTTTCCGTAACACGAATCACCCGTACAGGTACATTCCCCTCCTGTACTGGAGCCGCAATGCGAAAATCTGCAGCACTCAGTTCTCGTCCCAGATGGACCGTGTCCATCACTTCCGCAGGATAAACGAAGCCGTCCCAATCGGCGACCATTTGACCGTGCTCGGCCACCAGCTGGCCCGCTGCGATGGTAGCCGTCACATTCACTTCGGCCAATCGGCCATCAAGCAAAATTATGTCGGCAATCGCACCCGGAATGATCGATCCGATGTCCCGTGCCACGCCGAAGCGCTCTGCCGTATTCAGCGTGGCCATCTGAAACGCGGTTACGGGCTTGACGCCCTGTGCAATGGCATGACGCACGACGAAATCCATCTGCCCTTCATGGAGCAAGGATTCAGCGCTGCGGTCATCCGTTACCAGCATCATGCGGCGCGTGTCGAGACCCATTTCCGTGCTGGCTCGGATCGTCTCGGCTACATCATGCCATGCGGAGCCTTGCCGCATCTTGGCATACATGCCGAGCCGGATACGCTCGGCTACATCCTCGGGCGTGACACACTCGTGGTCGCCCGTAATTCCCGCGGCTGCATAGACCGGCAGCCGCCAATCATCGGAGGCCCATGTAAAATGGCCATCCGCCACCTTGCCCGCGCGCAGCGTGGCCTGAATTTCACCGATCATCACATCGTCTCCATAGACGACACCAGGGAAATTCATGACTTCGCCCAGCCCGATCATATCCGGGCCCCAGCTTAACGCCTCTGCGACTTCCGCCGGGCCGAAGGAGGTACCCGTCGTTTCCAGCTCCGGACCTGTGGACGGGACGCAAGAAGCCACCTGCATGTAAGCAGCCAGCGGTGTCGTACGTGCTTCGTCCAGCATTAGACGAAGCCCTTTTAGACCCAGTACATTGGAAATTTCATGCGGGTCAAAAAAACCACCCGTCACTCCCAGTGGCAGTACAGCCTTAGCGAACTCCGTTACGGTCAGCTGCGTGCTTTCGATGTGACAATGTCCGTCCAGTAACCCCGGTGCCATATAGCGGCCTTCCGCTTCAATGATTATGGTGTCTTCTCCAATCGTATGACTGACGTCCCTACCGACGTAAGCGATACGAGCACCTTGCACAGCAATAGACATGCCCGGCAGCAACTCGCCCGATACCACATTGACCAGTGTTCCTCCGCGGATCACCAGCGATGCCTTGCGCTCTCCTCTAGCTGTAGCTACCAACTCGGGTACACAGTCCGCTAGCGGCGGGCGTTGAAATACACTCTTCATGTCCATTACGTTTGTAACCTCCGTTTATGCTTCTTACCTGTTTTGCTTATTTGCTTATGTTACTGGAATACGCTCCATAATGCCAGCCAACTCTACATCTATTCAGGCATCGCAAGGGTTTCTAAGGCATTTGTCCCCGGCTGATTGCCAATGTCCTCTCTATAGAACACGATCACTTTCTTCCACTTTGAGGGTATACGTATCCGAATCCCGTAAACTCACGAATGGCGTAATCTCCCCTATGCTATAAATATGCAGCAGATGCATCGCTCGCGTACAGGCGGTGTAGAACAGCTTACGCTCACTCTCACGCTGGTATTGTTTCGCTGATCCGTCATAAATCAGAACCGCATCGAATTCCACGCCTTTTGCCAGGTAGGCCGGAATGATATGAATCCCCTTTTCAAAAGCAGGAGTTGTTTTCTTAATTAGTTTTGGCTTCACTGACAGCTGTCCTTCCAGCGCTTCGTAGGCTGCCGCGCTTTCGTCAGCATTTTTACAGATCACCGCGATGGATTCATAGCCTTCTGCCAACAATTCTGTGACATTCCCAACTATCAATTGATGCAACTTTTCAAGCGAACGCACCTCAGTAACAAGAGGCTTCTCACCTTTACGGTTAAACGGTACAATGTGCTCTCCCCCAGCGACCATCCCCCGGGTAAATTCCACAATCTCCTGTGTTGAGCGATAGCTGCGTGTCAGGGAAATCATCTCGGTCTGATCTGCACCATACAAGTCATACAATGGTTCTGCATCCTGAAGCACCGAGGCATGGGCATAGATCGCCTGATTAAAATCACCCAGTGCCGTCATTTTAGCCTGTGGAAATAAACGCTTGAAGAACGCCAGCTGGAATGGGGAATAGTCCTGTGCCTCATCAATAAACACGTGACGGATGTTGCTATTGGAACGAAAGCCCAGCATCAGCTCACGCAAATATAAAAAGGGTGTCACATCCTCATACGCTAACTCCCCAGCCCGAATTCGTTCCAGAGTTTGTCGACTAATTTCACCCCAGCTGACGGGCAGCTCTGCATGATTCGCCAGTTGGCTCAACAATGCCTCATTCATAAACAGCTCGCTGTAGAGCCGGGTCGTATCTACGAAGCGAAGCGCCTTAATCCATTTGCGCAGGGGCTTTAAGCGGCCACTGACCACCATACGTGCCAATATTTCTCTTTCACGCGTAAAATCGTCGAAGGTATCGCCCTTATTCTTGGATTTACGGCGCATGCGGTTATAGGCACGCTGATAATCCTCCGGCTCCATCAGATCCATCTGTTGATCCACCCATGGGGCGGAGCATTCTTCCTTACCAAAGCGGGCCAGCTCTTTGAGCATCCAATCCCGTAGCAGTTCCAATCGATTCGCCAGCCGAACCGTAGAGTCGAATTCATAAAACTTGCGTGCCATTTGCTCTACTGAAACCACCTCACGTCCCTGAAAACGGATGGGTTTAAAACGCATTCCCTCCTGTTCCAAATACGTCTTGTAGCTTGTAATCACATGTAAGAACGTCTTGGACGGCTTAAAGCGGATACCCTCCATCCTAGCTTCATACCCAGGCTGTAACGATGCTGAAAGCACATATTCCAGCTGTTCAAATGGATCTTCTAACTGAAACTCCCGGCCCAAACGCCGCTCCAAATATTCCTGAAACGTGGCCTGAAGCATATTTTCCTCACCTAATTCAGGCAATACTGTCGATACATAACTGTTAAACATCGGGTTAGGCGAAAATAACACGACCTGATCCGCTCGTAAGCGATCCCGATACTTATACAGCAAATACGCTACTCTCTGAAGCGCAGCAGAGGTTTTGCCGCTTCCTGCCGCCCCCTGAACAATGAGCATCCGGCTTCGATCATCACGGATGATGCGATTTTGCTCCCTTTGGATAGTAGCGACTATACTTTTCATTTGAGCATCCGAGCTGCGGCTCAATACTGCTTGAAGAAGTTCGTCTCCAATCGTCACTCCTGTATCGAACATAAACCGGATCTGTCCATCACGGATCGAGAATTGGCGCTTAAGCGTGAGTTCCCCTTTCATCTCCCCGGCCGGGGTCTTATATGAGGCGGGCCCCGGCATGTTATCGTAATAAAGATTGGAAATAGGCGCACGCCAGTCGTAGATCAAAAATTCCTCATCTTGATTATCCAGCAGGGAGGCAATCCCCAGATAAACACGTTCCGCAGTCTGCCCTTCCTCAGCAAAATCAATGCGTGCAAAATACGGTGAATCAAGCAACTTTTTCAAACGACCTAACGCCTCTGTGGAATGCTTGTGTCTTCGTTCCCGCTCAGACAAAATCTCAGACTGCTGACGCAAACTGGTGGACGTCTCGCCCACATCGTCCGCCTCACTGAAATTGATCGTTACCTCATCCCAGAAGTCTTTACGCATATCGACGACATCTCCGCGCACAGAACCAACCTCTGTCTCTAGCTTCCGAATACGCCCGCTAATCACTGCGGTCACATCTTCTACTCTTCGTTGTTCTTCATTCCATTGCTGTTCAGTAGTCACTGGCATCGCTCCTGTTCCGTTTCCTCCTGCTCCATGCAGGGCTCCCTTGCGTACAAACTATGCTCTATTATGGACCCGGGCATACTCGCGGCATCCCCCTGATCCGGGAAAATTGACTAATTCTTTGAAGCATGCTATAATGTAACAAGAAGTGTAGTTCACAACTTACGCTTATGGTTTCACCATAAAACAGAGCATCCTCTATTGTAGCAAGTTCAGTCCCTGTTCGCAACCAGCGGGCTTTTTTTGTGTGTTCTGGCAACCATCTATTAACCTGTTCTTACATACTTGAATTCATTACATAAAAAAGCGACCGTCCATCTGATTGATGAATGCGGTCGCTTTTCTTTAGGAAATTCGCCTATCTGCTCTCTTCTACAGGATGAATATGATCGGCCAGTCTGCTCAACCTCTCCAGCTGATGACCATAATCGTACATCGCCGCAGCCACAATGGACAGCCGCAGCATTCCTTCCTGACAATGGTCAAAACGTGTAATCGCATGCTTCATAAATTCGCCGTTGGCTTGCTGAAACAATTCACTTTCGTCCTCATTCGGCTTTAGCTTATCTTCGAATTTCAGTAGAGCATGCTCGTGAAAACGAATCAGCAGCTCCAGATGACTGTCAAAAAAAGCATCCGTTCCCTTTGGCCGTAAAGACTGGAAGTAGTGTCTTTCCACCGCATCCAGTACCTCATATCCTTTGTGCAAACTTCCGAGCATTTGTTTGTATACTACCATTTGTCTCGTTTGACTAAACTTGGAGCGCTTGAGCTTCTTCTGCTCTTCCTCGAACAAATGATATTTGTCCGACAGCGATTTAATGGCTCCCTCCAGATTTCCTTTTTCCTCTTTGAAGACAGACTCCTTAATCTCATCGGAAATGGCAGTACGCAGCAGCAAGGACATGCTGTTAAATACATTTTGAATCTGATTAATAAACTGCCTTTTCGGTTTCGGGGGAAAAACACTAACATTGATGACAAAAGCAGACACAATCCCAATCAAAGTGAGCGCAAAGCGGGTCACCGCAAATTTCCAGTCCCCTGAGGCTTCCATTACAGAAACAACGGTCACGAGTGTCAATCCAACCGTATCAGCCATATTTATTTTCAGACATATCATAAGTACCAATACACATACCAGTCCAACTGCAATCGGCTCATTCGAAAATACCATTCCGCCCAGCAACGCCATGATTGCACCGAGTGTGCTTGTTTGGAGTTGATCCAGAAAATAACGCCACGACCTATATATCGACGGTTGCATGGCAAAAATAGCGGCTATCGCTGCCCCCACAGGCGAATGGGTGTTCAAAAGCGTGCTCAGAAAAAGGGCGAGCGTCACTGCGATTCCCGTTTTTAACACCCGTGCTCCAAAAGCCAAAGCCATCCCTCCTGCTTACCTTTCAAATTTATTCATACCGAATTACTATAATGAAAATTCAATGTAAAGTCCATGCTTTATTATTACCCAAAACAATCGGAGATCAGGAATATTTATGAAATGTACAGTTCCTGATAGAATACATATCAACAGTATTAACTTATTTGCAACAACGTCACAGGAGGAACTCATCGTGTCATGGATTAGCAAAATGTTAGAAGAGCCCCGAAAGTGGCCGCGTAATATCCGATTGTTTTTTATGGCCAATCTGCTGTACCAGATGGGTACAGGAATGTTTTCTGTACTGTATAACCTGTATATCCAAGGGCTTGGCTTTGATGATGATATGAACGGCCGGGTGGTCAGCATGCAGGCGCTAGCGACGGCGTTGCTGTTCATTCCGGTCGGATTTTTGGGGGATCGGACGAGCCGCAAAAATATGCTGGTCATCGGCGCGTTATTCAGCGGCCTGGCCTTTCTCGCCCGTACCCTTACAGATACCAGCGGAAGCATGTTGGTATTTGCCGTAATCTCAGGTGTATTCGCCGCCTTTATTCAGGTGCTGGCTGTGCCTTTTTTAGCGGAAAGCATTAGTAAATCCCAGCGCTTAAAAATATTCAGCTATTACTCAGCTCTTGTACTGGCAGCTCAAGTCCTGGGCAGCTTCGGGGGTGGCGTACTCGCAGATGGGCTACAGACGTGGGGAATCACACCGCTATCCAGTCTGCGGGTTGCTCTGTTCCTTGGAGGAATGGCAACATTGACTGCTTTTATTCCTCTATTGTTCATCACAAAAACTACGGCAACCTTAGAAGCACCAGCTCCTGCCGAATCTTCACCTCATACAGAAACAGAACAAGTACATACACCGCACAGTACATCCGATATCCCTGCCTTGGAGACGCCTGCTGCTGCTTCTGATCGCCGGGTTATTGGACAATTTGTTCTTGCCCAGTTTTTTCTTGGGTTAGGTTCAGGTCTGGTCATCCCGTATCTTAATTTGTATTTTACGAACCGCTTCTCCGTATCGCTCAGCGCAATGAGTTTACTGATTGCACTCGGCCAGCTTATGACCATCCTCTCCATGTTGATCGGGCCTACCCTCGGCAGCCGGATTGGACTGGTCAGAGCTGTAGTTGGCTTCCAACTGCTTTCGCTACCCTTCCTTCTCATTACAGGCTTTACGAATGTGCTATGGATCGCTTCCATCAGCTTTCTATTCAGGCAAGCGCTAATGAATGCAGCCAATCCGCTGCAAACCGCCATTCTCGTCGAACGTGTGTCAGATAAAAATCGCGGCATTGCCAACTCCATTCTCCAGACGACCTGGATGCTAGGCACCGCAGGTATGGGACCTGTACAAGCCTATTTGGTTACAACATATGGCAACTACTGGGGCTATGCCATCACATTTAGCATGACAGGTGTTTTCTATATTTTGTCCTCCCTCGTCTATTACAGAATGTTCCGAGAAAAGCGCCCGTCCGCGGGCCAGCTTTTACAAAACCCGGCAAGCCCGTAAACAAAATCATGACACAATAAAAGCCGGAGCCTCCAAGCGGACTCCCCTGGAACGTCATAGGATAAATGAGAATGGCGGAGGAGGAATGAAGGCATGCTTCGAGTTGCATTATTTACGGACACGTATACGCCTGACGTGAATGGCGCTGCTCTGACCCTGGAACGATGGATTGGCTATCTGGAGACACATGGAGTATCTACGCTCGTCTTCGCACCGGAGGCAGACCATCATCTGCCTTCTGGGCCGGGTGTAGAGCGATTTCGGAGTATTCCCTTTTTGTTGTACCGGGAATGCAGACTTGCGATCCCCAACGCCAAACAGATCAACGAGCGTCTGTCAGCCTTTTCCCCGCATCTGATTCATGTCGCTACTCCATTTAACCTTGGCCTGTATGGAACAAGCTACGCAGCCAAACACCATATTCCACTCGTCGCCTCATATCACACCCATTTTGATAAATACCTCGAATATTACAAGCTTCGCTGGCTTGAACCTGCGTTATGGAAATACATGCTCTGGTTTCACAGACATTGCGAAAGGGTATATGTCCCTTCTCAATCAACCATGGAATTGTTGCGCCATAAAGGAATGGGACAACTGGATATCTGGAGTAGAGGCATTGATACTGACCGATTCCAACCAAAGGTGGACCGTAATGCAGTTTGGAAGAAATGGGGCGTTCATGCAGATGCATTTGTTATTTTGTATGTAGGCAGGCTTGCACCGGAAAAGGGGATAGACACATTACTGGATTCCTATCTCCAGTTACCCGATGACGTCCGCGCAGCCTCTGTGCTGGTCATTGCAGGAGATGGTCCATTGTATAAGGTCAAAACTGCAGCGGATCTAGGGGTGCCGGAGCATGCAGTCCACTGGCTTGGTTTTGTGAAAGGGCCGGAATTAGCTGAACTCTACGCCGCAGCCGACGTATTTCTCTTCCCTTCCACCACGGAAACCTTCGGCAATGTTGTACTGGAGGCTATGGCGAGCGGTACACCTGTGGTCGGTGCCAATGAAGGCGGGGTAAAAGATAATCTAATCCATGGAAATACAGGGCTATTGTGTCCTGCTGGGGACGCCGCTGCCTTTGCCAAAGCTGTACACCTGTTGTACGAGGATGCCTCACTTCGTGATGCTATGTCCAGAGCTGGTAGAGCCTACAGCCTGGACCAGACATGGGACCGTATTTTTGAACGGTTACTGGACAGCTACATGGACGCAGCAACCCTACACCTCGACAGCCGTCCCATGACGCGAATGTAGCCTTCAAAAACAGGCAATTTCAGATAGCATGATAGTGGCGGGTTAAATAAATTCTGCTAATACCTTAATTGCTTCAGCAGCTTGTTATGTACCCCACTCAACAAAATCACTGCGGTCAAGGCGCCGATGAACGCAAGAAGCATATCCCATTGGGTATCCCATACATCTCCCTGTGTGCCCAAAAAGGCTTCTGCTGCCGTTCCGGTTGCCTTGGCTACAGCAAACTCAATCAGCTCGTACACAGCGCTGATCGCAAGACACACACTAACCGTGAGGAAAGTGAGCCAGCTCCCGCTTCCCAAGGCCGTTTTACGCAACAGCACTTCCCTGGTAATGAGTGCAGGTACAAAACCTTGTACAAAATGCCCAAGTCGATCATAATAATTGCGCTCCAGTCCGAACGTATCCCGAATCCAGTTGAACAGTGGCATTTCGGCATAGGTATAATGTCCACCGACAATCAAGATCAATGCGTGCAGCCAGATTAGGGTGTATACCAGATTGGTAAAGCGAAATCTACGGTACAAAGCCGCCAGCAGCACAGCTCCCAAAACTGCCGGGAGAACTTCCAGTACCCATGTAAAGTAATCCGCCGGGCGAATTAAAGACCAAATGAGGGCAAGCGCCAGCAATACAAGTAAAACAAGCGGGTATCGATCATTTTTAGACCATGCCGTTGCCTGATTCATCTTCATTCCTCCTCACCCAAAGCTCTATCCTTCGTTCGTTACGATATGTTTGACACGCCCAACCTGTCCGTCTGCCAAACGCACTTTGATTCCATGCGGATGACGCGGGGAATTGGTCAAAATATCTTTCACCGTTCCTCGCGTCAACTTACCAGTAGACTGATCCTTTTTAAGCACAATATCCACCTGAAGACCAGCGCGGATATCGGATCGATTCTGTCCGTTCATTGTAGCTACTCCTCCTTTGATTTTACATTTTTTGATGATATTCAGCCACTCAGCTGCAATCAAATCACCAGCGACGCCATTCGTCCTGGCGGTTGTTCCCCATCCAGACTACGCACATCGTGGATACATAGCTGACGAGCAAAATGACGAATAGCATCCCACTAAACTCCACAAAATGAGTACGTTGCAAGGAGTCTGCCCATATGGAAGATACCTGTGCATACAGTTGAGAGGGCGCAGAAACAATATCCCATGTGTTCCCTCGAAAGAAACGTCCAATGTAAATACCCAGGCTGCTCAACAAGAGTACCGCCAGCATAAACAGCCAACTAACAAGCCCACCACGTGCACGTTGTACCAACTGTCGTACGGATTCGAGCGATACAAAACCCATTGTCAGGCCAAGTACGGCTACCAGCAGCATTCCCAGTACATGATTCCAAAAGTACGGATTGCCCCAGAAACGTTGCTCCCCGAGAAATGGATATCTGGCGAATACATGCAGCAAATCTGTGATCAAATAGGGTGTATTGGGATAAAAGAAAAGCCATGCCGCCCCCGTAACCCAGAGTAAAAATGTCCTCGTTCCCCGCCTCCACGAGCTGTACATTACATCAAGCAGTAACGTCAACAGCATAGGAATCCAGGCCAACATCATATTCCACCAAATAAAAAGATAAGGGCGGCCCCCTGAGGGCAGTCGCACGTTAATGATCCACAATGTACTGATTACGGAGCATAAGGCCAGTGCTAAAAAAACATAGAGTTTTAGTGGATAATTTAACGATCTTAAACGGGCATACATATGTGTCTTTCCCTCCTTGTAACCGTCCTGCCTTCCTGACGTTCCAATTTACACCTGTTCTGGACAGTGTACACCACAATGGCTTCAAGCTCAATGGAAGCGCTCTACCTCTGCATCAATGAACACAAAAAAACATCCGTTCTCCGGGAATGGACTTCATCCCCGAAAAATAGATGCTTACTGTGTTTTAGACTTCACTCACAGGTAAAGGCGTAGCTCCGGTAGTTTTAATATTCGGGCAGTATGAATTAGCGCAATATCGCTAACGGCATTATAAATTTCGTCACTAACCCCGTCCATTCGCCATCCGGCGTCCGGGATGCACAATTACCGCTTTTGCCCATAATGATGCGCATATTCCACAGATTGCACCAGTAGCTCTATTACACGTTGTCGCTTGCTTTCATCGTCAAACCCGAGCAGAACGGAATTCGTGCCGTAATCCGGATCTGGTGTATGAGGAAATGTATTGTGCACACTCGATATGCCATTGTTCCCCGCTCAATCATAGGTTCAATCGTCGTTAGCATTTCCCGGGTAATGTTATAGTTCAGCTCCACCCTGCTAAAGCCCAACTGACGGATTTCCTCTACAAGTTCTCGGCCGACCGTATGCTTTTTTTATATTCCAACAGTTAGAGGCTAAATAAATAGATTTCTTACAAATGATCTGTTATCACTTAACTCCCAAGTTCTCTTTTGTTATGTATATTAACATTATGAAGACGCTCTACATATCATAAAACAAATTTATATTATAAAAGAAGCTTATCCATCATCTACTTAAAGACGGATAAGCTTTTACTGTTGTCTAACCTTGTATCCAATTGACCAACGAATGTACTGTCAATGTACCCGGCGCAGCTGTCACAAATGCTGATGAACCGTTGCGCATGACCAAGAATTCCACTGTCTTCGGAATACCAGGAGCTAGATCCAGATGGTTGTCGCTGAAAATACCTTCCTGCTCTGCCGATAGCCACACGTGCCTAGCAAGTACATCCGAACACAGCATGAATCTGCTGCCCCCGCTTCCCTGAATCTCTGTCACTTCAATTTTTGCCTGCGGTAAATCCATCTCTTTCGTGTCTGCAAAATAAATTTCACCAGAGGCCATCTGTTCACCATTCTGCGTTAGACGCGCGACCAGCATATGCTCCGCACGGTTCAGGCCACTCAGCCATTTGTCGATAGGCAGTATATGTACAATTCCTGCACCGCCTGCTGGTTGCTTTACCTTAACGTTCTCTTCATGAATTGCCTGGCTGCTACGGATATGCAAAAGAGTCAGCCGCAGCGTACCTGATATCGGCTCTAGTGTATCGTTGACTAGATGCAGGGCCTTATTCCCCTGTTCTGTATCGGTTGCACTCAACAGCACATCAGCAAAGCTGCGCTTAGCCGTATATTGGAGCGCCTTCCAACGACCAAAATAGTCCATACTCGACCAGGAGGCAACGGGCCAGCAGTCATTCATTTGCCAGTATAATGTTCCCATGCAATAGGGCTTGTGACGACGATGCGCCTCTATAGCTGCTTTCATTGCTTCTGCCTGTAAAATTTGGCTCATGTGAAGAAAACATGTAAAATCCTTTGGCTCTCGCATGTATCGCTCCATATATTCTTTAATCAGACGATTGCCCGCATCGTTCTTCTGATGTGCCAGCATCACATCAGATTCCAGCTCCAAATCCTTCTCTTCCGCATAAGTACGAACAGACTTGTATTCAGGAAAGGACTGAAAACCATATTCACTCATAAAACGACCCACATGTACATGATAATTCTCAAACGGCTCAGACGCGTGCCATACACCCCAATAATGAATATCACCTGCAGTTGAAGACCGATGGGCATGCTGGTTCCGATCTCTGGTCAGGTCAATCAGCGGGGAGGAGGGCCAATAGGCTGTCTGCGCAGACCAGGTGTGTACCGCCTCCGGTAGAATCCGATGAAAGAGTGTTTCATAATCATTCCATAGGCGTTCCCGTTGCTCAGGTGTGTAGTCCTTTTTCCAGCCCCAGCCTCCATTCTCTTCATAATGCGCCCATGCAGAATCGATCTCATTGTTGCCGCACCATAAGGCAATGCAGGGATGATGACGCAGCCGCTTAATATTGTCCTCGGCTTCCTGTGCCACATTGTCCATAAAATCCTCATCCCCCGGGTACATACTGCAGGCGAACATAAAATCTTGCCACACGAGCAAACCGTATTCATCACAAAGCTCATAAAATATGTCTTGTTCATAAATACCGCCACCCCACACCCGCAGCATATTCATATTCGAGGCGGCTGCACTGGCAATTTCATACCGATATCGTTCCATCGTAACTTCAGTGACAAAGCTGTCATTCGGAATATGGTTAGCCCCTTTTGCAAACACAGGAATTCCGTTCAGCTCAAAATAAAAGCTCTCTCCTGCTGCATCCCGTTCACGTACAAGACGGATGGAACGCAGTCCCGTTTTTACTGATTTTTCCGCGATTACAGTTCCTTGTCCTTGCTCCACCAATTCGGCCACAAACGTATATAAATGCGGCTCCCCCAGTCCACGGCACCACCACAGCTTCGGCTTCTTCATCTCCAGCTCCAGCTCGACCGTCTGCTTCCCCTTCAGCAGCCGTACCGGCTTGGACCACACCTTCCCGTCAGCGGAAATACGCAACTCGGCATCTCTAATCTCATCTGCATTTTCGATCTCTACCACTGCCATGAGTTTAGCCCCTACCGAATTCACCTCGTCCTGTCGAATAAACAAGTCTCTCACGATTAGACCGGACCACGCCTCGATCCGGACCTCTCTCCAGATACCGCTCGTCACAAGCCTCGGTCCCCAGTCCCAACCATAGTGGTAGGGAGCCTTACGTGCGAAAACGCTTACCTTTTTGTCGGACAAACCACCGATCTCGGACTGATCATTGGGGGCAGGGAGTCCATAACCTAAGTTTTCCAGCTTGGGTACATCTTCAGCAATCGGAGAACGAAAACTGATTTCCAGCCGATTTTCCCCTTGCTGAACAATTGCCTTCACATCCTGTCTCCATACCCGAAACATATTATTGGCTGACAAGACATATTGGCCATTCACTTTTACATTCGCGTATGTGTCCAGACCTTCCAACACCAACTCTACACATTGACATTGAAGCTGATCTGCATTTATCTCAAAATGGGCTTCATATATCCAATCCTGCTTATCAATCCACTGTACCTCCATCTCGTTCATACCAATAAACGGATCAGGAATTTTGCCATGTCGTAAAAGATCAGTATGCACACAACCCGGCACTTTCGCGCTGAGCCACTCATCACTTTGTGCTTCCCTAAACCTCCAGCCATCCAACCCTATCACATTAACCATCGTTACAAGCCTCCTATAAGCACGATTGGGAACATCTGGATTCGTCAGTAACATAACAAAAATAACATTAAGCTAACAAAATAGTCAATTGTTTTTTAGAACAAATGACAAAATACAAAATAAAAGTCGCCCTCTGCCCCTAAACAGGCTAAAAGCGACCTCCTTCGTCTTAACGGTGTATGGTGTCATAACACGTATCTGGACATTAACTATATGTGATTGTGCTGATGGGACGCTCACGGTCATCATTTTCCCGACTGATCCGGGGTGCATGAACCTCCCGTACGAATAGCTCAGCATGTAGCAACTTTTTCTCGACAGGCGAGTTCGGGTTCGTTATGCGCCATAACAACTGGTCCACTGCACGCATTCCCAGCAATTCCTTATCCACTCTCACCGTGGCATAAATCGGCATTTGTTCATTCGTATCGTCAAACCCGGTCACTCCGCAACGCCTCGGAACGTCAATCCCCTTTTCTTTCAGCACATCCACGACTTGCGCAGCAGTCACATCATTAGCACATACAAAAACCTCAGGCAGTTCGTCCTCGGACAACTTTTCCATTTCCTCAGCAAGCGCTTGCGCTCCCCTGTGAAGAAGAGCTTTAATCTGCCGCAATTCTACTCCGCTCATTTCCAGTGTGGAACGACATGCTTCCCAGCGTTCGTAGAAACTGTGAGCGTCATCAATATGACCCACAAACTGAAAGCGGGTATAGCCCCTACACAGCAAGTCCTTCATTAATTCACTCATGCATGTGCGATTATCTGTAAACACCGTATCACTTAAAAATGCAGAATCCCAATGATCTACCATGACGACCGGAATACCCATCCGATAAATGTTCAGCAACAATGAAGTTGAAATCGTCCCTACCGTGATAATTCCTTTAATCGACTCTGGATTCAGTAAAGAAAACATGTCTTCAGTCGAGGGCTCCGTTAACGTGATCATATCCATACCCTTACGGTTCAGACGCTCGGAAATCCCTTCAAATACAGGCCCCCAGTATCTGGATTCCCTGTTCTGGTACCTAATATTCGGAAATAACACTAGCACGGTACCCGACCATTCTCTGGTATCTGTGTCCCGAGGCTCTACCCCTGTGATTTTGGGATGACTGCGAAAATAGCCCATCTGGGCGGCAAGCTTGACCAGAACCGCCCTTGTCTCTTCACTTACACCGGGTTTGCCTGACAGTGCACGCGAAACAGCGAACTTTGAAACGCCCGCCGCATCCGCAATTTCTTGCAACGTTACTTTTCCACGCATCTTCTCACCCAACCCTATTCGGAATCTTTTTCTACCTTAATCTTTCTAATACACGGGTGTACCTATAAACTGGTACCATCGTAGCATACTTTGTTTTAGATCATCAAATGATTGATTTGTACAAATCCACACCCTGCACCAAAATATGTTTGCTTAATAAAAAAACAAACCGCATAACAAGCAATTATAAATTACTTGACGTGAGGTTCTTTATTTCCTACAATTTACTATTGAAAGCACTTACATTGTGTAAATCATACTTATTAAGGGGGATTTGCAAATGTTCATGAACAGGTCGGTACGACAGAGCTCCATTCTACTCCTGTCTTTGCTGCTGCTCGTTACAACGGGCTGCGCGAATGGAACAGGCGGTAAGGCAGAAAAGGAAGATCCTAATGACACCAGTCCCATTACATTTACTTTCTTTGGCGGTGATTCCAGCTCTAACTGGAACAACATGAAGGATGCTGTCGGGCAGGAAATTATCAAGAAAACGGGTGTTACGCTAAATGCCGAACATGCTGTCAATGGCCGAGGCGAGGAAAAGTTTGCTTTAATGGCAGCGAGCGGAGAGTATCCAGATCTCGTGTACCCCAAATCAGACATTGGCAAGTTGGTCGATGCCGGAGCACTCATTGACTTAACAGATCTCATTGATAAATACGGCCCTAACATTAAGAAAGTGTATGGAGACTATTTTAATCGTATTAAATATAGTAGTGAAGATCCAGCCATTTACACGATCCCGACCAATTTGGGTGTGGATCACATCGCGTTTGATGCACAAGCCGGCTTCGAAATTCAGCATCAGGCACTTAAGAAGCTCGGATACCCTAAAATCCGCACCGTTCAAGATTTTGAAAAAGCACTTAAAGATTATGTCGCCAAATACCCTACCACCAATGGCCAGCGAACCATCCCCCTATCACTTGATGCCGAAGACTGGAAAATTCAAATTACAGTGACAAACCCGGCTGTTACTGCTACAGGTGGACCCGACGATGGCGAATATTATATTGATCCTAAAACACATAAAGCCATTCTTCACTACAAGCGCCCAGAAGAACGCGAATATTTCCGTTGGTTGAACCATATGTACAATGAAGGACTGTTGGATAAGGATACTTTTGTGCAAAAAAGTGATCAGTACAAGTCCAAAATCGCCGCAGGCCGTGTCATCGGACTCATTGATCAGGAATGGAACTACCAAGATGCCGAAAATGCGCTCAAGGCAGCAGGTAAGGATGAATTCACTTACGCCCATTTTCCAGTCACTTTAAATGAAAAATACGAGGACCATTCCCTCCAGCCCATTGGCTTCGATACTGCATCCGGGATCGGAATTACAACCTCATGCGAAAATCCGGTGCGAGCTATCAAGTTTCTGGATTTTCTGGCCTCCGACGAAGGACAAATTTTACGCAATTGGGGAATTGAAGGCCAGCATTACAACGTAGAGAACGGCAAACGAGTCATTCCGGCGGATGTGCAACAACGTAAAAACACCGATAACGCTTCTTTTAGCAGAGAGTCAGGAATCGGTTTGTACTGGATATGGGGGCCACATTATGGCGATAGCGTGAAGGACCCTTCTGGCAACTATTACACAACCAATTATCCGGAGATGATTACCGAAAATTATAGTCAAGCCGAAAAAGAGTCCCTTCAGGCATACAAAGCCCAGACGTGGAAAGACCTGTTTCCGAACGAAAAGGATTTTCCGGTAAAAGAGTGGGGTGCTGCCTACAACATGCCTGTTCCGACCGATACGAATTACAATGTTATTTATCAAAAGTCGCAGGACATTGTACGCAAACGGATTCCTGAGGCTGTACTCGCCAAGCCAGATCAGTTCGACGCTGTGTATGACCGCATGCTCCAAGAGCTGGATCAGGCAGGTGTGCCAAAGGCTGAAGAAATCTATACTGGCCTAATCCAAAATCGGCTGAAACTGTGGTACGGCGAAAAATAAGGTTTGCTTGCTTTTTAATGAAATAATAGGGCTGACAGACCATGTTGTTCAGCCCTTCTACATTAACTTTTACATTAAATATTCTGTTTGGTTTCTTTTTCTTTCCAAGAATTACTTTTCCCTGAAACACGATGGACGTAAAACAATAAAATGATTGGAATCAACGCAATCCCGCCACACACCACCCAAGATATTTGAATAGGTGTTTGATCGGAAGACAAATCCGTAAAATTTCGACTGATGATCCCTGTCACGATTAAACCTACGCACATGCCTAATTGTGAAATCGCAGAATCCAGAGATAGTAGTGTAGAACGATACTCATTAGAGATTCTTTTGTTCAGAAAAATTTGTTTGGCAACCGGGTACATGCCGCGCCCAATCTCATAGATTAAAAAGGTAAGCAGTACAGGATAAAATGTGTTGAACGCACCAGCTAAAATGAGCCAGACCCCTATCATGCCGCAAGCATACACGAGTATATGTACATCACTGTATAGTGCGCCTAGCTTTCGAACTAGATAACTTCCCAAAGTCATACATAGTGAATAGCCTGCCTTGATAAACCCCATAATCCAAATCCCTTGTTCGGAAAGGCCAACCAGACGTGGCTGTTGAAATGTATTCCCCGCCGAGTTCGAAAAGCTGATAAATAAACCAATCATAAACACAATCCAGATGGACTTATTTTCAAAACCGATACGGACGCTTTCTCCGATAATCGTTTTAATGCGAGTAGTAGACGTCTTTCGATGAGCAACATTCTCCTCATCCATATAAAAGGAACATAGAAAAATGCATACAATAATAGATAAAATACTGACTGCCCATGGAAGTGAATAGTTATAGGTTGCGAGAAAGGCCCCCAACAGACCACAAATAAATCCCGAAATGTACTGTATACTGTTAGAGGTTGTAAAAAGAACTTCCATGGGCTTATCACTGTTTTCCACAACCCAGGATTCTAACGAACCTGATTGTAAACATATAGCCAGCCCCCCAAAGACTTGCGCAAACACAAGTACCCCGATATGATCTGTCCAAACGAACAACACACTGTAGACTAGAAAACAACAAAGTCCCAAAATAACGGAGATTTTTCTTCCATACTTATCTGCAATCGCCCCTGTGGGTATCTCAAACAAAAAAATACTTACAAAAAATACAACCAGTAAGAAGTTCGCACTTTGCAGAGAAAGTCCTTTAGCTAATAGAAATAGGATGAGCGTAGTCCCCGTGATTTCACTCATAAAAAATTGAAGAGAGCTGACGGAGTAAAATAGCTTATGAGGTTGCACTTTCAGGATTCCGTCGCTTGCTCTGCAGCCTCATATTCACTTCGCAAAATCCCCATCTGAATAATGTCATAGTATTGCCCTTCCCTGAATAGCTTTTCCCGCAGCCGACCTTCTTCCTTGAAGCCGCAGGCCAGATAGCAACGGTGTGCACGTTCATTGAACGCATAGACCTCCAACTCCAGCCGATGCAGGTTCAGTGTATGAAATGCGAATTTTTGTAATAGCCGGATCGCTTCCCGTCCGTATCCTTTGCCCAGATCACCGTCACGCCCGATCACAACACCAAGGGTGGCGTGCCGATTCACCCAGTTGATTTTGAATAAGTCCAGTTGTCCGATATAGTCCAGTGTGTCTTTATGCGCAATGACAAAACCTTTGATCTCGGAGTTGCCGTCAATCATCATCTGTACAAAGGATTCGCTATTCACCTGTGAATGCGGGTAGATAAACACGTCGCTTAAACCACGTGTGATTTCCGGGTCATTGACCCATTTTCGGATATCTGGTATATCTTCTTGACGGTATTCTCTCAATACAATTCGTTTTCCAATGATATGCGGCATCGTAATCTTCCCTCCAAATTATGTATTTGTTTTGGCAATACTAACTCCCCGCCAACACCTTTACGCTTCCATTACTCTTACAAACTCCAGAAAACGTGTACCTTTATAATGAAGCTCCCCACGATCTCCGATCACAATCATACCAAAGTCCGTATCCTTCACCTCCAGCTCCACACGTTCACCCCCATCAAACTCAAAGGTGATATAATAATATGTCGAAGCTGAAAAATCGCCTGATCCCCCACGCACTCTCGTCCGTTTATCCACAACCTTACATGAACGTTGTACCTGTTCGGCTGCTTGATTGGACAGGCCCGCTCCTATCGTTTTGACAATTCCCATAATCATTACAAAAGCTATGAGTCCAAATACGATAAAAAAGATCATATTAAACGATTGAAATTCCATAAAATCACTTCCCATTCGCTTCATCCTTTCTACAGTAAAATGTAAATTTTCCATTCTATTGCCCATTGACAAATCGTACATCTTCACCCTCAAAAACTCCAATACTTTTTTAACATACTTACGAAAAAAAAGTTCTTTCGCTCTTTTCCGCACCCCGCTTGGACTTATACCCGATCTGGGTCCTCTGATCCCCTCTAGACCGATTGACAAAACTATATATAGATATAAAATAGAGAATGTACTCTAAATATAGTGTAAAAAACGTATTTATGCCCGATATCTTGAAGATACAGGTATGAAAATACATGTAAATATAGAGTCAAAATCTTAAATGGCGCAGCCAGCAAGGGATTCCATCTATAATAGATCCCAGGCAATGCGTTTTCTTTTTTCGTTAATTGTTTAAGGAGGTTGCATACCATGCTGATTGCATATGATTCGAAGACCGGCAATGTAAAAAGATTTATAAACAAGCTCAAGCTTCCAGCGGTTCAGATTGAGGAGCAAATGACTATAGAAGAACCTTACGTACTTATTACATATACAACTGGGTTTGGGCAGATACCTGAGAGGGTGTCTTCCTTTTTGAAAAAGAATGCTCAAAACCTTGTTGGTGTAGCTGCAAGCGGCAACCGTAACTGGGGTGAGAAATTTGCCAAAAGTGCGGATTTGATTGCCGATCATTATAATGTCCCCGTGATTAGTAAATTTGAATTATCTGGAACGTTCGGAGATGTAGAGCGTTTTAAACAGGAGGTGAGCCGAGTTGCGGCATATTGAATTGAACAACATGTTGATGAAACGCGATACAGACGGCTTTTTCCAATTGGAAAAAGACCAAGAGGCTGTAGCAGAGTTTATGAAGGAAGTTCAGGAACGGAGTTTGAAGTTTGCTGACACAGCCGCTCAAGTGCTGTATATGATTGAGAATGATTATTACGAAAATTTCTATAACAGCTACACGGCTGACGAAATTAATGATATTTTCCATATCACTCATAGCTATAATTTTAAATTTCCTTCCTATATGGCAGCATCCAAGTTTTATACCGACTATGCAATGAAGAGTAACGACCGGAAAGTCTATCTGGAACATTACCCTGACCGGGTTGCTGCTGTCGCGCTGCATTTAGGACGCGGTAATGCCGATACGGCACGCCTGTTGTCCCGCTCGATGATGGAGCAACGCCTCCAGCCAGCAACACCAACCTTCCTGAATGCAGGCAAAAGTCGCCGTGGGGAATTGGTATCCTGCTTCCTGCTCGAAATGGACGACTCCCTGAACTCAATTAACTATGTGCTGAACACCTGCATGCAGTTGTCCAAAATCGGGGGCGGTGTTGCGGTCAACCTGTCGAAACTGCGGGCACGCGGCGAAGCGATTAAAGGCGTAGAAGGCGCAGCAAAAGGCATTATGCCTGTGCTGAAGCTGATGGAAGACGGTTTCTCCTATGCGGATCAAATGGGGCAACGTAAAGGCTCTGGGGCAGCCTATTACAACATTTTCGGATGGGACGTGCTTGAGTTCCTGGATAGCAAAAAGATCAATGCTGACGAAAGAGTACGTCTCAAGACACTTTCTATTGGATTGCTGGTGCCAAACCGCTTTTACAAGCTGGCTCAAGATAATGAACCGCTGCATGTATTTGCTCCTTACAGTGTGTTCAAAGCCTATGGAACGCATCTGGACGACATGGATTTGGATGAAATGTACGACACGCTGCTCGCTGACGATCGGGTGAAGAAAAAAATAGCGATGAGCGCACGTGACATGCTGACGAAAATTGCCATGATTCAGTTGGAGTCTGGTTATCCATATATCATGAACAAAAGTAACGCGAACCAGGCACATGCTCTTAAAAACGTGGGTCAAGTCAAGATGTCGAACCTATGCACGGAAATCTTCCAGTTGCAGGAAACTTCCGAAATTACAGATTACGGACAACAGGATACTATCCGCCGGGACGTGAGCTGTAATCTGGCTTCCCTGAACATTGTAAATGTGATGGAACATGGTAAAATTCGCGAATCCGTTCATGAGGGTATGATCGCGCTTACCTCAGTCAGCGATATGACCCAAGTAGCTAATGCACCAGGTGTTGCAAAAGCGAACCGTGAAATGCACTCCGTCGGTCTGGGTGTTATGAATCTGCACGGCTACTTTGCCAAAAACAAAATTGCGTATGAAAGCAATGAAGCGAGGGACTTTGTCCGTACCTTCTTCATGACGATGAACTATCATTCCATCGAAAAAAGTATGGAAATCGCGAAAGCAGCTGGACAAAGCTTTTATGGATTTGAGGAATCGGATTATGCGACAGGCGTATATTTTGACCGATACCTGAACACAGATTATCGTCCAACAACTGCACGTGTACAAGAGTTGTTCAAAGACATCTATGTTCCGACTTCAGCGGACTGGGACAAATTAAAAGCAGATGTGATGAAAAATGGTCTGTACCACGCCTATCGTATGGCGATTGCGCCGACTGCTAGCATTTCGTACATTCAAAATGCAACATCCAGCGTCATGCCAATTGTTGAGCAGATTGAAACCCGTACCTATGCCAATTCGACGACCTACTATCCAATGCCTTATTTGCAAAAGGATAACGTGTTCTTCTATAAATCTGCTTATCAAATGGACCAGTTCAAAGTGCTTGATCTGATTGCAGAAATCCAGCCGCACGTGGACCAAGGAATTTCGACCGTGCTTCATGTGAACAGTGACGTGACTACGCGTCAGTTAGCACGTTGCTATCTGTACGCTGCACACAAAGGACTTAAATCGTTATACTACACTCGCACCAAAAAGCTGTCTGTGGAAGAGTGCCTCACCTGCTCCATCTAAAGTATAAGGTAACAAGCTGTAGTATAAAAATTAGATTTTGAATAGATATAGATGCTTTGCATTAGAAGCTGTATCCAGCGTGTGGTTCAGACCTTTACGGGACTGGACAGACCCTCGCGGATACAGCTTCCGTATGTCAAGCATACGATGATTCGCCTGCACTATTTCAATGTGTGTTTCCAGGGAATCTCGCAAGCTGAAGGGAGAATGCTAACAATGACAGGTATACAAGCTGTAAACTGGAATCGCTCGGACGATGATTTCACACTGATGTTCTGGAACCAGAACATTATGCAATTTTGGACGGATGATGAAATCCCGTTGTCTGACGATAAAATGTCCTGGGTAACCCTCAGTGATATCGAAAAAGAAGCCTACATGAAGGTGCTAGGCGGCTTGACGCTACTGGATACCATTCAAGGCGGCGTGGGTATGCCGCAAATTATGGAGCATGTGGACGGACTACAGCGCAAAGCTGTACTAAGCTTTATGGCGATGATGGAACAAATTCATGCCAAGTCGTACAGTAGCATCTTTACAACGCTAGCTTCCACGGAAGAAATTGACGGCGTATTCCGCTGGGTGGAAGAAAATCCACATCTCCAAACCAAGGCAGAAACCATTCGTCAGTATTATATGAATATCCACACACCGAAAGACCTGTATCTCGCGATGGCAGCGTCGGTGCTGTTAGAAAGCTATTTATTTTATAGCGGCTTCTTCTACCCTCTTTATCTGGCGGGCCAGGGCAAGTTGACATGCAGTGGAGAAATTATCGATTTGATCCTACGGGACGAAAGTATTCACGGTGTGTACGTAGGTGTACTGGCACAGGAGATTTATGCAGAATTGGATGAGGAAGAACAACGTGATCTTTACCAGACACTGGTAGGCTTGTTGCGCTACTTGCACAATAACGAGGAACAATACACCGAGCAAATTTACACTCCTATTGGACTCGTAGACGATGTGAAAGTCTTTTTGCGCTACAACGCCAACAAGGCCATGATGAACTTGGGCTTTGATCCACTGTTTGAAGAAGAGGAAGTTAATCCCATTGTATTCAACGGCATCAGCACTCATACTAAGCAGCATGATTTCTTTTCTAAAAAAGGAAACGGCTATGTGCGGGCGATGAATGTAGAGCCGCTGACAGATGATGATTTTAATTTTGGCGTCTAAGTACAAATACGTGAAATTAATTTAGCAAGGTGATACTATGAAGAGCCGTCCGCATGCGGATGGCTCAGACTGTAAACAAAGTAGATAGTTTATATATTTTAGGATTTTGCAAAATTCGATTCCAGTCGCTCCGAAGTGCAAGATATAGACGAACTAAACCATTTCGATCTATATCTTGTTCATTGGAAGTCGCTTATGGGATTTTTGCAAAATCCTCATTTACTTGCGTTCGCTTATATAAAACTGGTATTGCCGCTGCTATAAGGATTATACCCATAAAAGCGGGTGCGGCATGACCAAGTGATACATAGATTTGACCTCCAATGATAGGCCCCATCATTCTTGCTAAAGCCTGAATAGATTGACTACCTCCTTGAATCCTTCCTTGTTCACTAGAATCAACAGACTTGGAGAGCATCCCATTGAATGAAGGCCCAAAGACTGAATCACCAAAACCAAATATAAACATTCCAGCGATAAAAAGAGGATAGAATGAGAACAAAGCAGATAGCGCAATAAGACTATAGCCTATAATCTCCGAAACCATTCCAAGAATGGCTATCTGTTTATCACTAAGTTTTCTCAAAAGCTTTGGCATGATGAAACCTTGTGAGATAATGTCTTGGACACCCATAATTGAGAACATAAGTCCGATTAGTGCAGGCTTCCAACTAAAAGTATCCATTGTAAATTGTGAAAAAACGGCCTGTAAAGATCCGTTGGGTATCCAAAGTAAGAACGCCGAGATAAGTAGCCTGTTTAAGTTTTTCATGGAAAGCAGGTTTGCAAGCTGTATGAATGGATTAAGTCTTACAAAAGTAATTTCTTTCAGTCTATGTTTCTTGTCAAGGCTCTCAGGCATAAAAAAGAATCCATATATAACATTCACTAAGGTTATAATTGCTCCAAAATACATGGGTACAGAATAACCAAACTTGGCAAGTAATCCGCCTACAGTTGGGCCAATGATGGTACCTACACCTACAACCGCACTCACCCATCCAAAGTATTTGGTTCTCTGTTTTGTAGGAATGATGTCTGCAAAATAGACGAAGATCGTGCTTATGCTCCCACCTGTTATACCCTCTATTATGCGTCCCGCAAATAGTACCCATAGAGCTCCTCCTATGCCAAAAACCAAGTACCCGATTGCGGAACCCAAAAGGCATACTAAGAGCAATGGACGACGGCCATATTTGTCACTCAGAGCTCCAAGCACGGGGGCCGCAAAAAACACGCAGAAGGCATAAACAGAAGTCAGCAGCGTGACAACGATAGCTTGTTCTCCCGGATTGCTTATATAAGGCTGTACTAAGAAAGGGACGACAGGTGCTATGATACTGAAGCCTATTCCGCAAAGAAACACAGAGATAAGACCGAATATTAAAGCGTGTTTATCTACGGTTTGTTCTGTGTTCTGTTCATTGTGTGATCTAAATTTGAACATTAAATTCTCCCCTCAAAAGCTATGTTTTTATTTCCTTGGAAGCAAAAACATCGTATCACAATTTTGCTTCCTCGGCAACAAAATAATAGCAAAAAAAGGCAGCCTGTTCTCAATAGAGCCCGGCTGCCTGTGATTTGATTTTCATTATTCAGATTTATTCCGACTTAATATCTATACCCTGTTTCTTTATTTCCGCATCCAAATGCCTATTATACTTCTCCACGAAGCTAAGCATACTATCAAATTGTTCCTCGGTTACCTGTTCAAACACGGCTTTATCTCGCTCTTGAAACTCTTTATGCAGGTCCTCATGGATTTTATAGATTACTTTCCCTTGCTCCGTAAGCCGAAAATAGATTTCTTTCTTGTTATCCGGCTTCTGGTAGCTTTCGATAATGCCTTTTTTTATGAGCTTCTTAGTTATTTTACTTATGGCACCGCTAGTCATATAAAGGGACTCCGCAAGTTTTGTCACGTTGGAATCTATATTTCTTTCAATGTATTCGATGCAATGGACTTCAGAAGACTTATAACCCTTAAGACTGTCTTCCATCTTATCCTTATTAAGCCAAACCATCTTGTTATATAAGTCCCTGAAACCCATTATGACCTGTTCTTCTTTGCTCATGGCCTGTCCTCCCACCCGTTGGTGCATTAACAACATAATATAATATATTTTTGTTTCTATTTCAACAAGTGTCTAAGCAATTCAGTAAATAAACCTAATCTACTAAACGGCAAGCAGGGTAAAAAAGATATCACTCCCCATGCTGTATGTATATTTACTCTTCAGACGAGGACATACACGCAAAAAAACGGCCAGATCGCTAAAGTAGCGGAATCGAGCCGTTTTCCATTTCTTAAGACCGAGCCTCTGTGAACATTTGAAAGGTGACACCAAACTTGTCTGTTACATTCCCATAAGCTGGACTAAAATGGGTTTCCTGTAAAGACATTCCCACCTGTCCTCCTTGCTGTAGAGCATCAAACATTTTTTGAGCTTGCTCCACACTATCGGTTGTAATACAGATGCTCACCTGATTCCCACTGCTAAACGGTGATCCGGGAAAGGTATCAGAAAACATGAGCTCTGTCTCACCCACTTTAAGGGTAGCATGTTCCACACGTTCCTTGACCTCTGCGGGAATGGGAAAATCGGGGTTTTCCGGCATTTCTCCAAAGGTTTGAATAAAAAGCAGTTGAGCATCCAATGCCTCTTTATAAAATTCGATTGCTTCTTTTGCATTTCCATCCATCGTGATGTAAGGAATCAAACGTTTGGACATCTTCAACACAGCTCCTTTAATTCGAGGTGATTAACCCAGCATTTCTCCTGTATTATATACAAAACTTGTCAAGAAAAACAAATCTGTATTCTTAGCTTTCATGCACTTGAACGCCAAGCTGCTTTAGCTCCTTTATCGCTTCCGTAACGTTACGCTGTGGATGAAGCGCAGAGATCATCTGGGCAGTGATCGGAACGCCGTTGAAAATCTGGCTTACCACCCCTAGAGAAATCGGCAACTCATAGTAACTTTCAGCCCAATCCTGATATTCCTCCGCTGTAACTATAATTTTCCCCAGCAAAAAAGATGAGCCATCGTCATATCCCTCAGGAAAGTTCGCGTTGCCCATACGCCACTCCTCATCTCCCGCTTCCCTCCACATACAAAAGGTAACGTCCTCTTTCTCCAACGCTTCATCTTCCAAAAGCTCCATCATATCATCAGGCACACCGTCGTACATGCCCGGCCAGACCTCATATTCGTCTCTCGCATGAGGACTTACAGGGGATTCGTGGTCAAAACCCTTCAATAGCACACCTCCACGCGTCCATAGCATATGAATCGTATCTCCAGCGCCGTTGTTCACCTCACCCAGACACACATCACCAGACCATTCAGACTGCATACGATACGTGCGTAACCAATCTTCTGGAGACAATATAATATCCAGCGCTGACAGCAGCATCATTCTCTCTTTTAAACCATTCGGCGTTACCTGTGCATCAAGCATCATATTCTTCATCATACCTCCACCTTGTCCATGCGTACTAAAATTCCATTTGTCTCTGCTTTTGTCCAAGCTTTGCTTGTTCAACTATCTGCCGAATGAAAGGTCCTTTTGCTTCGGTATACGCTGCACGGTCATGTTTGAATTGATGCGCCAAATCTTTTTTTAAAGTATCATACGCTCGCAGGCTATCAGGATGCGCTTTCAAGTAATCTCTGAACAATAAATGGTTTTTCCAATGTTCTCCTTTATACTTGTAAATATGCAAATGATGGGTCCCAGCTCCCCATTCTCCACGGCGAAAGAAAGCTCGCTCTGGAAAATCAAGCTTATGTACATATTCATATTCAATACCTAGTAAACGCTGTCGCTGTTCGGATTGAATAATAGCCAAATCTTCTACTCCAACCATAATATCGATAATAGCCTTGGCTCCCAGACCAGGAACGGATGTACTGCCAATATGCTCTACGCCGACACATACGTCTCCGAGGGCCTCTATCATTTTTTCTCGTTCTCGTGTATACTCAACTACCCACTGCGAATTATATTCGGATATCACTACCTGCTTGGACATGGACGCACCTCCATTCGTTTTCTAAAAGAATGCCTTCCCAGTGCGCTTGGCACACCTCAGAAGGCATTCTCTTGTTCAAATTAAAAATCATTTAGTTGCTTCATCCCTATGATTTGGCTTCTCAATCACGATCAGACAGGTACTGTCTGGCAAAGGAACCGGCTGTCCCTGCTCATCCATGAACTCAACACGACTGGACAGCGCTTCGGCATAGCCCTCCTGTAAATAGTGGCGACTCACCCGGATGATCGCTTGTGTACCAAGTGTGTTACGAATACATTCTTCATACTGTGACGGAGTAAAATAACCAAACTGCTCCTGCACTTCATGCACATAGGCTTCCGCTCCCCATGTATAGGTATATAGGAATTCCATTGCATCATTTACCGGCAAAACAGCCTCATGCTCACCTATACGCTCTATTTCTATGGGACGACCCGCAAAATCCTGCGCATACCGCATCAGCCATTCCATTCCGTCCGGCTCCAAAAATCGAATGCGTCTACGCTGCTCTACGGGTTCGGTCATAATACCGTCTCGAATGATAATGCGTCCGCCGGGTGCAAGTACACGATAAGCGCTTTGCAAAGCAGCTTCCACTGTTTGTGAGTTGAACCTTTTTCCATCTCGTTCGATGTAGGAATACAGCTCGTGAAGAATCGAAGAGAAGATAACCGTGTCCATACTCCCCGTTTCCACATATTCCTCCAACCGAAGCGCATCTCCTTTGATGACATCCCAACGATGGCGCTCCAATTGCTTTTTACGTTTAAGTGCCTCAATGACATTCACAGAAATATCAAGACCTAATGGCTTCGCATCTGGTCTTTCCTGTTCGATCAGATCCAGCAGCACGCCCCCGCCGGGTCCAATATCCAGTATGCGGGTTCCAGTCACATAATCCAAAATGACCCTTTTGTAATCTACGGTCTGGTTCATATCTGTAAGATACGTTTCCTCATTGTGAAAGCGATCATAAGCATCGCGCCGTAAGCCGAACAGATCAAACAGCAGCAAAACTGCTTTGTCATACAGAGGCGTCTTTTCTGCCTCAATACAAAAGTCGATCAGTTTTTCAGCAGCTGATGAAAATACAAAATTGAAAAATACGGTACTTGGCAGCTCCTCTTTATGCTCTACAGTTACACTCAAATGAGGATTATGCTTCCGTTTTCCCTTTGAAATGTCCTGCCAGGACAGTGAGCTTAAGTATTTTTCTATCATTCGTTTTTTGTATACGTTAATTTTCTTAACACCACGATAGTCATAATACATCGTATTCATAAGCGATTCAAAACTGATATGCCGTACCGTTGCCGGCTGTTCCTGTCCTGTACCATCCCTCAGTGTGAGTAAGAATACCTTGACCAGTTCTTGAAGTGAAAAATCCTGCAAAGCGGATTCTACATACCAAAGTGTCCGATTCTCTAGCGGAGCCAGCGCCTTCTCTACATTCAGCTCCCGCTCCAGCTCGGCGTAAGCCTGCTCAAACGGCTCCCCTGCATGTATCGAAACCGACCGCAATCTCTTCAATCGTTCCTTTACACTCCAGACTACAGGTGCGTTGTCCCATGCAATCCAACCGATTAGCTCCTCCACTTCCCCGCGTACTTGGTCCCATAATGCAGGTTCTACCCCGGCGATAATACATTCGTTCAGAGCCCGTAAAACAAGCTCCAGTTCCTCAGGGCTCAGCCAGCCCTTACGAGTAATTTCAAGCAGCAGTCGATTTTCCGCAAAAGGAATTTCTCCCCGTATATATTGCCCAATCAATCCATGCGTCTCAATCAGAATTCGGGTCATGCTATTGCGCGGGTAAGCAGGGGACTCCGCTTGGGCCTGTCTGACATACAGTTGGGAGGAGCCGATATTATGTACAAATAAATTTATACCCTCATGCTGCCAGCGTAGCCGCTCGCGGACTGTGCCTCCTTTGGCTGTCTCAGACCATACCAAAACATCCTCCAGTAGCTCTTTAACCCAGAATGACAATGGAAGTCCGTCCAAAATAAGCAACGTACGCTCCACGTAATCCAGTACAGGATTGGCATCCTTTAACTCACCTATGGATCGAATGCGTTCCAGATTAACAATACGCTCCTCAGCCGAAACAAGCAGCTTTAGCCAAGTCGGTGTATCCCAGGCCAGATCATTTTCTTTCCTGTAATTAGCAATGGCTTTTAACGATTGCAGCATTTTTCTCACCTCGTGTAATTCGGATTCGGTATGCACAGGAGACTTTGGATAGGATATTTGGATAAAACCTTGTATATATTACACTTTACCATACATTTGTAGCTTCCATCTCGTGGAAAATATTAAACATTTGTATCAATCAACCGCTTGACATACTTTCCAAACGCATACATAACCCCCAAATGTACTTTGGCCTGTGTATATTTATAAATAAACCAAGGCAGCGATGGCACATAATCATGAATGGCTACCACGCAAATATTAGTACCGGGAATTTGCAGGAACTCAAGCCTGCCGTGATGGTCTCCCCTTACAGTAGCAAAAGTACCTCCTGTGATTCGATAGAGTGCAAACTCAGAGGTGCTCTGCACACGGTCATAAATCATTTCTAACAATGGCTTTCGACTACCCAAAAGATACAACTGATAGGTATCCGGGCCCCCTGTTTCGACACGTACCCAAGGTTTTGCAAAGACCGGAAGCCAGGCCAAATAGCGCTCCCCGGCCCATGTTGCATCCTTACCAGGCGGGAGTTTGATCCGTTGCACCGAGCGTACATCAGATTTTAATGATCGAATTGCTGACTTTAACAGCTTTTTGGACTTGCTATGGGAATTCTTCTTATGCCGATATTCTTCTTCCTGTTCGAGTGAGGTTCGAGCTGCCTTGTCAAAGGAAATCTTCCCATCGCTGATGCCTTGAACCTTATGTTTTCGTTGCGGATACCGCTCAAGTATACAATCTGCTTCACCCCGTTATTACGCGCTGCCCGGCCAAAATGCTCTGCCAAAATTACATCCATATCCTCAAACGTTCCTTGTGTCAGCTTCGCCGAGGGCAGCATGGAATGAATGAGATATACGGCATAATCCGCTCCTTGTAATCCTTGATTTGCATCCTCCATGGAAAAAAAATCACACGAGCGCCATTCCACATGCTCTGTATTTTTACGCTGATCTCCATTGCGGGATAAGGCAATGACATCTGCATGCTCAGTCAGCCTCTGCAGCAGATTATGCCCGATATAACCACTGGCGCCTGTCAGTGCAATTCGGGACCTGCCTTTTGGATACAATACTCCAAGCTCTCGCTCTACTTGTCTTATCTCAGGTTCCGGTCGATACTGCTCACCTACACGCCCTTGCCTGTCATTAAGTTGCTGCTCATTCACTACACACCGCTCCCCACTCGTTATCACGCTCTGTGTTTCACATACCCTGATTTATAGTACCCGTAACAAGCCTCATGACAAGACATGGAAACGCAAACTAGACAGTGCCACCTTTGACAAAACAAATGACCGTAACTTCCATATAAGGAATTACGGTCAGCCTGTTTATTTCCATATACAGTTTAACGGGACGACTCCCACTACCTCCATCTTCCGAACTTATTATTCTGCACTTCGTTAACCTGTCCAAAAAATACCCGCTGGATCTATTTCTACCTGTTCGAGCTGTTCTTCAAAGCACGGATTAGGCGCAATCTCTTTTACGCGCTGCCAGCTTTCAGCCTCTTGTCGGGCATATACATGCCAATGATTTTCCTCCCAGCGAAATTGGACAATGTCCGTGCGATCCCACGACTCAATTTCATTAGAAGGCCTTTCTTCCGTCAAGATCAAACAGTTACCCTCTATTTGATAAATGAGCCGCACGTCAGAACGCACATAGCCTGGTACCTTTAGAGCAATATAGCCATTCAGCAGGTATTCAACCTTTTTAACGGTAAACGGATCAATCCGTTCGTTCACGAGATTTCCACCCCTTGATCAATTCGTAAATATTACGATTTAAATATAGCAGAAATCGAAGTTTTTGAAAAGTGTCCTCCTTGTCGTCCCAAAAGCAAAAAGATATCCTCCAGCCTGAAGGCTCAGAAGATATCTTATTACTCTTGTTATACGCATCCGAATCATAATTACCTATGATTTCCAGAAAGTTACAGTGCCGCTGTGCAACACGTCAACCATCTATAATAGATTTCGCTTATTTATCAACAGGAACGCCATCGGGTACTGGAATACCAAAATCAGGTGTTCCATCTTCCTTCCAGTTGAACGGCTGAACACGTGTATGACGATTCGGGTCATACAACGGGTCGCCTGTAATTTCCTTGTAATTCCGGGCGTGATATACGATTACATCGCTACCGTCAGCAGCAACCGTAAAACTGTTATGACCTGGCCCGAATTGTCCTGTTTCCTCATTGGTGCAGAATACCGGCTCAGGTGATTTCGTCCATGATTTCGGATCAAGTAAATCCGCATTCTCATCTGCTGTCAACAGGCCCATGCAATAATTGTGGTCTGTGGCGCTAGCTGAATAACTGATAAAGATCCGCCCGTTCCGTTTCAGAACCGCTGCTCCTTCATTCACCTTAAAACCGATGACTTCCCAGTCATATTCTGGTGTAGAGATCATAACCTGCTCACCGCGCAGCGTCCACGGATTGCTCATTTCAGAAATATACAGATTGGAATTACCGACGATGTCAGGGTCCTTCTGAGCCCACACATAATACAAAACCCCATTATGCTGGAAGGTTGTCGCATCGAGAGCGAACGTCTCCCAACGGGTTTTGATCTGTCCTTTTTCCACCCATTCCCCTTCCAGAGGATTAGCTGAATCATTTTCCAGCACGAACATCCGGTGGTCGAACAGGCCTTCCTTCGTTTCCGTTGTACGAGCTGCTGCAAAATAAATGTACCATTTGTCGTTAATATAATGAATTTCCGGTGCCCAAATGTTCGCACTTAACGGGCCCGTTTCATATTTGTGCCACACTGCGACAGGCTCTGCTGTACTCAAGCCTTGAATAGTACTTGCTCGTCGAACCTCAATGCGGTCATACTCTGGCACAGATCCGGTGAAATAATAGTATCCGTCACTATGCTTGTAAATCCAAGGGTCTGCCCGTTGCTCAATGACCGGATTATTAATGGGTACAGATTGATTCATGGTTATTCTCTCCTCTATGTGTAGTATGTAGTTCAAACAAATTAATCGCTGATACGTTTTCCCCAAATGGAAATTCCTTTTTCATTCATACCCGTGAAAATTAAAGTATGGCGACCAAGCTCCCAGTCCCATGAAGGAAGCAATAACAATTCTTCCTTTGTTCCTGCGGATGTATTGCTCCAATCCATTGTTAGAGTACGCTTGCCATCAAAACTCCAGTGACCTTCAAGAGAACCGCTGGTTGCCCGTCCTCCATCTTCCAGACGGAGCGGTTCAGCTTCCACATGGCCGTCTACTTCCTGCCTGATCACGATGCGCTCCCAGTTGCCGGATAATAGCCTTTTGGGTATATCCTGCTCCTTTTCGCCCGCATAGCGCTCCGGAGAGACGACCGGCCAGCCCTCTGCCGTCCACAATATTTTGCGTACATGCAGGTACGGCCAGCTCTTGTCCGTTTCTCCCCGCGCATGATGTACAATATAATAATCCGCACCGTCCTTCAGGACAGAATTGTGACCTGGCGCAACCCAGCCTTCTCCTTCGCTGAACCGATAACCGCCCAATACCTTGTTTCCAATCTCGTATTGAGGCAAATAGCTGGTATCTGCCATATCATGTCCATTCATGTCCACATAAGGGCCTGTGATCGAATCTGAACGGGCAACACGAACATTGTAGTCCTCAAACAAAGAATCATACGAGACGAACAAGTAGTATTTACGGAACATTGGATTGTACACAATGTAAGGCCCTTCTACAGCACCGTCCTCAGTTGCCCGATCTCTGGCAGCGATATTTTTACCATAGCCAGATTCTTTGAGCTTTCCAGTCTGGGGATCAAGCGGTGTAATATAGATACCGCCGAAAAAAGAGCCGTATACCATCCATGGATTTCCCTCTGCATCCAGCACCGGATTGGCATCAATCGCATTCAGCTTGTCATGCTCTCCTGTTTTAAGGACCAGCCCCTCATCCTTCCAAGGGCCTTCCGGGGAGCTGGATGTCTGCAATCCAATCGCAGACCGTGTGCTGCCAAAGGTAGAAGCGGAGTAATACATCCGATAGGTATCACCCATCTTGATGATGTCCGGTGCCCACAGATTGGTTGCTGATGACCACGCCTCTGCTTCCTTTGGAATGCCGGGGAGTGCATACTGAACCCAGTTCCAGTGAATCAGATCAGTCGATTTGCGTACCATGACACCAGGTCTCAATTCTCCACCTGTCTTTACATCCGTTGAGTAGACATAATAGCCTTGATCTGTTTTTATAATCGCCGGGTCATGTGCATTGTTAATGGTCCAGCGCTGTTCATCATTAATCGTACTCTGATCATACAAGTGATCGGGAGGCGGAGCCTGCGGATACACAGGGTCCGGAGTGTTATCCCCACAGCCGGATAGACCCAGCATGAGCAGCATAACCATAACTGTTATTCTCCTCCTTCCTTTACCCATTACATATTGCGACTGCCTTACATCATTCATCCGTCCCCTCCAAGTGTCAATTAACCTTTGACACCCGAAATGGCAACCGATTCAATAATTTGTTTCTGGAAGATCAAGAATATAATCAGTACAGGTAACAAGGCTATAATCGATGCTGCCATAATAAGCGGATAGTCCGTCTGAATGGCGTAAGTCGCATTAAAATTCGCGATAACCAGCTGCAATGTCTGCGTTTCTGGTGAGTTCAAGTAAATAATCGGTGCCAAATAATCGTTCCAAATCCCCATGAACCATAAAATAAGCTGTGCCGCAACTGCCGGCTTAATGAGCGGGAACGTAATCGACGAATAGAGTCGGAAATAAGAACTTCCGTCAATTTTCGCAGCTTCGATAATGGCATCCGGTACGCTAAGCAAGTACTGCCGCAGGAAAAAGATCATAACTACATTTCCGAACAAACCTGGAACGATCAGAGGCAAAAGTGTATCGACCCAGCCAAGTTTGGAAAACATCATAAACTGTGGAATCATAACCGTTGGGTATGGAATCATCATAGATGCGATGAGTGCCAAAAACAGTTTGTTTTTATGAGGGAATCTCAGCTTTGCAAATGCAAAAGCGGCCACACTGGATGTGAAGGTACCTATAACGGTAACACTTACAGCCACAATCACGCTGTTCTTGATCCCGCTTAACAAAGGTCCTGCTTCCCAAATTTCCTTATACTTGCCAAACTGGAACACCTCTGGTATCCATACTGGTGGAAGAGCAAAGACATCCTGCTTTTCTTTCACCGAAGTGGACAGCATCCAAAGCAGCGGCGCGATCATCACAATCGCTCCAATCGCTAGTACAATAAAGATAATGATATTGGTAACTTTCGTTTTTTGACTATGGGACATAATCAGACTCACTCCTTTCCGCGAAAATCAATCCCCATCAAAGGACGATTTTTCATTCATTTTAAATTGAATCAAAGTTACGATAAAAATGAAGATGCCGAGAATCATAGCCATCGCGGAGGCATATCCCATTTGCAGGTTTTTAAATGCCTTATCCCAAATATAAAAGACGATTGAGGCGGATGAGTATTCCGGACCCCCTGTAGGTGTCATAATGTTCATTTCAGTAAAGATTTGCGAACCACCAATGATATTAGTTACGACCAGGAAGAAGGTTACTGGTTTCACCATTGGCCATGTAATATTGCGGAACATCTGGAATCCGCTAGCTCCATCTAGCTCTGCTGCTTCATAATAAGAGCGAGATACGCTTTGCAGGGCTGCCAAATATAGCAGCATCGTATATCCGAGACCCTTCCAGACAGTCATGAGAATCAAGGCCGGTTTGACCGTATCTTTATCCATCAGCCAGTTAGGACCCTTAATACCGAATATTTCGAGGAATTGGTTTACCAAACCATAGTCTCCGTTGTATGCCCAGTTCCACATAATAGAAACGGCAGCCAACGAAGAAATAACCGGGATATAGTAAATCACACGAAATGTTGTCGTACCTGGAATCTTGCGATTCAAACCTAGTGCCAGCAGTAAAGCTAGTACAAGACCGATCGGAATACCCAGCATTAAGAAAAGAGTATTGTACATCGATTTATAAAAGAGCTCATCGCTAAATAAATCTTTAAAATTGTCGAGGCCAATAAAGTTCATTTGTCCCAATCCGTCCCAGTCTGTAAAAGAGCCGTATAACGAATAGACAAACGGGAATAACGTAAAGATTAGCAGACCGAGAATAGGTGGAAGAATAAATAAGTATCCATATACCTTCTCTTTGCGGTAGAGATTAGATTTGGTTATCACAGGGCTCACCTCTGTTTCTAATTTGGAATGAAGATGATGTTAGCAGCATGATATTTAGCCACTAACATCATCCCTTTTTCCTCTATTTACGCATTATTTCTGTGATTTTTTCTCTTGCTCCACCGCTTTATCCAGCAGTTTCTGCATCTTCGGTTGTTCTTGTTTCACATAATCTGCCGCCGTAATTTTACCATCCAGTACAGGTTGAATATCTGTGAAGAAAATATCGTACCATTCTGCATTATACGTATAGTTGCCTGGTAATGAGCGTCCATAGTCATTCACGATATCAATAAACTCTTGTTTATTGTTAGGCTTGGTTTTCGTATCTTTGGACCATTCATCAGCCATATCCAACAGATTCGGAATTTGTACCTTGGCATCTACGAGCTGCTTCATTCCTTCTTTAGAAGTTGTCAGATAGTTAACCAGTTCAACAGCTTCATCCGGGTATTTTGTTTTAGAGGAAACGCCGATACCCAGAGAACCAATCCATGTTGCCGATTTGCCAGTCGATCCGGCTGGGAACGGCAGCAAATCATATTCAAATGGCAGTTTTTCAAATGTACTCATATCCCAAGGACCTACCGGGAAGAATGCCATTTCGCCCTTCATCCAACGTTGGTATGTGTCCAATGTTTGTGATTGTTCAATACCAGGTGTGATTTTATATTTGTTTTGCATATCAGCAAAGTACTGAAGCGCTTCCGCAAATTTCGGATCATCAATCGTTACTTTAGTTTTGCTCTCATCCAGCCAATCAGCCCCATTACTCCATACAAAGGCTTGCAATGCCCACTGAACGTTAAAGCCTGTACCGTATTGATCTGGCTTGCCGTCACCATTGGTATCCTTGGTCAACTCTTGGTTGACCTTGATGAACTCATCCCATGTATACGGTTTGTCTTTATCAGGCAAAGGCACGCCCGCTTTTTCGAACATCGTTTTGTTGTAGCCAAGTGCGAATGGACCTAAGTCCTTCGGCATACCGTAAATATCTCCTTGACCGGCCATTTTGCCGTCATAGCGATACAAATCTATACCGTATTTCCAGATGTTATCCAGTTTAATATCCTTGTTCTTCTCAATGTAAGGAGTGAGATTCTTCAACACCCCACTGTTTACATAAGCTTTCACATCTCCAGGGGCAAAATAAAAGATATCTGGGAGGTTGTTTCCTGTAATCGCAGCTCTAAGCTTTGTAGCATATTGATCTGCTGCCGTCACGACCATTTTAACCTTTACGCCAGGATGTTCCTCTTCAAATTTCTTGATTACTTCCTTATAAGCCTTTTGTTCATCTGTTCCACCACGGAACATGAATGTCAGTTCCTTACTTCCATCACTACTGGAACTTCCCCCACTACAACCAGCCAGTGCAGCCACCATTAACAACAGAACAACCATTGTTATTGCAAAACCTTTTTTCTTTATCAACGCGACCCCTCCTAAATTTAAATGAAACCGCATACAATCGGTGCTAAAATAATTTCATACCACTCGGCCTAATCTTTAACTGTGCGGTACACAACCCGTTGTTGATTGCCGCTGTGATTATCATCCCTCTCATGTACCGTATAATTAACATTTTTCTTTATCAATAATGAATTCGTTTACAAACAAAATATAGCATGCCTTTCCTCGGTTCGTCAATGTATTTTTCAATCTTTTTAAATAGTTATAAAACATAGGTTAGAGTAACATGGAAAGCAAAATTAAATCGTATTTAAGTTTATTCACATCAAAAAAACTAGAAATAAATCTTAAATACGATTTATTTATAAAGTAATCCCTAATTTGGAGTTCAATTCGCTCCTCTTTTGGTTTAGTAAAAAAAATTTACAAAAAAGAAGTTTACTTCTTTTTGATTTTATTTTAACATAAATCAAAGTAAATATATAAGCGCTTACATTACAATTTTTATAGATAAGGATGGTCTATAGCTATGATTTATATTAAGGACTTAATGTCAGGGTTAGATATTTTTAAAGCACTGGGTTCAGAAATCCGCATTCAAATTCTCGAGTTACTTGCTTACCAGGGACAAAGTATGAATGACATTGCCAACAAACTTAATTTGAGTAACGGTACCATTACAATGCATATTCGAAAATTGGAAGAATGCGGTCTTGTGGAGATCAATACCGTGAGCGGCAAGCACGGTACCCGAAAAATGTGTTATTTGAACAAGGATAAGCTGATGGTAGATTTGCGCAGCAGAGAACAAAAAAATGTGTATGAGGTTGAGATTCGCGTAGGTCATTACAGTAACTATCAAGCGTCCCCCACTTGTGGATTGGTGACCCGAGACAGCATTATCGGCGATTTTGATGATCCACGCTATTTTGCAGATCCCGGGCGGCTGGAGTCGGAAATGATCTGGATGGCCGAAGGCTTTTTGGAATACCGCATCCCCAACTATCTGAAAGCGAATCAATCCTTTAAAGAAATTCAATTCTCCGCAGAACTAGGCTCAGAAGCACCCTGCTATTGTGAGGAATATCCCTCCGACATTTGTTTTCACATTAACGGTATCCCTATTGGGCACTGGACCAGCGCCGGAGATTTTGGAGAAGTGCCGGGGGTTCTCAATCCAGATTGGTGGCCACCGCATTTAAATCAATATGGTATGCTCAAATTAATTCGCATCAATCAGCAAGGCAGCTTCATTGACGGGTGCCGCATTTCCGAAGTCACAATAGACGATATTAACCTTAACTATAAAAGCGACATTACACTCCGCTTATCCGTAACCGATCAATCGGAAAACAAAGGTGGGCTCACTATTTTCGGCAAAAGATTTGGGAATTTCAGTCAGGATCTGCTTGTGCGGGTGCTTTATGATGTGCACGGGGAGGACAACGCCAACTCCTGACACGCCACATGTAAAAATAGGCCGAAGCCTGTATTCATTGAATACATGTCCTCGGCCTAAATATCCTGATCCTCACTTAAAGAGATATAGATCAATAAATAAAAAATGACTGCTATCCCAAACACCAACCAGCAAAAGGACAGTAAATGAAGCCTTGGTACTGCATGTACTCCCCATCTCCAAATATCCGTAAGGAGCACCAGTGGCTGCAATAATATGTCCCAGCTATTCCAGCGGGCAAATCTACCAATATATACCCCTATGCTGGCCAGCCACAACAACACAAAAACTACAGCCCATGCGAGCCCACCTGAACAAATCCTCCTCAGCATATGGTGGATCACCAATACACAAAGGGATGTAAGAAAAAGGCCAAGCCCTGCTGCTGAAAAAGACGTAAATAAGATTAACCAAAATTGTGTGTTCAACCAAAAACGTGTATCAGGATTCACATCGTAAAAACGAAACGCATGAAGTAACTCAGTCACCAAATAAAGAGCATTCGGCAGAAAAAACAACCATACAATTGAGGAGAAAAATAAAAGAATACTTCTCACTTTTGTACTTCGCAGTCGGGATAAAGCCATCATTCCCAGAGTGATAAAGACCGGAACCCAGGCCAGGAATATATCCCAATACAGAAATTGATACATCCTCGTTCCACTTGTGGACTGTAAATACATAATGAGTCCGAAACAGCCCAACGTAGCTACAAGCAGCACTCCCAACAAACTGGGCAGCTTGTAACCCTTCCTTCTTAACAGCAAGTTTCCATCTACCTCCTGCCTGAGCATGCGTATATACGTCTTTTTAAGTCCTATTTTATAACGCTTTCATATTTAGAGAGGGCCTTTGTCTATTTACTCCACCTTTCGTATGTCCTCGGATACATGGGTTGTTATCGTCAAGGCATCAAAGGTAACAGCACAGCCCTCCCCCACCGGAGATTGAGCAACAACTCCGACTTTGAGCTGGTTAGGAACATTCATACCAAAATATCTCGCCAGCCTCCAATGCTGACCGTCTGATGAATAATGAAATGCAAAGCAATTTCCAGCTCGTGCCACTCGTAAATACGGATTGGACACGTCCATCGCCCCAGAGACACAATCATCGGATGTATCCCGAGTGACCACACTAAGAATAGATGGAGTGCTTTCAAAATATTCAAAACACAGCTTAGCCCAGTGGGTATCATCCGCCATCATCATCAAGCATCCTGAATCATAAGGCTGCTTCATATCAACACAAACCCTCGTCCATATTGTAAAATCACCTTGAAGCGTTGTATGCAAAAAGGGTGCGGACGATTTTACCGTTGCGCCAGACGGATCTCTAAAGAAATCCGCCTGCGAAGGTGCAGAAATTTGCAAAGACTTGGAATCATCGAATCTCCATTCAGCCGGCTCATTGATCCAACTCCAATCCGCCGGCAATACTTTACCGCTAAAGCGTTCAAATACGTTCATATGGATACCATTCCTCTCTGGCAATATAGTCATATAACACATTGAAATCTGGGGCACAATCCCCTTGATACCACTATATACGTTATTTTCCAGTCGTCAATAATGATAATGTGTCTTTAAAGTTTATAAAAAAAAGACTTGCCATCCTGAAATGTTGTGCTTATAATTACACCTAACTTGATACGGTAACAAATTTCAATGACGAGAACGAGTAAGCTATACAGCGGATTTGCAGAGAGTTGGGGCAGGTGAAAGCCAACATTCCGAGGGTAGCCGAACGCCATCTCTGAGAAGCGGGCTGAACCTGAAGTAAGCTCTGCCGCCTTTCCAGCGTTAACCGGAACACGTATTGATGGATACGTGAACAGAGTGTCATTTCGTATGGAATGAAACTAGGGTGGTAACACGGGTATAAACTCGTCCCTTTACAGGGGCGGGTTTTTTTGTTTTTCAAAAAGGAGGAAATCATCATGACAAATGTATCGACAGCAGTATCTATAACCGATTTTTTGACTCCAGCTGTACGGGAAATGCCACCTTCAGGCATCCGTAAGTTTTTTGAATATAGTACAGGCCGAAAAGATATTGTATCGCTTGGTGTCGGTGAACCTGACTTTGTAACCCCTCAACATGTCAGAAAGGCCTGTATCACAGCACTGGAAAATGGTAAAACATCATACACACCGAATGCTGGACTTCCCGAGCTTCGTGAGGAGATTGCCGGGTATCTGGAGAGCAGCTTCAGCACATCCTACAACCCGACAGATGAAATCATGGTTACCATTGGAAGCAGTGAAGCGCTGGATTTGGCACTACGCGCCCTGATCACCACACACGATGAAATACTCATTCCGGCTCCATGTTATATTTCGTATTCGCCCATCACGTTTCTGAACGGAGGACATACCGTAACCGTTGAAACCTCTGCGGATCAGCAGTTCAAGCTAACAGCTGAGGCACTCCAAGCCAAGCTGACTCCACGATCCAAAGTGCTTATTCTCTGTTATCCGAATAATCCGACGGGTGGGGTGATGACCTATGAGGATTGGTTGCCGATTGCCCGCCTGGTTGAGGAGCATAATCTTGTCGTTATATCAGACGAAATATATGCTGAACTGACCTATGGACAGAAGCATGTAAGCTTCGCTTCTCTGCCGGGAATGAAAGAGCGTACCCTGCTCATCAGCGGCTTTTCCAAAGCATTTGCGATGACAGGCTGGAGGGTCGGCTATGTGTGCGGCCCAAGAGAGTTGATTTCAGCTATGCTGAAGATTCATCAATATACCGCCATGTGCGCTCCTATTATCGGGCAAATTGCCGCTATTGAATCCCTGCGTAACGGGCTGGAGGAAAAAGATCGTATGATGGAATCTTACAATCTGCGTAGAAAATGGTTCGTTGAAGGCCTATGTCAGACAGGGCTGCCATGTCACGAACCAAATGGTGCCTTCTATGCTTTTCCCTCCATTATGCACACAGGGTTAAGCTCAGAGCAGTTTGCCAAGCGGTTGCTGGAAGAAGAAGGAGTCATTACTGTACCTGGTTCCGCATTTGGCCCAGGCGGCGAGGGCTTTATCCGCTGCTCATATGCGTCATCGCGAGAACAGTTGGAAATGGCTTTGGAACGCATTAGCGCATTCTTGAGACGTCTATAAATGCGATTTTTCCTATCATAAAATGAATATGAACACTGGATAAACACTACCGTAGCAGCTTCTGAATAAGCTTTTTCTGGTGTGCTGGCAAGCCTTTTGGCCATTCCCCTACACGGCAATAACAAATGTTGGAGATTTCGACGCTTGGTCGGAAAGCACCCGGGAGTCCGGACATTCTAATCTTTAGGATGTCCGGTATTCAGAACGTTTTGCACAAAATCAGTCTTGGCCTCCGTGTATGCTTCACGATCATGCTGATTTTCCATCGCCAGCCGCCTTTTTAATACATCATATTGCTGAATCAGCTCAGGCTGTTCACGAAGTCGGTTCCGAAACAATAGCTGCCGATCCCAATGCTCATCAGATTTCAGTATGAGATGCAGATGTCCCTTTCTTTGATCCTGTTCCACTTTAACCAAAAATCTTCTCCATTCCCGACCGTCCAATTCAGGCGGAACATAGTTCCAGCCTGCTGGTTGTAAAGCAGACACGATCTGTTCCAGTTGATCCCAAGATTCTAATTTTACCATTATGTCAATAATGGGCTTAGCGGAAAGATTGGGAATTGCCGTGCTTCCTATATGTTCGATTTCCGTCACCTTAAACGGCAGTAATAACTCCCGCAACTGGTAAATGATCTTTAAGCCCTGCTCTGACCAGGCAGGATCAGGATTCACTATTTTTACAGGCTCCGTAGCCCACACCGGCCAATGTTCCTGGTTTTGCTCCTCATGCATTCATGATCCCCCCCTAATTTCTACTCATGTATTGCAGCTTACGACTGTATAACTGAGCGTTTTCCGCATCAAAACAAACAAAAATAATTTCATTCAAACCGGCATGTTCCTGTACAAAACGTGTCACTTCCTGTATAGCAATATCCGCCGCCTTTTCTTTCGGGAAACGGTAGATACCAGTGCTGATATTCGGAAAGACAATGCTTCGTGCATTCAGTTGCAAAGCCAATTGGATGTATTCTGGTAGTATTTCGCCAATAGCTCCTCTTCTTGATGGTCGCCACCATTCCACACAGGACCAACGGTATGAACAACATTCACGTTTATCTAAGTTCAATTTGGGTATTCATTAATCCTCCTCCTCTCGTAAAAAATCATCTTAGATAACACCCATTATTAATATCAAAGGTCGCTCCCGTATAATGCCTGGATCTTTTCGATAGCAGAAACAGGACAGTATAAGCAACATCTTCTGCTTTTAAAGGCTCAGGAATTAGCTGATGATTTGTATATTCCTCCTTTCTCCAATCAGGAATATGATCCATCATTGGAGTACTTACCATCGTTGGTGCCACAGCATTAACTCTTATATAAGGTGAAAAATTCATGGCACAGCTTTTAGTAAAGCCCAATATTGCAGCTTTTGATAATCCATAGATCGCATCTGAGCTTCCTTCCATTCCAGAAACAGAAGACATATTTACGATAATTCCCTGATGCTTCTTCTCAATCATGAACTTTCCAAAAAATTGCGAGAAATATACACATCCCTTAATATTTATGTCCAGCACCTTCTCTATTTCTTCCATACCATAGTCGAGTATATTCTTTCCTCTATAAACACCTGCATTATTGACTAAAGCTGTTATGTCCGGGTGTTCTCCCTTAATGTATGTAAAAAAATCAGTTACTTCCGTATAGTTACTTATATCTATCAGATAGGTGTACAAACTTGGTGAATTCAGTTCAGCCTCAAGTTCGTTTAAAGAACGTTTATTCATATCACACGCAATAACACTTGCGCCTTCCCTTAGACATTGCTGAGTAATTTCCTTTCCAATGCCGGAAGCAGCTCCTGTTATAATAACTTTCATTTTATTAAGCAATGAAGAAACCCCTCTCTCGTTCGGTATATAGTTTTACTCAAAATACCTCTCTCAAGTACTATCAGCTATATGAAAGAAACTTACTTCAGTAACATAAGTGCAGTCGCAACCGAATGATCCACAAAAGAACGCTCTGGGCGCGACTTCATCATCACGGTAATCCCAATTAACAAAGAGACCATCGTATGGGCCAGAGCTCGTGCGTCCATGCTAGCCTCCAGCTCTCCTGATCTTATACCACGCTCGAGGGTTTCCTGAAAGACGGCAGAAAGATACATCTGATGTTCTCTGGTTAAAATCTCAAATTTCTCATCATGAGGGGCTAATTCTACCATCGTATTAATACAAAAGCATCCTCTATTAGGCCCATCCTCGTACTCTTCTGCCACGACTCCTCCAAAAAAATTGTAAAACGCTTCTTTTACAGAAGAATTGCTTTGTAGTCTAGAGCGTACATAAGCAGCGTGGGATTGCGTATATTTGCGCAGCGCAGCTTCGAATAATTGCTTCTTGTCTCCAAAGGCAGCGTAAATGCTAGGGCGCTGAATTCCCATTTTGGAGGTTAAATCACTTAAAGATGTAGCCTCGAATCCCTTTTCCCAAAAAATTTGCATCGCTGCATCCAACGCTTGATCTTCATCAAATTCCCGTAGTCGAACCATAAGCAGCTCCTTCTTTTCATATCGTTCAGTATATTAAGATTGTATGATCACGATAAGAAACTGTCAAATATGTACATGATGAACTCTTGACATTTCATATATGCACGAGTTATATTGACCTAAATTCATTACATACCAATCGGTATATTATACTCAACGGTATGTAAATTACAGAAAGCGACGTGGTATGTGAAAATGAAGACGTCAGAAGAAAAAGCGGTACTCCTCCCTCATCAAACGGTAGCAAATGCTGCCGAAACAGCCCCCATTCCCTCCCTGTCCCGATCTGTGGCACTCTTGTTTGCCATAGCCTGCGGGCTGGCTGTCGCTAACATTTACTATGCACAGCCATTGCTGGATGCGCTGGCAAACGAATTTGGCATTACGCACTCATCGGTAGGCATGGTCATTACTATCACGCAAATTTGTTATGCGTTGGGATTATTGCTGCTCGTCCCGCTTGGCGATCTTTTGAATCGACGGAGACTGATTACAGGGCAAATGCTGCTATCCGTGCTGGCACTAATCGTGGTTAGCTTTGCTCCTACCCGTACAATACTGCTTATGGGAATGGCAATGGTTGGTCTGCTGGCTGTAGTCACTCAAACACTCGTGGCTTTCGCCTCTACCTTGGCTAATCCGACTGAACGTGGGCGTATCGTAGGTCTGGTGACCAGTGGAGTCGTTATCGGCATTCTGCTGGCACGAACCGTGGCCGGTGTATTAACTGATCTGGCAGGCTGGCGTTCAGTTTACCTTGTTTCTGCTATACTTACGCTGTTTATGGCTGGAGCTCTGTTGCGGGTGTTGCCAAAGAACGAACCCACAAGTGCGACACTTTCCTATCCGCAGCTGCTCCGATCGGTTATCGTACTATTTTTGCAAGAACGAATTCTGCGCATTCGTGCTGTCCTTGCATTGCTTATTTTTACGGCGTTCAGCATATTGTGGACTTCGCTTGTGTTACCTCTCAGTGCACCCCCATTGTCTCTTTCACATACTGCTATCGGGGCCTTTGGTCTGGCTGGAGTCGCCGGGGCATTAGCAGCAGCACGAGCAGGGCGTCTTGCCGATCAGGGCTTGGGACAACGGACGACGGGTATCGCACTAGTTGTGTTGCTGCTGTCCTGGTTACCTATCCGCTACACCGAGCATTCTCTGTTCGCTTTAGTTCTTGGCGTCATTCTTTTGGACTTGGCGGTACAGGCTGTACATGTCACCAACCAAAGCTTGATTTTCAATGTGCGCCCTGAGGCACGGAGCCGACTTACTGCAGGCTACATGATATTTTATTCCATTGGTAGCGCCACCGGGGCCATCGCTTCCACTCATATGTACATCTATGCCGGATGGAACGGGGTGTGTCTATTAGGAGCTGGTGTCAGTGCTCTGGCTCTCATCTTTTGGGCTTTAACTCGACGTTCAACTTGAAGGGGAGACTGCTATTGATTGAATCAGAAAAACCGCCGGGTCCACGACAATGACCGGCGGTTCTCTTCTGTCACAACAAAATCATCACTTGATTGCAATATAAATCAAAACAGGTTCATCAGGACTGCCATACACTTCAAAATCACCTGTGTATGTCCGCTCCCCTTGTCCCGTGGCAGCCCACTCCCAGATCGTCTGCCATACACGGAAGACAGAAGAGAGTTCCTGAGTTGCCTGAAAAATGGCGTAGCGTGCAGCCGGAATGACAAGTTCTTCAAGGTCATCAGGAGTTTGGAAATCTACAGCCGCTTCCTTCCCGATAAAAAACGTATACTCGCCCAAAGCTCCATTTTCATAGTCAGTATAGCAACCATAGACAGAAGCATGTCCTGCTTTTTCCTTTATCCGACCAGGCACGTCCTCACTCCAAAAACGTTCCCACATGTTTGGAATGATCCCGTGAGATGTTTGTTCATTCTGATTACTTGTACGTGCTTTCAACCCAATCAAACGGATCTCACCTCGATATTCTTCCCGAATGGGTCCATCCAGTGTAAGCCCCGTATCCTCTGAGGACCGCCATCGTTTCAAAAACGGCAGGTAATTGCGCAGCATCGAAGTCGCTTCTTCTTCCTGCATCCCCTCCTCTACCAGGAAAGGCACAGACTGCTGAATCATTCCCTCCATCGTCAATTCAGGCTGTACAAATTCGCCTTCCTTGTAACAATACTTGCAATACTCATCCGTTTTATGATGTTGTGCATCCGTTCCATATTGGTCCTCATGCTCTAGCGGCATCCCGCAACTTTGACAAGCTTTATCCATCCTCGTAAATCCCCTTTCGCTAACTGATATCAGGTATGCCACCAGTATAACGAAACAAACCTGACAACTATGGGTCAGGTTTGTTTTACTTTAACTAAGATTTCCTTTATGATTCCTGAACTTCTTCATAATTAGACGCAATACGCAGCGCCATCTTATGAATCTTGTCACGCAAATGGGCTGGTTCTTTGACAACCACATCCGGTCCCAGGCTTAAAATAAATCCGTACGCCCATGCATCCTCAGGAAACGGGACCGAAACCGTATAGATCCCTTCCTCCTGCTCGGTCAATGCTTCTACGCCAAACCAGTCCTCCGCCAGATGCCTTGAGTCACGGTTAAATTGTAGCGTAAATGGTTGTACGGCTCTGGATACCTCCATCCGCCCCTCATTCCACGGCAACACTTCATAAGAAAGATCCCTGCGAGCAAAAACTGTCTCTGTAACCACAGGGTCACTCATGCGCGAGAGTTTGAATAGACGAAACTGCTCCCTATCGGGACAATATGCATATACAAACCATTGTTGTCCTTTCAGAACGAGCGTATGCGGTTCAACATTCCGTTCCGTTATGGCTCCCCCCGCATTTCGATAGGTAAAGGCGACAGTGCGCGCTTGGCTCATTGCTTCTTTTACCTTTATCAATTTGCCTTCCTGCGCAGCCCGATTTCCCCATCCCGAATGATCGACGATAAACTGTGTGGTATGGACACTAAATTGCTCTTTCCCAGATTCCGGTATAATACTTTCAAATTTATGAAGTAACCGCGACACATTCGGGCCGCCCAACGACGAGGACAAACTCTGCAAACCCATCACGATATCCTTTATATCATGATCCGTCAGCATACTGCGATCCAGGCGGTATCCTTCCATCAGACCGATTCCCCCGTTGGCTCCCTGATAAGTGACCACCGGAATACCTGCCATACTAATCGCTTCAATATCTCTATAGATCGTCCGGATCGAAACCTCATATAAATCAGCCAGTTCCTTCGCTTGTATTCTATTTTTCTTTAGCAGCAAAATGACGATAGAAAGCAATCGGTCAATTTTCATTTTTTCAAAACCTTTCGTCATTAATAAAAATAAGCCATGAACTCCTCATCATATCCCTGACCGTGATATTCCAAAGCATTCTTTTCTATACCATAGGTTTCAAATCCCAATTTTCTATACAGCTCAACAGCAGCTTGATTGGTAGTCACCACACTCAGGTTGATTTGCTTCAAACCTTCCACTTTTCTACCTTGGCTGATCACTTCCAATAAAAGTTTTTTAGCGATCCCCTGGCCTCGATAGGTCGATGGTACATAAACTCCCCAAATTGCTCCCTTATGCTGCGTCTTTATTTTCTGCTCTCTTCTAAATCCGGTCATGCCAACCAGCTGATGATCCTTTGTAAATGCACCAAGTATGTAATGATCTCGTTTATTTTGTATCTGCTTCACCACATCAGATAGCGGAACTAGTGCGGCTTCCTCATAGGAGGTTCCAAAAGCTTCGGGGTTCATTTGTAGGGCTTCCAGTCTCAAATTCCAATAAGCCTCAGCGTCTGCTGGTTGTATGTTCCTGATTAAAACCATGGCTTCCCGTCCCTCCAAATGTTTTCCTTCATCTTACTCTATCTCTTATCTAAAATGAATCTGTTATTCTTCGATTAAAATAACCTCAGGTGCTCTATCCAGTCGGATAGAATGCCTGAGGTTTCAATAACTCCTTACAAATTATGACTCGTAGCGCTTCAGCACGATGACCGCATTATGACCACCGAAGCCGAAAGAGTTAGATAGCCCAATATTTAGTGGAGCCTTGCGCGCTTCGTGAGGCACATAATCCAGATCGCAAACCGGGTCCGGATTGTCCAGATGCATCGTTGGTGGAATGATGCCCTCCCGTAGGCTTTGCACAAGCGCAATCGCTTCGACCCCGCCCGCAGCTCCCAGCATATGACCCAGCATGGACTTATTCGCAGTAACCGGAATCTGATAGGCATAATCACCAAACAACTTATGGATTGCAAGGGTCTCAGCGGCATCCCCGACAGACGTACTCGTTGCGTGGGCGCTAATCACGTCCACTTCTTCAGGGGAGATGCGGGCCGAATGAAGGGCTGCTTTCATCGCCAAGTAAGCTCCGGTTCCTTCGGGATGCGGTGCAACCATGTGATAAGCATCCGAACTGGCTCCATAACCGATGACCTCACCATAGATTTCCGCACCACGGCGGATAGCGTGTTCCAGTGACTCCAGTACCAGAATACCTGCACCTTCGCTCATGACAAAGCCGTCTCGATCCTGATCAAAAGGTCGACTTGCTATAGAAGGCTCCTCGTTACGTGTGGACAAGGCAGTCGCATTAGCGAAGCTTGCCAAGGCCAATCTAGTCACCGCCGCTTCAGTTCCACCAGCAAAAATGACATCCGCATCTCCTGTGCGAATCGTCCGAAACGCCTCTCCAATTGCTGTATTCCCAATAGAGCAAGCCGTCACGGGTGAAAGCGTAGGTCCCATCGCTCCAAACGCGATACTAATTTGAGCAGCTGCCATATTCGAGATCATCATGGGTACCAGCGTCGGGCTAACTCTACCCGGTCCACGATGTAGCAGAACATCTACATTGTTCACCAACGTATCCAAACCGCCGACTCCCGATCCCACATAGACACCTACACGCTCCAAATCGGTGTGATCCAGTTCCAGACCGGAATCCTTAAGCGCTTGTTCTGCCGCATATAATGCAAACTGAGTAAACCGATCCATTCGTCTAGCATCTTTACGTCCCCATTGCTTTTCTGCATCAAAATCCTGTACCAGTCCAGCAATTTGTGCTTTCAAATCGGACACATCGAATGTATCAACTTTACGTATACCTGAATTGCCTTCCAGCAAATTCTTCCACAACGTGTCCACTTCATTACCTATTGGGGAAACGACACCCATACCTGTTATCACTACTCTTTGCATAAGCTATTCATTCCTCCTGCTCGGTGACTTACTTATAATCCTCATTTTACCCTTGTCTTATCCTATTACAAGTGTTTGTTTATCCTGGTATAATGAACACTACTATAGTAAACGCCTTATTTGCTCACTTCGGATATACCCATTGAATGGAGAGAAAAACCTATGAAAACGGAAGCACGTCTGGAAGCACTATCTGTTTTTCTAAAAACAAAAAGGGCCCGCCTACACCCACATATGGTCGGTCTCCCCCAAGGATCACGTCGCAGAACACCAGGCTTGCGCAGGGAAGAAGTCGCTCAGCTGGCAGGTGTCAGTACGACCTGGTATACCTGGCTGGAGCAAGGACGAGATATTAAGGTGTCCGCCTCTGTGTTGGATGCTATTGCTGCCGCATTGCAGTTGAACACAGACGAGCGCAAATATTTGTATGATTTGGCGATCGAGGCCGGGTCTCACAGCCTTCCTGTTCCTGCAGAGCAGGCAGTCATTTCCCCCTCTCTGCAAAAGATCGTACAAGAGCTACACTACTGCCCTGCTATTATTTCAGATCGGCGTTGTCATATTGTCGGCTGGAACGCCGCTGCTGCTCATGTTTTTATGGATTTTGCCGAGCTACCACATGAGCAACGCAATATGATTGAACTGCTATTCACCAAAAAGGAGTTTAAAAGTCTAGCCGTGAATTGGGAACACTTTGTAAAGGGATTCCTTGCAATTTTCCGCGCTTATTACGGGCAATACGTAACAGACCCCTGGTATGCACAATTTATACAAAATATGAGTCAGACCTACCCAGAGTTTAACGAGCTTTGGAATCAGAGTGAAGTAAGCTCCGCGCCGGAGGTGCTCATTGAATTTCGTCATGCCAAGGCTGGAAAAATGCTATTTGACTTGACTTCTCTTCAGGTACAGGGCAGTGTTGATCTCCGTTGCAGCATCTACACGCCTATTGCGCAGACCTCTACGGAAAGTAAACTCCAAAAGTTAATGGAAGGCAGCTAAAGGATTTCATCCCTCCTGTTATGAAGATATCTTTTTCCGTCCATACTACATCTACGATCTGTGCTAAATAGATGCCACATATGTGACAGAACCAAGAGCTTCAACTGTGCTACTACCAGGAGGGAGGGAATCATCATGAAAGCCAAATCGACAAGTTCCCCGCACATACCTAATCAAGCGCCACTGCCTGTTCCGGTGCAATTTGATCGAAGCTGGCAGGATGAGCTGGACCAGCGGATGCACAAAGGTGGCCCTTGGGGAGATTGGAATCTGTATCAGCTGGCCATTGAGGCTGAAAAAGTCAAACTGGTGCCGAGCTTTGATGAGCTTCAATGTCTACAGCATTTGCAAGACCTCACTCCACTACCCCATCAGCTGGATACCGCTCGAAAGGTACTGTTTCAAATGTCCGGACGTGCCATTCTTGCCGATGAAGTCGGCCTAGGCAAAACAATCGAAGCTGGAATGATCCTAAAGGAATATCTGGTTCGCGGGCTGGCTTCCAAAGTGCTTATTCTTGTACCCGCATCTCTGGTCCTACAATGGGTGCGTGAGCTGAACAGCAAATTCGGTATTCCCGCTGTCGCGCAGAAAAAAGCGTATTCTTGGTCTTCCGAGGTCGTCGTGGCCTCTATGGATACCGCCAAGCGGGAGCCCCATAGTAACATCCTACTAGATACCGATTATGACCTGCTCATTATAGACGAGGCTCATAAGCTGAAAAATAAAAAGACATCCAACTACCAGTTCATTATGAAGCTGCGCAAAAAATATTGTTTGCTCCTGACAGCAACACCTGTACAAAACGATCTGTCTGAGCTGTTTAACCTGATTACACTGCTCAAGCCTGGTCAATTGGGAAGACATGGCGATTTTTCAGCCAACTTTGTTGTAGATAAACGTCTACCCAAAAATGAAGATCAGCTCAAGGATGAGCTATCTAAAGTCATGATCCGCAATCGTCGCGGAGAAGGCCCGGTTCAATTCACCAAACGAAATGTTTCCAACATTCACTTGGAACTTTCGCCGGAAGAGCAAGCGCTGTACGATGGGGTGACCTCTTTTGTCAAAGAGCAATACCAGGCGAATGGCGGAAATTTAAGTAGCATGCTGTCTCTCGTCACCCTTCAACGGGAAGTGTGCAGCAGCCGGGACGCTGTGTTCGTGACGCTGGTCAATTTGTCTAAAAAGATGGCCCCAGACTCTCCCCTACGCGATCGTGTCTGGGATTTGGTTGCACATATTAAAGCGATCAAGGCTAATTCCAAAGCAGAAAAAGCGCTCGAGCTTATCCGTCAGATGAACGAAAAAGTGATCATTTTTACAGAATACCGAGCCACACAGGAGTATTTGCTGAACTATTTCCGTGACCGTGGCCTATCTGCTGTTCCTTACCGAGGCGGTATGAACCGTGGACGCAAGGATTGGATGATGGATCTGTTCCGTGGGCGAATTCAGGTCATGATTGCCACCGAAGCGGGTGGTGAAGGCATTAACCTGCAATTTTGTCACCATATGATTAACTTCGATTTACCGTGGAATCCCATGCGTGTGGAGCAGCGGATCGGACGGGTACATCGGCTTGGACAGACGCATGATGTTAATATTTTCAACTTGTCCACAACCGGAACGATTGAGGAGCATATCCTGCATCTGCTGCATGAAAAGATAAATATGTTTGAGATGGTCATTGGCGGATTGGACGTTATTCTTGAGAAATTTGAGAAAAAAGAATCCATTGAAAAAAGTCTGTATAAAATCATGCTTGAATCCAGTAGCGATGATGAAATTCGCAAAAAAATGCAAAAGCTGGGCCACTCGCTGGATTCCATCAAGCAGGAAATGGAACAACTGCGCACAGACCAGCCAAACACCGAAGATTTATTAGGCCTAGCAGGCAATACGGTTCCTCCGGGCAAAGCTCGACGCAGTGTGAAGGGAGGTCGCTAGTTTGACCATGAATGCACAGCAAGTCCAGCGTTTTGTACACACCTATCTGGAAGCTACCGGATGCAGTGTCATTGAGAGGTCGCCTCATCATGTAACCGTCAAGCTTTCTCCAGATGCGGATAAAGCCTTAACAAACCGCCCCTACTATTGGGGATACGTAGAGCGTACTGGCGTTCCAGCGCAGACGATGTCCTTCACTTTCATCTTTGATGGGGAAGCCTATCGCACAGAACAGGAACGTTTAGCGGATCATACGCCACCAACTCCAGCATTAGGCAACGCAGCACAAGATCAGGTCATGGGGCGTTACTTCGGTCATGTACCGACATTACCACAATTGGGACCTGGACGTATTTTGCAGGAGGAGCTTCGATATGGAAGCCGTCGGCTGCATCAAATTTTTGAAGCCGCACGTGATGGAGGGAAATATGTTTATTTGTTTGAGCAGCCTGATGCCCGTCAGCTGTCTGCCCGCTCTCCCGTAGTCTATGAAGCTTGGCTCAGCATCTGCTATAAGATTGAATTCGCCTGCGATTTGAAGCGTGAGGAACTTCAGTGGCTAGGTATTTCGCTTAAAAGCGGCACCATTGTAACCGATTTTGGCGCCATGCTCGAAACTCGGCAGCTCAGCCCGCTGCTGGCGGGTAATATGCATGTGCAGCCTGCCGAGCTATCTGTCCCTGAAGCTTCTAGCTCGCTTGAAAGCTATCTCACCGAACAGCTCCGTCAGCAAGATTATGATTGGGCTGAGCAGGCGAAGGAACGATTGCGCGAGGAATTGGAGGTTATTGACCACTACTACGATGATCTAATTAAGGAGCAGAAAGAGGAAGAGGATAAAAAAGAAGCCATATCAGAGCAGCATCAAGCCCGCCGTAAAGAAATGGTATGGCAATATGAGCCCAAGGTACTCGTATCCGCCATTAACTGCGGGATATTTCATCTGCGGTAACCGATATCTCTTGCTCCTTCGCAGGAGAGTTGCAGAGGTATCGTCAGCTTGTAACATCTTGCTTCAGCCTACATCAGTTTCCGCTGCTGTAACCACAAGTTTGGTTAAACATGTCTCCTATGTATCGACAGCATAAAGCGAACCTGGATACGACATTTGCGCCGACAAGGTGCAGCAGTCTTTTTATCGGACAGGCTGTATGCTGTATAAAAAGAATGCCTCCGTCGGGCAATCAAGCCGACAGAAAGGTGGATTTCATTGAAGAAGAATCATTCCGGGCACTATAGCATAGGTATGATCGCAGCTGTTCTGATCGGCCTGTCCGCAGTCTGTCCGTTCGCTTCCATTCATGCGGCTCCCTCAGTCGCACAAGGCAACAATTTAAACTTGGTGTCTCTCTACAACGAAAGCTCGCGGGTTCCTCCATTGAACTCCACGAGTCCTGCTACTCCTTCCCCGGGTGACGTTTCAGCAAGTTTTCCTACTAAGGAGCAAGGCGTGCCCGCAGACGTAAAACAGACTGCAGACAACATGGTACAATCCCTATCGTCACAGCCCCCTTTTGTCTCGTGGAAAGATGCTGAGCTTAGCTATCATCCGCTCGGACCTGGAACCCATAGTTGGCTTGTTCAAGTAAACCGTGCGGGAGAATACATCGGCTACCTGATTATCGGATCAGACTCAAATGGCGCATATCAACTCAACGAATACGGGAATGGTCCAGGCGGGCCTTATAGTATGGATGTACTTCGTCAATCCTTAGTGTCGCTCACAGATACTGATCTTTCATCTATCGACAAGCTGCAAATCACACCTATGTATGAGGAACCGCTACTAGCCTACTGGCTGGTGCGTTCCTCTACAGGCAGCGAAATATGTATTGATGCTGTAACTGGCGATCCGTTACCTGTAGAAGTGGCAGATGGGAGTTGGAAACATAAGCTCCAAAACAACGTGTTCTCTTCATCTGTACCCTTTTTGAAAACCCAGGCGCAAGCAGTTACGGTCTCGTCTGCTCCTTTCGATCCCTATGACGATCTGGGTTGGCTTCAACCCAAGCAAAAACTTTTTGTCCGTAACACAGCCCAATTTATGGATACACTGAGTATTTCACCGCGTATTATATTTTCTGCCACAGGTATCAATTTTGCCTTTGGAGGTCCCTTATCCATTAGTGGGTATCAGTCCTGGATATCCCCAGATCATCCGTCCCAACCCAATTTATATGCGTTAACCTACCATCATGGACTTTCTCGATTTGTACCATTAAAACAGTTATTGTCAGCTGGCGAATTTTATCGTTTGGACTCCTAATTATTAAGAAACACGAAAAGATCGGAATGATCCCTACAACATAAAAAGAGACCTCAATTGGCATACCCTATGCCTCTTGTGGTCTCTTTGGCGAGTTTAAGGTCGCTCCCTTCGCCCTCTGCGTGTGGATTTCATCCACATTTTCAGAGCTAGAGGCAACATGCCAAACCATTTGCTCCCCCACGGCTCTCTGGCTTGTTTTTGACTGCGCCGAACATCACGCGGCGTTTCCATATAGCGAACAATCCGCTGCGTAATATACGTCACCAGTTCGTCACTCTTCGCCATCCTCCATGACCTCCTCCAATCTGCACCTATTATTTCCACTTACGTTGCTTGGAAATATCATATTCACACGTTAGGTGCAGATAAAACTAGCTTGCTCATTTTCCAAAAGGTCTAACCCCTGTGGGAATAACTAAGCATGGTTTCCCTTAAATGGAACATACTATCTTCAACATAACAGTTACCCCAAGGCTAATTGTCATATTTGAAGGCAGCTAGCAGCTTTAGGTTTGATGCCTGTTATGCATGGTTTTTCAGTAAATAATCAATTCGTCCACTGGAGGAATAGAATGTGAGGAAAAAAAAGTTAAACAAAATATGGTTGACATGCTTGGGGTTCAGTCTATGCATCCTTTGCAGTGCTGTATTTGCCCCATTTACCTATATAGCTGCTCAGCCCGACGAGAAAAGTAACGAACCGAACAAGTATATAGATAGTCCAGCCAACGTACATTCATCCTATCACGCTTTTGCTAAGCCCGTTGTCCTGATTGATGTAGGCCATGGCGGTGTGGATGGTGGAACAAGTCACAAAGGAATTTTGGAAAAAGATATCAATCTCGCCATTGCTCAAAAGCTGTACTTGATTTTACGCTCCCAGGGATATCCTGCTGTCCTGAATCGGGACAAGGACTACGCACTGAGTGACGACAACCGTTGGCTGCAGTCCAAATCCCGGCACCTTAAAGACCTCGCACAACGGAAAAGCCTAACAGAACAACTGCCCACCGCTTTGGTTGTAAGCCTGCATGTCAATTGGAGCAAACGTGCCGAAAAACGGGGACCCATTGTACTGTATCAGGATGAAGGCAGCAGCTATCTGTTAGCTGAACGGATTCAGCATTCATTAAACCGCTTATTTTGCATGAATAGAAAAACAGTGTACGGAAAACCCTTTTATCTTTTGAATAAAATCCGGCAACCCGCTGTAATTGTGGAAACCGGATTTATCAGTAACGAACAGGACAGAGCTATGCTTTCCGAGGATCGTGGTCAAAAAAGCATTGCCGAAGCTATTGCCGCAGGCATTATTGCGCATTTGACGGCATGGTAGTGTTGATGGCTGGGTCTCCCGTCCATCCCCATACAGCTCGTACCAAATCGCTAATACCCACAAATTTGGCGTGCTCCTTTAGTTTGGGAACCGACGAATGAAGAGCGGAGGATGTGTACATACCAGACACGCCGACGTGCCCAATCGTTACGCAGGTGTTGTGCTTATCCAGCCATTCAACCACTTTTGTAAGTTGCCGATTCACATGGGCGAGGTTATGGACATCATCCAGAAAAACATCATTTCGTACTGGTGGCATTCCCTTTTTAGCGGCAAGCTCAGGGACCACTGACCGATAATTAGTACGGCTATCGACAAAAAATAGTCCATGCTCCTTACAAACATCAAGAACAATGGACATAATGCGCTTATCCGAAGTGACCTTGGAACCCATGTGGTTGTTCACCCCTATCGCAAAAGGAACATCCTTAATGGCTGCTGTCACCTTCGCACGTACTTCTTCATCCGTCATATTAGCCTTAATTGCCCCAGGCCCAAGCCATTGGGGCTTCCCTTGCTTTGGCTCCATTGGAAGATGGACGATGACATCATGACCGCGCTTATGCGCTTCCATAGCGTCCTGCTTGGTTGTAGGCAGGAAGGGCATCACAGCAACGGTAATCTTAACGGGTAAATTTAAAATTCGCTCAGTTCCTTTCATATGGTTTCCCAGATCGTCAATAATGACAGCAACCATCTTTTGCGGATCGTCCTGTTTGTCTATTGCTTCTGCAACACCAGTACTACAGACCATGAATAACATGCATACCGAAATACAGAGTACTACGGTTTTTCGCATTTTGGAGCTTGAATGGAATACAGGTACATAAGCTGGCTCTTTCCGAGCGCGAGATTCCTTTAAAGCCTTTTTTATTATATTTCTCATGTGCAGCTTCCGTCGTGTACTCATTGCGGGTCAGCCTCCTTCTCTGTCCCTTCATTGTGTGAGTAACGTCGTCTAAATATGTATAAGGCAGATCCATGGAATAATCCTGATCTGCCTTATCGTGCGTAGAAACGTATGTTAAAGCCGCTTACCAGTTCTTATCAATAAATTCATCACGACCTGATTGGGCCCGATCTTCCTTATAGTGCTTCACGTTTTTCTTGTGGTAATCCTGATGATAATCCTCTGCAGGATAAAAAATCGAAGCAGGAAGAATCTCCGTTACAATTGGCTTATCAAAGCGTCCACTTTGTGCCAACTGCTCCTTGGACTGTTGTGCAAGCTCACGTTGCTGCTCTGTATGATAAAAAATTGCGGGTTTATACTGTGTACCCCGGTCCTGAAATTGACCTTCCCCGTCGGTAGGATCTGTTTGCGGCCAATATAATTCGAGCAGCTTTTCATAAGGAAACAGCTCAGGTTCAAAAGTAATCTGCACCACCTCGTAGTGACCTGTAGTTCCTGTTTTAACCTGCTCGTAGGTCGGATCGGCAATCGTTCCTCCAGTGTATCCTGACACAATGCCATGAATGCCCGGCTGCTCTTCAAACGGAGTTACCATACACCAGAAGCATCCACCTGCAAAAGTCGCTTTCTCCATCTTACATCCAACCTTTCAATAACTTCATCATAAAGTGCGTTATTTTCTATCATATCTTAAAAGATAACCTTATAAAAGAATTGTTTATGAACTTGAGGAATTCGCAAAAATTCCACCTAAAAGTAATCAAGTAATTTGCCAGAATCCTTTATGGAAATCCATAGTTTGCGGGAAGACAAGAAACGTGTTCAGCTTAAACTATGAGCAAATCCCCGGAAATATAAGAAAAAGGCCTCTAAAACTGCTACGAGAGCAATTCTATAGACCTTTTCTAATAGATGCGGTCGAGAGGACTCGAACCTCCACGGGGGGTTAGCCCACACGGACCTGAACCGTGCGCGTCTGCCAATTCCGCCACGACCGCATATAAGTTGTCGTTTATCCTCGAAAGATCAATCTTTCTTAGCGACAAGATAGATCATACCATGCTCATATCAAGATGTCAAACCTTTTATATTTGTTAATTTCCTCTTGATAAAAAAGGAATAATAAACTAAAATGAGAACATAAGTTCTTGGGAACGAAGGTTCCTTTTCTTCATTCGGTTATGAATTATCATCACATTTTCTTAAGGCGGTGAATGGTAATGATCTCTTTAGATACTACTCAGCATGAATGGTCTCTTGTGAAAAGTTATCTGCTCCTTACCTTTATTCAAAAAGTATTTGAGCGGGACAGCCTAATTCTTGAAGAAAGCGGTATGCTGAAAACCCCTGATCTTTATGTCGAAATGGTTAACGCAGGTGTAGATCGTACCGGGATCCTGCTGTCTGAAATAAAACATGAATTTAATAAATATCACATTCATGTTCTGGACATACAACAAAACCACTCCGGCGTTCACGCCACCTATATAAGTAAAGGAAATAAAGAGCAGTTCAGTATGGCAATGCCAGCGTTCCGCAAAGAAATGTATGAACGGATGCGAGCATATCTCGGGCTCTCAACCTCTATGCCCCATACAGCCCTTCCTTTACTAGAGAAACATCGCCCCGAATTACCAAACAATTCAACATCCAAACCTCTACGCATCGTTGAACGAAGTTTGGTTACATCCTCTTTGGCTTATAAGCGTAAAATGTCTCGCCCTGCTGCTTTTACCGCAAGCAGAAGAGCATAATCCCCGCACAACCAACACGCAAAAGAAAAAAGCTTCCGCAGACACCAACTGTGCTCGGAAGCTCCTTTCCATATTCATCATATATCCAAATCGATCTATAACCGCTATGACGAAGTATAAGCTCATCAATTAATGATTCGCCTTATTGCAACGCCTTCTGTACACGCGTTACCCCTTGGCTTAGAGCATGTCCTCCACCTACTGCTGCGGCTACAGCAATGGTCTCCATAATTTCCTGATCACTGGCTCCTTTGGACCGCGCCTCGTCCACGTGATAAAACGTGCATACCTCATTGTTGGCAAATAAGCCAATGCCTAGCGCAATCAGTTGCTTGGTTTTTTCATCTAGGCTGCCGGCTTGAAAGCACTCTCCGGTAAAACGATGATATGCATGAACTACCTCGGGCAACTGATCTTCCAAATGGCTGATTTGATCCTTGTATGCATGTACTTTTTCGTCCATAACCGTCATTGACACAGCACGTCCTCTCTGTTGGATTTTCCTTCATTACTGTGTCCGATTTAGAGTTTCTGTATGCCTAATGAATCAGCCAGTTATTTTTATCCAACACCCATTTGAGAACCCATTCCTAATCCAGATCTATCGGATTGTGACGCGGCTCGCTGAACGACTGGTATGTATAGCTGCGATCCAATTTGACCACACGTCGATTCTGGCGACGAATAAGCACCTGTTCCTCATCCCATGCCAGTACAATGCCCACAACATCGTTGGACTCCAATCCATCGCGTACGACACGTACCTTTTCACCGGAGAGTCGATAAGCATCCAATTCTTCGTCCATAATCATCCTTGTCCCCTCCTTATTCACTTTTTTAGCATAACGATCATGGTTCTATATACATGAAAAAAGTTTAAAAAGAGACCTAAACGAATCATTTAGGTCTCTTCTCTCTTACTACTTATATGGATTGCCAACAGAGCGACAAATTATCCCGACTGATTCACACTGTGATCATGTTCTTTTGTATCGTTCTTCTCATACCAGAAGTCCAGCACTTGTGCAGACAACACTCGCTGATCTACATACTCCACTTGGTGAGCAGTAAATTCTTCTTTCCAAGAGAAGGACAATTCTTCGCATAGGTTAACCAACGTCAACAACTCAGACCAGGCCACATAGCGTTTATACCAAAAAAACTGAGGATGTTCAATCATATAGGGATACAAATCGTCGAATTCCGTATGCTTACAATCCAAGGCACGCTCAAAGTGTACTTTAGCCGCTGCCAGTTTTTCCAGAAAAAACTGTTCGGTCAATTGTTCTTTCCCCATGTTGCTGCCTCCTCTCCAAAACCTTATCTATATTATAAGCGAAATTGAAGCTCATGCAAAGGTTATTATTAGAAATAAGGATCAGGAGTTTTGAATTGTTACTATTCAGCAAACTCAATCTTGCCGTCAGCTAACGACGAAATTTTGACCAATGACTCTACACGAATACCCTGTTCACGGATGGTTCTCGCTCCGGCCTGAAAGCTTTTTTCCACCGCGACACCAAATCCAACCAACTCCGCTCCGGAGCGTTGAATGATTTTAACCATACCTCGCGCCGCATCACCATTAGCAATAATATCATCAATGAACAGAACACGGTCATCTTCGTGAATAAATTGACGAGACAGCATAATATCCGTAACAATACCTTTTGTAAACGAAGGTACGCGTTCACACAGCGCATCTGGATCAGCTAATAGTGTCTTTTTACGACGAGCAAATACCAACGGTACACCCAATTCCAATGCTGTCGCAAACCCGATGGCAATGCCTGAGGACTCCACGGTCACTACTCTGGTAATCTTCTCTTCTCGGAAACGTGCTGCGAACTCTCGTCCCATTGCCATTGTCAGTTCTGGATCAACCTGGTGATTAAGCAAACCATCCAGCTTCAGCACCTGATCTGATGCAATCACGCCTTCATTTAAAATTCGTTTCTTTAATACTTCCATTACATGACCTCCCACGGCAATCCTATGCGGTAAAAGTACCATACTTCACCCGCCGCTTTCAAGCTATAGCTGCTTTCCATGCGGTCATGTGACATTTTTTTTACGCTTGTTCCAGAACCATGCGGTGATTCCTCCCGCAACGATTAAAAGAATAACGACCAGCCCTACCCGATGCGTCACCTTCTCCATTAGCTTCGCCACCTGCTCCCAATGCATGCCCACCGCATGTCCAATCCCCAAAAATGTACCGCACCACAGCAAAGCTCCTGCTGATGCATAACTGATATAGCGGAAAACGCCTAAACGGGTTGTACCTGCCAGATATGAGGATACATGTCTCAAGCCGGGGACAAAATATCCGAACAGGATTCCCCATGTACCATAGCGCCCAAACCAATTTTCAGAAGAGGCAATCCTAGAAGGCGTAAGCCTCACCCATTTTCCGTATCGATGCAAAAGTGGTTTGCCCAACAGACGCCCCAATGTGTAGCTAAGCATCATACCCGTCATACTACCGAAAAATGTGACTGCCAGTGCAGCAATGAAGTTGTAGTGCCCTTGAGACACGAGCCCGCCGAAGGCGATCATTAGCACTTCGTCGGGTATCGGCATACCCGCTACTCCAAGTGCAAGCAAGCCGAACATTGCCAAATATCCGTATTCAAGTATCCATGCAAGGATTTGACCCATAAATTACGCTCCCGTCAAGCTATTCATTAATTCACTTTAATTATTTTCAGTCTCATCCAGTCATGTCCTATTTCAGTTGAACATAGTTTGTATTATATGCTCGCTGCAGCGTTATTCAAGCAGGCAAGGAGGGACTGGGGATGAAACGTAATATTCATGTTTTTCAAATTGCTTTTACATACATCGGTACAATCGTCGGTGCCGGATTTGCTACCGGACAAGAAATTCTGCAATTTTTTACGCAGTATGGTCGTTGGGCTACACTCACTATTATGCTATCCACAATCATATTTGTATGGTTGGGTACGAAAATGATGCTGATCGCTCATGATATTTCAGCCAAATCCTACGAGGACCTCAACAAACATCTTTTTGGTGCCAATGCCGGGAAATGGATTAGCTGGTTCACACTCATCGTGTTGATTGGCGTAAACAGCGTCATGCTGGCAGGAGCCGGCTCTGTTTTTGTAGAGCACCTTCACCTGCATTACCAAACCGGACTGCTTATTACACTGATTGGTACTTATTTGCTGCTAAGTAAAGGCATTAAGGCCATCTTGCACATGAACACCGTGGTTGTCCCTCTGATGATCATCATGTCTCTTCTGCTCGTTCACAGCACGCTCTCCATGCCCAATCCTCAGAGTTTTATTACGAATACGACAGATCACAGTACATTTCGAACCTTGCTCTCTCCACTGCTGTACACGTCCTTCAACCTAACTATGGCCCAAGCCGTGCTTGTACCACTTGGCAGCCAAACCTTTTCCCGAAGAACCATCCGCTGGGGCGGAGTTTTGGGCGGAGTTGGTGTCGGGTTTATGCTGATGGCTGCACACTTTGCCATGTCAGCACATATGCCGGGTATTCAGCAATTTGAAATCCCTATGGGAAGCATTGCTTACCGTCTGGGTGCCTTTGTCGAAATCATATACATTCTACTCATTTTCATGGAAATCTTCAGTACCTTTGTAGCCGACATTTATGGAGTCAGTCTGCAAATTCGTCAGCATGTCCAAATTTCGCCCAAGCTCATCACACTATTCATTATGCTCACCTGTTTTTTAATCAGTCAGTTCGGCTTCAGTTCACTGTTATCTGTCCTTTATCCTATTTTCGGAATGCTCAGTCTGATGTGGGTTAGTAAACTGATCATAGCAGGACGCAGGAGACCTTTCCGTTCCTCACGTCCTCGCTCCAGCTTTCGGCATTCCGATTCCAAACCAGGTGGTACCCGTCATGGTTAATGTGGAAATTTCAAATACATTTTCTTCAACTCGTTAACCGCCCGACTTAAAGAATAGCTTGATTTAGCTTTATCGCAGGCAGATCTAGCCAGCTCATAACGATAGGCAGGGTCAGCAATGACCTTCTCTAATGCGTCTGCCAGTGCCCTCGGATTGTCGGGTGGCACGAGCAGACCATTTACCCCATCTTCAATCTGCTCCGGTATTCCTCCCACTTCTGTACCTACCAATGCCAGACAACTTAACGCTGCTTCCGCAAATACCGAACCAAAGGCCTCCGCCCGAGAAGGCAAGACAAATACATCAAAGAAAGGCATAAACTCTTCTGGATGAAGGGTATATCCATAAAAAATCGTCTCATGGTATATATCGAGCTGTCGCGCCATCTCTTCCAGCTCAGGGCGAACCGGGCCGTCTCCAATAATATGAAGCACAAAATCCAGATTTCTTTTTTTAAGTTCAGCACAGGCCCGCAATAAAATATCCAGTCCTTTCGCCGGAACAAGGCGACAAACGGTTATGAGCTGTGTCACTTCATTTTCGTGTGGAATGGGTTTGAAGCGCTTCTCATCATATCCATTCGGAATGATTGCAATGTCTTGCGGATTCTGAACGTAAGGAGTTAAGTAATGCTGAAAAGAATGAGATACCGCTATCAGGCGATCCGCCTTCTGCTCCATTTCGCCATACAGTGACACCAAGAATTGGTGTTCAGGCCCGTTCTCCTCTATTTTCCCGTTTAGAATTAATTCCTTCTCATAGGAAGAGTGAATCGTCTGTACGAGCGGAATGTCAGGAAAAACAGTTTTCATGGCGATTCCGGCAATCGGATGATGAGCGTGAATAAGGTCATAGGGCTTCTGAATACGAAGCCGGGTCCACCACAAATAGTCGCGGTACGTCTGAATATATTTTTGAACGATTGGATATTGTTCATATCTCGTCCAGTCAAAGGTGTCAAAAGTTACTTCGTCCCTACCCTTGTTACGAATCCGTTTAGGGATTGAAAATAGCTCCATTTCCCAACGGGGGGATGTAAATCGCTCTTGCAGATATGGAATCATGGATGAAACGCCTCCCGGTTGCTCGGGTGGGAAAAAGAGAGCCTGTAGCAATTTCATGACGTGCTTCCCCTTTCAAGCATTAAACTGCCCGGATCACAGATTGTATGTATAGGTTTCCGGATTTTCTGAAAGATGATATATTGAGAATAAATGTTAGTCACAAAAGAAAATTATAACATTTTAAATAGGATAAATCCTGTCTATTGTATCGGAACGATATCAACCGTTCAATAGATTGACTATTCTTGCAAATGGAGTCGGTGATGTTGACGTTGTTGTCCTTATCGGGAACCTTGGGTTTCCCATCTCTGGCCGGGGCCGTAAGTGCAGCCTGCGGTTTGTATATTATACTCATGATGGCACTGATGTGCGTGATCATATATAGCAGACAACGAAAAAAAGCCTATATCCTTTTTTCGGTTGCCGCTATTATTATTATGACATATGAAGCCATGAATCTCTATTCAGCAGGTGGAGGCAAGATGCAACTCCAAGGAATCGTGTGGAAAAATGTGCTGGAGGCGTCTGCCTTCGTGCTCATCAATGCCGCCGTATTTCAACTCTACCGGAAGCTGAAACGTGCGCAGACATGGACCTTGCTGCTGCTGGGTGCGTTATTGATATTGCCGGTTATTGCCTGGACTGCAGGTTTGTTGCCCGCTTGGATCAGCGCAGCGAAACTAGTTGGGTTCACTCTGTTTTATCGAGTACTGGTACTTATACTGAGCCTTGTGTTCATCACCCCACGAATCGGACAGCCAAAGAAGTATGTAGCCGGCTTATTCATGTATTTGCTCTGGCTTGGCTATTTGTGGCTGCGAAATGACATCCCTGCAGAAGCTGGAAGATCAAACACAGTCCTATATATGTCATTTTTACCATTGCTGTACTACACTACGTTATTCCTCATCCTGTTTGAACGGATTGTGGAGCTGCTCCAAAGGATTTACCGTTCTTCCATCACCGATGGCCTGACAGGGCTATATAACCGTAAATATTTTTCGGGACGACTACGGCGATATATGGATCAAGGAATCCGCGTGTCGGTCATTTTTTGCGATATTGACAATTTCAAAAAGTTGAATGATACGCAGGGCCATGCTCGTGCGGATGAAGTACTCAAACAGGTGGCACAGATTATGGAGGATGAACTGGATGAAATCGGACTGACCGGACGATACGGTGGCGAGGAACTGGTCGCAATGGTTGTGGATCGACGTGCCAAGGTTGGACATGTTGCAGAACGTATCCGCGAGCGGGTCGCGGAAGAAAGCATTGTCACCATCAGTGTCGGACACAGTACAGTGAAGAAGGAAATGAACCCGGATGAACTGGTCAAGCAGGCCGATCAAGCGATGCACATATCCAAAACGACAGGTAAAAACAAGGTTACAGCTTATACAGCAGCCGAAGTGAAAAAGAGTCGGGCAGCACGCGCACAATAATTCGTAAACTACGATTCAGTGTTGAACGTTGAGTTTGAGTAATTCTCTGTCTGGTTGTCTATATCATAAAATGACGCACAGGAATCTCATAAGAGCCTGTGCGTCATTTATATTTAATCTGCCCATCAAACTTCTGACGTTGCAGATGCTATATCCCGGCCGATCCATGCCAGTTCTTCACTAGTCAGCTCTCGATAGCTGCCCAGTGGAAGCTGTTCATCTAGCTTCAATGGGCCCATAGCTATTCTTTTTAAATAGGTCACCTTTTTACCAACCGCTTCGAACATACGCTTCACTTGATGAAACTTTCCCTCATGGATTACAAGTGAAATATAAGAAATGACATCCCCATCTGCCTGGTGCGGATGTTCATGGCGAAGAATGGTCAACTGTGCAGGAAGGGTAACATACCCATCATCCAGTTCCACCCCTGCTGTAAATTGATGAATATCCTCCTCCGTGACATCACCCGACACGGTAGCCTCATACGTTTTAGGGACATGCCGCCGTGGAGAAAGTAGTTCGTGCGCTAGCTTACCGTCGTTGGTCAACAACAATAGCCCTTCTGTATCTTTGTCTAAGCGTCCAACTGGAAAAGGCTCAAAGTGTCGTTCCTCCGCGCTCAGCAAATCCAGCACCGTCCGCTCCCTTGTATCTTCGGTTGCAGATATAACGCCCGGTGGCTTGTGCAGCATGATGTAAATATACTCCCGAAAAACAACACGTTCCCCGTTCACTTCAATCTGATCCTGGTATGGATGAACCTGTAAGCCGCTATCCTTGGTGATCCTCCCGTTTACCGTGATCATCCCTTGCTTCACCTGTCGTTTGATATCACTACGGGAGCCATATCCCATATGGGTCAAAACTTTATCCAAACGTTGCGTTTGTCTCCCTTTTCCACTCATACCGATGTCCACCTCCAACCTGTAGGGTATTCATTTTTGAGCATGCCGTCCTGCCATTTGCCCCACCCAGCCGAATAACCATCAATGCACACGAGAGTATAGCCTTTGGGCTGGACTTCGTTCCGCAGTGCCATTCTCTCAACGGGGATGGACAAGGTCTCCCCTTTTAAATACCGGATGGCCTCAGCATCTGAACTGGAGAGATTGATGCTTCTAGCCGCCTCTGAAGGGCGTAATGCCACCGCCAGCGGGTGTGAAGGCACAAAGCGACCATTCTTGTCGTTACCCATAAACCAGCCTGGTCGCACCACCTTAAGGCCGTCCAAACGATGGGATGCCAATGGCGACTGATAAATACGATCTCCATAGACCACCGTATAGCCTGTAAAGGACACCTCCAGCTGATCCTTCACAAATTGGTGATAGGACTCCAGCACATCTTGTGGGGAGCGTGCAGCGGATTTTACATTCTCTTTGCCAGAACGAGACTTATTGCCACCCAAGCCGCGCGCGGACTTTCCTTTACCGGACTTCCCGTCCATTCCTTTTCCACTTCGTTTAGGCTCACCAGTCGCATGTCTTCCTTGACCGCTTGGCGTCAGTGCTTCCTTGACGGACAAAAACTGCTTTTTCCGTGGATACGCTGCATCTATGTTCAATACCCTGTCATTCTTGCCCTCAAATGGAGTCAAATCCCCGGATTCAGTGTGATCTTCAGTTCCAGTGACACGACCACCTTGGTGTTGCAACACAGCGATAAAATGGCCTTCTCCCTCTACGAGATGCGGCCAAAGGCGTGCTGTTCCCCGCAGTTCGGGGTGTGATGCCGCGACCTCTTCACTCATCCATTCCGGGTGGCCTGGTGCAAAACCTGCTTCCGATGGAACAGGGACTACGTCAAAATCGGGATGAGCCTCCAGAAATTCTGCGATCATTCCTTCATTTTCTTCTGGCGCAAAGGTGCAGGTCGAATAGACAATTCTCCCTCCTGTGCTCAGCATCGAGGCCGCTACACGCAAAATGTCCCGTTGCATGACTACACATTTATCCACCGAATGCGTTTCCCATTGTTTTGCCATATCCTCATCTTTGCGGAACATACCTTCTCCCGAGCAAGGTGCGTCAATTAGTATCTTGTCAAAAAAATGAGGAAAGGCATCGGCGATTCGATCCGGGCTTTCATTCAGTACCACGGCATTACGCACACCGTACAATTCCACATTTTTAGCCAATGCTTTGGTTCGGTCCGTGCTAATATCATTGGTCACCAATACGCCGCTTCCTTGTAGTTTGGCAGCTATTTGGGTCGATTTCCCGCCCGGTGCAGCGCACAAGTCCAATACAGCTTCATCTTGAGCTACGTTGAGCAGTTCAACCGGAGACATTGCACTCGGTTCCTGTATATAGTACAGTCCCGCATGGTAGTAAGGATGTAACCCCGGTTTCATACCGTGCGGAATGTAAAAACCCGTGGCACACCATGGAATTGGCCGCAGTTCGAACGGAGAACGTTCCTTAAAGTCCTCCACCGGAATTTTTAACGTATTGACGCGAATCCCGGCATGGGGCGTGTGGTCATAGGCGGTCATAAATGCTTCAAATTCGTCGCCGAGCAGTTGCTCCATGCGCTTTACAAATGCTGTGGGGAGCTGTACACCCATAATCGTAATCATCCTGTCCTTTTAAAATAAATTTTATTGTACCATATTCAACCTGTTATCCTGCAATATCGGTGTGATTTACGAACTTTCACTACAATCTGTAATGTTGTATAATAATGAGATTCATAGCTACATATTTTGAATTTTGATAGGAGAGATTGCATTGAACGCACAAAAATCCAACAAAAAAAAGCTTATACCTGTCATCGGCTTTTTTGTTGTGCTGGTCATTTTGCTTGGAGTGCTGCTCGCTTTAAATTCAGGCACTAAAAACAAGCTGTATGGCGTTTCCACAGCCTCGTTAAATCCTGCTACTCAAGAGCTGTTAAATGACCCGAACTATCAGCAAATTATTAAGCCGGAAGATCTACAGAGTAAAATTGACAAAAAGGAAAACTTCTTCGTCTATCATTTCGCGTCCGACTGTGTGCATTGCCGCGCCACTACTCCTAAGCTCTTGCCTTTGAGCAAGCAGGAGAACATTACGATGCACGAATTTAACCTGCGTGAGTATGAGGATGGCTGGGACAAGTATAAGATTGAGTATACCCCTACGCTCATTTATTACGAAAAAGGCGTGGAAAAGGAACGTATGGTAGGCGGGTTGAAGGAAAGTCCTTCGGACAATGGGTACACACTCGACGATTTCAAAGCCTTCTTTGAGAAATATAAAAAGAACGTAACCTCCTAGTCAAACGTTCACACACCTGAAACGATAAAGCAGCCCGATCCTCATGAAACGGATCGGGCTGCTTGTTTATCATGCGCTTCAAACTCAAGGCGCATCCTTCGTTTCCGCCGAGACAGAGCCTGAGCCGCCAGCTGTCTGTCTTCGCCTAATTGAAGCTGCCAGCGCCTGCTGACGCTGCCCATGCTTATCCCCACGCCGAGGACCTCTCTGCTGCGGGATGTTGACTGGAATGGACGACGATGCCTTCTCCACGGCCCGGCGCAGCCCGGGCTCGACGATTTCTATCGTCAAATCCCGATAAACCGGCGGTTGGTGCTGAAGCTCTTCCGTACCGCTCATAACTGCTTCAGCAAGCTGACGGGCGCAAACGCGCGCCTCGTCCACCAGCTTCGCCATATTAATGCCCAGCGCCTGCGAAGGAGCATGCTCCAGCCTGTGGACCGCACTATTCAGCATCATATGTCCACCACGATAGTTACCATTCCGGAAATGATACAGTCCTACAGCAACTTGCAGCAAACCTTTATATACAGGGTCACGGTCCAGCTTAAGCCACAGCTCTTCCAGTACCTCATGACATTCAAAGTAATCCCGATCCCGATTGAAGTATACCAAATAAGTCACGTACAGCGGTTCGTAGGAAATGTTTTCCATTTAATACTCATCCCTGTCTTCTTCCTTGGTAGAGGCTTCTAGCATCTCTTTGACCTCATCGTGAAGCAGCTTGATTCCTTCCATGTCGTGCCGTTCCCACAGTTCATTAAATCTGCGCTGCGCATCAATCGTTTCACTGATCTTATGGTAGAAATACAGCCGGTGCATACCTGTTAGCACTTTAGATACGATATTGGCTTCATCCTCGAACTTTTTCTGAGCTTCCAATATTTCAAGACGCATAGAAGACATCTCATTATCCAATACAAAGGCTGCCTCAGCTGCCTTTTTCAATCGTGTGCGCATATTATCAGGCAAGCTTTCACGATACTTATAGCTAAGAGAATGCTCTATGGTTGCCCAAAAATTCATAGCCAAAGTACGGATTTGAATTTCTGCCAGCACAATCTTCAGCCCCACTGCTGTTTGAACCGGATACTCCACAATCATATGAAAGCTGCGATAGCCGCTGTCTTTATAATTGGTGATATAGTCCTTTTCATACAGTACGGTCAAATCCTTACGTCTTCTGATATATTCGGCCACCCGCCGAATATCCTCTACAAATTGACACATAATGCGAATGCCTGCAATATCCTCGATTCCCGTCTCCAGCTGATCAGAAGGAACCTGTAATCTCTTTGCCTTATCGAGGATGCTTGATATTTTTTTAACCCGTCCGGTTACGAATTCGATAGGAGCGTATTCCTCGCGCTTTTTCAGCTCCGCACGCATTGTTTTGAACTTGACCTTAAGCTCTTCCACCGCCTGATCGTATGGCAGTAAAAATGTTCCCCAGTCTCTTCCGTCCATCCCCGTACCTCCTGTCTCTTCCGACAACGCTTTTTTATCTGTGATCTGCACCAACAGCCTCGGTAATGTGTCTAAAGCCGTCCTTTCGAAGCAGCTCACGCAGGCCAGCATGTATAGCCCTATTTACTTCCGGCCCTTCGTAGATCAATGCTGTATAAATTTCAATCAGGCTTGCGCCTGCTTTAATTTTGTCATAGGCATCACGACTCGTGAAGATGCCGCCCGATCCGATGATAGGCAGCTTACCTTCCGTCTGGCGGTACACCCGTCCGATGACCTCTGTGGAACGGTCACGCAGCGGCTTACCACTCAGCCCTCCTGTTTCACTCGCATTTCGGTGCGTCAGACCAGCTCTGGATATTGTTGTATTGGTCGCAATAATGCCGTCTACTCCACTGGCAGCAATCGCATCTGTCATATATTCCAATTCCTCATCCGATACATCTGGCGCAATTTTAACCAGTACAGACTTGGCATTGCCATACTTTTTCGCCTGAACTCCCATTTCTGCCCGAACCGCTTCCAATAGCGACTTCAGTTCATTACCATGCTGGAGCTTTCGTAAATCCGGCGTATTCGGCGAGCTAATATTCACTACAAAGAAGTCCGCATACGGATACAGTGCGGAAATACACTTTTCATAGTCCTTATGAGCATCCTCATTGGGCGTGATTTTATTTTTGCCGATATTAACTGCGACCGGAACAGGTCGATGTTTGAGTGCAGCCAGACGTTTGGCCATGCTCTCAGCACCCAGATTGTTAAAGCCCATCCGATTGACTAACGCCTCATCGGGAGGCAGTCGGAACAACCGGGGCCGATCATTGCCGGGCTGTCCCACAGGTGTCACCGTTCCCACTTCCATAAATCCAAACCCGATGGAAGAAAAACCAGTAACCGCTTCTGCATTTTTATCCAGTCCTGCAGCCAGTCCAATCGGGTTGGGAAAATGAATGCCAAACAGATCAACGGCAAGATCCTCCGTTTCCTTGACTCCGTACATCCCTCGCAGTGTCGCTGCTCCACCAGGGAATGAGCCCGCATGTTTTAAGCCGTCAATGACTACATGATGGGCCGTCTCTGGACTCATTTTAAAAAAAACAGGTTTCGCAATCCTTCGATACAACACGATTCATCCACTCCGTTCTATGCCCTTGCACAATCCTAAAAAAACATCTCTACAAAATAGTTTAGCTTTTTCCATACCAAAAAGAAAGTAATTTGCGAGGTGTAGCTCCAGAACAATTCAGTTGTCATGGAGATGTCATTGAAAATGTATAATCAAACCATTTACAATGGACATAGTAAGACAAGACCTTAGCCCGTTAGAAAAGAGGGATTGCTGATATGAAGACCAAGCGCAAGCCGCCCAGTCTGCAAAAGAAAAAGGATGAGGTGAACAAGAAAGCGATTGTATGGACCGCCGTCAGCTTTGTTCTCCTCATCATTGTGATTATTCTGGTCATTGTTTTAGCACAAGCAGGAAATCGTTAAACACCAAGTAGCAATAGCATCAAAACGTTAATTTAGCCAGTGATAGGTTTTGCGGGGATTCGTCTGGTCATGCTGCGGCTCACTTGTAAATCGAGAACCAGGCACAAGCACTTGATCAGGCAATCCCCCGTTACCAATAACTACCTCCGTACCCGAAGGTACGAGTGCAAACAATTCCTCCACATCCTCTTTACCCATTCGGACGCAACCCAACGACTCATTTTTGCCAATGCTGTCCGGCTCGTTCGTGCCATGAATGGCATAATTCGTTGTAGACAGTTGCATTCCACGGCTGCCAAACTCACCGTTGGATTTGCCGTTCGGATTTACTACTTTATCGGTAATCACAAACTTCCCTTCTGGTGTTCTCTCTCCGCCCAAACCGATAGGATAATTTCGAATAAGTACATTCCCACTCACCAGTGCGAGCCTGTGCTTGGATTTGTCCACCACAATTCGCAACGGTTGCCCCAGAAAAGGCTGTCCGTGCAATGACGATGCCAGTAATGGACTGCTTTCGGCCAACGAGTCAGCGTCTAAATCTACTGCCTTCCCTGTTCCCTGTCCTGGTGAAGCAAGTAAATTACGCATAGGTGTAAAAGCCTTCTTCATCCCGTCTGTCGTACCGTACATCGTGTTAGCGGGAAAGTCTCGAGTCAGTTCATCAAGACTCTGGGGAAGACGTTGATGCTGTGAGCGAAAAGCACGCATGGAGCTATTCAACACAGCTAATTCCTCCTGTCCAGCAGCCCATTTTAGACCTGCTTTGCGAAGATTTTCACTGTCTGACGGCTTGCAAGCGCACGCAGCGGCGTCGTAAGACTGAACAGCTAATCCACCGTTTCCTTTGTTCTGTACACTAAGTAAGGGCTTCATACCCTCTCTCCAGAGCAGCCACGAGCCCCCTTGCTCCATACCCAACACCGTAGTCTTGGACGGCAGTCGGCTAGTCTTAGCCAACAAATCAGTAAGCCCCGTTCCAGCTCCACTCCCTTTTCGAGCTTGAGCCGTAAACACACCACCAACCACACCGATCTGGGCCATCTCCTTCGGATCAGCAGTGGCCACTTTCGTAACTTCAATATTATCAATTGCTGCCTGCTCAGTTCCAGATGGAACAGATGCATTTTCATTTGAAGGTCTCGGTGAATTGGCTGAAGGAACCCATATGAGCAGTAGTACCATTAACGCAGTTAACAGGTGGCGTGTTCGAGCCGTCCTTCGATCCTTCTCCTTGGACATTTGAACCAGTTTATCCTGATATTCCATCCATACGTCTGCCGGAATCTGTTTATGCTCGAAGGCTTCGAACACTTCTCCTGCGCGATTAAAGCAATAATTTGCTTTGCCCTCTTGACCGCTGCTCTCATACTCTTTGCCGAGTAAATACCAGGCCATTTTATTATCAGGGTGTTTTTTTACATACGATTTAAGATGAGGCGAATGGTTCATCGGATCCTCCTGATCGTGTAATCTTGCATACTTCCTATTATGTATATCGGCAAAAATAGACTCGATGGACAGCACATAAGAAAAACGTCTATCGACGCACTTTCACGGAAGCTAGACCGCGCTTGGCAGAAGTTTTTCTTGCGATTATAGAATAGTTCACCTCCGCTGAACCATTCTATAATCTAAAAAAAAAGCACCAACAGCTTACTTTCACCGTTATACGGCGAAGGGAGCTGTCAGTGCTGTGCCTATCGAAGAAGCCTACGCTTAACCTTCTTTATTGAACGGCTCGTCTGCTACTTTGATGGAATCTGTAGGGCAACCGTCACAAGCATCCTGCATATCATCAAACAAATCTTCTGAGATCGCCTTGATGCCTTGGTTTGCATCCCCTTCAAAGATCACTTCTGCCAAACCTTCATCATCATAATCATAAATGTCTGGTGCTGTAGCGCCACACGCTCCGCAAGCAATGCATGTATCTTTTTCTACCCAAGTGTATTTAGCCATAACTTTTCTCTTCCTCCTATACAGTCAAACAAACCAGCTTTTGCATTCTATTCACATATTAATACAAACCCAATATTATTACAAATTATTTTCCTTTATCCTTCATGCAAAAAACACTTATAACGTAAGCTTGTGATGCTTGCAATAATCTACCCAAAAGTTTCACTCCGGAGTTGGTAGATTGTCTTTTTGCAGCGAAGTTCCGCGCAACTTGGAGTTGCGAAGAAGTACCGAAGGATCATCTCCCAGCATCCCAGCGGTCAAAATTGCATTTTCACCAAACTTATCGCGCAGTGCATCCATCGTCTTCAATAAGCTTTCTTTCTTAGGCTGATCCTGGTATTCAAATAGATCCATTTGAACGGCCGCTTCCTCCTTTGGAATGAGCTGCTGTAGCGTAATCCCCAGCAAGCGCACAGGCTTATCTTCTCCCCAATGGCGACGATACAACGCACAAGCTTCCTTATATATGTCTTCTGCACTTTCCGTAGGAGTACTCCTGACCTGAGAACGCGTAAAGGTCTTCATATCCGGCGTCCGAATCGTCAATTGTATACCTCCTGCCAGCATACCGTGTCGTCGAAGCCGCCGGGCTACCTGATCACTAATGTTAAGAAGTACCCGTTGGGCTTCTTCCAGCTTTACCACATCCATAGGCAGGGTAGTCGTGTGACCAATGGACTTGTTTGGCTCCCGTTCAGTGCTGACTGGAGAATGGTTAATCCCATTAGCGGCCAATTTTAACCACGAACCCGTCACACCAAATACGCCAACCAGCATATGCTCATCAGCCTTAGCTAGTTGTCCAATGGTGCGAATGTTCATTTGTAGAAGCTTATCTGCCGTTTTGCGGCCCACACCAAACAATTGACCACAAGGAAGGTTCCACAAAATGTTGGGTACATCACGCAAACGTAGAATAGATATCCCGCGTGGTTTTTTCAGATCAGAGGCCATTTTGGCCAGCAACTTGTTGGGAGCAACTCCAATTGAACAGGGCAGACCCAGTTCGTCCTCTACTCTGCGCTGGATTTCCTCAGCAATTTCCATAGGTGTTCCAAACTGTTTGGAGCCAGAAATATCCAGATAGCACTCATCAATTGAAGTTGCTTCCAGCATAGGCGTATATGAATAGGCAATACTCATAAATGCCTTGGAATAACGACGATACAAGTGAAAATCAGGCTGTATTACGATGAGGTGCGGACAGATCCGACGAGCCTGCTGAACGACCATCCCTGTTGAAATGCCCAATCGTCGAGCTTCATATGAGCAGGTTACAATTACACCTTTGCGCAGCTCACTACTGCCTGCCACTGCGGTAGGCAGTCCCTTATATTTCTCCGGCTCCTCCGCTGCATGAACGGAACAATAAAATGCATTCATATCCACATGCAGAATAACTCGTCCACCAGCCGGATAATAAGCACTGACATCTTTCATGCTCAACCCTTCTTTTTAACTGTAAATTCACCCGTCATCGCGGGAATATGTGTTTTGATTTTATACTTGAAATACCCTTAAATGCTATTTCTATTTTACATAAAAAATAAAGGTTTTGCGGCTAAAAATGATAATTATATATTACAATTGAAGTCATAAGTTGATATAATCGACTAACATACGAACACGACAAACTAACGCTTTCCTGTTTTTAAGCGTTAAACAACTAAATTAATGTGCTTAAAAAAGCAGAGCATCACCAATCTGAGCAATCCGCAAAGGAGGAGTCCCTCATGTCCACCGCTATTTCTATCTTTGACACAACGCTGCGAGACGGCACTCAAGGAGAAGGAATTAGCTTGTCTGCTGATGACAAATTGAAAATCGCCAAAAAACTCGATGATCTCGGTGTTCATTATATTGAAGGCGGGATTCCCGGAAGCAACAGCAAGGATATCGAATTTTTCAAACGGGTACAAGAGCTAGGCCTTCAGGCAAAGATTGTCGCCTTCGGCAGCACGCGCCGCAAAGATAGCATCGCAGCACAGGATGTCAATCTACAACGAATTCTGGAATCCGGCGCTCAGGCTGCTACACTTGTGGGTAAATCATGGGATTTTCACGTGCACACCGCCCTACAGACGACACTGGAGGAAAATCTGTCTATGATTTACGACTCCATCGCCTTTTTAAAGCAAGGGGGCATGGAGGTTATTTTTGATGCCGAACATTTTTTTGACGGATATAAAAACAACCCCGAGTATGCAATGGCCGTTATGAAAAAAGCAGAAGAAGCAGGCGCGGATTGGCTCGTGATGTGCGATACAAACGGCGGTACCCTACCGCATGAGATTCAGGAAATTGTCACTATGCTGCAAAGCCAGATAACGAGGTCGCAGTTGGGTATTCATACACACAATGACTGCGAATTGGCAGTAGCGAACTCTCTAAGTGCTGTACAAGCAGGCGCAAGGCAGGTTCAGGGTACCATCAACGGCTACGGTGAACGGTGTGGTAACGCTAACCTGTGCTCCGTCATTCCTAATTTGCAGCTCAAACTGGGCTACGACTGTCTAGATACTGAGAAGTTAAATCAACTCCACAATACAGCCCGCTTTGTGAGCGAAGTCGCCAACGTCAATATGCCTGTGAACCAGCCTTATGTAGGCAATGCAGCTTTTGCCCATAAGGGGGGCATCCACGTGTCAGCCATTCTGCGCGACTCGCGAACTTATGAGCACATAGCTCCTGAACTCGTGGGGAACAAGCAGCGGGTCTTGGTCTCCGAACTGGCTGGGCAAAGCAACGTGGTATCCAAAGCGCAAGAGCTGGGCATCACCCTTGACCCATCTAGTGATGAGGCACGAGGCGTAATTAGCCGCATCAAGGAACTGGAGCATCAGGGGTACCAGTTTGAAGGCGCGGATGCTTCGTTGGAACTGCTCATTCGTGAAGCAGGTGGTGAAGTGAAGGAAATGTTCTCTTTTGAATCCTTCAAAGTGCTGGTAGAGAAAACTGCCGGCCGCCCGGTCGTATCCGAGGCATTTTTGAAACTGAATGTCGCAGGGACGAGTGTCTATACCGCAGCTGAAGGTAACGGTCCTGTCAACGCGCTCGATAACGCACTCCGCAAGGCTCTTTCTCAATATTTCCCTGCCTTGCGGGACATGCATTTGGCTGACTACAAGGTACGTGTGCTTGACGAAAAGGATGCCACCGCCGCCAAGGTACGTGTGCTCATTGAGTCTAAAAATTATGAGGACGTCTGGAGTAACGTAGGCGTATCCGAAAATGTAATTGAAGCCAGCTGGGAAGCTCTCTTGGACAGTTTCCGTTACGCATTATTGGAAGCACCGACTCCAAAAAATGATCAGACAGAGCTTACTCATCACGGATTAGTTAATCACTAATCAGGTGCTCGCATGAGCTTATAAGGTGTCTTTGGGGTCTACTCGGCTCCCAAAGACACCTTCTTTTTTTCAAGAGTTTCTATTTTGCGTTCCAACTCCTGCTCACTGAGCATGCCGATTATGATTTCGCGGACCTGTCCATGATGATCAACCATTACATGGGTTGGAAAAGCTACCCCTCCAAATCGTTCAAACAATGCTCCTTGCTCATCAAGTAAAATGGGGAATTGGAGGTCCAAAGAGCGGGAAAACCTCTGCACATCCTCCAATCGATCATAGCGAGTTACATTGATACCATACACATCCACATCATCTTTGTACTTACTATACAACTCATTCAGCATAGGCGCTTCTAATCGGCACGGATCGCACCACGAAGCCCAAAAGCTAATAACCAAAGCTTTATTGCGCGTGGCCCCTACATCGTAGGTCTTGCCGTTTAATCCCTTTAAAATCATAGAAGGAAGCCGCTGCCCAGGCTTTATCTTTTTCATTACCTCTACCGCATCTGCTGTTTCATCCTCTACCTCTTTCTCAGCTTTAAGTCTTTCTCTACCGTATTCCTCTTTTAATGGTGCATTTTCCATGGACAGGTTTGCTGCATAAGTTGTGTTTTCAATAACTCCCCACAAAGCCCCAACCACACCCAGCATAACCATCGCTCTGATGAAAAGAAATCTTTTCACAGTCTTATCACCTGTCTTTCGTCTAAATGACCCTTACCTTCTCCATAGGATGCCCATACTGTTCCCACCTCTAACCTTTTAAATCTGAACAGGACGCAAAAAAAACAGCAAACCCACGAAATCGCGAACTTGCTGTTTTGATGTGTATATGAATGCTATGCCTTGTACTGAATCAGGCATGACTTAAATGCGCGTAGACATCTGCCAAATTGGTCACATTACGCTTCAACATTTCCTGAACATAGGCAACCCACAGCTTAGCCGTCATTTTCGCATCCTCTAACGCATGGTGCCGCCCTTCAATCGGAATGGATTGATAGGTCAACAATTCATCCAAACTGTAGGTTTGATGTTGCTGTGGCTCAAGCCATTTGGCAAGCATCATCGTATCCAGAACACGGTGAGTCAATTGAACTTTAGATGTTTTCCATAACGCAGCATTCAAAAAGGCCTTGTCATGAGCGCTAGCATGTGCCACAAGTACTCGCCCACCTACAAAGGACATAAAGTCGTGCAATCCGTTCATAAGCGGTGGAGCTTCATCCGTCATTTCCCGGGTAATCCCAGTTAGCTCGGTAATATGCTCAGGAATCACAGTCCGTGGATTAACAAGCGTATAAAACTGCTCTTTTTCCATAATCATGTCCCCGACAACCCGAATCGCCCCGAACGATAAAATCTCATCTCCATGCTGTGCTGAAAATCCCGTTGTCTCCAGATCAAAAACTACCGTCTCCAAACGATCCAGCGGGGTCCGCAACACTTCAGAGCGCCGTTGCTCCCGGGTTAAGGAGCGAATAAAAGCCATCTGCTGAGCCGTAGGAGCCCCCATTACAGATGCGATCGCAGACGGCACTCCTCCTCTGCGGAGAGCGCTCCAGAAGCCACTTCCCTGCGCTGGTTCCTTCATGACCTTCTCCCTTCCATAAATCGCAACTGCCTTTGCAACGCACGATGCAGCCGTCGTACTGTCGAAAGCGCCTCGCGCAACTCATGCCAGCCTTTACTTTGTTTGAGCGGCTTTACAGCCAGGTAGCCATTGCTGACCAGCAATCCATCATTCTTCTTCACCGGAGTAGCCATTCGAAGCTGAAGCGCGATCCGAAAGGCTCGCTCGCAAGCATCGAGTAAAGGCAACGGCGCCGCTTCCAATGATGCGAGACGACTGAGCCTTTTGAGGGTGGAGGTTTCCTCTACACCATGTTGCAACGCCAAAAAACGGACTGCGTTCACCAGCGGAATGTACAACCCGTATTTCACATCAAAATCGCCCGCATGCTCACCGAAGCGCTCGGTAACAATCTGACCTAAAATATTAAGTGTCGCTTTATGCCTCACCGTGTTCCTAAGCACCGCCGAGGGTAAATCAGGATGTTTTCGGAACAACTCATAAAAACTTCGTTTCCAGTTTGCAGATAATTGCTCATCTCCAGCGATATGCCTCATATCAGACGAGATAATCAGATAACGGATCGGCTCCCAAGCAAAATCGTCCGACCATTTCGTTAGCTGTTCTTGCCATCCAGACAATGTTTGGCGCCACAACGGCTCCGAGCACATTACTTTCCCCTCACATTTGGGATATCCCAAATACTCTAACATCGCAGACACCCTGTGACCAAACTCTCTAAAATACAATTCTTTATCAGCAGATATTGTGTCACTGATAATCATACCGTTATCCTGGTCACTCCACAGCGTCGATTCCGAGCGCCCCATGCTTCCGAAGGCTATAAATGCATAAGGGACGGGAGGAGGGCCGAAGCCATCCTCAACCATCCCTTTTTCACACATTTGTACAGCTCTGGCCGCGATGCGGTCATGCATTTCATTCGCCGTTCGTAACCAGTCTGATAACGGAGCGGAGGCTTGGGAAGCCAGCAGCCATTTTTGAGAGTCGACCCTGGCCTGCCTTAGCGATTCAGGCGTATCTGCATGATCCATCGCTTCAGCGGAACTCACCCAAGAGGCCTTATTTTGCAGTTCCATACTTCCATCTCCTCCGCTCATCCATACTGGTTCTTTATATTTTACATATTAGTTCACAATTCCAGAACGCTTTTCAGCCTCGGTAACCAACTTCATTTGCTCAGGATAGCCGTACGTACCGTGTTCACTGATATCCAGTCCCATCGTTTCTTCCTCTTCCGTAACGCGAATACCCATAATCGCTTTCATCGCACCCAGAATAATGAAGGAAATGACGAACACGAAAGCCAAAGTGCCAATCAGTCCAAGCAGCTGTACTCCTAATTGGGTAAATCCACCACCATAGAACAGACCCGCTTGACCTACACCTGTTATTTTTACAAGTTCAGGAGTAGCGAAGAACCCTGTGGACACTGCGCCCCACATCCCTGCAACACCATGCACGGAGAAAGCATATACCGGGTCATCTACTCTTGCACGCTCGAACCATTGCGCTGTGAAGAAAGTGACGATCCCTGCAACTGCACCAATGACCAGTGCCGCCCAAGGGGCTACAAAGGCACAAGAACCAGTAATAGCAACCAAAGCCGCCAGCACACCGTTTAGCATAGCAGGAATATCTGCTTTTCCATATACCATCCAGGATACGAGCAAAGCGAAAACCCCACCTGCCGCAGCAGCAATATTGGTAGTCAAGGCCACATATCCAAAGAATCCGTCGTTCATAGCCGATACAGCACTACCTGGGTTAAACCCAAACCAACCAAACCAGAGAATAATAACACCCAAGATAGAGTACACCTGATTATGACCAGGGATAATGTTCGGCTTGCCATCTTTATTGAACTTGCCCAGACGCGGTTTGAGCAGCAGTGTAGCGACGAGTGCCGCCGTAGCGCCTGTCAAATGGACTACCGTCGAACCGGCATAATCCTGCATGCCTAACTTACCAAGCCATCCGCCGCCCCACACCCAGTGAGCTACAACCGGATAGATCACGATAGAGAACAAAACACCGAAGATAATGTATACACTTAATTTTGCACGCTCTGCCATTCCCCCACATGCGATAGAAAGTGATACCGCAGCGAAAGCAAAGTGGAACAAAAACATAATTGTAATCGGAACATCCAGACCTGAAAGAGCATCAAACGATGCAGCAGCATTCGTACCACTCATGAAGAAACCCGTCAGTCCCATAAATCCGTTGCCGCCATCATTACCAAATCCGAATCCAAATCCAAGTGCCCAGAAGGACAAAGCCGCAACACCTGTGGTGAGAATCGTTTTACCAGCGACATGGCCCGCATTCTTCATTCGTGTCGAGCCTGCCTCCAGCAATGCAAATCCCGCTTGCATAAAAAATACAAGTATAAATGCCAAGAACGTAAAGGCCGTGTTTAGCCCGGCTTGAAGTTGAATATTTGTCGGACCGTCAGCAGCAAACGCACCTACCGGAAAAGCTAATACTGTCAGCATGGCCAATAATACAACTAACCACTTTTTTCTCATGAAGCCCACTCCCTCGAATGTTAAGTTTCTTTACATTTCGTGAAATTCTTATTGTCATTATAATCAGAATACATGAAAGTTGACAAGATTTTTTTTATTATGTTAAAAAAATATGGTCCCAAACACTCCATGTCACATTTACTAACTATAAAAGTAGCTTGTTTCTGTCCAAAAAAAGCATGACGTTTGACTGTATGGTTGGGAATCATGTAAAATATTCTTTATATACACTCCGTTTGCAAATGCTAATATTGAAGGTTGAACGAAGAGCGCGAGGTGAAGACAGATGGGGATATGAAGCTGTATCGAATTGGTGAGCTAGCCAAGGCGGCTGGTGTCAGCGAACGAACTATTGATTATTACACAAAGCTTGGTTTGATCACACCTGAAGAACGATCATTGAAAAATTATCGACTTTATAATGATGAAACCTTAAACAGGCTTGAACGTATTAACCAAATGAAACAAGAGAAGTATAGCCTTGAGGAAATCAGACAGACACTGATTAAATGGAACTCGGTCGCGGGGGAAGAGCACGTCACTGACAAACTAACGAGTCTAGAGATGCACATGCAGCGTCTAGAACGTGAAGTCAATGAACTACAGCCTCTTTTGGGGCAGCTCAAGCCCGTTCAAGCGCGCAAGTTGCTTACTGGTCTACTACCACAAAGCGCCGCTTGTATCGAAGCTCTGAAGTATCTGCTGGAGCATAGTTCTATGATGTAGATGCCCGGGCTATGATGAACAATAATGGAGGGTTGCTTTATGATGGGTATGTATATATTGATTATTCTTGCGTTCGGATTATCCTTATGGGCGCAATTCCGTGTAAAAGGTACTTTTAATAAATGGTCTGATGTCCCAAATGAAAATGGGTTGACCGGTTATGATGCAGCTCGGCATATGCTGGATCGCAATGGTTTGCATGATGTACCTATTGAACCAGTACCTGGTGCGTTATCTGACCATTATGATCCGATGCAAAGAGTCGTACGGCTGTCCGAGCCCGTTTATTATGAAAAATCCATTTCCGCAGTTGCCGTAGCTTGTCACGAGGTCGGTCATGCCATTCAGCATAAAGAGCATTATCCCATGCTAGCACTCCGTCATCGGATCTTTCCGATCGTAAACTTCGCTTCCGGGATTGCACCATTTCTGCTGATTGCCGGTTTCTTATTCAGCTACACGAACCTGATTGGCTTGGGTATTATCTTTTTCTCGGCTACTGTTGCTTTTCAATTAATTACATTACCGGTTGAATTTAATGCTTCCAACCGCGCCCGGGAAATTATGGTTTCCGAAGGGTTTATCCGTAGTGATGAAGAACGGGGTATCGCCAAAGTATTAAATGCTGCTGCATTAACTTATGTGGCTGCAGCTCTCGTTTCCTTGCTGGAACTAATTCGCTTAATCGGTATCTTTAACAGCCGGGATTAATTGCTTGTGCTGCAAAAAAGGTTGTTCCTCCACCAAGTTAACGGTAGAGGAACAACCTTTTTTTCTTTATCTAAAACCAACCAGCTATACTCACTGCCCTAAATCCGCTTTTGCACTTCCATTCGGAGTAGCAACACTACCTTTAAGACCAAAATATTGCAACAAAAAAGTCCGGAATGACTTTGCAACTAATGGTAGCTTGTCATCTTTGCGATGAATCAAGCCTATAGTTCGCGTGACCTCTGGATCAACAATTGACACTCTTGCAGGTTGAAGCGGGTTAGTCTGAAACAACGCCATTTCAGGCAAAAGACTGACTCCCATACCAGCCGCAACTAATCCGCGAATCGTATCTGTCTCTTCACCTTCAAAAGCAATATCTGGCGTAAATCCTGCCTCCAGACAAGCCTGCCAGACAATCGGGCGTAACGAATATCCATCTCTGAACAGGATGAATTTTTCTCCTTTAAGCTGACTCAGCGTGATGTGTTTGGCCGTGGCTAAAGGATGATTGGGCGGGAGAACAGCAAACAACTCCTCGGTCAGCACCACATCCCCCTCTACATGATCATGACGATCCGGAAAAGGAGATACAAAAGCCAAATCCACCTCACCCGCTAACACATCACGAATTAAACTCGGGTACATCCCCTGTTTAAATCTGAATTTAACATTGGGATACCGCTTTCGGAATTCAGCCACCACCGTAGGAATAAGATGAATCCCCAAACTGTGCGGAAAACCGATGCGGATTTCGCCCCCCTCAGGGTCCAAAAACTCATGAACCTCCAAAACAGCTCGCTCTAGATCTTTTATAATCGTCTCAACCCGTTTGCAAAATAGCTGTCCCACTGGCGTTAGCTGCAAATTGCGACCCTTTTGCATAAAAAGATTAACTCCCAGCTCCTCTTCAAGCTGATGAATTTGCCGGCTTACCGCAGATTGCGCCACATGTAGCTCCTCGGCTGCCTGAGTGACATGTTCTTTTTGCGCTACCTTCATGAAGTATTGCAACTGTCGTAATTCCACTCCGATATTCGCTCCAATCTGTTTTTCAACATCCGGAAGAAGACGTCAATCGAACATCATCCTCTTTCTTACCCTGCTAACTTACGGTAAAACTGTCTTTAGTGACGTTTGCGTTGGCCAGTCAATCTGATCATTAATCCATAAAGGAAAAACCCACTAAGTAATCCCCCGAAGTGAGCCGTCCAGTTAATGTTCGCTACAGCGAAAGAAAACAGGATACCAAACCCAAGCAGCGTGTACAGCGTTTTGCGCGAGGCGTCATCCATCAGTGACCGCTGGAACAGGGCAACGTATAGGAAAGCTCCATAGATGCCATAAATCGCTCCTGAGGCTCCTACAGAGACTGTCGTTTCCGCCATCATGTTGTAATGCGCGATGGACAGTATGTTCCCTACAATGCCCGTGACCAGATACAATAACACATAGCGGAAGGACCCCAGCAAACGCTCCAGCGGAGGAGCGAATACGAGTATGGCGAAGGAATTGAACAGAAGATGATCAAACCCTGCATGTAAAAACATGGCTGATACATATCGCCACAGCTGATCAGTGAATGGCGCTTCATTAATCAAAGCTCCATATCGGATCAGCGTCAAACTATTTTCCGATCCACCCTGTACGGTGAGTACAATAAACATCACAATATTAATGAGCAAAATCAGACAGGTCACTGGGTAAAACCGCAAATAACTTTTCCAGTTCTCATAACGTAAAAAAATCAAGGCAATCCTTCCTTCATGGGTGTCTCCACCTTATTCAAATTGGACAATGTCTTTTATAAAAGATTATAATAGATTTCGGCAACGATAACCAATGCTAAAAACCAAGGAGGCTATTACATATGGCACAAGAACGTACAGGAGCTGCTACTTTTAAAGGCAATCCTTTGACACTCTTAGGTCCTGAACTGAAGGTTGGAGATCAGGCACCTGATTTCAAATTACAGAAAAACCTGCTAGAAGCAGCTACGCTCCAAGACTTTGCGGGCAAAGTCAAATTGATCAGTGTTGTTCCTTCTTTGGATACAGGCGTGTGTGACGCACAGACTCGACGTTTTAACCAAGAAGCTGATTCCCTTGGGGATCAAGTCGTGGTGCTAACTGTCAGCGTCGATCTGCCTTTCGCTCAAGCTCGTTGGTGCGGTGCTGCCGGTATCGACCGCGTATTGACACTGTCCGACTATAAGGATCATTCCTTCGGCGAAGCTTATGGTGTGTTCATCAAGGAATTCCATTTGGATCATAGAGCTATTTTTGTAATTGATCAAAATGACAAAATCGCTTACGTAGAATACTTGAGCGAAATGTCCGAACATCCTGACTATGACCAAGCGATTGCAGCAGTGAAAAAACTCGTCTAAATCAGACTGAATATTAAAAAAGCGAGTGAAGGGTTGCCTTCCTCGCTTTTTTTGACGTTTGTCTGCCACATCACTGCTCACACATCTACAATTACTGCACGACCTTATGAGCGGACAGCTTCTTGTCAATCATAGCGAACAGTTGCAAAATGATGCGGTAATTCGCGCCCAAGTCCCCTAGCGATCCCCGTGAAGCAGAATAAATATCCACCGCACTCCGAACTGGCGAGACGGACAATATGGAAACGGTAATGTCGATGGTTCTACCGAACGCCGTTCGCTTCTCTAACGTAATCTCACCTACGGATGCTACCTCATGGAGTACCTTGTAGCCAGGAATTTTTTTCAAAATAGATGATACTTCTTCCCAAGCCTTGTCTCTCGATAAGTTATAATAGCGTGTCTTCATTTGGGGGTCCTTGACCCGGTCGCTTGTACCTTCTTGGCTGCGCACAATCCCTACCAGAGTCCTCTTCAACGACAAGACATTTCCTCCTTCACGATAATCGTTGCCGAAATGCAGCACATCGGTTTTTTTGCTGCAAGCGCTTTATAAAAAACGTTAAACAACAAAAAGTTAACCGACCATACCTGTGGTATGCGACCTTAGTACCTCATGTCTTAGTTTAACATTGTTGCATACAAAAAACACCCTGTTTCTGCACGAAGCATGAACAGAGTGTATTCATTATCTTTGGAGTACCCGCCGATGCCGTCCGACCATAGCGTCTTCTGAACCTGCTTTAGCAGGTGGGTGACCGCAGAATAAACTTTTGAAGTCCCCTTGTCAGGAATTGACAGGGCTTTTCAGCTATTCATCCGTATAGATCTCCCTAGACATTGTCATTGGTTCAAAACAACAAATGACCGTAACGTGCATCGCAGGATGTGACCTTATTATAGCGCTTCTCACTCAGAAAGTAAATGCTAGGAGAAATATGTTTTATTTTTAGGGGTTATCACTTTTTTTGTCTTCAATGCTTGCCGTATCTTCATCTTTCTGCTTCATCTTTTCCATTTGATCCTGCATTTTGAGGAACGTTCCGTAAAAATTAAAGAAAGCGAACCAGGCAACCACGCTGCCAATGAAGAATAGGAAAAACACAGGATATTTGACTCCGATAAATATAACAACAGCGCTGCCGAGCAGGGTAGAAAATACACGAAATGGTCGAATCAGCGTCAGTAACACCGCATTTTTAATAATTTGTCCGGTAGACATATGATAATGAGCCACCATCGAAAAGAAGTTAAACATAGACACAAGCAAAATAATGATAAGAATAAGCATAATTACGCCCACGATTTGCAAGTTGCTGAGTTGTGTCATATATACGGTATAATCCACATACATGATGACAAACAGCAACGTGTAAAAGATACCCCCGATCAAACTTTGCTTATAATTCTCTTTATACCCTTTAAAAAAGGTACGAAACACGCCCGTATCGGTATCGCCCATTACCCATTTGCGAACCACTGTAAACATAGCCGATGTGGCTGGAAATAAAGTAAGCGGTGCCAAAATAGCCATCGCCCAATTCATTTGTAAAGACTCATTAGCCAAATTCTGATTCATTACAAGTAGTTTCAGTATGAGGCAGAACACAAAAGGCGACGAACATAACACCCATAACAAATTTGTAGCCGCCAGTCGGGTAATCCACTCGGTCAGGCGGTAAATACCACCCATAGCTCCTTTAAACTCCAATGTCAGTCTCTCCCTCCGCAAGCCTTGGCAGTTCCAAGACTCATGTTGCTATGCCTATAAATTCCGGCTCTTGACTATATCATACCGTATTTCAGCCCTAATACGCCAGTGAAATCAATACGTGACCCATTAAAGCAGATCTCTAAAAGGTTCATACATACTGATTAATCATAACAAAAAAGCCGAAGCTTCATCTGCTTCGACTTTTCATTATTTCATTTCTTATTCGGAAGAGGAATCTTCACGTCTTGCAGGGCGACGAGTTTCTCCATTGCTGCTCGGGCGTGGTTTGCGATCTCCACTATAGCGGCTTCCGGAATCACGGTTGTAGCCACCGCCTTCTTTGCCACGGTTGTAACCGCCATATCCACCTTTGCTTCCACTACCGCCGCTACCGCCAGAACGGTTGGAATTGTAACCACCGTTGCTGCGACCGCTATAGTTAGAAGGCTTGCGACCGCCAGAACGCACGTCTGGTTTACGACGTTTTGCACGGATTGGATCTTCTGGAGTCAGTTCAATCGATGCTTCTCTCTTCTCACCAGTCATCAGCTTCAGAGCTGCAGAGAGAAGTTGTACAGAATCATATTGCTCCAGCATTTGAATAGCCAAACCTTTATACTCGTTCAGCTCACCGCTTTCTACAGCCTCTAGGAGACGTTCAGCAATGATACGTTGTTTACCTTCCAGAGCTTCAGCCAACGTTGGAAGCGGCTTGCGTGGAATGCGGTGACGAGTTACACGTTCGATAAAGTGCAAATGGTCAATTTCACGAGGCGTTACGAAAGACCAAGCTTCCCCTTCTTTACCTGCACGTCCAGTACGTCCAATACGGTGAACATAGCTTTCTGGATCTTGCGGAAGGTCAAAGTTCACAACGTGAGTTACGCCGGAAACGTCCAAACCACGGGCAGCTACGTCAGTCGCTACGAGCACGTCGATGCTTCCGTCACGGAATTTACGCATTACAGCATCACGTTGGTTTTGAGACAAGTCACCGTGTAAACCGTCTGCAGAATATCCGCGTTTTTGCAGAGCTTCAGCCAGCTCGTCTACCCGACGCTTGGTACGACCAAATACGATAGCAAGTTCTGGGGATTCCATGTCGATCAAACGGCTTAATGCTTCGAATTTTTGACGCTCAGGAACTTCGATATAGGCCTGATCAATCAGTGGAGCACTAACTTGTTTAGGAATAACTGAAACATGCTCAGGATTTTTGAGGAATTGCTCAGCCAATCTTTTAATATTAGGAGGCATTGTAGCCGAGAAAAGCATCGTTTGACGCTCGTCTGGAACTTGCTTCAGAATGGATTGAATATCTTCCATGAAGCCCATATCCAACATTTCATCTGCTTCATCCAAAACAACTGTGTTTACATCTTCCAGCTTGATGGTTTTGCGATTAATATGGTCAAGCAAGCGTCCTGGCGTACCAATAATAATTTGAGGTTTCTTTTTCAAAGCACGAATCTGGCGTACGATATCTTGTCCACCATAGATTGGCAAAGTACGAAGACCTTTGAAACGGGAAAGTTTTTCGATTTCTTCAGCTACCTGGATAGCAAGCTCACGTGTTGGTGCCATGATCAGGGCTCTGATTTTTTCGTCGCTTCTAGAAATTTTGTTAATCAGCGGAATACCAAACGCAGCGGTTTTACCAGTACCTGTTTGGGCTTGGCCAATCATGTCTCTGCCTTGCAGTGCAATCGGGATGGATTGGGATTGAATTGGTGTTGCTTCTTCAAAGCCCAGTTCTGTAATCGCCTGAATTACTTTCGGTTCAAGATCAAATTCTGCAAATGTCGTCAAATTTATTCAAACTCCTTCATAATGGTGGATGTGGTGGACAATCCACAATGTTGTCTGTATTCTTAAGTAGCGATATTATTGTATAAGTTTTCCCCAATACAGTGACAGTTTATTTAGACCTATAACTGTATCTTTCTGTAATGAATTTGGGGAACCTATCCGATACATCTTAAACGAATTTATCCTTTTTAAAACAGTTTAAATTTTAAGTGTTTCTCTGGACATAGGTCCCTACTCAAGAATATCCACATCGCATTATAGCACAGAACAATTCATGAATACCAGCAAGTTGCTTCCCGTATAATTTAAATGAGGTGAAAATAAGTTGTTAAAAATAGTGTTAAACTGCTTAACTGTCATTCTTGGAGCCGCTGCCATTGCATGCGGTTTTAATCTGTTTCTCGTGCCACACCACTTGCTGAGCGGGGGAGTAGCCGGTCTTTCCATGTTAATTGGCTACTTCACAAAATTTGATATCAGCGCGATGTATTTTATTATCAATATTCCGATGCTTATTGCAGGCTGGTTTATTTTAGGCAAGCGTTTTATTAGCCTGAGCATTTTATCCGTTGTCGTTACAACGTGGATTTTGGCCTGGGTGCCGGTGCAATCTGTCGTATCAGACCCCCTGCTAGCCTCCGTTTTTGGTGGGGTGATGATCGGCGTTGGAGCAGGAATTTCCTTTCGGGTAGGGGGTTCTACGGGCGGTTTTGACATTATCGGTTCCATCGTCACTCGTTATCGTGACTTCCCCGTAGGAACTGTACTTGTTGGCATGAATGGACTGGTCATTCTTGCAGCAGGATATTTGAACGATGATTGGAATATTGCACTTGCGTCCATGCTATCTATTTTTGTGACTGGCAAGGTATTGGATCAAATCTATGTCAGTCACACGAAGATTACCGTCTACATTATTACAGAACACACCGACAAGCTACTGGAGCGGATGTTAACAACACCACGCGGTGTTAGCAAAATAAAAATTGAAGGCGCATTTTCACATACCGAAAAGGACATGCTGATGACTGTCACGACACGCTACGAGCTAGTTGAATTAAAACGGATCATTAAAGAAGTGGACCCTTCAGCTTTTGTCAATATTGTGGAAACGGTTGGGGTGATGGGTTCATTTCGCCGAAGATAAGCACAAACCCAAGTGTCAAAATACAGTTTCTGTGGTACACTATATGTGCGCTGTTCCCATAGTATATAAAGACCAGCTTTACCTGCTATTTCACAGGCACTTTGCTTTTCCGAATCGTATTGAATGATTCTTTTGGAATGATTCCGAGCAGGAAAGGGTGATTTTTGTGGAAATGGAAACGGTAAAACTGTCCGACATTGTCTTAAGATGGTACCCGGAAATGCTCCCTTCTCTCAAAAAGGATGAGCTGAACTCGATGATTGTGCTTCGGGACGGGATGGCCATACTCAAGCCAACGGATGCGCTAGAAATTATTCAGTACAGTATTTGCGAGCATCAAGACAATAATTATCTTCAATAAATTTCTTTACCAAGTGCCGCTTCTTCCGGTTACATCTACAACCGCGAAGAGAGCGGCATTATTTATGCATTTTTATGGATTCAATGAACACAGGTTGGGTTAATCATGTAAGACTGTGCCTGATGATTCCAGTATTGGTTACAAGCGTGTTGTTTTTCGATACATAACTTTACGTATAATCAGGTAAGCGACATACATAAGGGAGAGAGTTAGGAAATGAATATGATTTGGGCAATTATGCTATTGGCGATGGGGATAGGCGGAAACGGCGATCAGTCAGCCAACGCTCCAAATGTAAAAGATACGGTGGCAACAACAATTAGTAGCGCCATGATCCAGGCTCAGCACAATAATATGAAGGTGGATGCCTCCAATCCCCCAGTTAAAATTGACCCACAACCGACGACTCCTGCTATCAAGGGCATCTATGTCACGGCTTATAGCGCAGGCGGTTCGCGTATGACTCAGCTGCTTGAACTGCTTGACAAGACAGAGCTCAATTCCATGGTTATTGATATTAAAGACGATGCAGGTTACATCACTTATCCAACGACCAATCCCGAGCTGCTCAAATTGGGCAAGCCGCAAAAATTCATTCGGGATATTTCCGGTTTGATGGACCGATTGAAAAAGCATAATGTTTACCCGATTGCTCGTATTGTCGTATTTAAAGATACGGTACTGGCTAACAAAAATCCCGAGATGTCTTTCCGTAACCCTGACGGCTCTGTCTGGAAAAACGGCAAAGGAGACGGGTTCGTCAATCCCTATAATAAAGAAGTATGGGATTATAATATCGCCATCGCTAAGGAAGCAGCCAAACTTGGTTTTAAGGAAATTCAATTTGACTATGTACGTTTCCCCGAAGGCTTTGAGAAAAGAGCAGACAAGCTGAAATATACCCAATCAGATCAATCCCGCTCGGATGCAGTCGCTGAATTCGTACAATATGCCCGTAAAGAGCTTGCTCCATTAGGTGTACGAGTATCGGTAGATATTTTCGGATATGCCGCATCCGTTCCTGCTGCGGAGGGGATCGGACAAGATTTCACTAAAATCTCCGAAAATGTGGATGTCATTTCGCCCATGGTTTATCCAAGTCACTACACCACAGGCTGGTTCGGTGTAAAAGACCCCGATAAGAATCCATACCAGACGATTAAAGGCTCCATGGCCGATACACACAAAAAGCTCGATCCGACGGGCAAGCTAAAGCCAATTATTCGTCCTTGGATCCAGGATTTTACCGCAAGTTGGTTGGGGAGCGGACATTATGCTAAGTATGGAAAAACTCAAGTAGAGGACCAAATTCGAGCGCTTAAGGATATGAAAGTGGATGAATATCTACTTTGGAATGCCACAAACCGCTATACTAGCGGAGTAACATACAAATAATTTATCTCTCGGGACTTTTTATTATTTTATATAAAATCTAGAAATTATATAATCATTTCGAAGGCTGTCCCGTTGTTTGGCGAACGGGAGCAGTCTTTTTTATTACTGTTCAAATGTATCGGTATCCCTTACAATAAATACTTACATGTTATGATACATACGAATAATCAATCCCTAGTAAATGAGGAAAACAAAAATGCAATTGACTCTAACAACGGGACAGAAATGGAAGCAACTTTTCTACATTTTGCTCCCTATCCTGATTACCCAGCTTGCACTATCTGCCATGACTTTTTTTGATACGAATATGTCGGGACACTTTTCCCCTGCCGATCTGGCTGGAGTAGCCATTGGAGTAAGCCTATGGGTTCCTGTACAAACAGGCCTTAACGGAATACTTATGGCTATCACGCCCATTGTATCTCAATTGGTAGGAGCACAGCGCAAAGATAAAGTCTCCTACTATGTCATTCAAGCACTTTGGCTCTCTCTCGCCCTGTCTATGGTCGTTTTGATTGCTGGCTTCATTTTGGTCAAGCCTATTTTGAACGGTATGAATTTGGAATTGAGAGTTCATAATGTGGCCCTGTACTATCTTTGTGCGATGGCTTTCGGGATTGTTCCTCTATTTGCCTACACTGTGCTCCGAAGCTTTATGGATGCATTGGGACAAACCCGCTTTACGATGTTCATCACGCTCATGTCGTTACCCATTAATGTATTGTTGAACTATCTCCTTATTTATGGAAACTGGAGTTTTCCGCGTCTGGGGGGTGTAGGCTCCGGGGTGGCAACGGCAACCACCTACTGGATCATCATGCTGGTCGCCGGTATCACTACGCATCGTGGAAAAATATTTGCCGAATACCGAATCTTCAGCAAAATATACAGGATTGCTGCTGGTGCTTTGAAAGAGCTCATCAAGATTGGCGTACCGATTGGATTTGCTATATTTTTTGAGACTGCCGTCTTTTCAGCCGTCACTCTCTTCATGAGTAGCTATAATACAGCTACCATAGCTGCACATCAGGCCGCCATGAACTTTGCATCTACGCTGTATATGATTCCACTCAGCATTTGCATGGCACTTACGATTCTAGTTGGCTATGAAACAGGAGCTACTCGTCCGCGGGATGCCAAAGCTTATAGTGTAATGGGAATTAGCAGCGCAGTAGGTCTATCACTGATTACAGCTATTGTACTGCTTATCTGGGGTGAACAGGTCGCTCGACTTTACTCCACCGATCCGCAGGTCATTCAATTGGCACAGCATTTTCTAATCTATGCGATTTTCTTTCAGATATCTGATGCTGTCGCTACACCTACACAAGGAGCGCTACGCGGGTATAAAGACGTCAATCCAGCCTTTTTGCTCACATTCCTCTCCTATTGGGTCATTGGGCTTCCTGTAGGATATATACTGGCACGCTGGACTTCATTGGGGCCCTACGGCTACTGGATCGGTTTGATAACAGGGTTGGCAGTAGGCGCTATTTTACTTCTCTGGCGTCTGGTGAGAGTACAACGTCGTTTCGGCCAAAAAAAACAACACGCAGAGGCTATTTAGCCTTTGCGTGTCTCGATTACATATGCTGCCCCTAAAGTTATTCGTTTTTTCTCCACAATAGCCACTTCGTTCAGCTTGGGAGGATATAGAAAGTGTCTCTCCACATGTTGTTCAATCTCTTCAAATGCCTGTTCTTCATTTTCAGCAGCGAGAATGACGGTCAGCGCTCCTTCCGAACTGTCCACTTCGATTTTGAATAGGTACATATATGACTACCTCCTGATAGGACTCAAAGCTAAAAAATAGCGGATGACTCGGGTCATCCGCATAATTTTGATCATTTCCAATATCAGAGCCGATCTATTTTACATAAAGGATTATTGGGACAAACGCAAGGCCAGCTCATAAAGCTCCATATTGAAATCTTTTTTGGTATTTACAACCTTGTCAATATCTGTGGCTACCAACTTACCGTCGATCATTCCGCAAGCCTTGTCAGATATACCCTCGATCAATTGGCGAACAGCAAAGTCACCCAAACGGCTCGCCAGGTTGCGGTCAAACGCTGTTGGTGTGCCTCCACGTTGGATGTGTCCAAGCACTGTAACACGAGGCTCATAATCCGGACAGTTTTCTTGTATAACTTGTGCTACTGTTTCGCCTTTGCCTACACCCTCAGCAACGATAATGATACTGTGGCGTTTACCATGCTTAAAGTTTTGTTTCATCCGGTCGGATACTTCGTTCAGGTCAAATTCTACCTCAGGCACCAAAATCGTTTCTGCGCCAGAAGCCAGACCCGCATGCAGAGCAATATCACCACAATGACGTCCCATAACTTCCACGATAGAAGAACGTTCATGGGATGACATCGTATCACGCAGCTTGTTGATTGCGTCCACTACGATACTAACCGCCGTATCAAAACCAATAGTGTAGTCCGTGAAGGAAATGTCGTTGTCAATCGTACCCGGAAGACACATCGTTTTAATGCCTTGCTTAGTCAGTTTGTTAGCTCCTTGGTAGGAACCGTCGCCACCAATCACGACTACGCCGTCAATTCCATGGTTACGCAAAATTTGAGCGCCTTTTTTCTGCCCTTCTTCAGTCGTAAATTCCAGGCATCTTGCAGATTGAAGTACAGTTCCCCCACGTTGGATGATATCTCCGACGCTTCTCAGATCCATTGGAAAAATATCGTCGTTCAAAAGGCCTTGATAACCACGTTGAATTCCGAATACTTCCAGTCCAAAATACAATCCGCTACGTACGACGGCGCGAACTGCCGCGTTCATCCCTTGTGAATCTCCACCACTTGTTAATACTGCAATTTTCTTAACTGCTGTCATGATTTATGACCTCCTCAAAATAATCATATAAGCCTTCTTATCCATCGACTGTTTAATAAGAAAAACAAACGCATGAGCGGACTATTTTTCATTAAACGTCTCGAAACAGCGCGAACGTCCTGCTGCTCGCTAACTTTAGGGTCGGATAAATATAAAGCCAGCAATCCCTCGATAATCATCCGGTGAAAGGAGCTGGCAGGGACATCTGCAATATCAGCCCGCGCCCGATTCACAACGTAGGCGATCCGGTCTAGCACCATGTCGGTATCTTCATAATAATTGCAAAAGTTAAGATCTCCGCCCTTCCGGTCTTCGTCTTGATCGATTAGATAATCCAGCAAAATATGAAGACTGCACACATGTGGAAAATACGATGCATGTATTGAGGCAGCCCCTGCATCTGTCAGATGCTGGTCGCTGGCAGCAAGAAACAGCATAAAGACCCCCAGAGTTGAACCGGTAGCCGCAGCAAACTCATTCCAGCGCAACTCTGGTGTACGGTCTTTATGAAGCGACCACCAATCCAAAAGCGCTTGTTCCCGCAGCTCGGGTTTAATATGCTTGTATACTTGCAAATCCGTGTATAATCGCGCCAAATCCTGAACGTAAGGCATGGCCGCCTCATAGCCCGGAAGCCTGCTTACACAAGACTGACAGGTTGTCACCAGCCTGGTCAAATAACCGCCATCCTCCTGCTCACGACGCAACTCATAATAATTCACTGGCCTAGCCGTCGGATTAACCGCATCCAGCATAGCCTGATGCAGTAGCCTGAAATCATCCGGGTCCATGGACGTACTGCGATCACACAGGTTGTCCAGATAATCACTAATGGTCTGATACGCTACGATCAGCGGAATTAGCGTCTGCCGGGCAGACATATTGGCAGCGGCATAAACCGCTCCACCCACGCAGTGAAATGTCTTATCCGCTATGCTCGCAAGCGCCTGGCTTCGCAGCTCAGGGTCCGGAATTTGTTCGGCCTTGCTCTTCCAGTTACTCAATTCTAGTTTCGTTTCAGGGAGAATGTGCTTGTACATTCGGCTCATTAGACCTATGGGGCCTCTCGGTACTTGATAACGTCCTTGCTCAACATAACTCAAATGACGGTGCCTCCACATTGTTGTCTACGTAATTATACCTATCCAAACCATATCCATTATAATATGATCGTCCTTTTAGCACAAATGAACAACCTCACTTTTTTCTTTAAAATTCAAGAAAATGAGCTATTCTTACAAAAAGAATTTTATACCTGTAATGTTTTATTAGTCAAAAATAGGAGTTAGACAAAATCTATCCTTATAAGACTTTAATCGCAAATAGTATAAATGGCCTATCTATCCCTTGTCCTCTGCGGGCTTCATGGCTTGGATTCCCTCTCCCATGCTTGCCTGCTTCCAGTTCCCGAAAGCATAATAGTAAATGACTGCTACGGCAGAAATAGCAAAACCAACAGGAAAGCTCCACCATACAGCATCTAGACCATACTCATCGACAAATACATAGGCCAAAGGTATACGAATGCCCCATAATGAAATAATGGTAATTAAAAGCGGTATCATGACGGAACCCGTCGATCGAACAACACCTGTAATGACATTGGTAACACCGAATATAACAAAAGACCACAAGGTGATCAGATTAATCCGCATACCCAATTCCAATGCACCCCCTGTAGAAGGAAGGAACATGAGCAAGGCCTGACGATTAAACACGTAAATTAATACCACAGCTCCACCAGTCAACACAAAATTATACACAATCCCAATCCAGGTTGTCATGCGCACTCGATCCCAACGTCCGGCTCCGATATTTTGAGCGGCAAAGGAAGATACAGCTGCACCTAACGCCATTGCTGGCATCTGCACATAGCTCGACAAATTATTGGCTGCTGTATAAGCTGCTGCTGCCACTGTCCCGTAGCCGTTTATAATATTTCCGTTGAAGCGGCAGTCAATGCGGCTTCTCCCAGAAACTTCCCCACCCAGATCGAATTGATCGTTCCATTCAGGGATTGCAGAATGTTTCCGAACAGCATCGGCAAAGAGAACATAAACAGCGTTTTGGCAATAGGACCTTCAATCAGGGAAGGCTTACGACTAGCCTCTGCTGCACTCATTTTCTCAACTCCTTCAATTTGAAATGTCTTCTGCCTAGTTTTATTACGTATAATACCCTATTCCTGCTCAATCTTCTCATATCATAAACGTATTTACGCAAAAAAGCGCAGTCCCTTAAATTAAAGGAACTGCGCTCTCAATTCATAGTTTAACCGTAATATATAAGACATCCGTAGAAACGGAACCATTCTTACAATTCAGTTACACTTACAGTTTGATTACGTTAGCTGCTTGGGGTCCACGGTTACCTTCAGTAATTTCGAATTCAACCGCTTGACCTTCTTCCAAAGTTTTAAAGCCGTCGCCTTGGATTGCGGAGAAATGTACGAATACGTCCTCGCCACCATCCATTTGAATGAAGCCATAACCTTTTTCTGCGTTAAACCATTTAACTGTACCTTTCAAGTGAACAACCTCCTAAAAATACCGCCATCTATGGCGAATATCCATATTATACTTCATGCTTTTTCACAATGCAATTGATGTTTTTCCGGGTTTTTTGGGCTGGAATGATTTGCTTTTGCGGCGGAAACTGCGGTATCATGAACCAAAACATCTATAAAATCGGAGACATGCATATGATGAAAAAACACGAAATATACAAAAAAGACAATTGGAACATGATGACTGTCGAGGTGCAGGGCCGTTACATCGTTCTACGGGAAATATCCGATGATTGGGGCGAGGAAGCCCACACGTTTTTAAGCCGTCCGGCACTAATGCATTGGGCTCAAAATCGGTTTCCCAAGCAGTCCTTTCAAGATAATGAGGAAGAGTGGCAGCGGATCATGAACGCTTTCAAACAGGTCTAGCCTATTCATGGTGTCCAACAGCTATCTCATCTTCATTATTCTGGCCTTCACGCTGGGCGGAGTGCTGATCATGAAGCGTGATACGATACCGACTCCTCTCAAAAAGTGGATGGCCCTCACTGCTGTAATCATGGTTTGCCTTGCCTTTTATCTCATTGTATACAGCTTATTAAATATAGGTTCCAACCCACAGTAAGGAAAATTATACTTTCGGGCGTAAGAGGTCATACTATGGCATAACAAGCCATGGTATAAGGAGGATTTGCCGTTACATGCATCCTGTAAAACCTCTTGCCCTGCTGCTTACGGTAAGCGTGGCGGTTTCTTCGTTTTGGCATCCGTCCCTTACTGCCGCAGCTCTACCCCACATTACGTTCGATCAGAGGAGGCTCTCCATGAGTGAAATTGTAAAACGCGCTGATGCGCCAGTGGAAGATACATGGAAACTGGAAGATTTGTTTCCCAACCGCAAAGCATGGGATCAAGAATACGAAGAAGTCAAACAACTAGCCAAAAAGGCTGAACAATTCCAAGGCAAGCTCAATTCAGCAGAGTCGATTGGCAGCTGCTTTAAATTGGAAGATGAATTGTCACTTAAAACCGAGCGTGTATATGTGTACGCACATCTGCATCATGATGAGGATACAGCTGAACCTACATACCAGGGTCTTTCGCAAAAAGCCAAAAAATTAGGCGTTGAGGTTAGCGAGTCTCTTTCTTTCGTGACGCCTGAAATTTTGGCATTGCCGGATCATCAGCTCGATGCCTTCATTGAAGATCCGAAGCTTGCAGATTATCGGTTTACACTTCAAGAAATGAAGCGGGAAAAAGCACATATTCTGGGCAAGACAGAAGAAGCGTTGCTCGCTCAGGTTGGCAATCTGGCTCAAGCCCCGCAAACGATTTTTGGCATGCTCAACAATGCCGATCTGAAGTTTCCAAAAATTAAGGATGAAAACGGCAAAGAGGTTGAGCTGACTCATGGCAGCTACATTCAATTCCTCGAAAGTCCGCACCGCGAAGTTCGCGAACGTGCTTTTAAAGCGGTATATGACACATATGCCAAAAATAAAAATACAATTGCTTCTACACTAAGTGCCAATGTAAACAAAAATATTTTTTATTCTCGTGTTCGCAAATACCCTTCTGTACTGGAAATGTCACTGTACGGTGACAATATTCCGAAGGAAGTGTATACGAATCTCATTGATACCATTCATGAAAGCTTGCCCCTGCTCCATCGCTACATCAAGCTGCGTAAAAAGTTGTTAGGTGTGGATGAGCTCCATATGTATGATTTGTTCGCTCCACTTGTAGACGAATACAAGATGGACATTACGTATGAAGACGCCAAAAAGCAAACAAAGGAAGGCCTTAAGCCACTGGGCGCGGACTATCTGGCTTCGTTGCAAAAAGGCTATGATGAGCGCTGGATTGATGTATACGAAAACGAAAACAAACGTACTGGTGCATACAGTTGGGGAGCTTATGGTACCCACCCATATGTGCTGCTGAACCATAAAGATAACCTGAACAGCATGTTCACACTTGCTCATGAAATGGGGCATGCGTTGCATTCGTACTATTCAGACAACGCATTGAAGTATAGAGATGCACAGTACACCATTTTCCTGGCTGAAGTGGCATCTACAACCAATGAGGCGTTGCTAATGGACTACCTGCTGAACAAATCAACCGATCCGAAAGAGAAAATGTACCTTCTCACCTACTATGCAGATCAATTCCGCACAACGGTATTCCGTCAAACCATGTTTGCGGAATTTGAGAAAATTGTACATGAACGCGCTGAACAGGGAGAATCCCTTACACCGCAGCTTTTATCAGAGATTTACTATGATCTGAATGTGAAATATCACGGGCCTGGTATGAAGGTAGACAAAGACATTGAAATGGAATGGGCACGGATCCCTCATTTTTATAACAGTTTTTACGTCTACAAGTATGCTACTGGCTTCTCGGCAGCAACCAGTTTCTCGAAACAGATTCTGGAAGAAGGCCAGCCAGCCGTTGACCGTTACTTGGGCTTCTTGAAGAGCGGTGGCAGCGATTATTCAATCCATATTTTGAAAAAAGCTGGCGTTGACATGTCCTCTCCGCAGCCGATCCGCGAAGCGATGAGCGTATTCGAAGAAGTCATTACAGAAATGGAAAAGCTAACTGAAGGAAAGTAAAACCGTGCGCACTTAAAATCCAGCATTGAAATGATGCACGGATAAATCCCTTGTCCATGGCGGGCAAGGGATTTTATAATGTAACGGGAGGAGGTGGCATTTTGAAAACACAATGGTCTTTGATCGCAGCTCTTGTTATTGCTTTGTTAACAGCTGTATTTGCTGTTATTAATGTGAATTCGGTTCAAGTGAACCTTCTATTCAGTATGGTTAGCATTCCTTTGATTTTGCTTATTCTTGGTTGCACTCTTCTAGGTGGACTTATTGTCGGTTCTTTCGGTATTTTCCGCCAATATAGGCTTCAGAGAGAGATTAAACGTCTGACTACTCAGCTTCATACACTACAAGAAGAGCACACATCCACGGTGGAAGCAAACGCGGATGTGACCTATAACTCGACGGGTTCTTCCAGCACAGGGTCTACATTCGACCAAGATATAGAGCAACCGTCCTCTAACCCTGATCGGTTGTCCAAATGAGGAGGAGCAACAAATGACGATTCAATTAAATGAAGATTATATGATGAACTTTTTAAATCAGCTACTGAACACACCCAGTCCCAGTGGGTATACACACCATGTGATGGAGCTGATTCGTAAAGAAGCGGAAAGCCTCGGGGTGCAAATCGAATGGAATGCAAAAGGCGGTGCCATCTTGACTCTGAAAGGTCAGGAAACGGACCATACGGTGGCGCTGAGCGCACATGTGGATACATTGGGCGCAATGGTACGTTCCATTACAGCACAAGGCACCCTACGTCTGACATCCGTCGGCGGCTTCATGATGAACAGCATTGAGAACGAATACTGCCTTATTCATACCCGAAGTGGACAAACGTATACAGGCACTATTCTGTCCAGCCATCCATCCGTGCACGTCTATGATGATGCACGGAGCTTTGAGCGCAAAGAGAGCCATATGGAGGTACGGATTGACGAGCTTGTCGGGTCAAAAGAAGACGTGCTTCAGCTCGGTATTGCGGTGGGCGATTTTATTTCGTTCGATGCGCGTCCAGTCGTAACACCCAGTGGATTTATCAAGTCACGCCATCTGGATGATAAAGCTAGTGTAGCTGCACTGTTTGGTTTACTGGAATCTGCTGTACATGGAAACTGGAAGCCTCGATATACCGTTAAATTGCTCATTTCCAATTACGAGGAAGTGGGGCACGGAGCGGCTTACATACCTGAAGAAATCAGTGAGATGATAGCTGTCGACATGGGCTGTATGGGTGAAGATCTGAGCTGCAAGGAAACGGATGTTTCTATCTGTGCCAAGGATTCCTCCGGACCTTATGACTATACTATGACGACCCGTCTGATTGAGCTGGCCAAAGAGCTGAATATTCCGTATGCGGTAGATATTTATCCGCACTACGGTTCAGACGCTTCGGCTGCACTAAGAGCCGGTAATAACATCCGTGCTGCGTTGATCGGCCCTGGCGTACACGCCTCCCATGCCATGGAGCGCACGCACAAGCAGGCCGTGGTGAACACTGCACGTCTGCTTGCAGCTTATGTGATGGTTTAATTCGAACGATAAAAACCGACCTGTTCCACTGGAGAATAGGTCGGTGAAGGCTTAGTGAAAGGAAATCACAGCTATGGATCTGAAAAAACTACGTTACTTTATCGCAGTAGCGGAAGAACTACATTTTAACCGTGCTGCGAAAAAACTGAATATTACCCAACCTCCCTTGAGCCAACAAATTCAAAGCCTTGAAGAAGAGCTTGGCGTGAAGCTTTTGGAACGAACCAAGAGACAAGTTCGACTTACGTCAGCAGGAGCGATATTTTTAGAAGAATCCAGAAACATGGTTGCACAATTGGAAAGATCCATCAAGATCACACAGCTTGCAAGTCAGGGGAAATTCGGACAATTATCCATCGCTTTTGTAGATTCAGCCTCTGGCAGTCTGATGGTTAATGCCTTGAAGAAATTCCGAGAGCGTTTTCCAGATGTGAAGCTTACGTTATTTGAAATGACATCTGTCCAACAACTGAAAGCTATACACGATGGCAAAGTTCATGTAGGCTTCCTGCGCTGTGCAGATCCATCTATACATATCACTTCTCGTCTTTACACCAATGAATCACTCATGGCCGTTCTTCCTCAAACACATCCGTTAGCCCACCATTCAACCTTGTCTTTACGTTCATTAGCGGACGAATCTTTTATCCTGTCTCCGCCTCATATGGGAGCTTCTTTTCATAACCTCATACTGGACTTTTGCGGACAACACGGATTTCAGCCTCAAATCGTACAGGAAGCCGTTCAAATGTATACGATCGTTAACTTGGTAGCGGCCGGTATAGGTATCTCCATTGTCCCCTCTTCCGTTTCTGTCTTTCAACGCCGTGATGTCGTATTTCGTTCCTTTCAAGAAGAGTCTCCGTCCATCCCACTTTATGCTGCATGGAAAACAGGTACACACGAAACTGTTCTGACTCATTTTCTGGAAGTGGTTGAAGAAACAGCTTGTAACGAAGAGTTAGACATGTAAATCTCCTTGATCGTATATCTTAACCTGTTTTTCTCGGATCACGTTCAACAATACCATTTAAAATGCTATCCAATTGTCTCATGACCTGCTCATCTAGACGGACACCCGCGGCTTTTACGTTCTCATTAACCTGCTCGGGCTTGGAAGCACCGATAATAGCTGAGGACACTTGCGGGTTTTGTAAAACCCATGCGACTGCAAGCTGGGGTAGCGTCAGTCCGCATTCTTCTGCAATCGGCTGAATTTTCTTTACTGCCAAAAGGACTTCTTTACGTAACCATTGTCCAGCCAAACGTTCGAAAAATGGTGACCCTGCTGTCGTAGAAGCTCGTGATCCCTCGGGTAACGGCTTGTCTGCTGCATATTTACCAGAAAGAATACCTTGTGCCAGAGGTGACCAAACCACCTGCCCAATCCCTTCCTGCTCACAAGCGGGAATCACTTCAGCTTCAATGACACGCCACAGCATGGAATATTGGGGCTGACTTGCCACGAAAGGGACCTTTAATTCCTTAGCCAGAGCGGCTCCTTGCTTTATCTGCTCTGCTGTCCATTCGCTTACTCCTACATACATAACCTTCCCTTGCCGCACCAAGTCGGATAAGGCCAAAAAAGTTTCTTCAAGCGATACGGTTGGATCAAAACGGTGTGCATAATATACATCAATATAATCCGTTTGCAGGCGTCGAAGAGAAGCATGGCAGGCCTCCATGATATGTTTGCGAGACAGCCCTTTATCATTCTGTCCGGTACCTGTGGGATGAAAAACCTTAGTACATAATTCAATACTTTCACGGCGTATTCCCTTTAAAGAATGACCTAAAACCGTTTCCGCCATGGTATCCGAATACACATCAGCAGTATCAAACGTGGTAATCCCTGTGTCTAGTGCAGCGTTTACACAGGCTTGCGCTATAGTATCATCCACTTGAGCACCGTGGGTGATCCAGTTTCCCAATGCGATCTCACTTACCATTAATCCACTTTTTCCAAGTTTACGATATTCCATTTTCAATTCCTCCCTCCCATATGCAATCCATTATACCCACCGTAATTTAATATTAGAAATATATAATTCACACACTTTTAATATGAAAAACATATTAATAATTCGATAAAAAAAGCAAGCCTCCACTCTGAATGGTGACTTGCTTCTGTATTTTAAGATTTACTTTGTTCAATCTGCTCGGCCAGCTCATTCAGGTAGGTCCAGCGTTCCATTTGATGCTCCAGATGCTGTTCGGCCTTCACTTGCTCAGCCATGAGCTCCTGTAGTCGTGCTGAATCACTGAAAGACTCTTCCATCTGTCGCTGAATGTCGGCCAACTTCTGTTCGGCTTGTTCAATCAGCTCATCAATTTGCTCATATTCCCGCTGTTCCTTGAAGGTGAATTTAAGCTTGGTTTTACTTGTCTCCTTGACTGAATCGGAAGGACCCGCAGACTTAGGCGCGGAAGAGCGATTCGAGGAAGCCGTACTCGTCGAGACAGACGTATTCACAGAAGATTGAGCATTTTTACTAATCCATTCTGCATACTCGCTATAGTCCCCTACATGTACTCGTACCTGTCCATCCCCTTCAAACGCCAGTATTTTGTCCACTGTCCGATCCAGGAAATAGCGATCATGAGAAACAATAAAAACCACGCCTGGGAATTCATCCAGATAATCTTCCAAAACGGAAAGGGTCTGAATATCCAGATCATTTGTTGGTTCATCCAGCAATAGCACATTCGGTGCCGACATCAGAACACGAAGCAGATACAAGCGCCGTTTTTCGCCTCCAGACAGCCTGGAAATAACCGTCCATTGCGCGCTTGGTGCGAACAGGAAACGTTCCAGCATTTGTGCAGCTGTAATCGTCGAACCGTCTGCTGTACGAATCACTTCGGCTTCTTCCTTAATATATTCAATGACACGTAATGATTCGTTCATTTCCTGATGTTCCTGAGTAAAATAGCCAAGCTTCACCGTCGGTCCCAGCACAACGTTGCCGGAATCCGGTTCTATATGCTGCGCAATCATTTGGAGCAGAGTGGATTTCCCACTACCGTTAGGACCTAGGATACCAACACGATCACCAGGAACCGCAATGTAGCTCAAATCCTGTATCAGCTTACGAGAATCTACCGATTTGGACAGATGCTCGATCTCCAAGATCTTTTTACCCAGACGTGTGGAGGCGACGGACATATCTACAGATCCAGAACGAGCTTCCGGTTGCTGATCCCTAAGCTGCTCATATCGGTCAATACGCGCTTTCTGCTTGGTGGAACGAGCCTTTGCTCCACGGCGAATCCAGGCCAGTTCATTACGCAGCAGGTTCTTCCTTTTTTGTTCCGTAGACGCTTCCCGCTCCTCACGTTCTGCCTTCAACTCCAGAAAACGGGTATAGTTAGCCTCATAACGGAAAAGGCGGCCATGATCCAGCTCCAACATGACATTTGCAACTCTATCCAGAAAATAGCGATCATGCGTGATCATTAACAACGCACCACGTCTTTTTTGCAAATATTGCTCCAACCATTCAACAGACTCATTATCAATGTGGTTTGTAGGCTCGTCCAGAATGAGCAGCTCGCAGGGTTGGATCAAAGCCGCCGCCAAAGCCACCCGCTTGCGCTGCCCGCCGGATAGAACGCCCATACGAGACTCAAACTGAGTGATCCCCAGCCGGGTAAGTATATTTTTGGCCTCACTCTCTAGCTGCCATGCCTGGAACGTATCCATTTGCTGACTTGCTCGCAATAGACGGTTTTGAAGCTCCTCGCTACCCGGATTTAACTCCAACAACTCCATGGTTTCCGTATATTCTCGGACTGCTTTCATCTCAGGCTGATTTCCGTGAAAAATATGCTGGAGTACCTTCATTTCGGGATCAAACTCCGGATTTTGTGCTAGATACTGAATTCGCACATCGTTGTTCACTGCAATATTGCCATCATCTGGCGGCTCTAATCCTGAAATTACCCGTAAAAACGTTGATTTACCGGTGCCATTTACACCGACGACTCCTATTTTGTCACGTTCATCCATACCAAAGGAAGCATCCTCAAACAACATTTTCTCGCCATAGCTTTTCGTTATATGTTCAACGGTCATAATATTCATACGGATTCCCTACTCTTCCCCAATTTTGTGATGCATCCTGTTTATTTTAACACAGACATAGCCAATGATTAAAAAAACCGTTACCTGAACGAAGTCAGTACGGTTTTTTAGCAACAAGATGTGTCAGGATTTTTGTATTCCGGCTTTACAGCCATGCATAAATAAGTTCGCCACTAATTCAGCCGTCTGATCCACGTCACATTCGCGGAAATCTTGATTCAATAAAATATCCATTTTCAGGCGTTCCAACATACCAATGAATGCCTTCGCATGAAACTCGGACTGCTGTACACCCTCTGACGCCAGTTTATTGTTGACCAAATCAGTATAGTCCTGAATAAATCCCCGCATAAACTCCATTAGATCGGGATCACTGTTGGGGGTCATAAAAAATAATTTAGTATGCTGCTTACGCTTGTAATAGTAGTGCAGATGCAAATTCGCCATCCGCAGCAGTCCTTCTCCCAAAGTACGATTAATTAATGCACCTTGCATTTCGGCTAGGTATTGCTCGCAATCTCTACGTGTGACTGCTGTAAATAGCTGCTCTTTGCTTTTAAAGTACAAGTATACTGTGCCTTTGGCAACTCCCGCTTGTTCTGCAATCTCGGAAATTTTGCTTTCATAGAAGCCTTTGGTGCCAAAGACGGCGTAAGCTGCGTCCAAAATAGCTTCATATTTATCTCTGTGTATATCGCCCATCTTAGCACCTCCTTATACAAGGATTGAAACATGGTCAATTCTTATAACAGTTAATTCCTTGTAACGATCTCCAGCTCTGTGTTCAGAGTATTAAAAAAATACCTGCAAGAGCGACCAATCCTCCGAAAATAGAACTAATGCTATTCACCCGATCATTGCTCATCCAACGCCAGCCTCGTACATAGACCGTCGTTTGTCCACAATGTGAGTCTACTTCTACTTCTCGTCCGCAAACCGTGCAGGAACGCATCATTTGCACTGTAGCACCTAGATAGGAATCAGCAAAGGCCCCCGCGCTACCGGATATACCTCCAACCAGTGCCCACAGCCATAACGGCAAGCTCGGCGTTCCTATGGCGTGTCCAAAGCCCCATGCACCTATGCCGATCAGTACCCCCCCAGCCAAGGCCGCAGCCGTTCCCAATACAGAGACTCCACCTGAGGTTCCGGGTGCCAGCACCTTCCCGTTAAGCACCGAGCGAGGTGGCCTACGACTCAGGCTGCCAAATTCCGTTGCCCACGTATCGGATGTGACCGTAGCCATGACACCGACAAAAGCCAGCTGCCACGTAACATGGGGCCATATCGCATAGCCCAGGCATAGCAGCATACCTAATCCCCCATTGGCCCATACTTGGCCTGCATCCCGGTTTCCGGTTTTGGCATACGATTTTTCCAGTTCAGCCTTGCGCTCCTTTTTGAACCTCGACAGGAGGGTCGACGTGATAAAGAACAAGAGCAATGTGCCGAACCAGAACAGGTTACCCGCCCCATAATATACAGTTCCCATCAGTACAGCCGCGGCAAAGCCAGATAAGGTTAAGGATTTTTTATAAAATGCAGCTCCGGCCACCACAGCAGCACAAAGCAATCCGATGATCCAGTCCATGATATACCCCCGCTTTTGAAATGAATCTCCGTTTTTCTTTTTTCGTTCTGTATATTATTGTACAACGCTCTACGCTTATATAAAAGCCGTGTCCCATGCTTTGGCACAGGACACGGCCTTCACAATGCTTATCTACGGGAATCTCTCTTTACTCCCCAACCACCAAGAACTTCCCTTTTTTAATCCTCTTCATGGATGCCATTCACAAATTTATGCGATGGTGAAGCTTCCCTGACGATCACTTCCCCAGAAAAGCTCAAAGCGATCCCCACTTGCTGTAGGCCCTACTCCTGCTGGAGTACCTGTGAAAATAATATCTCCCTCGCCCAGTCCATAATGAGTCGCTATATATTCAACGATATGCTGGATAGAAAAAATCATATCCTTAACATGTCCACGCTGCACTTCCTGTCCATTTTTGAGCAAGGAAAAATCCTGCTGCTCCAGCATGTCCAATTTTTCTAAAGGCAGGAATGGTGTCACGGGTGCAGACGATTTAAAGCCTTTGGCGGCGGTCCATGGGTGGCCTTTTTTCTTTAGAACACTTTGTACATCACGTAGTGTAAAATCAATGCCGAATGCAAATGCGTTCAGACATGTATCTGCGGACATGCCTGGTTCGTATTTACGTCCTACAGCCACAACCAGCTCAGTCTCAAAATGAATATCTCCTTGCCCCTGAGGAAGCTCCAGCGTGGCGCCATCCAGCGGCACGACTGCATGAGACGGCTTCAAAAAAATCATCGGTTCTGCGGGAACCTCATTACCCAGCTCCTCCGCATGCAGCTTATAATTGCGTCCGACACAGTAAACATTACGAATATCCACGTTCATCACGATCCGTCACCCTTCCCGCGTATGTAGTTCAATTGATTAACGAATAAGTTTACGTATATAGTGCCACATCCGGTGCTTGGAAAGCAAAAAAACCTGCTCCCAGCGATCCGGCCAATTGGTGCAAATCATCAATTCAGGATGCAATGAGGACAATCTTCGCATTATACGGCGGTCATCCACCGTCCACGCCATAACAGTAATACCGCGTCCGGTGAGATCTTTCATCAGGTTTCGATCCAAACGCGGATAGCCCATGGATAAAAAAGTGCATTGTAGCTGCTCCAGTTGCTTTGCCAAGTCATCTGGACGCGCGTCGATAATCAATCCGGTACGGATCTCAGGAGACAGCTCCTTAGCCCGGCGTAATGCGGCACGCTCAAAAGAGGTTAATACCACCTCTCCCTCCATCCCTCTCACCACAATTTCACGGAGTACGGCTTTCTCCAGTCCTGGATACATATCTCCCGCTGTTTTAAGCTCAATATTGAGCGATACGCGGCCACGACATAAATCCAGTACCTGTGCGAGGGAGGGGATCATTTCTCCACGGTATTCTGCACTTTTCCAGCTACCAGCATCAAGTTGTTGCAATGCTTTCCAGTCCGAATCCTTTACTCGCCCTGTACCATTCGTCGTTCGCTCCAGCGTAAAATCATGAATTACCACCGGAACACCGTCCTTTGACAGCTGTACATCCAGCTCAATCCAGTGTACAAATGGTTGCTCCAACGCAAGCTGAAAGGCTGCCATCGTGTTCTCGGGAGCAATCCCCGAAAAACCGCGGTGAGCCACGCACAAATGATTCATCTTGTTATGACCTCCATCCACAAAGGAGTCCCTCATACGATCATTCCGTCAATTCCCATATAAAAAATTTCTTTTCGAACTTCTATTGAGCGCTTACTGTACCATCCGTCCCTATCGAGACATTTCCTGGTGACAGTGCCGCCACTCTCTGCAAAATTTTGCTGGCCTCCGTATCCTTCAATGGGATTGGTTGACCTAGCTCCGCCCGGTAAGGGGTCAGCTTCATTTCGCAAGCCCCTTTTCGGGTACAGGTTGCCTGAAATATCGCTGTATCCCAAGTGGCTGGCACCGTTGATTTAGAAAAAATAAAATTGCCTGTGCTGTATGCGATCCATTTACCTTTATATTGCTCCATCCCTTGAAGCACATGTGGATGACCGCCAATGACAAGATCAGCTCCAGCATCAATAAAAGCATGCGATAACTCGGTTTGATGGGGCTCAAGTGCAGTAGCGCGCTCCTTCCCCCAATGGGCAATGACAATCACCAGATCGGCCTGCATTCGTGCCTCACGGATGGACTTTACGATAGCGGTCGAATCATAGGCTCCTGCTACACCGGGCAGTTTGGCGCCCGCATTCCAGTTGGCTTCAGGCATGACACGTGTAGTCCCCAACAACGCAATTTTGATCCCTTTACGTTCAAAATAATGCGGCGCATACGCTTCTTTTGCATTACGTCCGGCTCCAGCATGGGCAATACCTTTTTCATCCAGATATTTCAGTGTATCCAGTAATCCGCCTGTGCCCTGATCCAAAATGTGATTGTTGGCCAAATTGACAGCGTCTATCCCTGCCGCAGCCAACGCAGTTAACGCCTTGGGCGAAGATTTATACACATACGTTTTATTTAACGCACCCACACCATTCGTTGTCACGGGCGTTTCCAGATTGGCCATCGTCAGATCGTCTTTATGAAACAAGTTTCCGAGATATTGATATGGAAAATCAAACCCATTCTGCTCCAATCGCTGTTCAACTTTACCGGAAAATTGCACATCCCCTACAAAGTGAAGCGTGACTGTCGGAGAATCTGCACCGTCTGTTTTGGATTTTTTTACATCCTCCGTTCCTCCCTTATCGGCGGATGGATTTCCGTCGTATACATCCTTGGACGTATCGTTCCCTGCCTGCCCGTCTTTCCCCGAGGATAATTTTGCTCCTGAAGAGCTGCCTTCGGGAGCATTTGTGTCAGACGTTGTCGCGGGACGATGGCTTGTGTCTGAAGCAGCAGATTGCTTCGTTTCATCGTCAGCAAATTGTTTATCTGCATGGGGGCCTTCGTCCAGCTGTTTATTTGACAAGTCTGTAACATTTTCACTGACCGAGGGAGTAGACCTCTCTTCACTAGCAGATCCCGTTTGGATTTTCTTCTCCGTTTGCGAATACTCGGCATTTTCCCCAAGAGAGCCACTGTTGTCGTGTTCAAATATGTAATAATAACCGAAAAGACCTACGATCATAAGCAGTAGGACCAGATTCGTAAAGATCCAAGCCTTGCCTACTTTTGGTTTTCTTGCTTTCTTGCGACCTTCATTTCGCTGTGATCTGGGAGGGTACATTCTTCACTCCTTCTATGCTATTGCATTTGCATAACTTCTTTATTAGCTGGCGAATTTTACACCTTCTCCATTATATATCAAATTTCAATATAAATAGAACCCCTCGCCTGGATCGCGAAGGGTTCATCATCGAACATTTACACCTGTACCTTAACCGCTTCCTGCTGTGTCGTTTGGACGGCATGGGAGGCCCATTCCTTAGCCTGACGGATGCAATCCGGTAAACCAATCGCATCATAGCCAGCGCCCAAAACATACACTCCTGGCATGGCAGTGCGTAACTCTTCCCGCAAATCAGCTATAGCCTGCGGGTGCCCTACCGGATATTGAGGCATGGAATTGCGAAGACGTGTAATTTCCGTGAACAGCGGAGTTGCTGTAACTCCCATCATCTCTTTCAAATCCTTACGTACCAGTGCAGTCAGCTCATCATCCGGTAACTCTACAGTGTCTTCAGCTCCTGCTCGCCCTACATAACAGCGCAACAGCACCTTATCGTCCGGGCTAGTATGTAGCCACTTGGCAGACGTCCATGTACAAGCGGTCACGCTGCGTCCTTCTTTGCGAGGAACCAGAAAACCAGAACCGTCAAAGACGTTCTCAATATCTGTTTTATCAAAGGCCATGACCACGTTTGCTACGGAGACGTAATTAACGGCTTCCAGTGCAGCCACATTGACATGATCTCGCAATAGCGGCGCAGCAGCAAAGTTGGGAGTCGTTACAAAAATATCATCCGCCTCCAGCGTCTCTCCATTGTCCAGCATAACGCGATATGGGCTGCCTTCACTTTCCGTTGTCTTTGTGAATTCAGTAACAGCAATTCCGGTGCGTAAATCACAGTCATACAAATCATTCAGCAACGCATGCACCAAACTTTGCAAGCCTTGACGGAAGGTCAAAAAGGCGCTTTTTTTCGTCCCCGTATGTGTTTCAGCTGGTTTTCGACCTGTCATCATTCCGTGAATGAGGCTTCCGTATTGCTGCTCTACCTCAGCAAATTGTGGGAAGGTCGCCTGCAAACTTAGCGTCTTCATGTTGGCAGCATAAATCCCCGCCAGCAGTGGCTCGGTTACATTCTCTAGCACTTCTTTGCCCAGTCGGCGTTCAATAAAATCACCCAACGCCTCATCTCCCGGTACACGGCGAGGCGGAAGGACAAAATCCATCATAGCCCGCATTTTCCCGCCTAAAGAGATCAATCCACTGCGCAAAAAGGGTTTCAGCTCCGTTGGAATCCCCAACACCAGGCCAGGAGGCATCGGATGAAGCTGTCCTTCATGCAAAATGTATGTCTTTTTAGCCTCAGGATTTGTGCTCACTAGCTCATGATCCAGCTCCAGCTCTTTTGCTAGGTCTATCATGGCCGTTTTACGGGCCAGAAAGGAATCTGGCCCCTTTTCAATTACAAAACCATCTTTATGCAGCGTTTCAATTTTCCCGCCCAGCACGGAAGCTTTCTCCACCAGCGTGATTCGAGGTGTGTAGCCAGCTTCTTTGTACATTTTTCGTGTATAAAAAGCAGTGCTAAGCCCGGTCAAGCCTCCGCCTACAATCACAATATTACGTAACTTTTGCTCCATTATGTCCTCATCCCTTTTTCCATTGGTCTATGATGACATCACTAAGCGTCTCCATATACAATGGATCACTGTTGAGTGAATCAATACGCTGAAAACGCATATCTAATTCCTTCGCTAACGCCTGTGCTTCAATATCCAGATCGTATAACACCTCTAAGTGATCAGAAACAAAGCCAACTGGCGCAGCCAGCACATACTCCACTTGCTCCTCTTTAAGGCTGTGCATGGTATCCAAAATGTCTGGCCCCAACCATGGCTCTGCTGTACGACCAGCGCTTTGCCACGTAAACTGCCAGTTGGTAATTCCCGCTTTGTCCGCAACAGCCTGTGAAGTAGCCATTAATTGCTCAACATAAGGATCACCCATAGCCAAAATCCGTTCAGGCAAGCTGTGCGCACTAAACAGAACACGAACCTCATCCCGCTTGGCTCCAGCTTCTTCAAAAAGCGACAGTTTGGCGTTCACACGCTCAGTCAGCGTCTTAATCAGCTTAGGATGAAGATAATAGCTCTCCACAAATGATATGGCCAGATCCAGTTCCTGTGCCTTAGCCTGTGCGCGCTTAATATAAGTGCCTACACTCATAACGGAATAATGCGGAGCCAGCACGACACCTACCGCTGCACGGATGCCATCTTGCACCATGGCTTCCACACCGTCCTCAATAAACGGTTTGGCATGTTTGAGTCCCTGATAACAGACAAATTCAATGTCCGGGTTGCGATTTTCCCGATTTAAGGTTTCCTGCAGGTTTTGAACCTGCCGATCCGTATTCTGACGCAGCGGAAACACACCGCCCACAATAGCTTCATAACGATCCTTTAATTCCTTTAATTGCTCCGGCGAAGGAGCATTACCACGACGAATATGTGTATAATAGGCTTCCACCTGATCCAGACTCTCCGGCGTCCCGTAGGACATGACCAGTACACCCACTTTGGTTTTCATTAGTAGACCACCTCTTAACATTTCTAATGTATTAATTTTTTGACAAAACCGAACGGGAATACTCATGCACATAATTAGTAAGCTCTCTTAGCTTATCTAGCGAGGCTTCAGGAAATAAACCGTGACCGAGATTGAAAATGTAACCCGGCTCCAATATGCCTTCATCTACAATGGTTTTCGCATACTGCTTGATCACATCGATTGGCGCAGTAAGCACATAAGGATCCAGATTTCCCTGTACACCAAAACCGTTGCCCAAGCGACGACGTCCTTCAGGGATACTTACCCGCCAGTCCAGTCCAATCACATCGGCTTTTAACCCATTCAAGTGTGGAAGCAATTCACCAGAGCTTACGCCCGGGAAATAAATTTTAGGTACATCCAGATCAGATAATTCATGGAAAATACGTGTGATAGTCGGCAGCACAAAAGTTTGAAAATCATAAGGCGAGAGCGCACCTACCCAGCTATCAAACAATTGGAAAGCCTTACCGCCATTAGCGATATGAGCTCGCACGTATGTAATAACCATGTCCCCTAGCTTATCCATCAGGCGATGCCACAACTCAGGCTCTCCATACATCATGGCTTTAGTGCGAATATATCCTTTAGAGGGCCTTCCTTCTATTAAATAGCTTGCAATGGTAAAAGGCGCTCCAGCGAACGTAATCAATGGCACGTTCAGTTCACGGTCCAAAATACGAATCGTTTCCAAAATATGACCCAAATCGCGTTCCACATCAATCGGACGCAACTTGTCTACGTCTGCAGCTGACCGGATCGGATTATCAATAACCGGACCAATATTTTTGACAATATCAAAATCAACCCCTAGCGAGGCTACCGGATTCATAATATCAGAATATAAAATTGCAGCGTCTACCCCAAGCTTGCGCACGGGCATCAAAGTCACTTCTGCGGCCAGCTCGGGCTGGCGGCATATTTCAAGCAACGTGTATTTTTCTTTAATTTTGCGATACTCAGGGTCATACCTTCCGGCCTGCCGCATGTACCATACGGGAATATGATCCACAGCTTGCTTGCGGCAAGCGCGGATAAAAGTATCATTGTAGGTCATGACTTCAGCCTCCAGTTCGAATCATAAATACTATATTTTATTATGCCCTTTTTCAAGGGTCGTAACAACCGCAGCTCTCGAACAAACCATGACAAACCCATGACATTTGGATAAAGTTTCAATGAAGTGTGCTATACTAGAGAAATGGCTTTTTTAAAGCTCGGGAGAAGTTATGCTTTGATAAGTAGGATTTACAACAGGATGAGAATGGGCAGAAAGGAAGTGAAAGCACATTGAAAACGTGGGAGACATGGAAAATCAATCTCATTGTGCTTTGGTTCGGTCAGTTTCTGGTCAATGCGGGTATTACGATGATTACTCCGTTCCTCGCCCTGTATCTGGCTCAGGACCTTCATGTGAAGGGAGAGCACGATATTGGTCTATGGGCCGGAGTTATTTTTGCCGCTAACTTTTTGACCTCATTTATGTTCCAGCCTTTGTGGGGGAAGCTGGCTGACCGATATGGACGTAAAGTCATGCTGCTTCGCTCAGGCTTTGGTATGGCTTTGGTCATCGGATGTATGGGTTTGGTCACCCACCCGTGGCAACTGCTGGCGCTTCGCCTGCTGAACGGTACGATTTCGGGTTTCAATCCGGCATCGATTTCCTTAGTGTCGGGTACCACTCCCAAAGAGCGAACCGGATTCGCTATGGGAATTATGCAATCCGGTCAGATGGCTGGCACGATTCTCGGCCCTCTGCTAGGCGGATTTTTGGCTGACTGGGTCGGATTCAGACCGATCTTTTATATTACAGGCACTCTAATTTTTATAGCCTCGCTTATCGCAATGTTTCTGGTTAAAGAAAATTTCAGCAAAACGGAAGCTGCACGCATACCACAAATTTCGGTTCTTGCCGGATTAAAGGAGTTAAGCCATACGCCCCAGCTTCCGGCTTTGTTCACCGTAACGTTTCTGCTCCAGTTTGCCATGATCAGTACGGTATCTCTGCTGCCGTTGTATGTGCAAAAGCTGTATGGATCGGCAGAAGGAATTGCGTTGATTGCCGGGTTTGTTACGGCTATTACAGGTGTATCCAATATGGTTGCTGCACCGCTCCTTGGAAGACTGAGTGACAAGATAGGAGCACACAAGATCTTGACCATTGCACTGCTCGGAACGGCGGTTATGCTTATTCCGCAGGCTTTTGTCAATGAAGTATGGCAACTTGTCATTATCCGTTTTTTCATGGGTGTATTTATGGGCGGTCTGCTACCAAGCGTAAATGCGCTGATTCGCACGTATACACCGGAAGGAATGGAAAGCCGTTCTTTCGGCTTTAATACCAGTTCGCTGGCGCTCGGCAATATGCTGGGTGCTGTCATTGGCGGGGTACTATCCGGGTTTATCGGCATCGAAGGATTGTTTATCATGTCAGGCGTCCTGTTAATCGTCAACATATTCTGGGTACGCATGAAGCTCTTTGATCGTAAGGCTGCGCCTGATTTCAGGTAAGATAACCTTAGGGTAAGACAAGCTTGCCTTAACAGACAAGAACCTCCTTGTTCACGCTGCCGTGGACAAGGAGGTTCTTTTTTTCATAGCTATACATATGGAATGCATGCTATTTAACTCGAGCTAGCGCCAATCCATCGTAAGCTGGCAAAAGCGTGCTGACCAGCCGCGGATCTGTTGCTATCGTTTCGTTAAACCGTCTCACGGCTTGGACGGCAGGGCCGTTCTTATCCGTATTCAGCGTCCGTCCGCGAAGGAAACAGTTGTCTCCCGCAATAATGGCACCCGGATTCGCCAGAGCAATCGCATATTCCAGATACACCGGGTAATTTTCCTTATCTGCATCTATAAAGAAAAAATCGAAAGTTCTTCCCTCTTCCTGAAGTTCCTTCAAGCTGTCCGCTGCGGGTCCGATACGGTATTCGACACGGTCACCGTAGCCGTTGTTTTCCATATGTCGATGTGCCAGCGCTGCGTACGCTTCTTTCAGCTCCAGTGACACAATGCGACCCTTTTCTCCCAGCCCACGGGCCAAACATAATCCGCTGTAGCCGCCTAATGCGCCGATTTCCAATACATGCTGTGCGCCAGATACTTTAATTAGAAAGGTCAACAGTTTTCCGTAAGGATGGGCAACGGATACTTCCGGCATACCTTCTTTAACGATAGCCTCCCTGATACTGCGCAGTGCTTCATCCTCTTGTACCAGCTGGTCTACATATTGTTCAGGCGTCATATTTGGTGTAATTTCCACGGTTCATCTCTCCTTCTTGCTTAATCATAACGTAGGTTGGACGTGGTGTCCTTCGTAAATTTTTCACCTTAATGATTTGTCTCTTCGAGTACAATGACCTATACTATAGGGATTGAACCAAGCTTACATGATTATGGGGACGGAGTGAATACGTTTAATGACTCAACTGCAACTAATTGCAACTGCGCCAATGGGACTTGAAGCCGTCGTGGCCCGGGAACTAAGAGAACTCGGGTACGAAGATCTGACCGTTGAAAATGGCCGCGTCGTTTTTACCGGAGATTATATGGATATATGCCGGTGTAACCTGTGGCTTCGCACATCAGACCGCGTGCTTATAAAAATGGGTGAATTTGCTGCAACTACCTTCGACGAGCTGTTCGAGGGTACCAAAGCATTGCCTTGGCAGGATTGGATTCCTGTAGATGGTGAATTTCCCGTAGAGGGACGTTCGCACAAATCACAGCTTAGTAGCGTACCAGCCAGTCAGGGAATCGTCAAGAAGGCGATTGTAGAAAAGCTCAAGGAAACCTACCACACAGATTGGTTTGCTGAAGATGGCCCTCGTTACGTCATTGAGGTCATTCTATTGAATGATCGTGCGTTGCTGACACTTGATACAACCGGTCCAGGACTGCACAAACGCGGCTACCGTAAGCTCGTTACAGAGGCGCCTCTCAAAGAAACGATGGCTTCTGCTCTTATTCAGCTTAGTCGCTGGAGCCCTGACCGACCATTCTATGACCCATGTTGCGGTTCCGGTACTTTGTTGGTCGAAGCTGCCATGCAAGCCTGGAACATTGCGCCAGGCCTGAGACGCACCTTTAACTCGGAAGACTGGCCTGTCATTGGCAGAGAATTATGGGATCAGGCTCGCGACGAGGCGATGGATTTGACCCGCGATGACATTCCTTTTGAAATTGCAGGTAGCGATATCGACCCAAATGCCATACAAGTTGCTGAGGCAGCTGTAAAAGCAGCAGGCTTTGCTAAAGACATCCCTCTTAAGGTGATGCCTGTAACTAAAGTCAGACTCGAAGGACAATATGGTGTGATGATTACAAACCCACCTTATGGCGAGAGACTGAGCGAGCAATCCGAGGTGGAAAAGCTGATCCGTTCACTCGCACGCACGGCAGCCGAAATGAAGACTTGGTCCTTCTTTGCCATCAGCTCCACCAAGCAATTTGAGCATTATTGGGGCCGTAAAGCAGACAAACGCCGGAAGTTGTTTAACGGTCGGATCGAATGCCAATACTATCAGTATCTAGGCCCTCTGCCTCCGCGCCGCAAAGATACTTCGCCGTTGCAGCCTTAAATATGATGAAGCCTAGGCCAGGAAACGAACTCTCTGTTCGTTGTTCTGGCCTGATTTGTGCTGTATTTTCTTTACTTAATCATTGAAATGCGCGAGATGAGCGCTATAATAATTAAAGGCATTTCGGTTTTAACATTACGTTAATATGTAGTTTATACTAGCCGAACATTTCTGCCAGAGGGGGTAAAGTGTTGGTTATTCGCACGTCCAGTGCAAGTCACACTGGTAACACGTTCAGCAGAATGCTGCTGTCTCGATATTTTGGATTAGGTCTGTTTTTTGTACTTATGATCGGCAAGCTTGTACTGATTCACTATAACTTGCATGCCCAAAATATTGACATGAATCCGCTGGATTATGTCATCGCTATTGGTTCGCTTTTACTTGTGAGCTTCTGGACTTTATGGCTGCCACGTCGCGGACGTTTGATTGCTCTAGTGGTGCTCGATATGTTGCTCACCGCGCTCATATACTCCGACATGGTTTACTATCGGTACTTCCAGGATTTCATTACGATTCCCGTCTTACTTCAAGCCGGACAAGTTGATTCTCTGGGCGGAAGTATCGCATCCCTTATGTATTGGTGGGACATTTTCTTTTTTGCAGACTGGATTCTATTCATTCCGTATGTCATATTTGTGGCTTCCTTACGACGTCGACTTACAACGAATGATACTTATTTAGAAGCATCCCGAAGCTCGTTCATAAAGAGGTTCCTGCTTCGCTTCTCCAAAGGAGCATTGGCCTTCTTGATTGGCTATGTATTGACATTTGGGCCGATCAAATATTATACCTCCACGTGGGCAACTGGCATATTTGTCGGCAACTGGTGGTCGATGGCCTTGTACAACGTAACCGGATTGGTCGGATTTCATGGATATGACATCTACCGCTATGGTCAGGATCACCTTGGTCCCCAGCCTACATTGGCTCAAGCAGAATCCGATAAGGATAAGGAATGGTTTAATCAGCATCAAAAGTTGCTTCAGGTTAAAAATGATCTATCTGGCAAGTATAAGGGCAAAAACGTGATGGTCATTCAAGCTGAAGCGTTCATGAACTTTTTTATCGGCAAACAAATCAACGGTCAAGCGATTACGCCTAATTTTGACAAACTGACGAAGGAAAGCATGTATTTCAACAATTATTTTCACCAGACTGCCCAGGGCCGTACTTCGGACGCGGACTTCTCTACACATGCTTCGCTGCATCCGCTCCCTACAGGCTCCGTATTTATCCGTTATGCGGACCATAAATTCGATACGTTACCTTCCATTTTGAAGGATACTGGGTATAGTCCCAATGCGTTTCACGTGTACGACAGCAGCTTCTGGAACCGTTACACCATGTATAAGGCAATGAACTATGACAAGTTCTACAGTAAAAAAGATTTTAAAATAGATGAGCCACTGGGTTGGTCCCTGGGAGATAAATCCTTTTTCCGTCAAACGCTCAATGATCTCACCACCGAAGTTAAGCAGCCGTTCTACGCCTATATGGTCGGTATCTCGAGCCATCATCCGTACAACCTGTCACCTGACTCGGTAAATTTAGATGTTGGCGAGTTTGAAGGTACTATGTTCGGAGACTATCTGAAATCTGTCCATTATGTAGATGAAGCACTGGGTGAATTGGTAAATCAGATGAAGAAAGACGGATTGTGGGATGATACGATCCTGATGTTTTATGGGGATCATGACAATTCTATTAAAGACAAAGCACTGTATGAGAAGTTTTTAGACAAGCCACTTACGGATCTCGACATGCAGAAAATCATGAATCAGGTACCATTGCTTGTGCATCTTCCTGATGGAAGCCAGGCAGGCACGTATACGGAACCGGCAGGTCAGTTGGATCTGACTCCTTCCGTCATGCACCTACTTGGGATTTCAACAAAACCATATCATTTTATGGGAAACGATCTGTTTAGCGGGAAGCCTCGTATGGTTGTGCTGCGTACTGGTGCTTTCACCGATGGACGAGTGTACTACATTCCATCGGAGGACGGTACTTTCTCCAAAGGGACCTGTTACAACCTGAGTACAGGCCAGCCTACAGATGTTAACGCCTGCGGACCGGGATATACCGAAGCTCTCAATCGGTTGAACATATCTGATCAGGTTATCACATACGATCTTATTCGCGAATGGGAACCACAAACAAAGAAGTAACTCCTCCTGTATCTAATAGACTTTCTGTGGGAGGTTGCTGACATAGCATCCTCCCCGAACTCTTTTAAGGATGCCGATCGCATAACCGCCCTGCATATAACAAAAAAGCACGATCCATCAGCTTGTAAATGCTGTGGATCGTGCTTTTTTATATGGATTGTCACTCGACTGCGCTCGTTACCATTCACAAATACTTAGGAACGCAACGTTTTTTTAGCCTGTTCAAGCCGTTGTACCTCTTCACCAAGCATGTCCTCCGCAACTTCTACTGCATCGTCACCAAGGCTATCCTTCGCCTGCTGTATGGCATGTTCCGCATGAGTACGAGATTGCTCCGCCTGTTCAATCAGTTGCTCAGCCGGATGTGACAATGCTTGAGAGACGGCATTGTGCAGCCTGTCCACCGAGTTTTGTGTTTGAGCCTCAACGCTGTGATTGTCGAGATTGGAATCATATTGGGCCATGAGTCACACCTCCTTCTGGGCAGTGTTCTACATCCATTAGCATGGATCAGAAGAAGGGGAACTATTCAAAAATTGCAAATGCTGCGTACTGGAACTATTTGATAAAGCGCGCAGCCTTCTCCAATACTTCATCCTCTGTGGCTGCACTCACATAACGTCCGTTCACATACACAAACGCCCGTTTCCCACAAGGACCGCAATACGATTTGCAGCCGATTTTGATCTCGGCATCTGGTGCCATCTTTTGCAACTTGGGCAAGATCGTTTTCAAGCGGATATGATTGCATTCATCACATACGCGAATATCATTGGCCATCTGTCATCCCTCCGAGCTCCGGCTTAGTGGTCGCCGTGATTACCTTGGGAAGGGTTAGTAATGACAAATCCTTCTTCGGGGAAGTACAAGTAATCAATTTTTACACCATCCAGCAGCGGCTGGCCGTTTTCCAAAATGACGTCAATGCCTTTATCTGTAGATACGACAATATCTGTTTCTTTAGGCGTGTCCAAATCCAGCCCGTAATGAGCATGATCTCCATGAGCATGAGTAATAACAACGCGCAGGCTCTTCCCTTGGTTCTCTTCCTTATCCAGTTCAAGTTTCAATACTTTAGCTGCGTTACGAGTAATTTTGCAGTTCATCAAACTTCATCTCCTTCATATTCATTAAATGAAATGTGGTTCATTGGATACATATCCACACCACACAACCTAGCGGGTAAAATCAACAACTCAAATAATTAGCCTCTATCCCAGAGGGAAAGAGGTACTACGGCGGCACAGCTGCGCCTGAATCATCATCATGAGCCAATAGATCACAATTATGTTCAGCATAGCAAAAGGCAATATTCCTATTGTAAAGAAAATCGTGAAAAATCGCAATCACGAAATTCATAAGCTTATCTACCGAACACGTACATGCTGTTTTTCAAGCACATCTGGATATTTTCGTTCGGCACGGGCGACAAACCAATTCATAAGCAATAGCGTCACACCAATATCGTCGATGGGCATAAACGGCATGACATCAGGTAATACCCAATAGAGCAACACAGGCACCGCAAAGAGTAATTTTTCTCCCAGCGGAATCCTTGATGAAGTAATAAATCGGGGCATACGACGAAATACATGTGACCATTGACGGAGAGATAGTAGTCTTTTCCACTTCATAGGTTGTTCACTCCATTTCCAATGCTCCTAAGTATATATACCCCATTGAAGGGACATGTAAAGAGGAACACTTATAAAAAACGTGTTCCTCCTAATACGCGCAAATGATTCGATACGTTTCAGTAGGCCGAATTTTTTACCATGACAGCACTGTTGCCATTAACATGCCCACTTCTGCTGCAATATCATCGTAATCATGCATGGGCAGCGGATTTACACCTAGACCGACTTCAACGGTAAACCCTGGTTTACCAAATCGCTGTATAAACCAATCCTTGTACCCTGCATCGCTACCACCCAGCTTTACCGCCCGGTACCCTGTTGCGGCAGCTAGCCGCAAGGCCCAATCTCGGCTCTCCTTAGGCTCTAGATCCCGATAATTCCAATAGATCTCCTGTCCCTGACTGTGTATGGATAACACCATGTCGAACTGTTCGCGCTCCGTCAGATCGGCAAGCGCTTTGGACTCTGGTTCAGACAAAGGTGTAGGTCCTGCATAGTCTCGTCGAGACGGACCTGTTTTACCGCGTCTGCGTACCTCTTCTTCCCAATATGCCGGAAATTGATCGTTGAGGTCAACACCACGAATATTGGCCTTCCAACCGCGAAAATCAGCACGTCCTTCATTCCACTTTTCGAGGTCATGATACAACGGATGAGTTGGGAGTACACCTTGTTGCACCAGCTCTACCCCATCCGGGTTGACCATCGGCACCACCCATAAGGATGTATGCTCCAGCAAATCCCGCGGAGAACCTCCATACACCCATTGAGAGGTCCCTACATGTTCTTCAGTCCCATCGACCCCTTGTGCATATTGCTCTATAAAACGCAGCAAACAAGGCGTCGTCAGCCATTCATTAGCATGAACAGAAGCATTGGCATGAATTTTACGCGTTCCCTGCCCAATACGTACATAAGGAATATCCTTCCCCATGACACTGGTGCCAATGCTGCCAACTTCAATAAATGGATATCTGTGGGCCAAGGCCGCTAGGTCTTCCTTTAAATCTTCATATCCATACTCTCCACGTAATCGTACAATCTGATCCTGATGGTTTTCAGGAATAACAATTGTTTTTCCTTCCGTAAAATCATGCTCCGCAAGTCCTGGATTGGCTAGCCGTAACTCATCAAACTCCACACCAAACTGCTTGGCAATCTGTCTTGCATACTCACCAGGCTGAATAACGTATTTACGATCCGTAGACGGACGAATATATAACACTTGACCACTAATCAGATAGGGTTGCGTGGCGGCCCACGGATTATCTACGATTAAAGTATCCACCGATAGTTTAAAAGCCGAGGCGACCCGGTGCAATGTATCTCCTTTTTGAACGATATATTCCCTCATCTTACTACGCCCCTTCCATCTGCCTTACTGCATGTTATGCAGACGCGGCGTGTCTTGATGTAGCGAAAAACAAAACAACCGACTTCATTTGTCCAATGACAAAAAAAGTCGGTTGTCTCGTTAATCCAAATTGGTGACTTGCCAGACGACAGGCGTTTGGCGAATTTGCTCCCCGAGCCACTGTGCGGCAATGCGCTGGAACAATTCAGGATCGCCGGAACAAAAAAGCTGATGTACCGGCGTTTCGTCCCCAGCTTCCAACTTGCCTTTGTTATACAAAATGGTGCTCGTCTCACGCGCCGTTTCATCTGCCGAGCTAATGAGCTTTACTGCAGGTCCCATGACTTCTTGAATCGTTTCCTTCAAAAAAGGATAATGCGTACAACCAAGAATCAGACAATCAATCGGATACGTTTGAATAGGTCTCAATGTCTCCTCCACAACCTGCGATGTCGTCTTGGAGCGGAATAACCCTTGTTCCACTAATGGAACAAGCGCAGGACAAGCATGGCTCACCACGTCTACATAAGGAGACAATTGCTTGAGCGCAGCTGTATACGCTCCGCTTCGAATCGTACCGACAGTCCCAATCACTCCGACATGCCCGGTAGCAGTCGCGCTGATCGCAGCACGAGCCCCGGGGTGAATGACTCCGATCACCGGAATGGATACCTTTTGGCTTATATAGTCCAATGCCGCGGCAGTAGCCGTGTTACAAGCAATAATAATGACTTTCGGATCAAATTGAATCAGAAAATCAACCATTTGCTCTGTAAATTTTTTAACCTCTTCCGATGGTCGGGGGCCATACGGAGTGCGCGCAGTGTCTCCAAAATAAATGATTTTTTCCCGCGGAAGCTGACGCATGACTTCTTTTACAACCGTCAAACCTCCTACACCGGAATCCAATATTGCAATCGCTTGCTGCACGTGCACACCGCTTCCTTTTTTGTTCAAATATGAGTTGTTTCATCTCGGAAAGCTATCCGTTGCTACATACCTTATGTCGTATTCGTGTAAAAGGTACCCCAAAAGATTACCCTAAAACGAGGAAGTGATCAATAAAAAGGCTCCACCCCAACGGGAGAAGCCACGAATTCAAACTGTATTCAGTATTTCGCCTACGTTTTTACAGACCGTTACAGAGCATCTTTTTCCGTATCTTCTTGAACAGTCGCTGATGAAATACTAACCTCAGGAACAATTTCACCCTTTTTACGCCATTGCCCGATTTCATGAATGACGGCTGAGGCTGTCTCCTTAATTTTGTCAGTATACTCAATTGAGGTGTCTGAAATTTTCCCCGCTAGCTCCTGTCCCTTATCACTTACGTTGCGCGCCTGATCTGTAATATTCTGACGCAGCTCACGACCTGACTTAGGGGCAAATAACAAAGCAGCAACCGAACCAACAATGCTGCCTGCCAACGCTCCTCGGATAAAACTTTTGCAGTTCTCCTTCATCATCATCTCTCCCTTGTGCCCGGGCGAATGCCCATCTGTTAGTGCATTATAAGCATGGAGAGCTTGTCATGATACAGAAAACAAGCCTGAAAAGTTTTACTTTTTTTTAGAGCGGATACGATACAGGCAACAGCGACCCCCATCCGCTAAACAATCCTCACGAACAACCTCGGCATCAAGCAGCTCCTCAAACATTTGCTGCTCGCATTCACAAGCCTTGCGGTAACGGCCTGCAATTTGAGAGATAGGACAATTGTATTCCACAATTGAGTAGCTACCATCCTCTTCCTCGCGCCACTCTGCCATATATCCGGAAGCATTTTGGATGCCCGAAAGCTTTTCCACACGTGAAGCCAGTGTAGTCTCCCCCTCCATGTGAGGGGCGTAGCGCTTCATCATTTTACGTTTTCTACCATCAAACAGCGAGTAAACAGCTTCCATTCCCTGTTCTTCATCCAGCTCCTCTAACAGTTCCAGTAACAGATGATCATAATTACGAGGAAACTGCTCGCTTCCCTGCTCGCTCAGACTGTATAAAAACGTCGGGCGTCCCATCGCCTGTCTCACGATCGTAGCCACGATCAGACCATCCTGCTCCATCAATTTGAGATGCCTGCGCACTCCCATTTCGGTAATGCCCAATTGAGCTGCCAAGCTTCCGACGCCCACAGGTCCCTGGGTTTTCAATAATGTCATGATCATGCGCCTAGTGGGCATTTCGGGTACGATATACTTATCCGTCACTTTTGCCTTTACACTCCCTCGGGCTGGGGACCCAATTCCTTATTTAAATAATCATGCACGTTAGATGCAAAAAGCTCCAGCAACCCAGGCAGCTTTGGTGTAAGCGGGTGAAGGCTTGTCCGGTCCCAATGAAAGTACTCCTGTACTAGGGGTTTACGTAAGCCTACCAGCTCTACTAGCGAATGAAATACGGTATCATCCAGTACACCTTCCTCATGAATGATACCGATAATATCCTCATAGCTACTGGCGTCACGCATAATAAATCCGTCGATGATATAGCTTCCTACGTCCGTTACCGTCTCAATCGCCAGATGAAGGCAGCGCTCCTGCACTAGTCCCTGCAACAGATCGCCGTTCCAGGCAGCAGAAGTCTGGCGAAGTCCGGCGACAATGTCGGGAACAGCCCCTAGTCGAAGCTCAATTTGTTCCCGGTTGACATAATACAAGGTCCTGCACCTCCAGTAATCGCTTTAGATTTCATAATCAACTGCGATAGATACATCCTTCACTTCATTCATGTGTACAATAATTTCCTGATGCACAGGGTGTACCTGATACGTTTGCAAATCCTCCAGTGTTTCGACAATAGCGGTAAGGGAAATATCATAAGAACGTTCCGAACGAATCACATCCGTACCTACTTCGAGTGACAGCAGCTCTTTGATTTTGCCGTTCATACTGCGCAAAATGGATGCTGTGTGCTCAATGCTTTCAGGGGAGCGGTCTTTCAATTTGAACAAAACAATATGTTTAATCATGCGTATAGGCTCCTTATCTTAAAAATGTTCTCTTGAAAATTTTATCATAACGCCCCACATACGGAAAGAAACTTTGTAATTCTAGCGATCTTTTCCGCCATTTTTACCATCAGACTCCTTGTCCTTTAATAGGGCAAAAAAATTCTTGAGCTTCGGTGGGAGCGGCAGACCCATTCGTGAACAGTTTTCCGTAATAGAGATTAATTCATTGGATAAATAAAAATACGTCGCCGCCCCTTTCATGAATTCGGTACCCATCAGGAGATCCACGTGATGCGCCAAAGAAATCACCATTAGCATTAAAGCCTTTCTCGCCAGCCCCCAAAAGCCGGCTTTACTGCTCAAACCTTGCCCAGTCTTAATTGCTGCGGCGACTCCAGTCACATAATCAACAGCCATTGCAACCGTGAATAGCACCATTAGCTGATTCCAGCCGCCAAAGGCAAACGTAATAAAGGCTCCTGCGGTAGCGCAAATCATACTAAACATACTCGGATTAATATTCATACCTCTCCTCCTCTCGGGGCGGTTACTGTAATATATGCAGCGACATGGTAACCCGTAAAGTCATATGACCTGTGCATAGACATGAATTCATAGATTCATATAAAGCGTGCTGCAAACTTCACAACTCCGAGCAAATACAACAAAAAGACACCTTCAAAACCACTATATAAATGGTTGAAAAGGTGTCTTTTCTTTCATGCTATTCAATTAACGATGATCATTCCAAAAATTAAGCGGGGTCAGGTTATCATTCAACGGCTCGAACGAATAGCCTTCTTTCTGCAAAGCAGCCATGATTTGTGGAAGCACCTTGATCGTAGATGGCTTATCATGCATAAGAACGACTGGTGTTCTGCCTTGCTTTTTCAATCTTTTAATATCACTTAGGACAGTTTGTACAAAATGCTCTGGATTTTTAGTATAACGCCAATCATTGGAATCAATGTTCCAGTCCCAAATATGATAGCCTGCGCCTGTCAGTTGATCGCGGTATGCTTTCTTCAAATATGGTTTGCTGCCATAAGGTGTACGAATCAAAGAAGTGCGTTTTCCTGTAGCCTTAAATAAAATTTCGTTATCCTGATTCATCTCTGCCAATGCTGCTGCAGGGGATGCATAGATTTTCTTCACCTGATGCGTCATCCCATGCAAGCCCAAACCGTGACCCGCCTCTACCATTCTTTTCATCACTGCGCTATGTTGACGAATTTCAGGTCCCAGCATGAAGAAAGTAGCCTTCGCATTATATTTGTCCAAAATATCCAGCAGCTGCGACGTATGCGCCGTAGGACCATCATCGAAGCTCAAATAAATCGTACGGCTGGATGATGAGGCAGTTCCCTTGTTGCCTGTATTGCTGGCTTTGCCCGGTTTGACAGCTGCATACTGTTTAATTTCTGTTGCGAATGTATTCAAAAACTGAGCATCAGACAAACTAGCGTTTGCATTCTGAATTCGATACAGATTACTTGTAGGAACCGTAATAGTGAAGCCAAACGCATCGGTCAAAGTGCGAATGGGCACCATCGTGCGTCCTCCACGCTCGAACACATCCCCCTTGTTCAAATCCAGCGTAAAGCTGCGATTATGTCCAGTCAGCAACAATGTATTTCCGTTGGCCGAAGTAGAAATACCCATCTTTTGCCCTAATGTAACGATAGGTACATACAACTTATCATTTTCCATTACGGGCTGAATGGTATTCGAATCTAGCAACACATCATTGACCCCCAGCAAAGGAGCCTTCGCTTGTGCACTCGCCGTATTCGTATGTATACCTAGCAAACCCAAACAACAGATTGCCATCAAGCATACAGCCATCCATTTTGCATTTAAAAGCTTCATTCATTACACCATCCTGTGCTGTATTTTATAATGTGCGGGAGCTATCTCTAGCTTGTCTATGAAGTTATACAGACATGACGATATAGACATGGCAATATAGACATTCACTCAACATATAGAACATAAACGCGTATGAACCGACTGAACCGGAAGTCTTTTCGTTCCCCCTATTTATACTAATAGATTAACAGACTATAGTAGGTAAATATAGTAAAACAATTTGAAAACAATCTCGCAACCCCCCTGCCAGAGAAGGTTACAAAGTTGTGAATAAATTGACCGGATCTAAAAAAACCTCCTACTATTTGCAGTCGGTAAAGTAACTCTAGCGTTGCAACAGGTGGTATCCATGTCAAAACCTGAGCTCACAAAAATTTCTATAGGAATTTGGCCGTTCTCGAGTTCCATTCTCTCGTTTTACTTATACATGTTCTTCTTGTCTTCCGTTAAAAAAAGTAGGGCTGTCCAAGACCATTCCCATGACTTTGGGACAAGGAGCGGAGGTAAAAATAATAAAGGTATATTAATCAAAAACTTATATATGCGTACAATCGTATTTACCGAGTATCATATGAAATTGATAAGCGTAAAATCTGCTTCGACATAGCTTCCAATTCATTCGGCACCAGGTGCGGTGAAAAAAGACCTTGAGAGGCGTACCTCGTCAAGGTCTTCTTAAAAAGAATTTCTGTCTATTTATTATATCTTGCTTTATAGCCCTCGTGGTTTTCTAGCCAGAACGATGCTGTTCCAGAAGCAATCAAACATTGTGAATGGTTGTACCCTAATAAATATTCGGTATCAAAGTTACTTACATAAAATTCAACATTGTAAATCTCATCGATAATTGAAACCACATCCTCACCACTATTTAATTTGAAAAACCCCTTTTCATCCTCTGGATTAAAGAATAAAATTACTGGATTTTTATTTACGAAATTGGATATCCACATCCATGAATCTGGAACATCAATTCCTACATAATCATGTATTCTTTCAAAAAGCGGAAAATTATGTGAACTACCATCTTCCAAGTACTTACTCATAATGCTCTGTTTTATTTTTACTGCTTCTTCTGCGGGCAAAATACTCAAGTCAATATCTAGTTTACTTGAGGCTGAAAATATTTGTTCTTTAATATTCCACATGTGTCCTCCCATTTGATTATTTATTCGCTGGTCTCCCAAATGGTACAGAATCAATTATTATATGTCCTACTGTATTCTTTTTACCCGGGGTTTGCCAACCAACATGTGGCGCATCAGGCCCGGAAGCCCAGTTCCCGTTTCTATCCACTCCATAATGTGCATAATCAATACTAACTTCTGCTCCGTTTTTTGATCGCCATTCCACTGGAAATGATTTACCATTTACATTTTTCGCCCATTTTGTTGCTGTAAATCCACTTTTATCAACACCTGTTTTACTAAATGCTAAATTAACCGCATCTCTCCAGGACTTTCCAGCACCCCTCCAATCCAAATCTTGTGATTTTAGTGCATATCTTAAAACACTACAATTATGCACCCAAACTCCGAGATTTGAAACGAAGTACGAATTGAAGTCTTTAACCTCAAAGTTATAAACTGTTGCTTTTCGCGGTTCTTTCTCAATCTTATCTATTGCCAGTTTAGAACCATCACTCGAAACAAGTAAGTCACCAGCTTTTAAGTCTTTAACAAACGTCCATCCTTTACCATCCAACCAAAAAGGATGTTCACCTGTTACCTCGATGATTTCATCTCCGATATGGACATAGTAGATTTCGTCAGCTTGTTTTTGGAACAGCCCCACGACCTCTTTATATGCCACTTCTCCAGTCTCATCAGACTTAGCAAGTACCTTCTCCCCTACCTCGATTTCCTCGATAGGTTTCTCTCCTTCGTCTGTTTGAACCTTAGTACCAGCTGTAAAGCAATTACATTTCCCTGATTTTACTTTACCACTATACTTCCCTTTGCCACCAAAGTTCACATCGCTAATCATTCCCATCGCAGCTATGCCAAGGACTTCTGCATCTGTCCACTTTTGGTATGCACTTAACAACTGATCTTTAGCCCAATCAGACTTGCCAGAACTATTCTTATAGTCACTTGTTCCCGTTAGCAGGTCGTATAAGTAATTGTACTGGTTTGCTCCTCCATAAATGGACACAAAATCGTAGCGTTTTCGTATGAAATCCTTGTATACCTGATAATTCTGATTCTTCTTGCTGGAATTCGATTTAAGTCTGGCTTCATTTAGTAATATTCTAAGCTCTTGATAATCTCTGGTTTCAAAAAAATGTCCACTCGGATCCACATAGAATAGCGGATTATTAGCTGCATACGCATACCAGTTCAAGCTTTGCGGATTATTCATCTCGCCCTGATACGTATCCTCGCCCATAAAACGGGCTGTGCCTGGATCATACCAGCGAGCCCGCAGGTACTGGAGTCCAGCCGTGTCGTCCCAATACTCGCCAGCGTAGCGCAGCACGTTCGGTACGGTCTCTTTGACCTTCTCCGGGCCGCCCCAGATATCGTAGCTGTAGCTATTCAGTTCCTTGCCCGAACTATCACTTAGTCCTACCACATCACCGTGACCATTCAACTGATAGTATTGCAGTTGTCCACTTGCTTTGTCTTGTCTGGCCCACAGTTGACCGGACAAGTCATACACATAAGCGTAGGTGATTTTCGCTGTTCCACCTTGGACCTCGGCTTCTGCAATCAGCTTCGCTTCTTCGTCATAGTAATACCGGGTCGTTTTGTCGCCCTCTGTACGCTCGTACAGTAGCCCGTCTCCGTTATAGCTGTATCCGACCTCTTTGCCTTCACCGCTCACCTTTGTCAGACGGCTGACAGAATCATACGTATATTCAGCGTTTTTCATGCCGAACACTTTGCCACTGCCTTCGGCGCTTCGGTTTCCATTCGGATCGTAGCCATAGGTCTTATTCTTCTCACCTGCGGCTTCGCTGGCAATACGGTTTGACGGATCATATCCAAATTGGTCTGTTGTTCCGTTTTGTGTACGTCCGACGATGTTTTTATTCCCATCTCGTTCATATCCAAATTGGTGTAATGCCGTACCGCCTTGCTCCACTGTAACCCCGGACAAATCCAGTCCGTTATAGCTGAATCGTGTACTCAGCCCTCTGCTTGAAGCCTGACTTTTCAGCAAACCATTCGGTGCATACTCAAACGTCATGCTATCCAATGATCCACCCGTAGCAGCCGTTGCTCCTGCTTGGCTCTGTATGTTTGCTGTACCGGCTCCACTGCTAATGTCCATTTGGGTAACTCGGCCCACACTGTCCAGCTTGGATTGAACGTGCATAGACGTGCCAGCAGCATCTGTCAGCACATATCCTGTACGAGACTGCTTGTTATACTCATAGTTTATTTGCGTGCCGTCCGGGTACTTCAGTCCAGTCAACGACCCATCTGCTGGATCATAGGCATAAGAGGTCGTTCCCTGCCCATCTGTCATGCTTTTTCTTCGTCCTGCGTTATCGTAGGTATAATTGGTTTTAAAATCGGGACCCGCCGCTTCGGTAACCAATCCGTCAGCGTTATATTGAAAGGTGATTGCGTCCGATTTCCCCGTCAGCATACGGGTGATGTTTCCATCCGTATCGTAAATATTTAACGTGGTTCCTCCGCTTGATTTCTCAAGTAAAGTACGTCTGCCCAACTCATCATACGAATACACATTCTTTTGCCCATCAGGATACTGAACGGTCTTCAAATTTCCGGCCAGATCATACATATAGCTAACCTGCTGCCCGGATGGATCTGTGACCGAAGTCATTTGTCCCAGAGCATCGTAATCATAGATCATGCGTTGACCGTTACCGTCCGTCCGGCTAGTGACCATACCCGCATGATTGTAAACTAGCGACTCCAGCGGCTGAAATGATCCATTTTTAGCCTCTTGTGTGGAGGTCACACGACCTAAAGCATCCGATACTTCACGTATACGGTAGCCAGAGGCATCCGTCTGAGTAACGGTACGATCCACCACATTATACGCCACGGTATCTGTTGTTCCATCCGCATAGTTCGTCTTTACAGGTCGCCCAAAAGCATCGTAGGCGTAGCGAGTGGTTGCTTGTTCAGCATCCGTGCTTTCTACCATATCTCCATTATCATCATAACCATAACCATAGATTGCATCATCCACCTGCTGCTGGAGCATCTGCCCGAACGGATTATACAATCTTTCAACGCTTACGCCATCGGGTCCGGTAACAGTGACATCATTCGTATCATCCTTGTACACCACGACAGTTTGAGTGCCGTCCGGATAAGTAACCTTTGTTACACGCCCCATTGCGTCATACACATAAGACTCCGTTTTGCGCTTGGCATCTGTTTGGGACTTGATTTCTCCGGTCGGATAGTAATCATACGTATACTCAACACCTTTAGGCAAAAGCTGCCTTGTTGGGAGGTAAGAACCATAAGGAGAATCATAATCAATAGACACATTAGCATCGCTTCTGTCATCAATTTGAATTTTCTGGCTGCTTACATTCCCTTTTGTATTGTAAAAAGTATAGGTATGTGATAAAAGCTTCCCTTGCTCTGTACCTTCATAGTTTTTCAGTTCATACAATGTACCCTCTGCTTTATAAGTTCGAACCGTCGTCAACGTTTTTCCTTCACTTATTTTGTTGACCGTCTGAGCGGGTTGAACCCAGAAAAAAGGCTCATTAGAGTTTTTATACGTATGAACAGTCTCCGATCCCGTACTTTGAGATATTTTCAATGGAAGACCATATTCATTGTAGTCATAGGAGGTCGTTACAGGTTCTGATGAAGAACCTCCCTCCGTATAGGACTCTCGCATTTGCACAGGCAAATTCCAGTCCATGGCATCATTATACGTGTAATCTATATGATAGCCGGTAGAATCTCCCTCTTGATCATAGCTGTTTAGAACAAGCTTGTCCGGTGCGTTATCTCCTCTAAAGACTTTACCGAAATGGAAGGTTTCCGCTGTACGTGTCCCTTTGGCAACCACCGTCCATTCAGCGTTTTTCCCATAGTTGGCTAGATCTTCTCCGGAATAGGTGAAATCAATTTTATTTAAAAAACGATTGCCTGCGGTTGTACTGTACATATCAGCGCGTGAAACCACCTTGAACACGCCTTGTGTACCGTATACACCTATCTGCTTGTTGAATGCTTCATAACGGATGTCTGTAATCGATGAAGTAGGTCGTATAATTCGTGTAAGCAACGCCGATGCATTTTGCTGTAGGGCTCCAGTCTTTCCTTCACCATCTACGACCACATTAAAAGGAGCGTCCATGAATGTATACGCATAGCTTGTGCTTCTGGAAAGAGAATCCAACACTTCTGACAGCACCTTGCTGCTTCCCTCGCCACTTTGACGATAGGTGTACTGATGGTCTGTGCCCTGCTCTTTAACAACAAGCTGTCCAGCATTGTAAGTGAAATCAAGCTCTCTGCCATCATTATTTCGAATCGAACGAATGAGCTTTGCTCCACCAGAACTTGTATAATCAAATTCCACCCGATTCTTATACGCATCCTGGATTAAAATCAAATAACCGTCCTGATCCAGATAATAGTTATTTCCATTCAGCACTGCTATTTTGTACGCACTGCTTACTCCCTGCACGTTTGCGCTTTGATCTGTACTGATCTTGAGATCTTTGTAGGCATATCCTTCAAGCTGAAAATCATCTTTTATCTCATATGAGCCTGTTCCCGGCATATACAAATACCGCTTACCATCCAGTTTCTGTATATGAGGAAGATCCCACTTCCAGCCTCTTCCCAGACCAGAAGCTGCTTCCTCCTCACGGATGGCACTGGCGTTTGTATACAACCCTCCATTTTGCTGCACACCAATCTGGTTATTTGCCAACGAACTGTTATACACACGAGTCAGTGCAAAGGGTAATGAACCCGGCAACACCAAGTCCGTATTTTGCACGACAAGCTGTCCTGAAGCGGTGGACACACTGTTGTCACCGTAATCCAGCCCATAACGCGAAGTATCATCACTTAGCCTGCTTTGTGCAAGCGCCGCCTGATCAAAAGGAGCATACACATCTGTTGTAGCAGATACCTGCAACAAACTTTGTTTAAGTAAATCCTGCCCGATCAGACTGTTTTCTCCTGGAATCAGCGCATATACGGAATCATTTACACGGGGTATGGATGGTATAACCATCTCAGTCGTGTCTGGAGTCGGCGCTTTATCCTCTTCCTTATCTAGTGGTTGTTGAGTTGCCTTTTCATCCTGGGCGGCCTGAGTGGGCTTTTCACCTTTCTTCAGCTCAGCCGACTCATCAGACGGTTCCGCCTTTGCATTTATGCTCAATGTCAGTCCATTCTGCTGTACCCACAAGCTTGGACTTTGTTCCGGTAATGAATTTTCTCCACCATCTTTTTGCCAAGCTGTATAAATATCATATAAAGTATAGCCTTTGGATAACTGTGCATTGACCCAAGCCTGATCCTTACCAGTTTGCTGCGCAAGCCATGCTCTGGTAATAATCTGTGGAGTGGAAGACGAAGAAGACTGAGAAGCTGCCGCCTCTCCGTGCCCTTCTTCTCCATATGCCCATGTGCTCCATGGACCCAGCAACATTGCCATACATAGTAGACTACAAATATAACGTTTAAACACTCGCTCACCCCTATTTAATAATGCCTGTACATCTAACTATCTGTTATGTTTTTTCGAAGCAAAGACATCCTTTTAATCTGTAAAAGGAAATACCTTCTTCGTCCGTCTAATGACGTTTCCGTTTAAGTCATAATCCAGTTGAATTTGATCACCGGTGAACAAAATAACTTTATTCAGTCGGTTCCCTTTTCCATATTCATATGAAGTATCCTTACCAAGCGCCATATGTGCTGCCTTAATTACGGTTTGTAATGCGCCGCTATTGGTTTCTGTCAACTTCACATAAATCGTTTGGCCTGCCTTCATCTCATACTCTAAGACCGTGTAATCCCAACCATATATTTGTGCTTGCTCTGTTGAAGAGACAAGCTGGTTACTAAAATCAGGGTCCGTAAACAAGCTTACAATGGGCTGCTGCGCAGCAAAGTTGGATTTTTCCTTCACCGCAAAACGGTAAATCCCGTCTTCTTTGGGTGTAAACCGATATTTCCCTTGTTGGCCTGCCGTAAAGTCAGCTTCTTTATCTATGAGCTCAATTAGTTCGTCCAGCTTACTGTCATCGTTATTTTTTACAGCAAACACACGATAAGGCGCTCCAAAGTTAACAGCAGGAGCAACTGCAGCTACGGCAAGATGAATATTTGCATTAGCTGGCACTTGCTGTTGATTATCTGTCGCCTCTTTATGTTCACGAATCACTTTTCCAGCCTGATCCGTAACGGTATATTGATACGTTCCACCAGCCGCCTTCGCATTCGTCACGATAGGGGCCTCCTGACTTCCGCGATTGATCCATATCTCCTGCTTTCCGCCAGACAAAGACGTTTTTAACAACGCCGGTTCTGTGCTTGGCTCCGCTTTAATTTCATTCTTGAAATGAAAGGTCACGGCTTGCGGCGAAGTGACAGTCACAACAAGCGTATCTCCGGCTCCAAGTGAGATTTCAGGTAGAGAAGCATCCATACCTGCCCTATCCACCTTGGAATTCACACCGCTACCTTCTTCATATATGGCATAGTCATAGAGACGGCTTTCGTTTGAAGCATCTGTCGTTAATGAGGAAGCCTGTGAACCAGTATTATGGAATACATAGCTTTCTCCCTGCTTGACAGTGACTTGATTGCCTGTCGGCACCTGAGCATCCTCAACGTCGAATATTCCTAACACAGCTCCATAAGTCACTGGCACATCCGAAACCGTCGTTACAATGGCATATCCACCAGCCTGTACCAACGGCAATTGAGTCGTATCACTGGCCTGACTGTACACCGTCCCGTCTGCCTTGTAATTCATGTAATTCCACTTCATACCGCTTACTGAAATGACATCCAAGGCCTTGTCCAAAGTGCTTACATTGATAAATTTCCGGCTTTCACCGCGTTTCAATGTAATTCGATGGAAGGCTGCCTGCCCACTAAGCAAAGCCTCTACCTTATTGCTATAGGTAAAGGTAATTGGCCGATCTGATACATTGGTGACAATTGCTTTACCGCCAGCGACAATCTCTGGGTCCACTGTATTGTTGAAATGATCTGATGTCAGTAATCGAAGTACTTTATAACTTGCAGCATCAAAGTGTGCATTGCCACTGCTTTTGTCATGCCGCAATGAATTTGATTGACTATCATGATTACGAAACTCATATGAATCCCCCGGCTCCAGCGTCGTTTGCCCGATACCATTATCATCTTCGCTGGCCTTAAAGCTCCGATAGATACCACCAAACGTGATTGGCGTGTCACTGGTTACCGTCACACTGGCCTTTTTACCTGCACCAACCAAAAAGGTTGAGTTCCCGGTATTGCGCCTGGATTGCTCTGTACCATCTGCTTTGTACAGAACCACATCATATTTTCCTTTAACGGTACTGACTGTGCTGTGCAGATTCCTCAAATGATCACTAATATTAGTAAAAGCATAACTTTCGCCTTTAGACAGTGTTACGCGTAAAAAGGCAGGATCATTGCTAGTTCCCAGGAAAAATCATCTGTATAGTCAAAGATAATAGGACTCGGACCGATCACAGTCACAATGGCATATCCCGAAGGCGGGATCATAGGACCAGACTGGCTGTTAAAACCAGAGGAATTTACCGTTCCATCCGGTTTGTAAATCGCATAGTCGAACAAGCTCCCTACCTTTTTGGAGTTATTGTAGATCGGATTCATTAGCGTACCATTATTGTGGAAAATGTAGCTCTTGCCTACCTCAAGCTCCACACGACTGATTGCATCACCACCCACAGGACGAGCAATAAAATTGCGATATGGAGCCCCGTATGTAACCGGATTTGCAGTGACCTGGGTAATTACCGCGTATCTGTCCACAGCAATCTGCGGCTTCGCCGTAGTGCCACTGCCGCGTGAAGCCTCTGTTCCGTTTGCCAAATAAACAACATAGTCAAGTTTATCTTTAGATGTACCGTCACTTTCCACCGTATCCAATCGGGTTCCCACATTGATAAATTGGTAGCTTTCCCCCTGATTTAGGGTAACCCGCGCATAAGCTGGCTCGCCGGTGCTTTCTATACTGTATTTGCCGTATGGAAATCCGAAGGTCACCGCATTGGCAGTGGAACCTGTAATAATCAGTTCCTCGCCATCACCCAAAGAGGGATGAGCAATGCTATTAAGATCAGATGCGGATAAAGTTCCGTCCGCCTTGTATTTTGCGTAATCAAAACGGCGATTGTCTGCATTTGACCCATCATGCTGAATCGAACGGGCAGTCCATCCTTCATTCACAATCCGATAGCTTTCATTTTTAGAGACCGTAACTCGCTCTAGTGCCGGGTCCTCCGATGTACTGTAGGTGAAGACGTCCGTTACTTTTACGGTTAATGCTGCTGTTCCTGTATTCGTAATAAACGCTGTGCCTCCCCCAGGAACACCAATGGGGCTAATGCCATAGTCCATATGGACAGTGCTGATGTCTCCGTCCTCTTTGTAACTTACACTATCGTACAAAATGCCTTTTGATTGAGAAGCGTTGCTATATATGGACTTACTGATCGTATCTGTATTCTCGAATTCATAGGTTTCCCCAGGTTCGATAACGATTGACGTATACTCCACCGTTGCCGCCAAGCTCATCATGAGTGCATTATAAACGCTGTTTGTTACAGAAGTTGGCGGATCAAAAGAAACTGTTTCATTAGTGATCTCCTGTTCCTTCTGTACCAAATCTGCTTGGTCCAGTTGCATTCCGTCCTTTACATCTTGTTTTTCCGCTCCTGCCACACTAGGCAAGCACAGCAAAGTGTTCGTTGCCAAAAGTGCCGTCAGAAACCATACCATTACCTTTTTACAAATCATCTAACTGTATAACCTCCCTTTCCCTCGTCAAAAAAATTGCATGTTGGGCTGCAAAAACCCACTTTTCTCTCTGTACATCCTTACAATCATAAGAGAAGAACATATTACCTCCATTTCCATAAAAATGTCACAATTTAATATATCGGCACCTTAAACTTCCATTTTTATAGGCCAAATGGACCTTATTTTCCATAAACCGGTTAAGCCCATGGGATTAAAAGAAAATCAGGAGAGGAGTCACTTGCAAAGCCCCCTTCGGGTATAGTAGTATGTGGTTAAAAAAAATCGGAGGGTATATGCCTAAACAACAAGATAAACATTCCATTCAGGCGTGGTCTCTGATCAATCGCAAATATTTGGGAAAAGGCGTGCGTGTCAAACGTTTTCGTAAACCAACACGCTGTCAAGTGCGCAATCGCGTTTTGCTTGCCGTTTTGATGGCTAATGACATTAAACTGTCCCAACTTGCCGAGGAGCTTTCCATTTCCTCCCGTAGTGTCAGTGCGTGGGTATATGAAGGTCGCATTCCCGGCAACACTAATCTGGAAAAGACGTGTAATACACTTGGTTATCCGCACCATATTCTATTTAATGAAGAGGTTGTCCGGCGTTCACCACTCATCTGTCAACCATCGCCGTCCCGTTTTATGAAACGGACTGTGACTCGTTCTCCGGTTAAAAATCGGATCTTGGCGGGTCTGTGCATGGTACATGATATTTCGGTGACCGATGTGAGTCATTGGATTGGCGTTCACCCCGGTACATTTCGGAAATGGTTGCATCAGGGTACCGTTCCTTCGCAAACCTTCCAGGATCAGGCGGAACAGTTTTTCCGTATTCCAAAATCCATTTTGTTTGCTGATGCCATGCTGAAAAAGTAAAAATGTCCGTAAACCGAAACGATTGTAATTTTCATGAAAGTCTTTGAAAGGAACGCATTACCATCTTTCATCCACTGAGACTTTCACATCATGTAATTCACAGAATATAAAATGCAAAAAAAAGCACAGTCTGCCGATTCCTCGGTGTACTGTGCTTTTTAGATAACAGAGTTTTAAATACTTCTTGCTTATATTTTGTCAGTTTCTTAAAAATGAATGCTTGCCGTTTCAGTTGAACGTCTGGCTTCTTCCTTGATGGTCTTTAGCTTTTTCATCACCGGGTTGCCTCCACGTCCAAAGTAGTCGTGAAGACGGCTGTATTCCTCGTACAGCTTATCATACACGGCCGCGTTCTCAGGGATTGGCATAAAGCTCTCGTCCCGTACACGAGCCATATGACGCGCTGCTTCGACGATATCGTCGTACCCTCCAGCTTCAGTTCCCGCTGCCACTGCTGCGAACATGGCCGCACCCAATGCAGGAGTTTGGGTAGAAGCCGCCACCTTAATCTCACGTCCGGTTACATCTGCATAAATTTGCATCAAAAGACGATTTTTCTGTGGCAATCCACCGCACGCATACAATACGTCTACTGGCACGCCGTTATGATGGAACGCATCGACAATTTTACGTGTTCCGAACGCAGTTGCTTCCAGCAATGTACGATACACTTCCTCTGGCTTCGTCAGCAACGTATATCCGACAATCAGCCCCGTCAGGTTGGTGTCGACCAACAGAGAACGGTTACCGTTCCACCAATCCAGGACCAGTAATCCGGTTTCGCCCGGTTTATATTCAGCCGCTTTACGCTCCAGCCATACATGGACGTTCACACCTTCCGTAGCTGCCTGCTCCTTCACTTCGCCCGGAACAGCATGATCCACAAACCATGCGAAAATGTCTCCTACCGCCGATTGTCCAGCCTCATACCCGTAATAGCCCGGAATAATTCCGTTCTCTACAACGCCACACATACCCTCTACTTCTTTTTCTTCCTCACCGAGGAGCATATGGCAAATGGAAGTTCCCATTGCCATCACCAGCTTGCCTGGTGTGACGACGCCTACTGCCGGAACAGCCGCATGTGCATCCACATTGCCTACCGCTACTGCCGTTCCCGAATTCAGTCCGAGTTTTGCAGCCATATCCTCTGTTAATCCACCCGCACGGGCACCCAAATCATAAATCTCACCGCGCAGCTTTGTATCCGTTAAATTTTCTAAACGCGGATCGAGCGCTTTGAAAAATTCACGATCCGGATAACCCTCGCGATGATGGTAAATAGACTTGTAGCCAGCTGTACACTGATTCCGTTTCAGTTCCCCACTAAGCTGGGAAATTACCCAGTCGGTCGCTTCTCAAAGCGGTCTGTTTGATTATAAATGTCCGGTGCCTCGTTCAGAATTTGCCAAATTTTTGCGATCATCCATTCGGAAGAAATTTTCCCTCCATAGCGGGGCAGAAAGGCCTCTCCTCGCTGCGAGGCAATGGCATTTAAACGGTCCGCTTCATCCTGTGCTGCATGATGCTTCCACAGTTTCACCCAACTATGCGGGTTATCTTTCAGGTTCTCGTCAAAGCACAACGGTTGTCCCTGCGCGTCAATCGGCAGCATCGTGCATGCTGTAAAATCAATTCCGATCCCGATGATATCGTCTGGAGAAATGCCAGTCTCCTTCATAACGGCAGGTATAGAAATAGTCAGCACTTCAATATAATCAGCCGGATGTTCCAGTGCCCAATCCATTTCCAATTTGCGTCCGCTACCAGGCAGCACTTCATCCATAACTCCATGACGGTAAGGTGTTACATGTGTAGCAATTTCAGCTCCGTCAGATCCATACTTCCTTTTTCAATTGTTCTAATATGTATAAGACACACCTTTTACTATCATTTCTGAAATCTGCAATGGAGGAGGTGACTGAAACTAACTTCAAATGGAAAATTACAGGAAGGTCTTAACGACCCTTTATCCTTGGTTCCGCTTTCATTATATGATTGTACGTACAACTTAGCCAGTCTTTTTTTATGTATTTTCTCGATAGATTTATGTACTCATTTTCAGAAAAATATAACAAAAACAGCCTATTTCTGCAATCCAGAAAACAGACTGTTCGGTACGACGAGAAACATGCCATCAAATATTAAGCGTTAAAGCTATATACTTATTAACTTGTCCTTACATGTTAAGAAATAAAACCGACTGATCTTCCAGCCTAGTGTTCTCCAGGCATGACCTGAACAGGCCCCGTAGATTCACGAACGATGAGCTCAGGCGGTAGAATTAACTGACGATCTTCTTCATGGTACCCCTTCTCTTCAATCATCGACAGCATGGTATCGGCAGCACGTAATCCCAATTCTTCCTTTGGATGCCGAATTGTCGTTAGCTTGATTTCCGTTGCTGTCGCCAAAAATGAATCATCAAACCCAACCAACGATAGATCATTGGGAATCTTCAGGCCCACCGAACGTACAATATCCAGGAGTCGAACAGCCAGCTCATCATTGTAGGTCACCCATCCAGTAGGACGCTCTCCCGCCTCCATCGCCAATAGCCTCGACGCACGTTGTAGCGGAATCTCATTTTTTTCTTCTGTCCGGTAAGTCGTTACTGCGTTCGGGTGTAGTGTCACACCATATTTGCGGTGAGCGGCCACAAATCCCTTCATACGAAGAATCCCCTGCATATCATCGGTTTTGAAAAATCCGGCCAAGCGTCGGTGCCCCAGCTTAATCAGATGCTCTGCCGCCAAAAAACCACCCTTTTCATCATCTACTCGCAGACATGGCGCATCCATTTCCTCATAACGCGCATTGATCATCAAATAAGGGATTTGGCGATTTTCCACGGTTAAATAATAGTTCAGATTGGGATTACGCTCTCCACTTTTGGTCGGTTCGATAATAATTCCGCTCAGCGGTTGACTCAACAGCATTTCCAGGCACTGACTCTCTTGCTCAGGGTCATTACCTGTGCTTGACAGCAGCATCTTATAGCCCTGACGACTCAATTTAGATTCAATTCCCTGTACAATGGATGGGAAAATATAATCCGATATATAGGTTGTAATGACTCCAATCGTCTTTGGATCTTCGGGCTGCTTGCTGTCCCGTGTCGCGACAAAAGTTCCCTTGCCCTGCATCCGAAACAGCCAGCCTTCCTGCACCAGCTCACCCAGCGCCTGACGCACCGTTTGTCGACTAACGGCAAATTGTTCAGACATTTCATGCTCAGATGGAAGCTGGCTTTGTGGTTCCACTTTAGATGAATGAATCCAGGACAAAATTTCCTGTTTAACTTGTATATATTTGGGCGCCATAATTTCCTCCGTACTTGCAATATCGTGTACCTGTTCATATTCCACGATTATAGCATACCGTTCATTTGTACATACAAATGTTACAGGAACAGGATATCGTCGTATTGCTGCCGGAGGTGTAAACCCATTCGCTTATCCCTTCCTTGCCACACATGAGTGGCTGAATATCTAAAGGAGAATTTATGTAGAGGTTGCACATTACGAACGAAGCAATTGATGTTCATTCATATACTTAAGTCCAGTATAGCGATCACGCAAGGTATGAGCCGTGCGCAATGCACGAGCGAGCTGTTCCTCCGTAACCCCGAGCTCGGCAATGGTAGATGGGCCTCCGACCTGAGCCAGCCATGCACGCATCTGCTCCGACGTAGGCAATTCCCGATACACCTTAAATGCCTCTACATCCTGACTGGCTGCTAAATCCCTGTACAGGTCAGACAGCAATGCGGATGCTACGCCTACTTTGGCACCATGCAAAACTTGCTTGCGTCCCTCTGCAATAAAATCCATTTCAATTCGGTGGGAAATATGGTGCTCTCCCCCTGACGCTGGACGAGAATGATCTATCATCAGCATCGAAATACCGGATGCAATCAGCGCATTCATCAATACCTCAACCCCAGCCTTGCTGCCTGCCGCAATCTCATCGACATGCTCTACACAGTCACACAGAGCCTCCTCGGTGATGCAATTAGCCACAGGTGAATACGGCTCGTTTCCCAAATCTCTGGAAACATGCCAGTCCGCTAGTGAGGTGAACTTACCGAGCATATCGCCAAAACCGGCCGCAGTCATCGTCTGTGGCGCGTTTGCCAGCACAGACAAATCAGCAAAGATCGCCTCTGGCGGAACTGCTTGGAATGTCTGCTTGCTGCCGTCCACAATTAGTGGTGCGCCTGCGGAGGTAAAACCATCCACCGAAGCAGCCGTCGGTACTGACAAGAACGGACGATTCATTTTATAACATACGAAGCGAACCAGATCATGAATCGTGCCGGAGCCTACAGCAAGTACAGCCTTACTCTTATCCGCCACACCCAGCAGCACCTTCATAATGTAGGCTTCATCAGCAATCACATCCCCTACAGCATTCGGAGGTAAGCGGACTACATCAACTGTCAAACCTGCCTCACGGATCAGCTCAGCCACTTTTGTTCCTGCCGCCACCGAAGTATGCTCATCTTCTACCAGAGTTACATGACGATAATCCTGTTGGTTCAGATAAGGGGCAACAGAGTCCAGTGCTCCATCCCGTACCTCAATAAACAATTCAACCTTTCGGTGAGGATGATCAGCGTTACTAGCCTGCGCCTCTTCGTTCCACAGCTTGATCTGTTCATTCATATTCATTTCATCAGCCTCCTGAAAAAGGAATAATTTGCACAAGAATGCTCCATAATGATTAATAGATTCCGTTTGAAAACGATTACTATTTAATTGTACGCACAAGTATGTGTCCAAGTCCAGCGAAAAAGTACAAGTTGCTTTTTAATTTACACATTCGAAAGGAACATGTTTATGAAATTTGGAACGGATATTGCCTGCGCACTTGGGTTATTGGCAGGTACAACGTTTGGCAGTGGTATTGCTTTTTTGTTCGGCTGGCAAGCTTATCGAGCTCTGACTTCTGTTGCAGTCTTTGGCGTTGTGGGGATTGTCATTACCATTGCCGTTTTTCGCTTGCTGCACCGTAAGTCACTTTCCACGTCTAATTCTCGATAAATACTGCCGGTGAAACGAGTGCAACTTGTTTTTTTGCCAATATACATAAAAAACGGGTCTCTTAAGCAATTGTATCGCTTGAGAGTACCCGTTTTTGTTTTACAAATATTCACTTATAAAGTTTTATCAACCTCTGGATTAACGTCTAATTCATAATCAATTTCATCAAACCCGAATCCAAATAATTGGAGGAAATCCAGACGGTATTGTTCGAGATCACCCAATTCAGATACGTTTTCTGTAGTGATTTCGGACCAAGATGCTTTGACAGCCTGCTGTACATCGTCTCTCATTTCCCAGTTATCCAGACGGATGCGTCCTTCTTCATCCGTTTCCACAGTGGACCCACTGTATAGCGTCTCGAACAGACGTTGTGCCTGCTCAATACATCCCTCGTGCAGTCCCTTTTCCTTCATGACCTTAAACAGCAAAGAAATATACAAAGGTACGACTGGAATAGCCGAACTGGATTGTGTAACCAAAGCTTTATTCACAGAAACGTAAGCTTTTCCATGATAACGCTCCAGTTGCTTTGTTAAAGTATGTGCTGTAGCTTCCAAATCATTTTTAGCTTGGCCAATGGTTCCTTTACGATAGATAGCCTCCGTAATTTCGGGACCAATATACGAGTAAGCCAGTGTGGTCACCCCTTCAGCCAGCAAATCAGCTTCTTCCAACGCTTTTAGCCACAAGGACCAATCTTCGCCACCCATTACCATGATGGTGTTCTCAATTTCCTCCTGCGTAGCCGGTTCCAGCGTAATTTCTGATACGACACCTGTATTCGTATTCACTGTTTTATTAGAAAAAGACTGTCCGATAGGCTTGAGAACGGAATTAAAGGTTTCACCCGTATCGGGATGTGTCCGTCGCGGTGAAGCGACACTATATACAATCAGGTCTACCTTGCCCAGCTTTTCCTTTAACAGCTTCAACGTCTCCTGCTTAATTTCATGAGAAAAAGCATCCCCATTAATGCTTTCTGCTATGTAGCCAGCTGCTCTGGCCGCTCTTTCAAAGGCTACCGTATTATACCAGCCTGCTGAAGCCGTGCGCCCCTCTGATGCGGGACGTTCATAGGATACCCCTATGGTGTCCGCTCCCAGACCGAAGCTCGCAGCAATACGAGAAGCCAGCCCGTATCCAGTAGATGCTCCGATCACAAGCACCTTTTTAGCTCCTTGTATTGATGTGCTGTCTTTGATGTAGTTGATCTGACGGTTAACATGAGCCGCGCATCCTGCAGGATGTGCAGTCGTACATATAAAACCACGGATTTTCGGTTTAATAATCATTGCAAGGGTCCCCCTACTTTAGCATTCATTTAATATGGATGTAATGGTTGTCCAGTCATAACTATATAGCAAATCAGCTTGCGGCTCAACACATAACATAACACTTGAAGACAGCCGAAGAAAACTACCGTAAACATCATAGTCTGCAACGCTTTTTTACTCCACTATTCATTTTGAATCATTTTCTAACAACATCACATCTTCTCCTTGCTGTTGTCTTATTTGGATATTAGCCCTTCCCCAAGAACACATTAAGTCAATAATTTCATTTGCTGTAATTCCATATTCCGTTATATAATACTCCACTTTTGGAGGCATTTGATTATACACATGTCTACCTATGATACCATCCTTTTCAAGTTCGCGAAGTTGCTGTATAAGAACCTTTTGCGAAATGCCTGAAATACTACGCTGTAATTCACTTGTCCTTTTTCTACCAGACATTAATAAACATATGATTAATGATTTCCATTTACCTCCGATGATCTCAAGTGTTGCTTCTATGCCTAAATTATATTGTTTCATAGTACCACCTCTTCAACGCTAAAAATAACAAAGTTTATCTAATTAATTCTATAATCGCATATCTTCACTTTAAGTCCAATGCATACTTTCAAGTAACTATCTTACTTTATTGTGTGTATTTACTTTTTTTGAAGCATACAGAATAATAATAGAGCATCTACAAAGGCAATTATGTTACGTAAGAAAGGTGATTTATGATGAAAACTCTTGTGATTTTAGCTCATCCCAATATCGAAGATTCTAGAGTAAATAACAGATGGAAACGAGAATTACTTCAATATACCAATGAAATTACAATTCATGAGATTTATAAAGAGTATCCAAACTGGAGCATTGATGTTTTGAAAGAACAACAGCTACTTGAAGCATACGATAATGTCATATTTCAATTCCCTTTGTATTGGTATAGTTACCCTCCTTTATTAAAAAAGTGGTTCGATGATGTTTTTACCCATGGATGGGCTTATGGTTCAAAGGGTGATAAGTTAAAAGGAAAGAAGCTAGGGATAGCCATGTCCATTGGCGATAAAAAAGAAAATTACTTACCTACTGGTTCCGTTTCTTTTACTGTAGATGAAGTTATAGCACCTTTTAAGGCAAGCGCAGTGCATGTTGGCGCCATACCATTACCCTATTTCGCTGTCTTCGGAGCCTCGTTTCAAGCAAGCGACGAAGACATTGATCAGAGTGCAAAAGACTATATTAAATATATATTTCAGTATAAATAAAATAGTTATAATGGTACGCGCATCTTAACCATATAAAAACAGGCTCTTGGTGGCATCCAGCCAATCCAAGAACCTGTAAATGTTAGGCTATGATGCGGTCGAGAGGACTCGAACCTCCACGGGGGGTTAGCCCACACGGACCTGAACCGTGCGCGTCTGCCAATTCCGCCACGACCGCATATTATGTATTCACACCGATGTTTTTCAATCACGGTAATTTAGATTATATCTCCCATAGAACATAAAATCAAGCTATTTATATATTATATTTTCTATGAATCATTTCCGTAAATATAAGAAAATCACTGGATATCACAAACCAGATATGGTAAAATGGGTCCATCAGGAAAGGAGGTGCGTCAACATCAATAATCACATGTTGAGCGTATCCCTTACCCGGTCCGTTATTCTCTAATTTACAGAGTTGACGGAGGCGCGGGATACGGATCAAAGCTTTAAATAAGCGCCACGGGTAGAAAGACCGTCCTCGGACGGTCTTTTTTATTTCAACATCATCTATAAGATTACATACTGCACCGTGAAAGAGGAGATACGATGTCGATTAGACCCGCAAATGTGGAAGAGCTCAACGAGTTGGCAGCCATCTGGCTAGATGCTTCCATAGAAGCCCATCATTTTATTGCTCCGCAGTATTGGGCATCACAAGTTACCGAGATGGAAAACAGGTACCTTCCTCTCGCTCAAAACTACGTTATCATACAAGATGATCATAGCATTGGCGGCTTCGTCTCCATGTTGGATGGATACTTAGCAGCTCTGTTTATACGTGTTGATTCTCAAAGAAAAGGCTATGGCCAGTTACTACTAGATTGGATCAAGAAGCAACATAATGAGATTCAATTAAAGGTATACCAGTCGAACACAAAAGCATTCAACTTCTATACTAAAAATGGATTTACCATTCAAGCGGAATCTATTGATACCGAAACTGACGAGAAAGAATTTGTAATGGTATGGACAAAACATGAACGATAATGAAGCACCATTAGCTATACAATCTTCTTATTTAACCCATAGACCTCGGTATATAAGATCTCTTTAAACGGAGCAAAATCCTGTTCAGCCAGCGCACCTGGATAGCTCATTATTTGAAGCCGAAGATCAGCCTGTCCTTCTCTTAAAGGAGGCTGTACATAGTCAAAATGGTTCAGATGAAATCCCAAACGTTCATAAAAACCAATTCTTCTCCGAGTCCACTCATCCACTGGTGGCTCAACCTCCAGTACTACCGGTTTACCGGACTGTGAAATAAACTTGCTCATAAGCTCTTTACCTAACCCACCACCTCGTATAGCCGAATCTACGGCAATATGCTCTACAAACCGAAAATCTGTAAACTCCCATCCCGCCAAAAAAGCAATTGTTTGCCCTTGTTCGTCCTTTTGGGTAAGTAAACGATAACACGGATGATGAAGCAAAGCCCTCTGTGACTCGAATGTCCTGCATTCCGTTTCAGGAAAAGAAGCCTCCATAATCGCATATACTTGAGAGAATTCAAGTTCATTCATTTATACTTTCAACTCCTCTAACGTTAACTTGTTGGTCTACTAATGTCATTTACATTAGGGCCTAACCCTTTAGACCTTGTTTAATTCCATAAGCGTCAGCAATATGTGTTCCAACAGCTCTGGAATGTCTTCCATCTGATCTTCGTTAATTTGTCTGGAAAATCGGAGTTCAATCCTATTTTGGTATGTAGATGTCTTCTCTCCGTAAATCTGACTAAGCGTTTGTACCGGTCGAAGATCGGGCTTCCAAATTTCGGTCAGTATATTTTCAATCCGGCTGCATTGTGACTCAATTTCACGAATTTCCATGTAAAAACTCAGCAACAAGACACATCCCGGAATTTGATCTTTGATTTCCAAAATTTCCGCAGCCAAGTTGTTTAAATCTGCCTTCAGTTGAATCTCTGCTGTCACACTCGGGTGTTCTCTCAGTCTGAATTGGACAGCAAATTCACGTGACATCACAGACATTTCCAATCTGTCGATTCGCTGCGTAATGTCAATACGTGAATCTAGATTATCCAGATCGTATACTGTATTTTCCATGGCCACTTTTAAATTATCAAAAACCGTCGGATCGAACATATATTTTTCACCTCCAATTATGGAGTATAACATAGCTTGTGTTACTCCTAAAATAGGATGCCCCTTTTCACGACAGCATATTAAGACGGGATTTTATAGTATACAGTAAGTTGGCTAACTCTTAATTGAAGTTTAGTGAATAAATTTGTAAAAAGACGCATAATTGTGACAAAAAATATATATTTTTGTTTATAGTTCCATTTTTATTCCATTTTATTGGGATTCAATATATAATAATGGATGGGATTGGCTATATATATTCGTTTAAATCCCAAAATATAAGAAGGGAAGAGATTATTAAATGAAAAAATTAGTTTTTTCCACACTAGGTCTTGCACTTCTATTAAGCACATCCACCGCCGTTGCATCTGCTCAAGAAGCAGCACCCGCATTACAAAAGGAATCTATCCAGCTATCTGGAAATGGGACTGACAGAGAGCCTAATAATAGCTTTGAAGAAGCAAGCGAAATTTTTTTAGGTGATGATATATATGGAAGCATTGGAGAACTTATTGATGGAAGATACTATGACACCTACGACGTTTACAAATTCAAGGTTTTTGAAACCAAGTGGGTTGATTTTAAACTTGAAGGAGATAAGTATCCGAGTGCGTGGTTAAAAATGGTTTTACGTGACAGCAATGGTCATAAGATAAAGTCGGCAAATGATGGTCAGTACACTTTAGGTAAAGAACTTGAAGCAGGCAAATGGTACTACTTAGAAGTAGAAACGCCAGGCTACGAAATCGGTCAATTGTTCTGGTATAAAATTTCCGCTACAATTGGACAATAAAATACGTTGCCTTCGTAGATTCAAATAAAGAGTCTAGCCTCTATTTTAAGGTATAAGGCTCTTTTAGTTCAGCTTACATTATCCATTCGTGCCACTCCAGTCCATTAATTCTGTCTATTTTACACTAAACACGAGCTAAAGCCCGAGTAGGAAAACTTGTCGGATCCTTAAATGCCTCACAGATATATTCACCTCTACCTATTATTTCATCTCACACATCAAGTCCATTTTTGAATAATTCCCAATTTAGTATTTATATTTTACTCATTTATCTCCATGATTTTACCCCCCTTAAAAACCCTAAAAAAGAAAGGAACTTTACTATGAAAAAGACATTGTTAGCTTCATTAGGCCTGACACTTATGCTAAGTACTTCTGCCAGTGTCGCTTTAGCCGAAGAAGCAAATACAACAAAAGACTTAACTCCTGCCTCTGTACTTGAATATCATGAGCAGGAACCAAATGATAGTTTTGAACAGGCTAACTACTATTTTATAGGTGATGCTGTTATCGGAAGACTTGGTGTAGAGGGAGTGCCTGGAGTCTGGGAAGCCTACGATGTATATAAAATTAAGGCTTTTGAATCACAAAAAGCTCATTTTACAATTCAGGGAGACAGATATTCAGATTCCTGGTTGCAAATGACTGTTTACGATAATACTGGTAGTAAAATGAAACGTTCAAGAGATGGTCAATATTCTTTAGATGTAGAACTTGAAAAAGGTAAAGAATACTACCTAGCCGTCGAGGTTTTTCCAGGACTTCAACCTGGAGGGCATATATTTGACTATAAAGTCTCTTCTGAAGCTGTAAGGTAGACTAATTAAATTTATGTAACTTTTCAAGTAGTGAATCATTATTTAATGCCCGTTGTCGTATTGGATACATGCAACAGGCACATATAAAAACTAAAAAATCCCTAACTACGCCAAAAAGCCTCACCCCTTTCTCAAGGGGTGAGGCTTTTGTAGTTCAGTCATTCTATTCGGTGCACTTAGTTCTTTTACCCCTGTGTAAGTCTTACGACAAACGTGAGCTAAAGTCCTCGTAGGAGAACTGACGGATTACCTTAATGCCTTCTTCGTCGTTGTAGCTGGCGATGGCTGGCAGGTTGACTCCGTTGAACATATGGTTTTTGACCATCGTATAATGAGCCATATCGCAGAACACAAGCTTGTCTCCCGGCTTCAGTGGCTCTTTAAAGGAATAGTCTCCAATCACATCTCCAGCCAAGCACGTAAGTCCACCAAGTCTGTAGGTGTAAGCATACTCACCAGGCTGGCCTGCATCAATGATATTCGGGCGATATGGCATTGCCAGTACATCAGGCATATGACATTCAGCCGAAGTATCCAGAATGGCAATATCCATTCCGTTTTTCATCGTATCCAATACGGTAGCAACCAGATATCCAGTATTCAAAGCAATAGCTTCGCCCGGCTCCAAATAAACCTGCACACCATATTTATCTTGAAAATATTGAATACAGCGTACCAGCGTGTCCAGATCATAGTCTTCTCTGGTAATATGGTGGCCGCCGCCGAAATTGAGCCATTTCATGTTCTTAATGTATGGTCCGAATTTCTCATCCACGACTTTAATGGTGCGCTCTAGCGTATCTGAATTCTGTTCACACATTGTATGAAAATGAATACCGTCCACGCCATCCAGATCCTCAGGTCTAAAGTTAGCCAGAGTCACACCCATTCTGGAGTTGTTGTAGCAAGGATCATACAGCGGCGTTTCGATTTCCGAATATTCTGGATTAACCCGAATGCCGATGTCGATTTTTTTGGAAGTTACGCCTTGCACTCTGTTTTTGTAGCGTTTCAGTTGATCAAAGGAGTTGAAAACAATATGGTCAACATACTCCAATAGCTCATCAAATTCACTGTCAACATAAGCAGGTGCGTATACGTGAACCTCTTTGTCCATTTTTTCGCGACCAAGTCGTGCTTCGAACAACGAACTGGAGGTTACGCCTTTTAAGTATTTGCCAACCAGAGGAAAGGTCGAAAACATCGAAAATCCCTTAAGAGCGAGCAAAATACTACAGCCTGTCCGCTCTTGGACGGAATTTAAGACCTCAAGGTTTTTGACAAGAAGTCTTTCGTCAACAAGATAACAAGGTGATGGAAGTCCTGTAATATCAATATTCATCGCAGACCTCAATCAAGCAACGTTGGCGTAAAGTTCTCTTGCCATGGCAATCCGTGTTTATTTAGTGCTTCCATAAATGGATCTGGATCAAATTCCTCAACGTTGTAAACGCCTGGTTTTTTCCAGATACCTTTGATGATAAGCATTGCGCCGATCATGGCAGGAACACCAGTTGTGTAAGAAATGGCTTGGGAGCCAACCTCTGCATAACATTCCTCATGATCACAAACATTGTAAACATAATACGTTTTTGGTTTTCCATCTTTCACGCCTTGGATGATGCAACCAATGTTTGTTTTGCCTTTTGTTCTTGGTCCCAGAGAAGCTGGGTCTGGCAAAATAGCTTTTAGGAATTGCAGTGGAATGATTTGTTGTCCTTCGTAATCAATAGGCTCGATCGAAGTCATGCCTACGTTTTGAAGTACATTCAAATGATTCAGATAATTGTCCGAGAACGTCATCCAGAAGCGGATTTTTTTCACGCCTTTAATATTCACTGCAAGAGATTCCAGTTCTTCATGGTACAAAAGATATATATTTTTCGGTCCAATTTCAGGAAGGTCGTATACCTTTTTCTCAGAAAGTGGCTCTGTTTCAATCCATTCTCCGTTTTCAAAGTAACGGCCCTTCGCCGTAATTTCACGAATATTGATTTCCGGATTAAAATTAGTTGCAAAAGGATATCCGTGGTCCCCTGCATTCGCATCCACAATATCAATCGTATGAATTTCATCAAAGTAGTGCTTTTGAGCATAAGCCGTAAATACTCCAGTTACGCCTGGATCAAAACCGCTGCCCAGCAGAGCTGTAATTCCTGCTTTTTCGAATCTTTCTTTGTAGGCCCATTGCCAGCTGTATTCAAACTTCGGCGTATCCGGCGGTTCATAGTTCGCCGTATCAACGTAATGAACACCTGTCTCAAGGCAAGCATCCATTATCGTCAAATCCTGATAAGGGAGAGCCACATTGATAACTACATCCGGTTGAAAGCTTCGAATCAAGTCAATGACCATGTCGGTGTTGTCAGCATCAAGCTGAGCCGTTTGGATCTTCGTACGACCTCCACCCAGCTTCTCTTTAAGCGCATCGCATTTCTCAACAGTTCTGCTTGCGATACAAATTTCTTCAAATACATCTGGGTTTTGGCAACATTTATGCACCACAACGCTGGCCACGCCACCGGCGCCAATAATCAATGCTTTTCCCAAAATAAATAACCTCCTTATTCCATACGCTAATCGCTAATCATTCTTGCAAACAAAATGATTATAAAGACATCCCACCAAATAATCAAGAAAAACGACAATTTGCTGTATCAAAATTCACAGGAACATGTCACAAAAACTTTACAAATCCCAAAATTAGGCATAAAAACTCCGTAAAGTGTGCAGAAAACAAACATTACCCCATACACTCCAGGGAAGTCAGCACGTATTAACGGAAGTTTTTTTTGAATCTAATGTTCATAGTCCTAAAGAGTTAATACTATCTTATTTCTAAACAAAAGACCACCCCTCCGCATCCTATGAAGAAGATTCATGGGGTGGTAAAATAATGGGCTGATAGCGTAATGCCTCATCTACGATCTCTGCTGCACTCAAGTCACGGTCATCCCAGTAGATCAAATTACTGATCCCCGGATGGGGCGTATTTTGCATCACTAAGGTCAGCATGCTGTCGATTTCCTCTTCTGTTCCCTCACCTCTGATGATTTTTCCCACTAACTCTATAAGCTCACTTCGGTCTAAATTTTGGAGTTCCTTTCTATCTCTATCCAGACTCATATAATTGCCCTCCTTTGTATTGAGTATGATCGGCATTGTGTGGGCCCATCCCTTCTTCTGTAAGCGCTATATGACCTATTATGGAGATTTAAGAAGTGTTTATGATAAATAAAGCCGCCCCCAGTATGGGAACGGCTCTATACAGTAATAAAGCTTGTTAAACCATGATTTTGCAAATATCGTTCGTGAATTCAACCGGATCTTGCAGTGGCAAGCCTTCGATCAGCAAAGCCTGATTATACAGTAATGCCGTGTAGAGGTTTACCTTCTCCTTATCCTTGTCAAAAGCTTCTTTCAAAGAGTTGAACACCGCATGGTTTACGTTGATTTCCAGCACTTTATTCGCTTTGACATCGGCGTTATTAGGCATGGCGTTCAGGATTTTTTCCATCTCAATCGTCACTTCGCCGTCTGCGGACAGACATACCGGATGTGTCTTCAAGCGCTTGGAGGCTTTAACACTGGATACCTTGCCTTCCAGCAAGCCCTTCATGTACTCGAACAGCTCTTTGTTGTCGTTTTGTTCTGCTTCTGTTTCTTTCTCGTTTTCGTCAGGCTCAATGCCCAGATCGCCGCTCGATACAGATTTGAATTCTTTCTCTTTGTAGCTTAAGAGCATTTTAATAGCGAACTCATCAATATCATCGGTGAAATACAGAATTTCGTAGCCTTTGTCAGCCACCATTTCGGTTTGCGGCAGTTTTTCAATACGCTCATTGGACTCCCCGGAAGCATAATAAATATACTTCTGATCCTCTGGCATACGCGATACGTATTCGTCCAAAGTAACCTGCTTTTTCTCTGTAGAAGAGTAGAACATGAGCAGATCCTGGAGAGTTTCTTTATGTCTGCCGTAATCGTTGTAGACACCAAATTTCAATTGTCTGCCAAATGATTTGTAGAATTGATCATATTTCTCCCGGTCATTTTTGAGCAAGGTCAGCAATTGACCTTTGATTTTGCTTTCGATATTTTTGGCAATCAGCTTCAGCTGACGGTCATGCTGCAGCATTTCTCTGGAAATGTTGAGCGACAGGCTTTCGGAGTCGACCATCCCTTTGACAAAGCTAAAATAATCCGGCAGCAGGTCAGGAGATTTTTCCATAATCAGCACACCGTTGGCATACAACTCCAGCCCTTTTTCATATTCCTTGGAGTAGAAATCAAAAGGAATATTTTCAGGAATAAACAGAATAGCTTGGTACACTACCGCGCCATCCGCACTGACGTGGATATGCTGGAGCGGCTTGTCGTAGCCATAGCGTTTTTCCGCGTAGAAATTTTGATAATCCTCGTCGGTCAGCTCGCTTTTGTTTTTTCTCCAGATAGGAACCATGCTGTTAATACGCTGTTCTTCTTCGTAATCCTCGAACTCGTTGTCGCTTCCCTCTTTCAGACGCTTGCCTGTAATATCCATTTTAATCGGATAGCGGATAAAGTCGGAGTATTTTTTAATCAGTGCTTTTAAACGGTACTCGTCCAAATATTCATCGTAGGACTCATCTTCGGTGTTTGCCTTGATTTTCAGAACTATCTCGGTTCCGACCTCGTCCTTCTCAGCTGCCTCAATGGTATACCCGTCTGCACCTGTGGATTCCCATTTATATGCAGTATCGCTTCCCAAAGCCTTGGTAGTCACTGTAACCACATCGGCTACCATAAAAGCTGAATAGAAACCGACGCCGAATTGACCGATGATGTCATGACCATCCTTGGATTCATTTTCATTTTTGAATGCCAATGAACCGCTTTTAGCAATAACACCCAGGTTATTTTCTAGTTCTTCCTTGGTCATACCAATCCCGGTATCACGCAGGGTTAGCGTTCTGTTATCCTTATCGGCAGTTACTTTGATATAATAATTTTCTTTGTCAAAGACCAGTTGATCATCCGTCAATGCTTTGTAATAAATTTTGTCAATCGCATCACTTGCATTGGAGATCAGCTCTCTTAGGAAAATTTCCTTTTGCGTGTAAATCGAGTTAATCATCATTTCGAGCAGACGCTTGGACTCAGCCTGAAACTGTTTTTTCTCCATTCGGATATCTCCTTTCAAATATGAACCTATGTAAGGCCAGCCGATATGAGCTATGCAAACGATTCAACTTTGTTAGCACTCCCATCATTCGAGTGCTAGCCTACCTTTTTTATATCATTCCTCATTTTTTATGTCAATATCTCGGTCGACTAAACATTAAAATTACATTTTAGGAAATCGCTAGTTTCTAATGTGCTTAAACATCACGTTAAACATTTCGACAGAAGATGGAAACAGCCCCTGTACATGGGGAAGCAGATTACTCCTGATCCGCAGCTCATCCTCATTCAAATGCTGTAGGTCCTCATGAAAGAACCAAACAATAGGATAATCGCCGTCCTTATGTCTGCTGCCTGCATTTAAACAAACGGGACCCTGGTCGTCCTCTGCTATTGCAAAAGGAATGTAGCCTGCTGATAGAAGAGGTGACCATTGATCAAGCAAATCATAAAATGCCTTTAAGCCTTGACCTACAGGCAGACGTGGGAACTCAACAAACGTACAATCGCTCCAGTATACTCCCGGGATGGACTCATTATCGAATTGTAAAGATACATAATGGTAGGACATGATAAAACTCCTCAGCAGGGGCGGCAGCTCAAAATGGTATTTTTCCTCCATCTCCCGAACTTCCTGTTCAGTAATCTGTGAAAGGAGAGGCTTCCACTTGATCCATCCCTCCTCGTCAACATTCCCATCACGCATTTCCATCGGTACATTTTCTTCCACATCCATAAAAAAGGCTTCATCCATCTGAGCAAATAGTTCCTTCATAGATGTACGAATATCCGCTTTCTTGTCCATGTCTTCACACCTCTTTCCTTTCTATTCACATTTTGCATCATGGGTTAATGCCAAATGCCCTCTATCTGAAAATAGCATTGTAATCATGTGCTGCTACACTTTTTAAGTTCAGCTTATCAGAACTTGCTTTTATCACCATTTGCGGAATATTAGTATTACCAGCGCAAGGGCTCATAGTTCCGCCAGATCACCCAACGCGCTGTCTCGTGAATTGGCGCGGTGCCAATGCTATATTCATCCTTCGTGCCGCTCTGCAAATCAATCAAATGAAGCATACCTCCATACGTTCCAACCGCCAACATACTTTCATCAGGTGTAACTGCCAGCCCGGATATCGTACTGCCGACAAAATAGCGCCAAAGTTCACGGCCCTCCCTGTCAATCAGACGGAGATAACCGTAGGCATCACCCAAAATAGATCCTTGTGTCAGCGCTGTTGCAGCGTATACTCGCATTTCTTCATTCATCATCGGCCATTCTTCCTTATTCTGAGCAAGACCCTGCTCCACCTCAGCAATCGACACTTGAATGGTGGCACCGTTGTAGAAATGACAGGCATTGTACCAGACGACCAGATCATCTTTGGAAAATAGAGCATAATGCGGATAACTAGAACTTGGCTCCAATGTATGCACCGTCTTATCAGACAGATCCATAAGCATATGCTCACTCATCTGGCTACCGTAAGCAATCCAACGTCCATCCCTCGACACAGCTCCATGGGCCATATCCACAATCGTGTCTTCCAACTCTAGTTTTCTTCGTTCAGACGCCTTGGGATGGATCAAATCCACCTGATCACCAGCCAGCAAATAAACGCCGTAACCGCAAACCAGCAGAAGTCGCTGTCCATCGCCAAACGGAATCGCTTCATCTAATATATCTTCAGGATGCTCCTCATCTCCCAAGCACTCCAGATCAGGAATGGATGCTTTTAAGCGGCCAAGACGCGGCTGGAATCTCTCGACGTAACTGCTCCATTTCACCAGCCTGATTCGCCTCCTGAATCATACGAAAAATATCTTTGGCCATCTTGGGGCGTTCGTCCTGGTTTGGCTCTGATTGCTCCTGCTGCCATTCACTTTCCATGCCGACTCTGACAAATTCATTCACATCTGCGGCATACCTTTTTCCTTCCTGTCGCCACTTTGCTGCCATTTCATGATTCAACCAACTCATTTGCTTCCCCCATCCAGTGTATGTATGCCCTGTTTGTTCTACAGGCTTTGTTCATTCTGTTAGGTGGTTTCTCACCTTTGTCAGCACAGACCACAGGTCTGTCACTGCCTTCACCTCTTCATAGTCCAGAAAGGCATCTCGTTTGTCATAGTATTTTACCGCCATAATCACCATCTGAAGCGTCACTGGCTGTCCAGCAGCCTTAAGGACTTCCACAATACTTTCGAAGGTCGCCAACTCAAACCAGGTTTGAACCTGACGATCCGGCACCCACTTGGGAATATACTCGTCCTGTTCGTTGGTTACGACTGTACCCTCCTCTGCACATTCCTCTAGCCAATGCTCATCCCAATAATAAATCGGTGTGTGTACAGGATCTTGATCCCATTGATCCACATTCACATATAACCAGTTATTATGCAGTTGCCCCACGCTACGCACCAATTCCTGCAATCCTTCAAATACACGATAAGACGGGCGCTCTCTGCGACGGTAATCCTCAAGTCTTGTCTCATACCTGCTCATCTCCAACCTCCCGCTTCCTATATCAGCTAAACACTCAAAATTCGCATAACATACATTTACAACTTATAAAACCCGATATAATTACAAGCACCTCGTAAAGTGTCAAGACTACATAAGGAGATTGATCTATTCATGAAAAGAACCACCGCACTTGTTATCCTGTCCTTGCTATTACTGGTATCCCCGATCTACGCTGCTGCCCCAGCACCTATGCTGGTCTATGTGGACCAGAGTAACCACTCCTTCATCCCGCTTCGTCTTCTGAACAGCTATGAAGGGATCACATTCAATTTAACGGCAGCGGACAAAAAAATAGAAATTGCGCAAGGCAATACTCGGATCACCCTATTTGCCGGGAAATCTACTGCCAAAGTGAATGATCAAACGGTCCATTTGCAAAATGCTCCTTTTACCGATAACGGTTCGACCTATGTCCCCTTGCAGTTCATCAGTCAAAATCTAAACCTGCAAGTCTCATGGCAAAAGGAAACCTCAGCTGTACGCATTAAGCAAGGTGCAACGTCCGTCACGCTTCCGGTACATACTGGCAAGCTACCCGGAAACACTACACCCATTACGACAGCTCATAAAAGCTTCAAGGTCGGGTCTCGTACATTTTCCGCTAAGGTGGTCACCATCTCTATGCTCCATCCCAAGGTAAGCCTGGACGTGGCACTGGCAGGCGATTCCATTGGTAAAGTGGAAGACTTAAGTAGTCTCGCCAAACGTAACCAAGCGGTTGTAGCCATCAATGGTACATTCTTTGATGCCTATACCAAAAGCTCTTACAAAACGCCTTACGGCTATCTGGTCAGTCACGGAAAGATGTTGAAAAAAAGCTCTGGCGACCAACGAACGGTCTTCACCTACGATACTAATCATTTAGCTGAGCTGGTGTCGGGTTCTGCCTTTGAACAACGCTTAAGCCAAGGTAGCGTCGAAGGTGCCCTTCAAGCCGGGCCTCGTCTGGTCACGAACGGTCAGGTTTCCCTAAATGTCAAAGCCGAAGGCTTCAAGGACCCTAAAATATTAACAGGCGGCGGCGCCCGCAGCGCACTCGGGATGAGTCGGGATCATAAGCTGATCCTCCTGACCACAAGTGGAGCGACTATACCGCAGCTCGCCCAAATGATGAAGCAGGCTGGCGCTTATCAGGCCATGAATCTGGACGGCGGTGCTTCCAGCGGGCTGTATTACAACGGCTCCTACCTCACCACACCCGGCCGCCAAATCAGCAATGCCATTATTGTAAAGTATCAATAGACAGATAAAGGGCTGTCTTCACGGATGTGTAAGCCGTGGGGATAGCCTTTTTTCTATTTCCCCAGTTTAGGTTGTCCGGCCTCCACCTGTTCAGGCGGCTTGTATGGGCCGTTACGGGTTGCCTACAACCTACAATCGAATCAGACCTGTAAAGCTATTGCTGCCTTCGCTTCCTTTTTTTAAAGAAAGATAAATACGATTGTCTTCTCTGCTCGCCAAGCATTCATAAAATCCCGGTTGCATAGAAAGGAACGTCCCTCCCCATACGCATTCAGGCTCCAGTCCACCACTTGTGGCTTCCTCCCCTGCTCCAATAAATAGGTTGCCTGAGGGAACCTTCAAAAACAGCCGCACAGTAGGCTTGTCGATATGATCTGTTATCACAACCTCATAGGTCCCGTCGGCTCCCAGATTCAAAAAAGCTACATTTCCTTTGTTCAACTCGCCCAGCTCGTCCTCTTCGATGGACCACCAATCCGGATCATCGTCCAAACGATGTTTAAGTGCTTGCGTATCAAATAAGCAAAGAGTCGCCGTGTCTGTCGTAAATTGAAATGGACTGCTTGCCGTATTCATCATGCGATCCTCCTGATTTTGGTCAACGAATTTCTGTTTTTCCACGTCTTACGCTATCCGTATTGCCATATATTTGAGGGAAAATCTCCCTGTATGTAAAGTATAACAATGCTTGCAGGGCCAGACAACATGTTGGGCTAACACCTATTCTGCATAAAAAGCCCTCCCTCACGATGTCGTGAAAGAAGGCCGATTTGTGGATTTAAGCGATGCTAACCTGCTGTTAGATCAAAAAAGACTTAGTAATAATTACCAACAAAATGAACAATACCAAAATCGCTCCTGTGGATGTCCATGCTCCACCGTAACCTACTTCACCCATGTCTGAATCCCTCCTTGCGTTAAAGCTTACTCTTATCGTATGAAGAAAAGCGGATAACGACAGGGCGAATCGGCAAGTTTATTTGCCATGGAAGGACTACTCAGAAAATGGACTGATACGTTTGAGATAGATCGCTAATGACTCTGGATGACAACTGGCAGAGAATGTCGTCCGTTCTTCGCAGTAACCTGCTCACATCCTTGTACTTCATTTTTTGAAGGAGCGGGGTTTCTAACTGGGATGAAAGAAATTGAGTGGTGCCTATAAATACAACAACATCCAATCCCGGGTTGGTTTCGGTATGTAATAAGTGCAGCAGATCAGTCATAGACAGTAATCCGGGAGGGAAACGGCTGTTGTTTTCTTTCATATATAGTGCTTTTAACATGGAGGTCAAAGCCCAGTCACATAGGATAATGCAGCATTGGACTTGATTGTGCTTGTACAGGATTTGGGCTAGTTTCATGTGGTATTGGGATAGAGTGTGAAAATCCGTTATTGAATTATGTAGGTGTTGTGAGGGTCTGGACGGTTGAGTGGGACTTGGAATAAAGGTAGAAGGAGCTTCTTTCATATCTATTCCTCCAGAGAATTTAAAGAATAGTCTTATTATACTCTAGAATAATACTTATAGATATAATATTTGATAAATATACGATTCTTAATCTCATGTTTACCCAATAAAATCTTGTCTACACTTTTTAGTATGAAGGAGTGTAGATAAATGCAGGACAAAGAAGTACTAAAGCTAGTTGGGGCTAGAATAAGAGTGTTACGCAAAGAAAAAGGCCTCTCACAAGAAGCTCTTGGGGAAAAAGGTGGATTTCATTTTACATACATTGGACAGATCGAACGTGGAGAAAAGAATGTTTCTTTGATAAATGTAGCTAAAATTGCAAAAGCACTAGACGTAAACTTAGTTCAGTTGTTTTCATATGTAAGCGAGGACCCCAAAATTGTGGAGTCTGATGAAGATATTATAGAAATTATTACGATGCTCAAAAAGTCGAGTCCAGAGAAAGTACGCTTGGCGAGGAATGTGATACGGGAGATTACAAAATAAAAGGATTTTTTAGCAAAAATAAAGGAGCCACCTTTAGTTAACAAGGCAGTTCCTATTGCACTATTGTTTTACGTAAGTTCAATACCCTATCGAACATTAAAATAACATATATATATCCACTATTAACTTAATTTCAAGTTTCTTATATAAAAGCGCGAACTGAATTGAATTCGAAATTACAAAGGATTCCCCTCCATTATGAAATTATTGACTTCTAGGTAGTTTTTTGCGGTCATTCAATTTAGATTTTCTTTTTACCCTTTTTGTGGGCAATACCATACGAACATTTTTTAGCTTCGTTTTTCTTTGAGCACTATTTGTAATAAGGTTGACTGTAAAGTTCACGAAACCGCGTTGGATGTTAAGTGTTTTAAAACCAACTCTTCTGCAATTATTGCATAGATTCCCATTAATATTCCAGATCCAACATCCACTGAAATTATAATTAGGAACATGTATGGGGAAATTACCTGACCATACAAGATTTCTTGATATGCTCTCAGCGTAGTAATAAATTGTTCTATCCCCTACGTTGCCAGTAACAACTTCCCTCGTTTGACCAGGCGCCAAACGGTACCAGGTAGACAATATACCAGTTTGTCCCACAAAGACAAACCCACATCTGCTCGCGTGATAGAAAATAGCTACTTGTACGGTAGAATTGGTGCTGTTTCGAAAATAAAGACTCATTTTTTTGTCACTCCCTCTTAATGCCATTCTACAATCCATTGTATGCAAGAGTTGTAAATAGGAAGTGGACAAACATAAAAGAGTCTTAACCTTTTTTAGGATATTCAGAAATTATGCTTTTTTAGAGTTTCCCGCCATCAGTTTGGCGAAACCATATGACCATATTGTTTATGTTATGGAATTCAATCCAAAGAATACTCCCACCTGATCTTGTAAAGATCAAAAAACACGTCCATATATGACGTGTTTTTTATAAATATCTTTAACTAATAGAACCTTTCAATTCCCCTAAACTAACCCCTTATTTCCAAATCTCGTCCGCAATCTCTTTAATGAAAGCAAGCTTTTTCCACTGCTGCTCTTCTGTCAGAATATTGCCCTCTTCTGTCGAAGCGAATCCGCATTGTGGACTGAGGCAGATGTGGTTGATGTCGACGAATTGAGTCGCTTCCTTAATGCGGTTAATGACCGTCTGCTTGTCTTCCAGTTCACCCGTTTTGGAGGAAACTAGGCCCAGTACGACCTGCTTTTGATCTTTCAGATACTTAAGCGGTGTGAAGTCACCTGCACGGTCGGTGTCGAATTCGAGATAGTAGCCGTCGATGTTGTCGATGCCGAACAGGGTTTCGGCTACAGGCTCATAGCCGCCAGAAGATGCCCAGGTGGAATGGTAGTTACCACGGCATACGTGGGTCGTTACGACCAAATCGGCTGGAAGATCCTTCACCGTTTCCTGATTCACGCGGGCAAACAGCTTTTTGGTATCTTCCACATTCTCACCCGCATGCTGTCTAGCTTCCCAATAGTTTTTATCACAGAGCATACCCCATGTGCAATCATCCAGTTGCAAGCTGCGGCAGCCCTCACTGTACAACGCTTGAATCACGGACTTGTAGGCTTTGGCGATATCCGTCACCAGTTCATCCAGATTGCTGTAATACGTATCGGTTGTTTCTTTATTCTCTCCGCGCAACAGCTCGGCCAGGAACTGTGCAGGTGCCGGGATCGTTTGGCGCGCGATCGCATCCTCACCTGCGGCTTGCTTCAGGAATTTGAAATCTTCAATGAAAGGATGACGGGAATGTCCGATTTTACCGGACAAGCGTGCGGTTTCCGCTCTTGTTTCCACACCTTGGAATTGGTAGCCGTTCGAAAGCTGTACCTTTTCCACACCATCCAGACCCCACATAAAATCAAGATGCCACCAGGAGCGTCTGAATTCACCGTCTGTCACGGCTTGAAGTCCTACGGATTTTTGCTTTTCCACTAGCTTGATAATTTCGTTATCTTCAATCTTTCTCAGCTCGTCCGCAGAGATTTCATTATTTTGAAATTGAATTCTGGCGTCTTTAATCGCTTGCGGGCGCAGAAAGCTGCCGACCATATCGTGTCTAAAAGGGGTCACTTTACGTTGGGATGCATTATCAAGGATGCTGCTCATTAAGGTTATCTCCTTTTTCGCTTTTGTAGTGAAGTTCTTGTAAGAAAGATAACATACATTTTCAGTTATAAGGTAACTCCAATAAACTATAGCTAGTTATAGCCTAAGGCTATACCAAACCTTTTATTCCCCTATCGCCTCATGCAGCGCTTCTACATAGACAGTGGCCAGCTTGGAGAGCGCAGCGTTTTTATGGCAAATCCATCCCACATTAATAGACTCATCACATTCCAGAGGAACGGAAATAATGTCGTTACCGTTCAGATCCGCACTGATCACCCCGGTAGAAATCGTATAGCCGTTCAAGCCAATGAGCAAATTAAAAAGGGTCGCCCGGTCATGGACACGAATGCTTTTGGGATGCGATAACGTACTGAGAATCTCCTCGGAAAAGTGAAAGGAATTGTACTCCCCTTGCTCAAAGGACAAATACGGATACGGATGAAGCTGGTCAATGGTCACGATGGACTGTCGGGATAGCGGATTATTGGCACTGATAAAAATATGTGGCTTGGCCGTAAACAGGCTGTTAAATTGCAGATTCGCATCTTTTAGCAGCTTGTTAATGACCTTGGCGTTAAATTCGTTCAGATACAGGATTCCGATCTCACTGCGCAGGCTTTTGACATCCTGTATGATTTCATGGGTTTTGGTCTCTCGCAAAGCCAATTCATACTCTTCTTGACCATATTGATTTACCAGATTTACGAATGCATTTACAGCAAAAGCGTAATGCTGCGTGGACACAGCAAAATGCTGTGGTGAAGGCTTGGCATCCAGATAGCGACTTTCCAGCAGCTCCGCCTGCTCAACGACCTGACGTGCATAACCGAGGAATTCCACGCCTTCCTTGGACAAAGAAATCCCCTTATTGGTACGCTCAAAAATGGTGATATGAATTTCTTCCTCCAGATCACGAATCGCGTTCGACAGACTGGGCTGGGAAATGAACAACCGCTTTGCCGCCTCATTCATGGAACCGCGATTGGCAACCTCAATGACATATTTTAATTGTTGTAAAGTCAATGCATGATGTCCTTTCCGTTTGTGTTTCTTCTATTATATAATACACGATCACACTTCTGGGAAAGGAGTAATTGGATGCTTGAATGAATTCAGACTCTCCCCAAGGCTATAAATACAAACACCCCCTCAAAATGGTAATATCCATTTCAAGGAGGTGCTTTTTCACGGCGGCTTTAATTAACGAATTTCACCGTTTGTGGAAATCAGCTTTTGATAACAATAGAAGCTTTGTTTACGAATACGACGCAGATCCTTGAGATCAAACTCCTCACGATCCACATAGATAAACCCGTAACGTTTGCTGAAGCCCTGATTAGTACTAACAAGGTCAATCGCAGACCACGGACAGAAGCCGAATACTTCTACACCGTCTGTAATTTCCAGTTGAATTATCTGGGTATCGCCTGCTTATCAGTAACAATGCAGAATAACAACACAATCATGCCAAAAAACTGCTAAACACTCGGAATCCCTTGCGCTTAGCAGTTTTTAGGTTCATGCTTAACTCTCTTTCTCTTTGCAAAACACCTCTTTGGCAACCTGCATAGCTGAGGCTGCCCGGGGCCATCCTACATAAAAGGCAAGCTGTGTAATGACCTCAACCAGTTCTTCCTCCGAAATTCCGTTCTCCTTGGCCAGTTTCAGATGATAAGGAAGTTGATTTACATGCTCACACGCTACCAGAGCGGCAACTGTAATGAGACTCCGTTCTCTGAGAGATAGCTCACTTCTTCTCCATACATCTCCAAAAAGAACATCCTCCGTATAACCTACAAAAGCGGGAGCAAAATCACCGATGGTTTCCCGAACACTCGATCTGATCAATTTATGCTTCATACAATCATCTGGGCAAGTCCGTTGCCAAAGGACCAATCCTCTAATTCAGTCTCTACCAGTGTCACAAATACATCCTCCGGTCTAACCTTACATTCAATAGATAAGAGTTCCGCTAACTTTTGGTAGAAACTCTTTTTTTGTTCCGTAGTTCTACCCGATCCCAATGTAATTTGGATGTACAGCAGCTTGTCTGTTCTGGATACATTCAAATAATCGGGACTATAATAAAACTCGCTTTGCTTATGAGCATGAAAAACCTGAAAGTAATCTTTTTCTGGAACCTGAAAATGTTCGATCAAAGCATTCATGATACAGCGACTAATCCAAGGCAACTCTTGCTCTGTGTATTGCTGCTCCATGTAGCCAATTCGTACAAATGGCATGTTCATCTCTCCTATTCGCTGGGATAAGATGATTGTACTCCTCTTATTTTCATCTGTATAATTGAAAACAATCATAAATATATTCAATTTTACCGATGGAGATGAACATGCGTGGATCTGAAAGAATTAACTACATTTCGTACCATAATCGAAGAAGGAACGTTTTTAAAAGCTGCTGCCAAATTAAACTACGCTCAGTCTACAGTCACGAACCAAATCCAGAGGCTAGAGAAAGAGCTGGGATTTCAGCTTTTTAAAAGGGGGTGGGATGCAGAGTTAACGTCCCCAGGCAAACTATATGCCGAGGAGATAAACGGGCTTATTCAGCATTGGAATTTTGTGATGGACCAGGCGAAGTCTCTAAAAAAGGAGGAGATTGGCACGCTCCATATCGGTGTGATTGAAACGGTGGCGGCTACCGTACTGCCCTTGGTTCTGCAGCAGTTTCGAGAGCATAAACCGAATATTACGTGCCATTTTACAGTTGGCAACACGGATGCACTCGCAAATGCTTTGGTGGACGGTAAGCTGGATTTTGCAATCTCCGGGGAACCTCACTCGATTCCTTCCTTACACTTTGAACCCATATATCACGAACACATCGCCTTTATTGTATCCCGTAATCACCCTTTTGCGGTAAAAAGTGAGCTTTATCTCGAAGATCTGTACGAGTACCCGCTTATCGTCGGAGGTAAGAACTGCTTGTACCATATACGACTGGAGAAAGAGCTTTCCCGCTTTCCATCGATGCCGTTTTTTTATACTGTCAGTCAAATCTCGTCGATCGCCACATTTGTAAAAACGATTCCATCAGTTGGAGTGGTTCTATCGTCAATGCCTTTGCCGGAGGAACTGGTTACCGTCCCCCTCCCGTTAACAGGCCCGAATATTCCTATTGGACTGCTACAAAACAACCATCACCAGCAGTATATGTCTTCGGCCCGAAAGCTATTTATACAGCTGGTTAAGGAGCTTTATAGGCTATAGCTCCAATGCAATAACTACTAATAAGCTATATAGGCAAAGCAGACACCTTTGCATAAAGAAAAAGCCGCTAAACACTCAGAAACCTGATGTTTAGCGGCTTTACTATTTTGATGGCCTAAAGAAATGTGGCCCTCTTTTAATTTTTATACTCTTGACATACCCGTTATTTCGCTTCGAGCGGTTTTTTCCACAGTCCCAGAATGAGCGCGGAAATCACGGAGCCGATCACGACTGCAAGCAAGAACAGCAAAGCATGATTGGCAAGAGCTGCTACAAAAATTCCGCCATGTGGAGCTGGAAGATTGATTTGCCAGAACTGCGTCAGACCACCAGCAATCGCTGAACCTACAATACAAGAGGTCAGGACACGCAGAGGATCGGCAGCTGCGAATGGAATGGCTCCTTCTGTAATGAAGGACAATCCAAGTACATAGTTCGTCAAGCCAGACTTGCGCTCTTGCTCAGTAAACTTATTTTTGAAGAACGTCGAAGCTAATGCGATCGCCAGCGGAGGTACCATACCAGCCGCCATAACAGCCGCCATCATAGCGCCGTTCGTGTTACCGCTGGAAGTAAAGACACCGATCGAAAATGCGTAAGCTGCTTTGTTAAAAGGACCACCCATGTCGATCGACATCATTCCGCCCAGGATCAGACCCAAAATAACTGCATTACCTGTTCCTAAATTGTTCAGAACATTAACAAGCCACGTATTAATACCACCGAAAATTGGATCGAACAGGTAGAACATAATCGCGCCTGAAATTAGAAGTCCAAATACAGGGTATAACAAGATTGGTTTTAAACCATCCAGTGTTTTCGGCAGACCTGCAAAAGCTTTACGCAGGAAGATCACCACATAACCAGCCATGAAACCAGCTGCCAGACCGCCAAGGAAGCCTGCATTAGAGTTTACAGCCATCAGACCCCCAACCATACCTGGCATCAGTGCCGGGCGGTCTCCAATGCTCATCGCGATAAATCCGGCCAGTATCGGAATCAGGAAGTGGAACGCACCTGTTCCACCGCCAATTGTCTGCAACAGTTGGAACAATGCATTGTCTTCTCCTGCCACTTGTTCAATCAAGAAGGAAATTGCTAACAAAATCCCCCCGCCTACAACGAATGGCAGCATATGAGAAATACCGTTCATTAAATCCTTATAGATTTTACTGCCCACGCTGCTCTTCTCCGCTTTCGACTCTTCAGCACTGCTTTTACCTTCACTACGATAAATTGGGGCATCGCCGTTCAGCGCTTTGCGGATCAGTTCCTCAGATTTACGGATACCGTCGCTTACCGGTCTTTGCAATACAGGTTTACCGTCAAATCTGGCCATTTCAACCTTTTTGTCAGCAGCAACGATTACACCTTTGGCACGGCGAATTTCATCCGCTGTCAGTACGTTTTGCGCACCTTCCGAGCCATTCGTTTCTACCCGGATGTTAACACCCATTTCTGTCGCTTTCTTAATGAGAGCGTCTTCAGCCATAAACGTATGCGCAATGCCTGTAGGGCAGGCAGTCACCGCAACCACAAACTCGTCTGAATTCGGGTTACCAACGATAACATCCGGCGTTTTCTGTGCTTTGGCAGCCTCTTTCTTTGCTTCTTTTGCTTTCTTGGCTGCTTCTTCTTCCGCCTGCTTGGTATCAAACAGCTCGGATACTTCATCCGGTGTTTGCGTATTCATCAGTTTGTCAATGAAATCGGTATCAATTAGAAGCCGGGAAAGAGCCGCTAGTGTGCGAAGATGCGTATTTGCTGCTCCCTCTGGAGCCGCAATCATAAAGAACACTTTTGCCGGCTCACCGTCCAACGATTCGAATTCTACGCCTTTACTGCTTTTGGCGAAAACGACAGTCGCTTCATTCACGGCTTTAGTCTTGGCATGCGGCATCGCAATGCCGCCGCCGATTCCAGTGCTAGACTCTGCTTCACGTTTGTAAATCATTTCTTTAAACAAGGCACGGTCATTAATACGTCCACTTGCTTCGAGACTAGCGATAAGCTCCTCAATCGCCTCGTCTTTTGTCGTCGCCTGCAGGTCCATGATCATCGTTTCTTTAATCATCAGGTCTGTTATTCTCATTTTTCACACTCTCCTAAGTTCGATCAGCGTGTCGATACACGCATAATAAGCTCATGATGCAGCCGAATTACCGTTTTGAAATCGTGACTTGCGGCCGTAATTGTTCAATCTTCTCTTTAGTAGCCAGATCATCGGAAAACGCAGTTGCGCTTCCGGATGCCACTCCTGCACGGAATGCTTCGATCGGATCGCCATGAAGAGACAGCGTACCCACGAATCCAGCAATCATTGAATCACCTGCGCCTACAGAATTTTTCACCGTACCTGCTGGTACATTTGCGTGATACACTTCATCTGCCGTAATGAACAAAGCCCCTTCTCCTGCCATGGAAATCAGTACATTTTTTGCGCCTGCTTCCAGCAGCTTACGACCGTAAGTGACGATCTCCTCCTTTGAATGAATCGTTACGCCAAACAACTCAGCCAGCTCGTGGTGATTCGGTTTGATGAGCAGCGGTTTATGAACCAGTGCCTTCATCAACGCCTCACCTGTGGTGTCGATGACGAATTCAGCGCCAGTTTGCTGACATACGCTAATCAGCCGATCATAGAAGTCTCCTCCAAGTGACGGTGGAATACTTCCCGACAAGACGACAATGTCATTTTTCTGGAGTCCCGCCAGCTTTTGCACCAACGCATCGGCCTCTTGCTCACGAATCGCAGGTCCCAAACCATTAATTTCCGTTTCATCGCCATGCTTGAGCTTAATGTTAATCCGCGTGTCATCTTCGATCATTACAAAATCAGTTTTAATGGATTCTTCCCGCAATGTATCGTCGATAAACCTGCCTGTGAATCCTCCGAGAAAACCAATCGCCGTGCTATCTGCCCCCAACTGGTTCAGTACACGTGATACATTAATTCCCTTACCACCTGGCAGTTTTAAATCACGTTTCATCCGGTTCAAATCACCAAGCTTCAAATCATCAACTTCCACGATATAATCAATGGAAGGGTTCAGCGTTACTGTATATATCATTGTTATCCCTCGATTATCTTAGTTTTCTGAGCGATGGATCGGCGTGACCGTTCTGGCATCGATTCAGTAATAAGTATAGCTTCCTTGAGCTCGAACAGTTTGGCGAAGGTTACTTCTCCAATTTTGCTGGAATCGGCTAACACATACGTTTTGCCAGACAGCTGGTGAGCACGTCGCTTGATCAGCGCCTCTTCGGGATCAGGAGTTGTATACCCCATTTCCATATCCACCCCGTTCGTTCCTAGAAAGCACTTGTCGAATCGAAAATTGTCCAAATTTTGTAGGGCAATACTCCCGATTACGGCTTTGGTATGAATTTTCATCATCCCTCCCAGTAGATAGCTTCTGATTCTTTTGCTTACCAGTGCTTCTACGTGGGATAGTCCATTCGTCACGACCGTCACGTCTTTAGCTTCAATGTAAGGAATCATCGCCATCGTTGTTGTTCCCGCATCCAGATAAATACATTCGCCATCCAAAATTTCTTTGGCTGCTATACGGGCCACCGCATTTTTTTCTTGAACGTTTTTGAATGTTTTTTCTTCCATGCCAGGTTCCTGACTTTTCTGATTCAGCAAGGTTGCCCCTCCATGAATCCGCTTGAGTAACTGACGGCTCTCAAGATCTATCAAATCACGCCGAATCGTTGACTCAGAAGCTCCCAACAGATCAGCCAATTCTTGCAACTTTACAACACCACATTCTTGTAAGCGCTGTATTATTAACTTGTATCTTTCTTCCGTCAGCATCATCATTCCCCCAACTGATCATATCGTACCACAAACTTGACAAAAAACAATCACTTTTCTTCAAAAAGATTCAAAAAAATTCATTTCTAATTCATTTTTTTACAAAATGGTGAATTCCTGCTCCAATCATCATGATTGCGTTTACATTTTAAAGAAAATACATCTACTTTTATGTAAATTCATTCTTCTTACATAGGAATTCAGCAGTAAACGTTCAAAAACGTTCTAAAGCTTCCATCAGTACTATTTTACCATTATGCGCACAATTCGTCCCCACCTTCTCTACTGCTCAGAAAAAGGCTAAACACGAGGACTGCTCCCCTTTGTGTTTAGCCAATCGAGATGCTTAGCGTTCAGCCCTTAACGATTCCAATGACGAAACCGTCATACCCCTTGCTCCCCACGGTTTGGATAGATGTAGCTGTAATTCTTGATTCCTCAGCTAGCATCTCATAAAACTTTCTTACTCCCTGCACACGGGGGTCTGTGCTATAAGCTTGAACCACTTCTCCTTCACGGATAACATTATCACCGATAATAACGGTGCCAGGACGTGAAAAACGAAGTGCCCAATCCAGATAAAATGGATTATTGGGTTTATCCGCATCGATAAAAATAAGATCAAAGGGGTCAACTCTCTCCTCTTTCATCTGTGCTAACTGCTCTAAAGCGTCTCCCTCCCGAAGTTCCACTATTTCATCCAACTGAGCCAACGATATATTCGACCGGGCAATTTTAGCATGGATCGGATTGGCTTCCAGCGTAACTAATTCTCCCTCCTCCGGCAACGCCCTTCCCAACCAGATTGTGCTGTAGCCTCCCAAAGTACCGATCTCCAGCACACGTCGCGCTCCCTGCATTTGAGCAAGGATATTTATTAGCTTTCCCTGATTGGGGGATACATCATGCGGAGGTAGTCCCGCCTTTTGATTAGCGGCCAATACTTGTTCCAAGACAGCATCATGCGGAATGAGACACTCCGATATATACTGGTCTACTTGATCCCACGTGTTCGTTTGATTCATTCGCTCCACTCTCCTTTGGATTAACTTACAATTTGATTGTAAATGAATTATTATTATAAAAATAATATATGTTTTTGCTCTATTCATAATCTACATATATGAATCTGTCGGAAAGGAAGTATGGTCTTGAACCTGCATGCATTACGCTTATTTCACGTGGTCGCCTCTACAGGGAGTGTGACACGTGCCTCTGAACTTTTAAATATTAGTCAACCTGCGATTACTGCCCAGATTAAAAAATTTGAAAAAGAAATATCTCTCACACTGCTCATGCCGCTAGGAAGAGGGATTGCCTTAACGGATGCTGGTGAAAAACTTGCTGTACTCGCCAGACGGCTCTTTGCTGTCGAACAGCAAATCGAACAATTTTCACAAGATTATCGTGATGGAGCTCATGGTCATATCCGGCTAGCGGCTACTTATTTACCGGCTCATTTTCTCATTCCGGCCTGGATTGCAAAATTCAAACAACAATATGAACATGTTGAAATGACGATTAACACTACAAATTCCAACGATGCTTTGCAGCAGCTATTAAATATAGAAGTGGATTTGGCTATCTACGGAGGACTGCCTGAGCAGTATCCCGATACGATTCAGACTGAAGAATTATTTCGTGATGAATTGTGGTTCGTGGTAGCTCCAGATCATCGATATGCAAATCAGCAGGTTTCTTTATTGGAAATGATGCATGAACCCTTTGTTATGCGTGAAAAAGGGAGCTCAACACGGGAGAGATTATTTTCCTTATGTCGAACCTACAATGCCCCCGCCCCCCAGGTCACCCTAAACTTCACAGGGCTGCATGAGGCGATTACCGCAGTTATTGCCGGATATGGTGCCAACTTTGTGTCCTCACTGGTCGTGCGTGAATATGTAGAACGTGGCGAACTGTGCCGGGTATATGTAGAAGACATCCAGCTTCTCAATTCAATCGCCATCTGTACCCGTAAGAACGAACCCCTATCTACCGCTACTCTAAATCTCATTCAGCTCATACGTAACCATTCCTGATGAGTATTAGGCACCTGTGTACACTAGCGCTGTATTTTAAAATAACAAGAGCCATGACTGCGTGCATACCGCATTCATGGCTCACCTTGTTATGATACATATTCACCCTCAATAATCTTCTCCAGATAATCTTCCGGCTGTGCAAGAAACTCGGCAAAGCTGCACACATCCGCATGTTCCTGATGCTCCTCGTCATAATAACCCAGGCACTTCTGCTTCGGATTCCACACCAATATAATATCCGAGTAATTATCTACTTTTAGAGACAGACGCAACAGCTTTTGCCGACCCACCTTCATCTCAACCGTATCTATGAGCGAGAAGAACTCAACAAATTGAATATCAAGATCATTTTCTGGCAGGTTCACACGGAGCTGATCCCCCGTCAGAAAGGCTATTAAATCCTTCGGAAGCTTGTAGCTTTTCAAAGCATGTCGTTTATTTTCCAAATTATGAAATGCCGGAGGCTCTACAGACTTTAAATACTCAGCCATTTCTACGTTATTATTCTTTAGTGCAATTGTATATGCCCGTTCTCCATCTTTTTCTGCCAGCATCATATCAGCGCCTTGCTGAACCAAATACTTCACCATCGCAAAATCGTTGTTGCGTGCCGCCACTGTTAAAGGTGTGGCTTTATAAGGATATACCATATTAGAGGCATTGAAATTAATATCTACACCATGTTCCAATAGTAATGCTACTGTTTTTAGGTCATGCTTACTAACTGCGCTGCGGAGTGTTGCTCCAGCATGCTGCTTCATATCGAGGCCCAGCTCATGGATAAGCAGTATATTACTTTTGTTACCGTAGTAGGCTTGCTCATAAGCACCGGATTTGACATGATTTTTACCGTCCAGCTTGGCGCCATGGGCGACCACATAACGGACAATCTCTTCGGTACCATAGCGAACAGCCTTCAGGAATGCGGGATTATCCTTCACATTAAGTTGGACCCCCTCATCGACCAGTAGCTTCAAGACTTCCATTTGCTCAGTGATGAGTGTAATATCTAATGGACTTAATGTCGTATATTTGCTGATAACGATTCCTTGTTCTATATCCCAGCCTTCGGTCAGCGCTTGGCGTAAAGCGGATATATTGCCTTGAACGATATGCATCGCTATCTCAGGAAGAACCTCGAAATTGCCTACATCTTTTAATTTAATCATCGTTATTACCTCACTCTTTATGTATCTACTATTAATCATGTATATCTATTTTATACCAACCTCTCCTTTGTATAAATCCAACAGACTCCCCAAAATTCATTATTCTCTCTAGCGCAAACAAGTGAGTAATAGAGATCAAAATTCCTTATAGAAGCTATAATTGTATTATGATTCTGTATACTCTGTGCAACCGAAAAGGTGCTCGCAAAGGGTCAGATATTCCTAGTGATGTGCTTCAGCTGCTACAGCAGGGGCGGCTTGAGACGGTGAATCTCACCGAATGGCTGGCTGTCGATCATGTGTACTATTGCAAAATACTCTTAATGAATTTGGCTTGCAGCGATCATCCGATGTCTTCGCTTGATGACTTCGGATACCAAAGAAACGAAGCGAATAGTAACCCGGGCCCAAAGAAGCTTGAACAAAGAGAAATAATTAGAAGACTCCTCCCCATCCAATCCATATCTAGAATATTCACATAAACTATAATATTTATCTGGAACATTAGGAATGGAGGAATTCCTATGTCTATTATTCGAATCTATCTGGAAGCAGACAGTATTGTATCTGGAAACATTGCTATCACAACAAGTATCAATGTCACTCCAGTGGTTAATCGTTACACAGCTATTGTCGTGCTTGGTAATATATTAGGTGGAGTGACCACTATCCCAGCACAAAATTTCACGAATGATAGTGGTACTTCAGTCGCGGCAAACAGTCTTGTGGTTCCGACCAGTAGCGGATACTACAATGTATTTGTAAATGGGACGTTGCAGCGAGGCGGCTTAACAACGCTTTCTGCTACAAACCTAATTATAAATACAGGCCTGATTGTTGGTGCAACAGTAGTCGTTGAGGTTATTAATTTCAACTCTAGTGCCTCCTCAACCTCTGTCAACAATGTTACAGTAACTACTACCATAAGCGACTGAGAGAATGCCTTCGTAAAATTACTATAAAAAAACCGCCAAACACAGGGTTTACCCTCGTCTTTTAGCGGTTTATTTCTCTTTGAACCCCGAATATTTAAATCTTGAAGTTCTCCACAAGCACCTGAAGCTTCTCGGCAAGTGATGAGAGAAGCGCTGCGGAGGATTCCACTTCTTGCATGGCAGCAAGCTGTTGCTCCGAAGAGGCTGACAGGGACTTTGCCCCTTCAGCCGTATGGTTAGAGACCATTACGGTATTCTGAATGGCTTCAACGAGCCCTTCAGAGATCAGCGCCAGATCCCGAACTGTGGCTGATATTTGCTCGCTTTGGGAAGACATATCGGAGATGGAGACCTCGATCTCGGAGAAGGAGCGTCCGGCTGATATGATCAACTCTTTGCCCTGCATCATTTCGTCCTTGGAACGCTTCATAGTTTCTCCTGCCTTGTCCATTTGGGCGATAATCAGACTGATCAGCTCGCTGATTTGTGTGGCAGAATTGGCAGAACGTTCGGCCAGCTTGCGGACAGAGCCAGCGACAACGGCAAAGCCCTGACCTTCTTCTCCGGCGCGCGCAGCTTCTATCGCTGCATTCAAAGACAGCAAGTTGGTCTCCTCGGCGATGCTGGCGATGGTGCCGACAATGTTCTCAATCTCCTTGGAGTGGCTGCCAAGCGTATGAATAATGCTTGAGAGATCGCCGATGCTTTCGCTGACAACTCCCATTTGGGAGGTGGTGGAATCCATCGATTCCCGGCCAAGACGTGCTTTCTGGACATTATCCGCGGCCTTGTTCATTGCGATGTCCGCATTGCCGGCAATATCGCTGATGAAGCGTGACATATCCTGAACAGCTTTATAGCTTCCTTCCAGATTCTCCAGTTGGGTATGCGCTCCATCGGCTAACTCAATCGTAACATTCACGCTATGCTCTCCAGCACGGTTCGTTGCCTGTGCGCTGGCAGACAGCTCTTGAGAGGAAGAAGCGACCAGCATAGAGGTGTCATTGACCTGAGTAATCAGGTTGCGCAGGTTCATTGTCATATCGTTGAAGTCGCTGGCCAGCGTCCCGATTTCATCCTTGCTTTTGAAAAGAAGCGGTTCATGAGTAAGGTCGCCTTTGGTTATGGTATTCACAGAGGCTGACAGCTTGGTAAGCGGACTTACCATATGGCGGATCAACAGGTAAACAACAAGGATAGCCACGATGAAAATGGAGCCGCCAATAATAAAGGGCTGAACAATAATATCCAACGTCCGTTCCTGAATTAACGAACCGTCAAAATTGATGGCCATCAGTGCAACAATGGGCTTGGTGGGATCATGGTCCTGATAAATGGGGCCGTATCCGGTTTTGAGCGAGGTTCCTTCATATGTATAAACCTTGGAGTATGCTGAATGCTTCATGGTAGTTATCATTTTTTTGTCTTCGTCTGTGAAGTAGAAGGAATCGCCAGCTTGATAGCCTCTTTGCTTGAAGTTGGCATCGGCGGCCAGAATTTTTCCATCCAAGGAGATAATGAAAGCCTCTTTAAAAATAGGCTTATGTGCTACAATCCAGCCGATCCGGTCTTCAATGGCAGCAAGTTTGCTGTTATCTCCACTGACCAGAGCCGATATATCCGCAGGATCTATAAGGCCAGTCGTAATATTGGCGCAACCCACCAGCTCGATCCCAGCAGCTTCATCCACTTGATGATAAGCGGTACGATATCCGAAGTATCCAATGGAGGAACCTACGAGAAGCAGTATGATGAGCATCATCCAGGTTAATTTTGTTGCCAGCTTCATTATTTGAACCACCAATCCTGACTCTAATAAATTTTTGTGACCATCCGTTTTCACTGCTACGATTATAGCCTATCAACACTTCCTATAATATGGCATTCCAGTGTCGGAATATGTCGTTTTTTGTGAGAATAGTCACTGTTTTTTGTAAACGGGGACGTTGCAGCGAACGGCCGTCATTAATGGCGCGGTGACGACTACCATAAGCGACTGAGGTGAGAGTGCCTCTGTTGAATTACGACAAAAAAACTGCTAAACACAGAGGTTCACCCTCGTTTTTAGCAGTTGATTTTTCTATATATCATGTGTTTCATCGGTAACGTATTTTGATTTTTATAGGTGTATTCAGCTTTATTTTTTGTGGGCTAATAAGAGATTAACTATCGTATCCAATTGAAGTTCCAATGAATAAGGATCTTCCATCACAAACTCATCCTCTTTATCGCTGAATGAACCGTACATATAAACCTGTCCTTTTTTTACAGCCGGAAGTCCTTTCCATAGCTCATTATGCAGAATCTGATTAGCCCCTTCATCTTCTGAACCGTATACAAAGATGTGATCTCCCATATACTCGGGTAAAACCTCAAGTGAAATATTTTCAAATCCTTCTTTCATGTTCAATGCCTTCTTGGTAGGTGGCAGCTTTAGCATCTGATAAATGGTCGGACTTCCGTAATTGCCGCCTTTCGCTGCCAAAACATATATCGATTTATTGGCGACTTGTACAATTGAAACCGTCTCTCCGTCCTTAACGATACCTTGAATTTTCGTTCTGGCCTCTGCAGCTTTCTTCTCGTATTCAGTAATCCACTGCTCGGCTTCTTTCTGCTTGCCAAAGATTTCACTGATTCTACGGAATTTATCCAGCGGTCCCGCTGTAGATTCGCCCTCCCAATACGGCAGGAACACGGTCGTTCCTACCTTTTGGTAGCTGTTGATGTTCTTTTCGATTGAACCGATAATTAAATCCGGTTGCAGAACGGTCAGTTCCTCTAAATCCATAGGAAAATCACCGAGATCCTTGATTCCGGCCAACTTCTCTTTGGGATATCCCGATCGATCAATCCAAGCCTCATTCAGCATATAGCTTCTGACCCCTACCGGAATAATCCCCAGCTTCAAAAGATGCCCCATATACTGATCCGATGCCACTCGTTTCGGGTTTGCAGGTACTTCCACATCGCCTTTTAATGTCTTAACCGTTCTTGTCTGTGCTTGCACTGCCGCTTGTCCATCGCTGTTGGATGATGTCGCTGTATGATTAGCCTTCGTTTGCGAGCTTCCATTTGTATTCGCCGGAGCCGAGCAAGCTCCCAGCATCAAAGATAAACACAGCATAATCATCATGGCCGTTATTTTGACTCTTCCGTGCATGATTAAATCCCCTTCCGCATGATGCCGATATTGAAAATCAATATCAGTATAACGTGTGAAAGATGTCCGCTGAAGGGCATATTTAAGCATCGTTTGGGGCATATCCTGATCTTGCTTCTGGGCAGGATGCTCCCTCTCCTTTTTGAATCGTACGGGAGATAGTCCCTTATATTTCTTGAAGCTGCGACTTAACGAATGGGCATCTGGATATCCCACACGCTCTGCAATCTCCTGCAAAGTGGCGTCCGTCTGCATTAGCAGTTCTGCTGCTCGATCTGCTCTTACTTGGCCCAAGTAATGAATCGGACTGGTATGCATTTTACTTTTGAACAACCTTGATAAATGCCCAGTACTGCATTCCAGCTCCTCCGCAATGGACTCAAGTGTCATAGGCCGACTAAAATGTTCACGCATATAGGCTACAGCCTGCGATACACGGTCGGGCTTAAGAGGTTCGATGTCCTGCCCATACAACTGCTGCAACAACTCATATACAAATTGATGAAATAAGGCTTTAACATGCAGTTTGCCAAGTCCAGAAGCTTCACGCCATTCTTGCTCCAACAGCTTCACTTGATCGTACAGGGGCAGCGGGTAATGAGGTGCGAAAGCATACTGATTCTGAAAAGGATTTTCCTTTTCCTGCAATTGTGCAATCTCCTCGCGACCAGGCAGAGCCAACGTTGCCTTGTACAAAATGATGAAATATTCAAGCCCCTCTTCCGCCAGGATACTCAGGCACATTCCTTTTCCGCCATGCAGTACATGGAAACGCCTACCCTGTGAATACTGTTATCCAACCGTACCCGTGCGCTTCCACGCACAGCATACAAGAACGCACTAACAGGAAGTCGATAGGTTCGTAGCTCCTCCCCTTTTTCTATCTTCTTATGACGAACATCCATCACCTGTATAAAAACATGATTCCACAGCAAAATGTGATCGTTCAACTTCATTACTACCGCTCAGCCTCCATCCAAACCGTTCCTTCAGTTCTTATTCCGCCCTATCAGAATTAAATTCATTATAATTGATAATCATTCTCACAAACAATCGATTGTATCTAACTTCCTCTAAACAGTTCAAAACCATTGATTATGTATGTATATATCAAAATATAAGTAAAAAAGCCCTGCAGAAGGGCTATCTTTCTTGCAATTCATTCTACTGTTGAATGGAGATCTACCTGTATGATTATGTTCCAAATCGTTTGCGGTACCCGCATTTTCGACATAACTCTTCTACCGCTTCTCTCTTGGAGAATCCGAAGTACAGACGGTTTGCACGCTCCCCTTCCACAATGTCGGAAAAAGATTGTTCGTGCACGTTACCTAAATTAATGACACCTTCTCCATCAAGACAGCAAGGGACCACTGTTCCATCCACCAATACCGCCGCCTGGCTACGGAGTGCATGGCAAAAGCCTTTTCCGTCATCTTCCGGGGCACTGAGGCTCGGCCATTCAAATTCATGGTCTTGATTCAAATAAACATTTGGTGCGATTTTGACCCCACTGCCTGGTATCACCTTTTCCTCAATCCGATAGTCCAGTCCAAACTCTTGCTCCAGTCGTTCAAGTGTTTCCCGGTTGCGCTGACGCTGCACATTAGTCAGATTATCCTGAGTCAGGTTCCAGAGACGGAACGAAATAATGACATTGTGTTTCACTGCTTCTCTTACAAACGTGAAAATATTACCCAAATATCCTTCTCGATCCACGGAGCCTTCATGCCCGTCAAAACTGTGAAGAGAGAAGTTCATCTGACGCAGCGCTGGTTGCCCAAGCAGCTTATGTCCGGTCTTCGGCAGCAAGGTACCATTGGTGGTTATATTGACCTTCAAGCCTTTCTCATGAGCACTTTCCAGCAAAAGATCAATTTTCGGATGGAGCAACGGCTCTCCTTTTACATGCAAATAGATGTAATCCGTGTGTGGTTTGACCTGATCAAGCACATTTCGAAAGACTTCCGGATCAATAAATTTTTTGACACGCTGTGTTTGAGGACAAAAGCTGCATGCAAGATTGCAAATGCTCGTTATCTCAATGTATACCTTTTTAAAAGTTTTCAACATGATTTCCCCATTCTAACCTTCATCCGGAGCATCTTGTTTATGCTCACTAATCTTATGATTATAACGGGTTATCACCGACAGGTAAACTCTCCAGTCTCCCCCCTTGGTGTGGGCATCAAATGCTCGACACCTATGCCTATCCAAGATTTGATTTGATATTTTCTATTGACCCTAGGTCTGACCTAAGGTTTATAGTGGAGTTATTCAACTATCAGTAAGGAGTCCTGTCATTGAAAGAACACATTACGATCAGCCAGCTTGCTCAGCTCATGAATGTATCTGTACATCAACTGCGTTATTATGAAGAAAAGGGAGTCCTGTATCCATCACATACAGAAGAAAATCAATATCGGATGTACGGGCTTCATGAGATTTATCAGCTTTCGCATATTTTATTATTACGCAAATTAAACGTCCCTGTCGGCCAGATTCTAGAATGTATGACTTCCTATGCTGCGGATGATTATAACCGGCTTTTAGAGCATTCGTTGCAGAAGGTACAGGCTGAAATAGCTAACTTGAAAATGCATGAACAGTTTATTCACAAAGTGCTAGAAGAACATGATAGCCTGACTCAGCGAAATGATGAATATCAGGTCAAACGATTAGGTCCCCGTCATTTAAAGCTATGGTTTGCATTGGAGAATGGTCAAGAGCTTACTGCCGGAAACTTATTTAAACACCGCCCGGCCCCACCTCGATTATTTGAAAATGACCTGCATTACTTGTCTGATGCCGGACAGGCGAAGCTATGTTATGAAACGGCGGATGTGGCTGACTATATCCTGGAAGAAGGCAACTATCTTTATAAGCATCTTTCCGTCATTGAAGAGCCTGAGATTGATTATGAAATTAAACAAATGGAACGATATGTAGCTCATCACCAATATAACTGCCAAAGCAAGATTGTCCTAGTAGAAAAATCTTATCTTTCGATGTTCGACAACAACAAGCTGCAATACGAAATTCAGGTTAAAGTAGAATAAATCTTGGAGGGCGTTACATGAGTGCAAAATCCTTTGACATTGTTGCATACCAGAAACAAGACCATGAAGCCGTTTGCAGTCTTTTAGTCGAATCGTTTAAAGCAAAATTCCAATCTCTTGTTACACTGGAGGATCAAGCTATACATCAATTGTTAATGCAGGTTTGGGTTCAAAATCCTTATTCTACATCTATGAAACAATTTGTAGCCAAAGAAAACGAAGATGTTGTCGGTGTTCTTTCCCTTAAATGGAAATCCTCCTCCTCTTCCCTTCCTGAAACAAACCCCATTTCTTTAGCTCCGCTCCTAAAACAGTTTGGTTGTTTCAATGTATTTAAATTTTTGACAGGTATGCATGCGCTGGAGTATACCCCCGCTACAAATGAGTGTTACATTGATCATCTGGCAATTCGTTCAAGTCATCGTAACCAGGGAATAGGACGCCGTCTTCTAGCTTTCGCACAGCAATTTACGGTTGAATCTGGTTTTCATACATTGACGCTTCATGTAGCGTATAAGAACCAAGGGGCTATCCGTTTGTATCACAAACTGGCGTTTGAAGTAGAACAATCTAAGTATAATGGGTTACGGCATTTTTGGTTCAAGGAGCCTGTATGGCATCTGATGAGTTGGAAAGAGAACCTACATTCGAGGAGAGAACACCATTGAAAAAAACATTTAAGCTTACACTTGGTATTGTGGCAGGGCTCGCTGTTGCCTTGATACTCATTGTTCTATATCAAAATTCCTACAAAATGACGGAAGAAAAAATACAAATTACGACACCTAAAGGGCTGTTAACAGGTACATTAGCTTTGCCTAAGAACTACTCGGAAAAGGTTGGATTGGTTGTTTTTGTGCATGGGGATGGTCCTATTAATGACACATATGATGATGGATACAAACCACTGTGGGAAAAGTTCGCCTCCAAGGGTTATGCCTCCCTGTCATTGAATAAGCCCGGTATTAATAGTGCCCCTGGCAATTGGCTGGATCAAAGCATGGAGGACCGCGCACAGGAGATCCGATATGCAATAGACTGGGCGAGAACCTTGCCGATGATTGATACGCAAAAAATCGGCCTATGGGGAGCCAGTCAAGCAGGATGGGTCATTCCGAAGATCGTTAAAGAGGAACATGATATTGCATTCAGCATCCTTGTATCGCCTGCCGTGAACTGGATTTCCCAAGGACAATTTAATACCAGAAAAGAAATGGAGCAAGAAGGAGCTACTCCGCAAGAAATTCAAAAGACATTGAACTACGATCAAGAGATTCTACAGTTACTGAAAAAACATGCTTCTTATGAAGAATACCTAAGCATAGCCGATCCTGAGGATATGATCTCCAAAGAAAGATGGAGCTTTATAGGCAAAAATTTTCGGTCTGATTCCACCGCAGAATTAAGTCACTTCCATTCTCCTGTACTCTTGGTTCTGGCTGGCAAAGATATTAATGTTGATGTACAGGATACCGAGCGAGTCTATCGCCAGAAAATACCCGCAGAGCTACTGTCCGTGATTCATATACCTGAAGCCGACCATTCCATGATGGATGAAAAAATCGTACATTCAAAATCTCTAACTTTTTTAACAGCCGTATTCGCCCCAAGAAAATTAGTGAATGATGAGTATCTCAAAATCCTTGCCAATTATGTCAGTCAGCGTTAAACAATGATGCTCTTTTTTTGCCATATTTCTTTTGAGTATGCTAATGAAAACCCCATCGACAGATAAAAGGGCTGATCCGAACCTACAAAAATTCTTTCTGCACCTTTGTCCTTGACTCTTTTTATGGCTTCATAAATAACAGCTCTTCCAAGCCCTGTTTTTCTATACTTAGGTATCGTACCTACCGGCTCCAGTATTCCTATTTTATTCAACTCGTCGTACCAGATTGTAGTGAAAGAAGCCACTTCATTGTTATGATCCAGGATGACTACATCGAATTCCGGTATATAATCAGGGGCATTTCTCAATGATATATAACATCGCTCAGCGACATTATGATCTGGATAATCGCCCTTGTAGTACCCGAATGCTCTTCCATGAGCAAAGCCTTTTTCAAAATCCCCAACTTCATTCGCATCCGCAATTCTAAACCCGTTTGGCAATTCCAGCTTTACATCATGCGGTACATTCATACAGGATGTCGTTTCTTTCCCATCTTGCAAGATGTACTCTCTTTTTTTCAAAAGCTCCTTCAGTTGCTCTCCATCCTCGTTTACGATTATATCTAAAGTAGCTACATTCTCACCATGTAAAGCTAATTTCAATTCAGCATAATCTATTAATTCATTTAGAAATTCATTTGAAAAATCACGATCTGCAAGCTGGAAATAAGCTTCACCTATGTTATCTTCTCCTTCCGGGTGAACAACAGCAACAATTTCTTGATGTTCATCCTCCCAAATTCCAACAGTTTCAGGCCATGTTTCAAATGTATTGTGCATGATTTGTCCCCAATATCTACAGAAATTCCAGCGATCTATGAACCAATTTTTAAGATCAGGACTACTTTTCAGGGAGTGTTTCAAAAAATCTCTAATCCTTAAAAAGTCATGCGTTTCGAATTTTTTCTGAGTATACTTCATTATTTACCTCCTGCTTTTCTGTAATAACCTTATTGTAAAGATTCTGGAACTTCAGATATATGCCAAGTTCTTTTATCAAGTGTTTGTAACGTTCTGCTTATATATAAGGACAACAAAAACCCACAGATCATCTCTGCGGGCACATTTTTCATTTTTTGGAGTATACGATTTTCTTAATGCGGTCTACAGACAGTCCGTATTGTTCTGAGAGTTCGTCAATGGGCACCCTCTTGCTGAATCTTGCGCGTATCTCTTCATTCCGAAGGAGATAATAAAGGGCCGCGCCTGAGCTTTCTCCCCATCTCCTACGCTCACTTGAACGACTTGGGATATAAATAAGTTCTCCTTGTATATACCGCTGTACTTCCTTAAGCAAATCATCAGGAAGCAGATCAGTTGCCTTTAAATAATTCATGTAGGGCTCGCTCCTTAAAATAAATTTTACATTTTAAGGGCAAAGCCTGCGTCTGCCAATAACTATTCCTTACAGGCGAAATATATTCGCTCCATACCAAGCTTCGCCTTGTTATTTCGCAGGCTTTGCATGGAGCAGATTGAGTACGAAATCAATGATACGATACATCGTTCCCCCTCCTTTTTGACATCACATTAGTTTTTACTTAGTTCAGTTCAATGATTAGGAACTTAACTCATGTTATTGTAAAATACAAACTGCAATGAAACAACGATCAAAGCTACACTTGCGAAAAATGAGTTGCTATTCAGTATCGACTTCTATTTCCTATAGGATCTGTTTTCTGTGCAGTCAGTTACACGCTCATTCAACCCATAACGGTTCCCGGTTAGACTGGGAATAGATCTATAAACAACAAAAAAACGGCATCTCTGCCGTTTTTTCTAAAGGATGGACTCTCAGGGACTCGAACCCTGGACCAATTGATTAAGAGTCAACTGCTCTACCAACTGAGCTAAGAGTCCATAATAAAAGTTTGGTGGAGCCTAGGGGGATCGAACCCCTGACCTCATCGCTGCCAGCGATGCGCTCTCCCAGCTGAGCTAAGGCCCCATCGTAAGTAATTTTTTTCAACGTTTCAAGCGACTTCTATATCATATAAAATTTTTATTCCTGTGTCAATACTTTTATAAAAAAAATATAATCATCTTCCCACTTTGTCCCAAGAAAGATACAGTCAGCGATCAGTCGCTGGCTGTATCTTTAGATAACAATGTTTTCAGTTCCTTCATAAACATATTGATGTCTTTAAACTGACGATAGACGGAAGCAAAACGTACGTAGGCGACTTCATCCACTGGGTAAAGCTGTTCCATGACCAGCTCACCGATCTGCTGGCTATCCACTTCTGTGGCTGCTGTGTTGCGGATAGCGTTCTCTACCTGGGATACGATCATATCCAGTTGCTCGACGGATACTGGGCGCTTCTCGCAGGCCCGAATGAGACCGCGCAGCATTTTATCACGACTAAACTCTTCACGGCTGCCGTCTTTTTTGATAACCATGAGCGGCGTTTCCTCCACCATTTCAAAGGTGGTAAAACGCCTGGCACACTGTTCACATTCACGGCGACGACGGATGGACTTGTTATCATTCGCAGGTCGCGAATCCAACACTTTCGTGCCGTTGTAGGCACAATACGGACATTTCATAATCTCACCACTTTCTTTTTCCAATAAATTCCCGAAGATTCTTAGTAATAATTTTGTCAAAACGGATCATAATATGTTTACCATATCGCGAGGAGGTGAACAACAATGGCACAAGGAAACAATGGCAACTCCAACAATCTGGTAGTCAGCAGATCCTCCGGCGCTCTGGAGCAAATGAAATATGAAATCGCTCAAGAGCTGGGTATCAGCATTCCTCAAGATGGATACCAAGGTAACATGACTTCCTATGAGAACGGTTCGATCGGGGGCTACATCACAAAACGCCTCGTAACGATCGCCGAACAACAATTGGCAGGTCAATACCAATAATCGCGGTAATAATGCAGAAATAACAAGATAAAGTGTATGGATGGGCTGCTAAAAACAGCCTGTCCTGCGCTTTTTTCATTTTAAAGCAAAAAGGCTCATCATGTCATGAACTTGTCATTTAAAAATCATTATAAATTTTCGTGTATTGCCTGTAGTAATAAATGACCCGCTGTACATAATGTCGTGTCTCACCAAAAGGGATTTGCTTAATGGACTCTTCTTTTCCATCCCACACTCCCTTATCTAGCCACTCCTGAACTTTCCCTGGCCCTGCATTGTAAGCAGCTACGATTGCTATAGGATTATCCTGAAACTTCATGGATAGGTTATGCAAATACCAGGTTCCCAGCTCAATATTGGTGCCAGGCTCGTGCTTGACACTCTCCAGCGGAACCTTTTGAATCTGGGCGCTGTCCATAATCCAAATTGCCGTATTCGGCATAATCTGCATCAGGCCCAGTGCACCCTTATGCGACTGCTTGCTGGTTTTAAAATTGGTTTCTACGCGGATAATAGACGCCACCAAAAATGGGTCCACTTCATACGTTTGTGAATACTGCCGAATCTCATCCTTATATTGAATTGGATAGAACCAGGACATCCAATTTGAATTAAGGAACAGGATCAGGACAAACCCGACAAACAAAGTGAGCAGGACTCTTTTCTTTCGCAAAATGTTCATGCAAGTCCCTTCCGCTGCCAAAATTGATCAATTTGTCGTTTCGTCTCAGTCTGTGCTCCGCTATTATCGATAACGATATCGGCCAAGCTTTTCTTTTGTTCAATATCCATTTGTGCGGACAGCCTAAGTCCAGCTTGCTCCTCCGTCAGACCGTCTCTGAGCATCAGACGCTGGAGCTGAATATCACGTGGTACGTACACAACCATAATCTCCTCGTACAAGCTCTCCAGCCCGGACTCGTACAATAACGGGATATCTGCCAAAACAAGCTTGTCCGGCTGTTCCCGTTCATATGCTTCCATGCGCATACGCATTTCCTCACGAATAGCAGGATGTGTAATATCGTTAAGTGCCTGCCGCTGGGCAGGGTCTCCGAATACAATCTCACCCAGTTTTTTGCGGTGCAGGGTTCCGTCATTGTTCACTATAGCTTGTCCAAAATGCTGTATGACCGCCGCCAGCACCGGATGCCCCGGAAGCATGACTTCCCGGGCAATGGCATCTGCGTCGATCAGCAGCGCACCTTTGGCGACCAAAAGAGCCGACACGGTGCTTTTTCCGGTAGCAATACCTCCGGTTAATCCGATATTCATGCTCTTTCACCTCATAACAGCTTCAATATGCCCATCATAATCAGTAATAATGCCGGCAATACACCCAGCGCCTTCATAAATCGAAATGCTGATAGAAAGAAGCCTGCCTTCATCCCTGCAATCAAAAATGTTCCACTGAATAACGTAATAGCCAGCGCAGTAGACAGTGGCTGAAAACCAAGCATAGCTGCCCCGAGTCCCGCTCCGAACGCATCGACCGATAATGCAATGCCCAGCCAAACCGCTTCGGTAGCAGATATACTGCCGGAACGGTCCATATCCGCAGCAGACGGACTTCGAAGAATCCGAATAACAAGTCCCCATTTGCGGAACTCCAGAGAAAATAGCGTTCGCTCCTGCTGCTCCACAGAAGCTTCTGCCGACAGATCTTTTCTTGAGCTAAGGAAAGACTCTGTATCAGCATCCTCTATACTCTTTTTCTCTCCAAGAAAATATCTGCTCACTGGATCAGTCTGTTCTGTAAGAAGCAGCCGCCGAGAGGCTTCCGCTGAATCCTCTGGCGAATCCTCTTTGCGGTGCAGAGCTTGAATCAAAGAGTAACAGCCGATACAGATCAGGATGACAGCGCCAAAAACGGTCGTATATACAGGAGACAGAACATGAGATAGTAATGCGCCCAATTGCATGGATATGCCGATCACCAAACCTGAACATACGGAGATGATAGCAATCGACAACAGTGGAATTTTCATTTTGCGCAGACCATATGTAACACCGACTCCGAAACTGTCCAAACTTAGCGCAAATGCCAGTAACAGCAGGGCTCCCCAATGATTAGCCACTCCAATTCCCTCCCATTGCGAAGGCAAGGCCTTATAACAACCGAAACCCTCCGCAGTATTGGTACTTGGAACAATATATGAGAGGGATGGGCTTGGGGTGACTGTGCCTGTTTAGCGCAGAGGCTGGCAGACCGGACAATGATGTGTGCCACGTCCGGCTACGACAGATTTTTCGATCAATGTGCCACAGTTAACGCAAGGCTTCGCGTTACGTCCATAGATTTGCAATTGATGCTGGAAGTCGCCCGTTTTACCCTGTCCATTAACGAACGATTTAATGGACGAGCCTCCAACCTGAATCGACGCACCCAGCGTGGAGACAATAGCTTCATGCAAGACATGAAATTGGCTATCCGTTAGGCTTTTGGCTGGCTGTGCTGGATGAATCCCCGCCTTAAACAACGATTCATCTACATAAATATTCCCGATGCCCACCACATATGACTGGTTTAACAGCGCTGCCTTGATCGAAGTCGAACGAGTTCCAACAGCGACACGCAGCATTTCGGGTGTAAAGGCCTCGTCCATCGGTTCCAAACCGAGCTTGTTCAGCGGCTTTTCCAGCAAATCCTGTCCTGCCGGAAATAAGTGCATTGTGCCAAACTGGCGCACATCCTGATAACGCAGCTCCGTACCATCTTTAAAATGAAAGATGACATGGGTATGCTTTTCCACAGGATCATGTTGCGAATACAATCCATATCGCCCTTCCATTCGAAGATGGGAGACCAGCACCAGCCCGTCCAGCAAAATCCGCAGAAACTTTCCGCGTCTCTCAACCCCTGTAATCCGGTGATCGGCCAATTCCATCGCAAAAGCGTGGATATCATCGGGCCGTTGAATGATCCGCGGCAAATTAACGGTGACATGATCTATATGTTTATCAACGATAAGCTCGTTTAGCGTTCGTTTAATTGTTTCTACTTCCGGTAATTCCGGCATGATGTCTTCACCTCACCCTATATTATAACGGAAGCAACGTCAAATTGGGACTATCTACTCATTGAAATATATTACTTGGCCTCATACCAATTGCTGCCATAGCTTACTTCGGCTTTGAGCGGCACAGCCAGCTTTAATGCGGCTTCCATGGTAGCCGGGACAAGCTCTTTCATCGTTTCCATTTCCTCAGGCGGAACCTCGAACACAAGCTCATCATGTACTTGGAGCAGCATTCTGCTGCGAAGTTTACGTTCACGTAAGGCCTCATCCATCTGTACCATCGCCAACTTGATAATATCGGCTGCGGTACCTTGAATCGGCGTATTCATCGCTGTACGCTCAGCGAATGAACGCAGGTTGAAATTGCTGGCGTTAATCTCCGGCAAATAGCGTCTGCGTTCCAACAGCGTTTTTACGTAGCCGTCCCGCTTCGCATCCTTCACAATATCATCCATGTAACGGCGAACGCCTTGGAACACATCAAAATACTGGTCGATAAAACGAGCCGCTTCCTTCCGCGTAATATTCAAATTTTGTGACAGACCATAATCACTGATCCCATAGACAATCCCAAAGTTGACTGCCTTCGCAGAACGCCGCATATTGGAGTCCACATCTTCTGCTGCTACCCCAAACACATCGGATGCGGTCTTGGTATGGATGTCCATATCGTGGACAAAGGCCTCCTTCAAACGTTCATCATCCGAAATATCAGCCAGCACCCGCAGCTCGATCTGTGAGTAGTCTGCCGCCAAAATAGACCAGCCCGGTTCGGACGGAACAAATACTTTGCGAATTTTGCGTCCTTCTTCGAGACGAATCGGGATGTTTTGCAAATTCGGAAATTGACTGCTCAAGCGTCCAGTTGCTGCAACGGTCTGCCGGAAATACGTATGCACCTTACCCGTTTTCTCCGAAATTTCTTTCAGCAATCCTTCGACATACGTCGATTGGAGTTTGGCAATGGTGCGGTACTGCAAAATATTTTGCACAATATCATGATAGGGGGCCAGCTTTTCCAATACCTCTGCATCGGTCGAGTACCCCGTTTTCGTCTTTTTAATGACAGGTAAACCCAGTTTATCAAACAAAATCTCACCCAACTGCTTGGGTGAATTCAGATTGAACTCTACTCCGGCAATGCTGTAGATTTCACCCACCAACGTTGCAATCTGGGCTTCAAATTCTTTCCCCAAAGCGCGTAGTTCTTCTACGTTCACCAAGATGCCCTGCTTCTCCATATCCGCTAAAATGCGGGACAACGGCATCTCCAGCTCATGAAACAGCTTGTGCATTTCCGTTTTTTCCAGCTCCGCCTGCTGTACAGGCACCAAAGCTTCAATCACCGCTGCCTTACGCGCCACATGATCGGACAGTACATCCACATCAGGGACTTTATATTTAGCTCCTTTACCGAACACTTCTTCGTCTGGACGGATCGAAGACAAACCATATTTGGCTGCCAATCCGCTCAATGTCTGGTTTGCATCGGTCGGGTCCAGCAAGTACCCTGCCAGTTGCACATCAAACTCGGCACCTGCAAACGTAATTCCATGCCAGTGTAAAGCCAAATCCGTACGATGCAGATCATGACCACGTTTTTTGCGTTCAGGGTCAGCAAGCCATTCGCGAATAGATGAAGCTGCATCGCTTTGCAGTACATCCAGTGTCATAAAAAACTGCTGTCCCGTTGCGGCAAATATCAGACCTACGATGTCAGCATGATGCGGATTATCACCATGCGTCTCAACATGCAGCACATCCACATGATCCAACACTTCTACCAATTCGCTAATCCGCTGCTCATCCAGCACTGTTACGTCAGCCGCGGCTTCCTCTACGTCTACCCCAGTACTGCCAACCTCACCTGAAAAGGATAAACGCTCCAGCAAGGACTTGAACTCTAGCTTCGCCAGAGCTGGCCCGGCCGTTTCTGCTTGCAGCCCGCCAAAGGCCACATCTTCCAGCTGCTTGTCCAACGTTACATCCCGATAAATGGTCGCCAAATCTTTGCTCATTCGCGCATCATCAGCATGTGTCTCTACGCGTTCTTTCATTTTGCCCTTCAGCTCATTCGTGTGCGCCAGCACCTCTTCCACTGAACCATATTGATGAAGCAGCTTGAGCGCTGTTTTTTCACCTACGCCTGGAATGCCTGGAATATTATCCGACGTATCACCCATTAGACCCTTAAGGTCAATAATTTGCAGCGGCTTCAGGCCATATCGTTCCTGAATTTGCTCAGGTCCATACGTCTCCACCTCAGTAACCCCTTTGCGGGTCAAGCCGACTGTGACATGATCTGAAGCCAATTGAAGCATATCCTTGTCCCCGGTCACGACCAGCACATTGAAACCGGCTTCGTCCGCTGTCTTGGAGAGGGTGCCTATAATATCGTCCGCCTCATAGCCATCCAGTTCAAACTGAGCAATGCCGAAAGCGGTCAATAGCTCTTTCAGCAACGGAAATTGCTGGGACAGCTCTGGCGGTGTTTTCTCCCGTCCACCTTTGTAATCCTCGTATCCTTTATGGCGAAACGTTATTTTACCGGCATCGAAGGCAACCAGAATATGTGTTGGTTTGTGCTCCTCCAAGAGCCGCAATAACATCGTCGTAAATCCGTACACCGCGTTCGTCTGCTGCCCGCTCGAATTCGTTAACGGTGGCATAGCAAAAAACGCCCGGTAAATGATACTGTTGCCATCTATAAGCATGAGTTTATCCATTTAGCACCTCGCAAGTTCATCAATGCATTCGTAACGTTCTTACGTTTTACGCATTCCTCTTCCTATCTTAACATACAAGACTCCTTTTTCAGAAAAAAACGGCTGCTTCCTAACCAAATTTGCCTTTTGCTCAAAGACAAGTCTGGGTCAGAAACAACCGCTATATACCTGAAAGCTCTACTGGTTCAAATCTGGTCTCTCCCCTGTCACGAGATATACAGTGCTTTCACCGATATTCGTAGCATGGTCACCAATTCGTTCAATGTATCGTCCTACAAGCAACTGCAGCATGGCTTGTGAAGCCTCTGCCGGCTTTTCTACCATAAAGGCATACAGATCGCTGATCATGTGGCTATACATGGAATCCACACGATCATCCTCTTTGGCCATTTTGTAGGCCAGATCTGTATTTTCATCCAAATAGGATTTGATCGCATCATCTATCATTTCTTTAACAATGGAAGCCATGTGCGGAATATCCACCAGCGGCTTAATGATCTGCTGCCCTTCCAAGCGAAGTGTCACCTTGGCAATATCAAGCGCCAAATCGCCCATTCGTTCCAGATCACTGGAAATTTTAAATGCAACAATGATCCGGCGCAAATCCTTCGCTACCGGCTGCTGGGTGATAATGAGCTTGGAACCCATATCGAGAATATTCTCTTCCAGCGTATTAAGGGATGCATCATTTTTGACCACCTGCTGAGCCAATTCTGTATTTTTGGTCTGCAAACATTCAATGGCCTGATCGAGCGCCTTCGAAACGTGTGCACCCATTTCGCGCAGTACGGCTCTCAGTTCATCTAACCCTTCATCAAAACCTTTTCTACGTATCATTTCGAAGTCACCCCTTCTGGCATATTCATCTGGTAGGCTTTAGCCAAATCGCCCTGAAATATAATCTTCCGTACGTGAATCTTGCGGCGTGGAAAACATCGTCTGTGTATCCGCCGCTTCCACCACAACACCATTCAAAAAGAACGCAGTTCGACCGGACACACGCGCTGCCTGATGCATGTTATGCGTCACCATGACAATGGTATACGTGTCTCGCAATTCCTGAACCAGTTCTTCAATTTTCATCGTGGAGATCGGATCCAGCGCAGATGTCGCCTCGTCCATAAGCAAAATATCTGGCTGTACAGCAAGCGCCCGGGCAATACACAACCGTTGCTGTTGTCCACCGGATAAACTCAGAGCAGAACGCTTCAGAAAATCCTTGACCTCTTCCCAGAGTGCCGCCTGCCGCAGGCTTTGCTCAACCAATTCGTCCAACTTGTCCTTTTGCCGAATTCCATGCAGACGCGGACCGTAGGCCACGTTATCATAAATGGATTTGGGAAATGGGTTAGGCTGTTGAAAAACCATTCCCACCTGCTTACGCAGAGTTTCTACTTCCATAGTATCGCCGTATATATCCTGACCTGCGATACTCACAGTGCCTTCAATACGCGTTCCCGGTATCATGTCATTCATCCGGTTCAGCGTACGCAGCAGGGTTGATTTGCCGCAGCCGGACGGGCCGATGAAGGCAGTTACCGTTTTTTCAGGAATATCGAGGTTTATATGTTTCAGCGCGTGAAATTTCTCATAATATAAATTCAGCTTATCGATCCGGATTACGGAATCATTCATGGATTTATGATCTCCTTCGTGTTGCAGTTATGATCCTCAAGCATTGCACCTGATTTGCACAATATGAAGATTATATAAGCTGTGTGTAAATTTAGTGTGGTGGATTTGTTAACGGTATGTAAAATGATCAAGAACTTAGCATGAGCTCAAGCTCCTGCGCAATTTCGGCTGCATTCAAAGCCGCTTCCTCTGCGGAACGGGACATTTCGCTGTTTTTGGCTTCAATTTCGTTGACAGCCTGCAGTAGTTTGGCAAAAGTTTGTGTTCCGGCAGAAATATATTGAGAGCCTGTATGAATCTGCTGCATACTCGTATCCGTCAGTTCAGCGGTGTCACGCAGCATTTGCTCGATATGGGTGAGTAAGCCTGTAATCTGCGTGGAAAAGGCTTTCGTCTGGAGTGACATATTCCGCACTTCCTGAGACACAATCTGGAAGCCTCGTCCGTGTTCGCCAGCATGCGCCGCTTCAATGGACGCGTTGATCGCTAGCAGTCCGCTGTGATCTGCCAGTGCACGAATGGATGAGGCCATGTTCGCAATGTCATTCAGCGATTGGGTCAACGCCGTCATCTGCTCATGCTGGCGCTTCATTTGCTCCGTGACTGCACGATAGGAGAGCAAAACATCCTCCAGTTCTACTTTTCCACGACGGGATAATTCACTCATTGAGCGGGTTAGCCGCACACTGTCGTCGGCCTCTTTAGCTGCATCCAGCACAGTGAGCTGAATACGCTGGACTCCGTCATAGCTATGCCGAATCACATCGCCCCGCTCTTCGTCTGCTTCTCTTTGCATTCGCTGCACGACGGACAGGATATCACGAATTGTGAGCACGCCAAGTAACCGTGTTCCTTCCTTAATCAACACACAATCGTAAAAACGCTGATCTTCGCGTAGCATCGCCAGTTCCACAATGTCCGATGCCTGGCTTTTCAGATCCACAATTAATGTATCGGGGTCGGCAAATATGGCCGCAGGCTTGTCATAAAACAACGCCGCAGCAAATCTCCCCGTAAAATGGCGATTATACGCATCTCTCATAATAATGCCCAGTGGAAGATCATTTTTATCCACAACAATGACACAAGGAATATCCTCCTGTGTTTTCATAAGTGCTAACAGTTCTTTACAAGTCATATCCGTACCAATGATCGGAACCTCCCGGCATGGCACATAGGTAGTAATCGGCTTGTATGCTTCACGTTCAATCACGGCAGTGGAACTCGGCTGGGTCTTTGGTTCCGTTATCATCGTTCTGAAGTCCCCTTTTTTTAACTACTTGGAGTGACGGGAACATCATATCGGTCATTTGTTGATTCTAGCGTCTATTTTTGTTAATGAAATGTAAAATCACGAAATGGACACAAAAGTCGTCAGACACTTCCCTGGATAAAGAAAAACGCTCCTCATTTATAATAAATGAGAAGCGCTTCTTTTTTTATTTACAACCAGCTTGTACCCCACTCCACGGATCGAATCGATATGAACCGAGTCGGGATCCAGCTCCAGCTTTTTACGTAAGGAACTGACGTGCACATCCACGGTTCGTTGACCGCCAATGTAGTCAAAACCCCAAACAGCATTCATCAGATCATCCCGAGTCAATACCACACCCGGCTTGCGGGACAAATAAAGAAGTACCTCAAATTCCTTTGGTCTGAGGCTAATGGACTGACCTCCAAGAATGACCTCATATTTCTCAGGGTAAATCTCCAGCTCGCCCAGTTGAATTTTGGAGCTATCTTTCTGATCAGACAGCACTCCTTCATCCCCGCCGGAAGTTCTTCGCAGCACAGCCGTTACACGGGCCAACAGCTCAGAAACGCCAAAAGGCTTCGTGATGTAATCATCTGCACCCGACTTCAGCCCTTGGACAACCTCGGCCTCGCCGTTTTTGGCCGTTAAAATAATGATAGGCGTTGTCAGCCCCTGATGGCGAAGTCTGCTCAGAATGTCCAGTCCGTTCATTCCCGGCAGCATCAAATCCAGCAGGATCAAATCGTAGGACTCTCTGGAGGCTTTTTCAAACCCTGCACTGCCATGATCCTCCGTGTCCACTTCGAAGCCTTCTTGTATCAAATTGTAGGATAGCAATCTGGCAAGCGTTGGTTCATCCTCAATAACCAGCAAGCGTTGTCCCATAAATAACTTCATCTCCTGTTTACCTGTTAAAGGCGCATTGGTCAAAATCCTGAAACCTTTTCCATACTCATGCGACACCCGTTTATTTTATCACGGCATTGTTAACAGAATGTAAAAAAGGTTATAGTTCATTCTTCCTGTTGCAATAGCGGTAATTCAACTGTAAATGTGGTACCCAATCCAAGCTCACTTTCCACCGAAAGGGTGCCATGATGCAAATCGACCAAGTGTTTGACGATCGACAATCCCAGTCCCGTTCCTCCAGAGTTGCGCGAGCGTCCTTTGTCCACCCGATAAAAGCGTTCAAAGATACGTGGCAGGTCCTTCTTTGGAATTCCAATACCTGTATCACTGACTGTAAATACGACCTTTTCCGTGTCATTCTCCCGCTGGATCGTTAAAACCTTAATCTTTACCTTGCCACCATCAAGTGTATAGTTGATACCATTAGACAAAAGGTTCAGGAAAATCTGCTGAAGCTTATCTTCATCTGCCTCCATAAACAGCTCATCCGGGATATCCATGTGTAGCGTAATTCTTTTTTTGGCAGCTACATTGTTCAGTTTTTCCAGCAATGATTCTATGAACGACGAAACGTGCACTGGCGAGCAATCCAGCGGAGAACGCTTGGATTCAATTTTGGATAGCTCCAAAATGTCACCGATCAGCCGATTCAATCGTTCGCTTTCATCATATATAATTTGCAAAAATGAACGGGCCGTCTCTTCATCTTTAACCCCGCCACCGAGTAACGTCTCGGCGAAACCCTTGACTGCGGCAATTGGTGTTTTTAGCTCATGAGAAACGTTTGCCACAAATTCGCTCCGCATATTTTCCAACCGTCGAATAGCCGTAATATCCTGTAAAAGGAACAGCATCCCCCGGTATCCGCCTTCATCCTCATACATCGGAACACCATCCAGCAACACGAGTCTTTCCTCGGGATTGTACAAATGAACCTCACCATGCAGCCTTTCTCGGCTTTGTATGCTGCCCTCAATTAGCTTTGTGAGCTCATAGTGCTTCTTCAGCTCATGATACGGCTTGTCCGTCACCCGTTTGCCCACGACACCGAGCATTCGCTCAGACTCACGGTTTACAAGCGCAATACTTTCACTTGCATCAATCATTAGAATCCCGCCTGTCATATTACTCATGACGCTCTGGAGTAGATCCTCATTGTCACGTATCGTTTTCATTTGGTTTTGGAGACTGTCAGCCATACGATTAATGGCTTCCCCCAGTTGCCCTACTTCGTCCCGGCGCTGCACACCAACCCTTGCGTCATAATCCAGTCCTGAAATGCGGTTGGCTACCCCTGTAATATGCTCAATAGGCGAGGTCAGACTGCGGGCAATACGATAGCTCACCAATCCAGCAGCAAGAAATAGCAACACGAGTCCAATCCCGATAGCCGTCCAGCCGCGGCGTACTCCCTCCTCCACCGCTTTCAGACTCATGGACAAACGGATATATCCGTCAAAGCCCTTGTCCGATACAACAGGCTCTGCAACGTATAGCATGTTCCGCTGCAAGGTTTCGCTGTAACGAATCGTGCGTCCGATTCTCTCTGTTAAGGCTTGCTGAATTTCTTCACGAGATGCGTGGTTTTCCATCTTACGCGGATCGCTTAACGAATCGCCAACCACCGTCCCGTCCTTGCGAATGAAGGTCACCCGCGATTCCGTCAGACGGGCAATTTCCTTCGCCTTTTGAGAATAATAAGAGACATAATCCGTACTGGACAGGGCATCTGCATTCACAAAAGGGAATGTAGCGCGAAGCAGGTCGATCTCCCGTCCCATGTTCTCCTCTAGCACCTTCATATTCGAATTTTTAAAGATTTGTCCCATCGTGATTCCAGCAGCAAGGACAGATACGCCAATCAAAACCAGCATAATCAGGGTAAGCCTGAAACGAAACGATTTCATAGAAATTTGCCCATCCTTTTATGTAAGTTAATCTCATTCTACAGGCTGCCTGCATTATGTTCCACTGTGAAAAGAAAAAAAGGCCGGAGCATAAGACTGCCCCAACCTTTTCCTTATCCTCTTATCCGTTTACAACTTCACCGCCATTGATATGAATAACCTGCCCGCTTACATAAGACGAATCGTCTGAAGCAAGGTACACATAAGCTGGCGCCAATTCTTCCGGCTGACCCGGGCGCTTCATAGGCTGTGCTCCTCCAAATTCGCTGACTGTCTTGGCATCAAAGGTAGACGGGATTAACGGTGTCCAGATCGGTCCTGGTGCTACAGCGTTCACCCGAATACCTTGATCCGCCAAATTGAGCGAAAGGGAACGAGTGAATGATGTGATTGCCCCTTTGGTGGAGGAATAATCAATGAGTGTCTTATTCCCAGCATACGCGGTAATCGACGTTGTGTTGACGATCGCGCTCCCTTTCTTCAAATGCGGCAATGCTGCTTGCGTCAGGAAGAACATACCGAAAATATTCGTACGGAACGTGCGCTCCAACTGTTCTTTGGTGATATCCTCCAGCTTTTGTTGTGGATGTTGCTCTGCCGCATTGTTCACGACAATGTCGAGCTTGCCCAACTCGTTAACCGTCTGTTGAACCGCTTTTTTGGCAAATTGGTCATCTCCGATATCGCCAGGAATCAATACGCATTTGCGCCCCTCCTGCTCTACCTGACGTTTTGTTTCTTCCGCGTCCTTATGCTCATTCAAGTAGATGATAGCTACGTCCGCACCTTCTTTGGCATACGTGACAGCTACAGCCCGTCCAATTCCACTGTCCCCACCAGTAATAAGTGCAACTTTACCTGTTAGCTTGCCAGCGGCTTTATAAGTTGGTTTTTCAAACTGAGGTGCAGGCGACATTTTGGACTCAATCCCCGGTTGCTGGTCCTGATGCTGTGGGGGCAAAGTTTGCTGAGGTTGATTACTTTTAGGCATTGTACATTCTCCCTTCAAAATCAGATATTTTTTTAGGATGCAACATTTGCATCCTCTCTACTCCTGATTTACCACACAAAGTTATTCGTTAAACGAAAAAAGAAAAATGTAGTTATTTGAGCACACAAAAAAACGGCCTATGCTTATTCAGCACAGACCGCTTTATTCAACTTTTAACATTAGCCTTCGTCATTATTTAATTGGCTGATTAAAATGCATAATTAAATAATATGGCTGTATACCATTAAAATCGTAATTAGAATCATGAAGACAGCCAGCAGCGTGCTGAACATCCGCATTTTACCAGCGTATTGCGTAATCGGCTGTTGGTTACGAACCGCTTCCAGTGACAAGCGTAATGGCTTACCCATAGCACCAGCAATACCGGAAATGGCAAGAAACAACAACAAAACAACAACGATCCATGCTACCGAATAAGAATTCCAGGCAAAAATCATATAGATACCGCTAACAAGCACTAGGATCAGTGCAAATTGAGCCAAGCGGTTTAATAGCTGAACAGCCGATATCGTTCCCTCCTGCACGTTAGGAGCCAATTTGTCGATTTTGCCCACAACGAAGGGGAGCAATAAATAAAAACCCATCGCCAGTGATCCAATAATGTGAATAAAAAACATTTTTCACAACCTCCATTTCTTTGTTTTCTTACAAACTCTTATTCCATAGAACGATCATATTCCAACGAATGACTACCATCTTTTCAGTGTTTTGGGACATGCTTTTCTATGTCAGGATTTTTGCAAAATCCTCATGTAACTATCCATGCATATGAACTCTATTATACCGGGGAAGTGGTCCAAAGCAAAGGAATAAGGAAGAAAACGAATAGATTCCTTATTTCCGTTTAAAAGTAAAAGAGGTGTCCGATGGCCATGACTATGGCTTGGGAACACCTCTTCAAGTAAAAGTATACCGTTTTAGTAGAAAATTGAATCTATACGGTAACTATTTTAATCACACTGCGGACCGATTCGGCGGATTGATCGAGCGCTGCTTTTTCTTCGGCTGTCAATTCCAACTCGAACACTTTTTCGATACCATTACCGCCAAGAAGTGTCGGTACGCCAAGGAACAAATCCTGATAGCCGTACTCTCCCTCCAGATAGGCAATGACCGGGATAATCCGTTTTTTATCTTTTACAATCGCTTCTGTCATCTGTGCAAGCGAAGCTGCCGGGGCATAATATGCGCTACCATTACCCAACAGGTTGACGATCTCACCGCCACCACCGCGTGTCCGTTGTACGATCGCTTCGATACGTTCCTGCGAAATCAGGGTTTCGATAGGTATACCTCCAACGCTGGAATAGCGTACCAGGGGCACCATATCATCACCGTGACCACCCATAACGAAGCCGCGTACGTCTTCGACGGAAACGTTCAGTTCTTGTGCAATAAAGGTACAATATCGCGCTGTATCCAGCACACCTGATTGGCCAATAACCCGATTTTTCGGGAATCCAAGCGTTTGATAGGCAGTATAGGTCATAGCATCTACCGGATTACTCAGAATAATGACGATAGAATCCGGCGCATACTTCTTCACGTTCTCACAAACGGATTTTACAATTCCTGCGTTCGTATTTACCAAATCATCACGGCTCATACCCGGCTTGCGTGCAATCCCGGCAGTAATAATGACGATATCCGAGTTAGCTGCATCCTCGTAACTGGAAGTGCCCGTGATCTGGCTGTCAAATCCCTGTACCGGACCGGCCTCCAAAATATCAAGCGCCTTGCCTTTGGTCGGATTCTCAAGTTGCGGAATATCGATCAGTACGATATCACCTAGCTCCTTTTGAGCCAGCAGCAATGCGGTAGTGGCACCGGTAAAACCGGCGCCAACAATGGATATTTTTTTACGTTGAATGGACAAGTGGTATTCCCCTTCCTTACAGGTTACTAATAATGGTATCTGCGAACTCGGAGCATTTCACTTGTGTAGCACCATCCATCAGACGAGCAAAGTCATAAGTTACAATCTTCTTATTAATGGACGTCTCCAGCCCTTTGTAAATCAGGTCAGCCGCTTCTTTCCAACCCAAGTGTTCAAGCAACATTACGCCCGACAGAATTACGGAACCAGGGTTCACTACGTCTTTGTCGGCGTATTTTGGAGCTGTACCATGTGTAGCTTCAAAGATAGCATGCCCTGTTACATAGTTAATGTTTGCACCTGGCGCAATACCAATTCCACCAACTTGGGCAGCAAGAGCATCGGACAGATAGTCCCCGTTCAGGTTGAGCGTAGCAATTACATCAAATTCAGAAGGACGAGTCAGTACTTGCTGAAGTGCAATATCAGCAATCGCATCCTTGATAATGATTTTGCCTGCATCTTCAGCTGCTTTTTGAGCTGCATTTGCCGCATCCTCACCGTCTTTTTCCTTGATTACATCATATTGGGCCCAAGTAAATACTTTATCTGCAAATTCTTCCTCAGCCACTTCATAACCCCAGTTTTTGAAGGCACCCTCGGTAAATTTCATAATGTTACCTTTGTGTACGAGCGTGACACTCTTGCGTCCGTGGTCAACAGCATACTGAATGGCTGCCCGTACCAGACGCTTTGAACCCTCGGAAGAAACTGGCTTAATGCCAATACCAGAGGTTTCAGGGAAACGAATTTTGTTCACACCCAGCTCTTGTTGGAGGAACTGAATAACCTTTTTCACGTCTTCGGACCCTTCAGCATACTCGATCCCCGCGTAAATATCTTCTGTGTTCTCACGGAAAATAACCATGTCTACCAATTCAGGACGTTTCACTGGAGAAGGAACACCGTTAAAATAACGAACAGGACGCAGACATACGTATAAATCCAGTTCTTGCCGCAATGCCACATTCAACGAACGGATACCACCGCCAATAGGTGTCGTAAGTGGACCTTTGATGGCTACAATATACTCACGGATGGCTTCCAAAGTATCGTTAGGGAGCCATTCGCCGTATGTATTGAAAGCTTTCTCACCAGCGAATACTTCATACCAGGCAATCTTTTTGCTGCCGTTATATGCTTTTTCTACAGCTGCGTCCAGTACGCGCTTGGAAGCTTTCCAGATATCGCGACCCGTGCCGTCACCTTCGATAAACGGAATTACCGGATGGTTCGGAACCCGTAGTTGACCGTTATCAATCGTAATCTTTTCGCCTTCAGTTGGGAGCTCAAACTTTTCAAATTTCGCCATAAGTTCCTTTTCCTCCTCAGATATGAATGGGTACAGGACGAAAGACATGATCTTTATCACAGACAAAAACGTACATCTCTCGTCGTCCCCTCTATTGTACCTTATTTTTTAAATTCAGGGTATACAACCTCAATCTTCCTTCAACAAAGGGTTAGCGCAACTCTGGTGATACATATTTTTGATCCATTGGACCTGTATATTCGGCGCGAGGACGAATCAGGCGGTTATTTTCATACTGCTCTAAAATGTGTGCGGTCCACCCGGATACACGACTCACAGCAAAAATAGGTGTAAACAGGTCTCTCTTGATACCCAACTGGGTATACACAGAGGCAGAATAAAAATCCACATTGGGCTTCAAGCCTTTTTGCCCTGTTACAATTCCTTCAATTCGAACTGACATATCAAACAACGTTGTGTCGCCGTTCATTTCCCCCAGTTCGCGGGACATTTTGTGCAAATGCTTGGCACGCGGATCACCGTTTTTATAGACTCGGTGTCCAAAGCCCATAATTTTTTCGCGGTTATCCAGTTTCGCCTGAATATAGGAGTCCACCTGATCCAAGCCACCAATCTCCTCCAGCGTTTTGGCCACAGCCTCATTGGCCCCACCATGCAGTGGTCCTTTTAAAGCTCCAATTGCAGACGTGATTCCGGAATAAATATCCGACAATGTGGCTACCGTTACACGCGCAGCAAAGGTAGAAGCATTTAATTCATGATCGGCGTGCAACACGAGAGCCTGATTGAACGCTTTAATAGCCGTCTCCTCCGGGTCCTTGCCAGTCAGCTGATACAAAAAGTTTTCAGCAATGGAAATACCTTTTTTAGGCGCAATCGGCTCCAAGCCCTCGCGTATACGTGCTATAGCTGCCACAATGGTAGGCAATTGCGCCTGAAGCTTGACGGTTTTGGTCACATTAGACTCTCTCGACATATCATCCGCCTCTGGGTCATACAAAGCGAGAGACGATACGGCTGACCTCAAGGCAGCCATCGTGCTCAAATTTTTCGGATATAACTTTAATTGAGTAACAATTTCATCCGGAATAGCAGCGTATTCGCTTAACTGGTTGCGAAGCTCCTGCAATTGCTCCTTATCAGGTAATTTTCCAAACCACAACAAATAAGCTACCTCTTCAAAATCGGCGTTAACAGCCAAATCATCAATGTTATAACCCCGGTACGTGAGAACGCCATCTACGATAGAGCTTATGGAGGAAGTGGTCGCTACGATCCCTTCCAGACCTTTAGTCGCTGTCATCGTTACATCTCTCCTTTGTAAAAACATTGTGAACGGACTTGCAATGTAAACATTTTCAAAAGTAAGATATGTCTTTTAAATAGCTGAGTAATGTTAACGCCATATGTCAATATTTAAACCTTCTTTCACTATACTGGATTTTGTCGTTTATGTGAACATTGAGGGCTATTCCAACACATTCAAATGTTTTATCGCTTCCATAAATAAATTTTTGAAACCCCTTACAATAAATATTGATTCATTTGCACTTTTTTACACAGGTCTTGTCTCCCCCCTTTCCCGCATATGTATAGTAGAGCATTTATTTTATGAAAAACTATCGTAAAAGAAAGGAGCCGTGAGAGCTTGAGCCGGTTAATCCTGAATCGCATATTTCGTGCTCTATGGGTGGCAATCGTGATTGTAGCTCTGTTACTGGGCATATATGTGCTTTTCCCTCTCGTCTATCCTTTCCTATTCGCCTGGCTTGTGGCTTATGCCATGAATCCACTGGTTGGTTTTCTGCGTAGCAAAGCCCGTATGCCACGTTGGACGGCTGTCACGGTCTCATTATTTGTATATTTAGGTGGAATTGCAATTATCCTATCTGCGGCAATCACCCGCATGGTCCGAGAAGTTATAAAGTTGGCCATGACTTTTGACGGACATATTGAGCGTTTTAAAAGTCTATTTATCGATTGGACACAAAGCGATTTGATTCAAAATGTAATTATTGAAATTAACCATTTTATCAGAGATAATCCGGATTACCAACATACCATTAACAGTAATATTGATAAGACAACTCAAACTGTCAGTTCGGCTGTCACTACGCTAGTCGCTCAATTTTTTAATGGAGTTTTGAACTTGCTGACCTCTCTGCCTAATATGGGAGCAGTTCTAATGGTTATTGTATTAGCAGCCTTTTTTATTAGTAAGGATTGGGACCGACATAGTCGGATGCTCTCAAACACGATTCCTGATACGATTCGCAAGCCATTGTCGGATATATGGCACGATTTGCGTAAAGCACTGTACGGCTATTTGCGCGCACAGTTCATTATCATATCCATTACGGCATTAACGGTCATTGTTGGGCTGTTCATATTGCGTGTGGAATCCGCCTTTACCATCGGTTTGATGATCGGGCTGGTGGACTTGCTACCTTATTTGGGGGTTGGCATTGTGATGATTCCGTGGATACTGTATGCGTATATGTCTGGTAATTTGGCACTAGGAGTAGGATTGTCGATCCTTTATATCATCCTGTTGATTGGACGACAGATCGTGGAGCCTAAGGTGCTGGCCAGCAGCGTGGGCTTGAACCCGCTTCCCACCCTCATCGGTATGTTCATCGGGCTCAAGCTGTTTGGCGTTTTAGGACTAATTATCGGACCTGTATCACTCATTGTCGTTGATGCACTGAATCGCGCGAATGTCATTCAGGACTTGCGCAACTATATTCTCGCTGGAAGAGTCCGCTAAATCAGGGATAGGAAAAACGGCAGCTCACGTCAAAACCGCCGAAACGTAATACTGCCGTTCTTCATTTTTTTCTCCAGCCACTTCAATAAAAACCGTCGGTACAACGCTCGTGTTAAAGGAAACACCAACGTAAAACCAATAATATCTGTTAAAAATCCAGGGATAAGCAGCAAACTCCCACCGAAAAAGACACATAATCCATCCAGCATTTTACGGCCGGGCATTTGTCCCCGGTTCATTTCATTTTTCGCATCGGCAATCACCTTACGACCTTCAAATTGCATCATGGCAGCCCCGATTAGGGTCGTCAGAATGATGAGTAAAATCGTTTTGCCCGCTCCAATCCAGTGACTTACCCATATAAACCCGTACAGCTCCGCCAAAGGAATGAGCAGCAGCAACAGCCACAGACGTTTACGCATCATCATGACTTCTGTCCCTCCCCGCCTGTAAAAGCAAACCTTAATGCAGTGTACAGCTCAGGTAGCGCCTGATCCAGTCGAACGGGCTTCCATTCGGTGTTCAACCATACGTGCCGTGTCATCCCTGTGACAAGCAATTCTCCCGGCAGCGTGTCTGCCTGGGTCCATACCTTTCCCATATACCTTTGATGCTCATCTTCCGTTACCCGTCGAACCTCATAGATATAGTTTAGACGTAGTCTGGAGAAGTCCGTAATTGCGGTATAAACGGTAATTAAATCATCATATCGAGCAGGACTCGCATATTTCGCATTGATTTCAATAACTGGCAGCAAGACTCCTCGTTCCTCCATACTCCGATAGTTAAAACCCGCCTGTCGGATCATTTCGGTGCGCCCGATCTCAAACCAGTTCAAATAATTCGCATGATATACGACCCCCATCTGGTCGCTTTCCTGATAACGGACGCGTAGCGGTGCGCCATACCAGCGTAATTCCGTTTGTTTCTCCTCTTGAGTCATACAAGCTCTCCTATCTTTGTGCATCTTTATCTCTATTTTACCCTCTCTCCATTAAACCATATTTACAGCCCGGGAACAAAAAAAGGGCAGACCGAACGGTCCCCCCTCTCCAATCATATATAATAATGCCTTTATTATTGTGGCAACGGCTTGGACAGTTTATAATATCCGCTATCCGAAGCCAGCTTGAGCAAGCTCTTAGCCTGGCTTCCCGCCCAGGCGTAACCAAGTCGTCTTTCCTCACTAATTTTCATGATGTCGGTATACTTTTTGCCATCCCGGTCTGAAAAGAAATATTTATTGTCTTCCACATTATAGAACCGATACCACATTACGCTCGATGCATCCTTTTGGAAAAACTCCGGACCTTGACGATTGTATTTGATACCGTCGATTCGGTTCGCGTCAAACCATTTCAAAGCACTCTGAGCCGCTTTTTTCACTTCAGCGGTTTGCGGCTGGGACATGAGAAAAGCAGTAATGCCTACTGATTCTGTAGTTGTTTTGGAAGGTAACTCAAATAACCGGGCTTCAACAGATGCATAAGTAGCAGGATCGTGCTGTGCACCCCAGATTGTTGGTGTACCATTATTTACAATTTGAGATTTAATTGTGTACTGGATACCTTTGTTTAGCGCTTGCTGAAGCCTGGAGCGGTAAGAGTTATCCAGAATATCGCTATCAAACGGCTGCTTCTTGTTCACAATATCGTCAGCCAAAACCATAACTCTGACCATTGCATCATCATTATAAGTTACAGCATCGGAATAATTACCACGTTTAGGGTATACCTGAGGCCAGCCACCTGAGGAATATTGAGAGGTTAGTACGAAGTCGACTGCTTTTTGTACACTGTTCTTAATATCTTTATTTTTGGTTTTTTTGTATACATCCGCTAAAAAACGAATCTCGGTTGTCGTGGCCTCGTTATCAAACGTTCCGAGTTCAACACCATCCTTGCTTTTCCATGTGGAGCGTGCAGCTTTGCCATCCCATTTGGATTTATAATTCTTTTCCATAGCTTTGAAGAATCCGCCATGCGGCAATTGCCAGGATACAATATTTAAGGCAAGCGTCGTATCCTTGGATATATCCCCCGTAGAAAACTTGCTAAAGTCGCGCATTTTGTTCAAGAGGCTGTCTGTATTCACAACAGCGGTTGGCTTCGCCACAGCTGACAGCCCAAATAATGGCTCACGATCCAAAACACCTGAATTTACATCACCACCATAAACGTCCCGTCCCACAGCTGAATCTGTGGTAAGTTCATAAGAAGCAGTCGCCGATTCACGTCCTGAATCATATGTAGTCGACACCATCTCCTGTGCCGCAGCCCATGAGGGACTTAGGAGTCCTGACGTTACTGTAATCGCCAAACTTGAAAGCGCTATCATCTTTACGGTTGGACACATCTTCTTTTTCATTTGAACCTCTCCCTTATTTTGATTTGGGTAATTGTGTTCAGTTTAACCCTATTTACTCTTGCTGAAGATTCTTTTTGATAGCGAGGGGAACTAAACCACTATTTATGCATGATAAATAGTTAGTTGTATTATATGAAAATATACCCAAACGATCAATATATTTTAATTTACTAATAGATTAAAAAAGTTACAAAACGTTGAACACAATAAAAATCCTCTTACTAATGCTGGATTAGTAAGAGGATTTTACGTGCAGCTCATATATAGTAGGTCGATGAGCAACATCGCTTAACCAAATCGACCCATGATGTACTCCTGAGTAAGCTCATTTTCAGGATTCGTGAAAATATCGTTCGTTTTCCCATGTTCAACCAGACTTCCAATATAAAAATAAGCAGTATAATCGGAAATCCGTGCAGCCTGCTGCATATTGTGCGTCACAATAACGATGCGCAGTTCTTTTTTTAATTCGGTGATGAGCTCTTCTACCTTGCCTGTAGACACAGGGTCCAGCGCGGAAGCTGGCTCGTCAAGCAATAGAATTTTCGGCTGAACGGATAGTGCACGTGCAATGCAAAGCCGCTGCTGTTGCCCGCCAGACAGCGCCAGAGCGGAGTCGTGAAGGCGATCCTTGACCTCGTCCCATAATGCTGCTTTACGCAGGCTACTTTCGACGATTTCATCAAGCTGTTTCTTCTTGCGCACCCCACGGTATTTAGGACCGAAGGCGATATTATTGTAAATGGATTTGTAAAAAGGATTGGGACGTTGCCACACCATGCCAATTTGCTGACGCAGCTTGATCACGTCCGTTTCCGGTGCCGTCAAATCCTGTCCATCCATCCAGATATGTCCCGTTGTAGAGGAAGACGCAATCTCATCATTCATCCGATTAAGGGAGCGCAAAAAGGTCGATTTACCGCAGCCGGAAGGCCCGATCAGGGCAGTCACTGTCTGTTCCGGAAAGGCCAGATTCACTTTTTTCACAGCCTCAAAGCTGCCATAATAAATACTCAAATCCTCAGTACTGAACGGATGCGGCGGTTGCCCCGCAAGCTGTTCCGAACGCGTAGACTGAACGGATGTTGCTGGTGCGGCGGTTTTTACCGTTCGCGTAATCACATGTTCCATTGTTCTCCATCCCCTTTCTAATCCATACGTTTGGCAGCTGTCAGACGGCGGTATACAACTCTTCCGAACCATCTTGCACTCAAGTTGAATGTAAGCACAAGCAGCACCAGTACGGCAGAAGCGCCTGCAGCGATATCTTTGGAGTCGGGAGCAATCCCCTCACTGTTGACCTTCCAAATATGGACAGCCAATGTCTCAGCAGGTCGCATCGGGTTAATAGGCGATCTGGCATGCAATGGATTCCAATCAGTAAAATCAAGCGGCGGCGTACTCATCCCTGCTGTAAACAGCAATGCTGCGGCTTCCCCGAAAATACGGCCTGCGGCCAAAATGGTACCCGTAATCAAGCTTGGCAGCGCAGCTGGCAACAAAATGGAGGTGATGATTTTCCACTTGGACAATCCAAGCGCAAGTCCAGCTTCCTTTTGCTCCTTCGGCACAGCTCGGAAAGCCTGCTCCGTTGTGCGAACCATCAGCGGTAGGTTAAATACGGCCAAAGCCAAGGCTCCTGATAAGAGGGAAAAGCCAAAATCAAACGTATTTACGATAAGTAGTAGTCCAAACAATCCGATGACGATAGACGGGAAAGAGGACAATACTTCGACGACAAGTCGTATAAAGTCCGTAATTTTCCCCGGCTTTGCATATTGCGCCATGTAAATACCTGCGCCCCAGCCAATCGGAATGGTGATAATCAAAGTTAAGATTAACAAAAATACGGAATTAAATAGTTGTGGGCCAATACCACCGCCTGCACGTAATGTTTGGGGAGCACTGGTTAAAAAGTCAAAAGAAATATGACTGACTCCGCGGGCCAAAATGAAGCCCAGTAATCCAACCAAAAGTGCAACAATGAACAAGGCGAAGAAACAGATTACAAATGTAGCGATCTTGTCGGTCGTTTTAGCTTTCATCAAACCCGGTTTCTCCTTTCAAGCAGCCTTACCAGCAGCACGAAAATGAATGTCATGAGCAGAAGAACAAGCGCCATGCTCCAGAGAGCATTGTTATGAACGGAGCCCATCGCTGTATTACCCATGCTTAGTGTAATGACGCTGGTCAAGGTCGAAGCAGATTCCAGCAAGGAATGCGGTATATGCGGAGCATTCCCGATTACCATCTGTACAGCCAACGCTTCTCCGAAGGCACGAGCCATACCGAGAATAATTCCTGTTAAAAGAGCAGGCAACAGCGTCGGAATAATAACACGGGCAATTGTCTGCCAGCGAGTAGCACCCAAAGCATAAGAGGATTCACGCAGCCCCCCCGGCAAGGAAGACAACGCATCTGCCATAATACTCGTTATCGTCGGCAAAATCATGACTGACAACACTAGGCAGCCTGCCAGAATGCCGATGCCTTGTCCTCCAAACACGTTCCGCAGCAGCGGGACGATCACGGTCAAGCCGACAAAGCCATATACAACAGACGGAATACCGGATAATAATTCAATCGCAGGTTGAAGGATACGTTTACCCGATTTCGGCACGATTTCCGTCATAAATAAAGCCGCACATAAGCTGAGTGGACTGGCAATTAAAGCCGCCAGTATGGTTACTGCAAAAGAACCCGTAATAAACGGAAGCGCGCCGAAGGACTTAGGCTCGCCATCCGGGCTCCATTTGGTTCCAAAGAAAAACTCTCGCAGACTGACTCCATTCACCGCAAATGTAGCTACACCTTTGGAGGCAACAAAATATACGATGGAGACAATGACTGCAACTAAAAAAACGACACAAACCGACGTATATATGCGGCCGGTCCATTCTTCCCAGTAATGTCTTTCTTTCATAACTCGGGATCGTTTATTCTGTTCCATGTATGCCTTCCCTTCAATTGGTTCCATACTGTAACTCCTTTAACCGAAGAATAGAGGCCGGACGCTAGTCCGCCTCTTCTTCGTGAATATACTCGCGTTAGCTGCGTTCATCGAACAGGAGGTGTGACTCTCCTTATTTCGTGATATTACCGTCAGCATCACGTTTCACTTGCATACCTGCTACTGGAATGTATCCCAAGTCTACGACATCCGTTTTTTGGATTTCATCTGACAGAATGTAGTCCAGGAATGCTTTCACATGCTCTTTTGGCTCACCTTTAGTGTACATATGCTCGTAAGCCCACACTGGATATTTACCTTGTTCTACATTTTCAACGTTAGCTTCAACGCCATCGTATTTCAAAGCAGTTACTGTGTTGTCGATGTAGGACAGAGCCAGATAACCAATCGCACCCGGTGTTTCAGCAATCAGCTTTTTCACAGTACCGGAGGAATCTTCTTGAATGGAGCCCGGCAGATCTTCCGTTTTTTGTCCCAATGCGTATTTTTCAAATGTTGCACGAGTACCGGAGCTGCTTGGACGGTTTACGATAACGATTTTTTGATCTGCACCGCCAACTTCTTTCCAGTTCGTGATTTTACCTGTAAAGATTTGTACCAATTGATCTTTTTTCAGGTCTGTAACGCCTACTTTAGGATTCGCTACCGCTGACATGGCTACAACAGCTACTTGGTGATCGACCAGCTCATCTGCGCCGCTCTCCAGTTTTTCTTTTGCAAACACGTCGGAGTTACCGATGTCCGCTTGTCCGCCGGAAACCTGAGTCAAGCCAGTACCGCTACCGCCGCCCTGCACTTGAACTGCAATGCCTTTATATTTATCGACAGCCATAAATTTTTGTCCCGCTTGCTCTACCAATGGTTGAAGTGCAGTGGAGCCAACAGCCAGAATGTTCCCTGTCAGTTCAGCAGCTGCTTTATTGTCTGTTCCTGTAGCAGCTTCTCCTTGTGGTGCAGCATTGTTACCTGATCCGCAAGCTGCAAGTGCAAATACCATGGTGAGAGTCATCAGAATGAACGGCCATTTTTTCAACATTTTTTATTGTCCTCCCCTTAGTTAAGTGACGGTTTTTTATTTATGACCATCAACACTTTTACATTGTAGGCCTGGAATGTTAGACGAACGACGTGGTTTTGTAAAACAAATATAAAATATTGATAGATAAATTATTTTTCGGTATATAATTAATCTATAGTTCGAAATTCACATATGAATGACATATAAGGAGAGCTGTTGGATTCCATGAATATTCTAAAATTGCGTATTTTGATGCTGATCGACAAATTCCATAAGGCGACGGATGTGGCCGAAGCTTTGCAAGTCAAACAACCTACCGTCAGCTTTCATATGAAAAGCTTGGAAAAGGAAATGGGTGTTTCCCTATTCTCTCTTCAACAAGGCAGGATTATACTAACGGAAGCCGGAAAAAAATTATTACCTTACGCAAAGCAGATCATCTCTCTGGAGCAAGAAGCTAGACAAGCTGTAGATAAACTGACAAAAGAGTCACAGGCGCAATTACATCTGAGTGCAGAGTCGATATCAGGTACGTATCTCCTCCCCACTTTGATGGCTAAGTTTGCTGAGCGGTATCCAGATTGTCGTATTCAGTTGGAGATTCAATCCCCGGATGCAATTAAGCAGCTACTGAAACAGGGGGAAATTGATTTTGCTTTTCTCGACGATAGAGATTCTCTTCCAGAGTATACGGTGGCAGAGCCAGTGGCTTCAGATCAAGTAGGAGTTATCCGTTCTGCATCTGCACTTGCACCTGCATTCAAATTAGAGGAGGTCGATGGACCCGATGTGCTGGACAAGCACACATGGGTAAAATATAGCGGTTCATCAGTTGTAGATCAGTATTCCTCTCTAGTTAAGCCTCATCTGGAAATCAACTCTTGGGAAGCGGTAAAGCAAGTCGTAAGCGGCGGAGAAGCGCTTGCCTTCTTTCCTGCAAGCGGAGTGGATAATAATGAAAATGCTGTTCCCTCGGTGGAATGGCTTCCTTATCCCGAGGCTGATAACCAAAGGAGCCATTATCAAATTAACATCGTGTATCAACAAGATACACACATGAACTTGATGCAACAGGCATTTCTTGATTTCATACGACGAGAAGGACTGGAAATGAAAAGCTAGAGAACATAAAAAAAGAGCATCCAAGTCTTATTGACTTGAATGCTCTTTTGCTTGTTGTAACGATGCAGCCTCGGTATTATGTCATGGAGACTTTAATTACGCTTGTGCTGGAACGCAGCTAATTTTGATCAGGTTCGTAGAACCGGAATCACCAAGAGGTACGCCCGCAGTAATTACAACCAAATCGCCCTCTTTAACGAGGCCAGATTTGCGACCGCCTTCCAGTGCGTTGTCAAACAGACTATCTGTTGTGTCAACGATTGGTCTGCCTTGTACTGCATGTACGCCCCAGATCAGAGCCAAACGGCGAACTGTTCTTTCCTGTGTTGTCACAGCAACAATCGGAGCTTCAGGACGGTATTTAGAAATCATACGCGCCGTTGTTCCGCTTTGTGTGGACGTCAGGATCGCTTTGGCATGCAGGTCAAGTGCAGAAATAGAAACAGATTGGCTGATTGCTTCTGTAATACTAATTTCTTGAGCCGTTCTTTGTTTCTTGAACAAATCACGGTAGTTCAGAGAGGACTCAGCTTTTTCTGCAATACGTGACATCGTCAATACGGATTCTACCGGATATTTACCCGCAGCTGTTTCGCCGGACAGCATAATTGCGTCTGTTCCGTCAAAAATAGCATTCGCCACGTCACTTGCTTCCGCACGAGTCGGACGCGGGTTACGTTGCATGGAATCCAGCATTTGTGTTGCCGTAATAACAGGCTTGCCAGCTACATTACATTTGTTAATCATCAATTTTTGCGCCAGAGGCACTTCTTCAGCAGGAATTTCCACACCGAGGTCACCACGAGCAACCATCAGGCCATCTGAAGCTTCCAAAATTTCATCCAGGTTGTCAACACCTTGCTGATTTTCTATTTTGGAAATGATTTGGATATGACTTGCGTTGTGTTTCGCCAGCAATTCACGGATTTCCAGAACGTCACTTGCTTTACGAACAAAAGAAGCCGCGATGAAATCAATGTCCTGCTCAATACCGAAAATGATATCATTAGCATCTTTTTCAGTAATACCAGGCAAAGAAATAGCAACGCCTGGAACGTTAACGCCCTTCTTGCTTTTGATCGTTCCGCCATTAACAATGCGGCATTTGATTTCAGTGCCTGATACTTCAATAACGGTGAGTCCGATCAGACCATCGTCGATCAGAATGGTGGAGCCGGGCTCCACGTCCGAGGGAAGATCTTTGTACGTAATGGAAATACGATCTTGCGTACCGAGAATTTCTTCCGTTGTCAGCGTAATGAACTCGTCCTGAACAAGCTCAATAGGTTCAACTTCGAGCTTTCCTGTCCGGATTTCCGGCCCCTTCGTATCGAGCAAAATAGCAACGTTTTTGTTAAGCTCCTTACAAGCTTGACGGATGTTTTTAATCCGGTTGCCATGCTCCTCGAAATCACCGTGAGAGAAATTCAGGCGGGCTACGTTCATACCAGCCAGAATCAGTTTCTTCACATTTTCCAATGACTCACTGGAAGGACCGATGGTACATACAATCTTAGTTTTGCGCATTTGGGTTTTTCCTCCGTTTTCAAAGGTGCTACTCTTTATATCTTTTTCCAACAATTAAATCTACTACACTTTTTCCTATTTGTATAGGAAGTTCGTCATATTTATTGTTACCCGTTTACAGCGTATTACAACATAGGCTCAGATTCCGAAGGCTTCAAGAAGGTGTATTGACCTATTTTTCGGAATTTTTGATACCGATCTTCCCTCAATTCATCGCAGCTCATATTCGTAAGATCTGCCAAATGACGTTCCAATAGCTCCTTGATTGCGGCAGCAGTCACTTCATAGTTACGATGCGCGCCCCCTTTCGGCTCCGGCACAATATCCTCGATAATTTCCATGCGCAGGAGGTCATTAGCCGTAATCTTCATGGCTTCAGCTGCCTGATCGGCCTTGGAAGCATCTTTCCATAGAATCGAAGCTGCACCGTTTGGAGAAATGGCCGAATAAATGGCATGTTCCAGCATCAGCACACGGTTACCGACTGCAAACGCAAGCGCACCGCCGCTTCCACCCTCGCCGATGACCACACAAATAACAGGCACCGAAAGCTTTGCCATCTCCCGCAAGTTGCGGGCAATCGCTTCCGATTGACCTCTCTCCTCTGCTGTATTACCCGGATAAGCGCCCTTCGTATCAATAAATGTAATAACAGGGCGTTTGAATTTATCAGCCTGCTGCATAAGACGCAAGCCTTTACGAAATCCTTCCGGATGAGCACTACCAAAGAAACGTGCAATGTTATCTTTCGTATCCTTACCACGCTGTTGACCAATGACGGTCACCGGAATACCATTTAGCTTGGCAATTCCGCCCACAACCGCCAGATCGTCTCCAAACAAGCGGTCGCCGTGTAATTCAATAAAGTCCGTAAACACCTGCTCAATCAGATCAAGAGACGTTGGTCTTTGATGATGACGGGCCAAATGCATTTTTTGTGGTGCTGTAATGTTCGAATATATTTCTTCTTCCATCTCGAGATAACGTTCCTCGAGACGGTTGATTTCATCTGTAAAATCAATTTGCTTATCCTGTCCGAATTGCTTGAGTTCTTCGATCTTCTGTCGCATCTCGACCAGGGGCTTTTCATAAGGCAATTCACCAGCCATCTATTCCACCCCTTTCACACTGTGCAGATCAAGCAGTTGCCCGAGGGTATCACGCAGTTCCTTGCGGTGTACAACCATATCCAATTGTCCATGCTGCAAATTAAATTCGGATGTTTGAAAATCATCCGGCAACTTCTGTCTGATTGTCTGTTCAATTACAATACGCCCTGCAAAGCCGAATACAGCTCCTGGCTCCGCGATATTAATATCTCCAAGCGTAGCAAAGCTGGCGGACACTCCACCTGTAGTCGGGTCGGTGATAACAGAAATATACAGCAAGCCCTGCTCATCCAGACGAGCAAGAGCAGCACTTGTTTTGGCCATCTGCATCAAGCTTAAAATACTTTCCTGCATACGTGCCCCGCCGGAAGTTGAGAAAATAATTAGCGGCAGACGCTTGTCTATTGCTTGCTCAATGGCGCGGGTAATTTTCTCTCCTACGACCGAACCCATACTGCCAGTAAAAAAGTCAAAGCTCATCACAGCAACGACAACAGGATGTCCATAAATAAGGCCGTCGCCCGTAACGACAGCCTCTCGCAAGCCAGATTTCAGGGTCTGTTGCTCCAGCTTGCTCGCATATCCCGGAAAGTCCAGCGGGTCAACCGAAATCATATCGGCATCATATTCCGTAAACGTGTCTTCGTCGAGCACCATGCGAATGCGATCCATAGCATTCAAACGCATATGGTATCCGCACACCGGACACACTTTCAAATTTTTCTCTAGTTCTTTGCTGTATTGAATACTTCCACACTTGCCACATTTGGTCATAAGACCTTCGGGAATTTCCCGTTTGGGACGATCCGGCATGTCCGCTTGATCGCCGCTCAGCGCCCGTTCCGAAGGGATGGTCGCGTATTTACGCTTCTTTTGGAATAAATCTTTAAACACAACTACACCTCTCCAGCCGTTTATTTGTCAGCCGTAACCGATACAAGGTCCTCTGCCGTCTATGCGGCACCTTTAAGCATTATGTTCATACACACGTCAACGCCTGTTACTAAAACTTTACCGCCGATCGTGCATCCTTTGTTCCACTCATGCTGCTGTATCACTTCCGCCGTTCCGGACTCAAGGGCGCAAAATCGAATTAAGCACTTCCTGTATTTCTTCGACTTCACCCGAAGGCACAAGTATCTCAAACTGTTGCTTGGACGCGCTGATGGCCCGGGCCTGCACCATAAAACCTTCTTCAGACAGTTTGAGCTTAATCATGTCAGCCAGTCTGGCCGTCGGTGCAATATAAATCACCGTCCACATGCCTTGTTTCTACCCCCTAAGCCTCAAGTTTTGAGCCCATATAATAGACTCATGATAACATACCTTACTTTTTTCCCGCAACAAAAGCCCTCCTGATCATTCAAGTTCGTCGGAGGGCCTAGAAAATCATCAACTCTGTCTACACAGGTCAATTAAGCGTCCAATGATGCAGGATAATGCTTGGCATGGAGGCTCCGATGTGCAATGCGCGAAGAAGCAGCGGCAGCTAGTCCGGCGACAAGATCGTCTAAAAACACATGAATACCACTGCCTTTTTGGTTCAGCTGTTCAATAATCCCCGTCTTTTCCTTATCCAGATAACCAAAACTGGTTAAGCCGATCATGCCGTACACACTCGTAATTCCAAGAGCCAGTGTCTCGTCCACTCCGTACAGCGGTTCGTCAGCCTCCATAATGGCTTGCAATGGCTGGGGGAGAAGTTTTTTTTCGGCCAGCTCATCGAGCGCAATACCTGTGAGCAACGTATATTGAACCTCACGCTTTTGTAAAACCGCTTTGACACTGTCTATACATTCTTCCATCGTCAAATGAGGATAATATTTTAGCTGAAGCTGAAAAACAATGTCCGCAATGGACTCGATACGAATGCCTCTGCGATTTAACAAAGTTTCTGCATATTCATAGGACATAATTTCCCTCCCGCTTTCACCGTGCAGTCTATTCTTTCACCGTACGGGACCTTATGGTGCAGGGGACGTGTTGAATCTCCTGTTCCGCCAGTTTTCCAAGTGTATGCGGGAAGGAAGAAAAATGTTCATTAAACCGTTACAATAAGGGCGGTTTGCTGTGTGCCTATCATTTGACTTTCACCGTACCTTCACCCAACATCGACTCCATTTGATCAAAAAGCTGAGGAGAGGGCTTAATGCTGTAAGCATCGCTCAAGGCCAGCAGACGCTGGTTGCTCTCATAAAAAAGTACGGTAGGCATAGCACCGGGATGCTCCTGTAGCAGTGCCTTGAGACTGACCAGCAAGCTGGCGTCCTCCTCGGCCTGGCGGGTGATTTTGACAAACACCCGCTGACGAGTGGTCGGCTCCGAGCTGTGCGGGACTGGCACCTGCTCACCGCGAGCCGCTTCGGCTCCGCGCGGTGAAGCAGCCAGCACGGGACGAGCCGCCTTCGGTTGAGGCGAAGCAGATGCATTGGCTGCCGAAGGCGGGGGCGACACGCGCGACGCTCTCCCGCCTGGACCGCCAGCAGCAGAACCAGCAGTTGGCACGGATGCTCCAGCGGCGGACGAGCGCGTACTGGCACGTCGGCGCTGGAGGAGCCGTGCCAGCGAGTCTTCCGCCAGCGGGGCGGTCTCATCCGCAAGGAGCTTGAAGTGCTCGTCCTGCTGCTGCATCTTGGCTCGAAGCGTAAGCAAAGCTCCCTTTTCAATCCACTGCTGGCTTCGCTTCCATACCTCAGGAAACAGTACAACCTCACAGCGCTCAATCTGATCCTCCAGCTCAATAAAGGCCATAGCCTTACCCTGCTTGGTCGTAATCGTTTTGAGTGACACTACCATACCTGCAGTCACAACAACCGTTTCATCTGGGACATCGCCCAGCTCCATCAAACGATCCGCCTCGCTGCTTTCCAACAGCGACTCAAAATCATCCAACGGATGCCCCGATAAATACAGTCCCAGCAATTCGCGTTCCAGCTCTAACTGCTGACTGGCACTGAATTTGGGTACATTGGGATATTCGATATCCCAATTGGGCATTTCCACAAAACCAAACATATCAATTTGCAAGTCATCCCGTTCCTTGCGCCACTTGACGGCTGCATCCACCGTTTCATCCAGCATGGCAAGCAATTGTGCCCGATGACCCGTCAATGAATCAAAGGCTCCTGCCTGAATAAGCGATTCAATTACTCTCTTATTACATACCCGCAAATCGACACGTCGACAAAAATCGAGCAGGCTGTCGAAAGGCCGTTCCTTGCGAACAGCGAGAATGCTCTCCATCGCCTGTGTGCCGACATTTTTAATCGCAGCCAGGCCGAAGCGGATGCCTCCCTGCTGTAAAGGAGTAAACAACACCCCGCTCTCATTCACATCAGGCGGCAACACTGCGATATCCATACGACGGCATTCGACGACATATTCAGCCACTTTCCGATGACTTCCCATCACGGCTGTCAGCATTGAAGCCATAAATTGCACCGGATAATGGGCCTTTAGATAAGCCGTTTGAAATGCTAGCACACCATAAGCAGCTGCATGAGCACGCGGGAAGCCGTAGTCAGCAAAACGGACAATCATATCGTAAACCCTTCCGGCCTCCTCCTCCGTGTATCCCTGCTTGATACTGCCTTCGACAAAATGCCCGCGCTCCAGATCCAACACTTCGCGCTTTTTCTTGGACACAGCCCGGCGCAACAGATCGGCTTCTCCCAGGGAAAAGCCCGCCATGCGTGAAGCAATCTGCATGATTTGCTCCTGATACACAATAATACCGTACGTATCCTTTAAGATCGGTTCCAGGTCAGGATGCGGATAAGAAATCTCAATCTGACCATGCTTGGCCTGTATAAAGTTAGGAATAAAGCCCATCGGGCCCGGACGATACAAAGCCAGGACAGAAATGATATCCTCGAATACACTCGGCTTCAAATCCTTGAGTACCCGGCGTACACCGGCCGACTCCAGCTGGAATACGCCTCCTGTATCTCCTTTGCCCAGCAAGTCATAGGTATGCGGATCGTTATCGGGAATACGATTAAAATCAGGCGTTTCTCCATGCTCTTCCGCAATCCAGTGTATGCACCTTTCAATAATGGAGAGCGTACGCAGCCCAAGGAAATCCATTTTAAGCAAACCAATGCGCTCTAGATTTTCCATCGAGTACTGCGTCAAAGGAACCCCTTCGCTCCCCTCTTGAAGCGGAACCGCATCGGTCAATGGAGTCCGCGAAATGACAACACCTGCTGCATGTGTCGAAGCATGACGAGGCATTCCTTCAACCTTGATCGCCATATCCAGCAGTTCACGTGTCTTGGGCTTCGTTTCATATAGCGTTTTTAGCTCCGGGGTGATTTCCAGCGCATGACGGATATTAATGCCTAGCTGCGCCGGAATCAGCTTGGCTGCCTTGTCCACCTCGCCATACGGCACGTTCAATGCACGACCGACATCACGGACAGCGGCTCTTGCTGCCAGCGTTCCAAAGGTAATAATTTGCGCTACATGCTCATTTCCGTACTTCTGTACTACATAGTCGATAACCTCGTCACGCCGTTCATCACTAAAATCAATATCTATATCTGGCATACTAATTCGTTCTGGATTCAGAAACCGTTCAAAGAGCAGGTTGTATTTCATCGGATCGACATTCGTGATGTTAAGCACATAGGCAACCAAACTGCCTGCTGAGGAACCCCGCCCCGGTCCCGTTGCAATCTTATGCTTATGTGCAAAGGCAATAAAATCCCATACAATCAGGAAATAATCGCTGAAACCCATACTGTCAATGGTATTCAACTCATAGTTTAGCCGTTGGTTCAGCCTTTCCCGTTCCTCCGGCTGCTCCCATCCGGGATCGCTTCCATAGCGACGCTCCAGCCCTTGCACGCACAGATTGCGTAAATAGGACGAAGAGGTCATTCCTTCCGGCAGCGGGCGATATTCAGGCAAAATGGATTGACCGAATTCCAGCTCTAGTTCGCATTTTTCAGCAATACGCACCGTGTTGGCGATGGCTTCTGCCACATGCGGGAATAAACGAGCCATATCCTCCTGACTTTTCAGATACAACTGACGTGTTGGTATACGCAAGCGTTCCTCATCGTCAACTGTCTTCCCTGTCCCGATACAGATCAGAACGTCTTGCACGTCCGCATCTGGCTCAGTCAAGTAATGCACGTCATTCGTCGCCACCAGTGGAATATTCAGTTCCTTCGCCAGTGCGATCAAGAGAGGATTTACACGTTTTTGCTCCGAAAGACCATGGTCCTGGAGTTCCAGATAAAAATCATCGCCAAAAATGTTACGATACCGTTCCGCTGCTCGTCGTGCTTCGGCTTCCCGACCATGCAGTAAATGCTGCGGCACTTCACCGCCCAAACAAGCGCTCAGGCATATGATGCCTTCATGATGGGCAGCCAAAGCCTCCATGTCGATGCGCGGCTTGTAGTGAAAGCCCTCCAAATGGCCGATGGAGCACAACTTCATCAGATTTTGATAGCCTGTTTTATTTTTGGCGAGCAAAATCAAATGATATATGGGCTGATCCTTCCGGCTGCCACGCTCCTTGCGCGATCCTGCCGTCATATAGGCCTCACACCCGATAATCGGCTTAATGCCGTTCTCTACACACGCTCTATAAAAAGGAATGGCACCGTACATAACCCCGTGGTCTGTAAGGGCCAGCGCCTTCATTCCGTAAGCTGATGCCTGTTTGACCAACTCCGCGGTACGAGCCGCGCCGTCCAGCAGGCTGTACTCGCTATGAACATGCAAATGCACAAATGAACTCATGCGCTTCTCTTCCTTTCACCGCTTGATTTTCTTCAAACTATTTTATCATATCCGCGTTAGTAGCGCCCATAGAATAAAAGTACAGACCTCGGCGGACAAGCGCGGTCCTGATTCGTATACCTAAGGAGGAAAAGAGCATGAGCACTTTTATATCCAAAGCGATTCTCGACTTCTTCATTGCCTTCGGCATCGTGCTCGGGGGAGCCATGCTCGGCGGAATGGGAGCTGTCGTATCGCTTCAGCCGCCAACCCAGACGATGCTGGAGGTTGCCGGAAGAATTAAAATATGGGCGCTTGCCGCCGCTGTGGGGGGAACGATGGACCCGATCCGGGTCATTGAAAGCAATATGTTGGATGGTAATTTGTCACCTGCCATTAAGCAGATATTGTATTTGATTTTCGCCTTTTTAGGCGCTCATATGGGTGCAGAGCTGGTCAAGTGGGTATGCGGCAACGGACGACCGTGAGGTGAAACGACTATGAGAGTCCCCCCTTTTGAGCGCCTGCGCCCTTTTATGCAATTATCCTCTGTCTTTGTACTCGGTATGATTACGGGAGGAATGATCTACAATGCCATCTGGCATGCCAGCTTCAATCAGCTGTGGACGAACAACCAGGATCTTCAATTCCAGCTCCAGCAAGCCGAGGAAGACAACAAAACATTGCGCAAATACAGCAAGCGCCAAACCGTTGTCAAAGAAATCAAGCTGATCGCGGAGGAAGCTTCGGCCGAAAAAATTGATTCTATCAACCTGAAGGAACTTCTTCGCCGTGTCAGTCGTGATCTGGAGGTGCTGCGCGGCAGAGATATGTTCGAAATTGACTCTGACAGCAAGCTGGTACGTATGTTGCTGCACCAAAAAAAATACACCGTTCGTGACAAGGAGTATACGATCCAGGTCAAAACGATGCTTGTAATGGAAGGGGTGCTGCAAATTTGGCTGGAAGCAAAAGAAAGACTGCCTGAAAGCCACTAAGTCGGTCTATTCGACTTCACACCCTGCTCTGATCCATAGGTAGACTAACCATGTTCAATGGATTGAAGTGTCATCACTGCTTTGCATACCAAATGGTTTTCCCGTGAAATTGCAATTTCTAGCTTGCAGGTGCGGCGACTCAGCTCGAGCAGCAACGGACGAAGAACGACAGCATCCTCTATCTGTACGGGTCTAATAAAATAAGTCGTCAAATTGTCCAGCACATAATCCTTGCCGGTCATGTCTCTAGCTGCCCGGTAGCCCGCTTGTGTCATCACGTTGACCAGTACGCCTTCCGAGATCGTACCTAAATTGGTCGCCATCTGCGGAATAATAAAACCGCGAAAAAATAACGATCCGTCCTCATTACGCTCTTCAGCAAACCCGTTCCAGATCAACTGGTCGAACGTCTCGCCAAGTTGTGGCTGCTTTTGGGCGTTACGCAGCGCCTCCAGCACCTCACGCCGTGTAACGGACCCAAGCAGCTTGCGGTTACGGTCCACGACCGGCAAATAATCTACCCCTTCCCACGCCATCATTTGCGCGGCGGAAGCCAGCGAGGTCTGGTAGGTGACCGTTATCGGATTGCGGATCAGACATTTATCCATCGTATGCTCAGGTAGAAGCCCCTCCACATCTTTGCGGCTGACGATACCAATTAAACGATTCCATTCATCCACTATTGCAAAATGATGATGTCCGGTCGTCACCGAAAGTTCTTCAAACTCGGTAAGCGTGCTGTTGATTTTCAAGGTCAACGTTTTCGGTTTGCCTGCCGCAATGTCTTCAATCAGCATAATTTTCTTTTTGATCAAGCGGTCAAATATGGCTCTATTAATCATAGATGCCACTGTAAAAGTATCATGGCGTGAGGAAATAATCGGCAGACTAATCTGATCTGCGAGATGCTTAACCTCTCGGCTCGTACCGAAGCCCCCTGTAATCAGCACACCGGCCCCCTGCTCCAATGCAAGTGAATGCGCATCCTCACGGTTACCAACGATTAGCAAACTACCTGCGTCAATATAACGGGCCATAGCTTCCTCGCGCATCGCTCCGATCACATACTTGTGCAAGGGCTTCTCCAGCCCCTCACTTCCGCCCAGCACATGTCCCTCTACAATATTTACGACATCTGCAAAGGTCAGCTGCTCGGACAAGCCGCGCGGTCGCTTCTCCACTCGTACTGTTCCGATCCGTTCCTTGGTAATGACAATTCCCAGGTTCTCGGCTTCCTTCACGGCCCGATAGGCCGTTCCTTCGCTGACACTCATTTCTTTAGCCAACCTGCGCACAGAAATTTTGGAGCCTATTTTCAACTGCTCGATATGTCGCAATAGCTGCTCATGCTTCGTAACTGTTTCATCTAGCCCGTCCAACTCTGTTACACCCCCAACGTTCAATCTGTATCATTCTGTATCTATTATAGCACAATATCCCTATATTTTAGACCCTTGTTCATTTTGAGTTCTCCGCTTCGCAAATAGCAAAAAAGCGATCCCCTCTTTTACAAGGGACCGCTTCTTTCTATGATTGATTTGTCATCTGGGAGACAAGCCCAGGACAAGCTGAAAAAACTCACTACATGCTGCCTTTGTCAGCTTTTTTATCCCATTTCATCTGCCACTGCTGCATTTTGGCCCGTCGCACACGCTCCAGCGTTTTGCGCTTTTCCTCATCCACACCCAGCAAAAAATGCATGTTTGCTCCGATGACTAGCAGCGCAAAAAGTACCCATACCATTCCAAAGCCGTTGACCCAGTTCAAACCGCCTGCAAGCGAGATGCGTGGTAACGCGACCAAAACCATAGCCAATGCAATGAGTGTGTACAAACCGTGTTTCCATTTTTTGAAAGAACTCAATCGTATCCCTTCCTCTCCCTGTGACTCTATGTATCTAGTCTATGAGAGGACAGGAAGGAATATGAGACAAACTTACAGAGATGAACCGTACAAATGTTGAAGGCTGTCTGCAATAATTTTGTTAACGTCCTCAATAATCACGCTCAGGCGACGTTCAGCGTCGAACAGGCGACGGATGTTGAGGTTCAAGCTAAGTACCTCAAACAGCTTCTCCATCTTTTCCATCTCTTCCTGTGCTGGCATATCGCCGCTCATCATGCGTTGCTGTACTTCCATTTGGCGTTCACGGAAATCGTCGAGCATTTTCTTGGCTTCTGGATCGGTTTCGATCAGCTTCATCGCTGACGTAATTTCCTCTACCTCTTTGCTTTCCTTCAATGCTTTCGCTAAATCATGGGCTTTGTCATAGATGTTCATGATTGTTTATTCCTCCAATACAAGTTTAGTGTCAACATTTCACATTGTCCGTCAATCACCAAGGGATATATGTCCTCATATGATGAATCAGTGCTATTACAGCCCATTCACGTTTCCCGTTACTTTCAAGACATCAAGTTGCTGCCCGGAAGGAGATCCACGATGTCCATCAAAAAAACAACGATTCAAATCATCGGATCGGGCATCTTGCAGGATGACGTACTCATGGTCGGCGAGTCCCTGCTTCGCAAATGGAAAATATCCGCTGGCCACCCCGTTCAGCTCGCCTTCGGTTCGTTCCGCCAAGAGGTTACCGTCATATCGGTGCCCCGCTACAGCGGCCTACGTGTGGGAAGCGTGCTAGCCCGAAAAATGGGGCTTCATGCCAATTGTAATCTGCGAGTAACCTACAGCCGAGGTCGCCGGACACTTCGAGTGGGCCCACTTATTAGCGTGCTGGTCAGTCGGGACTATCCCGAACAGCCCGACAAGCCTTTCGGGTCGATCACCCTGTTCTGCCGTGAACTAGTCGGGGAATGCCGCAGACAAGGAGCATATGTGTATTTTTTCACCCCGGAGCATATCGGAAGTCAGCCCGGGCGAGTTCAGGGATGGGTGTATGACGGAGGCTGGAAAAAGACGGTCATGCCTGCCGGCGATGTCGTCAATAATCGTCTTACCTCCCGTAAACTCGAGAACAGAACTAGCGTACAGCATTTCATGAAAGAAGTAAAATCGCAGTACGGCACGACCATTTTTAACGAAAAGTTTCTGGATAAGAATGAAGTCTTTGATGCGCTTAAATCCAATTCTTCCCTGCGCAAGTATTTACCCGAGTCCCACTTGCTGCAAACCTTTGCTGTTTTCAAAAAAATGTGCAACCAGTATCCCGCTGTTTTTCTCAAGCCAGTGCGCGGAAGCCTAGGTAAAGGCATAATGCGCATTAACAAACAAACGGATGGTACCTTTTCGGTGCTATCCACAACAGCGGGCACACCCCGCAAGCAAATGTATGCCAACGTCGATAAACTGTACAAAAGCTTAGCGGGAAAAATGAAAACAACACGCTTTCAACTCCAACAGGGACTTACCTTGATTGATCACGGTAAGCGTCCGGTCGACTTTCGTGCGCTTGTACAGAAAAATTCGTCCGGGACTTGGACCGTAACATCCATTGTCGCCCGGATCGCCGGAGGCAGCCACTTTGTGTCCAATCTGGCAAGAGGCGGCACGCTGAGTACAGTCAAGGAAGCACTTGCCAAAACCACGCTGCCCGCAACCGTTAAATCGAATGGGCATACCTCTCTCAAAACAGCAGCACTGGATATCGCAAGCGGAGTGGAAAAAGCGATTCCCGCCCATTTCGCAGAATTTGGTATAGATCTGGCAATAGACAGCACGGGGCGCATCTGGTTGCTGGAGGTCAATTCGAAGCCATCGAAGAATGACAACACGCCGTTAAATGATCAGAAAACTCGCCCGTCCGTAAAAAAAATGATTGAATACTGCTGTTATTCAGCCGGCTTCAAATGAATTCATCTCTTCCAGAGTCTGGCTGCCAAAGGAGCTGTTGTCGGTGTCTCTTGTTGTGCCAGGCACGCTGGGCGTGCTTGTTAGCCGGAATCAGGCCGCCACTCCCCCTATTACCGAAGCCGATTTTTGCCGCAGGCTAAGTCTGTTGGGCAGGCGCTCTGGTCTTAGCGTAATGGCGTTTACCGCCGAAGGAGTTTCACCTGAAGATCACTCCATACGAGGTTATGTTTACCGTAACGGAGTATGGACATCCGGCCGCTTTCCGTTGCCGGACATTGTGTATAACCGCTGTCTCCATGTTCACGAGAGCCAGAATGTCAGGCGCACACTGGAAGATATGGCGGAGCAAAAATCGCGCAAGCTCATCTACTGGTCGCGTAACTTACCTGGCAAATGGCAAGTGTATCGAGCTTTGCATGCGGTAGATAAAGTGCGTCCCTTTGTGCCGCCTACGGCGCCATACCGGGACACGATCCAGCTTGTGGAATGGCTACGACGCCATTCGGAGCTGTTTATGAAGCCACAGACCGGAACACATGGCAAGAGCACACTGTATCTCCGGCTGGCAGAAGGAGGCCAGGGACTACTTGTACAGGGTAGAGACTCCCGTAACCGCCTGTTCCGGCGCTTGTTTTCCGAATTGGGTGCAGGATTGTCATGGGTCCACGGAATTGCACACAAACGCGCTTATATCGTGCAGCCTTATTTGAAATTAACAAGCCAAAGCAATCATCCCTTTGATGTTCGCGCACTCATGCAAAAGGATGGCAACGGCTATTGGCGCCTGACGGGCTTTGCCGTAAGAGAAGGCAGACAAGGAACTCTGACTTCTAATCTTCACGGTGGGGGCGAAGCCCATCCAGCTGAGCCTTACCTTCGTGAACAATTTGGCGCGGACACCACGCGTCTCATCATCGGGCAGATGATGGCGCTGTCCTTGACCATTACCAGGGCGCTGGAGGAACGTTATGGCCGCCTTGGCGAGTTGGGAATTGATTACGGTATTGACCGGAGCGGGAACATCTGGCTATTGGAGGTTAATTCCCGACCTGGTCGGGCCTCCTTTTTTCAGACCCATCAGCCCGAGTGCGCTTTCCAGTCGGTCAACCGCCCGCTCGAATATGCTCGATATTTAATGACCCATTCCAAAGCGACAGGGCCAAAGGGCGCGGGCGCCTCCCTTGAACATACGGTATAGGAGGATAAACAGATGAGTTTAACGCATTGCAATGTGCATTTCTCACAGCAGCCCGACAAGGTGGCATATATATCCACTTCCTTGTTGAAAAGCCTTAAATTATCCGGAGCCAAGTCCGTACGTCTGCGGCTCGGTAAGGATCAGATTCCCGCTACAGTAAAACCAATTCAGAAGGCGGGACGCCATCTATACTTGACCTCGGGCTTACGTAATGCAATCCGTGTTCCCAAAAGCGGGGCCATCTATTTGCGAAATCTGGATGGGGATATACAGCTAGGGCCGTTGATTGGCGTGCTGTCTGACGGTACCAACTCCACCACTCGCCCTTTCGGATCACGCACAGGCTTTATTAAGCAACTGCTGAAGGAAGGCAGCAAAAAATCTTATATTTTTGCCTTCACCCCTCGGGATATTAACTGGCAAAATGATACGATTAACGGCTATTTTCTGTCTTCCAGCGGGGAATTCACACGTAAACTTGTACCTCTGCCGGACGTAATTTATAATCGTTTGCCGAGCCGACGCTCTGATTTTTCCCCGGCGATCAATCAACTACGCGAACGCTTTTCCCGCAAACGAATTCCCTTCTTTAACTGGAGCTTTTTCAATAAGTCCGATATCTATAATCTGCTGGAAAATAATCCAGATGTTAACCGCTATGTCCCTGAATCATATATGAATCCCAGCTCTGAACGTATCCGAGGTATGTTGGAGCGACATCAATTTGCTTATTACAAGCCAAGTGGAGGCAGCCTCGGTAAAGGAATCTACCGTCTGTCCCATGTTCCCAAGCAAGGCTATTTTGTGAGGTACCGTAAGAAAAATAGCAATGTATTGCTAAAATTCACCTCTTTTAACTCCATGCTCAGGATGCTTCACTCCAATCAGGGACAGATGTTAAAGGGTTACGTCATTCAACAGGGTATCCAGCTGATCGAGATTGACAATTGCCCGATTGATTTCCGGTTTCACATGCATAAAAATGGAAATAATCAGTGGGTCGTCGTCGGCATTGGAGCCAAAAAAGCCGGACGCGGCAGTGTCACGACCCACATCAAAAACGGCGGCTCCCTTATGACACCTGAACAGGCGTTGAACCGGGTATTCGGAGACCGGGCGGGTGAAGTGCTTCAACGTGCCAAAAACGTAGCAGTTACGCTCGCAGAAGCCATTGAACACCATCACCAGCATCTGCTGGGTGAAATCGGCTTTGATCTGGGTATTGATCAGGATGAAAAGGTATGGATGTTTGAAGCCAACTCCAAGCCAGGCCGATCCATTTTTCAGCATCCATCGTTGCGTGCGGAGGGTAAAGCATCCGTGGAGCATATTTTGGACCACTGTCTTTACCTCAGTAAATTCCGCAGAAAAGAGGAACTATGAATACCCGGGCGGAGCAAAAGCCAGTCGTTGCTGTATTGACAGTGCACGACGAAGAACAATTCTTCAAGGGCAATCAGCGCAATTTCAGGGATATTCTTGAAACGGGAACACGGATGGGCTATCAGGTGTACATTGTTACCGTCAGGGACCTGAAACTGGCAGACGAAACGGTTAAGGGCTACGTTTTCAACAAGAGCTTACAGACGTGGGAGGAACAGAATTTTCCACCTCCACAGGTCATTTATAATCGCATCCCCAATCGTAATTATGAACTTAAAACCTCTGTGCGCACAAAGTTGGATGAAATTTCACATGCCTCAGGCATTGAGCTGTACAATCCAGGCTTTTTTAACAAATGGGAACTGTTCAAGTGGTTGCGTACCTCGGAAACCACTAGTCAGCTTGTTCCGGCAACCAAACGGTTAAGCAACCTGTCTTCCTTAGGAAAAATGCTGTCTGCGTATCCATACCTGTATCTCAAACCGGAAAACGGTAAGGCCGGAAAAGGGATTATGATTCTTAAATTCCGCCCAGAACATCTAATGGCTTACAGACTGACCATTCAGCATGACAAAAAAAGTGTAACCTACAGATCTGTATCGCTATCCCGGCTGTGGGGACGTATCCGCCGGGAAGCGGGCAACTCGCCTTATATCATTCAACAGGGTATCGATCTGGCAACTTATCAGAAAAAACCCTTCGACCTGCGTATCCTGGTACAAAAAAATATCCGTGGCTCCTGGAGTATAACCGGGGTCGGTGCCAGACTGGCGGGTAAAGGGAGCATTACCACACATGTCCCGCGTGGCGGGAGTGTAGAGGACCCGTTCAAGCTACTGTCCTCACTGTTTGGGCCTGAGGACAGCACGGATCTACTGAACAAAGTTAAAAGTACGGCCATACAGATTGCACGTCAAATTGAACGCGCATCCGGTCTTTCTCATGGCGAAATGTCCATGGATTTGGGCGTGGATACGCTCGGAACCCTCTGGTTTTTTGAGGCCAATGCCAAACCGATGAAATTTGACGAGCCGGAAATCCGCCAAAAGTCGCTTAGACGCATATTCCAGTACAGCTCCTTTTTGGCCGGACGAATGAAATCATGATCAAGGAAGTGGAATCATGCCGCAAATTAGCGATGTTCAACAATTGCCTGCCCGGAGCTGGCTGCTGAGACGACGACAGTTACTGTTTCTGGCCCGCAGCTCAGGGGGCATGCGCATTACTCGTAATGCTCTGCGGCAGTTGGCTGTTTTGACGCCGGAGCAATTGAACACCCCTGGTTCCTCCCTCCTGTGCGCATATGTGCGCACGGAGAAGGGACTGCGGATTGCGGGATTTTCCCTCGCTCTGAATTACGGGAAGGATGCTTGCATCGTAATTGTTCGTCCGCTTTACCGGGGCCGCAGACTGGGCGCTAGACTGCTGTCCGCCCAGCTCAAACAGCTGCGCCGTCTGACGTGCAGCGTAGCCGCCGACAATATGGCCAGTCTCAAAACCTGTTTCCGTGCTGGACTGGTTGCGCATGAAATGACGACTGGACCGACCGGGAAACCCACGCTGATATTTCACGGGGAGTTATCCCAAGATAAGCAGACGGCAGAGGAAGGTGGAATGCTGTGCCAAAACCTGTCCTAGGCATCATGACCTTGTATTTAAATAACAAGAAGCAATTGGAGGAACGTGATATATATGAGCGCATGATTGCAGAAGGGAAAAGACTGGGACTGGATATGTATGTATTCACTCCAGCAGATGTCCATAAGGATCGCAGGCTGCTCCTTGCCCAAATCTATGATCCACACAGCGGAAAATGGAGCCGAAAGTGGCGAGAGTTCCCAGATATGATTTTCGACCGTTGCCGAGTACAGCGCAGTGAACGATATCGTCAGTTGAAGCAGTTTCGATCGCAGTATACAGATCTTGTATATTTAAACCGACCGCTGAGTAACAAGTGGGTCATTCATCAGCAGCTTGCGAGAAGGTCTGCCTTTCGCCCCCATTTGCCTGCAACAGAGCTGTTCAATGGATTTCATAGTGTAAAACGGATGCTCAAACAGAATTCACTAGTGTACCTCAAGCCGATTAACGGTACGGGAGGACGCGGCATTTTACGTATTGAGCCTGTTAACAAGCAAGGGGGCCTGTATCTGATTGAAGGCCGCAATCGCAAACGCCATATTATTCCCCAGCAGCGGGTACGTCTAGACCGTCTGGAGCCGCGTCTGAGCAGCTGGAACATGGATAACTACATTGTTCAGGAAGGCATTCCTGTGCAGTTGCCGAATGGCAGGGTCCATGATTACCGTATGCTGGTGCAGAAAAATAGCCAAGGAGTATGGGAGCTAACCGGATGCGCCGGGCGAATCGGGGCACATCGGAGTGTCACTTCCAACCTGCATGGTGGAGGCAAGGCGGTACCGATGAACCAATTGCTGACGCAATGGATTCGTGATGAGGGCCGTAGAGAGAAAATCATCAAGCAGGGGGAAAAACTCGGACTGGACATCGCTGCGTATCTGGAAGAAAGCTACGGGGCATTGTGCGAGCTTGCGCTCGATTTGGCAATTAATAAGGACGGTCATATATACGTGCTGGAAGTCAACCCGAAACCAGCCCGCGAGGTATTTTCACGTATTGGAGAAAAAGATACCTATCGCCGTTCTATCGCCAAGCCCATGGAATATGCCTTGTGGGTCTACCACACACAAATTAATCCAAAGCCTCAGACGGACTACAAAGCAGAAGATAAAACAGAAGATAAAGCAGAGAGTAAGACTGAGAATAAGACAAAGGAAGGCTCCGCGTAAAGTGGCTGCCTTCCTTTCTTTTTCGTCTGCCCGACAGTGCTAGCATGTTTTATTTATATGGTACGTCAAGCCTATTTATAACCATTAACCTGTGTTTCACAGTTACTCGGCGTTTTTATAAAGTGTAAGCAGTTGCGTAAAGTCCGTAATAATCGCATCAGACCCCTTCAACTCATCGTTCACGCCAAATCCAGCATAAGCACAACCGATCACCGTCTGTCCGTTCTTTTTGCCTGCTTCCACATCTGAGGAGCGATCTCCTACCATCCATACATTCGAAATAGCGTGCTTGCTCAACAGAATTTCCAGCAAATTCACTTTGGAAAGCGTGCTGTACTCCCCAGCGCTGTACAGTCCTTCAAAAATGGGAACCATTTCATACGCAGCAGCGATCCCTTTTACATAATCCTCCAGGCCATTACTGGCTACGAACAATCGGACACCTTGCTCATGAAGGGACTGGAGTGTTTCTTTTACATGTGGATACAGGGCATGACTTCCGCTCTTCAATCCCTCCAGCTCCAGCTGAAGCAGCAGCTCGTCCGCTCTTCTGTGGGCCGCTTCGCTGGCATCCGGCATCACTCTTCTCCAGATTTCATCCAGCAACATACCCAAACTATTCAAAATAAGCTCCTCGGGAGGAGTCTCTCCTTCATAAAGCCCTTCAGCGCGCAGCGTATCAAACAGCTTGTGGTACGCAGGAAGCAATAGCGTCTCCGTCTGAAAAAGTGTACCGTCCATATCAAATACCATAGCCTCAGGTTTCTTCAACACAGGTGCATTGTTCATGTAGTTATCAGTCATTCCTTTCCTATGTAGGTTTACAACTCTAACCCCTCTCATGATAAGCAATAAGAGAGGTCCGTGTAAACCTCATTGCGCATACCGCTAACTCTTATATTTTTTTAAAACAGTCCTAAAACAATACAGACCGCCCCACCTATCCGTGTGTAAAGCACCCCGTGGAAGCTTGAGATCCACACCATTCCAATACGAAAATCCCGCCTGCTCTATCCATTGCTCCATCGCTGATAAGTCCACTGTAGGATAATCAAACGTCAGCAGAAGCATTCCGTCATCCCGTAAAGTCCGGTGAAATTCACGTAAGGCTGCCAAAGATTCATCAGGCGTTAAATGCTCCAGTACCGAGATACATACAATTTTGTCAAAACTGGCATCATCATAGGGTAGAGCCGTCAGATTGGCATGTGCAGAGTGGAGACGAACTGGTAAAATCTCCTGAATGCGTTCGGCAGCCTCCTCTCCGATATCCCGCCGCACCTCGGCCAAAATGGCATCCACGGAAACGATCCGTATATCCAGATCGCAGGCATAGACCTGAGCGCAACGTCGGGCCAACTCAAATTTGAATGGATGAGGGATTCCACATGCTGCGTCCAGTACTGTGTCTTGCCCAGACATAAATTGGAGACACCACTCATACTCATAGGGGCGACTCCACCAGCTTTGGGGGAGTCTGTAAATCATGTTGGAGGAGTTGGGGTCAGAATATACAAAAAAGCGAGACAGATACGGATCAGACATGTTCATGGATACTGCCTCCTTTTGGGGATGACTAAATTACCCTTGCGACACAGCACAGTTCATGACCCCGTTTCTCGCCTTGAAGTTTGGCCAACAATCCCATTTGCTCCGTAAGGGTAAGCTCACCGTACAAAGGATGGGCTTGCAGCAAGGCATCTAAACCAGAGGGAAGCTGGCGGGTGAACAAAGCCACCGGGCGCAAGCCGGACTTTGCCAGTAAGAGCGCAAGCGTATGCTCAGAATAATGATACAAATGATCTTCCTCCGTAAATAAAGGCGAGTAAACGCCATAAGCCTCATTGGTGAACGAATTTTTGTTGGGCACCGTAATATAGATCGTTCCGTCAGGTTGAAGCTGTTCGCGTAAATCTGTCAAAAATGCAACTGGGTCCGCAATATGCTCCAGCACATGCCAGCATGCTACGGCCTCGTATTTGTGATCCAGTGGTAAATCAGTATCTTCTTCTTCGGCTTCATTCAATTCCTGTATTTCATGTGCTTCTTGGGTTTGAGTATCTTCTTCGGCTTCATCGCCCCAGTAACCCGGCAATAAATCCACGTCATATTTGTATTTGGCGTAAGCACGCGAGTCTATGGAAGGTTCAATGCCCACTGCATCCCAGCCGGCTTGAAGGGCAGCATGGATAAATTCTCCGGTACCTGATCCAATCTCAAGCAATTTTCCTTTACCGGTACTGAACATATCTAGCAGCATGAGTCCAAAAAGGGCATGATCTCCATAAGTTGACGCTGCTGCACTATCCCGCATAGCAACCCATTCGGCATTATAGATTTTTTCAATCATATCCTCTGGCTGTATATGATCCACATCATTACGAAAAACCAATCCGCAGGAACCACATCCCATCAAGGTAAAGCGTTCATAGCTATGAAACACTGCCGTGTCAGATGAGCCACATAGTTTGCATTTACTATAAAGTAAGTCCTTGGTTTCACTTTTTATTTGCAGATCGGAATTATCAATAACCTGGACACTCGAAATCTCGGCAACATCCATGTCGTTCACCTGGTGGGCAGCTTCATATTCTGGTGCAGTTTCTTTTTCTACATTTATGTTGTCCTGATCCACCCAGAGCGTGAGTCGGGGGTTCGGGTCCAAAATAGATTCATATTGCTCTTTCCAGCCATAACGAGCACTTGGATCAAGCAACTGGTACCGCTGAAATTTGGCCATGCGAATAGCAGGTGTATACCATCCCCAATGCTGGATGCGGTAGTTGCTGATTTCACTGGGAAGGTCAAGCACATTTTCGGGAATTCTCCCACAGTGCAAGGACTGCTCCTTCCATTTATAAGAGAACCCTTCCTTATATCGAATCAAAAAAGGACGGTAATACCGATGAGCCTGCCAATAATCATCATCGCGGTAATGCGTGGAAGACCACATATCAAACAACCTGAAACAAATCGTATCGGCTTTCGTTCCCGCTAACAACGAATGCACCCCTTGAGCAAAACGGGATTCGAACATTTCGTCAGCGTCCATGTTTAATATCCATTCGGGAGAGGAAGCCAACGTCTCTCTCCACTGCTGCTTACGCAGCTCTAATTCATTGGTAAAAGAAGCTGTTTCATTGCGTATTAAACGCAGTGGGATTCCCTTTAGGATCTCACGGCACAACTCTCCGCTATCATCCTGACTGCCATCATCAATAATGACCGCTTCATCAATATATTCCCGATGACTCTGCAGCACGTCAATGAGCTTACGATCTGCCTCATTGTATACCGTCATAGTCAGTGTCAATTTGGGTTTGGTGACAGGCGGCGTATGAAGTTCACTTTGTCGTGGACCAGAGAATGTTTGTGGTACAGCAAAAGAATCTGCAGTGTACTTGGCAAAGACAGCTGACTCACGGAGATCATACGGTATAACAGGAGGTTCAGGGAACTTAGAGGGACTTGATGATGCAGAACGATTGAAGGCAGGAGAGTTAGTAGAAGTATCGGAGTGATCCAGATATGCTAAATGTTCTGAAGGGTCCGTATGAACAGCACTCGTTGTAAAATACTTTAGGGCGAATAGTAGCTGCTCTGCTTTCATTCGGTCCGCTTCCCGGTACAGATGCATCGCCGGATAGTGTGTATCCACAAAAAGTGGAAATCCATATGCAGCTGCCCGAATACAAAAATGTCGATCTTCTCCCCAATAGGAAATGTTTTTGATTTTACCAAAGTGAATCCCTGCTTCCAGTGCACGTCTGCGGATTAGGGTGCAAGCGCCTAGACCACCCACCTCGTACAAACCAGGAACATGCAATTGGTGTATGAAATGCAACTCGCGTTGCGCTCTCTCCTCTGCCGACAACACTTCGCCTTCTTCACGATGGAACAAATTATATTCATCACTAACCCACACCTGAGGCAATAGAGGCCCCTCCGGCTGCCAGCGTGTCCAGAAAATCTCAGATACAATATCCTTCTCCGCCTCCACCAGCTTACATAAGGTACGGGAATGGAGAATCAGGTCAGAATCGACCAAAAACAGCGCGTCATAATTATGCTGAAGTGCATAATCAATAAGACGATTTTTAAAGCCAGCCACTTTCCAGACGAGGGCAGGCGGCCAATAATGAGTGTGCTCATCACTTCGGTTCTCTACTTGCTGTGAGCCTGTCAACAAGGGTAAAACCCTGCCCGGCAGCCGATTGGAAAAATCGGCAAGCCATTGGCTTGAAGTCGGATTGTCATTATCATCGACAAATAAATAATCCGGCAGCACATCAGGTGCCTCCAGTCGCTCCAAAGCTTGAAGAAATAAAGACAATATTTCCGGCTTCTGGTGCACCGGGCTACCGATTAGTATACGCATGATTCAACGCCTCCATCAGGTAGAAGCCTCATAAACCGTTCTCCCTCCATGTCCTAAGACATACCGTAATTGCGGCCAAGCGATATGGGAGTGAGCGTGGTATGAATGGACTTACACCTGGAAATATCAATGAAAACGACATCAATACAAAAATACAATCTTACCCTCCAGTTAACTGCCTTTTTTTCTGTTACCGGTTTTCTAACTACATTTAGCCATCAAATTTATTTCCCGGTCGCACTTGATAATATCGAATTTTGCACAATCTCCTCCTCTTCATATCAGACTTTGATTTTCTAATTTATTAGAGCAAGATTGAATTTATGATCATCGCACATCCTCTAAACGATCCATAGGAATTACTACATAATGAGCAAGCTATCCTAATAAAATGGAGATTATACCAAGTTTTTTGGGGGGACAAAGAGCATGGTAACTGTCAGCTTATGTATGATTGTCAAAAATGAAGAAGAAGCCCTTCATACCTGTCTGAAATCAGTCCATGACCTAGTAGATGAAATCATTATCGTTGATACTGGTTCTACCGACAGAACCCAAGAGGTCGCTGCATCGTTCAATGCTCGGGTATACAATTTTGAATGGTGCGATGATTTCTCCGCAGCCCGCAATTATGCGTTTGATCAGGCAACACAGGAATATCAATTTTGGCTGGATGCTGATGACATCCTAGAGGAGCAAGATCGACTGGCATTTCTCGACTGGAAAAAACAAGCCACCGTCTCGTATGACAGCATTACGATGGATTATGTACTATCTGTAGATGAACAGGGGCAGCCGCTGCATAAGCTCAAAAGAAACCGAATGGTGCGGCGTGATCGTAGATTCAGATGGATCGGCTTTGTGCACGAATTCCTGAATGTGACTGGCAGCACCTTTCACAGCAATATGGCAGTGACTCATAAAAAGACACGTGCCTACACTGACCGTAATTTACATATTTATCTCCAGCACCGGGAGAAAGGCACTGCATTTTCTGAGCGAGATCACTACTACTTCGCTAATGAACTATATGATAACGGACGCATACTAGAAGCCATCCAGCAGTACGAACACTATCTGGGGCTCGATCAAGGATGGATTGAGGATCGGATTGCTGCTTGCTTTAAGCTAGCAGATTGCTACGCTCACCAGGGTCAAAAACAGGAGCAGCGTATGGCACTGCTTCGCACACTCAACCTCGATGTACCACGCGCCCAGTTCTGCTGTGCCTTTGGCAATTTGTTCATTGAAGATGAGCAGTATACTCAAGCCATTTACTGGTTTCGTCAGGCGACGCTGATCGAGCCCCCACAAGATGTGATGGCCTTAACCAATTCGTCGTACTATACCTGGTTTCCACACTTGCAATTATGCCTGTGTTACGACCGAATCGGCGACATCGAAAAGGCAAAATCGCATCATCGCATAGCTCAGTTGCACCATCCTACTCATCCAAGTGTTTTATATAACGAGCAATATTTTGCACAGCTAGAGCAACAGAAATAAGGAAGACGAACACTGGCTAAGGGCAGGGACTTGCCAGTTCCCGTTCGGGATTTCCCACTCTGGAATTAACACCCATGCTAGGCGTACTTAAGAAAGTCGATTCCTCCTATAGGGAATCGACTTTCTTGATTTAAAATTCGTGATATAAAATAGTAGAAAGTCGCTCCTCTTTCAATCATTCCAGGTGTTTTTCGAACCACGTGAGCGAATCCCTTAGGGCTTTTTCCGGATTCATAACATACCTTCTATCCAATAATTCCAGACCTAGATATCCCTTATAATCTATATTGTTAAGCTCCTTTAACACTTCCGCCATTGCTAATTGGCCTTCTCCGGGAACCAGATGTCCTCCAGGATTACCATCCACAAAATGTACATGCATTAAATTATTTCCCAGTTCCCTTATAAAATCATGAATGGTATCCTTTCCTGTAGTTTCCATCACATCTGTATCCGCTAAACCTTTTAAATAAGGACTCCCAACTTCTTTTATCATCTTGGAAATGTGCTCGACTCTATTAAACACCTGTGTAGTAAAAGAGGTAAAAGCCTCCATAGGAAGGTAAATCCCCTCTTTTTCTGCTGTTTTACAGATTTCGCCTAAAGATTCTCTGCACCATTTCCACATTTCTGTCTCATCAACATCCAAGTATGCGATGCCTGTGGTCACTAACACTTTGTCACATTCCAGCAAAGATGCAGCTTCAATATGCCGGCAAAAAAACTCAACACTTCTCTTTCTATACTCTGGATCAGGATGACTGATGCTTACCGGGTAGACATACTGCTCAGGGGTAAAGCAGATCGTCTTTAACCCTCTTTCTTTTACTTTTTTATTTAATTTTTTTATATCCTGATACGTCAAATAGTCTAAATGGAGATGTGGACCTGAAGCCCACAATTCAATATTATGGAATCCTAGCCTTGCAACAGATTCTAAAAAATACTCCAAAGAATATCTTTTATAATGATAGTTTGCAGCCGCAACTTGTGATATCTGTACCATAATAATTAGATACCTCCTTTTTACACGACGCTCTATATTAAAACGCTTCCAATTAAAGTAGCTAATATTACAGATAAAATAATATTAATCATTCCAGGTATCATAAAACTGTGGTTCAATACATATTTACCAATTTTAGTCGTACCCGCTGTATCAAAAGATATGGCAGCAAGGCACTGAGCAGATACTGGTAAAAAGAAGTTCGCATTTACAGCCATCCACGCTCCAATTATGATGTAGGTAGGCAGATCAAGGGCAATAGCAATAGGTATCATAATTAATGTCGTGACACCTTGACTCGTAGTTAAAGCAGCAACGATAAACATGATAACGGCAAGCATCCACGGATGGCTATTTACAATCGTAGCAACATGATCTTGGATAAAAGCGGTTTGTCCGTTTATAAAGGTACTGCTCATCCAGGCTAACCCAAAGGCACAGACCATAGCCAGCGCCCCTGCCCTGAATATGGGTCCGTTAAGAATTGTTTCAATCGTCGGGCGGCATACGATAATAATCATAGTAGCGCAAACTAGCATAATCATTTCAATGGTATGCGGCATTGATAGACTAGTAACCTCTTCATTTAGCTCCCAGGATGGACGCAGTTGAGTAAACATGCCCATAATAACAATGGCTAAAACTCCCATCAAAAAGATAACAACAGCGGCTTTCGCTCCTTTTGAAGTTTCTTTTTTCTCAGCCTTCTTTTCTGATTTTTCAATTAAGCCTTCTGCCAATCTATGCAAATATTCCGAATCTTCAGACAATTCTTTCCCTTTACGCAACGTGCACACCGCACTTGTAATGACACCTAAGAGTGTAGCAGGTATGGAAATGACCAATATGGTCCCCAAACTTACTCCAAGGGGTGACATAAATCCAATCATAGCAGCAGTGGCCGCTGAAACCGGTGAGCAAGTTATTGCCTGCTGGGAAGCGATGATACTATTTGAAATGGGTCTTTCCGGTCTGATATCATTATCAATGGCAAGCTTATTGATAATAGGCAATAAACTATATACGACATGCCCGGTTCCTGATAAGAAGGTAAATAACCAGGATATGATTGGAGCTATTATTGTAATATTCTTAGGTGACTTACTAAGCATTTTCTCTGCAATCTGGACGAGTAAGTTAAGTCCACCTGAAGACTGCAGCGCAGAGGCAGCCAATACAACCGCTAAAATGATCAGCATTACATCAATGGGAGGGGCCGCTGGTTGGACATGAAAGATAAATACAAAAATCGCTACGCCCACTCCACCGAGCAAGCCCATAAAAACATCGCCAACTCTAGCGCCGAAGAAAATGAGTAAAAAGATGATCAATAGCTCAAACCAAAACATAAGAATTCTCCCTTTTTTTGATTTTACGAACTTTACCGATCTTTCATTATCTACAAGGGCGTAGCCGCCCTTCACTGAATACGCTTACAAAATTCTTATCATGCTTATTCTTTCGAGTCAGAACAACGAATTGGTGTGCCGTGGCCAAAAGCTCCGTTTATCTGGCATATTTTAGCCGCAAAAACCGCTCCTTTTTCCATGCTTGCTTTGATACTCCGAAGCATATCCTCATCTTCACCGTAGAAAATCTTACCGGCTTTAGAGCTTTTAATCATCTCTACAATAAAAGCGGTTATATAAGAGTCACCCGCTCCCATCGTATCCACGGTATCCGTTAATACTGCCGGCTGGTGCATCCATTGATCTTTATAGAGAGCAACTGATCCATTTTCTCCCACAGTACCAATCACTATTTTAGAACCGAATTTCTGTGATTTTAGCATTTCTCTTTTTCTTTCACTTTCCGTTAAATGACTGCATGAAAGGAATGAAATGTCCGCATACCGGCATATTTGTTCCAAATATTCATCATTCCAGCGTACCGAGAAATCATAGGAGATAGGCACATTCGTTTTTTTTAATGTTGCGAGATCCTGCTCTATATAGCTGTTTAGACTGGTATGAATCACGGAGAAATTTTCAATGTAGTTCAAGTCATTTTCTGTAAAATCCCATGCCTTTTCCTTTGCAATACCGCCTTTATTGGAGCCCAGAAATACACGATCACCGTCTTCCAATGTAACCCGTGCATACCCATTCTCCCCTTCAAAAATCCGGCAATGGTTATGTTCTATCTCTAAATCGTCTATAACCTTTTGAATATACTGAGCTATATAATCATTACCAAACTTACCTAAATAAGATGCCTCCATACCACACATTCTGGCATACGCACAAAAGTTCAAGGCATTTCCACCAGGGTACATCATACCCTGGTGGACATATTTATCTACTACATTGTCACCAATGCCAATAACCTTATATTGTTCCATAAGAATATCCCCTCTAAAGGTTGCTAAAAGATTAATATTCAACCTTCCACATATATCTACGAGTTGTAAGCGGATGCGCTCTTTCAATGGCCAAAGCTTGGTTATAAACGGGGTAAACATTATTAAATAGGGAATGATTGAAGTAATCAACCACAGAGCTGTCAATGGTAGACAGTCCTAAATCCTTTGCGTCTAAAACCTCTACTCTCTGGGTATAACGGTTAAGGAACTTTAACGCTCTTTCATCTAAAGGCCGGGTACTTCCTTCAGAGACCTGAATGACAAATGGTATTTCAGCATCAGTAATCTCAAATGGTCCATGGAAATATTCACCTGAATGTATGCTGGAAGAGTTAATCCATTGCATCTCCATAAAAATGCAGATGCTTTGCATATAGGCAGCCCCGTAGCCAGCTCCGCTTGCCATGGTGTAGATTACGGAATCATCTTTATGGTTTTTCGCAAAAGCCAGAGCACGCTTTTCCACGTGTTTGCATGCATTTTTAACAATTCGATCTATTTTTCCTACTCCGTCCAGGAATTTATCATATTGCTCATATCCCTCGGTCTGATTTAATACCTCTACTGCCGTCATTAGTGCTTTCATGGTTTTTTCGCGGGCAATATCTTTACCATCCCCAAATGTGTACTTCACCACATAGTCTGCTTGTTCCGTAATAGGAGAATCTTCAACCCATGTTAATGCAATAACTGGAACTCCTGCTGTTCTACCTAATTCTGCGGCTTTCACAGTCTCTGGTGTATTACCTTTATGTGATGCCACTACCAGTACTGAATTTTCTCCAAATGCCTTAGGTGTGTTATGCACAAACTCATTACTGGTATAAAGACCTACCTTAACTTCCTTTGCTTCTTTTTCAAGAAATGTTTTTGCAGGATAAAAAGCACCATAAGAACCACCGCAAGCTACATAATATACCTGCTTAATACCGCCAGCCTCTTGTTTATTTGCTACAATTTCTTCAATAATTTTTTTGATTTCCATTACCATTTCCTCCTTGTATGATACATTTCCTTGTTTTCCATTCCACACCGGTGTATGTATTGGAATGTTATAAGGAAACAATAATACAAAACAATACATGAAGCAATAACACTTTGCTACTTTTTCTAGAGCATCGCTTCAACTATCCCCGATTTTTAAAGGGAGGACCCCTAGTTGCAAGGGCTTACAAGCTATTCATAAATTGTATATACTGTTATAATATAAGCATCCCGATATAAAACAATATAATACATTTATAAAAACTTGATTTGGAGGTTGACCGCATGATTGATCATTCAGAATCTTCGCCGTTATATAGACAGCTGCAAGAAAGAATTTTAGATTCCATCCACAACGGTACCCTAAAACCAGGAGACAAACTCCCTACAGAATTAGAATTAAGTGAAACCAATAATGTGAGTCGTGTAACTGTCCGTGCGGCACTTGATTCACTTACCTCTGAAGGTTATTTGGTACGGATTCCAGGAAAAGGAACATTTATTACAAAAGATAAAATCAAAAAAAATGTCGTAGAGACCATTGGATTTAGCGATACTTGTAAATTACAAAATAAAGTGCCTGGTGCAAAAGTAATAAAATGCGTGATTGAAGATGCTACAGCATCAGACCAGGAACATTTAGGTTTAATGCCAGGGGATAAAGTAATCAATATAGAAAGAATCAGGTATGCTGACAATGTGCCGGTATCTGTAGAGTATTCACGGTTCCCTTCTTCTTTTTCTTTTTTATTACAAGAGGATTTAAATAATATATCTCTTTATGATATTTTAAAAAATAAACACAAGATTACATTTGGAATATCAAGAAAATATATATTTATGGAGTTTGCTTCCTTTGATGTAGCCACCTATTTAAATATTGAGGAAGGTTATCCTCTACTTTGTATTAAAAGCACAGTTTGTAGTCCAGACGGCCAAAAAATCCATCGTTCCAAGCAATTAATATTAGGGGATAGGTTTGAGTTGATTGTTTGAGGTTATGAACAGCTATATCGCCTGTCCTGTCTCTGACAGGTGCTTCTATGTAGATTTAACCAAAAAAAAGAAAGGCCACCTGCATTTGCAGATGGCCCTCCTTACAAAATACCTTAAAAGACTTTCTTCCGGTCTCTTTCCCCCTTCAAAATTTCCACTGACTCACGAAAACGCAGCGAATGAATCACTTCACGTTCACGCAGAAACTTCAGACTATCCTGCAAATCCACATCGTCTGTCAGATCAATCAGCCACTGATATGTAGCTCGAGCCTTTTCCTCTGCCGCTATGTCCTCATATAGATCGGCAATCGGGTCGCCTTTGGCTTGAATATAGGCCGCTGTAAAAGGAACCCCGCCTGCGTTTTGATAATATAGCGCATGATCGTGCGCCGCGTAATATTCCCCTAGCCCAGCCGCTTTCATTTGCTCCACGCTCGCATCCTTGGTCAGCTTATAAATCATAGTCGCAATCATCTCGAGATGCGCAAATTCCTCCGTGCCTATGTCGTTCAGTACTCCAATTACCTTATCGGGAATCGTATAGCGCTGATTCAGATAGCGCAATGCCGCTGCCAGCTCGCCATCCGCTCCACCATACTGCTCCATAAGCAGTTTGGCCATATGAGGATCACATTTGCTGACACGTACGGGATATTGCAGTTTTTTCTCATATACCCACATTCATGTTCCTCCTTTATAAAAGGTTATACCTACCTAGACCTGCCACGGCCAAGGGGATTGACTCCACTCCCAAGGATACTTGGAATAAGCACGGCCAAAATTTTGTAAAGGCCCATATAGCATCTGATACTCGTTAGCAATCGCCGTTCTTTCCTGCGTCAGCTTATTGAACTGTTCGATAGCCTGTAAATCATCTGGGTGCGTATCCAGATACAAATTCAGCTCCACCAACACAAAATCCACCGCTTGGAGCTTCTCCAGCAACGCATAAAACTGAGCATCAACTGGCTTGGTTTGGGGCGTGTAGCCTTGGGCCGGGTTTCCGGCTTGACTATAGCCCTGAGTTTGGTTCTGATACTGGTTCTGGTATGGATACGGATTTGAATAAGGGCTTTGATATGGATTCGGCTGTTGCTGCCCGCTCTCATGCTGATTTTGCTGCTGGAATTGGAATGGGGACTGACCCTGATTTGGATTCTCCATTCTATTCGCCTCCCCCCTGGTTTCTCCTAGGCTCATAAGGGCTGTAAAGCAAAGGCCATAGCGTTCCCTTCGTCAGTGCCTCATCTGGACTGAATTGTGGTAGACCAGGGGGCTGAAATTGTATAAACAAGTTTGGCGGAAGCACATAAGTCTTACACAGAACGGGCGGACACGGATCGAATGGGCCGACAAACGGGGCATACTCACCTTGCTGTGGAAATTTCACGGGCCGGAACCTCCTTTGATTGATCCATCTGTTTTACTATTCAACATATGCCGCATCGCCCAAGTCTCGAACAAAAAATCACAGATAAAAATAATTGTTCAAGAAAATAACCATAGAACTATTTCTAATCAAAAAAGAGCCTTTAAAACCACGGTACGTGGATCTAAAAGCTCTTTCTTCAGCACTCTATAATAACTTACATACCTGAAAGCTCATCTTCAATCACAGGCTCAGGCTTGCGGTGAATCTTCACTCTCATTATGCGAAGCCTTGTTGCTTCCTCCACCTCAAAGGTAAGGTTATAAAACTCAATTCTCTTCCCTTTCACCGGAATGCCCTCCAATTCCTTGAACAGCCATCCCCCGATGGAATCCACCTCGTCGTCTTCAATGTTCACTCCAGTCAAATCATTGACATCCTCAATGAGCATACGACCGTCCACAGAGATGAAGTTCTCCTTCATTTCCACACTCGGGCGTTCATCCTCAAATTCATCATAGAGATCCCCGACGATTTCCTCCAAAATTTCCTCCGCTGTCAGCAGCCCGGCCGTTCCGCCGTACTCATCTACCACGAGAGTCATTTGGGAATGTTTTTTCTGCATAAGGCGTAGCACGTGACTCACTTCCATGGACTCCGGCACATTCAAAATAGGACGTACCACCGAAGCCAGATCCAGTTGCTCTCCCTGCTCAGCTAGCAGAAGATCTGTAATATGGACAAAACCGATAATCTGGTCTTTATCCTCAACCGCTACCGGGTAACGGGAATGCTTGGTCTCGCTGATGATCTTGAGATTTTCCTTAAACGACAAATTCGTATACAAACAATCCATATCTGTACGCGGCAGCATGATTTCACGGGCAAGCAAGTCGGAAAAATCAAAAATATTATCCATCAGCTTAATTTCGTCCTTATCAATCACACCGCTTTTGGCGCTCTGATTCATCAATATACGAATCTCTTCCTCCGAATGAGCCGCTTCGGCTTCACTCGCCGGCTGAATGCCGAATGCGCGCAACAGCAAGTTTGCCGCAGCATTCAATACCCAGATCACAGGCAGAAAGACCTTATAAAAAAGCAGCAAAGGCGCCGATAAAAACAACGCCACACCTTCGGTCTTCTGAATCGCTAAGGACTTTGGCGCCAGTTCCCCCAATACGATATGCAAAAAGGTAATTACGCAAAATCCGACGATAACAGATACCGTTGTAATCAGTGTACCGTCAGTTACACCGAGTTTGTGCATGAGTGGCTCTATCAGGTAGCCGGATATTGCTGGCTCTCCAATCCAACCCAAGCCCAATGAAGCCAGCGTAATGCCCAATTGGGTGGCGGACAGATAAGCATCCAACTTTTGGTTCACCTTCAGCGCATAGCCTGCCAGGCGATGACCCTCGCTTTGGAGCTGCGTCAATCGGGATTGGCGCATTTTGACCAGCGAAAATTCTGCGGCCACAAATACACCATTTAGAAAGACAAGCAGCAGTACCAAGAGGAGATTCACAGCTAGCAATCCCCAATGAAACTCGGTATGACCATCCAATACGAACTCCCCATTTCTATAGTTGTAATGCTTTTCTTGATTTAAAATCTATTCCTTTGTAATACATATCCGCCACGAGCAGATTTGGTCCACAACAGGCAGCGGCATCACAATGACAGTTCACAGTCTGATTCAGCGGATGCTCATTCAGCCATTCACCAAAAATATCGTCCAGACTATCTTCCTGAATATTTCCGAAAGCCGGTATGTCTGCAAAATCTGTCACATACACGCTACCCGTGAACATATTCACATTCACACGGTTTCTTCCGTCCGGATCATTACGCACCGTAATATTCGGTTCCTGACGCAAGCGTCGAAGCAGTTTGCGGTCTTCTTCCCGATCCGAACAAGCAAAGAACGGTAATGTGCCAAACAACATCCACATGTCCTGATTACGTACATCCAGCAGCTTATGGATAGAGTTCCGCATGTCGTCGAGTGAAAGCACAGGCAAAGCAGATGCAAAATTCGACGCGTACATTGGATGAACCTCATGCCGTCGGCATCCCATTTCGTTGATTAATTGATGAATGCCCTCCAGCTTCGTGTGTGTCCGATAGTTAATCATGGATTCAGCTGAAATGAACATCCCCATTTCACTCAATCTGCGGGCATTTTCCATCATTTTTTCATACAGGCGAACAGCACCCGCACGCGGAGTCGGCCGGCCGGTATTTGCAAAACCCACTTCATAAAAATCGTCTGCATTCAAATAGTTAAATGAAATATGCATCACATCCAGATAAGGAAGCATCTTCTCATATCTGCGAATATCTAATGTCAGATTGGAGTTGATTTGCGAGCGAATACCGCGCTCCTTGGCATATTTCAGCAGTGGAACGATTACTTCATCCACTGTTTTATCGAGTAAAGCAGGTTCCCCACCTGTAATACTGATCGTCTCCAGATGCTCGACTTCATCCAAACGCTTCAGCATTAGGTCTAGCGGAAGGAAAGGGGCCTCCTTCATAACCAGCATATCGCCAACAGCGCAATGCTCACAGCGCATATTACATAGATGCGTTACGGTCATCTCCACACTCGTAAGCAAATGACGACCATGTGTACGCAGTGAGACAATCGGGTCCCACGGATCATAGGTTGGCGATATTTGGGGTAGCGTGTTATTTTGTAGAACTGTCATTATGTTTTCACCTTATTTCTGTTATTAACCTCAAAAGACGTATAATTATCATATCATGATGTGTAAAGTGTCTGCATACTTTCTTCCACATCATCTGCTAATCTACGTGTACTCCTCCGAAAGGGGCGACAGTAGCACCCAATGTGTTTGTAATCATAACCGAGAGGGATACGGACAAATCCACATCATAAGGTGCCTTCACTTCCTGCCCATCCCGGTCTCTTACAATGCGAATGACGGGTCTTTGCGGGATTTTGGGATGTATACGCACCACGACCCCCTCTTCCCCCGTGTTGAGCACCACAGAGAGTCCCAGGGGGTAAATAGCTACACAGTCACGAAAGGCTTCCAGCATTCGCTGCTCATATAACGTTCCTGCCCCGGCGTACAGCACTTCCATCGCTTCATAGGGCAACAAAGCCTGTTTGTATATCCGACTTGCTGTCATTGCGTCGTACGAGTCGGCCAGACCGATCCATTTCGCATATTCGTGGATCTGGTCCTTTTTCCAACCGTGTGGGTATCCACTGCCGTCGATACGCTCATGGTGCTGTAATGCACAATGAGCCGACAATAAGGGAATGCCAGGTTCGTCTTTGAGCAGCTTGTAGCCGATCACCGTGTGTGTTTTCATATGCTCATATTCCTCATCCGTCAATTTACCCGGCTTATAGAGTACTTGAGGTGAAATTTTCATTTTACCAATATCGTGCAGTAGTGAACCTATCCCCAGCTCCATGAGCTGGTTATTATCGTAGCCATTGGATATCCCAAGTACTAGTGAATATAAACATACGTTCAAAGAATGATGATACAAATCCTGATCCGCGGCCCCGATATCCATCAACATAATGACGGCGTCCTGACGGCCTCCAATATCGTCCAGAATGGATTCCATCACCTTATAAAATGACTTGCCAAAATATTTGTGCTTATGATCTACGGAGTAGGATGATAAACCTTGAAACTGCTTTTTGATTTCCTGTAGCGCCGCGGCCCTTGTCTGTTCATGGATCATCTCAGGAATGACGATATCTTCAGTCACAGCATCCTCAATGTATACATATCCAATACCGACTTGGCCTAGACGTTCAATCAATCGCGAAGTAAGCTCAACACCTTCCGAGAGCAGCACCATTCCGTTTTCATTGTATATTTTTTTGCCCAGCTTCATGCCGGCTCTCAATAATGTAACAGGTACCAGTCGCAGCTTAATCCTCTCCCGATTGTTTTGATACCTGAAGCCACCTAGCTGCAAAACATTCTTCCATCGCGCCCGGACGCTTCAACTCCATTTCAATCATATCCCGTAAAAATTCTGGAAGCATAAATCGGAGATCTGTTCCGTTCGCAAGCACCTCATAACCTGCTTTGAAAGTGAACATATCCAACGTGCCCACTGTGTATTCCTCATCCTCTTCCAAAGGTTGACCCGCTACACGAATGTCCGTCACTTTTTCATAAGGAGCACGGCCAGGGCCATACTGAATGGCCAAGCCTTCCACACACATCGTGCCAAGCACTTTGCCTCTGAAGCCAAAACCCGTCATGGGCTTGTCTGTAAATTCAGGCAGCAAGGACTGCTCCAGCGCCAACCGAATATCTCTTCCCCGCAACTTCATAACACAGGCATTAATCGGCGAAGGGCATAAGGAATGTAGGATTCCTTTGCTGATATCCCCTTGAGGTAATGGGCCGAGCAGTTGTCCCGCATTGACGAGGGCAATTTCTGTTCCTGTAAAATGGGACACCGCTTGTGCCAGCATATTGCCGAAAGGGGATTCCTGATCATATGCGATCTCCAGTTTCCGATCCGTCACCGCAACTGTGTTCTCCATGGCGCGCTCTGCTTGTCTGCGATGCACCACAATGGCCGATGCCACTTTTTCGTCCAGTAGTGTCTGATCCACAGGAACTACGCCGCCCGACGTGACTCGAAACGGTTCGAGGCTATTGTTACGACTTAGTGTCACTTCACCCAGCAGCGTTCCGAACTTACCCGCCCCACATAAAGCTGTTTTTCCGATCCAAAGCGGTTCTTCCAGCACATGATGGGTGTGACCTCCAAGGATAACGTCAATTTCAGGAAACTGCGACGCTAATTTTTTATCGGAAGGTAGACCCAGGTGCGACATCACAACCAAAACATCAACCTGCTTTCTCAGTGCCGCGATCTGCTTCCCCAGCACCTCAAACGGATTGAGCACATCCCAACCCAGCAATTGATAAAACTCTACAAAAGGAGCCGTCACACCAAGTAAACCGACCTTGATTCCTGCTTTATCTACGATAAGGGATTCCTTCATCCACGAAGGGTTCATCCCCGTGGCACGCTCTGTCATATTGCCGCATACGACCGGACAATGAATCCCCGCATATGCCTGTTCAATCATATCCGGGGTAAAAGTCAGTCCCTCATTGTTACCGATCGTAATTGCATCGTATCCTGTTAGATTAATCACATCCACATTTGCCCCACCGAGCGTTCCTTCCGTTTCGGGGGCCATCCGGTCCATGTGGTCTCCTATGTCGAGCACAAGCAGCGCATCCCGTGATGCGGCTCTTCGTTCATCGATCATCGCGGCTATCGAAGGCATACTGCCAAAATGACTATGGATATCATTGGTATGCAAAATGGTCAACGTTTGCCGAGTCGTCATCTCCATAACCGCCCTCCTCTATACTTTATATATATCGACTTTGGAGCTTCTAATGTTTAAGCATACCATGTTATTTAGCAATATGGTACATATGAGTGGACATAGTCCTTAAGCTTCGCTGTAGTCTCTGGGCAATCTCATATCATAAACATAGTAAAAAGTATTGACGTTATCTACTGTAGGTATCTGATAGGAAACGGGTTCCTGGGACCTATTTTACAGCTTGGAATAATAGTAAATTAGTCGTTGTCATACCATTTAATTCTTGATATATTAAGTTTGTTTCGTATTTTCGACAAATTTACGACAATAAGGAGGTTAGCGCATGAGAGTACACGTTACCGATGCCAAGCCGGGAGATCGCCTCAAATCCGATACATACAATGGGCACGGTGTACCTGTCATGATTCAGGGCACCGAGCTACAGCATGACGATATTTCCAAACTCATTATGCACGGTGTCGATTATATCGACATTGATGCCGGTTCAGCGAGCATTCCGGTTGACTTTGCCCCCGATGTCCCAGCTTCCCCCGAGTCCCTCAAACGTGCCGTTCCTCTCATGGAGCAGACGATCAGTGGCTTTGAAAGCATGTTTCTCAAAGCCTCCTCAACTGGAAAATTTGATGAATATCGAGTCGATGAGCTGTTCGGCCCTCTTGTTTCAGAGCTGGCTCGTCAAAAAGATGTCGTATCTCTGCTATTAATTATGGAACGGGGAGATCACTATACCTATAATCATTCTCTCCAAGTAGGTGTACTGTCATATTACATTGCCACATGGCTTGGATATACGGAAGAAGAAGCATATGCCGCTGGTAAAGCTGGGTACTTACATGATATAGGCAAGTCCATGATACCGGATGAAATTTTGAACAAACCGGATAAACTGACACCCGAAGAATTCCATGAGATGAAAAAACATTCGCTATATGGCTATGATATTATCCGCAATTCAACCAGCGATGAGATTTCTGCAATTGTCGCCTTGCAGCATCACGAGCGTGAAGATGGAAGTGGATATCCCCATGGACTGTTCAAGGAAGATATTCATCCTTTTGCCAGCATAACAGCTATTGCCGACGTGTATAGCGCGATGATTTCCAATCGTGTGTACCAGACGAAGCAGGAACTGCTCACCGTATTACGTGAGCTGCACAGCATGAGTTTTGGACATCTAAACCCAGAAGCTACCCAAGTGTTCATCAGACACATGCTTCCTAATTTCATTAATAAGCAGGTTCTGCTGACTACAGGTCAGACAGGAACGATTATTCTGAACAATCCTGCTGATTACTTCAGACCCTTAGTGAGAATTAACGATGATGAATATGTAGATTTGTCTAGAGAACGCCATGTATCCATTGATGAAATTTATTTGGAATCCTGATCCGCTACTACTGCCTCCCGGCGTTACTTCGGTAGAACGAAATGTTATGCCGAATTACAGGCTACGCGAATAAAAAAAGAGACTGTCCTTGATTCGTAGGTTCTTTACGAAGGACAGCCTCTTTTTATGTTACGGACATTAACCTAGTTACATCCTTACTTATTTGTTTAAACCTAAGTGTTAAGATCATGCAGACCTGGGCTATGTTCATTAGGCAATTCAGGCATATACGGAAGAGGAAAACCTTCTGGAGGATCCACCACACTCAAATCCCCACCGTTTCTGCTTGGAGTTTGCCCATTGAATATTTCTCCAATACGGGTAGAATCCAATCGAAAATTAAACTGTGCATTGTGAAAGCCCATTTCAACATACTTCCGGCATTCTGGATACTTGTTAATATCGTAGTTTGGAACCGGGAACAATTTTCCCCAATCAACTCCAAGTGTCTCTAAAGCTTTAGCAAATGCATTTTGATGAGCATTATCCCGCACAATCAAAAAAGCCAACGTTTCCCGGAATGTTTTGTTCGAGCTCATTTCGTAAATTCGGGATTTTTGCAGAACCCCTGTAGATTCGAGTACGAGATTATCAAGCAAATCACTAATCAGATTGCCGTGGGAATAAACATAACTACCTAGCCAAGGGTTTCCACTTGCATCAACAGGTAAGGAACTTTGAGCTCCCATAATAAAATGATGAGGATTTGCGTGTTTTATCGCCTCATCTAAAGGAGCATGATCAATTCCAGCATCGCCGGCTTGGTCTGCGCCTGAGCCAGTCAGAAGTTGATTAATAGTATGTTGGACCAGTTCAACATGACTAAGCTCCTCTAGAAAAACTCCGCGTATCAAATCCCTAAACTGCACAGCATTACCACGAAAATTATTACTTTGAAAGAAAAACTGCATCATGGTACGCATTTCTCCGAATCGACCACCTAATACTTCTTGAATCACTTTAGCAGCAGCCGGGTCGGGCTTATCGGGTACTATTATGTTAATTAGATCTTCTTTATAAAAATACAATGTAAAAAAACCTCCTTAAACTTCTTTTTAAACGTGAACATATGCTTCCCTCCTTAATAATTTTTATACAAACCAAACAAACAGATAGTTAAATGTAAGGACTCCTATCAGATTGTTGTTATGCTGATGCTCGTTTTATTACATCTTGAAAAGGTTAAATACAGTTAGAATTTACTAAGCTGCTTAACTATAGGAGGCGTAATTATGTTTAGACATCAAAAAGAGTTGCAGTTTGAAGTGAAAGTGGAGCGTCCTGATCCTCTTTTTGCCCGGCAGGTACAAGAAGTTTTGGGGGGGCAATTTGGAGAAATGACCGTGATGATGCAATATTTATTTCAAGGGTTTAACTGTCGCGGTGAGGAAAAATATAAAGATATGCTAATGGACATTGGAACTGAAGAAGTGGGGCATGTGGAGATGCTGTGTGCTTTAATTAGTCAACTACTTGATGGAGCTAAACCAGAAGATCAAGAACAAGCTGCAAAAGACCCTGTTACGGCTGCCATTATGGGGGGAATTAACCCGCAGCACTTGCTGGTCAGCGGTCTTGGTGGATTACCTAGTAATTCAAATGGAGTTCCATGGAACGGCTCTTATATCGTCGCAAGTGGCAACCTATTGGCGGATATGCGGTCCAATTTGCATGCAGAGAGTCAGGGTCGGTTGCAGGTAGCAAGGCTATATCATATGACACAAGATGAAAGCGTCAGAGCTACACTACGGAAAATGCTAGCACGTGACCGCTATCACCAATATCAATGGATGGCGGCAATCCAAGAATTAGAAGAAAAAAACGGTGTTGTGGTCCCGGCTTCTTTTCCTCCTGAAGCAGAGCAAGAGTCTCAGCCTGAAGCTTATGAGTTTTGGAATTTGTCTGAAGGCGAAGAATCTAGTGAAGGTTTGTGGGCAACAGGAAGTGCGCCGGATGGAAGCGGGAGCTATGTATACATCTCTAACCCTGTTGCCAAAGGTCAAATCTATAGTGCCAAAATACCAGCAACCGAATTACATCATGACTTAGACCATAAAACTTCAGATAAATAAACAAGTAGCAGACGAGCTGTCCCAACATTAAAGATTGCTAATTGGTGACACTGACCATAAAAATGAAACAAAAAATATATACTTAAAATTCGAATAAGGCAGCTTATCATAAGGCATAAAATCATAGCCGGTCATAATCAAGAAGTACAGAATCAATGTAAGACTAAAAAGCCCTGCCGACCATTTATGGTTAGCAGAGCTTTTTGATTTATTTCGAGTAATTTACACATCACCGAAAAATCGAAGACGATGCTCTCATTCTTTATGAGCAGCTGTCTATAACAATCATTTGTGTTACCTCAGCTTCGGTCAAACCAGCGTTCATTAAATAAGAGGTGCCTGAATCAATGTTGCAAAATTAAACTGGTGTACATGACCATCATTTAATGTGGTTTGGCCCGTAACAAAATGTACGTGCTTGCCATTTCCGACTGGAATAGCGGGCCCTGTCCTAATCCTTCTCAGATTATGAAAATGGTTCACGAAATCAGTTTTCGTGAGATCAATTTCATGGACATGACTACTTCCTGATCGAATCGCTTGCCCAGTAACACCTGCAAAGCGGTGGTTATGTCGGTCTGCACCTTCTTCAGCCAGTTTGGTGCTACCTTCAAATTCATGTACATGTCTCTGTGTCTGTTTAGAAGAGAGGGGTTTCTTCTTCACTCCAGCTTTATTCTTCTGCATCTGTTGGCATGCCTCCTTATGTTTATGTCACTCACAACATCCTATTAAGCAAACATACATAAGTGCTAGGCAACTATCCGCAGTCCTGAGCATAATTTTTTTTATGTAGTAGAAAGAAGGCTTATGGACTTAGGCATCACAGAAAAAATAAAAGAAGACGAACTTAAAAAGTTCGCCTTCTATACTAGAGAAAATCCGAGTCAGCACAAATCGGCACGACTCCAATTTAACAGCTTTAGATTACCTTAAGAACCTTGTCACGCCAAGGATTACTGCGTTTTAACCGATGGAACCTTCCATTTCAAACTTGATCAAACGATTCATCTCTACCGCATATTCCATCGGCAGTTCTTTGGTGAACGGCTCAATAAAGCCCATAACGATCATTTGCGTTGCCTCTGCTTCAGTCAAACCACGGCTCATCAGATAGAACAGCTGGTCTTCCGATACCTTGGAAACTGTTGCTTCGTGCTCAAGCGTGATGTCGTCATTCATAATTTCATTATAAGGAATAGTATCTGAAGTTGATTGATTATCCAAAATCAACGTATCACACTTGATATTCGATTTTGCACCTTGAGCCTGACGACCGAATGAAGCTAACCCGCGATACGTTACTTTACCGCCGTGCTTACTGATCGACTTGGATACAATTGTGGAGGTGGTGTCTGGTGCCAAGTGAATCATTTTCGCACCTGCATCCTGATGCTGGCCTTTGCCTGCAACAGCGATGGACAAGACCATCCCTTTCGCTCCACGGCCTTTCAATACAACGGCTGGATACTTCATCGTCAACTTGGAACCGATGTTACCATCGACCCATTCCATCGTTGCATTTTCTTCCGCAACCGCACGTTTGGTTACCAGGTTATAGATGTTTGGTGCCCAGTTCTGGATCGTTGTATAACGAACACGTGCGTTCTTCTTACAAATAATTTCGACCACAGCACTATGCAGCGAGTTCGTGCTGTAAATTGGAGCCGTACAGCCTTCTACATAATGCACAAAGCTGTCTTCGTCAGCAATAATGAGCGTACGCTCGAATTGACCCATGTTTTCCGAGTTGATACGGAAGTAAGCCTGCAATGGAACTTCACATTTCACACCTTTTGGTACATAGATGAAGCTTCCGCCTGACCATACCGCACTGTTCAGTGCTGCAAACTTATTGTCCGCAGGAGGTACAACAGTTGCAAAATACTCTTTCAGAATCTCAGGATGCTCACGCAACGCCGTATCGGTATCCATGAAAATAACGCCCTGATCTTCCAGTTCCTTTTGCATACTGTGGTAGACAACTTCCGATTCATACTGTGCGGATACACCAGCCAAAAACTTTTGCTCCGCCTCAGGAATACCCAATTTATCAAAGGTTTCTTTAATTTCCGTCGGAACTTCTTCCCATGTCTTCCCTTGTTTCTCGGAAGGTCTTACATAGTACTGGATATCGTTGAAATCCAGTTCATCCATATCTCCGCCCCAGTTTGGCATTGGCATTTTTTCAAACTGTTTCAGTGCTTTCAGACGGAACTCCAGCATCCATTCTGGCTCATCCTTAATTTTGGAGATTTCCTTTACAATTTCCGGAGTGAGACCCTTACCTGTTTGGAAAATGGACTTGTGCTCGTCACGAAAGCCATATTTATACTCTTCCATTTCCGGTGCTTTCTTGGCCATGTTTCTCAAACCTCCTCTGTTCTATTTAGATTATTTATCTTCATCAATCCCTTTGCGCAGCGCGTTCCAAGCCAGTGTTGCACATTTGATGCGGGCCGGGAACTTATTTACGCCTGACAAAGCTTCCAATTCTTCATAATCATCGAATTCGACGGCTTCTCCCTTCATTAAAGAAGAGAAGCGGCTCGCCATATCCAGTGCCTGATCAATCGTTTTTCCTTTGACCGCTTCTGTCATCATCGAAGCTGAGGACATACTAATCGAGCAGCCTTCGCCAGTAAAACGGGCATCTTCGACCACGCCGTCTTTCGTTTTGAGTTGAAGAGAAATTCGGTCACCACACGTAGGATTATTCAAATCCACCGTAACGGCATCTTCCTCAAAACGTCCGCGATTGCGCGGATTTTTATAATGATCCATAATCACGCGTCGGTACAAGTCATCAAGTTGCATCGCCAAAATACTCCTTTGTTTGGATTAAGGCGCTGACCAGAGCGTCGACTTCTTCTTCCGTGTTATAGAGATAAAAGCTAGCACGTGCAGTTGCACTGGCTTTCAGCCAGCGCATTAACGGCTGGCAGCAATGATGCCCCGCACGTATAGCTACCCCTTTGCTATCCAGTACAGTAGCTACATCATGCGGATGCACATCATCCAGGTTAAAGGTTACGAGCCCGACATGACGTTCTGCAGGTCCGTAAATAGTCAACCCCTCCACTTCACGGAGACGTTTGAGGGCATAGTTGGACAGACGGCTTTCATGCTGCGCAATGGCGTCCAGTCCGATGCTTTCCAGAAAATCAATGGCAGCTCCCAAGCCAACAGCTCCGGCGATAATCGGAGTTCCACCTTCGAATTTCCAAGGCAGCTCCTTCCATGTGGATTCATACAATCCCACATCGTCGATCATTTCACCGCCGAACTCAATCGGCTCCATGTTTTCCAGCAGCGCCTTCTTGCCGTACAGTGCTCCGATCCCGGTAGGAGCACACATTTTGTGACCCGAAAAGGCATAAAAGTCAGCATCGATATCTTGCACGTCTACTTTCATATGTGGTGTGCTTTGTGCACCGTCTATAACGATGACTGCGCCTTTGCGATGGGCAATAGCTGCAATCTCTTTGACAGGGTTCACAACACCAAGCACATTGGAGACATGCGCAATCGCTACAATTTTCGTGTTTTCTGTAATGGTATTCTCCACATCAGCAAGATCAACGCTACCATCCTCTTGAAGTGGAATATATTTCAAAGTCGCGCCTGTGGCTTTGGCTACCTGTTGCCACGGAATCAGATTACTGTGATGCTCCATTTGTGTGATGACAATTTCATCACCTGCCTGGCAATTAGCCCTGCCATAGGAAGAAGCGACAAGATTCAGCGCCGTTGTTGTTCCTCTTGTAAAAATAATTTCCTGACTGCGCTTTGCATTCAGAAAGCGGGCTACCTTCTCCCGCGCACCTTCATAAGCATCCGTTGCGCGGCTACCCAAGGTATGCACACCACGGTGAACATTTGAATTATCATATTCGTAGTAGTGCTTGATCGCCTCGATGACCGCCAGCGGTTTTTGCGAAGTGGCCGCATTATCCAAATAAACCAGCGGATGACCGTTAATCTCCTGATGTAAAATCGGGAACTGTTCACGGATCAATGCAGTATTCATTGGCCTAACTTCCTTTCAACAAGGCTTTGCAGCTGATGTTGAAGTCCTTCGAGCGGAATTTCAGATACGACAGGTGCCAAGAAGCCATAAATAATCAGACGCTCAGCTTCTGCACGGCTAATCCCACGGGACATCAAGTAATACACTTGTTCACGGTTTACCTGACCAACCGATGCTGCGTGACCTGCTGTTACATCATCTTCATCAATCAGCAGGATCGGGTTAGCGTCACCACGCGCTTTCGGGCTGAGCATCAGAACACGTTCTGTTTGCTGACCGTCTGCTTTGGTAGCACCTTTTTCAATTTTTGTAATTCCGTTAATGATGGAAGAGGCTTCTTCACGCATTACTGCGCGCGTAATCATCTGACTGGCGGAATTTTTACCAAAATGCTGTGCTTGTGTCGTATAGTTCAGCTTTTGTGAGCCGGAACCTACAGCAATGATCTTGGCATCCGAATTGGAGCCATTGCCTTTGAGCACGGACATGGTATTGCTTGCTGTATTACCGTTGTTCATTTCGCCCACAATCCATTCGATAGCTGCGTCATTTCCCAACGTGGCACGACGAATCGAAATATCCGTTACTTGCTCTCCAAACTGATGAACTGTCGCATAACGTACTTTAGCTCCTGCATTTGCAACAACTTCTACCGCACCGTTATGAAGAACAGGTGCCGCCAAATCCGCAGATACATAGTTGTCTACGTAAGTCACGGAACTGTGGCTTTCAACAACGAGCAGCACATGCGGTGCAAATGTTGCAGTCGCATCGTCCGTCAGGAATACAGCTTGAAGCGGAACGTTCAGTTCAACATTTTTAGGCACATAAGCAAATACTCCACCGTTCCAGAGTGCTGCATGCAATGCAGACAATGAATTTTCTTCAGCCTTAATAACTGTGTTCAGATGAGCTTTAACCAAATCAGCATGTTCTTTAACCGCTGTTTGCAAATCCGTGAAAATGACGCCTTGCGCCGCCAATTCCTCGCTCAGCTTCACATATACCGCGCCGGAGTTGCGCTGAATAATCAGACCGCCCTCCTGTTGCTCTTTGACCAGATCAGCAATGGCTGCAGGAACCTGCCCTACCGATGCAATGACCTCGCTCTGTTTATGTTGACCGTAATCGTTTAATTTCCAACGTTCGATTTTTGTTTTTTCAAATACCGGAAGCTCCAGTTTGCCTGCAAGCTCAAGTGCTTTTTGTCTGTCTTCGGCCAGCCAAGATGGTTCGCCGTTATGTTCGGACAGAACACGCAGTTGCTCGGAATCTACCGGAAGGATTGTTTGTGTAGTCATTAGTTTTCCTCCTCGCTTCCGGCTTACGCCTCTTGTCCTACAGTTTCATCAACGATACCCAGCTCTTCCTTGATCCAGTCGTAACCGTCCGCTTCCAGACGCTCAGCAAGCTCAGGTCCACCGGATTTAACAATACGTCCTTGCATCATTACATGTACATAATCTGGTTTAACGTAGTTTAACAGACGTTGATAGTGAGTAATGATAAGAAAACCACGCTCTTCGGAACGCATAGCATTGACACCGCTAGCCACGATTCTCAAAGCATCGATATCCAGACCGGAGTCGATTTCATCAAGAATGACAATTTTCGGATCAATCATCATCATTTGCAAAATTTCATTCCGTTTTTTCTCACCACCAGAGAAGCCTTCGTTCAGGTAACGGTGAGCAAACTCTGGGTTCATTTCAAGCTCTTTCATTTTGCTTTCCATTTGACGGATAAACTTAATCAGGGAGATTTCTTGTCCTTCTTCACGGCGCGCGTTGATTGCACTACGCAAAAAGTCGGAGTTCGTTACCCCTGCAATTTCACTCGGATACTGCATCGCCAAGAACAATCCTGCACGTGCACGCTCATCCACTTCCATATCCAGCACGTCTTCTCCATCCAAAGTTACTTTGCCATCTGTGACTTCATATTTAGGATGACCCATCAAAGCAGACGCGAGTGTACTTTTACCCGTACCGTTAGGACCCATGATGGCATGGATTTCTCCGCCCTTCATTTCGAGGTTAATACCTTTCAAAATTTCCTTGCCTTCAATGGTCGCTTTGAGACCTTCAATCTTAAAGTTTGTAGCCATATTCGCAATACCCTCCAAAAATTGTAGTGTGGTGTCGAAATCAGAAAGTATATTTAAACAGGGGAGCCCCCTGATTTCAAGCAAACATAATATTTAAAAATTTATTTATAATCATTCTAAACTGATTCTCAATGATTCTCAAGTTATTTTATAATAAATATCTTCAAGGGTGCAACCAACAGACACACGTTATCCAACTTTCTTCATAAAATGTTCACCCTACCAAGCACACAAATGGCAAAATACATCCTGCGAATGTTTATTTAATTATAAATTTGCACAAAAAACATGAGATACATGATCTCTTTTCAGCCATAAAAACGCTACTGACAGCATGACGTCAGTAGCGTTTTACATGTAAAGGGTTCATTTCAGAGCGTAACCCCATCACTATGGAGTGGAATTAAATTCACCGAACTAGGCATAAGTGATGAATCGAAATTCTGACAATTAGCCCAAATAAGAGCGAAGCATCCACATATGTTTTTCCAGATCCGCTTTATAACCGATCAGCAAATCTGCCGTTGGCTGGTCGGAATTGCTTTCCGCCAGTTCGATACCTTCCTGAAACTCCTCGCATACAGTTGCAAAATCCTCGATCAAGGTTTGTACCATCTTGGGAGCATCTTCGTTGCCGTTTGCTTCCTGAATCGACGACAGCTCCAGATATTCCTTCAACGTTGCGGAAGGAGAACCTTTCAACGCGAGCAAACGCTCGGCGATCTCATCCATTTTCAATGTCACTTCATTGTATAACTCTTCAAATTTAACATGGAGTGTGTAGAAACTGGAGCCTTTCACATACCAGTGATAGTTATGAATTTTTACATATAACACATTGAGGTTAGCGACTTGACGGTTTAAAAGTTCCTCCACCGATTTGGTTTGCGTATTTTTCGAGTTACTTGTTGTTTTAGCCATCATAATCCCTTCCTTTTTCATCAAATTGATTTTCAGGAACGTTTACGTATCCATCACCGTCATTGCTGACGGTAAGACGCCAGCGGGCATCCTAATATCACCTGCCGGACGTCTGTTTCATATTTACCCTTACTATACGGAGTTGAAACAAAAAGAAGAGTACTCCTTTCTTCCTCTTTCAATCCCCATAAAAAAAATGTACAAAACTTCAATGATTTTCGTTATACTTTCTCTATCCTATCAAAATACTTGGTTTAATATTGTGATATTTTATAACTATTTACATGCGCACAATTTATGGAGGTGACTTCGTTGTCCCAATATCATCCTTTAACGACTGAAGAAGCAATCGAATTCGTGAAGAACATCCCCGGATTTTTTAGTCAGGATGCCCGTCTGGAATGCCGAGAAATCGGTGATGGTAACTTAAATCTGGTTTTTCACATTACGGATTCTGAATCTAATAAGAGTATCATTGCCAAGCAGGCACTTCCCTATGTAAAAATTGTGGGTGAATCCTGGCCGCTTTCACTGGATCGTGCCCGTATTGAACGCGAGGCACTTCAGCAGGAACACCATATTTGCCCAGAATTGGTTCCTGCGGTACTGGCGTATGATGATGAGCTTGCGTTGACCGTGATGGAGGATCTTAGCTCACACACCATCATGCGCAAGGGACTAATAGAAGGAAACACCTATCCATATTTCGCTAATCATATTGGGGAGTTTCTGGCACGCACGCTCTTCTTCACCTCAGATTTGGGCATGAATCAGCAGGACAAAAAAGATCTGGTTAAACGCTTTATCAACCCAGATCTCTGCAAAATAACTGAAGATCTGATTCTGGATGAACCGTATCGGTTCTCAGATAATAACAACTATGGTGCCTACATCGAAGACGAAGCAGAGGCGCTACGTACAGATCAAGTGCTTCACTTGGAAGTGGCTTTGCTGCGAGAAAAGTTTTTGACACGAACCGAAGCGCTTCTGCACGGTGACCTTCATACTGGCAGCATTTTCGTAACGACCGAATCGACTAAAGTCATTGATCCTGAATTTGCCTACTACGGACCCATGGGCTTTGACATCGGAGCGGTGATCGCCAATCTGCTGTTGAACTACGCAGCACAACCCGGATGGACCTCTGGCGAGAAAGCTCTAAAGGAAAGACGTGACTGGCTTCTGGAGACTGCCATTCAGGTATGGGAGCAGTTTGAGGGTAGGTTCCGCAAACTGTGGGACGAGCATGTCACCGATCATATGGCACGTACAGCGAGATATCAGGACTTGTATCTCCAGAAAGTACTGCAAGATACGATTGGTTTTGCAGGGTGCAAAGTGATTCGCCGTATCATCAGCCTGTCGCATGTGGCAGATATCGACACTATTGCCGATCCTGCTATCAAGGAAGCTGCGGAACGTCTGGCGTTATCTATCGGTAAATCCTTGGTTCTTCGCAATCGCGAGCTTCATTCGATTCGGGAACTGGGAGACATTGTTCGGACAGCAACAGCTGCCCAAACTAAAGGAGCCTAATGAATATGAGTGAAAAGAATGAATCGGCGCCCGTAAACTCTGGGAAAGCTGCAGTGTCCAGGCAGGCTCTATCTTCACTGGTGTGGAAAGGTAACCATTTGTCCATGCTGGATCAGCGTCTGCTACCCGAAACGATTGTCATGCTGGATTTATTCACGGCCGATGAAGTATGGAATGGCATACATGCCATGAAGGTACGCGGTGCGCCCGCTATCGGGATGGCAGCGGCCTACGGCGTTGTGCTAGGAGCTACCGCCTACGACGGCACCGACGCTGCTGAGTGGCTGCAGCATGTAGACGCCGTGTGCGGACATTTGGCTACTTCACGGCCGACAGCCGTGAACCTCTTCTGGGCTCTGGACCGCATGAAGAAGCGGGCCGGGGAACTCATCGTTGAAGCTGCCGGAGGCCAGGTCGAAGACTGGAATGCCGGGCTGGAGCGTGAAGCCATAGCCATTCAGGCAGAGGATGAAGAAGTATGTCGCCAGATCGGCATCCATGCTTTACCTCTGTTCGAGGACGGGATGGGCGTACTCACTCACTGCAATGCAGGTGGATTGGCGACAGCGAAATACGGAACAGCGCTGGCACCGATGTATCTAGCGCAAGAGAATGGCATCCACCTCAAAGTATTTGCCGACGAAACCCGCCCTGTGCTGCAAGGTGCGCGGCTGACCGCTTTCGAGCTTCAGCAGGCAGGCATTGATGTCACCCTGCTCTGTGACAATATGGCGGGCATGGTGATGTCCAAAGGATGGGTACAGGCCGTCATTGTCGGCACAGATAGAGTCGCTGCTAATGGCGATGTGGCCAACAAAATCGGCACCTACAGTCTAGCTGTGCTAGCGAAGGCGCATGGCATTCCTTTTTATGTCGCTTCCCCACTATCTACCATTGATTTGCAGACCGCAACAGGCGCAGATATTCCGATCGAGGAGCGTTCTGCGGAGGAAGTTACCGAAAGCTTTGGTAAAAGGACCGCCCCGCAGGGCATCAAAGTCTACAACCCAGCTTTCGACGTTACACCTCATGAGTACATTACCGCCATCATTACCGAAAAAGGAATTGTACAAGCACCCTTTAGCGAGAGCCTGACCAATTTGTTTGCCGAATAATTGTTCTTGCAGATCATATAGTTCGTATATAATTCAAAGAATTCTTCTCGATAGAATAGAACTTTTCATAGAAAAAAACCGGAGCCAAAAAGTCCGGTTTTTTTCGGTTCTTGTTCCTCTACTTTTATGCAACATATGCACATAGGCTTCATTACACCAGTTTCAATAATGCTTCGTAGCCTGGCATCCCCGGCTTAATCCCCAGCTGCTCCGCTTCTGTCGTCACCGATTCCATCGGCGCTTCCAACAATTCTTTCAGCGTTTTTACCCCCACAGCTCGTGCGGCAAGAATTTTCCGATCCGCCAGCCGCTCATTGAGCAGTCCAACATCCAGTGCACCACACATGATGTAACCACGGGAGTTGGAGATAGTCAGCAGCGTTGTTTTAGGCATTTTGACTTCGACTCCGATAAATGTATGCTCACCCACTTGTACGGGTTCCATGTGTATCATGGTTATTACATGCACCTCCTCTTTGTTCACCCGGGATATTTTATGCGGCATTTGCGGGTAAGTGTGGACGCTCGTGGATACGTTCAAAATATCATGGTGAATAACTATAACTCGAGGGGGCCTCCTAACTTTGGGCAAAATTCAGTACAATGTTCTTTTCGTTTAGTTGTTTAAATATTTTGTAGGCGTAAGTTCATTGTTTATATTTACAACACTATAAATAAAGATAGGAGTATGCGATTCGCATACTCCACTTTTTCAGATGCCTTAATTTATTTTATGAAAATCGAAATACATTATAAATCTACAGTAATTGCACTACTTTTGTCCCCTTTTTTATATCTTTAATATTTTCCGAATCCTTTACACTAATACCAATGAGTGGAAGGTTTAGCAATGGAAAAAGAAATGCTAATATCCAATACGTCCAGTTCACATTTCGTCCCATCTAACTTATCTACTTGTATTTTTGAACCTATCAAACTTTTCAAATTGGTATAATCCGGCTTATCTAATTCAATATTTGTTCCAATTAAAATGATTCCTTTATTGGGTGTTTTAATAATATCTTCTAACTTCATAATCTCCAAAAGAACATCTCCATTCTAACTAACGTTCATGTATGAACAGATATCTTTAACTTCCCTAATTTTGATACCTTCGTTTTTTAATCTAGTAATTCCATCTCTTAAAAGCATGATTCTTTCTAATTGAGTCAAGTCAGGAGCAAATCTTGCAGCTCGGATACTTGCTTGAGCTTCGTCAAGTGCAAAGTTCCTAGTTAAAACATTAAATTCATCATCCATAACTTGAAAGGATTTTCCGGCTAGTCCTGCTTCATAATGCCCGACAACTTCATGAGCTATTGTTCCATGACCAGTAATCCGGCTATTAGCTGCTAATTTACCTGTGGCATTAGAAGGAAGTACATCATTATTTATATTGAGAATCGTATCGAATAATAATCCTGTAGGAGAAGTATCATTAGGCCCCGCTACACGGATATTTTCTTCTGGCATTCCTATTTCTTTTGCATACTGAGTTAAACTTCCAATTTGTGCTTCAGTTAAAGGCACTTCATTACGCAGACCATTAGTATCTATAATTTTTCTTGTAATGTCTGTTCCTTCTATTATTCGGGTAGTTCCATCTTTTAATGGAGTATATTTTACAGACCCTGATAACCCAATTTTAGGCTTGATTACTGAACTAACTCCTCCAAATAATCCAGCTGTACCGATCATATTAGCCCAGTGTTCCTTTGACCAGGCATTGTTTGGATTAAATGCCCCTTGAATCATACCTGTTACTCCAAATGTACCGAAATTGAGCATGTCATTCCATGAATCGTTTTGTTTAGCTGCCCGTTCCATGTACCCTTGGTACATTCCTTTTGGAATACCATAATGACATATAATCTAGAAAGCTCCAGACTGAATCAAACTTTTTCTCATAGCGTACTGAGTTAGCGTCTACAAAATCCTGACCTAGTTCAGTTAAGCTATCTACTGATTTTTGGAACGATATTCCGTGTATCTGGAGCAGGAACAGCACATGAATTCGGTGGAGGTGGTAAACAACTTGCGTCAATGTTACCTGCTTCCATCAGATCTGCTAATCTGAATTTATCTGCATGGTGACGTAATTCCCTAGCAATAGAATCCGTCAAGGTAACAAAGTCATTCATATTCTTCTGAGAGGTTTGGAAGGAATAGTAAAAGTGCTCTTTAGTCAGTCCTTCCCACAATTGTCCCATAGATGAAATTTGTTGTACTAAATTACTATTCATTTGAGTTGCCGTTTGCTGTGCTAACTCAAACTGCTTGGAGGCAGTCATAAGCTGCTCAGGTGTCACTTTAATAGTTGTCATAGTTTACCTCTAGTCATGAGTTCGTTATGACATAGTAACATTATTCAAATTTATGGAAAACCATCTTAATTCCTAATTGTTATGTGAAGGGTTACCCTTTCTGCCTATGTCTATAGACCTTATAGTTGTAACGGCAATCATATCCTGCAACTCAGGAATGAGTGTTAGAAGTTTTTTATAATTATGTAGTTGTTGCTTGGTTGTGCTAATTTCTTAAGAAAGACTGAATTGTGTTTTAGGCTCGCATTCTTTTTAATGTACTAGTAGGTTCTATACTCAATTCATAAGAATATTCCCTTAACCAGCTCGTCTCAACTTTCGGTATGTATAAAGGCATTCATGTATGAACATATTTAATGTTCTGACAATTAATTCTTCGAATTTTTCACTTTAGTGATATTTATGGCAATAACAATAATTAGAACGATGAGCAAAACATTAGTCATAGTAAGTGTGCTATCTAAGTTGCTCAATCTAGTTTCAATGTCCTGTAAACCTGAACTAGTTTTATCCCCTATTTCACTTATGTTAGAACTCATCCGATTTAAATACTGTACTAATTCACCTATATCCATCCAGCACACCTCCAGTCAATTGTTTACAATTATTTCAGACTATAATGAGACCGTTAACAAATTCTATTTTCTGGAATTAATTAAAAATATTAAAATCTAAAAAGGCATTACCCGCAGTTCTAATGAGTTTTATTGTTTTTTAGCATGTTTCTCTGGAATACTAGGAGAACAAGCGAAAGCAAGCGAGGCACCTACACAGTATATTCAGATCAATACTCTTTATGTTGATCTACCTTACAGTTCTGATAAATATTCAAAGAAGTGAAAATGAAAAAGAAGTAGAAATAAATGTTACTGAAAAAGAGTCAGGGAATGTGATTTACACTGTAGGCGAGTTGAAAGAAAGTAAAACGATTAAACCACAGGATATTACTATAAACGGCTACGAAACACTTACTGTATATCAAGATTATAAGGATGGATTTGTAACTGCTAGATTATATTCGGTAATGTCAGTATATAGTAGTGGTTTATTTGGTGAGATTTCGAATGTTCTGGAAACATATTGGGCACCAGTTAGTGATGGTTCTTGGAGTTTGGAGAATACACATGCTAATACCATTTCTACAACTGGTAAATTCCCTACTCAAAGGGTCCAAATTACTGGAACTGCTGTGGTTGATACTGTAGAAACACAATCCGGTGGAGTTTTCTCTGGCGGTCTTGGGCTATAATCTAGGAGTTAATAACCATATGAGAAAAGCAATTAGCCAAGGCTTCACATTTAGTTATGGTAGATAACCAGTTCAAAATCTAACCTTACTTTAGATCTTAATACGCAGTGGTGCCAAACAATTACTAAATTTTGTCATTATCGGCACCGGTGTTTTTCTACAACTTAGAGACGAACCCCAAGTAAATAATTTCAATTCCTCGTATTTTCACCCCCCAATTCATTCCCTAACATACAAAAAAGGCTAAACGGACAATCCCGTCTAACCCTTAATTGTGACTTAATATTCTTCTTTCGAACAAACGCTCCATACTATTTATACAAACGTGCTAACTTCCTATATTCCAGCCCTAAACTTGAAACCAACCACTTTGAGCTGCCGATGGTATAGTTAACTTGACTACTCGTTGTTTGTGTACTTATAACTAATACTAATAAGAAAGTCGTCGTGCATAGCTTTCTAAATTATGATACTCCGTCTTGGCTTCAGCTAGGACAAATTTCTGATAACGTTCGACAATTATCCTGTAACGAAGGATTGAGCGTTCATCATTAATTATAATGGATTTCCTCATACCATCTAATAAGAACCGAACTCCCTTTTCGTACTGGCCTTTGGATAAACAATATTCAGCCAATTCACTCAATACGCCAACAAGCTGATTATTAATATTTTGCTGATCATTGGTTTGTATTTCTGCGTGATCATGTATGTTTGAAATTTCACACTCAAATCGATTCAGAATATCATCTACGTCCATGCTATAACGATTGGCTGCGATCATAATGTTCCATAGACCCGGAAGAATCTCATCTTTCGTTCTAGTAATGAGATCAGCATATGCAGGAGTACCTCTCTATTTCCAGCCATGAGCTTGGTCAGGCACACATTAGTCTCACCCCACTCCTGAAATAAGTTTTTCCAGTGTTTTGTTTCTTTATCAGTTTCTTTCACCCATTTTAAATCAACAGATTCATAGGCTGCTTGCAGTGCTAACTCATAGTTTCCTTGCTCATAGTTAGCGCCTCCAATAAGTGAATTACTGAATGTTATATAAAAAAATAATGGTCGCAAAGGCTTCTTATCTTGTTCTCTTTTAAGAGAGTGTGCTATAGAATATTGCGCTTTGCCTAAAGCCCTTAAGTCTTTAGCAACTTCCTCAACCCGTTCCCATTTACGCAAAGATCGGTATACATTAGCCAAATCCACAAGGGCATCTAACTGGTCTATAGCGTCGAGTCGTTTGACAAATGACTCAAATTGGAGCGCTACTTGTAAATTTCTTTCCTGATCATCTCTAATCTGAATCTTGAATATACGATATTGGCAGATAGCTAGACGTTCAGAGTGCTGATACTTTTCCGCTTCAGCTACACCCTCATAGAGTAGCAGTGCCGCAGCATGTTGTCCCTGAGCAAATAGGTTTTCCGCTATTTCGAATAACTTGGGTGAATAGAGTAGATTGTCCATAATGGCTCCCACCACTCGACGAATCGCATCTAGCTTATCCAACTCCGCACAACGATACAAAAATGGCTCTATTCGCCTCATATTTGGAGGATGGTCGATGATATAGTTTTCTATAAATAGATCATAAAAGTGGCCTTCTGGTAAACTCATAGCCTCAGTGATTAGGTCGAGTTGGTTAACAGACATAGATTTATTACCTGTTACAATACTACTTATTATTCCCCTATTCATCCCTGTAATTTGTCCAAATTGCGATAGGTTTAAGCCTTCTTGTTTTAGATATTGTTCCAATTCTGCTCTAATCGTGGGTGCAATTTTCATCGATAAACCACCCTTTCAATGTGAACTCACAATGCGATGCATAGCTAAAATTATTATGTAGTTGTGAAACAAGTAGTAAAATGTTTTAACGTTCTTGATTGTACCATCTTTTGGAACAAAATCATATACTTTTCATATTTGCGTTCAAGACACCTTTTGGGATAGTTTGCAGTGGTTGCACGATTAAAACTATCATCATCTGACATATGTAGATAGTTTTATTGTCGGAAATCAGAATATAACTCTAGGCTATACAAAGTTACCCAATTGAATAGTTATGTTCATATTCTATTGTAATTTATCTATGAATTGAGCTTAGATTGGATATATAGCATACAAGCAATCTTAACGATATTTAGGATGGCATCGAGAGTCAAAAATTAACTTCAGTATGGAAGTGCATGTGATAAGGGTAATTTTGGAAATTAAATAGACGTTTACGATGTAAAATACCCCCCCCACCCTTTTTTTATTGTACCTGCTAGTATTGATCAAAATAGACATGAAAAAGAAACCTAGACATAATCATCTAGGCTTCATACACATGAACAATATCTTATCCTAATTGTTGCTGTTGCTCATATTCTTTAACTCTACGATAAAACGTTCTGTTTTTCATACCTAGTTCTTCCATTGCCTCCACAGCCTTGATTGCTCCAGATTTCCATTTGTCATACACTTGAGCAAATTCAGTTGTGATCTCCTGCTTAGGACGACCAAATTTCACCCCTGCTGCTTTGGCTACCTCTATCCCTTCACTCTGTCTTTGTTTATTTTTCAACCTCTCCTGTGCAGCTACGTATGCAAGCATACTTAGGAATTGATCCTCTAAAAGTTTTCCTAAATCACCCATTGTTTTGAACTTACGACTATCAAATAAAGTTTCATTATCTAAACATATAATGTCTGCTCCAACTTCCCGTGTAATGTATTTCCATTCATCTATAATACCATCATAATCTCGGCCTAGTCTGTCCAGTGCATCTATGTAAATTAAATCACCCTCACGAATCATTAACCGCATTGCCTGATAGCGAGGTCGGTTAAAATTCTTCCCACTTAACTTGTCCACAAAAATATATCTTTCATCAATTTTCAATTCTCGAAACTTTACTAGTTGTCGTTCTGGATTTTGATCCTTAGCAGATACTCTACCATAAGCTATTTTCAATACAATTACACTCCCTTATTCCAACATTGTGCCAAAAAGTATACACAATTCATGTCATGTGACTAAATTCATTATACCACTTATTGGCACACTTAAACAGGTGTATTTTTAATATGTCTAAAAGCATACTTTATGACATAGTGTTGAAAAAGACCTTGGCTAAATTGAGCATAATAAAAAGGGCAACCGAAGTCGCCCTAGATATTCCAATTATACAACTTAACTTTTCAAATGCTTTAGTACACAAATCTATTTACTGTCTTCTTCCTTGATGTAAGTAGCGTCATATTGAATGATTGCTTTAGTTTCATCAGTAGCCTTTGAAACGTCGTAGACTACTTCATCTTGATTGAATTTATCTTCATCATGGAGAGATTGCGGTTTTTTTATAAATAATCCATCTTTAGTATAAATTTTATCAGGATGATTAAGTTCTTCTAATACACTATCAGGGACTATTGCTTTTGTAACGCCCTTCATTTCTTCAGAAGCATCGTCACTAGCAAAAATATTATTACCAATAACTACAGCAAACGTAACAGTAAGGGCAGCCAACCCCAAAAATTTCAATTTAGCCTTCACTTCTTCCCTAACCCTTCATTAATTAATTTGCATATCCATTCCCAGAAATTTTAATCGGGTAACCAGACCCATCATTTCCGGAATGATTTCCAATTAGCAAATAAACTGGATTGAACTCTAGAGATGCATCGTTGCCTGTTATACCTAAGTTAGTGTGCGAAAAGTTGGTCGTGGTGACTATTGATAATAGTGTGAAAAAATTAACTCGTTTTTCCTAACTGTGAAAACGCCATCTTATAAGCCACAAACGTAATAATTGCGTAGATAAAACCATATAGAAGCCAAGCATCTATATTAACTGCAATGGTTTCTAAATTAGTGGCAATAAATATAAGAGGCAGTAACAAGGCTAGTATTAATCCTAAGTAGATGTTTCCTTTGAAATAGGCGAAACATACTCCGATCAAGATTGCCAGAATGGGGCAAAATATAAAAGTAGGGAGGAGGGGATTAAGTTTTGGAAATAACCAATAAATCATAATAATCACTCCTTAAAGTTAATTAGTCAGAAAAAAACGAATCATTTCCTTGTTTGATTTAAATGCTAGAGGAATGACATGTAATTCTTTGCCTGTCAATAAGTCATATTCTCTTATTTCCCTTATTCTATCAGCAGGAGAATTTTTGACATAATCATATAGGACAAAAACAGATCCTGCAAGATAGTGTACTCCAGATATTACTCCTTTCTCATTTTGTATTTTTTCGGAGACGGAATTGCTTTGTTTTAATCTCAACTTTTTAGGATTTTTGTTGAGGTCATTGAAAATAGTATAATTTAAGTCTTCAGAGAGAATATATAATTTATCGTTGTAAATTTGGCTGTCATAAAACAAAAATGAAGTATCTGACAATGATGTTTCATTTTCTAACTTACCATTTTTAGGGTCAATTATCTGCATTATAGGATGAAATTGTGTATCAGATGTATTGCCATCAAGAAATACAATAAGCTTGCCTTTAAATATTTGTAGTGATGCTCCATTTTGGCCTACCGGAAAGTATTCTTTTAAACCATGTAAACGATTTTCTATAGTGAATTGTTTGATCTTCTTTGATGTTTTTAAATCAATGACATAAATACCTACAGAATTATCATTATTGTTCACATATAAAGTGTATGCCATATTATTGTATTCAACGGTTGATAATAAATATCCATTCAAAAGAATATTTCTATATTTCAAATTTTTTTTATCGAAATAAACCAATTCATTGGTGTACTGTGTGGGAGAATAACTCGGATTAATACCCACGTTCATGGAGAAAAATAGATGATTGTCGCTTTCTTTTAAAAATGAAGTTCCGATATTCCTATCTTTTCCATACTTATTAGGTCCAAAAAATGGTTGAAGAATTCCATTTTGATTAAGTATGTAATGTCTATTTTTTCGTTCAGACATTAAATAATAGTCATTCTTTACTTTGGCAAAATAATAAAGTGACTGGGCATTAACTAAGTTTTTTTTGTCTAAAATCTCGCCTTTATTGCTGTATTTCACAATTTCTGCACCGTCATCCATTGCATTAGAATAAACAACAGTAAATGTCTCTGATTTTGTTATATTTTTCAATGAATGATGTGTTGTAGTAAACCAAAACGTTGAAACTGCTAATCCAAGTAAAAATAAAGTTGCAACAATAATTCTTATTCTTTTTTTAAAGAGCATAATGTCCCCCCTTAGTGAAATCACTCACAGGAAAAAATATATATTCCTGTGAGTGATTAGGTTTGTTAGTTACTATAGTAAATTGAAGTATTACCGGATTTAGCTATTTCCATTGGGGTAACAATAGGATCAATTGTTATATAATCAACATCAATCCCCTGAGTTTTCCAAGCCTTCCATACCAACTGTGAACAATAAAATTTATCTTCTGTCCATGGATTAACAAAATTCCAGTTATAGGGTTTTCCAATTTGATTAGCTGCATATTGTGCAGCTGCTCTATATTGGGAACCCGAAGCCCCTTTAACGCTCATTCCATAAACATTTGAGCGACCTCTCCAATCATTTGTGTGATATTGAACTCCATCAGCTGGGAACGATTCTACTGTTTTACCACTTAGTAAGGAAACAATAGCAGCATGTCCTGGATATCCGAAATCAATACCCCACGAACTTGCGTTATAGGCAACCAAAATATCACCAACTGTTCCTAAACTTGATGCTGCTAACCTAGGATTCTCCGAGCTATCAGTGAGCGATTGGCTAGTTTTTTGGTCATTCAATGCCTTCTCTTCCAATTCCCCGCTTTTTATGATACGAAGATCATTTTCATTATGTTTACGGAGTAACTCAATATCATCATCACTCATTCCAGCATCTTTCATTTTCTGATAATAATTGTCATTAACACTGAAGGAAGGCGATGTTTCATCGGCTGCATAAATGTTTGCACTGGGAAGAAGAAGGATACTTAGAGCAAGACTAGCGGAAAAAGCTAAACTAAGAACTTTTTTCATGATTATACCTCCAAATGGGATTTAATTGATATAAGAGAATACTCCGTTCAAAGTTTGTCTACATGTTTATCCATACTTCATTTTTTGTCCCTCCATATGACAGAGTCTCGTATGTCTATTTTTTGGAGGATGATGTATGTTAAATTTAGTTAGTTAGCTCCATAAGTCAAATAGAAATACGAGCTTACGCAATCACCTTCTAAGTAAGAAGTAGCAATTGCGAATATATTGTTTATGTCCGGCAGAGTAACCGTCCAATAACAATCAATTTTTTTAAGGCTAAATACAGAGCTTTATGTTAAAAAAGTATGTAATGGTAAATATAGATTTGAGCGATCTATACATGTGCTATAATCTCTAATTTTGATTAAAAATGTATATTCTAAGCTTTTGGATAAAAATCCCTATCCAATATATTCAAATTATATACATAGATTCAACAAAAGTCAATTTGATCTACTTTTTTCAAGCTACTTGTAATCATAGTTTGAAAGTAATATTTTGATGTTCTCAGTAAAGTGGATAGGAAGTTGACGCTGTGTCAACCATATGAGGGTTTCACCAACTTTGGAGGCACTGTAGAGATAGCCTGTAACTACACCCGTATCGAAGTTCAATCGTGAAAATTACTCATATGTGCATAAATACTATATTCCATATGACTTTTTGAGCCATTATGGTTCAAAATTATGCCTGAATATATTTACATCGTTGCCGTATCGAGAAAACAGTGAAAATACAGATAAATAAAGGGAATTGTGGAGAATTACTTTGCATCGTGGTTTCAATCGTTGGTATCGGAGAAAAATCTTCAAAAAAGATTGGTACATCAAGGGATTTTAAGACTTTCACCTAATAAATTGTGTGCAATTAAAATTTAAGAAATCCTTTAAATATCTATGTTTTTAAAAACAGCAAACACGTATCGTAATCGTAACAAGAATCGCGGAATGGAAGTGTTATTTTCATCAGTTTTCACTCTATCAAGTTGGTTCATGTCATATATATAATAGAAGAAACTCAAATCTAACCTCTCAAATTCAAAGAAGCCTCCTTACCTCTCAACGAAATACTTATTTGTCATATACCATGCTTTTCCTTTATTCGTATCCACCATACCCTTTTTGCTATCCAAGAATACAATATCACCACATTCTTTACAGCCCCATTTGTTCTTTCTGTATGTTGATTTCTCTATATAGGAAGCTCCACATTTACACTCTACTTGAATCAATACCTTATGCTGACTATATGCATTTGTTAACTGTTCACAGGCCTTACTTGTTACTGTAGATTGTAATGCTGTTACATGTTCCCTTTGCTCAGAATATTCATTATGTACCTTAAAATCTGCTACAAGCTCAGGATTCAATCCAAAATGCTCTCTGCCTACTGTTGTTACATATTTACTGCCTACACGATAAGATTCTATCCAGTCCTGTATTTGTTTGGTGAATAGGTTTACACTTCCTTTGATGCCGCTGTTCAGAGTGTAGGTCATTGTGTAATGCTGGTTTTGATTCATTTTTAGATCATCATCTCCAATACTATGAATTGATTGTCTTTGAATAAATCTTCTTATTGAGTATGTCTTCTTGTTTCTTTAATATCTTAAATCCATCCCTAGAATAAATGTCTGGTTTATCAGACAATAAAATATAACCCTCATCAGTAGTTTTTAATAAGTAAAGCTCAATATCTGTCCCGTTTATATTATCTGTGAAATAGTATACTCTTCCTATCCTCTTTGCTACAAAATATAAAGTCACATAAATAATTAAACATAATAAAAAGCTAAGAATTAAAGCTCCTAATATGGAACTGACCCCATAACGTGAGACACATCAAAACACCTTCAAGAGAATCAAGCCATGTCGTAAGATATGGAGATAACCTTGGAGGTATTTTTACGTTGGCAACGAGAGTTAGCTATCCAGTAGAAGTGAAGATGAAAGCTATTGAAATGAGATTGGCAAGAGTTCTGGTAAGAGAGGTTATGGAGCAGTTGGGAATACGGAATAAGACACAACTAAAAACATGGATGAGGTGGTATCGAAAAGGCGAAGTACATCGTCTGGAGCAACCTGTGGGTAAACAATACAGCTACGGAAAAGGTCCGGAGCACTCTTCGGAGCTTGAAAAAGTAAAGGCGGAGAACCGATTCCTGAAGCAGCAATTGGACCTACTAAAAAAATACAAGGAACTGGAAAGGAGGTAAGAACCAGAAGTTGCCGTTGCTTGGGTCGAATCCATTCGAGACGAAGTGACGGTGTCTGAGGCTTGTACATGGCTCGGGATCGCAAGAGCGACCTACTACCGCTGGAAAGCAGCCGTGAAGACAGAGCACACAGATGCTACGGTGGAGAAAATCCGGGGGCTTTGCATCCATCATAAATTTCGGTATGGTTACCGGAAAATCACCGCACTCCTTCGGGCAGAGCAAAGAATGAATCACAAACGGGTTCAGCGGATTATGCAGCGTGAGGGGCTACAGTGCCGCGTGAGGATGAAAAAACGAAAGATCACTGGGCAGCCCGCTTATCCGGCAGAAAATCTGCTGAAGCGGCAATTCCATGCAGAGGCGCCCCTGCAAAAGCTCGTCACGGACATCACCTATTTACCGTTTGGCGGAAAAATGTTGTACTTCTCTAGCATTCTAGATCTGTACAATGGGGAGATTGTGGCTTACAGTATAGCGGACAAGCAAGACACGTCCTTGGTTTTGGATACGCTGAATCAACTTCCAAAACGGACAAGCATGCTGCTTCATAGCGACCAAGGAAGCGTATATACGTCACAGGTTTATCAAGCTGCAGTAAAGGGAAAAGGCATTACCATGAGCATGTCCCGTAAAGGAACGCCCGCTGATAATGCCCCCATCGAATCGTTTCATTCCACACTAAAGTCTGAAACGTTCTACCTTGAATATCTCATCTGTATAACGACTGCAATCGTTGTACAGACCGTTCGAGACTACGTCACCTACTATAACTCAATTCGGATTCAAACGAAACTAAATAACCAGTCGCCGGTAGATTACAGGCGACGGGCTGCTTAAACTTGAAAGGTGTTTTGATCCCTGTCTCACAAACGGGGGTCAGTCCCTATTATCCCCTTGAAGTCTTTTATAGTTTTGATATCACCTGTAAAAAAACCCATGATGACAATTAGTATAGCAGTAGAAGCAACAGTTAGAGCAATCGACAGTGGTGTTACCATATATTTCTTGTTACTCTTGTACAATAGCTTTTCAAGAGGAGTTGAGTTAATTAACGCAATAGCTTTGAAAATTAGTACGGCTAGTGCGACTACAGATCCAGCTCCGACTAAAGGCAAATATTTAGTTATAATTTCCACGCTTAATCCTCCACTAGATTTCTTTCTTATGCACCCTAATAAAATCATGGTTTTACTACAAGAGTCACCAGTATCTAGTTACCTGAAGCGATAAGCTTTTCAGCCTTACGATCCTTAATCTTATCCTTATTCCTATAATCATCCCATGAATCCAAACTCAAGTATGGCTCTGCTTCAATAATATCTTTTACCTTGCTGTGCTGTTGTTCTTTGAATAGCTCAATCATTTTAATTAAATCGTTGCGATCCAACAGCTTTACTCCATTATAACTGGCTAACTGTTCACACGAAGTTGTGTATTTGCTTGAAGTAATGACAATAGATTTCTTAGCTCTGTAAAATCGCATAGAACTATAAACTTCCTGAACTGCGCTCAAACCAACAGGATTGCTTATTGCATACCGTTTAGCCTGAATGACATTACGGTAGCCCTCTCTGTCCGTAAATACCAAATCTGTTCCAAAATCTCTACTGTCTTGTGTTTTATACGCATCACCATAGCCTAAACACTGGAACAGCCTGAACAGATACATTTCAAAGTCCTTGCCATCCTCCATACGGTCTATTTCGTTAATGCCAATTTTATAAGGGTCAATATTCTGCGTTACTTTATACGGTTCCTGAACTCTAGGCTTCTTAAATAAGCGTAGCAACACCAAAGCAATCAATACAACAACGACACACACTATCACAAATATAGACAACAATGTTCCTCCTTAGCTACTTTGGCTCTTTTTCACACTATCTTATAATACAACATATAGGGATAATTTCCCATATATTTTGGATAAGTATAGTAAATTGTTAACAAAGAAACGTCTATTGCTAGGCGAATAGCTTCATATTCATGGGGGATGACTCTTCTTGACTCCTGTATACACATTCCTTCTTGTTTTGCCTTCCTCTTTGTAACCTTTGCTTCACATAGACATGCAAAGAGCCTAGACCAATTTTTTAAGCTTATATGTTGTACATTTTATTGAACGTCATTCCAGGTTTAGTGAATCACGAAGAAAAAAGAATAAAATTCCTGATTATAAGTAGTTTTCTTTTCCTTATACTTTTGACAAACTGTCATAAGCCTTGTTATGACTGGATTTAACGTAATGTTAATGTTAGACGCTGTGTACCTAGATTTTCAGGGGTTTTATCCATAGGGCTAACACCAAAGATTGAGTAATAATGATTACATCATTATTCCTTTTTCTTGATTTAAAACAATATAATTGACATAATATCAATAAACATCCTTACCAAAGATTTTTAAGATCGCTATATTTATAGACTTTTCCTACATTACTTTGAATGGCTTCATAGTACAAGAATTCTACTTTTCCAAAAACATTATTGGAGGCTAACAAATGAGTAAATTTGAAAAAAATCTAATTAAGTATTTGTCTTACGGTTTTTTTGTAGGAATATACTATTCCTTTATTAAAGGGCCAACAACAACGAGTACTCCGATCAACGGTATGTTTCAATTTTATACGGTACCCACTTCTACTTTTATTTTCAGAACATTATCAACCTCGTTTCTACTAAGCCTCTTTGCTGGAGTGGTGTATACAATTACTTTTTTATGTATAAGAGGAAATAAGTAGATTTTACCTGAATAATTTCAAGGTTAAAGAAGCCGTCCAAGCAACGGCTTTTCTTAATTAACGGTTCGAAGCAAATATTTATGAAAGCTTGTCCTGCTTGATTTTAGGCTTAAATAAAGAAGATTTTAAATCCCCTGAAGTAGCCATATCTTAGACGCGCCACACATGAGTAACCACGGAGTTGGAGATAGTCAGCAGCGTTGTTTTATGCAGTTTGACCTCGACTCCGATAAATGTTTGCTCACCCACTTGTACGGGTTCCATGTGTATCATGGTTATTACATACACCTCCTCTTTGTTCACCCAGGATATTTCATGTAGCCTTTTATAGTCTTTAAGTCATTCCTCTTCTCCAATTGAAATATCTTTTATATGGACATTTTGTAACTGCTTGATTCCCTTATCCATCCAACAATTATATTCAAATTGATATTGGAGCCATGGTGAATAACTCGGATTTATGTTGTTAGATTTAATGGGTTAGGAAGTACAGGTAGGTCAGTTAAACAGCTAACTACAATAGCTACGGGTTCCCCTACTTCAACCACCAGCCCATTCCACTTTGGATACACTACACCTGCTATTTGGAACAATATGAAATTTCTAACTAACAATAGTTCCAGTTCAGTTTACCCAAGTAGTGTCTCAGCTTAAAAGCAATGATGTATGGACTTATGGAGGAAAAATAGATTATACTACATCGGGGCAGTCAGAAAGATATTTCTTTTCAGTAAATTGATTATACTTCGAATTAAAAAAGGAGAAATACATCATGAAAAGGTTCTTTACAGTCTCTGTATTTCTTATTTTTTCACTTGTATTAAGCATTCCAGTTAGCGCCAAACATCCTTATAGTTATACAATTAATGTAGAGGTAAACAGTGTTCCTATCAATTTTGGAGCTAATTCAGATGTGCCTCCCTATATTGACAATGCTACAGAAACAGTTTTTGTTCCTCTTCGTTTTGTTTCTGAAAATTTAGGAGGAAAAGTAATAGATTGGAACAAATCTTTACAACAAGTCACCATCGAATCAAAAGATGGAACTGTAATTAAATTAGCGGTCGGTAGCAAAATTGCATATGTCAACGGTGAAAAGAAAACCTTGTCTGTTGCACCACAGAGTCCGGTAACTCGTATTCAAGTTCCACTGCGAATTGTTTCTGAAGTATTGGGAGCTAAAGTTGACGCTAAAAAAATAGATGGGACATTAAATGTGAACATTACAACTTCCAATTAACATTTCTTTAATCTAGACTACCTTCTTTACTTATAAGGTAGTCTTTCTCATTTAGTTCTCATTCAATGCGTACTCTTGCATGTTAAAAATAACATTCATTTCCGCCTCTTTCAACATTCGTTTACATATCACTCTGAACTCATGTTACATAGCCTTTTTGTTGACCAGAGCTAATGTTTTGTGACTAATTAATTGACCATCCCAAGTTTGCAGGAAAAGATCAATGATAAAATGTATACGGGTAACTTTATATGGCTTGTTTGCCATTAATAATTCTCATATTAATGCATAAAGCCATATGAGCATTCGCTTCTGTATTGTTGAACTAGAGAAAACTTATGGGATTGAACATGGAAGAGATAGGGGAAACCAGTATTCAGCAAAAGAGGCAAAGTCAAATAATTTTACTTTGGCAAAACACAGGAGGATTTATATTACACAATTTATCATAGAAAAGAGGGGATGAATTACATCCCCTCAGAGTGTCGAGAAAGTCCAGAGGACTTTTCGACACTCTGACCGCCCCGTAAAGGGGCGGTTTTCTTATGCTTGCATAAATGCTTCTAACGGTTCCAGAGTCGCGAACGTCTTCTTCGCATCCTTCTTCCGTTGCTCATCATAGAGTTTGGTCAACTCTTCGAATGATTTAGCTTTAATCTTCGTATAACTCGATTTGGTGTATCTGATTATGTACGTCTTTACCCCTTCCTCTTCACTCCACTCGTAAACGACATCATATTTGTCCCTCAAATTATTTAAATGAAGTGACCGGCGCAACACTGCAAAGTGTTCTTTAATGGCTTCATCACATTCCTCCATAATCTTCTCGTATGTGCAGCCAACTCGCATCAGAATCTCCAATGCCCGTTCATCGCCGTATCTCGCGAGAAATTCCTTCAACGAAACCAGCGCATATAGCATTATTTGTTCCTTGTCATTTGGATTCCTGTATTCATAACAGCCTACAACCAAATTGCGGTCGGTCATTTCCTCCTTACTGAATTGCATATTAAACAAATACTCGAGTGTCTTTTGCTTCATAACGGTTTCCAACATCTGTTCTTTATCAATCCTGATGCCCGTTGTCACCCACGGAAACGGTAGTTGGCCGTTACTTTCACGCGGTATGCTACCCCTAAGATTCAAAATCGGCATACCCGTAGCCATTGCGTACGACCTGTTATATCCGTCGCCCGCGAATATTTCCTGTTCTTCTTGCATGTGTCCTGCCCCTCCTTTTAGTACCAAGTTCCATTCGGCGCGTAGTGCCACCAGTTGTCTGCGAAGTGAATCTCCACTCGATTCCAGCGAATTGCGATCCAAATTATCCTCCGCACTTTCCAGTAATATCTTGGTTAAGCAATAGTTCTCCGTTCGTATTATGAGCTGTGACCTACGCTTATGGGCTTTGTCACTTCCGCTCTTCCAGTCCCGCTATGTCCATTGTCAGGCAACACTTTTATTTCCATCTCTCCAGGCACTTCATGAAGTCTCCGTTACAATCGGTTAGACGAACCGAGGAATAAGACCCTATAGTAAACTATTGCATATCCATAAAACTACCACTTTTTTGTGTTGGTCTCCTATTAGTTCATCACCGCTGCTTTTCATGAACCCGCGAAGATACTTCTGGGATAAATTGTATCATATGAGAACCATAAGTCCATCTAATGGTTGCGTTATCCTGCCCGTTGGCTAATGCCGGCTGCCATTCTACAACTTTATTTTTCACGGTCTAATGCTTTGTTTTTCAGTCTAACACTTTATTTTCACAGAACAATAGTCTCATTAGACTATTTTGTTCTTTCCATAATTTTAAGAATGTATCATACTTCATAACATTCACGCACCTTCCGTATACTTTACCCATATCACTAAGTTAGTAGCCTGATTGAAGACTCTCCTGTTTAAACCCGCCTCTTAATTCTTAGGTGCATGCAAATTATCTTCTTTAACAGATAAATTACTATGAAAAATGAAAAAAGCTCACTCCCATTTTATTGTTAAAGGAGCAAGCTCGGTTCGTATTATTGAAGCCTACTTTATGATTCAAATGTCAACTTTTCGGGAAATATACCACCTTCTTTAACGAAGCAACGTGCCATCCGCTGTGCAGCCCTATCAAAATAAAATTTATTTAAATGACTCGGATCTGGTAAAGGTTCAATTTCAGAAAATAGCTTAGTCTCTTTGTTCAATTGAATTTTCCCCATAATGTGTTCATTTGGACCATATCTATAAATAACTACATTCTCATCCTCATGTTCTTTAAAAAGTAAAACAAATGCTCCCATTATAAAATCTCCTCTATTCTATTTCCCATGGACGACCCGACCTTACCGCAGCTTTATGAGCAGTCTCATAGTCTGTTTTAAATATACCCTCAAATCTGGATTCAAACAATTCATGATTAAGCAAATCCATATCTTTTTCTGTTTGTAATCCTTTTTGTAATCTATCCCAAGCTTGAGCTATTTCGTAATCAGAATGAAATCTGCCATAACCACTTGATTTTATATGTTCATTTATGAAAACGTGTTCTTTGATTCTTTGAACTCTACTTTCCTTCATTCCAGAATTTTCAGCTATTGCTCTTACATCACTATCAGAAGCTCTGATTTGATCATACATCTCATCTGCTTCAGCTTCTCTACGGAAATATTCATCAATTGAAAGATCGTTTCTTCCACCTGTTTGTACTTCTGTTTTAGGTTCAGATTCTATTGAATTACGCAATTTTGAATTCGTATTATTCTTCGGAATCTCATACTTAATAGATGATTTCAAACTAATTTTAGGCTTGATTACCGAACTAACTCCTCCAAACAATCCTGCTGTACCGATCATATTAGCCCAGTGTTCCTTTGACCAGGCATTGTTGGGATTAAATGCTCCCTGAATCATGCCCGATACCCCAAATGTACCGAAATTGAGCATGTCATTCCATGAATCGTTTTGTTTAGCTGCCCGTTCCATGTACCCTTGATACATTCCCTTCGGAATGCCGTACGACATATAATCTAGAAAGCTCCAGACTGAATCAAACTTTTTCTCATAGCGTACTGAATTAGCGTCTACAAAATCCTGGCCTAGTTCAGTTAAGCTATCTACTGATTTTTGGAACGCATTCCGTGTATCTGGAGCAGGAACAGCACATGAATTCGGTGGAGGTGGTAAACAACTTGCGTCAATGTTACCTGCTTCCATCAGATCTGCTAATCTGAATTTATCTGCATGGTGACGTAATTCCCTAGCAATAGAATCCGTCAAGGTAACAAAGTCATTCATATTATTCTGAGAGGTTTGGAAGGAATAGAAAAAGTGCTCTTTAGTTAGTCCTTCCCACAATTGCCCCATAGATGAAATTTGTTGTACTAAATTACTATTCATTTGAGTTGCCGTTTGCTGTGCTAACTCAAACTGCTTGGAGACAGCCATAAGCTGCTCAGGTGTCACTTTAATTGTTGTCATAATATACCTCTGTTTGAGTTCGTTATGACATAGTAACATTATTCCAATTTATGGAAAACTAACTTAATTCCTAATTGTTATGTGAAATAAGATAACTTTATACCTATGACCAAAAGCTTATAGTCATCGCTTTCAACTCCTGATCTTCAAACATATCCTGTAACTCAGGAATCAACTTTAGGAGTTTTTTATAGTTATGTAGCTGTTGTTTCGTGATACCGAGTTCCTTAACAATATCGGTAATATCTTTTAGATGGGCATTTTGTTCATCTGCTTGATTCCCTTATCCTAGCTCAACAACTAGTCATGTTTGACATTGGAGCATGGTAAATTGAAGTTGACGCATCTACGTATGAAGCAAGGTGTTTGTAAATGTCATCCTCCTTTATTCAGATTGACTAACTATGTAAAAGGCCCACTCCCGTTTTTATTATTAAGGAGTAGGCTCAAATTGTACTTTTTCAAATGTCTATGCTATCCCACAACTCTAGAATAGTCTTATCATCAATCTTCCCATTAATGAACAACTCTCTTGCTGATTCAAATGATTGCGAAAAACTGTCCCTTTCACGAGTAAGAAAGTACTCTTCTTCATTCTGGCTAATCCAATAGCTATCATTTTTATAGTAGAACTGAAACTCTTCTCCCATTTCAAAACGTTCCACCAATTCATCGTATTCCAAAACAGTCCCTCCTACTTCTTGTTAACTCTTTTAAATGTCCCATCTTCTTTCCATTCAAAAACATGTTCATGAGGCCACTCTGGATGCTGCTTTGAATTTCCATGATTCGTGTAGTCTACATCGCGTGTAGCCCTTCCATTTTCATCATAATATCTTCTTGTTTTTATCTCACCTGTATTTTTATCCAGAATATCAATTGATGAGTTAGGTTCACCTTTAGCTGGATGTGGATTCGTTGTCGTACTTGTATGATTTGATGAAGGAGTAACATCTATCGACGTTCCCTTGTTGGAAGTAAGTGTCTGTTTAACTGAACCTCCACCTTCTCCTTTCGCCATCTGCCACAATTCCGCTGAGCTCTTCCCTATTCCGCTTGCGCCTTTAACTGCGGTTGTACCTCCATGTGCCGCTAAAGCTGCTGAGCCAATCAATCCAGGTATTCCGATAATACTACCAACTCCCGTGGATGAAACAGCAACTGATAATCCTTCTCCACCTGTTCCAACGATTACCTCACCAGCTCCCTGCAATGTTGTAGCTACGTGACCAAGAATTTCACCTACTTTAGCTGCCATTGGATGATCATAGTCACGGTCTTTGTCAGGCAGCATCCCCAAGGTTAAATCTTCCTGAATAGCACCTTTCGCTCCCTGAGCAGTATCCCACAGAATTTCTCCTTGAAGCTTGCTAGCTTCCATCTGGGCTTCAGCCTTGGTGATCTCCGCTTTTCCGATCTGTTCAAAAATTTTATGTAACCAACCTTCGCCGCTTGATGCCGTTTTAACAGGCATACCATTCCCTGGCACATCCAGTACAACTTTTTCTCCATCTACCTGTGTGAAGTTTTTTGAAATAAAAATGAGTTCTTGTGCAACCGTAGAAAGTCGTTCAAGTGTCACGACCATGGATTGTCTAGAGACCTGAAAATCTTGGAAAAACCTCTCTCGGGTAGCACCAGACCAACCTTGTTGGACAAAATCAATTCTTCCATTCAGTAAATTCAACATACGTTCCATTTCGTGTTTACCATGCAAGAACTGGTCAGCCACTTCCATTAGCTTATCAGGTGGAACCAATATTCTCCCCAATTGATCACGTCCATTTTAATTTAGATGGAAATAATCTTATCAGAAGGAGATGTTTAGGGATATCCACCTGTTATCCTGAAATTTCCTTTTATATTATGTGACAAATGGACTGATATAAACGGATTTACTATGTCATAAGTATTGTATCAATGCCTGGCAAAGTAAATTATTTGACTTCACTCTTTTGAGAGCATCCAATTTTATAGAAATAATAGATTCACTAACAGATTCAAGTAATGCAACTGACTTTTTAATACAAACGAAAATATCATTGTTGAATTTTTTTGAAATATTGTGGAGGCACAAAATCGGCAAGCCAAACACCATTGTTAGCGATATAGAAGTTCACATTATTATCCAGCGCTTTTACTGTATCGACTTCAAGAATGACTAATTCACCACGTCTCTTACCTGCCAATGTTGCAAATTCAAGTGTCTCAGATAGATGAACATATTTTCTCCCCATTGGTTTAATTCCCTCGGTAATAATTTTATCAACTACTTTGCTATTTGTTCCGTGATAAAGAGCAGTTGGCGGAATGGATTCTTTGTAATCTAATCTTCCTGCACTGTGCCCGTAGTTCGCTCGTATGTATCCATTTACCATGTGGTATCGCTTCTTTAGACAATTAGTTACGACTTGATCAATCCCTGCTTCTCCTATATCCAACCATCTATTCTCTGATTTAATTGCTGAAATTAAGTCTTGCACGTGGCAATAACCTTCATGGTCCAACTTAATTCCAAACTGTTCTGGTGTATGCCTAAGAATTTTACTCATAAATTTACTAAGGCTCTCTTCTTGTTTTGGTGATAACATCATATACTCCTTCTAATGTAATATTTGCTTTATCTAAAGTAACCAATCTGATGATTCATAGCGTCTTGTGAAGTAAAGCACCAATCCCCCGATAAGGAAACATGTAGCTCCAATTAAAAAAAACCTTAGACTATATCTGCTATAAGCCTCCAATAATACTGCAACTCCCAGCCCACAAGGGAAATACCCGAAAATACCTCTTATCAAAGCCATGATAAAAAACTTACGATTCATACATTTTTCTCCTCACTAATCGTACTTCATTATATAAAAACGAACAAATTTATTTCATCCATATCCATCCCATTCCACAGCAATCCAAAGTCTCCAACAATAACTTCCATTCTAAGCCTAAATTAAAAAGACAACAGGTGATACCTGCTGCCTCTACTCGCCATTATTCAGCTTCCGTCAACATTTTTAAAATGCCAGTAAATGAGCCGTCAATCGACATAATATCTCCATTAACTTGTTTGCTAAATTGAGACTCAGTAAGTTTATCTTTTCCTGCTGTGTGATTCTTAATGAATTTTATAAGGTCTGCTTTCTGATTTGCAGTATCCTTTAATGCTTGTTCACTTTCTTTAATTTTTAACTGTTTTATTTAGTTCCACTTTAGCCACGCTGAGCTACTTCTTTAATTTATCGCAGTCAGCCTTGGATTGAGCTATTACCGCTTTACTTGACTTATTTTTCACTTCGTTTTTATACCGCGCTGATGCTTGACTTAATTTCTGAGTTAGCTCACGAACTTCTGCCCCCAGAACAGCATTAAGTTTTTTTTGTGCAACTTTAATTTCTTTTACACGATCTTTGTAATTCTCAAAGTATATTTTTTCGATTTCACTTGTTGACATTGCTTTTGTAGATGTTGCTGCCAATGCTTGTGATGGAATTAAAACAATAAACATTAATAATAGTAGAATAGCTTTTTTCATATGTATCTCCTTCTTAGGTAGTAGTGCAATTATCATAAGGGAAATGAAGGAAATAGACAATATGTCTTATTTTATTATCATGATATTTCTAAGGAAGCGTTAGAATGATTATAATAGAAATGCAAAACAAATAATAAACAAAATCCATTAAATACTTTTGCAAGCATTTGGAACTTAGCTCTGAACTCTCACATATTAGTTCATTTTAAATGGAACCGATATTTCTTCACCAATTTCATCTACAGTTTCCTCGCTGATTTCCCTTACATCTTCATCCAAATCTTTGTTTAAAGATTCTTTCATCAAGTTATAGCTACTTTTTAAGTTCAGATTAACAACAACTGAAGAATATACATCTACTATCTCTGAAGATGTATCATCCCATATTTTCTGGAGAAAGCTGTCTAATCTTTTTCTCAACGAATCACTTAACAATTCGTAAGTATAAGTCTCCCTGTCAGCAAATTCCGAAAAACATTCCAACGTTTCAAGAATTTTTAATTTCTCTAAATTTTCAATGGAGTCTAAATATTGAATAATATAAGACTCTAACTGTTCTTTAGACATAACATCAGGCAATTGTTTAATTTCATTCAAATTCATTGTTCACCTCCCAAGATCCACTGGTATATAGGTAATATTTTGCTGATGGGCCTTCCCATTCTCCACCCAAGAATCTGCCATTTCTTTGGTTACCCCTCGCTCCTGCATGGATTGTCGAGAACCCTGAAATTCCTAAAAAAATCTTTCTCGAGTAGCTCCAGACCTGCCTTGTTGGACAAAATCAATTCGTTCATTTCAGCATACGTTCCATTTCATGCTTTCCGTGTAAGAACTATTCAGCCACTTCCATCAATTTTATTAGATGGAACCAATATTCTCCACATACCATCACGCCCGCTTTAATTTTGATGGAAATAATCCTATCAGAAGGGGTGATTTAGGAAAATCTACTATCCTGTTATTTCCTTGTAATCCATGTGACATGTGAACTGAAATAAACAGATTTATTATGTCTTAAGTATTGTATGTCAATGTTAGAGGATGAAACTATGTTACTTATTATCCCCCTATTCATGCCTGAAATATGAGCAAATTCCAATAAATTCAAGCCTTCTTGTTGTAGATAGTGTTCTAATTTTGCTCTAATCGTAATCGTGGGTGTAATTTTCACATGGATAAACCACCCTTCAGCGTGAACTCACTATATGATGCATAGTTAAAATTATTATGTAATTGTGAAACAAGTAATAAAATGGTTTAGCGCTCTGATGGTACCATCTTTTTGGACAAATCATAATACTTTTCATGCAGTACTCGAGATACCTTTTTGGAAATTTTTCAAAATTTTTCTGATAAATAGATCATTTTGAATACTAGATCTTTTGTATTTTACTTAGTATTTGCAAAAAATATTTTAGGAGAATTCATCTTATGAAGAAAATACTAACAGTATCATTGTCTGCTGCATTAATGTTATCTTTGTCCGCTACATCTTTTGCGAGATAACAGTTACATAGCAAATGCGGAGCAATCAATATCTGCAACTCAAGATCAAGGTAATGCTGATGGTAATGAAGTCAAGGATACCTGTTTAATTACACCTATGGATGTTATAACTATTCCTGCTGTTCATCATATAGGAAAAGGAGCTTTCAAAGATTTCTTCACACTCTCTCCTCAGAACGGTAAAAAATTGAATATTTACACTAAAAATAATGGTTCGTCAACAGTTTATCTTAGTGTAAAAGTCAACGGTCAGGACTTCGGAGAAACAACTATTCCTGCTGGTGGACAAAAAACTAGGAATTTTGAACAATTAGTTGGTATTGGCTTATCAGGTAACTATAAAGTATATATTTACAACAATGACGGCTCTCTCTATGACCTTAACATAAGTGCTAGACAATTCTAATTACAAGTGGTTTGTCTCTTTTGTAAGATAGACTCCTGTTTTCATTCGAACGTCTTAAATTCCATTTTGAAATTTGTATGGAAGCTAAGTCGTAAAATTAGACCATGTGTAAAAAAATCGCACATTGGTTTCCAACTACTCAAAGGCTTGGATTATGTGTGTTGCCGTTTGATGTACAATATCAATAGTCTTCAATCATTATACTTTATAAATAGTATACTCTAGATTTAAAAATATTAATTAGAAGTTGTAATGTTCACATTTAATGTTTCACCTATTTTTTTGGCATCCACTTTTGCTCCCAACACTTCAGAAACAATTCTTAAAGGAACTTGAACACGAGTTGTAGGAATCTGCGGCGCAGCTAACATGGTTTTCTTTTCATCGTTGACATACGCAATCTTACTACCGATCGCCAATTTAATTATAGTTCCATCCTTTGATTCGATGGTGACTTGTTGTAAAGTTTTGTCCCAGTCCCTTACTTTCCCCCTAGATTTTCAGAAACGAAGCGAAGAGGAACAAAAGCTGTATTTGTAGCATTTTCAATTATATGGAGGTGAATCTGAATTAGTTCCAAAATTAATAGGAACACCGTTTACCTGTATATTAATTGTGTAATTATAAGGATGTTTTGCACTGGCTTGTACGCTTAGTACAAGTATAAAAATAAGGAATACGGAAACCGTAAAGAATCTTTTCACGATGCAGCTCTCCCTTTGTTAAAATCACAAAATTATCAATTTACTGAAAAGATATATCTTTCTGACCTCCAAGATGTAATTTTCCTGTGAGTCCATACATCGTTGCCTAATAATAAGAATAAAGCAAGGGAGTTGTTTTTTTATTCCAAACTTTGCTATTGTTATAGAGTTTGATTATACTTTAGCCACTATAGAATCGCGTATTTCTACCGAGGAGGGATCAAATTCCGATGAATTTAGCCGTCAAGTTGATGCAAAAATTCAAAGACCGCGATACCCAGAATAAGCTGAAAGGCTATCGGGACAAAGCGGAGCTCATTAGGAAACGGAATTTGGAAGCATGGGACGATCAGCGGCTGAAAGCGGAATCTCTCCGGCTGAAAAAGGATGCAAAATTGGGTACCCCTTTGGATGAGCTGCTTGTCGATGCTTATGCGTTAGTCTGCGAGGCAGCGAAGAGAAAGCTCGGATTACAGCCTTATGATGTCCAGATCATGGCTGCCATCGCTCTGCACGAGAGATTTGTGATCGAGCAGCATACCGGCGAAGGAAAAACGCTCTCTGCTGTTATGCCTGCTTATCTAAATGCGCTGACCGGCGAAGGCGTTCATGTGCTCACTTTTAACGATTATTTGGCAAATCGGGATGCGGAGTGGATGGGTCCGATCTATCGTTTCCTCGGGTTAACGGTAAAATCGGTTCAAGAGGGCATGAGCTTGTCCGAGAAACGAGAAGCGTACGCCGCGGATATAACCTATGTTACGGCCAAAGAAGCGGGATTCGATTATTTGCGCGACACGATTACACTAAGCGAAGCCGATACCGTGCATCGTCCTTTCCAGTACGTTATCGTCGACGAAGCGGATTCACTGCTTCTCGACGAAGCTCGGGTGCCGCTAGTCATCGCTGGCGAGCCGGATTCTTCCGGCAACGACGTAATTCGTTTCGCAGATGTGACTAGGCAGCTTGAGCAAGATAAGTATTACGACTTCGACGAGTTCAAGCGGAACGTTTATTTGAATGAGGCGGGCGCTGCGAAAGCGGAGTCGCTGCTGGGATGCGGTAATTTGTACGAAAGCCATAATAGTCATTTGTTGTCGTCGTTAAATTGCGCGTTGTATGCGGAAACGTTATTGAAAAAAGACGTCGATTACATCGTCCGGGACGGTAAAATCGAGCTGATAGACGAATATACCGGCCGCGTGGCGGAGAACAGGCATTTGCCAGAAGGACTGCAAGCCGCGCTTGCAGCTAAAGAAGGGCTGTACTCGAAAGTCGGCGGGAAAATTCTCGGAACGATCACCCTTCAACACTTCATTAGCCTGTATCCAAAAATTTGCGGAATGACGGCTACCGCGTACGCTTCCGCAATGGAATTCAAAGAGATTTATGCACTGCAGGTCGTGCAAATTCCACCGAACCGGCCAAACATACGGATCGATCAACCGCATCGGATTTATACCCATAAGGAAGCCAAGCTTAAGGCGCTTGTCCAAGAAATCTTGTCCGTCCATGCGATGGGACGGCCGATTCTCATTGGTACGTCAAGTGTGGAGGAGTCTGACATGCTGGCAGAGGCGCTAGCAGTTGCCGGCGTACCCTGCCATGTTCTGAATGCGAAAAACGATGCAGAAGAAGCCGAGGTCATTGCAAGAGCGGGAGAAATCGGCGCCGTGACGGTGTCTACGAATATGGCGGGACGCGGCGTCGACATTCGGCTCGGCGGTGGCAACCCTACGCAAGCAGAAGTTGTCGCCAAGCTGGGAGGGTTATACGTGATTGGTACGCATGTAAACGAAAGCGTGCGGATCGACGACCAACTGCGCGGGCGTTCTGGGCGCCAAGGCGACCCTGGAGCTTCCGTATTTTTCGTAAGCTTGGAGGACGAGTTGTTACTTCGGTTCGGCATCCATAAAGCGATTCGCGCCCACAGGCAGGATGAGGCTCTCGAAGACTCAGCGCTACGCAGCAAAATCGCGCATATTCAACGTGTTATTATGGGCCAAAACTTCGATATCCAGCAGGAACTGAACTGTTATTCGGATATGGTGGAGGATCAGAGGCGAATTCTATACGAGGAGCGGCTCGCAATTTTAAAAGGCAAGAAGCCGATGAGTCCTTTGGAGCAGCGCGTACGGCTTTTTTATATCGACAAGTTCTGGGCCGACCATCTAGCATACGTTTCTTACCTTCGTGAAGGCATCCACTTGGAAAGCCTTGTCAGCGGCAATCCGATCGACGAATTTCATGCACAAATCACCCAAGCATACGAGCAAATTCCAGCTAAAGTAAATAGCGAGTCGGCGAATATGCTTGTAAGGCTCGGAGGTTCGAATGATCCGGCGAAGTGGGAAGAGTTCGGTCTGAAGAGTCCTACTTCCACTCGGACTTATATAATCAACGATCAATACATCCAGAATATGCGCAGCTCATGGACCGCAATGACTGTATTTGCTTTTGGGATTCGCAAGATTTTGAGGCCGATATTCAAACTGTCAAAGTTTTGATGCAGCGTAGCTTTTTCGAGGATGACCGGGACGAATACGAGCGAACGCTCGATTCATCCTGCGCTGAAAAAGTTGAAGCGAAGCATTGACTCCGTGTTGACTTCGGACGATAAAAAATACATCGCAAGGGCGTGCAGGCGCATGGCGATGTAATCAAAGTTGAAGTACTTTGAATTAAATCTGTTTCCCTAGAATCTGATTATATATCTTGTCCGCTTGGATTTCTCAGTTTTATCAACGGTATAAACATACCAACTACTGCCGCCAAAGCTATGGCGGCTTTTTTGCATTCATTTTGAGGGGGGATTTATATGCCGATGGCAACAAGCGTAGCCGCTATAAAGCAGGCATTCTCATTGAATGTAACCGCCATCGGATGTTGGGCTGATAGTCAAGTCTGATTCTGAGATTGAGCCGTTATTCTTCTCTTTTTCTCAGCAATAAGTAAACCTAGCAGTATATATCCTCTGTACAATAATCCAATTAAAAGCACTCCACCAGCAATAGAAAGGAGAATAACTAAAATATTAAGTATAAATAGAAATAACTCCAAAAAGACACCTCCAAAGTAAATTAGCCTTATATTTATCCTATAGTAAGAGTCGTGTCGAAGTATCATGAAGCTTGTCATAAAACAAAATAAGAAAGCAGTTGAATGAAAGAACTAAGTTATTCAAAAAGGCTAGTGGTCAGAATAAAATACTATATCTGTGCAACTTCCTTTCGTTTTTCTGGTATATATGATAAAAAAATGAAATCAGGTGTTTATTGAATGAGACGAATTTTTGTTTCTCTACTTGTAGCTTCCTGCCTTCTTATTTCTGGCCTGCTTCCAACGGCTCTGAGTTATGCGGAGAATTCAAATTCCACTCTTCCCGTTGTAGCAGAGGATGCGGCTGTGTTCTATCTGGTTCCGCACCAACTGACTGCCAAATTAAACAAGTCTTCTTTATCGCTGGATTCCGTCTCCCTAAAGGCCGCTCCACTGCTGAGGAAAAATAATCATTTGTATTTCCCGTTCAAATGGCTGGAAACAGCTCACTTGGCAACCATCAAGCGAGATGCAAAGACAGGCAGCACGTGGGCGGAGTTTGACACTGAGAACTCGGTACCTTTTTCCTCATTTCGGTTGATGCCTAACCAATCAAAGATTTTCAGGTACTCAGACGGAACAATGACAGCGCTGGATGAGTCAATCCCTAAAACGTTTATGAAAAACGGTCAATTGTATATTCCAGCGTCACTCCTGCCTAAGATGGGAATAAATTATACATGGAGTAATGGAGTAATGGAGTCATGCACTGGATGTGGAACGATAAAGTAGCCAAAGCGCTTCATCCAACGTATACAACGGACAAGGAAAACATCACTTTTAGCGCATTAGTACAAAAAGAGTTCGGGCATGCTTATGTTTTGGTGAATACAGGACACGGTGGTATGACAAGCTCCATTGGAGGTGGCATAAGCACGTTTAAGGGAACAGAAAAAACAACTGAAAAGTCAATTATAGTGAATGGAAGAACATTTCAGCGGATTGAATATTCAGTAGGCCTTCGCCCTGGTCCAAATCCACTGGAAATTACGACAAATGATAAAGGATCTGCTAAGATAATGGTCCATCGTAAAGTATTAAACCCGTCCTCCGTTCCTATCAGATACAACCATCCCGAGAACGAGCAAGACATCCGCTTCACCAATCCGACACAGGGGTACCTCCGTGTACAGGCTGGAGATCCAATAGCAATTGCTGGAGTCGTGACAGCTACGTATCTGGAAAGCAATGAAGTTTCTTTTGGTGTGGCAGCATTTCAAAACGATGATTTTATTGAAGTTGAAAAAAAGACCGTTGTCCCACTCAAACAGGATAAATCCTTTAACGGTTCTATCGTTATTCGAAAACCCGGTACTTATTTGGTCAATATTCTAAGTCCAGATGTATTCGTGGGAGGTAGTTCACCGTACGGCTCTGTCAAATGGGCTGAGATAGCAGTCGAAGTGTTGCCTAAAACCAAGAAAAACCCATAATTCTTCTCTTTCAGATCTAACACCAGCTAAATATGGACCAGTATATTAAAGGAGCAGCGGCGGACACAAGACTTGATAAATAAAGTCTTGTGTCCGCCGCTGTTGTCATTGAACTAACGTTTCCCGTTAGCGTAATGAGACTGTCACTTTTTTAAAAGTGGTTTCCAGTTCTCATTACGCTCATCGTTAATCGTTGGCTTACGATTAACACGTCCTTGTAAATAAGCTTTTTGATATTGCCTTAGCGATTCAATATTTGCTCCCCCTTCATAATCGGGATCGTGATATTGAACAACATCATCCTCCCAAAAACAAATATCACAAATGTCATAGGTACCTGGTGGTTCATAATCCAGTGTCTTATAACCACAGCATGGACATGCATATTTCATATATAGTGACCTCCACATAAACAGTCAGCACTTTGATGTGTTCGCTATATGATTACCTAGCTTGCCCGCTAGCGTAATGAGCTAAAGTAACTTATTAAATGTATATCTAATCGTCGATCGGTACAAGTTCTTGTCCCTCGACAACTCGACTTTTGATAGGAACAAATTTCTGCCTCTTCAATATGGTGCTTTTGACTGTGTAAGAAGAACTTGTCCTTTTGGTAGACCTGTCCCACCGTAAATAGTCACTTTATAAGCGCCTGAAGGAACAAGTGGCATACTATCATTATTTATAAGTTCTACTGTTGCGTCTGCTGCAACACTTACATTAAAAATAACCGTATTCTTGCTGTTGTGCTGTACTTCGACCCTAAAAGAGTGTGCTCCAGTATTTTTTGCATTAAGTTTAATATGTGGATATCCAACTGTCACAGAATAATCTTTTTCAGGGTCCACTTTATCACCCGCTAAATCCCAAGTTAGTGTATCTTCGAGTGCATCAGGACTGCTTTCAAAGATTTCATTTTCTTCTTTGGATTTTAAATCAACATTATTTTTCAAGGCACTTGAAACGCCAATAATAAGTAAAATAGATGCAGTGGTAACAATAATCTTCATAACTTTGTTTTTCATTCATGTAACATTCCTCTCAATGAACAAATTTCAACTAGCGTTTCCCGTTAGCTTAACAAGGATTTCTTTTAAATACTAGGCTTTTCCTATACTAATTTGAATGGCTTCATAGTACACAAATTCTCCTTTTCCATAAACATTATTGGAGGCTAGTAAATGAGTAAATTTGAAAAAATTATAATTAAGTATTTGTTTTACGTTTTTTTTGTAGGAATATATTATTCCTTTATTAAGGGGCCAACAACAATGAGTTTTTCAATCAACGGTATGTTTGAATTTTATACAGTACCCACTTCTACCTTTATTTACAGAACTTTATCAAGCTCGTTTATACTAAGCCTCATTGCTGGAGTGGTCTATACAATTGTTTTTTTATGTATAAAAGGAAATAAGTGGATTTCCCAGAATAATTCCAAAGCAAAAAGAGCCGTCCAATCGCAATAGCTCCTTTTCTTTATTGACGGTTCAAAGCAATATTGCGCCACTGGTAACGCCACTTTAAGCTTGCTCCTACAAAGGAGATAGTTATAAAGAAATATGGAATGCCAATCTTTATTGTAATTATATTTGCAAGCATTTGGATACTTAGTAGCTACACTAAAAGTCATACTCAAATCGAAGTATTCAATTATTTATTCAGTTGAAACTCAAATAGCTTAAAGCTCCCTTAGTTAGTACATAAGTTATATTTAAGGACGAAATCAATACAAGGTATTTTTATAAAAAAGATCAAGCCCAAAATATACTTTTTCAAATTTCTATGTTATCCCACAATTCTAAAATAGTCTTTTCGTCAATCTTTCCATTAACAAACAACTTTTTTTTCGCTGATTGAAACGACTGCGAAAAACTGTCTCTTTCCCGAGTAAGAAAATACTTTTCTTCATTATAGCTAATCCAGTAGCTATCGTTTTTATAATAGAACTGAAACTCTTCCCCCATCTCAAAACGTTCTACTAATTCAGTGTATTCCAAAACATTCCCCTACTTTTTATTGATTCTTTTTTACGTTCCGTCTTCTTTCCACTCAAGTGTTCTATTTCATGCCTTGGTAAGAACTGATTAGCTACTTCTATCAATTTATCAGGTGGAACTAATATTCTAGCCATTTTACCACGCCCACTTTAATTTTGATGGAAATAATGTTATCAAAAGAGATGTTTTAGGGGAATCCATCTACTATCCCGTTATTTCCTTTTAAATCATGTGACATTTGAACTGAAATAAACAGACTTTTATATCTAAAGTATCATAGTCCCTTGTTATAAGATACATGGGCCAACGTAGCACTATTAGCTTTCAATTCCCTAACCTGACCATACCCTGTAATCCAGGAATCCGTGCCAGGATTTTCTTGTAAGTATGTAGCTGTATTTTGTGATGCCAAGTTCCTGAATGATATCAGCTTGTGTTCTGCAAAGAAATTAAAGTTATTTACCTCCCTATCATCGTCTGGTTATTTCTATTTTTGATTACCATAAATCCTTTCTAGCTCAACAATGCACTTATAAATATTATATATATATTAAAAAGGCTAGACGGATCATTCCATCTAACCTTTTTGAGAATAGTTTAATCAGCTTACTCTTCATCTTCGTTAACCGCTTTAATCAGATTTCCATAGACTTCCTTCGTGTGAGCAGATGCATGTTCTTTAAAATGTGTAAACAACCTCATACATCTAATTGCTTGTATTCTATTATTAGCTTCAGCAGACTTTTCCAAACAGCTGAACAAAAATGTGAAGCCGTCTGAAAATCTCCCCTTACGCAAAAGATAGATTGCCAATTCCCTTGAAAAATGAGTAAAACGTTCTGAACTAATTTGTTGAGTATATACTCCTACCTGATTTTGTTCATTCAAAAGAGACTGAATTTCTGCTTCAAACAATTCAAGGATGTGATCTATATTTATATTATATCGATTAGCCACCTCAATTATATTATCTATTGCGGGGAGTATTTCATCTTTCTTTGAAGAAAAATAAGCAACATAATCAGGGATTACACTTAAGTCGCCTGACATAAGCCTATTCACATAAATATTAGCGCTTGCCCATTCTTTAAATTGATTTTTCCATTCTAGGGTCGTTTCATCTTTCTCTTCTACCCAGCTTAAATCGGCATATCTCTGGATATGTTGGAGTGCTGTCTCATAATCTTTATTAGCATCACAAACTTCAGCACGTATTAAATGCGAAAATGCCCAGTAGACAAATGAAGGGTATAGCGGCTTCTTTGTATGTTCACTATTTTCAGAATGCTGTTGATCAATTTTGTATTGTATTTTCGCTTTATTTCCCAGCAATTTAGCAAAATAATCTAATTTAACCCATTTTCGTAGAGAACGATATGTATTCACCAACGCTCTTAGTGCATCAAGCTGATCTATTTCATCTAATCTTTCAACGTAAGGCTCGAACTGAACCGCTGCATCATAGTTTTTCTCTTGATCGTCTCCAACACGAATCGTAAACAATCGATAATGGCAAACCGCCAATCGCTCTGAATGTTGCTGTCTTTCACTCTCGGCCACATTTTCATAAAGAAACGCCGCTGCTTCATTGTGACCATCTCTGTAAATATTCTCAGCTACTTCAAAGAGCAACGGAGGATAGATTGGATTATCCAGCAACAAAAATACAACTCGTTGCAAGCAATCGAGTCGGTCAAGCTCCACACATCGGTACAAAAAAGGGCTAATTCTTCGCCAGTTGAGCGTTTCTTCTATGATACACTCTTCAATGTAACGTTCATAAAAATAGTCTGGTGGTAATTCCATCCCGGCAGTAATGCGATCCAATTGGTTAACGGATAAAATACGATTTCCAGTAACAATACTGCTAACCGTACCTACATTCAAATCAATGATGTGTCCAAACTCGGTCATGGTTAAGCTTTTCCGTATCAGATAGGTTTGAACTTCTGCTCTAATCGTAGGTGTGATCTCCATAGATAAACCACCCTTCATCATAAACTTTTCATATGATGCATAGATAAAAAACTATGTAATTGAGAAACAAGTTATAAAATTAATTTATTTGATCACTCATGATTATACCGTTTTTTAGAATAAAATCATATATATTTCAGATATTTACTCAAGATACCTTTTTGGATAGTTTACAATGATTTCATAATTAAGTGGAATATCAGAGGACAACTCAAGCAATACAAAGTTACCAGATTGAGTAGATGTATTCAAATTCCATTATAATTTATCGGTAGATTCGTCTTAAAATTGGTATGTAAAGCTGACCAACTACCGTCTACAATTTGCGTATGGTATCAAGTCGAAAAATAGGCTGAGTCAGGAAGTGGAAGTGCTATGCCTATATTTGTGGAAATTGAATGGTAATTTGATTTTAACCACCTCCGGGGTATATAAAAGCAGAAATCAGCGTCCATTAAATAACTATACGGTGTAGATAGATGTGCTAGAGGAAATTGTAGAAATTAAAGAGATGTTTTGGGTGAACGCCCCCATTTAATCTAAATAATAACATATGGATATTAAAAACAAAGAAACCTAGACTTATTATCTAGGCTGTAACAGTATACGTAGTGTACACATATGAATTTAGAGTCTGTTCATTTCAGTCAGTTATGAGATTTTAATAAAATGAACCCGTACATGTCAGTAAATTGAAAACAGCTATGAAAGCTTTATTTATCCAGATATTTTTATGCAGCAATTGCAGTGCTGTGGACATCCGTGGAGCCATAAAATATTTAGGGTTTATTCATGTATAGCAAAATAATATTAAAATACGTCATATAAAAAAAGAGCTAGACGAACAATCCCATCTAACTACTTGATAATAGTTGATTTTCTATGCTCTACTGTAATCATGAACTTGCGACATTTTATTCTCACATTCCTCCATGTTGCCCTGTGGGCTCATAAGTAGACCCTTTGTCTTGGTGCTGAAGAAGGGGAACCGCTACTACTACTAGTATAAAACTGGTAACTAAAAAAGATAGAATTACTTTACGTTTCATCATTATCCACCTCATTAATTAAATTTCTATATGCTGTTTTCGTCTCAGATGCTGCACATTCCTGATAGAACTCATATAGCTTTACACACTTAATTATATACGACTTATTATTGGTTAATGTAGATTTTCCCAAACAATTTAACAAAAAAGTAAATCCATCCACAAAATTATTTTTGTTAAAGTAGTAAACCGCTAATTCATGTGTGAAATGAACATAACGTTCCATAACTAATTGTTGATTGTACGTACCTACACACTCAGGTTTATCCAGCAAAACTAAAATTTCTGTTTGAAATTGATTTAGTATATTATCAACATTTAAATGATATCGATTAGCAGCTTCAAGTATGTTATCTAATCCGGAAAGTAACTCTTCTTTCCTTGAAGAAAAAAATGTTACATAATCAGCCAAAACACCAATTTCACCAGCATGAAGTTTATTTACATAAGTATTGGCTTTAGACCATTCTTTATATCTCATTTTCCATTTTGAAGTGACTTCATCAGTTTCTTTCACCCAACTTAAGTTACCATATGTGTACGTATGTTGAAGTGCCTTCTGATAATCTTTATGAGCTTCACAAACTTCAGCACGAAGTAAATGAGAAAATGCCCAATAAGCAAACAGAGGAAAACTTGGTTTCTTTGAATTTTCTTTTTTCATATGATGCCGTTGTTGTTCCAGTTTGTATTGAATCTTAGCTTTGTCTCCCAAAGCTTTAGCGAACAGTTCTACTTTGTCCCATTTACGTAACGAACGGTATGTATTCGCCAAATCTTTTAACGCTTCTAACTGATCTATCTCATCTAGTCGTTCAACATATATTTCAAATTGAACTGCCGCCTCATAATTTTTCTCTTGATTGTCTCCTTGCCTCGTATGGAACAAGCGGTACTGACACATAGCGAGGCGTTCTGAGTATTGTTTTTTCTCACTTAAAGCTACATTTTCATAAAGTATGGCTGCCGCTTGGTACATCTTTTCATGAAATAATTCTTCAGCAAGCTCAAATAAGGATTCTGAATAGCCTAACTTATCCATCAAAAGATTGACCACATCATGAATGCAGTCCAGTTTGTTTAATTTCGCACAATTATGTATAAAAGGACTCATTCGACGCCAATTCGGATTAGCCTCTGTTAAATACTCAGACACATACCGTTCGTAGTAATAGCCAACAGGATGCCCCATTGCTTTTGTAATTCGGTCTAGCTGATCCACTGAAAGTGTGCGGTTCCCATTAATAATACTGCTCATGGTGCCCGGATTCATTTCCGCTGCTCTAGCTAAATCACTTAGGATTAAATCATTATCTCTCATATGTTTTGCTATCTCTGTGAGTATCGTGGTTGTTGTGTTGTACAAAGTAACCACCCCTTATCAGGAACTTATTAGGATATCAGCTCATTAAAAAAGGACTATTGCAATCCAATGATTGTATAGCCTTTCCGCAATTCATTGTACCATCTTTTGGCACAATATCATATACCTTTCAGAACCTTACTTAAGATACCTTTGAAGGGTTTGCAAAGAAAATTAAGCTCTATAAATCCTGAGACATACGAATCATATCTCTACATTGTATGCCATTCTCATAAATTTCTTCTAGATAGTTGTGTCTAACAAAGAAATCTAGATCTACACCAACAATTCTGAACCCACATTTTTGGTAGAGAGCTAACTGCCCAATGCTAGAGTTCCCTGTGCCCACCTCCATCGTTTTATAACCTTGTGTCTTGGCTGTTTCAATTGCATGTGTCACTAATTGTCTACCTATTCCTTTACCATGCATATCTTCTGATACTGCTATATTCACTAACTCAACTGTTTCAGGTCTTGTAGGTAAAAGGACATAGACTCCGACAATATGCTGGTCAATTTCTGCTACATAACACTCCCCTCTTTTCAAATATTCCTCAACAAGTTGGTGCGAAGGATCAGCTAGTAACAAAAGCTCTATTGGATAATTTTCATTCGAATTAAGTAGTCTAATATTCATATATTCTCTCCTGAATGTATTGTGGTCCCCGGACTTCCCTCTTTCGTAGGCTCATTCCAGAAATCCGGGGGTGGTGGCGATGAGATGAAGCCTTAACTTAGATTGATCTCAATTCATACAAACCATTGTGAAGCGAAAGACGGGCAGAGCATGGAGCTTCAAACAAGACACTGGTGTTAAATACGGCCGGAAGCCTATCATCAGGAAACCAAGGCCGTTGCTTGTCTATGACAATAAAGGAACCTTCTACATCCCCTAGCGGCGCGAATTTCTGTCCAGCCCCTCCCCATGAATTAAGTTGGAACGTTTCGGTAATTATTCTAGATACCTCTGGAACATCATCGACCGGAAGACCAATCTCGCTTATACGAAGTATAGAGTTGGGTCCGAAAGCTTCAGCGACTGCATTATCGAGTGTATGGTGGGCAATGAATTCAACAAGGTTATGATCTGGATCATAGAAATAAAGCGCTGTTGCATTCCAGTTTTCGAAAAAAAACTCATCTTCTTCTTGGGGTTTTGAAATCAATGAAATCCCACGGTCGATGGCCCACTGTTTTGCCTCTATGAATTTATTTGTTGGAATCGTAAAGGCAATATGGTAAAACTCATTTTCTATGTGGGAGGATTCCTGAAAGGCAAGAACCGATTCCCCTACTTGAAACGACAACCGCGAAGGCCCCTCCTCTACAACCTGCAAATCCAGGAGAGAGCCGTAAAAAGCTTTCATCGCTTCGAAACTGTGTGTGCCTAAGAGCACTTCCTTTAATTTCAATGCAATCGTCCTCCTCATAAATAATTGATAAGCCCATTATCTGTACGTATCCAAATTGGCATTTTGTCTAGGACTGTATAGGACCATTACATTGGTTGTTGATTATCCTCTAAATCGCTTAGAAGTTTGGCGTTCACATCCAACGCCGCAATTGAAGTAGTATATCCTGTTCATCCAGAGATTTACTTTTCGCCATTTCTTGATAAAGCTTGGGCTGGTCCCGAAATGCTCTTGCATTTCCAATCAAGTATGCCTTCTGGAGATATTCATGAGCTAATACAGGGTTGCTCTGATGAAGAAGTGTTTCCGCCATCTGAATATAAGGTTCAGCATGTATAATCCGGTACCCTGCACCTTCCAAATCTACAATCTCCTCATTTAAAAGCTCTACTGATCGCTGAGTATGCCCGTTATAATTGAGAATTTGAACGTATTGATGCAAGGTTACACCTGTACATAGAGATGTCTACTTCCTCATTGCGATTAGCGAAAACGCTTAATTAAGGATATCACTCCCCAAATGAGCAACGCCAAAATCCCGATAACGATTACGAATGTCATTAAGATCGAAGTCCATACGAAATGCAATCAACATCACCCCATGCATCATTTTATGGTCATCATCGTCTAGAGTACTCTTCTAATATCTCTCCATATTTTAATGCACGTTGACTTCCGTTGCATTCGAATTGAACAATTTTATTTTTATAATCATAGATAAAAACGCCAGCAGTGCAAACATCATTCCGCTCCAGATGAGCTGGTGTATTCCCAAGTGAGAGATAAACCACCCGCCCATAGCAGCCCCTATCGTAATACCCAGATTAGAAAATGAGACAAATAGACTGTTACCAAACTCTGGAGCTTCTTTTGCTTCAGTGGTTAACCATGTTTGACTAATAATTAGCCCCCCGGAATGCACGGCCCCCCAAATGAGTACAACCACAATCATCGGTAGGAAAGAAGCTCCCAGAGCATAAGTGAATACGTAAATGACCATATATAGCAATGGGAACATGATGACGGTCTTGGTCAGATTTTTATGTAATAATCCTCCAAATAAAAAGTTTCCAAAAATCATGACGATTCCAAAGACCATCAACATCATACTGATCCATGACCCGTTCATAAGAGTTACTTCTCCAAGATATTCGGCAAAGTAGCTATACACCGAAAACATAGCTGCAAAGATAAAAATAACAGTCACAATGTTGAACCACAATTGAGGTTTACGTAATATACCAAGCTGTTTGCCATAAGACATCTTTTCCTGAACGGGCAGGGAAGGAAGCCATACGAGTATTCCCACAAATGCAATCATGCTTACGACAGCTCCAAACAAGAAAGCAGCTTCTAACGATATCTTTTCAGCAAGATAGGAAGTCAAAGGCACGCCAAACGCAAATCCTACTGTGATTCCAGCGAAAACCTTGGTGACGGCTTTACTACTCTTTTCAGGGGGGACAAGATGAGATGCAGTCACGAGAGCGACCGAAAAAAAGACAGGATGAAAAATAGCAGGAAGAACACGAAAAATGAGCATGACCTCAAAATGAGTGGTATAGGCATAGACAATATTAGAAATGACAAAACTAAATACAGCGGTTAATAGAATGACTTTACGATTCATGCCGGAAACGAGTAAGGTCAAGAACGGACCTGAAATGGCAACAACTAAAGAAAAAATACTGACGAGCCAACCAGCCTGGGCAGCTGATACATTGAATTTTTGGGTTACTTGAGGGAGAACGCCTATAATCCCCATTTCCGTTGTAATAATGCCGAATACGCCTAAAGCCAGAATGATAATAAGTAACGGGTTAACCTTTTTCATTTTAAGTATAAGCCTCCAATTTAATTATATATATAGATTTATAGATATGTTATGTGAAAAAAAACCTCCTTTCAGTTTATAGTTCCTTTTGAACGTACTCGGCAAATTCCCGGATTGTTTTTTCATTCCGACGATAGTACGTCCACTTCCCAATACGCTCAGACTCTAACAAACCGGATTTTTGCATCGTTAATAAATAACTTGAAATCACAGACTGCGCAAGTCCCGATTTAGCCTGAATATCTCCCACACATACACCAATTTGAAAATTAAGCCCTTGCTTTAGATAAGCCTGTTCATCAAAAAACTCTTCTGGTTTTTTTAACCACAGCATAATTAGACGACGAGTTTCGTTTGACAATGCTTTATAAATCAGTGACGGTTCCATATAAAACATTATATCTATTTTATTAGATTTGTAAATATAAAGTCCAATGATCACGTAGAAAAATAAATAATAAAGGCTGCTTCCCCACGGAAAATTCCGCTGGGAAGCAGCCTGTTCAAGTACATATTCAACTACACTGACTTACTCTTATTGGAGCGATACATCAAGTATAGGAAATACGGTGCACCGATCAGTGCGATCAGCAATCCGGAAGGAATTTCGGTCGGCGCAAGCACTGTCCGGCCAATCGTATCAGCCAGCACCAGCATTACTGCTCCCAAGAGGCTCGACAGAACAATGGAGCGGCGTACATGGTGCCCAATCAACGTACGCACGATATGCGGAGCAATCAGCCCGATGAAGCCAATTGTCCCCACACAGGCTACCGCTCCACCCGCCAGCAGCACACCCACTGCCATGGCCAGCAGCCGGGTGCGGCGCACCGGAAGTCCCAGTCCCATAGCGCTGCTATCGTCAAACACCAAAAGATCGAAGCGGCGAGCTAGCCACCAGGCTATTGGCAACAACACGAGCAGAAAGGCCAGAATCGTCGCCACCTGTCCCCAGTTTCGAGCGTAGGTACTACCCGTCAGCCAAATATAGCCTGTGCTGCCCCAAAGCGAGCCTTGGATAATCAGTACCTGAATGCCGGCTGCTCCGATCGCTGATACAGCAATCCCAAGTAGGATGACCACAGACGGGTTTAGGTGCTTGTTCCATGATAAAAAGAAGATCACCGCCGCCGACACCGTCGCTCCGGCAATCGCCGCGATGGGCAGCATATAAACAGGTAGCCCAGGCCAAACGATAATCACTGCAAGCGCACCAAAGCCAGCCCCTGAAGAAACACCAATGATCGAGGCATCCGCTAAGGGATTACGAACGGCTAATTGGATCAAGACACCGCTGACCGCAAGCGCGATACCAGCCCCAGCTGCCACCAGCGTGCGCGGAATTCTAAACTGCAGCAAGGCCGAATTTGCGTTCTCACCGCCGAACAGGCCGGACAATAGATCGCCGACAGGAATTCGCATCCCTCCAAACATCAGGCTGAATACAGTCAACAGCACGGCACCGCATCCAAACAACGTGACCAGCCTGCCATACGGTAATTTCCGAGAGCGCACACCTATGTTCATGGAAGACTGCCCGCTAATACCAGAAGGCAGCTTCATTTTCCACAGAATCAGCCAAATTAACCAAGGAGCACCGATCAAGGCCATCACTGCTCCGGTCGGCAGGTCCATGCTTGATTGGTGGACCATTTTCGCCAGCACGTCAGCGCCCGTCAACAGCAATGCCCCCCAGAGGAAGGAACCGGGCAGCACCCAACGATGCATTTTTAGACCGCTTAAGCGCACCAAATGCGGAGCTACCAAACCCACAAAACCAATGGGTCCAATGACGCTGACTGTAATGGTTGACAGCAGGACAGCCAATACAATTCCCACCGCCCGGGTCAAGCTAACCTTTTGCCCGAGTGACGTGGATGTGGACTCATCCAGATCCAGGACATCAAACTGCCTTGACAGCAGAACGGCAATGACCGAGAGTCCTACGACCCAGGGCCAGGCGTAAGTTGTCCCGCTCCAGTCGTTTTGCACAAGCGAGCCAGAACCCCAGAGAAACAGTCCCTGGGTTTCAAATGAATAAAAGATATGCAAAGCTCCGGTAAACGAACCGAGAACCATGGATACAATCAAGCCGGCAAGCGCCAACCGAATCGGACTTCCAGCTCGTCCCCCGCCCATGAAGTAAGCGAGTACCGCTGCAAGCAGGCCGCCGACAGCGGCAAATAGAAACGGCGCCTGATGCAGCAATCCGGGAAACATCACCGCGCCAAGGACGACCACAAAGTAGGCACCAGCGTTAATTCCTAGTGTATCAGAAGCCGCCAGCGGATTTTTGGTGATGGCCTGGAGCAGAGCACCGGCGATGGCCAGCGCACCACCTGCTAGGATTCCGATGACCGTACGCGGCATTCGGAGATCCCACACCATGTTATGATCAAGCGTATTCTGACGCTGGGTCAACGCCTCAATTACTGTATGCAGCGGGATTGAAGCCTCTCCATAACACAAGCTTACAAAAAAAAGCACGATGAGGACGATCAATCCGCCCCCAAAGATGCTTCCTACACGCCAAGTCTTCGATAAACCCGTTGTGTCTGTTCGGGTCATTTCGTCAGAGCTCCCACTACTTGATCAACCAGTACTTTGGATGAGATAGGACCACCGAATGTCCATGTTGTACCGTCCAGCGGATAGGTACGTTTTTCTTTGACAAAGTTCAGTCCGTTCCATACCGAGTTGTTCTTCATCGCGGCTCCAAATACATCGTCCGTCTTTTGTGTAATATAGATAAAATTGCTGTCCTGTACAGCTGGAAGAGCTTCAATGCCAACGGTGCTAAACCCGTATTTCTCGGTCTGGTCCGACTTCCAGTCGTTCACCATGCCGATTTTCGCAAGCGTTCCCACTACAACCGAATTTTCTTTGAACATTCGTAGACTGGCAGCATTTTGAGCTGTAAAGGCCTGTGTCAGCGCATAGTGAAAGTCTGCTTTGCCCGCCTTCTCCAATGTAGCCTTTGCATCTACATAGTGCTGGTCAAGTTCGCTTAGGACCTTATCAGCCTGTTCCGTTTTACCGGTAGCTACAGCTACTTGCTTAAAGATTTCAACCATACGGTCGTAATCATAGCCGTTCCCCTTGTAAGGATCGAATTCTATCGTTGGTGCAATTCCTTTAAGCTGCGCATAGATCGCTGCATTGTTATCGGCGTTAGAGATAATAAGATCCGGCTTGAGCGCTGCAATCGCTTCTAGATTCGGTTCGCCCCGTGTGCCGATATCAGTTACGGTATCAGCCAGCTTCGCCTCCGGTGTTACCCACAGCTTGTAGTTTTCATTGTCTGCATTGCCGACCGGCTGTACGCCAAGTGCAATGAGATCCTCGGTAAACGTCCATTCGAGTACCACGACACGTTCCGCTGGCTTGTCCAGTTTGACTTCCCCGTGGTCGTCCTTAACCGTAACCGGACCAGCCGTTGTGGATGTCTGCTCAGACCCTGCAGTACCTTCCGTCTTCGAGCTATCCCCAGCTGCACCGCAGCCCGCCAATACAATAGTAAAAACTACAAATAATAATAGGCTATTCAACATCTTTTTCATTTCTCTCAATCACCCCTGTATGTATATTGCATCGGAAAATGATAATCATTATCAGTAAAAGATTATAGGGCTTAGTGACTTTTGTCAATACGGATAAATCTAAAATTGAATCGCAAACAGGTTCCGTATATGATAGCTTTATCATTGTTTAAGGGAGGCTACATTTACGTGGCAGTATTAATCAACGAGCAAATTAAAGCTGACGAAGTGGTACTCACTGGACTCGCGGGAGAGAAGCTCGGCGTTGTCTCCAAGTCAGAAGCCTTGGCTATGGCCCGATCCCAAGGGGTGGACCTGGTATGTACCTCACTCATGAGCAGTCCACCGCCCTGTAGCTTGGTCGCAAAGGGCAAAGGAAAAGCGCTGGCGCAAAAAGAAACCGCAGCAAGCAAAAATGTCGGCCGAGCCGCAAGAAACAGCGGCAAAGAAAAGGTCAAGGAGCTTCGCTTCACTGCTCATATTGAGGAGCATGATTACGACACGAAGCTGCGTCAGGCAGACAAACATCTGCGTTCCGGCAAACCGGTGCAGTTGGTCGTTAAAGCGTCTGGTGCAAAAGAAGCACCTGTCGCCAAAGCGGTACTAGAGCGGTTACTAGTCGATCTGAAGGAAGCCGGAGTTAAGGATACTGGAATCCAGACGGGCGGCAAGGGCTCACAAGTGAAATTAAACCCTCGCTGAATGGCAAATCGGTAAATTGGACAAATCACTAAGACCGTAGGAAGCAGAGGGAGATCACTAATGGACATGAATGGACCTGTCAACATTTCTCGAAGTGAGAGACTTCAGACTTGCCACGAAATAGCTGCGAGGTTACATGAAGTATACAGAGACAAAATTCTGGCTATAGGGATCTATGGATCTGTTGCCAAAGGTACTGACGGCCCTTTTTTTGACATTGAAATGTTTTGTGTACTGAGTGAACCAAACGGCCCCATAGAATTTAGCCATGAATGGTCGGCGGGCCCCTGGAAAGCTGAGGTGAACGTCTGTAGTTCAGACATTCTTCTTAAAATTGCCTCTACTGTTGAGGGCGATTGGCCGTTGACACATGGACCCTTCTTTTCCCCACTTCGTCTGTATGATCCTAAAAACTTTTTTTCTATATTAAAGGAAGCGGCCGAATCCCCAACAAAGGAAGATTTCAGGCATGCCATCAACGAAGTGCTTGTAGGTGAAATGTATGAGTTTAATCGAAAATAAAATTGCTTTAATTGCGCTTACTATAATATATCATTTTTTTGATATGCCCAATCCCCCTTTCAATAAGGGGGATTTTACTTTTCTTCTGGATGGATGATACTGCTTTGTTATATTTTTCCACTGTAATATATTTAAAATTTAAACCACTTGATTTCACCCCCTACCTCCTTTATTCTCTGTATATGTAACTCTGGCTTTGCTTATCTGAGAAAATTTTAGCGTAGGGCTTTGTATAGATTTTATTTTTGTTAATATCCAACAACAGGGCCTTAGGCACTATGATAGATTACGTTTTAATGATATATTGATAGGTACTATAAAAGACTAATTACCCATGGCTTGGGCTGGAGGATGTATGAAAAAGGAATCAAATCAAGACGAAACCAGTTATTTATTTAATGTAGATGTATTAGTTAAAGGTCGTTCGAACGTAGAGGCCCTTCAGTTCCTGCTTAATCTCTTGAGCCAAAATGAACAAATTGCGGATAGCCGGATTCAATCCGGTATCGAACTTGGCAATTTAATTGAAGCTGCACTGTACCTAAAAAAACAGTCGGCCGTGAATAACCCATCTAATGCAGCCGCTACGCTCGCGGAAAAATTCTCTAAAAAGAAATCAGCCGCAATTACGAACAAGCCACCAGTCGTTCAAGAGATCAAACAATCCCACGTACAGCCAAAGCCTGCAATTCAACAAGACCTTAGTACGTATGAATGGATCAAACGCTATATTCAAGATAACACGCTTGTACGGTTAATCGTGAACCGCTATGGCGGACAGCGCAGCATTCCTTGCCGCATCCTCAATCTGGATCATGATAACAGCCTACTGAGTGTGTATCATGTAGATGAGAAGCAAGTGTACTCCTTTAAAATGAATGAGATCGATGAAATCACATCGTAAATGTAATATTTCATAAAAAAACGAAGCATGAAAAAAGAGAACGGGCAGGAAAAACATGACGTCTTTCTTGTCCATTCTCTTTTTTTGCATTATCCGAAAAGAACTCTAATCCTCTTTCTTCAGACCCATGGCAGCCCATGCCAGCAATATCCATCCTGCAATAAAACACACGCCTCCTAGAGGGGTAATAGCCCCCAGCACACGGATTCCGGTCAAACTTAGCACATACAAGCTACCAGAAAATAAAATGATACCCGTCAATAACAGACGCGCTGCCCATCTTAAACGGTTGGAAGGACCCCACTGTCCGGCAGCCAACGCAATGATCAGCAAACCGACAGCGTGAATCATATGATATTTCACACCTGTTTCATACACGGCCAAAGCATCCGCGTCGATCCGGGCTTTCACAATATGTGCCCCGAACGCTCCAATGGCTACCGCCAACATCATCAATATAGATCCCACAAATATCCATTTTCGTTGCATGTTTGTGTACTCCTTTTCATCTCATCCTTTTAGCCGAATGTTCTTCTTATTTTATCGAAACCGTATGAAGTTTACCAGCCAGCGTGTGTGAACAGGCCGCATACAGAATTGGATGATTAGACCCTGTCTTCTGAAGGATAATGTGTAGGATGGCTTGCTTTTTTGTTTATTTTGTGGAAAATTAGTACCTGTTCGGACTATGTTCAAGGAGTGGAAAAAATGAGTTACCAAGATCCTAATTTGCAAAAACCTGCTGCGTCTGAGGAGCACCCTGTTTTTTCAGAAGCTCCTGTGTTTCAGCCTCCGGTCAAGCTCAAACATTCCGGTCCCGGAATTGCTTCTTTTATTATGTCGCTTGTCAGCCTGATCGGATATATTATTCTGGCTATTATGGTCATTAATCTGCTGGCTCATTTCAGCCAATACCAAACGTTGAACCCGGAAGTCGCTCTACAGCAAACCGGAACGGTATTGCTTCCTTTTATTTTTTTAGGCAGCCTGTTGCTGAATTGTAGCGGACTTGTGGTTGGTATCATTGGAATTGCGTTAAAAAACCGTAAGAAAACCTTTGCTATTACAGGCTTAATCATTAATGCACTTATTATTGTGGGCTTTATTGCTCTTCTGGCCATCGGTCTTTCCGTTCCGAATAGCACAGCGGATATCTATCCTTCCTCCGTGCAATCTTTATAATTTTTCTGCATCACACAGAGAGGATTCAATGTATGAACAAAATTAAAATTTTTGCCGACAGTACCAGTGATGTTCCTGCTCACTGGCGTCAACAGTACGAGATTAGCATTGTGCCATTGTATACAGTATTTGGTGATGAGGCATTGCAGGATGGGGTGAACATTCACCCGGAACAATTATTTCAACGTGTAAGCCGCGAGGGACATTTACCTCGTACCGCCGCACCTTCTCCGTCGGATTTTATTCAAGCCTTTGCGCCCTACATAGAACAAGGGGACGACATTTTATATATCAGTCTGTCTTCCGAGCTATCATCGACGTACCAGAATGCGCTACTCGCTGCCTCTGAATTTCCGGAAGGCCGCGTTACGGTTTTTGATTCCTTGAATTTATCGTGCGGCTTTGGCCTGCTTGTGATGAAAGCTGCTCGTGCGGCAGCCAACGGCAATACGATAGAGCAGATTGTAGACATGTTGACGAAAACCAGGCCGCTCATAGACACGGAATTTGTCATTGATACACTTGAATACCTGTATAAAGGCGGAAGATGTTCAGGCATGCAAAACCTAATCGGCAGTCTGCTCAAAATTCGTCCGGTGATCAAAGTGATTGACGGAAAAATGACGCCTGCCTACAAAGTCCGCGGCAAACGTGAAAAAGCTTTGGATCAGATGCTGCAAAATGCACTGAATCAACGAGATCAGATGGATAACGATATCATTATTGTCGTGCACGCTTTGGCCGAGGAAGACGCGCTAATGCTGCAAGCTCGCTTGAAAGAAGAAACGAACGCACAAGAGGTACTGCTAACTACAGCAGGCTGTGTCATTTCCAGTCATTGTGGTCCACAGACCATCGGTATTATGTATGCCAAAAAAGCATAGTTTATCCAATATCAAACCCGTTGCCGCATAGGTGGCGGGTTTTTTGGTATTTTTCCAGCAATTTAGCAATGAATAACTTTCCTCTTTTTGATAGTATTATTCGTCGAGTAACGATATATGAGTCTACAATCTATCATAAAAAAGAAGGTTATTTGGTATGAGTTCCAAACGATCACGTTGGTTAACCAGGCTCACGCTTTCAGCAACTGCAGCCATCACAATATTCACAACATTCACTTCATACTTAGCTGCTCCAGCAGCAGCATCCGGCGCTACGTTCCAAGATATTGCACACAGCTATGCCTATCAGTCTATTATTTCCCTGCACGCTAAAGGAATTTTGAACGGTACACAACCTGATTACTTCTCTCCTAAAAAGGCTGTTACCAGAGCCGAATGGGTTACCGCACTGGACCGTACACTCGGTCTGGAGCCTGTACAAGCGGCCGTTTCCTCCTACCGAGATGTTGCCAAAAAGACGTGGTACTATGGATGGATTGAAGCGGCTTCTCAACTTAATATCGTTCAGGGGGGAACGTCCGCTACATTCCAACCTAATAGTCCCATAACCCGTCAAGAAGCGGCCTTAATGATCGCACGTCTCATCCGCTCTTCGGGCGGATCAGGAGATGCTACTTCCTCCTTCACAGATACTGGCGAAATTGCAGATTGGGCCCTTGATGCGGTAACCACCGTAAATCGTTACGGCTTTATGAAAGGTGAAAGTAACTATTTCCGTCCTGCATCCTCTCTGACCCGTGAAGAAACAGCAGTAGTGCTGGAACGACTGCTAACGTATTCAACAAAGCATGCTAACCAAACTGCTTCCACCGCTTCTTCCATCCGAATAGGCTGGCAATATGATCAAACCGTTCAGCAGTTTGAAAATACGGTGCTCCAATCCAACATCAACACCCTATCACCACGTTGGTTTTTTCTAAATGAAACAGGTATTATCAGCGATTATACCAATTCGTCGCTGCTTGCCTGGTCCAAACAGCATCATAAAAATATCTGGGCGATGGTAGGCAACCGTTCCAACCTGGCACTGACGCACCAAATTCTGTCCAGTGAGGTTCTACGAAATACAACCATAACTCAGCTTGCTAATGCCGTATCTGTGTACGGTTTGAACGGACTTGTCATTGATTTTGAAAATGTAGATGGTCAGGATCGTGCCAATTTAACATTGTTCGTCCAACAATTAAAAGCTAAGTTGAAGAGTCAGAATACGGTACTGGCGATTTGTGTATCTCCTGATTACGGAACGGACTGGACTGCCGCGTTTGATTATAAACAGCTTGGCGCTGCGGCAGACTATCTGATCCTGATGGGATATGACGAGCATTGGGGAGGTAGCTCGATCCCCGGCTCTGTGTCCTCACTGCCATGGCTCCGTGAAAGCGTGCGGCGTTTTGTACAAACCACCCATCCGGAGAAAGCGATCTTGGCGTTGCCATTATTTACACGGAACTGGACGCTTAACGCTAGCGGGCAATCAATCGCTTCCTCTGATATTTCATTAGATCAGCAAAACCAGCTAGTATCTCGTTCCGGCTCCAAACCAATCTGGAATGAGGATATTCAGCAGTATACCGTGTCTTACAAAGACACGCAGCTTCATAAGCTGTGGCTCGAGGAAGGACGATCCTTCACTCGTAAGTATCGCTTGGGACAGGATGCTGGGTTTGCTGGCTTCGCCTACTGGTATCCGGGCGGAGCAAGCTCTGATCTGTGGTCCAGTGTAAAAAACGCAGACCGATTTATACAGCGTGGTTTATAAAATACGAAGCCTTCAACCTCACATGAAAAGTGAAGTTGAAGGCTTTTGACATATATACTTATCCCCAGCCTATGACCGATATGCAACTTTCCCGTTTACAACTGTCATTCGTACCTTAACATCAAGTAAAGCTTGCGGGCTTTCCGATACAACACGGTCAATGACTGTAAAGTCAGCGGCTTTCCCTTCAGCTATCGTCCCTCTTTCATCAGCCTCACCGGCTGCTACTGCGCTTCCCGTGGTAAACAAATGAATGGCTTCATGTACATCCAGCTTTTCAGCGGGAAGATAGCCCTCATGCATTTCTTCCGGCTTGGCACGAGTCACTGCCGCATGAATACCAAGAAAAGGGTTTAACGGCTCAATCGGCGCGTCGCTACCTCCAGCACATGGAATGCCTGCTTCCAGTAGCTTTTTCCAGGCATATAAATATTCAGTCCGTTCTTTCCCCACCCGACCCAGTACCCAAGGGAAGTCACTTGCGACAAAACGGGGCTGGATGTCCGCGATCAGCGGCAGCTTCGCCATTCTCTTGACCAAATCACCCCTAAGCACCTGTCCATGGATCAGGCGGTCTGGCAAACCGCTTTCCTCCGTGAGCGCATGAGCCTCCATCGCTGTCAAAATCATGTGCGCCGCCCCATCCCCTATGGCATGCACAGCCACCGGATAGCCTGCGGCTCTGACAGCAGCCACCATATGATTCAGCTCTGGCTGCGGTTGGATCGCCATTCCACAGGTATGTGGAGCATCACTATAAGGTTCGGATAATAAAGCCGTTCTTCCACCAATAGCGCCATCGGCAAACATTTTTATCGCACCGATTTTAAACCACTCATTTCCGGTACCTGCACGCAGCCCTTGCACTTTCGCTTCTTCCAAAAATGGATGATAGATGAGCTGGTGTGTGCGAAAAGGAAGACCTTCTTCCCTCAGCTCCCTGTAAATTCGCTGCATCGTCTCCACGCTGCCCAAAAAACGTAAATCCTCTGTGTGCGCAGCAGTCAAACCAAGCCTCAGCGCATCCATACAAGCCCGCCGAATCGTATCCTTCTTAACCGAATAATCCGGCTCTGGCTGCACGCTAGTAAAGGCAAAGGATGCTTCCTCATAAATCAATCCGTTCAACCGTCCATCTGCATCTCGCCCATAGGCTCCCGAAGCCGGGTCAGGGGTGTCCTCGTTAATACCCGCACGTCGAAATGCCTCTGAATTGGCCAAGAACGTATGAAAGCACGTACGAGTGAGATATACCGGATGCTGATCTGTAATGGCATCCAGCTCGGCTATATCCGGTATTTCAACAGGAATAAACGCATTTTCATTCCAGTTGAGTCCTAAAATCCATTCTCCTGGCGGTGTTACAGCGACCCGTTTGCGCAGCATAGCCAGCATCTCTTCCTTGGAGGTAGCTGATGTTAAATCCAGCATAGCCAGCTTCATACCATGCATAGACAAATGCATATGTGAATCGGTTAAGCCTGGCAGTACATAGGCGTCTTCCCAATCCACAGTTTCATATTCCTTACCGGACAACTGTAATTCAAGCTCCCGAGCATACCCGATGGCCTGTATCCGTCCATGCTGTACAACGATAGAGTCTCCTTTGGAAGCCCACTCCCCATACAACCGGCCGTGCTTGAACAAAACGAATGTCAACGCCACTCATCTCCTTTATTCAACTATACGCATATCCACTTCATATTACGCCTGTGTTGCCACTTCCAAGCGTAGTGTATTTATATCTATCTGCTGCACCTGCTGGGCAAATTGGTCATGAGCTGCACAGACAGCCATTTTATAATCCTGATCCAGCTCATACTGCTTAAAATGACAATACTCGGTGGTAAAGCCCTCTGTCGTGAAGCCTATGAATGGCTGTGCCTTCAGCTCGAATGAAAAAGACTTCAACGGTAGGTTTAGTCCCTGCCCCTCGGCCTTCACAAAGCTTTCCTTAAGCGTCCATAGGTCGTAAAAATACGATAAGCGGCTGTCTGCGTCCTGACGCATTAACGCATCATACTCTGTGTCTGAAAAGCACACTCTACCTACCGCAAAATCAATAGGACGGAGCTGTTCAATGTCGATTCCAAGCGGGTGATCATCAATAGCGCATACCACCCATTTTCCCGAGTGAGAAACATTAAAATGGAATGCGGGTGCATTGATCAAGGAAGGCTTACCGAATGCATTGTATGTAAATTGAAGACTGGCATTAGATACCTTCAATTGCCGGCAGGCCAACCATCTCAGCAGCACATCGGCATATAACCCCCTCAAAGCATCTTCCCGATGTAAAAAACGATCTAACTTGTGCTGCTTTTCCAGCGAAACCTGATTTACCAGTGATTCGTAATGCTCCTCAGCCTCCGGCTTGCTCGTATCAATCGCGTATATTTTCATGGTTGCCTCCTGTATACCTAATGAATATCAGCCAGTTTGTAACACTCACCGTTCGATGGAAGTCTGTTAGATATGGATGGCGTGTGCCGTGTACATGGTCAATATACTACTCTAGCACTTTCAATTCAATATGGATACAATTGGGATAAGTAGCTCTATTAAAACTACTTCATAGAGTCCATTAATGAAAGCGCTTTAAAATAAAACATACAGAGGAGGACGAAACAATGAAATATGATTTTGCCCGCTTGCTGTGTATTATGCTCTCTATTTTGCTGACGTTGAGCATTTTTCAGATGTTTTCACCTAAGATCGCTTCAGCCGCTTCAGCGAATGTTGTGAATGGCATTCAGTTTAAAGATACAGATGGAAACGTGGTCCATGCCCATGGGGGTGGTATGATTAAAGTAGACGGTTACTATTATTGGTTTGGTGAAAATCGTAATCCCAACGGCACATTCAAGGCGGTATCCGCCTACCGTTCCTCTGATTTAAAAAACTGGGAGTTTCGTAAAAACGTACTGACCAGCAGCTCCGCCGTAGAGCTGAATGTTTCGAATATTGAACGTCCGAAAGTGATTTATAATGAAAAAACACGTAAATACGTATTATGGATGCACAAGGAGAATGGGGTTAATTACAACGAGGCCCGAGTGGCTGTCGCCTCTTCCGATACGGTGGACGGCGATTACACGTATCAGGGCAGCTTCCGTCCTCTGGATTACGATTCACGCGATATGACCGTATACAACGATAACGGTACAGCTTACCTCATTTCGGCTACCCGGGTAAACGCAGATCTGAACATTTATCGTCTGACACCGGATTTTCTGCAAGTTGAATCGCTGGTGACTACACTTTGGCCTGGACAATATCGTGAAGCTCCGGCGATGTTCAAAAAAGGAGACGTCTACTTCCTGATTACATCCGGGGCAACCGGCTGGAATCCCAATCAGGCCAAGTATGCTACCGCATCCAGCATTGAAGGAACCTGGAGTAATACGATAAACTTCGGGGACGGTACGACATATGGTTCACAGTCAGCTTACGTGATTCCTGTTGAAGGTGCCCAGACAACTTCATACCTGTATTTGGGCGACCGTTGGGCGGGTGCATGGAGCGGTCCTGTGCAGGATTCTCAATATGTATGGTTGCCACTGCGTTTTTCAACAACGACTTCATTAGCCATGGATTGGTTCGACAGCATTAATATTGACACCGCCAGTGGTGTGGTCGAGGGGATAACGACGCCAATTGCCATTGATCCGGATGCCTATTATCAGCTAGTCAATCGCAAGAGCAATAAGCCACTAAGCATTATTGGCAATGCAACGACGGACGGCGCAGATCTGGAGCAGCGTGCAAATTCCGGGGCAGCAAACCAGCAATGGCAGCTCAAGGATGCAGGCAGCGGATATTATAAAATTATAAACCGCAACAGCGGAAAGCTAATTGGTGTTGAAAGCGGTACGACAACAGACGGTACAGTTATTGAGCAGTGGAGCGACGGAGGCTGGTCCAGTCAGCATTGGCAATTAGTATCCGTAACCGGTGGTTATTACAAGCTGAAAAATCGGGCAACCGGCAAGCTGATCGATATTTCTGAAGGCGCCACCGCCGATGGAGCTAAAGCCATTCAATGGGGCGATAACGGTGGGACAAATCAGCATTTCCGTGTAGTTAAAGTAGAATAGCTCAAGTTATTTTCAAAAGGAGCCGTATTCCAAGCAGATCATGGTCGACTGCTAACGGAAAAGACGGCTCCTTTTTACGTAAAACGATGAAATTGATAATCTCTAGTACGTTACAGTTCCCACGGATAATCTGTTGTCAGAAAACTAGCCAACTGCTTGCTTTCTTCCCTCCGCTGACGCCGTATGGCTGCGCGTGATGGAGCCGTCTGGTGCAATTGTAACTGCTCTTCTGTTTCTGGAATCACCTGCGGCACGGTCACTTTACGGTTGTTCTCGTCCAATGCCACAAAGGTCAGGAAGGCGGTGGCTGCGATTTTTCGATCGCCAGTCATCAGTCCTTCACGAATTACCTTTACGAACACCTCCATCGAGCTGCGGCCTGTCCAGGTTACGAACGCTTCCAGCGTGACAGAATCACTCGGATGGATAGGTAGCAAAAAATCCACCGAATCCGTAGAGGCTGTAACTGTGTTCGTACGACACAGCTTAGCAGCTGCAATAGATGCGATATCGTCGATATACGACATCAATCGGCCGCCGAAGAGCGTGTTATGATTGTTGATATCGTTGGGAAATACTCGGGACGTCTTGAAGCAGTAGGTTTCTCGGATGTACTTGCTTTCCATGGGTTCTTTCCTCTCTTTTTCTCGTTGCTCTCTTTTTATATCTCTGGATTTTGCAAAATCCTGATGTGGAAGCCTGTTTTAGACTATGCTAATCATCCCACTAATCCGCATAATAAATCAATACATAAAAATCGGCATCCTCTTCCGAATCATTGCGGTAAGTATGTATGTCAGATACTTGAAATTGCACAGCATCCCCTGCACTCAGCTTGAGCTGTTGCCCCTGCATTTCAAAGTACATCTCCCCACGGATCATGAGAATCGTTTCCTCACCCAGATGCTTCTCTGCCTGGTGTGTAAAGCCTGGCTTCAGACTTACCGTGAACACCTCAAACTTCTTTTCAGCGTGATACGGGAATACAGGGTAAACAAAATAGTTACCGTCCTCATCAATAACCGGATGCAGGTCTTCCCTCCGAATTTTCGTGATTTGCGGCGGGTCTTCTTTGAGAAAGGTGGAGAAGGATACATGCAAACCGTTCGCAATTTTCCAAAGGGTTGTTACCGTAGGATTGGATTTCCCCTTCTCAATCTGAGCCAGCATCCCTTTGCTGACCCCTGTCAGTTCAGCCACCTTATCCAAACTTAATCCTCTAGTCTTCCTGATTTGAGCCAAATTAGAGCCAATAATATGCTGCATTGAATCCACGGACGTTGCCTCCTTGTATCCAAAAGTCTATATAAGAAGAATACACAATTTACTCGAGAGAGGTTCATTCGGAAAATGAATCTACAACTAAGTCTTAACAGACCTATTGCTATCTAGCTTACACAAACTCATTATCTTATCCAATATAAAAAAGTGTCAAATTGAAAAATCAATTTGACACTCGCTACTCAATGAGTTCCTTCGTGAGATAATTAAAATTTGAATGATATCAATAGTTAACGTCTACACATTCTCATTTCCCCAAATGCTTACCAGATCATTGATCTGAAGCGACACGACCCTTAGTTCTCCACCAATGGCGTAGAGTTCTAAACCCTTACTTTCGAAGTCCGGAAAAATCATGTCTGAAATGATTGCTTTTCCATGATTGCCGAAGACTTCGACACTTGACCAATCCAGATAAATGCTCAACTGTATCCTCTCATGCTCTGGCTTCATAGTGGCCTTGTGTATTGCTGTGAAATCGGAATGAAAATCAGTGGCGCTCGACTTCGTCCGATCGACGAACAATTCCTCATTCGAGATATTATATCCGATGATCGTCTCCTGACTGGCGGACTTCCGTACTTTAAACCCGAATTCCACGGCAGTACCGATTTCAAATTCTGCAATAATTTCTGCCTTGGCTGCCGAAATATCAGACAACACGTTCATACCTGGCTTAATCGTCAAATCTTGCAGAGACAAAATCGGTTTTCTTAGCTGACTTAATTCATTTATGGGTGTTTGGATTAGGCGAAGTCCCTCTGGGTAAGTCCTTAGCTGTAGCTCCCGGGGAATTGATGTCTTGCCACGCCATTCCTTTGAAGGAAGCGTGGTAGCATAACGCCAATTATTCATCCAGCCGAGCCAAATTTTCCGTCCGTCTTCGTTCGAAATGCCATTCCAGGACACGGCCGCGTAAAAGTCTGACCCATAGTCTACCCATTTGATAGTATCGATAGATTCCAACGCTTCATCTGGCGTGAACGACTTACCGTCAAAGCTGCCTACGAAATACATCATGCCAGAACCGCCTGCCGGTGGTTCCGGATCGTCTGGATTCACACCATTTCTATCCCCGACGCTTAGCATCAGAATCCACTTCGTGGTATTAGGATCCTCATCCACTTGGATTCGAAATATATCAGGACATTCAAATATCCCTCGGTGGATATGCGGAATGTCGGAACCGAATTCGCTTGCAAAAGACCATTCTTTCAGGTTTGGAGATGTGTAAAATTCTACACGGTCCCTTACGGCAAGAACCATGATCCACATTGATGATTCATCATGCCAAATCACCTTCGGATCACGAAAGTCTAGCGTGTCCGTTGGAAATAAAACCGGGTTACCTTCATATTTTGTCCAGGTTCGACCCTTATCCTTGCTGTAAGCAATGCTTTGCACCTGCGGCTTTCCAGGCTGAGCCTTGTTGCCCTCATTCGTATAAATGGCAATCAATCCTGATCCTTCCTCATTGAAAAATCCGCTGGTATTGTTCTTATCCACCACTGCACTCCCCGAGAAGATCGCTCCGTCCTCTCCAGGTGGAATTGCCGGTGGAAGCTCAGTCCAATGCACTAGATCCTTGCTTACCGCATGACCCCAATGCATGTTGCCAAAATCAGGTTGCGTATCATGGGGGGTATGCTGGTAGAACAGATGGTACTCTCCTTCAAAGTAAACCATGCCGTTGGGATCGTTCATCCAATTTTTCTCCGGTGAATAATGAAATTGAGGCCTGTACGTCTCACTATAGTTACTTTTTCTCTTTCTGCCGCTATAGTCGTCCGTTAGGTTTAATTCTTTCATAGTATCCGCTCTCCTTTTGATTGTTGATAAGGTATTTAACATAATAATTTGAGTTTGCTCGTTTGCAAATGAATTTGAGATACTACCATTTAAATGTTTCAACCTTGATCTTTAAGATATCTGTCATAGCCTTTTTGTTTGATTTCCAGCCATTTATCTAGCCCCAGTCTGGACAGCTCGGCTTTATATTCGGCCCATTCTTCTTCCACTTTACCCGTCTTGATCCATTCCGCCCGCTTGCGGTTAACGTAAGCAAACAAATCGGTTTCCAATGTGGAGATCTGCTTCTGATCCTCCAACGAGAAGAAGACTTTCGGGAAATTATGGTCAGCCTTCATATAAGGAACGAGTCTTTCCTTCATGAGCTTAAGCCGTCCCACTGCATCATTGGGCTTGGTCGTTACTTTTCCGTAATACTCGTCAAGAATTGCCAATGGACCGCCGATATTCGTTTTTTGCCGCAGCTCGACAGGGGCCGTTCCCTTAAGCGGAAGATGCTTCAGCATATGACTCGCTTCATCGTATTCAAAAATGTTCTGCTGAGTTTTGTCGCCGTAGGTGCCCCAGTTGTCCTGTACGGACTGGATAGGATCATACAGTTGGTCAATCCATTTTGCCGTAAGCTCAAGATTTTTGTTGTCACTGGTAATCACCATTCTCCCCCGGTCAAAGCCGAGATTGTTCGTGCGGGTCACATTGACTTCACCGCTTGGTCCGGCGAGCGGATTCATCAATTCATATTTATCGTTATCTCCTGAGATGTTCGCCTTATCCCATTGAAAGTAGAGACCATATTTTTCATTCTGGCCTTTGGCCAGATACGTATTGTAATCTTGCTCGAATGACTCTTCGTCGATCAGGTTCAGCTTATACAGCTCATTAAGATATTTAATCCCCTCTTTATAACCATCCTGATCGGCAGTGAAGACCACTTTCCCCTCATTGGTCACTACCGTATGATCGCCGTTGTCCCCAAGACCGAATGATCCGAACAGAAAATTCAGGTCCTCATTGCCGTTATTGAGCATAAAGGACAGCGGGATTTCATCCGCTTGGCCATTTCCGTTAGGGTCGCCATTTTTAAATGCGAGCAGAACTTTTTTTAAATCCTCGGTGGTTTTTGGCATTTTAAGTCCCAGCTTTTTCAGCCACTCCACATTGATCCATGGCATGTCGTTTACAGAATGAATGCTCTCCTTCTCAGAACCCAGTTCTTCAATCCAAGGAAAGGCATAAATGTGCCCGTCCTGTGCGGTTATCATGGATCTGTACTCAGGTGCTTCCTTCAATACCTTCTGCAGATTCGGCATATATTTTTGAATCAAATCCTCTAAAGGGATAATAGTTCCATCCTTTCCGAGATTCAACAAATCATAATCAGAATATCCGGCATCCAGTATGGCATCTGGAAGATCTCCACTGGCAACAGCAAGGTTTCTTTTTTCAATGAAGGAATCGGAGGTGAAGTTGGTAAAATCGATATGCACCCCTGTTTTTTCTTCCAGCCTTTTATAAATCAACTTTTCATTTGGATCGGAAGGTGCCAGCGGTGAGCTTTGAGTCATAAAATGCAAAGTAACTTTCTCTTTAAGCGGCAGAGTAACATTTTCCAGCTTGTAATCTTCGGATGCCGCAGAATTATTGCCTGAACCGCCACATCCGGCAAGCAGTGAAGTAGAAAGTGCCAACACAGACAAGGTTAGTAATGTTTTTTTCATCTCTATTCCCCCGATTTGTTATTTGATCGAACCTACCATGACACCCTTTTCGAAATACTTCTGGAAGAATGGATACATGACAATCAAAGGCAAACTTGATATGACAATGGCAGAGTACTTAATCATTTCAGACAATTTCTTAAGCTCCGCTTGTGCCATCGCATCGGCAATCATGCCGGGCTGAACCTGATTCTGTATCAAAATGGAGCGCAGTACTAGTTGAAGCGGAAACAGCTTCGGATCATCCAGATAAATCATGGCGTCGAAATAAGAATTCCACTGTCCGACAAAAGCGTATAAAGCTAGAACAAAAATAATAGGCTTGGAAAGCGGCAGGACGATTTTAAAGAAAATACTGAGCTCGGAAGCTCCGTCTATACTCGCCGCCTGGAACAATTCTTTCGGAAGTCCCTGGAAATAAGTCTTTGCCAGAATAATATTGAATACGCTGATCGAGCCGGGCAGAATAATGGCCCAGACCGTATTCAACATGCCTAAATCCTTAATCACCAGGTAGGTAGGAATCAGACCGCCACCGAAAAACATCGTTATCAGGAAAAAGATCATAATGGACCGTTTCCCTACCAACTCTTCAATCGCAAGCGGATAAGCCGCGAAGACGGAAAATAATACGGTTGCGAACGCAAAGGCTGCTGAATAAAAAATAGCATTAAAAAAACCGCGGATCATGGCACTGTTGCTTAGGATTTTGGCATATCCCGTGAGTGTCCAGTCTGATGATGTAATGGCAAACCCTTTGGTAATCAGGGTATTTGGAGTTAAAAAGGACGAAAGCACCACATAAACCAGCGGTAACAGAATAGCGAGAACAAACAAACCAAGTAGAATATAATTGATGATGAGCAGAATCCGGTCCTTCCCGGTGTAATGAATATCCATAAATACCTCCTTCTTTAATACAGCCCTTCTCCTTCGTTCAGCTTCTTGACGACGGTATTTACGAAAATCAACAGGAATACATTAATTACGGAATTGAACAACCCGATTGCCGTAGAATAAGCATAATCGCCGGATTGCAACCCCACCTTGTATACGTAAGTCGCGATGATTTCCGAGGTAGGTGTGTTCAGAGCCGTCTGCATCAGGTAAGCCTTTTCATAGCCGATCGACATAATACCTCCTGCAGCGAGAATGAACAGGACGGCCATGACGGGTTTAAGAGCTGGCAGATCAATGTGGAAGATTCTCTTCATCAATGAAGCGCCATCAATTGTTGCAGCGTCATGCAACTGCGGGTCCACATTGGCTAAGGTGGCCACATAAATGATAGAGGACCAGCCCGCTGTTTGCCATATACCGGACAAAATATATACCGTTCGGAAATAGGCAGGATCAGTCATAAAAGCAATCGGCTTGCCGGTGAAGGTTGTTACCAAAGCGTTCACTATTCCAGCTGGCGATAGAAAAACAAACAGCATACCGGCAACAACAACAACCGAGATGAAGTTAGGTGCGTATACAATAAGCTGAATATTCTTCTTGAACTTCGCTCCTCTGACCAGATTTAGCATTAAGGCCAGAATGATTGGTACTGGGAAGCCGAGAATAAGACCGTAAGCGCTTAATTTAAGCGTATTCATTAAAATGTCATAAAAATTTGGTGAAGAAAGAAACCGCTGAAAATGTTCAAATCCAACCCATTCGCTGCCGAGGATGCCTTTTCTTGGGCTGAAATTTTTAAACGCAATGATCGAGCCGTACATGGGAACATACTTGAAAATGACGGTAAGAATTATGGACGGAAGCAGAAACAAATACAATATATAATTTCGAAGCATATAGCTTAACCAATGGTTTCTTTTTTTTGTTTCTGAAGCCTTTAATCCCCTTTTTTGAACGATCGAATTTGCCAATATTTTCCCTCCTACTGTTCACGGCTTGTTATACGACACAAAATATAAGCCATGTTATGTCATCTCACTGACATAATTAACCAAGATGTTTTTCAAATACTTGCTTGTAATATCCACACCTCCAACAGAACGAGAATTTTACACATTCCCAAAATGAATGGGCTTACAATTTACATTTGAACATATTTTACTCTTACAATTTATCAGATGTACATTTAATTAGTCAATATATTTCGGATGAAAAATTCATTCAAAAAGCGTATTTCAAGATAATTATAATGTTTTCGACAAAAATCTATCAAAAACGCACAATATAAATAAACAAACGTAAACTTTTATTGTTCATTTGAATAAATACATTGTTAAAAACATGAAAATACTATATATTTAGAAATATGAAGAATCTTAATTCGGAGAATAAGGTGAACAATATGACGAGAAAGTCAAAGGTTACGATACAAGATATCGCTGATGCCTTGGGAATTTCCAGAAACACTGCCTCCAAGGCGCTTAATGGAGTGGAGAGTATTCCCGCCGTTACTAGGGACAAGGTAGTCAAAAAAGCAATGGAGCTTAAATACAAACAATTTTCTTATATGGAAACAGTTTCTGAAAAACAAGGTAATATCGCACTTTTGACCTGTAATCTTCCTAATAGCTCACACTTTGGATCTTTGTTGATCAGCGGACTGGAGAAGGAAATCAGCAAACAGGGCTATACTTTATCTATTTATTTTGTTCGTGAGAATGATATCAATTCAATGACCCTACCCGGCAATTTTGAACCTTCGAATGTGGCTGGCATCTTCTGCATCGAAATGTTCAGCAAGGAATACAGCAAGCTGATCACAGATCTTTGCATCCCAACCATTTTTATTGATTGCGCTGCGGATATGATGTATCCAGAATTGAAGGCGGATCTGGTATTAATGGAAAATGAACACAGCACATACTGTGTTACCCGGAAATTGATCGATCATGGCTATGAAAGCTTCGGTTTTGTAGGCGATTACAATCACTGCAAAAGCTTCAATGAACGCTGGACCGGATTTAATAAGGCCTTAGCAGAAGCAGGAATCGCCGTAGATCCTACCCATAGCATTGTAGCGCCTGACCGCAACTTCTTTATAGAGGAGAACTGGATGGAAAAGCAGTTGGATGCCCTGAGGGAGTGTCCCTCCGTCTTTATTTGCGCCAATGATTTCATTGCCATCAGCGTGATCAAATCTTTGAAAAACAAAGGGATTAAAGTCCCGGAAGATGTTGCTGTTTGCGGGTTCGATGATGCTTCGGAATCCCGGGTTGTCGAGCCTCATCTTACAACCGTGCATATTTATAGTAGTCAGATGGGGATTATTTCAGCCGAAATGTTATTGTCCAGAATCAAAGACAATACCATGCCATACCGAGTGACTCATGTTGCAACGGATATCGTATACCGGGACTCGACCCCTGTTCTAAACTAAATCTACCAAGAGGTGAATCAAAGTGAAAAATGACAGAACGGTTCTTTGTGTGGGCGAGTTGCTCATTGATTTTTTCTGCACGGATATTGATGTTAATCTTGCCAAGGGTCAGCATTTCTCCAAGCAGGCCGGCGGCGCTCCGGCAAATGTAAGCGCAGCTGTAGCCAAGCTCGGAGGAAAAGCGTCATTCTTGGGGAAAGTCGGGGCTGATCCCTTTGGCATGTACCTGAAGCAAACGTTGGATGAGCAGCATGTGGATACGTCCATGCTCCTTTTTGATCCGTCAACGCCGACTACACTGGCCTTTGTTTCCCTTGCCGCTAACGGCGAACGGGATTTCGTGTTCAACCGCGGAGCTGACCGTCAACTGTCTCTGCAGGATATTGATAGAGAATGGACCCGGCAGGCAGCCATTCTGCATTTTGGCTCGGCAACGGCCTTGCTCGCCGATCCTTTCCGAGAAGCGTATTTGTCTTTATTGGATGGAGCGAAGGCCAACGGGCAATTCACCTCCTTTGATCCCAATTACCGGGGGGACCTCTGGAAAGACAGGCAGGAGGAATTTATCACACTGTCCAGAAGAGGAATACACAATGCGGATTTGGTAAAGGTAAGCGAAGAGGAATTAAACATCATTACAGGGCTGGCTGACCGCGATGCTTCATTGGATCTTTTGCATGGGTTGGGAGCCAAGACGGTGGCGGTTACCTTGGGGAAAGAAGGAACCCTCATCTCAAGTGGTGCCTCCCGTTCGTTAATCGGCAGTATCGCTGTCAAATCGATCGACTCTACTGGTGCCGGAGATGCCTTCGTCGGAGCAATGCTGTATCAAATCAGCCAGCTGAGTCAGCCTAAGGCATTTACCTCCAACGCGAAGCAGCAGCAGGAATTTGTGACACTTGCCAATCAAGTCGGCGCCATCGTGTGCACTAAAGTTGGAGCGATTGCAGCCTTGCCGTCGTTGGAAGAAGTTAATCGTTTCGTAGCGCAAGGTTGAATCAAGGAATAAAGCGTAAGAACAGCAAAAGGTGTCCGACGATCTCTAAGGTCGCTGGACACCTTTTTAGTTATTCTTTGGAAGGAGAAGTGAGGAAACTAAATCATATCGAGGGAGTTTAATCAAAAGAAAACGAGTACTTATCCTACGTAGTCGTTTTCTTTTATATAAGGCAGGCCAGGATTTTTTTCGATTGCCAAAAACTTTTCATCTTTAATTAACTCAGATATTCTCATAAACCATTATAATTCATATTGCAGACTTAGCATTTATCCTGATCGGATTGCAAAGCTATTGCTAATGCAATAAATGATCCTGATGATACATCTATGAGTAAAATGATAATTCGATCAACTAGATACTTTTAGTTGTTGGATGAGGCGTGCATCCTCTTTTAGCACTTCTTTGGAAAATAGCATTTTAGCTGTGATAGGCATCATAGGTCTAGAAGAAAATCCATTAAACAAGCCCCATTTTGTATCTGAAGTTAAATAAGACGCTAGGATCTGAACGCTAGCTTTTTCTATAACTGATTCTACAGCAGAATAATAAGTATGAAAAAGGTTTTCATCCTCACTCATACCTAATAAGTTTCCTAATAGACATATATCTGCTTGATTTTGGGGCATCAAATCCAAGAAACAATACTCTGTTGTCAGGTTGCCTCCTGCTATTCGAAATAAGTAACTAGTTAACCCCTCTCTTCTATTTCCAATGCCTACCGTCTTTTGGTGTTTGGATATCCAATGTCACTGGATCATTTCAAACGGACAAAATGTATTCCTCCAAGCCTATTTTCAAACCGTCTTCATCATTGCTCGATGTAACCCTGTCGGCAATTTTCTTAACTTCCTCTGGCGCATTTCCCATTGCAATCCCAAGGCCTGCGTACAAAATCATATCCATGTCATTATAGTTGTCTCCAATGGCCATCGATTCACGATAAGTAATATTAAATATCCCCTCGAGCTCCTGAATGGCATACGATTTGGACACCATCTCATCCATAATTTCCAGATAAGTTCCCTTGGATTTATAAACACTGATACCAGTAACTTCTTTATTGATTTGTTGTACAAGCCGCTCAATGTCTTCGGGATCTCCCATGCATAAAATTTTGTGAATATCATGATCTTCTTCTATATATGAGGGGAGTAACCTCTGTATGGGGGAGCCATTAATAATTTCCGCTTCCTGAATTACCCAAGGATTTTGAATGTTGCCAACGATCCACTGGTCATGTCCATACAAGTTAAAACTGATAGAAGGATAATGATCCATTACAATATCGTATATTCGTTTAATGCTCTTTTTCGATAAACAGATGCTATGAAGGATTTCCCTGTTGCCGCCCAATATTAGAGCACCGCTATAACAAATGACGGGAGCGTGAATATTGAGCTCTTGCTGAAGAGGAAAAATGCCGCTTGGCATTCTCGCTGAAACAAGTACAAAAGGGATATTTCTTCCCACAACTTTTTGGATTGTATTTTTGGTGTCGGACGTAATTTGATGTTTTGAATTTAATAACGTCCCGTCAATATCGCTAAAGATCGCTTGTATCATGGCCGATGGCTCCCTTGCGATTATTTATCACGATTCTTCCTCAAGCGCCTTGATAATTTCTACTCCGCTATCCTGCAACATCAGCAATGAGTGCTCCGGTGCATCCTGATTTGTAATTAGAATATCAATTTCGGAAAAATTCAGGCCTTTAAACGGGCTTGTTAAATTAAATTTTTTGTAATCAGCAAGTAAAAATACTTCTCTGGCACGTCCCGATACCAGCTTTTTAACTAAAGCATCATCACGGTTTGCAAAATACACTCCGTCTTCCATGATGGCGGCAGCTCCTAAAAAAGCTTTGTCAAAAAAAACATCGTTCAACTGCATAGCCGTGTAGTGGTCATAAAAAAAACGGTTTTCATGATTAAATTTGCCCCCGAGCAAGTTTATGTTAATTTCACTTTTTGCTGATAAAGCTTCTGCATTATCCAACGAGTGTGTATAAACCGTGAGATTCTTGTCCAATTGCCCACAGAGCAGTTGAATGGTAGTCGATACATCCATGAAACAAACATCTCCGTCAGCGATGTGCGCGGAAGCTGCTTTTGCAATGAGCATCTTTTGCTTTGTTGCTGAAGTTACACGTTCCTTGTAGGCTCTTATTTCTTCTTTTAATAAGGGCAAGGCAATACCTCCATGTGTTCTGATAACCCCCCCTTCGTGAACAAGCTTAATAATATCCCTTCTTGCCGTATCTCTCGAGATGTTCAATAAATTACAAATTTCCGAATTTGATAATTGGTTACGGCTTTGGAGATACTCCAAAATTTTTAAAAGTCGTTCCTCTTGGTAAATATAAAGCCCCCCCTATTCCTATATTCACTATAAGCGATTAGACGCTTTTTGTTAAGTGTTTTTAAGTATTTTTATAAAGATAAGCAAATTGCTTATATTGTGTATTTCACATAGCAAGTCCCCGGTCCGCATGCATATTGCATTAAGAGTCCGGGGACTTTATTCATTTTGCCTATTTATTGATAAATTCAATCTTTTGAAGCAAACGTTTTATCATAACTGCCGCCTCGGCGCGGGTAGTTGTTGCATGTGGCTCATAGTGTCCAGTGTCCATACCTTGTGCGATGCCCTGAGCTGTAACAGCGGCTACTGCATTTTGCGCCCAAACCGCGATAGACGAGCGGTCGGCATATCCATCTAGCGATTGCCCGTTTTTGCTGTTGACTGAGACATACCCGGTATATTGTAATGCTTGATGGACAAGTAGAGCCATCTCCTGGCGGCTAATTCCCGATTCAGGACGAAAAGCACCGTCTTCATAGCCTTTGACCAGCCCAGCTGAATAGGCTGCGCTGAGATATCCGCTGTACCATGAACCCTTGACTACATCCCTAAAGGCTGGAGTCGCCCGTTCTTTAAGCCCAAGTGCATGAACAAGCATAGCGGCAAATTCGGCGCGGGTAACAGGCCTGGATGGCTCAAATATTCCTTTTATCGAACCGACAACAATTCCTTTTGCGGCAAGCAGCTCTATGTCGGCTTTGCCCCAGTACCCAGCTGGTAAATCACCGAAGGTTGGGCTGCTGTTGACAACGGTATATACACCATTGGAATTATGCTTTATTTCAACGGAGGCTCCATCATCCCCAGCCCGAAAAATGCTCGGTACAAAGATAAGTTTCCTTCTGGCTTCGTCGTAGCAAACTGCGGTGGAACGATTTGGGTCCATCGCTGATGAAAGCGGAAGTGTCCGGCTCACATAGGTATCACCGAAATCAAGAGCGGTTGTTGTACTGCCTGTTACTGCTTCAGCCTTGAAGTCTATAGGAGTCGTTTCCACGGTTGCGCCCGCTTTTACAGCCGCTTCTTGAATAGCCGCATTTTGCTGCATTGTTGCCTTGGATAACGTAATTCGCAGCCCTGGCACGCTATTGGAAGGTGAGGTATTTCTATTCACCCTGCTGGCTGGAAGGGTGTACGTCCCCAGTTCTGTAATTAACTGAAGATCCAGAGTTCGATGCTCGCTCCAAAGCTTATTGGCCATGCTGGTCAGCTCAACGATAACCACGTCAGCCCCAGCAGCTTTCACATGCAAAGTTAGTGCAGAACCTTTTCTTACCGGCAAAGCTTTAAGCAAAGTAAGATCATCCACGACCACTGCGGCTTCTTTCCTGCCATCAGCCTTTTGTGTAATACCCGGAGCATACTCCAGTATTCCTGAAGTGGCGGAAGCCGGAATAGATGCCTTGACTGGCAGCTTTACCGCCTGGCTGTCGCTACCCTTGTTGTTCTGAGAATTGCCACCGGAATGGCCGGAATTGGAACTTGATATTATTCGAACACTATTAAAGAATGCTGTTGTATCCCTTACATTTAACCCAAAGTATCCTCGTGTGTAACTTTGGTCTTTGGTATCAATCACCAGTTGTCCGTCCAAATAAGCCTTTATGGTATCCCCGACAGCTACAATTTTGAGGTGATAATCCTGATTTGTCCGTAGTTTCAGCTTCGCGTCATTATTGTAGATGGCAAGATCACTACCGGTCCCTTTAACAAATTTCATCAACTTAACTACATTATTCTTTACATCCAGATTAATTGCATACGCATTTTTTGCCGTAGGGTCTGAACGAAAGACCAAGGCACCTGCGCCGATGGGGTTTTCTATGTTATCTTTTTCAGGATCATCGGGATGCGAATCTGTATCCGGCACTTTAATGTCCGCTTCATATATAAAGTTCTCACCGAAATTACTTGCCAGAATAAACGCATCCCCTACGCCCTGCCCCTGTTTTCCATTAATAGTATCCGCCCATTTGCCGCTGATCGTCGTCCAATCTGACAGTACGGAGACACTAGATGGGGGCGCTTTCCAGACACTTTTTAACGGAAATATTTTTAAAGACTTTAATTCCACATCCCCGCCCTTACTGTAGATTTGCATTCCTTTACTCGAAGGATGAGGGAATATTTGGTCAGTTATCACTGTTTCTCCATTATTCCCGAACACCTCCAGCGCCGACCGGTCAACAAAAATATGCATTTTCACCGTACCGTTTAAAGCCTTCAGCGGGCCCTCATGTTTATTTGTGATATCAGGTCCGAAATCATAATTCCCGGAATTCGTACGGTCAACGAACAGCTTTTCATTGTAGACATCATACCCGACCGTTGTATATTCCTCAGTTCCTTTACGAACCTTAAAACCAAACTCAGTTGCTTCGGTGTTGGAAAGATCAAACTCTGCAATCATTTCAAATGTATCGTCAGAAAAGTTGGATAGGAGGTCGCTTTCTCCCTTAATCTTTTCATTTATATATGAAATTCCCTTTGTTTCAGCACGAATGCCGGCCAGAGAAATTGGTGTTTGTTTTAAGCGTAACCCTTCCTCTGTCTGGGTCAGTTCCATCATTCGCGGCAGTGACATGGAACTTCTCCATGTTGAAGTAGGTGTATCTTGAGCATAAGTCCAGTTACTCATCCAGCCAAGCCAGTATTTCTCGCCCTTCTCCCCTTCAATTCCGCTCCACTCCACAGCGGCATAATAATCAGCTCCATAATCGGACCATAATATTTGGTCGGAAGAATTCTCATTGGTGAAGGTTTTCCCATCAAAGCTTCCTACAAAATATTGAATTCCGGATCCGCCTGCAGGTCCTCCCGGATTTATACTTACCTGCAGAACCCATTTCTTTTTTGAAGGGTCGCCATCAATAGGCAATTCAATTAATGCAGGACATTCCCATACGCCGCCTATACTTCCGTTTGTAGAAGGTATCCACGAACCTGAGACGGCAGACCAATCCGTTATGAGGCCACTTTGTGGCAAATTGCCTTTTTCCGGCTCTTGTGCAACCTGGTCAACGTCTTCCGGAATTGGTTTGTCATTATAAACATTGATATCATCCAGGTTGATATGCCCCCAACGTCCCGTTGCATTGTCTACAGCTTTGATATATAGCACTTCACCAATATAATTGGAAGCATCCCATACGTATCTGCTATACGTTTCCTTTTCGGATTTCGTATTTGTTTGACGAAGCAATTCCTGATCGTCAGAAGCTCTGACTAACGATAAATAACGGTTGCTGACGTCTTTGCCTCCGCCCATCATCAGGTTAATCTCTCCGGAGCCACCCAGTTTGAAATAGGATGAATGCAGTTCTCCAGTAGCATCATCCCCCTTGTGACTATCGGAAAACCCCCATAGATGATACTTGCCTTGCTGGTCGAAAGTTCCACCCCACCAATCCTTTCGATCTGTTACATGGTCATTAGTAAATGCTTCCCCTTGTACACCGGTCCACCCAGTCAGATCCCCTGTTTCAAAATCATGGTTAAGTATTTCATTCTCCTCTGTGATGATATTTTTGCCCAACTGAACATTCTGGAAGAGCACAGAGGAATTCGCCAAATGCAAGCCGAAAACGCCGGAGGAAAAGGTAGAATCATTTACATCCTGAGTAAGTTTACCATCTAAATATACTTTTATATTCTCTCCATAGGTCCTCACCTCTAAAGGGTAATCCGTATACGTAGCGAGAGATACAGTGGCCTCGGCTAGGACTGATTGCTTCCCGTCCTCAAGCTTCATCAATTTTATTTTATCGTTGTGAGCGTCGAGGCTCGCCATATATCCATTTCTCACCTCGGCATCTGCCCGAAAAACAAGTGAGCCGATTTCATCTCCGCCATCCGATAATTCAATGTTCGCCTGATATCGAAAGTTTTCCCCGGCTTGCCCGCTCATTATATATGAATTCGCCGCGGAAGTCCCGGTCATTCCTTTCACGGTGTCTTCCCAGGAACCGCTTACAACAGTCCATTTTGACAAATTGGTCACAAAGTTTGATGTATTATTGAATTTCACATTTCGAAAAGAGGCTGTTGAATTCCATGCGGTTAACCCATAGTAGCCGTATACAAATTCATCATCCGTTTGTTCGATAACCGATTGGTTGTTTACAAAAACCTGAATGTGATGTCTATCCGTTACAATTTGTAAATGATAGGTAGATGAAGTATCCAAGCGCAAAGAACTGGCCCCAAGTTCAATGCTTTCTCCATTCCTATTTTTGGTTAAAGTTACGCGATCATTTTTGGCATCTAGATTGACTACATAGCCGTTGGCCGCACGCTTATCAGAACGAAAAACCAGTCCTCCTGATCCTTCCCGGCCATTTTTTGCATTAAGGGTAATGTCGCCCTCATAGTTGAATGATCCACCTTCTTGTGAGGAAATCGCGTAAGAAGTGGAATCCAGACTATTGGCCTGTATTCCACCATCTGGACCAAATTCACTGGCATAAGTCCAATTTTTTAAATTGGGAGAAGTATAGAACATCACCTTATTGTTAGCGACTAACGACATCACCCACTGATTGGATTGTTCATGCCAAAATACTTTGGGATCGCGCCAATCGGCGGCGGGAGGTTCAGGCATTACCGGATTCCCTTCATATTTTTTCCATGTTCTCCCTTTATCCAAGCTGTAAGCAATGCTTTGAACCTGACCCTTATCACCTGAATGGGTAAAGATGGCTACCATTGCTTCCTTTCCAAAGCCGGCTGTATTTCCCCAGTCGATTACAGTGCTACCGGAAAAAATCTGTCCGTGGATATCAGGAGAAAGTGCAACAGGTAGATGTTCCCAATGAACAAGGTCTCTACTCACTGCATGCCCCCAATGCATCGGTCCCCATGTCGTCCCATATGGATAATTTTGGTAAAACAAATGATATTCACCCTTGTAATAAACCATTCCATTGGGATCGTTCAACCAGTTGGCCTCGGGAGAAAAATGAAATTGATTGCGGTACGTTTCCTGATAATATCCTGGATCTGATGCAAACGCTTTCGTGAATGAAGTTAAAGATAATAATAAGATGATACTAAGTGCTAAAGAACAAATCCGATTCATATTTTTACTCCTCATCTTGTTCACTCCCTTTATAACTAATTTTATAAATCAGTTCAAAACGCCTTATAATGAAAGCCTATCCCCGGTGATGGATAACTCCTTGACCAAATAGTTTTAAGAATTATTCAAGCCAAGACACCGAGAGCGTATCCAATAATACCAATTGCGAATAGCGCAAAAAATGAGAGCCATGGCGTTCACTTTCTTTTTAAGCAGTCTCATGCAAAGGAAGGTCAGTAAGAACGGTAGTAACCTTACTGTACAGCCGCTTAATCGTCGGAATTAAGGAACCAAGAACGTACAAATATTTTGTTTGAGTCGTTTTTGGTCATCATCTTTTCTTCCATATGTACTCCCCTTCTTTCATAAAATATTTTCTTATAGCTCTTCAATTTCCGCCGTATTTCGAACTGAGCTGGATGTATAGCAGAGCCAGCACAGTTCCTACGATCCCAAAACCAACTAGATTGATGTTCGTGAAAGCGGCAATGACAAATCCCAGGAAGAAGAAGGGATGTTATAGCCCACTGCAAATAAGCAACATACTTAACTTCCTCTTCACCATCTTTCATATCCTCTTTTAATATTTTGAACTCCAAGTAATGTTCTTGACAAAGCGTTTATATTTAACTCTATAGTTCAATATCTTATGTTTACGCTGCTTTGGTCACAAAAATCCGACAAAGTCCGGCCAAGGATGACTCCCTGACCGCACGTTTTAAGCCAAAACACCAAATGCGTACCCAATAATGCCTACTGCGAATAAAGCAAAAATCAGAGCGATTGCGTTCACTTTCTTTTTCAGTAGCCTCATACATAAAAAGGTCAATAATAGTGGTAAAAGTCCAGGCATCAATTGATCCAAAATCATCTGAATGGTCGTAATAACCTCTTTTCCATCCGTTCCCACATATCTTGATACCACCAGCGGCACATTCAGGGTAGTCCATTTAGAAACAAGTGCGCCCATAACGAAAAGCCCCAGTATGGAGGCTGACTCCGTGAGTTTTTGCAACCGGTTTCCCGACATATCGGAGACAATCTCCGTACCTTTGAGATAACCGTATTTCAGACCGTACCATTTCGTTGCCAAGCGTGCAGTGTTAAAGAGAAGGAAGAAAAGAACCGGTCCGACAAGGCTGCCGGATAAGGCGATTGAGGCTCCGAGAGCAGCCAGAACCGGACGTAAAGTCCCCCAGTAAATGGGGTCACCCACTCCCGCAAGAGGTCCCATTAGACCGACTTTGACTCCACTTATGGTCGCATTGTCAATCGGCTGGCCGCTCGCTTTCTGCTCTTCCATCGCAGCCGTTACACCCATAATAGGCGCCGAGATAAACGGTTGAGTGTTGAAAAATTCCAGATGTCTTTTCAATGCCTCTTTTTGATCTTCTTTCTTGCTGTACAGCCGCTTAATCGCAGGGATCAAGGTGACACAGAAACCGATCGACTGCATTCGCTCAAAATTGAACGAGCCTAACAGGAAGCATGAACGGACAAACATCTTATTTAAATCACTTTTAGTCAGCTTCTTTTCTTTCATAGTGCTCTCCTCTCCCTTCAGGTAGTTACTATAACTCTTCAATTTCTTCCATCTTCTCATTACGCTGGTTGTATTTTGGGCTCAACTGGATGTAAAGCAGAGCCAGAACCGCGCCAATGACCCCAAAACCAACCAGATTAATGCTGGTAAAAGCTGCAATGACAAAGCCCAGAAAGAAGAATGGCATCAGGTATTTGGCTGCCATCATATTAATGACCATCGCATACCCTACGACTACGATAAAGCCGCCCGCAATTTGTAGTCCTCTTGTGATAACCTCCGGAATTGCGTTAAGCATAGCAGTCACCAGGCCCGTTTCTGCGGCAACTGCCACCAAAACAGCGGGCAGAGCAACGCGCAGACCTTGCAAAAGTAAGGCAATAAAGTGACATAGCTCAATTCCTTTGAAATTTGCAGATTCCGCATACTTATCAGCTAAATGCTGGAAGAAGACAGTAATCGTCCTGACAAAAATGGTAAGCACTTGTCCGGCGGCTGCAATTGGAATCGCAACGGCAATTCCGGCGCCGATCGATTGATGGCCGACGATGACCAAAATGGTTGAAACCACGCTGGCTAGAGCAGCGTCTGGTGCCATGGATGCTCCTACATTCATCCATCCCAAAGCCATTAATTCCAGAGTACCGCCAAGTATAATGCCAGTTTTGAGATCGCCAAGGACAAGGCCAATCAACGTACACGCAATCAGAGGACGATGGGTTTGCCCTTCATCTAGAACGCTACCCATGCCACATATGGCCGCTACCAGTGTTACCATCACAATTTGAAAAACAGTCATTTCTATAACTCCTCTCTAGTTGCCGCCTGGTATTTACGATCACATATCCTGCAGTTTGGTAATCAAGTTGATTTTCGGATCACTGGCTACTTTTCTGATTTCCAGCTCAATGCCTTTTTCATGCAGCTTACGAAATGCATCTACATCCTGTTGGTTTACGGATACCGCCCCGGTAATCTGCGTCTTTCCTTCCTTAAAACACATTCCTCCAACATTCACCGAGCGGATGGGTACTCCCCCTTCCACAACCCGCAGTACATCCGTAGGGTTGGTAAAGAGAAACAATGTTTTAAAATCACTGTATTTGGGGTTATTATAAGCCTCTATCGCTTTGTTAATCGTTACGACATACGCCTTAATTCCAGGCGGCGACACCTGAAGCAATAAGGTTTTGCGTAATGTATCCGCTGCGACATCATCGCTAACGGCGATAATCTTATTGCACTTCGCTTCTTTCACCCAAACGGTCGCCACCTGACCGTGAATCAGACGGTCATCAATACGAACTAATGCAATTTCCATTCTATAATTCCTCCTCTAATTGACTGTTTCGAATGGCACGAAAAGACATCATGGAATCGTGCCCTGCATGGATCGCTAAATTTACCAAATTCTCCACTTGTTCAATTCCTCTGTTTGCAAGAAGGTCAACGATCATTGGCAGGTTTACTCCTGTCACAATATCCATTTTTTCATGGTTAACTGCAATTCGGCTGGCAGCATTATAAGGACTGCCGCCGAATAGATCAACAAGGAAGATAACACCGTCCGTCCAATCCAGCGATGCCAACGCAGCCTTATATTTCTCTACAAGTCCGCTGACACTTTCACCTGGTTCAAACGTAACACCTGCCACATTATCCAAATGGCCGAAAACCATTTCTGTTGACCTCAGTATTTCTTCAGAAAATTTCCCGTGTGTCCCAACAATTACACCGATCATCTGTCTCACCCCCTTTTTTTTCTCTCCACATATCTATGATGCAAGTTCTGTGCCAAACTTCTGTATAGATCAGAAGGAATTTTGTAAACAACAAAAAAACCCCCGTTGCGTCGGAGGTTTTTTTCCAGTCTGAACAGATCATTATTTATCAATCTCCACTGCTTTCATACACATATGAAAGCGTTTTATACTCTTTGACCATTACTGTGGAATAAAGTTATATACTTCGCTCAACATTTCGCAAATATAATATTTTTCGTCTTCAGAAAGTATAAGATTCATACCAGAAACAAATATGCTGCATGAACGGTTTACCACCTCGAATATGTGCTGGTCGAGCTGTTTCACTTCCCCCTGATAAACAAGTCCATCGCGAATAACCATACGTTCCAGCGCATAAGCTGTGTGAGTAGAAATTTGGACTTTTGTTGCATAATCAAATTTGACTTCTAATCCAAGTTCCAGCTCTTGCACAAATCTCATCACCATTCCCAGAATTTTGTGGGGATTCAAATACGTCATAAATTCTTTCAGACTTTCCTCGCATAACTCCCTGACGACTACACTTTGATCCACAGCAGGGATCTGCTTGTTATTCAGCAGTAGCTCTCTCAATGTCTGCTCACCGCTCGCTTCAATCAGCTTTTCCAAGGGAATAAACGGGATTTCCGGCTCGCTTGGCCGTTTTACTCCAATCACGGCAAGAATGGTTCGCTTAGACCGCATATCCTGGACCACTTTATCCAACTCTCTTACGTTTGCCGGGACAACCAGTATCTCCTCATCCGTCAAATCGCAGACAACTTTCTCTACAAACTCTTTCAATTTGACCGCTGCACCTTTGCCGGAGGAGCAAACCGTCACAATTGCCTTATGAACTACTTTCACTGCGGCGCTGCTATTGTTATATCCCCTGAAATCCTTTAGCGATTGGTATATCTCCTCTATCCCCATGTCAAAAACACTGGCCTTTCGGACAGCCTCCAGCGTGAGCGGAGTTGAAACCATATCAATGGTCTTTACATTAATTCCAACACGTTCCATAATAGTTTCTTCAAGATTGAGCAAAGAGCCCATATCAACCAGCAGCAACACGCCTCTACCACGGTCAATGCTCTTTACTTTATCGATAATAAGCTCCAAAATTTCCCTAGGACTGACATCGAGGGGCATATCAACAGCACAAAGATTAGAACTGCCCAGCAAGCTGTCTACGACGCCGACGATGCTGCTCGCTGTACTGGTACCGTGTGCTGCCACAATAATTCCCACACTACCCTGTCGTTCTTCCTCAACAGATTTCAGAAGAATCGCCATATAAGTTATTTCGGCCTCCGGTACATGTACTCCAAACTTAGACTCGATCAAACTTTTGATAGTCTGGGCCAGTCTGTACTCTTCATCATGTTCATTCATCGGTTCATAGATTCGTGCATCACCGTATTTTTTATCTCTGGTGCGCTTGAAAAAGGCGCTTAAATGAAGACTGAAAGCATACACGAATCTCTCACTGTAAATTCGGTTTAGTTCCTTTTTGGCCATTTCCTTAATCTGCTCGGAGAATTCAAGGATGTCTTTGTCCACAATTTTCAGAATTCGTTCCCTGCTCCCCTTGGTGTTATAAAAACGGTTATAAAAGCTTTTAATATGGATATTGACATCCGTAGCAATAAATCTGTGGATGTAGGCGTCGTCGAGCCCTTCTTCCTTCAGCATGCCAATCTTGTCTTCAATTAATTTGTAAAGGTTAAACGGCAGCTCGGAAACAACCTCTTCATCCAAAGCTTTTCTTCCTTCTGGAGTAATGTATAGGCACGAGGAAATACATCCGATTTCCTTCATCTTATATTGCGTTTTATCAATATTAAACAAACCATCTCGGATATTTCCCGGCAGGTTTTTAAAATCAAGTCCTATTTCTTCTTTGTTTTCATGTATGCTGTTTAAAAAACCTTTAGCGCATACCAGCTGGATGTTCGACTTTAACTGGCCGATATTGCCGTAGGTGACGCTGCCGATCAGTGCTCTTACTACCTCTGGTTCAATCCTAATCGGCTTGTTTACCCTATTGGCCTCGTTAGCAAACAAATACTTCAAAATCAGCATTTGCTCCTCAATAGCACGTTCCTGAAGGGAAGGGATATTGATCGTGATGGGTATGCGCCTAATGAAGGTTTTCAGCATGGATGATCCGGGATCTTCCGTCGTAGCTCCAATCAATAACACACTCGCATCTCTTTTTCGATCCGTTTCGCCCAATTTGTTATAGGTGTGAGTATCCATGAAATAGAAAATCATTTCCTGGCCTTCCGGGGGTAAACGGTGAATCTCATCCAAAAACAGGATGCCTCCGTCAGCTTTCTCCACCAGCCCTGCTTTTTCATGATCAGCGCCTGTAAACGCCCCTTTAACGTGACCAAAGATGTGGGAAAGTAACAAGTGGGGGTTATTGAAATAATCAGCGCAGTTAAAAACGATAAATGGCGCATGCTCTGAAAACCGCTTCATATATTTGCCATAATGGTACATCAACCTGGCAAACATAGTTTTTCCAACACCCGTCTGCCCGACTATCAGGGTATGCAGACCTCTAGGAGGATACAGAATCGCTGCCTTCCCCTGCTCAACCTGGTTACGCATGCTGCCCCTGAAACCGATCAAAGCATGGAACGGATCGACCTGTTCGTCAGGCAGCAATACCTCTTTGATGCTTTTGACCTCAATTTGTTTCTCTTTCAGCCGAACCTGAAAGGTGTCCTCGATAATCTGCTTGTGCAGAAATCTGACCGGTCTTCCTTTGATTTTAAGGATTAGATCGTCACGCAGCAGATTATTCAACTCTTTGCTCACATTGTTTCTCAACATCTTTTGATCATCAGCAATTTCCGCAGCCGTAATCCCTTCCCCCGCAAATAAAGCCTCTTTGGAAATTTTCTTGGTGCTTTCGGCAATATACTCTAAAATCTTATCTATTCTTTTCACCTGTATTCCTCCAGCCTGAATCAGTCATTGGAAATTTATTCCAACCCGCTTATTTAGGGAACAGAATATGGTTTTTCAGCGCATGAGCTACTCCATCCTCGTCATTCGAGAGAGTAACGGTGTTGGCAGCAGCTTTGACCTCAAGGGGAGCATTTTCCATGGCAATGCCAAGTCCCGCAAAGGCCAGCATGTCGATATCATTGTAGTTGTCACCCATAGCCAGACAATCGCTTTGTTTCAGTTGGTACTCTTTTAGCAGAATTTGAATGGCTGCCGTTTTGGAAGCCTTTTTTGACATGATTTCCAGATAAGTAGGCTTGGATAAGTAGAGATTTACTTCTTCGCCGTATAGGGGTCGCAATACTTGAAGGACGCGTCTGATCTCTTCGGGATCACCCATGCACAAAATTTTACTTGTTCCATCAGTCTCTTCCCTCCAACCACTGGTAAGCTTAGAAAAACTATAAATGCGAGGCTCGATATTGGTGATGTCACGTTCTTGAAGCGCCCATGCATCCAATTGTTCAATATACCACTCATCATCCTTATACAGGCTTACGTGAAGATCATACTCAGCCAGGCTGTCAAGCAAACACTGTGTCATTTTCTTATCTATATAACGGGTGTTCAGCTTGTTCCCGTGTTTATCTATAACAAGTGCCCCACTGTAGCATATGAGAGGCTCAGAAATACCAAGATGCTTCTGCAATGGAATAATTGCTTTTGGCATTCGCGCAGAGACAAGAACCACTGGAATCTGCTTATCATTTATAACCTGGAGAATGGTTTCTTTTGTTGCTTCCGTGATTTGATGCGCCGAGTTAAGCAGCGTCCCGTCAATATCAATGCAGACAATTTTATAAGTTTCCATAAATGATTCCTCCAGCTCCAGTGTATTTTGTTATTCAATGAATGAGTATACAAGAAAGATAGTGTATATAACCAAAAATACAACACACATAATAACTGTTACTTATTACGACAAGCTTTGGCTTGTTTATGAATCGTTTCTATCAGATAAAATTACTCCGTAACGTTAACATCTAGGCAGGAGAATTGCATAGGCTTAGAGAAGTAGATCTTTCATAAATGACTGACTGTGAATTCGTGCCGGAAATGTATGGAAAAGGAGTTTGAATAAGTCAATGATACGATATGGATTACAACAGGAACAAGGATTCAAGCTGGTTATGACGCCCGAATTGCGACAAGCAATCACGATCTTGCAATATTCTTCGGCTGATTTAATATCCTTTCTGCATGAACAGGCGAACAATAATCCAGTCATTGATTTGCCGGAGTTTAATATGTCCATAGGCAGTATCAAAGAAGAAGCAGAGCGGTTTTCACAGAAAGATCAAGGAGATCTGCTTGAACATTATCGTGGCGGAGAAAAATATCCATCGGTCCAGCGAGCAAACCCCGTTACATTTCTGGATTTTGTCCCCAATCCGAATGATACCCTGTTTGAACATCTGTACAGGCAGCTTGGACTGGTATGTGGGCTTACAAATTCACAGCGTATGGTGGCACGGTACCTCATTGGCAATTTGAACGAAATGGGATATTTAGAACTTGATGTTCCAACGGTCGCCTCACTATTGGACGTTCCCATAGCCGAAATTGAGGATATGCTCTTGGTGATACAGAGTTTTGATCCACCGGGGATCGCCTCTTACAGCTTGGAAGAATGTCTTCTTCTCCAGCTCCAGCTTGCTGGCATGGATGATGAATGCATAGTCAGAATGGTAAGCAACCATCTGGCCGATCTGGCGAACAATCGGATACAAAAAATTGCGGATGCTCTTGAAATCGGTAGGCAAGAGGTTATACAGATGGCCGATCGAATTCGCAAGCTAAATCCATGCCCGGGCGCAGCATTTGCTCATAAAGAGCAGCAATACATCATAGCAGATATCACGGTCGAAAAAGCCAACGGGGAATATCTTGTCCTGATTAATGACATTAGTGCGCCGCGGGTTGAGATTAACCCTTTTTACCGGCAAATGATGCAGGATCTACCGAATAGTGAAACCAAACGTTTTATCCATGAGAAGATGAATACGGCAAAATGGCTGGTCAATAGCCTGAAGCAACGTCGGCTGACCCTTCTACGGGTTGCCAAGGCCATTGTGGAAAAGCAGCAGGATTTTTTTGAGCATGGCGTGTATTTCCTCAAACCAATCACCCAAAAGGAGATTGCCGATAAGACGGGCTTACACGAATCCACGGTCAGCAGGGCGGTCAGTAATAAATTTATACAGACGCCTCGCGGATTGTTCGAGCTCAAATTTTTCTTTACTTCCTCCTTGACGTCAGCGGACGGAGATGCTGCTTCATCGGAGAGTGCAAAAAAGCGTATCAAAAATTTGATAGATGATGAGGACAAGCAAAAACCGTTATCGGATCAGGCTATTACTACCCTGCTGGGAAAGGAAGGTTTGCATCTATCACGCAGAACCGTGGCGAAATATCGGGAAGAACTGAGATATCTTTCTTCTGCCAAAAGAAAAAAGTTTGAAGTTTGAATGTTTAAGGAATAGTCGCGTTTGATCCGGTTCCATATTTTTCGATTTGGCTTGATCCTGAATGATCCGACTCGCTAGTTCTTGAATTCACCATTACACCTCCTTTCTTGAACTAGGATGTTTTCACTTTTGAAACGCTTCCAATTTGCTGTGAGAAAAACATCAGTTAGTAGATCCATACTATGAATCGACCGAATGAGCTAATATTTTTACAATAAAATCATGTAGTTTCGCCTTGCTTGAAGACAACGGGGAGACGATACACTTGCTGATCTAAAGTTTCACCTTCGATTTTCTTATAAAGCAGTCTGATTGTCATACGTGCCATCTCCTCCACTGGCTGCCTGATTGTAGACAATATCGGATGAAAATAAGGATGGTCCTGAATCCCGTCGTAGCCGATAACCTTTACATCCTCTGGAACGCGAATGCCCTCCCTGCGTGCTCTTTCTATATAGTTGGCGGCTAACATATCGGTAATAGCAAAAATGCCGTCCACATCGCGATGCTCATTTAGGAACTCGTTAAAATAGGCATCGTCGTCCACTATAGGGTCGGGCTTCTCGTAGATTACATAATCGACTCCCAATGTTTGCGCCTCATGAATGAAACCTTTTCTCCGATTCATGGTTTCACTGAAAATGGAAGTGACGCTTCCCATAAAAGCCGGTTTCTGGGCCCCCACCTTAACAAGCTTCCTCAAAGCCAGACGCCCTCCCTCATAATTATCGGAGGTCACACAAGTAATTTTTTTGTTGAAGTGCCTATCAATACTTACAATCGGAATGTCATTGCTTACGCTATTTTCTATATCATTGTAAGTAATGCCGACAATACCAGCCACTTTGTTTTGCCGTAGCATATCCAGATAATACAGTTCTTTTTCGGGCTTGCCGCCGCTATTACACAACATGAGCTTAAAGCCTTCCTGATCCAACTCATCCTCAATGTAATAAGCCAGTTCAGAAAAAAAAGGATGCCAGATACTTGGAAGCAGCAAGGCTACCATCTTGGATTTCCTCATCTTGAAATTTCGAGCGACTTCATTAGGAAAATAATTCAGTTCTTGTATAGCTTCCTCCACTTTTCTGCGTGTATCTGGTTTTACAGAGCCCGAGTTGTTAATAACTCGGGATACAGTTCCTACAGCTACGCCAGCTAAGCTAGCTACATCTTTAATACTTGGCATCGGCATCTCCCTCCCTCTATCTCTCTTTATGAAAATTATAATAACACTAAGATGGAAACGTTTCAATTTTGTTGATGCTCTTTTTTCGCTGAAGCTCTTTATCTTCCTTACCGGGCTGAAGCACCAGCGCGGATTCCATTAGGTATACGTCCTTGTCCTCTACATCTGTTCATATTCATCTCTATCCTTAGGGTCAAGTTCTAAAAAGCAATAAAATAAACATTCTCTGTCGGCTGTAATTAGTTTTGTCATTAATACAGCCTATAAACGCCACTTTCTGTACTATGAAAATGACACTTTCTGTATTATCATTTGTCACTTCTTATATAGACTGTATTGTAAAATGTCATTTATCTGTTGCACCTTAATTGGAAACTTACACGTCTAAAATTGAGGGGAAATGCTTATCTCAATTCTCCGTCTCCATGCCCAATACTAGTTAGCGATCACTACACTAAAAACAAATAATATCATTCGTAGGAGTTCCATTCGAAAATGAACCTACTCATAAGTCTTTACAGATCTTTTGCAATTTAGGAACGGATTTTTCCGACTCATGTGTAAATACAACCTTTATTAGGAATACTTTACGAACAACTTGGTTCTTATTGGGAAATGAATTGAAACGTTTAGAGGTGATCATCATGTGGTCTAAAATAATTCCTTATATTCCGAGGTGGGTTACATTATTTCAGGCCGCTCTCGCGTTGATTACCCCTTTAGATTACAGGGAATTATGATTCCGACTTAAAGACAATTCGTGAGGCTATAGGTGAAAATAGTGATGTGCATTTTCGTGAGTTTGTGGTGAAGAAATGCACGGTCCGTGTTAGTCTTCATAGAAGGTATGCAGGATGAAGAGATTATGAACAAGCAGGTATTGCAGATTTTTGATGTTTAAAGATCAGCAACCCTAACAGGAACAACAGGAAAGTATAAGTAACTGGAATTTTTGTATTCCTAAGCTCCTATATCTCTGATGAAAAGAAGACCTATTATGATGAAAACGCAGCAAAGCAAACGTAAGCCATGATGCTAAGACGAAGGAGGAGCTATGGTGTTTACACGCTCTGATGATAAGATCACAACGAAGCAGGCCGCTGTATTCCTGACCAATACCGTATTGGGGGCTGGGATTTTGACACTGCCGAGAAATGTAACTGAAAAGGTACAGACTCCTGATGGATGGCTTTCTGTCCTCATCGGTGGATGTATTGTCATATTAGTCGTTTGGCTGATGGTGAAATTAAGTCAACAGTTTCCTGGAAACACCGTGTATCAATACTCCAGAAAAATCGTGGGCATCATCCCAGGAGGATTTTTAAGTGTATTATTGATTATATATTTTTTAATCATCGCTGGCCTCGAGATTCGGGTTTTTGCTGAAGTGACGATGTTTTATCTGCTTGAAGGCACACCCATCTGGGCGATTGTGATTCCATTTATTTGGGTAGGAAGTTATTTGGTTTTTGGAGGTATTAACCCCATCGCTCGGCTATACCAGATTGTACTTCCGATTAGTCTCTTTTTTCTGCTCTTCTGTTTTGTCTTTAGTTTAAGGATATTTGAAATTGATCATCTTCGTCCCGTATTGAGTGACGGGATTTTACCTATCATCAAGGGACTAAAATCGACTATTCTTGTTTATGTTGGATGCGAAGTCGTCATGACACTAGTCGCTTTTCTGCAGCACCCTGAAAAAGCATTTAAGGCCATGGTAGTGGGGATCAGTATCCCTTGGGTTTTGTACTTTCTGACCGTAGTTATGGTGATCGGCGGGTTATCGACGGACTCCACTGTGACAAGTACTTGGCCCACCATTAATTTAATACGCAGTTTTGAAATCCCCGGATTTCTTTTTGAACGTCTGGAGTTTCCGCTGCTGGTGATCTGGATGATGCAAATGTTTTGTAATTTTTGCAGTTTTTTCTTCAATGCATCCTTAGGAATCTCACAGGTATTCGGTCTTAAATATCGTTATGCGATTTTTGGCTTAATTCCGATTATCTTTATCTCCACAATGACTCCTCTCAGTATGATGGACGTGTTTAGCCTTAGCGGTGCGGTCGAATACATGGGAATCATTTTGTTTTTTCTGGTTCCGGTACTTCTCTCCATCGTGTTCGTGATCAGAAAGAAGGGAATGAAGCAAAATGTGTAGACGACCTATCCCATCTTTACTGCTTGCTTCATTCTACTTAGATCAAGTCGGCTGCTGGAGCAGCAAATCTATTTTCTTCACTCCCACTGTAGAATAGTTCGTACATCGGCCTGTCGGCTGTTTTAAAATACTAACTACTGACGTATGCAGGGCGTTTGGCAAAAAAAGGGAGCACACATGTCCTTAGCCACAAGGGAAAACGAAAGCACCCTGATCCTAAAATTATAAAAAAGTAGACATTATGCTATGTGTTCCTCGCATAATGTCTACTTTTCTAGCAAAACAATCAAGTATACATGGTATTAACTGTGAAGTGTATACATCGAAGTCACTTTAACGTTTCTTTCAATGGTGTTTCTCACAAGTGATATTTCTATGGCTTTTGCAATCAACTTTTCAACCTGCGCTTCATCTGCGTCACTGTCCACATTGAAACGAACGTTTATTTCATCAAAGCCAGAATTCCCCTCTTTTAAGCCAAAGAAAACGTTCAGATCTATTTCGCCAGTAACATCAACGTCCAACGAATTTACTTTAATCCCCATACCACTAGCTGTTGCAATGAATCCAACACCTACACAAGCACCAAGTGCACTTAACAAAAGCTCAACGGGATTAGGCCCTTTTCCAGTTCCGGATAGCCACTCTGGTTCATCAATGGGTACCGGCTTATAGTCCCCAACCTCGGCCTCCGAGTAAAACCCATCTTTCCATTTTACTGTAGAAGCAAAACTTGTAATCGCATCCTCGGGATTTTCCTTATATTTTTCTGCCAAGCTTCCGAGCATATTTACATCTACACCGTTCATTTTACTCATATTTAGGACTCCTCTATTTTATATTTTTCATAGACCAATTTAATTGAATCCTGGCTTGTCCTTTATGACTTTTTAGGCGGGATCGCACACCCTTCATCAGTACATAGTCCTTCACTAGGGGTTTCATCAGAAAGAATTTCAAACTTAGCTGCCGGATGCTCTTCTTCCCAAACTTTCTCCACCCTGCCCATCCGAAACCTTGGGTTGCCGGATGTCTGCTTTGGCTACGGCACTTTAAAGGGTAAAGTTACCCGGTGGATTTGAACCACCTAATGATGCGACTGTGAGGTGCACCCAAAAAAGAGGCTCCCTATACTGGGGGCCTCTTGATATTATAGTAGCGTTGATGGCTTTAAACAAAACCTAAAAGAGAAATGTATATTCATTTATACCATTTTCCACTCATGAAGTTCCAAGCGAAGCGCTTTTTCCGACACATACGGGTCTTTTTCAACCATCGCCTGTGCCTCTTCCAATGAATCTGCAACGTAAATGACTAGACCGCCGGCCCCATCAACAAAAGGTCCCATGGCATAAATTTTCCCCTGTTCCTTCATTTTGTTCAAAAATTCCAGGTGCTTAGGATGTAACTCTTGTCTTTTTCCCGGGTCAACTATGTGCAAGATTGCTGCGTAATGTGCCATTGTACCACTCCTTAAGTGAATGAAAAATAGATTACCAAGTCTATGAAGCCTTTATATTCTTAATAGCACGAATCTTTTGAATTAGTACACAATTTCGTGATCTTCACGTTTTTCATACAGTGAGGCCACTGGCTCGATAGTCCGTGATGCGCTCCGTCCATTACTGCTGGTGTCGTTCTGCTTTGGTCATCTGGCAAATCTCCTTGAGTTAAGATATGCCTATGATCTCATAACTGGTGTTAGGTTTACAGGTGTACTGGGTTTGACGCTTACGTTTTAACTGTGGAGTGTATACTCCGAAGTCACTTTAACGTTTCTTTCAATGGTGTTTCTCACAGGTGATATTTCTATGGCTTTTGCAATCAACTTTTCAACCTGCGCTTCATCTGCGTCACTGTCCACATTGAAACGAACGTTTATTTCATCAAAGCCAGAATTCCCCTCTTTTAAGCCAAAGAAAACGTTCAGATCTATTTCGCCAGTAACATCAACGCCCAACGAATTTACTTTAATTCCCATACCACTAGCTGTTGCAATGAATCCAACACCTACACAAGCGCCAAGTGCACTTAACAAAAGCTCAACGGGATTAGGCCCTTTTCCAGTTCCGGATAGCCACTCTGGTTCATCAATGGGTACCGGCTTATAGTCCCCAACCTCAGCCTCCGAGTAAAACCCATCTTTCCATTTTACTGTAGAAGTAAAACTTGTAATCGCATCCTCGGGATTTTCCTTATAATTTTCTGCCAAGCTTCCGAGCATATTCACATCTACACCGTTCATTTTACTCATATTTAGGACTCCTCTATTTTATATTTTTCATAGACCAATTTAATTGGATCCTGGCTTGTCCTTTATGACTTTTTAGGCGGGATCGCACACCCTTCATCAGTACATAGTCCTTCACTAGAGGTTTCATCAGAAAGAATTTCAAACTTAGCTACCGGATGCTCTTCTTCCCAAACTTTCTCCAACACTTGAGAAAAAGATTCTGTCGGCTGTGCCCCTGAAACTGCATATTTTTGGTTGAATATAAAGAACGGTACCCCGCTAATCCCAACTCTACGAGCTTCATCTTGATCTTTTCGTACTTGATCTTTATAAAGATCCTTATTTTTTAATACTCCGAGGGCTTCTTTTCTGTTTAATCCAACTGCTTCTGCAATATCGGCCAGTGTATCATAATCTCCTACATCCCTTGATTCAGTGAAATGTGCAATAAGTAATTTTTCATTCAACGTTGTTTCTTTGCCATTCGTTTTTGCCCATTTTAATAAACGATGAGCATCCAGTGTATTGGTGGGTTTAAGACTATCTAATTGAAAGGATAACCCCACGTTCTTGGCTTGTTGAGTTAAGTGGCTAAGAAATTCTTTTGCTTGTTCTCTTCCTCCAAATTTAGGGGTTAATTTTTCTACAAAACTTGTTCCATCATACGAAGAAGCTCCCGGATCAAGCTCAAAGCTTTTGTATTCAATACTTATTTCATCTTTATGCGGTAATCCATCTAAGGCTCGCTCCAGATTTTGTTTACCAATATAGCAGAATGGACATGCAATGTCAGACCAGATTTCAATTTTCATGTTTCTACCCCTTCTCAGTTTTAGTTATTCGTCAAATGCAACCAGTGCATTTACTCCATGAGCAAGAGCGGAACCAGCTTTTAAAGCAGTAGCTACCATAATCGACTCAGCCAGTTCTTCTTTGGTTGCTCCGGCTTTTTTGGCTGCTTTCGTATGAATATCAATGCAATATGGACACCCAGTGGTATGGGCAACCGCAACCGCAATCAATTCTTTTTCCTTGGTACTGAGTATGCTGGCTTTTAACGCTTGCTGATCAAAAGAAGCAAAGGATTTGAACGAATCACTTAATTGGGTAAACTCCCGTAGTCTATTAATATAAGATGCACGGTATAACTCGTCGTCATCGGTACCATCATACGCATTTAAAGCATTAACGCCATGAGCCATCGCCGAACCGGCTTTGAGCGCGGTGGCAACCATTATAGCTTCTGCCATTTCCTCTTTTGATACACCATGTTTCTTAGCTTGTTTTACATGAACCTCAATACAATAAGGGCATCCCGTGGTGTGGGCTATAGCAATTGCAATTAGTTCCTTGTATTTTGCTGTAAGTTTCCCTTCAGCCAATGCTAACTTTTCAAAGGCTACAAACGCCTTGAAAATCTCTGGAGAAACCGAGTTAAATTCTCCAATACGTTTAAAATTCGATTTTTTAAATAAACTGTCTTGATGACTCATAGAAAACCCCTCTATTCATTAGAAATTTTAGTGTACTCTGAGCTTTAATTCATTACGCTCAGAATTTTTTCCTTACTTACGTTTTTCATAGATCCTACGATTGAATCAAAAAGTTTCTCTCTTTAAATGCCTTCTTTTAATCGAAAACAATAAGACATTATTCAATTGATTAATTGAATTATAGAATACATAGGCATTTAAGTCAAGTGTTCGGTGAAAATAAAGTATTTTCTTAGTGCTTAGGTTAAGATAAGTCCCCTGTTTAAGCACTACATGCTATCCGCGTACGTTCTTTAATTAGTAATTGGAAATGGAATATAATGAGGAGGACGTAGCCCAAACGAAGGCGCGGGAGCGTCCTTTTTTTGAAAGGGCAGTTTTGCTGATTAGATCTGCTGAGTAGTGGAGCATCTGGCCTCTCACGGTTGGTTGCGGACAAGAAGATTAAAAATAGTAAGGTAAGGAGAAATCCGGCAGATACGATGGCGATCAAAAACTACCCATGACGGACATGCGTCATGGGTAGTTTTTAATCATTTCCATACGTTCAGGAGGGGGCCGTGGTGCAATAGCGATATCCTAATCACTTCGTTGGACAGACAGAGTTTTGTGTAAAAATGGCCACCGCTCGGGAACGGCCTTTCTTCATATACATTTCCGAACTGACTTATTTGACCGGCCCCATCCAGGTTGAGATCGTCTTCTGCTGGTGCGGCAACGGCGGTTTCAACTTCCCGTTATCGACCAAATGCTTCAAAATATAAGCGACAAGCCGGCCTCCGCCGGTGTTGCCTCTCACCATGTAAGCAAGCTGTGGCTCCAAATGCTTCGGCTGATTTTGCAGGAACAGCTTGAGCATTTTGTCGTAGAGCTTGCCGACAGCAGGCGCATACAGAGCGGACAAATCCGGCATTGCCTTGTTCAACCGATCCAACGTTTGCGGAGAGTCGATCCAAACCGCATTGAACTTGTACCCTTCATCCGTCTTGCGGATGTACCCCTTCTCCAGCAGGAACGAATATTGCTCGCTGTTCTCTTCGTTGTCGGGCAGTTCCCCTTGTTGGAACGCATGACAAATCTCGACATTCCGGTATTCCAGGAAACGCCAATCCATCTGGCGGTCACTCCAGTAAGTATTGAATTGCCACAAGTATAAGGGAGTGTCTTCGACGTAGCGGAGCGACGGACCGAAGGTGACGTAACTACTCAAATCAAAACCCGGATCGGCATTGCGGCTCCGGTTTAACGCCGCATAGGCAATATACTGACCTCCGTCCTTTCGCATTGGTGCGACCGCATCGAAGTTTTCGCCCGCCGGCATGCTCCGCCAAGATTGCTCCTCGACGTTCTTGGGCAGCAAGGTCCAGAGCAGGAAGTTATAGTCGCCGTCCGGAACGTACACTCCGCTATCCTCGACTTGCCGGCGAACTTCCATTAACGCGTCAAAATGAACATCGGCCACTTCGGCGGCGCAATCTTGCCAGAATTGATGACCGGCTACGGCCAACTCGAAGAGGTCCCAGACGATGGTATTGCTTTGATATTTGCCGGGAGAGGTTTGGATGAGAAAATTGTAATCGGCCAGGTGCCGGACTTCGCCTTCCAGCAAAGACGGCGGCATTCCGAGCTCCTCCGCGATTTGATGTACGGTACGCGCCTTGTGATAAGCCGCGTAAACGATATTTTGCGCCAAGGCGCGTCCAAGAAAATCGTTGGTTTCGCCCAGTCTGCCGGCCGAACCGGAATGGCCCATTTCCCCCATGCTGACCGGATTGACACTTAAAGTTCCTGTTGCACGCATACGTTTCATCCCTTTCCGTAACTTCTTTTTTGCCTCGCTCAAATGCCACTTCACCGTGTTGACAGGAATGTTCAGAGCAACCGCGATATCGCCGATTTTAAGCTCGTCGTAGTAATGCATGACCACGATCCGGCGATGGATGTCGGACAGGAACGCGACTTCTCGGCGCAACTCGCGGTAAGCTTCGGTTACCAGCAGCCGGTCAAGCGGCTCCCGGGAAGGGGCGGCAGACAGTTCGGACATGCCGTTGATTTCGATCGCTTGGGGAGCGTGCGCACGCTTTTTCAACCAATTCACCCAAGTGTATCGGGCAACCGTCCAGACGTAAGCGTCAAGGCTTCTAATGTCCCGCACCCCGGAGAAGGATTTCAACAACTGCAGCATAATCTCCTGAGCCAGATCCTCCGCCTCGGCCCGCTGCTTGACCCGGTTTAACGCAAAACCGAAAATCGGTTTGACATAGCTCCGAATCGCTTCCGCCGCTTCTTTTCCGTTTTTACTAATTGAATCCATTTTTTGCCTCCATAGTTGCATCTGTAATTCCTGACAATTATATAGTGTGCCAGGCGAAATAAAGGTTGGGATTATTTCAAAAAAATTTGGGCATCCTAACGGATCACTTCATACATGTATAATTACAAACTTCATGAGTAGGTCATTTGAATGGTTAAAGAGACGTTATGAACTTTTTGTTGAGTATATTGGAAAAGAATTAAACAAGCTGAAGATTACTTTAGATGTAAAGGTCTCACTTTTAGTATATAAAGATACTTTTTTCCGTTCAACTAAGGGAGGATACAAACTAGGAGCACGAGCCGAAGTTCTTCTTCGGGTACTTGGGGTACTCCTTCGTTCCGTAGGTAAACCAGGAGTGGTCTCGATTAATTATTCAAATGCATAATAGAGGTTCATTAAACTAACGGAGAACGTTAGTTCAATAAATTGGCTTTTACCACTTTTGAGCAACCTGCTAAAATACATTTGTACCAGTTAACCCCTGAGTCTAACGTGGAGCTTATAAGACTTCTATAAAGTGTTTGTGGTAACTGGTACATCCGTAGAGGATTTGGCGGTAAGAAGTCGTATATATATATTGTGCAGTGACCTCTCAGGAAAACAACCGCCCCAAAAAAGGTTTGGAGCCAGCAGGTATCCCCTCCTGGACTTCTTTAACAGAACTGAGGCGCTCCATGTTCTTGGCGCTGCACAAAATGATAAATTATCAACTTGTCGATGTGACAAGTTTTTTTTATGTAAACAAAGAACTTAACAGAAGAAAGAAGGAAAATGTTTCCATCTGTCGAAAGAACATAACAGAAAGCCCTTTAAAGTGTTGAGGCGAATACTCGACCTCTAAGTTTATTTTGGGTAATGCACTGACTCTGAAACCTGACATGCTACATTGGGCCCGTTTTGGAGCTCTTAAGAAAACTTGGTTAGTCTGGTGCTAATTGAATGCAAATAGGTGATCATAAGTTGAATAATTTTATGCTTAAGAATTCAACCATTAATAAAGGCCAAGACAACTCTAGAGCTTTTTACGCCTTCTATGTTGGAGTAGATATCGGCTCGGATTTCCATGTTGCTGCTTGCATTCCATTTGAAAAGTTCCGCAGTGAGAAGGAATGGAAACGCAGTAAAACGATGAAGTTTAACTCGGATAGTCAAGGAATTACAAAGTTTATCAATGCCTTAGAAGATATTCAAGCTCAATTCGGTTATAAACCTCAGGATTTCTTTGTATTGCTGGAGCCAACTGGCGGACATTATTCATATTTGGTTGTTCGAGTGCTGTTAGATCGAGGCTATTCTATATTTCAGGTTGAAAATAAAGCTGTAAAGGATTTTCGTGAACGCCAGCTAGGACTTAATGAAAAGTCCGATGAAATTGATGCTAGAATCATGGCCTATATGGGATGGCACAAAACCCTTCATCCCGATATGCGTTCGGTGCGAATAGTTCGTCCTGCAAGTGCAGAGCAGGTTTTGTACCGCACATTAACTAGGGATCGCTGGTTACTTACTACTCAATTAACAAGACGTAAGAATCAAATCCAGCAATTATTTTCTGTAACCAATCCTGAACTTAAACAAGCTTTTAAAAAAACAGGTGCGCTAAGTGTCCTCAAATTGGCTTTGAAGTATCCTACAGCTCAAGAAATGGCCAAGGTAACTCAGGATGAACTTAGGCAAACTCTAATAACTATTGGTGCAAAAACTATTGCTACGAAAGCCTCTACGACCTTGGCAGAACTGTTACCCAACACATTGGCCTTGAACATTCCACACTTAGCTGAACGGCAAACGTGGCTAATTGAAGAAGCTTTGCGCATAGACGAAGCGATAAAAAGCATGGATAAACAGATCACTTCCCTGCTTTATGGCGATAAAGAAAAAGGATATCAACCACATCCTTATACAAAGATACTTATGTCCTTCCCTATTATGAGTGAATCTATGGCGTGTACATTTATCGGCGCAATTGGTGATATTGAACGCTTCTCAACATATTTAGAGCTTAAAAAGTACCTTGGAGTAGCCGCAGAGAATAAAGTCTCGGGCACATCCGTTTTTAAGAGTAGGCAGACATACGAGGGTGTTAGAGATACTCGCAGAGTTCTATTCTTAATGACTTTGCTACTAATATCTCCAAAAATAAGTGAAAATAGTTTTCGTGTTTACTATAAGCGATTAGTTGATCGAGGAATGGCGAAGAGAAAAGCAATAGGGCATGTATGCGGTAAGATTGCCCAAGTTTTATACTCATGCCTTAAAAACAATGAACCGTATGATCTTTTCAAACACGCGAGCAAAATGGGAGTAATCCTTGACGATGATAAAGTAAGATTAAAGATCCCAGCTAATTTAGAAGATTACGAACGCCAAGCGGATGAGTTAGCAGATGACGATGTCTTATAAACGACCAGTATCTTACACTGCCTTACACTGAACATAAATAGCTCATTGCATGTAAAATTGGAAATAAGAAGCTTCCAAATTACGGTGATGGGCTCATTTACATTTTTCTAAGCGCTACACTACATTAGACTGGAGTCATTGATTTAACGCGGTTTTTGAATTGAAGAATCGTCAGCTTTTGAAAAATAAGTTTTAGTCTGATCCATTAATAAAAGCAGCGGCAGTCTAAGACTTGATAAATAAAGTCTTAGACTGCCGCTGTTGTCGTTCAACTAACGTTTCCCGTTAGCTTACTCCCTTACTTTTAAAACTTCGATCGTAATCTGCACTACATCAACATCCGCTGTGATTAGGATTTATATTTAGCATTATTCCGCAACAGGATACTACTATTAATAACGGCCACCAAACGCATTTGGACTAACAGCATCAATACGGGCAAAATCATCAGACGTAAGATGAATATCAAGTGCCTTGATATTATCCTCCAAATATTTACGGCGTTTCGTACCAGGAATCGGCAATGTGCCTCTTTCTACTGTCCATGCTATTGCTAGTTGAGGTACCGTACAGTTCTTTTCTTTGGCGATTTCCGCTAGTTTATCAACGATGTTAATATTCTTTTGGAAGTTCTCACCTTTGTAACGTGTAAAAAGATTGCGCATATCATCAGCTTGGAAGTTCTCATTCATGTGACGTTCCCCCGTAATAAAGCCTCTGCTTAGAGGACTGTAAGCTACAAGGGTGATTCCTAATTCTTTTACGGTAGGTAGAGCTTCTTCTTCAATTTCCCGACTCCAAATGGAGTATTCCGATTGGACTGCGGAAATAGGGTGTACTTGATGCGCTTTACGAAGTGTAGATGCACTAATAACTGATCCATTTAGGCCATTAGAAAGACCAAGATAACGTACTTTACCTGCTTTAACTAAGTCAGCCATAGCACCAACTGTCTCCTCAATTGGAACATTAGGATCTACCGCATGTTGATAATACAGGTCGATATAATCGAGACCAAGACGTCGAAGGCTTTCATCAATTGCTTTCTTTACATAGTCCGGGTGTCCTCCGATGAATTCCCAATTTGGACCATACGAAAACTTGGTAGCGACAATTGCCTGTTCTCTTCGTCCCTTCAACGCTTTTCCTAATAGCTCCTCATTATGGCCGTTGCCATATGTATCAGCAGTATCAAGCAAAGTTACCCCGAGATCAAGCGCCCGATGAATGGTTTTAATGGACTCCTCATCATCAATGGTGCCATATATGCCGGGGGACATGCCCATCATACCCAATCCAATAGAAGAAACGACGATATCGCTGTGACCGAGCTTTTGCGTTTTCATTTTAGTTACCTCGCTTTTTATATGTTTTAGCTTCGAGTTACATCTTAGCATAAAGACATTTACAAAGTAAACACTTTTAATCATTTCTGTATAATCTGCAAAATATGTTTGTGCCGAAAGCGAAATTCCGGTTATAATAAAAGTAAGGGGGGCTGTATGTGAATAGCCAGATATCAGATAAAAAAAACGAAACACGAGCTAAGCTTATGAATAAGCTGCTTCCTTATTTACGAAAAAATGGCCTTCAGTCCGTTCGGATGGACGAAATTTCTAGAGTAATGGAGATAAGCCGAGCGACTTTATATAAGTATTTCTCAACCAAGGAAGAAATTGTCGAGTTCATCGTAGATGGTTTTATTGAATACATGAAGGAACTGACTCACAACCCTTTGGATTCGGTTCAAAGTTTCGGTACTCGTTTTTTGCAAATATTTGAACAAACCATATCTCTAGTCGTTTATTTCTCGGATATTATCCTTCAGGACCTCGAAACCAGTTACCCGGATTTATTTGATCGCTTTAATGAAGCTATGAAGGAGCGAGAAGAGAAGATACTGGCTTTCTTTGAGGAAGGTAAACAAAAAGGGATTTTCAATCAACTTAACGGCAGGCTATTAATAAAGCAGGATGAAATTCTTAGAGGGATGTTCGATGTTAAATATCTGATGACCAATCAATTCACGGTTCAACAAGTTTTATATGATTATTTTCAATTAAAGAGGATTCAGTTGTTTAAGCCCGAAAAGCTGACAGCAATTGATGATGAAGTGTTGATGCCGAAAATAGAACATTTAACTCAAAAAGTGACCAAAAACCTTTTTTAACATTTACTAACGCGATACCACAATGATAAGAGGCCCACCAAATTAAATTAATGGGGGTTCTTCACTAACCTGCCCGTTCAGCTTAATGAAGCATTGTCAGTCTAATACTTTATTTTCTCAGTCTAGAACTTTATTTTCTTTTGACATCAAGTACTTTTTGTACGAAGAGTGGGACACCTTGAAAACCATGAATAACCAGATATTTAATGAATCTTTTATATAAATCCAACCTTTAAAAATATGGAGGGAAATAGCCATAAAAAAAATGAACCCTTAGAATACATTGGTTAAACCCAGGGTTTATCTAATGTATTCTAGTGGGTGCATTTCAAATCGATATAGGTTCTTCGTTATTTTTCAAACTCCGTTTAATATAATGTGTTTAGTGCCTCACGCGTAAACGGAAGTAATTCTTCTGTTCGTCCATCGCGGATTTTGTTTACCCAGTCAGGGTCAGCCAATAATGCGCGCCCGACTGCGATCAAATCGAATTCTCCACGTTCTAATCTCTCGATTAGCCCCTCTATTTGGGTTGTTTTTCCATTCGCATTTTCTCCGTTATCAAAGAAATCCAAAAAATCAGCGTCAAGACCGACAGATCCAACTGTAATTGTTGGTTTCCCTGTCAGTTTTTTTATCCATCCTGAAAGATTCAAGTCAGATCCTTCAAAAGCCGGTTCCCAAAAACGACGAATAGAAGCATGAAAGATGTCAACGCCTGCATCAACTAATGGTGTTAAGAAGTGTTCTAGTTGTTCTGGAGTTTCTACTAATTTTGCTGTATACGCATCATATTTCCACTGTGAGATTCGCAACACAATTGGAAATTCTGGTCCAACAGCAACTCGGCAAGCTGCGATAACCTCACTAGCAAAGCGCGTACGATTGACAATATCACCACCGTATTCATCGTTACGCGAGTTTGTTTTTTTCCAAAAAAATTGATCAATTAAAAATCCATGTGCCGCCATAATCTCGATGCCATCAAACCCAACTTTTTTAGCATTGACTGCTGCCTGCACGAAGGCTTCAACTAATTCCGAAATTTCTTGTTTAGAGTAATCATTGACGTTACCACGTGCACCCATGTGCCATATTTGCGAGAAAATTTTGCCACCGACTTCGTGGATACCATTAACTACTTCTGACCATCCATTTAGCGCCTCTTCTCCGTATAAGTGTGGTACGTCCTCCTGCCATGCTGGCACCTCGGATGCAACATCAGGATGGTTGATAAATGTACCCTCTGTTAGAATAAGTCCAACACCATTTTCAGCTCTACGACGATAATACGCAGCGACATCCCTCCCTGGCACTCCATTTGGAGAAAAATTTCGAGTCATAGGTGCCATTATAATACGATTAGATAGTTTGAGATTTCCCATTTCGAATGGTTTAAAAAGAGCATCAACAGATTGAAAATTATTCACAAAAAAACCTCCAAGTTTTATTATTGTCATTTTATAACGTAGACGTTCGTATATTAGCAACAATTAAATCAACTTATCTAATCCCTAACAATGCATATAAAAAGACTCTCATTCTAACGTTTATAAAATGAACTGAGAACCAAGTTATGGCTGCACCACCACAGAAGCCTGTTAAATAGGGCAGCTTTCCTCCATTAAAGCAGATATCCAAATTGGCTCCATCTTCGGCTTAGGGCTTGTTTTACCTAAGACATTGATTTTCATGTAATTTGGGAAAACACTCTTCCATCAATGAAATTACTTGAAACCAAATCCTTGCTGCTCCAACATTCTTCTCACTTCAAGATAATAAATGTGGTTATAGAAGGAGGATATTTCTTGACTCCAACCTCTTGTTTCTTTTCCATTTGTACGTTTATCCATGTAGTTAGAGATCGTTTGATCATATTCTTTAATGAGGCCTTCTAAGTTGGTGTCGTACCGTTCTTTATGCCAAATTGCTTTTTGAGGTAAACGTGGCTTCTTCGAGTAGTTTCTATATTGATACGAAATAGCGAAAAATCCCTTATAAACGTTTGTTACATACCTCAACAGCACTTTGCAGAAAATCCTCTATCTCTTCGCGTGATTTACGAAGCTTGTTGACATATCGAGTAAGCTCTTTACCGTCGACATAGGCAACAAAGCTTGGAATACCCATAATATTTTGTTCTTCACTTACAGTACCTACATGATCTACATCCACCTCGATGAGATCCAGATCATTCGCAAATTTTTCTTCAACTTCAGGCATGAATGGATCAATAAATTTGCAGTCCGGGCACCAGTCTGCTTTAAAAACAGCAACTGTAATTTTGGGGGAACGGATAGCTGTATCAAATTCTGATTTAAAGGTAATTTTTTTCATTTTAAGATCTCCTTTTTTAATGGAGTTACCATTCCAATTGATGTTGTTCAATATAGTTACTTGTCAGATCATCTCCAGCATCAATCGATACCTTACCTTCGGTACCTACCGGCACACCTGCTTTGACAAGCAGCTGACCAATGTGGCATTTTTCTTCTGCTTGTAAGAATAATGCTTCGACCACAGTGATATCTTCCTTTGATGCACTCGAGGATAAAACAACATGCGGACGATGTGTAATGCTCAGTTGGTCCCCTCTAGCTATGTCCCCTTCTGTGTCCATAAAGAACCCGACAACGTGTACTTTCTTGCGATCGAGCATGTACGCTAGTGTCAGAGCATAACAAGCAATGGCAGAGGACATCAGGAGTTGTTGTGGATTAGCACCTTCTCCACTTCCGCCTTTCATAACAGGGATAGCAATTTGGGTTTGTAAATTGTCGCCTTTCATACGACCAAAACCTTTCGCGTCTTTGAACCAAACCGTATTCATATTCACTTTTTGATTCGGCATTTTAATATGCTCCTTTCCATATTTTCAATACTTGTACTTGTCACTAAAATCCTTAGATTCCGAGAAACTTCAAAACGTTCTATTCGGTTACGACGTTTTAATTATTTTCCAAAGAATCGATAAACTTTTCGCTATCCATGGCCGCCATGGCTCCAGTCCCTGCTGCAGTAATAGCTTGACGATAGCGAGTATCCTGTACATCTCCACAAGCAAACACACCTGAAATATTTGTCATCGATGTGCCGGGTACTGTAACGATGTAGCCGTTCTTATCCGTTTCAATTTGACCATTTAAAAAGTCCGTATTCGGATGATGGCCGATGGCTACAAATACACCATGTGCATGTAGGATTTCCTCTTCGCCTGAGATATGGTTCCGGACTTTCAATCCTGTCACTCCACGCTCTTCCGCAACAACTTCAAGTGGGGTCCTGCTTAAAGCCCACTCAATTTTTGGGTTTGAACGAGCGCGATCTTGCATAATTTTTGAGGCTCTCAGTTCTTCTCGACGATGCACCACAGTAACTTTGGAAGCGAATCGTGTTAGAAAGTTTGCTTCTTCCAATGCAGTATCGCCTCCACCCACTACAATGAGTTCCTTATTTCGAAAGAAAAAACCATCACAAGTGGCACAAGTACTAACTCCCCGGCCTACATTTTCTGTTTCGCCTGGTATTCCTAAATATTTCGCACTGGCACCGGTTGAAATGATCAGAGTCTCAGTAATGATTTCACCTTTGCCCTCCACTTCCAGTTTAAACGGCCGTTTTTCCAAATCTACCATCTTTACCCAACCATTAAGAAATGTAGCCCCGAAGCGTTCCGCTTGTTTACGCATATTATCCATTAATTCGGGGCCCATGATGCCTTCTGGAAATCCAGGATTTTTCTCAATTTCAGTTGTTGTTGTAAGCTGTCCTCCTGGTTCAAGTCCTTCAATGACGAGCGGATTCATATTAGCACGAGCCAGGTAGATCGCTGCGGTCAGTCCTGCTGGACCAGTTCCGACAATTACAGATTTATACATATTCATCCCTCCAAATTCGATATTTTTTACAGTTGTTTATAACCATATTTTTTTAATATTCAATTGATTAATTGAATTATAGCATTAGGAAATCTGCTCGTCAATACAAGGATGGAAAATGACTACGAATGAGACACACATTGTAGAAATATATTTAGGGGCGGATGTTTGACTAATCTTTGCATAATGAAAAAAGCTGACAGAGCGCAATGGCAGTGTCAACTTTTTTTGTGAGAGTTTATGTTTCATATGCGTTGTATGTTGGAGTAAACCAGAATTTAAGGCTTTCTTTTTAACTTTCTAAATAGGGTATTCTTATAAATTTTATCAAGTTATATCCTTTTGACTTGACTCCACTCGGGTTGTTCATGTTAAAATTTTAATATTCAATTGAATGAACAAGAGCCGATTTCATGAGTAAAGTCAATTTTTGAGTATATAATTTCCACATTATGATTCTTCAGTTATGGATTATAGTTTAAGGTGTATTCTAAGGCTTCTCCTATGCATGATTGGAATTGGGGATTCCCGTTTTATAATACGACAAGAATAGAGGTTGAGAATAATGGAAGATATGCTGAACTCTGCGAAAATCTTTAAGGAAGATCTCTATAAACAATTGGCTAGAATCGGAAAATGTTTATCCAGTGATAAGCGTCTTGAGATCTTAAATGTGCTATCCAATGGTTCTAGAACCGTAGAAAAAATAGCTACCTGCACAGACATGAATATTGCGAATGTATCTCGCCACCTTCAAGTTCTGCTCGATGCAAAACTGGTTAAATTCACAAAGAAAGGAGTATATGTGATCTATTCTTTGGCTGATCCAGAAATCATCGAATTTCTTTCCTCTTTATGGCGAATCAGTGAAAAACAACTTCCTGACATTAGTAGAATGAAAGACGATTTCCTAAACAATCTTGATGACGTTCAAACGCTTACGATGGATGAGGTTAGGGAGAAGATTAATAATGATTCAATAATTTTGGTGGATTTACGTCCTAAAGAAGAGTATGACATGGATCATATTGCGGGAGCAATTTCAGTGCCGATGGAAGAATTAGATGCACTAATAAGAGAGATACCGAAAAACACAGAAATCATCGCATATTGTAGAGGTCCACTGTGTGTCTACTCAGCTCTGGCGACGCAGAAATTACAATCTGAAGGCTTTACGGCTTTTCGCATGGAAGAGGGCTTGAATGAGTGGCAAGAACATTTTCAGTTACATTAAGCTGACTTCTAAGAACAGACGAATAACAATTAATTTCTCCAATTCTTAACTAAAAGACTTCAAGGCCAATATTATTAGGCTCTGAAGTCCTTTTTAGTTAAGACAAACTTAGGAAACATGATATGATTTCTCTTAAGAGGTGGTTAGAAGTGGCGAATATTCAAGAAATTGCTCGCTTAGCGGGAGTATCCACAGCAACTGTATCACGAGTAATTAATAAACATGGCTACGTAAGTGATTTAACCAGACAAAAAGTTTTAGAAATTATCGAGGAGCTTGATTATGTCCCCAATGCTAATGCGATCTCTCTAAAAAAAGGTAAAACTCGTCAGATTGGAATAATGACGGTCTCCTTTAGTCCCATTATTATTAATTTTGTTCGTGCATTCACTCTTTTTGCTGAGAAAAACGGATTTATCGTCACTCTTTTTATCACGAATGGAGAACCTGAAAAGGAGCTTATTGCCCTGGAAATGCTAAAACGGAAGCAATTAGATGCTATCGTGTGTTTGATACGGTCCAATGAATGGGATGTCATTGAATCCTATGCCCGGTATGGCCCCATTGTTATATGGCAACGTCTTCAAAACGAGAATCTTCCTTCTGTCTTTATGGATCAATTTCATGCCTATTCGACAGGTCTTGAATATCTTCATTCCAAAGGTTACCGAAAAATACTTTGCATATATCCGATGTCCAAAGGACTGAATACAAAGGAACGCATTCGTGCCCATACAGAATTCGTTAAGAAACACAATCTCATGGCGTATCCATTTCCTCATTTCGAAGATAAAACTTTAGTTCGTGATGGGGAGGAGCTTGCTAAATGGTGGGTATCGCAGGAAGACCGACCTGATGCTATTTTTTGTGCCAATGATGAAGTGGCAGCTGGTCTTATGACAGCCCTGCGTCGATTGGGATTTTCCATTCCGGGAGATTTGGGGATTATGGGCTTCGATAATACAGAGGTGGCTCACTTGCTCGATTTGACAACGATTGACTATCCTATCGACCAGCAAGCTGAGAATGCATTTCTTATTTTGAAAAATAAGTTGAATAACACCAAAAACAGGCTAAACACTTTAACATACAAGTTAGTTGAGCGAAGTTCGACATAACGCAGTATCTTTAGTATTACTGGCATATGGTAAATTCTACAGTACATTAATAGAACCACTTGTCCAAATTGAACAAGTGGTTCTATTAACCCGTGAGTCGTAGGCTACCCACCCATGTAATTATATCATCACTCAGAAATATTCAGGACAGCACGGAATCGAGTCGATGCTGACATCATTTTATCGTATGCTTCGCTAGCACGATCTAATGGATATGACTCAATCATGGGGCGAATATCCGTCAGCACACTGAAATTAATCGTCGCTTGGATTTCTTCCGCTCCGCCTGTTAACGTACCTTTGACCGTGTTAGATCCTTTCAAAAAGTCCATCGCTGACAATTCTAGTGGATCAGTGGAAGTTGCCACAATGATGAGCTCGCTGTCTCGACCCAACCCGTTGATCAGAGAGGAAACGGCCTTCGCGTTAGGTGCAGTTGCCAGGATGACTTTAGCACCGCCTAATGCTTGTAATGCCTCAGCCGGATCTTCTTTGGCCGAATCAATGTAGTGATGGGCTCCAAGTTCACGTACGAGAGCTTCTTTATCATTTCCTCGTGAAATAGCCACGGTGCGATATCCGGCTTTGCTTGCAAACTGCACGGCAAGATGTCCCAGTCCACCAATCCCCTGAATCGCTACTAGATCACCAGGGCGAGCTTTACTATTTTTGATGGCACTAAAGGTCGTTTCTCCAGCACACATTAGTGGAGCAGCTTCCATTGCCGAAATTTCATTTGGAATACTGGACAAACTATCCTCATAAGCAACCATGTATTCAGCATATCCACCGTCCATTGTTAATCCGGTCACATGGCTATGTCCCCCATGCCATCCAATGCCGACACGTTCTCCAATTTTCCATTTTGACGAGCCTGATCCAAGCTCATCAACGATTCCTATCACTTCATGTCCAGGAATGCGGGGATATGCTGACGCCGCACCGCCCATGGCCATTGAATCTCCATTACATACGCCGCAAGCTTCAACGCGGAGCAATACTTGCCCTTCTGCCGGCTGCGGAACCGGTACCTCAACTAACTGCATTTTTTCTCCTGCAGCTGGAATTTGCATGGCTTTCATTTTCTTCATGAATAAACCTCCTTAGTTTTAAAATAGTGGTACTCCATTAGTATAGTTTAAACAGGTCAAATATTCAATTAATTAATTGTATATTTGAATGTATTATTTTCATTACGGATGAATAGATTCGTTGCAACTTCTTGTAAGTTTTGTATTTTTGTTATCTGATTGATGATTTTTGAGACTACTAGTTCAGCTGACTGAAGTGCACCTTCAAGATGTCACCAAATTCTGCACTTGCTTCTGTTCCAGCAAAGGCAATTTATTTTTCCATTCCCCAGATGCAGGTATAGGTCCGTAATGCGGAAAATTTTGAAGTGGAATACGATCTTCGGATATAGCAGTGCTCGCAGGTCACTTAAGCCAGCACCAATAATAATCACGGGGTTCTTCATTCTTTTCTCCATCGTATTAAATAGTTTTATTTTCATGTTGATATTACCTTAGAATTTATACCGCATTGTACAACTGTTCTAATCGTGCTTCTAATTGTTCAAACTGAACAAACCGTCCTTCACGAAAATATTCCTTTTGATCAAAAAATAAGATGATCGTGGGAACTGTAAAAATCAATAATTTGCCTGCAACCGCCTCTACCTTACTAGCATCTATATGCGCAAGTTTTATTTTTGGATAGTTGTTGAGTAATTCTTTTAGTTTGGGATAAATTGCATGACATACATTACAATCCTCTTGAGATACATATAGCATACTTAATCGGTTATTTTGGATAAACGTATCTATTTCATTCACTGAAGTTATTTCTTGGACATTTATCATTAATCTCCCGCCTTACTGTATGTTATTCGGAACTGAATGGCTCCAGATCCAATATTATTCAATGCAGTTTTGTTCTAATTTACTTTTCTGACTCCATTCAATTAATTGAGAAACTGGATCTACTAATAACTAATAAATACAAATCATGAAATCCCTGTTTTGGTAAAATACGTGCCACTTTTTTTCCTTTAAAATATTAATCGGTCAATATAATTACGCTATCTTTTGGAGACAAATCTTTTCCCCAAACAAACGGCAATCGCCCTAGGAAGACATTGTGGATTCCTGAAATGCTATTTTTCAAAATCGGAACTATCTCTTAATGTCAATCCATTTAATATAAACAGGCACCTGATTTTGTTTGATTATAAAGATAACATCTTACACCGCAAGGAAGCGAAAATGTTGAGTTAGCCAGTAAATTATCCTATATCTATTCCGTTCTTTCATATTAAGTCGAATCATTAAAATTAATAGAACTGTTGAATTTAATGATTAAATTTCAGTTTTATCAACTCTCTAAATCCAACTTTAAATGTTAAAAGCACTATATTTTTCACTTGCATCTTTTATTTAAATTTCATTCCTCATTCTCCATCGTAAGCATTCCACTCTCGGGCTCCTTCTTCTATTCGATACGCCGTAAAGCCCTGTTTTTGAATATAATCAACAGCTTGAGATGCAAGAGAACAATAAGGGCCACGACAGTATGCAGCAAGTTCTACATCAGCTTTATTTAATGTTTTTAGGTATTCTTCCAACTGCTCTAAAGGTACAGATATAGCACCTGGGATATGAGATGTTTTATACTCCTCAACTGGTCGAAGATCTATGAGAACCATGTTATCCTGCTTCATTTTTGCCAATAGGTCATTTTTTGTGATACTTTGGACACCTACATATTGCCTTTTCAACTCATCTTTAATCTGTTTTATGTCAGAGAGTCTGTCCTCACACAAATTCCATAAAGAGGACAAAAAATGAGTTACAGATAAATCACTAATATTATATATAACGAAAGTACCTTTTTTTTGAAATCTAACCAATTTTGCTTCCAGCAAAATTTGTAAGTGACGGGATACATTCGCAACACTCATATCAGTTTGTGTAGCCAAACTTTCAACAGATTTTGGTCCGTTTGATAAGAGATCCATAATCTCAAGTCTTTTGTCACTGGATAAACATTTCCCAATTCGAGCAAATTGCTGATATAAACGTTCTTTAATATCCGATTCAGGACATCTACTTTCCATTGGAACCTCCTCTTTGTTGCAATACCTTAGATTTTCGGGTATGCCTTCCTGCATGCGAATCACTCACTAGTATGTCCAAATATAAAATAGCAATCCAACATTTACTTTCCGTTCATTTTGGTTCTAGCTTTAAGAATTCACTTAATAAATTGAAAAAAACGACGGTTCAGAAAAATCCAAATCCGTCGTTCTCTTTACATGTATTTCAATGATTATTACAAAAATGGATTTGTTGAATACTCTGTTAATTAAGCATTCCTAGAATTTTTTCTCTAAGAGCCTGCTTTTGCTCAATCCCCACCATTGTCTCAGCCAATTTACCATCTTTAAATAAGAGTAGCGTAGGAATACTTCTAACTCCAAATTGTTGAGCCAATTCGATTTCTTCATCAACGTTGACTTTGGCTACTGTTGCTTGTCCAGCCAGATCATCAGCTAGCTCATTTACGATCGGAAGTTGCACTTGACAAGGTGGACACCATGGTGCCCAAAAATCAACTAGTGTCACTCCGCTGTTAATGTTCGATTCAAAATTCTGTTTTGTTAAAGATACTGCTCCCATAAATAGAATCCCCCTTAATTAATTTATCAATTATTCAATCGATTAATTGAATTATACTTTTGAAATCGAATTAAGTCAACTTTTTAATATCTATGAAGTTAAGTTCATTTATACGGCACCAGTATTTTTCTTGTATTATTTGCCCCGTTTGAACTACGTCTAATTTGCTTTTAAACAAAAAAGCCGAAGATCATTTGAATTAGATCACCGGCTAAAGATTCAACTTATTTAAGATTTTGATTAACTAGGGAGTGCGCCTTTAAACTCAAGTAATCCACTCCATATAACTGCCAAGATTAAATAAAATCCTTCTTCTCATTCAAACATTATTTTGCTCGTGAAATAAGAAAAAAAATCACAGAGTCGAATCCCAAACTTGGAACTCATCTGTGTTTTGCTTTTCTCGAATATTTTAGCTTTGGCTTGTCTGTTTATTTAATGCAGATCTATGTTTCAATTACGATGAACTGAAACCACTCGCTGGTCTTTTCATCTCTCAATTTGTTTTTTTAATATCTCCATGTTGTTTTGAATAATAAGTCTCTGAGCACCAATTAATTTGAGGCTCTCTATTCTTCTCATAAATCTTTATTAGTTGGTTTAAAACGAAAATCTTTTGTACGATATTTTCACAAAAAAAGTTAAGCTGTCGTTTATAAAAATTAATATCCTTTTGATAAGGATGGCGAAACGTTTGATTCCTCTCATATACATCAAGAAGCTGAATATGTAAATTATATATATCTTTATAATTAATCTTAATCTCCTCCGTTCTATTTTAGAATCAGTATTCCCATTTAGACAAGGAAATAGACATATGATTTCAATCTAATATTTCTTGGAAATTAATCAACAAAATAAAAAAACTGATGAGATCGTTTCGTCCCAACTTAAAAATTACAATGTATAAACAGGTCTGCTAATTATCTAAATACCTCGGGTAAATTAAAGCCTAAGTACCAAAGATGCATTCTCCAAATAGCAATGATGAGATTTGAATGAGTGCAACCTTTTTCTTGAAACGGTCATTTCACCTGCTATACATAAAGTAAAAAAGCCCCTTTTTAACGGGACTATTTAGGTTAGATATTTGATTGTCCTGTAGCTAAAAATGTTATAACAAAATTTTAGCCGAGCAAAGGTGATTTTTCCTTCAAATAATGTTTGTCTCACTTCTTGTTATAAAAAATAGGCTATCCTTTTTCACCATAAACTAAGAACACTTAGATTAATCATTAACAGATAATTTTGTGTTTACTTAGCCTTAATTCCCGATTTCACTGGGTTTTCGGGGATATTGCCTGTCTCATTTAGATGATATAAATAGTCTTGTGAGTTATAACTTCAATTGAGACAAAAACAGCCTAAAATAGGCTGTTTTTATATCATGAATTTTGAGAAAATTATAACATGAGCTAGGATAAACCCACTGTTTCTATACAACTAATTGAGATTTTATCAAAACAAAGAAACAAAGTAATGCTTTCTAAAAGGGACAATGAAATAAACAACGTCATTATCAGCTGCGACTATAAAATATCAAATGCTTTAATTAAGTGGCCATTTGTCTCGTCTATATCTTTTACTGCAATCATGCTTTTGTTCAAATCTTAGAAAAACGACAAGGGTAGTTATTCAGTATATAATAAGTTACTGTCTTGTACTTGCTTAAAAATCACACAATATTCTATGCCAGTTAACATCCTCAATAATAAAAGACATTACAATAAGTGAATTAGGAGAAGCCATGCTTCTTAATCAAACTACGGTTACTCGGAATGTGAACATCTTAAAAAAGCAGTTTCGTTGACGTCGTACAAAGTACAATTGATTCAAGAACTAGGATTATTACAGTGACAGAATTAGGATTGGCCAAGTTACAAGAAGCTATCCTATTTGGCAGGTAAGCCACTCCAATAGCGGTAACCATATACTAACGTTAACGTTGGTGGTAACATTAATATCTGTATTTCTTGGAAGTGTAATCTATGATTTTATTGCAAATAAATGAAAATTCCAAAGAGGAACGCTCTAACGATCTTTTTATCACTTCTGATCAGAATCCAGAGTCCCCAATTCGAACCACCTGCTCCAACGATTTCTCCTAACGAAACATAAACAGTTGGCTCTTAGAAGTTAATTGACATTGGGATGCTATACAGAAGTAGTAGTGCTAAGATAACTGTATATTTAGAAAGTACTAAACTTAAATTTCATTTTCTAATATCGACTCGGTTCCGAAAAAGACAAAAAGAGCACTGCCAGTAAGGCTGTGCTCTTTTATTACGCTTGGCAACGTCCTACTCTCCCAGGACCCTGCGGTCCAAGTACCATCGGCGCTGGAGGGCTTAACGGTCGTGTTCGGGATGGGTACGTGTGGAACCCCTCCGCTATCGCCACCAAACATGAATTTGCTGTGCAAATTCTTTTTCAGGAATCAGCATCGCCAAATGCTGTGTGTTCGCTTGTTTCATATAAGCCACTTGAGCCTATACAATACAAAACTTACACCCTGAAAACTGGATCCGAAACTTATTTGCGTTTTATTCTTTAGGATAAGCCCTCGACCGATTAGTATTGGTCAGCTCCATGCATTACTGCACTTCCACCCCCAACCTATCTACCTCGTCGTCTTCAAGGGGTCTTACTAATTGGGAAATCTCATCTTGAGGGGGGCTTCACGCTTAGATGCTTTCAGCGCTTATCCCTTCCGTACATAGCTACCCAGCGGTGCTCCTGGCGGAACAACTGGTACACCAGCGGTACGTCCATCCCGGTCCTCTCGTACTAAGGACAGCTCCTCTCAAATTTCCTACGCCCACGACAGATAGGGACCGAACTGTCTCACGACGTTCTGAACCCAGCTCGCGTACCGCTTTAATGGGCGAACAGCCCAACCCTTGGGACCTACTTCAGCCCCAGGATGCGATGAGCCGACATCGAGGTGCCAAACCTCCCCGTCGATGTGGACTCTTGGGGGAGATAAGCCTGTTATCCCCAGGGTAGCTTTTATCCGTTGAGCGATGGCCCTTCCATGCGGTACCACCGGATCACTAAGCCCGACTTTCGTCCCTGCTCGACTTGTAGGTCTCGCAGTCAAGCTCCCTTCTGCCTTTGCACTCTTCGAATGATTTCCAACCATTCTGAGGGAACCTTGGGGCGCCTCCGTTACTCTTTAGGAGGCGACCGCCCCAGTCAAACTGCCCACCTGACACTGTCCTCGCACCGGATTACGGTACCAAGTTAGAACCTAGATACGATCAGGGTGGTATCCCAAGGATGCCTCCTCTCAAGCTGGCGCTCAAAGTTCTACGGCTCCCACCTATCCTGTACAGATCGTACCCAAATTCAATATCAAGCTGCAGTAAAGCTCCATGGGGTCTTTCCGTCTTGTCGCGGGTAACCTGCATCTTCACAGGTATTAAAATTTCACCGGATCTCTCGTTGAGACAGCGCCCAAGTCGTTACGCCATTCGTGCGGGTCAGAATTTACCTGACAAGGAATTTCGCTACCTTAGGACCGTTATAGTTACGGCCGCCGTTTACTGGGGCTTCGGTTCATAGCTTCGCTCTTGCGAGCTTACCACTCCCCTTAACCTTCCAGCACCGGGCAGGCGTCAGCCCGTATACTTCGCCTTGCGGCTTCGCACAGACCTGTGTTTTTGCTAAACAGTCGCTTGGGCCTTTTCACTGCGGCCCCCTCGGGCTATTCACCCTACCGAGGCACCCCTTCTCCCGAAGTTACGGGGTCATTTTGCCGAGTTCCTTAACGAGAGTTCTTCCGCGCGCCTTAGAATTCTCTTCTCGCCTACCTGTGTCGGTTTGCGGTACGGGCACCTTCTCCTGGCTAGAGGCTTTTCTTGGCAGTCTGAGATCATGACCTTCGCTACTACAATTTTCGCTCCCCATCACAGCCCAGCCTTACGATGTGCGGATTTGCCTACACATCAGCCTCACTGCTTAGACGGACATCCATCAGTCCGCGTCACTACCCTACTGCGTCACCCCATCGCTCATAACGGATTACGGTGGTACAGGAATTTCGACCTGTTGTCCTTCGACTACGCCTATCGGCCTCGCCTTAGGTCCCGACTTACCCTGAGCGGACGAACCTTCCTCAGGAACCCTTAGGCTTTCGGCGGATCTGATTCTCACAGATCTTTTCGTTACTCATACCGGCATTCTCACTTGAATGCAGTCCAGCGCTCCTTACGGTACACCTTCAACCCGCATTCAACGCTCCCCTACCCCTGATGCAAGCATCAAGCCATAGCTTCGGTGGTGTGTTTAGCCCCGTTACATTTTCGGCGCAGAGTCACTCGACCAGTGAGCTATTACGCACTCTTTCAATGATGGCTGCTTCTAAGCCAACATCCTGGTTGTCTGTGCAACTCCACATCCTTTCCCACTTAACACACACTTGGGGACCTTAGCTGATGGTCTGGGCTGTTTCCCTTTCGACAATGGATCTTAGCACTCACTGTCTGACTCCCGGAACTAAATCTATGGCATTCGGAGTTTGACTGAGCTTGGTAACCCTTGCGGGCCCCGCACCCAATCAGTGCTCTACCTCCACGATTCTTCTTTCCGAGGCTAGCCCTAAAGCTATTTCGGGGAGAACCAGCTATCTCCGGGTTCGATTGGAATTTCTCCGCTACCCCCACCTCATCCCCGCATTTTTCAACATGCGTGGGTTCGGGCCTCCAGTGCGTGTTACCGCACCTTCACCCTGGACAGGGGTAGATCACCCGGTTTCGGGTCTACGTCCACGTACTCATTCGCCCTATTCAGACTCGCTTTCGCTGCGGCTTCAGCTCTTCACCTTAACCTTGCACGGGAACGTAACTCGCCGGTTCATTCTACAAAAGGCACGCCATCACCCATCAATAGGGCTCTGACTTCTTGTAAGCACACGGTTTCAGGATCTATTTCACTCCCCTTCCGGGGTGCTTTTCACCTTTCCCTCACGGTACTGCTTCACTATCGGTCGCCAGGGAGTATTTAGCCTTGGCAGATGGTCCTGCCGGATTCATACGGGGTTTCACGTGCCCCGCACTACTCGGGATCCGTCTCGGAGAGAACAAGTTTTGAACTACAGGGCTTTTACCTTCTCTGGCGGGCCTTTCCAGACCTCTTCATCTAACCGGTTCCTTTGTAACTCCATGTGAGACGTCCCACAACCCCAAGGAGCAAGCTCCTTGGTTTGGGCTAATCCGCGTTCGCTCGCCGCTACTGACGGAATCACTATTGTTTTCTCTTCCTCAGGGTACTTAGATGTTTCAGTTCCCCTGGTCTGCCTCTATTCTGCCTATGTATTCAGCAGAAAGTGACTGTCGATGAAGACAGCCGGGTTTCCCCATTCGGACATCCCCGGATCAAAGCTTGCTTACAGCTCCCCGAGGCCTTATCGTTGTTCGCCACGTCCTTCGTCGGCTCCTGGCGCCTAGGCATCCTCCGTGTGCTCTTTGTAGCTTAACCTAGACTTTTCTTTCGAAGAAAGAAAATGTCGATGTTCGATAAAGAATGATTTTTGCCAAAGGCAAAAGATCTTTCCTTACCTGCTACCTTTATTTTACTTGTTTACACAAGATCAGCTTAAAGGAATATTCTAAAACGCAATTTCGTTTCGGTATCCAGTTTTCAAGGTGCACGTTTTACCGGTTTTTAAGGCCGGATGAATAGTATATCTCATTGCTACTGACCTGACTACAAGTAAGTGTTGGAAATTGATATACCTTTTTGAGAGCTTGAACTCTCAAAACTGAGCAACGAGTGAGTAAGTTTGAAGCTAATGCTTCATATTTGAATGTTTCCGCTCTCCGGAAACGATTCTCCATAGAAAGGAGGTGATCCAGCCGCACCTTCCGATACGGCTACCTTGTTACGACTTCACCCCAATCATCTACCCCACCTTCGGCGGCTGGCTCCCTTGCGGGTTACCCCACCGACTTCGGGTGTTGTAAACTCTCGTGGTGTGACGGGCGGTGTGTACAAGACCCGGGAACGTATTCACCGCGGCATGCTGATCCGCGATTACTAGCAATTCCGACTTCATGTAGGCGAGTTGCAGCCTACAATCCGAACTGAGACCGGCTTTTCTAGGATTGGCTCCACCTCGCGATTTCGCTTCCCGTTGTACCGGCCATTGTAGTACGTGTGTAGCCCAGGTCATAAGGGGCATGATGATTTGACGTCATCCCCACCTTCCTCCGGTTTGTCACCGGCAGTCTGCTTAGAGTGCCCAGCTTGACCTGCTGGCAACTAAGCATAAGGGTTGCGCTCGTTGCGGGACTTAACCCAACATCTCACGACACGAGCTGACGACAACCATGCACCACCTGTCTCCTCTGTCCCGAAGGAAAGGTCTATCTCTAGACCGGTCAGAGGGATGTCAAGACCTGGTAAGGTTCTTCGCGTTGCTTCGAATTAAACCACATACTCCACTGCTTGTGCGGGTCCCCGTCAATTCCTTTGAGTTTCAGTCTTGCGACCGTACTCCCCAGGCGGAATGCTTAATGTGTTAACTTCGGCACCAAGGGTATCGAAACCCCTAACACCTAGCATTCATCGTTTACGGCGTGGACTACCAGGGTATCTAATCCTGTTTGCTCCCCACGCTTTCGCGCCTCAGCGTCAGTTACAGCCCAGAGAGTCGCCTTCGCCACTGGTGTTCCTCCACATCTCTACGCATTTCACCGCTACACGTGGAATTCCACTCTCCTCTTCTGCACTCAAGCTCCCCAGTTTCCAGTGCGACCCGAAGTTGAGCCTCGGGATTAAACACCAGACTTAAAGAGCCGCCTGCGCGCGCTTTACGCCCAATAATTCCGGACAACGCTTGCCCCCTACGTATTACCGCGGCTGCTGGCACGTAGTTAGCCGGGGCTTTCTTCTCAGGTACCGTCACTCTTGTAGCAGTTACTCTACAAGACGTTCTTCCCTGGCAACAGAGCTTTACGATCCGAAAACCTTCATCACTCACGCGGCGTTGCTCCGTCAGGCTTTCGCCCATTGCGGAAGATTCCCTACTGCTGCCTCCCGTAGGAGTCTGGGCCGTGTCTCAGTCCCAGTGTGGCCGATCACCCTCTCAGGTCGGCTACGCATCGTCGCCTTGGTAGGCCTTTACCCCACCAACTAGCTAATGCGCCGCAGGCCCATCCACAAGTGACAGATTGCTCCGTCTTTCCTCCTTCTCCCATGCAGGAAAACGATATATCGGGTATTAGCTACCGTTTCCGGTAGTTATCCCTGTCTTGTGGGCAGGTTGCCTACGTGTTACTCACCCGTCCGCCGCTAGGTTGTGTAGAAGCAAGCTTCTACACAACCCCGCTCGACTTGCATGTATTAGGCACGCCGCCAGCGTTCGTCCTGAGCCAGGATCAAACTCTCCATTAAAGACCAACCGAAGTTGATTTATAGAAAGAGCGATAAGCTCATTTTGAAACTGACGAGATAAAATATCTCTTGTTTGATTTTGCGAACAAAATCAATTTACTCACTCGTTGTTCAGTTTTCAAAGATCAAATTTTCATTTGGCTTTTCTTGGGCCGGATAAATAATATATCATTTAGGTTTCCTGATTACTACATGTAAATTATACAAATTAGTAAGTGACTTATCAAAATCAATTCTATTACTGTACTCCTCATATACTTTTGAATTTTTTTCTTCATTATATACCGTATATGTACCATGAATCTTTGAGGCTTCACAGCGCGGCGTTTCGACGGGGAGAAACATTCATAACCTTCAGTCAAAGCGTATTTACGAACGTTCTGAGCTAAAAGACGCTGGGACCAGACTTCGTAAGAATAGCCCAACTCTCCATCGGAAGCGTTAGACAAGGCTAGTTTATTTACATGGTAACCAAGTTCTGTAGTCTTTTCGTTGATATGTTTGATTAGGTTTATCCTATACTCAGGCTGTAAACAGTGACTTTCCTCTTTCAGCAATTGAAAACCTATCAATTAGAACAAATACACAGAATTATCCTTATTACAAGCACACTTATGCTTGGAGACTCAGATTAATTACCAGTGATTGGTTTAATAAAGTATTACTGAAAAATAAAATTAAATACTGTCCGGTCTGTATTAGTTTAAAGCACTATCATCGTTTGCATTGGGGAATTCACCCTTTACATTTATGTTTAATACATAAAACTAGATTGCAAGATTGTTGCGCGACTTGCTCTTCACCTATTACTCATAGCAATTTTATAAGAAATGAATGTGAAGCTTGTAATTCCAAATTAGAGAATGCAAATTTTGAGATATGCCAAAATGCGTTGCTTCTTGAATCTCAGAAAAGAATGTATGAAGCATTGCTAAACCAAAATTTAATTCTGCCGAATATTGATAGTTTCTCTGAATATCTTAAATTGGCGTATGGAAGTTTTCACTTGTTAATTGGTGCTAAGCATTTTATAGGAATGAAGGAAGGTGTTATTATAGCTTTTTATAATCAAAGTAATCATCGCAAAAATGGTTATGATGAGGCACTTGCTTATGCAAATGTTTATTGGATGTACAAAAACTTCCCATACAACTTTTATTTTGTTTTAAATGATTTTATTTCAAGAAACAAAGGCAGCAGAAATTTTTACCCTAGATTAAAAAAATTTGAGTTTTTTGTTCAATCCTCGGAATTTATTTGGTTAGAAAGAGCTTATCGGTCGTTTTTACTACAAAAATGTGAGGAAGGTACGATCAAAAAAGATTTATCGATTTTCAATTGATGTTCCATGCTTATGTTTAAAGAAAAGTAATAATATATATGACGAGAAATCAAGAAATGAGTTTGATCTATATATTTCAGCTACTGCATCAAAGGAAGATGATTACTGGTTACTTCCACGCATACAGTTTGATAAAGTACAATATCTTTCAATTAATTCATAATTTAAAAAAAGCCACTTAAGAAAATAATTGCTCATAGTTTTTTAAAAATTGATAATAAAAGTTAATGCCTAAAGAAAACATTATTATAGTTTAAAGTAAATCTTAAACGATATCGAAACATTGACAAAGTTGCTTTAGCTCAATTAGATATTAGGCTAAATGCTTAATAAAAATTGATTTCCAATCCTCAACACTTTTATTCTGTTGCAAAAGCACTTCGAGCTCATACACTGTTATTTTTGAATTATAAAGATCATAAATTATTGAATTCATAATAGTTGTAAGAGAATGTACTCTATAATATTTTCTTTCTATACCGGTTTCTTCAGTAATTCTTTGATGCGATATTGAAACCCCTTCTTTATATAATTTACATATGGCTGTTATTGCATTCTCAAGTCTTATACGTTCTGTTTCAATTTTATTTATTTGGGTTACTTCTTCTTTCCTTTGGATATACCAATTTATTAATTCTGGCATTTGACTCTTGAATAAAGTTCATCCTCATGTAACCATGATCTTTTACCGACCCAGTTCACTGCTATCACCTCTAAAATGACATTTTATTATCAAGTTTTAATTGCATTCTTATAAGCCATTGTTGCCGAAAAAAGTTAGCGTTAATCAAGAAAATAAATAACTGAAAGTAAAAAATGCCTGAACCATCAAGGTCGCAGGCACTGACATCTAATTCAAGTTCAATGACAAAACATATTCTATATAATGACAAAACTAATTACAACGGACATTCTCCCTGTGTGTTCGCTATAGACATTATTCAATATAACGTACAAACGTATAATATATTGATACTTTACAACTTACGTTATATACTATTATAAAATTTATACACTGGGGGTAAGGTTAAAATGTACATAGCTTCGGAGTTGAGCGGAACGAAGCCCGATTCACTCAGCTTTTTACATGGGGTTAAAGATTGTATTCCTACATTGCTTGGTTATGTATGTATTGGGTTCGCGGCAGGCATTGTGGGTGCCTCATCAGGGGTTAGCACCATGGAAATTGCCTTCATGTCAGCGCTTGTGTACGCCGGAGCCTCTCAGTTTATTATGTGCTCGATGCTGGCTGCAGCCAGTCCTCCATCCGTCATTATTTTAACGACATTCATTGTGAATGCTCGTCATCTGCTGTTAAGTGCGTCGCTGGCTCCTTACTTTTCTAAATATTCATTGTGGAAAAACATAGGCATCGGCGCTCTTTTGACGGACGAATCCTTTGGAGTAGCGTCGGATAAATTGGCTAAAGGCGGGCAGGTCAGTGACCGCTGGATGAACGGGCTTAATATTACAGCTTATCTCGCTTGGATTGCATCCTGTGTGGCGGGAGGGGTTCTCGGGAACTGGATTTCCCGGCCGGAGGCTTTAGGTCTGGACTTTGCCTTGCCTGCGATGTTCCTTGCCCTGCTTATTTCCCAGCTCCAAAGTGTCCAGACCTCCAAACTCAAGCATCGTCTGCTGCTTGTGCTATGTATGGCTGTTCTGATGTACCTTTTGTCCTGGTGGGTGCCATCACATATCGCCGTCATTGTAGCAACCATGATCACCGCAACGATTGGAGTGTTAACCGACAAATGAGCATTAATCCCAATGTCCTGTATATCATTATCGGTGCCATGATTGTCACAGCCATCCCAAGGATCATTCCCTTTGTCGTGCTGCAAAGGCTGGCGCTTCCCAAACCAGTGCTACAATGGCTTTCCTATATTCCCATCTGCATATTCACGGCCCTCGTGATGGAGAATTTACTCGTCCGAACCGAATCCTCAGTCACTCTTAATGGGCAAGTGCTTATGGCTGTCTTTCCTACGCTAGTGACCGCCTTGTGGAGCAAAAACCTGCTGGCTACCGTCGTTGTCGGTATTGTGAGTATGGCTGTAGTTCGACTATTATGGTGAAGATAAAAATGCCCTCCTACAATAGGAGGGCACCTGCCATTTCTTATGATCCACCTGTCGTCCTTACTAACGAGGACGACAGATCTCCTTCCTCAAAACCACGTTCTCGAAGAATGTGGCAATCCGTAAATTGACGCATCTGACGCATACCTCTACTACCAGTAAGCATATCTTCAAGCACAATCAATCAATATTAACCCAAGGTTCTCCATTCTTTTTTTACATTTTTTACTTTCATTATAAAAGCAAACGGGCAGAATTTAAATCGAGTTCCATCACATATCGTTCATCCCCGTGAATATACTTAATAACCAACAAGGCCAAACTGTGCCGTGTATCCACTTGGGGGGTGCCTAATAATGCCGGAACCACGCCAGCCATATTCATTCGTCGTATCCCGCGAAGATTGGTCGCTGCATCGCAAAGGGTACCAGGACCAGCAACGTCATCAGCAGAAGGTCAAAGATGTCATTAAGCAAAATCTACCCGATCTGATAACGGAAGAAAATATTATTATGTCGGACGGTCAACAGATTATTAAAGTGCCGATTCGCAGTCTGGATGAATATCGCTTCATTTATAACTATCAAAAGCAAAAACATGTAGGCCAAGGGGATGGAGATAGTCAGGTGGGGGATGTCATCGGACGTGATCCTGCCTCCCAGAAGCCTGGTAAAGGTGAGAAAGCCGGCGACCAGCCGGGACATGATATTATGGAAACGGAAGTCAGCATAGAAGAACTGGAAGATATGCTGTTCGAGGAAATGGAATTACCGAATTTACAGCAAAAAGATAAGGATCAAATTGAGGTTGAATCTATCGTGTTCAATGATATACGTAAAAAAGGCATGCAAGCGAACATTGACAAGAAACGAACCATTCTCGAAAATCTGCGCCGCAACGCCCGTGAGGGGAAACCGGGCATTCATCATATTAGTCCGGACGATCTTCGCTACAAAACATGGGAAGAGAAAACTATTCCTAAATCCAACGCGGTGATTATAGCCATGATGGACACATCAGGCTCGATGGGCTCTTTTGAAAAATATTGCGCTCGCAGCTTCTTTTTCTGGATGACCCGCTTTTTGCGCCGTCAGTATGAAAAGGTGGAAATTGTATTTCTCGCGCATCATACCGAGGCTAAAGAGGTTACGGAGGAAGAATTTTTTACCCGCGGAGAAAGTGGCGGCACGATCTGCTCTTCGGCTTATCTGAAAGCACTAGAGATTATCGACAAACGATATCCTCCTTCCAGCTACAATATATATCCCTTCCATTTCTCGGATGGCGATAACCTGACCTCGGACAATGAGCGGTGTGTGAAGCTAATCGAGGAACTTATAAAGCGAAGCAATATGTTCGGCTATGGAGAAGTGAATCAATATAATCGCAGCAGCACGCTGATGTCAGCCTACAAGAATATTAAAAAGGATCAGTTTATGTACTATGTCATCAAGGAAAAAGGTGAGGTATACCAAGCCTTACGTACCTTTTTTCGCAAACGGGAAGGGGGAACGGTGGGATGAGCACCGACCAGAAGGAGCTGGAATATGCGATATCAGAAATTATGGAGATTGCAGATGGATTCGGGCTCGACTACTACCCGATGCGGTATGAGATTTGTCCGGCGGATATTGTATACACGTTCGGAGCCTATGGTATGCCCACGCGCTTCAGCCACTGGAGTTTTGGAAAAACGTTTCACAAGATGAAAATGCAGTACGATTTTGGATTGAGCAAAATCTATGAGCTGGTCATTAACTCCAATCCCTGCTATGCCTTCCTGCTGGAGGGAAATTCTTTGGTGCAGAATAAACTGATTGTCGCCCATGTACTGGCACACTGTGATTTTTTCAAACACAACGCCCGCTTTTCAGCTTCTAATCGCAATATGGTGGAGAGTATGTCGGCCACAGCAGATCGAATCAACAGCTATGAAATGGAATACGGTTCAAAGGCTGTGGAATCCTTCATTGACTCTGTACTGGCGATACAAGAGCATGTGGACCCACAGATCATCAAACCAAGGCATCTGGATAAGCAGCGCTACATGGAGCTCAAAATTCGGGAGCAGAAAGAACCTGGAAAACGCCACCGTCCCCCTGGGCCTTACGATGATCTGTGGTCACTGGACACAGTGAAGCAGCATGATCCCGCCGAGACCGAGGGCATCAAGGTACGCAAGTTCCCACCGGAACCTGAAAAAGATATCGTCTGGTTTATTCAGGAATTCTCGGAGGTGCTGGAGGACTGGCAGCGGGATATTATGACGATGCTACGGGACGAAATGCTGTATTTCTGGCCCCAAATGGAGACCAAAATCATGAATGAAGGCTGGGCCTCCTATTGGCACCAGCGGATTGTAAGGGAACTGGATTTGACCGGGGAGGAAACCGTTGAATTTGCGATGCTGAACGCTTCTGTCGTACAGCCTTCCAAGCAAAGCCTAAACCCGTACTATTTGGGGCTGAAAATATTTGAGGATATTGAAAAACGATGGGATAACCCAACCCGTGAGGAACAAGAGCGACAAGGACGCAAACCAGGCGAGGGTCGAGCTAAAATGTTCGAGGTGCGAGAATTCGACTCGGACACCTCTTTTATACGCAATTACATGACCAAGAAACTGACAGAGGATTTGGATCTGTACGTGTTTGAGAAACGGGGACCCGATTGGAAAATTACTGATAAATCTTGGGAAAACATACGGGATCAGCTTGTGTTTTCACGTGTGAATGGAGGCTCCCCTTATATCGTCGTCGAGGATGGAGATTACCTGCATACGGGCGAGTTGAAGCTCAAGCACCAGTACGAAGGCATTGAGCTGGATTTAAAATATATGGAGCGCACACTTCCGTATGTATATCAGCTGTGGGGGCGCACCGTTCATTTGGAAACATTGATTGAGGGTAAGCTCGCCTTATTCTCATATGACGGTAAAAAACATCATCGCAAGTTTGTATAGATATATAAAATCAATAGCCATCCTAATTTAAAAAGGTGCATTCCGAAAAAACGGATATGCGCCTTTTTACTACTTACTTAATAACAGCTCTAAGCAATCACCATTTCTTACGGACTGGATGGACATATTTTTCCAGAAACTACTTCCTCCTAAATTCGACGATGTAGCTTTGATTGAGCTGTTTTCCACCTTCCGAAATGTTCTGATACATGGATAAAAACCGGGCGGATGGGCTCCATACCGTTGGGCTGTCATAGGATTGGATATCGGTCGTAACCGGAGTGGTTTTACCCGTGGACTGGTCAAACACATACAGCCCTCTCATGCCTTGCTGATCCTCATCATAAATGGAAAAAGCAAGCTTGGACCCGTCACTGGACCAGCTTCCACGACTCATTAAAGTACCTTGACCGACGATTCCTTTCTCTTTGCCCTGTTCATCCAAAATGATCATACGGGCTGGTTCGGATGTATTCCATTTCCGCTTTTCAATGGCAATAGACTTACCGTCAGGCGACACGGCAAAGGACATGGCACCCTCTGCAATGGTCACAGCCTGAGGATGATTGAGGGTGAACCGATTCAGCACCGGATACCCTTGTTTATCACTGCCTGTATAAAATATGGCGTTACCCACTTTTTCGACATGAGACATCAATTCAGAGCGATTCGGATCTTGAAAACTCAATTCTTCAGCTTTGCCGTCCAGACCAATCAGCTGGATTTTACCATCCGGTGTGCCCGTAATGAGATCATTCTCATCGCTCCAGCTCACTTCGTTAGTCATATCCAGCTTGCCAATCGATGTAATCCTACCACTGCTTAGTTCCAAAATGTAACCCTGGATATCATATTTGCTGCTGGTGCTACCTTCAGTAAAAAAGACATGGCGCTGATCCGGTGATACCACAGCAAGTAACTGTGGAGCCTTACGACCTGGTGTTAAAATCCGCTCCTTGTTTGTCTCTACATTATGAATCCACAGCTGGGTTTTACGCTCGACAATCAGCTCTTCGTCGCTCAGCCAAGACCTCGCGTAGACATCCCCCAGCCTGTCGATAGACGATACCACCAGCTCGTCCGTTACTTGCTTCTGGGCTGTATCTGTGTCAATCACAGTAAGCTGTTGGCCCGGCTTCATACCGGATGCAGAATTTGTCTCTCCTGCGTTCTTCATGCCGCAACCGCTGAGCAATCCCCCCACGATCAAGCCGGTCATGAGCACCCGCGTGGCTTTCTGTCTGAGAAACCTTGTGCGGGAATCTTCGCGATGAGAGAAGCCGTTTTTATGCCTATAGCTGTCTATGTTTTTCTTTATCATGTACAACGGCCTCCTTGTTAACGATACCCCCAGTTTAATGCCAGAACATCTCATGAATACATCGAATTGTTTCCAAGTTGTAAACAAGACATCATTCTATCTAGCCCTGTGCTAACAATCGGCCGTTTACAGGAAGCTATCGTGAACCAAGAGGGGGAGTCTAAGCGAAAATTCATTCCCACTTTCATTCGTATGGCCGTTGCCATTTTCCAACCCACCATGATCTGAAGCTGTAAGCTGCAACTCTCCCCCCATGCGCTCCGCCAGTCTGCGCGCCAGAGGAAGACCGAGTCCCGTACCGCTGTCCTGACGAGATCGATCACGACTTAAGGTAGCGAACGGCTCAAAAATCATGTTCCATTGCTCCCTAGGAATCGATGGACCGGAATTGCGTATACACACCATCACAGTGTCCTGTTCTACCCGATTCGATAACGTAATCCATCCACCGTCCCGATTGTACTTCACTGCATTATCCAGCAAATTCAGTACAATATGCATCAGATGCTTAGGGTCTCCCCACACCTGGGCAGGAACGGTATCTATCGAAAAATTCAGTCTACGCGCTGCCGCTCTTCCTCGAATACGACTCCCTGCATCTTCCAGTAACGAATGCAGTTCCACAGCCTCCGTATGCAATTCAAAATCATATTTATCCAGCACAGATAGCCGCAACGAGTCCTCGACAAGCTCGTACAACCGTTTTGTTTCCTTACTGATGCTTTCTCTCGCTTCACGCACCAGTTCAGGATCATCCCCATACATATCCAGTAAATCAGCATAAGCTTGAATAGACGTTAATGGGGTCTTTAGTTCATGGCTTATATTTCCAATAAAAGATTTTTGCTGCTGCTCTAGCTCTCTCAAGCGCTGAACCGCTTCTTCCAGCCGGAGCTTTTCGTTTTCCAGCGCGGTAATGCTCTTCCGGATCACATGACTCATTTGGAGCATTCCTTCATCCAGTCTTCCCAGTTCATCCTGCCGCCGCAGCAGTCTGACTTCTGGATAATGCCCTGCCGATATCTGTTCGGAAGCCCGAGTCAGTCGTCCGATGTCCCTCGTCTGGCGGCTAACATAGCCTAAACCCAAAATAAAGCTCAATACCAGCACCGCACCCCCCGTCCATAGAAACAAGTGGGCAATGGCCCGGTAGAACTGCTGCTGCGCTTCTATTGAGCTGTGAAGCTGTACCACTCCCAGTAAGCCGTCTGGACCTTGAAGCGGAGCCAAATAAGTGATTGCGCTTCCTTCCGTAATATACGCAATTTTGCCTTGGATCGCATAGGAGAGCGCCTGGCTGACATCTGTTCTAAAAGCCAGCGGTAGAGAATTGCCAACCTCATGCCCCTGACCATCATATAAAATAACACGCATATTACTGGATACGCCCAGTTCCACTGCGAGCCCAGGTGCCTGCTTCTTCATAAAGTCTTCCGGTGATTGGCGCACTCCCAACAGGTAAGACTGTTTTACACGCATTTCTACAATTTCGGCCTGACGCTTTAAGCTGCGTTCCATTTGATCTGTCTGGTTAGCGCGAATACCAGTAAGCACGAGCCAGCTCAGCACACCGACAGTAAACAGCAGCAAAGCCGCCAGTACCAGCGGAAATTTCCAACGCAGGCTCAAGCCTGTAGGGTTGCGTTTGCGCTTCTGTTGGTCGGTGGACCGCAAGCTTCCTTGCTGATGGAGTGAATGATGTTCGTTCACGTCATTTTCTCTGCCTTATAGCCGATACCATACACGGTCTGCAATATCGCCTGGTGTGGCTCAAGCTTCTTGCGCAAACGCTGGATATGAATATCCACCGTACGCGTTCCGCCTACATAATCGAAGCTCCATACCTGCTCCAGCAGCTCATCCCGTGTATATACCCTCCCGGCATGAGACACCAACAGCGCCAGCACATCAAACTCCTTGGGGGTCAGATCCAGCGCTATGGCTCCAAGTTCAGCTGTTCGGCTGGACGGACGTACCCGTAATGGGCCGAGGACCACTTCTGTTCCTTCCGGGGCAGGCGCTCCTTCTCGCTCCAGCCTCCGTACCAATGCTTTAAGACGAGCGAGCAGCTCCCTCAGGTCAAACGGTTTGCTCATAAAATCGTCCGCACCCAGCTCCAGCCCGAGTACCTTATCAACGATATCGTTTTTGGCCGTCAGCAGTAAAATACCGATGCCCTTCCGACTCTCCAAACGGCGGCACACCTCATATCCACCCAGTTTGGGCATCATCACATCCAGTATGAGCACATCTGGATGGAACAAACGCACTTTTTCCAAGGCGTCCTCCCCGTCAACGGCGGTTTCCACCAAAAAACCCTCTCGCTTTAATGCATAAGCCAGCGCATTTCGAATGCTCGCCTCATCGTCCGCTATCAGTATTTTTTTATCCATGTCCTGCCCTCCCTGCATAAAAAAAACGCTCCAGCTACCTATGTTCCCGCAAATAATAATGAATCAGACAGGTATGACATATAAACTGCTCACGTGGATCGTTAAGAGCAAAATCTATCATGTCGCGTATCCGTTCCAATCTGTATTTTACTGAGTTACGATGTATAAAAAGATAATTGGCTGTATCTACCAGACTGCCTCTGTTTTCCAAATAATAAAATAACGTTTTGAGTAAGTCACTGCCATGTGAGCGATCATATTGCTGAAGTCTCCCCAGCTTGCGTTCAAATACATTTGAAAATTCCTCTTTGTCCATCGCTTCTCCAAGCATATAGTGCATCTCTATATCGCTGTATTTGCATACACGTTGATCAGGATACAGCCGCTGGGCTACAGTAATGGCACGACGTGCTTCATTGTAGCTTTGCAGCAGCTCCCATAACTTTTTGGCACTTCCGATGCCTAAATAATAATCGGCGGTACCCCAGGCCTTTTCAGTCGACCAGTTTTTCAGCGTATCACTCCAGGACATTTCCTGATCAGAGCCAGGTACATTCTGGTGATCATTCTGCTGAAGAGTTGGCAGAAATAATATCGCCCGATTTGAACGAAACTCAATATGAGACACCACACGCCGTCGGGTCGATTCCATACTCAGTAGCCCAGAAAGAATCTCTTCTGGCGGAGCCGCAGCACTTTCCAGTACAGCCACCTCCCAGTCATATTCCGGATTGAATCCCAATTGACGGCCTCTCCGCTCAACCTCATGCCGCAACGGCAACGGAGGTGTCATTAGCTCATCTATAAAGTTCCCCCGTAGTCGGCTTTCCGTATCTTCTACCGCCTTTTCACGCATGAGTTCCAACGCCATCACCAGCCGTGCCTGCTCAATACCAACCTGCTCCATATCATCCAGCTCATTGCGGGCAATGACCAACTTGGCAACTGTACGTTTATCTACGCTAATGGGAAAATGACGAGCATCTTGTACCATCGTCCAATCCCATTCTTGTGGTGAAGTGACAATGGCTTGACCTCCATTATCAATCAAAGCAACCGGAGCTTTAAAAAGCTCTGCTATATTATCGCTTACAGCCTGTATGCCACTGTTTTCCAGCACCATCGTCGTTAACGTTCGATAGATTTCTTCCGAACGTCGCAGCAGCTCTGCCTGTCGGTTCAGCACCATATCCATGACACGCTGCGTAATATCCGTATAGGGAATATCGGCTGGAATCTCAATCACAGGGAGGCCGCAGGCATTGCTTTCTTCAAGCGCACTATGAGGGATTTCCGTGAGAAAGCGGGTAGGCTTGATCACAAGCGCCGCCGCTCCGCCCTGATGCAGTAATTGAATAATTTGACACAATACCTCAGGCTCATGACGGATCGAATAAGCCGTTGTCATCAACAATACACCTTCCCGGACCCAGCCTTTCAGGTCAGGGACTTCCATAATGTCAATAAACCGGACAACCCGGCTTAGCCCCTGTTCTCCGCTTAATACCTTCGCCTCCTTCAACACGGGTATTGCCATGAGCTCTTGAACTGTTACACCCGGTATTTTCATAAAGACAGACCACCCTGCTATTTATTTTGCAAAATCCTTACTTCATCTAATTTTCAGGATAGTGTATCAAAAAAGTATACAAAACAAAACCTTTTATCGCTTGGTCAAGTCTATCCACACCAGCCCATTCCTATCTTTAGGAGCTCAATGGAACATAAATAAACCGCCTTTCTAAAGAAGGCGGTTTATTCCAATATTGAACTATTTATGATGAAGTTTAAGATTATCCTGCCTGTGCCCCGTCACGAAGCAACTGCTAGCGTACCGACACGGCTGCACCCAACGCCACAATCGGATCAATAGCCCGAATACCCAGTGTACGCTCCAGCTCTGGTGCAAAGTTCATCGTTACAAAACCTGTGCAGGCAAGTACGATTACCTCAGCTCCCTTCTCCTGAAGCCGCAACGCTGCTGCCATAGCCGCCTCTTTACCTTGTGGAGTGTTCAAGTCCAGTGTCGTCTGCACACCTATGGGACGCTCTGTACCGATATAGGAATTGCCCAAAATGTGGCGAATCAGCGGCGGAGCCTCCTCCAAAATGGTCAACACGCCTACACGGCTGGCCGATGTCAGAGCCAAGAGTGCTGCACAAGACCCCGCCCCGTATACAGGTACAGATACAGCTTGACGAGTTTCCTCTAGCGCCGGATCAGCCGCGCAGCTAATACCGATAGACGTACAGCCTTGTTCAACGAGTTGTTGCGCCGCAAGCACAATTTTAGGCACCGCTTCCCGGTCTGTGATATCATCGTAGATTCCTTTCGGCTGATCAGGGATACATACACTGGTGACAGGCAGCCCGTAGCGCTGCTCAATGACCCGGCCGTGAAGGTCGATAGCTGCTTTGTCCTGCATGGTAAGCACTCTGATCATTCCAAGCATGATAACTTCCTCCCTTTTATCTCTCTAGCAACTGACCAGCCTTTATCATCAGACGATCATCCAGATATACATCCGGTTTTTGTACGACTCCGTCAATATGTACACCCGCAGCGACAGTTCCCCCGAAGGTATTATTGCTGCCAAAAGCGACATGAATCGTGCCATACACTTTCTCGTCTTCTAACACAACACCTGTAATGCGGGCTTTATCATTCGTTCCAATACCAAATTCGGCCAGCATTCTACCATCGCCTTCGCCGAGCATATCCAACAGGGACTGTCCGGCTTCCCCTTCTGCGGCGATTAATCTGCCATTTTGCACCGTCAGCAGCAGCGGTTCTTTTAAGGCACCGATTCCTGCTACAGAACCGTCCACCACAATCTGACCCTGTGCCGTTCCTTCCAGTGGAGCAATATACGCTTCACCGGAAGGCAGATTGCCCGATTCGCCAGGATTCAAATACATACCTGTGCTGGGAACGCCGTTGCGCCCTTCTATGGTAAAGTTCAGGCTATATCCATCCTTTTCAATCCGTACCTGCTTGGCAGCAGTCAGCAATGCGGTTACCTCTTCGGTCAGCGCCTTGACCTTCGGATAATCAGCAGCGATTGCTCCATTCATGAACATATCGTCTGTCATGCCAGGCATGGTCGCCAGGCGTGCTCCAGCAGCTGCGGCCTGCTTACGGGCACTTGTATGTGTCAGCGAATACCGGGTGACACATACAACAACGTTGGAGCGAAGCATGGCTTCGGCAACAGGGACTGGAGGCTCCTCGCCCGATTTGGAGCGAACCTTCATCGTCAAAATAGCTGCTTCTGCCCCCAGTGCCTTGCCAGCCTCATATATGGACTCGCCCAATTCTTTTTTATCATCGTCGGTTACGACCAGAAGCGTCTCCCCAGCGGTAAGTCCCAAACATTTTTGCAATACATTTTTACTGATTTCAATACGGTGTTGACTCATAGTTCTTACCTCCAATTTTTAGCTCCTTACACCATTTCCGATACCAGTTTGCCAATCAAGGCATTGGACAATACAACGGGAACCCCCGAGTAATGCGCCGCTAGCTCTCTATGCGTTTCCGTATAGCCCATACAATCCAGCACAATCAGATCGGCTTGATTCTTGAACTGTCCGGCTGCTCGGCAAAATTCTTCTTCACTGCCACTGTAAGGCGAGGCCGCCGCAAACTCTGGATTCAATCCATAAGGACTGAATTTAAGCTTGAGGTTATTCTTCTGTTCTTCGAGCGGTCCAATGAGACCCAATCTTCTTCCGCTGGACATAGCCTTTAGTACAGGAGGAAGCACTTGATCTGGCTCAATTAGAAAAGCGCTTTGGGTATGTAATCCAGGAAACACACCGGTACAGAGTAGCAAAATCGTACGTATGCCTTGCTCCTCCAAATGTGTGATTTTTTTCTGGAGCAGCGGCTGGATTTTTTCGCGTGAAATGACCACCGACTCCCCGGTCGTCAAGCGCGAGGTTAATACATATTCTCCCGGTGACGGTGATAGATGCTGTTGTATATAGTCCAATGAGAGCCCATCCAGCGCACCAGCCTGTACCAGCTCTGCCCGTCCTTCCAACGCCCTTTCTACGATAGGGGCCACATCTGACCGAGGGGCTTGCCCAATCGTAATCATCCCAAGCTTATGCATTTTGAACCCCTGCTTTCGCTTCATTTTATTTTACGCTCCTGGCGACAAAGGGCAAGCCCGCGGTCTGCCCTTATTTCGGTTCTGGTGAATAGTTTTAACTTATGTTACTGCAACTTTCCTAACATAAACAATGTTCGTTCTGACCAAAACAAAGGCTTATTTGTTGTGCATAAAGGATAAAAAAACAAAATCATAGCGCTATTATTACATTTTATCCCTCTTTTAATGTCAAGAAATATAACGCAGTATAAATATCTCTTCCCTCACTGCCCTGCGCTTTGAAGTGTCTTACCTGTCCGTATATGCTAAAATACTTCCGTATCGGCTATTCGCCTACAGGAGGGCATGATCATGAAACAATCTATTTTGATCGTAGAAGACGAAGAAAAGATTGCCCGGCTTCTAGAGATTGAACTTCAATTTGAAGGCTATCAAGTATGTAAAGAAAAAAACGGAATTGATGGGCTGGAGACGTATTGCAAAGGCAATTGGGACCTAGTGTTGTTGGATATTATGATTCCCGGTCTCAATGGCATCGAGCTACTTCGGAGGATTCGTAAGCATGATGCGAATGTTCCTGTCATTTTGCTGACGGCTAAAAGTTCCATTGCAGATAAGGTCGAGGGACTCGATTTGGGAGCCAATGATTATGTTACTAAACCGTTTGTGATCGAAGAGCTGCTTGCACGTGTACGGGCCGCACTCAGAGTGGGTGCAACGAAAGACATGGCTCCACAAGGGGTAGAGAAATGGCTTAGTGCCGGGGATTTACGTCTCCATGAAGGTACTCGTGAAGTTCTTCGAGGAGAGCACAACATTGAGCTTACACCGCGAGAGTTTGACTTGCTCGTTCATTTACTCAGACATCAGCGGCAGGTACTTAGCCGTGAACAATTACTGGAGAATGTATGGGGCATAGATTATATGGGCGATACCAATGTGGTCGATGTGTATATTCGCTACGTGCGCAATAAAATCGACCCTACGCGCCAGCTCCCTGAGCTGATCCATACTGTACGCGGAATTGGTTATGTTCTGAAGGAATCCTTATGAAGCTACAAAACAAAATCCATACGTATACCTCGTTATTATTCGGGATTTTACTTGTGGCCATTAACTTCTCTGTCTATTTCCTATTCAGCCAACTTTCGATAGACAGTCGAAAAGACCAGGTAGAGGCCGCAGCAGAAAACATGATTCGTGGGATTCAACGTGCTCCGGTATCCGTAGCCGCTGAGGATCTTCTCCGAGCCTATGTACCGCTGGATGGCATGCTTCGGCTAATGAAACCAGAAGGCGACTTTCTTCCCCCTATCACCTCTTCTTCCGAGCAATCTCTTAGCTTGATGAAGGGCGTTTTTGATGAAACACGGCAGGTTCGCATCATTACCTATGAAAGTAACCGTTACATTCTTGTATCGCTCCCCATGATTTGGACCAATGGCGAGGTTGTCAATCTCCAGGTGACCGAAAGTCTGCAACCGACGATGCAGACGCTACAGGTACTCAGAATCGTACTTGTTGCTGTCACTGGAATTGCACTCATTCCTGTCGTGGTATCGGGAAGACTGCTCGGCAGACTGATTACACGTCCAATTACATCTATGATTAGCACGATGAAAGAAATTCAGCGCAGCGGGAAATTTAAACGTCTTCCGCTCCATTCATCATCACGCGACGAACTGGTCGAAATGGGTGAAACATTTAATGACATGATTGAACTGCTGGAGCGAAATTTCGTCAGGCAAGAACAATTTGTATCTAATGCGTCCCATGAATTGAAGACGCCGCTCACCATTATTGAAAGTTATGCCAGCCTGCTCAAACGGCGGGGGTTGCAGCATCCTAAGATTTTTGCCGAATCCGTTGAAGCGATCCATTCCGAGGCGATCCGAATGAAGGACATGGCAGAGCAGCTTCTTCTGTTGGCCAGAAACGAAGAACAGTGGAATGTCGTGCTGGAGCCTGTACGCCTGACCAGAATAGCGACAGAATTAAAGGCTACATTTGAAAATGCGTTCGCCCGACAAATTCAACTGGATGTACAGGCAGACTGCATTGGCTATACCGATGAAAATAAGCTGAAGCAGCTCCTATTTATCTTTTTGGATAATGCACGCAAATACAGTGACGAGCCGATACACCTGATGATTGATACGATAGGCGATACAGCTCAACCCTGCATAAGAATCACAGATCAAGGAATTGGAATCCCAGAAGAAAAGTTATCTAAAGTATTCGACCGCTTCTATCGTGTGGATGAAGCCAGAAGCCGCGAGGAAGGTGGGACTGGACTAGGCTTATCATTGGCTACAGGAATTGCACAAGCTATACATGCTCAAATTGGGCTAGAAAGTGTAGAGGGGAGCGGAACAACGGCAACGATCATCCTCCCTACCGTTCCAAAATAATAAGCCAAAGGAGGGAATAACGATGAAAGCCATCTATGTGTGGATGATTGGGGGTACGCTGGCGGCTGTATTGATTACAATTTGTCTTTTACAGTGGCCTTGGGCACGGTCGTTAGCAGCTTCTCCATTGGAAGAAAAGGCCGTCATCCAATCCGTTTTGCATCAGTATCCCGGCGAGGTGCTCGAATCCCAACGCTTGGGTGATTTTTATCTGATCAGGCTGGAACGCACCAAAGGGAAGTACGATATAAAAGCCAATGCCTATGACGGTGTCATCGACTCCATTAAGCGGACACAAGCTTATACAGATGTGAAGCAGGAGCCCCAAGACCACAATCCCGGTAACTCACCAACCAGAGACACATCGAATCCAGCTAATAAACCTGACCCGGTTTCTCTCGTTATTACAGAGAAAGAAGCAGCCAAGCTTGCTGCCAAAGCAGTTAACGGAACATCCGATGATATTGAGCTTCACCGCAACGACAAAGGCCTCTATTATCTGGTTGAGGTTGAGGTGAAAAATGGGCGTGAAGCAGTGGTACAGGTCAATGCAGTATCGGGCTCTATCGACTCTATAACGTGGGAAAAAGCAAAACAGGAGCACGCCGAATCATGACGACTTGATGATCATCTCAGCTCATGTTTTCTCATGGTTTTCTCATGATTCTATTATGTTCCTCTCATGTTCAAGAGATAAGCTGTATTCATGCTTATAGCACAAGGAGGAATAATGTAATGAAAAAAAACTATACATTAGGAATTATGGCAGCTACGGTTCTGCTTGGAGTTACAGTTACGGGTGTCTCAGCGAATGCCGTATGGGCCGCTAAACCTACGGGCCTTATTGGAGCGACCGCCGCTGCCAACATTGCCAAGAAGGCTGTGGGGAATAATGCACAAGTTGAAGATGTCGAACTGGAGCGCAAGAACGGAAAAGTCTACTATGAGGTGGATCTCCAGCAAGGGGATAAAGATTGGGATATAGATATCGATGCTTATACTGGGAAAACCATCCGTTCCCATTCTGAGCTTGATCATGACTCTAATAACGAGTCCTCCCTTAACAAGCCAAATCACATCACCCTGACTGAAAAGCAGGCTGGACAAATCGCGCTTAAGCACGTGTCCGGGAGTACCCTTTTGTCTTCTAAATTGGATAAGGAAGATGGACAATTCATCTACGAGGTAAAGGTACTCACCAACGAAGGAACCGTTGAGCTTGATATCCATGCATCATCTGGTGCAATCGTGGATACAGACGATGATGATGACAACGAATATTAATTACCCAGGTCATAATTAGGGTAACTAAATACAGAGCTAATTAAAACGGAGCAGCGAACTTTCGCTGCTCCGTTTTTTTGACCAATGTGACACAGGAAAAGAACGAAGATGGCTCCATAAAACTGCACCTATTATATCTTCATGAATAGACTGATAACTAACAGAGGATTACCTTTTTTCTTCAATCCAAAGTCAAGTGAGGTTCTTATGGCGAAATCCTATACTAAAGCACAGATTCGCAAAATCACCCGTCGTTTCGGCCTGATCCCGTTAAAATCAAGCTTAGTCTCATCATTATACCGAAAAAATGCAGTGATCCAGGTGAAAACGAAAAAGGGAACTTATGCATTAAAACCCTTTAGTCGTACAAAGATGGTCCGTTCAAATACGATTCAACAGATGGAACGAGCTGCGAGCCATATCAGGCTTTTGAAAAAGAGAAAGTATACCTACATGCCCGCATGGCTCCCCACTCATTCCGGCAAGTTATGGACTCTGTATCAGGGAACGCCATTTTATGTAAGTCAGTGGATCAAAGGACGGGGACTGGAGACCGCTGAAGATTTCGAAAAACTGGGGCGGGCACTTGCTACACTTCACGCCACCTCCACTGGCTTGCATCAGATGGATAAAGGAAAATCCCCTCCGACCATTCAACAATTGCGGATATGGAAAAACCAGGATCGTCTTTTTCAAAAAAAAATGACAAAAACCAGTCGCCATGATAAAACGTACCGCAACTGGTACAATGCTCACGGCGAAGACTGCAAACGTTTATCCAGGCGAGCATGGAAGGATTTGCAGGATGCATCCATTATAAGGCTGCTTCGGATGGAACATCGGCATCCCTCCTTGATACACAGTGATATCACTACCCCAAATGTCATTATTTCGGATGACGGTCATCTCAAAATCATTGATTGGGATCGGGTTAAGATCGGCTCAGCCTATGCTGATTTGGCAAAGGCCCTTATGAATACGACTCAATTCAACCCTGAATTTGTGCAATCCTTGCTGAAGGGATACCAAAAACGCAAACCGCTAAGCCGTACTGAACGGAAGATTGTTACAGCTTTATATAAACTACCACGAGAAGCCTGGCATGCTTCCCGACACCCGAATCGTTCAAGAGATCGCGAAATCCTGGACAATTGGGATCAGTCGTGGCCTCTTCGATTACAAATCATCCATATTTTGCAGGAGTGGGCTCATGTATAAAAGAAAGTGAGGAGCAAAATGTCGATTTTATCGAACGTTGAGCAGATGTACGGAATCAAAATTCAGCGTAGCCGTCAAATGAAGGACATTCACAAGATTGAGACCGCTAATACGACTTATTGCTTAAAACCCTACAAATTCCCGGAAGAAGAGATCCGTTTTATTACACGTGTCTTGTCCTACTTGGATGAGCGCGGGTTTACACGCAGCCAAAAGGTCTATCCAACAGTACAACAAGCGGCTTACATGACCTATGAAGGTGTTTCGTATACATTAACCAATTGGGTTCATGGACTCAGACCAGAATTCACAAAGAGAATAGACTTCAAAAAGGGAATTGCTACTTTAGCCAAATTCCATTCCAGTGCCGTGGGCTTTCCTGTCACTGAAGCTCCGCCATCCAGAATCCGTTATGAAGGCTTGAGCGATGAAATAGCTGGATACAAAAAACGCCTCATCCCATACAGAGGCACAGCACATCTCGTAGCTCTTTGTGAGGAAGTGTCCCATCGCCTACAGCAGCCCAAAGTTAGAGAAGCCATTGCTCAGGAGCAAAAAGCCGCCGCATTTATACACGGCGACTATAATTATCCCAATCTGATTAAAGACAAACAGCTCAAAATCCATATGATCGACTTTGAAAATTGCTCCCTACATGTAAGGATGAAAGATCTCTCCCATCTTCTTCATCGGAATTGTCTTTGGAATGGGACAAAGATGCTGCGCGCGATAGATTACTATCAACGATATCGTCCATTGAGCACTCATGATTTGCATCTACTTCACGCACTATTGATCTCTCCCTATCATGTGGTCCGCAATATCAGAATAGGCGGCTTCCGTTCTGCCAAGCGAGTCATTCCATCGTTCGCGCATTTGAACAAATACCGACGTGAACTTAGATCACTCTTATAATCTGTCAGCTTGGAACTAAACAAAAAAACAGACCCGATGAAGCGGTCTGTTTTTTTGTGTTCTGACAACCAACTACAGGAAAAGCGCATGCCGCTAAAGCCAATTGACTTGCTGACTGTACCGGTACAACCAAAAATGTATAGCATTGTAAACAGCACTTCCCCCTTCTACAATGATGCTAAGACTCAATGCTTAATGGTTTCGAGAAGAGAATTTGGGAAACTAACAATAGAGGTGATTATACATGTACACCATGACAAAAGAAGAAATAAAAGCTTATTTAAACAGAATTGGAATTCCCGAAATTCAGCCTCCTACCCTTTCCTATTTAGTTGAGCTGCATAAGGCTCATGTAAAACATCTTTCATGGCAAACATTGGACATTTTCGCAAGGAAGCCGGCAGCCATTGGTTTTCGAGAATCCATTCAACTCATTCTACATGGGAGAAGTGGTTATTGTTTTCATCTGAATGGTGCCTTTAGTGCACTACTATATTCACTAGGGTACAAAGTCTCTCTGCATCGTGCCGGGGTACAACCTCTGGGAGCTGAACCACGCATTAATTCATTTCATCTTGGACTAACAGTGAACTTGCTAAATGAGCATCATGAAGATGAAGTATGGATTGTTGATGTCGGGCTAGGCGATATGCCATATGAGCCTCTTCCACTCCGTATAGGGACTTATGAACAAGCCCCTCTTCATTATAAAGTTATGGAATCCGGAGTTGTTACAAAAGGTTGGCGCTTAGAGCATGACTCACTTGCTTCATTTGTTGGCGTTGATTTTGCCCCTGCGGTTGTTCAGGATTTGGAAGAATTTATGCCGAAACATCATTTCTATAGCCGCTCAGCGGAATCTCCATGGTTTAACCTGTTTCTGATTCGGCAAAGGCAAGCATTAGAGGCGAATGAACTCAGAGGATGTATTTGGAAAAGACGCGGGCTACACAGTTTGGAAAAAATAGAACTGGATAAGAAGTCGCAGTGGCTGGAAGTGTTGGCAGATGTATTTGGCGAGCCGCTCGTTAACTACAGTCGCCAGGAACGGGACGAGTTATGGAAAAGAGTACTTGCGGCTCATATAGAATGGAAAAAATCTATGACTGAATCGTTACATTAGTGAAGCCTCCAACGTAAGGATAGCCTTCAAGCCACATCTTACACCTTTAGCATTTCCGAGGAGTGCTGCAGCATTTCCAATTCCTTCACCATGTTTTCGATCAGCTTTGTGAACGAAGCCAATTCCTCTGAGCTGGAAGCCTGTTGCCGGGCACTGGCTGTTGTGACAGCTGTTTCGGATTGCACACTGTCAAGCATACGGGCAATATCCAGCACCTTGCGCTGAATTTGCTCCTGTGCTTGCTTCGAATTAGATGCAAGCTTTCGCACCTCCTGTGCCACAATTTGAAACCCGCGCCCTGCTTCCTGCGCATGGGCAGCTTCAATTGCCGCATTCAGTCCCAGCAGATGAGTCTGATCGGACAGTTCCCGGATCGTACCACTCATCTGCTCAATATGCTTAATCTCGTCACTCAAATGCTGTACCAATTCCTCTGTATGTTCCTGCGAAGAAGCAGTGTTGCAGGCACTCTCCGCGATATTATCCGTATTTTCCCTAAGCTCAGCAATCATCCCGGTCAAATTTTGCGCAATTCGGGACACAACGGTCAGCACCTGCGTTTGTTCGTCGGCCAGCTCGTTGATTTGTTCCTTTTCCTTTTCCTGATAAGCTTCCAATACAAGCTGGGAATCCAGGTTGAACATTTTGGAAAGAGCATGCACAATAGAAAACCAATCCTCTATCCCCGAACGTTTTAAAATGTCGACTGCAATATCAAGATAAGCAATGTACGTGCCTAAATAATAATCGGAAGACAATCCGATTCGGGAATGTACCTGCCCCACAAAAAGACGGTGTTCGATAAACTGATCATCTATTTTTCCATCTGCGAGAGAAAGCCAGTATTCACGTTGTGTTTGTTTTAGTCGTTCAATATTCGACCATTTGGAAATAATCGACATGAGATGCGGAACCTTTTCTACATGCTCATAAAACCGATCGACCACCTCATTCACAATAGATCGGAATAGTCCTTGATAATGATGCAATAAAGCCAAATCATCATCAGTAATACCAATATATTGTATCTGTTTTAATCTACTCTCCGCGACATGAATCATAAGTTCCTCCAAATAATAGTTTACATATATTTTACATTACCATATTTATCGGCAACTTTTTAGAAAATGTTAAAAAAGCAGAAGATTGATTATGATTTTTTTCATAGCAATTTCAGAAAAATTATATATAAACTTAACTGCTTAATGATACAAAAAAAGAATCCGGCAGCACCTGAAATCCCCTGTGCTTGCCGAATTCCCTCTACGAAACACGTTCATCGGATACCTCACAACCGTATGACACCATCCAGATCAACCCATGGTTTCACCATACTGTACTTGTTTATTATTCGTCTTACCGATTCAGGAGGCTACCTACATACCTTAACAGATCGTTGGCGCTGGCTCCTGTGTAGCCGTGCTCCTCAATCAGTCGCTTAATCACCTCATTCATCCGTTTGAGCTGATTAGCGTCAGGCGTTTTGGTTGAAGTCGTAATCTTCACAATATCCTTCAAATCAGCAAACAGCTTCTTCTCAATGGCTTCTCGCAGCCGATCATGATGATGATACTCAAACTTTCGTCCCTTGCGAGAATACGCGGAAATACGGATTAATATTTCTTCACGGAACGCTTTTTTCGCATTTTCCGATACCCCGATTTGCTCCTCAATAGAGCGCATGAGCCGCTCATCCGGGTCGAGTTCCTCATCTGTGAGCGGATCGCGAATTTTCGCCCAATTGCAAAAAGCTTCGATGTTATCCAAATAGTTGTCAAACAGCGTCTTGGCTGATTCCTCGAAAGAGTACACAAAGGCCTTCTGCACTTCTTTTTTCGCCAATTCGTCATATTCCTTACGAGCCACGGAAATGAAATTCAGATAGCGCTCCCGTTCTTCCTTTGTGATGGAGGCATGTTGATCCAGACCATCCTTAATTGCTCGTAAAATGTCCAGGGCATTGATGGATTCCACATTTTGCTTAATCAATGCACTAGAAATACGATTAATAACGTACCTCGGGTCTACCCCGGACATACCTTCCTCCAGAAACTCACTTTGCATTTCTTTCAGATCGGCTTCCTTGTATCCTTCGACCTCTTCACCGTCATACATGCGCATCTTTTTGACCAGATCCATCCCCTGTTTCTTCGTCTCCTTCAAGCGGGTAAGCACAGAGAAAATGGCAGCTGTTCTCAGCGCATGAGGCGCAATGTGGATATGTCTCATATCACTTTGATCAATGAGCTTGGCGTAAATCTTTTCTTCCTCAGATACTTTCAGGTTATAAGGAATCGGCATTACAATCATCCGTGATTGCAACGCCTCGTTCTTTTTGTTAGCAATAAAGCTTTTGTACTCGGATTCATTGGTGTGAGCCACGATCAGTTCGTAGATTGTTACATCATAACACCAAAATAAAGAACAGAAGAAAAGCCCCTATTCATCTGGGGCTTTCTGAGTTTTTATGGTATGAATCATAGCTGTAGCAACTGCTGTGTATATCTCTTGTAGATCATTCGGGGAAGGTTCTTTATTAGGGGCCTTTATTGTAATCAGACCATGCTTACCCTGTATGTGCCCTAAGATGATTTTTTCGTCGCTGTCTTCACAAGTACGCGTGCCCGCCTGCTGGCACTCCATGTCCATCCCCTCCTTCTCCCACAATATATTCAGTGAGGCTTGTCCTTCATTCGGGATTAAAAATTTCTGAGATACGTAATATTTTTAGATCATCCAGTTTGAGTATTAATCTATAGAATGCTTTCCTGCGTATTTTCCCGTACGTATCTTTGTTGCACGGTGGCTGAAACTCAAAGTTATAAACGTGTCCATCGGTTATATACTCGGCATTTTTACTCATATACCGCTTCTGAATTAGGAACTTTTCCATCTTGGGTAATGCGTTCACGGCCCGATCAACTCTTTCGACAAAAGAACGCCGGAATGCTTGTGCATCCACATTATGAGTAGCTATACTTGCCGTCTGGTCGCTTGTCACATTAGTTGGGCTGCTACGTGGCATATCACTGTATGATGCGGTTATGCTGGCCTCTCTTTCCTCTGTTTCCTCAGACAACAGGTAACGGTACATTCTATATTTATGGAGAACATCTTCTACTGCTGACTTCGTTTTTTTAGGATCAAGTTCTTGCAGTTCAAAATCTTCAAATGATTGTTGCCCCACTTGGTAATCACCTCATGCTGTATTAAGTAAATCCCCCGACCGAAGCCGGGGAGCGTATAAGTGCGGTTTGCTTAGAAAGGCAAATCGTCGTCCGGGTTATCTCCACCTGCAGCACTTGCGGCAATCTCAGCGGCTGCGGCCTCTTCTTCATCCAAAGGCAATTCAGCCTGGTTCGGATCATCTTCACGGTTTACCGTTACGCTACCGTCCTGGGCAATGGTCCCTTTAACGCCTTCGCGATATTCCGCCTGTTGCTCACGGAATTCGTCTATATCCATTTGGGATTCAGTAATGGTCAGTTCCACATCAGAGCCCGCGAGTTTATAAAATTCAAATGTCTGAGCGGCAGAAGAGTCGCCTTTCACCTCAAAATCCAGAATGGTCTTTTTAGAGTCCTTGGAGGACTTCTTGAATTCGGCTGTCAGCTCCACATCCTCCAAACCTTTAATGCTCAAGACAACTACTTCCCGGGTGAGTTGATTCAGCTCTGGACGATGCTCGTCGTCACCTTTTACATAGAACTGCACAAGTTCCTTTTTAGAATCTTTCGTCTGTTTATTGAAATGAGCTTTAATAGTTACGTTCATGGGTGGTTACCCCTCTCAGTTGTTTTATTTTTATTTATAGAAAACGAACAGTATCGACAACGCTAATATAGCTGCAACACATATGCATGCCATGTTGCGAGCAGACTCTTTATTCTTGTCTCCCTCAGCTACTGTTCCGAGGAAAGAGGTTACTAGAATTGAGCCCAGCAGGATCTTAAACCACATATTTGACGGTCACCCCTTCGGCTTACTCTTATGAGCGTACTTGTTAGATGGATCAGGTTTCACCACGCCCATCATAGCCAGTTCATGGACTACACGCAGCTTCGACAATCCCGTAAGCTTGGCGATGCGTGAACGAGGTACGCCAGCACGGTCCAATCTGCGAATCTCCTTAACTGTCTCTTTGAGTAAAGGTGTCTGTAAGCTATTAAGCAGTAAATCCGGTCCGATTGAAGGAGCATCGTATCCATCTGGACCAGGAACTTTGGGCCCGCGTTGCTCTTTGTTCTGACCGCCTGTGCGGTGCTGACGCTTGTTCATCCTTTACCGCCTCCTAATGCCTGGCGAGCTTCTTCTAGCTTATAGGTCAGGCGGCGTATAACTGCGTCCCTCTCTGCAAGCTGCTTACGGAGAGCATCCCGTTCGGCTGTAACTCTATCAACAAGCTTGTCCCAGTCCACAGCAGTATCCTTTTGTATATTGTTAGCAACGTTGAGCATGTGGATTTTTTGTACTTGGTCATTTACCTGCTGCTGGAGTGAGTCTACCAGGGCAAGAACCTCAATCAATAAACTTGAATCGCTTATCAATCCTTTAAGGTCCCCCGTTCTAAGCCAGACACTTTCGTTGGCTTCTATGCTCAATTCATCGCCTGATGGCAGTGGATATGTCCGTTCACTCACCTTTACCGCCTCCTTGGTATACTGTTTTCGGTAGCCTAACCCAAATCACTGCCCCTTGTGGATGCTTATAAGGTATAGGCTCCGGGTAAATGATTGGATTTTGCATTACCCATGCATAAGGTGTTTTGTAATCTATATCTACGTAATCTACATGGTGCTTATCTTTATTAGCGGCCCACTCATACATGGTAAGCGGGATGCAGTCTACAAGCTTTGCTGTGCCGTATACAAGACCGCTGCCGCTCTTGATAATGCCGATGGTACCGCGTTTATGTGTCCGGCTGCCGCGTATCTCCCACGGTTTAATGCCGGACAGCACCATGTCAGCCCAGTTAGGTTTAATGATTAGTCCATCCATATCTATTCACTCTCCCATCCACTTTTTATATTCAGCCAGTTCCTGTCGAAGCCGATCATTCTCGAGCCTGATCTCACTCAAGCTCCGACAGGTGGTGTGTTTCATTTTGTCGCCATGCCAGCCTATTTCATCCTCATAGACAAGACCTTTGCATACGTAACAAGTACCAAGTATGCAGCCGCTAGCCATGCGCTTATCGCTCCTTATAGGGGTATAGGGTAAGAGGCCAGAAGGCCCCTGTTTAGGCGTTGTAAGGCAGCTCCGTAACCTCTGCCTCGCAATCTTCATCCGTCATGGTTTCAAGCAGACTTTCTTCGTATCCGATCTCACGCAGCAGTTTACGGTCATTGGTTTCTGTGAACATATTCAGCAACTCCTTTTAATTTTTTGGGGTATAAGGTAATAGAGTGGATATCTCGTACCTACCTTGGTTGTCTATACCGTAGACAGGATTAGAGATTTCAAATTCTTCAAATCCCTTGTCTCGCAGTGCGTTCACATACCCTTCAACGTCTTGTTCATACATCAAATAACCCGATGCCTTACCGTCTTTTTTACAGATCAACCAAACTTTTTGCATACGTTCATTCGCTCCTTTTAATTTGATTGGGTAGAGTAAGAGGCTGTTATGCCTCAAAACAATATGTTTGTATCAGGCTGCCTTTTGAAGTTTTTGTTTTCCCCATCTGTTGTTTTAACGACAATTTTTTCTTTGTTGTTGTTTAACTGCAACTGTTCAATTTTGGTGATGGTACATTTGCCTATTCCATGTTTACCACGGCTAACCCGAAGCCAAATTCGCCCTCTGTCGTTATAAAGTAAATGACCTTCATCCACCTCGATTTTTCTTTCTTTCGGTTTTAAAGACTCATTGAGATAAGTTTCAGCTTCCCATGTAATGCGATACCAACAGCCCTTTTCAAGTTCCATACTATTTATCTCTCCTTTGGTATAGGTAGTAGGATTACAAGCTGTATTCTTTAATCCATGTACGTTGGAATAGGTCGTCCCTGTATATTTCAATGCAATCACATTTTTTAGGGTCAAGCAGACTCCGAGCCTTTTTTAAGGCTCTCAACAAGCTGCTTTTAAAAAACATTACTCTAACGCGTTTGCCTTTGTAGTAAAGCACAAACTCAAAATCCGATTTATTAGTCATATCAATCTCCTTTGGTATAGGTAGTAGGGGGTGTATCCCCCTTATGGAGGGCTAAGCCTCCTACATTGAAAATGCCATTTGCCCGGCTGCTGCCTCTGCATAACGCTCCAGCACCAAGTTATTACCGGACCCAGTGCAAAGCTCTGGCAGATTGGCCCGGACAAGCGCCTCGGCAAATGGAGGCGGTACGGCGTTACCGCAGCGGGCAACCTGGGCCGACTTGGAATAGCGTTTACCGTCCGCGTCCACTTCGATAATGTAGTTGCTCGGGAAGCCCTGAGCCGCAAACAGTTCATGAGGCTCCAACATCCTCATGCCGATGTCCACTATTTGATAATCAACCCCGTGGATCGTCACCAATCCAAACCTGTCTTTAGTGGTGATAGTATGCAATGGCCCGTCCATCGTTTGCCCGTTGTCAGCACTGCCGTAGTATTTGAGTAGGAAGGCCCTGACCTCTCCGAAGTGATTCCCGCCGGCTGTTATCGTCTGAATCGGCTCCTCTACCAGCTGCCCGATGTTGGTTCCCTTCATTTTGACCAAATGCGAGGTAACCAGTGCATTGTGATCCACCGTCGTAACTGTAGAAAGTGGATCATCCAAATCATTGCTGGGGCCAGTGTATCCCCCGCCGTAGTGCTTGGCGAGAAAAGCAGCAACCAGTGCATGTTTACGCCCTCCAGCAACGACAGTCCCTAATGGTTTTTGCAAACCAGGTACGCGGGGTGCCTGCCCCGGTCCTTCGCCGTATCCAATCTCAATCAACGTTGGACTTACTACCATATGGTGACCCCCTGTTGTGACAGTACGTAGGGGTTCCGTAGGCGAACTACCGGGGTGCCCCGAAGTATTAACACCAAGTACAGGAGTAACAAGTAAATGCTCAGCCTTAGTCGTCACAGTAGTGAGCGGGTCGGTTACTTGGTATTGAAGCCGATCCTTACCGAATCCTGTCTGTCCGATACGAACAATGAACGGCTGAGGATTGTCGATTACAAACCGATGAATACCCCTTGCTATCCGGCGCTGAGTATTTTCAGCCAGTGGCTTCTTACGCTCAAAGATTGAAGGGCAAGGAAGGTCCCAGTCTATAATCTCCGCCGCTGTCCTCCACGGTTGACGCTTACCCGCTTTAACCTCCGGACTGTCCGGCGCTCCATGCGTCGGCTCGGGCCAGACAATCGGACGACCATCGCGGCGTGCTATAAGAAACAACCGCTTGCGAATCGTTGGCGCTCCGTAGTCACACGCCCGCAGCTCCTTCCACTCGACGCGGTAACCCTGCCGCCGCAGCGCATTGACAAATGCCCTGAAAGTGCGGCCCTTCTGCTTCTTATCAGGATAACCGTCTGGAGTCAGCGGTCCCCACGTCGTGAATTCCTCGACATTCTCCAGCATGATGACCCGCGGTTTTACCGTTGCCGCCCAGCGGACAGCCACCCATGCAAGGCCGCGAATCTCTTTTGCAACTGGCTTGCCGCCCTTGGCCTTACTGAAATGCTTACAGTCAGGCGAGAACCATGCCAGTCCCACCGGACGGCCTTTAACCGCCTCCGCCGGGCTGACCTCCCACACAGATTCGCAATAATGCTCCGTCTCTGGGTGATTTGCTTCGTGCATCGCAATAGCTGCTGAATCATGGTTGATCGCTATATCCACCGACTTTCCAGTCGCCAACTCAATTCCCGTACTGGCCCCGCCGCCTCCTGCAAAATTGTCTACTATGATTTCCTGCATGCTGCCCCTCCTTCTTGTCCCCTATGGGGCTTAATCCGTTATACCTGACACCTTAATGCCTGCAATTTCAAGAGCCGTGATAAAGCCAGCGTGGAACCCGTTTGCTTCCGCCACACTTTCTCCACAAAAGCACCCATCATGGGCCGTTGTTTCCTCGAAAGCCTCTTTCATCCGTTCTTCCATCGTCAATTCCACCGTATAGCCTGAGATAAGCGCCTGAGCCAGCAACCAGACTGACATACCGTTCAAAGCCTCCGCTTGCGTGCCGACCTGCCAGCCATTAGGGGCAGCAGCGTGTTCATGGAGGAGAGATTGTTTATCCCATTCAGTAAGCAACCACTTGATTGCCTCGTCCTCTGCCTTCGACAGCACAGGTTTATAGGGTCCGTCCGGTTGAGTGACAGGTAGTGTTTCCGCAGCGACCTCTGCAACAGGAACAGTAGGCTTTGGATCGTCCTCTGTTTTGGCTTTGATAGACTCCTTATACCGAGCAATTGCCACCTCTTCGGCCTCTGGTGTCTTGATATCCCACTTGGGCAGCCAATATGACCGCAAGCTGTTCATTGTGATTCCCAATTTCCTCGCTGCATCTGCGCGGGATAACGCTTCTGCTCGAAGCTTTAAATATTCGTTTTTCGATGCTTTTGCCACAGGTATTTCCTCCTTGATGGTCTTTGTTTTGGCACGGAAGGTCAGCGGTTTTATATGCGACTTTGGTATAGGCTTGCCAACAATCTCCGCAAGTTCTTCCGGGGAAAGCGTGTACGTTTTAACGTCACCCTGACCCCGAGAAGCCGTTTCGTTCTTTTGGTTTGGGATGGATGTACCCATGGATTGCCCCTTTCTAGCCGTTTTTGGGCGCAGCTACCCGCCGCAGGACCCAATAGCCCCGGGTGTTATGCCTTATTTAAGATAGATTCAATGACTTCGATTTGGTACGGCTGAGTGTCCAGCAGTGGCATGTATTCGCGCATGCGGTACAGGTTGAGAGCGATACGGGCGATGATGTAAGCATCCACTACGTCATTGCTTTTGTGGGAATATCCAAAGTGCTGCAATGCTGCATCTGCCATTGCTTTTTTCTTCGCTTTTCCTTCTAAACGCCGCTTGCTTCCAACCTCTCCCTCCCAGCCAGTTACAGCCACATACTTTTTAACTGAGTTCGGCATGATGAGGTTAAAACTCAAGCCTTTTCGATGGATGATGGTCCGCAGGTTTCCGTGTATCATCCCGGTTGTTATACCCTTTTGGGTACCAGGAGCGGCATCCTCTTTAAGAATTTCGTCACCAGGCTGGAGCAGCTGATAAAGCTGATTCTGTAAGGATACAAGTTGCGGAGTGGTTATCCCTCCGGGTATCTTAGGTCCTTTACCACGGATAGCTGTCTGTAATAGCACGTTAGCCTCGATGTCCAAAGCAACAACCCCTGTTGTCGTAGCTGGATCAATTCCCACAAATCTCATAGCCGGGTCAATTTCCAAAAGAGTCATCGCCGCGCCGCCTCCCAGTTACGCTGCCGCCCATACTCTGTAATCTTGTATAGGTGGTCCTGATTGGCCCGGGCAATCACATTTTGCAGGACCTTGCTGGCCTCTCCAGATGGAAGAGTCTCGCGGGCCTGCTGCCGGATTAGCCCCACCGTCACCTGCAGCACATCAAACAGTTCCGAAAGCGTCCGGCGTTGGTCATAATCCTTGGACTCTACTTCCTCGATCAGCTCATTAACTTCCTCTTGCAATTTCACGCGCATATCTCCCGGCTGGTACCCATGAACCGGATAGTCCAGTACGGGGATTGCAATTACTATAAATTGTTCTTTAGCCAACTCGCTCACCTTCGTCCTCTTTTGCGCTCGTTACTTGATCAGTTGTCATTTCCCACGCCTCATATGCAACGATTTCATCCAAATTCAATCCGAAGCTATCGTGTGATGTAATTCCACTGAAACTGTAGCCCACAAACTTCCCGGAACTGCTGGACCATTCAAAATTGAATTTTCTAGCGATGATTTCAATTTTGGTGCCGTTTCTAAGAGTGACATTTACCTTATACATGGTTTATCCTCCTTGAGTGATGATAAATTTAAGCATCATATGTCCCGAGTTCATTCATCTCGTATGTTGTACAAGCTCTATCACACGGCTCTATTTTTGAATCTTCGTAGTCAACAGAGAAAATTTTCCCGTTTAGGTTTATTTGACTGCATTCAGGCAATATTGTGATGCTATCAACAAGCAGCAATGAACAATCTTGTTTAGTTTCAACGAAAAACCGTTGTTCTGGTTCGAGTGTGATTTTCACTTCTTTGGTTGCTCTGTTCATCTTTCGGTCCCCTCTCTTAGTCCAACCAGCCTGATAGATCCGGCTTAGCTTTTGGCGGCTCTGGCGGCGTTTCTGGAGCCTGTTCAGGCTCGGCTGGTGTGTTGGTCTTCATCTTTTCAGCCTCTGTTGCTGGGGCCTCCTGTTCAGGCTGTGGAGCCATTTCCTGATACGTCCACCCGAGAATCTTATATTGCTCTTTCAGGCCCGGGAATTTGGCTACCAGTTCCCCACGCCGATATTCTTTGACCTTTGCAGATACAAGATCATATTGCTTTCTTAAATTCGTCTTAGCAGATTCATCAATCAAAGGATCATCCAGCATCGGAGCCTTTGAAACAAGCCAATCAAGCGACTTCTGATAACCTGCTTCATCTACGATTTGCCCCATGTTCCCTCACCTTCTTTTCTAGCTCATATTTATCGTCCTTCGTGAGATTCATAAAGCGACTCGTTTTCCGGTTGAACATCATTTGTATTGTTCCGGTACCGATCTTCCGGCCTTTGGCTACAATCAGCTCCATGACACCTTTCAGGACCGTATCCGGGTAATAGTAGTCGTCTCGGTAAAGGAAGATAATCACGTCCGCGTCAAACTCAATGTTTCCGCTATCCCGTAGGTCTGACATCATCGGGCGTTTGTCCTGCCGATCCTCACATTTCCGACCGACCGAAGAGATTACCACTACAGGGATACCCAGCACCCGAGCCATCTTCTTGAACTGAGCTGAAACATAGGATACACGCTCAGACGTACTGGAGAATTTCCGTTCTGACTCAATCAATTGAAGATAATCAACATAAATGATTAGGCGTGGATTCCGCTTTTTGAGTGTCTTGGCCTGCCGCCAAATATACTCAATGGTCATGCCTGGAGTATCGTCAATGTAGATTGGTAGAGACTCTAAAATCTCAAGCGCCTTGCTGTAGCTGTCCCAATCGTTCTCTGTCAGTCGGCCCGTTCGTATCTTCTTGCTGTCAATGCCGCCTAGAGTGCATATATGGCGTTCTGACACATCTTTAGAAGGCATTTCAGCCGAGAATATGGCAGCAGTAGTTCCACCCTCAGCAGCAGCTATAGAGTCGTTTACAATGTAGGCTGTCTTTCCGATACTGGGCCGCGCCGCTACAATGGTTACATCACCAGGCTGGTGACCGCTCCCCATCTCGTTCAGGTCGTCGGATGCTGTTTTCGTTCCCGTAATCCCTGCCCGCGAACCACGATCCATAATTTCTAGGTGGTGACCGTCCAGCACTTCCGCCATTCGAAGCATGTTATTCTCGGCCTGTCCCTTTTGGAGTTGGTTAAGCTCGTCCATTCGTTCCTGTACAGACGTTACGTCAATTACTCCCGCAGCCGATGCTTCTTCGAAAGCCCTAGCGGCTTCGCGCTGAACAAAAGCTTCGCGGACAATAGCCTGATAGGACTGGTAGTTATGAACCGCAGGAACCGCATCACGAAGCTGCATGAGGTAAGTCACCCCGCCAATCTTCGCAATATTCCCACCCCAGTGTTGAACCATCAACAGCGGATCAAATGGGTCAGGATTTCCGGTGAACTGTTCATATGCATAGCGAAGCGTTGTAAGGATCAGCCCGTGTCTTTCATCAGCTCCAAAATCTTCGGAAGTGAGGTAACAGTCGTCTAGCAATTCGGGTTTGTTCAGGATTGACCCGAGGACTGCGCGTTCAGCGTCAAGACTCATGTTTCACCCTCATTCGAGCGTTCAAGCGCTCCAGTCGTTCCCGAATGTGGTCAGGCATAGGCACGGCTTGTTCTAAATACTCCTGTAGAGCCAAAGTCTCAGCCCGTTCCTCTGCCCGCTGCAGAGCATAATAAGATTGTTCAGGCTGACATGCTTGGTATATCTCCGCAGGCGTTGGAGCCCATTTTTCATTCGTCTGGCAAAGCATCCTTGTTTTTTCTAGAGCAGTTTCAAAAGGAACGTCTCGAAGAAGGTCATGCCATACTTGAACCTCAGCTTCGACTTCCCTTTCGTCAATCACGAAACTCCGGTAAGCCTTGGAGATGTACTTCATTAGAAATATCACGTTTGCCCGTTCCACCTTGTCCCAACTCCTTCCGCATCAAGTTATCTAAGGCTTGATCTCCCCGAGCTCTGTTTGATTCTTTGGGAGCGTTTCGAGCCTGATCCCGTTTAATCCAAACACGAATCGCCTTGTTATGATCCTTCTTGTGTTTACTAGGCTTCTGGTTCCCTTGCCATTCGTCCAAAGCCTCAATCATGTCGTCAACCTTCGTTTTACCAAAGTCAGAACAAAGCTTTTCATACTGTTCTGGTATTAAAAATACAGTGTCAGCATATTGAGTTTTACCAGGAGGAATTTTCATATATATATCTTCTTTCTTTATAGTTTTCTTTCTTTCTTTCTTGGGGGGTGAATCTTCCCCCTCTCTTGGTGTATGATTAGACCCCTCAGAGGGGGAGGATTGTACCCCGAGAGATTGTTTTTTCCTAGGGGGCGTTTTGTCCCCCACAAGCCACTGGTCATAGTTTTTGTTGAATCCGAGTTTACGAGATTTGGACCCATAAGCTTCCTCAGTTACAACCAGCACCTTACGTTCTATAAGATAAGATAATTCCTTTTTAACGCCTCGCAGGTCGCCTTCGAGATATTCAGCGATGAAACTCACGGCTAATTCATGGTCCTTTCGCCCGTACCCGTAAGTGTATCGCCAGACCGCCAGGACAATCGCATATTGAGTTCCGTTGAATTTATGATGTCTCTTCACGATGTTATCGAATATCTCGTTGGCGATCCTCGCGTACCCATTTTCGAGTTGGGGGTTTGCCATTCCGTTTCACCTGCTTTAAATAGTCACCGCTTTGCCTGCTGCTGTTTCCCGTTCTCTGATAAAATCGCAGATTCGTTCAATCAAGACCTCTTTATCATCATTCGCGCAAGGGGCGTGATACCACCTATCTACAAGGGAGGTCACACTTTCCAGCATGGCGGCAGCCCCGTCCTTTTCTAAAACTGCCGTGTAGCCGTTGAGCAATGCGCACAACAGACTGTGTCCATTGCCTCCCTCATGGACATAAGATCGTAAAACATTCATGATCGGACCATTGATTCCAGTAGCCAAATTTCTCACGATTTCGTCGTTATCGACTCCGTTCCATTGACACCAGTTAAGCGCCTTTGCTACATCCCGAGGCACCTCAACGGGGTTACGCAAACCTTTTATTTCAGCCCGTAAGGATTTAATCATTTCATCGCGGCCCTGGGCGATTGTCTCCAGCTCCCGGATACGCTGCAGGAGCTTTTCGCTGTTAAGCTGCTCGTCGGTGTGGCGCTCAATCGTCTGGAGTAATTCGGCCTTGTCTTGCACCAGTTGCAGAACAGCATCCACCAAAGAACCGTCATGTTCACCTATAATTGCGCTAATCTCATTCAGTATTTTTTGACTCGCAGTAGCCTTCGTTAGCGCGTCTTCACTCATACGTTTCAGGTCGTCATATTGCCGCTGTGTAGGCCTTGGCTCGTCCGGCAAGATTACTGCCAGTTTGAAGGGAATTTCCTCACCAGCAAACGGGCCAGAAATTATTTGGAATGGAGCGTTAAAATCCAGCAACTTTGTTGAAAATCTCCGGGCTTCAAACTCTTTCCCTTGAGCAATAATCTGTTTACTTTTGGTTTGCAAGGTCTTAAGCATCTTAATTTTCATTCTGAAACTACCTCCAATGTGTAATGTTCTCCTGCTATAAATCCCCGCTGTTTTAATGCCGCCTTTACGGTCATTTCAGCCAGCGTGGGCATGTTGTTTTTACTAGATAAGTGCGTAAGAAATATCTTCTCTCCACGGCCCTGTATAAGCTGCTGGAGCGCTGCTGCTGTCTGCTGGTTGCTCAGGTGCCCGAGGTCCGAGAGAATACGAGATTGGATACTGATAGGGTAATCGGAAGCCTCTACCATGTCGGGGTCATGATTGGCTTCAATGATATAAACGGAACCTTCCATAAGCGCCAGCATAGCCTTATCGACCTTGCCTGTATCGAACACAACGCATACGCGTTCGCCTTCATCTGGCTCGATTGCATAGCCAACAGGTTCATATGCATCGTGATGTACACCAAATGGGTAAACGGAAATTCGTCCCAACTGCACAGGTTCGTATGTACCGAACCTCGTTTCCACTACCTGGCATAAGTCGTCATCAACGCCCGATATGCCTTTCCACTCTCCTTCACTGGCCCACACCGGAATGCGATACTTGTTCGCCAGTGGTAGGCCCTTGATGTGGTCGCCGTGTGCGTGAGTGATGAATATGCCCGTAATATGGTCAGGCCGTACACCAACGTCCAGCAGCCTCTTTTCGATTTTGGTCTTAGGTATACCAGCATCAATAAGGATGGTTTGATCTCCCGATGTGAGCGCGATGCAGTTGCCTTTTGAGCCGGATGCCAGGATATCAACTTTCATTTTGGCAGTCCTCTGCTTGACTTCTAATTGGGGAAGCGCTGATTACTTGCACAAAGAATGCAACCTTGTCCCCTAGTTCAATCACCTTAATACAATCTCTATCTACTCCGTACCGCAAGGCGATAAGGTCTTCTTCCTTGTTGGTGTAAGTCTCCCAACGGTCATTCCCCTCGAAAGCTTCTGCCGCTTCTTTTAAAAAGGTTAAGTGTCTTGGGGTAATCTGCTTCATATGCTCCGCTCCCTCTTAATCCGTTCTTGCCACTCTTTAAGGTGTGGACATCCCTTGGCAGGCTCTTCGTAGTGCCGCCGCCCGAGCACGAAAGAGACAAACATATCAGTGCTGCGCTCGTAGTACATTCCGTTCAGAACCGGACCCGCGGTCCGAGAAGGTTCAGCGCTGCAGAAGTCGAACAGGTCCATTTGCTCCATGTCCTCGGGCAACTCTGCCAACTCCCCTCAGCTCTCCATAGCACCGGGGGCACACTCGCAAATCGCGAATGTACTCTTCCCGGCCGGGATTTATCTCATTGCCGCATATTTCGCAGTCTTCACAGCGGACGTATATCTTAACTTGGTTAGATAGGAAGAACGTCATTTGCCTGATCCTGAGCGGCTTTCTCGGCAAGGTGCAGGTCCATTATCTTTAACAGGCCCTTAAGCTCTGCCAGTGTGGGAGCGTCAGCCTTCGGCTTTGCATGCTTTTGGATATAGGCATATTGATCGTCTCTTTCTGTAATACCAAGCTGTTTAAATTTCAATTTCATGTCTGTTAAGGCTTGTTCAACAGGAGTTTGTGCTTGTTCGGTACCTCCGTCAGGCAGCGGTTTGTTCCCCTGTTTGGCAGCCGCTGCTGCTGCGTCCGTTTCAGCAGTGATGTCGCGACGCTCATAAGGAGACACGTTCTCAATAGAAGGATTCGCACTCGTTGGTTCATCTTCCGAAACCTCAATTCCATATTGGCGCTTGAATGCTCTCTTAATTGCGTGCTTCACGATCATGTCGTCAAAATAGTCCTTCCACATCTGACCGTTTCGGCCTTTAATGAGATGTTCCACCTGATCCCTTCGCACGATAACAAGGATGTTAGGCGCATCGTCGCGATATGCGATGCAGTAAGCCCCCACCGTCTCCCCTGGGTTCATTACATCCGGTTCATGTTCGACCTCGCCCGAATGCATCTTTGCAGTGAAATGGTCGTTAGCTCTGATTTCAGAAGCGATAAATCCCTTGTATTGCGGGTGTTTCTTGGCAAGAGCAACAATGCCCTCCACTGCAATCTGCATACTCATAACAGGACCGTCTTTGCCGTTGTACACGATGCAGAAGATTTGATTTAGGAAAGGGTCAAGTCCAGTACGGACGCAGGTCTGAACAAAAAGCGCAAACTGCTCGTTGCTGGTTCCTTTGGCGATAGTTGATTTCAAGGTATCAAGATGTTTTTGAGTGTAATTTCCGACTACTACTTCCTCCTGAATTGCTTGGAGCTGGTTGTTTGTATTTGCCATGTTGGTGTGCCTCCTATGATTTAATTAGCGCGTTCTTCTCCGGTGCTGATAATTCGAATTTCATGATTTTCTCTATGAACGATGTGTAAATGAAATGGTCCAGCTTTACATACAAGCCAATCGGACGGGATCAATTTAGCGGCCCAAATCATATTCTGTTGTCGGCGGGTAGGTTTCTTTCCGTTCTTCAAGGCTGCCCACCTCCTAGGCGAGCTGTAATGCCCTGAGCGGAGACTATATGAAGGGCTTGGGCTTCGCTGAATCCTGTAGAAACCAGTTGATCGAAGTACGCTTTGGTGGCAAACGCCACTGGCCCATACATCCCCAGCAAAGCAGGAAGTATCTTCAACATATTTTCCGCCGATAGTTCAGCCTCAAGCTGTTCATGTGGCTTCATTCCGCATTACCACCCATCTGTTTAATTTCTAAAGGTGCATCCTCGACGGCCTTGACTAGAATAAGTTGACCGGAAGGCTGCTTGATTTTAAACACACTCTCGCTGTTATCCACGGCTACCGGAGCAATGACACCACTCTGTTCGCTGAGGACTTCCCGAAGCTCCAGACCAGCTCTGACGGACTCTGACAGTGACAATAGCGGATACGCCTTTCCGTCCATCTCAATCACAAAGTCAGGCTTCCGTTCCCCATTCTTTTGTTCTTTAAATAAAGAGATTGATAGAGTTGTGAACAGGCTTTGAACCTTGGCGGCCTGCAACTCGGCTTCCTTCGCCTCAAACGCCTTGATTGCGTCCAGAAAAAAGATAGAGTCGTTCCGGCTGGCAAGTGTATCAGCCTCGTCAGAGCGGGCTTTGTCGATGTCGGTCTGTAATGTTTGGCGGGCTTTATAGCTGCCTACTGCTTCGGCTGTTGCATCGCGTTTAACTTCCAAAGCACGCATCTGTGAAATTTGTTCGGATACGTCCACTGGCTCAATAGCGGCGAGTTTAGTTTCTAGTTCCTTGCGCTCGTTGATAAGCTTTTGATGATCGGCCCGTAGTTCATCTTTGCGAGTTTCCTTGGAAGCTGTAACAGCATCAATAGATGCCTTGTCCAATTCTCGTTTACATGTCGGGCAATGTTCCTCGATAGGCTCGTTGTAGACCTTCATATACCGATCCTTGGCCTGCTCAATCTGCCGCTGTAGGGACTGTATGGTACTCTCCAGCACGGTGCGCTTACGGTTTGTCTCCCCAGCAAGATCTGTTTGGGCTGCCAACCCCCGTATTTGCTCAAGCAGCGCAGTATCCTCGGCTTTCACCGCTTCGATATCTTCCGGTGCAGGTGGAAGCTTACTGAGCTGATCGACAAGCGCCTCTGTCCGACCCTGAGCACGCTTATAGGCTGTGTCCTTGTCATTCTTGTTCTTCTTATGGATTTCTCCCAATTGCTGCAGCGTGTGCTTTTTGACCAGCTCCAACAGCTTGGCAGCTTGGGGGTTCAGTTTTATGTCTTTGGCCTTCTCGTCCGGGCTTGTCCGGCTCATTTCCGTAAATACCTCTTTGTTAGAAACCGAAGTGACATACCGCAGAAGCAAGTCCCGTTGAGTGCTCCAATGCAAAGTAAAGAAGTATGAAGGGTTATACAGGGAAAGGAACAGGTCTTTATCGAATAGAGATTTAACAATTTCGTCGAAGTCTCCAGCTTTGGATGGAACTTCATTGATGTAATAAATGACTTTGCCCTTCTCGATCCCGCGTCCAAGAAGGACCTGCTTCCCGTCGATATCCAGCAGAGATTCAGACAGCACATGATCGTATTCGTAATTGGTGGGCGTAGGATCGAGCTTGCCACCCATGGTATCTGTGCCGTACAATGTCCACGTAAGGACTTCCAATATGCTGGATTTTCCTTGTGCGTTGTCGCCCGTGATCTGTGTTACCTCGCCAAAGTTAACGGACAGGTCACGGTGCGCCTTAAAGTTATGCGCCTTAGCGCTGATTATTTTTATTACCGCCATGTGTTACCTCCAAATTGTATTTGCGCTCCAGCATGTGCATTTCCATCAGCAACGTTCCCCGGGCTTTCGGGTCCTGTTCGTCCAGGTACATGTCGTAGACAAATAAATAATGTTTAATGTCCCGCTGCACTGCCGGGGCAAGTGAGTTGAAGAATTGAAGGAATAACTGCTGTTCGTGGTTTTGCAATGTGTTCACCTCCCTCCAGGTAATCTGCGGTCATTTCGCTTATACACGGCCTACATACGTCCTGCTCATTCCAGCGGCGTAGAAACTGCTTATGCATAACGTTTCCGCATATAGCACAGCAAGCGTCTTTACCTGACATCAAAACCTTCATGCTGTCCACCGCCCAACCAACTGCCGATGGTATTTTCGGAACTGGCCCCGAGCGTGTAGGGCTATCAGTAAGCGCCCGTTTGCCAACATCCGGCGTTCCATTAGGCCGAAGAATTCGCAAAGCTCCCGTAACCTTTCTTCACTAGGCTTATTCATGTGTGTGCAGCTCCTTTCTTTCGCTTTCCTCATTCTGGTAAACTATCTTCCAGAGAGGTGGTGATAGAATTGAATAAAGATAACTTGCTTAAATTAATTTCGAGATTACCCCTGACCAATGTCCAAAATTACGGATATATTGTGTTAATGACAGATGTTTACGATGTTTGTTTGGCGCATGGTGTTGATAACACAAACTTGGTCGTCGCTTGGTTGGAAATGCTTGAGAATGATAAGTTGGTTACGTTAGTACGGATGAAAGATTCGGGATTTGAAGAGATTCCTGTCGGACTTACTTTCCCTGAATCTTCCTAGAATCTTTATGCATCGCAATTGAAAATATGGTGTTGCTAATTTCTCTTATTGAATCGAAATCACGATCAGCAATTAACTGATATAGTTCAATAGCGATTGCTGAATTGCGCTTGCCTTGTAAAGATTCCTTTGATACCACCGTTACAGCGGTGGTTTCTTTTTGCTGTTCGTTCATGATTACCTTCCTTTCGTTAATGAATGTGCTTGTCGTAAATCGTCTGGCTGACCGCAATGTCCAAACTGAAACGCTCCTTGGTGCCCATCAGATCGACAGTATCCTCAAGAATCTCCTGCCTGCTAACCAGCATGTCCGGTGTCATTTGGTCTTTCTTGATCATTTTCGGGTGACCGTACAAGGATGAAACAGCTTTGTTCGCTATCGTGTTAGCTTTGATGAAGTCCACCCGAACAGGCTGTTTCAGGCTGGAGCGCAGTTTCTGCATAGCCTCCTTCTGGTGGTCCTTGTCCAACATGCGGAAGATCTGAAAGCCTTCGAGTCCGGTGGACTGGCGAAGCTGCTTGACCATTTCGAACACCCACCGTTTAAATTCCTTAGCTTCCTGCTTTCTGCTCTCGAATACCGTTTCATAGATCCCGTATTCGTTAACAATGAGCATCTTCCGGAACCCTTTACCAGAATCCACCAGGTCGGTTAAAACGACCTCCTCGCCCAAACGCTCCTTAATTCTTTTTGGTTTAAGTTCAAGGGCCTTAGCTATGTCGGCTAACACTGCCCACCATTCACCCGGCACCTTCTCGACAAAGCGGATTTCATGTCCCAACCAGATTTCAGTTCGTATGTTCATGGGGTACCTCCTTTCAACCAAGGTTTGCAGCAATTAGTAAATCACGCAGTTCTATAAGCGATTCGACCCCATCTATCCTGAATGATTTTGCAGGCTGGACACCTGACAATCCTTCCAGATCAGTTATTTCTTCTTGAAACAATGTAAGGGATACATCGCCTCGATCCGTGACAACCGCCGCTTGATAATCGTTTAATGCAGCAACGTTTCTTTTCATGCTTCCTCCTAATCGGAAATAAATCCCTATTTGGTATTGCGTTTTGTACGGTTTTACCGTATAATTCAATTCGTGGTCAATTCTCTGTTTTAGAGAATTATTATTCAAAAAAAACCGATGGATTGATACCCAGCCCCTTCTTACATATCGCTTCCAGTTCCTCAGCGTTTAATGCGTAGGTCCCGGATAGCAGCTTGTAGAAACGCTTTGGATGAATACCGGCTTTTTCAGCCACATCCTTGAATACATAATCTTGGGTAAGAATGTAATTACGAACACGACGGTAGATAGGAATGACCATTTCGGTTCTGGGCATATTGCACCTCCTTATTCTCTGTCTTAGCGAATATTCTCTGTTTCAGAGATTTCGTACCCTTACTATAATTCTTCGTTTCAGAGATGTCAACGCTAAAAATAAAAAAAGTATTTGTTTTAGAGAATAATTTCTCTGTAACTCGGATATTATGCTACTATCCTAATTAAGAGGTGAACGAAAAAATGTTGCCAATTTACGCTAAAAGATTGAAAGAGGCTCGTTTCAAAGCCAACAACATGACACAACTTCAAGTCATGCGGTCTACTGGCATAAACAACAAAACATTGAGTGGTTATGAAACAGGAAAAAATCAGCCGGATTATGACACTTTAAAGGTGCTATGCGATCTTTACGGGGTGACAACAGATTGGGTATTGGGGCATACAAATAACCCTAACAGCGTTTTGAAGGAGGCTGAAAGGGCTCTGGTAAAGGCTATTGAGTTGGGTGATGATTCATTCTTGGATGCTGAATTTACTATAAATGGACGCGAACTTACGCGTGCGGATAAAGAAAAACTACAGTCTATGGCTCGTCTGCTTCTGCAGCAAGATCGTTAAAAAAATTGGCAATTAATTGTATATTCGCCTCAGTATCTTTTGCAATTATTTGCAAGAAGTGAGCTGCGTCGATACTATCGGTTTTGGTCATTATGTATTACCCCCGTGTAATCGTAGTTTCATTATATGCGAACAGGCGTTCTTACACAATAAAAATTTAATATGGAGGAACGACATGGCGCTTACCTTCGGGAAGTGCCTGTTGCGTTATAGGAGAAAAGAGGCAAGCATTACACAGGCACAACTGTCTGATAGGCTTGCTAGGCTCGGTCTTGAGGTATCCACAGTAATGATCTCCCAGTATGAGAACAATCATCGAAAGATGAATCCGGTCGTCATGCGAGGAATATGCATTGTATTGGGATGCCAGGAAGCCGATCTATACGAATGGCCTCATTAACGCACAGGCCGGAGTGGTTATTCACCGCTCCACCATGGCGCTATGTTTACATTGTTGTTAACCTCCACTGTGTCAATAGGAAAATGTGTTCCATTTCCTATTATTTAATCCCATAATTAGGGCATTGTAAACAAAAACTCATTCTGCGAATTTTGCACTCACCGTCTACATGTTTCGACAACATGTTACAAAAGACCTATGTTACAATGCCTGCTAGACGAAAATAAAAGAGCTGCTTTTCAGCAACCCTTATGTTAATACAATCCTCGAATTAAGTTTTAGCAACTCTTGGCTTACTTTTGTGAACTTATGGTAAGCCATCTTACACACGGTTGATTCCTCCGTTGGTTGTTCATCAAAATAAACATATCTCAATTTTGAATCCAGTTTAACAATGTTGTCCACATTAATCATGTGATAGCGGTCAGCTTTCAGAAAATTATATCCGCTATTATTTAAAACAGTTGTCCAATAAATTAGCGAACCTGTTGTATAAAATGTGCGTGTATGCGTATGAATCTTGATCCTCTCAATAGACCCGTCATACTCTCCAAAAAGAATATCACTAACATCTATAACGATCAGATCAGCATCTAATTCTTTTGTTACAGAAATCATAAACTCATCTCCAGCTTTATTTCAGCAGTTCTTCCGGAGGTTCCGGGTTGTGGACAAACACCAAACTTGCGACACTGACAGACATTACCGCGATTGCAGAAAGGCTCGACGCAATTGTGCTATAGAAGTTTTTCATCATGATAGTTTTCACCTCCTAAAGTTAATTAAAGATAAGGTTTGTGCAAAAAAACTTATAGTTATATATGGATTAGCAATCCACAAATTAAGACTTACTACAATAAAGGCCCCCAACTTTAGCAATGGAAAGTATCGTGGAGGTATGCGCGTTTGTCGCTCTATACCAGCTGGGGCAAAAACAAGAATGAGCACCATACTAACTAATGTTGCACCTGTTGTCCAACTGTAGTTCAGTTGTATAAAAGATAATCCGGTAAAGAGCAATGTTGATAAAGCAACACATCCCGTACCGCTCTTTAGGTGTATTCCTCCTGTCATTTGGCGCAGGAAGGCGAATGCTGCCATTATCGTCAGAACTTCTCCTGTACGGCCTGTAAACGCAGAAATAGCAAGTGTCAGCCCCGTGATAAACACTACGTTTAAAGTTATAGCCAGTGCATGCTTGAGAACAGCAACAGATGCTGGATGATCGGGCACAACACTTTTTATATGTTGTGCCATCCGTATAGATAAAGCCTCAATCAGCTCGTTCACCCCTCTTCTCTTTCTTTTTTGAGAGCATAATAAAGGAACATGCCCGCAGCTAATGCGAAGTATATAGTAATAAGCACAAGGTCAGCCGCATACATGACAAATGCCGCAGCAGCAAGAGACATAACGATCAGGATTGCTACTATGGTGTGTTCCCATTTCATACGCAGTTTTTCAAAGTCAAAGGTGAACCCTATACGGAACCTGTACAAAAACCAAGATAAAAAGAACACCAACGCACTCGTTAATGCCTGCAGCAATGTCCCCTGTGATGAGTTCTGTAGATGAGTAGAGTCTAAACCTTTAAAAGCAGTAACGAGTAATACGGCCTGTACAGCTCCGTACAAGAATACCCCTGCTATAGAGATTATTGCCGACCATAAAATTGGTACTTTGACAACTGTCGTGAGCAAAAATGTAAACAGAAGAATATTCACGATTGGCGCTATATATGAAAGGCTTGTTTCCTCCCGGATCATATAGCTTTGAAGATTCATAATAAGGCTTATAAACAAAGCCTGCCATGCATAATCAATCCCTTTCAAGCGGAACATAGCGGTCATTAGAAAAAATGCCGCCATTGCCTCCGCTGTCGAAAACAGTAAGAACCTAATCGGCTCCCACATACGCGCATCCCCTTTTTCACCAGTTATCTAGCATTTATTTAGCGTTACTTTCGCGCCACTCTGCCAGCTTATCCTGGTACATCTGTATAGTAGTTTTGAACCAAAATGGTCGTGTTCCAACCAATAAATCCGGCTCGGGGAAAAACCGTGTTTTACGGGTGTGATGCATGTTCTTGGGGTCTACCTCCAAATATTCCGCTACTTCCTTGCTACCTAACAATGGAGGAATCTTATTGCCTCGTATTACTTCCCGTGCCTCTTCTAACTCCTCAACTAGCTCGTGTATAGTCTCTCCGACCTCTCCTCCTACTTTATCGGCTATCTTTCGGTACTGATTCAAGGTCATGTCTTCCCTCCTCATGTATGTAAAATACTACCTAATCAATATACGGCAATACCGTATATTCTACAATAGTTTTCCTGATTATTATTATTCTTCCTCTATTCTCTAGCAAAATATTCCTAGTTCATATATACTATTTTCATACATCTTTCAAATAGGGGGAAATAAGAATTGTTTAATAAGAAACTGGCATTACTTACTACTGCTGTACTTGCATTTGGAATTATAGCTGCCGGATGTGGGGCTAAAGCCACCACCACTACAGATAGCGGGAAAGCTACAGGATCTGCTACACAAGCCGATACAAAAGCTGCTACTACTGAAACGGACGACGCTCCTAAGGAGACTAAAGTAGGCGAAGCTGTAAAGGTGGGCAGTCTTACTGTAACAGCAACTAAAGTGAGCGCTAAAACAAAGATCGGTGACAACGAGTACCTTCAGAAAACAACCGAAGAAAAATTCATCGTCATTAATTTGGCAATTAAAAACGGAGATAAAGAAGCCCGCACCTTGGACTCAAGCATGTTCAAACTGATCGGCACAGATGGCACAGAATATGAACCAATGAGCGATGCCGACATGTACGTGAACAAACCAGAAAACATGTTGTTTTTCGCTAAGATCAACCCTGGTTTAACAAAGAAGGCAAACATCGCATTTGAAGTACCAAAGGATAGCAAAGGATTTAAACTTGAAGCTGCTAGCGGAATAGGTTTTGAAGCTGGAGAGACAGCATTAATAAATACTGGTAAATAAAAAAAAGGCCCCGGAGCAATCCGGGGCTTTAATATTCTGTATAGTATCTATTTGCAGCTCCGGGAGGCATGACGATCTTTTGGTCCCTGTCCCAGCCCTCTATAATTACGATATGGCGCGTATCGCTCTTGTTATCCCATAGAATATAGTTATCCTTCTCTAAAGCCGCCAACCCGGCTTTAATGTCCTCTGTACGCCTACCTGTCTTTATCTCCAGTTCCTTAATAGTGGGCATTCTACGACGACCCGCAGAATAGTTGTACAGTATCCGTAGTAGCTTGCGTTCGATGTCTGGCAACATGTTGATCACCTCTCTGTGACTATTATATGCAAACAAGCGTTCGTTATTCAAGCCAAAAAAAGAGCAGTGAGGGTTCTATTCCTCCTGCCCTTTTCTGTATTCGATCAGCTCCGATATATCATTTAATTCAAGCGCGATCATTATCTTTTCGAGATTTTCCAGAGACCAATGTTTAGACTTGTTTTCGACCATATCCGTTATGGTCGCGTAACGTATTCCTGTCATTTTGGCTAATTTATTCGGGTTTAACCGCTTCTCATAAAGCAATTCGTCCAACTTCAAACGAAACATAGAGCCACCTCCATCATCATTATAATACGATTATCGTACATCAATCAACGAATATAGTGTATATAACTAAAATAGTATACTTTTATACTAAAATAGTTGAATATTGTACGAAAATAGTATATAATAAGAAATGTAAGGAGGTGATACACATTGAGAGCTATAGATTGGGTCTTGCTCTCCACAGCACTAACAAACTTGATAACTGCCTTTATCGGTTTGGTCAAAGTGTTTAAGGAGAGCAAGGAAAAGAAAAAAGGAACCAATAAACGACGCGGGCAGCGTAAACGTTAAGGATTCCTTCCGAGGTGGCGGCTAGTATAGCGCCATCTCCACCCAATCTTAACATAACGGATTGACATACACAATTGGCGGCGGCCTTACGTAGGGAGGTAGTGAAAATGTTCAAAAAGTACAGAGCAACAAAGGAAAATGTAATTTTGTTGGAAAGCGCCATGAAGGAGTTGGGCTATCCCATTGAAAAGATAAGCGCCGCAAAAGATTACAAGGAATTTAAGTATAGTAACTGGCACATCATGTTTCACAACACGGTTAACTCGAAAATGCAAGAATTGGAGGCTACAATATGAATTGGGAACAGAAGTTAAAAAGCAGCGGTTATGATGTAGTTGCTCCTGATGGAACGGTTTGGGAATACGCTTTTGGAGAATGGACTTCAAGATCATTCCCAGGTGCTTCGTATGATACCGAAGACCTTGCAGAGAAATTTGAGGATATGGAATAACAAGGGGCTTCGGCCCCTCTATAACAGGAGGAAACTCTATGTACAATGTAATATTATGGACCATATCCTTATCTGGATGGGTTATAAGTCTTGCTTCGCTATTGTTAAGTATCCGTAATTACTTCAAATAAAAAAAGCCCAGCCGACCAATTAAGGTTAGCTGGGCTTTGGCTTACTTGCTTACTATAGTCGTATTGGTCTTACTGTTCCAGTCTACTTGAGCACCCCATGCTTCGCCCACGGGACGTAGCGGAACATACGTAGTACCGTTAATCATAACAACATCCTTGATTTCCTTGCCATTTACGATTACATTTGTTTTTTCCATCTTTTCATTATCCCCTTTCGCCATATCCGGTTTGTTATATAAGGCCAGTTCCGCCGCTCTGCGCCGTGTCAGACCAGCCAGCACTTTACCGCCAGCCTTGTCATATTTTCCGATATTGGCGGCAATCTGCGCAACTGTGCGCCCTTTACAGAGCGCCTTGAGGTTACCCGCGCCGCAGTTATAGCAAAAACTTGTAAGTGCGTCGAACTGGTTTTGCGTAAGCTGATTCGTAACTGGGACGTAGGCCGGGTTGTTAACGTAAGCTTCGTATTTACCCATGTCCTCAGCCAACATTTCATCTGCTTGTGCCTGGGTGATAGTCATACCCTGCTTAACGTCCGGGCCGTAGTGCCCCCAGCCAATAGTCCAATACTGCTCTGTTGGCACAGGCTTGTACGCTGCGAGGCGACAGCCCTCGAAGTTTTTAATTAACGTGAGTCCCGCTTTTGATATTTTACGTGCCATCACTTATCAGCTCCTTTATCATTATCGTTACCGCCTTTTCCTTTCAACACTTCAACAGCCTGCCGGATGACAGGAGGGACAGGCGCGCCCAGCCTGCCTCCGTTTTCGATGATCGACAACAATTCATTAGCCATATAGAAATAGGCGACCGTATCCCGAAACAAGTGGCTATCTCCTAGAACACCGTCCACAAGATGCCCAACCGCAACCATAGCGAAAATAAATACCTTGCGCGCAATACCAATCATGCCTACTTTGCTTTTCAATCCAACTGTTGCACTAGCTGCCGCACATCCCGTTATATAATCAAAAATCACGAATACCAGTAACACTCCTAGTACGCCAGACCATCCACCGAAAAAATAAGCTGCTGCACCACTCCCAGCAGCAGTAAACCACTTAAAAACTAGATCCATCCTATCCATCATGTTCCCCCGTATCTGCTCAGGAAAGGTTTCCTGACGTAATATAAGCCCCCGACCACTCCGAGGGCATAAAAATAGCGCATCCCATTGGGTGCGCTGCTAAACATTTTGCGGTGTTGCTAGAATCTCGTTTCGCTCTGCTTCTTGAATAAACTTAGGTGTGTATCGGTTAAGACGTTCCTCATCAACCTTGCCCATAATCCACATGTTCAGCAGAAATGTATACATCATGCCTCACCTCCTTGTTAAGTTGTAGTAGTGGTATCCATAAGGGCAAGCATAGCAGCTTCTGTGCTGTCCTGGCGCGCCTTGAGGTCGCTTACTTGATCAGTCAGAGGCGTTTGGTAGACAGGATCTGTTCCGCCTCCACCAGACGGATATGCAAACTCTATCAATCCAGTTTCAGGATTGATCCAATAGCCTGTAGCTCGCTGAAAGTCTTGGGTATATTTATCAAACTCCAGCTTCAACACTTCCAACTGATCCTGATCATAACCCTTTAGTTGCGGATAAAAATTCACGTCTTCCTCTTTGGTTGTCTCAACTGCCCAAGGGGATTCGATTTGTGAAGTAATATAAATAATCTCACCAGTTGTTTTTCTCCAATATACCTTCGGCCCGATTTTCATTTTAAACATCCTCTCTTATTCGTACGCCCACCATTCGTAGGCGGATATTTTGGCGATTGGAGAACCGCCAGCGTACGCGTCTATTCTGCTACTGGACAGCAACACATTGAAACCCTGTATAGGCGGCTCGATATACCCAATGTTTACATAGTTATTTCGCCATCCTTTAGCGCCTTTATTGTCGTTAAAGGTTGATGAGGTCATTAGAACAGCGTCGATGTGTCGTGTACCATCGGTTTCCGCTAGTATGACCCGTACAAATAAGCGATTAACGGTGAACGGTAACCCAGTCACGGTTATTCTCATATCCACCCCATTAACTGTGCTTGTGGCCTGTGCACTTTGTCCGTTCAACGTACCTGTGGCCCATCGCTTGACTGGAAGATTGGTTATGGCTGCCGCTAATTCTGGAAAAGTGTTGCTGGCTGATACATTACCGCCCTTGCCGTTGATAGCGCCAGCAATGACACCTTTTCCATCAACGACAGATTGCTTTAAACTGTTTAAGTCTCCACCGGGCCACACTAGATTGCCATCCGGCCCAACCCATATAAGGTTACCCTTTGTTTGACCTGTACTCATGTCAGCTTTCTGGAGATAAAAGAATCCGTCCGCACCAGCTTGGAATCTTATACCGTGGGGAGCACCAGTATTTTTTATAACCAGTGCTTTTTCAGTGCCCGAGATAGTCACATCCCTTGGTATAACACCACCTGTCGTGGTGAATATCTCTGTCCATTCTCTCCAGTCAGCACCGTTAAACGATATGCGCGTGAAAATTCGTCCGGGATTGTCGTGCGTGTAATAAGTGTGTACGCACGCGCCTCCGTTGTAGTCGACGACTAGCTTTCCGTACCCGTATGCTCCGGCTGGATAGTTGCTGTATCCCGTCCACGAGGATAGAGCTACATTGTAATTACCCGACAGGATGGCGTCGTTACAGTTTAGTGGTGCGTTTCCCCGGTCCCTGTATGCGTTATTAGCTAAGTCGTAAGTTGTTTTCAACGCCTTGGCAGTTGGCGCCAACACTTCGGACGTGCTGTTTGTGGAGTTGGTGAGCTGCACAACCCCCTTTTGAGTCGTGCTGGCATCGGGAACTTTCACCCCCAAGATTGCTGCGTCCGTGTAGTCCTTAGATTTCTTCAAGGCGTCCGCTACATCTTGCGGAGTGGCATAAATAATTGTGTCGTCCACAACTACTGTCACTTGGGCTGTATTGCTTACAGTCAACTCAAAATTAAATAGCTTCTTTAATACAGCAGACGTGTTCTGAGCGTCAATATATTCAGCCCCCTCACCCGCGTTGGCGTAGGCGTACAGGATCTCTCCCAAGTCTGGATCTGTTGCCCACAATCCTACCTCGCGAAAGAAAAAGCCGGAGGCAACGCCCTGGTTGCTAAACTCGAAGCCAGGAACAACCACATTTTCGTTTTGTATCTTCAGCCGACTGACCGGGAAAGAAATTTTTTCGTTAATCAGTGCCTTTAATGTAATAGGCATCTGACCGGACAGCTTTCCATCCCCGGCTGAAAATTTTGTATATGTTATTTTGGTCTGGCCTGCTTCTGCCTTTGCCAGCAGATTTCGACCACGATTAGTAATTTGGATTCCATCAAACGCCAATTTAATTCACCTGCCTTAAATTGATGAGGTCCACTTGCTGTGTACCCACACCATAGTAATGAGTGCCCTTTGCTGAATCCAAAACAACAACGCGTCGCAGGTGGGCGCTTTTCCGCTTAACGGATTCAACCACCTCAATGAACTGCTGCGCCTGTTCTTCGGTAGCCTTCGGGTTGGACACAACCACCTGAAAATAGCCAGGGTCGTCACCGTACTCCCACCACTCCTCTACCTTGCCATAGCCGAAAATAGTGGTCACCAAATCCTCCACAGCGCTCGGTGTACCCTTGCGACGATGGAGGGGGATAGACTGTCGTACAAGCTCCCTGCGCTGCTCAAGAGGCAATGTAGGGTCATAGTAGTCTACATGGAACTGCCAAGCCAATTCGTCGGTTTCTTCGTCTGACCAATCAGTACGACCGAACAAATCAACACGCTGAATCTTCGCTGTTAGCTCGTCCATCTTTACATCAAGAGCCATCGCCGCATCCTGTACTTGCTTATCAGTCCGTAAGTTATCAGGCAGCAGGTCCAACAAGCTTAATTCAGACAGTTTAATCATCAACCAGCCCCCCGAAAGTCATTGTAACCGTGCCTTCCTTGGCAACCTGGTTTGACCCAAGATTCAGGAATATAGGCGATTTAATATCTATCCGTGAAGCACCCGCAGCCACGAGCATATGTGTTAGCTGAGATGGGTTTATGTCTCGGCCTAATCGCGACTTTTGCCATAGCTTGTACTCGGATAAAGCAGCCTCTACGCCTTTTTGAATACTCGTTACGTCTGTCGCCCTTGATTTACGGATATAGTAGGTCAAATCAACATCGTAACCGACCTCTGTAGGAGCTTGAACAGTAACCTTGTCCGTTAGAGGTCGCCGCTTTCTGTCGTCCAACACCGCGAACACTTCGTCAAGAACGGTTTGTGTGGGGATGACCCCACCAGCAAGCAACACGGTAACCACCACCTGCATAGGACTCGGAGAATCCACATGTACGTCTGCTATTGATGCACTGGCAGTTTTGGCCCAATATTCATACGCACCATCTGGACCCGCTACACTAAACGATTCCGGGGCAATGTGAATCCGCTCGCGGTATGGGTCATTGTCCTCCACGGCAGCTCCGCCCGATGTTTCGGTCAGATTGGTTACAGATGCTACATAAGGGAGTGGGTCAATCAGTGTCGTGAGCTGGCCTGCAATGTATCCATTACCTTCTGTGCCAGAAACATTACATTCGGCTGCAGCCGTGACAACAACATCGCCAATCGGGACAGACACCGCGTCTTTGGTAGAAAAATAAATAGTACCGTCCCCCTCAGTCGGACCTATACGGGTCCCTGCGGGGATAATCTGGACATTCGTGAGTGGCGTGGACAGCGTGAACTGGATTAGGGTAATGGCATAATCGGCACCTAAACGCGGTGTTTCTACAAAGGCCCCTAGATGATCCAGCACAGTGCCACGTGCATACCGGAGTAGTTGACCCTTGGCGACCTGATTCAATTTAACCTCTTGCATTAACATCTTGTACGATATCGCATTTATGAAAGTACGAAGCGGATCGGCTGGAGCAAGCTGCCTCTTTGCAATTGATTCGTACAGCGTAATAAGCGAATCCTGCATTGCCTTAACATCCGCTTGGACAAAATCAATGTCCGGCAACTCAGCCAGTGTAGTCATCTGCGTTCACCTCCTGTTCCTCGAAGTAAATGACCGGGATTAACCGCCCGTTGTCAGGGTCGTCCTGCGGATTAACAAACTGTATCTCCTGAATTAAAATCCTTGGTTCATATTCACCGACCAACTCATAAATTTGTGACGTGATAAGCGCCTTGGAGACCTCTGTCGGCTCGTCCAAAGCAGCAGGATCAAATCCAAATTGTCGATTCAAAACAACAGATCCGCGCCATGATGTAAGCAGAGTAAACAGGTTCTGTCGCAATTCTGCCTCTTTGGTAGCTGGTGCAAAATCAATCGGGCGAGCACCGGATAACGTAAGATTGTACTCGCTCATTTGACGTACTCCTTCAGCGTTATGTTTATGGTGCCAGCCAGCAGGTTCCCCCGATTGTCCACATAACTCCAAGCCTGCTCAAGCCCCGTCACAACCCACAGACCAACACCCAACTTTTTACCGCCGATTGTCAGCGCTCCGGCCTTGCCCTTCCGATCCCATTCCACCAACTTTTCCATTTCTTTTCGCGGGTTAGTCCCATGCCACACTGCGAAATACATGGTAAATGTCACGGTGTCCAGACCCGGACCTAAAAACTGGCTTTTGGGCTTTTTCAACATGATTTCATGGTCCGCCCATCTGCTGGCGCTAGACCGGGTGAGCTCACGGAATGTACGTATAACCTTCGGCGTAACTACAAAAGGGATATCCCCATAACTGCCTATTTTAGCTGCCATAATTATTCACCTTCAATCGGTTCATTTAGTTCCTTTACCGATCCGACGACCGTTACATTACCACCGAACCGGACCGCTGGAGCATTTATATTTACGCTGCTGGCCTTAATCTCTACGGTTTGGGCTGTAATTTGCACAGACTCCGCTTTAATGTTTACGGCCTTCGCCTGTACGTTCACAGCTCCGACCGCATTGACCACTATGGAGCCTGTATTTCTATCGAAATATGCATAGCTGCCATCCTCGAAGTAGATACCACGTTGGGACTGATCGGCAGGCATATCATAGCTACCGTCATATAGTGCGCCAAGACAAACTCCATCTGGTTTCCCATTCCCGAGAAAAATACACACCACATTGTCGCCCGGCTCTGGCATAGCATTCGAAAGACCCCACCCAGTCCCAGTTGTTAAAAGTGGTAGCTCTGGGGAAACCATATCGTCCATATCAGGGAAGATTACTCGCACCTTTCCCGTCTCGGTGTCTACACTGGAGACAACCCCGATTCTATTTAAATTTTCATTTGCCATGTCACCACCCCAACACTTTTCTAATTTCCAGATTAGTCGTATATCCTGATCCACCAACTGCATGAGTGGCAGAAACGATAATGTACTTACCGTCAAAGCGACCAAAGCCTTTAATTGTAATCGTCATCCCGGCTGCAAGACCGACATTCCCCATGAGAGACAAAGTAGCTTTACCAGCCTCTTTATTCTTTTCGCGCAGGCTCTTACGGGCCGCGTTAATTGCCTCAGCCTGTGAACCAACGCTCTGAGACACCTTTAAGATTGGTCCATCTTTCGGAGCGCCAGGTGGGCGATAAATCACCTTAATCGGCTTTGGCTGCTCCGATTTCTCTTTCTTCTTTTTCGAATCCTTAGAAGTAGATCCATCTGTAGTTGCAGCAGCCTTGGTTTTATCCTTATCGTCTTTTTTCTTAGGCGACTTCTTTTTTGCGGAAGGCTGATAGTTGACCTCGCAACCTGCATATGCCACATCCTGAGTCGAAAAAGAAAACCCATAGCTTATAATATCCGAAACCCCGCGCTCAATTGTCAGCGCAGACGGCTTTTGCTCATAAACGTACTCATCGAACAGGACAAGCTTTTTGCCCGTTACCTTTAGCGCTATGCCTTCCTGTTTGCACAAGTCATTTAAAAAAGCCAGGTCAGACACATCGGTCTGATCCTGGCGGTCGTATTTCGGATTGTTGTGAGCCTCATACATTAAGGAGAAGCCCGCACGCTTGGCAATTTCAGCAGCAATAGACTTTAGTGTTACAGACTCCCAAGCCTTCGTTTTCTTCTCCTGGCGAACATTTGTTGAAACCGGTAGCGAAACTGCTTTAATGCTGACCGTATCAGGTGGGCCAGCGAAGTCAATCGAATCCACCTCAAACGTGCCACAATTAAGCCGCTTAATCTCTCCGGGTTTGCTCCAATTGATTGTTTTTATATAGGCAACTATCCTGTCTCCAGCACTTGGCGACCAAGGACCAGACCATTTACGCGCCTTATCCTCAAGGTTAATTTGCAGATCGTCCAGCGTCCCCGGCTCCGCATCGGTATAAGTTAAATCCAATGAATAGTCGGACAACTCTTTGGTGATGTCCTTGCCGTTATAATTAATTACGACCTGTGCACGTCTTGCATCAATAGTTTCGTCCATGTTACACCTTCCACGGAGGCAGGTCAGAGGCGGTTTCTTCAACTACTGAAACGTCTGGCATCCGCAAAACTGTACCAGCAGAAAAAATAGAAACGTCGATGTAGTCCAAATTAAGATTCATAATCTGGATCATCAACGTTTCATCACCAAACACTTTATAGGCAATCATGTCCCAGGTATCGCCCTGGATCGTGGTATATTTCGTCATAGGCTTGTCCTCGCATCTTGCCGTTTCATTTGCTTATACTGCTGACGGAAAGAAGGTTCTGCAGCTTTGACCGCCTGCGTCACTACTTCTTTATCAGCGTTCCCTTGGATTACAATATTAAAGTTAAGATTCAGATTGTCACCGTTTCCGCCTGGGTTGTAGCCCATGAGTCTATTGGTTTTTTCCAGTAGATTCATGGATCTAGGCTTGTTGTTGATCGGAATTGCGGCTTCCCAGCCAGCCTCACCCATGATTGACGGACGGTTGGTAATATCTCCATCTGCAAGCATAGGCAAATGTGGTATGTCCATGCCGCCTATCGTCTTACCACCTAGGGCATCTGGCATTGTAAAACTAAATCCATTTATTTTATCAATAGATGAATTTATTACTCCGATTACATTGTTGAATGCAGCTTTAATTGCCCCTGTGATACCTTCCCAAATTCCAACTACAATTTGCTTGATACCATCCCAGGCCAAAGACCAGTTCCCAGTAAATACACCAGTTAAAAAGTCAATCACACCACCCAGCACATCAATGATTCCACCTATTACAGGTTTGAGAATATTGATAGCACCTGTTACAGCAGTAGTGATAACGGGCCACGCCCATTTGAATATAGTCACAAGGGTATTTATGGTTGGCGCAATGCTCCTTTCATAAATAGCCATTATTAAGCCGCCCAATTTACCAAACAACGCTCCGATTTTAGGCAGCCATGCAGCCAGCACCGAGCTGACTTGCGGCAACAAGGTCTTCGTTAAATACCCAAAGACTGACGTAAATACAGGTCCAAGCTTGGAAGAAATAGAAGATGATAGTTTCATGACCAAAGGGATTATGGCATTGAAGGCTTGTTTACCGACCTTCATAAGTGGAGCAAGCAAGGATGTGACGGAATGCAATGCAGGACCGATCCCGGTGGCGATAGATTCTATTACAGGCGTTAAGGATTTCCGCAGGCTATTCACAGATGTTAATATACTTCCAAAATCCATACCGCTACCAAAAGTAAATGCTTCTTTGAAGTAATCTAGCAGATCCCCGATAATCGGCTTAAGACTAACCTTAAATTCTGCGAATTTATCTTTCATAGATGATAGTGATTTTCCAATTTCATCAGCTAATCCATTAGCCTGCTTGGAGTCCATGCCTAGCGCTTTGGCGTAGTTTATGGTTACACCCTTCATCTCACCATCAAATCCGTTTTGGAATAGCCAAGCGACATTCCCGCCGAATTCAGTGATCCCTTTAAGGGCTTTTTCGCCACGACCATAGATATCTTTCACATTGTCAGCAAGAACATTGGCCTGTTTATCATTCATACCAAACATTTTGCTGTAATTGACGACAACACCATGCATCTCACCGTCAAAACCGTTTTCAAATAACCATTGTATATTCTCAGCGACTTCGCCAATCTGCTTACCAATTCCACTGAAAAATTTACCGATTTTAGGTCCAGCGACATTGAACCAGTTACTGAACTTATTGAATGCTGGTAACAGCAGGTCCGAAACAGGAATAATCAGAGATGTGAGCAGTTGGCGACCTATCCCCTTGAAGGCATCGCCCATGCTGCTATATTTTATTTTTGCCATCTCATCAATCGTGTTTTTTGTCTTATCAAACTGCTTTTTGACGTTCCCGTAGGACTTGATTACGCGAGCCTCCAAGTCCTCCGCCTGCGTACCAAACAATTGCACAGAAACAGCATTCTTCAAAACCGGGTCCTTCACAGCTTCGATAGCTTTCACAGTTTTCAAGAATGCTTGCTGTGCTGTCTTCCCGCCTTTTGCGAATGCTGCCGTCATTTCTTTACCGCCGAGCCCTATGGATTTATAGGCTTCTAGTGAGCTTTTGGAACCGTCTTTTGTACGGATACCAAATTCTTTAATTCCATCCCCGACTTTATCACATTATGTTCAGTAAGGTTCGCTACTCCCTTACCCGCCACTAAAGGCAGCTGCATGTTTCCATGCAGATCAGACTATATCAAGAACTCCTAAGAGTCCCCTCCCATTTCCACGCGCTTGCATGTACTCGGCTTCTCACCGATAGTCGTTGCACGTTCCTGTATAATACAGGCTTCGCTCATGATTTCCCTCGTCTCAACGTTAGGGTTTCCCATGAATTAGAGAGGTTTCGGTATGGCGTCGCCGCCATAAAGCCCTAATAAAAAGGTTGAAGGCCCCTGCATCCAGGCCTGCAGAAAAAATATCGAACATGCCCTCTGCGCTGAATCCTAATTTTGCAAAGTAGGCTGAATATTCATTGGCGCTGTCCAGTAATTCGCCAGACTTGTCCAGCCCCTTCTGTGCACCTTGGGCAAGCAGGTTATACGCCTGTTCCGATGTGATACCAAAGTTTTTCATCATGGTATCGACGGTTTTGATAGATTCATCAACGTCCAGATTTTCGAAGGTGTCTCGAAGGACAATCGCGCCTCGTGCTGATTTTTCAAGTTCTGGACCAGTCTGTTTCAGGACGTTTTTCGCCTTACCGACGACAAGCGCCAAATCGTTCCAGTCCTCGCCTAGCTTCTGATTGTACAGATTCTTGGCAATGTCTTTCATGCCCTTCATCTGCGCTTCTGTCTGCCCTGTGCTGGCTTGGATTTGAAGCATGGCCTTCTGGTATTCGTCCGCATATTTAAACGCAAAAAAGCCGCCCGCAGCCACGGCAGCTCCCGCCATCATCCCAGCTCCACCAGCGGCAAGCAATGTACCGCCGCCTCCTGAATCATCTCCGCCAGATCCACCACCGCCACCGCCCGAAGGACCATGAATTCGCTGGATTTCTCTCATTCGCTTCTCTAATTCTTTAATCTGCCTTACATACGCTTCGATATCATTACCGAACTGATTTGAAGGCATGCGAATGCGGGCTATGTCTGCCAGAAGCTTCTTCATTTCTCGCAGATCCGGAATAACAATTTTCAATTCGCTAATCATGTTTTGGAAAACGTCTTTTGGGCCATTTATGCGCTTGATATCTTTAAATTCATTTTCCAGCTTTTTAAGATCTTCTCGGATATCTTTGACGATATCACCTGTGATCCGCATAGATTGAATGATTCGTATTTGCGCCTCAACCGCTTTAGCAGCCGCCATCATCGGTTCGAATACTTTCGCGCCGATCCTCAAATGCCCAAGGGCTTTAAGCTTGTGTTCAAGCCCCTGAACATTAACCTCCAGCGCACGGGTTATATCTCCCGACAAGCGCATGGACTGGAGCCGTGTAAGCTCTGTCTTCACGTCCCTAATGTCGTCCTTTAGGGGCTTAAAGACGTTTTCCCCAACCCGGTTGGCATTAACGCTTTGCAGCTTAGTATTTAACTGCCCAACTTCTTGCTGCAAATTGGTAATCGCTCCAGTAGGCATCTGGATATTTTTCAGTTCTTTAAAGCTGTTCTCAAGACCGTTCACTTTTTGAATCGCCTTATCAAACGCACCAAAAAAGCTCTGGTCCAAATTAGCCGCGAGCTTCATCGCCACATCATATTCGCGTCCCACTACATCACCGCCCTCTCTTTCGGGCCTTTTCAACTTCCTCTAGCGCCTTCTCTTTTTTAATTGCATAAGCAGAAAAAGCGTCCTGCCATTTAGACAGGTCGCTTATCGGTTGATCCAACCAAAAATCAATGCTGTTTCTGGTTTCTATTGATAAAGTCAGTACAATTTCCCGGATATCAGATGCAACATCTTCACTTGCATCTATAGCAGCAAAAAATTCTGAGCCATAACAGTCACTTTAGAAAAATAGTTGCCCGGAAGTTCGAGAATCAACTCCATCGGAACACTTGCAGCCTCAGCACATACAGCAGCTTGCAATTCCATACTAATTGCCTTGACAGGAGTTTTCATATCATCAAGATCCAATCTTTTAGTAAGTGCAATCATCTTACGACCATTGATTTTATTAAAATCAAATTTCAATTCCGTATATTTTTCGCCTTCAAAGTCCCAAGGTTTATCGAATTTAAGCGTATATTGTGAAGTACCTTCTACCTTCTCCACTGGTTTCAATTCTGCCTCTTTAGCGATATTAGTCATGTTATAATCCTCCATATTTTAATCCGGGTCAACGCCCGGAAATGATTAATTCCCAAGCGCCTGACGGATTTTTGCGTAGTAATCGACACCATTGATAACACAAACAGAGTTGTATTTATCAATTTCCACCTTGACCGCTCCATTAAGCGTGATCTTGATATAGGTCACTTCAAATTCCACAGAATTGTCGGACGTCGCTCCTGGTTCCAAGCTGCCCAAAGACATTGTTTTGGGATTACCGCGAAATGATACCTTGTACGGTACAACATCCAACTGCCCGGTTAAACGGTTCTGCACCTGGATAGCTGCCCGTAAATCTATGGCGTGGATCTCTTGAGCAAAAAGGGAATAATAACTTTCTTCGTGAGTCCTGAAATTCAGGGTAGTAGACATGGCATCGAATTGGGCCATAGTCGGAGTATTGACAGTACCGTTAATACCCCCGCCCGTCACGTCCTCAGCTAGTAATGTGATTTCGGGAAGGTCTACGGTTGTAGTCCCCAAATACTCCGAACCATTACGGTAAGCCTCATATTGTATCGTCCGTTGACTGATCTGCTCTTTAGCCAATGTTCAAACCTCCTCTAAGCTGCGAACAACGATGCAAAGTAAGAAGCATCGTATTCCAGTACAAAATCAATATCCTGACCCGGAGACGGCGGCGTGATGTACACATGAAATTTCATTTTGCCATCAATCAGATTTTCTATTGGGTTTTCCGAAGCGTTAAATTCAACACGTCCACCCAGCAAGTAACCTGCAGCTACCAGACCATTGATCCAGACGTTCACTGAATCAGTGATTGCCTCGATCATCTTCTTATTGGTTGGATCATCAAGGTACTTCCAGTAGGTTAGAGTCAGCGTATTACCAATCCAGTTGAACATACGGCGTACCGGTATAAAGCTAGATTGCGGGTCTTTAGCATCCGGGTAAACTCCTGTCCGGTTACCCCACACTACAAACCCTTCAACAAAATTGAGTGCTGTTACGATCCCTTGCGCATTAAGATACTGCGCTTGCTGTGGACCTAGTAAAAAGTCACGATCTGTCAGAGCAGTACCATCAATATTCGCGGCGGTATTCGACGGAGAAGTCGAAGGGATGCCGCCATTATCAACGTCAGATTTAACAGTCGCCGCAGCAACTACCGTAGACATGTGATATTTCAAACCGTCCTTGGTAGCCAACGGATAGGTGTTAATTTGCTGTGGGTCCGTATAAGCGTTGTCCTTCTTCCACTTCGCAATCTCGGTATATACAACGTTGGATGGCAGATCTGTGAGGGCCGTTGCTTTAAAGTGCCCACCGTTAAGCGAGTTGGCTTTTGCAACCATAATCGCACCGACCACAGGATTATGTGAAAATCCCGGCGCAGCAATTAGACCGGGAACAATTCGGAACAGCGGGAAAATTTGATCTAGCAATTCCAGTCCTGTAGCAATGCCAGTATCTACATCCATACCGCCGATAATATCCGCAGGTGTGACTTTGCTTTGGTCAAGCTTGCTGTAACCAACTTTGACCTTTGCACCAGATGCCAACGCGCCGGAAGCGATACGAGATACCACTAAATTCCCAGCATCGTTAAAGGACAGAGCGTAATCGGTGCCTAGTATATATGTGGTCGCACCATCTTCGGATGTGATCAGTACAGACGTTTTAATGATCCCCTGCACCGCAACCGTAAGCGTGCCATTAACCAATGTATAAGAAGCTGCCGTGACTGAGGTTGCATGCTTCACAGGGTCCAGCACATTAATAAAAACGACCGGCGATTGTTTCGAGATTTTAAAATGGAAATGCATGAATTCAGAAAGGGTAAATGATTCCCAGTCGTCCGAATATCCGAACGCAGAAACTGCGTCGGCCCACGATTCACACAGAATCGGCTTATTCACTGGTGCAGCATCAAGCGTACTAAGGTTGATCGGAGCTGTACCGAATACAACGGGTAATGTGACGTTGAGCCGCACTGGGGTAATGACAGATGCGGGCTGCTCAGTGATAAATACACCATGACGTTCAGCCACTTAAATTCCTCCTTTTTGGATCGCCTCAACCACAGCGGCATAAGCGATGTTATGAGTAGTTCCCGGCTGGTCCATCGCCACTTTAGCGGCTGCCAGATCAGTAACCGGGACAAACAGTTCCGTGATGGCAGGGACTTTGTCTGAAATGTCACTTAGATATGCCGGGAACCCGCCCAGTGAAATAAAATACTTCGCCAGTCTTCCGCCCGGAAGATTAGGGCCAATGTAAATAAGTTGTTCCCGTTCGGCTGCTTGGGATGGCTGAGCAGGTACCACAGGCGAAACGTCTTTCTTATCTTTTACAGGCGGCTTTTCCGCCTGTTTAACGTCTTGAGTTTCTGTTTTTTCAGTAGTCAATCTGAACACCCTCTCTTATAGCAGGAATGATCCAACTCATGTCCACATAGCCGAAAAAGTAAGGATACATATCCTCTTCCTCGAATAAGGAACACGTCAATTGGGGTTCCAAAATAAATTGTCTGTCCAACGTTCGGTTGGTAAGAAAGTGCTGTCTGATACGCTGTGTGATATTAAGGACAGTATCTTCACCGCGCATGTCCAGCCCTTCATCAATAATTCCAACGCTCAACATAATGGCGCACGTTGAGTTTTCGGTGTCCGAAACATCGACAACATCACCCACACGAACAAGAATGAACGGGTAATGATCGTCATCATCTTCTTGGCTTTTTGCAGGCAGGTTTTGCGCATAAATGTTTAGTTTGGACAACTCACCACGTGCATTCAGATATGCTGAGTCAGCAAAAAGACGCTCCAGTTCTTTGACCAAAGCGTCTCTAAGCATAAATGGGGTCATGGTTTCAACTCCCTATCCAGTTCGTGCATAATACGTTCTTCAAATGTTTCTCGGGCTTTCTGCTCAACAGGAGTACGCACCTTTTGCTGATTGAACATTTCTGGAGCTGGGGGACCATACAGGCGGCGAATAGGCAGCCTCTTTTTTCCTTCACGGGCGAAAATCTTTACTCCGTTTTTGTCTGCCACAAACGCGCCCTTTATCCCCTTTACCGCTCCCCCTTTTTTAACAGCCGCCTTCAAAACTTTAGGTCGCTTTCCCGTTGCTCGTTTAGGGTTGAACTTGTATTTATCCAGTCCAGTTCCCCGGCTGGTCGAACGCACCACGCTTGAAGTAGATGAAGCGCTGGCCTTGGTGGTTGACAATGTTTTGTTTACATCGCCTGATTTGATCACATATTCCTTAGCGATTTCTTTTTTTACATTGGTCCGTGCATTAGATGCAACACGGTTCATCGCTCGGGACACAACCACTTTAGCCTGAACTTTGACTTTCTCATAGCGCTTTTTCATGGTTCCCAGCTCTTTGGCATCGATGCGAATCATGATCCTTTACGCCCCAACGTGACGGTAACCATATTCTCGTCATCTTGGATATCTGTCACCGTATAGGTGCGTTCGTCGAACCTAATTTTGCTTTGCAGGGCCGGAAGCCTGCCAAAGTTCAGCAGGAAGTCGGCACGCTGAGCATAAAACAAAAGATCGGCATCGTAAACGCCATCTGTTGGATTCGAGGCGCTAGTTTTCCGATCTCTCAGTTCATCATCATCAACAATAACCAACATTTTGACAGGCGGTTCAGGTGTGACAGGCAGTCCGTTTTTCGGCGGACTCATAAAGGCGATTTCATGCCAGTCGGCAAACTCACGTTCATTCAAGAAAACGGACTTCACATCCCGCTCGATCTGATCCTTAAAACTGAACGGTTTTATCAATTCAGTTTGAATATCGCTCATGACGCGCCTCCTAACCCCTTATTCCGCAGGCTTGGCGGTATTCTTCTTGTCATCCTCTACCATTCCAAGATCAATCAGTCGTTGAATCGCCTCTTTGCCAATACTAACAGGGACCTCTTCACCAATTTTGTAATTCTTATCGTTGTGACGGATATTCCACGTTGCTATATATGCCATCTCTGTTTTCCTCCTCTTTAGTTAAGAACCTTAGCTACATACCATCCGTCCACATTTTGCGGAACGACGATAGGACGGGCCAACATTTGCAAGTAACGAGCTGCAGGTTCTTTAGTAGTCCATGATTGCGGCGTTACCTTTGCCTTGACATACTGGAACTGACCGTCATCCCCCATGATCAAGTTAGCTCCATAGTTAAACTCAAACGGTTTTCCGTCTGGCAGTAACGCAAGTGTTCCAGCAGGAATGTAATCCTGCTCTTTACCTTCTTCGTCGGTGTATGAATTGGTGTAGGACCAGATATGAATAGCAGCCTGACGCAAATAACCATGATATACAACGCCCTCTGGCAGAATGTCTTGGTTCAAATTACCGACATCAAGGGTTTCTTTTTCTGCTTTGATCATTGCAAGCAAAGTAGGATGACTAGTAATTGCAGATCCAACTTCAAAAGTGGTCAACACCCTACGCATGGTCAAGCCACTTTTTCGCATGACCTTCATTTTCTTCTCTGTGAGATAAGCAACAACATCAAAAGTTGGGTCCGAGAAGTCTTTTCCTGAAAGAACTTCCTTGTTGGTAAAATCCCAATCCAATTCCTGATTCACACCTTCACCGATTTGCGTTGTCTTGCCCGTAAACATGGTTTCGGACAACTGTTGAATCTTTCGGCGGTCGATTGTGCTTAACAATTCAGCCGTGTCTTCGATCAGGAGTTTCTGCGCCCGAACATCCGGAGAATCCGGGTTATACAAAGTCTCTCCAGCACGTCTTACTTTAAGATCGTTCCGAGTGATGACACGCATAGGTTTAACTAGCGCAGGCTTGTACTGTTTGGCTGTAAATCCAGTGCGCAGTACAACCTTACCTGGCATCAATTCATTGACATAAGGAGCCAGCGGACGGTGACCTTTTTTAGTCTGGATTTCAATTTCATCGGAGTCGAACGTTTCCCCTTCGGATGCGTATGTGTCCAGTAGGTAATAAGAATCCTGTGGAAATGATTCGACTACACGGAATAACTGCGGAAATGCGTAAATATCTTTTGCCATAATGTATTAATCCTCCCTATTTAACTACTCGTTTTGTGATAAGACCGATGTTGCGCATGGCGACTTCGTGTTTTGCAACTGTATCAGTGCCGCCGAACTTGAGAGCATCACGATTAAACTCACCAGATGTGTAAGCCACGGCCCGAGCATCCTTGGTTGTAGCGTCGACCTCTTCGTCTGCCAAGATGCAGTATGGATTCTCAATACCGCCCGTCTTACTCGAATCTACTGGCACAGTGATGGGTGTTCCTGCGTACGGATCTGTTTCAGCGAGTTGGCTTTCTCTGCCCAAGACAGTACCACGTTTAACCACTCCAGACCCCGCTTTGACGATAATTGCAATGACCGTTTTCGGTTCGACTCCACCTGCGTACAGATTGTCATACGGCTGGCTTTCATAAGCTGGCATTATTTACGACCTCCCTTTTTGTTTTGAAGCTGTTTTGCATACTCAATCATGTTGTTTACGGCTTGTTCGTTTTCAGCGTCATCATTTGATGCACCGACAGTGATTACAGGCGCTTCCGGGGATACATTTTTCACACCGCTGTCGTCCGAATCTTGTTGGCGTTGCGTCCCCTCTTGGCCCACACGCGTAATTGATGCTTGAACGATTTTCATAGCCACATCACCGGCGGTTTCGCCATTTGTGATGGCATCTTTAATAAAAGGCTTGGCTCCAGGGGCACCCTCCATATTTGTCAGTGCGCTAATACGGCTGCGTTCGGCTGTAGTAGCCAGACTGACCACCTCGTTGTACAAGTCTGGGTGCTCGTTTTTCAGTTGGTTTAAATCCATTGGTTTGTTTTCTCCCTTCATTTGGCTTATCTGATTTTTTAGTCCCTCGAATGTGTCTCCGGCTTGCGGAGTACCGCCTTTATTTGTGTTAACAGCAGCTACAGGCTGTTTGGCTGTCGAAGCAAATTGCAGATTTGGGATGCTTTGCAAGGGGGTTATCCTTTCCAGTCCGCTGTCGCCAAGCGCTGGAGGCTGATTTGTGAATCCTCCGCTTTTAAGAAGCTCGTTGCGAACCTTGTTTATGACCGCCTCAGGCAAAACTCCGTCACTGCCGAGCATATCAAAAGCGCTGTTGGTAACTTCTGTGGCGCCTTCACTGAACATTATTTCGTCCGCAAATCCAAGTTCGACAGCCTTCTGAGCATTCATCCAAGTTGTAACGTTCATGAGATCAAGTAGTTCGTCCCTTGTCTTGCCTGTTCGGAGTGAATAAGCATTGGTGATTGCCTCGTCCGTGCTTTTCAGCAGGGCAGAAGAGCGGTCATGGGCATTCTTGTCGCCATCCGTACCCGTTGCAGCGTTGTGAATCATGATCTGCCCCGGCGGCGATATCTTGATAACGTCAGCACCCATGAGCATAACCGAGGCAGCAGAAGCCGCTACACCCGTTACTTTCGCCGTGATTTTCCCGGGGTAATCTTTGAGTAAAGTGTAAATCTCAGCACCATCAAAGGCGGAACCGCCAAGAGAATTTACGTACAATTCGATCTCGTCTCCGTTTGCTGCATCAAGTTCCTTGGATATCATCCCTGGACTCACAGCCGGAATACCAAACCATTGATAAACCCATGCGTTTGCATCCCCGATTATCGGCCCGTTAGCCTTGATCTTCTTTGGCATTTGTGTTTTCACCCCCTTCCTCATCGTCGTTGTCTTCATCGCCCTCATCAGACGGTTCAGAAGGCGTAACCGGAGCTGGTGCAGTTCCTTCGGTCAGTCCCAGTTCCTTGAGTCGTGCTTTCTCATACGCACGCTGTTGAATGTTTTGTTCCCATGATCCGCCGTTTAGCTCGACCGTTTCCTTTGTGGCTGTACTTAAATTGTTCTCAATTCGGGTAACAGCCGCGCCTACTTCCTTGGTTGGATCAAGTAAACCTTGACTTGGACCATGCCATTCAGCCCGTGTGTAGGCAGCAAAAATAGCCGGGTCATCAAAGATGCCAGGCGCGTGTATCCTACCTTTGGTTACAGCCTCAACAAACCATTCTTCATAAATAGGCTGGCAAAGCGTTTTAGCCAGCCAGGAACGGCGCATGCGGTACATTTTCCAAGCTTCCAATAGTGCCCCCCGAGAAGCCGAGTACGAGCTAGTGAATTGCTTGGTCAGTATCTCATACGGTAGCTCAAGAGCTGCTGCAATCTGTTTCAACAGTGCCCGAACGAAAGCTTCATAGTTCGGATTTGGTCTTGACGGGTCAGCAAATTGAACATCCTCTCCAGGGTCCAGATAAACGATAGCACCCCGACCCATCTTTATGTTGTCGCCACCAGTCCCGGGTATAGGTTCTTGATACTGATTGTCAGTTTCCGGTTCATTCATACCATACGGATCTTGCCCGTCATCTCCTGGAGTTTTTACAAACACGGTGTACATTGACGTGATGACTGCAGCCATCAATTCTGCCTCTGTATACTGGTTGAGCAGCTTTAAAGATTCGATAATAGGCGCAATAATTGGTATGCCCCGTCGTTGCCCTGGTCGTTCCGCTTCAAAAAGATGGATTACATTCAATCGCCCCGTCTGCTTGCCATACCTCTCGACCCGGACCCATTCCCTTTCACTTGTCAGGTCAAACCTACTGCTACCCGGATGACGGTTGCTGAAATGGTACGCAACCACCATACCGTCTGCGTCAACCTCAACGCCAGATTGGATCCGATCCAAATCGTCCAATTGCACATTAAAAGGAGTATCACAACGGTCAGCTTCAACTAGGTTGATTCTGAGGTCATAAACCGCATGATCTCTCGGCAGCATTGGCAACAAAGCGAATACGTCCCCGCTCATGAGGGTTGACAAGAAAGCTAGGGCTTGCAACTCGTAAAAATCATTGAGCCCTGCCGCATCGCATTTGCTTGTTTCAGCCCACAATGCCCATTCCCTGTGTATGCTCGCCCTCAAGTCTTCGCTTTCCTGATCGCTGAGTGTTAGAAATTTGGAATCAAAGGCAGGGTTGAGGCGTAAGCCAGTACCAACGATGTTCGTTCGCAAACCCTTGTGAGCTGCTGCAACAACGTCAGATCCCATGTGTAAGTCTCTGGCCCGGGCTCTAAGCTCGTTAATATTCTCATGAATATCTGCATCAGCGTCACCAACTGGCGTTTGCCACATGACCATAGACGACTTTGTGCGGCTAGCTCCATGCCTGCCGTATCCTTTACCACCAAATGACTCTTTGTAGCTATTAATAACTGCCTGAGCTGCTTCATGCCTTGCAACATCCAGGCGGGACGCCTCTCTTTTAGCCGCAATTCCCGGAGCCACAAAGTTTAGAGTCTTGTCCAGCCAGTTCATCGGTCAAACGGGGTGATTCCTCTTACTTTGCTTCTCCGTTTCACTCCCGGATTTTCCAAGTCGTCAACGATGCGACCATAATATCTCTTGCGCTCCAGTACCACATTCATGTCTGTCCGTGTCATAGACCGACCAGCGATGGTGTATGATTTTCCTGTAGCGAGTGCCGCCTCAGCGTCACACCAAAGCTTGTACATCATTTGAGCCTCGGCTAAAGTCATTTTCGGCATATCCCCTGTTCACCTCCTTCACATAATTTACAAGCTGCTAGAAACATTCCTTTTCTTCTTCCGCTGCTGCGGCCTTACCGGACCCGTAACCACACTTCCCGGCTCAGGTAATGGCAGGTCAAAGTTCGGATTCATCATTTCAATTGCGGCACGGTTATAAACTGCAAGGTCAAGGGCTTCATTCCGCGCCCTGGTCTGCACCCAAACAGTATAAGGAATCCCATTTTTATAGCGGGTGACCAATTGCTCTGCCGTCAACTGTTTGAAATATTCTTCGTCATATACGAACGGGTCCGGGTTATCTGGATTGGGGAGTGGAAACCGACATGACCCAGGCTTTCCAGGTTCGATTGTAAGCGACGAAAACACCTTAGCCTTACCTTCGGCTACCCCAAGCCGAATAACCGTAGCACGGTGGACGTTGTTGTCTGTGGTGCCGTTTAAAAGAGGTGTGTGTGTACCGTCACCGCTGTCCTCACCTTTAATTGCATATATTCCGCGTGAGGCACGAGGCTTGCACCACTTGTACACCTCGCGAGTAAAGTGTCCACCCGAGTCCATCAATGTTCGACGTATGCGAAACTTCCTGCCCGCTGCATCCTGCCATGTCCGGGACAGAAATTCGTCCAGATCATCCCAAACGTCCTGCAATTTCAGGTCACCATATACCCGGTGATACTGTATTCTCCAGCTAGAATAATCTTTTCCCCAGCCAATGACGTCAATTTCGAACCGATTGTCCTGCGTGTCCACCGCCGCAGTGAGGAATTTCACACCCTCTGGAACCCGATGCATGTACATCTCACGGCGATTCAGGAGCAATTCATGTTCTACCTTCTCGCCTTCTTCCTCCCATGACTCCGCCATAACGGTGTTGAAGAAGGTCTTGAGAAGCGCTGGGCCGCCACGTTTGGCAGCCTTGAATTCATTGACAGCATCTTTCCATGTGTAATTTATCGTTGCTGCAAGGCTACTCAGCTTAAACCCGCGAGTTTTGGAGTGTTCCTTCCCAGCAACCCAAACCACTCGCTTGGCATAATCCTTTTTCCATTCATGTTCACCATGCAGCGCACCACAATGCTTGCACACATGATCGACCCGTGTACAAGCCCGCGTTTCTTCGTCGTAGTCGAAGTCGATCTGCCTCCATGTTAAGGGCTGCAGTTCATCACAGGACGGACAAGGGAAGTGTAATTCTTCCTGTGTGCTGTCCTCGTAAAGAGCCTCGATACGGGAAGCACCTTTGATGGTCGGAGTGGATACCCACACCATTTTTTTGTTGTAAAACGTCTTGGTTCTAGCTGTTACCAGTGATACAGGGTCACCTTCCTTGCCTGCCGATACCGGGAAACGGTCGATTTCATCCCCAATAACCACCCTGATCGGCTTGGAAGCCAAAGAAGCAGGCGAATTCGCGCCTGCGATGTTGATCCGTCCACCTGGAAATGTCTTATACAAAATGGTATTCCGGCTATCACGGCTCTTATCCTTGACCACCAGTGGTGATAATTGTGGAGAATCCCGGTACATCGGGGTCAAACGGTCATTAGAAAAGTCACGTGCAACCATCAAATCCGGCTGTATAACCATGATCGGAGCTGGGTCATGCCCAGTAAAATAACCAATCGTATTAAGCTGCAGGTCCGTTTTGCCAAGCTGTGAGGCCCACATGAGCACAACCGACTCAACATTTCTGTCAGATATAGCTTCCATGGGAACCCTTTGATAAGGTGCCCGCTCTGTTTTCCATGGACCAGGTTCAGCCGAAGCTTCTGGAGACAACACCCTGTGTCTGTCAGCCCATTCAGATACACTGATTGGCTCAGGAGGCGCGACAAGGCTTAAAGTGTCAGCAAGCAGGCGGAATGTCCTTTTACGTTGCGCATTCATGACTCATCATCTGCCATTGGGTCATACTTAGACAGCAGGTTTAGTGCCTCGTTTATGCGATCCTCCAACAAGATGCGAATTGCCTTTTCGTCGCTTAGATACGCCAGTTGATTTGCCAGTTTCGGAGGCAGGCCAGTTAATCTCTCGCGGAAATTCACCAGCAGTGTTCCCCATGCGTCTTGCACATCAGCGGTAGTGTGTAGATTCTTTCGCTTTTCCTCCAGTTCCAACGAGGCAATTTCCTTTTTAATCTGCTCATGCTGTGCCTTTTCGTCTGCAAAACTAATCTTGCCCTCCTCGGTTGCCCCAGTCACATGCCGGATGTATGCCTGGACGGTTGCAGCAAGCTCATATTTCCCCCGACTTACCTGCGTAAGCACACCGTCACGGGTTAATTGCCCGATCCATTGCTTGGTTTTGCCAACAATCGCCGCAAATTCACTGGTTCCGACAATGACCTCCGCCCTGTTCTCTCCTTTCCCCATAACTGACCACCTACTTTCCATTTATTCATCAAAATCCAAGCACGCTATCAGACGCATTTTAAGCCCCTTTTTAGCGGCGCATTAATAGAAGGGATAAATTATACATACACAATATAAAAAGCCCTCAGCAGGGATCACACGCAGCCTGCGGGGCTAAAAAAGGAAAGTGTTTTTCGAATTCAAAATCTACGCGTTTTTCGGGCTCATGCGCACCCGTACCTATTTTTAAGCTCCAGAAGGACCCAAATTTATTTTTTCTGGAGAAAAAGAAAGCTTTTAAGATTATTTTTCATAATCATTTCACGCGCGCGCCTCCTTCTTTTATTCTTTAATCTTTAAGACCTTGGTATAAAGGGTTAGGCATAGCTTATGTCTATGTGTATGAAAGACGGTGGTTGATGCACGAGTATTTTAATTGACTGTATATCCACCTTGTTATCTTTGGCATACTGTTCAACCTTATCTGCTATTTCACGTTTTAATTGATCCTGAGGCATGTCCTTCTTTAGTTGAACGGCGACTCTCATTTCTCTGTTCTCCAATAGATTCATCTGACAGTGGTAATTCTCTTCATGTTCCATCATCATCGTTATCATCCTTTCTGTTTTATGTATGAACAACAAATACACCGTCCTTTTATGCATAATGCATAGAACGATGTATGTATCTAGTTACTCTAAATGAGCTATATATTATATATATTATTATTTATATTTCTTTCTTTCTTTCTTGGGGGGACAATTATACCCCCCTAGAGGGGGACAATCATACCCCCCTAGAATACAAAACGCGCGTTTAGCGGGGGACAATTGTCCACCAGTAGAATCATACTAGAGGGGTACAATCATCCACCAGTAATATGCATGATATGTTGTATATTGTGTATAAACATTCAGCAGTATTATGGTGCAATAATACCTGCAGTTCGTAGCTTACCAAGCAAGGAATTAAAGTCAGCAACAAGACCAGCAACATCCGTAGCGGCGCTATTGGCCTGTGCTGCTGCCTGCTTCACTGTACCGTTTGCTGCTGTTGTAGCTGCACTAACAGGCGTGCCTGCTCCTATAGCTGTACGAGCTGCAGCCGCGTCTGCCACTGCCATGAGCTGCTTACCTAGTGCGGTCGCTCCTGAGATATCCGCAACTGCTGGAGTGTAGTTGCCTGCCTTGGCATCTGTAACTGCTATACCAACCTTTAGATTCGATGTGCCTGCGCCAATGGCTGTACGGGCCGCTGAGGCATCAGCAGCTTTAAGAATGGTCTTACCAACGTCACTCGCATCCGTAATGCTGTCAACTGTAACAGAACCACCGCCACCACCTGACAGTCCAGCCACAGGCAATGGGTTATTCTTGCCCACAAGCGACAGCTCGCCGTTCTCTCCTTCAATGTAAATCCCTTTTCCTAAAAAGCTTTTATAACCATCCAATTTGCTCAACTCCGCTTCTATATTGTTTGGATTAGAGAGATACTGAAATGCTTTGTTCTTTTCAGTACCGATAATGCTCATTTCCTTCTTGGCCTCAACCAAGTGATTCACATCAACCACCAACTCCCGGATCTCTTCCACTAGCATAAGTGGTTCAAGGAACTCCGGTATGTCTCCAACAAAACTGCTAAACTGAAATAACCCGCGCAATGGGATAGGCGGGCCAATGTAAATTAATATGCTCTCTACTATTATTAACACCTCCTTCCTGGTGGAATTAAGGCAAAGAAAAAAGCACCGGTTAGGGTGCTTGAAAATATTTTTACTTTTAAGAGTATTCAATCAACTTTTACGAGTAACAGTGATAGAACCAATTAATTCATTATTTAATCGTTCAATTTCTTTATCAATATCCTGCTTCTCTTCTTTCCATATTACCCAACCCTCATTTGAAGAGGGTACTTGAGTAGATTTACTATTTATTTCTTCAACTTTATCATTGAGAACTTTTTGCTTATTTATTAGTGAATGAAGTGAAACAATCTTTTCAGATAAATCCCCCACCTTATTTACCAATTCTAGATTTTGTCTAGAAGTTTCATTGCCTTGAATATAAGGGATTATGATGCCCACTACAGCTAATAATATTGAAAATAATGAAGCGCCTAGCGTGATCTGATCAGTTAATGTTTTTGGTGCATCTACACGCCAAATAATTACTGTTACCATTGCCATGATCAATATTATAATCCAGTACATTAAATCTTTTTTTTCTGGGAACTTCTCTTTTTCCCTTGTCTTGTTTTCCAAAAAACCAGCTCCTCTCATTACCATATATCGGTAGAAAAGAGATGGAACATAATAGAAGATTAACAAAACAAAAGAGCCATTTAGCCGCTATTATTTATGAAAGAGTTATTACTATGAGAAACCTGACCCCTTACGTTCCTGTTGATTTAAGGCATTTCTTGGAGATAGCGCTTTGTAATGATCTCTGAGGAAATCCAATGTACAGTTAGATCAATTAATTCCTTCATATTTGTAACGTCTTTATCTTCCCACTTTTTAACATAGTGGGTTTCATCGTTTCCCAACCATGCAGCCCTCTTTGCGCATAACTTTATATTATTATCTGTAACGAGCCCATCAATACATTTCCCTAATAACATACTTTTTATTTCATCTGACCTTTCAGGCATTTCCTCTATTAAATAATCTTTTATCAGGAATTCAAGTGATTTACGATACCCGGGGCCACATATATAACTCAGTCCGTCACTTTCAGCTTTAGCCGCTTGGTTATATATTACTGAAAATAAAGGAGAAATTCTTTTAATATCGTCACTGAATTCCTTTGAAATAAAAGAAGATGGTTTACATTCTAAAAATTTATAAAAATTGCGCTCATTCGGAGCTAACCTAGATAATTTATAATATGCTAGAAATATTTCGCCACATGCTTCTCTAACGCATTTAAAGACAAACACTGTTTTTTCTCTCCCAGGACCATACACATCCAAGGGTTGAGCTTCAATGTATTTTTTACATATGGGACACTGATCTGGCCTTTCGGTGAGAAGATACCCAGTTTTACCTACAAATATATTTATCAATTGTTCCACTCCCTTCGACACAACATTTCGACACCCAGGAAGGATATTCCTTTTTCTGCGCCGAAAGTATTAGTTCGAAAGGAGGTGTTGAAAATGGCTATTATTGCAGCTTTTGATTATGGATACAGAAAATACGAAATTGACGAAACTCATTTTTATGTTCTAGACCAAAGTGACAATCTGGTTGCTCGTTACCCTCTTGAACAAGTTATGGGGCATGGCGGATTCGATTACGGTGAATACAATAACTACACTTTTCAATTTTCCGAGTCAGACAAAATAGTAATAACCAATGATCCCGATTTGACTCCATTTGTTGAAGCATTTAATAAACAATTAGCAATCATTCTAAATAAGAAAAAATGAGCACCCCGCGGACTCGAACCGCACATTTCCTTTAGGCGCTGTAAATCCCCGGATCAGCTCCGGGGAAAACAATTACTGCAGCTCTTTGACTACCTTGGCAATGTGGGCAGGAATCGTAAGGCCCTCGCTCTCAGTCAGCGTACCATCTGCATGCAGCTTAATAGCCAATTGGTCGTATTCACCCGTGCCTGTAGGAACAACCGGGTTGCCGTATGCGTGTGGACCAGCAAAGCTAACTACTCTACCAGTGGGGCTATATTTAAGAGCCTCAGCTTCGGTGTTAACCACCTTAAAGATATTATCCGAACCAAGATATCCAAATCCGCCATTACGTACTGCGCTTGCTTCTGTACTCATTACAAAACACTTCCTTTTCTCTTTTTGTGAAAACAAAAAGAGCAGCGCATATACGCCACTCTCATTCATCCATTTATTTAGGTGCACGGTGTGGGAATTGAACCCACGACTTTAGGTCTGTTTTACTCGGGCCCGCCTGCGCTCTACCACTGAGCTAACCGTGCATAAAGTGATATTGAAGAAACTAAAAAGGCCGGCACGTTGGCCGACCTCCTTACTGCATTTAAATAACAATAATTTGATTATTACAGTTCTCCTCGTGAAGTGCCTATACGAACTGACATCTCGCCCTCCATATATGCTTTACCCGAGGAAAGAGATACATAATACTTATTAGCACCAGGCCAAGCGCTTGAACTAATTTCACTGTAAGTGCGACCAGGTTCTACAGTTCCAGACATCATTTGCGAACCTGTTTCTGAGCCTCTGTTCACCGAAAATTTAATTGGCTGCTTACCGTCATTACGTATCCATACCTTAACATAGCCATAACCTGAGGGTATATCGAAATTTTCTGTTAGTTCTGTGTTGCGGAGAGTTCTATCAACCACCGATTTAGTGGCATAAGGAGTAATAACATGATCTCCCGCTTTTGGTGTATTCACATCGGTCGATGTGTTTGCAGATTGGGAAACTGCTGTTGAGTCAGTTGTAGCTGGTGCAACATCCGTGGCTGCTGCAGAAGCAGATAACGGAATTGCAAGAGCTAGAGACAAAACAGATACTACAGAAGCCTTTTTAATGTTTTTCATACTCACAAGCCCACTTTCTTTGATTTTTTACCCTGTATACTTTATCAATCAACCAATATGTATAGAAACTATTAGAGTGTTCAAGATTGATAAAGTTTTTACAGGTATCTATGAACATTTACATTATAAGTCTTTTATTGTAATTATTCAACAAAAAAATGGGTTTTGATTCCATGTTAGCAGAAGCCCGGATTTGAACCAGGACTGTGGGGAACTGACCCCCGCAGCGAACCTCGCATTCTGCATGAAACCCCGCCAGACCGCACGAACGCGTTTCGTACAGCCTGGGCTTACAGGTAATGATATAAGCTTTGTTGGAATCCGGCACTTGCTTACGCGCCCGGCTGCGCTCCTGATCCACTCTTTAGCGGTTAGGATCACCGTCATGGGGAATGCGTTTGTCAGGCGCACATTAGCAAGAGTGGAGTTACTAGGAACAAACAGAAAGACCAGCATGCCCGCTTGTCCTACCCTTGCGGCTCTCTGTAGGTCTTATAGCAAGGGGCTAACTGGTGCCGCTCGTCTTACGCCTACCACCGTCAAACAGGTGTGTGATTGTGTCGGGTGCTGCTCTCTCTTTGTTTTCCATGTTATAAGAATAACCTATAATTCTGGCTTTGTTTTCTAGGTAACATCTATAATTCATCTGAAATTTTTCTCTTTATTTATGCATGTCTTTGGCTTTATCATAGTAACTATCATAATATATAAATACAAACCAAAAGGGCGTGTTATTGTGGCTTTACTGAATAGAGACTACCTCCTGAGCTTAGGAATAGAATTTATTATTAATTATCTTCGTAAATCTAGAGCAGACGAGGAACAAGAACGGAGAACAGGTGAAGATGTATTGACTGCTCAAAAAGAGCTTATGGACAGAATTCTTGAGCCTGTTGGATTACCCTACGACCAGCGACCCGAAATTGGTTCTGGTGACAAAATATCATCCAGACCTGTTTTCCAGTCTGTAATAGAAGACTTGCAAGCTAAGAAATATCAGGCCATTGCCGTTAAAGAAATTTCACGGATGGGCCGCGGATCATACACTGACATGGGCGTTATCTATGATTTAATAGTAGATAATCGTATTTTCATTATCACTCCGTATAAAGTATATGACCCTCGTAACCCTTCTGATCTGCGCCAAATTCGGTTTGAATTATTCATGAGCCGGGAAGAATTTGAGACAACCAGAGAACGGCTTTTTGGAGGTCGAGTAAATAATGCCATTGAGGGTAGATGGGTTTCCGGCGCCGCTCCCTATGGATTCACATACAACAAAGCGACAAAAAAATTAGAAATAGATGAAGAACAGGCTCGGGAAGTACGCGCAATTTTTGACTTCTTCGTTAATGGAGTGGCAGAGCCCGGGGGACATAGAAGAGATGTATCTTATAGAGCACTCGCCAGCTACTTGAGCAAAAAGACCTCTATTAAACCGCCACGCGGTAAGGGAGACTGGCAACCACAAGTGCTGCGTCAACTACTTAGTAATGAAAGATACATTGGAATTATGAGATTTAGAACAACACAACGGATTAACGGGAAAGTCGTTGCACGTCCAGAAGAGGAACATATTATCATTCCTGGTGCGATCCCCGCTATATTAGATGAAGACATTTGGGAGAAAGCTCAAAAGAAAATAAACGACTCTTCCCATAAACCAAGAACTAAAATGGACTTCTCTCCTTGTGAATTGGCTGGTTTATGCATATGTACTAAATGTGGACGCCGCATGGTAAGACAGTACAGCATCCAGGACTACAAGAAAAAAACGGGCGAAGTCATAAAATATCACAAGGAATTTTTATGGTGTACTACCTCAGGATGCACCTTTATAAAGTACAGAAACGTAGAAGAAGAAATAATAAGTGTTCTCTCTTACCTTTCTGATTTAGATGAGGATGAATTGAACAACACTTTTAGCACTATTTTAGCTAGTGAACAAAAATCTACGGAGATAGCTTACGATGATGAATACATTGAAAAACAGACCAAAACTTTGAAAAAAAGAATGGATTTCATTTTCGAAAAATATGAATCTGGAAAATATACGGATGAGATGTTTGATGAGCGTAAATCAGAGGTGGACAAGCAACTGGAGGATTTAAAAAAATTGAAGGAATCTTTTGAGGAACAATCTGCTCGGGTAGGAGAAAATAATGTGGACACGGACTTAATCAGGAAGAACATAAATACTGTTTTAGACCAATACCACGCAACAGATAATAAAACAATGAAAAATTCGATTCTCAGGGCTACATTCGATAGCATCGAAGTTACATTGACGGAAAAGGGCCGTGGACGTATACCCGCTAAATTTGATCTGACAGTAAACTTGAAGGCCAATTTAACTAAGCTCAATTTTTTAGTGTTATGATGTAACATACTATTCGTAGATTGTTACATCATAACACCAAAATAAAGAACAGAAGAAAAGCCCCTATTCATCTGGGGCTTTCTGAGTTTTTATGGTATGAATCATAGCTGTAGCAACTGCTGTGTATATCTCTTGTAGATCATTCGGGGAAGGTTCTTTATTAGGGGCCTTTATTGTAATCAGACCATGCTTACCCTGTATGTGCCCTAAGATGATTTTTTCGTCGCTGTCTTCACAAGTACGCGTGCCCGCCTGCTGGCACTCCATGTCCATCCCCTCCTTCTCCCACAATATATTCAGTGAGGCTTGTCCTTCATTCGGGATTAAAAATTTCTGAGATACGTAATATTTTTAGATCATCCAGTTTGAGTATTAATCTATAGAATGCTTTCCTGCGTATTTTCCCGTACGTATCTTTGTTGCACGGTGGCTGAAACTCAAAGTTATAAACGTGTCCATCGGTTATATACTCGGCATTTTTACTCATATACCGCTTCTGAATTAGGAACTTTTCCATCTTGGGTAATGCGTTCACGGCCCGATCAACTCTTTCGACAAAAGAACGCCGGAATGCTTGTGCATCCACATTATGAGTAGCTATACTTGCCGTCTGGTCGCTTGTCACATTAGTTGGGCTGCTACGTGGCATATCACTGTATGATGCGGTTATGCTGGCCTCTCTTTCCTCTGTTTCCTCAGACAACAGGTAACGGTACATTCTATATTTATGGAGAACATCTTCTACTGCTGACTTCGTTTTTTTAGGATCAAGTTCTTGCAGTTCAAAATCTTCAAATGATTGTTGCCCCACTTGGTAATCACCTCATGCTGTATTAAGTAAATCCCCCGACCGAAGCCGGGGAGCGTATAAGTGCGGTTTGCTTAGAAAGGCAAATCGTCGTCCGGGTTATCTCCACCTGCAGCACTTGCGGCAATCTCAGCGGCTGCGGCCTCTTCTTCATCCAAAGGCAATTCAGCCTGGTTCGGATCATCTTCACGGTTTACCGTTACGCTACCGTCCTGGGCAATGGTCCCTTTAACGCCTTCGCGATATTCCGCCTGTTGCTCACGGAATTCGTCTATATCCATTTGGGATTCAGTAATGGTCAGTTCCACATCAGAGCCCGCGAGTTTATAAAATTCAAATGTCTGAGCGGCAGAAGAGTCGCCTTTCACCTCAAAATCCAGAATGGTCTTTTTAGAGTCCTTGGAGGACTTCTTGAATTCGGCTGTCAGCTCCACATCCTCCAAACCTTTAATGCTCAAGACAACTACTTCCCGGGTGAGTTGATTCAGCTCTGGACGATGCTCGTCGTCACCTTTTACATAGAACTGCACAAGTTCCTTTTTAGAATCTTTCGTCTGTTTATTGAAATGAGCTTTAATAGTTACGTTCATGGGTGGTTACCCCTCTCAGTTGTTTTATTTTTATTTATAGAAAACGAACAGTATCGACAACGCTAATATAGCTGCAACACATATGCATGCCATGTTGCGAGCAGACTCTTTATTCTTGTCTCCCTCAGCTACTGTTCCGAGGAAAGAGGTTACTAGAATTGAGCCCAGCAGGATCTTAAACCACATATTTGACGGTCACCCCTTCGGCTTACTCTTATGAGCGTACTTGTTAGATGGATCAGGTTTCACCACGCCCATCATAGCCAGTTCATGGACTACACGCAGCTTCGACAATCCCGTAAGCTTGGCGATGCGTGAACGAGGTACGCCAGCACGGTCCAATCTGCGAATCTCCTTAACTGTCTCTTTGAGTAAAGGTGTCTGTAAGCTATTAAGCAGTAAATCCGGTCCGATTGAAGGAGCATCGTATCCATCTGGACCAGGAACTTTGGGCCCGCGTTGCTCTTTGTTCTGACCGCCTGTGCGGTGCTGACGCTTGTTCATCCTTTACCGCCTCCTAATGCCTGGCGAGCTTCTTCTAGCTTATAGGTCAGGCGGCGTATAACTGCGTCCCTCTCTGCAAGCTGCTTACGGAGAGCATCCCGTTCGGCTGTAACTCTATCAACAAGCTTGTCCCAGTCCACAGCAGTATCCTTTTGTATATTGTTAGCAACGTTGAGCATGTGGATTTTTTGTACTTGGTCATTTACCTGCTGCTGGAGTGAGTCTACCAGGGCAAGAACCTCAATCAATAAACTTGAATCGCTTATCAATCCTTTAAGGTCCCCCGTTCTAAGCCAGACACTTTCGTTGGCTTCTATGCTCAATTCATCGCCTGATGGCAGTGGATATGTCCGTTCACTCACCTTTACCGCCTCCTTGGTATACTGTTTTCGGTAGCCTAACCCAAATCACTGCCCCTTGTGGATGCTTATAAGGTATAGGCTCCGGGTAAATGATTGGATTTTGCATTACCCATGCATAAGGTGTTTTGTAATCTATATCTACGTAATCTACATGGTGCTTATCTTTATTAGCGGCCCACTCATACATGGTAAGCGGGATGCAGTCTACAAGCTTTGCTGTGCCGTATACAAGACCGCTGCCGCTCTTGATAATGCCGATGGTACCGCGTTTATGTGTCCGGCTGCCGCGTATCTCCCACGGTTTAATGCCGGACAGCACCATGTCAGCCCAGTTAGGTTTAATGATTAGTCCATCCATATCTATTCACTCTCCCATCCACTTTTTATATTCAGCCAGTTCCTGTCGAAGCCGATCATTCTCGAGCCTGATCTCACTCAAGCTCCGACAGGTGGTGTGTTTCATTTTGTCGCCATGCCAGCCTATTTCATCCTCATAGACAAGACCTTTGCATACGTAACAAGTACCAAGTATGCAGCCGCTAGCCATGCGCTTATCGCTCCTTATAGGGGTATAGGGTAAGAGGCCAGAAGGCCCCTGTTTAGGCGTTGTAAGGCAGCTCCGTAACCTCTGCCTCGCAATCTTCATCCGTCATGGTTTCAAGCAGACTTTCTTCGTATCCGATCTCACGCAGCAGTTTACGGTCATTGGTTTCTGTGAACATATTCAGCAACTCCTTTTAATTTTTTGGGGTATAAGGTAATAGAGTGGATATCTCGTACCTACCTTGGTTGTCTATACCGTAGACAGGATTAGAGATTTCAAATTCTTCAAATCCCTTGTCTCGCAGTGCGTTCACATACCCTTCAACGTCTTGTTCATACATCAAATAACCCGATGCCTTACCGTCTTTTTTACAGATCAACCAAACTTTTTGCATACGTTCATTCGCTCCTTTTAATTTGATTGGGTAGAGTAAGAGGCTGTTATGCCTCAAAACAATATGTTTGTATCAGGCTGCCTTTTGAAGTTTTTGTTTTCCCCATCTGTTGTTTTAACGACAATTTTTTCTTTGTTGTTGTTTAACTGCAACTGTTCAATTTTGGTGATGGTACATTTGCCTATTCCATGTTTACCACGGCTAACCCGAAGCCAAATTCGCCCTCTGTCGTTATAAAGTAAATGACCTTCATCCACCTCGATTTTTCTTTCTTTCGGTTTTAAAGACTCATTGAGATAAGTTTCAGCTTCCCATGTAATGCGATACCAACAGCCCTTTTCAAGTTCCATACTATTTATCTCTCCTTTGGTATAGGTAGTAGGATTACAAGCTGTATTCTTTAATCCATGTACGTTGGAATAGGTCGTCCCTGTATATTTCAATGCAATCACATTTTTTAGGGTCAAGCAGACTCCGAGCCTTTTTTAAGGCTCTCAACAAGCTGCTTTTAAAAAACATTACTCTAACGCGTTTGCCTTTGTAGTAAAGCACAAACTCAAAATCCGATTTATTAGTCATATCAATCTCCTTTGGTATAGGTAGTAGGGGGTGTATCCCCCTTATGGAGGGCTAAGCCTCCTACATTGAAAATGCCATTTGCCCGGCTGCTGCCTCTGCATAACGCTCCAGCACCAAGTTATTACCGGACCCAGTGCAAAGCTCTGGCAGATTGGCCCGGACAAGCGCCTCGGCAAATGGAGGCGGTACGGCGTTACCGCAGCGGGCAACCTGGGCCGACTTGGAATAGCGTTTACCGTCCGCGTCCACTTCGATAATGTAGTTGCTCGGGAAGCCCTGAGCCGCAAACAGTTCATGAGGCTCCAACATCCTCATGCCGATGTCCACTATTTGATAATCAACCCCGTGGATCGTCACCAATCCAAACCTGTCTTTAGTGGTGATAGTATGCAATGGCCCGTCCATCGTTTGCCCGTTGTCAGCACTGCCGTAGTATTTGAGTAGGAAGGCCCTGACCTCTCCGAAGTGATTCCCGCCGGCTGTTATCGTCTGAATCGGCTCCTCTACCAGCTGCCCGATGTTGGTTCCCTTCATTTTGACCAAATGCGAGGTAACCAGTGCATTGTGATCCACCGTCGTAACTGTAGAAAGTGGATCATCCAAATCATTGCTGGGGCCAGTGTATCCCCCGCCGTAGTGCTTGGCGAGAAAAGCAGCAACCAGTGCATGTTTACGCCCTCCAGCAACGACAGTCCCTAATGGTTTTTGCAAACCAGGTACGCGGGGTGCCTGCCCCGGTCCTTCGCCGTATCCAATCTCAATCAACGTTGGACTTACTACCATATGGTGACCCCCTGTTGTGACAGTACGTAGGGGTTCCGTAGGCGAACTACCGGGGTGCCCCGAAGTATTAACACCAAGTACAGGAGTAACAAGTAAATGCTCAGCCTTAGTCGTCACAGTAGTGAGCGGGTCGGTTACTTGGTATTGAAGCCGATCCTTACCGAATCCTGTCTGTCCGATACGAACAATGAACGGCTGAGGATTGTCGATTACAAACCGATGAATACCCCTTGCTATCCGGCGCTGAGTATTTTCAGCCAGTGGCTTCTTACGCTCAAAGATTGAAGGGCAAGGAAGGTCCCAGTCTATAATCTCCGCCGCTGTCCTCCACGGTTGACGCTTACCCGCTTTAACCTCCGGACTGTCCGGCGCTCCATGCGTCGGCTCGGGCCAGACAATCGGACGACCATCGCGGCGTGCTATAAGAAACAACCGCTTGCGAATCGTTGGCGCTCCGTAGTCACACGCCCGCAGCTCCTTCCACTCGACGCGGTAACCCTGCCGCCGCAGCGCATTGACAAATGCCCTGAAAGTGCGGCCCTTCTGCTTCTTATCAGGATAACCGTCTGGAGTCAGCGGTCCCCACGTCGTGAATTCCTCGACATTCTCCAGCATGATGACCCGCGGTTTTACCGTTGCCGCCCAGCGGACAGCCACCCATGCAAGGCCGCGAATCTCTTTTGCAACTGGCTTGCCGCCCTTGGCCTTACTGAAATGCTTACAGTCAGGCGAGAACCATGCCAGTCCCACCGGACGGCCTTTAACCGCCTCCGCCGGGCTGACCTCCCACACAGATTCGCAATAATGCTCCGTCTCTGGGTGATTTGCTTCGTGCATCGCAATAGCTGCTGAATCATGGTTGATCGCTATATCCACCGACTTTCCAGTCGCCAACTCAATTCCCGTACTGGCCCCGCCGCCTCCTGCAAAATTGTCTACTATGATTTCCTGCATGCTGCCCCTCCTTCTTGTCCCCTATGGGGCTTAATCCGTTATACCTGACACCTTAATGCCTGCAATTTCAAGAGCCGTGATAAAGCCAGCGTGGAACCCGTTTGCTTCCGCCACACTTTCTCCACAAAAGCACCCATCATGGGCCGTTGTTTCCTCGAAAGCCTCTTTCATCCGTTCTTCCATCGTCAATTCCACCGTATAGCCTGAGATAAGCGCCTGAGCCAGCAACCAGACTGACATACCGTTCAAAGCCTCCGCTTGCGTGCCGACCTGCCAGCCATTAGGGGCAGCAGCGTGTTCATGGAGGAGAGATTGTTTATCCCATTCAGTAAGCAACCACTTGATTGCCTCGTCCTCTGCCTTCGACAGCACAGGTTTATAGGGTCCGTCCGGTTGAGTGACAGGTAGTGTTTCCGCAGCGACCTCTGCAACAGGAACAGTAGGCTTTGGATCGTCCTCTGTTTTGGCTTTGATAGACTCCTTATACCGAGCAATTGCCACCTCTTCGGCCTCTGGTGTCTTGATATCCCACTTGGGCAGCCAATATGACCGCAAGCTGTTCATTGTGATTCCCAATTTCCTCGCTGCATCTGCGCGGGATAACGCTTCTGCTCGAAGCTTTAAATATTCGTTTTTCGATGCTTTTGCCACAGGTATTTCCTCCTTGATGGTCTTTGTTTTGGCACGGAAGGTCAGCGGTTTTATATGCGACTTTGGTATAGGCTTGCCAACAATCTCCGCAAGTTCTTCCGGGGAAAGCGTGTACGTTTTAACGTCACCCTGACCCCGAGAAGCCGTTTCGTTCTTTTGGTTTGGGATGGATGTACCCATGGATTGCCCCTTTCTAGCCGTTTTTGGGCGCAGCTACCCGCCGCAGGACCCAATAGCCCCGGGTGTTATGCCTTATTTAAGATAGATTCAATGACTTCGATTTGGTACGGCTGAGTGTCCAGCAGTGGCATGTATTCGCGCATGCGGTACAGGTTGAGAGCGATACGGGCGATGATGTAAGCATCCACTACGTCATTGCTTTTGTGGGAATATCCAAAGTGCTGCAATGCTGCATCTGCCATTGCTTTTTTCTTCGCTTTTCCTTCTAAACGCCGCTTGCTTCCAACCTCTCCCTCCCAGCCAGTTACAGCCACATACTTTTTAACTGAGTTCGGCATGATGAGGTTAAAACTCAAGCCTTTTCGATGGATGATGGTCCGCAGGTTTCCGTGTATCATCCCGGTTGTTATACCCTTTTGGGTACCAGGAGCGGCATCCTCTTTAAGAATTTCGTCACCAGGCTGGAGCAGCTGATAAAGCTGATTCTGTAAGGATACAAGTTGCGGAGTGGTTATCCCTCCGGGTATCTTAGGTCCTTTACCACGGATAGCTGTCTGTAATAGCACGTTAGCCTCGATGTCCAAAGCAACAACCCCTGTTGTCGTAGCTGGATCAATTCCCACAAATCTCATAGCCGGGTCAATTTCCAAAAGAGTCATCGCCGCGCCGCCTCCCAGTTACGCTGCCGCCCATACTCTGTAATCTTGTATAGGTGGTCCTGATTGGCCCGGGCAATCACATTTTGCAGGACCTTGCTGGCCTCTCCAGATGGAAGAGTCTCGCGGGCCTGCTGCCGGATTAGCCCCACCGTCACCTGCAGCACATCAAACAGTTCCGAAAGCGTCCGGCGTTGGTCATAATCCTTGGACTCTACTTCCTCGATCAGCTCATTAACTTCCTCTTGCAATTTCACGCGCATATCTCCCGGCTGGTACCCATGAACCGGATAGTCCAGTACGGGGATTGCAATTACTATAAATTGTTCTTTAGCCAACTCGCTCACCTTCGTCCTCTTTTGCGCTCGTTACTTGATCAGTTGTCATTTCCCACGCCTCATATGCAACGATTTCATCCAAATTCAATCCGAAGCTATCGTGTGATGTAATTCCACTGAAACTGTAGCCCACAAACTTCCCGGAACTGCTGGACCATTCAAAATTGAATTTTCTAGCGATGATTTCAATTTTGGTGCCGTTTCTAAGAGTGACATTTACCTTATACATGGTTTATCCTCCTTGAGTGATGATAAATTTAAGCATCATATGTCCCGAGTTCATTCATCTCGTATGTTGTACAAGCTCTATCACACGGCTCTATTTTTGAATCTTCGTAGTCAACAGAGAAAATTTTCCCGTTTAGGTTTATTTGACTGCATTCAGGCAATATTGTGATGCTATCAACAAGCAGCAATGAACAATCTTGTTTAGTTTCAACGAAAAACCGTTGTTCTGGTTCGAGTGTGATTTTCACTTCTTTGGTTGCTCTGTTCATCTTTCGGTCCCCTCTCTTAGTCCAACCAGCCTGATAGATCCGGCTTAGCTTTTGGCGGCTCTGGCGGCGTTTCTGGAGCCTGTTCAGGCTCGGCTGGTGTGTTGGTCTTCATCTTTTCAGCCTCTGTTGCTGGGGCCTCCTGTTCAGGCTGTGGAGCCATTTCCTGATACGTCCACCCGAGAATCTTATATTGCTCTTTCAGGCCCGGGAATTTGGCTACCAGTTCCCCACGCCGATATTCTTTGACCTTTGCAGATACAAGATCATATTGCTTTCTTAAATTCGTCTTAGCAGATTCATCAATCAAAGGATCATCCAGCATCGGAGCCTTTGAAACAAGCCAATCAAGCGACTTCTGATAACCTGCTTCATCTACGATTTGCCCCATGTTCCCTCACCTTCTTTTCTAGCTCATATTTATCGTCCTTCGTGAGATTCATAAAGCGACTCGTTTTCCGGTTGAACATCATTTGTATTGTTCCGGTACCGATCTTCCGGCCTTTGGCTACAATCAGCTCCATGACACCTTTCAGGACCGTATCCGGGTAATAGTAGTCGTCTCGGTAAAGGAAGATAATCACGTCCGCGTCAAACTCAATGTTTCCGCTATCCCGTAGGTCTGACATCATCGGGCGTTTGTCCTGCCGATCCTCACATTTCCGACCGACCGAAGAGATTACCACTACAGGGATACCCAGCACCCGAGCCATCTTCTTGAACTGAGCTGAAACATAGGATACACGCTCAGACGTACTGGAGAATTTCCGTTCTGACTCAATCAATTGAAGATAATCAACATAAATGATTAGGCGTGGATTCCGCTTTTTGAGTGTCTTGGCCTGCCGCCAAATATACTCAATGGTCATGCCTGGAGTATCGTCAATGTAGATTGGTAGAGACTCTAAAATCTCAAGCGCCTTGCTGTAGCTGTCCCAATCGTTCTCTGTCAGTCGGCCCGTTCGTATCTTCTTGCTGTCAATGCCGCCTAGAGTGCATATATGGCGTTCTGACACATCTTTAGAAGGCATTTCAGCCGAGAATATGGCAGCAGTAGTTCCACCCTCAGCAGCAGCTATAGAGTCGTTTACAATGTAGGCTGTCTTTCCGATACTGGGCCGCGCCGCTACAATGGTTACATCACCAGGCTGGTGACCGCTCCCCATCTCGTTCAGGTCGTCGGATGCTGTTTTCGTTCCCGTAATCCCTGCCCGCGAACCACGATCCATAATTTCTAGGTGGTGACCGTCCAGCACTTCCGCCATTCGAAGCATGTTATTCTCGGCCTGTCCCTTTTGGAGTTGGTTAAGCTCGTCCATTCGTTCCTGTACAGACGTTACGTCAATTACTCCCGCAGCCGATGCTTCTTCGAAAGCCCTAGCGGCTTCGCGCTGAACAAAAGCTTCGCGGACAATAGCCTGATAGGACTGGTAGTTATGAACCGCAGGAACCGCATCACGAAGCTGCATGAGGTAAGTCACCCCGCCAATCTTCGCAATATTCCCACCCCAGTGTTGAACCATCAACAGCGGATCAAATGGGTCAGGATTTCCGGTGAACTGTTCATATGCATAGCGAAGCGTTGTAAGGATCAGCCCGTGTCTTTCATCAGCTCCAAAATCTTCGGAAGTGAGGTAACAGTCGTCTAGCAATTCGGGTTTGTTCAGGATTGACCCGAGGACTGCGCGTTCAGCGTCAAGACTCATGTTTCACCCTCATTCGAGCGTTCAAGCGCTCCAGTCGTTCCCGAATGTGGTCAGGCATAGGCACGGCTTGTTCTAAATACTCCTGTAGAGCCAAAGTCTCAGCCCGTTCCTCTGCCCGCTGCAGAGCATAATAAGATTGTTCAGGCTGACATGCTTGGTATATCTCCGCAGGCGTTGGAGCCCATTTTTCATTCGTCTGGCAAAGCATCCTTGTTTTTTCTAGAGCAGTTTCAAAAGGAACGTCTCGAAGAAGGTCATGCCATACTTGAACCTCAGCTTCGACTTCCCTTTCGTCAATCACGAAACTCCGGTAAGCCTTGGAGATGTACTTCATTAGAAATATCACGTTTGCCCGTTCCACCTTGTCCCAACTCCTTCCGCATCAAGTTATCTAAGGCTTGATCTCCCCGAGCTCTGTTTGATTCTTTGGGAGCGTTTCGAGCCTGATCCCGTTTAATCCAAACACGAATCGCCTTGTTATGATCCTTCTTGTGTTTACTAGGCTTCTGGTTCCCTTGCCATTCGTCCAAAGCCTCAATCATGTCGTCAACCTTCGTTTTACCAAAGTCAGAACAAAGCTTTTCATACTGTTCTGGTATTAAAAATACAGTGTCAGCATATTGAGTTTTACCAGGAGGAATTTTCATATATATATCTTCTTTCTTTATAGTTTTCTTTCTTTCTTTCTTGGGGGGTGAATCTTCCCCCTCTCTTGGTGTATGATTAGACCCCTCAGAGGGGGAGGATTGTACCCCGAGAGATTGTTTTTTCCTAGGGGGCGTTTTGTCCCCCACAAGCCACTGGTCATAGTTTTTGTTGAATCCGAGTTTACGAGATTTGGACCCATAAGCTTCCTCAGTTACAACCAGCACCTTACGTTCTATAAGATAAGATAATTCCTTTTTAACGCCTCGCAGGTCGCCTTCGAGATATTCAGCGATGAAACTCACGGCTAATTCATGGTCCTTTCGCCCGTACCCGTAAGTGTATCGCCAGACCGCCAGGACAATCGCATATTGAGTTCCGTTGAATTTATGATGTCTCTTCACGATGTTATCGAATATCTCGTTGGCGATCCTCGCGTACCCATTTTCGAGTTGGGGGTTTGCCATTCCGTTTCACCTGCTTTAAATAGTCACCGCTTTGCCTGCTGCTGTTTCCCGTTCTCTGATAAAATCGCAGATTCGTTCAATCAAGACCTCTTTATCATCATTCGCGCAAGGGGCGTGATACCACCTATCTACAAGGGAGGTCACACTTTCCAGCATGGCGGCAGCCCCGTCCTTTTCTAAAACTGCCGTGTAGCCGTTGAGCAATGCGCACAACAGACTGTGTCCATTGCCTCCCTCATGGACATAAGATCGTAAAACATTCATGATCGGACCATTGATTCCAGTAGCCAAATTTCTCACGATTTCGTCGTTATCGACTCCGTTCCATTGACACCAGTTAAGCGCCTTTGCTACATCCCGAGGCACCTCAACGGGGTTACGCAAACCTTTTATTTCAGCCCGTAAGGATTTAATCATTTCATCGCGGCCCTGGGCGATTGTCTCCAGCTCCCGGATACGCTGCAGGAGCTTTTCGCTGTTAAGCTGCTCGTCGGTGTGGCGCTCAATCGTCTGGAGTAATTCGGCCTTGTCTTGCACCAGTTGCAGAACAGCATCCACCAAAGAACCGTCATGTTCACCTATAATTGCGCTAATCTCATTCAGTATTTTTTGACTCGCAGTAGCCTTCGTTAGCGCGTCTTCACTCATACGTTTCAGGTCGTCATATTGCCGCTGTGTAGGCCTTGGCTCGTCCGGCAAGATTACTGCCAGTTTGAAGGGAATTTCCTCACCAGCAAACGGGCCAGAAATTATTTGGAATGGAGCGTTAAAATCCAGCAACTTTGTTGAAAATCTCCGGGCTTCAAACTCTTTCCCTTGAGCAATAATCTGTTTACTTTTGGTTTGCAAGGTCTTAAGCATCTTAATTTTCATTCTGAAACTACCTCCAATGTGTAATGTTCTCCTGCTATAAATCCCCGCTGTTTTAATGCCGCCTTTACGGTCATTTCAGCCAGCGTGGGCATGTTGTTTTTACTAGATAAGTGCGTAAGAAATATCTTCTCTCCACGGCCCTGTATAAGCTGCTGGAGCGCTGCTGCTGTCTGCTGGTTGCTCAGGTGCCCGAGGTCCGAGAGAATACGAGATTGGATACTGATAGGGTAATCGGAAGCCTCTACCATGTCGGGGTCATGATTGGCTTCAATGATATAAACGGAACCTTCCATAAGCGCCAGCATAGCCTTATCGACCTTGCCTGTATCGAACACAACGCATACGCGTTCGCCTTCATCTGGCTCGATTGCATAGCCAACAGGTTCATATGCATCGTGATGTACACCAAATGGGTAAACGGAAATTCGTCCCAACTGCACAGGTTCGTATGTACCGAACCTCGTTTCCACTACCTGGCATAAGTCGTCATCAACGCCCGATATGCCTTTCCACTCTCCTTCACTGGCCCACACCGGAATGCGATACTTGTTCGCCAGTGGTAGGCCCTTGATGTGGTCGCCGTGTGCGTGAGTGATGAATATGCCCGTAATATGGTCAGGCCGTACACCAACGTCCAGCAGCCTCTTTTCGATTTTGGTCTTAGGTATACCAGCATCAATAAGGATGGTTTGATCTCCCGATGTGAGCGCGATGCAGTTGCCTTTTGAGCCGGATGCCAGGATATCAACTTTCATTTTGGCAGTCCTCTGCTTGACTTCTAATTGGGGAAGCGCTGATTACTTGCACAAAGAATGCAACCTTGTCCCCTAGTTCAATCACCTTAATACAATCTCTATCTACTCCGTACCGCAAGGCGATAAGGTCTTCTTCCTTGTTGGTGTAAGTCTCCCAACGGTCATTCCCCTCGAAAGCTTCTGCCGCTTCTTTTAAAAAGGTTAAGTGTCTTGGGGTAATCTGCTTCATATGCTCCGCTCCCTCTTAATCCGTTCTTGCCACTCTTTAAGGTGTGGACATCCCTTGGCAGGCTCTTCGTAGTGCCGCCGCCCGAGCACGAAAGAGACAAACATATCAGTGCTGCGCTCGTAGTACATTCCGTTCAGAACCGGACCCGCGGTCCGAGAAGGTTCAGCGCTGCAGAAGTCGAACAGGTCCATTTGCTCCATGTCCTCGGGCAACTCTGCCAACTCCCCTCAGCTCTCCATAGCACCGGGGGCACACTCGCAAATCGCGAATGTACTCTTCCCGGCCGGGATTTATCTCATTGCCGCATATTTCGCAGTCTTCACAGCGGACGTATATCTTAACTTGGTTAGATAGGAAGAACGTCATTTGCCTGATCCTGAGCGGCTTTCTCGGCAAGGTGCAGGTCCATTATCTTTAACAGGCCCTTAAGCTCTGCCAGTGTGGGAGCGTCAGCCTTCGGCTTTGCATGCTTTTGGATATAGGCATATTGATCGTCTCTTTCTGTAATACCAAGCTGTTTAAATTTCAATTTCATGTCTGTTAAGGCTTGTTCAACAGGAGTTTGTGCTTGTTCGGTACCTCCGTCAGGCAGCGGTTTGTTCCCCTGTTTGGCAGCCGCTGCTGCTGCGTCCGTTTCAGCAGTGATGTCGCGACGCTCATAAGGAGACACGTTCTCAATAGAAGGATTCGCACTCGTTGGTTCATCTTCCGAAACCTCAATTCCATATTGGCGCTTGAATGCTCTCTTAATTGCGTGCTTCACGATCATGTCGTCAAAATAGTCCTTCCACATCTGACCGTTTCGGCCTTTAATGAGATGTTCCACCTGATCCCTTCGCACGATAACAAGGATGTTAGGCGCATCGTCGCGATATGCGATGCAGTAAGCCCCCACCGTCTCCCCTGGGTTCATTACATCCGGTTCATGTTCGACCTCGCCCGAATGCATCTTTGCAGTGAAATGGTCGTTAGCTCTGATTTCAGAAGCGATAAATCCCTTGTATTGCGGGTGTTTCTTGGCAAGAGCAACAATGCCCTCCACTGCAATCTGCATACTCATAACAGGACCGTCTTTGCCGTTGTACACGATGCAGAAGATTTGATTTAGGAAAGGGTCAAGTCCAGTACGGACGCAGGTCTGAACAAAAAGCGCAAACTGCTCGTTGCTGGTTCCTTTGGCGATAGTTGATTTCAAGGTATCAAGATGTTTTTGAGTGTAATTTCCGACTACTACTTCCTCCTGAATTGCTTGGAGCTGGTTGTTTGTATTTGCCATGTTGGTGTGCCTCCTATGATTTAATTAGCGCGTTCTTCTCCGGTGCTGATAATTCGAATTTCATGATTTTCTCTATGAACGATGTGTAAATGAAATGGTCCAGCTTTACATACAAGCCAATCGGACGGGATCAATTTAGCGGCCCAAATCATATTCTGTTGTCGGCGGGTAGGTTTCTTTCCGTTCTTCAAGGCTGCCCACCTCCTAGGCGAGCTGTAATGCCCTGAGCGGAGACTATATGAAGGGCTTGGGCTTCGCTGAATCCTGTAGAAACCAGTTGATCGAAGTACGCTTTGGTGGCAAACGCCACTGGCCCATACATCCCCAGCAAAGCAGGAAGTATCTTCAACATATTTTCCGCCGATAGTTCAGCCTCAAGCTGTTCATGTGGCTTCATTCCGCATTACCACCCATCTGTTTAATTTCTAAAGGTGCATCCTCGACGGCCTTGACTAGAATAAGTTGACCGGAAGGCTGCTTGATTTTAAACACACTCTCGCTGTTATCCACGGCTACCGGAGCAATGACACCACTCTGTTCGCTGAGGACTTCCCGAAGCTCCAGACCAGCTCTGACGGACTCTGACAGTGACAATAGCGGATACGCCTTTCCGTCCATCTCAATCACAAAGTCAGGCTTCCGTTCCCCATTCTTTTGTTCTTTAAATAAAGAGATTGATAGAGTTGTGAACAGGCTTTGAACCTTGGCGGCCTGCAACTCGGCTTCCTTCGCCTCAAACGCCTTGATTGCGTCCAGAAAAAAGATAGAGTCGTTCCGGCTGGCAAGTGTATCAGCCTCGTCAGAGCGGGCTTTGTCGATGTCGGTCTGTAATGTTTGGCGGGCTTTATAGCTGCCTACTGCTTCGGCTGTTGCATCGCGTTTAACTTCCAAAGCACGCATCTGTGAAATTTGTTCGGATACGTCCACTGGCTCAATAGCGGCGAGTTTAGTTTCTAGTTCCTTGCGCTCGTTGATAAGCTTTTGATGATCGGCCCGTAGTTCATCTTTGCGAGTTTCCTTGGAAGCTGTAACAGCATCAATAGATGCCTTGTCCAATTCTCGTTTACATGTCGGGCAATGTTCCTCGATAGGCTCGTTGTAGACCTTCATATACCGATCCTTGGCCTGCTCAATCTGCCGCTGTAGGGACTGTATGGTACTCTCCAGCACGGTGCGCTTACGGTTTGTCTCCCCAGCAAGATCTGTTTGGGCTGCCAACCCCCGTATTTGCTCAAGCAGCGCAGTATCCTCGGCTTTCACCGCTTCGATATCTTCCGGTGCAGGTGGAAGCTTACTGAGCTGATCGACAAGCGCCTCTGTCCGACCCTGAGCACGCTTATAGGCTGTGTCCTTGTCATTCTTGTTCTTCTTATGGATTTCTCCCAATTGCTGCAGCGTGTGCTTTTTGACCAGCTCCAACAGCTTGGCAGCTTGGGGGTTCAGTTTTATGTCTTTGGCCTTCTCGTCCGGGCTTGTCCGGCTCATTTCCGTAAATACCTCTTTGTTAGAAACCGAAGTGACATACCGCAGAAGCAAGTCCCGTTGAGTGCTCCAATGCAAAGTAAAGAAGTATGAAGGGTTATACAGGGAAAGGAACAGGTCTTTATCGAATAGAGATTTAACAATTTCGTCGAAGTCTCCAGCTTTGGATGGAACTTCATTGATGTAATAAATGACTTTGCCCTTCTCGATCCCGCGTCCAAGAAGGACCTGCTTCCCGTCGATATCCAGCAGAGATTCAGACAGCACATGATCGTATTCGTAATTGGTGGGCGTAGGATCGAGCTTGCCACCCATGGTATCTGTGCCGTACAATGTCCACGTAAGGACTTCCAATATGCTGGATTTTCCTTGTGCGTTGTCGCCCGTGATCTGTGTTACCTCGCCAAAGTTAACGGACAGGTCACGGTGCGCCTTAAAGTTATGCGCCTTAGCGCTGATTATTTTTATTACCGCCATGTGTTACCTCCAAATTGTATTTGCGCTCCAGCATGTGCATTTCCATCAGCAACGTTCCCCGGGCTTTCGGGTCCTGTTCGTCCAGGTACATGTCGTAGACAAATAAATAATGTTTAATGTCCCGCTGCACTGCCGGGGCAAGTGAGTTGAAGAATTGAAGGAATAACTGCTGTTCGTGGTTTTGCAATGTGTTCACCTCCCTCCAGGTAATCTGCGGTCATTTCGCTTATACACGGCCTACATACGTCCTGCTCATTCCAGCGGCGTAGAAACTGCTTATGCATAACGTTTCCGCATATAGCACAGCAAGCGTCTTTACCTGACATCAAAACCTTCATGCTGTCCACCGCCCAACCAACTGCCGATGGTATTTTCGGAACTGGCCCCGAGCGTGTAGGGCTATCAGTAAGCGCCCGTTTGCCAACATCCGGCGTTCCATTAGGCCGAAGAATTCGCAAAGCTCCCGTAACCTTTCTTCACTAGGCTTATTCATGTGTGTGCAGCTCCTTTCTTTCGCTTTCCTCATTCTGGTAAACTATCTTCCAGAGAGGTGGTGATAGAATTGAATAAAGATAACTTGCTTAAATTAATTTCGAGATTACCCCTGACCAATGTCCAAAATTACGGATATATTGTGTTAATGACAGATGTTTACGATGTTTGTTTGGCGCATGGTGTTGATAACACAAACTTGGTCGTCGCTTGGTTGGAAATGCTTGAGAATGATAAGTTGGTTACGTTAGTACGGATGAAAGATTCGGGATTTGAAGAGATTCCTGTCGGACTTACTTTCCCTGAATCTTCCTAGAATCTTTATGCATCGCAATTGAAAATATGGTGTTGCTAATTTCTCTTATTGAATCGAAATCACGATCAGCAATTAACTGATATAGTTCAATAGCGATTGCTGAATTGCGCTTGCCTTGTAAAGATTCCTTTGATACCACCGTTACAGCGGTGGTTTCTTTTTGCTGTTCGTTCATGATTACCTTCCTTTCGTTAATGAATGTGCTTGTCGTAAATCGTCTGGCTGACCGCAATGTCCAAACTGAAACGCTCCTTGGTGCCCATCAGATCGACAGTATCCTCAAGAATCTCCTGCCTGCTAACCAGCATGTCCGGTGTCATTTGGTCTTTCTTGATCATTTTCGGGTGACCGTACAAGGATGAAACAGCTTTGTTCGCTATCGTGTTAGCTTTGATGAAGTCCACCCGAACAGGCTGTTTCAGGCTGGAGCGCAGTTTCTGCATAGCCTCCTTCTGGTGGTCCTTGTCCAACATGCGGAAGATCTGAAAGCCTTCGAGTCCGGTGGACTGGCGAAGCTGCTTGACCATTTCGAACACCCACCGTTTAAATTCCTTAGCTTCCTGCTTTCTGCTCTCGAATACCGTTTCATAGATCCCGTATTCGTTAACAATGAGCATCTTCCGGAACCCTTTACCAGAATCCACCAGGTCGGTTAAAACGACCTCCTCGCCCAAACGCTCCTTAATTCTTTTTGGTTTAAGTTCAAGGGCCTTAGCTATGTCGGCTAACACTGCCCACCATTCACCCGGCACCTTCTCGACAAAGCGGATTTCATGTCCCAACCAGATTTCAGTTCGTATGTTCATGGGGTACCTCCTTTCAACCAAGGTTTGCAGCAATTAGTAAATCACGCAGTTCTATAAGCGATTCGACCCCATCTATCCTGAATGATTTTGCAGGCTGGACACCTGACAATCCTTCCAGATCAGTTATTTCTTCTTGAAACAATGTAAGGGATACATCGCCTCGATCCGTGACAACCGCCGCTTGATAATCGTTTAATGCAGCAACGTTTCTTTTCATGCTTCCTCCTAATCGGAAATAAATCCCTATTTGGTATTGCGTTTTGTACGGTTTTACCGTATAATTCAATTCGTGGTCAATTCTCTGTTTTAGAGAATTATTATTCAAAAAAAACCGATGGATTGATACCCAGCCCCTTCTTACATATCGCTTCCAGTTCCTCAGCGTTTAATGCGTAGGTCCCGGATAGCAGCTTGTAGAAACGCTTTGGATGAATACCGGCTTTTTCAGCCACATCCTTGAATACATAATCTTGGGTAAGAATGTAATTACGAACACGACGGTAGATAGGAATGACCATTTCGGTTCTGGGCATATTGCACCTCCTTATTCTCTGTCTTAGCGAATATTCTCTGTTTCAGAGATTTCGTACCCTTACTATAATTCTTCGTTTCAGAGATGTCAACGCTAAAAATAAAAAAAGTATTTGTTTTAGAGAATAATTTCTCTGTAACTCGGATATTATGCTACTATCCTAATTAAGAGGTGAACGAAAAAATGTTGCCAATTTACGCTAAAAGATTGAAAGAGGCTCGTTTCAAAGCCAACAACATGACACAACTTCAAGTCATGCGGTCTACTGGCATAAACAACAAAACATTGAGTGGTTATGAAACAGGAAAAAATCAGCCGGATTATGACACTTTAAAGGTGCTATGCGATCTTTACGGGGTGACAACAGATTGGGTATTGGGGCATACAAATAACCCTAACAGCGTTTTGAAGGAGGCTGAAAGGGCTCTGGTAAAGGCTATTGAGTTGGGTGATGATTCATTCTTGGATGCTGAATTTACTATAAATGGACGCGAACTTACGCGTGCGGATAAAGAAAAACTACAGTCTATGGCTCGTCTGCTTCTGCAGCAAGATCGTTAAAAAAATTGGCAATTAATTGTATATTCGCCTCAGTATCTTTTGCAATTATTTGCAAGAAGTGAGCTGCGTCGATACTATCGGTTTTGGTCATTATGTATTACCCCCGTGTAATCGTAGTTTCATTATATGCGAACAGGCGTTCTTACACAATAAAAATTTAATATGGAGGAACGACATGGCGCTTACCTTCGGGAAGTGCCTGTTGCGTTATAGGAGAAAAGAGGCAAGCATTACACAGGCACAACTGTCTGATAGGCTTGCTAGGCTCGGTCTTGAGGTATCCACAGTAATGATCTCCCAGTATGAGAACAATCATCGAAAGATGAATCCGGTCGTCATGCGAGGAATATGCATTGTATTGGGATGCCAGGAAGCCGATCTATACGAATGGCCTCATTAACGCACAGGCCGGAGTGGTTATTCACCGCTCCACCATGGCGCTATGTTTACATTGTTGTTAACCTCCACTGTGTCAATAGGAAAATGTGTTCCATTTCCTATTATTTAATCCCATAATTAGGGCATTGTAAACAAAAACTCATTCTGCGAATTTTGCACTCACCGTCTACATGTTTCGACAACATGTTACAAAAGACCTATGTTACAATGCCTGCTAGACGAAAATAAAAGAGCTGCTTTTCAGCAACCCTTATGTTAATACAATCCTCGAATTAAGTTTTAGCAACTCTTGGCTTACTTTTGTGAACTTATGGTAAGCCATCTTACACACGGTTGATTCCTCCGTTGGTTGTTCATCAAAATAAACATATCTCAATTTTGAATCCAGTTTAACAATGTTGTCCACATTAATCATGTGATAGCGGTCAGCTTTCAGAAAATTATATCCGCTATTATTTAAAACAGTTGTCCAATAAATTAGCGAACCTGTTGTATAAAATGTGCGTGTATGCGTATGAATCTTGATCCTCTCAATAGACCCGTCATACTCTCCAAAAAGAATATCACTAACATCTATAACGATCAGATCAGCATCTAATTCTTTTGTTACAGAAATCATAAACTCATCTCCAGCTTTATTTCAGCAGTTCTTCCGGAGGTTCCGGGTTGTGGACAAACACCAAACTTGCGACACTGACAGACATTACCGCGATTGCAGAAAGGCTCGACGCAATTGTGCTATAGAAGTTTTTCATCATGATAGTTTTCACCTCCTAAAGTTAATTAAAGATAAGGTTTGTGCAAAAAAACTTATAGTTATATATGGATTAGCAATCCACAAATTAAGACTTACTACAATAAAGGCCCCCAACTTTAGCAATGGAAAGTATCGTGGAGGTATGCGCGTTTGTCGCTCTATACCAGCTGGGGCAAAAACAAGAATGAGCACCATACTAACTAATGTTGCACCTGTTGTCCAACTGTAGTTCAGTTGTATAAAAGATAATCCGGTAAAGAGCAATGTTGATAAAGCAACACATCCCGTACCGCTCTTTAGGTGTATTCCTCCTGTCATTTGGCGCAGGAAGGCGAATGCTGCCATTATCGTCAGAACTTCTCCTGTACGGCCTGTAAACGCAGAAATAGCAAGTGTCAGCCCCGTGATAAACACTACGTTTAAAGTTATAGCCAGTGCATGCTTGAGAACAGCAACAGATGCTGGATGATCGGGCACAACACTTTTTATATGTTGTGCCATCCGTATAGATAAAGCCTCAATCAGCTCGTTCACCCCTCTTCTCTTTCTTTTTTGAGAGCATAATAAAGGAACATGCCCGCAGCTAATGCGAAGTATATAGTAATAAGCACAAGGTCAGCCGCATACATGACAAATGCCGCAGCAGCAAGAGACATAACGATCAGGATTGCTACTATGGTGTGTTCCCATTTCATACGCAGTTTTTCAAAGTCAAAGGTGAACCCTATACGGAACCTGTACAAAAACCAAGATAAAAAGAACACCAACGCACTCGTTAATGCCTGCAGCAATGTCCCCTGTGATGAGTTCTGTAGATGAGTAGAGTCTAAACCTTTAAAAGCAGTAACGAGTAATACGGCCTGTACAGCTCCGTACAAGAATACCCCTGCTATAGAGATTATTGCCGACCATAAAATTGGTACTTTGACAACTGTCGTGAGCAAAAATGTAAACAGAAGAATATTCACGATTGGCGCTATATATGAAAGGCTTGTTTCCTCCCGGATCATATAGCTTTGAAGATTCATAATAAGGCTTATAAACAAAGCCTGCCATGCATAATCAATCCCTTTCAAGCGGAACATAGCGGTCATTAGAAAAAATGCCGCCATTGCCTCCGCTGTCGAAAACAGTAAGAACCTAATCGGCTCCCACATACGCGCATCCCCTTTTTCACCAGTTATCTAGCATTTATTTAGCGTTACTTTCGCGCCACTCTGCCAGCTTATCCTGGTACATCTGTATAGTAGTTTTGAACCAAAATGGTCGTGTTCCAACCAATAAATCCGGCTCGGGGAAAAACCGTGTTTTACGGGTGTGATGCATGTTCTTGGGGTCTACCTCCAAATATTCCGCTACTTCCTTGCTACCTAACAATGGAGGAATCTTATTGCCTCGTATTACTTCCCGTGCCTCTTCTAACTCCTCAACTAGCTCGTGTATAGTCTCTCCGACCTCTCCTCCTACTTTATCGGCTATCTTTCGGTACTGATTCAAGGTCATGTCTTCCCTCCTCATGTATGTAAAATACTACCTAATCAATATACGGCAATACCGTATATTCTACAATAGTTTTCCTGATTATTATTATTCTTCCTCTATTCTCTAGCAAAATATTCCTAGTTCATATATACTATTTTCATACATCTTTCAAATAGGGGGAAATAAGAATTGTTTAATAAGAAACTGGCATTACTTACTACTGCTGTACTTGCATTTGGAATTATAGCTGCCGGATGTGGGGCTAAAGCCACCACCACTACAGATAGCGGGAAAGCTACAGGATCTGCTACACAAGCCGATACAAAAGCTGCTACTACTGAAACGGACGACGCTCCTAAGGAGACTAAAGTAGGCGAAGCTGTAAAGGTGGGCAGTCTTACTGTAACAGCAACTAAAGTGAGCGCTAAAACAAAGATCGGTGACAACGAGTACCTTCAGAAAACAACCGAAGAAAAATTCATCGTCATTAATTTGGCAATTAAAAACGGAGATAAAGAAGCCCGCACCTTGGACTCAAGCATGTTCAAACTGATCGGCACAGATGGCACAGAATATGAACCAATGAGCGATGCCGACATGTACGTGAACAAACCAGAAAACATGTTGTTTTTCGCTAAGATCAACCCTGGTTTAACAAAGAAGGCAAACATCGCATTTGAAGTACCAAAGGATAGCAAAGGATTTAAACTTGAAGCTGCTAGCGGAATAGGTTTTGAAGCTGGAGAGACAGCATTAATAAATACTGGTAAATAAAAAAAAGGCCCCGGAGCAATCCGGGGCTTTAATATTCTGTATAGTATCTATTTGCAGCTCCGGGAGGCATGACGATCTTTTGGTCCCTGTCCCAGCCCTCTATAATTACGATATGGCGCGTATCGCTCTTGTTATCCCATAGAATATAGTTATCCTTCTCTAAAGCCGCCAACCCGGCTTTAATGTCCTCTGTACGCCTACCTGTCTTTATCTCCAGTTCCTTAATAGTGGGCATTCTACGACGACCCGCAGAATAGTTGTACAGTATCCGTAGTAGCTTGCGTTCGATGTCTGGCAACATGTTGATCACCTCTCTGTGACTATTATATGCAAACAAGCGTTCGTTATTCAAGCCAAAAAAAGAGCAGTGAGGGTTCTATTCCTCCTGCCCTTTTCTGTATTCGATCAGCTCCGATATATCATTTAATTCAAGCGCGATCATTATCTTTTCGAGATTTTCCAGAGACCAATGTTTAGACTTGTTTTCGACCATATCCGTTATGGTCGCGTAACGTATTCCTGTCATTTTGGCTAATTTATTCGGGTTTAACCGCTTCTCATAAAGCAATTCGTCCAACTTCAAACGAAACATAGAGCCACCTCCATCATCATTATAATACGATTATCGTACATCAATCAACGAATATAGTGTATATAACTAAAATAGTATACTTTTATACTAAAATAGTTGAATATTGTACGAAAATAGTATATAATAAGAAATGTAAGGAGGTGATACACATTGAGAGCTATAGATTGGGTCTTGCTCTCCACAGCACTAACAAACTTGATAACTGCCTTTATCGGTTTGGTCAAAGTGTTTAAGGAGAGCAAGGAAAAGAAAAAAGGAACCAATAAACGACGCGGGCAGCGTAAACGTTAAGGATTCCTTCCGAGGTGGCGGCTAGTATAGCGCCATCTCCACCCAATCTTAACATAACGGATTGACATACACAATTGGCGGCGGCCTTACGTAGGGAGGTAGTGAAAATGTTCAAAAAGTACAGAGCAACAAAGGAAAATGTAATTTTGTTGGAAAGCGCCATGAAGGAGTTGGGCTATCCCATTGAAAAGATAAGCGCCGCAAAAGATTACAAGGAATTTAAGTATAGTAACTGGCACATCATGTTTCACAACACGGTTAACTCGAAAATGCAAGAATTGGAGGCTACAATATGAATTGGGAACAGAAGTTAAAAAGCAGCGGTTATGATGTAGTTGCTCCTGATGGAACGGTTTGGGAATACGCTTTTGGAGAATGGACTTCAAGATCATTCCCAGGTGCTTCGTATGATACCGAAGACCTTGCAGAGAAATTTGAGGATATGGAATAACAAGGGGCTTCGGCCCCTCTATAACAGGAGGAAACTCTATGTACAATGTAATATTATGGACCATATCCTTATCTGGATGGGTTATAAGTCTTGCTTCGCTATTGTTAAGTATCCGTAATTACTTCAAATAAAAAAAGCCCAGCCGACCAATTAAGGTTAGCTGGGCTTTGGCTTACTTGCTTACTATAGTCGTATTGGTCTTACTGTTCCAGTCTACTTGAGCACCCCATGCTTCGCCCACGGGACGTAGCGGAACATACGTAGTACCGTTAATCATAACAACATCCTTGATTTCCTTGCCATTTACGATTACATTTGTTTTTTCCATCTTTTCATTATCCCCTTTCGCCATATCCGGTTTGTTATATAAGGCCAGTTCCGCCGCTCTGCGCCGTGTCAGACCAGCCAGCACTTTACCGCCAGCCTTGTCATATTTTCCGATATTGGCGGCAATCTGCGCAACTGTGCGCCCTTTACAGAGCGCCTTGAGGTTACCCGCGCCGCAGTTATAGCAAAAACTTGTAAGTGCGTCGAACTGGTTTTGCGTAAGCTGATTCGTAACTGGGACGTAGGCCGGGTTGTTAACGTAAGCTTCGTATTTACCCATGTCCTCAGCCAACATTTCATCTGCTTGTGCCTGGGTGATAGTCATACCCTGCTTAACGTCCGGGCCGTAGTGCCCCCAGCCAATAGTCCAATACTGCTCTGTTGGCACAGGCTTGTACGCTGCGAGGCGACAGCCCTCGAAGTTTTTAATTAACGTGAGTCCCGCTTTTGATATTTTACGTGCCATCACTTATCAGCTCCTTTATCATTATCGTTACCGCCTTTTCCTTTCAACACTTCAACAGCCTGCCGGATGACAGGAGGGACAGGCGCGCCCAGCCTGCCTCCGTTTTCGATGATCGACAACAATTCATTAGCCATATAGAAATAGGCGACCGTATCCCGAAACAAGTGGCTATCTCCTAGAACACCGTCCACAAGATGCCCAACCGCAACCATAGCGAAAATAAATACCTTGCGCGCAATACCAATCATGCCTACTTTGCTTTTCAATCCAACTGTTGCACTAGCTGCCGCACATCCCGTTATATAATCAAAAATCACGAATACCAGTAACACTCCTAGTACGCCAGACCATCCACCGAAAAAATAAGCTGCTGCACCACTCCCAGCAGCAGTAAACCACTTAAAAACTAGATCCATCCTATCCATCATGTTCCCCCGTATCTGCTCAGGAAAGGTTTCCTGACGTAATATAAGCCCCCGACCACTCCGAGGGCATAAAAATAGCGCATCCCATTGGGTGCGCTGCTAAACATTTTGCGGTGTTGCTAGAATCTCGTTTCGCTCTGCTTCTTGAATAAACTTAGGTGTGTATCGGTTAAGACGTTCCTCATCAACCTTGCCCATAATCCACATGTTCAGCAGAAATGTATACATCATGCCTCACCTCCTTGTTAAGTTGTAGTAGTGGTATCCATAAGGGCAAGCATAGCAGCTTCTGTGCTGTCCTGGCGCGCCTTGAGGTCGCTTACTTGATCAGTCAGAGGCGTTTGGTAGACAGGATCTGTTCCGCCTCCACCAGACGGATATGCAAACTCTATCAATCCAGTTTCAGGATTGATCCAATAGCCTGTAGCTCGCTGAAAGTCTTGGGTATATTTATCAAACTCCAGCTTCAACACTTCCAACTGATCCTGATCATAACCCTTTAGTTGCGGATAAAAATTCACGTCTTCCTCTTTGGTTGTCTCAACTGCCCAAGGGGATTCGATTTGTGAAGTAATATAAATAATCTCACCAGTTGTTTTTCTCCAATATACCTTCGGCCCGATTTTCATTTTAAACATCCTCTCTTATTCGTACGCCCACCATTCGTAGGCGGATATTTTGGCGATTGGAGAACCGCCAGCGTACGCGTCTATTCTGCTACTGGACAGCAACACATTGAAACCCTGTATAGGCGGCTCGATATACCCAATGTTTACATAGTTATTTCGCCATCCTTTAGCGCCTTTATTGTCGTTAAAGGTTGATGAGGTCATTAGAACAGCGTCGATGTGTCGTGTACCATCGGTTTCCGCTAGTATGACCCGTACAAATAAGCGATTAACGGTGAACGGTAACCCAGTCACGGTTATTCTCATATCCACCCCATTAACTGTGCTTGTGGCCTGTGCACTTTGTCCGTTCAACGTACCTGTGGCCCATCGCTTGACTGGAAGATTGGTTATGGCTGCCGCTAATTCTGGAAAAGTGTTGCTGGCTGATACATTACCGCCCTTGCCGTTGATAGCGCCAGCAATGACACCTTTTCCATCAACGACAGATTGCTTTAAACTGTTTAAGTCTCCACCGGGCCACACTAGATTGCCATCCGGCCCAACCCATATAAGGTTACCCTTTGTTTGACCTGTACTCATGTCAGCTTTCTGGAGATAAAAGAATCCGTCCGCACCAGCTTGGAATCTTATACCGTGGGGAGCACCAGTATTTTTTATAACCAGTGCTTTTTCAGTGCCCGAGATAGTCACATCCCTTGGTATAACACCACCTGTCGTGGTGAATATCTCTGTCCATTCTCTCCAGTCAGCACCGTTAAACGATATGCGCGTGAAAATTCGTCCGGGATTGTCGTGCGTGTAATAAGTGTGTACGCACGCGCCTCCGTTGTAGTCGACGACTAGCTTTCCGTACCCGTATGCTCCGGCTGGATAGTTGCTGTATCCCGTCCACGAGGATAGAGCTACATTGTAATTACCCGACAGGATGGCGTCGTTACAGTTTAGTGGTGCGTTTCCCCGGTCCCTGTATGCGTTATTAGCTAAGTCGTAAGTTGTTTTCAACGCCTTGGCAGTTGGCGCCAACACTTCGGACGTGCTGTTTGTGGAGTTGGTGAGCTGCACAACCCCCTTTTGAGTCGTGCTGGCATCGGGAACTTTCACCCCCAAGATTGCTGCGTCCGTGTAGTCCTTAGATTTCTTCAAGGCGTCCGCTACATCTTGCGGAGTGGCATAAATAATTGTGTCGTCCACAACTACTGTCACTTGGGCTGTATTGCTTACAGTCAACTCAAAATTAAATAGCTTCTTTAATACAGCAGACGTGTTCTGAGCGTCAATATATTCAGCCCCCTCACCCGCGTTGGCGTAGGCGTACAGGATCTCTCCCAAGTCTGGATCTGTTGCCCACAATCCTACCTCGCGAAAGAAAAAGCCGGAGGCAACGCCCTGGTTGCTAAACTCGAAGCCAGGAACAACCACATTTTCGTTTTGTATCTTCAGCCGACTGACCGGGAAAGAAATTTTTTCGTTAATCAGTGCCTTTAATGTAATAGGCATCTGACCGGACAGCTTTCCATCCCCGGCTGAAAATTTTGTATATGTTATTTTGGTCTGGCCTGCTTCTGCCTTTGCCAGCAGATTTCGACCACGATTAGTAATTTGGATTCCATCAAACGCCAATTTAATTCACCTGCCTTAAATTGATGAGGTCCACTTGCTGTGTACCCACACCATAGTAATGAGTGCCCTTTGCTGAATCCAAAACAACAACGCGTCGCAGGTGGGCGCTTTTCCGCTTAACGGATTCAACCACCTCAATGAACTGCTGCGCCTGTTCTTCGGTAGCCTTCGGGTTGGACACAACCACCTGAAAATAGCCAGGGTCGTCACCGTACTCCCACCACTCCTCTACCTTGCCATAGCCGAAAATAGTGGTCACCAAATCCTCCACAGCGCTCGGTGTACCCTTGCGACGATGGAGGGGGATAGACTGTCGTACAAGCTCCCTGCGCTGCTCAAGAGGCAATGTAGGGTCATAGTAGTCTACATGGAACTGCCAAGCCAATTCGTCGGTTTCTTCGTCTGACCAATCAGTACGACCGAACAAATCAACACGCTGAATCTTCGCTGTTAGCTCGTCCATCTTTACATCAAGAGCCATCGCCGCATCCTGTACTTGCTTATCAGTCCGTAAGTTATCAGGCAGCAGGTCCAACAAGCTTAATTCAGACAGTTTAATCATCAACCAGCCCCCCGAAAGTCATTGTAACCGTGCCTTCCTTGGCAACCTGGTTTGACCCAAGATTCAGGAATATAGGCGATTTAATATCTATCCGTGAAGCACCCGCAGCCACGAGCATATGTGTTAGCTGAGATGGGTTTATGTCTCGGCCTAATCGCGACTTTTGCCATAGCTTGTACTCGGATAAAGCAGCCTCTACGCCTTTTTGAATACTCGTTACGTCTGTCGCCCTTGATTTACGGATATAGTAGGTCAAATCAACATCGTAACCGACCTCTGTAGGAGCTTGAACAGTAACCTTGTCCGTTAGAGGTCGCCGCTTTCTGTCGTCCAACACCGCGAACACTTCGTCAAGAACGGTTTGTGTGGGGATGACCCCACCAGCAAGCAACACGGTAACCACCACCTGCATAGGACTCGGAGAATCCACATGTACGTCTGCTATTGATGCACTGGCAGTTTTGGCCCAATATTCATACGCACCATCTGGACCCGCTACACTAAACGATTCCGGGGCAATGTGAATCCGCTCGCGGTATGGGTCATTGTCCTCCACGGCAGCTCCGCCCGATGTTTCGGTCAGATTGGTTACAGATGCTACATAAGGGAGTGGGTCAATCAGTGTCGTGAGCTGGCCTGCAATGTATCCATTACCTTCTGTGCCAGAAACATTACATTCGGCTGCAGCCGTGACAACAACATCGCCAATCGGGACAGACACCGCGTCTTTGGTAGAAAAATAAATAGTACCGTCCCCCTCAGTCGGACCTATACGGGTCCCTGCGGGGATAATCTGGACATTCGTGAGTGGCGTGGACAGCGTGAACTGGATTAGGGTAATGGCATAATCGGCACCTAAACGCGGTGTTTCTACAAAGGCCCCTAGATGATCCAGCACAGTGCCACGTGCATACCGGAGTAGTTGACCCTTGGCGACCTGATTCAATTTAACCTCTTGCATTAACATCTTGTACGATATCGCATTTATGAAAGTACGAAGCGGATCGGCTGGAGCAAGCTGCCTCTTTGCAATTGATTCGTACAGCGTAATAAGCGAATCCTGCATTGCCTTAACATCCGCTTGGACAAAATCAATGTCCGGCAACTCAGCCAGTGTAGTCATCTGCGTTCACCTCCTGTTCCTCGAAGTAAATGACCGGGATTAACCGCCCGTTGTCAGGGTCGTCCTGCGGATTAACAAACTGTATCTCCTGAATTAAAATCCTTGGTTCATATTCACCGACCAACTCATAAATTTGTGACGTGATAAGCGCCTTGGAGACCTCTGTCGGCTCGTCCAAAGCAGCAGGATCAAATCCAAATTGTCGATTCAAAACAACAGATCCGCGCCATGATGTAAGCAGAGTAAACAGGTTCTGTCGCAATTCTGCCTCTTTGGTAGCTGGTGCAAAATCAATCGGGCGAGCACCGGATAACGTAAGATTGTACTCGCTCATTTGACGTACTCCTTCAGCGTTATGTTTATGGTGCCAGCCAGCAGGTTCCCCCGATTGTCCACATAACTCCAAGCCTGCTCAAGCCCCGTCACAACCCACAGACCAACACCCAACTTTTTACCGCCGATTGTCAGCGCTCCGGCCTTGCCCTTCCGATCCCATTCCACCAACTTTTCCATTTCTTTTCGCGGGTTAGTCCCATGCCACACTGCGAAATACATGGTAAATGTCACGGTGTCCAGACCCGGACCTAAAAACTGGCTTTTGGGCTTTTTCAACATGATTTCATGGTCCGCCCATCTGCTGGCGCTAGACCGGGTGAGCTCACGGAATGTACGTATAACCTTCGGCGTAACTACAAAAGGGATATCCCCATAACTGCCTATTTTAGCTGCCATAATTATTCACCTTCAATCGGTTCATTTAGTTCCTTTACCGATCCGACGACCGTTACATTACCACCGAACCGGACCGCTGGAGCATTTATATTTACGCTGCTGGCCTTAATCTCTACGGTTTGGGCTGTAATTTGCACAGACTCCGCTTTAATGTTTACGGCCTTCGCCTGTACGTTCACAGCTCCGACCGCATTGACCACTATGGAGCCTGTATTTCTATCGAAATATGCATAGCTGCCATCCTCGAAGTAGATACCACGTTGGGACTGATCGGCAGGCATATCATAGCTACCGTCATATAGTGCGCCAAGACAAACTCCATCTGGTTTCCCATTCCCGAGAAAAATACACACCACATTGTCGCCCGGCTCTGGCATAGCATTCGAAAGACCCCACCCAGTCCCAGTTGTTAAAAGTGGTAGCTCTGGGGAAACCATATCGTCCATATCAGGGAAGATTACTCGCACCTTTCCCGTCTCGGTGTCTACACTGGAGACAACCCCGATTCTATTTAAATTTTCATTTGCCATGTCACCACCCCAACACTTTTCTAATTTCCAGATTAGTCGTATATCCTGATCCACCAACTGCATGAGTGGCAGAAACGATAATGTACTTACCGTCAAAGCGACCAAAGCCTTTAATTGTAATCGTCATCCCGGCTGCAAGACCGACATTCCCCATGAGAGACAAAGTAGCTTTACCAGCCTCTTTATTCTTTTCGCGCAGGCTCTTACGGGCCGCGTTAATTGCCTCAGCCTGTGAACCAACGCTCTGAGACACCTTTAAGATTGGTCCATCTTTCGGAGCGCCAGGTGGGCGATAAATCACCTTAATCGGCTTTGGCTGCTCCGATTTCTCTTTCTTCTTTTTCGAATCCTTAGAAGTAGATCCATCTGTAGTTGCAGCAGCCTTGGTTTTATCCTTATCGTCTTTTTTCTTAGGCGACTTCTTTTTTGCGGAAGGCTGATAGTTGACCTCGCAACCTGCATATGCCACATCCTGAGTCGAAAAAGAAAACCCATAGCTTATAATATCCGAAACCCCGCGCTCAATTGTCAGCGCAGACGGCTTTTGCTCATAAACGTACTCATCGAACAGGACAAGCTTTTTGCCCGTTACCTTTAGCGCTATGCCTTCCTGTTTGCACAAGTCATTTAAAAAAGCCAGGTCAGACACATCGGTCTGATCCTGGCGGTCGTATTTCGGATTGTTGTGAGCCTCATACATTAAGGAGAAGCCCGCACGCTTGGCAATTTCAGCAGCAATAGACTTTAGTGTTACAGACTCCCAAGCCTTCGTTTTCTTCTCCTGGCGAACATTTGTTGAAACCGGTAGCGAAACTGCTTTAATGCTGACCGTATCAGGTGGGCCAGCGAAGTCAATCGAATCCACCTCAAACGTGCCACAATTAAGCCGCTTAATCTCTCCGGGTTTGCTCCAATTGATTGTTTTTATATAGGCAACTATCCTGTCTCCAGCACTTGGCGACCAAGGACCAGACCATTTACGCGCCTTATCCTCAAGGTTAATTTGCAGATCGTCCAGCGTCCCCGGCTCCGCATCGGTATAAGTTAAATCCAATGAATAGTCGGACAACTCTTTGGTGATGTCCTTGCCGTTATAATTAATTACGACCTGTGCACGTCTTGCATCAATAGTTTCGTCCATGTTACACCTTCCACGGAGGCAGGTCAGAGGCGGTTTCTTCAACTACTGAAACGTCTGGCATCCGCAAAACTGTACCAGCAGAAAAAATAGAAACGTCGATGTAGTCCAAATTAAGATTCATAATCTGGATCATCAACGTTTCATCACCAAACACTTTATAGGCAATCATGTCCCAGGTATCGCCCTGGATCGTGGTATATTTCGTCATAGGCTTGTCCTCGCATCTTGCCGTTTCATTTGCTTATACTGCTGACGGAAAGAAGGTTCTGCAGCTTTGACCGCCTGCGTCACTACTTCTTTATCAGCGTTCCCTTGGATTACAATATTAAAGTTAAGATTCAGATTGTCACCGTTTCCGCCTGGGTTGTAGCCCATGAGTCTATTGGTTTTTTCCAGTAGATTCATGGATCTAGGCTTGTTGTTGATCGGAATTGCGGCTTCCCAGCCAGCCTCACCCATGATTGACGGACGGTTGGTAATATCTCCATCTGCAAGCATAGGCAAATGTGGTATGTCCATGCCGCCTATCGTCTTACCACCTAGGGCATCTGGCATTGTAAAACTAAATCCATTTATTTTATCAATAGATGAATTTATTACTCCGATTACATTGTTGAATGCAGCTTTAATTGCCCCTGTGATACCTTCCCAAATTCCAACTACAATTTGCTTGATACCATCCCAGGCCAAAGACCAGTTCCCAGTAAATACACCAGTTAAAAAGTCAATCACACCACCCAGCACATCAATGATTCCACCTATTACAGGTTTGAGAATATTGATAGCACCTGTTACAGCAGTAGTGATAACGGGCCACGCCCATTTGAATATAGTCACAAGGGTATTTATGGTTGGCGCAATGCTCCTTTCATAAATAGCCATTATTAAGCCGCCCAATTTACCAAACAACGCTCCGATTTTAGGCAGCCATGCAGCCAGCACCGAGCTGACTTGCGGCAACAAGGTCTTCGTTAAATACCCAAAGACTGACGTAAATACAGGTCCAAGCTTGGAAGAAATAGAAGATGATAGTTTCATGACCAAAGGGATTATGGCATTGAAGGCTTGTTTACCGACCTTCATAAGTGGAGCAAGCAAGGATGTGACGGAATGCAATGCAGGACCGATCCCGGTGGCGATAGATTCTATTACAGGCGTTAAGGATTTCCGCAGGCTATTCACAGATGTTAATATACTTCCAAAATCCATACCGCTACCAAAAGTAAATGCTTCTTTGAAGTAATCTAGCAGATCCCCGATAATCGGCTTAAGACTAACCTTAAATTCTGCGAATTTATCTTTCATAGATGATAGTGATTTTCCAATTTCATCAGCTAATCCATTAGCCTGCTTGGAGTCCATGCCTAGCGCTTTGGCGTAGTTTATGGTTACACCCTTCATCTCACCATCAAATCCGTTTTGGAATAGCCAAGCGACATTCCCGCCGAATTCAGTGATCCCTTTAAGGGCTTTTTCGCCACGACCATAGATATCTTTCACATTGTCAGCAAGAACATTGGCCTGTTTATCATTCATACCAAACATTTTGCTGTAATTGACGACAACACCATGCATCTCACCGTCAAAACCGTTTTCAAATAACCATTGTATATTCTCAGCGACTTCGCCAATCTGCTTACCAATTCCACTGAAAAATTTACCGATTTTAGGTCCAGCGACATTGAACCAGTTACTGAACTTATTGAATGCTGGTAACAGCAGGTCCGAAACAGGAATAATCAGAGATGTGAGCAGTTGGCGACCTATCCCCTTGAAGGCATCGCCCATGCTGCTATATTTTATTTTTGCCATCTCATCAATCGTGTTTTTTGTCTTATCAAACTGCTTTTTGACGTTCCCGTAGGACTTGATTACGCGAGCCTCCAAGTCCTCCGCCTGCGTACCAAACAATTGCACAGAAACAGCATTCTTCAAAACCGGGTCCTTCACAGCTTCGATAGCTTTCACAGTTTTCAAGAATGCTTGCTGTGCTGTCTTCCCGCCTTTTGCGAATGCTGCCGTCATTTCTTTACCGCCGAGCCCTATGGATTTATAGGCTTCTAGTGAGCTTTTGGAACCGTCTTTTGTACGGATACCAAATTCTTTAATTCCATCCCCGACTTTATCACATTATGTTCAGTAAGGTTCGCTACTCCCTTACCCGCCACTAAAGGCAGCTGCATGTTTCCATGCAGATCAGACTATATCAAGAACTCCTAAGAGTCCCCTCCCATTTCCACGCGCTTGCATGTACTCGGCTTCTCACCGATAGTCGTTGCACGTTCCTGTATAATACAGGCTTCGCTCATGATTTCCCTCGTCTCAACGTTAGGGTTTCCCATGAATTAGAGAGGTTTCGGTATGGCGTCGCCGCCATAAAGCCCTAATAAAAAGGTTGAAGGCCCCTGCATCCAGGCCTGCAGAAAAAATATCGAACATGCCCTCTGCGCTGAATCCTAATTTTGCAAAGTAGGCTGAATATTCATTGGCGCTGTCCAGTAATTCGCCAGACTTGTCCAGCCCCTTCTGTGCACCTTGGGCAAGCAGGTTATACGCCTGTTCCGATGTGATACCAAAGTTTTTCATCATGGTATCGACGGTTTTGATAGATTCATCAACGTCCAGATTTTCGAAGGTGTCTCGAAGGACAATCGCGCCTCGTGCTGATTTTTCAAGTTCTGGACCAGTCTGTTTCAGGACGTTTTTCGCCTTACCGACGACAAGCGCCAAATCGTTCCAGTCCTCGCCTAGCTTCTGATTGTACAGATTCTTGGCAATGTCTTTCATGCCCTTCATCTGCGCTTCTGTCTGCCCTGTGCTGGCTTGGATTTGAAGCATGGCCTTCTGGTATTCGTCCGCATATTTAAACGCAAAAAAGCCGCCCGCAGCCACGGCAGCTCCCGCCATCATCCCAGCTCCACCAGCGGCAAGCAATGTACCGCCGCCTCCTGAATCATCTCCGCCAGATCCACCACCGCCACCGCCCGAAGGACCATGAATTCGCTGGATTTCTCTCATTCGCTTCTCTAATTCTTTAATCTGCCTTACATACGCTTCGATATCATTACCGAACTGATTTGAAGGCATGCGAATGCGGGCTATGTCTGCCAGAAGCTTCTTCATTTCTCGCAGATCCGGAATAACAATTTTCAATTCGCTAATCATGTTTTGGAAAACGTCTTTTGGGCCATTTATGCGCTTGATATCTTTAAATTCATTTTCCAGCTTTTTAAGATCTTCTCGGATATCTTTGACGATATCACCTGTGATCCGCATAGATTGAATGATTCGTATTTGCGCCTCAACCGCTTTAGCAGCCGCCATCATCGGTTCGAATACTTTCGCGCCGATCCTCAAATGCCCAAGGGCTTTAAGCTTGTGTTCAAGCCCCTGAACATTAACCTCCAGCGCACGGGTTATATCTCCCGACAAGCGCATGGACTGGAGCCGTGTAAGCTCTGTCTTCACGTCCCTAATGTCGTCCTTTAGGGGCTTAAAGACGTTTTCCCCAACCCGGTTGGCATTAACGCTTTGCAGCTTAGTATTTAACTGCCCAACTTCTTGCTGCAAATTGGTAATCGCTCCAGTAGGCATCTGGATATTTTTCAGTTCTTTAAAGCTGTTCTCAAGACCGTTCACTTTTTGAATCGCCTTATCAAACGCACCAAAAAAGCTCTGGTCCAAATTAGCCGCGAGCTTCATCGCCACATCATATTCGCGTCCCACTACATCACCGCCCTCTCTTTCGGGCCTTTTCAACTTCCTCTAGCGCCTTCTCTTTTTTAATTGCATAAGCAGAAAAAGCGTCCTGCCATTTAGACAGGTCGCTTATCGGTTGATCCAACCAAAAATCAATGCTGTTTCTGGTTTCTATTGATAAAGTCAGTACAATTTCCCGGATATCAGATGCAACATCTTCACTTGCATCTATAGCAGCAAAAAATTCTGAGCCATAACAGTCACTTTAGAAAAATAGTTGCCCGGAAGTTCGAGAATCAACTCCATCGGAACACTTGCAGCCTCAGCACATACAGCAGCTTGCAATTCCATACTAATTGCCTTGACAGGAGTTTTCATATCATCAAGATCCAATCTTTTAGTAAGTGCAATCATCTTACGACCATTGATTTTATTAAAATCAAATTTCAATTCCGTATATTTTTCGCCTTCAAAGTCCCAAGGTTTATCGAATTTAAGCGTATATTGTGAAGTACCTTCTACCTTCTCCACTGGTTTCAATTCTGCCTCTTTAGCGATATTAGTCATGTTATAATCCTCCATATTTTAATCCGGGTCAACGCCCGGAAATGATTAATTCCCAAGCGCCTGACGGATTTTTGCGTAGTAATCGACACCATTGATAACACAAACAGAGTTGTATTTATCAATTTCCACCTTGACCGCTCCATTAAGCGTGATCTTGATATAGGTCACTTCAAATTCCACAGAATTGTCGGACGTCGCTCCTGGTTCCAAGCTGCCCAAAGACATTGTTTTGGGATTACCGCGAAATGATACCTTGTACGGTACAACATCCAACTGCCCGGTTAAACGGTTCTGCACCTGGATAGCTGCCCGTAAATCTATGGCGTGGATCTCTTGAGCAAAAAGGGAATAATAACTTTCTTCGTGAGTCCTGAAATTCAGGGTAGTAGACATGGCATCGAATTGGGCCATAGTCGGAGTATTGACAGTACCGTTAATACCCCCGCCCGTCACGTCCTCAGCTAGTAATGTGATTTCGGGAAGGTCTACGGTTGTAGTCCCCAAATACTCCGAACCATTACGGTAAGCCTCATATTGTATCGTCCGTTGACTGATCTGCTCTTTAGCCAATGTTCAAACCTCCTCTAAGCTGCGAACAACGATGCAAAGTAAGAAGCATCGTATTCCAGTACAAAATCAATATCCTGACCCGGAGACGGCGGCGTGATGTACACATGAAATTTCATTTTGCCATCAATCAGATTTTCTATTGGGTTTTCCGAAGCGTTAAATTCAACACGTCCACCCAGCAAGTAACCTGCAGCTACCAGACCATTGATCCAGACGTTCACTGAATCAGTGATTGCCTCGATCATCTTCTTATTGGTTGGATCATCAAGGTACTTCCAGTAGGTTAGAGTCAGCGTATTACCAATCCAGTTGAACATACGGCGTACCGGTATAAAGCTAGATTGCGGGTCTTTAGCATCCGGGTAAACTCCTGTCCGGTTACCCCACACTACAAACCCTTCAACAAAATTGAGTGCTGTTACGATCCCTTGCGCATTAAGATACTGCGCTTGCTGTGGACCTAGTAAAAAGTCACGATCTGTCAGAGCAGTACCATCAATATTCGCGGCGGTATTCGACGGAGAAGTCGAAGGGATGCCGCCATTATCAACGTCAGATTTAACAGTCGCCGCAGCAACTACCGTAGACATGTGATATTTCAAACCGTCCTTGGTAGCCAACGGATAGGTGTTAATTTGCTGTGGGTCCGTATAAGCGTTGTCCTTCTTCCACTTCGCAATCTCGGTATATACAACGTTGGATGGCAGATCTGTGAGGGCCGTTGCTTTAAAGTGCCCACCGTTAAGCGAGTTGGCTTTTGCAACCATAATCGCACCGACCACAGGATTATGTGAAAATCCCGGCGCAGCAATTAGACCGGGAACAATTCGGAACAGCGGGAAAATTTGATCTAGCAATTCCAGTCCTGTAGCAATGCCAGTATCTACATCCATACCGCCGATAATATCCGCAGGTGTGACTTTGCTTTGGTCAAGCTTGCTGTAACCAACTTTGACCTTTGCACCAGATGCCAACGCGCCGGAAGCGATACGAGATACCACTAAATTCCCAGCATCGTTAAAGGACAGAGCGTAATCGGTGCCTAGTATATATGTGGTCGCACCATCTTCGGATGTGATCAGTACAGACGTTTTAATGATCCCCTGCACCGCAACCGTAAGCGTGCCATTAACCAATGTATAAGAAGCTGCCGTGACTGAGGTTGCATGCTTCACAGGGTCCAGCACATTAATAAAAACGACCGGCGATTGTTTCGAGATTTTAAAATGGAAATGCATGAATTCAGAAAGGGTAAATGATTCCCAGTCGTCCGAATATCCGAACGCAGAAACTGCGTCGGCCCACGATTCACACAGAATCGGCTTATTCACTGGTGCAGCATCAAGCGTACTAAGGTTGATCGGAGCTGTACCGAATACAACGGGTAATGTGACGTTGAGCCGCACTGGGGTAATGACAGATGCGGGCTGCTCAGTGATAAATACACCATGACGTTCAGCCACTTAAATTCCTCCTTTTTGGATCGCCTCAACCACAGCGGCATAAGCGATGTTATGAGTAGTTCCCGGCTGGTCCATCGCCACTTTAGCGGCTGCCAGATCAGTAACCGGGACAAACAGTTCCGTGATGGCAGGGACTTTGTCTGAAATGTCACTTAGATATGCCGGGAACCCGCCCAGTGAAATAAAATACTTCGCCAGTCTTCCGCCCGGAAGATTAGGGCCAATGTAAATAAGTTGTTCCCGTTCGGCTGCTTGGGATGGCTGAGCAGGTACCACAGGCGAAACGTCTTTCTTATCTTTTACAGGCGGCTTTTCCGCCTGTTTAACGTCTTGAGTTTCTGTTTTTTCAGTAGTCAATCTGAACACCCTCTCTTATAGCAGGAATGATCCAACTCATGTCCACATAGCCGAAAAAGTAAGGATACATATCCTCTTCCTCGAATAAGGAACACGTCAATTGGGGTTCCAAAATAAATTGTCTGTCCAACGTTCGGTTGGTAAGAAAGTGCTGTCTGATACGCTGTGTGATATTAAGGACAGTATCTTCACCGCGCATGTCCAGCCCTTCATCAATAATTCCAACGCTCAACATAATGGCGCACGTTGAGTTTTCGGTGTCCGAAACATCGACAACATCACCCACACGAACAAGAATGAACGGGTAATGATCGTCATCATCTTCTTGGCTTTTTGCAGGCAGGTTTTGCGCATAAATGTTTAGTTTGGACAACTCACCACGTGCATTCAGATATGCTGAGTCAGCAAAAAGACGCTCCAGTTCTTTGACCAAAGCGTCTCTAAGCATAAATGGGGTCATGGTTTCAACTCCCTATCCAGTTCGTGCATAATACGTTCTTCAAATGTTTCTCGGGCTTTCTGCTCAACAGGAGTACGCACCTTTTGCTGATTGAACATTTCTGGAGCTGGGGGACCATACAGGCGGCGAATAGGCAGCCTCTTTTTTCCTTCACGGGCGAAAATCTTTACTCCGTTTTTGTCTGCCACAAACGCGCCCTTTATCCCCTTTACCGCTCCCCCTTTTTTAACAGCCGCCTTCAAAACTTTAGGTCGCTTTCCCGTTGCTCGTTTAGGGTTGAACTTGTATTTATCCAGTCCAGTTCCCCGGCTGGTCGAACGCACCACGCTTGAAGTAGATGAAGCGCTGGCCTTGGTGGTTGACAATGTTTTGTTTACATCGCCTGATTTGATCACATATTCCTTAGCGATTTCTTTTTTTACATTGGTCCGTGCATTAGATGCAACACGGTTCATCGCTCGGGACACAACCACTTTAGCCTGAACTTTGACTTTCTCATAGCGCTTTTTCATGGTTCCCAGCTCTTTGGCATCGATGCGAATCATGATCCTTTACGCCCCAACGTGACGGTAACCATATTCTCGTCATCTTGGATATCTGTCACCGTATAGGTGCGTTCGTCGAACCTAATTTTGCTTTGCAGGGCCGGAAGCCTGCCAAAGTTCAGCAGGAAGTCGGCACGCTGAGCATAAAACAAAAGATCGGCATCGTAAACGCCATCTGTTGGATTCGAGGCGCTAGTTTTCCGATCTCTCAGTTCATCATCATCAACAATAACCAACATTTTGACAGGCGGTTCAGGTGTGACAGGCAGTCCGTTTTTCGGCGGACTCATAAAGGCGATTTCATGCCAGTCGGCAAACTCACGTTCATTCAAGAAAACGGACTTCACATCCCGCTCGATCTGATCCTTAAAACTGAACGGTTTTATCAATTCAGTTTGAATATCGCTCATGACGCGCCTCCTAACCCCTTATTCCGCAGGCTTGGCGGTATTCTTCTTGTCATCCTCTACCATTCCAAGATCAATCAGTCGTTGAATCGCCTCTTTGCCAATACTAACAGGGACCTCTTCACCAATTTTGTAATTCTTATCGTTGTGACGGATATTCCACGTTGCTATATATGCCATCTCTGTTTTCCTCCTCTTTAGTTAAGAACCTTAGCTACATACCATCCGTCCACATTTTGCGGAACGACGATAGGACGGGCCAACATTTGCAAGTAACGAGCTGCAGGTTCTTTAGTAGTCCATGATTGCGGCGTTACCTTTGCCTTGACATACTGGAACTGACCGTCATCCCCCATGATCAAGTTAGCTCCATAGTTAAACTCAAACGGTTTTCCGTCTGGCAGTAACGCAAGTGTTCCAGCAGGAATGTAATCCTGCTCTTTACCTTCTTCGTCGGTGTATGAATTGGTGTAGGACCAGATATGAATAGCAGCCTGACGCAAATAACCATGATATACAACGCCCTCTGGCAGAATGTCTTGGTTCAAATTACCGACATCAAGGGTTTCTTTTTCTGCTTTGATCATTGCAAGCAAAGTAGGATGACTAGTAATTGCAGATCCAACTTCAAAAGTGGTCAACACCCTACGCATGGTCAAGCCACTTTTTCGCATGACCTTCATTTTCTTCTCTGTGAGATAAGCAACAACATCAAAAGTTGGGTCCGAGAAGTCTTTTCCTGAAAGAACTTCCTTGTTGGTAAAATCCCAATCCAATTCCTGATTCACACCTTCACCGATTTGCGTTGTCTTGCCCGTAAACATGGTTTCGGACAACTGTTGAATCTTTCGGCGGTCGATTGTGCTTAACAATTCAGCCGTGTCTTCGATCAGGAGTTTCTGCGCCCGAACATCCGGAGAATCCGGGTTATACAAAGTCTCTCCAGCACGTCTTACTTTAAGATCGTTCCGAGTGATGACACGCATAGGTTTAACTAGCGCAGGCTTGTACTGTTTGGCTGTAAATCCAGTGCGCAGTACAACCTTACCTGGCATCAATTCATTGACATAAGGAGCCAGCGGACGGTGACCTTTTTTAGTCTGGATTTCAATTTCATCGGAGTCGAACGTTTCCCCTTCGGATGCGTATGTGTCCAGTAGGTAATAAGAATCCTGTGGAAATGATTCGACTACACGGAATAACTGCGGAAATGCGTAAATATCTTTTGCCATAATGTATTAATCCTCCCTATTTAACTACTCGTTTTGTGATAAGACCGATGTTGCGCATGGCGACTTCGTGTTTTGCAACTGTATCAGTGCCGCCGAACTTGAGAGCATCACGATTAAACTCACCAGATGTGTAAGCCACGGCCCGAGCATCCTTGGTTGTAGCGTCGACCTCTTCGTCTGCCAAGATGCAGTATGGATTCTCAATACCGCCCGTCTTACTCGAATCTACTGGCACAGTGATGGGTGTTCCTGCGTACGGATCTGTTTCAGCGAGTTGGCTTTCTCTGCCCAAGACAGTACCACGTTTAACCACTCCAGACCCCGCTTTGACGATAATTGCAATGACCGTTTTCGGTTCGACTCCACCTGCGTACAGATTGTCATACGGCTGGCTTTCATAAGCTGGCATTATTTACGACCTCCCTTTTTGTTTTGAAGCTGTTTTGCATACTCAATCATGTTGTTTACGGCTTGTTCGTTTTCAGCGTCATCATTTGATGCACCGACAGTGATTACAGGCGCTTCCGGGGATACATTTTTCACACCGCTGTCGTCCGAATCTTGTTGGCGTTGCGTCCCCTCTTGGCCCACACGCGTAATTGATGCTTGAACGATTTTCATAGCCACATCACCGGCGGTTTCGCCATTTGTGATGGCATCTTTAATAAAAGGCTTGGCTCCAGGGGCACCCTCCATATTTGTCAGTGCGCTAATACGGCTGCGTTCGGCTGTAGTAGCCAGACTGACCACCTCGTTGTACAAGTCTGGGTGCTCGTTTTTCAGTTGGTTTAAATCCATTGGTTTGTTTTCTCCCTTCATTTGGCTTATCTGATTTTTTAGTCCCTCGAATGTGTCTCCGGCTTGCGGAGTACCGCCTTTATTTGTGTTAACAGCAGCTACAGGCTGTTTGGCTGTCGAAGCAAATTGCAGATTTGGGATGCTTTGCAAGGGGGTTATCCTTTCCAGTCCGCTGTCGCCAAGCGCTGGAGGCTGATTTGTGAATCCTCCGCTTTTAAGAAGCTCGTTGCGAACCTTGTTTATGACCGCCTCAGGCAAAACTCCGTCACTGCCGAGCATATCAAAAGCGCTGTTGGTAACTTCTGTGGCGCCTTCACTGAACATTATTTCGTCCGCAAATCCAAGTTCGACAGCCTTCTGAGCATTCATCCAAGTTGTAACGTTCATGAGATCAAGTAGTTCGTCCCTTGTCTTGCCTGTTCGGAGTGAATAAGCATTGGTGATTGCCTCGTCCGTGCTTTTCAGCAGGGCAGAAGAGCGGTCATGGGCATTCTTGTCGCCATCCGTACCCGTTGCAGCGTTGTGAATCATGATCTGCCCCGGCGGCGATATCTTGATAACGTCAGCACCCATGAGCATAACCGAGGCAGCAGAAGCCGCTACACCCGTTACTTTCGCCGTGATTTTCCCGGGGTAATCTTTGAGTAAAGTGTAAATCTCAGCACCATCAAAGGCGGAACCGCCAAGAGAATTTACGTACAATTCGATCTCGTCTCCGTTTGCTGCATCAAGTTCCTTGGATATCATCCCTGGACTCACAGCCGGAATACCAAACCATTGATAAACCCATGCGTTTGCATCCCCGATTATCGGCCCGTTAGCCTTGATCTTCTTTGGCATTTGTGTTTTCACCCCCTTCCTCATCGTCGTTGTCTTCATCGCCCTCATCAGACGGTTCAGAAGGCGTAACCGGAGCTGGTGCAGTTCCTTCGGTCAGTCCCAGTTCCTTGAGTCGTGCTTTCTCATACGCACGCTGTTGAATGTTTTGTTCCCATGATCCGCCGTTTAGCTCGACCGTTTCCTTTGTGGCTGTACTTAAATTGTTCTCAATTCGGGTAACAGCCGCGCCTACTTCCTTGGTTGGATCAAGTAAACCTTGACTTGGACCATGCCATTCAGCCCGTGTGTAGGCAGCAAAAATAGCCGGGTCATCAAAGATGCCAGGCGCGTGTATCCTACCTTTGGTTACAGCCTCAACAAACCATTCTTCATAAATAGGCTGGCAAAGCGTTTTAGCCAGCCAGGAACGGCGCATGCGGTACATTTTCCAAGCTTCCAATAGTGCCCCCCGAGAAGCCGAGTACGAGCTAGTGAATTGCTTGGTCAGTATCTCATACGGTAGCTCAAGAGCTGCTGCAATCTGTTTCAACAGTGCCCGAACGAAAGCTTCATAGTTCGGATTTGGTCTTGACGGGTCAGCAAATTGAACATCCTCTCCAGGGTCCAGATAAACGATAGCACCCCGACCCATCTTTATGTTGTCGCCACCAGTCCCGGGTATAGGTTCTTGATACTGATTGTCAGTTTCCGGTTCATTCATACCATACGGATCTTGCCCGTCATCTCCTGGAGTTTTTACAAACACGGTGTACATTGACGTGATGACTGCAGCCATCAATTCTGCCTCTGTATACTGGTTGAGCAGCTTTAAAGATTCGATAATAGGCGCAATAATTGGTATGCCCCGTCGTTGCCCTGGTCGTTCCGCTTCAAAAAGATGGATTACATTCAATCGCCCCGTCTGCTTGCCATACCTCTCGACCCGGACCCATTCCCTTTCACTTGTCAGGTCAAACCTACTGCTACCCGGATGACGGTTGCTGAAATGGTACGCAACCACCATACCGTCTGCGTCAACCTCAACGCCAGATTGGATCCGATCCAAATCGTCCAATTGCACATTAAAAGGAGTATCACAACGGTCAGCTTCAACTAGGTTGATTCTGAGGTCATAAACCGCATGATCTCTCGGCAGCATTGGCAACAAAGCGAATACGTCCCCGCTCATGAGGGTTGACAAGAAAGCTAGGGCTTGCAACTCGTAAAAATCATTGAGCCCTGCCGCATCGCATTTGCTTGTTTCAGCCCACAATGCCCATTCCCTGTGTATGCTCGCCCTCAAGTCTTCGCTTTCCTGATCGCTGAGTGTTAGAAATTTGGAATCAAAGGCAGGGTTGAGGCGTAAGCCAGTACCAACGATGTTCGTTCGCAAACCCTTGTGAGCTGCTGCAACAACGTCAGATCCCATGTGTAAGTCTCTGGCCCGGGCTCTAAGCTCGTTAATATTCTCATGAATATCTGCATCAGCGTCACCAACTGGCGTTTGCCACATGACCATAGACGACTTTGTGCGGCTAGCTCCATGCCTGCCGTATCCTTTACCACCAAATGACTCTTTGTAGCTATTAATAACTGCCTGAGCTGCTTCATGCCTTGCAACATCCAGGCGGGACGCCTCTCTTTTAGCCGCAATTCCCGGAGCCACAAAGTTTAGAGTCTTGTCCAGCCAGTTCATCGGTCAAACGGGGTGATTCCTCTTACTTTGCTTCTCCGTTTCACTCCCGGATTTTCCAAGTCGTCAACGATGCGACCATAATATCTCTTGCGCTCCAGTACCACATTCATGTCTGTCCGTGTCATAGACCGACCAGCGATGGTGTATGATTTTCCTGTAGCGAGTGCCGCCTCAGCGTCACACCAAAGCTTGTACATCATTTGAGCCTCGGCTAAAGTCATTTTCGGCATATCCCCTGTTCACCTCCTTCACATAATTTACAAGCTGCTAGAAACATTCCTTTTCTTCTTCCGCTGCTGCGGCCTTACCGGACCCGTAACCACACTTCCCGGCTCAGGTAATGGCAGGTCAAAGTTCGGATTCATCATTTCAATTGCGGCACGGTTATAAACTGCAAGGTCAAGGGCTTCATTCCGCGCCCTGGTCTGCACCCAAACAGTATAAGGAATCCCATTTTTATAGCGGGTGACCAATTGCTCTGCCGTCAACTGTTTGAAATATTCTTCGTCATATACGAACGGGTCCGGGTTATCTGGATTGGGGAGTGGAAACCGACATGACCCAGGCTTTCCAGGTTCGATTGTAAGCGACGAAAACACCTTAGCCTTACCTTCGGCTACCCCAAGCCGAATAACCGTAGCACGGTGGACGTTGTTGTCTGTGGTGCCGTTTAAAAGAGGTGTGTGTGTACCGTCACCGCTGTCCTCACCTTTAATTGCATATATTCCGCGTGAGGCACGAGGCTTGCACCACTTGTACACCTCGCGAGTAAAGTGTCCACCCGAGTCCATCAATGTTCGACGTATGCGAAACTTCCTGCCCGCTGCATCCTGCCATGTCCGGGACAGAAATTCGTCCAGATCATCCCAAACGTCCTGCAATTTCAGGTCACCATATACCCGGTGATACTGTATTCTCCAGCTAGAATAATCTTTTCCCCAGCCAATGACGTCAATTTCGAACCGATTGTCCTGCGTGTCCACCGCCGCAGTGAGGAATTTCACACCCTCTGGAACCCGATGCATGTACATCTCACGGCGATTCAGGAGCAATTCATGTTCTACCTTCTCGCCTTCTTCCTCCCATGACTCCGCCATAACGGTGTTGAAGAAGGTCTTGAGAAGCGCTGGGCCGCCACGTTTGGCAGCCTTGAATTCATTGACAGCATCTTTCCATGTGTAATTTATCGTTGCTGCAAGGCTACTCAGCTTAAACCCGCGAGTTTTGGAGTGTTCCTTCCCAGCAACCCAAACCACTCGCTTGGCATAATCCTTTTTCCATTCATGTTCACCATGCAGCGCACCACAATGCTTGCACACATGATCGACCCGTGTACAAGCCCGCGTTTCTTCGTCGTAGTCGAAGTCGATCTGCCTCCATGTTAAGGGCTGCAGTTCATCACAGGACGGACAAGGGAAGTGTAATTCTTCCTGTGTGCTGTCCTCGTAAAGAGCCTCGATACGGGAAGCACCTTTGATGGTCGGAGTGGATACCCACACCATTTTTTTGTTGTAAAACGTCTTGGTTCTAGCTGTTACCAGTGATACAGGGTCACCTTCCTTGCCTGCCGATACCGGGAAACGGTCGATTTCATCCCCAATAACCACCCTGATCGGCTTGGAAGCCAAAGAAGCAGGCGAATTCGCGCCTGCGATGTTGATCCGTCCACCTGGAAATGTCTTATACAAAATGGTATTCCGGCTATCACGGCTCTTATCCTTGACCACCAGTGGTGATAATTGTGGAGAATCCCGGTACATCGGGGTCAAACGGTCATTAGAAAAGTCACGTGCAACCATCAAATCCGGCTGTATAACCATGATCGGAGCTGGGTCATGCCCAGTAAAATAACCAATCGTATTAAGCTGCAGGTCCGTTTTGCCAAGCTGTGAGGCCCACATGAGCACAACCGACTCAACATTTCTGTCAGATATAGCTTCCATGGGAACCCTTTGATAAGGTGCCCGCTCTGTTTTCCATGGACCAGGTTCAGCCGAAGCTTCTGGAGACAACACCCTGTGTCTGTCAGCCCATTCAGATACACTGATTGGCTCAGGAGGCGCGACAAGGCTTAAAGTGTCAGCAAGCAGGCGGAATGTCCTTTTACGTTGCGCATTCATGACTCATCATCTGCCATTGGGTCATACTTAGACAGCAGGTTTAGTGCCTCGTTTATGCGATCCTCCAACAAGATGCGAATTGCCTTTTCGTCGCTTAGATACGCCAGTTGATTTGCCAGTTTCGGAGGCAGGCCAGTTAATCTCTCGCGGAAATTCACCAGCAGTGTTCCCCATGCGTCTTGCACATCAGCGGTAGTGTGTAGATTCTTTCGCTTTTCCTCCAGTTCCAACGAGGCAATTTCCTTTTTAATCTGCTCATGCTGTGCCTTTTCGTCTGCAAAACTAATCTTGCCCTCCTCGGTTGCCCCAGTCACATGCCGGATGTATGCCTGGACGGTTGCAGCAAGCTCATATTTCCCCCGACTTACCTGCGTAAGCACACCGTCACGGGTTAATTGCCCGATCCATTGCTTGGTTTTGCCAACAATCGCCGCAAATTCACTGGTTCCGACAATGACCTCCGCCCTGTTCTCTCCTTTCCCCATAACTGACCACCTACTTTCCATTTATTCATCAAAATCCAAGCACGCTATCAGACGCATTTTAAGCCCCTTTTTAGCGGCGCATTAATAGAAGGGATAAATTATACATACACAATATAAAAAGCCCTCAGCAGGGATCACACGCAGCCTGCGGGGCTAAAAAAGGAAAGTGTTTTTCGAATTCAAAATCTACGCGTTTTTCGGGCTCATGCGCACCCGTACCTATTTTTAAGCTCCAGAAGGACCCAAATTTATTTTTTCTGGAGAAAAAGAAAGCTTTTAAGATTATTTTTCATAATCATTTCACGCGCGCGCCTCCTTCTTTTATTCTTTAATCTTTAAGACCTTGGTATAAAGGGTTAGGCATAGCTTATGTCTATGTGTATGAAAGACGGTGGTTGATGCACGAGTATTTTAATTGACTGTATATCCACCTTGTTATCTTTGGCATACTGTTCAACCTTATCTGCTATTTCACGTTTTAATTGATCCTGAGGCATGTCCTTCTTTAGTTGAACGGCGACTCTCATTTCTCTGTTCTCCAATAGATTCATCTGACAGTGGTAATTCTCTTCATGTTCCATCATCATCGTTATCATCCTTTCTGTTTTATGTATGAACAACAAATACACCGTCCTTTTATGCATAATGCATAGAACGATGTATGTATCTAGTTACTCTAAATGAGCTATATATTATATATATTATTATTTATATTTCTTTCTTTCTTTCTTGGGGGGACAATTATACCCCCCTAGAGGGGGACAATCATACCCCCCTAGAATACAAAACGCGCGTTTAGCGGGGGACAATTGTCCACCAGTAGAATCATACTAGAGGGGTACAATCATCCACCAGTAATATGCATGATATGTTGTATATTGTGTATAAACATTCAGCAGTATTATGGTGCAATAATACCTGCAGTTCGTAGCTTACCAAGCAAGGAATTAAAGTCAGCAACAAGACCAGCAACATCCGTAGCGGCGCTATTGGCCTGTGCTGCTGCCTGCTTCACTGTACCGTTTGCTGCTGTTGTAGCTGCACTAACAGGCGTGCCTGCTCCTATAGCTGTACGAGCTGCAGCCGCGTCTGCCACTGCCATGAGCTGCTTACCTAGTGCGGTCGCTCCTGAGATATCCGCAACTGCTGGAGTGTAGTTGCCTGCCTTGGCATCTGTAACTGCTATACCAACCTTTAGATTCGATGTGCCTGCGCCAATGGCTGTACGGGCCGCTGAGGCATCAGCAGCTTTAAGAATGGTCTTACCAACGTCACTCGCATCCGTAATGCTGTCAACTGTAACAGAACCACCGCCACCACCTGACAGTCCAGCCACAGGCAATGGGTTATTCTTGCCCACAAGCGACAGCTCGCCGTTCTCTCCTTCAATGTAAATCCCTTTTCCTAAAAAGCTTTTATAACCATCCAATTTGCTCAACTCCGCTTCTATATTGTTTGGATTAGAGAGATACTGAAATGCTTTGTTCTTTTCAGTACCGATAATGCTCATTTCCTTCTTGGCCTCAACCAAGTGATTCACATCAACCACCAACTCCCGGATCTCTTCCACTAGCATAAGTGGTTCAAGGAACTCCGGTATGTCTCCAACAAAACTGCTAAACTGAAATAACCCGCGCAATGGGATAGGCGGGCCAATGTAAATTAATATGCTCTCTACTATTATTAACACCTCCTTCCTGGTGGAATTAAGGCAAAGAAAAAAGCACCGGTTAGGGTGCTTGAAAATATTTTTACTTTTAAGAGTATTCAATCAACTTTTACGAGTAACAGTGATAGAACCAATTAATTCATTATTTAATCGTTCAATTTCTTTATCAATATCCTGCTTCTCTTCTTTCCATATTACCCAACCCTCATTTGAAGAGGGTACTTGAGTAGATTTACTATTTATTTCTTCAACTTTATCATTGAGAACTTTTTGCTTATTTATTAGTGAATGAAGTGAAACAATCTTTTCAGATAAATCCCCCACCTTATTTACCAATTCTAGATTTTGTCTAGAAGTTTCATTGCCTTGAATATAAGGGATTATGATGCCCACTACAGCTAATAATATTGAAAATAATGAAGCGCCTAGCGTGATCTGATCAGTTAATGTTTTTGGTGCATCTACACGCCAAATAATTACTGTTACCATTGCCATGATCAATATTATAATCCAGTACATTAAATCTTTTTTTTCTGGGAACTTCTCTTTTTCCCTTGTCTTGTTTTCCAAAAAACCAGCTCCTCTCATTACCATATATCGGTAGAAAAGAGATGGAACATAATAGAAGATTAACAAAACAAAAGAGCCATTTAGCCGCTATTATTTATGAAAGAGTTATTACTATGAGAAACCTGACCCCTTACGTTCCTGTTGATTTAAGGCATTTCTTGGAGATAGCGCTTTGTAATGATCTCTGAGGAAATCCAATGTACAGTTAGATCAATTAATTCCTTCATATTTGTAACGTCTTTATCTTCCCACTTTTTAACATAGTGGGTTTCATCGTTTCCCAACCATGCAGCCCTCTTTGCGCATAACTTTATATTATTATCTGTAACGAGCCCATCAATACATTTCCCTAATAACATACTTTTTATTTCATCTGACCTTTCAGGCATTTCCTCTATTAAATAATCTTTTATCAGGAATTCAAGTGATTTACGATACCCGGGGCCACATATATAACTCAGTCCGTCACTTTCAGCTTTAGCCGCTTGGTTATATATTACTGAAAATAAAGGAGAAATTCTTTTAATATCGTCACTGAATTCCTTTGAAATAAAAGAAGATGGTTTACATTCTAAAAATTTATAAAAATTGCGCTCATTCGGAGCTAACCTAGATAATTTATAATATGCTAGAAATATTTCGCCACATGCTTCTCTAACGCATTTAAAGACAAACACTGTTTTTTCTCTCCCAGGACCATACACATCCAAGGGTTGAGCTTCAATGTATTTTTTACATATGGGACACTGATCTGGCCTTTCGGTGAGAAGATACCCAGTTTTACCTACAAATATATTTATCAATTGTTCCACTCCCTTCGACACAACATTTCGACACCCAGGAAGGATATTCCTTTTTCTGCGCCGAAAGTATTAGTTCGAAAGGAGGTGTTGAAAATGGCTATTATTGCAGCTTTTGATTATGGATACAGAAAATACGAAATTGACGAAACTCATTTTTATGTTCTAGACCAAAGTGACAATCTGGTTGCTCGTTACCCTCTTGAACAAGTTATGGGGCATGGCGGATTCGATTACGGTGAATACAATAACTACACTTTTCAATTTTCCGAGTCAGACAAAATAGTAATAACCAATGATCCCGATTTGACTCCATTTGTTGAAGCATTTAATAAACAATTAGCAATCATTCTAAATAAGAAAAAATGAGCACCCCGCGGACTCGAACCGCACATTTCCTTTAGGCGCTGTAAATCCCCGGATCAGCTCCGGGGAAAACAATTACTGCAGCTCTTTGACTACCTTGGCAATGTGGGCAGGAATCGTAAGGCCCTCGCTCTCAGTCAGCGTACCATCTGCATGCAGCTTAATAGCCAATTGGTCGTATTCACCCGTGCCTGTAGGAACAACCGGGTTGCCGTATGCGTGTGGACCAGCAAAGCTAACTACTCTACCAGTGGGGCTATATTTAAGAGCCTCAGCTTCGGTGTTAACCACCTTAAAGATATTATCCGAACCAAGATATCCAAATCCGCCATTACGTACTGCGCTTGCTTCTGTACTCATTACAAAACACTTCCTTTTCTCTTTTTGTGAAAACAAAAAGAGCAGCGCATATACGCCACTCTCATTCATCCATTTATTTAGGTGCACGGTGTGGGAATTGAACCCACGACTTTAGGTCTGTTTTACTCGGGCCCGCCTGCGCTCTACCACTGAGCTAACCGTGCATAAAGTGATATTGAAGAAACTAAAAAGGCCGGCACGTTGGCCGACCTCCTTACTGCATTTAAATAACAATAATTTGATTATTACAGTTCTCCTCGTGAAGTGCCTATACGAACTGACATCTCGCCCTCCATATATGCTTTACCCGAGGAAAGAGATACATAATACTTATTAGCACCAGGCCAAGCGCTTGAACTAATTTCACTGTAAGTGCGACCAGGTTCTACAGTTCCAGACATCATTTGCGAACCTGTTTCTGAGCCTCTGTTCACCGAAAATTTAATTGGCTGCTTACCGTCATTACGTATCCATACCTTAACATAGCCATAACCTGAGGGTATATCGAAATTTTCTGTTAGTTCTGTGTTGCGGAGAGTTCTATCAACCACCGATTTAGTGGCATAAGGAGTAATAACATGATCTCCCGCTTTTGGTGTATTCACATCGGTCGATGTGTTTGCAGATTGGGAAACTGCTGTTGAGTCAGTTGTAGCTGGTGCAACATCCGTGGCTGCTGCAGAAGCAGATAACGGAATTGCAAGAGCTAGAGACAAAACAGATACTACAGAAGCCTTTTTAATGTTTTTCATACTCACAAGCCCACTTTCTTTGATTTTTTACCCTGTATACTTTATCAATCAACCAATATGTATAGAAACTATTAGAGTGTTCAAGATTGATAAAGTTTTTACAGGTATCTATGAACATTTACATTATAAGTCTTTTATTGTAATTATTCAACAAAAAAATGGGTTTTGATTCCATGTTAGCAGAAGCCCGGATTTGAACCAGGACTGTGGGGAACTGACCCCCGCAGCGAACCTCGCATTCTGCATGAAACCCCGCCAGACCGCACGAACGCGTTTCGTACAGCCTGGGCTTACAGGTAATGATATAAGCTTTGTTGGAATCCGGCACTTGCTTACGCGCCCGGCTGCGCTCCTGATCCACTCTTTAGCGGTTAGGATCACCGTCATGGGGAATGCGTTTGTCAGGCGCACATTAGCAAGAGTGGAGTTACTAGGAACAAACAGAAAGACCAGCATGCCCGCTTGTCCTACCCTTGCGGCTCTCTGTAGGTCTTATAGCAAGGGGCTAACTGGTGCCGCTCGTCTTACGCCTACCACCGTCAAACAGGTGTGTGATTGTGTCGGGTGCTGCTCTCTCTTTGTTTTCCATGTTATAAGAATAACCTATAATTCTGGCTTTGTTTTCTAGGTAACATCTATAATTCATCTGAAATTTTTCTCTTTATTTATGCATGTCTTTGGCTTTATCATAGTAACTATCATAATATATAAATACAAACCAAAAGGGCGTGTTATTGTGGCTTTACTGAATAGAGACTACCTCCTGAGCTTAGGAATAGAATTTATTATTAATTATCTTCGTAAATCTAGAGCAGACGAGGAACAAGAACGGAGAACAGGTGAAGATGTATTGACTGCTCAAAAAGAGCTTATGGACAGAATTCTTGAGCCTGTTGGATTACCCTACGACCAGCGACCCGAAATTGGTTCTGGTGACAAAATATCATCCAGACCTGTTTTCCAGTCTGTAATAGAAGACTTGCAAGCTAAGAAATATCAGGCCATTGCCGTTAAAGAAATTTCACGGATGGGCCGCGGATCATACACTGACATGGGCGTTATCTATGATTTAATAGTAGATAATCGTATTTTCATTATCACTCCGTATAAAGTATATGACCCTCGTAACCCTTCTGATCTGCGCCAAATTCGGTTTGAATTATTCATGAGCCGGGAAGAATTTGAGACAACCAGAGAACGGCTTTTTGGAGGTCGAGTAAATAATGCCATTGAGGGTAGATGGGTTTCCGGCGCCGCTCCCTATGGATTCACATACAACAAAGCGACAAAAAAATTAGAAATAGATGAAGAACAGGCTCGGGAAGTACGCGCAATTTTTGACTTCTTCGTTAATGGAGTGGCAGAGCCCGGGGGACATAGAAGAGATGTATCTTATAGAGCACTCGCCAGCTACTTGAGCAAAAAGACCTCTATTAAACCGCCACGCGGTAAGGGAGACTGGCAACCACAAGTGCTGCGTCAACTACTTAGTAATGAAAGATACATTGGAATTATGAGATTTAGAACAACACAACGGATTAACGGGAAAGTCGTTGCACGTCCAGAAGAGGAACATATTATCATTCCTGGTGCGATCCCCGCTATATTAGATGAAGACATTTGGGAGAAAGCTCAAAAGAAAATAAACGACTCTTCCCATAAACCAAGAACTAAAATGGACTTCTCTCCTTGTGAATTGGCTGGTTTATGCATATGTACTAAATGTGGACGCCGCATGGTAAGACAGTACAGCATCCAGGACTACAAGAAAAAAACGGGCGAAGTCATAAAATATCACAAGGAATTTTTATGGTGTACTACCTCAGGATGCACCTTTATAAAGTACAGAAACGTAGAAGAAGAAATAATAAGTGTTCTCTCTTACCTTTCTGATTTAGATGAGGATGAATTGAACAACACTTTTAGCACTATTTTAGCTAGTGAACAAAAATCTACGGAGATAGCTTACGATGATGAATACATTGAAAAACAGACCAAAACTTTGAAAAAAAGAATGGATTTCATTTTCGAAAAATATGAATCTGGAAAATATACGGATGAGATGTTTGATGAGCGTAAATCAGAGGTGGACAAGCAACTGGAGGATTTAAAAAAATTGAAGGAATCTTTTGAGGAACAATCTGCTCGGGTAGGAGAAAATAATGTGGACACGGACTTAATCAGGAAGAACATAAATACTGTTTTAGACCAATACCACGCAACAGATAATAAAACAATGAAAAATTCGATTCTCAGGGCTACATTCGATAGCATCGAAGTTACATTGACGGAAAAGGGCCGTGGACGTATACCCGCTAAATTTGATCTGACAGTAAACTTGAAGGCCAATTTAACTAAGCTCAATTTTTTAGTGTTATGATGTAACATACTATTCATCTGCACTGATGAGCGCAAACCGCCCAGCCTTAAAATTTCCCTCTTGGGTCAGAGAAAGCAAATTCCACAAAAACTTCTCATCGCATTTCAGCATTTCCTGAAACTCCATCAGTCCACGATTCGCTTTGTTCAATTCTCCGTCAAACCGATACGCACGCGGGTCGGATTCGGAACCATACTCTGTAATCGTGGAAAAGTCGATGCTGCCCGTCAAATCAGCAATATCCTGTGACTTCGGATCAGAAGGGCTGAACGTACCAATACCAATCCGGTTTTCTTCCGATATAAATACCCGCTCCACGCGGACCTTTTCAATTTCACCATCAAATTCCGTGCGCAATCTCATCTGGCAGGATGGGCAGAGATTACCTTCAATCCGTACACCCAACTCCTTTTCAAAATCGGGACGCAGCTCATGGGGAATCAGATGAAGTGGGTCCTCGTGCATGGGGCAGCCTTCAATCGCGTATACGGCTCCCTGATCCGTTCTTGAAAACTTCTCCAGACCACGTTTTAGCAACGTGACCAGTGTCGATTTCCCCCCACTGACGGGTCCCATCAAAAGAAGGATACGCTTGCGAACATCAAGCCGCCTGGCTGAGGAATGGAAATATTCCTCCACCAACTTTTCCAGCGCTCGATCCAGTCCAAAGATCTCCTGCTCAAAAAATTTGTATCGCTTATGTCCCCCAACCTCTTCTACACCAAAAGATTCAATCATCTTGTAAACCCGTGCATGAGCTGTCATCGCCGGCGTCGGGTCTTTCTTGAGTATCTCAATATACTCTCTAAAAGTGCCGCTCCAGGCCAGACGGTTGTTTTCCGCCCGGTACTCCGCAACGCGTTCAAAAATATTCATGCTCGGTTCCTCCCATGACTGCGTAATGACTATCCTCCACTCCTGATGATTATGGCTACACTCGTCACGCCTTTCAGGATATGATGCAATCCCCTTAAAAAAAGTGTAATACATACCTATGCAGATTGATTTCAGAATTGACCTATTTTTTGTGACAGGTCTCTCTGCTTTTTCGAAAAAACCAAGGGATACACTGTGCTAAAATATACAACAACAACGCGGACCTGACGCATTATGGTACAATATAAGCTCGGAATAATGGGATAAAGGAGCGGGAGAAGTCATGGCGGTTCGGCATGAGACGGAGCTGTACGCTCCGGTGAAAGCCTTTTTTGAGAACTTGGGATATGAAGTCAAGGGAGAGGTGCGCAACTGCGATTTGGTGGGTATCAAGCCAGGGCAACAGACACCATTGATTGTGGAGATCAAAAAGACGTTTAACCTGGCGCTTGTGCTGCAAGGCATGCAGCGTTTGAAACTAAGCAGCAATGTATATGTAGCTGTAGAACGAAATCGTGCCAAAAAAGGGGCCGTGAATCAACGCTGGAACGAGCTGGTCGGACTGTGCCGCCAGTTGGGACTTGGCTTGCTCACCGTCACCCATTTTAAAACGAAGCCGCCGCTCGTTGAGGTACTGTGTAAGCCTGCGGCGCATAGCGACAATGTCCACAATGCAGCAACGGTACGCCACGGCTCGCGCAAGGAAAAGCTGCTGCGGGAATTTCACGCACGCAGCGGTGACCACAATACCGGCGGCAGCACCCGACGCAAGCTGGTCACTGCCTACCGGGAAAAAGCGCTGCGCGTAGCCGCAGCCTTGCAGGGCTCGGGGGAAGCTGCCCCGGCGCAGCTCGCTCGCATAGCAGCCGTCAGCACAGCTGCTGCCGTACTTCAGCACAACTACTACGGCTGGTTTGAGCGCGTATCCCGCGGCCGCTATCGACTGACTCCGTTTGGCGAAGCTGCCCTGAACGAGTATGCGGCAGTACTGCAAGAGCATGGCATAAAAACGGCCGCTGAAATAGACGCAGAGCTTGACGAGGACAGTGGACAGCTCCAGATTGCGGAAGCGCCAATCACTTACTCCACCGTTGTTCTGGAAGCGGAGGATGACTGACATGGGGCGATGGTTTTCGCTAGCTCCGCGCAGTAAACTCGCTAATCGTCTCACCGATCAGATTCATGCCCATAAGCAATTGTTCACGGCCCGGATGGCTAAAATTAAGGCGAATATGGGACGCGCCTTCACTGCCAACCGCACATAGTGCACCTGGCATAAAGGCTACGCCTTTGGGTAACGCCGCCTTTAGCAGCAATGCGCTGTCCAGCCCATCGGGCAACTGCACCCATACATACATGCCACCGGACGGAATATGATACGTCACGTCTTTCCAAAACGGGCGCTTGAGTAGCTCCAAGATTAATTGAAGTCGAGTCGAATATTCCTTGTTCAGCATCGCTAAGTGCTCATGCCATTGAAAACGCGAGCTGGTCAGCAATTGGAACAGCAGCCGTTGGTTCATCGTACTGGATTGCATATCAGCCAGCTGCTTCAAAGCGTACATCCCTTCAATCAGCGGTGCAGGACCAGCAGCCCAACCCGTTCTCAGCGCAGGAGCAACTGTTTTATTGAACGAACCGATATAGAGCACTTGGCCGCCCTGACCCGCATGATCCAGCGCAAATAGGGAGGGGTAAGTCTCTGCAAATTTTCGACTCTGACCATGTGGACTCTTGTCATGGAACTCATTTTTTTGCTTCAAATGCAATTCACCATAAGAATCATCCTCAACTACTAGCACCTCATGATGCCTGCACAGGTCCAAAATTTCCTGCCGCCTAGCCGCGCTCCATAAGGAGCCCGTCGGATTCGTAAACGTCGGCGTGGCAAAAAAAAGCTTGGGTCGATAACGGATCATTAAAGCTTCAAGCTTATCAGGAATGACACCTTCCCCATCTGATTCTACAGGAACGATCTGCGCACCCTGCATAGATAGCACTTGTAAACATCCAGGAGACGTAGGGTTTTCGACCAATACCGGATCACGCTCATCCACCATCAGCCTTATGATCAGGTCAATGGCCTGCTGACTGCCTGTCGTGAGGAGGATTTGACCTGGTGGTACTCTTACTCCTTTACGCTGTTCCCACTCTCCCGCAAGCCATGCTCGTAAAGGGAAATAGCCCTCCGGTTCACCATACTGGAGGGCGTCAGGGCCGGAGCCAAACACATCATGGGCCGCTTCTTCCAGCAGCTTCACCGGAAACAGCTCTTGTGCAGGTAGTTCTTCAGCCAGAGATATAAAGGAGTGTCTTCTCGCATTTTCCCGGATATGACGCACTGGAGAAGCCAACATCGCAGCCGTTCGTGAAGCAAAGGAATATTGCATGAACATCCTCCTTCTCCTGAAAAATAGGTCATGATCTCCGGGCTGACGCATCAGGCATATAGCTGCTTCATCTGACGCGCATATAAGGCATAACGTTCAATCGCCTGAGCCCGGCTGGACACGCCTAATTTCGCATAAATTTTACGTAGATAATTATCAATGGAGCGCCGGCTAACTTCGATCTCGATAGCAATTTTGTCATATGTAATTCCTTGTACAATACGTTCCATAATAAACACTTCGGTTTGCGTCAATTCGTCAAAAGGCTCGGATGCCATTAACGGCATAAAGGGCCAGTTTCCACACCGAATCCAATCCATTGGTAAAGAAGCAAATCCTTCGCGCAAACCGTTGATCAAATGGATTAACTGGCTCGGTGATGCCTGTTTGGATAACATTCCATTTGCTCCGAGCGAAATTAGCTGCTGAAACAACGTAATATTATCCTCATCCGTCATAATAACAATATGGCTGTCCGGAGACAAGGCCCGCATTTGTGTCAAAAATGGTTCCGCCGTTCCCTCAGGCAACCTGTAGTCCATTAAAATGATTTCCGGTCGAATGGAGCAAGCCAGCTCCAAGCCTTCCGTTCCGGAGGAAGACATCCCTCTGACAAGCAAATCCTGCTGGTCTTCCAAAATAAGCTTTGTTCCCAGCATACTTGTAGGATGGATATCTATGATGACCACCTGCCATACTTTTCTCATATCTAAACCTCCTGAGTTTACAAAAAAATACATAGTTAGTAGCGAAAATAATTCTAAAATTAGGGATTGCATATGTAGAAATTGCGCGAATGTGAACGTATAGGAAGCGAAAAACGTTTAAGGAAATTGTATCCTAGGACTTCCTTCCGATGCAATCTCTTTTTCCAATATTTTTATACGACTATTTCGCTTTTGCGAAATAAATAGGCCCATGATAGAATTGGTACTGCAAATAAAGGACTGGAAATTTGACTTTACACGGGAGTTGAAAATCGTATGCAAGCTTCACCTGAACGTCCTCCTGCCGAAGCTCGGCGGAGCAATTCAAGAAAGGGGTTACCCGTAAAGGCTTTTCTGCTATTTTGGTTCATTCTTATTATACTAGGTGCTCTCGCAACCTATCTGTATAGCAATCACTTGAAACAGCAAATGCTAAACGAGATGCAAACCCATACAGACCAACAGATTCAAGCACTCAAATCTGACTATGAAAAGCAACTGACTGCTCTTTCCAAGGAAGTTAGCGGATTGCAGGGAAAAGTCCAGTCCTTCAATGAACTACTGACCTTTACGAAGGATAATGCAAACAATAAGACCGATAACAGCAACAAACTGTATACCCAATTAAACGAAGTCAAGCAGCAGCTCAATACACTTCAGAAAAAAATGGACTTGCTAAAATGAATGTAGACGCAAAACAAGTGAACCGGTTCTTTATGTTGGCCCTTGCTCCTTTTATCGGTTTGTTGGGGTATATTTTGTTAGTGCATCCCTCATTGAGCTTTCCTGGGTCTACTTCTTTGAGTCTGCAAAAAGCTGAAGTCACTCTACAAATGCAATCAGTAGGTAAACAGCTTGATGAAGCCAAGCAAACGGCAACATACACCTTGTCTACAATTCGCCGGACTTCTGAGCTATACAAGCAAACGACTCAAACGATGAATCAGCTTGTCGTGACTGCCTCTACGCAGTCCAAGCGGCCCGCGATTATCTATGATCGACGCATCACCGCCAAACTGGGGGTTCCCTATGAGCGGGTAGATAGCAATCGGATTACCATTGAATTATTTAAGGTAAACCCGGGAATTTATCATGGCTACGCTATGAAGGTCAAACTTAAAGATCCTACTGCTATGAAAATGTCTTTGGGAAGTGACAAATTGGGTGGCTCCGAAACCACCATGCGTGCAGTCTTGAGACACGGAGCTATTGCAGGCATCAATGCAGGCGGCTTTGCGGATGGAGACGGCAAACGCTATCCATTAAGCACTACTGTCTTGAACGGCCACTACCTTACTGGCTTTCAGTCCAGTTTTAAGGATTTGTCCTTCGTCGGACTGAGTAACGATGGCAAGCTTATCGGTGGCAAATTTTACAGTCAAGGTGCTCTTGACAGCTTAAAGCCTGCCTTTGGTGCTACCTTCGTTCCCGTCCTGCTGCAAAGGGGACAAAAAATGCCTATTCCTGACAAATGGAAAGTCTCCCCCAAGCGGGCCCCACGTACGGTCATTGGCAACTATAAAGATGATCAGTTGCTCATTATTGTCGTAGACGGCTACAATGAAAGCGGGGGTTCGGGCGCGACGCTCGAAGAACTGCAAGGAAAAATGTACAATCTAGGTGTTCAAGATGCCTATAATTTGGACGGAGGCGGTTCCTCGTCGCTTATACTTAACAGTCGAGTCGTAAACAAACCGTCAGATGGTAATTTGCGTCCAGTCCCTACTCATTTTTTGTTCTATAAATAGCTATGTGTAGTCTGCTAACAAATTAAATATGCTTGCCGACGTACGGCACTATCCGAAAAAAAGCATCACGAACGAATGTCGTGATGCTTTTGCCTCATTTAGGAGGAATACTGTGTCATTTCTGTCAGGCATTGAGCACAAATATAACGGTCCTTGAAATCGTTCACTTGTTCTACTGACCCACAGAATACACATTTTGGACGATAACGCTCCAAAATAATGTGGTCACCCTGAACCAAAATTTCGACAGGATCTCCCTCATTCATTTGATATCTTTTACGCAGTGACTTAGGCAAAACTATTCTCCCCAGCTGATCAACTTTACGTACCACACCGGCAGGTTTCATCGTGATCGTACACCTCTCCTATTGAGTAATAACTTACAAATTTCTTACCATGCGAAAAACTAGGTACAAAGACACTATTCTTTATGTAGTATTCGCTGTCTTTTTGTCGAATCCTGCTGATCACAGGAAATTTTATTACATTTTTTCATAAAATCATGAACCATATCAAAGTATGGTACAGAATGTCTATAATATTTTTATCGACCGGAAAGCCAATTATCATTAGCCCTCGCTGAGAAATTTCGCAAATTTTTGACCATACAACCTTTATTTAAGTTCCACTATCATGTAGATTTGAGCAATATAGGTGAAACTTTTATTACCAACTAAGGTCCTGGTTCTTTATTCGCATTTATACTTGTTCACTCGATGCTCATTATGATAAATCCGGAAAATCCATTTGTCTCAACGCTTCATATACGATAATCGCAGCGGAATTCGACAAGTTTAGAGATCTTACTTTATCTGACATAGGCATCTTGATACATGTATTTGGATTAGCAGCTAGCAGCTCTGGCGGCAAACCTTTCGTTTCTTTACCAAATACCAAGAAGTCTCCATCCTGAAATGCAATATCACTATATCGCTGATTCGTTTTGGTCGTCGCATAAAAAAAGCGACCTTCCTGATATTTCTCCTGCACTTCAGCAAAAGACTCATGATATTCAATGTGGACAGCATACCAATAATCAAGTCCGGCCCGTTTTAACGTGGCATCGTCGGTACGGAAGCCCAGTGGCTTCACCAGATGTAGATGAGTTCCGGTTGCAGCACACGTTCTAGCAATATTCCCTGTGTTAGCCGGGATTTCCGGCTCGACAAGCACAATATGTAATGGCATCACGTTTCGTTCCCTTCATTTTAAATTCATCAGACAAATAACCTACAGTTTTACCAAAGTGTATACATTGAAAACATACACATTCTTTTATTTTAACAAAATCAGACAGATATGAACATCAAACGACAAAAATTTCAACCCACACCACTAAAAGCCTTCCCCTATACACATTCAGGGAAGGCTCTACATTTACTTTTTCGATTTCAAATACCGTGTATCGAAATATATGTCCGTGTAATCAACTGTTACGTTGCTTGAATCCGTCCATAAACTCGGCTAATGCTTGACAGTTCTCCAGTGGAACAGCATTGTAGATCGAGGCGCGAAGCCCTCCTACACTGCGATGCCCCTTCAGTCCGATAAACCCGGCCTGTTCGGATTCCTTAATAAATTGTTTTTCCAGATCCTCGTTCGCGAGGCGGAAGGTTACATTCATGATAGAGCGATCAGCGCTGTCCACACAACCACGATAGAAGCCTTCGCTACTGTCAATACGGTTGTATAGCAAAGCAGCTTTCTGCTGGTTCACACGCTCAATGCCTTCCAAACCGCCTTCTTCCTGAATCCATTTCAGCACTTCATTCACCATGTATATGGCAAAGGATGGGGGAGTATTGTAGAGAGAGTTATTTTTTTCATATGTGCTATAACGCAGCATCGTAGGAATATTGTCCGGTGAGGAAGTCAGCAACTCTTCACGGGCAATCACGACCGTCACACCAGAAGGTCCCAGATTTTTTTGTGCGCCAGCGTAAATCAATCCAAATTGAGTAACATCAAAAGGCTTGCAAAAAATATCACTGGACATGTCCACAATCAAGGGTACGGAACCCGTATCCGGGAATTGCTTAAATTGTGTACCTTCAATCGTTTCGTTGGACGTCATATGCACATAAGCAGTATTCTCAGGCAAGTCCAAGGAATCCACATTCGGAAGACGCATGTACTTCTCATCAGCGGAGGATGCAGCAACATGAGCCTTGCCCAGTAGCTTGGCTTCTTTATATGCCTTGTCCGACCAGCTACCTGTCATTACATAGCTCCCAGTCTGTCCTTCGCTCAAGAAATTTAAAGGCAGCATCGCAAACTGCGTACTTGCGCCACCTTGTAGGAATAACACCTTGTAGCCTTGTGGATTACCCAGCAAAGATAACAGGCGTTCCTGCGCCTCATTATGAACAGATTCATACACAGCTCCACGGTGAGACATTTCCATGATCGACATCCCTGTTCCCTGGAAATCTACGAATTCAGCTTGTACACGTTCTAGTACTTTGAGCGGCAATGCCGCTGGTCCTGCATTAAAATTGTAGGCTCTCTTACTCAACAAATTCCCATCCCTTCTCTACTCTGGTGTGGATATTATCGCTATGATAGCAGTATTCATAAATGCGTTCAAGACTTGTATAAAAATGTTTTCAATTTCATTTATGATGTGACAGAGTTGTGAATGTCAACATATTTAACATCTTTATTCTGTGATTTTCACTTTAATATTAAAAGGTCCCCGGCATAAGACCGGAGACCTATTTTGAATAACAACTGTTACCCGTAAGCTAATGCTTGTTATTCAAAGCAGCTATGCTATCGACTTATTAGCAGTCAAAATACAGGCTGTATTCGTGTGGATGAACACGGATGTTCACCGATTTAGCTTCAGAACGTTTGAGCTCTACATAGTTATCAATAAAGTCCTTCGTAAATACGCCGCCTTCAGTCAAGAATTCGTAGTCAGCTTCCAGAGCATCCAGAGCCTCATCCAATGAACCAGGTACGCTACGGATTTTACCTTTTTCAGCGTCAGACAGCTCGTAGATGTTGCTGTCAAGTGGACCATATCCCAATTCGATTGGGTTCAGTTTGCGCTTGATGCCATCCAGACCCGCCATCAGCATTGCTGAGAAGGCAAGGTAAGGGTTAGCTGTGGAGTCCGGTGTACGGAACTCGATCCGACAGCCTTTTGGAGTAACAGCTGCTACTGGAATACGTACAGCCGCAGAACGGTTACCTTTGGAGAATACCAGGTTAACTGGTGCTTCGTAGCCAGGAACGAGACGTTTGAACGAGTTGGTGCTTGGGTTGGTCAAAGCGATCAACGCAGGTGCGTGGTACAGAATACCACCAATGTAATGAAGAGCCATTTCGCTCAGATTAGCATAACCACCTTTTTCGTAGAACAAAGGAGTGTCGCCATCGAAAATAGATTGGTGAACGTGCATACCGCTTCCGTTATCCCCAAAAATCGGTTTCGGCATGAATGTTGCCACTTTACCATATTGACGAGCTGTGTTGTGTACAATGTATTTATAAACGAGCAGGTTGTCTGCTGTTTTCTTGAGTGTATCAAAACGGAAGTTGATTTCCGCTTGGCCTGCCGTAGCTACCTCATGGTGATGGCGCTCAATTCTCAGACCTGCTTCTTCAAGCAAACGGCACATTTCACTACGGATATCTTGTTGGGTGTCTACTGGCGCTACAGGTACATATCCGCCCTTCACTCCCACTTTAAAGCCCAGGTTGCCGCCTTCTTCCTTACGGTTCGTGTTCCAAGCTGCTTCCTCGGAATCTACGAAGAAGGAGGAGCTGTTCATGCCGCTTTCGTAGCGTACATCATCAAAGATGAAAAACTCGGACTCAGGTGCAAAAAATGCTGCTGTGCCCACTCCTGCCGATTGCAGAAATGCCTCAGCTTTTTTTGCGATGCCGCGAGGATCGCGGTCGTATTTTTCGCCGTCTGGCGTAGCAATGTCACACAGGATATTCAGTGTAGGATGCTGAGTGAAAGGGTCGATAAAAACCGCTTCTGGATCGGGCAGCATAACCATGTCGGATTCCTCGATGCCACGATAGCCGGGAATGGAAGAACCGTCGAAAGCAACACCGTTAACAAATGTCTCTTCATCTACTTCGGAAGCTGGCAATGAAATATGGTGAGCACGACCAGACAAATCTACAAAACGAAAATCTACCCACTCAATATTATTTTCCTGAATTGTTTTCAATACGTTTTCAACGGACATGTCTTCTTCCTCCCAATTTTTCCGAACATTAAGTCTTATACAACCCTGAAATGTTCATGATCGAATGTTTTTTTCTGTCGTCATTATAAATCTCAAACATGACACGGGTCAATAGCTATGTAAGGTATTTTTTAAACTAATGTTAGATATGCTTACGCCCTTGATAACATTTGAATAGCACAAAAAGCCCGAAACATCGGGCTTTTAGGCAATTTAAATCTCATTACTGCGTTGCAGCAAAACTTTTATGCATTAATGTTAAACATTGGTTTTAAGCAATGGTAGTAGGCGTGTGAAATGTTTTCCCCACAGCAGGAGCCAATATTTCCAAATCTTTTAGCAAATCTGAAAATTGATCTGGGAACAGGGATTGTACGCCGTCACCCGTCATCGAGTTGTCAGGGTCTGTATGCATCTCAATAATTAAACCATCCGCTCCGGCAGCTACCGAAGCCTTCGTCATAGGAACAACCAGTTCACGTCTACCTGTGCCATGGCTAGGATCAGAAATGACCGGCAAATGGCTCAACTGTTGCAAAACAGGGATCGCGGACAAGTCGAGCGTATTTCTAGTGTAGGTTTCGAATGTACGAATACCGCGCTCACACAACATAACATTCGGATTGCCGCCTGCCAAGATGTACTCAGCAGCATTCAAGAACTCATCATAAGTCGAGCTGAAACCGCGCTTGAGCAATACTGGCTTGCCGCAAGTACCCAGCTTGCGCAGCAAATCAAAGTTTTGCATATTACGTGTACCTACTTGCAGAATATCGGCGTATTCCGCGCAGATGTCTACGTATTCAGGTGTCATGACCTCTGTGATGGTCAAGAGATCGTGCTTTTGCCCCGCCTCAGCCATCATGATTAAACCTTCTACACCCGTTCCTTGGAAGCTGTATGGCCCTGTGCGCGGCTTAAAAGCACCCCCACGGAGAACTTGCGCGCCTGCAGCTTTGACCAATCCGGCAATTTCATCTATCTGTGCAGCAGACTCAACAGCACATGGTCCACCCATAATGACAAGCTCGCCCCCGCCGATATTTACACCTTTAATAGAGATAACCGTATTTTCCGGATGAAAATCACGGCTGGCCAATTTATAGGACTTCGATATTTTAACCACATTTTCTACGCCTTTCATTTGACGCAGATGTTCAGCCAGCTTGGGCTCTACGCTACCGATCAGTCCGATGATCGTGCGATCCGATCCCCTTGATACATGAGCCTGCAATCCTTCTTTCTCAATAACTTCAACAATAGCTTGAATATGCTCTTCAGGTGTTTGAACACCAGCGATAACGATCATTTTTTTCTTCCTCTCTATGAAACATATTTTATAAACCAACATATAGGTTAATATTATGACACTTAGACGCTTGTTCGCTTTTAAGCTTTTATTCGTTAAAGCAACTATACCTGTTTTAGCTATACTCGTCAAGGCTTAATTATCCCGATTTATTCAATATTCTAACTTAATGAAGCTAACCGGATAATATCTACAAATTAAAGCAATTTAAAAAGCCGCTATCCGGATGGTTGTATCCGAATAACGGCTGTAATCAATCATATACTATTTCGTTGTTTTTGACTTCTCTCGTACAGGAGGCAGCAGTTTTTTCATATCTATGGTTCGCTGAATCTCCCACGTATCCGGGTTAGCCGCATCATACTGCTCCAAATACGTAATAACCTCTTTGGTAATCAGTGTCGGGGTCGAAGCCCCAGAAGTCACAGCCACTTTGGCTACGCCTTCAAGCCACTCTCTCTTCAGCTCGGTTACATCAGAAATACGATAAGCTGTTGTACCAGCAATTTCCTCCGAAACCTGAGCCAATCGGTTTGAATTGTTACTGCGCGGATCACCGACAACGATCACCAGATCCGCCTGTCCAGCCTGCTCAGCTACCGCTTCCTGACGTACCTGCGTCGCCAAACAGATTTCATTGTGTATCTCGGCACCCGGGAACTTCTCCAGCAGCTTCTTCATAATGTGCTTGATGTCCCATTGGCTCATGGTCGTCTGATTCGTGATAAGGATTTTGCCAGCTGCCAACGTAAGACTGTCGATCTCTTCTTCTTTATCAATCAGATGAACATGGTCAGGAGCAATACCAATAGCTCCCTCTGGCTCTGGATGATTCTTTTTACCAATATAAACAATCTGATAGCCTTCGGCAGACTTCTCCCGAATCAGATCATGCGTCTTTGTGACGTCAGGGCAAGTCGCGTCTACCATAGTCAGCCCCTTGTCTCGTGCCAGCTTGCGAACCTCTGGTGATACGCCATGAGCAGTGAAGATAACAGTGCCGCTCTCTACCTGGCTTAAAATCTCCATACGGTTCGGGCCGTCCAGTGTAATAATCCCTTCGTCTTCAAAGGAATTGGTGACATGACTGTTATGCACAATCATGCCCAATATATAAATAGGCCGGGGTAAGTCCAGATTTCTGGCTGCCTGACGAGCCAATACCATGGCATCGACTACGCCGTAGCAGTAACCCCGGGGCGAAATTCTGAGTACTTCCAAAATGAGCCCCCGCTTTCTTCGACACAGTATACAGCTCCGATAACTCGGTAGCTGTGGGCATCCTAGCCTTTACCGGCCAATTCTATGATGTAGTTGCCTTCCTATTATAGCCTATTCCAAAGGCGCGGAAAAGCTGACCGGAAGCCAGATGACAAATGTCGTTCCTTCTCCTTGGCGCGTAACCACTTCCACAGACCCGTGATGTTCATCAATAATCCACTTGGCAATAGATAGCCCCAACCCAATTCCCTCTGTCACCCCGCGTGATTCGTCTGCCCGGTAAAAGCGGTCAAAAATAAAGGGAACCTCACTCTTGTCCATTCCAATGCCCGTATCACTGATCCGTAGGCCCACCTGTCCTTGATAAACAATGGCATCAAATCGGACTGTGCCTTCAGGTGTGTATTTGAATGCATTATCAATGAAAATGAATAGCATTTGCTGCAAATAATCCTTGCTGCCATCCATATAAATACCATTCAGCAATGAAAAATCCCCCACATTCCATTCGGCCGTTCGCTCTAAAAACTGAGCACGACGGGCAACCTCACTTACAAGTGGTTCCAGCGCAACGGGAGTCTTATCGAACGTTTTCCCTGTGTCCGCTCTCGCGAGTGACAACATATCACTCACTAAACGGCTCATCCGTTTGCCTTCATCCGCCATGTCATTTAATGCCTCCATAGAAAGCTCGCGAATCATCTCTTCATCCATATTCGGTCGCTCTCCTGGTTCGGTAGTCCACATTTTGAGCAAAAAATCAACGTTGCCACGGATCGTCGTTAGCGGCGTACGAAGCTCATGGGAAGCATCAGCCACAAAACGGCGCTGTGCACCGTACGCATCTTCCAGCTCCTTGTAAAACACCTCTGTGCGCCCCAGCATGTTGTTAACCGTCCCGATTAATTGGCCAATTTCATCATGTGGTCCGTCATATTCAATCCGAACACTCAAATCATTACTGGATTGAATCTGATTAGCCCCCTCAATGACCTTGACCAGCGGCTTCATAGACTTGCGAGCCAGAAAGAGACCTGAAGTCGCAGCAGCGAGTAATGCAAACAACGAGCCGTATACAAGCACATTTTGTAACCTGTTCATGAGTCGGTCCTGAGAGCCCGTGAATTGTCCTACCTGTAGCAGCCCGACCACCAAGCCCAGCTCCTCGGATTTGATCGGCTGTTGAATAATCATAAAGGAATCCCCATTGACGTTCACACGTCGAATTCCCTCATTTTGAACTGCTCCTGCCGCTGTAGATGGAACAGGGAAGGTGATATTGAGGTCTTTCATATTTTGGGTCGTTTTCGTTACACCAGACGTATAATTGTAAATTTGTACATAGAGCTGTGAGTCATCTATTCCACGTCCCTGCTCTAATCCCAAATCCAGGTTGGGGACTTCAAACAATCCCCCTTTTATAATAAGGCGTAATTGCTTGTTAATCTGTGGCGCCTGAGTCATAAGCTGACTTTTCACTTCATTATATGTGTAGTAATATACTAGTCCGTAAGTAACCAGACCAAAAATGACTAGTACTATAGCCAAGATGCTCGAATACCAGGCCGTCAGCCGCCACCGAATAGACATATTACATATCACCTCTTAAAATATAGCCAGCTCCCCGAATTGTACGAATGAGTCGTTTACCGCCATCCTGCTCCGTTTTTTGTCGTAGCATGGCAATATATACTTCCAGCACATTCGATTCTCCACTATAGTCATAGCCCCAAATTTTGTCCATAATCAGATCACGCGACAGAACACGCTTCGGGTTTTGCATGAACAAATGGAGCAGTTCAAATTCTTTGGCCGTCAGTTCCAAACGTTTGCCGCCACGAACCACTTCGCGGGATTCGTTATCCAGTTGTAAATCCTCGAAGGTAAGCCGATTTCCGTTATTGTCCTGTTGTTCGGTTTTACGCCGCAAAAGCGCTCGCACTCGCGCCAGCAGCTCCTCTAGAGCGAACGGCTTAACGAGATAATCATCGGCCCCTAGATCCAAGCCCTTAACCCGATTCTCAACCTCATCCTTGGCTGTAAGCATCAGGACAGGTACTGTACTTCCACCCTCCCGCATACGACGACATACCTCAAAACCATCGACCTGCGGCATCATTACATCTAGCACGACCACATCAGGCTCAGCTGTCAACATTTTATTTAATCCTTCTGCTCCATTGGCGGCTGTCAGCACTTCATAGCCTTCAAATGCCAGCCCTCTGCGCAGCATGGAAACAATTTTTTCATCGTCATCAATGATTAGAATAGTAGAACGCATACACGATCGAACTCCTTTATCTCTTCTTTTCCTTCTATTGTAGCAGGAGTAGACGCGTGTAGCATCTGGCTGCTTCATACAGCAAGAAACGGAAGGGATCTTCCTTCCGTTTCTTACGTGCACTTGTTCATTTTTGTAGAATTTTCATCTTATTGCTGAAGCGTCGAGCTAAAGTCATTTTTGTTGCCAATTTTCAGCTGAACATCTTTTTTCTGCCCAGCTCGTTCGATGTTAAGTGTCAGCGCTGTACCCACTTTTTGTTTTTGAATGAACTGGATCAGCTCTTGTGATGTGCTATAAGGCGTGCCATTCGCTCCGATAATCACATCGTAAGGACGCAGATCGGCCTGATAAGCTGGTGATTTGTATATAATATCCCGTACAACCGAGCCTTCGGTCAGGGATGTACCCAGTTCTTTGGCTACTTCAGGACTCAAATTTAACAGACTTGCACCAATGAAAGGTACAGGTTCTTTCGGAATAGGCTGGTTATTTTTCAGCTTATCGACCACTTCCAAAATCGTATTGGACGGAATCGCAAATCCGATTCCCTGTGCGTCTGCACTAACAGCTACGTTCATACCGATAACCTGCCCTTGCAGATTTAACAGCGGTCCACCAGAGTTACCAGGGTTAATGGATGCATCCGTCTGAATGAGATGCTTGTATTGCGTCGGTTTTCCAGTCGATTCACTATTAATAGTGATCGTACGTTCTTTCGCACTTAGCACCCCGGCTGTTACCGAATGTTCAAAGCCTTCAGGGTTGCCGATTGCGACCATCCATTCGCCGACTTTAGCGTTATCGGAGTCACCCAAAGTTACTGTCGGAAAGTTGTTTTTGCCTTCAATTTTAAGTACCGCCAAATCAAGATCAGCATTTTTGCCCAAGACTTTGGCTTCATAAGGCTTATTAGTTCCCTCTACTGTAACCTGAACCACACTCGCGCCTTCAACAACATGGTTGTTGGTTAGGACGTAACCCGATTTATCAAAAATAAAACCAGAACCAATACCAAGCGGAGTCAGCTGCCCGCTGTTGCTACCTTCATTTTCATTACTGTTACCGCTGCTGCCACTGTCACCATACTGATTACCGAAAAAGTATTGATACAGCGGGTCATTGTAATAAGGGCTGCTTTGTCTGCCACTGCTACCACTGGTTTGTTTGGCAAGCGTTTCGATTTTAACGACTGCCGGCCCAGCCTTGGCCACAACAGATTGAACATCAGCGGTACCTGAAGGCATCACAGCCGGAACTGCGCTTGGAGTCGAGCTGGTGGTTCCTGAATTAGTCGTTTCTCCGCTTTCAGCTGCCGCCGAAGTCAACGCCGTCTCGGGTGTGAACATATTTGTTCGGTCAGCTGTATACATCAATACCGTAATGACCAGCATCCCGGCCAAAAAAGATAAGAATATTGTTTTCACCTGCGACTTGGGCTTATTCGGTTTGAATTGCCAGTTGCCGCCATTCCGACCCGAACCATCCTGTTGCTCAGGCATAGCCCGATGGTAAGAGGGAGGAAGAGGTCTCACTGCCTGCGGTGGCGTAATCTCAACATCCTTTTCCACCGGCTGCCCTTCCTTACGTTGTCCGTCCGATTGAACTGAAGAAAAAGGGCCGTAAGAATAATAATATGAGGAACCGTTCGAATCGTTTTGCCGAGTTGCGTTATCGGTATCAACCTGATCGTTGTCGTTCCGGCGTCCGGAGTTATTATTTTTAAATTCGTCCATTGTATATCTCCTCCCAAACCCTATGCTTCAAGGTGGTGTTGTTTAACTGACTTTATTTTGCACTTTAAACCTTAATTCCACCTTAAAAACAATTAAAAAGGAGATAAAACCTTAGACCTATTGTACCTAATCACTTTTACTTAAAACGAAATGCCCCGGATATAATCCGGAGCATTATCGATTGTATATGCTTTTTTATTTCGTGTTAAAGTTTTCGTCGAACTTTTCGTTCGGTGTTTGAGCATTGTTTTGAATTTTGTTACGGCTGGAGTTTTGAACTTTTTGCGCTACTGCACCTGTACCGCCTTGATCTGTTGCAAATTCTTCGTCATACTTCTCATTTGGTGTCTGGAAGTTGTCTTGAATTTTATTTTGTTCAGACTGCTTTACCTTTTGTGAAACGACACCTACCGTATTGTCTTGTGCAAATTCCGCCTTGAACTGATTTCCTGTGCTTGCCTTGAAGCCTTTGTTCGTGAAAGAACTTCCGCCTTGATTTGGCATAATTCTCAACCTCCCAGTATGTTTTGTGGGATAAGCTTATCCCGCAACATAGTATGTGATGTTGGAAAAAACAATATTCAAGGATTATATGGAAGCATCCAGTGTCGCACTCGGAATGGTTTTATGCGTTTCTATCGCTTTTTGGAGCGATTTTACCATCTTTTCCGTACATTTTCCGTTCCCTTTTTTTATAATTTGAACATCCACATCTTTCTTGCCCCATTCAGAATACACCTGCCGGGTTGTTTTAAAATACAAGTCAATTTTATTGCCCTTAATCGCAGAACCTGTATCTGCTACAATCCCGTATCCATAACCTGGAATGTACAATATGCTCCCCAAAGGAAACGTTTTGGGGTCAGCCGCAATCGTAGACAGAGTGTTCTTGTCACGACGCACTTTTACACCGGAATACGTAATACCGTAGCCGGGATGATTTGGCCGTTTGCCAGTCGATTCATAGCCTGCTGTATATCCTGTTGCCGTGACCGTCATGGTCGTAATAACCTGCTCCTCGCGTGGAGCCAAAACAGGTGCGGACTGCCATTTTTTATGCTGGACCGGTTCTTTGTGACCGTAAACTTCATTGCCGGGCAATACCAGACAGGTTGCAATTAACACGGTTCCCAAAATCCGTTTCCATACCAACATGGATCTCATAAAAAACCTCCCCTTGAGGCAAAGGCTTTCCAGAAATCCATTGGTTTATACGAAAAGATTATTATTTTTGAACATCCTGACCTGGATAAAGTCTGCTCAGCTTCACTTTATCTTCAAAAATATGCAGGAGTGTCCGCACTATGGGGGTGTGCTCATCGTCTGTGTGCAATATAATGGAAGCAGGAGAAATCGAAATAAGGGTGCTTACGATTCGATCTTCGACCTCCATTTCTAGTTCAATGCCTGGCATCTCGACAATGATGTCATCTGCATCAGGAGTCGGTATGGGTACCATGGCACTATCCAGAATCGTAAAATTATGTCCGCCTTGGTGAAGTACGTGTACGAGCGGAACTTTGCTTTCCTGAAAAAAAACAAAATATTTAAGCAGCCCCATAAATTCTTCGTATTGCCGATCTGCCCAGAATTCTTCCATGGCATAGTCGACGATTTCTTCAAGCTCTTTTTTATACGCATGGAGCCTAAATTGAATCAGTCCTTCCAAATTGATCACATGAAGCTCCTTAAAATCCTTCTCCAGGAGAGTGGTCAGCTTACCATGACGCTTCAAACGGCCTCTCGGGCCATCATCGTTTAACAGTGAACGAATCATACTGCGAATTTGCTCCGTATCCTCTTTCTCCAGCAGCGAACAGGCTTTGGTGAGAATGAGATTGAGCATCCCCCACTCCTTGACTTCGATAATATAATCCGCTATTGCCGAAGACATGATGCTGTATACACAGGGGAGAAAGCTTTCAAACGCCGAATTGCTTTCTGTGCCCTTGCAGGTCCATGCCACTTTGTTGTCCAGCTGTCTGAAAGTGAATCGAAATCCGCGCCGTGACATATGTAGTCCCTTTGTTCTACTTTTGACCACTTCATAAAACCGGTTGGTTTCCTGATCTCCGTCTGTATTGGTCCACACTGTAAACAGTTCCATTGGCTCACTCCTTTCGATCACTGCTTTCAGTATATGGCGGCCTCTAAAGGGTTATACGAAGTGAACGACTGGAAACAGAAAGACATATCCAAAAGAGGATGATCAAGTTTCAAAAAGCTGGTTTGGCGTGTTATAAACAATTACTGTGATATAGGAAATAACGAAAGACGTTTGAATATTTAGGGTGGGGTATGTTAAGGTTATAGTAATATGAATTTTTCACAAGAGGGAGGAGATAAGATGTTAACGATGCTGAACATGCTGCGTACATTCATGATCGTCATATTGAGCCTCGTTCAGATTTTGTCCCTTCCTGTGACGTTTCATGCGGAAGACACCACTCAATCCCTCCAGTTTACTGCGGGATCTTCTGTCGTGCCTCATGCTGATGTTTCCTCGTTAGAAACAGATTCTCACGGTCTGGAACACCATTCCAAACCAGCTATACGCAAATCCTCCCCTTTACTTCATCTGGTGATCGCTGCGGCCAAATCACTTCCCTTTGTCATTTTGATAGCGCTTGTGCTGTTATTGAGCATCCCTAAACTACGTCTGCCTTTTATTCCTGTCATTTGCAAACTAAAGAAGCAATTATACTTGTTCCCCATCAAATTCACCTCTAGTTATGTGGCTTAACCTCCCTTTGCTTGCAGATCACCACATTCGCATGTCTATTTGTTAATATTTCCCGATAGCTGTAATACGTAAGTGTATGTATCAGGTTTTTTACGTTAATTCATAAAATTTAATACAAAAAGAAAGTTTCCATGTCACTCCCAGAGTATGTGATTTATTTCCCATACCATTCATTTAAATAACGTATCGTACAGGAGGCTTTATAAATGGATATTCGAGAGTCTATTTTGCCAGGAATCGGGATTAAGTATCGAATAGATGCAGAGAGTGGCGACCGAATTGTCATTATTATTCATGATGATGGCAGGCGCGAGTTGTATCACTTTGATTACGAGGATCTGGAACAAAGTATTTCTATGACAACCCTGAATGATCAGGAAGCGCGATTGGTAGCCTCCATCATCGGGGGTATGACATATAAGCCCAAACAGCTTGAAAGTGTAGAAATGACGTTTGATGATTTTATTATCGAATGGTATAGAGTGGAATCCCACTATGCAAGTGTCGGCAAATCCATCGGTGAGCTGGATGTAAGGCAAAATTCGGGAGCCACTGTTATTGCCATTGTGGAGAAAAAAGGAATGAAATATGTAAATCCTGGTCCTGAAGTGATTATTAACGATGATGCCACTGTAGTCGTTGTTGGGGAACGCGATCAGCAAAAACGCTTTAAACAAATCCTTATGAACGGAAGCGGGTGATTGGATGGATCATCTGGTATTTGAGGTTGGATTGGCAATTGCTCTCATCGCTGCAGCTGGACTTATTTCCTCCAAACTGCGCTTCTCGGTCATCCCTTTTTATATCCTGATCGGAATGGCAGTTGGGCCGCATGCGATGGAGCTATGGCATTTTGATTTTCGCTTTATCGAAAGCGCCCCATTTATTGATTTTATGGGAAGAATCGGAGTGCTGTTTCTTCTCTTCTACTTGGGTCTCGAGTTCTCAGTAGGTCGGTTAATTAAATCAGGCCGTTCCATTGCCGTGGGCGGCACCATTTATATTGGCATCAATTTTACACTGGGGCTGGCTCTTGGCTTCCTGAGCGGCTTTCCTGTAGCAGAGACACTGGTTATCGCCGGAATTACAACAATATCATCCAGTGCTATTGCTGCGAAGGTGCTGGTAGATCTCAAGCGGACTGCCAATGCAGAAACAGAAATGATTTTGGGCATTATTATGTTCGAGGATGTTTTCCTCGCCGTATACATCTCCATCCTCTCCGGATTGGTTCTTAGTGATTCATCCTCGCTCGGGGGTGTGCTGCTATCAGCGCTAATCGCGCTTGGCTTTATGCTTGCAGTCATTATTATCGGCCGTAAGGCCGTCCCTCTGTTAAATCGGATTCTCCGTATTCGCTCCAATGAGGTATTCGGACTTGTTGTTTTTGGCTCTCTGTTTCTGGTGGCTGGTTTTTCGGAAACGATTCATGTGGCGGAAGCTATCGGCGCCCTGTTGGTCGGTCTGGTACTGGCCGAAACGGAACATGCCAAACGAATCGAGCATTTAATTGTTCCTTTCCGCGATTTCTTCGGTGCCCTGTTTTTCTTCAGCTTTGGACTATCCATCGATCCACTGTCCCTGGGAGGAAACGCGATATGGCTTGCGCTGGCAGCAGTCGTCCTCACGTTATTTGGTAACATTTGGGCAGGAATGCTGGCTGGGCGTACGGCCTCCTTATCTCCCAAAGCGTCAGCAAATATCGGTCTGACCATTGTGGCACGGGGTGAATTTTCGATTATCATGGCCAACTTGGGCAAGGAAGGCGGTTTGCTTGATATTGTTCAGCCCTTTGCAGCTATCTATGTACTCATACTGGCGATTCTTGGACCACTTCTGACAAAGCAGTCAAAACCTATCTTTAATATGTTAAACAAAATATTTAAGTTCAAGGACCCCCGCCTACGAAAGGAAGAAAGTAACTCGGCATAACTGCAAAAGCTGGATACGACAATCCATAGGAGGGAAGGCTATGCCGCACGCTGTAAAACATGCCGAAACTCTATGAGGCGGCTTGTGAAGCCCGCTTCAGGAGATGCGAGCAGGTTCCCTGTCTTTTATACGGTGATTGGTGGAATTACGGCATCCGTCGGTCTGGAATTGTTTTTACATCCGCATGATATGATCGCTGGAGGCGTCACGGGGATCTCCAGACTCATGTCGCTTTATACACAGGAGCATTTTGGGTTACTGCTATTCGTTTTGAACTTGCCACTCATGTTGCTGTATTCTCTGTCTACTCACAAACCCATGCTGCTTCGGGCACTACCCGGCTTGTTCGCCTTTTCGGGCTCAGCCATTATTCTTTCGCCTTTTCCGGCAGTGAGTGGCCATCCGGTCGTATGCGCTTTGGGCGGCGGAATCTGTATCGGTCTTGGCGCAGGGCTGGCAGCTCGTCATGGTGGCCTGCTCGATTCACTAGGACTTAACGAATCTGACGATGGCCGTCCATCCACATTGTTGCTAACACACCGCAAGATTCCATTAATACAGATTGTTATGCTGTGTAATGGTCTGCTGCTCATTACCGCCGGCTTTGTGCTAGGCTGGGAGCCAGCTCTCTATTCAGCCTTATCCTGCCTCGCCGCCTATGAAACGACCCGGCTGATGTTTACCGGTCTGACGCGTATGGTTTGTGTTGTCAGCAAGAAACAGCAAACCGTCGAGGATGCCATATATCGCAGGCTGCGTATACACAGCACACCTGTTGGAGGCTCTGCACAGATAGAGAGTAAGATTAAAAGCGAATCTGAGGATAAAAAAGAACAAATGGTCATCGTTTACAGCGTTCATCTGTTGGATTTGCAGCGTTTTAAGGCAGTCATCCAAATGGCTGACCCGCAGGCTGAGATCATGTTTTTGAAACGATGGAAAACATAGCAAAGTAACACATCAAAAAACGCTTATCTACACTAATCCTTATACATAGATTAGTGATGGATAAGCGTTTTGTAATTAACAATATATTAATGGATATTAATTTTGCATGATAAAATCATGTTCAATACTGCTGGCACTGTCAAAAGTACGAATAATATCATAACGGGTATTGCGCTGTGCCGGAATGTGACCCGTCTCGCGGATCAACTGTAAAATGGATTCGATGTTAACCTTATACGTTGCGCCTGCAGCGGAAACTACGTTTTCCTCAATCATGGTGCTACCAAAATCATCGCAACCGTAGTATAACGATTTTTTACCGATTTCAGGTCCCATAGTTACCCATGAGGATTGAATATGCTTGATGTTATCCAATACAAGACGACTGATCGCAACGGTCTTCAGATATTCCTCTGGCGTCTGGCGTTCCTTCTTCAGATTGGTATTGTCTGGCTGGAAGGTCCAAGGAATAAAGGCCAAAAATCCTTCAGAATTATATTTGTTTTCAATGCATTCGTCCTGAGCATCACGAACACGCAACAAATGCAGCGCTCGCTCCTCCATCAACTCGCCAAAGCCGATAACCATCGTAGCGGTTGTGTTCATCCCAACCTTGTGAGCCGTTTGCATGACATCCATCCAATCACGCCAAGAGCCTTTGAGACGGCTAATTTTGCGGCGTGTGCGGTCATCCAAAATTTCTCCGCCTCCGCCCGGAAGCGAATCCAATCCAGCTTCATGAATGGCTCGAATCGTATCTTCCATGGATAGACCGGATTTTTCCTTCATTTTGTGAATTTCAGCTGGCGAGAAGGAGTGCATCGTAATACCAGGAAAACGCTCCTTAATAGCTTTCAGCAAATCCGTATAATAACTGAACGGCAGATTTGGATTCACACCGCCTTGCATTAGAATTTCGGTGCCACCTACCTCCTGCGTTTCCTTGATCTTCTGAAAGATCACCTCATCGGGCAAAACATAACCTTCATCGGAACCCGGTCTACGGTAAAAAGCGCAGAAGCGACAGTATACGTCACATACGTTCGTATAGTTAATATTTCGTCCGATGACGAAGGTTTTAATGGGATCGGGGTGCATGCGATTCATGACTTTATTCGCCGCGTGACCTATTTTTTCTACCTCGTCTGATTCGAACAAAGCAACGGTATCCTCTAAATTCAGGCGTTCGCCGCGTAGGGCTTTATCTAAAATATGGTCGATTACACTCATGGTGTATCCTCCTTCGCTGTCACAGGGCGACGAAATGAACGACAGGACTTATGAACGAGAATGCTTTCACAAACCTGCGTTCGAACCCTGCCGTAATGTATGTTCATGACTGGCCTTGTATGTTGTCTGTGCTATTTAGCATAGTAAAACCTAATGATAATACTAACATATCTTTAGGTAAGGGACCATACTTATTCCCGCTTCTTTCTGCTTTTCACCTAGGAAAACAAGCAACTGCCAAGCTTATCTCAACATTACGTATAGCCAAGAAATAACAAAACAAGACTGAAAAGTGCCTTTTTTCACACTGTCCTTCATGTCATTCTTATAGAAAACAGCAAGCCTCCTGAAATACTGGAAACTTGCTGTTTAGTGCTGTACATATTTGCTCCCGGCGTGAAAACGACAAAGATGCTGCGGATGTGCTAACGCTCTAGCGCAGCGCCTCATCCAGATCACTGATCAGGTCGTCAATGTCCTCCAAACCTACGGAGAAACGAAGTAGTCCGTCCGTAATCCCGCGCTCCAATCGTACACTACGGGGCATAGCCGCATGTGACATCATCGCCGGATACGACAAGATGCTTTCCACAGCTCCCAGACTCACCGCTACAATTGGAATACGTACGCGACTGAGGACTTCTTTTGCACGCTCACCAGAACCCACATCAAACGATATCACTGCACCATAACCGCTGGATTGACGCTCATGAACTTCACGCCCTGGATGATTTTCCAGACCCGGGTAGTATACTGCCTCAATGTCGTTACGCTCGTTCAGCCAGTTAGCGAGCTTGGCTGCACTCTTTTCGCTGTGAGCCATACGAGCCTCCAGTGTCTTCATACCGCGCATGAGCAACCATGACTCCTGCGGAGCCAGCACGGTACCCAGTCCATTTTGGAGCTGCTTGATTTGTCTCCCGAGCGATTCGGTACGCGCTACCGCAAGTCCTGCCAGCACATCGCTGTGTCCGCCTAGAAACTTGGTCGCACTGTGCAATACAATATCGACTCCCTGCTCAATCGGACGTTGATAATAAGGTGTCATAAAAGTATTATCCAATAAAGTTAAAAGTCCGTTGTCCTGTGCCCAAGAGGTTATTCCTGCTACATCGGTAATTTTGAGTGTCGGATTGGACGGTGTTTCCATATATACAGCCCTTGTATTCTCCTGCAACGCCTCTTTCACAAGGTTGAGGTCCGTCATGTCGACGAAGGTCGTTTCGATATTCATCCGTTTCAAAATGGAGGTCAACAGTCGATATGTTCCCCCATATACATCCTCGGAAACAATGACATGATCTCCAGCGGATAAGAGCATAAAGGTAGTGGAGATGGCCGCCATACCTGACGCAAAGGCAAAGCCGCACGCCCCGCCTTCTAATAAAGCGATATAATCCTCCAAAGCTTGTCGTGTCGGATTACCTGAACGGCTATAGTCATGCTGGGGAGGATTAAAAATATCATGATGGTGAAAGGTAGAAGCTTGATAGATCGGGACGCTCGAGGCCCCCGTAACGCTGTCAATTTCAGAACCAAAATGCAGCAGCTTGGTAGCGAACTTCCGTTCTTTGTTCAAATCCTGCCCGATCCTCCTCGCATCCTCTATCATTGCAGCTCTCCTCCTTCTACTTCTTGACGTGCCGCTTCCAACGCCGAACGCAAATCTTCAATGAGGTCGTCTGTATGCTCAATGCCTACGGAGAAACGCAATAGCCTGTCATCTACCCCGACAGCATCCCGAATTTCTGCTGGTATGTCCGCATGTGTCTGCACCGCGGGATAGGTCATTAGCGACTCAACACCGCCGAGACTTTCCGCAAACGCAATGAGCTTAATGTGACGAAGCAAAGGTTCCACATAACGAGCATCCTTTACTTTAAAGGAGAAGATACCTGTATTTCCGCTGGATTGTTTATTTTGAATCTCACGACCTGGGTGGCCTTCGAGAGCTGGATAGAATACTTCTGCCACCGCCGGATGCGTCAGTAAATAGTTAGACAGCACTGTTGCATTATGCTCATGTCGGTCCATACGCAGCGCTAACGTCTTCATCCCCTTCATCAACTGATAGCAGTCACTCGGGGAAAGCACGGCCCCTATGGAATTGTGCAGAAAGGAAATTTCAGCTGATAGCTCTTTGCCTTTGGTTACGATTAACCCTGCCAGCACATCGTTGTGTCCGCCCAAATACTTGGTTGCGCTATGTACCACAATATCCGCGCCGAGTTCCAATGGCCGCTGGAAGTATGGTGTTAGCAGCGTATTATCTACAATGGTAAGCAACTGATGTTGTGATGCCCATTCAGCCACCGCTCGAATATCAGTAATCATCATTAACGGATTTGTAGGTGTTTCTATGAATACAGCTTTGGTGTTCGGTCGACATGACTGTTCGAGTGCTTCAAGATCGTTCGTATCCACATAACTGGCTGTTATACCAAATTTAGATAATATGCGCTCCAGCAAACGATATGTCCCGCCATACAGATCCAGCGATACTATGAGATGATCTCCCTGTCCAAACAAAGCAAATACCGTTTGCAGCGCCGCCATACCTGAGCTACATGCAAAGCCTGCATCACCAGATTCAAGTGCAGCAGAAGCCTCTTCCAGTACCTTTCGCGTGGGATTGATCGTCCGAATATAATCAAATCCTGTGCTTTGACCCAGACGGGGATGGCGGAACGCCGTAGATTGGTAAATCGGGTAATTAACAGCCCCGGTTACTGGCTCCTCTACTGAACCGATTTGTGCCAATCTGCTTTCGATTTTCCACTGTTTCTCACTCATATGAATCCTCCTGTTAACTTCCATAGTGGGTGCTATAACCAATCCTGCAAAAATGGATGTCAAAGACTATACTGCTGCGCTACTGCAAGGTGGTACTGTACAAGGGTAAACTACAAGCCCCTTTTTTTAAATCTGGGGCCCGATATCGTAAGGTGTCTCTTGGTATACATAATAGTTCAGCCAATTCGAGAATAATAAATTGGCATGCGCCCGCCAGATTGAGGGCGGTGTGCGCTCAGGATCATCATTAGGAAAATAATTTTTGGGAACTTCAATATCCATTCCTTTGGCCACATCGCGGTCGTATTCCCATTTCAATGAAAGCGGGTCATATTCAGAATGCCCAGTTACAAAAATTTGTTTACCGTCAAGCGTGGCTACGAGGTACACTCCAGCTTCCTCGGATTCGGATAAAACTTCTAATTCGGCGATATGATCAATATCTTCCCGCCGAACCTCCGTATGTCTGGAGTGAGGGGCATAAAACAGTTCATCAAAGCCGCGTAGCAATTTTACTTTAGGTTTAATCACGGTGTGTGGAAATACGCCAAAGCATTTGTAGTCGAGCCCGTATTTCGGGACATTGAAATGATGGTATAAACCTGCCTGTGAGGCCCAACAAATGTGCATGGTCGAAGTTACATTCGTTTTCGTCCATTCAAAAATTTGCCGGATCTCCTCCCAGTAGTTCACATCCTCAAACTCAAGCTGTTCAACCGGAGCTCCTGTAATGACCATGCCGTCAAAACGACTGTTCTTGATCTCGTCAAACGTTTTATAGAACATATTCAAATATTCTTGCGATGTATTTTTGGATACATGAGACTTCATGTGCACCAGCGTGACGTCCACTTGCAGCGGCGTATTGCCGACCAGGCGCAATAGTTGGGTTTCCGTTGTTTCCTTCGTAGGCATCAAATTCAAAATGGCGATGCGCAACGGACGAATGTCCTGATGATAAGCCAGGCTTTCATCCATTACGAAAATATTTTCGCCCTCCAGCACTTCCTTGGCAGGTAGTGTATCTGGAATTTTAATCGGCATGTAAACTCACTCCTTGTTCGGTAAGTTTTGCGAAAATCGTCCTGCTGAGATGCCGGGCATATAATAAAAAGACCTTTCTCTGGTTAGAGAAAGGTCATATTTGTATCCATATGCGCCTCTCTCATCTGTCAGGGCAACGCTCTTTGTACAAAGCGCGCGTCCTGCAAGAATTAGCACCGTGCGATTAAAATCGCCGGTTGCCGGGTATCATCGGGCTAGTCCCTCCACCTGCTCTTGATAAGATTTCGCTATATTCATTTTGGGTTCACAAAGTTCTTGTTGTTCACTTTAATGCATCGGCTGGGCTTCGTCAAGATGGGACTTTTAAATTTGTGCCCTGCAATCACATTTTGTCTACCTTTTCCATAGGTTAAATCATATCCCTCCTTTCGCTGAAGCTCTTGCCACTACTGTCGATTTAGCCCATGATTTTGCGCTTGAAAGGCCGTAGGCCGAGCGTTATACTATACAAGTGCTATTAGGCAAAAATATGGAGCAGTAGTGCAGACTTTGAGTGTTTCCTGCGATACTGTGGCAATCAAAAAAAGAACATTTGAGAGGTGAATCCGGAATGGAAGGCGACCCGAGTCCGAATAGGCGGCGATCCCTGAACAACAGCATAGGAATGACTTCAGCTTGCCGAAAGACGGGACGCCAGGCTCTGCATGCTCCAAAAGCCTCCGGCTTTTGATGAGAATGCACGCTTACCCGCACCGGCTAACTGGCTAACTGAGTTCATTCCTTATGCTTAAGGTAAACGTATTTCCGTTACGACGGAGCATAAGGAGTGACATATATGAAAATCCGTTTGGTCAACAACGGGGTTTTTACCCCTGTCGAAGAAATTGAAATGGCGCTTACTGCACCGACAGAAGGTTTTTATTGGATTGATGCTGATGTCGATGATTTGGCAGTGCTCCAACCTTTATTTTCCATGCATGATCTTGCAGTAGAAGACTGTTTGAGTGAAGAAGAACAGCGTCCGAAGATCGAAATTTATGAAAGCCATTATTTTATCGTTGTAAATAGCATTCGTTTTGATGATGAAGAAATATTTTTGCGAGCTTTGAACATCTTTCTCGGCCGCCATTTTATCATTACGGTGACCAAGCAGAAAATCAATGAGCTTCGTACCCTCAAGCCTATGCTGTGGGAGCAAGAAGTCAGCCAGCCTGACCGCTTTATGTATCTGTTGGTCGACTTGATTGTTGACAACTATTTTCTGGTTGGTGACCGGATTGAGGTCCGCATTGAAAAGCTGGAAGAAGATATTCTAATGCATACGAAAAAGTCGCATTTGAACGAAATCATCGGCTTACGCAGTGAGATTCTGTGGCTGAAAAAGGTGCTGGGTCCGCAAAAGGAAGTCATCAATACCCTGAACAAACGGGATTTGCGACTCATCGACGATCAATTGCAAAAATATTTCAGCGACATTTATGAAAATGCTGTGAAAATTTCGGAGACTTTTGAAACTTACCGCGATTTGATGGGTAACCTTCGAGAAGCTTATCAATCCAGTATCGCCAATCGTGCCAATGAAATTATGCGTGTATTTACGGCAATAACGACCGTATTTATGCCATTGACGGTCATTACCGGAATATATGGGATGAACTTCGATAATATGCCTGAACTTCATACACGTTATGGCTATTTTGTCGTCATTGGTATTATGGTGGCACTAGGTGTCAGTATGTTCTGTATTTTCCGCAAGAAAGACTGGGTTTAAAAAGAAAAGGGGAAAAAGTACGGAGTTGGATACCTATTTCGATTTTCAAGCTTGATCATAAAAAGCAGCAGCCGTGTCCTATGAGGAACTGGCTGCTGCTTTTTAGTATGTTGGACCCTGAATGTACTTTAATACTTTAGCTTTATCCAATCAGTTCTATATTATCCAACATGTCGGTCGGGTACCTGCTGATGGCGAAACCGTATACGGATCAGACGCAGACGCTCATAAATTTGATCCAATCCTGTTTCTGTCGCCTTTTCTTCCCCATACACTTTCAGCATGACAGGCTTGAGCAGCGTATCCCCCAACTCTTCATAAGCAGACCAGATGGCTGCCTGCTCCTCCTCAGATACATTCACCAATTCCTTGCCGATCAGCTTCTCCATATCAATACCATCCCTGTCCAAATGCTCCACAGCTTCAATCATTTCTCTACGATGCAAACCTGTCTTCATCCCGATATGCTCCAGTGAAAGACCGTCCGAAATGCCTTCGATAATCGTTCTAGTTAGGCTGAACTTATTCAGCTCCTGCCTGTATTGGTTCTCTTTTTGCTTGTATAGCCATGACAAAAAAACTTCTTCTTCCAGCGTCTCTGTTACCCAGTTCAACGGAAATGGCGTGGTCCGGTCATTTTGTGTCGTAATAGCCAATAGCTCCGTCCCATATTGCGACACCTTACCCTGACCCATACCAGGCAGCTCCAACAATTCTTCTTCGGTATGGGGAAGATAGACGCTAATGAGTCGAAGCAGCCGATTCGTAGCGATAAAATAAGGCGCTTTTCGTTCCGTTGCTGCTTTTTGCCGTCTCCACATCGTCAACTGCTCATACACTTCATCACGTGGAAACAAATCACTGTAGCAATACAGCTTTTGCAGCGTTTGTCCTCGTCCTGATGATCCTTCTTGCTCATGAAATACGCCATGGATTAAGGGCCTGTAGCCCTCAGCCATTTTGAGCGCCAGCTCATGACGGTATACATGCAGTAATTCCTGCCACAAGCTGCCCTCATACCAAAGGTCGTCTATACTTTCATCCGGGACATGTTGTGTGCTCCAGCCTGCACTCCATCCCCCTTCATGTTGCCCAATCCATACCTGAGCAAAGTCCTCATAGCCCTGTTCATTCCGTTTGGACAAGCGATTTAAAAATACAAACTCCATGATTTCTTCCTCCCTCATATCGTTGAAAGACAGTCCCGCACAACACAAAAACGCAAAAAAAGCACCTATCCTGCGTATTCGCAAGAAAGGTGCTTCCCTTTTTGAGCCGTACTATGCTGTTGCCTATATAATAACCGTACCTTGGAGTGCCGTCAACCATAAATTCTAATGATTCAGCTTTTCCTTTGCCAATGCCAGAGCACCGCACAATCCAGCATTGTCACCCAATCCCGGAGATACGATATATTGCTCAATATCTGTCGTCAGACTCGAATGCTGTACGTATCCGTTCAAAAGTTCTTGAAGCTTGGTACGAATGAGCGGGAACAGTTGGTCCTGCTTCATTACTCCCCCGCCCATAATAATTTTTTGCGGTGACAGGATTAATACATAGCTCATTAAAGCCTGTGCCAAATAGTACGCTTCCATTTCCCAGGCTGCGTGATCGATAGAAAGTTCATGTCCTTTAACCTTCCATCTTTTTTCGAGCGCAGGACCTGCTGCCAGTCCCTCCAAACAATCTCCGTGATAAGGACATGTCCCCTCGTAAGTATCTTCTGGGTGACGACGTACCAGAATATGCCCCATTTCCGGGTGGGATAATCCATGTATCAGCTTTCCACCAACCAAAGCACCCGCCCCGATGCCTGTACCTATCGTAATATACAGACAGTTGTCCAATCCCTTGGCGGCACCCCAAATAGACTCACCAAGTGCTGCTCCATTCACATCCGTGTCAAACCCCATAGGCACATCAAAATGCTGTTTCAGTTTGCCAATTAGATTGTAATTTCCCCAATGTGGCTTTGGCGTTGTTGTAATATAGCCATATGTATCACTGCCTTCGATAGGATCAATCGGCCCGAACGAGCCTACGCCCAACGCTTCAATGCCCTTGCCTTCAAAAAATGCGATGACATTCTCCATTGTTTCTGCTGGGGTGGTTGTTGGAAAGCTTGCTCGTTCCAGTACCTCCCCATGTTCGTTGCCAATTCCACATACAAATTTGGTACCGCCTGCCTCAATTGCTCCCAATACTGTCATAGTTGCTGTTGTCCCCTTTCAATAATCCGGTTCTCTATCCACTATATTCACCTGAAATGTGCCCGAGGTCAATCCCCTTATCGCAATTGTATATAATCCTTCACATGACTATACAACTCCCTTGACATAACGGTATAAAAATAAGGACACTAACGCACCTAGCGTCAGCATCCCTATAAACTTACTTCACTTAAATTGTCCGTATCAAGCCTAACAGCTTCATTATGATCCGGTTGCGACACCCATCAATGTACACAAGCTTTTCATTTCAAGCTGCTCAAACTTGTCTACAATTTGCACGTGATCCAGCGTCAGCAGACAGCTATCCAAAGCACATGCTACAGGTACACCGCAGTGAATTTCAGCAAGCTTGCGTGAAAGATGCAGCATATCCAAATCACTCTCAATTTTTTTACGGACCGAGGGTGTTAATTGATCCAAATTCTCCAGAATGCCTTCAATAGAGTCATATTCCTGCACCAGCTTGAGTGCCGTTTTCTCACCAATACCTCGTACTCCTGGATAATTATCGCTTGCATCCCCCATCAGGCCTTTAAGGTCCACCACTTGGCGTGGCTTAAGCCCTTTTTCAGTCAGCAGAGTCTCCGGGGTGTATACCATATAATTGCCGTGCCCTTTTTTCATAATAATGACCCGTGTCCGATCATCCACTAATTGAAGTAAATCATGATCTCCCGAGAGAATCATTACATCCATGTCCTCATTTTGCGAATAATGGCGTGCAAGCGTACCGATACAATCATCGGCTTCAAAACCTTCCGCTCCAATGTTGGGAATGCCGAGGCTGTCCGTCACTTCCCGAATCAATGTAAATTGGGGAATCAAATCATCTGGTGCGTCGGCTCGGTTTCCCTTATACGCAGCAAAATGTTCCCCACGAAATGTCGTTCCGCCCATATCCCAGCAGCAAATGACGTGTGTAGGATTAAATGTTTGGACTGCATCCCAAAAATATCGAATAAAACCATATATGGCGTTCGTTGGCACTCCAGCTTTTGTACGACGGATATAACCGTTTGCGGCGGTTGCATAATAAGCGCGAAATAGCAGGGCCATGCCGTCAACCAGCATTACGGATTGTTCATTGCGTTGTGTCACAGATTGTATTGCTCCCATTCATCATAATATTTAACCCCCACAGTATAACATATCGTGGGGGTAAATTGGGCGTTATTGAGCTCCCCATGTGCCCTCAAATGTTTCCTCTTTGAATCCTACCGTTACTTTGTTACCGTCGGTTACAATCGGGCGTTTGATTAATCTTCCATTCGAGGATAAAAGCGAAATTTGCTCTTCACGGCTCATGTCTCCAAGCTTATCTTTCAGCTTTAACTCTTTGTACACCTCACCGCTTGTATTGAAAAACTTTTTCAGCTCCAGCCCGCTTTTGCGAATCAAGTCCTCCAATTCCTCCGGGCCGGGCGGTTGTTCAAAAATAGGAATAAGTTCCGTCTCATGTTCCTTGTTTTGCAGCCATTTCACTGCATTACGACAGGTACTGCATTTAGAATACTGATATACTTTCAGTTGGCTCAACGCTAGATTAACCTCCATTTGATTTTCATCGCTTATTTATATTTTATTCTGAAAGATATTGCGCTCTTAATAGCTCCTGCATTTCAGCCATATCGTCAGGTAGAGGAGCAAAGAACGTCAGCCGCTCCCCGGTAACAGGATGCTCCAAGGATAGCTCTGAGGCATGCAGAGCCTGTCGAGGCATCTTGGCATCAAGCTGATCATATCGCTCACGTTGCGCAGCATCATCAGGTGTAATCCGATACATTTTATCTCCGATCAACGGACAACCGATATAAGTCATATGCACTCGAATTTGGTGCGTACGCCCGGATTCCAACTTTAGCCCAATGCGACTTCCCCCGTTCCACACTTCCTCCAGCTTATACAGCGTAAGGGCAGGATAACCATCCGGGGTCACCATACGTAAATGCGGATCATCCGGGTTGCGGTCAATCGGTCCGTCTACCTTTCCTTCCTGCAGCTCAGGCCGTCCATGCACCAGAGCTGTATAGCGCTTATCCACCGTTCCCGCAATCATTTGCTCAGAAATATGCTGGTGTACATACGGATTTTTGGCTACTACCAGCACACCCGTCGTCTCCTGATCAAGACGATGAACAGGACGAAACCGGAACAGTTCTCCCTTGGCCTGCCAATAATGCACAACCCCATTAGCCAGCGTTCCTGTGTAATGACCGTGAGTCGGATGGACAATCATGCCCGCCGCCTTGTTCACCACTAACAGATGTTCATCCTCAAACAATATCTCAAAAGGAATGGGTTCAGGTAAAATATCATCAGAACGCTCGCGCTCCATGCGAATTTCTACTCGATCCCCGGACTTCACCTTTACGCTGATGTACACACGTGTCCCGTTTAGCATAATACCTTGCTCGGTCAGCTTGAGTTTGGATATTAACTTTCGAGAAATGTTCATACGTTTTTGTAAAATAGTCTTCAACAGCATGCCCTCCTCCTCAGGAGGGATCGTATATACGATAGGTTCATAATACAAGCTCATCACAAATTCCCGGTTGCCTCCTTATTTGCGGAACACTTTTTTGCTGCGCACATATTCGACATCGGGCACGCCTTGACGGACATTCGCCGTGCGAGCGACGGCAAAGAAATAATCAGAAAGGCGGTTCAAATACCGACGTACCGCCGGATTAATGTCCGTATGTTTACCTAGTGTAACAGCACGGCGTTCCGCGCGTCGGCAAACTGTACGGCAAACATGAAGCGTTGAGGATAATGTGCTACCACCCGGTATAATAAAACGCTCCACCTTCGGATTTTCCTCCTGACATGCATCAATCCAGCCTTCCAGACGCTCTGCCAGCTCATCTTTCACCTTATATTTGCTTTCACTAATTTTAACAAACGCCAAATCCGAACCACAATCAAACAGCTCCTGCTGTATTTCTTCCAATTGAGTCCGAATATCCGTAAACTCTTCCCCTTCGGCAAAGCTGATCGCTTGTCCTACAAAGCTGTTCAGCTCGTCAATTGTACCGTATGCCTCCACACGATCATCATCTTTGGACACTCGACCGCCGATCACAGAAGTTTGCCCTTCATCACCTGTTCTAGTATATATGCCCATTTCATTCCATCCCCTTTATCATTCCGTAAGTGCTTTCAGCACCTTGATGGCTTCTTCCTTATTGCTTGTACGAGGCGGCACGGTAGCAAATAATGTTTTGGAGTTATATTTTACCTCCTTAAACATCTTCATCTGCTCCACCGGAATTCCGAACAAATGAGTTTCCTTGCTTACATCTGATCCTTCTTCCTCCTGCCCCTTCTTCTTAAATACGCCGCCCTCGAACACGCCCCGAGCGTACGTCTTCTTGTCAAAAGCATCATCTAACGGCAGATTCGAGCCATTCTGTCCATACAGCTTCATGTCCTCTTCCGGCAAAAGAAACAGATCATGCTCCCCGGCCGCATATTCTACAACCAGCTTCTGCTGGTTATACAGCGGACTGACCGAAATCTCAATAGTCGGAGCCTGTTCGCCCAGCTTATCCTTAAGCTTTTGTGCCAGCTCCTCACGGATGACTGAAGCATCCCCTTTATCCATAATAAAAATGGAGAAGCTGTCCTTGTCCCGTCCCCCACATCCAGCCAATAATACAAGTGCAAGCATTCCGATGATCCATGGCGATAGCCTTTTTAGCCCTGCTCTCATATGTACGCCCCCTCTTCCATGCCATTAATATATCATAAGTTGTGAACGCAAAAAAAGAAGGCCCGACGGCCTTCTTCTTACATTTGGCTGACTTCATACGGTTAAACCTTGCATTCCGTACCATACAGCTTCATATATTCATTGATTTTCAAATCGAGCTTGCAACTGATCTGGATAACAAGATCAGAGGTGAAGGACTGCTCTTCCTGAAACGTCCGCATCATCTCATTGCGCAGGAACAAAATTTCATCTTCTAGGGAAATGTCGTATCCTATTGAACTAGATGAATTATATCCAACATATGACATGAGCATTCCTCCTACAATTGAAAAATTGAACTTCCTGCTTCCGATTTCAAATTATAGCATAGAAATTTAGAAATAAAAGACTATTTTTTATAAATTACCCATAAAAAAATAATTTTAACCTTCTTTTCTTACTTTTTCTACAAAATGACCAATCCGATCCAGTGCCTCCGTCAGCTGAGCAACAGAAGTTGCGTATGAGCAACGAAGATAGCCTTCGCCTCCCAAACCGAACACATTACCCGGTACAGCCGCAACTTTAGCCTCTGCCAAAAGACGCTGTGCAAATTCATCTGAGCTGAGTCCCGTGCTTTGAATACTAGGGAAAACGTAAAAAGCCCCTCTTGGCTCATGGCACTCCAGGCCGATTTCCCGGAACCCTTCAACCATCAGACGGCGACGCTGATTATAGGCTTCTACCATACGATCTTTCTCACCCAAACCATTCCGCAAGCCTTCCAGTGCCGCAACTTGCCCCATAGAAGGCGCACACATTACGGTGTACTGATGGATTTTGAGCATAGCGGCAATCAGATCTGGATGCCCGCATGTATATCCAATACGCCAGCCTGTCATGGCGAAGGCTTTGGAAAAACCACTGACGAGAATCGTACGATCCATCATACCAGGCATAGCGGCAAAACTGACATGCTTCTCTCCATAATTCAATTCAGCATAAATTTCATCAGAAATGACGATCAAATCATGCTTTTCCACGACTTCGGCAATCGGAAGCCAATCTTCATAAGTCATCGTAGCTCCAGTTGGATTGCTCGGATAGCATAAAATCAACACCTTGGATTTAGGTGTAATTTTTGCCTCCAACGCCTCAGCTGTCAGCTTGAATTCATCCTTAGCAAATGTTTCAATACCTACTGGAATTCCGCCTCCAATCGAAGTGATTGGAGAATATGAAATGTAGCACGGCTCGGGCACGAGAATTTCGTCGCCAGGTACAATTAACGCACGCAAAGCAAGATCAATCGCCTCGCTTCCCCCGACGGTTACGATAATCTCATTTTTGGGATCATAACGGACTTCAAATTGCTCATTCAGATAATCACTAATCGCTTCACGCAGTTCTGGCGTTCCCGCATTAGACGTGTAGCTGGTAAAACCTCGCTCCAATGAATAGACACAGGCTTCCCGCATATGCCAAGGGGTTGTAAAATCCGGTTCGCCTACACCAAGGGTAATAATATCCTTGTTGCCACCCACCAAGTCAAAAAACTTACGAATACCCGAAGATGGGATTTCGCGCACCAACGGGGACAAATAGGAACTCATGGCTTTGTTGCTGTCGGTAAATGCTTCTGTTTTGAGATTCATCATGATCTTCCTTTACGGCGAAATCATCAGACGATTATCTTCCTGATGGTCTTCAAAGATAATTCCGTCCTGCTTGTATTTTTTAAGCGTAAAATTAGTCTTGGTAGACAAGACCGAATCAATAGGCGACAGTTTTTCCGACACAAAATTAGCAACCTCACGGAGATTGCGGCCTTCAACCTCTACCAGCAAATCGTATGCTCCGGACATGAGATAGACCGATTTAACTTGCGGATACAAATAAATCCGTTCTGCAATCCCTTCAAAGCCTCTTCCACGCTCAGGTGTAATCTGTACTTCGATCAAAGCGGTAACCTTTTCGTCGTCGACTTTGTCCCAATTGACTACAGCGGCGTATTTGACGATCACATGTTGGTCTTCGAGTTCTTTAATTGAGGTGCGAACATCCTGCTCGTCAACCCCCAGCATAGTAGCTAATAGAGTCGGTGTTCTTCTTGCATCTTCTTTTAACAATTCCAGCACTTTTAATTTCAATTCATTCAGTTCTGTCATTCTACATAAGGCCTCCATCGAAAGAGATTACTATACATCATACAATACGCACTTTAAACCTGCAAAGAAAAACCGTCCACTCCGGTAAACCCGGCAGATGGACGGCTGTTATGGGAATCTGCTTCAAAAACGAAAAATCCCGTTTACATATAATAAGGGTTGTTTTGATGAGTAGACTGGCCTTGCTGGTGCATAGATTGGCCATATACTCCCGCGGATGCCGACTTTTGCTGAATGAACTGTTGGCATTCTTGTTGGGTCTTGCGAGCTTCTTGAATCTGTTTGTCCAAATCGATGCGCAGTGCTTTAGTCGGAGTGGAATACATATTGTTTTGGCTCATCAGATGATACAAATCACCTTGCAGACGCAATGTATCATTCGTAAGGTCGGTGAACATCTGACGCACAGACGGGCAATTGGATTCTGTCGTCGCCGTTGTGTACTCGCGCACCGTACGTTTCATATCAGCAAGAATGGTATAGAGCAAATCTTCTTCGGGCATAAATGACATATTGTTTTGTGAATACATTCTGTCAAACCTCCTTTATTGTAAATCCAAATTACTGCTGCGGTTGCATTGGGGCAAGCTGCTGATGCTGTTGAAGAGCATTAGAAAGCAGATTCAAGTGGTGCTCATGAGTTCTTGCCAGTTGCAAACAGGCTTGTTGGATGACTGGGTGCTGAATAGAAGCCGCTGTCGCCGCACTTTGTTTGAGTAGTAGTTCTTCATTGGAAATGGAGTCCACGATGTACTCCAGCTCTTTACCTGACAAGGGTTGCATGTTCGTAGATTGCATAATCTCTGTGCCTCCTTGAATGTTTTGTTGCACGCTGGTTATCTTGTCCGTTTGGCGAAATACTATGTACACCTAAGAAATACTACATATTACCTTATGAGGAGTGCATTTATATGGAATTGATAAGCGGGAATACATATTGGCCCAGTACCTTGGAGAAAATGTTGGATTTCCCGCCTTTGGCAGAGGATTTAAATTGTGATGTATTGATCATCGGTGGCGGCATGGGTGGATCCATCTGCTCCCGACTGTTGGGAGAACGACAGGTAGACGCCGTGGTTATTGACAAACGCAAGCTAGTACATGGAAGTTCTTCGGCCAATAACGGACTGCTGCAATATAGCAATGATAAGACGTTAACTTCCTTCATCAATACGTTTGGTGAAATAAACGGTGTACTGTTTTACCGTATGTGTAAAGATGCTCTGGATCAGTTGGAAAAACTGTCTACCACGCTGGAAATTGATCCGTCTTTTTCACGCCGAAGTAGCCTGTACTATGCAAGTACATCGGAGGATGTGCAGACACTTCAGGAAGAGTACAAACAGCTAACCCGGTTTGGATTTCCCGTCGAATACTGGGATGATCAACAGATTGCTGCCCGATTTCCTTTCCGAAAACCAGCAGCCTTATATACACGCGAAGATGCCGAGGTTAATCCATTTTTGTTCGCCCAAGGACTGCTGCGATCTGCCAGCCGTCTTGGTGTTCGCTTATATGAGCATACGGAAGCCAAGCATTTTGAATTTAACGAAAATGAAGTTGTTTGTCATACCAGCGGTGGGATTATCCGAGCGAAAAAAGTTATTTTTGCAACAGGTTATGAAACACAAGAGATTAAAACAGACCGCGGAGCCGTTCTGGAAAGCTCATATGCTATCGCCACCAATCCAATCGGAGATACTCCCTTGTGGCATGAACAGTGTCTCATCTGGGAAACTGCTCGTCCTTATCTATACATGCGGTCCACACCGGAAGGACGCATTATTATTGGTGGTTTAGACGAACCTGTACTGGACGCCAATCAACGTGAAATCAGGCTGCTGCACCAACAGCAAAAGCTGCTACAAACATTACAGGAATTTTTTCCGGGTATATCATTTCAGATCGACTTTGCATGGGCTGCTGTATTCGGCTCCTCTCATGACGGCTTGCCGTATATTGGTCCACATCCGCGTTTTCCCAACTGCTACTTTTTAGAGGGTTACGGGGGAAATGGAGCAGTCACGAGTATGATGGCCGCGCAACTTTTGGCTGATGAACTGACAGGCACACACCGACCTGAAATGGAGCTTTATTCTCTGACCCGTACTACCAAGCCCTCGCCCGAAACAACGGAACCGATGGTTTAACATATGGAATACAAAAAGAACCTCCTTCCCCTATAAGTGGGTCTGGAGGTCTTTTTTAAATGTATTTTAAACTATTCGGTTTGCTTGTGCCAGCGTTGTGCGTGGGAATGAGACTTGCTCTGCTTTGTCTTTTGTTCCATTTTCAGCACACTTCGCATAAAAAACCATCCGAGCACTGGCATCAATGCCAGTCCAATCAACAACCAGATCATCGCCGTGGGAGCCTTGCTGATACTTAGGACACCCAAGAAAATGAGTGTTCCGGTCAATCGGCCTACCATTAAGCATAGTTCGCGCAGTACAACCAGTTCCACTCTCTGATTGGCATCTCCTTTACTCGTACCCATTAAATCAAAGCTGGCAGAAATCATGGGAATTAAATACAAGGGCATAAATAAAGCGGTGCCGATCCCCATAATCAGTAGTGTACTATACTCCATACGCCACAATAACGGTAAAAGCGCGATCACCAACAATACGGCACCCAACAGCATACCCGCCGAACGATAGTGTGGCTTGAGCCATTTTCCGACAGCCCAAAAGCTGAAAAATGAAACCGCCGATGTAATAAGTGAAAACTGCGCCAGCTTCCATTCCTGTTGAGTAGCTACATACACGAGCAGCGTAATCAGGAAGGCAAATACCCCTTCACGGATGCCCTGGGCAACAAGTGATAACGACAATGGACGCCACATACTCCCTTTTTGTGACAATCGCTGCTTGGGCTCCTTCCAATTGTAATTTCCTGTCGGCTTACGCTTGCGAAGAAAGAAACTAAGCACCACTCCTACGACATAAAAGGCCAAGGAAATACTGAATATCACGCGGTAACCTGCGTCATCCTCCATACGGGCAATAATCCAACCGGACAGCCAAGGTCCCACTATACCGGAAAACGAGCCTAGCAGACCCACCCATCCGTTAAAATGATCACGACTTGCCTGATCCGTGACTTCGAAAAAAATCACATTAAACGCCAGCCAGAATAAACCTAATGCTGCACCCAGCAACATCCCGAGCGGCCATATGTAGTTCACAGCCTGCGGTCCCGTATATAACACGATCAGATAAAATAGGCCGGATAATGCGGTCCCCACGCGCAGGGCATTCATTTTATTATGTTCCTTGACCCACTTTCCAGCCACCCAGACCATAATTCCCAGGGCAATTTGTTGACTGACATTAAACCAGCCGATCATCGCATAATCCTGCCTGCTTTTCCACAAATACACGTTAAGAAATGTGCCTGACAATGCTGCTGCAAACACAAACAATCCATTCAAGCTTAATAGCAGAATGGATTGTCCGTTCAGGTTTGATTTCAATGCAGTTCCCCCTAACCGAAAAATCACCAATCAGCTTATTTCAAGCCAGCTTGTTCAAAGATTTCTTCGATTTAAGATGCCCGTATTGAGCTTGGGCCTATCCGGGGGATTGCTATTTAATTGTTGGAAATACCGCTGAGCTTCTCCAGCATCCGCAGTCGGTCATTCTCTGATAGTGTCTGCTGGACATGGAAGCAGCTAGGACACACATAAACATTCAAGACGAACGGCAAATCCAGAACAGGCTTACCAAGCGCTGGGGACATCGACGGTTCAAAACCTTCTCTGGTTACGGTTTGCGAACCCGCATGCAGCATGTACTCTCCACATTGAGAACATTCAAGAACCTCATCTTGTCTGTCGAGTATTTGTTCAGCACCTTGTTCATAAGCCATCAGATCCGCACCGCTTTCTTCGAATTTTTGCAAAGTATGCAGTACAGGCAACTTATGAAGCTCATTATCCTGCAACAACGGTGCATCAACCGGTTTTTCAACTACGATTTCATCCTCTGCCTCATATAAAATATCCTGCTCCTCATCATCACCGAGCTGAATACTCAATGTCCGATAACCCTTCAGGTCTTCTGTTCCATGAGAGTGGGGCGCCGGGGTTACAGAAGCCACATGATCATGTTTCGTCTCTTCATATCCATGCTCACCGGCATGTCTATGCACAGGTGGAGAAACAGACTCATCTTCATCATCGGTGATGTCAGAGTACCCTTTCAGATCATTATGGCAATAAGGACACTCTTCCTCAGGTCCTAATTCTTCATCCCAAATAATTTCCATGTTACACCATGGACAAATAGTCATTTCCAAGCTTTATCATCCTTCCGTTCCAAGCGTATACCAAGCTCTAGTATACAAGATGTGTCAAGTTACACTGGCACCGATCACATAAGATAAAGATATGGAAATAATCATGGAGAACAAGCCGACAGCACGATTATCCTCTTTAATCTGTTGATCGATAGAAAATACCGGTGTTAGAAACTCAAAAAGAAAGTACGCCGCAAGTAGCAGTAAAAAGCCAACGAACGACCAAATCATCGTATCATACACACTAGATTTGGCTTCCATTGCAAAGCGGAGCACGTTGCAAATACCGAACATTTTCCCTCCCGTAGCCATGGCTACCGAAACATTGCCGCGCTTGATCTCTTCCCAGCATTTATAGCGGGTTACCAGCTCAAAACACGACAAAAATACAATTAGCTCCAGCACCGCCACCGAGAAATAACCCAGCATCATCCCCAACGGATGTGACAGCAATTCATCAATCGCCATCTTCACTTCGTCCCTCCCGTTCTACCAAGCGTTCCCGGGCAAAGCCGGCACCCCATAGCTATTCCAATTCAGCAACTGTTACGCCTGTGCCGCCTTCATTGTAATTACCGATACGGTAGCTTTTCACATGTTTATGCTTGCGGAGGTACTCCTGAATACCGGTTCTCAGGACACCCGTACCTTTGCCATGAATAATGTGTACCTGTCCCAGATTGGCCAGAAACGCTTCATCCATGAAGCGGTCCACTTCCATCAAGGCTTCCTCCACGTTCGCCCCCCGAAGATCAAGTTCACTTCGTACGTTATCATCCCGTGTCCGCTTAACGCCAGTCACTGGTTTTTGAACTCTTGGAGTCGTTGTTTGTGCAGGTTGCAGTAGTTCCAGATCATCCAGACTGACCTTCATCTTCATGATCCCCAGTTGAACCACAGCTTCCTTGGTACCGGACAGTTCAACCACGTGGCCTTTTTTATTCAGACTGTGAACGGATACTTCATCGCCAGCCATGATAGAACGAGTACGTGTAGCGGCCGGGCGTTTGACGGTACTTTTCTTGCGTTGCTTCGGTTCAGCCTCATCCAATTCTCTGCGAGCTGCAATCAGCTTATGCTCCTTAACCGAGGCCCCTTCTTCCTGAGCCAATTTACGCAAATCAGTAATGATTTTCTCTGCTTCACTACGAGCCTTATCCACGAGAACTCTTGCTTCGTCCTCAGCTTTTTCCAGCATACGATCCCGTTGGGACTCCAACTTATCCAACTCCGTCTGATGACGGCTACGCAATGCTTCCATTTCCTTACGCAGCTGCTCCGCTTTTTCCCGTTCTTGCTCAGCTGTTAAACGGTTCTGCTCCAGTGACGCGATCATGTGCTCGACGCGCTGGTCTTCTTCCGTTACCTCACCACGGGCATAGTCTAAAATACGCCCTGGCAATCCCAATCGCTCGGCAATAGCAAATGCATTACTTCGTCCGGGGACACCGACGAGAAGGCGGTAAGTCGGGCTTAATGTAGCGACATCAAACTCCATGCTTGCATTAATAATTCCTTTACGCTCATAGGCATACGCCTTCAATTCACTATAGTGAGTCGTGGCAACCATACGGCAACCCATGGCATGTATATGCTCCAAAATGGATACAGCTAGAGCCGAACCTTCCGCGGGGTCCGTTCCTGCCCCCACTTCGTCAAGCAATACAAGACTTTTGGGCGTCATATTTTTCAGGATGCTAATGATATTGGTCATGTGACTGGAAAATGTACTCAAGTTTTGCTCAATGCTCTGCTCGTCACCAATATCGGCATAGATTGCATCAAATACACACAGCTGGCTTTCATCCTCAACAGGTACAAACAGTCCAGACATCGCCATCAAACTAAGTAGGCCGATGGTTTTCAGGGTAACGGTTTTCCCCCCTGTGTTCGGTCCGGTAACGATAATGGAGGTGTATGAATTGCCTAACTCCACATCAATGGGAACAACCTGCTCCAACGGAATTAGGGGATGTCTGCCCTTTTTCAGCTTCAAGTACCCGCGGTCATTCATTAAAGGTAAGGTTGCCTTCATTTCACGGGCGAGACGCGCTTTTGCAAAAATAAAATCAAGATTACCCAATATGTCCACATCATACAACAACAAATCTGCTTGTTCTGCGACAAGTGCGGTCAGCTTCTGTAAAATGACTTCAATTTCACGCTCTTCTCTCAGCCTTGTTTCCCTCAGCTTATTGTTCATGGCTACAATGGATTCAGGCTCGATAAACAATGTTGCGCCAGACCCGGATTGATCATGAACAATTCCGCCAAAATAAGAACGGTATTCGGCCTTAACTGGGATCACAAACCGATCTCCACGAATCGTTATCAACTGATCTTGAAGCATTTTGGATACAGTTGAGGAACGAATCATGGAATCCAGCTTTTCACGAATACGCACTTCTCCCGAGCGCAGCTCCCGACGGATTTGAGAAAGCTCTGTGCTGGCAGAATCCAGCACCTCTGCATTTTCATCAATACAGCCTTTAATGGAGTTTTCTAAACCTCTCTGCTCCGAAAGCTGCTCGCTCCAATACAGCAATGTTTCGACAGGATTTTCCTCATGCAAACTTGCCACGTATACCTGTATACGGCGTGCGGCCTGAACTGTTGTCCGAATGCCAAGCAACTCCTGCGGGCTTAACGTTCCGCCAATACGGGCACGCTTCACTGCCGGAGTGATATCCACTACTCCGTTAAATGAAGGCACTCCTTTGAGTCGATCAGCAGCATAGGCCTCATCCGTACCTTTCAGCATTTTCTTGATATGCTCCAAATCATCGCTGGGCTGTAGTCGAAGGGCTGTTTGTTGTCCCGTTGCCGTTTGGGCATAGTGACTTAGTTTATTTAGAATTTTTTGATATTCAAGGGTTTTAAAAATTTTAGAGTCCAACTTCACTACTCCTTTCACATATATCTATATTATACCGAAAGCAGCAAACTTACGCTATTTGCCAACTCCTTTTTACACATAAGAAAGCTCTTCATGCCACACACTAACCTTTGTCTAACCCTGTAAATTCAAAAAACAAAGGAGGTTATTCCGTGAGCATTCTCGGGCACATTGTACGTTTCATCGTTGCCGCTCTGGTGCTGATGGTCGTAAGCTGGATCGTTCCCGGATTTAGTGTAGGCGGCTTTTGGAGCGCGCTGATTCTTGCCATTGTCATCGCCTTGGTTGGTTACATTATCGAGGCAGTGTTCGGCCGACGCGTTTCTCCATTTGGACGCGGTATCGTAGGTTTTCTTGTGAGCGCTCTGGTGATCTGGATCGCTCAATATGTGGTGACCAATGTCAGTGTTTCCGTTCTGGGCGCATTGCTCGCTGCGTTGGTTATCGGGATTATCGACCTGTTTATTCCGGTATCGACACCGTTTGAAGCAGGTCGCAAAGACGGGAAATAACTTCAATAGAACTCCCGACAAAGCTGTCCCGAAGCAGATTTCGTCTGCCAAAGGACAGCTTTGTGTCATATAACCTCTGAGTGGATACAAAAGCAAACAATCCCCGGCGATGAGCAGCCGGGGATTGCCTTACATTTTTAATCCGTATCTACTGATCCTGTTCGATAAGTTCAATCCATTCATTGTACTCCGTTTGAAGTTTAGTGTATTCTTCCTGTAATTGACGTAATTCTGTAGAAATCTTCTCCGTATTTTCCCGATCTACGTCCTGTTGTACTTGTAACAGACGAAGCTGATGCGCCGCCATTTCATATTTTTGACCCACTTCGTCCAATTCAGACTGCAAGGCCATTCGTTCCTGCTCTATGGACTGCTGTTCAGCTTTCGCTGTTTTGGCAGCTTCAACCGCCAAACGAGTCTCCTCCTGAAGCTGTTCCTTTTGTTCAACGGTTACCGCTATTTCTCGTTCCCAAGATGCAAATTCTTCCTTACGGGCAGCATCTTCAGCTTCCAGACGTTCCGCTTCTGCCTTCAACTGATCGTATTTAAGTTGCCACTCTAGAGATTCTTCCTCAGCACGTTCCAGTTTACTCCGCCGTTCGTGATCTTCCTGTTGAAGCTGCTTAATATTCTGCTCCAGCTGTCCAGCTCGGCTCTTCATGCTTCCATATTGCTCCTGAAGCGATTGATATGCCTTAGCTCCCTCTTGCTCTCGGACTTTGGCTTTCTCAAGCTCATCCTGAACGCGAATCAGCTCAGGTGAAAGCTCCTTGATTCTCGCTTCGAGTTGAACTAGCCGTTGCTGTTGTGAAGCAAATTTATCATTAATAGCTTCGAGCTCAGCCTCTGCGTGCTGTAATTGCTCCTGTATCGCTTCCTTCTGTTCACGTGCTTCCAGCAGGGAGAGCTCCAGCTCATCAACTGCCAACTGGCGTTCTTCTGCGAGTTTCTTCCATGACTTCTCGCTTTCAGCTAGCGTAGCCAGCTCACTTTGCAGTTTGCGAGAAGATACGTGAGCTTGCTCCAGCAGCTTCTGCATCCGCCGCTGTTCTTCCTCCAGCTTAGCCGTCTGCTGCTGCGTAGCCTTGGCTTCAGCCGCTAATTGATCATATCGGCTTTGCAGTTCTTCACGCGCAAGCGTATCTGCCTGCTCTCGCTCTATCGCAGCCTGTCGCTGTGTTTCCAGCACAGACTCCAGCTCGGACTGTTGTTGCTTCAGTACTCTTGCTTGTTCTTGAGCCTCTCCCAGACGAGAAACAAGCTCTGTACTGCCTGCTTGTACTTGTTCTAATTGTTCCTGAAGCTCCTCAACCCGAATCTCCTGCTCCAGTGCAGCTTCATCAGCTCGCTTCTGCGCTTCCTGATGCTGGAGCTTTTCTTCATTCAACGCCAATTCAGCCTGTTTACGTTCCTGCTCCAGCTGCTCATTCAGCCCTGAGCACTTGGTCTGCCATTCGCTTACCTTCTTACTATGCTCTTGCTGCAAAGCAGATCGCAGCTTGTCCAGTTCTATACGCTTTTGCTCCTGATGAGTCTTCTCTGCAGCTGACAGCTTGGCTTCAGCCTGTTTAGTCGCTTCAGCTACTTCCTTCTTCATCTGCTCTTCTATTTGCCGGATACGGGCATTAGCCGCCTCCTGCTGCTCTTTCAGCTTGCGAGAAGCTTCTTGACGAGACTCCTCCAATTCACGTTTAGCTTGTTTTTGTCCATTTTCAAGTTCAGTCGCTTTTTTCTCCTGCTGTTCCAGCTTTGCCTTCAATTGGGCAATCTCTTTGGCTGATACAGATTCGGTTTCCATCAGCTTCTTCTGCGTTGCTTCCTTTTCTTCCTTTAGTTGAATAAAAGATTGATGCAGATCTGTATTTTTTTGCTGCTGTTCCCCTAGAGCCGTCTGGAGTTGCGCCAGATCTCCCCGGAGCTCTGCTCGTTCCGCTGCTAAGCGGTTCATATGACTCTGAATTTCCTGGATTTGTACAGCTTCTTCTGCCATATGAACCGCAGCCAGCACGGCAATTCGGGGCATATCCAGACGCGAATGAGCTTGAGAAATGCTGTGCATACGCTCATCCACGTAATTGGCAACCTGCTTCATATAATCGGTATTGCTGCCGACGAGTTTATAAGAAGTACCGTAGATCTCTACAGTGACGCGAGTACGATCTGGTGTAGTCACAATTATGCCCTCCTTCAATACTACTGTATGTTGATTCTAAGGTGTGTCCGGTACTATGGTAACCCGCCTTCCGTGAAGCGTTCAACCTTATTAGTCCGGCTTCCCCGCAGCGGGTAAATATCAGAGTAAGAGAGCTTCTATGATGATAGGCCAAAAAGCCGTATCGAACCTCTGTCACTAAGATTCGATACGGCTTCCCGCATTTCCTGCTACTTTCTCAATTCCGCTCCAAAAGTTTGTTCCAGAGACGTAACGACAGGAGTATGCGCCGCATTGATCTCTTCATCCGTCAACGTATGTTCCCAATGACGATAGGTCAGAGAGATAGCTACGCTCTTCTTATCTTCACCAAGCTTACTGCCTGTAAATACATCAAACACTCGTGCATCCTGCAACAGCTCTCCGCCTGCAGCGTGAATAACACGAAGCAGTTCACCTGCCTCAACGTCTTTATTCACCACGAGGGCAATGTCACGTTCCACGGATGGGAAGCGAGCCAGCTCTCTGAACTGAATATGAGGGTTTGCATGTTCTACGACCTGTTGCAACGCAATTTCCGCTACATACGTATCATTCAGCCCATAAGATTGTTGAAGCTCCGGATGAATCTGCCCAATGGTACCGATCCGTTGAGAGTTTCCATTCACATCCAGCCATACCGAAGCAGAACGGCCCGGATGGTAGCTTTGTGGTTGGTCAGCCACATAACGAATGCTGGCACTCAATCCGAAATAGTCAAACACCGTTTCAAGCGCGCCTTTAATATCAAAGAAATCAACCTTTTCAGCACCAATATTCCATTGTTTTTCACGGCGTACCCCAGTCAGCAATAGACTAAGCACTTGAATTTCCTGCGGCTGACGGGTTAATGTTTGTTCCTCTGTATAAAATACAGTTCCCATTTCAAAAATCGCCAGATTGTCTTGCTTGCGATTCATGTTGTACACCGCTGTATCCAGCATCTGTGGAATGATACTCGTACGCAAAACACTACGATCTTCGCTCATAGGCATAGCCAAACGTACCGGATGGCTACCTTCTGTCAGGGCATTAAATAACCCCGTACTTTGCGGATGTACAAAAGAGTAGCTGATCGTCTCCTGCCAACCACCATGAGCCAGCAATCTGCGCAGGGAGCGGCGCAATGATTGCGATGCTGTCAAAGCTCCCGGAGTTGTAGGACCTTCAATCGGCGTGGTCGGGATATTGTCGTAACCATACAGACGAGCTACCTCTTCGATTAAGTCCACGTCAATGGTAATATCTCCACGGCGTGTAGGAACTTGAACTTCCAGTACACCTTGCTCTGCGTCGCCACATCCGAAATGAAGTCTACCGAAAATCGTTTTCACCTCAAGCAGCGACAGTTCGGTTCCCAAATATCGGTTTATTTTATCTAGCGACAGCTTGATAATGCGGTTTTCAGCTTTTGCAGACGCTGATTCTACGATGCCCTGGTGTACAGTGCCTCCCGCATAACGCTGAATCAGCGCAGCTGCACGATTCACAGCAGGCACAACAGCGCCTGGATCAACCTCTTTTTCAAAACGCAGACTTGCTTCTGAACGCAGTCCAAGTTGACGGGATGTTTTGCGAACTGTACCGCCGTCAAACTTGGCAGATTCCAGCGCAATGCTGACCGTCGCATCCGTAACCTCGGAATTGGCTCCACCCATCACGCCTGCCAATGCAATGGGTTTCACACCGTCTGTAATCAGCAGCATATGCGGCTCCAACTTACGTTCCTGATCGTCAAGTGTAATCAATGTTTCGCCTGCACGAGCGAGTCGAACTTCAATATTTCCATTTTCCAGCTTATCCGCATCAAAAGCATGCAACGGCTGACCGTATTCCAGCATAACGTAGTTCGTAATATCTACGATGTTGTTGATCGGACGAACACCTGCCGCCATCAGACGGTTTTGAATCCATAACGGGGAAGCCCCCACTTTTACACCTGTGATATAACGGGCCGCATAGTGCGTACACAGTTCAGGAGTATCTACCTTCACAGACAGATGATCTGCCGCTGCATCGCTAATTTCAACCAAATCCTTAGCCGGGTCAGCCAGCGAAATGTCACGTCCCAGAATCGCACTCACTTCATATGCTGCTCCGTGCATGCTCAGGCAATCCGAACGGTTGGGTGTCAGATCAAAATCCAGCACCTGATCATCCAGCGCCAGCAGCTTCGTAATTGGCATACCAATTTCAGCATCCTCAGGCAGCACCAAAATACCTTCTTGCAATTCCTTTGGAAGCAGCTTGTCATTCATGCCCAGTTCTTTGGCCGAGCAGATCATGCCCATGGATACAACACCACGTAGCTTGGCCTTTTTAATGTGGAAATCTCCCGGCAACTTTGCACCTACAACTGCAACAGGAACCTTTTGACCTGCATCCACGTTTTTAGCACCACACACGATTTGCAGATCTTCCTCTTGACCTGCATCGACAATACATACATTCAGCTTATCAGCATCTGGATGCTTTTCCTTGCTTTTAACATAGCCGACAACGACACCAGTAATTCCTTGATTGCGCTGCTCGACTTCATCAATTTCTATGCCCGAACGGGTGATTTTCTCTGCTAGATCCTCCGCGCTTACCTGATCCAGCGATACATAATCGGACAGCCACTCGAATGATACTTTCATATGGGTTCACTTCCCTTGATATAGTTGTTTATTGACGCGCAAACTGTTTCAGGAACGACAGGTCACTGTTATAAAAATGACGAATATCGTCGATACCGTATTTCAATATAGCAATCCGCTCTACACCCATACCGAATGCAAAGCCGCTGTACACCTCGGGATCAAAACCTCCCATCTCCAACACTTTCGGATGGACCATGCCACAGCCTAAAATTTCAATCCATACACGTTCGCCATTTTTCTTCACAAAAGTCACGTCTACTTCAGCGCTCGGCTCTGTGAACGGAAAGAAGCTTGGGCGCAAACGGATTTCGGTCGATTCTCCGAACATTTCGCGTGCAAATTGAAGTAAGGTTCCTTTCAAATCACTCATACGAATGTCTTTTCCAATGACAAGCCCTTCAATTTGGTGGAATTGAAAAGAATGCGTTGCATCGTCATCATCACGTCGGAAAACCGTACCCGGACAGATAACCTTAATAGGCGTTTCGCCCTTCATCGCTTCCATTGCACGAATCTGAACCGGTGACGTATGGGTACGCATCAACAGATCCTCGGTCAGGTAAAATGAATCCTGCATATCCCGTGCTGGGTGATTTTTAGGCAGGTTCAATGCTTCGAAGTTATAATAATCCGTCTCTGCCTGTGGACCTTCAGCCACTCGATAGCCCATACCTGTAAAAATATCCTCGATTTGCTCAATCACTTTGTTGAGCGGGTGCAGTCCACCTTGCGGCAACGCGCGTCCAGGCAGCGTAACGTCGATCTTTTCCGCTTGCAAACGCTCATTTGTTTCTGCTTTCGTGAACTCGTCCTGCTTACGGTTAACGACTTCTTCAATCGCCTCGCGCACCTCATTGGCTACCTGTCCAACAACCGGACGCTCTTCCGCGCTCAGCTTGCCCATACCGCGCAAGATTTCAGTCAATGCGCCCTTTTTCCCCGAATATTTGACCCGTAAATCAGCCAGCTCCTTGGGTGTTGCCACCTTCTCCAATACTTCCAGTGCTTCTTCCTTCAAGGCCAGCAAATGTTCCTTCATTTGGATGGTTTCGCTCATCGCCTGTTCAGTCCCCTTTCTTCATATCCAGCTTTTCAGACAACAAAAAAAGGTCTTTTCTCCCGGTAAGGGACGAAAAGACCGTGGTACCACCCTCGTTAGACAATAAGCTCAGCTCACCCAGCATTCTGCTGCCTTACGGCAACTACTTACAGGTGATTTTCATGCTATGCATCATCGTCTCGCTCTACACGTTGTAACGGTCGTGAACCGGTATCCCCTACTTGCACATTCGCCATTCACATGGCGTCTGAGGTTCAAGGAACTGCTCCGGAGCGAACTTCAACAGCCCAGTATTTGCAGAAACGCTCTCAATCCTACGGCGCTTCCTCCCTGTTCAATCGGACACTGTCTACTCTTCTCCATCAAGACATTTTCAAAAATTCGAACTATTGTTCATTATTATATGCAAACTACCGCGCTTTGGCAAGCAGGGCATACGTTTCATTTCTTTAGATATCGAGATCATCCAACCGCTCCAGATTTGCACGAATGCGCCTGATTTCGCTCAACAACTTCTCGTTTTCGTCATTCGTGCCCGTCATTCCCATTAACTCTGTAAGACGCAATTGTAATCGAAGCCGTTCCTCACGCCGCTCCTGGTCTTCTGGCTCCCGTTGACGGCTCCGCTCATCTTCTTGCTTTTCGTCAGCTGTCCCCTCATAGATTTCATATCCGCCCCCCGGCTTCATATCCAGTAACCGAGTTGCCGTGCACCTCACCAGCTCCCGATCATGTGAGACGAGCACCAGTGCTCCATCATAGTTGCGCAAAGAATCCTCTACAATTTCACGGGTTTCAATGTCAAAATAATTCGTGGGTTCATCCAGCACCAGCAGATTGGCTCCACTAAAGTACAGACGCAGAAAAGCTACCCTGCATTTTTCTCCCATACTGAGTGTCCCGATCCTTTTAAATACGTCTTCTTTCGCAAAAAGAAAGCAGCCCAACACCGTTCTCGCTTCTGTTTGAGTCATCGTCGGGAGTGCAAGCAGACTGTCCAGCAACGTTTGATCCTCCGGAAGCTGCTCCAGCTCCTGTGAAAAATATCCGATGTTCAACTGTGGGTTGGTTGTGATTTTTCCTGTCTGTGGCTCCAGTTGACCTGTTAATAACCGAAGCAGCGTGGTTTTACCAATTCCATTGGGCCCGCGAACAGCCAGTCGCTCTCCACGTGCAACGATCAGATTTAGATTTTTCACAATGATACGGTCGTTGTAGCTAAAGTCAACCTGCTCAGCACGCAGCAAATATTTTGCCTGAAACCCGCTGTCACTTAATTTCATGTGCAAAGACGCAGCCTCACGCGGTTGCTCTACTCTATTGGCCTCCAGTCGCTCCAGTTCCTTCTCCTTCGCATGATAACGGGAAATATTTTTTTTAGCTTTGGCCTTATAAAAGCTCTGCGTGACGGCCATCTCAACCTTGGATGCGCCACGATGTGCCTGATGAAACCATTCCCTGTAATTTCGAATCGTTTCCTCCAGCGCCTGTTTCGAGAGTTCCTGCTTCCGATAGCTGGCTTCCTGCTCTCGCAGCTCTCGCTCCTTTTGCGCTTTATATTCCTTATAGCCGCCTTTATAGCGCCCAATACCCGTCGAAGTGAGCTCAACTATACTCGTAGCCACCCGATCCAAAAAGGCTCTGTCATGCGATACAAACAGCAGTGTTCCCGGATACGTGGACAGCCACTGCTCCAGCCAAAGCAAGCTTTCGGCATCCAAATGATTGGTCGGCTCATCCAGCACCAGCAGCTTCGGCTGCCTGACCATGAGTCCGGCTAATCGCACTCTCGTCTTCTGTCCGCCACTCAGGTCACCATAAGCAATGGACCACGTCTGAACAGGCATTCCCATTCGAGTGAGCGCCTTTTCCACCTCAGACTCCCAGGCAAAGCCTTGCAGGCGTTCGTATTCATCCATCAGTTCGCCGTAACGCTCCAGATGATGCTCCATATCCTCCCCAGCATCGGCTAGGTCAGCTTCCAGCTGTCCCAACGCTTGCTTGAGAAGCCAATGCCGAGGGCTGGCCTGCTGTGCGGCCTCCAGTGCGGTTCGAGACCAATCCACCGTATCCTGCTGCTTCAGCCAGCCCCGCTCTTCCAGTGGCAAATCATGCTCTACTTGACCAGAGGTTGGCGCTTCATCTCCCAGTAATATTCGCAATAGCGTCGTCTTACCTGCTCCATTTCTTCCAAACAGTGCGAGCCGTTCTCCTTCCATCACATCCAACGACACATTCTCAAATAAAGATGTCCCGTTCCAATCCTTTACTACATTGCGAATACGCAAAATCGTTCTCATACCGATCATCCTTTCCCAGTCCGGTTTTTTGACCCCGGAAGCAATAAAAAAAGCCGCAGAAGGCTGCGGCTTGCATACAAGGAATATAGAATGACTGTTATGAATCGTCTCAGAACATACGCTTATGAAAAATAATACCGTAAACGAATAAGCCAAATCCCGTTCCGGAATAAACGCATACGTCCCTACATTCATTTTCAGACACACTTCTCCCGTTGCAGCTTACAGCCGCCTGCCAGTAACTGTGCAGTTAAGTGGGAAAATCAGTGTGCTTACTTCATCGGACGTATGGTTACCTTCCTTTTCATGGGATACTTACTTGCAGTCAGTATAGCAGATCACAATGCATTTGCAAATAACCCGCGTTATTTTCCAAATACCAAAGTTGTATTGGACGAACCTGCATATTTCGTTACAAACTCTTTCGTATATTCAGGAGTCTGAACCTGATAGCTATAGTTTTTGCTTGGATTCCAGCTGGTTACACGCGATTTTTGGTTGTTGATGGCGGGAAAACTCCCCACATCTTTAAACTCGCCATTGGCTTTATCATCAAGAATACCTCCCTTTTCACTACCTTTTCCAAAGTAGTTGTACTCAGAATAGATTCTTGCATTCGTAGCAATGGTGTAAGCAAGCTGGAAATTATTAATATAATTATTTTTAACATGGAAATATCCATATCTCATAAGCCCTGGGCCACGTACAAGTAAGTTTTCAAAGTAATTATTGGCAATCGTGATATGGGGCATGCCATCATAATTTTTATTGCCATCATCAGGGTATCCCAAAATGAGACCATATTTATGATTAGCAAATTTGGAGTTACTAATGGTTACATAATCAGCCGATTGGCCTATGTACAAAAGTTTGTCCAGATCCGAGCCATTCGCATTATAACTGTGACCTGCAAATGTAATATGATCAATCCAATAATTTGTACCTGCAGTGAGATAAAGTTGGATGTCATCGTTACCGTTAATGTTGGCACTGTGCTCAAAAGTTAAATTTTGAAAGATCACATTTCCCGAATTATTTGTTGTTTTCAAATGAATGTTAACCAGCTTGTGTTGCGCGTAAGAACCAATGAGTGATTTGTTGGAACCAATGTTAACCACGGTTTTAGAGGAGGCAGAGATATTTTTTTCGATTACCAGAATTTTAGGAGTTGAATCCCCTAACTGGTTTTTCAAATCGTTTAGATTATTGATATAAATGACCTGACCGCCTTTTCCCCCCGTTGTGGCAGGCTTTGTAGCTCCATTTTCACTTTTAGCCTGTCCGGCAAAACCAGTCATTCCATTCGTCGACGTATTTGGAAAATCAGCAGCGGCGAACGTAGAACTTGCTGAAAAAGTAAACAGCATCAAAGTTAATGCTAAAAACAGAAAAGAAATTTTCCTCATTGCAGCTACACCATCCTTTTTTAAGTTAAATCCCGACAATCCGACTATACATATTTTTTAGTAATTGGTAAATAGTTCTTTTTATCTGTTTATTTATAGCATCTAAGCTAAATATTTTATATTTTATTTTTGTGCAGCCATGTAAAAATAGTTCGTAAGAACGCAAAAAGCCGTGATACCCCGTCGGCACCCCGGCTATAATGCATTTATCTAGCTCCAAACAAAACAAAAACCCCTGTGTCACAAGGGTTCCGAACTTCTTAAAACAGTAAGCGGGTGATGGGAATCGAACCCACGCTATCAGCTTGGAAGGCTGAAGTTCTACCATTGAACTACACCCGCATTTTATAACATCTCGATTCTTATGTATGACACGCTTAACCTATCGTCAACCAGCTGAATCAGGATGTTATTTAGTATAACTTACCTTTCAGCAAAATGCAAGCATACTACATACTATCCTGAGCCAGCCAATTCATAGGTTTACGTAAAAACAATTTTTCAAAAACTTCTGCAGGAATGGGGCGACTAAAGTAATATCCCTGACCCTCATGACAATCCTGTGCCTGCAAAAAATGAAGCTGCTCCTCATTTTCCACTCCTTCAGCCGTAACCTTCAGCTTCAAATGGTGAGCCATGGAGGCAATAGTAGATACAATTGCCGCATTTTTGCTGTCGACCAGTACCTCATTTACAAAGGAACGGTCAATTTTTAGACGATCAATCGGGAGATTCTTCAAATAATGCAATGAGCTATAGCCAGTTCCAAAATCATCAATACTGATTGCGACACCAATAGCCTTTATTTTTTTCAACTGTTCAAAGGCCCGATCCTTATCAAGGGTCATACTTTCGGTAATCTCAAGCTCTAGATAGCGTGCTTCAAGTTCCGTATAGGTCAAAATGTCCCGAATGACATCCACCAGCTTTTTTTGCTGAAATTGGCGCATGGATAAATTGACCGAAATCGGGATGGGTGGGTACCCGAGCTCCTGCCATTGCTTATTTTGCAGACAGGCCTCCCGTAATACCCATTCCCCCAAGGGCACAATTAAACCACTTTCTTCAGCCACCGGAATAAAATCGCCCGGCATCACCATCCCACGATGAGGATGATTCCATCGCACCAGCGCCTCCAAACTCGTTAGCTCGCCACTTTGCAGGTGGACACGTGGTTGATATACCAATGAAAATTCCTCATTTTCAAGCGCTCGCCGCAGATCATTTTCCAGCTGGAGTCTTTCATGCGCTCGCATCTGCATCGCGCTAGCATACCGCTGAAAATTCACTCCCTGCTCTTTGGCACTATGGACAGCCGTATCCGCCTGCTGAATAAGCTGTTCGCTCTGATTCGCATCCAACGGGTATAAAGCTATACCAACACTCACCATCACATGATAGGATTCGCCATTAATATCGAAAGGCTGATCGAACAGCTTCACCATATCATCAATACGATTTCTCATAGCATCTGTATCTTCGTATCCCGTTAGAAGAAAGGCAAATTCATCTCCGCCCATGCTAAAGACAGCTTCCCCTTCATGGCTAAAATGCCCCAAGCGTTCGCCTACCGCATACAGCAAATAATTCCCTGCCATATGTCCAAGCGAATCATTAATCGCCTTGAAACGATCAATATTTAGCACTAAAAGCGCTACTGTCTCATCCGATTTCAATGATTTGCGCAATATTTTATCTAAGCGTTGGGAAAGGCGACGACGATTGGGGAGTCCTGTTATATCATCATTATAGGCAATGTGATTAAACTCAGATTCTGCTGCCTGCTTTTCACGATAAGGAACCAGAATCATCAACCGAACCAGCCCGCTCAACATATTATAAAATGCTACCGCGTTGATCAAAAGTCCCAAAAGATGATTAATATCGCTCATTTGCTCAGAAAATAAATAGAACAACTGACTCACAACACACAGCCCAATCCCACGAACAATAAGCAACATGCCCAACTCCGCCGGGCGGGCTTTCCGATATTTTCGCACCCCGAAAATAAAAGTGAGCACAAGCAGTAACATGACAGCCAGATTTAATGTCCAGCCTAAGTTGCCTATTTCGTATCGTATACGTAGATCCGGTAAGTCTGCACCAAATGTCTTAATAACTCCTAGAATCAGCAAAGTGCAGCCTATCCCTGCCCACAAAGCCACTGTCTTGTATTCAGACTTCGTCTTGCTAAACGGGAGGAAACAAACACATAAGAGCAAGACAGAAGTAACGGCACGATTTACAAATAGCAGCCATAACGAAATGCCCGGAGACAAAGCAAAGTCCGTCAGGCTTACGAAACTAAACGAAACAATATGAACAAGGTAAAGCAGACCAGCCACCAAAAACGTCGGGGCAATAAAAAGTCTCTGCAAGGATAACTGTTCCAGTAAAACGGACCAGGACTGATAAAAAATAGAAAAACAAATCGCAGCACAGGAAAATCCTACAATCGGATATAACAAGAAAAAAACATTATGGGAGTATATCTTATTCAAAGTTACGTGAAATAACTGAACCAAGACAAACAAAACTATCGAAGCAATGCCGATACCTATCGTTTTTTTTACTTCCAGCCGTATACTCATTCAGCCTCTTCAGCCCCCTGCATATCGGAGATTCCGATCATCTAAGACGTTTGACAGCTTTGGAAGCCGTTGTTTAAGTCTATAGTATCAAAAATAATGTTGTATTCTGGTATATAATAGCATTTAATCTGTGAAAGGTGAATCATTTTTTTGTCTTAAATTCATGAATTAATTTTCGCATTTACGCAAATAACCGAGCTTACAGCACCAAAAAAGCGCATCATCTTGTCAGATTATGCGCTTCAGACAACCTTTTCCAAAAAGGTGATACCTATACCCCAACGCTGCACAACATAAAAGAAATAGTATGTACAGGACCCCTCTGCGAAAACCTCCCCATATTAAACTACAGGAAGCGTGATTTTGAATTGTGTGCCACTTCCATGTTTACTGTCTACATGTATGAAGCCTCCGTGATTTTTGATAATTCGATAGCTCACAGCCAATCCCAATCCGGTTCCACTTTCTTTTGTTGTAAAAAAAGGATCAAATAAACGCGCCAATGTATTGTGATCCATACCTAATCCGTTATCTTCAATACAAATGTGGACATAATTACCCTCAAGCACTGTATGGATATCGATGAAGCCCTCTCGTTCCCCACTGATGCTTTCAATGGCATCCATCGCATTTTTAATCATATTGAGGATAACCTGCTTAATCTGCTTCACATCAATGGAAACCTTCATGAGCTCATCATTTTCGTCCAATGCAATCTGGCAACCCTTCATTAATGCTTCGCTTTCTGTCAGCATCACTACCTCTTTCAGCAAGCCCATCACAGATACAGCTGTTTTTTGCGGAGCCGAAGGCTTGGACGAATTTAAGAACTCATAAATAATGTCGTTCGCACGATCAATCTCTGTTAATATAATGCGGGCATACTCGTCCCTGCCCAACTCCACCAAATGTGGCCGAAGCAATTGAATAAAGCCCCGAATTGCGGTAAGCGGGTTACGGATTTCATGGGCGATAGAGGCAGAGATGCGTCCCAGCATCGCCAGCTTATCGTTTTGATACGCCGTCTGCTCAATCTGCTTATAATCCGACACATCCTTGACGCTAAACAAAAAATCCCCATCCATCTGATCACCATAGGTCACTGTTATCAACCAATGCCGACCATACTCATCAATCAACTCGTGATAGCGCTTTCTATGAAAGATAGTTTCTTTATAAATCCGCATGATTTTCTTCTTCTTAAACCGACTTAACTCAGGATGATGCAAAATTTGCATCAAATTGCGACCTGCTAGCGAACTCCGTGGTAGCTCCAGCAATTTCGCCATTTGCACGTTAATAAAGGTCAGTACCCCGTCACTGTCAAACAGCATGATACCACTATCCAGGTTCTCCAGCACATTTTCATACTTGTTATTGGCGATCTGTGTGGAAGGACAAGCTCCCACGGTATCAAGCAAGGCTTCTTGGAATTCACTGATCATGCCAGGCTTCCCCCTTGTTTCGGAATGACAAACTGGCCGTTTCGGACGCGTAATAATCTTGAAGAAGAGAAAGGCATCTATCGACTACCCTTCAATGATGTAGAAAACAGTTTCACAGAAATCCGACCATCTCTTTCCAATTCGAGTCTTATTTTATGATAGACAAGATTAAGGATCGCAGTCAATCGGAAAAAGTGTCGAATCCACATTTTTATCCTGTTTTCTTTCGTCATAATATCTGCGCAACATTACCAAAATGAAAGATTACGTTAGGAACAAGCGCCCTACACACCAAAGAAGCTCTCCAGAATTGAGAGCTTCTTTGGTGTGTAGGATGTCAACTGCCGCTCTTATTATGTTGAAGTCGGGATCGTCTTTGGCTCATAACGGCCAGTCTTCTCTTAAGCTCTCCCTGCCATTTTTCATCATTCATCTGTTTGGCTACCATCAATAAATCCAGAGATATGTCAATTTGACGCTTCACAATTTCAAACGCATCTTCACTTTCACGATTCACACAATTTTCAAATATCGTATCATCGTCTTCCATGACATAATCCTGAAAATCAATCTCGGTTGCCCCATCTCCATGTGCATATTCAGCCAGAATTTCATACTCATTTTCGACTTTATAATGAACTTCAATGCGACGACATACCGGGCAAAACAGCAAAGGAACATTATGAACTTGGGTGCGGTAATGCTTCAGCGTTCCCTTGGTTCCTACCATGCTTGCTCCACAGCAATAACTCATCCGGGCTCAGCCTCCTCTGAACAAAACCTGTTCTGCCTTGTTTATCTTCTACAATACCTTATTCGCTTTCATCAGGCAAAATTCCTCCAGAACACAACAACATTTCCATAATTATTTGTTACTTCACTCTATTTGTCTCATTTAAACTGGACATCCTCACATCTTGCGCTGCACAGAGCAGGCAAGCAAGCCCCCAATAACGGCAGAGTAACCGCTAGTTGGGGGCTTGCTTGTTTAATTTCAACTTGTGAAGCTTATATTACAGATTTTGATCGCCTGGTTTCCAGTTCATTGGGCACAAGCCACCGGATTGCAAAGCTTGCAGTACACGCAAAGTTTCTTCCACACTGCGGCCTACGTCGTTGTGGTTAACCACTTGATATTTCAATTCGCCTTCTGGATCAATGATGAACAAGCCGCGCAATGCAACGCCTTCTTCTTCGATCAGAACGCCATAATCGCTCGCTGTTTTTTTCGTGATGTCAGAAGCCAATGGGAAGTTCAGTTTGCCCAGACCATTGTTTTCTTTAGCTGTGTTGATCCATGCTTTGTGGCTGTGCACGGAGTCTACACTGATACCCAGAATTTCAGTATCCAGCTCTTTGAATTGGTCAGCAGCATCGCTCAACGCTGTAATTTCCGTAGGGCACACAAAAGTGAAATCCAGTGGATAGAAGAAAAATACGAGCCACTTGCCACGGTAATCGGAAAGCTTCACCGAACCAAATTCTTGACCGTCTCCAGTCACTGTTTCCAATGCAAAATCAGGGGCGGGTCTTCCTACCAATCTTTCTGCCATAATAATGAAATCCTCCTTTAAAATATGTAAGAAAAACACCGAATGTGTTTTCCTCAATCATCTGTATTGTAATGAACAACTTACTTGATAAATGTTATCATTCACTGAAATCAAAGTCAACATTATAACCATTACTTTTTTATAATTATTTTAAACTAGCTTAAAAATTCACGGTTTATTCACATTTTTAACTTTTGAATATACAAGTAGCTCCTGATTGCTCAGGAGCTACTGTGCTAAACATTTGTCGAAAAGGCTGTACTGTATAACCTTACTATATAATAGGAAGCTTTTTTTCAGAACAGGTGATTTACGGAGCTTTTAACGAATAGCTGCTGCGATCAGATCGCCCATTTGAGTTGTCGAGATCGCTTGAGATTTATCCACCGCAATATCCGCCGTACGGTGCCCTGCATCCAATACCTCAGCTACCGCTTTCTCAATGGCATCAGCTGCCTTCTCGTACCCGAAGGTGAGACGGAACATCAAAGCAACGGACAAAATCGTTGCGATAGGATTCGCCAGCCCTTGACCTGCAATGTCAGGCGCCGAGCCATGTACCGGCTCGTATAGGCCGAAGCTGCCTTCTCCAAGTGATGCGGAGGAGAGCATGCCGATGGATCCGGTCAGCATAGCCGCTTCATCACTGAGAATGTCACCAAACATATTTTCCGTCACGATGACGTCAAAGCTAGATGGACGACGCAGCAATTGCATGGCGCAGTTATCAACCAATACATGCTCCAGCTCGACATCCGGGTAGTCTACAGCAACCCGGTTAACGACTTCACGCCATAAACGGGAGGTTTCCAGTACATTAGCCTTATCCACCGATGCAAGTTTCTTGCGACGTTTTTGTGCAATTTCGAAAGATTGGCGCACTATACGCTCTACTTCTGTTACATTATATGCACAAGTATCGACTGCTTCCTCACCCTGAGGACTTTCTCGTCTGAACTTCTCACCGAAATAAATTCCGCCTGTCAGTTCGCGCACCACGATCAGGTCCGTTCCTTCCAACACTTCCGGTTTCAATGTAGATGCGTCCTTGAGACAGTCAAAGACGACAGCAGGACGAAGATTCGAAAACAGACCGAGCTCTTTACGAATGCCCAGCAGTCCAGTTTCAGGACGAAGTTCCTTTGGATTGTTGTCCCATTGGGGTCCTCCTACGGCTCCCAGCAGAACGGCATCTGCAGATTGACATACTGCCAGTGTTTCTTCCGGCAATGGTGTCCCCTTCTTATCAATCGCAATCCCACCAAACAGCGCATGCTCCGTTTCAAATGAAAGGCCGAACACTTCTTCCGTACGTTTCAAAATTTTCTCTGCCTCTGCGACCACTTCAGGTCCAATTCCATCTCCCGCTATTACCGCAATCTTTTTAACGTCTGCCATCACGTACACTCCTCTTGTTATACAGCTATACAACCGTATTTTTCATACCTTCTTTGTAACATACATGGCAGGACTTTGACCAAGATATAGAATCTATCAATTCAATAGGCACAGCCTATAAGCTGATTTTTTCATCAGAGAAAAAGAAAACAGGACCGGAAACATCCGATCCTGTATATATCCAACTCTTAAGTCTGCATAAAATTAAGATTTATAATCTACGCGATTACTGTAATTTTTACGCTTGTCGATCAAACCATTTAGCGCATCTACGTAAGCCCGAGCACTTGCTTCCAGAATATCGGTACTTACCCCGCGTCCCTGCACAGACAGTCCGTTTTGCGTCAGCACTACATGGACTTCACCCAGGGCGTCCTTACCATGTGTAACTGACTTGATGGAGTAATCTGAAAGTACAACGCTTTCGCTGCTGGCTTGGTCAATCGCATTGTAGATCGCATCGACTGAACCATTTCCTTCAGCTTCTGTCTCGATAACCTGACCTTCATCGTTAACCAGACGTACTTGTGCGGAAGGCGTAGCCTTGTTTCCATAGGTAACAAAAATCGTTTCCAGCTTAAAGACTTCAGGTGCATCGGCCAATTTTTCTTCCAGCAATGCCAAAATATCATCGTCCGAAACTTCCTTTTTCTTATCAGCCAAGTCCTTGAACTGCCCAAAAGCGCGATTCAGATCTTCTTCACTCAATTCGTAGCCCAACTCGATCAAACGCTCACGGAAAGCATGACGACCTGAGTGCTTACCGAGTACCAGCTTGCTTTCTTTTAGACCGATACTTTCTGGTGTCATGATTTCATAGGTCGTTTTCTCTTTCAGCATGCCGTCCTGATGAATACCTGATTCGTGCGCAAAAGCATTGGCTCCAACAATCGCCTTGTTGCCCGGCACGACCATCCCCGTCAAACGGCTAACCAAACGACTCGTGCGCGCAATTTCAGACAATTGCAGAGATGTTTTGGCCTGGAAAAATTCCTGTCTCGTCTCCAGTGCCATGGCGATTTCCTCAATGGCCGTGTTTCCAGCGCGTTCACCAATACCGTTAATGGTTCCCTCGATCTGATCCGCACCGTTCAGGATGGCAGCGAGTGTATTAGCAGTAGCCATTCCCAGGTCATTGTGGCAATGTGCACTCAATTGAATCTTCTCCACATCGACCACATTTTCCTTAATGTGTTTGAATATATTTCCATACTCGTAGGGTGTCAAGTAACCTACCGTATCTGGAATGTTGACGACAGAAGCCCCTTCCTGTACAGCCATGGTAACCATTTCAACCACAAAATCAAGCTCTGTACGACCTGCATCCTCCAAAGAAAACTCCACTTTAGGCAAATATTTCAACCCATAGCGTATGGCAGCACGAGCAGTTTCCAATACCTGTGCCTTCTCCATCCGCAGCTTATGCTGACGGTGAATAGGAGAAGTTGCCAAAAAGATATGGATACACGGGTCCTGAGCTCCCTTGAGTGCCTCGCGAACCGCATCAATATCCTGTTCCCTTGCACGCGAAAGACCAATAACCGTCGAATTTTTCACAGCTTTTGCTACTGCATTAACAGCCGCCAGATCACCCGGAGAAGCAGCCGGGAACCCAGCCTCCATACGATCGATTCCCAGCTTCTCCAACTGATGAGCGATCTCCACTTTCTCACGAGTATTCAAGTTCACGCCAGGTGACTGTTCTCCGTCTCTCAACGTTGTGTCAAATATATATATTTTGCGCAACCTAACGCACCTCCTCAGGATTAGGACCCTTAAATTACAATGCGGCTCACGCAATAAGCAGGGCCGCATTGTAATTAATATTTATAAATAATTCATGTTGTCGAGTTCATAGTACAAAAGATTATTACTTTTTGATCCAATGCATCATTTCACGCAATTGTCCGCCCACCACTTCAATCGGATGGTTAGCTTCATTACGACGAGTAGCCGTCAGGAATGCACGTCCAGATTGATTTTCAAGGATGAAGTCACGAGCAAATTTACCTTGTTGAATGTCAGTCAATACATCCTTCATGGCTTTCTTCGTATCTTCCGTTACCACGCGTGGTCCAGTTACATAATCGCCATATTCCGCTGTATTACTGATGGAATCACGCATCGTTGCCAATCCACCTTCATACATCAAGTCAACGATCAGCTTAAGCTCATGCAAGCATTCAAAGTATGCCATCTCAGGAGCATAACCTGCTTCAGTCAATGTTTCAAAGCCCGCTTTTACGAGTGCGCTCACGCCGCCACACAATACCGCCTGCTCACCGAACAGATCCGTCTCCGTTTCTTCACGGAAGGAGGTTTCAATTACGCCCGCACGTGTACAGCCAATGCCTTTTGCGTATGCAAGACCGATTTCTTTGGCTTGACCCGTTGCGTCCTGCTCAATTGCGATCAACCCCGGTACTCCAAACCCTTCTACATAGGTACGACGTACCATATGTCCTGGGGATTTTGGAGCAACCAGCAATACATCGCTATCTTTAGGAGCTACGATTTGTCCAAAATGAACGTTGAAACCATGGGAGAACAAAAGAGCTGCGCCTTTTTTCAGGTTAGGTTCAATTTCATTTTTGTACACAGAAGCTTGAGTTTCATCAGGTAACAAAATTTGAACCACATCTGCACGGCTTGTTGCATCAGCTACGTTCAGAACTTCAAAACCGTCGTTTCTTGCGACATCAGCTGATTTGCCTTCACGCAAACCAATAACAACATTCACACCACTGTCACGCAAGTTTTGTGCTTGAGCATGTCCTTGGCTACCGTAACCAATAACGGCCACTGTCTTTCCTTTCAATACGCTGAGTTCTGCATCTTTTTCGTAGTACGTTGTAACTGCCATGGTTAATTTCCTCCTTTTAATTGGACCCTTCATAATGAGCGGGTACCCCAAGAGACTTTCCCTCGTGCTCAGTATCTAAAAATCTCTTCGAGCCCCCGCTCTTATGCGGGCGGTTCTTTATTGATGTAATGCGCTATAAGCGGTAATTCGTTAAAGCTCCATATTAAGCATTGCCACGTATCATAGCTGTAACCCCGGTTCGAGTCAACTCCCGAATACCGTAAGGCTTCAACAACTCGATCATGGCATCAATTTTTTCTGTATCGCCAATGACCTGTACGATCAAGCTCGTCGTTCCAACATCAATTACAGCTGCTCTGAATGTTTCTACCACACCCATGATCTCTGGCCGCTGAGGCGGTTCTGCCTTTACCTTTATCATCGCCAATTCCCGAGCTACCATCGGCTTGGAACTGAGATCGATGACCTTGATCACATCAACCAGCTTGTAAAGCTGCTTTTCAATCTGCTCCAAGTTGTTCTCATCCCCTACAGTCACAATGACCATACGGGATAATCCAACTTCTTCCGATTGTCCCACAGTTATGCTCTCAATGTTAAAGCCTCGGCGACCGAACAGGCCGGACACACGTTGCAAAACGCCGGGTTGATCATTTACCAGTACAGCAATGGTATTTTTTGTTGTCATTTTACTCGTCCCCCATCAGCATTTGATCAATTGTCGAACCTTGCGTCACCATCGGATATACATTCTCTTCCTTGCTGACTACAAACTCGACAACGACCGGTCCGGGTGTATCAAGCGCCTCCTGCCAAGCCCGACGTGCCTCTTCCTTATTCGTAGCACGCAGTCCTTTGACTCCGTATGCTTCGGCAAGTTTCACAAAATCCGGACTTCCAGCCAGGTCAATGTGACTATACCGATTGTTATAGATCAATTCCTGCCATTGGCGAACCATTCCAAGAACCTGGTTGTTGATAATTACGATTTTAACCGGAATGTTATTAATTGCACAGATGGCTAATTCCTGCGAACACATCTGCATACCGCCGTCCCCGTTAATCGATATTACCAATCTGTCAGGATTTGCCATCTGAGCACCGATTGCAGAAGGGAAACCAAATCCCATCGTACCGAGTCCACCAGAGGTGACCCATGAACGTGGCTGATTGAATTTGTAATACTGTGCTGCCCACATTTGATGCTGTCCCACGTCCGTCGTTACGATTGCGCCGCCCTTGGTCGTTTCATCCAACAACTCAACAACCCATTGTGGTTTAAGCACCGTTTCAGAATCCTTATATGAATAAGGTTTCTCTTTCTTCCAATGCTGAATTTGCGCTCTCCATGCATCAGCTCGATCCGCACGTTTCACATCCTGATTCAGCAATTCCAGCACTGCCTTCACGTCACCCACGATAGGAATATCTGCTGCAACATTTTTTCCAATTTCAGCAGGGTCGATATCAATGTGGACGATTTTAGCTTGAGGAGCAAACCCATCCAACTTGCCTGTTACCCGATCATCGAAGCGGGCTCCGATACAGATCAACAGATCTGACTGTTGAATCGCTTGATTGGAGGTGTATGTTCCATGCATCCCCGGCATCCCCGTCCACAGTTCATGTCCACTTGGGAAACCACCCAATCCGAGCAATGTTGTCGTAATAGGAATTTCCGTTTTACGAACAAACTCGTAGAGTGCTTCATGTCCACCGGAGTATACAACTCCTCCACCTGCCAGAATGAATGGACGTTCTGCTTCGGAAATAGCTTGAGTTAGCTTGTCTAGTTGAATTTTGTTGGGTATCACTTTCGGGTTATAACCCCGCATGGTCACAGGTTCCGTTTGTGGAACAAACAACGTCTGGGCTGCAGAAATATCCTTCGGAATATCAATCAGCACCGGTCCCTTGCGCCCTGTGTTGGCAATATGAAATGCCTCATGGATGATTCGCGGCAGATCCTCCACATCTCTTACCAGATAGCTGTGCTTCGTAATCGGCATTGTAATTCCCGTGATATCGGCTTCCTGGAAAGCATCCGTACCGATCAGGGAAGATATAACGTTACCCGTGATGACCACTAACGGCACTGAATCCATAAAAGCCGTCGCAATACCAGTTACCAGGTTTGTCGCTCCAGGTCCGGAAGTCGCGATACAGACACCCACTTTACCGCTCGCCCGTGCATAACCATCTGCCGCATGAATAGCTCCTTGCTCGTGACGAGTGAGGACATGCTTGAAATCCTTAAAGCCATACATGGCATCATAGATATAAAGCACTGCACCACCAGGATATCCGAAGACACAATCTACTCCCTCCAGCAACAGGCTACGGAGTAAAATTTCCGAACCTGTAATCACTTCAGGCTTCATCCACTTTTCACGTAATTCATTGGTTGACCTAACTTCAGGAATTTGTGCACTCATTGGTCATCCTCCTTTACAAAATTTACATGCATCTGACATTTGTAAAAACAAAAAAACCTTTCATCCCTAGAACAGACTTGCTGTTACTGAGGGACGAAAGGCTGTAGCTTCCGTGGTACCACCCGTGTTTGCCCGATATTTCGCAATATCGAACCTTGGCAGGTACAGAAATCACAAAGGATCTCCATATCTGGCGTCTGTAACGTAGACCGTACGATTTTCCCTAATAGGTGATTCAGCGCACCGTTAATATCATCGGGCCCAAATACTTTTCAGGAAAACAGCTCCAAGGTGAGCTCGTTAAAAAGGGATTTTGGTGAAGCTTGCAGCTAATGCCTCACTCTCTGAACAAAAGAGCCCTAATCACTTCGTCCTCTTCATTGCCGTTGAGTTCATGTCATTCTTTCAAATGTTTAGACACATTATATGTCTCTCATCTGGGATAGTCAATACCCATATTTCATAAAAATTTATGTTTCTTTTCTGAAGCACCTCAGAGTCGCACGCTTGTAAGAGGTACCCGCATATTATAAAAAAGACCACACGGTGAGACAGTACACTCCTTCAAAGCCACGTCTTATCTTGTTAAAAGGGTAGAAAAGGAGGCCCGTTTATGATTCGAAAACGCAGCTATCAAGATGACAGCATTATCTTTCGTCTCATCGAGCAAGAGCTTGTCCCCCTATCGCATTTAAGTGCCCAAGAAATGGAACAAATACGCAAAGAATTACCCCGGCGCTTAAACCGGGGCATCACTTTTGTGGCTTGCAGACCGGATAATGCACAGGTTGTTGGCTTCATTCATGTTATGCTGCATGGCGAACTATTATACATTGATTTGATCGCAATCTCTTCGGCTCATCAAGGTATGCGATACGGAAAAAAACTGCTGGAGCATGCCGAACACTACGGACGACTGCGTCGCTGCAAGCGGGCTAAAGTTATGGTGGACGAAGACAATATCAGGGGGATCCATTTTTATCTGCGTCATCAATATCAAATGCTGCGCTACGTAGCTCTGAGCCGATGCCACGAACTCGAAAAGTCACTGTAAAAAGTATCTTTTTCGAGCTCAAGATTTTGTATGACTAAAATAAATTAGGGTAATACGGATATCCTACTCCGGGGTACCCCCCGTCTGTATACGGGCCTGGCTGCGGACCATATCCTGGTCCTCCATAACCTGGACCGTAGCCACCATATCCCCCACCATAGGCACCAATGTATGGAGCTGTGCCGATGGCAAGCAAGTCAAACAGCACCAGAGGAATAATCGCCTTCGTGTTTACTTTTTTCTTGCGGTTTGGTTGAAGAACCAGTCGGTTACCCGAAATGCGAATCAGCTTGCCGCTGACCTGGGAACCATCCTTGCGAGTAGCAAAGATGACTTTGCCAACAAGCTTCTCCACCTGCTTTCTGGTTACTGCCTGTTTCATCGTATTTCCTCCTTCTTTCTCAACGGATGGACAGATTGAACGGCTCCTTGATAGCTCATCACCACCACAAAATAGACCGGAGCTGACAGGGGCCGAGCGTCCCGTCCAATCTGCATAGCACAGTCTATTCCATTCATGCCAGTGGCGTATGTTTAAATGCCTGCACAATATAAAAAAATCTGGTACCTGCACATGCAGATACCAGATTTTTTATACACCAATGTACATTTTCAAAACATACACATCAGCTGTTTATAAGTTTTTAACGCTTGCTTGGATCATAAAGTTGACCCAAAGCGGCCGGAGCACGTGAACGTCCGACAGCCGCTACCAGTACAATAATCGTCAGGAGATATGGCAACATAAAAATAATTTCCTGGGGAATACTTTGGGACCATGCGAACAGCTGCACATAGTTGCGAATGGCTTGTGAAAAACCAAAAAACACTGCTGCGCCAAAAGCGCCGAGCGGATTCCATTTACCGAAAATCATAGCGGCAATAGCAATATATCCCTGCCCCGAAACTGTATTGTGCGAGAACATATTGGTTGTAGTCAGGGTGATGGTAGCTCCACCAATACCAGCCAACGCCCCACTGATCATAACACCAATATACCGAAGACGATTTACTTTAATACCCACTGTATCGGCCGCTCCTGGATGCTCCCCAACGGAACGCAAACGCAAGCCAAACGGTGTTTTATACAAAGTAAAATAGCCAATAATAACTAATAGAATGGCTAAGTATGTCGTTGGATAGGCTTGGAAAAAGGCTTTTCCTGCAATCGGAATATCCACAAGGTAAGGGATGGATATTTCGTTGAAACCCTGGATCCGACCCGTGTCACCATCACCCTCAAATAAAAGCTTGACCATGTACAGTGTACTACCTGCTGCTAAAAAGTTGATAACTATACCACTTATTACCTGATCAGCTTTAAACGTAACAGAGGCTACAGCATGAATTAGCGAAACCAGAATACCGAACACCGCAGCTGACAGCACACCTACCCAAGCCGCAGAGGTGCCTCCTAGTCCAGCTTGCTCGGCATAAAATCCGCCAACACCCGCTGCAAACGCTCCAAATACCATAAGTCCTTCCAACCCGAGGTTCGTTACACCGGATTTTTCTGAAAAAACTCCGCCGAGAGACGCAAAAATAATCGCCGTCGCAAAAACGAGCGTTGTATGGATTAATTCACCAAGTGTTAACCAACTCATTTTACAACACCTTCTCTTTCTTCCGCTTGGAGTAGAGCGGCTTCACAACCCAACGTACAATACCTTGGGCCGCAATGAAGAAAATAATCGAGCCAATGACAACCCGGATAATTTCGGGCGGTACATCTGCGCTAAAGCTCATCCCCGCAGAACCATACGTAAGCGTTCCGAACAAAACAGAACCGAGCAGCACACCGAATGGGTTATTCATCCCAATCAGAGCTACAGCGATACCGTCAAAGCCGGTTCCCGGTGATCCTGCCATGACAGATTGATAATGGAATACTCCCAGTACTTCAAAGGCGCCTGCCAATCCGGCAAAAACTCCACTAATAAACATCGCTTTTATGATATTACGATTTACATTCATACCTGCATAGCGGGATGCATCCTGATTAAATCCGACAGCCCGAAGCTCATAGCCTTGCTTTGTTTTCCACATGAAAATGTAGAAAAAGACTGCCGCCAGCACTGCAATAACTGTACCCCAATGTACCCGAGCATTCCCCATCATCTGGGACAGCCATTCGATGGAAATTGAAGCAGAAGGCTGAATATCCACAGAACGATTTTCACCTTCCATAAGTGCGAACTGATTGATCACCAAATTAGCCAAATACAGACCGATCCAGTTCATCATAATACATGTAATAACTTCATTCACGCCTCGTTTGGCCTTCAAATAGCCAGCAATCGCAGCCCACAGACCTCCGAAAACTGCACCTGCAATCACAGCCAACGGTGCATGAATGATAGCTGGCAACCCATGGAGTTTAATGCCCACAATCGAAGCAGCTGTCATACCTACCAGAAACTGACCTTCGCCGCCAATATTAAACAATCCGGCGCGGGCCGCAAAAGCAAATGCCAACCCCGTTAAAACCAGCGGAGTCATCTCACGGATAGCCTCTCCAAAGTTATAAGAATCTCCGTAAACACGGCTAAACAAAGCAGAATAGGCCACAATAGGGTCATACCCGCCAATCAGCATCACAATAGCACCCAGAAGGAGACCCAAAATAATAGAGACCAGCGCCAGTACAAAGGAGTCTTTTGTGAATATTTTCAATAGATTAGCCATTCTCTACTCCTTTCTTCACTGCACTTCCTGCCATCATCAGTCCCAGTTCCTGGTCATTCGTTTCTTCTGGCAGCACTTCCCCGACAATCTTGCCCTCATAGATGACAGCAATTCGGTCGGATACATTCATAATCTCATCCAGTTCAAAAGATATGAGCAACACAGCTTTACCTTGGTCCCGCTGGGCAATCAGTTGTTTCTGGACAAATTCAATAGCTCCGACATCCAGACCGCGTGTAGGCTGTGCTGCAATGAGAAGGTCTGGATTTTTATCAATTTCACGCGCAATGATAGCCTTCTGCTGGTTCCCACCAGATAATGCTCTTGCCTTCGTGTGAATATCCGGTGTTCTTACATCAAACTTTTCGATAAGACTTTTGGCCTGTTTCTCTATAGCATCTTTGTTCAAGAAGCCATTTTTACTGTAAGGCGCCTGGTAATACGTCTCCAGTACCATATTTTCACTCATAGAAAAATCGAGCACCAGCCCATGCTTATGACGGTCTTCTGGTATATGGGAAACGCCTGCCTCTGAAATTTTGCGCGGTGGCTGATTGGCCACCTCTTGTCCGAGCAAACGAATGCTTCCGCCATCCACCTTGCGTAAGCCTGTCAAAGCTTCAATCAGCTCACTCTGTCCATTTCCATCTACTCCGGCAATCCCCAAAATCTCGCCCGCCTTGACCTGCAGGTTCAACTCATTTAGAACATTAATGCCATCCTTGTTTTTAGAAATTACATTGTTCATTTCCAGTACTGTTTGTCCTGGTTGCGCAAGCTGCTTGTCCACTTTAAAGGACACGCGACGGCCCACCATTTTCTCAGCCAGCTCATTTGGTGTTGTTTCAGACGTCTTGACCGTATCAATAACCTGACCTCGGCGAATGATCGTAACGGTATCTGCAATTTGCATGATTTCTTTAAGTTTATGAGTAATAAGAATAATTGATTTGCCTTCAGCGACCAAGCGCTTCATAATATCCAGCAACTCAGTGATCTCCTGCGGTGTCAGTACAGCTGTAGGCTCATCGAAAATCAGAATATCTGCACCGCGATAGAGCGTTTTGATAATTTCTACACGTTGCTGCATACCAACAGATATATCCTCAATTTTGGCATTCGGATTTACCTGAAGACCGTACTGCTCAGACAACCGCTGTACTTCTGCGGCAGCCTTTTTATAATTGATTTTCAGACCCTTACGTGGCTCCGAGCCCAGGACAATATTTTCGGTAACGGTAAACGGCTGTACGAGTTTAAAATGCTGATGCACCATGCCAATCCCCAGATCAATCGCCTTATTTGGACTATCAATCTGTACGGGTTTACCTCCGATTTCAATTGTCCCTTCATCCGGCTGATACAGTCCGAAAAGAATATTCATAAGCGTAGATTTACCCGCGCCATTCTCACCCAAAAGGGCATGAATTTCTCCCTTATGCAGCTTGATGCTGATGGAGTCGTTGGCAACGATGCCGGGGAATCGTTTTGTAATTTGCTTTAACTCAACGACGGGGGTCGCTGCATCCATGAGATCACCCTTATACACTTTATAGTATGTGCTCCAATGAGCTGATTTTGCCCGTTATAATCCATATAACTCCAGACGTAAGAACAAGGCTAGTCTTATGAACCAGCCTTGTCGCTACTTCTATGTTCTTCAAGCCAAAACTTATTTCGAAGGAACTGTAATTTCGCCCTTAATAATTTTTTGCTTGTATTGTTCTACAAGATCAAGCACGTCTTTAGGTACGTTTTTCGTTGATGTGTCTGCCAAACCAATACCATTATCCTTCAGAGCCAGTGTCTCGACACCACCCTTAAATTTACCATCAATTACTTCTTTAGATACGCGTTTTACAGCTTCATCTACACGTTTTACCATCGAAGTCAATGTTACGTCGTCACCAAACTCAAGTGATTGGTCTTTATCTACGCCAATAACCCATACTTGCTGACCTTGTTGCTTACGTGCGAGTGCTTCATTAAATACACCTGTACCAGATCCGCCAGCTGCATGGAAAATAATATCCGCACCGCTGTTATAGATCGTCGCAGCTGCTGCTTTACCCAGGTCCGGCTTATCAAATGCACCTGTGTAGTTAACTTCCAATTTTGCATTTGGATTTACAGCTTTAATTCCTGCTTCGAATCCTTTTTCAAAACGTTTGATCAATGGGCTGTCTTGTCCACCCACAAAACCTATTTTGTTTGTTTTGGTAAGCTTACCAGCTACAACCCCCACCAAGAAGGAACCTTCATTTTCAGCAAAAACAACCGATTTTACGTTAGGCGCATCCACGACACTGTCAATGATCGCCAAATTCTTGCTTGGGTTGTCTTTCGCTACTTGTCCAATCGCATTCGCCAGATTAAAACCGATTCCCCAAGTCAGGTTAAAATCACCCTTAACAAATTGGTTCAGGTTAGGAATATAATCTTGATCGGATTTACTTTGCAGGTATTTAACTTTAACGCCCGATTCTTTCTCAGTGGCTTGTAGTGCCTCCCAAGCAGATTGGTTAAACGATTTGTCGTTTACTCCACCCACATCTGTAACCATGCCGATTTGGACATTCGATGTTTTGGCAGAACCACCTGTGTCTCCACCATTTGCGTTGGACGCCCCTTGATTTTTGTTACCGCAGCCTGCGAGAATGACCGAGATCGCCAGCAGCATAACCAAAGACATACTGAACATTTTCTTCATGCTGATACTGTTCCCCCTTAGTGTTAGATCCCTGGACTGTCTCTTTTCTTTGAACATGTACATGCTCATTGCATGTCATTTACTGACGAGACAGATCGTACAGAAGACTTACTTTAGAGATTATACAATTATGATCGGCTAAAATCTAGACAATTAATAACCTTGGGTCAATTTTTTTTAAAATCTCATCAATGTAAGCGTTACAAAGTTAAAAAAAACATACATTCTTCCATCTCACGTCATATTTATTCGTATTTTGGAGAAAACGAAGTCTTTTCCGTAACATTGAGTATGTACAAAAAAAGGCATCCCTACACAGCGTACTGCTTGGGATACCTTTTTACCGCTTTCGCGGTTTCCACGCCTTCATTATTAATAATTAAGCGTTGATTTTGCCTTTAGCAACAGTTGCCAAAGAGTTGAATGCATTAATATCATTGACTGCAAGATCAGCCAAGATTTTGCGGTTAATGTCCACACCAGCCAATTTCAGGCCGTGCATCAATTTGCTGTAAGACAAACCGTTCAAACGAGCTGCTGCGTTGATACGCACGATCCACAGTCTACGGAAGTTACGTTTCGTCTGACGACGGTCACGGTATGCGTAAACAAGCGATTTCATTACCTGCTCGTTAGCTGTTTTAAAAATGCGGTGTTTGGAACCAAAATAACCTTTAGCAAGCTTCAATACTTTTTTATGACGACGACGAACGACGAATCCGCCCTTTACTCTTGCCATATCAATAGACCTCCCAAATAATGTTTATGCTTCATTCATTGCAGTGCTAGTGCTATTTCAGGTTAGCAAGACCTTGTTTCAGACGCTTAACGTCCCCAGGTGCCATCTCAGGGTTAGTACCCAGAACGCGTTTTGCACGTTTGGATTTGTGGGAAAGCAAATGGTTTTTGTAAGCTTTGTAACGCATTACTTTACCAGTACCGGTAATTTTGAAGCGGCCTTTAAGGCTGCTATGTGTTTTCATTTTAGGCATTGAACTTCCTCCTTAATTTGTCATTGACTCTTTGGAGCCAATATCATAATCATGCTGCGTCCTTCGAGCTTGGGTTGGCGCTCCACGGTACAAAGATCAGCAACTTCCAATTTCACACGTTCGAGAATTTTTTGACCCACATTAGCATGGGTAATTTCACGACCGCGGAAACGAACGGAGCATTTCACCTTGTCCCCTTCATTCAGGAACTTTACCACATTGCGAAACTTGGTTTGGTAGTCATGTTCCTCGATGTTGGAACGGAACCATACCTCTTTGATGTCAACGATCTTCTGGTTTTTACGGGCTTCCTTTTCTTTCTTCTGTTGCTCATAGCGGAATTTACCGTAATCCATAATCCGACACACGGGCGGCTTCGCTTGAGGCGCCACGTTTACGAGATCCAAGTTTGCGTCAATCGCCATTTGCAAAGCTTCACGCGTCGGTGTAATCCCGATTTGTTCCCCATTCGCACCAACTAGACGTACTTCTCTCACCCGAATCTCATCATTGATCATATGTTCCTTACTAATAACCCTCCACCTCCAGAACCTGTTATTGTTGTATTGTGTTTAAGCACAAAAAAGGGATGACGACTATACAGCCGACATCCCTGTTTGATACTCAATTCATCATGAAAGTTCAATTCACAAATCATTGGATCATGACCAGCCGGCAATACCGGGCAGGTGAGAAGTCGGACCTTCTACTTATTAATCCATACTTTTCAATTAACATACTCAAATATCTTATCACGGTGCAATCGAGGTGTCAACACTTTAATAAAAAATGAATGACACCGATCTTCAGTCCTATTTTACCGTCCAATTAACCTTGCTTGCTCTGAACCTCTTCCAGGCGAACGACACGCGTATGCTGGGTATGGCTCCATTGCTTGTTGTTCTGTGTAAAGAACGCATAGAACGTAATCGGATACCACGAGACCAGATATACCGGGAATAGCAGCAGGTACAGATATACTTTTTTGAACGTGACCTTTTCCAAAATCATCGCGATCACAAAGGTAGCAATATTCAGACCCACAGCTATAGCACCGGTCCAAGCCGGGAATTGCACATAAATATTTTCGATATTAGGTCCACCAAATAACGCAATATCTATCCACATAGCTACTGTCATCAAGAAGGTGAGCAGTACGATATACACGTTTAGACCATAAAGAGCCATATCGAATTTAATCAGGCTTCTATGCTTGATACTTTGCCACAGCAACGGGAAGAAATAACGACGAGCAACCGTGAAATGACCTTGCATCCAGCGCAGACGCTGTCTGGACGAAGCTTTGAACGTCAACGGCTTTTCATCATATACCTTGGCATCGTAATTAAATCTTGGATATACGTTGCGTTGTGTGCAGCGCATGGTGAATTCCAAATCCTCTACGAGACTTGTTGCACCCCAGCCCATTTCCTTAAGCAGATTTGTTTCAAAGCACATGCCTGTACCACCGAGGAAATTAGCCATGTTCAGATTGTGACGTGACAGCTGCCACAAACGGTTGATGTACCAATAAGATACCCCGTATGCCGCTGTAATCCAAGAATCCTCAGGATTCTTAGTATCAATGTACCCCTGAATAACACGGGCACCTGTGCACAGATCATTGTTCATTTCACTCAAGAAATTGGTATGCGCCAAATTGTCAGCATCAAACATGACAATGGCATCATATTGGCGCGGCATAGCCCATAATTCCTTGAGCATCCACTCAATAGCGTAGCCTTTACCACGCAGATTCGGATTCGTACGTTCACAAGCATTCATGCCGTGAGCGCGAACGATGTCCGCAGTCTTATCTGTACAGTTATCACAGATTACGAACACATCGTAAAGTTCCTTCGGATAATCAAGTTGCTTCAAATTTTCCATCAATGCTCCGACAACCTGTTCTTCATTGTGGGCAGCGACTAAAATGGCAAATGATTTTTCTGGAGCCGCGTGCTCTTTCCTTTTCTTGCGAACCAATCCGAACAAGGAGAATGCAAACTGATAGACTGCGATCACCGCCAGTATAATCTGGAGTGTCACGAAAATAGCGTCTAACATGATCTCTTGTTACCCCCTTTTTTATACCCCTTAAAATCTTGCGTTTGTTTGTTTTCTATCTGTGTAGCGCAAGTTGCGGCGCTTTGCGCGCCTTTTCTGTAGTTTTTGACCCGACCCTTGCTTTCTTCATTGGCTGTGTGCAGCCCCCTTTTGGCTGACACAGGAATGCCATTACGATTTTCGTTGGTTTTCAATCTTTTGTCAAAGCCCTTAAACCGGTCTCAGCAGCAAAAAAACACAACAAACTCCCGTTTGAACCGGGAATGCGGCGCTGGTCTTCTCATTGATGACGCTTAGGTCTTATTTTCATCCATTTGCTAACTTTTTATTTCTTTGGTCCCTCCTTTTTGTGGGCCAATTAGCAACCACTTCTAAACACTCTATCTTATTAGACGGATGAACGCAAAGAAAGTTATACAATTTGGCTTATATTCCATTAACATTTTTGTGTAGAATTGAACCAAGTAAGTTTGAATCTTTAGTGATTCTTGAAATGAACAGCGTTTAAAAATATGATGAGAGCAAGAGAATAATTACTTATGGTCTGATTATGTCAAAATGACTCAAAATATTTGCCGACTGACCTGGACCGGCAACCGGAGGAAACCAAATGCAACGTCTAGTCGTAAAACTTGTAAATCTGGAGCAGCAGTTGTTCAAATGGATCAACGGACGCTTACACAACCGTTTTTTGAACTTCTGGCTTTATTATCTCACACATTTAGGCGGGGCTACCTTTACTATAGCCTCCACACTCCTTATTTGGTGGCTCGCTCCGAATCCGTGGAAAGATACCGGTATGAAGGGAGCCATCGCTCTCGGGGTCAGTCATATCCCCGTAGCTATCGTTAAAAAGCTGTACCCGCGGATTCGCCCGTATTTGGCTCTACCAGGTACAAATACATTCCGCAACCCCTTGTCGGACCATTCTTTTCCCTCAGGGCACACGACCGCTATTTTTTCAGCTACCGTGCCTTTCATGCTACAGTCACCGATGCTAACATTGCTGCTGTTGCCTGTAGCGACAATTGTTGGTTTTTCTCGAATTTATCTGGGTCTTCACTACCCAACGGATGTACTCGCAGGAGCGGTCATCGGAACGTCTGCAGCAATAGGAACGGTTGCATTCTGGCCTTAAAGCCGATATGGTATGATTGAGAACATCCCAGCAGGAACAGGTGAAATGAGAGTGGCTAAAAAACGAGTGTTATTATTATCGGAAGGTTTCGGTGCCGGACATACTCAAGCTGCCTACGCGCTCTCAAGCAGTTTGCGGAAGCTTTCTCCGAATGTGCAGACCAGAGTGCTGGAGCTGGGGAGTTTTTTGAATCCAAGAATGGCCCCGCTTATTATTACAGCATACAAGAAGACTGTTGTATCGCAGCCTCGTCTAGTCGGATTGGTTTACCGTCATCAGTACAAAAAATCATTAAACCGTCTTACAACGCTCGCTTTGCACCGTCTGTTCTACACGCAGACCCGAAACATTCTCCGGCAGCTTCGTCCCGATTTGGTGGTATGTACTCATCCCATCCCAAGCGCGGTAATTTCACGTTTGAAGCGCTTAGGCTTACATGTTCCGCTTTGTACTGTCATTACAGACTACGATGCACATGGAACATGGATTAGTCCCGAGGTTGACCGGTACTTTGTATCTACGCCTGAAGTCATGCGTAAGCTGCGCGCACGCGGAGTACCCGTCTCGAAAATCCAGGTGACCGGTATTCCCGTTCATCCAAATTTTTGGGAACATCCTGGGCATGATGAAATTAGAGAACAATTTGGACTTAAACCCATCCCGACCGTACTCGTTATGGGTGGCGGCTGGGGCCTTATGAATGACGAAGTCATACATCGTTCGCTTACTCAGTGGAGAGATAACATTCAATTTATTTTTTGTTTGGGGCATAATGATAAAATTCGTCGTAAAATGCAGTTGGATCCCAGGTTTAATCATCCAAATATTCATATCTTCGGATTTACACGGGAAATCGACAAATTAATGGAGGTATCGAATCTGCTCATCACCAAACCCGGCGGAATGACATGTACCGAGGGATTGGCCAAAGGGATTCCGATGCTGTTTCACAAACCTCTCCCTGGACAGGAGGAGGAAAATTGTCAATACTTTACGGCTCAAGGCTTCGGAGAACCGATTACTTCGCTGGATGTTGTCGTTAAATGGATGAACCGACTGCTACACGATTTTCCAGAAATCGTCCGCAAGCGACAGGAGCACGTCCATAATGTAGCGCGATATTATCCTCTTCAGAGCGCACAGAGTATTTTGGATATACTGGAACCGAACAGGGTGCTTTCCTAATAAGGAAGCACCCTGTCTTATTTTATCCATTTGATCTGTTTTTATTTCCCGTACTTTTCAAGGCGTGTTTTTCCGTACTCTTCCAAAGCATCTTTGCCGATCAGCACCTCGACTCGATGAATATTCATACCTTTGCCCATAAACTTTTGTTCATATTCCGTCATGACATGCTCCTCGTTAATCCCCTCACGATGAAGGTTTAACGAAATATTCGTCATCTGCAAACCACTATCGGCAAACGAATTCAGAGAAAACTCAAACAGTGTCTCCGAATCGGTCTTAAAATGAATTTGTCCTTTGCTGTTCAAAAGCTGACGGTACTTGTCCAAAAAACGCGGATGCGTCAAACGACGACGTGCATGTTTGGCTTTAGGCCAGGGATCACTAAAATTCAGATAAATGCGTTCAATCTCTCCTGGTTCAAAAACATTTTCGATCTGTTCGATGTTTGCCAGTGCCAATTTGATATTAGGCGGCGTATCAACCTCTGAATTACTCCAGGCCAGACGAGACTTTTCTGTTGCACGGCGAACCAGCTCATCATACATATCAAAGCCAATATAGTTAACCTCCGGATTCCGGAAGCTCATTTGGCTTATAAATTGCCCTTTACCCATACCGAACTCTACATGAATGGGACGATCATTACCAAAAAGCTGCTGCCATTTCCCCTTATACTGTGCTGGCTCCAAGATGACTAGGTCCTGCTGTTCTTCCAGACTTTCCCGAATTCCTTTTCTTCCGCGTAAACGCATGTTACTCCTCCATATACTCTGTTATCAAGGAAAAAGGAATTTCACCCCCGCTTGAAGATACGGAAATGAAATTCCTTTTTCAATATATTTGGATTGGGGTCCAACTAATTTAATTGTTCATAGTCTACCCCATCAGCAGGTGAAAAATCAATTGTCTTTTGGCAAGCCGCTCTGATTTTTTGACGTGCGGTCGTTCCAATCTGACGATCCTGCCCAAAACGGACACCAGTCAATGCCAACGCCTCATCAAAGGTTAACTCAACAGTAACTTTATCCATACGCGTCTTATCCTGCGCATTCATAAAAGATCACCTCACGGGTTATTTGTGATGGAACCGACGTGCACTTACCCTAAAACAGGCGATAAAAACAGCATAGCTGCCTCCCTGAAGAATAATCATTAGCAACGGATAACTTTTATCTTCAGGATCGAAAACAGTCCTTTTATTGTATGTCTGGTACCGCTTACAATATAACACATTGTGTAACCTTTTTCAATCCGCAACGCCATAAAATACGCACATTTTATTGACTTGTTCGGTCAAATGATTCCCAATGAAGACTGATTTTTGTTACAATAGGGTGATCGTAAAAAAAGGAGTACACCCATGAAAACAGATTTATTGCCTGCTCCTCTCCTGTGGGGAGATAAACGGTTCCATACTTGGAATTACGAAATGCGTGAGCAATTTCAAAATAAAGTGTTCAAAGTCATGCTGGATGCCGGTTTTACCTGTCCGAATCGCGATGGCTCCATCGCTAAAGGGGGTTGCACCTTTTGTAGCGCACGCGGATCGGGTGATTTTGCCGGGCGTCGTCGTGATGATCTGGTCACCCAGTTCAATACGATTCGGGATCGGCAGCATCTAAAATGGCCAAACGCCAAATATATTGGCTATTTTCAAGCCTATACTAATACGTATGCCCCGGTTGAGGAACTGCGAGAATACTTCGAGGTTATTCTGGAGCAGCCCGGTGTTGTCGGTCTGTCCATCGCTACACGTCCTGATTGCCTGCCTGACGATGTAGTGGATTACCTTGCCGAGCTAAACGAACGCACGTACCTATGGGTCGAAATGGGTCTGCAAACTGTCCATGAATCGACCTCAGAGCTGATTAACCGCGCTCATGATACTCAATGCTATCTGGATGCGGTGGAAAAGCTGCGCAAGCGGAATATCCGCGTGTGCGCCCACATCATTTATGGTCTGCCCCAAGAGACGCATGAAATGATGCTCGATACGGGACGGGCAGTAGCCGCTATGGATGTGCAGGGCATCAAAATCCACCTGCTGCATCTCATGCGCAAAACGCCCATGGTCAAGCAGTATGAAGCGGGATTGCTACGCTTTCTGGAAAAGGACGAATACGTTAAGCTGATAGTTGATACGCTGGAGTTTTTACCTCCCGAAATGATCGTTCATCGGTTAACCGGAGATGCCCCACGCGATTTGCTAATGGGACCCATGTGGTCGCTTAAAAAATGGGAAGTGCTTAATGCCATTGATCATGAACTGAAGTCACGTGAAACGTGGCAGGGAAAATACTGGAGGCAACCTTAAATGGGGTTCCTATCCGTCCTGAGCTACGCTCATCAATTGGTGGCTGCGCGGGTGCAGCCAGGCGATACTGCTATAGACGCCACCGTCGGCACAGGAGCAGACACGTTGTTTCTGGCAAAAGCTGCTGGCAAACGGGGCCGTGTCTATGGCTTCGACATCCAACAAGAAGCACTGCATTGCGCCCGTCGTCGGCTGGAAGAAAACGCTTCTCCTTCATTAGCAGAAGTATCGCTACTGCTACAAGGTCATGAGCAAATGCGGGAGGCCGTTCCGGATATGCTGCATGGCAAAGTCGCTGCGGTCATGTTTAACCTCGGCTACTTGCCTTCCGAAGGCGCCGATCCTACGGTCATCACCCATACAGACAGCACGCTCGTCGCACTTGATGCTGCCTTACAATTGCTGCGACCACGCGGCATTCTGACTGCCGTGTTATATCCAGGACACGCCGGAGGCAGTGAAGAAGCAGATGCCGTTCTTCAATGGGCTTCTGCTCTCCCGGTCTCCAGCGGTCAAAGCATTATTTATCGTCAATTACAACGAGCCGCTTCGCCTTTCGTAGTGGCGGTTGAGAAGAAATAATGTTGGATTTTAAACTCAGGTTATGAGCGGCTTTTTAAGCCGCCTTACATATATTATTTTTCAAGCTCGTTTGGGCACTATTCATCCCAGTTTATTGCCACAGCGGCACGTTATTGATTTCCCTATTCTGTTAGGTCGCACTCATTACTCAATATGGAGGAGAGAAATTATGCTAAAGCCATACCCGCTGCAATTTCAACCTGAGTTCAAAGAGAGAGTTTGGGGAGGACGGGCCTTAGAGCAATTTGGTCTAACCCCACCAGAAGGACATATCGGGGAAGGATGGATGATTGCCGATCATCCAAACGGAACAACAACGGTTATCAATGGTGAGCTGGCAGGCAAAGGACTGGATGAAATCCGCGAGACCTACGGGCAGGATTGGCTCGGGGCCAAAGGTGTATCGGAAAAAGGCGGACGATTCCCACTTTTGATCAAACTACTGGATTGTAATGATGACTTATCCGTTCAGGTGCATCCGACAGATGATTACGCAGGACTTCCAGCCGGAGAATTAGGAAAAACTGAAATGTGGTACGTGCTTGATGCCAAGCCAGATGCCAAGATTATTTATGGTCTGACCGAAGGTGTAACCCGCGAGAGTCTGCGCACAGCCCTTGAAAGTGGGGATATCCTCGGCAGTTTGCGCCAGGTTCCAGTCGAAGCAGGCGATACGTTCTTCATCCCCGCCGGAACCGTACATGCACTGTGTGCAGGCGTTGTCGTTGCTGAAATCCAGCAAAATTCGGATACTACCTATCGCTTATATGACTACAATCGCCCCGGACTGGACGGCAAGCCTCGTGAGTTGCATATCGAGGATTCCCTCAATGTAACCTCCTACGAAGGTGCAGGCGCAACAACGATGAAAACGGACGGCTTACAGCCTGGTAAATGGCTCCAGTTGGCAGCCTGTGAGTATTTTGTTGTGGAAAAGGGTATCGTAGATGGAAGTTGGGCACTTTCTACAACGGAAGACAGCTTCACCATTCTCGTGATTTGTGAAGGCAGTGGGACCATAACATGGAACAATAATACCGAGTCTCTTTCCTGTAAAGCTGGAGATTGCTTCCTGTTGCCCGCTAACCTGAGTGGTTACACGCTGAATGACGGAATGACCGTACTTAGATCTTATCTTCCTTAAAGCTTAAAGGATGTGATGTCTAATTATGCGGGAATACACCTTCACCATCGCTGAAAATGACGGAACAGAGCTTTTTGCCTACCGCTGGCTGCCTGATCAGAATTTGCCCATTAAGGGGATTGTCCAAATTTCGCATGGTATGTGTGAGACGTCCTATCGCTACATCCGACTGGCCGAAAAACTTACTGCTTGCGGTTATGGCGTTTATGCCAACGATCATATCGGTCACGGGCGCACGGCTGGTGATCCTGATAAGCTGGGTATGCCGGGAGCTAATGCGTTTAATCGAATGGCAAACGGCATGCTGGAGCTAGGCGAAATTGCAGCTAAGGAATTCCCTGATCAGTCTCGTTTTTTGCTGGGTCACAGCATGGGGTCCTTTTTAACCCAGAAAATTATGTATGATGATCGGCAAACGTATCACGGGTTTATTTTATCGGGAACCAACGGACGACGTGGTCTCCTAAAACTCGGAGAGCAAGTTGCTCTACTGCAAGCCAAGTTGCAAGGAATGGATCATCGCAGCATGCTGCTCAATGCTATGGTCTTTGGCGGCTTTAATCGTGCCTTTCGTCCGGTGCGTACGGCGTTCGACTGGCTGTCCCGTGATCCTGAGGAAGTAGATCAATTCGTGCACGACCCATTATGTGGAGCTATATGTACGACAGGCTTTTTTCTGGATTTTTTCAGGCTATTACAAGAAATCCACTGGCCTTCCTCGCTGAAACGCATCAATCCCAAACTGCCAGTTTATATTTTTGCCGGGGATCGTGATCCAGTGGGTTTGTTCGGTAAAGGTGTGTTGTCACTAGTGGAAATGTATCGAAGCCTAGAGCTTCAGGACATCGAATATCGCCTCTATCCTGACGGTCGCCATGAGATGCTTCATGAAACAAACCGCGACGAGGTGATGAGTGACATCGTGGACTGGCTCGACCGCCATGTTAACACAGGGGTGACCTCTGTTTCCGCATTGTCTGGAGACTCCGAGGCACCCGGACATTCAACCTCGCCCAAGTCATCAACCTTGTGAGGAAATAAGAAAAGAAACCTTTAAAACCACGATTAAAGTGGATTGAAGGTTTCTTTTTTATTGCCTTATATTCATTTGGATATAGTTTTAAAAATCACCATGCATTCCGTTCTCTCAGGGAAGTAATATGAGCTGTGTGATGCTTGCCATGCCAGGCATAGATGCCGATGTTTCGTTCCAGGCGGATCGTCTGGCCCGATTCAGGATGAATAAATGTTCGGTGTAGCTGATCCTCTCCCAACGATCGTAACACGGTCACCCACCGTTCATGCAGTCCTTCCAGCAATTGCAACGAAGGTTCCAGTGGAAGCTCCCTGGCGTCTGGTATTTCGGCCCAACGCCCCTCATCATATGGCTTGATCGTCGGCGTATCCTCCGTCAGTGCCAGCTTAAAACGGATATAGCTGTTCATATGGCTGTCTGCCACATGATGAACTACCTGCCGAATCGTCCAGCCCCCTTCGCGATAAGGCGTATTGAGCTGCTGCTCATTCAGCCCTTCGACCGCCTGACGCAGCTGTGCAGGCAATTCAGCAATGTCGTGAATCCATGCGATAAGCTGTTCTTTTGTAATGGTATCTGGAACAACGAATGATCCTATCGGATAGCGCAAGTCTTTGTCCAAAACAGTTCCCGCCCTTCTCTACATCTACTGCCTGTAATGTCAGTTGCCTTATGTTATAACTATGCAGGAAAAAAAGCAGACTCGCAAGAGTCTGCTTTTGTCATACACGTAAAGAGGAGATACACTTGCCCGATTGATTTTATCCTTCCAGTAACAATGATTCCGGATCTTCCAGCAATTCTTTGACCGTTACCAGAAAACGAACCGCCTCACTACCATCAATAATCCGGTGATCGTAGGACAACGCGATATACATCATCGGACGATTTTCCATGCGTTCCTCGTCGATGGCAATCGGGCGAAGTTGGATTTTATGCATTCCCAAAATACCCACTTGCGGTGTATTGAGAATTGGCGTAGACAGCAGGGAACCGAAAATACCTCCATTGGTTATAGTAAACGTTCCTCCTTGCAAGTCGGCCAGAGAAAGCGAATTGGAGCGTGCTTTGCCAGCCAAATCTGCAATACTTTTCTCGATCTCAGCAAAGCCAAGACGATCAGCATCTCGTACAACTGGCACGACCAAACCTTCCTTGGCAGATACAGCGATCCCGATATCATAGTATTTTTTCAGTACGATATCATCGCCATTAATCTCTGCATTCACGGTAGGGAAGCGCTTGAGTGCACCAACCACTGCCTTTGTAAAGAAGGACATAAAACCCAAGCCTACATCATGTTTTTCCTTAAACTTATCTTTACGGCGTTTACGCACATCGAGAATGGCGGTCATATCCACTTCATTAAAAGTGGTGAGCATGGCAGCTGTTTGCTGTGCTTCAACAAGACGCTTAGCGATCGTCGCTCTGCGTCGAGACATCCGCTGGCGTTCCACAGGCTTGCTGTACTCCGTTTGTGCTGGAGACGGAGGCGCAGGCTTGCTAGTAGCGGGAGATGCAGGTACAGATGCTGCACGTGACACTTCAGAGCTGTTATGCGTTTTTACGTCCTCCTGGAAAACACGTCCCAGCGGGTCCTTTCCCTGTACCTGCTCAAGATCAATCCCGCGCTCACGCGCCAACTTCCGGGCGGATGGTGATGCCGTCTGGCCATTCCCGTCGCCATTCGATGAAATAGGCGGTGCAGACTTTTCTTCTGCTTTAACGCCGCCTCCTACGGAAGACGGTGAAGTCGCTACGGACGGTGCTTCAGGCGCTTGAGTCGCTGCAACTTCTCCAGCACCGGTTGATTCCGCACCACCACTGCCGCTTCCGATCAAACCAACAGCTTCACCGATGACCACAGTATCTCCCTCCTGACGAAGGATTTTCTGGACCACACCTGCTTCTTCCGCACTAATTTCCAGATTGACCTTATCGGTTTCCAGCTCCAGTAGAACATCTCCCTGTCCTACAGAATCCCCTTCCTTCACAAGCCATTTGGAGATTGTTCCTTCCGTGATGGATTCTCCCATTGCTGGCACTATAATATCGCTCACAGCCGCTACCTCCCAAGTGTAATATTATTTTTGGAATCCTGCTTCAACGCCGATTGAATAATTCGCTGTTGTTCTAGGCTGTGTACTTGCTGATAACCGCTGGCCGGGCTTGAACGATCTGGTCTGCCTGCGTAACGAATTTCCGCTCCCTGTGGCACTACATTCCGCAGACGAGGTTCAATGTAACTCCAGGCCCCCATATTTTTAGGTTCTTCCTGAGCCCATACGAACTCCTTAACATGCGGGAAGCGGCCGAAAATATTCCGAATTTCCTCTTCCGGGAAAGGGTATAGCTGCTCCACACGAATAATATGCAGACGCTCTTCTGCCTCATTCTTATCCTTTTCCAATGCTTCTTCGAGATCGATGGCAATCTTGCCACTGCACAGTACAATGCGCTCTACACGATCCGGACGTGCACCCAGACCAGGCTGTTCCAACACAGGACGGAATGCTCCTTCGCTGAATTCAGAAGCAGGCGAAGCGACACGATTATTACGAATCAGGCTCTTCGGCGACATCATCACAAGCGGGCGGGCTTCCTCACTTTCGCTTAATGCAGCCTGACGGCGCAGCAGATGGAAATACTGTGAGGCACTGCTCAAATTAGCGACAGTCCAGTTATTTTGTGCGGACAACTGGAGAAAACGCTCCAGACGTGCGCTTGTATGCTCTGGTCCTTGTCCTTCGCTACCATGCGGTAACAGCATCACTAGACTCGATTTCTGTCTCCATTTGGCACGGCCTGCGGAGATGAATTGGTCAAAAATAACCTGTGCACAGTTGGCAAAATCGCCGAATTGTGCTTCCCAAATCACTAACGTTTCAGGAGAATACACGTTATAGCCATATTCAAAGCCGAGGACAGATGCCTCAGACAATGGACTGTTATGAATACTGAATGAAGCACGTGCTTCCGGCAATGTATGCAACGGGCAATGTGTACGGCCTGTTTCAGGCTCATGCAGCACAAGGTTACGGTGAGCAAATGTAGCTCGCTCCGCATCCTGACCTGTCATACGAATAGGCTTGCCGTCTGCGAGAATGGTGGCCAAAGCCAGCGTCTCCGCCAAGCTCCAATCTACCTTTTCCCCTTCGTTCAGAGCGGTTTTTCTACGCTGTAAAATTCGATCCAGCTTCGGATATACATGAAAAGCCTGTGGCCATTTGAGTAAGTTTTCATTGATTTGGCGCAGCTTTTTCAATTCCACTGCAGTACGTACCATAGAATTCTGATTCTTTTTCGCCTTCACAGGACTCATTTCCGGCTCTTGTTCCGGTTGATTCTTCACATGCTCATGCGCTTCCTTCAGTCTGTTTTGGACCTTTTCAATGAGGCCGGCACTAAACGCTTCATCCACTATACCCTGCTTCATCAGCTTTTGAGCATATAATTTGCTCACCGTCGGATGATTCTTCACCTTACGGTATACCAGCGGTTGTGTTGTTTCCGGGTCATCGGATTCATTGTGACCATAACGACGGTAACCAATCAGATCAATCAGAAAATCCTTCTTGAAACGATTGCGGTATTCGCCAGCCATACGTGCCGCTGCAATACAGGCTTCAGGATTATCCGCGTTCACATGCACAATTGGAATTTCATACCCTTTAGCCAGATCACTGGCATAACGGGTCGAACGGGAATCGACACTTTCCGTTGTAAAACCCAGACGATTATTCACAATAATATGGACCGTGCCGCCATTACGGAAGCCACGCAAATTGGTGAAATTAAGTGATTCTGCCACGATACCTTCACCTGGGAAAGCAGCATCACCGTGCATAATAATTGTAGCTGCCTTGCTCACATCCAGCTTCGGATATCCAGCCTCACTGCGGTCTTCCTGTGCAGCTCGTGAAAATCCTTGTACCACCGGATTCACATATTCCAGGTGACTTGGGTTATTCGCCAATGTCAGACGGGCCTGCACCGCTCCCCCATCTTTTACAAAACGATCAGCACCCAGATGATATTTCACATCGCCAGTCCAGCCATAGTTAATTCCTGTGGAACCTTCCGACGGGATCAAATCTTTATTCGGCGAATGATGAAATTCAGAGAAAATTTTACTGTAAGGCTTGCCCAGCACATGAGCCAGTACATTCAAACGGCCGCGATGCGCCATACCCATCAGAACATGACTTGCTCCTGCATTTGTGGTTAGACGAATAATCTCGTCGAGTACAGGGACAAGCACATCATTACCCTCGATGGAAAAACGTTTCTGTCCAACGAATGTTTTATGCAAAAACTCTTCGAACTGTTCTACTTCTACCAATCTGCCCAGCAACGACTTGCGTTCCTGTGTTGTGAGTGGCTTGGAGGACCAGCCGGATTCTGCATAGCTGTTCAACCAGCGGCGTTCCTCCTCGTTATGAATATGACTAAATTCATAGGCAATCGGACCTGTGTATGCTACACGTAACCGTTGAATGGCTTCCCATCCGTTAAGTGTTCCCGCAGGAGCGTTATCCCATATTAAAGAGGCTGGAAAAGCCTTTAAGTCTTGTTCAGTTAAACCGTAAGATGCTGGATTAAGCAAGCGTGTATCCTGCTCTGCATCCAGTTCCAGCGGATCGATTTGGGCGGCTAAATGTCCGTATTCACGGATATTCCACACCATTTTCCCCGCTGTAACCGCTTTCTGCAATGTGTTCGAATCAAGGTGCCCCAAAGCACTTGTGGGGGGGCCTTGCAATTTGTTGTCTATCATGGAAGCAGCCGAATATTCGGATTGTGGCGGCTCACCCCATTGATCAAACAGCTCGCGGTAAGCCGGATCAACCGTTCCGGGGTCCGCTACATACTTTTCATACTGGTCCTGCACATAACCTAGATTAGGTCCATAATACGCCTGCCAAGGTACCTGTCTGCTGCTCTCTTCCATTGTCATCTCGTTCCCTCCGTCAAATTTTGAAATTCATAGCTGGACGGAAATCATTTTCATTTTTTATTAAGTCTTCAATTTAAGTTGTTCACAATATGATCACATTATATGAAATCCTTCATCAAAAGTCGAATTTCACAATTCTTATTCCTCTTCCATTGTATAAAGTTTTCTAGCTATGAGCATTTCCTTTTTCTCAACATATCCATGCGTAAATGAGATGAATCGGGCTATTCTGTAATTCTCCCTCCCATTATAGACAATTATCGTATGGATTATTTCAGATAACATATCGGACAATTAAAACAAGCCATTCCACAAAAAGAAGAAGAGCTTTGACTGGTATAAAAAAATAATCGCCACAAATGGCGAGGATTTCGCTTAATTAACATTGGAGACTGACGCCCATTTGTAAGTCAGAAATCAAACACCTGGCAACTTAAATAACCAGCCGTCGGATATCAACCGTCGGCTGGTTACTTAAGTTTATATTGCTCCTCATACTACGCCAAACCATTTTGAAAACAACTTCCCAGTCCACCTCACTATGATTATCGTTAACAGCAGAATTTAAAAGGCAGAGGGTCTGATACGATGCAAATTCAAACTTAAAGTGACATTAAAGTCACTTTTCTGTACAATATTCCTACTTTTCACTATTATTTTAATTAGGCATCTAAAAACCGCTTTGAAAGCGAAAGGGATGGAACTGTGACTGGATTAAAACAAGTACTCAGAAACAAGAATTATGTCAGGTTTTTTCTGGCAACCTTCGCCTCACAAATGGGAGGAATTATCGGGGTTACTGCATTCATGTTTTATTTGTTGAAACGGTTTACAAATCAGCCATACTATGCAACGCTTGCCGAGTTAATGTATTCGCTCCCGATGCTGGTAGTGTTTCTCGTGGTTGGAGTGCTGGCAGATCGGATGGACAGACAAAAAATTGCTGTTAATTGTGACTGGATCAGCGCTGTTTTATCCTTATGTTTGCTTATTTTTATTTGGGTCGATTCGATTCCTTTGATATTTGCCCTCCTCTTCATTCGTAGTGCTGCCTCCAAATTCTTCTTCCCAGCCGAAAGTGCCATTATACAGGGAATATTAAGCGAAGATGATTACACCATTGCCGCAGGCCTCAATCAAATGATGGGGAGTCTTTTCATGTTATTTGGAGGAACTCTGGGGGCCGTCGTCTACTGGCACTTTGGAATTACTGGAGCCATCCTAATTGATGCTATTTCTTTTATTGTGTCTGCACTGCTTATTCGTTCCTGCAAAATTCCAAAGGAAGTACGCCTTCCGAACGGGGCACATCAATTCAAACAATTAAAATTCAAACTTGTCATGATCGATTTTAAACAAGGGTTTCTTTACATATTACGCAACAGACTATTGCTTTGGTTGGTTTCAGGCTTTTTTATGTTCGGTATTTTAAATGGTGGTTTTAGCGTTTTACCGATGTTTATTCTTAAATATAAGCTAGCTCCAGGCAACTATGAGCAGTATATGGTTTGGACAGGTATTATTTTTGGAGCTGGTGTGTTGCTTGGTACCCTAATCGCTTCTCTCATCTCCGCCAAGCTAAAGCTACACCAAATGATTGCATCGGGAGTTCTGGTAGCCGGAATAGGTATGTGCATACTAGGATTTGTTGACCACATCTACGCTTTTCTGATTATCAATTTTGTCATTGCACTGATACTTCCGTTCATTAACATTGGCATAGGAGGATGGCTTCCTCGTATTGTAGATCCTCAAATGATGGGACGTGTGCAAGGTTTGATTAATCCGTTAATGATGCTGTCCCAATCTCTTACATTAGGTTTCATTGCTATAAGCTTTCCTTCATTTATTTCAATTGAGCTCTTGTTTTTATTAGTTGGGGTCTGTACCGTTATTGTAGGAATATACTACACTATTGTGCTTCCCCGTTATGCTGATTACAGCACTTCTTCCAAGACCCTTCAGGAATCTTTATAGGCAAATTAAAAAAGTCAAACAACAGACCATTCCGCCAGCGATTGTTGAGTTGCCACTTCTGCCTCCGAATCCAGTGCAGAGGTGGCTTCATCATATCTCCCCTCAAATACTCCACAAGTACATACGTTGGTTGCATACGACTAGCTCGTCACAACCCAGTAGATGCATAGACCGATAGGGTATATAATATTCAAAAAAAAAACGCCCGGCAGACGCATTAGCTGCATCAGCAGGACATTTTGATTGAAATCGGAGTAGCGGGATTCGAACCCACGACCTCACCCACCCCAAGGGTGCGCGCTACCTAGCTGCGCTATACCCCGATAACCAAGTGTATGTAGATCGATGCTGTTATTTACCATTATATTCCGGTCATAAAATCCTGTAAAGGGATTATTTTCTCATCCTTCCGTTGCATCTTTAAGTTGTTTTCATTATGGTAGATACAAAAGTTAAGAGGTCAAAAACAGAGATCATAGGAGCTAACCATGCAAAACAAAAAAGTGCTTATACCCGTTGCATTACTTCTTTTAATACAGTTAAGTGTTCCTATGTGCTATACCTTTGCACAGGATAACCTTGTCATAGATCATGAAACGAAAGAGAGATTCAAAGAACAATATGGCTTGGATGAACCGGAATTTCCTTCATCAAAGCAGCAGCAAAACATATTATTGGGAGGTGATTTTGGATTTACTCCCTCTGGTGATGCTGTTGTGGTGGAATTGACCATATTGATTCGGTATCCGCTTATTTTTATCAGTCAACAACTGGTACATTCACTGAAATCATAATTTTTTTCTACAAGTTCCATGATATAGAGCATAAGAATCATTTATTTCGTAGCAAGTTGTCTGTCACTTGGGGTCACTTCATCCTTCTTATTGAAAAGGTTTAATTCAATGGGGCCCCTCCCATGTAGCCACAGCAGTTCATCGAATAAAAATGTCAGTCCATCCTTAGCGCGTAAGCGTTCGATGATCTCCGTAACAACTTGCATAACTTCCCCTTGTACACCCTCTGCCAGTTGCAAGCCTCCGCTCTCTCCATCCAGATAAAGATGCGTATGATATGATTGCTCCACCTTCTTCACATGGCGCAAACACAGTATGCCATTTTCGAGGTAAAAGAAGTATTGATGGTCATACAGAATTCCTTCGCATATTTCATACATATGAGGTAAATCATATGGCCCCTGAACCATGGATACCCGTTCCAATCCCATTACCCATTCTGTCATACATCCTCGCTCCATTCCTTTGTTCAAAGTTTCTTATTTGCCAATATACTTTCTTCTACAGGTAGTTTTTCAAACTAGGTGGTTGAACGATAATTAATTGCTAATTGTAAAACGTTTTGGTACGATAAGCATATTACTACGACGTTCACAAATAACATTTCAATAAACCAAATGCACATTACAGTGTTATTTTTGTTGTTTTCAGAATATATCGAACAGTGTTTATTGTCAATACTTTGATGTTGCTTTTTAACACTATAGAATGCATTTAGCTGGAGGAAAATATGATAAAGATTCATCTTTCCCGTATTATGGGAGAAAAACGAATAAATATTGCCGAGCTTTCCCGCATGACTGGATTACATAGAAACGGAATCACCAAACTTTACAACGAAGAAACAGACGGTGTGAAATTTGATACGCTAGATAAAATTTGTAAAGCTCTAGACTGCCATGTTCAAGATGTTATCGAGTATGTAGAGGATGATGCAAATTAGTAAAATGGACTTCTCTTGTTTTAGAAACTGTTTCAATTAGGTTTAGAACCCTTGGCGACTCCCTGGTGAACTGATCGAATACTTGCCGGAAGACGACGAAGAGAGCCGTTAACACGCTTAACGGCTCTCTGTTCTTTATATAATATTCAAATTTTTAACGATCTTCCCATTCAAATTAGGTTTGAAGATCATAATCCCTTCCTATCAGCGATTTCAAATAAACTCTTCCCACGTATGATAAATATCAAATAATGCATTAGGGTTACGTTTTCCTTTTAAAATTACGTACATTTTATTCGATACAATCCTGATCACATCCATTTCTTTGTTCCTGAATCCAATAATAACTGGGCGATTAACGCTAATATAAGACTTTGGTTTAAAAATAACTCCCCAATCCAACCCACTGTGATTACTTTTTACAGTCTCTCCTACTCATTTCAGAGTATTTCTTTCATGACAAAAGGTGGTTGCATAATTTATAGTTCACTTATATATTTTCCTCCTTTCACTCCTTTTTTATCCTATATAAATTTATATAATCGATGCAGATTCCCAACTCCTTTTAAACCCTTAGAAAAGAAAAACCACACAGAATTAATCCATGTGGTTGGAGTGCAAACTCACTATTAAAGAATCATCTTAGACCGAATAAAAAATCGGAACATGTTTTTGCTCTCAATTTAATTTGATTATTTCCTATTACCTTGAAGATTCTTTACAGTTCCAGCAATGGCTTGATAGTGATTAATAATTGAGTTGTTTTGAGGATTAGAAGCAAAACTATTAGAGATTTGGTATGGCTCTCTATTAAAATTACTAATTCCACCTATATTTTTAATAGAAGGACCATAATTCTGATCGTAGTACCACTCACCATCTAACGTATGGATAAAAAATTCTCCTAAGAAATAGCTTGATAACAGAACGTTTTCCTCCGTCGGTTCTGAACTTAGCAAAGCTTCGATGGTTTTTAATGAATTTTCATCTTTAAAGTTCAGATTATTTACCTCGACAAATTTCTGTAGCTTCTCAAACCATCCTTTATCTAAAAAGTTAGCAGGAGGAAGCGTATCTTTAGGCACATTCTCTTCAAACCATTTTAGAGCACACTGATCAATAATCTTTTCTAGGGTGATAAATATATCTCGTAATGACTCTTCATCCTCATAATAATGAAATTTCTCCATCTTTGATCCATCAATGAAATAAAAGCTATACACTGATTCGGACTCAGTCATAAAAGTAATGCGTATTGCATTCTCTGTCCAATAACTTTTATCGATTTGGATTGTTTCCTTAAATCCATTGACTACTCTTGTAAAAAACCAAGTATTGTTTAAATGCTCATAAGTAAAGTTCAAAGCAGCTAATTTGTTCCCTATGGTTTTTCTGATAATATTTGATATTTTCACAAAATATTCTCCTTACAAGATAATTGGAACATGCATCCGTGGAACAGGAAAAAATCCTCCTACTCTCAATTTAACGAGCAAATGATCATCTTAGAGCATGTTGTCTCCTAATTTATATATTTTCAGAATGAGGAGCTAAAAAGAAACCTCATAGAGTTTTATACTCCATATGGTCAAAATAACTATACAATTAATTTTTAATCGTTCAAGAGTTCCTGATTTATTCTTTTCATTTCTTTAAGGCACAAATCAATTCTGTCTAAATCTATGACTGTTTTATCAACGCCAGCTACAAAAAACAACTTTAGCCAGAAAGCATCCTCCTGAGCGTAATTTTCAATAGCTTGTTCAATAGTTTCTTCTGTTAATGACTTCACAATAATATCTGGTGGCGATGCAGGAATAAAATTAATATTCTCTTTGGTCATATAACTAATTAGATTTTTTGGGGTACATACAGCAACAGAAATATTAGTCCCATCTTCAAGTTCAATAAATACATCTATATTATCATCCTCAATATCTGCTATCTGAGATAGTGAAGTTGGATATACAATTTTTTTCACTCTCATTTGGGCCTCCTCATTTACCATAAACATTATATATGATATCAATAACTGTTTGTTCGTTAGCCATATTAGCCTTAGCCAAAATGTTCATTTGGCCATTATTCATTCTAAAAAACACTCTTGCTCCTTTTTCCCCCTTAAGTAATTAATATCTCTTATTAGATTTCTCGTTTCATTTCCCGGATTAAAATTTCTTTTAAGGAATTTGCCACAAGTTCATCTGCTTCTAAATGTTCTTTCCCTTCGTTTTTACTCATTTCAGAGTATTATTTCATGTCAAAAGGTGGTTGCATTAATTTATATTCCATTTTAAAAATTCCCTTCTTGCTTTGCTATCTTAATTCGAAGAAAAATTCACGGTAACACCACCTGATACTAAGATCGTTAGAAGATTCGTAAAATATTGCTGTGGTGAAAATCTATAACCTCTCTCTTCTTGATCCCATTCTTCCTCGAATCTTTCCAAAAAATAATGTGCGTTTTTCCAATGGATCGTAAACGGTCCTACTGTCCCAAAACCTCCACAGAGACAGTCCGATATACTATCCAAGCTAAATCCATAGTACCCTCCAGGCCCATTAATCGCTTCACCAAGTGCTATAAAAAATGTTTTAAAATCAGATATGTATTCGCCGTCTAAGGTGTAGACTTCTCCTCGTTTATCCTGTCTGGTAAAATGATTAGATGCAAAATGTATTCTAGTCACGTTTAGCCACCCAGACGTTCTTCTTTAGAAAAGCCTTGCCATATATTATTATCAAGCGACTGAGCATCCTTTAAAAACTCCCATAATCTTAATTCCACAGGGGAGGGCTCTGTTTCAAGTTCTTGGGTAGAATAATTAATTAATTTGAAGGCGATAAGGATTGAGATCCTCTGGCTTTTTAATTTTTTTCAGATCTTCAGTAGGTAAATAGAAGTAAACATCCTTATCTTTGGGCTTAAACGTTAACGAAGCATCATACTTCTTTTCAACAATCCACTGCTTTATTTCCAACATCTCTTGAAGATAATGAGTGGCTGAAAAGTTACCTTTAATATAAATCGAAGCTTCTGAGGAGAGTTTCTGACTAACCATAGAATAGCTTGGAACCTTATCATGGTATGTTATACCATACTCTCTAATAAGATTAACATTTACGATGACTTCGGCATCTGAACCTGTAACTTCCTTTGTTTTTTGTGTTACAGCTTTTTTTAGCTCATCCCTCCACACAGAAGAGGCGTAGTTATCCATCATTTGCCCATAATAGTCTTCATCCACCAAAAAAGAAATCCCTGAGTTAGAGATCACATTTGCTATAAATTTATCATTCTTAAAATCATAATCTACTGATTCAATTTTCCAGTTCATAGTGTACGTTTTATGTAGGTAGTCAGTGACGTTACTCCGAAATTGGACTCTTTCTATCGGACTTCCTGTTGTAATGGATACAACTGTATATGCAATTACAATGATGATCACGAATAAAACAGTTTTTTTTACCACTCCAACCAAACCTCTCTAATAAAAGAATCATGTAAAAAGCTCTAAAGATTCCAGCAAAAAGTCACGCTTATATTTGTTTTTATAATCGGCTAGCTTTCTTCTTATCTTTTGTCTACATATGTCCTTTTGCGCCTTAGTAATTTTATCTTGTACGGTACTTATCAGTTGATAGGATTGTCTACTCGCTTCAAAGGTATCATCCAGTAAATCTACCAGCGCCACAACATGAGTAGATACGTCAAAAAATTCTAAAGCATATAACAGTGTTCCTCTATTCCCCTTGGTCTTTGGATTTCTTAACAAGTCGATAAGAGGCAACACCGCTTCACGGTCTCCTAGATCAGCTAACGTAATGGCGATTACATTTCTTAGCAATACACTATCCGTCGTTGCTAAATATCTCAATAATATTGGAGTGAATGTATAATCCAGCTTTTCACCTATCTCCTCTATAATCCTTACCGCTTCCTTTAAATCTCCATTTTCTATGACTTCTTCTAATCGCATTTTGTTCATAGTTTACCAACCCACCTTATTACAATATATAGCAACTATCCAGTCTTAATGCAATTCAATAATTTACATATGATAACAATCCGATGTCTCTTTTGTATATAGCGAACATTGTCGAGACCTTAAATAAATATCCACTCATTGATTTAAAATAAACAAAATGTTATATTGTCTATAAAATAATCATCATTTAATTGAGGTGTTTGCTAAAATGGATCATTCCGAACTGTTCTGGAATGCTGGAATCGAAGAACTGAAGCGAGGATATATTCGCCAAGAAGAACAGGTAATTTGCCTGCTGGACGGACAGCGATTTGAGCAAGGCATCATATATCAGGATCAAGGGGTATTTTATGACGCGGAGAGGTACATGCGACTTCATATTGAGCGGACGTACGGATCGGTGTTTGACTATTTGATCGGTCTGGATAAAAAGCTGACTGGACTGACGGATCATCAGAATCGGTTGCTTCAGTTATTTTATCAAGGCATGGGCGATGCGGATATTCAAAAGGAAACCGGAATCGGTAGCGCATCCACCATACGTAATCATCGCTTTGGTCTCAAAGAAAAAGAACGACAGGCCAAGGTTTTTCTCACATTAATGGAGCTGTTAAAGGAGAAAGATCGGCACGCTCCTGCCATTGTAGAAGTACCAGTACAAGCACGGATGGTGGACGAACGCTACAACATTACGGAAAACGAGCGGCAAAAGGTACTCACGAAGTATTTTCCGAATGGGACAGACGGACGCCTAAAGACCTTTAAAATGCAAGAAAAGCACAAGCTGATTGTGCTGCGTGAAATTGCGGGCCGTTTTGTAAAGGGACAAATATATCATGAGAAAGATATCAATGCGATTTTACAGGAAGTATATGACGATTATGTCACGGTGCGAAGATATATGATTGAATACAATCTATTGGATCGTAAGCCGGATGGCAGTGAATATTGGTTGAAGGAATCTTGAATCTCAACGTTTATACAATAGGAGGATTCGACAATGAATCGAAGAAAAGAATTGGTGCAGCAGTACATGGAGATGAAGACAGAGGCAGGAATCTATTGCATTCGCAATACACGTAATGGGAAAATTTTCGTCTCTTCCACGCCGAATTTAAAGTCGCTGAATGGACGGCGTTTTGAGCTGAACATGGGTGGATTTAAGAATAAACAACTGCAACAGGAATGGAATGAGTATGGCGAAGATTCGTTTGAATTTGAAGTGCTGGACGTTTTGAAGAAAAAGGACTCAGCGTTCTTTGATGTCAAAGATGCACTGACAAAGCTGGAGCAGACCTGGCTTGATCGACTCCAGCCATACGGAGACAAGGGATATTTGTAAACTTACCGATCCACGGAAAACTCCTTCCGAAGGTAGCCAAAAATAACAGCGTCGACAAACTGACCTTTTTCATAAAAATAGTCTCTTAGGTGACCTTCTTTAGTAAAGCCACTTTTGAGCAGCAGCCGTCTGGAGCCTTCGTTATCTGGATCAATGAAGGCTTCTATACGGTGAACCTGCGGCAATTGAAAGCCATAATTCACGACCACCTTCATCGCTTCTGTCATCAGACCTTGCCGCCAATATTCCGGTGCCAGTTCATACCCAATTTCAATACGGGAGTGCTCCTTGTGCCAGTTATGGAATCCAATTGTACCCACGATCCGCTCAGGAGCTTCTTTTAATGTAATCCCCCAACGAAAGCCCTCTTGCTTCTCATATCTGGTTAGCATCGAACGAATAAATTTTTCGGCTTGCTCTACCTCTGTAAAGCTTTCCAAGTCATAATATTGTGTGACCTCATCCTTGGAAAAATAGCCGAATACATCCTCCGCATCCCCTACTGTAAGCTGTCTTAAACGAAGCCTATCGGTTTCTAAAATCGGAAACGTTTCCATTGACATTATCCACCTCCTCCTTCACATCGAAGATCCTATCTTATCAGCCACCAGCCAATCCCAACCATCACTCCATTTATGAAAAATAATGCAATACATGCTCTCCACTTGTGGATTCCACTTGTTTGAAAAAAGCCGGTCACTTTACTACGACACATGAACAACGTAAACAACAAATTCCAAATAATACGCATACCATATTTTACGTAGTATAGAGCAGGGTTTAGCTGTACACCGCCCAACGTTGGAGGGACATCCGGAATAAACAGAATTGCACACGTATAACGCATGGTCTCATATGTAAAATAAAATACTGCCAGCCACCAAGCCCACTTCTTACCAAATAACATACCGACACCGGCAGTCGTCCCTGCCAAACCGAGTAACGCGATAAATCCTTGAAACATGCCCCTACAAATGCCTACTAACGTAGAAGCCTCATTTAATGCATTAAGCGTCAATAGCTGGGTCACCAACAGAAGTGCCCCATTAAAGATCAATAAAATGGCTGAAATGCTTACACCTAAAGGTCGTTCGAAAACCACGTTCGTTACATAATCTTCTACTTCTTTTTTCGTATACAGATCTGACACTTCTTCTACTCTCCTAACCCAAATTATATACTTCCATTTTCGGGCGGGTATAATAACAGTATGTTCTCGCCTCATTCCCATATATCGGCTTTTAGGAAAATATGATTTAATCTTTCCTGAAAATTCCGTTATCCGTAAGCTAATTATTATTATTCAGTGCAGCCATACAGCTAATGATCATCCTCTAATGGTGTCTAATTAGCTTCATGAGAATCTTTATCATTAACAGAATCCCAAATAGAGTAATATCTATCCTTATACTACCATTCCAAGAATGAATCTGACAAATGAATGGACTACTACTCGCGCTTATGAATGTACACGCGTTATTTTCGTGGCCCTGTATCCTTCAGATGACTGGATATACTCTACTTGATAACCCATTCGGGCATCCAAAAGCTCTTCCATAAACGGAAGGCACGGACTGTAAATAAAACTCCCTCCTGGACGAATGGCTCTAAGCAATTCCATATATTTGCGAGCGTACTCATGAATATTACCATCTGCCTTCAGATGATGATGTATAAAATGATTGGAGAATGCCATATGTGAAATGATCGTCCCCCATGCACTTTCTCCAAAGGTGGTCTCTAACCAATCTCCTCGAGTGACACAACCTTCTGTTTCAGCCAGCCGATCTGTTCCGTAAGCCTCAATTCCACAGGCACGTAAATAAGTAATTAACCGCGCCTCAGATCCGCAACCAACATCTAGAACAGGCTCTTGCAAACGAGCAATGTCCAATCCTAGTAGATTAGCTTGCAACTCCGGCGTATATTCCTCACAAGGTATCCAAAAGGTATACTCACACTCTGCATACTTAGCAAACATTTCACGTCCATTGGTACGAGTTAAAAAATCTCTCAAATGCCCGTAATGCTGCTGAAGCAGCAAGTCCAAGATTTCTATATCTATAGATTTCTTCTGGAACAACTTTTCAATCCGAGTGAAGAGTCGATCATACAGCTCCGTAAGCTCCCTCGCATGATCTGTGTGAAAATGTAGATACTGATTGGTATTTACAAACTGGGACAGTATTTTAGCCGCTACATCCGTCACAAAAGCGTTATACGTATGCTGGCGCTTCAAGCTTTGAAGCATGAGGATCAGCTCCGAGCTTCTCTGCGTCAGCCAGTACGTCATTTCTGTTGAAGGTCCTAACAGAACAGAACCCTCGCGCATATAAAATAAACTCCGATGCTGATTGTACAGGAGTTGACCGTTAATAAGATTATGAAGTTGAGCGACTGTCATTTTCGCTTCCTCCTTAAGATCCAGAACATTAAAGCCCTACCCAAGCCTCAGCAATGCTATCTTTGGGTAGGGCCAGCTTATTTTCTAAGTATACCATGACTATGGAAATAATGTTTTATTGCGAATCTTCCGCCTGTACATAAGAGGATAAAGGAATATTCAACTCATGTATTCCCTGAGCTACCAGCCGAGCTATTTGCTCCGCACCGTATTCCTGAAAATGTGTATCATCCTTCACTCCATCAGGAAATGCAGGATACACCCCTGGCTCCACATGTAAAAATAACGGGAGTGTTCCTTCGAGGCCAAGTGTATCATAGTACGCTACACTCAAGCGGCTAAGATCGACCAGTGCAACATTTGTCTCCGATGCTGTTTCCTTCATGGCCTGCACATATTCCGGGAAACTAATCCGAAACGAGGCACTTGCCGCATCATAATCCCGGCGGCCAACAGGAGTAATTAGCACAGGTGTTGCACCGCGTTGGATGGCTCCTTGGATGTAGGTTTTTAAGTAAACTTTGTAATCCGCGGGTGAAACATAACGCTCTTGGTTGTTGATCGCGGCATCATTATGTCCAAACTGAATGAGCAGATAATCTCCTGGACGGATATTGCGTAAAATATCATCTAACCGCCCTTGTACCAGAAAGGTTTTCGTGCTTCGTCCACCAATAGAACGGTTCACAAAAATAGGCTCATCTGTGAAGAACGGAGCAATCATTTGCCCCCAGCCCGCTTGAGGCTTCATCGCGGATTTATAGGTTTGAACCGTAGAATCTCCCGCAAGGTATACCGAAGGGTGTTCTCCAGCCGTTCGAGCATCCTTTGGAGTAATAACCAAAGCGTTAATCTTCGCTTCATTACCTGAGAAATACAATTCAAGCTGCCCATCGATGAGTGCAAGTTCAAATCCAGCCTCGACAAATTGTCCTGCTGTTTTGGTAGTAGGTTCTACCTTGACAATGGACTCGGCTTTAACCGTAATATCTGTGTTTCCGGCAGTATCTCCGGCAATAAGGGAAAGCGTGTAATCCGCAGGTGGTAAATTGACAACAAATGATGATCCTTGAACACGAACAAAATCTGAGCGTATAGCATCATTTCCACCACGATCCTCTTCATCCACCTTGGAAAGATCGGTAAATCCATAGCCTCGCTCAGGCGTGTAAACATCCTTGGCAGTGACTTGGGTGTAGCCGTCAGCTACGTTCCCTGGGCCAAAGTCGAATCGAAGAGGCGCCGCAAGCTGTCTTTCGGCCAGTGCCTGCCCTGGGATAAGTATGGTTGCAAACAACAAGCTGAATCCTGCGCATAATCCAATCATCTTACCGAACAACCTGTGACGCTTTCCCTTTTGTTTCAAGCGCAACCCTCGCTTTTCAGGTTATTTGAGTGGTTTGTCATTGTCTCTACGTGTATTGCTCCCCGCCAGCTTTTGACAGCCTTGATCCATCGCCCAGGATACCACAATGCCAACCGTGTACCTGATCAGATCCGCGGTCAGAAACCCTTTCCCAAGCACTAAGCCGCCCAGCGTCGTTGCCCGAATGTGGTTAATCCAGGGAGCCTGGTACATCTGGCTGAACTCAATGGCGAAGCAAAACAGCAAGCTGCCCCACAGGGCTACAGACAATTGACGATTCACCCACAACATTCTCAGCCCAAAATAAATCATGCACGCCCACAGAGCATCCCCAAAGTGATTAGCAACGAATTCAGGCAACTGGGAGGAGAAAACCCGGCTTCCCAAACCCAACAAAATCGTGAACAGCACAGCAATTAGGTACGCAGCGTGGGCCTTCCAGCGGAATTTCGCCTTTATTTCCCGATTGGCCTTTCTAATAACGCTCTTACTTACGCTCCTCATGCTAAATCACCTGTCCTAATGCTGGGACATCTTCGCCAAGCTGCTGGAAATTCGTAAAGCATCCTCTCTTGGATAGCGCTTGCAAGATTGCTGAACCTTTTGCTGATGACATATTGTATGCACACTAACTTGTCTGTATTTTTCATAATATAATTAATCATAATGAGCCTCCGTAATATCGTACAAACCATCAGCAACTTCCAAACTGTTCATGTGAGGATACTAAAATTCAATACCACGCACCTTGGCAAAAACCATTTGGTGTGCCATGCTTCCCTCTTCATCATACTCGACGTTTCTTAAAATCCCCTCCAGTGTAAAACCTGCACGTTCCGCTACCTTGGCGCTGCGCGTGTTTCTGGAATCACAACGAATCTCCACCCGATTAGCATTCAAATGCTGTATGGAAAAATCCGTAATACCGTGCACGGCCTCTGTGATAATGCCTTTTCCGGTCCATGATGTTCTGAGCCAATACCCAATTTCAAATCTTCGTGCATCCCAATCAATACGATGCAGACCGCTGCTGGCTACAAATTCTCCCGAAACCGTATCAAATATATACAACATCATATCAGACCGATCCAGAAATTTAAGTCTGGCTTGGCGCGAACGGATTTCAGATTCCTCTACCGTAGGAAGATTTCTTGCAAACGGAAGCCAAGGCCGCAGTTCATTCGCACTCTCTCGCATTGCCTCATTGACTGCCGCCCCATCCCCCCACTGCGGGGCGCGTATGGTCAATCGTTCCGTCTGGAATTGGTCAGGGAACGATAAGAGAATGGGATTCGTTTGCTGCTCCATACTCATGATGCACCCTCCTCCTTATTCGTTGAATAACTGCGACGATCCAGCCAACCTGTAATTTCACGCAAACTCCCAATCTGATAGTCCGGTACAATGCCCGTTTCCTGCCACGTCATAAAGCCTTCCAGCCAGATGGTATGCAATCCTGCACTTTGTGCACCACGAATATCATTTGTCGGGTGATCGCCTACATAGCAGGCATGGCCGGGATCGACAATGCCCAGCTCATTCAGAGCCAACTCGAAAATTCGAGGATTAGGCTTCTGGATGTTGACGCCGCCCGATACGATAATAGAATCCACATAATCCCTCAGCATAACTCGGTCGATTTTCGCTTGCTGCGTACGGAGTGAGCCGTTGGTAATAATACCAAGCTTCAAGCCACGCGACCGCAGTTCGGACAGCACTTCCTTGGCCCCGTCCATCAACACCGTAAACTTATGAAATTCACCATACCAAAAGCCCAACATCTCTTGTACTGACGTATCGGGATTTTTCAGTTCCAAGTCTGCATGCAGCTCGGTATACAGTTCCCTCTTATCCCGATATCCGTCCTGATCCGCCAAACGTATCTGTTCAACGACAGCCGCGCGGATCGCAGGTTCTTCTGCCACAATAAATCGTTCTATAAAGCGCTCTGTATATGCCGCAAACGCCTGTTTGCGATGAATAAGAGTATTATCCAGATCAAAAATAATCGCTTCTATGGACATAAATAGCTCCCTTCCTTCATCCTCTTGCACCGATTAGGTTGAAACAAATTGAATAATTCCTATTAGAAATAAAAGAAAAAAAATAGACAAGAAAATGATGATCATGTACTTCAAGATTCTCTTGGAGGTCGACTTTTGTTCCAGTTTGGTCTCGATCTGGGTCAACCTTTCTTTGATTTCTTCCAAATCCTGCTCCACCTTCACATCATGCTCCCCTTCCTGCGTTTCGACTTATTCATCTTCCTGACACTCACTCACAAAAGTTGCTCCAAAAACGCACCTTTTTTACGGCATTAAAATCAATTTGTTCATAAGGCTTCTCCCCAAACTCCAGCTTGAAATACTCCTGCAAACATTCCCCATACACGATAATATCCGTTTGATACACTGAAAATACCGGATTTCCTTCTTCAGATGGCTGCTCTGGGATATATCGATGGCCGTTGATCGGGATTAGCTTGGGCACACGTAAAATCTCACGTTTACATATATCAACAGCTTCCACCGAATCTGTCGGTTTTTCGCCCCATTCGGGAGGCCAGAATATATGTTGCTCCACATCAAAAATTATACCTTCCAGCGGCCAATTCAACCTTTGCCGAATTACACCCATCCGCTGTGGTGACGTATCTCTCCAAGGGATAAAGCTTTTACCGATGGGAAGAACACTCATCAGAAGCTCCCTCAAATCGGGCGGGAAGTGAATATCATACCTGCCTTCGACATCGGTAACCTCTTGCATGGATAAGCCTGGAGCTAAGGTCACATCGTGTTTACGTAATAAATCTATGATATAAGCGATATCCATCTCTTATCGACTCCTCAGCAGCTAGCTAGTTGACCGGATTGGTCAAGAGGCCTACCAGGCTTGTAACTTCAACTTTACCAACACGGCGCGGGCCTTCCATAAAATATCCCCTCGTTCCTGCGTATGCTGTCTGCTATTTTCATAGGGGTTTCACATTTCAAATCATCCCCTTAGGTCTTTTCCAAAAATATGTACTTCATTCTAGTGTAATTCAATAGGAAAAGAAATCCAAGACTTATCCGCAATTCATTGCTGAATAAGCTTGGATTATATGGGAGTCCTTTATTAAAATATATGATTTCTATGCTTGCTGTCCGTTCACCTGAATATCTACGGATACTTGCTGCCCCAACCAAGCCTGCATGCGATTCCACGAAAAAACCTGCTCCATGTGAAATACACCATATGGAAGTTCTGAACGGTACAGGGCGAGCGCTGCAAAGACGGCTGCCTTAGCGGTTAAATCAGACTGATGGTGACCCCTTAGCCGGCATTCAACCTTCGTCTCCTTGCCATTGAGAGTTCCTCGAGCATCTACCTTGACCGCTACAGCATTCCCTCCTATATGTACCTTGCCAAAGCTGCGAACCACTGCATCACGCACGGTTTGCTGTCGGAGTAAACCTGATACTCCTATCGTCCGAAGCCCTGCCAGAAGCCGGGTGGTCAAACGCGAATCAAAGCAAAGGCGTGTGCTAACGGTAGGAACTTTGAGCGTACGAGGAAGTGTCTGCTGATCCGAAAAAGGAAATCGATACGCCCGATGACGCCCCACTCCTGCACCAAAGTCTGCCACTATGCCGTCGGTAAAGCTTTTTCGAGTCACAGGGCGTCCCTGTTCTATAACCTCCAAATCGGCATGAATCTGATCTACTGTCCACTCAATGGCAGCCTGACCGTGTTGATCTCCCAAGCCTAGCATCAAAGATATGTTCAACTCATCTGTCTGATCCATGAGCTGTGTCGCTTGCAGTGCTAACAAATTGGTCAGCCCCGGAGCTAATCCTACACTTAACAGGGCTGTGGCCTGATAAGCTCGGGCCTCTTGATGACACTGCTCCACTTGACTCAAAAAGGCCGCATTCGCTGTAATATCCATGTAATGCACCCCATGTCGAAGACAGGCACGTACCAAGGCCGTATTGTCCTGATCCAGACACATGATAACCAATTTAGCTTGCTCTAATATCGACGGGTCCATCGGCTCATGAATATTTAGCTGCAAGGGCCGTATCTTACCATTCGATTGTCTACTAAATTCATTGGCCCGCTCCAGACTACGACCTGCGGCAAATACCTTGCAGGGAAACATTTTACTTAACTCCGTGCATATAATTTTTCCAACATGGCCATACCCGCCAATGATGATGATATTATCCTTTGTCATAAGTCGTCTCTCCCTCTTTAACCGCAAACCATGCATTTACTAAAAAAGCGCCATAATACCGGGTGATGTGGGTAAAGCCTGCATCTATCAACAGTTCCTGTATTGCCGCATTGGACACCGCGTTTGACTCACGACCGATGGAAGCAGCGAATCGTTCCCAATCCTCCAGTGAAATGCCCTGACTCAGCATATGACCCTTCCACGCCTGCATTTGGATGGAAAAAGAAGGCTCCTGGGAATTCCCATTAATAGAAGCTAGACAAAAAGGTGCACCCGGCTTGAGTCGAGCGGATATCTGGCGTAGCAATGCCTGTTTACTTTCCAAGCTCTGAAGAAAATGAAGCACCAGCAGGCAGGTTGCAGCGTCATAGATCGGTCCTCTGGATGACTCTTCCAACGTACCTGCAACAAACGATATTGTTGAACTGATGCCCGCATGTGTCACACGCTTGCGTGCCAAATCCAGCATGTGCTCAGAGGGATCAACTGCCGTAAAGGACCATGCTTCATGGCGCCCTCCGAGCGTTATCAATTCCTGGCCGCCTCCAGCTCCGACAATTAGCACGTTTGGATCTATATTTCGAATATGAGCTTGTGCCTCAAGTTGTGCGGCTATCAAACAGTCTGTCATCTCGTACAAATGAGCATATCCAGGTATTTTTAAAGCAATCGTATCCGCGTACTTATGCACATTCGGATGATTCCAGCTCATCGGTTGATTTGAGTCCGTATTTCCAATAGGGGTATGTTTCATATGTGCTTTCCTCCAAACATTTAGCCTTGATCTTCTCAGACCATTCGTTTATTGTTGATTTAATTAAGAATCATTCTCAATTATAAAGACAATACGAATATCCACCATCCCATAAATGTGGGATTTAATAATCGTGCTTGAGAATCTCCAGCTTTCACGATAGGAGTAAATGATGAACGCACATTACACGCCATTTGCACAGCTTAAGGACGCTCGACAGCAGATCATGGATCTGGGGAAAAAAGCCCCCTCATCCCTAACGTACAAGCACACCCTAATCGACCGCTTGCGTACTCAGGTTGCTTTCGATGCGGCGTGCTGTACCTCAGTAGATCCGCGTACGCTGCTTTCCACGGGGGCATTTACAGAATCGGGTGTGGAGGACATTCATAACAAACTGCTAGAATACGAATATCTGCACGACGATATGATGAAGTATGATCAGTTGGTGCGAGACGGACAGTCTGTAGCCACGCTACATGGGTCTACACAAGGCCAACCGGATCGGAGCACACGATATAGAGATGTTTTGCACCCCGCTGGATTCGGGGACGAGCTACGTGTTCCGTTTATGTACAAAGGGAGCTGTTGGGGATTTCTTACGTTGTTCCGTCATCATGGAAAACCTGTATTCAGCGAGGAAGAGCAACAACTGCTTGAAGCGTTAGCGCCGTCCATAGCCTACCATCTGCGTCAGGCCAGTGTCGGTCTATCTCCAGCCCCTGCCATGATTACGGAAAATGAACTTGAACCAGGAGTTCTCATACTTTCTGATAAGCTAGAACCGATCTCATCCAATACAGTAGCAGAGCAGTGGCTACAGCTGCTTCGGCAGCAGGAGGGAATCCATGAAGACAGCCTTCCGGCTCCTGTCCGGGCGGTATGCTTGCGAGCGCTATCCACTGCCACTGCACCAGCCCGACTATGTATCCCTTCCGCAGACGCAGGAACCCCATGGGTAACCATCAGGGCCACCCTTTTGCAAGGCGGACAGGAGCATACGGGCCAGAAACAGCTAGCCGTATGGTTTGAGGCTGCTAAAGCAACTGACATGCTGCCGCTTATGACCGAGGTGTACTCATGGTCCGAACGAGAGAGACAAATTGTCCAGCTCATTGTTCAAGGCTTTTCGACCAAGGAGCTGGCCAGCGCACTTCATATTACTGCCTACACGGTGCAGGATCATCTGAAAGCGATTTTCTTGAAAACAGATGTAAGCAGCCGTCGTGAGCTCGTATGGAAGGTATATTCCAGATTCAACTAACCTATGTAAAAAAGACAGATGACCCGATTAGGGGTCATCTGTCTTTGCTTCACTGCTCTATTTGGACACAAGAGCCTTATTTCTTCGAAGAGGAGTTCGTATCATCGTATGACACTGGTGAGGGCTTCGCAATCCATTCATCAGCCTCAGGCTCGATATCCACGCCATTTTCCAGCTTCGTTTTCTCCATCAAGGAATCTCCGTCCTCGTCCTTCTTGTTGCGGATTTTCGCTTCGTCTTGAGTGTGATCGCTCATGTTGATTCCTCCTTTTTTAATTTCATCTGATGGTTGTACCTTACTCATAATTACCCATTGCCGTCCTGTACAAACCTCTACACGACCAGATGCCCTTTTTTCTCCGCTGGTTCAATGGTTGCCTCAATGCCAGCATTAAACTCCAGAAAGTCGCTTTCCACTCCATCGCTGAAAATAACTCCATTTTCCGGCATCTGCGATGCAATCCGTAACGGCTTTTCGGCTGCTACCTGACCAAACACAAGATCCGCAGCAGTCGTTCGACTGGGGAATGGTTCTCTCACTGTAAAATAAAGTGATGGCAAACTCCAGGTTGCACGATGATCATGACTCGTTTCGTCTACTGCCCCTTCCTTACTGAAGGCTGCACCTGGCATCAGCTGGCCTGGAGTCAGCGAGATGGGATGCCGTGTAGCACTGCCGACAATCCCGGCCGCTCCAGCAAGCACGCTGGTCAGCCAGCCTGTCGCTCCCAATCCGGTTGAAACGATAATGCCGCTAGAGGATTGCTGCTCTACCTGATCCTCCAGTCTTAGCTCATATCTCGCGGAGACATGAGTTTTGCGCCCAATGAACAAATCATTTACAGCATACAAGGATTGGCCATCATTTAATTGGGCCTTAGCCAGCGTAACTTCCTTAATTGGCCGTCTGTGCACGAATACATCCGGCACCACCCAGCGCAGGTCGGATACAGTAAACGGCAGCAATACCCCGTCCCAGCGCAATGGATCTGGATTCACACCAATAAGCGGCTGCTCGGTCAAATATTTTAACGTGTTGGCTACCAGCCCATCCTGACCCAGCACCACCACTGTATCCTGCTCACCAAAAATAAAGTTCGGCACATGCTCCCGCTCCACAATCTGAACTCGACCCAAAGCCGTTAACTCCGACGTAGCCGTTGCCACCGCCCTGCGGTAATTTTCGTCCTCCAGCACATAATCACTGAAATCAGCACCCAGCCGTTCCATAAAGAAGCGAGCCTGCTGCACCGTATTGTATCGAACAATCAGTTCCTCCAGTCGCGTTTTACGCTTCACTAAAATGATCTTTTGCTCTGTCATTCGGCTGCTCATCGTGTTCTTCCTCCAGACCCTCTCGATCCTGCTGATCCGCTTGCTCCCGTATCTGACATGAGACCTTGCAGCAGATCCGGTGTAATATTCAGCTGACCGATTTTCCCTGCATTTTCTGCAAGCTCCTGGAATGCTATCGCAATTAGCTTATCCGGGCTCATATCCATGTTGGCCATAGCTTGAAGTACGTTCGGCTCAACATCCTGCAACGATTTCATGACTGCTGTCAGCTCGTAGGCCTTGGCATCGGCTTCTGCCTTTTTATTCGTTACGGTCAGCTCAATCAGCTCGCGTTTTTTCTCCTCCAAGGCCGTGTCAAATCGTAGCTGCTCCTCTTTCATCTCGCTTTGCTTTTGCTTCACAGAACGCTCGGCATCGAGTTGAGTTTCGCGGATTTGTTTCTTTTTCGTCTCCACTGCAATCTCGGTGTTCAGCTCGTTTTCCTTCACACGCCGCTCTTGCTCAATAGATGCATTACGACGCTCATACAAAGCGTGATCCGCGTTGCGAAGAATCTCTTCCCTCGCTTGAGCCTCCAGCGCTCTCATCGTCTCCTTATTGGGTAGAATCGCCAAAATCGACAACCCCATAACCTCAATGCCGAGCTTTTCCATTTCCGTATGCTGAGCAATATCCTTCGTCATGTTTTGGGCCAGACGTTCACTGGACTGAACAGCTTCTTTGAGCGGGACACGCTCCAAATACTTTTTGGTAAGCACTTTGGCGATGTTAATCACCCGTTGGGCCAGCTTACTCGGATCATCCGAAATGTAGCGTCGTTCCTTCAAGTCATACGTATAGTTTAAAATCTGCGTCGTTCTCCGATAATCTACAATTCGATAAGTCAGTTGCCCCTGCACCGTCACCGCCTGAAAATCATTCGTCATATCCTCAAACATGAACGGTACATCAATGGAAGAGACGGGCGCGACGACGACCGAGGTGGTCGGGGCGTAATAATAAAAAGATAATCCAACACCCTCCCGAACCACCTTCCCGTTTTTCACCTTCATCACATATTCACTGGGCTGAAATTTAACAAAATTAAATCCAAACATAGCCGCTTCCCCGCTTTCTTTATATTTTATAATATTTTGTTATTATCATTTTGTTATTATCAATAAAATAACACACATTTTCGATAATATCAATATGACATTTATAAAAAAATAAAGGCTATTTCCCCTCCGATATACTCGGTTAGAGGAAACAGCCTTATTGAAACACTTTATTTATTATCCACATTCCATTCTCTATAAAATTGCTCCAAGTACATCTCCATCCATTGATGCCGAACCTCCGCCAGCTCTCGGGCATAAGTGGTATTCATTAAATCTTTGAGCTTGAGTAGCTTTTCGTAAAAATGGTATATGGCACTTTTACCTGCGGCACGATACTCATGCTGTGAAAAGTCTTTATCCGGGTGATGCATCATACTGCCTTTTGAGCCTGCATACATAAAGGTTCTTGCAATCCCAATCGCTCCAAGAGCATCCAACCGATCCGCATCCTGCACAACTTGACCTTCCAGCGTCTCCATAGGCGGGTTTTGTCCACCATTGTAGGACATCGTAGCTATAATAGTCATCACGTGCGTGATTACATTCGGATCGCTGATATGCAGACGCAGCCACTGCTCTACTTTATCTAGCCCGGCTTGTTTGGAATCATTTAATTTTTCATCCGCTACATCATGCAGCAGTGCTGCCAGCTCACAAATAAACGAATCTGCGCCCTCTTTGGCAGCAATTTTAAGGGACAGCTTTCTCACCCGGTCTATATGCCACCAATCGTGACCACTATGATCATGCTCCAACTGCTGCTGTACAAAGGGCTCCGCCTTTCGAATAATATCTGCCATCATCGCTTCCTGTTGCTCCGTTCGTCTCTTCATATGTCACCTTTCAATCCCGTCCATACTTTCTATGGTAGGTTCGTTTAATTTTTTAATGCTTGTCCATTTGCTTACTACGAATCATTCTTCATTTTATTCTATAGGGTGTATGGCATCCAACCTTTAGAACGAGAAGTCAGTAACGTGACAAAAAAAGAACCTCCAAAACCACATCAATCGTAGTCGCGGAAGTCCTTTTTCGTTTGTCTATCTAAACCCGATCCTATTTAACTTAATTCCGTATCTTACTCTACTCCACGACACCAAGCTCGCGGTTCTTCTCCTTAAAGCGGCTGTTATGAGAAGATACATATGCCGCTTTGTCAGCTGCTGGATCAATGTGCAGCTTCGCGCTGTTCAGTGCAAGGGCGGCATCTGTGAACGCACCGGCAATCAGATACAACTTGCTTCCGTACTCAACAAAATCGCCTGCCGCGAAAATCCCTGGTAGATTCGTTTCCAGCTTTTCGCTCACTCGGGCATGCCACTCACCCATATCCAGCCCCCAATCCCGAAGCGGGCCGAAATCGGATTTTAGTCCATGATTTACGATGACTGCATCGACATTCAACACCTGTATTTCGTCCGTATCTACATGACTGATCGTCACCTGTTCAATCGTCTCTCCATTGTTGCTATGTAGCTGACTCACCGCGTATGGTGTGAGAACACGGACCGAAGATGATTTCATACGAGCTACATTTTTCTCATGTCCGCCAAAGTGATCCCGACGATGTACGACGGTCACACTCGCCGCAATAGACTCCAGCTCATTCGCCCAATCCACCGCCGAGTCGCCCCCACCGGAAATCAGGACGTGCTTGTCCCGGAATGGCTCTAGCTCTTGTACCGTATAATGCAGGTTCGTAACCTCATAGCGGTCCGCCCCCTCAATCTCCAGCTTAGCCATTTTGAGAATTCCATAGCCTACTGCCAGAACGATCGTGCGTGTCCAATGCTGTTCCCCTGTGGCAGAAGTTAGCAGGAACGTGCCATCCTCTTGCCGATCCAAACCAGTGATCTGCTGTCCCAACACAATGGTAGGCTCGAACGTCTGCGCCTGCTGCTCCAGCTGATCAATCAGCTTTTCACATAAAACCGGGGTAACCCCCCCGACATCCCATATCATCTTCTCTGGGTATATGCGCATCCGCCCGCCCAGCTCATGCTTGGCTTCGATCAGCTTGGTCTTCATATCTCTCATTCCACTGTAAAATGCGGTATACATACCGGCAGGACCACCGCCGATGATCGTTACATCATATAATTCCAAGGATACTGTCACTCTGCAACTCTCCCTATCATAGCGTATTATGTCTGCTCCTATTATAAGTGATAATAATTATCAATATCAATTAAGAAATAAAAACATGACCATTACAGAGTTTTTCGTGACCTTAGAACTATATTTTATAGGTTTATATAACTACTACTTCCGTTATTCTCGTAAATTTTGCGAGGATTGCTGCACAGAAGGATGAAAAAGCTTCTTCTACCTCATCCATCAGTTGTTCCTTGTTTTGCATGGAAGGTATAAAGCTATCCTCCATTCCTTGCTTGTATGTAATCGTCGGATCCATGAGCTTGGCTGCGTTTCTGCGCACATGCACCATGATATGGTTGATGATCCCACCAATACTGTTCGTTTCGGCCTCACCCACGCGCCATAGCACCTGTTCATCCAAAAGCACAATGCATGCCCGCAACTTTACCAAATATTGATCGTACATTCTGTGCTTGGATATGATATAAACTCATGCATGGAAGAATCCATATTCTTAACAGCCTCCTTCGTCCTATCAAGTGAATTTCTCAAAAAAATCACTTCCATTTATAATCCAATACCGTTCAGATGAAGGTACCTCGTTCAAAAAGTTTTGATATTCCCCTTTCCACCCCGCTGGGACATAGTGTTCAAACGAAGCTGGCTCAGGAAATAGCGAATAGAGAACTTTCTCGTCAAAGTTAACATACAGAGCAGGACAGAACTCCAACAATTCATCCTGATGCTGAATAGCCTCATCCAGCAACTGAAGCATTGAAGTTAGTTCCCCTGTAGCCACCTTATATTCACAGATGTGATCCAAAAATGCTCCCGCTGTGGTTTCATCCAAAATAGCGATACCGAACCGTTCCTCCATTTCGATAGTCAGAAACCAATACTCTCTTTCCGTCACATACCAGTTCCATTTCCCTTCAAAAATAACACCAACAATAATGTTTTGCGCATATTCAGGCCATAATTTCATGAGCTTCTCGCGTTCCCCTCTTTCTCACTCACAGTTCGATCCAAAACCGGTTTACACGGTTTCCGTCTTCCTCTATGTAATCCTTGTCCGGCGTTCCGCCGTTTCGCAGGATCGTTCTTTTGGAGCTGATATTATCAGAGTCACATACGACCAGAGCTCGGGAAATCCCCAGTTCTTTTGCTTTTTCCAATGCCAAGGCCAACATAGTTACAGCGTACCTGTTCCCTCGTGCAGAAGGACGGATACCGTAACCAATATGACCTCCGGCATTCATTAGGTGTTCGTTAAGGTCATGTCTGATATTCACTGCTCCCACAACCTGTTCATTCGCATTCACAAGCCAGTATGTTGAGCTTTTGACCCAGCCTTCAGACAGGTTCATTCCATTTTCCTGATTACTTAAAACCGTCAGCATACCTTCAAAATCGTACGGCTCTACAGAGATCACCCAAGGTACCATATGCTCCTGACTCTTTTTCCATTCCTCATAAAATGAAAGATAAGCCTCCTTCCAGTCCTGATCCGGCTTTACCAATCTGACGGTCTGCATCCACTCACGGCCTCCTCTTTAAACGTTCAATTCATCTGCTATTGCTTATATACCTCAATATCTATGAACTTTTGCGCCCAATCTGCAAAAGAGAGCTTATCATCCCAGGTGACTTGCTTCATCGCTTTGGCACATCCCCAGTTTAGAACCTGCTGATGCAGCATATGCACCCGGAAACGCTCAGTAAATCCTTCTTTAGCTTCCATTCCTTGTGCGTAAGCAGTAAGAAAACCTTTTGCCAACTCTTCTTCGCCATTCTCCAGATACATGGTGGTTATTTTCGGAAGGTCGGCAATCCCATCCCCAAAATAGGCTGTCGTAAAATCAAAAAGACCACTGACTCTCCAACCCTTATCCCCATTCTGTACAAGAAAATTTTGCGGTTTAAAATCCCCCATCACAAAGGTGGCAGCTTCCAGCTGATCGAATGCTTGACGAGAGCCTTCCAATATTTCCTCTACCCATTCCATATCCTGTACAGAAATGTCCGAGTATTTTTGGGCATCCTCTAGCCAATATCGAATTCGCCCATACAACCATACTCGATAAGAAACTTCAAAAGGACGAATGGCTAGAGTTGTTGTATCCAGCTCTCCACTGTTCTTAAGCTTCCAGCTATGAAGCTCCAACAGAACATTAGCAAGCATTTCAGCCATTTGCTGTTTATCCAGCGAGGTCAGCTTTGCTTGCAACTCAGGTATATGTATATGCTGACCGTATAGACGGGGCATAACTGCATAGCTCCAGCCAAAAATGTCCTCCGTATGATCCACAAGATACGGTGTTGGCACGGGAATTGAAGTCCGTGTCTGTATTTGCTCCACCATAAACTTTTCTTCTATCCATTGCCTAGAAAAAGCGGGTTCCCCTTCAGCACAAACTGCCCAGCCGTTGAGGAAACATAGAGGGTTTGCCCTAGGACACCTTCTGCCGTTTTTTCGTAAGACAGCAAACGTCCCAAATCAAAACGATTCAGCATCCTTTGCATTTGGTCATTTGTTACCTCACCTAGCCGATTAGACGAAAAATAAATGGTCGTCGTCATCTCTACACACCATAGCTCTTAATCGTTGCTTCCAGGGTTTCATCCGTATCTGCCAGCCAAACGAAACTAACCTCAAACGTTCCCGGCTCGAAAAACAATGGAAATCTCCGCTTAAACCAATCCTGCATCGGCAGATTTAGCGCTTCCTTCATATCGACCCACAGCAGTTCCCCCTCGGGGGGATTTTTTAATAGTTCACCTTCAGTGGCTGTAGCCAAATAGTTAAAGACCATATACCTCAGCCCTTGACTTGGATCACAATATTCGTCGATTCCTTTAAATACAATTTCCGTCACGGTTAAGCCCGTTTCTTCCTTTACTTCACGAATGGCCCCATTCACAATGCTTTCTGGAAACTCTACTTTTCCTCCTGGAGCAATATAACCCGGAAACCCCTTTCGATTGGGTCTATTCATAAGCAATACCTTGCTTCCGTCTTGAATCATACACATGGTATATATTTTGTGTGTCACTTCTGTTGTCAATCCGATCATACCTTTCTTTATTCACGATTCATGATCTAGCTTTTAACTTTCTCACCGACATATTGTGGTTAAATATGGTATTCACCATACTTTAACGCGTTATTTTGTAGAGCGCAATAACTCTAACCATAGACTAGATTAGAAAACTCATGCCTAAGTCGGTCAAAATCAGTAAAAAAAAGACCGCCTTTCTGCAAAGCCGTTGGTACTACCAAGCGACTCCAGAAAGGAACGGTCTTATCCATCATGCCAATAATCAGTTTTCTAGACACGCCCCGGATAACGAGAACCTGCTGCGAAGCCTTTAGGCGAAATGCGCTCAATCTCTTGAAGCTCTGCTTCCGACAAGGAGATCTGTAGAGCACCAAGATTTTCACGCACTCTTTCCAGTCTCTTCGTTCCCGGAATCGGAACGATATGGTCGCCTTGCGCCAGCAGCCATGCCAGCCCCAACTGAGCAGAAGTACAGCCTTTTTGGGCAGCCAGTTTTTCGATCAGGAGGACAACTTCTAGATTTTTGTGGAAATTCTCGCCTTGGAAGCGTGGAAAATGACGGCGGTAATCATCCTCTGGCAGATCGTCAAATTTCTTGATCTGTCCCGTGAGGAAACCTCGACCCAGTGGACTGTAGGGTACGAAGCCGATTCCCAATTCGTTCAGTAGCGGAAGAACATCATCTTCCACTTCTCTGCTCCACAAGGAATATTCGGTTTCTACCGCGCTAATTGGATGCACCGCATGCGCGCGGCGGATCTGTTCAGCCGACGCTTCCGACAAGCCGATATAACGGATTTTCCCTTCCTTAACCAAATCGGCCATCGTTCCGACGGTCTCTTCAATCGGAGTATTGGGATCGACTCGATGCTGATAATACAGGTCGATATAATCAATCCCCAGATGAAATAGACTGGCGTCCACGGATTTTTTGATATATGCCGGATCTCCCTTGGGCCCCTGAGTGTGCGTGATTCCGAATTTAGTGGCAATCACGGCCTCCTCCCGACGACCCTTGAGCGCACGTCCAACCAGCTTCTCATTGCCTCCGAACTTCTGCTGTGCGTATTCCTCACCATAAAGATCTGCTGTATCAAACAGCGTTACACCAAGGTCCAGCGCTCCCTGAAGTGTACGCACCGACTCCTCGTTGTTCGGCATCATCATCGTGCCAAGGCCCAGAACTGATACCTCCAGCCCTTCATGTCCCAATTTCCTTTTCAGCATATCATGGTTCCCTCTCTTCTTTGGGTAAATGGATGGAATGAACATGTACTCATTCTAATGGATCCATATGGAGGCAACCACAGTACGTTTATACTAGTAACAAGATTACCAGGCAGAGGATTAGCTTACTGGCGTGTAGATACAAAAGTGCAGACCCGGTTGGTCCGTAATGCTTGCTAAAGAATTAATATCATAGGAAACTGCCTCCACAGCGCCAGGGATTTGAAAGGAAACCCGATTCACTTTTTTGAGCTGGATATGATGCAGCTTCCACATGGTGTCAAACTCCATACTTTCCACACGTAGCCGTTCTACCGTCTCCTCAAACCAAGGATCTCCTAAATACTTGTCATAATAGGTTCTAAAAACAGCTACCGAATAGGACGCAAATTCTTCCCAGTTAACCATTCGACGACGTAATTCGGAATCCACGAACAATAAACGAATCATGACACGTTCAGAAATAGACAGGGAAGAAAAATCGGTAATGACCTCATTCGCCGCGCTATTCCAAGCAAGCACTTCCGCTTTCTCATTGCTGATGAAGGAAGGATAGGACAACTGATCAATAATATGTTGCCACTGTGGATTCAGCGTTGTATGGATGGGCGAAATAGCAACCGTCTCATTGGGATTCCACAATTGAATTAGATGTGCTCTCTCATCATGAGTTAATTGTAGAGCTTCTCCTATACTTTCGATAATTTCCTTAGATGCTGTTACTTCTCTACCTTGTTCCAGCCATGTATAATACGTCGCACTGACACCTGCCAGCATAGCAACTTCTTCTCGGCGAAGCCCCGGTGTTCTTCGCTGACCCTGTGAAAGTCTAAGGCCTGCCTGCTCTGGTTGAAGTCGATTTCTACGTGATTTCAGAAAAGCTCCCAACGTTTTCGATTTACTATAATCATTAGACATGTGTCACCTCTTTTCCAATCAATCGCCATAGAACCATCACAGTCCCTCGTCAAACAACTGTAGGCCTATGATTTCAAAGGCGACACCGTCGCCCGCTTTAACGTTGACATCACCATTTATTTCTTCAGAATCCAAAATAAACGTAGTGTCTCCTACTACAATCTCCAGGCATTCTATCTCGCCTGCTTCGCCCTGCATCACTTGATGTATCGTTCCTTGAATCCAGTAGTCGCCTAGCTTTGGTTGAGGTCGAAAAATCCCTGTCTCTTCAGTAGACTTCCGCCTTCTGAACCCCTCTATACTGGATTGAGAAGTCTCGACCGAAATTACACAACCGGGAATCATCTTGTTCAAGCTTTGTTCATACGGGACAACATACGCATATCCGGAAGTCAGTTCATGCCAAAAATATGTCCAGTAGCCGTATACTTTTTCCTCGCCCATACTACGAATGATGATATGCTGATCTTTATTTAATTCCTTGATCTGTACACGCATATATAGAGTCCTCAGTAGATACTTTTCTTATAATAATAGTGTTTAAAGCCTCTCGGAGCATCGTCAATGACACCAACGACTTCATACCCATGCTTTTCATAGAATTTAGGCGCTTGAAAAGTAAACGTATTAAGTTGTATAAAATTACACCCTTTATCTCCAGCAATCTGTTCAATTTCACCAAGCAGTTGTGAACCGTAGCCCTTTCCTCTGTAACGCTGATCCACCCACAAAATATCAACCTCCACCCAGTTCCAACATAGTACACTTAGGAGACCGCCCATGACCTGACCGTCTTCATCTTTGAGCGTAAGATTAATCTCTTCGTATCGGGTTTGAATATCTGCTGGGACGTGTTTCGCATTAAACTCAATCAACTTGTTTCTGACTAAACGCGCTTCATCTCTACTACTTCGATTCATCTGAGGTTCCAGCGTCATGGCATAAATCCTCCAATTTAAAATGATTACCAGCACTTACTGATTTTAATATATAAAATAATAGAGTTAAAATACTTTCATTTCCCTACTGTTATATATTGTATATACTTTTCTATGTTTAGTCACATGATTCAATTTAGATGGACAGAATTATTCTAATCTAAATATCGGTGATTAAAGTCGCTCCCTGGATTCATGCAAAATATTTAGTAAACGAAAAAAGCAGGCCCCTATGAAACGGAGAACCTGCTATCGTTTATACATCGTCTGTCATACAGGAGAAGAGATGGAATGATTAAATTGAAATATCCAGTGATTTCCCAACTCCCGTAATATCGCTGCTGTTAGCGCTGTTGATACGAGTTGTTTCTGTGTTACTTGGAGCGGGCTTTTCCATTTTTGGAGTTGACGTACTGCTGGATTGCGAACTTTGCTGTGCAATTTGAGCTTCAATCTGTTTAATTTGTTGCTGAAGCTGCTTCATTTTTGTTTCTTTTGTATCTTTATTATCCTTACTTTGCTGTACCTTGTTGTACTCCGCTTCAAGTTGAGCTTTTTGCTTTTCCAGACTAGCTGTATCGTTGGTACTGGATGATGATGTGCTTGCAATAGATATTGAACTGCTGGATGTGGATGAAATGTTCATACGAGATTTCCCCTTTATAAAAGTATGAGTTTTACACGTGTGGGCTAACCGGTTCTAAGCTATGGCATTGCACTCTAATGACTATGACGACGATGATACAGATTGTTCAAAAATCTTAGCGATTTTATCGAATAAAGCCGATATTTCTTCATCTGTGGCATTCGATTCATCTGTATTTCCCCATGCGTCTTTTAATGCAGAAAGCAGATCTGTTTCCTGATCTTTGTCCGAAGCTGTTGACCCGGATATAAGACTAGAACTCAGAATGCTCTGCAAATCACTCAGCAAGGACCTTTTTCCATCTACTGTAAGCTCTTTTTCAGATGTAGTGCTGTTATCCTCTTGATTGGAAGTCTCTTGGATATTCCATGCGAATGGAGGCATAATTCCACCCATTGCCTGCATCATAGGAGGCAGACCACTGCTATCCATTTCAGGATGGGACGGGTCACCTTCAGGCGGCGGTGCAGGACGATTATTTTGGATCGTTTCTGCTATCTTATCGAATAGATCCGATACTTCCTCATCTGTTGCCGTCGAAATATCCACATCAGCTAATAAGTCTCTAACCGAAGCCAACGAATTCTTCCTGCTATTGGTGAGTTCATCTGTATCAGAGGAAGCACTGGAAGACATCAGGTAACTTTGCAGATCAGACAACAGCGTTTTCTGTTCGTCTGTAGTTAGCGCAATGGTATCCTGGTCGTCGTACTTGTAATCATTACTGTAGTTTTCCGTAGGAAGCGGAGCCTGCATTCCTCCCGTGTATTCCATGAATTCCTTGCTCAATTCGAGTGAATCGTTAGATTTCTTGTGTGTGGTATGACCCGCGGTATTTAGTCCATTCTCATTTGACTTCACCATATTCGATTGATCATAGGAAGTCGTGATGAGATGCCTGTTAATGGATAGTGACAAAGTAGATCCCTCTCAGTGTACATAATGTTTTTAGCTGCCCACCTACCTTTCATCGGTAACAAAACTGAATGCAACCTGAGGGTATGCTGAATAATAACTGAATAAATACAAACTCATTAATACCGTAACCCTTTTATTATTTCCTAGACCATAGTCAAGGAAAATCCCCTCCGCAAGACGGGGGGATCAACCCTACTTGAGACAGGAGTAAGTAAAGGGATAATTTGTTACTCTTAGCAAAGAATAAATGAACGTATTTTAAAAATTGAAAGTAGGGAAATGATGTATGATCCGTATTAGCCATTTGGTTCACGAGAGACTTATGTTCCTAGTCAAATTTTTGTACTCGCCTGCATACGTGGGTAGTGTAACACCAAGTTCCAGATTTTTAGCTAAAAATATGATAGAATCCATTCCATGGAGTGAAGTTCATGCTGTTGCCGAGCTTGGTGCTGGAACAGGGGCAATTACCCAATACATCCCGTCTGCTGCTGAATTTCAACCCAAGGTTTTACTCTTTGAGAAAGACCAAACCATGCAGCAGAGTTTAAAAAGAAGATTCCCGAATTATCTGTGCTATTCCGACTCGCGTGAGCTTCAGCTTGCTATGAAAAATGCCCAAATAGAACAGCTTGACTGCATAATCAGCGGGCTGCCATTTTTCAATTTTCCACAAGCGATGCGGAATCAAATTGTAGAACAAATTCATCTATCGCTCAGGGATGGAGGAATGTTTGTGGCCTTTCAATACTCTAAACAGATGAAACAACAGTTAGGTGAATGGTTTGATATTGAAGAAATCAAGTTTGTGCCTATGAATGTTCCACCCGCATTCGTGTATGTATGCCGAAAGAAAACCTAAGAAAGGAGTACGGGTATGGACGTGGAATATTTAATTTCCATCATCGAACAATACGGCTATGCCGCATTATTCTTTTCTCTATGGCTGGGGATTGTGGGTCTACCCATCCCGGATGAAGTCATCGTGATGACTGGCGGGGCTGTAACAGGCATGGGCATACTTCACCCGTTACCCGCTTTTTTAATTGTATATCTTGGGGTTGTATCAGGCTTGTCCTTAGGTTATGTATTGGGGAGAACCGTGGGCACACCGATTCTAGAACGTTTACGCCGGAAGAAAAAAATGGACAAGTACATTACGTTTTCGGAAAAATTGATACATAAGTATGGCAATTTCACTATTTGCATCAGTTATTTGCTGCCGATCGTCCGTCACATTATTCCTTATATTGTCGGAATCAATAAAATGAGCTTCAAGCGCTATGCCCTCTTCTCTTATTCAACGGGTTTGATCTGGACGCTGATCTTCTTTCTGCTCGGACGTATCTTTGGCGATCATGTACAAGCAGTAGGAGAACTAATCCATCGTTATGGCTTGCAGATGGCATTGCTTCTCATCATGCTGACAATTATATTTTTTATAATGAAATTTGTATGGGGGAAGAAAACAACGGAGGAGTAAAGGTTAAGTATATTCGGCATGTTCATTACCTACATGAAAAAGAAATAGACCGCCCTCACTAATGAAGTGCACCCCTTAGAATAGACATTGGAATAAACCCCTGGTTTATCCGATGAATTTCTAGGGGGTGCATTTTTTATGCCAGCGAAAAAAGGACAGAAGTTTAAAGAATATTCGTTTGAAACTAAAGTAGAGGCCATACGGCTTCATATCGAAGAAGGTTGGACATATCGTAAACTCATGGAGAAGTTCGGGATTGCAGATCGACATCGGTTGAAAGAATGGATGCGGAAGTACAAGGAACTCGGTGAATTCGGACTTATGGACCAACGAGGACGGCGTAAGGAGTATATCGACCAGGATAGGTATGTACAGAAGCTGAGACGGGAAAATGACATGCTAAAAAAGTGTTTGGAAATCTGGATACAGGAGATGAAGCACACAAATATATAACCATTGAGAAAGCTGCGAAAGACTATCCTATTAGCAAACTGTGTACGCTTTTCAAAGTCTCCAGAAGTGGATATTACGCCTTCTTAAAACGGAGAGAAACAGATCGAGATCGGGACGCGAAAGCACTTGTGAAGAAAGTGTATGAGCAGTATAACGGAGTCTACGGCTATCGCCAAATTCAACTATTTTTGCAGCACGATCATGGAGTCTGGATGAACCATAAAAAGGTACTCCGGCTCATGCAGGTCTTGGGGATCCGCTCACAAATTCGTCGGAAGCATCGCTGCAATTATGCTTCTTCTACGGAAGGTCGTGTGGCGAAAAATCTGCTAAAACAGGATTTCAAGGCGGACAAACCAAATCAAAAATGGGTCACAGATATTACGCAATATCGTGTGGGTGATTGCTGGCTATATCTGTCTGCGATTAAAGACTTGTTCAATAACGAAATTATCGCGTACCAGATGAGCCATAGAAATGATAACGAACTGGTCTTACAGACGTTTCGACAAGCCTGGAAACAGCAAAAAGACGTGACTGGCCTCATCGTTCACAGCGACCAGGGATTCCAGTACACGTCCCATGCGTACCATGACATGCTGCCAAAGGTTGGCGCCCGAATCAGCATGTCTCGCCGAGGCAATTGTTATGATAATGCCTCGATAGAGAGCTTCTTCTCGCATCTCAAAACGGAAGGGCTCTACCCATATGATATCCGAAATATGGACGAGGCACAAAGGAGAATAAAAGAATATATCCAATTTTACAACCAGTGTCGACCACAACGAAAGTTAAATAAGCTGCCTCCGAAAGAGTATCGGAAGCAGCTTATAGCCTAGGGTCTTTTTTCAGTGTCTATAAAATGGGGTCTTGACCAGGAAAAGGTTAGCGGTCTATTTTACTAATCCAACCCTACAGCCACCGCCCTTATAAGCGGCTGTTGTAAAAGAGTGAGGATGTTGGCAGCATCCTTACTCTTTTTTAGTATATACTTATTAGCTTTAGTTTATCACAGGAAAATCCATATTGCCAATATGGCAAATCTTTTTAAGGAGCGGCTTTCCTTTCACACCATGTTACTTCTTTAATTGAAGCAACTTTACTAACTTGTCATGAATGGCAGTATTCGGATAATTCCCGCTAAACTGAGAAGACCCAGGTCCCATCGCGGTTAACGCCACATCAACAGATGTATGTCCATCCGTGGTCCAGTCGATATAAAACTTCTCATCGGAGCCTTTTACAGTAAAAGGACCATCCTCTTTGGAAATGCCTTCACCGGATTCATCCTCCGCATCTTCGCCTTCAATCGCCAAACCGCCCGTTTCATGATCTGCCGTCACCAACACTAATGTATCTGGATGCGCTTTGGCATACTCTTTAGCTACTTTAACGGCCTTATCAAGTTGTTGCCCAGCCTTAATCGTTAACTCCCCTTCATTGTCATGCGCCATCTCATCCGTTCCTTCTTCTTCTACCATCAGGAAAAAACCTTTTTGGTTTTTGGAAAGAACATCAATCGCTTTAGCCGTCATATCCGGTAGAGAAACGGTTGGGTTGTAAGAGTTACCCAGCTTGTTGTGAGCTTGAAACATCTCTTCATTGGCGAACAGTCCTAGCAACTTAGAACCTTTGGCTGCTTTCATTCCTGCCTGATCCGTCACATAGCTATAACCCAGCTTCTTCGCTTGTTCTACCAAATTCCCTTGAGTTCCCTTACTAGCTTCCTCAGGATCTTCTGCCGGAGCATCTGGATGTTTGCCTACTGTTCCGGCAGGGTACCAGAAATCCTCACCACCGCCCAGAATAACATCCACCTTGCTTTTCTCCAGATACTGCTTGGCAATCTCGCTTTGAGCGGAGCGTTTTTCGACATGCGCACCAAAGGCGGCCCCGGTTGCGTCTGTCACTTGGCTTGTCGTCACGACACCTGTAGACATGCCTGCTTTTTTAGCCAGCTCCATAATCGTTGTCACTGGTTTTTTATTCAAATCCATTCCGATTGCGCCGTTATACGTTTTCACACCTGTTGCAATGGCAGTTGCAGCCGCGGCAGAATCCGTAACCAGGTTATCCCCTGAACTTGTACTAACCAGGCCGGTTACAGGCATGTTATCCATTTCAAGTAATCCCGATTTCCCTACCGTCGCCAAGCGAATCGCGTTGCGACTTGCTTCTCCCATACCATCGCCGATAAAAAGAATGACATTCTTAGGAGCATCGACCTTCGCTGACGAAGTTTTCAGTCCTTTGGATACCTGTGCGGTAGTAGACTTGGTATTAGATGAGGCTGCAAAAGCGTTAGGGATATTAGCAGATAACAATGGCGCACTCAAAACGGTAATGGCACCTAAAGCAAGGATACTCTTTTTCATCGAACGCTTTTTCACAAGGTCACACTCCAATAAATTTGATATTCATATATGATAAAGTAATCATATATTTGTTTTGTAAAGCATCGTAAAGCAATAGATTATGCGAATGTAAAATTTGGAATGAGCGCCTATTTATTTATAAAACAAAAAAGACACCGACTCTTGGTATATCAAAGTCGATGCCCTCTGGCGTTTTTATTTAAATGGCGGCGATATTTTTGCCGATCGGCATGGTGTAGTAGAGCGGTTTTTGCTGTCCATTTTGCTGATAGACTACAAGCAGCAGGGTGCGGCCTTCGGCTGTCAATGGGCTTCCTCCGCTCAGGATATGATCCAGACTGAACGGCAGTACATCCAGCACAGCGTGCTTTTGCAGTTCCTTTTCACTCAGCTTCAAGGAAGCAAAGGCTGGAATAATCTCGCGGTATGGCTGCGGCTGTTGACTGCCTACATCCGTCCCACCTGTACTCTCCTTGCTCGCATCTGCCACAAAATCTGTAACCGCAGGTGACAACAGCGCATCCGGATGCTGGAGAACCATTTTCATATAGCTGGACCAATCATTCTTCTCCAAGGTATGCTCCCACCAAATTTTACGCGGCTTGTATTTATGGTTAAGGAAATAATCAAGCTTCATCAGTCCAAGCACCATATCCATTCGCTTTGTTCCACGCGATTCTAGAAAGGACTGGAGACGCGTGAACAAGTCTTCGAGCTGATGTCCGATTTTTTGCCAGCCCTGTCCTTCCCAGTAGTCTCCGAATTCCTGAAAGAAATCAAAGGCGGACGAGAATTCGCGCTCGATCAGATAGTTAACTGTATGATCCATACGATGAGAGTTCCAGTATTTTTCCAATACATCTTCCAAGCGCTTGAGCCGGACGATATCGGCAAAGGAAAGGACGTCATTGCTCAACATTTCATACGGCGCAACATCCATATACGTATAGTTATACTTGTCTGCGTCGATACGCAGTCCGGTACCACGCAGCATTTTGAGGAAGCCAAGTTGAAGCTCTTCCGGGCCGAGCGCAAAAACGTCATTAAACGTTTTACGGAATGTGTTGTAGTCCTCCAACGGCAATCCAGCGATCAAATCCAAATGCTGGTCGATTTTACCACTTTGTTTGACCTTGGTAACAGTACGGGAAAGTTTGGTAAAGTTCTGGCGACGCTTAACCAACTCATTGGTAGGATCATTCGTTGATTGGACGCCGATTTCAAAACGAAATACGCCAGGTGGCGCGTTTTCCGCCAAATAATCCAACACCTCGGGACGCATAATATCTGCCGTAATCTCAAACTGGAAGACACAACCACGGTGATTTTCAATCAAAAATTTGAACATTTCCAGCGCATAATCGCGTTTAATGTTAAACGTCCGATCCACGAACTTAATTAGGTTGGCTCCATTGTCGATCAGATACAGAATATCCGACTTTGTACGCTCGATATCGTAATAGCGCACCCCAACTTCGATGCTCGACAGACAAAACTGGCAACTGAACGGACATCCTCGGCTCGTTTCAAAATAAACAACCCGTTTCCCAAGTTCCGGTATATCCTCTGCAAAACGATAGGGCGACGGTAGCTCGTTCAAGTCCGCTTTCGGGCGACCGGGCATCTGAATGACCTCTTCTCCCTTACGGTAAGCCAGTCCATACACAAAATGGAACTTGCCATCCCCTTCCAGCTCCTGCAGCAGTTGATGGAAGGTTTCCTCTCCTTCACCAACCACGATAAAATCCACATTCGCCAAGCGCTTCATCCAGTGATCCGTATCGTAGGATACCTCTGGACCACCCAGAACAATTTTGACCTCGGGCATAATCTTTTTCAACACATCAATGACTTTGATCGTCTCTTCAATGTTCCAAATATAACAAGAAAAGCCGATGACATCTGCCCCGCGTTGAAACAAATCGGATACGATGTTCATCACCGGGTCCTTAATCGTGTACTCCGCCAACTCGATATCAAAGTCCTTTTCACTGTAGGCTTTGAGGCATCGAATGGCCAGCGAGGTATGAATATATTTTGCATTTAACGTTGATAAAATGACTTTCATAGGTCACAACCTTCTATAGTTTGCATGAACTGTTATATCCCCTTACCTTAGTATAGCTATTCAAAATCCTCGTACACATCGTCTGCATAAATCTCGTCCTCGCTTACCGTTCCCCCGATACTCCCCTGATTTTGAAAAAAATCAAGAAACGGCTTGCCGTACTTGCGGAACTTCACTTCGCCGACACCCTTGATCCGCAACATGTCTGCCTCGGATTGCGGGCTCGCTACGCTCATCTCACGCAGCGTTGCATCATTGAAAATGATATAAGACGGTACATGCTCCTGAGCGGCCAGATCGCGGCGGATCAGGCGCAATTGCTCGAACACGGTTTCGTTGACTGCAGCCGGGTATGCATCGCGTCCCTGTCGTCCGCGTGAACCTGCTCCACCTGCAAAAGCCGTGGCATGTCGCACCACACGCTGCATGACTTCTCGCTGGCCTTTCAGCACCTCAGCCGCAAGCTGCTGCAAGCGTACGACCGGATATTGTCCCTCGGACAACATTAGATAGCCTTCCGAAACAAGAACATTGATAATTTCGGCAATTTCTTTTTCCGTCCGGTTGCCCATCACGCCATAGGTTGGCAGGCTGTCAAAACCATATTGCAGCACTTTTTTGTTACGCGATCCTTTCAACACCGAAGCGACCATCGAGACCCCATAACGTTCCCGCATGCGATGAATGCACGAAAAAATCTTCTGCGCATCTATGGTCATATCAACCAATTCCCGCTCATCTGTACATGAACTGCATATGCCGCAAGCTTCATGCTCCTCCGCTTCTCCGAAATACTCAAGCTGTGCCGTACGTAGGCAACGAGTCGTGTAGCAATAATCAACCATCTGCTGGAGTTTGCGGTAGTCGTTGCGCTTGCGGTCTTCATCCTGTGGATTTTGCTCAATCAGAAACTTCTGCGTCACAATATCTTGCGGTCCGAACAGTAAAATACATTGACTCGGGTCGCCATCACGTCCTGCGCGCCCCGCCTCTTGTACGTAAGCCTCCATATTTTTAGGCATGTTGTAGTGAATGACATAGCGTACGTTCGATTTATCTATCCCCATGCCAAAGGCATTGGTTGCTACAATGACACGGATATCGTCGTACAGAAACCCTTCCTGACTATCTGCACGTTCCTGATCTGTCATCCCGGCATGATAGCGTCCGGCCGCCATGCCTGCGTCACGTAGCCGTTGGTACAAATCGTCCACGTCCTTACGTGTCGCCGCATAAATAATGCCCGATTCACCCTCATGCTCACGGGTATAATTCAGTAAAAAGCTGCGTTTGTCTTCCCCACGCAGCACACTGAACGCCAAATTGGGCCGTCCAAGGCCTGTAACGAACGTCTCCGGTGAGCGCAGACGAAGCAGACGCACGATATCATCCATGACCTGCGGTGTCGCCGTTGCCGTAAACGCCGCCACGATTGGGCGTTCATACAGCCCGTCCACGAATGGAGCCACCGCCAGGTAGCTGGTACGGAAATCATGGCCCCATTGGGATACGCAGTGAGCCTCATCTACCGCAACGCAGGAAATCGGCAACTGAGCCATTTCATCGCGAAACCAGTCCAATTCCAGTCGTTCCGGTGCGACATACAGTAACTTCAAGTCACCATTCCGTGCGGCTCGTATGCGATCATTCACTTCTCGACCACTCAACGTACTATTGATGTAGGCAGCAGCAATCCCCATGGTGGTCAGCGCATCCACCTGGTCCTTCATCAGCGAGATGAGCGGTGACACGACAATGGTCAGCCCCTCATGCAACAACGCGGGGATCTGGTAGCATATCGATTTTCCGCCCCCTGTCGGCATGATGCCCAACGTATCGTTGCCCTCCAGCATACTGGCCACAATTTTCTTTTGTCCCTCCCGGAAATCGGGATAGCCATAAAATTTTTGCAGCAAGTCCTGCGCCCGTTCCAATGTTGGTGCTTGTACACTCATAGTTTCAAAACTCCTCATATTTCTAGCGTCCTTGACGCATATCGGCTTTTCTTTCGTTACCTTTAGTTTACCGGGGTTCAGGGTAATGTTCAACCGCTAGAAGACTGCCAATCTGGTTTAGTCCCTTATGGCGTTCGCTGTTTTCTCATGATATAGTGAACACGGTGCCGCAAATTTGTCCATAATTATGAAGAGACACGGTTCCAAGAAGGAGAAAGAACCCATGAACAATCGGAAACCCCAACGGAAAAATCATACAAAATCTACGTCAAACGCAAGCCATTCCAAACGCAGTCATAAACCTGCCGGAAGATCTGGCTCCCATAGACCAGAAGCTCAACGGAGAACGAATGCTTTTGATAAAGCCCCTGCCAAAACATACATCGTCCAGGAGCCTGCCGAGCTATTAAGCTTTTTAGTAGAGCATGTGACTGGCATGGGTCGTAACTCCATTAAATCAGCACTGGCTCGTGGGCAGGTGTCCGTCAACGGCATTCCACGTACCGTGCACAATTTTCCACTGGAGCAAGGTCAGACTGTCGCGCTTTCCAAGGAAAAAGTAACTCCCGTCGTACCACTGACTGGGCTACGTATCTTGCATGAGGATGAAGCCATTATCGTTATCCATAAGGATGCCGGGTTGCTGTCCGTGGCTTCAGCGCAGGAGCAGGAAGTAACAGCCTATCGCCAGCTTACGGCCCATGTGAGGCGCGAACATCCGTACAATCGTATTTTTGTACTGCATCGTTTGGATCGTGATACATCAGGAGTGATGATGTTTGCAAAAAGCGAAGCCATACAGCAGGAAATGCAAAAAGCGTGGAAGGAAGTTGTGTATGAACGAACATACATTGCTCTTGTAGAAGGACAGGTTAAAAAAGCTGAGGGTACAATCACCTCATGGCTGAAAGAAAGCAAGACGCTAAAAATGTATTCCAGTCCTTATCCGAATGACGGACAGCACGCAGTCACTCATTACAAGCTGCTTCAAGCCAATCGTCATTTTTCTTTGCTGGAAGTACGTTTGGAAACCGGACGCAAAAATCAAATCCGCGTACATATGGAGGATATCGGTCATCCAATTGTTGGAGATAAAAAATACGGTTCCAAATCCAAGTCGATTGGGCGCCTTGGCCTACATGCGAGGGTATTGTCATTTATTCATCCCGTCACCGGAGTATTGCTGCGTTTTGAATCCGACATTCCTAAAACTTTTTTGAATCCGTTTCGGGAGTAGAATTGAGCAAAGCATACGGAGATTAGATGGAAAAGTAGAAGAGGAAATGAGGGGGCTGTAGAAAACAGCACCCTTTTTTGATTGATTAAGCGGTATACCTCCGAACACCATCAGCCATTTTCATCAACTCATCCCATATATATATGGGCGTATTACACACTGGACAATCTAGCCAACCGATTAAATAGGGTAATTGAGCAAGAAGCTTGTTCTCTTCAATTTTTTGGGCATATTCGTGTAACCACTGTATATTAGCACCTTTATGGTCCAATGAACGGGGGCGGATTGGGTGGGGAACCAGATTGTCTGAATTTACAGGGTCCTTATCATAGACAACTAGGGTGTCATTCTGTTCATCAGGCCAAATATAGAGCGGGGTACCGCAATGCGGACAATCCAGCGTATATTCGTCACCTGTATCGAAGCTTTGTAGCATATAAGCTATACAGCGATATCCCTGAAAAGCGGCACCCGCAGCCAGAACATAGCGTTTACCTACATCTCCTTCGTGTTCTTTCGCATAGAGCACCATTTCTTCAGTCAATTCTGCAAGTCGGACAATGGCACACCGATATTGCGCATAAATATATTCAGCCACACTAGAATCCACTTTTACCTGATCCCTTGTAAATTCCAATGGAACTTTGGTATGTAAGGGATTGTTATTCTTCGCTTCGAATATTCCGCAAATGTTATAAATATCTGCACGAATCCCTATATCAGAACTTTTTAACGCAATGTCTACAAGGTAAGGAACAGCCGCAAATGTACAAGTATACAATGTATTTTGGTGATACAGTTCCTCCCAATACAAGGTGTCAGCCATTTCGCCGTCATATCCGGCTTGGAGCTGTTTCAACATTTCTGGGACGTATTGAGAGGAACCGTAGGGGCCTTGGAGTAGAGTCCAGGCCGGATCGGACAAAGCCAGCATCTTGATACTCCTTCCACCGTTTTTTTACAGTAGAGGATTTTGCAAAAATCCAATAAGCAAATTCCAATGAACAACATATAGATCGAAATAGTTTAGTTCGTCTATAACTTGCACTTCGGAGCGACTGGAATCGAATTTTGTAAAATCCTTATAGTAACATGCGATCGGTTTATAAAATGAGTTTTGCTATCAAAATTCATTTTAACTTCATAATTCTCAGCTTCTTACGTTTATTTCATTATACGCATATTATTAGCTGAAGTTGCTTTTCTCGATTTTCGCAATATACAAAATCACTATTTTTTTGGGTCTATAATCATATTCGGTTAAGCTTTCGGCATTGTGAAGGTGAAACACATTAAATTAATGAATGACTAACCCGGTTCTTATGTCTTACTACGACTCCTCTGTCCATTCAGTTCCTTCTTCGTATACATAGTTCATATTATAAGTCCTGTTACTTAAAAATTACTGAGTAAGAAATAAAGTATATATACATTAAAATTTCCATACATGTAAAAACAAAGCCACTCCCCTACCTGTTTTTAATTATGCCAAACGGGTAAGACATACTTGTTCAAGCCTTTAATCTAACAGTTACAGAACTGATTTTATGAATCGGTATATGAAAAGGCGTGTTGGGAATATTATGTATGAATACTGCGACTATAAGGGGAAATAGCCTATGACCATAACACCGGAACAGCGGATTACCCTGCACGGATTTAACAACCTGACCAAATCATTGAGCTTCAACATGTACGATATTTGTTACACCAAAACCAAAGAAGAACGCGAGGCGTATATTGAATATATTGATGAACAATACAACTCAGATCGACTGACAGCTATTTTAAAAAATGTATCTGACATTATCGGCGCCCATGTGCTCAACGTAGCCCAGCAGGATTATGTACCTCAAGGAGCCAGCGTGACCGTACTTATATCCGAAGGACCCATTGTGGAGGTACCGACTGAATCTTATGCCGAGTCACCCGGCCCCCTACCTGAATCTGTCGTGATACAACTGGATAAAAGCCACATTACGGTTCACACCTACCCGGAATATCATCCAGACGAGGGGATCAGTACGTTTCGAGCAGATATTGATGTCTCTACCTGTGGGGAAATCTCCCCACTCAAGGCACTCCACTATTTGACTCATTCTTTCGACACCGACATTATGACGATTGATTATCGGGTGCGCGGCTTTACACGTGATACGAATGGACATAAGCTTTTCATCGACCATGATATCGCCTCCATTCAAAACTATATTCCGGACGAAGTGCGCAGTCAGTATGACATGATCGACGTGAATGTGTATCAGGAAAATATTTTCCATACCAAATGTAAGCTAAAACAATTCGATTTGGACAATTATCTGTTCGGCTACACCAAGGAAAGCCTGAGTGAAAAAGAGCAACAAAATATATCAACACGTCTCAAAATCGAAATGGACGAAATTTACTACGGTAAAAATATGACGTAACAGATCAAATGCGTAAAAATAAAATAGATCATTTCATTGAAAAAAGGATGCTCGCTTGGACTGGGATATAGCCGGGCTTTCGTCCTTTTTTAAATACAAAATAATAGATATTACTCAACTTGATCTGTACAAGCGAGAGATTGTTCACTATGATAGGGGAAGAAACCACTAATTTAAAATAACAGCATGGATTTTACATCCGCTTCTCATTGTAAGCGCAATCAATTGATCCTACGTATGATTTTGTTATGGAAAACAAAGGAGGAATTTGTATGCAAGGCGGTATTGGCGGTAAAAACATCATTTTACGATTGGAAATTTCCACCGGGCACATCCAATTTGGTCAATTGATTACGCTGGTAAACGAACATGGCGGAGATGTGATTGCCATTGACGTCATTAGCACCTCTGAGAAGGTCACCGTGAGGGATATTACGGTGACCATTGCCGATCCAGCAGAAATCGACCGTATGATTGCCCGAATTAAAAAAGCACAAGGTGTTAAGGTATTATCCATCTCTGACCGTACCTTCCTATTACACCTCGGGGGCAAAATTGAAATGCAGCCCAAAGTCCCAATTCAAAACCGCGATGACTTATCCCGGGTATATACCCCCGATGTGGCACGCGTATGCATGGCGATTCACGAGGAACCCGACAAAGCTTTCCGTTTGACGATCAAGCGCAACACGGTCGCTGTCGTCTCTGACGGAAGCGCTGTCCTCGGGCTAGGTAACATCGGCCCCTATGCAGCCATGCCGGTTATGGAAGGCAAAGCCATGCTGTTCAAGCAGCTCGGCTCCGTCGATGCCTTTCCAATCTGTCTGGATACGCAGGACACCGAAGAGATCATTAAGGCCATTAAGCAAATGGCCCCAGCTTTTGGCGGTATTAATCTGGAGGATATTTCATCGCCACGATGCTTTGAGATTGAACAGCGGTTACGTAAAGAGCTGGACATACCTGTTTTTCATGACGATCAGCACGGCACAGCTGTCGTTTTATACGCAGGGCTGATCAATGCGCTTAAAGTTGTCGGCAAAGCCCTGTCTGACGTCAAAATTGTCGTCTGTGGTATCGGGGCTGCGGGTGTGGCTTGCACCAAAATTTTGCTATCTGCAGGGGCTGTCAACATCATTGGCGTAGACCGCCATGGGGCTCTTACAGCTGATGAAACATACGAGCATCCGATGTGGAACTGGTATGCGCAGCATACCAACCCTGAACGGCTGTCTGGCACGCTGTCCGAGGTTCTGAAGGACGCTGACGTGTTTATCGGTCTGTCGGCAGGTGGAATACTGCAACGAGAAGACGTGAAACGTATGAAAGAAGCCCCGGTGCTGTTCACTATGGCTAACCCGGTTCCTGAAATTGCGCCAGAGGACGTCGAGGACATTGCAGGTGTCATCGCCACCGGACGTTCGGATTATCCTAACCAAATTAACAATGTGCTTTGTTTCCCTGGCATCTTTCGAGCGGCGCTCGACTGCCGTGCCCGTGAAATCAACGAAGAGATGAAGCTGGCGGCCGCAGAGGCCATCGCAGGCACGATCCGTCCTGAAGAACTAAACAAGCTGTATATTATCCCAGGTGTATTTAACGAGAGTGCGGTTCAACGGGTTCGTGAAAAGGTGATTCAAGCCGCGATTGCGAGCGGTACAGCCAGAAGAGTGCCTCGGGATTTCAGATAAAAGAAAAGGATTGCTCCCCTAAATGCGGGTGCAATCCTTTTTGCTATCGAAAGATCAAGCTTCATATCCGTTATCTTTACAGCGGTTATGACCTCCATTTAGAGAACAATTGACTGGCACGCTGAGCAAACTCCTCCAGATTAAAGTTGGAGTTATCCAGCTTGTAGTACCATTTTTTAATCGTATCCAAAATCCATGAGGGCACTTTAACCTCCGAGATACCGGAATAAAACGTATGATATGCCCACACCAAATGCTCCCAGCGCTTGTCATCGCCTTCCTTCACGTATTCCGATACGTCCAATACCTTGGCACGCCCGTCTTGCATAAGTACATTCTTGAGGTGAATATCACGGGGATTCAGCCCCTTGGACCGGACAAATTCCCTCGCCTTTTCCACATCCAGAATGACCTGCTCTGGCACAGGAATTCCTTGCAGCAAACAATCCAGCAGCGTAATACCGGATTCATAACTTATGACAATATACTTGTCGCCTTTTCCGTAATAATGAGGAAAAAAGTCAGATCCTCGCAAACGCTCATATACGTCGGCCTCCGCATCTTTTTTCTCGATCGCCATGTCTGAGTACACCTTGAACGCGTAGCCTGGCAACGTATCGAGCGTAAATACGGCCGCATCTGTCCCGATGCCAATACAGCGGACGTCTTGAGTGGCTGTTTTAATGGTAACCGGATCATTATCCTCCGTACTGTATACGGTCACTTGACTTATGATGTCTTCTGCCTGCCTCCATTGTTCTACCATGCGCGATCCCCTCCTTCTCTGTTCTAAACCTTGACCAATGAAGTTAGTTCTATAACAGATAAATAGTATTACGGGTTATCTTTTGGAATGGCTTCAAAATAGGTTGATTCTTTTAAAAAATACGGTATGTACCGTGTCTAACGAGCGTCCGGCAGCAGCAACCTTCTTAACTCTGCATAGCTTGCTGCTGTTTTATAGTCCCCCAGCACATCAGTTTCCGGGGGAGCATTCCTGTGATTGAACCAGATCACCTGCCAATTTGCAGCTATAGCTCCCGCCACGTCATTACGCCAGGAATCCCCAATGTAGCAGCAATGCTCTGCTAACGTTCCTGTCCGCTCATTCACTACTTCGAAGATGCGCGGATCAGGCTTGGCATAGCCAACAGTCCCAGATACAAAGATATGCTCTGCCGCAACATGATTTTCCAACGCCATCGCCTTGATCTTGCTCATCTGGTGTTCTTCAAGACCGTTTGTAATTAATCCAACTAAAAAGCCAGCCGAGCTCAAATCATTTATTAACGAGGTAGCCCCCTCAAAAGGCTCAATTCGGTACTGACGATCCAAGTATTCTTGTTGAACATGTACTGCCTGCTCACGGGTAATTTCTACCCCGAATTCTTGTAAAGCCAGAATGAAACGGCCTTCCCTCATCTCATCCAGTTCATCTGGCCCTGCCTTTCCCTCCAATAGTCCTCCTTTAGCCGACAGTACATCGCTGTAATAGCGAATACGATGGTAGGCTTTCTCATAAGGAAAACGCTCACTCAATCCTAATACTGTACGCAATGCCTCGCGTGTAGGGTGCAAATGATCGTACATCGTATCATCTACATCAAAAAAAATAGCCTTCTTTTGCAAGTTCATATGCCCACTTCTTTCTGTTAAATCTTCGGATGACGCTCCTTTTCACCTTGTCCTGATATTATACCCGTTGGCCTGTTACGTTGCACCCTGTCCTTCACACCGCGCATCCTGCAATCACACTTCACGGTTGCTAACATACACTGAAAAGACCGCATTTTCGCAAACCCACTTTACTTCTCTACCGAGCTAACATAGGTATCTTGTCCTGCTTTGCTCGAAAGCGTTTTATTTGACAACACACGGGTAAAAGGTCACATTTTTGAAAATATTCGTCATACAGGTTTACATTTCGTGTAAAATCACGTACCTTTTAGGGATGAACGCTTTAATGGATGTATTGGATAAGGGAGGCATACATGATGGATTCCGGTTCTAACCTAGCCTATGGATCAGCTACACCTTTGATTGAGGCACTTATAGAATTTGAAAAGGAGCTCGAAGCGAACCGGCATTCTCTGAGTTTTGATTTGGGATTGATTATGGAGCAGGGCCGCGCGCCACGATATATGGCTACACCACCAGATGTTATTCCTTTTGCCCACGCAGGAGTGGACGGAATACATTATGGCTTTTTAACGGATTTTGGTCTTGAAAAGGACCTATCACAGGCCCCTATCGTATGCGTATCTCCCGTCGATTGGACGGGTGTATGGGTGGTTGCCCGTCATTTGCAGGATTTTTTAAGCGTTGTTTATACAGAGAACAGTTCATTAAAACGATACTACGCCAGCGGAGACGACTATTCTGGACATGCAGGTCAGCGACTGCCTCAGCTCTTAGATGAACGCACCGCGTTTGTACGCGAATGCTTTCGGGAACGCTTTGGTATCGAACCGATTCAGGATATGGCTGCCTATATCGACAGCTTGCGAGCAGAACGGAAGCACAATGAAGCAGCTCCTACGCTTAACGGCTTGGGCATTCAGGTATCTTCTTCCGCGAAGCATAGCTCTTCTATGGAAAGTACCCTCTTGACCGTAACGGAGCCTTTCCTTTGGGAACAACAAGGCGAAGCTGTGCGTGAATTGTTCTATAACGGTTCGCGTGAAGCCCGACTGGCCTTTATTCGGGATGCCCAGACACGGCATCTGTTCACCCATTCTGCCCTTCGTGCTTTTGTAGCTGGACAGCTTAAGTTGATGGGCCTATCTGAGGCCGCAACATATCTGGAAGAGTCCTACTATACTGTTATTCCCGATATGATAGAATCTTGACAAAAACTTCGATTCCCCCTAACATAACCGCCTCTGAAAAGGCGGCTTTTTGTGCTACAATAAATGAAAATAATAGGGTCGAACGGCCCGGTACGAATGAAAGAGAGCGAGTATGAATAATCATTCCTATCCTACTCCTGAAATCATTGAAGTTTGTCTGTTGGCGGGCAAACTGATGATGCAAAATGGAGCCGAAACCTATCGTGTTGAAGACACGATGTCCCGCATTGCTTCAGCCTATGGCATATCCCAGTCCCATAGCTATGTAACACCAACTGGGATTTTTTTTGCCATTAATGATTCGGAGCCCGCCAAGCTCATCCGCATCGTAGAGCGGACCACCGATTTGCACAAGGTGACAGAGGTCAATTCCATTTCACGTAAAATCAGCACAGGTGATTTGTCTCCCCGCGCTGCCGTCAAGGAGCTTGCGAAGATTGAGCGTGGCCCCCTCCGCTATTCCAACCGTGTACAGCTGATGGCTGCTGCGTTGGCCAGCGGTTGCTTTATGATTATGTTTGGTGGTGTCTGGCGAGACTTCCCCGCAGCTGTGTTATGCGGCGGTATCGGATTTGCAGCCGTACAGTATTTTCACAGGCTCGTTAAGGTCAAGTTTTTCTCAGAGTTTTCTGCATCTTTTCTAATCGGCTTGCTGGCAGCTCTGTTAACGATAGTAGGCTGGGGACAGATGATGGATAAAATTATAATTGGCTCCGTCATGCCACTGGTTCCAGGCTTGTTAATTACAAATGCCATTCGTGATTTAATGTCCGGGCACCTGGTTTCAGGTCTTTCCAAGGGAGCCGATGCTTGCCTGACATCTTTCGGCATTGGAGCTGGCGTTGCGGTTATCATTTCTTATATGTGATTCGGAGGAGATTCAAGTCTATGCTTGCACAATTATTCACAAGCTTTATTGCCACCGCTGGTTTCGGCATACTATTCCACGCCCCCCGGCGCTCGCTGCTGCAATGTGGTTTTGTCGGTATGCTAGGCTGGCTGGTCTATTATTCAACCACGGACAGCATGGGACCTGTGAGCGCCAGCCTTTTGGCAACGATCCTCATCGGCATCGTCAGTCAAGGCTTTGCGCGGCTGTACAAAATGCCTGTGATTATTTTCAGTGTGGCAGGCATGATTCCGCTCGTTCCAGGGGGAATGGCCTATAATGCCATGCGCCAGTTCGTACAACAACATTATCCTCAGGCACTAGAGCTGGCCATGAGCACGCTGATGATCGCAGGAGCTATTGCTGTCGGTTTGGTGCTGTCTGAGGTCCTTAATCAAATTTTTCACAACATACGTTTTAGACCTCAGCGTTAAAAGCGATGAAAATAGCAAAATAAAAGAGGCTGCTCCCAAAATCATCCGCAGTGTATGAGACGATTTTGGAAACAGCCTTTTTCTGTACACATTACCAAAAATATTTAACTGTCATAAGCTATTATTCATCCACTCGCTTGCCCAATATCGCCAAGTCTCGCTCTATGCTGTCCAGCACAGCTACACGCGGATAGTACCCCCATTGCTCAAAACCAAACTTCCGCAGCAGCCCAATACTTGGCTCATTATGACCAAAAACAAATCCCAACAACGTTGTAATCCCCAGTCTCGGACATTCATTTAGCAAATGCTGTACCAGTCGACTTCCTGTTCCGGTTCCACGAGAATCCTCATGGACGTAAATGCTAATTTCTGCTGTACCGTTATAAGCTGGACGCCCATAAAAGGACTGAAGGCTGGCCCAACCGGCAATGGTCCCCTTTTGCTTTAAAACCCACAAAGGGCGGTGGTTCTCCTGATGAGCCTCAAACCATGGAATGCGACTCTCCACTGTCACCGGTTCCAGATCTGCGGTGACCATTCGTCCTGCGATTGTAGAATTATAAATGTCCACAATATCGGGAAGATCCTCTTTGCACGCAAATTCAATGGAAAAAGATTGGTCCTGATTCATTATTCGTATCCGCCTCCTATGGTGTGATTTATTTATTGTACAAGACAAGCGCCCGATCAGCCATATCGAGTTGTTTTGCGGATTAGTCCCAAAGGGTTTTATAATAGAGCTTGAAGATAAGGAAAAATAAAAACGGGGAAAGCGATTTAACACGATGAGACGGGAGGTATGTTTCGGAGTCAAGGATTCTGAAGCAGCTTAATATGAATATTGGAACTCAACTCTTGATTTTGGAAATACCTATGGAATCTTTTTTTTGGAAAAACGACTATTTATCCTGTACTGCTCAAGGACGAGGATGGACTTACACTGATTGACACGGGAATGCTCGGCCAATTGGAGCCATTACGCAAGGCTATCTCAGATGTGGGTGAGGATATCAGCCGCGTGAAAAGAATTATTTTAACACATCAGGATATTGACCATATCGGAAATGTTCATGCACTGCTGGATCTGCTGCCGAATACTGCCCTGTTAGCCCATAAGGATGACGTTCCTTATATGACAGGGGAGCGACCGTTTGTGAAGCTGACGTCGGAACGGATTAAACAAATGGATACTGTGCTCAAGCAGCAAGCAGAGGATATGATTCGCCGCCTGCCAGATTTGCGCTTTGCTCATATTCTTGAGGACGGTGAGCATCTACCCTATGGTGGAGGAATACAGATTATACATACACCTGGCCATACACCCGGGCATATCAGCTTGTATGTGCCCGCACAAAAGCTACTGTTGGCAGCAGATGAACTGCTGGTAGTCGAAGGTGAACTGGTCGGTCCTGCTGAGTCGGCTACGCCGGATATGCCATTGGCTCTGAAGAGCCTCGAAAAGCTGACGGTATTGGATGTTGAAAAGGTAATCTGCTACCATGGCGGCTACTATGATCAGAACGTACAAGCACGTCTGCAAACATTAAGTCAGGCAAGAGAGTAAGCCATTCAAAGCTATAAATTATGATGTAATAAGAGCTATAATGAATACATGGACAGAAAGGAATGAGACTCTATGAATGATAAAATTACAAGATTATATGATGAACTGAAGTCACAGTCTTGGGACGGCCTGCTTGTGACCGATCCCAAACATATTTACTACCTGACGGGCTTTGCCAGTGATCCGCATGAGCGTTTTCTTGGTCTCGTGCTGCTTCGAGACCAAGAACCAGAACTGATCGTACCCGCTCTGGATGCAGAAGCCGCCCAAGCTGCTTCTTCTGTGACTCGTATATCCACCCACACCGATACGGACAATCCATATGATCTGCTTCGTCAACGTACAGGCACCGGAGTGAAAACATTTGCGCTGGAAAAGGAGCACGTCTCCGTCCTCCGTTATGAACAGTTACATACTGCTATTGGCGCGGCTCAATATGTGGATCTGGGTCCTGTGCTTCAAGAAATGCGTGTGAGAAAAACTCCTGAGGAAGTACAACGTCTGAAACATGCAGCTCGTTTGGTGGAAGATGCTCTTCGCCACGGCCTCACCCATGTGCGCGAAGGAGTGACGGAAGTCGAGCTGGTGGCCGAAATCGAATATCAGATGAAAAAAATCGGCGCAGATGGCCCGTCCTTTGACACAACAGTGCTGTCTGGACCCAAAACAGCCTTGCCTCATGGTGTTCCAGGCACCCGCAAGCTACAGCATGGCGATCTGCTCATGTTTGATATGGGCGTATATTCCGATGGCTATGCTTCGGATATTACGCGTACTTTTGCTTTTGGAAAGCTGTCGGCTGAGCTGGAAACGATTTATAATACGGTTCTTCGCTCGAACGAAGCGGGAATTGCCGCCATTCGCCCGGGAGTTTCTTGCGCATCCGTAGATCAGGCAGCACGGGCTGTTGTTGAAGCCGCTGGATACGGCCCTGCCTTTAACCATCGAGTTGGACACGGCCTTGGCATGAGTGTTCACGAATATCCATCTGTACACGGAGGCAATAGCGATCTGCTTCATGAAGGCTTCGTGTTCACCATCGAACCCGGCATCTATGTGCCAGGCCTCGGCGGTGTGCGGATTGAAGATGACGTTTTGGTCACCTCTGATGGTGTTGAAGTGCTCACCTCTTTTCCAAAAGAACTGACAGTGCTGGGATAAACCCATCGCTATTCATTATATTGGTATGTAAAAAAGGATGAAAAAAGGAGGGGCACCCCAAGCCATCATGGCTTGAGGGTTTGCCCCTCCTCTTCTATAAAGCGGAAATTGCGTGCGATGTACAAAATGGGTGTACCCGCCGCGGTCAGTACAAATTTTAAGATGTAGGTGGTGAATAATATCTCGAGCCATATCCCCCACGCATAACCGTAAAAGGCAATAGTACAGAAAATGAGCGTATCTATAAACGAGCTGATCATCGTGCTGCCATTGCCGCGAATCCAGAGCTGATGACGTTCCGGGAAGAACTTGCGAATCCAGGCGTACAGACGCACGTCCAGCAATTGACTGATCGCATAGGCTGTCAAGCTGGCAAGCGCAAGTCTTGGCAACAATCCAAACAGCTGTTGCATCGGTGTCTGGGCAAAATCCGTTGCAGTAGGCTCGAACTGCAGCACCATTTGCATCGTTACCGTCGTCATGATCAGAGTGAAAAAGCCGAACCATACAGCTTTACGCGCTTCTTTAGGCCCATATTTTTCATTCAGTAAGTCGCTGGCCATATACATAGAAACATACATCGTATTTCCCAATGTCGTGGTAATGCCGACCAGATCAATCGTTTTGGTTACCTGAATGTTGGCCAGTACAGTAGCAACACCAATCCAGGCGTACAGCCCTTTTTTACCGAACAACCGAAAACATAACAAAAAGAACATAAAATTGACGAGGACAAAAGCTGCCCCCCATAACAGATTAAACATGAAATCCTCCTAGTTTTGATAGCGCGGGATGGTTGCGAACCGCGGTTCATCCGAAGCAAGCCGGAAAAACATTATTTTAATGTATCATAGATTAGGATTTGTGAACAGCCATAATTTACACTGCCCTAAAATCAATACAAAGAGCCGACCTTATGGCCGGCTCTTTGTACAGCGTACATACAGTACGTGTGTTATATTGGCCAGATGGGATATGAGACTGATCGTACACCCTTCATTTATCATTACTTAAGAGTGTGCCGTTGCATCCAACTCCATGCCATGATTATTGAATACGTCTTGATCGTTCTCCTTGAGCACCTTGCCTGAAATGAGACCTGCAGTAATAGAATCATTGACATTTAACGCTGTGCGTCCCATATCAATCAACGGTTCAACTGAGATGAGCAATCCTGCCAATGCCACTGGAAGATTCATGGTGGAAAGCACGATCAGGGAAGCGAAAGTGGCACCACCGCCTACACCCGCCACGCCGAACGAGCTGACCGTAACGACCAGAATCAGCGTGAGGATAAAATCCCAGCTCGTTGGATCAATACCCACGGTTGGAGCAATCATAACCGCCAGCATTGCCGGATAAATACCAGCACAGCCGTTTTGCCCAATAGTCGCTCCCAAGGTCGCAGACAGATTCGCGATGCCGTCGGACACACCAAGCTTTTTCGTTTGTGTTTCAACATTTAACGGAATGGTCGCCGCACTGGAACGAGAAGTAAAAGCAAAAACCAGTGTAGGCAATACTTTTTTCACATACGTCACCGGATTGTAGCCGAACAAGGCCAGCAAAATAAGATGAATGATAAACATGACCAACAGAGCCACATAAGAAGCGAGCACAAACTTGATTAGCTTCAAAATTTCATCTGGATTGGTCGTAGCTACTACTTTAGTGATCAGTGCTAAAATACCGTAAGGAGTCAATCTCAGCACCAGCGTTACAATTCGCATCACTACAGCGTACACTGCATCAATCACTTTACGGAAGGTTTGCGCCTGTTCCGGTTTTTTACGATCCAATCCGAGTACAGCCACCCCGATAAAGGCTGAGAAAATAACCACCGCCAGCGTCGACGTACGACGTGCTCCCGTCATATCCTCAAAAGGATTTGAAGGAATAAATTCCAGCACCTGCTGTGGAATGGTCATGTCCTGAACTGTTCCAAGGCGCTCTTCCATCTTCAAGCCCTGTGCTTGTTCCTTTTCCCCACCTTGAATCTCAATTGCCTTTAGGTCAAACGACAGGCTGGTTACAATACTAACTGAAGCAGCAATTGCCGTTGTAATCAGTAGTACTGCAATAATGGACACGCTGATTTTGCCAAGGTTCTGTCTTCCCTTCAAATTCATAATAGCCGAAATAATCGACACCATGATAAGCGGAATAACGACCATTTGCAGCAAACGGACATAACCGTTACCTGCGAGGTTGAACCAATCAACCGATTTTGTAATGACCTCTGAGCCTGCACCATAAGCATATTGTAGAATTGCCCCGTAGATCAGTCCGAAGCCAAGTCCGGCAAACACCCTTTTTGTAAAGGAGATGTGCTTTTTCTGCATCCAGACCAATACGCCTAGCAGCAAAAGCAGCACGATTACATTTAAAATAATAAAGAAGGTATCCATGTATTATTTCCTCCAAACTTATACTTAATATGTTTTATAAAGTGATCCTTCAATCCGAAGAATACTATATCACAAAACCAACTATTTTTGTAGGTTTTATAACAATAAAATAGTTAAGCAGCTTCAAATTTGGATTTTATCGAAACGTCAAACAGCAAGCCTTCATCTTTCGAGGGCTTGCTGTTTTTTTGTCCTGAACAGAACGACATGTATTCAACTTAGCTGCCGGGGCTCTTTTCCACAACCGAGTTCGGAGAAGCATTCATGCCAGATGTAGATACTCCTTGCGAATGCTCATCTTTTTCATCCACAAAGCCCATAAAATACGTAATTACGCCAGCTGTAACAAACGAAATCAGCATACCCACGATACCGTACACAAGCGTGGGTTCAGAAAATAAAGGTAAGCTGAGCAGCCCAGCAGAGACACCAATACTAGTAAGCTCCGTTTCAAACAGACACATACAAGCCCCACCAACGGCTCCACCGATCATAACTGCTATTAACGGTTTTTTGAAACGGATATTGACACCATACATGGCCGGTTCAATGATTCCCAGCATGGCCAACAAACCTGTGGACGCAGCCAGCGTTTTGACTTTGGCATTTTTGGATTTAACACATACGCCAAATGTTGCGCCAGCCTGAGCGAAAGCCGCTGCAACGACCACGGGAAAAAGGTGATCATAACCCAATGTTGTCAGCGAGCTGATCATAATCGGCAGCATTATATATTGCATACCTGCAATAATAAGCAAAGACATCGTACCTCCGAGCAACAACCCTGTAAATACTCCTGCATTGTCAAACAACCAGCCTAGTCCATCGGATACATGTTGGCCGAGATAACTCCACAGTGGCCCGAAAGCGAACACCATTAAAGGTATAGTGATCATCAGTGTCAAAGTCGGGACAACCATTAATTTAAGTGAATAAGGGATATACCTGTCTAACCATTTTTCGATATACGATGCTATCCAGACGACAACAAGTATGAGCACTATAGATGAAGCAGCTTGTGGGTCTATAACTGGCAGACCGGCAAAACGTACCTCCTCACCAGACTGGAGTAAACTTGTTAATTGGGGATGGAATACGGATGCTACGATGGCTGCTGCAACAAACACATTGCTGCGCAGCTTTCTTGCCGCACTTGCCGCAACAAAAATAGGTAAAAAATAAAATATCCCATCGCTGATAGCCATTAAAATAGTATATACCTGCGGATCAGACAACAATAAACCGAAGGACATTAAAACTAATATAATTACCTTGATCATTCCCGCACCAATCATTGCCGGCAAGATCGGAGTAAATACGCCTGATACATAATCTAATAGTCGACTTATCGGATTTCTCCCTGTGGCAGCTCTATAACTGCCGGAAGTCAGCTCCTGTGTATCTTCTCCTCTGACCTGCGAAATCACTTCTTTGGAAGGTAAATCCCGATTCATAACAACCTTTTCCCCTTTTATATGTATATTGAAGACCACTTTCGAACTTACAAACCAAGCTTATAAGAATATTGTAAAAAAACCGTATTTCTTATGCTACTTATATTACTTCTTTTTTACAATAGTTTTAAAGAAGGGGTAATCTATTCGTTTTTATGCACCTGATAATTTACATCTAACTTACATCTAAACACCTAAGACCATAGTTATATATTTTTTGTTTGTTTTTGGGCAAATATGACTATTCAACCGTCTGTTAATTATGTAAAATAGGTCTAACCTACTTTTTAGTAAATCATGGATTACTTCCCTTTCACATTCTTGTCCCTTGAATTCAGCTGAAATATACATAGAATCCGAACATTTTCAGTCTTTTCTTCAAGCAAGGAAAGGAACACAAGTAGATCATGGCGTGTCAAGTATCTATTGGACAAGCGGCCTACTTCAAGCAGGGAATTCGTCTGATTTTATTACCATCATGTGAGAGGAGATTTTTCATGAAGCGTTTTAATCGTTCCATTGGCGCGAAATTACGAATTATGTTTTTGCTGATTCAGCTCTTTGCGTCCCTTTTGTTCAGCATCAGTTTCTATGCAATATCCATGAGTATCATTAATAACAGTGTCATGCCTCAGGTAGACCAATTGCTAGAAATTGGAGCTAAAAATGTGTATCAGGATCTCAATATTTCCTTAGCTGTTCAGGCTGGGCAAGGAAGCGGTTCTGATTCCGGCTCCGCTATACAGATGGAATCCTATCTTCAGGACAAGGTCGATACCCTCAAATTAGAATCGGCTTATATCGCGGTAGTGAAGGATGATAAAGCCGAAGTCGTCGCACGGAATGTAAAATCAGTATACAAGGTCAAGGATGCACTCATTCCTGTTGAGGATATTAAAAAAGCAAAACAAGGCGAGATGAATATCAGTGAAATTTACAGCGATTCATACGGAGTACACAAAACCGCCTTCTTTGCTATATCAGGTAGTAATCTAGTTCTGGGTGTGAACGAAGACGTCGGATTTGTACAGGAAAAATCCCAACAAATTCTATGGATTTGCATAGGTATTACAGTGGCAACGCTCCTGCTGGGCGGCATTATTTCTACCCTCGTGATACGTAAAGTTGTAGAACCCATTGCTGAATTGGTTCGTCATAGCGAAAAAATTGCTCAAGGTGATCTTTCACAAGAAGCGAAGGTTCATGGAGTTAATGAAATTGCCCAACTTGCCCGCAGCTTCCAATCCATGTCTCATAACTTGAAAGAAATGATCGGCCATGTGCTTTCTACATCCGGTGCGGTTGTTGAAGGATCGGACGAGCTACTTCGTCGGACTGAGGCTATCAGTGTAAAAGTGCAGGACTCTACAGTTGCCGCAGAGGAAGTAGCAAAGGGCAGTACCAGCATAGCTACAGCTGCTGCTGAAAATGCACAGGCTATGGAGGAAATCGCTCAAGGTGTTCAGCACATCGCCTCCTCTGCCAATGATGTATCCGATCAAATCAGTGAAGCGACAAAAGAAACGGTTAACGGTAATACGCTCGCTCAAAAGGCTGTAGCTCAAATGTCACAGGTAGGACATGCTGCCGATGAATCGCTTCGATACATCCATAGTATGAATGAGCGCTCAGAAGCCATTGGCAGTATCGTTTCGGCTATCTTCGATATTACGAAGCAAATTCAAATGTTGTCCCTGAATGCCTCCATTGAAGCCGCCCGTGCGGGCGAACATGGACGGGGCTTTGCCGTAGTAGCTGGAGAAGTACGCAAGCTTGCCGAGCAATCTAAAGAAGCCACACAAGAAATTTCCGACTATTTGGTTACCATTCAAGAAGTATCGCAACAATCTGTGGACTCTGTGACCCAAGTGAGCCGTGAAATTCATTCGGGAACGGAAATGGTTCAACAAGCGAGCTCAGCCTTTAACCAGCTAAGTGAGCTTATGCAAAAGATCAATGCTACGATTCAAACGGTATCTGCAGCAACGGAGCAGGTATCCGCCAGCTCGGAGGAAGTATCTGCTTCCGTGGAAGAGACAGCTCTCATCGCAGCCAATGCACAGCATATGATTCAAGAAATCGGTTTAAATGCCGATGAGCAACTGAATGAAATGGAAAGCCACAGCGAAGTTGTTCGCCAATTAAGCAAACAAGCAACCGAACTGCAAAAGGCTGTCCAAAAATTTAAAATTACGTAAGCCGATACAATACAAAGAGGTATCTCACAGTCTTGAAAATGGCTGTAGAGATACCTCTTTATTTTTTAAAAGCGATTTTAATAATCATCCATGAAGTTTATGAATCCATTCCCATAATACGATAAATTTGCTCCATATCTAAATGAGCCCGGACCACCTCTGCGACACGGTCAAACTCTCGTTCCTTGGCTTCACGTACAGTAAAAGTGCTCTCTAAAGGTGCCAAGCCCTTGGCTTGTCGCAATCCATCCAGCCAGCAACGGCGAAAACGGTCATTATCAAACACACCGTGCAAATAGGTTCCCCATACTTTACCGTCTGTCGTACCCCAGCCTTCCTCAAAAGCTGCTTCTTCGCCACGCCGGATACGGAATAACCTTTTCATTTCGCTTAGCTTAAAAGTTATATCTGTAGGTGCGTATGGTTCCGTAACATACTCCGTAACGCCCATATGTATTTCATAACCTTCAATGCTTGGCTTGGAGGCAGAACCCGAATCAGGCACAGTGCTAAGCAAAAGCGGGCAATGATTAGACAGGGTTCCCTGTACGCGTACGGTTTGCTTTTCCTTTAAAAAGGTCGTGGATAGAGCAAGCCAACCTAACCCTTCTGCCTGCTGCGGCAACCCAGATTCGACGGCTTCGGGATCAAATAGTGCGGTACCCAGCATCTGATAACCTCCACAAATGCCAACTAGCTGTGTGCGTCCGGTATTCATAGCCTGCCGAATGTCTTTCTCCAGACCTCTCTCACGCAATTCCAGCAGGTCTCCAATAGTGTCTTTGGTCCCCGGTAAGATAATGGCGTCTGGTACGCCCAACTGTCCAGCTTCAGTGACATAACGAACGCTCACATCCGGCTCTGCGGCCAGAGCATCCGTGTCGGTAAAATTGGAAATCCGCGGATATCGTATCACCGCAATATCCAGTTCTTTATCCTTTGCAGATTGTTTGGGCTTCTTATCCAGTACTACCGAATCCTCTGCTTCAATGCGAATGTCTGGCAGATAGGGCAATACACCGAGTACAGGAATGCCTGTCCGTTCTTCCAGCCAGTCTAATCCTGGTTGAAGCAGAGACAGATCGCCTCTGAATTTGTTAATGATAAATCCGCGGATACGCTGTACTTCATGGGGTTCCAGTAATTCGATAGTTCCTACGAGAGAGGCAAAAACTCCGCCCCGGTCGATATCTGAAATAAGCAACACTGGAGCATCCGCCCAACCTGCCAGATTCATATTTACGATATCGCGGTCCTTCAAATTAATCTCTGCCGGGCTGCCTGCCCCTTCCATAAGGACAATATCATAGGTATCACGCAACCGATTCAGAGCATCCATAACGGTCTGTTTGGCTTTTGGCAAAAAATCCTTCCGGTAATCGGAGGCGCTCATATAGGCATAAGGTACACCGTGTACAACAATTTGTGAGTGCATATCTTTGACCGGCTTAATCAGAATCGGATTCATGTCAGTTGTGGCCTCAATACCGCAGGCCTCAGCCTGCACCCCCTGAGCGCGTCCTATTTCCTTGCCGTCCTCGGTAACATAAGAGTTTAATGCCATATTTTGCGACTTAAACGGTGCGGGACGATATCCGTCCTGCGTAAAAATACGGCAAAGCGCAGTCGTCACCACGCTTTTGCCCACATCCGACGCTGTTCCTTGAAGCATTAATACGGCTGCCGGGTTCGTGCAGGACGGTTCGAAAGTTGACAATTGCCTCTTCCCCTTTAACGAATTCATTTCAAATCTGGTCACAACCCGTACAAAATGACAATAAACAACAATAAAACAGCCTCCAGCAATTCGTTTAAAGTTCCGTATATATCTCCTGTAAGTCCACCCAAGCGGCGGTTAATACGGTTTGCCGTGAAGGTTCCAACACCGTAAGCCAAGACCGGAAGCAACACAAAACCTAGCGAGATTGGAAGGCTCTCAGAATATGAAAGGAACGTCTGTAAGTATGATCCTGCCAATGACAGATTCCCAGTCCCCCTTGTTGCTGTAGCCAAACCTGCCAGAAGATATTGTCCTACGGCAGCACTCAGGGTCACTAATACTGCCCAGAATACGGCCAACCCTACGCGGCCACCACTCATATCAGCAAAACGCGCAGCCAGCCCATCATCATTACGGGCTTTAGGCCAGCGTTTCATTGCATGTACCATAAACCAACGGCTCCAAACCATCGGAAGCAGCAGCAAGCCAGACACATTCCGTTCAACCAGCACCGTATACAGCAAAGAAGCCTTGAGCATAAGTAGCAGCACACAAGCAATAACGCCCATTGCTCCTACACGGCTATCCTTCATAATCTCCAGCATCCGCTCACGGGATCGGTAGCTGAATAAGGCATCAGCCGCATCCATCCACCCGTCCAAATGCAATCCGCCCGTCAACCAAACCCAGACAACAAGCGTAAGAATCGCACACGGCAACGGCGGCAACACCATAGAAGTAAGCGCCGCAAAGCCCCAGACAATGATGCCAATAACCACTCCCACCAGCGGATAATAACTTGCACTGCGTTTAAGCAAATCCGGGGAAAAATCTATTTCCGCCTTCACCGGAAGACGCGTTAAAAATTGAAAAGCCGCCGCAACAGCCTGACGTTCGCGGCTCATAGCTTATATTCCAACTGTTTGAGTTCTACGGGAATGCCCGCCGTCACCAAAAATACTTCATCACAAAGACGGGCAATCCGCTGATTCATAACCCCACTCAAATCCCGATACAGCCGACCCAGCGGATATTCGGGCACAATACCGTCACCAACCTCGTTGGTTACGATGACGAGCTGCCCTGGATACTGCTCCACAGCTGCCGTCAGTTCATTAATGGCAGCTCTGGCCGCAGCCTCGCCGTCCTCGCCTGCGGCCAGCAGCACGTTCGACAGCCACAGGGTCAGGCAGTCGACTAGCACCATAGGCGCGGGCTGCGACGCTTGATCACCGCCAAGCCGTCGCAGCAGCTCAGGCAGCGCCTGAGCTTCCTCCAGCGTCTGCCAGTCGTACCCAGCAGACTCGCGCTGGACCCGATGAAGGGCGATGCGCTCCTTCATCTCCATGTCATAGGCTTGCGCCGTTGCAATGTAGCAGGCGCGCGAAGCGCGCGACATGCATAATCGCTCGGCAAAGTCGCTTTTCCCGCTGCGTGCCCCGCCGGTCACGAGCGCTTTCATCGCTGCGCGGCTCCCTGACCGTCCGATACGCCTGCATTGGCAAAGGTCGCCATTTCGCGCATGATGCGGCACGCCGCATCAATCAGGTGCAAGCTAAGCGCACCGCCTGTGCCCTCCCCGAGCCGCATGTCCAAATGAAGCATGGGCTCCAGCTTGAGCTCGCGGAGCACCGCCGCGTGTCCGCGCTCGTCCGAGGCGTGCGAAGCGAGCATGTACGCAGCGCTAGCAGGCGCAAGTGCACGCGCTGCAAGGGCGGCTGCGCCTGAAATAAAGCCGTCCAACACGACTGGACAGCGATGTGCGGCTGCGCCGAGGATGACTCCTGCCAAGGCGGCAATCTCCAGACCGCCGACCTTAGTGAGCACGTCGAGCGCATCATTTGCATCTGGCTGGTTCACCTCCAATGCGCGGCAGACAACCGATATTTTACGGGTAAGTCCAGCCATATCTACACCCGTTCCCCGGCCTACGATAACTTCCGGCTCTAGCCCGGTAAGAGCACATACGACCGCAGCGCTGGCTGTCGTATTCCCGATGCCCAGTTCTCCGGTAACGAATAGCCGTGTGCCACCTTTGACCGCTTCTGCTACGGCTTCAGCTCCGGCCAAAACCGCCTGTTCCGCTTCCGTACGCAGCATTGCTGGCCCTTTAGCTATATTCGAAGTACCCATGCGTACCTTACGGTCCACCAGATTCGCGTGAGCGACATCCGCATTCACGCCAACATCTACCACCTTGACATCTGCGCCCGCATGGCGTGCCAGCACATTAATTGCCGCGCCACCTGACAGCATGTTATACAGCATTTGCTGTGTAACCTCAGCCGGAAAGGCACTGACTCCCTCTTCACACACCCCGTGATCCGCAGCCATGACCATAACCGTTTTACGATCAAATTCAGGCTTGTCCACTCCTGTAATTCCTGCTAGCTGAATGGCCACACTTTCCAACTTTCCAAGACTTCCCGGTGGCTTCGTTAATTGGTCCAAATAGGCTGAAGCTGCCGAGGCCGCCCCCCCATCCGGCTGGGCAATGCTATCGATCAGCTGACGCAGCTTGTTGTTCATACCTTCCACTCCCTGCTCTTTTTAAGTGTGTTTCATCGTTTATTTAATCTGCTGTATCCGAAGCACTTCTGCGCAGCAAGAGCTGCGGCACACCGCTATCAGGATGCGGAAGCATCACAGGCTCAACACCGTATACTCGTCGAATCCGATCCTCGGTTAATAACTTCGATGAAGCTCCCAATCCTTCAACCATTCCATCCTTGAGTACAAGCAAATCTTCGCAAAATTGGGCTGTCAAGTTAAGATCATGCAAGACCGCAATGATCGTCACACCCGTTTCTTGGCGCCAATCTGCCAACAGTTCCATAAATTCAAGCTGATAGCGCAAGTCCAGATAGGTCGTAGGCTCGTCCAGCAGCAATATTCGTGGCTCCTGTACCATTACTTTTGCCAAAGCTACACGCTGTCGCTGTCCCCCACTCAAGCGGTCCAATGCTCTGTCCGCCAACGTGGTAAGACCCAATCGCTCCAGCACGCGATTCGTGATCGCCTCCACATCAACACCCTTTTCCCTGCCTAACCAGTCCTGATGAGGAAAACGTCCCATTTCTACGACTTCCCTGACGGTGTATCCCACTGGAGGAAGCCCTTCCTGTTGGAGTACGGCTATGAGTCGGGAAAGCTCCTTTCTGCTGTAGCTACCGACCTTTTTGCCATAGATATGAACGTTTCCCGAAGTTGGCTGATCTACACCCGAAAGCAGATGCAGCAAGGTCGATTTTCCACTTCCGTTCGGACCAATAATCCCCCACCAAGTTCCTTCGTCGACGCTCCAGCTTATATTCTTTAACGCATGGAACTCTCCATAGGCACGTGTCAGACCCGCTACCTCTAATGCCCGATCCCGCACCTTCTGTGATTCACTTTGTTCTGTCACAGCAGTTCCCCCCTGCGCAGCTTCTTGTTCCGGTACAGGAGATATGCGAAGAACGGTGCCCCAACAAAGGCCGTCATCACGCCCAGAGGAATTTCCGTGGGGGCTAACAACGTGCGAGCCGCCGTATCCGCCCAAGCCATAAAAATGGCTCCACCGAGCGCAGATAATGGAACAATCATCCGGTAATCAGGACCTGTCACCAGACGAATGATATGCGGTACAACAAGTCCCACAAAGCCAATCACTCCACATACCGAGACAGCGGCAGCTGTCAGCAGCGTGGAAATGATCAGAACAGATAGCTTCGTCGCATCTACATGAACTCCCATGTGAGCCGCCTGACGTTCACCCAAAGCCAAAATATTCAGTACACGTGCCCGGTTCCATAGAAATACCAGTCCTATGACCACATAAGGTAAAAGGATTCCTGTATATGACCAACCGCGCAGGCTAAGACTTCCCATCGTCCAGTACAATATTTCATTGACCGTCTCCTTCGACATGGCTGTCAGAAAGGAAACAACCGCTCCCAGAAAGGATTGCATCACTACACCCGACAAAATGAGACTTTGTGTCGGAATTTTTCCACCTTCCCGTGCCAACGTCAGCACCATCCACAGCGTCAGCATTCCGGTCGTAAATGCCACTAGCGGCAGCGTCCATATGCCAACAAATGAAAATTGAAGGCCCCAATAGATCAGTACTGCCGCTCCTACCGAAGCCCCCGAGGATACCCCCAGTGTATACGGATCAGCCAAAGGATTACGCAGCACACCCTGAAATCCGGCTCCCGCCAGCGCCAGCGCTGCTCCTACCAACATTCCTAGTAACACTCGTGGCAATCTGACCTTCAAAATAATCTGCTCTGAGGATGTATTCCAATCCGGTGTAAATGTATCGCCTAACCACGGAAGGTGGTTAACCAGAATGCCCGTGATCTGGCTGACCGGAAGCTTGGCCGAGCCGATGCCAAGACAGAGCAGCAGCGTCAGCAACAGCAAGACAAGACCTGTCCCTCCAAAGCCGATCAGTTTACGGTTCATTTGAAAATTTCAGGATACACGCCCTTGGCCACTTCCTTGAGACCTTCCGTTACGCGTGGACCCGGACGACTGATCAAATTATCATCCACGGCAAACACCCGGTTGTGGCGAACAGCCGATATTTGATCCCATCCACTGCGAGCTTTAATGATTTCGCCGAGCGTTTGGCCAGTTTTGTCGTCCTTGACACTTTTGCTGTACAAAATCACGTCAGGGTTCGCAGCAATAATATTTTCCTCACTAATTTGGTACCACCCCTTCTGCGTGGCACCTACATTTTCGCCGCCCGCCAAAGTAATCAGCTCGTCCATAAACTCACCTTTACCAACTGTCCAGCCTGGTGAAAACTCGACGTATACCCGCAGCTTCTGCCCTTTACCGATATTTTTAACTCCTTCTTTCACTTCCGCTACATCTGCTCTCATCTTGTCAGTCACCGCTCTCGCATCTTTCTGATGATCGGTGATTTTTCCATACAATTCGATGTTAGCTATGACATCTTCAACTGTCTTCGGTTCCGTTTTAAAAATCATAATTCCCATGTCGCGCAGCTTGGTCGTAGCCTGTTCACTAAGTGATATCCCTGCAAAAACGACTTCCGGGTTAGCAGCAATGATCGCCTCTTCGTTCGGTTTCATAATACCGCCTACTTTAGGCTTTTTCGTAGCTGCTTCCGGGTAATCAGAGTAGTCGGAGACGCCAACTATTTCCTTATCCAGCCCGATGGCGAACAGCGCCTCGGTTTCTGCCGGGGAGACGGAAACGATTTTATCCGGCGCTTTTTTGAATGTAAATTCCTGTCCTGTTGCATCCTTAACTGTGAGTGGGTAAACTGTTTTGCCCGGAGGCTCTTGTGCGGTTACGGTCTTTCCTGGCTGCTGTGCAGAAGTCTGATTCTCTTTATTTTCAGCATTTTTTCCATTAGCGCCACATGCACTCAGCACAACTGCCAAAATCAGAACCAATAGACCTGTTGTCCAAACCTTTATTTTTTTTCCTGCCATGATATGCACCCCTTCATAAAAAAATCGTTAAGAGCGTTACTTGAGCATCATCAGATATCTTCTAAATCCAGCCTTCTTTTCCTATCAAAAAACCCCCGCATCCTTATATCAGGACACAGGGGTCACGTTAGCGCAGATCGTGCGCAGGCGGCAGCTTCTTTCCGCACGGACAGTCACTGCGAACACGTCATCCTTTCCTCGAAGGATTATGGTGACAGGCGGACGGGCAGGTATCCTGACTTATGGTAAGATGCATGTCCTGAAATTCCTTCATATGCTTAGTAGCACATAAAGCAGGACTAACGGGCATGTTTCCATTTACAGTGGCGGGACCGCGCCGGACTTACACCGACTTCCCTTTTAACAGCGCAGGCAAGGGAAACCATAGTTTCATCACACCGCGCCGACCTCGTCTGCTGGATATTTGATGTAGTGGTAGTCAAGCCGTTCTTTTACTTGATGATTATAGGTTAAAATGAGGCGGCTTACAACCCAAACAGCCTCTTTATCCACTGGTGCCTAACCTAACGAGGGAGCATTTCCGCTATGTAATTGTGCGGTCCTGCCAGCCTCAATTGAATCCTAAATGCTTCTCCCGGCTTCGGATTCAGACTCCAAAAATCATGGCCCGGTATCAGCATACAAGCTAACTGACGAATTACGCCACCATGCGTAACGACCAAAACAGAGAGCGGCCCAGCAGTCAAATCCATGGGTCGAACTTCCATAGCAACACGCCATTCATACAGAGAGTCAAGAAATTTCCGCAAACGATTCACAAAATCTGTCCAAGACTCTCCTCCAGGAGGGGTTATCCGTTGCGGCTCATCAATCCAAGCGCGATACAACGACACATCCTTGAGCATGTCATACGTTTTTCCATCCCACTCGCCAAAATGAAGCTCTCGCAGACGTGGTTCCATCATAGGAGACATAATAGATAGGGAACCTCCAGACGTCAATTCTGATTCCGGCACAATGATCTGCAAGGTCTGGCGACATCGCATTAAATCGCTGCAGTAGATTCGAGCAAAGGACTGCCCCTGCAATTCTTCTTGCAAAGGCTTTAATTCCTGTTCTGCTCCCGGTAGCAAACCTAAGTCGGAGTGTCCCAGATATCGACGTTCCTTATTCCATAAGGTTGTGCCGTGACGAACTAACACGAGTTCCATGTCCCAATGCAGATCTTCTTTAGTATCATACGGCACCTTATCCTCCTGTGAGTTCGGACTTTGTACGTATTCTACCGTCCTTTTTGCTGCTATATCTTGTTTCAAGATCATGTCACTTCCTGCTCGATCATTATTCAGTGTGTTACTCCTCACCCTCATTGCACCCATCCCAAGGCAAAACAACCTGCGGCTCCTAACAAACACAATCCTACGAACATACTGGACACGGCGAACATCAGCTGGATTGTATGCCGTATATCTTTCGACTCTAGCGGTCGTATCCAATCGCCCATGTATGCACGAAAGGAGCGCACGCCATGATACACATTATAGCCTCCAAGACGAATCCCCAGTGCTCCAGCAACAGCTGATTCCGGGAAGCCACTGTTCGGGCTTGGGTGCAGACGAGCGTCTCGCTTGACTGTGCGCCAGCTTCTTGCAGCATCTCGCTTGTACATCCACGCCGCTACGACAAGCATTGCCGCTGTCAGGCGTGCTGGAATGTAGTTAGCCACATCATCTAGACGCGCTGAAGCCCAGCCTAAATGCAGATACTTTTCATTTTTATAGCCAACCATGGAATCTAGCGTATTCACAGCACGATAAGCCAGCGCCAAGGGTGCTCCCCCGATCAAGGCATAAAAAAGCGGCGAAATAATCGCGTCCACGATATTTTCAGCGACCGTTTCAACCGTACCGCGTACAATCTCAGGCTCATCAAGCTGTTGCGTATCCCGCCCGACAATCATGCCCAGCTCCCGCCGTGCTGCTGCCAGATCATCCGCCTGCAACGCTCGGTATACTGCCATTCCTGCATCCTTTAGTCCTTTGGAAGCAATCGTGGTCGCAATCAGCACCATTTCTGCGCCGACAGATAACCACGGATGAATCCAGGCAAGCAAGTGCAACAGCGCCCAGGCAAGCGCAAAGGAGCCTCCCGCCACAATGAGCGGAAGCAGTATGCCCGCACGTTTTAGCCCTCGGTCACTGCGGACCTGGCGACGAATCGCTTTTTCCAATGCTGAAATGGCATGTCCCATACCGATGACTGGATGCGGCAACCACCTCGGATCACCGATCAGCCTGTCCAAAAGGTAGGCTGCCAGGATAATCAAGCTAACTGTCACGCCGCTGCTCCTCCTCCAGCACTTCACCCAATACAGACAGCAGCCTGCCGTTGGCTTCTGCATCCTTGACCGCAATCCGAAAATGGCTCGTCGTCAGTCCCGGATACATAGCACAGCTACGTATAAGAATTCCACGTTGTCCAAGCGCCTGCTGAATAGCCGATGCGCTCCACGTACCCGGCGCCCTTGCCAGCACGTAATTGGCTTCGCCGGGAACGACACCGCAGCCCCATTCCGCCAAGGCGGTCAACAGGCGGTTGCGCTCCGCAGCAATCAGCTCCTGTGTTTGGCGCTCATATGCTTGCCCACTTCTCAAACACGCCTCCCCAGCCAGCAACGCCAATCCATTCACACTCCAGGTCACCTGTTTGGCCGTCATTCGCCGGATATAGTCCGGATGAGCAATCGCATAGCCCAATCGCAAGCCAGGAATGGCATAAAATTTGGTCATTGACCGGATCAAAATCACATGAGGATAGCGATCCAGCACAGGCAGCAGTGAGTTTCGCCGTTCCATCGGAATAAAATCAATGAATGCTTCATCCACCACCAGCACGGTACCCGTTGTGCCAGCCGCCTCTGCCAGCTCGCATAGCTCCTGCTCACTATATTGCACGCCATTTGGATTATTCGGCTGTCCGAGGAACAAAACATCTACCTGCTCCATGAGCTGAAGGATGTCCTCCACGTCCGCCTTCCATTGAAGCGAGGCCTTCCCATACACCCGGTTGACCTCGGCTCCGAATTTGCCAGCCAGCTCGGCATATTCCGAAAAACACGGCTCCACTGTACCCACACGCTTAGGAGCTAGTCCCAATAGTAGGAGAGCCATGCTTTCAGCCGCTCCGTTTCCGATACTTAGCGACTCCGGTGGAACATGCAGTCGCCGTGCGAGCATATTTTTAAAATTCCGATGCCCAGGGTCTGGATAGCGAATCACAGTGTCAAATGAGTGTTGCAGCGCCTCAAGCACCTCTGGCGGTGGACCAAGCGGATTAATATTTGCACTAAAATCTACAAAATCCGCAGCAGCTCCGCCAAAAGTCGCGGCAGCTGTCTCCCTGTCTCCGCCATGACCGTAAACCTCTATCATTGCCTCTCATCCTTTCCGCCCGTTTCCAATCATTTAGCTCCATTATGAGGCTGCTTTTTGCGTCCCGTCAATGCAAATGAGCTTTTGTACATGGCTCACTTGGGTTACAATAGAAGGAGGCACACATAAATTACACAGTTTATATACGGAGGAATGGACATGCTGTTCATCGACAACCAGGGGATACACGATCCAGCCATTAATCTTGCTATTGAGGAATACGCGCTCAAGCATTTACCGCTGGACGACAGCTATTTGCTGTTTTACATTAATCAGCCTTCTATTATTATAGGCAAGCATCAAAACACTATTGAAGAAATCAACGCCGAGTTTGTTAGGGACAACAATATTCAAGTCGTTCGTCGCCTGTCCGGCGGTGGGGCTGTATATCATGATCTCGGTAATTTAAATTTCAGCTTCATTACTAAGGATAACGGGGAGTCCTTTCATAATTTCCTCAAATTTACGCAACCTGTGATTGACGCCCTGCGCCAAATGGGAGTAGAAGCTGAAATGACAGGCCGCAACGATCTACAGGTCGGAGAACGTAAAATTTCAGGAAACGCCCAATTTGCCACACGCGGACGTATGTTCAGCCACGGTACATTGATGTTCAACCTGAACTTGGATAATGTGGCTGCATCGTTGCATGCCAATCCCGAAAAGTTTAAATCCAAAAGCACAAAATCCGTCCGCAGTCGCGTGGCTAACATCAGCGAACTGATGGACCGTGAGATGACCATAGAGCAATTTCGCGAGGAACTGCTACGTTCCATATTCGGAGCAGAATTGGATCAGGTGCCTCAATATAAGCTCACCGATGCCGACTGGGCCAAAATCCATGAAATTTCCAAAGAACGCTACCAATCGTGGGATTGGAACTACGGTCTATCCCCCGAGAGCAATATCAAGCACACACGTAAATTTCCGGTCGGTATTATTGATATCCGCATGGATCTTAAGGAAGGCTACATCCGTGATATTAAAATCTATGGGGATTTCTTTGGTGTGGGTGACGTTGCTGATATTGAAAATATCCTGCGCGGCAAGCGCTATGATGAAAGTGAGGTACGTCAAGCCTTATCCTCTCTCGATTTGAAGCACTATTTTGGTAATATTGAGTTGGACGATTTTGTTGGACTTGTATTTTTGGAAGACTAACCGTTACTTTTTCCCATCGTTTCAAGCCAATACTTCAGTGGTTATAAGGGGACAGGCTCTTATAGGAGCTGTCCCCTTTTCATTGCGATATTGTCATTTTGAATATTATAAGATACAATTTTAGCATTGCCCCATGATAGAGATAAAGGAGAGAATACCGATATGTATAAATTAATTGCCATTGATATTGATGATACACTCATTAACGACCAGAAAGAAGTCACACCAGCGACACAACAGGCATTAGAAGCTGCTGTAGCAAAAGGTGTGGTGGTTACCCTCGCTACTGGACGAGCTTATGCCTCTGCACACAAAATTGCTCGCCAGACTGGTTTGAACGTGCCGATCATTACGTACCAAGGAGCTTTGGTTAAAAACCTGCTGGACGAAAACGTGCTGTATGAGCGTTATGTTCCACTCGTGGCTGCACGTCGCCTGTATGAATTCTGCGTGGAACGCAATCTGCATCTGCAAACGTATATAGATGACAAATTGTACACACGTGAAGATAATCAGAAAATCAAAGATTACACGGAGCTGAACAACACGGAATATTTTGTAGAGCCTGTATTCAGTAAAGTTATAGAGCAGCCGGCTCCTAAATTGCTGATTATCGACGAGCCTGAAGTGTTGGATGAATTAATTCCTGAACTTCGCGAACTGCTTGGCAATGAAGTTCACATTACAAAATCCAAGCCTCATTTTCTGGAAATTATGCATCATGAAGGCACTAAGGGCCATGCGCTTACCTTCCTTGCAAACCATTTTGGCTGTGAACTGTCGGAAACGATTGCTATCGGTGACTCCTGGAACGACCACGAGATGCTTGAATGCGCTGGTCTCGGCATAGCGATGGAGAATGCCATTCCCGATTTGAAAAAGCTGGCTGATTACATCACTCGCAGCAATAACGAAGACGGTGTTAAGCACGCCATCGACAAATTCGTACTCAACGTTGAATAAAGTAAAAGTGACTGTTCCCATAATACTTAAATGAAGTAGTACAACAACAAAGCCTCCAAACGTCGCATGTTCAGTAACATACGGCAGTTTGGAGGCCTTTTCTGTCAGATCATATAATAACCTGCCCCCTTTAAAATAATCAGGCAGCAGAACGTACCTTACGCCTGTTCACCAGACGGATAATTCCATTGTTCATAAGGATTAATCCGGTCACAATGAGCAGCACCCCAGCCAGCATCCACCAGCTTACATGCTCTCCATACAACAACGCTCCCAAGCCCACCGCAATCGGCGGTGATATATACAGCCACGTCGTCGGAAACAGGGGATTTGTACGCTCCATGAGCCAGTAGAACAGTGTATGTGCAATCATCGAACCAAACAGGATCAGATAAAGTAAAGACCCCATGGCAGGAAGGTACTGCCACCCCTCAGAACTCCACGGTTCCGTGATCGCAGACAGTAACAGCAGCATCCATCCCCCATGGATCATTTGCGCCGCATTCAGGGCAATCGGGTTCGTTTCACGAAATACATCCATCACTCGCTTGGAATACAGAGCTCCCCCGGAATAACACAGCTCCCCCAGCAAAATGACAAGGCATCCCGCCAGCCACAGACCACTGATCTGAACCGCCAATCCGGGCAGCACAACCAGCACCACACCAAGAAAGCTGATCATGCAGCCAACGACCGTAATCCGTGACGTTTTTTGCCGTAGCAGTACAGATTGCAAAATGACGATCATCATCGGCCCGGTAGCTGACAAAATAGCTCCGATCCCGGAGCTGACATATTGCTCTGCCCAATACAAGGCTGAAAATGTACCGAAGGTCGTTCCTGCTCCAATCAGCAACATTTCCTTACGCCATAATAACGACCATCGTACTTTTCCGGTCAGCTTCATAGCAATGAACAATATCGCCCCTGCCGCGAAAAAACGTACACCTGCCGATAGGAATGGCGGAAGTCCGGCTTCCACTCCCACTTTTATGGCCAAAAACGTTGTGCCAAAAATAAGACACATTACTGTAAACGCGATACCTATCATGATACGTCCCTCTCCCTTCAGTTGCTTTTAAGCATACAGGGAGACAAACAGAACAGATGTATAACTACAGAACAGTTGTATACGTTTTTGAAGTGCTATATAGTACAATACACAGAAAGGAGCGTGGATAGCATGGGTAAGAACAACAGCGAACTACTCTTTGCAGCCGATCATGCCTTAAAGCTGTATGAGCAGGTTATCCATTATGTAACTGTGCGGATTGATCGCGGGGATTGGCAAACAGACATGAAGCTGCCGTCCGTACGAAGCTTGGCTCAGGAGCTGGGTGTACATCGGCTAACTGTTTTCCGGGCATATCAGGAGTTGAAGCAACGGGGACTGGTCTATGTAAAGGACAAATCAGGATATTACGTTCATGCTTCCCAAGCGACTGGGCATGCAAAATATGCTGGCTACTCGGGACATTCGTCCATTGACCTCACGATGCACTCCGAATCTGCCCATGCGGCAGATGATCCGTCAGTTTCAGCCTGGAGAGGAATGGATGGACTTAGCCGCGTTCAATCCGTAAATACGAATTTCCAGTTTTCCAAAGCGCTGATTGACCCCTCTCTCCTGCCCAACCGATTTTGGGGAGAGATGATGATACAGGTATTTGAAAAGCATCCGAAAGTAGCGGCCACCTATTCCGCTGTGCAGGGTGATGCCGAGCTTCGGGAGGCCATGGCACAGCATTTTAGCGTGGATAAGCATTTTGCTTTATCACCGGATGAAGTGCTGATTACCTCCGGAGCACAGCAAGCCATTGATTTAATTGGCCGATCTCTGCTCCGTACAGGAGACCGTGTATTGATCGAACGCCCTGCCTATGGCCCCGCTATGGAAATATTCCGTAGACTAGGCGCACGTCTGACTATGACTGATATTCGACCAGAAGGTTATGATATGGACCAGATTGAGTGGTGCATGAAAACGGAAAAACCACGCCTCTTTTATATGAATCCAACATTCCACAACCCGACGGGCTTTACGGTCCCCGATGAGCAGCGCAAACGACTGCCTGAACTAGCCGAGCGCTATGGCTGCCTCATTGTTGAGGATGACAGCACCTATGACATTAGCTTTGGGCAAAAGCCCCCTTCTCCGATTTTCGCCTATGATGTTTCGGGAAGCGTCGTCTACATTCGAAGTTACAGTAAATATGTCGCACCCGGTCTACGAATCGCAGCCGTGACCTGCCGACCACAGCTCATGAACAGCCTGTTGAACGTCAAAGCGTTAGTGGACAATGGATCGCCACTGCTGAATCAAAAGCTGTTTTTAGAATACTTTCAATCTCCACGTATGCAGCAGCATATTAAAAAGCTATGTATCGCGCTCCAGATTCGTAAGGAAACGATGGAAGACAGTCTCCGCGACTCCGGTTGGACATGGACCAGCCCGGCAGGGGGACTCAACCTGTGGCTCCAGCTGCCTTCTACGTTGAAACCTAATGAATTACTTGCCAAAAGTTTACAAGAGTCTGTATCCTTTGTCCCCGGCAATGTATTTGATCCCATCGGCGCAGAGGGTAAAACACATGTACGGCTGTCCTATTCATACGCCAACGAGCTACAAATCAAAGAAGGAATCTCCACACTTCTACGTATCAGTCAAACGATGTAAAGGTAAAGGCACCTTTATTCTAACGGCAAACTCATGCCGGTGTGTGCCAAGCTAATCCCTTCCAGAAGCCCATAGTTGCGTGTGACATCCACATCATGGGACATATGTGTAAACACTGTGCTTTCGGGTTTAAGCCTTCCTATAAGCTCCTGAGCCTCCAGCATGTCATATACGGAACGGGTGGCATACTCGGCCTCCTCATGATAAAAACTCGTTCCCAGGACGAGCAAATTCAGATTGTGCAAGGGCAGAATTTCCGCCTCATTCAATCCAATCGAATCCGAACAGTAAGCCCACGAGAAACCGTCCTTTTCCAGACGATAAGCGTAGGCATATCCGTTCTTCCCGTGATTCACACGCCATCCCCGGATATTCCATCCGCCAAGTTGGACTCCCTGGTCTACTGGAATAAGATCCAAGTTTCCAGAGAGCCAGGAAAATTGACGCAAGATCGTGTCAATCACTTCCTGTGGCGCGTACAAGCGACCTCTGTTCCCAGTCCAGCGACAGGCATCTGCCCATTCTGGTAATCCTCCAATATGGTCAAAATGTGCATGTGTCACAAGGATCGTAGGGATAAAACGCAGACCGCGCAATTCTAGCTGTCTACGCCAGTCCGGGCCACAATCAATCATAAAGTCCTCCGTCTCGCTTTCGATCAGCACAGACGATCTCAATCTTACATTCGCCCCTGTCGTGCGAGCTTCTGTGCATACGAGACAATCACAATATACACGCGGAACCCCCATTGCATCCCCCGTGCCAAGAAAAATAAGCCAATTCATGGTTTAACTCCTATCTACCTGGGTCTTTTTACTACTATTATAACGAACAGACCGATTCTACGTAAATCATCTGCGTAAATCCTTCCAGCGTCCAACGCCAAAAGGAGCATGCCCAAAGCCGTGAAATCCGGCTAGACATCCCCTCATGCGTGATCGTATTTATTTTCAAATGATGATAGGCATTGGATCTTCCTTCAGGCGGTTTTCCACCATCCAGCTGGACTGGTCATTATAGAGATAGGCTCTATGCACCAACACTCGCACCTGCTGACCAGGTTCCAGCGTAGACTTCTCCAGCGAGCGGTATGTCATGAGACGATGATCCCCGACCTGTACTTCAACCATCCACTCACTTCCACGAAAATGCAAATGCTTCACTGTGCCTTCCTCGGTCGCCGACAGAAGCGTAAATTCCTCGCTTGGCCCCACATCAATATACTCTGGACGGATCAAGGCACGTGTTCCCACTCCAGCAGCTTCTTCGAAGCCTCTGAGACTGCCTGCCTGTTCAATCACCGTAGATTCCCCAATAAAGGAAGCTACGAACGGAGTACCCGGTTTTTTATAAATATCCCAAGGTGTTCCCTTCTGCTCCAGTCGTCCCTGATTAATCACCATAATTTCATCCGCTACTTCAATCGCCTCATCCTGATCATGGGTGACAAAAATTGAAGTAATACCCACCCGCTCAATCAACTCTCGCAGCCAGGTGCGCAGCTCCTGACGAATCTTGGCATCAATAGCTGCAAAAGGCTCATCCAACAGCAGCAATTGAGGCTCTGGTGCCAAAGCACGCGCAAAGGCAACCCGCTGTCGCTGTCCACCTGACAACTGATGCGGATAACGATGCTCAAATCCTTTGAGCCCCGTTAGTTCGACCAACTCTGTGACCCGTTCCTTGATGCGGGTTTTGGAGCTTTTTTTCACTTTCAGGCCAAAGGCAATATTGTCGTAGACGCTCATGTGCTTGAACAAAGCATAGTTTTGAAATACAAATCCGATTCCACGTTCCTGCGGGGACAGCTCGTTTACCCTTTTTCCATGAAAATGAATTTCTCCCGCATCCGGTTGCTCCAGACCCGCCAAAATGCGAAGAATGGAGGTTTTCCCCCCACCACTTGGACCGAGTAAGCCAATAAGATGGCCCGCCTGAATATCAAAAGATACGTCCTTTACTGCATGAAAATTACCGAAATGCTTGTTTAATCCTCTTACTTCCACATGCATATCCGTACACTTCCTTTCCGCTTCTGGACCTGTTCAGGAACAGCAGCAGCCTTGCTTCCCGCAAAGCACGTACCTCATTTGAAATCATTTAATTATTCCAATGTATATACTATGTTTTTTCTTATGTGATACTTTATCAAAGGAAAGTAATTTTCGTCAACTATATATTATATTAGGAATTAAAAGGGTAAAGTATTAGGAAGAAAGGAGATGGAGTTATTGTTGCATACTTTAGAATTATCCACTACACGGCGAGATGAAATGCGCGATATTACACGAGAGGTTGCTTCATTGATCGAAAAAAGCGGGGTACAACAAGGAACCGCACTTGTTTATTGTCCACACACGACAGCCGGCATCGCCATTAATGAAAATGCAGACCCAGACGTCAAACATGATGTGATATTAAGACTAGATGAAGTTTATCCGTGGGAGCATCCCCAATATCGCCATATGGAGGGAAATACGGCTTCCCACCTAAAATCCATTACGACAGGCCCCTCACAAACGCTCATCATCCATGATGGAAAGCTGTTGCTCGGACGATGGCAGGGACTTTATTTTTGTGAATTCGACGGACCACGCAGACGCCAATACCATGTAAAGATCATAAAGGGCTGACGGACCGGGTAAAAAAACAGACCATGATGTTTTCCTACTGGATGCATCATCGTCTGTTAAATTCTTAGTCGCTTTCGCAAAGTAACGTAATGATAAGTCACCGTCATGAAGTGTATACACCCAAAAAAGCGCCCTACATGTTCATGGCTGAAGTGTGTGAATGCAGGTACGCTCATAGGTGTCTGCACAGTAGCTTTACATGTGCTAAAGCAGCGGGCCTAATTTCTTCAAATGTTAAACCGTCCTGAATATAAAATGATACAAAGCCATGCATGGATAAAAACAGGCTTTTCGGTACCCTTGCGCAATCTTCCTCCGAATGCCCCTGACCACTCAATTCTTGACGGATCATGGACGCAAATAGTTCCACACAACGGTTTTGCTCTGTGCGACAGTATGCAAATAGTTCTTCATCGTGCATCATGAACATAATTTCGTACTGATATGGATTTTCCAAACCAAAACGGATAAATTCCAGCATCAAGTACTCCAGCCTGCTCAAGCCATCATCAGGCGCACCTGTTGCTGCTTGCAGTAGAATCCCACGCAATGTATTAAAATCTTCAATTACAATGGCATAGAACAGTTCAGCCTTCTCTTTAAAATGATAATATAACGAACCATGACTGTAACCCAGATGCTGGCCAATGCTGCGCATTGAAATCGCACGGTAGCCCTTGGTAATAAACAAGTGCCTGGCCGCTTCCAGAATCCGCCCTCTTGACAACTCCTGTTCTACTGCTCTTCTAGCCATATTATTTATTCCCCTTCAATAAAGTAAAGCTGCTCTCCCTCCGACACAAGCGATTGCCCCTGCGTCAAGTCTGTTATCCAGTTGCTGAAGGATTCCGCATCACCAGCCAGCGGCAGACAGGTTAAGGTAACTTTATCCGTAAACATTGTTTCTCCAGTGCGGATGCTGCGATTGCGTAATTCATTTTCCACTTTGCCCAACCAGGTATAATCCAATTCTACAAAGACTTCGCGATGCAGCACACGTGTAATTGCATCTCCTGCCTCGATTGCTGCAACAGCACCATCTGAATACGCGCGAATCAGACCGCCTGCTCCCAACAAAATCCCACCAAAGTAACGGGTAACAACAATAGCGACATTTTTTAGCTTCTGGTTGCGGATCACCTCCAAAATAGGCTTTCCAGCCGTACCACTCGGTTCTCCGTCATCCGATTGCTTTTGGATTTCGTCTCTTTCGCCAATCATGTAAGCAGAACAATTATGGGTAGCGTTCCAATGCTCTTTTTTGATGCGCTCTATGAAAGCAACTGCTTCTTCCTCAGTTTGAACAGGCTGAATATGGCCGATAAAACGGGATTTTCGGATCACAATTTCCTTGTTGCCGGCACCGCGTACGGTTCGGTATTGTTCCAACATACACGTATAACCTTCCTTACTTCATTTTACAAGAAAGCAGTCCCCCGCTTCTGGCAGCTGGTGAACTGCTTTCCTGTACTTTAATTGATGCTATACACTATAACACTTCTGACCGAAATCCTGTTTCGCATCAGAGATTACAGCACTCTTATTCAGACAATCTCGCTTCAAGCTCAGCTTTTTCTTTTTCGAAGCCTGGTTTGCCGAGCAGCGCAAACATGTTCTTCTTGTAAGCTTCTACGCCCGGTTGATCGAACGGATTTACACCCAACAGGTAGCCGCTGATGCCGCAAGCTTTTTCGAAGAAATAAGCAAGATAGCCGAAAGAGTAAGGGCTTAAGTCAGGAATATTTACAATCAAGTTCGGTACTTGTCCGTCTGTGTGGGCCAGCAATGTACCTTGGAATGCTTTTTTGTTTACAAAATCCACAGTTTTGCCTGCCAGGAAATTCAGTCCGTCCAGATCATCCTCATCTGCTTCGATGGTGATGTGACTTGGTACATTTTCTACTTGGATTACCGTTTCGAAAATGTTGCGGCTGCCTTCCTGAATGAATTGTCCCATGGAATGCAGGTCTGTCGAGAAATCAACAGAAGCAGGATAAATGCCTTTGTAATCCTTGCCTTCGCTTTCTCCGTACAACTGTTTCCACCACTCGGATACAAAATGAAGAGACGGCTCATAGTTTACGAGAATTTCAATTGCTTTACCTTTGCGGTACAAAGCGTTACGAACGGCTGCATATTGATAAGCTTCGTTCTCAGCTACATTCGGGTTGCTGTACTCTTTGGAAGCGTCTGCCGCCCCCTGCATCATTTCCTCGATGTTAATGCCTGCAGTAGCAATCGGCAACAAGCCTACTGCTGTCAGCACGGAGTAACGACCACCCACATCATCAGGAATAATGAAGGATTCGTAGCCTTCTTCGTTAGCCAGTTTTTTCAAAGCGCCACGTTCTTTATCCGTCGTTGCATAAATACGCTTGCGCGCTTCTTCTTTACCGTATTTTTTCTCCAGAGCTGCACGGAATACGCGGAATGCGATCGCTGGCTCTGTTGTCGTACCTGATTTGGAAATGACGTTCACAGAGAAGTCTTTACCTTCAATCAGTTCCAACAGATGATTCACATATGTAGAGCTGATGTTATTACCAGCAAAATAGATAGCTGGACCCTTACGTTGATCTTTAGGCAGCGCATTGTAGAAAGAATGCGACAGCATTTCGATCGCAGCACGTGCTCCAAGGTAAGAACCACCGATACCGATTACGATCAATACTTCGGAATCGCTTTGAATTTTAGCAGCAGCCTTTTGGATGCGCGCAAACTCTTCTTTATCATAATTGGTAGGCAGGTCAATCCAACCCAAGAAATCGGACCCTACACCGGTTTGGTTGTGCAGTTGCTCATGAGCCAGCTTGATGGGCTCTGCAAAATAATCAATTTCGTGCTGACCTATAAAGGAGAGCGCTTTAGTGTAATCAAAATTAACTTTTTTAGACATGTTTGGAACCTCCTGTTTGGTATTACTAAGACCATGAATACGAACATAAGGACTTAGGAATAGGATACTTTAATTTGCGGGACCTGACAAGCTTGCGTTACCTGTGTATCCTGTGCTTGACAGCCCCTCCTGTAGATAGGGTAGCATGCCCATGCTACAATTAACTGAGATCAACCTGTTTTATATTCATTTCAAGCCGAACTCGCAATCTGCATCGGACGGCAACTTCCAACAAGAAAGGTGATTAGCAATGAAAAACATCGGATTTATCGGACTGGGCACCATGGGCGCCCCGATGGCATCCAATCTGCTAAAGCAGGGATTCGGAGTCACAGTTTATAATCGTACCGCTTCGCGCTGCGAACCACTGGCAGAGCAAGGCGCACGTACAGCTTCAACTCCTCGTGAAGCAGCTGAAGGTCAGCACTTGGTCATTACCATGGTCAGCGATGATCACTCCATTCGTGACATCTATTACGGCGATGACGGCGTGTTTGCCGGACTTACGGCTGGCATGACCGTGATGGACAACAGTACGATTTCACCTGAACTGGTCAAGCAACTGGCCGCCGAAGCGGACAAGCTGGGCTGCTCTTTCATTGATGCACCCGTAACAGGCAGTAAGCCTGCTGCTGTAGACGGTACACTTGTGTTCATGGTTGGCGGTAATGCAGAAGCCATTGCGGCACAATCAGATGTTTTTGATACCCTGGGCAAAAAGGTACTTCATATGGGACCTAATGGCAGCGGGGCCGTAGCCAAGCTCGCTCATAATACGATGGTGGGTATTCATAACCTCGCTCTGGCTGAAGGCTTTGCTATCGCGGCTAAATCCGGCATCCCGGCAGACAGCTTCCTTGAATTGGTACAACTCGGATCGGCAGGCAGCAAGGCCGCTGACCTGAAAGGGCGCAAAATCATTGAACATGATTTTAGCAACCAGTTCTCACTTGCCTTGATGCTTAAAGACTTGAAGCTTGCTTCCTCACTAACAGACAGCCTGTCCATCCCTGCACCTATGTTATCCATTGCCAAAAGCCTGTTTCAAGCCGGGCAAACACAAGGCTACGGCGATGAAGACTTATCCGCTGTCGTGAAGACATACGAAGCATGGATTGGCCACACCATTGGTGGTCAACCTCTCGAATAAGCTGCACCTTTCTTTGTAACCATACGGCTGTGCTTGTGTACATATGGCATAGCTTTAGGGTAAGCACACTTGGCTTGAAGGCTGAGTGTGCTTACCTTTTTTAGCTTATTATTCGGGATAAGAACAGCAATAATCAGTTACACTTCGTACTTCCAGCTTGAATGAAGACTTTGCAGGTACGTGAAAGGTTGCCGTCCCTTGTATTTCTAGCCATTCCTCAGTACCTGGAAGCAACACTCTCAAATCCCCTGCCAAAATCTCCATGATCTCACGGGAATCCGTGCCGAACTCATACGTTCCTGGCAGCATAATACCCAGTGTAACCTTACTGCCGTCACCCAGGATGACTGTACGGCTTGTAACCTGACCATCGTAATAAACGTTTGCTTTTTTAACTACGCTTACTCCATCGAACTGTGTCATTCGTTATCCCCTCATCTGCTCTCAATGGTTGAATGAATATTGGTGCATCATAACATAGATTTGATTCCAGCTTCAGTATGAAAATACACACTGTATCACCGTATCCTATACATTGGAATTCAATAGTGATTTCATTGCAAAACATCAACTGTATGAAACAAACAGCCGTAAGCCTTTCTCAGGTTACGACTGTCTGTTTTAATTTCCAATGTTTTATTTCAACAAAGCTTTCACACGGCTAACAACATTCTCTACTGTAAAGCCGTATTCCTTAATTACGCGGTCGCCAGGTGCGGATGCACCGAACGTGCTGATACCGAGAATGTCGCCTTGGTCGCCAACATATTTTTCCCAGCCCAGTGGATACGCCATTTCGACAGCCAAACGAGCTTTCACTTCTGGCAGCAGAACGGAATCTTTGTATGCTTTGTCTTGTTTTTCGAACAGATCCCAGCTTGGGAAGCTGATAACACGTACTTGAATACCTTGTTCTGCCAGTGCTTCCTGAGCTTTAACAGCCAATTGCACTTCGGAGCCTGTAGCCAGAATTTGAGCAACCGGTTTGCCGTCTGTTGCATCTGCAACCACATAAGCACCGCGTTTGATACCTTCGCGTGCATGCTCAGCACTAGCAGCCAGGATTGGCAGGTTTTGACGAGTCAATACCAGAGCAACCGGGTTTTTCTTGTTTTCTAATGTATAAGCCCAAGCAGCAGAAGTTTCATTTCCGTCCGCTGGACGAATTACTGTCAAGTTCGGGATAATACGCAGGGAAGCCAATTGTTCGATCGGCTCATGAGTCGGACCATCTTCACCTACAGCAATACTGTCGTGAGTCAGAACGTAGGTTACAGGCAATCCCATCAGAGCTGCCAGACGAACGGCTGGACGCAGATAGTCTGTAAATACGAAGAATGTACCGCCGAATACTTTTACACCTTGGTGCAACGCCATACCGTTCATGGCAGCAGCCATACCAAATTCACGGATACCGAAATAGATGTTACGGCCGGCGTAGTCTTCTGGCGTAAAGTTCGTCAGGTTGTTCAAATGTGTCATCGTGGAGCTCTCCAGATCGGCAGATCCGCCTGTCAGGAAAGGTACGTTTGGAGCCAATCCGTTCAGAGCATTACCAGAAGCTACACGAGTCGAAACGGCTTTGTCTCCAGTCGTGTATTTCGGAAGATCACGATCCCATCCTTCTGGAAGATCGCCGTTTACAGCTGTTTCGAACTGAGCTGCCAAATCAGGGTGAGCTGCTTTGTATTTTGCAAACTGTTCATCCCATGCTTTGTTCGCCGCGATACCGCGCTCTTTTACTTTAGCAAAATGCTCGCGAACCTCTTGTGGTACGTGGAAGTCCTCTTCGTATACCCATTTGTAGAATTCTTTAGTCAGCTTAGCTTCTTCTGATCCCAGCGGGGAACCATGAGTACCACCGTGTCCGCCTTTACCTTGTTTGTTCGGGCTTCCGTAGCCGATAACTGTTTTCACTTCAATCAGCGTAGGGCGTGTCGAGTCGCCTTGCGCTTCTTCAATGGCTTTTTGGATGGCTGGAAGGTCGTTACCATCTTCTACGCGCAGTACTTGCCAGTTGTAAGCTTCAAAACGTTTGGCAACACTCTCGGAAGAGGACAGATTAAGCTTGCCGTCCAGTGTAATATCATTGGAATCAAACAATACAATCAGCTTGCCCAGTTGTAAGCGACCAGCCAACGAAGCAGCCTCGTGAGAAATACCCTCCATCAGATCGCCATCGCCGCAGATTGCATACGTGAAGTGATCTACAACTTTAAATTCGTCTTTATTATATGTTGCACCCAGTTGAGCTTCAGCCATTGCCATACCTACGGACATTGCGAGACCTTGTCCCAGAGGTCCGGTTGTAGCATCTACACCAGCAGTGTGGCCAAACTCAGGGTGTCCCGGTGTAAGGCTTCCCCATTGACGGAATTGTTTCAGTTCTTCCATAGGAAGATCATAGCCGCTCAGGTGCAGAAGGCTGTATAGCAACATGGAACCGTGTCCTGCGGACAATACAAAACGGTCACGGTTAACCCATGTAGGTTGATCTGGATTATGATTCATCGTTTTAGCAAAAAGTTGGTATCCCATTGGCGCGGAGCCCATCGGCATACCAGGATGTCCCGAGTTTGCTTTCTCGATGGCGTCAATTGCCAACGTACGAATAGTTGTGATGGACAAATTGTCGATCGTGGAGTTTTCATCCTTTTGAATCGCTTGATTCTGGTCAGTCATGGTTTGCCTCCTCATATTGTATAAAGTATGTCAATTGCATTCGGTCATACTCTCCAACACCACCGTCCGATATAGAAACGATGTCTATTGAAGTGAGTGAATCTGCTTGAATGTTTCAATATGACTTATACATTCTTAAGTATTGTACCATTTGCCGTGAAAGTTTGCCAGATCGTTTATAAAGATGATTGTGGAAATGTTGTACCGAGTCCTCATATAAATATACCCGTAATGTATTAACCTCATTTAAAAAATTATAAAATCACAAAAAATATTATGTACTGACCGTTTATAAGGCAAATAACTCACATAAAAAAAAGCCCGTTATACGACGGGCTTTGTTCAACAAAAAATATATATTCACAAATTTTCTTCTAAAATTTTAAGATTAGTTAAAAACGACCGTTTTGTTCTCATGAACCAGAATACGATCCTCTGCATGCCACTTCACGGCTCTTGCCAAAACGACCCGCTCTATGGTGCGACCGATCCGTTTTAGCTCATTTACATCATCTCCGTGACTTACCCGCTGCACGTCCTGCTCAATGATCGGGCCGCCGTCCAATTCTTCAGTTACATAATGCGCAGTAGCACCAATAATTTTCACACCGCGATTATAGGCTTGGGCATATGGCTTCCCACCCACGAATGCGGGCAGAAAGGAATGATGGATATTGATAATCCGGTTGCGATAATGCTCAATAAACTTAGGCGAAATAATCTGCATGTAACGGGCCAAAATGATAACGTCAATGTCTTCACCAATGACTTCTAGTTGACGGCGCTCCGCCTCTGGCTTGGTATCGGCTGTTACCGGAATATGGTGATACGGGATGCCAAACGATTCCACATACTCCTTCATATCTGGATGATTACTAACCACCAATGAAATATCCGCGTCCAGATCTCCTGCCTGCCATTGCCACAGCAGTTCTACCAAACAGTGATCTTCTTTGGAAACGAAAATAGCCAGTTTTTTCTTGCGGCTGACCGCAGAAATCGTCCACTCCATACGGAATTGCTCAGCAACAGCGGCAAAATCCTGCTCCAACTGTGGCTGGGTTGCACTCAAATTCGGCAGATCAAATTCAATCCGCATAAAAAACATACCGCCGGACGGGTCCATTGTATATTGGTCAGATTGAACGATATTGGCCCCATGTTCATACAAAAAACGGGACACGGCCGCTACAATACCTGGTCCGTCTGGACAAGATACAAGCATACGCGCGCGGTTTTCATGGGCTGATAGTGTGCTATTTGGCTGATGTTTTACGTGAATTTCCATGTGGCTATTAATCCCCCTTAGCTTATACCGTCACTGGCAAATGACTGCCGGCAAACCAGGCAATCAACCGTTGATTAATGTGTTCTTCGCTCAAATCTGGAAATAGTGCTGCTTCCGTTATCATGTCATACAGACGCTCCAACGGCTCACGTGGATCGGCTTTTCTTGCTTTGGCATCATTTTTCAGCAGAGCCCAGGTGTCCAGCACAAATTTACGGACATCCACATCCTGTTTTTTGAAAAACGAATGCAATTGCTCTACCTGACCCAAAAACTCATCCCCAAAGCGCTCCTTTACATTTCCGCGAAGCAGGGCAATTTCAACCTCATACATCGGACGCTGAGTTTTGGCTTCCTTCCCAATCCATGGCGTCTCCAAAATAAACGGACGTCCTTGAAGTGCTTCATGATGCACCACATTATGAATCGTCTGATAGCCAATCCAGCCTGATCCGATCGGAGTATGTCGGTCTTTATGAGCGCCAACTGGATTTTTACTGTCATTAATGTGAACAACTGCGATGCGATTCAAGCCGACAATCCGGTCGAATTGCTCTAATACACCGTCCAGATCATTTACGATATCATAACCCGCATCGTGAATGTGACAGGTGTCCATACAAACTGTAAGACGCTCGTTATGCTCTACTTTATCTATAATGGAGGCAATCTCCTCAAAGCTACGACCCATTTCCGTTCCTTTGCCTGCCATCGTTTCAAGCGCAATGTTAACATCTGTCTCCTTCACGCCGTTTAGTACCTCGTTCAAACCATCAGCAATACGCCCAATTCCGTATTCTGCATCCTTATCGGTAAAAGCGCCTGGATGTAGCACGATATTTTTCACACCAATCGCGTGTGTGCGTCGAATTTCCTCCTGAAGAAAGCTGACCGCAAGCTCATAGGTATTTTCTTTGTAAGAGCCAAGGTTGATGATATACGGGGCATGCACCACGATATCTTCCATTCCCTTCTCAGCCATTAACTGCTTGCCTTCCTCCAAATACATGGACTCCATCGGCTTACGGCGCGTGTTTTGCGGTGCCCCCGTGTATATCATAAAGGAGCTGGACCCGTAAGAAGACGCTTCTTTTGTAGCGCTGAGCAGACCTTTGTCCGAGAAGGACACATGAGAACCAATTTTCAGCATGATTCTGATTCATCCCCTTATCCTGTTATGCTTGTCTTATTTTAATTTAATCATTTTAACGTGATTATTGAAATCAAACAACATAGCTTTTATGGCAGCTTTCTTAAATGACTCTATTAAGGGAACACGTAGATAAAGTACACATCCGAATATATGTTAGTCAAACGAGGGTAAATAAAATCATGGATTGACATCCTTAACCGTATAAAGGTACATTCATATGAAGTTTTTTTCTCGAAAAGGGTTATATTCTATAACAGATGTATTTTTTTTGTGAATCGGAAGGAGAGCTGGCTCCATGAACATCATCGTATGTGGAGGAACTGGATTGGTGGGGAGTGCACTGGTCAAAAGCTTGCTAGACGACGGATACACTGTGAAAGTCGTTACCCGCAAGCCACTGGTAGGACACGAAGCGAGCCCCCGTTTGCAATATATGAGTTGGAACGAATTAAAACAAAAGCCTGAAGTACTGGAAGGCACCGATGCGGTCGTTAATTTAGCAGGCGAAACGCTGAATCAGCGCTGGACGGATAAATCCAAACAAAGAATTCTTCAATCTCGACTGCTATCTGTTGCCCGGTTGGCTCAAGCATTGAATGCTCTACAAAAAAAGCCGAAAGTTATCATTCAGGCTTCGGCTGTTGCCGCCTATGGTACTTCCCTGACCGAAACATTCGATGAAACGAGCCCACGTCGATCGGGAGATTTTCTGTCTCAGGTGGTTGAGCAATGGGAGGAAGCCGCCAATGCCTACCCTTCTGATGCCCGTTTAATTAAGTTACGCATTAGCCTTGTGCTGGACAGAAAAAAAGGGGCATTCCCCCTCATGAAGATGCCTTATAGCTTCGGATTCGGCGGCAAAATAGGCAGTGGCCATCAATGGATGAGCTGGATTCATATTGAAGATATCGTTCGTCTGATCACGTACTGCATCCATACGACGGAAATCGTCGGGACAGTGAATGCTTCATCACCACATCCCTTGACGAACGACCAGTTTGGGAGGACAGTAGCTACGGTATATCACCGTCCGCACTGGTTTCCCGTCCCCAGCATTCTCGTTTCAAAGCTAGTTGGTGAGATGAGCACGCTTGTATTGGATGGTCAAAAGGTACTACCGCGCAAAGCGCTGGAGCACGGATTTAAGTTTAACTATCCTTCACTTAAGGACGCTCTTGAGGAACTCCATTCTTCCCAAAAACAGCATTGAATCTAAAAAAAGGAACTCCAGGCTGGTAGGTAGTGTCACTGCCAGCTTAGAGTTCTTTTTTAGTCCGACACAATCTCTCAAGCAGACTGCAAGTTTTTAAGATGCTCATTTTATTCCTATGAATAGCCCCTATTACAAAGAAAGAAGCCCTGAACATAACAGGCCTCTTCTTGACATATATCCATATAACCTTTATTTATGATGCATTGGAGGATTTAAAAGTGTCCAACCGATAAGTATAAGATACCCCGGCGATTTTAAAAGTGTCTCCATCCTTCATTGTGTACTCCTTATAAGGCACCATAGGCTCTCCATTCAGAACAGTTCCGTTCGTCGAGGATAAATCCTTAACAATGTGGCTATGTTCTCCTGTAACTATACAAAGCTCAATATGAGAACGGGAGGCTCCATCCGTATGCTCCACAAACTGGACCAGTTGCGGGTCTCTCCCGATGATAAAGCTGCCTGCAACGAATTGGTCTGGCTGCAACCGGATGCGCTCGGTCCCTCCACTACCTGGTGGCTTGCGATCCAGGCAAGCAATCGGTGATTGCTGAACAGGTGAAATCTGTATCTCTTGATCTGGACGAAGCAGCATGGTTTCCTGCTTAGATGCAGCATTTAGCAGCTCCGTTACCCCGGAGAGAGACTTATAATAAGCCTCACTGGTATCACTGGCTTCCAATTCATTTCCCTGCTCCGCACCTTTCCACGATGGCTCGTGTAAGTCAAAATTTGCTGAAGTTTTCTCCCTGTCTTCCGTAACTCGGTCTCCCACGCTTTTAGATTCTGAGTTTGGAAAAGTCCATCTCCAGCTCTCCTGCCCTTGATCACTCAAATCGGAAGATCGCTTGTCTTGATGATGCTGTCCCGCTACAAATCCGGTCAGCTTATCTACCTGATAACGATCATTTTTCCGCTGCGCTGGGGAAGAAGTAGTTCCTAACCATTCCGAATCCAATACAGGTACTGAATCGCTGTACATATGAGATGAAGTTCTATTGCGCTCCCATTTCCCCGTCCAGCTTATATAAGCAACGGCGGCAAGTACCAAGGTCAGCACCACGGAAATGATCAAAGGTACCGTCTCTGGATGATCCAGATAAATATAACGCCACACGATGGCCGAAGCGAGCAGACATCCAAGAGCAATGTACGTTTTATATTTTTGCAATCCAGGCTCCACATCTTCTACTTCGTTTTCTGTTACAAACTCAGAATTCTCCTCTGGTTTCATGGACGGTTTGAGCCGATTGATCCGTTTAAGCTCCTGAATCTCCTGCAGAGTCTCCCGATGCTCTTGCCCGTATGTTCCGCCACGATCAGTATAGTTCCCCTGTGAGGTATGAGAGACATGAGAGGTATGAGCAGATATGAGAGGGTCGGCTGATGAAAAAGCTCGCCCCTCCATACTTTCTCCCTGCACGCTAGCACTCTCTGTACCGGCCTTCATTCCTTGTAATAACAGTTCCTTTAGCAATCCCAATTCAAATTCATTTCTATCACACAGATCCAGTATGCGTTGTATATATTCTCCCTGAGAGTGGGCCACACGAGTCATTAAACGAATAACCATCTGCTTAAATTGACTGCCTGTTTGCCCTGCATACTGTACACTGCGTAAAGGAACATAGGTTAAACTGGCGGTTTCCCTAGTACCTGAACCACTTAGAAAAATATAATCCTCATGCAAAATAAACTGGCGGATATCTAACATATATTGCGGGCTACGATGGAGGGCATCTGCCACTTCAAAAAGAATCCGGTAGAAATCAGAAGTCGACACGCTCCCACCTTTCCATAACTGGGAAAGCATGCGTTGCCCCGAAATGTCGTAATGTAACTCAATCTGAAAATCGACTTCCTTTATTCTAAGTTCCAGCAGACCGGGAATCCGATTACCAGTCATCATGCCGGTCTGTACGGAATTTAAATCATCGGTCTTGAGCCCGTCTTCCTTGTTTAGAATCATAAATGTCCCGCCGTTCCGGGCAAAATCCCTGCTTAAACCCAACAATTCATGACCTCCTTAACAATTTCCTATCTCCGTGAGGTAGCATGATCTCCCCCAGCGGACATGTCATGGCAGGAAGTAAAGATAAGCACTGATCGCTCCCGGAATGACTGCCGTCATAAAAGGAAACCTGAGGTGCGCTTCATTTCCACTGGTCAGCGCTTTGCCGCTGCGAAATAGAAAAAATCCTCCTAAATTAAAAGCCACGCGCCGCAGTCTCATGATCGTTTCTCTCTTCCATAGCAAAATTCCTATGCCAATAATACCTGCAAAAAAAATCGAATATAAAGCTGACTGCCATGCAAAAGCGGCACCTGTCCATGCTCCAATCAAGCCGAACAGCTTTACATCTCCTGCACCAACAGCTCCCATCCAGTACAAAATCAGCATGAACCCAAATCCGGTACCCAGTCCAGCAACAGCAAATAAAAAACCGTGCCACCCTCCAAACAGAGTATTGAACACCAAGCCTACCACTATACCGGGCAATGTAAGCTTATTAGGGATTTTCATGCTACGTAAATCCGTAACTAACGCAATCGCGAGCAGTACTCCGCATACAATATACATCCACGTCAATACGATCTTCCCCCTTTAAAAAATAGAACTAGCAGACTACCAAATCATTTTCCATCGTAGTTATTCCTGTCCGTCCATGTCGAGTCGATCCTATCTATCCATCAGCTGGCTTTTCCACGGTAAACGGAACTTCTATACGTTGACCGTCCTCCGTTTCAATCACAAAGCTCCATTGACCAGGTGTTGTATTCGTTCCAACAAACCAGTTCCATTCAATAATCCCGTCCGCATTGGCAGAGGTCCAGCCCAAGTGCTGAGCTGTGCTCTCACCCGACTTATAAAGTACAGAAAGGTTAGCAGTCGTCCCAGGCTCAACCTTGGCCTTGATCAAATTGTACACACCTTTCACAGCAGGTTCAGGCTTGACGAGCAACTGTATGGAATGCTGCGCATCCTTATCTCCTGTCGCATTTCCTGTACCTGCTCCTTCCCCTGTGTCGCCAATCCAAAGACGTTCCTCTGCCGCCGCCTGAAGCACAATGCTGCGATACAGAAAGGGGACCTTCATCGGCAGTTCATACGACAGCTCTACTCTAAAATAAGGGTCCTTAGTTCCTGTAAGAGCAGGTACATGTACGCTCGTTATATGAATACGGTCATATTCCAGAATGCTTTCCTCCATAAAAGGCTTTAGCATCGGCTTCAGAACAGGGTCAAGTGCAGCTTCCGTAAATCGCCCCCGCAGCTCCTCCATCGGCTTTTGACCGCCCTGAACAGCGCTTTCTACCCAATCGCCAATTGGAGGTGGCAACTGGGCAGCGAATTGGCTTGCATATTCACTCACAGATAACTTGGGCAATTCATCCAGCGGTTCACGGACTGCATCTATTTTCGCGGACGCCGCCTCCACGGCTAGAGAAACTGGGTAGATTTTAGTCGAAACCTGCTTAACCGCTTCTGAAGCGGTGGTCTGCAAGGCTGTGGATACCAGCGTCATCTGAACCATATAAATGAGAAAAATAATAAAAAACAGAAACATTGGCAACACGAGTGACGCTTCTAAAACAATACTTCCTTGTTCACGCCGCTCCTGCCCACATACCTGCCGTAGATACTGATTAATAGGAAAAATGCGCTGTTTTCGTGACATAGTACACACTTCCCTTAATACTCTCGCCTTCTTTTGAGGCGGTCCCGAGCATCTTCATTACCCCAGGTAGAAACCACAGCCTCATCCCATTCTTGACCTCACCCGTTGCATACGTTTGCCGCTCCGCAGGATTGACATCTGTATTCAGGCGGATCAGAGCAAGCATACGGGACATTTTTCGTTCATTATTGCTATGGAGCATCAGGAACAATCGCAAATGATCTTTGTATGTCATTCGAAATTTTAGAAAATCAGACAAGGGCACGTCCCCCTTTTGTGCCAGCATAATCATATCTTCTATCGCTTTTTCTACTCCATATAACAAAGCTGCCGCCAAAACGACCAGCGGATTACCTTTTGAGCTGTTTTTAACCAATCCCTCCATTGTTCGAATGGCGAGTCTCATAGCAAAAATTTCTCCATAGGCGGATGCCAGATTACCCGTCGGATTATGGAACCCATACAGGATGTACTCAACTTCCTGATTATTCACCTCCAGCTGATCTCCCAAAATCTGTGCAGCATTTCCCACATTTCCACCCGATCCGGCCAAACTGCCAAAACGGCTAAAATCCACATGATGGAAGTAAGAAAGCGCGTATTCATTCTGGTAAAACTCGTCTCCCAGTTGAGTCAGTAAATTGGATGCCGACCCGTATAGACCATCCATACTATCCATGGAAGCTCCCGCTGCATCATAGGTGTCATAGGACAAATCAGCGGATACAGATGGACTGGATGTAGACTGGTTAAACGAAATACTTTCATTGTAATACCGCTCCAGATTTCGGAATTGTTCTGCACTTTGTTTACCTTTGGAAAGAACCTCAATGATCCGATAGGCTTGTTTGAGCTTGTTTTTCGCCTCTTTTTCCATTTTCTTGCGTTCTTTATCCGGTCCACGTCGCGTATCCATCATTTTGGCTTCACCGTCGAGTACATTCGCAGGTCCCGTCCAAGCGTACGCACTCAAGTATTTATCTATCTCTTTGAGAGTTGAAGCGACTTCTTGCTTGAGCATGTCTGCATTCAAAAATGGATCTGTATAAAAAGATAATGTACGCATCATACTCGTTATTCTATTGTTAGCAGTATTTATAGAAGTCCGTTGCTTTTCAATTTCTGCTTCCCATTGCTCAAATTCCTTGTCTGGAATCAACAAATCCTCTACCTTTTGCCGTGCGCTTCCTACCGACGGATCTGCGCTGGAGCCTGCTCCGCTTGGAGTAGGTGCTGCTGAAACCTCATCGTAGCCTGCATTGGCCGCCCTCTGCTTATACTGGGCAATGACTTTGCGCATCTCTTCATTGATCTGCTGGGCCTCATTTAACGGTTCCTTGGCTTCCAGAAGCAGCTTATCATGTTCTTCTCCAGCCTGAGCCATGATCTGACGCAGGCGATCAAGCGCTGCCCTCGCTCTACGTGCATATTTTTCCATCTGCATGATTTTAACGTCGTCCACACTCTTCTTATTGTCTTCATATACATGTACGTAATGCTTATATTGAGCGGCAATATCGGCTACAACCTCAAGCGGGTCCCATATATACTGATTGGGCATATAGGTGCCCCTCTGTTTAATAATCCGCTTACGAACCTCTTCCATATAAGCTCCTGCCTTACGCTGCTTCTCCAGCATGTCATCTAGTTTGGCCTCTCGTCTGTCGTACAGCTTTTGCAGCCGTTTCAGCAAATCTACCGTATGAGAAGCCTCTTTCATATTTTGAGAGAGCGGCTTTAGCTTTTCGAGCACTTCAAACGTAAAATCGACAGGTGCTTTATACTTCATCTCTTCACGGATCTGCTCGTTAAATATGGCATATTTGCCAAGCTTCCTTTCCATTTGCAGGGAACTAGAATCCAGCTTCATATTCATAAGCGGTAGCGTTTCTGCGCGTGCCGTACGCCGCGCGCTGTCATTGAGCACTTTGACCATAATTTGTTCTCCGCCGCCTTCACCATAAGCAAACAAACCGTACTCCTGTTGTAATGTCGGATCATAAGCAGACATCACTGAACGAACCGCCGCATGGGTCAGCCGTTCGGTCTGCACATGCAGTGCAGCAATTCTCGCGTAATCAATAAATACAGCAATAAAACCGAACATGACCGCCAAAATCAGAATTAAAAAGACCGTGACAGCACCTGATTCCCCGTCCTTTGCATTGTGTCCCTTACCAAACACCCGCTTCCTCCTTTCCAGTTACATTCCCATTACTTACTTCTCACTGACCGCTTTGACCATATTGCATCAATACTTTCCCTACAACTGCCGAATCTACCTTTTCACCTGACCCTCTGCCCATAAACTTCGCACCATAATAACGGACCAACTCCACCGTACGAATCCATTCTACAGGTTCGACCACGCCAGAACTCATTTCCCCTTGCAAATCTGTCTGATCTAAAAACTGATTCAGCAAAGGTACCTTCACTATCTTGTTTAACTTTGTGGTTACCTTACGGTGAATCATACTGTTCTCATATGTCATCTGCCCCTGCATGCCCGCAGGCATATTATTTTCTGCATTGGACAGCTTTTGAGCAGGTAACGAGCCTCCCCCATTGTCGCCCGGCACCTGTACACTTTCCTGATTGTTGGCTCCGGTCCAGCCAAACAGGGCTCCTAGCATAACATCATCCTTCAAGCGCCAATAGAGAGAATCCCGTTGCCCTTGTGTAAATGCTCCCGTACGTGGGTCCTTGAAGCTGTTATCCCAACTGTAAGCGGCCCTTTCCGAAGCAGTAGCAGCGACCTGCACCAATATAGATTTTTGATATATGTACAGGCAAAAAAATAACATCACAAAAATGACCAGCAGTAGAATGGGAAAGACGAGGGAAGCTTCCAAGGAGAAGCTCCCGTCCTCTTTTTGTGCCAATTTGCGTAGCATTATGAATCCATAAAATCGTTACTTTTTTTATCCGCCTTTTTCAAAAGCCCTTCTACAATTTTTTTGATCTGATCCTTGAAAATAATTGCCACCGCAATCAGAATGGCAATGATCAGGATCATTTCTAACGTACCCAGGCCATCCTCATCCTTGTACAATTTACGAATACTGCCTGTTACTAATGTCATCATCGTTGTATTCCTCCTACATATTCATCATCATTAAAGCCGGAGCGCCCACCAGCACAATTACCGTTAGCAAAATCAGCGCCATCGGGAATACTAGCTTAGATGAAGCCTGCTCCCCCCTTGTGCGGCTAATTGAAGTCCGCTTGCCCCATAACGTCTGGGATAACTCACGTAAAGCCATCACGAAATCGCTCCCGCCGCGCCTCATATTCAACAAAACTGTCGTCGTAAATACCGTCATTTCCTGAATACCACAACGTTTGCTCAGGTGCTCAAATGCCTGTTGAAAGGAAAAACCACTTTCCCATTCCGCCACCGTCTGCCTCAGTTCTCGATACAACGGATGTTCCGTATCCGCCCCTTTACGTTCCACGCAATGTAGCAATGCCCGTTGTACCGTCTCACCTGCACCTACTAAAAGCATCATTTTACTCAACAGTTCAGGCAGTTCCATTAAAATTTGCTGATCCCGCTTCTGTACTTTCCCATGCAAATCCTTGATCAGCGCGATGGGTACCAGAATACCAAGTCCCAATCCGAGCACCAGCCCAGTCGCATCCCCGCCCAGCATAAGCGATATTAAAGCTCCACCAGCAGCCATCATATATCCGTAACCCAACATTTCTGCCAGAAAAAGCATCGTTTTTTCTCCGCTGTTGCGCATACCATACAGCTTCTGCACCGAACGCTGGAGCTTGAACATCAGCAAAGGCAGCCGGTGAGTAGCACGTGAAGCATGAATCATGTGTACAAATGGGACTGAAAGTCTTTGCAGCCGCAGTCCCTCCAGCTTCATATGGCGAAAATGCGCATACTTAGCACTATGCATCTGGTTCAGCACCACCCAACCTCCCACTTGCAGAACCAGCATGACCAGACAAACCAACATCACCACACCCATCTCTCCTTACACTTCAATCTTCATAATGAGGTTGATCCACACAAGACATCCACCAAGCACCAATAAACAAAAGGTTGATAAAATCATACCTGTACCGCTGTATAAGGGCATCATGTAATCACCCGCCGTCATCGTCATAAACAATACAAACAAAAAAGGAGCCGCAAACATAACCCTCGATTCAAAACGTTTCTGCGCAATCATTACACCGATCTCCTGCTGAATTTCCAACTTCTCACCAATGACATTTGAAGCTCGTCGTACGACTTCCACCAGATCACCTCCGGTTCGTTTGCAAGCCGCAAATACGTCCGCAAAATTCGTAATATCCTCCATCTGCGCCCGACGGGCCAAATCCTGCAAAGCAGCCTCTACAGGCTGTCCGATTTCAAGACAGGCGGTAATGATATTAAATTCAAAAATCAGGTCGTGATCTCCATCCGGACTAAGCAATCTCAAATCCTCTACAGCCTCACGAAAACCATTCTCCACCGACCTTCCCGCTGAAAGAGAAGATGAGAGTGAATATAAAGCCTGCTTGAATTGGATGCTTAGAGCAGACCTGCGTCGTTGCAGCAAAAATTGCCTAAAATAACGAGGCGTCACCACAGCCCCGGCAGCGCACAGCAATGATAATATCCATTGGTGATAAAATAGATAGCCGATCATCGCAAACAGCACGCCACTAAACAATATGCACAGACTTTTTTGTACTGTCGATAATGTATATACCGTATAATCTGGCAGAGAAGGGACCTCACGTGATACTTGCTTGGCAGTCGTTTTTCCTGACTTCACGCTGATACTCCTCCCCTGTGCCAGCTTTCCGGATTGATCCCGGCCATTTGCAGCTTCAAAGTATGTTGCAGACCCTCGCCACAACGTTCCAGACCTCCTACGATTCGCCCCTTACTTTCTCCTCGTTCCTGAAAACGATAAAGAGGGTTAAGCGTCACCTCACCATTTTCAAAACCAATCACTTCGCTAATTTCTAGCACTCGTCTGGATTTGTCGCGCATCCGTGACAGATGAACGAATATATCAATAGCTGAGCTGATCTGCTGCCGTACTACTCCAAGCGGAAGCTCTGCCCCTCCGAGCACCATCGTTTCCAGCCGGCTGACCATATCGCGGATATTATTCGCATGCCCAGTTGACAACGATCCATCGTGTCCTGTATTCATGGCTTGCAGCATATCCAACGCCTCACTTCCCCGGACCTCACCCACCACAATGCGGTTGGGCCGCATGCGCAGGGATGAACGAATCAGATCACGAATCGTGATTTCTCCCTTTCCCTCGGTGTTCGCATTCCTTGTTTCCATGGAAACCAGATTAGGGACCGTCACAATTTGTAGCTCTGCTGAGTCTTCAATAGTAATAATCCGTTCAGACGACGGGATAAACTGGGATAATGCATTCAGAAAAGTTGTTTTACCAGAACCCGTTCCCCCGCTGATAAAAATGTTGTACTTGCTACGTACCAAGTCCTTGAGCATAGCAGCGGTTTCTGCATCCAGCGCACCCATTCGTATCAAGTCATCCATCGTCATAGGACGCTCGGGAAACTTCCGTATGGTCATCGTCGGACCCTTGAGAGCAACTGGAGGCAGCACAATATTTACGCGTGACCCATCCTTTAACCGGGCATCCACAATGGGAGAAGCCTCATTCACAATTCGGTTCACCCCGGCTACAATCGTCTGGATTAAATCCTCCAGTCGCTCGCGGGACTCAAAATGATCGGGTACCTGCATCACCTCACCAGCCCGCTCCACAAAGATTTCCCGGTGACTGTTGATCATAATTTCCGTAACCGTCGGGTCGTCAATCAATGGCTGGAGTACATCTAGCCCACGGAAAGAGTTAAAAATCTTGCGGACAAGCGCGTGCTTCTCACGGGAAGTTAAGCCCGCCAGCTCTACATCGTGTAAAATTCGATTTTCAATATGCCGTACCAGATCGGTATCCTTTACCGAAGACGTTACGTCCAGCCCGTTTCGGATATCTGCTCGCAATGCCTTAAACCGTTCCTCATTCATGTTCATCAGCCCCTTTTAAGACCAAACGGCGGGCGGATGTGTTACACTGTCCACATTCAGCAGCTCGTGGCACAGATGACGAATTTCCCGCTGATAAATCGGTGAACTAAGCAGTAGCTCACGGTGCTGCATCTGCTTCCATGAAGGTATATAGGGTAACGCTCCGTTTAACTCCATGAAGTCACGAGGTAACGAGTTGATCATAGTTCCCATATAACGGTTCACCACAAAGCTGGTTTTACATATCATATCTTCAAGTCCTTCAGGCTGCGTGGTTTCTAAAACATCCAGCCATAATCCGCACTTGTGCATGCTCATTAAATCGTCTGCCAGCAACCAGATCAGCTTATGACTAGCTTCAAGCACCGCTTGAGCCCGGTCACCTTTTTCAGAATCGCCATCTACGATCACTACATCATACTGTCCGCTTTCGGCAACCGTTCGAATCAGTTCTTTCGCTTCATCACAAGTCATGTCCGTCAGTTCCTTACGATTATAGACAGGCTGAAAAGTATCCGCCTGAATTTCAGGGCGGCGAACACAATAGGCTGCCACAGATAATGGAATGCCCTCATTCCCCTCCGCCTTGAGATCATAGAGCAGCCTGGACAGCCCTTCTCCTTCTGCTCCGCTAGCACTGCCTGAACCAGTGAACAACGAGCTTGAATCCACCGTCTCCAGATTCAGATAGAATACCGAATATCCCTCATTCCCCAGCTGTTTGGACATATTGAGTGCGGCCGTTGTCTTGCCCAGTCCGCCGGAAGCTGCTACCATGCCGATAATCAGTCCACCTTCCCGGCTGTTTACACATTTCCGACCGTTCGACTTCTGTCTCGCCGTTTCCAAAATAAAACCGACCAGCTCAGATAAAGGCTGATATTTTAATAAAGGCTGTCCATATTCGCTCACTTGTTCTCCCTCATGCAATACCAAACAAGGAATATCAGCAGCTTCCCTATCTGTCCATAGATTCAAAAAAGCCGCTTCACCAACCACCACATCCGGTCTTTTCATTCCGCTGGTTTCCATCATGTATTGATGAAATGCCTCCGGTTGCGAAAAAGCCGTTATTCTCAGCCTTCTGGCGTACTCGCTTCCGTGAACATAATTCAGCAGCGGCTCAATATAATCCCGGCCTTCTACAGCCAATACCACTTTCACTGGAACCATAACGCTCATCCCTTTCCCTAACACAACAACGCAAAAAAGCACCGTTCATCCATCCGTAAGTACATACGGTTGGTGAACGGTGCTTCCGTCACGTGCAATCTATTTACTGGTAGAATAGCATAGCGCTTATATTAGAGCAAGTATTTTTTGTGCAAGTATCTTCCAAAATCCTCGTACTAGGAGAAGGCGGGCAGTCTAGCCCCGCCTCCTACCATCTTCATCTTAGTAGAATTTGTGGTGACGACGATGACAGTCATGATGGCGATGATGGCGACGTTTCCGGCAATGACATTTCTTATCAAAATCTTCATGTTTCCAGTGATCACGTTTAAATTTAGGTTTAAACTTAATGACAGTCACCTTAATGATCTTCTTAAAGACACGTTTTTTCGGCTTTGGAAAATGACAATCATGCTTACGATGTTTATACATTCAAATTCGCCTCCATTTCTTTGAGATAGAATATACTATGGAAGCAGCGAACCATCGGTAACCAGCATATGACTATTTATGAATTTACTAGGCTAATTAATGATCTACCTCCAGCTTAATATCCGGATCATAATCCGCCACAATGAGAACATCCATATGACGTGCTTGACGGAGAATCCTTGGCACAACCGCAGACTTACCCCAACGACTACTTCGGGAAGACTGCCCCACGATGAGCTGTGTACCTGAATATCCTTCCACCGGAGCAATCAAAATGTCGGCAATCTCGCATCGGCTGGAAACAAGCCGTATCTCAAAGGTCCCCCCCAGTCGGTGGGTCAGTAGCTTTAGTTGTTCCAGACGAGGGCTCAGTCTCTCAGGTATACGCTCACCGACATGAGCATAAGTCACAATCCACACAGCCTTCAGACGAAAGGCGATACGAAAACCACGGCGAATCAACCTTTCAGCATTTTCACTTAGCGTCACGCCTACGAAGATCACTTCCTCCCTGCGCCACGGTCCCCGAAGTGATTCGTGTCGATCCCAGGATTCCAGCCGCTCATCTACGTCATCTGCCAATTCCCGCAAAGCAAGTTCACGCAGCGCAATCAGATTGCCCAGTTTAAAAAAGTGGCTAAGTGCCTGTTCCACCTTCGCATGATCGTATATTTTGCCCTCACGCATACGTTGCTGTAACGATTTAGGAGCCACATCAACAAGCTGTACCTCATCGGCCAGACGCATCATATGGTCGGGAACAGTCTCCCTCACTCGTATGCCAGTAATCTGTTCTACCGCATCATTCAGGCTCTCCAGATGCTGTACATTCATTGTGGATATCACAGAAATACCTTGTTCCAAAATCGTAAGCACATCCTCATAGCGCTTAGATCTCATACTTCCGGGCACGTTGGTATGTGCCAGCTCATCAATAAGCACTACCTCGGGATTACGCCGGAGAATGGCTTCGGTGTCCATTTCTTCCAAGTGTGCACCATGACGCTCAATGGACTGACGGGAAATCATCTCCAGAGAGCCTACTTGTGCCAGTGTTTCTGCTCTTCCATGCGTTTCCAGCAGTCCGATAACTACATCGATCCCGCTCTCCAGCAGATCATTCCCCTCTCTCAGCATCGTGTATGTTTTGCCGACCCCCGGAGCAGCGCCAATGTATACCTTGAGCTTGCCCCGCAGGATTTTGGCTGCCTCAGCCTGTGCTTCCTCAACGCTCAAACGATGATACGGATCATTATCTCCCTCCTCCTGTCTCATTGTTGGCAAAATCCGTTCACCCTCCTGCTCGGCCCGGTCCGCAATCAGCAGCAAATCCATATTTTTCATTCGTTTTAAAATCCCATTCACCAGCGATCCTTTCATCAGCTCCTGCCACGGAGTCTGCCGAGAATGCCCCATAACAATTCGGGTAACATTGTGCGTCACCGCATAATGAATCAGTTGACGAGGCAACCTTCTGCGGGAAAAAAGCGGGATTTCTTCAAATGTTGATCCGATCTTGTCAGCCAACTGCTCAATCGAACGCTTGAAGGCTGCTGATTCCTTGGACAGCTTGCGCTTCGAGCTGACAAAGGAGACTACTAGCATATCTCCACCCAACCGCTTGGCGACCTGTTCCCCCCTACGTACATAAATAGACCCATTCCAATGATATTGAACAGGTACCAAAATACGCTCTGCCGCTCCTGACGCCCCGTGCAAGCCTAACTCCTCCCGGTGTCGTTCCAGCGAATCATTCACATCCTCTGCTACCAATCGCAGGGCTAGCTCACGCAATTTACCCAGATTTCCCCGGTGAAACATCTCAGGATTGGGCGTATGCATGTAGCCTTTCGCCAGCCGTTCCAAAATCATCTCCGGGGTGGCATCAATCAGACGAATTTCATCCGCCAGCTCCAGTGTATCAACCGGAACCGTATATTCCGCTTCAAAGCCTGTTAGCTGATATACCCACTCCGTAATTCCTTCGAGTTCATAAACATTAACCGTCGTAATGACGCTAATTCCCTGCTCCAGCAAATACCGAATATCCTCCAGCCGTGTTGGAAATGGGGCGTCTTTCCGGTTATGATGTGCCAAATGATCCACCAGTACCACCTCGGGATTTCGTACCACCAAAGCTTCCACATTCAGATCCTTTTGCTCCTCACCATCTTTTATCCAATGAATACTAGGCACGCGCTCCAGCGTGCCGACCTGTTCGACGGTCACAGGCCGCTGCATGGTTGAGACCGCACAAATCACAACATCAATACCTTCATGCTGCAACGATTGTCCCTCCTGCAGCATATGATACGTCTTGCCCGAGCCACTGACCGCACCCATGTATATTTTGAGTCTGCCTCGATGCAGTTTGTTAATCGAATCCAGTATTTCCTCTGGTGATTTACGTTTGAAGCTCTCCACTTTCGTTCCTCCCCCAGCGTAACCGCTCATTCCGTTCATTCTTATATGGTTGTAATGAATGTACTCCCGTGTCCCAATCAATTCAAGATGATCAATCAAGCTTGCTCCAAAAAAAGCCGCGCAGGGCAGTATAAGCGCAAAAAACGTGCATTCAGGTCTCTTATGCCTGAATACACGCTATTTTGGGTAACTCATATGGGATCACTTCCTACAATCACTTGCTATCTTCGCTAACGATCCCCCGTTGTTGAAATAATTTTTGCCATATCACACCGTGAGACGGGGAAAAGAGAAAAGCCAAAAGCAGCAACACACCCGATACACATAGCATACATGCAGCAATAGAAGCATCCAATACACTTGCTGTGTAAAAGCCTGCGACCGAACTGATGGCTCCAAATCCGACGCTGTATACAATCATACGAGACAACTTCTCCGTCAGCAGATAAGCGGTAAGCGGCGGCACAACGAGCATGCCAACCACCAGAATTGCGCCCACGCTCTCAAATGATGCCACCGTCGTTAGCGAGACGAGGCTCATCAGCAGATAATGAAAAAAAACAACTGGAATGCCCAACGAAGCTGCTAATGCGGGATCAAAGGAAGTAATTTTAAATTGCTTGAAAAAGCCTCCTATCACGAGCAAATTGATCAAAAACATCGCGCCCGTAATCCACACAGCCCTCGGACCGACATCGAAGCCGGCAATCTCGAACGTATTCCACGGCACATAAGCAATTTCCCCATATAAAACGTGATCCATATCCAGATGGACATTGGAAGCAAACACGCTGACCAGCAAAACACCGATAGCGAACAATGTCGTAAACACCACGCCAATGGCAGCATCACTTTGCAGACCGCTTTGTTGGAATAGCTGAATCAGATACACCGTTAGAAGACCCAGCACAGCCGCACCAAACATCATCCACACCGAATCCCTCGATCCGCTGATGAGAAAGGCAATGACAATCCCCGGTAGTACCGCATGACTGATTGCATCACCGATCATAGCCATTTTTCGGAGCACGAGAAAGCACCCAACGATACTACATCCCCCTGCCACTAACATTCCCGTCAAAATTACATAAAATGAACTCATAGGGCACGCTCCTCCCTTGGCTGTGTTCCGACTGTCTGCTCCAAATTTTTTCTGGCGTTCAACCGAACGATAGCCTTGGAGATCATCCCGCGCTGCGGCGCAAAAATCAAGCTCATTCCAAACACCACAGTCGCACACAACACACATAACGGTCCTGTAGGCAGATTTTGCCCCAGAGAGCTAATGAGCGTCCCACCAAGGCCTGCTATAGCACCAAACAAGCCTGATAGGCACACCATGACACCCAGCTTCTCTGTCCAGTATCTTGCCGACACGGCCGGGGTAATCAGCAGGGCAGCCATCATAATGACTCCCACGGCCTGAATGCCAGCAACCACCGCAATGACAATCAATAGCATCAACAACTTATCCAGCAAACCTGCCGGATAACCAAGTCCGCGGGCAAAGCCGGGATCAAAGCTGAGCAACTTAAATTCCTTGAAAAATAATATACATATTCCGATGAGTACCACCGAAATTACCGCCATCGTATAGACATCAGACAATACCATTGCCGCAGCTTGACCAAATAGAAATTTATCCAATCCGCTTTGGTTGCCTGCGCCACTATGCTGAATTTCGGTCAACAACATAATGCCGAAGCCAAAAAATACCGACAGCACCGCTGCAATCGCGGAATCGCTTTTAATTCGTGAATACCGGGTTAACGCACTGATGGCAAAGGTCGCAACAATCCCTGCAATGGCGGCCCCAATCATAAATCCAAACACGGATTTTGTACCTGTGATCATAAAAGCCACACATACCCCCGGCAAAGCTGCATGTGCCAAAGCATCTCCCATGAGCGACTGCTTGCGCAAATACATAAAACTTCCAATCACTCCGCTGCTTAAACCGAGCAAAATGCAGCCCAGCAAAATCCACTGCATATTCGGGTCGGTCAAAAGCGTTGCCAAGCTTGTCATACTGCTCACCTCACTCCGAGTATCGTACCGGAATCCGGGCTTGTTTTGAGTATACTCAGACGCCCACCATACGTACGCTGCAGATTTTCCTCGGTAAAAATATCTGTCGTCTCTCCAAACGCCATAAGATGCCCGTTCAACAGCATAACCTGATCAAAATAATCCGTGACTGTAGATAAATCATGATGAACGACAAGCACGGTTTTACCCTGCTGTTTCAGATCGTTGAGCAGCGAAATAATGGCTTTTTCTGTTGCAGCGTCCACACCGACAAACGGTTCATCCATAAAATAAAGCTGAGCATCCTGTGCGAGTGCTCTGGCTAAAAAAACACGTTGTTGCTGACCGCCAGACAATTGACTAATCTGCCTGTCTGCATATTTGCTCATTCCAACCTTGTCCAAACTCTCTATCGCAGCCTGACGATCTGCTGCACCCGGACGCTTAAACCAGCCCAATCTGCCATACCGTCCCATCATAACCACATCCAATGCGTTCGTCGGAAAATCCCAATCCACCGACTCCCGCTGTGGTACATAGCCAACCTTGAGCAGCTGTTGCTTATAGGGCTTGCCGTAGACCAGCACCTCGCCCCTAAGCTTTGGAATCAGTCCAAGCGCTGCCTTGATCAACGTAGATTTCCCAGCCCCGTTCGGGCCGATAATACCAATCAGCTTGCCTTCCGGCACCTCAAAGGAAACATCGAACAAAACGGGCTTTTTTTGATAAGCTACCGATAAATCACGAACGACAAGTGGTGAATGCCCCATGTATCTTTGCCTCCTTATTTAAGAGCTTTAACAATCGTATTAACGTTATGTTTGACCATTCCAATATATGTGCCATCTTCTGTGCCTTCTTCACCCATGGCATCCGAATACAGCTCGCCACCAACCTTAATTGTATGACCTTGCTGAGCGGCCCCTTGAATAACCGCATCTATGGCCTTTCTCGGAACACTAGATTCTACGAATATAGCCTTGATTTTATGTTCGACCAGATAATCTCGCAGCTTGGTCACATCTTGAGAACCCGCTTCTGATTCTGTGCTCATACCTTGAAGTCCTCTCACTTGAATGTGGTAGGCATCCCCGAAATAGCCGAAAGCATCATGTGCCGTGACAAGCACTCGCTGGGCTTCCGGTATACTGGCAATCTGCTCTCTCGTGTAATCATCCAGCTCTCGCAGCTCAGTAAGATAGGCTTCTGCGTTGGCCTTATATTCCTCCGCATGAACAGCGTCTAGCGCCGACAATTCATCTCTGACGGTTTCTACCGCAGACATCCAATTCTGTACGTTAAACCAGATATGTGGATCATGCTCAGATCCCATTTCCGGGCTACCTGCACGCAACCGATCCTGTGCGATGTTTTTGGACACGGGTATGACGGGTTTTTGCTTGCTGATCTTCTCCAGAATGTCCTGCATTTTTCCTTCCAGATGCAACCCGTTATAAAAAATAACATCGGCCTGATCTAGCTTGCGCATATCTCCCTGAGAAGCCTTGTACAAATGCGGGTCAACGCCTGACTTCATAATTCCCGTGACCTCCACATGATTACCGCCGACCTTGCGGACAATGTCAGAGATCATACCGATGGTAGCCGTAGCCTTTATTTTTTGTCCTGTTTCTCTCGCAGTTCCCTGCTCCTTCTTCTTAGCATCGGTACATGCAGTCGCTAAAACCAGAGCTAGAGACAATACTCCAACTGTCGTTACCCATCGCGGCAAAGCCTTCTTAAACTGCTTGTTCATGTTTTAAAATCCTCCTTTGAACTTCGTTTTGGGACAAACTATTTCCTTGATTCAATTATTTTTTATAAATACTATATTTTAGAGTATACACTAAAGTTTTTACCTAGGGAAACATTTTTTAAAAAATATAATTCTTATGTTTTTCGTTATACCGTTCGATTTTCGTTCTCCCAATGTGTAATATATAGAAGATATCCAATAGTAAAATTAAAGAACGTATTTAAAGAAGGGGCAGGTCATGAAGCAAACTGGATACAGTCCTTATCGGAACCAACGTCAGCAAAATCTAATACGAAAAATACTGTTCATTTTTATGCTAATGTGTTGTCTGCTTACCCTTACTTCATGTGCTCGGGGTGACATCCATGTAGATGTTCATCTCGATCAAAGTGTAGATCTGGATGCAACGTTCAGTGTAAACAACCAGACACTGATGATGTTGGACAATCCCGGGCTGCTAGATCGATTAGTCAAGCGTATTCAAAGCAACAATGTAGATGTACAGCCGCTAGCTGAACAGGGAAGAAAGGGATATCAAATCAAGGGGCATTATCAAGGAGATTGGAGCACAAACAAAAAAAATCCCAGTCAGGGATTAAATCTACCTGAGGGATTAGAAATAAAGCGCGCTGTGAGCCAACATTTTTTCACAACGCATATTGATCTTACCATGAAGCTCGATCTACCACGGATGCTTCCTGAAGAAGCTCAAGGACTGAGTGATAAATTTGAGCAAATGAATGTGTTTGCGCGCAAATTACTGGAGCGGCAGCTGGATCTTAACTTCAGCCTATCCTTACCCATCCAACCTGCTACCAATAATGCGGACCGTGTGTCGGAAGACGGAAAAACACTGTATTGGGACATTGCTCCTTTGGAATCTAACGAGCTAAAATTGTCTGTTAACGTACCCAATGTACGACATATCGTGTATGTAGCTGTTACGAGCCTGATACTAATCGTGATCGCTGTGATCTTACTAATTCGTAGACATCGCTCCAAAAAAGAAACTTAAAAAAGCAACTAAAAAAATCGTTGTCTGATTTCTGGTGGGGGGATCTGACATTGATCCTCTTCATCCTTGCCAAACCAACGATATCGGTTACGCGCCACCCAGTTATAGACAGCGTTGCGCACAAAGCGGGGAACCAGGATGAACACATAGGCCAGCGGGTATGGAAAACGAAGACGTTTGGCAATTCGCAAAGCCGCGGTGGACCTTGTATAATACGTACCGTCTTCAATCAGCACGAACGTATCCAGCTGATCTGTAGATAGTCCTCCTGCACGTAATAGTTCTTGTCCTGCCTCGGATTGCAGGGAACCAAAATGAAATGTTCCCTTAGGGTCACGCTTGATAATAAAGCGGGCCGCTCCCTGACAAAAGTGGCATACCCCATCTACCAACACAATGGAATGATCTGAATGAGCATGATCAGTCTGGTTCATAAATGCATTTCACCTCCAAGAAAATCAACGGCATGAATACCAGCAACGCAACCATATGAATATAAACAAAAAAACGCCGAAAGTATCCGACGCTTGTTTAGAAATGTATAGTCTTTACCTGTTCGAAAAACTAGCTCAATGCTTTCTCAAACAGCTGTTTCGTATTAATTTGCTCTAAAAACTCCTCATGGAACTTATCCATACACTTGCAGATAAAATCCTTATGGCATACCGGGCAAGGCGTCGTTAGCAGTCGACTAATATTCGTCAAGGTCCACTCCGGATTACGTTGAGAAAAAACGCGGCACTCCGTTCCATCGGCCAAACTCATTTTAAACTCATAAAGCCCTTCTTTTTCGTTGCTGCCAGCCAGCGTGAAATTAACAATATTCGGTCTGTAAGACATCATATCACCCGTATTTTTCAAATTTGTTTCGTACCTGATGACCAGAATCACCTAAGCCATCTTAATGAATTTTGGCGATGATGTCAAATGGTCACAAATCTCAGCGAATCAAGATCTATGTGCAAAAGCCACCGATAAATCGGCGGCCAGAGTGTAAAAGTTATAGAAATGCAGTCAAATGACATTAAGCTCGACATCAATGTTACCGCGTGTTGCTTTGGAATACGGACAAAAATCATGCGCTTGGCGTGCCAGATCTTCGGCCTGAGCGCGTTCAATACCGGGTATTTTCACATCCAGACGTACCGCCAGCTGGAAGCCGCCATCGCGTGGGTCCTTGCCGATAGATACGTGGCTGGTGACCTCAACATTGTCTACCTTCACCTTAGCCTTCCGGGCCACATTAGCCAATGCGCTCTCATAGCAGGCACCATAGCCTGCCGCAAACAATTGCTCCGGATTCGTAGCTTCTCCACCTGCGCCACCCAGTTCCTTCGGCGTGCTGAGCTTATGCTTCAAAACTCCATCAGATGAAGCGACTGAACCGTCTCTTCCACCATGTACCGTTGCTGATGCTGTGTATAATGCTTCCATGATTTCATCTCTCCTTCTCTATATCATATGTTTTCCGCAGGAATCTATCGTCATGTTAATACATGATTTCCTTCTCGTATGTACTTTAAACGAACTACACAAAATGAATCATTTGAAATAAGGTTGTTAACCAGTACATTTACCGTTTAGTTCCATCTCACCTTGTTTACACTATATGTTATAAGCCCCTAGCTTGATGGGCCGTCAACATGTGTCTTGAAGGCTTACTTGAATCATTTTATTGTATCTGCTCAGACTTCCATGACTGACAACCCTGTCGTACGCGAGATCGTAGGCTACTTGTTGGTGCGGGGTGGAGTCCATGTGATGGCCTATACCAAAGCGTTGGAAAAGCTTACAGGCGTAGAAATGACCAAAATGCTTCCGATTCCGAACTTGGAGAATGAAGCCTTTTCTGAAACGCGTAAATTCGAAGAAAAAGGATTGTACCGGACTATTTATCGTTTCAGTCCGAATAACTACAAGGAAATTGATAAATATGGAGCAGCGTTCACCCGGAAGATGGACAACAATTTAAAAAAATCCAAAACGACCAAGCTGCTCCCTGAAGTGCACCCCTTAGAATAGACATTGGAATAAACCCCTGGTTTATCCGATGAAATCTAAGGGGTGCATTTTTATGCCGGCGAAAAAGGGAACAAAGTTTAACGAGTATACGTTTGAAACCAAGGTAGAGGCCATACGACTCCATATTGAAGAAGGTTGGACGTATCGTAGACTCATGGAGAAGTTTGGGATCGCAGATCGACATCGATTAAAAGAATGGATGCGCAAATACAAGCAACTCGGTGAATTCGGGCTAATGGACCAGCGAGGACGGCGTAAGGAGTATATCGACCAGGATAGGTATGTACAGAAGCTGAGACGGGAAAATGACATGCTAAAAAAGTGTTTGGAAATCTGGATACAGGAGATGAAGCACACAAATATATAACCATTGAGAAAGCTGCGAAAGACTATCCTATTAGCAAACTGTGTACGCTTTTCAAAGTCTCCAGAAGTGGATATTACGCCTTCTTAAAGCGTAGAGGAGCAGATCGAGATCGGGACGCGAAAGCACTTGTGAAGAAAGTGTATGAGCAGTATAACGGGGTCTACGGCTATCGCCAAATTCAACTATTTTTGCAGCACGATCACGGAGTCTGGATGAACCATAAAAAGGTACTCCGGCTCATGCAGTTCTTGGGAATCCGCTCACAAATTCGCCGGAAACATCGCTGCAACTATGCTTCCTCTACGAAAGGTCGTGTGGCGAAAAATCTGCTAAAACAGGATTTCAAGGCGGACAAACCTAACCAAAAATGGGTCACAGATATCACGCAATATCGTGTGGGGGATTGCTGGCTATATCTGTCTGCGATTAAAGACTTGTTCAATAACGAAATTATCGCGTACCAGATGAGCCATAGAAATGATAACGAACTGGTTTTACAGACGTTTCGACAAGCCTTTAAACAGCAAAAAGACGTGACTGGCCTCATCGTTCACAGCGACCAGGGATTCCAGTACACGTCCCATGCGTACCATGACATGCTGCCAAAGGTTGGCGCCCGAATCAGCATGTCTCGCCGAGGCAATTGTTATGATAATGCCTCGATGGAGAGCTTCTTCTCGCATCTCAAAACGGAAGGGCTCTACCCCTATGATATCCGAAATATGGACGAGGCACAAAGGAGAATAGAAGAATATATTCGATTTTACAACCAAAGTCGACCACAACGAAAGTTAAATAAGCTGCCTCCGAAAGAGTATCGGAAGCAGCTTATAGCCTAGGGGCTTTTTTCAGTGTCTATAAAATGGGGGCTTGACCACCCCTCAGAGCGATATAGCTTGGTTTTTTCTAGTGTTCGGCTTTATACGATGCCCATATTGCTTCAAAAATACGATTAACTTGCTTGACCACACAAAAGTTGCACTAGACAAAAACTATTGTAAGTGTACAATAGAAATAACACAATCGTTATGTCACTAATAATATATTTCAACATCAATAAAGAAGGTGAAGCGTATGAAAAATACAAAGGGTAACTACGCGGAAATCGCTTCACTGTCGGAAGTGAATCGTTCCTTGAGCGTCCCGAAAGACGGAACCTGGTTTCGGAAGTTTCTTGCCTTTGCTGGACCCGGCTATATGGTCGCAGTCGGCTATATGGACCCCGGCAACTGGGCCACAGACATCGCTGGCGGATCGAAATTCGGCTACACGTTGCTTAGTGTCATTCTAATCTCCAACCTGATGGCCATCCTGCTACAAGCCTTATCTGGCAAGCTTGGCATTGCCACAGGTAAAGACTTGGCTCAAATGTGCCGTGATGCTTACAGTCGTCCTGTCGCCATCGGCTTATGGCTCTTGTGCGAAATTGCTATTGCAGCCATGGATTTGGCCGAGGTCATCGGTTCAGCCATTGCGCTGAAGTTGCTGTTTGGTCTACCGTTACTATACGGAGTCATCATTACCGCATTTGACGTCATGCTTATTTTACTGCTGCAAAACAAAGGTTTTCGGGCATTGGAAACACTTGTCATTGTGCTGATGGCGACGATTGCCGGCTGTTTTGGGATTAATCTCATTTTGGCACAACCGGAATGGGGCGGCGTATTGGGCGGCTTTGTACCAGACTCGCAAATTTTGACGAATCCAAGCATGCTGTATATTGCCATCGGTATTATGGGCGCTACTGTAATGCCGCATAACCTGTATCTGCATTCTTCTATTGTACAAACTCGCAAATTTGAGCAGACTTCAGCAGGTAAACGGGAAGCTATTACATTTGCAACTTGGGATTCCAGTATAGCGCTGATGTTCGCTTTATTTATTAATGCCGCCATCTTGATCGTAGCAGCTGCTGTATTCCATACGGCAGGAAGAACAGATGTAGCCGAAATTAGTGATGCCTATTATCTGCTTTCGCCACTACTTGGAACTACGCTGGCAAGCATACTATTTGGGGTGGCGTTACTCGCCTCAGGTCAAAATTCAACCGTTACAGGCACTTTAGCCGGACAAATCGTGATGGAGGGCTTTTTGAATCTTCGTCTTTCACCTTGGTTGCGTCGTCTGGTGACCCGCCTCATCGCGATCATTCCAGCGGTTATCGTCACTGCTATCGCAGGTGAAAAAGGTGCGGAAGAACTGCTTGTGCTGAGCCAGGTTATTCTGTCCATCCAGCTTCCCTTTGCCATCATTCCATTATTGCTCTTTACCAGTGACAAAAAGATTATGGGTGAATTTGCAAATAAAATGTGGCAAAAAGTATTAACCTGGATCGTGACCGCTGTCATCATCATCTTGAATGTAGTGCTCATCATCCAAACGATTTCAGGTTAATTGGTAGCCAAATATGAATATATTAAATAGGTATCTCACTAGCCCCAATGGCAGCGAGATACCTTTTTTGTTCATCCTATTCTATTTGTCCTGTATACATAAAGAATACTCAACGCTTGGCAGGCTCTACCTTTATTTGCGCCTCAAGCGCGAGATTCAGCTTGAGCACGTTCACACGCGGCTCGCCGAATACCCCGGCGCTGCGGCCTTCTGTCTGCTCCTGCACCAGTGCTCTCAGTTGATCCTGCGGGATACCCGTCAAGCCACTAATGCGCGGAATTTGCACCCGTGCCGCCTGTGGCGAGATGTGCGGGTCCAGACCTGAGCCGGAGTTCGTAATCAGGTCCACCGGAACCTGACTGACGGGTACATCCGGGTTATGCTTCTGCCAATCCGCAATAGAGTCCTTGACTCGCTGTATCAAGGCCGGATTCGACGGCGCGTAGTTGCTTGAGCCTGAACCAGCGCCATTGTAATCAACGCTCGATACCCGACCTTGAAAAAATGCCGAATCGGCAAAGGACTGCCCAATCAGTTCGGAGCCGACCACCCGTCCCTCTGCGTCACGGAGCATACTGCCGTTTGCTTGCTGCGGAAACAGAACCTGCGCTACTCCTGTACTGACTAGGGGATATGCCAAACCGCACAAGAGAATCATCAGCACCGATGTTCGCAAAGCCACTCCAATAACTGTACTTCCTCGCATCTCTTGTCTCTCCGGTTGTCCTTCCGACACTGTCCCGGTCCCTGTACGTTTGTTATGACCTTGCCCGCCAGATTCGGCTTTTTCGTGCGCAGCAAATCTGCGTCCAGACATCATCCGATAAAAACCACTCATGTCGTTCACCCTTTCTGCGCTAAATCCACAAATGCACCAGCAAATCAATGGCCTTAATACCGACAAACGGTACGACCATACCGCCCAGACCGTAAATCAGCAAATTCCGTCCCAGCAGGCGATCCGAGCTCATCGGCTTATACTTCACGCCCTTCATGGCTAGCGGAATCAGAAGCGGAATAATAACCGCGTTAAAGATCAGCGCCGACAAAATAGCGGACAGCGGGGAGCCAAGCCCCATGACGTTCAAAGCGCCCATTTGTGGAATGGCCAGCATGAACATCGCCGGGATGATGGCAAAATATTTGGCAACATCGTTCGCAATGCTGAACGTTGTCAATGCTCCGCGCGTCATAAGCAGCTGCTTGCCGATCGCGACCACCTCAATAATTTTGGACGGATCGGAATCCAGGTCCACCATATTAGCTGCTTCTTTGGCTGCGACTGTGCCGCTATTCATGGCCAGACCGACATCCGCTTGCGCCAGCGCAGGTGCATCATTCGTGCCGTCTCCGGTCATGGCAACCAGCTTTCCCTGTTCCTGCTCACGTCGGATAACCGCGATTTTGTCCTCCGGCTTGCTCTCAGCTACAAAGTCGTCCACACCCGCTTCTCGTGCAATTGTAGCTGCCGTCAGCGGATTATCTCCGGTACACATGATCGTACGGATACCCATTTCCCGGAGCTGATCAAACCGTTCCTTCATGCCTGGCTTCACTGTATCCTTCAAATAAATAATGCCGTATATCTGATCATCCAGCGCGACTGCCAGCGGTGTACCCCCTTCTGAGGCTACCTGATTGGCTTTTTCCTCCAGATCGGCTGGAACACTGCCGTTTTGCGATACGATCCATTGCCGAACAGAATCCACCGCGCCCTTGCGTACCTTTCGTCCATCGGCCAGATCCAGACCACTCATCCGGGTTTCCGCCTTGAATTCGATAAAGGTTCCACCTGCTGCCAAGGATGCATCCAACGTATGCTCCTGTTTGCGCATCAATTCGAGAACCGAGCGGCCCTCTGGCGTCTCATCCTTCATAGAGCTAATCGCTGCCCACTTCACTAACTCTGCCTTCTCCACGCCCTCCACAGGCACGAATTCACTCGCCATTCGGTTACCGAAGGTGATTGTACCTGTTTTATCCAGAATCATCGTGTTGATATCCCCAGAAGCTTCTACCGCCTTGCCTGACATGGCCAGTACGTTAAACTGAGTGACCCGGTCCATACCAGCAATCCCGATAGCTGACAGCAGTCCTCCAATCGTGGTCGGAATCAGACAGACTAGCAACGAAATCAGCACAGGAACAGGCAAATCAATGTTAAAATGACGGGCAATCGGCGCTAGCGTAACCACCACAATTAGAAAAATAATCGTCAAGCTAATCAGCAAAGTGTTCAGTGCAATCTCATTCGGCGTCTTTTGCCGCTGTGCGCCTTCCACGAGCGAAATCATTTTATCAATAAATGTCTCGCCTGGCTCTGTCGTAATTCGCACCTTAATCCGGTCACTGACTACTCGCGTCCCGCCGGTTACCGAGCAAAAATCACCACCCGATTCCTTGATGACCGGAGCCGATTCTCCCGTAATTGCAGATTCATCCACCGAAGCCAGACCTTCAATGACCTCACCATCGCTTGGAATCATTTCGCCTTGGGAGACAATAACCACGTCCCCCTTACGCAATTCGGTTGAGCTAACCACCTGAATGTCATTTCCGATGAGCTTGTTAGCTTGTGTATCCTGCTTGGATTTTTTTAAAGAGGCAGCTTGTGCCTTACCCCGCCCCTCCGCGAGTGCTTCGGCAAAATTAGCAAAAAGCAACGTAAACAACAGAATAACAAACACGGCCAGGTTAAAGCCCATTTCCTTGCCAGTTCCAAAATAACCGGGAAACAGTAACATGAGCAGTACGACCAATGTACCGATCTCCACGACGAACATGACAGGATTTTTCATCATAATCATCGGATTTAACTTTATAAAGCTATCCTTGATCGCATGCTTCAAGATGCCTCTGTCCAGCATGTGTTTGCGTTGTTCCTTCATGATCAAACACCCCGTTCATCCATTCTCATTTTCTTCTTCACATGGTCAAAAATTCAGCAACAGGTCCCAATACGATGACGGGTAAAAAGGTCAACGCACCAATCAGCAGCACGACCCCGATCAGAATGGCTCCAAATAACTTGTTGTCCGTGCGCAGTGTCCCCGTCGTCACCGGAGTCGGTGCTTTGGCATTCAACGAAGCCGCCACAGCCAACAATGCAATCATAGATACATATCGTCCGAAGAACATAACCATCCCCGTCGTCATGTTCCAGAATACATTGTTATCCGAAAGACCTTCAAATCCCGAACCGTTATTTGCGGCAGATGACGCATATTCATAGAGCACCTGAGTCAACCCGTGATAGCCAGGGTTCGTGACCGCATCGTATCCCCAATGACTCATAAATGCAAGTGCAGTTGGGGCGAGAATGAGAAACGGATGTACCAAAATGGCAATCGCGATCAGCTTCATTTCCTTGCCTTCAATTTTCCTCCCCATAAATTCCGGAGTTCTCCCGACCATCAGTCCGCATATAAACACACCCAGAATCGCATACATCAGCATATTCATCAGTCCAACACCCTTGCCGCCAAAAATGACGTTTAGCATCATTTCTCCCAAAGCAGCCATGCCACCCAGTGGAGTTAGTGTATCATGCATATTATTGACCGAACCTGTCGTTGCCGCTGTTGTGACCGCAGTGAATAAAGCCGATTGTCCAATGCCGAAACGAACCTCTTTCCCTTCCATGCTTCCCTGAGAAGCATCCACACCCAGTGTCTGGATTAACGGATTACCTGTCTTTTCAGACACGTATGTAATGGATAGAAAAATAAGAAACAATACCATCATGGAGCTAAAAATAATCCAGCCCTGCTTGCGATTACGGGCAAACAATCCAAAGGTATACGGCAACGAAGCCGGCATTACCCACATTGCCAAAATTTCCAGCACGTTCGTCCAAGGACTTGGATTTTCAAAAGGGTGCGCCGAGTTAGCTCCCGCATAACCACCCCCGTTTGTCCCCAAATGCTTGATGGACTCCAGAGAAGCAATGGGTCCCATAGAAATCTGCTGCTGTGTTCCGCTCAGCGTCGTAAGATCCGCCGTAGGCTGTAGCGTCTGGGGTACCTTCAATCCAACCAGCACCAGCGTAAGCACAAAGGCCAGCGGCAGGAAAATTCTTATAATGGCTTTAATAAAATCTTGAAAGAAATTGCCCATTCCTTCACCGCGCCGCGTCAATCCTCTCATAAAAGCCGCAGCAACCGCAAAACCGGAAGCAGCCGAAGTGAACATCATCATCGTGACGAACGCCATCTGTGTCAGATACGTAAGCCCGCTTTCTCCGCTATAATGTTGGAGATTTGTATTCGTCATAAAGCTGATTACCGTATTAAAAGCTAGTGATGCTTCCATATTACTGTTTCCCGCCGGATTACCGGGAAGCATTCCCTGTAAACGCAACAGCAAGTAGCTGATCGCCACAAGCACGGCATTCGTTGCAATGAAACTCATAACATACGTAGTCCAACGCATGCTCTCCAGCTTCTTCAATCCTACTATCTTATAAATCAGCTTTTCTGTTCCGCCAAAAATCCGATCCATCCGATTGGGTTCATTTGAGAATACATGATACATATAGGTGCCCACTGGCTTTACCAAGAGCAACAATATGACGATCACAATTCCAATTTGAAGCAGCTCCATCCTCTATTCCTCCTCCAAAATGCTCCTGCGTTTGGAACAACAGACCTGCTTCAGAGCACCAAACGTGTGCACACGTTTGCGAAAACCTGCTACCTATGATGCTTAATATTCATGATCTGTTGTTCCCGCCCGCTCTATCCCCCATAGCTGACTAGAACTTTTCAGGGTTCAGGAGTGCGTAGATTAAATACATAAACACAATAGCCGTAAGCCCAAGTATAACGATCATCCTCTTCGTCCTCCTTTAGAGGTCTGCGCATCACACCAGCGTACAAACAGCAGTATCACTCCATAACTCACAGCCATGACGAGCAGCATGTATATATCCATCATGTTTATACCCTCCGTATCGGTCCTCAGATCGCCATTCTTATTTCATCATAAAATCATAAAACAACTATGTTATAAGTGCTTATCCGTTCAGCAGAAAACCCACCTCTCCGTTCAATGTGTAGATCACATGGTCCGCTCCCAATCCTCGATAAATTCCTTGTGGATTACAGCCGTGCGTAATAACATAGATCGATTCCGATGTTAGCGGCCGACATATTTGCAGGAAACGGCAAGTCAGATTCAAGCTGTTCTCGAACAAATACACACTACCAATTTCTTTTTTTGGAAAATTCCATTTTCCCGCTTGCATGGTATTGATGCGGACAATGTGCTCCACACCCATTTTCTTGAGCTGTCGTTCCTCCTGGGCGCTATTCGTCAAAACTGCAAACGCCAATTTTTTGAAAATAAGCAATTTCACAAAACTTCTGCCCGCTTCATTCGGTGCAGTGACAATAATTAACCGACCTTCCATCAGTAGCTCCTCTCCCGGTATAAAAAGACAACAAAAAGAAACCGAAGGAAAAAGGCTTTCCTCCGGCTTCTTACATATCCATGATAAAATAAACCATGGCTGCACACGGCGGTTTGTTGCCTCTCCCTGTACGCTTACGAGGTTAGCTGTCGGATTCGGACGTGAGAGTCGCCCTATTTCTGGCACTTGACCGGAAAATTCACCCCATGGGACATACGGCAAGCCGTACAGTCTCGATTGGTTCCCCCGCTTTTGCAACTGCAAAATTCAGCGCTATAGACATTTCGTTGTTGCTTCATTCAAGTTAATTTGAAATTACGTCTTGAATCATACACCCGCGCATGGAAGACTGTAAAGCTCAACTGCGGGGTTATAAATCGGCCTTTAGAGCATAGAAGATTAATAATAACGCTTACAATGCAAATATGCTTCTCACAGCTCCTCCAATCTCTGTTTTTCATCCCTTTTTGAAAATGACAAGCATGTCAATATTGGCGTAGGGTAGAGCGTTTTGTCCTTTTTTTGTAAAAAGAGAAGAAAATACGCTATATGTACCAGCTAAACACCGATTGAACCCGCTTTTATAAGAAGAAACACCTTAATTCGCTCCATTTGCAGTGCGATTTACTATTTTGAACAAAATACGATTTTACAGCGGCTAAAGGCTTAATACAGCTTTTCCAGACTTGCAACCTTACTTTGAATTGCTTACAATTTAATTGCTGAATATTGAATAAGGAGAGATACTATGACCGTTTATGAATATGATGCGCAAACCCTGCAAGGGAAACCAATTCCGTTATCCACATATAAAGGGAATGTTCTGCTTATTGTGAACACAGCCAGCAAATGCGGGTTAACCCCCCAATACAAAGCGTTACAAGAGCTATATGACCAGTACCATGAACTGGGGCTCGAAATTTTGGGATTTCCCAGCAACCAATTCGCCAAACAAGAGCCAGGTTCCAGCGAGGAGATTTCCGAGTTTTGCCAGATCAATTATGGTGTTACCTTTCCGATGTTCACCAAGACAGATGTCAATGGCGATCAAGCGCACCCCTTATTTCGCTACCTGACCCAAACAGCTCCGGGGGTATTAGGATCCAAAGCGATCAAATGGAATTTTACTAAATTCTTAATTACACGAGAAGGTAACGTATTTAAGCGCTATGCACCGCAAACCACTCCAGATAAGTTGGCGGGAGATATAGAGAAGCTTTTGCAGCAAAACTGATATTCTTCTTTATCACAGTTATTAAAACAAAAAAAAGCATCCCTTCACGTAAACCGTGTCAGGATGCTTTTTTAACTAAGTCTTGCATATAATGCGGTCGAGAGGACTCGAACCTCCACGGGCGTACGCCCACTACCCCCTCAAGATAGCGTGTCTGCCATTCCACCACGACCGCAAATCATAATGTATTGAGGCAACAGATTTATTATACTCTCTCATCAACTATTTGTAAACAAAAATATAATAATTATTTTATATGTTATTTTATATAACATATATGAGCGATAATAATATTTAATTTGACACAAAGGCTGCTAAAATGTAAATATATATTACATATATTTCGAATTATTTCGTTATCCCTAAGTGCAAAGTAAAATAATATAACATAAGGATTCACTTCGAGGAGGCGAACCGCCCTGCATAAAGGCAACCGCTTGCTGAACTATGCATTATTGTTGGACCCTTCCCTACCTGTTGGTGGCTTCACCCGTTTTAACGGACTGGAGAAACTATTCCGCAACGGACATTTGAACAGTCTACAAGACCTGGAACATTACATGCTGGATGATTTGTATCCTCAATTCACAACCGTGGACGGCATGGCTATCAAAAGTCTGTATGTCGCCATCCAGCAGAATGACGGTTGGCGGATCGCTCTCATTGATAAGATGCTGCATACCCAACGTCCCTCATTGCAGCATGTGAAGGAGTTGCGTCTATCCGGTCAGCGTCTACTTAAGCTCGCTAAGGCTCTTTATCCTTGGCTTGAATTTGACCAGTTGGAATCCATACTCATTCAATACAATGCGATTGGCACACTCGCTACCGTTCACACCTGGATTAACTTCCTCCTCGGAAACGATGTAGAACAGACCGTTCACGGCTATCTTCGCGCAGCGGTGTCCTTCTGTGTGGAAGATGCCTTCAAACTACTCAATCCTCCCTATGAGGAAAAGAACCCTTTTATGGAGCGTATGACCAGCGAGCTGCTCTCCGCATGGAAGAAGCTTAACGAACCTGAGCCAACCACATTTCAGCGTCGCTTTCTTCACAGACATTGGTCCAGCTCCTACATCACTCTACCGCCTTTTATGAGCCATAATGTCCAGTTGAATGAATCTAGACTGTTTTCCTCCCCAGGCCTATTCAAACGTCTTCCAGCATCCCCCTGATGCGTCGTTTCGCTAATGTGGCAGCAACACCAAAAACACTCTGTCCCTTTCCTCAGGTGGCAGAGTGTTTTTTATCCACACATAATCGAAATTCACACTATTAGTAGACTCTAGACGGGTTATCAGAACCACCTAGCACTTAATTAAGTAATTAATTCAACAAAATAACGTATTTGAGATTGTAAAAACACGTATAAAAGTGTATCATAGTTTCAGATGGTTAATTCTAACATGTTTACTGATGATTATTATAACACACCAATTATTCCGCAAGAATCCGTAAGGGGCGATTTCTCTTGAACAACAAAATGCCTGTCACCTCCTTCGGGTGGGCCATCAAACAACGGCTTGTCGAACTTCGACTGGATCAGAAAACATTTTGTGAGACACACAATATTCCGCCTTCACGCTTGTCCAATCTGATTCACGGCACCCGCAAAGCACAAAGGTACAGAAAACAAGTTGCTGCAATTCTGAACATCGACGATAACGATTATAAGGAGGCATCGCCACTCTAAACCCAACAAGCATTCCAGTTACATATAGGTCATTCCATATCACCAAGAAACCAAATAAACCCGTAAAGCGAACCCCTCCAGTTCGTTTACGGGTTTTCAACCCAGACGATCTTTAGCCAAAAAATTATTCCGGCTTTGTTTTATCCTTCTCACTTTTTTGCTTACGGTATTTCGCAAATTCAACATATTCTAAAATAAAATTCTGTTCTTCCGTCTCAAGATCTTCTGCCTGGCAATTCAGTGGCCCCATCACTCCAAAAAAATAAGCAGCCTTCTGCTCCTGAAGTACGCCTTCCCCTGGCTTAATCCCTTTCATTAACCAATCAAGCGATACATTAAAAAAGTCCGAAATCTGAATCAAATGGGCGGTACCCGGCGTTGTTTTACCTCTTCTCCAATCACCGAGATTCCCTGAACTGATTTTAAGTTTTTCACAAAATGCCTTCTTGGTCATTCCGCGATCCTTAATCAAAGCTTCAATCCGCTGATAAATAGTTTGATCTCCCAAAATGTTTCCCCTCCGACACAGTAACTTTTTCTGAAATAATTTTCATTTTTCAGCCTTACTCATTAGTAATCCTCATCAAATCCTAAGCAACCATTACCCCATAGTAGAATTGCGCTGGTTTTTCTCTTTACGAAAGCGGGTAAATTCAATATACTCAAGTATAAAATTTCTTTCCGCCTCACTAAGCGGTTCCCCCTGGCAATTCAGTTGCCCTGAAGCGTCAAAAAAATAAGGGTCTTGCGACTCCTTCAGCACCTCACCCTGTACATCTCGACCCAGCATAATCCAATCCAGACTGGCATCAAAAAAAGAAGCGATTTCAATGAGTTTATTCGTGCCCGGCGTCGTTTTTCCTCTTTTCCAATCCCCGAAGTTCCCTGTACTAATGCCTAACTGCTGGCAGAACGCCTTTTTCGTCATTCCCCGTTCCTTGATGAGTTCCTCAATGCGATGGTAAATAGATTGCATAGAAGTTCCTTCCTCCCTAGCAGGCTCTCAAATAACGATATCATGTTCTCTGTTCTCATTTCAAAGATCACGTATGCTAAAATTACCGAATTATGTATGTTGGTTTCCATTATACCACAACACGCAACAAAAACCGCCTGTTTTCCGAAGAAAGGGCGGTCTTTAAGCCAGTTCACTTACGCTAATCACGTAGCAGCGTTGTCGATTTTAAGTAAGATATGCTTCAATTCATTCAAAGTTTCGCTCAGATGCAATAAATCTTCTTCTGGCAGATACACCAGTCTTTCTTGAATTTTATTGGAGAAGGTATGAAATACCTGTTCACAAAAAGCATCGCCTTCCTGTGTAATCGCCACATTCACGACTCTGCGATCCGAATCACACGACTGGCGGTCAGCCAACCCATGCTCCACCAGTTTGTCCAGAAGAGGAGTCATGTTCGGACGTGAGACATTGAGCTGTTTGGATAAATCAGATACCGTAGACAAGCGCACCTCACGCAGAAGCAGTAGTACCTGAAAGTTATTAGGCGACAAGTGTAATGGGAAATCGAGCGGACCGTAGGTGAAAAATTTCTTCTTCACAATCGGAAACAAGCCCAAAATATTTTCTGATATATTTCCTAACAGTTGAGTGTCCATATTTTTCACCGTCACTTCATAAGTTTATACTTATCATTCTATAACATTATGGCATTATATTATACTATGGAATCATTATTTCATCATAATCATTACTTTATTACATCACTACACAAATAAAAAAAGCCTCTACCGCGAGAGACTTCTCCGTTTATTCCATTGATGCGGTCGAGAGGACTCGAACCTCCACGAGCGTACGCTCACTACCCCCTCAAGATAGCGTGTCTGCCATTCCACCACGACCGCATAACAAAATATAAATGGTGAGCCATGAAGGACTCGAACCTTCGACACCCTGATTAAAAGTCAGGTGCTCTACCAACTGAGCTAATGGCTCATGCTGTTCATCCAAGCTGTCCGCCATTAGACCAGACCTCAGGAATTTCCCTTAAGCATGCAACATGTAGTCTATAAAGACAACAATGACCCGTAGGGGATTCGAACCCCTGTTACCTCCGTGAAAGGGAGGTGTCTTAACCCCTTGACCAACGGGCCTTATTATTATGCGCCAACTTGGCGACAAGAAAGAGTATATCAAATAGAATAACGAATGGCAATACTTATTTCTAAAATTTTTAAAAAAGCAGTTTTTATAAGTACAAAATGCATATTAACTTACAATTCCTTATCTTCAATCACTGAAATCCTGAAAACAGCGATAAATGATTGCAATATCACTTGTATTTACTTATAATCACTTACAAGATACCGAAATAATTATATATCAGAGGAGCTTTCTATGTATCAGGAAGAACGAATGTTAAAAATCGTTGATTACTTACAGCTTCATAAACGTATTTCGGTGGATGATATTTGTGAATTTTTTAATGTTTCACGAGATACGGCTCGTCGAGACCTCGTAAAACTTGAAGAACATCAAAAAATTATTCGCACCCGCGGTGGCGCTCTTCTCCCTACACTTCATCACGATCCAATTGGAAATTATAACGAAAGACTACTTACTGTATCCGAGGAGAAACAAGTGATCGGACAGCTGGCTGCCAGCATGGTACGAGATAAGGATCGTATTATATTGGATTCCTCTACCACCGTACAGGCGTGTGCAGAAAGACTGAATGTGCAGGAATGTTCGGTCATCACCAATTCAATCAATCAGGCTGACGTGCTATCTGGAAAAGACGGTGTCTCCATACATCTGTTGGGAGGCCGCCTGCAAAAAGAACACCGATATGTATATGGCTCCTCCGTGATCGCCACTTTGTCTCACTATTTTGTAGACAAAGCCTTTATCGGGATTGGTGGTATATCTGCCCACGGACTAAGCCTGATTCATGAAGAAGACGGTATGCTGAAGCATCAGATGATGAAGCAGGCAGATCAGGTGATCATCCTTGCGGACCATTCGAAATTCGGAATCAATTTTCCATATCGTTTTGCCGATCTGTCTGAAGTTAATATCGTGATTACCGACAGATTGCCAGAACCAGCGATGCTGGAAATTTTGCAACATTATGATGTTGAAGTTGTTGTACCCTCATAAAATATGAAACTGCTTAGCTAGAACTCAAGATTTATCACAGAGATATCGAAAGACAGGAGTTGGAGAGAAATGAAACTGTTTGCGATTGATATGGATGGAACACTGCTGAACGAGGAAGGAAAAATAAGCAAAGTGAACGCGGAGGCTATACGCCAAGCACAGCAGCAAGGCGTTCAGGTGACAATTGCCACTGGTAGAGCCGCTTATGACGCCTGGACGAAGCTAGAGGAAGCAGAGCTTGTAACTCCCGTCATTGGAGCAAACGGCGCAACCGTACACGATGTGCATCGTCGTCAGTTAACCTCTACTCCTATGGGCCGCAGTGAAACGTTTGAAGTGCTGAGCTGGCTGCATGACAACGACTTTTACTATGAGGTCATGACAGACCGCGCGATTTATTCTCCACAAAACGGACATCAGCTGCTTGCTGTTGAAATGGACCGCTTGCTGAGCTCCAACCCGGATATTTCGCTGGATACTTTATTACATGCAGCTGAAAAACAATATGAACAGACCGGACATACCCGGATCGCTTCATATGAGGACATTCCACTGGATGTAGAGATTTATAACGTGCTCTGTTTCTCCTTTGATCAAGCCAAATTGGAGCGGGGTCGTGAGCGTTACCGAGGTTTTCAGGGCCTGAACATGGTCATCTCTTCAGACCGTAACTTTGAAGTCGAGCATAGGGATGCGTCTAAAGGTAATGCATTGCGTTATCTGGCGAATCATCTGAGCATTCCCATGCAGGAAGCCGTAGCGATTGGGGACAGCTACAATGATATCTCCATGCTAACAATGGCAGGAACAGGCATTGCCATGGGCAATGCAAAAGACGACATCAAGGCCGTCTGCTCCCAAGTGACTCTGACTAATGCGGAAGATGGCGTCGCTCATGCTCTGTTGAACATACTCAAGACAGTCGAGGCTGACACCGTGAAATAGACGTCATTGGCTGCGTACAACACAGGCTAACGCCGCTTCATGCTGTACGCAACACGTCCCCTCTCCATTTAAACGATTTCAGTCCACCGTTATTCTCAAAGCAGATATAGACGAAAAGGACGCTCGCAAGCATCATTACAATGCATACGAGCGTCCTTTTTCTACTTAAAATACCAACGGAGAGAGAGGGATTCGAACCCTCGCACCGCTTTCGCAGCCTAACCCCTTAGCAGAGGGTCCCCTTATAGCCACTTGGGTACCTCTCCATGGCTCCCCGAACAGGACTCGAACCTGTGACAACTCGATTAACAGTCGAGTGCTCTACCAACTGAGCTATCAGGGAACATTACTGTAAATTATCTTACAGTATGGTTAATTTACCATGATTCAGGGGATGCCGTCAAGTGCCAACAGGCGAAGCTTACCTCCACATTTCCCACAGCGATACCGCTGAGGATTCATCTTACGCTTGCGCATATACTCCTGTTTACAGGAAACGCATACTAGCTTGTAACGATAAGGCTGAGGCTTACGTTCCGTTCTTCCCGGCAGAGTCTGACAATGCCTGCTTCCTCCTACACGGGCCAGCCATGCTTTGAAGTCAGCATCTCGATGCTGATAGCCCATCCCGCGCAAATGCAAATGATAATGGCACAGCTCATGCTTAATAATTTTCTCCACCTCGGAATGTCCATAAGCAGCGAGTTGATGTGGATTAATTTCAATATGATGACTTTTCATAAAATACCTACCACCTGTGGAAGACAAGCGCGCATTAAAGGTGGCTTGATGTCGAAACGGCACGCCGAAGCTCTCCAGCGAAATGCGCTCTACCCATTCTTGAAGCTCTTCATTACTCATAGAACGGCTCATTGAATGGTTCATTGAATCGCTCAGGGACTTGGACTCCATCCTAACGGTCTCTCCTCCTTTGCTCCTTACTGACAAGCATATTATAAAATAACGACCGAAGTCTAACCCCCAATTCATAAGCACACTTTAGGTACCCACCCCATATGCTAAACATACAGATGTAACGCAGAGGAGGAGATCGGCTTGCCTCAATGGCTCAGCAACCAGCTCATGCGGGCCTTTTACAAAAAGGACCGGCGCCAAATTAAACTGTTGAACGATTGTTGGTTTTTTTATCATAAAGCACCTGGCGTGGAGTTCGATGCCAACAACGGGTAAAAGCTAAAGGCATCCAAAAATGAAAGCCGGAAGCTCCGATGCAGTTCGGAGCTTCCGGCTTTTATTATACCTGCACAAGAAGGTTGTACAGCTTTATTTAAAGTATTATGCCTGCGATTGCGCCTCTGCAGGAGGTTTCATCGTCAGACCAACCCTGCCTTTTTTCAAATCAACATTCAACACCCACACCGTTACGTTATCCCCGACAGATACGACATCCATCGGATGCTTTACGAAGCCACTGCGCAGCTGTGAAATATGAACCAACCCGTCACTTTTAATACCGATATCGACAAACGCGCCGAAATCAATGACATTGCGGACGGTTCCCTGAAGCTCCATACCCGGTGCCAGATCCTCGATCTTCAGCACATCCTTGCGGAATACCGGCAACGGCAGCTCGTCACGCGGGTCACGGCCCGGACGCTGAAGGCTGTCCAGAATATCCTTCAGTGTCGGCACGCCGACTTCCAGCTTGGCGGCCAGTTCGTCAATGTTGGACACACTCAGTGCTTCCATTGCAGTCTTAGTACCCAGATCGTGAGCGCTGATGTTCAGTTCCGCCAACAGGCGGTCTACGACAGCATACGATTCAGGGTGAATCGGTGTGCGGTCCAGTGGATTTTCTCCACCCGGTATACGGATAAAGCCTACAGATTGCTCGTAGGTTTTTGCACCAAGACGCGGCACCTTCTGCAACTGACGACGATTGCTGAATTTTCCGTTTTCCTCACGGTACTTAACGATGTTTTTGGCAATCGTCGCGTTGATCCCTGCTACATAGGATAACAGCGCAGAGGAAGCCGTGTTCACATCCACACCGACATGGTTAACGGCTGATTCGACAACGTCCTTTAAGCTTTCATCCAGATGTTTCTGCGACACATCATGCTGGTATTGGCCTACACCAATAGCCTTCGGCTCAATCTTGACCAACTCAGCCAGCGGGTCCTGCACACGACGTGCGATGGAAGCCGCACTGCGCTCGGCCACGTCCAAATCGGGAAATTCCTCCTGTGCCAGCTTGGAGGCAGAATATACGCTCGCGCCCGCCTCATTGACGATCAGATACGCTAGACTGCTGTCACCAATGTCCGCGATGACTTCCGCTACGAATTGCTCTGTCTCGCGCGAAGCAGTTCCGTTACCAATGACAATCAATTCGATACCGTATTGGGCAATCAGCTGCTTGAACTTTTCAGCAGCCTCGCGCTTCTTGTTGTTCGGCGGTGTCGGATACGTCACTGCCACTTCCAGCAGCTTGCCTGTGTCATCGACAACCGCCAGCTTACAGCCTGTCCGATAGGCCGGATCGACACCGAGCACACGTCGGCCCTTGATCGGAGCCTGTAGCAACAGACTGCGCAAGTTGCCTGCAAAGATGGAGATGGCCTGCTGCTCGCCCTTCTCCGTCATTTCAGCGCGCACTTCACGCTCGATAGATGGCGCGATAAGTCTTTTATACGCATCCTCGATGACGCTGCGGAGCAGATCTTGCACGACTGATGATCCTTTAATCACTTGACCTGCCACGTAATTGTAGATGGAATCTGGCACTACCTCCAGACCAACCTTAAGAATGCCTTCCCGCTCTCCGCGATTAATCGCCAGAATACGGTGAGGTGGCATTTTCTTAGCAAGTTCACGATAGCTATAGTAGTTCTCATACACGGATTCTTGCTCCGCATCCTTCGCTTCGGAGGTCAACATACCATGGTCCAGCGTATATCGACGTACCCATTGGCGAATAGCCGCATCATCCGCTATATTTTCAGCTAAAATGTCCAAGGCTCCTTGGATGGCCGCCTCGGCGCTGTCCACTCCCAGTTCCGCATTTACATAAGACTCGGCTTCTTTCAGAGTATCGCCCTGCTTCGGCTGGCTCCAGATCCAAATGGAGAGCGGCTCCAGTCCCCGTTCCTTTGCTACACTGGCGCGGGTTTTGCGCTTTTGCCGATACGGACGGTACAGATCCTCTACTTCCTGAAGTTTAACCGCAGAGGTGATAGCAGCCTGCAGGTCTTCCGTCAGCTTGCCCTGCTCATCAATAATGCGGATGACCTCTACCTTACGATCCTCCAGATTACGCAAATACACCACACGATCTTCAATTTCACGCAGCTGATTTTCATCCAGCTCTCCTGTCATTTCCTTACGATAACGCGCGATAAAAGGAATTGTATTCCCTTCATCCAACAAACTGATCGTTGTCCGGATTTGCTTGAGTGCCAGCGACAGCTCTCTCGCCACTTGTTTGACAATCCGCTCTTGGCGTTCTGCTTCGTTCGGCTCCTGCCGGATTTCCGTCTTCGTTTCCTCGTTAGACAAACCTATCCCTTCTTCCTCACAGCTCTTGTCTTACACCATGTCTTTCATTATCACAAAAAATGATTCAAAGCGCCAGCAGGTGACGTTAAAGCAAGCCCTACCTGCATTTTTCATCGGACACACAAAAGGACAGCGCCCAAGCGCTGCCCTTTTCCCGTTTCACTCGTCGTTCCATCACGCTAAAAATCAATCAAACCGAGACTGATTTGTAGCGAATCGCTCACTTTGCGCATGGTTTCTTCATCTAAGTGGGTGATTTTGTCGGTAAGCCTTTGCTTGTCGATCGTCCGAATTTGCTCCAGAAGAACAACAGAATCACGATCAAAGCCATGCGTCGCCGCGTCGATTTCCACGTGTGTAGGCAGCTTTGCCTTCTGAATCTGGGCGGTGATGGCTGCTACGATCACAGTAGGACTAAACCGGTTGCCGATATCATTTTGAATGATCAGCACAGGTCTGACGCCACCTTGCTCGGAACCGACTACGGGTGAAAGGTCTGCAAAAAAAACGTCGCCGCGCTTTACGATCAATATGGATTACACCCCGCTAACTGTACGGCCCAAGGTGCTGTTTGCATCTTCCTCCGCGTGAAAGGCTTCGGATGCCATGGTTAAGTTAATTTTAGCCATTTCCATGTATCCACGCTGCATAGCTTCACGAATGTAACGTTTTTTTCGTTCACCTACATACAGCTTCATGGCCTGCCTGATAAATTCACTGCGGTTGGAATTTTCCATAGCTACGATCCCGTCCACTTCCTGCAAGAGATGATCTGGCAAACTGATCATTATTCTTTTGGTGTTCTGCAAATTGGCCAACTTCTCTTCCACCCCCAAAACCTTGTCGCCATTGTACCATTATAACGTTATTCCCGGTAATTTATTCAAACGGAATACAAGAGAATGTATATGATATTCGTATATCATCTATGCTGCATTCCATTATAAACTACGCAGTTCGTTTTCGTACAGGCGTTTGATCCCCGAAATACAAGTGTCAGCGGAGCCTAATGCGTCTTTTGACAGTTATAGCGCTCTTTTCTTTCCTTTGTACATATTTCGGGACGTTCTGCGAAAACTCCTGCTTTTATTCGGTAATTTGCGTTATGAAATTAATTCCAGCGGGTTGGAAGAAGCGAGTTCACTCGAACAACAGGAACATGACCTCGTGTGTATACACGCGGTACTCTGTCTGCGATCATGCAGATCACCTCATAGTGGATTGTACCAAGCTTGGATGCCAGCTCATCCGCCGCAATAGTTTCGCCGGACTGCTGGCCGATGAGAACAACCTCTTCGCCGGTTTGGATTTCTTCCGCATCTTCTGCGAAAGATTGTAAGGATACCATACACTGGTCCATGCAAATTGTACCGAGTACCGGGACGCGGCGACCGCGTATCAACACTTCGATCTTCCCACTCAGCATGCGGGAGTATCCATCCGCATAGCCGATTGGCAATGTACCGATCCGTTCTTCAGTGGAGGTTACATACCGGGTGCCATAGCTAACTCCCCAGCCGGGAGGAAGCGTCTTGGTATAAACCACCGCCGTCTTCAATGACAATACAGGCAGCAGCTCAATAGCTTGCCGGTTAACCTCATCAGACGGGTACAGACCGTATATACTGATACCAATCCGCACCAAATTGGGGGAAAGAGAAGGGGTATCAATGGTGGCGGCGCTGTTGCCCGTATGTATAATGGGAATGGTGATACCTTGTTCCCTTAGCGCTTCCGCCACGCCCCGAAACCGATCATATTGTAGCAGTGTATAGCTTTTGTCTTCTTCATCCGCGCGGGCAAAATGGGTGTACATGCCTTCCAGCAGCACTTGCTCTAATTCGTAAGCCTGCCGGACAAAAGCCATAGCCTCTTCTCCAGGCAGCAAACCCAGTCTTCCCATGCCGCTGTCTATTTTGATGTGCACCTTCAACTTGCGTTCGTTTCCTTGGCGGTCCAGTCTACGGATACCGTCCAGCACTTCCTCACTGAACACTGTCAATGAGATATCATGCTCCCAAGCCGTTTGTACAGCTTCCGGTGAGGTATAACCGAGTACTAGAATTGGTAGCTGAACCCCCGCATGACGAAGCTCCAACGCTTCATCCAGAAAAGCGACGCTCAAATAATCCGCACCAAGGCGTTCCAATTCCTTTGAAATTTCCACGGCACCGTGTCCGTAGGCATTAGCCTTGACACAGACCAGTATCAGCTTATCCTCTGGCAATGCCTTGCGAAAAGCTTCATAGTTGGCGCCAAGGTGATCCAGGTTGATTTCGGCCCGGGTCGATCTGTATTGTGCTTGCAAAATCCAGTCACCTTCTTCAATTGTTAGCCTCTAACATAACCTTTTACCATTCGAATGTAGCAAATTCCTTGCTTCCAAAGGTTAATGGTAATGTTCAGAGACGTGGCTGTCAATGGCAGGAGGACTTTGCCAGCCTCCTCTACCATATCTACAATAGAACAGGATATACAAGCGATGCACATCTTAGACTGCGAATGAATAAAAAGACGGATACGGGCGGCAGCAGAGCATTTTTACACCCTAGACCGTCTGCATCCGTCTATAAAGTTTTATTTACCCGATTGATCCTGTATAGAAGCGGCAATTTGTATCATTTCGCTCACAGGCAGGTCAGCACTGGTGATTCTGAACTCGATTCCGTCATTCATCCAGGTCATCGTCTGCTGTTCGCTTCCAGTCAGAACGGCAAAGCTCCCTCCAATATCAACCAGTTCGCCTGCGGCTAGTGCGACTGCCCGATCTTTTGGACGCGCCTCCACAATGGTATAATTATACGTTCCACTATAGCGCAGCATCACGGCATGTGTACCATTATCCTCCAGCTCCGGCGTATCCTTGATCTGTACTCCGGCTGGCGTGTAGGACGGTTCGATTAAGCCGAACTCACCCATCACCGCTTCTGCCGCATCTGTTCCCGCTGACGTTCCGTTTGCGGCATCCGATGTGCCCGGGGTTTGTTGCTGCGCATCTGCGTTGGCTGCTGCGTCCGGTTTGGACGTATCATTTGTGGCAGTACCGTCCACGTTCGCGTCCCCTGACGGCTGCTGGACTGCATCCCCTGCTGTTCCCTGCTCTTGTCCGGGTTCGCCAGACGTCACGCCAGTCGTCCCATCCATCGCACCGGAAGGATCAAGCTGACCGCTGGGCTCCACTGCTCCAGAAGATGGCGCCCCTTCGCTACCCGTACTCGTCTTACCTGAAGCCATGTTCCGCTCCATATCAAAAGAGTCTTTGTCAAACTTCGTATCAAAAGCAAATTGATCGAATTTCAGATCAACAACTACCTTGGCATTCGCATCAGACACCTGTACCTGAGTCGGTGCATAGTCATTTTTGGACAGCCATATCTTTTGTCTCACCAGCGCATGGCTGTTGTAATTCGCTGCCACATCAAACACATAGGATTTATCGTCGGTAGCCAACTGACGGGAGGCATCGCCGATAATGCTGCGAACCAACGTTTCATATAAATATACTTGACCCTGATTGTTTGGCCAGTCGCTTTTGAAACGGAAGCTTTTGTTCAGGCTGGGTGTCAGTACAAATACACCCTCATCATTACGAAGCACAATTTGTGTAACATCCTTTTTCTCGTTCGTCATGGCAATTCGGTAATAGGACGGCTTGCGGTAGGAAATATCCACCTTGTATTCCTGCGGCGTGTCGCCGGTATGCAGCGTCATCAAAGCTGTACCGTGGTAGCTGTTCAGGTCGCTCACCACGTCACTCAAATCTTTAACCACATCGTCCGCGCTCTTCTTGCCGCACCCGGCCAGCAGCAGCGTTACACACATGACCATGGCAAGCATCCATGAAATCCGGCGCATGTCATCAACCCCTTCAGCACATGTTTTAAATGAATTAGTACATGTCTATGAAGGACTTGTTCGATTTATGCAGACTGGCATGACAAGCTTGCGCGTATCCTTGCGTAATACTATAGAATCTTTTGAAGACTGATAATAAATTCATACAGGAAATAAAAAGAACCTCCCCCGTTCAGTTCACTGCTTTTTCATTTTAAAGAAATTGCGTTGATTGGTGAGCCTACCGATGAATTATTATCACGTCCCAATTCATATCACTGTCTGCTTATGTTCATCGGTGGGACAGGTATGGTGGACATTGGCTCAGAGCAGTATCTATTCCATACAGGTCATGGATATTGGCTAGCTCCAGGTGAATCCTATCAAATCGCTCCCCTGAAAGGAACTGTGCCCGAATACTACAAGATCACGTTTGAGGTCATCGCTTTGCCGTCAGAACCACAAGCGGACATGGCCTTGGGTAAACACGCAGTACGTATGCCATCCTATATCATGGACCTGTCCTGCCGAGACCGCGCGAATGCATCGTCTCCTCTTCTTCCTCCAAACTTATTCAGTTGACTGAAGAGCTATTTCATAGTACCCAACAAACGATACAGCCGCATAACCAGATATCTGTATTACGGCAGCAAATTATGTTTCAAGAGTTGCTCTTGCTGTGGCAGGAAGACCACACCCATATTGATCAAAATACTACCTCTAATCCGGCATTGCCAGCATCGGTAGAAGGACTCTCTCATATATGGAAAGCAACTATGAAAAGCCCATTACCGTCAAGCAGCTTGCCGAGCAGGCGAACGTTTCCATATGGCAATACTCCCAAATGTTTCGTAAAATCACAGGCAAAAAGCCGCTGCATTACCTCACTGAGCTGCGCTTGAATCATGCCAAGCGGCTGCTGCTGGATTGCAAACGGCCTTTACGTGAAATTGCCCGTCAGGTTGGTTTCTCTGACGAATATTATTTTAATCGGCGGTTTAGGCAAATGACCGGGATTCCCCCGGGCAAGTACGCGCTTACTGTCTCCGGTTCTGTGCACGTCAAGGATTGGACGTGTCACCATATTCATATTCCGCGCCGAGCAAGCCGCATCATCTATCATGGAGAAACGATGGGCGATCTATTGGCATTAGGGGCCAAAGCCATCGGCGGAAGTCTGCGACTCAGTGAATACAGCGTCTATAAACATCGTCTTGTGAATGTCGCCGATGTGGGCCTTCCACTGGATACCCGCTTGACCAGTGCTCTCGATCCTGATCTAATTATCATCGCTAATTCGGATGAACAGGAATATGAGCGCATTGCCAGTATCGCTCCCACCGTCACCTTCAACTCCTTCGCCACGCTGGAGGAACGGATGCGTACACTTGGCACCTGGCTCGGTAGGGAGCGGGAGGCCGAACGCTGGTTGTCTACCTTCACAGCCCGTAATCTGGCAATGTGGCAGCAGCTCGGTACGCAAATCACAGCCGGAGAAACGGCCTCCGTCTTCAACTGGAGCGATGCCATGACCCGGCAAAAACTGCTTACTGCACTGCCCAAACTGCTCGTCACTTCATCCTGATAAGCTGCCATTTTTCTAAAGATACTACATTAGACCATGAATGCTTCCATCTGCCTCCAGCGACATATGCTCAGCTGCTGGGGATTTGGGTAATCCTGGCATCGTCATAGTATTGCCTGTTTCCACGACCACAAAGCCTGCCCCTGCGGACAAAGAAACGCTGGACACGTGAATGGTAAAGCCCTCCGGTGCACCTAGCAGAGAAGGTTGATCTGAGAAAGAATACGGTGTTTTGGCCATGCATACAGGCAGTTGTCCAAAACCAAGCTGCTCCATACCGGCCAACGCCCGTTTGGCCGCAGGAGTGTAAGCTACCTCTGCCGCACCATAAAGCTCCTTCGCAATGACACTAATTTTCGCTTGCAAATCAAGTGTATGCTCATACAATGGTGCAAAATGGGCTTTGTCCTCCTGGAGCAGGTTTAGGAGGCTTTGAGCCAGCTTTTCTCCACCTTGGCTTCCCTGTGCCCACACCTGTGACAGCTCTACGGGTACACCCAGCTTGCGGCATTCCGAGAAAATCAGTTCCAACTCGGCTTCGCTATCTGTTACAAAATGGTTGACCGCTACCAGTACTGGCACGCCAAACTTTTGCAAATTCCGAACATGCCGGTTCATGTTGACTAATCCAAGTTGCAATTGCTCCAGATTTTCTGCATCCAGCTCATTTTTAGCTACACCGCCGTTATATTTCAGCGCTTTGGCGGTTACAACCAACAGAGCCGCATCTGGCTGCAAACCGGATTGACGGCACTTGATGTCAAAAAACTTTTCCGCGCCCAGCTCGGCCCCGAATCCAGCCTCCGTGACGACCACCTCTCCCAGCTTCAGGGCCAGCTTCGTACCGATCAAACTACTGCATCCATGCGCAATATTCGCAAACGGTCCGCCATGCACAATAACTGGAGTTCCCTCCAACGTTTGTACCAGATTGGGTTTCAATGCTTCACGAAGCAGCACAGCCATACCTTCCACCGCATGTAGTTCCTCAGCTGTTACCGTTTCGCCATCTTCGTTATAACCAATCACCATCCGACCCAAACGCACTTTAAGATCGTCCATATCTTCACTTAAACATAATACCGCCATCACTTCTGAAGCCGAGGTGATCAGAAAACCACTTTCTCTTACCGCCCCATTACCTGATCCCAATCCAGTCACAATACTCCGCAAACTCCGGTCGTTCATATCAACAGCGCGTTTCCACACGATCCGCTCCGGTTTCAACCGCAAAGCATTTCCATAAAATAAATGGTTATCGATCATCGCTGCCAGCAAGTTATGCGCTGCTGAAATCGCGTGAATATCACCTGTAAAATGCAGGTTAATGTCTTCTGCCGGAACAATCTGGGCTTGTCCTCCCCCGGTTGCTCCTCCTTTCATACCGAAGCAAGGGCCGAGGGACGGCTCACGCAACGCAGCAACGGTTTTATGCCCCAGCGCATTCAGCGCCTGTGACAGCCCGATGGTTGTCAGCGTTTTTCCTTCTCCCGCCGGCGTGGGATTCATCGCCGTAACCAGCACCAGCTTTCCATTCGGGCGATCCTTTAACTGCTCCCACAGGGACGGATTTAGCTTCGCTTTATATTTTCCATACGTCTCCAGATGTTCTTCTTCAATTCCTGCTTCCTTGGCTATATCAATAATCCTCTTCATCTTTCGTTATGTACCCCCCGTTTTATAAGTCTGACCGATGGTGTCAAACCCTGTATCGTTTTATTTTACCAAAGTGTGCCGCTTATTGCGCTATGATTCATTTCATCGCAAGCGTTGCTATCATGTGAGTTATAAAAAAAAGAGCATTCCCCGCCCGCATGGACTTTGGTGGATGCTCTTTTGATACGTCTCGTTTAACAAACAGCTCTCAATTTAACCTGCAAAGTTAGCAGCGTAATTTTCAGCAATAAATCCCTTAGAAATCAGGATAGCTTGGGATTTCTTAGTAGCAGGGCCATAGCCTTGGGACAACAAATCATTAATATGTAAGCGGTTATATATGAAGCAAAATACAAAGTTGGATGCCCCACTCGTAAGGATCGACACCAGAAAAATAATAACAGCCCACTTCCAGTCCCCTCTAAACAACGCAGGGAAAAAACCGAAAAAGAGCGTAGTCCATGAAAAACCTACTTTGCGTTCCTTGATCATTCCAGTTTTATTTCTCAATTTAATCTTCATTTACCCCTTACCTCTCTTTATATAGTCTTTTAGAACTATATTAGATTATATAGGACAGAGGGAATAAATGGAACTGATTTCGTAAAATCATAAAATTCTCAAATACTCTCTAGTTTATACTGCTTTTCTAGCATTTCTTTAAAAACATCAACAGGGTACTTGTATTCGACTGTTTTGAAAACAATCCGGTTATTCCACTGGTTTTTTTCCAGCTCGCACCCATGCTCCATATCCAGTTCCTTCATGATAAAAATAATCTCATCTAAGGTTCTTATTACACTATGACTATTCGTCGTCGTAGCCAGCATCTGCTCGCCTTCCTGTGTGTAAGCCTTTACGATCTGTTCATCAAAGCCTTCGCTGATCATCAATTCCTTCAAGGCTTGCACAAAAAGAGTCGGCAGGTTGTTGTACTGCGATTTTTTAATCCCAAAAAGCGTGATGCTTAAGCGGGATATATCATGCATAAACACTATATTTTTTCTTCGATTCAGTAAAAACAAGCTGGCATGCCAACTATTCAAAGGCGGATAAATATCAACTTGAAGTGGTTCAGTCTCCCATTCCTTCAGCAGTTTTTGTGTTCCTCGTATGACAAACATCGTCGCTCTCCTTTATTGACGGTCCTGTACCGCAGCGTGATTCGACATACCCAATCTCTCATATGAGGCATGTCCCGGATATCATAACACCGTATTCCAAACATCGGATTATAAACTCTTTCAGTATAATATAGCGGAATCATAGATTACCAGACACATTAATTTTCTCTTTGGATATTTATTATGGAAATCCCCTCCACTGCTCTATATAATTCAGGTACAGTTCGTCACGCGAGCTTAATCTAAAAATTAGGGGTGTTCTACACCTATGTCACAGCATATTTTACTTATTGAAGACGATCTATCCATTGCCGAAATGCTACTCAAAGCACTCAGCAAGGAAGGCTACAATTTAACTACCGCCTATGACGGGGAAGAGGGGCTTCTCGCCTTTGAACGTCATACCTATGATCTGGTACTGGTGGATTTGATGATGCCGAAGGTGGACGGTATGGAGGTGATCCGCCGGATCCGTACCCACAGCGCCGTGCCGATTCTGATTATGTCAGCCAAGGACAGCGACGTGGATAAAGCGCTTGGACTGGGCTTTGGAGCAGACGATTATGTTGCCAAACCTTTTTCAATGCTGGAAATGACGGCTCGTATTCAGTCCGCGATCCGCAGATCTACTACATATGCCCGTCAGCAACAACAGGAGGAACAGCCTCAAGCACAAGTTTTGACCTACGGCAGTCTGCGCATTGATTTTGATCATTTTACAGTCATACGCAATGAAAATGAAATTCAGCTAACAGCCAAAGAGTCCGATATTTTGAAGCTATTTGTAGCCAATCCGAACCGGGTATTTACAAAAGCACAATTATACGGATTTATTTGGAAGGACGATTATATGGGCGACGAGAACGTGATTAACGTCCATATTCGCCGCCTGCGTGAGAAAATCGAAGAAGATCCCTCTCATCCTGTCCACATTAAAACGCTATGGGGCATTGGCTACAAATGGGAGAATGGCTGATATGAACATCGAAAACATTTCTGAATGGATTGTCGGCCTCATCATGTCAGTCGTTATAGTATGGCTTTGGCGGGAGCGTATGGCCTATAAGCGCAAAATAAAGGATATCCGAACCCTACTAGAGCGGATTGTGACGGTGAATCATGCGGAAAAGCTGCTATATGTCACAGGTGACGTTGAACTGCAACGGCTCATGACGGAAATTAACCGACTGCTGGACTTGAATCTCAGAGTGTCTGCAGATTACAACCGTAGCCAAATCGCCATGCGCAAAATGATTTCGAACATTTCCCACGATCTCAAGACCCCGCTTACGGTTGTGCTTGGATATGCCGAGATGCTGGATGGCGATCCGACTATTTTGCCAGAAGAACGTATAAAGCTGCTATCCAAAATTCATCAAAAGACAAGCGAAGCGATTGAGCTGATCGGCAGCTTTTTTAGCTTGGCGAAGCTGGAGGCTAATGATACGGATATTCCGTTGACTCGACTGGAAGTGGGAGAACTGTGCAGACGCAGCATTTTGGAGTTTTATGACCTGCTGACCGCACAGGGATTTACTGTGCATATTGAGATCCCGGAGCACCCCATTCATGCCTTGGGGAACGAAGGAGCGATTGGGCGGGTGCTGAACAATCTGATCTCGAATGCCATTCGTTATGGGGCAGATGGACGGACGCTGGGTCTGGTTCTATTGGAACAGCAGGATACAGTGCGTATAGAGGTATGGGATCGTGGCAAAGGCATACAGGAATCTGAGCAAGATAAAGTTTTTGAACGCATGTACACACTGGAGGACTCCCGTAATAAGGCGGTACAAGGCAGTGGATTGGGCCTTACGATTGCCAAACGCCTGGTTGAAACGATGAACGGAGAAATTCAATTGACTAGTAGACCTTATGAGCGGACAGTCTTCTCTTTTACATTGAAGAAAATCAACTATTAATCGAACTAAGCATTTTGCATAATTCGATTTGTGCTCAACTTAATAAATTTGTAAGAATCACGAAAGAAAAATGAACATTTCGCCCTTTATCCTTGAATTATCAGCAGTATACGAAGGGAGAACACCCATGACTTACGTAATACGTACACATCAGTTGACCAAGGCCCTGAAGGGCAATGAAATTGTAGCGGGAGTCAGTATGAATGTGCGCAAGGGAGAAACCTATGGCTTTCTCGGCCCTAACGGGGCAGGCAAGACAACGATGATGAAAATGATTACGAATTTACTCAAGCCGACTTCGGGTGAAATTGAATTATTCGGTGAGAAATTAACACCAAAATCGTATCATCTGCTTGGACGGATGGGTTCGATTATTGAATACCCGATTTTTTATGACAGACTGACGGCACAGCAAAATCTCGAACTTCATTGTGAATACATGGGCTACTATAATAAGCAGGCTGTTCGGGATGCCCTGGAATTAGTGAATTTGCGAAATGCGGATGACAAGCCGGTAAAGGATTTTTCGCTGGGAATGAAGCAACGTCTTGGGATTGCCCGCGCTATTGCGACTAAGCCAGAGCTACTCATTTTGGATGAACCCATTAATGGTCTGGACCCCGTGGGAATCAAGGAAATCCGCCAATTATTCCACATGCTATGCAAGGAATATGGGATGACTCTGCTCGTGTCCAGTCATATTTTAGCGGAAATAGAGCAGATTGCGGATACGGTAGGCGTGATTAATCACGGACGACTGATTGAGGAAGTATCGATGGAGCAGGTGCGGGAAACCAATACGGAATATATCGAATTTACGACCAACGATTGTAAAAAAGCGACCTATGTCCTCTCCCATCATCTGAATCTGAATAATATAAGAGTACTAAATGAACAGAGTATACGTATTTACGATTCAAATGTACCGCAGAAACAAATTACGAAAACGCTCATTTTAAACGATATAGAGGTGGATGCCATTCATCAGAAAAGCAGCACGCTGGAAGACTACTTTTTGCGCCTGTTAAACGGAGGTGATCTCCATGCTTAAATTGATGCAGTTGGAGCTGAAAAAATTTCATCTCGCGGGTTATATCCGATCAGCACTGATTGCCAATGCATGCATTCTTGGGCTGCTCTGTATTATCGCGCTGGACAGTCAAAGTGAAGGAATACCCGAATTCACACAGTACACTCAACTCTTGGATCTAATAGACAATTTTGTGAGAGCAACATTTATTGTATTTTCCTCCGTTTTGCTATGCCGCTTTATCGTCGGAGAATTTAAATCCAAATCGATTACGATCTTGTTCATGTATCCGATTCACCGTCAAAAGCTGATGATCGCCAAGCTCTTGGTTGTGCTGCTGTTTACGTTCTTGTCTATTATTATTTCGGAAATAATCATTACGGCTGCTATTCATCTGCTCAACCAGTTTGTCTTGATTGTACCGGATAACCTTACTCTTTCCATACTGGGCCAACAATCAGCACGGACGCTGATCAATGCCGTTGCTGCCAGCTTTATGGGATTGGTTCCGCTGTATATGGGGATGCGGAGATACTCTGTACCCACCACCATTGTGACCTCAATCCTGATTGTAGCATTGCTTTTCTCCAATAATAACGGCGCTACACTTAGCTCCATAGCCCCCGTGCAAATTGGCTTCTCTCTACTAGGAATGCTTGTGGCTTATGCGGCGATTCGACGTATTGAGTATAAGGATATTACCTCGTAATATGTAATTTCGTAGAGCGCTTTCAAAAAAAAGATGAAAATCATTGTTAGATATACACACATTTTTCACTGGACTTCATTCTAAAACAGGTATATCCTATAGGAGAAATTAAAAACGGAATAAGGATCTTCGGGGTAGGGTGAGATTCCCAACCGGCGGTATGGCTCATGGAGCTAAGCCCGCGACTCTGTATCTGGCAACAGGATACGGACTGATTTGGTGAGATGCCAAAGCCGACGGTAAAGTCCGGATGGAAGAAGATCGAAATATCAACATGCCGCGAAGTGGATGAATACTGCGTTATTAGTTTTGCAGCAACTTCATTTAACTTGCATAAAGCGGCAAGTTTATTTGATCAACCCCCGTCTTGCATGGCCTTTCGCCATGGACGGGGGTTTTTGTGCCACCGGTCCTGTATTCGCAAGGAGCTAATTGAGTATGAGTCAATCTTCTACTGTACTAACATCCAAAGGTTTTGATCGTAGCTCCCACATGAAAAGCGGTTTTTGGCTGGTCGCAATTGGAGCAGCCTTGTGGGGCGCAGACCCGCTTTTTCGTATTATTTTGCTAAAGTCATTTACTTCAACACAAATTGTACTTATGGAGCATGTGCTGCTTTTCCTCGCTCTGACACCGATGCTGTGGAAGCATCGTGAGGAACTCAAAGCGGTACGGCTTCGTCAAGTTTTCGCTATTTTATTCGTCTCGTGGGGCGGCTCGGCTCTGGCCAGCGTGATTTTCACTATGGCACTCAGCAATGGTGATTTGAATGCTGTACTCTTACTCCAGAAGCTTCAACCCTTGGTCGCTATTGTTCTAGCCCGTATTATTTTGAAGGAAATGTTGCCGCGTCATTTTGGATTATTAATTGTTGTCGCTCTGTTCGGGACGTATCTTCTGACCTTCGGTTGGTCGCTCCCCTTCGGACATGTTCGTGATTTTGTTCAGGTTGGTAGTCTGCTTGCACTCGGTGCAGCAGTGCTGTGGGGCGGTTCGACAGTCATGGGAAGTTACTTGCTTCGTTCAATGAAATATGAAACAGTAACCTCCCTCCGCTTCATGGTGGCGCTCCCTCTGCTGATTGTCCTCACCTCTGTAGAGCATGCGCCATGGAATATGCCTGCCGGTACATGGGCGGGCGCAGCTGTGATTATCAATCTGCTATTGCAGGCATTGCTTCCGGGTCTTCTCAGCTTGCTGCTGTATTACAAAGGCTTAAGTACGACCAAAGCGTCTTATGCTACGATGGCAGAACTGAGCTTTCCCATGGTTGGTGTCGTGATTAACTGGATCGCCTTTCAGCAAATTGTCACTGTAGCACAATTGACTGGTTTTATGCTCATCTGGATTACGCTCTTTATGATTTCACGTCAGCAAAAAAATTAACAGTTCAACGTCCCTTTCATGACTCACCCAAGCCAAATCGTGAAGATGCTTTTGCATCTCCGATTTGGCTTTTTTATGTATTCGTATTCATATAAAATATAGTGCTTTAGACTTATCTTTCAGAAAAAGTGTCTAAAACATGTAATTATTCTTCGTTTCTCAAAGATTACATCTATAAAATTAGTCGGTTTCTGTCGAATAAAAGAATGTAGTGATCATCAGACACAGAGGAGCAAGAGCTATGACTAAAACAAAACAAACAGTTCCGTGGTGGAACAGGTTTCTCAAGCAGTTTTATTTAATGAGGACAAGATTAATAATATCTTTTTTGGCTGTGTTATTGATTCCGAGCGTACTTATCGGGTACTTTTCCTATCAGGGGGCTACAACACAACTCAGTCAGCAAATGGGCGGTTCCGTATACACGAATCTGTATCTGATCCGGAGCAATGTCAATCAGTATGTAGCGCCTATTATGAAAGACCTGGATGTGCTTACCACTGAAATCAATTCTGATTCCATTGGTACCAACCAAGAGGCCCTTCAGAAAAAGTTGGATGTTATCGTCAAGGCTCATCCCGAGCTAGATGCCGCGCTTCTCGGCAATGCGAAAGGGCAATACATACGTTCGCCGAAAAAACAGGAGGCCGATTATGACCCCCGGGAGAGAAAATGGTACAAAAATGCGATGCTGGAAAAGGGCAAAGTATTCGTCGGTGTTCCAGTTGCCAGCGTCACGACAGGGAATTTAGTCGTTAATATATCGGGAACGCTGGAGGACGGTGAAGGAGCTATTGCATTGGCTTTGAATCTGGATAAGATGGGTGAAAGTCTGCAGTCTGTTAAGATTGGTGAACGCGGAGGACTCATTATTGTTGATTCTGAACATAAAGTTGTATCTGGGACTGGAACAGCCTTTAACAAGACAGGCAAAAAACCGGCTGACGCCATAGAGGGACTTCCCGAAGTGGCGACAACCGTCGAAAATGATACTCCTTCCATGTCGCAAATTCAATTTATGAATCGAGATATGCTGGCCTTTACACTTAAGGACCCTCTCACCGGATGGAGCATTGTCGCACTGTCGGATCTGGAGGATTACAGTGATGCAGCCCAACCGATTCTGAAGCAAAGCCTAATTGTGATTGTCATTTCCATACTTGCCGCTGCGATCATCATTGTGCTTATGGTCCGCTCGTTCTTAATTCCGCTGCGCAAGCTGCAGGCAGGAACACGCATCGTCCGTGACGGAAATCTGACCGAACGTGTTAACCTATCCAGCAAGGATGAGTTCGGCGAACTGGCACAGAATTTTGACCAGATGACTCATTCCTTGCATACGATGGTTTCCGAGGTCAATCAAACGTCCTCCCGACTTGCTTCCTCTTCTCTGATGATCAAGGAAAGCACAGAGCAAACGACGGAGTCCGTACAACACGTAGCGGAAACGGTTATGGAATCCGCAGAAAATGCAGCCACCAGCGCCGAGGCATCCGAACAAACCGCTAATGCCGTTGAAGAAATGGCCAAGGGTGTCAGCACCATTGCCGAATCAGCAAGCTCCATCGTGGATTCAGCAGGACAAACCGAGCATGATGTAGCTCAAGGCAGTCAAATGATCAGCCATGTGCGGACACAAATGGACCGTATTCTGGAAGCTGTAAGCCAAACGGCTAGCCTGATGGATGAGCTATCCCAGCTCTCAGACGATGCGAAGCAGATGAATACAGCTATTGCCGCCATTGCCAAGCAAACCAATTTGTTGTCTCTGAACGCGTCTATTGAAGCTTCCAGAGCTGGCGAAGCCGGGCGTGGATTTGCCGTAGTCGCTATAGAGGTACGCAAGCTGTCTGAGCAATCCAAGGAAAGCGCAGATTCCATCAGTCAGATCATTACTCAGATGCTCGATTTGATTCAACGCTCCACCGCTACTATGAACGGTAATGTTCGTAACCAGGTAGGTGAAGGATTACGTATTAGCCAAGATGCAGAAGGTGCATTTACGAATATTGAACGCTCTACATCTCATATTGTGGAACAAATACAAAGTGTGTCGGCTGCAGCTGAACAAATCTCAGCCAGTACGGAGGAAGTTTCGGCTACTGTAACCCATTTGGCAAGTCTGTCTCGCAATTCGGCGGACAGTTCGCAGACAACATCTGCTGCCGCTCAGGAGCAAATGGCGGCCATGGAGGAAATCGCATCTTCGTCTCAGGAGTTGTCCAACATGGCCCAGGATTTGCAACAGCTGGTTAAGCGATTTAAGATTTAAGTTACACATCGTATCGTTGCAATTTCATGCAAGTAAGAATGAGCGGCAGTACATCTAATGACTAACAAAAGCCTTCGTCCGTATACAAATTACGGGCGAAGGCTTTTTCCATTTGAGTACTTGGGGTGATTTCTCTCTTGCTTACTTATAGGGTCATCTGACCGGTTAACTGCCGGCGTCTATCTCCTTCGGGATCGTGCTCCATTTTAATATCCTGATGGAAAATAGCTGTAGTCCGCTCTTCCCTGTCGTACATCGGCCAAGCCTCCTCGTACAGCACAGGCTTCCCGTCACGTGCAAAAGCAACCCATGCCTGCTGCATAGCTTGAGCGAGCTTCTGCATCGACGGTTGAATCTCTAATCCAAGCTTACCTAGCAGCTCCAGATTATCGAAAACAAACGCAATTTCGGCACCGTGAACCGCTTGTCCAAAGGTAGGATGCCCCGGCAATGTCCAATCAAAACGATACATCCATACAGGCGCATGCGCCGACTGCGCAACAGCAAGAGCCAATGCAGGACGCCAAAAAAATAGATCAGTCAACATTTGTGCCTGTCCCTCAATCGTAACAGGAAATGGTTCTATCAGGTCGCCGATGTCTGACATGCCCGTCATCATTTCCAATGCCTGACTCGCTGTTGACTTGTTCATTAGATGGGATTCTTTTCGGATGAAATAGGCCCCCTCATGCAAGTTCGTTCCAATCAAAACGGATACCTGCTTTGCTGAACCTTGCGCGATTGCAGACAGCGGTTCATCTGGCAAGGTCACACCGTCCACGACGGGTTGATAGATCATCGCCATCCCTGGTCCGATGACTTCATGCGTCTTCGCCATAGCTAGCATCAGCGCATCTGTCGGCAGCGTAAACAACCGTTCTGGATGCTGAGTGTCCACACCCAGCTGCTGCAGATACACAGCCGTCACTTGTTCGGCCTGTGAGGTTGGCAGTACCTGCGACGCACCGCTCTGCAAAATCGCACGCTGGAACAGTCCCTCAGCGGATGGCATCGCCAATAAAGCGGCAATACTCATCGCGCCTGCCGATTCACCGAACACCGTTACTTCGTCCGGGTTACCGCCAAAGGCAGAGATGTGATCCCTAACCCATTCCAGCGCAGCGATCTGATCCAGCAGTCCCGCATTAGAGGTCAGGCCATCTCCCTTTGGAGTTAGATGCAAAAATCCTAACGGCCCTAATCGATAATTGATCGTAACAACCACAACATCGCCATTCTTCGCCATTCGTTCCCCGTCATATAAAGGTATAATCCCGGACCCCGTGACAAAGGTACCGCCATGAATCCACACCATCACCGGACGTCCCTTCTCAGGAGCCTTCGAAGCAGGTGTCCAAATGTTCAGGTATAAGCAATCCTCTGACTGCTCAGGCGGTTCCACCAGATTTCCAGTTATACTTTCAGCGGATGGCATAGGTTGCGGACAGATTGGCCCAAAACTCGTCGCAGCCCGTACACCCTCCCAAGACTCCAAAGGCTGGGGCGCGTGAAAACGTAGTTTTCCAACAGGAGGCTGTGCATATGGGATACCTTTCCATACATGATATCCATTCCCCGTTTCCCCACGTAATTGACCTAAACGAGTATGTACTGTAATACTCTCCATCATGAAGCCTCCTTTATTTCGTATCTTCAACACAACGGTATAATATCAATCTTTACATATCTCTATTATACCCTTTGCACACGGCCAAACCAAAAAATACCGGAAGCACTTTTGCGCTCCGGCATTTTTATAAACAAGATAGAGAAATAGCGATTAATCCCGAACTTCTTCTTTGGGAATCAGCTTATAAATTTCTTCGCTTTCCATAGAGTCAATTAGTCGGTCTAGCCACTTGTAATAAGCGACGGCCTGCTTCATTTTCATACGATCTTGCTGAAGAATCGCCTTAAATTCCTCGTACTCTTCACCCTGATTCATCAATCTGTCCAGCTCATCAATGGCTTTGCGCAACACCAGTAAATTTGTTTCTACCGCTTTTCTCCATTTAATAGCGAAGAAATCAGTGAAGGTTTGATGCCAGTCATATTCGACTTCATACAAGTCTTTGCGTGAGCCCTTGCTCCAAACCTTATTTACCATTTTCAGATCCAATAATGTTCGAACTCCTGTACTCATGCTCGTTTTGCTCATTTCCATTTCACGGCCCATCTCGTCCAGCGTCATCGGTTTATCCGCAAAGAAAAGCAAACCGTATAAATGCCCCGCAGACAAAGTGATCCCATACAGGTCCATGTTTTTACCTATAGCTTCTATAACACGTTTGCGAATTTTTTGCAGCGAAGCCTGCTGCTCATCACCTAACTGGTACAAGCTCATGCTTGCAACCTCCTAATTTTAGAGCATTTTGCACAACCTAGTATGAACGATTTACCCGTAAAAGATTAGCTTTGACGCAATGTAAGAAATCTTTCAATAATAAATGAAATGTTTCAAAAACAAAGCTTCTGTCTATATTACAACAGCATGGATCGTTCAAAATCATAATTCGCAAAATTGCTAATGATAGTAAACTTTTAAAATTATGGATATACATAAATCTTTTTCTTATGGTTATATTTCATTGTCTATTTTAAAAAAAGCACTATCGGTTGTAAAGTTCCGAATGTTTGAGCATTCTATAGAACGAAGGAGCATATCAAAGGAAACTTTGTACAGTTTTTTCTGTACGTACTTTATGAACAGTTTTTTTGTTTGAAATGTAAGCTATGCTTCTGTTACAATTAATTTTGTCATTAACCGTTCAGGATGTTCAGAATTATGATTTTTATACTCAATCCTTAATGCAACAAGGGGTTAATACCAAGCAAAGTATAGAAAGAAGAGGTGTATGTATGACGATTTTGGAAGTCAAAAATGTCAGCAAACTCTTTGGTCCTCACGCAGAGCAAGGTGTTCCGCTCCTGGAGCAAGGCTGGGGCAAGGAAAAGTTGGCCAAAGAAAAACAGATTACTGTTGGTGTCAATAAGGCCAACATGGAAATTAAGCAAGGTGAAATTTTCGTAATTATGGGGCTATCGGGCAGTGGCAAGTCCACTTTGGTGCGAATGCTAAATCGCTTGATTGAGCCTACCTCCGGTGAAATTCTGGTCCACGGCAAAGATCTCCGTAAGATGAACAAAGAACAACTTCGCGAAGTTCGTCGTAAAACCATCAGCATGGTTTTTCAAAAATTCGCCCTGTTCCCACATCGGACTGTATTAGAAAATGTAGAATATGGTCTTGAAATTCAAAAGGTAGAAAAAGCACAGCGTCAGGAAAAGGCGCAACAAGCGCTGGAACTGGTTGGTCTTAAAAACTGGGGCGATAAAATGCCCGATGAATTGAGTGGCGGTATGCAGCAGCGTGTCGGCCTGGCACGGGCGCTGGCTAATGACCCTGAAGTGCTCCTGATGGATGAAGCGTTCAGTGCATTGGACCCTCTCATTCGCCGTGACATGCAGGATGAGCTGTTAGAGCTTCAAGATAAAATGAAGAAAACAATTGTGTTTATCACCCATGATCTGGATGAAGCGTTGCGGATTGGTGACCGGATTGCCTTGATGCGAGACGGTGCGGTCGTACAAATCGGTACACCGGAAGAAATTATGATCCAACCGGCTAACTCTTATGTAGCCCGCTTCGTCGAGGATGTGGATCTTTCCAAGGTATTGACGGCTGCTCATGTCATGCTTCGTCCAGAAACCATCACCATGGATCGTGGTCCGCGTGTGGCTCTGGAATTGATGCGGGAGCGTGGGATATCCAATTTGTTCGTCATTGACCGTACTAAAAAGCTACTAGGTGTTATTAACGCTGAGGATGCTGTTCATGCACTGCGCAATAATTTGAAGATTGAAGATATTTTGATTACTGACGGACCGCAAGTTGCTGCCGAGACTGTCATTAATGATTTGTTTGAAATTACAAGCTCGTCCAAGGTGCCGCTGGCTGTGGTCGATGACAAGCAAAAGCTGCTGGGCGTTATCGTCCGTGGAGCATTGCTCGGCGCACTTGGTGGAGATGTTACCACTACAAAGGAGGTGAATGCCCATGATACCGAAACTGCCAATCGCTGAGTGGATTCAATCCATTGTCGACTGGATGGGTATTCATCTGGCTGGATTGTTTAATGTTATTTCTTCTATTATAGAAGCTGTAGTAGGCTTTTTCTCAGGCCTGTTCATGCTTCCGCACCCTCTGGTGTTCATCGTGATCATCGGGATTATCGCCTTTATGATCGGGCGGGTTCAGCTTACGCTGTTTACTGTCATCGGCTTCCTGCTGATTGATAATCTCGGCTATTGGAGTGAAACAATGAATACGCTCGGACTGGTCATCACGTCTGCGCTCGTATCCATTGTTATCGGGATTCCCATCGGGATCTGGTGTGCATACAGTAAATCCGCATCCCGCATTATCACGCCTTTACTTGATTTTATGCAGACGATGCCTGCGTTCGTGTACTTGCTCCCAGCGGTTACCTTTTTCAGCCTGGGTGTTGTACCTGGTGTTATCGCATCTGTTATCTTTGCTATCCCCCCAACCATTCGCATGACTAACTTGGGGATTATGCAAGTATCAGGTGAGCTGATCGAAGCCTCAGATGCTTTCGGTTCAACCTCTGCGCAAAAGCTGTTCAAAGTTCAGCTTCCACTGGCATTGCCTACCTTAATGGCTGGTATTAACCAGACGATTATGCTGTCACTGTCCATGGTTGTTATTGCTTCCATGATCGGTGCAGAAGGCATCGGTGCTGTTGTGTACCGTGCTGTGACACAGCTGCAAATCGGTAAAGGTTTTGAAGCCGGCTTAGCTGTTGTCGTTCTGGCTATTGTGCTTGACCGTTTTACGCAAAACCTGTTTAAACCTACGCAAAAAGGCAAAAGCCGCGTATCCAGCAAGCAAAAAGTATGGATTACTTCTGCAGTTACAGCTGTCATTTTGATCGCTGGTGCTTCCCAATATTTTGTTGGTACAGATCATTCCGCATCTGGCAAAGGTAACGCTGCTGCCAACCCGGTTGGCGAAGAAGTCGGTTACAAAATTATCGGTATTGATGCCGGGGCAGGCATTATGAAATCGACTGCCAAAGCAATTCAAGACTACAATTTGTCTGATTGGAAGCTCGTTGAAGGTTCCGGTGCAGCTATGACGGCCACACTGGACAAAGCCATTAAAGCGAAAAAACCGATCATTATTACAGGTTGGACTCCTCACTGGATGTTCAACAAGTATGATCTCAAATATTTGGAAGACCCTAAGAAGTCTTATGGTGAAGCCGAGGGGATTCATACGATTGCCCGTAAAGGCTTGCAGCAGGATGCTCCTATCGCTTATGAGTTTCTAAAACGTTTCAAATGGACACCGGAAGATATGGGTGAAATGATGGTTGCCATTCAAGCCGGAACCAGTCCTGAACAAGCTGCCCAGGATTGGGCGGAGAAACATGCCGACAAGGTTCAGGAATGGACTAAAGGACTGCAACCTGTCAATGGCGACACGTTCAAGCTGAGTTATGTCGCTTGGGATTCCGAAATTGCCAGTACGAATTTGCTAAGTTATATTTTGGAGAACAAACTGGGTTACAAAGTAACCGCACTGCAAGTTGAAGCAGGTCCTATGTGGACGGGTGTCGCTAGTGGTGATGTAGATGCTTCACCGGCTGCATGGCTGCCGTTAACACATGCGGATTACTGGGCTAAATACAAGGATAAGCTCGACGATCTTGGGGCTAATATGAGCGGTGTTAAAACCGGATTGGTGGTTCCAGCTTACATGGATGTTAAATCGATTACTGATTTGCAGGATAACGGAGCCGAAGCGGCTCCGGCTTCCGCCACAACTGAGGACTTTGGCAAAGAGGTCGGTTACCGCATTGTCGGTACCGACCCTGGCGCCGGACTAATGAAGCTGACCGCTAAAGCTATTAATGACTATGGCTTATCCGACTGGAAGCTGCTTGAAAGCTCTGGAGCTGCTATGACCGCTACACTGGATAAAGCTATCAAAGCCAAGCAGCCTATCGTCGTAACAGGTTGGACTCCTCACTGGATGTTTAACAAATATGATTTGAAATACTTGAAAGATCCTAAAAAAGCGTACGGTGATAAGGAAGAAATTCATACAATCGCCCGCAAAGGTTTGAAGCAGGATGCTCCTGTGGCTTATGAATTTCTAAGCCGCTTTAAGTGGACTGCTGAAGATATGGGTGAAGTGATGATCGCGATTCAGGACGGTATTGCCCCACAGCAGGCTGCCAAGAACTGGGCTGATAAACATCCTGACAAGGTACAGGCATGGATCAAGGGCCTACAGCCCGTCAACGGTGATCCTTTGAAGCTGAGCTACGCTGCTTGGGATTCTGAAATTGCCAGTACGAACGTATTGAAATATGTATTGGAACAAAAATTGGGCTATAAAGTAACAGCCCTGCAAGTGGAAATCGGCCCGATGTGGACTGGCGTGGCCGGAGGAAGTGTAGATGCTACTGCTGCCGCTTGGCTTCCATTGACGCATGCTGATTATTGGGCTCAATACAAGGATAAGGTGGATGACATCGGAACCAGCATGACTGGCGTTATGTCCGGACTTGTCGTTCCATCCTATGTACCGATTGATTCTATCGAGGATCTTAAAGCGCCGCAATAATATTTTTTCCACTTTTAAACCATATGAACAAGCAAAAGGCAGATCAGGGTTTACTCCTGATCTGCCTTTTTATGAATTCCATATTAAAGTTGCTCTCAGCCTTTTAGCGTGAATCCTTCTTGAGCGGGCACATCGACATGCTGCCCTGTCGTCTGGTGCTGTCTAAAGAATAACGGATAGATCACAAAGGACACCAGCAGACTCACACAACCAATGACGCCTAGAGCAATCATATCTTTAAAGATGTAGGTGATATCCAGTCCTTTGAGCGTGATATTCCGTACAGCATCCAGGTAATACGTCAGTGGCAATATTTCAGCAAGCCCCCGCAAGAAGCCGGGCATTGCCTCTAATGGCCACGTATAACCTGACAACATAAAGGAAGGAACAGCAATCAGCATCAGCGTTTGGGTCGCATCCACTCTGGTCTTGGAAAAGAGACTGAACAGGAAGCCTAATCCGCACAAGGCAAAGTTAAAGACCAGCGACACCAAAATTAACGGCAGTACCTGTCCCCTGAACGGAATATCAAAGCATAAAGCACTGATACTGAATACAGTCAGCACATTGAAAGCTCCCGCTGCATAATACGGTGCCAGTTTGGCAATAGCCAAACGCCAAGGGGTGTTTCTCCATGCACCAAATCTTCCCCAAGTCCCTGCTTCCTTATCACGCGTGCAGGACAACGCGATACCAAGCAGCAAACACTGCTGGAGAGCCGCAGAGATAACCCCTAGTGGCATGAAAAGCTTATAATCATATACCGGGTTAAATAGCACTCTGGATCGGAACGGGATGGTAGTCAGCGTCGACGCGGCCTGATCGGCGTTCATTCCCTTTTGTTTCATGGAATTGACCGATACTCCAGCGCTCACGCTGCTAATGACCTGATTCGCAATCCGACTGGCACTATTGGAATACATCATATTACTGCCGTCAATCAGCGTGAGCACGGGTGGATTCTCCCCATGCTTAAGCCGAGTCGTAAAGTTGTCGGGAATGACGATTCCGACCTTAGCTTCCCCGGTCTCTACCTGACGGACAGCATCTTCCTGATTGGTCGCTTGCCGTGTAACAGCAAATGAGTCGGTCGAATCGAACGCCTGAATGATCTGGCGACTGAGCTGTGAATTATCTCCATCGTACACTGTGACAGGCATCTCGGTAATCCGCTGATGTGAATATAGGAAGCCGAATAGTATCGTATACACAATTGGCGTAATCAGCAGAATAGCCATAAAGCGGCGGTCCCGGAAGATGCTCAGCCATTCCTCGCGAAACACATCACGGATACGAAGTCTTTCCTGTGAATCCTGCATATTACTGCGCCCCTTTGCCTGTAAACAGGACCGTGGAGCCTGTTGGAACCGAAGCAGCAAGGTCCGGCAATGCTACTTTAACACCGAAGGAACGGACATCCTTGTCACCGGAGCTTTGGCTCGGTTTTTGAATGGCAAAGTCAGCAGCCGATTCTAACAGAATGACTTTACCCTTCAGCTCCTTACCGCCAGACAGCAATTTAATTGGGACAGTATCCCCTGCTTGAAGACCGTTCAGAGACGTTTCAGGTACATAGAATTTAGCCCAACGTTGTGTCGAAGTTTCAATGGTATAGACCGGGAATCCTGCGCTAGCCATTTCACCTAAGCTAAGCGACTTGGATTTTACGATTCCATCTTCGGCCGCATATAGAGTCGTGTAACTCAAATAGGTCTGAGCCTCTTGAAGCGCGGCTTCCGCTTGGGCTACCTGAGCATTGGCACCTGCAACCGCAGATTGAGCCTGCTCAACTGTGGATTGCGCCGCCTTCACAGCAGATTGCGCTTGTTCTACCGAAGCCTGAGCAGCTTTGACATCTTCCTGTTGCACAGCAACTTTGCCCGCTCCTGCCTGTGCTTCCTTCACCGCAGCCAAGGCTTGACGGTATTGAGCTTCAGCCGCCGTAATTTCCTCCTTGCGGCTTCCCTCCCGTGCCATATCCAATTTTTGCGACTCTGCATTATACTTGGCCACTGCCTGTTGATGTTCCAATGTCGCTTGATCCAAAGATGCCTGGGTTGCTGCTCCGGCTTCTTGAAGCTTTTTGGCACGCTCCAGATTTTTAACGGTCAGATCCAGCGTTTCCTTGGCTATCTTCACAGATACTTGCAATTGCTCAAGCTCCTGCGGTCTTGCCCCGCTCTTGAGCGCATCCAGTTTTGCCTTGGCGGCGTTCGCAGCCGCTTTGGCCTGTTCGATCTGGCTGGAGGATGCCTCAGCGGTCACACTGACCGATGTCGTACCTTGGCTCTTCTTGGCCTGAGCGGCGCTCACAGTAGCCTGTGCCTGACCTACGCCTGCTTGAGCCTGCAACACACTGGCTTTTGCTTTGGATACATTACTCTTAGCTGCCAGCAACGCCGCCTGTGCCTGCTTCACCTTATCTTCCAACTCGCGACTTTCCAGATGGGCTAACACCTGCCCCTTTTTAACCTGATCGCCTTCTTTGACGAGCATCTGGTCAATCCGTCCTGCCATTTTAAAGCTGGCATTGAGGGTATCCGATTCCACATAAGCCGTAGGTATGGAAGAAGACTGATCCGCAGACAAGCTGCTCCCACCCCGTGGGAAAGCAGTCAAGGCATAAATTCCTACCGCGATTAAAATAATAAGTACGACGTAAATCGTATATTTTTTAGCTTTCATGTTTTCATCACTCCATCTGTCTATTAATGTTGCATGCCCAATGCATTACACACAAATACTTCAATACTTTCTCGAACCTCTTGCAGATTCATCGTTTCGCCCCAAACCATGGACCGCATCGGAGCGAAAATGTAAATCCCAAATAAGCAATTGGCTGTTGTTTTGGCATCCAGCTTACTTGAAATTTTCCCATATAACTTACCGGAATCGATCTCCGCCTCCATAAAATCAAAATAGTCTGCCAGCACCTGCCTAATATTAAAATGCTGTTCCTGTGAGACCCATCCCTTGCTAACCAGTAAACGGCAAAAATCCGGCTCTCTCCCAATGAACTCAATATGTACTTGGATCAGCTTGTGAACCCTCAGTTCAACCTGATCCATAGGAACCTGAGCCATCGCTTCATGGATATCCTGCACAAATCGCTCCATCCCCATCTTCAAAATGTAAATGTACAATTCTTGCTTGTTTTTAAAATTGTAGTACAGGGTTCCTTTGGCTATGCCACAAACCTTAGCGATTTCTTCCATGTTTGTTTCGTTAAATCCTCGTTCGGAAAAAGCTTTAAGTGCGCCGTTAAAAATAATTTCCTTCGTTTGCTGTTTCATGCTTCCTCCTTTTTTGAACTGACCGTCCAGTACAAAAATTATGTATTTATTATAAGCCCATCTTTAGTTACCCAGCAATAGGAAAAATGAAAATAATTCATTTTAGACAATTCGTCTAAACGCTTATTCTAAAAAAATAAAAATGCAAAAACGGATCGAATAAGTGAGGGGGTCACTCATTCGATCCGCTATGTCATAAAATCGGATGATAAGGGGGCCATTCTACAGATTATCAACCGATTTTAAGGGAAGGCCGACTATTTTTTCACCGTTTGATTGTATTGCGCAATTTTGCCTGTAATTTCTTGTGCAGCTTGATCCAATGCCTGTTTTGGCTGTTGCTGGCTACTCAGAACGGCCTCGATTGCACCTTCGACGATTTGGCGCGCTTCTGGGAATACACCCATCACTGCGCCCTGTGTAGCGGTGGATTGTGCCGATGCGTGCAATTGGTCAACCGCCGTCTGGAATTGCGGATATTTTACCATATTGTCTTTGAGTACCTTCTCGTCATAGGCTGCTTTCGTGATCGGGAAGTACCCGGTATTTACACTCCATTGTGCCTGTACAGCTGGGGAAGCGACGAATTTAATGAACTCCCACGCTGCCTTCTGTTGGGCTTCAGGCTTGTTGTTCATAATGTACAAACTCGCGCCGCCTACAACCACGCCGCCTTCTTTAGCTTCATTGGCTCTTGGCAGGAATCCTGTGCCTACTTCAAATTTATCGCCAACCTGCTCCACAATATTACGCAGCGAAGCGGTGGAATCCAGCGTCATCGCAATTTGTCCTGCGGAAAAAGCCTTTGCCGTATCGTCCGAGTTACGTCCCAGATTGGATACAACCTTTTCATCGATCATTTTCTTCCACCACGTCAGCGTTTTTACACCGGCATCCGAATTCAGCATGGATTCCGTTGCCGCTTGGTCACGACCATTGCCATTATTCACATAATCCGCGTTCTGATTGGCAAACAGTTGCTCCATAAACCAGCCGTAGATGGCAATGGAAGCACCGGATTTACCATCCTTGCTCAAGGCTTTTGCGGCCTTTTCGAATTCATCATACGTTTTCGGAGGATTAGCTGGATCAAGTCCTGCGGCTTTGAATGCATCCTTGTTATAGTATAGTATCGGGTTTGACGTATTGAACGGCATGGCGTTCAATTTACCATCAATCGTGTAGTAACGTGTAATATTTGGCTCTAACTGCGACAGATCGAACTTGTCTGCATCAATAAATTGTTGTACAGGTGTGATCATTTTGGAGTCGATCATGAATTTACTACCGATTTCGTATACTTGAATGATGTCCGGGCCGCTGTTGGAACCAAGCGACGCCTTCAGCTTGTTCAAGCTATCATCATATTTGCCTTGATATACTGGCTCTACCTGAATGTCCTTATGACTGGCGTTAAAGTCAGCAGCGATCTGCTTGATTGCTTTTTCACCGTTACCGGACATCGAATGCCACCAAGTCAGCTTCACTGGAGAAGTCGCTGCTGCCCCTTCACTACCATTACTCGGCTTCTCTGCAGCAGTATTATTGCTACAACCTGCTGCAACCACCATGGCAGTCAGAATAAGCAGGATCAATGTACTTTTCAGACGAAAAAATCTCATAATCTCTCTTCTCTCCCTTTGATTAAATGATCTTGAATTGGCATTCTCTTGCGATATTCTTGTGTGTTGAAGCTCTGTATATGGGCTGCTTGCGCAGGTGTTGCTTTTCATTTGAAATATGTGATCAGCCTTTAAGCGCACCCGCTGCCATTCCACGTACCAACTGCTTTAGTCCAAAGATCAGCAGGAGCAGAGACGGTAAAATGACAAGGGCCGTACCCGCAAACACCAGATTCCATGAAGTAGATTCCTGAAATTCGAGCATGGATATTCCGATCTGTACCGTACGCATATTCTCACTATTGGTGATCAGTAAAGGCCAGAGATACGAATTGTACATATTCAGGAACGAATACACAGCCAGTGTTCCAAGCGCAGGGCGCGATAATGGAAGCACATGGAACACAAAGTAACGGATATGTCCGCACCCATCCATACGAGCCGCCTCAAACAGTTCCTTGGGAAGCTGGAGAAAAAATTGCCTTAATAGGAATGTTCCGAATGCCGTCGCCAGAAAAGGAACCGTCAATCCTTGATATGTATCAAGCCAGTTCCAGCTTCGTACCGTCAGGTAGTTTGGAATAATGGTCACTTCCCAAGGGATCATCATCGTCGCTACAAACATGCTGAAGATGAAGTTTTTTCCCTTGAATTCCATTTTGGCAAAGGCGTAGGCCGCCAAGCTGGCTGTAATCAACTGCCCAATCATCGTCAGACCCGAAATGAGAAATGTATTTCCAATAAAGGCTGCAATCGGAACAATTTCAAACACTTCAGTGAAATTTGCCATATGAAAAGAATGTGGAAGAAAGCTTGGTGGATAAGAGCTTGCTTCCTCCGGCGACATGACTGCCATAAAAAACGTATATATAACCGGATACAAAATGAGAGCAGCTGCAATCGTAAGCAGTACATACAACAATGTTGAATTCAGGTGTCGTTTCATTGGTAATGCACCTTTCTTTCCACCCATTTGAACTGAATCATCGTGAGCAGCAGAATGACGGCAAACAAGACAATGGCCTGCGCGCTCCCCGTTCCAAACCGGAAATTAACGAAAGCTTCCTGATAGATGGAATACACGAATACATTCGTACTGTTCACCGGACCGCCTTTGGTCAAAATGTTAATTTGAGCAAAAGACTGGAAGGCTCCAATGATGGAAACTACTGTTACAAAAAAGATCGTCGGTGATAACAGTGGCAGGGAGATACGCCAGAACGTGACGAGCGGGCCAGCTCCGTCCATTTTGGCACTTTCATACATGTCATCTGGAATCCCTTGAAGTCCGCTCGATAAGATAATGTAATTGAAGCCAAGATTCATCCAGATGGTCATCATGGCTACTGAGAACAGCGCCCAATCCGGGCTGGTCAGCCACGGAACCGGATTAATATGTAGCAGGGAAAGCACATAGTTGAACATCCCCAGTGTCGGATGAAAAAGAAATTTCCAAATGACCGCAGATGAACCGACCGACAACACCATCGGCAGCGAAAAGGCAAACTGGAAGATACGCATTCCCCGCAATTTACTGTGTGTAAGTGCAGCCAGTACCAGCGCCAATAAAATACCTACTGGTACTGTTAACAGTGCAAACAGGAGTGTGACCTTAATTCCTTGTAGAAACAGTCCCGAGCTGAAAAGTGTAGTAAAATTATCTAACCCCACATAAGCTGCAACGTTTCCTGCGGGATCTGTAGAATGCAAGCTGAGATATACGGACTTGATCATCGGGTAAAACATAAATACAGCAAACAAAATAAGCGATGGAGCCAAAAAGGTATACGCCAGCGCGTTTTCGCGCAATCTTTGAATTTTTAGCGAACCCGTGCGTATGCGGGCTTTAGACGAAGTCTGTTGCTGACTCCTCGTCCCTAGTCCCATAGATTTGTTAAGCTCACCCAAAACGGAGCGCCCCTTTCTTTTCAAACCAACCTCAGTAAGTGTATCGTTTTGATGTAAAGGGAACGTCAAGTGGACTGGAGTAAAATGTTAATGTTTTTTCATTTTGTAAAAGCAATTCTCTATAGGTATAAGCACAAGGACATAGACTCCTACATATAATGCATCATTACAGGGTATGGAGGTTAGAGGCGAATGCCATACAACACCGTCAGTCCGCAAACTTTATATCAAGCTAGACCGGAATTACATGCCGAACTCAAAAATATCCGCGATCATTTGCATTATCAATTAAGCCCCTACATGAATCACACGGTTAGGGTGCAAACGATGGATCATCAAGTATATGAAGGAACGATTATACACATCGATGCGGATCATTTGTATTTAAGAGTCCCTCAGCAATATCACTCACCCTTCTCAGGCAACACCATCCCTGATCGCTCCTATGCCTACAACAATGTCATTCTGCCGTTGGTGTTATATAATTTATTGGTTATAACTCTGTTGAGCTGACGCTCGATCCACATCTCTCTAATTAAAAGACAAAAAAACCTCCAAATTCTGTAAGTATCCTTCTTGGCACATTACGAAGTTGGAGGTTTTAGTTATTTGTTTTACATAATCATTAGTTCTCACAAGAGATACCTGCTTCTTGCTCTAGTACAGCTATAAACCTTTCTATACAATCTCCACTCGGCAGGTGGGTGAACACCTCGTTCACACCCTGATTGATCAGCGTGATGTTCCCCCTAGAATCCGACAAACCCTTATCCAGCTTAGCCAGTGAAATATGGTGATAATTGATGAACTTGACCCAAGGAGTACCCATAGTACAGGAATAAAAGATGATTCGTTGGGATGTCACTGCCAGCATTCCATGATGCGATATCTTCTGGGAGCTCTGTTGCAAATCATACGTACACCCCATACATGATCGGATGTGTTCGCCCGCTTCTAACGTCAGACTAATAGCTCGCAACTCTTTTTCATTTGTTTGCATCCCGTCTCATCTCCTGTTCGAAGTTCAGGAACGAGTCGCAGCTCCTTGACCTCAGATCAGCTTTTGCGGCTTGTCCCGTCGACCTCTTCATCTTTCGTCAGATTAACACTCTCACGAACTGGACAATGACCTACCTCAACTGCACATTGAAACCAAGGATGGATATGTACAACTTAACATGGGTACAGGATGTTATCAACAAGCAAGCTATCACTCTTTTTCAGCATAACTTTGTAATCTAAGCATTGCTGAAGAAGCAATTAGATCTAATTTTAAGTGATTGGAATGGATGAATTTCAGAAACGAGGAATGGTATACGCTTCTTCTTGGCAAGCTAATGTGAGAATACGTTAGAACGGAGAAGAAGCCTTATGAAATACAACCGTTTGCTGTGCGCTGGAATCGCTGTTTCTTTACTGTGTATCAGCTCTTGTCCCACTCCATCTACCAATGCACAAGCCCCATCGTCCGCCTCCCCCACTCCTACAAAGGGAAGGGCCTATTACGAAGAACGGGGCGACATTGTGTGGGAAGTTCCTACCCATCGTAAGCTTATCGCTCTCACATTCGATGACGGACCGGACGAAAGCAATACGCCTGCCATTTTGGATTTGCTTAAAGAGTACAATGCTAAAGCAACCTTTTTTGTCGTCGGCAGCCGTGTAGAAAAGCTTCCTGATATTGTGAAACGAGAACGAGCAGAAGGGCATGAAGTAGGCAATCATACCTTTTATCATTCATCTTTTCAGTATATTTCCCGTAACAAAGCTCTGACAGAATTAGATCAAGGCCAAGCGAGCATCGTTCAAGCAACTGGTGCGGGAACCCATCTTTTTAGGCCCCCCGGCGGCTCCTATACCGATTCGTTAGTCAAGCTCTCCAAAGAGAAGGGACTGAAAATTATTTTATGGTCCTGGCATCAAGACACCCTGGATTGGCGAAAACCAGGCATACACCGTATCGCTAATAGGGTGCTTCGCAACGCCCGTAATGGCGACATTGTCCTGATGCACGATTATGTACATCAAAGTACACAAACCGTCGAAGCCCTGAAAATCATTTTACCGGAGCTCAAGAAGAAAGGGTTTACCTTCGTCACGGTATCCGAATTACTCTCTAATCGGGAGAAACCGGATGGGCTCATTGAAGTGAATAAGTAAAAGAGAGCAATAAAACTCCGTCAATTATTTGTTGATGGAGTTTTATACATGAGGATTTTGCGAAAACCCAATAAGGAACTGATAATTCTCCGAGCGATAATGTGTTGTTAACGAATAACTCAGAGAATGTACGGTAAGGCTGGCTTGAACTTTAAAGAAGCCTATTACATCATATTGCTATTTTCATTTGCTAGCTATACCTTTCAGTCCAACGTTTTGGAGGCTAGCCATTGCATCATCGTTATTTTCTTTCCGTTAATCACCTTCGATACTTCGTTGTTATAAACGTAAATCCAAGACCAGTGGCCATTGTATTCATACGGTGTTTGGTCGCTCTTTTTGTACAAACCAGAGGTATCTACTACGCTATCAAATAACGACATATGAACATTCTTTGCTCCAGCATTCACTAAACGGTTGTAGGTCGGAACCGTATAATCGTTCGGCGGTACTACGGTGTCGGTTTTGGCAGCCACAAACCAGATCGGCAGGTCCTTCATTTCGTTAATCTGTTCATCGGTTATAAGGCTATCCTTCAAGGCTTCACATGCAACCACAGCGGCTGCAAAATAGTCTTTATAATCACGGATCATCAGCATAGTCATGTAACCGCCGTTGGAGTCTCCGCCAATGTAGATTCGATCTGTATCAATGTCTTTGTTCTTGGCCACGTACTCCTTAATTAAGGACATCAATGCTTGCTCGTATTTGGAGGTGCCGTCTCCGAAGCCTGTAAAACCATCCATCCAGTAGGTTGGAGTCTGAGGTGCCAGCACATAAGCCCCTTCAAAATAGGATTGAATATCTTTAGATGCAAAATTCGCTGCATTATTTCCGGAAATCGGAATCGTCGGATCTGTACCTCCCTCACCCATACCATGCAGCCAGATCACCAAGGGGTTTTTCACTTTGTCTTTTGACGGTGCATAGTCCGCATAGGTTAAAGTAATCCCGTCAAAAGTAGCTTTGCCGGTTGCAAATTGATCAACTAGCTTCCGTATCTGACCTGCGGAAGTATCAATTTTCAAGCCGGAAATCGTTCCTGATGTGGTTTTAATAGCTTTTTGCTGCGTGATTGTGTATTTGTTATCATTCCATGCGTTAAACCCGGAACCTGCCGCATCATAATGAATAGCTGAGCTTAGTGTTAAGGCTGGGCCGACTTCCATTTCTAATACAACGTAGCTTCCGGTTTTATTTACAGGGTTGCCACTTTTGTCCGATACATAGGCCTTGGTGACTTTCCGGTTGCCACTCTCAATAAAGGGATTTACCAGCCTATTGTCGCTTCTTCCCACATGTACCTTAAATGTATCCTTTGTTATCGCATCTTTAGGTACTGGCTTACCCAGGTTAACAATGACCTTCGTAATGGCTGCTCCCCAATCCTTAACCTCCGCAACCGTCCGGTACGAGGTGGGCTGTATCTTTACATCCTTGGCCCATGCAGCGGAATTGAAAGCAAGGGTCGTACCGATAGCTAAAGTGAATAACATAGTTGTTTTAGCAGCCTTTTGAAACCGTTTAAACATGATGTCTTACCTCCCGGGTGCATTAATAAAACGCTTACATTATTTATTTTAATGATTTTTTTATTTGTATCCTGTCTTTTATTAGCCTAATTCAGGTCAATTACTGACTCCTTGCTCCAGAATACCTCTTGTTCTCTTTTCGATATTGATGCGGTGTTGCCTGATAAACCTTTTTAAATACCCTGGCAAAAGACTTCTCGTTCGGAAATCCATGCTCCAGCGCAATTTGTATGATGGAATGATCCGTATTCATGAGAACTCGAAAAGATCTCTCCAGACGGATGGCATTGATATATTGAAATAAGGTCATCCCTACATGCTTCACAAAAAAACGGGACAAATATTCGGGAGACAACCCAAAAACCTGAGCTATCGAATCCAAGGATAAACTTTGATCGTAATTCTTTTTGATATAATCGGTTATCAACGTCAGCCGCTCCAAATATTTATCGGAGTTAAAGCCACGGATAGATTCATGATCCATTTTAAAATGCATTAATAACAGATACACCAGTTTATAAGATAATGACGTTAAATGGATATGCGCTAAAGGGTCATTATGCCGGTTGAGATAAGCCACAAATAAGGTGTTTAACAAATCACGCAGCTCCGCAAAATGCAGTAATCTCTGCTCGTTAGTTTCGAAAATGGAAATACAGTCAAATGAGATGGGATTACTGCCGTTAACATTTGCTCTAATAAATTCAGAAGGAATCAGAACCGTTATAGCCTCTCTCCCTTTTCCCTTAGCCACAGAGAAGGAATGAATAGCATTCGAATTAATGAGCACAATATCTCCTTCTTTGGAGCTATAACTGGCGCCATCAATATAGATATTATCGATTTTTCCTGAAAGCACATAGGATATTTCGATGCTGTCGTGCCAATGCCTAGGTATGTACGCTGGTTCATTGGAGGAATGAACTATAATTTTTAACGGAAAATGATTGTCTGCCTGGACCAGCTCATATTTGTATTCCAAGTTTGTCGCTCCTCTCAGATGTGAACTCATAAATAGAAGAAAATGGCTTCAGCAAAGTGCCGAAACCACTTGTATTTAACCTTCCTTTCTCTATAAACAAAAAAACCTAAGTATAACAAAATACATAAGATCCTTAGATCTTAACATTTTGTTCCTTAGGTTTTGCCTGCGTAACAGTAACAATCCTAGTGCTATTCATTTAATTAAGCTAAGTATATAGTGGGTTGAAAATCATGTCAACGCTTTCATTCAAGGCGTAATAAACGAAAAGGTCTTATAGATCATGCGTAAATCTATATATAACACTGCATTTTGGATCATTAAAAAGGCTGATTATGAGAGTGTCCATAATCAGCCTTTTGTTTTACACTATGTGGTCAAACAGGGCGTCTAATCATAAAAGCCCTTGATGCATAAGTTTTTTTGCCCCCCACATAATTCATTCTAATCAACAACTTCCTTACAATTGTATAAGGGGGTATACAAAGTAGCAATGATATTCTGAGAATTTAATTTTCTAAAATATCTCACCTTCTCTTGGCGGCATAGGTATGCTCTATCCCGCTCCCAACTCTCCAGAATGACGATATCTCGTAGTGTAGACTTATCCGGCCCCATAATATAGTTATTTTGCTCTAAAACAAGCAACTAACTTTTATGCTTTCTGTACACCTCCGCGTCTTTATCTCCAGATCTAACATATTACGGCAGACTGCCAATTACGTTTGAAAATACCCAAACGTGCTGCCGGGTTGACATTCAGAACTGGCCTTGTGAATCTGGTGAAGTTAAAGGGAGTACTAGTTGTGTCTCATCTATTATTTTGAACAAGCATTGTATTGAAGAGCCAGCGAAAATTCCATCTGAAATACTGAGCTAGATGCCAATCTTCATAGCCATTTAATACACCTTCATTTAACCAGTAAGACTCTGGTTTTCCGCTCGTCACAGCTTCAGACACATAAGCGATCGTTTTTTCTAAAAAGCGAATGACATCTAGGATTCTATCTGGAGTGGACACATCTCCATGCCCGGGAATGACAGTATCTACCTTCAGATCTCTTTGAATGCGTCTAAGGATGCGTATCCAAGCGTATGGATTACCGTATGGCATGACCGGAATCGTCTTGTTGGTTATTAAATCACCAGCAATCAAGGTTCGTTCTTCAGGCACGTAAATAACGGCATCGCTTAAAGAATGGCCGCCTCCGTAGGATAAAACTTCGACAGTGCGTTTTGCTCCTTTTATAACTAGTTTATCGTCAAAAGTTATCGTGGGTATCACCCTACGAAGGGAAGGGATAGCATCATACAGGGCTCTCTGCACGGAAAGATCATAGCCGATTTCGGTTAACATGTGCGGATTTTTTTCTTGTGAACGTACTTGATGTAGGCTATTTATTAACTTCTGAATGTTTTGTTGCATTAGATCAATATTCACTTTACCCATTTTAGATAGCAAATCTCTTGTCCAAACGGTAGATATAAAATCACTTTCCATGAATTCCTGATTGCCGTTGACATGATCTCCATGGAAATGAGTATTGATCACATATTTAATTGGTTTATTCGTTAATTGTTCTGCGGTTTGACGTAACAAAGCACCAGAATGCGGTAGGTTGGTTGTGTCCACAACAACGGTCAAATCCCCAATGTCAATAATTGCTGCATTCCCCAGCGAACCACTACCAGGTACCGAAATAGCACCCCAGATACCTTCCGCTGCTTGTTGAATCGTGAAATATTTGTTGTTCATTGTTTATGCCTCCATCAAATTTATGTTTCATGTATATCAATTAGCAACTTTAGCTTACAAGTTAGAGTCAACTAGAAATCAAGCACAAATTTTTGAAATGAAGTTAGAGGTGCAAATATCGACTTCGAGTTGACTTAAAGATGTATAATAGTTTTAAATTTTGGTTTAGAAAAAAGGAGTGACATAAAAAACAATGCTTACTATAAGTCAAGTATCAGAAAGAACGGGGCTAACTCCTTATACGATTCGCTATTATGAAAAAATTGGAGTACTACAGGAACCAAATCGAAGAAATGGAAGGACACGCATTTATACCGAAAGTGAAGTTTCATATATACAATGTTTAATTAGATTAAAAAAATTGGGATTGTCACTTGAGGAGATTACGGAATTTACTCGTGACGGATGTGTACTGGATAGAATTCAAAAAGGGGAAGAAGTTGCTAATTTTACTCCTGCCTTACACATACGGATAGAAATTCTTGAAAAGCATCTGGTGGAACTGGAATCCAAGCGGCAGGAACTTGAGTGCATGATTTCCCTTGCCAACGAGAAGATAGCCCTGTACCAAAAACTTACGAAAGACGATATAGTAATGTAGAAGACCTGGTTCACCACCAGCATATACGATGGCAACAGAATTGATTGAACTAACGGGAAACGTTAGTTCATTGAAATAGCGATAGTCTAGGGCTTTATTTTCCCGTCCTATGCTACCATTGTTTCTTTTGTTGTAGTTATCAACGAACATTTAAAAAGTAGACTCATACCAGTTCTGCCTTGAATGTCCGTCTGTAAGCAATTTTCCAACTAAAAAGCTCTGCCGACCTTAAGGGGAACGGAACTGACCCCATAACGTGAGACAAATCAAAACACCTTCAAGAGAATCGAGCCATGTCGTAAGATATGGAGATAACCTTGGAGGTGTTTTTACGTTGGCAACGAGAGTTAGCTATCCAGTAGAAGTGAAGATGAAAGCTATTGGTTACCGGAAAATCACCGCACTCCTTCGGGCAGAGCAAAGAATGAATCACAAACGGGTTCAGCGGATTATGCAGCGTGAGGGGCTACAGTGCCGCGTGAGGATGAAAAAACGAAAGATCACTGGGCAGCCCGCTTATCCGGCAGAAAATCTGCTGAAGCGGCAATTCCATGCAGAGGCGCCCCTGCAAAAGCTCGTCACGGACATCACCTATTTACCGTTTGGCGGAAAAATGTTGTACTTCTCTAGCATTCTAGATCTGTACAATGGGGAGATTGTGGCTTACAGTATAGCGGACAAGCAAGACACGTCCTTGGTTTTGGATACGCTGAATCAACTTCCAAAACGGACAAGCATGCTGCTTCATAGCGACCAAGGAAGCGTATATACGTCACAGGCTTATCAAGCTGCAGTAAAGGGAAAAGGCATTACCATGAGCATGTCCCGAAAAGGAACGCCCGCTGATAATGCCCCATCGAATCGTTTCATTCCACACTAAAGTCTGAAACGTTCTACCTTGAATATCTCATCTGTACAACGACTGCAATCGTTGTACAGACCGTTCGAGACTACGTCACCTACTATAACTCAATTCGGATTCAAACGAAACTAAATAACCAGTCGCCGGTAGATTACAGGCGACGGGCTGCTTAAACTTGAAAGGTGTTTTGATCCCTGTCTCACAAACGGGGGTCAGTCCCATTTAGGTTAGCAGAGCTTTTTACTAATGATGATATTGGAAAGGAAGCTTCAGCATTTAAGACACGCTAAATCCCCTTAAAATTCCCCCCTAATATAAAATCTAACCCATAAATAATCAAGTTTATATTAGGTAGCTTTATTATTCATAAGTATTAATAAGTACTAGTTTAGAGCTATTTCCGTGAACCACTATCTCAGCTTCAGTTATTACCCCTATCATTGATTTGAAAAGCCCTTTCTGCCCTAATGCAACTGGGTTCCAACCATATTTTAAAGTGTGATCAAAACTACCAGGACCAGCGCCTAAAGCAAAACCTTGCGATTGAGAATCTATAGGGCCATTTCTCATCATACCATTTTGTCCAAGTCTAAATTTTTTTGCAGTTATTCAAACTGGAGTGGTATAGTCATTTATTCTCCAGCCTCCATTTGCGCTTACTAGACTACCATACAAAACACCATTTTCATCAGTTGACTTTGCCATATAAAAAGTCGAATAAGTAGTTACTGAAATACTGTCATCTGATTTTGATTCAGATCTTGAACTATCATACACTGCAGCAGCAGAAATAGCGTAGATATTCATCTCATTACTTTCATTTACATTGGAAATCCTTAACGATTGGTTAACTTCTCTACCTACCAGCTTAGCTGTTCTGTATGTTTTGACATCAAACTCTTTCCCATCAATATTGTAAGTAGACTCTATTACAGTACTTCCAATATCCAAGTCGCTGATTCCTTTTTTAGCACGATCAATGACTTCTTCTACATTTAAAGCTTTGTCCACCTGGTATGTAGCTTTTCCCTCAAGGTCGACTACGTTAGAACTTGAGTCTGCGAAAGCAAAAGTTGGCGCTAGTAAAAGAGCTCCTACAACTGACAAAATAATTAACTTTTTCTTCATTAATTTTCCTCTTTTTGTATGTTATGATACTATTATTAGACAATTTCATAAATAAAACAACCCTTTTGGAGGAAAAATAATGAAAAAAGTATTATTATTTGTATGGTTTATAGGATTTATGTTATTTTTGAAATTAATAAATGTGTTTGATGAATATTTCCAAAATCAAATGTCAATTACTTTAAAATATCAACCTTATTTAACTTATGAGTGGATTTTATACGTATTACTAGGGATATACTTTTCGTTAATTTTTACTGGAAGTTTGAAATTTGTATTCAAAAGAAATGTTTTTATTTTTGCCTTCATCCCCTCTCTTTTAGTCATAATTTATTATTTAGCAGGAAATTATCTATCTTCAAATCTTAACTTAATATTTATGTTGTCTGGCTCCTTATTATCGTACAGCTTGTTAGGAGAAAAAAAATAACTTTCAGAAAAAGGACTCATACCAGTTTTCGGGCAGAGCTCATTACTCCAGAAATTTAAAACCACATTTAAACTTATTTTTGAATATATAGACATTAATGTTTAGACATCCCTTTTTCAATTTTGTATGATTACTGAGCAAATAAACAAAAAGGGGATTTATACATGAAAAGAAAGCTCAATTTAATTTTATGCTTCACTTTACTTATTACTATTTTCCTCCCATTGTCATCAGTGAGTGCCTATACTGGAGGATATGCTAATGGGAAGAATGCAGCTATTACGGGAAGGGCAATGTATATATATGGAGCAACAAGCGCTGAAAACACATCTCTTGTTACAGATAATAATGAAGAAACAAAATACTCAATGCCTGCTGGCAAGATGATTGTAATTGATCTAGGCGAAATCAAAAAAATAGATTCTTTTAAACTTAAAAGCGATGCCAAAGTATCAAGAATAGTTTTTTTTGGGCATGATACTGGTTATTTAGGATCTTATGGAATAAACGATAGTAACGATAGTGCTTTCAGTGGGCAACTCAATACAATTCCATTAGAACAAAATGTTAGATTTGTATCATTTATGGGATTATCAAATGAAACTATAAACATCAGTGAAATCGACTTTTTTTATAGTAAAGATCCAGGGCCAACACCGGACCCTACTCCAACACCAGATCCAACACCCAACCCAATTCCAGATCCTAATCCTGTACCTGTAGATCCAACACCAAACCCTGATCCGACCCCAAGTCCTAACCCTGATCCTTCTGAACCTACGGAGCCAACTGAACCAGCACAACCAACTGGTGACCGCGCTATTCTGACGGTAACAATGGATAATGGATTTGATAAAGAATTCGATCTAAGTAAAAAAGAATTGAATGCCTTCGTCGCTTGGTATGACGCTAAAGATGCTGGTAGAGGCCCTTCATTCTTTGCCATTGATAAGCACAATAATAACAAAGGTCCATTCAGCAACCGTAAGGACTATGTAATATTCAATAAAATACTCACATTTGAAGTAAGCGAGTATTCAACAAAATAATTAACAACAAAGGACTTCATACTGGTTACATACCAGCGGAGTCCTTTTTCACATCTACTCTAAATTCAAACTGATTACGGAAGAAATAAGATCCGTTAATCTTAATCGACTCTGCTGTAATCTTCTCCACTGCACCCCCATCCCATAGTCCACAATATCTATCAAATCCTCTCCCTACGGCTGTATGGCTTAATGCAGCTGCAAATAGTTCTATATCAGACTTTAACACTTTATATGTGTGATTCATCCTGATCACTTCGCTTTAAGATACGTTCTGCCTGTACCCAGTCTCCCTGCTTTGTAACTTTAACCTCATCGCCAACAACAAATAGACCATACTTTTCTTCAGGTACACTTACTTCTTCACGTTCGAGGTTTTCAAATTCACAAGTCAGATAATAAAACTTCAAAGAGCTTCCTTCGCTCCATTGTACCCGCTTATCAACTACTGTCGCATTTCTCACTATAATTGGCTGTTTAGCATTTTTCTCATCGTTTCGCATTAAGGCAATAAATCCCCATACTATTAATCCAATAATAACTATTAAAACAATCCATCCCATAATTGTCCCTCCATAAGAAATTCCAAATAATTTTTATTATACTAAATACAATATCGTATTTTAAGCGTTGCTCCTTTCCCTTTAGGCGGAGCATTTAATATCTCATCATTTGGCTTTTTTAAGCTATACATAGCATCACAACAGGAAGGCATAGCATGTTTTCCATCTTTCCCAGGATATCCACCTAATTTTCTATGGATCTCTCCAGAGTTAATGTCTATATATTTCGCCCCGTTACTGCGAGCTACATCAATTTGATGTTGTATTTCCTTCTTAAAATCATCTTTTGAAGGCAAAACGTTCACGATAATCCCCCCCTATATAAAAAAATCCCCCACCAGCGTATGCCAGCAGGGTATCACCGATGCTTTCGGATTTTAATTATCTCATAGTGTTTTTAACCACTGATGTCCTTATCAAAAAGCTTTCTTATAACAGCTGGTATCTTTACTTTATTTGCCCTTGCCGCATATTTAACCATTCTCCAGAAGTAGTTACCATATATCCATGTGGCAACCGGATAATGTAAATTCTCTGCTATAATACCAAAGAAACCATTTCCGTTAGTGAAAACTTTTAGATATTCGCAACCAGAAACCATGCCAAGCAAAATAAAAAAGTTGGTCGCGAATGTCATTAATTTCGCTTGAGATTTATGTTCTTTTTCAGTCCCTGGCTTTATATTTCCTGGAATCAAACCAAGTATTAAGTCCACAAGAGCTATAAAGAACAGACCAGCTAGCAATGCTGCAAGTTGAACACCGAAAAGCGATACAAAAAATGTGCCGACAACAGTAAACCAATATTTAAGTTTACTCCGTTCAAACATTTCTTTCATCTCATTGGCATACATTTGTATGAAACTAGGATAACCCATTGGCATTACGAATGCACCTACCTTTCTCAAGGTGTTGGAGGAATCGCGAGTTTCTATTGCATGTTTGAAGGGAACTTGTATCACGTCGCCTGAATGCTCAACCAAATAAACCGAATTGATTTGGATATGCCTTTTCTTTACTTTCAAGTCAAAGTTAATGCTTTGTAAACTATTTTTCTCTAAAAAATCAGTAGAATTAAGTAAAGCTTTCAATTGTTCTGCAGCTTCTTTATCAGCTTCACAAGGGGAAGTTGATGGAACAAATTTAGTCTGCATTTTGGTTGATAAATTATGTATATTCATTGTTTTATTTATAAGAACTGCCATTTTACCCTTCCTCCTTCCTTAAAAATTTCACCGGGTAGCTAGAAATTACTTTGTTATTATAATAAATTTCAAAGTATACAGTTCCTTCGACATTTACAGGGAACTCATTGAAATTTATACTTGAAACAGTTATTTCGTCATAACCATTAAAACTATAATTGAATAATGGTAAGTTGAATTTAATGTCCTTGCCACGAACGTTTAGATATACATCTTTCCCATCATCACTTTCTTCTCCTGTCATACCTACAACAAAGATAATTTCATTTTCTAGTTTTACTGGTAAACTATCAAATGTTCTTTTGTCCAGAATTCCGATTGCCGAGAAATCGTAGTTTCTATCTTCGATTTTTCGGGCAAAAACTTGGTCACAAACAAAAGAATACAAGACTTTCAACATACATTCCAATCCCTCTCAAAATTCTTTAATTATTATTTACCCAATTCATACTTACACAATACCATATTTTCCCTAAAAAAAATAGAGTCTAGGTTATATTACCCATAAATATGCTCAATATATAATACGACAAAATACCTACATTACCTTCCGAACATATGTGATTTTTCTAATTTTATACATTCATTGTAGTTTCTTATGCTTAAATCTCTGCGATTCATACATATGTATATAGTTTTTAGAAACAAAAAAACAACCCTACAAGTGCTTACCTGTACCTTAGCTTACACTGGCATGAGAGTCGGTGAATTATGCGCATTAAAAGAACTAGATGTCAACTTTGAGGACGACAAGATAAGAGTAACAAAAACACTATACAACCCAAATAATAATTACGCTCTTTACAAACTTAACACACCAAAAACTGTATCATCGGTTCGTGAAATAGATGTTGATCATGAAGTTATTATAGGTTTTCAAAACCTCCTGACCATTCAACAAGTAGAAAAATCAAAAAGACCAAAAACTTATCACGACCAAGGTTTCTTATTCGCGATAATCGGTAAATTCGCTGGGTATCCTCAGGTTATAAAAATGGTTGAACTTCGGATGAAGCGACTACTAAAACTAGCTGGCCTAAATCCTGATCTCACCCCGCACTCACTTCGCCACACTCATAAATCACTATTAGCTGAAGCCGGGGCTACTCTCGAACAAATCATGCAGAGGTTAGGCCATGCAAACGATGAGATAACACGCAGAATATATCTTCATATAACTAAGCCAAAAAGAAAAGAGGCTGCTCAAAAGTTCAGTGAACTAATGAGAGCCTCAAAAAAATCTGATCAGAGTTAACAAATTGTTAACAAATCAATATAACAATCCATCAAACCCTTGTTGCACCAAGGTTTTTTTAGTTTATTACATCATTCCACCCATGCCACCCATGCCGCCCATGTCAGGCATTGCAGCCTTTTCTGGTTCTGGCTTGTCAGCGATAACCGCTTCGGTAGTCAGGAACATTGCTGCTACGGAAGCAGCGTTTTGCAAAGCATAACGAGTTACTTTCGCAGGGTCCACGATACCAGCTTCGATCATGTTTACCCAGTCGCCAGTAGCTGCGTTAAAGCCTACGCCAACTTCTTCGCGTTTCAGACGCTCAACGATTACAGAGCCTTCTTCACCTGCGTTAGCAGCAATAGTGCGGATTGGAGCTTCCAGAGCGCGCAACACGATGTTCACGCCTGTTTGCTCGTCGCCTTGCAGTTCAACAGCTGCAACTGCTTTGTATACGTTCAGGAGCGCTACACCACCACCGGATACGATACCTTCTTCAACCGCAGCACGGGTTGCATTCAGGGCATCTTCGATGCGCAGTTTGCGTTCTTTCAATTCTGTTTCAGTTGCCGCACCGACTTTGATGACTGCTACGCCGCCGGACAATTTAGCCAGACGCTCTTGCAGTTTCTCTTTGTCGAACTCGGAAGTGGTTTCTTCCAGTTGCGTACGGATTTGGCTAACACGAGCGTCGATGTCGGCTTTGTTTCCAGCACCGTCAACCACAATCGTATTTTCTTTAGTGATACGCACTTGACGTGCTGTACCCAGTTGGTCTACGGAAGCTGTTTTCAGGTCCAGACCCAGTTCTTCTGTAATCACTTGACCGCCTGTCAGGGCAGCGATATCTTGCAGCATTGCTTTACGACGGTCACCAAAGCCTGGAGCTTTAACAGCTACAGCGTTGAATGTACCACGCAGTTTGTTAACAACGAGCATAGCCAGTGCTTCGCCTTCGATGTCTTCAGCGATCAGAACGAGTGGCTTGCCTTGTTGTACGATTTTTTCAAGCAATGGCAGGATTTCTTGTGTGTTTGTGATTTTTTTGTCTGTGATCAGGATATACGGATTGTCCAGTACAGCTTCCATTTTGTCCGTATCTGTAATCATGTACGGGGAAATGTAGCCACGGTCAAATTGCATACCTTCAACCACTTCCAGCTCTGTTGCAAAACCGCGGGATTCTTCAACAGTGATTACACCGTCTTTGCCCACTTTTTCCATAGCTTCAGCGATCAGTTCGCCTACTTCGTCATCAGCAGCGGAAATACCGGCTACTTGAGCAATGGATTGTTTGCTTTCGATTGGTTTGGAGATGGCTTGCAGTTCAGCAACAGCCGCTTTAACCGCTTTGTCGATCCCTTTACGGATACCGATTGGGCTTGCGCCAGCAGTTACGTTTTTCAGGCCTTCTGTGATGAGGGCTTGAGCCAAAACAGTAGCAGTAGTCGTACCATCACCAGCTACATCGTTCGTTTTGGTTGCTACTTCTTTAACCAGTTGAGCGCCCATGTTTTCGAACGCGTCTTCCAGCTCGATTTCTTTTGCAATCGTTACACCGTCATTGGTGATGAGCGGGCTACCGAATTTTTTCTCCAGTACAACGTTACGGCCTTTCGGTCCGAGTGTTACTTTAACAGCATTAGCCAATGCGTCAACCCCGCGCAACATAGAGCGACGAGCGTCTTCACTGAATTTAATATCTTTAGCCATTTGTGATAAACCTCCCTATGGATTATGAATGATTTGTTTCAATTCCTATATTCAGGTCTTGTCCGGGTTCCGGTTAACCGATGATCGCGTGGATATCGCTTTCTTTCATAATCAAATATTCTTTACCTTCATATTTGATTTCCGTTCCAGCGTATTTAGAGAAAATGACACGGTCGCCTTCTTTTACTTCCAGAGGAATACGGGCACCGTCTTTCAATGCGCCTGCGCCAACCGCGATAATTTTGCCTTCTTGCGGCTTTTCCTTGGCAGAGTCAGGAAGTACGATCCCGAAGGAAGTCGTTGTCTCTTGCTCAATTGCTTCCACCAATACGCGTTCACCCAAAGGTTTGATCATGAAAAAATAGCCTCCTTATTAAGTGTTTTATCCTGTAATTTGGTTGTTATGTTGTATGTATTAGCACTCGACAGTCGTCAGTGCTAACAACCAACTTTATGATACTCAACTTGGGATTGAATTTCAAGTCCCTAATGTATTTTTTATGGGAATTTTTATGGACAGCCCTTCCCGATTATATCCATCTATCTGAAAAATAACCGTTAACTCAAGGCTAATGGTTATTTTTAAGGCAGCTAAGCTGCTGCTGTTATGCTCTATAGATAGCCATGATATACAAATGCCATTCATCATCTGCAAGTGACATGTAGCGCGGACCCGAATAAATTGTTTACTGAGCCATTCAGGTCCTGCCTTATTATTCTGAAGCTACACGCAATTGGGCCTCACGTTCCTCCTGTGCACGCAGCTGCCTGCGGTACACGACCGAAGACAAATACACGCTCACTTCATATAGCACCAGCAACGGAATCGCCACCAAAAAATCGGAAATAAAGTCCGGCGGGGTAATGACAACCGCAACGAACACAAGCAGAAAATAAGAAATCTTCCGCCATTTGCGAAGCCGCATTGGTGTTAAAACATGAATCCCCGTCAGAAACATGATAAGCAGGGGGAGCTCAAACAGCAGCGCTACAGGTAGTACAATATTAAACATAAAGGTGAAATATTGTGCGATCCCGTACGTTTCCTGTAATCCCATACTTTTGGTGACCGACGATGTAAATTGAATCGCCATCGGGAAAATAATGAAATAAGCAAAAGCTGTCCCAATGATGAACAAAAGCAGCACATAAGGCACATACCGCAAAGTCGCACTTCGTTCTTGTGGTCTTAAGCCCGGGCTGACAAACTTCCACAGTTGGTAGCAAGCAAACGGTAGCGCCACCGCAATCCCGATGATCATGGCGATCTTCATGTAGATACCGATCCCGTCCCAAAAGGAAAACGCGTTTAACTGAAAAGCTTGCGCCGAACCGGAGCGAATAAGCCAGTCATAGACAGAACCCGCCGCGAACAGACCACCAGCCAGTGCCAATACAAATACAATTAGCACATAGATAATTCTGCGGCGAAGCTCTCCCAGATGTTCCATTAGCGGCATTTCATGCTCTGATGGGGTCAAGTCCACTCCTCCTTTCTGAACGGAACGCAGCAGCGCCTCCTAAAAAATAAAGCCCTTCACTGAAGAAGAGGCTTTTGTTTATTGTACAAGCATCAAGAATCGATCACTAAATCTATGACAAGCGTTTATCCTCAGGCTGAGGTTGAACTTCTGAAGACGTCGTCTGTGATGCTTTGACCACACTATCTTTGCTGTCTTTACGCTCAGTCCGTTCATCTTCTGATAAAATATCGCGTGCCCCGTTTTTAAACTCACGGAATGTACGCCCTACAGCTCGACCCAGCTCAGGCAGCTTGTTCGGACCAAATAACAGCAGCGCCAGAATGATCAACAAAATATAACCCGGTGCTCCAATATTGGGCATGTGTAGTAATCCTCCTTATGTTGACGGACAAAATAACAATCTTTGTCCGTATACGGCCTTATAAATTCTTATAGGTATCATACCACACACGATGTGCTGCCTTCTACCGGAACTGGCCTGTCACCATAAGTAGCGCTTCTGGAAGTTGGTCCATTATCGCTGCCAAATTTTCATGCACACCTTTGGGCGTTCCTGGTAAATTGACGATCAGTGTACGTCCGCGTATTCCTACGATTCCACGGAATAGCATAGCCGCTGGATTTTTCTGCATCACGATCATTCTCATGGCTTCCGCCATGCCTGGCACTTCCCGTTCCACAACCCGCCTAGTCGCCTCCGGTGTCACATCACGGATCGCCAGCTCGGTTCCACCCGTAGTTAGTACCAGGTCTGCATGAAAATAATCGGTCATTTCGATTAAAGCTGCAATAATTTCATCCGGTTCATCGGGAACGATCCGGTATTCCACAATCTCTCCGCCCAGTTCTTCTTCGATGAGTTCCCGGATGACCTGTGCGCTTGTATCCTCACGCTCTCCCCTTGCCCCTTTATCACTGGCTGTTAGGATCGCCGTTTTCCACACCATAAGATCACCCTTCTCCTATCATGAAAGAATACTTTCTCTTCTGAAAATCAGAAACAGCCACGCTGCATCCTCCATCACATCACAGTACCCTCTCGGCGACAATGTTGTCTATGTCAAGGTTCCCGGTGGTCCTCCCTTTGAAAATCCCCATGCTTGCCACCTGTTTTGGATTGCAGCATGGTAGGGCCGATGATCATATCTTTTTGCAGCGCCTTGCACATATCATACACGGTTAACGCTGCGGCTGAAGCCGCTGTCAAAGCTTCCATTTCTACACCTGTCTTACCTTCGGTCTTCACTTCAACTTCAATATGAAGCACATCATGTCCATTATCGGAAAAAGTAATGTTCACGCCTGTCAGGGCCAGTGGATGACACATCGGTATCCAGTCTGACGTTTTTTTCGCGCCTTGAATCCCTGCGACCTGGGCCACAGCAAGAACATCACCCTTGCCGATTCTTCCTTCTTTTACAGCCGTCAATGTAGCCGGATTCATCGTAATCTGAGTCACGGCAACTGCTGTACGAATCGTAGACGTTTTACCCGAAATATCTACCATCCGAGCCCGTCCCTGTTCGTTAAAATGAGTAAAGGAATCCACGACTCCCTCACAGCTCCTTTCACATACCCAACTTTACTTCATTCATCATTTGTCAATAATCACAATCTAAGCGTCCATCCAGAGTAAACAGCACGTCCACTCGCAAATCCCTTGGCTCCATGGGCACCTGTGTTAGCAATTGTCCCGGCAACAGCAGCGAGACATAAAGCGGACCTACATGGCTGTTGTTACGCTTCTCTGCCTCTACCTGTACGGTAAAGCGGTCATAATAGCCTCCGCCGTAGCCGATCCTGCCCCCACGGCGATCAAAGGCCAAGCCGGGCACAACAACCCAGTCAATTCCCGTCCACATTTCAGGCGACCATTCCTTGCATGTCAAAGCAGGCTCAGGGATGTTCCAGATGCCGGGTACAATATCTCCGTACTGATCCATCTCCCTCACCTCCATAGTCCGAGTTACCGGATCCACTCTTGGGGCTAGGACACGATCTCCCTGTGACCAGCAATGCTCAATGAGGGGAGTCGTCGAAATCTCGCTGCCAAAAGAGAGATAACTAAATAAGGTTAGCTTATCTCCGTTTCTGTCTATTCTAAGCTGCTCCCATGCCTCGATTGCATGCCGACAGGCCACAGCCGATGCCTTCTGCCTTGTCAGCGGGTCCATGGAGTCACGCGCTTCCCGTTGCTGCAAACGCAGCGCGTTCTTCACATTACAGACATCCATCACATCCGCCCTCCCGCACAATCGTCGATAATCTTTAAAACGTTACTATTGTCCCATTTGTCAGTAAGTGCTGTACGTTGCAAGTTTTTTTCATTCTTTTTCACTTCTCGTTTAAGTTTATCATTGTTTATACAAATTGACTACACGCGGCTCAAGGGTTTACAGGGTGAAAGCAGTGCAATAGTGGGTAATTTCATGTAAACTGGAAGGAAGGTACCTGTGAAAAAAGCAGGTAGAACTGTGCAAAATGTAATGGAGGAACGATACGCTATGCTATTGCAAGTAACCGGAATTACTAAATCTTATGGAATTGAGCCCGTTCTGGACGGGATTAACCTTCAAATATTGGAACGTGAACGTATTGGACTCGTAGGTGTGAACGGTGCAGGCAAATCGACCCTGCTCAAAATCATTGCTGGTGAAATATCCTATGACAGTGGACAAATTTTCAAGGCGAAGGAGACCAGCATCGGTTATCTGGCGCAAAACAGCGGCTTGAATTCTGACCGTTCTATCTGGGGGGAAATGATGCTGGTGTTCACTCCCCTGATTGAAGCGGAACGGGAACTGCGGCAAATGGAACAGGACATCGCTGACCTGGCCAATGCTCAAAACGAAAAACGCTACGCAGATCTGCTGGAACGCTATGCACGTCGTTCAGACTGGTTCAAGGATCACGGTGGTTATGAAATGGAGACCCGTATTCGCAGCGTGCTGCACGGTATGGGCTTTGGTTCATTTGCACCTGAGACGCCTGTAGCTACTCTGAGCGGAGGACAGAAAACTCGGCTTGCGCTAGCGCGCATCCTACTGCTCGCACCAGATGTCCTTATGCTCGATGAGCCTACCAACTATCTGGATATTCAAACACTGACCTGGTTGGAGGATTATTTGCGCGGCTACTCCGGTTCTCTGCTGGTAGTATCACATGACCGTTATTTCCTGGACCGACTGGTAACGACGATTATTGAAATTGAACGCCATCGTTCTACTCGATATACAGGCAACTACAGCCGCTACATGGAGCTGAAGGCTGCCGAGTACGAAACGAATCTGAAGCATTACGAAAAGCAGCAAGGAGAAATTGCCCGTTTAGAAGCATTCGTACAACGTAATATCGTGCGGGCTTCCACGACCAAACGCGCTCAAAGTCGGCGCAAGCAGCTAGATAAAATGGAGCGTATGGATCGGCCCATGGGAGATTTGAAAAAGGCTCATTTTTCCTTTGAAACAGCTCATATGTCAGGTAAGGAAGTACTGGAGGTACGTGACCTCTCTGTGGGGTATGAAGGTAAAAAGCCTTTATTCCAGCACGCATCGTTCGACTTAAAACGTGGAGATACCGTGGCACTGATTGGTCCGAACGGGATCGGAAAATCGACGTTGCTCAAATGTCTCACCGGATCACTTAAACCTGCTGCTGGCTCCATCCACTGGGGCACGAAAATCAAAATCGGCCTGTATGACCAGGAGCAGACGAACCTGAACCCCGCCAATACCGTACTGGAGGAGTTGTGGAGCGAGTACCCTCATATGGAAGAAGCACGTATTCGTACAGTGCTGGGTAATTTCCTGTTTAGCGGTGACGATGTACTAAAAAAGGTAGCTGCATTAAGCGGAGGGGAAAAAGCCCGCGTTTCTCTGGCCAAGCTCATGCTGCGCGAAGCCAACGTATTAATTCTAGATGAGCCTACCAACCATCTGGATCTGTTTAGCAAGGAAGTGCTGGAAGCGGCTTTGATGGACTATGATGGTACGCTGTTGTTCATTTCCCATGACCGTTATTTCCTGAACAAAATGGCGGAACGTGTCATCGAGCTTCATCCTGGGGGGATAGAACATTTCCTGGGGAATTATGATGACTATGTAGCCAAAAAGCAGGAGTTAGAGGAAATTGCGCAGGAAGCTCTGGAGGCAAATCAGGCCACACGCGGCAAAACATCGGCTACCTCTGCATCCGTGACAGACGAGACCACATCCAAATCACGCGCCGCCACCTATGCGGCAGACAAACAAGCCAAAAGCGAGGAACGTAGCCGTCAACGCAAGCTGGAGGCATTGGAAAACCAGATCAAAACGCTGGAAGAACAAATTTTAGGGCTGGAGGAACAAATGACCCTGCCTGAGATTTATCAGGATTACACAGCGCTTCAGAATATTCAGGCACAACTCGACACCCATAAACAGGAATTGACTGAAACCTATACCTCTTGGGAAGAGCTGTTAGAAGAATAAAAACTACTGCATAAAATCTTAGCCTTAAAAATTTCACATTTTCCTCTTCTATATTTTTGTACACAAGATTATCCACAGCTTATGTGTATGAATGAGATTGAAAAATGGCCTTTTGGGCCATTTTTTTATTGATAAAAAGCCATTTTCAAATGAAAACCAAATTTATCCACCCTTTTATCCACATTATCCACAGATTTCACAAGAACTAAAGGTGTTACATATCCCCCAACTTGCTATCTCCAAAAAGTCTTAGCCTGCTTGCTTCGGACTCGGTTATCCACATCCAAAGCGGTATATGTGGATAACTTTGTTCACAACTTGACAAATCACATCATTATTCGGTCAATATCAAAATTCCAGATTTTTTTGATGGATCATGAAAAATCGTGAACAATCGTGACGAATAATGCGAGTGAATGAGATGCTGCCATTCATTTGCTCAAACTCCTGTATTTTATCCTCTTGAATTTATATTTTTATGATAGTTTTGGAGCGGACAAAAAAGACACGACTCAACTGTGCCGTGTCTTGCTCATTCTTCTTCAATTAAGTTTGGACAGACCATTCTTCCAGAGACAGCCCTGGATCAGCCTTCATATCCAATGAGGTAAATTCCCCGCGCTTCCATTTGGCGTAGGCCGCAGCGCCGATCATCGCTGCATTATCTGTGCAATATTTCATCGAGGGTACAAGCAGCTCGATTCCTTCGCGCTCACAACGCTCCCGCAACGCTGTACGCAGTCCGCGATTAGCAGCCACACCGCCACAAAGCAGGAGCTGCTTCGCACCGTATTCACGCATGGCACGAATCGCCTTTTCCACCAGCACCTCGACGACCGACTCTTGAAAGCCTCTTGCGATCGCTCCGACATCAACGGTTTCTCCGCGCATTTTCGTCTGGTTAATTACATTCAGCACCGCAGATTTCAAACCGCTAAAGCTAAAATCATAAGAATCCGGCTCCAACCATGCACGCGGCAAAGTAACCACTTCCTCCGATTCATGAGCCACACGATCCACATGCGGGCCACCCGGATACGGAAACCCAATCGCTCTCGCTACTTTGTCGTAGGCTTCCCCAACCGCATCATCCCTTGTACGACCAATGAGTTGAAAATGACCTTCGGACTCCATCAGCACCAGCTCTGTATGTCCTCCTGACACAACGAGAGCAATGCACGGATATACGATATCATGCTCCAGCTGATTGGCATAAATATGTCCCGCGATATGATGCGTCCCGATTAATGGCTTGCCGAACGCCAAGGCAGCACTCTTGGCAGCGACAATTCCAACCAACAATGCGCCAACCAGTCCTGGTCCTTGTGTCACGGCAACCGCCGAAATCTCACGAGGGGTAATTCCCGATGTTTGCATGGCCTCGTCCAGCATGTAGGTGATGCTCTCCACATGTTTGCGTGAAGCCACCTCTGGCACAACACCACCAAAGGCTTTGTGTGTTTCAATCTGACTGGAAATCAAATTTGAGAGCACCTCTGTACCATTTTTCACGACGGAAACAGCCGTCTCATCACAACTCGTTTCCACTGCCAGTATATAGCAAGGCTCGCCGGAGGCGGAGCCTGTACCTGCTTTTTCCTCTTGCATCATTGCTTCTGCACGCTTCCTTCCTGTTCACCGGATGCCCCATGCGCGGGAAGATCCGCCCACATGATCACGGCATCCTCGTTATTATCCGAATAATAGCCTTTGCGCACACCTGCGGGCTTAAAGCCTTTTTTCTCATACAAGCCCTGAGCGATCCGGTTCGTTACCCGCACCTCCAGCGTCATACGTTCCATCCCTAAATAAGAGGCGGTCTGCATCAGCTCATTCAACAGCTTGTCCCCAAGCTTGCGTCCACGATAAGCCTCACGAATCGCAATATTCGTAATATGGGCCTCATCCATAATCGTCCACATGCCTGCGTAACCAATGGCTCGTCCGTCTAGTTCCATAATCATATATTTAGCGAAATGATTCATCGTCAGCTCATTGCGGAATGCTTCCTCCGTCCACGGCAGCGTGAACGCTTCATGCTCAATCTCCAGCACATCGGGAATATCATCCAGTTGCATCAAGCGAAACTCAAGTTTCTCTTCCCGCTGTATGTTCTTTGCCATGTTGTTCACCGCTCTCTTCAGCGCTGACGAAGCAGATTGGCTTCCGCCTCAGCCAGCTGGGTATAATTAGGAACCAGCGTATGTAGCTCGTCATGTTCCTGACGAAGCAGCTTATCCGCCCCAAGGCGGCCAACCCATCTTCCCTCCAGCTCATAAGGTACGATACGCAGCTCGCTCCATGCACGCAGGCGCTCGGCTGTTTCGGCGTGAACCGCCGTTTCACCGACTAGCCAAATGACTGGAGGACGCTCTTCAGAAGGCAAAGCCTCCAGCCGTTGCAGCAGGTCATCGGTCCAAGCAGTCATCAAGCGAATTGCATCTGGCTCCAGCCGTTGAGGGCTCTCGGTGTCGTCAACTGTATTCACGCCGAACAGCCCCGTGTAAACCTGACCACGGCGCGCATCCAGCACAGGCACAATCCAGTCTGCTGCCTGTGCTCCGGACGAACCGTTACTCACAGACTCATTTTTATCTTCTTGTCCCTTCATCTCGATGCCGCGATTCCAACCACCCCACGCCAAAGCATGCAAAGTGGATATGGACGTCACCGGGATACCCCAGGCCCAAGCGAGTGTTTTGGCTGCGGTCACCGCAATCCGGATACCGGTATAAGACCCCGGTCCAACACCAACTGCAATACCATCTACATCATCTCGTGTCAGCCCTTCTTCATTCAGCAGTCGTTCCAGCTCGGTAATCACATGCACGGAGTGATTACGTTCGCCATAGACGTTGCTTTCTCCCAGCAATTCTCTTCCGTTCATCAGAGCGGCCGCCATCACGGTCGTCGCTGTATCTAACGTCAAAAACCGCTCACGCGGCTTTACATCCACATCTGTATGCTCTCTTTGCATGATTCAAACTCCATTCTCCCGCAAACTGCGGCACCATTGTTCATAAGGCTCGCCGTACCCGGTCAGGTGAATCAAGCGATCCCCCACATCCGTTGTTTCTATATACATGTGAAGCCGCTGCTCCGGCAATATATCCGGTATAATACTACCCCATTCCACCAGACATACTCCTGTCCCGTAAAAATATTCGTCCAGCCCGAGATCCTCCGCCTCGTCCTGGGAAATCCGGTACACATCCATATGATACAAAGGCAATCGACCCTCGTACTCCTTTATGAGGGTAAAGGTTGGACTATTTACGATACCCGGCACACCTAAATGACCGGCAAAAGCTTTGGAAAAAGCAGTTTTGCCCGCTCCCAGATCTCCATCCAGCACAATCACCGTTCCGGGAACCGCTTTGGCTGCCAAAAAACCAGCCAATGACCCGGTCTGTGCCTCTGAGACAGAATGGAACGTAAACTGCTCCTGCGAAATTGTCATATATTTTAATCACCTTTCGTCCGAATCGGACCGTTCCAACTTGTTCTTTATTATATAGTTCACCTTATGTCGCCGCAAGGCATGAAGACATGCTATTGTAAGTTAGTGATACACACAGGGAGGGATTGAAACGATGGGGCAAACCGTTTTACTCATGATTGATGTTCAGCAGGCTATGTTCATGTATGATGAGAAGCTGTATCGTGAGCAGGAAGTTGTAGCGCATTTGCAGCAGCTTTTGGACAAAGCCAGAGCTACAGGTACACCGGTGATTTTTATACAGCATACCGATGAAGCGGATGAGGATTTCCGAGAAAACAGTGTAGGCTGGGCCATCGCCGACGTAGTGCGTCCTCTTCCTCATGAACGAATTGTCCGTAAATCATCCTGGGACAGCTTCTACCAAACCGAATTGGGCCATGTACTGAAGGAACTGGGGGCCGATCAACTCGTAATCGCGGGGATGCAGACCGAGTTTTGCCTCGACACGACTTGCCGAAGCGCCTATAGTCTGGGATACCAGAACAACGTACTCGTATTGGATGCGCATAGTACATTTGATAGCAAGGTGCTAAGCGGTGAACAAATCGTAGCTCATCATAATGGTATGCTTGGCAATCGTTTTGTGCGTTTACTTGCGACGGAAGATGTACATTTTTCGTGAGTTGTTGAAGTTTAATGTTCCAAGCCGATTGCTTTCAAGCAAGTCGGCTTCTTTTTTTTGTTCATACGAAAAAAGCGCACTTTCGGGTGACACTGTTAACAAGAAGCGAGCTAGCACAATATAACGAAGATCATGAATATTGGAAGGCAAAGCCGTCTTCAGAAAATTCTGGAGGCTTTTTTTATTACCCAGCGATGAGTTAGATGATATTGCGAAGAAAACTTTCTCACGTATGGATTGCAACTTTCATTTTTAACATAAAATTCAATTAATGATCATGATTTTCAGAAAAATTAAGAAATTAACAGAAAACGTTAGAATGGCCTAATTATTGTGGAGTATATGGCCCTATAAACATCTGTACATAGATATGTGTAAATATTTGGACATTGAGCAAAATCTGCATTAGAACTATGATGAAAATGGTTTTAATTTCCAATGAGAGAAGGCGATCGAACCGTCACACTCACTGTCTTAGGCACCATGATATGCCCGCATGCAAATGTATCTTGCAGTCGCTGCTTCTCGTAGGTTAAGAGCGGAAATTACGAATTGAAGTGCAATCATGGATGTATTGTGTTTTGAACACAGCGAAAGGAATGTGAGTTTTTAATGAAAAAAGTAGCTTTAGTAAGCCCGTTGAGAACAGCGGTAGGCTCTTTTAACAAAACCCTTGCGCCTCTATGCGCTTCCGAACTGGGGGCAACTGTGATGACAGCATGCCTTCAGCAAAGTAAATTAGAGCCTTCTTTGATTGATCAGATTTATTTGGGAAATGTTCTTCAGGCGGGCAATGGACAAAATCCTGCCAGACAGGCGGCATTAAAAGCCGGTATCCCTATTGATGTACCCGAAACAACGATAAACACGGTTTGCGGTTCAGGACTTCATGCCGTTGCTTTAGCTTACAATTCAATATTGGCTGAACAAGGCAACATCGTCTTGGCCGGAGGCATGGAGAGCATGTCGAACGCCCCTTACCTGCTAAGGAATGCAAGAAACGGCTACAAACTTGGCAACGGTGAGTTGGTAGACTCCCTAGTGGCCGACGGCCTTACGTGCCCGATCAACCATTACCATATGGGAATTACCGCAGAAAATGTTGCCGAGAAATATGGAATTTCAAGACTTGAACAGGACGAATTTGCCTATCAAAGCCAGCTAAAAGCCGTAGAAGCAAAAAACAAGAAGCTTTTTGAAGAGCAAATTGTTCCGGTCATGATCAAAACCAAAAAAGAAACTATTTCTTTCACAGAGGACGAACACATAAGAGGAAATACAACGCAAGAAAAACTTTCTCAATTAAAACCTGCGTTTAAGGAGAACGGGACGGTTACCGCCGGAAATGCTTCAGGAATCAATGATGGCGCGGCGGCCGTGCTTGTAGTGTCGGAAGACAAATGCAAGGAACATGCATTAAAGCCATTGGCATATATCAAGGGTTATTCACTTGTTGGCGTTGACCCTGCATATATGGGAATGGGGCCAGTGAAAGCCATTTCGACACTTCTTAAGCAGCAAGGTATATCCATCGATGCCATTGATCTTTTTGAAATTAATGAAGCGTTTGCCTCACAAGCATTAGCGGTAGTGAAAGAGCTAGGGGTCAGTCCGGAGAAGGTGAATGTCAATGGCGGCGCAATCGCGATCGGGCATCCTGTCGGTGCCAGCGGTGCTAGGATATTGACTACGTTGGTTCACGAAATGGTGCGAAGATCTTCACGCTACGGCATCGCCTCGTTATGCATCGGAACAGGAATGGGAATAGCCATGCTAGTTGAAAATGCGCTCATTTAAAGTGAGTGTTCAGGATGAATTTTAGAACTATCTCTTAAAAGGAAGGGAGATCGCTATGAATCAAAAAGATGTACTTTCACTCCAATCTATGCCTGCGGCTAGCGGCAGCTACGGGCGCCCACCATACCGCTTCATCAACCGGGAATTTTTTATCATTACCTATGAGACCGATCCCGCTGCGATTAGACAGGCGGTCCCAGAGCCTCTTGAGCCGGATGGAAGCAATACGGTCTCCTATGAATGGATCAAGATGCCCGATTCTTCCGGTTTAGGATGCTATGAGGAAAGTGGTATTGTCATTCCGTGTACTTTTCAAGGAGAACCCTGCAATTTTGTCGCCCAAATGTATTTGGATAACGCGCCTGCTATTCTGGGGGGACGCGAAGTCTGGGGATTTCCGAAAAAATGGGCAAAGCCTCGCCTGAGCGTGGAGGAAACGGAGACGCTGACGGGTACATTGCATTATAATCACGTCCTGGTGGCCACGGGAACTATGCCTTTCAAATATAACATTCTTGATGAAAAGGAAACGGCAAAAGCCATCGCAAAAACGCAAGTTAATTTAAAGCTAATTCCTGATGTTGACGGTACCCCCAAAATCGCTCAATTAGTAGCGTATAATCTCGAGAACATTACTGTAAAAGGCGCCTGGTCAGGGCCTGCCAGATTAAGCTTGATCCCCCATGTCAACGCTCCAGTGGCAGATTTGCCGGTTAAAGCTTATATTGGCGGGAAACATTTTATTGCTGATTTAACGCTTCCATATGGAAGAGTCCTCTACGACTATCTCCAATAAAGTTTGCTTTCCTAAAAATATATATATATAAGGAGAAGGAACCATGAATAACAAAGTAATCTCCGCTGAAGAAGCAGTTAAGAAGGTCAAAGACGGAGACACGGTGATGGTCGGAGGTTTTCTGGCAGGAGGCTTTCCGGAGGAACTTGTACGTGCGCTTGTCGACACCAATCCCGCCAGCAATCTTACGATTGTTTCCAACGACACAGGCACACCGGAATTATCTATCTATAAACTTGTAAAAAGCGGCAGAGTAAAGCGGATTTTTGCATCCTATATCGGCTCCAATCCGGAAACGGGAAGGCTCCTGATGACGAAAGAAGCGGAGGTCCAACTCTTCCCGCAAGGCACGCTCGCTGAAAAAATACGCGCAGGAGGAGCCGGTTTGGGCGGGGTTTTAACACCTGTAGGTGTAGGCACCGTTGTAGAGGAAGGAAAACAGAAAATCAAAATTGATGAAAAGGAATACTTGCTCGAACTGCCGCTCAAAGCCGATGTGGCATTAATTAGAGCCCATAAGGCTGATGAAGCGGGGAATCTTGTCATCAACGGCTCTTCACGTAACTTCAATATGGTTATGGCTACAGCGGCAGAGTATGTAGTTGCTCAGGTAGACGAATACGTAAAGACGGGTGAAATTGACCCTAATCATGTCAACGTTCCCGGAATATTTGTCGACGCAATTGTAAAGGTGGGTGAAAACGCATGAATAACAGAGAATTTATTGCTCGAAGAATAGCCCAGGAATTCAAGAATGGTGAAGTTGTCAACCTTGGTGTCGGATTGCCTACAATGGTAGTGGACTATATCCCCGAAAACATTCATATTATGCTGCAGGCTGAGAACGGAATCCTCGGTGTAGGCCCCAAAGCGGCTCAGGGAAAAGAAAGGATCGATTGTATCGATTCAGGCGGAAACTACGTTACAACTATGGAAGGAGCATGCTTTTTTGACAGTGCACTTTCATTTTCCATCATCCGCGGAGGGCATGTGGATATCACCGTGCTGGGTGCTCTGGAGGTCGATGAGAAAGGCAACCTTGCAAGCTGGATGATCCCAGGGAAAAAGGTGCCAGGCATGGGGGGAGCCATGGATTTGGTGGTCGGAGCCAAGAGAGTGATTGTAGCCATGGAGCATGTGAACAAAAATGGAGCTCCGAAAATACTGGAACAATGTAAACTGCCCCTGACCGCTGTAAATGTTGTAAAGACCATAGTAACAGAAAAGGCTGTCATCGATGTTATTCCGGGTCAAGGGCTGATGCTAAAAGAAATTGCTCCGGGTTTGTCGGTGGAAGATGTTCAATTAGCAACAGAGGCTAAACTGATGGTTTCACCACATTTGAGAGCCATAGCAGTATAAAGGTCATCATAGAAAGGAACCAGCTGCACCTTCAAATTAACTTGTCTGGCGTTTAACATGCTCTCTCGACTGCATTTATTATTACAAATAAGGTTCGCTAATTGCTCATTGAGCAATTGCGAGCCTTTTTTTGTTGGAGTGGGACCTTTCAAGCAGCATTCTGCGATGAAAGACTACAGCTGTCCAAGATCTTTCTACAGCTATACCCCATACTATGGAAAAAAATCTGTTTTGGTGCTCCTCTTCTATTGTTCTTCCAGACGATCCACACGGACGGTTTGGGTATTGGTGGGTCTGCTACCTATCTGTACAGTGGCCATACCGTTCGCTTCGTCTACATGCTCAATCCAGATCGGTTTACCATCCAATTGTACGGCAATGGTATCGGGCGAATCATAAATAGCTTTTGCTCGTTCCACGTTCATGCTATTCTTCCCCTCCTGATTGTTGTTGTCTGCATTCATTCAGAAATATAGTTCACCTAGTCTTCATCTATAATCCGTTCAACATCTAATGAAGGGATGCTATGAGAAGGCGAAGTTGAAACTACAGCCTCCAAATCCACATGAGCCACAGCTATGGGAAAAGGCGGTTGGATTCCATGGGAAAGGGCAAACTCTGGCGGCAATGCATCCTGTTCTCCTCCGGCGGGTCCCCGAAAGGCGACATGGTTTTGACCTACACGATGCCTGATTTGCCGAGGAAAGGATTTTCCGGACATAAATTGTGTACCTCCTTTTGAATCGGATATGCCTTACTATGCACCAAAATTGTTGTAACCATGCACAAGCAGAAGTAATTCGCAGTCTTCATTTGCACCTCATACAATCACTTGTACGAAGCATACTAAGTGAAAAATCATATGCTCATATCCCGGGGTGACCGGAATCGAAGGTGCAAAATGCGGATTTAAGAAAAGGGGGACTGGCGGTATGCATACGGTCTGGAAAGGCGCAATCAGCTTCGGGCTGGTTCATGTGCCCGTTAAAATGTTTTCAGCGACGGAGGATAAGGACATTTCCATGCGTTATATTCACAAGGAGTGTGGAAGCCCACTTAGCTATGTACGAAAGTGTCCCGTTTGTGATAAAGAGGTTGAGTGGGAGGAAATTGGAAAAGGCTACGAATATGAAAAAGGAAAATTTGTCATGTTCGACAAGGAGGAACTGGAGCAAGTTAGCGGACAAGCGGATAAAAATATTGTCATTTTAGATTTTGTGGATTTGCAGGAAATTGATCCGATTTACTTTCAGAAAACCTATTATTTGTCACCGGATCAAGCTGGCTCCAATGCGTATAAGCTGCTCATGAATGCGATGAAGGATACCGGGAAAATCGGGATTGCCCAAATCTCCATCCGCTCTAAAAGCAGCCTGGCGGCTATTCGGGTGTTGGATGAATGCTTGGCGGTGGAGACGATGTTTTACCCAGATGAAATTCGCCCCATTGCTCAAGTTCCTAACTTACCGGGGCAGGAGGAGGTTAAAGAGAAGGAGCTAACTATGGCAAAAATGCTGATCGAGCAGCTATCTACACCTTTTGATGCAGCGAAGTATACGGATCAGTACCGCGAGCGTCTGCTGGATCTCATTCAGCATAAAGTGGCTGGTGAAGAGGTGCGAATCGCCCCAACACAACCTCAGACCAATGTAGTAGATTTAATGGCCGCCCTTCAGGCCAGCATCGAGGCAGTGCAACCTGTCGTTACCGATCCCGGCCCTGCTGCGAAAAAACGTCCTGCGCGTAAACCAGCAGCCCCAACAGCACAGCAGGCTGTTGCAGGCGAGAACATCTCTCCGACTCCAGTCAAAAAGAAAAGAAGCACTGCCAAACGTAAAGAAACTTAAGCTGAGTTACAGAAAAGTCTGGCTAAGGGGTGGCGGTGAGACTGCTTTGATACGATAGTAGCTGACTGAACGCCCCCCGCTCCTCTTGTTCCAGTTGGCGGTAGTTCCCCTGCTGTATGACCTCGCCTTGATCCAGTACGACAATTTTATCCGCATGTCTGATGGTTGACAGGCGGTGAGCGATGACGATCAACGTCATTTGACCTTTCATCCGTTCCAGTGCTGCCTGAATTGCAGCTTCATGCTCACCATCCAGCGCACTTGTCGCTTCATCTAGTATAAGTACCGGAGGATGATGCAAGACAGCCCTTGCTAATACTAGCCGTTGACGTTCTCCTCCAGACAGACGAATCCCGCGATCTCCAATGACCGTGTCCAGCCCTTCGGGCAGTCTGGATACAAAGCTGTCTGCGGCTGCAAAATGTAACGCCTCCCATAGTTGCTGCTCACTAGCATCCTTATCTGCCAGCATCAAATTTTCGCGGACAGTCGCATGAAATAAAAATGGGTCTTGTGACACGTAGCCAAACGACTGCCGCCACTGGGGCAACAATTCGTCGTCCAGAACAAGCCCGTCTATTGTAATCTGCCCCCCAGTTGGACGTAAAAAACCCATCAGGACATCGACCATTGTACTTTTACCTGCTCCCGATTTCCCTACAATGGCTGTCATTCCCCGCGCGGGTATGAACAAATTGATACGACGCAATGCAGGCTCTGCTGCACCATCGTAGCGATAACCCAGATGGCTGCATTCAATTCCATGGCGAAGGGACAGGGGTTGCCGTACAGCTGCAGATGATAGATTGAATACCGATGGATCGGAGAAAGCTTCGCACTCCTGTTGCACCTTGGTGACACTTTCAAAAGCGGAAATCATAGACATGATGTATTCCAGACTCGCTTGAATAAGGGCAAATCGGGGCCATAAGCGGGAAAATATAAGAATCAGCACAATCAGTTTTTCAGATGTAACATGCAGCCACTGCAACGATATAAATATGACACAAGCGACAAAAACAGCTGCCGCTGTACGATGAAAAAACTGTGTGGTCGCATTTTGCCGGACAAATTGGGTCGTATTATCCTCCATTCGTTGTGTCAGGGAGCGAAACCAATGGATATTCGCCGCTTCCAACAGATTGCTTTTAATATCTTTCATGCCGTTCATGTGATCCGTAATTCCAGCAAAATAAACCTGCGATAGCTCAGTCGTACGATCACCTAATTGTTTGGCATTTCGAATGGAGCGGCGGAACACGACAAACAGCCCCAATCCACTCAGAAATACCAGTCCGGTTAAAGAGGGGGATAACCAAAAAGCCAGCGCAATCTGAATCAGCGTAAACATGACGGCTGTAGTCAGTTGAAGAAGTAAATTCGTTCCCTGACTGACACGCGCCAGCTCAGTCGTCATCACATGGCTAAAATCAGATTTACGCTGACGCAAATAAAAAGCCCACTGCGCCTTCATAAAGGAAGTGTACACGTCTACTCGCAGAGAACGCATAAAACGCTGCTGAATCCGCGAATTCAGGATGGATTGGTAACGCTGAAGCAAAGCCTGCCCTGTAAGCAGCACTACAAAAACCATCAACATCCCCGGCAACAGCCAGCTTTTAGGAATGAACGCCAAAAAATGATCCAATCCATCAGACAGAAATGGCATCCCTGAATGACCGACAAATACGCCGATGGCCGCCAGCATAGGAACAAGCATATAAATGCCAAAACCCTCCAGCAGGCTAACAATGATCATACATCCAATATTGAGAAATAACGCACCGCCGTTCACGCTATACAGCTTTGTCATATATAATCGCAGGTGAACCATAATGCACACTCCTTATCGAGTCAGTGCTTTGAAAATCGCCGCTTCAGCCAAAGAAATGGACGTAAAGGGATATACAAAAAATGCAGCTGGCGAGGCAGTGGAAAAACGGCCGAATCCCCCGTAGAAGGAAACAAACGGCTGATGAGGTACCTTAGTCTGTGTCTTGGCTCTTTTAAGGAAAGCAAGTAAGTGCGGCTGACCGGCTGATGGGCAGCCGCCGTGTTTCTGGGCATGACTTGGCTGGAGGCGACAGCTGGAGTAATGGGGGCACAACTGGTAGCGGTGCTCGTCGGGCTATAGTCGTCGTGACTGGCATCTTCTGTGATGCTAGTAACGCCACTGGTGGCAAGCATGGCTGCTTCGCCACAGGTACTACACAATGAAGGACCGCCATCCGGAGGGGCGGCCTCCGCTTGCTCCGCCAAAGCTCTGCTGTGCAGCAGCTCTGATGGAGCAAGCCTACCTGTACCCGACCCGTTGGCAATCGGGTATGGTGCGGGAACGCTGGCCTGCATGAAGGCCAGCGCGCTCAGCGCGAGCCTGTGCGCCTGCCGGGTAGCCGATACCGGACGCATCGGCTCTGGTATCGGCGTACCCAACAGCGCAGCGGCGAGCGCCCAGGCCTGCCCGCCAGCAGGCAGGCCCCCGTAGCGGCGCATCATCGGCAGTAGCGCCTCCCAATCGACAGCACATACCGCAAGCCTGTCGATGTCAACCAGCCAGCGCAGCCTGAACCAGCCGTGACGCGCACCATGCGCACTCAAGTACAGAAATTGATGCTCGCTGCCAAGCGTATACATACAGGACGTCATCGCAGTCCTGTTGTCGGCAGGTGCCAACGGTACCATCCGACTGGCTCCTGTAGCTTTACCCATTTGCCGACAGCTCCACAGCTCGTCAAAAGAGGGTTCCCCACCCCCATCCGGGTGAAGACGCCAATGCAACTCTATCTCTACCCGTTTTTGCGGATGGAGGTAGGATGCATGATGGTCCTTCCATTTCCAACTGCCAAGGACACGCACTTCTCCGCTCTTGGATGCATATCCGGCTTCCTTCATCCAATGCTCAGCCTCATCCATATCGTCAGGGGCAATGAGTAAATCGATGTCCTTGGAGGTACGCAGAGAAACATCCCCGTACAATTGCTGCGCCAGAGCAGGACCCTTCAGCATAAGCACACGGATTCCATGAGCTATGAGCAGCCTGGTCAGACGCCCGGCTTCTGCTTGAAGATGGAGCATGCGAAGCGTGTTTCGATGATATTGCGCCTGAAGGTTTCGCAACAATTCTGCGGGAATGAACGGATGATTCAATGTTTTCAGTTGGAGATACACCGTAGGTACCACTCGATGGTGCTCGGTCAGACGTAAAAAGCGGACCCAATCCATCCCACGCAGCTGGGTAGCAGCAGTCTTATCCTGCCAATGAGAAACGTCTTTCCCCAATAGAGAGAGTAACAATGTTAATTCCTGATCCTCATTCCAATTCGCAAGTTCCAAAACAGACTTGGTGGGCATGCATTCTTCTCCTTCGATTCTTTGGACTTCTTTTGTATCATCGCATTAAAGCATTGAACTCCCTTTATCCGCCATCTTCGTATTTGTATCCGTCACAGCACGTCTCCCGAATATCCCCACTACCGTAAATGCTTCCATCTCCCGTTTCCCCGTAACATAAATCGGTCCGCTACGTACCCATGCATGTGCGGCCAAGCGTCCAGCGGCATTTTTGGCTGTGCCCAGATACAGCGTGCAGTCCAGTTTTCTACGTCCCAGCAACGTCATCGCCGCAGCGGCTTGTACAAGACAACTACTGCGCCAAGGAGTATAACGACTTGCCAGCTCCACAGCGTGCGAGATCTGCTGAATGGACTTCTCCTGCCCGACATCACACTGCCATGGAGTTTCTTCCGTACATATACCCCAAACCCTTGAGTAATCCCCAAAAGAACGACGCTGGCGCAGCCTCGCCCATCCCAGCTCCAGCCAAGCTTCCGGCAACAACCTCCTGACCTCTGGAGACAGGAGAAGAAGCCGTTGTATCCGCATATTATACCGACTCCCGTAGAAGCTTTAACAGTCCTTCCCGCTCCAACTCAGCCACAAAGGTATGTACCTGCTGTCTGCACTGTTCCTCGTCCACCTCATATTCGTTCGTCAGGACAGTTACGATATCGCCAAGTGAAGGACCGGATTCTGCCAGTTCCCAGATTCGTCCTCCTGTGAAGCCTAAGTTGTAATATTTACCAGTGTTAATACTCATCATCACTTTTTCCCCGTCCATATCACTGACGTAGACTTCTTCACCGTAAATGACGCGATAATGGTCTTTAGCTGGATTAGTGGCTGCCATAACTCTTTTCCTCCTTACAAATGATATCAAGTACCCGTTGTACAACCTCGGACGCAGTAAAGACGGAACTATCCCTCAGCAGCCGCCAGCCCTCTACTTTACGAGCCATCCTAGCCGCTGTATCAAACGACCATTCACTCAAACCCATTCGCGGAATAATCACCCTACGATATGTATGTTGTAGTAATGTATGCAAGCACTCCAGAACGTTCAAGGGCTGTTCCGTAACTGCCACTAACTCCCCTTCGCGCATCAACGCACGGATTGGTGAATCTGCCACTAGCTCAAATACGCCTCCTAAGGGCAGCGGATCGCTAAAAAATTCATCTACGGCGGGTACGGCATATTTATTCAGCTCATCTGCAAGCATACGAAAATCTCTGTATTGTGGCATTACAGAATTGCCATCCGTTAGGGACCGTATGTGATTTATTGTGCGTGCATGCTTGTTCTCCCGTAAAGCCTCCAGTTGGAGCAAGCTATCCAACCCCAGCTTTTGCTGCGGATAAGCTGGATACACGATGGCTGAGGAAGCCGTAGCTTCTACAGCAATCACGTCATCACTAACCATCTGATAACCTGCCTGCCTAAAAGTAGCCGCCAGTGTCGATTTCCCCGTACCCGATTCACCCACAAATGCGTAGGCCCTCCCCCCAATGAGGACCGCACTTCCGTGAATAGGTAATATTCGTCTTTGCATTAGCAGAACACCCATGCATGTACCCAGCACAAATAGCCGCACGGTGTCAGGATCGGCCCCGGAGAATATGCTTACCTCGATTTCCTTGCCTTCCCTGACGGCATATATGGCCGTGCCTGGTATTTGGAACATAAATCGTTCATCCAGCATCACAAAATTGGCCTGTTCCAGCTGACCACTCCATGCAGTCAAATCAGCCTGTCGAATGACTACATCCTCTACTGCTTCCGGTGCTGCCAGGAGCAGCTCAGGCAGATTCAGTTCACTGGCAATCCTGAGTCCAAAGGCTGTATATTTCGTCCAACTAACATTTGCACTCCTGTCATGCACGGTAGGACTCACTCCTCTGTCCTTAAAAATCCCGTCTTTATTTCTTGGGCAAAACCTCTAACCCGAAAGAAATAAAGACGGCTCTGTATTGAATACGAGTCCAATGGATTATGATATTTTCGTTCATTCAATCGTTATCAGCCGAGCTGTCTGGCTTCCAGTCCAACATCGGCTGCATGTATAACCATCTATTAGCTTGGATTATAAATATCGGCATCGTGGTCGGACACCCAATCAATCTGTCTCCAGCCTTTCCCCGCCATGGTCTGGCTAATATCCAACATCTCTATCGTCGGTTCCTGCCATTCTTTTTTACTCATTTCATCACCTCCCCTCCAACGAATGACGAACTGTCCGGCCAGATCAATCTGAATCAGTTCAATCCACAGAGAAAACGGTACACGATCAGGCTATGCATTAGTAGTCGTATATTGGGATCAGACGCCTGTTCAGGGCGGGGGTGGCGAAGTTTCGCCATAGCCGTCTTTATTAACTCAATATTGAGATATTCAGCCGCTCGTAAATCATGACACATCAGTTGAAGCTCCCCCATAAACGTATCCCAGCAAGGAAGCATACGATGTAGCCAATCGGCAGGCTGCACGCCGCGTACCCGCTGGTTCAACCGAACATCATCAGGTAGATGATCACGCATGGCTTTACGAATGAGGGCACGGTCCCGACCGTTTTGCACATACTGCTCAAAAGGCACCGATAAGCAAAAACGAATTACCCGGCTGTCCCCGGTCGGATCACGTTCCCATAGGCCATAACGTAGTGAAAGTTTGGTCGCAACCACACCATTTTTGTTGGCAATCGCCAAATTTGAGAACTTCTCTTTTCTCGTCTGATCGGCATTTTTTATCCAACCTGTTCCGCTCAATACAGGAATATCTTCTACATGCATCCGTTTGGCAAACTCCGGGTGAATCAGGGAAGGAACGGGACTTCGATTGCTACGCCGCAACCATGAATGAGATTCAAGTGAAGTCGCTTTTTTCAACATTACGGGGAGTAGATGTGACATGTGCCTGCCCGTAAGCTTGCTGTACCGCCACAATCCCTGAAAGGATTGCAACCAGTGCAAACGACGAAACTGCCGGGCATAATAGTCCAGTGCAGGGCCCCACGATACGGTAAAGTTGCCTCGTGCCCCGGTCAACAGTACACCGACATTGTGCTCCTGTGCTTTTTCGTAAAAACCTCTGATCCAGAAGGAGTTTTCAAAATATTTGTAGGGTGCTTCCATGAGTTCCAGCCAAATATCAATTTCTGAAAACGGACTTTTCCCCTCAAAATCCATATAATTCTCGTGGATGTTGCCCACATAGCGAGCCGTAGACTGAATATAGCTTCGTTCGTTCGCCAGCAATGTAGGCGGTGTCCAGTCTGTAAAATCTTGAACAGGCACATAGCTGTAGGCATGCAGTGGCTTTTGTTGCAAGTGCAGCGATGGCGCGGCAAAGCTGGCAACCGCTCCAGAATCCAGCCCCCCGCTTAAGGCAGCCCCTACAGCGCGATGCGTCCGTAGTCGGGCAGTGACCGCCTGTGTGAACACCTCACGGAAAGCTTCTATGTACTCGCCCCCTGTTTTGAGCCGCAGTGGCTCTACCTCATCCAGACATGCATATTTATGAAGGGTTCGCTTTCCCTCCTCCATAGTGAACCAATGTGCAGGAGGAAGCTGGTTGATATACTTGTATGCGGTCGTTCCGATATCGACGGATTCCTGCATGGCGCGGATGGACAAAAATTCGGCCAGCCATGGCTCATGCAGTTCTTTTCGCAGAGAGGACAGAGCCAAAAGCGGAGCGACTACCGTGCTAAAGGCGAATCCTCGGTCATGCTGGTAGATGTACAACGTACGATTGCCTGTCATATCTCGAGCACCATATAATCGATGTTCCTTGGCATCCCAAATAACAAAGGCAAAATCACCGATCAGATAACCGGCTGCATCCACTCCCCATTTGTCATATGCCAGCAAAATCAGCTCGCTGTCCGTGATATCTTGTCGCCGTTCCTGCTCAACTCCCAGCCGTTCAAACAGTTCGGAACGATTGTCAATAATTGCATCCGCTGTGATTGCCAAATCTCTTAGCTCATCATGGAAGGGAAGACGCTCATGAACAGATTCCGGGGTCACATGCTGGGCATGACAACCCAAAAAAATAGAGCCTTCACACCAAGCGCATACGCGGTCAGCGGGATATTTTCGCAGGGCTTGCATCATTTTCCCGCCTTCTTCGGTGCATACGGACTCATGCCCAAAGCTATAGATTCCGGCAATCGCACTCACGTTCTTCCCCCTTTTTCTTTTGCTATACTTGATAACACTACAGACGCCAAGCGCCCGAGCTTACGGGCAAAGAGGCTGCGATATCGGAGACCTTGATTTGGGCGTTGATAGCTTTGGAGCTGAGCGATAAGACGGTTCCGCTCCTCATAGCTATGTGCCAACCTGTTTTCCAGGGATTGAATCCGCCGATCGTTCACGATCTGGTCCACATGCATCCTTGCCGGATCTTGAGGTGCAGCATGACGGGTTGCATTTATCACGAGTTCTCTGTTATCTGCATCCTGTTCTTCCAGCATCCGATAAGCTGCCTTCCATTCAAAGCCGCTTTGCTGGAGGAATTGTTGTGTACGTCGACTCAGCAACTCTATATCCGGCTCATCTTCAAAGCGGACTCCAGTCATCTGCTCAGCCTGCTCCAGCTCTTCCGCGTAACCAAGCTGCCTAAACATGCGGGACCCAATGCTTCTGCAATACAGCTCAATTTCCGTTTTACTCAACAAGTGTTGCCAGCTATGTACCGAATCTTGATGCGCCTGCTCATGCTCTCCTACGAATGGATCACCCGCTCCCATACTATAAAAAAGACTGGATTTGGGCGTATCCGCAAAGTTCCCGTACTTTTCCATCCCCAGCTCGTACTTGATTCCCAGAAAACCGCACAGCTTCTCGATCTCCATCGTTGGATTGGATACGAGTTGTTCATACCTAAGCGGGTATGCAAGTGGATGAGGTTTAGCAAAATAATGAGCATAACGGAATAAACCAACCGTAATATCCGTCATTTTCATATTAAAATGCGGGCTCCCCAGTTCTTCCAGCAGTTGAAAACGTCCATTCCGTAGCTGATTAACCTTTTTGAATGAGGCCACAATGGCCAAAGGATTCCGGATAAGCCACAGCCTGCGGGCAGCAGGGAATAAAAGGTCTATAAATTCTAAAACCGTATAGTAACGCGGGGATTTGTCGATAAGCATATCTGCTGTTGTTCCTTGAAGCAGACCATTATATATTTCAAGTGCATACGAACGGGAGGCCTGCTCCAATACGTCGGGGGGGACCATACCTTCAAAAAATTGCCGAAGTATCCCTGTTCCTCCATATGGCCGTGCATGTGACTGAGGAAGATCATATAAACTGAGCAGAAACCACATTTCCTGCGTGGCAAACAGGCGGGAATGGTTTTGCAAAATGGCGGTAAGCAGCGAGCTTCCACTCCGAGGGACACTTAACAGGAATACCAGCCCTCCGCCTTGCTTTTCAATCAAGCAAACTCCTCCTCTACCTCTGCTCAAGACACTTTGATAGATACATATCGTATTTTTTATTATAAATTTATGATACATAGTGTATCTTGTCAATCCCTTTGATGGATAAATTCAGCACTTCACGTTCATGTTAAACCATATGTAGATCTATAAGCTCAACAATCAGCCTATAAATAAAGATTTTGCTGCATATTAACCAAAGGAGGTAGCACTATGGGACAAGCTGTTAAAGGTACAATTACCATTGAAGGTCAGGAAATTCCTATCACAAACCCGGATAAACCGCTGTGGCCTGAAGTAGGCGTGACTAAGGCGCTATATCTTCGCAAGCTCGCGGTATTGGCTCCCTTCCTGCTCAAATATTGCCATCATCGTCTGCTGACCGTCATCCGCTGGCCACATGGGATTCACGGTGATTTTTTTTATCAAAAAAATGCCCCACGTCCTCGGCCAGACTATATTGAAACCGCTCTGCATGATGGTATTGAATATATTGTGCTCGGCAAATTACCACAACTTCTCTGGCTTGGTAATCAAGCTGCGTTGGAATTCCATCCCTCTCTGCATGAAACGGGAAGCAAGCTGCCCTGTGAATGGATGATTGATCTTGATCCATCCAGAGAGGTGGAGCCACGTATTATGGAGGCCGCCTCTATTGTCGGTGAAGTACTGGCTTCGCTTGGTTTGGATTCCGTCCCCAAAACATCCGGGGCTACAGGTGTACAAATTATCGTTCCGATCCGTACAGGCATAACCTTCGATGAACTTCGCAGCATCGGGCTATTAGTCGGGCAGTTTGTGACAAAAAAGCACCCGCATCTGTTCACACTCGAACGGTTAAAGAAGGACCGTGGAACAGCCATCTATTTTGATTACTTGCAGCATTATCAGGGGAAAACTCTGGCCGCTCCTTATACCCCGCGGGCACGCCCCGGCGCTACGGTCTCTACTCCGCTAACCTGGGAAGAGGTACGGCAAGATGTATCACCACTTGACTACCATTTGCTGAATATTGAGGAACGACTAAACCAGGTAGGCGACTTGATCGACAAGGTTCCTCCCCAGCCCGTAGAAGACGTCCTCAAGCATATGCGCACCAAGGCACACCGAACTTGATCCATGCTTGGAAGAACAAAAAAGGGGACGAACCCCACAGCCATTAGGCTGAGAAATTGTCCCCTTGCGCTAGTGTATTCCTTTTTTCTTAAAGCGTCCGCCCTTCACATCGTGAATGTTACCGATCGCAACGAAAGCGTGCGGGTCCCAATCTTCAACGATGCTCTTCAGCTTCGCTTCCTCCAGTCGGGTAATGACGACGAAAATCACTTTCTTGCTTTCACCCGTAAAGCCGCCTTCACCTTCCAGATAAGTGACGCCCCGTCCAAGACGGTCTGTCAGGGCATCCCCGATATCACGGTATTTTTCACTAATAATCCAGACCGATTTGGACTGATCCAGACCTTCAATCGTAATATCAATCATTTTCATGGCGATATAATAAGCAATCATGGAATACAGGGCATTCGGCCAACCGAACACAAAACCTGCACTTCCCAGAATGAAGATATTTACGAACAGTACGATCTCACCGACCGAAAAAGGAGTTTTTTCACTGACGAGAATAGCTACGATCTCTGTCCCATCCAGCGAGCCGCCGGACCGAATCACAAGACCCACCCCAACACCGAGAATGACGCCCCCAAAAATAGCGCCGAGCAGCGGTTCGCCAGGAGTCAATGCACTTACATTGTGAAGTAACGCGGTTCCGATGGACATAACGACGATACCGAATAATGTGGATAAAGCGAAGGTTTTACCGATTTGTTTGTAGCCGATAAGTAAAAATGGAAGGTTCAACAGGGTCAGGAAAATACCGAGCGGATAGCCAGTAATCTTGGAGGCCATGATGGAAATACCTGTAACGCCTCCGTCAATAACGCCGTTAGGAACCAGAAATATTTCCAATCCCACTGCCATCAAAGCTGCACCAACCACAATCATGGCTGCACGCTGAAACAGGCGTTTTACTTTGTTCTTCGGATTAGCTGGAATTTTGCTGATCTTGGTCAACTCTCCGGTCACATCTGTGATCTCAGACAGATTTTGGACTTCCTTGCTCACTACACTCATATATAAATCCCCCCGTTACAGTATGGTATATTGGACCGAAAAAGGGGCTGCTATCCGCAGTCCCCTCTCCTTTACCGCGCTTGTGTTATATGAATAGTATACCATAAAACTGCGATTTTGCGCAAAAAAGTTAGCAAAGAGCACATAAATCACAATAAAGTGGGATTATAGCGATAAAAACGTCGAAAATCGCCTTTAAAGGAGTGGAGAGAGCATGCGAGTTAGAATTTCAGCTGTTTTCTGAGATCGAGGCCGTCTGCGGAACACGTTCAAATCAATGCGTGAGGAGTTGGAAATGTCCTCTACAAAATCTGCCGAAAGCCGTTCCAGCGCTGAATTAGCAAAAACTACAGCGGTCAACTCAAAATTATAGAAAAAGCTGCGCATATCCATATTAGCGGTCCCGACCGAGCCGAGTAAATCATCGACAATCACCACTTTGGCGTGAATAAATCCTTTTCGATATTGGTAGAACTCCACCCCTGTCTCCAACAGTTCTTGCACATAGGATAAAGACGCCAGATGAACCAGCTTCGAATCTGATTGGTAGGGAATAATAATTTTCACATCTACGCCACTGACTGCTGCCAGCTTGAGCGCCTCATGAATCCCCGGATCAGGAATAAAATACGGCGTCGTAATCCAAATCCGCTTTTTGGCAACTGTGAGCGCACCAAAACACATTTCCTGAATCGTATCCCATACCTGATCGGGACCGCTGCTCAAAATCTGTACTTCCTCATCCCCGGTGCAGGTATGTGGAGGAAATAAATTCACATCCATCAATCTCTCCCCTGAAGCCAGCTTCCAGTCGCTAAGAAATGCATTTTGCAGAAAATAGACGCTATCTCCTTCAATCTGCAAATGCGTATCCCTCCAAAATCCCACTTTGGGGTATTTTCCGAGATAATCGTCGCCTATGTTAATCCCACCCACAAATCCAATCATGCCGTCCACCACCACGATTTTCCTGTGATTGCGATAGTTGATCCGGCGATCCAACGTGGCGAAAAACGGAGGTAGAAAATAATGAAATTCCACTCCCGCCTCACTACAGGTACGAATAAAGGAATAAGGCAAATTATAGCTTCCTACACCGTCCACAACGAATCGTACCTTTACTCCCTCACGTGCCTTGCGGATCATGACCTCTTGAAACTTTCTTCCGATTTCATCGGCCCGAAATATGTAAAACTCCACATGGATATGATGTTGCGCTTGTTCCATCGCTGTCAGCATAGCCTCGAAGGTTTCTTCACCGTTCGTCAGCACACGTGTGCGATTACATCCAGTCAACGGGTTTTCCGACATGCGAATTAACTGGTTAAACAGACGCTCCTGATGCTTGAAATGAGGATTATGCATTTGCTCCACATGTTCAATCACTTTGGATTGCGCCCACAGACGCTCGCGAAATTCACGAAACAGCTGCGATCCCCCTTTTCGGACCATTTTGCGCTTCTGATAATCCTGTGCAACAAAGTAGTACACGACAAAGCCAATGAGCGGGAAGCAAAACAAAATAAAGAGCCAGGCTACCGCTTTGGACGGCTTGCGAAATTCAAAGAGCAGAATCGTCCCGGTCTGAAAAATAAAAACAATTAAAACCAACAGCAACCACAGCATGTCTAAGCCTCCTTATATATCTCAGGATTTTGCAAAATCCTCATCTACGTTTTATACTAAGCTCCAATTTTTTTGACATGTTTGCCTCTTAAGCTGAATAGATAGTAACCACACTATAGGAGCGATGTCCGGAAAGGAGCGATTATGAAAAAAGGAAGCCTAAATCGCCGGATGACCCTGCTTGTTATTCGGGATGCACAGCAACCGCCCAAGCAGCTACAATGCTCTACTGCCGCTGTCATTCTCGTCCCGACTCTTGTGATCGCGTCTATCTCTACACTCGTGATCGGGCTGCAAATCCGTTCTTCCCATATTATCTCCCAAATGGAAACGAATCTTGCTGTCCAGAGTTTGCAGATGGAGGTCACGGTAGCGGACAAGGATGCAGCTATTGGGCGACTACGGCAGGAAGTCATGGAGCTGACGAATCAAGCCACCAATATTCGTGAACGCCTTCAGCGCGTAACAGAGCTGGAACAACAAATGCAGCAATTCATTCGTAAACACGGAAACTCATCTGCCACAAGTAACCATAAAAAGACCATGACGCCGCTCTCCTGGGATGCTTCCGGCCATATTGGAGGTGAACTGATCGCAGTGCATGAAAATACTGCACTCCTAACTCGCCAGGCAATGGATGATTTTCAGGAGATCGAATCTCTGTTGGACACGGTGGAACGTACGGTTCCCCGCTCTATTCAGCAAGCAAATGCCGTACAGCAGAATCTGGAGCGCAAACAAGCCGCACAGCTACTCCAGACCCGTAGGCTGGCTCTTGCCGAACAAGAGAATCCCTCCGTATGGCCTGTAGGTTCACGGCGAATGACCTCCAGCTTCGGCTATCGCAGCGACCCTTTTACGGGTAGATCTGCCTTTCATTCAGGCGTGGACATTGCCGGACAAACCGGTGATCCTGTCTATGCAGCAGGAGCAGGCACCGTCTTGGAGGCTGCTTCTAGCGGAGCCCGCGGCAAGTGCATCATCATCCAGCATCCTGACGGACTCCAGAGCTGGTATATGCACCTGAGCGGCATGCAGGTGGCTCCAGGAGATCGTGTCCACAAAGGACAGACCATCGGTCTGTTAGGAAGTACCGGGAGAAGCACGGGACCTCATCTGCATTTTCAGATCGTCAAGCATAACCAACCTGTCGATCCATTACTGTATGTACAATGAGGACTTTTCAAAATCCTTACAATAAAAGATTGGGGGAAAACCATCATGTTCAAGGAATCCAAAAAAAAGCTCTCCGCCCCAGCTATGGATACACTGCTCGCTAATGGCACCAGCTTTGAAGGTACAGTTGAGGCAGAGGCCAATATTCGGATTGACGGTCATTTTCAGGGCGATATCCGCAGCACTCGTACTGTCGTTATTGGAGAATCTGCTGTGGTACGTTCGGACATCATCGCACAAGACGTCATTCTTGCCGGTAAGGTGTTCGGCAGCATTACTACAGAAGGACGACTGACCATTACGCCGACAGGTGAACTGTACGGAAATACGGCGACCGCTGCATTGGTCATATCTGAAGGCGGTGTACTGGACGGCACAAGTCAAATGAACCGAACAAAGGATGTAGAGTTGTCAACTTCTACGGATGAGTCAAACGACGAAACCCAATCTAGTTTCAGCAAAAACAGGGAGGACAGCCAAGCCGATCTGCAATCCGAAGCAGGATAAAATCAGTATACACTCCATTCATTCCATAATATCCTCCACTCTGCGTTCCAAAAATAATTGGTACACCTTACGTATGACAATTTTTCCGCACATATACAATGGAATCACCAAAATGATGCCCAGAATCCCGAGCAGGTCGCCACCAACCAACAGTAAAATAACGACTGTCAACGGATGAATATCCAGCTGCTTGCCAAAAACTATAGGTGACAGCCAATTATCCTGAATTTGCTGTGCAGCAATCACCACGACCAGCGACCAGAGCGCCATCGAAGGTGATTCGAGAAATCCAATAATAACTACAGGTATAGAAGCAGCCACTGCCCCCACATAGGGAATAAAATTAAGAAAAATCGAAATAACGGCGAGCAGCAAGGCATAAGGCAAACCTATAATTAAAAATCCAAGGAACATCATCACACCCAACGCGACATTGATCAGCACCCGACTCACGATAAAGCTGCTGAGCGCGCTATCGATATCTTCCATGACCTCCAACGCGTCTTTGTGATATTTTTTAGGAAAGAAGTTTAGCATTTTAGGGCCAAACTTGCTTCCTTCCTTCAGCATGTAATAGAGCAATATGGGAAAAGTAGCCAATACGATAAAAAAGTAGGATACGAACGATACCAGCTTTACCGAGTAATCAGACAGTGTCGAAAAAGCTTCGTTCAACGTATCTGACAGTTGTGACAGCGGGTCTTCACCCGGAGGCAGCACTTGTCTCAAGGATTGATTATGCCGCCATTGGCTCAATTGATCAACCAGACTTTTAATGAGCTTCGGCGCATTTTCAAATAAATTGGTTACCTGATCACGCAGCGTAGGCCACACACCCCATGAGAAAACAAACAATAACACTCCAATGACCAAATAAATCAGCAAGATGGAGATAGATCGTTTGATTTTTCTACGTTCCATTACATCTACAATCGGCCTCAATAAATAATAGAGGAAAAAAGATAGCATCAACGGTACAACCAGCAAGCTGACCAAAGATACGAGAGGACTGAATATAAAGCTTACTTTGGTGCCCAAGTAAATGATGAGTAATAGCATGACAATACCAGTAGTCAGACGAAAAAAACGATTATTTTGCAGCATATCATGCGGCCCCCCTCTGTTCTGTTCTCTCTACCTCTTTAAACGCAAAATGACCCTATTGATTGATTGTTGCTGAAAATAGATTACAATATACCCCTACACTCAGAATGTGTAGCAAAAATGACATAGATACAGGATAAAATAGTGTTAAATGAGAATTTTGCAAATTCCTGAAATAATAAAAGGACGTCCAAATGCTAGGCATTTGAACGTCCTTTGTGTTACTCTATGGCACTTCCATTTAGGTCGAAACATCCCGTCTTACGAAAACCACCCAGGCAATGGCGATAAAAATCACATAATAGGCGGCCAGCACGGTGAGCGAAAAGGTTAGACTAGAACTTACTGTTCCCGGCGGCATATCTAAATATTTTTTCAGATCCATATGTGTAAATAGTACGTATTTAGTCCATTCATAACGATCTGTGCTGAACAAGCCAATAGAGTTATAGACTGTTTTGGTGAACATCATGAACAACGACAGCCCAATCGCCAAGGCACTGGAACGGAAAACTGCGGATAGCATAAATGCAAAGGCCATCGTCACGAATAAGGCGATATAGCTATACAAGAAGTTCAGCGTTACATAAGATATCGGATCACTGAACAGCGGAACAGAACCCGCTGGTGCATCTTTGGATAACATCAGCCATGAGGACAGCGTAACCATCAAGATCAAAATGATCGTTCCGAGCAAACTGAACAAAATCACGGATATATACTTGGACAACAATATTTTGCTGCGAGTCCAAGGTCGGATGAGCAACAACTTAATCGTTCCCCAAGTAAATTCACCAGCCACCGAATCAGCGGCTACAATGACCGTAAACGTCGTATTGAGGAAAAATGTAAACAACGTCGTCAACGCAATTCCATCCCACACACTGACCTGATCGGAAACCAGGGAAATCAGCATCGGAATCGCAGCCGTGATGACCGCCAGCAGACCCAGCATAATCCATGTGCGCACACGCAGGTAAATTTTCAGATTTTCGTTATGTACCAGCTTGAAGAAATCAGCCAATGAACCCGCCTCCCGTCACTTCCAAAAATTGATCTTCCAGCGTACGGGCAACCGGGCGAATCGCATATACTTTAACTCCGTTTGCAGCCAGCAGGCTGTTCATCTCTGCGATCTGTTCCCGCTCCAAGTGAAGCAGCAGTTGATTGCCTTCGACGCGCCCTGCTCCAGCAAGCGCATAAGCTTGCTCGGCATCATTTACCTCAAAAGCAATTTCTGCCGTCTGCACTTCCTCCCCTGTATTCTTCAGCTGCTTGATATCAACCAGCCGTCCGCTCTGAATAATGGCTACACGGTCGCACATCAGCTCCATCTCAGACAACAAATGGCTTGATACGAACACGGTAATTCCTTCCGTACGGGTCAATTGACGCAAATAATCCCGCAGTTCTCGAATACCCTGCGGGTCCAAGCCATTGGTCGGCTCGTCCAGCACGAGCAGCTTCGGTCGATGCAAAATTGCCTGAGCTACCCCAAGTCGCTGCCGCATCCCGAGCGAGTAGGTTTTTACTTTGTCATGAATTCGGTTTCCGAGTCCCACCAAACGAATCGCTTCATCCACGCGCTCTTGGGTCACCCCAGGAGACATTCGCGCAAAATGCTGCAAATTTTGATAGCCTGTCAAAAACTTGTACATCTCCGGGTTCTCAACAATTGCGCCGACATGGGAAACGGCCTTTTCAAAATCGGTATTAATGCTGTCTCCACAAATATGAATATCGCCCTTGCTGATCGAAATCAGGCCAACCATCATACGGATGGTAGTCGTTTTTCCCGCACCATTGGGTCCGAGGAAACCAAATACCTGTCCCGCCGGAACCTCCAGCGTCAGATCATCCACGATCGCTTTTGAGGAAATGATTTTACTCACACCCTCCATACGTATGACGGGAACCTGTCCTGTCGCTTGCTGCATACTATGAAACTCCTTCCATCCGGAGTGAAGCTGTTATCCATTTTACTTTACATTTCCGGTTTTGGAAGTATTGTACCATATTTAACCTTTTAGAAACACCACGCAGCCTCTATTCCTTGTCCTTGTATATCCAAAGCACCCGCCATTTCTCATCTTCCTGTGTCACATAACAAGGCTGTACGATATCAAAATTACCGAATCGGGTCTTGTAATGCTGAGTGACCGTAATACGGTAAACCTTCCCTAACTCCTCTCCATTCGGATCGGTACGAATGTCATATTCAGCCTGCGGCTCCCCCAGTTCAAACGTGAACGTATCCGTCCCCATATCCTGCATAAAAACGTGCGCACGCTGCTGTACATACGTAGATTTCTCGAATTTCTTTTTCATTTGCGAATGAAAAAACTCCCATGATCCTCCGAAATTTCCCGATTGCTCCATAGTGTAGAACTCGTTCAGTGCTTCTACCGCTTGATCGCCCTCGCCTGTAGACATCACCCCACGCAGACCCAACCACAGCAGCCATAACAATCCACATATGATGGCAAAATATAATAGCTTACGGACGAACGCCGAAGCCGCTCTCCTTCTAAACAGCACACACTGCCCCTCCCTCTGTTCGACTATACCGAATTCTCTACAGATGTATGTGGGACAAGCCTTGTTTAGAAGTCTTTAGAAGAAAATTACGGGTGACCTCCCAAATAGGGCACCCGTCTACATAAAGCTTACCTAAGGCGATATGGCCGTGGTAAGCATGTGCTTCTCCAGCACTCCATGGAGACGCTGGCGTTCCTGCTCCTCCACAATGTAATAATATACACCGTTGATTTTACGCCCCTGTCCCTTCAGTTCAACGGTATCCATCTGCTTGAGGGACGGACCGATCCGGGTCAGGAAAGTGGTCATATCGTCAAAGGTAATGTCTGTGCGAATCTGCTCCCCCGCTGCCTCCAGTATCGGCTTTACCCTCAACAGCCCTTCCTTGCTGATGGACTGGGCCAGAATTTGCTTGAGGAGCTCCCGCTGGCGGGCATTTCTTCCGAGATCCCCACGTGGATCATCGAATCGCATACGAGCGTAGGCCAACGCCTCAGCCCCGTTCAAGTTCAAATTACCCTGCGCAAAATGATAGCCCTCATATTGAAAATCAAGTGGATTATGAACCTCCACTCCCCCCATAAGGTCCACCATTTTCGCAAATCCTTCCATGTTCATCTGCACATAGTAATCTATCGGATGGTTCAAAAAGTGCTCAACCGTACGAATCGACATATCCACGCCCCCAAAAGCAAAAGCATGATTGATTTTGTCCTCACGTCCCCTGCCGATCAGCTCTGTTCGCGTATCACGCGGAATGTTGAACATCAACATAGAGCCTTCGGCAGGGTTAACAGACAAGACGATCATCGTATCCGATCGTCCCGGATCGTGAGGCCGCCGATCTACGCCCAGCACCAGCACGGTGAACGGCTTGAACTGGGAGATGGCTGCCGGATTGGGTGTACTTGATCCAATGTCTGTACCTACAGATCGCCCTGCTCCGCCCGTTGCAAAGGTAGAAACCGCCCCAGGCTGCACGATGCTGCGCGGATGATACATCGCATTCGCCGCTGTTTTAAAGGAATGATACACATAAGCGGTGTAGGCAGTAGCCCCTACGAGCAATAACGCCGCAGCCCCCAATGTCACCTTCAGCCATCGTTTCATACGCAGCCTCCCCTTTACGGATTCACTACAGACTGATGACGATCTACATCCAGATTGTTCATCTGTGGCCTGCCGACAGAATAGTATGCAAAGGCGGATTGTCTGATTTGCTCCTCGCTGTACACATTGCGTCCGTCAATCATAATTGGATACTTCATAAGCTCATTCAGTTCACCCAACCCGATATCACCAAATTCTTCCCATTCCGTCAATAGACACAGTGCGTCACATCCCTCTGCCGCTTCTCGTGCGCTATCTGCCCACGTTACTTCCGAGCTGTCCAGCAGTTTGCGGAAGTTAGCCGTCGCGATCGGGTCATATGCACGAATTTGCGCCCCTGCCTCCAGCAGCGACTGCATGATATCCAGCGCCGGGGCATCTCTTACGTCATCTGTATTCGGTTTAAAGGCCAGTCCCCATATACCAATTGTAGCTCCCTCCAGATCACCCAGCGCCTCTTTCAGTTTACGAATCACGTTAAAACGTTGCCCCTGATTCACTTCCACCACAGATTTCAGCAGCTTGAATTCATAGTCCACGTTACCTGCAATTTGGATCAGAGCTTGTGTATCCTTGGGAAAACAGGAACCCCCATAGCCGATACCAGCAGACAAAAAGGAGGAACCGATCCGCTGATCCAGTCCCATACCGTGTGCCACGCGTGTAACGTCTGCGCCCACCTTTTCGCAAATATTTGCAATCTCATTAATAAACGAAATTTTGGTCGCCAAAAAAGCATTCGACGCGTACTTGATCATCTCCGCCGAACGGATATCCGTGGTTACGATATTTGTCGTCAGCGGCTCGTGCAGAGTAGTCAGCACAGCGGACACATGCGGATCGGAAGCTCCGATGATGATTCGATCTGGCTGTAGGGTGTCTATGACTGCTGAGCCTTCGCGTAAAAATTCAGGAACCGAAGCCACACCAAACGGATAATTTGTGCGGCTCGCAATCCAATTTTGAATACGTTCGTTCGTTCCGACAGGCACCGTGCTTTTGGTGACAATTACTTTGTAGCCATTCATGGCGTCTGCCACCTCGCAGGCGGCTTCTTCAATATAGGACAGGTTCGCTTCTCCGCCTGGCAGTGAAGGCGTGCCGACCGCCAAAATAACAATTTCGGCTGCCTCCACCGAAGCAGCCGTATCTGTTGTAAAGCTTAGTCGGCCTTGTTCTACATTATCTTTAATAAGAGCCTTTAATCCCGGTTCATAAATCGGCACCCCACCTGCACGCAGCTGATGAATTTTGTCCTCATTCTGATCTACGCAGACGACGGTATTCCCAAGTGCGGCAAAACAGACCCCCGACACTAGCCCGACATACCCTGCACCAATTACACATAACTTCAAAGCAACTCCCCCTTTTACATGCTGTCTTATTGCATCCGCTTTTACCGACTTCACTTCTCTATATCTCTTCCTGCAAGCCGATTATGATAAAGCGTAAGCCGTTTGTTTTGCCGATAAGATTTTAGAAAACGGTATACATACATCGGATTGTTATAGGCATACCTCTTCCATAATCGCTTCGGTTCGCAGATCAGACGATACAGCCACTCCAGCCCCAGCTTTTGTATCGCTAGTGGCGGTCTACGAACCTTTCCAGTGATATAGTCAAAGGCCGCCCCTACTCCAATCATCACGCCATGAATGCGGTCTTTGTTTCGATGCATCCATATTTCCTGCTTCGGGCAGCCTAAGCTGACGAATATGATATGCGCGCCGGACGCATTGATTTCATCAATGATCCGCTCCTCCTCATCTGGGTGAAGCTCACGAAATGGTGGTGAAAAGCTGCCCGCGATGCGGATTCCAGGGTAATCCTGTTCTACTCTTTCTTTTAAGCTATCCAGCGTATCCGGCGTACTGCCGTAAAAATATATACTTACCTTCGTCTGTGGCGCACGTTCGCACAACTTGAGCATCAGACTGGGACCATCTACCCGATCCTGACGCTCAAATCCGTACAGCTTAAGCGCCCATACCAACGGCATACCATCGGGAGTACACAAATCGGCTTGAGTGAGCGCTTCGTGGAACTCGGAATGATTCCCGGCTGTGACAATGGAATGCGTGTTGCAAATACAAACATAGCCGTCCTTTCGTTCGACTGCCCATTGTTCCAGCATGTGTACCGTCTCCTGAAACGTAAGTGCTGCAATATCTGCATCCGCAATCCTTCCGACTCTATATTGGGGCAGCTGCTTCATAATCACGCTCCTCCATCGCCTCGCTATATATCGCCATCAGCTGCTTCACATTCACTTCTTCCGTATAGCGTGCAGCGTAGTTTTCCAACACCTTCTGTCTCATAGCTGCATAGTTTTCATAAGCTACTGCACAGCGAATCACAGTCTTTATATTTTCCAAATCATCATGTTGAAAATGGAAACCCGTCACCCCGTCCTCCACGACTTCCTCCAGTGCACCCAGCCGGCTGCATAATACCGGAGTTCCAACAGAAAAAGACTCTACAATAGTCATGGGAAATCCTTCATACCAAATGGAAGGCACCATGACATACATGGCCCGGCTCATGCAATCCAGTACCGTGTCTCCATCCTGCTTACCGAGAAACCGAACATCTTCCTGCGGATAAGCAGCGGTCAATTCAGCCTTTTCCGGACCATCCCCAATGATGACCAGTCTCAATCCCCCCCGATCTTCCAACTGTGACCAAGCTTGCAGCAGATTGCGAACCCCTTTTTCAGCTGAAATCCGCCCCACGAACAATAAATAACGATCATTCGGGTCATACTGGGTTTTCACTGTTTTATGATGGACAAAATTTGGCTTTACCGCGATACGATCCAGTGGAATACCGCTTTCGGCAAATTTGTCCCGTGCAAATTCTGTCAGCGCAATATAGCGACTTACCTTGTGCTGCCATGTGCCGATCAGATCGTTGAACTTAATCATCGCCGCTACCGGAATCGTCTGAAGCTGTGAACCTCGATAGCATCCATGACGGATGGAATGCAGCAGCGTGCCGTGCAGACATTTTTCACAAACCTTATTCCCTCGCATAAAGGTTGCCGCCGGACAAATCAGCCTGTAATTATGCAGTGTCTGGACAACCGGAATCCCCAGCCGTTCACAAGCATGATAGACCGAAGGGGATATAACCGGGAAAAAATTATGCACATGTACCACATCTGGCTTCACCTGTAAAAGCAGCTTCTTGATTCTTTTGAATTCCGGCAGGGACCATGCCGCCTCTACCGCCAGCTTTGCCATGTTCGCTAGCCCTCTGCTTTGAATGCTGTCGTTGTGCACATAGTAATGCTCTGTCTCTATTCCTCTGGAACGCAGCATAGCTGATTCTTGCTCGACAACCTTGTCTTCTCCCCCGCTTTGCTGATAAAAATTATGGATGATCAGCACCTTGCTCACAGGAGGGCTCATCTGTCTGCTGACCTGTTGGCTCACGTGGTTGCCCCTCTTTCCTGCGTTGATTGCATAGCGTGGTTCGAGCTCGTAGGTTTGATCCCTTGATGACTTACTATTTCATCCGCAATGCGATCCCACGACATACGCTCGACCGTAAGAAAGGCCTTCTCCGCCATACTTCGTCTCAGCTCAGCATTATCCAGCAAATCGCCTATTCGACCAGACCATTCCTCTTCTGAAAAGCTTCTCAGCATCACTCCGCTCACTCCGTCCTCAAGCAAGGTAACCGAGCCCCCGTTTACCGAAGAGATAATCGGGACGCGAAACAGCATGCTTTCCAGCAGCACCATACCAAAAATATCGTATTGGGTCGGAAACAGCATCACATCCGCCGCTCCGTAAACCTGCCACAGATGACGTTGCTCCACTCTTGAAAAATGTATAATACTGTCCGTTATTCCCAGTTCATGAGCATATGTCCAATAGCGGTCTGTGTCCGTCTTCCGTCCATCCCCGACCATTAACAAAAGGCAGCTAGGATGCTTTTGGAGTACCCTTTTGAACGTAGTCAGCATAAAACGTATATTTCTCCGTTCCTCCAGTACACCAACATACAGTAGCACCGGACGATCTCCGATTCGACGCAGCTCATTCGCGACCTCACGGTTTTCCTCACGTTCTCCGCTTATGTCTTCACTGTTGTTACTGGTGTCACTATCGAATGCTCTCTCTACTTTACTGCGATCCAGTCCGACCCCAATCGTAACCACGTTGTCAAAACCTTTATTCTCCAAATAGCGCTTGGCAAGATCGGATTTGACATAGGTACGGCGTAGAGATTTTGCTACCTTCGGAAGCAGCATAATATCGTACAGTTTGCGGATCAGCGCGTGCGTGTTATCTCGGTATGGGCCGTGATACAACGCCAGCTTATCAGGACATTTGCGAGAAAGCAGATAGGTCATGATCTGGTTGTATTCTGTAGTAATGACCAGACCATAGGCATCCAGAAAAGAATCTTTGAGAACATCTCTGTAGATGCTGTTGCTTAAGAACTTAAACCCGTGGAGCCAGATAATACGCAAGGTGCATCCTTCGTGACGGTAGACCTGTTCCAGATGGGTTTCTTTACGATCGTTGTAGTAAACAATATCGCAATCATAGCCTTTTCGAACGAGTGCTTTGCCCAAACCGACTTCCTGTAAATTGTATGAGTCCCCGTTCACTTTGCTGGCAAAATTGCGGAGATACAATATTTTTTGAATCATCATCAGGGCTCCTGCCATTTCATATTGGGTGAGTTATGGAGCATGGAGGGTTCAGAGAACGCTGCGCGTTCCATTTGATCTTCCGATCGCTGTTGCAGTGGGATTCCTGGATATATAAAACATTCCGAGGTAAGAATCCCACTGCAAAGGCGAACGCTAGCGCTTCTTCAGATTCAAATGGACGGCTCCGCTACTGACCGCCGGGTCCATAAAGTCACCCCATTTCAAAAAAGGAATGCTGGGCATGAAGTGCCCCCCGCTGCGCGGATACGCGAGCACGGATGCATGCAGAGCGTTGACTTCGTCAAACGCTTGTGAACTTGGCACGGTTATGGCACGCTCACAAGCAAGCATGCCTATACTACCGCTAGGCTGACCACAAGATCTTAACGATGACTAGATTGTCGCCTGCTAAAAGATTGCTATCCACCAAACGCTGTCACCTTGACAGAGAACTGTGCTGAGTGTGCCCTATACGGGCATGCATGCCCGGCGTTCGCGGCGATAGGGCGAAGCTATCGCCAGGCGGCTCTTACCTTCCCCACTCTAGGGGCTGGGGGAAATTATTTTTGGCGGCGGTGGGTAGCGGAGGGTAAGGATTTGAATCTGGAGAAGCGTCAGCGTTCGCCTTTGACGTGGGATTCCGCCCTCTGTAGGGCTTTATTCAAACAAAGGAATCCCACGTCAACAGCGATCGGAAGATCAAACCCGTCCCGAAGCGGCCTTCCATCCACAATAGTTGCTCCAGGATCAAACCCGCCCCGAAGCGGCCTTTCCCCTCCAACTTGAATGTTCACGCTGCCTTTCCTCCGTCATCTGCATATTAAAATGATCTGCCCCTTTGAGCTGGGCAGCTGCCATATCTGCCACTAGAGTCACACTCGATTCCATCGGCACAAAGCGGTATTTGTAGGCTGTAAGCCGATGATCCGTTTCGTGAAATAAAATATCCTGAGCGTAATTCCCCCATCGGTCCTTGGGCATCAAATCAATGGTCATGCTGGCATGCGCAGAGGGCAGTAGCATATTAGAGCCGTGGATACCGATTACTAATTGGCTGGCTGCGTATACCTCGCAGACCCGCAGCTCACTTTCTCGGTCGAAGCGTGTGACACGCTCATCAGAAATCCATGCCGGGAAGCTCCCGGTACGCCCAAGTCCAGCAACTGTAAAACGATGATCTGGGAAGCTTTCTTTTAGCCTACGGAACAGCCGTATGATTTTACTGCGTTGATGATAAATTAGCGGTTTTAGCCCACGTTTGAGCTGCGGAAATTTCTGTACCGCTCTTGCGATATGATGGCTGCCGCTCCACAAGCGATCTTCCCTCCATACGAAGGTAATGCGCGGCTCCGACTCACGCCCCTCGTCATAGCGGGAGACACCTGTAAACTGCTCAATATCAAACTGATTGGGATGTGAATATGCCGGGCTGACATACACCTCATCAAAACGCATCAGTTCCTCAATCATCCGATGATGTAGTACAGGATAAAAGTTACGTGCCCTGCTGAATGGCACATCAACCGTCCAAATTTCAGACACATATGCTGGCACCATCCACTCCAGCGACTTTTGCACAATGACGATAATTCCCAGGTCCGGGGATTGCTCGTATTCGCGTTGCACATTGAGCAGCTTGAGCAACGCATGACCATACAAATAATCCATAGTGTTGACGATGATTACACGTGTAGAAGCTTTCATTTTATGCACGGTCATGCCGACTGCTAAGTCATAGGAAGGATTCATCAACGATTGCCGCAAAGGCTCTCCGAGCCATTTTCTCGACTTCGCATCACCGGTCAAAATATAGTCAGGCATTTCTACACGATAAGGTGAATACGTGGCATGACCGACCCTCATGTCCTCGAGATATTCGCGTCCGCACCCCTCACACGCAGTACTGACACATACATGGATTCCCTGCCACAGCACCTCTCCACCACGTACCTTACCTCCACAATGCGGGCACTGTTCCTCATGCCGAACAAACGGTTTAATGGGTATCATGATTGTTCTCTCCAACTTTCGGTACTGTAATTTGAACACGCCAAAAGGTCAGGATGGACTTCATCATCCAACCCAAATTAGATTTAACTTCCTTAAACAGCAAATCTAATAGAAATACAGATATCGTAAAGGACAAGATCGTCGCCACTAACGACCCTCGGACACCAAGCAAAGGGATTAGCGCGTAATTGAAAGCGATATTCGTAACCGCCCCTACCACCGAGGTCAGCAGCGTGTATCTAAACAAATTTTCATTGGTAATAAACAAGCTTTTAGCAACACTGAAGTTAGTGAAAAACAGACGAATCGCAAACAGAGACAACAGCGAACCTGCTTCGGTAAATTCTCTCCCATACAGCACAACCACTACCCATTGGGATAGAAAAAATAAAGGTACCGAGGTCACAAGAAAGCATATAAACATCAGCCGATACACCTTGGACAATGTCTGTCTGTATTCGTCACTTCCTTTCTGCTTGGAACGCGTCACCACCGGAGCATAAGCCGTCGTCAGAACGACCGGAATGAAGCCCAGCACTTCGATGAGTCGGAGTGCAACGGAGTATTGCCCGACCGCAGCGTTCCCCAGCAGTTCACCGATAATGACTTGATCGATCCGTGCCTGTACATATACAGCAGAGGATGACAATATAAGCGGCCAGCTGTGATTCATGATTCGCCGAGCTGTGGTTAAGCGGAACGTCCATCGGTTCACACGTCGTCCTTCCTTATGGAAGAAATACAGCAGCAGCAGGCTTCCCAACAGAAACTCTCCATGAGCACACAACGCCACCAACCATATCGGAACACCGGACAACAAAAGAATGATTTTGAGGGTGGAGCCGAGAACAAAAGCGGTATTCTTGGCAACGACCGTGTATTTGGACAGCATCTGCGCACGAAACCAGTAGTCGATGATATCAAACAATTGAAATATCGAGGCCGTAGCCAGGATCAGATTGATCAACCGCACTGAACTATCTTCCGGTCTGAGCAGTGAAATGAAGGAATAGGACAGTACAATGGCTATCAGAGTACCTACCAATTTCAGCAGAACCGCCGTCCCCAATAGCTCATGCTCATCCTTAGGGTCTTTGACAAGATCGCGTACTAATATAGAATCAAAGCCAAGGGTCGTGAAAATCAGAAACATGCCGAAAAAGGATTCCGCATAATTCCACTTTCCCAGTTCCTCTGGTCCCAACACTCTCGCCATGATGATGCTGACTGCCAGGCCAAACACCATGCGAATCATTTTGTCACCGAACAGCCAGGATGTATTCACTAGCAAACTTCTGCGCGGTTTGGCGCGTTTTTTGACTAATGTCATAGGTTTTACTCCATCTTAAAAAATGACCTTGCGCACAGCCTTATAACCTGCTGTTCTGTCAATGCAGCTGCAATCATGTACAGCGAAGAGCCCCCCGCTCAGGCGGGTGGCCTCTCCATCTCTTACACGACGACAGAAGCTTCAACTGCAGCCTGCCTTTTTACCCGCTCCAAGTCTGTATCTACCATCATATGAATGAGCTGCTCGAAGCCTACTTCCAATCGCCAGCCCAGCTTTTCTTTCGCCTTGGCACAATCGCCGAGCAATAAATCCACCTCTGCCGGACGGACAAATTGAGGATCGATCACGACGTAATCCTCATAATTTAAACCTACATGGGAAAAGGCAATTTGCAGCAGTTCACGTACAGAATGCATTTCTCCCGTGGAAATGACGTAATCATCCGGTTGATCCTGCTGAAGCATCAGCCACATCGCCTTTACATAATCGCCTGCAAAACCCCAGTCTCGCAGTGAATCCAAATTTCCCATGCGCAGCTCCTGCTGCAACCCTAGCTTGATACGAGCTACCGCATCCGACACCTTACGCGTTACAAATTCCAGTCCTCGGCGTGGCGATTCGTGATTGAACAGAATGCCAGAGCAAGCAAACATATCAAAGCTTTCGCGATAGTTCACTGTAATCCAATGGCCGTACACTTTGGCTACACCGTAGGGACTACGTGGGTAAAACGGAGTCGTTTCTGTCTGGGGTGTCTCCAGCACCTTACCGAACATCTCGCTGCTTGACGCCTGATAAAAGCGCGCTTCCGGTTTGGCAATTCGAACCGCCTCCAGCATATTGGTGACAGATAGCGCTGTAATCTGCCCTGTAGCCAACGGCTGCGGCCACGAGGCCGCTACAAAGGATTGAGCAGCCAAGTTGTAGACCTCATCTGGGTCGGACTGACGGACGGCTTCGATCAATGAAGCCAGATCGGTCATATCACCGGAAAGCCAATGGATGTCATTCTGGATATGCGCTACATTTTCAAAGTTCGGTGTGCTGGTTCGTCTGCGCACCCCGTACACCTCATAATCCTTGGACAGCAGCAACTCAGCCAGATAGGACCCGTCTTGTCCGGTAATCCCTGTGATCAGCGCTTTTTTCATTCCAATTCCCCCACCGTTTTTTTTATTGTTCAACCAGATCCAGGCCTTGAAATGCCTGATACACAGACTTTAATCCCTCTTCTAGTGAAATACGCGCCGACCAGCCCAGCCCGGAAATTCGGGATACATCTACCAACTTACGCGGCGTTCCATCAGGAGCGGAGGTGTTAAAGGTAATTTCTCCCTCATAGCCGACTACATTCTTCACTCGTTCAGCCAGCTCACGAATGGAGATATCCTCACCTACGCCGATATTTACAATTTCATTTCCTTCATAATTGTTCATCAGGAACAGACAGGCTTCAGCCAGATCATCAGAATGAAGAAATTCTCGGCGCGGCGTACCAGAGCCCCATACTTCTACAGTCGGAGATTGATTCAGCTTGGCTTCATGAAACTTGCGGATGAGCGCAGGTAGCACATGAGAGGTCTGGAGATCAAAATTGTCGCCCGGACCGTATAAATTCGTCGGCATCACAGAAATAAACCGAGTTCCATACTGACGGTTGTAGGACTGACACATTTTAATCCCGGCAATTTTAGCAATCGCATAGGCCTCATTAGTAGGCTCCAGTTCACCCGTAAGCAGATATTCTTCTCGCAACGGCTGCGGAGCAAATTTAGGATAGATACAGGTAGAGCCGAGGAATAACAGCTTGCCTACATTCGCCCGGTATGCCGCATCAATCACATTCGTTTGTATAAGCAGATTGTCACGGATAAAATCAGCCGGATATTCGTTATTCGCCAAAATCCCACCAACCTTGGCCGCTGCCAGAAATACATAATCCACAGGCTCTGTTTCAAAAAAATGATCTACGGCCTCTTTATTGCGTAGATCCAGTTCACGGCTTGTGCGAGTAATAATATGACGGTAACCCGCATTCTGAAGCGCTCGGACAATAGCGGAACCCACCAGTCCGTTATGCCCTGCTACATATATGTTGGAATGAAGATCCATACTTATCCCCTACCTTCTTCGTGAAAATGAAAGACTTTAATACGCATCCTTGGAGCCTAGCAGCACACGAAATGTTTTCAGCATAATGATCATATCTGTGCGGAAACTGCGTCTGGATATGTACTCCAAATCCAGTTCTACCATCTGGTTAAAGCTTAGATGATTACGACCGCTGATCTGCCATAGACCAGTGCAGCCTGGTGTAACCGTCAGACGCAGCTTATCCCTCACTGTGTAATTATGGACTTCTCTTGGCAACGGGGGTCTGGGTCCTACCAGACTCATCTGCCCACGCAGTACATTGAACAGTTGTGGCAGCTCGTCGATGCTCGTTCTGCGAAGAAAGCGACCCACACGGGTAATTCGGGGATCGTCCCGCATTTTGAACATCGCACCCTCAATTTCATTTTCCACCAGCAGTGCAGACAATCTGGCTTCGGCATCAGACACCATGGAACGAAATTTGATCATGCGAAACGGACGCTCATTTTTCCCAATACGTACTTGATAAAATAATGCACTGCCTTTTGGGTCCTCCAGCTTAATCAGCAAAATGACAAGCAGAAATACCGGGCATAGCACGATGATTCCAATGAAAGACAATATAATATCCATGCTTCGCTTCACGAACGGGTATACGTTCCATCCTTGCCGCCGTTCAAGCCCATGAGCGACCGAATATACATCCACTGACGCGCCCAGCACTTCGGCCTCGTTCGAGCGGGAAGAAGACACGTCTCATCACCTCGCTCCTTATTGATAATTATCATTTATACATTGTTAAAAGAATTTTATATACTCTCATTTTCCTCCTTTTTATTCATGTCAGATTGCGTTCCTCCATACCTCTCTCGGCGCGGGTATTCGAACGCTTCACATTATTAAGTACGACACCCAGAATGCGCGCCTTTACTCTTTCCAAATTCGCTTTTGCTTTCTTGACGACATCCTTTTTGACCTTCCCTGCCTGCACCACCAGAATGACTCCGTCACACATAGCGCTTATAATTAAGCCATCCGGAAAGGACAGCAACGGCGGCGTATCCATTAAGATCACGTCATAATGTTCTTTTAGCTCAACCAGCAGAGCATTCATTCTGCGGGAACTGAGCATCTCGGACGGATTGGGCGGGTTCGGCCCGGCTGTAATTGCATGCAGATGGTCAATCCCGGTTTCCTGAACCACATCCTGCCATGCCTGTTGATTGGCAAGCACCCGTGTCAGCCCTGTATGATTACGCAAACCAAACATATGGTGCAAAGAGGAACGACGCAGATCCATGTCCATAATCAGCACCTTTTTCCCCTCTTGCGCATAGGTTACAGCCAAATTGCTAATCGTGACCGTTCTGCCTTCACCCGCCTGAGCGGACGCCACCATCATAACCTCAATCGGCTCGTCTATAGAAGAAAACTGGATGTTAGTGCGAAGCATGCGGTACTCCTCCGAAACGGAAGACTGAGCATGTAGGGATGTAACGAGCTGATTATTGATTAATCGCGGCATATTGCCCTTCACCTACCTGTTTAGGAGTTGTAGTCGAGCTGTCAGAGCGTTTATCTTCTTTTTTCATTTTCGTAATCAGGGATAAGGTAGGCAGACCGAGTTCTTTTTCAATATCCTCTTCATTCTTAAATGTATCATCCAGTACCTCCAGCAAAAATGCCAAACCGATTCCCAACAATAAAGAGGTGACAAAAGCAATAAATATCTGTATAGCGGGATTACTGTTCACGGGAACTGCTGGATCATTCAGACTGGCTTCGCTTAGGATAGTGACATTGTCCATTTTCATGATAGAGGGAATTTGCCGTTTGAATACTTTGGCTACCGCATTGACGGTTTTCACAGCCTTCGTATACGATAAATCGCGGATTGTTACATCCATGACCTGTGAATCACCTGCGGTGTTCACTCTTAATTTTTGCGCCAAAGCTGACGGAGTGACCTTAAGGTCGGGGAAGCTGGCGACCACCTGATCCATAATCGCCGAGGAGATCATAATTTGCTTATAGGAGTTCGTTAAGGCTATATTCGTTTGAACTACACTGTAATCGACGACACCTGCACGATCCGGTCGTGGCGTCTGGTTGATAATGAGCTTTGCGGTAGCTTCATAAATCTGCGGGGTAAAATATACATTTTTTATGCCCACTACAGTACATACCAGCAGTACGATGCTACCAATCAACCACATTCTTTTACGGATCAAACGGATGTACTCTTTCAACTGCACAAGACCAGTCCTCCCTGATTGACTTGTTTTCGATGCAATAACGCTTGTACTGATCCTCTGCATAACGGGGAAAAGAACGATGCATGACCCTCTAATCTATAGTAAAATGTTGTATAATAGCGCATAGAAGGTCTAGCCAGCGAATAAGCACAAAATGCTCAATAATCGGTGGCCTCTTAGGGTATATAAACGAAGACATAAGTGAAAACTATGAAATAAAGATACGTTATGTAACTTACATAACTAATTTATGATACAAAACGTATCTTGTCAAGCGTAAAATTGCTTTTTTACCTTTCTTAACCTTGCCTTCAGGAGGAAAAACAGATGAATTATGGCACCCGCATCGCTGAATTACGAGAACATAAGGGATTAAAACAAGAGGAACTAGCGCAATCCCTCGGAATTACGCGGGCAGCTCTTTCTCACTATGAAAAAAATAGGCGCAAGCCAGATTTTGAGATCCTGACCAAGCTCGCTGATATTTTCGGGGTAACGATTGACTACTTGGTGGGACGTACGAGCCATCCGGCGGCAATACTGGATTCAGAAGTGAGGGAATTTGTGGACCAGCTTGAACTGTCCGACGAGGATATTCTGCAACGTTTCAACCTGACCATTGACGGACGTACCTTGTCCGAGGAAGAAGCCAAACGTTTTATTGCATTTGTCCGAATGGAACGAATGATGGAATAAAGAAAGCTTCCGATTGCTTCACGTCTCGCTCAAGTAAGACCAGCCGTTGGATTTTACACGCGCTTGTCCTTCCGGTATGTGGTTCCCTCAGCGTCGTTTTCTAGCCATTCTGGCATCGTGAACCCACATTGGAGCAAAATGTCCCGGATGTCCAAGTCGATAGCGGCTTTGTCTACTTTCCGTGCGTTGTTTTGAAAAAGAGGGTTGTTCACCCCTAATTCTGTCTCCTTGTTCATTCAGCACTAACCTCGCTTTATTATTCTTGGTCACCGGAAAGAGATTTCCTACAAAACCATGTATGTATAGTCATGAACAAAACTATTATATATGAATACATACCTGCAATGTTGTCGTCTTATGACGAGAATATAAAAGGATTTTCTTATTTTTTTCTTCATTATACGTAAAGTATTGGCAAATCAGAACGATTTTCCAACAAAAAAGAACCTGTCAGGTCCTATTTTCTCCTGATAGGTTCTTTTTTGTTTTATTTCGAAATGATGTTAGGTATTCGTTAACTCAGGTCCTATATACATTCCGATCTGTTATTAAGCGACCTCGGCTGCCTGGGAAACCTGAGTGCCTCCGGTCGCCCGGACTTTGTAGACATAGTGGCCTCCAGCTTTTACTGTGCGGTCTGTATACGTGTTTCCCGCTACTTGCGAGGCAATCACCTGATAGGCCCCGTCGGTCCCGTCAGCACGCAGCACATCATAGGAAGATACGCCTTCTGCCTGAAGCCAATTAATCTTTACCGCCCCATCCTGAACAGAGGCAGCCTTCACCCCTGTTGGGGCTGAAGCTGCGGTCTGATCTGTACTTTTTAATTCCAAAATATATTGTACCGCTTCACCAGGACCCAGCTTTTCTTCAAAATCAAGGGCAGGAGAAGCCTTGAGCCCTGATATGGAACGCTGTGCCTGACTGTAAGTAGAACCTGCTCCAAAACGTTCACCCGTGTACAAACCGGCTTTCGGCATCGTTACCCGTACACGAACGGTCTGCGGGGTAGCTTCGAAATTCACTAGATTCACCAGCAATTTGTCTGAAGTAGCGCCGCTACCTGCCAGCGGTTTAAGCTTGGACGTATCCACTGCACGAACATACACCATCTTATCCTTGGTATCCTCTGGATTCAGCACTGTATAAGTCAGAGGTTTTCCATGGGTGGCATAGGCTAAGCTCAAGCGTCTCATGATCTTAACGCGGGTGTCCTGTCCTTGCCCGAACGGATAAATTTCTGTGTTGGCCGGGTTATGACTTTGCAGATCGAAGCCTGTTTTAAACAGCGTATAATCCTTATAAAAAGCAGCGTGCTGGATAAACATATCGGCAAACCCGATTTGCGAACGCATAATCCGGTCGAATGCGGCCGCTTGTGGCTGACTAGCCCCGTAATCGGGATTGTCCCGATGTGTATCGTTGGTACCGAACTCCGTGTTCAGCATCTTCTTCGCCAGTCCATTGCTGGAACCGCCGAAGGTTTTCAAATTTTGGACGAAGCTGCCGCCGCCCTCTTCATTATACGATTCACCATAGGCGTGTCCATTGGTCAGGTCGGTAACTTCCTCCAGCTGTTTACGCTGCTCTGGGTCCCGTTCCCATCCATCTGGGTCACCGCATTTTTGCGTACCACTGGTTTGATTTTTGCACGCCTTGGTAGAGTACGTTGGCCAGTAGGCCCAGCCCGGTGCTACGGTTTTGAGATGCGGTGCCAATTGCTTGCCTTCTGTATTCAACCACTTGGCCACAGCCAGGTTTACCGCCTTGGAGCGATTAAATAATCCAGGTTCGTTATCTACTTCATAATATTGAAGATAAGAACCGTATTTTTTTACATAATCGCGCAACTTTTGCTTGGCCGTCTCTGGCAGAGAACCATCTTTTTGCAGCTTAATATCACCTGTATATAAATACAAAGCAGACGATTGCATATTATACTGCTTTAACGTTTGATAGTAATCATCCACGTCTGTACATGCCTTGCCCACATTACTGGCACAGGTGACCCTCATGACGTTGCCACTATAAGCAATGCCCAGCCACTTGAGAACGTATGGTAAATGCTTAACTGCACCCTGATCATAATAAAATTCTTTATTGTTCACATTTGTTCCGGTCAGTATATATTTACCGTGTACCGGTTCGGCCGCAGGTGAAGCTAACGTCTCCAAGCTCAAGTCATCCCAAGTCCACCACACATTTTTATCTTCCGCAGAGGAGCAGTATAGGCAGCGCGCTGTCTTTAGCTTGAGTACGTTAACACCGCTTTGCAATTGCTCTTTGGGTATATATAACTCGTAGTTGTTTTTGAAATTATAAGCACTCCCAGTACCGGATACCCCGGCAATCTGAATAATACCGGACAGCTGATGATTTGAAAATACAGCCATTTGCGGGACTGCTTTGCCCGCATCCAAAATCCGAACACGGAATATCATACCATTGGGAGGTATCTGATTCAGCTTATACTGAAGTGTCAGTTCAGGGTTCGTGGACGCATTCAAACCGGGAGGAATATCTCCACTGCTGAGCAATACCGGAACTGTTGTACTCTCTTCTGCTACCGACAACGCTGACAGTGCTCCTTTAGCAGACGATTGGGTAGTGGCAGCTGCTGTAGAAATATCGATATTATCCCTACCGACCACACCTTTGAATTCCGCTGAAGAGTCATCCCTCTGACCCAGCTTCCATACTGGACTGGCAGCCGCTACTTTATCCGTCTGCAATTCTGCGCTTCTTGAAGGCGTGTATATAAACCAAGCAATCATCGCTATAGCTACGACCGCTAGTAGTCCAGATAAAACGACTGTATACCTATGGGATAACCATTTTTTTATCATATGATCCACCCTCTCTCCTCATATTTTTGGACCGGGAAAGAGTATCAATCAAGGAAGAAACAAAGCGTTTCCGGGAATCACCGCTTTCGCTTCATGCTGACTTTCCCACATTAGACGTGCCATCGCGTCGCCCATTTCATCATAGTATTCTACTTTTAAATCTACCATTTTGCCTGCTTCCAAAGTAATACTGCCTTTACGCTCCGTCCAGCTTTGTTTGAACCAGCTGTCAATCACCAACTTGCCGTCTACCCATACACGAATACCATCATCGGATATCGTTGTGAACGTATAGGTCTCGCTATATTGTGGTTTGATTTTACCCGTCCAGCGAACCGAGAACTGATCGGCATTCACCTTTGGATCAGCTGCATTGGCGCGCCAGTTGTAGTCCAGCTTGCTATCTGTACGGATCAAAGCAGGACTTCCATTCAAATTCATATTGTTAAAATATTCGCCCTGAAGCCCGTTCACATATACCACATCAGGAACGGAAGGAGGGGTCGGAGCCGGGATAGGCTCACTTTGTCCCTCGTCCGGTAAGGTCGGTACATCTGTCCCAGGTTGTTCGATTGCTGCCAGCCCATTCTTCACATCATCCCGTGTCAAACTCTTCGAATCATTCATATAATCCTGTATTTGATTTGTTGTGTTATTCTCGGTCAGCATCTTGCCCCAAGTCATGGAATATACCCATTTAGGCTGAGCCTGCAACACCTCAGAACTAGGCATCTCACCATGCTCCCCAATGGCAATCGGCTTATTCCGTGCCAATCCAAGCAAGCCTTCGTAATGACTTTGCTTAAAATCATTGTTGTAAATGTCTACTGCCAAAATGTCCACTTTGTCATCCCCCGGGTATTTCGGGGTATACGGAACAGTATACGAATTGGGCGCATTCGGACTCCATACCCACAGCAGATTGTTCAATTGATGTGTGTTTGTAAAACGGTCATACATGATATTCCATAGCTGATTGAAATTAGTTTTGTTTCCCCACCAGAACCAGTCACCATTCATTTCGTGGTAAGGTCTCCACAAAACCGGAACCCCTGCATCACGAAGCTGCTTTAACGAAACAGCGACCTTATCCAGATCGGCAATGAGGAGGTTATACTGCGTAGTACCTGGGGTCACGTATTTGTTGAACTCTGTCTGACTTACTTTCGCCTGTACATTGGCCCAAGTCAGTGGCCTACCCGGTAGCGCTTCATGAAAAGTCATCGTCACAATACCACCGGATCTGCTCCAACGGATAGCACTATCGACGACATTTTTACGTTGTGCTGCTTCCGTAGCGTCAGATTGACCAGAGATAGCTCCCATCTCATAGCCGTGTACACCAACATATGCCTGACTGATTTTTTGGACCTTGTTACTTAATTCATCCGGACTTTCCAAATAATCATGCTGACCGGTGACTATTTTTTCCCCTGAGATGTTGAGTAAATAATTGTATAGTTCACGGGCCTGAATAGAAGCGTCCGAATTAACAGGTTGTAATGAAGCAGCATTCGCCACAGACAGAGAATCACCAAAACCGACGGGCAACAATGAAAAAAGCATAACAACGGGGAGTACATGACGTATCAGTCGATACAGAGGAATAAAATTGAATCTCACTTTCGCTCTTCCTTTCGGTAGCCAGGCTGCCATCCTTGTAGAAGGCCCTTTAGCTTTGCGTACCTGCCTTTCGACAGGGCTGCGTTTATCGTTGGAAGGAGTTTGGATTCCTTCTTACCCTAAGTATCGACTTTCTTTTACCAAAATTTAATAGGTCATGTTCATGAATTTACAGGTTTTCGCCCAATTTCGACAGTTTGAGCTATGAATTTTCATGAATTCGTCTTTTTTTTCGTTTTTACGAAAACAATTATGAGATAAATTGGTGACGGGAAATTTCATTCCAATCCATACAAAAGCGGACAATATCCTCTTCAACCAATTCAGAACCAGTCTGCACCTCAATAAAATCCACATCGGTCACAGCCAAAATGCTATGCTTCGTTCCTTCAGGAATGCGAACTACATCACCAGCTTTTACTTTGTGCAGCTTCTCATTCAAAATAATTTCCGCTTCACCGCTAATAATGGTCCAAATTTCACTCCGTTTGAAATGAAGCTGATAGCTGATATTTTTGCCTTTCCGTACGCGGATTCGTTTGGTCAATACCTCGTTACCCTCGTCATACTTGACATAATCCACAACCCGATACTGCCCCCAACGACGTTCTTCATACATTGGACGCTGATCATGAGCCTTGAGCACTTCCTTAATGCGAGGACTTTCAGCCTTATTGGTCACAAGAATACCATCCGGGCTAGCGGCTACAATCAGATCATTCGTTCCAATGATCGCCACAGGAATGTCTAACTCGTTAATAAGACTCGTATTGACGCAATCCTCCGTTACTACACCTCTGCCCACTTGTTGATTAGACATTTCTTCTGTGAGCGTATTCCAGGTGCCCAGATCCTTCCAAAAACCATCATACGGAAGAACTACGATATCCTTTTCCTTCTCGACTACTTCATAGTCAAAGCTGATTTTTTCCAGAGATGCGTATTGCTTTTGCATTTCTTCATAATTCAGCGGCAAACCCTTGGATGCCAAGATATCCAGCAAATAACTTAATTTGAATGCAAAAACCCCGCAGTTCCATAGAGCATTGCGTTCAATCAGACGCTCCGCCTGCTCCCGGTCGGGTTTCTCTTGAAAATGGCTCACTTCGCGGTAGCCAGTGCTACCTTGGGTGGCATCGTTTTTCGGAATAATGTAACCATATTTCTCTGAAGGATAGGAAGGGACAACCCCGATTAAAGCAAGCTTGCCTTCACTCTCCTGGAGTGTATGTTCCAGCTGGGCTACGGAAGCGAAGAAAGCATCCTCAACATAAGGATCTACAGGCAAAATAGCTATAATTTCATCAGGGGAAACACCAGCAATGGAATATAGATAAGTCGCTGTCAGCGCAATCGCAGGAAAGGTGTCTCTGCGTTCCGGCTCAACAATGATGCGCGTATTCGGCCCGACCTGACTCTGGATCATTTCGACCTGTGCTCTCCCTGTCGCAATAAACGAGGATTCTGATAATCCGTTGTCTCCCAATTGTCTCCATACCCGCTGTACCATGGATTCCGAAATCCCCTCTGGGCTCTCCAGTACCTTCAAAAATTGTTTGGAACGGGAATCGTTGGACAAAGGCCATAATCTTTTACCGGAACCACCAGACAAAAGTACGAGCTTCATAACTCTCCACTTCCTCTCTATATTGGTTGGATGATCGGATGGGGCAAAGTTGAGTAGCCCGCTACGGGCTGGATTTGATCTTACGATCGCTGTTGCCGTGGGATTCTTTGGATTGTGTAAGACATTTATATGTAAGAATCCCAAGTCAAAGGCGACCGCTCCGCTTCTCCAGATTCAAATCCATTCCTGCGCTACTCAAAAATGCATCATGCCGATCATACCGTTTATTGCAAAAGGCACGACCGGACATTATTAAGTCCGGTCAGCCTGTAAAAATCTCACGCTTTCGGTGCTTGCACGCTGTGCTTGCAAGCTTCAAGTAATCGAGGTTTCGTAACGCCTTGCCCAGATTGCCTTCGGCAACCGCAATGGCGTACTTGATCGGAAGGAGCGGCTTCAACCGCGCCGCTCCCTCCGATACGCCCTTCCTACTCCCCCCATAAGGTGGGAGTTTAAAAACTGTGACTCCACGGCGAAAAGCAGCGGAACGGGCAGAATTGTTCTGAAGAAGCGTCAGCGTTTGCCTTTATCCCCGGATTTTAACCTTTGAATGTTTTATATAATCCAGAAAATCCGGGGGTAACAGCAATCGGAAGAACAATCTGCACGCGCAGCGCCTTCAGCGCCTCCAACACCGCCACAGTCACTTTTTAATCTGTCACTTTTAAACTTCCACTTTATCCCGATTCCACCCACTCATCCGCGGACGACCCACGGAGTAGTATTCCAGCCCGGAGCCTTGGATCTGTTCCTCAGCGAATACGTTACGACCGTCAATGAGAACCGGCTTGCGCAAAATGGAGGCCAGTTGTACGAGATCGACTTTTTTGAACTCTTCCCAATCGGTCAACAGGCACACAGCGTCGCTACCTTCAGCGGCTTGCTGTGGGGATGAGCACCACATAATATTCGGGTGATCCACGCGCTCCTTGAATTTATCCATCGCAATGGGATCATACAGTTTGACAATAGCGCCTGCCTGAATGAGCGTTTCTACGATTTCCAGTGCTGGAGCTTCGCGGATGTCATCTGTATTTGGCTTGAAGGCGAGGCCCCAAATGCCAATGGACACACCGTTCAGTTGACCCAGCGATTCGCGCAGCTTGGATACAATCATAAAGCGCTGGTCGGTATTCACCTCGACCACCGATTTCAATAACTTAAATTCATAGTCTACATTACCTGCAATTTGGATAAGCGCATTTGTGTCTTTTGGAAAGCAAGAGCCACCATACCCAATCCCTGCTTGTAGGAAAGAGGAGCCAATCCGTTTGTCCATCCCCATACCGTCAGCCACACAGGTTACATCGGCGCCAACCTTTTCGCAAATATTAGCGATTTCGTTAATGAACGAAATTTTAGTTGCCAGAAACGCATTGGACGCGTATTTGATCATTTCAGCACTACGGATATCCGTCACATAGATTTTATCCGTGAACACCTGATGCAGAGTGACCATGGTTTCACGCAATCCTGTATTGTCCAAACCAATAATGATGCGATCCGGATAAAGCGTATCATTGATGGCTGAGCCTTCTCTCAGGAACTCCGGCGCGGAGACGATATCGAAAGACAAACTCGTGTGACGAGCCAACACGTCCTTAATCTTTTCGTTCGTTCCGACAGGTACAGTACTCTTGGTCATAATAATCTTATACCCGTTCATGGCTTTCCCAACATCAGCGGCCGCCTGTTCAATGTATGACAAATTCGCCTCGCCGTTAGCCAGAGAAGGTGTACCTACCGCCAAAATTACGATATCCGAGCGGCGTACCGCATCGGCCAAATCCGAGGTGAACTCCAACCGGCCCGCTTCCAGATTCAACGCGATCAATTCCTCAATACCCGGTTCATAAATCGGAGATTCTGCCCGGTTCAACATGTCGATTTTGTGCTGCTCCAGATCGACACAAATCACCTCATTACCTTTTTGCGCAAAACATACACCCGAGACGAGTCCAACGTATCCAGTACCGATTACAGCCAGCTTCATTCCGTTCATCCTCCTTTTAGAAAGTTCACATAGGCTTGTTCTACATACTTTTTTAATTGATCCTTGAAGTTTTCTTCATCAAATTTGCGGGCATGGGTAATGATATCGTCCACATTCCACGCATGTTGCTCAACCTTTTCGACGGCCTCCAGCACATCCTCTACTTGATGCTTGCGGAAAAATACGCCGTTCACATGAGGAACAATCGTATCCAGCGCTCCCCCACCCTGAAAAGCGATGACAGGCCGTCCGGCCGCATTCGCCTCCAAAGGCGTAATACCGAAGTCCTCTTCACCCGGAAAAACGAGTGCTCGGCATTCTGCCATCAGCTTGTTAACCTCTTCATCCTCAAGCCTGCCGAGGAACTCAATGTTCGGGGCAGCCATACCTTCGAGTCGTTTACGGTCCGGTCCTTCACCCACAATGCGCAGCTTGAGACCGTTACGTTTGAATGCTTCGATCGCGAGATCGATGCGCTTGTAGGACACCAATCGGGATACGATCAGGTAATAGTCACCGATGTTTGTAGCGCGTTTAAAACGGGATGTATTAATAGGTGGGAAAATCACATCCGAATCCCTTTGGTAATAGTGCAAAATTCTTCGTTTAACAACCGAAGAGTTGGCGACAAACTGGTCTACGTTGCGAGAAGTTTTGGCATCCCATGTTTTCAACCGGTTCATGTACAGCTTGAGCATGTTTTTGAGCAGGTTGGATTTGGACTGCCGGGCCATATATGTATCGTAATCCCAGGCAAACCGCATCGGTGTGTGACAATAACAAATGTGAAACGTATGTTTGGGTACCTGGATGCTTTTCATAAATGCACTGCTGGAGCTTAAAACAATGTCGAAATCCCTAAAATCAAAATCACGGATAGCAATGGGATACAGCGGCAGCACTCCTTTGAAGTTGTCCTTCACTCCTGGGACTTTTTGTAGCCAAGTGGCTCTAATATCCGCATCCTTCAAGTTACGCGACAGGCGGTCGTCGCTGAACACCGTTGTGAAGATAGGAGCCTCCGGATACATATCGTGGAATACCTCTACTACCCTTTCCGCTCCGCCCATTTGGATTAAGTAATCGTGTGCTATCGCTATTTTCATCTGAATCATCCTTTAACGCGAATGTCGGTCAGACTCCTGCCAACAAACCCTTATAGTAATGAACTATATCCTTAACTGTGTTCTCGATGACAAAATGCTTCTTGACCCGTTCCATCCCTCTCTCACCCATCTGCTGACGTTCTTGTGGATGCTCCAACATCCAGCGGATGGCTGCTTCCAGCTTAGCCGGATCACCCGGTTCAATAAGCAGCCCGGTTTCATGGGGTACCACCGTTTCCTTGGGTCCACCCTCATTGGAAGCAATCACGGGGAGACCCGCAGCCATGCCTTCAATAATGACCTGACCGAATGGTTCTGGTGTAATAGAGGTATGAATCAGCAAATCACAACGCTGCATCAGGCCTTGAATGTCATCGACGTGTCCCAGCAGATTGACGTTAGCCAACCCGTATTCGCGCATCGTGGACTCTAATCGTTGCTTGTATTCCTCTTCTCCGAACAATGCATCTCCAGCCAGCCAGAATTTCACGCGCTGATCCGGTAAAAAGGAGCGTGCTGCTTCCAGTAAAATATGCTGTCCCTTCCATTCCGCCAATCTGCCGACCAATACGACGTTAAACGAGTCATCACCACGTACATGGGCAGCCGTGTCACGTGCTGTAATTGCTTTGGCAAAAGCGGAATAAACGACAAGCGTCTTTTTGTCCGGGGGTAACTCCAACGCACTCAGCGTGGACTTGGAATTAGCAATCACTCCGTTGGGCAAAAAGCGGGACATCAGCCGAATCCCTTTGGCCACAATCGGCTTCAGATACGGCGGACCGATGTGGTCACGGATATGCCAGATCAAGGGCAGCTTCGCCGATTTGGCGGCTACTGTACCATACAGTGCAGACTTGAGCGAGTTCGTGTGAACGCACACGACCTTTTCCTCACGCAGCAAGGGCGCAAGTTTTCTACCGTAAGCCAGCAAACGAAAAGCTGCTGCAGGCGCACCTAGATTCACGGCATTCCGTCCCCGATTGCGAATCGAATCGTCCAATGGAACGATGCGCACATCAATATCACGCTGCCGAAGCCGATCTGCCAAATCGCCCTCCTCTGCCAAAATAACGAGCGGGTCGATATGTTCCCCGATATTCGTCAGTATGTTGTACAAAGCGACTTCGCCGCCGCTCCATCTTGCCGTATGGTCAATATAAGCTACTCTCATCATTTCGCCGCCGCCTTTCTATCAAGGACCTGTCGGAACACCTCTTCCACCTGCTCCGCTACATGTCCCCATGTATATCTGCTCAGGACATGGTCCCGGCATTCCCTTGCATTCGGTAGAAGTTCACGATGATCCAGCACACGCAGCAACCCTTCAGCAATGGCTTCACTATCCGTTCCCTTGAACAAAAGCTCGGGACGGAATCCTCTTAAAATCTCCTTGTTGCCACCCACAGGAGTCGCCAGCACCGGCAGTCCCGAGGCCATCGCCTCTACTGTGATCAGACCGAAACCTTCCAGTGCCTGTGTGGGTACAACGAACAAATTCGATGCTTGGTGGTACAGTGGAAGCTCCTCATCCGACACATAACCGAGCAGCCTTACATGGTTATGAAGATTGTATTCCGCCACCTTGGAAGCCAATTCCTCCATCAAGGGGCCCTTTCCTCCAATCAGCAACACATGATCAGGATGACGCTCGGTTACTCGTCGCCATGCTTCCAGTAGCTGTAGTAGTCCCATTCGATTAACAAGACGACGAACGGTTAGCACAATCGTCGCATTTTGCGGCAAATTCAGGCGCTTCCGCACCGCTTCTTGATCCTCTGCCGGGTGGAACCTTTCTACATTCGCCGCACCAGGAATAATATGAATTTTGCTGAGTGGAACTTTATAGTGCTCATGCAAAATATCCCGAAAAGTTTCGCTGAGCACTATAAATTTATCCGCCAGTCCGTAGGCCTTCATCTCAATGGATTTGGCCAACGTCGTTTTTAGCAAATGCTTGATGCCCTGTCCTTCAATCTTCATTTCCTCCGTCCACGGTCCGTGAAAGGTGGTAACTACCGGGATTCCTCTTTTTTTCGCCTCCAGCGCCGGTCCGACACCATAGGGAGCAAAATGGGAATACAGTACATCCGTCGGTTGCTTGTCGAACAGCTCTGCTGCATATTTTTGCATTAGCTCTCGACGCTTCCACATGGATTGCTGCTTGCTGCCAATCGAATGAATCCGAATACGGTCGGGCGCCTGCGGCTGCTCGTCACTACAGATTAGAGCATCCAGCGTATTGCGCTCTAACGTAAGCTGCTCACAGATGGATTTGAAATATGTGTTGAGGCCTCCTGGCTGCAAGGACGGCCAGCTCAGCCCCGTTGCCGCAATACGAAATCCGTTATTGTACGACATAGCTGGTTTCTCCTTTCTGCTCGGTATGTCCGTCATCCACGATTTCTATCTTTTTTCTCCGCTTGGTTAGCTCATAATGCTTGAAGCAGACGAGAAACTCATACATCACCCAGAATACTGCTACGGCAAAACCCGCCAATCCCTTGCGGTATAAGCCTTGGACAAAATACTTCTGCACAAAGCGGGCAGGAGGCCGCCACAACAGTCTGGTAATCCGAAAGGATCTTCCTTTGTTAAATGCCGTCTCTGCTTCCAGATCTGTATATTTGTTAAAACGGGTCATATGATCACTGATGCTGCGGAAGCCGTAGTGCCATAACACGCCCTCCAGATTGACAATCTGGGAAGAGGCTACATCCGGCATTTCATGAACAAGACTATTCGTAATGCCATAAATACGCCGATTGTACAAACGAACCAGGTATTCGCCTTTGTTCATCCATTTGCCGAGAAAATCTCCAATCCGGAATACGGAATATGCTTTGGCCGGATCGTGGAGCGTTTCCTTTACTTTCAACAAGTCTCCAAGCAACTCTGCATCCACTACTTCGTCCGTATCAATCAGGAATATCCAATCAAATTCCGCTTTTTCAACACCAAACATGCGCTGCTTGGCATAACCGGGCCACGGGTTAGAAAACACCCGACAGCCCAAGGATTCAGCTACCTGAATCGTATTGTCCTTGCTCCCTCCGTCAATGACGACGATATCGTCCGCAAAGGGCTTGCAGGATTTAATGGCGGCTGTGATTCGAGTGCCATCATCCTGAGCGATAATAACTACGGATATCCGGTTGTCCGCGGGAACGCTAGACATGTGGTTCATTAGCGGGTGCCTCCTTCTTTATCTAACCGTTAACTGGCTTTTTCCGGATGTAGTGCGACATCGTTGATCGGAGCCATTGAAAATCTTGTTTGGAAATAAGCAGTCTTGGAATCTTCATTTTTAGAACGAATTTAACATTACATAAAATGAAAATGAACCGTAGAATCCCCGAAGACAGCATTGCTATCCCTGCACCCGTCAATCCATATCTCGGCACGAGTATGGACAGCAATGGAATGACGAGCGACAATCCGACACCCTGTAGAATGGTAACCAGTTTGGGCTTACCCAACGCCATAAATTGTTGTGCCAGCACCATGGTCCCTCCACTGATAGCAACCTCAAGCACCAAGAACCGGAATACCGTGAGTGCTTGTTTAAACTCTTGACCATATAACAATGTAAATACGAACGGAGCAATCAGCATCAGCATCACCGCAGCCAGAAAGGTTGCCGTTGATGTCACTCGAAATGCCCGAAATGTTATGGCCACCGCCTCTTCCTTATTCAGACCGGAGGCTTTGGGAAACAGCACGACAATGATCGAGGTAGAAAATACATTCACCATCCTGGCCAAGCTGACCGCTACTGCATATAAACCGAGATCAGCGGGTCTGAGCAGACCCGCAATCAAAATCTGATCAATATAAGTGGAAACCTGCCCCATGAGATCATTTCCGTATGAACCCATACCGTAGGTAAAGAGATTTTTAAATTGCGTCCAGCTGTTCTTTACCTTTGGTTTGTACAGCCGAATCATTCGTATCGTGACACCGATATAAATCGGCAAGCCTGGCAGTAAATAGGCCAATGCCGAGGTGTACGGATTCATATTTCCGGTTAAGATCAGAATCGCCAGACCCAGCAGTGTACTCAGCGGTACCAGATACCGAAATAAATTGTACTGCTTATATTCCGAGCGAACTTGAAGCAATGCATTATTGATCTGTGAAATCGCTATGAGCGGACACATCATCATGGAGCACTGCGCGAAAAGTATGACCGATGAAGAAAAAGAGCGCAGCCAATAAGGAATTAGAAATACTCCGACGAGTGTCGCCAAGCCCCCGAACATGGTAGCCAGCAGCAAGGCCAGACCATACAGCTTGCCCGTTTCCTCCGGTTTCCTTTTCGCATTGTAAATCAATGCAGACGGGACACCGAAGCTCATGCAGAAGGCGAGAAATTGGGACCAGTTCACCATCGCTGTCTGTTCCCCGCGTCCAGTAGGACCCAGGAATCGTGCCGTTAGCACACCAGTCAGCATATTCACGACGAGAATCAGCATACTGAATATCATCGTTTTTACTGCTGCAGAGCTGTTATCCTTGCTTTTGGCAAACCGAATCACTGTGGACCATAGTGTCCGGACAGGTGCGGATAATGCTTGTAAGTTTTGCACAGCCTTTACCTTCTTTCCGCGATGACATCTTTTGCCCATAGTCCTATTCCGATCATCATCCAGATCAGATAGCCGCGCATACCGGGGAAACCATTATCTGATATGAGACTGGCTACAGCTCCGGCCCACGTAGCCAACGCCAGTCTGATATAAGGCTGACTGGCATCTCGTTCGGCAATACGGGCGAGAAGGCGCTTAATGATAACGAACAGACCACCGAAGAAAAAGAATGCCCCGAAAATACCGAAGGTGAGGAAAATGGCGATATATCCATTATCCATAATCCCAAGTTCGCCGAGATCGCCGCCGTTATCAAGCTTGGTTCCGATTCCTACACTCCCGATCCCCTGCCCGACCGGATTGCCAGCAATCGCCGGAAGCATCGTATGCAGTAAATCCAAACGTTCATTGTACGAATGATCCTGCTGAATATCCGTCAGCGTCTGCATGCGAGCCACCAAACCTTCTGCCCCTGGAAGTTTTGGAACAATGATGTAGAGAAGAAGGCCAACTATAGCTAGTTGAAACAAGGTTTTCCACTTTCCCTTGGAAGATGAACTGAGAATGTAAGCCAGCAACATGACGAAGGCAATTAGCCAGGCTGAACGTACCAGCGTGATTAAGAGACAAACGACCGTCAGCAGGATTCCGATCCACCCCAAAGTGCCACGCCAACGTTTTTCCATTAGCATGGGTACAAGTGCCATCGCCAGGAAAATAGCGCAGGGACCGGGCGAGTTCATGGAAGAAAATACTCTGATTTGAAGTGGTTCTGGAACACCAATGGAATTCATTTCTACATGATTCATCCAAAATGCATCCCACGGAGGCACCGTCAAGTACTGGATAATGCCGTAAATTGCCACAAGAACAGCAATGTTGGCATATGAATACAGCAGTCGGTCCAGCTCCTTCGCCTTCATGGGCTTAATCGCAAGATAAGGCAACAGGATCAAAGGAACCACATAATTGGCTAAATCATAAGCAAAAACAATACCATTTTTGAATAACCCGACCACACTTCCGTAGGCCAATTCTATGCCGAAAAATACAGCAATTCGGGTCAAGGGTTTTTCCGCCTGATGAATGCCTCGCAACACAGGAATAATCAACATACTGCTTACCAGCAGCGGTGCCACGCTCAACAAGGAAACCGAGTGATACGTTCCCTCCATCCAATCCGCAATGCGGCGGATTTCCGGGCCTACTGCCCACACTGCCAGTGTGTAAGGAATCAGTAGCCGCGATTGCAGGATCGCCAGCAGGAAGGCCGGAAAAACGAGCGCCAGCAATATGGCTCCCTGCTGGCTCATGGTGGGATTCATCTTGGCGCTGACAAATCCGATGGCGAGTGGCAGCATACAAGCCAGCAATCCCATGCCGATCATGCTGATTCCACGCCGATTTCCTAGCCAAACGGAAATCTGCTGATCTGCCAACCGACTCATGTTTCTCACCCCTGACCTCCCTTCATCCGCTTCCGCTTGAACATCTCCTTAAACAGCAGAACGAGAAATTGGGAATCTTCAATCAAATATCTTTTCCACAATCGTTTAGGCTCCTGAGACAACCTCCAGAACCATTCAAATCCCGTCTTCTGCATCAGCTCCGGTGCTCTTTTCACATTTCCAGACAGGAAATCAAAGGTCGCTCCCACCCCAATCGAAATCGGAGCACGGTAAGTCTCATAATATCTGTAGATCCATTTTTCCTGCTTAGGTGCGCCTACACCTACAAAAACGATGTCCGGGCGTGCCTCTTGAAGCAGTTGGATAATGTGCCTATTCTCCTCCTCGTTTTTCTCAAAGCCATAAGAAGGAGAGTAACAGCCCACCACATTCATGTTCGGATAAGATTCCTGGAGATTGAGCATAGCCTTCTCAGGAATACCGTCAGCTGCACCGAGAAAAAATAAACGATAGCCTCGATCCTCAAAAGCCTCTCCCAGCCGAGTGAACAAATCTGACCCGGACACCTTTTGTTTGAGGGGTTTTTTCAGTAACTTGGACGCCCATATGATAGGCATCCCATCGGCCACTACAGCTCCGGCATCCGAATACACCTTGCGGAATTCATCATCCTTGCGAAGCTTGATCACATGATCGACATTACAGGTCAAAATGTAGGAATGACGCTGATGTTCAATAGAAGTATCTATAAATTCGAGTAGATCATTAAAATCGTAATTATCAAAGTTGACATCGAACATGTTCACTCTGCTCATCGTATCACTTCTCTTTGCGAAAATCGGTTTGAGTAGATGTCTGGTATAACGCGTTCAAATACCAGCAAAATGGAATAATCATCTGAACCGTTGACAACGTATTATCTGAAAACGAGTAGATCAGAAAGCCTGCAATTAAGCTTGCAAAATAAGGTTTGATAGACTTGGCAAGCGATTGGTAAATGAGAGCGAACACGATCAGCAATGAAAGTATTAATAGCCCGCAACCGATATATCCCGTGTCAAAATAAAAGCGTATATACTCGTTATGCGGTACAACAAAGCCATTGAATAATGTCCCGTCGTTCGCGACCGTTACCGCGCCAAGACCTCTCCCTGACCAAGGGTAATCATGTACTCTGTTCAAAAAATATTCCCATGCCTCCGAGCGTCCCGACAGGTCAATGCCTGTATCGGTCTCCCGTTCGAAGGAGCGTTTTTTTAAATTGTTCCATTGCAGGGCCACCGCCCCCAGAGCAACCAAAAACGATCCGGCCAGCGGTAGCAAATAATTGACTTTCCCCTTGAGGTACTGACGGGCAATATCAAACAGATACACAGCAAACATTAATAACAATGCCAGAATCGGTCCACGTGTACCGGTGGCGATCAGAATCAGAAAGTTCAGTGCCAACACAGTGTAATAAAAAGCGGCTTGCTTGGGTTTACGCTTGACCTCAATTAGAGAGACAGCAATTCCGAGAAAGGAGAGCATTGCCAGATGCGGCGGTATATTCGCTCCTTGTACTCTGACTGCGCCCGTAAATTCTACATCCGTAAACGAATGCAGCCCTAGAACCTGCAAACCCAGTCCAATGACCACACTAATAATGGGCAACAAACTGATCAGTCGGATATGCTTTTCTGCCACATCCTTTTTCCACTGGATCAGTAAAAAAAAGAAAGGGAGTGATAAACCGACGAACGCCTTGACGGCAATCGAGGTCGTTAACAAAGGCAGCCATGCTGAAAATCCAAATGTGATCCCCAGCATGATCACCAATGCCCAGACCGGATAGCTGAACTTGAGACGTATGCCATACACGAGCATGCACGGCACCAGCAGAGCCAAAATGCCCAATTTGTACAATGACAAAATCTCAATACCGAACACGCCACCCTGATACAGAGAATCGACTGAGACTGCTGTACTTAGCAAAACAGCGTAGCTGATGCGCTCTGGATGATGAATGGAAACAGCCAGCAAGAGCAGTAAACATACCGCCGCAATACTGACCACCGGCTGATAGGTAGCCGCAATTCCTACAGCAAGAGCGCCCAGTAGAAAAATAAAAACATGCTGTATGGTGTTTATTCTAGTAGTCCAAGGATAGTTACTCATGTTCCATCTTTCACCCCGCAGCTGACTCGCTTTTCCGGTTGCGCAGTGTATCCAGCGTCCCACGGATACTTTCAAGCCTGCACCGGTTCAACAGCTTCCTGCCCTCACTACGCGCCAGCAGGGAATCCACAGTGATGTATAACACTTTGGCTGCCGTCTTCGCCATCAGCATCGCGTTGCCGCGCAGACCTACGGCCTGAGCAGCGTTAGACATGCCCTGACAATAGTAGCGGTTCATGATCCATTCTTTCGTTAACCGTGAAGCCGGCACAAAATGTTCCACAGACATGTGTGGATGATACATAATCGTTCCACCATTTTTACGGATTTGCTCGAATACCCACGATTCTTCACCGGATAGAAGGATGTCTCCCTTTCTGCCTAGATGAAGCGGGAACATAACGGCGGCAAAAGCCGTTTTGCGCATCGCCATATTCGCTCCAAATGGATTCAGTCCCGACGGATATTCACGAACGGCTTTGCCCAGATCAATAATCGTGTAAGGCAGTTCAAGCTGGCCTGTCAGCCAACCCGGTCGTTCCGTCTCAAACATAGGGTCAATTTTCCCACCCATAGCCGTCAGCTCAGGATTGTTCCCAAATGCTGACATAATCGTTTGCAACCATGTAACACACGGAATTGCATCATCATCGAGAAAAGCAATGACTTCCGCTCTTGATAACGTAATGCCTGCATTACGAGCAGCAGACAGTCCTTGTTCGCGCTCATAATGATATCGGAGATGGATATTCTGACCATGGGCGACAGTGAACCTTTTGATCGTCGCTGCTGTATGATCAGTGGATCGGTTATCGACCACAATGATCTCAGCCAGCGCAAGGTCTTCCAGTTCCAGCAGGGACATTAACGTTTTCTCCAGCAGGTCCGCCCGGTTATAGGTGCAAATAACGACGGACACTGCGGGACATCGCTTGAATGCATCCATCAGTAAGCATCCTTGGAGAACAGCATTTTAACGCCTGTTTTCATGATGATTTTCAAATCGAGCCACGTATTGCGAACATGAATATACTTCAAATCCATTTGCACCATTTCTTCGAAGCCTACACTGTTACGTGCGCTCACCTGCCAGTAACCCGTACATCCCGGTGTTACAATCAGGCGTTGCTTATCATAATCGGAATATTGCTCGACCTCGCTGGGCAACGGCGGACGCGGACCGACTAAGGTCATGTCGCCGACCAACACGTTCCACAGCTGCGGAATCTCATCAATACTCGTCTTGCGCAGAAAACTGCCAATTTTCGTGATCCGAGGATCGTTTTTAATTTTGAACATGGCGCCGCTCACTTCATTCAGCTCCATCAAGTCCTTTTTCAGTTCCTCAGCATTGGACACCATTGAACGGAATTTATACATATCGAATAACTTCTCATTCTTGCCCACCCGAGTTTGCTTGAAAAACACGCTTCCCTTTGGGTCTTCGAGCTTAATCAAAACGCCTACCACTACAAAAAGCGGAAGCAAGACGATCAAGCCCACGAACGACAGCAGCATATCAAGGAGGCGTTTTGTGACCAGGTAGGACGTTTTATCCTGAATTTGTGTATTTCCGTATGGCATGTAAAACGCTTTACCTGACATGACAGCCTCGCCGTCCTCCGGTAAATTTTCCATGCTCATGCTGACGTACCCCCTCTCAACCTGCCGTGGTTGCTTTCTCGGTCTTTTTCAACCATTCATTCATGGCCTCCATAACCGGATACTTCAAATCATCGCTGGCAAGTGCAAATTCAAGTGTGGTTAGAATATATCCAAGACGTTCACCTACGTCATAACGTGTGCCTTCAAAATCATAGGCGTACACACGCTCACTCTGATTCAGCTTTTGGATCGCATCCGTCAACTGAATTTCGCCGCCAGCTCCTTTTTCTTGAAGATCAAGATATTTGAAAATTTTCGGCGAGAACACGTAGCGCCCCATAATAGCCAAATCGGATGGCGCTGTGCCTGGAGCCGGTTTTTCTATAAAATTATTCACTCGGTACAAGCGTCCGTCCTGCTGATCCGGTTCAATGATGCCGTACCGGTTCGTAAATTCCTGCGGTACCCGCTGCACACCGATAACCGAATTTTGAGTTTCCTCATACTGATCCATCAGCTGGCGCAGGCAAGGCTTTTGACCTGTTACGATATCATCGCCCAGCAGCACACCAAACGGCTCGTCCCCGATAAAGCGTCTTGCGCACCATACCGCGTGTCCAAGACCTTTGGGTTCTTTTTGGCGAATGTAGTGAATTTCCACTCCCGAAGAACGCTGTACTTCCTCCAGAAGCTTCAGCTTACCGTCCTCGAGCAGTTTGGATTCCAGCTCAAATGCGTTGTCAAAGTGGTCCTCAATGGCACGTTTGCCTTTACCCGTAACGATAATAATGTCCTCAATACCAGAAGCAATCGCTTCTTCCACGATATATTGAATCGTAGGCTTATTGATAATCGGAAGCATTTCCTTAGGCATCGCTTTTGTGGCAGGGAGGAAGCGCGTACCTAACCCTGCTGCTGGAATAATGGCCTTTTTCACTCTTTTCGTCATCGCACTCATTCTCCTTGCTTCATCGAATTTTGGTGTTGCTTACTTCACCTGATTCATCACAATTCCAACCAGCGTCGCACTGGCCTGCTCCATGAGTTGCTTTGTTTTACGTAGATCTTCCCGTTTGGTACGACCATGTCTAGCGACGAGAATCACACCATCCGTTAAGCCTGCAATCAGGCGAGCATCCGTATAATTCAGCGCCGGAGCCGAATCGAGTAAAATGATGTCATATTCACGTTTGAGCTCTTCCAATAGCTCAGCCATACGTTCGCTACCGAGCAGATCTGCTGCGTTGTACAGGGTGTCTCCACCGGGAACAACCGATAGCTCCAGGCCACCATGCCTAACGATAGACTTGGAAGAAGTCCCACCGCGCAAATAAGCCGATAGACCTCCGGTATTCTCCATTCCGAATATCTCGTGCAGCGCTGGTTTGTGCAGATTGCAATCCACCAGAGCCACCTTCTTGCCTTCTTGTGCAAAGGAAACTCCGATGTTGGCGAGCAGTGTTGTTTTACCCGCCCCGCTTTCCGGCGAGGTCAACAATAGAACCGTGCCACGGTCCTTTTGCCCAATCACCTGCTGCCGGATGTATGTACGGAGGGATCGAAATGATTCCGAGATATACGATGATGGATTACTTTCTGTAATCAACATGTCATTCAATCGCAGCATATTTACGCTCCCCTACCCGTTCTTTGGAATTTCCGGCTGCTCCATCGACGTCCTTCTTGCGAATGACTGGAATCGATGCAATTACCGGAATACCGATGTCCGCGTCCGCTTCTTTCTCCGAGCGCAGCGTACCGTTAATGCTTTCCAGGAACACAATCGTGCCCAATGCAATCATCAGCGATACGAGAAAACTAATCGCAATATTCATGAGCGGGTTCCCATTAATCGGGTCAGGATTGGCCTGAGGGTCCGCTTCATTTAAAATTTTCACATTATTCAATTCCATCAATCCCGGAACTGTCTGTACGAATTTCTGGGTTACCGCGTTTACAACCGCTGCGGCCTGTGGATAGCTCCCTGCCTCAAACGTCAAACCGATAACCTGACTTTTATCCGAGGATTTAATCTGCAGTTTCTCTGCCAACTTCTGCTGCGTCAAACCGAACTCGGGATGAGTCGCTACAACAGCGTCCATAATTTTAGGTGAAGTGAGAATTTGCTTGTAGCTTTCCACCAAATTAAGACTTGTGTTGACGTCGTTCAGATTGTTGCTCCCCTGCTTGGCGGAAATATGATTAACCAGCAGTTGGCTTGAAGCGGAGTAGACTGGCTTCACGACATTGTCGCTCACAAAGTATGTTGTTACACATGAGAGAATGACAAAAATCGCAATCAGCCACAATCTTCTTTTAATCAGGACTAGATAATCCAAAATGGTTTTCTCCACAAAAATCCTCCCTCCTATACAATTTCTCTTCATATTTAAGTATGACTTTATTGTAACAATTGGCTCTGTGAACGACATGGAACCGAATGGCACTTTCTCCCTCACTACAGGGGGAGGGAAATGTATACTTTCGGATACGGCATGGTATACTTTTGTACCATGCATTGTCGATTATGGAAAAAGAAATCGAAAAAAGCCTCAAAATCACAAAGCTTGGTGATTTTGAGGCTTTTCTTTCCACTCGCACATGTAAGTGCAGCGTAGCTTATAGAGTCAGCGCATCATTGTTGGCTCGTACTTCGCCAGACCGATGGCATTGGCATACAATGCTGCCTGCGTACGATCCGCTAGCCGCAGCTTGGCCAAGATCTGACTGACATGCTTTTTGACTGTGAACTCACTGATAAATAACCGGGATGCAATTTCACGATTGCAAGCTCCTTGTCCCAGCTCGACCAGCACTTCCTTTTCCTTTGGCGTCAGGTCGTCGGTCAGATTGCCCGCATCTTCACGCAGCTTGTTTTCGAGAATAGCCGGATCATAATATTTGCGTCCTTTGTTGACAAGATGAATCGCGTAAATTAGTTCCTCAGGCAATGCTTCCTTAAGCACATAACCGTCCACGGAAGCTTCCTCTGCTTTTAGAAAATCTTCACGTGTTGCGGAAGAAGTCAGCAAAATAAATTTGCTTCTGAAACCGCGTCCGCGCGCTATCTTGATAATATCCAGCCCCGATTCATCAGCTAGTTTCAAATCCAGCAGCACCAGATCCGGATCCGTTTCCTCTATCACCACAAGTGCTTCCTGTTGATTCTGGGCCTCTCCCGCAAACTGAACATTGGGCTGCATGGATATAACCGCAGCGAGTCCTTTCCGTACTAAAGGATGATCATCGACAATGACAATTTTCATGATTCGGCCTCCTGTCTACAGTTCAGGATTTGCATAATCCCTATGTATCCGATTGTTACCGCAGATTTTGTATTGCAGAATGTTCACACATTTTATTCGAGGATTTTGCAAAATCCTCATTCATAAGCATTTACCGGAATGGACAATCGGATCTGTGTACCCTCTCCGATTCGACTTGAAATATCAAATTCGCCTCCCATCGATTGAGCTAAATATTCCATATTCATCATGCCCAGGCCCCCGCCTGCACTGACCGCCTCACCTCCTGCTACCATTCTCGCCGTCTCAAACCCTACTCCGTCGTCATGAATAGACAGTCTAATCACTTGGGGCGTCAATTTTAACTTCACATCAATTCGCTTGGCCAATCCATGACGGATTGCGTTCCCCGCCGCTTCGGAAATGATGCGGAATAAAGCCTTTTGGTACAAATACGGAAGTGAATAATGATCACCATGAATGTCAAAATCAATTTGTACATGGTTCAGCTTGGAGAGTGTATGCAGATGACTTTTCACCGTCCCTAACCAAGTTGAGCCTCCGCTTTTTTTCGAACTTAAACTATGAATCGCCCCTTTCAGCTCTCTAACCGCTTGGTTGGCTGATTGCTGAATTAGATCAATTTGCTCCTCCACCTGCTCTTTTGGCTGATGACACCAGGTTTGCCGGAGAGAATGCGTTGCGTACACAATACCAAAAAGACTTTGAGAAACATTGTCATGCATTTCATTTGCAATCCGGTTCTGCTCATTCGTCACAATCAGCTGATTTTCAATACGCTCCAGCTCATAGCGCTCCAAGAACACAGCGCTCAGCTCAGCCAAGAATATCAGTTGTTGCACGAGCCAGCGTCTTCCTGTCAGACTTTGATCCGGGCCCAGCTTGAGGCCAATCGTCGCTACAAAACGGGTCGTCATCGGTACGGTAATCATGAGGAAATCGCCCCATTCTGGCAGATGTCTGAAAAATGGTTCACGCTCTTCCCTGAATTCCTCCCGATAATTGCCCAGCTCCTCGAATAGCTGCTCCTCCTCCTCTACCGTCCAGCCTGTCTGGCTGCTTTCCGGTGCATCCTCCTCCTGACTATCCAGCCAGAAAAATGCACGGCTCTGCTTGGTTAGCTTGACCGTATAGTCCGAGATGACCTGACCGAGATTTAAAGCCTCATTGTGGCTGGTCGTCTCCATGATGTGGTAAATCGACTTGATATGATCCATCGTCTCATTGGCTTGTTCTTTAGCCACCTTCAGTTCGTCCTTCATGACGCCGATAACCTGCATTGCCATCGTAGTTGCGATCAGTACCAGAAACAAATTGATGTTCTGCAATATAAGATCCCACAAAAAATATTGACCTGGTGTAAAAAAGATATAACAAAATGTAAGCACCAAGCCGATATAAGAAAGGAGGAGTGTCCAACTGTATCTCATAGACAGATGAGCACAAGCCACCAGCATGGGGGTAATCACATACCATTTGAACGGGCTATCCATCCCTCCGGTTGGGAATAACAACAAAATGATCCCTGCTGTTTCAAGCGCAATGCTGCATTTCAATACCATATCATGAAGTCTGTACTTGCGGTAAATCCAAGTAAATGCTGTAACGGATAAAAATAGAAAACCAATCAGTAATAGCTTCTGCCACACGATTAATCTAGATGATTCGAACAGAAAAACAAGTGACGTTAAAGATAGTGATACATAACGGTATAAAAAAATCATTTGGTCTTCTGCTGACTTCCTCAACTTCATCCTGTCACCCTATTCTGTGTTTTGAAGGGACGATGGGCATATTAGGTTGTTTGTGTTTGTGTACTCTAAAAAAATCATAACCAATCCAAAAATAAATAACAAGACATAAACTCTTACGTAAACGGTTACATTCCAAAAAATTTGGTACTTTTTATAACATATTTACCGTTTCAGGAAAACATTTTGGGGGTAATGTCAGAATTTATGACGTTTGTCAAGGAAATAAATCACATTTTTGTAACCTAAAAAAGACTTGCTGGTACCACCGTGATTATAACAGCGGTATTCAGCGAGTCCTTTTTTAGTAAGTTTGGTAGTCTACATTTTAGCCCCCAGCACGCGCCAATTCACGCATATTGGCTTCAAATGCTGCCAACAGAGCTTCATCTCCGCTCAAACCAGTTGCCTCTTCTTTTTGGATCTGTTCAACCATACGCTTGTAATCCTTTGGAATCACTCGTACAAACTGCTGAATCGCAGTCTGCCAATCATCCAAAATACGTTGTCCCGCTTCACTACCCGTGTAAGTGACATGGCGTTGAATCAAGCCGCGCAAATCCGCTGCTTCTGCAGGATCTTCCACACCTTCCAGCAACACCATTTCCAGATTACAACGGCTCAGGAACGTCCCCTCAGGGTCATAGACATAGGCAATACCTCCGGACATTCCGGCTCCAAAATTCCGTCCGGTTCCACCCAATACAGCTACACGTCCGCCCGTCATATATTCGCAACCATGATCACCAACGCCCTCAACTACAATACGTGCGCCGGAGTTCCGAACGGCAAAGCGCTCGCCTGCGATTCCGCTAATGTAAGCTTCACCGCTGGTCGCTCCATACAAGGCTGTATTTCCGATAATAATGTTTTCTTCTGCCTTAAAGGTCGCTTTGTGAGACTTTTTCACAATAATCTTACCGCCAGATAACCCTTTACCGACATAGTCATTGCTATCGCCTTCCACGCTCAGCGTGATGCCTTTCGGAATAAATGCCCCGAAGCTCTGACCTGCCGATCCAATAAAGTTAAAGCGAATCGTATCCTCAGGCAGACCCGCCGCTCCATACTTACGGGTAACCTCGCTGCCCAGAATCGTTCCTACCGCCCGATTCACGTTTGTAATAGGTAAGGTGCCCTCAACAGGCGTTCCGTTCTCCAGCGCTTCCGCAGCCATCGGTACGAGCTGTTGCATGTCGAGTGTTTCTTCCAGACCGTGATTTTGGCGTTGTACGCGGTAACGTACACTACCTTCTTCCAACTCAGGAACATGCAACAGCAAGCTCAGGTCTACGCCCTTCTTCTTCCAGTGCGAATCGGCGTTCACGGTATCCAGACAATCCGTACGTCCAATCATTTCCTGAATCGTACGGAAGCCCAATTCCGCCATAATTTCACGGACATCTTCTGCGATGAAACGCATAAAATTCACCACATGGGCAGGATCGCCCATATAATTTTTGCGTAGCTCTGGATTCTGCGTAGCCACACCAACCGGACATGTATCCATTTGGCATACCCGCATCATAATACAGCCCAACGCTACGAGCGGCGCTGTAGAGAAGCCGTATTCTTCCGCGCCCAACAGGGCAGCTACTACCAAATCGCGGCCAGACAGCATCTTGCCGTCTGTCTCCAATACCACGCGGTCGCGCAGGTTGTTTAGCATCAGCGTCTGATGCGTCTCCGCCAGACCCAGCTCCCAAGGCATACCCGCATGCCGGATGGAGCCTTGCGGGGAAGCGCCTGTACCACCGTCGTAACCGCTGACCAGAATAATGTCAGCACGGCCTTTTGCTACCCCTGTAGCAATCGTGCCTACGCCTACTTCTGACACCAGTTTCACGTTAATGTCAGCACGCGGATTGGCGTTTTTGAGATCATAGATGAGCTCTGCCAAATCCTCGATAGAATAAATATCGTGATGCGGCGGTGGTGAAATCAAACCTACTCCTGGCGTAGAACCACGTACCTCAGCGACCCAAGGGTATACCTTCCGTCCTGGCAGTTGTCCACCTTCGCCCGGCTTAGCGCCTTGCGCCATTTTGATCTGAATTTCGTCAGCATTCACCAAGTAATTCGATGTTACACCGAATCGGCCCGACGCTACCTGCTTAATCGAACTGCGGCGAGAATCGCCATTGGCATCCGGTATGAAACGTGCAGGGTTCTCCCCACCTTCACCCGTATTGCTCTTGCCACCGATCCGATTCATCGCAATCGCCATATCTTCATGCGCTTCCTGACTGATCGAGCCAAAGGACATGGCTCCTGTCTTGAAGCGACGCATAATGGATGCAGCGGATTCCACTTCATCCAGCGGCACAGGCTCACCAGCAGGCTTCAATTGAAGCATGGAGCGAATCGTCAAATACTGTTCAGATTCACCCTGTACCAGCTTGGCGTACTTCTTGTAAAGCTCGTAGTCTCCCGAGCGTACCGACTGCTGGAGCAAATGCACCGTTTGCGGATTAAACAAATGTTCTTCCCCATCGTTACGCCATTGATAGTCGCCGCCCGAATCCAGCACTTTGTCGTTGCCGTCCTTGTCAGTGAAAGCACGGTTATGATGAACCAGCGCTTCCGTAGTCACTTCCTCCAGACCAATACCGCCAATGCGGGAAGGTGTCCAGGTGAAATAACGGTCAACAAAATCCTGCTTCAGACCTACAGCCTCAAAAATTTGTGCTCCACGATACGACTGAATCGTGGAAATACCCATTTTGGACAATATTTTAACGACACCCTTCGTTGCCGCTTTAATATAATTTTTAACTGCCTTTTCGTGCGAGATGCCGCGCAACAAGCCCTGCTGAATCATGACATCCAGCGTTTCAAAAGCCAGATACGGATTAACCGCGCTCACACCGTAGCCAAGCAGCACCGCATAATGGTGAATATCCCTTGGCTCCCCGGACTCCAGCAAAATACTCACACGTGTGCGTGTACCCTGCTTAATCAGATGGTGATGCAGGCTGGAAACAGCTAGCAACGCCGGAATGGCCGCATTTTCCGCATCCACTCCACGGTCGGACAAAATCAGGATGTTATGACCTTTGTCAATGACACGGTCAGCCGCCTCAAACAATCCTTCCAGCGCCTTGCGTAAGCCCTCAGCGCCTTCCTTCGCTTCAAAGAAGATCGGAATTGTCATCGATTTGAAGCCAGGACGGTGTACGTGGCGAATTTTAGCAAACTCCTCATTCGACAACACTGGCGAATCCAAACGAATCTGACGACAGCTTTCCGGTTCTGGATGCAGTAAATTGCGCTCTGGTCCAATCGTAGTTGCGGTTGACGTTACAATCTCTTCACGAATGGCGTCAATCGGCGGGTTCGTGACTTGAGCAAACATTTGTTTAAAGTAATTGTACAAACGTTGCGGACGATCAGACAGCACCGCCAATGGTGCATCGTACCCCATTGAACCAATCGGTTCTGCACCTGTAAGTGCCATCGGCTCCAGAATTTTGCGCAGTTCTTCAAACGTATATCCAAACGCGAGCTGAAGCTGATTTACATTTTCATGTTTAGGCTCCGGCTGTTCTAGTGCTTCCGGCAGCTCATCCAAATCAACCAAGTGCTCATCCAGCCATTGCTGATAAGGTTCCTCGGAAGCAATACGTTCCTTTAACTCTTCGTCAGAAACGATACGGCCTTCTTGAGTATCAACCAGCAGCATACGACCCGGACGGAGACGATCCTTATAGAGCACATTTTCAGGAGCAATATCCAATACGCCCGCCTCTGAAGACAGTGCGATCAGATCGTCCTTGGTCACATAGTAACGTGCAGGACGCAGACCGTTGCGGTCGAGAATCGCCCCGATTTGGATACCATCTGTAAACGCCATCGCAGCAGGTCCGTCCCACGGCTCCATCATGGTGCTGTGATATTCATAAAATGCTCGTTTCTTCGGGTCCATGGTTTCATGCTTGTTCCAAGGTTCCGGCACCATCATCATGGCTACATGAGGAAGGGAACGTCCGCTCAGATACAGAAACTCCAGTGTATTATCAAACATGGCTGTATCTGAGCCATCTGGGTTAATGACTGGTTTTACCTTCTTGATATCTCCGCCAAACGCTTCGCTTTCAAACTGCGCCTGGCGAGCATGCATCCAGTTCACGTTGCCGCGCATAGTATTAATTTCGCCGTTGTGAATCATAAAACGATAAGGATGCGCACGGTCCCAGCTCGGGAACGTATTCGTGCTAAAACGGGAATGGACCAGCGCGATCGCCGATGTTACCCGCTCATCCTGCAAATCCAGATAAAATTTGCCTACCTGCTCGGTTGTGAGCATTCCTTTGTATACAACCTTGCGACATGACAAACTTGGAATATAGAACGACTCACGGTTCTCATCCTCTTGGTTATAGCGAATAGCAAGCTCTGCACGTTTGCGAATGACATACAGTTTCCGTTCGAAGTCCAGCTCTTCCTTCAAATCGCTACTGCGACCGATGAATACCTGACGCACGCCTGGTTTAGCTGCTTTTGCCGATTTACCCAGCATTTCGTCATAAGTTGGAACATCGCGAAAACCCAAACAATTTTGACCTTCGTCCACGATGATATCTCTTAGCTTCTGCTCATGCACTTCACGAACTTTTGGATCATTGGATACAAAAAGCATACCCACGCCATAATGTCCGGCCTTTGGCAATTTAAAGCCCAATCGCTCCGCTTCCTCTTGAAAAAACAGATGAGGGACCTGAATCATAATCCCTGCTCCGTCACCGGAGTTTGGTTCACTTCCCTGACCGCCCCGATGCTCCATATTCACGAGCATGGTCAAAGCCTGACTTACAATATCGTGCGATGGTTTTCCCTTGATGTGGGCAACAAAGCCCATGCCGCAGGCGTCTTTTTCGAATTGGGGATCATATAGTCCCTGTTTGGGTGGTAAACCTGTCTGTCTCATGGAACGCAACCTTTCTGTTATAAAGTCATGCTGGCCTGAAATACAGGCGGCCGAATAGAAGACAGTGGCGACAAGAGGTAACTCAAAGAACAACTACGAGGAATGGGGGACAAAACATGTGACGTATTCAAGGCGGTACGGTCCGCCGAATGCGTATGTTTTTCAATAATTATGCAATGGCTTGACTTGAAAAATACGTCGATTCCACTGATGAATCTAATTAGTTCTATCATTTTATCATTGACCTATCATGTTAGCAATTCAAAGTTTTTATGATTGTGATAATAAATCTTTTACATTACAGCTTCAACGTATCAATGCAAAAATATCTCATTTTTATGTATAAATATTCACTTTTGAAAAACAGCCTTTCCTATTCCTCTAAGGAACAGAAAAGGCTGACAAAGGAGATTTGATGAGTTTATAGACCATCAAGTATATTCCCGTAAATTAGATATCCGTATTAAAATTCGAGACTTTCGCCGGGCTTCAATGCTTTCCCTTCAATGCCTTCTTTGTGCAGACGATCACAGAAGCCGTCTCCGTCCTGCTCAATACCCGGGAACGTATTGTAATGCACCGGTATTACGCGGCTTGCACGCAGCCACTTTGCTGCCAGCAGTGCATCCTCCGGTCCCATCGTATAACCATCTCCGATGGGCAATACCGCAGCATCGATGGAGTTAGTTTCGCCAATGAGACGCATATCGCCAAACAGGCCAGTATCCCCTGCATGGAAAAAGGTTTGGCCTCCCATGGTCAATAAGATCCCCGCCGGCTCTCCCATGTAAATGGTTTGCCCGTCCACTGTCAAAGATGAGCTGTGGAATGCAAGCGTGAATTTCACATGGAAACCGTCAAAGTGGTGACCTCCACCCAGATTCATACCGTGAGCTTTGGCCCCCAAGGACGAACAATATTCGGCCAGTTCCGCGACCGCGATTACTGGACAATCATTGCGCTTGGCAATTTCAACAGCATCTCCAAAATGATCGGCATGACCGTGTGTCAACAACACGGCATCCACCTGAATATCCTCGGCCTGTACGGTTGCTTTAGGATTTCCCGTCAAAAAAGGATCAATAATAATCCGTTTCCCCTCTGCCTCTACCAGTACAACTGAATGTCCATAATATGTGATTTTCATATCATCTACGCCTCCTTTGTCACTTTCATTATTTTGGTTACTTTCCTTTACCCATTATACCTCTTTTGCATACTGGCTTCACCTATACCCTAAAATTCGTTCACAAAGCTGAACCCTATTGTTTAGAAAGGGCTGTTATTTGTAGAAAGTATGATGACCGATAGTTTTCACCTTCGTACGCGAATGATGAACCGTAAGGTCCTGGGCCAACGTAAGCGACAGGAAAAAACAGGTGTTATCAGGCACGGCTTTATGGCCGTTCAAAGCAGCAGTAACCGCACGGATGCTGTCCTGGTTAGGCTGAACACGACGAAGACGCCCGTTCGCGACCGGACTAAATTGCGCTTTTTGATAAATCACTGCCTGAATCGTATCGGGAAATGGGGCTGACCGCAGCCGGTTTAAGACAACGTTGGCAACTGCCACTTTGCCTTCGTACGGTTCGCCTTCTGCTTCTGCCATCACTATTTTTTGCAGCAGGAGCAGTTCTTTAGCGGAGACAGGATAGCTCCAGGTAGACAACGCCTTGTCATCCTGCGTGAGCATTTTTGTCTTCGTAAAGTAGATGGTTGTAGGAGGGGTTAGGATTGCGGACTTGCTATGCTGGACCTCAGGCTTTTTCTTGCCTGTAGCAACGTTATTCCGAGCTTGTTCCACCTGCTTCATCTGGGAAGCGGGTAACGGAGTCGGCATGATTTCTTTCCAGCTTGACTGCCCATGAGCAGCGACAAAGATGGGGCTTGTCCTGTTTGACCCATTATGGGTCCCCATCCTGTCGCCATATGTAGGAGACGAAGAGTTCCCTGACCAGCTCAGAGATTGCATAGGTGTATTTTTATGATTTTTCTGTGTTTGCTGAACCTCAGCGTAGAGGCCTATCCCCAATATACAAACAAGCAGCACACTCAATAGAGGTGCAAACCAACGATGTTCTTTAACGATTTCCATAATGTTCCTCCCGTTAACTATAAGCACATTCCTCAGATATGTAACCTAAAATGCGCTTTTTGAATAACGCTGAAACACTATATCACTAAATTCGCTGATAGATCAAGGCTTTCACCTCATTAATGGGAATGTTTGAATTATTTGGTACATTGGTTTTTGACCCATTCGGGTTGCATATAAAACAAATTCTCTCACTTCCCATGGCTCGCTGCATCGGTCATTTGGCTGCCAAATAGACGGTGGAATAGGCTGTTCTCCTGTGTACGAGCGTGCTAGGGTGATATGAGGTCGATAAGGTCGCTCCTCGGGTTTAAAACCCAGCGGTTCGGTAGCCTGGAGTATGGACTGGTACAGTTGATCCAGTGAATCACGCTGCCCGGTCACTCCCCTCCACAGTACACGCGGAAATTCTTCACGGCCAAAAAAACCTGCTTCTCCAATGCCGAGTGTGAACGGGTCATGCTCAGCTGCAGCTTGAACTAAAACCTGCTCAAGTTTCGGTATAACCGAGGTCTCCACATCACCCAAAAACTGAAGTGTCACGTGGTAATCTCTGAAATCACTCCATTTGCGAAAAGTCAGGTCTTTTAAATCCTGCTCCACCCAATAATGTAGCTTCTTCTTATGCTCATTCGGGAGAGCAATAGCTGTAAAAAGTCTTTGCGATTCATTTTTCATCAACCTATACCTCCTTTCCTAATGGATATTTGTGGATATCTCAAAAAGTAGCTGTTTGGTTTGTCCCTGATCAGGGTAAAGCCATTTGTTGTTATATATTGTGACACTGCGAGCGCTTTTTTACCCTCCTTATGCAATTTTTTCGGCAATCTGTTATTCTTGAAAGGATGGTTCGCCAGAATATATTGGAAACTCCAAGGAATCAAAAATCGAGGAGGCTATGAACTATGGGAAACATTTTAAGCTTACATCAACTTACGGAAGAGCAAAAAAAACAAGTTCGTGCAACGGCTCCGGGCTACGAGTTGATTATTGGCAAAGCTCAGTCATTGGAGTCTAGACAAATCCGGGAGGCCGAGGTTATTCTAGGCTGGTCCAAGCATATTGCCGAAGAGGCATTACATCCAGACAGCAAGCTGAAATGGATACAAACCTGGTCGGCTGGGATTGATAAGCTACCGCTTACCGAATTGGAGAAGCGTAACATTTTACTAACGAATACAAGTGGTGTGCATGCAATTCCAATTACAGAGCAGATCTTTGGCATGCTGCTATCGCATACACGTTATTTACAGCAAGCAGCTCTCTTGCAACGTCAGAAAACATGGCAGCCACCGAAAGGCCAACTGACGGAATTACGTGGTAAAATGCTGTTGATTACAGGCGTTGGCGAAATTGGCCGTGAAACAGCACGGATTGCAGAAGCCTTTGGCATGCGGGTGATCGGAGTCCGCCGTTCTGGCAAGGAAGCTCCCCATGTAGAGCACATGTATACTAACGAACAACTACACGAAGCATTGGGAGCAGCGGATATCGTGGTAAATATATTGCCATTTACCGAGGAAACCCATCACTTCTTTGACGAAAAAGCATTTGCAGCTATGCGTAAGGGTGCCTTCTTCATTAATGTAGGTCGCGGTGGCACCGTTCATACGGATGCGCTTGTACGCTCTTTGGAACAAAAGCATATTGCCTTTGCCGGACTGGATGTATTCGAGGAAGAACCGCTACCTGCTTCACATCCGCTATGGAGTCTGGCCCATGTCTTGATCACACCGCATATTGCAGGCGATACGGACAAATATGCCGAACGGGCGGTGGATATTTTTCTTACTAATTTGAATGCCTATGCCGCTGATCAGGAGCTACCGCTGAATTTGGTTAACTACAAAACTCAGTACTAATACACTACTTACAGATCCAGATTTCCCGACTCATACCTGTCTTATGTATGCGGCATTGCTCCGTAAGGGTCCAGCCTGACTCGGTTAACAATGTTTCCATCGGCTCCGTGCTCACGACCACTGCCCGCGCGGCCAAGCGTCTCAGACTGCGCAGCATCTTCTTTTGTTCATCAGCCGGGAGCACGGAGCACAGGTTATAGGGCATATCCAATATGGCCGCATCGTATGTGCCTTCGAGCATATTCATATCCCCGAGCTTCACTAGATCTTCTTCATATCCAAAATGACGCAAATTCACTCGTGCCCCACGCACCGCCAACGGGTTGATATCACAACCGCGAATATCCTTCCCCATACTCAATGCCTCAATCATTACATTGCCCATACCACAACACGGGTCTAGCAGTTTCAATGAGCCTGACTCTCCCTTTGCGGCTGTTAGATCAGTTGCTGCCAAATTCACAAGTGCCCTAGCTACCAGAACGGGTAGTCCAGTAGAATAATTTTGCGGCTTTTGACGACGCTCCTGCCACGATCTGTCGCTATACTGACACGTGCCCAGTAGCCACCGTTCTCCTATCCGAATAACACCAAGGGTGATATCCGGTGTCTTCATTTGCGCCTGGCCATGAATGCGTGCCCCAATTCGGCGTTCGATCCCGCGCCGCTCGTCATAGTCGGCCTCATGGTCACCTTCTTTAAGGCACAACACCTTGAAAGTCTTTCCTTCCTCAAGTTGTAACATAGAGGCTGCTTCGCATAGCTCTTCCAGTGTTCCCGCATCTGTCATTACATCCAGCCGAAGATGAATAAACGGGCTGGTCCCCGGTTCCAGCCGCCGATGGGACAACAGGATGGAATCCTGCACGGGCGGCTGACCGAACAAGCATTTCAATTCCAAAAGACACAACTCACGCTCTGTTTCATGACACGCATAGGTATATATGTAGCTTGGTTTCATTTCTTCGATATTCGTTTTCTGTTTATTCATGTCATATCTCTTTTCATTTGGAATCAAGGCTAGAATTTACAGCCTCCGCTATTAGACGGTAGGAGTGAAGCCGCTGCTCATAATCGGGAATCGGTGTGACCAACAGAAACTCATCATTATCATATTTAATCTGCAAGCCGCGTAACCGTTCGGCAATATCCGACGGCGTTCCCACTAGCCAGCTGGCTCGCATTGCCGGATCGCCCAATGAAATCTGAGCAGCCCATTGCTGCGCCAGTTCATTCGTCAAGGCACATACTGCTCCTACAGCCACCATGGTACGTGGCTTGTCCATCCGGTTGGATGGCTGAAAGCTGGAGCGGTAAATGCTTAGCATTTCTTCCGTTTGCTGTTCACTCATAAACTGACCGAATACATAGCCTGTTGAATACTGGGCGGCATATTCGGCACTTTTTCGGTTTGTACCTAGCATCCACACTGCTGGCGGCTGTTCAGGCATCGGCCGGGCAAACACAGGCACCTGTTCATATTCATAAGTACCTTCCAGCAAAGCCAATAGAGCTTCCATCGTCTGTGGCAGCTCCGTCACATGTTGAAGAAAATTACCGCTCAGTGCCATCGAAGCATGAGGTCCCCCACCAGGTGCTCTCCCCAAGCCCAATTCGACTCTGCCAGGATATAGAGCGGCCAGTAGATGAAACCATTCCGCGACCTTGACTGGACTATAATGCGGGAGCAAAATAGCACCCGCACCCAGTTTAATGGTCTTCGTCACCGCCCCGATATGCGACAGCAGCACTTCCGGGCTGGAGGAAGCCAGCCCCTCCATATCATGGTGCTCCGAGGTCCAGTAGCGTGTATATCCCCATGCTTCTGCCTGGCTCGCTAGTTCACCAGCTCGTTGAACCGCCTGCTCCGGGCGGTTACCGGGCAGCAACGGCACCATATCGAGCACACCGAGATTCAACCTTTTTATAGATAAAGACCGAGATTGCATAGACACATCCCTCCCTCCTGCTATCCATTACAAACCAGTTCCTTCTACTATATAGGGGAAATTTAAAGGTCAATCCAGATCATAAATGGAACCCACCTTCAGACCGTATAACTCATTATAGATTTTTTCAGCAAAAGCATCGGTCATACCTGCAATATAGTCTATGACCATATGCTCCCATGTCCAGATCGGTTTCGCCTTGGCTTGGTCGCGCTCATAGCGCTGGAGCCAGTCGCTTGGAATAATAGATTTGGACGTTTCCGGGTCCAGAAACGCCAGCCACAGCCGTCTAAGCATCCACTCACTCCGTTTTTGCAGTCGCTGTACACGCAGATCGCGGATCATCGTAACCCAAGCAAAGCTTTTCAACACACTCACAGTGCGCAGCATATCCAAATCTTCGCTTCCATCCCGTACGAAGGTTACCTTTTTCCAATTTCCATCATCAATTACACCCAAGCTGCTGACAAACAGGCTGACCCAGTATGCCTTCACTTCACGGCGAGTACGGGAATAATCGTGTTCACACATCGGCATCTTGCCATTCCACACCTTCAAAAATTCGCTCAGCACAGCCGCTACCTTCTGCTCAATCTGAGCCAGTTGCCAGCCTTGCCAGAAGCTATCCTCCAACGTGGTGATTTTCTCCGTAATCAGACGAATTAAATACGGATCATATAAGAAATGCTCGTGCACCTCAATTTTCCCAGCCTTAATCCCATCCTCCAGATCATGCGCAGAATAAGCGATATCGTCGCACAGGTCCATAAGCTGGGCTTCTAGCGTCTTTTTACCATCAGGGATACCCCAATCCTCGCGGATAGAACGTATGTATTCCCACTCATGCAGGTACAACCCTTTTTTGTTCAGAATCCCCGGGTATGGGTATTTGTTGATCCCCAGTAACACAGCGTCCGACAAATTCAAACCATCCACGTTCTCACGCTTCTCCAAAAACATAATCAGTCGGAAATTGTGCGCGTTCCCTTCAAAATGCTCATAAATTCGTCGCTCACGCGCATAGGCCTCCTGTCCACGCTTGGACTCCGGTGTGAAGCCTCCGGCAGAGGATATCTTTTCTACCTTTGTTTCAATCAGTTGATCCAAAATCCCGTCCAGCACCTCTTCTCCCTTGTGTCCGAACGGTGGATGCCCAAAGTCATGTGCAATGGAAGCACATTCTACCACCTCAGGGTCAATGATCAGTCCTGCGTTATCTGCCTGTTCCAGCTCTACTTCGGGATGGCGGCGCAGCAAGCTTCGTGATGCTTCACGCGCAATTTGCGCTACCTCCAAAGAATGCGTCAGTCGTGTGCGGTAATAATCGCCCGTGCCTGCGCCAAACACCTGTGATTTACCCTGCAACCGCCGGAAAGTCGGTGAATGGATCAAACGGGAGTAGTCCCGTTCATATGCGGCCCGTGAAGCGTCGCTTCGTGTCTGTTCCGCAAATTGCCGATGCTCTCTCTTGTCCTGCCATGTCATAAAGCCCACTCCCTACGTACTCAATTGGAGTGATTATACATTTTTTTCGCGCCTCAGGAAAGCTCACATGACTTTCAGCTGTAAAAGTTACTTTTAGCACCACTGCGCAGTCGGATGGTGCTTTCTACTCCAATACGAAAAATGTCATATAAAAAAGGTGGTCCCCAGCCATTTGCTTCAGGCCAGAGAACACCTCTTTACTCAACTTTATATACCTCATCACTTTTGCTCTACCGCTTCGCCCTCGGGTCCAATACATCCCGCAACCCGTCCCCCATCAGGTTAAAGCCCAATACGGTCAGCATGATAGATATCCCCGGAAAGATAACTGTCCACGGCGCGTTCTGGATATATTGCCGCGAATCGGACAACATTTTACCCCACTCTGGCTCAGGAGGTTGTGCACCCAAGCCCAGAAATCCAAGCGCTGCCGCTTCAATGATGGCCGTTCCGATCCCCAACGTTCCCTGTACAATGATTGGTGTCAGGCTGTTAGGCAAAATATAGCGGAGGATGATTCGTGTATTATTGGCTCCAAGCGCTCTAGCAGAAGTGATATACTCCTCCGTTTTGACACTTAGCACCTTAGAGCGAACTAACCGCCCATACGTTGGCACATTGACAATGGCAATGGCGTACAACGCATTTTCCAATGAAGGCCCTAAAATGGCCACAATAGCAATGGCCAACAAAATCCCCGGAAATGCCAGTAAAATGTCGAATAGCCGCGAAATGGCCATATCTGCCCATTTTCCGTAAAATCCTGCGATTAAACCTAAGGCTGTTCCTACAATCATTGAACCAATAACAGACAAGAAACCGACCCACAACGAGATTCTGGCTCCATACAGCGTGCGAGTCAGTAAATCTCGACCGAGATCATCCGTACCGAACCAATGCTCCGCAGAAGGAGGCTGCAAACGGCTCACCAAGTTTTGCTCTTTATAGTCAAAAGGAGCAATCCACGGCGCGATCAAAGCAATGATGACAAAGAAGATAATAACGCTCAGGCCGACGAACGCCATTTTATTGTGACGGAAAGCCCTCCATGCGTCTCTCCAAGGGCCAGTCACGACAGGCAAATGCGCCAATGTGCTGCGTGTCGTCGGTATGTTGTTGGGTTCCATTGAAAATTGTGACATCGGACAAGCTCCCCCTTGAACAATTGACGACTTGATTACTGATAACGGATACGCCGGTCGAGCACCGCGTACAGCAAATCGACAATCAGATTAATGATGACGAACAGGAACGCTATGATCAGAATTCCGCTTTGGATAACCGGATAGTCACGCGAGCTGATCGCTTCAAAAATGTACCGTCCGATGCCGGGCCAGGCAAAAATGGTTTCCGTCAGTACCGCGCCTCCCAGTAGTGATCCAGTCTGAAGACCGATGACAGTAAGTACGGGGATCGCAGCATTTTTAAGCGCATGTTTGTACACGACTTGAAAAGATGCCAGCCCCTTCGCCCGAGCCGTACGGATATAGTCGGCATCCATAACCTCGAGCATGCTGGAACGAGTAATGCGCGCAATGACCGCCATTGGAATCGTTCCAAGTGCGATACTGGGCAGGATCAAATGCTTGATGACGGTCCATACCTGATCCATACGCCCACCTATGAACGCATCAATCACGGCTAAATGTGTCACAGCTTCCACCGGATCACGGGAATTCATGCGTCCGATGGAAGGAAGCCAATGCAGTTTATTTGCAAAGATCCACTGCTCCATCAAGCCCAGCCAAAAAATCGGCATCGATACTCCGACCAGTGCAATGACCATGCTCACATAGTCAAACCAGGAATTTCGCTTCCAGGCACTCACGATGCCGGCATTCATTCCGACTACAACGGCAAAAAACATGCTTGCTACTGTCAACTCTAGCGTAGCCGCCAGATAAGGGACCATTTCCCGGGCAATCGGCTGCTTGGTGCGAATGGAATCGCCCAAGTCCCCTTGTGCCAGCTCACCTAAATAGGTCCCATATTGCTGTAACCACGGCTTATTCAACCCCAATTGCTCACGTAGCGCCTGCTTGGACTGTTCCGTAGCTTTATCTCCCAGTATGGTTTCCGCCGGATCTCCCGGAATGGCATGAATAATGGAAAAAACGATGAGCGTCATGCCCAGTAATACAGGAATCAATATGGCCAGTCTTTTTATAATATATGAGTTCATATCCTATTCACCGCCTGCTTGCGTTTGGGCTATTCAAAATAAATATTTCCGTACGCTTCAATACCTGCCGGAGAAGGTACAAAACCCTTGAGGTTCGCTTTACCTGCCATCAGCGGTGTGCTGTGAACCAATGGAATCCACGGCGCATCCTGTTTAATAATCACTTGTGCTTGTTTATACATTTCCGCACGCTTGTCCTGATCGACCTCAACCTGCGCCTTCACCAATATTTTATGAAGTTCCTCATTCACATAAAAACTGCGGTTATTACCTGGAATCGTATCCTTGTCCAGCAATGTATAAAGGAAATTATCCGGGTCACCATTGTCCCCGTTCCATCCCAGCATATACAGATCATCCTTTTCCCCCGCCTTAACATCATCCAGATACGTAGCCCATTCCGGGGATTGGATGTTTACTTTGACGCCTATTTTTTCAAAATCGGCTTGAATGGCCTCTGCCACCTTTTTGCCGTCAGGCATATAAGGACGAGATACGGGCATTGCATAGAAGGTTAAAGGCTCGGGAAGCCCGTTAGGAAAGCCCGCTTCCGCCAGCAAAGATTTAGCCTTATCCAGATCATAGGCGTAATCCTGAATACTATCGTTGTACCCCCATAACGTAGGTGGCATCGGATTGACCGCAGGCTTAGCCTGCCCTGCAAACAATGCATCAATAATAGCCTGCTTGTTCACTGCGTGATTCAGTGCCTGCCGCACCTTGGGATTATTGAATGTTTTTTTCTTTAAATTAAAGCCAATGTACGCCACATTAAAGGAGGGACGTTCAATTTTCACCAAATCGCTATTGCCGTCTAACTGCTTTGCATCATCCGGGTTCAAATCCTCCATCAGGTCAATTTCCCCGTTTTGCAGAGCATTAAATCGTGCGGTATTGTCGGGTATGGAGCGAACAATGATCTTAGCCAGCTTCGGCTGCCCCTCTTTCCAATAGTTTGGATTCTTCTCCAGCGTGATGGTATCGTTCCGTTTCCATTCCTTAAATACAAAAGGCCCCGTGCCGACCGGATTACTCTTGAAATCAGCCTTTTTCTCCTGAATAGCCTTGGGACTTGAAATACTAAAGGATGGCATAGCGATATTTTGTAAAAACGGCGCCTGCGGCTTGTTTAGTGTAAACTGGACGCTGTTCGCATCTACCGCTTTAACCTCCTTAATCACCCTACTTCCTTCAGGACCGAACATAGAATCATAATAGTCAAACGAGTCACCTTCAAATTTGTATGGACTTTTCGGATCAGCCCAGCGGTCAAAGTTAAACACAACCGCTTCTGCGTTAAAGTCACTTCCGTCATGGAATTTCACACCCTGACGCAGCTTGAACGTATAGACCAGTCCATCCGGTGATACTTCCCAGCTCTCTGCAAGCCCCGGTTGGATCTCCGTTGTATTTTCCTTATATTCCAGCAGTGTGTCGAACACTTGCATTCCGATTTTTAGCGACTCGCTTTCAGTCACAATGGCAGGATCTAGCGCCACGGAATCTCCGCCGCGTCCATAAATGAGCGTGTCCTGCACGCCCTCTCCTGCTCCGCTTGGTGTTTTCCCTGCCTCTGGCTTTGCTCCTTCACCTGATCCCCCACAACCGGAAAGCGCCAAAACAGCTCCTAGCGCAAGCACCAGCAGAACGGTCCAGATTTTGTGTTTCGCATACTTTTTGCTCATGCAGCAAACCCCTTTCACACCTTATATATTGTTAATTCGTTGATACCGGATGAATGCCAATTCCTTTAGATTGACATGACAAGCTTGTCCTCAAGCTGTGGTCCCAAATTCCGAGTTCATCAAATAGGTGTAGTAGGACAGAAGTGTTCATAATCTAGTGGTGTAAGAGATGCTGTAGGGTAATGGATAGATGTGATGTAATAAATAGAAAGAGGAGTATGTCAGGTCGTGGTGAAAGTGTGATATATACTCACAAACAGTGAATATTATACTCAAACAAAGTTGATTATTGGATACTTTACTATAAAATCTGGAAGCAGACAAGGGGGTTTTTCATACATTACCATATGTTTTTATACATCATGTCAATTAATATTACAAACCAATTTACACAATCATATCAAATAAATACTCCTGCTTGGGGTCTTCAACCTCCAAGCAGGAGTATGATCTTACCTCAAAAATGTATTCAGCACCAAACCTACAGTCACGGCTTGGGCTCCTTTTACGATAGAGAAATGATCTCCAGGCACTTTATGCGTGAACATTTCCCCCTTACAATACAATTCCCATCCTTTATATCCTAATTCCCAGGTATGTTCTGAAATAAACAAACAGACAGGGGCCTTTACAGCTCGATCGGGCTGGTAGACATGCTGCATTTTCACCCAATGATTCACACTTTTAAAGCGTTCGAGTTCAGCTTATGTAAAAATCATGTAGAACATTACTTTACAATAAGTGCAGGCGGCTGCCTTTGAACCGCCTGTCAATTTACGTTTCAGGTGTATGGCTTGGTTCACATGAAAATAATCCCTTCCGGGCATAAGATTTGCAAAAGGTCATTTATTTTTTTTAAACACACCCAGACGGTTCAGTACGACCAGTAAGCGATAAAAATCGTAACTGCTTGGCAGTTTCGCATCCACAATCGGGCTTGCCGGATTAAATGCAACAGCGGCAGCCATCGCTTCCTTCGCCCAGGTCGGTACAGGCATAGCCTGACGCCCCTCCAATTCAGCTACCCGCTGATCCACCTTTTTAATATATGCGCTTTGTTCATTCAACGTCTGCTTGAGCACATCTTTGCTGTTTTCAAGAGCGACAACCTGCTGCTGCAGGGCCTTAAATGCCGCTTTTTCCTCTGCTGTCATTGGCTCATCCCCCTCTTCTCCTGCAAATGCTTGGCGTAGCTCGGCCTCTGTTCCGGCGTATACATTCAGGTCAACCGGCCCTTGAATTCCATCAACCCGTCCACTATCGCTGTATTGCCAAAAGTCCCAGTTCTTCCATGCTGTGGTGTCGCCGGGCACCCGTGTACTATAACGTGCAATCCACAGCTTATAACTATCCAATGGCGCTTTGAAATGGGCGGCAAAAGCATTCCCTGTATATACCATCGGCTTACGGCCGCTTACCCGTTCAAATTCTGTTACAAATGCCAACGCAACCTCATGAATCGCGGCTGAGCTAAGCCCTCCCGGATTATTTTCGTAATCCATTACCGCTGGCAAGTCTAGCGCTTTCGCACCACCCACCTGATCCAGCACCTCGGTGAAATGCCTGGCTTCCGCTTTTGCTGCATTTACAGTGGTTGCATCTACAAAATGGTAAGCTCCCAGCAGAATCCCGGCTGCCTTGATCCCTTTTGCATTCGTGATAAATGTCGGATCGACGTAACGCTGTCCTTGACTCGCTTTAATAAATGCAAACGATTTGCCATCGGCTCGTACACGCTTCCAATCAATTGTTCCCTGATATCGGGACACGTCAATGCCTTCGGCAGCGTTAGGGCTGCGATTCTGCATAAGGCGTTCCCTCCTTATCATTCATAATGTTGTAGCTCACTCTGTCTCTGTTATCCATATGCTTGGACCATCCATACGGTCTGGGCTTTTCCACTTTTACACCGAAAAAAGGGCAAAAAGGTAGTCTGCCTATTTTTAGTGGCCACTGGTGGCACTTTATGAAGCTTTATTTTCTTTGTCGGAAGGGTCGGTTGGCTTTATTTTTTCTCCACTCGACTTGGACTCAAAAATAGCTACTGCATTCCGCAAAATATCCGGCATCGGCACTCCCATTCTGCCCACATTTTCAATAATGGACAACAGCTCGTTCGCTAAATAAAAGAAAACGACGGCATCCCGGAAGTAATGTGCATCCCCGAGAATACCGTCGATTAGATGAGCTACCGTAATGAGCAAAAACACGGTAACCTTGCGAAAAATACCGTAATACCCCTGGCGGCTTTTTAGCTCCCCATTAATCCAGGCCGCTGCCCATCCGGTGAAAAAGTCGATCACGACCATCCACCACAGCAACGTCAACATTGTGGTCCACCCCCCAAAAAAATAACCGATCAAGGTCCCCGTGGAAAGCCCCAGCCAAATCTGATCGATCTTTTCATGCATGTTTGTTCCCCCTTTTGAACCTAGGTGTAAAATGAATGCCCTTGGACTGATCCAAGGGCAAATAAACATTTTTTTGTTTTATTCTCTATACTGTTTTTTACGAAAAATAGAGTTATACCATTTACCCGTTTCTTCCTGTTTATTCAGAGCATTGGTTGATGATGAATTATCTACGTTGCCCGCTACTAGATCAGAACACTTGGATAAAATAATCTTCATTACTTGTTCACGTTGTTCTTCATCTAAAGCGTAGCTTCCCATGATCGTTGCTATATCGCCCTCTCCTCGCTCATAGCGGGTGATGCAAGCATGAGCACAAATACGCAATTGAGCCTCTGTTAAAGCCGTCATAGTTATGACTTCACCTCTTTTATATAAAAATATATAATGGTCAGTACACGTTATTTTCCTGTGCTACCAAGCATGAGCTGGGTCAGTGTTACTTCGAGATCTGCAATACGCTGCTTTAACTGGTCTGTCTCGCTTGGCTGTTGCTCTGCTTTTTGTGTCAGTTCCTTAATTGCTTCCTCACTCAATCCTTCACTCCAGAATGTCGTTGGGTCTCTTCGTTCTGGAACTGTAAAAGCCATAGCAGAATATATAGGTTCATCCCCGCGTTCATTTTCCGGTTTGCTTTGCCATTCATCATGCAGCTTCTGAAACGTTGCCTGAGCCTCCTTGCTAAGTTGCTCGTATGCGTTTTGTGCTTCTAACAGCTTTTGATTATATTCCGCTTCATAGGTCAGCCATCCTTGGATGTCAAAACGAGGATGATATAGACCCGGTGGCACTGGAATTGCTACCGTGTAGCCAGTTAGGATTCTTTCTGAATTGGTTGCATCTATGATACTAGGGCTACTGTCAGTAAGCTGATAAGTGTCTGGCTGCTGATTTGTATCAGATAGCGTAGGTGAAGATGGAGTATAAAAAGGGACGACACCCGAAAAGGCATCGTCCACCAGTTCGTCCTCCAGATAGAGGCCGTTTGTATTTACTTTAGGTACTAATTTCATGGTATGACCTCCTTATTGCTCTGCTATGAATGGCGGGAAAAGAACGCTCACCGTAGTGCTATCTTTTGCCCCTCCACCACCAAAACAAACTCTTCCATCTGGAAAAATATCAAACTGTACAAAAACAGGCCCGCTAGGTCCATAGCCATAAGAAACAGGGCCTTGTATACTGATAGGTCTGTAACCTTGCGGCAGAGTAAACAGTGCTAACCCTCCGTTTGTCAAACCATTCGCGATTAGCCCCCTGATATGGACGAACCCGTTACTGTCCTTCATTATTCCTACGGGTCTACTCGTAGTCCACCCATTAAGCAACGTCGGTGATATCCATGCAGGACTATCTTTGTCAGCCTTCTTGTTCTCTACCACGGACAGCCGCGTATTAGCCTGCTGCACACTTTCCACCAAGTCAGCTAAAAGCGTTTTCTCGTTGGCTGCATAGGAGCCTGTGAACGGTACGACTGGTGACGGCTCCAACATTAGGTACGTAACGCTATAGGACGCCGTCTGGTCGAATCTAGCCATAGACGTATACGCCTGAACGGTTCCGTATTTGATTTTGTCAACTTCGGCGTGAGTAATCGAACCCCAACTATCGTTCTTACCGTTTTTATAAACGGCGACGATCTTACTGGTCTTTTCCCGAAGTTTGCCAAGCCCATCTAGAGCGCCATTAATCCAGTATTGATTACTGGAAATTGCGGGATTAACTCCCTCCCTAACAATCATTCCCATACCTACTTCAACCTGATTATCTCCCTCAACAAAGGCGAGTTGACCCTCGCTTATGATAGGCTCAACTGTAGGCGTTGCGAGTTGATATACAAGTTGGTACGGCGTGTACCCTGCATAAGACTGCTGCGGTGTTGATTGAGTAAAGTTAGGAGCGCCCACACGTTGTACCCAATATTTAGTACCTGTACCCGACCATGTAGCCGTAGTCATGGCTTGAGCATTTGCAGGAGTGATGGTGTTAGCATCATATGCCTTGTATCCATAGAAATAGGCTTTAATGTCATCCTGTGTTGGCGTGTAACCGTCAGCCCACCCACTATCCGCGACAGGGACAGAAACGTAAATAGACCCATCAATGGATGTTTCTGTTGCATCGGCCCCTAATGTAGACCATTGCCCTCCCGTATTAGCTGTATTTAATAGTTTCCCATCATACTTTACAGATTTTTCAGAATAGCTAATCCACGCCGGAAACTGATTTGGGGCAGTATAGACAACTTTGAAACCTGGAAATGATTGACCAGGCGAACTAGCGTTCCAGTTAACAGCACCATCTAATGTAACCCTGTGCCATTTCTTAGACTTGAAGTATTGCCCGTCACGTTCAAACACCGTATCCGCATTCTCACCTGTAACCGGATCGGCGTATAGGTCTGTTTGCAATGCCAGCATGGAATCCTCGCGTGGTCTGAATGGTTTGGCTGTGTTGCCAATGTTAAGCATAGGGTTTTCATGGGTGAATGACCCCGCAGCAGCATAACGTAATCTAACCGAAAGGAATTTTGTTTGCGCAGTTGTTGTAAAGGTTTTAGTGCCTACCGCAATTACGCCCGTCATAACTTCTCCAGTTGGGTCAGAATCGTTATCGTCCCTACGCTCAATATATTGCAACCCGTCTCCTATACTAGAAATTGTATAGGTGGTGTTCGGCAGAACAGGAACAACAACCCTCAACGGCGATATGACATCAGGAACGGTCCGTGTAGCTGTAGCTTTGTAGGGACCTTGTAAAGCGACTATACCCGTGGTGTTAACCGACCATTCGTAAAAGTTAGGTAACAGGTTTTTCCCGTACCGAATCGCATAAGGATTACGTACAGGCATTACACTATCAACATATGGATACTTAGCTGCGGCCTGTGCTGGCGTAAGGCTTGCGGCGTCTGTATAGTCTGCCTCACTGATCTCATAAACGCGTACACAGTCCATATTAAATATATTACCAGCCGCACCCGTACCTGTGATGGTAACAATGTGAAAATATTCCTTAGCCGTAAACCGTACAACAGACGGCGCAAAAACAGAGCCAGAAGTTACCTCGTTACCCACAGCACCAGCAATACCATTTATAGATATAGCCACCTTGCTGGTATTACCACTTTTTACGTCTGCTATTGCGATATATTTTCGTCCAGGTGTGGTCAAAAAACTTGCAGACGCGGTTGCTGGCACACTGCCTAGTGTAATTTTAAATGAACTGCTGCCGTTGGTTTTGTTGTTAGAATCTATTGCAATAGCTACATTCGAGGACCATTCGCTTACTGTCTCGCAGTTCCCCATTCGTCCCAACAAATTCACCAACATACGCCCGCTCAGCTCCGTAAGCGAAAATGGCGCAGCCTTTTCCGCATGAACCATCTGCACCCCAGGTTCGAGAGTTACCGCCTTACGCTCTGTTGCATCCAGACGCTTCTTGATCTCATTTACACCATCATTCACATCACCTGCGAAATCATCTACAGAACGCCAGTTTTGGTCCAAATACTTCTCCAGATCAAAATACGTGGTTTTGGGTGATGTGCGGTCAATTTGATTTAAGCCAAGATTTGGTGTTTTTTCGCTTGCCATGTTATGCGCCACCTCCTAAATATCTATCCTGGGTTGTATGTTCATTTTCATAGAGGGTCATAGACTCAACTTCAGCAATGGTCAGGTAGCGTAATTTGTACTCCACCGCCATATGAGCGGGCTTGATCTCCTCAATGGCTGCTTTAAGATCCTCCACGTTGGGCGGAATCCCGATGGTATCCATAAATTTGACGGTGAATCCCCATTCGGCGGGATGAAAAGTGACATCTACCATGCCTCCGTCATACGCTTCAGCTACATTTTTGACAAGCCGGCCGGAAAAAGTTCCTGCCCCTCGCAGCTTCGATTCCACCACCGCACGCCGTTGGTCCAATGGCTTCGCCAGATCAGTTTCAATACCCAGCTCCATTTCCCAGCGTTCCAGCCCCCACGTGGCGGTACGTACGAAAAACTGTCCCACCGTTGCATCCATCGCAAGATACAAGGCGTCCAATTCGCTTCCTTTAGCATCCATATCGGAACGCATCACACGTGAGGTTTCATAATAGGCAGGCAAATAGGAAAGCAGCTCGCGTCCCCGCTCGCTGCTCATTTGGCCCACTGTATCTCCCGCTATAGTTACCCGATTGACAAAAGTGTCACTACGGTTTGCACGTTTTCCCTGGTCTGGGTTATTCAATAAATCTTCAAAGCTGTTCGTTCCATTGTTACTCACTGACGCTCACCGTCCCCAGCACTGCCACCTGACCTGATCCAATCTCAATATTCTGATTGCTCTGTCCATTGATTTTCAGTTCAGAGAAATCAATAATAATTGGAATGTCGAGCAAAACAGCAGAAATCCGGGTATACCGTACCAACGGATCTTCCTTATAAAAAGCAAGCTGCTTCAAATAGTTCCGCACACCGCTTTCGATCAGCTTTTTGATTTCATCCAATGTGGACGGCTTCTCTTTGGTACGCTGTACCTTGACTGAGATGTTAATTTCCACTTCTGTCGCTGGCATGATCGTCACCACAGGACCCGCTGGTGCCAGCCCTTCTCCTTGCCCATCCTGCGTCGGATCAATATACTTCTGCACTGCGGCAACGATATCCGGGCTGGCTGCTCGTTTGTCCGTATCCAGTACATATAACCCTACGGTTCCAGGTCCTTTCCACAATGGAACAACCTCTACACCGCCCACTCCAGCAATTTCATTCGCCCACTGGGTATACTGCGCCTTGTTGCCGCTTGTGCCTTGGTTCCGCACCTTGGCATAAAAACGCTCCAGCAACAGCTGGTCGCTCTCAACGTCTGTACCGCTTTTTGTTTCCTCCGTATTGATCACAGAGGCCACCCCGCTAACCGGGGTGGCCATCACTTGGATGACACCGGCAGGCACATTGCCGCTACGCCCGGGATTGACCGCCCTAATAGTCGCTTCCCCGGCACCTTGTTCATCCAGCGTGACCGATGCCGTGGTCGCATATTCAATGGAAGCTTCCCCGGATACATCATCTGCCGGGGTCGCCACCAACGTTCCCGCCGGGACAGTCGTTCCCGCTGTGCCCGTGAACGTGACCGTACCTGAGGCAGCAACCGCTTCTCGCCGTGTCACCCCATGCTCTGCTGTCCGCAAATCCAACTCTGGCGAGCGAAAATCTAGGTTGTCGCTGGCTGCGGTGCTGGCAAAGCCACGTCGCAGTAGCTCCTGCGCCCAGATTGCGGCTTCGGATAGCAAAAAAGCCACTGGTGCCTGCGCATCCCAAATAAAAGAGCCCTCGGACTTATCCATGTCCGAAGGCACTTTTTCCAGCATCCGATTTAAAATTTCCTCTTCCGTCTGGTCTACCAAATATTCCGGCAAGTCTGCCATTAGATCACCACACTTTCCACAATTTCCGTTTCATCTCGCACGTTCGTAATCTGGCAGCTAAAATAACACGCCTCACCTTCCCAGCGAAACGTGAATTGATCCACACTAGCCGTACGTGCATCTGCTAGTAACGCCTCCGTGACCATGCGTTTAATTTCACTTTCCTGCACATCGTGCCCATAGCTGCTACCAATCAGCTCCTCCAGCTCGCTCCCATAGTCAGGTGAATAGATCACATGCCGGTAGCGAGGAGTGCGAATCGCTTTTTCACACCACTGTACCCAGGCTTCTTTCTCGCCTGTAGTCACGATTTTACGGCTAGGGCTCATAACAAACTCACCAGCTTCAAAATCAAACCGCCAGCTTCGCCCAAATACTGCGCGGTTATCCTCCAGTACATCCGGATCGGTCATATCCATGTCTGTCCAGATCATATCATCTGTTTCGGGAAATAAATTAGCCACGTCCACTCACCACCTTGCACACAACAACTACATCGTTACCGCTATTCACCCGAACCGCAAGTACACGATCTCCGGGCTTAAGACCTTCGTTCAAACGTAGATTCACATCCTCCAGCTCGTCTTCCCCGATATAAAAGGAAGTTTTCAGCTCTTTGCCTTCCCAATTTTCCGATTCCACTGCGGTTGAGGTGCCTTTATACATATGACGTGGTACAGATAGCAGTCCCGGCAACTCTGCGACCAGATAATCCTGAAGCTCATGTTTAAAATCGTCCAGCTTGAGTCCCGTCGAGGTGATCGTGCCTAGTACCGCGCCTACCCCACTCAGTGCTTGCCGGGTGTGTCCCGCCATAGACGATTGCATTACACTTACAAATGCGCCATAGGGGTCTTTACTCAAGAAAATACCTCCTTTTAACCATATCGAAGGAAGCGAGCTCTAAAGTCATATTTCCCGGGTTTCCCAAATCCCGACTGACCGAAGTAACAATTAACTTTAATCCTTGTAATATCACAGCTTCACCAGCACGTATGGTATTAATATCTGGTAAATTAACTGTAAAAGTTTCCTGGATTCCAGTTAGATGACTTTTAGCAAGCTTACTGGCTCCGCCAGCTGCTTTCACTTGATCATCTTCCACCAGTTTTTGCAAAGTACCTAGCGCTTTAGTATCCCCTTCTGCTACAGCTAGTACCTTAGACGGCACCTCTTGTCCGCTTCCTGCATTTTCATCAGCTGTCATTACTTTGACTTTAGTTACGGCTCCCTCAAGTGTCCGTAACTGCGTAAGATCAATAAATCGATCTAACACGTATGGGGAAGGATTACTACCGATTTTAAATAACTCCAGCCCAGAACTTGTCATACGTAACTGATACAAGTCTCCGCCCAATTTTGCTGTCTCTTTCAAATCAGCAAGCATCATGGAATATAGGGTCTGGGCACGGTAGATACCTTTTCCTAACTGCACCTTCGTATCGGGTATTGAGGCGATCTGAAATTCCCAATCCTTTGAGTATTTCCGCAACCGTTGTGTGGCCGTTTGTCCTTTGGGAAATAAATATTCATCCTCGGATTTATCCAAATAAATCGTCCTGTCATATACCACCAGAGAGAAACGTTTTGTACCGCTGTTTGAGCTCTCTACTTCCCACACAACGGCAGGGTGGAGAAGTGGTACCTTTACATTTTTTCCAAATGGAATTCCACTGACACGAATAGGCATTCCTGGGGTAATCGACGGCATATCCTGAGAAGCAGCTACACGGATGCTGGCCTGATATGCAATTTGGTTTAGAGCATCTTTTAAAGTTATTTTTTCGACCAGAGGGGTAAGATCATATTTATCTTGGAGTATTACCTGGTAGCTCATGGCATCACCAGCTTTTGGCCCACTTTAATCCTATTCGGGTTGTTGCCTATGATCTTTGTATTCATTTGATATATACTTTTCCATTTGGAGCTATCCCCCAACTCCAGCTTGGCAATTTTAGAAAGCGAATCTCCAGTTTTGACTGTGTATGTCTTAGACTTGGTTTTAAGATTCGTGCGTGGAAGCTTACTAGAGTTCACTTTTTTGGGGGAATTCCCTTTTCGCAATACTATTTTGGGCTCTCGCCATGTGCGCAAAGTAATTTCAAAATATATATCTCCTGCCTCTCCCCCACGAAAAGTCGTATTATGGGCAATGATAAAAACAGGAACATTAATGAGCGTATTTGTAATAATAAATTGACAAGGGGTCTCTGCTTTTAACATTGCATTTAATCTGTTCATCGCTTCGTTAGGATCTGGAATATTTCTATAACGACAATAAGATGCATCATATACCTTGGGAAAAAAAGAAGAAAAGGTGATTTCTTTTACCTTTTCTCCTTGTGGAAAATCAAATTCTCCATGTGTAAGCATCGTAACTGTTTCATACCCCTTTTGCCGTGAAATATTCACCTCTTCAGGATTAACTGGGAATTGAAATACACTTTTACCATTAATCAAAAAAAAGTCTATACCCATAGCCCCCCCTCCTTTCTACTGTGATAGATTTACATTAAACTAGTACGGCTTTAGCGTTTTTAAGGGAACTGCTATCCCCTCCTCCCTTTCTATTAATAATCGCCTGCCGGACTTCATTGACGATTCGGTGTCCAACTTGAAGTGCCATCGTGTCGAAATCAATAGAATCTTCTTGAACTGTTACCTGTACTGCTCCCGGAGGCAATGTTACACTGATTTGGTTGTTCGTTTCTGTCTTGAAGTCTTTGAGAAAACCGGAGAAGCTACTCATTTGTTCATCCGTTATTTGCACGAGCTGCGGAGCTGGTTTTCCTCCACTCACCGTAGGAATCTGTGAACCACCTGGCCCCATGCCTTGAATTACCTTGGAGCGGTTTTGGGCATGCTGGATAAAAGATGGTAATGGCAGTCCTGGATCAACCGAAGGAAATCTTGACAGAGCTAATGAAGCCCCAGGTACAGTCGAAGCGGGATTATAAGATTGTGAGGCCTTAATTACAGAAACAGCAGGTTGTGTATTTTCAGGTTTATTTGAGTAACCAAACAAATTAGAGAAGTCACTTTTCAAACTTTCTGTTTGACTAGAAAACCAATTACTGACATCAGATGCTTTATTACTCATCCAATCTGTAGCTTGGGAAGCTTTTTCACCAACCCAATCCTTCGCAACACTTGCTTTCTCGCCAATCCAATCCTTTGCACCAATAGCTTTTTCTCCAACCCAGTCCATTGCAGAAGTAGCTTTTTCTCCGGCCCAATCACTCATTTCAGAGAACTTTTGAGCTAACCATTCACCTGCTAAACTATCTACTATAACACTAGCAATTGCACCAATAAGACCACCAATTACGGTACCTATACCCGGAGCAATCATTGTACCAATAGCTGCACCAGCTGTGGTAAGACTACTTCCTAAAACTGCTGATGTAATAGCAGCCGGACGTTCTTCCGGCGAAGCAGTAGCAATGTCTACAATATCTAATACTATGCTAATTGGGCCAAGCAGCTTCTTGCCCCCCTTTATTGCTCCCTTGCCTATCTTTTTAAGCATATTTCCTGGATTTTCACCAAGTATTTTTTTACCGAAATCAAAGATTTTTCCAAGTGTCCCCTTATTTCCATTCGGTCCTCCTGGAACTCCTGGCTTATGAGGCTTAGAGCCAGGCTTTGGGGTAAAAATACGTTTTATCGTTTCCCACAGCTTAGGAAGTCCTTGTTTCTTTCCAGGATTTTTTTTGTTGTTCTTATTTTTGTTTTTGCTTTTACCATCAGGTCCATCTTGTTCAGCAATACTTTTCTTATTGTTTCCTTTTTTCCCACAGCAACAATCACAGATCACCTTAATTTTTGGAGAAACTCGAATAGGACCTGTTTTTACATTGATCTTAGGCGCATATTTTGGAGCTGCAACTCTAATATTCAATCTTGGTGGTTTTACCTTAATATCATAATTAAAGTTAAAGTCAAATTTAGGATCTTTTATTTCTATATTTGCAGTAACACTGATAGACTTGTTCACAATATTGGAAACATTTAAATTATTTCCCCTGTTGCCGCCCTTAGCTCTCTTCTTATTTGTACCGTCTTGATCAATGCCCGTTTTAGCACGTGCAACAATATAGGCATCCTTAAGACTTTTTAGCTTTCTGATAAGCGCTTCGAGCACTGGAGTCGCCTTATCAATCAGAAAGACTTTTGGCCTAATTCGTAGCCGACTAAGACGAATAGCTAGGCTGTAAATATTACCTAGATGCCTATGCATATACTTGAGTTCCGTATTTAGCTTAATCAAACTCTGATAACGGGTACGACCTAAGCGATCAGAAAGCCTTTGTATCTGCTCAATATAGCGACTTGTCGCTTTAAGTTCCCGGTTTGTAATGATTAAATCCTCTACATCTGTAACAATATTAACTCTATAGTTACTTGAACCTGCCATCTACTCACCTCCTTGCGTATCTATTATTGCTGTATTTGTTTTGACAATGCGTCCAGTTCCTCTTCTGCAAAAGCGATTAACATGGATTTTTCCCCTCTGTTTAAGGACCAAAACTCTCCGGGACGGAGATGATGCCGTATCCACAGATGATACAGCACAGTCGTCATTCCGCCGGAGCGAATCAGTTTTTTAGATCATCAATTTCCACACCGAAGCCGGACAGTTCCAGAACTTTGTCACCTACCGCATCCAGTTCCCCTGCCAGAAGCATACGGCGAACAGCCTGTTCACCACCGGACAATTTAAGCCTGCTAGTAATTCGCGGATCACCCCATCCATTAATTTGCAGACCTTTTACCTCTAGACCAGCCGTAGCTTCAGAGATAAGCAATGCATTAAATGTTTCTGTATCTACTTTTTCATCCACACGGCCTTTAATGGTTTTACGAATTGTGCACCGTTCACGGATACTATCTACTTTGTTGGACGTCAAACCACGAAGTGTGAGAAGCATATCCAGGCGCTGAATACGAACAGTTTCCTCTGGTAATTTATCTGCAGCTTCAAAAAGACTATCCAAAATTTGTTCTTCTGACATATTTTCAGGCAAACTCATATTAAATCCCCCTAATAATTTTTTTGAAAATTAGGCCCGGATTACTCCAGGCCCACCATAACCAATAAATTATTCAGCAACAATCGGATCAAGCAGCTCATAGCCTTCGAAGGTGAAAGTAGTTTCTTCTGGCACTTCTTCCCCTGCAGTCCAGTTAGCCAATTGAATTTTATCCGGCATGCAGCGAATCAAACGAACACGTTCATGTCCAAAAGATTCGGGATCGTCCAGCTTGGAAATAATATCGAATTTCTCAAAACCGCGACGAATCATATCGGAAGTTACTTTGTAACCACTCATCGTTCCAGTACCTTTTTTAGCTCCATTTTTATGGACTTTCCACGTATTACCTACCAAATTCAGTTCTCTCTTATCAATTTCCACACTGGCTTCCAGCTTGTTAATATGTGTCTGCCATACCCCATCAATATATGCCTGACCATACGTACCTAAAATGACTCTTGAAGCATCCAACATTTCTTTTTCCTCCTCAAAATAATCCATAATATAGTTCGGGATTTCATAAAATCCTCGTTGTTAACAAGCTACTTTATTTCTGCTGATCGCCTTGAATTGCTTATACACGTAAAATGCTTATTTATTGCACGTAAAATGTGCCGAACAGCTGCTCCATCACGTCGGTAAGCTTCACGTTCCATTGCAGGAACACTTGATCCGGCTCCGGTTTGATAACTGGCGCATCGCCGTAGTAAGCCGGGTCGAGAATGACATCGTAGCCGTCTGCTTCGATGACGTTGCTCAGCGACAGCTGTGCCAGGTATTCTTTGATTGCACCGATAAGCGCCAGACGACCTTCCACCGTATTGTTGATTTTGCCAATGTAAGTCTCTTCGGCTGCACGCTGCAAGTCAGCATTAATAGCGTCCATGACGCGGATAGAGCGGATTTTCTTCCATGCGTTGTTTTGCCCGGCAGACGGGTTCACCAAGCTGTTAATCCCACGCAGCGCTTTGACCTGACGGCCGTCGAAGAACAAGAGGAAGACACCATTACGGACAGCCTGCTCCTGCTCGGAACGTGTCCAGCGGCGGGTTACATCCTCAAAAGGCGTAACCGCATACGTTGCCGATTGATTCAGACGTTGACCTGCGATCAGTCCGGCTACATAAGCAGCCGTTTGGGCAGAACTGTAGTCCGTACCTGCCAGACGTACGCCTGTACCGACGTTCACGATGCCTTCATGGTTCAGTGCCAGGGAACGTGCAGAGGCCAAGCTGACGGCTGTTTTGGACACATCATCTGCCGCAGAACCGCCAAATACAGCGATTACGCCTTTACCTTCGTTGCGGACACGCTTGATCCAAGCAGCGAAGCTTTGTAGCAATGCCAGATCAGCTGCATAATCCAGGGCCAAAACATTAAATTCCTGTCCTTCAAGTGCCTCCTGCATCGCGATGTAATCTGCATTAACCAGCTTGCTATTGCCGCTGTTGCCGCCAGTGAGGTGTACGCCGCTGACATCCACCGGAATGCCACCGTCGCCGACAACCTCAGCCTTCACCCATACGTTTTCGCTGTTCTCATTCATGGCCTTGGCAATAGAGGCAGCCGTACCGTCACTGCCTTTGTACGTGCCGAGCAGCTTGGTTCCTTCATAAAGGCGCACCTCACGTGCTTGCTCATCACCCAAAGTTGGCTGTACAGTTACAGCAAAACCATTACCGCGGCTACCTGTGTACAAAGCCTTCAGGCGCAGCACATCCGCTGGGGTCTCCCCGCCGCTTTTCAGCGTCACAGATGCTTCTGCAGCTGTATCATCTGCCAAACGGTAGGCTAACAGCTTTTTCGGACCGCCCAGCAAAGCCAGATACAGCGTCGAATACGCGGTCGCACCGTCCAGACTGTCACCCGAAAAGATTTGGCTGATTGCCGTTTCACTGCCGATCTCTACAAACTCACGTACAGGGCCCCAATTCGCCTTAACGGGCACAACGACCGTACCACGCGCCCCACCTTGAATCGCTGAAGCTGCTGCTGCCTGAAAATTCATATACAAACCCGGCAATACCGGTTTATTCGTGTTTTCCCATGTTCCGCCTGCCATAATTAGTCCACCTTCGCTTTCATAAATTGTTCGATTTTAGTGTGTGCTTCTGCTACTGTAAACAGCTTGTCCTGTGTGCCAAAAAAGGCGCCTGCCAACACTTCTTCTTTCACGGAAAACAATTGTTCTGCGTGCTCCTTTAGCTCCTCCAGCGTATAGCGAGGGCCACTTGCTTCCTGCCCGGCATGTACCTGGGCCTTCTCATGGTTTTCCAAGGTCACTCGGACCACCTCATTTCAAAATAGGATGAATTTCCACTCTGCGAATCAACGCCGCTTCCTCAGCTGGGCGCATTCGCCGCTGTACCAGCATTAGCCGAAGCTGACCATCTAAAATGGCATCCGCCTGCACATCGGCTGAAGCTTCAGCTGTAGACATATAACGGCCCTTGTCCTGATCCAGAGGAAGCTGGATTTGAGCGGCAAAACCCTCGATCAGTACGGAAGCTGCGCGGTTTTCCTCGGTGGTGTCCGGGGCGGTAATATGCCCGATGAACCGTTTGCGTAGCTCATACATGGAGGCTCCCGCCATCCTAGTTTCGCAGCCGCTCATCCGCCATAGTACGGCGTGCCGTCCCGGCTGTGCGGGCCAAGCGTCGGCGTATACCGACCACGTTTCGCCCAGTTGCTTCTGCGTCCAGCGGACCAGCGCGGCCAGCCATTCATCCGGCTGTGCAGCACCACTTGCTGGAGCGGCCGAACCGCCTTCCGTTTCAGGCACATACACGCCAAAACGCAGCGTTCTATAGGCCTTCCCCGTAACAGTGTCCAGCTTTTCTGCATCCCGCACGCCCAAATAGTGCGCGGTAAAAGCCGACGTGTCCTCACCTTCGCCTGTCACCGATTCCCGGTGCAGTCCGGCAATCAGGGCATTTGCCCATACATCAGCCTGCGCCAGTCCGGCTTGTCCTGCGTACAGCTTGATGCGAATAACCTGCCGATAGCCGGCCCAGGAAGACTTCCAGATCTCCTCGCCCAGCGCCATAACAGCATACGGCTCCTCTGCCGTCTGCGACGGTGGCTGAACATCGTATACACGCCCTTGCAGCGCTGGAATAATTTCAATGAGCTTTTGCTTAAAGGCTTGTCTCATCCTGCGGCATGCCACCTTTGCGTACCCTGCGTTCGCATGTTGTGGCTGTTCAGACAGGCTTTTTTCCACTTCCGTGTTCTCAGCCGGCGTAACCTCGTACTCATGCATTGCAGCATCCCTTGCTTAGGCAACACGACTCCTCCTTTCTATTCAACGAATTCCCGGGAACCGACAGAGACGATCACCGCATGAAAAAACCGGCCCTAATGGCCGGCTAACGTTTGACTGTGTGTGTCTTCGGTATGTCCTCTTGTCTTGATTCCCGATGATATAATCTTACACCCTAATAACGAATGCGTTGCCGGGGAAATGGACGATAAAAGCAGAGACTAGGGATGAAGTTGGGAGGTTTTTAGAGAACGCGTGTTCCTGTCATAAAAAAAGGCCTTGATCCCTGTTATTACAGGAAATCAAAGCCTTTTAGGAAACGATTTTAAAATAGAAATGAGAACAAGTGGATAATTATTACATTACCCTAATTTTCGATCCGCGCCCTTCTGCAAGCCTGCCAGATTCAAAACGCCTTGGTCCGCCAGCGCAAGCGCCATTTTGTAAAAAGCACGCGTACGAAGCTTCGTATACGTATCCTTGCTGACTGGCGGGTCTAACACATAATTGTAAACCTTGTAATCAAACACATCGTCATCCTTTAAATAACGTTCACGGATGAGCAGCTGTTCGCGTTCATTCAAGCGACTCACTACGGCATCCACCATTTCGCAGTAGGCCAAGCGGGCGGCAGGAGCATCTACATTATATACGGCTGTCCGGGCCGTTGGATCGCTTGTCACATTTGTTGGGCCGTTCGGTCGATCCGTATAGCCAGCAGTAATAAAGCTCTCCCGATCCATAAAAGTAATCGTTTTATAAATTCGGTATTTCTCAAACACACCCTCCAATGCATTCTGCGTTTTGCGACGGTCCAATTCGGGTAAGTTATTTCTCATGTAAAGCAACACTCCTTATCTTATGCCTTTTGACAATGATGTATTTTTAAATGAGGATTTTGCACTTCGAAGCGACTGGAATCGAATTTTGCAAAATCCTGAAATAGAAAAACGCTCGTGTTTACATTTTGTTCCCCTTTTGTTCGTATCTTGAGTATAACATAACATTATTTAGGATAGGTATCCATCGTCAAAAAAAGCAGTATAGCTCCAAAAACAGGATATTCGCTTCATTTTCCTATGCCTTTTGGCATATTACGTGCTTTTACTATTTACCTAATGGTATAATAAAACTAATATCTATGATTCTCTTGCAGAAAGGAGCCCCCATTGTGGAACAGCCAGCATTCGGAACTTACTTAAAGCAGCAGCGTGAGCACAAACAATGGAGCATCAACCAATTGGCAGATGCCGCAGGTATTAGCAATTCACAAATTTCCCGCATTGAAAATGGACTGCGCGGAATTCCCAAACCCTCTACTCTCCGCAAAATAGCGGACGCGCTTAGCGTATCCTATACCGAAATGATGAAGGCCGCCGGATATTGGGGAGACGATGATTCAATGGAGCCAAGTCCACATGAACTTTATCGTTCTACTGTGCCGGAATGGGCAACCTCTAAAGACCGCCGGGATTTTAAAAAAATGCTGGAGGAAGACGACGAATTAATGTTCGATGGCATTCCGCTGGATGAAAAAGATCGTCAACGGATTAAGGACGTGCTGACAGGTCTGTTCTGGGAAGCCAAGCAGATGAACAAACATAAAAAGCCCAAAGAGCCCCGAACGGGCAAAGATCAGGGATAGCAGGTGAGCGTATGAACGAACTCATTCACAGACTTGTCCGAAAATACCGTACCAACTGCCCCTTCGATATTGCGAAAGCCCTGGGTATCCATATCCGATACTGCGATCTAGGCCCCACAACCAAAGGGCTGTATTACCACAAGCTGCGTAGAAGATTTATCGTTATCCACAATGGCCTCACACCCGAATGGGAACGGTTCGTCTGTGCGCATGAATTGGGACATGACCGACTGCATAAAGGCATTAGCCGCTTTTTTATGGAGGAGCATTCCTACTTTTCCCCAGGAAAATTTGAACAGCAGGCCAATCGGTTTGCCGTGCTTTTGCTGAGTGAAGGAAAACCGCCACTAGCTGACGAAACGTTGGATCACTATTTACCCCGTATCGGGCTGCCCAAAGAGACTGCCCTTTTTTTTGATCATAAAACAGAACATTAGTTCTCATTCTGTGAGCTGCTGTTGATTACTTCCTCTATAATATAGGTAACTAGACGATGGATTTAACAACCGATATATCAAAAAATTTTAATGCTTTGATATAAAATAGAAGTTATTTTTACAATCATCTGATAAAATGTGGTCGTAAGCGGTTTCTCTAATTCATTCATTTTATGGGAGGTTGAAGGAACAACATGAACTCATGGAAAAAACTCTCGTCAATCCTGACGACTGTCGCGCTTTTACTTGGGTGTCTCGGTACAGCAGCAGCAGACCCAGCAACCAATGTGGGAACAGCGGGAACGGCAACGGCTCCAGTCAGCGGTAAACACATCACCATCATACATACGAACGATACCCATGCCCACGTGGTCGCGAACGACAAGGAAATGGGATTCGCCAAGCTGGCGGGTATCATTGATCAGTACCGGGCTTCCAATCCCAATACACTGCTGCTAGATGACGGGGATACCGTTCATGGAACGACCTTCGCTACTTTGGTTAACGGTGAGAGCATTGTGAAAGTGATTAACAAGCTGCGCTATGATGCTATGGTTCCGGGTAACCACGAGTTTAATTATGGTTGGAAGCATCTTGTTGAGCTAAGTAAGGAGATTCAGTTCCCTGTGCTCAGCGCCAATATTAAACAAACCGACGGAACACGTTTGTTCGAACCCTATGTTATTAAAGAAGTGGACGGCGTTAAAATCGGTATTATCGGTCTGACTACGCCAGAAACGGCATATAAAACGAATCCCAAAAATGTTGAGGGTATTCAATTCACCGATCCTGCGGCTGAGGCCAAAGCGGCTGTTGATGAAATCCGCAGCAAAGTAGATGTCGTTGTTGTTCTTGGTCACTTGGGGCAAGATGCGTCTAGTAAGGACACCAGCCTCAAGGTTGTTAAGGAAGTGCCTGGCATTGATATTTTCATCGATGGACACAGCCATACCGTACTAGAAAAAGGCTTGGTTAGTGACAATGGTACATTGATCGCTAGCGCAGGTGAATACACCAAGTATTTGGGTGTTGTGGACTTATGGGTCGACGGCGGTAAGGTTACGCAAAAGCAAGCCAAGCTGATTGATTCGACTCAAGCAGTCGATGTTCAGCCCAACGCTGAGATTGCTGCATTGATCGCCTCCATTCAAAAGGACCAGGAACCTATTCTTAAAGAGGTTGTAACGCAAACGAGTGTAGATTTGGAAGGAGCACGCGAAAAGGTACGTGCAAGTGAAACCAATCTCGGTGACTTGCTCACCGATGCTATGCGTGACGTTTCGGGAGCAGACGTGGCTTTAACGAATGGTGGCGGCATCCGGGCTTCCATCAAGACGGGGACGGTAACCAAGGGAGACATCATCACTGTACTGCCCTTCGGCAACCAGATCGTTACCCTGAAAGTGAAGGGCTCTGACATTCAGGCCGCACTGGAAAATGGTACAGCCTCCTATCCAGAGCCAAGCGGAGGTTTCCCACAGGTATCAGGTATCACGTTCAAAATAGACACATCAGCAGCCAAAGGCAGCCGTGTTCATTCCATCCTGATCGGCGGAAAAACACTTGATCCTGAGGCAACATACACACTGGCCACCAATGATTTTACTGCCGTAGGTGGTGACCAATATACGATGTTCGCTAAATATCCACAAGCAGGTATGTTCGGCTCGCTTGATGAGGCGTTAATCCGCTATATGCAAAAGGTCGGCTCCGCTAGCCTGCAAGTACAAGCGGACGGTCGCATTCAAGAAGCCAAGGCTGACGGTAAAACTTCTGTCCCTGCCACACAAGCTGGGCCGTCTGCCTCAACCGCAACACCTGCACCTGTGCAGGAAAAGCCGCAACCCGTTCCTACACCGGCTGCGAAACCAGCACCCGCAAAACCGGCGCCGGCAAAGTCTCAAACAGCCAAGCCACAGCAGACATCAAATTCTGCACAAGTTACAAATAACCATGTATATGTTGTGAAATCCGGGGATACGCTGTATGACATTTCCCGCAAACATGGTACCACCTGGCAACAGCTTCAGCAGTTGAATAAGTTGAAGAATCCTCACCGCATTTATCCGGGACAAAAGTTAGACCTCCCGGCCTAATTCAATAGCTAGCAAAAGCAGCATCCGGAATCCTAGTGGTTTCGGATGCTGCTGTATGTCAGGCGTTTTTAGATATGCGATAGTCCAAGCTCATTTGGACATCGCATATTTTTTTTAAAAGCAAACCTTTTAACCGCTGACAAGTTGTGAACCGAGAGGTATGATGGAGAAGAGTCATTCGGGCAGAGAACATTCGTCCCGATACCCATCGGGATCAGTTATATGTGTGAAAGGAGTCCTGAAATGCAATATATTATTTACGATCTTGAATTTACTGTTAGCCGCAACGCCAGATATTCCTCCGAAATCATTGATATTGGTGCCGTCAAAGTTGTTCAGGGAGACGATGGCCTATACGTTGCGGATACGTTTCACAGTTTTGTAAGACCCTCGAATCGGCCTGTACTCTCTACAGATACCGTTCAGTTCACGGGTATTACTCAACGAGATATTGATGCCGCTCCACTATTTCCTGAAGCTGTGAAGGAATTCATAGCCTGGCTCGGTACGGATTCCCCTTATTATTTATGCGCATGGGGCCCGGATGACCGTCAGAAGCTGGTATCCCATTGTCGTACCCATCATGTAGATCTCGGATGGATTCATAATACAAATGATATACAGAAGCAGATTTCCCGTCTGTTTGGTTCCAATGGAAAGTACCGTCAGTTGAGCCTGTCTCAGGCGCTGGAATTGTGCAACATTGACTTTGACGGTCAACAACACCGGGCACTGGATGATGCCGTGAACACCGCTCAGGTTTTCATGTACCATTTTGATCGTATTACATTAGTTCATAATGCTGCTGACGATGAGGAAAGCCGTGGATCGAAGCTCGTCTACTCCTCACCAGAAGAAGAACAGGAGCAGTACAGTCCTTTTGGCAATCTCGCCAACCTGTTTAAGGACCGTTAAGCGGATAGCTCCCCGGCCCGTTCCGGGGGATCTCCCCCTGTTATTCTTGATTTCCTGCCTTTTTATCGAAATAGAATGTCCCCCAGGTCCGCAGCATTTCTTGCATTCGTTTGCGGTACCGTAAAGGCTCCAGGATCTCGGCCTCAGCTCCATAGGAAGTGAGCCAATCCAAAAATTCACGGTCATGATTGACCGTCACCTCAAACAACAAACTTCCATCCGGCAAATCCCTAAGAAAAGGCTTGATGAACAGCTCCTCTTCTTTGACCCGATATACAGACTCGGCAGAAAAACGTACCACAAACCGGATATTCTGATTTCCTTTGGTCACCGACCAGGTCCCTTTAAAAAACATTTCCATTTCAGTTGTATTTTTTTGAAACGTATACGGCAAAATTCTCATGTTCCGAAATCGACTGATCCGAAAGGTTCTCATCGCGGATTGCTTGTGACAAAAACCAAGCATATAGAATCGCCGATCCTGCGGAACCAAACAATAAGGATCCACCTGAACGAGGGATACATCTTCATTTTGAGGTGAGCTGTATTCCGCTTCAATCGTCTGCTGCGTAAGACTCGCTAAAACAATCAGCCTGAGCAGATAGGGCTGGTTTTCCCGATCAAGTGTCGAGCCGAGCCGGACAATATTTTTCATTTCCTGCGCGAAGCTCGTCTGGTCCATCTTTTTTTTCTGACTAGAGGCCATCACTTTCTCATAAGCACTTTCAAAAGCTGGCGGTAAAAGAGGCTTTACCGTTTCCATAATCTCTCCCAGCTTAGTAAAAGCCTCTGCCTCTTCTTCCGTCCAATTCAAAGGATACAAAGCAAAATTGCTAATAAAAATGTACCCCTTGCCATGCCCCATATTCGTAATCGGTATATGCATAGCGCTTAGCGCCTCCATATCTCGGTATATGGTACGTTCTGATGTTTCACAACGTTCGGCAAGCTCTCTTGCCAATATCCCTGGATTTGCCTGAACAATAGTAATAATCCGCATTAAACGTATCAACCGATCAGTCAAGGAAGTCTCTCCTTTACAAAAAGATAGTAAATTAGACTCACTATATTACACAAATAAACTAGCATAATTGCCTATCTCAAAGTATCATTTTCAGTAAAACGAACATTTTCTAGCGATATCGCCTTATTAAAAAAGACTTTAGAACTATACGCTGTGAATGATACAAAAGTACCACTCCATTTATTACGTATAGCCAGAAGCAACTCGGCTTCCTGCAGGTAGTCCATATCATCGCTTCTTGCTGCACGTATAAGTAATTCATCTGCTTGTCTGGTAAGGATGAACGCCCCTTGCTCATATTCCCCTTTCTCGTACATACGCAATGCCTTTTTTACAATAGGGGACGTCTCATTCAGTTTTATGTATTTTTCCACCTTCGGGTTGGATGGAATGCTCAGCAGACCAAGATGATGCGTAAAATGAATGTAGAGCTGGTCTGTCCGGATCAGCGTTCGCTTTTCCTGCGATGGCTTGCGCCAGCTCCACTCCATCATTCCAATCGCATGTCTTCCGGACGAGTGAGCCGGTATAGAAAACGTCAAAATAGCCTGTCTATATTTTCCCCGCCTTACATCACCACAGTGAACAAACATGCTATCTCCGTTTTCCGAGCGTTTAAAACCGAGCCTTACCCCTTCAGCTTTTAATAAACTTACTCCGTTTTCTGGAATGAACTGGAGTTGAAGGTCACATCCCGCTGCTTTCGGTATTAGATTTCCTTTTCTTTTGCGTATAGCTCCATAGCCCCATTCTATCAGTAGATTTACTTGTTTGGACCCATTCGCAGATATAGACTCTTTGTCCCATGTGTACGTTACATTGAGCATTGACTTCACCACTGGTAAATTCCCCCTAAAAGAACATGTAACTCTAAATTAACAGTGTTATCTGACACTATATTGTCAGGGAACGTATGTTTGATTGTGAAAATTATACATGGGAACCTTTATGAAGGGGGACCTAGTTTGGTAAATAACATTTTAAACCATTCGAATTACATGAATGCGCAAAAATAGCCCGGCGTATGCCGGGCCATATTATAGTCTACTTCTATATTTAAACTTATGAGATTGTAGTTTCTGTTAAAGAAACATTCGTTTTTGTGCAAATATCAGATATAGGAGCAAAAGTAGTGCTATCTACGACGAGATCCTTTGATAACGGCTTTCCATTTACAGTGATTTTTAAAGTTTTATAGTTTTTTTCTCTCTCATTCATCTTGCAAAATCTCCTTTTATATCAATTTTTAATATATTTCAGTTCATTTATTCAACTTAAGCCCCTGATCAGTGCGGATCGTTCTTTACTCGTATGCTGGGAAAAATGCCGGAATGTTGCCGCTTCCTTGATATACCCGTTTTAAGGTACACTTAAACTAATATATCGACTTTTTTTGAGAACATTTTCTTCATATTTGTCGTCCGTTTATTCTAAAATCTGCATCCGAATCGTTATATTATACGTAACCATGTCATATGGGTAATGATCTATATCATCTAACATCTTGGTTTATCAAAAGGGGGAACATCTCTTGGCACGACCAACTTGTCGTTTTGCTTTGTACCGTCGCATTGTCTGCGCTGCTATAGCACTTTTGTTTATTTTTGGGATAACTCGTGTACCCGAAGTACATGCTGCTTATTGGGATGATGTGTACCAAGGCTTCGAGCAATTTTCGCGGTTGCCCGGTGATGTGTATCAGCTCAAGGAAAGCTACCGACAAACACAGGAGGATCTGGAGAAGGCCCGTAACAGCTTAGAAGCCTATCAAGAGCAAAACGCCCAATTACTGGAGCAAAACCGCAAGCTGACTGACACTGTCACAGAATTAAAAAATCTTCAAACCCAACGTGATCAGGCTTCACACCGAAATAAAATGCTCATCATCACAGCTATAATTCTGCTGGCCGGTTATTTTATCGGTATCCGACTGCTGCGTTACGGGATGCGTCGACGTTCGGGAAGATACTAACTGTCTGAAAGGATGAAAGGTCTGAATGGACATACAAGCAGGACAACACCATGATGAAAGCGTCGGTTCGGTCGTAACGCTCGATCTGGCGGAAGGAGAAAAGCTGCACGTTCTGCATCCGCAGCAAATCATCGCATACCGCGGACCCAGCTCAGGCCGTAGTGATAAACTAATGAACATTAAGGGCATGTATCGCAAACACAAACTGATTCAGGCCGATTTCACAGGAGCTTGTCGCCTAATTGCCGCACTTCCACCTGGCTTTAGTCTAAAAATGATTAAGCTTGAAGGAAGCGATGATCTGTTATACGATTTTCGCAACCTGTTCTGGTACAGCTCCGGTATTCAAATGCGTACCAAGCTGCTAAGCATGAAAAACATGTTGTTTAGCCGCGATGTTATAAAAATGAAATTTGACGGTGTGGGTCAAATCGGTCTTTTGACACAGGGATTGGTATGTCAAGAACAGCTTCATCCGACAGAGCCGATCTATGTGGATGCGAGTAGCGTCATTGCCTATCCCGAAAACGCCAAACTGGAGTTGACCGTGTACGGCAACCATCTGGCCAGTCAGCATATGAACTATCATTTTAAAATGACCGGACAGGGTACCGTACTATTCCATGCCGGGGAACATCATCGGCGGCTCCAACAGGATATGAACGACGATGGCGTGATCAAGCGCTTTTTACGGGAAGTCATTCCATTTGGTGGAGTGTTTATCAAATAGCCCTGCCATGCTATAATGACAATGCTAAAGTCGTCTGTCCTCATGGCAGATACTAATGAAGAAAATCCATGCGTCATGCATGGGAGAGGTTCGCGAACTCCCTCTATAAAAAACTAACGATGCTTTGTCCTCCGCAAGAAAAAAGAATTCGCGGGGCAAGGCCTGTTTTTTGTTGAAGTCGGTTCAAGAACTCTCCTTCTTCCAAGTGACAAGACTCCGTGTCTTGCACCATTCCAAGAAGATCGAGAGGTTTTTTTATGTTTGCAAACGAAAAAGCAGTCGTCGTATTCAGCGGCGGCCAAGACAGCACAACCTGTTTATTTTGGGCAAAAAAACATTTTGCTGAAGTAGAAACCGTGACGTTCGATTACGGTCAACGCCACAAGCAGGAAATCGAAGTAGCCGCTGGAATCGCCCGTGAACTAGGTGTTCCGCAAACGGTACTGGATATGAGCCTGCTTAATCAACTAGCCCCTAATGCCCTCACACGCACCGACATTGACATTACACAACAGGAAGGCGAACTGCCTAGCACCTTTGTAGACGGTCGCAACCTTCTGTTCCTGAGCTTCGCGGGAGTTCTCGCCAAGCAAAAAGGAGCGCGCCACTTGATTACAGGCGTTTGTGAGACGGATTTCAGCGGCTATCCCGATTGCCGGGATTCTTTTATCAAATCGCTGAACGTCACACTGAACCTTTCGATGGACTATCCCTTTGTGATTCATACCCCGCTCATGTGGCTGAACAAGGCCGAAACCTGGCATATGGCCGATGAGCTGAAAGCTTTTGAATTTGTAAGAACACGTACACTAACGTGCTATAACGGCGTCATTGGCGACGGCTGTGGCGAATGCCCTGCTTGCAAACTTCGCCGTGCTGGACTCGAGCAATATCTCGCGATGCGCGGAGCTTCCTCCCAAGGAGTTGAAGGTCATGCGTGAGCCAGGTACCTTTCGCATTGTCGACAAGCTCCAGCAGTTCGGGACAGATATTAAGCACTCTCAGCTGCGTTATCACCGCAAACGTGTATTGGTCAGCAAACAATTTACATTCGATGCAGCACATCATTTGCACTGCTACGAAGGCAAATGCAAAAATCTGCACGGTCATACCTACATCGTCGTTTTTGGCATAAGCGGTATACCGGGCGAAACGGGTCTAACGCTGGATTTTGGTGACATCAAAACGATCTGGAAAGAGCGGATTGAACCTTTTCTGGACCATCGTTACTTGAATGAGACGCTTCCTCCAATGAATACAACGGCGGAAAATATGGTCGTCTGGATCTTTGAACAAATGGAGTCAGCCTTGACCTCGGATGCATACTGCAACCGTGTCGAAGGTGGACGTACCGAGTTTGTACGGTTGTTCGAGACACCTACCAGCTACGCCGAGTTCCGACGGGAGTGGATGCTCGATGAGTAATACCATGACTACTCACCAACCCATGATAGCCTCCCACGGGACCCAAATAGCCCCTATTCCCGTACTGGAGGTGTTTGGTCCCACCGTTCAGGGCGAAGGGATGGTCATTGGTCGTAAGACGATGTTTGTTCGTACCGCAGGCTGCGATTACCATTGCTCGTGGTGTGACTCCTCCTTTACCTGGGACGGCAGCTCCAAGGATCAGATCCGTCGTCTGAGTGCCACAGACATTTGGCAGGAGCTGAAGGCCATCGGTGGCGAACGGTTTTCGCATGTGACCCTTTCTGGAGGCAATCCTGCCCTGCTACCGCAGCTTGGGGAGCTAATCACCCTGCTACGCAGCCAAGGCATTGCCACCGCTGTCGAAACACAAGGCTCCCGCTGGCAGGAATGGCTGTACGATATCGATGAGGTAACCCTATCCCCGAAGCCACCCAGCTCGGGTATGACGACCAACTGGGATGTGCTGGATGATATCGTCGCCCGTCTGTCAAACCGGAAGATGACTGGCGAGTCCCGAGCTACGTCCAACGTCCCAACCGCAACAGGCTTGAAGGAACCCGCTAATGAATCTGCGCGGCTCTATACCGGAGCTTGCAGCTTGAAGGTCGTCATCTTCGATGACACCGATCTTGCCTACGCCCGCACCGTTCACGAGCGCTATCCACACGTACCCTTGTTCCTCCAGACGGGTAATCCAGATGTGAACACGGAGAACACCGGACAGATTGCGGAGTCCCTACTCCATCGTTATGAATGGCTTATCGACCGTGTCATGGACGATTCCCGACTAAACGACGTAAGAGTACTCCCACAGCTCCACACCCTCGTATGGGGCAACAAACGCGGCGTATAACACTTATATGTAATATATTCCGTATGAGCTGTATGTGATACACAAGATAGTCGAAGTACACCTTCGACATCCAAGTTACAAAACAAGAGAAACCCTCGTCCGAGGACCGGGTTTCTCACAACGCTCCTTTTATATAGGAGCGAGCATTATTCACTTCTGCCCCAACCTACAGGTAAACGAGCAGGGACTTTATGGTGTTGACGGCGGTCGGCAGCGAAGCGGAGGATTTGAAGCTGGAGAAGCGACAGCGTTCGCCTTTGAAATGGGATTCTAACCTATATCTTTCAAATCATCAGAAAGAATCCCATTTCAACAGCGATCGGAAGCTCAAATCCTTCGCGGAGCGACCTCCCCATCACCATAACTCCCTCTCTCTTTTACCAAACTAAACTTAAGGAGCCTCATCCATATGACCGGAAGAACACCCGAAGAAATGACCGACGTTACCCTGCTTGGCAATCAAGGCACACAATACACGTTTGCCTATGATCCCGCCATTCTCGAAAGCTTTGATAATAAACATCCGTATCGGGATTATTTTGTAAAGTTCAATTGCCCGGAGTTCACCAGCCTGTGCCCGATTACAGGACAGCCTGATTTTGCAACCATCTACATCAGCTACATTCCCGATATTAAAATGGTAGAAAGCAAATCCCTTAAGCTGTACCTGTTCAGCTTCCGTAACCACGGCGATTTCCATGAAGACTGCGTCAATATCATCATGAATGACTTGATTAAGCTGATGGACCCTCGCTACATTGAAGTATGGGGCAAATTCACGCCACGCGGCGGCATCTCTATCGACCCGTACACCAACTACGGCAAGCCAGGAACGAAGTATGAACAGATAGCGGAGCACCGCATGATGAACCATGATATGTACCCGGAAAAGATCGATAACCGTTAAGCTAATACTCCCTATCCTTAAACAATAAAGTGCACCCCTAGAATACATCCCCATGTATTTTAAAGGTGCACTTCAATTGTTATATAGCGAGCTAATTATGTTTTACTTAGTGACTTTCAACTGAGCACTGTCAGCTGTATAGATAACCTTCACTTTATAATTGCTTGGTAAACCTACCGTTTCAATCGAAGAAAATGCTCCATTCCGTTTAGCATAAGTTAAGATCGTAGCACCATTAGCCGGTACATATTTGTTAGAAAAATTCAGACGTAATTTTCCGTTGAGTATAGCTGTTCCTTTTATTTTGAGCACATCATTTTTACTGTGCAGGTTAAGCTCAAGTGTTCCCTTGGCAGATTGTCTGTAATTTCTGCCAATAATCAGCTTTCCAGAAGCATTTTTAAGAAAAGTTCCCCCGTTATTCGTAATTCCGCCACTTCCGAAAGCCGTTTCCGAAGTTCCCTCCAAAGTACCTTGGTCGATCTGTGTACCGCCGGAATACGTATTGTTACCCATTAGCTTCAACGTACCTGTTCCCTTTTTAGTCAGCTTTCCAACACCAGAGATATTATTGCGCCAGCAATCCAATGCATTGAAACCGCCTTTGGAAGCGTCCATATTTACCGTCACATTATTGGTGAAAGCACCGTAGCCATCCGCGGCGGAAAACAGGTTCAATCGTCCCCATCCCTCAGCATCATCAAGTACAGGGTAGCCGGAAGGAATCCCCGTGGTAGCCAAAACCCAACGACGTTGTGTGCTATCCAGGTAAGGCAAGCGTGTCTCCAACAATACCTCAGCTCCCTTAGGCACTATCATAGGCGTCGCGGTTGGATTAACCTGACTGAATCCGTATGTTAATCGTTGATTATAATTTTTTTTGTTTGTGGCATAATTGCTGAACCGATCTGGAGCTGTACCTTTTTGAGACAGCAGTTGTTTACGAGCATCCTGATAAGCGGCTTTCTTCAAACTGCTATTGGCTGGATCAGACAGGATAGCAGCAGCCATCGCTGTTGCCATGACACGTCCTCCCATAACATCAAGCGGGGAATGCATACCAGCAACAACACGGTTATTGCCCAGCTCCGAAGCTCGCGTCAGCAGTTCCTGATAACGCTCCGGCACGGCGTAGGCCATAGCAATAGAACTGAGATACGCAGCATTGGTATGACCGCTAGGAAAGCCGCCATCGCTAGTAGCATCGGCTTTGAGAGCGGGAATAAGGCTCGGAACAACTACTGACTTATCGCTCCAGCGAAACGGGCGAGGATAGCTAAAATAAGACTTAGCCGGGTTCGTCGTAGAGTATTCCCCGCGCAAGGTATTTACCAGATTTACGATGTCGCCTAGATTGGAGCTTGTACTCCCAGCATTCGTTCCCTCATCTTCGTATTTCTTAGTCAGGGCATCTGTCGGAATGTTGTTGATCGTTGTCGTGGCACCTGCATTCTTTCGATATACATCAGTGAGCGAACCTAGACCGTCGATCACACTGTAGCTCTGGTTTCTGCGATCATCCAAATAAGCTGCATCAGCCTCACTGGAAGTGCGACGGGCAGCTATATCAATCACCTTTTGAATATTGGCGTCCAGCACGCTACTGTTTAGCTTGGTACCTGTATCCCAAGTAGCTCCGGGAGTCCAAAGCTTATTAAATTCGGAGAGCAATCCGAGGGTCGGATTAGAGCTTTCCGTCTTATTTGCAGAACTATTATTTTTATAATGATCTACGAAATATCCCCATGACGGTTCTGTTGGAGTTACCGTTGTTGGTAGAGTTGCCGCACTTGCATAACTTCCACCCAGGGAACCTAGAAGTAATGGTAAAGATAGTAGTGCAACTGATAATGGTTTCCTTAGCGATTTCATTCTCAAATCAGATCCTCTCTTCTCTTGTGCTCTTCATACTTTCTCTACGGAGCTATTATCTAAATAACAAGATGTATGACATAAAGAATCATATCTTAAGTTTGTTAAATCAAGAGCTTAGTTGTGTTAAATGAAAAAAAGGCATCCCAAGAGCCGTATATACGACTCTGGAGACACCTCGTTCAAACCGTTATAGAAAAACCAGCTACCCTACAGCCATACTTCTATGACTTTGCCATTCACGAAAGCTACCGCCTTGAAATAAAGACTACGGTTGCCGTATACCCAGGCTTCGACTTGAGTTCCGTTTGAAGCAGCCCCCTTTTCTCTGACTGTTGGGTTTCCCCATGCGAACTGCACCTGCGTCGTATTCATGCCCAAGCTTACCTCATTATTTTTAATCTTGTTCCAGATGGCTTGCGACCATTGGTATTTCTTGTACGGATCGTAAGTCAGAAATTGATCGGAATCAGACAGCATTTGTGGAATGCGTGAAGCTCCGAGGATGGAAAACGTGTCATAAGTTTCGCCATTGGCCCCCTGGAAAATAACTTCGTAAGATTTAACACCATTCGGGTCCGTGCTGACTTCGATATCTTTAACTGTTACCTTGCCAAATCGCTCTCCAGCGCTATAGAAGTTATTGACCCAATAGGTTTTGCCAATTAATTTGGACAGACTGCCCAGATCAATGGCTCTGATAATTTTTGCCGTTTCCGGCGTCTCAATGACCAGCTTGGTAGCGCCCACAGATAATTCTCCTTGCTGGCGGTCACGATTCCATTTGAATCCGCCCAACTTCAGATCGGTCAGTAATGTTCCCGGGAATACAACCTGTCCGTTAACCGTTTGAACCTTGCCCTTCAGTGCAACAGGTTTACCATTCACCATTGCGGTGGAACTCCCTTTTTGGAGTACGATATTGTTTTTACCCAGCTTGATCGTAAAGGTCTGGTTCGCCACGATAACAGATCCACCCAGCGTCTTGAACACAGACTGCACAGGCAAATACACATTGCCGTTCAGTATAGCCGCCCCGGTCAAGGTTTGATCGGACGATACCTTTAGTGTAAAAGAAGAGGGTATTCCTTCGGTCCGCAGAGCTACGGATGTGCTTCCAATGCCCCTTACTTTGAGTGTACCGGAACCATTCTGCTGTAGCTCGGCAACCTGCGGTTTATCCACTTCAATCTCACTAGCTTCGGGATGACGTGTTAGTCGATAACCGTTCGAATACGTCTCTTGTACATTTAATTGAATCGTATCGCCGATGGCAGCCTCTTTAGAGGTCGTCAACAAGGACATACCCGTTAATGTAGGCAAGCTCAGCGCAGTCGTGATTCCGTCCTTATAGCCGACCCAAGAGCCATCCTTTAATTGTGCAAAAAGCTCGTCAGGCGAATCAACCAACCGTGCAACATTAGATAACCCGCTAAGCTGCACAGCTGGATATTTCTTCATTCGGTCATAGCTCCATACAGTCCCGTCATGATGTACAGTAATCAAGACATGTGTGCCTTTTTTCCATAAAATCGAAGCAATATCACTTCCCACTTCGCGCGGTGGTTCATTGGTCAGCATATCCAGCATCGTGACATGGCCATCTTCCTTAAGCACTGCAGCATACGCCGTACTCATTTTGATATCAAGCGCACCATCTACATGACCTATCTTGCGGGGCTTAGATTCTGCGTACCCTGTGGAATACCATACATCACCGGATCGAGTAAGAACCGTAAAGTAGGTACTTACCTTGTCACCGTCTATAGCATCCGATATTCCCTCAACCTGTTCTCTTCCCCAGGAGATCGTCCCATCGGTTTTAATAGCCAAACCCTCACCTGTAATTTCTTTAACTCCTGAGGATTGAGCCGTCACTTTTGGGTCGGAGTTATCATCCCAGATGGCTACCTTCCCGTCCTCAGTCCAGCCATAATAACCTTGGCTCTTGTCTTTACTGCCTGTAATGCCTTTCAAATTCAATTTCTCAATAACCGGGCCATCTATACTCTTTCTCCATAAAGAACCATCATCCAGTATGTAGTTATTCCGGTCGATCACGTCTATAATTTTAGCGTTTTTCCAAGTGTTGTTCGTCGTTACATTTGCTGCTACTGCTGTTTCTCCATTGTTTAACGCAGTTCCCACCACCGCTCCACATATCAAAGATACTGCCAGCAAAATCTTCGTTGCTTTTCTCATCGTGGTTCCCCTTTTCTATCTATATTTCCATATCAATATTTTGCATAACTTCATTCCCAACGCTCAAAAATACATTATATAGACGAACTAGATCACTTCGATCTCTATATTGCTGATTTGAAAAGCTCTCTTGGAACTTATGCAAAATACTCACATATATATCGGTTTTGAGGATGGTAAATGTTTGAATTTGGATATGTCATTTTAGAAATTCTAACTAATTGGAGCAATGAAGAGTATCCAGCAGGATGGGCAAGCAGTAATGAGTAAAGGTGACCTTTATCCCACTTTCAGCCATTTGCTGCAAACGGATCGCTTCCTATATCTTAAAATATACATACATATTCGGAGGTTGCCATGACTAGTAAATCTGCTACAAAAAATGAAACGGGCCGATCGCTCCCCCTCCCGGGTCCACAAGCGAAAGGCACCGTTTTTGCGATACTGATTGCGATCAGTTTCGTCCATCTGTTCAATGACTCGATTCAATCGGTCATTCCAGCGATCTTTCCGATCTTGAAGGAATCTATGAGCCTGAACTACACGCAGATCGGCTGGATTTCATTCGCGATCAATTTTACAGCTTCAATCATGCAGCCTGTGATTGGCTTGTTTTCAGATAAACGGCCTACGCCCGCTATCCTTCCCATCGGCATGGGCTTTACGCTGACTGGCATGCTATTGCTCGCCTATGCTGCCGATTATAAAGCGGTGCTGATCGCAGTCATTTTTGTGGGTCTGGGCTCGGCTGCCTTTCACCCTGAAGGCTCGCGCGTATCCCATATGGCGGCCGGGCCGCGTCGGGGATTGGCACAATCCATTTTTCAAGTTGGCGGCAATGCGGGTCAATCGCTGGCGCCGATGCTCACGAGCTGGATTTTTATCCCGTTAGGACAATTTGGCGCGATTTGGTTCACAGGTATTGCGGCAGCGGGAATTGTGGTGCAATCGTTCATCGCACGCTGGTACGGTAACGTCCTACGTACAGAAGGCATTGCACGCAAAAAAGCGGTGGCACGCCGCATGAAGCCCGAAGTGCGTAACCGCGTTATGTTTGCCATGATTGTCCTCATTCTACTGGTATTCGTCCGTTCATGGTACTCGACCTCGGTCGGAAGCTACTATTCGTTTTACCTGATGGAAGTATATAAAATGCCATTGGCTGATGCACAGCTTTACATTTTCCTGTTCCTCGGGGCTGGAGCGCTGGGCACCTTTTTTGGCGGTCCGCTCGCGGACCGTTTTGGTAAACGCAACATGATTTTTCTGTCCATGGTATTAGCTGCACCACTCGCGCTGGCACTACCTTATGCCAACCAATTCTGGACGGCGATCCTGCTGGCAATTATCGGATTTATTATGCTGTCTAGTTTTTCGGTCACAGTCGTATATGCACAGATGCTTGTGCCCGGCAAAATCGGAACGGTGTCCGGTCTCATTACGGGCCTCGCTTTTGGCCTTGGGGGTGTGGGCGCACTCGTGCTCGGCAACTGGATCGACAAGGTAGGCATCACTCACATCATGTTCCTGTGCGGCTTTTTGCCACTGCTCGGCATCTTAACCTTCCTGCTTCCTACAGATAAAACCCTGAACCGCTGGGCGGAAGAAAATGGAGCCGAAGTGTAACAGGCAAACGTGTGGCGGCCATTTTGGCCGCTGCACACCTTTATACCCACCTAACGTAACTCCTCACTCTCTACTTCTGCCAAACGCATTAAAATCCGACGCTTCCGATACAGCATTTTCCCTGCTTCAGCTACGTCACTAATAGCGCTTCGGTTCGCAATGGAGCCAAACAAAATACCCGCAATCGGGACCATTTGAAGCAGCTTTTTCCATCCAAACTGGTCACGATAAGTGTTAATGACCTCTCTCCATCCCTGCATCTGGGAAAAAACCTGTGCCTGACGTGAAGGATCATCGAACAAAGCCAGCTCCTCTAATACGGCCTTCTTACCCACAATATCAGATGAAGCAAATTGCATACATTTAATAATAAAAATGCGTTCCTGCTTATCATGGGGATTAAAGCCATAACACAAGGCTATTTCCTGAAGCACTTTGAGTGACAAGCCGAGCAAAAGAGGAATATCCGCCGCAATCGTAAACACACCGCCAATTCCCGTTGTTGCTCCCTGGGCGGTAGCAAAGGTAATGCGAGCCGACGTCATATCGTCAGCAGTCCGATCCATGATTGTTAGCGGGAGCTCAGCCGCCTGCTTCAACTCCCACCTAGGTTTGGCACTATGTTCCGGATCAGCGTTTTCCCCGGCACGAGGCAGGTCCTGCGTATCCGACACGGAATCTGCGCCATTTTGCTGAATTACATGTTCATGGGCCGTCTTTTTCAGCCTGTTCAGAACCGTTTCTTCCTTCACCAAATATTTGCCGCCGTTCTGAATGAAACTACCCATCTCATTAAGCAGTTGCTCCAGCTTGTCTTTAATGACTTTGGGCGTCAGCCGATCCAGCAGCATAAAAGGCCATCTACCGATTTTTTCCCAGAAAAAAATGTCCTTCTGTTCCTTTTCCCATTTTTCAATATTCTTCAGCTCATGACGCAATACGTCCTGGCTTTCCCGATATTCTGTAAGCTGTTTCATAACCGTAGACGTCTCCTTTTGACTATGCTAGTTTATGTATGGGTAATACGTAAGTAAGGCGAGTTCAGGTTTCTTTTTTTAGCAAACTAGATGATAAAGAAAGTTAAAAATCCATACAGATCGGAGTGTAATGATGAATAATGTAGGGCTTGTCCCTTACCATTGTGAACATGATGCCATTTTACATACCTTCTACTTGCCTGAGGAGCAGAAGCAGTTTACTGCAATGCCGGATGAAATGCTGACACTGGCCAAGGAAGATCCGCACCGCCATCCTGTCGTGATTACGGCTACTAGAAGACCCGTTGGATTTTTCATTTTATACGATGGGGATGAATTAGCGGACTATACGAATACTTCTGAGGCACTGCTGCTGCGCGCGTTCTCTATTCATTACGCAGATCAGGGACAAGGATTCGCTAAGAAAGGGCTGCTTCTACTACCACAGTTCATCGCCAGACACTTCCCACATATTCGCGAGATTGTACTGGGCGTCAATGCCCGTAATCTATCTGCCCAAAGTCTGTATCGCAAATGCGGCTTTATCGATGAAGGCAACACTAAAATGGGACAACACGGATTGCAGCATATTTTTAAAATGAGCCTATAACGTTGACCTCATAGCCCTCGCCCAAATAAAAAAGCTTTCGGCGTTTGTGCCGAAAGCTTTTATCGTTAAATCTCACCAATGGAAAAACTCAATTTGTAATTACCAAACTTCGTAAGCTCATCCAGCATGGTATTTAACTCTGCCTGTGATGACATGCGCAAGCGCATCCAATAACAGCCTTCCCCACTCACTCGATGGATTTCGACAATATAGGGATGCTCCCGTGCAAAAGCCTGGAAAGCACTGTGAGTTGTTCCTGAATTCAAAAAAACCGTAATAAAGGCATGAATCGTCTGTCCAATTTTCTCAGGGTTCCAGCGCAGCGTATAGCCCTCGATAATGCCCGCATCCTGCATTTTTCGAACACGCGCCCCTACTGCTTGGCCTGTCAAGTGAACAAGCTGGCCGATCTCCTTGTGCGATAAAGAGCTGTCTTCAATTAAATGATGAAGAATGCGCAGATCGGTGTCATCAGGTACGAATAGTTCCATAGTTATTTTTCCTTTCATGATGAAACGATAATGCTGGTTTTCCTTTCAGCAGGCCGTAGCCTGTAGCTCCTTGCGTCAGATATGATTGTAACAGAAACAAAGAACCACCGAAAATACACTCGGTCCAAAAACATTCACTACCAAAGGAGCTTCCATAGATGAAAATCACACTAATCCGCAACGCAACCTTATGGATCGAATACGCTGGAGTAAAATTTCTGATTGATCCGATGTTGAGTGATGCTGGCGCAAATCCGCCGGTTCCCAATACGGAAAATGCCCGCCGTAATCCGCTGGTTCCCTTGCCGCCGCAATGGCAGGCACTCGGACAGCCTGATGTTGTGATCGTCACACATTTGCATCCCGATCATTGGGACCCGGCAGCAGTACGCTGGTTGGACAAACAAATTCCCGTCTTCTGCCAGCCCGGAAATGAAGAGCAAATTACTGCTGACGGTTTTACACAGGTTACTCCGATTTCGGTGGCTGGCTCCGTGGGAGAAATTGAGCTCATCCGTACTACCGGGCATCACGGCACCGGAGAAATCGGTGAACAGATGGGACCCGTATCCGGCTTTGTGTTTCAGGCACCAGGTGAACCTGTCGTCTATTTGGCCGGGGATACGATCTGGTGCAGTGAAGTCGCGGAAGTACTGGATAAATACCGTCCGGAGTGGACAATTGTGAACGCTGGAGGGGCTCGGTTTACGATTGGTGATCCCATCATTATGACTGCCCAAGATGTAACGGCTGTTGCGCAGCATGCCTCTTACACACAAATCGTGGCTGTCCACATGGAAGCAATCAACCATTGTTTACTAACTCGCTCCGAGCTTACGGAACATATCAACCGTGAAGGTTTGAAGGAACGCGTCCATATTCCGGCAGATGGAGCGACGATTTCGGGATAAGGCGATAATCCCGAGTCACCGCTTGCGCCCATTTTGAATATATTGGATTTCAAAACGCCTAAAGAAGGGATTATCAATGAATTGGCAATATCCTTATTATGGTACAGAAACCCAATGTAAAGAAGTTCCGATTGTCTTTCCTCCCCAGCATCAATATAGACAGCCGGGGTTGGAATACCTGATGGTTCCACGCCCTATTTATGATAATCCAAAGTATATCGGCACCGGAAAGCTTCTGGATCGGGTGGCTATTATTAGCGGCGGAGACAGCGGTATTGGTCGTGCGGTTGCTGTGGCTTTTGCCAAAGAAGGGGCCGATGTGGTCATTGCCTATCTCGATGAGCATCGAGATGCTATGGAAACCCGTGATGTCATTCATAAGCTTGGCAGACGTTGTTTGTTAATTCCGGGCGATCTAAGGCTAAAAAGCAACTGCTGTCTGGTTGTTCAAAAAACGATGGAAACCTTCGGTCGGATTGACATTCTGATTAACAACCTGGGTGTTCAGTTTGTGCGCGAATCGTATCTGGATATCAGCGAGCAGCAACTTCGTGATACGTTTGATACGAATATTATTTCCTTCTTCCATATGACTACAGAAGCACTGCCGTATATGCGGGCTGGGGCCAGCATCGTCAATACGGCATCGGTTACAGCCTATGTTGGTCAAAAAAATCTGATCGACTATTCAGCTACCAAAGGAGCCATTGTCAGCTTCACCCGCGCTCTGGCTAATAATCTGGTCGATCAGTGCATCCGCGTGAACGCCATTGCTCCCGGTCCGATCTGGACTCCGCTGAATGCCGCGACACAGTCGCCCGAAGCGATCCGCACCTTTGGCACCAATACGCCGATGAAGCGTGCCGGGCAGCCTTATGAATTGGCCCCCGCCTATGTGCTGCTGGCTTCGGATGATGGTTCCTACATTACAGGGCAAACGCTGCATGTCAATGGCGGACAAATGGTAACGGATTAGTTGCGTTGGCTGACAAGACCTAATAAATAAGACACCTCCGGCACCCACATTTTAAGTGGGACTGGAGGTGTCTTGTTTTACGATATCAAATCTTAGCTTAAGCTGATCTTTTGTTTTTGTTGTAAATATCGAAGGCAACTGCCAGCAGAAGTACTAAGCCCTTGATGCCTTGCTGCCAGTCAATACCCAGACCAATCAGAGACATACCGTTATTCAGTACGCCCATGACCAAACCGCCGATAATGGCTCCAAAAACGGTTCCGATCCCGCCGGATGCCGAAGCACCGCCGATAAAGCAAGCCGCGATGGCATCCAGCTCAAAGTTCGTACCTGCTCTCGGCGTAGCCGCGTTCAGACGTGCAGCAAAGATCAGACCGGAAATGGCGGCCAGCACGCCCATGTTAACGAATACCCAGAACGTTACCTTTTTCGTTTTGACACCGGACAGACCCGCTGCCTTTTCATTTCCACCCAACGCATACACATGACGGCCCATAATCGTGCGGTTCATGACGAAGGAGTATACAACGATCAGTATGAACAGCAGCACGAGAATGTTAGGTATTCCCGCGTAGCTCGCGAGCATAAAGGTGAACAGATTGATAACCGCAGCTACCACAATCAACTTGAGTACAAATAACGTTTGTGACGGAACCTCAAATCCATATTTAAGCTGAGAACGGCGTTCGCGAAGTTCGTTCACGATAAACCATACCGTGAGTGCAATACCGACAATGATGGATACCAGGTTATAACCGGTAGATGAAAAATCCGGCAGGAAGCCTGAACTGATTTTCTGGAAGCCCCCCGGAAATGGAGAGATCGATTGACCTTCCAGCACGATCATGGTCAATCCACGGAAGAGCAGCATCCCCGCCAATGTAACGATAAATGCCGGAATCCGTACATAAGCGACCCAGAACCCTTGCCATGCGCCGATTAACGCCCCGACCAGCAAAGATGCAATCACAGCGATCCATGCTGGAAGCTGCCAGTCGACCATCATTATGGCGGCAACCGCACCGACAAAAGCGGCTATGGAGCCGACGGACAAATCAATATGTCCAGTGATGATGACCAGCACCATCCCGATAGCCAGTACGAGAATATAGCTGTTTTGCAGAATCAGATTGGTAATATTAATCGGCTTCAACAGCAGGCCGCCCGTCAGCACCTCGAACAAAATCATAATGACGACCAGTGCAATCATCATGCCATATTGGCGGATGTTATTTTTAAATAGTTTAGTTATGGTTTCCATGCTTCACGCCTCCTGACTTGGTCATATATCTCATCAATGTTTCCTGCGACGCGTCCTCACGGCTAACCTCTCCAGTGATCCGCCCAGCATTCATGACATAAATCCGGTCACACAAGCCTAGTACCTCTGGTAGCTCGGACGAAATGACCAGCACTCCCTTGCCTTCAGCGGCAAGTCGATGAATAATCGTGTAAATTTCATATTTGGCGCCCACATCAATGCCGCGTGTCGGTTCATCCAGAATCAGAATATCCGGCCCGGCAAAAATCCATTTGCTCAGCACCACCTTCTGCTGATTGCCGCCACTCAGATTACCCGTTTTCTGTAAAATGCTCGGCGCTTTGATGTTCATGCTTTTTTTCATTTCCTCTGCAACAACGACTTCCTCCTGCTCATTGACGACAGCGCCCTTCGTCAGCTTGTTCAAGCCAGTCAGCGAAATATTACGCTTGATATCATCCATTAGAATGAGGCCATACTCCTTGCGATCCTCCGTTACATAGGCAAAGCCGTTGTTGATCGCGTCCGTAACCGTGTTGTTCTGGATCGGCTTGCCGTCTTTAATCAGCTGACCGGAAATGTTGCGTCCGTACGACTTGCCAAAAATGCTCATTGCCAGCTCGGTCCGTCCCGCCCCCATCAGCCCGGCAATACCGACAATTTCACCGCGACGAATGTTCAAATTCACCTGATCCAGCACCTTGCGGTCTGCATGATGCTCGTGATACACCGTCCAATCCTTCACTTCCAAAACGACTTTGCCAATCTCGGCATGACGCTCTGGATAACGGCTGGTCAGATCACGTCCAACCATCCCGCTAATGATCCGATCCTCCGTGACCTCATCCTTTTTCATATCCAGTGTCTCAATCGTCTTCCCATCCCGCAAAATCGTAATTGAATCCGACACCTTTGCGACTTCATTCAGCTTGTGGGAGATGAGAATGCAGGAAATGCCCTGTCTTTTAAATTCCAGCATCAAATTAAGCAGATTCTCACTATCATCCTCATTCAACGCCGCTGTCGGTTCATCGAGAATAAGCAGCTTTACCTTTTTAGAGAGCGCTTTCGCAATTTCGACCAGTTGTTGCTTCCCGACCCCGATGTTCGTAACTAATGTATTGGGATTCTCACTCAAACCGACCTTGGACAGCAGATCGCGTGTACCCACAAAAGTCTCTTTCCAATCAATCACACCGCCACTGGCGCGTTCGTTGCCCAGATAAATATTTTCCGCAATCGAGAGATACGGAATCAGCGCCAGCTCCTGATGGATAATGACAATGCCCAATTCCTCGCTTTGCTTGATATCCTTGAACTCACACGTTTTGCCCTGGAAAACAATATCCCCTTCATAGGTTCCATGCGGATATACACCGCTTAGTACCTTCATCAGCGTCGATTTGCCCGCACCGTTCTCACCGCACAGGGAATGGATTTCGCCTTCCTTGACCTTGAGATTTACATTTTCCAATGCCTTCACGCCGGGAAAGGTTTTGGTAATTCCCTTCATTTCCAAAATGATTCCAGTCATGGGATACGCTCCTTTCGGTTGGATTCTTACCCTTATTTCAGTCCGATTTGCTCTTTGGTGTAATAGTGACTGCCGACAATATCCTTTTCCACATTCGTCCGATCCACCGAGATTGGATCAAGTAAGTAAGCAGGAATGATCTTCTTACCGTTGTTATAGGATTCGGTGTCATTCACTTCCGCTTGTTTTCCCTGTAAAATGCTGTTGGCCATTACGACCGTTTGCTCAGCCAGCTTGCGAGTATCCTTAAATACAGTTTGCGTCTGCTCCCCAGCCACAATGGACTTGATGGAAGCCAGCTCCGCATCCTGCCCTGTAATGATCGGCAGCGGCTTGTTCGCTGATCCATATCCGACCCCTTTCAGGGATGAAATGATACCGATACTGATTCCGTCATAAGGGGATAGTACCGCATCCAGATTGGCCCCCGAATAGTACGCACTCAGCAGGTTATCCATTCGCGACTGGGCCAATGCTCCATCCCACCGCAGTGTAGCGATCTGCGCCATCGTCATCTGCTTGCTGCGCACGACCAGTTTGCCGGAATCCACGTACGGTTTAAGTACAGACATCGCACCATTAAAGAAGAAATAAGCGTTATTGTCATCCGGTGAACCACCGAATAGCTCGATATTGAATGGGCCCTTGCCTTCCTTAAGTCCTAACTTTTTCTCAATATACGCCGCCTGTAGCACGCCCACCTTAAAGTTATCGAAGGTCGCATAATACGTCAGATACGGTGTGTTGCGAATCAGACGGTCGTAAGAAATGACCTGAATGCCTCGGTCGTGTGCCTTCTGAATTACATCCGTCAGCGTGTTTCCGTCGACCGAAGCGATCACCATAACATTGACGCCCTTGGTGATCATATTTTCGATTTGGGAGATTTGGTTTTCCACCACGTCCTCGGCGTACTGTAAATCCGTTTTATAGCCTTGCTCCTGAAACAACCGGACCATATTCTCTCCGTCCCCTACCCAACGCTCGGACGATTTGGTCGGCATGGAAATGCCCACATAGCCTTTTTCCTTGCTACCCGTTCCACTCTCCGCCAAATTACAGGCCGAAAGCATCAGGGCCAAAACCAGAAGCCATACGACAACAGCTCCTTTTTTCATATGAAGTTCCCCTTTCCTCATGTGATGCAGGTCAATTTGAAGGTAAGTGCTGATTAGAGTTGAAACGAGATAACGCTTACATAAGTGAGGCAACGAGTACCTCTCCTTTTTTTATGTGCAAACACATGGTATCATTCCAGCCCGGGAAAGGTCTTTGCTGGTTTTGAACTTTTTTTATAAAATTTTAACCTTTGTGTGGGAGGCTAGTCTAAAACTCTACATCTTTACTGACAGCGCATTAATTATAAGGTACGTCGGTGTTATCAACATTAGTAATACGGGACGCTTAAAAGAGACAAAAAAAGGGTAGCTCCAGTTTATCAAGCCACCTTTTTGAATGTGCATATCATTGAAATATTTTCACAGTTAACTCTTACCTTCATCTACATCAATTAAGAACACCCGCTCCTGGAATCCGCCCCGTGTCTCGGCTTTGTCTGCCCGTAGCTTGTCCAGCTCTGCTGCATTCGCTCCATGTATTTCTGCTAGTGCCCAGATGACTTCCAGCATATCCGCCAGCTCTTCCAGCGCATCCTGATCTTTGTCCGCTTCAAAATATTCCTCGGCTTCTTCACGAAGCTTCGTTCGCAGTTCCCGCTTATATTCCTCTGGGTCCAAAATGCGTGTCCGACATTCCTTGCCTTGAGACATAATGATATGCGGAATCCGATCCCGCACCAATTTGTTGTATGTAGGCATATGAAATAACACCCTTTCTGATGTGGAAGCTTTAACCCGTAATCCAACATCTTCCTTTTCGTCATTATATCATTAGCTCAAAAAGAACCGGGTATTATTGATAAAAGATCTATCGATTCATTGAACGAATTTTCTTTATAAATAGATGGATACCGCATAGACGGATCAGCTACGATCCGTTGTGACAGAGACTCTAGAATAGAGTCCGTTTTATAAAGCAACTTGTCTACTTCCCCCAGCTTCATCGGCTCTTTAGATACATCATCTTCTCCCGAAACAAGATAATGTACCGTACCGATAAACAGCACCATATCTAAACACGGCTCAGCATCCGTGTGAATTAACGGGAACAGGTCGGTCATGGATAAACGAATGTACGATGGAATGATTTGGTTTCGATGAACATAAATAGCCTTAGCCATAGAAAACAGCGCACGATCACAAAGAATGAGGCAGTTTTGAAACTGATGATGGTCGCGCATCATTTGTGCAAGCTTGATCTGGTATTCGGCAAGTTTTTGAAAATCCATCATGCAATTGAATATGTAGGTGTCGCTGTACTTAGGCAGTTTGAAATCGGAAACACTATGTAGTTGGGGACTTAAGGAGTAATGTTTCAAGGGGAATCAACTCCTGAATTAAAATTTCATAAACGAGGATTTTGCAATAATCCCATAAGCAACTTCCTATGAACAAGATATAGATCGAAATGGTTTAGTTCGTCTATATCTTGCACTTCGGAGCGACTGGAATCGAATTTTGCAAAATCCTGAAACAAATGTGAGCAACGTAGCACAATTATGTAACCATCAAGATGTATAATTTTCTAGCTATCGGACAAGCTTCATAATAAATATTACTATATAGTAGTTTTTAATTCAATTTACTTACTAACACTTATTAATTAGATGTAACTCTTTCTCTACACTTCTAACTAGAGGATTTTGCAAAATCCAATAAGCGACTTCCAATAAATAATATATAGGTCGAGATGATCTCGTTCGTCTATATATTACATTTCGGAGCGATTGGAATCGAATTTTGTGAAATTCTTACTATAGAGAGGTGTAATCATGTCAGAACTTTTAGAATTGGTCGGTACGCGTATTCGAGATATTCGAAAGTCTAAAGGGCTTTCCCAAGAAGCTTTAGCCGAAAAAGCAGGATTCAATTCGAGTTATATTGGTTTCATTGAGCGTGCGGAGAGAAATATATCTTTAAAAAATCTGGAGAAAATAGCGAAGGCATTGAACGTGGGCGTCTATCAGTTGCTTACATATGTAAAGGACAATGATGAGCTTACCGAAGAAGATTCGAGTATAAAAACCATTTTGACTCTCCTAAGAACTCGTGAATCCAAAGATACTGAGCTGGCATTAAAGATTCTTACAGACATCTTTATAAGAATCGATGAACGATGAAACAAAAAAAAGGGAACTGCACTTTGCAGTTCCCCACCAATCTCTTACGACAATGCCAACATCGCTTTCATATCTTCCTCTGCTGTTGTAATCAGCTTCAAGCCAAACATCTCCACCAGTACATCCAGTACGCCAGAAGAAATAAACTCAGGCGGCTTCGGTCCAATGCGAATGTCCTGAATGCCGAGGCTGAACAAGCCTAGCAGAATGGCAACCGCTTTTTGCTCAAACCAGGACAGAACAATGCTCACAGGCAGCTCGTTCACCGTACAACCGAAAGCATCCGCTAATGCCAGAGCGATTTTCACAGTAGAACCCGAATTGTTGCATTGCCCCAAATCAATATAACGCGGAATGCCGGTATCTCCAACGGTGCCATAATCCACGTCATTAAAACGGAATTTACCACAGGACGTGGTCAGAATGACCGTATCATTCGGTAAGGATGTAGCTAGCTCGCGGTAATAGTTGCCGCCTTTACCTGGTGCGTCGCAGCCTGCAATGACGAAGAAACGGCGGATATGCCCGTCTTTAACCGCCTGAATAATCTCAGGAGCCAGCCCGATAACCGTCTCATGATGATATCCTGTCGTAAGCACCTGCTCCGAATCTACATCTGCTGCTGGCAGGGCTAATGCACGCTCGATCAATGGTGAAAAGTCGTCGTCCATGATCTTGGCTACTCCCTCCAGCCCGGCTACTTCATAAGAGAAGAAGCGGTCTGCATACGTGCCTTTAATCGGCATAACACAGTTCGTCGTTGCAAGAATTGCGCCTGGGAACTCCTCGAACAGTCTACGCTGATCGTACCAAGCCTTACCGATATTCCCTTTGAGATGTGCATATTTCTTCAATGCCGGATAACCGTGGGCAGGCAGCATTTCTGAGTGGGTATAGATGTTGATACCTTTACCCTCCGTCTGCCGCAACAATTCCTCCAGCGCATACAAATTATGTCCAGTCACGACGATACATTGGCCTTCGATTTTATTCTGACTGACGGTAATCGGCTGCGGAATACCAAAACGATCCGTATGCGCACGATCCAGCACATCCATGATCCGTACAGCCGCATTTCCGACCTTCATCGCCATTTCCAAATGCTCTTGTACATTAAAGTTAGAATTCGTTAAGGTCATATATAACGCTTCGTGCGTGATCCGATCCACCTCAGGATCGCTATATCCCAACTGACGAGCATGTGTCGCATAGGCAGCGATCCCTTTTAATGCAAAAATCATCGTATCCTGCAAGCTCGCTACCGTCTCATCCTTCCCGCACACCCCAACTACTTTACACCCGCCACTCGGCGTCTGTTCACACTGATAACAAAACATATCGTTTTCCTCCAAATATTGATAGATATTTGTTCGTTATCCCCAGCGTAACAAACCCCTGAATGCGTAGGTGTGATTACACACACATTTTTTCTTACAGTTTATTATTAGACAGTGTGGGACTCATCCCCCATTTCAATCCTTCCTACTCCACCGTGTTTTCTTGAATTCCCCCGCCTTTACGGTACTGCACAGGAGACACGCCCATAGTCTTTTTAAAAGCGGTGCTAAAATAGTGCTGACTGTCGTAACCCGTACGTTCTGCTATATCATAGATAGACAACGTCGTGGAATCCAGCAGCTGCACTGCTTTACGGATACGGGCACGCGTGACGAGGGTCACGAAGCTGTCGTTGAGCTCCTTTTTGAGCACGCGGCTGAGATATACGGCGGATACTTGTAGCCGCGAAGCAAGGGCTTCCAGCGTTAATTCCCGATCGGCGTAACCTTCCTGAATGAGCTGCCGGGCCCGACGTACGATGGGAGACAGCTGCGATTCGCCATACACTCGATCTCGACTCACCCGGTACGCGTCAATTGCACCTTCCAGCCCGCCCGCGTTGGATTCCACATGCGTATGAACCGCTATATTCAGGTAGCGCCCAATCGCCTGCTCCACGGAAGCGCCAATCGTCTCGGGTGCCTCCTGCCACAGGCATATGCCGATCAGCCCGTTCGCATCGCGGAACAACACATGCGGTCGGTCCTCCAGCAGTTCGCCAATAATATTTTCAGCGGCAAAAAGAAACAACTGGCGGTCATTCTCGCGCATAATCGTCTGCCGGGCCTCTGCCGCAGGCCACCGTACCACACCGATCTGAGCAGGCGGCCGCGATGGAAGCCGTAAAAACGCCAACTGTTCCATGATGTTTTTTCCCGTGTGTTGCCCTTCCAGCCATTCCAGGCAAAAACGCTGGCGCAGCAGCGGAATATTCCGTTCAATCTGTCCGGCGGCTTGTTCTACATAGGCGGCACGCTTGTGCTCTTCGTCCATTCGCTGACGAAGCCGCAACAGTGCAGCATGAAGCTGATCCGCATTTACCGGCTTCAAAATATAATCCTCTACGCCAAGTCGGACAGCCTCCTGCGCATAAGCAAATTCATCATGCCCGGAAATGATCAGGCAACGGCATTCTGGACGCTCTTCCCGCAGCCGCCGAATCAGTTCAATCCCGTCCATGAACGGCATATTCATATCGACCAGCACGATATCAATGCTAAGCTGACCCACCAGCTCCAGCGCTTCTTCTCCGTCCTCCGCCTCTGCTGCCACCTCCATGCCCAGTGCCGTCCAATCTATGCAATCTCGTATCCCCTCACGAATGATCGGCTCATCATCTGCGATCAATACTTGGTAACGTTTTGCTGTGCCTATGGTCAGTTCTGTTATGGCCTGGTCAATCAGACTCGCCGTTGTCGAGTTGTGTGTGGCCTTTGATTTCGTCATCCTGATCCTCTCCTTTTTCATAAGGCTTCTTCAGTTGCGCCATATCCAGCAGCAACGGATGAGTGATCGTCACGCAGGTACCTGTCCCTTCTTTGCTCTCCAATACAATTCCATATTCCTCGCCAAAAGATAACCGGATACGCGCTTGTACATTCAGCATGCCATAGCTTCTGCCATGAGTACTAACTCCCTTTTGCTTCTGCTTTACTTCCATCGCCTCCAGGGGTATTTCCAGCCATTCACGCAATTCACGCAGACGGTCCGCCGTCATCCCTGCGCCATCGTCACGTACCGTCAGCAGCAGCTTGTCGTCCTCAGCTTTAGCTTCTATCCAAATCGTGCCTGGGCCACGTCTGGCCTTGATGCCGTGATAAATCGCATTTTCCACTACAGGCTGAAGCATTAACTTCAACACGAACAGATCCTTTAGCTCGTCAGGTAGATTCAATTCCCAGCGAAGTCGGTCACGATAGCGGGTTTGCTGGATTTGCATATAGCTAGATATATGCTCCATCTCGGAGCGCAGTGGAATAAAGTCATCCCCCTTGCTCAGCCCGAGACGGAACAATCTCGATAGCGCTCCCACCATATCGGACACGTCGTCTGCTCCATTTTTTCGGGCCATCCAATGAATCGTATCTAGCGTATTGTATAGAAAATGAGGCTTAATATGCTCCTGAAGGCTGCGCAGCTCGGCATCCCGTTTTTGCCGTTCCCTCAGTTCGCTAAGTGACATGAGACGGCGAATTTGCTCCAGCATTCGGTTAAAGCTCCGCCCCAGCATTCCAACTTCATCCCCACGGTCACTCCATTGGCGAACTGTAAGATCCCCTGTCTCTGCCGTTCGCATATAGGACATCAGCCGGAAAATTGGCTGCGCAATGGAACTCGACAATCGCAAGGATGCCGTTAAGCCAAATAGACATACAATGAAAACAAAACAGATGACATAGAACTGAATTTGCCGCACTTCCAGTGTAGATTCGCGTGCCGGGAATACCCCCACTGTTCTCCAGCCCGTGAATTCGGAAGCCCTGAACATGAACAGCAATTCCCTGCCCCCAGCTTCACGGGTAAACATCCCGCTGTCACCTGCCCCGAACCATTGCGGCGGAATGCGCTCAATTAAAGGCATATCCGGCCTGTACACGCTGCGCCCCTCAGCATCTGTCACCATTAAATATCCGCTTTTGCCCAAGGTTACGTCCCTGGCGGCCTGCGACACAGCCCGCAGCTTGAGGTCAATCATAATCGCGCCTAGCACGCGTCCGGTTTCCGGATCTGTAACCGAACGAACGACGGAGACAATTTCACTGTCCTTGTACCGGACATGAGTGGTCACATTACGGTGGCTCGGCTGTCCTAGCACAGTGAATATGCCTGCATGCTGCTCCGCCTGTTGGTACCAGCCTTCTTCCGTCAGGCTACGCGTGCTTCGAGCGTACATTTCGTTGCTGATATAGTCGCCTTTTTCGTTCACGATCAGAATCCCTGCAATTTCAGGATATAACGTGGTATAGCCCTGCAAAAATTGCTTCATTTTATACAGCGTATCCTGCTCCTGTACAGAACTTAATGCCTGTTTGGAAGTGAAGGCCTGATTTTGCACCGAGTTCTGTGCCCGCTCCCCCTGGTTTTCCGGCGTTACGATACTCGCATGACCCGCGTGGCCGTCAGCCGGCGTCTTCCCTTTCCAGAACTCCCCGATATCGGGGTTAAAAGCAATCAGATACGTCATGTTTTGCAAATTTTCCATTTTGGTGTCCAGCGCTTCGTTCACCTTGCCAATCAATTGCATCGTATGATCTTCCACCTGCCGCTCAATAATCCGTTCCACCGTCCAATTGACCAGCAGACCTAATCCCAGCGAAGGCACAATGCCAAACAACAGGAACAGCAGCATGAGCTGATAACGTAAAGGCATATTGCGCAAGCGTAACCGCGGCATCATTTGGCGCACCCCTAATTGGATACGCTCCCAAAATTTATTTCGCATAATAATCATCTACATTCGCCCGGGTGACCACGGAAATCCCAGTATCTACCCGCACGGGCAACGGAGTGTTGTCTCCAGTGGAAGAAGGTGCAGGAATCGTCAAATGATGATGCAGATGGAACAAATATTGAAGCGACCAATAACCCATATTCCATGTTCCCTGGGCAATTGTTGCCGAAATCGTCCCACCACGAATCATATCCAATGTCGCTTTATTCGTATCAAAAGAAATGATTTTCAGCGGATGGCTGTTTTTTTGACTCAGTACCGCTTCACCCACACCTGCCCCTCCCGTTGCATCGGTCACAAAAATGCCCGCCAGTTTCGGATAAGCTTTCATCAGCCTCTGCGACTCATCCCGGGAGACCATCGCGTCTGCGCGGCCATCTGCGACTTCCACCACCTTCATCGCAGGATATTGCCGTTGAATGGTATCGCGAAAGCCACGCGAGCGTTCCTCATGATTTTGCTGTCCAGGGAGCGTCAGAACAGCGACCTGACCTTCTCGTCCCAACAGCTCTGCCATTTTATCCGCAGCGGTCACGCCCGCCTTATAATTATCCGTGCCCAAAAAGGAATACGCCCGGCTCCCCGGCGCTTCGGCATCAAACAATACCACAGGAATGCCCGCATCCAGCGCCTTATTAATCACCGGAATCAGGGAGTGAGGATCAATCGCGGAAATCGCAATCCCTGCGGGTTTACGAGCAATCGCTTGCTCAATAACAGTTGTCTGCTCCTGCGCATCATAACGGGTAGCTCCCCGATACTCCACAGTCACCCCCAGCGCATCCCCGGCATCCTCGAAGCCCTTAAGTCCGCTTTTCCAATACTCCAAACCAGACTGGAACGTAATCATCATATAGGTCTCTCCGATACTGCCTCGCAGCCCTTTATCCTCCCAAGTGCCATTCAACGGGCCAGTTTGTTCATACCTGAACACATAGAGAGCAAAGGCCGCAATCAACAGCATATATACCAGCAGCGTTTTTTTCATCCTTCCTCTCCTCTTCCTGTGTGTATCCTTAAGTTATAAATTCACTTTAATTTATTCTGGTTTTACTTAGATTGTAAACGCAATCATATTAAATTGGAACTACTTCACTCTTCTTACTTTCAGGTGGCGTTAATCCTGCACTAATGTTTCTACGTTACAATACCTACAATTGTGCTAGGGAAAACATGTGCATATCTTGCGGAAAAGGAGTGATATGGATGAGTAAGCCGCGTATCGCGGAGTGGACAGAACTACGGGGCCTTGCCTACCTCGCTGTCGTGCTTCAGCATTGCATTGGCGAATATATTTATCGCAGCGACATCCAACAGCCAGATTCTGTTATGCTCGCGATGCTGTATCATTTGACACGTTTTGGCACACCGACGTTCGTTTTCCTGTCTGCGGCGCTGCTATTTTATAACGGCAACAAACCGATTGGCTATCCTCGCTATATTGGCAGGCGGTTTCGAGATATTTATGTTCCTTTCCTTTGCTGGACTGTTATTTATTGGGTATGTACTCAAAACTGGTCAACGGCGCAGTGGGGAAATATTTATTTTTACAAAGGTATGTTCGAGGAAATGATCATCCCCGTCAGCGGATATCATCTATGGTTTGTAGTGATGATCTTTCAGTTTTATATTTTGTTTCCTTTATTTTCAAAAGTAGCCGGGCAGGTTCAAGCGTTTCTACGTCGTTATAGCACAAAAAGACGCAAACAGCTTGTTTTGGCTATTATGCTGATTGCCGCTACGGCTTATGCTTTGCTGTTACAATGGTCCTACTATGACATGTCTGCATGGAGCACTGGGTTGCCGTCCTTTTGGCAGACTCTGCTGGATTATCGCACCTACAACTTTGTCATGTACTTTTTCTATTTTATGCTGGGCGCAGTATGTGCTTACATGACAGACACGTGGCGTGGACTGGTCAAACAGACGTTGCCGTGGAATGTATTTGTCTTTATTGGTTTGTTCATGCTCATGGGTCACACGATGCTGATCCAGTCGGGCGATACGATCAATCTTAATATTTCCACCTATTTGAAGCCAAGCACCTTTGTGCTCATTGTGTCGCAGCTGCTTTTATTGTACGGACTGCTGCTCCATTTGCAAAAAGATACGCGATCCGAGCCGTTTCGCCGTATGCTGAACTGGATCGGGCGTTATTCTTTTGGAGGATATCTGGCCCATGCACTCGTGCTGGCCTTCATATCCTACTACACCCGCTCGCTTGCACTGGGCGATCATCATTTTACAGCTACGCTCATTACGTTTATCGTCGTGGCAAGTGTTTCTCTGGGCATCAGCTGGCTCTTTGCCCATCTGCCCGGCGGCAACTGGATTGTTGGTTCCAAAGGCAGACAGCGATTGAACTGGCATTCCTTTCGTTTCCAGTTCCTTTCCTCCAAACGCGCTTCCAAAAGCACGCAGGAGCTTGGATAATCTTATGCGTCTGTGTTTCAGCATGGGGTTATGATTCCAATGAACTTTGGCAGGGCTCACTTATTGAGCTCTGCTTTTCTGTGCCTTAGTATGCCGTCCCCTCAAAAAGATGATTAACATTTTATGACATGAATATGTATTTTATTTTAAAATAAGTCATTATATAGAATAATAAACGTTACGCGGGAGAAGTCATAGTTTTGCATAACAAAGAAGGGAGAGGATGGACTGAACATAATATCGTCGTTGTTAATGATCTAGCCCTAAACATAGTGAGGTAGCTTCTTGGTCTGAAACATACGGTTGTACTGATTAATCAGTTCATCCAAAAGCATAGACTGCTCAAGTACACAAGCATGTCCGAAACCATACTCTTCGTAAAGATCATGCAAATGTTGTCTGGCGTGTTCCATCTGTTGAATTAACGTTACCGTTTCATACCTGTTCATCCTGCATACCTCCTAATGAATCTCATTTTAAGGAGGGATGTACAAATACGTCATATCTTTTTTGAGTCGAAAAATTACAAAATAATACAAAAAGAGACCAGCCATAAGCTGGTCAATAGTAATGAATTAGTGTTTGGTCAAGATCCACCAACGTGTCCTTGTGTTTGGATCGTGCCATGGCTTAGATTTCCAGCTTGGACTGGTACTGTGAATACCAGTAAAAAGCTAGTTACCGCCAAGAAGAAAGCCATCCTTTTGATCATTTTTCTCCCACACCTCCTCATAAATAGATTGGAACTGTGTCTGTGTTTCGGGAGCCGCATGTGTTTTGAAGTGAAAAAATAATCCAAAACAATTGGCAATAAGTAGTACATGATTAATTGTAACAGCTTTTTCAAACGCGTTTATTAAACATTTGAAACCATATAGGTATCTGCCTTTATTTAGGCTGTATTTAGCCATTTTGTACCAGAAGCGTACGTACTCTTCCGGTAAAACCTGCTGTGTATACATGTCTGAAGATGACGGTTCTTGATAAGCCTCAATTTGGGATTCAAAACGCTGAAGGATATGGTCTACATCTACATTGTACCGATTAGCAACTTCAAGAACGTTTAGTAGCTCGGCAAAAATCTCATTTTCGGCAGCCATATGTTCTACGTAATCGGGGAGAACACTAATATCCCCGGACATAAGCCTATTGACGTAAGTATTAATTTTTGCCCATTGCTGATATTGTTTCTTCCAATAAAGTGAATCAGGGTCCTTCTCCTTTACCCAACTTAGATCGGCATAACCTCGGATATGTTCTAATGCCTGTTCATGATCTCCTTTTGCATCGCAAGCATTAGCACACAGCAATTCGGAGTAAACTATGTATACAAACAGTGGCCTGCTTAGCTTTTTTCGTGGCTCTGTTCCTTTTCGCTTAGAGTTATGAACCAAATTATATTGGATCTTTCCCATTTGACCCATTTGATTTGCAAATTCATACACCTTGTCCCACATACTTAATGATCTGTACACGTTCGCCAAATCTTTTAATGCATCTAATTGCTCTATCTCGTCTAAACGATCCACAAAAGGGGCAAATTCAATGGCAGCTTGAAGATTTATAGCTCTATCTTGTCCGATATTAATTTGAAACAAGCGATACTGGCAGACCGCCAATCGCTCTGAATGCTGCTGCTTCTCACTTTCAGCCACCTTTTTGTAAAGATAAGCCGCTGTTTCATTGTAACCGTCTTTGTATACATTTTCGGCAACTTCAAAGAGCGATGGCGGATAATTAGGGTTATCCAATAACAGAATTACAACTCGCTGCAAGCAGTCCAGTCGTCCTAGCTCAATACATCGGTATAAGAAAGGGCTAATTTTTTTCCAGTTGAGCGGAGATTCTTCAATACATTCTTCAATATAACGTTCGTAGAAATAATCCGGTGGTAAATTCATTCCCGCAGTAATGCTATCCAGTTGGTGAACAGAAATAGATCGGTTACCGGTCACAATGCTACTAACTGTACCTACATTCAAATCAATCGTGTGACCAAACTTGGTCATCGTTAAGCCTTTTCGTTTCAAATAGGTTTGAATTTCTGCCTGTATCGTAGGTGTGATTTCCATGGATAAACCACCCTTTCAGCATTTTCATAAAATTTCAATTTCAATAAACAATATAGTTTGGAAACTAATAGTATAATTATTGATTTTCCTTCACGATAATACCATCTTTTGGAACAAACATAAATGCTTTTACTTTATTGATTTTTATATTTTTATTAGGAGATCATTGGATGTTGGACAATGGAAGGAGAAGATCACTTGAAAAATACAGGTATGACACGTCCATTGGATACGTTAGGTCGAATTGTTATTCCTAAAGAGATGCGAACCTCTATGGGTATTCAAGCTGGTGAGTCCTTAGAATTTTATTTAGATTGTGAAACAGGTTTATTGAGTATGCGGAAGTATATTGGAGTCTGCTGTCACTTATGCTATTCGATTCAGGATTTAAGCTATTTCAGGGATTCATTTTTATGTAAAAAATGCATAAACGATCTGAAGGGAAATATAGGTGTGAGTCCATTACCTGTTCCTGTCGTAAAGAAATCTGCGTACAAAGAAAAAAGTAACCATCGGTCGTCTTCATAACAATTAGTTGAAAATCTAAGAAAACTCTTGCGCGAGCATCCAACAGCCAAGCAAGGCGAATATGCTGAATGACTCGGCGTATCCCAAGGGCGTATTTCCCAGCTTAAAAAGCTGTTATAGGTATCGCTCGGCTCACATTCTAGCAAAGCTAAATAACCAGTCGCTGGTAGATTTCAAGGCGACTGGTTATTTCAACTTTTCATTAGTAGGAAGGACTACAGGGGATAAATCATGATAGACCGACAGAACTGACTGCTGTGACAAATATCGCTTACAAAACCTACCACTTTTGAGATGGTGTAGATACACGAAACAGTACACGAATGGAGAACTTATGAAAACGACAGGAAAGAATAAGAAATCTTCGCAGAAGCGATCAGCCTCAGTCTGTACCTGCATCAATCTGCGCCGTTCCTCGATGGCTGTTACGGGACTGTATGACCGGTATCTGGCCCCGAGCGGACTCAATATTAGCCAATTCTCGCTGCTCAAGCACTTAACTGCACTGGGCCCCGCAAGTGTAAGTGAATTGGCGCTGGAGATGCGACTCGACCGGACGACGATTGTGCGCAATTTGAAAGCGTTGGAGCATGATGGGTATGTGGAGGATACATCTACTGAGGGCAGTCGCAACCGCTGCCTTACTCTGACGGAGAGGGGAAGAACGGTATACAATGACGCAGCAGGGCTTTGGGAGGAGGCGCAACGTTTTTTGCAGGAGTCATTGGGAATCGGACAGTTGCAGATACTCAACACACTCTTATCCAAGATTGAAAATTTGGATGGATATTAGACGGCTCCTCATCCAGGTGGAGTTGTGTTCAATTCGTGTATATACACGAAAAAGATCGAAATGTTTATTGCGGTATCAAGGGAAGCTTTACTGTGAACAATAACCACGGAGAGGGATGTGGATAGGATGGTTGAATCCGTACCGGATATGAGAGAAAACATCGCAGCCGAGATGAAAACCTATGTGAGCGAAGACAAAGGCAATGTTTGTGAAGAACTGCGGAGTCCTTATTACGAGGAGCCGATTATCCAATTTGCTGCGGCTAATGATCCTTTGTTTGAGGAGTACAAAAGAGTAGTGGGGCCCGATCACGCCACGCCGCAGGAAGCATTTGAACGTTCCTTTGGAACGGAGAGTTTTGATGGAGGCACCGTTATCAGCGTTGTGCTGCCGATCAGCGAGACGATCCGTAAGGCTAATCGTGCGCAAAAAGAAAGAGCCTCAAGGGAATGGGCGCTGCTGCGGACCTTTGGCGATGAATATTTTGTACAGTCTGCAAGGCGGCATTTGGCGGGATACTTAACAGGCCTTGGTTACCGTGCGGTTGCACCGCTGGATACGGATTGGTACAGCATCCATGGCGCCGAGGGGGGGCCGATCTCCAACTGGTCGGAGCGCCACATTGCATATGCTGCGGGTCTCGGCACCTTCAGTATCAATGACGGCTTCATCACCGAAAAAGGAATTGCCATCCGCCTGCTGTCCGTGGTGACCGATCTCAAGGTGCCGCCTGATGCCAGAATATCTTCAGCCACAGGACATACCGGTAACTGCCTGCTGTGCAGCAAGGGCATCTGCGGTGTGTGCATTACCCGCTGCCCTGTGCAGGCCATCAGCAAGGACGGCGGACATGACAAAATCGCCTGCATGAATTTTGTGTACGGACAGGCATCACGGGACTTTGCGGTTCTAAACGGCGGCGAGGCCAAATCGGGTGCTGGCTGCGGACTGTGCCAGACCAAGGTGCCCTGCGAGAGCAGGAATCCGATGCGTACTGCCCGGTGAATATGGAAACCTTGAGGACCGCCATTCTCAAGGTTTTTTAGTGCAAAAAGATACATTTAGTTTTCGTTAGCCGAGGTTGAGGGCGTCCCTGCCTCATGTTTTAATTGAGCTTCACTCGAAGCTCCGGACTTACGATCGAATGTAATCGGGCCTTTACGGTTCACAAGCCGTTTCAGATCCATAGTCATTTCATTCTTCAATTTATCAATGAGCTGATCTTCTTTGATGCCTTTGCTTTTAGCAACCTCGGCCAATGACTTCCCTTGTCCCAGTTCTTTCTCTAACTGTACAGGAGTGATGCCCAGCAACCTAGCTACTTTCTCGTTGAGATGGTGATTCAAGCCGCCAGGCCTTTTACCGTGCCTATGTCTGTGAACATGCCCATGTCCGTGGTCGTCCTGTGGTTCAACATTCCATTGGCGGGCTGCCCCTTGGATAGAGTCGTTGGGAGTGAGAGTTTTCAACGAATTACTCGGTTCCGTCCCGGAAGCTCCTGCTGCACCCGCAGTGCCATACATCATCACTCCTCCATACAGAATAGCAACGGTCAATTTCCATTGTTTTTTCATGTTGCAGACCCTTCTTTCATCCTTTTTAAAATAATATTTTCTTTTCCCGCTATTTTTATTCATATTTTCGCCTGTTAAGTAACCATAAGACGGGAAAAAGAAATTATGAACATTGCTATCACAATTACACCCAACCTTCGATCTACACGCGCTCCTTGGGAACCCTATCCTGTAGAGTGAGTAAGAATGAATAACTATACTTTCTACAATATAACTTGAAATTTTTCAAGTTATATACTAAGGAAAATATGATAAAATCAAATCGTAAACGTTTACAATTGATTTTTGAAAGACATGTTGCATCAAGCTACTACAGAATGCAACTATATTAAAATAGCTAGGAGGTAGACCCATGTTTATAGCTAAAGCAGGAAAATGGACGGCGATTATGGCAATCACCTTGTCTTTATTCACAGGCTCGCTGGTGATCTCGAACAACCAGGCGCTTGCGGCTGATTGCTCGAGCGGTTATGTAGCGTTAACCTTCGACGATGGTCCCAATCCCTCTAACACCAAAGCGCTGCTTAGTGCTCTGAAGCAAAACGGTTTACGCGCGACGCTCTTTAATCTTGGACAAAACGCGCAGAATAATCCTTCGCTTGTACGTGACCAGCAAGCAGCAGGCATGTGGATCGGTAATCATTCATGGTCACATCCGCATATGACACAACTGAGCACATCGCAGATGTCATCGGAAATTACACGCACGCAGCAAACGATACAGTCCATTACGGGCACGGCACCAAAGTTGTTCCGTCCTCCGTATGGCGAGACCAACGCAACCCTCAAATCCATTGAGACCCAAAACGGTCTTACCGAAGTATTGTGGAACGTTGACTCCCAAGACTGGAACGGCGCCTCCACCGCACAGATCGTAGCTGCTGCGGGCAAACTTAAAAACGGCGATGTGATCCTGATGCATGATCAGTACCAGACTACACTCCAAGCTATTCCACAAATTGCACAGAACCTCAAAAACCGTAACCTTTGCTCTGGTATGATCTCACCAAGCAATGGCCGGGCGGTAGCGCCTGATGGCGGAAACGGCGAAACGCCGCCAAACAAAGGCACAAAAGTGGAAGCAGAGAATATGACCAAAGGCGGTCAGTATACTTCAAATATCAGCTCGCCATTCAACGGAGTGGCTTTATACTCCAACAATGATTCAGTGAAATTCACACAGAATTTTACCAGCGGCACCCATCGTTTTTCACTCCGTGGTGCTTCAAATAATTCCAACATGGCCAAAGTTGACTTGAAAATTGGTGGACAAACGAAGGGTACCTTCTACTACGGCGGGAGCAGTCCTGCGGTCTATACTTTAAACAATGTCAGCCATGGAACCGGAAATCAAGAGATTGAGCTTGTTGTAACAGCCGATGATGGGACATGGGATGCTTATATTGACTATTTAGAGATCGACTAATTTTAAAAAAACAAAATCCCGGCGGGATCTTCCCAGCCGGGATTTTTGTCGATATCCTTTTTACAACATTCTCAATGTAAAAATAACAAAATCTTGAAAATTGCAATCTGTTATATAATGGCCGGTAACAACTAGAAATCGCTATAAAAATATTCATAAGAGATGCAGGTGATGGCGATGGAATGGTATTTTGCATACAAAGACGAATTGGAAAAAGTATTTCGTCAAGCAGAGGAACGGACGTCCACGTTTCCAACTCCCTTTCAGCAAGAGGGTTTGGACTTTCTGGCGCGTTTTAATCCGTTGCAGGAAGACAGCACGCGTAATTACATATGCTATTTGCTTCCATTTTGGCTGCAAGAACTCACCGGACTCCCCCCCGAAACATGCCGCAAGCTGTCACTTGGCAACGTGTTTATCATGGCTCACTATTTAATTCAAGATGATGTGATGGACACAGCAGCAGACAACCGTAAAACGCAACTCGCCTTAAGCCAGCTCTTCTATACCGAGTGTATAAGTGTATATCGGGACCTTTTTCCGGCAACCTCTCCTTTTTGGTCATATGCCCGAACGTATGTTGATGAATGGGCCGTTAGTGTGATATCCGAAGGAACAGAGGACTATTTTCAAGGAGAAAGAAATAAGGTCGCACTGAAAGCAAGTCCATTAAAAATGGCCGGAACGGGTGCTTTACTGCTCGCAGGCCGTGCCGATCTGGTCCAGACTATTACAAATATGACGGACTTGGCGCTACTCGTGCTTCAAATGTCGGATGATTGGGCGGATTGGGCAGAAGATTTGGTCGAACATAGCTATAACTGTCTTTTGTCCCATATCAGTGCCGAGCAAAAGACAGCTTACTGTGAAGGATTGGGACCCAAACAGATTCAGGAAGCAATTTATGTACGCGGTGCGCTCGCCAGCTATGTGAACATTGCCGATCAAGCAGTCCAACAGTTAGAGACCCTGAAGCCTTCTATCCACGGCCTACGTAGCTTTGCACATTCTATCGCAGCAGAACTGGGCGAAGTGGCGGCGGAAATTGAAGGCGGACGCTCGCATTTGAGAAGAGGCGGACTTGACTACTGGCTCTCCAAAAATATGAAATAATGCTAGATTTTTCTGAGCCTTTCGTGGTATACTGACTAGGTAAATATAACCAATTGAATGAGAGGGTGATTTTTGATGGCTACTGAAGTTCTTCAAACACAAGTCATTCAAAAAGCTTGGGAGGATGCCAGTTTCAGAGAGAAACTGATGACAGATCCCAAATCTGCAATTCGTGATGTGTTAGGAGTCGTGATCCCCGATCATATCCAAATCAAAACATTAGAGGAAACGCCTGATCAGTTTTTTCTGGTAATTCCTCCAGACCCCTCCGGCGTGCTCGCTGCATCCCAGAAACCTCGCTCGATGTGGTAAATTAGTTGTTCATGCTTATTTAATCTATATTCCTTAATCTCATGTGGGTGGGCTCAGCAAGCTTCCCTCCGTTTTCTCCGAATGCAAAAAAGCCGGATATTATCCGGCTACGGGGAAGCGGATGGTCGCTTCTGTTCCCACCCCTTTTGCACTTGTAAAAGTTATTTTGCCATTCATCGTTTCAATAATCCGAAAAGTCACCATCATCCCCAAACCCGTGCCTTTTGTCTTATTCGAGAAATAAGGCTCACCTAGTCTGGATAAAGTCTGAGCATCCATCCCTTCACCATTATCCCGAATATGAATGACAGCTTCTCCGTTGTCCACATAAGCCCATATATGAATATGACCCTGATCTCGCAGCGCTTCAATGCTGTTTTTGATGATATTGATGAACGCCTGCTTGAACTTGGAGGAATTCCCACGTACTTTGATTTCCTGGGGAATATCCAGTGAAATTTTTCCACCTTGCAAATTAGCCATTGGACTGATGATTCCTTCAATATGTTTGAATTCGTTCAATATGGTCAACGTTTTGGTTTGGTCAAATTCTGGCTTGGCAAAAGTCAGAAAATCAGTAATAATCGCGGAAGCTCGATCCAGCTCCTCCAGAGCGATATGTAGATAGTCTTTATTTTTACCATCCTCCTGCTTGCTCATCAACTGAAGAAATCCACGTGTAACCTGAAGGGGATTACGTACCTCATGAGCTACAGATGCAGCCAAATCGCTAATAATCTCCATTTTCTCCGAACGTTGAAGCTCATTATTGAACATCTCCAGTTCTCTGGAATACCGAACCACCTGCTTGTGCTTTTCTGCCAGCCTTCTGCCCAAAATCGCGATCAACGCCAGTACAAAACCGAACACGCCCCATTTCCACAAAAACATATTGTAGTGTCCGTCCAGAATGAAGAACCAGCTCAGTTCCCCGATAGAGATGACTGCAAAAAATGCAAAGCCTGTCGATAAAATGATCGCTTCGTGATCACCCTTAAGTGCCATGCGAACCGAAGCAAATACCAGCAGTATCATTAAGGCGACGAGTAATATACCCAAGATGACTACACTAAAAAAATAATATATATTGTTCAGCCGCTCCTGTGCTCCTAAATTCACAATCATCATGGTAAAGCAGAACAAAGAGTATGCGGTTAACAACTTTCTGAATTTGCGAATCAGTATAATCGAATTGATATTTTGTTCAAAAAAGAAGGCTAATGAAGGCAGCAGAATAAATAGTGCCACATCAAAAAGTTGTAAGTACAGCTTGCCATAGCCGCGATAGAATGTATACAAGAATGGTGAATACGTTACGATCATCAGACCAATAGACAATACTATTGCACTTAGGGACAGCCACATAGCCATACTCGGACGGAACATGAAAAATGAGCAGATCAGTAGTACTAGTGCCATAAAGATAAACGTACTGCCCAGTACAATATCTAAAACATCCATTCTGACCAAGGTCCCCAACAAATCACGATAATCACCGGTCATCACATTGCCGATAATGCCCAGTCTATTCTTACTGCTTTCCGTCCATATGTATAATGTTTTACCGCTGTCTTCCGGCTTAAGCGGAATCAGAATACGATTATTCTCATAATTGTACCCACGGTAGGATTCGTAAAAATTGGTCCCATCTTTATACAGCGTAATATGCCTGCCATAAATATTTTCAAAAAGCACCGCTGGCGTTTCATCATTTAGCGAAGGTAACTTCATACGAATCCAAGCAGAGCCTATATTACCGGGCTGCCTAAGCAGTTGTGTATCATCTTCAATATGCATCCAGGCCTTGCTGGAATCCTTTACCTCATCTAAAGAGCCATCCTCGTTTACCGCTCCCCATCTCATATCCCAGGAGGGTATTTTATAATCCCTTTCCGGGGTCATTTTGGCCGCATAGGCGGAGTAGCCCAGCGACAACAACAACACAATGACCGCTAGCAGGGTGGCGACAGCTTTGGGCACATGCCTCATATTAAGCACCTCAAAGTTACATAGTAGGATTTACAAGTTTGTATACGTTTTAACATTTTTTACGTCCTGAAATTATATTATTCTATACGATGATGTGCATACCTTCTTCATTAGTAGGGTATCATGTTCTTTTTACTCATTTTTTGTAAAATCTTCATATTGATTAATGATCATTTCCTGTTCGCGCCGCTCCTTCTGCTCTCTAAGCCCCAACCATGGTTCACAATCTTCATCCTCATAGATCGTCCAAATATCGGAAAATAAATAATCGCGTATTTCTACTATTTTTCCGGCCTGTCCGCCATCTGTCCAGTATAAGCCTTCCGGGCGCCGAATGAGGGTACGGGAAAATCCCGGGGTAGATGCCTTTTGACCTACTCGGATACGACTAATCATCGGACCAAACATGTACCATTCCAATTCATATCCCTCCCTATCCTCTTTATCATATCACAGCAGTTACCAAAAAAACGCTAATTGAGAATGGGCATATCCCTATTCGCATGATTTTAACTTCCTACAGACACACTAACTCAAGGTTTAGCCGTTCTACTGTTTGGGTAAGGTCGGAATAAGCAACAAAAAGTAAAGGAGCTGAGCAACATGGCCAATCGTGATGATCGAGTTAATGAGCTACATGACAATGATTTTGAGCCTTCTCTGCAAAATGCAGAAACCAACTGGGAGAATCTAACCGAGGGCCCAGATACTCCTCTCGAAGACGTCCCAGATGCCGATGAACTGACACCGAACAGTCCTGTTGATCCTTCTGCTCCTGCCGAATTCCTGCATGGTACCGATTTGCTGAATGGTACCGATGGGGACGAAGAAGAGCAACTGGACAGCGACGATATGCTGGATTAAGCACTTCATTTTATCAGGTGAAAGAAAACGGTTACCTATTCTGCTATGCGGGTAATGAAGTGTATAACCGAAAGGAGTTGACTGATCTCCTATGTATAAAGATCTGATGTCTCAAGCCGATATGGAGTATAAGCGCTACAAAGCCTTGAATCCCGTGGAAGAGGATGACCGCAGGTCTGCGGACAAGACAACTACAGATGATATCTCGGCCGAAGATAACCCACGAGGAGTCGCATCTGCGAAGCCCGAACCCAGGGATCAAGGAAAATGAAAGGACAGATAAAGAATGCAAAAAGGGTGCTACCCAAGCCACACAAATGATACACATGGCTTGAGTGCACCCTTTTGAATTTCACATGTTGTAAGGCAGCATTTCAAGGTCAAAAACTTGAACCTGATAATCAGGGCTTGCCTTCTGCACCTACTTTGTTTAAAATAAGGTCAAATCTTTTGAATACCATGAACAAAGACATCGACGGAGACAAGTAGACGTTTAACGGATTCCCACAGAAAGGTACGAATTGCTGAGAGCGTACCGCAATCCCGCGTTGAAATTCACTCCCGAGTCGAGCCTTGAACCGACAGAAGGATTCATTCCTTTGTCCGCAGTAGAGGTTTCCGGAAGCCCCCGTTACGGGCATCAAGATCAGAAGTTACTGCCGTCGACTGAACGACGTTGACGATTCGTATGTATACTTCTGTAATTAGGGTGGTACCACGGCATTCGTCCCTTGCGGCGAATGCCTTTTTGTGTTATTTTCTGCAAAAAAAAGTCCATGGGCTAACAGAAAAAACAAATTTAAATTCGGGAAGGGTGTACTGTATGTCTACAAATGAAAATTCTTTGGAGCTGTTGCGGGAACAGCTCGATGCTACAAATTTGCAATTGCTGGAGTTGCTGTCCCAACGCGCTGAACTGGCGGGACAACTTGGAAAATTGAAGGAAGCTCAAGGGGTACCTGACTTTGATCCGGTACGCGAGCAACAAATGCTGGACAAGCTGATCGCGGCTAACCGTGGACCATTTGACGATGCTACGATTCGCCAGCTGTTCAAAAATATTTTCAAGGCTTCTTTGAACTATCAAAAAGAAGAACACAAAAAACATCTGATCGTCAGCCGCAAAAATCAACCGGATAGTACAGTTATTAAGGTTAAAGATACGCTGGTGGGCGGCAAAGCCTCCATTATGGTCGCAGGTCCCTGCTCGGTGGAAAGCTACCAGCAAACTCGTGAAGTAGGTGCGGCTCTCAAGGAAGCCGGTGTGCCGATTCTACGTGGTGGTGCGTTCAAACCACGTACATCCCCGTATGATTTCCAAGGACTGGGCGTGGAAGGACTGCAAATTCTCAAACGTGTAGGCGACGAGTTCGGGCTGGCTACAATCAGTGAAATCGTCGATCCAAGACATTTGGAGGAAGCGATCCAATACATCGATATTATTCAAATTGGTGCGCGCAACATGCACAACTTTGAATTGCTCAAAGCTGCGGGTGAAACCAGAACTCCGGTTCTGCTCAAGCGCGGACTGGCTGCCACAATGGAAGAGTTCCTTCATGCTGCTGAATACATCGTTTCCCGTGGTAACACGCAAGTCATGCTGATTGAACGCGGTATTCGTACGTACGAAAAATGGACGCGTAACACGCTGGATATTTCCGCTGTTCCGATTTTGAAAAAGGAAAGCCATCTGCCTGTATTGGTGGACGTGACTCACTCTACAGGACGTAAGGACATCCTGGCCCCTTGTGCCAAAGCTGCCCTAGCTGCTGGAGCTGACGGTATCATGGTGGAAGTTCATCCGAACCCGGCAGTCGCTTTGTCCGATGCTCAGCAACAGCTGAACATTCCTGAGTTCCACAACTTCCTGTCTGAAGTCAAAGAATCCGGTTTATTCAAAGCGTAAAACTAATTTTATGCCGGCATTCATAAACCGCTTTCATTTTCTTAGATAATGATGTAAAATTGGATCAGGATTGTGACTGATCATGCAGGCAAAACCTAAATGTATATATGCTCGACTTTTGTTGAGACATATATATGTTTAGGTTTTTTTTATGCCTAATTCTTGAATAAAAAGAATACCTACATGGTTATAATCCACAAAAAACATCATAGGAACGTTCAGAGAGGGGAACAGAAATGAGAGAAAGAAAAGGGTTAAGCATTTTTCTATTAGTCATGATATGTATTCTGATCATCAGTGGCTGCAGTGGTAAGGCGCCCGCCGTTGTGAAAGATGAAAGCGCTGCTCCAACAGAAAAACAGACGGAAAATAAAGTAGAAAATAAAACTACCAAAGCCAGAACGGTGATCACTACCGATGGAGAAGTAGATGATATGAACTCTGTCATTCGCTTCCTTCTTTACTCCAATGAAATGGATTTGTCCGGGATTGTACTGACTAGCTCTGTATATCATTATGCAGGTGATGAAAAAGCTGGTATCAAGCCATTTAGATGGACCGGAACCCAATGGGTAACGGATATGATTGATGCCTACGGAGAGATTTATCCCCAACTTAATTAAACATGCCGAGGGATATCCAAAGCCTGAATATATCAAGAGCGTTACCAAAATAGGTAACATTTCAAATAAAGGTGAAATGGACAAAGAAACGGAAGGCTCCAATTTCCTTAAAACGCTTTTCCTGGACGATGACAAAAGAGATTTATACGTACAAACTTGGGGTGGAACCAATACCACGGCCAGAGCTCTAAAGTCCATTGAAGACGAATATAAAAATACAGATCAATGGGAAACGATTCGAAAAAAAGTAAGTGATAAACTCGTACTGTACATCATTCTGGACCAGGACGATAGTTACAATAATTACATCGCTAAAAATTGGCCTGACATCAGAATTATTAATGATCAATCTAACTTCTGGCATTTCGCTTATGCTTGGAAAATGCACACAGAAGAAGTAAACAGCAAGTTGCACGGGGAATGGAATTTCAAAAATATTAAAGAGGGTCATGGCAAGTTGCTCAATATGTATGCCTTGATGGGCGATGGCAATATCATCAAAGGCGAGTTGGATGAAGAACAAAGAGGCAGTGAAGCCTACTTAAAGAAAAATCCACAATACGACAAGTATGACTTTATTTCTGAAGGAGATTCTCCATCCTTCTTCTATTTAATTGATAACGGATTGCGGAGTATGGAAAACCCAACCTATGGTGGCTGGGGAGGTCGTTTCGGTGTCGTTAACGATAAATTGTTTAGAAATACTGTGTTAGATTATGATGTGCATACGAAAAAATTCGAAGCAGAATATTCTTTGATGCGTTGGTTTGATGATATTCAAAATGACTTTGCTGCTCGTGCAGATTGGGCTATTGCATCCGACTACAAAGATGCCAACCATAATCCAACATTGACCATTAAAGAAGGATTAGACCTAACGGCTAGTCCAGGGGAGAAAATAACCCTGCATGCAGAAGGTGCAGATCCAGACGGTGATCAATTGACTTACAAATGGTGGAGATATTTTGAAGCCGACACGTATGAAGATTCTAAAGTCCAACCGGCACAAGTTAAACCTGAAATGCTGGGTGATATGCAGCTTGGGCTTCACCGAGAAGTAGCTAAAGGCGAGAAAGTAAACACGATTGACTTGCAAGGAAGTGACACAAATACAGCAAGTTTCACAGTTCCAGCAGATGCCAAGGTTGGAAATACGATTCATATCATTGCAGAGGTACAGGACAATGGTAAACATCCTTTAAAGCATTATCAACGTGTGATTGTAACCGTAAAATAATAGAACACAACATCAATAAAATTAGGCTCATGGAATAACACTCCATGGGCCTGTTTATTTTTGCACATCGAACCTCGGACAATCTCTATACACGTTTAATGCTTTTTTCAGTCAAAGGAACATAATATCCTTTGCCATTCGGACCCATAGCAAATTTATTGCGAAGATGAATTAGATTAGGGCCGAATTTCTCCTCTAATTGTTCACGGAACTCATATAGGATTTCCATGATATAAATATCATGAATAATCACTTCAGTAATCGGCATCACCAGCCCCGGATGCAACGTCCATGCAGCACGGCTGTCATCACCAAGTGAAACTATGCCAGCTACGACCTCCCGGTCGTCTACGCTAAGTACAATCCACCGACCACCAATTTCAGACGTAATCTCCTCACTCATATCATGGCGGTAAACAGTAGCGAAATCAAAGTTAAGCTCCCCATACGCTACAATGATCACTTCAATTCCTTGTTGAGCGACTTGCTCTAAGGCATCTCGGAACACCTCGGCATCCTCTTTCCAAATTTCCAATAAAATTCGGTGTTTTGCTCCCTTTACCCCTTCATTTATGCGATTGATAATGGCTTCATACCCCGAAATATTCCAAATATTCTCTCTATTTTGAAATGATGCTGTGTACTGCTCCAAACTCTCTTGCGCCACATTGAAAATCTGCTCTGCTTTGCGTTTTCTCTGAGCAATCAATTCATGTGGAGGAAGCGGCACATACAGAGGCGTATTTTCTTGACTGACCATGATATCCCCACGGTTAACCATTCCAGACAAAACCTCGTAAATTTTGGACCTCGGTACCCCGGAATTCAATGAAACGGCGTATCCCGAAAGTGGAGAGCTTTCCAATAAGGTCACATAAGCCTTGGCTTCATATTCACTAAAATTCAAATCCCGTAGAATTTCTAATATATTTGGTTTTGGTTTCATGACGTCTTCTCCTCAATTCGTGTTCATCCTTACTATATCACTTCCCCTTGACAAAAACTGATATACACACTATCTTTTTAGTAACGTTTTTATAGTAGTCACTATAGTAGCAACTATTATATTTCACAGGGAATTACCTCAGGGAGGATTTAACTTGAACAAAGTCATAGCTCATCACAGCAAAAGCAACCGCATTTACTACGGTTCTACGATTCTAGCCCTATTGATCTGGAGTACATCGTTTATTGCCACCAAAGCAGCCTACACGACGTTCCCCCCTCTTACCTTGGGTCTATCCAGATTTATTATAGCTTCCGTTGTGCTAGGTATAGTTTTGCTGATTAAAAAGGAACATGTCAAAGTAAAGCCAAAAGATTTGGCTACGATTTCGTTTAGTGGTGTTTTGGGGATCACTCTCTACTTTTCAATGGAGAATATAGGGGTTAGCCTGACTACCGCTTCCAACGCAGCATTAATTGTTGCATCATATCCCGCAATTACGTCGCTGCTTGAACTTATTTTGTATAAAGTGAAAATATCCAAATATAAAATTTGCGGCATAGCACTGGCCATAATCGGGGTATATTTCTTGACTTCAGTGGGCGAAAGTTCGGATAGTAAGAATCAACTAATCGGAAATTTAATATTAATCGGGACGGGTTTTGCGTGGGCGTTTTACACTTTCATGACGCGCAAGGTTGTGGACAAATATCCGCCTTTGACGTTATCTTTTTATCAAACCGTTGCAGGGAGTATCTTTTTCATACCGTTGGCTCTATTAGAAAAGGATCGTTGGCAGGTTCCGACAACCGGATCGTTTATGTTGTTAGTATATCTGGGTGTATTCTGCTCCGTTATCGCATTTTTGCTCTACAATTACGGATTAATCAAGCTGTCACCGAGTAGTTCCGTTTCTCTGATGAATTTGGTTCCGATATTTGGAGTCTTATTTTCTGTGTTGCTTTTGCAAGAAACGATTACATGGCGCCAAATCATTGGCGGTTTGGTCGTTATTATCGGTGTTTTACTGAGTGCACATCAAACAAACCGTACCTAAAATGAAAGATTGCACACTAGTTATAAAAGTTAAGACAAGCATCGTTGTTATAAGTATCAGCGCTACAATATAAGGGCGAGTGACCTCACCAAAAGTTTCTCGCCCATCGGTTCCATTTATGCAGTTGGCTTTTTTTCTTTTATATAAAAAAGGTGGTTATATTGATTGATGAGGTTATCCATAATTACAGACTGTCTGAGCACACTGGCATGATTAAAACCATGTTTTGCTTGCAAAATATACAGCTTTTGACGAGCTTTCTCAAGCTGTTGACACAAAATGTCGTCTCTTATCATAATATATCCCTCCTTGTCATATTATCAGTGTAGAGGGTTATGAATAAGTATACTAAAAGTAAAGGTTTGGGATAATTATCTAATAACACAAAAAAAGACCTGCTCTATGAACTCTAAGGTTGTCCTCTTCGACAATCCTGTGTGATTCGCTTATCCGGCAGAATGAATATCCTGATCCGTGACGTTCTTCTTGGCTGAAACCGGGAACACGTTTTTCCCCTTAACCCCTAGCAACAACGCTGCAAGCAGCAGTATGCCACCGTTTAACACAAAGATCCAGCGGATCGGCATCCAGCTGCCAAGCATGCCGCCAATCAACGGCCCTGCCATTGTCGCGAGTTGAGTGGCTGATTGGCTCAAGCTAAAGGCTCGTCCGCGAAACTCCGGCTTGGTGACCTCCACAGTCATCGCGTTGATAGCAGGCATGACGGACGCATAAAACAATCCATATCCAAACCGAAGTGCACCAAAACCAACAAAGTTGGTTATAAAAAATTGTAATATATTCCCGATTCCCGAACCGATTAGCCCAATCAGCAGCACGTGTGCAAATCCGGTCCGTCCTCCAATCCGTCCCCATCGGGGAGCCATCAGCACCGCCGCGATGCCTACGGCTGAGAATACAATCCCGGAACTTAAAGACGCCTGGCTACGGTCAACTCCCATTTCAAGCACATACACCGTAATTAACGGTTCCAAGATCATGACGGAAAAGGTACTTAATCCCGCCAGAATAAGCAAAAAGCACAAAGGCCGATTAGCAATAGCCTCCTTGATATCATCACGAACTTGCGAGCGGGTACTGGTTCCCTTGAAGCTGTCCTCTCTAGCGCCAAAGGTCGCGATTAACGCAGATACCAGTACAAGAGCCGCTGAGAAAAAAAAGGCATTCCGATTGCCATAATAATGGCTCACCACACCGCCAATTAACGGACCTATAATGCTGCCTGTCGCCCCAGCGGTCGCCATAATACCGAGTGCATAGCCGGTTTTCTCCTCAGGCGAACCTGTTCCGACCAGCGCAATCGCAGCAGGAATAAACCCGGATAGTAGGCCTTGAAACAACCGTACTCCTACGAACACATATGGATCTGTCACCAAAGCACATATCAGGTACAACACCGCCAGGCTAAAGCCTGAACGAATCAGCATCGGCTTACGTCCATACTTATCCGCAAGCGAACCCCAAAATGGGGCAATCAGCGCGCTGGCTAAAAAAGTGACTCCAAAGGCAATCCCCGACCACAGTTCCAGATGATCATTTACACCCATTTCCGTATTCAGAAATATAGGTAAAAACGGAATAGACACGGAATAGGCCATGCTGCAAAACAATACTCCAATCCACAAAATGACCAGATTTCGCTTCCAATATAGATGCATGATGCCACACGTCCCTTCTGCTCATTCCATTATTACCCTCTAAATTAGAAAAGTCTACCGCCCCCTCATCCTTCAATCGTGGAACAACCGTGAAGAAGCTGATATAATCGAATGGAATGGAGTTGATGACATGGCTAAGAAGAGAAATTCGTCTTCCCCTGCTCCTGCGGCTCAGGACAAACCTGCTACGTTAAAGGATCTGTTGAGTCAGGATGTGCTGAATAAACTTAAGGCTCAAGCCAATGAAGCCCAAGCAGAACAGGACAAGCGTAAAGAAGACGAACGGCAGCGTGCCGTCGAAGCAAAAAAAGCTGAACAGAAGAAGCTGGATAACAACTTTGAGCATCTGCTGAATAACAGCAATTTGGACTGGCACAAATACAAATAAGCCAAAACCATAACGGTTTTGGCCTATCTTTACGCTTTATGTTATAGCCAGTCACGAATATGTTGTACTGAGTACAGCACCCCTACCCAAACCGGCAGACTGAACGCCATACCCCATATGAGACCTTTCGCCAGCTTTTTGTCTACCTCCATTATGATCCTGCCCCTTTCCTTGGGAATAGCAGCAGTATGGGTCAAGAATACGGCTTTCAAACCCGTATTTCCTTATCCCCAGCAAAAAAGGTATGATAGAAAATGGAAAAGTGTTCTGCGCTGCCCCCAAACTTTAAAATTAGGATGTTACACCATCCAACCTTTCAGGAGGAATATCAATGAACCGAAAAACGATACGCCCATGGTACACGCTGTGCCTACTGGCCATCATGCTCGTGCTGGTTGCTGGATGCGGTACAAAAGCGGCCGATGTGGAAGCTGCCAGCCGGACAAGCACTACAACTCCTGCTGCGACTAAAGACAAGAACAAGGCTGTTTCCCATCCGATTGTCACGATTGTCATGAATGATGGCAAGAAAATTAAGCTTGAGCTGTATCCGGAAGTAGCACCGAACACGGTTAACAATTTCATTTCTTTGGTGCAAAAGGGAGCCTATAACGGTACCATTTTCCACCGTGTTATCCCAGGCTTTATGATTCAGGGTGGTGATCCGCAAGGTAACGGTACAGGTGGCCCCGGCTACAGTATCAAAGGCGAATTCAAGAGCAATGGTGTTAACAATACACTCAAACATACACGTGGCGTATTATCCATGGCCCGCTCAGCGGATCTGGATTCGGCCGGATCGCAATTTTTCATCATGGTTGCCGATGCGGACTACCTCGACGGTCAATATGCCGCTTTCGGTAAAGTAACGTCCGGCTTGGATGTGGTCGATGCTATCGTCAATTCCAAACGGGATAGCAATGACAAACCGATCCAACCGGCTACGATGAAAAAAGTCACTGTGGATACGCTGGGTAAAAAATATCCAGCCCCAGTCAAAGTAAAGTAAGACATTCAAATCAGTCTTTCAAATCGGGATAACAGCAACGACCTTGTGCATACGCATGAGGTCGTTTTTGCTTATCCCTTGATGCTCTCTAAGCTGCTGCCTCTGTGATGTAGTAAGAGTATATACACAAAAGGAAGCGTTTTCAATCATTATTTCTAAAGTTTTTTTTCGTTATAAAAGCCGTCAGCGTTCGACAAAAAGGCTACTGTATGAGCAGTAAATTCGTCTAATTGGACTTGGTCTCGACTGAACGAATACCTTCCATCTCTTGAAGCAGTGACAGCAGTTCCTCCACTCCCTCTGACCGGGACAGCTTTAAAAGCATATGAATAACCAACTGCTCGCCGTTATTGATGCGCTCGACGTGAAAGCTGTGAATCGTCAGCTTCTTGTGCTTCAGCAGTTCTTTGATCCGATTCAGTACGCCCGGCTCATTGTCGACCTGAACAACTACTTGTTGCGTGGACGGGGTAGCCATCTGATAAAAACGACTATGGAGCAAGGACTGAGCCGCTAAAATAAACAACGTTACACCTGCACCAAGCCCATACATCCCTGCACCTACGGCAATACCGATTCCGGCGGTAGTCCAGATGCCTGCGGCAGTGGTCAGTCCTTTAATTCTATTTTTTTGTGTAAAAATCATCCCTGCGCCGATAAAGCCCACTCCACTTATAACCTGTGCTGCTATTCTGGAAGGGTCCAGCGACAGGTTAGACCAGACGGCTTGATCCTGAAAACCATATTTGGATACCACCATCATGAGCGCTGCGCCAATACCGACAATGAAATGCGTGCGAATGCCCGCTTCCTTCATCCGACTTTTGCGCTCATAACCGATTAACGCGCCGCATAATCCTGCAAACATGACCCGAATCAGGTAATCCCAATCCCACATACTTTTTTCACTCCACTATAGTTTATGTTTTGAAAGATGTTGCCTCAAAGTATACAATTCAAAAATGCTACGGCAAATGAGCCATTTATACAGCTGTTATTTTGTTATTACCCAAATTTTAAGGAACCCTCACTTCATCCTCTGGCAGATTGCGATGTGCCTTCCTTCCCTTGAGCAGCCATAGCTCCGGTGTATCCTGCACACCATCAAGGCGCAAGCTGAACGCCCCCGCTGGTAAATTGCGTACACGCAGCAATAGACGGTTTCCGTCTGCTACGGCATCCACAAGCTCCAGCAACGTTAGTGAATCGTTCCTTAGGTGGCGGCTCAGGTCGCATGTTGTACCTGCTCTGTCCTTCCGGCTCCAAATACGCAGCTCATCTACAGACGGTGTGGCAATTCGCTTACTGAAAGAAATAACTACCTCATCTTCGGCTGAACGCTCCGCCCTTAGCGGTTTGGGCGGCTCATCGTACATGTAACCACCCACATGGTATTCATAGGCGGTCCAGGCGTCGTAGTCGCCCTCCAGGGCGGTAGCCCCGAACCGCCGCGTCCATTCGCGGTCTCGAACCATCCGCGCGAGCGAACCGATATCCGCCTGCACCCCGAGGGGCAGGCCCGGATAAGCGGCGCGAATCGACTGCGCGATGTGGGCGTAGCCGCGAATATACTGTGGCGGCAGACGGCGGCGCATCCAGTCCGGCCAATGGGTCTGGATTACGTGCATATCCGGGGCGACGCATCCGATCATGGCTACCGCGTCCAGACCCTGCCATTCCCGCAGCTGGCCGGGAACATCGCCGCGCCCGCTCACAGCAAGCGACCATGTCGCCACGCAGATGTCCGGCCGGACATCGCGCACACCGCCTGCGCCGTTCACCAGCTCGCTGATCAGGCCGTTCACGGCGTCCACGCGCAGGTCGACCCACTGCGCGTACAGGTTCGGAACCTTCCGGTAGTAATTTCGCGCAAGTTTGTTGCGGAAATCCGGAATGTTCTCACCACTGCGCTCGCGAAAGGCACGCTGTGCATGCGGCCCAATATCCCCGTACACTCCACTGCGCAGCCCGTTCCATTCGGGGAAATAAGGCTCCGCCACCTCGAACCCGTCGAACGGAATGTCGGTGACGAGCCGGGCAGCGGCGTTCTTTTTCCATTCCACATACTCCTGGGCAAAATGCGAAAGCCGCTGAAATCCGTCGTTCGGTTCGCGCAGCAGCTCCATGCGCCATTCTTTCCACTCCGGCGGCAGCTGGGACACGCCAAAAGAGCCGTTGCCTAGCACCATTGCCCACACCGCTATGCCTCTGCGTTGAAAAGCAGCAACAAGCGCTCCATCCACTTCATTTTCACGCACGACAAAATAATGAACGGTCTGGTAGCCCGCAAGGGCGATCTCATCTGCTATACTGTCCCGCGAACGGTTGGCGTAATAGGGAAACAACGGATCGATTTGAATACTGGGGCCGCTTAGTGCCCACGGTTTCATTTTTCCGGTCAGTGCTATAGCGTCTGTCGATTCGGGTCGGTCATTTGCGTTATAGCTCAATTCGATCCACCTCCGTCACTCGGTCTTCTCCATACTTGTTCCTGCTATATATTTTTGCTACAAGTTCCTGCTGGTTCGCCTATGTTACCATATTTCGCAAATGGGATAAAATCCAGCTGTGACTGTTTCACCATCAACGTCCAGAGGTATGGAATAACGAGTCAGGTTTAGTTTATGAACGGAATGGGAGGAATAGTCAATGGCAGAGCAGAGATTGCAAGGAAAGATAGCAGTGGTCAGTGGTGGAGGTTCAGGAATTGGCAAGGCCACCGCGATCCGTTTTGCAGAACAAGGCGCCAAGGTGGTCATGCTGGATCGGACACCCAAGCATGCAGAGGAGACCAAAACAATCATCGAGCAGGCTGGCGGCGAGGCGCTTGTACTGGAATGTGATATATCCAAGCCGGATATGATTCAGCAGGGGTTCGCTAAAGTCGTGGAAACGTACGGAAAGCTGGATATCGTGTTCGCCAATGCAGGCATTAACGGCACCATGGCCCCTATCGAGACACTGGAACTGGAGGAATGGGACCGCACGATGAACATTAATCTTCGCGGCACCTTTGCTACCGTTAAATATGCCGTCCCTTACCTGAAAGAACGCGGTGGCAGCATTATCATTACCAGCTCCATCAACGGTAATCGAACCTTTTCGGGTATTGGATTCTCAGCCTACGCCTCCACCAAGGCAGCTCAGGTTGCTTTTATGAAAATGGCAGCGCTGGAGCTGGCACGTTACAAAATCCGGGTCAACGCGATATGCCCGGGAGCTATCGACACGCAAATTGACGATAACACGTACCCTTCCGAAGACTTGAAGAAGGTACAAATTCCAGTCGAATTTCCAAAGGGCGGAGAGCATCCGTTAGAGGATGCCCCTGGTGAGCCAGAGCAGGTTGCCAATCTGGTCCTGTTTCTCGCCTCAGACGAGTCATCTCATGTATCGGGTACGGAAATTTATGTAGACGGAGCAGAATCACTACTGCGTTAAGTATTAGAATGGGGAACGTTATACCCATACTACTGTTTAGGCATTCTTAGCTGCCTTATCCCTAGTCATATACTTGTGGAATAGGCTGCTTTTGTATGGCTTTACAACGACTTTATGTCGACCTGTCAGCACTATGCACAGCTCCTTTACGCGAGCGGACATACAGCCTGCCTCCCGGAAGCACCTCGAACAACAGCATCAGAAAAGAAAAGAACAGCAGTGCAATGACTTCTTCTGCCACAATATACAGAGGATATGGCCCTAAAAAATCTAATATCGACGGTGTTGACGGCTTTCCGGCCAGAAACATGTAGTTAGCTCCGAGAGCATCGTCTACGATCCACACCATCAGCGCCAGGCCATTCAGAAAAAGCATCACTCCTCCCACACTCTTCCACGTCGGTCGGAGTTCTTCTATCCAGGTCATATACAAGGCTGCCAGAATAATAGCACTATGAGCTGTGAAAAAATGGATAAAACGATAATGCGGAAATGCGTATGCCAAATTAGGCGTGAGTACGGCTTGAAGCGCCCCTCCAATTCCGGCAAAAAGGATGATCGGATATAACCAGCGGCTTTGAAAAATGAGCATCAGGATAGACAGCAGCAGTGTCACACTGCACAGTTCTAATGGCAGTGAGATCTGGACATCCCAAATATGCTGCATCACATACCAAATATTCAGAGTCACCTCTGACAGAATGAGGACTGTAATTAACAACCAGCGAATTCCCTCGCTTATAGGCTTGTTCGACCGAATCCACCCCCGAGTCAGCCACAGCATCAAAGCGCATACAATGAGTCCCAATATAGCCAACCCATGTGACGGAGTAAAAGCCTCGAACCCTTCTGGCGCGTTGGCATCGAACCAAGGCCCTGACCACGACCTATCCATAGCTAGCCCCCTTTGATCTCTTTCTCTCTTCGTTGCATTCTATTTTATACCCAATAGCCGATTATGTTCTAGCCGTGTTTCTTGCTTGTTCCATACCTTACCTTTATGATAAAAGATATTATATTCAAAGGAGAACCCTCATGGCCATTAATCGCCGATTAATTACAGATCAGGATTTCAGCGAGGCACTGGAACGTCATCTTCGTGTCCGGGTATTTCAGGATGACCAATTGATTGGCTCTGGCGGAATCATAATCCGTTTTGACGATCAAACCATTGTCGTGCAATCTAGCGTCAGTGATCTGGCTTACCACCCCAGAAAACAATGTGAGTTTTTTGAAATTAAAAAATAGCCACTACACACCGGGGAACCATTTTGCTGCGTTTTCCGGTGTATAGCGGCTATATTTTGTTTGTATATATCATGCTTCACATGATGGTTTCTGTTATAGTTGCATTCCACGTGTTTTCATCATGAGTTTATTCGTAAGCACTTTCAAATCCTCGGAAGAAGACGAAATTTCCTGCATAATTGCTGTCTCCTCATGAGCAGCCTTATAAATTTTATGAGCTCCTTCAGAGAAGGCCCCTGACATTTGCTGAATACGATGGATCTGCTCAAAGGTTTGATCTACCCGATTCGTCTGCTCCGTCACGGCTTCTTCCATTAATCGGATGCTCTCGACAAATTCACGTACAATAGCGTTCAAACGGTTCAGCGTCTGATCCACAGAGCTTGTCCGTTCCGCCTCAGCACTGACCAATGACGTTTGCTGATGCATCAACTGCACTGTCTCTACGATTTGTGACTGGACACGGCTAACGATGGCATTTATTTGCTGCACAGACTCCGTACTTTGGGCGGCAAGTGCGCGAATTTGGTGAGCCACTACCGCAAACCCGTTCCCTTCTTCTCCCGCACGCGCCGCTTCTATGGAAGCATTCAACGCCAGCAGATGGGTCTGTTCGGCAATATCCTTCACGGTGCTTGTAATCGCTTCAATTTGGGAAGCTTCTTTTTCCAGTCGTGCAATTACCTGCTGCGAACGACCATGTGATGCTGTCAGCTCTCCCATTCCATCCATCAGGGATGAGAATACAGTCTGCGTCGAATCTACTGAATGCTCCATATGGCCTGACAGTTCCAGCATATGCCCCGATTTGCTACGCATCATTTTAAAATCGCCCAGCATTCGGTCTGCTGTTTTAATAGATTGGGCAGATGCTTGCTTTTGCTGCTCCACGCCATTCAAAATATCTTCTACCACCGAAGACATGGACTCAATTTGTGTGGTAGCCTGCACAATAGCCAAGCTCAGATTTTCCGCACTTTGCGATGTTGTTCTGGTGCTGTACGAGATCTCATTGAACATATCTTTAATGTTCAGCATCATATGCCGAAATGCATCATACAGAACTTTAATTTCATCCTCCGAACGACGTTCAGGAATTACAACAGACAGGTTCCCCGCCGAAGCTTCCTCTGCCGCCTTTGCCAACCTAACAATTGGCCGTGTGAGTAATTTTGAGATCAACCAGCCCAAAATGCCACTCCACAGGACACCCAATAACAGAATGATCGAAGTGTACACCCATTCTTGTGTACCTTGAGCAAGCCAGTCCTTGAGTACAAAAATAAAAAAAGCGCTTGTTCCATAGGTTATGACAGAAATTGAGACAAATGCAGTAACCATTTTCGTACCTAGTGACATCTTCATGTACTGTAGCCCACCCCAAAAAACTCAAATTTGATTCCATTTTACCATAAAATTGCTACATTTCTAGTAGAATTTTTCACAGACAGATATATTTATGAGCATAAAGATACAGAGTCTTAAGTCCCCTATCCTAATTACAAAAAATAATATGTTACCAGGTAGCAGCTTGCATCTTAAAACGGACGAATCGCGCTGTCACAAGCTTTACAGGCCATTCGTCACATCTTAAGCGAGCTGCTACCGACAAAGTCAATTTCCATTATTAAAAATCATTGCCATTTTTCTGTTCAACGGCTGCTTTCTTAATCGCTTCAATTGTGTCTATTTGGTGACTGTTTTTTTCCAGTACGGTAAACTCCCATACACCAATGGTGAGCTTTTCTCCTTGCTGGATATCAAAACGCTCTGAAAGCATCCATCCGCCAATCGTATATACGTCCCCGGCCTCAATATCCGTCTCCAAGCGCCGATTGACCTCATGAATGAGCGCCTGTGATTTGAGTATGTAACGATGATCATCTGTTTTTGTAATGAGTGGAGTTAACGCTGCGGGGGTTTCGGTGTCGGTATAGGAAGGAATGTCTCCAACAATTTCCTCCATAATGTCCTCCAGTGTGACAAGTCCAGATGTTCCACCATATTCGTCCACCAGCACCGCTACTGGAATGCGTCGTTTTTGCATCTGAATCAGCAGATCCCGAGCCTGAACCGTCTCGATAACCTGAAGCACCGGGTGAATATAAGAAGCCATCGTCGTATTCCCTGTGCTGTGCCCACGTGCCAAATCATGCAAGGCTTCCTTAACGCGAATCATTCCGATAATACGATCCCGGTCGCCATGTTCAGCTACAGGTAGAAAATTATAAACTTTGTCCTCGATCAGTTCCATAAACTCGGCCACTGTTGCCTGGTGGGAGATGGAACGGATGTGGATGCGCGGTACCATAATTTCCTGAGCTGCACGGTCGTCAAAATCAAATACATTGTTCAGATATCGATATTCTGTCGGTGTAATTTCACCACTACGAAAGCCTTCAGATAACGCCAAACGAAGCTCAGCTTCACTGAGTGCTGCATCTTCTTCAGATACCTTTTTGAGCCCGAAGAGACCCGTAATGACACGCGATGAACGACTGAGCACCCAATTCAGGGGATAGGTCATTTTATAAAATATCGTGATCGGACGGGCAAAAAACAATGCCATGGGTTCAGCAATCTGTATGGCGAATGTTTTCGGTACTAGTTCCCCAATGACTACCTCGAAATAGGTCAAGATCAAAAAAGCCAGCAAAAAGGAGAGCACTCCCGTCAGGCCTGCCGGAATATGAGCCAATACAAACAGGGGGTGTAGCAGATGTTCAACAGTAGATTCCCCTAGCCAGCCTAGCGCCATTGAGGTTAATGTGGTTCCGAGCTGACAAGCAGATAAATACTCGTCCAGCCGAGACAAAATATTTTTAACGGCTTTCGCATTTTTGTTGCCTTCAGAGGCCAATTGATTGATGCGAGATACCCGCACACGAATAATGGAATACTCCGAGGCCACAAAAAACGCAGTTAATGCGATAAGTAATATAACCAGAATGATATTTATCGTTTCCATAGCCCTCTCTTGCTCCGTTTATGACGAAGCAAGAAGCACCCCCTTTGACATTCATTTTTGGATGGAACCATAACATAAGTAATGATGTCCATAATCGTGTATTACCCAAAAATGACAAGGAGTAGACTATGTATGACCCTGTTAGCGAATCGCCAACGGACTCTTTTGCACGATATCTATCCATTGATCAGCTATCAACTGATGCCCAACCGCTGTCGGATGAACCCCATCATGCAGCCAATAGGAGGCGTCCGCCTGGGTAGCGGCTTCGTTCAACATGCTCTGGAGCGGCACAAATACGGCCCCAAATTCGTCCGCAAGCTGACGTACAATACGCTGATACCCCGTTATTTTTTCTTGCCAAATGTCCCATCGCGCCTCGGTAGCTCCCGTTTTCAAAATAAACGGTTCACACAACACCAGCCCGATATCGGGCATCACTTCACGCGTTTCTTCCAGAAGGTGGCGATAGGCTCGTTCAAATCGGTCCGTCACCCCGGACGGCTCCTGCTCGACGATCCGCCAGGCATCGTTCACTCCGATTAGAATACTGAGCAGGTCTGGCTTCAGACTAAACATGTCCTCATTCCAGCGTGCATACAAATCCGAAACTCGATCCCCCGAAATTCCCCGGTTCACAAATTCTGGCTGCGTGGTAGTCAAACGGCTCCCCAATGCACCTGCGATCAGATACACATAGCTCTGACCCAGCCAATGGTTCGCATCCTCATTTCGTCCCCTTCCTCCGTCTGTTATAGAATCTCCCTGAAAAAGAATACGTGCATGTTCTGTACTCGTCATCTTCCTAACTTCCTCCTTCGTATTTTCCAATAATACCCTTATCATACCTCGTATCTTCTAAATTAGAAAGCGGTTTCAAAATATAGAAGAATTATAGATTTGCCATATAGCCGGATTCACTAGCTTAATTAGGGTAGGAATCCGGGGGCAAAGGCGATCGAGTCATTTCACACCGCTCGGTACTTACACACCTCGCGAAAATTACAGCCTCCGCACGCTCTGCGTGAAGGCATCGGAGTGAAGAAAGACTCGGGCTTGGGGCGATTATAGTAATCGTCATCGAGACAGGACTTCATTTCATCGATGTATCGTCCGACATTACCAACCACTTTGTCGATATCCTCTTGCGCGGGACGATATACCTCATGCTCTCCTGTCATCAAATACTCTACACGTACCTCAATCTTCTCCAAAGGAAGCTGATAGTGCTCCTGCACATAGGAAGCATACAAAAAAAGTTGGTCGGAAAAATCGCCTTCCTTGCCTGTTTTCCAATCCACGATGACCATGTCTCCATTGTCTCTACGATAGAGCAAATCCATTTTGACATACACTTTCGTCTCATGAAGGAGCATCGTATCCCACTTCTCCACTTCTACAATTCGGACCTTTCCCTGCTGCAGTTCACGCCAAACCGCAGTACGGTACAAATTGTGTATCACCGCGTGCTGTCGCTCCTTAATAAGGGCGATCCGTTCCGGAAGCACCTCGTCGTCGTAATAAACCTCCGCCAGCATGACGCGATTTTTCGGATCTTGTAGCCATAGCTCACGGTGTAGCGATTCCTTGTAGCTGTTATTCAACATGTTCTTCATAGCTGTCTCGAGGTATGCTGTGCGCGGGATAGCCCCTTTTTCCATCCATCCACGTATGACTGATTCACACATTTGATGCGTAATATTTCCGAATAAAATATATAAGTTGCTCAGTTGCTTGAGCCGATACAATGTAACTTGCTCTTCAGTGCCCTGCGCCGAATTCCAGCCATTATGCGAGCCGTAATAATGATAATAGTATTTGCGTAAGCATTCATCGAACGTTTGAGCCCTCGATTGCGAATAGGACCAGGACGGGTATATAGCCATGACAGGCCCTCCTTCATTAAAACTATCATCTCTTTATTATAACGCAAACCCAAGCTGTATCGGCGATAAAAAGGACGAAGACTTTAACCCATGGGTTAAAGTCTTCTACTGACTGACTAGTTTGTAGACTCGCAATGAGTCCGTTCAACATGTATCAAATCACTAACATTAACAGCACCGTCCTCACGGACGTTGACAACAAGTACCGGAGTTCCCAGCATGCCGCTGATCCACTCCTTATAACCATCCACATGATCATTCGGAAGAATCGTCAAGATGACACCAGCAAAGCCACCACCATGTACTCTGCATGCGCTGTTATCTATTGACTTTAAATACATTTCGGTTAAAGCCAGTGCAACCGATACGTCTTGCTCCCGCGCAATCCCACTTCTATATACGTTTTGGAGCCATTTCCATGAGGAATTACCAGATTCGGTAACGAGCCTCAGGAAATCAGTAAAGCGCCCCTCCTCCAGTGATTTCACCTGTTCATCCACACGTCTATTTTCTTCAAAAAAATGCAACGCCCGCAGTACTGCACGGTCTCCTGCTTTTCCCCTGACCATTTTAAGGTTGGCATATAGATCCTCTGGCAATAAGTCACGGCAAACCGAAGCGTCTAAAGACTGAGCCACTGCAAACATTTCGTTGGGCACCGCCGCATAATCGTCCGTTAAATCAGCATGATTTCCACCTGTATTTACAATAACGAGGGAATATCCGTTTTGTTCAAAATTCCAATGAACAGGATTTATGATCGGTTCCTTGGGATTTTCAAAGTCAATGGAAATCAAGCCGCCATATGCACAAGCCATCTGATCGAGCAGCCCTGACGGCTTGTTCCAATAGCCATTTTCCGCATACTGACCAATTTTGGATTTAGCAACAGCATCTAACGCTCCCTCGTTATAAAAATGATTTAATATCGTACATATCAACATTTCAAAAGAAGCGGAAGAGCTTAAACCTGAAGCAGAGAACACATTGCTTGATATATAAGCTTGGAATCCCCCGATACGGTATCCGAATTCAAGTAGACCAGCAGCAATGCCACGGATCAGCAGCATCGTACTGTCATCCTCCGGTTTTGGCGACAAGTCGGTTAAATCGATGACGTACTTCGTCTTGTAGCCTTCAGAAAAGAATGTAATTACAGACTCCTCCACTTTAGAAGCTGCAGCGATGGTATCGAGTGTAATACTGCCTGCCAGCACCTTCCCGTGATTGTGGTCTGTATGATTTCCACCAATTTCGCAGCGCCCCGGAGCACTAAACAGTTCAATATCCCCTACACCAAAATGCTCCCGATACGCCTGTATAAGGGATTCATATCGAGTCGTTTGCTCAGAGATTTGCTGTTGACCGTACATTCGGGCAAGCACCATTTGTCCCTCTCTGGAATTCAATAGTTCCATATCTTTCATCGTATATCCCCCTAATTGTATGTGTTTTGCTATGCTGGAATGATACTATCATTATCTCAATTCTCCCTGTATAAAAGTATGGCACTTTTAAAATTTGTAAGCGCTTATTTTAATCGCTTTACTGAGCATTTTACCAATATAACAAAAAAAGAACCAGCCCCTAATTGGGCCGGTTCCTTGAATTTCTTTTTAGTCGCGTTTCAGTACATATTCCCCATCATTATTACGAGTTACTGTGGCGCCAAGCGCCTCGGCAACTGATTTGAAAGGAACATACAATGTACCATATTCATCCGTATATGGAGCTTGTGGCAGCGTCAATGTGCTTCCTTCCAATACAGCCTGTTTGGAGCCACTTTTCAGCTTAATCGTCTTACCTGTAATATCATCAATTACAGTAGTCTGTTTGGCAGCTGCATCCCATTTTAACTCGGAGCTCAGTTCGCTCGTCAGTTCACGCAATGGAATAAAGGCAGTACCACCACGATTCTCCAAGACGTAGTAATCGTCTTTAGGATCGAAAGTTGTTTCTACTTTTGTAATTTTCAAATCATTTTTTAAAATGTTGTAGATCGGAGAATTCGCTTCAAAATTGCGCAGCGTCGCTCCCGGAGTTAATTCAGCTTGTTTATTCAAGTCAATAACACCGTTAGAAATATCCACTTTATCAGCCGTCACACTACCATTGACGTTCCAGGATTGAGTTTCGGTCAGAATTGTGAAGGACTTCACCGGAAGACCGTCCACATCTGGCAAAGCAACCGTCAGGTCTGTCGCCGCTTTGCGAACATTTCCTTTTTCATCAAAATACATGTCGCTTTTCAGAACCGTGTTAGCACTCAGAACCGTTTTGATTTCAGGGGACTGTGCATACATGGTGCTAACTCCTACATCATACTGATCAACGGCCAGATCCAAATACTTTTTAACTTCGGTATAAGCCTCATTGACCATTTTTTCTTTGTTAGCACTCAGTTCCGCTGTTACTTTATCACTACCTTCAATATTCATGCCGGAAGCAATTGTTTTAGTCATATCAATGGCTTGCCCGATCAGCTCTTTCAAGCCTGCTTCGTCCTTGGCCAGATTCGCCAGGAACGGTTTTACCAATGTTACCAGCTCATCACCACGAAGTTCAGCATGCAGATGGGTCAGTTTCACTTTGTCTTTCTCACCGTATACTTCCTCGGTTACAGACGTTGCAGAAATGGTAGAAGGGTTAGGCGCATGCTTGAGCATAAGTGCAGCGGCTGTTTTCGTCAGTTCTCTCACGTCTTTGGAATATACATATGGATCAAATCCAGCAGGCAGACCGCTCAAACTCTCTTGCGAGTTCAAAGATATGTAATAAGGTTTTTTGGCACCTTCCAGTTGAATAGCCAAACCTTGGCGGTCTAAAGCAAGTTCAAACGGCAAATTATACTTATCGATGTGCAATGTACCTTTGGCAGAAGCAAGTTCCTCCGATTGTACTTTGGCTTCATCCACAGTGACGGAAATCGAATTAATCAAATCTACGATTTCCTTATCTCCTTGCGTGATTCCTTCTTTTGGAGTCAATTTAAGAGAGATTTTCTCCGTTGTCTGCTGGGATTTCACATCTAGTGTTCCCAATAAATTTTTACTTACATCAAATCCACCTACTGCCTGGCAACCTGTCAAAGCTACCATTAACAGAATAAGAGGGACGGCGATCCATTTTTTTATATTCATATTAATCCCCTTTCAAGATATTTCCGTAATCTCTTCTATTATCTCAGTGTTAACACGCATTGTAAATGAGTAGAATGGAAAATAGAACTAGTTATTTAGAATCAATTTTCAGCCTGAAGCATCCGGTAAGCCAGTAGTGCCATTTCTAGGCAACGACGTTTGTCAGGGTCTGCCAGATTTCCCTCTATGATTTCATTAATTTTATCCAGCCGATTATAAAGGGTCTGTCTGTGAATGTACAAAATTCCGGCGGTATCACGCTTGGAGCCATGGGATTGAAAATAGGCATCCAGTGTATCCAAAAGCTGCATATGGTGCTCACGATCATGCGCAATCAGCTCGCCCAAATGGTCCTCTACGAACTCTTGTAGAAATGGAATGCGGGGCACCGCCTTCAACAACTGATAGATTCCGATGCTGTCGTAAAACAACCGATCCTTCATAACTGGGACGCTTCGTGCCACTTCAATGACCTCATATGCCTCTTCAAAACTGCGATCCGTCCCCGTCATGCGATGCCTTACCTTACCAAAGCCTGCATGAATGCGCACCTTATCAAGCTGTCCTGCGGCATAATTCTGAATATATTGAACAGTATGGGCAAGCACTTTTTTCATTTGCGCTGCGGAACGCAGTGTTAATTCCTCCTTGGCACAAAGGATGTAGCATTGACTTCCCTTCATCATCAGCAGGTTGTGCAACGTTTCTTTTTTCAACAATGAACGAAGCAGCACTAGCACATCCTGATTGATGGATTCCTTGCGTACCTGACTGGCATCCTTGTCCTGATGTTCTACCTCAATGACCCCTGCCCAAAATAAATACTGCCCCTTCGATAACAATCGCAGGCCCATCCGGGTCTGAGCCTGTTCTTCACTGGGAAGCTGTCCGCTCAGTACATCCTGAATCAATTCATTTTGATTACGCAGCAATCGGTCTTCAAGAAACTGTGTTCTCAGCACCAATGTAGCGGCTGCCTTGGCAGTGTAATCGAGTAGCAGCGACATTTCTTCCGTCGGCATTTCACTATGCAGTACCAAACCTACTGCGGAAAACACCTGACCGAAGCATACAACGGGCTGGAACAAGACGGCAGTGGATTCATTTAGGTGAAACAGCAGATGCCCCTCCCGATCGGCGGTCATACTAGATTCCACTTCATTGGCATAAAAATCTGCAATACGGTCCGCTAGATCCGGCTGGACGGAAGGTACGAATCGATTGGTTTCAATGGAAGACATGTAGATGACCTGCCGGGCTGCATAGTCATGAAGCACACGCAAGAGGGCGTTCATATCAGTGCTGCGCAGGGTTTCCTGCTGAAGCTGACGTGAAAATCGCTCCAGATCTTTTAGAAGTTCATGATGTCGGTTAATAAGTAGGGAATGAATATCTTGTGTAATTTCAACAAAACGCACTGGCTGCTCAAATACGATGACCGGGAAGTGATGTCGTTCCGCCAACTCCAGAATTTCAGAGGGGATTTCATGAATGCTCGTGCCCAGCTCCACACACAATCCTGCGGCTTCCGAGCGGATCAGTTGCTCCATATACTCGGCACGCTCTCCTCCCTTCCGGGTGAGCCACAGGCCGGTCGTCAAAATCAAGTCATGACGACTCACAAACGGAGAAACATTTGTGATTTCTAGCACATGGACCCAACCCACAAGGCGATGTACGCCCTGTTCCCCCGCCGCCAGCTTCGCCCGCCGGAAAACGGGACGTTCCAGCACATCCGCAATGGTAAATGTTTTTTTACCGTTCATCGGCATTCTCCTTATGTATATGTCTTTATGTCATTTTATATGACATATATTCATCAAAAAGTCGAGCCTTCAAGTCAGATAATCCGACAAAATGTATGATGTCAAGGAGCTTCACCCCTTGTAAACTGTACCTAATCTAACATGAATTGCATTTATCGGCTTGAGTCCATGTAACTAATCGGCAGGGCTGCGCAAAAATGATAGTGTAATTTTCTTAACAATTATTTTTAGGAGAGGTGAATGAAATGAAAATTGGGGTTCCGAAAGAGATTAAAAACAATGAAAATCGTGTCGCTCTAACGCCAGCAGGTGCAGCTCAAATGATTCAACACGGACATCACGTATTTGTGGAAAGCCGTGCAGGTGTTGAAAGCGGCTTTACGGATGGAGATTATGCCACTGCCGGTGCGACTCTTGTGCAGCAAGCTGCGGACGTGTGGTCCCAGGCGGATCTGATTATCAAGGTAAAAGAGCCGCTCTCCTCTGAATACGGATATTTTCGACCAGGATTGATTTTATTCACCTATCTACATTTGGCTGCCGAGCCAGCACTGGCCCGCGCTTTAACAGACAACGGCGTAACCGCCATTTCCTATGAGACGCTAGATGTTGAAGGCAGCCTCCCGCTGCTTACTCCGATGAGTGAGGTTGCCGGTCGAATGGCTGTACAAATTGGAGCACAACTGCTGGAAAAACCAAAGGGTGGCAAAGGCATTCTGCTGGCAGGTGTGCCTGGGGTCAAACGCGGTAAAGTGACCATTATTGGCGGAGGGGTGGTCGGCACCAATGCTGCCAAGGTCGCCATCGGTCTCGGGGCAGATGTGACACTAATCGACCTGAGCCTACCAAGACTGCGCCAACTAGACGATATTTTTGGCAATCAGCTTCATACGCTGGTGTCCACCCCGTCCAACATTGCTGAAGCCGTGGCGCAAAGTGATTTGTTGATCGGTGCTGTCCTGATCACTGGTGCCAAAGCCCCGCGGCTCGTAACGGAAGCCATGGTACAGACGATGCAGCCCGGCTCTGTGATTGTGGATGTCGCCATCGACCAAGGCGGCATTGTCGAGACGATTGACCACATCACGACACACGATCAGCCTACCTATGTGAAGCATGGCGTCATTCACTATGCAGTAGCAAACATGCCGGGCGCGGTACCGCAAACCTCGACGCTCGCTCTGACGAACGCGACGCTCCCCTTTGCTCTCCAACTCGCAGATTTGGGTGTGCAGGAGGCGCTTCGCAGAAGCAAGCCACTGCTTAGCGGCACCAATGTCCTGAACGGACATATTACCTACGAAGCGGTCGCACGTGATCTGGGGTATCCTTATGTTCCCGTGGAACAGGCATGGCAGGCGAAAGCCTTACAATAGAATAGACACAGCTCAAAGAACCACACGTTCTTCCCAGCAGGGACTGAAGCGTGTGGTTCTTTTGGTGCTAGCTGTATTCACCGTGCTTACTGCATTTCAGACGATTTCTGACGAAAGGAACGTTTGGAGATGGCGATAAATATCTGTGATTTCTTCCAGCGACATGCGCACCAGTCCACTAGACGAAGGTGCCACAAATTCATGCATCTCGGGAATGAGCGGTTCAGGCTGAAATCCCCAATTCACTTTGGATTTTTTACTGTATTCGGTGTACACGCCTTTGCCGACAAAGCAAGCAACCTTCGGGCGGTATTCCTTTAGCTTCTCGTATAGCTTCAGACGTCCTTCGGCGTATTCCTCGCGTGCAATATCCTCTACTCCCCTCGTGGGACGGGAAACAATGTTCGTAAAGCCGAAGCCCAGCTTCAGCAGCTCCCGATCTTCCGATGGATCGTACAAGCGAGGTGTCAAGCCTGCTCCCTCCAGTATGCGCCAAAATCGGTTGCGCGGATTCGCATAATGATGTCCTACCTCGCCTGATTTCAAGCTGGGATTAAAGCCGATGAATACAACGGATAATCCATAATCCAGATGATCATCTACCTCATGCAGTTCTGTCTCTCGCTCTGTCATGGGCTCCTCCTTCCTCAAACCATATCCAGCGGCTGCTTCCGCGTTGGCGGAGGAAAAACTTCGTCTATTTGTTGAAGTTGTTCAGGAGTGAGCTGAATACTTGCTGCCGCTGCATTTTCTCGTACATGCGATTCCTGCACCGCCTTCGGAATTGCCCAGACATCACCGTCCCGTATGACCCACGCAAGCGCAATTTGGGATGGAGTTACCCCGTGGCTGGCAGCAATGTCTACCATAACAGGATGCTCCAACAGCCCCCGTCGCAGGCGGCCACCTTGGGCAATCGGGCAATAGGCCATCACAGGCATCCCATGCGTACGGCTCCAAGGTAGCAGATCATATTCGATGCCCCGCGAAGCTGCGTGATACAGCACTTGGTTGACAGCGCAGGCTTCGCCTCCACTTAGGCTCCAAAGCTCCTCCATGTCGGACTTGTCCAGATTGGACACTCCCCAGCTGCGGATTTTGCCCTGCTCACGCAGTTTTTCCATGCCTTGTATCGTCTCTTCCAGCGGAATATTCCCACGCCAATGCAACAAATACATGTCCACGTACTCCGTTCCCATTCGGGTTAGGCTCGCTTCGCACGCTTGAGCCAGTCCTTGGCGGTCCGCATGATGAGGATACGCCTTGCTAACAAGATAGACATCATCCCGGCGACCCCGAATGGCCTCTCCGACGATCTCTTCTGCGCCGCCCTCCGCATACATTTCAGCCGTGTCCACCAGCGTCATGCCCAGCTCCAAGCCAAGTTGAAGCGCGCGCACTTCTTCCTGGCGGAGTGACGCTTTTTCACCCATATGCCACGTGCCCTGCCCGATTAGCGGCACTTCACGACCGTCAGTCCAGGTAATCACACTTTTCTTATGTTGGCTCATATGCATTCCCTCCTTAGGAGCCTGATGCCACAGGCTTGTCAAATACATGGCTCTGCGTCCAATGCTGTCCACCATCCGAGGTGGTATACATGACTGGGGCCTGCTCTGAATCCGAGAAAATAGCCCAGCCTTCCTTGGCATTTGCCATCCCGATTTGCTGACCACCATAACCGTCAAAGCCTTGCTTGCCATTGTTCCACGTCTTGCCGCCGTCAGTCGTCCAGCCGATGGTATTGGGCTTGTCGCACGGTGCGCAGTAACCGCCCATCCATGCGGTACTGCTATTAACCGCATAGAGCATACCTGGTGCAGCCCCTTCATTTTTAGGAACCTGGTTGTCTTGCTGGCTAATACCTGGTGCCGGACCGCCGCCAGCAGTGGCATTCGCCAGCACAGCACGCCAGCTTTGTCCACTATCGGCAGTATGCCAAAGCGAATACGACGTCTGATTCATCCCCGTATCGCCAACCAGCTCAATCCATGCGTTGCCACGTTCTACCGAACGAATAATGGCCCCATTTAGAGGCGCCTCCGTTGTCCGTGACATGACAGTAGTCCACTTTTGGCCCCCGTTAACCGTGTGTAAAATCTGAAACGAACGGTCTGTGTCCTGCGTAACTGCCCAGCCGTTTTGCTGATCATGGTAATATGGCTGTCCTATCAAGTGGCCAGGCACGGGGAGCGAGGACCAACTTTGCCCGCCATCCTTCGTATATTGGTTGCCACTGAACCCTTCCTTGGATGATACAAAGTGTAAAAAGCCCGCTTGCCCTTGCTCAGGTACAGTCCCGACAACCTCCCAGCGTTTGCCGCCATCGCGAGTGGCCAGCAGCGACCCGCTGTCTGCCATAACAGCCCAGGCCTGCTGCCCGTTCAAGGCAAAAATCTGCTGAACCGTACCTTGGCCCTGATATTGCACATTCCACGTCGATCCGACTGAACCGGATGCAGCCGCGTCCGTTCGGGCAATCCAGCCATTTCCGCCGATCCAGCCGGATTGGCCGTCGATCAAACGCAGCGCGGTAATATTGTCCATGCGGACCTTCGCTATCGTAGTGTCTGTGGTTGCTTGTCCTCCTGTTTTCGGCGTATCCACAGTGGTTCCTGAACCATTCGCTTGTGCCGAGGTGACACCCTTTTGCTCATTTTGATTTTGAGCCGTTTGTTCTGTTTCCGAGCCTGTTTCACACCCCGCTGTCACTATGGCTACGGCGAGTAAAAGCACCCAGACCGATGTTTTTTTCTTCATTTTCGTTCATCCCCTTATGTTGGTGATATACATGGCTGTGCGGGTATTGTATTCACAGCCATGTATATTCTATGTATTACCCTGCTGTCTTCGTTTCACTCTTAAGGTGAATATACGGAATGGACAGAATGCAAACCAGTGTTACAGGATTACGAGTTTACAGGAACAAAGTCGCCTTTTTCGATGGCCCGGGTTCCTGCTTCGCTTTGCAGCCATTCGAGTAATCGTTGCATCGAAGGGCTTGGTTTCTCACCTTCGCGTGTAACTACAAACAGTTGAGCTGTGAATGGATATTGTTTCGAACGAATGTGTTCTTTGTCGGGCTTCACTCCATCAATAGATAAAAATTTGACCTCTTGACGATTATGCATCACATTTGCGAAATAATAAAATGAATAACCGAGCGCATTGTGATCCTTGTTAAAATCAGCAACTGCATTAATCATTTCACCCATTATACCAATTCGGAGTTCCCGAGGAGGTTCAGCCATGTCATGACCTTTCATCACTTTCTTTTGCATATATGTTTGACTTCCTGAATTCTCCTCCCGCTGATAAGCAACGATCGGCTGATGCTTTCCCCCTACTTCACTCCAGTTACGAATAGATCCTTCATATATGCTGCGTACCTGCTCCGAAGAAAGTCCGTTAACTGGATTGTCTTGATGTACGAGAAAAATAAAGGCATCCCACCCAATGGGTGTGAGCTTCATTTGTATTCCCCGGCTTTTTGCCAGACGCAGTTCCTCATCGGAAGGACCGGCCACCAGGATCAGATCCGCCTTCTTTTCGATCAAATTGACATATGCCTGATGGGTCGTGTTGAATCTCAGCTCGTGCGCCGCTCGCGCCTTGCTCATTCCAGTCAGTTCATGCAGCATATCCTGCGCAAAAGGAATGGCCGCCGTAGCCCCGTCTACTACCGGAAAATCCCTCTCTGCAATGTACGGGCGTTGAGGAAGCATCAGTGTAATCGTTAGCACAATGACGAGCGCAGCAGATATCGCGGCAACAATCCATTGCCATCTATGATCCACCTTACCATTCTTGTCGGTTAGCGCTGGATAACGATTCACCCCAACTCCTACTACCATGCCAGCTATCGGCAACAGTGCTGCCAGTAGAAACCAAACTTCACCATGCTGTGTATATGGCCCCAATACCTCCAACACAGGCTCCGCCCAAGCGTGATAGAGTGAAAAGAGCTCCCACGCCCCTCCCACTTCAGCAGGTTGGCCACCAGACCCTTGTATGCCTACAATCCACAACCACAGCCCACATAATAATGATAATAGCCCAGTCAGCATCAGCGAAAGCTTGCCCATGCTAGACATACGCGCACTCAAGGCACCATAAGCTGCAAAAATGAGACCGATAATCCATGCATATAGAAGTAATATTACAAACACAGTTGTATCTGTGACACCTTCATGCCTCAGCAGAAGCTGCACTTGGGGTGCCACAACCATACTCCAAACTACATTAAACATGACTGAAAACAATCCAAACATAAACGTACCGCCCAGCCATGGCCAAAACCATGCTATCCGCACAGACTCATCCTTTTCCAGCTTGGTTATAACTCTCTTTGGATCAGACATGTACATCCCCCTATATCTAATGAATGAAATGAGACTGTAAGCCATTGCTTCTTCATTGTACAATTATGGTAAAGATTAGTATACGAGAGGAGGAAAAAATGTCCTTATCCGATCACCCGAATCATACATCTGATGTAACCTTGCTCCGAAAAGCACATGATGATCTATGGCATTCCTTACAGCACATTCCAAGCGATGAAGCACTCAAGCTACTTCACAGCTTTGCAACCCAGGTAGCGTTCTATCACGAGAAAAAGGACAAGGAGGCGGACTGTAAAAACTACTTCCGAACTCCCTTGCCCTATATAGCGATAGCCGTTGGTATTTCACTGCCAACCGCCATGTGGCTTCTGATATTGTTCTTACCCTAATGCTTATGGCAAAAAAGGCCTTCCCCACGGGAAGGACCTTTTTGGTATCGAATCTTCTTTATATCGCTCTGGCATGGATCAAAAAACGGTGCTGCTTCACGTCCCAGTACCCATCACGTTGGATATCCAAATACAGACCATACAGCTGTTCTATATATTTCTCTGGCTGAAAGTCTGCAATCTGCCATTCAATGGCTTTTAAAAATAGTAGACAAGTGCAAAATACGTCGTACCTCCGTTGGCGAAAATGACTCATGCTTATTCAGCACAAGATCGAACCCGGCATCGCCAAACGGAGGGAAGTTGTCATCCTGTATAGCCATATCGTGGGCTTAAGGAATTGCTGGTAAAGCCTTTGCAAGCTCCGGTGTCATATCGTTCGGAGTAAAATAGTAATAGCGTGTATGGGGATCTGAACTAAATAAAGGTTTGATCTTGACCTGAACCAGGTAAGTGCCTTTCGTCATATTTGGAGTATAGCTATTAGATCTACGATTTTCCAGTACAGTGCTCCACAGCTTCGGGTCTTCAATCGTTATTGCTTTATGCTTCTGTTGGATGCTTTTAAATAGCTTATAGTCTTCAATATACTGATTGGGTTGATAAGGTTCAAGCTCTTCAGTAATAATAGGAACAGCCCGTATCGAAAAAATATCCTTGGCATCAATGATCACCTTATCCGCATACCCCTTTTGCTCTAGCCAACCTGTAAGCTTGTGATAGGAAGCCGGCCAATCAAATGAAAATTCACGAGTCCAGCTCGGTTCGTTATTGGTAAAGGATGACTCTTTGTTTGTAATAGAAACACTCCCTAGGGGATATCGATGTGATTGCATTTCGCTATAACTCATATTTAATACTTCTTCTCTGAGTATATCTTCAAATTCACGTGCTTCTTTGGGATTGGTTAAAACCACTCGTCTTTCATTATCATCTACGGATTGGATATTAATCGTCTCTGCTTTTCCTTGCAGCTTATCCAACTTGTACCTCACCATTTTGTAAGGCTCTGCTTCCATCACTTTAGTCAGTTCTGTCCGGAAGGGCTTCTCCGGGAATGTATAGCGGCGAGTCATGGTGGAACCATCATCCAAACGGTAGACTATGACTGCCGATTCGACGGCCAGGTTTTTGGACAACGTTTTCTCGCCAGCTGCATGTGCACGTACAAGTTCACGATGTAAATTTAGCACAGAGGCGATATAAGCCCTGTCTTGGGAGTAATAAGCTTCTGTTTGTGCATCTCCCCCTAGAGGCTCCTCTTGCCCCACATAAACCTTTTCTACGGAGTGAGCTGTTGGAATCCGTCCCTCATAACCCAACCAACCTGAAATCGGGATATATAGTACCAGCCCCATGATCACACCGTAAACAACCATTTCCACCAAAGCACGAACACGCACAATTTGCCATGTCTTGCGGATGACCATCTCTACAACGATGTAGCCTAAAATAGCTCCAAGTGTATAGCCAAAAATCGACCAATTTACTCCTCTTGTACCTGGATTATAAAAATAATCACCTAGTACTAGCATGGCGCATAGTATAACCCCTGCCTTGAACAAAGGCTGTAAGAAAGGAAATGCTATGGCCTGAGTCGCCTTTTCGACCAAGCGTTTACGATACAAACCATAACTCAAGGCGACAAACAGCAGAGAGATACCTAAATAGGCAAGTAGCTCTATGTAGGAAAAGGCGCGCTGCGGCAAGTTCTCCACAATGCGTACAAACGGCGATAAGTTTTCCCAAACATTATTATTACTACGAAACTCCGAACCGTTAATATATTGGACAACGGTTTCTCGTACCCGCACATAACCGTATAAATTACGTTCCAGAAAACGCCCCATCATCATGAATAGAAACTGAGGCAATAGCAGCAAAACATACACTACTACGGCCTGTAGCAACGATTGTCCCACACAAGTCCCTACAAACACGGTAAAGGTAAACAGGAAAATCGTAAGGACGGATACGACCAGAGCCCACGATCCAATATCATGGATATGGAAAATATAAGGCAGTTCGATTGACGTGTTAACCCAAGCAGTTACTCCCGCAGTCAGCCACACAGGTACAAGTAAAAGAATAAGACCGCTAATGAAATGTGCCGTTAATAGATGCTCTCTACGCAAAGGTAGGCTATGATACAAATCGGATGGCCCCTGTCGCTGAACAAAACGAAGCAGCATCACGCCTGCCAGCACCGGTACGGTCATTAAAATCAATTTTTGCAATTCATTACCCGAGTTTGTGCTATCGAACAAGCTTTTTAAAACCACTTGCGGTTGTTCATCACCAATGCTCACAAACAATGGCAGCGGTACTGTAAACAGCAATCCCGCCAAGTATAATAGACCGATCCAGCCATGCTGTGTCAAGCATTGGCGAATTACGCCGCCGCTACAGAAGAATCGGTTGGATGTCATAACCTGCGTCCTCCATTTCATAAATGAAAATTTCCTCAAGCGTCAGCGGCAACAAATCGAATACATGCGGCTCATACGCTTCAATTGTCTCTGCAATCCGCTCTCGCTCACCCCGGATAATAAGCAGCAGAACACTGCCCCTCCGCTCCTTATGTACGACCGAAAGTTGGCCACAGACAGCTTCCTCATGCATGCTGTCCCGAAAAGCAACCTGCACCTTATGCGTATCAGATTTGAGGTCGTCGACCTCTTTTTCCAACAGCATCCGTCCTTGGTGCATAATGCCCACATGATCACACATGTCTTCAATCTCACGCAAATTATGAGATGAAATTACGACGGTCATCTCACGTGCAGCGGTTTCTTGGAACAAGAGATTTTTGATCATTCTGCGCATCACGGGGTCCAGACCATCAATGGGTTCATCCAAAACCAGCAGCTCAGGCATACAGCTCAAGGCAAGCAAAAAAGCGGCTTGACGCTTCATCCCTTTGGAAAATCGGTGAAGTTTGCGCTTCGGGTCCAGCTTAAAAATACCTGTTAGCTGTGTGTAGCGTTCTTCACTCCAACTTGGATAAATAGAGCGGTAAAACCGGGCCATCTGACGAATTGTCGCTTGTGGGAAGAAATAGGGAGCATCCGGCAAAAACAGAATGTGCTGCTTGACTTCAGGCTGCTCATATACCGGCTGTCCACCGATTAACACCTTGCCAACATCGGGTCGGTAAATCCCGGCAATAATTTTGAGCAAGGTCGTTTTCCCAGCTCCGTTCGAGCCCAGCAGTCCAAAAATGGAGCCCTTCTTTACCGTAAGGGCTAGCTGATCAACAGCTTTTTCTTCTGTAAATGTCTTTGTGACTTCCCTTAATTCAATCAAGGGACATCCCCCTTTCCTTTGTTTGTGTAGCTTCCACGTATATGCCGTCCACTTCCTGCTGTGTAAAACCGAAATGGACAGCTTCGATCATTTGTTTTAACAATGCCGCCCGAATCTCATCTCGCTTGATTTGTTGCGGCTGCTGCTGGGTAGGCGTGACAAAGCTGCCTTTGCCTTGAACGGAATAAATGTATCCTTCTCGTTCCAACTCTCGATACGCCTTCTGAATCGTATTCGGATTCACCGTAAGTTGAGCGGACAATGCCCTTACAGAAGGCAATTGCTCATCCTGCTGAAGCGATCCGTACACGATCATTTCCTTTACCCTGTCCATAAGCTGTTCGTAGATCGGCTTGCGGCTGCGGATATCCAGCTCGAACATGGACTTCCTCCTTCCAACACTGGCTCAATTTCAATTTATATAGGTTAACTGTTCTAACTGTACTATTAACGATAGTACAGTTAGAACAGTTTGTCAATCTTTTCTTTGGGTATTCCTTACAAAAATAACCGTGATGCATCATGCATCACGGTTATCGCTTTTTAGCCTTCCCTTGACTCATAAGGTTCATCACGGCTTATATTCGCAAGTGTTGAACCTTCTGGCAGCTTAAGATCCAGCTGGAACCGGAACGTCGCTCCTCTGGCCTCATCGCTATCCACACCAATGGAACCCCCCATCAGCTTAACCAAGTTTTTACAGATGGACAATCCCAGTCCTGTCCCTCCATATTTTCGGTTCAGTGCCGGATGAAGCTGGGAAAAAGGCTGAAACAATAGATGCTGGCGGTCTGCTGGAATACCGATTCCAGTATCCGTTACACTGAACTCAATCAGGCATCTATTTTTACGACGGCTGTAAGCCTTTCTCTCCACAAAGATATTTACACGCCCTCGCTCCGTAAATTTGATCGCATTGCTCACCAAATTCACCAGCACCTGTCGAATACGCACATGATCACCGACCAGCATCCCTGGCATTTCCTGATCCACATGCCATTCCAGCTCAATGCCTTTTTCCATAGCCTGCGTCATGAATAGGTCAGCCACACTGCCGACCACATCATCTAGCACAAAGGATTCGTGCAGCAAAGACATTTTGCCAGCTTCGATTTTGCTCAAATCCAGTATCTCGTTCAATATCTGCATTAAAGCACCGCTGCTGCTGGTAATAATGTCTATATAGCTACGCTGCTCCTCATCCAATTCAGTATCTGCCAGTAACCCTGCCATGCCTATAATGCCGTTCATCGGTGTACGGAGCTCATGACTCATCACAGAGAGAAACTCTGACTTGGCCCGATCGGCGCGTTCGGCAGACTCCTTGGCCCGAATGATCTCCTTTTCATTCGTCCTGTCTACAAAAACCATCACAGCTCCTTTTCGCTCGCCATTATCCATCAAAGGACTGATTCGATAGGAGGCCAGAAAGCTGGACCCGTCTTTTTTCCAAAATACAGCTTCCTCAGCCTGATAAGAGGCTCCGCTTCGAATCGCTTGAAGAATAGAGGACTGTTCGTCTGGAAAATGACTACCAATTTCGTCAGCATGGCGGATCATATCTATGCATGCGCCATTCAGCGGATTAGCCGATCCTACGCCGAACATCTCGATAGCTGCCGGGTTCATAAAGCGGACATGTCCTTCGTTACTTAAACCCACAATTCCTTCGGATACGGCATTCAAAATAAGCGAATGCTCATTACTAAGTTTTTCAATTTGAGCAATGTAGCTTTTGAGAGGGGTAACGTTTTCTATAATCCCGTAGCAGCCTACAATTTCCTCTTGCACGAAAATCGGGATATTCGTCATCTTAATGAATAGACGCTCCCCCTCCTTATGTATGAATTCCGATTCATAGGTTTGCGTCTCACCCTGCTTGGCCAGTTCCATATGACGCTTGATTTTGTCCTGTTCCTCAGAGGAAGCCATGATAAGTATGTCAGCCCCAAGCAGTTCGTCCCTCGTATAACCCGTAAGCTCCACCAAGCTCGGATTCACACTCAAGATATGACCTTCCATATTCACGGCGCATATCCCAAGTGGATTATGCTGAAACAGTGACCTATAACGGTTTTCACTTTCGCGCAGACGCTGCTCCATTTCCCGGTGCTCTGTAACATCCTGGATCATACCAACCACTTGAACGGGCTTGCCTGCATGCTCGTCCATTTCAGCTTCCCAGATTGAACGCAGTACCTTTTGTTCCCCATTGGGCAATACAATCCGGTAAAAGGTTTCTTCGTGAACTCCCTTTAATATAACGTTGGTGATAATCTGTTTCATGCGCTCTGTATCTTCTGGATGAACAGCCGCCATGAGCGCGTCAATACTTGTTTCAACCGGCTTGACAAGATAACCAAAAATGCTACGAAATTCCTTGGAGAAATGCATAACATTGTTGACCAGATCCCAGTCCCATGAGCCGAACATCGCCAACTGCTGAGCTTTTGCCAAATTCTCCTCGCTCTTCTGGCGCTCTGTGATGTTGCGTCCGATGGATAGAACTCGCTTGATCTTGCCCTGTTCATCCCGAATAATACGGTACGATACTTCCAGCCACAAATAATGCCCGTCCTTATGACGTACACGCCGCTTCATGATGCCTGTTTCCTTGAACATTCCATGTACACGCATGTAATCGGCATCTTCGATATGGTAAAATTGGAGCCGCTTTTTGCCGAGCATTTCCTGCTTTGTATAGCCTAGGAGTTTTTCCACCGAAGGAGAAATATATTGGAGTATGCCGTCCGCCGTGCTATATGAGATAACATCCGGCGTATTTTCCGTAATCAGCATGTACAAATCCTCATTATCCGAGAGCACCTGCTCCATATCTTTTTTCTCCGTAATATCCATTGCATACGCAATCAAATAAGATTGTTCGGTAGCCTCATCATCAAATATGGTTAATTCCAGCGATAGCCAGACGGATGTTCCCCGTTTATGTTTCAAACGCAGCTCTGTCTTATAGACTTGATCTGTAGCCTTTAGCCAACCTGCGTAAGCCTCCCTCAACCCTTGCTGATCCTGAGCCTCATTATACAAGAGATGGTAATATCGGATATCCAGTAATTCCTCCTGCTCATATCCGACCATTTTGCAAAAGGCGGGATTGACGTACAGGCACTTCCCTTCCCTCGACAAAATCACGATTCCTGTCGGGGCATGATTATACATATGTTCCAGCAAAGGTAGTCGTCGAGCAGCAGAAAACACAATCAATCTCCTCCTCTGTAGTCTGGCAGTTTTATCTAACTATACCTATTATAACATTATATGGTATTTTTATAGCGGTGAGTCCACCTCTAGATGAAAGCCCTTAAAACATGTATGCACAAAAGATTGCCGATGCAGATTCATCGGCAATCTTTGAATTATTTTTTTATACCACCCGGCTAATTTATACCACCCGGCTAAGAAAATGACGCAAAAATCGCTCCGCATCGACTTTAAGTGCCACGTCAACCGTAGTCAGTGCTTGAGCTTCGTTCTCATTTTGCACCTCACGGGTGCGACCAACCTCGGTGGAATCGCCCACCTCAACGGCAATGTGCATTGGACGCGTCTCCACAAAGCTGGAATCTATCGCTAATCCTACAGCCAGTGGATCATGCAAAGCACAGCCTGCAATACCAGGTCTGAAGTTGAGATAAGCTTCCATATAAAAGTCTGTCATATCTGCCATAAACGCACCCAGCTCGGTCCCTTGCTCACGCCATTTGTCCACATCCTGCTGTGGAAGCAGTGTTTGCATCGTGACGTCCAGCCCAACGAGCGTAAGCGGAAAGCCCGCTCCCAGCACATAGGCTGCGGCTTCTGGATCGGCGTAAATATTCGCTTCAGCCGTCGGAGTTACATTCCCTTTCACTGTGACCGCACCGCCCATGATGATCAGGCGGTCAAGCAATTGGGGTAATTCGGGACAGCGATCCAATGCAATCGCAAGATTGGTCAGCGGTCCCACAGCTACCAGAGTAAGTTTGCCTTCATAGCGACGAGCCTGTCCGATTATAAAATCAGCGGCATCCCCAGACGCAGCCTGACGGGAGGGTGCTCCTTTCAACTGATTGCCAATACCGTCTTCGCCGTGAATATGCCGGGAATAAGGTTTGAACAGCTCCCGAGCATACGGCTTGTGAGCGCCAGACACGACCGGAGCCTCTACCCCCAGTTTTTCCAGCAGAATCAGTGAGTTACGTGTTGCCTCCTCCACCGAGATATTACCAAAGGTGGTTGTAATACCGAGTAGCTCCAATTCCGGCGAATGGACCGCGTACGCAATAGCAAGCGCGTCGTCAATGCCAGTATCTACATCTAAGATTAACTTTTTGCTCATGATGACCCTCCACAGTAGAACAGCATTCTTTTTTTCATTATACACAATTTCAATGCTTATTCCCTTGGTCATCAAATTCTTTATTCGAAGACGTAAAAAAGGCTACGACAGTGATGCCGTAACCTTCTTTTAATACTTTTCAATCATTCAAGGGCACATGTTCTGACCAAATCCTAAGGCTCGATTCCCCACACCAGCTTATCATTGTGGAACAACGTTGCTTTGTTCCATTCTGCATAAGAGGTTTTGGTTGGATCGAAGGAGTAATCATTGGATTCGTCCAGGTTGGACCAGTCGCTATTGTTCATGCGGATCTGAATATCACCTGTTTGCGCTCCGGCAGCAAGCGTACCGGCAGCAGGACTGAAACCAATTTCAATATAGTTGTCAGTAAAGGTACGCAGCACGTTATCATTACCTACTTGCGCATAGTCTACTGCAGATTGCAGCTCCTGGCTGCCATCTTTCGTGAAATAGTAACGGATTTTCAGCTCACTCAGCTTCACAGGTGTTGTTCCTTTATTTTTCAAGTTAAAGAAAGGCTTGACTGCGTTATTCGCTGGATCGGTGTCCCCGGCCCGGTACATTACAACCAGATCACCCGCTGGTTCTGTAGGATCTGTAGGGTCTGTTGGATCAGTCGGTGTACCTTTAGGTTCAGCGCTTACCGCTGCGGAATCCTTACTTGTTCCTTTCGCATTCGTAGCACTTACAACATAGAAGTAAGTTGTTCCGTTCGTCAGTCCCTTATCCGTGTACTCTCTTTCCGTTACAAGAGGCGCAACGGCTGTAAAAGGACCTGCTTCGCTAGTAGCACGTTTGACCGTGTAGCTATCAGCACCAGTAGACGCATTCCAAGTCAGCGTTACTTGAGCATTGCCCACAACAGCCTTTAAGCCTGACGGTACAGCCGGAGCTGTAGGCGCTGGGTCCACACCACCAGTGGAAGGCACGATAGCAGGGTACGCATTTTGTACCAGCATCACAAACTGATCATGGAACCATGCTCCTGAAATAGGTGCATTCGGTAAAGCATCTGTTAATGTGCCATCCTTGGTTGTATAGGTAGGATCACACATACGGTCAAAGCCTTTACCCTCATCGTTCGGAATGAGTGAGCTGGAACCATCGGAATCACCCGGAGGTTTCGCCCAGACATAGGCATCGATATGGCCAGCTGGAGCCGTTTGTGGCGGCGTTCCCATACCTGCTCCACTGTTATTACACCAGTTACCACGGTGTGAGCGTTTGTCAACACGGCCTGAGTTTACATAGGAGTTAATATCATTGCCGACTGCGGAAGTCGGACGGTTAGGTCCTCCCCATCCATTACGGCCTGTATCAATTAACATACCGAGTGAGCTCGGCCAGCCTGCGCTGACAAAATCTCTATGCAATGACTCTGCAAAATCCGATTCATCGAAATTAGGATTCCATTCATAGTACTTGGACGATTTGATCGGCTGTCCACCGATATTCAGATTTGGATCAGGTAGATTCGGTTCTGTCAGCGGTGAACTGTTGGCTGTATTCGAGATAAAGCCGTCTACGCTAGACAGTCCTTTGCTCGTATCTTTGAAAATAGTTGTAAACAGGGATACCGTTGCTGCACGGTTGTTATCCCAACCTAACCAGCCAGAGTGACCGATATCAACGTATTTGTACACATTCGGAATCTCGTTCAGCTTATTCATTGTGTACTTAACTCCAGCTTCATATATCCCTGTAGATTTGGCTTGTGCACATTGGGGAGTATCCAGATTGGTTACCAGATTTGGCAAACTATCTGGTTCAATGATCGCTACGATACGAATATCCTTATATTTGGGATTTGCAAAAATAGAAGCAATTTTGTCAACATAATCCTTTTTATAGGTTTCCAGACCTGCCTGGGTCAGCGGCAATTCACCATTGGAAGCCAAGGCGTGACAATCCCGTCCGGGCAGATCATACACAATAAATTCCGCCGTGATCGGTGTGCTGCCTTTCTTTTGCGCCAATACTTGGTCCAAATGCGCTTCCAGACCAAGCTTGCCTCCACCGCCATTAATAGCAGCGATACGATCAAGCCATACGGCTGTCGGGAACGTTTTGACCGTTTGCATTTTTGCTTTCAGATTGGCATCCGTAATTTTGGCAATCGATGTGTCGACACTAGCCGCATAATCAGGGCTAATATACTTTGTCGCTCCTTGGTAAGGATTGTCCACATGGGATTCTGCATGTATTTTATCCGTAAATCCTGCACCTGGTAGAAAGCTGCTTGCGACGAGTGATAGCGCAAAAGCATACTTCATGCTTTTACGAAGCACTTGCTTTGTTTTCAATTGCTTCACCTATCTTTCCGTGGATTTTGTTGAATCTTCCTATGTCGGCACCTGATTGTTACATGATTAATTGTAAGTTACGCCTACTCTACTCTCTCCAAAAAAAGTGGCGTTCATAGTTGCGAAAGGTAAGCGCTTTCTATTTGTGCATGCGCTCACATTTTCCCCTTTTTGTCACCTCCTATGTTAGATTATAGTGAGCTGGAAATCTGCTGTAAATTGAATAAATTAAGGACTACATTATTAATTAGGCATATGAATTGCCACCCTAGTGGTTCATCACGGCCCCTCTTTTTCTGAAGTCGGTTTCTTCATTTGTTGAACATCCCTGCTATAACAAGCTTTCGGGAGATTTAGGATCGACGGCAAAAGAGCAAATTCATAAAAAGCAAGACCGTATTCTTTAATTTCCGTCAGCCTAAATCGACAATGATAAACTCCAGAACGCCAACTATGCCAAATCGTTATATCTATCGACAGCAAAAGGGTGTTTTCAGGCCCTCATGACCGTGAAAACACCCTTTTATTGTTGTGAAGTCAATCTCTGCCCTTGTTGTTCTACACTTTTTCGCGATCCTTGCCCTTGTCGGATTGCCCTGCATTTTTATTGGCGGCATCCCGATCCAACTGCATTTCTTCAACCGTCTTCACCTTAAGTCGTGCTGCTCCCTCATAGGGTCGGGTTGGAATCAGATCGCCTGCAGCCAGACGTTGACGCGCCTCGGCAATCGCTGCTCCATATTGCGGCAGCCATGCTTCCTGCGCCACCAGCATCTCATCGACCATCTGCCAAATTTCTTTCGGATTACACACCGCGCCCACTAGCGGATCCATCATAAACGCTTGCCGCAGCAGCTTATCATCTCCGTGTACAGCCGCTTCGACAGCCAAACGCTGGACGGAAATACTTACATTGCAGACGGCAGCAAGACCGAGCGGAAGGTCTCCTACATGTGGCATGGAGATACCATTCCGATCCACGTATCCAGGCGCTTCAATAATCGCATCGTCTGGCAAATTGGAAATCACACCGTTATTAACGACATTAAAATGCCCCCGGTATACACGTCCGGTTTCCAGACCTTCGATAATGTATGAACCATGCTCTTCACCGCGATTTTCCGCCTTGTACTCCAATGGGTCTTCTTTCATCCAGTTAGGGAAATCTGTTTCAAACCAATTACGTCCTTCTGTACATACACGCAGATAGCCGCCTGTTTCTCCATTGATCCAGCTGCCTAGATCAATCCAGTCCATAATTTCATTCGGACGCTTCCGGTACCAAGGTACATATTCACTGAGATGACCATTCGACTCTGTGCTGTAATAGCCAAAACGACGAAGCATGTCGATGCGTACCTTTTCGGTGCGGCTATATTCGGGATGTTTTTCAAAAGCCTCCAGCAGTCCGGCTGTCAGATCCTTGCCTTCATGTGACGCCTGAATGTACCACGTCTGGTGATTGATTCCGGCACACACAATGTCCACATCCTGCTTCTCGAGACCATACACCTCGGCAATTTGGTGATGCCCATGCTGGACTCCGTGACATAGACCGATTGTACGCACACCGCTGTATTTATTGCAGGCCCATGTCATCATCGCCATGGGGTTCGAGTAGTTCAGCAGCAATACATCCGGTGCACTTAGCTCGCGGATATCCTTGCAAATCTCCAGCATTTCAGCGATGCCGCGCTGACCATACATGATGCCTCCTGCACACAGGGTATCGCCCACGCATTGATCCACGCCATATTTCAGTGGAATATCCACATCGGTCGCAAAGGCTTCAAGACCGCCAACCCGGATCGTACAAATGACGTATTTGGCATCCTTTAAAGCTATCTTTCGGTCCGTAGAGGACTGTATTTGTATGGATAAACCGTTCTCCCGAATATCCCGTTGGCACAGCTCAGTGACCATATCCAAATTGTGCTGACTGATGTCCGTAAAAGCCACTTCAATATCATTAAATTCCGGCACCGATAACAGATCTCGTAAAATTCCACGGGTAAAACCGATGCTTCCTGCTCCAATAAACGCTACTTTAAATGACACGGCATTCAACCTCCGGTAATTAGAATGGGTATATACCGTCATTGTAGCAATAGGCCCGTAGAAAGCGTTATCAAAATCATGACCAGTTTCGTATTTAGGTGTCAAAAATCCTAACTTTCGCATCAATAAATGCTGCTTGCCGTTGACGATAGCTGCCTACGCTTCTTTTGTTGCTGTATAATGAGTTAAGTCTCTAAATATTGACAAAGGAGCAAGACATGTCAAACCGTAAATGGACATTTATCCTTATCCCCGTCTTTCTGCTATTTGCCTGGCTGCTCTTTCAGTTCACTCTGTCTTCTTTTCAGATTCACCAATTTGCAGAGTTATTGAAGACGGTTTCTCCAAAAGACGGGGTTTCCGATACAAAAGTCGTACTGATATCACAGGAGTTGGATAATTATTACTGGCGGTCAATCGAACAAGGAGCCCGAAAGGAAGCGGAACAGTACGGTATGCGGCTCGATTATATCGGGCCGGACCGCATTAATCCGTCTGAGCAGGTCAAACTGCTGGATAAAGCGATCGCCAGTAAGGCGGATGCAATTCTGGTTCAGGGGATAAATGATCCAGAGTATCGCCGATTAATCGACAAAGCAGCCGGACTTGGCATCCCCGTCATCACGATCGATACGGATGAACCAGACTCCCGTAGACTAGCTTACGTGGGAACGGATAATGAAGGAGCAGGAAAACGGATGGGCGCGCTGTTAGCGAAAGCCTCTGGAGAGCGTGGCGACATCGGAGTTATGATCAGTAGCGAGCGTGTCGAGAATCAGCGACTCAGGCTTGCTGGATTTCGTTCCGTGATCGGTCGCTATCCCAAGCTCCGCATTGTGGAGATTCGCTCCTCAAATATTTCACGGCTTCAGGCAGCACAGCAAGCTCAGAACATGCTCACCCGGTACCCGCAGATCCGCTACATGGTCGGATTCAGTGCGCTGGACGGCCTTGGCATTCTGGAAGCCTCGGAACGGCGCGGGGCGCGGAGTTTGCAGATTTTCGCTTTTGACGATATGACCGAGACGTTGGAAGCCATCAGAGATTGCAAAATCGAACTGACCATTGTTCAACAGCCAGAGGAAATGGGGGCTAAGGCCATAAAATTGCTGAATGATTATCTAAAGGGGAATGCCCCCCAGGAATTAACATACACCAGGATATATGAGATGCATGCGGACACTCCCGACAACATGACCGGAGATGACAGACGATGACGATCAGAACGAAGCTACTTCTGTTCATCCCTCTTCTAGTTGTGTTCGCCAATATCATCGCTTATTTTGTATTCCAAAGCGGAAAGGTCGTACAACAGAGCTACGATGAAATGCTTGGCCGAATTCTTCTCATCGAGCAAACCTCCGAATCGGCGGAGAGCAACTTAAAGCTCCTATATGCCTATCTGCTTAATCCAAGAGGCGATAAGGCTGTGCAGGGCCCGACAGAATACCAATTGATGCAGTTAAAAGGCAGAATTCAGGAAGTCTCCGACTCGACCGACCCTTCTTTCGCCGAAGAGGACTACATGAATCTGTTGGCCACATTTCTTGAACAGAAACAAGCCGCAGTTCTGGATGCAAAGGCACAAGATCCTCAATCGGCTTTTGAACATTATATTGAAGCGGAGAAAACCGTCAGCTATATTCATGAGGAGGGTCAGCAACTGATCGATGCTGAACTGGCTTATTACCGGCCAATCATTGAGAACATCCGGAACAAGAATGAGCGAATGAACGGATGGGGAGTGGCGTTGTTCGGTATGAACGCGCTGATGGGGGTTTTGCTTGCCATCTGGGTCTCGCGCAGCATTACTGGCCCTGTCGGCAGACTTGTCGGACTGGCGAAGCGAATCGCTACAGGTGATCTGAATATCAAGCCACAACCGCGACGGGATGACGAGCTAGGCGTACTGTCGGACGCCATTTCGCAAATGTCCACCGATTTAAATATCCTCATCGAGAAGGATAAACAGAGTCTGGAAATGCGGCGGCTTGTGAAGGAACTGGAGCTTCTGGCTCTGCAAAATCAAATTAACCCGCACTTTTTATTCAATACCTTAAATGTGCTCTCCAAGCTGGCGATCCTGGAAGGAGCGGAGAAAACCAGCGACCTGATCGTTTCGCTGTCCAATCTGCTACGGTACAGCCTGCAGAAGCTGGACAAACCCGTAACTCTCCAGGAGGAACTGGATCATATCCGCGAATACGTAACCATCCAGCAGGCGCGCTTCAGGGACAGAATTCGCTTTGATCTTCACTTTGACGCTTCCGTACTTCAGCAGCAAATTCCGGCCCTGACGATCCAGCCATTTATTGAAAACGCTTTTCTTCATGGTGTGGAAGATATGGAAAGCGGAGCCATTATCGTATTAACGCTGTCGAGAGCGAACGAAGATGTACAAATTGAAATTTCGGACAACGGAAAGGGCATGACGGAGGAAACCCGACTGTCCGTACTCCGTCTTAAAGGCGAAGCCGAAAGCGGCAGTTCAACAGGACTTGGAATGCAAAATGTGTTTAGGCGGCTGCAGTTGTTCTACGGAAAGGAAGAAGGAATGGTTGAAATCAATAGCAATATCGGACGAGGTACTACCATAACCATACGAATTCCAGTCAAGAAGGAGAGTGAGCGAACTGATGTATCGGTTGTTGATCGCGGATGACGAGGCTTTGGAGAGGGAAGGACTGGAATTGACAGTGGAACGGGCGATGCCGGGGATATTCCGGTTTATTCATGCTGGCAACGGCCGCATGGCGATTGAATGCGCGGAAGAGCACCGTCCCCATATTGCCATTCTGGATATCAATATGCCCGGAATTGACGGGCTTGCGGCGCTTCGTGAATTAAAGGAGCGGCTTCCCGATACCCGATTCGTGCTCGTCACTGCCTACGATTATTTTGCCTATGCCCAGAAGGCACTCTCTTTGGGCGTAAAAGAATATATTTTGAAGCCGGCGAAGCGAGAACTCATCATCGGCACATTGAAACGACTGATTGAAGAAATTGAGTGCGAGAAGCGGGCACGTACGGAAGAATTGGAGCTTAGGCATAAAATCTCACAGCTGATGCCACTCGCAGAAAATGAGCTGGCTTTAATGCTTATGGTCGACCAGACCGTGGATTCGAGCGCTTCCCAGCTATCAGAATGGCTGGACTTTCCTCTTGATCAGGGAAGCGCCATCATTGCCGCCTTTGACGGATATACGGACGAGCAGGATAAAAAGAAAATTTACGATCATTTCCGAAGCTATGTAAAAACGCATGGCCCGAATGCCATTGTAAGCTCTTTGATCGACCATCATGTAGCCACTTTTTTACGCAAGCCGCCTGTCACCAGCGAAAACGACTGGCGCCAGTTGGTTAAACACCTCGTTCAGCAGCTTTCCGAGCTTGCCCAGCAGCAACTTGGTATAAAGACAGCCATTGGAATTGGATCGCTGCATAGCGGTGAGGAAGGACTTCGCAAATCCTATTTTGAAGCTGTTTTTGCCTCCACCCTACGCAAACGGGATGGAGGTTACTGCCACTTTGACGAACTGAAGTCATCAGAGGCTGGAAACGCTTCTTTGCTTGCCGTCAAAGCGGAGAATGGAATGCTTCAGCAGACGTACGTCATGTCAGCACTGCAACGGATACGCGAACAGCGGGAGGTTCAAACACTGACTATGCTGGGTAGGGCGAAAATGTATATTGAGGAACGGTTCAACGATGATCTTTCGCTGGAAGAAGTGGCTGATTTTATCCATTTGAATCCTCACTACTTCAGCAAAATTTTTAAACAGGAATACGGAGAAACATTCATCGACTTTGTAACCCGGCTGCGGATTGATAAAGCCATCTCTCTGATTAAGGCTGGCAACCTTACTCTTAAGGAAATCAGCTTTGAAGTGGGTTATAAGGACCCGAACTATTTTAGTCGCGTCTTTAAAAAGATAACGGGCGTTCCTCCCACTGAGTTTAAAGGCCAAAAATAGTGAGATTCATCCATGCCGACTATCGGCATGGATTTTTTTAAGCTCGAATGACAAGGTAATGCTAGGTTCAGCCCCTCTATCTCCGATTCGGGAACCGAAGCCAAAATCGTGCATGAAAAGGTCCGTTTATTGAAGACGATAACCGGCCTTTCTTTTATAAGCGCATGTTATACTTCTCCTCGAAGAACGGAATGAGGTTCCAGAGATCTGGAGGGGAGATGATCATATGGCAGTAATCATCAATAATGAAAGCGCTCAACAGAAAGCGCTTCAATCAGAAAAACCCAATATGCTTTTTGTGACGTTGGTATCCATCGTAGCTGCGCTCGGAGGCATCCTGTTCGGTTTTGATATCGCGGTTGTTTCGGGAGCAGTCGAATTCCTACAGCAGCGTTTTTCGCTGAGCGAATTTCAGGTTGGTTGGGCCGTTTCAAGTCTGATTGTCGGGAGTGTCACCGGAGCAGCTCTCTCCGGCTACATGAGTGAAAAGATCGGCAGAAAAAAGGTATTACTGGCCGCCGGATTTTTATTCGTCGTCGGCTCGATCTGCTCTGCGCTTCAAGACACGTTCACCGGGTATGTTATCTTTCGCATGATCGGCGGCATTGGCATAGGAATCACTTCCACCGTTTGTCCGGTGTACAACGCGGAGATCGCTCCCGCCAAATACCGAGGTCGTTTGGTTGCTTTAAATCAGTTGGCGATCGTAACAGGGATTTTCCTGGTTTATTTTCAGAATTCGTGGATCGTCAGCATGGGAGATGAAGCCTGGGGTGTCTCAACAGCCTGGCGCTGGATGTTCGGAGTGGGAGCCGTTCCGGGACTGATCTTTATGCTCTTGATGCTCTTCATACCCGAAAGCCCGCGATGGCTTATTAAACAAAATCGGCCCTATGAAGCGCTGCCGATTTTGCTGAAAATTCACGGTGAAGAAGCCGCTAAGCAGGAAGTGCTTGATATCAAGGAATCATTCAAAAATGAGAACAACTCATTGAAGCAATTGTTCGCTCCCGGTATTCGGGTCGCTCTCTTTATCGGTGTCATGCTCGCCATTATGCAGCATATTACCGGCATCAATGCCATTTTGTATTACGCGCCGGTTATCTTTAAAGGAATGGGACTCGGTACGGACGCTTCTTTGACCCAGACCATTTGGATCGGGTTGATCAATGTGTTGTTCACCATCGTATCCGTATGGCTGATCGACAAAGCGGGACGAAAAGTCCTGCTGATCATCGGCACCTCATTGATGACCTGCTGTTTGGTCATTATTGGGGCCGCATTCAAAATGGGTTTGACCACCGGACCGCTCGTACTTATCATGATATTGATCTACGTGGCCTCCTATGCTATATCGCTTGGGCCGATCGTATGGGTCATGATCTCAGAGATCTTTCCGAACCGCATTCGCGGCAAAGCGGTAGCCATCGCTTCGATGGTATTGTGGGCCGGCGATTATCTGGTATCGCAGGCATTCCCTCCTCTGCTGAGTTCGGCCGGCCCGTCCAATACCTTCTGGTTATTCGGAGCCATCTCGTTGTTCGTCGTAGTCTTTATATGGCGCAAGGTTCCCGAAACCAAGGGGAGATCACTTGAACAGATGGAAAATATGTGGCTTGGGAAATGACCCAACTTTAGCCACGCCCTCTGAGTCATACCGACCTTAAATCGGCAATGGTTCAGAGGCTTCTTATTATCAGCTCCTATCCTCCTCCGCATAGTTCCTCACATTGCGCTCCACAGCTGAGCGGTATTCTACAGGGGTTTGGCCTGTGTGCTTTTTGAACAACATATGAAAATACTGCCTGCTGGCCACGCCTACATAATCGGCAATTTCTTGAATGGGAATGTCCGTTTGCTGAAGAAGCATACGGGCCTTGTCCATTCGCAGCATCGTTAAATACGCGGTAAGCGTTTGTCCAGTATGTTTTTTGAAAATACGGTGCAAATAACCTGGGTGCAGATTCACGGCTGCCGCCATGTCCTTAACCACAATATCTCGGTCATAGTTCAGATGGAGAAATTCAATGCATCGTTTGATGTACATATCCGCTTGCTGCGTGTTGCTGCGCTCTGCCTCTTCTCGTAGACGTGCAATTCGTACTAGCAACTGCATAAAAAGCATCTCAGCCATTGCACCCGGCTGTTCTTTTCGTTGGTCCAGCTCCAGCACGAGACTTTTCAGCGTATAATATACCTCTTCCGGGTCCGATAGTACCAAATATGGGAACGGACGTGACATGAGCGTCGTGACCTCCTGCTCCTCTGCTGCCATTTGTCGGATAGACGGTCCTACTCTCACTCCCTCCGAAAAACCAAACTCTACATTTAGCATCCGGCACGGTTGTTCTCCTTCCACCACCAGTCGATGCGGTACACCTGCGTCTAGCATAATAAACTCGCCTTTACGCAGCGTGATGCTTTCTTCCACATTCTCTCCCGTTTGTACATCTACCCTGCAAAAGCCGGAAATCATGTACATAATTTCGGTAGAATGATGATCGTGGTAAGACATGGTATAGTCATGCCATTGCTTGTAATAGTAAGCAAAAAAACGGGGAATATAATCCCCGTCACGCAGCCGTGGCTCAAACAGACTTCCGTTCATCCCCGCACCTCCACAAAATAGATAAGGCTAACACAGCAACGTATCTGCAACCGCTCTATTTTCACAGTTTAACAGACTGAGCCATGTACTTCTATTTCACTCCATCGGACGATCTGGAATCCTTTGGATTACGTTAGGGGACTCCTGCCTAAAAGGTTGGGGATTTATCACTTTCTGGACTTAAATACTGAATCAACATTCCCACAAATCGGTTAGCAATTTGTATATCCTCAAGTTCGTTATTCCAATCGTCCTTGGACGTCAGACTCATTTTCTGGAGTATACCCATCATAGACGTGAAGATAAAATGAGCGGTCTTTAAGGGTTCCGTATCAGACTTCAATGATCCATCTTGGAATCCAGCTTCCAGAGCATCCATCAGGAAATGTCGTTCCTTTCCCCTGCTAACAAAATTTTTGTACTGTTCTTTGAGTTCTTGATTTGAATCATAAGCTTCGTAATGCAGATCGAATAAAAGAATAAACTTGATGTATTCCGGATGTTGCCAAGCGTAATCAATCCATGCATCAAGCATCGAAGTAAGCATCTTCTTACCGCTCATTTCGGCTGAAGGTGCCCTTCTAACAAATTCGGTCATGCTCTCCAGGATTTCCATCTGGACCTCAAAGATCAGTTCGTTCATGGACTGAAAGTGCTTATAGAATGTGACCCGGCTTACACCAGCCACGTTGCATACCTCCTTAACATTAACTTTGAGAAAGCTTTGCTTCATAAAAAGTTCCTTCGCAGCAGCAATGAGCTCTTCCCGATTTTTGTTTTTCAAATTCTGGTGCCAGTTCTCAGTCATTAGCAACCATCCGTTTCTCATTTTTTGGTTTTTGTAAGGTTAAGAAAAGGGCAGATGCAAGAATAAGTGCACCAAAAATATAAGGAATATGAATGTGCTTGTCAAACAACAAACCCGCTAAAATAGGCCCCAATATATTGCCTAGGCTAGTATACGTCGTATTCAATCCGGCGGCATATCCTTGACGATCACCAGCTGAGTTCGCGATCATTGTACTTACGGTTGGCCTTAGGAAGGCATTAAAAGCAAAAAACAGTGCCGATACCGCCAGCAAATAACCTAAATTGATCTTAATTATCATTAACAATAAAGCGATGGCTGTCATGATCAAAGAGAGACGTATTAGCTTCATCTCTCCAAGTCTCTTGATGAGATAATCGAGCAGCCATATCTGCACAACGATGCCTATAATTGCACCAACCGTAATGATCATTGAGATTTTAGTGGCATCAAAACCGTATTTTCGTTCTACAAAAAGAGCATACACTGTTTCGTAATTCATCAAACCTAATGTCATGATCAGAATGAGGAGAAGATAACGAAAATAGGATGTCCGAAATGAATTTAGGATTTGGTTGCGAATTGGCTCCCGGCGAACCCATTGGCTAGCGGGTTTTCGTTTTTCCTTGGGTAGTGTCTCTGGCATATACAAACTAAGCAGCGTAGCTATAAGTCCAAGTCCACCAGCAAAAAAATAGGGCATCCTGATGCCAAACTCAGCGATCATACCGCCTAATCCCGGACCAAGCACCATACCCAAATTCATGGAGGCGCCCAAGTATCCCATTCCTTTAGCTCGGGTTTCAGAAGTGGTAATATCAGCGACGTAGGCCATATTGGAAGGAACCATTAGTCCAATACCTATCCCCCCGATAAATCGGGCAATATATAGAAGAGGCAATGTCGTAGAAACAGCAAACATGAGATCCGAGATGACGGTTAAAAACAGACCGATGATGATCATGGATTTTCGACCCCATCTATCCGAAAGCTGCCCACCTAGGGGCGAAAAAATAAACTGTGCTGCTCCAAAAGCGGCAATAAGATACCCCGCAGCAGCTCCTGCCGCATTAAATTGTTTCAAATATTCAGGCAGAATGGGAATCACCATACCTTGACCCAATAAAGCAATAAACAAATTCAGCATCAGAATGAAAAGTGGAAATGTAGCAGACTTAGGTAAGCTGCTCATGTTTGTAACCCCCTCCAACCATTTACACTATGTAACCCTTTGCTATATGTAAACCATATTAGTTGAAATAGGGGCCATTGTAAATAAAAATACAAACCTATTAAGCCTAGCTATTAGGCTCCTGTTTTGCAAACTCCTGTAACATGCCTCTTATTTGTTCTACCAATTTAGCAGGAGCTTTCTTGGGTGAACCCGTGTCAAACGGAGGCTGAGGATCGTATTCCAAAATCAGCTGGACTCCTTTACTCATGTCTTCTCCCAATTCCCAAGCTATTAACTGGAGTGCCATATCAATACCAGAGGAGACACCGGCTGCTGTAACCATTTTGCCCTGACGAACCACTCTCTCATCTGTTGGAATGGCTCCAAGAGATTGAAGCAGGTCTAAGGAACCCCAATGACTGGTGGCTACGGTACCATTTAACAAGCCTACTGCGCTCAAAATCAAAGAGCCGTTACAAACCGACGTGGTCCATTTTGTAGTTTCATGTATTTGGCGAATCCAATTTAACGTTTCTTCGTCATTCATTGGGGTTTTATAATTTGGCGGACTGCATCCAGGAACAACAAGAATATCAGCTGAATTAACTTCAGAAAAACTGTAATCGGCATGCAAATAACCCATATTTGAGTCCAGCTTGATTAACCCTTTTTGCTTAGCGACAAACTTCACTTCACATTTCAGTGTAGCAGCAAACACATCGTATGGACCTATTGCATCTAACGCTGTAATTCCATCGAAAAGCATGATTGCGATTTTCATGATGCTCTCTCCTTTGAAGTGGGATTTTATTCTTGCACACCCATACTAACATACATATACGGGGTATGGGTATATTTGATGATGTAAACCTTTAATAGTACGTACCTGTAAAAAGGCATACTTAAAAAGGGCCACCCCGGGGTAGCCCTTTTTAAGTATACCTGCAAAGCTGTTAATCGCGAGCCGCTTAAGAGCTTTGCTTTCTCAACTGACCATAATATAAATCACTGTAAAAGCCTTTGTGAGCCAGCAGTTCATCATGAGAACCCTGCTCCTCCAGACGGCCATCCTTCAAGACCAGAATCCGGTCAGCCTGACGAATGGTATTCAGCCGATGCGCGATGACGAAACTTGTTCGACCCTGCATAAGCCGCTCCAGTCCTTCTTGTATCTTCATCTCTGTAATGGTGTCAATGCTGCTGGTTGCCTCGTCGAGTACAAGGATAGAAGGGTTGGCCAAAATAGCACGGGCAATAGCCAGCAGCTGTTTTTGCCCTTGACTGATGCCGCTGCCGTTCACTTCCAGCACCTTGTCGTATCCGTCCTTCATCCGAATGATAAAGGAATGGGCGTTAGCCAGTTTCGATGCTTGTTCAACCTCCTCATCGGTGGCGTCCAGTCTGCCGAAGCGGATATTTTCACGAATTGTCCCCTGAAACAGGAAGGAGTCCTGTAGCACAAATGCCATGCGGGAACGCAAGCTTTCACGCCGGATGGTAATAATGTCGCGCCCGTCCAGCGTAATCGTTCCCTTGTCGGGGCTATAGAATCTGGAAAGGAGCTGGATCAGTGTCGTTTTCCCTGCCCCGGTCGGGCCGACTAGTGCGATCATTTCACCAGGTTTGGCTTCAAAGGAAATACCCTCCAGCGTAGCGCTTCCCTCATCATAACCGAAGGAAACATCCGTAAACCGCACCGCCCCCTCTAGATGCCCTACTTCCACTGCGCCGCGTTCATCCTTGGACTCTTCATCTTCATCCAATATTTCAAATACACGCTCAGCTCCGGCAATGGCAGACAGCAGGGTGTTCCACTGGTTAGCCAAATCGTTCAGCGGTCTGGTGAACTGGCGGGCATATTCTACGAATACAATAATTGTACCTATAGTAATGGAGCCGCGAATGGCCAAAATCCCACCGATCCCCGCTACAATAGCAAAGCTGAGATTATTCAGTCCGTTCATCAGCTTCGGTATGAAGCCTGAAATCGTTTGGGCCCAGAAACCCGACAGCCGAATACGGTCATTACGCTCGCCAAAACCATGGATGACTCTCTTTTCCTGCGAAAATGCTTTAATAATCTGCTGCCCGGACAGCGTTTCTTCGATGTATCCGTTCAGTTCGCCCACATTCTTCTGGCGTTCCTTATATAAGGGCCCGGTACGACGTGTGATCCAGCGCATCCCGGCAGCCATTAACGGCACCACAATAAAAGTCAGCAGGGTCATCAGCGGGCTTAACCACAGCATCACCGTGAGTGTACCGATTAGCGTCAATATGCTCGAAAAAATCTGAATGGCGGAGCTGTTCAGCGTAGAACTGACATTTTCGATATCATTGGTCAAACGGCTCATGATCTCTCCCTGCTGACGTTTGCCGTAGAAAGGAATCGGTAGTCGATGCAAATGTGAAAACAGATCGAAACGCATGCGGTACACCGTCTCTTGGGCAATCTCGATCATCCAGATATTTTGCAGCCAGGAGGTCAGCGAGTTGAGCAGATATACAGCTCCTAATCCGATGAGAAAATAAATCCACATGCGTCCACCCGGACCTTCGAGAAAATCATCCACCGCTACGCCGACCAGATATGGACCCAGCAGAGCTAGCCCGGAGCTGAGCAGGACCATGAACAATACCAGCATCAGTTTGGCCTTACGGCGAGCCAGATAAGCCCATATCCGTCCTAAGGTGCCAGACCAGTTCTTCGCTTTGGCCTTGTGGCGCCCTTCAGCTCCCGCCGGATTTCGCAGCACACCAGACGGCGGTGTAGGCTGACGGAACGGTTCAATGAGTTCCTTGAACATGCGACTCCTCCTTTCCATATTGTGATTCATAGATACGCCGATACAGATCCGAACTATCCATGAGATGCTCATGGCTTCCACTTGCCATCAGGCGACCCTCATCCAGCAGTAAAATCTGATTTGCCGATGCGGTCGAGCTGATCTTCTGCGTAATGAGAAATGTCGTGCAGGACAGACCATCGAGTGCATTCAGTAGTGCTGCTTCTGTCCCTACATCCAGCGCACTTGTGCTGTCGTCCAAAATCAGCACTGCCGGCTGGCGCACCAGTGCGCGGGCAATCGAAAGCCGCTGTTTCTGTCCGCCGGATAGATTGACGCCACGCTGCCCGAGCATCGTGTCATAGCCTTGCGGCAAGCGTTCAATCATATTATGGATTTGCGCCATGCGTGCGGCTTTCTGAATTTGCTCCAGGCTGGCACTCTCCAGCCCCCAAGCAATATTATCCCGAATCGACCCGGTGAATAGCAGCACTTCCTGAGGGACATAGCCAATCGCCTCTCGTAATATGGACGCATCCAGTTCACGAGCGTCCTTTCCGTCAAAGCGCACATGACCTTCATCTTCTTCATACAGACGTGTAATCAACTGCACAAGTGAAGATTTTCCCGAGCCAGTGGCCCCCATAATAGCTATTCGCTCGCCCGGTCGCGCCCTAAAAGAGATATCCTTTAGTACAGCCAGATCACTGCCCGGATAATGAAAGCTCACCCGGTCCATTTCCACCTGTCCCTTAATCCGTGTATGATGTGTTGAAACAGACTCCAGCTTTGGCCTATCTTCATTAGATGTGTCCAATACCTCTCGAATTCGCCCGGTAGATGCAGTAGCTCGGGAAAATACAACAACAATACCCGACAAGGCAGACAAGGCCCCAATCGTCCGCAGTGAATAATTGACGACTGCAACCACCTGTCCTACACTGGCATCCCCAGTGGAAATTTGGCCGCGTCCGAACCAAAGTACTGCAATAATCCCTGCATTCATCGTAAACAAAATGAACGGCATCGTCGTTTCTGTCCAGCGTAGAGCGGACACCGTCCCTTTCATCAATTCGCCTCCATAATGGGCAAAACGTTCGATTTCATGCCGCATCCGCACAAAAACCCGGATGAGCCGAATTCCTGTCAGGTTCTCCTGAATCACTCCGTTAACGTCATCCAGGCGACGCTGGACACCCTTAAATAAAGTGACCGTTCGCCGCATCATCACCAGCACAAACACGAACAACACCGGGGCCATAACGGCCAATAGTAGCCCAAGCCTGAAATGTACAACCAGTGCCATCACAATACTGCCGATGACTACAAGCGGAACCCGTGTCATAAACCGCAGGCTCATAAACACCGTATCCTGTACTTGCGTGACATCCCCGGTCAGGCGCGTAATCAGCGACGAAGTGGCAAAACGTTTAAACACAGGATACGAAAAAGATTGCACTTTACGGTACAACTTTTCCCGCAAATCATAGCCGAAGCCCTGACTTGCATGTGAAGCAAAAAAAGAGCTGGATATCCCCGCCATAAAAGCGATAACGGCACTCCCCACCAATACACTGCCCCATAACCAGACGACGGACAAATCCTGCTGTCGGATGCCCTCATCAATGATTTTAGAGATCAAATATGGCTGCGATAGCTCTACCGTCAATTCCAGCAACATCATCACGAGCGCTGCGATGGCTGGAACCCGATATTTTTTCAGAAAAGAAAACATCATTCCCACAAGCATTCCTCCAATTGCCCATAGCCGTCCTTCCAGATCAGCGTGTCATGGTTATAAGATTCGAACCTGCCTGCTGTAAAACCATATATGCGCACTTTATACAGCACTATATTTTATTATACCCTTCTGAACGGCTTCGTTTAACCAGCAAATTGGAGACTCCGGTTGTGAAATTAAAAGATATACAAGAAAGCGTTCCAGTCACGGTCACACTTACCGGACGGGAACGCCTTTTTGGTTATTTCGGCAGCTCTGCCGGATAATACTGCAGCCAGCGCCTTAAATCCGCGCTATGGATGACACGCTTGGGATCTTCACCGACTAGGCGAAGCCGCTCCAGCACAAACTTGATTTCACCGGAGCCCGCCTCGATTCCTTCCTGCTCCAGCATATATTGAACTGCACTTCTGCCCGAATGCTTGCCGAGTACGAACGAATGGTCAGTGCCCAGCTCGGTTGGATCAAGGGCCTGATAGGCGGCACGCTCCTTTAGCAGACCGTTGATATGTATGCCGGATTCATGGGCGAATACCATGTCTCCCACAATTGGCTTGCCTTCGGGAACGATTCGGTTGGAGGCTTTGGACACCAGTGCAGCCAGCGGGTTCAGCAGTTCGGGACGGACGCCGCAGGTTCCTTGATATAGGTCCCTCCACGACATCACCACCTCCTCCAGCGCCGTATTGCCTGCCCTTTCCCCAAGGCCCGACACTGTGGTACTGGCCCAGACAGCTCCCGCCTGCAAAGCTGCCAAAGTATTGGCAAGCGCCAGACCATAATCATTATGACAGTGAATCTCAAGCTCCACATCCTGCGGCACGCGCGATACAAGCCTGTCTATACGGGCAGCTATCGCAGCGGGATGGTGAACAGACAGCGTATCGGCATATCTGAAGCGCCGGATGCCATCCCTGTAGAGCTGATTCGCCAACTGCTCAAGGAACAGGTCATCTGCCCTTGAAGCATCCTCAAAGCCTACGGAAACAGTCAATCCTTTACACTGACCGTAATCAACAGACTTGCGGATCAGCTCTGTCACCTGCTCAGGATTCATACCCAGCTTGGACTTCATCTGCACCATCGACACGGGAACCGAAATATGGGCCCAGCCGACGCCTGTCGATTCAGCTGCATCAATATCCGTGAACACCGCCCGATTCCAGGTCATTAGCTTCATCTGAAGTCCGAGAGCAGCAATCCTGGCAATAGACCTGCACTCCGCCTTTCCCATTGCCGGAATTCCGATCTCAGCCTGCTCCACCCCCGCCGAGTCCAGCATGATGGCAATTTCAGTTTTCTCCTCGGCCGAAAAGGCAACGCCCGGAGCCTGTTCTCCGTCACGAAGTGTCGTATCACAAATATGCAACTGACTCATCTATATCCCCTCCCGTTCCGCAGCAAGGACAACGCGGGTTGCGTTTGACCGCTATAGTGCAGCTACTCATATCCAGCACATTCATACGGTACATACGGTCAGTGAACAGATTGCCCGCATCTGTAATCCATTTGACCGCTTCCAATGCAGCCATACAGCCAATCAAACCCGAGGTGGCTCCCAGAACCGGGAATCCCAGAGGCTCCCAGGGCTGTCCGCCTTCCGGGTAGAGACATTCCAGGCATGCCGTCCTACCGGGATCAATGGTCATCAATGAGACTTCATAGGCGTACATGGCCGCTTCTATCATCGGTCTGCCATGTCGAACACATAGTCTGTTCAGCGCATATCTTTCCGGAAAGTCATACCGTGCATCAATCACGATATCCGCCGCTTCTACCCATGGTCCAGAGGATTCTTCCGTGATTCTGTGGGCGTGGCCCTCAAGTTGGGTCTCTGGGTTAATACGATGCAAATGCTGCAATGCCGTCTCCATCCGTTCCTCCCCGATTCGCCCGCTGTCCATCAGCACCTGCCGGTTCATATCGGGTAGATGGATTACGCCCTCATGGGCCAATATCAGCTTTCCCACTCCGGCAGCGGTCAGGTACATGGCCGCTGTCCCTCCCAATCCTCCGATGCCAGCAACCATAACAGTAGCCTGCTTTAGCCTGTTCTGACCTTCCGTTCCCAACAGCTTCAACTGGCGTCCGTATCTACTGTCTTCCAGCAGCTGTACCATTCGTCCACCTCCTCCATGTGCGGCCCCGCCATTAAGATATTCGGTCCGCAGGATCTTGACACCATATCTGGTTGTTCTTCGGTTATTCTTCCTTACTGAAGGCTCATGATTCGGCTTTGCCGCTGCCCTCCTCAGCGTGCAGGATTTTGGCAAGCCACATGGGCGGATTGCGAGCCAGCATATTCTGGAGACGCTGGACCTGCTCCTCAATGGTGCTGCCGAAGGCCACCTTCACAGGCATAATGGTCCGCTTGGTAACCTGTGCGGCGGCCGAAGCGCCAATCTGTACCAGAAAGATCAATGCACAATCTTCAATCAGGCCAATTCGGCTGGCGATCTTACCTGCCTCGTTCTCATCGCTTCCCAGGGCTATCCGCCGATGCTCCAGGAACTGAACGCCTGAGTGCCGGATTTCGAATACAGTGAACATGGGACTCTGTCCAAAATGAGCATTCACAAGCACACCGTCTTCCGTCGCAAATGCAACCTTCATCCTCCCTTCCCCCCCTCGGCAAGCAATACATTGCCTACTTTGTTCACCCACTCCATGGTTCCACGGTATCCGACGCTTACGGATGTGTGGGCGCCCAGCTCGTCATACACCGGCAAGCCTGCCGGCACGAATGAGGCGCCAGCCCGTGCCGCTCCCTTTCTTCCATGCGAATTGCTGATCCACAAATCAACGCCCTGCGCGCTCTCCTCTGCATCATCCAGATCACCGATCCAGACTTCCCGTTCTGTCTTTTGCAGTGCAGGCGTGCTGCAGGGTGTAATTAGCCGTTTCAGTTCCACTCCCATCTCCTCCAGCCAGGCTGCGGTCGACAGCATATGATCCGGTTCTAGCGCCACTACAGCGGAAGCGCCGGAATAATAGAAATGAGCATCCAGCATGCTGTCCAACAGATTTTCACGCTGCCAGCGGAAGCGAACAGGGGCTGGCTCGCGGCTGATTTTCTGCAGAAAATGTACGAACGCATCGCTCGCGGCCAAGCCAGACAGACCCGTGAACAAGTGGTAGGGAATGCCTGCGGCATGAGTCAGCCTGCGCGCCGGACGCTCCATACTCGCGCCAATGACAATGGTGCAGGAAGACTCCAGCATCTGGCAGGCTGAATCCAGCGGAGTCCCCCCTCTCGTCAAAGGGGAAAAACCTGTCAGCAGGTGACCGGACAAGGAAGTGGAGATATCGGGGAGTGTGATAACCTCCAGGCCGAAGGAAGCGATAATATCCTTGATTTCCATGACATCTCCGGCAGTCAGATAAGAAGCCGGCATCAGATTGACCTGCGTCCGGCGCTGTTTTTTGGGGGACTTGCCTCCGGCTAACCCGAGTACGGCATCCATTAGCGACTCTACTGTACTGCTGTAGCCCGTCTCCAGAGAGCCGTGAAAATCAGGCAGCGATATAGAAAACAGCAAACTGTCCTTCAAGGCTCTTTCTCGCTTGAACGCCTTTACCCTAGACTGAAAATCAACGCCTGCCACCTCAGTGAGGGCCGTGCTGATAACGCCGATGACATCTGGATGGTGTTTGGACCAGATATGATCCAGCGCCTCCTCCAGATTCCGGTCTGCATCAAATATAACGTCCATCTCTTGCAGCGCGGAGGTCTGAACGGCAATCGGCTCTCGAAAATGGCGAGTCAGCAGCGCCTTGGAGAAGGCCGAGCAGCCCTGAGCGCCGTGCAGCAAAGGCATTGAGCGATACATCCCCTGCAGAGCCAGCACGCCGCCCAAAGGCTGTCCTACCTTGAGGGGGTTGACACTGACAGGCTTCGTGGCGGATTTAATCGGCAAATTCCGTCTCCTCCTCCCATGGAGCCAATTTGGCGGTCAGTTCCCATACCGGATGCTGTAGCGTATGCACAAGCTGTTTCGCCAGAGATAACAGCCCGTCATAGCCCGCATAGGCTTTGTGCCGTTCTTGATTGATGTCCACAAAAGGAATTTGTTCCTTAAGCGCCATATACATGTTCCGGCCCCCGGCAATGACCATGTCTGCCTTGCGGCTCCGTACAGTCTTGAGAATCTGCCGGGCGCCGCCTTCCGGGATGTATTCCGCATCATCTCCGATACGGTCAGCAATCCGGGATACATCCTCGGCAGTGCTTTTGTTCGTGCCTACACCAACCACCTTAATGCCCAGCTCCTGCAAAGCCGTAATGACAGACCAGCTCTTTACACCCCCGGTATAGAGCACTGCCCGCTTTCCTTTCAGCTGCTTGCGGTAGGACTCCAGCTCCAGCGATAGCCTCATTTCCTCCCGTGCGGCCAGCTTATCCACCCGTCGCTCCACATCACGATCTCCGGTCAGGTAAGCCATCTGTCGCAAGGAATAACTCGTCTCCTTTGCTCCATAAAATGAACCTTCAAAATAAGGAATGCCGTATTTACGCTCCATTTGGACTGCCAGACCCAGCAAAGCCCGGCTGCATACGACCATATTGGCCTTGGCACGATGCGCCCATCCCACCTCACGGAACCGACCGTCTCCGGTAATTCGGGACAGGATACTCATTCCCGCCTGCTGCATCAGCCGCTCGATATGCCACATCTCACCCGCAATATTGTATTCCCCAATGAGATTGATATCATGGGAGGTTGTCTGTTCCGGCTCGGTGCTGCCGATAATATGCTGGAACAGCACATCTCCGGCAAGCCGGGTCCCAAGATTCTTGCTGCCCACAAATCCCGGGCTGTTCACCGGAATGATCGGCGTTCCCAGCTGCTCTGATTCAGCCTTGCAAACTCCCTCGATATCTTCACCCGTGAGGGCTGTGACGCATGTGGTATAGACGAATACAGCGGGAGGAGCAAAGCGGCTGACAATGTAGCGGATCGATTCATGCAGCTTTTGTTCACTACCAAAAATGATGTCCTGTTCTCCAAGATCAGTAGTGAAGCCATACGCCGACAGCTCCGGGCCGCTGGACAGACTGCCTCTGCTCTCCCAGCTATTGCCGAGACACGCAATCGGCCCGTGCACCAGATGAGCCGCATCTGCAATGGGGATCAGTGTAATCTGGGCCCCGTCAAAGGAGCAGCCACCCGAAGCCTCCCCCGGCACAGGCCGGGGACAGGGCGTGCTTTTGGGAATTTTGTTGCCGCAGGATACCTCCAGCCTTCCGTTAGACACAGCCGGCTCCATCCACACAACCCCCTTATTTCAGATAGAATCCATTGAAATCACAAGCCAAGCTGTCAACTTCCATCTACGCGATACAGCAATTAGCGCACTAGATCAAAGCTATGATCCGGAGCCTGCTCCTCCATGACATCCAGTACGGTATTCACGAATTGGGTAAGCAGATTCAGCGCACCCTGGTAGCCGATAATCGGATAACGATGCAGATGATGCCTGTCGAAGATCGGAAAGCCCACACGGAGCAATGGAATTTTCGCTTCTTTCGCCGCGAACTTCAGGTGGGAGCTACCAATAGCCAGGTCTACTGGGTCCTGGAACAGCAGCGAACGCATATGCCACAAATCCTGACCGGAATGAACCGTGGCTTCTGCACCGTAAGGGCTGGACTTCAGCAGAAGCTCTGCTTCCTTCTCAAATTTCCGGTCCCCATTGGAGCAAACAATATGCACCGGCTCCATTCCCAGCTCCAGACAAAAGCCAATCAGGCCGATGAGCATATCCGGGTCTCCCGCCATAGCCACTCGTTTGCCGTGCAGATAAGCATGCGAATCCATCATGGCATCCACAATTCGGGCGCGCTCCTGCTTCAATGCCTCGGGAATTTCTCTTCCAGACAGGCGGCTAATCTCCTCAAGCAACCGATCTGTAGCCCGGATGCCCAGCGGTGTGGAGATGGAGGACACCTGCTGCCCCCAGGTTTGCTTCATATAACCTAATGTTTTACGAAGAGAGTACTGCTGGATCGCCAACGTGCCGGCAGCATCTGCGGCCTTGGGCACATCCTCAAGCGGCGTTCCCCCGTAATAGTAGCTGTACTCTCCAGTAGCCCCTGAATCAAAATTACTGCTGTGGTCACCCAGGATGGTATACGTAGCGCCGAACATCCCCAGCATGCGCCGCATTTCCGCAAAATTGCCTGTATACCCGTCAAACCCGAGCAGTACATTCAGCTTCAATTCATGACCAGGCTGCGGCGTCCGGCCTGACTTGTTATACAGCGTCTCCAGCACAGAGCGCAGCATGGCGTCATAGCCTGTAATATGTGAACCGGAGAAGCTGGGGGTATTGGCAAAAGGAACCGGCATATCCTCAGGAAGGGCTCCCTCCTGACGGGCATTGGCCAGGAAGGCAGACAGATCATCGCCGATCACCTCTGCCATACAGGTCGTGCATACCGCAATCATCTCCGGCTGATACAAGGCAATGCAGTTCTCTATACCGTCAATGAGGTTGCGCATGCCGCCGAATACGGCGGCATCCTCGGTCATCGAGGTGGAGACGGCAGGAACAGGCTCTTTGAAGTGGCGGGCAAGATGGCTGCGGAAATAAGCTGTACAGCCCTGTGAGCCATGAATGAACGGGAGCGTTTTTTCGAAGCCCAGCGCAGCCATGACCGCTCCCAGCGGCTGACAAGCCTTGGCCGGGTTCACAACTACGGCTGTTCGAGCGAAATTCTTATCCTTGTATTCCTTGGTCTTGGTATACTCGAGGGTGGCGGTAACCTCCTCTGGCGAGCAAGGGGCCTCAAAAGCCCGTTTCTCCTCACGCTGGCGCACATATTTATCCTGCCGAAACAACTGATTGTGATCGACAATGTTCAGACGCTCGCTCATACCGACACCTCCGCAGTCTGCCGTGATGGCAGCAGGCTCCATACTGGACTGTTTATGGTCATATCCATATCACGCGCAAAAATCTTAAAGCCGTCAAAACCATGATAAGGCCCGCTGTAATCCCAAGAGTGCATTTGACGGAAGGGAATGCCCATTTTGTGATACACGTACTTCTCCTTGACTCCGGCTCCCATTAAGTCAATATTCAGCCGCTGGGCCAATTCCTCCAGCTCATATGCCGTTGGATCATCGTACAAAACAGTGCCTTCCTTTACATCGGGAAACGTCTTTTCGTAATCATCCTTATGGGCAAATTCATAGCCTGTAGCCACAATTTCCATACCCAGATCCTCATAGGCACCAATGGTATGCCTTGCCCGCAGTCCGCCAATCAGAAGCATCACCTTTTTGCCTTCCAGACGTGGGCGGTATTTACGGATAACCGCCTCCATCTGCGGCATATATTGGGCGATGACCTTCTCACATTTTTCCTGAATCGTCTCGTCAAAGCGGGCAGCAATCGCTCTGAGGCTCTCCATCGTCTTGGTCGGGCCAAAGAAGTTATATTCCATCCAGGGAATTCCGTATTCCTGCTCCATCGTTGTGCACATATAATTCATGGAACGATGACAATGGATCAGATTGAGCTTGGATTTATGGGCAATCCCCAGCTCATTGATCGTACCGTCACCCGACCACTGCGCTATGACTCGCAGTCCCATTTCCTCCAGCAAAATGCGTGAAGCCCAGGCATCACCGCCGATATTGTAGTCCCCGATAATGGAGACATCATAAGGCCCGCACTCCTTTAGCTCCCCGCGCCCCATTAGAAAATCTCGGATAGCATCATTAGCAATGTGATGCCCCAGAGACTGACTCACTCCGCGAAAGCCCTCACAGCGTACAGGAATGACCGGAATGCCCAGCTCCTCTGTCATCTTCTTGGCCACAGCCCCGATATCATCACCAATCAGTCCGACCGGACATTCAGATTGTACGGAGATGCCTTTGGCCAGCGGGAACATCTCCTTAATTTCCCTGCAGATCACCTCCAGCTTCTTATCTCCGCCGAACACGATATCCTTTTCCTGAAAATTGCTGGTAATCTGCATGGCGGTAAAATTATCGATGCCCAATACCCCATTCGCATAATTGCGTCGGGTACCCCAACTGTACTGCCCGCAGCCGATGGGACCATGGCTAATGTGCACCATGTCTTTAATCGGGCCCCATACCACACCCTTGGAGCCTGCATAAGCACAGCCCCTTGCTGTCATAACGCCGGGCCGTGATTTCATGTTGGACTTGATGGAACAGGTTCCGCAGTTCACAAGTTCCTCATCCGCGATCTCAAAATGCTTGGTCCGGTCCTTCTTGGCCTTCTTGGGATATACCTCCAGTATCTCCTCTACGATCTGCTTTCCCTTATCCACAATACTGCTCATTTGGCCTATTCCTCCCTCCTACGAGCTGTGCATTCAGCTCCCCCCACCATCACACGATGATTCCGTCATTAAGCCTTCTGGCTACAGCCTACTGCCCAGACGCCTCAGCTTTGTTAATTGCGGTTTCTTCATCCTCAATAATGCCGAATTCCATCAATAGCTCCTCTAGCTCTTCCATGGAAATAGGAGTAGGAACCGTCAGCATATCGTTATTCAAAATCTTACCTGCCAGCTCTTCATACTCCGCAGCCTGCTTATGTTCCGGGTTATATTGGGTAACAGTCATACGGCGCAGCTCAGCGTGCTGCACAACATTGTCACGCGGCAAAAAGTGGATCATCTGCGTGTTCAGTCTTCTTGCAAGCTCTGTAATCAATTCCGCTTCCAGGTCCGTATTCCGGCTGTTGCAGATTAAGCCGCCCAAACGTACCCCGCCGCTGTTGGCATACTTCAATATTCCGCGCGCAATATTGTTGGCAGCGTACATAGCCATCATCTCGCCTGAGCATACAATGTAGATTTCCTGCGCCTTCTTCTCCCGGATCGGCATGGCGAAGCCCCCGCACACGACGTCCCCTAGTACATCGTAGGAAACAAAATCCAGCCCTTCGTAGGCCCCCTCTTCCTCCAGAAAATTAATGGCTGTGATGATGCCGCGTCCTGCACAGCCGACACCAGGCTCTGGCCCGCCGCATTCCACGTTCAGAATGTCACCGAAGCCCTTCTGGACAACATCCTCCAACTCCAAATCCTCTACCGTGCCCCTTTCAGCAGCCAGATGTAGCACTGTCTGTTGGGCCTTCGTATTCAGAATAAGACGGGTGGAGTCTGCCTTGGGATCACAGCCTACGATCATAATTTTTTGTTTGAATTTGGTCGCGAGCTGAGCCAGTGTATTCTGCGAGGTTGTCGATTTGCCGATACCGCCTTTACCGTAAAACGCAATTTGTCTCATATTTTCTCAGCCTCCAAAATGTTCAATGGGTAAATCCGAATGATTGCCCTTAACTCCCTTATTGCCCTTAACTCCCTTATTGCGCTTACTTCCCTTATTGCTCTGCACAGGATACATATAACGCAGAAATTTTACATATTCCAGAACGGATTCCTCAATATCCCCGCCGCATACAATAGGCAGCACGCCAGCTTCCTGCAATGCCTCTTTGGGGGCTTCGCCTATGCCGGACGACAGCAGCAATGCACAGTCATGCACCATGGAAAGGATCTCCTTCATCGTCTCGACCTTGTCTCCATTGCAATCGGCTTTCCCATGGCAGTAGGATTGCACCTTACGAATGCCTATGAAATTTACGATAGTCCCGTCGCTTTCATAGATCATGAATTCCTTGGCACGACCGAAATGCTGATTCACCTTCCCTCCGCCACGACTGGCCACAGCGATTAGGACTGGCTTTGAGGTAAAGCTTGCTTCAGGCTTATCCTCCGATAACGGGCAGCTACATCCAACCCCGGTTGACGTTTTTTTGTGGTGCGATTGTCCCTCCTTGCGTTCCATTCTCACTCTCACCTTCTCATCCAGTTCTTTCTGAAATTGTGCCCTTGCCTCTTCATCCATGGGAGGAGCAGCCGCAATGTTCTCCCATGTAAAATCCTGATTGCGATCCTCGCCCAGCAGTCCAATCGCATCCGCCCTGCACTGACGGCAATGGCGCATAATGACAGCTCCCGCCTCAGCACATTGCTCCTGCAGCTGCCGGACCAGACGGGGACGGGGGGCCCGCATCCCTTCCTGCTCATACCGACTGCCGGGTGCGATGATGAGCGGCATAATGTTGTGCAGTACCGCGCCGTGCTCCTTGACCACTCTGGCTACCTCTGGCAGATGGGCATCATTGACTTCGGGAATCAGCACCGAGTTTACCTTGCACAACACGCCTCTCGAAGCCAGCATCTTCAAGCCTGCCAGCTGGCGGTCAATCAACAGCCGCGCGGCTTCCTCTCCTGCATAGCGTTTTCCTTCATCGTAGACCCATCCATAAATGCGGCTCCCCACCACTGGATCTACAGCATTGATCGTGATCGTGACATGCGAAATACCCAACTCTACAATCCTGTCGATATGCCTGATCAAGGTAAGGCCATTCGTGCTGAGACAGAATATGACATCCTTAACTGTCTCACGGACCCGGCGGAAGGTATCGAAGGTTGCCTCCGCATTGGCCAGCGGATCTCCAGGTCCCGCAATGCCGACAACGGACAGTTGCATCAGCTGTGCCGCTACGCCATAGGTCTTGCTCGCCGCCTGCTCCGGCGTGAGCAGTTCACTAACAACGCCGGGACGGCTTTCATTGACGCAATCGAATTTGCGGTTGCAATAATGGCACTGAATATTGCATGCCGGGGCTACTGGAAGATGAATGCGCGCAAAATAGCGATGTGCCTCTTCGTTATAACAGGGATGTCGTCTGAGGGTGTCCAATGCTAAGGGGGTTTCCGAGAGATCAGCTAAAGAGTCCATCCATTCATTCCCTCCTCTCAATGTTATATTCCCTAACATAGTTCTTTGTTTTTGTCTGGAATATAATTACATCTTAGAGACAGGGACAAATACAGTCAATTCGCTTCTCCATGAAATCCTTGACATTTATCCTTATTTCACATATGTGTCAAATTTTACGTCAAGTAATATATCATACCCTTTACATGTGCGCGGTTACATTTCATATTCTCAATAACATCAAGACGTAAAAAAAAGAGAGTCCGTAAATACGGCTCTCCTTTTGAGACAAGAAATTTCATTATATATTTTGGGAAATAGTCTCCGCTTATCATTCCTTCACATCTATTTCCGTCCCATCAACTTTCGTTCCATCGACTTCTTTTTCATCTACCTCTGCTGCCTTTGCCTCATCCACCTCTGCTGCCTCTACTTCATCCGCTTCGTCACTGCTCTCTTCCTCCATCAAGGCTTTTGGCGTGTAGAGCTTGGGAATCGGCACATTCGCCCAATCCATATCGGATGCAAAATAAAAGCTCGTGTAGGACGGCTGGTTATACCCGGTATTTTGACGTGCCACATCCGTGCGATACTGCGGATCATGCATCAACGTGTACAATTTATGCGTCGTAGGTTCTGTGCTCAGATAGATACGGATTGCTGAGCTATCTACTGTGCGGACGAGCATTTCCTCGCGCCAATCTCCGAAAATGTCGGCTACCAGCGATGGCGTTCCTTTCGTATAGTTGTTCGTTTTGGTTCCAGTGGCGGTCAACAATATACCTCGTTTCCAATCCTCAATGGTTGGGGTTACATCAATTGCGCCGTTTACGACTTGTGTGGTCATATCAGCTGCCCATTTGATACTCATATTGGTACCCGGCATCTTCGTATCCAGCTGTTTACCCGCTGCGGTCCACAGGCCTATGGCCCAGGTCTCCAGACCTCGCTGATCCGGGTCTATGTCACCGACCATTCCCCGACCTGTATCCTTGCCGGAATATGCGCCGTAAATGATTTCACCTGTTTTGACATCCCGCAAAGAATAGCCATATGGAGCGTAAGTGCCGCCTTCATGTACCATAAAGATTTCTTTGCCGGGGCGATCCGGGTCAATATCGGTTACATGCAGCGCATCACCATGTCCCAATCTGGCGGTTTGACCCGGAGTTGCGCTTTCAGGAGGCATGACATCAAATGAGCTGTACAACAGGCTGCCATCATGGTCAATCGTGGCGGAACCGTATACGATTTCGTCCTTGCCGTCACCGTCCACATCCACCACGCTCAAAGAATGCGCTCCTTGTGTGGTCAAGGTGCCAAATTTCGGGTCCGTTCCATCACGCCCATGCGGACTATCGTTAAATGGATTGGTCATTGGTGCCCAGCCACTGTCTACCATCCAATGTTTTTGGAGATGGCGACCATCCCATGTGTAGGTAGCCAAGGTGGAACGCGTATAATAGCCGCGTGCAAATACAGCGTACGGCTTGCGCCCATCCAGGTAAGCTACGCCTGCTAGGAAGCGATCCACGCGGTTGGCGGGTTCAATCCGGGCCATAGCATAGTCACCCCACATGAGGCCATCGTCATGACGCTCCGGCTCATAGCGGATGGTATCCAGCTCAGCTCCCGTTTTCCCCTTGAAAATCGTCAAATACTCCGGTCCATCGACAATAAAGCCCTCGAACTCTCTCAGCTTGTTTTTGTCGCTCCGTGATGGGGCATATACATCCATAAAGTAGTCTGTCAGGCTTTCCGCATCCTTTCGGGATAACGGATAACTGTACTTCGGAGCGATGCCAAAGCATTCCTCCAGCGTAGCAGGCCATTGTCCCTTGACCACTTCTTCATGCTTCGTCCAGTTCATGAACATGTTCACCACATGCTCATAATAATCCGAGCGACTCAAACGGTAATCGTCCTCATGTGTAATCCCTGCTTTGCGATCCTCGCGTGGCAGAGTAATATACTTTTCTTTTTTCGGCTTGCCCTTCTTATCAAAAGAAATCGTTTTGGTCCCTGGAGCCGTTTTGAACATCAGCTCGGCTTTACCATCGCCGTCAAAATCGTACACCATCATCTGTGTATAATGTGCACCTGATCGAATATTCACGCCCAAGTCGATCCGATACAACAGCTTGCCTTCGGCCGTATACGTATCGACATACGTATTTCCGGTATACCCCTTCTGAGATACATCCTTGGAGTTCGACGGGTCCCATTTTACAAAAAATTCATATTGCCCGTCTCCATCCACATCCCCCACACTCATATCGTTGGCCGAATAAGTATAGGATTCACCTGCGGGTGTTACGCCATCGGCAGGCTTTTGGAGAGGAAGTTCATAGTAACCCTGTTGCCATGGCTTCACTTTGGCGCTACGATCCTTTTCTTTGCCTTTTACGACTGAAGCTACTCTGTACACCGCATTTCCGGTTCCTTCCTTATCCACATAGTTGGTGCTGTCGCTCACCGTCGCGATCTTCTTACCGTCACGGTATACGTTAAAGTCCGCTCCTGTCAGCCCCGTTGAACCGTAACCGTTCACTTCTTGAGCCAATAACCGCCAGCTTAAAAATATCCCCTCCTGCGTCACCGCAGCTACCAATCCGCGATCCAGCTTTTCCAGCTGAATGCTGCCGCTACGGTTCTGTTCTACTGCAATTGCTGATTCCGCCTGCAGTGTGGGTTCGGATAAGTCTTCCGCAGCCACTCCTCCAGTCGTCCCCGTCATCGCCAGCATCGCTGCCAACGCGGCGGTCAAGCTTCCCTTTCGCCATGCGCCTTTCCCTCGAGCCATTCAGGTCGTCCTCCTCAATTGTATTGTGATGACAAGCTAATACCTGAAATGATTGCGCTTACATAAATTAAATTTCCTTACTATTATAGTTTTGCCGTTCCCCCAAACGCGTTTAAATATCCGAGGATTTCTCTACACAAATCCGTGTTGTTTACTCATTCCAAATAAAACAGCCCTCACCAAGCCTGCATGAAAACGGCATGTTAAGGGCTGAACACCGCCAAACTCCCCATGAAGGCAGAGGAAGTAGGCAAAATCATATTCGCATAAACTCAAAAGGAAATATAAAAAACGGACAGTGGATTGTTCCCATTGTCCGTTTTCGTATTTTTCGCGCTAGCTATGGATTAGGATTCGTCTTGATTACTACAAGCTAGTGAGGGACAAATGAACTGAAATCGTCCCTGCTTGACTGATCCGCATGATAAAACACGACATCCCCGTCCTGTAAATGAAAGGTATGCCCGTACGGGTCTTTTATCTCTCTGCGGTAACCCTCCAGTTGCCACTGGTTCAACAGCGGGCCATTTATATACTGTAAATGTGGATGCTCAGCGTCCCCCTGACGCAGTGACTCCACATTAAAGCGGACGACGATAAAGCCCGTTTTCTTGAATATATCTGTATGCTCGTTTAGCTCCTGACGGCGACTGACATCGCGCAAATCCGTACCTTTGGTAACTGTGTACACATCAGCAGGCAGGCTATATTCACCATACCAGCGCTGAATTGACGCATTAGCGCGGTCCACGTTGACCCCATCTGGCAGGTCTGTCTTTGGACCAATCAAGGTACGCACAGCCGCAGGCAGCACCAGCCAGTCGTAACGTCCAATCCAGGTCTTGCTGCGTGCAATACGGTGGGCATACAGGGAAGCATAGCGTTCCAGTGTCAACTGGCTTTGTTGTGCTTCACTCAGCTCATGCTTGTATTGGTAGGCTGACGTGTCCTGCATTTCCTCCATCGGCACATTGCGTAGCCGTTCATTCAAAATAACATAGCGCTTTTCCCGGTCCTCCGCCGATCCCAAACGGATAAATTTTCGACTGCCGAAATGTGTATACAGATCTACCTCTTCCCGCTGTCGCCCATCTTTGCTCACCCAATAGAACGATGGCGTGATGCGAATACCGTCCTTGGCGCTAAACATATTGCCTTTGGTCTTGAGGTCAAACTTGAAATGATAGCCTGTCTTGACCGCCACATTTGCATAACCTTCATATGGGTGACTACCGGGGCGAACGGGCAAGGTGAATGGCTCCGGGTTCCCTCTAGGCAACCCGTCAATATTGCCAAGCCCCGTCCAATAGGACAGGCCGCTATGCATTTGGCTTCCTTTTCGCTGCCGAAATACCCGCTCCCAATGGTAATCGGCAATATCCGTGATATGAAAATCGTACATCCGTCCGATGACCTCTATATTTACCACATCATTGGCAACATGGTGGGCAATAACCGTGTTGGCATGGTGCTGTTCGGTGAACCCGTCCGGTGCATTTTCGGCAATGGTACGGAACTCTACTGTATAGTTGCCTTCATCCACCCATACGGGCAAATAAAAGTCTGTGTCGAGCTGCAGCACCGGAATGTCGATCCAGGTACCTCGTGGATAAAATATTGTCTTTCCTTTGTCGTACACATCGAACGGAAATCTCACCTGCTTGGTTCGTACATATTTGGCATACTCCCGATCACCATAGCCAGGAATGTTCAAATGCGGACCTGCTGTCGAGATCGTCACCCGGAAAGGGCGCTCCAAAATAAGCGCGGATCGTCCCTTCGTAGGTTGGGTTTTCTGATTATGAGCAGCATCGTCCGACACACTAGACAGATTCACTACGGGAGTGTGGACAGTCACTGTATTGATTCCCTGTATCGGGAACGTTTTATCCGCACCTCCATTGATATTTCCCTTGAGAATAGCGTAAGTGATGTCACCGCTGCTGGGCGTATTGGACTTATTTATCTTATGCTTATCAATCACATGATTCGGACTGTACAGCACATCCGGCCCAATCGCTCCGGAAGAGGGTATAACGCCTGGCTTAGGTCCATTCACCTTGACGCGCTCCGGATTCATAATGATTTTATTTTCAAAGGTCAGAGTATCGTTCTCCACTTCGATTTCCTTTACCGCCCCCTCTGCCTTGGATTTCAGTGCACTGCGGTCATCAGGCACACTTGGCTTGCTGCTGCCACCGTTTTTGCTACGGCTGCCGCCATCCACTGTCCCGGGTGCAGGGGGCGGATAAAAATTGCCCTGAGTCGCTGCAACATAGGAAGGGGGTGTATAGGATTGCGGACGCAGGGTGATTGTTTCATTAGGTAACGCATAATTTCGGAGCGTAGCCTCCTTGATGCCATACACCTCCAAATTGTCTATCGCCCAATATGAATACGGACGAACAATTTGGTAAGTGTAGGTTCGCTTCACCGTCTCACTCCGCCGAGATTTTTTCTTAGGCCGCCAGGTCAATCGATATTCTCGTTTTACGTTAACCGTATATGTACACTGGCCTGTCATGTTCACAAACTTATGTTGAAAAAGGTATCTCTTCGCTTGCACATGACCGTATAGGCTTTCAGATGTAGGAATACCTTTGGATACGTCAAATCGTTCGCTACCACGCTGATCTGCTTTGATAACGGCAGATACTGTTGGGTCCAGCTCGGTAGTTTCCAAGCGCAGACCTGGAACGGGGCGGGAGCAGACAACACCTTTTGTTGGCTGTTCATTATCTTGGCAATCTGGGGGTGCTCCCTCTTGGCTTTCTCCAGGCTTCGGACAGCCCTGAGTTTCTTTGTAATACAAATAAGCGGTAAACTGCTCAAAAGAACCGTCATAGGTAAACCCAGGTACAATTCCCGGCAAAATATCTCCGCTTGGCGGTTTACCTGTCGTGCTTTTCTTATAACCCACATACTCATATTTCGGGTTGGTTGGCGGGGTAAAATCATACGGTTGATCAGCTTTCAGTTCATCTTCTATTGGTGTAAATACGTTGTTAAGCGATTTTCCCTCAGCGGTAAAATGCTTGACGATTAGACCACTCTCCAGTTCGATTTTGAACAGGATGGGTTGGTAGATGCGGTACGCTTCTACCTCTTTGGCACAGTTCGGGCAGCTCTCTTCTTTGATGTCTTTGGCTATGACTTCCGCATTAAGCATCATGTTTACTGTAATTGGAATAATGGTGGAGTCCGTTCCAACCCCCTCTATTTGATAGGAACGAATATCGTCCTTCACTGTGCCTTTACTTATGTAACGTACGTATTCTTCATAGCTATCAGAACGAGATTTCTCAAAATATTTGATATAGTCAGGGTTCAGTTTGTTGTTCTCATCATTAGGTTTATAAAGTGATGCTTCAACACTTTTTATTTTTCTACCCCGGAAACTAAATTTGTAAGTAAAAGTAGCCTCACCATGCATCCCTTTTCCAGGCTGTTTACCACCGTTTGTGACCCACGTCCCTGCGATATTCTTCCACATATCGAAATACATCATACCGACAAAGTAACGATTATTCTTGTCTGCATAGTAGGACAGCGGAGTAATTTCTGTATCGGCTGCCGCCTTATCAATGGGAAAAGAAAAAGGTGGGAGCTGCAACAAAAGCAGTACCCCCACCAGCAATACGGCCAGAATGCGTTCAGTTTTCCCCATGTCTTACTTACCTTTCCACGGGTTAACCATTATTGGGATGTAGTCTCTCGACGCGAGATCAAAACCAATATACTCAATGTCTTGCAGCTTAAAGGTTTTATAATCCTTGTTGCCATAAAGGTTAGCGTCAGCGTACGAATATATTTTGTAATAGAGCATCTTTGTACCGTCTCCATTATCTTGCGTCATTTCATCTAGTGCGGGGCGAAGGCGCACATCCTTATTTTTAGTCAAGTAAAAAAGGCTTCCTGCTGTAGATTTTGTTTTGGCCCGCACTTTCAGGTATGGAACTCCCTTTGGACTCGTATAAGGCTCGACTGAATAAATATCGCGCAACAACTTAATAGGCAAGTCGGACAGTTTAAAGATCACTACTTTGTCATACGGCTGACCGACAACATTGTTTAGAAGACCAGGCATTGTGCCAATCGCCTTCTTATACGGTTCAATACTCACCGCCTTATGCCCCGTATCCTCCAGCGGAGCAATTTCCTTCTTCCCAATCCATACCCAACGGCTGACCTTATCCCACTCTACCGTTTGCCCCAGACCCTCACTTACCAACCGTAGCGGCACAAAAGTACGGTTTTGCTTCAAAATAATCTTTGTCTCATACGTTTTGGTCTGCCCATCCACGGTAGCGGTATTTTGACCCACTGTCATGTTAACGGCATGTGCATCATTTTTAATCGACACAGCCAATTGACCGCCTGTTTTCTCCCAGCCTACCTTAGCCCCTAGCGCTTCGGATACAAAACGAATGGGAACCATCACATAATCGTTACTATCCTGAAAAGGTTTAGCATCTGGAAATTGTATTTTTTTCGCGTTTAACAAAACTTCAATGGGTTTGGTGTTGCCTGCTGCCTCCGTCGTTGGAATCGTACTTGTCGCCCCCCATAGCAACGTGACTGCGGTCAAACTCAACATCCATTTTTTCATACTCATCTCTCTATCCCCTTTGTCAGCTTAAACTTTAAACTATGTATATCATCTCTAATCTCATAAACTTATCGCATCCCCACTTTCGGAAAATACTGGATACAACTTATATATTATAGGGTTTCCCTATTACAAAATCTATAAGAAAAACTTCTAATACAAAGCATTCCAAACAAATAGACTCTTTTGAGCAATCCCTCCCCCTAAATCCATAGAACTGACTCTTTAAAGAGTTTTATATTCCCGCAAAATATCAACAAAAAAGGGCTGCCTCTTCCCTATGAAGGAAGAAACAGCCCGTGTGCTTCACGCGCAACAAAACTATGAATATATCAGCTCATACCACCATATGGATTATTCCAGCGTCATCCAATATTTCTTACATCATAAATCATACCGGACTAAAAATCAAACGTTACTTTTCTCTCACGAAACATTTCAAAGATCATTCATGTATACCTGGACTTCCAGCTTGATAGAGTTGCTCATACACGTCCTTGTTGACCATCCTCAGCCCAAACAATCTGCGAATACGCTGTCCCGGCTTGGCCTTGAAGGTCACCGTCGCTTGATCCTTCCCCTCCAGATATGCAGCCGGAATAGCGGCATTAACGTTGTAAAACTTATCAGCCTCATCAAAACCTTCACTAAAATGCTCAAGCAGATGACCGTTAATCAAAATATCAAAACCGCAGTTAGGCATTTCCAGCGTAGCTGTGTAGGTAATGACCAACAGCATCGGAGCAGATGGATCTGTATTTAAATCAAAAGAAAACCAGCCATCAATTCCCGCATTCCGGTAAGGTCGGTTATTCACATATCCGGTGCGAGTCGAAGCATCTCCCTGGAAGTTATGATCCCGCTCCGGCTGCATTTCTCCGGGTTGGGCAAAATCAATCGTGCACTGCTCCAGAACCGCCAGCTTTTCGCGTGCCGTTGTGTATTCCTGTTCCGCCTCCTGCCACGCTTCCTTCGTAAAAATGTCCCAGTATACGGAATACGTACGGTCATGCATTTTATACAGAGGAGACAATTCCACATCCCGGGGATGCCCTGCATTCAAGGTACGAAACGTATTCTTCTTGCCTTCCACGGGCTGTATCCAGGCATCTAGCTCCTCCGTTAGAGGAATGAATACGGGTGTGTACAGGAAATCCTTGGCTTTAGGATCTTCCAAGGGTCCCAAGTCGCCTGCCAGCACCAGCGGTCCATACATGACAGCCGCCCGACCCGGATTATCCGGCATCTGCTCCAGCCTCAGCGACATCGGAATCGTCACCTCTACAGCATCACCGTCAATCCATGTTCTGGCGATGGAGACAAAGCTGCCCGGTTCCGATACGACCGATTGTTCCTTGCCATTTACACGAATGGTAATTCCTTGTTCAGCCCAATATGGATAGCGGATGAGTAGCGTAAATGGAGCTGGTTGATCGCATTGAATCTCCAGCGTCGTATGATCCGTATCTGGATAGGAAGTGTTTTGTTTTAGCGTAACGCCTCTGTCCTTCCATTCCAGCGTGGAGGCAATGAACTGATTGACATACAGCTTATCGTGATCGTGAAAATAAATGCCGCTGCCGTAGCTCGCATGGTTTTCCATCCCTGTGCCGACACAGCACGTAAAATCATCAAATTGGCTTTCAAAATGCTTGTGCCCGCCCATCGCCAGTGACAGAAAATACGTTACGCCCCCGTGAACCGGGTCCTGCGAAGCCAAAATATGATTGAATAGACCTCGCTCATAAAAGTCCGCTTCCTTGGCGGAAGCATTCCATTGAAACAGATGATTGGTCAGCTTAAGCATGTTATAGGTATTGCACGTCTCCGTCGTATGAGGCCCGATGCGATCATTCAAGCCATCTGGCGCTCCAAAATATTCTCCAAAGCTATTCCCGCCAATAACATACGAATGATGATCCACCACCCGCTCCCAAAAAAACTCCACCGTCTCTCGGCGCTTCGTGTCATTCGTGAGCTCATATTCCTTGGCAAGCCCGATCAGCTTCGGAATTTGTGTATTGGCGTGAATGCCCTGCAAACAGTCTTCCTGCGAGCTAAGCGGGTCCAGCACCAGCTTGTGCCAGAAGCACTCAGCCAGCCACAAGTAGCGCTCTTCCCCGGTATCCGCATACAAATCGGCCAATACCTCATTCATGCCTCCATATTCGCAAAACATCATCTGCTGCATCTGCTCATCGCTCATCGGCTTCATAATTCCTTCGAGCCAGTCTGCCAGCTTACGCTCCACATCTAATGCCTTATTACAGCCTGTCAAATGGTACGCATCCCGCAGGCCAGCGAATAATTTGTGTAGTGTATACAAGGGGGCCCAGGCACCGTTCAGGTCAAAGCCCTTCGAGCGAATATTTCCAGCAGACACCTCTTCAAAAAGTTCCTTTCCCCCTGGAATACCGGATACATATCCGTCACCATGCGCCGCCTGACAAACGTCCAGTTCATCCGTAATGTAATGTGCGATTTCTTTAAAACGCTCATCGCCTGTTGAAGCATACATCATGGAGCAAGCGGACAAATAATGTCCCAGTGTATGACCGGAAATAGTCATCGCTTCCCAGCCTTCATATGGAGGCGCTTTGGGCGCAAGTCCGGCATATTCCCGAAAACGCGCCAGCAGGCGGTCTGGTTGAAGCTCCAACAGATAAGATCGGTTCAGCTCCATCGCCTGTTTGAAGGGACCTTCAAACAATACCACCTCGTTCAGTGCGAACGGCCTTGCTTTCATATGGGCTTTTGCTTTAAGAGTCACTTTCCGTTCCTCCTTTAAGGCGAATTTGGGATAAAAAACGCATATCAGACACAATGAGCCGTTACGCGCCACTGCCAGAGGTTTGCCCCCACTGCTGGTACAGCTGCGTTCTCGCCTCTGTAATGCCGGGATGAAACTGAATCAGCGCATGCTTCCGTGCAAAATGGACCTCACGGATCGCCTCCTGCACCCGCTGTTCTCCGCCTGCTCCGCCGAGTCCAGCGGCATGGAGCATAGAAGCGGCGGCTAATCGACCTTGGGCCATCGCGACCAGCCCGCTTTCGATGCCGGTAATATTGCCGGCAACATACAACCCTTTGAGCGAGGTTTCCATTCGCTCACCATGCAGTGGAACATGCCCGCCTAGCTCAGGGCTGTACACGAATTTGCACCCGGCTACCGCCGCCAGCTCAGCGAGCGGATACAAGCCGCCGCTCAGCGCCACGAAGTCGGCGGGTTCAACGTGTTCGCTGCCGGGAATAGGCGAGCCGTCCGGTTTAACGTGGACCAGGGTCACGGATTCGACCCGGTCCTGCCCGTTGACGGACAGCACCGCCGTCCGCAACCGGATCGGGATATCCCACAGACGGAAGCCTCTGTGGGGATAGCAGCACGCGATGAGTTTCTCCATCCGCATCGCAGCTGCCAGCTTGCCGCCGGCGCGCATCCAGGCGGCCGGGGCCAGCCCCGATAGCTGAAGCAGCAGCTTCGCGGAGGCTGTCGGATCTGCCGCTGCACCAGCCAGCGGATTAGCGCACGGCAGTGTAATCGCCGCCACCTTTACCCCGGCAACGGACAGCTCGCGGGCAATCGCCATCGACAATACATTCATGCCTACTATGATGCCGCGTTCTCCCGGCTTGACGTAATGAACATTGGTCATCACCTGCGCAGCCCCGATGGACATTACTCCTGGCAATGTCCAGCCATCCAGCGGAACGGGAATTTCGGCAGCTCCAGTTGCCAGCAATACGTAATCCGCAGTGAACAATCCACAGGAAGTGGAAATTTCCCACGTCGTTGTATATTCCATACCATGTACGGAAACGCCGCAGCGAATGTCCACCCTAAGTTCCCCGCAACGGGTAATCAACTCATCCGAAACGTGTTTTCCAACCCACCAGCCTTGACTGCCTTCCTCATGATATTGCCCGGGCATACGTCCACCCGGCTCTGTAAACTCATCCAGTACCGTGACTGGCAATCCTTGCTCAGCAGCCGATACCGCTGCGGACAATCCGGCGGGACCTGCACCAATGACGATGAGATGTGCCATTTCATTCATGTCACAATTCTCCCTGTGATTTCATTCGAAAGCTGCCGTCCGGTTTCCACCACCATACCTTCCTCCAGCTTGGTCAGGCAGGAACGGACGGTACCGAACGGATGAACCGTCAGGCGGCATTCGTTACAATGCCCAATGGCACAGTATACACCTCTGGCCGTACCGGATTCCTCATGCCTTCTCAGCAAACGGACACCGCTGGCCAGCAGTGCTGCTGCCAATGGCTCTCCAGCCAATCCCTGCATGAGACGACCGTCAAAAATAAAAGATACCTGCCGCCGCTCCGGCTTTGGTCCCAAAATAGGATGATTTACAATACGCATATGGCTCATAAAGAACCTCCCTCTGCCAGCTGCCCAAACGTTACGGGACGCACCGGAGGCCTTTGGGATAACAGCTCCGCCTCCCGGCGGGCGGCAGGATACTGATTGTAAAACCATGACTCCACCAATTGTCGGCATACCCTACCCTGACATGCCCCCATCGTCACCCGTGTAGCCATTTTAAGCTGGCGCACGGTGTCCACTCCCATGCGGCAGGCCTGCTCCATCTGTGCGATACTCACTTCTTCACAGCGACATACGAGCAAATGACCTGATGCACTCTCAACCGTCTCACTTCGTCCCGTCGCCCGCTTACTCATAGCTGATTGCACAGGTTTTAATCGCTGAATAAAAATCCAGCGCCGCCTGGCCCTGTTCCCGGGTATGTGAACTGGATTGCTTTAGACCGCCGAACGGAGCCTGGTATTCAACACCAGCCGTCTCCTGATTAACCCGAACCATACCGGCGTTCGCCTCATCCAGAAACCGGTGAGCCAGCCGTAAATCGCGGGTGAATAGAGAGGCGCTTAATCCATAAATAGAATCATTGCACAGTCGAATCGCATCCTCGAAGTCGTCCGCCTGCACGACCCCCATCACAGGCCCAAAAATCTCCTCCTGAATCAAAGGGTGGGACGAATTCAGTCCAGTCGCGACCAGTGGACGCACATAATACCCGTTCTCCGTCCCGGCGGTGGCTCCGCCTTCAGCCAAAATGTCGGCTTCCCGGCGGGCGAGTGATATATAGGACATGACCTTCTCATACTGACCTGCGGATGCCACAGGTCCAAGATACGCACTGGGGTCAAGCGCCGGAGCGATCTGAATTTTTTCCACCGCTTGGCGTAAGGCTTCCGTGAACGTCTCATAGACAGACTGTTCCACAATCACCCGACTGGTGGCCGTACATTTTTGCCCGGCTGAACGGAAAGCTCCGCTGGCAATCATCGCCACCGCCTGTGCTACATCCGCGTCCTTCAGCACCACAGCGGCATTTTTACCGCCCATTTCGGTCTGGTACTTGATATTACGGCGTGCGCACCGTCCCGCAATGCCCAAACCTGTAGCAGTAGAACCCGTGAAGCTGACCGCGTCCAGTACCGGATGCTCCAGTAAGGCATCGCCAATGCGGTTACCTTGCCCAATGACTAAGTTCAGTACGCCGGGCGGAAGCTGCACCGCCTCGAATAGCTCGGCGACCCGCACTGCCGTTAATGAAGCATGTTCGGCAGGCTTCCAGATGACCGTGTTTCCGCACAAGAGTGCAGGGGCGATTTTCCATAGCGGAATAGCTACCGGAAAATTCCACGGCGTAATGACAGCCGTTACACCCAGCGGAATGCGCTTCGTGTATTGGAGCACTCCCGGCTCATTCGAAGGAATGACTGTACCGATGGAACGTACGCCCTCTGCCGCATAGTACCGGAGCAGATGGACACCTCGCATGACCTCTCCGCGCATCTCGGTAATCGGCTTGCCCATCTCACGGCTAGCCAGCTCAGCCAATTCAGGTAATGCTGCCTCTAGTAACCCGGCTGCTTTGAACAGATAAGCTCCCCTCGCTGCGGGACTTAGCGCGGCCCAGCCCGTCTGAGCCAGCCGTGCCGCATCCCCGGCCTGTGTAATATCGCCTGTCTCTGAAAAATGGACGACTCCCACCTCCTCCTTCAAGACCGAAGGATTGTGAACCACCATTTCCTCGCCGGAAGGGCTCAGCCACTCACCGCCGATCCAATTTCGGCTCTCCATCGTCTTCACCTCCATTCAGGATGATACTTCGCTTGGACGAACCGCCACCTCAAATGCTTCGCGAATGCGGTCATAATCCGCCTGCGGCAGCGCAAGTCTGGGCGGACGTGTCGGGCCGACCGGAAATCCAGCCAGCTCCATCATATATTTGATGGACTGTACCAATTGCGGGCTGGCATCATAGTGGAACAGCGGCAGCAGCCTGCGATACAACGCGGACGCTTCCGCCATATTGCCCGCCTGCGCAAGTCGGAACAGCTCTACCCCTTCCTTCGGCAGCGCATTCGGCACCCCCGAAATCCAACCTGTCGCGCCGAATAACGCCCCCTCCATCGCCAGATTATCTACTCCGACCATAACCTCCAGCTCTGTCTGGGCCAAAATAGCGTGAATACGCCGTACATCACCGGAAAATTCCTTGACTGCTACGATATTTTCAATTCGCGACAAGTCCGCAAGAATATCTGGAGTCAAGTCAACCTTGTAATCATGGGGGTTGTTATACGCAATGATCGGCAAGCCCACCTCCGATAATGCTTCATAATGGGCCGTTACCTCGTGAGGCAGTGGATTATAATTAATGGGCGGCAGTGCCATGACACCCGCAGCCCCAGCATCCTTCGCATGCTGAATCCAATGCACCGCCTGTTTGGTGGACGGAGCCGCCGAGCCGACAACGACCGGGACACGCCCTGCCGCAGCGTCAATTACGGTATGCACAACCTGCGACCGTTCTTCCAGGGACAAAGCCGCATATTCTCCCAGCGATCCCGTAGGAACCAGTCCGCTAATACCGTTTGCAATCAGATGCTCGCACAGCTCGGTCAGACGCTTATGGTCGACCTCCAGCTCTGCCGTAAACGGTGTGACCAAGGCCACATATACACCTTCAAAACGCGCCATATGCTCACCAACCCTTTCCCTTCTTTATTTTCATATTGAGCATTCGGGAATGATGCAAAATGCTCACATCAGCAAAAAACCTTCTTTAAGCGGGTCCTCGGGGTCCAACACAAATTGATGATGTCCCGTCACCCAAGCCGAGCCTGTAATTTGTGGAATGACTGCCGGATAAGGACCTATCTGCGTCTCGCCCACGATTTCAGCCCGAAACATGGAACCTGTGATGCTTTCATGTACAAACGGCTCATTGAAGCCCAGTTTTCCCTTGGCGTGCAGCACCGCTACTTTGGCCGAGGTTCCTGTACCACAAGGGGAACGATCGATCCCTCCCGGTGGGATGACGACGACATTGCGGCAATCGGCCTGTGGAGCCACAGGCTCCCCGTAAAATTCAATATGTGTCAATCCTTGAATAACCGGATTTTCAGGATGTACTACCTCAACAACAGCATTTACTGCCTCCCGAATCTGTACCGCTGTTCGTACAATTTCGGCCCCATTGCTCTGCTCCAGTGCAAGACCGATGGAAGCCGCCTCTACAATGCCGTAAAAGTTGCCTCCATACGCAATATCCAGCGTGACTTGCCCGATACCCTCTACCTGGACCTTCACCTCACGGCGATACACAAAAGAAGGGATGTTTGTGAACGTTACTTGTCGCACCTTGCCCGCATCCACATCCAGCCGCACTTGAACCGGGCCTGCCGGAGTGTCCAGCAATATAGACTTTTTATCCGCAGCAATCAGCCCACCTTCCATCAGCGCTGTACATACTCCAATCGTATCGTGACCGCACATCGGTAAATAGCCGCCAGTCTCTATAAAAACCACACCCATATCTGCATCTGGATGACAAGGTTCTGTTAAAATACAGCCCGACATCACCTCATGCCCTCGCGGCTCGAACATCAGCAGACGGCGAAAATCATCATGTTGTGCTGCCATATAAGTCATTTTTTCCAGCATCGTATGACCTACCAGCTTAGGCGCGCCGTGAATAACCGTCCGCGTCGGATTGCCTCCCGTATGGGTATCAATGGTAGTAATTCTGCCCGGTACACTCATCCGGTTACCTCCCCGTGAATCTCATGGCTGGTAAAAGTCTCACCAAATCGGTCATATCGCAGCGGCTCCACTGGAATACAAGTGGATTCACCCCGTACTATTTCAGTCACCAGCTTCCCCGTCACCGCCGCAAGACTAATGCCATCCCCCTCATGACCAGAAGCGATATACAGCCCCGGTACTTCGTCCACTGCCGATACAATTGGCAAATGATCAGGTGTCCATGGACGCAAGCCGGTATACGCCCGCATCAGCGGTATATTGGCTAAAGCAGGGAAAAAGCGAATGGCTCTGCGGGCGATTAAGCGAATCACTTGCTGATCGACACCTGTGTCCATACCGACAAACTGACGGCTGCTGCCGATCAGAATATTTTGGGATGCGGTTGGCTCGAATACTAGCGCTACACCGTATTTTTCATAAAGCTCATCCACACTCCGCTGACCGCCAAACTTGCTCATAAGATAGCCGAACTCCATTACCTTGCGGTTCCCAATGGAAGGCATTCGGGCAGACACCAGTATATGTCCTTTGCGCGGCATGATCGGAAGGTCCAAACCGAGTGAATGACCGATGCTGCGTGTCCACACACCTGCCGCCAATACCACTGCACCTGCATGGATAACACCATTGGGCGTCTCTACCCCGCGGACGTTTCCCCCTTCGTCCTTAAGGACAGATTGTATCGGTGTGCGGGGCAGTAGCCTCGCTCCCATCCGACGCGCGGCCCCGGCCAGTGCATACGTCATCAACACCGGATTCACAGTGGAATCTGTCGCACACTCCAGTCCGCCCGGCAAATCTTTCGCTAAATGCGGCCATTCCTCTCGCAAATCCTGCTGATCCAGCATGCGAAACGGAAGTCCTTCCTGCTGCTGACGGGATACCCATTGCTCAGCTGCTTGCATCTCCTGATTGTTTTCACAGACCAGAATACTGCCAGGCGCACGATACTCGAACTCATCCTCCAGTTCCCTAGCCAGCTCTGCCACCAGCTCCTGCGATACCAACGACATTCGACTGTCAAACCCGGGCTCTTTATCGATTGCCAATATATTTCCATCACAACGGGACGAAGTGCCTCCAGCAATCTCCCCTCGCTCAGCCAGCACGACCTCCATACCGGACTTAGCCGCATAATAAGCAATGGCTGTACCGATGATTCCACCGCCTACAATGACCAGATCCGCGGCATCATGTTTCATTCGCTTCCCCTCCCTTCGACCGTTTTAATCTGTTTGAGAGGTATCTCTTACAGCTTAAGCGTAAAGCTTTGTGTCACAGGCTTGCTCAGCTCATCATAATCCCGCAGCTGTACGGTAAACGTATACGTCTTGTTGCCTGCTCCGCTGTCTGCTGTTCCGCTAATCGTTCCTGTAAAGCGGTCCAGTGTGAAGCCTGCGGGCAGTTGACCGCCTGTCACCGTCCAATCGTAAAACGGTACGCCTCCCTTGGCCTCCAGCTTGGCCGTGTACGCTTTGCCTTTGACGGATGCTGGCAATTCCTTCGTCATGATTTCTGGTGCGAGGAAAGGAGTCAGATCCTTACGCAGCGGCCAGCCCGCTTTTTCTGCTACCAGCAGTGAAAGCTTCGTGTTCATCCAGCGCCGGGTCGGAAACAGATGGCGCCAGCCTCCATTTTGACCGCTCAATCGGTCGACTTCTGCAAGCTCTCCGGAGAGATGATAGCTGTCGTCCAATGCAGCCGGTCTGTGCTGATAAGCCATAATATCCGGGTCATTGCCCGCCGCTTCCTTCAATGCTTTGACACCTGGGAATGTGTCGCTGAACACAATCGCATGACCGAATTCATGCATGATCAGCCCATGCACATCCGTCACCTTGGACAGGTCGGATTGATACCATTCTTCATCGTCCACGGATGTGAATGGAATCGCATCATCATAGAAATCCAGAATCAAACTATAGGAACGGTTCAGGTTCCCCGGGACGGTCACACCGTTACGTGTATGATAATTGCCGTTCGTGGCTGGAAAGCCCGTAGAATAAGGCCCGTTCAGCCCTCTCATGAATACCCACATGCCTTTATAGGGTTTGTCATTTGTCACCTGTATTTCATTTTGCCAATCGTCCCCTGGCAGATGGTTTACCTCCGCGTTGGCAGGAACCTCATCGAACGGCGCCAGATCAAAGAAATAGAACCAGTCCTTTACCGCCAGCTCTGCGGCCTTTTTGGTATCCGCATCATTGAAATAAGACCTGATCGTATCGAATCTGTAGTCAAAATGGAGGGGGACGGTGGGCTCTTTATTATCGTCCTGATCCAGCACGCGAATCGGAATGGACTGAGTAGTCGTGTGACCATCATTTCCGGCAACGGACATAGACAGCGTATAGTTCTCTATTTCACCGTTTCCTCCAATCCGGTCAGGATGGATGGCTAGCCGAAAATCTTTTTCCTCCTGTGCATTGGCAAAAGTCAGCGTTTTGCTTGCACCTTGCGCCGACAACGTACTTGGCAGATCCATCATCAGCCGGGACGTGCCCTGCGCATTTAACGTAACCGTTAACGGAAAAGCAGCATCCGCTGGCGGCATCACTTTTAGCTTCACATACGGGTTGGCCAGATACCCTTGCCAATCAACCAGATCTATACCATAATCGTTCACCGTCCGACTAAAGATGTCGATGACTTTTACATCCGACTCCGCTTCGGCATAAGCCGTCTGTTGCCCAGGAATAGCTGGTGTCAAAGCCACTATGAGAGAAGCTGCCAGCGCAGTCATCCATATTTTGGTGCATCTTTTATACGTGTTCATTCAATCCCTCCATCTCGTTTTTGGATGACTTACAAACTATGGATAGTTACCTATAGCGCCACTGCGTTTTATAACAAAAGCAGCTCCTTGGGTGAGGAGGTCAGAACCTTGACACCGTCATCTGTGATCAGCACATCGTCCTCAATCCGAACCCCGCCGAAGCCTGGAATATAAATGCCCGGTTCCACAGTAAGGACATGACCTGGTACGAGCACCGACTTACTTTCGCGGGACAGACGTACCTGCTCGTGAATTTCCAGACCAAAGCCGTGGCCCAGACCGTGACCAAACTGCTCCCCATAGCCGTAAGAGGCAATCACATCCCGCCCCAGACTGTCTCCCTCCCGACCGCTTAAGCCGGGACGAAGCCCTGCAATCGTCTTCATATTTGCCTCCAGCACAATGGCATACAATTTCTCATGTTGTTCCGAGGGCTGGCCTACGAATACGGTACGCGTGATATCGGATAGATAACCACGCACATTTGCGCCAAAATCCATTGTGACGAACTCGTTCTGACCAATTTCCTTGTCACTGGCCAGTCCGTGCGGCAGCGCCGAACGCTCACCTGAAGCGACAATGAACGCAAAACCGCCTGATTCCGCGCCTGCGAGCCGAAGCTGATATTCCAGTTCCGCTGCAATCCGTCGCTCTGTAACCCCAGGCTGAATATAATTCAGCACCTCCGTGAAGGCAGCATCGGTAATACGCGCAGCTTCGCTAATGGTGCGAATCTCTTCTTCGTCCTTCACATCGCGCAGCCGTTCAATGACATCCTCCGTTTGTACGTACTCCAACGAGCCCAGCGCGGCTTGAAGCTGTCCCGACTGTTGAAGTGTGACATGTCGGCTCTCCAAACCCAGTCTGTGGACACCCAATTTACTTGTGAGATCAGCCACGGTGTGGAAGATTTGCGCCTCATGCCGAATAACTGAATATTCCACTGCCTGATCTGTTGCCTGCATCATATAGCGGAAATCCGTCACTAAAAAAGCCTCTTCCTGCGTAACAAGCGCAATTCCAGCGGAGCCTGTAAACCCGGTCATATATCTTCGATTAGGCCCATGTGTAATAAGCAGTGCATCTATCCCTAGAGCCGGGAATTCCGAGCGTAACCGGGCCAGTCTGCCAGGAACACCCTGTAACGGTTTTGTCTTTTGACTCTCTTCCTCTTTCACTCGTACGCCTCCTTATTCCACATCTCTTTTCAGGGCATATACCTTAGAACACACTCTCCACTTGCTTTTGAACACAATTTATGCTCTTCTCGCTGCCGCTTTCCCGTAAGTCCTGCGCCCACTCCTTCGTCTCTTTTTCCAGCACACCAGCGCGTCTGAGCTTCCTTTTAGCCTTTAATCCCTGTCAATGTGATGCCTTCGATAAAATAGCGTTGTCCGATAAAAAATATCAGGACGATGGGAGCCAAAATCGTGCTGGAAGCCGCCATCAGGTAAGGCCAGTTGGTATTGTTTAATCCCCGGAAAGTCGCCAGCCCCAGCGCTAGCGTAAAATGCTTTTCGTCACTTAAGTAAATAATCGGGCCCAAAAAATCGTTCCACACATCAATAAATGTAAATATTCCGATCACGATCAATGCAGGTGAAGATAAAGGAATAATGACGCGCCATAGAACAGTCAGAGGCGTACCTCCGTCCATATAAGCCGCTTCGTCCAAATCGCGTGGGATCGTCAGCATGAATTGTCGCATCAAGAAGATGTTAAATGCCCCTCCACCGAACCATGCAGGAACAATCAGCGGCAGAAATGTATTCAGCCCGCCCAACTCACGCCACATCACGAAAGTGGGAATCAGCGTCACCGCGTAAGGCAGCATCATCGACCCGATCAGCAGAGAAAAAATCAGATTACGTCCAGGCCAGCGTAGGCGGGCAAAGGTAAACGCCGATACAATCGAGGTCAACATCACTCCTGCCAGCACACATACCTCAATCATGAACGTATTCATAAAATACCTGCCGAATGGTACCGAAGTCAGCGCTTCCGGGTAATTGCTCCATTGAAAAGGAGAGGGTATCCACTCTGGCGGGAACACGAAAATTTGCGATGTCCCCATCAGAGAGCTGCGAATGAGCCATGCAAATGGCAACAGCATTAAAACACTACCTATAATTAAAACGATATACAGTACAATACGGCTGATTGGGAATGGTTTGGAACGGGTGGCGGTAGCAGGACTTCGGGAGCGTTCAGGCTGTGGAAGCGGATGTTGTGGTGTTTCTGAAGGATTGACAGAAGAAGTGACCTGATTCATGAACGTTCCCCTCCTTCATAGTGAACCCACTTTTTGGATGTGGAGAAAATCAGAACCGTTAGCACCATGATGACGAAAAATAAGATCCAGGCCAGCGCTGAGGCGTAGCCGATTTTAGTCTCCGTAAAGGCTGTACGCCACAAGTAGAACACATAGAACAGGGTTGAATTGTTAGGTCCCCCGTTGGTCATGACATACGCCTGATTGAAGGCCTGAAAGGTGCTGATTAAAGACATAACCAGATTGAAAAAGATGGTCGGTGTCATCGAAGGAATGGTAATGTGAAAAAATTTATGCCACCTATTGCCGCCGTCTACCTCAGCTGCTTCATACAGATGGGTGGGAACCGACTGAAGTCCCGCCAAAAAGATAATGACCGTGTTCCCGATCCCCCAGGTGCTCATCATAATCAGCGAGGGTATTGCAGTGCTCTCGTCATAAATCCATTTGCTCCCTGGCAGTCCAACGCCCTCCAGCAGCGAATTTAACAGACCAAAATCCGGGTTGAACATCCATAGCCACAGCATCGTGTTGGCAATACTCGGCACAATGGTAGGTAAATAATAAATCGTACGGAACACCGACAAACCCTTCACCTTTTGATTTAATAACAGCGCAATGATAAAAGCTGCCGCCAAGCCTAGAGGTACGCTGCCCAGTGCATAATACGTAGTCACGAACATGGATTGGGAAAAGGTAGCATCCTCGGTCAAAATGGTTCGATAATTGTCCAATCCGATAAAGGTCATCTGTCCGCCAATCGTCCAATCGGTTAAGCTAAATACGAACGAGGCCGCGATTGGTCCAATTGTAAATATCATTAATCCGAGGATGGCAGGAAGCGCGAATAGCAGACCCCAGTTTCGCTCCATGCGCATCATTCCTGATTTTGGTCGCTTCATGGGCTGTTCTCCTTTCGCAGCTGTCCCGCCGCATTATTCATCCGGGTATACCCCTTGAAGCAATGGCTGAATGATAGGCTCCAGTTCATCCAGCGCCTGCTGCGGCGTCTTCTTGTTCGTCCAAATCAGATCCAGCCCTGGGGTCAGCTTGGAACCGATATCAGGCCAGTTGCGAAGGGTCGAAGTGGACGGCTTGATCGCATAATCTCTGGCATACTCAATGCCAGCCTTTTGAAATTCCGATGGATGTGCGGCATTATTGGTCCATGACTGGATGGCCTGCTCATCGGTATAATATTTTTCCTCGATAGGCATCCACAGACCGGACTTGAACAAATCCACCTTTTCGGGATTGTTATGGTACAAATAAAATTCGAGCGCTTCCTTCGGGTGCTTGGTGCTCTGGAAAATGACCGTGGCTCCCGCAACGATCATCGTTTTGGGCTCTTTTAGCTTCGGCAGAACGCCGATACTCCATTGCAGTTGCTTGTTGTTCGAAAAATCGAGCAGGGACCATGTCCCGTCCACCACCATGGCGACCTTTCTTGTCTGAAGCCGAATCGTATTGGACGGCATGTCCTGCTGCTGGATCAAATCAGGAGAAACATGCTCCTTGAAAACCAGATCCTGCAACTTCTGAAAAACCTCCACCGACTCAGGACTGTTCAGGGTGTACTTCTTGCCTGTTTTGTCAGTCAAACCTCCACCGTTGCTCGCTAAAAGCGGCCCCCAGGAGCTGCGGTCATTGCCGAAGGCAAAGCCGTATTGCACAATATTTTTCGGATCAAATCCACTGTCTCCCGGATGCTTGCCGTTCTGATCCTTGGTCAGCTTTTTGGCAATTTCCAGAAATTCATCCCATGTCCACGCTTTTTGAGGATCAGCCGGAGGGACGGGTACCCCTGCTTCTGTAAACAACTCCTTGTTGTAAAATAACTGCATCACTTCCAATGCGGTGTAATTTCCGATAGACTTGCCGGGTTCGCTGTAGAGATAGGAGGATTTGAGCTTGTTTTTTAATTCGGGATATTCGTCATAATAAGAGGATAAATCCAGGAGTCTGCCTTCACTTGCCCATTTCATCGTGAGGGAATCGCCCAGGTAGGCGATATCAGGAAGCTGATTGGCAGCCATTAACGTGTTAATTTTCGTCGTGTAGTCACCAGGGACATGCTCGCCCTTCACCCGGATGTTCGGATGGGATGCATTAAAGCTTTGAATCATTTTTTCCATCGCCTGCTTCTCGTCATTGCTTCCCCAGTACATGAACTTGAGTTCAACCGCATTGGGATTAGCCGGTTCGCCAGCGTTACCACCGCAAGCCGTCAGCCCTGTCAACATCGCCGTCATCACGAGAGCCATCCATGTCCGTAACCTTCGTTTCAGCAAATCAACCGGCCCCTTCCTGAACTGGTTTCTCCTTACAAGCCTATTATGCGCCGAGAGCCCAGAGCCGACCACCCAACGACTCCAGACTCTCTTTGTTTTGGTATGATTTTTTTAACAGCGCGTTTACAAAAATGTTTTACGAAACTCCGTCGGGGTCAGTCCGGTATGCTTTTTAAAGGCAATACTAAAATAGTTCGTATCTGTGAATCCCACTACCTCCGCTACCTCCGCCACCTTGCGATTCGGGTCCAGCAGCAGTTCTCGGGCTCGCTCAAAGCGAACACGCGTCTGGTAGTCGGCGAAGCTTTCACCTGTAACCTGCTTGAAACGGGCACTCAAATACTTGGGGCTCATATTCATGTACTCTGCCAGACGGTTCAGCCCGCCATCCTCCTGAAGATGCTCCCGAATCCATTCCTTGGCCCGTTGGAATTTGCGTGGAATGCCCTTCTCGCGTGATTCTCGGACATGGCGGCCCACTCGGACAAAATAGCGCGATACATAATCAATCATCTCGGGCCCATGCCGCAATCGGGACAGCTCCAGCAACGGGTCCTGTTCCTGCATGGACGTTTGTCCTACAGATGCATCACTCTGGACGATGCGCATGACGAACAGGACGAGCTGAGTGACAATCATTTTCACCTGCTTGACAGGCAAGCCCGCCAATTGTCCTGACCATTCCTGTAAAATCGCATGTACGGCAGCATCATTGCCCGCTCGAATTTCCGTAATCATCAGCAGTTCCTTCTCCAGTAATTGACTGCTGTTCGGCTCGGCCGCCTGAATGCTCTCATAGGGAATGATCTGGCTATAGCCCACCCACCCCCGATGCTCCGCCGCTTGCACAGCTTCCTCATACGCTTCGGGAAGTTGCTCCATCCGTTGTACGGGACGGCTAATCCCGATGGACACGCCCTGGCTCAATCGTTCCTGCACGGCCTGCCGAATCTGCTGTGCCGTCCGCTCCGCCGCTCTGCAAGATGCCGTCGCCAGCAGCACAACACGCCGATCGCGGGAAACCGCCGCACCATGCGCCTTCGCCCCGGCTGCTGCCGCAGCCTCCCCCGCCAGTCCGGCGAATACATGGCTGCTTTTATGCATGGAACCGTGTGGCTTGCTAGTGGCGGTTGCCTCCTGCTGCGACGCCTCCTCCAGCTCACAGCACAGCACAGTATAAGGCGGCCCACTCGTCTCGCCGAAAAATCTCAGCCCGTCCATCTCCCGGATGACCTCGGCTGCAGGACGCCGTTGCTGGAGCAAATCCAGCAGTAGATGCTCCCTGTACAATGGCTCCAATGAACGATGGCGGTGAATGGCATCCTCCTCGCTTCTTCGCCATTGTGCAATGCGATCCTCAGCCCGGCTCAATGCCGCTTCAAAATCCCCGCTGGTCACCGGCTTGAGCAAATAATCGACCGCTTGAAGCGAAACTGCCTGACGAATATACGTCATAGATTCGTACCCTGTTAGAAATAATAACGGGGTCCGCTGATCCTTTTCCCGAATGGTTTTTGCTACGTCCAGTCCACTCATATCCGGTAAATTAATATCCAGTAAAATCATGTCCGGTCGCTGCTCCGTATACAAACGTAATGCCGTTGCGCCGTCCTCCGCCACATCACTGACTTCCACTGACAGGCCACTTTCCGCCACCATCAGCTTCAGTCCTTCCCGAATATGATATTCGTCGTCCACAATCAGCAGCCGGTACATGCCATCCTCCCCTTTCTTATTCGGTTCGAATGGGTGCCAGTAAGGTAACCGAGGTGTACTGATCCGGCTCGCTTGTCACGGACAGTCCATATTGCGGACCATAATGCCGAAGACGTTCATGCACATTCCGCAGCCCAAAGCCAATAGCACTCCCTCGTTCCGCATCCAGCGACTTCCGGATATCGTTCAGACGCTCGGCTCCAATACCGCCCCCATCATCACTGACCGTCAAACGCAACATATCCCCTTCCCTTGTACCGGATAACATGATATAGCCACGGTCGGTGCGCCCTTTTAAGCCGTGGTAAATAGCATTTTCGACGAGTGGCTGGAGGATTAGTTTGGGTACATAAAATCCGCAAATATCCTCCTCGACCTCGCAAATCCACTCGAACGAATTCCTAAATCTGAACTGCTGCACCTTCACATAGGCGCTTACATGCTCGACTTCCTGTCCCAAACTGATTTGCTCTCGGCCATAACTTAGCGAAATGCGAAAACATTTACCAAAGGCTCCGATTACCTCTGCCATATCCCGTTGCCCATTCGCCAATGCCATTCCCTTCAGTGATTCTAGCGTGTTGTACAAAAAATGCGGATTAATCTGCGCCTGAAGCGCGCGAAACTCAGCCTGCTTACGCGACAGCAATGCTTCGTAGACCTGACCGTACAGTTCATGATTTTTTTGCATCATATGAAGAAAACGCTGCCCGATCTGCCCTACCTCATCCTTAGGATTAAAAACAACGGAAGTAGGAGCTTCGAAAGCTTGGGCTGAGCCTGTAGCGCTCACACTCCCATCGACCGCCATCAATCGGCTCAATTGAAGCAGGGGGCGACGAATCGTGTCACTTAGCCGATAAGACAACATCCAGCCCAGCATCAATGCAATCAAAAAAGTCCAGATGGTCCAGGCGCCGATTTTCCGCGCATCCTCGAACAGCACGGACTGATCAACTTTTTGCAGCAACGTCCATTGTCCTTCATTTAACGGGCCGTAAGAGATCATCGTCTGGCGGCCGTTCCATGTTCTCCAGTCCTTCGTAAGCACAGGCCTATCCACAGCCGATTTGGCAATCTGCCGCAATAGCGCCTGGTCCGCAACACCCTGCTCCGGCAATCGGTATACAGGCTCGCCCTCCTGATCCAGCACCCACATCTGGGTATTACCGTCTGTTTCATGAAAAGCAAGCCCCCGAAACAGACTGGCCTTGTCGATTTCCAGCAGCAAAAATCCGAGGGGCGCATAATCTCCAGTCGTTTTTCGAAGCAGCTTCCCCACATAGATGCGATCCTCCGCCATCCCGCGTCCGGATTCAAACCGCGAATGAGCCATCCACATCATGGGCCGCTCAGCGAGCAGGCGGCGATAGTACACACGTGCTTCCTCTAATGTAGGAAGGCCGCCAAAACGGACCGAAACATTCCCTTGATAGAGAGAATGCTTGAGCCCGCCATTGGCGGCATATATGAGAGAGGACGTGATATACGGCTTGGTCTGGGTTTGCGTACGGACCACCATACTGAGTGTTTCATCGTTCCGTAAATATTCATAATCATCTTCCGGCTTGGTCTCCAGCGTAGACTGCACATCAGGATTGCTGAGAATGGAATTGGTCAGATCATTCAAATCGGAGAGCGTCGCATTGACGTAATTTTCACTCATTTGCCGGGACTGCATAGCCAGTGCCTCCGACTTCTCACCAAGGGAATGGGCCGCGATCCGGTAAAAGGTAAAGGTCAGTACCACCATCGGAATGACGGTGAGTACCAGCGTCAGTACAATGAATTTCCCACGGATCGTAGGAATCCCGGCGAACTTTTGACGACCACGGCCTCCCATTCATCTGCCTCCCTTACACATAGGCTGGGAGCCATGTCCCGTGGGCTGCAATCAGGTCATCACACAGAGAAACAATATCATCCATGGACAGCTCTGCGGACGTGTGCGGGTCCAGCATAGCAGCGTGATAAATGTGCTCCTTTTTCCCGGTGATTGCAGCTTCAATCGTTAACAGCTGGGTATTAATATTCGTCCGGTTCAGCGCTGCGCATTGGGGTGGCAAATCCCCGACAAAGGTGGGCGTAACCCCGCTACGATTCACCAGACAAGGTACCTCCACACAGGCTTCCTTCGGCAGATTGGTAATTAAGCCTGTGTTCATCACATTGCCGCCAATGGCAAAAGGCTGATTCGTTTCGATCGCCTCAAATATATAAGAGGCATACTCATTTGACCGTTCATGACGAAGATCCTGATTACCCAAAAGCTCCTCACGCATCGTTTCCCATCGTGCAATCTGGTTCACACAGCGGCGCGGGTATTCATCCAAAGGAATATTGAAGCGCTCAATCAGCTCAGGGTATGCCCGTTTGATAAAATACGGATGATACTCCGCATTATGCTCGGACGATTCCGTAATGTAATAGCCGAATTTCAGCATCATTTCAAAGCGCACCATATCCTGATGCTTTTCCTGCTGCTTAGCGGCGGCTCGTTTTTTAATCTCAGGATATAAATCTACACCGTCCTTGCTCACTTCGAGCAGCCACGCCATATGATTGATGCCTGCGATTTTTGCCTTTACACCTTCCTGCTCCAGCCCGAGGCTTTTAAACAGTTCCGGTATACACGCCTGCACGCTATGACACAGCCCTACCGTACGGACACCTCCATGAACATTCATCACATTCGTCAGCACAGCCATCGGATTCGTGTAGTTGAGAAACCATGCATCCGGGCACACCTCGCGCACATCTGCCGCAAAATCGAGCATCACCGGAATTGTACGTAAATTGCGGAAAATACCGCCAATACCGACCGTATCGGCAATCGTTTGGCGCAGGCCGTATTTTTTGGGAATTTCAAAATCCGTAATTGTACACGGATCATAGCCGCCTACCTGGATGGCGTTTACCACATAGGTCGCCCCACGCAGTGCTTCCTTGCGGTCAGTGTAGGAGCGAATCACACAGGTGCTCCCTGTTGTTTTTTTCAAATTGGATAAAATATTTTCCGAATCTTTCAGCCTTATGGGATCAATATCAAACAACGCCAGTTCAAAGCCCTGCAATGCAGGCGTCAACATACAATCGCCAAGCACATTTTTAGCAAATACCGTACTACCTGCACCCAGAAATGTAATCTTGCTCATACTTTTCCCCCATTCACATTTTTGTTCGCAGCTTTGCACTCCAAATGCAAGGATACCCACCGTCACTCTCCCCTTTTCAGGAGGAAAGTGACGATGGGAAAGGTTACTCATAACTATGCGTTGTTGCCTCCCATTCAGGATACCCCCGCTGGTTTAGCGGAGCTAACAGGCCGAAGCGGTAAGGCAGATGTTACCGAGGGTGTCGTAGTTGGTGGGGTTACTAAAGTCTCCGGGCTAACCGGAGTTACCGCTGGAGCCGCAGCCCCTGCCTCAATCACGGTTACCTTCGCAATTGCCTTCAATTCTGTTCCCTCTACTTTGCCCTTCAATTCAAACGAACCTGGAGCAGCATATTGTGCAGGGGCTATATCCTCCCATTCCACAGCCACCCATTTAGTGGAGCCTTCTCCATACGTAGCTTCCACTACGCTTGGCAGTTCCGGTTTTTCACCGACATGTGTCGTTACATTTACTTCTTTTAACGCGGTAATTTTCTCAGTTGCCGCCAGATTCTGTGCTGTACCGGAGGCCAGACCTGCCACCTCGGTTGCATTCAAAGCACGGCTGTAGATACGGAATTCATCCACCAGACCATTGAAGTACGGATCAGGGTACTGAGATTTGCCGATAAAATTATTTTTGGTCTGACCCAGACTGATAGGATTTAAGGTCAAGTTGGTATTGCGTCCCACTTCTTTTCCATCCACGTACAAGATACCTGTGGAGCCCGAAAGCGTGACCGCAACATGCTTCCATACGCCTGTCGGCAGTACAGGGCCTTCAATCGTCTGCTCCTGTCCCTGCCCGTTGCCTTGGTTGGTAATGGCAAACAGCATGGTATTTCCTGCTTTAGGCGTCAGGAACATATATTCATTTGTCCCGGAGCCGAAGTCAAAAATCCGCACATAATCGCTCAGGCTGTTCGCTTTAACCCAGCCGGATACGGTCAATTGCTGTGCCCGACTGACAATACCCGCCGGAAGCTGCACATAGCTGTCCTTGCCGTTCAGACTGACAGCATTGCCTGTTTTACCCGCAGCCCATGCAGTCGTCCCCTTCACGACAGCATCATTGCCGCTGTCTGATGAATCCGCAACTACAGAACCGCTTGTTTCATCAAACTTGTAAACTGCAAGCTGTTCAAGTAACGGAGCCGCCGGTTCAGCTACCACCGTTACTTTAGCCTCCGCTGACAACTGAGAATCGCTGGCTGTCAGCTTGAACACATACGTTCCCGGCTCGGAAACGTCCACCTTCGTGCGCAGCGATGTTTTGTTACTGAATGTGACCTTCGCGTCCTGTGGTCCTTCAACCAGACTCCACTCGTTTGTCACCTTTCCTTGCGGAAGCCCATCATCTGTAGCCGTGCCTTTCAGAATGATCTGATCCGGCAGCTTTACCTTCGAATCTTTGCCGGCATCCACGACAGGTGCTTTGTTCGGATCAGGTGTGGTCGATGTCAGCTCTACCGTGTAAGAGGATGCTGTACCAATCTCCAATTTAAGCTTGTTGGAAGGCGCATACGCATTAAACTTCCCTTGTGATTGACCGCCTACTTTAACCAAATACGTTCCTTTTTTCAAACCGTCAAATGTAACGTACGTGGAATGGGCTTGACCCGGTGTTTGATTTTTCAGTTGGAGCCATACGTAATCCTTGGATGTTGCCAGCTTGGCTTCTGTATATTGGTCCTTTTCCAGCTCGATATACAGCTTTTCCGTGATCAGATTGATGCGCTTGAACAGGCCGTCCAGCGGCTTGATCGTATACACGTTGCCGTTTTTGCTCACCTCTGCACCGTAGCCCGTCAATCCGAAAATAGGATCAATCGCGATATCAGCACTTAACGTTTTGAGTGCACCGAACAATCCGAGATCAGCCTCACCGCTCATGCCGCGCCAGCCGTTAAAGAGCGGAACATTTTTACCGCCGCCAGTGCCGTTCGTGCCGTTATTGCCTTTTTCCGCTTGATACGTCCATGCGACCGCCCCGATGTTTTCAGGGTCCGAGCTGATTTGCCCGGAGTTAATCGCTCCGACATTGGCAATTTTAGCTGCATAGGACAACCGTTGTTGTTCCTCACGGTGATTGTCCTCATGATGGCGAATCCAATCATCCATCGCATATCCAGCAAGCGAAGTCGTGTACTGGAAGTTAAACCAGTTCTCCCCGGTAATCGTCACCGGATCAGTGTAGTAGTACCATACGGGCATATGACCGCGTGCCGCACGGGTTTTGGCATTAATTTTACTCATCATTTCCAGGGCTTTACTTTGCTCGCCCTCTGTATCTATATTCTGCTTGGCTAACGTATATACAGCCTCTTCTCCTGTATTGTCATAGCTATATTCAGAACCGTAAGGATACTTTGTATTTTTAAAATTGTTATATTTACGATCCATTTTTTCCTTAAGATCATTCGCCTCATCATCATAGCCTTCATCATGAAGTGCCTGAATAATATCCGGAGTGGTCAGTTCGCCCATCAAACCTGTTTCCCAGTTGTACGCGACTGGCCCTTCATACAATGCTTTGAAAATGTTATACGCCCGCAGCAAATAGGTTTCCTTTGGATGCTTGTAAGTGACAAGATCCGGGTATTCCTTGGCAATCTTGTACATGCTGAAATACGTGTTGTATACGTGCGGATAAGCATACCCTCGATAGGTCGGTGTATCGTTAGGCTCTGGCATCAAGAAATCATGAATTAAATAATCCTCATGATGTCCGTTCATCAGATTCGTCCAGATCGCTATCTCCAAATAATCGTCTACTGCCCGCACCTCTTTGGCGACTGGAGACAGTGTGTTTTTCTCAGCCAGGAACTGTCCGTGGGTCAGACCCCAATCATCCCCCCAGCCCCAATAGCCGTTAAAAATGTTGCGTTTGGATTTGGTATGCATCATCCAATCGTCAAATACCTTGTCGCGCAGATCACCCGGTACATTCCATTGGGTTTTGTCGACCATAAATGTAGCATGCCGTTGCAGCGCTTGATCAATCGGCTCGATGGCATAGAACTGTAACACCGTTTTGTTGCCGTTGCCGTATTCTACCGTTATGAAGTTCGGGCCCAGCTTAGTAAATTTCAGTTCATAAATGTAATGTCCTCCGGCCTTGCTATCCGTCTGCGGAATAGCGGTTCCGTCTGGATAGGTTACTTTGCTGATCGCCTGCTTGGAGCGCAGGTCCACCTTCGCCTTTTGATTCGTAGGCACGATCATACCCGGTACGACTGTTGTATCCACCAAGTTTTCTTGGTACAACGTATCTTTTACATCATGCTCGTCCTTCACCGCCAGAAACTTGAAACCATAGTTTTTGCTTTGACCGGGATTCAGGATTAGGCTTGTATTGGGCAAATACCCCCGGTTGGTGGACTTGATGACATTGGAATGAATATAAAATACATTGAGTCCTTCCAGCCATTTGCCTTCGTTAGCCGGGTTCCACGCCCATTTACTGCCCGGATGCTCCTCATCCCGCCAGTGATCCTGATACTCAAAGCCCGCACCCGTTGTGGAATCAGGAATCAGCAGCAGGGAAGAACCAATGCCGCTGGGACGCCCAGCTGTGATGTAGGAGCTGTTATTGCCGACAAAGGAATGCGTCACCACTCTAGTTTCGTAGATCGCATCACCATTGGTCCACTGCTCATTAAAAGGCAGAGGCAAACCGAAATCGCCAATCTCCAATTTTTTCCCACTTGTATTCTGCACCTGTATATTCCACAACACCGAACCATTCGACTCTGCCGAATACGTTTCGATGACTTTAAAATTGCGTATGCCTTCTGCATGAGTAGAATTCTCGTACGTGACAGTGACACGGTTCCCACTGGTTGTGATCTTACGTGCATCTGCCGACTTGTTCGTCCATGCCTTCGTCCAGCTGCCTCCATCCAATCGGTACGTGAACATCAGCTCCCCTAGCCACTGATGATCTGCGGTGTTCTGTTCAGGTGTTACCGTTGCGTTCATGACATACTCTGTCGGGAAAGCATCTCCCTTGATACGTATGGATGAAATTTCGCCATGCTCGCCTGTCTGAATCGTCAGCTTGTCATTGGATAGTTCATGGGCCTCTGCCGTATGCGTCCCAAACAACACAGACGCTGTGGTTAAAAACAAAAATGCCGCCAATATTCCCTTAAATTTCATCAACACGGCCTCCTTTTGGATCTCGGGGTCCTGATTTGTTTGCCAATCAGCTGAATTCTCTTCATTTCGCCGCAACCTCCTTGGAAATGTAAGCGCTACAACTCTATTGTACAAATCCTTGTCCATTGGTAAAATCAACATTTTCAACCGATTTATATAGGATTTCAACCTAATAGAGGGATACTGTTAGATCGGCAATCAACCAAGCTAGGACAGATTTATCTGAATTAAGATTACAGAGGATGGAGAGAAAGAAATTTAGATAGAGAGAAGGGAGGCATTTTTAGATATATCGAGGTTTGATCAGATTATACAAACGGACACCGTGAAACTGAGAAATTTATTTTGAGTTGCTGTAGTGGGGAATCATTACGTTGGGTTTTCCAGATGCGAAGGTATTTATTTAATAGATTCGCTCCTAAGGTAGAATTTGTAGTCTGCGTATGTAAAGAATTTTTGGGATAGGGTATGGGGTATTTGCTGCTTAGTGATTATTTTCAGACATTTGATCCTCCCCGTGCCGTCATTCTTTAAAGTTCGATTATTGTCCATATTTATCTGTTAAATAGGTGGTAGTGAGAGGATTAGGCAAACATTTGGCACGAACGGGATAACGATCGCTTTGTCATCTGGTGCATAATAAAGATGTGAAGTGGGTGTCTGTTATGAATATGAATTGTAGTTGATTTACACATAATAATTAAAAATACTGGAGGATTTTATATGCAAAAAGTAACTTTGAACAATGGGGTTGAGATGCCTATACTCGGTTTTGGTGTTTATCAGATCCAAGATGCAAATGAATGTGAACAAAGCGTTTATGACGCTATTATGACAGGCTATCGGCTGATAGATACCGCTGCCTCTTATTTAAATGAAAAAGCAGTTGGCAGAGCGATCAAACGTAGTGGCGTGACAAGAGAGGAGTTATTTATCACTACGAAACTTTGGGTTCAGGATACGGGTTATGCGCGTACAAAAAAGGCATTTGAAAAATCACTGGATAGATTGCAATTGGATTATTTGGATTTGTATTTAATTCACCAGCCATATGGAGATGTGTTTGGTTCTTGGCGCGCTATCGAGGAATTGTACCGTGAAGGAAAGGTCCGTGCAATCGGAGTTAGTAACTTCCATGAGGATCGCCTGATCGATTTGATTATTCATAATGAAGTAGTTCCTGCCGTGAATCAGGTTGAAACGCACCCATTCAACCAGCAAATTGAAAATGCAAAATTCATGAAAGAGAATAATGTTCAGATCGAATCCTGGGCGCCTTTTGCTGAAGGGAAAAATAACTTGTTTCAGAATGAAATATTGGTATCTATAGCTGAAAAGTATAATAAATCCGTTGCTCAGGTGGTTTTACGCTGGTTGACACAAAGAGAAGTTGTTGTGATTCCAAAGTCTGTTCGTAAAGAAAGAATTACCGAAAACTTCAATATCTTTGACTTTGAGTTAAGCCAGGAGGATATGGAGTCGATTACTACGTTAGATACGAAACAGAGCCTGTTCTTTTCACATCGCGATCCTGACATGGTGAAATGGATCGGTACCCGTAAACTCGATATCTAACCATCTTTCAAAAGATCACCCGTAGGTTTTGATTACGCCAAAAGAACCAACAATTTAACATTAACGTTAAAAGCATGGAGTAGATGCCCTAAGTAAATCTACTCCTCTTTTTCGTTTACGGTATCAATGTATTTATTTTCCTGCCTTACACGATCAGCTAATGCTTTAAAAATATCTGTTGTCTGACGTATTTCATTCATCAGATCTTTCTTTTTTTTCAACAGCGCGCTTTCCTTTGTTTTGTCCAATTGAGAATTATCCATAGCACCACCACCTTCAAGCAAGGACTATTTCAAAGCTCAAGTGTTCATCATACCGTTCTGCCAATCGTACGAAATTGCTTTTTGCCGATCCGTTTTTTATGGTTGACTCCCTTTCAAAACATCTTTGTTGACATAGAGTAAACTCTAGACATTAGAATGAAAAACAACTTATGATTAGGGGGATTTATGAATGAAAACAATATTTATTACAGGTGCATCTACAGGGTTAGGGAAAACGACAGCCGTGTATTTCGCCGAACAAGGATGGAACGTCGGAGCAACCATGCGATCCCCGGAAAAAGAAACAGAACTTCTTAAGTATAATAATGTTCTTGTGACTCGTATGGACGTCCAGCAGCCAGAAACCATCCATAGTGCTATAAGTGAAGCCGTAGAACGCTTCGGGCAAATAGACGTACTTATAAACAATGCAGGCTATGGAGCATTGGGGATTTTTGAAGCAGCTACCGAAAAACAAATTCGCAATCAGTTTGACGTAAATGTTTTTGGGTTAATGCGTGTGACGCAAGCCCTATTACCGCATTTTAGAGCAAATCAGAGAGGCATGATCGTAAACATTTCTTCTCAAGGCGGAAGAATTACATTCCCTTTAACCTCTTTATACCATGCAACTAAGTTTGCCGTAGAGGGCTTCTCCGAATCGTTGTCTTATGAACTGGCTTCCCAGAATATTCAGGTTAAATTAATTGAACCGGGCATTGTGAATACTCCGTGGTACAGCTCCACCGAAAGATTGCACGATGAATCGCTGTCAGACTATAATGATTTCTCCGAATCTTTCAATGAGGGGTTTGAGAAATTCACCCAGAAAAATGCTCATCTGCAGGCCACAGCAGAGATAGTCGCTCAAACCATTTTTAGAGCGGTAACAGACGTAAGTGATCAATTTAGGTATCCCGTTGGCCAAGATGCTGAGGAAATATTGAAGCTTCGCGAACAATTAAATGACGAGGAGTTTAAAGCGTACGTACGCAGCCAAGTTCTTTGTTAAAGGGGAGGTTCTTATTAATTACTCGATTGGCAAGGTTGCAGAAGAAACCGGTCTGTCTATTCATACCTTACGATATTATGAAAAGGAGGGGATTCTCCCCCCTATAAAACGAAACGAATTCGGCAATAGAGTCTTTGACGAGGAGGACATGGAATGGCTTGAGTTCACCTGCTGTCTCCGGGACACGGGCATGACCATTGATGAAATGAAGAGCTTTGCACAATTAACCCTCCAAGGTGAAGGAACTATCCCAAAACGTGTCGATCTTCTGAATCGACAACAGGAGCGGGTTTTGAACCAAGTTAACCAATTCATGACCTATTTATCTATGATTGAACACAAGCTTGAAAAGTATAGTGAGAAGTTCTGAAGGAAATATTCAATCATTTTGAAGAAAAAAATAAACCCAACCGGACAAAGAGCTCGGTTAGGTTTTCGGTTTTTAAATTCGCAGTCCGAACATTCTATAGGAATAAGTTACTCACGGGAAAGCTTCGGAGGAGGATTACCTTACTTCTTATTGAGTTGTCGTTCCTGTTAGCTAACCATGCCCTTATCAGGATACCACATGCCACTATCTTTAATACCCATCTTAAGAATAGTGGATGAGATTATTCAACTAACCTGCCCGTTATTTGAGAAAACGACAGCCACTTTATCGTCTGCCGTCTCCTCGTGTTTATTGAACTATCGTTGATATTGGCATTATTATCGAAAAATACTGCATTTCTTTCCCTCTATGCAACCTGCGTAATAACAAGGTGCGCGGAAACTGGTCTTGTTCCTCCAGCTAATGGAGTGATCGTGAGTGCCGCCGCATTGCCAGCAGGGTTTCGCACTGTGAGTACTGAATTAATGACCGTTGTTTGCACAAGAGCCATTCCTACTATTTGAGAAGTACCTGTTGCACGCCCGACCACCGTATAAGCCAGATCAGCGCCGTTGAGTGTTAAAATGAGTTGACCCGGTTCGTTTACACCTACCTGAAACAAAACCTGATAAGTGCCAATTGTAGCCAAGTTAAAAGAGCTCGCATTTATACGGGTAATTGCAGTCCCACTGATTGGACCATCTTGCGGAAAACTTACGTCCGTGTCGGGAGCAACAGTTGCTGCATTATCAGGAGGCATCAAGGCAAAGAAATCTGCAAAGCCTAATACTCCACCTGCCGGCCCTGCTGGTCCCGCTGGACCTGTTGCTCCTGCTGCTCCTACTGGTCCCGCTGGTCCTACCGGTCCTGCTGGTCCTACTGCTCCTGCTGGTCCTGCTGGTCCCACTGCTCCTGCTGGTCCTGCTGGTCCTGCTGGTCCTGCTGCTCCTGTTGGTCCTGCCAATCCAGCTGCACCAATTGCTCCTGCAATCCCTGCAAGTCCCTGTGGGCCAAGTGCTCCTGCAAGTCCTTCGGGGCCAAGTGCGCCTATCGCTCCTGCAATCCCTGCAAGTCCTTGGGGACCAAGTGCTCCTGCAAGTCCTTGGGGGCCAAGCGCCCCAAGTGCTCCTGCAAGTCCCTCGGGGCCAAGTGCGCCTATCGCTCCTGCAAGCCCTGCCAATCCTTGGGGGCCAAGTGCTCCTGCAAGTCCTTCGGGACCAAGTGCGCCTATCGCTCCTGCGAGCCCTGCCAATCCTTGGGGGCCAAGTGCTCCTGCAAGTCCTTCGGGACCAAGTGCGCCTATCGCTCCTGCAATCCCTGCCAATCCTTGGGGGCCAAGTGCTCCTGCAAGTCCTTGAGGTCCAGCTTCTGCAATTGCTCCCGCAAGTCCTTGAAGTAATTGCTGACCTTTAGGTGGGGGACACGGTACCCGCACTATTTTTTTAATAACTAGAAGACGTCGTTTCTTTTTTTTTCCTTTTGGATGGCAAACAATTGCGGTTTTCTTTTTGCACGATTTTTTTTTATCCAGAAAACTCAACAGTTTCTTTTTTCTTTTCTTTTGGATGGCAAACAATTGTGGTTTTCTTTTTCCGCGTTTTTTTTTATCCGGACAACTCAACAACGACACCTCCCTATAAATATGGTTCAGTGTACGCGAGTTGTTTATTTTAGGCATGGACGAATAGCCGGTTATTCGCTAGACTAAAATCCATTTTTAGAATATTGGGTGTTAAGTAGGGTGATGTTATACCACAAACCACACCACTCTTTCAGTATAATTACATAATTTAAATAGTCCTTCACTGCGTCAACCAAAATCACATTTGGTTCTTTTTTTGTACCTCACAGTGGCAATGTGCTCCCTGTTCTAAATTCAAGTATCGTTCCCGTTAATTGAATCATTTCTGTGATAATACAACAAAGCGTTCACTCCGTAATATTTTTCTCCTAGGCTCACTATCCTGAAACCAATCCTGCTCACATCTTGATCCACCTTGTAGATTCTTCTGGTAAGCGCCTGGCATCATCGGTCCATGATATTTGGTGCTGTTCGCGGGTTTTTGAGTGCAGGCAGTAGAATACCATCGATTAGCGCTGTGAAGAAAGACTTGTCGAACGGTTTGCGCTGGATGAGTCCACGAAAAGAAGCCATTGAAGTAATGACCTGGCAAGCCATCTCAATGTCCGCGTGAGCAGGAATTTCACCGCGGACGACGGCTCGGTTCATAAGCTCGCGGTTTACAACAACCCATGGCTCGAAAATCCCGGCTGTTCCTGCTTCGGCAAATTCCGGATGCTGCAAAAAGGAGCCTAGGCCCGCTAGGACTCGAAATTTGCGTTCTTCTTCCGCGATCGATTGCGGCTTCAAAAGCACGAGGAGATCTTCGCGCAAGGTTCCTGTATCAGGCAAGCTTTCGAGCTCAAGATGATTTCGATTCATCCATGCCAAGGCGTCTCGGACTAACTCCGCCTTGGAAGACCAGCGGCGGTAAACCGTCGCCTTCCCAGCCTTTGCTCGAGCCGCGACCATGTCCATTGTCATACCATCGAAACTCGTATCCGCGAGGATGGCGATTGCCGCCTCAAGGATTTTATCATCCCGCGTGTGATCTCTCTTGCGTCCCAATGTTTGCGCAGGCTTTTCTGCCACAACCTCAGATAATTCGCCCCTCTCAGACATTTCCCTTTTTATTTTACTCATAAACTTAGCTCCTTTTAAAATATATATTAAGAAACTCGTTAGTTCCGGAACTTTACAGTTTCGTTTTTGTGTGATTTAATATCATTATCCCACATCCAACGGGAAATATATAGATGGTGCCCCATACCAAAAAGGAGATTGCGACCATGCAGGACAAACCCGTAGCCTTGATCACCGGTGCCAATAAAGGAATAGGTTTACAGATTGCGAAGGATCTAGCGGAACACGGCTTCACCGTGCTCGTTGGATCACGCAGCCTCGAGAATGGAGAAACTGCCTCCAAAATCATCGGTTCGGATGCGCACGCTCTCCAGCTCGACGTTACCGATCAGGACTCCATTGTTGCTGCAGCAGAGTGTATTCGGAACGAATTTGGTCGTCTCGATGTACTTGTGAACAATGCGGCCATATCACACGCAGGTAAACCGGACGATCCGTTTCCGAGCAGTGGCGCGACGAGCGGTCTTTTGACCGTTGCTTCGCTCGAAGACATTCGTTCGGTTTATGAAACTAATGTTTTTGGTGTCATTGCAGTCACCCAGGCCATGTTGCCACTTTTACGTGAGGCTTCGGCAGCACGCATCGTCAACATGGGCAGCACCGGCGGCTCCCTTAGCTGGAATTCCATTCCGGAAAACTCACATCGTTACATCGGTTCCGCTGTCGTCCGTGAACTCATTGATGCGGGTCATCAGGTCGTCGGTCTTGTGCGCTCAGACAATAGCGCTGCGAAACTAAAAGAGGCCGGGGCCGAAGTGCACCGCGGTGACATTGACGATCTCGACAGCCTTCGTAGTGGCGCGGCTGCTGCGGATGGCATTATTCATCTGGCATTCAATCACGACTTCTCGAACTTCGCCAGGGCGCTCACAGCAGATCTGCACGCCGTCGAAGCGATAGGGGCGGCGCTGGAAGGGTCCGGGAAGCCGTTCGTGATCACCACGCACGCCAATGGAGTGGCAGCAGAAAACGTAATGTTATTGCTGGCTGAGCGCGGAGTGCGGACAGCGATCGTAGAGCTTTGTCCTTCGGTACACGGTGAGGGTGACACAGGATTTGTGCCGAGACTGATCAACATTGCCAAAACGAAGGGCTTCTCAGCCTATGTAGAAGAGGGGACCAACCGCTGGCCGGCTGTGCACCGCCTTGACGCCGCACATCTATACCGCCTTGCGTTAGAAAAGGCACCTGCAGGTTCACGACTAAATGGGGTCGCAGATGAAGGCGTGCCATTTCGCGACATCGCAAGTGTTATCGGTAAACACCTGAACGTGCCTGTAGTCAGCATTTCACGTGAAGAAGCCGACACCCACTTCGAATTCCTCAGCACACTTGCAGCGCTCGATATCCCGAGATCAAGCGTTGCAACTCAGGAACTTCTGGGATGGCGGCCTGTGCAACCTGCACTGATCCACGACCTCGAACAGTCTCACTACTTCAACAACTGATTGGAGACGAGATCGAGAATCGATCATGGGCCGCTTAATAAAGCACTTGAGAAAAGCGAAGCAAGACATGGACTAACAACAACATGTATGAAATAGAAGTTTGGATATTAAAACAAGATCAACACGAGTGCATACCACACTAAATGTTGTTATCTTCATTTGCAGCAAACTATTCTGGCTAATCGTATTGTTAGGTCACTTCCCACAAGGAAATTTTTCATCTTCACTTATGGTATGGTTCACCGCGTTGGCTGAAGGGGCAAGTTTTCAAAAAAATAGTCTCCTTATTAGAGACTACCCACGATCTTCCTGTTTGTAATCATACGATAAGCGGTAGCTTTTCATCATTCTTTCAAAAAGGGCCATCCTTTTGCGGGATAGCCCTTTCTTTAATTTCACTTTTTTGCAAAGAGAATAAGGGGCTGGATTCCTCCATTTGCGCTTTTGCTTACTTTAATATTGTCCTTTAATTACAAAAAACGAACCCCGAATTGTTCCAGCTAGTTTAGACTTCTGCCTAGCAAACTTAAACTTCCCTTCTAGCTCCTTTGGTACCTCCATCCCCTCAGAAAGCTTAAAACCAACGGCCCGCTTCTTAGGGTCATCCACCGTATACATGACGTTGATTGCAAGACCATCCTCATAAAAAACGTAGGTAAATTGGATATTTTCCACTTGAAAACGCGACGTTTCTAAAGGTTTAGCCGCAAACGCAATATCACGTTCTTCTCTCAAAATTCGGTTCACATATTCAAGGCTCTCCTGGCTTTCGCTAGCTGGTACAACCGTAAACTCATGCTTGTATTTGTTCATAAAATAACGGGCTTCATTGGCACGTAAACCAGCAAGCGCTTCTGCTACAGGTGAAGACTCTAAACCAACCGTAGATACATCTTTAAAATCAACGAGATACGACATTTCCATTCCTCCTCTTCTCTCTTTACGCCCTAACAGCTTCCGCATTTCACCAAAATCGATTTTATTTTTCAAGTTGTTGTAGAAACACACTTATAGCCAGACTTCAAAATAATTCTCAATTCTCTTATCTACCACATAGTATACCAAAATTGGTTCAAGAGAAGATTTTCAATGGCGAATTTGTTAGTTTGTTAAATAGTGTTCACATAGACTGGTATTCACAAACACCGCTTTAAATATTCGACCAGCGAGATAATACAATGCTGCCTATAGTTCCTCTAGGTCGGGAAATTAAGGACTCAGAGTATGTCCTAACAAAAAACTCTCGGCCTGTGCCCTGTACTCCATTAAGGAGGTTCAGATTCACAAGCCAAGACATTTGCATTCATGATGGTGGCCGTTAGTCTATGTTTGTTTGGGAAAGACCCTCTGCATGGAAGGGGGCGTACCCGCATATGTAAACCAAATAAGTACGATACCTATCTATCATGAAAATATAGAGGCACGGTTCAAGAATTATATCGTGCCTGTAATTGCGCTAAACTTTGTAACGGTTATACACGAGCGCCAAATGAAAAAAAACGCCGGCGACGACAAGTTGTTGCGGCAGATGATCGCGGCTATGGACGAAGGCTTTCGCGTGGTTAGAGGCCTTACAATATCCGCTAACGCCGGCCGCGCAAGCTTCACTAATCCGCAAACGACCGGCGTTGATGCGCCTTTTTATAAAAATTTATCATAGGATGCCGATCCGCCGGCTGGTTGACGGATTCGTAGGGGAAATCGTAGCTTTGAGCCGCGTGTTTCACCTTTGGAAGGAACGGTCCCGGGTCCCTACACCCAACTGGGACGAGCTGGAAAAGCGTTTTGAAGCCAAGGTCAACCGTTCATAACTTTTACCCTAGGAGTAATCAACCGAAGATGATTCTATTTCTACAAAGAAGACTTTGATCATTATAAAACAAGGGGCGTTCAGTTGCTTGAATCTCCGAAACTTATCGCGACAGCATGACGCGTTTACCGGTCTATATATTCAAATTAAACTGCAGTTCCAAGCCGCATTGGATCAGATGTCTCCTGAATACAAGGGTGTTTATCGGAGATCTTCATTCTGCGGTGTCGTTGAAAACCTTATTGGAGTTCCCCACCTCTGATGCCGTTCTGAAAGCCGGTGTCTGATAAAAATATAGTATTAGACTGAATTGAATATAGTAATAGCGGCAGCCTTGGACTGAAAAAGGAGAAAGTCCTAGACTACCGCTGTTCTTTATTTAACTAACGTTCCTCGTTAGTTGAATAAGCACGCTTTCTTTTATTACACAATATCTTCGTACTGTTCAGTATTTCTATCATTCATCTTTTACTTTTATAATGAGAAGTGTTAGACTAATATAGGTTTTATATACTTATTACCGATTACTAAGATGTGTAATCAATGAAAGGATTTGATGAATGTGGAATCGACTAATTTCAAAGTTATACCTGAAAAACTTAAAGGTAGGACGATTGAAGATGTCGCCATCACTACTAATGCTGTGGTTATTAAATTTACTGATGGTACTTATTTAGATATCTATCTCGATGAGGCTGCACAAACATTAAAGACATCAACAAACAAGCTGGATAGTTAACTCAACACTTTACACTTAGCTATCATTTTCCCAGCTTCCTCCTTCACAGTTTGCGTCAAATGCGACATAAAACCTCCACTTATCTTGTTCAACTAAACTGCCCGTTAGCTCAATGAAAAAAAAGCAGCCCCTCATGAACTGCCCTACTGCTACTCACTTCAACAATAGGATGAGTTCATTCAAAGGCTACCTCATTTACCAAGTAATCCAACCACTCGTTCGTTTGTAACTGTGTAGGAGCTCGTATTCTTCACTATGCATCAGTCGTTTCATTTTTTGTTCTATACAGACGATAATCATCTTTTCTTGCTATTTTACATTCTTTGTTGTAATGAACACTCTTGATTCCTTTACGGAAATCCTTAAGCTTCTCTTTTCTTGGATCTTTGGGCTTATTATTGATCTCCAGACTACGCTGTTTCTCATCTTCCCAGAATTGAATCTCTTCCCGTGTAAACATCTTCATCCCCGTTGTGCCGGGTTAGATTTTGGCATTTGAAGCCATGACCTTAGACACAACTAATAGAAGAAGATCTTCGGATTGAACATTAGCTCACCTCTGATTTTATTCGCCCTTATTTTAACATATTTATAACTATCCTGCCCTTTAGTTTAATAAAAAGAGCAGACTTGAAGCGCCTGCTCAACATTGTGTGTTATTTAACTATCGTTCCTCGTTAGTTGTACGCCCTATCCATAGAAAGCTTCGTGTGCACCTGTCATATCTGGCATCGTGATATCCATGGTCACCATGTCCAGTTGCTTCTCAGACGAAGAAGACTCCGGTCAGCGCTTCGCTCAAAGCCCATTAACCGATAGTTAAGCAGATTGAAACTCTGGATCTGGAGCGGTTGCTTCTCTCGCCGATACCAGAGTTAGGTTGCGGGGGCAATTTCTGTCTGCATGCTGATATTGCCTTCAAGAACTGAACTACGAGCTGAAACTTAAGTATATGAAGAAGATCAGAAAATAAAAATTCTGGAAGTTGCCTGTGTATGTTAATAACGCAAAGGAACGGAGGAGATTGCCTTGAGGTTTCTACTGGTTGTCATGTCGATAGGAATTGTTTAAAAGTAAAAAAGGAGAGATGGCATAAAAATAAGCCATCTCTCCTTTTTCATTTATATAAAGCGGGTAATGGGAATCGGACCCACGCTACCAGCTTGGAAGGCTGAGTTTTACCATTGAGCTACATCCCGAAATAGATGCCGGTGAGAGGACTCGAACCTCCACGGTTTCCCTCACGATTTTGAGTCGCGCGCGTCTGCCAATTCCGCCACACCGGCTTATGAAGTTAATGGCGTCCCCTGAGAGATTCGAACTCCCGACCTTTTGATTCGTAGTCAAACGCTCTATCCAGCTGAGCTAAGGGGACTAATAAATGGAGCGGACGACGGGAATCGAACCCGCGACCCTCGCCTTGGCAAGGCGATGCTCTACCGCTGAGCCACGTCCGCAAAAACAAGATGCGCGTGGAGGGACTTGAACCCCCACGTCAAAGACGCTAGATCCTAAGTCTAGTGCGTCTGCCAATTCCGCCACACGCGCATGTAATACAATGGTGAGCCATGAAGGACTCGAACCTTCGACACCCTGATTAAAAGTCAGGTGCTCTACCAACTGAGCTAATGGCTCGTAAAACTGGTGGAGGATGATGGATTCGAACCACCGAACCCGTAAGGGAGCAGATTTACAGTCTGATGCGTTTGGCCACTTCGCTAATCCTCCAAAATGGTGCCGGCGAGAGGACTTGAACCCCCAACCTACTGATTACAAGTCAGTTGCTCTACCAGTTGAGCTACACCGGCATATTAAGTTAAATGGCGGAACCGACGGGATTCGAACCCGCGATCTCCTGCGTGACAGGCAGGCATGTTGGGCCTCTACACCACGGTTCCAGAGGCAACTCTCTTAGTTGAAAGTAATTGCGGAGGCAGGATTTGAACCTGCGACCTTCGGGTTATGAGCCCGACGAGCTACCGAACTGCTCCACCCCGCGACAGTAATAAATATTTACTTTTCAAATGGTGGAGGCTGAGGGGCTCGAACCCCCGACCCTCTGCTTGTAAGGCAGATGCTCTCCCAGCTGAGCTAAGCCTCCGAATTACTATGACCCGTAGGGGATTCGAACCCCTGTTACCTCCGTGAAAGGGAGGTGTCTTAACCCCTTGACCAACGGGCCATACAATAAAATAATTATGGCGGAGAGAGAGGGATTCGAACCCTCGAGACGCTTTTGGCGCCTACACGATTTCCAATCGTGCTCCTTCGGCCAACTCGGACACCTCTCCATATGGCTCCCCGAACAGGACTCGAACCTGTGACAACTCGATTAACAGTCGAGTGCTCTACCAACTGAGCTATCAGGGAATATTGGTGGAGCCAAGGGGGATCGAACCCCTGACCTCCTGCGTGCAAGGCAGGCGCTCTCCCAGCTGAGCTATAGCCCCATCTAAAAAATCAATTTTGTATGTATAATCAATAGCCTAATAGGCGAAAAAAAATCCCCATTATGGGGTTGCTTGGCGACGTCCTACTCTCCCAGGACCCTGCGGTCCAAGTACCATCGGCGCTGGAGGGCTTAACGGTCGTGTTCGGGATGGGTACGTGTGGAACCCCTCCGCTATCGCCACCAAACATGAATTTACATCGTAAATTCTACCGTACGGTTATTCAGTTCATCACTTATCGTGTGAATGAATAGCCATGCGCTTGTTGTATGTATTTCTACATACCTTCAAGGTCACACCCTGAAAACTGGATCCGAAACTCATTTGCGTTTTATTTTTTAGGATAAGCCCTCGACCGATTAGTATTGGTCAGCTCCATGCATTACTGCACTTCCACCCCCAACCTATCTACCTCGTCGTCTTCAAGGGGTCTTACATACTGGGAAATCTCATCTTGAGGGGGGCTTCACGCTTAGATGCTTTCAGCGCTTATCCCTTCCGTACATAGCTACCCAGCGGTGCTCCTGGCGGAACAACTGGTACACCAGCGGTACGTCCATCCCGGTCCTCTCGTACTAAGGACAGCTCCTCTCAAATTTCCTACGCCCACGACAGATAGGGACCGAACTGTCTCACGACGTTCTGAACCCAGCTCGCGTACCGCTTTAATGGGCGAACAGCCCAACCCTTGGGACCTACTTCAGCCCCAGGATGCGATGAGCCGACATCGAGGTGCCAAACCTCCCCGTCGATGTGGACTCTTGGGGGAGATAAGCCTGTTATCCCCAGGGTAGCTTTTATCCGTTGAGCGATGGCCCTTCCATGCGGTACCACCGGATCACTAAGCCCGACTTTCGTCCCTGCTCGACTTGTAGGTCTCGCAGTCAAGCTCCCTTCTGCCTTTGCACTCTTCGAATGATTTCCAACCATTCTGAGGGAACCTTGGGGCGCCTCCGTTACTCTTTAGGAGGCGACCGCCCCAGTCAAACTGCCCACCTGACACTGTCCTCGCACCGGTTTACGGTACCAAGTTAGAACCTAGATACGATCAGGGTGGTATCCCAAGGATGCCTCCTCTCAAGCTGGCGCTCAAGATTCAACGGCTCCCACCTATCCTGTACAGATCGTACCCAAATTCAATATCAAGCTGCAGTAAAGCTCCATGGGGTCTTTCCGTCTTGTCGCGGGTAACCTGCATCTTCACAGGTATTAAAATTTCACCGGATCTCTCGTTGAGACAGCGCCCAAGTCGTTACGCCATTCGTGCGGGTCAGAATTTACCTGACAAGGAATTTCGCTACCTTAGGACCGTTATAGTTACGGCCGCCGTTTACTGGGGCTTCGGTTCATAGCTTCGCCCGAAGGCTTACCACTCCCCTTAACCTTCCAGCACCGGGCAGGCGTCAGCCCGTATACTTCGCCTTGCGGCTTCGCACAGACCTGTGTTTTTGCTAAACAGTCGCTTGGGCCTTTTCACTGCGGCCCCCTCGGGCTATTCACCCTACCGAGGCACCCCTTCTCCCGAAGTTACGGGGTCATTTTGCCGAGTTCCTTAACGAGAGTTCTTCCGCGCGCCTTAGAATTCTCTTCTCGCCTACCTGTGTCGGTTTGCGGTACGGGCACCTTCTCCTGGCTAGAGGCTTTTCTTGGCAGTCTGAGATCATGACCTTCGCTACTATAATTTTCGCTCCCCATCACAGCCCAGCCTTACGATGTGCGGATTTGCCTACACACCAGCCTCACTGCTTAGACGGACATCCATCAGTCCGCGTCACTACCCTACTGCGTCACCCCATCGCTCATAACGGATTACGGTGGTACAGGAATTTCGACCTGTTGTCCTTCGACTACGCCTATCGGCCTCGCCTTAGGTCCCGACTTACCCTGAGCGGACGAACCTTCCTCAGGAACCCTTAGGCTTTCGGCGGATCTGATTCTCACAGATCTTTTCGTTACTCATACCGGCATTCTCACTTGAATGCAGTCCAGCGCTCCTTACGGTACACCTTCAACCCGCATTCAACGCTCCCCTACCCCTGATGCAAGCATCAAGCCATAGCTTCGGTGGTGTGTTTAGCCCCGTTACATTTTCGGCGCAGAGTCACTCGACCAGTGAGCTATTACGCACTCTTTCAATGGTGGCTGCTTCTAAGCCAACATCCTGGTTGTCTGTGCAACTCCACATCCTTTCCCACTTAACACACACTTGGGGACCTTAGCTGATGGTCTGGGCTGTTTCCCTTTCGACAATGGATCTTAGCACTCACTGTCTGACTCCCGGAACTAAATCTATGGCATTCGGAGTTTGACTGAGCTTGGTAACCCTTGCGGGCCCCGCACCCAATCAGTGCTCTACCTCCACGATTCTATTTCCGAGGCTAGCCCTAAAGCTATTTCGGGGAGAACCAGCTATCTCCGGGTTCGATTGGAATTTCTCCGCTACCCCCACCTCATCCCCGCATTTTTCAACATGCGTGGGTTCGGGCCTCCAGTGCGTGTTACCGCACCTTCACCCTGGACAGGGGTAGATCACCCGGTTTCGGGTCTACGTCCACGTACTCATTCGCCCTATTCAGACTCGCTTTCGCTGCGGCTTCAGCTCTTCACCTTAACCTTGCACGGGAACGTAACTCGCCGGTTCATTCTACAAAAGGCACGCCATCACCCATAGATCGGGCTCTGACTTCTTGTAAGCACACGGTTTCAGGATCTATTTCACTCCCCTTCCGGGGTGCTTTTCACCTTTCCCTCACGGTACTGCTTCACTATCGGTCGCCAGGGAGTATTTAGCCTTGGCAGATGGTCCTGCCGGATTCATACGGGGTTTCACGTGCCCCGCACTACTCGGGATCCGTCTCGGAGGGAACAAGTTTTGAACTACAGGGCTTTTACCTTCTCTGGCGGGCCTTTCCAGACCTCTTCATCTAACCGGTTCCTTTGTAACTCCACGTGAGACGTCCCACAACCCCAAGGAGCAAGCTCCTTGGTTTGGGCTAATCCGCGTTCGCTCGCCGCTACTGACGGAATCACTATTGTTTTCTCTTCCTCAGGGTACTTAGATGTTTCAGTTCCCCTGGTCTGCCTCTATTCTGCCTATGTATTCAGCAGAAAGTGACTGTCGATGAAGACAGCCGGGTTTCCCCATTCGGACATCCCCGGATCAAAGCTTGCTTACAGCTCCCCGAGGCTTTATCGTTGTTCGCCACGTCCTTCGTCGGCTCCTGGCGCCTAGGCATCCTCCGTGTGCTCTTTGTAGCTTAACCTAGACTTTTCTTTCAAAAAAAGAAAATGTCGATGTTCGATAAAGAATGATTTTTGCCAAAGGCAAAAGATCTTTCCTTACCTGCTACCTTTATTTCACTTGTTTACACAAGATCAGCTTAAAGGAATATTCTAAAACGCAATTTCGTTTCGGTATCCAGTTTTCAAGGTGCAATATTCTCTCCGGCTTTAACCCCGGAAAAACATCATATCAAATTCCTCAACACTTGAATACAAGTATATTTTGGAAATCCGATGTGAGAGTTTGAACTCTCAAAACTGAGCAACGAGTGAGTAAGTTAAGGATATT
>NZ_CM137723.1:2867500-3122500 GCF_054602535.1 Paenibacillus sp. SEL1 | reverse complement strand
TCCTATCGGCCTCAGCTGGTAAGTTGGTCCTACTAGACCTAACATAAAATAGCTGCCACGGCAACCTTTTTGTTTCAACTTAATGTACCCGTTAGCGTGTCAGTGCGCATTTTAAAATTATTCGAAATACCTTTTAATAGCATTCGAATAAAAGATTTTATCCGTAGTTTTTTCATCAAACAAACGCTGAATCAATTGGATGTTCGCACATACTCAAAAGGTCTTTTTGCTCTTGAATATTATTCTAAGGTATCTGCTCCATCATAAACACTCACTATTCCACTCTATAAGGCTTGTAGAAGGTACGAATTTCTTGGGCTAAAAGCTCTGGCTCTTCCATGGCCGTAAAATGTCCACCACGAGCCATGGTAGTCCAGCGAGTTATATTTAAATTGCGTACTGCCCAGTCTTTTGGTGGTAATACTATATCTGCTGGGAATAATGCAACCCCAGTTGGTACTTTTATATAGCCTAATGACGGCAGAGAATGTGAATTTTCGTAATACATCTGCGTTGACGACCCGATTGTGTTAGTAAGCCAATAAACCATGATATGCGTAATGAGTTCATCTTCGCTAAATCTTTGACGGAGGTCACCTCCACAATCACTCCAAGCTCGGAATTTTTCAATAATCCAACCGGCTAAGCCTGCTGGTGAATCAGAAAGTCCATACGCAAGAGTCTGTGGACGTGTCGATTGTATCGACATGTACCCTCCCTCTAGAGAAAGCCATTCTAATGCTCTTTTCTTGTATTGAAGTTCTTCCTCTGAAAGTTTTACCTGCTCATGGGACGTAAGTAGATCTCTTATGATACCAATATCTGTTAGGTGAATCCCGAATAAAAGTTCAGGATGATTCGATGCCAGATATCTCGTAACTCCGGAACCTATATCCCCACCTGCTGCAGCAAACTTATCGTATCCTAATTCTTTTGTCATTAATTTAGCCCACATCTCGGAAACCTGATAATTGTTGACACCAGGATGGTCAGGAGAGCTAGAGAACGCAAAACCAGGTAATGAAGGGACAATGACATCGAAAGAATCCTTAGGATCACCTCCATAGCTAGCTGGATCTGTAAGAAGAGGAATAATCTTCTGATATCTAAGGTAACTATCTGGCCATCCGTGGGTTAGAATAATGGGCATGGGATTGGGACCCTTTCCGTACTCATGAACAAAGTGCACATCAATTCCATTGATGTTGCAGCGAAACTGGGAAAAACGGTTTAACTGAGATTCTTGTTCGCGCCAATCATACTGTTCTCGCCAATACGAAACAAGGGATTTTAAATAAGTTAAATCAACACCTCGATCCCAGCCTGAGTTTTCCAATTGATCCGGCCAGCGGATGTGGTGTAATCTTCTTTTCAAATCATCAAGGACTTCATCTGCAATGTGAATATGAAAACGTTCAACGGACATTATATTTCTCCTCCTTTTTTGCGCACATCTTAATGATATCCCTTGAACTGCTGTGGTACTATGCTAAAAATCGGGCATCTTTTTCGCCGTGGAGGACTTTAGTAACCTTCCTTATCCTCAACGTTTTACAATTATCTTAATTACTTCATCCTTTTGTTATGATTTCCAATTTCTCAACACCATATCACTTTCCGAAGCGCAAGGTTATTTTCCAACTGGTCCGAGAATACAAACAGGTCTTTCGCTGTTTCAACGCGATCCTCTCTTTTTAAGCGTTCCCCATGTAACCGAAAAAGCATATCCAATTTTATTTGAATGGTTTTTAGACTAATGCAAATGGCATCCGATTTTCTGAATCAGCTGTGCCTCTATTTATTTATCGAGATTACTTCGTCACGCTATCCTGCCCGTTAGATCAATTCAAATTTTGCCCGGACCAGACTTACCCGGGCTTATCACTAAGGGAGGCATGTTTTGGGTTAATGAATGGACAAATCGGAAATAATTCACTCATACCGTCTAAAGGAGGGAACAAATTCATGAATTTTAATGATAATCTATCAGAGCAGAATGCATATTTGAAAGAGCTGAATGCCTTATTTATCCCATTGGACGGAATGGAGAATCTAGACCGCATAGTTAAGGCCATCGGAGATGCAGATATTGTGCTGCTTGGCGAGGCGAGCCATGGGACGTCTGATTTTTACCGAGTTCGGGCCGAGCTTTCGAAGAAGCTAATTGCAAGCAAGGGATTTAACATTATCGGCGTGGAAGGAGACTGGCCCTCTGCTTATCGATTGAACCGGTATGTTAAAGGAATGAAGGGGGCCGATTCTTCGGCAACCGATGCACTGGGTGATTTTACTCGCTGGCCGACCTGGATGTGGGCGAATACGGATATTCGTGATTTCGCGGAGTGGCTGAAGGATTACAATGAGGTAAATCAAGGGGGCGGCAGTGGCTGTCCCAAGGTTGGATTTTATGGCATCGATATGTACTCGTTATGGGAATCGATGGAGGCAATCATCGGTTATTTGGAGGAGACCAAGTCTCCCCAGCTGGAACAGGCCCGCAGGACATATGCCTGTTTTGATCCATATAGCAGGGACCATCAGGCTTATGGCATTGCGGCAGGATTGCTCTCGGAGAGCTGTGAGAAAGAAGTGGTTGAGCTACTGAAGCAGATTCAGAGCCGGCGCATGACGTATCCGGGAAGTGAGGAAGAGCTGAATGCGGAGGTGAACATGCTCGTCACTTCCAGTTCGGAGGCCTATTATCGTACGATGGTCCAGGGAGGCCCGCAGTCCTGGAATATACGGGACAGACATATGGTTGAATCACTGAAGCGAATCATGTCCTATTACGGCGCCTCGGCAAAGGCTATTGTCTGGGAGCATAATACGCATATCGGTGATGCGCGGGCAACGGATATGATGGCTGATGGCATGGTCAATGTGGGTCAGCTGCTGCGGGAGGATCCAGAACATCGTGTGTTTGCTGTTGGCTTCGGGACCTATCAGGGCGAGGTACTGGCCGGAAGAGCTTGGGGAGCTCCGGTTGAGAAAATGACCGTGCCGCCCGGACAGCCAGGAAGCTGGGAGTATTGCATGCACCGGGCGGGAGGCGGCCGGAATGGCGTGGTAATGCTCTCCGATGCATCTTCCATGCTGCATACGGTCATTGGCCACCGTGCCATCGGTGTTGTATATGAGCCTGCTCATGAGCGATTCGGCAATTACGTGCCTTCCAGCATGGCGGATCGTTATGATGCGTTTGTTCATCTCGACCGGACCATCTCCCTTCAGCCACTGCCTATCCTTCAGCCGGTTGCAACGGATGCTTTATTTTCAGAATAACAGCTCGCAAGAACCGTCTGTGGGATGCAGGGTAGCTGGGTATAGTTTACCGTCAGGCTCCGGATTATAATTATAAGACTGGCTCCAATATAAAACAGCGGCAGGCTCAGACTTTGTTTTTATCAGTCTGAGCCTTGGTGAAAAACGTTATCTTCTTTTGATGGAGGGTACGTCAATTCAACTGCTCCCGAATGTAAGGTCTTGGTATAGACATGCTTAAGAGACATCGTCTTGATGTTATCTGTAAACAAACGCTTTCCACTCACCCATATAAACGGAAAGATCATGATCCGAAACTCGTCGACGAGATCATGCTTCATCAGCTTCCTAACTAACTCGCCGCTTCCAAGCACCAAGATGTTACTTCCGGGTTGCTCTTTGAGGTTCAAAACTTCTTCCTTGAGATCCCCTTGAGACGAGGGTTGCGTCCAATTTATCTGGTGTTGCGTTTTCCTTCTTTAAAATGATTCGAGCAAAGAATCCAGTTTCAGAAGTGGAAATTTCTTATCACCCCATTATAATACTTTGATTCAAGAGAGACCCAATCTATTCATGTATGGTTCTCATCTGTGACAAAACTGTCGGATACTAGTTGCTAGTTCTTCCGCATGAGTAAGAACAAGCATATGATCAGCTCCTTTGATTTCGGCAAACCTAATCTCAGGTACACGCTTGAAGTGCTCGGCGATATTATACATATCCGGCCATTCTATTGTTCCTTGTATAAATAACGTACTCGCTGCAATGTTCTCTAAACGTTCAATCGAAGGCGGCTCTGGCCAAAGGACATCAAAGCTCCTCCACTCGGTAAATACCCTTGTCATGTAGTGAGTATGCATTTCACTCAGAAATCTCCGGTGGGGGCTAGCCATCGTAGCCCGATAGATCGGTCCGGCTAAAGACAACTCTACAAGTTTTGAAATATCGGGAGCGGCCGCATTCACCGATGCTATATAATTGGTAAATTCTTGCGAATATGCAAACCCCGTTAATGAAGGGGCAATCACCACTAGCCGCTCAACCATAGAAGGATATGATAACGCAAAATCAGTCGCGACTTGCCCACCGATGGAATGGCCAACAAGTGTGACAAGATCCAGTCCGAGATGTTCGAGAAGTTTGCGCAAATCCTCCACAAGTGAAGTCGGCTCTTGCATAGCAGGCGAGCGGCCGGTTCCTCGACCATCGAAGGTAATGACCTTGAATGATTTTGCCAATTCAGGCACCATATATCTCCATACCCTTGAGTCGACACCTCCCGAGTGAATCATGACTATAGGGACTCCATTCCCTTCGATTTCGTAAAAAAGTTCCACCTTGTTCCCCTCCCCAGTGAGGTAATATTTTCTTGATTAGCATTTTAATCATGACTGAACATACAGTCTATATTAAAAAAAGATATCCACATCGAAAAAAAACAATATCTCATTGAATGCCGCGTGATTTGCGGCTTGGAGAGCTACTTTACGTAAATCAGAAGTTCTTACAAGACTTAAAACACCGAAATCCTTGAGCGGGTAAAACTTACATTGATATGAAGTCACTTTGAATAACTGCCCTTTAGTTGAATAGCGGCGGATATCAAAAGCGAATTCTTCGCTATTACGTGCTAAAAAAATCGGTGATAAAGTTCTCTTTTCTGTAATGTACTCCAGTACTAGTTAATCTATCATTATTTTATATGACAATAACATCAACTTTATAAATGCTTCTTTTGATTTTATGCTTAGTAATTGAGTTGAAGATACCTATTTCCTGTCTTGATGATTAATACAAGTAAATCACGTTTACAAAGGACAAAAGACAGACAGAAGATTATAAATTCACTAACAATTTAGGGTAAACGTAACCTAATTGAAACCGCCCATCCAATAACCGGATGGGCGGTTTTTACATACTACTTTCCTGCTCCTTTATCACCTGCTCAACCCCCAACAGAATCAGCTTCAATCCGAACTCAAACGCTCCGTCGGTCCCCATCAGCTCGAACAGCCCGTTCGTGAACATCCTCCGGAATAGTCCCACTTCTGTCTCGCTCATGGAATTCAGAAGGTGAATCATCTCCTCACCCGGAAGCGCTCCCTGGTCCTTGAGGATAGCGGAGACATTACGCTCATGCTGATAATCGTCTAGGACGAAGTAGGAGACATAGTTCACAAGCGTAGTAACCACTTGTATTTTCTGCTCTTGCTCAAGCGGCGTCGACTCCACGCAGAGTAGCATACGGTTGGTGAACCGGATGATGTCCGGTTCGTGGGGCAGCGTCATCATCATGAGCTGCGTGGAGCAGGGGTACCGGTAGAGCACACTCCGCATCGTTACCGCAAGCCCCGTCAGCTGCTCCTTCCAGTCCCCCTCGGAATGAAACTCCTCCAGAATCATTTTCGATACCTGGTTGGCCAAGCGCTGATAGAGATTCTGCTTGCTCTTGAAGTACCAGTACAAAGAGGGAGCCTGAATCCCTAGCCGGTCGGCCAATCGTCTCATACTGAATTTCTCGATACCCTCCTCTCCAAGAAGCTCCCACGAGGCTTCCAAAATCTTATCCTCCGAAATTTGAGGCTGCTTTTTTTTCATCGGTATCCGCCCTTTTATCTAACAGTGTAAGTTTATGCTTTACAGGTTCATAGGTTCATAGGTTCATGATATCATCTAACACTGTAAGGCACAACCTAACAGTGTTAGACTGAAGGACAAAATAAATAAAGAAAGTAGTGACTCGCATGGATGCAGAAAACCTCCATTACTTTGAAAAAGCACCGGTCGCAAAAGCCGTAGCTCACTTCGCTGTACCGATGATGCTAGGTACGTCAATGAATGTCATCTATTCCATCTTAAATGCCTATTTCCTTGGTACACTGGGCAATACTGCCATGTTAACCGCACTCGCACTAACCTTGCCGTTATTCGCGATCATTATGGCGCTAGGCAACTTGATAGGCATGGGTAGCGGCACATTCATCTCTCGTTTGCTGGGAGAGAAAAAATATGACGATGTGAAGCATGTGTCTTCATTCGCCTTTTACAGCAGTTTAGTTCTCGGTCTTATCGTGATGGCGGTCGGTCTCCCGTTGATCGATCCAATCGTTCATGGCCTCGGGGCAACAACTAGCTCCTTCGGATTCACGAAGGACTATGTCACGATTATGCTTATTGGTTCACCATTCGTCGTATTATTCTTCACGCTAGAGAATATCGTGCGCTCCGAGGGTGCAGCAATCACATCGATGATCGGAATGATTCTCAGTGTTGTCGTGAATATTATTCTCGACGCGCTAGTCATCTTCGTCTTCCATTGGGGCGTGATCGGCGTTGCGTCTGCTACGGTCATCTCTAACTTGGTTGCGAGTGCATTCTACACCTTCCATATGGGATATAAGAGCCAATTCTTAACCGTCTCCGTAAAATGGTTTAAAGCTACCACGGATATTCTGAACAATGTATTCAAAATCGGAGTTCCCGTCTTTGTTATGAGTAGCTTCTTGGGTGCAATGTCGCTCATCTTTAACCATTTTCTTGTCGATTATGGGGATCAGGCCGTAGCGGCTTACGGAATTTCATCACGCTTATTGCAATTTCCTGAGTTTGTTCTGATGGGCTTATGCGAGGGAGTCGTGCCGTTGATTGCCTTCTCTTTTACAGCGAATAAATTACGCATGAAACATACCATTGGATTTACAATCAAAGCTATTGTGGCGTTTGCAATCGTGTTTGGTGTTATCGTCTATCTGATATCCGACCACTTAATTGGTTTATTTACGAGTGACCCGCAATTAATTGAAATGGGTAGCTACATTCTACATGTGACGTTCTTATCCTTGTTCATTACAGGAATGACCTCGCTGTTTACCGGTATCTTTCAAGCAACAGCGCAAGGAACCGCCGCGTTTATTATGTCAGTTATTCAAGGAGTTACTCTGATTCCTGTGTTGTATATTGCTAATCGAATGAACGGATTCCACGGGGTGGTCTGGTCGCTTGTCATTTCGGATGCCGTTGCGTTCCTTGTTGGTGCCACCATGCTGTATGTTCTGCGGACCAAATTGCAGCCGGATTTGGATAATTTAGTACAGTAAAAAACATATAACACGCAAGAAGGCAGGATAGGACACTCCCCGACCCTGTCTTCTCGGTGGGGTAGAACTGTACTAACCTAAACTGCCCGTTAGTTTAACCTTCATTTGTAGTGCCTTATTCCGACTATTCTCTACGAGCTATACGAAACCCTTGATCGGGACCAAAGCCATTCGCATCGAACTTGCCTCGGAATGATATCTCGTTGTTGCTGACGTTGCCGGACATATCGTATATTCCTAACTCGTTGGGTTTCTGGGTACCTATTGATTTTGTTTTATTATTGTTGCTCTCGATGATAGGCCAGTTCCAGTCTCCAGATAAGTATTTGTCTCCGGCATTTTTCCAATACCATGCGACCTCGTCGGCATTATTGCTTCCGCTGTATGTGTAGCCCTTGCTCGCCTGACCTCCGCCTGCTGCATATTCCCACTTTACTTCTGTAGGCAATCGGTAACTGTTAGCTCCCTCGTTGATCGTTGCTGTCCATTTTATATTATCGTTATCATTCTTATTGTCGCTATTAAAATAAACATTAATAGCTTTCTCATGGATAGATATCCTTTAAGCTGATAGGAAAAATAGTAGGCCGTGATGGCCTGCAACTCGCCTCCAGCAGCGTCGAAGGCCGTTCGCCTGGCAGGAAACGGCCTTCAACGCATCCGCACTGACGGATAGACTGGAGGGGAACGGTCATCGGCCTGTCTACAATACTTAGGGCTCGGTGAGTCCTCCATGATCGATTCATTTAAACCCTATCTATCAGACAGCTCTCAAAACCCGCTTATCCCGTGAGACAGTCCCAACCGCGCCTGTTCGTTGAACAGCTTGCAGTTGAGTGGTTACCACACCGTTACGTTAGAGCTCCCGCTACTCTGATACCCCTCTGTCGCCAACACCTGGTAAGACCAGTTACTTCCCAGATTCATTCCTTTGCTCGCCCATGCTTTCACGTGGTTGCTGAAAGTGATTGTGGAGTTGCCCCCGGTCGGTCTCTTCGACTGTCGAACACTCCAGTACTGAATAAACGTCGTTTTTTCGCCTTCAATGGAAGGTGCGTCGTATCGCATTGTTGTGTAGATATCATATGTGCCCCCATCACTGGTCACCGTACCTTTATACGTTCCGGTAGGTCGATAAGTACCCCAGCTATCAACGACGTAATATTCGATGAGTGAGTTTCTCGTCCACCCGTAGAGAGCCAAATATCCATTACCGGACGGCGCCCAGACACCGGCATTGTAGTTGATCGTTCTGTTTGGCGATCCAGTAGTCCAGCCTTTGCCGACAACAAAATTCCCGGTATCCTTCCATGTTACGCTGTAATTACCGCCTGATCCATTAACAGCATTGACCGTCCCACCGCCATCGGTCCAATTTTGCCAATAGTCTGTCGCTGCACTTGAGGTTGTTGCAAACAACCCAAAACTCATGGAAGCTGCAAGAACTACCGTCATCATTTTCTTACTAAAATTAAACATACTCTACCTCCTAAAATTTTTGTGTTTGTCCCTACACTTGCTTGTTGGTTGGTTCTCTTTGCAGTATATCATCTATACGTTCCATATTCCGTATTTTTTTACTTTAACCTCCTTTCTAAGTGAAATTATAGAATAATAGCGTTTGCATATAAACCTAGCAAATTAAAGCTTTAACTCTATTATGTTTAGCTTTCTTTGAATTTTATAGAATAATTCCAGTATTACAGCGATGGGAAGCAACACCCGGCAGCGTAGTGGCGCCTCATGTACATTTACAACTCAGCTTATATACTAAAAAAACTTTATGCAAATAACGCATAAATATCAATATGCATCCATCACATGCTGTAAAATGTGCTTGGGTGATTAGCAGTGCATAATGGGAATTCTCGATTCACGTGAGGACAAACACTTAACTTTTCATAGGAGGTATGATAAAAAATGATTTTGGAGGATATGTATTATGGGAAATGGCGTCCTAGTGAACAGATAAATTCAACCGACCCTGAATCTCAAAAAGTGAATCAAAAAATTAGTGATCTCATGGAGATGTTGAAAAGCAAATTACCAGCAGTCGAGTTTGAGTCAATTGAAGTCATGTTTGATTTATTAAGCGAGTCAACTTCCCTGCACTCCGCAGCAGCATTCATTCACGGGTACCGGGCGGGGGCATTAACGATGATTGAAGTATTTAGCGAGGACAAAGAAATTGTTGATCCTAATAGATAGATAATGGAGGAGTTATGGTGGTGAGCCCGCTACGCATGCAGATTGTTCTTCCGATCGCTGTTATCCCTAGATTTCTCCTCAGTAGAATATAAACTTAAAGGTAAAATCCAGGGATAGCTGAACGAATGGAGTACTTTAAGAGAATTTCAGACGAATGGAGGGGCTCCTAGCCTCTTCCTGCGCCCAGCGCATTCATCAAGAACTCATAAATTTCCAGTTCGTTGATTTTATCGCCATCGGTCACTATGTTATGCTGAACTTGCAGTCCGTTCTTGAACACGGTGAACATCCGAGCTGTCCTGTCCGCATCGATTGAAACAGGGATAGCTCCATTCTGCTGTCCGACTTCGATCCACGTTTTGGCAGTGAGGATAGATGCTTCATGATAACGTTTCAGAATGCCAGCCACGGCGGGCTTATCCTGTTGGCTGAGTAGATAAATAAAAATCAGGCTGGCAGCGCTGTCCCCACTACCGATGTTACGAAGCCGTTCAGTTAAGGTGTTAAGCGGGGATTTGATTCCTTCTGGTCCTGCGGGAGTCCGGGCGACAGATTCAAAAAAGCGCTGATTGGTTTTCTCCATTCCCGCCTCCAGAATCATACCGAACAATTCATCTTTGCTTTTGACATAATGGTAAATGGCTCCTTTAGTCAGTCCGCTGCGATCCGCAATATCCTGTAGTGTCGTCGCCCGACAGCCTTTCTCCATAATCATCTTTTCGGCAATCTCAAGCAGCTTTTTTAGACTGTCGTTCATCGCTTTATCTTGCATAATCTTTTACCTCCCGTTTGTCTGTCTTTTTATTCGTCTAATGAAGCTCATATTCCACCAAATCGTCAATCCAATAAGCCCATAGGTGAAGAACGGCGATACGACCAGAAAGGTCGATATCGACAGGGAATACACCAGCACTACTTTGATGAAGGCTTCCAACAGCAGGCTAAATCCCCACACCGCCGTTATCAGGCGAAAGTTAAACCGATAGCGCGGAAGTCCCTCCCATTTATCGTTCATCTGAGGATCATGGCCTGTAAATCTCTCGGCAAAATAATAAATCAATGGTCGGCCAAAAAACAGCGAGCCTAGAAACACCATTCCCATAATACCAGTTACATAAGACTCACGCAGCAAAATGAAGCGTTCGTCACCGCCCAAGAGAACGGCCACGACGCCAAGAATCAGGCCGAGAAAGATGAAACCGGAGAACGCATCCGCCTTGCGCGTCCGTATAAGGCTGTAGAGCGAGTCGCATAGCGGTACGAGGGCAGCGATGGACAGAGCGATCAGACTGCTTGTGTGCGGAATTAACAAACGGTAAGCCAGATAAGGCAGTAAAATATTGATGATTAACGTAAAGATGATTTCGTTGCGAGATTTATTCATGGTCGATTCATCCTCTCATGGTTCAAAACCTACCTTCGGTAGGTATCTTTCATTTTACATACCTTCGGTAGGTATGTAAAGATTAAAAATAATAATCTGTATACGAACCTCAATCTACATATTGCCCAAATGTGGCTACACAGTTCGCATACTCTATGACTACAAAAAGGAGATGGCATTTGCCATCTCCCTTGCTTTTATTCTTCCCTCATACTTCCTGCTTAAAAACATATTGCTCACGGACACACACTCTAACAAGCAACTATATTTTTAATCCCCCACCCGATTCAAAAACACCTTCGTCCGTTCCAGCTGAGGATTGCCAAAAATCTGCTCTGGTGTACCGGATTCTGCAATTTCGCCATTATCCATAAAAATGACACGATCCGCCACATCTCTCGCAAAGTTCATCTCGTGGGTCACGATGACCATCGTCATATGTTCCTCAGCCAGCTTTTTGATAACTCGCAGCACCTCACCCGTCAGCTCGGGATCAAGGGCCGAAGTTGGCTCATCAAACAGTAAAATATCAGGGTTCATCATCATTGCCCGGGCAATCGCCACGCGCTGCTTCTGCCCTCCCGACAGTCGGGATGGATACGCATCTGCTTTATCTGCCAAACCGACTTTAGTCAGCAACTCAGCGCTTTGACGACGTAGCTCAGCCTTGCTCACCTTCTTCACCAGCTTCGGAGCCAGCTCCAGATTATCCTGCACCGTCAAGTGAGGGAACAGATTAAAATGCTGGAACACCATGCCCATACCGGTGGTAATGCCCTTAATGTCGCCTGCCGGAGCGTACTGACCGTTTTCCACCAGTGCTTTATCATGAATGCGGATCGTCCCGCCTGTCACATCTTCCAGGTGTACCAAACTACGGAGCATGGTACTTTTTCCTGAACCTGAAGGACCGATGACGGCTACAACCTCGCCGGCTTTAACGTTAAAGCTCACTCTTTTCAGAACGTCGAGCTTGCCGAATGATTTTTTCAAATCGGTTACTTCTATTGCGTTAGTATTCATATCCCGACATTCCTTTTACTCGAATTTAAAACGTTTTTCCAGCGCCCTGAAGAATAGCGTCAGCACCAAAGCTAACAACAAATAAATAACCGCCGCTACAACATAAGGTACAATCGAGAAATCACGGTTTACAGCCGTATTGGCAAAATGCAGCAGTTCTGGTACCGCTACTGCATACAGTAGTGCCGTATCTTTTACCAGTGTTGTCGCTTCATTGGTCACCGCAGGCAAAGCAATCCGTACCATTTGCGGCACAATGACTCTAATCAGCGTCTGCGACTTGCTCAAGCCCAGCACTTGCGAAGCCTCGTATTGCCCTTTATCAATCGACAACATCCCGCCTCTAAAAATTTCTGCAAAATAAGCCGCATAATTCAGTACAAACGCCAGTACCGCAGCCGTTGTCCGGTCCAATACCAGATACTCCCCAATGACAGGCAACATCGGCAGACCAAAACAAAAGAACAATAATTGCAGCAATAGCGGCGTACCGCGTATAACATAAATGTACGTATGCATCAGCCAGGCGATTGGCTTAATCCGGCTTTTGGCCAGCAACGTAACGATAAAACCCAATGGAATAGACAAGATGAGCGTGATGAAAAATAAAATAACCGTCATCTGTGCCCCTTCAAGCATAGGCTTCATAATTCGCAAAATATATTCCATACTCATGACCTTCGACTCCTAAACCCTTAGTTCAATACACTACATATTAATTTAATACTTTATCTTCACCAAACCACTTTTTCGAAATTTCAGCAGCTTTTCCGTTCTTGTGCAGCTCATCCAAAGCAGATTGCAGCTGCGTCAACAGCTCTTCATTTCCTTTTTTCACGCCGATGCCGTATTCCTCAGGGGCCAATGATTCATCAAGCAGCTTATACGTCCCTTGTTCCTTCGACATATAATACTTGGCAACGACTTCATCAATGACAACCGCATCCAGACGTCCGGTTTTCAAGTCTGTCAAAGCGAGAACATTATCCGGGAACTCGGACACTTGCTTCAATTTACTTTTGATCGGATTTGCATCCAATGCATCGGCTGCTGAAGACAGCGTCTGGAGTCCGACCGTTTTGCCCGTCAGATCAGCCAGCTTGGAAAGACTGGAAGTAGCCGGAATGACAATCACCTGACTGTTTTTCAGATATGGCTTCGTGAACAGCACTTTTTCCTTACGCTCATCCGTAATGGTGTATCCATTCCAAATGAGATCAATACGTCCGCTGTTCAGCTCGGATTCTTTGGCAGACCAGTCAATCGGCTGAAATTCCACCTGTTTACCCATTTGTTCCCCGGCCGCTTTCGCATAATCAATATCAAAGCCGGTCAGCTCGTTATTTTCATCTCTAAAGCCCATCGGGGCGAATTTATCATCAATTCCAATAATCAATTTACTGTCATCCTTACCACCGGAACATCCGGCCAACACGATCATCATCAATCCAATTAACATCGTAAACATGGCTGCTTTTCTCATCTTATTCCCCTCCAACAATGGTGACCCCCGTATCCAAGAACAGGTGGCAAACGCTTTAGTTCGTTAACACGTTATCAGAGTATCATCATAACATACCGCAGGATACTCGTCGAGAGGAATAAGCGGAATCTTAGCCTTATATAAATGGAAAACCTGTGACGAAAATTTGACCTGTGTTCTATAATGTAAAACTTACCTTGACATGTCACCTAAACCGTCTTATCATTTCCTAGTATTCTTATATACTTTTATTTATTTTAAAATTTCAACAGCAATAGTATGTAAATCAGCTTGATAGACAGGAGAAATAAAGCCCCATGTACATTTTAAAACGTCTCTTTACGATGTTCATTACGTTGTGGATTATCGTCACTTTAACGTTTATCATCATGCACATCATTCCGGGTGATCCGTTCTCGAACGATTCCAAAACCATTCCGGAAGCGGTATTGCATAATATGCGTGCCAGGTACAATCTGGACAAGCCGCTCGCTGTGCAGTATGTGTTGTATCTCAAAAATCTGCTAGTGCTGGACATGGGCCCGTCTATTCAATCGAAAACGACGGACGTCAATATGCTCATTGCCCGAGGTTTTCCACCTTCTGCATTGCTGGGTATTCAATCCATCGTGGTCGCAATTATTGCCGGTATTTCGCTCGGAACGCTGGCTGCTCTACACCATAATCGACCACTGGATTATATCTCGATGTTTATCGCGATTGTTGGTATTTCCGTACCCAGCTTCATATTGGCACCGCTGTTAATCAAGTATGTTGCCGTCCAATGGCATCTGCTTCCGGTCGCCTCATGGGGAACCTGGCAGCATACGGTACTTCCGTCGCTGGCTCTCGCTGTTTCACCGCTTGCCGTTATCGCCCGTTTTATGCGGACGAGTATGCTGGAAGTCATGCATGAGGAGTACATACGCACTGCCAAAGCGAAAGGGTTGTCCTCTTGGGCAGTAGTCCTTCGTCACGGATTACGCAATGCGTTGATTCCGGTGCTTTCCTTTATCGGACCGCTATTCGCTTCCGTCATTACAGGTACCTTTGTCGTTGAAAAAATATTCGCCATTCCCGGCATCGGTAAATACTTCGTAGATAGTATCTTTAACCGGGATTATCCAGTGATTATGGGGACGACCATTTTCTACAGTGCCATTCTGGTCGTCACTTTATTTTTAATTGATATTTCCTATCGCCTTGTCGATCCACGAATTAAATTAGTCAGCAAAGGAGATTAACATGAAAGCAGCACCTACTGTCGAAAAGGACAGCCTGTTCAGTCTTGTAGATCGTAGCCAGATCCCCACCCCTACGTTGACCAGACCCAAAGAATCACCCTGGCGAGATCGGCTACGCAGACTTTTTAACAACAAGCTTGCTCTGTTGGGGCTTTCCCTACTAATCATGATTATTGTGCTGGCGATTGTTGGACCTTCCATGGTTCCCTATGCACCCAGTGATCAATCCCTTTTGAAAACGAATCTCTCTCCTTCGAAAGAGCATTGGTTTGGCACGGATGATCTGGGGAGGGACGTATGGGCACGGACATGGGCCGGAGCTAGAATTTCACTCATGATCGGCTTTGCCGCTGCCGCCATTGATTTGGTACTTGGTATTCTCGTCGGCTGCATTGCTGGCTATTGTGCCGGGCACGGCAAAACGGGCGACCGAATCGACAATGTCCTAATGCGTATTATTGAAATTCTGTACAGTATTCCTTATCTGCTGGTCATCATTCTGCTGCTCGTCATTATGAAGCCGGGACTGCTCACGATGATTATTGCATTATCCATTACTGGCTGGGTCGGTATGGCCCGTGTAGTGCGTGGGCAAATCTTACAGCTGAAGCAGCAAGAATATGTGTTAGCAGCCCGTAGCTTGGGGACATCTCATTCGCGTATTATCTTCAGACATTTGCTACCAAACGCAGCGGCAATCATTATCGTGAATTTGACGTTCACTATTCCGTCGGCTATTTTTGCCGAATCATTCCTGAGCTTTCTCGGTCTGGGGATTCAGTCTCCTTCGGCCAGCTGGGGGACGATGGCTAACGATTCACTTGGCGTTATTTTAAGCGGTCAATGGTGGCGCCTATTTTTCCCCGGGCTGATGATATCGCTCACCATGCTGGCGTTCAATACACTTGGAGACGGGCTTCAGGATGCACTTGACCCGCGCTCACAACATTAACAATGTAGAGATCGAAATTGGACAAGGAGGGGTGTCACCATGATCCGCAGCTTCTTGCCTAACCGCAGGAAAAACGGCAATTCCTTTATCGAAGTGCGCACACGCGGCATACCTGCGGGAAAGGAGGATGAATAACCCCCGATATGGTGTACCTTATTTTTGGCATAACTAATCACAGTAATGGAGGAAAACCACGATGAAAAAAATGCATTGGATGACGATCATCTTACTTTTGGCCGTAACGGCTTTGGCTGGATGCTCTGGCACCACGGACAAAACAGCAAGCAACGACCCGTCCGCTGCGCCTCAAGCAGATATCCCGCAAGAAATTACTGCCAACCTGGCAGGTGGAGAGCCTTATACGCTAGACCCTGCTTTCGCATCAGATACAACGTCCTACTTTGTAATTGATAACTTGTACGAAGGGCTATATACATACGATAAGGCCGGTAAAATCGTAGAAGGCGCTGCCAGCAAAGTAGACGTATCTCCTGACGGTAAAACCTACACCTTTACGATCCGTGACGGCGCAAAATGGTCGAATGGTGACCCACTGACAGCTAAGGATTTTGAATACTCCTGGAAACGGGTACTGAATCCGAAAACAGCTGCCTACGATCCTTCTGCCCTCTACTACATCAAAGGTGCCGAAGCTTACAACACAGGCAAAGGTAAAATTGAAGACGTGGGTGTTACAGCCAAAGATGATAAAACTCTGGTAGTTGAGCTGAAATCACCGCTGAGCTTCTTCCCAACGATCGCAGTGGGTCATGCCTATCTGCCAGTAAACCAATCGGTTGTTGAGAAAAATGACAAATGGGCAGCAGAAGCGGGCACAATGGTCGGCAACGGTGCGTATGTAGCCAAGGAATGGAAACATAACGAGCAGATTACGCTGGCGAAAAACGATCAATTCTGGAACAAAGATGCCATTACAATGGCAACGATTAATTTTAAAATGGTTCAAGACTCCACAACTTATTATCAAATGTATAAAACGGGCGATCTGGATCTGATTTTGAGCCTTCCCGTAGATACCCTGGATCAGGAAAAGAGCAACAAGGAATTCCTGTCGCATCCATCTTTCAGTGTGTATACCTATTCTTTTAACGTAAAACAAAAGCCGTTTGACAATAAAAAAATCAGACAGGCCATTGCCTACGCGATTGACCGCGAAGCACTGGCTACCAGCGTAACCAAAGGTGGCGAAACTCCGGCTTACGGTTATGTTCCATACGGAACAACAACGCCATCCGGCAAGGACTTCCGTGATGAAGCACCGAAAAAATACTATGAGTTTGACGCTGCGAAAGCGAAGCAATTGCTGGCCGAAGGTCTGAAAGAAGAAGGTTTGACCCAGCTGCCACCGATTACCTTTAAATACAACACTTCGGACAAGCATAAAAAAGTAGCTGAAGCGATTCAGGAAATGCTGAAAACGAACCTGGGCGTTGCAGTGACGCTGGAGAATCAAGAATGGAAAACGTACATTGATACCTTTAAACAAAAGAACTTCCAGATCGCTCGTATGGGCTGGGAAGGAAACTTCCTGGATCCACTCGGCGTATTGGGGCATTATACTTCCAAAAATTCGAACAACTTTACCAACTGGAGCAACCCGGAGTATGACAAACTGATCGAATCCTCAACCTTTGAGCTTGATCCGGCAAAACGCTTTGAACAGCTTCATCAGGCAGAAGACGTATTGATGGAAGATCTGCCGATTATTCCGATCCAGTTCTCTGCGGACACTGCATTAATCAGCCCTAAGATTCAAGGTATCGTATTTGATGCTCGTTCGAACCCAGACCTGCGCTTTGCGAAACGGGTCGAAAAATAATGATTTTACGTTTCGGGCTCACTGCCCTGATTGTCGGTACTTTAGGATTTCTGTACGCCATCCCCCATCTCTTGTATGGTCGTGAAAACATGGCTACTGCAAATCTGCTATTCCTGTTGGGGTTGCTGGGCTTGGTGATCGGTGCAATCTCCCACGTTCTGCAAAGTGGTTTTCTAACCCTCTTCCTGCGGGGATTTGCCGACATCAGACAGTTGTTCATTCGTCAATCCAAGGCATTGCAGGAGGAAAATGAACGTTTGCGTTCCGATGAATCTCTGTCAGCCTGGAAAACATCCATGATCCGCCACCTTAAGGTATATACTTCGGGGTGCGGGGCGGGGCTTATCCTTTGCTCGATGATATTAATGGGGATAAGTTAGGGGGGTATGAGAAGCTTTCTTGCGGTTGATGGGCGCTGCGCGTGCAGATTGTTCTTCCGATCGCTTCGCTTCTTCAGAACAATTCTGCCCGCTCCGCTGGCAACCGCCGTAGAGCTTCTATACGTTTTAGAGGTGTGTAAAGAAAAGAGAGAGTTTCGCAAAGCGTTTGCTAGCGTAACTCTCTCTTTTTGCATTTTTTATATATTAAGCTTTGAGAAGGGCTCATAGTACAACACTTAGTAGCCTTAATAAATCTGCTTTTCCTTCGCTTCCTGTAACCATGATGGGAACTCGTTAAGCAATAGTTCGTACAATTCATTGTCTTCCATAGATTCGATATCTTGAATTTGGAAGAAGTTAGCGTTATCTACCACACGGCCTTCTATATTGTCCAGCTTCTTTAATACGCCAAAATCGGATTCACCCACACCGATAAATTGCCAGAAAATCGGCTCTCCTGACGAATCAATGACTGCGTTGTCGATATTATCTCCTTTTCCACGCTTCACACCGCCATCATTAATAAAAATAACAAAGGCCGGATCAGAAGAGGGTTCTTCCTTGGTGTATTTGGCGATAACATCGCGCATCACAGGTGGCTCATCATTACGACCGAACTTGGGCAAATAATCATTGGACAAAATATGTTTTTCAACATAGTTGTCAACGTCATTTTCGGTAACGGACGGCAAACGTGAAAAACGGTGATCATACACCCATACGTCCAGTACACCATCATCATCCAAAGAACTCGCTACTGCAACAATTCGTTCCAACACCTTTTGAACAGTACCATTTTTGTACAAACTTCTCATAGATCCTGAAATATCGAGCACCAATCCAACTCTTGCAGTTACATTTGTTAGATTCTTTTTAGTCAGTACCAGTTGCGCATTCTTTTTAAGTAAAGAAATACTGCTCATGTTCCCCACGCTCCTCTATGATGTATACCCTAGCCCGTCTAGTCTACCATCTGCGTCGTTCGTCGCCTCTCAGGGGAAAGTCGCTCAATTCTCCGAGTTGGTCATGTGCAGCCTTATAAATGCGAAGAATAGCTTGTACCTTGTTAAAATCATTGTCTTCCGGGCCGAATCCTTCCATATACATTTTTTGAATGATGTTTTGGAAGAAATCTATACGCTCGCGAACGGAATCCTGCTCTATTTGCAGTACCTCTTCAAAGCTGTGTGTCTCAGCAAAATCAGACAGCTCATCAAATTCCTGTTCCTGATATCGATCTCCCCGAGTTTCGGGGTTGAGATCAATAGAGGTACGCAAGGTTGATAATAAAATATTTTCGCGCGCCAGCATGACATGAAAATCTTTGTTCTTAAACAGATCCGTAACGATCAGACGGCACATTTCCTTGTTCTGCAGTAGAATCCCGTCAAAAGGATGCAGCGTCCACACACCGTAGTTAAAAAATAAATTAAAATTGAAGCTACTGCTTCCATACTGATATACAATGTTGATTTTCGATTCGTCGATGATTTCAAATGAAAATTCCAGCATGCATTCTCCTTTGGGATTCCAATATTTAACTCTATCCTATCAGAAAATGCATGATTTTCAATAAAAAATTTTATTTCACAGAATCATTTAACTCCACAATTGAATCTGCTTTTTCGCTACTGACAGCTACGAGTAAATAGACAATCACACACCCTAAAATAAAGGACATCATACGCTCGCTCTCTCCTTTTGTCATTCGCTTTTTAAGAGTTTATGCACGAGAATGCTATGTATGTTCATCATGTCCTTTATTAGCTGCTGCCAAACCAAAAAAAGACGCCTTTCGGAGTCATCCTGGCGTCTTTTTCATAGATTGGGTCTATTATTCTACATTGTCATCAGTTCAAAAACGAGCTTAGACCCTCAGAGGAATTGCTATCCTTCAGCGGTTTGGATGGTTCTTTCCCTTCGATCCCCAGACGTTGGCTAAGGTTGGCATTAATTGCTGTCATTTTACTTGTATAATCGTGGCAGCTTTCAATAATCCGACGGTTTGATTTTTCAGACAGATCCAAAGCAGATACCAAATCACCAATCGCCTGATTCACAGCCTCCAGTGACATAGAAGGCTTGCTAAGCAAATCTGTCGTTCTCTCGGTCGTCGTTTTGAGAAGCTTCGCATTTTCCTTGAATTGATCTTCAATCGTACGGTTGGTCGCATCGACGGCTGAAATGATTTTATCCTGATCCGCCAGCGCCATCGCGATCATAGCCGATACAGTGATCAGATTCGATGTTTTATCAATCGCATTATTTACAGAATCAATCAGTTTATCATTATTATCATTAATAATATCCGTTGCTGCAATCGCCTGATTGTATAATAAAATCATTTCAGTCATTGACTGCGTACGAGTAACCACCTTGCGTAATCCCCGCTCCAAATGAGGCTTACGGTTTTCGTTTTCCGGCTTGGCAATCTCGGTCTCAAACAGTTCTTTCAAGCGATTACCAAAGGCAATCTTCGTCTGTAAATTGTAGATTTCTTCAATGGAAGCCTTCTTCAACTGTCTCATGCTGACGATGTTTTCTTCCAGATTATCCTTACCATCTCTCAAGGCAGTAATGATTTTCTCGATGTTCGTCTTCACCGACTGATACTTGTAAATGTAGTTTTTTAACGGGCTTTTACGCAGAAGCTTGCCAAAAAAGCTCATATTTTTGCTCTGCTGGAGCGTTTCGCATTCATCACGTAGCTTTAAGATCATATTGGATACCTCAGCCCGATCACCGGACATGAGGTCGTTTACCGGACGATCCAGCATTTTAAGGGTCTGCCCCGCACGTTCCTGCGTTTTAACCCCCAGCTTACCGATATCATCCATTAAAGTATCCAGGCTCATGACATCGCTTTGTGATACCTTCTGAATCAGCTGTGAAGCCTCCTCAGTCACCTTTTGTTCATCTTCTTTTTTCAATTCAGCCCATGGGGTCGCCATACGCTACCTCCTATTCTGAAAACAACTGTTACCCAAATCTAATCGTTGTTATTCAGAGCAGCTATTCTGCTACTTTTTTTATTTTCTCAAAAAATCGCCTACAATTCGGAACTGCTATATCGCTGGTGAATAAGCTCCGCTTTGCTCTGTAATTCCAGCAGATCCTTATGCTCCACCGTGGACACAATTACCGATATTTTGCTGTCCACATCCCGTAATCCGTTTAATAACGTCCTCCGGTTGGTCCGCTTCGCATCGCCGCTGAGCCGAAGAAACGGATTAATCAGTCCGTTCAAATCCTTCAAAATCAATCTCCGAACCGTATGATTCACTTCGCTGTTGTTCAGTTCATGCAAAAGCGGAATGACCCGCTGCAAACGTGCAAATAGAGCCAGCGCCTTCTCGACAATCTCGTTATCAAGCGCATCCTTCTGTCCCTCGGAGATCACCATATCCTCCAGTACCTCCAAATACTCCATCACCTGAGCAAATTCACTACTCACCTGATCTGGTTGACGTACTTGTCCTGTCATAGACTCCGGTCGAACGGCAGCTTCCTTTTCATGCTGCTGTGTCTCATCGACCTGCTCTTGCACCACCGGAATCACGGAACCGGTCAGATTGGGGCGAGGATGGCGAACAGCCATGATGGCGCTGTATCCTCCCAAACCAATGATCGGAATCGCCAAACACACAAACAGTGGCAACCAAAAACTTAGTAAAAGCGCAATCAGGTAGCTGACCACAGCAATCGTGGCACCCCACATTTTTGACGTCATAGCTTGTACCTCCTGACGTAAACCCTTACCATATTGTAGAAAACAATATTTGTGTGTGTCAATGTACGGATTTACGTATGGTGATTGGCTGCTCGATATGACTGGCTAAAATGTCGTATTGCGGATGAAGTGAACCGATCTCATGACCCAAAGCCGATTTCACCGCTAGATAAGGAAAATTGATACCCGACAAACATGATACATGAAGTCCTCCGGACATCCGCGGATTGATCTCTAGCAACTTGGCATGCTCGCCGTTATATTTTACCTGAATGTTATAATTGTACGGAATGTGATACGCCTCAGCGACCTTATGTGCCACCTCCAACAGCTCGGGATGCTGCTCCAGCAGCCGTAATCGTCCTCCTGCCTTCCTACGCGGAACTGCCGCTAGCAGCTTTCCGTTCCGGTGAGCCAGGCAGTCAATACTGTATTCGTATCCCTCCAGCAGCTCCATCACCATCAGATTGGGAAATGATTCTGTGGATGACAATACGCGATGTGCCTCCTCGAACGAAATATGATTCAGCGCATGGCCGAACAGCTCCTCCAGCGGATTACGTTCATTGTTAATGATACGAAAGCCCATCCCGCCTTCTGCATTACATGGCTTGAAGCATACCTTATGCCCAAGTGCTATTAACGACTCATAAGCCTGTTTAAACTGCTCGGCATTGCTGGCAATGGCATAATCGGGAATCGTGACAATATTCTTTTGACGAATGGATTCATAAAACATATCCTTTTCCATCAGTTGCTCCAGCAGTTCGGTATCTTGGCATACCATTACTTTTGTCCCAATATCATCGAACAAATAAAGATGCTTGCTAATATCGAGCATATTCCACCGTGGGATAAAGACATCAATTCCGTGCCGCCTGCAAAAATCAGCGCAAAACCGTGCGTACTCCACACCACTTGTGCGAGGCTCTACTTCAGCTACATCACTGGCCTGTAGCGCCATGTGCTGCGGATCAGAGTGCGTCGCATAGATCTCGAACGGAATACCGTCCTCATTGTTACGAATAGCATTCATATAATGATACGCCACTGAAAACCAGCGGTTAAAATACACCTTAACCTTCTTCACAGAGCCACGTCCCCTATCTATTCTGAAAATGAAGTTTGAGCTGCGAATACACTCCGGTGTATTGCATGAACATACGCCATGATTTCGTCCGCTGCATAAACCCCCGACACTTCTGTAAAACGGTAATTGACCTCCAGCTTATCCCGTAGCTGTTCCCGATACAATTCACCATGACGCGGAGCAATCGCATAATCGGCATAGTCCAGCAGACAACGGTCTAGCAAAGAGTCACCGGACGCAACCACGGCCCCTCCATTCGTGAGATTGCGGATGTGCTCCACGGCTGCTTGTTTATTCACGGCCGCAGGTACCAGATACACCTTACGACCTTGAATGGATACCTCCCAGCCCATTTCACGCATGATTCGCGCCTTCTCCAGCACCTGTTCCAGCGGCATACGATCCCGTTCAATCATGAAAGCATAGAATAACTCATCGCAAAAGCGCTCGTTTACCACCCAGTCTTCATGCAGCACCTGTCCGAACACCTGACGTGCTTCTTCCGCATGAGCACCATCACGGCGTACTTGTTCATGAATACGCCGATTCCACTCTCGATCCACCTCGCCTCCGACGATGATGTTTCCACCATTACTCGTCACGGCATATGCGGGAACCAACTCCGTCTGAAACACAGTGATTCGTCGATACTGTTCTATCGTCCGAGTTGTCACGGGCATAAACATCACATCTTCAGGCAGTGTCTTTAGCCATTGCAGGGCTTGTTCAGAAATAAAAGCCGACGTTGCCCCGTCTATCTGTTCCGCAGGCAACAGCCCAGGGGACTCCAGCGGTACGCCAAGCGAACGCTTGGAGTAAATCAGTGTCTGATCCAGATCACTTGCGTAGATCATTCTTGTCCCCCCTTGAGCGGCTTGATAATTCCGCAGCAGGAATAAGTCAATCCTTCAAATACCTCTACAGGCACTCCACGGTCCTTGGCCAGCAGCATAATATGCTGAAGATTCGGATTATCTTCGCGGTCAATCAGAATTTTCCATGGCACCCTGCGCAGCAGTACACGAGTCGTCTCCCCCACTCCGGGCTTGACCAGATTGATATCCCGAATACCAAATGCCTGCTGAATCGCCTCTATATCCCGTAAGCCCTGCCATGTCACCGCAGGCGGATTCAATGTCATTTGTTCTGCATATGCAACTGCCGTTTCAGCCACGTCTTGAAAGTACCCAGATATCGTATCCACAAACGTATTAGACTGATCCACTGACCGCCAGGATTCATAAAATTTGGCTCCATGGAAATCGTCCGGGCCTATAAGATCATCGCGTAATACCGTCCGACTCATCAAACCGGATACAGTCGAATTCAGACAAGCACTTGGGATCAAATAATCTTCTCGTGTACCGAAGGTCTCCGAACATCTGCCCGGATCGGCCAACACCGCCAGATCATCATTTAGACGCAACCCGTAATCCGCGTTCATCTCACGACAGGCCTCAATCAATACCTGGCGAATCGCCCCTTTCCCCGTCCAGCCATCGACAAACTGAAGTTCAATCCCCAGCCCATGCTGCTGTAAAATGTATAAAATCGCATTCCGGTCAATGCCTTTGCCACGAATAATAGAAATGCTGTAATGCGGCAAGGATACGCTATACTTCCAGTCAATATAACGCTTGATCAGGATACCAATGGGCGTCCCTGCTCTAGCCAGAGAAACAATCGCCGTGTTCAGGCCTCTTTTTCTCACAATCATCTCAGCCACAGAAGCTGCCGCTAATGCAACCTTTTTGGCAGATTGGGCAAGCGTTTCGTGAAACAGTGCAATATACTCTGCTGTGGGCTCGTATTCCACTGGTAGCATTTCTGAATAATGGACTCCCGACTGAATCGCCTCTTCACGATCCTCCGTCCCTTTTTCCAATGTAACCCGGCTCAAATCCTTCAATAAAAAAGTGACATCCGAGGCAGGATAACTGCCCAGCGGTTCGGGCGGATGAATGTTCTTCTGCTGTATTTGCTCCATAAGTGCTTGCTTCATATCCGCGCTCCTTTACTCTCCTGTCTAGTTAAACCGTTAAAATAAACAACATGCACTTTATCGCAGCCCAGACGGGTCAAAGCCTCCAGCATGGGGTTCATCCGCTCTGGGTCTGACTCCCTTTCCATCAAAACGAATATTTCGTCATACTGACCGGGGTCTACATTATAAATAAAATTGCGTACCGTACTGTCCTCAGGCGAAGGATATGTCACCCCACAAGCGACGCCATACCCTTCTTCTCGGTGGGGATACACCGGGCTGCGTGTCGTCGATTGAAAATACACATCCGGGCCTAACTCTGCTGCAATCCGCATTGGAATGTACATGAATTCCCCCGTGCCCATAACCAGCGTGCGTTGCCCAGAACGAAGTTGGTTCAGTCGTTCAGCTGTACGCGTGATTTCTGCATCCAATGCTGAATTGTCAGCGGATTGTAGACCAAAACGGCCTGAATATTTTAGATAAGGAGCTGTATTGGCATACCCGTCTGTTGACATGGAGCTGTGTACTACCCGTTCAAAACTTGAAGTATCCTTTTCAAAACGGTGGTCAATTACTCCAGAAGCGTCTTTATTAACCTCTGCCATGCTAGTGGCTGCATGTTCTGAGTGCCCAGCCTGTCCGGCATATTCTACGTGATCTAGGATCGGTACACCCTGTACCTCAATCTTTCCTTTGAGCAAGCTTAAAGGCGTAATCGTAATGCCTAGCTCTGCCTCCAGGTCAGTGAAAGCCTGCTCGTCGCTGTCTGTCCGCCAATCCAATAACGAAGCAATCATATACTGTTTACGCGGAAAATGCTCCTGAATATCCCGTATGATATTAAGCGTTGTTTTTCCCGTCGTAATTTCATCATCTACCAGCACAATCGGGCCATCTCCCGCAAAAGCATCTTCATCCAGTGCATAGCAACGATGATCAACAGCGTGCGAATGCTCTTCTTCAAACCGAATAATAGGCCGAAGGCCCGGAATATCCTCGCGCGTCGTATGAATATACGAGGCTCCGTCGTCAAACAACCGATACATGCTGTGTCCCAGTGCTGTAGCCGTCTCGGCAAAACCAACAAACTTGATCGGCTCTGTAAAAGCAAAAGCTAAACGCTCATCCATCAACTTTCGGTAGGCCTCTTTCGCATAGTCCGGGTCAAGAAGTCCTCTCACGGCCTCTCCTATCAGTTCATCCATCTGTTGTCCTGCTTGTGGGACAAGCTCCTTATATAGTAGAATCGCCAGCGCCGCACCACTGAGCAGAGAGGTGTATGGGTTTACCGGAATATGCTTGCCCAGCACCTTGCTGACAAATAAAAACGAACGCTTTTTATTGACCCGTGCCGCCATCGCAAACAGCTTGTCCACAGGAAGGCGGAATGGATTATGTGTCTCCGTAATTTTAACGCTGAACTGCTCCAGAATTGGCAGCAGATGTGTTTTCGTGGTTGGGTAAGAGACTGACAAAATGTTGTTGTTCATGTAACACCCCGTATACTTTTGATCTATTGATAATACGATGAGCCCAATTCAAATGCGGCTTAATTTCATTCATTTTGTTGGCATAGGTACTTTTGAATACACCCAGACTACCGTCGTTACGCTCAACAATTTCAAGTGCATCCATATACTCTTCATGTGTCACCGCATACATGGCCTGTACCGGTTTAATATGGGAGGGATGGATAATCGTTTTGCCAATAATCCCATTCTCTTTGTCCATCATGACTTCTCGAATCAGTCCATCTACGGCATCTGAGATGAAGTCCAACCGCAAGTGTCGTCCCGGCTTTCCAAGTGCATCTTCGAAAGGAGACACTCTTAATTGAGGTTTAAAGACACGTTCTCGGTGAGAGAAATATTCCCATACAGGACCGGAAATGACATAATTTGAGCCCACGCGTCCAAACAAGTTAATAATATCTGCGATGCAATCCCGAATGACGGCAATTTCATAAATCGTAATATCCGGGCTGCGTCTCAGTCCATACAGGCTGGAGAAATCAGTTGCCCCAATTCGTACATTGAGCACATATTCCTGGTACTCGTCCAAAATTTCTTTAATCGACAGTAGCTCATTCCAGCGGGTTTCCCGATAAATAATTTTGGAGCTTTCAAGAATCGGTAATCCATACAGCACAGGCATGTTGCTTTCGCTTCCTGCCCCTGTATGCATATTCCGGTTATATTCAGCAATGAGTGCAAAATACGCTCGTCCATTATCCGAAGAGAACTTGGGTAAGACAAAGCCCGTGAGCAGCGACAAAGATTCACCCAAACCGTTCAGTAGTCGTTCCAACTGCTCCACAGAGCGCACACGCACAAATAACAAAGGTAATTGCTGTTCACTCATCATCCCCGTCCGTACATAGGACAATAGTTGAAGCAGCTGCTGTGCCAGCGATTGTTCTGCCTGTCCGACCTGCTGATCCCCTATAGCATCCTCCAGATCCAGAATGACCGTTGTTAGTCCTTCATGTTTTCCATTTTTGATCTCTTCTGCTACTTCCGAGCGGGTCGCTGGCATGTACAAAGCCGCTCCTATCGCATAAGCCAATATACTTTTGGGAGAACGGTTATGAAACTCCAACGGTGGAGTATAAAAGATCGCTTCTACTTCCTCAGAGGTTAAATCATTAAAATATTTCAGGGCCCTTCCCCTCCTCTTGCTCTTTCTTGCCTGACTGAAGCCCTGTGCTTCGGGTATAAAAGAAATCCCCCCTTAGTTTCAGGAGGGATTTCGCTATACTTTGTACATTAAGCCTCTTTGTCGGCCTTTTTCTTTCTTTTCGCCGAGCTGATAACCATTGTGCCTACAAAGACAGCAATCAAAATGCCGAAGAATAAAACCTGCGACATATGAAAGCCAAAAGCAGCAGCCAGCATTTTACCCCCGATAATGGCGATCATAATAAAGGCTGTCTGTTCCAGTTCCGGAAATTTATCAATGAGCTTGAGGAACACTTGAGCAACACCACGCATCATCAGAACGCCGAGAATACCACCCAGGAACAGAACCCATACTTTCTCGCTCACACCGAAAGCGGCAATGACGCTGTCAATACTGAAGGCAATATCCATCAGTTCGACCATTAATACGGTTTTCCAAAAAGAAGTAGGTTTGTTTTTCACTTCTCCATCACCTTCGGACTTGAATAAGCCCTTATAAGCGATATAGAGCAAATAAGCCGCACCCAGTACCTTAATCAGGGTGAACTTAATCAGGAATGTACCCAAGCCGATAGCCAGGAACCTGAATATATATGCACCCAAAATCCCGTAAAATAAGGCTCTCTTCTGTTGTTCCTTAGGTAAGTGTTTAACCATAACTGCGAGAACCAAGGCGTTATCCGCCGATAAAAGTCCTTCCAGCAAAATGAGAGTTCCTATAATCCCCCAACTCACTGGATCAGTAAGCGTAGCTACAACATCACTCCATGAAAAGAAATGGCCGTAGTTTTCGCTGATATTTTTAAACAAATCATTCAACATGAAAAGAGTGCCTCCGATAATTCAATTTATTTGCTGCCCTGCGACCAGCGCATGCCCCAGTTATATGCCCGATCCAACTCACGATGACCGCCATAGAACTGCACGAGTCTTTCAATGCTGAACGTTTCATCGTTTACATTTTGAATCATGGCAATTGCACACATCCCTTTGCGATTGTCATGTTCATTCATGTGAACGATAATGTCCGGCCCATCCTTCTGGTACAGCGTGACTACCCCGTCCGCTTGTGACCAGTTCGTGACTCCTTCATAGATGAAGGTAAACACCAAAATTCGCTTAATTTCAGAAATTTTAGCACCATTAATGCGAAGATTTTCCCCTGTTTTCACAGAGCCTGTACGGTCGTCGCCATCCAGAGCAATGTACGGGAAGCGATTTAGAGAACCGAAAACTTCCCCGAGCGCCTGCACAACGCCTTTATCTCCGTTCTTCATCTCATACAAGCAGCCCAAATCCAGATCGACACCCTTGGAGCCGCGATTGAAAAAGCCCTTGCTTTGCTGCACCTGGTTCCAGTTTAGATTGATCAGGATTTCACCCAATCCGCCTGAGCCTTTTTTCAGGTTGATGGTATCGCCCTTCTTCTTCAGCTCAATTTTCCGCAGATTCAGATTCTCCGGTGTTGCAGATGGCTCTGGCTTCGGAGCAGGTGGTACTGGTGGCGGCGTTGGTGCTGGCCGAGGCGCTGGAGACGGAGGTGTAGGCACTGGCGTGGGAGGAGCCGGATTATTTTCCACTTCAATCCCAAAATTAACGCACAACGCATCCAATCCACCGGAAAAGCCTGCGCCAATCGCGTTGAATTTCCATTCCCCGTTATGACGATACAATTCACCAATGACAATCGCCGTTTCCACGGTAAATCCACTGTCCAAATTAAACCGCAAAACCTCTCCGCTAACCGGATGAGCAAAACGAATGAACCCACCTTGAACCTGTCCAAAATTTTGCCGTTTCTGATCCGCATCATAAATCGTCAGCGTAAACGCAATCTTCTCAATATTTGCAGGAATTCGCGTCAGATCAAGGGCAAATTGCTTTTTGTCACCGGACTGTTGTCCGTCTGAATAGGTGATAAAGGGCGTGGTCGGATTGTTATAAAAAATTAAGTCCTCATCGCCCGATACTTTTCCTCCAGGCCCCAGCAAAAATGCCGAAGTATCCAGCTCCAGAGACGCTGGGGACTCCCAGCCAATCCCTACGTTGACATGGGTCAGGCCCGGATTTGTTTTCGTCAAATCCGCCTTCTGTCCCTTTACTACGATAACAGCCATGATTGTGTCACCTTTCTGTCGGTTTGTCATGTGCCAGCGTACGCTAATGTAATAGCTTAAAAAGAAAGGGTAGCGCCCTATGGACACCACCCCAAGTGGATATTATTGAGCGTCCAAGCCATAGTTTTTAGCAAGCGCACCCAATCCACCAGCAAAGCCACTACCGATAGCCTGGAATTTCCAGTCCGCATTCTGACGGTAAAATTCACAGAATACGACGGCCGTTTCGGTGGAGAAATCTTCTCCCAAATCGTAGCGCAGCACTTCACGATCTGTTGCCGCATCTACCACACGTACAAAAGCATTGGACACTTGACCAAAGTTTTGCGCGCGAGCCTCGTAATCATAAATGGTAACCGTGATCCCGATACGGTGGATGTTCGCAGGAATCTTCGAGAAATCAACGATGATTTGCTCGTCATCCCCATCGCCCTCACCTGTTCGGTTATCGCCCGTATGAGTAACCGATCCTGCTCCGCCTGTCGGGTTGTTGTAAAATACAAAATCATCCGCTGCTTTGGCTTTACCGTCTTCATAAAGTAGGAAAGCCGAAGCATCTAGGTCAAAGTCTGCGCCACCACTGTATTTATTCGTATCCCATCCAAGACCTACAACGACACGAGTCAAGCCGGGATTCGTTTTGGTCAGATCAATACGTTGTCCTTTGGAAAGGCTAATGGTCATTCCGCATACCTGCTTTCGTTGTATAGATTTTTTTATGCCAAACCGTAATCGCGCGTCAATCCTGCAAGACCATCTTGGTAGCCGCTACCAATGGCATTGAACTTCCACTCACCGCTATGACGATACAGTTCGCCTACAACAACGCCTGTTTCGATTGAGAAATCTTCTCCCAGATCAAAGCGGACCAATTCTTCATTGTTTGCTTCGTTTACGATACGAGCGTAAGCACGGGACACTTGTCCAAAGTTTTGGCTGCGTTCTTGTGCTTCATAGATTGTAATCGTAAAAGCGATCTTTTCAACGTTAGCTGGCACGCTACCCAAATCAATTTTAATTTGCTCGTCATCTCCGTCGCCATCACCTGTGCGGTTATCCCCTGTATGAACGACAGAACCGTTCTCATTTTGTGGGTTATTAAAAAAGACAAAGTTCTTATCGGATTCTACTTTACCTTCCGCATTAGCCAAAAATACGGATACGTCCAGGTCAAAATCTTTTCCGCCATCATATTTGTTTGTGTCCCAACCGAGACCAACCGTGATTTTGGACAAACCTGGATTTGTTTTCGTCAAATCAATTTTTTGACCTTTGGATAAGTTAATTGCCATGAGTAAGAACCCCTTTTCACATTAAGTTTTGTATGAGTAACTAACATTACATATAACGCTGAGCCAGCACATCAATATGTACGGCATGGGTTCCTTCACCGATTGCAGCAAACTTCCATTCGTTGTTATGACGATAGAGTTCTCCACAGACCAGTGCGGTCAGCCCCTCATAATTATCAGATAAATTAAACGTCACCAGTTCCTTGGAATTAGCACCATCCAGAATGCGGATATACGCCTTCTCGATCATGCCGAAATCCTGTTTCCGGTTTACGCAATCATATATATTCACAACAACAAGCACTTTGTCGACATTGGCAGGAATACGTGCCAGGTCAATCGCAATTTGTTCATCATCACCGTCGCCTTGTCCGGTCAGATTATCACCGGAATGCACGACAGAACCGCATGGACTTTTTTTATTGTGGAAACACACTACGTTATCTGACTGAGTCAGTTTTCCGTTGGCGTCCAGCAAAATGGCAGAAGCATCACAATCAATATTGGGTTGCTTCTTGAAGCCAAAAAATCCTTTGGACTGTACAGGGTCCCAACCCAATCCTGCTATAACCTTGGTTAGTCCTGTGTTTCCCTTGGTCAAATCAATTTTCTGGCCCTTGACCAGATTAATTACAGCCACTGATTAACACACCTCCCTTCCGTAAAATTTACAGACTAAATTCAGACGGATTCAAACCAAGCGCGCCGCAAATCTCAGCCACAACTCGCTGCTCATTGGCATCAAAGTCACCATCAGCTGCGCCAATAGCGCTACATACGCCAACGACGAGTCGGCCTACTTCAGGCTTGCCATTCAATTTACCAATCGCTTTCAGTGCTTCCTGTTTACCGATTTGAGGTGAAAATTCAAAGTTCGCTACATAGTGATTGAAACGGTTAATGACCTCACCCATATCAAACACTTTCAATTCTTCACTGATATTTATGTATCCGGCCATTTTTGTTTTCTCTTCCGGACTAATCGTACCGTCAGCAAATGCTACTAATGCACAGCCTGCAACAACAGCTTCCATAAAATCTTTATTCTTAAATTTTTTAACTTGGTCTCCAAGTCCTTTTTTAGTTGTATTCAACCAATTTTTAAATGTACTCATGGTTACCTCCACAATTACGTATTTGAGTAAAATGCATCCTAGTTAATTTCTTCCTTTACTATAACCTGAATTACGATCTTTTTCTACAATAATATACAAAAATACGGTAAATACGATCTATTTATTATTGGTATCCTCTCTATCTTTAGCCCTATTTTCTACATAAAACTCTCTCTTCCATCATCCATCATTTGGTACCCCAATTGCAAGTCTGTGAAATGGTAGAATCATATGAATATGTAGCAAAATACAATTCTGTTCTACAATACGGATTGACTAGGCCGGTTGCTGCACACACCTGCTGGATATCAACTGGCTACAAAAACAGCGTCGACCAAGTACAGGACGACGCTACTTAAATCTATTCAGGTCTATGATATAGCTACTCTTCTAATCCCCTAAGCTGAAAAGTCCTGTTTGACTCAGGACATTCTTTTTATGTTCTTTGAACAAGAACGCGTGTAGTCTATATATCTTGTTTTTACTTAGAGTCTGTGAGCAACTCAGTTTTAGCTTTTTCAATCGCTTCGTCACGACTCTGTACTTGCATTTTTGAGTATATAGTTGAAATGTAGTTTCGAACGGTTCCTTCAGACAAATGAACCTTACCTGCAATTGCTTTATAACGGTGCCCTTCAGTTAAACACTGTAGAATTTCCAACTCACGCTCTGTCAGTCCATAAGGGTTCTTCATCGTCCCCGTCATTTGCTGAAACAGTGTACTTGCTACTTCTTGCGTTATCATCGTTCCTCCATGGTGCACAAGCCGTATCGTATTAGCCAGCTCTCTTGGATCAATTGATTTTAGTAGATAACCTTCAGCACCCAAAGCAAGTGATTTCGTAGCATACGAAATGTCATCAAAGGTTGTGATCATAATTACACGTATGTTAGGCCAGCTTTCTTTAATTAACTTCGTCGCAGTAATACCGTCCATCTGGGGCATATGTACATCCATTAATACAACGTCTGGCGGATCGCTGGCACATTGATCTACAGCAACGTTTCCGTCTTCTGCCGTTTGAATTCGAAAATCAGGTTCGTTTTTGAGCAACAGGCCTAAACTGTCCCGAATGAGTAATTGATCATCCACCAACAATACCTTGATCTCTGGATTACTAACATCTGTATCCTGAAGTAATGGTATAGAACAGGTCACAATCGTTCCTTCACCTTCTTTGGAATGAAGGTATAGCTTGCCTTGAAGAGACGAAAGTCGCTCTTTCATTCCTGAAAGACCAAACCCGGACTTAATTTCGTCACTTCCCTTCCCATTGTCCTGCACCTGCAAAATGATCTGGTTACGGTCGTAGTGAAGAAGCACCTGAATAGAATTGGCATGCCCATGTCGGCTCGCATTAGTCAATAATTCTTGTAAACAGCGGTACAAGGTCAGTTTTGACTGTTTTAGTACAGGAAGCGGCTCCCCCATCGTTCTGAACACAACACGAATGGCAGTATTTTTTTTGAATTCATTAATTATATTTAGCAAGGATAAATCCAAAGAAGGATCTTCCTCCATAGGGTCCATCTGATGAACTTGCTTTCGGATATCTTCGAGCCCTGTTCGACCAAGTTGAAGAACAGATTGCAATCTTTCAATCCCCTCTCCAGAAGAGATATAAGGACGTAATGTTTCCATACCTAAGATAATGGAAGTGAATGTATGACCAATCGAGTCATGAAGCTCGCGTGACATGCGATATCTTTCTTCCAATAGTGTCATCTGTTCGACCTGAGTTGAATACTGCTCAAGGGTTTGATACTGCTTTTTTATTAATTCGAGTTTTTGTTTGATCCGATCTATAGAACGAAATGCCATTTGTAATCCGAAACCAATACCGTATACAAACGAAGCATCCACTAGGTTCTGGAATACGTCCTCTATCGTCCAATGAAATGCCCCTCTTCCTCCCAGACAAAACATCATCAACGCAAGAGGAAAAGTTGCCGCATGTGAACGGCCGCGGCTATAAAACGCAATCGTAAAAACAGCTGGCAAAAATAGCCGGACAAGCTCATATTGATGAGCAAATAGCAATGAAATTCCACCCACTAGAAATACTTCAGCCAACAAATACCATCGGTAATGAATTCGATCAATGAACAAAGGTAATGAATAGCAAACGAGAACAGTGATAAATACAACAGTGAAAGGGAAAGATGGGCGGTCTTGATACGATAGCAAAACAAAGCAAATCAACCACAAGATTCGGAATACAGCAACAATCCATTCCTGCCAAGACCAGCGCATATTGCATCCAAGCATGTAAGTACCCCATTCTTCTTTAATTAAGGTAATTTTTTCAATCTTTTCACATCATAACAAGGTCATGACATTTTGTCACTAGGGAGTATGACTGCGCTTCTGATACTTTATAGACAATCAAACTGTTGGCGGGGAGGGAATCGTTGTTGTCACTATTACAGATTCGTAATTTAAGTAAAAAGATTGGGAAGAGAACCATTGTTGAAGGATTGTCCTTGGATGTGAAGGCGGGAGAAATCATGGGTCTTGTTGGCCCAAATGGAGCGGGCAAGACGACCACTATTCGGATGATCGTAGGTTTAAGTTCAAAATCAGGAGGCCAGGTATTTATCCACGGCCAAGATATCGATCGCTCCTTCGAAAAGGCAATGAGACATGTAGGGGTTATCGTCGAAAACCCAGATCTGTACAAATATCTATCCGGCTATGACAATCTGATTCATTTCTCAAGAATGTCTCCAGGGGTTTCTTCGGAACGTATTCAGGAAGTAATCTCGCTCGTTGGACTTGAGGACAGCATTGATAAGAAAGTGGGAACTTATTCTCTAGGAATGAAGCAGCGACTGGGATTAGCCGTTGTTCTGGCCCATAAACCTTCCTTACTTGTGCTTGACGAGCCTACCAATGGTTTAGACCCAGCAGGAATAAGAGAGCTTCGGGAACATTTAATTAATCTGTCTCAAAAGGAAGGCGTTGGTGTTCTTATTTCTAGCCATCTTATGGCTGAAATGGAACTGATGTGTGATCAGGTAGCGATTTTAAATAAGGGAAAACTGATTGGTATTCATAATGTAGCTGAGATGATGGATAATCGGCTTGCTCCTGTTCGGTTTGAAGTAGACAGACCCGAATTGGCTCTTCCGGTATTCCAGTCCATGCTAGCGGGGAAAGAAATTATTGCAGATCAACAAACCCTACAAGTTGACATTACAAAGGATCAAATTCCGGGTATTACAAAAAAACTTATGGATACGGGGGTGAACATATACAGCGTTCAGATCACGAAACAGACACTAGAGGATAAATTTATTGAAATCACAGGGGGAATTGAAAAGTGATTCAGTTAATTTGCAATGAAAACATGAAGATTTATAAGCGTAAACGTACCTGGTTTATCATCATACTGCTTATTTTGTATGTATTAATCCAGATGGCCAATTTAAAAAGTTCTGGTATGACTGAGTACAATGAAGGCTGGAAAACGCTTTTACAGCATGAAAATTCGAAGCTAACGAGAGATGTAGCAAAGTCAGACGCTCTACCCATTGAGAAAAAAATGGCAGCAGAAAAAATTTTGATGAATCAGTATTATTTGGACCATAACATCGCTCCTCAATCTAATGCTTGGAGTTTTACAGTAAGTCAATCCAGAAATTTAATTGTAGGTATCTCTCTTTTAGCTCTTATCGTGGCTGGCGATATTGTAGCCTCTGAGTTTTCTGCCGGTACAATCAAATTTTTACTGACACGTTCAGCTACACGCTCGAAAATTTATTTTTCTAAATATATTGCAACTCTCTTGTTTGGGATATTTTTGGTTCTGCTCACTTTTCTGGCTGCCATATTTTTTGGTGGTTTAATGTTTGGCTTCAAGGGGATCGGCGATCCCTACTTATTCGTCAAAGATCAAACCATTCAGCAGGCAGATATGATTCAAGCCTTGTTAGGTGGGTTTTTATTTAATATACCTTTTATGGTTATCGTGTTGACATTTGCATTTATGATTTCTGCAGCATTTCGCAGTGTTACATTTTCTATTGTATTCTCTATGCTGGCAGCTATAGCAGGATTCGTCTTGAGTATCACCATGAATGGATGGTCTTGGACAAAATATTTTGTGTTTTCCAGCACAGATCTCAATCCTTATTTTTTTGGAACGACACCAGTGGAAGGAATGACCCTGGGCTTCTCACTGTTCCTCCTTCTACTTCATCTGGTCGCTATGCATCTCGTTTCATATCCTATTTTTACAAAACGGGATGTAATCTAAATCTATACTAACTATTTTGAAATGGAGTGATTGAAATGAAATGGCTCACTACTTTAGTGATAATCTCAATGTTACTGTTAACTGCGGCTTGTTCATCCAAACCTGCAACATCTTTAAACAAGGAACTTGAATTATCATCTGCCGGTATTTCCAGCTTAGTTTTAGATAATAGCAACGGTCAAATTGAAGTTGTCGGAAAAAACAATACAGATAAAATACAAGCCAGTGTCGTTGCTAATGGCAGCAACATGGATAAGCTAAAATTAAGTCTGGAGGGAAAAGATGGTGTAGCTACGCTTAATACTTTTTTCGAAGGCCAATTCATGTCAACAGGTCCCCAAACGGTTGATGTCAAGCTCACCATTCCGGAACAAATGAAACTAGAAATTAAACATCCGCACAGAGATGGAGATATTCAAGTAACGAATTTAGCCTCGGATGTAAGCATTGAAAATGTGAATGGTAATATCACGCTTAAAGAAATCGGTGGAGCCATTGATTTAACCAACAGAGATGGGGGAATTACTATTCAAAATAGCTCATCCGATGTCAATATTGAGAATGTAAACGGACATATTCAAGCAGATAAAATAGGGGGTACTGCATATATTGAGTTAGGTGACGGCTCTCTGGATATTGATCAAGTTGCAAAAGATGTTGTCATTATTCAGAGCGGCAATGGAAAAGTAAGCATCGGTGATGTGAAGGGGAAAGTGACTCAAAGCAAAAAATAACTGAAAGACCAAAAGGCCAACTTAAGTTGGCCTCAGATTGTCGAGAAACCCCGTCTTTTGAGACGTGGGTTTCTTTTTCTTTACATCATAAGGCTCTGGTCTCTGGAGAAACAGGGGGGTTACCCCTGTTTCTCCAGGCGATCCAGGTGGATCGCCATCTTCTTCATGTTCTGCACGGCTGCCGTCATAAGGGCTTGTTCCCTGACGTTTGGTAGACCGCGCAAACGGCAATAGCGAAACCCATGGAGCTCTTTGGCATCCGCGAAGCTTCGCTCAATCGTCTCTTTTCGTTTGCGGTACAGCCGTTTCCCGGATGGGCTTAGCCGGTTGCTCCGTACCCACTCTTTGCTGTCTTCCCAGACATGCCGAGTCACCACTTTGCGGTGGTTTCGAGACTGGGTACACTGGTCTAGCAGTGGGCAATGCTGGCACTGAGCTGGGTCAGAGGTATACTGCCGGTATCCCTTACGGTCCGTCGTTCGGTAGGGCAGTTCCTGTTGGGCTGGGCATCTATACACATTGCGTTTGGCATCGTATTCAAACTTCCATTTCGGAAACAGCCCTTGTCTGGGATGGAATCTTCGGTGAGCAATCACGGCAAAAATCTTTCGGTTTTGCAAACCTCGGCAAATCGGCGTCGTTAAATAACCTGAATCTAGCGCAACAGCTTCTACTTGAAAACCAAAGCGTTCTCTTTGTCGATCCAAACGGGACAAATAGGGGACAGAATCATGTACATTCCCCGGCGTCACATGCACATCCGTAATCAGATTGTACTTCATATCCACTGTGCGGTGGTCCAGATAGAAGAAGCCTTCAGGCTTGCCATCACGGATCATATAGCCGCTGTCCGGGTCTGTTTTGTTCACTTTAATTTCTTTTTCTTCGTTCACTTCCTCTCGGGATTTTAAGGCTTTTTTCCGTGGCTTTTCCGGTCCTCCTTCACCGCTTCGTTAAGCTCGTCCATATAGTCTTTGGTATTCTGCAACACTTGTTCTTTGGTGTACTGGTGCCTGTTAGCATTGGCTTTGACGTGTGTGGAATCGGTGACGAGAACACGCCCACCCACCATTCGGTGAGAGATCGCCTGCAGCACAATTTCATCGAAGATATCTTGAAAGATCGTGGTGTCTTTAAAGCGAGTGCGACGATTCCAGCTAATCGTCGTATGGTCTGGAACTTTATCCGTTAAGCCCAGCCCCAGGAACCAGCGATAAGCCAGGTTCGTCTGAATTTCACGCTCGAGTTGCCGTTCTGAGCGAATGCCATAGAAATAACCGAGAAAGATCATTTTAAACAACACGGTAGGATCAATGGCAGGACGCCCGTTGTCCGCACAATACAGCGGGCTTACCTTCTCATGAATAAAGGAGATGTCTATATATGTATCCACTTTACGAAGCAGATGATCTTGCGGTACCAGTTCTTCCAGAGAAACCAATTCAAAAGATTGTTGTTGGTCTCGATGAGGTCGCAGCATATCAACACCGTCCGTTCTACAATAGTTACCTATATTATACAACATTAACGCGGTGTCGTCTTAAATAAAATGAACATAAAAAAGCTGTCGAGATTTTCTCGACAGCCTGAGGCCAACTTAAGTTGGCCTTTCCATTAACATCAGGTCCTTCAATCACATTATAAGCAGAAATTCAGTTTATAATGCTGATACCCGTTCTTTTTCACCTACGCTATTAAGGACTGGTTCGGCATTTTGACTGAAAAAGTTACGTAATTCTTTGTTCTTATGAGCCATGATACCCATCACCAGAGCAACTATTCCCGAAGCCAGAGGAAGGTATACCCAATGGATTCTATCCAACAGTATTCCGTACAACCCGATTCCAAGCGGAGTTGCTAGCATAGTGATCGAGCTGATTACACCAAACACCCCGGCTCTGATATGGTCTGGAGTATACAGCTGCACATAAGATATCATGGGGACATTGCTCATCGAATTAAAAAATCCGGTTACTGCCAAAATCATAATGAAGATGAACGTCATCTGTATCAGGCTTCCTGCTGTTGAGGGAAACAATAATGGAAAACACCATGTTAGGAATAAGATGGCTTGAAGCTGAAACAGGATGAATATTTTGGTAATAACAAATTGATGTACTTTTCGACGTGAAACCACAATGGCTCCTGCAATGACTCCTATGAACCAGGCTCCTTGAATAACAGACAGTTGTTGAGCTGAAAGTTGAAGTTCCTGATAAGTCACATACGGTAGTACAACCTGGATTAATGGAGCGAGCATAAAATTGATGCCAACAAAGATGACAAGTAAATACATGATGGCTTTTTGCTTGTTTATATACGCAAACACGTCTTTTACGCTGTCTAAATAACTTGAGGATACCGTTTGTTCATCAGATTTCCTGAATTGTAACCATAGTTGCATTAATCCAGCCGAAATAAATGTTATTCCGTTAATCATCACAATCGTTTCCAAGCCCCAAGCTCGATAAGTAATTGCACCCAGGATCGGGCCAAGTACATTTATGATTGCTCCTATGCTTTGATAGGAAGAGTTTACGCTATGAACGTTTTCTCTTTCCACTAAGTTAGGAATTGAAGCGTTCAGCGTTAGGAACGTAAATGATTGAATTAAGCTTAATATAACGGAAAACACGGCGAGTAACATAACATTGGTTGAGTCCAACAAGAAAATGGGTAAAAAGATTAGTAACGCTATGCCGCTTAATATTTCGGTTATGACAAGCACTTTTTTCTTATTACTCCGGTCTATAACTACACCTGCAAAAATATTGACAAATACTCCGGGCAGAATGGATAAGCCTAACACCATTGAAAATACAGTGGCCGATCCGGTGATATCCAAAATATATAGACTTAAAGCAAACTTAAAAATCGAACTTCCTAGCTCGGATATAAGTCTGGTCACAGAAAAAATAAATAGATTCCGGCGAGCATAAAACAAGAATTCCTTTGGCTGATTCATGAGATCCCCCTATTCGGTTAGGGCAAGAGTTACAGAACGGTTGCCCAGCGTCTTTCCAATTGCTCCAAGGCACTTTGTAAATGATTCCGTACTATACTTTCGTCTTCTGAAAAAGGTAGAGTTAGTGCCACAAACAGATTAGACTCGCTATCATGCCAAACTTCGCATAAGATTCGTGTTCTTCCTTCAACATTGACATTACCCAGATCCACCGTTTGTAGGAGTTGATGCTCACTTCTCAGCTCACCAAGGAAATTAAATACAATTGGCATTCTATCCAAAGCCTGCTGCAAGTATCCTCCAGATAAAGGATAATCGTTCTGTACATCCGGATTATACATTAAGTTAGCAAAGCTGATATTATGTTCAGCTGCCCATTGAACACTTTGGCGAACCTGTTGTTCTAGAGATACCAGGTTTTGGTCTAAGTTAGTTAGTATCGGGATATGATCCACAAATTCACCAATAACATCATAGTAACGCTTTTCTCCAAAGCTTCGGCCATACTGCGTTACCCAAATTGGTACCTGACTAAGCTCGAAATACATTTTACAAAAAGCAGTAAACGTAAAGAATGCGATCTCCCAATGACTAGTGTTGTCCAAGTGAACTGCTCTCTCGGAAGATTTCAAATCCCAAATAACGGTTGTATGCCCTTCAAGTACTGCTTTTTGATCGACAAAATCAGTTATACGACCAATTGCACGATCAAACTTATCTAGACTATAGGTAGTTGCTAGTTCCAGATCGTCAACACCCTGAGGTCCTCCCATAATATGAGCTGTAAAATCAGAGTAACGATTTTTGCTCCCTTCAGGCGTTTCCTTTCCAGCTCGAACACATTCATAATAAGTGTTGAACTGGTGCTTAATAATCTCACTGCTCATAAAGTCAAAGATCGAGTGCGAAAAAGGTAATATGAGGATGTAGTCTTTCAGATTCTTTTTCACAATCAATATCCGATATAAGAGTGAATTGCTCAATTCATGCTTCTTGTAAAAATAAGGCCAGATGATATTATTCAGAATCACTTGCTGTGTATCTTCGTCATACATAGAGATATCCACCAGTGGTACAGGAAGATGATCCGGTGCTTCCCTTACCTGCCATTGCAAATCTCCGTTTTCTTCACACAGCGTACTTCTCATCAAATCTTGCTCTCGAATAATCTGCAGAATCGTTTCTTCCACATATTCCATGTTCATATGTTTTTCTAGTGGAATAATCGTGCCAGAAATATCACTGTGTTGGAGATGGTAGCGTTGTGTTGGAGAAACAGGCAGTCTCTCTATCACTCCTGGGTTTAGAATAGCTTTGGAGAAAACGTCCAAATCATTGTCAATTCTTTCTGTCCATATGCTCTTAATGTCTTCAAGATTGACCTTTTCTAGTCTCAGGGTTTCTTCTCCATGCCAAGTGATGTAATGAGGCTGGATCGATTCATCGCAATTCATGTCCAACAGTTCTATAATCTCTTTTTCGAAAGAAATGGCTCCATCTTCTAAATGCAGAACAATATAAGATTTTCCATTGAATTGCTCTTGTTGTATCCATCCCTTAACGTTCAGCTTTTGATGCAGCAACGCTATAATCTGATCAAATTGTTGGGCAAGTGCAGAATGGTTCTCTTCCATTCTTTCCACATGTAATGCCAACTCTCTGACCGTAGGGTATTGATAGATACTGCTCAACCGTAATTCACTACTCAAAATCCCCTGTAACCTGGATGCAAGCTGAATAGCCGTTAAAGAATGTCCTCCCAATTCAAAGAAGTTATCGTCGATACCCACATGTTCAACACCGAGTACACTCATCCAGATCTCAACTAATTCCTTTTCCAGTTCACTGCTAGGCTCTACATATTCCGTTCCGGTGCCAAACTCCAGCTCAATTTCTAATAGCATACGACGATTAATCTTACCACTCGACGTGAGCGGCATCTGATCCAAGAATACAAAATAAGCTGGAATCATATACTCTGGAACTGAGACAGATAGATTTTGTCGCAACATTGCCGTTGTCACATGAGGTTCGGCAACAAGATACCCACCCAAACTAGGCGTCCCCGTTCGGTCATCAGCACGGGCAAGCACTGCCGCTGCCCGAACTCCATCATGTGCAAGCAAAGCCGCCTCAATCTCACCCAGTTCGATCCGATACCCGCGGATTTTCACCTGATGATCGATTCTGCCCATATATTCGATATTTCCATCCGGCAACCATCTGGCCAGATCTCCTGTTCGGTACATCCGTCCTCCCGGCTCGTATGGATCTTCTACGAACTTCTCTTCCGTCAATTCCTCCCGGTTCACATATCCTCGTGCTACACAGTCGCCTCCAATATGCAGTTCACCAGGTATCCCTATCGGTTGCAAACGGTCCTTCTTGTCCAAAACGTACAATTTTACGTTATCAATCGGCTTCCCGATCGGAATGCTCTCCGGTTCATGCTCGGCAGGACAATCATAATACGCCACCTCCACAGTCGCTTCCGTTGGGCCATACAGATTGTGCAGCGTGGCACCTCCGCCGCCTATCAGGCGGTTAAACCGACGAACCTGCTCTGTCATCAGCGCTTCTCCGCTGGCAAATACACGTCGTACACTGTGCATTTTCCCCGCAGCTCCGCTGTGTTCCATATATTCCAGAAACGCTCCCAGCATCGACGGCACAAAATGCAATGCCGTTACCCGGTTAGCCTCAACCGTATCAGCTATTGTTGCCGGGTCCTTCTCTCCTCCCGGCTCCAAAAAGCATACCGTTGCCCCTTGGATAGCCCACGAGAATAATTCCCACAACGATACATCAAAGGTATACGGTGTCTTTTGCAGGATCACATCCTCCGCTCCAAACGGAATCCGCTTTTGCATCCAGTGCAGACGATTGATCAGCGAGGCGTGCTCAATCATGACTCCTTTGGGCTTACCCGTAGATCCCGAGGTGTAAATCACATACACCAAATCCGTCGAGCGATTGATTGATTCCGGATTCTTTTCTCTTCCTGTTTGCTCCTTTTCCTGTACCAGCATATCTTCGATAGCGATCAGTTCCCGGGTTGTTCCATGACAGCGAAGCTGCTCCGCTAACTCCTGCTGGGTCAATAAAATGGATGCTCCACTGTCCTCCAGCATGAACGCTAGTCGTTCTTCAGGGTCCTCTGGATTCAGCGGCAGATAGGCTCCACCTGCTTTCAAGATTCCTAGTAATCCGATAATCATCTCCAACGACCGGTGAACCGCGATCCCCACCACACGATCAGGTCCTACTCCTTTTTCCCGCAGCACATGAGCCAACCGATTCGCTTGGGCATTCAGCTCCTGATACGTTAGTTGCCGTCCTTTATAAAGGGCTGCCGGATGTTCCGGTGTTCGCTCCACCTGCTCCTCAAACAATTGATGGATTGTCTTCTCTCGCGGATAGATTGCTTTCGTATTGTTAAATTCATTCAAAATCACTTCTTTCTCTGGTAAAGAAGTTACTTCAATCGAGGATATACTCATCTCTGGATTATCCACGATTTGTCGGACTACGCCATTTAAATGATTTTTTATACGTTCCACAAATTCTCTACTTAAGGTATCAGCATTGTACAGAAATTTAATGTTCAGTTCTTCTTTCAGGGAAACAATAAGATTAAAGTCATAGTTTGTCTGTTCATAAAAGGCCATATCTCGCACGTGAATTTTCAGATTGTGCTTCTGAAGCGCCTCTTCTTCGCCATACTCAGGGTAATTTTCAAACACAATAATATGATCTAACAGGCTTTGCTTCAGCGTAGATATGGATTGAATGTCCGCTAACGATGTGTACTCATACTTAACAGAATCAATGGAGCTTTGTTGAGCTCTCTTGGCCATTTCAATGAAGCTTTCATTCTCCTCGCCATAAATTCGCACGGGAATAGTATTAATGAAAATACCTACCATGCTCTCAATGTCTGGGATTACTGGCGGTCGCCCTGAAACGACTGCTCCAAATACTACATCGTTGGTATTGTTATATCTTTGAAGCAATGCCCCCCATATGGATTGGAACAACGTGTTGACCGTAATCCGATTATGAGATGCAATCTCTGTTAATCGTCGTGTCAATGTTTGGTCTAACGAAAATTCCAGCTGACTCGTCTGGTAACCACCTTCTTTAGCCTGCAATTTGGACGTCTTTGGTATAACTGCACATTGCGTATATCCATCCAAAGCCTGTTTCCAATATTGCATGGCCTCCTCTTTGTCCTGCTTTTCCAGCCAACGAATATAAGTTGAATAAGCAGGGGCTGTTTCAGACTTAAGCGGTCTAACATTTTTCAATTCTAGATACATACTCATAAAATCGCGGTAGACAATTCCTACGCACCATCCATCCATAATCATATGATGGAAGGTCCACATCATAAGGAACTTATCAGGAGTTGTTTTTAATACATTTATACGTATTAGTGCTTCATTGGATAAATCAAATCCACGCAGAAGATCTTGCTTTTTGTAATCCTCTAGATAAGCGGTAATTTCTTGCTCATTCATCCCGGTAAGGTCATAATACCGAAACTCTGCATGCTGATGTTTACGCACTACTTGCCGAGGTTCACGTATACCGGTAAACACAAAATTCGTACGCAATACTTCATATTTTGCCAACAATTCTTGAAAACTCTGTTCCAGAAGTTCCTGCTGTAGTTCACCTTCCATTTCAATCGCGACTTGCTCCACATAAGCTGTAGTTTCCGGCTCCATCATGTAATGGAACAGCATTCCCTGCTGCATAGGTGTTAACGGGTAAATATGCTCTACCTGTTCAGTCCCACCAAACTGTGTGAGGATCTGATCTAACTCAGGAATAGAGAGAGTATGGTCTTGGTAATCAGATGGTGTGAGAACCTTCTGTGAAATGCTTGTACAGTGATTAATTAACATTTTTAAATGTTCAATATACATAAGGGATAATTGTTCAATAGCATGGTCTTCATGCTCGCCATGAATATATCCAAATTCAAGTAACAGTTGGTCTTGGGAAACAATACTGTTGATGTCCAGTGTAAAATGGCTTTCTCCCCCTTCACCAACAGAACGTCCCGGCGATAACGGTGACGATTCAAAGCTTCCCTCTTGCGTACCATCCATAAATTGTCCCAGATAATTAAAACTGATTTGTGGCTGTATGTTAAAATCTAAATCTTGAATATGCTCCACATCGGTCAAATACTTCAGAATTCCGTATCCAATCCCTCGATTAGGGATATGCCGAATCATTTCCTTAGTTCGCCGAATAACAGATGAAATATCTTCACCATCCCTCATATCCAGAACAACAGGAAACATCGAAGTAAACCAACCTATGGTTCGAGTAACATCAATCTCCTCCATAATCTCTTCCCTGCCATGTCCTTCAAGATTAATAGCGAAGATTTTACTACCCGCCCATTGCTTAATAGCCAATCCAAGCGCTGATAACAATAAGTCATTAATTTCGGTATTATAGGCCTGATGAGCAGTTCCAAGCAGTAGCTGTGTATCTTGCTTGTCCAACCGGACAGCTATACTCGTTCTTTCTTTTTTCACTCCACCCTCTTTAGTAACTGCTCTCTTCTGAGGAAATGGAGACTCACATTGAACACCTTCAATTTGCTGCCAATATGCCTTCTCCTTTAGCAAAGCCCGACTATTCGAATACTCTGCAAGTCGGTCAGACCAATACTGAAAAGAGTCCGTTTTATCCGGCAAAGTGATAGTCTCACCTTGTAATGCCTGGGTATATGCGCTCTCCAAATCCTCTAATAAGATTCGCCAGGAGACCCCATCAATAACTAAATGGTGAATAACAATCAGCAAATGCTGACCTTGATCTGTTTGGAACAAGCCAACCTGGATAATCTCGCCTGCTCTTAAGTCCATGGTAGCCTGTAGCCGACTAGCCTCTTCCTCAATCTTGCTTTCAGCATCGTTACTTCCTTGTAAATTATAAATATTTACATGAAGAGGCTTTAACTGCATTTCCGTATGATATTGGCAAACAGAACTCTGACCGATCTCATACGCCATTCGTAGGGCATCATGGTGAATAATAATATTCTCCAAAGCAGTTTTTAGGGCTTTTTCATCAAATACAACACTAGTAAACAACATAACCGCTTGATTAAAATGGTTCCGATCATCCTGTACATTTTCGAAGAACCATCTTTGGATTGGAGTTAGCTGTACCTCACCTGTTACCGCCTTCTGGTCAATGATTCTGGAACGACGTTGGACATATGGTGCTACTTGCTGAACAGTAGGGTGCTGAAATATGTCCTTCATATCCAGCTTTAATCCCTCTTGACTCAACCTTGCGATAACTTGAATGGCCTTAATAGAGTCTCCTCCAAGATCAAAAAAACTGTGACTAATTCCAATTCCCTCTTGTCCCAGCACGCCTTCCCAAATTTTGATCAACTTCTCTTCCGTAGGGCTTGTCGGTGGTTCATACAGCGTGCTTAAGTCTAAGTTGATATGAGGCTCTGGCAATTTCTTCTGATCCACCTTGCCATTAGCGTTGAGCGGCAAACTATCCAGCAGTATTAAGCTAGATGGCAGCATGTAATCTGGTAAATACTTCGCCAAGTAACGGCGAATAGCTGAAGTATTTAAATCCCCATCTGTCACCATATATGCAGAAATACGATTTTGACCGGATTGATCCAGTTTAGCTACAACTATTGCCTCTTTAATGCGTTCATGGGATAGTAGTTGATTTTCAATTTCTCCAAGCTCTATACGAAAACCCCTAATTTTCACCAGATGATCTTGGCGGCCTACAAATTCAATATTTCCATCTGGAAGCCATTTTGCAATGTCACCTGTTTTGTACATTTTCTCGCCTGGATTAAATGGATTGTCTATAAACTTTTCTTTTGTAAAATCAGGTAGGTTCAAATAGCCCCGGGATAGTGCATCCCCTGCTATACAAAGTTCTCCCGGTATACCAATAGGCTGCAATTTGAGATTTTTATCCAGAATATACACAGTAGTACCTGTAATCGGGACTCCAATTGGAATTGTACCTTGCCGTTCATGAATCCGATCTACACCATAACAGGTAGCAAAGACCGTGCTTTCGGTAGGACCGTACATGTGCAGCATTTTATTGGGCCCGATATGTTCAAACAACTTACTCACATGCGAAAGCGAAACCCGCTCTCCTCCAAAAAGTACTTTGCGAATTGTAGTAAAACATTCAATATTTGTTTCTATCAACGTGTTAAACAAGGCGGTAGTAACAAAAAATACCGAGACATTTTCATATCGAATTAAGGAAGACAGTTTTTCTGGATTCAGCATATTTTCTTTACGTAAGAGAACCAGCTTCGAACCATTGACCAGAGCACCGAATATATCAAAGACCGATCCGTCAAAGGCATAGTTAGATAGCTGCAAGAGAATATCCTGATCAGTAAGATCGATATAATTGGAATTTTTAATCAATCTTCCCACGTTATAATGCATGGTCAGATTTCCTTTTGGTTTACCTGTTGAGCCCGAAGTGTATAGCACATATGCCAAATCATCCGGTTCATTCACATAAGGTAAATTACTAGAATCTGAATCCTTAACGATAGTATCGAGCTGGTCCAAATCAAGGATTTCCCCTGTAAACCAATCTGCTTCTGCATCTTTCATAAAAGTTGATTCAGTCAGAACACGATTGGAAGCCAGTAATAGGGCTACCTTGCAATCGTATAGCATCAGACTAATTCGCTCCGCCGGATAATCTGGTGCCAGAGGGACATATGCACCCCCAGCCTTTAAAATCCCTAGGATTCCGGCTATCATTTCGAAAGATCGCTCTACCATAATGCCTACAAGCGTATTGGCCTGTACTCCTTTTTCTCTAAGCACTCTAGCAAGCTGATTCGCTTTTTCGTTTAACTCGCTGTAAGTCCATTGTTGTTCCTCAAACGATACCGCAATTCGATCGGGCGTCTTCGCTACCTGCTCTTCAAAGAGCTGATGCAGCAATTTTCGATCCTCTTTCTCGTTATAAGCAGGTACCGTATTAAATTTCCTTAACAGGATTTCTTCTTCAGATGTAGTAACCATGTTAACATCACTAATCTGGAGATCCGCAGAATCCACAATTGTCTGCAAAATCTGCAAATAATGCCTTGACATTCTCTCAATGCTTTCTTTGTGAAACAGCTTATTACAATAATCAATTCGAAAAGAGATTCCCTCTTGATTCGCTTCTGCTGTTAATGTTAAATCTACTTTGGCTATGCCAATTTCAACAGAATACGGCGATATGGATATCCCGTCAGCTTGCAGGTTTACCGAATCGGTATTTTCTAGAGAGAACATCGTATCAAACAGAGGATTTCGGCTTAGATCCCTGTGCAGTTCGAGCTTATCTACAAGATCTTCTATTGGGTAATCCTGATGTTCGAATGCTTCCAGGCTGTTTCTTTGCACCTCCAGTAGAAATTGCTTAAGCGTTTTGTCAGCAGCTGGGTGGTTACGCAACACAAGTGTATTAACGAACATCCCCATAATATTTTCTAAATCCGTATGATTACGACCTGCTATTGGAGACCCTATCACGACATCTTCCTGGCCTGAATATTTATGCAGCAATACGTTGTAAGCCGATAGCAGTACCATAAATAAAGTGGTCCGATTCTCTGCAACAAATTGTTGTAGATTTTCACTGAGTGTCTTGTCAGCTTGAAAAGAATACCGATCACCTTCAAAGCTTTGAACTTGAGGTCTCGTGAAGTCAGTTGGTAGATTTAGTACAGGAAGTTCATCCGAAAACAAGTCTAGCCAGTACTGTTCCTGCTTTATCAAGTGTCCCTCTTTGATCCACTCACTGTTCCAAACGGCGTAGTCTTTATATTGAATACGCAATGGTGACAGCGAGCTCCCGTGATACAATTTTGTGAAATCGTTAGCCAAAATGCTCATGGAAACGCCATCTGCAATAATATGGTGCATATCTACCATTAAGATGTGTCTATTGTCCGAAATACGCACCAGCTTCGCCCGCAACAAAGGAGCCAGACCTAAGTTAAACGGTCTTACAAACGTCTTGAATATCGCTTGAATCTGTTTGTCCTGTGCTTCTTTCCCGTCTTCATCAGCCTGTTGGAAACTCAGTTGAAATGGAACCTCACTATGGATTTTTTGTACTGGCTCCTGTGTGCTCCACTCAAATGATGTCCGCAATGCCTCATGTCTACGTACTAGATCCCTGAACACTCGCTCCAGCCGCTTAATGTCCAGATTTCCTTCCATCAGTAAGGCAAAGGGCATATTGTACGCTGTTTCTGCTCCTTCAAACTGTTGTAAAATCATTTGTCTCTTTTGAACGGATGTCACCGGATACGAATCACGTAGCTCAGTAGGAGCAATATCCACCATCTTCCCGGCTGCAACCTCTGGTCTGCAGATCAAAACACTCATTTCTTCGATTGTCGGATGTACAAAAATATCACGGAGCGGAATTTCAACTTGTAACAGCTTATTGATTCGAGACATGAGTCGAGTCGCCGTTAGTGAATGTCCACCCAGTTCAAAAAAGTTGTCATGTATACCGATGGAGGATATGTCTAACATCTTCTCCCAAATCTCCGCCAGTTTTCTTTCCGTTTCGTTCCTTGGTGCAACATATCTAGTGGTTCGCATCCTATGATCCGGTTCGGGTAGCGCTTTACGATTAACCTTACCACTGGACAGGTGCGGCATAACATCTAGTCGAACGAAATGACTCGGCACCATGTAATCCGGTATTAATGCCTTCAAGTGAGTCCTTAAAATAGATGTGTTCAAACCCTCTCCGCTTTCGAAATATGCACATAAATATTTGCCGCCATTCCGGTCATCAAGGGCCAGTACCGTCGCTGCCCTGACACCTTCGTACGCGAGCAAGGCCGCTTCAATCTCACCCAGTTCGATCCGGTAGCCCCGAATTTTCACTTGATGGTCGATCCGTCCCATATATTCAATGTTTCCATCCGGCAGCCATCTCGCCAAGTCTCCTGTCCGGTACATCCGTCCACCCGCCGCATATGGGTCCTCTACGAACTTCTCCTCCGTCAGTTCTTTTCGATTCACATATCCCCGGGCTACGCAGTCCCCTCCAATATGCAGTTCGCCCGGTACACCTATCGGCTGCAATCGATCTTTACTGTCCAAAATGTACAATTTCACGTTATCAATCGGCTTCCCGATTGGAATGCTCTCTGGCTCCTGCTCGACAGGACAGTCGTAATACGCTACCTCTACCGTCGCTTCTGTCGGTCCATACAGATTGTGCAGCGTGGCTCCTCCGGCTCCCAGCAAACGGTTAAACCGCCGGACGTGCTCTGTCATCAGCGCTTCCCCGCTGGCAAACACTCGCCGTACACTGCGCATTTTCCCGGCGGTTCCACTGTGCTCGATATACTCCAGGAACGCTCCCAGCATGGATGGCACAAAATGTATCGCCGTTACCCCGTTGGCCTCCACCGTTTCGGCTATCGTTGCCGGATCTTTTTCTCCTCCCGGCTCCAAAAAGCATACCGTTGCTCCCTGAATCGCCCACGAGAACAGCTCCCACAACGATACGTCAAAGGTATACGGTGTTTTTTGCAGAATGACATCCTTCGCTCCAAACGGAATTCGTTGTTCCATCCAGTGCAGACGGTTGATCAACGAAGCGTGCTCAATCATGACCCCCTTCGGCTTGCCTGTGGAGCCTGAGGTATAAATCACGTACACCAAATCGGTCGAGCGGTTAATAGGTTCCGGGTTCTTCTCGCATTCTTCTCCTGTAAGTTCCATCCCCTCCATCAGCAGATCTTCGATAGCGATCAGCTCGCGATCGGCTCCGTGCGGACGAAGGCGGTCCAACTGATCCCGCTGGGTCAGCAGGATAGATGCCCCGCTATCCTCCAGCATGAATCCCAGCCGTTCTTCCGGGTCCTCTGGATGTAGCGGCAGATACGCCCCGCCTGCCTTCAAAATCCCCAGCAGACCAACGATCATCTCCAGCGATCGATGAACTGCGATGCCCACCATCTGGTCGGGCCCGATCCCTTTCTTCCGCAGGACGTGAGCCACCCGATTCGCTTGGGCATTCAGCTCCCGGTACGTCAATTGCCGATCTTTGTATAGGGCTGCCGGATGTTCCGGTGTTCGCTCCACCTGCTCCTCAAACAATTGATGAATCGTCTTCTCCCTTGGATAAGGCGCAGCCGTCCCGTTGAATTTCTTCAAAATCAATTCTTTTTCTTCTGGTAGAATAATATCTATTTCGTTCAAAACTACATCAGCAGATGAAACCACAGTGCGGGCGATTTCTTCAACATGTCGACCTAATCGATCTATATATGCTGGTTCGTATAATAGACCGTTATAGCTGAATTTCATCCGCAGTTTCTCACCGGGGACAACGTTAAGGTTGAAGGAATAATTAGTTTGTTCAAAGCCAGCCATCTCCGAAACCGCTAAACTGTTTTCGTCCGCGTGATCGGGGGCCTCCTCCATACCCGGAAAGTTTTCAAAAGCCAAAATATGGTGTATCAGATTACTCTTCAACAAACTCCCCGCCTGAATATCAGCAAGAGGCACATAATGGTGCTCCCCCGCCTCCATAACCGAATGTTGTACATGCTGGACGAATTCCGAAAAAGCAAGATGATCCTCTTCACTTGATATACGCACTGGAATAGTATTGATAAATAGGCCCACCATATTTTCTGCTCCCGGAATATCTGACGGACGACCGGAAACGACAGAGCCAAATACCACGTCGCGGGTGTTGTTGTATTTCATCAATAGCAGACCCCAGATGGAGTGAAACAATGTACTCAAAGTAACCTTGAGTTCTTTGGCCAGTGATTCCAACTGACCTGTTAATTGCGAATCAAAGCTAAAGATTTGCTGCTGTGGATCGTAATCAACGTGGCTCCCTTTACCACTCGTAGGCAAGATGCTTTGCTGTTCAAAACCATCCAAATATCGCTCCCAAAACATAAGCGCTGTATCTGTATCCTGCTTGTCCAGCCATTTGAGGTATTTTTCATAAGAAGGAGCTTCACCTAGCTGAACTGGCTCATTTTTTTTCAATGATGTGTAGATCTGGAACCATTCTTTCAGAACGATTTCTAAGCACCATCCATCCATAATGATGTGATGAAAGCTAACGATCAGCTTGTATACATCAGACGCACACTGCAATATGGAGACCCGGAATAACTCATCCCGGGTGATATCAAATCCGTTGGCCTTATCACGTTGAACAAACTGTTCTATATAGGCCACCTGGTCAGATTGCGTTAGTGAAGAAATGTCTTCAAAGTGAATGGATGGATGCTTCTGCCGGAATACGATCAATTTAGGCTCTTCAATATTGACGTGAAAAACATTGCTGCGCAATATCTCATGGCGCTCAAATAGAACAGAAAGACTTTGGTCCAGAAGCTCTACCTCGAGTAAGCCGTTCAGGGTAAGACTCACTTGTTCAAAATAGGCGTACGAAGTTTGATCTAGCAGGCTATGGAACAAGATTCCTTGTTGCATCGGAGTTAATCGGAATATACTTTGAATTTGCAGATCTTTACTCATAAGCCACCGCCTAGGAAGATGTATTATTTTTATAGTAGGCCATAATCTCATCCAAATCGTTAATTGAAAGATTCTCATCGCTCACATCTGCGGGAGTCCATTCCTTCTCCTTCTTTTCAGAGCAATGCTCAATAATTTCTAGCAAACGACTTTGCAAGAAATTTCCCAATTTTTGAATACTCGATTCAGCATATTCACGACTGCTATACTCAATCCCGAGGGTTAATATCCCCTGTTCGATACTTCCATTAATATCAAGCACAAATGGTGTCTCGGTCTCCTCACTTACTGTTCGACCCGCAGAATACTTTGATTCGACAAATAAAGGCGCAACGGAGCCTGAATCAATCTGGCCGTGATAATTAAAGCGAATTTCAGGTGCAAAATTTCCCTGATTAGTACTTTTCAAATCGTGTAGGGTCATATATTCCAGAATTCCGAAGTCAATGCCCTTATTAGGAACACGTCGCAACGCTTCCTTGGTCAGCTTAATTTGGTAAGCTAAATCAGTATTATGCTTCATATCCAGATGAATAGGATACATCGTAGTAAACCAGCCGACCGTTCTGGTTATATCTATATCATCAAAAATCTGTTCCCGTCCGTGCCCTTCCAACAAAATGGTAAATTCGTCATCATCAGTCCAGTCTCTCAATGCCAGTCCAAAGGCTGTCAACAGTAGATCGTTTACATTCGTACTATAAGCCTTGTGTACATCCTTCTGTAGACGATCTGTTTGTTGCTTGGAAAGCCTTACGTTGCAGATTTCCAGGTCTTTCCCTCTTCTGTCAGCGGCCGGATAGTCTTTATGAAGCGGTTTACTGGCATGACGGATTACATTCTCCCAATAACGTTTGTAACGAGCTGGACGCCCACCCTTTGCATCATCACCAAGGCGATGGGTCCAATCCTTCCACGAATGGGTCTTCGCCTGAAAGAGGATTTCTTCATTATTAAGTGCCTGCATATACCCCTGCTCCAAATCTTCCAATAGAATTCTCCAAGAAACTCCATCTACCACCAAATGATGAATCGCGAGTAGTAAGTGATCACCTTGAGCGGTGTGAAACAACCCCGCTTGCACAAGCGGACCGTTTTCTAAATTCATGCGCCGCTGAATCGCTTCGCTGAGGGTCTGGATTGCTTCTTCAATGGATGACTCATGGCTTACATCCAGAGCAGTAAGAGCATATGCCTTTCGATTCGTACCATGAATGATGGGAATAATTTTGTCCTGATTCGCTGTATATGTCATTCGTAAGGCATCATGATGCTCAGTCAGCTTACACAACACCTGATCGACCAGTTCTTCCTTCCACCCATTTTGGCTATACAACATAACGGCCTGGTTCCAATAGTTGGATTCCGTGAACTTTTGCTCAAAAAACCATCGTTGGATAGGGGATAGCTCAGCCTCTCCTTCAATAATCCCTTGCTCGGCTTGAACACTGACTGCTCTTAGATCTGGAGTCAGGCTACCTATCGTTTGATGACGGAAAAGGTCCTTAATTTCCATGCGATATCCGTGCTTGCTTAGACGTGTGGAAATTTGAATAGCTTTAATCGAATCCCCGCCCAATTCAAAAAAGTTATGATTCGTTCCGATAGGAGCATAGCCAAGAACCTCTTGCCAGATTTCCACCATCAACGTTTCAACCTTATTGGAAGGAGGAATATAATCTACCTCAATCGACAGACTGTGATCAGGCTTAGGCAATGCTTTTCTGTCGATCTTGCCGCTCGATAGATAAGGCATAGCTTCCATAGATACGATATAAGCAGGCACCATATACTCGGGAAGGACTTCTTTAATACGAGCCTTTAATGCTTGTACATTGAATTCCTGGGCATGTTCAACATAGGCGCATAAATAACTTCCCCCAGAACGGTCATCACGAGCAAGCACTACGGCCGTCTGGACCCCTTCGTAGGCCAGTATTGCCGCTTCAATCTCACCCAGTTCGATCCGGTAGCCCCGAATTTTCACCTGATGGTCGATCCGACCCATATATTCAATGTTTCCATCCGGTAGCCATCTCGCCAAGTCTCCCGTCCGGTACATCCGTCCCCCTGCCGCATAGGGATCCGCTACGAACTTCTCCTCCGTCAGTTCTTTCCGATTTACATATCCTCGGGCTACGCAGTCCCCTCCAATATGTAGCTCGCCCGGTACGCCTATCGGCTGCAATCGGTCTTTATGGTCCAAAATATACAATTTCACGTTATCAATCGGCTTCCCGATCGGAATGCTCTCCGGTTCCTGCTCGGCAGGACAGTCGTAATACGCCACCTCTACCGTTGCCTCTGTCGGTCCATACAGGTTATGCAACGTGGCTCCTTCGGCTCCCAGCAAACGGTTAAATCGGCGGACATGTTCAGTTATCAGCGCTTCCCCGCTGGCAAATACTCGCCGGACACTGCGCATTTTCCTAGCGGCTCCGCTATGCTCGATATACTCCAGAAATGCTCCCAGCATGGATGGCACAAAATGAATCGCTGTTACCCCGTTGGCCTTCACCGTTTCGGCTATCGTTGCCGGGTCTTTCTCGCCTCCCGGCTCCAGAAAGCATACCGTCGCTCCCTGAATCGCCCACGAAAACAGCTCCCACAACGATACGTCAAAGGTGTAAGGCGTTTTTTGCAGGATCACATCCTCCGCTCCAAACGGAATTCGTTTTTCCATCCAGTGCAGACGGTTGATCAGCGATGCGTGCTCAATCATGACCCCCTTCGGCTTGCCGGTGGAGCCTGACGTATAAATCACGTACACCAAATCGGTTGAGCGGTTAACGGGTTCCGGGTTCTTCTCGCACTCTTCTCCTGTAAGCTCCATCCCCTCCATCAGCAGATCTTCGATAGCAATCAGCTCGCGATTGGCTCCGTGCGGATGAAGGCGGTCCAACTGATTCCGCTGGGTCAGCAGGATAGATGCCCCGCTATCCTCCAGCATGAATCCCAGCCGTTCTTCCGGGTCCTCTGGATGTAGCGGCAGATACGCCCCGCCTGCCTTCAAAATCCCCAGCAGGCCGACGATCATCTCCAGCGATCGATGAACTGCGATGCCCACCATCTGGTCGGGCCCGATCCCTTTCTTCCGTAGGACGTGAGCCACCCGATTCGCTTGGGCATTCAGCTCCCGGTACGTCAATTGCCGATCTTTGTATAGGGCTGCCGGATGTTCCGGTGTTCGCTCCACCTGCTCCTCAAACAATTGATGAATCGTCTTCTCCCTTGGATAAGGCGCAGCCGTCCCGTTGAATTTCTTCAAAATCAATTCTTTTTCTACCACTGTTAACAAATCGGTATCACCTATGGTTTGTGTGCTATTAGCTACAAACGACCTTAGCACCACCACCATATGATCCAAGAAGCGTTCGACAGTGTCCTTTTGGAACAAAGCACTGTTATACTCCAAATTCAAATGAAGGTAGCTACCTGTTTCTTCCGCACTCAAGGTTAAATCAAATCGGGAAACACCTGGATTGAACGGAAATGGTTTGAATTCCAATCCACTAGATTGTAGTGGCTGTCCTTTTGTATTTTGCATGACAAACATGGTGTCGAAGATCGGGCTTCGGCTCACATCTCTCCGCAGCGCAAGCTTTTCGACCAATTGCTCAAAGGGATATTCCTGATGCTCAAAAGCAGATAAAACCGTTTCCTTAACTTCGTCCAGAAAAGCTGAAAGACTCTTCTCCGCTGAAGGGCTAGTACGTAGTGCCAACGTATTAACAAACATGCCGACGATCTTTTCTGTATCTGGATGTCTTCTCCCAGCAACCGGTGTACCGATGACAATGTCGTCTTGTCGTGCATGCTTGGACAAAACAACGTTATATACAGCCAGTAAAATCATGAACAATGTACTTTGAGTTTCAGCTGCAAGTTTGTGAAGTGGCTCTGTTATATCATCGCCCAGGATTCGGGATACCGTGTTACCTTCATAGCTTTGAATAGACGGTCTTGGGAAATCCGTTGGTAGCTCCAGTACAGGCGGCTCATGTTTAAAGAGATCCAGCCAGTAGGATTCCTGCTCTTTAATAAATCCATGATTTATTTGCTCATTATGCCAGTTAGCATAATCTTTGTACTGAACGGATAGAGGCGGAAGCGCCCGTCCATCATATGATTTTACAAATTCATCCATAATAATAGACATAGAAACGCCGTCCGAAATAATATGGTGTAAATCAACCAGCAGCATATTTTTGTTCTCTGCCAACGGGATCAGCTCGCCTCTTAATAAAGGGGCACGGCTCAGGTCAAACGGTTGAACGAATTCACTTAGCACCGTTTCTATTTGCTGTTCCTCTGAATCCTCTTTGTTGGTCAGACTATGAATTTTCAACTCAAATTCTACTTCGTCATGTACGCTTTGAACCGGCTCTCCGTTGATCCATGAAAAAGAAGTGCGCAATGCTTCATGCCTGTGAATCAGAGTGTTGAAAGCCATTTTCAACCGTTCCTGATCCAGATGGCCTTGAACGAGCATGACAGAAGGCATATTGTAAACCAGTTCCGCTCCTTCAAGTTGATGCAATATCATCTGACGTCTTTGCGAGGAGGAAACTGGATAATAAGTTTGATCAGAAAGTAGAGCAATTTCGGTAAATGTACCTGCCCCTCTCCCGATTGTACATTCAATGAGTTTGCTCATGCTTTCCACAGTTGGGTACTCAAATATTTCACGCATAGGCAACTCGACCTGGAATTCTCGAATAATTTTCCCGATCAGTATTGTAGCCTTCAGCGAATGTCCACCCAGTTCAAAAAAATGGCTGTGTACACCTATGGGGCTCACATGCAGAATATCCTCCCACAAACGTACTAGACGAGTTTCTGTATCTGTTCGAGGAGCTACAACCCCCTGCTCCCGAATCACATGATGGGGCTCAGGAAGCGCTCCTCCGTTCACCTTTCCATTAGGCGTAAGAGGTATCGTAGCAATCTGTATCAGATGAGCAGGTACCATATACAAGGGCAGAGACGCTTTCAAATAGGATCGTATTTCCTGTGTTAAGAGTTCACGGTCCGAAACAATATAAGCGCATAAATACGTTTCGTCTTCTTGGTCTTTTCTAGATAGAACAACGGCTTCTCTGATGTCATGATGAGAGAGCAGGACCTTTTCGATTTCTCCAGTCTCAATACGATATCCACGGATTTTCACCTGGTGGTCTGTTCTTCCGAGATACTCCACATTGCCGTCGGGGAGCCACTTTGCCAAGTCCCCTGTCTTATACATGCGCTCTCCGAAAACGAATGGACTATCCGTGAATCTTTCGTCCGTTAGATCGGGTTGATTAATGTAGCCTAGGGCTACTCCTGTGCCAGCAATATGAAGTTCCCCCGGAATACCAACAGGAAGCAGTCTCCTCTCCTGATCCAAAATGTACAACCGGGTATTGTCAATAGGCTTACCAATTGGAATACTCTGCAAATCATCTCCATCCGGGCAATCAAACCATGTTGCATCCACTGTTGCCTCCGTTGGTCCGTATAAATTATGCAGAGTTGTGCCATTCGGCTTTCGAAGCAGAGTATTAAACCGTCTGGCTTGCTTTACTGTTAGTGCCTCCCCGCTAGCGAAAACTCGTTTAATACTGCTGAGTTTCCCCTCTGCTTGGTGCTGCTCAACATACTCCAAAAAAACAGACAACATGGAAGGCACAAAATGAAGGGTTGTAATTTTCTGTTCTGCCACCGTGTCCACCAGTAGCTTGGGATCCTTCTCCCCATCAGGTGGAAGAAAGTAGACTGAAGCTCCGGCTATAGCCCACCAAAATAGTTCCCATACAGAAACATCAAAAGTGTAAGGTGTTTTCTGTAAAATGATATCGTCCACACCAATCGGATACTTTTTTTGCATCCAATGAAGTCGATTCACTATAGAGGTGTGACGAATCATAACTCCTTTAGGCTTACCTGTAGAACCGGAAGTATAAATTACGTAAGCTACATCCTCCGGCCCACTGTAAGGTTCAAGATTAGTTTTTTCAGTTGCCCAGTCTGCTCCGATCGCAAGCACGCTGATATTCTGTGAAAGATCCTTCAATGTAGATTGGATTTCCTGCTGCACCAGCAGGATGGAAGCTCCGCTGTTACCCGCTATATATTGAATTCGTTCCAGAGGATCCTCTGGATTGATTGGCAAGTAAGCCCCTCCTGCCTTAAGAATAGCCATGATCCCGACTAGCATCTCCGGTGAGCGATAGGCTGCAATCCCAACAATCTGGCCGGTATGCACCCCTTTCATCCTCAAGACGCGAGCCAAGCGGTTAGCCCGTTCGTTCAATTCCAGATAAGTTAACCGCTCATCAGCGAATGCTGCTGCCAAACGATTCGGCGTCAGCGCCACCTGCTCTTCGAATAGCTGTTGAATCGTTTGACTTTGAGGATATAAGGCATCTGTATCATTAAAATCTCGCAGGATTCTGTATTTTTCCTCGCCAGAAAGCAAATCAATATCATCCACATTCATGTGCGGATTAGAAACTACCTGTTCAGCTATTTGTTTTAGGTGCAGTTCAATTCTTTCAATATCTGAAGCTTGATAAGCAATACTGTTATAGCCAAACTTAACCTTCAATTCTTTACCAGGAATGACTCCAATATTAAAATCATAATTCGTTTGCTCAAAGCCCTCGGTTTCCACAATTGAAACAAGCTGTTCTCCTTCACCACCAGCAAGCTCTTCAGTAATTGGATAGTTCTCGAACGCTATGATATGGTGGATCAAGCTCTTACCCAGTGGGGTTAGCATCTGAATATCAGCCAAGGATAGAAAATGGTACTTCCCCGATTCCATCATATTCTGCTGAAATTGCTTGATTATCTGGGAAAATGTTTGTGCTTCTTTATGACAAATACGTACAGGAATCGTATTAATAAATAATCCAACCATTTTCTCCGACCCTTCCAGCTCAGCTGGACGGCCGGAAACAACGGAACCAAATACCACATCTTTGGTGTTATTGTATCTTTGCAGCAACAGACCCCATATCCCATGAAATACAGAACTTAAGGTTACCTGATTTTGTTGTGCTATCATTTCCAAACCACGGGTTAACTGCTCGTCCAAGGTGAAAATATGGTTGTTCAGCTTGTAGCTTCCATCCTCAGTTGACTTGCTGCTAAGAGGTAAGCCACTTTGCTCTTCCACACCTGATAATTGTTGTTCCCAATAAGCAAGAGCTGTCTTCTTATTTTGCTGCCCTAACCAACTGATATACCGGCTATATGGAAATACTGCGTCCAATTTTGGCTTCTTCCCGAGAGAATAAGCTCTGTAAATTTGGAACAGATCCTTCGCAATTGTACCAATACACCAGCCATCCATAATGATGTGATGAAAGCTTAGAACCATTTTGCAGCTTGTATCACTTAATGCAAGAACACTTATCCGAATAAGGAGATCCTTTTCCAGATCAAAACGCATTTTTCGATCATTAATCGTAAAATTATCAACATATAAACGTTGTTCTGCTTCATTTAATTCTGTAATGTCTCTATAATCAATCGTTGCCTCTTTATTAGCCAGCACGACTTGTAACGGTTGGTCTGTTTCTTTAAAAACAAACACAGTCCGTAATACATCATAACGGTCAATTAGGGTTTGGAAGCTTTCCTTCAGCGTCTCTGCATTCAACCGTTCCTTTAAGGTAATGACCGTCTGATCAAAATATGCTTCTGAGTGCTCGTCTAAAATGGAGTGATATAGAAGCCCCTCCTGCATGGGTGTCAATGGATAAATGTTTTGAATGAGTGCGTTTCTCATACGGCTCACCACTTTGCTACAAGTTTAGTTTGTTACTTAAAAGTTGGGACAGGTTCTGAAACTCATCGATTGACAACTTGTCATAGAGAAAATCAGTTGGACTTTGTTCCGTTACTTGTTTGCTGCAGCAATGGTCGATTAGATTCGTCAAATGTTTTTGGAATAAATATAATAGTTGTTCAATGGTTTGTTGCTGGTATTCTTGCTTGTTATAGTTGCATGTAATAATTAACTGTTCACTCTCATTAATAATGCAGTTGATATCTAACGCTACGGATCTTTCCGTAAAGGGACTAGCCTCTTCTCCTGAAGAAAATTTAGAAAGTGTAAATACATCTGTATCTAGTTCCGTATCAAAACGCCCCATATAATTAAAGGCAATTTCAGGAGCGACTTGAAAGGCAGTCACACCAGACTCATTCACTTGAGCATAGTTTAATACCCCATACCCAAAGCCCTTGTTCGGTATCCTTCTAAGGCTATCTTTGATGTTCTTAATCTGATATGAAAGATCATGCGCATTGTCCACATCCAGTAAAAATGGATACATTGTTGTGAACCAACCAACGGTTCTGGAAATGTTCATTTCCTGAAACACTTCTTCTCGCCCATGCCCTTCAAGATAGATCAACACACGAGACTGCTGAGTCCATTCTTTGATACTTAATCCAAGAGCAGTGAGCAAAATGTCATTAATTTCAGTATTGTAGGCCTGGTGCACCTGTCTTAATAATTTACTAGTGTTCTCATTATCAAGTGAGACACTTACATTTTCGCTATCACGCAACATATTGGTTTCATAGGAGCTATCTTTAGGTAACGTTCCAGACTCGGTTTGCTCCAGCTGTGTCCAGTATTCCAGTTCTTGTGCCAGCTCCTCGCTTGTTGCATATTGGCTTATTTCTTGTGCCCAAGAGCGGTACGAATCTGTTTTGTCTGGCAAGAGTAGTGCTGCCCCCTGCTGATATTGCTGATAAAGGGACGTAAAATCTTGTAAAATAATTCTCCACGAAACCCCGTCAACTACCAGGTGATGAACTGCAATGAGCAGGTGATCTCCCTCAGCAGTCCGGAATAATCCCAGCTTCATTAAAGGGCCGATTGTGAGATCGAAGCTACTTTGAATAGCCGTTGCTTCTTGCTCAATCCATGCTTCTGCTGGTAGACCTTCAGGCAGTGATTTTATCGTCAAGGATAGTGGTTGATTATTTAGCCCTTCATTGTATTGAACGACGCGATCTTCTCTCTGACAGAATGTCATTCTTAAGGCATCATGCTGTTTAATGATGCAGTCAAATGCAGCCACAATCCCTTGCTCATCAAAACCGTCTTCGGAAAATAGCATGACGGACTGATTAAAATGCTGAGGACTTATCTTCTGTAGGTGGAAGAATCGCTGCTGTATTGGCGTTAAAGGCAGCTCTCCCTCAATAGCTTCCTGACTAATTTTCCGACGGATCACCTTAACGAATGGGCTCAATTGTCTAATCTGAGGGTACAAAAATAATTCTTTAATGCTTAGCTTGTAGCCATGTGTGTTCAAACGCGAGACGATTTGCAGACCCTTAATAGAGTCTCCTCCCAAATCAAAGAAGTTGTGAGTTGCACTCACGCCTGTTACGGCAAGCACTTCCTCCCATATTTGGGCCAGCAATACTTCAGTCTCACCTGTTGGTTCCACATACTCCACTTCTAAGGCACCACTCCAGTCAGGTTCAGGTAATGCTTTACGGTTAATCTTTCCGCCAGGTGTAATGGGGATCACGTCAAGCGGAACATACACCGAAGGTATCATGTAATCAGGAAGCTCCTTAGCCAACTGCATTTTGATATGATCCGTATCTAATGGATTAGCTGATACCACATACGCGCATAAATAAGAACTTCCCTTATTCTCTTTGACCATTACGACAGTTTCCTGAATATCAGCTATGCCTAAAAGATGATATTCAATTTCACTAAGCTCAATCCTGTAGCCGCGAATTTTGACCTGAAAATCGGATCTACCCAGGAAAGCAATGTTACCGTCAGGCAAGTATTTAGCTAAATCCCCCGTTTTATAGAGCTTTTCATAGCCAGGCATTGAATAAGGATTATCTATAAAGCTGGCCTTCGTTTTAGTCGGATCATTCAAATATCCAATCCCAAGCGGTGTACCTGCAATATACATTTCTCCTGTGATTCCTACGGGAACCCTTTTTAGTCCAGGGTCCAATATATAAATCTTGGTATTGGCAATTGGCTTTCCGATAGGAATTCTGTCTTCATCTCCTGTCACTTGATAAGCAACACAGCCTATACTTGCCTCCGTTGGACCATACAGGTTCGTGATTTGAACATGAGGAAAAATGGTTAAAAACGTATGAACCGTCGATGGCGTAATTTCTTCACCACCAAGAATAACTTGTTGAAGAGAATCCAATTGCTTGGTTCGAGGTGAATTTGGGTCCAACTGGTTGACAATAGCATTAAATACGGATGGAACGAAGTCTGTAAAAGAAATACGCTCCTGTTCAATGATATTCGTCATGTACGTAGCATCCACCGTCATGCCTGTTTCCGGCAACACGGTCGTTCCGCCGTTCATTAATGGCCAAAACAATTGCCATACCGCGCTGTCGTATACATGATGAGTCGTCTGGAGAACACTTTGTGCAGCCGATGTTCCAAAATAGTCGTTCATCCATAGAAAACGATTGGTGATTCCTTTATGGGCAGCAATAACTCCTTTGGGTTTGCCGGTTGAACCCGAAGTGAAGATTACATAGATTGGTGATTCCATATCTACATCTACTGCCGGGTTACTGATAGCGTTACTCCTCTTTTCGACTACAGAGCAGTCTATAACTAGATACTCTTCAGCATTTATTTCTGAACTGATAGGTGTACTTGAATTGACCAATAAGGTAGAACTTCCCAAATCCTGCAGGGCGCTCTGTAAGCGGTCAATAGGCCACTCTGTATCAAGAGGCGAAAAAGCAGCACCTGTTTTCATAACAGCCAGTATGGATACTACCAGTTCCAGGCTCCGTTCCATGAGTATAGGCACATAACTTCCTAGTCCAATTCCTTTAGCCAACAAATTGCTTGCTATCGCGTTCGCCTGATCATTTAACTCCTTGTAGGTCAGCACCTGATCTTGATAGATAACAGCTTTAGCATCCGGTCTTCTATCAGCCTGCTCCTCAATATAATGATGTATGGGTCTTGGCTGTGGATAAGCTGTATGAGTGCTGTTATACCGTTCCTCCATAGCAGCCGCTTCTGTTGCGCTTAGAAGATTAATATCAGTCAATGCCATATCAGCGTTTTGGACTACTTCCTCCAATACATTCAGGTAATGCTCGACGAGAAGCTCAATTGTTTCTTTTTTATACAGTTTTGTACTGTACTCAAATTCCAGATGAACTCTCCCAGCCTTTTGTTCGGCATTCAGTACAAGATCGAATTTGGAAATCCCCGTTTTAAACGGATATAGCTCAAAATTAAGGTTATCGGCTTGCCACTGCTGTGCATCCGTATTCATAAAGGAGAACATCGTGTCAAACAACGGATTTCGACTCAGGTCCCTCTTGATGGACAGCTTATCGACCAGTTCGGCAAATGAATACGATTGATTTTGCAGAGCTTGCAGCGTGTTTTCTTTTACTTCGTTCAAAAAGGTTTTGAAGCTCTTATGACTAACCGGATGGTTTCGAATAGCCAGGGTATTGACGAATAACCCTACGATCCCATTGGTATCTGCATGCGTCCGTCCAGATGTTGGAATGCCGATTACGATATCTTCCTGTCCCGCATATTTCCCCAGCAGCACATTATAGGCAGCAAATAGAAGCATAAAGAGTGTGCTATCTGTTTGAATACACGTGAGATTCAACTGTTCTATAAGCTTTTCGGACAGCTCGACTTTCACCATATCTCCAACAAAACTCTGCAATTGTGGCCGCTGATAGTCTGTAGGCAGATCTAGAACGGGAAGTTCTCCTTTATATTGATCAAGCCAATACTGTTCTTGCTTTGCATGAATTTCTGTATTCGATCTGAGCCAAGCAGAGTAATCTTTGTATTGAAGCGGTAAAGCGGGAAGTTCTTCTCCCTTGTACAGCTTGTTCCATTCGTTAATAATAGTGTCGATAGAAGTACCATCAGCTATCAAATGGTGCATATCAATAAGAAGCATAAACTTATCACGATCCATTTGAAGAAGCTCCGCCCGAAATAGTGGGGCTTTACCAACATCAAAAGGACGGATGAAATTATGGATCAATGTATCTATGCCCTTTGTCGTAATATCACCAGCAGCCCGGGCAAAGCCAAGTTCAAAGCTTACCTCTGGTTGTACAAATTGCACCGCTCTATCATCCACGTATCCGAACGAGGTCCGAAATGCTTCATGCCGGGCTAATAATTGTTCAAAGGTACGCTCCACTCTTCTTCGATCTACATGACCTTCGATCATCAATGCTGCCGACATGTTGTAAGCCACACCCGTCTCATCTAGCGGTAGCACGGCCAACAATCTGGATTGTGCTGGAGAAACCTCATAATAAGCTCCCTCAGTCACTGCCTCAATTCGTTGGTAATCTGTGGGTTTGGCAGCAAGAATCTTCTTGGAGAGCGCTTCGATTGTTGGTGCCCCAAATATATCTTGAGTTGAAATTTCGATATGAAAGACCTCGTTGATTTTCGCAGTCAACAGGGTCGCTTTCATCGAGTGCCCACCTATTTCAAAAAAATGATCGTGTATACCAATCGGAGAAATCTCCAGCAGATCCTGCCACATTTCGATCAATAGCTGCTCCGTTTCATTATTGGGCCCAACGTGCTGTAATTCTTCGCTAGAATGCTCCCCTGGTTCAGGTAATGCACTTTTACTAACTTTGCCGTTTGCTGTCAGCGGCATCGCATCCAACAAGAATACATGGGCTGGTACCATATAATGAGGCAGGCTTGACGACAGATAGTCTTTCAAAACATCTACTGTAACCGATTCCCGCAAAACGGCATAAGCGCATAAATACGGATTGTCATCTGTTCCTTTAATCACTACTGCTGCCTCTTTTACCGCTCTATGAGCCAACAATGTGCTTTCAATTTCACCTGGCTCAATCCGGTAGCCCCTGATTTTAACTTGTTGATCTGCGCGGCCAAGATACTCTAGCGTTCCGTCAGGTAACCATCTCGCTAAATCTCCTGTTCTGTAGAGCTTCATATTGTCCAAATAAGGGTGTGGGATAAATTTCTGCGCCGTAAGCTCAGGACGATTACGATATTCTCGCGCAATTCCTTTACCCCAAACGCATAATTCTCCTGGAAGTCCTATGGGCCGCAACTGCAAGTATTGATCCAGAATGAGAACGCCCGTATTAGGAATCGGCTTTCCAATACACCCCACTTCTTCAGGCCCAATATCTCGTAACATCGTTGTAACTACACTATTTTCTGTTGGACCATACTCATTGAACAATTGAATGCCAGGATGTTTGGCTTGGCTGGCTTCTATCAACCGTTTCGTTGCTTTCTCACCGCCTAACGTTACAACCTTGAGAGACTTGGCTTCATCTGGAGTCAGACCCTCTATAATAGACATGTACATGGAAGGAGTACACACGAGATGTGTAATATGATTTGATAAAATTAAGGTCTTCAGAGCCGATAATTCACTCAGTTCCTCATTCGTAGGCAGCACTACCGTACTTCCAGACAGCAGCGGAGTAAAAAAGGCACCCACAAAAGCATCAAATGAGCTAGACAGCATTGGCAGGATACGGTCTGCTGCTTCTAGTGCATATTCATTTATTCTCCAAGATAACGTATTTAATATCGCTCGATGCTCAATACAAACTCCTTTAGGAGTACCGGTTGAGCCCGATGTATAGATCACATATGCCAAATGACTTGAATCCGATTCCCACTTTGAAGACAACTTGCATTCTGTTTTATACCACTCATCATCGTCCATATTTAGGACTAAACCTTCATAAGTAGTAGCATTGTAATTAGATGAGTCATTCAACAACAGGAGAGCAGCCCCGCTATCCTCAAGCATAAAGTGAATTCGTTCTTCTGGATAAGAACTGTCGATTGGAAGATAGGCGCCACCGGCTTTTAAAATAGCCAACATACCAACGGCCAAATCTAATGAACGGCCCGCCATTAAGCCGACTACAGTTTCTGCCCCTACTCCCCGCTTCATTAATGCCCTCGCCAGCTGATTTGACTTCTCGTTCAGCTCTTTATAAGTAATTCCATGTCCCTGATGAATAACAGCCATATGATCAGGATTTTTGAGGGCTTGCTCTTCGAATTGCAAGTGCAGCGTCCCTGTTTTCTCCATCACAGATGAAGTGGGCAGATCGAAGGTATTAAAGCCATGTATTAGCTTCAACTTCTCTTCCTCAGGTAACCACTCCAACTTCGCAATCTCGCTCCAAGGTTGTTCTAAAATAGAACGTAATATTTGTATATAAAGGCTAGCAAGGCGGTCAATCGTTTCTGATCGGAACAATTGGGTACAATAGTTGAAACGTAAGGCTAGGCCCTCCTGCCATTCGTCAGCGCTTAACACCAAATCGAATTGGGAAATCCCTGGATTGAATTCACTCGGATGAAATTTTACTCCATTCGCTTCAAGAGAACTCATCTCAAAATTCTGCATGACAAACATCGTATCAAACAAAGGGTTTCGTCCTTGGTCACGACGGATATCCAGTCTCTCAATCAATGCCTCAAAAGGATAGTCCTGATAATCCATAGCTCGCAGAGTCGTTTCCTTGACCTCTTGCAAAAACGAATGAAAACTCCGCTGAGGAGACGGACGATTCCGCAAAGCTAACGTGTTGACAAACATTCCGATCATTGTTTCCGTGTCCGGATGCTGACGCCCTGCCACCGCCGTTCCTACAATAATATCTTCCTGACCCGTATACTTCGCGAGCAGTATATTATAAGCCGCAAGCAGGATCATAAAAGCCGTAGTCCCCGTATTTTTGGCAAGTTTTTTTAATTCTTCTGTCATTGTCGGAGTGATGCTATACGACAACACAGCCCCTTCGTAGCTTTGATGTAATGGTCTAGGGAAGTCCGTAGGCATTGCCAGTATAGGTAATTCTCCGTTCAAAACATTTTTCCAATAGTGTTCCTGTTCAAACAAACGGTTGCTAGTATATTGTTCCTTTTGCCAGACGACAAAATCTTTATATTGGATTTGTATTGGAGCTAATATTTCACTCCGATACAGTTGCACGAGTTCATTGAGGAAAATGGATAACGAAAGCCCATCTGCAATACTGTGATGCATATCCATAACCAACATATGTTTATTAGCTGCAAAGCGAAACAATTCTGCTCGGAAGAGTGGCCATTGGCGCAAATCAAACGGACGGACAAACAAGCGGCTCATCTCGTTTGCATCTTTCTCCAGTATTTCTGTGACTTTGATTTCAAAAGCCGACTCTTCATGAATCACTTGTACAATTTCGCCATCCACGATATTAAAAGAAGTACGAAATGATTCATGACGCCGAATCAAATCCAGGCAAGCCTTCTGAAGACGGGGGATGTCTAGATCCCCATCAATACGCACCTGGCCCGTAATATTGTAAGCTGTACCTATCCCCATATCCTGCAAGACAAACATACGTCTTTGAGCATCAGATATTGCATAATGCGTACATTCTTCAAGCTTTTTAATAGAGACGACTGTTCCTTGTTTTGCCCCTTCGATCACTTTGGCCAAAGCCGAAACTGTCTGTGAATGAAAAAGTACATTCAAGGGGATTCGTTTGCCAAACTCTTGATGAACTCTAGCAAGCAAGAGAGTCGCCTTTAACGAATCTCCTCCTAGATCAAAGAAATTGTCATCGGACCTAACACGATTTAATCCCAGCACCGTTTCCCAAATTTCCCCTACTCTTCTCTCCGTGGTACTAACTGCCTCAACAGCTTCTTTGCTAACAACTTGTTTCATAGTAGAAAGTTGCGACAAGTCTACATATCCCTTCGAATTCAAGGGCATTTGTTCAAGCTTAATGATCTGTTGAGGTACCCATTGTTCTTGCAAATGATTTCGCAATTGTTTGCGAAGGATATCCTCTATTCCATCATTAAGACTCGTAATGTAAGCAATCAAATGTGTGTCTGCCGTGCTCTCTGTACTCTGTGCTATAACTTGGCACTCGCTAATTTGTGGAATAGAGGTAATAAATCGTTCAAGCTGTTCAGTATATATGGCATGTCCTTTTATATAGGCTCGCTTCTGAACAGGTCCCAACAATCGCAATTCACCGTTTGCGGTTCGCAAAGCCAGGATTCCTGTCGGTAAATACCCTGAATTTTCGTAAGGAGATTCGTTTTCCTGTACTACATGCAATTCCCCGATCGTCCCCACAGGTGCAGGTTGCAGATAAGAATCCAGTAAATAGATGGCTCTTAGTGAATCATTGTCCGTGATGCCGCTGGATTCGAGTTCCACATAGTCACTGTAGTTTTTAACCCCATATTTCAGTTCATCCTGATTTAAGAGTGAGATATCTACAAAATCCCGTTCCTGCCCATCAGCAATCGTATTCAGGATGTGTAAAAAATACTCTGCCCAAATCTGCATTGTTTCCGGTGCGGCCAAGCTGGCTTTAATATCAAAATCAAACCAAAGCTCTCCCTCGACCTCCATCACATTGAGAAACATGTCATATTTGGAGTACAGGATCGTCGTCGGTATCAATTCCACGTCCAGTCCATGAAAATGAAAATTCTGTATCGGTCGATCCATATTGAAGATGACATTCATCTCAGGTATCCGTATGTTCTCAATACGCTCAATCAGATCAGCAAAAGAGTAGCTTTGAAGCGGTTCGACCTCCTGCATGACTCGCTTAACTTGTGCCATATACTTAAATAATGATTCTTTGCTGGTAATATGGCTCACAATCGGCAACATGTTAACACAGTTTCCGATCAAATTAATTTGTTCCATTCTAGACTGTCCAGAGGTAGGGATACCCACTACTATCGTTGTGTTTGCAGTTAAGCGATGCAGAAACACCTTATATGCAGTCAGCAGTGTAACAAACAAGCTGTTACCCGCTTTAATGCTAAGCTTTTTCAACTTTCTCGCCAGCGTACTGTCTGCCCGAATATTTATTCTTCTTCCTCTATACGATGGTTTCTTCATACCACCGTCCTCAGACGGAATGTCCATGGCGACAGGGACGGAATCCAATGTCCGTGTCCAGTAAGAAACTGCCTCACTCACTCCTGCATGTTCTAGTTCCAACTGTTGCCAAGCTTGAAATTCTCTGAATTTTGGCGGTACAGGCAACGTGACTATATTTTCACCTTTGCAGAAAGAAGTGTAGGCTTGCTCCCATTCACGGATAAACACTACCATCGACCAACCATCAGCAACAATATGATGAAATGTGAACACCACAATATGTTCTTCCGGTTGTAAACGTAAAATGTGAGTACGGAACAGTGGTTCTTTGGACGTCAAATCAAACGCCCTTTTCCCCTCTTCCTCAAACCATTGCTTGACCTTTTCTTCATGCTCTGATGGAGGAGATCCTGAGAGATCACTTAGTGATATGACCACATTCACGTTGTCAAGAACATGCTGTTCTTCGCCATCGAGGTCAATAACCGTCCGTAGCGACTCATGCCGGTTCACAATTGCTTGAACTGAACGTTTTACAGTATCAAGCTGCAGTTGACCCTGCATCCGCAAAGCTGCTATTTCATTGAACGCAGTGGATGAATCACTTCTGGATTGCGTAGCAAACCAAATTTGCTGCTGCTCCTTTGTTAAAGGGAACGATGAGGATTCGATGGGAACCACATTATTTTTTCGGTTTCCATTTCCATCCGGTGATGGCGTATTGTCAGGTAAGAATCCCCCTTTTCTCAATTCCTCCACGCTTTCCTTTACAGCCTGTGTAATTTGTTGAAGGTCCCCATCTGTATGAGCAGTCGATAAAAAGCAATTGCGACCTTCCCAAATGTAAATTCCCTTGTCAATCAGCAGATGGAAAAAGAGCTCAATGTCGCCAAACGAAACAAACCGGAATAGTGAGCCATAGTTCACCATGTGGATAGGTACACTATTTTGTTTAAAATAAGTATTCAGTGCTGCTACCCATTCGTTGGTTTTTCGGTTCAGTTGTTCCTGAAGATTCGACCCTTCAGACTTCAAATATTTCAAAGTCGCTAGAGCCGTGTGCATGGTCAGCGGATGCGTGCAGAAAGTACCGCCTACGAACGTTTTAATATTCGTATTTTCCGGATAGGAGTCGTCTCCGAACGACCATACACCTCCATCTACAGTGTCCATAAACTCTGAGCTTCCGGCGACAATGCCAACAGGCATACCTCCACCCGCCACTTTTCCGTAAGTAACTAGATCAGCTTTAATTCCAAACCAGGCCTGAGCACCTCCTGGATGAATTCTAAATCCTGTAATTACTTCATCAAAAATAAGTGCCGTTCCCGAATTTGCTGTTATCTCGCGAATTTGCTTCAAGAACTCCTTTGGTTGCAAATCCGGTCTGCGACTCTGTACAGGCTCCACCAATACGGCAGCAAGTTCATGTGCATAATGCCTGATAGTTTTTATAGAATCCGGATGATTATAAGGGAGTACAATTACATCCTCCATCATGCTCGAAGGAATTCCCGGTGCCATGGGCAAAGCCTCTCCCCCGCTTGAGTTCGGATCGGACACGGCCAGTACACCATCGAATGTTCCATGATAAGAACCAGCAAACAGCACTATTTTGGAGCGTCCTGTAGCCGCTCTAGCCAAACGTAAAGCGACCATAACAGCTTCTGACCCCGAATTGTAAAAGGCAACCCGCTCCACACCTGTCAGCTCGCTAATCAAGGCAGCAACCTCGCCTGCTGTATTCGACATAGGGCCGATCGAAGGCGTACGGTCGTGCACATTGCTCCGTAAAGTATCGGTTAGCCAAGCTGGGTTATGACCCAGTAAATGAACCCCGAAGCCCATAGTTAAATCAATGTACTCATTCCCATCCACGTCCCATATCCTTGAACCCGAAGCGCTCTCTGAAATGATTGGATATACGATTTCTTTCCAATAGGATCGGAACCCAGACACATGACGATTATTAGCATGAACCAGTCGACTTTCCTGTGTGTATTTCTTGGACCCGAGGGTTCGTTGAGTATATCGTTTAATAAAACGCTGTAAGAAATCATTTTGCCGCGCACTGTATCCACTTTCCTCACCGATCAGTAGAGGTTGATAGGGTACAAAAGGTTTGGATTCAGTAGTTGGATTCACTTTAATTGTAGAAGTGATAGGCACGTCAGTTGCCACAACATGCAGAGATGTAGGCTGAGCACTGACTGTGTCTTTGTTTGTGGTTAACGATGCTGCCTGAATAGTTCCTCCTTGGCCGCCACTAAGCATCTCCAGTTGTTTGGTCAACACTTGAGTAAGTCCCAGCTGTTGGTTGTTCAGTAATTCAATTTGTTGAGAGAGTAACTTTTCCAGGCCACCCAACTCGGACGAAGACTTTGCAGCAACCGTATTTTCCGGATTGGCTTCTATCCGATCATCGACCGTACTTAGAGCATCGGCAGCCGCAACTGATTGGGTGGTATATGTCAAATCTGAAATAAACGTTGTTAGACGATCCAGGTTTGTGACACTTTCAAAGAAATGGTTCATGGGAACATCCACATTAAATTGTTCTCTAATTTCTTTTTGAACTTGAACTAGCATAATGGAATCCAAGCCCATCTCTAGAAAATGCATCTGCTCATCCAGTTGTTCCACCGTAAAACCAGAAACTTTACTGATTACATCTTTTAATACTTTGGAAATCTTCGCTGTGTAGTCGATCTGATCTATAGCTTGCAGCTCTTTTGGATACGCGGACTCCATACGTCTCTCCTCCCTGCCTACGTTACTTATCTGCACTACTTTTGGAGTAAACCAGCAACGATTTTGTTCAAAAGGGTACAAAGGCAGCGACTGGATTATTTTAATATCATCCGCATAAAGCGCTTGCCATGGAATAGCCATACCTTTGACGTACAGTTCACCCAATTGACGTAGAGCGTGAATATCTGTATGTGCACTTGCTCTGATAGCTGTAATCAATCGACCTACCGTATCATCTTTTTCCCGTTTATGATCAACGCTCTGTTTATGAGAACCTATATACATATCAGGAACATTCTCTTGTTGGTTCCCTGAAGTCCATCGCTCCAACTTGTGTAATAAATCCTCTAGGCTGGAAGTAATAACTGCTAATTTATGCTCCATATGAGCTCTGCCGATATGTGTGGTATAGCACACCTGCTCCAAGGAAACCGCTGGATTTAGGCGTAAATAGTCCACATATTCCTCAACCAAATGATGCAGGCTTGTCTCATTTTTTGCGGAAACCGTGAAAAGATGAACACCATCTGGCGTGTTTACAGAATCATTATCTGTTCGCGTTTCTATAAACTCCTCCATAACAACATGAGCATTGGTCCCACTGAATCCAAAAGAACTTACTCCGCAGCGAAGTGGGGCATCATTTGAACTTAAATCGGCTACTTCTGTCGTCAAATAAAACGGCGACAATTCAAAATTAATACGGGAACTAGGTTTCTTAAAATGAACCAACGGAGGATTCTTCCTCGTTTGCAGCATCAGAACTGCTTTAATAAGACTGGATATTCCTGCTGCTTCAAATAAGTGACCAATATTGGGTTTGACAGAACCGATTGCACAAAATTGTTTTTTGTCCGTATATTTTTCAAAGGCTTGTGTCAATCCCGCAATCTCAATAGGGTCCCCCAGTTTAGTTCCCGTTCCATGAGCTTCGATAAATGACAGAGTTTCCGGGTGAATAGCCGCATCATTCCAAGCCGCCTCCACCACTTCTGCCTGTGCGGAAGGACTAGGCGCAGTAATTCCTACCGTTGTACCATCCTGATTCACCGCACTTCCTTTTATTACTGCATAAATACGGTCTCCGTCTTGCAAAGCTTGATCGAGAGGCTTCAACAGAACCGCTGCAACCCCTTCTCCTACACCTGTTCCATCCGCTTCTGCATCAAAGGTACGAGCTCTGTAATTTGGCGATTCCATATCTAGTCCCAGCTTCACTGGTAATAGCATCGTTCGGATTCCTCCGGCAATCGCCATCTTGCAATCCCCCGTCGCTAACGCCTTACAAGCCATATGAATCGCGACAAGTGAAGAGGAGCACGCCGTATCCACTGTTACTGCTGGACCTTTTAAATTAAGAAAGTAAGAAATCCGACTTGCCAGCACTGACGGTAAATTTCCAACAATATACTGGTGAAATTTGTCCGGTTCTCCTTTAGAGAGCATCCGCTCATAATCGTAGCCCACTTTTGAGAAGCCGACGTAAACTCCTACCTTTTGTCCATGAATTCGATCCCCTGCATAGCCCCCATCCTCAAGTGCATGCCATGCAGTCTGAAGGAATAATCTCTGATTTGGGTCCATATAGCTTGCTTCCACAGGACTCAGCTTGAAGAACGCATAGTCAAATTTATCAATTTCTTCTAGGAAGCCGCCTTCTATAAACTCTTCTTCTCTCTTCCTTTGATCCACAACTGATAAATAATCAATGGCGTCTTGCTTACGTTGAGAGCTTAAGTTCCCGATACAGTCATCGCCTTGAACAATATGATCCCAATACTGTGAAACAGATGAAGAACCAGGTAAGTCCAAAGAAAGCCCAATAATAGCCACGTCCTTGCTATGATTGTCATCCGTATCATCTGTAGGAATATGCTGTTGTTCAGAATCGGCAGGGTTCGCCAAAAATTCTGCCAAGTGAGCTATTGAGGGATGATCAAACAAATCGGTAACTGCAAGCTTAATCCCCAGCTGATTTTCAATTTTGTCTGTAATCTGAACCAGTTGTAGGGAATTGGCTCCTAAATCAAAATAGCTATCTCTCGTATCAACCTCTTCCCTAAGTAATACCTCGCAGCAAATATCGTGAAGTACTTTTTCGATCTCAAACGAAAGTGTAGGCAATTTTTGATTTTTGTTTTCTTGCTCCATGATCCCTTTTAAAATTATTGAAGTCTCCTGATAATGTCCCGCTTCATACTGAGCCGCAAGCTTATACCTCTGTAACTTCCCACTGGTCGTTTTGGGCATTTGCTTAATAGGTATAATATCGTGAACCGTCCATCCTCCATGACGATACAAATGTTTTTTTAATTGAGTTGCAATTGGAGAAAATTTTTCTATCGTCTTTTTGGATACGACAAATACCACAATTTCCTCTGATTCCATCCCATTTACACGAACTCCACACGCCGCCACACGATTAAGTTCGACTCCTTCTACTTCCTCAGCGATACGCTCGATGTCATGAGGGTAAACATTCTGTCCATTTACAAAGATAATATCCTTTGCTCTCCCTGTGACGACTAATTGACCTTCACGGAAGAATCCCAGATCGCCAGTTCTCACCCATCCGTCTAACGTCAAAAGTTTGAATGTCGAATCCTCGTTGTTATAGTATCCCTTTGTAACATTTTCACCTTTGATTTGTATGTGCCCAATAACGCGATCCGCCACTTCCTCATCCTCGTCATTGCATATTCTGATTTCACAATAATCTAACGACTCACCGACCACGACAAATGGCAGAGCATTATGAAAAGTCTTGTCTACCTCCAAAACGGACTCTCCAATGTTTAAGTGCTTACGATCAACATAAACGGTTATATATTCAGTATCGATTGGCGGGATAGCAACTGCAACCGATGCTTCTGCTAAACCATATGATGTTCGCATAGTCGTTTTTTTTAATCCAAAAGGAGCTAATTTGTCAAGAAAGGTGTCACACAATTCAGGAGAGATAGGTTCAGCACCATTTATGATGGCACGGATCTTGGACAGATTCCAGTTATTTACTTTTTCAGGTTTGAAAAATTGCATGAAATACTTATATCCGAAGTTTGGCGATGAAATAATGCTTACTTCATGTTCACTAGCTTTTTTTATCCAGAGTGCCGGCTGACGAATGAACAGCGAAGTCGGCATAATGTACTGATTCACTCCGGCAACTAATGGGGTAATATGATTGTAAATTAAACCCATATCATGGGTTAGAGGCATCCACTGCAAGAACGAATCTTTCTCTGTGACGACTGTCCTATTTATAATTCCACTTGTGTTATGAATGAGATTATGATGTGTAAGGATGACTCCCTTAGGATCACCTGTGGAACCGGAGGAAAACTGAATAAATGCTATATCCTCCAATTGAGGGGTGTGTATCTTTGCAAAGGATTGCTCGGGTTGTTCATGGTCTTGAAGAAGTAATTGATGACGATGGCGGATGTTTTCGAATAGGTCATCTTGGTTGCTTTTCAAAGTATATTTCTCAAGGTCTTTTAATATTTTGGGCTCGATGAGTAAAAAAGGATCGTTAAGAACATCCCAAATTTTAAAAAGTTTCATTCTATGCTCATCATTATTACCTATGCTGACAGGTACCGGGATCATGCCACCAAGAACACAAGCCCAAAATGCTTTTACAAAATGCCGATTACTTTCTATTTGAAATACAATTTCTTGTCCCTGTTTAACCCCTGCATCCTGAAGATTCTTTAAAAATGCTAGAGCTTCCCAATATAAATCTTTATAAGTAAGCGTAGTTTCGTTTTGATCCGACTCAATAAAGGTAATAAATTTATTGTCACACTTTCCCCGTTCTGTAATAACATCAACCAGTGTTTTAAACCTATTTGTATACATGCTATTCCCCCCGTATATCGTAAGATTTATTAGCTTCCAGCAATAAATTTACAATTTCCAACATCATTGATGAATCTTGTTTAGATCATATTAAGAATCGTCTGTTGTTCTTGTTCGGGAACTTGCTTGGTAGTGAGAATAGTACGGATTAACTCTAACACCTCTGTATTAACTGCATCATAAACGGTATCATTCTTATTATCTTGAAGTTGATTGATCCAATTTCTAATCTGCTGACTAGGGTAAACAACCCCCTCCATATGTTGTTTGTAATCCCCATTTCTATTTCGTGCAATAAGCGCCGCTGCAAATCCTTCTTCCAGACACTCAAGTGTAACTTTGCGTGTAGTTTGTCGCTTACTTAACCACTGTTCCACTTCTTTGAAAGAAGAACTTGTATTAACAGAAAAAGTGGAGATACTAGGATACCTTTCTTTCATCAGCTGTCCAAGTACTTTCCTTGGGCCTAATTCTAACGCTATGGCGATGCCGTTCTGGTATAAATAATCCATCGTATCTGTCCAGCGTACGGGACTTATCATTTGCTTGTACAGCAAGTCATAAATTGTGAATTCATCGTGTGGTAAGGCTGTTACATTGGAAACAACCGGCCACCGCCCCTTGCGCAGCGGGAATTTTCTTAGTTCTACGGCAAGCTTATCTGCTGCAGGCTTCATTAAAATACTGTGAAAAGGCCCGCTTACTGTTAAATAGTTAACTTTACTATGTTCTAAGCGATTTATTTGCTCCACTATTCGACTCATAGGTTCTTTATGTCCCGATAGCACGTACTGATTGTCCGAATTGTGACAAGCAATAGATACAATACCACTATCTGTAGATATCTCTTGACATAAGCTCTCCAGGATGGAAACAGAAACATTCCCAACAGCAACCATAGTCCCTACACCGTTAACTAGAGTCTGCTGCATGAACATTCCTCGTTTTCTTACAATTTGAAGTCCATCTTGAAAAGAGAAAAACCCGCTACACACCAATGCTGAGTATTCTCCTAAACTATGTCCGGCCAACAGTTGAGGTTCTAGTTCCAGTATCTCTCTGCTAGCATAATATGCAGCAAGGCTGGCAGTAAGCAAGGCTGGTTGGGCATTCATGGTCTGAAGAAGATCATCAGGCTCTCCCTCAAAACAAAGTTTTGAGAGTTTAATTCCTAAAGTATCATCCGCTTCTTCGAATAAACGCTTTACCATAGTAAAATTATTCCATAGTTCTTTACTCATTCCTACAAATTGCGAACCTTGTCCAGGAAAAATGAAAGATACTTTATTCATCTGAAAACCTCTTCTCCAGTAAGCTTGTAAGATATCCTGAATATGTGCACTTTTCAAATTTAACTTCTGTTGCAAGTTATACCCTTTATAGTATTAAAGCAGAAATTAATCATATACATAAAAATAAACAAATAATTATTTTAAAATAAAATAGATAATATGTAAGAATCACGCTCTTTTAACACTTAGGCAGTTCGTATTAATAATTTATAATTCGCTATTCCAACCAATGTTTTACACCTTTTACGAATTAAAATAACTATTTATTTCAATAAAGTCAATGAATAAGTCAACCTTCAAATGTTACATTTTTGTAAATAACAGGTCATAAAATGTAGAAATTTGTTGATTGTTATTACATAACGTCGTTTTCTTGAAAGAATAGTTTTTTTTCATTATTTTCATTACATAAAAATAAATAAAATTAAAATATGCATCTGTTAAATATTTTTAAATAGATGATATATATACATTAATATTATATTTTGTATTTATCCGAATTATAATATTAAACTCTTTTTTTGAACCTTGCTCTTGAGCTAAGTTCACTCTAATTTGGAACTAAAAAAATTAAAGAAATATATTAGTCATATGTTCTTTACTCCATGAAGTTACTGCTTAGATCATAAACACTATTTATCATTTAAATAACTCAAATGAATTTTAAAAATGTATGCACAAAAAATCTACAGACTTCTCCAGCTAGCGAGTTGACAGTTTCCAACTGCCGCTCACCTGTTCCAGAAAAAAGACTGTAGATTTTATAGATACTCCTATTCACGTTATTATCGTTCACAGCTCAAGACCTAATTATAATCCTCCCAATAGCGATACTCCATTTCATTCTCACCTTTGGTGACGATGATCATATTTTCAATATGTCCCGTTTCTTTATTCGTTCGGTAGATCATGGTACGGGTTTCGCCCTCATCGGGTACAGAGAAAAGTACTTTGTCACTGAGCATGCCGCCGCCAATGCCGACGACGTGTTCCCCCCAGCCGGAGGCTGCGCCAGAACCGATGCCCGAACCTGCCCCACTAACTCCAGCCCCGCGCGACAAAATAAGACCTATTCCATATCCGGTGACGGTCTGGGCCGTTTTACCTAGAGCATGCTCTCCGGCGGATTGGGTATGCTTTTGGACCCAGTAATCGTATTTATCCGTATTTTGCTCGTAACTCACAACATTCCCTTTTTTATCTATAGATATATCCGTCTTGCTTCCGTCTTTACCTGTCAGTTCGGTGACGGCGACAAGGGAATCGGATGTGATCTTAGAGGTCTCTCCTGTATTGTAATCTGTACGGGTAACCGAGTCTTCATATTGCAGCTGCAGGACATTCATCTGATCGTGAATTTTCTGCATAACCTGCTTGTCGCCGATGGCCTCGGCATTTTTCAGTAGCTCCTCATATTGATGATATTTATCCGCGTCTGCCTGATCCCATTCGTCTATGTTTTTTGGCTGCTTGGCAATTTCTCCACCATGATCTCCAGCCTCTCCACTGCCTGCCAGCGCTGCGCTAGCGTTCATTGCCGCTGCTAGGGCTGTCCAGAAGCCACGTGTGCTTTCACCATCCGTATTTCTAAATTTCGAAGCGATGCTTTTCAGTTCAATTTCAATGGATTGAACCTTATGTAATACCGAAGAAAGTGTATATTTAGCCGTACGATAGTCATTATAAAAACGATTCCTCTCCATACCATCCCACTGGCTGTGAAGGCGGTTCATTGTGCTATCCAGGCCGTTTAACTGGTTATACAGTGTGCCGTGGGCATTGGCAAATTGGGAAGCCACGTTGTCCAGCTGCTCCGGTGTGACTTGGATTTTTGTCATGGTGATCACATCCCATCTAAGAAAATAGGAGATAGAAATTATATTTTACAGTAATCCTTATTTCATATTGTAAGCTATAGAGGTCGGACATTCATGAGGATTTATACGTATTTGTGTATTCAGAAGCAGTTCCTTTGATATAATGAATCCATATGAGTTCATTTCGACAATACATTATTGAAAGTCAGGTGTATGGACATGTCAGACAAAAAAATTATCTTTTTTGATATCGACGGTACGTTACTGGACGATGACAAGAAAATGCCATTAACGGCAGAAAAGGCCGTCTTTGCTTTGAAAGAGCTGGGACATGAGGTGGCCATCGCAACAGGCCGTGCGCCTTTTATGTTCAAAGATATCCGCGAGCAGTTAGAAATTGATTCCTACGTTAGCTTTAATGGGCAATATGTCGTGCTTCGCGGGGAAGTGGTCGCTACCAATCCGCTGAACAGAGAAGCCTTGCAAGCGATGACCGATCTGGCTCTCACACATAATCATGCTCTCGTATATATGGATCATATGGATATGAAGGCCAATATTCCTAACGATGAGCTTGTGGAGAGATCGGTCCAAACGCTTAAGGCCAAGATTTCAGTTGGATACGATCCACTCTATTTCCAGGGAAGAGATATTTATCAGACGCTGTTGATGTGTACAGCAGAAGAAGAGCCTTTCTATGAAGCGGTATTCAAAGCGTTTGACTTTGTGCGCTGGCATCCGAGTTCTGTGGACGTTGTTCCTCATTCTGGCTCCAAAGCGAAGGGCATCCGCGAAATTACGTCCAGACTGGGTATTGCCGATGAAAATCAATACGCCTTTGGCGATGGCTTAAATGATGTGGAGATGCTGACAGCTATACATAACAGCGTCGCGATGGGCAACGGCTGTGATGAAGCCAAAGCCGCAGCTAAAATGGTCACAAAACGCGCAGATGAAGACGGTATTTTGTACGGACTGCAAAAACTTGGTTTGTTAAGCTAACAGGATTGCTGATAGACTGGACATGTTTTGGAAAAAATAAAGTCTGTTTAAAGACTTACATATGAGAAAATAGGAGGTTGTCCTTAAATATGGAGACGGAAGGCTTACGCAATGTCGAACAGCTAGCCATGAAGAAGTACAAAATTTACAAGCAGAGCCTACTCCGGTATTTGGCACGTTCCATGCTGGCGAGTATGTTCATCGGGTTCGGCGTTATTGTAGCCTTCAAGACGGGCAACTTTTTTTACATGGAGCATTCTCCATTCACTTATCCCATGGCGGCACTCACGTTCGGAGCGGCCATCATTCTGATCGCTTACGGCGGCGGGGATTTGTTTACAGGTAACACCTTCTATTACACTTATGCTGCGCTCCGTAAAAAGCTGCGCTGGGGGCAGGTGCTTCGATTATGGGCTGCCAGCTATGGCGGTAATTTGCTGGGTGCGGGGGTATTTGCACTCCTTATTTACTTGACCGGGCTGTTTGACTCCTCCAGCGTGAACAGCTTTCTACTGAGTGTGGTTGAGCATAAAATGGAAGCGCCTGCAATGCAGCTATTCTTCCGAGCTATTTTGTGTAATTGGCTGGTCTGTCTTGCCTTTTTTGTTCCAATGTTTATGAAGGAAAATGGCGCAAAGATGTTTGCCATGATGCTGTTTGTATTCTGCTTTTTCATTTCGGGATATGAGCATAGTGTGGCTAATATGTGTACTTTCGCCATTGCGCTCGTACTGGACCATCCGGGTACGGTTTCTGTCGCTGGCGTGATCCATAATCTCGTTCCGGTCACGCTCGGAAATCTGGTTGGCGGCGTGCTGCTTATGGGGGTTATGTACTATTCGGTGAATCTCCCGTTTTTAGACGAGGAAGAACACTAAAAAAAGAAGCCGTGGGACTTAGGTTCCACGGCTTCTTTGCGTTATTTTAGTAATAGAGCAGGTGCTTTCTTGCCTTTTATCCTTCTTGAGCAGGAAAATGGATAAATTCCTCCAACTCCTTGAACAGCTTCTTGGGATTAACATTGTCAGGTACAACCAGAGTTAGCGGTTCATCCAGCTTCAGCACATACATGCCTAAAATGGATTTGGCATCTGCCATGCCGCTTTTGCCATGAATCCAGATATCATAGGTATAATTCGAAACGATTTGATTGATTTTTTCAATATCCTTAACGTCTTTTACCTTGATGGGTGTCATCATTGCACAGCACTCCCCTGCATTGAATTGGGGCTTATGAAACAAGCCTTAACATCACTTTACCCCATATGAAGCTTGTTGCAAAATCTTAATTTAGAAAATGACATGCGGCGCGGAGCTGATTTTCCAGTAGCTGCCGACCTTTTCAAAATTCACGGTGATTTTCTCATTCGCCTGCTTGGTTTCTGCCGGATAAGGCACGGTCAGCAGATAGCTGCGCTTCACCGGAGTCATGGTCACCATTTTCGCCGTAGCCCGGTTGAACTCTAGCAAATTGCCACCATCTGCGTTCAACTGAGCTAGTCTGCCGTTAACTTCAACGAAAAATTTACCGACAAATTGCTCACTGGCCTGCTTTGTGTAGGCCTGCGTCAGATAGCTGATCAGCTTGGTCTTCGTGCCGATATCCTCGGACAGATAGCAGTAGCTTTTACCATTCAACTGGAACGACTCACCCACCGGGCTGCCACCACTGATCGCATACTGATAACGAGACTGCGCCTCCAGCACAAGCGGAACCGCACTCTCGTGATTCAGCTTGTCCAGCTGCGTCGGTTTCACGCTGGAAGCCGCGGCTGCTGGCGCCGAAGTGGACGGCTGTTGCGGCTTAGACGGCTTCACAGTCGACGGTACGGACGGAGCAGCCGCTGGCGCTACCGATGTAGATGGACGCTGTGCTGGTGCAGACGGAGCTACTGGTGTAGATGGACGCTGTACTGGTGCAGACGGAGCTACTGGTGTAGATGGACGCTGTACTGGTGCAGATGGAGCTGCGGGTGTAGCGGCTTTGGCAGAACCTGCGGCTGCGGCCGGGGTCGAGGCGGCTGGAACCGACGGCGCTTGCGCCGGGGCTGGCGTCGTAGCCGACGCAGACGCTGCTGGTGCTGGCACCTGAGCCGGGGCGGATGCGGACGGACTGGCCACGCTCGGTTGCGTCGCTTCCGCTGGAGCGGTCACGACGGGCGCGGCAGCGGCGGCCTGCGCCACGCTCATAAGTGTGGCCGCAATGCATAGTGCGGATAGCTTCGTATTTATTTTCATACTCATATACACCTCCATAATCATATGTCTGCATAAACTGCACACGTCTCTATTATAAGAATTTCACTTCTCGATTGGGTTGCTAAATTGTTTCTTTTTGCCTTTTTTTGTTCATTCTGCACGAAGTTTGTCCGTATTTGCCGGGGACGGTTGTTCTGACTGTTTCAACTGCTTTGCCTCCATCTCTTCCAAGGATAGCGACAGTTGCTTAACAGATCGGTCCAGCTCCTCCAATCTGCGACTCAAAGTGACGAGGATGTATTTTAACAGAATTAGACTTAATGCAGCAGGGAATCCGACATTAGTTACGAGCTCGATCATGCCTTCAGTCGTTAAAGAACTCACAGATTCCGCCTCCTTTTTCATACATATGTTCCACCAATAAGAACTAACGTTCCCGTTTTTTATGGAAATCATACTATCTTGTGGGCTGTCATGGCAAAAAGAGCTCCAATTAGCTTGGAGCCCTCTCTGTTTTTGTTCATTCTACCTGCTTTCAGACCACTACCGAACGACATATCAAGGAGTATATATATTCGGCTGCTGGGGCTTGGACATCCCTTCTCCCAGATAAAATCCGGTGTGCGGCGGCTGATTATAAGCTACGTTCTGCCAAACAACACTCAGGCGATACACTGGATCATGCATAAGCGTATAGAATCGATGTTCTGACTCGTATGGTGTTGTGTAGATACGCAGCGCCGAATTATCACTTTTGCGCCAAATGACTTCCTCACGCCAGTCACCGAACAGATCGGCCTGCAAGGACGGCGTTCCTTTGGTTCCGTTATTGGAACTCGTTCCTGTTGCCGTAAGCAAGTTGGAAGTAGTGGAGTTCATATAGTTCCACTTGTCTATTTTTCCAGCGCTTGATGAGGTATGATCCAGCAGTTCACGGAAGAGATCCCCATCCCACCAGATGCCAAAATTAATGGAAGACGGTAGCGTGTTGGTAATGAGCTGCCCCTTAGCTGAACGCAAACCAATACCCGGTGCCCACTGCTCGTTCCCTCTGGTCCGCGGGTCAATGTCTGCCGACATGCCTCTTCCAGTATCCTTGCCTGTATTTACGCCCCATAAAATATTTCCATTACGCGGGTCGTACATGGCAGCTCCGTAGGTGGCATTTTTGTCCTCGTTCACCTTGAACACTTCATAACCTGAACGGTCGGGGTCCAGATCGCCAACATGAAGTGCATCTCCATGTCCCATCCCCGTGTTAGCCAGCTTCGCTCCGTTATCGTCTACAACCAGTGAGCCATACACGATCTCATCCTTATCATCTCCATCCACATCCGCCACGCTCAAACTGTGGTTCCCCTGTCCAGCCGTTCCAGCATTGGTGGAGCTGTTGCTGTCAAAGGTCCAGCGTCGGCTCAGGTTGCCGTTCCGCCAATCATATGCGACCAGAACGGTGCGGGTGTAATAACCACGTGCCATCACAATGCTGGGTCTCACGCCATCCAGATAAGCAGCCCCGGCGAGAAAACGATCTACACGGTTACCATAATTATCTCCCCAGCTCGATACCGTTCCGCGCGGTGGCACATAGTCGATCGTACTAAGAGCCTTGCCTGTATCACCTGAGAACACAGTTAGAAACTCGGAACCTTTTAAAATATATCCACTCGTGTTTCGATGATCAGCCGAAGCGTCCCCAATCTTCACACCTGCACCATCTACCGTGCCGTCTGCTGTTTTACATACGATCTCTGCTTTACCATCTCCATCAAAATCGTAGACGAGAAATTGTGTGTAGTGGGCTCCAGCCCGTATGTTACGTCCCAGGTCGATCCGCCATTTGCGTGTTCCATCCAGCTCATATCCGTCCAAAAATACATTTCCCGTATAACCGGATTGCGAATTATCCTTGGCATTGGAAGGGTCCCATTTTAACACAATCTCATACTCGCCATCTCCATCGAGATCCCCTACGCTGGCATCATTGGCGTGGTACGTGTAGTTCACATTATCCGGGGTGGTGCCTCCCGCGGGCTGCTGGATCGGAACATCCAGATAGTTGTTGTTCCATACCTTCACCGCAGGGGAAGCGGCCTGCTCTGCTCCATTGACCACGGCACGAACGGTATACGAAGATGAGGTCGTACCTGCCTTGTCCAAAAAGTTGGTTCTCGATGTAATCGGCGCATCGTTCACCTTGCTTGTCCCTCTGTACAAATTAAAGCCGACCGAATCCGCTTCCGTGCCCAGCAAGCGCCAGCTCACCAGTACACCCTCAGGCACCTTAACAGCGACGGCTCCACGGTTTAGCTTTTCCATTTGCCTCGTAGAGGCAGCAGAGACCTGGCTATCCATCGGGGTGACCACTCCACTCAACATGACACCGAGACAGAGCAACGCAGCATACCGAAACCTTTTGTTCATCTGAATCATTAGCTCCTTTCATGGTTTGTATTTTCAATAAATTTATTTTATGTGACTGATAAGTTATTGTTGTTTAAATTTTATGATAGCGCTTACATAAATGTAAAGGGACGAGCACGTCCTTTTTGTTCAAAAATCCGGGCTAATGCTTTAAAAATCAGAGGTCCATGAATAATCTTTCTTCATCCGCGATGCTCTGGATATCCTCCGAGCTGATGCTGATATACTGATAGCCCTCTGCCTGTTGTTTTTTCAATGCAAGTTCCTTCATAAAACGTGGACTGCCCTCTCCGGCATCCTCATCGTAAACAAGCAATAAACCGTCTGTTTTACGGAAAAGGAGTTCATCCCGTGCCTTGAGTTGCCATATTCCCTGATAGGGCTGACGACTGACTACTCCCACATAGTCAACTTCGGCACAAATCTGCTGAAAATATTCCTTTTTGTCCTCTTTCCATTTCTCTTCCATATTTTGATAAGCCATCATAATAGAGCATTTCAGGTGGGGATATTGCTGTTTTAGTGCAGTAACGACCTCACAGGCCCACAAATCCACCCCGTATTGACCGGGGGTAATCACCCATTCCAGCCCTTCTTCAATCAGGGGAATAAGCCTGCCTGCAATCGCCTTTTTAATATATGGAATGCCTTCGTGCTTCTGACTGAAAATATTCAGCTCATGGGCACGATAGCCCGAAACGAGCAAGTTTTTCATCTTCTCAACGTCCTTCTCCGATTATCATAAAGGTTATTGTACCACTTCAGAGCAGCCTACTAAACACTTCGTTTTTTGGAGGAACGAATTGTATATAACGCAAAAGACGAACCTCTTCCAATTGGGCTGGATCAGGTTCGTCTTTTGGAGTTTGGTGCTAGTTCTGAATGGATGGTTTACCCATCGCTATTATCCTTTTCCATTCCATATCACTCCTCAGACGATTTTATGCGGACATCTTTAATTCTAATGTTGCTACTAAATATACCGGCATCACTGCTTAGCTTGAATGACGGGTAACTAGGGTCTGCCTCAAGCCGCATTCTGCTATCGAACTGCTGCTCCTGCTGGCGATCTACCCAAAAAGAATAAGGCTCAGACTGAACTACTTTATCAGTTGCATTCGGCGTAGTGACAACCAAGATGACAAGTACGCCATTGCATCCGCAATCCTCGGTGTCATAAAACAACTTGAACATTCCCGGTCGTCCTGAAAGGGCCATTTCTAGCCTTTCAACGGACAAGGAATCCAATTCTAAATGTATGCTCATGAGATGAATTCTCTCCTTTGTAAATGAGATGTTTGGAACCGTCAGCTCCATAAAGACTAAATTTTAACTATGTGTTCATTATAGTCATGTTTTAGTATGTGTCTATGTGACTGCACTCACTGCTATCAATGAACTCTTACCTAAAAAAGGCAACCCGATTACACCGGGTCACCTCCGTCATCGCTCACCCTATCTAAACTAACATTCTAGCCACAACTCTACCCTTTGTAAAAAGGATTATGACCTGTGCCTTTGCCCGATGGCATCGCCCCAGGCACACCGTCCGCTTCCAGCAGCGGACGGACAATGAGCTTCACCGGCCACTCCCTGCTCTCGAATACCGCTTGGAGCAGCTCGGCCCGGTCAGCTTCGGGAAGCGGCACCACCCGTAGCGCTTCCTTCCACGCCTGCTCGGTAATATCCCATAACTTCGCTTCCGGGATAGGATACACCTCGCTTAGCGCTTCCATGATTGCAGCCAGGTTCACCTGCGTACCCAGCGACTGCACGTAGAAGATCAGCTTGCGGATCGTCTCATTATACAAGCTGTTCGAGTATCCTGGCCGAATATGATAACCTGGGTCCGCAATGCCGTGTTTGTCCAGATACGGCTGATGCAAACGAACGGAGTCGTGGTCACGGAATAACAGGCTGTTCACCTGTCCGTCCTGCAAGACCACGCAGCAGTTCTGACCGTGAATTTCGGGTACAACGCCTACCTTGAACAGCCGCATCACCACATCATAGAATAACGCCGTCAGATCGGTGTAGAATCCTATAACCTCTTCACTGGTTAATTCTCTGCCCAGCAGGTCGGATAACATATGGCGACCTTCCAGCGTCACCCCAAGCGCAGCCATGGGAATGACCTGCACACCTTCTTCCAGCAACTTTGGCGGATAGATGCGAATCTGGGCGGCCAGATGGCGAGGATGATCATCGAACAATCCCATGGATTCAGGCATGTATCCCCACCAGTTCCGTTCCTCGCAGAGCCACACTTTACCTGCGAGCGATTCATCACAGGCCACCGCCTGTCGTAACATCTTCTCCCCAGCCAGACCATTCAGCAGCTTCACCACCGGGAGATAGCGGGCGGCCCCGAGAGACAACACACTGACCGGAAGCTTGAGCATCTGTGTGGATTCCTCCATCGGAGCCATCGAGCGCAGGGACGATGTCGCCTGCACCTCTCCCAATTCGATATCCAGTACAATGATGGTGCCGTCCGCGATTTCTCCAGTAAAACGCGGCAAGATGATATGCTCCATCTGCCATGGATGTACTGGCATGGGCATGTATTCTTGCAGATTCAGGCCTTTCCGGGCCAATTCTGCTTCCAGCCTGCTCCGCTGTTCTTCATCCAGTACATCCAGTGTGGACAGCCCTTCCTCACATCCCTGTTGTACGGCATCCCAACGCACCGCCACCCATCGCAGCGGGATCTCCTTCCTGAATTCCGCTGCATACCGGACCACATCCGCTTCCACGAATCCCACCTTGGCCTTAGAGGTGGGGTGAAATGGACGATCTCGCAGCGCTGCAACCTGCTCTCCCTTGATAAACCAATCGTAGGCATTGAACGGAACTTGTTCTCCCAGCCCTTGCACCTGCTGGAGTCCCAGTGCCAATTGCTCGGTGGCTATTTCCACGCCTGCCAAGAATTCCACAACCCCGGGATGCGCGTATGCTTCATCGGAAAGCGTCATCCGAAGCACAGCCTGTCCTACGACTGCTGGAGATTCAAGAAGCTTCCAGCCTCCATCCGGTGTCTCTCCATAGACAGGTGAACCTTGTACCCATTGATATCCCTGCCTTTTTCCTGCTTCCACCAGAAACAAAATCCCTTTCAGATGCAGCATAAGCTGTCCACTATGCCTACCTGTTCCATTCTCATCCTGCTTATCCTTGCCTGCGACATTGCCGTCGAGTCCGTCAGCTATTCCTCGTCCGCTCTGCGGAGGACCTCCATTACCATCCCCCAGAAACATTCGGCGGAACGGTTCTGGTGAAGTAGAGAGTTTAATGAACGGATGCCCTTCCAGCGGAAGTAATTTCTCGGCCAGAAATGCATTGATCAGATCCTCCATAATCCGCCGCTCAGCGTCTTGCAGACTGGCACGCTTCATCACTGTTGACATGGTTGTTGTCCTCCGTCAAATAATGGAATGCCGGGTGCGGATGACCCAGAAAATCATGATGCGAGATGGTCCAGCAATAGGCTCCCGACTTCTCGAACACAACAACATCGCCTACACGTAGCCGCTCTACTTCCGCATCTGAATGCATACGATCCTTGGGTGTGCATAGTTCTCCGACCACGTGAACTTTGTTGTCCCGTACCTCTGGTCTTGCAAACGAATGCCCCCAACGGTCCGTAGACATAATGTGAAATGGATGGTTGTGTCCCCATGACGCGGGCAGACGATTATGATGTGTACCTCCTCTTAACACGGCAAAATGCTGACCATGCGATGTTTTGATATCCGTAACCTCTGCCGCATAATAACCGTGGTCAGCGACAAGCATGCGACCCGGCTCGAAATACAACTGTATGCCGCGTGAAGCAAGGCGCCCTCTAGCTTCACTTCGCTCAATCAGGGATGTGAACAGGGACCAGTCGAACCCGGGGCTACCATCATATGTGACACCAAACCCGCCTCCAGCGTTAATTACTTCAAGATGCAGGTCATATGTCTGCTGCCACATCTCCGCCTTTTGCAAATACAGCTCGATCATCTCGGCATGCAGTCTTGCGTCCACATTGTTCGATAACGAGTGAAAATGAAATCCGCATAAACGCACCGAACCCGCACCTTCCTCACGAATGACCCGGACTGCTTCCTCCACGCTCTCCTCATCCATGCCGAATGGACTCGGACCACCGCCCATTACAATCCGGGTCCGTGGCAATGTGCTACTTCTCAGATTGATCCGCAGCAGAATGCGAACTTCCTCTCCTCTCCTTGTAGCAATGGCGATGACACGCCGCAGTTCCAGCAGGCTCTCCACATGAATAAAACGCACCTTATGCTCGATAGCCTGCTTCAACTCATTCTCTTTTTTCCCCGGACCACCAAACAGGATTGGAACCTCGCTACTTACGCTCCTCACCTTGAGCAACTCGCCAATGGAAGCTACCTCGAACCCGTGAACCCAGGGCAGCAAAGCCTCAATAATTCGAGAATCGGGATTGGCCTTTATGGCATAGAACAACCGTATGCCTCCGGGCAGCGTGTGCAGCATGTGACGGACCTGCTTCTGAATACCAGCCAGATCGTAGACATAAGCACATACCGGGTCTTCACTATCTCTTTGCAGTTCATGGATCATATTCCATACGCTTGATTTCATATCAGTCCACCCGCATTTCCATAGTCATTCCGTTTCTGTTCGTACGCCCGAAAAGCCGTATTCCGGTCATCGCCCAACACGTATATGTATACCCCCCGTTCCGCCCACAGCGCCATGCCTTCCTTGCTTCTGGCCACCGTTGCATACGGTACCTGGCACTGCTTCGCGGCTTCATGTAATGCACCTAGCGAACGTTGCACGTCTGGATGTTCCGTCTGCCACGGTACGCCAAGTGATTGCGACAGATCTGCCGCCCCCTCTAGGACCCAGCTCACCTGGGGATGAGATAGAATGCTCGCACTTTGCCGGACGCCCTCCACACTTTCGATCATCGGTACAACCATCACCTGTTCATTCGCTTCCTGAATATACCCAGTGAGTGGATACTTGCCGAATACCCCCGGACGCCCACTGTTCAGACTCCGCATGCCAAGCGGATGATAATACGCATGACGAACCGCTTCCTCCACCTGCTCCCGCTGTTCCACATGAGGTATGACGATGCCTTGTGCGCCGCAGTCCAATACCTTTAGAATCTCTGCTCGCTCTACCTTCGAGATGCGTACCAGCGGGGTCATCCCTGCCAGTTCCGCAGCACGAACCAGCTCTTCCACCGATTCCATATTCGTTACGGCATGTTCCAGGTCGATAATTACAAAATCATACTCCGCATGTCCAATCATCTCGATGATGACTGGATGCGGGATAGAGACAAAAAGGCCGAACACTGGCTGTTTACGTTCAATTTTCTCCTTCAGCGTGTTGGTTCTCATCCGAAAACGTCCTTCGCCAACTTCAACGGATTGCTGACCTTACGGAAATACAACTCCCCGTCCCCATACAGGCGGCGCTTGGTCATCTCTTCAATCAGCGCATCCTCGGCAAAAAGATCAAACCAGTCGAACCGCTCCTCATACTCCGGGTGCTCCCGCTGGTAGTCCATAATCGTAGCCGCGCACAGTTGCCAGAACGCTTCTTCCGTCAGACCGAACTTCTCCAGCGTCAGCGCAATATCCGTCATGCAGATAAAAAAGAACGCATCATACGTATAGTCCCGGACTTCCGACACATCACTTGCGTAGATAAAGGAATACCGATTGAACTTGCGATGGGTCTCCGGTTCGGGGTGCAGCTTCGGGGCTCTTTCTGGGTTCAGCAACTTCTCGGGTACATAGCGGACACCATCGTGAAGATCCTTGATGATGATCCGTTTCGGTAGTTCATTTTCCAGCACCAGAATGATATTCTGGGCATGCGATTCCAGCGCAATGCCGTGTGCATAGAGCAGATGAATAATGGGCAGCGATACCGTTCGAACGAGGGCTTCACTCCACTTCTGAATGCCATGACGCTCAACTGCACCCTGGATAAACGGTACCCCGTTCGACTGTACTAGCATAAGTGCATTTAAGGGCCAAGCTGTCTCGCCTTCTTGCAGATGAACAGATACATTTTCACGCCAGATCGCCCCGATTGTGCCATACGCTCGTTCATACTGGATTGCAGGCAAGTTCTCGTACCGGAGCGTGAGTCCCATGATTTCTTTCAGAATGGCAAACTGTTCCCGTTGCAGCAACTCATCCTCCCGAATCAGTGCTTCCAGCCAGTCGCTGATCAGCGGTGCATTCTGGGTCGTGTGTTGTGCGAGAATACGTGTACTGGACGTATTGGTAATACTCAGTGCCAGCTTGAGATAAGGCGCTTCTGGATTCATTCGGTTCGACAGGGAACGAATGGACTGCTGGGCGCGATAAGCTGCTGCCGAAGGGCCGAGAAAAACGATATCTTTGTCCATTCGTTGCCGGGCAAACACCGATTCCAGCTGGTGTTCCCATTGCCATGGATGAACAGGAATGAATATATAGCGATTCCCCTCAGTATCTTCCGACTGAAGCATCCGATCAAATCGGCTGATATCCGCCTCTGTGAGATGTTGTCTCACCAACTGTTCTGACGTGTAGCCTGTGGAGAGAGCCGTTTGCACAAGTCCTTCTTTCACGGCAATCCAGTATACGGTCACATCCGAGTTAAACTCTGGACCGTAAGCAAGATTGTCTTTTAGGGTGAAGCCAAGCCTCGACTTATAGCTTGGATGGTAGAGATGACCGTCGCTCATATGGCTTTCGAGGGCATCATAGTGTCGGTCTTTATCCGGAATCTTCTCAGGCAGCAAAGCCCGGCACTGGCTGTCCTTCGCCATCGTCTCCAGCAATTCCTGAATGAAGGCCGTCACATTCGCACCCTCTAGAAGGTTCAGTACCATTTCCTCCAGAAACAGATCCAGATCGGTGCAGGGCACGCCCTCTCTTCGAATCGAGCCCTTCGCCACCTTCACTCGGCCAAATGAAAATTTCTGCACCGCCTCACAGCTGTATGTCACAGCCTGCCCTGACGTATTCCGCCCCACAGTGCGCCATTCGTTCCCATCCACCTTACAGTCAAGGATACCCTCGAACCACATGGCTTCCAGCGTCTGCCGCATGATCCGTTCCTGTACATCCGTGTATACTGCCGTCTTGTGATCTTTCTCAGCCCTGTACCCTATGAACCCCACGCCACTTCACTCCCTATTCGGTTCATTATATTGCTCACCGGCACATACGCCGGGGTCTGACTGATCCCCCTGAGACAGCTCACCAGATTTTGTTTCGCCAGAAAACTGTCCGCGGTCAGCAAATGCTGCACATATACGTTTCCAGTTCGGTCTAGTTCCTCCACCAGCACTTCGCGGACCTTTGCCCAGAAATGTTCCTCCGGTACGTTCACATCCCTTGCCATCGCATGAATGAGGGAACCCAAATGATTGATGATAAAGTAATAGGATGTCCTCCCCCAAGCCTTGTCCCGTGGATAAAACAACAATCTAGAGGGATCGGTATCCACCTCATGCATCAGCTCCTCATCGACACTGACTCCTTCCAAGTCACGCACGATAAATGCCTCAGGCATTCCGTCTCTTAGCGTCACGAGAGTATTTTGCAAATGAGCTTCAAAGTGAATGCCTCGCTCTCCGGCCGCTCGTACAATGGGCAGCAAAGACAAGGTCAGATAACGTGCAAACCAGCGCTCGGCTTCAGCACGTACGCCACCCAGCATCGTCATGAGTCGTGATTGCATTCCCGGCAAGGGAGCTTCTACCAGACTCGACAGGACATATGTACATTCCGGGTCAAACTCAATCGGTCTGTATGCGACAGTAAAAAAACTCGTTAATTCTTCCCCCTGAAAATCACAAGTGGCTACACCTGTCTCATAGGCAATCTGCGTATGCTGATCTGGACCGAAGCAATTCTGCTGCCTCACGTACCTGGAGGCGTCCAGCGTCCTTCGCATCTGCTCCGCACTATTGGTGCGAATCATGTTGGTAATCTGTATGTTCAGCGACAGCTTGATATTGCAATTTAGCTCTGGAATATAGACGGTGCGTACCGAGGAGGTCGGATAGGCCTTCGGTCCACAGCTGCCTATCGGAATGAGTTTCCTGTCCAGAATATACTGCTGGACCTCGGACAAGCTCAACACGTACGTATACTGCCAGGGATGGACAGGCAGCAGTTCATACTCATCCCCATGCTCACCGCACTCCGCTTCCCAAACTTGTTCCACATGCCCGTGCAGGCTGGCATGCAGATTGATCCTGGTGGGATCATCTACCCATTCCTGCCTATATACGTCCTTCCTCACAGCAACGTAACAGAGTTGGAACGAGGTACGCAGTTCCGGGCTGTACATCCGTACGTCGTGTTCAGTGAAACCTTTGGAGTTTTTGGGAAACGGGTGAAAGGGATGTCCATACACCAGAGACTGTTCGGAAGTACAGTAATCATATATGCCAAGTCCAGCAGCCTGCTCGATATACAGCGCAAGATTATTCACACTGTTATCTACCTTTTCCGCAAAATCACGCACAGCAGCCACACGGGTCAACCCACCTTGCTCATGCCGACTGTTTCCATACGCCGTGTCTTTACTCAGCTCCCGGGTGATCCAGCGAACCAGGTCCTGATAATGCACCGCTTGCCCGTGAAGCTGTTGTATGCTTCGGTACTCATGCTCACCCATAGCCGAGTAATACGCGAATTGTCCGGTTATCGTCACCCCGCTGGCCTGAAAAGCAACTGCGTACGTCATCGCATCTGGATTAATCCGAATGTCGCCCTCCTTCTCCACCGCAAGCTCCCGGATATAACAATTGAGCAGCAACTTACAAGAGTGTACATTCGCCTGCTGCTCTGCTTCAGACCTGAGCCTGTTTTCCATCTCGAACAATGTTGCCAACCTTCTTTCGGGTTATAAATAAAACGAGGGACAAGGCCAACAGGATGGCACAGCCGAGAGCCTACTAACCTCTTTCAGTGCCGCCCATCGGGCCATATTCGCTGGTGTTCCGACCCCGGCAAGTCTTTAGCAGACCTATCATCCAGAGACCTGCACTGGTGACCGGCAGCAGAATGCTGGATGGATGCCACCGCTTGCGGCGGGTGGGCACCACATTCGAATGTACCGACCACACCATAGGAGCGAGAACAAAGTAAGCGGGACATTGAGCCACAACAGGCAATGAATTGCCCTTATTCTGCAATCGACTTTTCGAAATGATGTTCCATTTGAAAAAGATATTCCAGGTACAATCGGACGACATCACGTGTGGTTCCCCCAAAGGGAAAGACATGGTGCGTCAGGTCCGGCAATGCGTTGACTTCCAGAATGCCTCCCTGATCTGCTGTCAGCGGCTGGCCGATATCCCCACAACGGATATCAATGCCAGCCACATCAATCTGGAGAGCTTCTGCGGCTTTAATTGCCATTTGTGCATTATCAGGAAAAATCGCTTCCGTACAGTCCACATAAAACTCACTAATGTTTCCGGCGGCCGAATTGCGAAGATCATATAGCTCGATCTCTCTTCCTGCCGCAGGTACCTCCTCCAACGTGATTCCCTGTCCAAGCAGAACCTTTCGCAAAGGCTCTGCGTCTTCATCAATCTTGGGAAAGGCCTCGAACTTCCCTATACGGGTCTGCTGGATTCGCTGCTGATTCAACATTCGAATCAACGCCCCGATGGTTGAGGTGCCGTCCCCTTCTACAAAGACAGGCCGATACTCATTTACTGCTGCCACTTCCCCGTTAATGATCAGTACCCTATAATCCAAACCCGTTATGAATTGCTGTAGCATGATGCTGTTACTATGGGTACCCGCCCGGGCAATAGCCGCTTCCAGTTCCTCGTTTGTTCGAACGTCCAGTGTCACACCTGCACTGCCGCTTGCGTCCAGCGGCTTCACTACAATGGAACGATGCAGTTTCAGAAACTGCGCTGCCTTGTCACCCATTGCCTCGATAACGATAAACGGCGGCACAGGCATTCCCCGCTCATGCAGTAGCATATTACATACCTGCTTGTTCTTAGCGAGCAGTCCAGCGATCAAGGGTAGACGATGCGATCTGGTTTTATTAATGACTCTGCGCTTGTCCCCATAGGACAATTCCAGAAAATCTTCACATTCTGCGAGAAGTGGCTCGCAGGTCATTCCCATTTCTCTTGCTTTGCTTATGATGAGTCGGTTTTGCAGATTATGAATTCCTTTCGGAAACAATGAAAATCCTCCCCGACCGAATGAAGGCGTTCGCTCCTGGTTGTGCTTTCATCGGATTGATTTGATAGAAACAATATTGATAATGATTATCAGTTTCAAACAAAATCTATTTTATGGCAATTTCATTCACCTTGTCAATAATAAGCTTTTTAGGAAAAAAAAGATGTTTTTGCAGGGAGAGAATCCCCAAATGAAGGATTGTACATGGAACAATGGGCACAATGTGGGTTATAACATCAATTGAGACTAATTAAATTATCGAATGAGACAGCTTATAACATCCAAATGAGACAACGCAAATGCCCGTAAAGCGAGTAAAGACGGGAATAAAATGAAAAAAGATATTTTAACAAGATGAGTATCGACTTGTGGTATTAACCGTCGGCAGAATTTTGTTCTTTTTCAATATACTTACGGGCCTATTTTAGGGAATTTACATTTTTATTATACTAATGACGGCTTTCCTGAAATAAGGAGAGCTTTTTTTATTCAATAAACGGTTAGTTGAAAAAAAGCATTGCAATAAATACTTGACTCTCCCCATTAGAGGAGACATTAAACTCAATTTGTAAGCTAATCAATTAAAAGGAGGAAGTCAAAATGAACTTAGATATTAGAGACATTAGAAAAGAGGATATAGAACCTATTAAAGCAATTATTGCAGATACTTGGAACGCAAAAGATTTTATCGAGGATGAGAGCATCATAAATGCAGCAGTTACAATGATGTTCATAAGTCCAATATTAAACAGAAGTACTTTTGGAAGAGTAGCTACATTAGATGGAGAAGTCATTGGTGTAATTTTTGGTTCAAGAGTTGGTGAAGCAACATCTTATAGATTGCTACAAGAAGATTATACAAGTGAATTGCTACAACTCTTAAATCTAAATGACATAGAACGAAAAGTATTTGTTGAACTCACCTCCATGACTAATGAGGCAAACAGCAAGTTAATTAGAGGAAAAGAAAATGAGTTTCAGGGTTGCTTAGAATTCTTTGCTGTTTCTGAAGAAGCTAGAGGAAAAAAGGTAGGAAAAAAATTATTTAACGGGCTCATCTCTTACTTAAGAGATACAAAAGCAAATAAAATTTATCTGTATACAGACACAATGTGTAACTATGGATTCTATGACCATAATGGGTTTGTCCGTCTTGATGAAAAAGCAACTGTATTTAATCTACCTATCGGTAAACTCGAAAATACAAATTTTATTTATGAATACAAACTTTAAGCTAAAAGTCAGTCCACTTCATTTACGGGGTGGGCTTTAGACTTATTTGAAATTGGGAGAAGTGATTATATTGATTAAAAACATCTGTCACTAAATAAAACATATAAACCTTATTACACGTCAAACTGTTTTTCTTCAAATATTCTTTTACTAATTGAAATGTTTCAATTTCAGTATCTCTCGTACAATTAACAGTTAAATATTCTCCCTTGGGTAATTCAGGTACATTAGAGGTATCTTTAAGTAGTCTATAATCATCTGATGTTATTAGACGAAATACATCACTGATTTCCCAATTATCATAGTGACATGAAAAAATTAATCCATACTGAAACGTATGGGCTGCAAATTCGCCTAATTTTTCATCTAATTTATCGAATGACTTTATCTTATTAAGTTCTCCACCTTGTGTAGGTAAACTTAAAAAGTATCTGTCTTCAAATGTCTGAATATTAAATCCATTGTTCATAAGTTCATCTTCAGATGAATGAATAGCTGCCCTTAATAGTTCTATTCGTTTATTAAGTTGTTCTAATTTCTTTATTTCTTTATGAATTTCTTCTTTTTTCTGTTCTAAGTAAAGTTTAAGGTAATTAGTATCGGCTTTAGCAAATAAGGCTTTAATTTCTTTAACACTTACATTACTTTGCTTACAAATTTTTATAATATCCAGATAGATGAATTGATCAATTGTATAATAGCGATAACCGTTATTGGAATTAATGTATGCAGGTATCAACAAGCCAATATTATGATAATAACGTAAGGCTTTTATCGTAACATTTTTTAATCTAGAAACTTCCCCAATTGAAAAACACCTTTTATTATCCATAAATTCCTCCGATAAGTCTTATGTGCGAAAGTCGTTCTGCTGATGCATCAATTCCTGTCCTCCTAATAAATCACAAATTGTACTCTTATTCAACTAACAGGGAGGTTAGTAAAATAGGAATTAAACGGTTACTATCAAAAAGAAGTTCAACATTTGCTAATAAACTTACCGAAACGTGAGAGAGGACCACGCGTCCATAAAAACATTAATACATTACTAGCTAAATATCTAAAAGACTGTGAAAAACAAAATAGATTGTGTTCTATGGAAGATTTCTTTGTTCAGAGTGGTATTTCTCCTGGAACACTACATGATTCTGGTTTAAATCATTTGATTGCTGCTTCAAGAAAGTCTTTTTAAGAGAAAGATGACGAGACTCAAATATCTAAGTGTTGGAAAGCTGCTGAGCAATTTGAGTCACAATAGAGAACAAAGAAAAACTCAAAAAAGCAATCGAATATTTGAAAAATCATGATATAGCTATTTCGAAATCTTCCGTTATGAGAATTTCGGGTATTCCAGCTCATAAATTAATGGGAGTAAATGGAATATCCGACTACTATAGTGAGTTATTGGAGAGAAAATAAGAGTCCTAAAAAGTTTTTTTATATTTCAAACTAGGCTGTGTCCTCAAACTGCTCAACGAGGAATAAATAGGTTAAAAAAATTAGATGAATACACGATACGAAATCCAAGATGTTTCCACCTGAAAGAAAACCACAAGTAGGACATACCTCCGTGGACAAGCGACACATACTAAATACTATGCTTTGGGCGGCTCAATTGGTGCTCCATGGAGAAATCCACCAGATACCTTAAGAAGCATGTCCTTAGACAATCCGCCCAAATGGCGGATTGGGCATATCCTTACAAGACGGCTCCTATTCATAATTTTGATGAACAAAGCCCCAACACATTTGTGCGGCTACTTTACTTAAACCCAGAAACAGTTGAAAACACCTCCAAAAATAGGATTAAACAAGTAATCATAATGTCTCACTGCATCTTATAGAAAAAGCACGTTTATCCTACTAGATGTTATAAATATATTTGATTAATGTTATAAAAACATTCTAGGCATGGTTTAGTCTCAATTGATGATATAACCCCCACACAACAAATAAGGCAAGTTCTGAATTTCGTTATGTCATAAGCTTGCCTGTGCTATTCGCTGTATTGAGATGCAATGAAGTATAGGCTGGGGATGTGGATGATAATCATCGGTATTAATGCTTTAATTTGGGGCAGGTGGGGCAGTAATCTTCTGGATCATCTGCGGCGAGATAATAGAAACAACAAGTTTTGCGTACACGAATAGGTGTATCTGAGACAGCTGTTGCCCGTTTGGGCGTATTAAACTGCTTGAGCGGGTTACGAGATTCACCAAAGAGATGCGCAGGTGCATCACAAATTAGATAATGGAGGTCCTCTTCGACACGTTGCTTTTCTTCAGGCGTGGCTCCTTCGGCAAACTTGTTCTCATAGAGCCAGTATACGTAAATGGCCGTGTTCTCCCACAGGACTGAACGGGAAATCCGGGTTGCCTTGGACAGCGATTGCCATACCTTAGCCAGATTGCCGGCGAACATCTGTTCAATCACCTGATCTCTCCATACGCCACGCTGATCCGCCTCTGGTGAGGTCGTCTGCCAATCGGTCAGCCGAGCCTTGGGAAGCCATGCCTCTCCCTGATAACTGGATTCAATCGTGCCGTTGGCAATCTCATAATTCAGGCCTTTGTTGAAGCGTGACATGGCATAGAGACCCGAAGCTGTGATCAAGTAAGTATATCGTTTAGCAAAGAGCGATACAGTAGCCGTTTCGGAGTCCGTCTCAAAGATGCCTCTCACCCCTTGCAAATAGTTCAGGCTTTTGGACGGGTCCAGCAAGTCCGTAAATGGCATCGAAAATGTACGATCTGTCGAAGGCTCCCAGGTCAGACGGTATTCGGCAGCCAAGGCCTGCATCTCTTGATCATCAAGCCAAGTGGCTGTAGCGTGTGGTTTCATTTAACTTCCTTCCCTTCCCGTGCGGAATGCACATGGGTGTGCCAAACAGCGGATCAACCGCAATGTCGCACTCCATCTGGAAGACCGCGCGGACCATGTCCTGCGTAACAATGTCTTCCGGTTTTCCTTCCGCGTAGATGGACTTGTTGTGGACAGCCACAATATGGTGAGCATAGCGACACGCAAGATTCAGATCATGAAGCACCATCACTATGGTGCGCCCCTCCTGTTCATTCAAATCGAACAGCAGATCCAGAATATCAATCTGATGGGTCATATCCAGATAAGTCGTTGGTTCATCCAGCAGCAGGGTTTCTGTTCCCTGTGCGAGTGTCATCGCAATCCAGGCGCGCTGGCGTTGTCCGCCAGATAATGCGTCCACGGGCCGATCAGCCAGAGCAGTCAGATGTGTGGATTCCAGCGCAAGCCTGACCATGCGTTCGTCCTCACAGGACCACTGTTTCAGCCATGTCTGGTGTGGGTACCGCCCTTGCCGAACCAGTTGGTTTACCGTCAGTCCCTCTGGAGCAGAAGGACCTTGCGGCAGAATAGACATACGTCTTGAAATTTCCTTGGTAGGCAACTTCGCAATCTCCTCGCCATCCAGCAGTACCGAGCCTGAACTGGACTTCAGCAGTCGCGCCATCGTTCGCAGCAAGGTGGACTTCCCGCAACCGTTGCTGCCAATCAGGACAGTAGTTTTCCCCTTGGGAATAGTCAGGTTCAAATTCTCTATAATAGGCTCTGCGCCATAGGCGATCGTAAGGTCCTTGGCTTCCAGAATACTCACAGCATTCTCCTCCTCAAAACTGATTTCGATTCTTGAACAACAGATACAAGAAAAACGGTGCTCCTACCCCGGCGGTAAATACCCCTGCCGGAACATCGAGCGGCAGAAATACCGTACGGGCAATCAGATCAGCAGCAAACACAAGCAGGGCACCGACCAGTCCCGAAACGATGAGCATGCTGCCAAACATGCGCCCTACCAGCTTCCGGGCAATATGCGGCGCAATCAGACCGACAAAACCAATCGTCCCCGCGACAGCTACAGCAGCCCCGGCCAGCAGTACACTGCACAGTAGCAGCGCTGAACGATGACGCTGTACAGTGACCCCCAGCCCGGTGGCCAGATCATCCCCGAATTCCTGTGCGTTCAGACTGCGGGCAAACCAAATCGCCAACGGAAGCACGATTACAATCACCGGGATGATCGTTCTAACATCGGTCCACGATGCGCCATACACACTCCCCGTCAGCCAGATATACGCCTGACCAGCCGTATAGAATGGACTAAGGATCAGCATGAAGGTCGTCCCGGCCCCCGTAATGGCTGACACTCCGATTCCGATCAACACCAGCCGAATCGGGCTAACTCCTTTTTTCCAGGCAAGAAGATAGATGATGATTGCAGTAATCATCGCCCCCATAATGGCAAACAACGGCAACAGCTTGATACTGATGGTTCCACCCAGCAGGGTGACAAAACCTACAGCGGCAACGGCAGCTCCTCCCGTTATCCCGATCACATCCGGTGAAGCGAGCGGATTACGGATAATCCCCTGCAAGAGGGCACCAGACATGCCTAGTGCTGCACCAACAAGCAACGATAACAGCACACGCGGCAGCCTTAGCGTCAACACGACAAAGTCATGATCACCTGCGCCCAGACCGAAAATCGTCTGTAGCACATTCAGCGGAGATATAAAATCATTACCCACACTGGTTCCTGCAATGGATGCAATCAATACCAAAACCATACAGATTCCGATGATGAGCAGCGATTTGCGCTCCATTTGCAAGGATAACGTATCTTTTTTATTGCGAAAAGTAATCATCTTCCTCATATCTTCGTCCCCCCTTTGCGGGCAATATAGACGAAGAAGGGACCACCAATGAGCGCTGTCATAACGCCAAGCGGAACTTCCTGCGGCATGATGATCAGCCGTGCAACCACATCCGCTGCCAATAACAAAATGGCGCCGCCCAGAATACAGTAGGGAACAAGCCAGCGGTAGTCGTTGCCTACAAACGCCCGCATGATATGCGGTACGACTAATCCTACCAGACCAATCGAACCGGCCACCGCAACAGAACCACCGGCCAGTAATACTGTAACGGCTCCCATAAGTACCTTAACCAGTAGCACGTTCTGTCCCATGCCTTTCGCGATATCATCACCGGTCAAAAGCAGATTGATCGCCCGACCCATAAACAGGGATATCACAGCGGCAACCGTCATATATGGCAGTACAGGATAAAGCATATCAAGTGTTCGACCGCTCACTGAACCTGCAAGCCAGAACAACACGTCCTGTAATCCCGTTCCATCCAGCACCAGGATTGCCTGTGTGAACGAAGCAAAAAGTGCAGAGATAGCGGTACCCGCCAGCACAATCTTGATGGGAGTCAGACCATCACGACCGATGGACCCAAGCGCGTACACAATCACTGTTGCGAAGGTTGCCCCAGCAAAACCAAACCACATCATCGTACTGAGCGAGGACACCGACAGCACCACGATGGCAATAACGATAAAAAAAATGGCACCCGCATTGATCCCAAACACACTTGGTGAAGCGAGCGGATTACGAGTTAGCGCTTGCATGAGTCCTCCCGCCACCGCCAAACTTGCACCAACAACAGCGGCAAAAATTGTGCGTGGCAAACGTTCTGTCAGAAGTACGACATGCTCCACGGAGCTTTCGTCATAGTGTTGTAGTGCATTCACTGCTATTTGAAATGTTATGTGTGTACGCCCCAGTATCATGCTGGCTACACAGGCGAGTAATAGCAAAATGAATAAGCCGGATAGTCCATAAATTTTCGTACTTGCCTTCGTAAAAAGGGGAAACATATTCTCACTCTTTCATCCGTGAAATGCAAAAAGACCTGCCTGCCCATACGCTTCGTATACGAATGTCCTGGTACATGGCAGGTCTTGCTCCCATTAGTTCAGATTGAACTGCTTGTATAGGTCGTCCAGCATCATGTTGGCCGATGTGTATCCGCCCCCCATGTTCCAGGCCACTTCATCAACCTGTACTAGCTTATTATTCTTCACTGCATCGAGATTTTTCCAGAGCGGACTGCTGGTCCAATCCTTATAGTTTTTCTCAATAGCTTCTGTTTCCGTGCCTGAATTGAAGTTGAAGATCATATCTGCGTTCATATCCGGGATGTTCTCTTTCGAGGTCAACTCCACCCCCCAGGTGTCTTCATCATGTCCAGGCGGTCTGGTAAATCCAAGCTCTTTCAATATTTTTCCGGCGTATCCCATATAGAAAATGCGAACCTGATCGGCTCTAAAATTCGTAATAGTTGCTTCAATGGGAAGACGGTCACCCATTTTGCCTTTAAAATCCGCTACCCTTGCATCCCAATCAGCAAGCAACTTGTCCGACTGTTCCTTCATATTCATCGCTTCACCAGCCGTCTTTACCGTCTCTTTCCAGTCAAACAAAGTCTCGGTAACTACCGTTGGAGCAATCTGGGACAGTTGATCATAGATATCTTCATGTCTTGTTTTGGTGGCAATGATTAGATCCGGCTTCAATTTGTTGATCTCTTCCAGGTTCGGCTGTGATTCCTGACCTACTTGCGTCACACCATCCAGATCATCTCTCAAATATTTATATACGGGTTGCTGAACCCAGGATTCCACAACACCCGTTGGCTTAACACCAAGTGCAACAACAACATCATTGGCACCCTGGAACAAGGTTACAATCCTCTTCGGAGTTCCCTTAACTGTCGTTTCACCCATGGCATGTTTGATAACTCTGGTCTGCTCGTCCGCACCACTGCCTGCTGCATTGCTCTCATTACCACTTGCAGACTTACTTGAAGGGTCTGTTGTCCCTGTAGTTCCACCCGAGGCACAACCAGCCAGCACCGATATCAACAGAATAAGTGCTGTATAAATATGTAGCTTTTTGGTCAATCCAAACATGTAGTCCAACTCCCCCTTTTCATTCTAATTGATATTAAAAATCATTATCAATTGTATTGTAATTCAGTTGGGTACATTGTTCAAGCATATTGATACTGCTGCGGAAGAACTCCCCATGCCCCTGGTTTCATGTTGAAAATCTCCTTGTACAGTAAAGGCTTGGATCAATACAAAATGCTCAGTATTCAAAAAGGCGTAACCCACGATAGTTGATGGGTTACACCTTTATAAGAATTCATGACCTGTCTTCAAAAGACAGCGAGCTCAGACAAACACATCGATTAAGGTGTATGCCTGCCTACATATTGATAAGTACCTTTCGGGTATAGTTTCATGATATTTGAGTACATATGCGACCGTATTAAATTCATTTGGGTTATAGAAATGACCCTCTTGATTAAAATAGGCAACATTCGTCACATCCATGAAATCGTAAAAGGGGCTATTTATGATCAGATACGGTATTACTGGATTAACCGGATATAGTGCTATGCTGGATACGTTCATACGGTTCGTGTTTTTCATGAATTGGTGAACCTCCAGCTCATATCCTTCTAATTTATGAGAGAAGTCACATTCTCGGTTGTAAAACAATTGCAGCACGATGCGACCGTCTCCACCATCGACATATTGTAAAAAAACAAAAGAGATGCCTCCTGTGGTTCCTGATGAACCTGAAATATAGTCGCTCTGCCAGCAACTCCTACGACCTACTTAAGCTGGACTCTTAAAAAAGTCAAATAATGGGGTCCCCATGCCATACCTGCCAGCAACGTCACCATCAGCACTTTTTGCCATTCTTTATTCGTTTCTTGATTCATCAGACTATCCCCCGTAAACGGTTCATTCTTGTTATTAGTGAAAAGATCTTATCATCCGCCTCTGAATCAATTCTGAACAATATTAAAATTTTTTTCGCAGTCTGGGTTTTGTAGCAAATGAAAAAAAGAGCGCTCAGCCAGATGGGCTAAGCGCTCTAAAACGTTGATGTACAGGCCGTGTCAGGAAGCCGTAGGATTCCATTGAAAGGTAGCCGCGGACTTGGATGGAAGGGTAGATTTGAAAACCTTATTTCCATGCCGAACCTTAAATGTCTTTGTCTTCTCTCCCGTATTGGCGGCAATCAGGACAAGCGTACCGTCGGGGTTGCGATAGGCGACCGTTTCAATACTCCCACTATAATGTGTAGAATCAATACGTACCGCACCTGGACGGACGAATTTGCTGGCGTGCCCAATCGCATAGTACTCCACATTTTTCGTAACGGCACCGCTTAACGGGTCGATGGTTACTACACCTCTACAGTTGGCGCAACCTCCATTGGTCGGACCCCCGGACGGGTCAAGTGCGATATTCCAAAAGAGGACATTTTGCGACCAGTTTCGGGGTGCACCAATGATCAGCTTGGACATATCCCAGCTCAAATTATCTCCAAAGCCCGGACTCCACGCTCCCCCACTACATTCTGTCATATATACAGGCTTATCAGGGAAAGCATTATGCACATCTGTCATCGCTGTGGGCTCTCCTTTGTAGCAATGAAAGGCCGTTCCGTGCGTATAGTTTCGAGCCTGTTCATCTCCTAACACGGTCTTGGCATATTCGCTCCCTGTATCCCAGTTATGGTCAAAGGCAATAATGTGAGTAGATAAATGGTTTCGATTTAGGGTGGGACCCAGATATTGTTTAATAAAATTCGCCTGTTCTGCTGCTCCCATACTCATGCTGGGATACTTGGGCGTCGTGAATTCTGGCTCATTTTGAATGGAAATCGCCTGAATCGGAATTCCCTCGTTCGCATAAGCCTGTAGATAACGAACAAAATAGTCAGCATACGCCTGGTAGACGCGCGGATCGGTATAATCCAAATACCAGCCGTTATAAATCTGCTCCCCATATTTCATCCAGGGCGGAGCTGTCCATGGGGTTCCCATAATCTTTAAATCCTGGTTTCTTCTCAGGATTTGCTTCAACACATCGATCACATCCCGATCCTTGGCGATGGAGAAATGATTCAGCTCATAGTCCTTGCCTGTTGCCACATCGTCATAGGTATAGCTACCAGGCTGTCCCTGTTCATCTACGGAATAATCTGAGGCTCCAATGGTATGGCGAATATAACTTAGTTGAATGCCACTGGCTGTAAACAAATCATTTAGCAGCTGATCACGCTGATTGGCAGACATGCCATGATTCATCAGGTATGCGGACGAACCGGACACCGCTGCGCCAAATCCCTCCATCGTCTGATAATGAATATCTGGCTTAATCTCAATCGTCAGTGTATCCGCATTCGCTGCATTTTCTTTACTGTTATCCTTATCCCAACGGATCGGGGTTTGTTGGGTTAAGCGATTCGCCGGGTCGGGTGTTGTTAGCCACATGTTGACGTTATTTTCTGCTTTCGGCCCCGGAACATTCCGTATAGCCATATTGGCCAGGACCGCACAGATCAAAATGGCTACTGCAGCTATAAGCAGCCAGATGTCAGTACGTCGTTGCTTTTGGAGTTTTTTCATCTATATCCTCCTCTCCCCATCATTATCCTGTCCCCATCCTCCCTACTATTTCAGCTTTCACTTGGGTTTCCCTTTGCATACCTGTTGGACGTTTACATACCGATAGCAAAAAGAGAGCCGGTGCTTGTGCCCGTGCTCTCTTGAATATAACCATTTTAAAACAAATGTAACGGGATTACTTTTTTGCCTTTTCTGTAGAGGTTGCCGGAATCGTAACACTTCCTGTCAGTCGTAAATCCTGTGAGGAGCTGCCCACATAAATGGGCACTTCACCCGCTGGCATAACCCATGCTTTGGACTTTTCATCCCAATAAGAGAAAGCTTTCGGGTCGAGCTCAATGCGTACCTTCTTCTCTTGCCCCGGCTTTAACTCTACCTTGGACCAGCCTGCCAGTTGACGGGATGGAGTCTCTACGTTTGTCGGAAGCTTACCGCTGTACACCTGTACAACCTCAGCTCCGGCTGTTTTGCCAGTGTTCTTCAATTTTAGCGAAACTTCTACGGAACTCGTACGATCGGATTTTTTTCCACTCGCATGCTGTTTTGTTTTCAGATCACTATATCCGAATGTCGTATAGGATAAACCGTGTCCAAAGGAGAACGCCGGTTGAATACCCGATTTCTCATACCCACGATAGCCTACAAAAATACCATCTGAATAGTCACCTATACCGTTCACACCTGGAAACTTCTCTGGTGAGGACACGGGTGTAGACTGCTCGTTAACCGGGAAAGTTACCGGCAATTTACCAGAAGGATTCACATCACCGAATAAGACGCGCGCTATAGCATTTCCTTGCTCTTGTCCAGCAAACCATGCTTGTACGATGGAAGGGACTTTGTCCTGCCATGTATCCATTTGCACAGCTCTGCCACTCATTTGTACGACAATGGTTTTCGGATTTGCAGCCGCAACCGCACGGATCAGCCGATCCTGATTGTTCGGTAGTTCCATATCGGAACGCTCAACATATCCTTCGCTCTCATACGTACGCGTAACAACAATCGCAACATCCGATTTTTTCGCCAATTTCACAGCGTTGTCAATCAACTTATCTGACGTATCTGCCGGAGGTTCCCAGCCCAGACGAACCATACCACCGGAATCACGACCATTTGTCGGATAATCAGCGCGGTATTCAATACGTATCTTGTGCTTTTCACCCGCTTTAAGGGAGATGTTTTTCTTCGTAGTGCCCAGCTTTTCACCTTGATTATCCACCAATAGCTTATCGTCGAGATACAGCTTGCTTGATCCCAAACTGGTTAATGACAATGCATAGTCACCATCCTTGGGAGCTGCAATTGCCCCTGTCCAGCGTGCAGATATCAAGCCGTTCAGTGTCGTTGGTGTATTGGGAACTTTAGGGGACTTCGCATTGAAGCCCTGATAATTATAAAATCCAAGGTTCATATTGACTTGGTCATCATTGCGTACAAGAATCGGATTGCCTTCCATCTTGTTATTCTTCCAGTATTCGCCTCGAAGCCCCTGTTCGCCATCTCCATAAGTCGCATATCCAACACTGATATCCTCTTTCTGATCAGATGTAGTCAACAGTGAAGACGGAACAGCAGATGGCCCTGGCATAATGTCTCCTGCAGAGATCGGGTCTGTGCCCGGTGCATATTGGACGGTAACTCCTTTGCCGACACGATTGCGGATGCCCTCTAACGGACTCACGGTATACGTCGGGTTCACCAACGAACTGCCTCCGCCTGCCACAGTGCCGTTATCTGCATCGGGGCCAATCACAGCAATGGACTTGAGTTTATCTTTAGACAACGGTAATGCATTGTTTTTATTTTGAAGCAGTACCATACTTTCCTCAGCCAATTGACGGGCTGTCTTGCCATGGTCACGGGCATCAATTTGATTATTTTGAGCCGGGCGATCGAATAAACCTTTGCTGAACATTTGCACCAGAATGCGCCCAGCCTTATCATCAATCGTTTTTTCACTTACCTTGCCATTCTTAACAGCCGCCAGCAGCTGATCTCCCCATTTACCATATGGTGTCCCCGGTGTTTCCAGGTCCAATCCGCTATTTGCTGATTCGACTGTACTCAGGTTCGCACCGTAATCACTCATCACGAAGCCCTTGAATTGCAGCTCCTTCTTCAAGAGGTCCGTCAAAAGAGTTTTGTTCTCACAAGCAGACTCGCCGTTGACCTTGTTAAAGGAGCACATGGCCCCTCCCAAATCTGCCTTGGCGATGACTTCTTGGAACGGGCGTATGTAAATCTCATGCAACGCACGGTCACTGACTTTGACATTCGTCGTGAAGCGCTCCGTTTCCTGATTATTCATAAGGTAATGTTTCGCAGTCGCCAAAACAGGGTGGCTTTGTATACCTTTGACATAAGCGGTCGCCATTTGCGATTGCAGTAGCGGGTCCTCACCCATAGATTCAAAGTTTCGCGATCCCCATGGAATACGGGCAATATCCATCCCCGGTCCAAGCGCAACATTATGAGTTGTATTAAAAGCCTCGTCTCCGATCAAATCACCATACTGTTTGGCAGCTTGGGTATCCCACGTTGCAGCCAACGCAATTGGAGCAGGCAACGCAGTAGATTGCTTGTCCTGCACATCTGGATTGGCGATGCGCACACCCGCAGGTCCATCTGCCATCGTCAGCGCCGGAATACCCAACCGCTCCATCGAATTATTATAAAATCCATAGTAATTGTTGACCTTACCAGTCACCAAATCTATTTTTTCTTCCAGCGTCATTTCTTGCAGCAGCAACGCTGTCCGTTTCTCAGCCGACAGGGCCGTGTTCATCCAAGGCCGATCTGTCTGGCTTCCTGCCGCTCCTGCAATATTCATAGGTCCGATCACAACAGCCGCGATAACTGTCATCATCACCATACGGAACAACCATGTTGATTTCACTTTCACGTTTGTAACTCCTCCTTGATGTTAGGTCATGAGGTGAATGTCTATTCAACTCTCACAGGCTTGCAAAGGCTCTCGATCCTGCGAGCTCCGACAAGAATCGAGAGCTACGGGATAAGCAAGCAAGTCAGCAAAAGCCGCAATGGCTCAAGTGACACGTTTACCACCCTACCGTACATTTTCGAAAATTTCATTGAAAGTTTTTGGAAGTACAGCACTAGGACCTTCATTCTTCTCCATAAAAAGAGAGCGCTCACAATTCACTTAACTGATAATAAAATTACACTTTTGTAACTTTTTAATGACTATTTTTTAACTAATTTAAATTACAAAAAATGATTCATATGTCCCACTCTTGATTGACTCATATGGCGTTACCTATCGTGCGACCAAAGTCGCTATTTGGGAATTGGAAATAATTATGTATGAGGATTTTTCAAAAATCCCATAAGCGACTTCCAATGAACAAGATATAGATCGCAATGTTAATTCGTCTATATCTTGCACTTCGGAGCGACTGGAATCGAATTTTGCAAAATCCTAGTATAAAAAATAACGCTCACAAACAAAAAAAATTCCAGAGAACCTGAAAGGTCCCTGGAATTAATGTGATTATTCAAACGGATACCGAAGCCCCCACTGTGAACGAATCTGATCCATCAGTTTCATAATTCCTAATGATTCATCCAAAGAAATAGTAGAACTTTCGAGCAAGCCTTCGTGCAAGCAACGCCCGACTTCTTCTGCTTCAAAGGCATAGCCTGTAGAGGATCGGTCATCCTGAAAGTTTTGTGCCTCTTCACCGTCCACAACTAAAGTAGCCGATGTGCTGTTCAGGAATGACGGAATGTGGATATAGCCCTTTGTTCCATGGATGTATGCCTCATTCGTCAATCCGAGACGGACTGCCCCGTTAAGCATAGCCGTGCGTCCTTTTCCATAATCCAGCAAGATCGAAAATGTCTCGTCAACGCCTGTCTCCCCGATATGAGCAGTGCTCCATACATGCTCAGGTTCAGGGCCGAAGACCATTGAAGCAAAAGAAACCGGATAAATCCCTGCATCCAATAGAGCACCTCCGCCCAGCTCAGGGTTCAAAAGCCGCCCCTCCGGGTTCCAATCTATCCGAAAACCAAATTCCGCCTTAACCAGCTTTACCTCACCAATGTGTCCCGCATGTATCCACTCCCGCACTTGGCGAATCGGAGGCAAAAAACGTGTCCACATTGCTTCCATCAGGAATAGCTTACGCTCACGTGCAAAGCCGATCAGTTCCTCCAATTCTTTACTATTGACGGTGAAGGGTTTCTCACACAAGACCGCTTTCCCCGCCCGAAGAGCCGTCAGAACATTTTCTTTATGAAAAGGATGAGGAGTCCCTACGTAAATAGCATCTATCTCGGGATCTTGTGCTAATTCCTCATAGCTCCCGTAAGCCCTTGATATTTGATGCTTAGCTGCAAATTCGGTAGCGCTTTCAATAGTGCGTGATCCAACAGCATACCCTTCTCCATTCGTAACATGCGCCAAATCCGCCACAAATTGATCTGAGATCCAGCCTGTGCCGACAATTCCCCATTTAATCTTTTTGCTCATACGTATGTCCCTCCCAGCAATTTGGTTAACGTTGACTTACAACATACCCTTTTATTCTAGCAAACGCCTGTCCTAAACAAAAGAAGCATCTGCTAGACGACGGTTTCTTTTGTGGCCTAGCAGCATCTTCATTTATACCCATTATTGAATGACGTATCTGTAAAACTTTTTATCCACTTTCATGACTGGAAAACCAAGCGGCAATTCTCCAGGAGCTATACTAACAAAGCCGTTCTTCTCATAAAAACGATGAGCTGCTACGAATTGTGGTGTTGTTCCAAGATAGATTTCTTCAATAGACCTTTCCCTAGCCCATCCTATGGCATGATGCAATAATTGATTCGAAACATTGAATGTTTTACCTCTATAGTTTTGTTTTACAAACATCTTTCTGAGTGCTGTCTTACGGTTCCCAATATCTAACAAAGCTATAGTCCCTACTACGTTTCCTTCACTAAGAGCCACCCAGAAGTTGCCGTTACCACGCTGATAAAAGTTTTCAATATCAAGCAAATCTGGCTGATCTTCTTTGGTTATGGCGATATCATATTCATCTTTTTGAATATGTAAAATTAAATCAACAACTTGTGATTGATATTCGGTTGAGTACTCTTTTAGAAAGATATTATTAAACATCGTTATGTTCTCCTATGATCGTCAATTGTTATACTGTTAGATTCCTATCAAACCACAGAACCTAAAATATTACCCATATCTCCTTATTCGTGCTCGATAAACGCTCAATATTAAATAACTCAACCTCCGCAACTAAACTAAGTTTCCACCTACACAGTCGAGGATGCAAAATCATTGTTTAGGTGCGAACGTTGAGTTAATTATGAATCTATATATATATATCAGAATTCTATTCTACGCTTGAAGCTGTGTAAGAATTTGCGGGTCCTTGATCTTCTGATCCTCCGCCAACAACACAACTTTGGATAGAATCTCAGCTGTTCTTGGGTCCTCGTCCAGAAACGGCAGGAAGATGCGTCCACGATGCTGCGAATGCACCGGGATAATATGCAGTGCTCCCTTCGCTTGCTTGTAGACACCCCCGCTTCCCAGATGCACAGCATATTCGCCAAGAGTCCCATCTACACGTGCATAATTCCCATCCAAGCGTACATTGCTAATTTTCAGCAGGCGAAGTGATTCCTGCACAATAACCCTACGCATTTCAATGGTCGTCAGACTGGCCTCTGGATCAACGCCACCTACATGGGCAACACTGACGACCAGATCCACATCCCGCATAACTTCGGAGAACAGAACAGGAGGAACTTCGTTCAACGGTACGCTCTTATACGTTGTCCGATCAAAGAACTGCACTGTCTCCAGTGTAGGAGCCTCGGTATCCGCTGGTGAGAACCAGTCCGCCATGGCATACAGGTTCGCAATCAGATTCTCAGCATAGTACACCTTCTGAAGTCCGTCCTCATAGCTGACTGTCCATTGGCGACCTTTCAATAGGGATACCGTTTTATTCGGCTGTACCTGGTGTCCTGCATATCGACGGGAAACGGTCGCACTTGCACGTTCATCAGCATTCAGCAAGTACAGCTCACGGAACACCTGCTTAAATGGCTGGCGTATCTGGCGGTCGAATAAGTCCTTCTGGAAGTCGCTCCAACGACCACTTTCGAACAAATGAAGGGGATGGGCAATAATCAGCTTGTCCTCTTCTCCTATAGTATGCTGTTCAGCAAAAGAAGCCGTCAATACCAACGTTTCCTCATTAAAATATCCGAGGTGATCATCAGCCTTGAACACCAGTGTCCGCACCAACGGAGCAAGCACAGGATTACCCAGCAATCCTCTCAATTCCTTCACCATAAAGGTCGTACCAGACTCCATAGAGCGTTCCAATTCTTTGCGAGCTCTGCGGTACTGATCCACTAGATCTCCTTTAAGCTCCTTCAGCGACGTAACATACTCATCCTTCTTGAAACGAGCCGGAATGGATTTCAGCATCTTGCCTTTGCTGACAATTTCAATATCTGCCGCTCCTTCAGCATCAATGAAGAGCTGTACTGTTGTAGCCTCGTCCAAAGCATGTGGCTCAAAATAAGACCGAAGATCATCCAGCTTACGAGCTTCCATATCCCATACGAGACGGGTTACGTCATCATAGCCTGCGTTACGTGCCAAATTCCCGAGCGCAATCCGTGAAACGAGTGCCTCACTGGCCTTACGCTGTGCGCCGAATTTTTTGCTTTGTTCCAGAAACCTCTGGATAAAATCATAACGTTCGCGTACATCTGGTTCAGGCGGCTGAGCAAGTGGAATCAGACTGTAGGTCAGCAAATGGTCTTTGTTTCGCTTGTCCTCCACTGATTTTTCCATTTCACTCCGTTTGAGCTTACCCAGCGTCGCATCTGCAAACAACTGGGATCGACGATGATTGGCTCCAGCCGAAATATACTTGGCACAATCGTACAGCAGGTCAAAACGTTCCTCGCCCAACGTCTCATAGGCCTCATGAAACCAGTGAATATCGAAGGCACCATCATTAAAATCTTGTGGAGCAATCGGCGAGTAATGAGCTACAATCGTTTCCTTCTCGGCCGAAAAACCTTCATTGATATGCGCATGGAAATACCATGCCGCACTGCGCAGCCCTTCCCAACCGAGATAGTCTGCTACAATCTCAATCCACTGCGGTGCATACATAGCCGCCTCCAGCAGACGTTTATCTGTAATTTTAGTGTTCTTCAGCTTTTCCTTGAGCAACGTGGCATCCTCGCCATCACTCGGATAACATGCCTTGAGCAAGTGGCTGAACGATTCCTTTTTGGTAATACGATCACCGTAGCCGTACACATAACCACGCACAAACGTTTCCTTGTCGAGACCCTCCAGAATACGGATGAAATAATCCATACCTTCAAATTGGCTCAAGCCCATAACCTTTGGCGTAGCCTCGGTAGGCAAATCGCCTCGAACCAATTCAATCTCTAGCAGTCGATCAATAACCGTACGACGTATCTCCAAAAATTCTGGTCTGCTAGAAATCCATGTATTGCGGGCATTGGTTAAGGAACTCATATGTCTTCTGCTTTCACTACCAGCCAGCAGCTCCCGATACACTTCACCTACACCAATCAACCCTTTTTCATATGCTTTGAAGTAATCCTCCAGATCCAGCGGAGAATAAAAACGATTTTCCGCTCCTGGCAGTTCTGCGTAGTTCACAAAGGTATGGAAAAAGCGCTTAAAGGACTCATCATCATGGACCTGCCCCTTCTCCAGTGCCACCCACGGTCCAGACAATAGATGGAGCATTCCCATATCCTCTTCAGGTCTGTCCTTAGGCATGCCTTGCATTAGTGAATTTAAAGCAAGGTCAATTACGTCAAATGTTTGGTCACCGGATGTGTCCATAAAATAAGCATTAACTAGTGTGCTTACCTGATCGGAATAGGTCAGCTCTGCCATCCACTTCTGCACCTCGTTAATGCGATCCAAAGAATACATTTGCTCAGCGAAATCTTTACGCCATCCTTCCAGCAGCTTGTGCTTGCTTTGTTCTGAATAGTCCATGTTAAAAGAAAAGTATCGATAATAGCGATCCAGCGTTCGGTCCATAGGCTCTAATCGGTCATAAAAAACAAGCTCCAGCAGTTCACGCGCTTCCATGCCGCTTTCCTGCAAATAACGGTCCCACTCCTCATAGAGAGGATATAAAGACAGTCTGGAATCTACTTCTTCATCGATCTGAACCAGCCGTAGAGGGCGAAGGTTCGTCCCAATAAGCAATGTATCTTTGTAGCCCGAATAATACTCCGCAGTATATTCCACATCACGATGATGATGAACAAGCTCATCCAGTCCACTCAAGAACTGCTTGAGCTTCTCCAATGGACTAACAAAAACATCGGCCAATCGAAAATCACCCAGATCAACTTTCTCTTCCAACCAAGCTTCCTTGACATTCGGATCGTACAGTCCAAAACCGTTAGCCCCTGTATAAGCATCCTCCTGTCCCAGCTTGGACAGCAGTTGCTCCTCTTTGGTTGTAGGTTGCTGAATGATATCCGCCAAAGTCCGCAGGCTTTCATACTGTTCGGCACGATCCGGGTCTGCATATATCTTCGTCAATACTTCCAGTCCACCCAATCGTTGCAGCTCCACCTTAGCACGCAGCAAGCGTTCCAATGAGCCAGCGAGCGGCTCTTCCGATTGTGAGAGCAACACACCAATGACACTTTGGCGCAATGATCCCGTCTTGAGCTTTAATAAGGCTTCCATTTGTTGCATTTCTGGTTCCGACAGCGTCAGCTTACGCGCCTTGGCCACAGCGAACTCACGGATACTCATACTTTTGTCAGACAAACTGGAAAAAATAAAATCACGTTGTACCGCATCCTCAGGTTTTTGCACAAAATGGTTCAACAGTTCGCCACGCAGATTAGGGCTAATCTGTTCCTTTAAGGCTATGATTTCCCCAATCCAGGAAGCATCCATATCATAACCAGCGAGATACAGCATTTTTTGAATAGGTGCATCTGAGCGGTGATACAGATTAACAAAATCCAGCACCTTGGAGGGCTCGGTGGACTCACCCTTTTTCATATGTACAAACAGGTTATGAAGTCGTTCAAAATCCTTACGCCGCTCCTCTTTGCTCTCCAGCAAAGGAGTACGCACCACTTTAACGATCCGATCCGCGACCGTCCCGCCTTCTACCCATTCATAAAAATAATTGCTTGTATAGTTCGTCAGTATCCAATATTGAAGCTCTTGGTCCGTTTCACCCAGATATTCTCTCGCAATTCCGAGGCGCACATCCTTGTTGTCACTGTTAGACAGTACATACAGTGCTACGATCTTCTGGTAAGTTACTCCTTGTTCCATGAGTTTCCGAACCTGTCCATACAAATCACGTTCCTCATGTACTGCCGTAGCCCACAAACTCATATAAACTTCATTAGCATTTGAGCTGGTCAGCCATTCCTGGCGCAGTTCACTACGAGTCAATGCTTCATATGCCTGCTCGATCAGTTGGCGAACGACCCGCTGATTGGCGGATTCCAAGCCCATTCCCGTCCATACTGCAAGCGCCCGCACCACCGAACTGTAACGAATGAAGCCTTGGTCGATGATTACCTTCAACAGATATATTAGAGCCTCCGGGGTTCCTTCATCCATTTGTTCCACGATACTTTGGCGCAATCCCTCCTGGAGTTTGGCGGCTGCCAAGAGCTCGCCGATCATGCGATAATTCTCCTCCTGATGACTCAGGAGCATGCCTTTAATCATATTGCGCGTAAGTAACGCCGCCTGATTATCCCCATAAATAATAGCTTTTAACGCCTCAAGCACCTGTGAATTACCGTGATCCAGCTCATAAGCAATCCAGTCACCAATCGTTTCCTGAATCCGGTAATCTCTGCCTGGTTCATAATCCTTTTTTGTTAAATAATCCATTACGGAGAACCCGATACAGTCCATTCGGATCAACTGCACCATTCTTTTATAAACCCGGGAAGTATGGGCCGTAATATCCGAAGTGCGAAACGGTTTGCGCGCATACCCTGTGCTGTATGGATATTCAGTCACATGCTCCGTTAGATGTGCGAATACATCGCCTGCTGTTTGTCCAATTAGAGCATATAATACCTCTGTCAGTGGCTTAAACAGCGGTTCTCCGCTTTCTGTCGCCCGTTCTTTTAATATTCGCTGACATTCATTAAATGGCTCCTCGTTCTCCTGTATGTAATGAAGCTTACCTAGTTCCACAACATACTGAGCCAACTCCTGTTGTGGTCCATCCAGTTGCGCCGCGCGCTCCTTCAGTGTGGTGAAATATTCTTGCTCATTGTTCTCTTGATGCATGTTTCGTTTCCCCCTCTACCATAGGCCTCCAGCCAGCATTGTGAAGCGTATAAATACAATCTCATTCCCATCCTTAAGTGACAAAGGAGTATCGAGTTCAATAGTTTCCTCGTCACATACAAAAACTCTGTATAAACCATCTTCAAAAGCCTGCATCGCCGTGTTCACGGCATCCTTAATATCCGGGACACCATCATTATATATGGAACCGAATCCTACTTTGCCTATCTCGCCTTGTGCCTGTACTTCTTCTCCCGTAAGGAACGGAATCAGCGCGACACTCTCCTGCTTTTCCCGCAGCTTTTGAACATTCAGAGCAACGGTTGCAGTAATCAAATCTCGCAATGTTTCTGGAGCAGGACTCAGCTCTATTTCCTGTCGTGCGAGTGCGGGCTTGCGCTTTCCCAGACTTTTTACAGTTACAAACAGCTTCATGTCGTTCCCCTTCCTTTTTATTCACGCTTTTGGCCCGTTGTCAGCTGAATTTTTTGACCCATATAAAAACATCGTTAACAAAATCGAAAACGAATGTTTGTTCGTATTTTTATTTTAATATGTTCCTTATCATTACTCCATCGCCCTTTATGACCAAAATTCGCAGCGGTGCAACACCCTAAAACCTTAAAAAATAAGACTTTATACCCTGTTTTCGATAATTCCTTTCCATATTAAGGGTGAAGAAAAGACCTGCACAAGGGAGACCATCTGCTCTTCACAGACTTCCTTCCATTATACAGGTCGTATTTCATCATAAAACGATGTTTCAACATACTTATTTATTTAAAATGCTGGAACAACGCTGTCCTTGTAATTGTCCTCAAAAAATTTACGTACTTCCGGTCCAGTCATTCGCTTTGCCAGCTTTTGAATAGCATCGGAATCTGCATTATCCTTACGCGCTACCAGATTAATGGCAAAGTGCGTATCGTCTTTTTCGGTAATCAGCGCGTCCTTCTTCGGTGTCAGACCGAGCGGCTTGGCATATGCGGGATACATGGCAGCCATGTCCACATCATCCAGTGACCGCGCTAGCATCAACAAATCCACTTCTTTAAACACAAATTTTTTCTTATTTTCAATAATATCAGCCTGTGTAGCATTATAGCCTACGCCTTCTTTAAGCTTGATCAAACCATTTTGCTCCATCATTACTAAAGAACGTCCAGTATTGGCCGGGTCATTGGCAATGGCAATAGTCGCACCTTCCGGCAGGTCTTTAACGTTCTTGTATTTTTTGGAGTACGCGCCGTAAATGGCGTTGTAAATAGGTTTTATCGCCACCAAATCAGACTTGTTGCTTTCATTATATTGTTGCATAAAAGGAGCATGCTGAAAGAAGTTAGCATCTACTTCCCGGCTTGCCAATGCGTTGTTCGGTTGGATATTGTCTGAAAGCACGACGATTTCCAGATTGACTCCGTCCTGTTTAAGCAGCGGCTTCACGATATCCAGCACATCTGTCATCGGTGGGATTAGCGTTGCCACTTTCAAGGTCACTTCTTTTTGGGAATTTGCTTCTTTAGACTGTGTTTCTGGAGCAGCCTGCTTTTGACCACCGCATCCAGCAACCAGTAGCATAACGACAGCAAATAGTGTAAGTAATTTCAAGTTCGTTTTCATGTTGTTTTTCCGACTCATTTGATGAGGAACCTCCAAGTAAATTGTGATTAGGAAGATAAAAAATGAGTTACAGTGGGAGCCGCAGCCGCTTCGCGAATGATTGTTCTTCTGATCGCTGTTGAAATGGGATTCTCTCTGATTTGTAACACAATTTATAGGTTAGAATCCCATTTCAAAGGCGAACGCTGACGCTTCTCCAGAACAATTCTGCCCGCTCCGCTTTTGGGGTACTGTAAAGTCATTTTTATTTCCCATAGTGAGTTGTGCAAGTATAGTGAAAGTTACAATTCCACCTTACCGCTTGTCGATCCGGCGGGATATGGTGCTTCCGGTGAACTGGATCGTTTGTACGAAAATAATCATGACAACGATGGTGAACGTCATCAAGCCTGTTTCAAAACGCTGGTAACCGTAGCGGATGGCAAAATCGCCTACCCCGCCGCCGCCCACAATGCCCATCACCGTGGAGTAGGAGATGAAGCTAATGGTGGACGTGGTCAAACCCAGTACAAGCCCGGAACGAGCCTCCACGTACAGAAATTTAAAAATAAGCTGGAGGGTGGATGCCCCCATAGAAGTAGCGGCTTCAATTACACCTTTGGGCACCTCGAGCAATGATTGCTCCACCAGCCTCGAATAATAGGCGATGGCCACCACTGACAAGGGAACCGTTGCAGCCATCGTGCCCAGCGCCGTCCCTACGACCAGACGTGTAAATGGAATCATAAACACGACGAGCAGCAAAAATGGGAATGAGCGGATAATATTGACCACACTGTTCAATAGGGTGAACAGCAGTCGATTTTCATATTTTTGCCCTTTACCACACAAATACAAAATCGTTCCTGCCGGAAGCCCTAACAGTACAGCTGCTGCGATAGAAATCCCCACCATGATAAACGTCTCTCCGATGGCTTTCCATATCTCAGACTGATATTGCGCAATGATGCTCAGCATTTCATTCATCAGCTTCACCTGCTCCCGCTGTTGAACCTACCGCGGTGTCAGCTACACGCTGCGTTGAAAGTAGCTGCCCATCTCGCATTTCTGATACACGGGTACAAATATTGCGTACCACGTCCATATCGTGCGTTACGATTACAATAGTAACTCCCAGTTCACGGTTGATCTCCCGTAACACGCCCAAAATATCCGCGGTCGTCTGCGGATCAAGCGCCGAGGTTGGCTCATCACACAGCAGCACCGCAGGTCGATTCGCCAGCGCTCTGGCTATCGCCACACGTTGCTTTTGGCCTCCGCTCAGTTGTGCCGGATACTGTTCTGCTTTATCAGCTAAACCGACGAATTGCAGGCATTCGCGCACACGTTCCGCTCTCTCTTTTTTCGCGACACCTGCCAGCTCTAACGGCATTGCCACATTTCCACTGACCGTCCGATTGTGAACAAGATGATAATGCTGAAAAATCATCCCTATGGATCGCCGCGCTTCTCGGAGACGTTTTTCCGGCATGCGAGTCAGATCTTCCCCGTTTACAACCACGTTTCCCTCATCCGGCCTTTCCAATACATTCATCAACCGGAGCAACGTAGACTTGCCGGCACCGCTGGCACCTATGATACCGTGAATTTCCCCCTCTTCCACTTGAAGGGACACGGATTGAACCGCATGAAATTGGCCGCTTGAGGTGGTATAATGCTTGCTTACCTGATGCAGCGTAATCATGAAACTTGGCCTCCTGATGATCCATTTCTCAGGGAAAATGTAATAAGCCCGCCAGCCCGGGCGGGTCTGTACGAGCCGTCAATTCCCATTGCATTAATATACCACAGAGCAGAAAACGGGCAAAGCATTTTGACAACAATTAACGTACATCCCATACCCCTACATAAGGAAGGCGGATACCGAATCCCCAAGCCAGCGTAAGCATCAACACAAAATAGAGAATAAATAAAATATCTACAGCCGAATAGCCAATCGCATAATAATACGTGCGCTTGGTTTCATTAGCAAAACCCTTGGCTTCCATAGCAATAGCAATGCGCTGCGCACGCCGGATACTTTGAGCGAGCAGCGGAATCGCATATCTGCGGAGTGTGGCATACATATTCCATTTGGACACATGCTGATGCAAGCCTCGAATGCGATGAGCTTGTCTCAATGCCTGGAATTCCTCCACCATCATGGGCATCAACCGCATGGCTGCCAAGAAGCTGTACGCATACTTCGGAGGGAGCCTCCATTGCTGCATCAGTGAATAAAAAAGGTCCACCGGACGAGTCGTTAAACCAAACAGCAACCCTACCGCAGCCATACTCAGCGCACGAAAGCCCAGATGCATGCCTCGGTAAAAGCTTTCCTGCGTCACATGGATCAAGCCCCATGACCACCAGGTCGTCACCCCTTTGCCGAACATCATCATGCCCGTTGAAGTTGAAATAAACACCAATATAAAGGGAGATCCGTACAGCAGCAGCCGCTTCCATGGATGGCCTGACCAGGCAAGCAGCAGCAGCATAGTACACGCAACATTAAACATGACATTCGGATCATGGATGACTATAACGACCACAAACAGTATGGAAAACATAACGAGCTTTAAGCCCGGATTCACGCGATGCAGCCATGTTTTATGATGGGGAAAGGACAGGTTCATACTGTAGTTCCCCTTTCTGAATCCGCCATATATCGGTACAATATCGACGGACAATTTCCGGGTCATGCGTGACCATCACAATGGCCGTGCCTGCCGCTCTCAGCTGCTCCAACATATCCAGCATGACAAAGGTATTTTGCGCATCCTGACCAAAAGTCGGTTCATCCAGTAGCAACACTTCCGGCTCACGGATCATGGCCGTAGCAATACTCAACCGCCTTTTTTGGCCTAACGAAAGCTGATACGGATGACGCTCGTCCAGCCGCTCCAATCCGAACTGTACGAGCATCCGATCCACCCGCTCCCGGCACTGTTCAGCACTAAACAAGCTCTTGGGTAACGAATACTCTAGTTCCTTTCGTACGGTATGCGCTACGAATTGCAGCTCGGGATTTTGAAATGCGAAACCGATACGCTCTGCCAGTTGTTCCGTACTGCCTGCCTCAATCCCACACACGCTATAACGTCCCTGTGTGCGAAGTAAACGCATCATGGAGAGCAGCAGCGAGCTTTTGCCAGCCCCGTTTTCACCGACCACACCAATCCAGTCTCCAGGCTTCACCTGCGCATGCTCCACATAAATCACTGGACTTAAACTTCGGAGGCCGCTAAAATGTTCCAGCTCCAGCAAATCAGTCCCCGCACCATTCTGCTGTGTCACTGATTCACTCCAACGCGGCGAAGACGATTCATTCCATACTCCCGGGTACCACACCCCGTACTCAGACAATGCCTGCCGATGCACATGAAATACTTCTTCTGCCCTTCCATCCGCAATGATCTCCCCTTGAGCAGAAAGCACCACAATCCGATCCACATCATGGACGATTTCATTAATTTTATGCTCTACGATCACCAGTGTCTGGTCTACCGAAATATTGCGAATGGTATCCCACACCTGTGTAGTGCCTTCCTCGTCCAACAAAGCCGTCGGCTCATCCAGAAAAAGCACTTCTGGCTCCATAGCCAGCACAGACGCAATCGCCAAACGCTGCTTCATTCCCTGTGACATGTTGCCAATGGGCATGTGTATATCATCCGTCGATAGACCCACCTGTATCAGCAGCTCGCGAATACGGGATTGCATCTGTTCCCGGGGAACCTGATTATTTTCCAACACAAAAGCCAGTTCCTCGTCTGCATATGACATACAGAACTGCGTATCAGGATCTTGAAATACAATACCTGAGACACTTGGGATTACAGCAGCATCGCATTTCATGGGCACTTCTATCGTGCGTGGAATCAGACCGCTTAACACTTGGAGCAGCGTTGATTTACCGCATCCACTCGGTCCCAGTAGCAGCAGCTTTTCCCCCTTGTGGACAGACAAAGACATATTGTGAAAAAGCAGCTCTTGCTCACCGGGAAATTTCAACCGTAGACGGGTGATCGAAGCCACCACATCTTCGGTTGCCCGGCTCATCAATCCAGCCCCTTATAATCTTGTTCCGTTGCAGGTCTCAAACTTCGTGTAACTCCGGTTACCTCCAATGCCTTAGCCAGATAGAACGCGAATACCCCGGCAATCACAATACTGCCAATCATCCGAAAGCCAATATACAAAACATAGTTCCAGGTCGATAGCTGATCAATATACCCGTAACTGAAGTCTAAAATCAGAGAAGTGACAGCCGCCCCAGCCGCAGCTAGCGAAGCAACCCATAGGTTTGCGTTCCGATACAGAAAAGCCGCAAAAAACAGCTCCGCTCCCAAGCCTTGCAGCAGGCCATAGTATAAGGTGGACATGCCCCATTCGCTTCCCAAAAAAGCGCTGACCGTTGCCGCTGCCACCTCTGCCAAAATCGCAACACCCGGCTTGCGAATGATGAGATAAGCAAACGTGCCTGCCATAAACCACATGCCATACATCAACTGCTCGGCGTGTAGACCAAATGGTTTCATCAAATCATAGGCAGGTCCCCATATTTTGTAGACCAACCCGAACACAACAGATATCACAATCGTGACCAAAATATCAGTCAGCTTCAACCCTTTGGACGCTCTTACAGCAGTATTCATTATTGCGTGCTCCCCTTTTTCCTTATAATTGGCCTCTTGGCCGTAAAAAAAAGCTTGTCTGGAGCTGAATCTCCAGGCAAGCTTTATGCGCAGTAAAAGGTGAAGCACCATACAAAACATCATTCGTCGATATGCCTTATATAACCAGTAGTCTAAGCTACTACACTGATACCAAGCCAAAGTCAGGGTCAAGGTAAAATGCTAGGACATACATTGAATCTATCGACAACCGCAAAACAAGCGGCATTCCTGTATAGTGTTCTTGGTTTCTCTACGCTGGCATTACCCAGATCAGATTTCACGGTCAGTGGCAAGGGCCACCCTCTCAGCCTGACTTTCTCAAGCTCCCGACAATGCTCTTTTAATTCACTATAATATATACCACATCTATGGCTTTGACAATCCTATAATCCGAAGAAACGTTTGGCTGTCTCCGTCGTGGCGATTTCGATCTCCATCATGCTTCGACCTGTACATTCGGCAACCGTAGCAGCAATATGAGCGAGATACACGGGCTCATTACGCCCTTCTTTGGGCTTCACGGGCAAATTACGCGGGGTCAAAAATGGAGCATCCGTTTCAATCATCAGACGGTCCAAGGGAATATCTCTGACCAGTTCACGCAGATGTTTGCCACGCCGTTCGTCGCAAATCCAGCCGGTGATCCCGATATACAGTCCCATTTCTACATACGTATGCAATTCCTGTTCAGTGCCAGTAAAACAATGCACTACCGCTTTATCGACAAGCCCTTGATACTCCCGAAGCATAGCGACAAAGTCCTCATGTGCATCTCGTTCATGCAGAAATAACGGCATATTCAGCTCACCCGCCAGTTGGATTTGCTCCCCAAACCATCGACGCTGCACATCACGTGGCGAAAAATCACGGTTATAGTCCAATCCGCATTCCCCTATGGATACAACCTGCGGCTGACCCGCCAGCTGGCGGAGCTGCTGAATCGTGTCTGCGTTGCAGTCTTTGGCATCATGGGGATGCACGCCAGCTGTCGCATACAGCTGGCCCGGATAACGTGCTGCATACTGAGAAGCCTCCCGACTGCTGCGGACACTGGTCCCGGTAATAATCAGCGTGAAATCCCTACAGCCGCGGCTCTCTCTACCACCTGTTCCCGATCTGCATGAAACGAACGGTGCATCAAGTTCACACCAATATCAATTAACGGTGTACCCCTTTCCATCTCAATCCCTCCTTCGCAAACTACAATCTCGGATCAATCGGCTCCGATTCCAGAGATAGCGCGGCAAGGACGCATTCATGAATACGATCTACCGTATCCTTGCGGACAAAACGTTCCACGCCTTCCATACCAAGCGCTCCTTCCATCAGGGCATGACGCTCCTTTTTGTTCGTTCGACGCTGCTTCAGACGCTTTAAATTCTTAGGGGCAAGATAATCCATACCGTAAATGATGTGCAAATACTTGCGGCCTCTCACCTTGATTGCAGGCTGAATCATCTTGTCCCGATTTTTCATCAAAAAGCGTTCCGGTTTGATCACAATCCCCTCATGACCATCCTCTGTCATCTCGTTCCACCAGCGAATGACCTCTTCCTCGCTTGCTTCGTCCGTAATCACGCGATACTCTGTCTCCATAAACAGGGAAGACAGCCCAGCCAGCTCCCGGTTTTTCTCCATATGCCAAATATGAGAATGGTCGAAAAAAGTCTTTCCGCTGTGTGCCAGCGTATGGAACGGTGCGATACGAATTTCATCCAGACCGTCCACATCCCAGCAATATTTTTGAAAAGCCTCTTGAAAGGTTACAGCATTCGCGTACTTCTGTTCCATTTCCTCCAACCAGTCTCCAACCTCTCGACCTGCAACCTTCGCCTGCTTCAGCTTGTCTACCAGCTTACTGCGATCCAGCAGAGCTGCTTCCCCCACATGCGCATACTGTGCAGCAATCAGTTCCCGAGCCTTGAGATTCCACGGTACAATTTCCGCATCCAGCAACACAAAATCCGTCTGGTTCCGATCAAAATATCCAGCAGTCTGTAGATCCACATTCAGCTTCTCCAGCACTTGCTTCCCAAGGCTTTGTTCAAAGAAAGCTCTCCCGCTCCGACTGTAGATCGTGCCCAATGTCGGGTAGCCTACATGTTGAACAGCGGCCTGTTCGTTTTTGAATAATAGCAAAATAGCCCGGCTACCCATATGTTTTTTCTCGGCCACCATCGTTTGTACTCCTTGTCCACGATAATAAGCTAGCGCCTCACGGGGATGCTCCAGATATCCTGCCTCTGCAGACACCGCTGGAGCAGGACTCATCGTCGGTGGAATATACACCAGCTCCTCCATGGATACAGTCACATGTGACACGGTATCTATAGCGGATTTGATCCATTCTCCTTGTACGCGCACTTCGCCATACGATTCCGTCAGCACACTGTAACCAGCGATGAGCTTGCATAAATTCGGCGGGGAAAACCGTTTTCTCTGCCACCGGACAAGTGGGCTATCGGGATCATTCGCATAGTTCTCATGTGCCGGAACGCTGACAAATTCCTTTTCCGGATAACGATAAGCGGTCAGCATACCGCCAAATACCACACCCTGATCAATATTCACCGTCTGGTTCACAAGGGTAGGCTGCGGTCTCGGATCATGTCCCCATACTACTATTTCTCCCGATTCATGGTCTACGAACCAATCCTTACGGATCGGTCTTCCGTTCGCATCCTGCCCTTCCGTATCTCCATAGCGGCAATAATCAGAAATACGTGCCGACTGTTTGCCAATAAAATGATCCTTAATCCCGGCATGAGCCACGACCACGTGTCGCAATCCATTTCTGCCAAAAATAAGATGAGAAGGTGCATGTAGCAGAAAATCTCTCAACTCACTTCTAAGCTGTTCCGCCGCTACCTTGCCCGCTTTTTGTTCATACTTGGCCAGTTCCTCTGCAAATCGTTCATCCCCATGACTGAGAGTCACCTTTCTTCCATCGAGGTAACGGCAGATTTTCCAGCCATGATTGCTGTCAATCATATACGCTAGTCCAGCATCCACGTGCTTTTTCCAGAATTGCACCGCTTGTAACGATTCTGGACCACGGCTCATCACATCCCCGACAGATACTAGTCTTCTGCCATCTGGATGGTGGTATAGTCCTTCCGTATCTTCCGTATAACCTAGCCGCTCTATCACTTCCAGCATCTCACGGTAGCACCCATGGATATCACCAATGATGTCAATACCTGAGCCAATCTCATGAAATAGTGGCTGCGCACGGCGAACAAAGTTCATATCTTCTACATCCTTAAGGATATAGCAAGCGTTAAAGCCTTCCTCACGGATACCACGCAGGTTCCGCTTTAACAGCTGTGCCTGCTGCTTGACCCGTTGGCGGCCACGCGGATGCTCCCTGCCTAAATCACGTTCCAGCAGCACAGCTTCGGGTACATCCAGTACCCAGGCCATAACAGGAACATGCGCCTTGGCTGCCAGCTGTACATATTTTTGACGGTCCTCAGCATACAAATGGGTGGCATCCACAACCGTCAGTTTATTCAAGCGACAGCGCATAGCCAGAATCGTATCCATCGCCTCAAACGCCTTAGCTGACATTTGCTGATACTCATAGAACAGTACGTCCGATTCCAGCCTTGGAAGTCCACTCCAGTCTATAAATTCCGTATCTCCGACCAGCTTGCGAAAATGATCCGAGGATACCACTTCTGTCTCCAATAGAATCCCTTCGCTCACCAGCCTGTCCAATAATGTGGTTTTGCCACTGTTGGAGGCCCCAACCAACACAATCAGTCCAGCATGCGGTAAATGAATCGTACGTTTGGATGAATTGCTCATGCTTCCTTCTGCTCCTTTCTGCGCGTAAATATAGCCATTTGGGTCGGTTGTCCAAAGCCTTCGACCTCTTCTCCGATCCCCTTCAGCGCTACCGAATAAGGAGCTTCCGCAATCCACTGCTCACATCGTTCCTGAAACTCGCTTCTACTCCATTCAAAACGGTGATCGCCATGCCGCAGCTCTTGCTGATTCATACGATACACTTCATTATATTCACGATTGGGAGTCGTCACGATCAGCACGCCCGGCTGATACTCCGTCACAATCGTCTTCATCACCCGGTTCAGACGATGCTCATCCACATGCTCAATGACCTCACATAGAATCATCACATCTTTGCCCCGCAATTGTTCATCATAATAAAAGAGAGAGCCCATCATGGGTGTAGGGCTGATCGCGTCAGCATGCCTTTCCAGCTTGGCAAAACGCTCCATGGCTCTCACTTGTGCATACGCAGACGGCTCGACAGCCCAAATCTCTTCAATGCCCGTCATTCGGGCCATCCGAGCCGATAGCTTCCCTTCCCCTGAACCAAAATCTACGATTTTCTGTCTTCGAGGCAGCTTGCGAATCACATCCATAATGGCTTGATATCGCAGTTCATTCAGCCGTACAGTAGGCTGTTGCTTCCCTTCCTCCTGTGGCTGTTCTTGCTGTTGAACCTGTTCATGCTTATCCTTTTGAGCTTGGACAGTATCCTTTTCAATATGTTTTTTAGTGCTTTTTGTTTCAGCAGAAGCAGAATCAGATTGCTCAAATTGCTCAATCAGATTGGTAAAACGAAGCGTGCGTCGAATGATCAGCTCGCGTAATGGATGCTCTGGCAGCCAGCCCTCACCGTAACGTCTCAGCTTGTCAAACTCTTCTTCACTAATATAGTAGTGCTTATAATTATCCAGCACCGGAATCAACAGCAATAACTGACGAAGCGCATACTGCACCGTCTGATGACCATTTAACGTGACATATCTGACGGTGCTTCGATTTTTTAGCTGAAAAGAATAGTCCGCTTCCCCTCGTTCTATGGCCACTTGATAGCCCAGCGGAGCAAATAGTCCCTCCACCACAGAATCCGGCAAATCCGAAGCAACGGGCCCAAACGATAACTCCAGCGCAAAAGGGTGCGTCACCCATCCTACATAGTCTTCCTTGGGTTTGCCGTTCAGGGCCGTGCCAAGCGAGCCACGAATATAAGTGCAAAATAAGCTGCTGGTTACAAACTCCCGGTCATTAATATATTGTGTAATGTCATAGCTGTCTGGACTGTTTTTGACCAAATCAATCGAATCTGGCGAGGCCTGAATGACGATCTCAGCCTCTTCCTCGGTAAAAACGGTGTACACCATGCGTACACGTGCGCCTTTTTCTGTGCGATCATACGTATTGTAAGGATTCTTAGCAAGCAAATGCGAAATCACCCCTGCATGGGTTCCGGTTGCTTTTAGCGTGATGTGCATACTCCACTTCTCCTTCCCAGCTTATGCTTTCCATACTTCATTCACCGCAGCGCGGAACAAATCATCCAACTGCTGATCCCGTCCACTCTCCACTTGCTGAAGCAAGGGCGCCTTTTGTTCAAAATAAGCAATTTGCTGCTGGATAAAATCATTCACCACCGAAAGCTGTGGCTCAATATCCAGTTCCTCACCCGCTTTTTTACGTTGCAGCAAATGCCCGATCACCTGATAAAGTTCTGTATCTGACGGAATTAATTCCTCTAGCAAGTCTCCAAATTCAATCGGAGGCATGCTGTTGTAACGTTCAATCCAGCCACAGGCCAGCAGGGGGCGCAGCACGTAAAAATACTTTTTAATCTTCACCTGCTCTCCTTGCAAATAATCCCGATAGTTTCCTCGCGCCATATTCAGATAATGGTACATACAGGACTTCGGAGAGAAGGTTAACGGCGATATCGCACGAATCTGGTCAGCCACTGAATACTGCTCCAGATAGGGAATCGGAGATTGCAGCCATTCCAGCAAAGGCGGATTGGATTTGCGAAACAAATGGAGTGCCTTTTTCAAATCCCAGCCGTTCATATCCAGCAAATTGCTGATTGGCCGCTCAATTACATCCCGCTTATCAAAAATAGACAAATACCATTCTATGGGTCTTACATAGATAAATCGTACATCATAGTCACTGTCCTGTGAAGGAAACCCCCATGCCCGACTGCCTGATTCACAGGCGTATATAATACGTATTTGCTCCTCCTGCTCCAACGCGCGCAGCTCACGCAAAATCGTTTCGCGCATTTCTGGTTGAATGAAACCCTGCCCATGCTTCACATCTGTCATGTTGTTCCCTCCCTTATCATTAAAGTATTTCCCGAATCTGTTCTCTAATCGACTCATCCGTTTCATCTATTAATAAGCGGCGAAGACGCATAGCCGTTTCCTCTCCCGTCCAAACATGTTGCATCACCCTTCTGTTATGTATTGCTTCTTATTTCATCGTGCTATCTTATATCCCTATGATGCTTTATTTTGGAAGTCGTGAACATGGTGAAAGTATTACAAAGATGAATAAATTCCCTTTTTCCTGCATCCCTTCCCTGTTAGAATAAAGGGATACTTGCTTTCGGAGAACGGCAACAGAAACGGGGAATGCATCATGGCGAGAGAGAGTTTTGATAAAGAAATTCAATTCCTGCGTATGCTCACACTGACCAGCGGCGCTTATAATCGGCAGCAATTTGCAGACAGACTGGGCATTTCAGTGCATACCTTTGATAAAACAATCCGGCGTCTCAAGGAAATCGTCCAATCCGTACAACAACAGTTGCCTGAGGACCAAGGACATGATTTTAATGAGATGCTGCGCTTTAATTATTACGAATCCGCTGATCCATTACTTTTATTCTTGTTTCGGGCTAAATCGCTCAAGGAATCAGAAACCGTCCGCTTATCTCTTCTGCTGACAGCGCTACAGTCACAGCCTCTGACCACTATGGAATTGCTGGATGCTTGCTGCAACGGGCTGCCTTCCGACAGTTCGCTGCCAGATGAAAAAACGATTCGTTCCGATCTGAAATATCTGGTCGAAGTGGGCGTGGTTCGCAAGGAGCCCGGCGGCAGACCTTACCGCTATGCTGTCCGCAACGATCTGGTGACAGGACTGACGGACGAGGAATTACTGGACTTATATGATTTTGTAGACATTATGGCCAACACCCAGCTTCCCTCTGTTCAGGGATATCTGTTGCGAGATCATCTAAAAAAAGCTATGCGCCGTCAAGCCGGAGATCGGGATATGATTGAACCTTTTTTATATAAATACCACTATTATTCACGCATTCTGGACGAAGCCCATATTCATCCGCTTCTGCATGCCATTCGGCAACGTCGCTGTGTAACTTTTTTATATTTTTCGACATCCAAACGAAGCATGTACGGGTCACAGAACACAAACCCGCTGTTTGAAAAAGAGACGGAGGGCCGTGAACATACCATTCTGCCCCTGCAAGTCATCTATGATCATCAATATGGACGTTGGTATGTTCTTGGTCATGTAGGTGGTAAAGGAATCATGAAGTTTCGTATGGAGGGCATGACTCAATTGGTGGAGGGCAAGCCTGTACCAGAGCAGTTTCATGCCGATCTGCTAGCGTTGTTGGAAGAAAAAATGCGGTACAGCTGGCTTGTTGATACCGGTCGTCCTGTGAAGGTACGGGTACGTTTTTTTAATCCTGAGGGCGCGAAGCGTAACTTTATTCGGGAACGTGTGCTGTCACAGGGACAGTGGGGTATGATTGCGGAGGAAGAAAGTGAATCCTTTATCTATGAAATCACAGTGAATGGAATCACCGAGATTAAGCCGTGGATTCGCAGCTTTGGATCAAGCTGTGAGGTATTGGAGCCCCAGCGGCTGCGTAAGGAATTCAGACAGGAATGGAAGGAGCTGCAAGCCTATTATGAGCCTGTTCGAGAAAATATTTAACTATCAGATCGTCTCTCGGCTGGATGAATCGGGCGCTTTTGCTACCACATCACAGGAAAGAGTCTGGCTCCAATCTATGCTGACAGACTCGGCAGCAATAGAGGCTTTCACCCCGTCTACGCTTGATAAGCTTCGGCAGATGCTCACAGACGACGAGCCGCTGGAGGCCGATGGAAGTTTGCGGGAAAAAGCAGGTATCCCTGCTGTCTCGGTATATCATCCACTCCTGCGTGAATTGCGTCCCATTCTGCGGTCCCGTTCAGGCATCTGTATGACCTACAAACTGCGCAACGGACGCATGCATGAGCGAATGTCCGGTTTTCCATATAAGCTGGAGTTCTCCATGGTCAAAAAAGAATGGAGCCTGCTGTGGTATAACCGCAGACACCGCGCGCTCATGTCTACCAAGCTGTCTAATATCGTGAACATCACGGAAGATGAGCTTCTACCCAAAGAGGCCGAAAAATTCATCCAACGTATACTCGGTATACTGGAGTCGCGCAAGGAGCAAAGCATCATCGAAATTATTCCCATATACAACGGTGAAATGTCCCGTATTTTATATGCTTTTTCCTGCTTTGAAAAAGAGGTCGAATATGTTCAGGAAGCAGATACCTATCGTATTACGCTCACCTTCCAGGCAGACGAATGTGAATATGTGCTATCCAAAATCCGTTTCCTTGGCAGACGTGTCAAGGTCGTCCAAGGCTCCCGGCTGATCTCACGAATGAAGGAAACAACGGCCAAGGCCCTTGCACGCTACGAAGAGGAATAGCTACTGAGGCAATATGAGGTGCATCCATATAAATAGGCCCTCCCTCTGTCTGTTAATGAGACAAAGGGAGGGCCTATTTAAACTACAGTTCGTATAAACAAGGTCATACACGTACATCCACATACGCCTGCTATAACAAACGGGTCCGAAGTACGAGTTTATGGCAAGGCTTGTCCGCGCGCACTGACATACAATTCATACCATTCCTCACGGGTCATCAGCTCGCTCTGGCGTTCCGCATCCTGACATGCCTTGATTCGTTCAGGATTGGCGCTGCCAAGAACTGGCTGAATCCGTGCCGGATGTTTCATAAGCCAGCCAAGGACGATCGCTTCACGTGTCGTTTCCTTTTCAGAAGCTAGCTTCTGCACCAGTTCTGCCGTCTTAACGACATGCTCAGGCTGCCCTTCCAAAGGACCTCCGCTAAAACGTCCCTGCGCCAGCGGTCCCCAGGCTTGGAGCTGAATATCCTCGGTTTGGCAATATTCCAGCAAACCTTCGCCAAAATGTACATTTGTCCCTGCCTGCTGGTTCACATGTACTGTCTGATCTATAAAATGCAGATGCGCCAGACTCATCTCCAGTTGATTAGCGATCAGCGGCTCCGTTAAGCTCCGCTCCAGAAACCGAATTTGGCTTACATTCATATTGGAAACGCCAAAATGCCGTACTTTGCCAGATGTCTTAAGCTCGCTGAACGCCTTCGCTACTTCTTCCGGTTCTACCAGCGGATCAGGGCGATGCAGCAGCAGGATGTCCAAATATTCGGTACCCAGACGCTTCAGGATACCATCCACGGACTCCATAATATGAGCATATGAGAAATCAAAGCGGCCCGGGAGCGTACCATCTGGCAGAAAAATGCCGCATTTGGACTGAATTACGATTTGTTCACGCAAGCCCGGCTGTCCCTTTAAAATCCGGCCGAAAATCTCTTCCGCTTTCCCCATACGATAGATATCCGCATGATCGAACATCGTAATCCCAATGGATTGTGCAGCTTCTACAGCTCTTTCCGCTTCAACGACATGCTCCTGCGTAAACGGTGCATGGCTCCATTCTCCACCAAAAGGCATACAACCGAGCGCCAGCCAACTATCGGAGATTCCACGTTTCTGTAAAGGCATAATCTTCATGCTACTCCTCCTTCAACCCTCAAAATATTCCCTGCTTCATCCACATATGAATAGTTCGTGGAACCGCTATCACACACCTATTTTACCACTTACTTACGGTCGTGTATCACTTTGGTCCCCATCCACATCTTTTTATCCGAATATCCCCATGCTCAGATAACGTTCTCCGGTATCCGGGGCAATGCAAAGCACCCGTTTGCCTGCTCCCAAACGCCGCGCTTCCTGAATCGCCGTCCATATCGTAGCTCCGCTAGAGGGACCAACCAGAATCCCTTCCTGGGCAGCAATCGCCCGTGTCATTGCAATCGCATCCTCATCAGAAACCTGCACGATTTCGTCATACACTTCCGTATTCAGCACGGTGGGAACAAAGCCTGGACTGGTGCCAACCAGCTTATGTGGACCGGGTTTTCCTCCAGATAGCACTGGCGAACCCTTCGGCTCAACTACAACAATCCGCAGATCCGGCAAATGCTGACGTAGCACTTCACCTGTTCCCGTAATGGTACCGCCCGTTCCCGAAGAAGCGACGAACACATCCAGCTTCCCTTCCGTCTGTTCCAAAATTTCCAGTGCCGTCGTCGTGCGGTGGATATCGGGATTGGCCTCATTTTCAAATTGATGCGGGATAAAGCTCCCTTCAATTTCAGCCCCCAGTTCGAGTGCCTTGCGAATCGCTCCTGGCATCCGTTCTTCCGCTGGTGTCAGTACGACCTCAGCCCCGTAGGCTTTCAGAATATTGATCCGTTCCTTCGTCATATTCGAGGGCATCACCAAAATTGCACGGTAACCTCGGGCTGCCGCATTCATCGCAAGACCAATTCCCGTGTTGCCACTCGTCGGCTCAATAATGGTGCCTCCCGGCTTTAGATGTCCTGACTTTTCAGCCTCGGCAATCAGGTTGCCCGCCGCCCGATCTTTAACACTGCCGCTTGGATTAAAATACTCCAGCTTCACATACACTTCCGCATCCTGCGGCCCTGTGAGCCGTTGGAGTCTTACACAAGGTGTATCTCCTATTAAATCTGTAATACTATGTACCACTTTAGGTGCCATCGTTGTATCCTCCTTAGATCGTTCCTTACAGCGTTATTTACGATCTTAATATCATACTACCAAAATAACATACTTGGCTCCTTCCTACCTGTCGCTTTTGTAAATTACATAAAACTCATCAACTTAGTATGTAAAATTCTTGCAAAATGGGTCGCCAGATATCGCCTGTAATGATATACTCGCATTACTATTTTTCCAGGAGGATACAAGACACTTATGAGTAATCAACAAAATATGACAGCAAATCGCTTCCCCCCCTCCTTGCTGTGGTTAACCCTTGGTGCCTTCGCCATCGGCATGACCGAATTCGTCATTATGGGACTACTGCCCAATGTAGCCCATGATCTTCATGTTACGATTCCGCAAGCCGGGCAGTTAATCACCAGTTACGCGCTTGGTGTAGCCATTGGTGCGCCTGTGCTTACTGTATTAACCCATAAGGTTCCGCAAAAAAGGCTGCTATGCCTACTCATGACCATATTCATTTTAGGCAATCTTTTTTCCGTCATTGCTCCCAATTACGAATTTCTGATTGCGGCCCGTATGGCTACTGCATTATCGCACGGAACCTTTTTGGGAGCCGGTTCCCTGATCGCTGCCCGACTGGTTCGTCCTGACAAGCGCGCGGGTGCCATTTCTATGGTGCTGACCGGTTTGACCGTGGCGAACATTATTGGTGTGCCCTTTGGAACCTTTATCGGACAACAACTCGGCTGGCGTGCTTCCTTTGGAGCTATTGTGGTCATCGGCTTGATTTCTCTCTTTGGTATCATTCGTTACATTCCGGTAATTCACCAGGACAAGCCTTCCAGTCTCCAACAAGAAGTCAAAAGCCTGTTTAATCCAAAAGTGCTGCTGATGCTGCTCACAGGTGCAGTCGGTTGTGGTAGTCTGTTCACTGTCTTTACGTACATTACGCCTTTGCTTACGGACATTAGTGGCTTTGCCGAACATAGCATTACCTGGATTCTCGTCCTGTTTGGCCTAGGGGTAACGATCGGCAATATCGTTGGCGGCAAGCTTGCGGATTGGAGACTACTTCCATCTCTGATCGCAAACTATGCTGTACTGGCTATTATTTTGGCCATTCTGACATTTACGCTTCAAAGCAAGGTATTGGCCGTCATTACCGTCTTTATCTGGGGCATTGCTGCGTTCGGCATCATGCCGGGTATTCAGGTTCGCATCATGAATCTGGCCTATGAGGCTCCTCTGCTTGCCTCTACCTCCAGCCATTCCGCATTGAATCTGGGTAACGCAGGCGGCGCTTTTATCGGTGGAGTCGTTATTAATCAAATGGGGCTAGCCGCTATTCCATGGGTTGCATCGCTAATCACTGTCGGCGGCCTGCTACTCATGATAGTTAGCTACATTGTAGATCGTAAGACGGCTCCTACTAAAGCAACAGCGGAGATACAGTCATAGAATCGTTCTGTTTGTTGGAAAGTGTACAGCTATCAACCGGAGAACAATGAATGGCGGCATATCTCTAAAAACAGCAAGTTGGACGTAAACGATTGGTTCATTTTTCATAGATTGAGAGATATTGTCCACTCTCTTCTTCTAAATTCCTCATAGTATGCATTGCAATACCAATTTATGAGGAAAGAAGTGTGTATGATGAGCCTTTTTTTTACAAACAACACGAGTAACACGATCTATGCTGCCTATGCTTATCCTGATTCCGACTGTCATCCCATGAATTATTCTAAAATGGGCTGGTATCGGCTAGAGCCTGGTGATACGAGAGAAATATGGAGCGGGTCTGTAGGGGGAACCACATTCTATTATTATGCTGAAGATCACTCCAGAAATACATGGCGTGGCACGTACCGCACACGGCTTCCGAGAAATACTAGCCATGATTTTCATTGGTGTTGGAACGATAGCAGAGGATCATCCAGACGAGTGGGGATGCGCCGACTTGCCATTGATTCATCTGTAGACAATTACACTGTTGAGTTTAGCAGAACCAACCAAAGCTTACTGTCAACAAAGACAACTCGTAGAGCGTTACCTTCCAAATCGGAGGACTCCGGCATTAACAGAATTCCGAGAAGACCGACTCGATTTAAAAAAGGAACCCCAGTTCCAGTAAAGTCCAAACGATAAGTCAAAGAATTTGCCAATAAAAGGCGCAACCTGGTTGCAAACACTACAAAGCCATTTTGAAAAAACACAATGAACCGTAACCCGCAAGATGGACATTTTTTAAAAAAAGTGACCCCCTTGCGGGTTATTTTTATTTCACTCTGGACATTCAGACGCTTGTTGCAACCATAGTATTTTGCCTCGCCGTTCAGCTTAACCAATGATCAAAAAAGTCCCGATAGCCCTGCTTCATCACCTGACTTGAAAACTGTTCCATGGCGTATGCCTGATTTTCTGTAGAAACCCGACGCGGTGAGGCGGCAGCCATATTGACCAGCTCGAACCAGTTTTTCTCATTCCCTGAAAAAGAATGCGTAGAGCTGATATGTCCATAGCAAGGATGCTCTGGCTTCACGACGATTTTCCCCATAGCGAGCGCTTCGGTCAGCGGCATTGCGAATGTATCGAATTTGGAGCAGCTCCAATACACCTTCGCCGTGTTCATCAGTGCAAACACCTCATCTTGCGTCAACGCAAATTGAAGTTTAACATTGTCCGGGATATCGTACTTCTTCATACTTTCCTTGTAGCGTTCACCGCCAAACACCATATAGACATCCTTGTCAGGATTATGCCTCGCATACTCCAGCACCAAATCCGGACGTCGGTTCTCCTCATCTCTACCAATCCACATCACCCGGTTCTCTACCACTTGCGAGGGATCAAAATGCTTTTCCACCAGACGCTCATTGAATCCGATCGGGATGACTGTCACATCGGTTACGCCAAACTTCGAAGCCATCTCCTGCTTGAGAAAGGCAGTCTGTACAATAGCCTTGTCCACGATCTGATAAAAAGGCTTCATCATCTCATAGCCTGTAAGCGCCGGATCAGGAAAACTATGCGGAAAAAGCACGCTGTTTTTAAAAAACATATTCAAATAGGTAAAGCCAGATACCGTATAAATAACGTGCTCAATCTGCTGCTCATGGAGTTGGTCCAGTACGACGTCATAGTTGACCAGGTCGCCCTTTTCGTGCTCATAGCCCGGAAGCCAGTCATGGCTGCTCACATGGCGCTCCGGTGATACAAATACGATGTCCACTCCCAATTCCAACCCGATCTGCTTCAGACGCTCTGCAAAAATACGTGGACCCTGTGCTTCAGCAAATTGTATTTTTCTCATGACTAAACCGACTTTTTTCATGGATATATTCCCTACCTTCTTTGGCTAACTAAACACAGTCTATGTCTTAAGCTACTATCTACATTGTTGGGCTTGTCCCCAATCCATCATTGCTGCACATTGGTTCAAACAGGCTAACGTTTCATCCAACTGGGACTCTAATTGCTCTTTTGACCATTTGTCGGCGTTTCTATGCAGGTTCGTTCCAATCCTTTGCAAATCACTTGTGATTAACAACAGCATCCAGAGCGAAAATACCACCGCAAACATGCCATATTCCAGCATAAATGCCGTTCGATCCACTCTTTTCCCTAACAGCTCCAGCTGCTCCACGTATGTGTCCAGCATACGAATACGCAATTCGGACGTCATGCGTCGGGGAAACAACGGATGGGACATATCGATCAGATGATATACATCCCACAGCGGTGTGTTCAGATGAGCATGCTCCCAATCCAGTACCATAAGCCGTTCCCCGCTCAGCGCATAGTTCCCCGGATGAAGATCACCATGAGACAGTACAAGCTGCTGTGAAAAAGATACATGCTCCAGCTGTACATATATACGCCGCATCTGTTGCTTAGATAAACCCAGTGAGCTGCAAAGCTTTAACACATCCGGCTTGCGCGTGTATAGCTCGGAAACCATCTCCTGAATAAGTGGCTTTGGTCCCCGTAACGGCATCCCAGCAAAACGATCCGTCGGCAAAGCATGCCACCATGCAACAAGTCCAACAGCTCGCAATAAAGTTTCGTCTGCGTGTAGATGATGTAACGAACCAAGGTCCTCAAAAACCATCCATTCTCCTCCGCCATCCGCACCTGCATCAGACCAGGCTAGCAATCGAGGATAGATCGGTGATAACGCAGGAAGCACATGCTCATATACCCATCTCTCACGCCCCTCCTGACCATCGTTGGTTAGCGGTTTAAATATATAACTTTCAGAGGATGACACGTAAAAACGTTCCACATGCCGGCCATTCGTACCTGTATATAAAACCTCACGATTCCGCACCAGCGTATCATTTAAGGTGCCGTCAACATTCACATATTGATGAAAAGGATTCATAGCCACCCAACTTTTTTGTATAAAATGTAATAGCACGATCATATCACAGTCCTCGTTCCGAACGAAGCCCAGATCATCTTGGGGTAACTCGCTGCACCCAAAAAGGGGCTTGCCCAAGCAGATCACGCGACCTGTTGGCAGCCCCTTATCACATCCATACTCCTATCCTTACTCTATTCTATACCGATTAATATTGAGTATTGCCGGACTCGCTCGTATTACCAGACTTAAAGCCTTTGAACAATTGTTTCACATTGTGATAACGAGTGTTCGTAATTTTAGCTTTGCTGTTAGGACCATCCGATCTCAGGATCGAGTCCTTTACATTGGAAATATCCGAGTTATCCAAAGTCATATTCACTCTGAATGTAGAGCCCCCAAGTTGGCGAACCAGCTTTCCGATATCATCGGCTCTAAAGTTTTTAATGTTAATCGTGCCTTCGGCATTAATTTGGAATACTTTATCGTACGCATGGAACGCTCCACCGCCCGTAATGTTTACCGTGCCTGGTTCTTTAAGCGTCAAGGCATCTTCACCCACATCCTCCCACGTTACGTTGGAAATAGTTCCGTTGCCATATACATGCACACCATCCGCAGCAGGGGCAGCGATGGTCACATTTTTCAAAGTTGCATTATTTTCAAGCTTGAAAATAGGCTTTTGAGCCTCTTTCTGGCTTCCGTCTCCCAAAGTATCGGGATCAGCCACTACAGTCTTGCCTTTACCATCGTATACTTCTCCAGCTTTAACAAGTATGGTCTTATGAACGACTTCTGGTGCTGCATGTGCAGAATAATTGCCGACAAATAACGCGACCAACATTCCTGATAAAGCGATACTGATTCCCTTTTTCAATACTTTAGCTGTGTTTGTTTTCATTTCAATTCATCCCTCTCGTAGATATTTTTTATTGTTCCAATTCTTCGTTGACTAGAACGCGTAGACCGTATCACCACCTTCGTACAATGAACCCATTGACCGATACATGTCTATAAAGCATTATTATACTATTTGCATATGTATACTTGGTTTTTGGTTCAAAGTAACTTCATTCTATAAATTCAGGTACACACAAATTGTAAATAGAGCGATTACATTTACAATTTGTATAATTCTATTATAATCCTACTTCCAGTAATTTCAATATATTTTTCGGCAAAATATGTGTTATTTTTCAATTAAGTACACAATTTTGCCTTTTTTATACTTGTACAAAGTTGTTTTTCAGCGATTTACGCATCAGAAGACTTGAATATCTAGTCTCGTTGACTTACTCTAGATCACTATAATGGTATTCACAAGCTCTTTTCCGTCCTATACCTTATTTTTGATGTGATCTATACTATTGAATGACACGTTTGATGAACGTATAATGTATTTAGTGCTTTGAAGCGTTACATCTCAACATTACTGGTGAGAAAAGAGTGGTTATCGTGCAAAACAATAGTGAGATTCCGTTAAAAGAACAAAATATTGTGCTCATTGGCTTTATGGGTGTAGGCAAAACGACGATCGGTTCCCATCTAGCTCGCAAGCTGTATCGCGATTTCGTGGATATTGACCAGGAGATTGAACAAGAGTACAACATGCCAACAACCGAGATTTTCAAAACTTATGGAGAGAAACGTTTCCGTGAGATTGAAAAAGAGCATATTTTGAAGCTGTGCAGCAACACACGCCTTAAAATCATTTCCGTTGGCGGTGGTGCATTTTTACAGGAAGAGGTGAAGCAAGCTTGTTTGGCTTCATCGATTGTTTTCTTCTTGGATTTGAATTGGGATTCCTGGAAAGATCGGCTTAAGATGCTGATTGACACCCGCCCCAATCTACAAAACAAGACTTTAGGGGAAATTGAGGATCTTTTCCGTTCCAGACAGGACATTTACGCGGTGAATCACTCCAAGATCGATACGGATCAGTTGGATGCGGAAGAAGTCGCAGACTATATTATTCAAACGCTGAATCTAGGTTGGGAGTTATATGAACCTACTCGGGGATTGAATTAAGAGTTACACCAAAAAGGAGGGCTCCAGCGTGCTTACCGCATGGTGCCCTCCTTTTTGGTTCACTACGGATATATTACTGACTGGCGAGTAATGCTATCCATCTTTTAAGAATGGCTATGCAGCACCGTCAATATCTCTCTCAGTTCAGTGACAGGAATCTGCCCCGGAGCGGAAGCTTTCTTAGCAGCACCAAAGGTCAGAGCCGAACCAAACAGTTCTCCGGTCAAGCGGCTCACGACACCTTTCCCCGCCATCGACATCGTAATAATCGGCCGATCTGCATGCTCTTCTGCCATAATACGCGTGGCATCCAGCAAAGTGAGCACATCGGCTGTATTGGTCGGCATCACTGCTATCTTAGGCAGATCGCCTCCCAATTCCTGCGCCTTGCGTAACCGGGACACAATCTCCTCCTTCGACGGCGTCTTATGAAAATCATGATTAGATATAATCACATATACGTTATGCTTATGTGCTGCTTCTACCAGCGTCTTCACATCAGCTTCCTCATTAAAAAGCTCTACATCAATAAGTTCAACTTGTCCCGTTTCGGCTACTGTACGGTTCAATTCCACATAACTCGCCGCACTGATTTCCTTTTCTCCGCCTTCCCGAGCGCTACGGAACGTAAATACGAGCGGAACATTTGCTAAAATAGACCGAATTTCATGTAAGGCAGCTTTCACCTTTTCCAAATCCTCCACATGCTCGAAAAAATCGACTCTCCACTCCACGATATCCAGGTCGAGCGTACGCAAATAAGTGGCTTCTTCCTTCAACTGCTCCAACGTTTCTCCCACCATGGGCACACAAATTTTTGGCGCTCCTTCACCGATCAGAACATCTTTCACCTTTACGATTTTAGCCATCTCTATCTCACTCCCAAATTACAGTTTCAAGTCGAACATCTACAATAATTCATAGTATAACGCATTCTGAATAAGCATGCAGATGATTAGGTCCAGTCGTCATTTATTTGGTATCCAGTACGATTTTAGGGGACAATTTGCGACTTGCTGGAAAAACTAAACTGTACCGAAAATTAACAAACACCGCCAGTACGATCCCTAGCACATTCACAATAATAGCTAGCATAAAAACACTCGATATCTGAGAATGTTTCAAAAGAAAGCCTGTAAACACAGGAATGACCGTGTATGACAGCGAGGTTGCTGTATAAACAAACCCGGTAATCTGTCCTTTTCGTTGACTAAAAAATTCACTCATTACAGTTAACGTCAGCTGGAGTACACCCGATATTGAAAACCCAATGACACTCGCACAAATAATGGCCGCCGCCCCTGACTTGAAAAGAAGAAGCGCTCCAAAAGCCAACAAGGAAATACATGGATAAATAAGAATAATGTGAACAGGTTTAACCCATTTTCTTAACACAATTACCAATACAAACACGGAAATCAGCGAACCGACATTGTAATAAACTAATAATCTGAGAGACTCTGATTCGGTCATACCGATAAACTGTTGTCCAAAAGTAGGCAGCCATAATTGCACAATATAAAGCAAGGTAGGTCCCGTAAATCCGAGCAAGATAAGACATAGCCCCTCCTGCCAAAACCGCGGCTTACTTCGGTCATTTGTCTCCAATTTTCCCGTTTGCTCAACGCTTGATACAGAAGTATCACCAACTGGCTCCTTGGGTGACTGAACCCGCATGTCTGGGAACTTCATCTTGAACAAGTGAATTGCATTTAAAGCAAATATGAGGGCTGGTAAAAAGAAAGAGAACCCGTAGAAAATGTCGTGATTCATAAAAAAGATAATCATTAACGGCAAAAATGCCGCCCCGACGGATATAAAACCTCTCACCAACACTGTAGCCGAACCAGAGGATTGGGGGAAAGCTTCGATCAGCGCTGGATAAGTACCTGAATCAAGAAAAGAATTCGCTACACCTGCCAGCACTGCCAGTACGATCGCCATCTCAAAGCTGGGACTCAGCGGTATACCGACCAAGAATACAGCCATCAGTAGCCCTGCTGCCACAATAAACGGCTTACGACCATAACGGTCGGAGAGCACGCCGGATATGTACAGCGTAAACAGCCTGCCAAATCCCATCGCAGAAACCAAGAGACTGATGCCCGCCTGATCTGTATGCAAATGCTCTGTTAAAAAAGACATGTGGGACGCTAGCATAATATTAAACATGCCGAACAAAAGATAGTTTACATAAAGGCCTGTCGCCACTGGAAAAGAAGAACGTTTCATCATGAATCCACCTGCTTTTGTAAGTAAGTCTTGTAGTATTAAAAATGTGAATCATTTCACATTACCTGTGTCGATGATGAAGTATAGAACACATTTTAAGATTTATCAAGTTTAAATATTGCGGGACCTCAGCCTAGACGCGCTGATGCGTTTTCAGATAGAACTCCTTGCCGTAACTTAGTGCAAAGTTCCGAAAGTCCACTACTGCCGGGGATAAATATCTATTTTTGATGCTGGCTAGGTAGATAAAACGCTCGTATTCTGGATTTATAATAGGTAATGTTTTGACGTTAAAATAATCTAACGATGAAATGCGAGGCATAACCCCAATTCCGTAATTGACAGACACCAGTCCTGCCATTGCTGTATCCTCTTCAATCTCGCAAATAATCTGTGGCGTAACACCCGCTTTGGCGAACAAATTTTCAATAATGGGCCGGACCCCACTCTTTTTGTTAAAGAAGATCACCGGATAATCTGCCGTATCCTTAAGATCAATTTGGTCTAGAGTCGCCAGTGGATGTTCAGGCGAAACAATGACAACCAGTTCCTGCTGAGCCAACGGAATAAACTCCACATCCGGTTCATTTTCCATGTGAGAGCAGAACGCCACATCATAATGTTCCTGCTTTAGCCCCTGGATAATATCGTTCGTATTCCCTTGGTGAAACGAAAAGGAGATATCTTTATGGGCATCCAGAGCTGAAAAGGCTTGAATGATCGCTGGAATGAAGTGTGAGCCTAACGTGTAAATGAACGCCAAATCTATATTTCCATGGCTTGGACTCACTAACTCTCGTAAATTATGCTCTCCCTTTTCTAATTCATCCATCGCGTGCTCCACATACTTTAGGAAAAATCGTCCGTATTTGTTTAACCGAATATTTCTCCCCTGCTTCTCGAACAGATGAACTCCCAAATCTTTTTCTAATTCTGAAATCGCATGACTTAAACTGGGTTGAGTAATACATAGCCGCACAGCTGCCTGGGTAAAATGCTCCATCTCCGCAAGTACACGAAAATATTGTAAGTGCTTCAGGTTCATAATTATGTACTCTCCTTCTTTAATTCATATTTTAAATTATAGACCCAAACTATGAAAAACGATAAAAATATGCATTGGATTTATAATAACACTCCTTATATAATAATGACATAGAAAGAATGTGAATAATTTCACTTATATGTAGGCGTAATGTAATACAGCTGGACGATGCCTACCTAGGCCATTGATCTAAAATTTAAGTTGGGAGTTAGACTTATGAAAAATCCTTATATCAGAATGGCAGCAGGGCTTTACATCAACTATTTTCTTCTGGGTATGATCAATGTTATTCTATCGTCGAATATGAGCTTCCTGACCGTTCAATTGAACACGGATAAAGCAGCCATCGGCTATCTGGTGTCCGCGATTGGGATCGGTAAGCTGCTCGCTCTCGGGGTAGCCGGAAAAATGTCAGACAAATACGGAAGAAAACCACTCATTGTTATTGCATCATTTGCTTATTTAATCTTCCTGATCGGCATTCCGCTTGCGCCTAACTATACGTTGGCATTCGTGTTTGCTATTATCGCAGGGCTTTGCAACTCTATGATGGATGCAGGAACGTATCCTGCACTAATTGAAGGCTTTGGAAAAAAAGCCGGGTCTGCAACGGTACTGGTCAAAGCATCCATCTCAATCGGTGCCATTGTGATTCCGTTCATGATTGCATTCTTTATTAATCATGACATGTTCTATGGATACTCCTTCTTTATTCCAGCAGGGATTTATCTGCTGAACGGTATCTTCTTGTCGATGACAGCTTTCCCCAACCACAAAGCAGAGGAACAAAAGGCTTCAACCGAGGCTGCCCAATCCACAGATACTTTCCGCAGCGAGCCTAAGTTTTGGCAAGAAGGTTTATCTCTGATTATTATCGGTTTTACTTCTACTGTATTGTTCATGATCGTGCAGCTATGGCTTCCTACCTTTGGACAAGAGGCCCTGGGCATGGACAAAGCCAGTGCCATTAAACTGCTGAGCTACTATAGTATAGGTTCATTGGTTTCCGTTATCTTGTTAGCTGTGGTACTTGGTAGATTCATTAAACCGATTACTGTCATGATTGTATATCCGCTTATTGCCCTGCTTTCTTTGCTGGCTTTAATTACATTGCACAATCCTGTCGCTACTTTGATCAGTTCATTCCTGATCGGCTTGTCTACCGCAGGCATATTCCAAATTGCCCTCACGGTTATGACGGAATTTTTCCGCAAGAACAAAGGAACTACGACTTCTCTCGTGAACATAGCAGCCAGTCTTTCGTTCATCCTGATGCCTTTGGCTACCGGGGGCATGTCCAAAAGTTTAGGAATTACCTCGGTATTCATTCTGGATATTGCCATTGCCGTAGTCAGTATTTTGCTGGCCGTGTTTGTTGCTTATCGATATAAAAAAGTATTTCATTAAACCACACAGATTACTTGGAGGCTTATATTATGAAAAATGCTGGACGTATTGACGGAAGAACACAATTAATCGGACTGCTTGCTACGCCAATCGGACACTCTTTGTCCCCGGCTATGCATAATCTTGCGTTTGAAAAGCTGGGCCTAAATAACGCGTATATGGCCTTTGAAGTAGGAAATGAACAACTTGAAGAAGTGGTACGGGGGATGCGTGCTCTGAACATACGCGGTTATAACGTGTCCATGCCTAACAAAACAGCTATATTACAGTACCTTGACGAGCTGGACGACAGCGCTAAATTTACAGGTGCCGTCAACACCGTCGTAAACACAGATGGTAAACTGAAAGGCTACAGTACTGATGGATCTGGTTATGTTCGTAACTTGCGTGAACACGGTATTGACCTAAAAGGTAAGAAAATGACACTTGTCGGCTCTGGCGGCGCAGCTACACCGATTGCTATTGAAGCGGCTCAAGCAGGTCTGGCTGAAATTTCAATCTTTGCCCGTAACGATCAGTTCTTTGCTCGTGCAGAAGAGAATGTCCGTATTATTAATGAAGATATGAAACACACCCAAGTTAAGGCGAATATCTATCCATTGGAAAATCAAGAACAGCTACGTGAAGAGATCCGCACAAGTCATATTCTCGCTAACGGTACAGGTGTTGGTATGAAACCGCTGGAAGGCAAAAGTGTGATTGAAGATGTGTCCATGCTTCGTTCCGACCTGATCGTAACCGATGTAGTGTACAGCCCAGCTAAATCCAAGCTGATGGAGCAAGCAGAATCCGTAGGTGCAACCGCCATTAATGGTCTGGGCATGATGCTGTGGCAGGGCGCATTGGCCTTCGAACTGTGGACAGGCCAAGAGATGCCAGTCGCTTATATTAAAGAACAGCTTTTTGCTGATAAGCTGTAGACATAGAGCTGCTAACAAGTGCACTAAGCAATGAATTCCTTCTATTATATACTCATGCATGTACTCAAAAGACTATGCTCGGCGAATGAACACTTCTGCTGGGCATAGTCTTTTGATTAATCCTTATAAGGGTCAAATTCATTGGCCCCAGCCATGCATACCCCAATAGGCTTCAGTTCATGCATAACTTCTACAGTCTCGGAGTGAGCGTCCAGTACCTCGCGCAGTTTACGGTAGACGAACGGGCTTTCATCTGTACCGGCTCCGCGCAGCTCGACACCATAGTTCCGAACGGCCTCCTTCATCTGTACGTCCGTGATTTGTCCACCACTCCGTGTACGGGTTTTCCAATTCATTTTACCGGCTGCCTGGGTACGACTCATAATACGACCTGCGCCATGGACTGTACTATAGTAGGAATCCCGATTTTCTACCGTATCTCTTCCACGCACAATCACCGAAATATCGCCCATGCTTCCTCCAATAAATCCCATCTGGCCAGGTGCCGAGGGAGTGGCGCCTTTACGGACAACAATGGTGTCACGCCCATCATGCTGTTCTTTCCATGCGTAATTATGGTGATTATGCACAGTAAAGTCCGCTTCGGTTCCCATAATACCAAGCACTTGTTCTATCACATAGTCACGTCCCGCATACGCATAGCGTCCGGCAAGACGCATCGCACGATAGTACATGTCCCCCAGCTCACTGTTCATATCCAGCAGCACAGGCGGCTGATCCATATGCTCTCCCGGCGCCTTTCCGAGAAACTCTCGTCCAGCGGCCAAGTTTAGAAACCCACTTGCTGTTTTGTGGCCAAAGCCCCGACTGCCGAAATGATTGGCAATCCAGACCCGCCCTGTCGCTTCCTCCACGAATATATCAACAAAATGATTGCCACTCCCTACTGTACCCAGCTGTTCTCTCGCTAAGGACTTCAGTTTGTCATGTTCTTGTTTCCCTATCGCTGCATATACCGCCCAGTCCGGGTCATCGAACAGCTCATGGTCTACCTGAATCGCATTCACACGGCCTACGCCAAACGAAATATGACGTGCAATCTCATCCATCACGGCTGAAATACGCGGCATAATATCCGCTGCAAACAGCTTCGTTCTTACCGCCTTATTCCCGCAACCGATATCATACCCGACACCTGAAGGTGAAATTTGTCCGTCATACACCATCACACCGCCAATCGGCTGACTGTAGCCTTTATGATGATCTGCCATCAGCAGCGCCTGAATCACATTCCCGTTTTCGGCACATGTACGTGCTTGAGATAATGCTCCTGGATCAGGTGCTCCCCATACTCGTACTCCATTGATTTCTTGATAAGCCATCGTCGTTTCATCCCATATTTGCAATAAAATTTATATATGTAAAATTGAGTACTCTACTTTAAACTTTGGATCTGTTAATAGCATTATGTACGTTTTACCCGCTTCCGAACAGGGCGTAAGTATTACAAGTACAATAGTAGATATCCCCTAAGAAAATGAAAAAGGATACCCATGCAGCCAACCAGACTGTAGGATATCCTTTTATAATCATTTAGAAACTATGAAATCAATTATACCAATCTTTTTTGAGGATTCCGAATTGATCCACAATAAAAGGTTTGGCATCATTTTTGTTTTGATCAATTTCATACGTTACGGCTTTAAGTTTGTTTCCGTCTATGGTGATGCCAACAAAATTCTGTACCTGTCCTCGTGTAGGTCTACGATTGTCACTCGGATCTGGGCCATATACTGCCGCATGATTCTCTTCAGCTAGTTCAAAGAGATTATAGTACTTATCTCCAAGTTTTTCGCTTGGGTTCTTGTAGTAAACTTTGGGGCCAGCGGTTGCTGGGATGACATAGATACTTCCGTCTGGATTCACACTATATTCAATCGTCTTTTCATTTAACGTATCTTTTACTTTTGTTGGCGTTGTTGCTTTACCCTCTTGATTGATTGGTTTCGTACGTGCATAAATATGATCGTGCCCTTGCACAACAAAGTCGATATCCAGCTCGGCCATTAAAGGTGCAATCTGGTTACGAACTCCGTTACTATCTATGATGTCAGAGTCTGTTGCATGATTAGAGGTGGTATAGGGACCTTTATGAATGTTAACAATGATCCACTTTGCACCTGCCCTTTTGGCTGCCGCAGCATCTTTCTTTAACCATTCAACTTGATCTTCAGAAAAATTGGCATATTTCTCTGAGTCCTCATTGGAGTTCAGTACAATAAAGTGAGCATTGCTGTAATCAAAGGAGTAGTACGCTCCTGTTTTAGTAGCAGAACCAGCTGGTTCATTAATATTAAAGTGATCATAAAAAGCGTAGTTCTCATCCTCGTGATTACCTGCTGAAGAAACAATGGTTGTATTCAAAAGACTTTTTTGTGAATGTCCCAACAACCAGTCCCACTGCTCTTCTTTGGTACCGGTGTCTACAATATCTCCGTTGTGGACTACAAACTGAGCATTACCTACAGTTTGAAGTGCTTTTTCGAGCGTCTGTGAAGACAATATGGCTTCATCTTCGCTTTTTGCTTGTGTATCAGCTAGATCAATGAAGGTAAATTCACCGCTCTTAGGAGCCGTTTGAAACGTACCTGTTTCGCTCCATATCCCGCGCGCTGCATCACCCACACGATAATAATAAGTTGTGTTCGCTTGAAGACCTGTAGCTACGGCTTTATGGACAAGCTCTTCTGCAGAATTGGTCGATGGAGAGGAAGTGCCTTCAAATGTGATAGCTTTCGTAAAATCAGCTTCTGAATCCGTTTTCTTTATTACTTGAATAGTGCTGTTCGTGAGCAGTTTTGAAGTATACCAGGTAAACCCTTTGGAGCCTTTTGTGTCTCCATAAAATGTAGCTGTAATTTTACTAATACCATCTGTGTTCCCTGATGATTCAGCATAGACAGCCGAAGCAGACGGACCAGTAATCAAACCTAGCATAAGAGCAATAGACATAGATGTTGCTGACCATTTTTGAAACTTCTTAAACATGTGTACACTCCTCTTTGCGGTTAAATATGTAAAAGTTATAATTATGATCATAACAATCAATTGTTAATACGTTGTTTTTGGAAATATAGTACTTTGTAAAAATGAAGTTATGAGTGTGTTTTTATCCTACTTTGATCACCGAAGATTATGCTTTAAGTATATAAACCAAAAAAGGCCTACCGGATGTTTGCAAAGTTTGCGAAACCGGCAGCCCTTCTTCCTGTTCTAGGTGCTCTTGACATATAATATTAGACTGACCCCATATAAGAAGCAGTGACGGAGTCTTAGAAAGTTATTAAGGGATTTGTTAAATCGCTAACCAACTAATGTGCAGAAGTATTTTTCAAATCTGCTTCATAACGAAGGCCGAATTGTTGTCTTGCCTCCTCCATCACTTCAGCGACTGTAAGTGAACACTCCAAGGAGTTAATGGAACTGTTGCGTTCACCACTCTTGATCAAATCAATAAATTCCTGAATTTCATAATACATTGGCTCACGCGTCTGAGCTTTGGTTAGATCCTCAATTGTGCCGTCCCGATAATGAATTTTCACCTCATAGGGCTGGCTGATTTTGTCGATCACCATCGTTCCATTCTCACCCTGAATTTCAGCAGGCAGATAGGAATCTGTAATTTTGGAATACATGACGATAGCATCCATATCAGGATACTTCATCACGATACTGCCCTCGCCATCGACACCAGAGGATAAAAGTACACCAACCGCCCGAACCTCCTCAGGTTTGCCGAACAAAGTCACCATAGGATACAAACAATACACACCAAGGTCCATCAAGGAACCATTGGAAAAGGCCGGATTAAACGCATTCAATACCTTACCTTGCTTAAAAGCATCAAAGCGTGAGGAGTATTGACAATAGCTTGCAAAATAACGCCGAACCCGGCCTATTTTATACATATGATCCTTTATTATTTTAAAGTTAGGCATAAGTGTGGATTTAACGGCCTCCATCAGCAGAACATCGTTGTTGCGCGCGGCTTCGATCATGCTCTTCACCTCTGCTGCATTAGACGCAAAGGGTTTCTCACACAACACGTGCTTTCCGTGATTCATACATAAGATCGCCTGCTCCGCATGTAAGGAATTGGGGCTGGCAATATATACGGCATCGACCTGATCACTTGCGGCCATTTGCGCCAGGTCTGTAAAAACCTCCGGCTGGCTGTTATATTTGTCAGCAAAAGCTTTGCCCTTATCCTCTGTGCGTGAGTATACCGCCGTCAGGGAAAATTCGTCCGTCTCCATCGCAGCTTGAATAAACCTCTCTGTTATCCAGTTGGTTCCAATAATACCAAAACGCATCACAGTATCCCATCCTTCCCGTGAGTCATTACAAATTATATGTACCTATTCTCGCATTCCAGCCTAAACTTGTCCACTATACCGTTATTCATACCTCATGCCTCAACATGTTCGTTCGACAAAAAAAGACTGTAGTCTATCAGCATAATTTATACTGATTGTACCACAGTCCCTGTTATTTATTTGGGGTTTACACCTTCAGTGCACGAACTTCAGACTCGGATAAACCGGATGCTTTTGCAATCACTTCGATTTCAAGCCCCATACTCAGCATATTCCGTGCAATTTCAAACGCTTTTTGGCGCTCTCCCTCAACTTTCCCTTCAGCTTTACCTTCAGCTTTACCTTCAATCTTTCCCTCAGCCTTACCTAGCTTTAAGCCTTCTTCCCTTGCGCCTTCGATCATGGAAGCCTCATCATGCAGATACTTTTGTCGGGCTTCGTACTGTAAACGCGCCTCTTTATCCTGACTTAGAAACTCCAGCGTAGTCATCGCCTTTTTCAAACCAGGTTCATTCATGGCTAATACCTCCCATTGAGATGGATTACTTCCCTTTAGAAACAAAAGCCAATTGACCAAGCTACTGCCACCAGCCGGAATCTCGTACTCATCCAGTTTGGGCAGTTCCAAAAAATGCAACTCCATATCATCACTAAACGGAATGCCTGTACGGTCCTCTGTCAAATGAAACACATTATGATATCGGGTGTTCGGCAGGAAAGAGTAATTCAAAATGTTGATTGTTACACACTTTCTCAGCAGTTTGTAAGATTGGCCTTCGTATAATTGTCCCGCATACTGCTTACTCCAATAGAATAAGGTTCGTTTATCCATGTCATATTTATTAAAAAGTTGCATCTCCACATTAATAAGCTGACCTTCCGACGTTCTGGCTCGAATATCCAAAATAGACTGCTTATCACGCGGGGCGTCTTTATCCGTATACGGATTCAGAAGTATAATTTCTGTTAATGAAGGTTTCCCTGCCTCCTCAAAGGTACGATTTAGAAAAGTTAAAAGAACATCACGGTTTTCCTCGCTTCCGAAAATGCGCTTAAACAAAAAATCGTTGCGGGGGTCCAGCATTTCTACCAATAGAATCAGCTCCATCTGCTCATATTATACCACGCCAATGAATAAGAAAACACAACAAAGAACATATGTTCTCGTATTTATCAATCGATAATATATCATCTTTATGAGTGTCAAGCCATATTCCTGATGGATCATTTTCAGTATGCCTACCTGCACATATGTGCAAAGCTTTATAGATGTTAAACACGAAAAAACCGTCCTCGCGGACGGTCAATAATCTCTATTTTTTGGAGATAACCTTGCCTACTTCCGCCAAAATGGCGTCCATGGATGCAGGGTCGTGTACATCATACTCATCAATGTTCAGACGCAGCACAGGACAGGCATCAAATTCGTTGATCCAGTTGGAATATCTGCGATGCATTTGCTCCCAATAAGAACGCTCGGTCTGGATCTCCATCTCGCGACCACGCTCCTTAATCCGACTCAGTATGGAAGGCAAGCTGCCTTCCAAATAGATCAACACATCAGGGTGCGGGAAAAACGGTGTCATCACCATCGCCTCAAACAGGCTAGTATACGTTTCATAATCGGTAGGGTTCATCGTTCCCTGATCGGCATGCATTTTCGCAAAAATGCCTGTGTCCTCATAAATAGAACGATCCTGTACAAAACCTCCACCAGACAAGAAAATATTCTTTTGTTCCTTGAAGCGTTCCGCGAGAAAATAAATTTGCAAATGAAAGCTCCATCTTTCGAAATCGTGGTAAAATTTCTCCAGATAGGGATTATGATCAACCTGCTCCAAAGAGGTTTTAAAACCAAGACGTCCGGCCAAAGCACCAGTCAGTGTGGATTTACCTACACCCACTGTGCCCGCTACCGTAATCAGGGCATTCGCAGGAATGTTGTAATTATTCACTATATAAGCTCCTTTACATCGGAAACAATTTGTTTAAATTGTGCCTGATTTTCTACAAAATCAATTTCATTCCCGTTCACGGTCAATATACGAGGGGAAGGGGACTGTTCAGCGAGAAACTGCATGCCTTTATCATAATCTATGATCAATTGCTCCAGATAGGCGGGGTCCATCTCCTGTTCAAAAGAGCGTGCACGCTTGCGAATTCTCCCCAGCAAGGTATCCAAATCTGCTCTAATATAAATGATAATGTCCGGCTTAGGCATATCGTCTGTGAGCAAATGATAGATTTGACGATATTTTTCGAGCTTCACACCCTTAAGCGTACGTTCGGCAAAAATTAAATTCTTGTAGATATGGTAATCAGAAATAACGGGCTGAGCTTTCTCGATATATTGCAGACCGGTATCCTCCAGCTGCTTGTACCGATTGCAGAGAAAGAACATTTCCAGCTGAAAACTCCACTCATCTATATTTTGATAAAATTTATCGAGAAATGGGTTCTCCTCGACAATCTCTTTGATCATCGGCAAATGTAGCTCGGTTGAAAGCATCGAAGCTAACGTCGTTTTACCTGCTCCGATCGGCCCTTCAACGGCTATAAATGGGGCTTGTTTCATGGGGTTCTGCTCCTCCTTGTACTCCAGTCCATCCTGTGGACAACTATCCTATTGTATCACAAGGTAGTACGCTAAAGGCATACCAAATCTATGGATAAAACAAAAAAAACAGAGCGCTACATTTTGCTTCATAGCGTCTCTGTTTCTCATTTAAACCAACCTTTTTCATTAAAACGTGTAATTGCCTCAATCCGGTTACTGACACCCAGCTTATCGAGAATGACTGAAATATAATTGCGCACCGTCCCTGTCGTTAAATACAGTTCACCAGCAATCTCTTTTGTGTTCTTTCCGTCAGCGATGAGCGCTAAAACGGTCTTTTCACGCTCTGTTAGCGGGTTGACTTCGGCATAAGCATCATCGACCAGTTCCGGGGCATAGATACGCCGACCTGCCATAATACTTCGAATGGAGGAAGCCAGCTCTTCACTAGGACTGTCCTTGAGCAAATAACCGTGTGTCCCCGCCTTGATCGCTCGTTCAAAATACCCGGGACGGGCAAACGTAGTTAAAATCAGCACCTTGCAGTTCAAGCCTTTGAGTTCCTCAGCCGCATCCAATCCGCTCTTGATCGGCATTTCGATGTCCATAATGCATATATCGGGCTGGTGCAGCTTCACCAGTTCTATAGCTTCTTCCCCGTTGCTAGCTTTTCCGACTACTTTCATGTCCTCTTCCAAGTCCAGCAGGGAGGCTAGAGCACCCAGCAGCATACGCTGGTCCTCCGCGATGACAATTCGAATCATGGCCCCACCTCCTCATTCGGCTTTTCAGTGATATTGGGCACTTTAATGACCAAGGTCGTTCCCTGATCTGAACGCAGCTCCATACATCCGTTCACGAATTCGAGCCTTTCTTTCATACCTTTCAGGCCGTTTCCACGAAAGGTTCCATTTTCTCTCGTAATACCGACTCCATTATCCTGAATCCGAAGGGTTAATTCCTTACGAGACGGCTCAATGGTGATGGAACAAGCGGTGGCTCCACTGTGCTTAACCACATTTGTCACTGCTTCCTTCATACACATACTAAGGACATTTTCATTCATTAATGATGTATGCTCCAGCTTCGGGTCGCCCTCTAGAGTCAATTCAATGTGAGCAGCCTTTAAAATCTGCCGAATACGTAGCAGTTCATCCTCTAGTCGCATACCGCGCATTTGAGTAACCATTTCCCGCACCTCTTTTAGTGCGCTTCTCGCCGTGAGACGAACATCGTTAATTTCAGCATGGGCCCGCTCCGGGTACTGATCCATCAGTTTGCCCGCCAAATCGCTCTTCAGTCCGATGAGTGACAGCTTCTGACCTAAGGTATCGTGCAGGTCACGCGCAATTCTTTGCCGTTCCTCCAGCTTAATCAATTCCGATATTTTCTTATTGGCATCTTCTAATTGGACTTGGAGCCGATCACTTTTGTTGCGATTAAAATTCGTAATCGGAAGGAGAATCACACCGATCAGATTGAGCAGGATAAAAGGAATCTGTTTAATAAAAATGGGATTCTGAGAAACAAAACCGTAATTGATCAATCCAATCGTAATAACCATTAAAATGATATACAGCGTCGTAAATGCAGCCTTACTTTTAATATTACCGATCAGATAGGCGATAAATATGGAAAAATACATATAGCTAAACAGCAGTGTCATGGTAATCGATATGGCAATTTGTACACTGGTCCAAAAGTATATAAGCCAGCCTTTCGAGACAAAAGCCAATACATAACATGCAAAAAACACCAAAATAATAGCAGTACCCAGAATAATATGACTTGTAGATGAAGAGCTAAAGTAGTAAAAGGGCAGGATATAAAAGACGACCCACACATAAGGGCTAAGTCCCGTATTTCTTTGAAAAATCTGATACCATTTTTGCATCCTGCCCACCCTCTTCTACTTCACATGACTTATATCCCTTATCTTATCATACCAAGTTTCATACAACGTTATTTTCTTTCTGTGCTTACAACAGGTGTAGGGATGGGTTTCGTGACTGCAACACGTTTGCTGAGGAGCGGCTTCACTTGTTTAAAGGTCAAAAAGGTTTTCGTATTTTCATCCCAAAGGCGGAACTTCAAAGATTGCAGACTGCTACTCACTGTGATCGTGGTTGCTTTTTGAAGTAACGGTGTCGCTTCATGTGCTTTTTCCAAATTATAATTTGGCACTTTGGGGCTCAAATGATGAACGTGATGAAATCCGATATTCCCCGTGATCCATTGCAATACTTTAGGAAGCTTGTAGTAAGAACTGCCTTCTACGGCTGCATTAATATAACTCCACTCTTCATCGTGCTCAAAATACGAATCCTCAAATTGATGTTGTACATAGAACAACCAGATGCCCAACATACCGGATACAAAAAAGATAGGTGCCTGTACCAGAAGGAAGGCCTGCCATCCAATAGCCCAGCACAACAGTGCATACAATGCAACGATGGATATATTCGTCACATGAGTGTTCATTTTTTCCTTGCGTTTGGCTGTCTTGATATTAAAGCGATAGGAAATCAAAAAAGTATAGATCGGACCTAGTCCGAACATAACCCAAGGATTTCGATATATGCGATAGGCCAGCCGTGTCCATGTGGAAGCCTCTGTGTACTCTTCTACCGTAAGCACCCACATGTCACCTGTGCCTCTTTTATCCAGATTACTGCTGGTTGCATGGTGGATCGCATGACTATTTTTCCATTGATGATAAGGACAGAGCGTAATAATACCTGTAATCGTTCCCACAATGTCGTTCAGCTTGCGGCTTTTGAAGAAGGATTGATGACCACAATCATGAAAAATAATAAACGTCCGTACCACAAACCCTGATGCAACAATGGCAATGGGAAGCGTCAGCCAGTACGAAACCGACAGGCTAAGATAAGCAGCATACCACAATAGGATCAGTGGACCCAAAGTATTGATGAGTTGCAGAACGCTGGATTTCGTGTTTATTTTCTCGTAGGGAGCCATATTTTTTTTCAATTGGGCTAATGGGAGTTGTGTCATACTCATTATGATCCTCCTTTAAAATGACGCCTATACCTTGATCCTGTTAGGCGTACATGTTGATCTAATCTCAGTATAAGGTGAAGACTGTAGACGCTGTAGTCATAAACGTCAGCTCGGGTATATGACATTTGTCATATAGACAAGTAACATAACCCCTTTTCCAAATGTTCGCGGGTTTCTTTTCTGAGGATTATTTGTTAAAATATAAGACATAATAACGCTGTATGTGACTGGCGAAGTCAGTGGAATGAACCACGAGGGAGCATACAAAAAAAGCGTACCGTTCGCCTGGGAGAAGTATTTGCAGAGGATTCGTCTGTCTTGACGACCTTGTGCAAATACTTTTTTTCGTTTACAAGACCATGACACCCTGTTGATAAATCACGCGATAAATTCAGAGGAGGCTCGGACTATGGCTATTATCATGAAATCCAAAGAAGCAGCTGAGCAAGTATATGCAACGATCCGTTCACAGGTAGAAGAAATGAAGCAGCAAGGACACCGTCCCCATCTGGCGACCCTATTGGTAGAAGGTGATCCGGCATCTGCCTACTATGCCCGGACCAAGCAAAAAATAGCGGAGAAGCTGGGCATCTCATTTCATCTCCATACTTTTGATCGTCATGTTAGCGAAACCGAGCTACTGCACCTGATCAGCAGTCTGAACGATGCATCCCATGTACATGGTATTATGCTGGAACTGCCGCTTCCCCAACATCTTTCCGCCTCCGTTATTAAACAATCCATCGCCCCCTACAAGGATATTGATGGGATTACACCTGATAACAAGCTGGCTACCGTAACAGGTGACGCCGGACTATATCCCGCAACACCTCAAGCCTGTATCGAGCTGCTCAAGCATTACGGTCACACATTGGCAGGCAAAAATGTCACTCTCGTGGGCATCGGACAGACAGTGGGACTTCCCCTTTTCCACATGTTGCAAAGAGAAAATGCCACCGTTACCGCCTGTCATGCAGGAACACGTGATATTGCAGAGCATTTGAGCCATGCAGACATTGCCTTCGTCGCAGTCGGATGCCCTGATGTGATTACACAGGATATGGTTCATCCCGGTCTGATTTTGGTAGATGCGGGAATTAATGAGACGCTAGAGGGAAAAATAGTGGGGGATGCCGCTTTAGACGTTGGGGAAAAGGTCCATGCCATTTCTCCGGTTCCCGGCGGTGTTGGCACCTTAACAACTGCGATTTTGTATAAAAATCTGCTCAAAGCAATACATCTGCAACACTACTCCAGAGAGGTGGTCTATTCATGAGTGAACTGTCGTGGAATCATTCCATCGGGCATTTTCTAAAAGAGGCTGCAAGTGCAGCGCCTACCCCCGGCGGAGGAAGTGTATCCGCACTGGCTGCGGCACTAGGCGCGGCTATGACCTCCATGACCGCCAACCTTTCACAAGGAGAAAAATATGCGCATATCCATGAACAAATCACGGACGTCATTAGCAGCATGGAAAGATTGTCTACACATTGTGAGGAACTAATGGTCGCAGACATCCAATCCTTTGAACAGTACATGACCGCGCTGCGTTTGCCCAAGGAAACGGACGAAGAAAAGCGCTATCGTACCCATTCCTTACAGACAGCGGTGATCGCTGCCATTGAGGTACCCATGCGCCTGCTGGAAGTATGCCGGGACGGATTGTCACAAGCCTACAACATTGTGGAAATGTCCAATAAAAATGTGATTTCGGATCTTGGCATCGGCGCGATCTTGTTCGAAGCCGCCGCTCAATCTGCCCTGCTTACCGTCGACATTAACCTTGCTTCGCTGAAAGATTTGGATGTCAAATACTCCTATGAGACCAAGACAGCCGCAATCATCCGTGAAATCGGACAGATCAAAGAACAAACCTTGTTGATGGTGCGCAGTCGAATAGCGAATTAGATTGCTCGTAACCGTGTTTAACCTGTTCCAAAACATTTCTTCAAAAAAATAGCTGATTGGATACAAAAAGAAGATACTATTGAAATTACGACAAAATAGTAAATTAAAAACCAGTCCAAACATGATTCATGTTGGACTGGTTTTTAATGCTATATACTGCGTATAATATGCGAATTCCTATCTGTTTTGGGCAATTCATTACAACGCAGAATCTCACATCTATTGTTTAGCTTTATTCTCTTTTTCTCTTTCGACCAGCATATCTACGATCATATCAATTTGCCCGGTAATAGCGATTGGATCATAACGATAATACGTATCAAAATCGTTAAAGAACACTCTATTGTTCTTCACCGCTGGAAGATTCCCCCACACAGCGGACGACTTTAGTTGTTTGAGCGCGTCACCCTTTTTCTCGGGGTCATACGTAGTCAGGAACATATAATCTGCGTCATACTGTGGCAATACCTCCATCGAAAGCTGCACCGTTTGTTCCTTGGAGTTCACTGTTTTCTTTGGCATGTTCAGTTTAAGCGCATTGTATACAGCTTGGCCGCCGCGACCCGCATTGTCACCAAAGATCCAAAGTGCGTGCTTGTCCGTCAGCTCATACAAACCGAAAGTTGCCTTTTCGTCAATCACACCTTTAAGACGTGCGCGACCTTCAGCGGCCTTTTTATCAAATGCAGTAATAAATTGCTCGGCCTTCTCCTTTTCCCCAGTGATATCGCCGAACAGCTTGACCGTATCATAGATATTAGTCGTCGTACCGTACGGAATGTACAGGGTAGGTGCGATTTTAGACAAAGCCTCATAATTCGTATCCTTCATAACCACGATCAGATCGGGTTTGAGTTCCAGCGTCTTTTCCAAATTGGTCGGATCACCCACCTCTTTGGTTCCTTTTTCCTTCAGCAAATCGGTCAGAAAAGGATTTTGAAACGCAGTCGGCTCCACACCCACCACGTTAGCACCCACGGACAGCAATTCTCCGCCGTAAAAATCCGTTACAATGCGCTGTGGCTTAGCAGGAATTTGAATATCCCCTTTAACCGTTTTAAAGCTTCTAGTCTCTCCAGTAGTAGCCGACTCTTGCTTATCTTCTGAAGATGAAGCCGGACTACTTCCATTATTATTTCCGCCGCAAGCGCTGATGAATACAGACAATACAAGTAACATAGCTGTCATCATAAAATACGATTTTCTTTTCAACTGATTAGCCCCCTATATATTGTGGAGATGATCTCCAATACAGATGATAATGATTATCAATATCGTAAGAAATATATCAAGCGTCGTCCTTGCTGTCAACTGAAAAACGAACTTTGCATCATTTCACTTTAAAAAACAAAAGACCTGCCAAAAAATGATGGCCAGGTCTTTTTTCGTGGAGCCGTCTCAAAAACCTACACATTGGGGCTAGGCTGCTGAAGGCTGCTTTCTGATGATCGCTGTTTTGTTTTATATTCTTCTCCCCAATCCTTCATCAGGTTAATAATCGGGATCAGCGTTTTTCCAAATTCAGTTAGAGAGTATTCGACCTTAGGAGGAACCTGTTGGTAGACTTCACGGTGAACGACTCCGTCCTCTTCCAGCTCGCGCAATTGGAGTGTCAGCATACGCTGAGTAATTCCCGGACAGATCCGCCGAAAATCACTAAATCGCTTAGTCCCATACATGAGATGATATAGAATAATCCCTTTCCATTTGCCCCCAATCACGTCCAGCGTGAACTCAACTGGACACGCCTGATCATTTCCAGCGGTACATTCCCCAAAGCCGCCTTTCCGATTGCGCATAGGCTTTTCTCCTCCTTGGTATCATTTTATATACTACAGCACATTAATGTGCGTACTTCAAAAACGATCATGTATATTCTAATATTAAGCATGTCACTTGGTAAGCGTCAATTTTAATCACATCCATAAGGAGTGGAATAACGATGGAAACCTTAACTACTACTAAAGATCAAATCTTATCTGCATACGAGTTCAGACATGCAACGAAGGAATTTGATAGTCATAAGAAAATTAGCGATTCCGATTTTGATTTTATTCTTGAAACCGGTCGTTTATCTCCAAGCTCATTTGGCTTTGAACCTTGGAAATTTGTTGTCGTTCAGAGTAAAGCTATGCGTGAGAAGCTGCTGCCTTACTCTTGGGGGGCGCAAAAACAACTGCCAACAGCCAGCCATTTTGTACTCATCCTCTCTAGACTTCCTGAAGATATGGTAGCCTCCTCCGATTATATCAAGAGTATGATGGAGAACGTACAACAATTACCCGCTGAAGTGATTCAAGGCAGAGAAAAAGTGTATGATGCCTTTCTAAAATCTGATTTTGGGCTGGAGGAAAATAAAAGAGCCTTGTTCGAGTGGGGCTGCCGACAAACCTACATCGCACTGGGTAACATGATGACTGCCGCAGCTCAAATCGGCATTGATTCCTGTCCTATCGAAGGTTTTAATAAACAGGAAATCGAACGCATCCTCTCCGAAGAAGGCATCATGGATGCCGAGCATTTCGGTATTTCCTGTATGGTGGCATTTGGATACCGTCTGAACGAGCCGCGCGGCAAAACCCGGCGATCTGTAGATCAGGTTATTGAATGGGTGTAAAACGCGGAATATCCTTCTTTAAAGCAAAGGGCGCTCCAAGCCATTTCCATGGCTAGGGGCGCCCTCTTTACATAAAACTCAGTTCCTAAAAGTGTTGTCACTTCATAACGCCTACTGATAATTTACTTCTTCTGCAAAGTAAATATCCTTCAAACGATCCTTTACGCGTTGAATTTCATCTGCTGTTAAAGGAGCCGTTGGACATAGCTTGAAGTTCCTTCCGCTGACATAGCTTACGTCCGTGTGACCATCCAAGTTGTAGGCCATCTTCGGAACCGGTTTTCGGGTATAATCGGTAAAGTCAATAATGGACCATGCCGCATCTCCATCCTCTTTGGATAAAATAATCCGCTGTGAGGCATTTTCGGTCCACAAATAGCGTAGATTCGCTGGTGAATTATTGGAATCCATAGCCGTCTTAATACCTGAGCCTCTAAACATGAGCGTAAACTCCGTATGATCATTATTGGATCCTGCTACCGATTCATAAATCTGTTTCAGCCCGTCCACGCCTACAATCTCAACCTCACGGTCAACAGGGAAGTGATTCACAAAGTTCTCCCATATTGGGCCCATGTTATGGGTGTTGGCAAGTGCATTAATGTCCAAAATAATGGACAAGTAGTTGACTGTATTTATACGTTGATAAGGGTTATCCAAATATTGCTGTACTATATACAGTTGTGGTGCCGCATCCGTCTCCGTCACATACGGGTCACCCGGATGAAGAGTCCAGCGTGAGGAATCTTTGGTATAGCGTGATCCAATCGGATCAATCGTAACCGAGTTCATGAATACGGTACCGCTATTATCAGCAATTCCTTGTGCGGGAACAATCGGATTGTCCTTATGGGACCAGTAAGGCATCAAGGGTGAGCCCTCACCATACATGCCGTTGACATTATATTGTGTAGCCGACCATCCCATCGCGGATGTAATCCGATAGTGATCTTTAAGCCATTGAGTCTGTTCGGGATTCACCGTAAAGCTGGTCAATGATTTCGGAAGATACTTCCGATATTGGTCTGTATCCATGCTTTCAAACACGGATGGTGATCCCATTGTACCGGATTGGTGCAGCTCATTGAATGCATTGTAACGATACATGTATAGCCACTCACCCATCTTTGCTTCCCAAACAGGAAGCCCAGGCTCGGACTGGTTCGGGTACCCCGCCAGAATTCCGACTTCATCTCCATACTGATCGACGAATGCCAGAACCTGTTTAAGCTGTGGTCGATTCGCTTCTACAAAAACAAATCCATTTTGCAAGGCCCATGTCACTTTAATGTTGGGACCAAAGTGATCCATTAGCAATTGACGAGATTGCTTGATTTGGTCTACCGTAGTCGCGCTTCCCTGCAGCATGATGGAGACAGCAAAATATTGCTTTTTGCGTTCTCCAGGTTCTACCGTTAATTCCGCATCGGATGTGAGGTGAATTCCCTGGGATGGTGAATCAACTTCAATCTTTAATGGAATGACCGAGTTCACTGCCGGAATCAAATGCAGGTTGGCAATCTTTCCATCCTCGTCAAATATTCCTCTGGAATCCTCTACCCGAAGCTTCAAGTCTGACGGCAGTAATTCAGGAGCTATAACCTCTCCTTTAGCATTATGAAATACGTAGGACATATTCCAAGCAGCAGGATCTAAGGTTGCGGCCTCTGAAATGGTATACGTGGCCAAGTATACGGACCTGATTACGTTTGAAGGCTCTGCCGGTGGAGTCTTCCCTTTCACGATCAGCTTGGTCTGAGCTGTAAGGACCTGATAAGGTTTGGCAATAGTGACCTTCATTTCTACAGGAATGAGGCTGTCCGCAGCCGGAATATTTTCGGGATGTGCGATTTTCCCTTGTTCATCAAAAATACCTAACCTATCACTAAATGTGTACGTAACACTTGTGACGCTGGCAGCAGGAATGCTTACTGGTCGCCCTCCATTGTAGAGCTGAAAAGATAGCTGATACGAAGGGTACCTTTCCGGCTGATTTACCAGCTCCTGCGCCTTGATTACGACCTCATCTACCAGAAAATCCGAAGAATGATCCGGTGGAAGCACTGGTGGATCTGCCGGAATTACTGGTGGTTTGGGGTTAGGTCCCGGTGGTGTAACTGGCGGTTCCGGCTTCGGCTCCGGTGGTGTCACCGGCGACTCCGGTGAATCGGGGCTTGGGCGATGCTTTTTAGGCTCCTCAATTTCCGAATTCACAGGTTGTTGACTAATTTCCGGTGTCAAATCGACCGTGATCTTCTTCGATTCTTGTTGGCTGGCCGTCTGAGGTATCGCTACAGTTCCACTTCCTAATAACTCCAGCAAACGCTTGGCACGTTCTCTCAGACCTCCACCGCCTAACCATATCCGATAAGCAACCAGCGTGGCGTCCTGCCGTCTCACAGACTCTTTAGGATGGAAATAGTGATTCGTATCTCCCTCGATCAGTTCCAGCCGTTCCATCAGCCATACGCTCGTTTGTGCATAATCTGATATATCAGATTGATCCACAAAACTGGATATACCAACCGATCGGGTATCTTCAGTAACACCAAAATAGCGGGCATACCAAACGGCCATATCCTGACGAGTCATATTATGCTTGGCACCGAATAATTGATCACTAATTCCTTTCGTAATTCTCTCTTCCTGTAAGGCCTGTACATAAGGTAGAGCCCATGGTGACACATCACGAAAAGAAGTTACGCCTCTGTTATTCGATGTTCGCTTTAAGGTTTTAGCGAAAATGCTTGCCCATTCCTGTCGCGAGATAAAATGTAAAGGTCGAAAGCTCCCATCCTGATAACCCGTAACATAACCTTGAGCAGCCATGGTCTCAATCGCATCAGCTGCATAGGAATGTTCGATATCATTAAAGGCTCTGTCCGCAAAAACAGGCGCACTATGTATACAGAACAACCAGACAGCCAGTAAACCAGCCATGTAAAGCCTAATTTGTTTTAACTTTTTCTCATAATTCATTATTCGAGATTATTACACCTCCTTTACGAGATAGCACTGGGCCACTTTCACCTGTACCTTCATATCAACTTTGAAAATTAATCTCTTTTGTTTTCAAACGGTTTTTCATTACTGTTAACACCAAACTGTATATACTTGAATTATCGGAATAATCTCCCTAGGATTGAATAAAACCAGCAAAAAAAGTGGTTTTGGCAATCTAATGTCCTGTTTATTCACCATGTTTTTTAAGCCGTAATTCCCTATCACTAAACAATGGTTTTCATTGGTAATTAAATATTTATCACCTTTTTGAGTTACTATGTTGATCCCGTATACAAATAAAAAAAGAGATAACATCTGTATCCGCATTCGCTTGGAGAATACAAAATGTTATCTCGTTCTCGTGTACATATATACTTATTAATTCCTGTCTGCTCTTTTAATTCTCTTTAAACTCAGAACCCTTATAAACATAAAAGTAGCCGTTTAAAGTTCCGTTTTGCGGATAAGCAGCAGGATCTTTGTCTTTTATTTGGCCTACCAACTCTCGATTTATAAGCGTAGGAGGGCCTTCCTCAATTAGTGCTTCAGCAGACATTTCAGTGATTGGTTTTACTGTGCTGGACCAGAATGTAACTAAGTAGACATCGTCAGCATTAAAATGATAGCGTCCTTCACTTGGAGTTCCCTCATAAAACAGCTCTGCCAAAGAAGCTGCCTCAGACCCTCTCATAAAAATTCGAATCTCATCGGTTCCGTTCCATCTATAAGGAACTCCGCCTTTTGGATTAACGTATTCTACAGTTTCTGGCTCCTTATTGCTAATAAAATCAACAACTGCATATTGATAAACCTCATCCGTTACACTCTTGGTTGCAAATTCAGTTGTTTTCTCTGTTCGATAGCCACTGAACTTTCCATACACATTCGGGGTTATGCCAATAGCAGCTAAGGCCTTTTCCTGATCCATAAATCCAGCTCTTCCAGCTACTGGTGTCAGCCTGTAGGTCTTGACTTCAGTCCCCTTGTACTGATCCCAAGTGTATTCGTAATAATATTTCGCATAAGATACTCCACTGTTCCAGCCTACGGATAACAGCATGAGAATACCTATCATGAATACTAACGGCCATTTTTTCAACTTCATACCCTCACCCTCTTTTCTCCAAGTACACTCAAATCATCATTAGCATTATAGCTTTTCAATAAATCTATCAACAGTTAAATATTAGAAGAAAGTATGGATAAATTATGTCCTTTCCATATTAGCCTGTTCTCAAGATAATTTGAGCTTTCTCTCTCGGATCGGGTACGTATGGGTATTATTTCAAAAAATGACGATTTAAGCTATTGGCCTGTATTCTGCTGCTCGGTTGCTGCTTTGAGACGTTTTTCCATTTCCGTAGACACCATAATGTTTAATAGACCCATAAGATTATCGGTCTCATCCCTTGCTTTTTGATAGGCCGCAACGAAGGCTTTTTCATTCGCGGAAGGATTTTTAATGTCACCTAGTTTCTTCGCTTATACGACACCATTTTTCCTCCTCCTTTTTTTTGTATTTATTTGAAGTCCCACGGCCTGACCTTTAAAATATATAATGTACTAGGCGTTATATAGGAAGGGGGAGCTTATCTATGTTCAAGAAAATGGATATTTACCAAATCCTCACTTTAATATTTGCTGTAGTTGTTATGATCTCTTCCTTTTTATCACTCGCATACCCAGACACCTATAGGGACTCATACAAAATCGTGCAATTTTTTCTAGGGTTTATATTTTTATTTTCTGGAATTACAGAGCTTAAGGCTAACCGAAAGAGTATAGCAATAATCAACTTCTCCATTTTCGTTCTCACTTTTTTTGTATTTGTATTTACACTTGTAGTGCGAACAGGATAACCACAGGTTCTATACCTCAGTAACAACCCTTTCGTAGCCCCTCCCTCGTCATATAAAAGAAAAGCCGAGCGAACTCAGGATCATCTGAATTGCGCTCGGCAAATGTTACGTATTTAGCAATCTTTTAGTTTTCCTCTAATTCTTCAATTCTCTGCCGCTTTCCTATGCCAAAGACAAAATATCCAACAATGACGATCGCCATAAATGTTGCCCCGACAATCAACGACAAGCGTGTGTCTGGATTAAACCACATTCCAACGATCACAAGCAACAAAAAGACAATAGTGATGTAATTACTGATCGGAAAAAAACGAGATTTAAAGGTGTGATCCTTCATTTCGTCCTTCCACTTTTTCCTGAATTTAAATTGACTGATGGCTAATGCAAACCACGGTACCATGCCTGGAAGAACACTGGCGCTGTAAATATACAGAAACAGTTTGGAATCAGGCATTAAATAGTTAAATAACACCCCTACCAGCAGCAAGGAAATGGTCGTTATTATACTATTTCTAGGGACGCCGCTTGGAGAAACTTTCCCAAAGAACTTAGGAGCTTGTCCATTCTTAGCCAATGTATATAACATTCTGCCCGCACTGTAAATACCACTGTTACAACCAGACATTGCAGCTGTAAGTACAACAAAGTTAATGATACCCGCAGCAGCCACAATTCCTACCTTGGCAAAAGTCAGAACAAATGGGCTGCCGATCTCGCCTATTTGGTTCCAAGGATAAATCGTAACAATGACAAAGATTGCACCCACGTAGAAAATCAAAATACGCCAGATGATATTTTTAATGGCTTTTCGCAGTGTCATCTTCGGATTTTCAGCTTCACCTGCCGTAATACCTACCATCTCTATCCCTTGGTAAGCCGCTGTTACAATGCAGAGTGCAAATAGAAACCCTTTCAAACCACCTGCAAAGAAGCCTCCCTGGCTGTACAGATTGGAAAGACCTATCGGTTGTCCACCGTTACCGAGTCCAAAGAAGATCATCCCCGTACCAACTACTAGCATGAAGATAATGGCGACAATTTTAATCATCGCAAACCAAAACTCAAATTCCCCATAAAATTTCACAGCCGCCAAATTGGCCAATGCAATAATAATTACACCTGCCAAAGCCGGCAACCATTGCGGGATATCTGGGAACCAGTAGCCCACATATACCCCAATCGCAGTGACTTCTGCCATCCCTACGGTAACCCATAAAAACCAATAGCTCCAGGCGGTCAAGAAACCGGCTAAAGGGCTGATATATTTATGAGCAAATGTAGCGAATGAGCCTGTCACCGGTTCAAGAATCAGCATTTCCCCCATGATCCGCATGACAAAAAACATAATAATCCCAGCTAAGAGATATGCCAACAGCACTGAGGGACCTGCCCATTTTATCGTACTTGCCGACCCCATAAACAAACCGACGCCAATCGTACCTCCAAGCGCAATCAACTCAACGTGCCGTGGCTTTAGCCCTCTCGTTAATTGTTTCGATTCCAAAAGAACGCTCCCCTTCGTATATGTTCATCATCAAACGCTAATGATCCGGAAAACTGTCCTCAAACATTATTAATTTTTCAGACTGACGTGGTCGTGAGTGAACGACTACAAAGTAGTTCCACGATTCGTAAATATACAAGGAAACCACGTCCTATTTACCGTCCAAACCTTACTGTTTCTAAGACCGAGTCCGTAGCATTAGATGCATTGTATGACAAAAAACGCCTAAATACAACTGCTAATTAGCAGACATTTTTAGGCATGAAATGGAAAGGAAGGCTATTCATATTTTCTGAACAATGGTCAATTTAATGCAATGCATTAGAGTGCTAAACATACATATTTCTTCAATGATAAATATCACGATATTAAGCCTATTTGAAATCTGTATTCATCAGTGGAAAACATGAAATCCGAATGAAAGAGCAACATTTCAAACATTGCCTTGTGATATAACTAGTGAATATGTATTTATTTGAGATTTTTTATAAAATTTTTTTGATCCTTGGTAAACATATAGCCACGTCGTTCGTAGAACCTGTGAGCCTGTATCCGACTTGGATGAGATAACAGTTTGATCCCGGAAAATCCATGGGACTTCCCCCATTGTTCAAGACGCTCAATCAACATGCTACCTACACCTTGGTTTCTATACTTTTCTTTAACAACAAATCCTAGTAGATTTACCAAAGATTCAGAAAAAAGTAATTCATGGGGGCTTCCATGAATATATCCTAACACCTCGTTATTTTCTTCATAAACAAAGATCACATCTTTTGATTTCTTTATAATCATTTCGATCTTCTCTTTTACTTTTTCTTCAGGAAATAGATATAGATTTGGGTTAAAGTCTTGGTTCAACAAATAAATATCATGATAATCAGACACTCTAATTTCCCTAACATTTTTTTCTTTCACTTTTAAAATGCCTCCTTTTTTCATCATACGATGCTTTATGTTGAATCATTAATCCTCGCAATCATACCCGTTAAAACACTTCAGCATCTCGATGAACGCTTCAAGTTTAGAATCCTCCCATGTTGAAATACGTTGATAAAACTCTTTTTCTTTTTCTTTTAAAGCTTCCAAGGCTTTTTCACGACCATTGGCTGTCAGGGATATCAACACTCCCCGACGATCCTCAGGATGAGTTTCACTTTTTACATAATTCAAGTGTTTAAGCTGAGTAACAAGACGGCTGACAGAGCTTCGATCCATAGCGGTGGATTCCGCCAAAAATGTAGCGCTTGCCGGACCGTATGACAGGAGACAACGTACAATCAGAAAAGCTGCAGGTTGTAATGATGGATCGAAAAGTGCCGCAGTTTTTACATTGAGTGCATGCGACGCGCTTATAAGTGCATTAAGTTGTTCACCAAGATTCAGTTCTAATTGCTCTCTTGTAGAATCTGGATGTTGAGTTTTATGATCCATATGTCTCCACCTTATTTGAATGAATTCGAATATATATTTGACATATATCAATCAAAATACATATACTTGATATATATCAATCATATTTTCAACTTTGGTAAGTGTCAAGCAGAAGATCTACAGTATAAAGCATCCACAACCGTAAAGCTTAGACATGAATATGGATGTAATTGGATCAAGAATTTGGAGGATGATCTATATGTCGACATACCCGATTATTGTAATCACTGGTGCTACTAACGGTCTTGGACAATGGGTAGCAATTGAATTAGCCAAACGTGGGGCACATCTAGTCTTAACAGCCAGAAATAAAAAACGTGCTGAAACGACTAAAAATATTTTAAAAGATCTGGCGCCCAATACAAAGGTGGACTTTTTTTTCGGAGACCTGTCTCTTATGAAAGATGTCAAACGTATGGGAGATGAAATTAAAGCTAATTATCCAAAGATTGATGTATTAGTGAACAATGCTGGATTACATGGATTTGAACAGCGAATAACCTCAGAGGGTTTGGCAGAAATGATAGCCGTAAACTATCTTGCCCCGTGGCTGTTAACGCATACACTACTCAATTCACTAATGGGACCCGCAAATGCTAGGATCGTCAATGTGGCTTCTGAAGCATCACGCAACCATGGTGAATTAAAATTACCGGAGGATTTAACAGATACATCTGCATTTACCGCAAGAGGTTCATCTAAGATATACGGAAAGACTAAACTTCTTAATATCATGTTTACAGAAGAACTTGGACGTCAATTGGATGGAACCGGAATCGTAGTTAACGCACTTAATCCAGGCTTTAACGTTACCGGCCTTGGCCGTGAGTTAGGATTTTCTTCGATACTTGCAAAAATATTGAACGCTTTGCATATCGGAGACCCACGGAAAGGAGCAGACATCATTATTCGTTTAGCAACAGAATCCCAATATCAAGAAGTGACAGGCGGATATTTTAATGTTGGTACTGGTAAGCCGATTGTGCCGACATATCCTGGTGGGGATATCAAGATGCAACGCCTACTTTGGAGTACTACAACCGAATTATTACGGCAAAAAGGCGTTATGGAATGAAATAGAATCTAATATCGAACAATGCTCCTCCAACTACGAATGGTTCATTTTGTAAACTAAATCTCTCTTTTAACCGATAAATACATATGTTGGTTCTGTACTTAAATATCTCCTCTCATCTTTACATATTCAAGTACAAACGCGTATTTTTCCTAAAAGGGGGCTTTCTATGAACTATCTAGACGAGCATATACTTAGCCTCAAAGCTAAAATGGTGGATCAGAAGACAGCTAATAACGATAATGTGAAATCCATCCCAGCTCAAACTCAGAAATCGGAACAGGACGGTTCCATGTTTGAAGAAACAAAGCTACTTCATGTTGAAAATGATTATCTCACGTTGGAGCCCATTACAATACTACACGGAGAGATTGGTTTCTACATCCCCAAGTCCTTTACTCCTATGCCAATGGAGCAAGCTATAATCAAATATCCTTCAGAGCATCGACCAAAGGTCATTTATACCTCATCTGAGGAGACCATCAATATCACTTTTAATCCTACAGATACCGCTCTGGAAGCGGAAGAACTGCCCGATTTTGTAGAGCAAATGGCGGATATTCTACGGTCTGTACAACCGATTCGCAACTGGTTAGGTACCGAAATGGTCACCAACTGTTCCGGACTTTCAGTTGGACAGATTCGTTTTGTGGCGGCGGGGATCGACGGTAATCTATACAACGAAATGCTGCTCTTTATCCACAAGGGACGAGTTGTCATAGGTTCCTTTAGCTGTCTGGAGGCAGATCTCGAAGTCTGGTTACCTGTAGCGGAATACTGGGTTCAATCCCTTTCTGTCCTTCCACCCTCCGCCTATTCTATAAATGAGAAAGGAATGACTACACCATGAGTCTGGGATACGATCAAATTCAAATTCACCCTTATGAACAAATTGATCTAGAAGAGCTCACCTTAACGAAAAAAGTTAACGAGCATACTCGGCTTTATTTTACAGGTGTTATCCCCGAAGACTTGCAAGACAGTTACGTGGAAACGACAGAAAAAAATACCATCATTGAAGTCAGCCAACAAGATGAATCTGGCGCAAGCAAGCCGCTATTCAGTGGGATTGCCCTCTCGGTCGAGGTAAAAGTCGTGCGAGGTGTGTACTATCTGGAGGTGGAAGCCATTTCCCATACATACCGGATGGACATGAAGCAGCGTACTCGTTCTTTTCAGTATACGAAAATGACGATTCCTCAAATACTGGAGCACATTGGTAAGGACTATGAAGGACTGGATGTGATCGACGGGGCTACCGGCGGAGAAGCCATCGGACGGCTTGCCATTCAGTATCAGGAGACAGACTGGGCTTTTTTAAGACGCATAGCCTCCCGTTATCATACGAGTCTGATGCCTGTAGCTCGTTTTGACAGTCCCAAATTTTATTTTGGTATTGAGGACAGCCCTGCACAGGCGATACTGGATCATACCCGTTATACCGTACGTAAGCAATTGCTTCCTTTTCGTTATTTTCAGGAGAATGAACAGACCAAACTCAGTGAACATGATTTTATTTTTTATGAGGTAGAAACGGATGAGGTACTCGACTTGGGCGCTCAGTTGAATTTTCAGGGGCATAACCTGTATGTGATGGAAGCCTACACCGCCATGAGCCAAGGACTGCTGCGGCATCAGTATGTGTTGGGTTCTTACCAGGGATTTCGGCAAAAAAGCTACTACCAGGATAAGCTGGCAGGTGCCTCATTAAGCGGTATTGTGCTGGACGTACGTCAGGATCAAGTGCGCATTCATCTGGATTGTGATGAACAACAGGACACAAACCAAGCACACTGGTTCAACTATTCTACCGTGTACAGTGGCGGTGGCCATACCGGCTGGTACGTCATGCCAGAAAAAGGCGATTCAGTTTCCCTCTATTTCCCCGGTAGTCGGGAAGAAGACGGCGTAGCAGGTAGTGCCGTGAGACGGGCAGATCGCAAGAGTACGCATAACCATTTTTCCAATCCGCAAATGAAAATATGGCGTACCCCGCATGGCAAGGAAATTCGGCTAGGACCGGATGAACTGGTCGTTACAGGTAAAGACGGCGCCATTTATATCAAACTGGATGATAAAGAAGGCATTCATATTGCTAGCAGCAAACAAGTGAATATTACGGCGGGAGGCAATCTCAGCCTATCTGCGGGGAAGACAATGAGCCTGTCCGCAGGTAGTCAGCTCCGTATGGATTGTAATGGCAGTCATATCGAATTAAGTGGGTCGGCAGACATGAAAGGCAGCGAAGTGAAGTCAAATTAAGGATGATTAGAAATGGAAAAGCAAACAGATCTGTTAGATCAGCAACAAGCGGCTCTTCATCAAGCTTGGTCTTTCATCCGCAAAGAATGGGCATTGAAATGTAAATCAACTCAAACACAAAGATTACAGCATATAGTAGAACATTTTCGCGCCTTTTGTGAGCTGGTTCGGCAAAAACAACTCACAGGTCGTAAAGGTCATATTGGTTACATCACCTACTCTATGCTGCGCACCACATGGCTTGAACAGAAGCCCTTTTATCTTGTTGAAGCTACGGATGCCTTATGGATGCTTGATGCTGAGCCCGTTCAGTTGGAATACGATGCAAGTTGGATTTTTTTCTATTGGACTCAATTACGTGAACAGCTTGGGGCTGAAACTTTGAAGCAACAAGTCTCCCTTTCCGAACTTGAACTGGAACAGATCATGCTGGAAGCAGCGGGATATCTTCATACGATGATCGTTAGTCTGGTTCGTCAGGCTATGAAGCAAGCAGTCGACCTACCAGAGTTTGAGACGTTGGATCGTGAAGAAGCTTTTGAGATTCGCGTCGGAGAGTATATGGATCATAGTGTCTCCGTGTACCGGGAAGATCGAAGACCCATGGATGCAAACATAATAAAGTCTTGGCTGGAGGAAAAAGAAGAATCGGCCTACAGTTACCAAACCCTGTCTCAAGTTCAACTATCGGATGGAGATTACAGCTCCTTGGATTTTCGCTATACAGTCTTTCGCCAGATCGGGATGCAACAAAGTCGATTGCATCACTGTATCCTCGTAGGCACGGTATGGCAAGAAGCTCAGCTAGATGGAACCGACTTTTCGCACAGCCTGCTTCACGGAGCCGATTTCAGTGGCTGTTCCCTGCAAGAGGCTGTACTGGACGAAGTTTTAAGCAATAGCGAATATGGATCGGATGCTTGGCTGGATTGGGAACCGTTAGGATTGGATGGAGTGGATTTTACAAGAGCTAATTTACAGGGAGCTAGTTTTCAACATGCACAGCTTCAAGGAGCTGCTTTCCAAGATGCCGCGCTGCAAAGAGCTTTATTTAACGGCGCGGATCTAACAGGTGCCTGCTTTGTAGGAGCCGATGTTACTGACGCTTCGTTTATAGGTGCATGTTTAGTAAAAGCTAATTTTACAGGAGCAAAACTACACCGGGCAATCTTTACAGATGACCAACTAAGCCAAGCTATTGGCCTTGCTGCTGTAGAAACGCCACTGGCTACACAGATAACAGATGCAGTGAGTAAAGGGGGGTGGATGTCATGAGGTATTACAGACTCATGGTGGACGAGCGCGTAAAGCATCGGGTGGAGACTGCGCCCCTAGCTTCCTTGCAGGTGGAAGATATCCTTTCGGGTCATACCATTCAGACAGAGGACACACCCCTATTTTTAGCAGTACATACAGATCCACGAACCGTATATCCGGATTTTCTGGAGTTCCCTTTGCCGCTGGTTTCAGACTCCATGAAAGCCCTGTTGGAAAAATACATGCCAGAGCTGGAATGGAAGGCCGCTATACTTACCGATTTTCAGCAAGCCAGGCAGGATGTGTACTGGGTACTGCGTCCACCTGTGGTGGACTGTCTTTCCTCACAAACCGAGTGGTATCCCGACCATACCTTGAAGCAGCTGGTACTTAAGTACGGGAAAATCGAACCGTCTATATTTCGGATTGCCGGCTTGTTGGAAGCACATGTCTATATCAATCTCGCGGTAGCGGAAAGTCTGCTGCGTCGTCCATTTACAGGTGTTCGTGTGCAAAAAGTGGAGATGGCCACAAAGGAGGAATAATCCGTATGGAAGAAGCAAGTGTACAGCCTGGAACAGGTGCGAAAAAAAGCTATGTCGTGGCAGGTGCGATTTTAAGCTGTAGTTACGGTACACAGCCTACGCGTTTGAAGCGCCCTTTTAGCCATGGGGTGTATGTTAAAAATAAGGCACAGATGAATATTGGAGATTATGTACCTGGAGTGAACATAAAATCTTTTGGGAATTGCTCCAGTCCGCTGAATCCGGCTGTGCAAGCCAGTGAGATGGTTGATATTTATGGAGTGAAAAAGGCTCCGTGTATTCCTGTCCTTACGATGCCTTGGTTGAACGGAAAAAGCGACATGCGCATCGAAGGCCAGCCTGCTCTTACGCAGAACTGTACGCATCAATGTCTTTATTGCGGGCACATACAGATCGAAAATGACGGTCAGGAGCTGGATTAATCAGGTGCAACCTACCCCTATAAAAACAAAATGCGCTGGTGAGAGAATGGCTATCTTCTCCACCAACGCATGATATAGTTTATCTTCAAATCGTTCGCTCTGCATCAAGTACCACAAAAGGTTCGGTAAGGACAGATGGATTCCTCAGGCAATGTAGAGTAAATTTCCTGTTCGGTAGAGTAGGCATAAGGGTTCGAAAGAACTTCAAGAAGCTGTTCCATCACACGGTAGTCTTCTCGTTCCACCGCAGCTTCTAGTGCTTCTTCTACCCGGTGGTTGCGCGGAATGATTGCAGGATTACTGCTGCGCATCAGCTGACGCGAGGAGGCTTGTGATTCCTGCTGTCTGCCTAGCCTCGCCTGCCACTGCTCGTGCCACTGGGTGAATTCCCCAGTGCTGAACAGAACCGTATCCTCCAGCTGGTTCAAAGTTAGGGCACGGAAGGTATTGGTGTAGTCGGCACGATGCTTCTGCATGATACTCAGAAGCTCCTCAATAAGAGATTCATCCTCCTGCTCTTCGTTAAAGATCCCCAGCTTCGCCCGCATTCCTGCAAGCCAATGATGGTGAAACATTTTTACAAAATCTGAAATTGCATCCTCAGCCAGTGTGACAGCCTGCTCCCTGTTGTCATGCAGCAGTGGCAAGAGCGTCTCAGCAAATCTCGCGAGATTCCACGCAGCAATATGCGGCTGATTGGCATAAGCATAGCGTCCCTGCCTGTCGATGGAACTGAACACCGTCTCAGGATCATAGGTATCCATGAAGGCGCAAGGACCATAATCAATGGTTTCTCCGCTAAGGGTCATATTGTCGGTGTTCATCACCCCGTGAATAAAACCAACTAGCTGCCATTTGGCAATCAGCTCGGCTTGACGCTTAATCACTTCCTGAAGCAGTGCAAGGTAACGGTTTTCGTCATTGGCAACTTCCGGGTAGTGTCTTTCCAATGTATAATCAGCCAGAGCACGGAGATCTTGGGACGTGCCCCATGCTGAGACGTATTGAAAGGTTCCGACGCGAAGATGACTGGCAGCCACACGGGTCAGAATGGCTCCGGGCTGCTCGGTTTCCCGGATGATCGACTCACCCGTGGATACCACCGCCAAGCTGCGGGTGGTAGCAATATCCAGCGCATGCATCGCCTCACTGATGATGTATTCGCGAAGCATCGGACCAAGTGCCGCCCGGCCGTCACCACCACGGGAGTATGGCGTTCTGCCTGAGCCCTTGAGCTGAATATCAACCCGTTCACCCAAGGGAGTGATCTGTTCGCCAAGCAGCAGAGCACGACCGTCTCCTAACATGTTAAAATGCCCGAATTGATGCCCTGCGTAAGCTTGAGCAAGAGGTACGGCTCCTTCTGGAACCTGGTTTCCAGCCAGCTCCGCTACGCCATCATTCCTTTGCAGCGCTGTACCGTTCAACCCCAGTGATGCTGCCAACGGCTGATTAAGTATAATCAGCTTGGGTGAGCGGACAGGAGTCAGTTTAAGCTTTGTAAACAATGATTCCGGCAAACGAGAATAACTGTTGTCGAAGTTCCACCCTATTTGATCTGCTATTTCTTTTTTCTCCGTCATAGTGTCTCCTTTTCTGCTGCGGTATCTTAGGTTTTCCCATTTTAGTTTTTACTTCTGTCCATTTATTATCCAATTATGAAACATGGAAATTGCTTTTTTTATTATAATCGATTATCAAACATTAATTGTATTTGAATACCGAACGGGTCTTCAATAATACCGTAGGCTTGGCTAAACACATTATTAGATAAAGGCACAATAATTTTCACTCGATCATCTGTAATTAAGCTATCATAAAAACGTTTAATTTCTTCTAGGTCAGCACTTTGAATACATAATGAAGTGTTATTACCCACTGTATATTTTTCACTGATGTTCATTGTATCTTCTGCTATCATTACTTTTGATTTTCCGATGGATAAGACAGAATGAGAAATATAATTTTTATTTTCATCAGTAAGCTGTATGGAGCTGTCACGTTGGGCCATGTCTTGATAGGTAACAAGAAACAATTCCTTTGCGTTGAAATGTTTTTTGTAGAAATGTATAGCCTCTTTTGCCTTTCCGTTCATGGATAAGAAAATAGCTACTTCTAATGTTGTACTCATGGTATCAATCTCCTTTTATATGTGTAGATATCTTATGAATTTGATCTATTCCCTTGAACTTATTATCATATAAAAAGGTATCAAAATATGACACCTTTATAAGGAGATTTAGATGAAGAAATCAGAAAGATTAAATGACATGATCAGATACTTAAACAGTCGAGAGTTTTTTAATTTAAATGACCTAATGGATAAATACCATATCTCAAAAAGTACAGCTCTACGAGATATTAGTTCATTGGAACAATTAGGTATGCCTATTTTTTCGGAACATGGCAGACATGGACGATATGGTATCCTAAAAAATAGATTGTTATCCCCCATTATTTTTACGATGGATGAAGTGTATGCTCTGTACTTTGCAATGTTGACGTTAGAAGCTTATCAATCCACCCCCTTTCACTTAAGTGTTAATCAACTGAATGAAAAGTTTGAACACTGTCTTTCTAAAATACAAATAAACCAGATTCATAAAATGAAAAAGGTTCTACAATTTGAAATATATCAGCATAATCATGTTAGTCGCTATTTAGATAAAATTTTAACAAGCATTCTTAATGAGAGTACGTGTAAAGTTAAATATGTAAAAAATAATCAGAACAAAAGTTACTATGTTCAATTTTTCAAAATTTCCGCTAAGTTTGGTCAATGGTATGCTACTGGAATAGAGTTACATACGAATAAATATAGAGTTTTCAGATGTGATCGAATCACCTTTGTAGAAGAAGAGGAGAACAATTCTCGCTTTTCTATAGACGAACTCCTTAGTCGTTCATTAGAAATGTATCAATCTGAGAAGAGCATTGACTTTGAAGTAGAGATTGTAGAACAAGCCAAGGATATTTTTTATAAAGAACATTATCCTTCAATGAAAATAGAAAATGGTGATAAGACAGTCATTAAGGGATTTTATAATCCTGGAGAAGAGGAGTTTATCGCTCATTATTTTATGAGATATGGTCATTATGTACGATCAGTGAAGCCAGAATCTTTAAAACAGATTATTAAAGATAGAGTTGAGCACCTCTTACGCCACTATCAAAAATTATAAGATCATCGAAGGTTTGTTCAAAATTCCCTCTACATTTTAGCAAGGAAAAGAAGGCTCGAGCTCCTTTTCCTTGCTAACTATGACATTTGAATTATGGCTTCCGTTTGGCGATAACAGCATAGGATACCGTTCTTGTGAATCCAGTTGGATTCCATGCAGTAAATACCCATCTGTCTTCGGCCGCGGAATAATTATTGAGAAGAAACCCTTGTTCATTTCCAGAGAAAGTCCATGCACCGCTAATCAGATTGTAGGCGTTACCGTTAATCGTAGTGCTTCTAAAGCTATTAGGAGAAATAGTGATCGGAGCGAAAGTGAAGCGTGCGAATCCATCTCCAAGTTGAGTTACACGAATGGCTTTTTTAAGATTCATAACCACGTGACTTCTTTTCTTTAGCTTTCTTCCCAACTTTGCTTCCGCATTTTTAATTTTCATTAAGGTTGCCTTTCTCAAAGAAATCATCTCCTTAATTGTTCTACTTATAGTTAATGATGGGGTAGATACTTTTGAATGGACAAAATCCCCGGTAAATTAGCTTGATTTTCTGGAGGTGCTGAAACAAAAAGCCCTTCCTTAAAATAAAGGAGGGCTTGATACCGCTACTTCTCATTATTTTCCGTTCCTATACCGATTTTGTTAAGCCGATATGGGTGATCATGGTGTCATACGGATCTAATTCCATGGTTTGTTTGCCATATTCCGTTTCAATCGTCGTTCTTTGAAGTTGATCGCTATTGTTAATAACAACCAACATTTTACTTTCTGGATAATAAGCACACTCTGTATATAGGTTATCTGTAATGTACTTCGTTTCATGTAACTCATTGCCTGCAAACCGAATTATATTCAGCAGCAACCTTGTGTTTTCCCAGCTGAATTCGAAAGAAGGAAGGTAGATCCCCTTTCCTTTACCAAAGGCATGAGTAGACAATGCTATCATACCACTCGTTTCCTCCACTACCGCAGCTGACCCATCAGTAAGATAAATGCTATTCTTTGGCGTTATACTGGCTCCTTCAGGCACCAAACCATGCTCATCCCTAACCTCATAAGTCCATTTTCCATGACCTACTCTGGAGCCTGTATCCTCATCCAGTCCAAGAACATGTGCCATTCTGAAAAAGCTGTCGTGGCCTTCGACCGCAGAGGGCTGGTTGATGCCAATAAAGGTACCACCCTCATAAACCCATTTCGTCAGTAAGTCCACACACTTGTTGTCATTCCAGTGCTCCCCACCACTCCATGCTGAACCAGCAGAGCCGGCATTGATCACTACATCACAATCCTGTAGAATTCCCTGACGGATATCTTCAAAATCAATGAATTGCACTTCAATCGGCAATCCGGATAAAGCTTCATTGACATGAATCAAATCATGCATATACGTTTCATGGAAATGGCCGGACAATGTCCACGATCTCAATTTTCCCCAGCTATGCAGAATAGCTACCTTCGTCTTCATGTGATAGGGTTTGCCTTCATGATGTAGTTCTTTAATTTCTCTGAACTCATTGGCAATCTTTTCGATATAATCACAAAAATCCGGGTAAGGCTCTACAAGGTGCAAATATCCGCCCAGTCCAATCCGGTCAATAGGCTCCCGCAGCAAGGCGCGCCGGATATTAATCCAATACTTTTTGGCATCCAGCGTGGGATTTCCCCCTTCCATAAAGGTAGGAAGCCCGCCTAAACCAACTGGAAATAAGTATGGATGCAGCCGAATCTCATGCGTATTCACTTTTACACCTGAACAGAGCCTCGCCTCGTATCCTGAGAATACACATTTAATCAACCCGTCAAATCCAAACTCTTGAAAACGGTCATTGTAAGGCTCCATGCCAACCCAACTGTCATCATAAAAAACATAGGCAAGCTTGTCGTGCCTATGCACAATGTCAGTTAATTTCTTGCCAAATTCGATTACAAAATCATTGATAAATGCCATCCAATCCAGCTTGCGCTGCTCAGCCGGGATATGACTGACGCGGTATTTCCCGCCATTCACAAAATCCTCGGCAGTCATCGAATACCCGTATTTCTTGGCAAACAGATCAAGCGCTCTTGAACTTACCGTAAAATCGTATGAACCCCAGTCAGAGAACAGATGGCGATTGCGCTCATTACTGCCCCAGATCCAGGCGAAATTATAAAATAAGGAGGTAAACCGAACAACCGTGGTTTCCTTATGATGGAGACACCAATCTTCCATCCAAGCCAGCAGATATTTTTGCGTTTCTGCATAGATGGGATCAATCTGCATCAAATGCTCTTTGTCCCAATGATTCGTTGTGTGATTGTACATGGAAATCTCTTCCCAGATCCGGTAGGCCATAAAGCTTACCGTGTATTTATGCCAAGGAACAATTCCGGTAATGACCACATTTCCGGATTCCCTTTCATAATTCCACTGTTCTCTTGGAACTTCCTCTCCGGTCGTTCTGTCAAAAACCTGCCAATAATTAAACGCCTCTTTGGAATCATTAACTTTGAATTGTTCAGCAAAAAAATCCTCCATCAGATAGATGGATACATAATCTTGTACAGCTACCTTCGGATTTGTAATTAAAAAACACTGCTGCAGCTTATCCAATTGGTGGGACGCCCACTCATTATGATCTCTGATGATACAGATTGTCGAATATATGCCGTACCCAGCGTTAATAATCTCATCCGACAATTGCGTGCCGTCACTATCACGGATGATATCGGCACCCCACCGTTCAGCTAATTTCAGGGTCAGCGCCTCATAACCGGATTCTCCCGGTAGTGTAAAGTTCCCCGTAGTTTGTTTGGACAACTTGGTTCCCTCCTAATTCAACATATCAGACAGAAAGGCCAATGCCAGGCCTTGACCCCAGCCCTGAATCCAGTCTTTTGGAATATTGCGATACCCATCCCGATCTTTCATAACCGCTGTGCCGCCCGACACACCTAGTACCCGTCCGTCCTCGCTAATATGGTTCAAGATGCCCTCCAATGCCTTTTGCACGTATTTGGTATGCAGCGGATTGCCATTATTGATCATGGCCGCCGCGATTCCGCAAGATGCAGACACTTCTTCGTAGGACTCCTCGTCATCCAGTACCGTCCGCCACAGGCCGTTCTCCGTTTGAACCCCCTTCAGTGCCGCCAGTTGATCCCGAAGCGAACACTCCACGTCCATGCACTGCGGATATAAATACCAGTCTTTCAAATGAATTTTAACTTGCGACATGGTATAGGCTCCCCAAGCATTCGCTCTCCCCCAGAAAAATCCGGACATGTGGTCCTGCTTGACATTATTGTAGCCATGGTACCAGAAACCGCTACTAGGATCTTGCAGGTATTTGATATGCCAGTAATACTGATTTAAGGCATCCTGGATCATTGCCTCATCCTTTAATTTGGTTCCTACACGGAGCAGAAAAAATGCCGCCATAAACAACGTGTCCGCCCATGCCTGTTCTGGAAAATCATTAGCAACGGATACCGTATGCTGCAAAACATGGTCTCCAAACCTGAGAGCATGGTTCCGAATATAATCCACCTTGCTCATCACAATATCCCAATATTTCTGGTCCCCTGTTTCTTCATACAATGTGATCAGCATATGGCCCATAGCACATGTGTTTACCGTCCAGTGCGGCAGACCCAGCTCGATATATTCATCCGCCCACTGCTTAAGCATATTCAAATAGTCTTTATTACCTGTTTTTGTATAGGCCGTGGATACACCATAATAAGCCACACCGCAAGGCCAGTCCCACGTCAAATCCATCGCCATTGTTTTTCTGACGACTTTGTCGATAACTTTTAATATCTCTTCCTTGTCACAATTCAATTGAAGCATCTTTATTCCCCTCTCCTAGCGCACACGCCCCCAAAGGCGCTTGAGAGCTGTTTGTCGCCGTTTTGAAAACGCTTTACTTACTACATTGTACGCAGTAAAATAGTCTCCATCTAAGCATATTCGCAACAAAACTGCGCAATTCTAATCATTTATGTGAGGATTTTGCAAAAATCCAATAAGCGACTTCCAATAAACAATATATAGATCGAAATGGTCTAGTTCGTCTATATATTGCATCTTGGAGCGATTGGAATCGAATTTTGCAAAATCCTGATGTATATCTGCTGGTTAAAATCAAAGTCATGGGGGTATTGAATATGCCCAGAAAAAAGAAGCCCGTTATAGAATATCGGCACTACAGCTTGCCTATAAATTTCCCTGTCTTGCTATTAAGCGGTGAGCGTTGGAAGATTTCAGATATTAAAAGTGAGCATCTCCATTTCCATAACCATTTGGAGATTGGCATATGCTATTCAGATAGCGGCATCATGGAGATCAAAGGAGAATCTGTACCCTTCAAAGCGGGCGATGTGACCTTCATCCCCAGGTATCTTCCTCATACCACGTATAGTTCGCCAAATACAGCCAGTCTTTGGTCTTATATCTTTTTTTCGCCAGAGGACCTCTTTCAACATTCATTTAAAAGTGCTTACAGCAACTTCGAACCGAATTTGTGGGTGGTGAAGGGAATGAACTGTATATTGAATAAGGAGCAACATCCCAAGGTTTATACACTTGCGACTTCAATCGTAGAGGAATTAAAACAGCAGAATCCTTACTATCAGGAAAGTGCCTACGGCTTATTGCTATCCCTTTACATAGAACTCCTTAGAATTCATTCCAGGAATGAACTGTTGGCAGATCAAGAAACAGAGCATAGCCTGAAAAGCGATTTTGCCATTTCTCCAGTTCTGGAGTACATCACTAAAAACTATATGAACCCCATTACCATGGATTTTTTGGCCGATCTGTGCCATTTAAGTACAACTCATTTCCGAAGAAAATTCCATGAAATTATGGGGACGTCGCCTCTCGATTTCCTAAACAGCACCCGAATCGAAGAGGCTTGCAAGCAGTTAAAAAGCACGGAGGATTCTATTCTTTTGATCTCCGAACAAGTCGGTTTTCACTCCATTTCCAGCTTCAACCGTTGCTTTTCCAGGCTTATGGGAAAGCCGCCCAAAGAATGGCGTAAAGGGGCACAATCCGAAGCGCAATCTGCGAAAGCGTCTATACTGGAGTTTACGGGGTGGGTTTAGCATTACAGCAGAAATAAACTTGATAAAACGAACTCAATATTCTGGATATCAAACTAGCCATTTTCTGCTTTATATGATTAATCACATTTTGCAATGGATCTAGAAAAAGCATAAAATTCAAATCTTTTAACAACTCCATTCCAGCAAGCCCCGTTGTATAGCCATCTTCGACCTTGAAAATTAATTTATGTAATAGCCAAGTGCCTAAAAATAAACGTAATGATGAAATCGGTGAATCTCACAATATGACAACAGATGTTATATTATACTTTGGTTGAAGTTAAACAAAGGAGATGGAGATGCTTATGATGAATCAAGAACCAAATCAGCAATTAGGCGAGATTATTGAGCAGTTCATACATTCATTAATAGCAGAAAATAATAACATTCGATCTCAAAAAGTAATCAACATTGCAGATGAGGATACGATAGCTCATTTAAGGGGAATTGGTTTTCCGAAAAAAGGAAGACCGATACAAGAGGTCGTCGATGAAATGAGGAAAAACGTCTATCCTCACCAAACCTTCATGCAACACCCTCGCTTTTTCGCATTGGTTCCTGGTCCAATGTCTCTTTACTCGTGGTTAGGAGATATCATGACCAGCGCCTATAATACCCATGCCGGAAGCTGGATGCTGAGTTCGAGCGCAAGCCTTTTAGAGGGGGAAGTGATCCGGTGGATGTGTGACCAAGCAGGATATCCCAATACTGCTGGAGGCTTATTTCTGTCGGGCGGATCGCTGTCGAATTTGACCGCTTTAGCAGCTGCACGCAATGCAAAGTTATCCGAGCAGGAATATGCCATTGGAACTGCTTATGTTTCAGATCAAACTCATTCATCGGTCGCCAAAGGGTTACGCATCCTCGGATTCCGCAGTGATCAAATCAGGAAGGTTCCAAGTGATACAAATTTTCGTATGGATGTTTCAGCCTTAGAAAAAAAAATAATGGATGATCGAGCGGCTGGGATGAAGCCTTTTGCAATCATTGCCACGGCAGGCACAACCAATACGGGAAGCATTGACCCATTAAACGAAATTGCTGACCTATGTGAAAAACATAATATTTGGTTACACGTGGATGGAGCTTACGGTGCGTCGATTTTGGCTTCTTCGAAATATAAGTCTCTTTTGAGCGGGATATCGCGTTCAGATAGTATCGCCTGGGATGCACACAAATGGCTAATGCAGACCTATTCCTGTAGCGTGGTTTTAGCCAAAGAAAAGCAGCACCTCGAAAATTGCTTCAGCACCCATCCAGAGTATTTGAAAGATGCCGAGACTGATGAAGAACATATGAATTATTGGGATCTGGGTCCTGAGTTAACCCGGCCTGCTCGAAGTTTGAAACTATGGGTGACACTGCAAGCTTTAGGAACGAATGCTGTCAGTGAAGTTATAGAGCATGGAGTTCAACTCGCAGAATGGGCTGAAGATGAAATCAAAAAACATAATCATTGGGAGATTGTATGCCCCGCACAGTTAGCGATTGTTAATTTTCGATATGCGCCAACTGGATTATCTGAGCAAGAATTAGATTCACTCAACAAAAGGATCTCCCAAGAAATGGTGGCGAATGGATATGCCGCTGTGCTTACGACACAACTCAATGGAAAAACTGTCCTCCGAATCTGTGCAATTCACCCAGACACTACGGAACATGAGATAAGAAATACAATTCAGCTTTTATCGAATATAGCAAGATCATTAAATGAGAAAAAAGTTTTTTTGCGATGAAAAATTTTGAAACTATTTGCTACGATTTCTGTAAATAAACGAAAATTATCAGCATCACACAATTAAGAGGGGCACGCCGCCCCTCTTAACTTTTTTCCTGTACATCTTCCAAACTATTTGCCATTGTGCAATACAGTAACAATGAACAGCACCCAATCCTAAAACGTTATTTGAAATGCAGGAATATAGTCAAATTGCAGTGAGGACAACCCTGACACGACGTGCCCCCATCAATAGAAGTTATTTATTTTCATAACGTACTACGCCGTAGTTCATAAAAATACTGCACAATGGGATGCTTTAACTTCATCTTCTCGGTCATGTTTAATATTCGCTTTTTTCCAACTCGTCTGTCCACTAAAGCTAGAATATTCAATAAGATATCATTACTCTCTAAGCTGTCCTCTATAGAAGTAGTTAAAAACTTATTAGCTACAACATTAAAATTAGACTTGCTTAATGAGGCCTGTGCTGACAAAAGCTCCTTTGCATGCTCTGATATTTTTCTACCTCTTGCAATTACTTGTAGACGATCCTCCGGAACATTCCCATTAGTATCTTTTCTGATCGCTTCAATTTCTTCATTGCTGATAGGAACTTGGATATCTGGATCATTCTTGATTTCCAACTCCGTCTGATACCATTTGATTGGACTAGTGATATCATTCATATTGAGTATGTTCTTCTTATCTACAGTTATATAACAAATTCCAGATTTATCAGGTAAATAACGGTAACTGGTCGCTCGGTATTCGACCCTTCCGTCTAACGCAGGAGAGAGGAAGCTCTCCAGTTGTTGCTTCAATTTACTCCAGGACATATATCCTCCTATGTTTTCAATGCCTACTAACAGCCCGTCTCCCAACTTGGCAATTTAATTTCCACGTTCCTCTACCTCATCATGATCCTTGCTTCCAAACTCATCAAGCAATGTACGCACTTCGCTTGTTGATTTGGCGTTCATTAAGCTGTTTCTGAGTTCACTTGCCCCTCTGAATCCACGGACATATATTTTGAAGAAGCGGGCGAGAGGGCTGAACGAACGTGGCTCCTGCGCTGAATAATGATCATGGAGATCTAGATGAAGACGCAGCAGTTCAAGCAATTCCTCACTGCTGTGTTCCTTCGGCTCCTTCTCAAACGCAAATGGATTCTGGAAAATACCACGCCCAATCATAATGCCATCCACTCCATATTTCTCAACGAGCTTCAAGCCGGTCTGACGGTCCGGAATATCTCCGTTAATGGTCAGCAGTGTGTCTGGTGCCACCTCATCACGAAGTTTCTTAATCTCTGGAATCAGTTCCCAGTGAGCGTCTACTTTGCTCATTTCCTCTCTGGTCCGCAGATGAATAGAGAGATTAACGATGTCTTGTTTCAAAATATGGGTCAACCAGTCGCGCCATTCATCTACGGCAGTGAAACCGAGCCTTGTTTTTACACTCACGGGCAATCCCCCGGCTTTGGCGGCCTGAATGATATTCGCTGCGATTTCGGGACGGCAGATCAGGCCGCTTCCCTTCCCATTCTCGGCTACATTCGCTACAGGACAACCCATATTAATATCGATGCCTTTGAAGCCTTCTTTCGCCATACCGATGCTCATTTCACGAAAATATTCCGGCTTATCTCCCCAGATATGGGCCACCATGGGCTGTTCATCCTCTGTAAAAGTCAAACGCCCGCGTACACTTTTGTTCCCCTCCGGGTGACAATAACTCTCTGTATTCGCAAACTCCGTAAAAAACACATCCGGTCTGGCTGCTTCACTTACGACATGGCGAAACACAACATCCGTCACATCTTCCATCGGTGCCAGTATAAAAAAAGGTCGTGGCAAATCACGCCAAAAATTATTCGTCATATCAAAAACTCCTCTATAAATACCAGGACAAATCTTTGGTCCCAAAATGGTAAAGCTAACCTGTTCATGTCCTTGCTTCTTCTTCACATATAACATGTTTAAGCAACGTAGTTCAAACGGCAGTATATGTTAAGCATAGACATCTAAATGAGTATATCATACCCAAGAGAGGAGCAGACTCCCCAAAAGACTCGCAAAAAAAGGAAGAGCGCCACCCCTCCTTGCCATCTTCTATAACGTACTGCGCCGCAGTTCATAGAAATACTGCACGGCATAACTTCCCCCAGCTTACGCCGTTCCCAAGCGAATGGCTTAAAAAAAGAGCCGAGGAATAATATCCTTGACCCTTTTCGTCAATTTCTACACATGAATACCCAAAATTTTCAACTGTTCATTGATCTTAGCTTCAAGTTCCGCGATTTCTTGTTTATCTTGCTCTAAAAGCTTACTCACTTCGGCAAGGTCAATGACTTGCTCTTCTTCAAACGTATCCACATAGCGAGGAATATTTAAGTTAAACTCGTTTTCTTTGATTTCTTCAAGTGATGCCACGCGAGCATATTTATCAACATCCACACGATTTCGGTACGTTTCGATAATCTTATTGATGTTTTTATCAGTAAATTTGTTTTGATTTTTACCTTTTTCAAACGCCAATACACCTCAACTATTAGTCTTTTCTGACCAATAGTGAACAACACTCCACGTGCACCGTATGCGGAAACATATCTACGGGTTGCACTTCCACTGTACTATACCCGCCATCCTCCAATAGCCTTAAATCCCGCGCCAGTGTGCTTGGATTACAGGATACATACACCACGCGCTCTGGCTTCATCTCCAGAATGGTATCGAGCAGGCGTGGATCGCAGCCCTTACGGGGTGGATCGACGACGATAACGTCGGCGGTGATGCCTTGCTCTTTCCATGCAGGAATGACGTCCTCGGACGCGCCTACCTCAAATTTCACATTGCGCATTTCGTTCAACAGCGCATTGCTCCGTGCATCGTCGATGGCTTCTTTGACGATCTCCACCCCATACACCTGATCCGCATGCTGAGCGAGGAACAAAGAAATTGTGCCGATGCCGCAATACGCATCAATTACCGTTTCTTTGCCCGTGAGCCCGGCATATTCGACGGTTTTGCTATACAGCACTTCCGTTTGTACGGGATTCACCTGATAAAAGGATCGCGCGGAAATCGCAAACTGGACGTTTCCAATGTAATCGTAGATCACATCACGTCCCCACAGTACACGAGTCTCGTCGCCAAAAATAACGTTCGTTCGCTTCGTATTCACGTTCTGGCATATGCTTGCCACGTGTGGGATATGCTCACGAATACTGCCGATCCACGCATCTACGTGCGGAATATCTCGTCCATTCGTCACGAGCACCAGCATCATTTCCCCCGTGCGAAAAGCGGTCTTTACAACGACATGGCGCAACAGCCCGCGTCCAGTTTCTTCATTATATGCGCTGATGCCGAGCATTCGGCCAATCTCTTTGACACGTGCGACAACTTCGTCGTTGCGCTCGTCCTGAATGAGACAGGTGTTCATATCCACAATTCGATGGCTACCACGTGCGTAGAAACCGCCCACAAGCCCGCCCTCGGTGACACCGATCGGCACCTGGGCTTTGTTGCGGTATCGCCAAGGCTCACTCATACCGAGTGTAGGATGCACGACTACGCCATGTACACGCGACATGCTGTCGGCATTTCCATCCGCATTCATGGCCGAATCAGAAGTCGTGACTGTATCGGCCTCACCATCTGTATCTGCAGAAGCAGCCAAAACCTGTGCAGTATGCTCACTGGGCTCTGTAGCCACACTCAGCTTCCCGATACGCTCCAGCACATCCACGACATGCTGGCGTTTCCAGCTGAGCTGCGCTTCGTAGCTCATATGCTGGATCTGGCAGCCACCGCATTGATCGTAGATGGCGCACGGAGCTGCAATTCGGTCTGGGCTAGCCTGCGCGATATCCAGCAGCTTGGCATACCCATACTGCTTTTTCGTTTTCAGCACCTTTACTCGAACCTTTTCACCCGGTAACGCACCTGGAACGAACAGTGTAAAACCCTCGACACGTCCTACGCCCTCGCCATCGTGGTTCATGCCGATGATGTCTATCACGGCCTCATCGTTCTTTTGCACAGGCAGATCGCTACGCTCTACACTGGATCGAATACGATTGGATGGAGTTGCTGTTGCTGCATTCCGGCGGCTTTTTCCACGTCCGCTACGGTTATTCGTCATGATTGTCACTTCTTTCTGATCTTCTTTTTATGAGGTATTTTCCTTCGGACGTCTAATTAGAATGGTCATCTAAACATACAAACATCAACTCGAAAATGCCGTTACTCCCCACGGAGAACGGCAAGAACCAATATGCTCACACAAAAAAACAAATACCTACTCTGCATTCCATATACTATATTGCGTTGCCGCCCGGAAGCAGAAGTATTTCCTCATTATTCCTCACCGGAAAACATTCAAATGATGAGGTAAATTCCGGAAAGTCGCTGGCAAGGTACCGCCCAGTTCGCCATCCAGATTAAGCTGGACATAGCCGGGTGAGGTCACTTCCATGTAATCTGTTTTAAAATAAACAATCTTCTTATCCTGCAAATGCTCACCACGCAGAGCAAGTGTTACCAATCGGATCATTTCCGCCAGATTGCATTTCCGTACAGCGATGACGTCGAGCAGTCCATCATCTATTGTCGCCCCAGGAGCAAGCTTTTCAAACCCGCCCACCGAATTCGTATTCGCAATCAGGAAAAGCATAAACTCGTCGTGAATCACTTCCTGACCCGATGCCTTGATGATCAGCTCCTGTGGGGCAAGGCTGACCATCTTCTCCATACCTTTAAAATAATACGCCAACTGGCCAATCATCGTTTTTAGCTTACTCGGAACTTCATACGTAAGCTCGGTTAAAGTTCCCCCGCCTGCAATGTTGATAAAGTAGCGGTCGTTCGCTTTTCCGATATCCAGTGGCTTCGGATTTTGACGAATAACGAGGTCGCAATAATCCTCCCAGTGCTTGGGGATGCCCAGTGCTCTGGCGAAATCATTCGTCGTCCCCAGAGGAAACACACCTAGGGGCGGGCGGTTTTCTCTTTCAGCCATCCCGTTAATGACCTCATACAATGTACCGTCGCCACCAGCGGCGATAATCATGTCATACCCACGCTCAATGGCCTCTATTGCGGCACGCGTTGCGTCCCCTTCACCCGTAGTTGCATGGCAAGAGGCTTCAATACCCCCTTCATCTAGGCGCTGCAAAACATCCGCAAGACGACGCTTCATTTCCTCACGCCCAGAGGTCGGATTATAGATTAATCTAGCTCTTTTCATTCCGTTACGCCACCCGTATATTTAATGATATTTATATTCACATAGCAGTTCATCACATTCAGTCTGTACAAAATATCATCATACTGGAAAAAGACCTCTTTTACAATAAAAGAAGCCAGACTTTGCCCAAATAAGGAAATTTAAGGCTAAAATGACGCTATAGCCGAACCAGACTACCTATGACTTGACCTTGCTTGCTTCTGCACACTTTGCAATAATTCACGAATTTGTCTATCCATCCAGCTTGTGAGCAAAGGATGCGGTAATAAAGGGTCTCCTGAATAACGGTATTCGAGTCCCTGCAAGCGTTTAGGAATCATACGACTTGTAAAATATCCCGAACTCAAAAATAGCGGTGCCACAATAACATCATGACCCCGCTCCTGATTCCAATACGCTGCCTTGTCGTACACACTCTCGGGGTTTAGCAAAGCGTGGTCCGTGATGATACCGCTCACGCTTTGCACCGTACGGGCCAACGAAGAAATCCCCTGCTCCCAGCGCTGAAAAAAGCCGTTGTGCACACTGCCGTGACCTACGAGTAAAATAACCTCTCTCGCAGGGTCGGCTGATAGCGGGCGAACCTTGTCCCATACCATGCGGGCAACATCTTCTCCGTCATCCAGCGGGCTGCCAAAATGCACTTGCGCCTTCAGTCGAAACGGCTCCAAATCTGTTTCTTTGTCCGGCGCATCTTTGACACCCAGCGCATAGCTAATCTCATCTACATGCGTACTGCCTGATGACACAAACAAAGGTATAACCAATATATCTGTTACACTCAAGGCTTCCAGACGGTCAATACCATTTTGAATCAATCTTCCTTTAACCGTTTCCAAAAATGAAACCTCTATCGGCATTTCTTCCGACAAATGAAGCTTCGCAACTGCCTGATCCACCTGTTCCACCCAATATGGCTCCCTAGAGCCATGGCTGATTACCAGTATCCCAGGGCTCCGCATTAGCGTCCCAGACGTTCCAGAGTCATTTTGTACCCGTCATTACCATAGTTCAGACAACGTTTAACACGTGAAATGGTAGCTGTACTGGCCCCCGTCTCTGCTTCAATCTGATTATATGTGCTGCCTTTGCCTAGCATACGGGCAACCTCTAGACGTTGGGAGAGGGATTGAATTTCATTAATCGTGCACAGATCATCAAAAAATACATAGCACTCTTCCAAATTTTTAAGAGTTAAAATAGCTTCGAACAATTGATCAATACTTTTATCATTAAGCTTTTTAAGCTGCATGGATTATCATCTCCCAAGGTTACGATCTCTCCTCATTGTACCCGAGGAATAGTCGGTTTTTCAAGCATTAACGGTTTCACGCATTACAGAACAACATTACATGACCATAGAAACGTACCGTACGAATGCCCAAATCCGCTTTTATACCTGATTTCGGGGCACGCGCCTAAACCCACTGTGCGTTTGTAACATACAGTAGAGTATCAACCTGCAAAGGAATGTGATCTCATGCCTGGACACTACTATCATCGGAGGCCGCTACAGCGTTCTCTTTCCGATCCGTATAGTTCATCTCCTTATCCCGGACTCGATCCATACAACGAGGTTCCGCAAGCCGGTTCTTCCGGGCTGGTTCCTTACGAGGCGCCAGCGAGTATTACGGATTCTGCCGTAGTCACACCAGACCCGGTTCCAGCCAAAGGAGGACTGCTTGGGGGTCTTGGCAACCTCGGTAATCTTAACGAAATCAAAGGCTTCATTGACCGTATGGGCGGTATTGATGGAATTGTTGCTACGGTCGGCAAGGTGCAAAAGGTTATGTCTAGTGTGCAGCAATTTGCTCCAATGGCGAAGCTGATTATGGGCTCGCTCCCAGCATTCGGCAAATCCGCGAGCAAAAATTCTGCCACAGATATCACCGAGGAATTGGATGAATACACACCACCACGCCCACGCCGGAAAAAGACGCAGCGCAAAAGCACCACTACCCCGCGTAGACGTCCGCGCAAGCGCAAAAGAAAGTAGATTATACTATTTGAACCAGCCTCGGCGCATAAACCAGACCACCATTGCAACACTCAACAAAAACATGAAGAACAGTACGCCAAAATATCCATATTCCCAGCCCAACTCGGGCATATTCGAAAAATTCATACCATAAATTCCTGCAATCAGCGTCAAGGGCATAAAGACGGTCGTAATTACGGTCAGCGTCTTCATAATTGAATTCATGCGATTGGAATTGAGCGATATATAACTGTCCCTCAGGTCGGCTGTCATCTCGCGGTCGGCCTCCAGCATGTCTGTCAGCTTCAATAAATGATCATATATATCGGTAAAATAAGCCATATGATCTCCTTGGCCCTGCACATGCTGCGAATTCAAAACTCGGTACATCAGATCACGCATGGGTACGATGGTACGGCGTAGCTTGAGCAGCCTGCCACGCAGGTCAAACACCTGCTTCATTAATTCCTCTACGGATTCGCGACCGCCCAAGCCCTCCAGCTCGGCCAATTCATCCTCAATCATAAAAAGGCTCGGAAAATAGTTATCTACCAGCTTGTCCATCACCGTGTAGGCTGCAGACAGCGGCCCTCGCGACCATATTTTACGTTCATTCGCATGCTGGACAATCCGCTCCCAGGCTTGATCCAGCTCCTCTAACTCATGATGGTGATATGTAACCAAAAAACGACTGCTAATAAACATATCCACTTCTTCCGCAGCTAACGTATCTACATCAAGCGCATGCACGACCAGAAACTGCACATCCTCGTAATAATCCAATTTGGGACGTTGCAGAACATGCATACAATCCTCCACAGCCAATGGGTGAAAATGAAAATAACTCGTCAGCAGCTCCGTCTCTCGATCTGTAGGCTCGCTAAAATCTACCCACATCCATATGTAATCCTCCATGACGATCTGATCCAATGGTTTCCCCACTGTTACCTGATGATCATGACCTATAGTCAATGTACGTATCACCGTACGTCCCCCTCGCTTACACTTCCGTCTGTTATGTTATTTATATTTTATATAAGCCAATTAACATTATACAAATCTCAAGTCCTGTATTCCTTTTAATAAAGAAAAGGATATCTCCGGGCCAACATGCCTCCCAAGATATCCTTATAAAATAATCAATTCATTGTAGATTAAATCCTTTTCACAAACCCTGTGCTTGTCGCTTCATATCCTAATCGGCGATAAAAATGATGGGCATCCTGTCGCTCACTTCGATTACCACTGTTCAAAGCAATGGCAACCACCCCGTTCTCTTTAGCCCAAGCTTCCGCTTCCTCATTTAACGCCTTCCCGATGCCTTTATTACGATGTTTTGAATCCATCACAAAAACGACGATACGCGCGTATTTTTCATTTCTTTCATAAAAGATATCCGCATGTAGCCCAACCATCCCAACGACTTCCCCTTCATCTTCAGCCACCAGAGTATGGTAGTTAGGGTCAGAAGCGATACGATCATATCTCATCTTCATATCTTCTACAGTCGTAGGATAACCAAGCTCCTCCATTAGATAAGCCAAAGCCGGAATATCCTCATGATGAGCAGTCCTTATCTTCAAAGCAAGCCCTCCACTTATGAAAATAAACATCAAAAATGAAAAATCTCACTCGCGCCCTCTTCCCCTGCACCCACTCATTCAAAAGTGAGGCAGGCTCTTTGCACGAAAAGGGACTACTCAGCGAGCAGTAGCGTAGCGGTCCATTTGAATCTGTAGAAGCGGTAGCGTTCGCCTTTGCCTCTGAATTTTCACCTAATAAGGTCTTATATAATCCAAAAATTCAGGGGCAACAGCGATCGAAAGATCAAATGGATCGCGGAGCGTCTCACAACGAGATCCCCGCCTACAAACACAAACCCTGCCTCACTTTTAATCCTCTTACAATACCTTCTCCAAGAAACTAATAGTCCGCTCGTTTTTCGGATTACCAAATACCTCTTGTGGCGTTCCTTCTTCTACGATGTAACCACCGTCCATAAACACAACACGGTCGCTTACTTCGCGTGCAAAACCCATCTCATGCGTTACGATCATCATCGTCATGCCTTCACGCGCCAGATCTTTCATTACGCCCAGCACTTCGCCTACCATTTCAGGATCGAGCGCCGAGGTCGGCTCGTCGAACAGCATAATGTCTGGATTCATTGCCAGCGCACGTGCAATCGCCACACGCTGCTTCTGACCGCCGGAAAGCTGTCCTGGCAGTGCATCTGCCTTATCGGCCAACCCTACACGATCCAGCAGCTTCATAGCCGTTTCCCGGGCCTCTGCCTTGGACTGTTTCCCCAGTTCAGTCGGCGCGAACATAATGTTCTTGAGCACGGTCATATGCGGAAACAAATTAAAATGTTGAAATACCATACCTATATTTTCACGGACTTTGTTAATGTCCACGTTTTTGTCACTCAAGTTGTAGTCATCCACAATGACCTCACCTGCGGTAATTTCTTCAAGCATGTTCATACAACGCAAAAACGTACTTTTTCCCGAACCAGAGGGGCCAATGACACATACAACCTCGCCTTCACGTACTTGCATGTCGATGCCCTTTAGCACTTGATTACTACCATAGCTTTTTTTCAGGTTTTTAACGATAATTTTACCCACGGCGAACTCTCCCTTCAAGACGGTTGGAAATTTTGGTCAGGACTGTAATGACGATAAGATACATCACCGCTACTACCAGCCAAATATCAAAGGATTGGAATGTCCGCGCAATAATGATCTTACCCGATTGGGTCAACTCGACCAGACCGATAACAGACAAAATGGACGTATCCTTCAACGTAATAACCAACTGATTGATAAACGACGGGATCATGATTTTCACAGCTTGTGGCAAAATGATTTTAAGCATAGCCGTCCGATAGGGTAGACCAAGCGAACGAGCTGCTTCCATTTGTCCCGGATCAATGGACTGAATACCACCACGGATAATCTCAGTTACATACGCACCCGCATTCAGGGATAATGTCAGTACAGCCGCGACAAAAAGCGGCATTTTGAAATCCAGTGCCTGTGGAATACCAAAGTAAATAAAGAAAGCAAGCACGATCAGCGGAATACCGCGGAATATATCGACGAATACAGTTGCAATACCACGGAACACCTTGTTATGGCTTACTTTCATAAAGCCAAACACCAACCCTAGGATAAAGGCTACGAGTAAAGATACAAGTGTGTACAGCAACGTATTTCCCATGCCCTTAATCAGCGAAGGCAGCGAAGCGGAAATCAGTCCCCAGCGGCTGGTCTCTACAGGCGCCACACCTTTGCCCGATTCGCCAAGGTATTTAGCCAAAATTTTATCGTATTCCCCGCTATTGCGCAGATTAACAAGCCCTGCATTAAATTTCTCCAGCAACTCCTGGTTCTTGCCTTGGTTAACAGCAAACCCGTAAGAAGCACCTTTTTCCTTATCTGTTACCAGCTTAAGGCCGTTATTCTGGTTTACACCGTATGCCAGTACCGGATAGTCATCAAAGCAGGCAACCGAATTACCTGTTTTGACTTCATCATACATTTGAGAAGAATCATCGAACGGTACTGTAGTAAAGCCGTATTTGGCCTTAATCGATTCTGCGAATGTGTAACCTTCCGTTCCTGTTTTGACAGCGACACGCTGTCCTTTCAAGTCCTCATAGCGTTTAACCGTATCATTATCCTTGCGGACCGCCATGACGACGCCTGAATCAAAATAAGGCTCGGAAAAATCAAATTTCCGCTTACGTTCATCGGTAATACTCATCCCGGCAATGACACCATCCACTTGATTCGTTTCAAGGGCCTGCACTGCCGCGTTAAAGCCAAGAGGCTTAATCGTATATTCAAAATTCTGATCCTTGGCAATAGCTGCCAGCAAATCCATGTCGATTCCGACAAATTTACCATCTACATCTTCAAACTCAAAAGGCGCGAACGTTGTATCCGTGCCGATATCATACTTTGTTTTATTTTCTGCATGTGCCACTACACCGAAATTACCGGACAGGGCAACCACAAAAAACAAACAAATCATGAGTGCTATTAGTTTTCTAGATTTTTGCATAATTTCCTCCAGTCAGTTGAACGGTTCAAAGTTTTCTGTTTATTCTACAGGAGTTATTAAAAATTGACTACTTTGATGTCAGGTATTTTTGAAAAACGTTTCATGGAACTATCTGGATGTGTAAACTTTGAAGAAGCCGTTTTGCCCCAGAATGCCAATAAGCCCCTGCCGCAAAAAGCGGACGGAAGCTTATTGTGTATTCTATAGTGTGTACCTATTTTTCAAGAAATAATAATGAGCTAGAAAAGAATTTTGAAAATCAATCCAGATAACAGCGCAGCAATTGGTATCGTTATAACCCAAGTAATAATAATTCGACCGGCCAGCGACCAACGCACAGCGGAAAAACGCTTCGCAGAACCCACACCCAAAATAGCCGAAGTAATGGCATGAGTGGTACTTACGGGTAAATGAAGCAATGTAGCTGTGAAAATAACAGAGGCTCCCGAAATGTCGGCTGCGAATCCGTTAATTGGCTCGATTTTAAAAATCTTGGTTCCCATCGTCTTGATGATTTTCCAGCCCCCGATAGACGTACCCAGCGCCATGGCTGTTGCGGCTGAAATTTTCACCCACATGGGTACTTCCAAATGGTCCTGATACCCCGCCGAAACGAGTGCGAATGTAATAATCCCCATCGCCTTTTGAGCATCATTCGTACCATGCGTAAACGACTGAAGCGCTGCCGTAATGACCTGCATTGTACGAAACCCTTTGTTTACCGTATGCGGACTACGACGAGCGAAGATGTATTTTAAAATTATCATCACGATGTAACCGACAACAAAAGCAATCAACGGGGAGAAAATAAGTCCTTCGACAATCCCGATGAAGCCGCTCCAGTTTAATTTATCCGATCCCGCACCTACATACACCGCTCCAGCCAATGCACCAATTAGTGCATGAGAAGAGGATGAAGGAATACCGAACCACCAGGTTAAGAGGTTCCAGATAATCGCAGCGATCAGCGTCGCAATGACGATATCAATTCCATTCGTAAGCTTGGTTGGATCAGCGACACTTCCACCAATGGTCTTCGCAACGCCTGTAAACAATATTGCCCCGAGAAAGTTCATGACTGCAGCCATAATAATCGCACGTCGCGGGGTCAATGCACGGGTCGATACCGAAGTTGCAATCGCGTTCGCCGTATCATGAAAACCATTAATAAAATCAAATGCCAGAGCAAGAAAAATAACAATACCCAATACCAGTAAACTTGTATCCATGTAAAAGGACTCCCTTACGAGTTACGCATAATGATGGATTCCAGCATATTTGCAACATCCTCGCATGAATCCGTTGTCGTTTCAAGGCGTTCGTACAATTCTTTGCGTTTAATCAGTTCAATAGGGTCAGTTACAGTTGCAAACAGGTTTTTGATGCAAATACGCAATAATTCATCCCCCTGATTTTCCAAATCATTCAGGCGAATAGTGTATTCACGAATGGCCAGCAATTTTTTCTGCGAAAGCAAATGTACAGCTTTCTGAATTTCGTAAGCTGATTGACGCAGAATATCAGCGAACTGCACAATATACTCGTCCGGCTCCGTAATGTTGTACATATAAAAACGAGAAGCCGTCGCTTCAAGACCGTCCAACACATCATCCATGGTTGTTGTCAGTTCCATGATGTCGTCGCGTTCCAACGGCGTAATGAAGGTCTTGTTCAGCTCAGTAATAATCGTGTGTGTGTAATCATCACACTTATTTTCATACTTCTTCATTTCATTTGTAAACAAAGTCACATCCTGAAGATTTGAAGTATGTTGGGCAAAATAATCGGCTGCTTGCACGATCGTATCTGCCATATTTTCCAACGTCTCGAAGAATATATCCTTTTTCTTCAATCTCATAACGATTACCCCTTTACGAAAATATCCGCAACCTGTTTCGACTGCAATAGACAACCTTTGCTATCTTATCACACTCATCAATGTTTTTGTAATGTTTGTAAAAGCAAATTTCATGACATACGTATACAGTGCCCGACATGGAAGGTCATTATCCGACAATTTCTTCCTAAAAAGGTGTATTTCGTTTTCTAATTTGCTGCTATGGTTACATGTTCCTTTAGTGAAGTATCTGCAGGTACCACATGTATATAGGATGTACCTGGCGTTAACGGGATTTCAACCCCATTTTTCATAAAACGAATCGCATTGCCTGGTGTTTGCTGCCATTCAGCCTGTATTAACTGTCCTTGTTGAAACACCATGGCCTGTCCACTGCCGTCCAGCTCAACACTTAATCTGCCCACATCATCCAACGTTCGATGTCTAGCGCTCATTACAATAACATTGGCTGCTGAGAGCTGTTGGTTATTATTTTGATCCACATGTGACTTTTCGTTCACAAAACGCTTATATTGTTGATTCGCTGGATTATAGGTATAAGATACCCGATAGCTTTTAAGCAAAAAACGAATTTGCAAAGATGCTGCTGTCTCGTCCACCATAACTGGGGTTTCACCGGATTTAAGGTAAGAATATACTGGAACGTCCGTATGCTTGGCATACCCTTTACTATCGCTTCCTTTGCGCAGTCTGTTCACGTCTGTGTATAAATTATGTGGAGGACGACGATCTTTGCTTCGCCAGAAGTAAGCCCCTCCATTTGAAATCTCATCCAGATGTTCCTTCCGCTGCTGCTGTAAAATCGCATAGGCATCTGTGCTTCCCCCTGCGTGTATAGGCAACGCACCATAGGTTTCGCCCAGCTCAATCAAATACGGTCGAATGCTACGGACCGGTCCGATCTTTACATCTCCACCATGACTTTGGAAAAAAGCGACCAGACGGGTAATCCCGCCTTCTGCAAGAACTTCATATACCATGTCTGCCTGGCTAAGTCCTGCCTGTGGACGTGCAGCCGGAGCATTGTTAATCATGACAGCGAGCGGCCGCTCCAAAACAGGCTGCTCCACCGGAAGACCGGTAAGCGGAGCTGTAAATGCCGGAATAGACTGCTCCTTCGGCGGTTCAAGTGCCTCCTTCTCTGTTACTTGCTTGGTCGGTTGGGGAACGGAATCAGATTCACCCGTATTCGACATAGCAGTACAAGACATCAGCGTCATGCATAACAGAGCTGAGGCCATCACACGCAACCAATGATTTCGTTGGGAAATGGGCCTGGACAAGTTCATCCCTCCACTTAGTTATTTTTCTCATTATAAGCTTTATTTCCTGTTTTTGTCTTGATTGAAGCGTAACCACTCTATAGAATACTTATCTAAAGACATTAAAATTTAAAAAATATTCAGACTTTGTGATTTTTATCACAAATAACTGTAACTGAACCTACTACAATAAAGGTGTAGCAAAGATGATCATCCCCAACAAAATGAAATACAACCAACATTATAGATTAAGAAAGAGGAGTGGTTTGAATGTTTAACAGCTGGTTACGTGAAAACAAAGTCGCAATGTGGTTGCTGACTGTAGTACGGGTTTATCTAGGTTATGAATGGATGACCCACGGACTTGAAAAGCTGACAGGTGGATTCGATGCAGGCGGATTTATCTCGGGGGCCATTGCTAAAACAGGTGGAGACCATCCCGCTGTACAAGGCTGGTGGGGATCGTTCCTGGAAGCCTTTGCCCTGCCTAATGTAGGTTTGTTTAACGTCCTGATCCCATTGGGTGAGTTCTTGGTCGGGGTTGGCCTGCTTCTCGGTACATTGACTACACTGGCTGCTTTGATGGCTATGGTTATGAACTTCTCGTTCCTGTTCTCGGGTACAGTAAGCACCAATGCAATCTACCTGCTGTTTGAAATCTTCCTTGTAGTTGCTGGTGCAAATGCCGGAAGAATTGGCTTTGACCGTTGGGTATTGCCCTTCCTGCGTGGACAGTTTCGTAAAAATAAAGATACCTTTCCAGTGGACCCTAGTCGAAAAATAGCTTAACCATCCCCAAAATAACCGTTATCCTCCGGGATAATGGTTATTTTTTTGCGCTGTTATGCTCACGATACACGTGCCTTCTAATTAATCGAAGACGCAAAATACACAAAAGAACTTCCATTCCCACACACCATGTGGATTCGGAAGTTCTTTTTTTACATTTACGTATCACTTTCTTGACCAAAAGCCCAACAATTGAGACTTAACGAGCCAAGGACATACGATTGAAAAAGCTTACGCGCGGAGCGCTCATGATCCGCAGCCCCCATCGCATAAAACAAAGGTGAAAAATGCTCTATTCCATAAGAAGGTACCGCCTGTTTGGCATATGGAGCCTTCTTGTCATATTGGAATAGGTGACGCAAATTCCAGTCTTGAAGCTGCTGTGCAATCCAGTCATCATATTGAACGGCCCAATCGGCTGGCTCACTCGTCTGCTTGAGTGTCCGCAAGTTGTGTACCAATCCACCGCTACCGATAATCAAAATCCCTTGTTCTCGCAACGGCGCCAGCATCCGCCCAATCTCGTATTGCTCCTGGGGAGCGCGCCGAGAATCAATGGATAAGGGTACGACCGGTATGTCTGCATCAGGATATATATGCCGCAAAACCACCCATGCTCCATGATCCAGTCCTCGGTTCCGAACCGGCTGGTGGAACAGGTTATGCTGACTGAACAGATGCTCTATCTCCTCATACAGCTTTGGATCGCCTGGTGCAGGGTAATCAATTGAGTACATTTCTTCGGGAAAGCCATAGAAATCGTGCAACGCTGCATGCTGATCATCCGCGCCAATACATTGATCGGGGCTATCCCAATGCGCGGAAAAAATGACAATTCCTTTGGGTCGGGGCAGGCTCGCGCCCAGCTTTGCAAGAAAGCTGGTATATGCGTTATTTTCTACAGCCAGTGTCGGTGAACCATGCGCAACAAAAATTGAGGGTAATGTCATCGCTGCCAACCTCCACACGCCAGTATAGTGTTACTCTTCCATTTTACTCCGGCGGAGGCGCAATTTCCAATACAATCCGTTATACACTGAAATCAGATCATCCAGTGCTGCCAATCCCGTTGAATATTTTCCTGTTCATCCAGCCATTCAAGTGTTCGATCAATCAGCCGTTGCCGCTCTTTACCTGACGAGAAAGTGTGATCTCCCTGGAAAATAATCTCTTTATCACAGCGTCCCTCTGGACGCATCCAGAATATCTTTTGAAACAGAAATGCATAATCCACAGGAATAATATCATCCGAGGTGCCATGAACAACGAGCACATCTCCGTTAAATTTAACGGCCTCCTGGAACGGCTGAAATTGAGCTAACGACTCAAAATAAGCAGGCGTAAACTTATAGCCCAAATAGTCGGCATGACCGGTTTTAACAGACTCATCGTACACGCTTCGCTCCGTAATTTTGACGATGTCGTTGAACGGATAGCCCACTGCGGACCAAAGAACCAGATTTTGTACTCTCTTGTCCCGTACGGCTGTGAGAAGGGCTACCGCGCCCCCCAGACTGTGACCGATCAGCGTCACCTTGGTCGGGTCAATATCCGCGCAATTGACGGCGTAATCCAACACGGTACGTGTCTGATTAATCATGGATTCTAACCCCTGCTTACCATATTCCCCCGTGCTTTCTCCACAACCGGCAAAATCAAAACGCAGGACAAAGTATCCCCCTTCGGCCAGTTCACGCGCAGTCTTGACGAATAATCGATCTACTCCGATACGATTGCCTACAAAACCGTGACATATAACAACGAGAGGAACCCTTTTCTGACGATCTCCCTCATTTGTACGGTTTGGATAATGAATTGTTGTTGCCAGTTCTTCATGTTCAAAGCGAATTCCAATTTGCCGTTCCATCCTGATTCCCCCTGTTTCAAGCTTTACTACACATTTATGAATTCAAACTCATATCGTAACGTGGAATATCCATCCAGGATATTCATTCACTTTAATTCCGATAAGTTTAATAAGATTTTATAGTAAAGTCAGTCTATCATCGCCCTGCTTCCTTGTCAACCTGTCAGTTCACATCGTTAAAAAAGTAAACAAATAGCGCTCCCCGATGCGATTCCGGAGAACGCTATACTACACTTATTAGAGTGAATCACTACATTAAAGTAGACATTCGTTATTCGTAGCTGTTCCTAAACATTTGGTGGGTCTCCGTTCGTCCCTCCCACTCCAGCTTACAAGAGGCGCCGTTATGTTCATCCTCATGCCACAGGCTGCGATAGTTCTGTGCACCTAGTTCACCCGCAAATTCTGTATCCTCAGCCACTTCGATATCGTCCAGTATACGGTACGTTGGAGATGATCCTTGAACGCTCCGGTGACTCACATTTGTAGACGAGGCCACCCCGCTATTCCCGTTCGAAGCGTTTGCCAGTCGTTTTTGGACTGAATAATCTGCCTGGTTCTCCAGTTTCATGATGCCACACCCTCTTAACGTTTATATTCAGGTTGCTCTATGTGCTCACCCTGTATCCAGTTTGAGGAGAATGCAGCGGTAATATACATTTTATAGATAAAGTCTTTTGCCATCCGACGCTTCCTCACGTATACTGTCTTTGTTACGAAATGGCGGTTCCATCAGCCCGGGATACGCTCATAAAGCAGGAGGAAGAAATGAATAAAGCAAAAAATTATACGCTTATTGCATGGATTGCCTTGTCTATGTTTTTCTTGACACAGGCAATTATCGGATGGTTTGTCACCTTTACAGGTGGGGATATCAACCCCTTTGAAAAAATCAGCCTATCCACCCTTATCATCATCGCCGCAGGAGCCATTCTACTCGTTGAAGCTCTGATGAATTTTATGGACCGTCCCGAAGAAGGCGAGGAGACACAACAGCCAGACCATGCCCCTGTAAAGCCCCAGATGAATCTTAAATCCATCTTGATGTATGTTGTGTTAGTTGTCGTGATTCTTGTCGCCGGACTGGCGCTGCGCAGTGTACTGCCAGTATTCAGAATCTCACCTTGGGTGAATTTAATTCTCGCCGCCATTGGATTTATTGGACTCAAACCGATTTTTCTCCGTAAAAAACGTTCATAGCCCGCAATTCTCATTATATGGAGCTGCCTCATTTTGGATCGCAGCAGCTCCTTTTCATTTCGATCAGGCAACCGACTTACAGCATGGGTGTGCGCCAAAAAGCCGTATTCCTGGCCTGCAAGAAGCTGCATGGGGGAATACGGCTTGATATACTTTAGAACTTATTTGGAAAATAGTTGTTCTGCATTATCCAGAGCAATTTTATGTCCCGTCGCGGAATAGTCCAGCCAAGGCTGTCCGTCCAACATGTAGACATGCCCTTGCTTCACCGCCTTGAGACCTTGCCATACTGTATTTCCTTCCAGCTGCTTGTATACCTTTTGGGCATCCGCGCCTTTACTGATGATAACAAGGATCGCATCAGCATCATAATCCGGTAAAACCTCTTGGGAAACAACCTGATAAGCCTTGTTGATCTTTTCTACACCTTTGGCTGGCTTCAAGCCCAAGTCCTGATACAGCAGCGGCCCTACCGGACGCTTCATCCCCATAACACGGACCTCTTTCGCCGTCACACGTACAGCCATAACCGTTCCGTCCCCAATTTTTGAATGAATCAGCTTTTTGACTCGTTCCTTCTGTGTATCATAATCTTTTAGAAATGCGTCTGCCTGTGCTTCATGTTTGACCATAACGGCTATTTTTTTCAATTGATCCTTCCATGTGCCTTCATCCAGATCAAAAACTTCGGTTGGCGCAATTTTTTCAAATTTGGCCACATCGGTTCCCGAATATTTTTTATCCAAGAAAATATGATCAGGTTGAAGCTCCAGTACCGCTTCCATATCCGGGTCTGTGACAACACCTAGCTTACGGGTATTTTGAAGACGATCTTTTACATGGGGAAGAAAATCCTTCACATCTCCACCAATGACCGAACCAGCCGGAGTAATGCCCAATGCCAGCAGGTTGTTCGTCAAATGAATAGACATCGAAGCAATACGCGAATCCGCACTAATGGTTGTCTGCGCACTGCCAGCCGCTTTCGTATCGGTAGCCTGCTTGTCGGCTGCTTGACCGCAAGCGGACAGCATGATCATGCATACAACAAGAGTTGTGACTACCCATGAACGTTTAAAACCTGAACCCTCAAATTTGTGCTTTCTCATGATTACTCTCTCCTATGCCACAGAAACTCTACATTATAATGATCCATATAGAAGGCTTCTACTTAGTTATTAATTTCAGCGGGTTGTATCACTTGCACCATATGATTTCATATGTACCTATTCCTTCTGTCATTTTGTTCGGGACAGCAGGAATAAAAAATACGGAGCTCCTACCACAGCAACCACCACACCTGCGGGAATCGCATTCGGCTGAAACACCGAACGCCCAATCGTGTCTGCGGTGACCAGAATGACGACCCCGACCAAACAAGCTACTGGCAGCAAATGCTGGTACATCGGCCCAACCAGACGGCGAGCCAGATGAGGTGCAATCAGCCCAATAAAACCGATGCCTCCAGCCATGGATACGCTGGCACTGGATAGAGCCACGGCTGCGCCCAGCAGTAATAGGCGCTGGTGCTTCACACTTGTGCCGATTCCAGCTGCGGTCTCGTCGCCCAACGACAGGTTGTTCAGACTACGCGTCTGCGACAGAACGTAGGGTAAAACAATGACTATCCAAGGCAGCAAAGCCGTTGCATGTATCCAGTCCCGGCCCCAAACGCTGCCGGCCAACCAACGTGCAGTAAATGCGTACGTATCCTCATCCAACCGCAACGACCAATACAGCGTTATGGCGCTAAGACCCGAGGCTACACCGATGCCGGACAAAATCAGACGCACGGGCACGATTCCTCTGCTGCGGCTATAGGACAACAAAACAATCAGCACGGCCGCAATCACACCTCCTGCAAAGGTAAACAAGGGGATCAGAACGGCGGCTGATCCCTCCAGATCGCGAAAAAAGCTAACGAACATTACCAGCCCCAACGCAGCCCCTGCGTGAAGTCCCAGAACTCCGGGATCAGCGAGTGCGTTCCGTGACAAGCCTTGCATGACCGCCCCGGCTGCACCTAGTCCCGCTCCAGCCAGCACCGTTACAGCAATACGAGGCAGACGATACTCGAACAGAACGATATGATCACGTCCACTGCCACCGCCAAACAACGTATCCAGCACGCGTAGCGGTGGAATACGAATCGTTCCGGTATTCAAACCCAAAACAAGGACGGCAAAGCTGATCCCCGCCAATACCAAACAAACGAGCCAAGCCTTTGTCGTCCTTGTATCCCCGGTCCCTAAAGAGCGTCTCACTATAAATCCCTCCTTTCCTTACGGGCGAGAAAGAGGAAAAAGGGTACTCCGATAAAAGACACCATAATTCCGATAGCTAGCTCCTCTGGTGGATTTGCCATTCTCGCTCCCAAATCTGCCAGCACCAGTAGCACGGCTCCCAATAACGCAGACAGCGGCACAATCTGGCGATAATCCACACCTATTAGCTTGCGAGCGATATGTGGGATAACCAAACCTACAAAGCCGATGGCTCCGGCAGCCGATACAGAGAGTCCAGCCAGTACTACTACAGTCAGCAGACCCAAAAGCCGGATACGCCTGAGATTCAAGCCAAGATTTAACGCCACCTCATCGCCCATCGAAATCAGCGAAATGGAACGTGCCAGCCCCATAGACCAGGCGATCACCATAAGTAAAATCGGTGCAAGAATCTCAAGCTGCGACCACTTAATTCCGGCTACACCACCCGCATACCAGAAGGCTAAATCCTGACTTAGATCAAAATAAATCGCAATCCCCGAAGTCATGGAACCTAACAAGGCAGCCGTCACAGCTCCAGACACCGTCAATCTCATAGGTGTCAATCCTCCCGGTGCAGATGCTCCCAGACCAAATACTAGTAAGGTACTCATCAGCGCCCCCAGGAACGACAATACAATTAACGTCCCATAAGGTAGATTGGGGAAAAAGGCAAAACTCACAGCAACTACAAACATCGCTCCTGCGTTAATGCCCAGCACACCTGTATCTCCCAGCGGGTTGCGTGTAATACCCTGAATCAGAGAGCCTGCCACCGCCAGCGCAGCTCCAATAACAGCTGCACCCAGTACACGCGGTAATCTCAGCTCGTGAATGATCTGATGTGTCATTAGCGAACGATCATAGTGAAATACTGCCGACCACACGGTGCTTACGGTCAAGTCCTTGGCTCCGAGAGAAATGGCGGCGAATATGGCCAAAGCCAACAATACTGCCGAAGCTGTGAACAACAACGCCTGCCGAATCCTACCCGCTCGAAGAACTGGAGGTGCTGTTATGACTACTTTAGGAACTTCCCTCTCTGTCAGAGCTGTATGTTTGTCCATGCTGTCTTTAGACTGCATTTGGTGAGGTCACTCCCTCCGTACCTGAAAATCATCACATCTCTCGTACGATAATGATAATTATTATCAACTTGATACATAATAGCATGTTTCTATGACATTGCAAGCCAAAAACTGTTCCCCTTAGGAGGAACAGTTTTTGAATATATCTATATGATTTTACTACACAGGTGACTCCAAACCGTCCTCTTTTTAGTACGTAGGCCAGCCTGCCGAATCCCATTTCAAATCACTAATCAGAAGCTTTGGATTTCCACCATCAGTGGCATCATAGGCATGACGTGCAATCACACTGTTGTTATAGACAGATTGTCCACCCGGTCCCTTCCAAAGGTCATTCCCCGCATCCAGTATCGTTCCACCGCCATCCATCAAGCTTTTTCCGCTCTTGTCCACATACGGTCCGGTAATACTAGTAGAGCGACCGTAAATAATCTTATAATTACTGTCTACGCCTTTGCAGCAGTTATCAATGGAAGCAAATAGATAATAATAGCCGTCGCGGTATGTAACATGTGGCGCTTCCAAACCACCAGCCGTACGCTTGGCGATAGAATAGATCTGGCCCGTAGGCTTCATCGTATTTTTGTCCAGTCGAGTCACTTTCAAGCCTGAATTCCATGAACCAAAGGAAAGCCACGGGTTACCTGAAGCGTCAATGACGAGATTCGGGTCAATGGCATTGTAATCGTTAGCATCCGTCGTACGCAGCACTAGTCCATCATCTCTCCAGCTCCCCGCGCCAATACTCGTTGCGGAGGCTAGTCCGATAGCCGAGGTCCGGGCACCAAAAGTAGAAATGGAATAGTACAGCCATACCCGTCCATTATACTTTTGAGCATCCGGTGCCCATACATCGTTAGGCTTTTGCTTAGGTACATACGATTTCCACCATGATGGCGGCGACAGGAATATTTGCGGCAATCTGTAAAAATTGCGTCCGTCGTCCGATCTTTGAACCTGTATCCCCTGCCCTGTGGAGAAAATATACCATGCGTTGCCTTCCTTCGTAATGGACGGATCATGCACTGCCACATCGCCAGTTAACGCCCAATGCTCTGCGGATGCAGATGGCATCACTGACAGCATTAAAGCAGCCGAGGTTACAGCAGCAAACGCCGTTCGGGTCAATTTACTCTGTACTGATTTTTTCCATGCTTTCAACATTCCTTCGCACCTCCGAATGAGTATCTTATAATGAAATTCAGGTGACACACCTATTACATTAGTGTTTATACTTATGAAGTTACCCATATATTAACCTATCACATTCACTTTTGTAAACGCTTTATTTCAAATAAAAAGAAATTTATAAACTATGCATTATACATAAAAAGGAGCCCGTAGGCTCCTTTTCAAATTAACATATTAAATAGATTTTCGTTTTTGTTCAGTTCCGTATATTTAAGCCCCTTGCGGTTCATTCGTTCAATTAAAGGAAGATAGTCTTCCTTGTGGAACAGCTCAATGCCGACCAGAGCTGGTCCATTTTCCTTATCATTCTTTTTCGTATATTCAAACCTAGTAATATCGTCGTCCGGTCCAAGCACATCCTGTAGAAACTCACGCAGTGCCCCAGCTCTTTGTGGGAAATTCACCATAAAATAATGCTTCAGTCCTTCATAAATTAGGGACCGTTCCTTAATCTCCTGCATACGATCTATATCGTTGTTACCACCGCTGACGATACAGACAACCGTTTTGCCTTGAATTTGCTCGCGATACAGATCAAGTGCTGCCACAGGCAGTGAACCCGCAGGCTCCACAACAATCGCATTTTCATTATACAGTTCCAGAATCGCGGTACATGCTTTGCCTTCCGGTACCTTCACAATATCGTCCAAGGTGTGTTTACAAATATCGTATGTCAGCTGACCCACACGCTTCACCGCAGCTCCGTCAACAAACTTGTCTATTTGATCCAGTGTAACGACCTTGCGCAAACGCATCGCTTCCGTCATCGACGCCGCGCCGAGGGGCTCCACGCCAATTACCTTGGTGGACGGACTCACGGTTTTAACATACGTACCTACGCCTGCCGCCAAACCGCCGCCGCCAATCGTTACGAACACATAGTCCATAGGTGTATCTAGGCTCTCCATCACTTCCATCGCAATCGTACCATTGCCCGCAATAATTTTCGGCTGATCGAACGGATGGATGAAGGTCATTGCCTGCTCGCTGCACACCTTCATGGCCTCATCATAAGCATCGTCAAACGTGTCTCCGGTCAGAATGACCTCTACACTGTTACCGCCAAAGCGACGAACCTGCTTCACCTTCTGATTAGGCGTTGTACTCGGCATAAATATTTTACCGTGGATACCAAGTGCATTACATGAAAAAGCCACACCTTGCGCATGATTCCCCGCACTCGCACACACGATGCCTTTTTCCATTTGCTCAGGAGTCAAGCTGCGGATCATGTTGTAAGCTCCACGGATTTTAAAGGACCGCACGACTTGGAGATCCTCTCTTTTCAGATACACATTACAGTTATATTTGGCCGATAGGACGGCATCCCTCTGTAAAGGTGTACGTACAATCACCTCACGCAGCATATGATGCGCTCGTACAATATCCTCCATGCCAACGGCTGACGCCATGGCCGGGTCAGTTCTCTGGGTTTCTGTTGGTTCCATAGGTTCTCCACGCTCCGCCTGAATATTTCTGTATTTGAAATCTTTCAAATATCATACCACGTTTACCCATAGCTTGTGCAGATGATAGTCATGAAAATGAGAATGAAAATCAATCGAATCTTAAAAAAAGGCAGACCGGGACACTGCCCGATCAGCCTTTTCTGACGTTGCACATTTCTTGTACTCCATTGCTGTATTTAATACCTTTCCGATTATCCTTTTACTCCGCCTGCCGTCATCCCTTCAATAAAGTAACGCTGGAAGAACAGGAACACGACGAGAATCGGTAAAATAGCCAAAACGGACCCCGCGATCAGCACATCATAATTGTTGCCATATGGCGTCAGCAGACTGGACAGTCCAATTGGCAGTGTCAGCATGTCGTTGGTACGCAATACAATCATCGGCCAGAGGAAGTTATTCCAACTGTTCATCGCCTGCAAAATAGCCATTGCTGCAAATGCAGGCGCCATCAGAGGCATCATAATCCGTACGAAAATGCCATATTCTGAACAGCCGTCAACCCGCGCAGCATCCATGAAGTCCTTGGGAACACCACTCAAATATTGACGGAAGAAAAAGATCGGGATCGGCGCGACGACAAATGGTAGAATTACACCCCATACCGTATTGATTAGCTTCATGCCGATCATTAGCTTGTAGAGCGGCAACATGATAATTTCTACCGGGATCATCATCACGACCAGCACCAGTGTGAAAATCACATTTTTCAATCTAAAACGGTACATCTCCAGACCATAGCCCACCATCGCGGACAATATCAGACATAACACCGTAAACAAGACGGTTATGACAATACTGTTCCAGTACCATTGAAAATAATCCGTCGTCCCCTGAAAGATGAACGCATAGTTTTTCAGGGACATGATGTCCCACTCCAGCTTAAGATTCAATCCGTAGCGCAATAGCTCCGTCGATGGCTTGAACGAGGCAAGCGTCACAGCAAATAGCGGAAACAGGGCAAATCCGGCAAATAGAATAAACAGGACAACGAGCAATGCGGATAACGAGCCTTTTTGTTTCTGAGCCATCGCTTAATCCTCCTTCCGGAACATGCCGAAAAATTTGAGCTGGATCAGGTTCAGCACTAGTGTAAATACGAGCAATACAATGCCCACCGCAGCTCCGAAGCCCATACTGTTCTGCTCTAGACCTTGGCGATAGAGATAGCCAACAATTGTTAAACCAATATCGTTCGGGGAGTTATTTCCGTTCCACAACATGTAGCTCTCCGTGAACATGGACAAACCCGCATAAATGCTAATCGTAAATACGTAGATCGTTACTGGTTTCAGCATAGGAATCGTAATCCGCCAAAATGAATCAAAACGACTGGCTCCATCAATCTGCGCAGCCTCATACAACTCAGGAGGAATGTTCTGGAGTCCCGACATGTAGTACAACATATTTACGCCCAACCATCTCCATAAGGCCAGCACAATCAACGCTAAAAAGCCGGTGTTCGCATTCATTAGCCATTTGTAAGGCTCCAGACCGAATACCCCCAGCAGGGAGTTCATCAGCGAACCATCCAATTCACCGAACATGAGGCGGAAGATCGTTCCTGCTACAACCACCGAGGTTAGTGCAGGTATAAACATCACGGAGCGAAACAACCCTCTGCCCGGCATTTTAGGCGAATTCAGCAATACTGCCAATACCAGCGGCAGAGGAATCAGCACGACTAGTGTAAGCAGCGTATACAGGACGCTATTCAATATCGCCTTTCCAAACGTAGGATTGATTAAGTCCTTATAATTTTCCAGTCCAACATAAGTTGTTATCCCTGGCAGGACTTCCTGAAAGCTCATAATGACCGTCGAGATGACTGGATAGGCAAAAAATAGCGCAAAGGACAGTAAAAATGGAAGGACAAACACATACGGTGCCGTACGGCTGGAATGAATAAAGCGACTCCATCGGCTTCTGGTCGGACGCTGAGGTTGTGGCGGCTGACCTGTCGGTACATTAGCGTTCGTATGAACGGGCGTTGCCATGAATCTCACTCCCTTTCCTGTTGGGGTCTATCTCAGTTCATCTGCCAGCTCATGTAGCACCGTGGCTGGATCTTCGCCATTCTGTAGTGTCCGATAAAGTATTTTATTGCGCACAGCACTGGCAATATCAGGTGTTTTCGGTCCGATATGCACCGCATTGATTTCATCTTTGACTTCGATGAGCGTGTCAAAAATATTCGTTCCGAAATACTCCGTAAATTTATTCTTGGCTTTGGCTTCCGGCATGGTCCACACTTCACTGCGGATGGGATCAAAACCAAGCTGCTTCCAGATCTCCACATTCCCTTGCTTGGATAGCTTGGCAAAGGCTAGAAAGCGCATCGCCAGATCCTGGTGCTCTGATTGGTTCGTGACTACTGTTCCGGTTCCGCCCATACCCGCTGAGCGAAAACCGCCTTTTTCCCACGCTGGCATGGGTCTGATGATAATTTTACCTTTTAGGTCAGGTATGTAATCCGTAAAACGTCCCATATACCACATCGGCATCCATACCGAAGCGGCCCCACCTTTGTTCATAAATCCGTAGTATTCCTCCATGTGATGCCCGCCGCCCGGTGCGGGAACAGCGATTTTGTCTTTTATCATCTGTTGAAGAAACTCGAGTGTTTTAATATTGGTTTCGTTATCCAACGTCAACTCGCCCCTGTCATCCAGAAAATCTGAATTTTGCTGGGAGATCATCGGCCAATAGCTCCACAGGTCATTCGTTTCTAAGGTCGCCATTGGCTTGCCTGTTTTCGCCAGTACTTGCTTGCCTGCAGCAGCATAGTCTGCCCAGGTGACGATGGAATCCGGGTTAACCCCCGCCTGATCCATAATCTCTTTGTTGTAATACATCACTTCGGCCCCGACATGGAAATCAATACCGTAATACTTCCCGTCTTTGCCGTAAATCTGTACTCTGGAAGGCACAATGTTATTGATCTCGGGGTCAATCACCGGATTGAGCGGGACCAGCTGCGGGATTCCTTTGAGGAAATTACCGATCTTGTTCACCTCGATATCCGCGATATCCGGCGCTCCCACCCCTGATTGCAGCGCAATCGACAGCTTGCTATGATGGTTATCATAAGGGAATGTATTCGCTTTCAAATTAATCAGTTCATCAGGGTGCTGTTGGTTCCATTGGTCAGCCATTTGCAGAAAAAACTTCTCATGCAGTTCATTGAACGTCCATAATACAAGTTCTGTTCCCGGCCCATCCTTTTCATCGGTCTTGAAAGAACAGCCTTGCAGCAGTCCAGCCATCAAAACCACCGCCATAAGCATCAAAGCCATGCTTTTTCTTTGCAGCAGCATATCCTTCCCCCTTCGCATGATGAAATCCTAATTCATAAATGATTGCGCTTTCTTTTATTATTTAACATCAATACAAATTAGTTTACAACAACATTATTTATAAAATATTTATTTTCAATGCAGATTAGCGTCCCCCTTGCATTATAGGGGGAAAATGAATTGTATGAGGTTATGATGATTTTTGCATAAAAAAACGACCCAATTCCAATTGAAACTCGGAATTGGGTCGCGCTTTTTAAATTATTCTTGCGAATGTGCTGCTTCGTCCTTCACTTCTTCTCGAAATGATCTAATACTTTCTTTACGACGATTATTTTTTTCTTCGATCTGCTTACGCTCCTCGTTGCTGATTTCAGAGGAAAATTCGTTTAGATATCCTTCAGCTTCATGCAGGTTCTGCTGTGTGTTCTGAATACTTTGTTGCAAATGTTCAACATTGTCGGCTCGATTATCTGGTTTTGCCATTCGTTTGTCGCCTCCTAATAATGGGGTCGCTCAGTAGAGCGCTAATCCGTAGCTTGATCGCTATCGGATCATTTTATGCATTAAAATGCTCCCCAAACCACTTTCCTGCGGCTTCGGCTTCAGTCCGCGTCAATTGATGACCATTGCGTTCCCAATATGCTTCCACCTGCGCTCCGGCCCCTTCCAATAATGCTTGCAGCTCCTGAGATTCCGAAATCGGAACAATGGGATCATTCTCACCGGAAGATAAAAATACAGGGATACCATTCAAAGCGGGCAAATCCAGCCCACGCAACGGCACCATTGCATGGTGTAAAATAGCTCCACGTAACGCTTTTGCATCGTGAAAGAGCATGCTGGCGGCTATGTTTGCACCATTGGAATAGCCAAGAGCCACCACGTTATTACGGTCAAAATCGTATTGCTCTGCAGCTGTGTCCACAAATTCGCTCAATTCTTTGGTGCGAAATACGAGATCCTCAATGTCGAACACTCCTTCTGCCAAACGGCGAAAGAAACGCGGCATCCCATTTTCCAGCACATTTCCTCTCACGCCTAACACAGAAGCTCCCGGTGCTACCATCTCAGCCAAAGGTATCAGGTCTTGTTCGTTCCCGCCTGTACCATGCAACAGCAAAATAACTGGGGCTTGCGGATGAGTTCCTTTACGAAATACGTGTTTCATTTATATTTCCTCCTCAATTTTCTTTAAATTAAGATTCTTATTTTTATTATAAATTAATTATAGCCAACTTCGCTGCCTTTTACAAACCTAATGAGTCTGATCTAAATCTTTTTTCTAAAATGATGACTTGTTCCATTGACATGTAGTATAGCTCTATTTTACTATGATGTTAGATATTTAGAATATTATCTAAATATCTAAAGGAGGAAATGTATTTTGAACGATGCCTTCAAAGCTTTGGCTGATCCGACCCGGCGTACAATCTTACAGCTTTTAAAGGAGAAAAGTATGAGCGCAGGCGAAGTGGCTGAACATTTTCAAATTAGTAAGCCCAGTATCTCCCACCATCTCAATATCCTGAAGCAGGCTGGGCTGGTGCTGGATGAACGACAGGGGCAAAACATTATCTACACCCTGCATACAACGGTTGTGGCGGATGTCATCGGTTGGATGTTCAGTATCGCCCACTCTGATACCCCTGCCAAGAAAAATGTGAATCATATTAAAGATGCGGAGGAATCTGAATGAAATTGCGAACACCTTGGAGCTTGACGGATGTTTTGACGACTTTGATTGCCTTATCACCTGCTATAGGCGCTTTACTACTGTATAACCAACTTCCCGATGTGCTGGCCTCTCATTTTAGCTTTGACAATACAGCAGACGGGTATATGAGCAAAAGTGGTTCTATTATCATGCTCGTGCTGTTGGGTCTAGTACCACTGGTCATTCGATTAGCCCGCTACATGGACCCCAACAGAGCAAATTATGAGAAATTTTCAAAAGCCTATGAAGTTACGCGTATAGGTACTTCCCTGATCCTCGCTATAGCTGGTTGGGGAATGCTGCTGTATAACCTGAACATACGACTGCAAATGAATTCTGTAATTTTAGGGATAATAGGCCTGCTGCTGCTGGTGATGGGTAATTTTCTGACTCAGGTACAGCCGAACTATACCTTCGGTATCCGCACGCCGTGGACTCTGTCTAACCCCGAGGTGTGGCGTAAAACGCACCGTTTCGGCGGACCTATGATGATGCTCGGTGGTGCTTCGGGTTTGGTAGCGGCATGGGTCGGTGGAGTGGCCGGGACGGTCATTTTTCTCACCGGGCTGGGTATATCCGTCGTCACCCCCATCCTCTACTCCTTCCTCCTGCATCGCAAATTAAATCAACAGTAGGATACAGGACGTGGTAACTCTGTCCAAACGGACAAAAGCGTATGAGATGATCCCAATGCATAAATAAAAAAAGAACCTCCCATCCACGATTAACGTAGAATAGGAGGTTCTTTGTACATTTAATCTTTAATATTAGAACAGCAGCTTATCGGGATGCGTGCCTACACGCTCATCAAGATGAAGACCATTGATTCGTTCAATATCCTCAGCCGTCAATTCAAAGTCGAATAAATCAGCATTTTCGCGAATACGATGCGGGGTTACAGATTTGGGAATCGTCACAATCCCCCGATCCAGATGCCAACGCAAAATAACCTGCGAAGAGGTTTTACCGTATTTGGCAGCAATCTCAACGATGTCCGCTTGCTCGGTTAATTTCCCCTTCATCAGTGGACTCCACGATTCAAGCTGAATCTGGTGCTCCCGGCAGTATTGATGCAGTTCTTGTTGAGTCAGACGAGGGTGAAGCTCCACTTGGTTGATGACAGGAACCATGTTGCTGTCTTTGAGGAGGTCTTCGAGATGGTGAACTTGGAAGTTACTAACTCCGATAGCGCGTACGCTTCCTTCTTCATACAGTCGTTCGAATGCCTTCCAGGTTTCCTTGTACTTATCCTTGCCAGGCCAATGAATGAGATACAGATCAATGATATCCAGACCCAGCCGCTTACGGCTTTCCTCAAAGGCACGCAGTGTTGAATCGTAGCCCTGATCCTGATTCCATAGCTTGGTGGTTACAAACAGATTTTCTCTAGACGTCCCACTATCACGAATGGCTTGTCCAACCAGTTCCTCGTTACCGTAGATCGCCGCTGTATCAATGTGACGGTAACCGACCTCAATAGCTGTTTTGACCGCTTCGTAGACCTCATTGCCTTCCGCCTTGTAAGTACCAAAACCGAGCCAAGGCATCTGAACTCCGTTATTCAGTACAGTTATATCCGCAATGTTCCCCATGTCTATTCCTCCTGTTCCTGATTATGAATGATCCAACGGGATGATTACAGTTTAGTTGCATCCTGAAAAGCATTCACTTGAAGCGGAGCAGCCAACAATTCTTTAGCCGCGGCAACAAATGCCTGGAAATGGGCAGAATTATTATGGAAATCTACAGCAGCAGCATCTTTCCACTCTTCAACCATCGTAAATTCGTTGGGATCATTCAGATCCTGCATTAATGTGTAGCGTACATTGCCTTCTTCAGCTTGGGATGCGCTGACCAGCCCTTGGGTTTGTTGCAGAAAAGCCTCTCTTTTTTCAGGTAAAACTTTCATATCGGCATGAATAATAATCATTTTATGTTCCTCCTCGTATTATGTAACTATTTCTATTATAGACCATTCTTTCGAAAGAATAAAAGTGCGGGCGTTTCTGTAATACAGTAAAATAGATCGTATGGGGGAGAAGATCAGCAGATCCGTTCCTCCTATATTTTGTTTAACGGCGGTGAAGGCATGTGCGTTTTCAGACAAAACTAATGGTATTTATATCCCTTTTAGTACTGGTCGTTACCGGGCTGTTGGGATTATCCTTTCGATATATGATCACCTCCGCTCTATATGATGAAATCGGAGAAAGGGCGCTCACCGTCGCCAATACCCTCGCCGTAGATGCACAGGTCAGAGACGCTCTGGAGCAGACTGAGACGACGCAATTGCGTTCGCGTATCAACAAGGTCATAAAGCCTGTCCAAGCCAGCAGCGGCGCTGATTTTATTACTATTGCTGATCGTCATCTCATCCGGCAGTGGCATGTAAACCCGGAGCGTATCGGCACGCCTATGATAGACCCCATGAATGATAAGGTACTGCAAGGGCAGTCCTTTATCACTGAATCGACGGGCTCTCTCGGACCGTCAATACGCGCCAAAACAGCCGTTTATGATACGCAAGGTAAGGCCATCGGGCTCGTCTCTGTAGGTTTTTTAATGACAGATGTGCAGCAAAATATTCGTACATACACATATGCATGGCTCTGGTTTATGGTGGGCGCGCTGATGATCGGCATATTGGGAAGCCTGGTTATAGCGCAACGGGTACGCCGCGCACTGCATGGACTGGAGCCAGTGGAAATCGGACGGTTGTACCAGGAAAAGCAAGCCATTATTGAGTCCATCGGCGAAGGAATTATCGCGGTGAATAGTAAAGGACAAATCACACTTGCCAATCCACAGGCAGCTCGCTTGATCGGACTCCCGCCGGAAACCTCTATCTACGGATGCGACCTTCGTCACTTGACTGGTGTTCCGGATGTACTGGTTGATATGCTTGTTGCCGATTACACAGTAGAGCATTCAACGATGGGGCCAGATCAGGGACAGTACATATGGAATAAGGAAATTGAGGTCCAGCAGCGAATTGTAGTCGTCAGCCGTGTGCCGATCCAGGATCGTTCCGGTCGCATCATGGGCACGGTTGCCAGTCTGCGTGACAAGACCGAACTGCTCCACATGACACAACAGTTGACAGAGGTCAAAGATTACGCGGAAGTACTGCGATCACAAACACACGAATACGCCAATCGGCTGTATCTCATATCCGGCCTGATTCAGTTGGAGTGTTATGACGAAGCGGTGGACTTTATCACCCAGGAATCAGAGGAATATCGTGTACACAGGCCGATTGGCACAGCTCTCCTAACCGATTCAATCATCGCCAGCCTACTGATCGGTAAGAAGAAACAGGCGCTGGAAAAAGGGGTTTTACTCCATTCTGATATTAAAGGAGCATTCTCAACCCAGTCCCCTACGTTGGAGTGGTCCTTTCTCGCTTCCATAGCTGGAAACCTGCTGGACAATGCCATGGAAGCTGTTGCGATGTCCTCCATCTCTGACGGACAGGTCTGGTTCCTGCTTGAAGAAACGACTGAAGCCATCATCGTCGAAGTTGCGGATAACGGATTGGGAATTTCGGACGATATCCAAGAAAAATTGTTTGTCAGAGGAGCTTCGACCAAAGCAGAAGCAGGACATGGATATGGCCTTGCTCTCGTGCTGGAGTACACTGAACGAATGGGCGGCTCTATAGAAGTGCACAAACGTCCTGGTGGAGGAAGTATTTTTGAGGTATACATTCCTTTAATTAGGACAGATACGAGTAATGATGCAAAAGGAGGTTATGCCCATGAATGAGCGGGTTGTATCGGACATTGAGGTTCTTATTATTGAAGATGATCCGCGAATTGCGGAGATTAACCGCCGATTTATTGAAAAGGTGGACGGGTTCACCGTATGTGCAATCGCGACGAACGAATTTGAGGCAAAACTTCAACTGGACGTGCTCCGTCCTCCTCTAGTCGTGCTGGATGTTTATTTTCCTGACACGGATGGTCTAACCCTGCTATCGTTCATCAAGCAACACTATCCGGGTACAGATGTTATTATGCTGACTGCCGCCAAAGAAGCTGAAACAGTGGTACAAGCCGTTCGAGCAGGCGTGTTTGATTTTATCGTAAAGCCGCTTATATTCGAGAGATTGCGTGCGACCTTGGAGGAATATGCCCGATTTCGGCGACAAATCACAACATGGCAAGAGGAACAATCCACAGTCGAACAATCTGAAATTGACAGTTTGCTTCAAAGCGCGGGCACCGGTCGGATGGCGGGGAACGGAGTTGGAGAACTATGGGCCAAAGGCATTGATAAAGTAACTTGCGACAAAGTGCTAGATCTCCTGAATCGACGGGGTGAGGTGACTACGGGTACAGTGGGAATTGAGCTGGGTATGAGCCGTTCTACAGCCAGAAGGTATCTGGAGTATTTAGTGGAAAGTGGCGACGCGCACCACGATCAGGTGTACGGAACCGTCGGCAGACCGGAGCGTATCTATCGCCGACAGCGGAGGGATGCATAAACCGTCCAACTCTGATGTCCTGGTACTTCCCCCTCCTCCTATTCATAATTTTATTGAATTTAATTCACTTAATCGATCAAAACGGTTTAAATAACCACATTATTTACGTCCTCCTTCCCGATTGCTAGAATGATCAACAGTTAGTTGATTGATAATGATTATCAGTTTCTCTGATAATCATACTGGAACGGGGGATAACATATGGCAACACCGAAACAACCACTGCGCACAGGTATGCTGCTTGCAGCGGTCCTGGCACTACTGACGGTCATTATGGCGGGATGTGGAAGCCAGTCACAAGATAACAGCGCAGTAGCACCTCAAGCAACAGGCGACACTCGAATCATTAAACATGAGATGGGAGAAACCAAAGTTACAGGTACACCCAAAAGAATCGTAACCCTGGAATTCTCTTTTGTCGATGCCACAACCCAACTGGGCGTAACACCTGTCGGTATAGCTCAGGAAAATGACGATGATATTGATGGGCTGCTCGGCAAGAAAATCGACTTCACACCAGTAGGCACACGCAAACAACCAAACCTGGAAACGATCAGCTCCTTGAAGCCGGATTTGATTATTGCTGATCTGAATCGTCATAAAAGCATATACAAAGAACTTAGTGAGATTGCTCCGACCATTGTTCTAAAGAGCCGCAATTCCTCCTATGAACAAAACTTGGCATCCTTCGGTGTCATCGCCGATGCGTTGGGTGAGAAGGAAAAAGGCGAGCAAATTCTCGCTACGCATAAAGCTACAATGGAAAAGTTGAAAGAAGGCATCAAAGCTGGTGAGCCACGCAGTGTATTGCTAGGGGTATTCCGTTCTGATTCACTATCGGCTCACGGCGCTTCATCCTTTGATGGACAACTACTGGAGCAAGCGGGTATCCACAATGCCCTTCAAAATACAAGCGAGCCTACCGTCAAGCTGACGCTGGAGCAAATTTCACAAGCGGATCCTGATGTGATCTTTTTGGTGGAAGCCGATGAGAAGCTGATTGCGGAATGGAAGCAAAACCCGCTTTGGCAAAACATTACGGCCGTCAAAAAAGGGGAAGTTTACGAAGTAAACCGGGCACTGTGGACCCGATACCGTGGACTCGGCTCAGCCGAAAAAATACTGGAGCAAGCCATTTCGCTTCTGTATCCCGCGCAAAGTAAAGGAGACGGCTCCCGTTGATCGGACAAGCCTCACGCGACCGGCTGAATAAGCCGGTCTTCTTTGCACTTATCGCTGCGTTGCTGGCGGGATTGCTGCTTAGCGTGGCGATTGGCCCAGTCAGGATGGACATCCCCACCGTGCTAACTGCGCTGTTCACTGAGCATCCGTCTAAGGATCAGCTCATTGTCTTGACGGTACGCCTACCGCGTGCCGTTATTGGCCTAATCGTCGGGGCCGGGCTTGCCGTGGCTGGAGCCCTGATGCAGGCCATCACACGCAACCCGCTGGCTTCGCCGCAGGTATTCGGGGTCAGCTCAGGCGCTTCGCTGGCTGTCGTGCTGTCCGTCGTGCTGCTGCCGAATATCGGATCGTCCGGCAGCATTTATTTTGCTTTTGCCGGGGCCATCGCAGGCGGCTCCTTCGTATACGCGCTGGCCGGAACGGCGGGCATGACGCCGGTCAAGCTGGCCCTTGCCGGGATGGCCGTGCATCTGTTGCTGGCCTCCATCACCCAAGGACTGCTCGTGTTCAACGAGCAAATATCTGATGTGCTGTATTGGCTCGCCGGAGCCATCGACGGGTCCACTTGGGCCGACACGCGTCTGGTGCTACCATGGTTCGCCGTGGGTATGATTCTTGCGCTGGCGCTGGCCCCCTCGCTATCTGTGCTGAGCCTCGGGACGGAGGTCGCACAGGGATTGGGACAAAACGTACGTCTTGTCCGTCTACTGGCCTCGGCCTCAGTGATTATGCTGGCAGGCTCTGCCATAGCGGTAGCCGGGTCCATCGGCTTTGTGGGCCTGATGGTACCGAATATCATCAAGATGTTTACAGGCGACAATTACAAACGGGTCATTCCCCTGTCTGCAATCTGCGGAGCTCTGCTGCTGACATATGCAGACGTGCTTGGACGATTTATTGCATTTCCTTATGAATCACCCGTTGGCATTGTAACCGCGCTGGTGGGTGCGCCCTTCTTTTTATATCTGGCGCATAAGAACGGGAGGGCTTCACGATGAAAAAACTGTGGATTTTACTCGCGCTCATGCTGGGTGTTGCTTTTATAGCTATAGGCGTGGGCAGCACCTACATTACGCCCTCTGAGCTGATCAAGGCTCTGACGGATCGGAATGCCTCTTCCTGGTTCATCGTTCACCATTATCGGCTGCCACGCGGTCTGCTGGCCATCATGGCCGGAGCTGGGCTGGCAGTAGCCGGTGTTCTGCTGCAAGGCATGATCCGCAACCCGCTAGCCTCGCCAGATGTGGTAGGTGTCTCCAAGGGGGCCGGCTTTGCGGCGGTTCTCGTCATCGTGCTGCTGCCCTCATCCCCAGTGGCGCTGCTGCCTGTAGCCGCCTTTGTCGGGGCTGGGCTAGCTGCACTGTTGCTCGTACAGCTTTCGATGAAGGGAGGCATGCGTCCCAATATGCTAGCCTTGACCGGACTGGCGGTGGGCGCTATTTTTCAGGCTGCGACCGATTATATACTGGTCAAGTATCCACTCGAAGCCAGCGACACGCTCACTTGGCTAGCTGGAAGTCTGTGGGGCAAAGGCTGGGACGAAGTGTATGGGCTACTGCCGTGGTTAATCGTATTGCTGCCTCTCGCCTATACACTACAGCGCAAGCTGGACATTATGAGCCTAGATGAGGAAAGCTCTGCTGGGCTGGGACTTAGCGTGAAGCGTGTGCGTACAGGACTGCTAGCCGTGTCAGTCGCCTTGGCTGCCTCCTGTGTCGCTGCCATCGGCTCCATCGGATTTATTGGACTGCTGGCACCGCATCTGGCACGGCGGTTATTTGGCAATCGCCACCGCTATCTATTGCCCGGTTCGGCGATGATCGGCGCCCTGATTCTCGTCCTTGCTGACGCGCTGGGACGAGGTCTGAAGCCGCCGCTCGAAATTCCCGCTGGCATCGTGACAGCCGTCATTGGCGCGCCATATTTTTTGTATCTATTGCTGCGGGAACGCAAACAAAAAGACAGTGGATAGGATGAGGATAAGAAGTTGCGCAGCGCAGCTAAACGCAGTACTATACCCTAGCGTTTAGCAGCGCTACCTGTACACCGATACGCCGATTAACTTCTTTTCTAAACGATTCATCATGCAGTAGCCTCTTTTTAAAACCATTTATCATTTCGGGAAAGCTGGCATTTGTGCTTGGGTCCAAATCGTTAAAAAAGACAGCTAGCTCTGTCGTATGCCCTTCCTTATCTGTCGCATACATGGCCAGTGTCAAAACATAAGCCGTAGAGCCACCTTTTTGCCCAGTATGTTTCAGAGATTGCTGGTTTTCAGGAAGAACCATAAATGGTTCCTCCAACACCTCGGACAATAACTTTTGCTCAGCTTTTGTGAACCCTTGACGGCGATTCAGCTTACTCATTAAAGAGGCATACTCGGCTGTCGTTGAAGCTATAAAGCGATCCGTATTGATACGATCATAATCCTGATCATACCAAGTCGTAATATCTGCGTTTCTCTTGTAAGAACCACTCACATCACGGCGCAGCTTGTTATGAATCACGCGGGCATATCGGCGAAATTCCGTATCAGACATCGCCTGAATGGCTTCTTTGGCAGAAATATTATTCTTTGTATTATTCCAATTCTCACCTTGTCTCTCCTTCATCCATTCGTAGGGAATCAAAATGGAGGATACAAACGGATAAATGGGATCATGATTTTGCAGCCCCATTTTAGCTCTCGTCCGATTGATCGCATCCACCCCTAGTTTGTCCATTAAATACTCCGCATTGGCGTTGGAACTAAATTGAATCATCCCCTTGGCGACGTCTCGTACAGATACAGTTTCATTCTGTATCCGCCCTTTAGCCTCCATATTCTGTAGCCACGCCGTATGAGCACCCCCATCCAAACCCGGCAAATAAAACCTTTCCAGCGAAATCAGCTTCACTCTCCCGTCCGGGTTAATCTTACCCACCATCGCTTGCTTGACATATTCGATCGCAATGATTGTTTTGACGGTGCTCGCCAAAGGCATCATCCGATTTTCTTCTTGGCCTGCCAGCTTTTTTCCATCTCTCAGAATCGTAATCGAAACTTTTTCTGCATTCGCCTCCACAAAATGAAGTAAACGCCGGGCAGCATCCTGTTCCTTCGTTTCTTCCTTAACGTCAGCTGCAATCGCAGTTGTGGGCCGGACGGTATTCGAGGGATTAGCCACTTGATTCTGCATGAAAGATAGTAAGCCTGCCGCTACACCCATAACGATGAGCACTGTAGCCAAACTAGTTGCTACCACGATAAGGCGCTTTCGTTTCACTCTTACCTCCCCCCGTATGCACTTCACACACAGGTTTATTTTCCCATTTCTATATTTCAATTTCTATTTTAAACGAAAACACAGTACAAAAAGTTTCATTACGTGTCATATTTTCAAATAACATAAAAAAGAGAGCCTCCTGTATATAACACAGGCTGACTCTCTTTCACTATCCTTTAACACTTATGCTGGATAGGGTACTTCGGTTCCATTCAATATGAGGTGCATCCGAATTTCCGCTTTTAAGGAGTCGGATACCGCACAATATTTTTCCTTCCCCATCTGAATCGCTTTCCATACGCGGTAATCTGGAATATCTCCATCTACGTGGAATGTCAGATCAATCGCTGTAAAGCCTGTCGGCATTTCTTCCTTGCGCGTACCTTCTGCGTCAATATCGATGCGAGTAATGTCCGACAAGAAACGATCCAAAATCATCGTGATATCAATGCCCATACATCCCGCCAGACCCGCCAACAGCAGTTCCATGGGTGTCATTCCTTTACCATCACCGCCATAAGCCGCCGTAGCATCCATCCCAACGGAATAACCGGATGGACCCTCCGAAGTAAACGCGCGTTTGCCGTGCCAAGTTGTAGATACTTTCATGTTCAAAGGCCTTCTTTCCATCTTAATAATCTATGATTTATTCTCGATCTTACTTTAAAATTCACTGATTTGGCGTAAAAATTTCTGTGTTCTCTCATGCTGGGGAGTGTCAAAAAACGCCTGTGGCGCTGCCTCCTCCAAAATGATACCATCTGCCATAAATACGACCTTGTCCGCCACCTCGCGAGCAAATTTCATCTCATGAGTAACGACGACCATCGTCATTCCGTCTTGAGCCAACTCTCGCATAACACCTAGTACTTCCCCTACCAGCTCGGGATCAAGCGCCGATGTCGGTTCGTCGAACAGCATAATCGCCGGGTCCATCGCCAGCGCACGTGCAATGGCGACTCGTTGCTGTTGTCCACCGGACAGACGTGAAGGATGTACATCCTGCTTGTCCGATAACCCCACCCGCTCCAATAACCGTTGTCCGATGGACATAGCCTTGTCGCGCGGCATTTTTTTTACTGTCAGCAGTCCTTCAATGACATTGCCGATTGCGGTTTTGTGCGGATACAGATTGAATTGCTGGAACACCATCCCTGTCTGTTTGCGAATCTCACGAATGGCTGCTTGGCGGACACGAACGGGAGCCGTAGCATCGACCTCAACCCCATTCACCTCAAACTTGCCGGAAGACAGCTCTTCCAGACCGTTCAGGCAGCGCAGCAAGGTACTTTTACCTGAACCGCTCGGGCCGAGTAATACGACGATTTCACGAGCGGCAACCTGAAAATCAATGCTTTTCAGAACCTCTACCTGTCCGAATCGTTTACCTAATCCGTTAGTTGTTATCATCATCTATCATCTCCACCTTAATAAGCTCGAGCCAGACGCTTTTCCACCCGCTCCAGTATAGCGGAGAATCCAATGCTCATAATCCAGTACATCAGGCCAATTTCGAGCAGAAACGGCATGTAAAGCAAATACTGCGCCTGTAAAAGCTGTGCCTGCCGCATCAATTCACTGACCCCGATAACCGACACCAGCGACGTTTCCTTAAGCATACCTACAAATGTATTCCCCATCGGTGCAATTGCGATCCGTACCGCCTGAGGAAGAATAATACGCCACATCGTTTGACCCGGCGACATTCCCGTTGCATAAGCTGCCTCGGTCTGCCCCTGGGGTACAGCTAAAATAGCTCCACGGAACGTCTCCGATAAGTACGCCCCTGTATTAATGCTAAGTGCCAGACAAGCAGCTGTCAGCGATCCGAATGATATTCCATAATCATCCAGTCCATAATAAATGACCGCAATCTGCACCAAAACCGGCGTCCCCCGAATGATCGATACATACATGCGCGCCAGCCATCGAACAGGTCGATTCCCCTTCAACCGGGCCACAGCAACAATCAAACCAATGATTAGGCCAAAAAACATAGAGACAATCGTAATATATAGCGTATAATAAGCACCCTTTAATAAAAAAGGGACGTTCTCCCACATTAATTCAAGCATTGGTTATATTCCCTTCTTTCAGACGAGTGGCCCCATGTCAGCATAAAAGCCAAGACTGGAGCCAGACGCCTCTAACAGGCTTACGTTATTCTTTTGGCTCCTCGCCAAACCATTTTTTGAAAATTGTTTTGTAAGTGCCGTCTTCCTTCATTTCCTTCAAAGCCTTGTTCAAGGCTTCTTTGAGCTCAGGAGTTTTCTGGTTAATGGCTACACCCGCTTGATCCGATTTAATCGGCTCGCCTACGGCTTTAATTTGGAACCCGTTTTTATCGATAATAGGCTTGAGAGCATACAGATTGTTGATTGTTGCGTCAATACGACCAGAGTTTAGATCCTTTAAGGAAGTAATGACATCATCATACGTTTTAATCTCAAAATCGCCTATCTTCGGCAGTACTTCATTCCGCAGATAAGATTCATCATTCGTTCCCAAGCCGACACCAATGGTTTTGCCTTTAAAGTCCTCCAGCTTGGTAATATCATTTGTTTTGCTGTTTACGATAATGTTTACATTGTTTGTGATATAAGGCTCTGTGAAGTCAATAGCCTTCTTACGATCCTCTGTAATCGTCACCTGACTAATCACTGCATCGAATTTTTTCTTTTGCAAACTTGGAACCAGTCCCGAGAATTCTTGTGCCGTGAACTCCGGTTTCACTCCAATCCGCTTCGCCAATTCTTTGGCGATATCCACATCAAATCCGTCCAATTCCTTGTTATCGTTCAAGAAATTGTACGGCGGATAAGTGCCCATCATGCCTACCTTAATTACACCAGCCTTCTTGATTGCTTCGAGCTGGTTACTCGCTGCCACATTACTGCTACCCGCTCCATTGCTAGTATTAGAAGCTTCTGGCTTAGTACCGCAAGCGCTTAGCACAAGGCTGAACAATGCCACAGCCATGAGTGTAGTTACCAAGAACCCTTTTTTACGTGTTTTCATGTATCCTTCTCTCCTATCTGGATGTATATGATTGAGTTCATATATGTGATTTGGCTATATTATTTGTTCCAACTACCCATTCATGCGATGTTGACCCTCTAGCTTTGACCTAGTAGTCCATAAAACTCAAAATTAGCCGCCTCTGCTGCCAATCTTTTAGCAGTTATCTGTGTGATGTGGTCATATGTTCCCTCTGAACCGAATAGCCAGCGTGTAATGACACCTTCGATCATACTCATGAGTAGTGCCGCCCTTAATTCGACATCCAATTCAGCAGGCAACATGTTCAGCTCGATCGCTCTTTCCATATTGCGCCGGAATGCCAGCTCCATCGCGGCCCTTGTCTCTCGGATACTCTGGCGCACCGGTTCATCGACACCACTGCCGATCAGCAGCAAACCCATCAGATAGCGGTTCTCCAATGCAAAATCAAATAACCGAACAAACAGCGCCTCCGATGCCTTAACCATATCAGCCAGCGTTCCCGCATCACGGCGATATCCCTGTCCAATCGCTGACAGTAGTTGTTCACGACCGGTAGCGATAATCTCCAGCGCCAGTGCCTCTTTGCTTTTAAAATGCCAATAAAACGTGCCTTGGGCTACTCCAGCCTCTACCACGATATCTGAAATCTTTGTTTGATGGTAACCCTGCTCGGCGAACCGCTTCAATGCAATGTGAAGAAGCTGTGTTCTGCGGTCTGTTTCTTCCCCCGTGTGCTCAGCAGGTTGGTCATTTGAGACGGTCTCGGACTGCTTCGCCTTTCGTGGCTGCATGGGTTCCCTCCTCCCGATTGATCAGTCAGTCAGTTTTGTATTTTTAATCCTATAGGATAAGTATACTTTTGTCAAAGAAAAAAGTGTCAGAAGAAAATAAGTATTAGACTGGCGCCAACAAAAAAGACAGCGGCAGTCTTAGACTACTGCTGTTTTATTAAACTAACGTTCTCCTTTAGCGTAATCAGCCAAATGCTACGAAGCGTGAATGTGGTGTTATGCCAAGGCACCTTTCGAGCGTATTTCCAAAATTCATATATCCTCTCCTTAGAAGGTTACTATCACTTTTCCTTCGGAGTGGCCAGTAGAAACTTTATTTAAAGCCATGTTAATGTCATCAAAATTATAAACTGAATCTATAGCGGGCTTAATATCTTCATCCTCAACTAGTTTCGTCAGTTTTTGTAATTGCCTGCCATTAGCGGACACGAATAAGAAGCGATATTCTTTATTCTGTTTAACTGCTAATCGATCTAAACGAGCACCTACTAAACCAAACAATAGCTTTTTCCATATTGGAAAGTTATTTTCAGCAGCAAAGCGGTAATTGGGTAAAGCCTTCAATGATACCAATTTCCCTTGGGGTTTGAGAATAGCAAGTTCCGTTTTAATTTCTTTTGCCCCCAATGTATCGATAACATAATCGATATTAGATAGCAAATCAAAATAATTTTCCTCTTTATAGTTAATGAATTGATCAGCGCCGATGGACAGTGTTCGTGATCTCCCTCTTTCACTGCCGCTCGTAATCACATATAACCCCATCGATTTGGCAATCGGGATAGCCATCGTACCAAAGCCGCCGGTTCCTCCAGAAATAAATAGTTTTTTATCGGGTTGAACATGAAGTACATCATGCAAGGCTTGATATGCAGTCAAAGCCGTGAGGGGTACCGCGGCGGCCTCAATAAAAGAAAGATTTTTAGGCATAACGGAAATCGCATCCTCATGGACTGCCGCATACTCAGCAAAAGCTCCGATTTTATTTATTGGCAGCCTCGTATAAACGGGATCTCCAACCTTGAATTTCACAACATCTTTTCCAACAGCCTCAATAACGCCGGATAGTTCGTTTCCTAAAGTTAAAGGGAAGTCATAATCGGCAATCATGCGAATACTACCATTTAAAATAAGAATGTCTAAGGGATTTACACCTGCAGCTTTTACTTTGATAAGAACTTCATGGTTATTGATTTCCGGTATTTTTTATATTGTTTATTTCTAATTGGATTTGTTTTGAATATTTTTGCATTTGCGCAGCTTTCAATTCTTCATCTTCTCCTTTTCTCATTTATCTTAATTCCACATTCGTTTATTGGAAAAATTGATGGCGTACTTTAACTTGTACGCCATCATAAAGCAATATCCATGTTATTCTTTACTGATGTTGAGATTGAAGTTCTTTCATCGTAGGATAATCTGTGTAACCCTCGCTTCCGTTACCAGAGTACAATGTTTTACGATCTGCTTCATTCAAAGGAAAGCCTTCTTTAAGACGTTCAACTAAGTCCGGATTAGCTAATGACCATACCCCGACTGGCGCCATATCAGCAAGGCCATTATCAATATCTACACTAAGATCTTCTAGAGCCCGTCCAGCTCTATTGACTAATAATGGATTTGGCCAGATGTTGCGAATTTCATGGAGCAGTGTTTCGTTCCCTAAATGCATAACATGGAGGTAAGCTAAATTATATTGAGCTAATTCTTTTACAAGGTGAAGATAAACTTCAAGACCGTGTTCGCCCTCATCAATTCCGTTAAGAGGTGTTCCCGGCGAAATACGGAAGCCTGTTCGTTCTGCTCCAATTTCTTCAACGATTGCTTTCGTTACTTCAATTGCAAAGCGAGCACGGTTCTCTATCGATCCACCGTATTTATCCGATCGTATATTAGAATTCTCCCCAATAAATTGATTAATCAGATAACCATTTGCTCCATGAATTTCAACGCCGTCGGCTCCTGCTTTAATAGCTGCCGCTGCTGCTTTCCGGAAGTCTGCAATTGTCGTCTGGATATTTTCTTCACTTAACTCTCTTGGAACGGGTATTTCCTGCATCCCTTTAGCCGTAAACATTTCTACACCGGGTGCGATCGCAGATGGTGCAACGGGTTGACGATGATGTGGTGTATTGTCGGGGTGCGAAACACGACCGACATGCATTAATTGGATAAATATAAATCCACCTTCTTCATGTACCGCATCCGTAACCTTTTTCCAACCTTCAATATGCTTTTCCGTATAGATGCCCGGTGACCTTAAGTAACCTTGACCATCATCAGAAGGTTGTGTGCCTTCAGTAATAATTAAACCCATCGATGCTCTTTGAGCATAATAATGGGAAGTTAGCTCTCCCGGCGTACCATCCTCTTGCGCTCTACTACGTGTCATTGGTGCCATCGCTAACCGATGGGGTAATTCCATGTTGCCAATTTTCGTTTTGCTCCACAGTTTTTCCATTTTAAAACCCCCTCTTTGAATTGAGTTTATTAACTCCAATGTCTTTCGATTATCGCTCCACTTTAGCCTGTGCGGATCTGACCGCATTTGTCATGAACTTGCGAGGCAGCAACCGCGGCAAGAACGCCATGAACTTGTTGCGCCCCCCTGTTATGATTAAAGTCTTGCCCCGCAAGAATTCGCGATATCCTATGTCAGCCACCTGCCCAACCTCCATGACGCCGCTTCTAAACAGCTTTGAGGTGGCTAGCCCAGCACGATCGACAAAGCCAGTCGCTGTCGCTCCCGGACAGAGTGCGGACACAGTCACGCCTGTGCCGCGCAGCTCATTCTCCAAAGCCTCAGTGAACGATAGTACGTACGCTTTTGTCGCATAGTAAACTGCCATCAGTGGTCCAGGAAAAAAAGCCACCAACGAAGCCACATTCAGCACGCCCCCTTGCTGCCTTTTGACCATATCCGGTAAGAACACCTTAGTCATTACAGTCAGAGCCTTGATATTAATGTCGATCATATTCATCTCTTGCTCCAACTGTGTCTCCAAGAATTCCCCGTACAAGCCGAAGCCCGCATTATTAACAAGAAAGTCGACGGTGATCCCTTTTTCTTTAAGCTCCCTGTAGATTTCCTCTGCCACGCCAGGTAATGCAACATCTTTGGCGATGTATGTCGTTTGGACACGGTACTTTTTCCGATATTCCCTCGCGAGATCCACGAGCTTGTCCTCGCTGCGTGCGACCAGCACCAAATCGTATCCGTCTTTGGCGAAACGATCCGCCAGCTCTTTTCCAATTCCGCCCGACACTCCGGTAATTAGTACAGTTTTGCTCATCATTTAAGCTGTGGGTAAATAGCAGCTACACCGCCAGCGAGAGCACGCTGGAGTTGACGGCTCGGTTCATCAGCAAGAATTTCAAAGCTATCGGACTCTATTCCATCAATTGCAATTTTTGCAATATCAGCAGGGTTGGACTTCGGAGCTTCAACGCCTGACGTCATGTCTGTATCCATAAAGCCCACATGCAAGCCAGCTACTCTCACATTTTGAGGATACAGATTTAAGCGCAACTCGTTCGTCATTGCCCACGCAGCCGCCTTTGCAGCCGAATAAGCGCCTTCACTCCCGCCACTACTGAACCATGATAATGCGGAAAGGATATTCAGTATGGATCCCCCACCATTATTAATAAGAATAGGTGCGAAATTGCGAATCATGGATAATGTGCCAAAGAAGTGCGTATTAAATTCCAACTGTATTTGATCGAGATCACCGTCAAGCAAAGTAGCTCCTGTAGCCGAGCCTGCATTGTTGATCAGAAGCGTAACATCTTGAGCGGCCATAGCAGCTGCCGCTACCTCTTGAGGGTTCGTAATATCAAGCTTTACAGGAATTGCACCGGGAATGTCAATGGACTGCGGATTTCTTGCTCCGGCATACACCTTAGCCCCTCTGGATAGAAGTTCAAGGGCAAGATGGCGACCAAAACCTCGGTTCGCGCCAGTGACAAATACAACTTGTTGAGAAATATTCATTTTCATGTGCTCCTTTTATTGTATTTTGTTTATGAAATTGTTTTCTTGAAGCTATTTGGCCTGCGTTTTGATACGTAGTAATTACGGTAAGCGAGTTTTACTCGATACTTGTTTTCTAACGAGAACGTTCATTCTCAAAATCGTTAAAAAAAATACTGAGTGCCTTACTCTGTTGTTTTTATGTGTTGTGTTGTTTGTTGTTTTAACTGCGCTGATAAACTTCATTGTAAACTATGCTTTAGAGCTTCTTTCGGCGTTTTTAGAATGTTCATTCTAAATTAAGCGTAAGATAACTCCATCGCAAAGAGCATGGATTAGCAGAAGGAACACTTCACATCTGAACTGACTACCACAACTACCCTTATTCTTCAAGGAGCTTCATCGAAATATGAGTAATACGGTGAAGCTTTTCTCTGGAAGCCGAGGTTCTTGCCATTACCCTTAACCCAATCCATACATTATGCAGGTATTCCGCCAATTCCTCAGCATTGTATGTGGAGGTGAATTCACCTTCACGCTGTCCCCAAAGAATAATCTCCTTGAGCAATTGCTCTGCTGTCGTGAATGCTTTCGTGGCCTTGTTGTCCACCTCGACGTCGCGCGCCGCCAATTCTACGGCCGAATTCACCATTAAGCATCCGGCTGGCGAGTCCTCATCCCCGTCGATCATGAAGCTAAAAATAAACTGTAATGCCTCCGATGCGGTCTTGGATCCTTTAACCCCTCCTGCAAGCGCGGCGATGATTTTGTCGTCAAACCGATCCATCGCTTTCAGGAACAGACTATGCTTATCTCCAAAAGTATCATACAAGCTTCTTCGATGAATACCCATATGCTCAACCAACTCGGTCATGGACGTTTTCTCGTACCCCTGCTCCCAAAAGAGCCGCATCGCCTTATCCAAGACTTCTTTCTCTTCAAACTCCTTGCTTCTCGCCATTCCCATCTCCCTCCCTCAATTAATATAACATATTGAGAACGATCAGTAAAGAATCGTTATGCTCTTTTTGAATGACATAATATTTCCATCGAGTTGGTTATCATACAATTCTACATATTGTAACTCCCCTGCCCGTTAGCTTAAACAAGTACCGGCAGTCTAATGTAGTGCTTATGAAAAGTAAATAAGCCCATAACCGTATTTGGAAGGTAAATTAATTTTCCAATTTATAAGGGTATGGGCTCTCTTTGATCCTAAATAAGGCAGTGTAGGTTCTTATCACTTATAAAATATCATCGTCTGCTAATATACATTAGCATATTGTTCTTATATGGTAAAAGCAATTTGTTGAGCTATCATACCGTCGTTCAATGTCAATCCCATTCCGAGTAATGGTGATTATTAGGCTCTGAGCCTCGCGAACGTGATGTAATCGATTTGGACAGGCTCTGCCGATTCGATCCGAAGCGCCCGGTTGATCTGTCCCCGGTGATATTGCCCATGTAAGAGGACCTGCGACAGGATGTCCCGGACGGACGTTCGGAACGGAACCCCGCTCTGGTTCGCATAGTCGATCATCTCGTCCAACTCGGATTCCTCGAGCCCTTCGATATAGACGCGATATTGTTCGGCGTTTTCTTCGAACATCGTCCGGATCGCCGTCAGGTCTTCTGCTTCCTCCCACAATGAATATTGCGCGCTGCCCTTGCCCTGCAAACGGGACAGCCAGACTCGTTCCGCGACCGCGATGTGCCGAACCAGCTTCAGAAGGTCCTTGTTCTTCGTCTCACTCTCCCCGAGCGCGTCCAAGATGCGTCCGTCCGCCCAGTACAGGTGGTCCATCATGCACTTGATCGTCTTCATTTCGGTTTCCCCCTCTTCGTCTCATCGATTACTTGAACCTACTATTAACCGTTAGTTTAATCATGTGAATGAACTAAAACAACCTTTTTTGGGTGAAGTCCTTGTTGCTGTAAACTAAGCACTAAGAAAACGCTTTATTTCCTCAGTCCACAACTTTATTTCCTTTGAACAAAAAGAGAACCTCCACAGAGGTTCTCTTTATCCTTTATATCGCTGCTACAGCAAGGCTTTTGCCGCAATGTCCGTACGGTTTTGTTTACCTTCAAAGGTAATACGATCCGCCTGTTCGTAAGCTTTGTTCCGTGCCCCGGCAATATCACGTCCCAAGCCGACCACACCTAATACACGTCCGCCGTTCGTTACCCACTCGCCCTGTTCGTTGATGCCCGTTCCAGCATGGAACACGATAGCTTCGTCTACCTGTTCCAATCCGTGGATAGGTACACCTTTGGCGTAAGCTCCAGGATAACCTCCAGATGCCAGCACCACACATACCGCTGCTTCATCCTTCCACTCGATCTCCACCTGATCCAGCGTGCCATTTACAGCAGCAAGAAAAATATCGAGTAGATCGGATTTTAAACGAGGCAGAACCACTTGAGTTTCCGGATCACCGAAACGTGCATTAAACTCAATGGTCTTCGGCTTGCCGTCCGGCGAAATCATCAATCCGGCAAATAATACACCTCGGAACGGGCGCCCTTCAGCAACCATGGCCTTGGCCGTCGGCTTAATAATCGTCTCAATAGCTTCCTCAATAATAGAATTGGCTATGTGAGGCAACGGAGAATACGTACCCATGCCACCTGTATTCGGCCCTTTGTCACCATCAAAAATGGGCTTGTGGTCTTGGGCCGCGGCCATCGGACGAACCGTTTCACCGTCGACAAAGGAGAGAATCGACATTTCCTGACCAGCCAGAAACTCCTCAATCACGACCTGTGCCCCGGCTTCACCAAACACCTTGGTCACCATAATGTCGGAGAGAGCCTTTTCCGCTTCCTCCATCGAGTAAGCGACCGTTACCCCTTTGCCTGCCGCGAGTCCGTCTGCCTTAATGACAACCGGAATCGGTTGTTCCTTCAAGTATGCATGTGCTTCCTCATAAGTATAAAACTTGCGATAGGTTGCTGTCGGAATATGATATTTATGGAGCAAATCCTTCATGAAGATTTTGCTACCTTCAATTTCCGCTGCATTTTTACGCGGTCCGAATACTGGAATGCCTTTCGCTTCAAAAGCATCCACAATACCATCTGCCAGCGGATCATCGGGACCAACCACGACAAGTCCTACCTTTTTGGATTCCGCCAGTTCTGTCAGCGCGTCAAAGTCACTCACCGGAATCGGCACGCACTCCGCTAACTGTCCGATACCAGCATTGCCTGGTGCGCAATAGATCTGCCCGGCCTTGTGGCTTTTCTTCAGCGCCCACACAATTGCATGTTCGCGGCCGCCCCCTCCGATAACCAAAATATCCATTCAGGTGTTTCCTCCCGCTCCCATTAAGATTGTTCAGGTGAAAATGCTGCTGCATCCTCAACTCATACAAGTTAGTGCTTGAAATGACGTACGCCTGTAAAGACCATGGCAATGCCGTATTCGTTAGCAACCTTGATGGACTCTTCGTCTTTGATGGAGCCGCCCGGCTGAATAACTGCTGTGATGCCTGCTTTAGCTGCCAACTCCAACGTATCGCCCATCGGGAAAAATGCATCGGATGCCAGTACGGCACCTTTTGCTTTGTCACCGGCCTGCTCGATAGCAATCTTGGCCGCACCGACACGGTTCATTTGTCCTGCGCCTACGCCAATGGTCATATTATCTGCCGCCAGTACGATGGCGTTGGATTTCACATGCTTAACCACTTTCCAGCTAAACAAAAGCTGTTTCAGTTCTTCCTCGGATGGTGCCCGCTCCGTTACAACTGTAAGTGCATCCGAGTCTACAGCGTGAATGTCATTTAGCTGAACGACCATACCACCTTCAATGGAAGTCACGACGAAACGGCTCTCTGCCTGTTCAGATCGGGAAAGCTCACCCAGATCAAGCAAACGAATATTTTTCTTTTTCGTTAAAATCTCCAATGCTTCTTTCGTAAAGCCCGGTGCCAGTACAATTTCCAAAAAGATCTCACTCAGCTTATTCGCTGTATCACCATCAATAATCCGGTTAGCCGCTACGATGCCACCGAAAATCGAGGTTGGATCAGCTGCATACGCCTTGCTGTACGCTTCATAAATACTTCCGCCAATTCCCACACCACAAGGATTCATATGCTTAACTGCTACTACTGTAGGTTCGCTGAATTCTTTGACGATTTGCAAAGCGGCATTAGCATCATTGATGTTATTGTAAGACAGCTCTTTGCCGTGAAGTTGTTTCGCTGTTGTCAGTGTACCCTTTGCCGCCAATGGCTCACGGTAAAATGCCGCCTGCTGATGCGGATTTTCGCCATAACGCAAATCCTGAATTTTTTCATAGGTTACAGTGTAACGCTCAGGCAACGGCTCGCCTGTCACATTCGACAAATAATCGGATATCAAAGCGTCGTATGACGCCGTATGACGGAAAACTTTTGCGGCCAAACGCTTACGGGTATTCAGTTCCGTATCGCCATCCTTACGGATTTCCTCCAACACTGTGCTATAGTCATCAGCATCGACTACCACACTTACAAAAGCATGATTTTTTGCCGCAGAACGAAGCATCGTTGGACCGCCGATGTCGATATTTTCAATCGCGTCCTCATAAGTTACACCGGGTTTGGCGATCGTTTCCGCAAAAGGATACAAATTCACAACGACCAGATCAATATAACCCAATCCAAGTTCTTTCATCTGACGCTGATGCTCTTCATTATCCCGAACAGCCAGCAAGCCGCTGTGTACCGCAGGGTGGAGTGTTTTAACACGTCCATCCATAATTTCTGGAAAACCCGTTACCTCTGAAATGCCGATGACAGGAATGCCCTCCTTCGACAACAAGCTGCTCGTTCCCCCTGTCGAAACGATCTCCACACCCAATTTGGACAACTCGCGGCAAAATTCCACGACCCCTCGCTTATCCGATACGCTGACGAGCGCTCTTTTAATACTCACCCTGTCTCCTCCTTTAGCTCTTTCAGAATTTTGCAAAATTCTCTTTTATCATTTTATTTCCCGAGAAATATCGGAAAATGCCTGTACAGCATCCTTGATATGACAATGATATGACAAATTACAATCATTCTTAGAGAAGTGAAATCACTTTGCGACCATTTAATTGGATTTTACCTTGGGCCAATTTGCCAACTACCTCTGGATATAGCTGACGTTCCACGGATTGAATGGCTGCGGATAAGGATTCCGCTGTATCATGGTCGTCAACTTCCACGACACGCTGGGCAATAATGGCTCCCGTGTCCATGCCCCCGTCCACAAAATGAACGGTGACGCCACTTACCTTGACCCCATAGGTCAATGCCTGTCCAACAGCATCTTTCCCTGGAAATGCCGGAAGTAGTGACGGATGAATATTAATGATTTTTCCGGCGTAGGCATCGACCATGACGCTGGATAGCAAACGCATGTAGCCAGCTAACACGATGAGATCAATCGATTTCTGCTCCAGTAAAGCCACCAATTCACGCTCATAGTCTTCTCGAGAAGGATATTCCTTGGGTCGAAAAGTATGACACGCAATTCCGGCTTTCTGTGCTCTAGCTACGGCAGGAGCCGCAGGCTTGTCACAGATGAGCAGTTCTACCGAGGCCCCGCCCAGTTCTCCTCGCGCAGCCGCATCCACCAATGACTGAAAATTCGTCCCTTCACCTGATGCAAAAACAGCAATCCGGTACTCGTTCATTACACCTCTGCTCCCGTAAAGGTCACGATAGAACTGCCTTCCGTTACTTTTCCGATCACATATGCGGCTTCGCCCTGTTCCTTCAGAACTTCCAGTGCAGTCTGTGCATGCTCTTCGCCTACAACGATTACCATCCCAATTCCCATATTAAAGGTTGTGAACATGTCTTTGTTGGAGATTGCGCCTTTTTCCTGCATGAGCTGGAAGATTGGCAAAATCGGCCAAGTGCCGTATTCTATATCCACATTGACGTGATCCGGTAACACTCTAGGGATATTTTCAATAAAACCGCCACCTGTGATATGCGCCATGCCTTTTACTTTTACCTTGTCCAGCAATGCCAAAACGGATTTCACGTAAATTTTCGTCGGCTCCAGCAGTACATCGCCCAGTTTGCCGTTCAAGCCTTCGATTTCTTCATGCAAATCATAGCCCTGCTGTTCCAATAACAGCTTGCGCACCAGGGAGAAGCCGTTACTGTGAACTCCACTGGAGGCCAGTCCGATCACTGTATCTCCGGGAGCAATGGAGCTACCGTTGATAATTTTGCTTTTATCTACAATCCCTACCGTGAATCCGGCAATATCATATTCACCCTCGCTATACATCCCTGGCATTTCTGCGGTTTCACCGCCGACCAGCGCACAGCCCGATTGGTGACAGCCCTCGGCAATACCGGCTACAATCGCTTCAATTTTCTCAGGCACAACCTTGTCACAGGCGAGGTAATCGAGAAAAAAGAGTGGCTCCGCGCCTCCGACGACAATGTCGTTTACACACATCGCAACCGCGTCAATACCAATGGTGTCATGACGATCCATTGCGAAAGCAAGCTTCAGCTTCGTGCCGACACCATCGGTACCGGAAACGAGTACAGGCTCCTCGTACTTATCCTTATTCAGGCCGAACAACGCACCGAATCCGCCCAAGTCCGTCAGCACTTCGGGACGGAAGGTACGTTTAACGTGCTTTTTCATCCGTTCTACTGCTTCATTACCGGCAGCGATATCTACCCCTGCGTTTTTGTATGCTTCGGACATTCATGAACACTCCTTCAAATGATTGACCCTCCTAAGTCCTCCCTAATAGGGAGGACTCCATGGGGCTGCTCCCCCTGGACCCCTCAAGAATCGGTCAGATGTGTAGGGTTGGGTGCTACTTGGTGGTTGGTTCGTGCTGTGAGTCGCGTGTTGTCCTTGTGAATTGCGGGTCATTCCCGCAATTCACAAGGACACGCTTTGGTGCGTGGCCGCCTTCACGGCGGCGGGCACGTCCCGGGCTGTTTGCTTCGCAAAGGCGGGGACGTGCCAGGCAAAGAAGTGAACGGCGCCTACGAGCGGCTCACTTCTTTGTCCTTTGAGGCAGGCACCTTCGCCTTGCCTGCTGTTGAGCTTCGCTTCGCTGGCTCAACCTTATAAGAGCAGGGTGACTTTTTATGAGTCACCGCTCCGTTAAAAACTCATGGCATGAAATAGTTATGCCATGAGTTTTTAACGACCTTACCTATCCTCTTCCCGGTGGGAACCAAAGAGGTACAGGCACTGCTGCAAAATGCTGCACATCTGAGGAACGGAGCGGGTGGAAGGATTCTGGAGAAGCGAAGCGTTCGCCTTTGCCGCTGGATTCCAACCCTCTAAGGGGTTATTCCAATCCAGGAATCCAGCGGCAACAGCGATCGGAAGAACCTTCCACACGCGGAGTGCCCCCTCAGAACCACCATCACTTGCTCATGCACCTCTTTTGTTCCCTTTTCTCAACAACTACATCCGAACTTTTCTTCACCTTTGAAATCTACCTGAGTCGGGTAATCATTATCAAAACAAGCTAGGCACAAGCCGCCTTTGTAATCCTGTTCGTTATATCCACCTACAGCGGCAATCAAACCCTCGGCGCTCATAAAGTAAAGCGAATCGGCGTTAATTTCCTCACGAATTTCCTCGACGGTTTTGGATGAAGCAATCAGCTCCCGGCGATCCGGCGTGTCGATGCCATAGAAGCACGGGTTTTTGAAAGGCGGCGAGGTAATACGTACATGTACCTCCAACGCGCCCGCATCACGCAGCATATTCACGATTCGGCGGGATGTAGTGCCCCGAACGATAGAATCGTCGATCATAATGACTCGTTTACCTTCAACAACACGTCGTACAGCGCTCAGCTTCATTTTCACACCCTGCTCGCGTAGCTCCTGACTCGGCTGAATGAAGGTACGTCCAGTGTATTTATTTTTAATCATACCCAGCTCATAAGGAATACCTGTCTGCTCAGCATAACCAATCGCAGCCGAAATACTGGAATCCGGCACTCCTGTCACCAGATCCGCATCGACAAAAGCTTCCAGCGCCATCTGGCTACCCATTCTTTTGCGCGCAGCATGAAGATTGGAACCATTCAAATCACTGTCAGGACGGGCAAAATAAATATATTCCATCGCGCACAGTGCTTTACGATGCTTACCTTCACTGTAACGGTCTTCGTGCAGACCATTTTTGTCCAACACCAACAGTTCACCCGGCTCGATATCGCGCAACAGCTCTGCCCCAATCGTTTCCAAAGCACAGGTTTCAGAAGCAAACAAATATGCATCACCTAATCTGCCCATCGTCAACGGACGCAAGCCATTGGGATCAGAGGCGACCAGCAATTTATCGTTGGTCATAATCAGAAAGGCAAATCCGCCGACAATACGCTTCAATGCATCTTTCGCGGCCTCCACTAAATCCTTGGATGATCGTGCGATCAAATGCGCCACTACTTCTGTATCGCTGGTCGTTTGAAAAATAGACCCGCCCTGCTCCAGCTCATGCCGGATTTGCAAAGCATTCACAATATTCCCGTTCGTAGCTACCGCTAGATCGCCATCACGATACTTGAACACCAAAGGCTGTGCATTCGTTAGCTTACTGTCTCCACTTGTCGAGTAGCGCACATGTCCTATGGCAATATCGCCTGTCAGCGAAGCCATCAAATCTTTATTGAATACTTCTTTTACAAGCCCCATTCCACGATGATAATGAAACTCGTCGCCACTGCTCACACAGATGCCTGCACTTTCCTCTCCGCGATGCTGGAGTGCATGCAATCCGTAATATGCTAGGGAAGCGGCATCGGAGTGCCTATACACTCCAAACACGCCGCATTCCTCTTTTAATTTATCAAACAGCCCCTCTTTACCAGAGCCTTCATTATAATAATCTCCAGTCCACAACGTCCGTGCTGTTATTTCATCAGACATGGAATGACATCCTCCCAGATTTGCTTCAAACTGGCGACTGCCTCGTTCAAAGCGGGTTGTCCGTTCACCTCAACTGTCAATTGTGATCCTTCAACTTTTCCTAATACAGTAACTGGCACTTCCAAACCACGCAGATGTGCTTCCAGAGCAGACGCTTTATCCGGCGATGCAGATAACAAAATACGGGATTGGCTTTCGCTAAACAAAGCATGGTCAGGACGCAAAGTCGTTTCTACGTTGACCTGTGCTCCTAATCCGCCGCTAATCCCAGATTCCGCAAGCGCTACAGCCAATCCGCCCTCTGCCAAATCATGCGCAGATTGTACCAATCCGCCCTGAATCGCTCCCAGTACCGCAGTCAGCAGTTTTTTCTCTACGTTCAAATCCAGCTCAGGAGGGCGTCCCTCGGATACACCGTGTACGACAGCTTGGAACTCACTGCCTCCCAGCTCAGCCTTCGTTTCCCCCACCAGAAAAATCACATCGCCTTCGGCTTTGAAGCCTTGTGTCGTAATATGATCTGTATCATGCACCAAACCTACCATACCGACAACAGGCGTCGGATAGATGGAGCCTTTAGCATTTTCATTGTACAAGCTGACATTGCCCCCGATGACAGGTGTATCCAGTACACGGCAAGCTTCTGCCATACCGTCCACGGCTTTTTCCATTTGCCAGAAAATGTCCGGCTTTTCAGGGTTACCGAAGTTCAGGTTATCCGTAATTGCCAACGGCTCGCCGCCGGAGCATACAATGTTACGCGCTGCTTCGCTGACTGCAATCCGTCCGCCTACCTCTGGATCAAGGTATACATAACGTCCGTTACAATCTGTCGTCATGGCGAGTCCCTTACGAGTTCCGCGCACAGTCACTACAGCTGCATCCGATCCCGGACGAACGGCTGTACTCGTGCGAACCATGTAGTCATACTGCTCGTATACCCATTTCTTACTGGCTACACTTGGTGATGACAGCACCTTTTTCAACGCACCGTTCAAATCCGTCACTTCTGCATAACGAAGTGTGTCAATAGCAGCATTTTGCTCATAATAAGCAGGGACTTCGGAAGGCTTGTCATAAATCGGACACTCGTCAACCAGCGCCGTCACTGGCATATCTCCGACCACTTCATTGTGATGGAACAAACGCAAACGACCGTCATCCGTCACTTTACCGACCTTTGCACAAATAACACCCCAGCGCTCGAAAATTTCCAGTGCCTGTGCTTCATCCTTAGGCTCTACTACGAACAGCATCCGTTCCTGTGATTCAGACAGCATCATTTCATAAGGTGTCATGCCCTCTTCACGCTGCGGTACCTGATCCAGATACAGCTCCAGACCGTTGCCAGCCTTACTCGCCATCTCCGCGCTGGAGCAGGTAAGTCCCGCGGCACCCATATCTTGAATACCCAGCACAATACCGCTGTCGATCAATTCCAGACATGATTCCATAACCAGCTTCTCCATAAAAGGATCGCCTACTTGAACCGCAGTCCGGTTCGCTTCAGATTCCTCTGTCAGCTCAACCGATGCGAATGTCGCTCCGTGAATCCCATCACGACCTGTCGGCGGTCCCACGTAGAACACCGGGTTACCGACCCCTTTAGCAACACCACGCTGGATTTTATCATGGTCAATCAGTCCGACACACATTGCATTGACGAGCGGATTGCCTTCGTAGCTTTCATCAAATACAACCTCGCCACCTACAGTCGGAATACCGATACAGTTCCCGTATCCCGCAATACCAGATACCACATGCTCGAACAAATATTTCACACGGTCGCTCTCCAGCTTGCCAAAACGCAGAGAGTTCAACACCGCAACTGGTCTTGCACCCATGGAGAAAATATCACGGATGATACCGCCTACCCCAGTCGCTGCCCCTTGAAAAGGCTCCACAGCGGATGGATGGTTATGACTTTCGATTTTAAATACAACCGCTTGGTTGTCACCGATATCTACAATGCCTGCGCCCTCGCCGGGTCCCATCAGAACTCGCGGACCGCTCGTTGGAAAACGACGCAACAACGGCTTGGAGTTTTTGTAAGCACAATGCTCTGACCACATGACACTGAACACGCCTATCTCCGTATAATTGGGCTGACGTCCCATGAATTCACAGATCAACGCATATTCACTGTCCGATACACCCATCTGCTGATACAGTTTATGTTCGGCAACCTGCTCTGCCGTCGGTTCCTTAGCGGACACTTGCTGCGCCATGTCGATCCCTCCAAGCGTTCAAAATAGATGTAAACATACGTTTGCCATCATCCGTCCCGAGCAATGCGTTCACCGCGCGTTCCGGGTGGGGCATCATGCCCAGCACATTACCTTGCTCATTACAAATCCCTGCAATATCCGTCACGGAACCATTAGGATTATCTTTATACTTAAATACAATCTGATTGTTCGCCTGCAAACGAGCCAGCGTCTCATCATCACAGTAATAGTTGCCTTCGCCGTGGGCGATCGGAACAATGATCTCTTCACCAGCAGCATAGTCTCTTGTAAAAGGTGTTTGGTTATTCGCAACCTGCAACACCGTATCCCGGCATAGGAATTTCATCGACAGATTGCGGCGTAAAGCCCCTGGCAACAACCCGGCTTCGGTCAGAATTTGAAATCCGTTGCAAATCCCTAAAATATATTTGCCCTCGGCAGCCGCTTTGGCAACTTCCTTCATCACCGGAGCAAACCGGGAAATCGCACCGCAACGCAGGTAATCCCCGTAGGAGAAGCCTCCTGGAACAAGAATACAATCATAAGGCGACAAATCCGTCGCAGTATGCCAAACATAATCGACAGGTTCACCGACCGTGTCCTCTACCGCCTTATAGCAGTCAATATCACAGTTGGAGCCCGGAAAAACCAGAACTGCAAATTTCATGGAATCAGCCCTCCAGTTCGTAGCGGTAGTCTTCAATGACCGTGTTGGCCAACAGCTTTTCGCACATCTCAATGATGCGCTTTTCAGCACTCTCGCGGTCTGTTGTATCCAGATTCAATTCCATATACTTACCAATTCTGACGCTGTCCACTTCTCCGAAACCCATAGAATGTAGTGCGCCTTGCACCGCAACCCCCTGCGGGTCCAAAACGCTTTGCTTAATCGTGACATAGACTGTTGCTTTCATCATGTTCCTTCAGTTCCTCCTCCGAATGAGTGAATCCTATTGGTTGAATTATGATTACTATTTACTGTGCCGTCAGACGCCGCCAAATATCCGTATATCTTGCAGTTGTTTCTTCTACGACCTCAGCAGGCAATGGATCGGGCTTGCTATTCTTGTCCCAACCGGATGATGCCAAATAGCTTCGTACCGGCTCCTTGTCCATGCTGTCAATCTCAACATCCAGCTCATACTTTTCCTGCGCCCAAAAACGGGATGAATCTGGAGTGAAAATCTCGTCAATCAAAATCACCTTACCGTTAACAAGACCAAACTCAAACTTGCAATCGGCTAAAATAATCCCCCGCTTCTCGCAGAATGCACGTGCAAATTCATACAACGCCAAGCTCTTTTCTTCAAGCTCACCTGTTAGTTCAACCCCGACCAGTTCTTTCATTTGGTGAAGGGAAATGTCCTCGTCGTGTCCAACATCATTTTTTGCAGCCGGTGTAAATAATGGCTTGGGAAAGCGCTCGTTTTTACGCAGCCCCTCTGGCAATGGAATGCCGTTCACCTCACCGTTCTGCTCATACTGACGCCAGCCGCCTCCGGTAATATATCCGCGCACCACACACTCAATGTCGATGCGTTCAGCCTTCAGCGTGACCATGATCCGGTCCTTCAGCAACTCTTTATTCTGTTCGTCGATCACATGCCCGAGCTTGTTCACATCAGTGTGCACGACATGGTTTTCCAACAAGTCTTTCGTCTGCTCAAACCAGAAAGCGCTGAGCTTATTCAGCACATTCCCCTTTTCGGGCACGGGTGGCTCTAACACATAATCAAAAGCCGAAATTCGGTCTGTCACCACAATCAGAAAATGCTCTCCGAGATCATACAGTTCACGCACCTTGCCTTTATACAAGAGCGGCGCATGGATCAGACCTTCGGCAGTAGACAATGACATTTCATTACACCTCTTTCAAAAGAGTATTCCCCCTCCTAAATCCTCCCCTCGGGGAGGACCCCCAGGGCTGCTGCCCTCGGGACTCCCGCAAGGGTTGGCTGGTGAGCGGGTTGGGGTGGTCTATTTTGTAACTACGGTGGAGTGAGCGCGTTTCGCTGGATAAAGGCTTGTTGGTACAAGCCCTCATCCAGCAACGCTTTTACGTTGGTACAAAAAACGTTTTTACGTGCATGTCGCCGCAATACCATTCGGCCCGTGGCCGTAGCACGGCATGCCGTGCAGCGAGCATTCTGGCTTCGCCCTGTTGTGCACATGTGCTACGCTGCGCACGGATACGGTGGCTCAAGGCTTCGCTTCTTGAGCCTGCGCGTTCTCGGGAGGGCAGCGGGCTGTTTGCTGCGCAAATTCGGCAGCCCTCACGAGAACGTGGCCTGCGATAGAAAGCAGTGGAACACGCTTTTCCATCGCCTTTGGGGAGGTGCGGCATCTTATGTGCCGCACCTTCCCATAGTTCTGCTCCCACATGAGGGTTGATGCTGGGTGCAGCGGAGCGGACGGAATCGTTCTGGAGAAGCGTCAGCGCTTGCCTTTGCCTCTGGATTCCAACCAATATCTGGTCTTATACAATGGCAACAGCAATTGGAAGAATGATCCGTTCGCGCAGCGGCCTCACCACGCAGCAACCTTCCCTCCTACTCCCCTAATCCCAGCTTTTTGAAGATCGTATCCACGTTCTTCAGATGCCAGGCTGGGTTGAACGCATCCTCGATTTCGTCTGCGCTGAGCACGGCCGTAATTTCCGGGGTCGCCTCGACGATTTCGCGGAACTGGCGTTGTTCTTCCCACGCCTGCATAGCACGCGGCTGCACGGTATCGTAGGCTTTTTCACGACTAAAGCCTTTGTCGATCAGCTTCGTCATAATACGGCCGGAGAATGGTACACCATACGTACGTGCCATATTGCGCTTCATATTTTCAGGGAAGACCGTCAGATTTTTTACGATATTGCCAAAACGGTTCAGCATGTAGTTCAACAGCATTGTTGCATCCGGCAGGATAATACGTTCCACAGAAGAATGCGAGATGTCGCGTTCATGCCACAGGGTTACGTTCTCATACGCAGATACCATATGCCCACGAATCACACGCGCCAGACCGGAGATGTTTTCACTGCCGATCGGATTGCGTTTATGCGGCATCGCGGAAGAACCTTTTTGACCTTTGGCAAAAGCTTCTTCCACCTCACGGAACTCACTCTTTTGCAGAGCACGAACTTCTGTAGCAAATTTGTCCAGCGATGTGGCGATCAACGCTAATGTTGCCATGTATTCGGCATGACGGTCGCGCTGAAGCGTCTGTGTAGAAATTGGTGCAGGCTTGGTGCCCAGCTTGCGGCATACAAATTCTTCTACAGCCGGGTCAATGTTGGCATATGTCCCAACTGCACCGGACATTTTACCGTATTGTACTTGGTCAGCCGCAAAACGAAAGCGTTCCAGATTGCGCTTCATTTCCTCGTACCACAATCCCATCTTCAGTCCGAATGTGGTCGGCTCGGCATGCACTCCATGTGTACGTCCCATCATCGGTGTATGCTTGTAAGCCAATGCCTTTTCCTTCAAAATTTCAATAAAATTCAAGATATCGCGCTCCAGGATTTCATTCGCCTGCTTTAACAGGTAGCCCAGTGCCGTATCAACTACATCTGTGGAGGTCAAGCCATAATGTACCCATTTGCGCTCGTCTCCAAGACTTTCGGATACCGTGCGGGTAAAAGCAATGACATCATGTCTTGTCTCCTGCTCAATTTCATAGATCCGTTCAATATCAAAACTTGCATTCTTACGCAGAGCCACAGTATCCTCTTTTGGAATAACCCCTAATTCCGCCCAAGCTTCACAGGCACACAGCTCTACTTCCAGCCACGCTTTAAATTTATTTTCTTCCGTCCAAATCGCTCTCATTTCCGGTCTGCTATAGCGTTCGATCATGACTATTTATTCCCCCAAATATTGGTTTGTTCAATCCATTCCAGCGCTTGTTCCGCATCCTGGCACAATAGATTAATATGTCCCATCTTTCGGCCTGGCTTGGCTTCACTTTTTCCATACAAATGCAGCTTGGGTACAACATCCAATCTTTCAGCTTCAACATCCGATTGCGCAAACCGCCGAACCACATCCTCCAAATGCTCACCTAGCACATTGACCATCACAACGGAAGTCAGCAGCTTCGTGCTGCCCAAGGGTAAACCGCAAATCGCACGTATGTGCTGCTCGAATTGCGACGTCGCGCACCCCTCCATCGTGTAATGACCAGAGTTATGCGGTCGTGGTGCTAACTCATTAACGTACAATTGTCCGTCTTCGGTGACAAACATCTCCACAGCGAGCAGTCCCACCGCACCCAGCGACTCTGCCACAGCCAGCGCCAACTTGCGTGCTTCCTCCTGGACAGGCTCTGGCACACGTGCAGGCACAATTGACGTGTGCAAAATATTGTTCACGTGAATGTTTTCGGCAGGTGGAAAGGCTTTGGCTTCACCGTTCGTGCTGCGAGCTACAATCACCGAGATTTCGCAGCGAAAACGAATGAACTGTTCCAATACCAGTTCCGCACCGCCTCCTGCCAGTTGTTCGTAGGCAGCCGTGGCTTGCTCCGGTTGGCGAATGACCACTTGTCCCTTGCCATCATAACCACCGACTGCTGTCTTGAGCACACACGGTACACCCAGTTCAGCTACCGCTTGAACCATATCCGCAGAACTACTGATTTCACGATACGGAGCGACAGGGACACCAGCAGCTTCAATAGAACGCTTTTCTCTCAGACGATGCTGTGTTGTGTACAAAAGACTACTACCTTGCGGTACGTTGGATTCCTGTTCCAAAAGCGCAGCCACACCTGCGTCCACATTTTCAAACTCATACGTGATCACATCGCACCGCTCAGCCAGCTCTCTGGCCGCATACTCATCATCATAGGCAGCGCGGATTTGTTCTGACACCTGTCCACAAGGGCTATCCGGTGCAGGGTCCAGTGTCACAAAGCGATATCCTAGATTGGTTCCGGCCAGTACAAGCATTCTTCCTAATTGCCCGCCTCCTAAAAGTCCAATCGTTGTACCAGGAGGTCGGATACGGCCTGCGGATTCACATGCCCCATTCATAGCGAGTCACTGCCTTCCAGCACCTCATCACGAATACGGTCGCGTCTCGCCAAAACCCGCTGGCTTATCTTTTCGTCAAAAGCGCCTAATATTTGTGCTGCCAGCAGCCCTGCATTTGTAGCGCCTGCCTTACCAATTGCCACAGTGGCAACCGGAATACCACCCGGCATCTGCACAATGGAGAGCAGGGAGTCCAGACCGTTCAGAGCCTTCGACTGAACAGGCACACCAATGACCGGCAATGCTGTCTTCGCAGCCACCATTCCTGGCAGATGCGCAGCCCCACCCGCTCCAGCAATAATGACCTTTAGTCCACGCCCAGCGGCCTCTTCTGCAAAACGAAACATTAAATCCGGTGTACGATGGGCTGAAACTACTTTTTTCTCATATCCGATTTCAAGCTCGTCCAGCACAGCACATGCATGCTGCATGGTGTCCCAGTCTGATGTGCTGCCCATAATGACAGCGACCTGCACTGACATGTCCTTCACTCCCTGTTTATCAATAAGCGCCAAAAATCCGGCACTCGAAAATAACGTTATTTTCAAGACACCGGACTACGAAAAAACAAACGACAGAGCCTCTTAAAGGCATGCCAAAAGCAAGCCTCTTCCACCGCATCCAATGCGGCTTCAGCCGTATGTCTCCCGTAGTCCGGAAATTTAAGGTTTCCAGGTAGAAACTTCCGGGCCATATCCCCGGCATTATACGAGTTAGCATTGTGCCTATTCCATCCCAATCGATATTCTTTACAAGTATGATCGTGGTTTGTTTCGGCTCAAACATGTGTACCTTATTAAATTGCACCTTAAGTTCATTTTTTATCGAAAATACACTTCCTAGTTTAACAATTCCCTACACCTTATGTCAACTTGAAAACGAACATTAGAATAATCATACAATAGAATGTTCGTGTTTAGTGAAATCAGTACCCTTATATACCCACAGGTCAGGACTATTGTATTATATTTAGCTATCGCTCCCCTCCCTGATAACAGCGACCGCAACGCATCCCACTGAAAAAAAATAAAAGTCGGCACTCCCTATACAGGCAGTAAACCGACTTTTACTTTTTTATTCAGTTATTTTACGACCAGCACAGGAATGCGCGCATGCTGCACCACATTGTGACTCACGCTACCTAATACAAATTCACGAATACCGCCCAAGCCGCGGCTGCCGATCACAATCGCATCGAAGCCATTCTCATTGGCATAATCCAAAATGACTTCGGCTGGAGAACCTTGAATCAGTTCCACCTTGGCATCTACACCCTGCTCAGCAAGTCGTTTTTTAACTTCATCCGTAGTTTGTTCGGCCAAATCGTAATATTCTTTATTTATTGAAGCCGGAATTGGAGCCAAACCTTCGCCCATAAAGATCCGAGGAAAATCGAATGCCGTTACCACCTCAAGCTTCGAGGACGGTGATGCCTTGACCAATTCAGCCGCCTTTAACAAAGCCTTGTTGGATGCATCCGAACCGTCATAAGCAAGCAATACTTTTGAAAATATCATAATATGCACCTCTTCCTCATTCAGTTTATTGATTCAAAACCTGAAATATGTATTTCTGTGGTTGTTCATTCCATGTCACCGGATGGCTGGAATAGTCTTCTCACTCATCATTAAACTTCCCTATGAGAACCTAAACTCCTCCCCTTTACCGTAAAAAATACCCATACAGCAATGCGTTCATGAATAGCAACGCAGGAATACCTAGTCTGAAGCTCATATGCCGTGTTTTATGGCGTTTACGGTACATGGCAATTAGAACGCCTAATGCTCCCCCGATCAGGGCCAGGAAAAACAACGTCCGTTCAGGTACACGATCACGATGTTTACGTGCTCTCTTTTTATCCTCCGACATTACCAGATAGCCTACTGCATTGATAAACAGCAGCCATACCAACAAGCCTGTCTGCAATGTCTCTCCTCCTTTTGCACACCGTACCAAGTTCAGGTATTAGGCCTTATATAGCGCTCTCCCCCTCATTATAACCCCACCCCTTTTACAGAAACAACGCCTCTTCTGACTTGGATAGCGCTTTTGCGGAAATAGTAAGGTGGCATAAGGGCGATCCCCGAGTGCATCTATTTCGTCTTAAAGGAGGAACTGCGATGGAAAGCACCCATGAATACGTTGAAAAGCTGCGAGAAAATGCAAAAAAGGCAGAACGCAACCGTAAACGAGGAAAAGGAACTCCCAGCGCCAGCTTGCCGACAAAACAGCATTCCAACAATCCTTGATCAACGAATCTGCATTAAGCTGTATAGCCGCGTTATTAACCTAAAGTATCAACTTAACCCTGCAGCCTTTTATGCGAATTGATTACGGGGTAAACTCTATTGTTTAGCTTCCACAATAACAGCAAGCAGACTCCTTATGAGATATCTGCTTGTTGTTTTGTTTTGCAAATGTCTTTTTTGAAATCGATTACATTTATAATAAATAAGTTCTAAAGTCATATTTCCTAACATAAGTGTTGACTAAAAGTAATTTTACACCCTATAATTCGTGATATTAACGTAATTCGACAAAATATTTGTCAGTTAATCTATCATTTATATTTGAGGTTTAAGATTGGAGAGGAGCTTTATATGACTAACATGAAAAAAATGACGATGATTCCCCTGTTGGCTAGCTTTATTCTCGGTAGTACCTTATGGAGTGGTGGATTTACCGCCAACGCTGCGGCTGCGGCAGCAGCTACAACCAGCACAACTGCACCTGCTTCTACCACTACAACGTCGGACAAATCCGAAAATCCTCAAACCAATCATTTACCCAATATTAAAATACTTGCCACAGGAGGGACCATCGCAGGATCATCTTCCGTCAATACGGATACAACCGGCTACAAAGCAGGCGCGTTGGGTGTGGAAACTCTGATCAATGCCGTTCCTGAGATGAAAAGTATTGCAAATGTCAGTGGTGAGCAAGTTGTTAATGTAGGTAGCCCCGACGTTAATAATGAGATCCTCTTAAAACTTGCCAAACGCACCAATGAACTGCTTGTCAGAGACGATGTAGATGGCATTGTCATTACACATGGTACAGATACATTAGAAGAAACAGCTTATTTCCTCAATCTTGTTATCAAAAGCGATAAGCCAGTAGTTGTCGTTGGCTCTATGCGTCCAGCTACTGCCATCAGTGCTGATGGTCCCTTCAACCTTTATAATGCAGTGAAAGTCGCTGGGGCTTCGGCCTCTAAAGGTCAGGGTGTACTCGTCCTGTTGAACGACCGTATCGGTGCAGCAAGATACATCACCAAAACGAACACAACAGCAGTCGATACGTTCAAGTCTGTGGAGCAGGGATACCTTGGAGCTGTTGTGGGCGATCAAGTGTACTACTACAACAAATCCACACACAAGCATACGACTTCTTCTGTATTTGACATCTCTAACCTGACTGAACTGCCACAAGTAGATATTTTATACGAATATCAAAACAATGGTCGCTATCTGTATGATGCAGCCGTAGCAGCTGGTGCCAAGGGAATTGTCGTAGCTGGTTCCGGTAATGGCTCCTTGTCCAAGACCTCCTCAGAAGGCGCAGAGGCCGCTGGTAAAAAAGGAGTGATCATTGCCCGCTCCAGCCGCGTGGGAAGTGGAGTGGTGTCCCCGTCAACAAAAGACGCGGCATCGAACTTTGTATCGACCGATTCGCTTAATCCGCAAAAAGCACGGATTTTGCTCATGCTTGCTTTGACCCAAACACACGATGTTAACCAAATTCAATCTTTTTTTAATGAATACTAAAAGTAGTTATCTCAAATCAAATAAATCAACATTCTATTATGAAAAAGAAGCAGCGATTACGGTTAACCACCGTAACTGCTGCTTCTTTTTTTTGCGAGACAGGTCTAGCATAGTAACTACTTCATCTGACGTCCAATCGTCTTGGTTCTATAAAGTAATTCGTTGTCCCTCCCACGCAGCATCAAGACTCCTGTTTGGGAATCCCATTCAAGCTTGGAGGATATTTCGCTTGCTTCTCTGGATGAGCTGCAATTTCCTCCTCCAGTATGCTTGATTTATTTTGCTGATTATTGATTTTAAGCGGTTTATGTTTGGGCATAAATACTCACCTCCTCGGCTTACCATGCCAAGGAGTGATCGTTTTTATACCGACGTATACCTGCTGATTATGTTGACTGTAGCACTTTTGGTCATCCGTTATTTGCCTGCTATTTGCCCTGCTTTTGTTCCATCGCTGCTTTAAGCAAATCACCCAAACTGGATCCAAAAGATTCCTGCTTTTCAAATTGTCTTACTAGCTTTTGCTGTTCCCGTTTGTTTACCCGTTGCTTGTCCTTATCCAACGTCTCGGTAATGCCACAGGGCAGGCATCTTACATACAATCCTGCTTTGCCCTCTTTCATTTCCATTTTCTTATGACACTGCGGGCAACGTCGATTGGACAAACGTTTTTCCCCTGAACGACGGTAACCGCAATCCGCACTTGGACATACAAGGAACTTGCCTTTCTTGCCCTTCTTCTCCAATAGCTTTGTACCACAATCTGGACAATGACTATTCGTCACATTATGGGGCTTGTACTCCGCATTGCTATTTTTCACAGTGGAAACCAGCTCTTTCGCCATAGCACGAATAGAATTCAAAAACGGTTCCGGTTGTCCTTGACCACGAGCAATCCGTTCTAGCTCCGCTTCCCAACGTGCCGTCAATTCGGGCGTTCGAAGCTGTGGAGCCGCCAGTTCAATCAGTTGCTTACCTTTCCCGGTTGGATGCATCACGTTCCCCTGACGCTCAATCGTATCCGAGCTGACAAGCTTCTCAATCAGATCGGCACGGGTAGCAGGAGTACCCAGTCCATGTTTTTCCATCTGAGCGAGCAGGGCAGCTTCTGTATACCGCTTCGGCGGCATTGTTCGCCCAGCTCGTACAAGACAACGCTGTAACCGGACAGATTCTCCTTTTTGCAGCTCAGGTAAAATAACGCCTCGTCCATTGTTTTCCCGATCCTCTGCTTCTTCATCATCCATATCATAATGGTTCGCGTCATATACAGCACGCCATCCGCTATCTTTTACCGTTGTACCTTTTACCTGAAACGTCTCCTGCTCCACCGTTACTGATACGGCTACAGCATCATAACGTGCAGGTGGATAGAATAAACTGATAAAACGTCGTGCAATCAGATCATACAGCTTACGTTCCTCAGGGCTCAACTGATTAAGCAATAATGTCTGCTCAGTAGGAATAATCGCATGATGATCCGTGACTTTACTGTCATCCACAATTCGCTTTGTTATTGGTAGGTTGTTACGCAATAGCGGACGTGCCAAGGAAGCATACGGACCTACTGCTACACTACTGAGCCTTTCCTTAAGTGTGTCCACCATATCGGATGTCAGATAACGACTGTCTGTACGTGGATACGTCACCAGCTTATGCTGCTCATACAGACGCTGAAGCAGATTAGACGTCTGTTTAGCCGAAAATCCATAGCGCTGATTAGCATCTCTTTGCAGTTCCGTTAGATCATACGCTAGCGGATGAGGCTCGTTCTTTTCGCTCTTTTTAACACTGGCAACTGTGCCTTTGGCCCCCTCAAGTCTGCGGCGCAAAGCCTCTGCTTGAGTGCGGTCAAACATGCGTGAATCCCTGCTTTCTGCCCGCCAAGTTGCCTGAAAATCGCCAAAATCCGCCGTCAGAGTATCATATTCCTGAGAACGGAATTCGGTAATTTCCTTCTCACGCTCCATAATCATCCCCAGCGTTGGTGTCTGCACTCTTCCAGCCGAAAGTTGGGCGTTATAACGACAAGTCAACGCGCGAGTTACATTGAGACCAATCATCCAGTCTGCTTCAGCTCTGCAGCGAGCCGATTCATATAAACGATCAAACTGCTGACCAGGCAATAGCTTTGCGAAACCTGCCTTAATCGCCTTGTCCGTCTGCGAGGAGATCCATAAGCGCCGGAAGGGCTTTTTCCAGTTTGCCATTTGGATGATCCAGCGTGCCAACAATTCTCCTTCGCGGGCAGCATCGGTTGCCACGATAAGCTCTCCAATGTCCTGCCGCTTCATGAGCTGCTGCACAGCTTTGAACTGATGATTACTTTCGCGCAGCACCTTTAACTTTGAACTCTTCGGAAGAATAGGCAAGTCCTCCAAATTCCAGGTCGCATACTTAGAATCGTAATCCTCTGGCTCTGCTAAGCCGACCAAATGTCCCAGTGCCCACGTCACCACGTACTGGGGTCCTTCTATATAACTTTTATGCTTCTCGCGGCTACCCATCACACGTGCAATCTCTCTGGCCACGGACGGTTTTTCTGCCAATACCAATACCTTCATGTTACGCTCCTTTCTCTCATAGTGTTAATTATACCATCCTGCCAACTTACGATAAATTCTAATGCCAACGGCTCTTATTAACATGATCGTACATACTAGTGCTATTGCTTCTCCATGGGTTAGGATAACTTACAAATCAGGCACACTCCATTTTAATAGCAGACCCGCATAGGTGAGGCCTCCCCCAAATCCATATAACAACACATGTTGTCCATACCGTAAACGTCCATCATCCAAACCACACTGCAAAGCCAACGGGATGGATGCCGCCGATGTATTACCATACAATTCTACGCTTGTCAGCGTTTTTTCCAAAGGTACTGTACTTCTTTCACATATGGACTCGATCATTCTCAAATTAGCGCTATGAGGTACAAACCAATCAAGATCCTCCTTCTTCATATTTGCCTTATCCAATAATCGTTCGATTCCCGTTGGAACAGAGCGAACAGCCCATTTATAAACCTCTCGTCCATTTTGAGCAATAAATCCATGGTCTTGCAGCTTCTCTCCATCCAAATGATCAGATAATCCCACACGGTAAAGATGTGCTCCCCCTTGCCCATAGGTACCTATATCTGAAGTTAAAAATGATCCTTCATCCTCGTCATATTCTACAAGTGCAACCCCTGCACCATCTCCAAAAAGTATACACGTCGTCCGGTCCGTATAATCTGTAATTTTGGACAACGTTTCGGCTCCCACTACCAGCACCTTACGATGCAGACCACTCGTAATAAGGCCATTTGCCAAATGAAGTCCATAGGAAAAACCTGCACATGCTGCACTAACATCTATTGACCCTGTGTTTGGAATATCAAAATGAGCCTGAATACGTGAAGCCGTGCTTGGAAAGTAGTAATCAGGTGTACTCGTCGCTACAATGATCATCTCAACATCGTTTATATTTACGTCATACAGGTTAATCATACGAGTAATAGCTTGTATACATAAATCAGATACATATTGATCTTCAGCCGCAATGCGTCTTTCATGCATACCCGTTCTCTGTACAATCCACTCGTTACTCGTATCCACAAGCTTCTCCAAGTCAGCGTTCGTCAAAATCCGTTCAGGTACATAAGTGCCAAAGGCCGTAAGCTTAGCTTTTGAATTCAACAATCTGATCACTCTCCTTTGTAATCCTTATTCACATTATAACACCAGATACTAATACCTGGTACTAAATTATTTTAAAACCGTCTTCTTATTTATTAGTTAATATCCACTTATCCAGTTGAACTTATAACAAACTCACTTTAAATAAAATCCCACTGTCTTTTAACGCAAAAAAAGAGACCAAGATCTTCAGAAGATCATGGTCTCTCTTGCTTGTTGCTTGGCGACGTCCTACTCTCCCAGGACCCTGCGGTCCAAGTACCATCGGCGCTGGAGGGCTTAACGGTCGTGTTCGGGATGGGTACGTGTGGAACCCCTCCGCTATCGCCACCAAACATGAATTTACATCGTAAATTCTACATTCAAGGTTACACCCTGAAAACTGGATCCGAAACTCATTTGCGTTTTATTTTAGGATAAGCCCTCGACCGATTAGTATTGGTCAGCTCCATGCATTACTGCACTTCCACCCCCAACCTATCTACCTCGTCGTCTTCAAGGGGTCTTACTAATTGGGAAATCTCATCTTGAGGGGGGCTTCACGCTTAGATGCTTTCAGCGCTTATCCCTTCCGTACATAGCTACCCAGCGGTGCTCCTGGCGGAACAACTGGTACACCAGCGGTACGTCCATCCCGGTCCTCTCGTACTAAGGACAGCTCCTCTCAAATTTCCTACGCCCACGACAGATAGGGACCGAACTGTCTCACGACGTTCTGAACCCAGCTCGCGTACCGCTTTAATGGGCGAACAGCCCAACCCTTGGGACCTACTTCAGCCCCAGGATGCGATGAGCCGACATCGAGGTGCCAAACCTCCCCGTCGATGTGGACTCTTGGGGGAGATAAGCCTGTTATCCCCAGGGTAGCTTTTATCCGTTGAGCGATGGCCCTTCCATGCGGTACCACCGGATCACTAAGCCCGACTTTCGTCCCTGCTCGACTTGTAGGTCTCGCAGTCAAGCTCCCTTCTGCCTTTGCACTCTTCGAATGATTTCCAACCATTCTGAGGGAACCTTGGGGCGCCTCCGTTACTCTTTAGGAGGCGACCGCCCCAGTCAAACTGCCCACCTGACACTGTCCTCGCACCGGTTTACGGTACCAAGTTAGAACCTAGATACGATCAGGGTGGTATCCCAAGGATGCCTCCTCTCAAGCTGGCGCTCAAGATTCTACGGCTCCCACCTATCCTGTACAGATCGTACCCAAATTCAATATCAAGCTGCAGTAAAGCTCCATGGGGTCTTTCCGTCTTGTCGCGGGTAACCTGCATCTTCACAGGTATTAAAATTTCACCGGATCTCTCGTTGAGACAGCGCCCAAGTCGTTACGCCATTCGTGCGGGTCAGAATTTACCTGACAAGGAATTTCGCTACCTTAGGACCGTTATAGTTACGGCCGCCGTTTACTGGGGCTTCGGTTCATAGCTTCGCCCCGAAGGGCTTACCACTCCCCTTAACCTTCCAGCACCGGGCAGGCGTCAGCCCGTATACTTCGCCTTGCGGCTTCGCACAGACCTGTGTTTTTGCTAAACAGTCGCTTGGGCCTTTTCACTGCGGCCCCCTCGGGCTATTCACCCTACCGAGGCACCCCTTCTCCCGAAGTTACGGGGTCATTTTGCCGAGTTCCTTAACGAGAGTTCTTCCGCGCGCCTTAGAATTCTCTTCTCGCCTACCTGTGTCGGTTTGCGGTACGGGCACCTTCTCCTGGCTAGAGGCTTTTCTTGGCAGTCTGAGATCATGACCTTCGCTACTACAATTTTCGCTCCCCATCACAGCCCAGCCTTAACGATGTGCGGATTTGCCTACACATCAGCCTCACTGCTTAGACGGACATCCATCAGTCCGCGTCACTACCCTACTGCGTCACCCCATCGCTCATAACGGATTACGGTGGTACAGGAATTTCGACCTGTTGTCCTTCGACTACGCCTATCGGCCTCGCCTTAGGTCCCGACTTACCCTGAGCGGACGAACCTTCCTCAGGAACCCTTAGGCTTTCGGCGGATCTGATTCTCACAGATCTTTTCGTTACTCATACCGGCATTCTCACTTGAATGCAGTCCAGCGCTCCTTACGGTACACCTTCAATCCGCATTCAACGCTCCCCTACCCCTGATGCAAAGCATCAAGCCATAGCTTCGGTGGTGTGTTTAGCCCCGTTACATTTTCGGCGCAGAGTCACTCGACCAGTGAGCTATTACGCACTCTTTCAATGGTGGCTGCTTCTAAGCCAACATCCTGGTTGTCTGTGCAACTCCACATCCTTTCCCACTTAACACACACTTGGGGACCTTAGCTGATGGTCTGGGCTGTTTCCCTTTCGACAATGGATCTTAGCACTCACTGTCTGACTCCCGGAACTAAATCTATGGCATTCGGAGTTTGACTGAGCTTGGTAACCCTTGCGGGCCCCGCACCCAATCAGTGCTCTACCTCCACGATTCTTCTTTCCGAGGCTAGCCCTAAAGCTATTTCGGGGAGAACCAGCTATCTCCGGGTTCGATTGGAATTTCTCCGCTACCCCCACCTCATCCCCGCATTTTTCAACATGCGTGGGTTCGGGCCTCCAGTGCGTGTTACCGCACCTTCACCCTGGACAGGGGTAGATCACCCGGTTTCGGGTCTACGTCCACGTACTCATTCGCCCTATTCAGACTCGCTTTCGCTGCGGCTTCAGCTCTTCACCTTAACCTTGCACGGGAACGTAACTCGCCGGTTCATTCTACAAAAGGCACGCCATCACCCATAGATCGGGCTCTGACTTCTTGTAAGCACACGGTTTCAGGATCTATTTCACTCCCCTTCCGGGGTGCTTTTCACCTTTCCCTCACGGTACTGCTTCACTATCGGTC
>NZ_CM137723.1:2407500-2865000 GCF_054602535.1 Paenibacillus sp. SEL1 | reverse complement strand
TCGCCTCATCAACTCTTATATCTTATCATGTCCGAACCAACTTTGCAAGCATTTTTTTGAAATCTTTTTTGTAATACTCGCTCGCAATATTGTATTTCTTGGCCGGAATTAGAATATACCATATACATATCCTTTTTGCAAGCATTTATTAGATAAGGTTTCACAATACTTTATTATTATTCGTTTTCCTTCTATATAATAGCTCCTTTGTATCTATCTGCGTCTAACTACAAAAAAAGAACCTCTTCCCTTAAGCAACAGGAAGAAGGTTCTGTGTTCTATATCTACTGATTATTCGGAGCCCATAAAGGCAAAGCGGACCACTACAATAATAGCAAGCACCCACATGAGCCAGTGAATTTTAACTTTATTGCTGGTAAACAGGTTACTAAACACAGCCAGCACAACGTAAGACAGAATACCAGCAGAGATACCATTCGCGATTCCACCTGTGAAAGGCATCAGCACGATGGTCAAAAATGCAGGAAACGCCAACAGGAAGTTATCCCAGTCGATATTGCGAACCTGACTCATCATTAGGACCCCAACGATAATCAGAGCTGGAGCAGTAGCGGCAGAAGGCACAACCAGAGCCAACGGTGCAATAAACAGGGCCAACAAGAACAGAACACCTGTCGTTACAGCAGTCAATCCGGTACGTCCACCTTCTTCTACCCCTGCGGAGCTTTCTACGAATGCTGTAATCGTACTTGTACCCAATACTGCACCAGTACTTACCCCAACTGCATCAACCAGCATCGCTTTACCGATAATTTTCTCGCCTTTTTTCTTATCTTTCATTATACCCGCGCGTGTAGCCGTACCTACCAAGGTACCGAACGTATCAAACAACTCTACAAATGTGAAAATGAAAATGATATCAAACAGACCGATATGCAAAGCTGCTTTCAAGTCTAACTGACCTACAGCCAAATTACTGAAATCAGGAATCCAGTTGCCTGTTGTCAAGCTACTCAGATTTGTTACTCCCATCGGAATACCGATTAATGTAGTAGCTACGATCCCAATCAGCAATGCACCTTTGACCCGAACGACCATCAGTGCTGCGATAATAAGCAATCCGATTAGCGCCAGCAGTGCATCCTTTTGATGTACCAGACTTCCCAGAATCAAATTAAAAGCATGACCCGGAACCGGTTGACCAACATCTGTCCCTGGAACGATGCTCACCATAACCAGATTACAAAGCTTGAAGCCGACAATCGTAATAAACAAACCGATACCCACTGTAATGGCTGTCTTTAAATTTTCCGGAACTGCAACAAGCAACATCTGTCTTACTCGTGTCACGGTTAAAATCAGAAAGACGATACCGGATATAAATACAGCGCCAAGTGCCGCTTGCCAAGTAATCATGCCATTGGAACTCAGGACTACAGTCATAAAATAAGCATTCAAGCCCATACCCGGCGCCATGCCGATCGGCACATTAACGAATAACCCCATCAGTATGGTAACCAAACCTGCACCTACCGCCGTCGCAAAAAAGACAGCTTCACTGGGCATACCTGCTCCAGTCGGACCTAAAAAGGTATTGTTGACCACCAGAATATAAGCCATGGTCATAAAAGTAGTAATCCCCGCAATAATCTCTGTGCGGACATTCGTGCCATGTTCCTTTAATTTAAAAAAACGCTCCATGAGTCGTAATTCCTCCTACGCAAAGCATACTCGTATTGTTGTCGTTCGTTTGAAGTAATATTCGCATTCATATGCGCTATATTATTACATTCGTTATTTTAGGCTCTCACCTACTGCTTGTCAACAGAAAAAGCGAATGTTACAAATTGAACACATATGTATTGTTCGGAAACAGAAAACCCGCAAGCTATTATGCAGCTGACGGGTTATCATTTAGAGGAATCAGATATTTTTGTACTTATCAAAGGCATTCGCTGAGTCCGGTATATTTTCCAGATAAACGATAGATCATAGTAGTGAAAATAATCTTCTAAAATCTTCATCGTGCAATTCCTTTCATGCTGTATATGTGTATGCGTCCTTATGAGAAGGTTATTGCAATTTTACCAACAGCGTGGTGGGTTTCGCTTAAAGCGTGTGCGTCATACAAACCTTTTTGTGAAAAAGGAAACGTAGCTCCTACTACCGATCTTACTTTCTTTTGCTCCAACAGATCGGCAATTTCCTGTAGTTGCTGTCCGTTGGGCTCCAGCCATATATTTTGGGCTGTTACGTTGTACTCCTTCACCAACTCTTCGTCAAAATTGCTGACAATGGATATGATCCGTCCGGTATCCTTTTTCACTACCTTAAAGCTGTTTTTCTGAACATCCCCACCCATCGTATCGAACACCACGTCCACATCAGATAAAACTTCCTCAAAACGAGTTGTACGATAGTCAATGATTTGGTCGGCTCCCAATGAAGCAAGCAATTCATGATTACGCTCACTGGCTGTAGTAATGACATAGGCTCCGGCTTGTTTGGCAAACTGGATAGCAAACATACCTACGCCACCTGCACCTGCGTGGATTAATACTTTTTCCCCTTTGGTCAGTTGACCATGTGTAAAGAGCGCCTGCCAAGCAGTCAACCCCGCCAAAGGTACAGAAGCGGCTTCCTCCCAAGAAATTGAGGCGGGTTTACGTGCCAGCAGATGATCATCCACCAAGGTATACTCGGCATAAGTACCGAATCGGGTGGTATCCGGGCGTGCAAACACTTCATCTCCCACTTTCCAATCGGTGACCTCGCTGCCTACTTCCGAAATAGTACCGGCTACATCCCAGCCTAAAATAATCGGGAACTCCCAATCCATCATTTGTTTTAAGTAACCTTCACGCAGCTTCCAGTCAATTGGATTGATGGAGGTAGCCGCCACTTTGACTACAACCTGGTGAGCCTGTGGTGTAGGAGTAGGCACTTCTCTTTCTTTCAATTCATCCTTGCTTCCATACTGATCTATAACGATGGCTTTCATATCCATTTCCTCCTCGCACATTTACATATTCTTTACATTGCTAGACATACGTTGTAGCACATCTGTCAAAACCACAATTTCCTCATCTGTAAACTTACATAGCAGCTTTTCCTGAAAGGCTTGTCTTTGCTCTGACAAAACTTGCAGCTCTTGAACCCCTAATTCGGTCAAACGTATATAGGTCACACGCTTGTCCTGCTCTTTTTTACTACGAAAAATCAGACCTTCCTCTTCCAGCCTTCTCAGATGTCGGGTCACTGCTGCACCATCCAGAACGAGCAGATGTTGGAGCTCCAGCTGACTTAGTTCCTGACGATGATCAATATGATACAAAATTTCAACCTTGGTAAAGCTGGTTTTTAACTGTGCTTCAAAGGCGTTATTCATTTCTTTACACAAAAGATGCATGCGATAAAACAACTGGCTTCTTTCAGAGCAATGTTCGATGACAAACCCTCCTTCTAATGCTTGACCCATCAATTGATATATCAAGTATTATACACGCTCACTAAAAATATACAAGTCCTGAGACAAGTCTATATATACAAATCCTACAATCACAAAAAAATGCAAGCTAAACAAATAGCCTGAGCATTCTAGAACTTGTAGTTAGTAGGGTCATTCAATAAAACGATGAAATGGTCCAAATTACAGTGTATTCATAAATCCGATAATACGGGCCGCCATCCGCTCGTGGCCTGCCTGATTCGGGTGCAGGCCGTCAGGAACACCATTTTCCCCTGTAAAGTACATTTGTTTATGTACAGGCAATAGTGGTTGAATTCCGGTGATATTCCACAGATCGCAGCACGGGAAAGAATAAAGTGAGGCCACTTCTCTCACAGCCTGTGCATACGCGCTATAGACTTGACCAGTAATGGCATTAGGCAGATGCTCAGGAACCGTATCACTTGATCCGTGAGGCGGAGTCAAAAAGACGATCAGCTTGTCCGGATAACGGTTAATTAATCCTTCGGCAATATGCTTGAGCGCACCATAAAACGTACGCGTTTCTGTCGATGGCGTATCCAAGCTACCGAACGGTATTTCTCCCATCGAAAAATCGTTTCTTCCCCCCATAAAAAAGATTACGTCCGCGTGAGGGTTCATTTTCTCATAACGCTCACACATCGGTTCAAAACCGCCGCTGGCTACACTGCTGCCGGATATGCCGTGATTCTCAAAGGTTAGGAATCCCAGTGCGCCGCTCACAAGGTGGGGGTAAGGCTTTTCTCCATCACGCAATTCATATCCAAACGTAATGCTATCGCCCAGAAATACAGCATGGCTGCCTTGGTATTTGCCTTGATTGATTGTCATTCGATGTCTCTCCTATCTATTAGATCGTATTGTTGATTTCGATAAATTTATGTTCAATCGCTGTCATTTCGTGATTTGGCCGGGTTATTAAATATGTATCCATGTAGCCGAAGGTTGGGGGAGCGGGCAAATAGGATGTTACTTTGAATTGCCGCGCAAGCCTTTTAGACATAAGGGTGATTCCCATTCCCATCAAGACAAATTCCACCATCGTTTCAAACACACCGACCTCCACAACCTCGCCATGGGTCAATTGCATGTCCTGATACATCTTCTTTAAATGCGTTAGGTACAGGCAGCCATCCGACAATATGATAATAGAAGCTCCTTGCAGCACCTGTTTGAGATCCGAGCCTTCATGTATGCCTTTCCCCACCAGCACCAGCTCTTCACGGCATATTTTTTGATAATGAATATACGGGTTGGTGGGATACCCTGTGACAAAAGCAATATCGAGCTCGCCGTCGAGGATCAATCGCTCCATTTCCGTGGTGGTTCCGGTTTTTAATGTAACCGAGGCCTGCGGGTATAGCTCGTATACCTTCGTAAGCGCCCTTGTTGTTTCCCCCGCAACAATGGACTGCATCGTACCGATGCGCAGCTTTTCCTCCTGCGGTCTCATCTTCATCTCCGTGTCTTGCCACAGCAACAACATTTGCTTGAACTGAGCATATAGGATTTCTCCTGAAGGTGTCAGCTCCATACCACGGGGCTTTCGGTAAAATAACGCTGCGCCGTAATGAGCCTCCAGCTTCTTTATTTTGGCCGTCATATTCGATTGCAGGTGATTCAACTTTTGAGCTGCTTCTGTCAGGCTTCTCAGCTCTGCCACCGAGACAAATGCCTGCATATTTTCAATATCCATCTCTTCACCTCCCATCAAATAAAATGATATCTATATCATAAACAAGCATTATTATTTATGAGTTAAATGTATTATATTGGCCTTGGATGCTATTTTCCACCTTCATTTTAAAAATCAGGAGGTATGGCAACATGATCAAAAAGAAGATTCGTGTAGGTATCGTAGGAGGTTCGATGAATAATAAATGGGCCAGTCAAACGCATATTCCGGCTTTGCTCAAGCACTTAAACTTAGATATCACTGCCGTCGGTACTTCTCGTATGGAGAGTGCGAGACAAAGCGCAGAAGAAGTAGGCGCGGCACTGGCTTTTGATGATGCCAAAAAGCTCGCAACTTCCGAGGATGTGGATATGGTCGTGGTGAGCATAAAAGTTCCCCATCATTACGAGGCGGTGATGGCGGCAATTCAAGAGAGAAAGCATATTTTTTGTGAATGGCCCTTGGGGGCAAACACTGCGGAAGCTGCTAAAATGACCAAGGCGGCGGAATTGGCAGGCATTCATCATACCGTCGGCTTGCAGGCACGACAGGATCTTGAAGTGCAAACGATGAAAAAACTCGTAGAGGGCGGAGAGATTGGTGAAATTATATCCTGTCATATGCAAGTAGCTACTCCCGGCAAAGGAGGACAAGTAGATCAGGACACTGCTTATTTGCTGAATAGAGCCAATGGGGCTAATCTGCTCACGATTAATGGCGGGCATTCCCTAGATGCGCTGCAATACATCGTTGGCGAATTCCGCGAGCTATCGGCCATCACATCATCCCGCTATAACGAAGCCACTATTGAGGAAACGGGTGAAGTCATTTCCAAGAATACAGCCGATCAGATTTTGATTCACGGGCTGTTGGAAAAAGGAGTACCGGTATCCGTTCACATTCAAGGTGGAGTAAATTCTAAGTTTGAGATAGAGATTCAGGGGAAAAAGGGCATTTTGCGTTTGACACAGAATTCTTCGCTTGGGCATGTTCAATTTGGGAATCTAACGCTCGAAAAACTTGTGTACGATCCAAGCAGTACGCAGAGTCATGGTCCTAATGGCGCTTTTGAACAAATAAGTATAACTAGAGAGCCTAATACAAGCCTGGATTTCCCAAAACAAGGGGTAACCCTGAATGTAGCCAAGGCTCATTATGTTTTTGCCGAGGATATTTTGACACACACCCGTCTCGCTCCCGATTTCAACCATGCCTTAAAGCTGCATCAGCTACTGGACCGCATTGAGGAATCGGCTGCAACTGGGAAAAAGATCGTATGGTAAGGTAGAATTATAAAAAAAGAACCTTCAACCCCACGATAGATGTGGAGTTAAAGGTTCTTTATATTGTGCTGCCTTTTTAATGAAGTCATGTGTTCTCCACTTTTATCCTGTCACCTTCAACCAAAATAACTTCCGCGTTGCTGATTGGATATAAATTTAATTGGCTGCCATATTCCTCAATGATGTTCTCCACCGCTTTTTTAAACGGAATGTTGGTATGATGGGGGACTGGATAGAATTCAATGACCCCTAGCGCAGCAAAGGAATCTAAAGCAGGCGCCTCCTGCACATCATCCATAAGTTGAACATATTCGATATTCGGTGATAAAATCAACGAACCTGCAGATTCGCCTATATACAATTTCCCTGCATTAACTTCTTCAGCAATGATTTTGTCAGCCCCAGTTCTTTTTAACTCTTGAAGTAAATAAAATGTGTTGCCTCCGGTAATATAAATATAGTCATTCCCTCTAATTTTACTCGCTATTTCATCCCAGGTTGCTGTGCTTATTTCGATTTCATCCACGACTAATCCTAAACTCTCTAATGCTTTTTTTCCTGATTCCACATAAAACTTAACTTTCTCTGGAATACTTGCGGTTGGGATGAAGGTGACTTTTTTTCCTTCCAAGTTTTCACCGGCGAAATGGACTAACCATGGTGCAACATCCTTAAATGAGGACGACAAAAATAATTTTTTCATCTCTTTATTCTCCTTAGAACAGCATTTAATGAAACGGGATATGTAACACTTTATTCTAGGTATATTATAAAATATATTAGTATCAAAACATGACACCATTGGAGGATAACATAAAAAAGCTTGAAGCTGATAAAGTCATATAAAAAAGGAGACATTATTATTGAATAATATCTCCAGAGTGTCGAGAAAGTCCAGAGGACTTTTCGACACTTCTATTTTTATATGGGGAGACGCATCTTTTAAAACAAAAATCGATTTAAAACGATCTGAGGACCCTAGTTTTTAGACCACTAAGACAGTTTTAAACCCCCTGCAAAAAAACAGGGGGTTTCTCGACAATCTGGAGACATTATTATTGAATAATATCTCCTTTTTTTCAACCTCATATCCGTTGAAAATAACTGGGGTTCCTTGATTTTGACCCATAAAATACTCTCTTCCCCGCTCTCATTTTGGAGTGGGAGCAGATGTTCGACCTTGAATCCGTAAAAAAGACTCCTGCCGCACAGCGATATTTCGGCCGATGCGGAGGAGTCCTGATGTTGTATTGGTGAATCTCAAAAGGTTCGTGATTACAGGGCGGGAGTTCCCGCGTTTATTCCCACTCAATCGTTGCTGGTGGTTTGGAGGTGATATCGTACACGATGCGATTCACGTTGTCCACTTCGTTTACGATACGTACCGAAATTTTCTCCAGCACATCCCAAGGGATACGTGCCCAGTCGGCGGTCATACCGTCGATGGAGGTTACTGCACGAATACCTACAGTGTAAGAATACGTACGAGCATCGCCCATAACGCCAACACTCTTCATATTCGGCAAAGCGGTGAAGTATTGCCAGATTTCCCGGTCCAGACCGGCTTTAGCAATCTCCTCGCGCAAAATGTAATCCGACTCACGAACAATCGTTAGCTTGTCCTCTGTCACTTCACCCAGCACACGAATGGCAAGACCCGGACCTGGGAATGGTTGACGCCATACAATCTCAGCTGGCAGTCCACATTCTTCGCCGACTTTACGCACTTCGTCCTTGAAGAGGGCATTCAACGGCTCGATCAGCTTGAACTTCATGTTCTCTGGCAAACCACCCACATTATGATGGGATTTAATGGTCTGTGCCGTTGCTGTTCCGCTCTCTACAATATCCGTATACAGCGTACCTTGTGCCAGGAAAGTAAAATCGTCAAATTGAGAAGATTCTTCCTCGAACACATAGATAAACTCGTTACCGATGATTTTACGTTTTTGTTCTGGATCATCGACTCCTGCCAGCTTGGACAAGAAGCGCTCACGTGCGTCAATTTTGACAACTTTCATATCAAATTTACCAACGAACGTCTCCATTACACTTTCGGCTTCACCTTTGCGCAGCAATCCATGGTCAATGAACATACACGTCAGTTGGTCACCGATCGCTTTGTGAATGAGCATCGCTACAACGGAAGAATCCACGCCACCGCTTAAGGCACACAATACTTTCTTGTCGCCTACCTGTTGACGAATCTCACGAATCTGATCTTCAATGAACGACTCCATGGTCCAGTTGCCTTCACAACCGCACACTTCATAAAGGAAGTTGCTGATCATCTCGTTACCTTGAACGGAATGACGCACCTCTGGATGAAATTGCACCGCATACAGATTCCGCTCCAGGTTACTCATCGCGGCAATCGGCGCACTCTCTGTTCCTGCATCCAGTGTAAAGCCAGTCGGCAGATCTGTAACGTGATCCCCATGACTCATCCATACGGTTTGACGAGAATCCAATCCTTTAGCCAAGCGGGCATCCTGATTGAATTGCACGTCTGCTTTGCCATACTCACGCTTGCCCGCACGTTCTACCTTACCATCCAGTTGGTGAGCCATCAGTTGCATGCCATAACAAATACCAAAGATAGGGATGCCAAGATCATAAATTGCCCGATCCACCTGAGGAGCATTGTCTGTATATACGCTGGAAGGTCCGCCTGAGAAAACAATCCCTTTTGGCGCCAGCTCTCTCAGCTTCTCCGCAGGCGTATTGTATGGAAGGAGCTCGCTATATACGCCGAGATCCCGAATTCTTCTTGCGATTAACTGGTTGTATTGTCCTCCAAAATCAAGAACTACAACGATTTCATTAGGCTTATTCATTACCGTGCCTCCCTCAATTGTTCGTTTCATTATACGCAACGATAAAACAAGACGTCAAGAAATCAACCGGAGTTGAGTGGGCATGAAAAGATTGTTAAAATGAATTGATTCTAAAATAATCAATCTGTTCGTAGGAGTGTAAACGATGGATGTGCTGAAGTGGATCGCGCAATTGTTCGAAGAATACGGCTACGGCGTCCTTTTTTTCGGCTTGCTGCTTGAGTTTATTGCTTTACCATTTCCCGGGGAAACCACAATGGCTTATGCGGGATATCTCTCCTATGCCGGTACCTTGGATTTCGGTAAACTGGTGCTACTAGCTTTTCTGGGCACAACCCTCGGTATGACTATTACCTACTTTATTGGAAGATGGGCTGGACTCCCCTTTATTCAGAAATACGGTAAATGGGTTTTGTTATCGCCGGACAAGCTTCAGAAAACACAAAAATGGTTCCAACGATATGGATACTGGCTTATCTTCCTTGGATATTTTATCCCCGGTGTCAGGCATTTTACCGGTTATTTTGCCGGGATTATTGCTCTTTCTTTCCGTAAATTTGTCTTGTATGCTTACAGCGGCGCTTTATTCTGGGTCATCCTCTTTCTAAGCATCGGCAAGCTATTTGGTCCCCAATGGGATGCCATTTTCCATTTGGTAGAGCTGTATGCGCTGCGAATTGCGGGAGTCGTCGGGTTCATAATCCTGCTGTATATTATTTACCGGTGGAGAAGCTCCCTGTTTAGCTCGCTACGCAAATCTGAAAAATCGGTGAAAACCAGCAACAAGGATGACTTGAAGTAGTCAAACTCCTGCTGCCTTACGGCTACGAATCCTTGCATAATACATCGAAATCACGATAGATATCACCACAAATCCCGCGCCTCCAACCCAACCCAACATACGCGGCTCCATCATTTCAATCGCCACCCCTGCTCCAAACATAGACAATCCGATGGTACCTTGGCTCCACGCCGTCAGCATGCCCAACAATGGACCCTGTAAATACAATGGGGTCTCCCGCATTAATAATGTATCCAGACAAATGGCCCCTACCCCGCCAGCCAACGAAATTAAGAAGTAAATAGCAACCGCCGCCCATGCGTGATAAATACCGCTTAAACCCATAAGTAAAATCCCCTCCAACAAAAGGCATACCAGTCCTCCCTTCAACAAAGAACCACTGAATAAATATCCTATTGCATAGCTGGCAACCAGACCCGCGCCCAAAGCGGCGTAAAACAATCCGATTCCGGCATCGCCCAGCCTGAATTCCTGCACTGCATATACACTAATCAGAACATTATCAATGCCATTGAGCATGGGAACCAGCAACTCAAATGCAACAACAACTTGGAGAGGAACGGATGCACGAATACAGTCCAACATTCGCGATCTGCTCCGGTTTGGATGATCCTCCCTGCTTATTTTCTCCTTCATGACAGGTGGAAATGCAATATTGCGAACGATCAAACCTGCGGCAAAAAAACTTGCTGCGTTCAATATAAATGCAGCTTGTGGTCCAAAGAGAGCAGATATGATGCCTCCGGCAGCAGCACCAACGACCAGCACCAGCCCGCTCATCACCTGCTCAAGACTGTTCACCTTCAATAATTTGGAGGGACGAACAAGCAGCGGAATGGATGATTTACGAGCAGGAGCATACAAAGCTTCTCCGCAGGCTAGCAGGGTACTGACTCCATAAATGATCCATATGTCCTCAGGACTATGAACACCTAAAAAGGCAAGGGCTGCCAAGCCTCTGAAAAGATCCGTGGTCATCATAAGCATACGCCGGGATATGCGGGTAATAAGCACGCCCGCCGCAGGTGACAGGACTAAAAAAGGAATCACCCGCAATCCCAGCAGGATACCCACACTGAATCCCGAACCGGTAAGCCGATAAATTAAAGCCAACAAAGCGATCTGACAGAATCGGTCTCCCATTCCGTTAATGATACCTGCGGCAAATAACTTCCTGTATTGTCTATCTACCATTTTAATCAACTCCGATACTTAGGGTTCATTCATTATACATAAATCTAATTAGTTATATATCTAATTTATAAAAATCGCTCTATAATCGTCAAGGCATAAATTCATATATTCAGAGCATACTAAGCCAACAAACTCCAATATCGGAGGATTTTACGTATGCCAAATCAGAATAAAAGTTGTCCACTTACTCATGTGTCCTCTAACTTGAGGGATAATGTAAACCATATCGAAAGCTCCTTTGGAAACAGCGGAGATGTAATCATTAAAGAGCTATTATGGATGCAAAAATGGCCAGCAGCTTTGTTTTATATCGATGGTCTGATTAACACTCAATTGCTCCATGATTCCGTTCTACGTTCATTAATGCGGGTAAACGAGCATCATGTACCGGAGGGTGCGGAACCGTTCGACTATTTAAAGGATCAAGTTTTGATTGCAGGTAACTCAGGTAGTGTGGACGAAATGGATGCCTTATTCAACCAGATGCTATCTGGCGGTATTATCATTTTGCTGGACGGATACGCAAAGGGCATATGGATTGATGCGGTCGGTTGGGAGGATCGCAGTGTCAGCGAACCCCAATCCCAAAGTGTCGTACGGGGTCCAATGGAGGCTTTTACCGAAAATTTACGTACCAATACCGCCCTAATTCGTAGGCGAATCCGCGATCCGCGTCTCTGGATGGAAACAAGACAGATTGGTCAAGTGACTCATACCAATGTGGCCGTGATGTATGTCAAAGGGATTGCTGACGAAGGAGTTATTCAGGAGCTGAGAGAACGTCTGGACCGAATTGATATTGACGGGATTTTGGAAGGGGGTTACATCGAGGAGGAAATTCAGGATGAAACCTTCACCCCGTTTCCCACCATTTATAACAGCGAGCGCCCGGATTCGGTCGCTGCCAGCCTACTGGAGGGCCGAATCGCTATCTTGGTGGACGGGACCCCCTTTGTACTGTTGATACCCGCATTGTTCGTTCAATTTTTCCAGTCGGCGGAGGACTATTACCAGCGTGCTGACATCAGCACTTTGCTGCGTTTGCTGCGTTTCTTTTCCTTTTTTATCGCTTTGCTTGCACCAGCAGTTTATATTGCGGTAACTACCTTTCATCAAGAGATGATTCCTACAAACTTATTGGTCAGTCTCGCAGCACAAAGGGAAGGCGTACCGTTTCCAGCCTTTATCGAGGCGATGCTCATGGAAATTACTTATGAAATTTTGCGTGAAGCAGGAGTCAGAATTCCGAGGACAGTCGGACAGGCTGTATCTATTGTAGGCACACTGGTCATTGGGCAAGCAGCCGTGGATGCGGGGGTTGTCTCGGCGGCTATGGTCATTATCGTGTCAATCACCGCCATCTCCAGCTATGTTATTCCAGAAAACGGCCTGTCGATAGCGGTTCGTATTATACGCTTCGCCTTAATGATGCTAGCCGCAGCCTTCGGGCTTCTTGGAATATTGATGGGTTTAATCGTGCTTTTACTGCACTTAACCAGTCTGCGATCGTTTGGAGTATCTTATATGAGCCCGTTTGGTCCCTATGTGGAAAGCGATATGAAAGATACACTGTTTCGCCTACCTTGGCCTCGCATGACGACACGGTCTCAATCCATTTCTATCCAAAATACGATGCGCCAAAAAACGAAAAAAAGACGGATTGGCCATAAATCAAAAACCAGAAGGGATCAACCATGAAGCAGACCATACATTTGTTCTTCGTCTGGGGACTGATTGCATTACTATTAGGTGGTTGCTGGGATCGCAAAGAATTAAACGAGCTGGGCATCGCTATTGGGATCGGAGTGGATATGGAAGGTGACCAGTATCAGGTGACGGCTCAGGTGGTTATTCCTTCGGCAGTAGCTTCCAAATCTTCACCAAGTGCAGGCTCGCCCGTCGTTACTTATGAGGCCACTGCGCCCACAATTCAAGAGGCTATTCAAAAAATGACGGATACAAGCCCGCGAATCATCTATTTATCTCATATTCGTATGCTGATTTTAGGTGAAGAGTATGCGAGAAGAGGAATTTCTGATGCGATTGAAGCCTTGATGCGAGAGCCTTTTACTAGAAGTGACTTTTATATTGCGATAGCCAAAGATAACAAGGCTTCCACGATGCTAAAGATCCCCACTCCACTTGAAAAGTTACCGGCCAATAAAATGTTTGCTTCATTGGATACGTTAACCAAAACATGGGCTCCTGCCACCAAAGTAACCATGGATCAACTGCTGAGCGACTTGGCTAATCCTGACATCCAGTCCACTCTGCCCGCTTTGGAAGCTTTGGGAGATATAGAATCGTCTAATGAAAAAGGTATAGATGACACCAAAAGCATATCTCCTGGAACCATACTGAGGTTCTCCGGTATCGGTGTCTTAAAAAAAGACCGCTTGCTGGGCTGGATCAATGAACAAGACAGCAAAGGGTTTAATTACATTCGGAATACAGTGGAATCAACTACAGGACACGTCGACTGTCAGGGAGGGGGGAATATCGCCTTATTAACCTTGAACAGCGAAACCCAAAAAAAAGTGATCATTCGCGATGGAGAACCTGTTATCTCCATATCCGTTACCAACGACAGCACTGTACGAGAGGTCAATTGTAAGCATATGAAGTTAAGCAGTATGGCTGATATTAAAGAAATTGAGGCCGCAAGCAATGAAAAAATCGTTGAAATTTTGAAGCATTCCGTAGAGACTGTTCGTCGTGAGTTTAAATCAGACATTTTCGGCTTTGGTCAGCTGATCCACCAGTCCAAACCAGAGCTTTGGAAAAGACTAAAAGAAGAAAAAGAAAATCCATTTATGGACTTACAGATTGAATATAAGGCAAAGACGACGATCAAAAAAATTGGTTCTTTGTTTGAATCGTTCCAAAAAGAAATGAAGGAGTGAGCTGGGTGGAGGAGAAAGGGCGTATCAGCATTACAAATATAGCCGTACTCGTATTTTTGAGTATTATCGGAGACTGCGTATTGGTGTATCCCTCCCTCATTACTAGCATATCCAAGCAGGATGCCTGGATCAGCTCATTTCTAAGCATCCCCGCAGGACTAGCTGTACTGCTGCTGCTCCTGCGGGTACACCAGCTATACCCTGAACTTACCTTTATTCAGCTCTGCCAGCGAATTTTGGGTCCGTGGCTAGGCGCCCTCATCTCAATATGGTATTTGTTCCATTTAATGATGAATTCAGCGATTTATTTAAGAGAAGTTGGAGATTTTATGAACAGCCAGACCTATGTGATGACACCTCTTCCCGTTATCAATTTACTCTTAATCCTTGTGCTGATGTGGGGGATGTATATGGGATTGGAGCCTATTGCCCGTACGGCTCAAATCTTATTTCCATTGTGCTTGGCTTTCGCTTTGTTTTTAATCCTGTGCTTGCTTCCCCAATGTGAAAGTCAGCAGCTTAAGCCTATTATGGAGCAAGGTATTCCTAAGATTATGGAAGGCAGCATATTTGCGCTCTCCTACCCCTTCGGAGAATTAGCTTTTTTACTCATGATTTTCCCCTATGTAAGCAAAAAACCGGGTCTAAAAAAATCAGTTTTACTAGCCGGCCTTACTGCCAGCGTTCTGTTAAGCGTACTACTCCTGGTTTCTCTCATGGTTCTGGGCCCTTTTGTAACCGAACACAGCGTGTATACCTCTTATACGCTATCTAAAAAAATTAACATAGGGAACTTCTTACAGAGGGTTGAATCCCTGATGAGCACAGCCTGGATTATCACTACTTTTGTTAAAACCATCTTACACTTTTATGCCTTTACCTTAGGGATGACTCAGCTACTGCGTTTAGACAATGTACGGACTTTTCTGGGCCCTAGCTTCATGATCCTGTTTGGTCTGATTATCGTGTCGGCACCCAACATTACTTATTATCTGGATACGATCGTTCACGCCTGGATTTATTGGGATTTGACTGATTCCGTGGTCCTTCCCTTGCTGCTGCTTGTCGTATACAAGTTTAGATCGAAAGGCCGTCACAGCCTGGGACCTGGTTGACCCTCACCCTTAACGGAAGGAGCCTTAACATGCTGATCACCATTGTCATTATCTGTATCGGTCTAGCCATTGCTGCCAAAGATTTACCAGGCTTGTACCGAAAGCATCGCTTTAAGGATATGTTCGTGTATATCATTATGCTCGGATTAGGCACATGGCTTAGTATTCTTGCTGCAAAATTAGAGGTTACGCCAAGCCCGCTGATTCTGATTGAAACCATCTATAACCCTGTTAACGCTTTTGTGTCAAATATATTTGGTTTTTAGAAAGGAGGCAGCCACATGTTAAAAAAAGCACGTATTAGCGTTCGGCAAGTGACTGTCCTGATGTTCCTGAGTTTAATCGGGGATATGCTCTTAATCTATCCGACTATCATTACACATATTGCTCAGCAGGATGCCTGGATCAGCTCTATATTATCTATCCCGTTGGGCTTAGTTATCATTTATGTACTTATTCGCGTTCATGAGCTCTACCCGAATCTTTCGCTTATTGAAGCCATCCGCAAAATTTTGGGACCTGTGTTCGGATCTATTGTTTCCTGCTGGTATCTGTTTTATTTTTTTATGGGTACCGCCCTTAATGCGAGAGAGGTAGGAGATTTTCTGAGTACACAATTATTTGAAGAAACCCCTTTGAGCGTTCTACTGGCGATGGAAGTTTCACTACTGGTGCTTACTGCGCTAGCGGGAATTGAAGCCTTTAGTCGGGTTAGCGAGATTTTGCTACCTGTGTATGTACTCATCTTCTGTGGTCTGATCTTGGCACTCCTGCCACAAATTCAGCTTTCTAATGTACGGCCTGTTTTGGAAAACGGGCTCGCTCCTGTTGCTAAAGGGATGGTTCCAGGCGCGGGAATGCCTTTTGCCAGCATGTCTATCATGCTCATGGTATTTCCTTTTGTAAACAAAAGAGGCCACTTTAAAAGAGATATGCTGCTGGCGTCGCTCATAGGCGGAGTGCTGATTACCCTCTTTTTACTGCTCTCCCTCCTTATCATTGGGCCCTTTGTGACCAACTACAGTCCATACATTTCTTCTGCACTTACAACAAAAATCAATGAACTGAATTATATTACACGCATTGAGTCGCTTGTCTCATTAACCTGGGCACTGGCCGCTTTTTTCAAGGGAGTCATTTTCTTTTACGCGTTTACCTTCGGAACAACCCAACTATTCCGAATTTCTAATATCCGTCCCTTTGTCATCCCCGCAGGAGGGCTTGTGTTTGGCATGACCATTTCGATAACCCCAAATGTGATTTATTATGTAAGAACTCTGGTTTATCCCATGTCTACTTGGCATTATACCAACGGCTTGATCATTCCGCTTGTTTTATGGGGTGTTTATCTCTGCAAGCAAAAGTGGAAGCATCGACAAAACGCATCTAAAAATTAACAAAAACCTTTTGAAACCGATGCTTAAAAAAGCATAATCCGATTTCAAAAGGTTTTCTTTGTTCTTCACTTACGCCATATCCTGAATGTATGCCAGCGCAGCATCAATATGCCCTTTCACTCTTAAACCACGCCATTCATGAACTAAAATGCCATTTTCATCAATAAGGAACGTAGACCGAACAATACCCATGTACTGCTTGCCGTACATCTGTTTTTGCTGCCATACACCATACGTCTCAGCGACCTGATGCTCTTCATCAGATAACAACTGAAAAGGGAGTCCGTACTTTGCAATAAACTTGTCATGCTGCTTGAGTGGATCTGGGCTTATCCCCAAAATCACCGTGTTCAAGCCTTCAAACTCCGTATGTTTATCCCGAAAATCACAAGCCTGGGTCGAGCAGCTAGAGGTCAAATCCTTGGGATAGAAATACAGCAACACCCTATTGCCTCGATAATCAGACAGCTTGACACGCTTTCCTTCACTCCCAGGCAATTCAAAATCCGGTGCCTCTTGCCCAATAACGGTAGTTATCGTGGACATCTTATCATCTCCTATCTTGTGGGGGGCTTATGTGATCTGACCTACGAGCCTGCCCCTCTGTAGCGGCGAATTCCCCAGTTCCATGCCAGTAAGCCCAAGGTCAGAAAGACAATCCCCATCACAGGAGTTAAGAGAGCCATATGGCGCATGTCCTCTCGGTGGAGGAATAGGGAGGCTGGATATACACCAACAAAAGCAAAAGGTAGTATCCAAGTCAGCACAACCTGAATGGCACGGTTATAGATGGTCACCGGATAACGTCCGTAGCCCTGAATATTGTACATGAGCGGAATAATTCCAGTGGGGGCATCCGAAAAGAATGAAAGAGAAGTCAATATGGTGTAAATGCCTGTATAGATTGCTACGGCACTTAGGCTCAAAACGATCAGCGCTGGTACGAACCACCACTCCATAGCCAAGTCCATCTGTGCCCCGCTGATCCCCATAATAATCAGACCGATCACTGAGCCCACCAACGCTGGCGGGTCCACATTTTCAAGGAAAATCTGGAACAGATTATATGCAGGACGAGTCATTACCCGATCGAGCTCACCTTTCACAATATAACGTTCGCTAAAGTTCCAAAGGTTGACAAAACAGCTGAATAGTCCGTAAGGAACCATGAAAAATCCATAAACGAACACGACTTCATTTTCACTCCAGCCCCCCAAACTGTCTGTATGCATAAAAATAACCAGGATAAAAATAAGATTCGTGGCCTGAAACAGCAGGTCTGAAATCACTTCTACCCAAAAGTCAGCCCGATAGGTGAGCCGTGACTTCATGTAATTTTTCAAATATTCGCTAATGAGACCCAAATAGTACATCATCGGCTTACCCTCCCTGCACGAACAGACGTCTGCGCGCCAGTCGCCAAATGATGATCATCGGCACGAGCAGAACGACCAGCCAAATGATTTGGATACCCAGTACATTCCAGATGCCCACGCCTTTTACACGTCCCGTAAATACAGAACCCGGCAAATAGGTAATCGCCTGAAACGGCATCCATTGGGCGATCGTCGCCAGCCAGCCGGGAAACAAACTGATTGGCAAAATCAACCCAGAAAACAGATCTACAACTACGCGCTTCATACGCATCATGCCCTCATTATTTTCGATAAAAAAGGCCGTTAATCCCGTAATAATATTAATCTGAGTGTTGATCATAAAGCTAAAAAACAGCATGACCAGAAAACCAACCCAGGCTACCGGATCCGTGGGAAGCTTTACCGGAAATAACAGCATCGCAATCGCCATGCCTGGAATCATAAACAGCAGAAAACGGAACATTCCCTCGCCGAGTCCTTGCATAAATTTAACAAGTACATAGTTATAAGGTCGGATCATCTGAATTGCAATGCTTCCATCACGTATATCCGTCGAAATCTCACGATCCAGATTGTTAAAATAAAAGGCTCTCGCCATCCACGATACTGCTACATACGTCGTCATCTGAGCAGCGGTAAAGCCTCCAATGCTACCCGCATCGCCATATATCGCTTTGTATGTGAAATAATACACGCCAATATTCATGCAATAAATAAGGATTCCTGAATAATAGTTCACACGATACGCAAGCATCGTGAGAAATCGGATACGAATAAAATCGGTGTATACGCTAAGCATGAACTTTGGCCTCCACTATCGGATTGCCCTGGCGTTCAGCCGAACCAGACTGATAGATACTGCGGACGATATCATCCGTGTTGGTTTCAATGATTTTGATATCCGTAATGTCCGTGCGACCGACTACGCAAGCGAGCACATCCGATACATTAATATGAAGAGGAATCCAAACTTTGGCAGCCAAATCATTATCCATCGTCCAAGCCAGTGGCATATCAGCAGTCCATGCCTGTAATTGCTCCAATTGGGTCGATGTGCCAAACTGGAACCGTACTTCTCGACCTGTCCCCCAACGCGCCTTCAGATCCTCCAGACCACCATCATAAATGATATTTCCATCATCCAGCATAATGACGCGCGAGCACAGCGCTTCAATATCCTGCAAATCATGGGTCGTCAGCAAAATAGTCGTACCGTGATCCCGGTTCATGTCCTTCAGAAACTCACGAATTTCGGATTTCACCATAATATCAAGCCCAATGGTCGGCTCGTCCAGAAAAACAATAGACGGATTGTGCAGCAAGGCAGCTACCAACTCACAGCGCATCCTTTGCCCGAGACTAAGCTTGCGTACCGGGCGGCTTAGCAGATCCTGCAATTGCAGCCTCTCTACCAGCTCATCCAGCCTGCGTTTGAAGTCCGTAGCCGGAACCTGATATACTTTCCGCAGTAGTTGAAAAGACTCGATCACACCGATGTCCCACCAAAGCTGACTGCGCTGACCGAAAACAACGCCAATGTTGCCTACAAATTTCTCGCGTTCCTCATAAGGGACATAACCGCCCACCTTGAGATGTCCCGATGTCGGCACGAGAATGCCTGTCAGCATCTTAATCGTGGTGGACTTTCCGGCGCCGTTCTCACCGATATAACCGCATATTTCTCCTTGCGGAATACGGAAAGATATATCTTTGACCGCGGCTACCTCGTTGTATTCGCGGGCGAATAAATCAAGGAAGGCACCCTTTAAGCCCTCGCGATTTTTTTGAACCTTAAATGTTTTGCGCAGATCCTGCACATCAATTGCCAGCATGTTATACCTCTCAATCAGGATTTGTAAAATCCATAGTTAAATTGATTGTGCTCCAAAAAGAAATTATAATGTAATGAACTGAAAAGCGAAAGGGAGAGCATCCATGACAAGCAGAACCAAAAGGACGATATGGTCGGTTCTAGCCGTGGTAATCGTCGCGATTGTCGGCTTTGCCGTGTACTATTTTACATCCATTTATAATCAGCTGGATAATCTGCATAAAGAGGGCGCTAACTCCCCCTTCAAAAATGTAAAGCAGGTCGATCAGGTTCGTACGCCAGAACCACCCAAGTGGGAAGGTACCGATATGGTTAACATTTTACTGATGGGTGTCGATGGGCGCGGTATCCAGAAAGGGGAAGTCCCCCGATCAGACAGCATGATGGTTGTATCACTGGACCCCGTTAAGAAAAAAATCCACCTGTTCTCTATTTTGCGTGATACGTACGTGGATATTCCCGGCTACGGAAAAAATCGAATTAACACTGCCATTACTCACGGACCCAACACGGCCATGAAGACGGCTGGCGACCTGTTAGGCATCCCGGTGCAATATTATGTCTACACGGATTTCCAGGGCTTTATCAAACTGGTGGATGCCGTAGGCGGGATTGATTTTGAAGTGGAAAAGGATATGCATTATACAAGTAATGCGGATAAACATCAGTACGATATTGATTTGAAAAAGGGCATGCAGCATCTAGATGGCAACACGGCGCTTCAATATGTGCGGTTCCGCCACGATGCAATGTCCGACTTCTCCCGATCAGGACGGCAACGGGCATTCTTGGAAGCCGTATCCCAGAAAATGCAGACCACGACTTCCATCGCTAACTTGCCGAATATTTTAGAGCAGGTTAACCCGTACATCGACACGAATCTCAGTGTTAACGATATGTGGAAGCTGGCAAATGTGGGGTACCAAAGCAACTTTGCAGGCAGCGAGCAGGTCCCACCGATGAAGATGCTCGGAGAAGAGAATGTGGGCGGCGCGGCAGTTCTTACTGTCCGCGATCCGGAAGAACTGAAAACGTATGTGCAGGATATATTTAATAATCCACCCTCACAAACACAGGAACAAAATAAGGATCAGAACGAAACGAAACAGCCAGACAGTGCATCGTCTACCAAGAAGGATAAAGCTTCTTTTACAGGGGGCAGTAAAACCAGTAATGAGGATGCTTCCACACAATCAACAACAAAGACAGGTCAAAAAGAGCTATAATGATGTATGCAGGGGCAGCCGTGAACGCTGCCCTTTGGCGTGTGTATACCCTATTTTAATGAACGGAAAGGAAGTTTTGATGATGAAACGGGAAAACTCCGAAGCACTATATAAAGAAGCCCTGGAGCATATTGTCGGGGGCGTTAACAGCCCTTCACGCTCCTTTAAAGCTGTAGGCGGCGGCGCTCCAGTATTCATGAAACGCGCCCAAGGCGCTCATTTCTGGGATGCGGATGATAATCGATATATCGACTATTTGGCGGCCTACGGCCCAATTATTACCGGACATGCTCACCCCCATATTACTAAGGCCATCAGCGAAGCGGCAGCGAATGGCGTATTGTATGGAACCTCGACGGCATTGGAAATCAAATTGGCGAAGATGCTAAAAGAGGCCATTCCTTCTATGGACAAGGTCCGGTTTGTGAATTCTGGCACAGAAGCGGTTATGACGACGATTCGTGTGGCACGGGCCTATACTGGGCGGAACAAGATCATCAAATTCGCCGGGTGCTACCACGGTCACTCGGATCTGGTACTTGTAGCCGCAGGCTCAGGCCCTTCTACGCTGGGCATACCTGACAGTGCAGGCATTACGACCAACATTGCGAGCGAGGTTATTACCGTGCCATTCAATGATCTCGACGCGTTGCGCCAAGCCTTGGAGCGTTGGAGCGACGATGTAGCGGCAGTCATGGTCGAGCCGATTGTTGGTAATTTCGGCATGGTCATGCCGCAGCCAGGCTATCTGGAAGGGCTCTGCTCCATGGCGCGTGCGAACGGCTCACTCGTCATTTATGACGAGGTCATTACCGCATTCCGATTCCACTTCGGTTCCACCCAAACGTATGCAGGTTTGGACAACCATGATGCGATTCAGCCAGATTTGACCGCGTTGGGCAAAATCATGGGTGGTGGTCTGCCGATTGGTGCCTACGGCGGCAGCAAGCACATCATGGAGCAGGTTGCCCCACTCGGCCCGGCTTATCAGGCGGGTACGATGGCCGGCAACCCGGCTTCCATCTCGTCAGGCATCGCCTGCCTTGAAGTCCTTCAAGGGGAAGGCGTGTACGAAGAGATGGAACGTCTGGCCGTGAGACTGACGGACGGTATTCAGTCCTCTGCTGAACGCTACGGCGTGCCATTGACGATCAACCGTATTCGTGGAGCGTTCTCGACGCATTTCTGTGATCATCCGATCACGAATTACGCACAGGCGCAGGATACGGATAGCGAAGCATTCGCATCCTTCTTCCGTCACATGCTGGATCGCGGTATTCATCTGGCACCATCCAAGTACGAAGCCTGGTTCCTCACAACAGCGCATACGGACGAAGATGTGGATGCTACGCTGGAAGCGGCGGACGATTCGTTCCGGGCGATGTCACAAGGTAAGTAAACTAAGCAGTAAGTGATAGAATATGAATAGGATAAGAGCTGGAAGTAGTCTTAGGGATGGGTATCCGACCTCTAGGACTTCGTTTCGGCTTTTTTTATTTGACAACTGTACCCGTACAGTTGCAGATTTTATGGATTGTATCAGATGATGCCATCCGGGTATATTGAGAGAACAACAGGTTAAGGTCATGATTACGGAGGTTTATTATGCACAGTCGTTCCAGAAATGGAGCCGCCTATCTGGCAGCTCTCAGCTATGCAGCTATACTTGGATTTTCATTTTTATTTGTAAAATTGACAGTCACTGAAGCGAGCCCGCTGGATGTGATTGCCCATCGCTTTGCGCTGTCATTTATCGCTTTGACCATTCCCGTGTTGCTCGGTTGGATCAAGATCAACATCAAGATGCGTGACATTCTGCGCATTTTACCACTGGCGCTGCTCTCGCCATTAGTGTATTTTCCACTGCAAGCCTTCGGGCTGATGAGCACTTCTTCATCGGAAGGTGGAATTATTCAAGCAACCGTTCCTATTTTTACGTTGCTGTTAGCTTCCTATTTTATTAAAGAGCGTACAACGGTAGTCCAAAAAATTTCCTTACTGCTCTCTGTCTTTGGCGTGGTTTTTATATTTGTGATGAAAAGCGGAGCACCGCTAGCATCCAATAGCTATGGCGGTATTCTTCTGCTCGTGCTTTCTGCGATATGCCTATCCGGCTATAATGTGCTGGCACGACCATTAACACAAAAGTACAACCCCATGGAATTGACCTACGTTACCTCTATTTTGGGATGTATCGTTTTTAACGTGGTGGCACTGGGATATCATGCTATAGACGGCTCCATGAGCGCCTATATCGCTCCACTGGTGAAGCCTGGTTATTGGATGGCACTGATTTATCTGGGCATTCTGTCTACCCTCGTCACCTCGCTGTTATCGAGCTTTGCCTTGAAGTGGATCGAAGCCTCCAAAATGAGTGTGATCGGCAATTTATCCACCCTCATTTCCATGATTGCCGGTGCTTACATTTTGAAGGAGCAGCTCGCCTACTATCACATTGTTGGGGCTGTGATGATCATTATCGGCGTGCTGGGTACCAATTTCGGAGGGCGAAAAAACTTCACGCCGATCAAAACAACTTCGGCAAAATCACAAAAAACGGGCTAAAAATAAACACTACATTGCCTGCAAAAAAAGAAATCTCCCAGCTGCGCAATTCCAGCCGAGAGATTTCTTTTTTCATTTCTTAGTCTTCGTCGGATTAAATCGGGTACGCCATGACACTCATTAACGCCAATTCCGGCTGTGTCGTGTCCAATCTGCTATATTGTACGATGATGGGCACATCGCTGGTGACCGTAATTGCGTAAGGAATACCTACCGGAATCCGTTCGCCGGATTTCTCCAACGAGGCTGTTCGGATATGACGGGTTCGTCTTCCTTCCACCACCTCGATCAATCCCTCTAATGGCTCGCGGTCTTCAAAATAGATGTCTATACTTAGATTTGCCACACGGCTCCCACAATTCAGCACGCATATACTCTCATGACTGAGCAGCTCTCCCCGGCTTTCCGGTGGAATATACCCATCGGGGATGACCCAGAATAGACTGCCTCGCGGCTGATTAGCCACCTTTTCCTGAGAAAGTTCAGCATTTCCCATACTATTGGCCTCCTTTACCCATCATACTTTTTGGCGCTTATGCCCCTTCTTCTAGCCGTACGGATTCTCCTTGGTACGCAACAGTTGAGCCAGAAAAGCAAGCGCCAATCCCTGCCCCCAGCCCTGAAGGCGTTTGTACGGAACGTTTCGATAGCCGTCAATATCGTTCATCACAGCAGTTCCAGCGGATACCCCCGTTACTGTGCCGTCGTCCTTAATGCGGCAAAGAATACCGTCGATCGCCTTTTGGGTGTATTTGTTAAACAATCTTCCTTGCATAAGCAAGGCAGTCGCAATTCCTGCCGAGCCCGAGGTTTCCAGATAAGAGGTATCATCGTTCAGCACCGTATGCCACAGCCCTTCCGGGGATTGCAGCCGCACCAGCGCATTGAGCTGGTCACGCAGCGAGCCGTCGATGATCATATAAGATGGATGCTGCACCTCCACCAATTTCAGCGCTTTTGCCATCGTGAGGGCTGCCCATGAATTGCCGCGCGCCCAATATATTCCTGACATCCGGCTTTGATTCGCATGATCCCATCCGTGATAATACAGATTCGTATCCGGGTCCTGCAAAAATTCTTCATGCCCGTGATATTGACGAACCCCATCCTCCCAATACTCCTTGTTGCCCAACAGATGACCGATACGAAGCAAATAATAACCGGCCATAAACATCGTATCCACCCATGCTTGCTGCGGAAATACATCATGAAGTGAATTCACCGTATGCTGGAAAATGCCGTCGGCAAACCGCTCCGCTTTTTGGGCCAAAAATTCTGCCATCTCGATGGCAATATCAAGGTATTTTTGCTCACCTGTGGCCTGATAAAGCGTCAACAAACAGTGCCCGACAGAAACGCCGTTCACCGAGAGAGATGGAAGTCCATCCTCGATATTTTCGTCAACCCATTCTTTCAGCTTGGTCAGATACTTTTCGTTTCCTGTCGCTTCATACGCTTCGCATACTCCGTAAAAGGCGACTCCACCCGGCCAATCCCAGCTGTAGTGCATTTGAAAGGTGCGTTCTACGACCCGGTCGATCACCTGCTTAACTTGTTCTTCATCAAAAATCAATGCAGGCATTTCCACGTCTCCCCCTTTGGTAAGTTTCACGTGAGTTACCTCCTTGACGCCCGTACATGAAAAGGTCGTCCTTCAACGTAAATACATGCGCAGCGGTTGCAAATCCAGTTCCTTCACAGCATCCACCACCATGTCTGCAATACGAACCGCGCCATTCTCATGAAAATGTGTGTTATCCTCTAAGCCGCCGGAAAAGTTCATGTATTCACCAGGCAGCAGCCACATAAAAAGCTCTTTACTCTCTTCGGGACCCAGCTGCTCATATAACTCCTGCGTGCGAGCAGACAAATCAATCAGCGGTACATTCGCTTCTTCCGCCAGCTCACGAACCGCTATTACATAGTCACCATGTGTGTCAGATAGCGTACCATCTGCGTTAAAATAGCGACGATGTACGGGCGTGACCAGTACCGGGGTGGCCCCATGGCTTTTCGCTCCGTCGATGTAGAGGCGCAGATTCTCCTTGTAGGTTGTAAAAGGCTCCGTAGCCCGCTCTGGATCAGGCTTCTGATCATTATGGCCGAATTGAATGAACAGGAAGTCTCCTGCCTTTATTTCGCCCAAAATAGCGTCCAGCCGTCCCTCGTCCACAAAGCTTTTGGAGCTTCGTCCCGATACGGCATGATTATCCACGCAGACATCATGCTTGAACAGGGCGGGCAAAGCCTGGCCCCAGCCAGTATACGGATAGCCGGATGCGTCCTGATCCGTAACCGTGGAATCTCCGGCTAGGAATAGCCGGAGGGTCTGTGGCGCTGGCGCAATCTCCAGCGCATTGAGCCGTGGCGCGGTGCCTGATACGGTGAGGCGTAGTTTGCCACCCCGGACAGGCACCGTAAATAGGGCTTCAGTGAACTGGCCCGGCAGCGTGTGTACTGGAGGCAGCATATGCTTACCTTCACCAGCCTTGAATCGCGTGAGCGTTTCCGCCTGCGAATCGCCGACCAGTATAGTGACGAGATATATCCCGTCTGGCACATCTGCAACAAATGCAGCGTTCAGTGGAATACAAAAGCTGCTTCGTAGCCGCGTGCGTGCATCCTTGGCTGCACTCTGCCTTTTTCGACCGTACACATGCTCCGTAGCCTCGAAGCCATAGCCCTGTTCAGTTGTATATAAGCAATCCGGAGACACTCCCTTGTAGCCATCCGCAGGCTCTCCCGGACCAAAATCAAACTTCCACAATGTACTCACCTCTCAGCCATCGCCCTCAAATCCCGTCCATTCAATCGTACAAACCCGGATGCCTTCCATTTCCACTCGTAAGCTTCATATCCTCACGTTATGGATTTTGGATCTTACCCCTTCAAACCACTCGTACTCATTCCTTCTACAATTTGCTTCTGGAATGCGAAGAATACAGCGATAACTGGAAGCAGGCTTAGGATAGACATCGCGAACATTCCTCCCCAGTTGGAAGCCGACTCGCTGTCGAGGAACATCTTGAGTGCAATAGATACGGTATATTTCTCCGGCGAATTCAGATACAGTACCGGACCAAGCAAATCCTCCCACTTCCAGTAGAAAGAGAAGATTGCCGCTGTAGCCAACGACGATTTGAGTAAGGGTAAAATAATTCTGAAATACAGCCGGAACTTGCCGCATCCGTCAATCGTCGCCGCTTCATCCAACTCTGCTGGAATCGTCCGTATAAACTGCACCATCAGGAAGATGAAGAACGGCATCCCGAAAAAGGAGGGTACCACCAACGGTAAGATCGTATTGATCCAACCGAGCTTGGTGAAAATAATATATTGCGGTACCAGTACCACATCCCCTGGTAGCATAAGTGTCACCATCATCAAAGCAAACCACAAGTTACGCCCTTTGAATTTCAAGCGTGCAAAGCCAAATGCGATCAAAGAGGAGGAAAGCACAGCTCCAATCGTTGAAATTACCACGATCGTGAGCGAGTTTAGAATGTACGTGCCAAAGTTGTAGCCAGTTGTCCCTTTCCAGCCTGTTACATAGTTTTGCCAGATCCATTCAGTAGGGAAAAGCGAGGATGCCGTGACGAATATCGTCCGACTTTCTTTAAACGAGCTGAACAGCATCCAAAAAACGGGATACAGCATCAGGAGCGCCAGTGCAGCAACCAGTATGTGATAAATTGGCCATTTGACCGTTTTCCATGCCATCGGCATCAGCGCCCCTTTTCCGTTTCATAAAATACCCAGTATCTGGAGGTTATAAATAAAATCGCTGTCAGTATCCCAATCATAATGAGCATGACCCAAGCCATGGCTGCCGCATATCCCATGTTGCTGAACATAAACGCCTGCCGGAACAGATACAGTGAATGCAGCATCGTTCCATCCATCGGGCCTCCTTCACCCTTAGAAATAACATAAGCCGGGACGAAGGTCATAAAAGCGCTGATCGTCTGCATAATCAGATTAAATAGAATAATAGGGCTAAGCAACGGTAGCGTAATACTGAAAAATTTTCGTACTGGCTTAGCGCCATCTACACTGGACGCCTCGTACAATTCAACAGGAATGTTCTTTAAACCTGCCAGAAAAATCAGCATGGAGGAGCCAAATTGCCATACGGACAGGGTGATTAGCATTGTAAGCGAAGCATCCGGATCACCAAACCATTTCACCGGAGTCGCCCCTAAGGTCGAAAGCAGGCTGTTCACTATGCCGTTATTACTGAAAATGTTCCGCCACATAATGGATACCGCAACGCTACCTCCGATAATCGACGGCAGATAGTACATTGTCCGATAGGTGCCGACCATGCGCGATTTGGTATTCAAAATCATAGCCACAAACAACGCGAAAATCAGTCGCAACGGTACACCGACCAGCACATACGTAAACGTGACCCTGATCGAATTCCAGTATTTCGGGTCGCCTGTGAACATTTTTTCGAAGTTACCCAGACCAATCCATTTGGGCGGGGTGAACAGGTTGTAGGTGGTAAAGGACAGATACAGCGAAATAAACATTGGAATTAACGTAAACGCCAGAAAGCCCACAATAAACGGGCTGATAAACGCATATCCGGTCATATTGGCTTTCAAGCTCTGATGATTTCGCAAGCTCATCAAGCCTCCCTTCTGTTGCATTTAAAGAAATAGAAAAACTTTATGTTGTTAATAATTCGTTGTTATATGAATATTATTGTGATGTCTGCAAAGGGTGCTTATGCAGTTGGTTCGTCGAATCAACCGTGCGCAATCATGCTTTGGACTACGCACGGTTAACTTAACGAAACGTTCCTTCGATCTTGTCGTTCTTATGCTAAAACGATGTCAGATACCCTAAAGGTCTCATTGCGCTCATTATTGCTTGTTATTCGCAAGGATAGTATTCGCATCAGCCCGGAACTTGGCCGCTGCGTCTTCAGCCGTCATCTGTCCGAAATTGACCTGCTCAATATAATCGGTCAGAGTCGCAATCACTTCCGGCGATCCGACTGGTGGCGGCGGGCTCATTGGAGAAGCCTTCGGCTCCATGGAAGCTACAAATTCAAACACCTGCTTCGTAGGCTCGCTTAACTCTGGCGCAACAGCCTCCTTGATTTTGGAGGAAATCGGCACGCCCCGTTCGCCTTTAATCAATTTATTCGCTTCTACATCATTCATCCAGAAATCAATAAACTTTGCGGCCTCATCCTTCACCTGTGAACGGGAAGCAACCGTCCAGTACATCGTAGGCTGCATGTATACGCCTTTTTCCATATTCGGCCCAAACATTGGAGCCAGTGCCATTGGGCGGTTAACAACCTGCTGTAAGCCCACATACTGATTGGACCACTGCCAAATACCGATGCCTGTTCCTTTTACAATATCGGATTCCTCAAGAATCCCCTTGGTCTGGTTCATAATTTCAGGAGGCGGGGTCGCTCCCTTTTTAATCAGATTAGCCAATCCGCTGAAGAAGTCAACAAACAGCTTATCATCGTCATACCCCAATCCTGTTCCTTCCGCATTGTAGAGAGTCTTTCCTTGCGTACGCAAATAGTAGTGGAAGAAAATATCAGCCGCCATCGAGCTGTCAAAGTATACTTTGTTGGAACCCGCTTTTAAAGCCAGTTCTTTGTATTGATCCCATGTCCAGTTGTCAGGGATTTTGTCTATACCCGCTTTTTTGAGCAACGCCGGGTCATACTGGAAACCCAGAACATTGACACCGGTTGGAATACCATATTGCTTTCCAGCAATTACGCCGGTTTTGAGTACATTTTCGGTCACATCAGCGACCTGAATTTTTTGATTCAAGTAAGGCGCGAGATCCTCCAGTTGACCATTTTTCGCATATTGGCTAATATACGAAATGTCCATTTGCACGATATCAGGCAACTGATTAGCCGCAGCCTGCGGGGCGAGCTTTTTCCAATAGTCATCAAAAGAGGCATATTCCACATCAATCGTTACATTTGGATTTTTCTGCTTATACAAATCAACGACCTTTTGCGTGTATTCATGACGCGTATCCGATCCCCACCAAGCGATCCGTAATTTTACTTTCCCGTCTGCACTTGTGCCCGAATTGCTGCCGCCGTCCGCTCCGCTACATGCCGTCGTCAAAACGAGCAGCATCGCTATGATCAGAAACCATCCCTTTTTGCCCACCTATCTCTCCCCTTTTCGCTGTTCTAGAAAGGAGCCAAATCACGAGTGACAACGCATTTACGCAATTTTGATAGCGTTTACATTAGCTCCTGTTGTTATTTTCCCAAAAGCAGAGAAACATTGGAATACACAAATCAGGTTTCCTGGGTTTAAAAAACAGTGGGGGCCATCAGCTCATCCCCGTTCATGTGATTTAATATACTCGGAAGGCGTCATACCCGCCCATTTTTTGAACACCTGGCTAAAATATTGCGCGTTCCCACCGAAGCCGAACCATTCGGCCAGCTCAAACACCTTCACGTCTCCGGTCTCTCGAATATGCTCAGCCGCACGTTCGATCCGATAACGATTGACGTAGTGTGAAAAGTTTTCGCCTGTCACTTTTTTGAAAATTTTTCCTAAGTAGTCGGAATTCATATACAGCATTTGACCTGCCACTCCGTTCAGCGACAGATCGGATTTTCTGTAGTTTTGCTCAATAATAGTGATCATTTTATCAACGGTGGAAGATTGGCGATACACATTACTTTTATAATAGATTGCGGTCATTCGTTCGGCAGCTTCCTGTACAAAAGATTTGAGACATGCCAGCGTTTTTTGCTCTGCCAGCACCACCATTCGGCTCGTAAACGCCGCACGCTCTTCTTCAGGGCATATACGGATCATAGCGGCATAGAGCTGAAGCACATAGGAGCGGGTCACGGAGATTTCCAGCTTCATCCGGGACAGAATACCGAACAACCGATCCACTTCCTGTGCAACCTCCACCGTATTTCCAGCCTTGATTAGCAGACCGAACTTCTCCTCGTCCAGTTCCAAATCTGCCATCTCCCGGGTATCCTCAGCCGCTAAATCCTCCTTCGTAATCAAACTGCCCTCCCCGGTGTAAAAACGGTGATTCATACAATGCAGTGTCTCCCGGTACATCCCCCGTGAATGCTGCATACTATCCGACTCACTAACTGCGATTGTTACCTCCAGCTTGTAAAAGCGATGAAATGTCGCACGTACCGCTTCAATCTGTTTCATAAACCGTGACGTGTCATCCTCCTCACTTTCCAGCACGATGAGCAATTGCCCCTGCATGGTCGTACTGAGCAAGACATCATCCATCAAATCTGCCGCTATATTTTGCAATGCAAACAAATGCTCCGGCTCATGGGATTCCTCCACCCGCAGCAGCAGCATTCGAACCTGCTTATCTTGCAATTCAATTCCGAATAACCGCTCATAAAATGCGATATCACGGCTACCGTAAGTTTTATAGGAAATAAACTCCTTCAAAAAGTGTTCCTTCACATGAGGCAGCATACGCTGAAAATCTAGCTTCATCCGGTTTACAAACTGCTTGCGTTCTTCCTGCTCCTCCCGCTCCTGCCCCAACTCGGTCAGAGCCTCATGAATTTGCCGCTCATTGCATGGCTTCAACAAGTAGTGCTTCACCCCGTATTGCATGGCCCGACAGGCATAATCAAAATCTTTGTAACCAGACAACAGAATGAAACGGACGTCTGGAAAATGCTCCGTCGTTTTGGCAACCAGTCCGATACCGTCCAATCCAGGCATAGAGATGTCGCTAATCACAAAATCAGGTGGGCTGGCCTGAATCTGATCATAAGCCTCAATCCCGTTACGTGCCGTACCAACCAATCTCGTTCCCGCTTTCCCCCAATCAACCACCTGTGATATGCCTTCCAAAATCATACGCTCATCATCAACCAGTAGCACCTTGTACACGACCCTGATCCCCTTTCACATATGGAATACAGACATGAATCGACGTTCCTGTTCCTGACTCGCTATGCAGCTCTATCCCCCAAGGTGTACCAAATGTCAGGTTAATCCGTTCCTGAATATTCGTAAGTCCAATGCCCTGCCCACGAGTCATGACCTGCCCGCTCCGCAGCTTTTCCAAGAAATCCGGCGTCATTCCCGGTCCGTCATCTTCAACTCGCAGAAATAGAGCCCCCTCGCTTTCTCTCGCAATAATAGCAATCCGACAGGGTTCAATTCGCGGCTCCAGCGCATAATGAATGGCATTCTCCACCAAGGGCTGAAGCGTTAGCTTCGGAATTTGTGCATCCATCAGTTCTTCCGGGACATCCAGATGGAAAACGAGACGTTCATCAAAACGTGTTTTTTGGATCGTTACGTAGCTCCTTACAATATCCAGTTCTTTTCGAAGCGGAATCAGCTGCTCTTCAAAACTGACCGCACTACGCAATAGAAAAGCAAGTGCTTCCACCATCTCTGAAATCCGATCCTGCTTATTGGCCTTGGCGAGCCAGTTCACGGATTCCAGCGTGTTGTATAAAAAGTGTGGATTAATCTGTGCCTGTAATGCCTTTAGCTCTGTTTCCCGCAGTAATAGCTGCTTGCCAACATTCTCATTAATGAGCTCACGAATGCGGCGAATCATTTTCTTATATGTCCGATGTAACAAGCCTACCTCATCCTGTGTGGAAAGGGGGACCGCGCCAAGTGCTTCTTCTTCCAAACGGTCGAGATCGCCTTTTTCTATTTTACGCATGTTCTGGATTAATTGAACAATCGGTTTGGTAATGCTCCCTGACAACCTAGCCCCCAGTGCCAATGCGATAAGAAGCATAATTACAAAAATAGCGCTTACAACTTCTTTAATGATCGTAATACTGCGAAACATATCATCGAAGGGGGTCATATGCAAATACGTCCACCCCGTATAAGAGGATTTGATTTGAGCAGCGAAAAAGGTTCCTCCTGAGTAGGTCGCAATCCCGTAAGGCTGCTTTCGGCCAAGCTCCGCCTGGATATCACTCTCACTCAAAAGTGGTGTTTCGGGATAAATCATCCGTCTTCCATCTGTAATCATCAGTTGTCCGTCACGGCCGGAGGTCTGCACACGATCCGCTACAATCCGGTCAATTCGCACACGAATCGCAAGCGTTCCGAGCCCATTCAGTGTAAAATTGGAATCGGTAAAGGATTTGAACTGCCGAGCGGCCAGCAAGGAGGAATGACCTGCCGCATACCATGCATTGGAACCATCATGTTCGTCTGCCAGCTCCGACAGGGTGGATCGAAGCTCCTGGGGAATACCTTCGCGGTTGCCCGCGCTCATGACCTGTCCCTCTTTGTCGATTACTATCATAGAATAGACATAGGTCTCAGAGCCGGCAAAGGCGACGAGCCTATTCGTTATTTTTTTACGCAGCACCATTTTGGTATAAGGTGACTTTTCCTTTTCCAATTGCAGCAAATAACGTTGAAGCTGCTCGTCCGTTGTTACCTTGAAAGTAACTTTTTCCACATCCTTCAGCTCATTTTCTATGCCGATTGAAGAAATATTGAGTACTTCGGATGTTTTTTTGTACATTTGATTATCATAAATATGAAATACGTACTTAAGTATGACTGCAACAACTGCAAAATTAACCAGCATAAGCACCGTAATCAGCAGTACCATTTTATGATGGATTCCAGCATTTTTGTAAGCGCTTTTAAAGTAGGTAATCAGTGAATGTCGCCTCCTTCGCTCATCCTGGCCGGTCCAGCCCAAAATGGATAAAACTTTATATATCATACAAAATACCCCATGCCTTGGTCATTCGGCAAGAGGTATTTGTATTTGCTTAGCGTTGATCGGTTGGTTTCGATTTGTCCGCCTTGCTCATATATTCGTCGTATCGGTCATCAAGTTCCCGTGCCATACTTCGGTATTTACGCGTCTCCTCAACAATGGGATCGATATGAGTCTGAACCCGCACCTCATATTTAGGACTGAGTCTTTCCCGCTTCTGGGCCTCATTCTCACGAATTTCGCCTTCCGTCAGCAGTTCACTGAGCTGGCGCTCCAATTCTTCGGATTGGCTCATCGCGATTTCCTCCTTCAGGATGATGTTCTACGTAGAATTATAACCCGGTTGCGTCTGCTTCTTTCAGCACTTGAATAAGTTGAGAATGAATAGCTGTATTCGTCGCTGCAATATGCCGTACACTCAGGTCATAAGGTCTGCCCAATGTATCGGTAATGGTGCCGCCTGATTCCTGTATCAGCAAAGCGCCCGCTGCCACATCCCACGCATTCAAACCAATTTCGCAATAAGCCGACAGCCGTCCTGATGCTACATAAGCCAGATGTAATGCTGCCGAGCCCAGCGCCCGAATGCCGCGTACCTGAGGTGTAAGAACCTGCGTAATTTTCATATTTAGCGGTTGTGCATACGTACGATCCGGCGGGAAGCCGATGCACACCAGACTATCTCCCAGTGTTTCTTCTCTCGATGCTTGCATGCGATTGCCATGTACATAAGCGCCTTTTCCTTTTTCCGCTACAAACATTTCATCACGGGACGGATCATAAATAACCCCGACAATCACCTCTCCACGATGGGCCAATGCAATAGACACACTGTAATACGGCAGACTGTGTACAAAATTGGTAGTCCCATCTACCGGATCAATAATCCATAGATATTCCTCTTCACGGGCAGCCTCTAATGCGCGGGCCGAAGCTTCGGCTCCCGGCTCTACACCCTCTTCACCCAAAATAGCATGATCGGGAAAATGGGTCAGAATCAGTCTGCGAATCATTTGCTCTGCACCTTTATCTACCTCGGTCACTAGATCCGTAGGAGACTGTTTGGTATTCAAATGTTCAACAGTTCCCAGCCTGCTTTTAATCCATTCCCCGGCTTTGGATGCCGCGTTAATAGCCACGGCAGTATAGCTTTTTCCTGATACGATATAGGGAACCTTTTCGTTTTCATTTTCGTTCAACGTGTTCACTCTACTTTCTATATCATTGTTACGTGGTTTACGAAGCTGCTCTACAACACAGTCTCTTAACCATCTCTGTTTCAGTACAAGTTTGCTAGTTTACACATTCTAGTATACACAATAATCTGCATAAAGTTTCTCTAAATGGGAGCATTATCCGCAAAATGCTACTTTCTAAGGCATAATTTCTACGGAAGCTCCATCCAGCACTTTAACCCCATTAGCTTCCTGAAGGCGCAGTTCATTCATCAACCCGAATAACGCTTCATCCTTAAGTTTGGCTTCAAGCATGACATCAATCCGATCCGTATATCCGGCAATATTGCGCAAAAAGGTAAGCAACGGCTCCATTAGAACACCGTCCGCATGACCCCGAGGATCTTTTTCACTTTTGGGGCTGGACGCATGGATTTTGGGCGGCAATGGATGATCCACAGAAGATCCGGCTTGGGCCAATTCCCCTTTCCAGGTATCCAAAATATCCGGCCATAGCTCCCACGGCTTCTCCCCCTCATTATTCACCCATTGATGATGAATATCGAGAACCATCGGTAACCCCGTCAATTTGCAAGCATCCAGCGTTTCCAACGCATTGAACGTTTTATCATCATTTTCCAGCGTTAACCGTTCTCTTAATGAAAGATCCAGAGCACTAACCTGCTCTACAAAACGCTGGCCTGAGGTCACCTTATCTCCGTATGCACCACCAATATGAATGTTGTTCTTGGCTTCGGCACCCAGTCCCATGGCCTCCAGCATCGCTTTGTGGTACTTCAGATCATTAATGGAGCTTTGCAACACCTCAGGACGGGGAGTGCTTAACACTGTAAAATGATCGGGGTGAAACGATACCCTCATCTTATTCGCCCTGACATAGTTCCCAACCTCTGCAAAGTCAGCAGCAAGCGCCTGAAAAGGATCCCAATCCCGCAGATCCTGATGGGTCGCGAGCGGAATCAGCTTGGATGAGAAACGATAGACCTGGATATCACTCGCGCGATTATGGCGCAGCAGCCTCAAAGTATTATGGAGATTTTCGGCTGCTATCCGTTCTAGCTTGCGGATTGCAGCTTCTCGGTCTCCAATCTTGTTAAAGCTGCTCAATGTCATGGTTTTAGAGGGGGATGCATTTTGAACGGTAACCGACATGGCTACATAACCGAACCTTACGATCATAGAGTGTCTTCCTTTCAGCAGTCGCAGTAGATGGTAAGGCCGCTTTCGTTCTGTGACCTAAACCCCTTTTCTACTGATCATACCCGGAAATGCACCTGCTGATTCGGTGTTATCGCACAAATTGCAAGAAGAAAACAGCTAGGATTGCTGCTGTGCTCCAAAAAACATTTCATCCGCCAATGCGGTCTGAATTCTTGATTCCTCTTCATTCAGCTTACGAATGAGGATCATTTCAACTTCGGTCACTTCATCGCCCTGGAAATTAATTTCGGCGATACAGCCCACAATCTGCACGATGGCTACTGCCACGTTGTCCACGCTGTAAGCGATGACCTTCTGGCCTGTCGGAAACACGCGCAGCCCGGATTTAACCATTTTGCCACGTCCGTATTCCAGCAGTTCGTAAAGTTCTTGCTCGCTCTTGAATTTGCACACGGAGTTAAATTCAGTTTGAAAGCCCATGTGTAACCGCCACCTTTCATCATTAAGGGTTTAGTGTAGTGCTCAAAGATATGCCATATATATGAACAAAAAGGAGAGTGATCAGCTCCCCTTTGTTTCGTTTATGAGTTCTCGTAGTGCAGTGCCGACCTGCGCTCATAACGCTCCAGTGCAAGGGCAATCATGCGGTCCAGCAGACTTGCATAGGATACGCCAGTTTCTCTCCACAGCAATGGATACATACTGAACGGTGTAAAACCAGGCATTGTATTCACTTCATTAATAAGGATATGTCCGTCCGAGCGTCTGACGAAGAAATCGGCACGGGAAATCCCGCAGCCTTCCAGAGCGCGGAATGCTTGCAATGCGGCTTCACGAATACGATCTGCCACTTCCTCATCCAACGGTGCCGGAATGAGCATTTCCGATTGACCATCCGTATATTTGGCAGCGTAATCGTAATAATCACTCGACGATACAATTTCACCCGGTACCGAGGCAATCGGCTCATCATTGCCCAGTACACTGACCTCAATCTCACGGGCATCGACGTACTCCTCGACAATCACCTTTAGGTCAAATTGCAAAGCCAGGTCTACAGCCTTTTCCAGCTCTTCACGGTTACTGGCTTTGGAAATACCGACACTTGATCCCAGATTGGCCGGTTTGACAAAGCAAGGATAACCTAGCTCGGTTTCCATGTTACGTACCAGATCATGACTGGTTTGGGCCCACTGTGTACTATTAAAATAACAGTATTTCACTTGCGGCAATCCTGCATGCTCAAACAGCTTCTTCATGACGCCTTTATCCATACCTGCTGCCGAAGCCAGCACTCCTGCCCCGACATAGGGCATATCCGCCATTTCGAACAGACCCTGAATCGTTCCGTCCTCGCCAAAGGTACCGTGCAGCAACGGAAACAGCACATCCAGCGTCTGCTCTCCGTACAGCTTGCCGAACAATGTATCTAATGCCGCCTTGGTGCCGCCCTCTGCGCGTTCCAGCTTCAATTGCTCTACAGAAGCCAGAGGAGCGCTTAATAGCGCCCCTCTACGCCAATCGCCAGCCTTCGTAATATAAAAAGGAATAATCTCGTATTTCTCATAGTTAAAAGCGTTCATTACCGCATACGCCGTTTGCAGCGAAACCTCATGTTCGCCCGATTTGCCACCGTACACTAGCCCTACGGTCAATTTTTGATTTGCCATGCCTATCCTCCGCTTTCCTGCTTTCGTCATTGTGACTGATTTGCATCACTGTACCTGTTATCCATCATCTCATTTAAAAATAGTCGGCGATGTGATAAAAGCGATATACCGTGTTGTCCGTCCACGCATACGAATTTTTATAGTCCCAATAACGATGTCTGGAGCTTACCGTATGTGCATTGACTAGCGGCATGCCGCCCGCATCAAAGGCCGTGACCACCGTGCTGTGCTGGAAGGTTCCGTCACCATCCCAATCGTAAAAAATGACGTCCCCCAACATGAGCTGCTCTGGGCGACTCACCTGCTCAGCGGTCAACCCCCATGAGCTGGAGCCCAAATACCGCTCCAGACTGTTGGAAACTGCCCAACTGTAGCTCCACAGCTCATTTCCGGCGACCCGTCCTTTATACCACCAGCCCGATTCTCTTTTACCAGTATAGTGGATCGGTGCTCCCCCTGCAAAGAGGCATTGCGAGATATAATTGGTGCAATCCACATCAAAACCTTCAAACTCCGGATTGAAGCTATCCCACCACTGATCTGCATAGGCCGCTGCTTCTTCGCGGCGATATCGGCTGGGACGTGCTGATGAGCCGAAGCCCAGCACACCGCGATTCAGCAGCGGCAGATTTCCTCCTTGATTAAACGAAGCCTGTTCAAAAGGAACCTCTCCCCCCGCTGGCTTCCTTTCTGCCGGATCGCGCTCAATTCTCGCTACCTGCCAGGCTTCACCCTCGCGTGTGAACGTCAGACGCTCCCGTTCGATCCGATCCTCCCGGTGAGTCATCCCACCCTTCTCATAAAAGAGTCGGACATGCAGTTGTACATCTACCACAGCCTCATCCGGGGTATCCTGCACCATTCGTAGCGGCTTGGCGCGTGTCTCGCTGCGTAGGGGAACAGCATCCCGTTCGTTGTACCACTGCTCCAATCTGGCCGCACGTGCTGCCCGTTCCATCCGCTGACCCACCTCCAGATACTCATCCGGCTGCGGTACACCATTCACTTCACTGCGATTGTATTGATTCACGTAAGCAAAAAGGGCCTGTTTCCATTCCCGCTCCCCCATCCCAATCCCTCCATATTCGTCCCGCTATCCTTTTCCGGGGATAACCGGAATGATGAATAACTTCCTTTCTTGCCTCTCTGGTCTGAAATGCTCTCTATCTATAAGTATGAATCTCTAAAGCTTGGTATGAACATCGAAACGCGAGGGAGCGGAACGTTTTATTTTCCAATCTGCAACGCATCATTTAGGCCAAAAAAACTTTACGGAACCGTCTGAAAACGGTATACTTAATCCAAAAGCAATCATTTTGAAATCATGTTTCATCTAATGAAACAAATTACATTCATCTCAACCTCTAACACGTTATGAAGCACTGAAGATGTAATTGAGAACGCAACCAATTTAAACCAACTGTGAAAGACGTCGAAAAAACGACATCCCTATTTTCCCCCAAGCATCCACTTCAAGGAGGTAATACTTATGTCAGGAAAAGATCAATTCTCCATCGCCCGTAGTCTGGAAGTTAACGGGAAGCCTTATCGCTACTACAGTCTTAAGGCACTGGAGGAACAAGGAAAAAGCGGTATCGCCAAGCTGCCTTTCTCCATTAAAGTATTGCTGGAAGCCGCTGTTCGACAGTTTGACGGTCGCGCCATTACGGAAGAACATGTGCAACAGCTGACAGGCTGGGCTGAAGATCGGGACACCAACAAGGAGATTCCGTTCATTCCTGCACGCATCGTGCTACAGGATTTTACCGGTGTCCCGGTGGTTGTCGATTTGGCAGCTATGCGTGATACGGTGAAAAAAGCAGGCGGGGACCCGAAGCAAATCAATCCGCTCGTTCCCGTCGATCTCGTTATCGATCACTCGGTCATGGTCGATGCTTTTGGTACCAGTGATGCGCTGGATTACAATATTAATGTAGAGTTTGAACGGAACGAGGAGCGGTACCGTTTTCTGCGTTGGGCGCAAACGGCGTTCAACAACTTCCGGGCCGTTCCGCCATCCACCGGTATCGTCCATCAGGTCAATCTGGAGTATCTCGCCTCCGTTGCCGCTACCAAAACCATTGACGGTGAAACGGTCGTCTTTCCAGATTCCCTCGTAGGAACAGACTCCCATACCACGATGATTAACGGGCTGGGTGTTGTAGGCTGGGGTGTCGGCGGGATTGAAGCAGAGGCGGGTATGCTGGGGCAGCCGCTGTATTTTGTCACTCCCGATGTGATCGGCTTCAAACTGACAGGCAGCCTGTCGGAAGGCTCTACTGCCACCGATCTGGCGCTCACTGTTACGCAAATGCTGCGTAAAAAAGGCGTAGTCGGCAAATTCGTGGAATTTTACGGGCCTGGTCTGGCAAACATCAGCTTGGCTGACCGTGCGACGGTTGCCAACATGGCACCGGAATACGGCGCAACGATTGGCTTCTTCCCGGTCGATGCGGAAACGCTAGCCTACCTGCGCAGCACCGGACGTTCTGATGAGCAAGTAAGCCTCGTAGAGGAATATTACAAAGCCCAAGGCATGTTCCGCACATCCGATACACCGGACCCTGTGTTCAGCGATACGATTGAGCTTGATCTGGCATCGGTAGTACCGAGTCTCGCCGGACCCAAACGTCCGCAGGACCGTGTTGAGCTTAGTCGCATGAAGGAAACGTTTGAAGGCATTATCCGTACCCCGGTGGACAAGGGCGGCTATGGACTGAGCGATGAAAAAATCGCAAAGAAAATTCCGCTGACCCATCCGGACGGCTCCACCAGCGAGTTGGGTACAGGAGCAGTCGTTATTGCGGCGATCACAAGCTGCACGAATACCTCCAATCCAAGCGTTATGCTCGGTGCAGGCTTGCTGGCCAAAAAAGCAGTACAGCGCGGGCTCAAAAAGCCAGGCTATGTTAAAACAAGCTTGACACCAGGCTCCCTCGTCGTGACGGAATACCTGCAAAAAGCCGGATTAATCGGACCGCTCGAAGCCCTCGGTTTCCATGTAGCTGGCTACGGCTGCGCAACCTGTATTGGTAACTCCGGCCCACTTCCTGACGAAGTGAGTCAAGCCATCACAGACCATGATTTGACGGTTGGCGCAGTTATTTCCGGCAACCGGAACTTTGAAGGCCGTGTGCACGCGCAGGTCAAAGCCAACTATCTCGGCTCACCGCCACTGGTTGTCGCTTATGCGCTGGCAGGCACAGTGAACATTGATTTGGTGAATGATCCGCTCGGTTACGATCAGGACAATCAACCAGTCTACCTGAAAGACATCTGGCCTACTTCCGAGGAAATCAAGGAAGCCATCAGCCTGTCTCTCAGCCCGGATATGTTCCGTCGCAAATACGAAAATGTATTTACTGCCAACGAAAAATGGAATTCCATTCCGGTTCCTGAAGGCGAACTGTATGAATGGGATGAAAACTCAACTTATATTCAAAATCCGCCGTTCTTTGAAGGACTTCAGGATGGCGTACAAGATATCAAGGAAATCCGTAATGCCCGTGTGCTTGCCCTGTTGAATGATTCGGTCACGACGGACCATATCTCACCAGCAGGCAACATTGCCCCTGCCAGCCCGGCAGGACTGTATTTGAAGGAGCATGGCGTGGAACGCAAGGACTTCAACTCCTACGGCTCACGTCGCGGTAACCACGAGGTCATGATGCGCGGTACATTCGCCAACATCCGTATCCGCAACAATGTGGCTCCAGGCACCGAGGGCGGCGTGACCAAATACTTGCCAACGGATGAGGAAATGTCCATCTATGATGCATCCATGAAATATCAGGCAGCCGATCAGAACCTGATCGTCATTGCTGGTAAGGAATACGGCACAGGCAGCTCTCGTGACTGGGCGGCCAAAGGTACGCTACTGCTGGGCGTTAAGGCTGTCATTGCCGAAAGCTTCGAGCGGATTCACCGCAGTAACCTAGTCGGCATGGGTGTACTGCCTCTGCAATTCCAGGAGGGCTATGGCTGGTCTAGCCTGGGTCTGAACGGTCGTGAAACGTTTGACATTCTTGGCATCGACAATGACGTGAAGCCTGGTCAAGAGCTTACAGTGGTGGCTAAACGCGAGGATGGCACAAAGTTCGAATTCCCGGTAATTGCCCGTCTAGACAGCACCGTCGATATCGACTACTACCACAACGGTGGTATTCTGCAAACCGTATTGCGTCAGATGATTCAAGAGTAGAGAGCGTATAAATAACGAAATCCCCTCCAAATGCAGTGGAAACTGCGAATTGAGAGGGGATTTTTTATATGCTTTAAGCTTTTAAAAGGAAACATATGCCGAGAACTGAGAACACTAGGGTTATAAGGAGTGTGAAGAGACCAGGCAGGCTTTCCATGATTACAGAGCCTTCTTCGCTCTTGAACTGACGACTGAGATAGGGTTGAAGCATTAGCATAATTATAAAAGATATGAGACTAATTCCACACAACAACCATACCTCAGGGGAGGATTTGTCAACAAAACGGTCAGCCACATCATTGAAATTGTAGTGGATTGCTACATTCCTAGGCATTCTCGGATACATGAAAAGGTAGATAATGAAAGGCAAAACAGAAATAAGAAAAGACAATACATTAGAAAAATTTAACTTACTTCTCATGGAAATCCCCCTAATATGCTAAATCGATCTGCATTATACAGATATCAGCAGTCTATATTTTTATACCTATGACTTAGAAAGAGAGAAGTAATAAAACTAATCATCGTCGGTAAACAAGATGCGAGCACCATATACACATTAACTTCTTGTCCTAATCCTATAGCGATCCCGATTAAGCCAAAGGCTATCCAAATATAAGCAGAGATACGATGCGTCTTCTTCCATCCCATTTCATTCGAAAGTAGCCAAGGGAACTTCAAACCAATTAGACGGTTAGGTGTTATTGTAGCAAAAGACATTCCTACTGCTAAATGCAAAATAGCCGATAAAAATAAAGCTAATTTCAGCGTGCTGAACAGAAATCCGCCCGAATATTTGAACATGAGTGCAAGGAAAATCAAATCAAGTACAATAAATACACTTGCACAAATCTTACGATAGGAAGCTAACATATGCTCAGAAAAGGATTCTCTATGCTTAGAATACCTTGGATTCAATACTACGATTGCTAATGTAATAATCATAGTAACTAATGGAAAATATAACAATGCTATACGATCCTTAGTGGAATGAAGTGAGGAGGAAAATAAAGCAAAATTCATAACATGCAACATGATAAAAAAAATAGACACATGCGTCCACGGCTTCTTGAATTCTTCTTTTACATCATAATTACCCTTATTCTCCATCCCGCCAAACCCTCCATATAACAGGAATTGAGTGACTCCTCTTTATTATGCATATTTTCCAATACCAAAAATGGAAGAAACATCACAAAAACAAAAAGCCGATCCCTCAGGACCGACTTCCAACTATGTTCTCTTATAACCTTACCTTCGCGCATGCGAGTTACTTCGAAATATCCAGAAAACCCTCTCCGAACACGTCTCGCACGTCATGAATGGTGATAAACGCTGCTGTGTCGATGGCTTTCACTATCTTTTTAAGCGCTGACACCTCTTGTTTACTAATGACGATATACAGCACTTCTTTTGGATTTTTAGTGTAATAGCCGTGGCCTGACAGGACGGTAACTCCACGATCCATTTTCGTAATAACCATCTCGGCAATTTTATCTTGGTGCTCCGAAATGATCATGACTGCTTTTTTCGGGTTCAGTCCTTCGATCATGAAGTCCATCACCTTTGTACCAACGTACAAAATAACGATAGTTAGCATCAATTTTTCCGGACCAATAATAAAATAGGAAGAGAATGCGACAATCAAATCAAAAAACAGCAAGCCATAGCTGATATTCCAATCCAGATACTTGTTGGCAATCCGGGCTAAAATGACCGTTCCTGCCGTTGTGCCACCTACCCGTACGATTAAGCCAATGCCGACCCCCACCAAAACTCCGGCAAATACAGCATTAATCGTCGGTTCATGCGAATCAATCCGCCAGTTGACCGTTAAATGTAAAAACAGCGAGTTAAAAGCGACCGCAATTATAGTGTACAGGGTCGTTCTCTTGTCCAAAAATTTATATCCGATAATCAGCAGCAAGCCATTAATCACCAGATTGACGATCGAGGGAGACCACTGAAACAGGTAGTACAGGATGATCGTGACGCCTGTAACGCCCCCCTCGCCAAATTCATTCGGGATCACAAACAGATTAACAGCTAGCGCGAAAAAAAACGCACCCAGAATAATAAATGCAATGTCTGCAATACTTTTTTTCATATATGCTCTAATCCTCTCTCTAACATTTCAAAGGATGAATCGCCAGATGGATTGGCTGACTCTTGTTGTCAAAATACGCTGACAACCAGTTCATGGTATCTACTACCAAACATAAAGTCAATACAACTTTGACACTTTAATTCGCCACCAGACTGCCTCAATCCTGACTTGGATTCCGCAAAATTCTCCTTTTACAAGGTTATTCGACAAAATAACACAATCCCGACTACTAAACTAAGAAAACGGGCCTCTAGCCCTTGTTTTAGACCTAGGCACATTTTCCTCTAAAACGACCATCCTCCTAATCGACATTTTGGACACATATGACCATCTTCCTGTTTTATGTCAAAAGCGTTTTACTTTGAAAAAATGTGGGTATAATGATTGAAACATTACCAAGCAACCTACATAGCATTACGACATCAAGTACATACAAATAGTCCTATACAGACGTCCTAAGCAACTCAATCTGAATTTGACAATATGGAATTGGAGGAATGACCTACATGAATACAATGAACTTAACCGTCCACACCCTGATGCCCTTTCACCACCAATACCAACGTGCCAACGCGGTGAGTATGCAGAAGAAAGAAGATAGCTCGGAAAAGAAGCTCAGCTTTCAGGATATTTTAAATGAAAAAATGGGTAAAAAATAAGGCGCCGTTTATCCGGTTGCATGATCCGCTTTACATAAGCTAAAAAGCCGTAGTTTCCTACATCGACTGTAGAGAACCACGGCTTTTTTAATTCATTTGTCCCTAAACTCCCACGTTCGTTTTACTGACCTCCATCCCGATACTGCTCTGCCTTCTCGCGCATTCCGGCAGCTACTGCTTCTTGAGTGTTCAGCCCCTTATCCGCTGCATAGGCGCGAATGTCCTGAGTGATACGCATACTACAAAATTTAGGGCCGCACATTGAGCAAAAATGTGCTTCCTTGGCGCCCTCTGCGGGTAGCGTTTCATCATGGTAGGATAAGGCACGCTCGGGATCAAGCGACAGATTGAACTGATCCCGCCAGCGGAACTCAAAGCGTGCCTTGGACAAAGCATCATCCCGCTGCTGCGCCCGTGGATGCCCCTTGGCCAGATCGGCAGCATGTGCCGCAATTTTGTAGGTAATGACACCCTCACGGACATCATCCTTATTGGGTAGACCCAAATGCTCCTTAGGCGTAACATAACACAGCATGGACGTCCCGAACCAACCGATCATCGCCGCCCCGATGGCTGAGGTAATATGATCATATCCGGGGGCAATATCCGTCGTGAGCGGTCCCAAGGTATAGAAAGGAGCTTCCTTACAAATCTCCATTTGTAAATCCACATTCTCTTTGATTTTATGCATAGGGACATGTCCCGGCCCTTCAATCATGACCTGAACATCATGCTTCCATGCGATTTGCGTTAGCTCGCCCAACGTTTCCAGCTCTGCAAACTGTGCTTCATCATTCGCATCATAGATACTACCTGGACGTAGACCATCCCCGAGAGAAAAGGCCACATCATAGGCTTTCATAATTTCGCAAATTTCTTCAAAATGTGTATACAAAAAATTCTCCTGATGGTGCGCAAGGCACCAGGCTGCCATGATTGACCCGCCCCGGGACACAATTCCCGTCATTCTATTCGCCGTCATCGGAATATACCGCAGCAATACACCCGCATGAATTGTAAAATAGTCCACTCCCTGCTCCGCCTGCTCAATCAGCGTATCGCGATACAACTCCCATGTCAGCGCCTCTGCTTCACCGTTCACCTTTTCAAGTGCCTGATACAGCGGCACAGTCCCAATCGGTACAGGAGAATTCCGAATGATCCATTCACGTGTTGTATGGATATTACGGCCTGTGGACAGGTCCATAACCGTATCCGAGCCCCAACGCACAGCCCAAGTCATTTTCTCCACTTCCTCCTCGATGGAGGAGGTAACCGCAGAATTACCAATGTTCGCATTGATCTTCACGTGAAAATGACGCCCAATGACCATTGGCTCACTTTCCGGGTGATTGATATTCGAAGGCAAAATGGCTCGTCCAGCCGCCAACTCCTGCCGTACAAACTCAGGCTCCACCCCTTCGCGGATCGCCGCAAATTCCATTTCGGGCGTAATGATCCCTTGCCGCGCATAATGCATTTGCGTCACTGTACGCCCTTGCGAAGCACGAAGCGGACGATTGGTCACGCCGGGAAATTCCACTGTCTCCCGTTTGGAGCCAGGTTTCAGTCCATTATCCTCCGGCTGGACGGCGCGTCCCTCGTAAGCCTCCACATCGCCCCGTTCCAGTGCCCAAGCTCGCCGTAATGGAGGCAGGCCCTGACGGATATCGACCTGATAGGCTTCGTCGGTCATGGGACCGCTTGTATCATATACACGCAATGGCTCATGATGCTCCGTGCCCTGCGGCGTATGTGTAGGATGAAGAGCAATTTCGCGCTCTGGCACGGCAATGTCCGGCCGCGAGCCTTGAATATATACCTTACGGCTTCCTGGAAAGGGCGTTACCCCACTGGCTTGCTCCCCGCTTGTCTTCTCTACCTCAACTTTTTTTGTTCCTTCTGCTTCTGTCGACTTCATTGTCCATTCCTCCCGTTTCGATGAAATGACACACCGATCCGGAACCATTCCCAGGGTGGCGCTGATCTATGCAAAAAAGCCGGTTCCCCAGGGAACCGGCTAATCTAACGAGGCAGCTATCCAGACAATGCGCATATGGAATAATCCATTCCAATGCGCCACTGAAGACAGCAGCCGCGTATACATTTCAATGGCCGATTACTTCCCTACGCTGGTATGATCCAGATCAGGTGCAAAGGGTCCGGAATCTTGCACGATTCCATCTCAGCCCGGCATTACAGGCTCCCCCAGTAACTGTGATACTTCTATTCACATGAGGCGGATATAACAGACATCCCACCTTCCTTACCAGACTACTTCAAATTTATGGCTTTGGCAACCCCTTTAGGTTCCCTTTACCAAGGAGACGTTCCCCATCAAATCACTCTGCTTGCTTCAACTGTGTTCATTCTTGTTACGGGAGCATAAGCCCCATTTCCTTCGCCGCTTCGATCAAAATCGGAGCAAAGTCATGTAGCGTCTCGGGTGCAAGTCGACTGACCGGGCCGGATACAGATAAAGCCGCAGTGACCTGTCCCTTCCGGTTCACAATTGGCGCTGCCACAGCAGCAGCCCCTGGCTCCCGTTCTTCATAGCTGGTCGCATAGCCCTTCTCGCGAATGTCCTGCAGCTGGGCTTTATAGACCTCCGGGTCTACTGAGGGCGGCCATTCATCCCCGCTTAGCAGGGCTTCCAGCTCCTGCGGCGGCATAAAGGCCGCCAGCACCTTGCTGGAGGCCCCTACAGCCAGCGGCATACGCGCACCTACAGGCGCGACCCTGCGGATCGCCTGATTGCTCTGCACGGCTTGTATGCGAATACGCATGCTGCCGTCTCGTAAGTACAAGCTGACCGTCTCCCCCAGACGGTCACGTAGTCCTTCCATTGCAGGTTGTAACAGCACCGCCGGCTCGTCACTTTGGGACAAATGCGTGGATAGCTCCCAAATGCGGAAGCCAAGTCGATATTTTTCCGTTTCGGCATTCCGAACGACAAAGCCCCGATCCTCCAACGTAGTCAACAGCCGATGAACCGTGCTTTTATGTAGACCAATTTTGGAGGCAATCTCCGTCAGGCCAAGATCCGAATTTGCGGTAAAACACAGCAGTATATCAAGTGCACGCTCTACAGCGCGAACGGTTAATTTACGGTCTTCCATCGTGAACCGCTCCTCTTGTATCCATATTCGTTTCACACTATGAAACATGGTTACATAAATTATATAGAATAGTCGCGGCTACTGTAAACCGATGTTTTTGTGACAACCATATTACAGAACGAGAACAAACATCGACAATTCTTTGCATCATTTTTACTTTTCCGGTTCAGGCGTTGACTTTGGATAATCCCCATCATACGATAATAGGTATCTATACGGATCTACACTACTATTTTCAAGTGGAATTATACCTATATTCTATGAAACGAAGATCAATTTTATATAAGGAGGCTCTTACATGATTTCGACATCCCAGCGCAACGCTCAGCTACAGACCGCTGTTCAGGAGCCGTCCACCCCACTCTTTAATCCCCGTCTGCTGCGGTTCAAGCACGTTGTGATTGCTCTGCTGCTGTCGGTCGTCTTTTTTCTGTTGTTTTGTTTTATTGCCTTGCATGCTTACATCGCATGGGTACTTACGAATCCCACCGTTGCACCACTGTACTCTAATCCGATGCAGGCCAAAAGCATGCCTTATGAGGAAGTCAGCTTCCCTGCCAAGGATGGTAGTCGCATGGTACAAGGCTGGTATATCCCGGCGGATCAATCGCGGAAAACGATTATTTTCAGCCATGGTTATGGAGCTAACCGCGAAGAAAGCTGGATTCCCATGTATGATCTGGCACATTATGCCCACAGTTTGAACTTTAATGTGGTCATGTTCGATTATGGATTTGCGTCACAAAACAGCAAAGCAGTCGCAACCGGAGGCAAAGCAGAATCCCAACAGCTCCTCGGAGCAATTCAGCTTGCGAAGCAACGCGGCTCGTCGGAGATTATCGTATGGGGCTTCTCCATGGGGGCAGGAACCGCTCTTCAGGCGGGCTTGCAAACCAAGGATGTGGACGCAATGATTTTGGACAGCACCTTCCTGCTGGAACCGGATACGCTGTACCATAACATTCACAATCAAATTAATCTGCCAAGACATCCGTCTTTGGAAATTCTGGAGTTGTTGTTTCCAGTTTTGAACGGCACCAGCTTGCACCAGATTCCATATCAGGAGGTTAAAAAGGAAAACTACCCGTTCCCGATCATGTTTGTGCATGGTACACAGGATGAAAAAGCTCCTTATCCTATTGCGGAAAAGCTCGCTGCCAATCAAACCAACCCGCTTTCCAGTGTATGGATTGTTAAAAACGGGATACATGAGCTTATTTTCAGAGAGCACCCTCGTGAATATTTGCGACGGGTATCGACGTTTCTAAGCAGTGTACAGGAGCTGGAGGACAAGAAAACCACCGCTGATGCCCACAAACAAACGAATACGAAGTAAAAAATTTTTTTTCGAAGAACTATATTCTATTCTTCCCCTTGAAGAAGCCTGTCTATGGACACTTAACCCGTGCCGTAGCTGGGCTTCTTTTTCGTGTTCCATGGGTATTCATTGTTTTACCTAACAGATATGACCCGATTAAGGGAGTTCATAGACATATTCCTGATGAGACAGTGAATATACTGGGTACGTATGCGTCCAGGGCAGATCTGCCAGATCGGCCGGATAGCCATAGTGGGATACGGGAGGTAAAAAACGATGCTGAGTACTTATGGGTCTTTCCTGCCCTTACGTGTGCTGGAGGAAATTCGGCATTGGAAGCAGCAGGAAAGTTGGCATGTGGAAGTGATTAAATCCGCTACCGAGGGACTAGAGCCTACTTATGTACGGCTGCTGGATGATTGGCGGACTGTATTCGAACAGACGGAACGCACCGCCATAGAGCTGCTTGAAGAGCAACGGAGCGCACTCGATCCGGCAGATCAGGCGTGGCATCAGGAGTGGAAACAGATGTCGGCTGCTCCACAAGCACATACACACGAATTCACTGAACATTCAAAACAGTCAAGAGGATTAGACGCATCATCATCTATAAAGATGCCATTATCAGAGTCAGCCTCAAACTCTCAGCTTAACTCACAAGAATTAAATCGTCGATTAGACGATTTGCTGCAAACCGCAAACCGTCAGTCACAGGAGTATGTACGGCAGCTCGGGCTGCTAAGCGAGCACAGTCATGCATTGCGTCAGCAACCAAAATCCGCCGGAGTTGTATTACACGCGGCACATGAAAGCCAATATTTCCTGATCTCGACAACCCCCTTTCAGGAACCTGGCTCCATCGCAAGGGCTGCTAGGTTGTATCATGTAGCTACAGAGGGTGAGAATTACCCAGAGGAAGAACTTCGAGAACGGCAGGCAGACATAAGGGGAGAAGGCGCATGGACGACTAAAGGCGTCAAGTCCAGCCAGGCGCAACCTTCGGCAACGGAAAAAACCACAATCGGCCGGTCGGTTCCTATTGGGGGACATCGGCTACCGCCGCTCCCTTACCCCTATAATGCGCTTGAACCGTATATTGATGAGAAAACAATGCGTATTCACCATAACAAGCATCATTTGAGCTATGTGAATGACCTGAATAAAGCGGAAAAGAAGCTGGAAGAAGCCCGAAAAACAGGTGATTTTGACCTCGTAAAGCATTGGGAACGGGAACTGGCATTCAACGGCGCAGGCCATTATCTGCATACTCTTTTTTGGACGATCATGAGTCCTCAAGGTGGTGGAAACCCAAGCGGACCGCTGGCTGAACAGATTAAAAAGGATTTTGGCAGCTACGATGCATTCAAAAAGCAATTCAGTTCAGCAGCCGAAAAGGTCGAGGGTGGCGGCTGGGCTATCCTGGTATGGAGTCCACGCGCGGGACGACTTGAAATTTTGCAGGCCGAAAAGCACCAGAATCTGACTCAATGGGAGTCCATTCCGCTGCTAGCGCTAGATGTATGGGAACATGCATATTACTTAAAGCATCAGGCCGAACGCAACAAATACATTGAAGATTGGTGGCATGTCGTTAACTGGCCAGAGGTTGCAGAGCGCTATACCCAAGCCTCCAAACTGAGATGGCAACCCTTCTAAGCTTCTAAGCTAAAGAAAAACTACACCTGCAAATCGTATCGCTCTCTGAGTGCTGCCATTTGTTCGGTCAATCCTTCCGGTTGTACCAGCCAGCCAGCGGCAGGTAAAACGGCTGTCCGGCTCTCAACGACACGGCGCAGAGATGCCGTGTACGCCTCAACAGACGGCACTCCAGCCAGCTCTGCCAGGCTACCCATCGTTGCTGGATTCACCCGGGGGTAATCCTGCTGCTGCACGCCCGCCGGCGTGTCTCCGGCTGCCTCTGTATAAAACTGCTGCACCGCCTGCGCACGCTCTACACCACTGCCCTCAATCATCACGAAGGCTGTGATGATATACGCCTTGGCTTGGCGCCGCTGTGCAATGCCGCAAAACTTGCGGCCTCGGACGCTGACATCGTAATCCCCGGGACAGAAGGACCCGGGGATTTCTCCGGTCTTCGCCTCGCCAGACCACGGAACCAGCGCATCGGCAATTAGCGCTGCCATGAGCCGAAAATCCTCATGCAGGCTGATGGCCCGCTGTGGATTCGGCAGGATCAAGGACAGGTTCAGCACCCCCCTGTCCAGCATGACGGCTGCTCCACCCGAGGGGCGTACGCATACCGAGGTTCCCGCACTGCGCACTCGCTCCATCGCCTGTGGGGCGTAGGGAAGCCTGCGGTCCCGGTGACCGATCACAAGCGCTGACGGATGCCGCCATAGATGCAAAATGGGTGCAGCTCCTTTCCCTACTTGCCGACAGGCCAGCTCCTCCCAAGCCAGCGGAGACAAAACGTCCTCCTGAGTGGCCGCGAGTGGCGCTTCAAACCACTGTAACTCAGGCAAAGCTGTTGTTTTTTCTGTTGATCTATGTACATTCTCCATACGTTATCCCCTATCTATAAAAATAACTGTTATCCATAGGCTATCGTAATTTTAAGGCGGCTATCCCGTCGTCTCTATTTCTGATGTTAACAAAAAAAGGTGGCTACGCCTATGCGTAAACCACCCTTTTTTTGTTCATCACATAAACGTCTTGCGATGTTCGATCAATCCTTGAGCAGCGACAGAAATTCTGCGCGCTGCGCTGCATCATCACGAAACGTACCACGTACCGCAGACGTTACCGTTTTGCTACCAGGCTTTTTGACACCTCTTGCACACATGCACAGGTGCTCGCCTTCCACGACCACCATAACCCCGTGAGCGGAGACTGCTTCATTTAAAATATCAGCGATCTGTGATGTAATACGCTCCTGTACCTGCAATCGGCGGGTCACTGCCTCTACCAGACGTGCAAGCTTGCTCAGTCCTACAATTTTGCCGCTGGGTACATAGCCGATATGCACTTTTCCGAAGAAAGGAGCCATATGGTGCTCACACTGGCTGTAATAAACGATGTCCTTCACGATGACAAGCTCCTCGTGATTCTCGTCAAATGTCACACCCAGCGCATCCCGGGGATCAACCTCATAACCCGCAAATATTTCCTCATACATGCGCGCAACGCGTGCCGGTGTTTCCAACAACCCTTCACGCTTGGGGTCCTCACCGATCAGTTCTAAAATCTGCTCCACATGGTACTCGATTTTATCCCGGTTATCCGCAGCTTTGCGGTTAATATAATCTTTTACGCCAGCCACAGTAATCCTCCTCTATGCAGCAACCTCATGCGGCATCCGTGCTCACGTTGCTCATTATTTCCGACGGCCCTGATTTTTACGCGGACCAGGCTGATTTTTGGAGAACTGTTGGTTCTTCATCATCTGCTGGGCTTTTTGCATTTGTTTCCCATTCAGGTTGTAACCCATCTGTTTGGCCATTTTTTGCAGCGTTTCAGGGTCGTTTTGCATCTTTTCAAGCTGTTTACGAAGATAATAAGCACCGATGAAAAATCCCCCAACCAAACCAGCAATCAGGGTAATAATCGGAATGACAATATTCCACACCACGAAGTCGTCACCTCTGTATATTTATATGAAACATCTTGAATTGCACGAACCTATCATAGCAAAACATGGGACAGCTAGCAAATCACTTTTTGCAAACATATGTCCTTATTGTTTCTCCAAATCCAGCAGCTTCATCTTGACTGGCAAGCCTCCAGCATAACCGACCAAACTTCCGTTTTCACCCGATACCCGATGACATGGAAACAGGATGGGTAACGGATTTTTATTATTTGCTTCCCCAACAGCACGTACCGCCTTGGCTCGGCCGATCGATTCCGCAATATCTTTGTAGGACACACTTTGCCCGTACGGAATATTTTGCAGTGCACGCCATACCTGTTCTTGAAAAGGAGTCCCTCTCAAATCATAGGCTATACTAAATTCCCGTCGTTCTCCCGCAAAATATTCACGCAGTTGATCTGCGGCTTCGCGCAGTTTGTCAGGTTCCTGCACATAGACATATTCCCCAATCCATGTCCGGGCCCATTGCTGAAGCAGTGCTTCCCTCGCATGAAAAACGCCATAGTCTATTCGGCACAGCCCCCGATCTGTAGCGCACAGCGTCAACGTGCCCACAGGTGTCTCCATCTCATCATAATAAATGGTGGTTGGACTCTGCGAATCCCCGGCCGTTACTTCTGATTTTGATAATTCAGACGCCTTTTGCTGTTCTGTCTGCTCTTGTTCCTCTAGTTTGGAATGCGCTTGCGCGATCATTTCGCGTACTTGCTCATGTTGTTCCTTCTCTGATGCTTGCTTGATCGCTGTCATAGCGTTTTCCCCTCCTATTCGACTCAAAGCCCACGCCGCCGTGCCTCGCAGCTCGGGACGCGGATCATCCAATAAAACCTCCGTTAATTTGGGCACCGCACTGATATCCTTGAAATTGCCCAGTCCAATGACCGCATTGCGTTGAATGGGCTTCTTCCCCCGCCAAGCCGCCGCACTTTGACCAAATCGGTCTTTGAATTCACGATTGCTCAAATCCAGTAACGGCAGCAGCAACGGCTTCACAATTTCAGGATCGGGTGTAAGCTCGGGATGGTGATCCCAGTTGAGACCCCGATTTTTGGGGCATACCATTTGGCAGGTATCACATCCGTACAGCCGATTCCCTATCTTCCGCATAAACTCCTCATCCAGAAAGCCCTTCGTTTGCGTCAAAAAGGACACACACCGCTGGGCATTCAGCTGCCCAGGACCCACAAGCGCGCCCGTAGGACAGGCATCCAAACATTTGGTACACTCGCCGCAACCATCCGTTACCGGTTCATCTGGCTGGAAAGGAATGTTCGTCAACAGCTCACCTAGATAAATCCATGATCCCAGCGTCGGTGAAATCATCATCGTATTTTTGCCGCTAAAACCAATCCCTGCGCGCTCCGCAACAGCTCGATCCGACAGTTCTCCGGTATCCACCATGTTTTTCAATATGGCATCAGGCACCCGCTCACTTATAAAAGCCTCAAGCTTTTCCATCGCTTCGCGTAGTACCAGATGATAATCTTTCCCCCAGGCTGAACGCGCCAAAATACCACGGTACTTCCCCTTGTCCGACTTCGGCGGGTCCTTCATTTTAGAAGGGTACGCCACCGCAATAGCAATCAGAGATGCAGGCTGTGAGCCATACAGCTCCGGGTAGATCCGCTTATCAATATCTGGCTCCTCAAAGCCGGATTCATAGCCTTTCGCACGATGCTCTTCCAATATAGCTTTCAGAGACAGAAAGGGGTCGGCGGATGCGAACCCGATGGAGTCGATACCCAGCCCTGGAGCTGCCTCAATAATTTCCTGCTTGAGCGCAGCCCAAGTCGAAGCGGTTCCGGCAGCCGCCTGAGTCAATCCGCGTTGCATCCGATACTCACCTCTCTTCCACTTTTTATCATTACAGATATGAGGATTTGCAAAATTCCCATATCTCAAATTTCAACAGAAAATAGCAGCAGATGCTACCGTAAATTTTTAACAGCACTGGTCGCCAGAAAATCACAGCGATTATTCAGTTCGTTGTCACTGTGCCCTTTAACCTTCACATATTCAACCTCATGCTTACCCATCAGTTCCCACAGTTCTTCCCATAGTTCCTTGTTCTCCACTGGCTGATTTTTACTGTTGCGCCAGCCATTACGAAGCCAATTCTTAATCCAGCCCTGTTTAAAGCAATTGACGACATAGGCAGAGTCACTGTGTACTTTCACATGGCAAGGCTCCTTGAGCAGCTTTAGCGCTTCAATCACGGACTTGATCTCCATACGGTTGTTTGTCGTCATTTTCTCGGCACCTGACAGCTCCTTACGATGCTCCCCATACAGCAAAACGATCCCCCAGCCCCCAGGGCCCGGATTTCCCGAACAAGCACCGTCGGTATATACCATCACTTCTTTCATCATCCTCTTCCTTTCCTCATCGGTAACCGCCTGATCCGTCATGGTCCTGATCGGTTTGGACGTGTTCCGCATTGATTTCAGACTATAGTTGCTCTATAGCCATTTCCACTCAGATATCGGCCAAAATATAAATTCTGCACGTCCCAGTAAATCTTGAGATTTAATGCTGCCAAAATAGCGGCTATCCTTGCTTGCTGCAATATGGCGATTATCCCCCATGACAAAAAAGTGCTCCGGCTCCACCGTAAAAGGACCATAATCACCATCCTCCACGTCAGAGTTGGTGTAAGGTTCATTTAGTAGTTCACCGTTCACATACAATTGATTATGTTCAACTCGGATGACATCTCCGGGAATACCTATGACTCTCTTCACTAAAAATCTTGGGCTCGACAGCTTGGAATCGGGATCTTTTAAAATCACAATGTCCCCCCTGCCCGGATCATGAAAATTATAAATCAGCTTGTTAACGAACAAATGCTGGCTTTCCATTAGCGTCGGCTGCATCGAATGTCCTCTGACCGTGGACAAGTTAAATACGAACAGGTTTAGAAGCAGCAAGACGACCATGGCGATCAGCAGAGTGACTAACCAATCGCGTATGTAACCAGAGCGGCCTGCTTGTTTGGACGTTTCCGGCGAGGGAAGCGGGCCTGACGAAGGAGCCAAAGCGTCCATAATTAAACCTCCTCAACCCTGTTATAAATAGAAAAGCATATCCCGTACCCGATTGCAACGGTTACTCAGATATGCTCTAAATGTAAATATTATACTTAATGTTATTCAATTCTCTTTATTTCGATTCCCGATTAATGAGGCGCCAAAATACTCAGCTTCTGAAAAGCCTGTAAAATCTGGCTTGCTCCATAGCCCATCGCTTCGTACAAAGGCATGGCCGCACTGTTATGCTTGTCCCCTGCTACCCAAATACGGCTAACCTTACGTTGCTGAAAACGCTGCTCCATGGACTCCACAAGCGATTTGCCGATTCCCATCCGACGACGATCCGGGTGAATAGCGATACGATAGTAACAACCATCATTCTGATCCATCGTGCCGATCAAAGCACCAACGATCTCTCCCTCTTCTTCTGCAACGATGATCAAACCGGAATCCCACGAAAGCTGACGGGCAAACGCACTCACCGTCTCTTTGTAGCACTCCTCTGACAAGGCAATTTGCATGAGTTCCGTTACTGAGTTCACATCACTTAATTGAAAGGAACGAACGTGCATAAGTAATATCTCCCTTTTCGTAAGCATAATAAAAAAATTGAGACAGCACCGTCATTTTTACATAAATCCTTAAATTTCTTATCATGGTGTTAATCACAAGGCATTATGATAAAAATGCATACGATCTGCTATATATGAAATGAAGAACAGGAAAAGGGTGTATGCCCTCAAGTTCGTCATGTCATAGACATGACAGATTATAGCAGACGACAAAAAAGCCGAAATTTCTGCTTCCTTGACCATTAAACCATACTTTTTGACGGAATACATCCCTTTTTCTCATGTAAGCGCTGCATATAAAGCGTTTACATTTTAAAGTTCACAATTTACCTCTTATTACCTATGTATTGTGTATTCCAATCGGGTTTTTGGACATGCTAGCTACCAGGCCGTATTGCCCAGTTTGCTATTTTACAAACAAAAATGTTGATAAAATAGGCTGAATGCGGTTTAATATAACTATCGAGGGTATTATTACATAGGAACACTTACCCAACCATATAACCAGGAGGGATTTTACTATGGCATTTCAATTACCAGAACTTCCTTACGCAAAAGACGCACTGGAACCGCACATTGATGCACTGACAGTAGAAATTCACCATGATCGTCACCATAACACATATGTAACGAACTTAAACGCAGCGCTGGAGAGCGCTCCTGAACTGCAAAGCAAAAGCCTTGAGGATCTGATCTCCAATCTGGACAGCGTTCCTGAAAGCATCCGCACTGCGGTTCGCAACAACGGTGGTGGACACCACAACCACAGCCTGTTCTGGGAAGTTATCGGTCCTAACGGCGGCGGACAACCGACTGGTGCTATTGCTGAAGCAATCAGCAACGAGCTGGGCGGCTACGACAAATTTAAAGAAGACTTCACTAAAGCAGCTACAACACGTTTTGGTAGCGGTTGGGCTTGGTTGGTTGTCGGCAAAGACGGCAAACTGGCGATCACTAGCACTCCAAATCAGGATAGCCCGCTGTCTGAAGGTCTGACTCCGGTACTTGGACTGGACGTTTGGGAGCATGCTTACTACCTGAAATATCAAAACAAACGCCCAGACTACATTGCAGCATTCTACAATGTAATCAACTGGGATGAAGTAAACAAACGTTACGCGGCTGCAAAGAAATAAGCCAGTAACAACATCTCTATCCTATAATAAAGGGCTGTCTCAAAAGTAGATTTTCTACGAATGAGACAGCCCTTTTGGCATTCCATGGTAAACTGGTGGAGATGATTCTCAAATACAGCTCTGGAGGTTGATGAATGCAGACTTTTTTTCGTTACAACTGGATGATTCGGGAACAATGGTACCGCTGGTGTGAAGAGGTGTCGCAGGAGGAATTACTGAAACAACGCGTCGGGGGAGTCGGCGGCATTCTAAAGACACTCTTTCATATCGTTGATGTAGAGTGGAGCTGGATTCAAACGATTCAGGGCAAACCCGACTTTCAAGAGGACTTCTCTCTCTATGATACGCTCGACAAAGTCCGTGAGCTGGATTCAAAGTTTCGACTCGATGTCGAGCCGTTCGTGCTCGCCTGGCATGATGGTCTGGAACGGAAAAGGTTCGAAGATCACCTCCCGGACGGCAGGATTGTAATTGATGCGTGGGGCGAGGTGATGCGGCATGTCATTGCCCACCAGATTCATCATATCGGGCAACTGTCCGTATGGTCTCGGGAGCTAGGCAAGCCTCCGGTCTCGGCCAATGTAATCGGCAAAGGGCTGATTGAAAGCGATAGTGGAATCGATTAGCTTTAACGAACATACAAGTATATTCATGTGACTCAGAGCCGTCCCCTGTCATTTTTAACGACTGAGGACGGCACTTTTACTTTTTCATCTATACTCTCTTGTCTATTCCACGAATGTTCTATTATTTTTAACCGTTTTCATAAAAACTTGATGGTACCTTACTAATTTTGTCCAACCTGCTCATATTCTCTTGGTTCAGACTGTTGACCTCTTACTCTTGAAAGCACCGTAAGCCAATGTAAATAATGCTCCACATAACAGGGCAATAAGATGAGCGATCAGATAATTCATATGACCATGGTTCTCTGACGCTGCAATTGCAAAGCCGGGAAGAGCCGTGGTTCCGAATCCTATGGCTGTCAGCTTGCTTAAATATACATATGCTCCCGCAATCATTCCTCCGAGGCATCCAGCAACCAAGGGGAACTTATACTTTAAAGTGACCCCAAAGATCGCTGGTTCCGAGATTCCAAAAAGTACAGACCCGAATGCAGAGTAACCCATTTCTTTAACCTTGGTGTCTTTGCGATTCAAAAGAATATACCCCAAAACGGCGCCCCCTTGAGCCATCAAAGCTACTGATGCCAACGGGTTGATAAAATTTCTGCCTGTATCGGTTAACAGCTGCGCTTCTACCGCACCCATAACATGATGTAAGCCTGTAATAACAATGATCTGCTGAATGCCTGCAAAAAACATAAAACCGAATATCCCAAGGTTTTGCGTCATCCAAAGCAGCGAAACGGTGACCAGACTAGCCAACTCTCGCCCAAGAGGGCCGATAATGGTAAACAATAGCAAGGAAGAAACAAAGACCGTCAGCAACGGAGCCAAAAATAGTTTAATCATGTCTGGAATCTTTTTGTTAAAAAACTGATCCAACTTGGCTACCACATATCCCATCATTAGAGCAATAATAATACCACCCTGAAATCCAACCAACTGTACGGGAAGGCCGAAAAGACTGATCGATTCCGGATTTTGACTTCCTTTAGCTACCTCAAAGGCATCCGCCAGTGCTGGATGAAGCATAATCGCACCCAGCACAAGCCCCAGAATCGGACGACCGCCGTATCTCTTGGTTGCAGAATAAACAACAAGCAGCGGCAGGATGGTGAAAATACCCGTAGAAACGATTTGAACGAAACGATTGATCCCTTGAAAAATTGGATACATCTCCACAATCGATTTAGGACCGAATAACCCCTTCTGACCTAATAGCCCGGTTATCCCCATTAACAATGCGGCGGCAAGAATTCCCGGCATGATCTCAATGAAGACATCTGACAGCGATTTAATGGCTTTTTGAAAAGGATTTTGCCTTTGTGCGGACTTCGTTTTGACATCACTTAATGACATATCTTCCGTTCCGGTCAGTTTGGAAAATACGGCATAGATATTATTGACCAACCCTGCTCCAAAAATGATCTGTAGTTGATCCCCCGCTATGAAAACGCCTTTAACCAGATCAATATCTTCAATCTTTTTTAATTCCGCTTTTTCATTGTCCTCAAGTACAATTCTTAATCTGGTGGCACAATGGGCCACACCGATAATGTTGCCTTCACCACCGATATATTTTAAAATTTCTTGAGAAATTTGCTTATACTGCTTTTCTTTTGCTTCCATCTAGTAAAACCCCCTCTAGCTGAATCAGATGTCTTCTTTAACAAATCTCCAGAACATGCCTAAAAAGTCCTGCTTTACCCTGGCAAGCGTTATGCCGACATGCATTAATTCATCACCGCCGAACAGCTCACCGGTTTCTACATTTCTATAAATGTAGTCTGGATTCAAACCTTTGAATTTTAACGTTTTAATCGCGGCTGCGGGTTGGGATAAAACCTTGAAATAGCTGGCCGCCATTTCCGTTTGATCTTCCGACACAAAGTTCCATGCGGCTTCATTTTCATCAAACGGATTAATTATTCTATAAAACTTCCCAAATTGAATGAGCGATCTAATTTCTTTATATAGAGCTATCTGTTTTTTTACTATTTCTTTTTCCTCAACGGTTAATGTCGTCAGATCCAGCTCATATCCAAAATTCCCGGCCATGGCGACATAACCTCTTGTCTCCAAGGGAGTTATTCTGCCCACTTGATGGTTGGGTACCGTGGAGACGTGTGCCCCCATAGTAATCGGAGGATAGACAAGACTTGTTCCCCATTGAATTTTCAGTCGGCAAATGGCATCTGTATTGTCACTCGTCCAGGTCTGAGGCATGTAATAGAGCATGCCGGCATCAAAACGGCCTCCTCCACTAGAACAGCTCTCGAATAAGACATGGGGAAATCTTGATGTAAGCTCTTCCATAACACTATAGAGTCCCAGTATATAACGATGCGCAGTCTCCCTCTGTCTCTCAGGTGGCAAGGCTGCCGAACCCACATCCGTCATGTGACGATTCATGTCCCATTTTACATAAGTAATTGGAACGTCCGATAAAATATCGGAAACCGACTTAATAATGTACTCACACACTTCCTTCCTCGATAAATCCAACATCAGTTGATTTCTTCCCAACGTATACGGACGATCAGGGACATGGATACACCAATCGGGATGCTTTCTGTATAAATCGCTGTCTATGGATACCATTTCAGGTTCAAACCACAAACCAAACTCCATACCCAGATTTCGTATGCGGTGTGCAAGATCCAGCAATCCATCTGGAAGTTTGCGACGATCCACCACCCAATCGCCTAATGAAGTATTGTCATCATCCCGTTTTCCAAACCACCCATCATCCAATACAAACAGTTCCACTCCTACACTTTGAGCTTCCTTCGCCAACTGCTCAATCTTGTCGGCATCAAAGTTAAAGTAAGTGGCTTCCCAGTTATTAATCAGGATCGGCCGCTCTTTGTCACGATAAGGCCCACGACATAATCTGTTCCTGTATAATTCATGATAAATTCTCGACATGCCGCCCAAGCCGTTTTCGGTGTATACCATGACCACTTCAGGCGTTTGGAACGATTCCTCAGGTTCAAGCAGCCATGTAAAATCAAAAGGATTAATCCCCATCGTGACTCTTGTGTTCCGATAGGAATCTACCTGAGCCTGGGCCGTAAAGTTCCCGCTGTACACCAGATTAAAGGCGTACACTTCACCCTGTTCTTCATCTGTTCCTTCTCTTACAAGTGCCATAAAGGGTGCCTGTTGAGGGCTGCTGGCTCCACGGCAGCTATCTACCATTTGAATTCCAGGTAAAATTTTTCGCCTTGCTATATTTTTTTCATTATTATGCGCACCGTACAAGGTAATTAGTTCATATTCATCATCACGAAAATCCACACTAGCACTTAACGCTTTAAGCAGTTTTAGCTGCTGCCGACCTTCATTATCGAAACGGACTGAACGGGTAATGACATCCCGCTTTTGATAAAGGCTATAGGATAGTACAACCTTTACATTAATTAATGGGTCTTCAAGGACGATTTCCAGAGTTTCTACTTCGCCAGCATCTTCTGCATAAGTAGAAGGAAGCCCTTTCAATTTGGGTTTGCCTTGGTAAACCCGATGTTCTTTATAGCGAAAATCTGTCACTGTAGAACCATTCTCCAATTGAAGCTGATACGCAGGAATCCTGAAATCACTATTTCCAAATGACGGATATTCTTGCGGGATAGTATCCAGTGAAAAGGCTCGATCCGAGCCATCGGGATTGGGTGAAAATCCTCTATCCATAAAGATGATTTTATTGCTTCCCCGATAGTTCTGAATTTTCTTCCCCCAATACAGATGGGCTAAATAACCATCTCGTATAACCTGCATGACATAACTCGTATTGCTGCCTTGTAAATGGAATAAAAGCTTCTCTTTATCGATGTATATAGCCATAGTAACCCCCTTGTAGCGCCAATAGTAATATTTTCAAAAAATATAAATTATGTTGTTTCCTTGTTTCTTACACCCTAATAATAATTGAATAGTTTTAATAATTATATGGAATAATGTAGACTCTATATGAAACGGTGTGATAATATGCAGAGATGAATTAAGGGGTGAAACCAAATGAGTTCGCATTTTTCCAATCATTCCTATAACAACCTGGATCTCAATTTATACACATGTGGCAAAGAAAGCTGTACCAGCAAGCACTCTTATGGTCCAGCCATTCGAAGCGGGTATATGGTGCATTATATTTTAAAAGGAAAAGGGATCTTTAAAGTCAACGATAAAATCTATCATTTGGAGAAAAACGATGCTTTCTTTATTGAGCCGAAGGTTTTAATTTACTACGAAGCGGATGAAATCGACCCATGGGAATATGCCTGGATTGGTTTTAATGGGGTGCAAGCAAAAGAATATCTAAGCCGGACCTGTATCAATAGGGACAATCCCATTTTCCGGTTTGAAGCAGAGGGCAGCCTTGCCCGCTGTATGGAGAGTATCGTCGTTTCTTCTATACTGAAATCCAACAAAGACCTACTGCTTGCATCCAAGCTGTACGAATTTCTGTATCTGATGTTTGAACATTACCCTAATCAGGAAGTCAACCCTGAGGTAAGACAGCAGCGGTATATTAAAGAAGCGCTTCTCTTCATTCAACAAAACTATTCACACTTCATTACCGTAAGCGACATTGCCAAGTACATTTCAATTGACCGTTCGTATTTGCATCGTTTATTTAAACAGCAACTAAATAAGTCACCACAGGAATTTTTATTACATTTGAGGATTGAAAAATCGTGCTCCCTATTAAGAAATACTTCCCTTAAAATCGGGGATATTGCTCGGTCTGTAGGGTATAAGGATGTACTCCTATTCTCCAAAATGTTCAAAACGGTCAACAAGGTGACTCCATCCGAATACCGAAAAAACCCCCAAAAATAACACACTTCGTTCGCAACTAAATTAGGCATATTCATTCCAAAAACAGAAAAATAGCGGCAGCATGGATCAACCTCATGTCCATACTGCCGCTATTGTCAAAAGAAAATAAAGTTCTAGACTGAAAAATAAAGTATTAGACTGACATCCAAAAAAACACATAAACAAGAATGATATTTCAGCGACATAGCCTGAAGTACAAAAGTCATTTTCATAATTTCCGTCGGATGTCGTCGCCTGCTGCTAACGAGGCGGCCTTCCGCCAACATGTATAATTTGCGGCCGTCCACCAATTAATACTCTTTGATGTTGCGGCGCATGGTTCTTTTCGAAGCCGATATCGCTTCTAACTCCAATTTGTTTACTTCCATAACGAAATAACCCGCGTTAGAAAGAAACGTATTCATTTTGAAACTCTCAAATCGATCCAGCCGCATTCCACTCTTCGTCCAATAAATCCAATTGAATAGCAGCAGCTGCTGTTGCACCACTCGATGCGGCTGATATCAATTGGAATGGACTGCCTGATGCATCGCCTGCCAAATATACTCCGGGGACATTCGTCCTTCCCATTGCATCCGTATCCACCTTCATAACGGGGCCATTATCAGACATCCCACACCCCATTATTTCTGGAATATTTGTACTTTGCACCAGGGTTGGAGCAAAGAAAATCCCTTCACATTCAATAGATCGGTCATTGTTAAACGTAATTCGACTCACATATCATTGATGTTTCTTCGCATCTCCTTATCGATTACCAGTACCCGTCTGCGTGAACGAGCCAGCACCAAGGCGGCGTTCAGTCCAGCAGGGCCACCGCCAACAATCGCAACACCATATATTTCGGCCTCAGTCTCCGGTCATCTTCCTTCTACCTCCCTGATCAACATCGCAATCTTCAAAAGCTATTGGCAAGCCAAGTTTGCACGGATTCGGCTTCAGGCTTCCAGCCAAGCAAGTTTCGAGCATGCACAGAGCGAATTCGGCAATTCGTCGCAAGTGTATATTGAGCAAGAAGGCCAAATTCAGCAACCGCTTCTTCCAGAGACCAGCTCATCGTGCGTCCCTCATATCCAAGCGCCTCACTCACGTAACGGCTTAGATCACGGAACGATTCCTCGCCATTTTCTGCGAAAAAGTAAGAGGAGGATGGCGCTTTGTCTAGCGCAAGAAGATACAATTGGGCCAAGTCACGGATATGGACGTTCGACCATCTGTTCAGACCTTTGCTAATATAGACTCCGGCCTTCATTTCTTTCGATTTCTGTACAATCATTGGAAGCTGAATGCTGTCTCTTGGAAGTCCGAGAGACGTTCCATATACCATGGAAGGTACGATGACAATGCCTCGCACTCCTTGATCAACCCCTGCTTTACGCACCAGCTCATTGACTCGAATCGATTCCAAGTCCCTTGTTACAGGTGTTTCTTCGTTATAGATTTGCTCGCTCTGGAATTCGCCCTTGGCATCATCCCCAACGTTGCCTGAACCGGATGTGTGAATCAACGGCTTTCCTGTACCGCGCAAAGCGCTAATAAACGTCTCAATAGCCTTGCGGTGAGCAACGTCAGCTGTATGAATCACTCCATCGCTCCGTTTTGCGTAATCAGCCAGTATTTCCGTATCTCCAAGTGTGCCCACGACAGGCTCCACTCCAAGCTCTTTCAGCTCGTTTATTTGGCTGGTGCTCCGGGTCAGACCATAGATAGAATGCCCTGCATCGAGCAATACTTTAGCCACAGAACTTCCAATATATCCGGTAACGCCTGTCATAAATATTTTCATCGTTCGTCATCTCCCTAATCTAAGTTCTTAAAAGTAAAGTGATACGATCTGTCATTGCCTCCTATACTTAAATTAATAATAAGATATTATAGACCCACTATGTCTATAATGTAGCGAAAAAAAGGTGCGCGATTCAGCTTGCATTCATACAAAGAACCAGCTCCTTTGATCGCATGGACACGAAGTGCATAGTCGAGTTAAGAATAATTCATTTGCGCTCCAATTATCGACTCATCGAGTCCATAATCGACTGACTTAGCTCATTTTAGGGCTACGGATTACATATGTCAAGTACCTGGCTCGCCTAAAAAAACAATTATTCAAAGCTGTTCGCAATTTCTTTGTTAGCTTTATGTCGTTCTCGTGCCAAATGTTTTTAACAACGAGCATCCGGTTTTTCGTTCCGCAATTATCTCAGCTCGGCCGATGAAGCTATCAACATTAGGATATCTTCTGCATATTATTTCAATAAATTGGCTTTTACCACGCCATATTTAATGCCAAAGAGAGCCTATCCCTTTATTAATTGGAAATGATTTAACTCCAAATCAAAGTGATGGGCTTATTTTCTTTCTCCTAAGCACTACACTACATTAGACTGACGCTATTTCATTAAGCTAACGAGCAGATTAGTTTAAAGTCAATCGATATGAACCTTATCACAGGTAAGGTTATTTTTTTGTGCGCATTCATCAATAAAGAACAAAGCTCGCTATCACTTCAGCGAGCTCTGTTCTTTATAGTCAAAACCAAGTCAGAGTAAAACCCTGTTCGAGGTCTGAGATTAGAGCAGGATGAACAGGCTGCCATCTCAAGATTCTCCAGGTCAAGTCATCGAAAGAAATAGCGCACTTAGGCGCGTTCTCATCCGCAGGTTAAACAGTATTCTCGCTGTTTAAACAGATTTAATATACACATCTGCAAAAACTTTTGCAAAGTCTTCGACCTTGACTTTACCGAGGTGGTAGTCGGTTGCACGGAGGCTGGCGTAGAACTCGTCGGCGTTCTCGCAGGCGCGGTTCATTTGGGCAAAGCCGTTGGCAGTGTTTTCGTGGAAGCCGATTTTTTTCATATTCTCAGCAAGAGCTTCAACGGGAATCTGTTGGTATTTGGCTTCGATACCTTTCTCAGCAAGGGCGTTGAGCCAGTCGTTACCTGTGGCCCAGTCACTAACTATGAACTTCGCACTTTTACCCGCTGGGGTGTGAGAAATCATGGCGTAAGCGACATCCGCGATATCAACGGGGCTGACCCAGCCTTGTGGGATGTCAACTGAAATTGGGCTGAAGATGGTCTGCTGGGTTTTGAGGCTTTGCATGTCGGCAAAAAGATTGCTGTAAAAGCCGACAGGGCGGATGTGGACAACGTTCACGTCTTCAAGCGAGTTTAGCGCTTCTTCTGCAAAATGATAGCTGTAGAGAATGCCGGCGTTTGGGTTGTCGGCGCCGACTGAGCTGAGGTTGACGACGTTTTTTACGCCTGATTTTAGCACAGCGGCCTTATAATTTTCAGCAAGACCAATAGCGGTCTGCCACATGTCGGTGCCAGAGGCATAATTGATACCTGAAATCATGAGGTAGACGACGTCGCTACCTGCAAAAGCCTGCGCGAGGAATTCGACGTCGAGGTTTGAGCCGACCGCTGGTTTGGCACCGAGCGCTTTGATGTCGGCGATACGATCTTTGGAGCTTGTGATGACGGTGACATCGTGGCCGTCTGCGATTAGGGATGGCAGGTAGTTGCGGTTGATATTGCCGAGTGAGCCGAGAACTGTGATTTTCATTGTGTTTTCTCCTTTTAATAATGTGATTTCGAGAAATGGATATCGCTTTTGAGACCGTTATCCCTTCCTCGATTGGCTATTCATTACAAGAGAGATTATACAACGACAAATTAACTAAGTAAACTAAATTAACGAAATTAGTTAATTTAATATATTTATTAAATATGGTTTATTGATACCTCTATTTTGATATAATATGATTTGATGAGCATTAGAGGAGGCTTTAATCGTGAGAAAACCCGTGAGCGCAGATCAATATCTCAATAAAATCAAACCTGTAATTAGAAGAACCAGATTCAGCCAACTGAAAATTGACGATATCGCAAAACATATGGATATTAGTAAAGTGACGCTTTACAAGCACTTTTCATCCAAACATGAAATCATCGAACAGGTTGTAGAGTATGGAATTCAGTATTTGCAGCAGGCTGACACCGTTGTATATGATGATTCCGTTTCATATATTGATCGATTTCAAAAAACGTTTCTGGAATCGTTAATAGGTGTTATTTATTTATCCGATTTGTTCCTGCAAGACCTCAAGGAGTTTTATCCACGACTTTTTGAAAATATTTCCGTTGCTCAACAAAATAGAATTAAAAATTTACAATCTTTTTTTCAATCCGGTATGGATAAGAAGATTTTTAACAGAATGCACGTTGCGCTGTCCTTAGTTCAAGATGATGCTACGCTTCGGCGCATTATGGAACCGACCTTTAGTATTCAATGGTATGATCTCACCTTGAAACAAGCCGTTATGGAATTTTATAAGATGAAACAGTATCAAGTGATTAGTCCTGAGTATCTGGATACTGTTGACGATTCCGTTATCGAAAAAGAAATCATTCGTATTTTACAAACCATTTCGTGAACGCATTCGCTTCTCCCGACTTGCTCTTAGTGATGCTGTCGTCCGTTATCTGAGTAATCGTTGTAAAGTTTGTAGCTTATTACGCTAAGAAGGCCATCCTTGTAGATGACCATTAAACTTGCCGGTTAGAGACAGCGCAGTGAACCGTATCACAAGTAGGGCAAAATTTATGGTTATAACAAGGAACCTCTTCGAAAAAGTCGGAGAGGTTCCTTGCTAAAATAGAAAGCCGGTTGGTTATCTGATATATATTCTGCTAAGTGATGTTGACGTCCGCTCCAGTCCAATTGCAACGGCTTATTGCATAGGGTCGCCTTGCGCTGCATTCGAGACAGTCTCCCAGGCTTCCCAGGTAGCTAGACGGTCAGCATAGATGCCGCGTGCCATAGGCAAGACTTCCGAGCCGAGCGCAAATCGTAGTGGGGGTTCCGCTGCGTCCACGATCTTGAGAACGGCTTCTGCAGTCGCTTGAGGGTTGCCGCGTTTTTCGTTTGATAGACGCGTGAACACCTGCTTCCGTACATCGGCATAGACGTCCATTTCCGGTACTCGCTTACCTGAAGCGCCAAACTCGGTCGCATAGGCACCGGGTTCGAGCAGCGTCACCTTAATACCAAAGTCCTTGACCTCTTGCACCAGGCTTTCGTGGAGTCCTTCGACCGCCCATTTGGAGGAGCAATAGAAGCCGATGAGCGGCCTTGCCTCGATCCCAAGGGAGCTTGAAACGCTGAGCAAATGCCCGCTGCCCTGCTTCCTCAGCAATGGCAAGGCGGCTTGGATGACTCGAAGATAACCAAAGTAGTTCGCGTCAAACAGAGCGCGAACATCGGCTTCGCTTGCCTCCTCGACCATTCCGACCAAGGTGTAACCGGCATTATTGAGGACAACGTCCAGCTTGCCGAAATGGGAATGAGCCTGCTGAACGACCTGGCGAACCTGCTCAGCATCCGTTACGTCGAGCGCCATGGGAAGAACGAGATCTCCGAAACGTTCCTTCAAATCGGAAACGTCTTCCAATTTGCGGGCGGTAGCCGCAACCTCATCTCCACGCGCGAGCGCGGCCTCTGTCCATATGCGTCCTAAACCGCGAGAGGCTCCCGTGATGAACCAGACTTTTTTGTCCATGGTATACTCCTCCTTTAAATTCCCTGTCTGTGTGGGATACTTAAATTAAAGCACCCAAATACGGAACTGTCAAGTTCCGGAACTATAAAGTATCGAAAGAAAGGGGGTTAAATTTTATGAATAAGATTAAAAATGAAGAGTCAGTCGGATCCAAATTAGCTGACAAAGTAGCGGAAAAACCAGCGAAAACATTAGGCCGTAAACGAGATCACACGCGGGATGCTAAAATCCTGGAAGCGACAATCGACATCCTCGCCGAAGCCGGTTTTGATGGAATGACAATGGACATGGTCGCAGCTAGAGCGAAGGCCGGGAAGGCGACAATGTATCGCCGCTGGTCCTCCAAGGCAGAGTTAGTCCGAGATGCCTTGACCTGGATGAATCGAAATCATCTTGAGCTTGACCTCTTGCCCGATACGGGAACCTTGCGCAATGATCTGCTCGCGCTATTGAAGCCGCAATCGATCGAAGAAGGTGAACGCAAACTTCGAGTACTCGCAGGCCTGGGCTCCTTTTTTTCGCAGAATCCGGAATCGGTTAACGGAGGGATTTTCGAACCGTGGGCTGTAGTGAATCGTGAGCTCATGCACCGGGCCGTCGGCCGCGGTGAAATCTCCACCCACGCGGACATTGAGATGGCTTGCCAGGTTATTACTTCAATGGCTTCTTATCGCGGACTCGTACAGCGCAAAACATTCGACAAGCATTTCTACACTTCGCTAATCGACGTTGTCCTACTCCCTGCCCTCAAAAATCCGTTAACGTCTCCAAATGAAATGGAATAAGGAAGGCGACCTTTTGCTTGTGGAAAGAAAATCCTCCCACGAATTGGTCATGATGGAAGGGTCATCCCAAAAGGATGGCCTTAAAACTTGCCGTTACAGACAGCACGGTGAACCGTATCACAGTAAGTCATTATGCTAACGGAAAACGATAGCTCATAAAAGACAAGAAGGCAGCCGATCATAGTGATCGGCTGCCTTTGTTTAACTAACGGGCAGGATAGTTTAAAGCTTTCGATAAATCGTATGGCCTTACGAAAGACAATAAAAGCGCAGCTCATGATTGGAAAAGACCGTTTAAAAGAGCACCACCAATTCCACTGGCAATTATGCAAATTTATTAGCATTAGCGCTGCGCCACTAGGCGTACTCGTCCCATTGGGCACTGCGGAACTATGCTGGTTGCTATACAAGAAGCGCGTGCCAATTGCGACGAGCCGTTCGCTCTATATCATTCAGCGGTTACTTTGTATATTGGGTGCAGCAGGTCGTATCCCATGCCTTCAGCCCATATGTGCACCCTGAGAACACATAATCGTCCTTTAAGTATGGCCAGACGAGATTCCCAGCAAACGCAAAGCGAGTTTCAAGCTGTGGCGTTCTTCGTGTATTCGGTCAAATAATACACGGGGAATGGGAAAGTCATTTTTTCAACTATAAACAGTTGCCTGAAAGGGCAGAGAGGATTTCCTGTGTTGTCCGGGTACGCCCGATGCGTGGAAAAATGAAATTTTTTACGTAATCATGCCCGGTTTCGGAAAATCCAGTCATCGCATCAATCGCCAAAATCAGCTGATACCCATGCATAAACGCTTCCCGCGCAGTCGTATCAACGCCCAACTCAGTAGCGATGCCGCATAAGACGATGGTATCAATTCCCCGGCGGCGCAACTGAAGGTCGAGCTCCGTTCCGTAAAAAGCCCCCCATTGCTTCTTCGTGATGATATGGTCTGTCTCGATGACCCGCATTTCCGGGACGATTTGATCCCATCCTTCAGGCAGATTCAGGGGTGGTGCAGGCGAATCCAACTTAGGACGCGGGATATCCTTCAAATCTTTACTAGACACCCGGACCAGTGCAACCATTGAGCCTTGCTCACGGAAAGTATCTGCCAAGGCTGCGGCGTTAGACACTACCTGCTCAGCAGAATAAGGGGCGTATTGATTTCCTATCCACTTTTGCAAGTCAATAACAACCAACGCTGTTTTTTGTGGATCCCATAATCGTTCCATTCTGTATGTTCTCCTCATCTCTTCGATTTGACCGTATGTTTAATTATGTGAACATATAGTCATTTGACTTCATGTTTCGTATTTTGTACTATCATTCATGAATAGTCAAGGGGGAGATTTTTCTTATGAGTGTGACAAGGGAAGAGGTTTTAAAATCGGCGATGAAGCTTTTTAAGGAACATGGGTTTCTTTCGACGACGATACAGGATATTGCCGAGGATTGCGGTATTGCCAAAGGATCAGTCTATAAATATTTCCCTTCCAAGGAAGACCTCTTCAGCGAGGTGTTTGATCAATGCCATAACGCCTATTTTGATCAAGTCGATGAACTGAAACGCTTTCCCGAACTCTCGCCAGAAGAGCAGTTTCTGCAGCAGATCATTCTGCGATTCCGTTATTTTATGGAATACAAGCATATTCTGGTCGAATTCACGGAGCTCCCCATCCAACAGGATCCCAAGTTCCAGCCGCTTAGACACAAGGTTAGAGGGCGGCTCATCCGATGGCATAAAGAGTGCTTGATACAGGTTTATGGCGAAGAAATTTATCCGTTCCTGTGGGATTTGGTTTCCATCTATCGTGCGATTCTGAAGGAGTACTTATTTTGGATCGTTTATGAAGAAAAGTCTCTATCGCTTGAGGAAACGGCAAGGTTCATTTTGGATAAGCTCAATGTGCTCGTTAAGCATATGATGGCCTCTAACCTGAAGCCTCTGCTGAAACAGGCTTCGTTCGAGAGGTATTTAAGCTGGGGGCTCGAGGACCGCCAAGGGGAGAGAGAGCAGTTCCTTACCGAGCTGTTCCGGGAGATGGATTCGGCCCTTAATGTTCTTCCATCCGGCGCAAAACATCGTTCGGAGTTGAAAGAGGTTTACCATTTTATCCAGAACGAAACTCGTAAAGCGGAACCGAACTTCCCGTTGCTGCAAGCTTCGCTCTACTTTTTGGAGAGAGAGAAAGAGCTTAAAAGTCAGGTCATCCAGTTAAGGAATATTATTTATTCAGGTAGGGGTAGGTAGCTTGTTATGTGAAATCAAATCTAACCCCATCGGGGACAAGAGTGAAGACTCTAGGGGTGGAGAGAACAATACGCGAAAAAGGTACGTCTAATGTTGTTACGGTTAGCGATCATTCCGCTAACGGGAAACGTTAGTTCAAGGGAAACAGCGACAGTCTAGGACTTTATTTTCTCGTCCTTGGTTGTCGCTGTTTCCATTTTCTAGGCTCAGTCTAATACTTTATTTTTTGCTGACAGCTATTCAACTAACATCAGTTCTCTTTTTGCTTCGCATAATACTCGGTGATCAGATCGAGGAACACCTTGGGAAACGCCAAGGTGGCCATATCCGCTTCGCTGATCCAGCGGTACCCCGCTGGCAGCGCATTATGCGCGTGCTCCGCCTGCTCAGCCAGCGCAATCAACGCACCCGGCTTTGCTTCGGTGCTGTAGCTGGCCCGCTGTTCGGCAGCCAGCGGATGTCCTCCCGCCTCCCCGGCAGGGACGGCGACCTCTTCACACTGGAACACACGCAGGTTCCAGTGAATGTGGCTGAACGTGTGCTCGGCCTCACGTACAAACCGCACCGGGCGCGCAAGCACGCCCTCTGCCAGCAAATGAGCCGCCAAATGGTCCATGGCGGGCTCATCCGGCACCGGGCCGTTGTAGCCCTCCGGCCCGGCAAGCTCATGCGGCAGCTCCCACATGCGGGCCAACAGGCCCTTGGCCGGGCGCTGCCGTACGAGCAGGCGGCCTGCGTTCGCTCCGCTGCCCTCGATGAGGGCTACGGAACGCGGCTCCAGCCGCGGCGGCTTCGCCTTGGTCTTGACCGGCAGCGTCTCCTCGCGACCTGCCAACCTGCCCGAGCAATGCTCCATGACCGGGCAGGTCAGACAATGAGGCGACTTCGGCGTGCAGACCAGCGCCCCCAGCTCCATCAGAGCCTGATTAAAATCAGAGGCCCTTCCTTCGGGAATCAGCTCCCGTACCAGACTTTCCATATGCGCCCGCGTGCTGCCCTTCATAATATCCTCTTCAATGAGAAAATAACGCGACAGCACACGCATTACATTTCCGTCCACAGCAGGCTCTGGTCGATTGAAAGCAATACTCATAATCGCCCCCGTCGTATACGGGCCTACTCCTTTCAGTGCAGCGACAGCCTGTGTATCATCCGGCACCTGCCCGCCGTGAAGCTCAACTACTTGTTTTGCCGCAGTTTGCAAATTCCGGGCCCGCGAATAATAACCCAGCCCTTCCCACAGCTTAAGCACATCCTCCTCGGGTGCTTCCGCCAACGCTTCAATTGTAGGAAAACGTGCAATAAAGCGATTAAAATACGGAATGACCGTATCGACACGCGTCTGCTGAAGCATAATTTCCGAGATCCAGATATAAAAAGGATTCCGATGGCGGCGCCACGGCAAATCACGTTTGTTACGTGTATACCAATTCAACAGTTCAAAGCTGAAATAACGCTTTTGTTCCAATGTATTTGTAGTCATCACATCACATCTCCTTATATTCGACAATCACAAAAGCAGAGGCAATGTTAGGCTGATGTGTAATACTCAAGTGAATGCTGTAATTCGAGTCACCTGTAGACGGCAATCTCAGTCTATCCCATGCGGATGAAGACAAATAAACGGCTGGCTTCCCCCCAGGTTCCGGTAAAATATCCATATCGCCGAACCCGATGATTTGCCCAATTCCGCAACCGAAGGCTTTCGTTATCGCTTCCTTGGCGGCAAAGCGCCCTGCTACGAACTCCGTTAGTCTACCCTTGCGTTCCACAGCAAGCTCACGTTCTGCCGGGGTCAGCACCCGATTCAAAAACGCATCTGCATATTTACCTGCTAAAATATGAGCCATACGGCTTATTTCCAGCACATCATGTCCAATTCCGTAGATCATTTGGGTATTCCCCGTCCTTTTTACTTTACTGGATCTATTGTAACAGTGCGTCCACACCCTGGCGAGTCATAAAGGCGTAAAAACGACACCAAAATATGTTAAAATGAGAAAGGCTATAGGTGAATGTTTTGAAATTCAGCTCATATGCCCATTTAAAAAAATTCCCGTAGAAAGGAAGGATAGGATGTCAGAAACCATTATTGTTGAAGCAGGTACCGAAGCAGGAACAGATGCGGTGATCCGGGCTTCCTGGTTTCCTGCTAAAAATACAGCCAAAAGCCTGCTCATCATCGCTCACGGCTACAAAGGATTTAAGGATTGGGGCATGTTCCCCTATATAGCAGAAGCATTGAGTAAGGATAACCATGTTGTGACCTTCAACTTTTCACATAATGGCATTGGTGAGGATTTAGAGAATTTTACCGAGCTGGAAAAGTTCGCACGCAACACCTATAGCCGCGAACAAGAGGATTTGGAACTATTGCTGTCCAATCTGAGAGCACGTCATGAGTTCAGAGAATTGCCGTTGTTTCTGTTAGGACATAGCCGAGGCGCGGGAAGCTGCTTTGTATATGCTCTAGATCATCCCGGCGAGATTGCTGGCGTCATTTCATGGAATGGCGTGACAGATCTTGATTTGTTTACTTTACCGCAAAAAGAAGAAATGCGCGCCAAGGGGCGCAGCTATGTGGAGAACGCTAGAACAGGACAACAGCTTCCGCTGGATGCTGTCATTCTGGAAGACCTGGAACAAAATCGCCAGCGTTTTGCCATTGTAGACAGACTTGCCAACAGCCAGCTCCCAGCTGTATTGATCCAGGGAACCGAAGATTCCAAACGTCTACGGGAAGGCTCTGCCCTGCTCACATCCGTTCGTCCCGACATCGAATGGGTACAAATTCAAGGCGGCAATCATACCTTTAATACCGTTCATCCATTCCAGGGAGGTAGCCTTCCACTGGATCAAGCGATTACTGAAACCCGCCGCTTCATTGAGTGGATCACCAATTAAATTATTGCCCCTTCAATACAAACGGCGATCCGCCGGGCGGATCGCCGCATTTATTTACTTCAGGATTTTACAATTCCATAATGATTAATGCTTAAACCCCTGGGATGCTTGTCCGCTTATGCGCTGTACGTGTAAAGAAGCTTTCCAGCTTTTCACGTGCCGCCGGGTCAATTTCCTTACCTTCCAGGTAGTCGCTGTTTGCTTCGTAGGAGATCCCCAGTTCTTTTTCATCCGTCTGGCCTTCCCACAATCCTGCTGTAGGCGCTTTGTCCAAAATGGCCTGCGGAACTCCAAGATAGCTGGCCAGCAAGCGCACCTGACGTTTGTTAAGCGTGCTAAGTGGCGTAATATCAACCGCACCATCGCCCCATTTGGTATAAAAGCCTGTGATAGCTTCTGAAGCGTGATCTGTGCCAACGACGAGCAGATTCAGCTCATTCGCGAGTGCGTACTGCACCACCATACGTGTTCTTGCCTTTACATTCCCTCTCACTTGCGGAGTAATGGAACGCTCCAGACCGATATCCTTTAACGTATGCTCTACTTCCACGGCAACCTTGTCCACGGCTTCCTTAATGTTCGTTTCCCCAGCATATTTCAGGTCGAACGCTTTAGCTACCGCGTAGCTATGCTCGATATCTTCCTGTTGGCCGTATGGCTGGAATACACCCAGCGTTTTGTATTCGTCCCCTTGTTCCAGCGTCAATTCATCTGTAGCCCGCTTGCACAAAGCGGCTGCTACGGCACTATCAATCCCGCCACTGATGGCGATTAACAGCCCTTTGCTTCCCGTTTTCGTTACATACGACTTGAGGAAATCCACACGCTTACGGACCTCCGCCTCTACATTAATCGTAGGCTGTACTCCCAATTCAGCAATAATCTGTTCCTGCAAACTCATCAGATAAGCACCTCTTTTTTAGGAATTTCCTTCACAAGCCAACATGCAAAAGCCCCGGCAAGTTTCGCAGGCGAAAAATGCGGGGCATAGCTTGAGCAGTCTTACCGGCAAAAACGATCAAATGCACTGGTCAAATCAGCAGCGATCTGATCTGCCGAACGATCCTCCACCTGATGACGCTCGATGAAGTGAACCAGTTCGCCGTCTTTCAACAGCGCGATAGAAGGGGATGACGGTGGGTAAGGTGCGAAAAATTCGCGAGCCTTTGCCGTTGCTTCCTTGTCCTGTCCGGCAAAAACCGAATACAGATGATCTGGCGTAAGATCATGCTTCAACGCTTCAGCCACACCCGGGCGGCATTGGCCTGCGGCACAACCACATACCGAGTTCACAACAACCAACACTGTCCCTTTAGCATTAGGAAGCTTGGCCTCCACATCTTCAGAAGTACGCAGTTCCTGAATCCCAAGATTCGTCAGTTCATCGCGCATTGGCTGAACTGAATCTCTCATATATTGATCGAAAGACATAGACATATTCTTTCACTCCTTTTCCAAAAATCATGTATACTACGTTTCTAATTTCATCCTTTGCCGTAGTAAAGGCATGGACATCTAAACTTCATTATACAATCTTTTTCACGTAATTTGCAAAAATCCGGCTATATATTTGCACGATTATTTCTGTATCGAATTTATGACAGAAGGTTCAGCGTGATCCCGGTAAGTCGGGACGGTTCTGCGCAATCGGACTTTAAACTGCGTGCCCATTCCCTCCACCGAGTCTACGGCAATCGTACCGTGATGACGCTCCACTATACTTTGACATAAGGCCAGCCCCAAACCTGTACCTTTCGTTTTGGTGGTGTAAAAAGGTTGGAACAGCTTTTCAAGCTGTTTTTGCGGAATTCCCGGACCTGTGTCCTTTACTTCGAGTTCCACGAAATCCCCTTCCTCATGAGTCGAAATGGTCAACACCCCCTTTTCTCCCATAGCTTCCATCGCATTACGTGATAAATTAAGCAGCAACTGCTTCATTTCCTTAGGGTTCAAATGCAGCATCGTCACATGCTCCTCCAGCTTTAGCTCAATCGTCTGCCCCCTCAGATTCGCATCTGCCCACAATAAAGGCGTCAGTTCGCGAATAATATCATGCAGATGACATTGCTCCTTCTCGACAATCCGATTCTGGGCCAGTGAAAGGAAATCGTTAATAATTCCGTTCGCCCGATCGAGTTCCTCCATCACAATGCGGTAGTAATGGTTGAGAGACTCTGGACTTTTCTCACGCATAAGCTGTAAAAAACCACGCACAACCGCCATCGGATTACGTATTTCATGAGTAATGCCCGCTGCCATCTGTCCGACCAGACTGAGCCTCTCGAAATTGCCTAGCTCACTGCGCAGCGTCTCCAGCTCTGTAATATCTTGCAAGGCGATAATGACGCCTGTCGTTTGGTTTACGTGTTTATCCCGAATAGGAAGGAAACTTGAGAAGAATACTTTGGGAGTAACATTTATAAAATCAGCACCCGCCTCTCCTTGCAACGCTTTTGCAACTCGTTCGTTAACCACAGGCAAAGCGCTAAAACCATATAACGAGGTCAATGGACGGCCTACTACCTCAGGCAGTGTAATGTAGGGATCGAAGTCCTGGTAGAGTTCCAGCATCGTTTTGTTCATATGTATAACTCGTTCTTCGCTGTCCAGAGTAACAAGAGATAACGGCATCAAATCCATAACTTGACGCAGCTTATCCACTTCAATTAAGTATTTGCTCGTAAATTCAGTCACATCACGCCGCAGCGCCAGCTTCTCAAAGGCATTATGCATCAGACTCACGACCGTAAAACTTGCCAGCACACCTGCACCAATATTCCAGAACGTTGTAAGTAAGTCAGGAATGTATACCGAAATATCCTGTTTGCCCCACAGTAGCGGAAATATCGCCTTAAACAGCATATCAGCCACAACATATGCGGAGATTAGGAGTTTTTTGTCCAACAAGGTTCCTCTTTGAAAAAACTTGACATGCAGCAGCATAAAAGGAAAAAGGATAAAACCCGTGCCCACATACATCGGGGACATTTCTGTCGACTGGGCTATAATCAGGACACCCATTAGTGCGGAAGCGGCGAGCACGAAGGCAGTGCGACGTCTACCGTACATGATGCCAACAGCAAGGGGAATAATACCGAGATTGGAAGGTAGACCATACGGAGACTGATATTGAAAGAGTGTACATAGCAATATGGCTGGCAAGCAACACAGATACAGTATTCCTTGATTGGGTCCAGGAAGCAGATTGCCGCCCCAAACCTTTTTCTTATCCCCATAATCCGTTAATATAGAGAAAAAACCCGCCGATATAACGGCAAGGAGAACTTGGAGCACACTTTCCTTCAACGCAATTAACAAGGACTTCTCCCCCTCATCATCTTTCCTTGACGCCGTTAGTTGAATTAAAGCACAGGCTACAATATATTACAATATATGTGTTAAAATCCCGGTGTAGAACGACAAAATCTGCTAAATACCAGATGTATATAAGAGGAACGTTTTTACGCGTTTTAAATTCTTTAAAATTGAAATATATACGTGTTTGCTGTGCTCTAAGGCTATCTAAAGCGACGGTATTACGATATGATGGAAAATCGGTTACATCATTCTGAATTTTTTGAAAATTTGTCGACGAAAAGGAAGAGGTTTATGACTTACGACGTTATTGTAATCGGAGGCGGCTCAGCCGGATTAATGGCTGCTGCCGCTGCCAGCGGTGAGGGCGCCAAGGTGCTTTTGCTTGAAAAAGGAAATAAGCTCGGGCGAAAGCTGGGGATCTCTGGTGGAGGCCGTTGCAATGTCACGAATGCCAAAGAGCTGGACGAACTCATTCGACACATTCCCGGTAATGGCCGTTTTCTGCACAGTGCACTGGCGGCTTTCGGCAATCGGGATATCATCGCCTTTTTTGAACAGCTGGGTATAGCCTTAAAGGAAGAAGACAATGGGCGTATGTTTCCAGTGACGGACAAAGCCAAAACAGTTGTCGATGCTTTGATCAACAAGGTACGCTCTCAAGGAGTCGAGATTCGGACAAGCTGTCCTGTTCAAGAGGTTATTTACAATGAAGGTCATACGGCTGGGGTGCGGCTGCGTTCCGGTGAAATCCTACATAGCCGTAATGTCATTGTAGCCGTTGGCGGCAAATCCGTCCCGCATACAGGCTCGGAAGGTGACGGCTATGCATGGGCAGAACAAGCAGGGCATACGATTACGGAACTGTACCCAACAGAGGTGCCGTTGACCTCAGGCGAGACGTTCATCCAGACGAAAGAGCTTCAGGGACTATCCTTACGCGATATCAGTCTGACCGTATGGAATGCGAAGCAAAAAAAAGTTGTCGTCCATGAAGGAGATATGATTTTTACACATTTCGGTCTATCTGGCCCAACTGCTTTGCGGTGCAGTCAGTTTGTCGTCAAGGGAATGAAAAAGGATAAGGTAAACACGGTGTTGTTGACTCTGGATTTACAGCCTCACAAACATGCCGATGAAGTCTACCGTGAGACGCTGGAATTGGCATCGGTCGATGCTAAAAAAGCGATCAAAAATGTGCTTAAGCCTTATTTACCGGAACGCTTGATTCCATTGTTGCTCCAGCAAGCCGAACTGCGTGAGGATTTGACCTATGATCATATTCCCAAGCAGCAATGGCAAGAACTTGCTCATCACATTAAGGCGTTTCCAATCCGTGTGAACGGTACGCTCTCTCTGAAGGAAGCATTTGTTACCGGGGGCGGTGTGAATTTGAAGGAAATTAATCCGAAAACGATGGAGTCCAAGCTGATGCCTGGATTGTTCTTCTGCGGTGAGATTCTCGATATTCACGGTTACACAGGTGGTTATAATATTACAGCGGCGTTTACGACAGGGCATACAGCAGGAACCCAATCGGCTTTAAACGTGATGCTGTAGGAGTGGGAGGCACTACGCGTAGGCTTTGATCTTACGATCGCTGTCGCTTCTCCAGATTCAAATCCTCCGCTTCGCTAGAAACCGCCATTACAACCGCATTTTTAGGGAAAACAGGAAATCAAAAAGACTTAAATCAGTTGTATTGCTGATTTAAGTCTTTTTTTGAGTAATCGCGTATTGAACAAGCTCTATCTTGTTTTGACATTTGCCGCTATTCTATACCTCAATAATGATAGGTAAAATCATGGGTCTTCTCTTCGTCTGACTGTAAATAAACCGGCCAACATCATCTTTTAACATCTGCTTAATCAGTCCCCACTGACTCATTTCGATTTCGGTTAACTCGTTCACTGTGGACATAATCGTGTCGTGGATCTGACTCATGAGCTCTTCGGAATCCTTAACATATACAAAGCCTCTTGAAATGACCTCTGGCGTTGCGAGCATTTGCTTCTCGTTTTTGCTCAACGTCATCACAATAATCAGCATTCCGTCTGAAGAAAGCTTTTTACGGTCTCGTAGTACAATATTACCTACGTCCCCTGTTACCAACCCGTCTACCAAGCTATTGCCGGCTGATACTTTGGGCCCCAGGGATGCTCTTCCCTCTTCGATTTGAACAGTGTCACCGTTATGGACGATAAATACATTCTCCATCGGAATCCCCACAGACTCCGCTAGCTGACGATGCTGATACAACATCCTGAATTCACCGTGTATGGGAATCAAATACTCAGGTTTCATCAGGGTCATCATTAATTTTAATTCTTCCTGGCTGCCATGACCGGATACGTGCATTCCCGTGGAGCTGCCTGATCCATAAATAACCTGGGCACCCAGCACATACAAATTATCAATGACCTGGGAAAGGTTTCGCTCATTCCCCGGTATGGCTCCCGCAGCAATGATGACCGTATCACCAGGCAAAATTTCGATTTTGGGATGCAGGGAATTGGCTAAACGTGACAATGCGGCCATCGGCTCTCCCTGACTTCCGGTACATAAAACTGCAATTTCTTCTGCGGGGAACCGCTCTGTTTCCCCCGGCTCAATCAACAAATCCTCAGGCATATGCAAGAAGCCCAGCTCCTTCGCCACCGAAACCACATTTACCATACTGCGTCCGAGTAAAACCAGTTTGCGACCTGTTTCCACAGCCGCGTCAATGACTTGTTGAACACGGTTCACATTAGAAGCGAACGTGGAGATAAATACCTGCTGCTTGGCTCTGGCAAATGCATCTAGAATATGCCCGCCAACCAAACGTTCTGAAGGGGTAAATCCCGGTCTTTCCGCATTTGTACTTTCGGAGAGCAGCACTTTTACCCCCTTCTTTCCTATTTCAGCCATTCGATGAAGATCGGGAAAAGGTCCGCTTACGGGAGACATATCGAATTTGAAATCCCCGGTATGGACCACATTGCCTTCCGGTGTCTGAAAAAAGACACCCAGGCAATCCGGGATACTGTGGACCGTGGTGAAAAAAGAGGCCTGAATCGTTCCCGCTTGAACGGTTGAATCTGCATCTATAAGATGAAGCTCAGCATCACGTAAAAGATTGTGCTCCCTTAACTTAATCTTAATTAATTCGATGGTGAGCTTTGTGCCAAAAACGGGCATATTAATCTGTTTCAGCAGATAGGGAATACCTCCGATGTGATCCTCATGCCCATGAGTCACAATGAGCGCTCTGACTTTATCCTGATTTTCCAGCAGATAGGTGACATCGGGCACAATAAGGTCAATACCAGGCAAGTTCTCATCAGGAAACTTGGAGCCACAATCGATAACGACAATATCCTGATCGTATTGGATGAAATACATGTTTTTCCCGATTTCATTAACACCGCCTAGAGCAGCAACGAGTAATCTATTATCAGCATGCATCAATTTTATTTCCTCCTTAGGAAAATGCTATCCATATTATTCATTTTTCACGTAAACTTATGCACAAAAAGAAACCCTTGTCTCTAAAAGACAGGGGCTCTCACTTGATTTATTAGATACCCACTGCAGCCGAAATCGCAGCAAAAATAGCAGCAACTAACCACAGAATGGGGAATAGCTTGAAGATTACCTTCAGCCACTGTCCAAAGCTGATCCGGGCAATGGCCAATCCCGCCAGCAGTACTCCGCCTGTCGGTGAAATGAGATTGGTTAACCCGTTACCGAATTGGTACGCTGTGACTACTGCTTCACGATTGATACCTACAAGATCGCCAAGCGGTGCAAGTACAGGCATTGTTAGTGCTGCTTCCCCCGAAGAAGATGGGACCAGGAAAGTAATAATATTGTGTGCAACCAACATAATGGTGGTGAACAAGTAACTTGGCAATCCTTCCAGAATGCTTGCGAGTGCATTCAATACGGTATCGATGATCATACCCTGCTCGGCGATGATCAGAATTCCCCGGGCGAGACCTATGATCACTGCAGCGTAGATGAATTCTCCACACCCTTTTACAAAATTCTCAGCTATTTCCTTCTGGCTCATTTTAGTAACTACTCCGACAAAAAGACCGAGTGCGAAGAAAAGGGCGCCGATTTCAGTCATATACCAGCCTTTGGCCAAAATTCCCCAGACAATTGCTCCAAGCGTTACAATAAATCCACCTATAATTAATTTGTCCCGAAACGTGAAGACGACGTCCTCACCTGTATTTTCTTTTATAAACTGCTCGCGATTTATAATATCACTCTGAAAAACAATGGATTTCTCCGGATTTCTCTTAACCCGGTGCGCATACCACATCGTAAAGGCAATAGAAATCATAGTAAATACAAGCCATTCGATAAATCTCAGCCAGAGCTGGGGATTCCCCTCCAATCCTGCGATCCCCTGGGCAATCAATACTGAAAATGGATTAACAGTCGAACCAACATAGCCAATTTGCGTTCCCAGAAATAGAATGAGAATAGCAGTCATAGAATCGAAGCCTAGGGCAAACATTAATGGAATAAAAATCGCATAAAGCGGAATAATTTCTTCGCTCATTCCAAAGGTAGAGCCTCCGAGACTGAATATAACCATGGCAATTGGAATAAGCAGAATCCCCTTATTCTTCAGCCGTCTGGCAAGAGCTGTCAGGGCACGGTCAATGGCTCCCGTCTGCAGTATAATCCCGAAGGAGCCGCCCACAATAAGGACAAAAGAGACCACATCGGCGGCATTGATAATCCCCTCAATAGGAGCGCTTAGGATTTGGGGGAGTCCTTGTCTTAAATCACCGTTCTCACCCGTTTTGGGTACAGTGTGATAGGTTCCCGAAACGATCGCGGTTTTGGTCACACCGTTCACTGTCACTTCATGCCGGTCAAATTGTCCGCTGGGTACAATCCATGTCAATGCGGCGACTGTAATAATAATCAAAAATATTAAGGTATAGCTATGGGGCAAGGATAATTTCCATTTCTTTTTCTCGATGTTCATGTTTATCCCTCATTCCAAGAATGGTTATAAGTAACCTTCCCTCCCATAATGGTCAGTATCACTTGGGCATCCCTGATATCACTAGCGGATGCATTAAGAAGGTTGCGGTCAAAAACGGCGATGTCAGCATATTTTCCAGCCTCCAGCGTGCCTGTGACCTCTTCCATATAACAATGTCTGGCTCCATTAATGGTCCATGCTTTTAAAACTTCGGATGGCGGCATCCCATGATCGGGATACCAGCCTCCAGCAGGTGATCCGTCCGGAAATAACCGATGAGAAGCTGAGTACAGTGAATCAGGGACACTTGTGATAAATAAAGGTAGATCAGTCCCAATGGTTATTGGCACGTTAGCCTCCAGCATAGATTTATAATTATAAAATCGGTTCTCATTACCTTTGCCTACCACAACAGGCATATAGGCCTCTTCATAGGTTGGATTCAGTAGCAGGATTTGGGCGTAGACTTCGGCAAAAATTTCGTTTTCGCCCATTCTGATCAAATCATCTGGATGAGGATACTCTAGATCACTGATAGAATGTCTGATAAGGTTATTACCTTGTTGTTCGCGGCATTTTTCAATCATGGATACCGCTTGGCGAATCGCAGCATCACCTTCTGCAGTTAGGCAGCATTTGATACCTTGGCTGTCCGCTTCCAGCACAGAGGCTTCAATTTTTTCGTAATCAACCGTCCTCAAATTCGTGACTTCAGGCATATCTGCGTACGGTTCCAGCATGTCCCCCGTATGATCTGCTACGACGCCGTCAAGCATCAGCTTGTATCCTTGGAAACGAATAAGGTCCCCATTATAAAGTGCTTTATACTTCATACCGGTGCCAATATCCAACGGTTCAACAACGGGTTCAAGTGAGAAATGAAATCGGAGCGGCAGTTCTCCTGTTTCTTTCAATTCTTCTAGAATCGGCAGCAGCTCGCTATGCCGGTCAAAGCCAATATCTTTTATGGAGGTAACTCCTCGTGCAGCTAGTATGCGGCAAAACTCCATAAACTCTTGTTTGACAAGGCTGTGATCCTTCATCATAGCTTGGAGCAGCAAAGCGCGTGCCTCAGCACTGCATTGATCCGGCAAAAATTGATATTTCTCCTGAGCCAGTCGGTTCATCCAGCAGTAGCTTTTATTTAGGTTAATGGCAATCACCGCCCGATCAGGGAACAGCTCGTCCAACAAGCTTTGCTCAGGCAGCTTGCCCCAACCTTCCTCGCTCCAGCCGTAAGCGGTTACATCTTTCCCTGGCGGAAGGTTGTTTGCCGCTTGTAGCATGGATTCCATTGCTTCTTCAATAGAGGCTGCATGAGTCAAATCCACGCCCCGATGCATCGACATATATCCGGTAAAAAATACATGGTTGTCATGAACTCCTGGCATGATAAAAGCATCGCCCAAATCACAGACAACCGTTCCCGCTCCTATCCAAGCTTGTGCCTCCTCGGGACGCCCCACTGCTGCAATACATTCTCCTCGCAGTGCAATAAACCCCGGCGAGGCTTCATTTTCTAAGCCATTAAAAATAGCATTTGACAGTAAAACTTTGTCCGCTAATGTATCATTCTTCCCTTGCACAATTTCACCCCCTCATTATTCATCCGCCTCACTACATAACGTAATATAACGTTATAATATAGCTTCTGCTTCTCTTATAGAGTGGAAGCAGAAGCTGCGCCGTACCTGAATACATTTACATAACAGGCAACGGATTTATATTGAGAATTGATAACGATCTCCAATGATGTACTGTTTACCTACATGAACGGGGCCTCCATGCTGATCATAAATAATCGTGTGCATGTAGAACAACGCCTGTCCGATGGCCGTCTCCAGCAGCTTTGCCTGGTATTCATCCGCCAAAGCGATTTGTAATATCGTCTCTCCCGGTTGGTTAGGATCAATGCTGTATTTATGACGTAACAGTTCGTATACAGAGTCCACCAACTGCTCTTCCATTAGAAAAGAAAATCGGTCATAAGGATAAAAATTATTCTCCAGCATTAGCGGTCGATCACCGGCGTATCTTTTGCGCTGAATATATAACACCTTTTCTCCTTGTTGCAGCTGCAACTGATGTGCAATTTCCTCATCTGCTTCTATGATTTCACGTTCTGTGACCACACTGTGTGAAGATAGGCCGTTGGATTTGCAGGCAGCCGTAAAGCTGATGACATGTTCAATCTTCCGCCCAATTTTGGGTACATTGACAAAGGTACCTTTTCCTTGACGTTTGGTCAGATAACCTTCATGAACCAATTCGGCAATGGCTTTTCTTACGGTAATTCGACTTACATTGTAGGTCTCGCTTAGCTCAGTTTCGGTCGGTATACGGCTTCCCTGCGTAAATGTTCCATTATGAATAGCCGTTTTGACCGCTTTTTGTAATTGAATATATAATGGCTCTGCTTGGTCCGAATTCAACATAATGTGCCCTCACTTGTCATATAACGTTATATTACTCCCACTTAGAGTATCAAATGTTACATATTCTTACAAGTGAAGATATTTGAACATAATTTTTTTAGTAGCGGACGCCGTATCCGAAAGAACCTTCTACCAGACAGCTCTGAGCAGCAACCCTCGAGCCTTCTACCATAGCGTCCTGAATGTTTCCATTTTTCAAAAAGCTCAGTAAAAAGGCGGTTATATAAGAGTCTCCTGCCCCCATCGTATCCACAGCGTCCACGGAATCAGGCATTTGAAAATAGAACTTAGTACCATCATAGGCAATAGATCTATCTCCGCCGCGTGTGGCTACCAGAATTTGCCCCTCTTTTTTTCGATTGGAGCGGATATAGTTCTGTGTCTCTTCATCCGTCATATGGCTACAAGAGAAGAAAGCGAAATCGGCGTACGCAATATATTTCTCCACCTGTGCATCTATGAAATCATCCGAAAAGTCAAAAGAAAGAGGGATTCCCAGCATCTTCAATTCAGGCAGCAAGTGCCCTGTATGACTGTACAAGCCGGTGTGAATAAGGTCGAATCCGCCAACATAGGCCTTGTCATCTTCACTCAGCTTCAGCGGATGGAGACGTGTAACTCCTCCCTCATTGCTGCCCAGAAATACTCTGTCTCCGTCTTCCAGGGTTACACGTGCGCAGCCATTCTCCCCGCTGTGATATCTGCACCGTGAAATGTCGATTTCCAGCTCACGGAGAATGTGTTCTACATGCTGTGCTTCGTTATCATCTCCGAATACTCCGATAAAGGCTGCATCTACTCCCGCTTTTTTGGCAAACACACTGAAATTAAGCGCATTGCCGCCAGGATACATCATGCGCAGATGAACATATTTATCTACCACATTATCGCCAATGCCTAGAACTTTCATGATGGTTTTCCTCCTGTTGGTAAGTGCGCTTAGTAAGCTACTTTGCCCATATAACGACGAGTTTCCAGTGGGTGATTGCGTACATTTGCGAGTGCTTCACGATAAACACATACAATGCTGTAAAATAAAACCGGGTTAAAAAACTCGACGACCTCGTCGGCAATAGTTCCAATTCCAAGCTCCTTTGCATCGATCACTTCCACTTTCTCGGCATATTGATTCAAGAAAGTCTGTGCCCGCTCATCCAATGCCCGTGTGCGTCCTTCGTTGATCATCAGAATAAATGGAGTTTCTTTATCCGTTACTTCAAACGGTCCGTGGAAAAATTCACCCGAATGGATTGAAGCCGCATGAAGCCATTGCATTTCCATTAGAGAGCAGATAGCAAATCCGTACGCATGTCCATAAGAAGCTCCGCTGGTCAGGATATAGAAGAGGTCTTCATTGCGATATTTGTCAGCGAATACACTGGCACGCGGTTCAACTTGTATTTTTGCCCGGTTAATAATTCCATTGATTGCTCCCAAGCCGTTCTGGAAAGCTTGATAATGCACATAGCCTTCAGCGATTTGAAGCAGCTCAACAGTAAGCTCCAAAATAATAGCCATCGGGTTATTTTTGACATCGCTCTCATCTCCCCACTCGTAGAGGAATGAATAATCAGAATAATTGAGCAGTGCCGCTTCACTATTGTGGGTTAAGCCGATGGTGTAAGCGCCTTTCTCTTTGGCTGATTTAGCAGCTGCAACCGATTCCGGCGTGTTTCCTCCATGGGAACACACGATGACTACAGCGTTTTTACCTAATCGTTTTGGCAGTGCGTGCACAAACTCATTCGCCGTATACATCCCTGCTACCAACTTCTTTGCTTCACTATCCAGAAAATATTTCGAAGGATACATATCGACTAGTGAGCCCCCGCAGGCTACTAAATACACCTCAGAAATCTCTCCGCTTGCTTGTTCATAAATCGTCTGAACCGTCTGTTGTACATTCATTTTTATCTCTCCTTTTTATATAACGTTATATAACGTATTGTTTACGAGATAAATATAAGCGCTTTCAATAAAAGTGTCAACCCCAATTATTCGATCAAATAAACTTTTTTTATAACCTGTCATTAAAAAAGCTCTAATCCTTGTGTGAACGGAATTAGAGCTCCTTTTTTAGATTTAATTCATTGATAGGTTGGTTGGCAATAACGAGGCTACTCCTACAATATACGCACAAAAAATATGGTCTTATAAATGGGTTTGTCCGAATAAACTTAAATAGACAAAATACATAACATCCAATAAAAAATCAAGGAGGGAGTCACCATTAATACTTTTATCAGTTATATTTTTCTTGGTCTGTCACTTTCGGCCCCTATTGGACCGATTAATGCCGCACAGTTGGATCGGGGTATCAAGAATGGTTTTTGGCACGCCTGGTTTATTGGGCTTGGTGCAATAACCGCAGACATTATCTATATGCTGCTTGTTTATTTGGGAATGATTCACCTTCTTAATGCTCCGTTTGTCAAAGCTTTTTTATGGCTGTTTGGTTTTTTCGTACTTGTGTATACAGGTATTGAAAGCATCAAAAATGCAGGTGTGATTTCAGAATCCGAATTAAGGGGAAATGGTAATACATTAAGTAACTCATTTATGTCCGGTTTTCTAATGTCATTATTTAATCCTCTCTCCATCCTTTTTTGGCTTGGCATTTACGGATCCATACTCGCAAACGTCGCTAATACATATCCAGTACAACAGCTAATGATCTATAGCGGAGCGATTGTATTAGGCGTGTTACTATGGGATGTGACCATGGCAGCCGCTTCAAGTATTTTCCGGCGGTTCTTAAAAACCGGATTGCTTAAAACCATCTCTTGGATGTCCGGATTATCTCTTATCGGTTTTGGCTTTTATTTTGGCGTACAAGCATTTCAATTACTTTTTTTACGCTAACGCTTAACTCACTGACAACGTTAACGAGATTCCTTGGCGTGCTTTCGGCGAACCCATTGTACAATGAGGTCACATATTGCAATTAACAAGACAAGCAATAAGCTGATGTACACTCCCGGACGGCTAAGTTTATGAAAAAATGATCCGACCACGGCCATAGCTATCAACAATAATCCAATCCAACGTTTAATATTGTTTGATTTGCTCGATTCCAGTAGCTTACCTGAAGACAGCAAAATAAAGCACCAATTATACAACAGCATTAAACCCGCTGCTGTAGTGATATATTCATATACTTTTCCCGGTAGCAGCAACGACATTACGATGGCTGATATTAATCCAACGGAGATCAAACTAAGTGCATAAAGGGGATATTTGCCCTTCCACTTCCGTGAAAATAATTTGGGCGCATCTCCTTCCTGTGCAAGCGTAAGCATCATAGATGTCTCTGCGTATAGGGATGCTGTCATTGTGGAGAACCCTGCAATAATAAGCACTCCATTAAATAAATGAGGCACAAAAACCAGGTGATCACTGCTAAGCGCAAGCACAAAAGGACTTTCTTTCGGGTTAAAGGCACTTAATGGCACCATAGACACAGCCAGACCAATTGAAAGCACATACACTGCAACCAGTGTAATCAGCATTACCTTGCCTGCTTTAGGTGCATCCTCCGGTTTTTGAAGCCGATTAGACATAATTCCGAGCACTTCAATACCTCCGTATGCATAAAAGGCAAAAATAAAAGATGACCACAATCCTATGCCCCCAGTCGGAAAAAATTCTTTGTAACTGATGGGGAACTTCGGATTATATTTTCCTCCTCCGATCCAGCCTGCCAAAAGAGCAACGGCCAAAACCAGAAACATAACAATAGCTGCCATCTTGATGATGGCCAGTACATTTTCAACTCGATCAAAACCCTTATTGCCAAAAAAAACAATCACAAGCCCTAAAATCCCGAAGCCTGCTGCAAATATCCACATCGGTACCTGAGGAAACCAAAAGCGTGAGAATATAGATAGCGCGGTTAGTTGGCTCCCATTGATAAGCAATTCTGAGAACCAATACACCCATCCACTGCCGAATCCTGCCCAACTTCCAAATGCTTTTTGGGCATAGGAACGGAAAGAACCCTGTTCAGGATGATCTGCCGTCATGCGCGAAAGGGCATCAAACACCACATATGTTCCCACTGCTGCAAAAAAGTATGCAATCAGTACGGCTGGACCACCTATGGAGATCGCTAAGCCAGACCCGAGGAAATATCCTGTACCAATGGTACCTGCAACGCCTAATAAACTAAGTTGCCACCATTTTAGTTTTTGATCTTTTTGCTTAACAGCTGAAGACTTGCCCATAATGAAAATCACCCTATTCCTGATATTGAGACCTAGTTCTCCGATATTATGATTGCCTTCTTCACCATATTTCATGTGGACAGCAATTCATTTCGTTATTTGTGATTTCTGGATTAGAAGTGTGACTATTTATGTAATAAAAAAGCACCAGCAAACTCGTTTAAGGTTTGCTGATGCTTTTTCTATATAAAACCAGAGACTTCAGTTGGGACTAAATAGATCTTTTGTTGCGTTAATTATTAATTATCAAAATTTAGACATAGAAAGTGCCTTGTCCGCATTTTGAATATCCATTTGTATTTGCTGATCCGGCTCATAAGCGTTATAGTAACCATTGTTCTTCATATAATTAAAAATTTGTTCATGAAGATTAACAGCTTTGCTCAATTGGTCGCAAAGAACATTGCGAACTTCCGAGCTGGTTGACTCTGTCAGGGCAATTGCATAGCTTTTAATTCCACTTTTAGCCGAAATCAACAGGTCTGAAGCGATCACCTGATCCGTCATTCCGCCCATTCCAGTCATGTTCTGAACAATAGAATTCACGTTAATCCTCCTTTAAATTACACGAGCAGATTTCTAAGCTGTTGAATATCTTGTGTGCCACCGTTAACATCCTGCTGCAAAATGTTTTTTAAATTTGTGTCTGATACTAAAGGAATCATGGTTTGGGCTTTTGTCAGGCAAGTTGTTTTAAACGTAAGTAGCTCATGCAATTCCAATTTTTCGTGAACTCCTAATTTTTGCAAGGTCAAGACCTCCTTTCTGAAATTGTTATTCCCTGCTGTCGTTGCTATTTATGCATATCCTACAGAATTTCAATTCTGGTGAAAGCTCTAACTGAGTTTTTCCCACACAAAAAAAGCTCCTTCAAAGCCACAATAATTAATGGTCTTATAGGAGCTTTATCCTAATATGAGCTGAACAGTGAAGACTCAAATTCTAATCATGACTTTTAGGACAAAATCAGATATGGATGCTTCCAGAAAATCCATCCACTTCGTCTTCAGGTTGTTGATCAGAGCTGACGTTGTGCTCCTCCATCGTATTAGTGTACGTTTGAGAGGAGCCATTTTTATAAGCTTCGCTCCAGTCTTCGTTGATCGTGTGTGCCGGGATAATCCAATCTTCCGGGCTATAACCTGGATGTTGTACACCTGTATTTCCTTGCAAACCGGGATATTGATCCGGTTTAGAGAAAAGAGTCCCTACCTCAATCATGCTTCCTTCATAGGCTTGGCAAATTTCCAATGCAGACAGCACATCCTGGTTCTCAATATGAACACTGAGACCTGTGTCACCATTTGTGCTGGCAGAGTATCCAATTTCCTTTAATGTTTCACAGGCTTGGACGGCTTGCTGCGGATCACGAAATTGAAAACGGAAAGAACCTGTATCCATGTGTTTCATCTCCTCTGAAGTAGCTTATTTGGTTAATTGGGGTTCATCAAGCTAGGTATGTTATTTTTAATATAACCAACCGGAACAGTATTTTTACATTCAAAACCTTTATTTTTCAAAAATTTACTTTAAAGCTTTGAAATTAAATAGTTAAAAAAGCAGCTACTGTGACAAATCGCATGTTTTCGCTACGTAAATCCCTTTATGCTAGTAACAAGGGTATGGTTGCCCGGTCATCCGAGCCGAGCGGTCAAAGGATGCCCAAATCCATACATAAAGGCGGAATGAAGATGATAGATTACCGAACATTGGTGACACAGCAATCCATGCATTTGTATAGCGTGTTTGCCAAGTCATTCAAAAGTGTAAACGAACATGCGGTTGCTGGCATCAAAACGGTGGGCTTCAACCCAACGGCCTTCGCCGTGATGGAAGTTTTATATCACAAGGGCGCACAGCCAATCCAACAAATTGGAGCAAAGTTGCTTCTTCAAAGCGGAAATGTCACTTATGTTATCGACAAACTGGAAAGCCGCGGTTATTTGCACCGTCACCCGTGCGACCAAGATCGTCGGATTATATATGCAGAATTGACGGACGAAGGACAACGTGTCATGGACGAAATTTATCCTGATTATACACGTCAGATTGAACGTGCCTTTAGCGGAATCAGTGAAACCGAAAGAGATCAACTCATCGGCTTGCTCAAAAAATTGGGCCGTAGCGCTGATAACTTGTCACCTTATCACAAATAGAATGAATAGTAATTTTAGCAACTAATCGTTTGTGAATAAACGAACAATCTTATAGCTGTGCTAAAACGAAAATTTAGATTTACACAGAAAAGTCCACCCTTATATTCATGGGTGGACTTTTTATATACCAGAATAGAGCGAAATATGCCTAAGCTTACGAATAGCATAAGTACCTGCTATCGGCTAAAATGTTTGACCACTACATTGTTAAACACTGCCGGACCGCCATCGGAAAAAAGAGTAATTTTCTGATCCTCTAATCGTGGGAATATTAAGGAGGAATAAGCTACTTCTCCACCATCTACAAACACTTCAATGCTGGTTTTATCGACGAGAATGTTCAGGTGGACCTTTTTCTTATTAGCATCAAAAGGCGCCTTGCTCTCTACATATTTTCCACTCTGATCCGGCTGCCCGGTGTTGGCTCTATTTACGTAGGAGTATTGACCGTCCACTGAGACACCCACATCGACATGACGCTTGCCATCCGTCGACTCTCGAAGCCTCAATCCTACATTTTTAATCGTGGACCAAGATACATCCGCCTCTAACTGATAGGCATCGCCTGCTACCGGAAGACGGTGAGCACCCTCTACTTTAATCGTTCCTAATGATTTTTTGGATGTTTGGAATCGCTCCAAATGGGGTACCGGCTGTGAAACCAAACGATATCCAGCATCTGCCGTAACTTTTAGTCGAATTTGGCGAACAATCGAATCCATTCCATTAAAGCCTTCCTTTAGGGTAGGCGTGTTATTGGCATAATCCCAATTATTCATCCAGGCCAGAGCATAACGGTGGCTATATTTATCTTTATCTTTTCCTTCCTCGAACGTAACTGCACCATACCAGTCAAACCCATAATCCAACCACTCAGGTTCACTGTGATTAGGGAGAAATGCTTCTCCATTAAAATCTCCCGTCCAATAGGCATACGTGTTGGGTCCGCCTGTTGATTTGCTATTGGCGCTCACACCCAGAATCCATTGATAGGTTCCATTATCCGCACGCATCCGGTAAAGGTCAGGACATTCCACAAGCCCAATATTTTCCGTTTGAAAGCCGCTCGTATACCGCCAATTCTTTAAATTATCAGACTCATAAAAGCCAATCTTCGTTCCCTCTGCCATGACCATCACCCATTGATTACGTTGAGGATCTCGGATGATTTTGGGATCTCTGAAGTCCTTTGTACCGGGGTTGGACATCACAGGCTTGTTGCGGTAAGAAGTAAACGTCTTGCCTTTGTCCTTACTGTACCACAAAAATTGTTCCTGCTTTCCGCCATCTGCGGAGGGCTGTGTCACAATGGCTACCAGCGTGCCTTTTCCAAAACCTGCGGTATTATTATCATCGATCACGACCGAACCGGACCAAGGATCTCCATTCGGGTTCGTATATTTTGGAATCGCCACCCCTTCATCTTTCCAATGAACCAGATCGGTGGATGTGGCATGTCGCCATTCTGTACCGTTCTTTTTGGGATAATCACGATTATATAAATAGTAATAATGATATTTTCCATCCATATAAATAGGCCGTTGAGGATCATTCTTCCACTTATCCGGAACGGTAAAATGATAGGCTGACCGGTAGGTCGGTGTTGTTTGCTTACTTTGATTCGCTTGATTTTTTGGAGTTGCAGCAGATTTTTGGGGTTTGCCTGCATCCTGTTGGTACATACTCCAACCCATAGCTATAAATATAGTTAAGCCTGTGATGATTACAACGGATCGTATCCAAATATTCTTGGGAGCTTTTTTTCTCATTATGACGATCCTCCTTACCTCTCATTGCATCGTTATGTATCGTCCGATGGACGACAGATCGGGTTGCTACCAAGCTGCCGCCTTCGGACATACTGCTTATACCTACTTATTTCTTGCCATACTCATTTTGGGGTTCTTTTTTGTCCTTTTCTGGATCAATCGTGATTTGCCCTTGTTCCAGAATACCGTTTTTCACAACAGAGGTTTTCGAACCTTTAATATTCAGCAGGAAGCTTGGCGCGAAAGTAGATTTGTGATCCGGGAAAAGCCCTCGATTGGTCATATAACTCGACACAACTACGTTATTGCCTTTGCCTTGCGGGATAGCAAAATGGGCATACGTCCAGGTAATATCATCACGATCCAGATCCTGATGAAGAACGAGACCGGTTCCATTCAACGGTTTATAAGGCCCTGTCAAGGAAGTAGAAACATAACCCAGCATGTAAATATCATCGTCACCGATCGCATCTACAGTCACCTTGGAACCTCTTGTACTCGTAAATAAATACCACAAACCGTTCATTTTAAACACATTCGCCCGTTCAATTTCATCTGTTACCAGATTGGATGCAATCAAAGGAGGCATTACATTTTTCAACGTATAATCATCATTCAATTCAACGATACCCAGTGCGCCGTTCGCCAACTCAGCTCCCTTTTTCTTAGGACTTTGCAGCAGGTTTTGTTGCTCTTCCGTGAAGAATTTCTTATTGCCGCCATAATAAGCTGGGTTTTGAATCGAATCTTCGCCCTGATAGCCTGTTTCTGTCCCTGTGTTGGCTTCAAATATAATATATTTGTGGCCTTGATCCTCGACATAGTGAGGGTCTCTAAAGGTATGATTATCCATATCCACTCCGACGCTTTGCTGTACATTTTGATAGATTTTCCCATCTCCACCGTCATAGATCGATTTCAAATCCTCGACTCCATCTATTTTCAGTGTCTTATCATCAGGCTGAGAGACATTAATTTGAGCTGTGCTCAAGGTTTGCTTGCCGTATAAATTGTTATTCGGATCATATGGCTGTCTGCTGGTATAGAATAAACGTACTTGTCCATCAGAGGTTAAGGTAGCTGAACCTGACCATTCTTCTGACTGATTTTTTAGAATTGGATCGTTGGCAAGCAGTTTATCATTGTCTTTAAATACTCTGCCAGCGTTTTTCCAGCCGCTCAGTGAAGTATTGCCCGCTTTTTGATAGAACAGGTATATGAATGTATCCTCGCCTCTTTTAGGATCGCCTGCCAGTCCAAAAACGATATTGTACCCCTTGTAATTGGCTACTGTGCCATCGGCATTTTGTAAAGGCCAAGAGTCCCAGACATCGAAATCAATCAGCTTGCCAGAGCTGTCGCGACCCATAGCAGAAGGAATATTCTTAATTGTAGACGCATCGAAGGACGGAACCTCATATTTCTCTTTGCCTTGCTGTTTGAAAATATTCAGCATGTCATCACGCGTAATTTGCGTAAATGCATTGTCTGTTTTGAGATCAGATGCATCATTTTCCTCGGCAAAAGCCTGAACGCCGCCTCCTAACAGCAAGGTAGTTGCTACTGTTGCAGTGGCTGCTTTACTGAACCATTTGTTAAACTTCAAGTACTCCATCTCCCTTAATCTAATTATGCTTCTAGACTTGAAACCCAACTTTTTGGTTGGTAGGGCCATTTTATATGGTATGTCAAACGATTGATATAGACTAAAAAGCCCTATTATGTGAGGTGAGAAAACAGGTTTCTCTATGAATTTCATCCTCATATTTTCCTAGTAATTTTCTGAAAATTCCTTTTTTTTCATTCCTATTACATTCAGAAATATTTGCTACTTGATTTTTTTCCGTGACCCATTTTGCTAGGTTGGTTGCTTCATTCACATGCAAAATCGTTCTAAAATAAATCATACAAAGCCCGATTTGTAAGCGGGTTCAAAAAAATGGTTCCTTAGTACCCTACAGCTCAATGCAGAAACATATTTTTTGTTACAATTTCTTAAGACTTTTTTACCATTTTGTAACCTATACCTATGAATATGTAGCAACTCTAGGGGGTTTTTATCTCCTTTTTGTATACTGGGGAATTTATCGGTCCTATACGAGGTGGCTATTTTGCTGAATCAGTAGGAGGAGAGACCATTGCATAAAGAGACAGCCCGGACCCTTATTTGGTGTACCGGACTGTCTCTTTATCATGAAAGATTTATATTATTTTTTATGCGTGTTCTCTTTGTGGTGTCTTTACGCGCTGATCTGCCTCTTCTTCCGTACCTGGTGGACGGTTCCGCAGTCCGAGGACGACAAACCAGCTAATAACTGCAATAACGACCATGATAACGAACAGGGAATGCAGACTGTTTTCCAGTACAGAACGAAGTAATCCGGCAACCTTGTCACTTAGACTCTGTGAAGCATGCGGGGCCAGCAGACCATTAATATCCTCCTGCGTAACCCCTTGCTGAGTTAGCTGTCCATCGGCTGTCTGGGCAGCGATGCGATAGTTCAGCCATGAACCGAAGGCTGCAACCCCAATCGTTTGCCCCAACGTGCGCAGGAATGTATTCAAAGCTGTAGAGGCGCCACGCAGCTGGAACCCGACCGAGGACTGGGCAATAATCGTAAACACAGTTATCGAAAAGCCAAATCCCAGTCCATACAACAATGTAGACAGGAACAGCAGCCAGATCGGAGCCGTTTGGCCCATCAAGGTCATGACGAAGGCACCCAATACAATCAGGGTCAGCCCGATCAAAGAGGTTCGACGCGAGCCCAGGGTCAGCAAAATGCGTCCTCCGATCATGGAGCCAAATAGCCAACCTACGGACATTGGAGCCAAGGCGAGACCAGATGAAGCGGCATCTCCACCGTGTATACCTTGAATCCATAGTGGAAGATAGCTAGTCAGGCCGATCAATAGAGTGCTGACTAACAGGGCTGCGGCACAGGAAAAAGCAATATCCCGTATCCGAAATAGCTTTAGTGGCACCATCGGTTCCTGAGCGCGTTTTTCGATAACCAAAAACAGAATCAGGAACAAAATGGCTACGGCAGCCAAGGCCAGCAATTCAGGAGAAGCCCAGCCGATATACTGCCCACCCAGTGCCAATACGAGCAAGAGGGCCGTCATCCCGATGGTAAAGGTAACCGCTCCCGGCACGTCAATACGTGCGGTACGCTTGCTTACCTGTTCACGCAAGTAACGGGCGATGAAGAACATAGCCAGCAATCCAAAGGGGACGTTAAAGCCGAAAATCCACTCCCAGCCAAAATAGGTAACCACATAACCACCCAAGAGAGGCCCGATCAGGGAAGAAATTCCCCATACGGAGCTGATCATGCCTTGGACTTTGCCGCGTTCCTCCATTTTGTATATATCACCGATGATGGTAAAGGTAACGGGAATGACACCACCCGCACCAATCCCTTGTATAGCCCGGTAGATAATAAGCTGCTCCATACTACCAGCCATCATACAAAGCAACGAGCCAAGTACAAACAACGAACAGCCGATTAAAAAAATGGGTTTTCGGCCAAACAAATCGCTAAGCTTGCCGAAAATGGGCGTGGTCACAGCCATCGTCAGCAAATATGCCGTGAAAATCCAACTGAGCAAATTCACGCTACCCAGCTCGCTAACAATCGTCGGTCCCGCTGGACCGATAACCGTTCCTTCAATTGCGGCCAGAAAAGTGGCCAATAGAACACCTGTCAGCACGAGTCCGCGCTTCATGGGTTTATCGTTTCCCAAGCAAATCACAAATCCTTCCCTTATAAAAACTGTGTTGTATCTGTGCGGTTTGCCTTTCCAGAATGGATTATTACCCGCACCGCATAATCGTAAACAGGCGGCCTATATAGGCCGCCTGTTTTGTACGATGTATATATATTATTGTCTACATATCGTTAATTTTTGTCAACTATAATCGTATGATAAATCCCACTATTTTACATTTTATAGAGATGGCCCTCTTCCATGCACAGAACATCGCTGGCAAAGCTTTCAGCTACCTGCATATCGTGGGTGATGACCAGAAAAGCCGCACCTTCGGCAGACTGCTCTGTGCACATACGGAGCAGAATATTCGCTCCTTCGTAATCCGTTCCTGCGGTAGGCTCATCCAAAATGTATAGCTTTTTGGGCAAGATGAACTGTGCTGCAACGCTCAAGAGCCTTTTTTCGCCTCCACTTAGCAGGTACGGGGAGGCATCCAGTCTGTGCTCCAGCCTGGCGGAAGCCAGTAAGCGCTGTGCCCGTTCCACATATGCGGCGGGAACCGGCTCCCCGGTCCGTAAACCAAGCTTGGCGCGCACGCTGTACAAGCATTCCTCCCACACCGTTGCAGCTGCAAACTGATGCTCTGGTTGCTGGAACACATAGCCGATTCCGGCAGCCAGCTGGTGAATTGGCAGCTTCGCCATATCCTGCCCCTCCCACCGCATGCACCCCTTCGGTGCTGGGAGTAGACCCATGAGCAGCTTGCCGAGCGTGGTTTTACCCGAGCCGTTCTCACCCAGCAGCACGGCTCGTTCACCGGGCGCAAGAGCTAGGCTCACGCCCTTTAGCGCTGCCCGTTGGCTGCCAGGATAGGTGAAGGTCAATCCCTTCACCTCCAACAACGGCTGCCCAGCGCGGTCCGCTGCTGAGCCGGGATTCACCCCCGGCTCACGCGGCATGTCTCCCCTCCCTGCGGGAGAGGGGAGCAGCCCCAAGGCGGTCAGCTGCGCACCATGTTCGCGCAGCAGCGTTTCGGGCGGACCCTGCATCTGCACAGTCCCGCCCTTCAAGACGATGACGCGCTGTGCTGCCCGCGCGCCATCGTCTATGCGGCCGGACGCGGTAACTACCGTCCGGCCCTCGGCATGGAGCCGCCGACATAGCAGGGCAAAGTCGCGTACAGCCGGCGGGTCCAACTGCGCCGCTGCGTCGTCGAACACGACCAGCGGCGTTTCCAACGCCAGTACCGCAGCAATCGCGGTGCGTTGGCGCTGGCCTCCCGAGAGGCGCCGCACGAAGGAGTCGCGCTCGGGAGCTAGGCCGACGGCCTCCAGCGCAGCGGCAATGCGCTGCGCTATTTCTGCCGGAGGCACGCACAGGTTCTCCGGCCCAAAAGCAATCTCATCTTCGACGATTCCCTGCACCAGCTGGGCATCCGGGTCCTGTAGCACCACGCCGACAGTGGTGGCGACAGTAGCCAAATCAGCGGTATCGGGGTCCATCCCGTACACGGTCAGCTCCCCCGTCCGTTCGCCTTCCCCGGAACGGGACAACCCGCCATGAAGCAGTTGACATAGCGTAGACTTTCCACTTCCGCTGGCTCCGACAATGGCTACATGCTCGCCCACCGCAATGTCCAGTGTCAGACCATGTAAAGCTGGCTCCACCTGGTCATCATACCGATAGCCAAAATTCTTCAAGGATACGGCTATTTTACTGCTAGACTTATAATCGCTATGTTCATTCATAATTGAAATATCCTCGATCCCCATTGTTGAAGATATAACCACATGTATAGCCACGGCTATGCACGTGAAGCGCGTCCCAGTTCAAAACGTTTTAACAGTCCCGTACGATTTAAGGCATCGCCCAGCACTTTCGTTAGCAGACCGCACAGGACAATGCCGCTCAGGATACGAACGACCAGTGCAATCGTCAGCACCTTCCACCCCCAATGCATATAACCAAACATATTGGCTGCGACAATAAACCACAGCGGAACCATAGCCCCACCCACTAGCATCAGCGAAACTGCGTTCCAGCGTCGATACCGCAACAAGGCAAATACCAACTCAGCCGCAATCATATAACAGACAGCCGCCGCGATAATAGAAGCAATTCCATAGGCAGAGCCCATAAAGGATTGCACCACCGCGCCAAATGCATAAGCAATAACCGCCGTACCCGGCTTACGAATAATATAATAAGCCAACAAGCCGTATATCATGTACAGCCCGACAATTGAGGAAGTAGCGATAGGCCCTCCCAGACTGTTTAATGTTTTGTTAATGAGCGACAAATACACGGTCATGACGCCGTTCAACGTGGCCAGCATCGCCATGAGTACGATATCCAGCGTTGTAAACTTTGCAAACATACGAGATTCCTTCATATGTATTTCTTGACTCCTCTCCCTATCTAATCTATAAGATTACAGCTCTGTTCCTTGTACAAGCTGCTACTGTATAAATGTATTCATCTGCGGCCTTATTGTCAACCTAATTATATTCAACAGGTTGACAATAAGGCCAAAAATAAGAGGCTTCACTTTATAAGCTCCACCATAAAACAGCTGTAGTTAATACAGCAGTCACCGCACATAAGTTGCCTAAACGCCCATTGTTCAGTGTACGAAGATATGTCCGTTCTGCATAAGCACCGAAACCTTTGCCCTCCATAGCCAGCGCCGTCTGCTGAACCCGTCTTACAGCATTCACCAACACGGCAGCCGCATACCCGCTCCACCATGATAACCGATTGCTCCACCCTCGTGGTGGTTCCTGTCCACGAACACGCCGTGCTGCCATAATTGTTCTCCCTTCTTCTTCCAATAAGGGGAGAAACGTCAGTGCCACCGAAATACCGAACGCAAACCGATAAGGAACACGCAAGCGCAGATTCAATGCCTGCACAAAATCTCGGGGATCGGTCGTCGAGAGATAGATATAAGATGCCAAAAACAACACAAAAATCCGCAACGTTAACGCCCCTGCGATGTCCAGCCCCTCTGCTGTAATGACAATGGGTCCCCATACAGCCACGGTATGTCCTTCTCGAATCGCTAGGATAGACAATATAAAATACGGAATACCTAAACCAATCAGGAACGACATAGCCCGAAGTTGGCGTGATAATGGCAAACGTGCGCCCAAGCCAGCCACAGCAATCAGCACAGCCAAGAGTGCTGCTTCCCGCAGCGTCGAATCCCAAGCCATCGACAGGAGGCTAAAACATCCCACCCATATTAGCTTACTTAACGGCCCTAACCTGTGCAGCGGCGACGAACCGCCGTTATACTGAAACAGCATTTCGTTGTGCCTCCAGTCTGAGCCATTCTTCATGCAGTAAAGAATACATCAGCATATCCTTAAAACCTGTAGATGTATGCTGTACCTGCCGCAACAGTCCTTCCTGTGTCCAGGACATCGAGGAAAGCAGGGCTTGCGAGCCTGTATTGCGCGGGTCCACCAGCGCTTCGATCCGATTCAACCGAATCGTGTTATACCCGAATGACAGCACCAAGCGTAGCGCCTCGGTCATGTAACCCTGTCGCCAATAAGGCTTGGCTATTTCATAACCAATCTCGGCTTTATAAGCTCCCTCCGTCTGCCAATAATTAAAACCACAGCTTCCAATCAACTTCCCATTCTCCTTCAGCTCTATTCCCCAGCGCAGCGCATCCTCCGTCTTCGCCAGCTCATTCAACAGCTCAATCATATCCTCTGCGTCCTCACGTCCTGACATACCAGAAAGGTTCATATAACGGTGAACCTCCGGGTCAGACCAGCAAGCGAACATTGTAGCCGCATCCCCGCTTTCCATCCTTCGCAGCCGAAGACGCGCACTTTCCAGCAGTGGTATATGCCCCTTACATGCATATGCACACATGTTCAATCATCCTTCCAGCATTAAAATGACAATAAATATACGCTACATTTAAGCATACACCTCCAACAAACACAACCTTCTTTAAAGCTGAGAAGCTTTTATATATAAATAGCCCTCCTGTTCCTTGGTCAAGCCCCCATTTTATAGACACTGAAAAAAGCCCCTAGGCTATAAGCTGCTTCCGATACTCTTTCGGAGGCAGCTTATTTAACTTTCGTTGTGGTCGACTTTGGTTGTAAAATCGAATATATTCTTCTATTCTCCTTTGTGCCTCGTCCATATTTCGGATATCATAGGGGTAGAGCCCTTCCGTTTTGAGATGCGAGAAGAAGCTCTCCATCGAGGCATTATCATAACAATTGCCTCGGCGAGACATGCTGATTCGGGCGCCAACCTTTGGCAGCATGTCATGGTACGCATGGGACGTGTACTGGAATCCCTGGTCGCTGTGAACGATGAGGCCAGTCACGTCTTTTTGCTGTTTAAAGGCTTGTCGAAACGTCTGTAAAACCAGTTCGTTATCATTTCTATGGCTCATCTGGTACGCGATAATTTCGTTATTGAACAAGTCTTTAATCGCAGACAGATATAGCCAGCAATCCCCCACACGATATTGCGTGATATCTGTGACCCATTTTTGGTTAGGTTTGTCCGCCTTGAAATCCTGTTTTAGCAGATTTTTCGCCACACGACCTTTCGTAGAGGAAGCATAGTTGCAGCGATGTTTCCGGCGAATTTGTGAGCGGATTCCCAAGAACTGCATGAGCCGGAGTACCTTTTTATGGTTCATCCAGACTCCGTGATCGTGCTGCAAAAATAGTTGAATTTGGCGATAGCCGTAGACCCCGTTATACTGCTCATACACTTTCTTCACAAGTGCTTTCGCGTCCCGATCTCGATCTGCTCCTCTACGCTTTAAGAAGGCGTAATATCCACTTCTGGAGACTTTGAAAAGCGTACACAGTTTGCTAATAGGATAGTCTTTCGCAGCTTTCTCAATGGTTATATATTTGTGTGCTTCATCTCCTGTATCCAGATTTCCAAACACTTTTTTAGCATGTCATTTTCCCGTCTCAGCTTCTGTACATACCTATCCTGGTCGATATACTCCTTACGCCGTCCTCGCTGGTCCATTAGCCCGAATTCACCGAGTTGCTTGTATTTGCGCATCCATTCTTTTAATCGATGTCGATCTGCGATCCCAAACTTCTCCATGAGTCTACGATACGTCCAACCTTCTTCAATATGGAGTCGTATGGCCTCTACCTTGGTTTCAAACGTATACTCGTTAAACTTTGTTCCCTTTTTCGCCGGCATAAAAATGCACCCCTTAGATTTCATCGGATAAACCAGGGGTTTATTCCAATGTCTATTCTAAGGGGTGCACTTCACCTAGGATTAGGAATTAGAAGGGCATCTTCTATATTATAAGAGATTAAACTGTGGTGCGCGTCGGTTTCTTCACAACATCCTTGTACAGTACGCCCAGCATCGACTGAATTTCCTGTAATTCATCGATCCCTGCGCCGGTAATGCTGAACATATCATCATGCGGTGTCAGAAAGTTTTCCTGCGTCAGGTTTTCAAGCTCCTGCTTGACCTCACGTTCTCCTACACGGTAACCGCGCTCTTCCAACACAGGTTGAATATCTCTTACCGTGAGATCGTTCTGATGTGCATAAGAAAGCATCTGTATACGGATAAACAAGTTCTGAACATCTGCATGCATAATTGTAACTCCTCCCTGGCCTAGGCCACCATGTTACACTGTTTTTACCCATAGAGGATAAGCTGGAAACAGATGAGGACAACCCTCGCTGAATTGCTTTCTATATTGTTTGCCCCGCTAAAACGTATAGCTTTCCCTTCCCAAAATGATTCTGTACAGAGGTTAGAGTACGGAGAGTACGAAAAGGTTACAGAGTGATTTTCCACTTGACTGAATATATACAATCGTTATATCTTGAATTAATTAACCAATGGTAAAAGCGAATTGGATAATTACCTATTTTTTACGATATATACAACACTTAATGTAAAAATTTAATGTTAGGAGCGTGAACCCTACATGTTTCAAGCTATTCCTTACGAAGGCACACGTCATGAACAATTCGAATCGGTTCTCGGACAACTCCGGGCACTTATTCATGATGAATCCAATACCATTGCCAATCTGGCAAATGCTTCAGCACTACTTGGTCATTTCCTTCCAGATATTAATTGGAGCGGTTTCTATCTTTATGATGGCACTGAGCTTGTACTTGGTCCTTTCCAGGGCTTACCTGCATGTATACGGATTCCATTAGGACGTGGCGTATGCGGTACCGCAGCAGCAGAACAACGAACGCTTGTTATAGATGATGTACATGCGTTTCCAGGACATATTGCCTGTGATGCTGCTTCCAATAGTGAAATCGTTATTCCGCTTGTCAAGAATGGGGAACTGATTGGAGTGCTGGACATTGACAGCCCGCTAAAAGGCCGCTTTGATCACGAAGATCGCGTATTCCTAGAGGAATTTACGGCTATTCTGGTAGCCAGCCTATAACCAAAAATAGCGCATATATATCGTCTTCCTTCGCCACAATATAGGAGGGTCTGAAACCCAAAACTATCCGGCGAAGGAGATTGATGATTCATGTACAACAACATGGCTCCACAACAACAACTTCATCAATGTGAACAAATCATGCAGCAATTGGTACAACAAACACAGCAAGGAACTGCTATGTATCAGCAGTTGCTGCAACAGGAACAACAAAATGCATCCAGTCTTGAAAGCCTGGTGCAACGTGAACGAAGCGCAGCTCAAATGATCCAAACTGCAATTCAGCATCACCAGCAGGCTATGCAACAATACCAGCAAGTGATTCAACTGTGTAGTCAGTTGGAAAACTCCATCCGTTCCAGCAACCAAATGACTCAGCCTGGATTTGGCGATAGCTTTGCTTCCCGCAGTATGCAACCAACCTCCTTTAATACAGGTAGCCACATGAATAACAGCTTTCCGCAACATATGGGAACGACTGGACAACATTTCGCAAGCAGTGGCATGCAACATTACGGAAACAGCAGTCAGCAAGGCATGAGAACAGCACAAAGCAGCATGTAAGCTGCTTTACACACAAAAAGGGTGAACAGCAGGCCATCGGAATCGGCTTGTTGTTCACCCCTTTGTTAATTTAATTCCCGTTCGGCTAGAACCTTCATCCCGTCTCGCAAATATTCAGCCAGTCCGGGGCGATAGCCTTCATACATTTTATTGAAATCCTCATGCTCCACATACAAGTCTCCCAGCCCGCTATAAATTTCTGCTGTAGGGGTATAGAATCGGCTTACCCATTGAAGATGACGGCGGATTAGCGCCTGTACCTCTTCACTGTTATGCTTCAATCCTTTATTCATGGCTTCTGCCAGCCGCCGATGAATCTGATCAGCCTCTGCCTGCGAATCCAAATAATCCTCTTTGCTCCAGTTCTTCGTCGCCGTCTTGCTCTCCTGAATTGTTTCCTGAGCCTCTTGACCATAACGGTCTGTCAAATCACGTTCATACATTTCCTGCTTTTCCCGATTAAATCCTTGGTACATGTGCTCTGGTTTCATTGCTTTTTCCCCTTTCAAATGAGCCACCGTTTCGTCGATGGTCTGTAGGAGAGTATGCAAGCGGAAGACTTTGGCCTCGACCTTGGCTCGATGCTCCTGCAGAACCTCGGTCTTTTGTTCCTTGGTTTGCTCCAGCACATTTCCAATTTCAGATAAAGGCAAATCCAGTTCCCTGTACATCATGATTTGCTGAAGCCTCAACAGTTGTTCCTGCTCGTAATAGCGATATCCATTATTTCCAATATGATGCGGTTTCAGCAATCCGATTTCATCATAATAATGCAAAGTTCGTACGCTGATTCCCGACAGATTAGATACTTCCTTCACCGTATAAGCCATTCCGCTTCACCTCCCTTGTTTGACAGTCTACAGTCTCACGTGGCGTGAGAGTCAACGCCCCCACTCGCCCACCTTGGTACTACACTTTTACCCTGTCAGCGAGTTGTGAACCGCCCATTTGCCAACCATTTTCCATACTTACGACCTAGAATCTGCATCTTTAGAAATCTATGCAAAAAAGCCCTCCAGCACGTATTCTCAAATATGCTGGGGGCTCCATATATTCGATTTGACTTTACCACTATTTACAGATCATACGATACCTAAGAGAGGCTTTTCCCCATAACCACATGATCATAAAAAGCTATCTTTTGAATAATTTTCTCCAAATTGTGCTGCGTTTGTGCCACATGTTCTTCTACTTTCTTTTTGTGGGCTACAAGGAAGTCTCTTCTCTCTTGGATTGTGGCTTCTCCTTTTACATTTAGCTCAAGGTATGCCTTAATTTCTTCAATGGTCATCCCTGTATCTTTCATAGCCATAAGGAACCTAATCCAATCGATTTGTTTTTCGGTATATACCCTTCTTCCACCTTCATCCCGACCCACATCAGGTAATATGCCTTCTTTTTCATAGTAACGAAGAGTAGATGCGGGCAATCCGCTCTTCATTTGAACTTCTTTAATGGAGTACATAGTTATTCCCCTCCTCGTTCTTTTATTTTCTCTTCAAGTCAGCTTTAACGATAAGTATAAGTTTTCATAGTAAAGAGTGCAAAATTAAGATTCCTACTACCTTGCAGCAGCGAGGCAACCTTCTTATGGCCCGTTAGTCCGGATAGAAAATAGAACGTAGGCATTTGTACCTCATAACGAAAATCGTTGACATGACTGATAATATCGTCCACAATCTGGTCGGTCTGGAGACCTTCACGTGCTAATCGAGTTAATACCCGCATCGCCTTATACTGCGTCCAATCGTACACACCAAACGCCACCTCATACAGCATGGGAATCAATTGCCAACTAGAATAATCTTTATGAATATATATCGGAAATTTTTTATAATCTCCTCAACACGTTTCTCTCAATAACAAAACATATTTTGGAAATTACTTGTATACTTTTCAACAGTTTACTAAATATATGCGATTGCTTCTCTAAGCCTATTCTTTTTTATCATAACTATTTAGTATTATAAGGATATAAAAAAAGGAGGTTATCATTTGAAAAGTACAGGTATGACACGTCCCCTAGATGCGTTAGGCCGCATCGTTATTCCCAAAGAAATGCGAATTTCCATGGATTATAATGTGGGTGATCCTGTTGAGATTTTTGCAGATGAGGAAACTGGTATTCTCGCCTTTCGAAAGTACACTGGGGTGACGTGTAAAATGTGTGGTTCAACAGAACAGTTAACTTATTTTAGAGACAGCTTTATTTGCGGGGAATGTATTGAAAGTTTAAAGAAGGGGATAAATTTCAGCCCTATCCTAAGACCAGCCAAATCAGCTTTATCCAACTCACAACGATCTAATAAAGAGTCCAAACGTCTGCGGCGATCGACACAACAGATGATCGAAAGTCTAAAAGAATTAATGCAAAAACACCCCAATGCAGCACAACACGAATATGCCAAAATACTTGAGGTTTCCCAAGCCCGTATATCCCAGCTCAAAAAAATGCTCTAACTACAGCTTGATACCCTACATAGATATACACCAGTGATTTCATCATGTGCAGCTACTTTTGAACCGTGATACGCAGCATCATAGCTAACCGACAAAACGCATGAACGTCCATGCGAAAATTCCACACTAGGTATAAAGAACCACTGCATGACTTGCAAGCGATAACGCCTATAAGCAGAAGGCTGTGCTACATTTAATAATGATTCCTGAATTAAAAAATGACCTTCTTTAATCTGAGAAGGTCATTTCATTTATTTATTCATTTTTCTACGGTAGACCACCCCATACTTTTCCATTTCGTCAGCTTTTCGTAATTTCATTACATCTCCTCCTCATAAAAAATAGTATTCGTTATAGGAAGAGAAAGGATGCGTGAATCTAATATGAACAAACCTGCTCAAATTATTTCAATACTTCTACTTTCCGTAAGTGTAAGTGCGTTTGCTGGTTGTGGAAAGCAGGAAACAACGGATACATCTACCAATGAAACAGTACCAACAACCTCAGAAACGGTAGTAAAAGAAGGAATAGATCAATCAGCCGACCTGCAAAGCTTAGACGAGATCAAATGGAATGATGTTAAAGACCCTCTTATTGAGGATGCCATGATAACAAAACTCAAAGTAGCAGTAGCTGCCTTCGTGTCAAAAGATTTGGATCAATTCCATGCTGTGCTAGGTGCAGACGTTGGAACAGGTCACGATTACCTCTTCGATCATCCGGTGAAGTTTACTAGTATTGCCGAAGCTGTAAAAGAAAATAATCGGATATTGATACCTGTTGTAGGGGAACGACTGAATAATGAAGAAGGATTTTCACCCGATATACGATATATCTTCTATTTTGAAAAAGATAAAGATGGCGCATGGCAAATTGTTTCAATTGATTAACATGCTAGGACTTATAAGAATGAATCCACTGTTGAAGGAGGATAAAAATGTATAATTTTATAGTCCCCCCAGTAGAACCACAACAGTAGGATCTACTGTGAAGGTATCTACATGAAGTTTGATGTTCCTTTTCCATAGATTCTACTGTATGCAAGGGCAGACTTTATCTTATATTTCTAATTTCTCTTGAGTAATAAAAAGAACAGGAATCAAGAATATCGATGATAATAATAGTTGTACAATCGTGATTTCCAGTCCATTCATATTCCTAATGAATTTGTTGATCAAAGTCAGGATTGCATAAAAAGTTGCTGCAATAAGTCCATATACGATACCAATCAAATGATTGCCTTCTTCTCCGTTACTCGCGCTCTGTAAAATTAAAATCAACCCGAAAAGGGCAGCACAGGCGCATATAGAACTACAAATGAGTAACCTCTCATTTTATTGAAGTCAACTTCAAAAATAATTAAAGGCAGCCGTTCAGAAGGGATGGGCTGCCTTTTTTAATTAACGGGCTGACAATAGGGATCGTTGCAAAATTCAATTTAAAGGAGAGATACACACCTTGTCTAAACATTCTTCTCATCGTTCGATGGGGTCGTTACAACCACATTTTGCAACCACTACTGAAGTGAGTAATGTTGTTAATCTATGGGGAATATTTACTGTGAATGGTAAACAGATCGTTGCTTAAAGGCATCGCCTGTAGATGCACGCGATGCCTTTTGGGTTAGCCACTGGCTACTTCGATTCACCTAATGCATAATCCTCTGGCTCTGAACATAAATATTAGGCTTTGCTGGCCATGTCTGCAATCTGGCGAAGCCACTTCTTACGCGTATCTTCATCAGATTGGGGTACCGACTCGAAAAATAGATGATACATGATATCAAGTCCACAATATTCAAATATGCCTTTGTCAGACGTCAAGCGAAGAGCTTGATCCATACCATTGCTGGCATATTCCGCATGTGATTTTCCTTGTGTATTGAGGATAATGGCTTTCTTACCCTTGAGTAATCCCATCTGCACTCCATTTACATATTTATAAGCAAATCCGTAAGAGAATACGCGGTCTATATACCCTTTCATAATGGCTGGCATCCCCGTCCACCAAATCGGATAAATAAGGGTGATTACCTCTGCCCATTGCAAAAATTCCTGTTCCCGTACAACATCTTCTCCGATTCCTTCAATGACCTCCCTGCTGCTAATCACAGGTTGAAAGTTGATTGCATATAGATCACGAACAACCACATCATGTCCTTTTTGCTTCAGCCCCTCGACTGCTGTGGTCAAAATTGCATGATTAAAGCTTCCCTCGGATGGATGTGCGTAAATAATAAGATGCTTCATGTTCTCTCCTCCATTTACTTTAAAATAAGTGATTGATCAATTACTTAACTTCGTACTCCTTCAATTAACTGAATATGCTCAATCCATAGTTCCGATAAAGATACGTTCAGTAAACTTGAGCGGTATCCTGCTCATGAATATCACCTCCGTTGCTTGTTACTACAGTTAGTGATTGATCAATTACTAATGATTGGCCTCAGTATAGTTTATTCCTTTTTACTTTGCAAGTGCTTTTTGTTCAACTTGTCAAAAAGATTATTTAAAGATCTGATCCCAAGGCAGTGTTATTATCGCTGTTCAAAGAAAATAAAGTCTCCCAGTTGATGTCTATTAAGGTGTGATGTCAATAATCACTTAATATGACATGTTATAAGGTGTATGCTACCGAGAGAGGTGAAGCGTATGCCGTTAAGCAGACATTTTGAAATCGTTTATATGTTACTCCATAAGAAAAAAGTGACTGCTGATGAATTGGCAGAGCATTTTGAGGTTTCCACACGAACGATTTATCGGGACATAGATACCTTAAGCGCAGCTGGGATTCCCATCTACAGCAGTAGAGGCAAGGGGGGCGGAATATCATTGATGGAGGGTTATGTCTTTAACACCTCTTTACTGTCCGAGCAGGAACAAGATGATATCTTAATGGCCCTTCAGAGTGTGGCTACAGCTACCATCCCACAGGTAGAAGTAGTGCTAAACAAGTTGAGTAGGCTTTTTAAAAAAGACATGGGAAACTGGATCGAAGTAGATTTTTCGCCATGGGGAAGCCAAAACAGCCAGAGACAGCTATTCACTCTTATACGCAACGCAATAATCACAAACCGTGTTATAAAGTTCCGCTATTATAACGTCGCCGGGGAACAGAGTTATCGTAGCGTCGAACCTGCCAAGCTCTTGTTTAAAGATAAATCCTGGTATGTGGAAGGTTACTGTTTAAATACCGAAAGTCATCGTGTATTTAAGATTAGCCGAATGAAAGAGATTGCAGTTACCGAAACTAGTTATGAGCCAAGAACAGTCGTAGCATCTACAGATACAAAGATGAACGACTTGCTTCATACCATTGAAGTAACTCTTCACATTTCTGCTCAAGGAGCTTACCGCGTATACGATGAATTTGCCGAGAAAACAATTACTCAGAAGGAAGACGGCTCTTATACCGTCACAGCACAATTTCCTGTAGGCAATTGGCTGGACAGTTATCTGCTGTCCTTTGGTCCCCTCCTTATAGAGGTTAGCCCCGAACAAGTACGTACAAGAATATTGTCTCATTTAGAAACGATGAAAAGAAATTTAAATGATCCTCTATAATATGACACCATGTAGTCATATTATTACTGCTATGATGAGTTTGAAGTTATCGCTCACAACATACTCACCATAGGAGGTTGAAGGATCAATGAATCCACATAGAACCCTGCCACCGGCAGTAGAAACTTATTTTACATCAGCGAACAAATCCCAGCTTGAAGTACTTACTTCCGCTTTCGATAAAGATGCGTTGATCTTGGATAATCATCGCGAAATCAAAGGTATGGAAGCCATAAAATCATGGTGTGAATCAGAAATATTGGGGCCGAATGTCACCTTTGAGATCGTGGATATGGATGACAGTAATAATACCATCGTCGTAATTGCGAAAGTAGACGGAGACTTTGATAAATCAAATCTCCCCGATCCACTCCTACTTAAACATCAATTTCTAGTAAACAACAATAAAATTAAAGAACTGATTATTACACTTCCATAAAGGTATTAAAAAAATAAGAAAGGGACAACGAATATGCCCGCTTATGTTGTTTTTATACGTGAACAGAGTACCGATCAAACTGAACTCCAACTCTATTCTGAGTTGGCACCGGCAGGTTTGGCGGGACATTCCGTCAACCCCCTAGCAATGTATGGCGCATACCAAGTTCTCGAAGGACCCGCTATTGAAGGGCTGGCCATCTTGGAATTTCCCACTTTTGAGGAAGCACAAGCTTGGTACTTTAGTCCAGCCTATCAAAAAGCCCTAAAACATCGACTGCGCGGAGGGCGGTACCGGGGTGTCATTGTCGATAGTTTGTAAGGTTCGCAAGACAAGTGAACTCGAAGTGGAGATACCTAGAGGTATCTCTCAACCACATTGTAGAATTTAGGAGGAATTATTCGCATGAGTTTTCAATTAGAAAGCATTTTAAGTGAGTTTAAAGGCAAAAGGGCCTTGGTCACAGGCGGTACCAAAGGAATGGGAGAGGCTATTGCTAAGAGACTTACAGCTGCAGGTGCTACCGTAATAACTACGGCTCGAACTACTCCAGCTAATTTAGAAAATCCAGACCTGTTTATTCCAGCCGATATTAGTACGCCTGAAGGTGTAGATAAAGTAGTAAACAGTGTTCTTGAGCGCCTAAGCGGTGTAGATATTCTTGTCAACAATGTTGGAGGCTCGTCAGCCCCATCCGGGGGAGCTCTTATCTTGACAGACGAGCATTGGCAGCAAACTTTTAACGCCAATCTGTTTGCTGCCGTCCGTTTAGACCGTGGACTGCTGCCGGCTATGGTGGAAAAGGGTTCCGGTGTTATAATTCATATTTCATCTATTCAACGTCGCTTGCCGCTATATGATGCAACATTGGCCTATGCTGCAGCCAAAGCAGCTTTAACTACTTACAGCAAAGGGTTATCCAAGCAGTTTTCGCCTCAAGGCATTCGTATTAATACAGTTGCGCCAGGCTTTATCGAAACGAAGGCAGCACAAAGTTTGATTGATCGGATTGCTGAAACGACAGGTGACCGAGAAAGTGCATTAAAGCAACTGATGGACTCGTTGGGAGGAATTCCAATTGGTCGTCCAGGACTACCAGAAGAAGTCGCTGAGCTTGTTGCTTTTCTGGTATCCGACCGGGCCGCTTCAATTACAGGAAGTGAATATAATATTGACGGTGGAACAGTTCCAACGGTCTAAAACTTTATTTTCATCTGAAAATCGCGCAAAAGGTGAAAAAAAGCCCATCTAATGAGCAGACATACGCAAAACGTATTATCTATGTCCTTCAGATAGGCTTTTATATAACTACTACCGTTTAATAACGATCAGCTTTGTTTCCAGCATCTCTTCCATGGCGTACTTTACGCCTTCGCGTCCAGTGCCGCTTTGCTTCACACCACCATACGGCATATGGTCGACACGGAAGCTTGGAATGTCATTGATTACCACGCCGCCCACCTCAAGCTTGTCCGCTGCATCCAGCGCGGTCGTGATATCACGCGTGTAAATTCCCGCCTGCAGGCCATAAATCGAATTATTCACATGGTTTACGGCTTCATCTATAGAGCTAACAGAATGAATCAGCACAAGCGGGGCAAACACTTCACGACAGGACACCTTGGCAGTCGGGTCCACATTAAGCAAAACCGTCGGCTCCAAAATACCTCCCTTGGCTTGGCCACCCAGAGCGATCCTTGCGCCTGCTTGAACCGCTTCTTCCAGCCACTCACGGACACGTTCGACATCCTTGGCTGAAATAAGCGCGGATACATCCGTGTCCGGCTCTAGCGGATCTCCAATTTTTAAACGTTGAGTTGCTTCTATAAAACGGGATACAAAGGTATCATACAGTTCATCAACAACGTAAATACGCTGAACCGATATGCACACCTGTCCCTGATTGGCAAAGGCTCCACTCACACAACGGTCGATGACCGCGTCCACATCCGTATCACGGTCGATAATAACGGCCGCGTTGGAACCCAGCTCCAGCGTGACCCGCTTCAAGCCAGCCTTGGAGCGAATTTCTGTACCGACCGCCGGGCTACCGGTAAAAGTGATATAGCTGACGCGCGGATCAGTGACAAGTACGTCGCCAATGGTTTTACCATCGCCGCTGATCACGTTAAGAGCGCCCGCAGGCAACCCAGCCTGCTCCAGCAGCTCCGCAATCAAGTAAGCCGACAACGGCGTCTGCTCCGCAGGCTTTAATACGACCGTATTGCCTGCTGCCAGCGCGGGACCCACTTTATGAGCGACCAGATTCATCGGGAAGTTAAATGGTGTAATAGCTCCGACTACCCCTACTGGTTCTTTGAGCGTGTAGGCCATACGACCCTCGCCGCCCGGTGCGGCATCCAGCGGAATGGTTTCCCCGTGAATCCGTTTGGCTTCTTCAGCTGCGAACTTGTAGGTTTGCACCGTCCGATCAACCTCCGTCAGCGCAGCCTTCCATGGTTTGGACGCTTCACGTGCAATGATGCGCGCTGCATCCTCACGCCGCTCTTCCAGCAGGTTAGCCAGCTTCTCCAAAATGGCTGACCGCTGGTGCGCTGGCATGGCCCGCATCTCCGAGCGTGCATCAGAGGCCGCTTGAATAGCAGTCTTGGCATCCTCTGACGTGGCCTCTGCCACCTCAGCAATGATTTCCCCGGAATACGGTGATTTCAACGTCGTGTACGATGAAGCAGCTTTCCATTCTCCACCAATAAATAAATGTTGCTGCATGCTTTTCCCTCCTTCTCTGGATATCAACGTTCTTTTACCATCTATTTTACCGTCAACACCGGACAAGGTGCATGCTGAATCACCTGATGGCTCACACTACCCAGTATCATTTCGGAAACAAGTCCTTTGCCCCGCGTCCCCATAATGATCAAATCCGTCTTTTCCTGCTTTGCACTTTCGCAAATGACACTGGCCGGATCACCGTGACCCGCCAGCATACGGTAAGATATACCCTGGTCCTTCAAATAGTCGGATGCAGGTTCTAAGATATGACGACCTTCCTCTTCGATCCGCTCATCCACATCAACCCCAACCGGCGGCTCATTCATGGATAAAGCCGGGTTTACATGCAATACAGTCAGATGCGGATTCCCCTGAAGCTGCTTAGACAACGTTTTGGCTGTCTCCAACGCCTTCATCGCGTGTTCCGAACCGTCAATCGCGACTAGAATATGTTTGTACTCGCTCATACTCTTTTCCTCCTCAGAAGTCCAATTTTAGTGTGCATCCACTTGAATATCCTGCATATGTCGACGACGTACGATCAGCACAGCTACACCAATCAGTACCATCAATGCTCCAAAATAAAACGGGGTTTCTGCTGAGTACCACTCTGACAGCTTCCCTGCAAGCCACGGCGAAATTGCCCCGCCCAAAAACCGCATGAAGCTGTAGGCCGCAGATGCTGTCGAGCGCTCCACTGGAGCAGCCTGCATAACAGCAGTTGTAATCAATGTATTGTTAATTCCCAGAAAAATACCAGCTACAATGACGGCGACAATGACAGTCGTTGGCGAACCAGCTATCGTCCCAATCGCCATAACACCTAAATCAATGGCAAACAGCGTCAGCATGATACTAATGGAAGATACCACGCTCAAGCGTGCTTGAATCTTCGGTGCTACAAACACCGAGGTAAAGGCCAGCATAATTCCCCAGCCAAAAAACACATAACCTAAACCATGCTCGTCCAGATTCATTACATATGGAGAATACGCCATCAACGTAAAAAATCCAAAGTTATATAACAACGCTACAATACCGAGCGTGAGCAAAGCCGGATAACTGAGCGCTTTGAATGGATCGGCTATGGAACCGCGTTTTTTGGGCTTTGGAATCGAAGGCAGCATAAACGTAATGAACAAAAATCCCACTACCATCAGTCCGGCTACACCGAAAAACGGACCGCGCCAGGAAATGGAACCTAACTCACCGCCCAGCAACGGACCCACTGAAATCCCAAGGCCCAATGCCGCTTCATACAAAATAATTGCTTTAGCTGTTCCAGAAGTGGACAGACCTACAATCGCAGACAACGCTGTTGCGATAAACAAAGCGTTCCCCAAACCCCAGCCTGCCCGGTAGCCCACAATTCCGCCAACTGTATTGGCTGTGCCGCCCAGTCCGGCAAACACAATAATAAGCAAAATCCCGGTTAGTAGTGTCCATTTGACACCCAATCGACTAGATACAACGCCCGTAATCAGCATCGCAACGCCTGTTACCAGATTATAGCTGGTGAACAGCAATGACACTTGGCTTTTCGTAGCATGAAGCTGATCGGCAATGGCCGGAAGAATCGGATCGACCAATCCCAGACCCATAAATGAAATAACACAAGCAAAGGCGACTGCCCACACCGCTTTGGGTTGAGACAGCAAGCCCGAGCGTTCTTTTAACTCTTCAGGTAATGCATGTTGTGAACTCATATTATGATGTTACCTCCACATCTGAATGTAAATGTTCTTGTTATGACGGGTCGTGATCAAGTTCCTCATCCAGAAGAACCTTGCGTTCACGCACCCTAACCCGCAACTCCTCCAGCTCAGTCTGGAGCATACGGATGCTGTTGATTTTTCCCTCCATTAATTCCAACTGTTCATTCAATGTACTTTCCATATCCTCCAACATGGCCCGTCGCTCGTTCGGTTGCAAATGCTCTGTTCGCTCGCGATATTCCTCCCGCTGACCCTTAAGCATTTCCGCTGCGGACATGTAACGCTGAAGCTCTTGCAAGGAGAATCCAAGTACTTCCTTGGCACTCACTATTTTTTTTAGTAAATCCACATCCTCCTGCGAATACAGGCGCATATTCCCTTCACTGCGCTGCGGAGAGGGCAATAAGCCGATTTCCTCATAATAACGAATGGTTCGCTTCGTCAGACCACATTGCTTGGCGACCTCATCAATTTTATACGTAACCATGACACCCACCTTATGAAAAAGATTATATATAAATACTACGCCTCTATAACGTTAACGTCAACGTAAACTTTTATATAAAAAAGAAACCGCCTCTATTAGAGACGGTTCCTAGTTTGGCTTGCACGGTCATAGACCCGAGCATCGGTGCTCAAGCCCATGAATATCGCTTTAGATGAAAATGGTACGTGTGATGATAACCAACAAAATGAAGAGTACCAGAATAACACCAGTGGAAGTAAACATGTTGTAGCCACCACCACCGCAACCTCTTTCTACTTCACCCATCTTAAGTTCCTCCTCCCTCTGTCGATTACAACAAATCGCCCGAAATCAGATTCATGAGCTACGAATTAGATGACGAATGCTTTGGAAATAATAACGAGCAGGATGAAAAGTACCAGAATCGCTCCTGTAGATGTAAAAGCTCCATAACCAGCGCCTACTCCAGACATGGTGATTCCTCCCTTCATGGTTTACAAGAGCATCTTATGCTTATGCCATCATTCATGATAGGGACAAATGCCGCGCCTGCCGCCCAAATCTAGGTTGGGATTGTATAGTCCTGTTATTCTTCGGACCCGAGCATGCCGTGATACAGGAGGTTTCGTGCCTGCTTGGCAAGCACAGACGGACTTTCACGTCCAGGTAGCAATTTAGTTAACGTCAGCCGTTCAATCAAGCCGATCACGCATTCTGCTGTCAGTTCAGGGTCCAGTTCCTCACGGCAGGAGCCCCATCGTTGCGCCGCCAGCAGATGCCTTTTAATATGCTCGGCCATTTCCGCCTTAATGCGCACCGAGTCTGCCGCCTGGTAAAATCCGACACGAGTGATCGCCGGATTGTTAGATAACACGCGAAAAATAGCTTCCAGAAACACTTGTCCCCGTCTCAAAATTTCAGCCTCGCTTTGGTCTGGGCCAATCTTCATGCTTTGTACCGTATCATTCACCAAAGTACGAAAGCTCTCCACAAGCTCCTCATACATTTGTTCCTTGCTTTCAAAATGAATATAAAAATCCGGCTGCGTCAATCCTGCACGTGCCGCGATCGAACTTACCTTAGTCTGATAAAACCCCGTCTGAGCGAACTCTTCAGCCCCCGCTTCCAGTAACAACCTTCGACTTTCCCGACTTCTGACTCCTGCTCTCATCACGGTCTTGCCCCCTTACGCCACAAATCTATCGTATTATAAAGTTCCTTTGCAGTAAGAACAATGGGCTTGAGGATGATATATACCTGTCCTTCAAAAGTCCTAATACAGAAGGACTGAAAGTTTTGGAAAATCAAGGGCAACTGCCTACAAGGTATAATTAACCAATTGGATGGTGAGCGAGCAGGAATTATTACGTTGAATTCAAATATTTATAATTGAGGATTTTGCAAAATCCTGACTTTCGATATATATCAATGATGAGGACAATATTTGCGCATCATCTCAATCGTTGTCAGATCATCATCCAGCCCCCGTTGTTGCAAGCCGTCGATAATTTGCTGACGTTCCTGATCTTTGACATTTTGACCGAATTTAAACTTGGCAGTCCATTCCTCTGGTACAATTTTGATCAGAGCGACCCCTTTCAAGCGTGAAGCATACCGAGAATCGCTGGCATCAATCGTGTCATACCCGCCTTCCGGTTGCAGCTTACTCATAAAAATGGAAAAGGCCGATGCTTTTTCTTCCAAATCCACTACATGCTCCGCATGACCACGCACGGTAATACTTTTAAAAAATGATGTCGCAGGACATGCCATATGTTCATCCGTAAAATAAGACGGAATGAGCGCATATTCTTTGGCGGCTGAAAAAGTAACCCGATTATCCTCTTTCATCCGTTCCATCTTTTCTCCAGCACGGCTGCCATGAATATAAAAAACGCCATTTCCATAAGCGAAGTTTAAGGGAACCACACGCGGAAAACCATCCTCGCTGTTCATGCCTAAAAATCCGAAACTGACCTCGCTCAGAAACTGCTCTATTTCCTCTTGTTCTGCCACCGTAAATTCTTTTCTTCTCACAAGGGACTCTCCTTCCATCTATTGACCAATGATACATTTCAGATTATGTTGAAAATGGATTCATAAAAAGATCCAATATGAATGAAAATGAGTGGTCCAATCGAAGGAGAAGAGTATGGATATTACAATTGCTTATCAGCGTGCGCTTCAAAAGTATCATTTAAAATATTTGGCATTGTATCATGCTCTTCGTGAGGGAATCCTCAATGGCTCCCTTGCCAGTGGTACGCGTCTGCCTTCTACTCGTGATCTGGCTGTGATGTATGGAATTTCGCGAGGGAGTGTTAAAGAAGCCTACGATATGCTGTTGGCAGAAGGATATGTGGATTCGGTAGTAGGCAGAGGAACCTTTGTTATGGAACAGACTGCGATGCTGCCCGACAAATCTCTAATCAACCAGCAGAACCAAAATTCACCTGTTGCAAAACAAAAAGCCCCTGCTCTGTCAGCATGGGGACAACGAATCATGCAGATCGAAAGGGAACGAAACTTACAGTCGTCTCCTGCTTCTGCTACAGATAGAGACAGTGCGCAACCGCCTTTGATTTCTTTTCAGGCAGGAGAAGTTGTATTGGAGGGCAATTCACAGATCGCATGGAAAAGCGCAATGACTGCCGCTGGAAAAGATCTGCAAAAGCCCTCGGCTGACGCGACGACTGCACCAGTGAGCGGTGATGAATGGCTGCGTGAAGCGATTTGCCATCATGTTGGCAGGACACGCGGAATTACGGCCACGCCGGATCAAGTCGTATTATGCAGTGGTTCCATGGAAGTGATCACGTTATTAAGTCAGTTGCTTATTCATGAACAAGATCGAATTGTATTGGAGAATCCCTGTTATTCCGGCATCTACCGTGCAGTTACTGCCTCAGGCGGACAGATACACGCTGCTGAAATGGATCAACATGGAATTGTCCCACAGGATTGGGATTCCAAATTGCTGTTTGTTACGCCGGGACGTCAGTTTCCAACGGGTGCTGTGTTGCCATTAGCACGCCGTCAACACATTTTGCAATGGGCAGCATCCAAGGGAGCGTGGATCATTGAGGACGATTATGACAGTGAATTCCGCTGGGCAGGACGACCCATTGAACCATTAAAAGCACTGGATCGCGCGGAATGTGTGATCTATGTCGGTTCCTTTTCCAAAAGCATGTTCAGCAGCCTTCGACTTGGGTTTGCGATTCTGCCCGTTGAATTGGCCCAAGCGCTGACAGCTGCCAAACGACTATATGATCCCCTGCCGCCTGCCCGCTTAGAACAGCGCGCACTGGCACGTTTTATGATGCGCGGCGACTATGTACGCCATGTGCGTCGGATGACTCGAATATACAGATCACGCTACGACGTGTTTCAGCGTGAAATACAGCAGTTAAGTGAACTGTTTCACTGGCATCAGAACGATTGCGGACTACATGCCTATGCCATCTGGAAGCATGAGTCTGCCCAGTATCATCATATGATGCGGACAGCACGATTTTACGGAGTCGCTTGGCGTGATGCCGCCGATTACCAACTGACACCGGGACCTCCATCAGCCTGCTTTATCTTTGCCCATTTAACGGAGCAACAAATTATGGAAGGGTTTAATCGTCTGCGCCAGGCATGGGACAGTATCAAACATGAGTATCACGGAGCAAAGCTGAGGCTTTAAAAGGGTGCTCCATTCGTACTTTGTATATAGCAAATTAGACTAATGATAAAGAAGACTTACCCTTCCCATTCCCTTACTTTTTCATATGATGCTAGTAATTCAAAAGAATTGGAGTGAGAGAAATGGCAATTAGTCCGCTTTGTAGACAGTTTGCAGCTATATTAAAAGCAACACCTCAAATCATTAACGGAGTTTGTACTGCATCTACAGTCAGAAATAACATCAAGCCGATCATTTTAGGGAAAAAGACCAGATCCTTTCTTGCAATCCCCCAAGCTTTTTCTTTCGAAAGTATTGGCCGTAACGGAAAAGGATTATGTCTTGGTGAAACCGTGATTTTGACCGCAGAAATTAATCCATTTATTTCTCGACTTCGTAAACATGGTGTCAAAGTAACGGCACTGCACAATCACTGGCTATTCGATAACCCCAATCTCTGGTACATCCACTTCGAAAAAGTAGAAAAGCCGCTTGTTTTCGCCACTGAAGTGCGTGACGCGCTTAATGTCTTGACAACGAAGCCTGTACGGCCGGTTATTAAAAAAAAATAAGCTATCAATAAATGCAAGAGATCCGCTTAGGCGGATCTTCAGAGTGTCGAGAAAGTCCAGAGGACTTTTCGACACTTCTATTTTTATATGGGGAGACGCATCTTTTAAAACAAAAATCGATTTAAAACGATCTGAGGACCCTAGTTTTTAGACCACTAAGACAGTTTTAAACCCCCTGCAAAAAAACAGGGGGTTTCTCGACAATCTGGAGATCCGCTTAGGCGGATCTTTTTTTGTTATGGGCGGAACATAGACCCCTTACGGATAAGCAAACATCATATTAAACATCTGCGCCAGGCATGAGAGCGTAATAAAAATCAGGAAGAACCCCTTATTTAATCACTAGCCCCAAAAGGCCCACAAATGATGAAGCCTGATGCGGTGAAATGATGCAGCCATTCAAATCTTCTATATCCACCTGTAACCCATCAAATTCGCAATCGCTCAGATCAATCCCTTTGAGCTTGGATCCGGATAGCATCGCTTGATCCAGATTGCAACGGTTAAAAAAGGTTTTTTGTAGTGTTAAATGATACAGATCGGCACTTATTAAAGAACAATCTTCAAAACCAACTTGCTTAAAATTAGCAAAACGGAACATCGAATAATCCCCTAAGCAATCCGAAAAACGAACGTTTTGGAGCCTGCTTCTGGAAAAGTCTGTTCCAAGCAATTTGCAGTTCCTGAACTCTACCCGATGGATAAAGGAACCGGAAAAATGAACATTAGACAGATCGCATTTATCAAAAATGACGTCTGTCCATTCACTTTCCGGCAATGACGATTCCATGATCGTTACATTTTTAAAAGTCATCTTCTCTAATGAAACCTTAACCGCTTCCACATTATCCAAAATCATATCCTCTACAGACCCCATACGATATTCGCCTTTGGATCGTAAGGAATACATTTCTTCATTTAATACGGGCAAGTCGACAGGAATCTTCGGCAACTCCATTTTAATTTTCATAATACCTCTACCTCCACGATTGAGCGCCCTCTAGGACATTTATATGAATCTATTTTCTATCAATTCTCATACATAGGGTAGCAAAAGTATTTCTCACACATATATTAACGTAGTGAGCACGCTCACGAACCTTTGTTAGGAGGTTGATAGCATGGCAGTACAACTATCTAATCAAGTGTTCTCCATCTCTGTCGGAGATTACGGCGATCTCTCTTCCTTACGGCTGGTAGGGGACACTTTTAATACCAACTATGTCATGAACAGCTCCAACGCACCTAAACAGAATACGTCGGATCATCAGTGGCTGGGTGAACTCATGTTCACCTATCGTCTCGGCAATGGAGCGTGGACTCGGGCATGGACAAGTAATTCTGCTGATGCGCGCCAGATCACCTCTTCTGGAAACAGTGTCCAGGTAGCCTATCAGAATTCATCAAACAATCAGGGAATACGTAATTTCATTTTACATGAAACGTATTCGTTGGTTAACGATTATTTGCATTGGCAAATGAAAGTAACAAACACCTCTAATCAAACGCTGGAGATCGGAGATTGGGGACTGCCGCTTCCGTTTAACGAGTACTGGTCCGGTGGCAATAATGAACAAATTTATGAAACCAGAGTACTCTCACACTCCTTTGTAGGCCATAATAGCTCCTTTATTACCGCCGGACGACCTAGCGGCATCGGACCGTATGTACTGCTAATCCCTGATACCTCAACGGGTGCTGGTCTCGAATATCAGGACCATTGGAGAACTGAGGAGCATCCCGGCAGCACTTGGGCTATGGAGCAAGGTGGCTGGTCCGAAGGACTGAATGTGTTCTATATCCACTCCAATGTCATCAAGAGCACCAACCGTGGTTATCTCGGAAGCACCAGTCTGTCGCTGGCTCCTGGTGAAAGCAAAACGTATGCCTTTAAATTTTATAAAGTAGCGGACGAGCAGGCTGTAAAGGACAGGCTGTACAGTGAGGGACATGTGGATGTGACCGTGGTTCCGGGTATGATTTTCCCGACCAATCTCAAGGCCAAATTCGATCTGCATACCAGCAAATCCATTACCTCTGTCACAGCGCAATATCCGTCCGAAACGACCATCAGCTATCTGGAAACAGCCCCTACAAACCATAAAATATATGAACTTACCCTGGGACGACTGGGACATAACAATATTACTGTAAACTATGGTAACGGCGAAAAAACCGTTCTCCAGTTCTATGCCATCGAGCCAGTCGAAGCTGCACTTCAGCGTCACTCTACCTTCATGGTCAACAGCACCCAATGGAACGTGCCGGGCGACCTGAGGGACAAGGTCTTTGATGACTGGATGATGCAATACAAGGCCAAACGCAACAGCTTTGCTGGCTACTGGGGCTGGGGTGATGATTGGGGACTAACTCACGGCCAGTTTCTGGCAGAGAAAAACGTTCAGAAGCCCGTAGCATCTGAAATCAAGGCAGTCGATGATTATTTGGAGGTGGCCATCTGGACGAATTTGATGGAAGGCCATCATACCGATTATCTGGTTCCTGATTTCCTGATGCCCCAGCCTAATACGACACCAACGTACCGGGGCTATGCCTATCCGCACATTTATAATACATTTTTTAGCATGTATAAACTTGCCAAGCTGTATCCCAACCTGATCAGCTATCGCAATAGCAAAAACACATATTTGCTACGTGCTTATCGTATTTTTAAAGCGTTGTATGAAGGCCCTGTTGCTTATAATTGGAACACGGGACTCATAGGTGAGCTAACTACACCTGATATGATTAAAGCGCTTCAGGAAGAAGGCTTGACCACAGAGGCTAACGACCTGATTGCCAAAATGACTACCAAGTACAACAATTTCAAAAACACCACCTATCCTTATGGCTCTGAGTATAACTATGACAATACAGGTGAGGAAGCCGTATATACACTCGCCAAAATGAACAACAACACGACCATGATGAGCAAAATCAACGCCAAAACGCGTGCTGCACGCGGTCAGATGCCTGTCTGGTACTATTACGCCGATCCGGTCACCATCACCGGAGAGAATTGGTGGAACTTCCAGTACACCACTTCACTGGCCGGCTATGCGATGGATGACTGGACACGTCGGCATTCGTCCAAGCCCGAAGTGGATCAGCGTCTGTCCTATGCCGCCAAGCTGGCGAACATCGGGGCGATTAACTCGGGACAGATCAGCTCTGATCCTGCCAATATCGGGGCGGTATCGTGGACATATCAGGCGGGCAAGGGCAATTATGGCGCACTCGGTCTGGACGGCGGCCCCCTCTTTAACGGATGGCGCGGGATGTCCGGGGAAGCCGACCTGGGGCTATTTGGAGCCATTAAAATCCTAAGCTCGGATGTTGCTGTAGATCCAATATTCGGTTTGTTCGGCTATGGCTGTGACGTTACAGAAAGCAATAACAGCTACGCGATCACTCCAAAGGACGGTGTATTCCAGCGACTGCATCTGATCACCCAAAAGCTGAGTTTGGAGCTGAATCGGGACCAATATAGCTCGGCCATCGTGTCTAAGTCCAAGAACAGCATCCGCCTGAAGCTGAAAAACATGACCCCAGGCACGACTCACACCACCCTTATGAGCTTGACCGGACTTGCGGCAGGTACGTATGACGTGCTCGTAGACGGCACAATAAACGGATCAGTCACGGCTGCTAACAGCTCTACGACCATGGTCAGACTGAATATCGGTACGGCAGCCAACTATGATATCCGTATCCAGTCGAGTACAGACAACCCGTCTCCCGCCGGAGACATTGTAGCCCGTTATGAATTTGACGAAACGGCCGGATCTACCGCAGCCGATTCGTCAGGTTATGGACAGCAGGCCAGTGTAAATGGAGGGGCGTGGGGAGCTGGACGGAAAGGCAATGCCCTGCACTTTAACGGTACAGACGCCTATGCTAGCCTGCCCGGTGGTATCGTTAGCAGCCTAAATGACTTTACGATTGCCGCGTGGGTACGGGTGAACACGCATAACGGCTGGGCACGCCTGTTTGATTTTGGAGCAGGCACGAATCGGTATATGTTTTTGACACCCAAAGCCGAGGGAACCGGTATGCGCTTTGCTATCACCGTCTCGGGGAACGGAGAGGAACAACAGTTGAATGCGCCAGAGCTGGCAACAGGGGTTTGGAAGCATGTCGCCGTGACTTTGTCAGGCAATACTGGAATGATGTATCTGGACGGTGTAGAGGCGACGCGTAACACGAACATGACGCTCAAGCCTTCCAGCCTTGGACTGACAGACCGGAACTACATTGGGAAATCCCAGTTTGATGATCCCTACCTGAACGGTGCAGTGGATGAACTGATTATTTACAACAGAGCCCTAACCGCTCAGGAAATCCGGGGCTTGGCCTCGGCAAGCAGCACCATTACAGCCCATGATGTGGGAGCCCATTCATATGCTGAAGGAGCAGATTAGAATGTATTCATTCATGCCGTTAACGTTTTAGATTATGAATGATTTGTACCGTGAATGATTTGCGTCGTGAATCATTATCGTCGTAAATGATTGGTATCGTGAATGATGCTTCCTATATTAGCTCCACCCCCGGATTACTTAAGTTAAGTCTATAATCAGGGGAGAAATCCGGGGAGATGATGCTTCCGAAGCAAGCAGTCCTTCGGAAAGCTTTTAAAGCGACCGCTTTATCGGGACGATCAGCGGCAGCTTTTCCATCTGTAGGGCGTTTAGCTTCGTCTAATGCGTGTCGTTCTTGGTCTTAAGCTCACCAGTTCCTCACTGGTGAGCTGCCTAGTATAGGAGCGAGGGGAAGATCCTGTATCTACCCTGAGCACCCGGCCTGCCCCGTTGGGGCGGGCTACCCGTGTGTTGAATACCTGCATCGCCCACTGCACCGGAAAGGCTATAGATAAGCGACCATCTGCCGTGCCTGCATAGTTGACCGCAGCTGCATAATTATCTGACTGTCTGAGCCATACAGAGCCAGAATCCCCAGGTAGTGATACGGGAGTCGTACCTCTAATAACCGTCTGATCTTCGAAGGTCAGCAGGCCCAACTCCCCGCCATAATTGATTTGCAGGTCCGTATAGACGGACTCTACCGTGCCATTGACCCGTCCGGTCGTACGCCCAACCTTCTTCAATCTTTCTCCTATGCGATATGCGGTAACATGACCTGGAATCGCTCCTACCGTAGCGTAACGCGGATTGAGCAGGTTGTTACGGGTCGGAAGCGAAAGCGCCGCATCAATCAGGTTTGTACCGGTGGGATTCAAGCGTACGTAACGATACAGCCTTCCTATACGATCCTGAGTAACCGTCCCCCCATCGGCTCCGCCTGGCTGTATTGTAGCCGCCCGATTGTCTGTATTGGAGGGATTGAGGACGTGGTTATTGCTAAAAATATAACGCGTCGCCGGCGCTCCAGTTGGGGCAACGATGAGTCCGGTTGAACCGGAGCCTTCAATCGTCCCGACACTGTAGCCGGCGATGACCGGGCGTATGCGCACTTTGTAGTCCGTGGCATTGGCTCTGATCTTTCCAGTTTTTACAATTCGGACTGGAACGTTCGTTTTCTTTCCTAAGGCGGTGGCCGACAGGAGTCCAGTAGAGGCCGACGCTAGACGGTCCGTATACACAATGACAGCGGCTCCCTTTTTGGGATGGGCAGGGTCCCTGTATCCTACGCCAATGCCGTGGACACCGGACATTTTTAAGACTCGCTTGGCCATCCGCTTTTTCACTTGAAGCGCGGCCGAGAAGGTAGCCAACATAATCATCTCCTTTTACATTCAGATGAAATATTGTATGGCTAAGGCCGCTTCGCGTTCCTTTTGATCATACGATCGCTGTATTGAAAGGCATATGAAAACATTCCAAAAAATGGTATACTCATTTCCGAAATTGACATCTTATCATTTGATTCTAATGTTCGAGGAGGTACTTTATGTTTTCAATCATGTTGACATACAGCATACAAGCAATTGTAATTTTACTAATTATCTTTGAATGGTTGAGAAACAACAGAAAAAAAATAGGTTGGGGATCACTTTCACTGCTTTTATCTCTTCTTGGTATGGCTGTTTCTTTCGAATTTGGCAATTACATATTGGGAGACCAGTTGCTTTCCTTTTTAGGATTGCCCGCCTGGTCTAACAGTGTTGATAATACTAGGTTTCACTACACCATTTTTCTATCCAGTATTTTTTTTATTCCCAGTTTAGTCATTGGATATAAAAATCCTAAAGAGTTTGGAGCTACGATCGGAAAACGGGTTTCCAGTATATATCTAACTTTGATCATCATTTCGCTTTTATTTTTTATTATCAGCTAATTTCTCGAAGTAACGTTGGATGTCCAAAACAAAAGCCTTCCTTGTTTATAGGAAGGCTTTGATCTTTATGTCATAGGGGCGATAGAAAGTACCATCTGATTGCCCGCCGTCTCCAGTTATCCCTTAACCGCTCCCTCTGCGATACCCTCCATGATGAATTTCTGGAAGAAGGCATAGATCAGGATAACCGGGATGGAGGTCAGTACAAGTGCGGCCAGAATAAGCGACCAATCCTTGTTGTACTCTCCAAACAGCGTATTGGTCGAGAGAATTAGAGTGTAATGGTTCACATCCGTCAGCATTAACAATGGAAGCAAAAAGTCGTTCCAAATCCACAGAAAATCCAAAATCGCGATGGTAACTGTGATCGGCAGCAGCAAAGGAAATATAATGCGAAAGAACGTTTGAAACTCATTACAGCCGTCCATTTGTGCGGATTCTTCCAGCTCACGCGGGATGGATTTGACGAATCCATGATACAAAAAGATCGCCATATTCACACCCAAGCCGATATAGATCAGGGCCAAGCCGTACGTACTGCCTTGAACGGACAAATCTTTTGCCATTCGTGTAAGCGTTATCATAATGGAGTGAAACGGCACCAGCATCGATGCGACAAACAAGAAGAAAATCGCACTGCTCAGTTTCCCCTGTGTACGAGACAGCTTGTAGCCTGCCAGTGCCGAACAGATCACAATGCCACCAATGCCGATAAAAGAAATAATCGTGGAATTAAGAGCGCTGTTCAGCAAATGAGTCTGATGAAAAGCCTGACTGTAATTTTCAAAGTGAAGCTTCGTCGGCAGCGCCGTAAAGGATGCAAACATCTCACCCTGTGTTTTAAACGAGTTAATTACCGCCATGTAGATTGGGAAGAAGGACACGACAGCGCCCACGCACAGAATCAGCATAATCAGCAAGGAATTAGCTTTCTTCAGCCTCATGCCTCCACCTCCCTCTTCTTCATGACACGCAGCTGAATCAGGGTGAAAATAAGAACAATCGCGAACAAAATAACAGATTTGGCGCTCGCATAACCATAACGGAAGTTGTTGGAGAACGCCTCCTCATAAATGTTCATCGTAATCACCTGTGTACTGCGCCCTGGCCCTCCGCCAGTCAGTCCGTATACGACCTCATACACCTTGAAGGCACCATTCAGCGTCAGGAAGAAACAGATCGTAATCGCATGAGTAATCATCGGCATCGTCACACTTCGCAATGTCTGAAATGCGTTCGCCCCGTCAATAATAGCAGCCTCCTTCAAGCTTTGTGGTACACCTTGAAGCGCAGCCAGATAGATGATCATCATATAGCCGACACCATTCCAGAGCGACACAATAATAATAGAGAAGAAAGATACTTTCGGATCGCCCAGCCACGATTGGCCCAAAAAGGCGATAGCCGTCTTTTCGGCGATCTGTGGCAGCACGGAAGAAAAAACGAATGTCCACATAAATGCGCTAATAATGGTACTGATCATATTGGGCATGAAAAATATCGTCCGGAAAAATCCTTTGGTACGTGTACGCGACTCAATCAACACTGCCAGAGCCAGTGCCAGTACATTTTGCAGCACAATCATCACTAATACGTATTTAAGGGTAAACCAAAGGGAATTGAGAAAATCGGGGTCTTCCTTCAACGATTCTACAAAGTTCCCCAAGCCGATAAAGCTGTAATTGGGATTCAATCCGTTCCAGTCTGTAAAGCTGTAGTACATGCCGCTGATCGTTGGAATGAGCAGGAAGATAGCATAAAAGATCAGCGCCGGGGCCGTAAACGCCAGTAGCATGACGTATTTTTTATAGATTTTAAAAGGCATGGAGTCTCTCCCTCCTGGTGTAATTCTATAGGTTACCGTTACTTGTTCACTTTGTTATACGATTTCCATGCCTTATCCAGCGCCTTAATGACATCATCCTGCGTGAGCTGACCAGCATAATAGGATTGTAGCGATTTGCCTGCCTCGTCCTTAACCGCTTGCGGGATAGATGGATCTTGGTACGACTTGCCTGCTTTTACGTATTCGGTAGCGTCATTAACCCAAGGATAGCTTTTAAACGTATGCACTTTGGAGATCGGGTTAAATTTCAATGCTTCATAGAACGCGCTAGAATCCTTGTCATCCAGCACATAGTTAACAAAATCGAGCGCAACCTCCTTATTCTTGCTTGTAGAGGATACAGCCAGCGAAGTCGAAGTGGACAAATTGATCAATGTCGCATTGGGATCGTCATTAATCGGCAGCGGTGCTACTCCAAAATCCATCTTCGGATCAGATTTTAAAATCGTTTCCGCAAACCACGGTCCCTGAATCCACATCGCCGCTTTACCCGAGGCAAACGCAGCCGATCCATCATCCCCGCCGATTTCCAGCGCCTTGTCAGTACCGTTACTATTCACCAGATCAATAATATCGAACATGCTCTTCATTTCGGAAAAGGAGCCTTGGTCCTGATTCATCCGTTCGATAAAATCTTTGTTCTGTGTGTTCATCATCGCACCTGCTGTCAGAGGCACGAACAGCTGTGGAATCCAGGATTCCTTGTAAGACAACAGGAACGGTTTCACATTATTCGCTTTCAGCTTCTCAACCACAGCCTTCATTTCGGTCAACGTTCCCGGCAGCTGCAAATCCAAATCCTTAAATATCTTTTTATTGTACAAGTAGCCCCATGAGATCGTTTCTAAAGGAACAGCTACGACCTTTCCGTCTTTGGTTGTCACCGAAGGCTTCACACTATCCATCAATTTGTTGACAAAAGGCTGACCGGACAAATCCTCCAAATAGCCCGCTTTATAAAACGGAGGAATTTCATTCACCGCGTGCAATGCAAATACGTCCGGCGCATCATTGGATGCGAGTCTTGTCTTCAAAATTTGTGCGGCGTTGTCAGCAGGCGGCATCTCCAGTTGCACCGTAACGTCGATATTTTTATCTTTCTTCTCTTTCGCTACGAAAGCATTAATGTATTTATCGTAGTGCTCCTTCAAACGAGGCTGAGCAATAAACATTTTGAGATTCACCGTTTTGCCGTCTCCACCGGAACCGCTGCTGTCACTGCCTGAAGAATTCGCTCCACACCCGGCCAATAACGTGCCAACCAGCATCGTGCTCAATACACATTTCCACATTTTCATGAAAAATGACCTCCCCTATTTTGAAAATAACCGTTACCCATCGGCAAATCAGTTGTTATTCAAAGCAGCTATGCCGCCGGTCTTCAACCTCTATTCAGCTCTGTGCAAACTTCATAAAGGCCAAATTCCTTTGTACTGCTTGTTTTGTATACGCTTTCATTATAGGATGAGAGGTCACTTCTGCCATTGGACACCCTTAGCTTATTGGATTGGACTTTTTTAAACTTCCTTCCTCATTTCACCGGGTGCCATGCCAAAATGCTTTTTAAATACCCGATAGAAATAAGACACATCCTCATATCCTGCCATCTCCGCGACTGCTTTGATTGAAATCTGTTTATTGACCAGCCATTCCCGCGCCTTTTCCATTCTTCGCTCTACAATGTAGTCCGTTACATTTTGACCATACTCCTGCTTAAATACCTTGCTCATATACTCTTTGCTCACAAAAAAGTTTTTTGCCAACTGCTCCAGTGTAATCGGCCCAGCAAAGTGACTGTCGATATATCGCCGTACTTCTTCTAAATTCAGTTTGTTTTTGTATTTCCGCTGCCGAATAAGCTGATCCAGTTCCTGAACATAGCACGACGATACGAGTTCCAGCGCATGTTCTACAGAGGATACGGCATCCTGCGACAGTGGGAATCCTGCCTTTGCCGTAGAAGTACCCAGCCCGTTATCCGCTGCGAGCTCTTTTAGCAGGGAAAGAAGCTCCTGCACCAGCCTGCCCAGCATATGTGGACTTGGTGCTCCATAACTCTCCAGCTCCTGCATAACCTGCCTACAAGTTATGTTCACCCCATCACGGTTCAACTCATTAAAATAAAGACGCAGCAGTTGCTTATACCGGGTCAGCTTGTGAAAAAACTCATAATCCAGCTCCGTCGCTTCTTGCTGCTGTTCAGCAGCCTTGACCTCCAGATCGTTTTTGCATTTGAGCAACACTGCATTCAGCTCTGCAGGATTGACTGGCTTTAACAAATAATCGACGGCCTTGTAACGGATGGCATGTTTGGCATACGTAAAGTCATCATATCCGCTCACGACAATGATTTTTACATCAGGACAATGGTTATTTAGCGCTTGCAGCAGCTCTACTCCGTCCGCACCCGGCATGTGCATATCAGTAATCACAATATGGGGAGCTAACTCCCCGACCAGCCTGAACGCCTCGTCTCCGTCTTCAGCCTCACCCACTACCAACATTCCAAGTTCTTCCCATGTGCCAAATGTCTTTAGAATATCGCGGTTCCATGGCTCATCGTCCACAATTAATACTCTGATCATACTTTTCCCTCCTCTGCTGAGGTAAATGGAATGCGGATAGTGACACGTGTACCGACTCCCTGCTCACTATCTATCGTCACTCCGTAGCGCACTCCAAAATTCATCCGTATGCGTGAAGACACATTGCTCAATCCGATATGACTACCCTGCGCCCAGATCGGTTCCTCCGACGCGTTTTCCAGCTTTGCCCGTACTTTTTCCAGCTTGTCCGGGGCCATGCCGTTTCCATTATCGCAAACTGTAATACACACATCTTCTTTCATAATCTCCACCCGAATCCCCATTCTCCATGCCCCCGCCTTTCGATCAAGACCGTGCTGAAACGCGTTTTCCAACAATGGCTGAAGCGATAGCTTAGGCAATCGAATATCCATCGCCTGTTCTTCCGTCTCCACCTGAAACACCAATCTTTGTGGAAATCGCCGTTGCTGGATGCGCATATAGTGTCCCACATGGTCGAGCTCTGCGCGTAAAGAGGCCAAATCCTGAGGTTCCCGTACCACGTAACGGAACATCTCACTCAGCGACCGAATGACTTCATAGGTGTCCTCCGGCTTTTGCGAAAACACCATACTTCCGATCATTTGCAGCGTATTTTGCAGAAAATGTGGATGAATCTGCGCTTGGAGCGCTTTCAATTCAGCCGTCTTTTTTTGCAAATTTATACTGTATTCCGCCTGAATATGCTCGCGAATTCGGCCTGCCATCCCATGCAGACTTCTTTCCAGCAGCCCAATCTCATCCGGGCGTGTACTTGGCTGTCCAATCGGTCCTTTGATCATATCCAGCTCCTGCACGGAACGCGCCAAATGAACAATCGGACGTGCAGTCCGCCATGCGATGAAAACGGCAATGCAGATGGAAACCAGGATTGAAATCACGCCGACGATAATACCATACAGCATCGTTGAAAAAGCGCTGTGGTTAATGGAGGAAGTGGGTACGATTTTGACCAGCTTCAGCCCAACTACATCCAGATCATTATAGAACACATAATGTTCAGCAGTTTGAATCATCCCGGGGCCCGGCTTAACGTCATGAAGAGCTGACAGCACACCTGCAGGAGGAGGCGACTGCCGAGCCTGTGCTGGATACATAACCCCGCCATCTGCATCTGTAATAAGCACCTGATGCTGATCCCCTCGTCCCAGCAGGCCCAGCGTCTGATCGAATTGCGACCACAATACATCCAAAGAAATAGCCCCCGTCTGCTTCTGGTCTTCAAAACGCCGAATACTGCGCGTCAAAATAAAGCGTTCGGGGTCAGAGGAGCTTGGACGAATCGAATAATCCTTATTCGCTTGCCACATCTCGGCATACTGTGGGGGAATACCGCTCACTGTCGTAATTTCATTTTGCATACTATTAAAGGTAAACAAGGTTTGCGATTGCTTCAAATAAAGCTGGATGCCGATCACATGACTTCCGGCCGAATAATACACATTCGCCATCGTATTCAGCATTTTTCGCTGGGCATTAAATTGGCTTGAAAGATTGTCAGGCTCGCGCTCATTCAAATAATCGCTCAGATCAGGGCTGATCTGAATGCTGTAAATCAGATGATTTAGACGATCTAGCTGGTCGCTGATATAGATCCCCGTCCATTTCATATTAGACATGTTCGTCTCTACTACTTCAGCTTCCATGGAAGCTCTACTTTTTTCCGCAGCCAGCACCGTGACAGCAATGACCGGCAGCACAGATAGAACAATCATCGTCAAGATCAGCTTGAGCTGAATGCTGCGTCGATACGGGGCCGTCAGCGCCCGGAACCAGCGAACTGCTCGGGTTGTCATAGCGATGCACTCCTCTATTCAGCCATATGCGAAAACGCCCCGCAATTCGCAGGGGCGCTTCATGTACCGGATACTCCCGGAGAATACCTATATGATATTATTCGTGAGTCAGTTGTGGCTCACTATGCATCATTTACGCTTCTTCGATAATTATAACACCCCAAGGCTCTAATGTAAGCGTTTGTCCTTGGGTAACCGCATGCTCCCCAATCAGCTCCTTGCCGTCTCCATGCGGATATACCACCGAGCCTGCTTGTTCGGAATAGTTAAAATAGTACCGGATTGTCCGTCCCAGCTCATTCGTGCCGGATTTAACAATGATCGGATAAGACGCTTCCTGATCCAGTCCCCATACTCCTGCCTTTTTGGCTACAGAGCTGAATAGTTCACGGATGACCGCCGGACTGACGACACAGCCGATATAGGTCGCTGTTCCCTGACCATAGCGGTTTTGCGTAATTGCGGCATATTTTCCCCAGTGCGGGTGATCGTAATAGGCCAATACTTCAGCAGTCGTCGGGGTAATCAGCTCCATCCACGTATCTACCTGATTGTCCTCTGGTGCCACCTCAAAAGGATTATTCTTAAGCGTCACCTTCTTCGGCTGCACGAACAAGCTGTAATGAATGCCGCAGGCTTCGCTAATCACGCCCGGCTGCCGGGACGTTCTTACCTGCACATGCTCGTCGGTAAATCCGCTTCGGAATGTGTATACTACATGACCACCTTTCTCCACATATCGGTTCAGCTTCTCCAGTAGTGCATCTGGGGCAGAATAGAGAACTGGGACGATCAAAAGATCATAGTCTTCAAACGATTCTGTACCTGGATGAACGATATCTGTCCCGATATTCAGTTTATACAACTCGTCATACAAACGACGTACGATGTCATTGTAATTTAACGGACTACTCATATTAAATTTAAACCAGTCAATCGACGTCAATGCTTCGTTGCTGACCAGAATCGCCGTTTTATTTTTCTTTTTCAGGTTGACCAGATGTGGAGACAATCTTGCAAAATCCTTCCCTATGGTCTGTGCTTCCTCATACACTGGATTCGGCTCAAAGTCATGGCTCAGCAGACCCTTCCAGTAGGTTTCGAAGGAATTATGGATGGAATGCCAGTGCCAGTATGCCACCATATTGGCCCCGGAAGCCAGATGGCTGAACGCTTGCAGACGCAATTGCCCCGGATAGGGAACCCAGTGGGTAAAAGCCTGCGCTTCCGTTTCCAGCACTAAATAGTTGTTATTTTTCGTCGAACGTGCCACATCGCCACCGAAGGAAATTTCAATACCAGTCAGGTCATCCTGTGATGGATGGTAAATATCCACCCCAGTCACATCAAAGGCTTGCGATGCCGAAAAATGGTCCACATCCGGCTGAATGCCAAAGGAATGACCTCTCCACGCAAAATCAAAGTTTTGCGTAACAAATTGGTCCTCCCGCTTATATTCCCTCACCAGCGCGACCTGCCATGCCAGAAAGTCAGTCACCAGCTTGCGCTGAAATTGGGAAAAGGCTGCGCCCAAACTTCCATTAATCGTTCCGACCACCGAAGGAAAGTCCTCCCAGCTATTGATGCGATTACTCCAGTAATCCAGACCGAATTTGCGGTTAAGCTCCTCCAGCGATTCGAACCGCTCCCGCAGATACTTTACAAATTGCAATTGCACATTGGGCCCGCTCGTGTTGTAATGCTTCGTCTCGTTATCCGTCTGAAAGCCAATAACCGCCGGATGCTGACTCACCCGCCCAATCAACTTGCGTATGATTCGCTCGGCATGGAACAGGTACACCGGGTTCGTAATGTCCATAATCTGGCGAGCTCCATATTTGCCCGGACCTTGAGGCGTTGTCGCCAATACATCGGGATGCTCCTTCACCAGCCATGTGGGTACGGCATAGGTGGGCGTCCCCACAATGACTTCAATGCCCGCTTTATGCATGGCGTCCAGCACCCGATCCACAGAGGTAAAATCAAACACGCCGTTTTGCGGTTCATGCGTACTCCAAGTGGATTCGGCAATCCGCACCACGTTGATGCCCGCATCCTTCATCATTTGAATATCTTGGTCCAAACGGTCATATGGCATATATTCATCATAATAAGCAACACCGTATAGCAGCTTTTTCATCAAGTCGTCCTCCAATTAGGTTCGTTAGGATTTTGCGAAATTCGATTCCAGTCGCTTCGAAGTGCAAGATATAGACGAACCACGCCGCCCTTCAGATTGGCCCGGTCAATGATCACGCCGAAGATCGGAGCGCTAAGTGCATCCCATATACGGGCTAGTACGAATAAAGTACTGATAATAGAAACAGATATGCCAACATAATCCGTATAAATAGCAGAGCAAGCGCTTTCTTTTATATATAAAAGCTTATACTATAGCATTTGTAAACGCTCTTTTATTATAGTTAAATGTTAGATACAATGAGATTGTCTAAGCGGTGTAAAATTTGCCCTAATCGAAGGTGATCTGATGATATTAAATCCTGATGTTGATCCAGCTCTATTTCATGATTGCCAATGGCTGCCCATTATTGACTGGAATGTGAAATTTTTTGGCGCCCATATTCACCGGGTCCAAGCGGATTGGTGCATGCCGGAGGAGTCTCATATCGGTTTTGAAATTGCACTCATTTTAGAAGGTCGTCAGGAAACGATTATGGAAAATAACGTTTATTCGGTTGGGGAAGGTGATATTTTAATTATTCCGCCGGGTTTCAAGCATGTGAGTCAATGTGTTTCCCCAAACGGCATGTACTATTTTAGCTCTCATTTTAATGTCGATGATCCATTGTTCCGTCAGGAAATGATTAAGAGCAATCAGCTCTTTTTTCCAGCGGGTACTGAAACGAATACCAAGCTGCAAAAGGTCGTCCATAGCTGGATTGGCATGGTGCAGGAAAGCGGAGAATATACGACAGCAGACCGTTTTCGTATGCAAATTGCCTTATTTGAGCTATTCGGGATATTCTCGCAAATGATATCTACCGGTTTGGAGCCCAGAATTGCGCCTTCATCCGTTCAATATGCCAAGGCCATCATGGAAGCCATTCAATCAAGGTTTAAGCCTTATCGGGAAGATGAATCTGGCGAGCAAGCGTTCCGTCTTGAAGATGTGGCGGCTTCCCTCGGGATCAGTCCCGGCTATGCCCAGGAAGTGTTCCGCAAGGTATACGGTTATTCTCCACGTCACTATCTATCGGAGACCAAGCTGCATGAGGCTAAGGTGCTGATCCAGCAACCCAATCTGCCACTCAACAAGGTAGCTTCCCTGCTCGGATACTCCAGTCTGGCTCATTTTAGCAGACAGTTCAAGCGCTGGACAGGCACCAGCCCACTTAAATACCGCCAGACGTTAAAACCGATTACTGATGAACAAAGGATTAAGATATAAGGACGGATAGCAAAAGCTCCACCGTGTTATTCAACCAAAAAAAGAGCGTGACACCGAATATCGCGGTTGTCACGCTCTTTTGTCTCTATTTTCTATAAGCTGTACCGTTGCCTTAATGATCTAAAATCTTGACCAAGCACTCATTATTCAGATCACAGCCTAATATCCCCTATATGCTGGTGCACCACATACATCATCCCCATCAGGAATACGGCCAAAGCTAAGTAACTGATGCCAAATTTCCAGCGCGATGATGCGGGCACTTCGTAATATTTATCATTTTCAAACGGAATGTAATCAATCCCACACAGCAATCTGAGCTGGTACGCATCCGGCGTCGGTATATGTTCCACACCGTTCAGCCATACATGCTGGACAAGACACTGCTGCGGCAGCTTAAGTGTCTGCTCCACATCCAAACTTTCCATATACACCGTCACATATTGCTGCCCCTCCAAATCCGAGTAGGTATTAAAGGATAATCTGCGTGTGTGCTCCGGTCCGGGCAGTGGATATCCTTGCTCATACAGATGCTGTACGTTCACCAGCGGCTTTTGCAAAAAGGATTGGATCTTGACCTCTCCTTTATTGCGTTTAACATATTTTTTGTACAAATCGTAGGCAAAGAACGCCCATATGAAGAAAAATAAAAAGGATTTTAAATATACTACGACTACAATTCCACCCAATAAGCCCACCAGCCACAGCCAACGCGTCACTGCCGTGGAAATCCGTCCTCCGTCGAGCGGATGAATCGGCAGCAGGTTGATCAGGTTCAGGAAAAAACCGACATACGAGAGCGCATACAACAGGGGACTGCCTGTTGCATAGGCTCCTGCGTATACCGCCATAGCCCCAACCGTCCCCAGTAACGGGCCGCCCATGGCTACATAAGCCTCTGTCTGCGCATCCAAAGGTTGCCGTTTCATTGTGATCAGCGCACCGAGAAAAGGAATAAATAACGGTGCTGACACGGGAAGCCCCTTGCGCTTGGCGGCCAATACATGTCCCAGCTCATGCACAAACAACAGCAACACGAATCCAACCGCAAATCCCCACGGGTAAATGATCGCATATGTGCTAATCGTTATCGCCATAGATATCAGCGCACCGCCAAATTTACTGAATTTTAAAAGGGCAAGTAACGACTTGCCTTTCAGAAGAAGCAATGCTGCTGCACTACCAAGGTACCATTTGGATGAGCCGGATTTGGAATCGGTCTTTTTCTCTTCATTTTGCAAAGGTATCCGTCTCCTTTCTTTAACACTTCCATTGTATCCTGCTATGTGCAGCTTGTAAAAACTTCTCTAACCCACAGATAAGCACCCAAGTGTCCATCCTCCTATCTGTTCTGTTATCATGTAAGAAAACGGAATAACCCAGGAAAGGATTACGAATCATGAGTTTTGAACTTACCCGGCGAGCCATCAGACAACTATGCAGTCAAGCCGCTTATGACGACGGGGATGCCTATTACCGGGCCAAAAGAGTGGCCTTTACACAAATAGATCATGATGAAGGTGTGTACGAAGCTACGGTCAAAGGAAGCAGCTTTTATGCTGTTGCGGCGATGATCCGATCCAATGGAAGTATCCGAGCAGAATGCACCTGTAGCACATTTCAGAACACCGGACGATATTGTAAACATATCGCAGCTGTTCTCCTTAACGCCCATGATATACGCCGTGGAAAAAGTCTGTCTGTGCGCTCCTATGCCTCCAGGCTTCATCCCGGTACTGCCCCAGATACAGCAGGAAGCATGGATTCAGACGGGATGTACACATCTACAGATGCTCCATATGATCACACCGCTAGAACGGCACGATCCTCTGACATCACACGAGGCGATCTCCAGCTGACCGACAGTATGTTAAAACTATTTGACCGCAAGCGACCGCTTCGCAGCACACCAACCCTGCTGGATACTCGCGCGGTCTTGGATTTTCAGTTCATCATCCGGCCTTTTGCCTACGGTTACCAAAAATATATGTTTGGTGTGGAAATGAAGGCTGGGCCCAAACGATTATATATCGTGCAGAAAATTCGTCCGTTTCTGGATAGTATTGACCGTGGGGATAGCTACATGTTCACGAAAAGCTTCTCATACGAGCCTGAGGTATACCGCTTCCGACCTGAACATGACGCTATTCTCCAGCAATTATCCCAAGTGTGCCACCATGAGCGTATGATTCGGGAAACCTCAGGCACGTATTCATCTTCCAGTAGTCATATGAGCGGCGAGCGAATGCTCCTCATCCCGCCTGCGGCTTGGGAAAAGCTGCTCCCCTTGCTGACAGCAGCACAGGGCGTCTACTTTGAAATTCACGGAAACATGAGCGAGGGTATTCCCCAGTCCGACCTGATGCTTCCGCTGCAATTTGAATTTGATGAGGCCGAAATCGAAGGCTACCAGCTAAGCATTCAAGGATTGGATGACTTGACCATCATGGAAGACTATGGAGTCGTCATTGCCGATGGCAAGCTTGTCAAACAGAAAGCCGATCCCTTACGGCGTTTGTCCGAGCTAAAACGGATGGTAGAAGTACACCACAGGCGAAAAGTTCAGATTGCGCCAGAGCAGATGGAATCTTTTATGGACAAGGTTGTACCCGGGTTAATGAAGCTCGGACGTGTTCATATGACTCGGTCCGTCTCAGATCGGGTCACACAGCAGCCATTGAAGGCAAAGCTATATCTGGACCGGGTAAGAGACAAGCTGCTGGCAGGGCTGGAGTTCCAATATGGGGATATCATCATCAACCCGCTGGAAACAGATGCACGAACGCCTGGTAACGACCGAATTCTGATACGTGATGGAGAACAGGAGCAGCGGATTTTGGAGCTGATGGAGCATAGCTCCTTTGCCAGAACAGATAGCGGATATTTTATGGAAGATGAAGATGCAGAGTATGATTTTTTGTATCATACTGTTCCGCAACTGGAAAAGCTGCTGGATGTCTATGCTACAGGTGCAGTCAAAGCAAAAATAAACAATACTCTGCCTACCCCAAGGATACGCGCGGAGTGGGATGAACGTACAGATTGGCTTGAATTTAAATTTGATATGGAAGGCATACCGGAACCGGAAATTCGCAAACTGCTCAAATCGTTAGAGGAAAAACAGAAATATCACCGTCTGCCGAATGGTGCCTTGCTGCCGCTCGAAACAGAGGAGTACAAGGAATTGATTCGGTTCATGAATGAAACAGGTATCCGCAAAAGTGATCTGGATGCAGCACAAATTCGTGTTTCCGTCACGCAAGGACTGTACTTAATTGATCCTCACGATCATGGGAAAAATCTGACTTTGGGTAAAACCTTTCGCCAGCTACTGGAAAATATACGCAACCCAGACCATCTCGACTTTCCAGTTCCAGACATGCTTGCCCCAATCTTGAGAGATTATCAGGTTTACGGCTTTCAATGGCTTAAGACATTGGCGCATTACCGTTTTGGGGGCATTTTGGCAGATGATATGGGGCTGGGTAAAACGCTGCAAAGTATCGCCTTTCTCGTCTCAGTATTGCCGGAGATTCGCAGCCAGCAGCTTCCAGCCATGATCGTGTCCCCTGCATCACTGGTGTACAACTGGCGGAATGAGCTGGAGAAATTTGCTCCACACGTCCGCGTCACTATCGCAGATGGCAGCCCGGAAGAACGCGGCCGAATCATACGGGATGCCGCCAGTTATGACGTCGTCATTACGTCCTATCCGCTGCTACGACGCGATGCAGATGTGTACAGCAAGCCATCGTTTCATACGCTCATTCTGGACGAGGCGCAGGCTTTCAAGAACCATGCCACCCAGACGGCACAGGCTGTTAAGGATGTAAAAGCTCGTTACCGTTTTGCCCTGACAGGAACGCCCGTAGAAAATACATTGGAGGAGCTGTGGTCCATCTTTGACGTTGTATTTCCTGCGCTATTTCCCGGCGGGAAAAGAGCGTTTCACAACCTGCCTCGAAATGTGATCGCCAAGCGGGTTCGTCCGTTTTTGCTGCGCCGTCTTAAGAGTGATGTCCTCAAGGAGCTGCCGGAGAAAATCGAATCCGTGCAGGTATCCCGGCTTCTGCCAGATCAAAAAAAGCTGTACACCGCCTATCTGGCCAAGCTTCAGCATGAAACGTTGAAGCATCTCAACGAGGAAGGATTTCAGAAAAATCGGATTAAAATTCTCGCAGGCCTGACCCGACTTCGTCAGCTCTGCTGTCATCCAGGCTTGTTCATCGAAGGATATACGGGTAGCTCTGCCAAATTTGAACAGCTGTTGGAGATCATTACGGAATGTCTCAGCTCCGGGAAACGGATGCTCATTTTTTCACAGTTCACCACAATGCTTCAAATGATCGGACGCGAGCTTGCTCGAGAAGGGGTGTCCTACTTTTACCTGGATGGGCAGACTCCCGCTCTGGAACGAGTCGAGCTGTGCAGTCGCTTCAACGAAGGAGAACGCGAGCTGTTCCTGATTTCCCTAAAAGCAGGAGGCACTGGCCTGAACCTCACTGGTGCAGATACAGTCATTTTGTATGACCTGTGGTGGAATCCCGCTGTAGAGGAGCAGGCTACCAACCGAGCACACCGAATGGGCCAGAAAAAAGTCGTGCAGGTTATTCGTCTCGTCGCCCAAGGTACGGTAGAGGACAAAATGTATGAGCTGCAACAAAAAAAGAAAAACATGATCGACCAGGTCATTCAGCCGGGACAAGAAACCCTTTCGGCACTGACCGAGCTGGAGATTCGTGAACTGCTCATGATCTAGCCAACTCTCCACACTTATTTTTACGTTAGTATGACAATTCCACATGCAAAAAAGGTCCAATTGACGGTAAAAATTTTCCCGCATTGGACCTTTTTCGTTCTAATATGATTGTTTGGATCAAACAGATTAATCCTGTTTTAATACTCTAGGTTCAATGGGAACTAGGTTAGACTCAATCTGGGTACGCTGAGGCTCATACCATTCAGGCAGCATCAGCTTATGTCCCAACTCATTCAATTCCTCATCCACGGTAAATCCGGGTGGATCGGTTGCGATCTCGAATAAAATACCGCCCCGCTCGCGGAAGTATACGGCATTGAAGTATTGGCGATCTACAATACCACTGGTTCCAAAACCATGCTGATGAACCCATTCGTTCCACGCCTGATGCTCCGTATCATCCTGCGCGCGCCAGGCAATATGGTGAACCGTACCGGCGCCGCCATTCCCCCACGGGACATCTTTGACCGGAATGTCGATCAGGTTGCCCAAATCACCTGTCGTCTGATAGCGGATGTAGCCTGCATTTGCGTCTTCTCCGATAAGAGTCATCCCCAGGACGTTCTCCAACACCCCTTGCGTATGTTTGGAATCCGCACTGTACAGTACCGCCCCGCCAAAGCCCTTGATAGCTTTATCCGTAGGCACACCCCCGGCTGTCCACGTGTTCAACGGGCCATCTTCCCGTTCCACCAACTCCAGATGTAAACCCTCGTTGTCTCGGAACTGGATGAATGACTCGCCAAAACGAGTGGCCTTCGTGAAAGATACCTTCAAGCTGTGCAGACGGTTTTCCCAGTATTCCAAAGCACCGGACGGCACGACATACGTCGTAATCCCGACCTGTCCGCCTCCAATCTTACCCTTGCGTGTACCCGGAGCTGGAAAAAAAGTAATGATCGTGCCCGGGCTGCCCTCTTCATTACCAAAGTACAAATGGTATACTTCTGGAGCATCAAAGTTGATCGTCTTTTTAATCAATCGCAAACCAAGTACGCCTGCGTAAAAATCAACGTTGCCCTGCGGGTCGCCTGCAAAGGACGTGATATGGTGAATTCCAGCGGTTTTCAATGACATCTTTATCACTCCTTCATTAACATGTTGATTTATTTACACAAATGATTTACAAATTTCAAAATCCATTGTAGCTGACAAATTGTCCAACCGGCTTGCGGTATCCCCGTGCCCGCTGACCCGATTCGTCCTCTTTACCCAAGGTAATCATCATTACCGGTACAAATTGCTCTGGAATATTTAGTACTTCCTGCACCTTCGCCGGATCAAAACCGATCATCGGGCACGTATCCCAGCCTTTGTCCTTGGCAATCAACATAAATTGCATAGCCGACAGGCTGGCATTACGGATCGCTTCTTCTCTCTGGAAGACAGGTCCCCGCTCGCGATAAAACTGAGTTACCGATTCCACTGTACTATCATATTCCTGCTTGCTCAGAACGCCCAAATTCAGGAATCCTTCGTTGAGGTCGGCTACCTTGGTATAAGCCTCTGTATCCCCCAACACTACAATGGTCGCCGAAGCCGTTAATATTTTATACTGCTTACTTGCCTCATCATGCAGTCTTTGTTTGGTATCAGCATCCTGCACTACGATATAACGCGCATGCTGTAAATTGAAAGCCGATGGAGCAAACTTCACCAGCTGAAATATTTCTTCTAGTTCTTTTGCATCTATAGTAACATCAGGAATAAATTTAGAAGCTGATCTTCTCTCTTGAATAATATTCACCAGTTCGCTCATGTTAAGTTCCACTCCTTGATATTATTTTCAAATGAATTATCTTTAAATTAAGAATATATCCATTCGTGATTTCTGTCAAGTAAAACTATAATAATGTTAGTAAGTATTTTTGGATACAACCTAAGGGCTTATACCAGCCCTTTACAGATCCGTTGCCCGTATTCTCATCGTAATCGCTTCGCGTTGCGCTTTGGTTAAGCTCTTGAAGACCAGCTCATACGAATGATCGATCATGCTGTACAAATCTTCCAGTGGGAAGGTAGCATCAACCTCAATCGTATTCCAATGCTTTTTATTCAAATGATAGCCTGGCTTAATCGCCTTGTTTTGTTCACGCAGATTTACTGCAATGACTGGATCACATTTCAAGGATACGTGGCAAATGTCATCCTTTTCAGTTAGAAGTGCAAACATCTTGCCCCCTACTTTTAGTACCAGGGGATCAGCACCAAATGGATAATCCTTAACAGCCTCTTTTTGGCTCAGACCATATGCTACAATTTGCTCAAACACCAGCCTTCTCTCCTCTGCTCCAAGTTGTCGAACTATGAACCTATTTGCGCCCTATTATATCACGCTCTCCACATACAATAGTCCCATGCTACAATTAAAATTCTATCGGGAGGGTCAATCCTTTCTATATGAATTTATCGACCGTCCTTCACTTCCGAATAGGAAGTTGGAAGGGCTGTTTTGTTCATATAGTAGAGAATGTTATGCAACAGCCCTATATTTTGGTATACTTCCGTGAGAGGCTGTATCGATACATTCGAACGGTACTCTAGTTAGTGTAATTCAATATGTAGATGTGTGAGCCTATGGAGGTGAACTCGTTGGATTTTGCTCTGATCCGCAAGGACCGAGACAAAAGAACGGTCGCAAATTGACTCTTTTTTTGCCTTTCGGACCTTTTCAGCCATGTGCTGAAAGGTTTTTTTTGTGATCTAAAATAAAGGTAGGAAAGGATTTGAATGCAACCATGGCAACCTCGAAAGCACTTCATATTTTGCAATTGAAGAAAATGAAACAAGAAGGTTCACCCATAAGTATGATTACGGCGTATGACTATCCATCTGCTCGTTTGGCTGAGGAAGCCGGGATCGATATCATCCTTGTCGGTGATTCCGTAGGTAATGTGTTATCTAATTATAACTCCACACTGCCCGTCACTATGGATGATATGGTCTATCATACACGGTCTGTCGTGCGCGGTGCGGAACATACTTTTATTGTCGCGGATATGCCATTTATGACGTACCATGGGAGTAGTCAAGAAGCCCTTACTAATGTGCGCAGGCTCATGCAAGAGGGACATGCCCATGCCGTGAAACTAGAAGGGGGCATGGAAATTTGCGACACCGTGAAGCGAATTGTTCAATCCGGCGTTCCCCTGCTGGGACATATCGGACTTACACCACAGTCTGTGCATCAAATCGGCGGATACTTCATTCAAGGTAAAAACTCACAGGCCGCTGAGCGCCTTCTAAATGATGCTCGGGCCCTGGAGCAAGCGGGAGCTTTTGCCATCGTGCTGGAGCTGGTGACAGAGGAAGTGGCGAAGAACATCACCCAGGAGATATCTATTCCGGTCATTGGCATCGGTGCGGGGAGATACTGTGATGGTCAGGTTTTGGTGTATCATGACATGTTACAATACTCAGCACCTTATCGGGAGAAAAAGTTCGTTAAAACCTATTCGGATATAGGTGCTTTGATTCGTAACAGCATCGGGCAATATGTCGAAGACGTGAAGAATCGTTCTTTTCCAGGCGAGGAGCATGTTTTTAAGGCAGATGAGAACGTAGTAGAAGGATTATACGGGAATGCAAAAGTAAAGGCAGGGACCCTATAATGCGATTTCTGGTTGTAGGTGCAGGGGCGATTGGAGGCTATTTCGGGGGACTTCTTGTTCAAAAAGGAGAAGACGTGACCTTCTTCGTACGCCCTTCAAAAAAATCTCAGTTGGCAAAAGACGGTCTGATTGTTAGAAGTGTTCATGGAGATTTCCAGACGCCAATCCGTGCTATTACAAATGGTGAAGACGCCGATCCGTTCGACTGTATTATCATTTCGGTCAAAGCGTATCATCTTCCCCAATTGCAATTCGATCTTGAGCCTTATGTCGGTGATCATACCATGATTCTTCCGTTACTTAATGGTTACGAACATTTTGACTTTTTGCGCAAACAATTCGGTTCTGAAAAAGTGCTGGGCGGACTTTGTTATATTGAAACTACGTTGGATCATGATGGTTCTATTGTTCAGACAAGTCCGTTCCACCGTATCGTCTTCGGTGAATGGAACGGAGTGCAATCAGAGCGTACACAACTGCTGCTGAATCATCTTGATCATGCAGGCTTCACAGTGGCACGAAGTCACGATATTCAGCGTGAAGTTTGGCAGAAATATATATTCGTTGCCAGCTTGAGTGCAATTACAACACTGATGGATGCCTCGGTTGGGACTATACTTGCCACGGCAGAGTCACGTGCTATATACGAAAAGCTGCTGCATGAGATTGTCACACTTGCTCGCAACGCAGGGATGCCGATTGATTCGGAGATGGAAGCTCATACACTGAAAACGATGGAATCCTTACGACCAGAGATGATGTCATCCATGCAACGCGATATGCATAAAAAGCTTCCGATTGAAGCCAGTCATCTACATGGTTCACTGCTTGCATTGGCTTCAACCAGTAATACTGTTTACCCCATACTCGAAACGGTATATGCCCGATTAAAGGTATACGAGAACTTATTGGACACCGTCTAACATTCAAACTTTAAAATTAATTAAAAGAGGAAGCGGCAGCTTCGAAGGTGATAATGAAATCTTAGACTGCCGCTGCTTTTCATTTAGTAAACTTCAAAAATCTAAAGAGTTCCTGTGCTTAAGCAAGCTTGCTCAAGCCCTTGAAGTAATGCTTCTAGCTCCTGCCTAGTTTCAGCGTTTGTAATATCACCTTCCTGATTTAGCTTCAAGGTGATATGCGGAATAATGACCTTTCCATTCTCCACAATCTCTGCATTGATCATTTGCAATGTGAGCAGCAGCGAGGCATGCGCCAGATGGCCGCCCATAGGAGACGGTGACGCGCTGATGACCGCTGTAGGTTTATTTACAAATTCACCTGAAGATACGAGCCAATCCAAGGCATTTTTCAAAGCACCCGGCACACCATTCCCATATTCCGGTGTACAGATCAGCACTCCATCCACTTGTTTCAATTGTTCCCGTAGCTCTCTTACGGAAGCTGACCCCTCCTCTACATCCAAGTCAGGGTTAAAATGCGGAAGATCCCCCAATCCATCATAGACTGTGAACATCATATTTTCAGAAGCCAGCCCCATAGTAGCCTTCATAAGCGCTGTATTGGAGGATTTTTGACGAAGGCTACCCGATATAGCCAATACCTTAATTTTCTGTTCCATCCGATCATCTCATTCCTTTTATCTTGATCTAATCTTGCATATTTAGTGTACTATAGCTAACAAGAGAATTAAAAAGTGGATGAACGTCAGCGATTCTTCCTATGAACAAACGGGCAATAAAAAAATGCCTGCGGCTTCGCAGGCATTCGTAATGAATCAATAGTCACTGTACTAGGGTGGAATCTGTAGTGCTGAATCAAGTATCCTTCTCTTGCTTGCGTTTTATCCCAATCAGATCCAGGAAGAAAACAAACAACGGAATACCTACAATCAAGCCCCAAATTCCAATCAGATGCTCAGAGAAAATAAGTACGACAAAGGTAAAGAAGATCGGTAAATTCGTTTTGGATGACATCAGCTTCGGATTTAAGAAGTAGGCCTCAATCGCATGAATCACCACGATCAGAATAACCAGATAAACCACATATTGAATGCCGCCGACACTGAAAGCGATCAGGCCAAGCGGTGCCAGTGAGATAAACACACCTGCCACCGGAACCAATCCCAGTACGAAAATGATGAGCGCAAGACCGAGCAGATTAGGGAAGCCCATAATCCAGAGCGCAATCGTGGTCAATATACAATTAATAAGTGAAATCAGCAGTTGAGCCTCCAATACCTTCCCGAACGTACCCAGAAACATACGGCCAAAATGACCCACTTCTTTGAAAAACCAACCCAGCTTGCTATCTACAAACGTAGCTGTAAAACGTGTAATATAGGATTTTTCCATCAGGAAGAACAAGCTCAAAATAATCGACACCAGAAGCTGTGTTCCTAATTGACTGACCTTCATCACTGCACTCAGGCCAGGCTCAAATAGCCGCTGAGCATTCAGCGTATCCATAAATTCGATAATCGTTTCGTTCCATTGATTGCGATCAGGATACATATACGCTTGCTGAATCATGAGATACACCTGCTTGACCTGTACAACGATTAGCGGCACCATTCGGTAAACGCCCCACACCATAATCAGAATTAGCAAACCATACACCAGTAGTAGCACGATCATTGACGGCACATTGACGAACCGCTTGACCAGCTTATTCACTCCGTTATATATACTACCAATCAAGATCGTAAGCAGCAGTGTTAACAACATAATATTCATCATGCTTCTTAACATAAACAACAGCAAAACGATTATCGCAAGGACGGCTACCCGCCTGACGCCCGCATGATTCATCCAGTTTCTTACCATTCGTCTTTATTCCCTCTCTCCCACTTGACTGTCAACTTTGCAATCTTCCTGAGCATTAACTTTCTCTTTTTAACAATTTACTGTTAGCGATCAATAGAGAACCTACCATGACTAGGATAGCAATAGACCACCAGAATGTATTTTTAGCATCATCATGATCTACAATAATGAGCCTGATGACAGCCGTGATCCCAATATAGATAAAATAACGTAATGGAAAATGAAAATTGGTTTTAAAGTACTTAACTATTAATGCTATGAATTCAAAGTACAAGAAAAACACAAGCAACTCTTCCGTGAATTCATAGTAATTTTTGTCGCCCTCTGCGTACAAAAAAACATAAGAAAAAATGGACCATGTTTCTTTTAGCAGTAAGAAGCTTAAAATCAGACCGACCAGAAACAGCGAGATATTCAAGATCATTTGCAGAAAACTCGGTAACTTCTCAATATACTTCATTAGTACATTCAATACAGATCCCCTCACTGGTTGTACAGTATCTTTATTTATATTATCGGTGGTATACGTGAAAAATGCTACATTACTTTTGGGGTCACCTTAATGAAAGTTTATATTCGCCCCTGCAATATAACCAATGGAGATAAAGATAAGCGTCCATATCAGAGAACCTGCGCTTGCCACCAGCATATATTTTCGGACAGGCATCGCACTAATGCCGGACAAATAGCTTGTCGCATGTCTGACTCCTGGGATAAAATAACCGAACAAAATGGTCCACAACCCAAAGCGTGCAAACCACCCCTTAACTCTTGCAAATCGCTTCGGTGTCAATCCAACCCACTTGCCGTGCTTATCCACCAAGGGCTGACCCAGCTTTTTGCCTAGCGTGTAGCTGATCATCATCCCTGTCATTGCACCGATGAAGCTGACTAGTATAGACACTGAATAATTCAGTACCATAATAGAAGATAAATAGCCGACAAACACCATAATAATTTCATCCGGAACCGGTAGGCCGATAATCCCAAGAGCAAGAAGAGCAAAAATAGCGATATATCCGTATTGTGTAATCATGCTGATGACCCATTCCATAGGGGAGCCACCTCCTGACCGATTATTTTTTGAAGGACGGAAAGGGAATACGGCTAACCATCAGGAACGACAGCACTACCATTAATGCAAGCAACAACCCCGGCTTCAAATGCTCACTCCATAAAAACATAAAGGACAAAATCACACCCGCCGCCGTAATCGGCATACCTACAAAGCCTTTGCTAAAAGCCATTAGGTTGAATCTTGCCAATCTTACCGCACCGCATATGACAAACAAAACAGCCACAAGCGGTCCCATCCAATGGGTATCTCCCAGCTTGTATAACAAGATCAAGAAAGCAGGGGCAACCCCAAATGAGACAACATCCGCCAGCGAATCGAGCTGTTTGCCAAAATCACTGGAGCAATGCAACAGCCTTGCCAGTAAACCGTCTAATACATCCCATAAAGCAGCCACCACCACGAGAATAAAAGCGGTCATGTATTGCTCATGAATCGTGAAATACAGGGATAAGACCCCTGCCCCCAGGTTTGCAATCGTGCATAGTGAGGGCAACCAATTCCATTTCATACTCTTAACTCCTTTGCCGTAGCTTAACCTCCGAATATAACAACAAAACGGACGCCGTCCTTGGTATTCTCCACCTTATAGCGGAATTCGTGCAAATCCAAAATTCGTTTGACGATCGATAGCCCCAGTCCTGTCCCACCTGTCTGACGGCTTCGGGACAGCTCGGCCCGGTAAAAGCGATCCCATATCTGCTCCAGTTGATCGTCAGGAATGGTCTCACCTTTATTTTCAATGGAAAAAAAACTGATTTCGCCAGCACCTTCGATACGAATCGTGATCGAGCTTCCTTCCTCAGCATGTCGTATGGCATTGACAACAAAGTTGATAATCACCTGTTCCAGCCATCCTACATCGGCATGGATCGGCATCTCATTGGCGGGGATAATGACTACTTCCAGCTTTTTCTCCTTCAACAAATGGAATAACTTGTCCACGACCTCCTCCACCAGCTCACTCAAGATAAAGGTCGTCTTGCGAAGCTTGAGGGTACCCGATTCCAATTTGGCGAGGTCCAGCATATCTTTGACCAATCGCTCCATTTTGTCCGCTTCCTCTACAATGACTTTCATATAATGATCCTGCTTCCCGGCGCTAACCCCATCTTGTAATCCTTCTGCGAAGCCTTTAATGATACTCAGCGGGGTTTTCAGTTCATGAGAAGCGTTCGCAAAAAAGTCTTGTTGCACAGCCTCCATCCTCTGCTTCTGTTCCATGTCCTCCACCAATTGCTGATTGGCCTCCTGAAGCTCGCGCAAAGCTGTGTCCAGGTTCTGGGACAGGGTATACATGCTGTAGGACAGGCTGCCCAGTTCATCATTCTGCCGGATTGGTGTATGGGCTGTAAAATCGAGCTTAGCCATCCGCTTGGCGGTATTATTCAAAGCAATGAGCGGACGGGTCACCATCCGGGAATAGAACAGGGACAAAATCAGAATGAGTGCAAATCCCCCGATCCCTAGGTACAGATAAAACCAGCGCAGAGCTTCATTCGTCTCACTAATTTCCTGCAACGATGTCACTGTGAACAGGAGGTCGATCTCGCCTGTGTCCTGACGAACAGGATGGACTATGACTGCATTGCGTACCCCTGTCCAAGGTTCCGTCCACTCTTCCTCCAACACTTCGAAATTCTTAAGTTTCTCCAGATGCGCCTGTGATAAAGGGAACCATTCCTCCAGCGCACTAAACAGTAAGCCTTGTCGCTGACTCCATGTTTTCAGATCCGGCAGTACAATCTCTGTCACCGTACCGGAAAATCTTACACGGCCATCTGTGCTTGCCTCTTCCGAAGTCGATCCTATATTTTTAAAACCAAGTTTCTGTATGCCGGTTGGATAAATTAAATTGGCGGTAGAGATGCCGTCCGTTCCTAATCCCTCACCTTCAACCGTTACCGTATCACCGGGCTGAATCCGAGCAGCTCTCAGTTCATCTCCGTACTCGCTCATAAACAGAGACAGCGATATTTTAACGATTTTACCATCCGCTTTTCTTAGATTGATATGAAACGCATCATCCAGCTTTACTTTGCCGTCCAGCGTTACAATCGCCAACTGGTTTTTATTCTGAAGCATAAAGCGAGCTGCCTCACGGGAAACCCTGCCCGGTCCCCAAGCCTCCTGGACATAACTTTGACCGAAGCTTTTCAAGCGACTTTCCACACGACCAATCTTCTGTTCCTGATAAAAGTTTTCAAAAAACAGCAATTGACTTAAAATCACCATACCGTAAAAACACAGGAAAAACACAACCGTCATAATGAACAACTTAAAGGTAACTCCCCGTTTGTTCATTCTTCCTCCTCAAACCTATAACCTGTACCAAAAACCGTACGGATATGGCGTGATTCACGGCCTAACTTACTTCTCAGCTTTTTGATATGCGTATCGACAACTCGTGTATCTCCTTCAAAGTCGATGCCCCACACCCGGTTCAGTATCGCATCCCGTGAAATAACTATGCCTTTATTATGTATAAGCAGCCGCAGCAGCTCATACTCCTTGGGCGTCAGCTCGACTTCCGCCTGATCCACCTCAAGCCGATGAGCCATCGTGTTGAGAATGGCACTACCGAACCGCAAAATATGCGACTCCGGCTGTACATGTCCCTCCACCCGTTTCATCAGCGCGTTGGCGCGGGCGATCAGCACCTTGGGGCTGAAAGGTTTGGTCACGTAATCATCGGCTCCCAGTTCAAAGCCTAATATTTTATCATCATCACCGGATTTGGCTGTCAACAAAATGATCGGCACACCTGAGCGGCTACGCACCTGGCGACACACTTCCCAACCATCCAGTTCCGGCATCATAATATCGAGTATAATCAGGTCCGGCTGCACCGAATCAAACCAGATCAGTGCATCTTTTCCATTGCCTGCTTCATAGACTTCCCAATTATTCTGTTTAAAATAGTCAGCAATCACTTCACGAATACGTATTTCATCCTCCACGAGAAGAACTCTTTTCTTCAATCGACTTCCCTCTTTCGGTCATTCTAGGACACCAGCATATCAAAGACATGTGTACTTTATGTGTTCTTGACACTTCTCATCCGCAAATTCAACCTTGGATTAGGGCAAATTTGTCTTGGCTCAGACCATCTCATCTCCTATGATCCTACCCTATAATAAGAAGAGATACAAAAAGCTTGAACAGGAGGGTAATACATGAGTAATCAAACCATTCAGTGGTTTTCCACTTCCAAAGCTAAAGCTTGGCAATCCCAAGCTCATCATTTGACCGATACTCAAGAGAGTGCCAATCTAATCTTTACGGGAGAAACACATCAGCTTGTCGAAGGATTTGGTGGCTGTTTTAATGAATTAGGTTATGTGGCCCTGAACCATTTGGAAAAAGACGAACGAGATCGGGTGCTTCATTCTCTCTTTCATCCAGCGGGCGAGCACAAATTTGCGATTTGCCGACTTCCTATTGGAGCGAGTGACTACGCGCTGGAGTGGTACAGCCACAATGAAACAGACGGTGACGTGGAGATGAAGCACTTTTCCATTGAGCGTGATCAGCAATATCTCATTCCTTTTATTCGGGAAGCGTTACAACTCAATCCGGAATTGAAGTTGTTCGCTTCACCCTGGAGCCCGCCGACATGGATGAAATCACCGAAAGCCTACAATTACGGCACGCTGCGCTGGGAAAAGGATATTTTGAAAGCGTATGCATTATACTTTGTCAAATTTGTTCAGGCTTATCGCGAGGCAGGTATTACGATCCATCAGATTCATGTTCAAAATGAAGTCATTGCCGATCAGAAGTTTCCTTCCTGTGTATGGACCGGAGAGCAGTTGTGTGAATTTATTCGCGACTATTTGGGTCCTGCTTTTGAGGAACACGGACTGGATACGGAAATTTGGCTGGGCACCATTAACGCACCCGATCCGTGGGAGGAATTAATGAAGAAGACTTCGACCGGATTCGATGAGTATGCCCATACCGTGTTGAGTGACCCCCAGGCATACAAATATATTAAAGGCGTAGGCTACCAGTGGGCAGGCAAAAATGCCATTCAGCGCACCGTTGCCAGTTATCCTGAGCTTCGTTACATGCAAACAGAAAATGAATGCGGGAACGGAGAAAACTCATGGGACTACGCCAAATATGTATATAATCTGTACCAGCACTACTTTACCAATGGCGTAAATGCTTATATTTACTGGAATATGGTTTTGGAACCGAAAGGCAAGAGTACATGGGGCTGGGAGCAAAATTCGATGATCACCGTTGATCCGGCGGATCGAAAACCAGTCCTGAATCCAGAATATTACGTCATGAAGCACTTTTCTCATTTTGTATTACCGGGTGCCCGACGCATCGGACTTCGTGGCTCATGGACTGGAAATGCAGTTGCTTTTCAAAATACAGACGGGCAAAGGGTGGTAGTTATCGCCAATCCGTTCAAGGAATCGCGTGTGCTGAATCTGTCTCTCGGTGAAACAACACACCGCTTGGAGCTGGAGCCGGAGTCCTTTAACACTATTGTGATTCCTTCTTAACGCCGCAGATTTCTGGACTCTTCCAGTTTTGCACACATCATTAGGTATCCCTGTCCGGTCTATAAGTGCCCAAGTATATGTATAGTTTCCAAAATGGATGTATATCCTTTTGCGTATAGTAGCTATAGATAGTATACTTGGAATAACTACGGACAGGAGGTCGATGAATATCACTACTGTAAAAGACCGGATTGATTTGAAGCTGATTAATTGTGATAAGGAATTGACTCTCGCGGTCATCGGTGGAAAATGGAAGCTGATTATTTTGTGGCATCTCGGTATGGAAGGCACCAAGCGGTTTGGTGAATTGAAGAAGCTAATCCCCCACATTACGCAAAAAATGCTGACCAACCAATTGCGTGAGCTGGAAGAAGATAAACTCATTCTGCGTAAAGTCTATCCTGTCGTTCCTCCACATGTGGAATATTCACTGACAGAGCATGGTGAAAGCCTGATTCCGGTACTGAGAGCAATGTACGATTGGGGATCAAACTATCGAGAGAATGTGATTTGGAAAGAAGAAGAGGAAATTCAGGACGTCACACCCGTGTGATCAGCAAAACAAGCATTTTTCGAAATGCTGAACTATATTTTTAGTAGAGACGACCCTGGGGAGATCTGGGGTTGTTTTTTTATGATATAAAGACGTTCCCTAAGATAACAAAAGAAATGGATGCAAGTATCCGTTTCCATTGGCATTAAAGCTCGTTTTTCGCTACATATCCTCATTTTACACTTGTATTTGTGATTTACATTACATCCTCTGTGACGTATGATTCTTCCATCCCTATTTACAGTGAATCCAAGAAGGAGGCCGTTCTAGCATGAGCATGACGCTTGCCCAGCCCACATCGTCCCAAGCGACCCAATTACGCATTGGTTCCATGGAAATGATTCAATATGACTATCGTCAATTTCCTGACTCAGAACCTTATCAACACCATTGCTGTGGCTTGCTTACTATGTCGTGTAACGGCGCTCAAGGCCTGGCGGAATATGAGCTGCCTGAAATTAAAGGCGCTTTTGACCTCGTCCGCTGGGCTTCCGTGTTTACCTCGCTCAAGGGTCTGTCCTTAACCGAGGCTGAGCAATATATTCAGCACCACGCTGATCACTGGGGACCTGATAAAACAGAGCTGGCTCTATCTGCCTTATCCGATCTGACTGCCCATGCGAACCTGCACATTCTCTCCCCAACAGCGACCATCCTCCCCTCTCGGATTAGTCGTTCTTATCTCATCGTGCATGGCCTAGTCTACTATTCATTCTAGATATCGTCCACAACTCCATTGTCAATCCACTTTCCAGTTCACGTAAAAAAGCCTGAGACTGTTTATCACAGGCCAGGCTTTTACACTTTCAGCACAGAGTTAATTACACTTGCAATTTACCTGCACGAATATCGTCTGTCATTCCTGCGTAAGGTGCTTGGGAAATTAATTGTTCGTTGTTCACACCCGCATTTTCGATGAATGTAATATCTGCAAATTCAGGAACCACATACTTCGGATACGTTTCATACTTTTCACGCGATTCCTCCATCAGCGGAATAAAATCGTTTTGATAGCGCACAGTGATTTCTGGATGCTCATGAACCCATTTAGGGAAGAAAATAATGCCGTGCATACGTTTTTCCTCAGGCATAAAATTCAGAGACACGTCAGTGCCTGTCGGTTCGGTCCACGATACTTTATACACGTTTTCCACCAGTTTCGCCAGATTGACCTTCTGATCACGTACCCAGCGGCCACCTACCATACCACTATGAATGCGATAATCGATCGTATCTTCATTTTTAATATATATTTCGTACTCCCAACCATTCTCATAGGTGTAGATCATGTGGCTGCCGATAAACTTGTCCATCTTGCATCCTTCTTTCCTAAATTATAAGTTTTTATGAATTGAATAGGAGACCAACGATAATAAATATTCAATTCAAAACATGTAATATTAAACATGTTTTTAAATACATATAAATTGTAGCACTATGGTATACTAGTGTCAAATAACGTTTGACAAGGAGAGCTACGTTGAAACGCACATTAAAATACGCCATTTTGGGCCTGGTTCATAAAGAGGAAATGAGCGGCTACGACATTACGAGTCAATTCAAGAAGGAAATCGGACAATTTTGGAGCGCCAAACACAGTCAGATTTATCCTGAGTTAAAAAGGCTGACCGAAGAGGAGCTTATTGAATATCGCACCTCCATTACAGGAGCCAAGCTGGAAAAGAAGCTGTACTGCATTACCCCCAAAGGAACCCAAGAACTGACCGAATGGCTTCTAAGTCCCAAAGAGTTACCAGAAACGGAAAAGGATGAGTTTATGCTCATGCTGTATTTCTCAGCAGCCATCCCCAAGGAAGAGAACAAGCGATTGTTCGAGGACCAGATAGCCAAACGTAAAGAGAAGCTGGAGTATCTGTACGAAAGTAAGAAATCCCTCCAACGGCTGGACGAGAACCTTCAAGCTCCCGGTTCTAATCAATTCGGGCATTATCTGGTGCTGAGCCGTGCCATTAATCGGGAAGAAAGCTATATTACGTGGCTGGAAGATACACTATCCCTGTTTGAATAGCCTAAAAAACCTTCAACACCACGTAGATTCGTGGTATTGAAGGTTTTTCTAAAATACATACAAACTAGTCTGCCGTCGTAATCGAAGAGCCGTAATCTTCAATATGGATATCTGTGCTAAAACGTACGGGAATGGTACTAAAAGTGGTATCCCAATCCTCTTTGACCTTACGCCAAACTTTAGGATGCTGAATCCTCAAGGCTTCTCCGAAACCTCCGACATCAGCCTGCAGCTTTTGCATTTTGGCTACAGTTTGTTCAGCTAATGAATTCACTTTCTCCTGAAAGATACTTTCTTCTTGTCCGAGCACAGCGTTGCTGCGCAAATTTTCTTTCTTGTTAAAAACCTCGGAAACGCGCCCCTCTGAGGTCATTTTTACTTGGAAGGAAATGTCGTCCCCCTGAACGATGGCCTTGATCCTGCTTTTCACTGCTTTGATCTCATAGGCTATATTTTTACCGGTTTGAGGATCGTTACCTTTCAACACGCCTCCAACCAATTGGCCCTTGATCCACATAAGACCCTCGACCTCTGATTCATTCAGAAAACCACCGTATGTTTGCGTCTTTCCTTTGATGATCCCCGCACCTGCGACCTTGATTTCATTCTCCGTCGAAATGACATTGGGTAATATAAAACTTCCCTTAGTCTTCATGGGCCCGACCACTTTAACCAAAGCCACGGGCTTTATCAACCGTGCGTTCCGTTTACGATTTTGGAAAATATCCTTTAAGATATAGGCAGGAATTTGACCAGGAGTTTTTTCCTGAAGCGCATTGCTCGCCTTGTCTGTACTAATCAGTAGCTGGACACTGAGCCGAATGTCATTATCCCCCAAGAAAAAGTCCAGCAGCTCGTACAACGGGATCTTGCGAAGCAGACTGGAGCTGATAATAATCGTTTTCAAATGTTGCCCAATGGGCGGTCGGTTGGTTCGCAATGAAATTTCTCTTAACATCTCAAAAACGGAATCCCCTGTTTCTGTAATATTAAAAAATTTTTTAGCTTGCGGTGAGGAGCTATTGGAACCGCCGCTTTCCTCTGGGATGATAAATTGAAAGGTTCCCGTAATTAACTCTTTTTTCGGATAATCTCCTCCTTTTTGATTAATTTGCTCTTCTTGTGAAGATTCTGTCGCTATATCCATAGCAATGCCTGTCTCCAGATTTAGATCCTCCACGGGAGAGCTGCTCCAGCAACCTGAAAGTGTACTGCATATTAGAAGAACCGCTATTCCGAGTATTCCTGAACGGAACTTCATCATGACCCCACACCCCTCCAGCGAGAAATAAGCAGCAGTGGCAGTGGAAGTAGAGCAAATAAAACGAATGCTGCATTCCCGATGATCGTTCCAAAAGAAAATAACTCATTCAAATTTTTGGGTATTTGCGACAGGACGTAGATGATCGGGAGCAAAATAAACAACACCTTGGAATAAGAGCTATTCAAAATTTGAGAAACTCCGAGCGAAGCGCAATAAAAAGCTATGCTGAATGTAGCAAAAATTTGCATGATCCAAATGGTCAACAATAAAGATTCGAACCGTTCCAATAACAGATACTCCACTTCAAAACTGCGGGCCAAATCTAAAAAAGGCCAGGTTCTGCTCATAACCCCTTCCACCGAAAAGGCACCAATGCATAAGATCAGTGTAGCTATATAAAAAATGGTCGAGATCCCGATCGCCAGTCCGATTGCCTTGGTTGCTTTCTCCGGCTTTTCCATCCGACAAAGAATAAACAGCAAGCACTCTGTCCCTGTTAAGGTTAGGGTTGTAGTCTTGAGAGCTTTAAGCACTGGCATCACACCCTCGGACAAAACAGGACGCAAATTATTCAATTCGAAAATATTCAAACTCAGCAAGCATATTAACAAAAAGATAGACGCCGTAATCGGGAATATAAATTGGCATATTTTACCCAACGTACCTATCCCCCCTAAGCAAAGATACAGAGATATCCACATAAAAGGTGCTGAAATAGCCCACGCTGGAGTTCCTTCAAGCAAAAAGAACGACGTTACTTCCTCCACAGATCGGATTTCATATGCAGCTATACAAATAAAATAGATGACGAACAACATGCCCATCACCTTGCCGATGGCTTTGCCGGTTATCCGCTGAACATACTGGTAAAAGGTGCTTTCTGGAAAACGTGAACTTAGTTTGACTATAATCCATCCGAACAGGAAAGTGGCAGCCCCTGCTAAAATGACAGACATCCATACATCCGGTGTTTTTGCAGTTTCAACGGCTACTCTGGGAAGAGTAAGCAGCCCGGCAGCCAGCATAAAGCAAAGCACAATTGCCGTCGTCTGTAGCGTTGTAATTTTATCCATTTTTTTCCCACGGGCCATCTTGCTCCCTCCTGTGTTGTTGAACTCATCCTTGTCGCTTAGGGTCCTTATGCTTCAATAGAATGGGTCTGTTTTTCATAAATTGTAGCGGTGCTCGCAAGAAGTAATCTTTCCAGTCCTTCAATGAACGGGGGGTCGTTAAACTAAGATATGGCACGCCGAAACTGTGTAATTTAGCCATATGAATGCTCAACATCAGGAAAAACATGATCACTCCATATAAACCAAAGATAGACGCCGTGAACATGGCCCCAAAACGAAGAATACGCATAGAGATCCCTGCGCTGTACACAGGGGAGGCAAAGGAAGAAATTGCCGTGACTGCTACCACAATAACAAGAATCGGACTTACAATCCCGGCGTCAACAGCGGCCTGTCCAATGATCAGACCGCCGACGATGCCCATCGCTGGACCGATGGGTTTGGGCAGCCGTAGTCCTGCCTCGCGTAAAATTTCGATGGAAATTTCCATAATTAGGGCCTCAATCAGCGTCGAAAACGGAACCCCCTGTCTCGCACTGATAATGGAAATGACCAGCTTGGTTGGAATCAGTCCGGGATGAAACGAGATAAAGGAGATATAGAGCGCCGGGGCGAACAGAGATATCGTAGTTGCCATAAAACGAAGAAATCGAATAAGCGACCCCGGTATCCATCGTTCATAGTAATCTTCGGGAGACTGAAGCATCATCCCGTACGTCACAGGCATAAGGAGCGCAAAAGGTGTACCATCCAGCAGAATCGCCACACGTCCCTCCAGCAATGCAGCCATGACCCGATCCGGTCTCTCCGTATTTTGAATTTGCAGAAAGGGACTAAGAAAATTATCCTCAATAAGCTGTTCCACATAGCCCGACTCCAACACCTCATCCATATCAATGGTTTTGACCCGCCGCTTCACCTCGTCCACAAGCTCCGGGTCGGCAATGTCTCTGAAATACACCACCATTAGCTGCTTTTCCACTCTTTTGCCCACTTTGAAGGACGACATGGCCAGTTCTGTACTTTCTCCATGCCTGCGCAGCATTGCCGTATTGTCGCTAAGGGTCTCGGTAAAACCAACTCGCGGTCCCCGCAGCACCGATTCCGATATGGGGTCTTCCACCCCTCGTGTGCTCCCTTTGGGTGTGCCCAGCACAAAAGCACCCGGTATGCCCTGAATCATGAGTATGACTGAACCGAACAGCACCTTTTGCAAGGAGAACTGCACCTCTAACGTATACTGAGTCTCCGATACCAGCATGACCTGGCGAATAAACATATCCCGAAGCTCTTTTCCTCTCGGAAGATCCTCCCCGCCTTGTCCGGAGCTGCCCCAATCCATCAGCGGCTTTAGTATGTTCTGATCCATGCCAACCTTGTCTGTTAATCCATCCACAAAAAAAAGTGTGCCTACAGCGTTCAATTTTTCCAGAAAAATGGATCGTTCGTTCACGTCCGACATATCCGTGACGGCTTGTCTGATTTTTGCTACATTGGCTTCATAATCTTCGGTAAAGGTTCCCTTTTCCTTCTCAGCCTCACTTACAGACGGATCATGATCTGCATGCTGCGAACGGTCTTCTTCTTCTAAAAGCTTTAATCGTTCCATACGTCTGCTCTCTCGACCATCCATCGCTCTGATTTGTCGTACCGTCAGAAAAATAATCAAAGGTACGATGGATAAAAAGAAGGCTTCCATCCACACGTTCCATTTGGGCATATGAGTTCCGATGACCTGCCACACACTCTTTCCTCCTTCACTTCCAGATGATTTGTATATAGATTTACCTGGATTAGAAAAAAGATGCATGGACAATGGAATAAATTTCTTTACTCACAAAAGGAATAAAAAGGTGAATTTGATAGATGAACTGTAGTGCCAAAAGTGGAATTCCATGATAATATCTATTCATTCTATGACTAATGTCACAAATTTGTTGAATTCGTGGGCCATTATTCGAATCTAAAAAGGAGTTGTAGGTATGAAGAAGCATTTTTGGAAGAAAGCCGCTGTGTTGAGTTTGTTAGCGGTCATTTTGTTAGGGGGAACGGCGATCAGTCCCAAACAGGCTCAAGCATCGACCGAACCTTATCTTGGGGAAATTACGATGTATCCTTACACGTTCGCTCCCAATGGATGGCTAAAGTGTGAAGGTCAGCTCTTATCTATTTCGCAAAATACAGCACTCTTCAGTCTATTGGGTAATAATTTCGGGGGGAATGGAACAACCACATTTGCATTGCCTGATTTGCGTGGAGCCTCTCCGATGCCGAATGTAGATTACTACATTGCAACCATAGGAGAATTCCCGTCCCGTCCATAATGAAATGTTCAATGGTGTGCTACTTAATGAAGAAGAGGTGATGGCGTGCTCGAAGGCAATAACTTCACACGCAACAATTTTAAACCCTATCGCTTGCTGGTTCCATTGCTGCCATTCATCGGCGGTGCGTTCCTGCTGATAGGGACGAATGAGGTTCACGCTGCCAGTTGGGAAAATGTGGTACTTAACAAACCAGCCACATCCAGTGGCTATAGCCAGCCCTATGATCCCTCCAGAGCTGTGGATGGGTCAATCGGACCGACAAGCCGCTGGTATCAAGCCAGTAACGGTGAGAAATGGATTCAGGTAGATCTGAGAGACTGGTATATCGTAGATCGATACGTTGTTACAGGTATGGGTGTCCATTATGGGTGGCATGATCAACGTGATCCATACAGTTTCCGATTGCAAACAAGCAGCAACGGAAGTAATTGGGTGACTGTAGATACCGTCCAGAATAATGGGAGCTCTAATGTTGAAAAGAGTATTACTCCTGTAACTACACGATACTTGCGAGTATATATTGATCAAGGAAATGCGAGAAACAATCAATGGGCTTCCATCATGGAATTCGCAGCTTATGGCGAGCGATTGCCCGTTCCGCAGGCTCCGGGTCATTTTACAGGAACCAAAAATGGAAATACAGTGGAGTTAAGCTGGGATGCTGTTCCTTATGCAACTTCATACAAAGTCATACGAGATAGTGTAACGCTTTATTCAGGTAACTTAACTCAATTCATAGATACTTCAGCATTGCCGCCAGGTGAAGCAATTTACACGGTTCAGGCCGTGAATGCTAAGGGGGAGAGCACTCCCTCCGAGGTTAAAGTGAACATACTTTCCGATGCCGAGAGAGTTGCACAGGCAAAAGCTGCTCTTGCATTAGGCTTCGCACCTGGAGATACAGCTGATTCCGTATCCCAAAAGCTGACGCTGCCACTCGCTGGGTTGAATGATACGACGGTGAGCTGGAGTTCGGATACTCCTGACATCATTACGAACGAGGGGGCTGTCACACGCCCGCAGTATGATCTGGGTGACCGAAAAGTAAAACTGACAGCAACGATTGCGAAGGGAAGCGCCTCAGATACCCAAACTTTTGAGGTTACCGTAGCGAAGATCACTGCTCAAGATACATTAAATCAAGCAGCAGACACCCTCTCGCTTGGCGATTTGTCTGCGCTAACAGAAAATATTTCTCTCCCTTTATCCGGTTATGGCGGAGCGCAGATCGAATGGTCCTCGTCCAAACCTCTTGTCATTGCAGCAGATGGAACACTCACCAGACCCTCCTATAACAGTGGAGATACGGATGTTACCCTAACGGCTACCCTGCAACTTGCAGGCTTAACGAAAACAAAGGATTTTACTGCACACGTACTCCGTCTGCCGATGAGCGACACTGAAGCCGTAGACGCAGCATACAAAGCACTTGAACTGCCGATAACGACAGTAACGGGAGACGTATATTTGCCAAAAGATGCTCTGAATGGTGTTCAGGTGTCATGGTCATCGAATCAACCCCAGTTCTTGGATCATACTGGGCATGTAACCTTCCCAAGCTATGTACAGGGCGATCAGACCATCACGCTGGAAGCAGTTGTATCACGAGGCGCGGTTGAGCTACGAAAAACATTTAGTCTGCTCGTGCCCGCACTGCCTGTAAGCGCTGATGAAGCCATAAATTTGGCAGCAAATACACTGAATCTAGATTATCCGCAAGGGATTAAGGATTCCATCGCTCTGCCTCGTACAGGAGCATTTGACACCCAGATCGACTGGTCTTCGGATCAACCAGATATCCTCAGCAACAGCGGTCAGGTGAATCGGCCTAAATATACAGATGGTGATGTGAATGTACAATTAATGGCCATTATTTCTAAAGGTGCAGCTTCTGTACAAAGAACATTCACGATCACCGTGCTGAAGGCATTACCGAATACACCTTACGTACGACTAAACGGTAGTAATCCAATTGTTCTGGAAACCGGCGATAGCTTCACTGATCCAGGAGCCAGTGTACTGGACAGCGTATACGGCAATATCCTGATCCCTGAGCTTTCAGGTAGCGGGAATGTCGATACAAATGTACCTGGCGTATACGTATTGAACTATGCTTATAGCGACAATGGGAGCTGGACGGCAGAACCAGCAGAACGCCGTATAAACGTGCTGCCTCGTGCTGTTACAGCCGCAGCAGGCACTGAGGATATAGCCTCAGTGATCGTTACAGGCGCCTTACCAAGCGCACGGCTTGAGCTGTACAATGCCCAGCAGGAGCTTATAGCGGAAGGAATTTCTTCGGGAGAGGGAAGATATACATTTACACCTGTTCCTGAAGGAGCCAGCTACTATGTGCTGCAGAACGTAAATGGCATGAAGAGTGCTCCGTCAGGGCTAGTGTATCCGCAAGGGTTAACCGCGCAGCGCATTGCGGATTCCATCACAAGCATAGCAGCTCCTACAACAAGTGATACACTGCTCAGGTTGCCTGTTGTACCTGATGGTTTCCGTGTGACCATCAGCAGCAGTAGCCAGCCAGACATCGTGCGTACAGACGGAACTATTATTCAAGCAGATACTCCTTCCGTTGTAACTATCATGCTGGATGTTATGAGGGTAAGCGATGGTTCTCATGCTTTGACGCAAGCCATAGAAGTCACCGTCCCTGCCAAGGTAATTGCGAACACAAACAAATCTAAAAAAGATAAGAATGAGGATGTATCTGCTTTCGTACCACAGATCGGATTTTCCGAACAAGGGAAAGAGTTCTCTCTCTTTGTTCCTTCGCCGGCATTCCTGGATGAGCAGATACAGCAAGCAATTCGCGAAGGCAAAACATACGCAGACATTCGTTTGGAGCAGGAGAAGCAACTGAGTCGTGTTATCCTTTCTCATTCTTTACTGAATAAATGGGATAAGATTGGTGCATCGGTAATATCCCGATATGGAGCACTGATGATATCCAGTGACACCTTAACCAGCATGGCCTCAGGCCGGCAGGATGTTACATTGTCATTCCAGCAGGCAGATGTACAACGTGCACAGCAGATCCGTGACTGGGCCGAGCAACAATCCAGCCTGACGCTGATGGGTCCGGTTACAGACATCAAAGCCAATGTGACTGGAACCTCGTCGATCATTCTACCGCTGGATAACGAATCCTTAGGTGAGTTACACAATACAGAGCCCCAGTTCTCCATTCTTGTTATTCATGAGAATGGTGAGCGTGAGATTCTAAAAGGGACTGCTGTAATGGATTCAAAAGGGATGTTGTCGGGTGTGAGTCTGAATACGACCGGGTTAGGTACCTTTGCCGTCGCCACAGACGCAAAGACTCAAACCAATAATGCCAGTGTGCAAAATGACCCAAGCAATTCGTCAGATTCGCAAGGGCTAGCTCAGGTATGGCCGGATGTACAAGGCCATTGGGCAGCGAAGTCCCTGCAATCTCTTGCAGACAAAGGCTGGATACAAGGCTATAAAGACGGAAACATACGCCCTGATCGCGCTGTAAGCCGTGCAGAATTTGTAGCCATACTGACCAGAGCATTGGGAACTGCTGGAGATGAGAGCCCTTCTACCTCATTTACAGATATGCAGGGACACTGGGCTGGATCAGCCGTGGATTTTGCTCACCGTCAGGGATGGATTCAAGGGCTAACCGCTCAAACTTTCGCACCTGATGAGAGTCTTACCCGTGAACAGGCGATGGTGATCCTGTCACACGCGATGCAGAATCAGACATCCATTTCCAGCACTGCCGCACTGCAATCCTACAAGGATGAGCAGCAGATTGCAGCATGGGCCTCCGCAGCATTCCAGAATGCAGTATCCTCCGGTTGGATCAGCGGTTATCCAGATGGAACACTCAAGCCAAAAGCGGCTATCAGCAGAGGTGAGATGGCTGAACTGCTGGTACGTATTCTTAAATAAGACTTTTTAAGCTTCATAGATCAGATGAGTATACGCACATACAACGCGGCCTCCATGCTTTTTGGGGGCCGGTTTTTTTTATGTATATTTTATGTACAAGCCTTTAACAATCATTTTTGCTTGTATATTCACCCTTTTCGCTTCAGTAAATATATTATGAATATCTGCGAAGCGGGGCGATGAACCACCTGTCACCTCTACAGTAGGAAGAATGAGGAGGAGATATTTGAGCATGAAACATAAAAAACCGTTCAGGTTCAGTGGTGCTTCAAAAAAAGACGAAGACTGTAAACCAACAAGAGTAAATAGAAGTATCGAAGATCTTCTCAGACTGATTAATGAATTGACCGCGATCATCCCCATCGTATTCGCAAACCCCTCTACGGCTAATGTATCTTCCTTGCAACAGATTTTAAGACGTTTGTTGTCTCTGGCGAAAAGCTTAAGACTTAGAGGCGGGGTTAAGGCAGACCTACTGGCAGCGCTGGAGCTTGCTATTGTTGCGTTAGAAGCTACACCCTTCTCCCCGATCGGTGTAGGTACTGCACTGCAACAATTGCTGGATGCCCTATTGTCCATCGTTTTACAAGAACCCCTCGATCCTGCTCTTAAAGACAGCTTAATCAGCGCGATCAGAATCGCTGGAACGACGGTTAGCAACGTATTAGGAGAAACATACTTGTCAGGGGAGCCAGGTGCACAAGGACCTCCTGGACCTGTGGGACCCGGCGGTGCGCCTGGACCCGCAGGTGGACCTGGCCCACAAGGGCCTCCCGGGCCTCCTGGACCTGCGGGACCCGGCGGTGCGCCTGGACCAGTAGGTGGACCAGGCCCACAAGGGCCTCCCGGGCCTGCGGGGCCTGCCGGACCAGTTGGAGCGACTGGACCTATTGGCGCCGCCGGGCCTATCGGGGCCGCTGGACCGGAAGGCCCTGCCGGACCCGTCGGCGCTACGGGTGCTGCGGGACCTGCCGGGGGTGTGACAGGCGCCACGGGCGCTACGGGCGCTACGGGCGCGGATGGATTGATCGGGCCAGCCGGGGTCACAGGACCGACCGGGGCTGATGGGCTCCCGGGCGCGGTTGGCGCCGTCGGACCTGCTGGGGTCACAGGGCCGACCGGAGCTGATGGGCTGCCGGGCGCGGCTGGTGCTACCGGAGCCACGGGCACGGCTGGTGTTACTGGAGCGACCGGTTCGGGAGCCATCATTCCGTTTGCTTCGGGCGGACCTGCTATCCTGACAACCGTTCTTGGCGGGGTGGTAGGAACCACCAGTTTGATCGGCTTTGGAAGCTCAGCAACAGGGATTAGCCTTGTAGGCGGGGCCATTGACCTGACAGGTACACTTGTAGGACCTCTGATCAACTTTGCTTTTTCCGTACCACGGGATGGCGTAATTACATCTATTGCTGGTTACTTCAGTACAACAGCTGCGTTAACTCTCGTGGGTTCAACTGCGACGATTACTGCCCAGTTGTTTAGTTCCCCAACACCTAATAATACCTTCACAGCAGTTCCCGGAGCTATCGTTACATTGGCCCCTCCACTGGCTGGCATTATTGCTTTGGGAACGATCTCTAGCGGTATTACTACTGGGTTGGCTATACCGGTAACCGCACAGACTCGTCTGCTCCTTGTCTTCTCTGCAACAGCTACGGGACTTTCCCTCGTAAACACTATCGTAGGTTATGCAAGTGCAGGAGTTACCATTACCTGATCCAAAACGAAAAAAGGGCCCAACAGGATTGTTCCTGTCAAGCCCTTTTTTATTTGTATTCCATCAGACGAACTAAACCGTTTCGAGTGATACTTTTACTTCTTCTCCCTCTTCACAAACGGCGAATGTTTTAACTTGTCCGTGATCAGGCTCTTGAACGATGCCTGTCTGCAGATCAATTTTCCAGTCATATAAAGGATCATAAATATAATGACCAGATACTATCGCCTCTGTAAGAGGGCCTCTTTTGGGATGAGGATTGATATTTTCAACGGCATAAAGCTCATTCTCCGAAGTGCGGAAAACAGCAATTTCAGCACCTTTGATATGGATGGTACGCCCTATTCTGATCGGAAAATCCTTACTGTGACCGACGACAAGCCATTCGGCATTTTTGATCATTTGCTTGATCGCTCCCTTCCTCAGGCATTTTAGATACAATTACACAATAGACGGAGTGACAACCTCAAATAGATTTTTGCGTGTATCCTCATCATTGATGATCTTTTTCCACGGGTCTTCCACCTGTTGTAGTGCAAATTCGATGCGTTCTACTAAAGCTTGTCGATGATCTGTATCCTGAACGACAGCCTTCTGAATCTCTTCCAGACCGATCCGTTCCACCCACTCCGACGTGCGCTCCAGGTATTGTCCTGTTTCCCGGTAGAGTTGCATTACGCTACCTACAATATCAATCAACTCGGCATCGGTTTTCACTTTACAGAGTGAATCAGCCAACCGTGCTTTAATACCGCCATTACCACCGATAAAGATCTCCCAGCCCCCATCATTACCTACGATTCCGATATCTTTAGTACATGATTCCGCACAGTTGCGTGGACATCCATTAACTGCTAATTTGAATTTTGCTGGGAAATCCAGTCGTTCGAATTTTCGTTCCAACACTTCTCCCATTCCCATCGAGTCCTGTGTGCCAAACCGGCAAAATTGCGATCCAACACAGGTTTTAACCGTACGAAGTGACTTCGCGTAGGCATATCCCGACGGCATATCGAGTTCTTCCCATACTTTAGGCAGATCCTCTTTACGGACACCAATCAAATCCAACCGCTGTCCTCCTGTTACTTTAACGACCTTAACGTTGTATTTAAGAGAAACATCTGCTATCTTCTTCAAATCTTCTGGGGTCGTTACACCGCCGTACATTCTAGGAACAACTGTAAACGTTCCATCCTTTTGAATGTTTGCGTGCAATCGCTCATTTACAAAACGGGAATCTCCCTCATTTTCATAGGTATCCGGGTTAATCATTCCCAAATAGTAATTCAGCGCCGGGCGGCATTTGGAGCATCCTTCATCATTATGCCAACCCAGTACATTCATAACTTCACGCGTTGTTGTCAGCCCTTTGGTTTTGATCGCTTCCACAATCTCGTCCCGACTCAATGATGTGCAACCACATATTCCTTGCTTGGCTGACGTCTTGAAGCTGTCTCCAAGAACATATTGTAAAATTTGCTCAACGACAGGCTTACATCCTCCACAGGAACGCGTTGCTCCGGTGCATGCCTTAATTTCATCGACTGTGGTCAGTCCATTATCATTAATTGCATCCACAATCGCCTTTTTAGTCACACCGTTACAGCCGCAGACAATTTCATCATCCGCCATCGTTTCAGCGGATAATGTTTTCGCCCCGTGATTGCTACATCCAGTACCCATGATCTGTCCATATATCTCATCTGTCATCTGCGTTTGCTGACGTACATATTTTTGAAGACTAGCAGATTCGCTCACATCACCAAACAGTACAGTTCCAACAATCTTATTTTCACGAAGCAGCACTTTTTTGTATGTGCGCTTCCACTCATCCTTTGCAACAATCACCGTATGTTCAGGCTGAGTTATGAATTCGCCAGCTGAGAAAACATCCACCCCTGAAATTTTGAGCTTGGTAGAAACCACCGATCCCATATAACCTTCAGTTTCCGCGCCTGCCAAATGTTTGGCAATGACACTTCCCTGCTCAAACAGCGGAGCTACCAGACCATAACAGATTCCGCGGTGTTCAACACATTCCCCTACAGCATATACATCCGGCACGGAGGTTCTCATCAAATCATCGACTACAATACCACGGTTCGTTTCCATACCACTTTGCACAGCCACCTGAATATTAGGTTTGATCCCGACGGCCATAACGACCAAATCCGCTTCTAGCTCGCTTCCGTCTGAGAACCGCAGCCCTTGTACCCGATCTTGACCATACACCTCCGCAGTTTGCATTTGCATAGCAAACTTGATTCCCTGGCGTTCTAGTTCTGCTTTCAGCATCGCAGAGGCTTCCCGGTCCAGCTGGCGTTCCATCAAATCCTCCATTAAATGAACGACCGTAACATCCATTCCCAGGTTGACCAAGCCTTTAGCTGCTTCCAGCCCTAACAGACCTCCACCAATGACAGCTGCCTTTTTAAAGGTCTTCGCTGCCTCAAGCATTGCCGAGCAATCGGCGATATCTCGGAAACCGATGACACCCGGTAATTCCTTACCCGGAATAGGCAGAATAAATGATTGTGAGCCCGTAGCTACCAAAGCTACATCGTAATCAATTTCCAGTCCGTCTTCGGTGTGAATCTTCTTGTTCTCACCGTCGATGCTTTTCACCATTTTTCCTGTATATAAAGTAATCCCTTGATCCGCATACCATTGCAAATCGTTCAGTATGATATCATCAATCGTTTTACTGCCTTCCAGTACATAAGAGAGCATGATCCTGTTATAGTTCGGATGCGGCTCATTTCCCAGGACCGTAATTTCATACTTATCTGTTAATTTTAAAATTTGTTCGACCGTATTGATACCAGCCATCCCGTTCCCTATAACCACAAGTTTCTGTTTACTGTTTATCATATACCGGTTCCTCCATTCATTCGACGATACTCCCTATCCGACGACATCTCCTACGTTCCTATGAATATTGCTTATGCTTCTATTCTAGTACAGCAGACAGAGCTATATGTGATCACAGTCACAATGTAGTTCAAATTAAGAATATTTAGGGATTTCCCTATTCCGTTTCAAGGGATAAAGGTAAGGCCATAAATCAAACTTCATAAATACTAAATACATCACTTGCTCAATTCATCGAACGAATCTTTCCATTTCATGTGTAAATACAACCTTTATAAGGAATACTTTAGGAACAACTTGTATCTTAAGGAAACATGAATTGAATCGTATGGAGGTGATCATCATGTGGTCTAAAATAATTTCTTATATTCCAAGCTGGATTACACTCTTTCAAGCAGGCCTCGCGTTGGTTATTCCTTTAGGAATTTATTATATAAACACATCGATTTATTCGTTTGTCGGCAGTAAGGGGGCAAAATCCAAACATTCTTCTGATCGTCCGCTTTCCGACGAACATAACGAAGACGATGCTGATCAACAGCATGAACCAAGCTCCAAAATTACAGGGAATTATGATTCCGACTTAAAGTCGATCCGAGAGGCTATAGGCGAAAATAGTGATGTGCATTTTCGTGAGTTTGTAGTAAAGAAATATCGTGCTCGGTCCGTGTTAGTCTTCATAGAAGGTATGCAGGATGAAAAACTTATGAGCAAGCAGGTATTGGAGGTCTTGATGTACGAGGGCCAGCAGGACCCACAGGAACAGCAAGAAAGTATAAGTAACTCCTTTATAAAAGAAAACTTGATGCCACTTACGCAAATTAGTGAAGTTGCTGATATGGAGGACCTGCAGGAGTCTATACTTTTAGGCCATACTGCCTTATTAATTGAAGGAATGAAGGGAGCACTCCTGGTGGGCTCGCCCAATGGCGCCATTCGCTCCGTCAATGAACCAACCTCTGAAGCATTACTTCGGGGTCCCCGCATTGGTTTTACGGAGGTATTAAGTGAAAATACTTCGATGCTTCGACGCCAAGGCTTAAACAAAAGTCTGGAAATGAAGAAATTTCAAGTGGGAAGCCGAATCAAAAAAGATCTGGTTGTCGCGTATATAAAGGATATTGTGAATCCAGATCTCCTCGAAGAAGTAACCCGCAGAATTTCAAAGATAGACATGGATTTTTTGGCTGAATCCGGTTATGTGGAACAACTTATTGAAGACAATTATTTAAGTCCGTTCCAGCAGGCTCACAACACAGAGCGTCCCGACCGTGTCATTAATGCTTTGTTGGAAGGAAGAATAGCTATTTTGCTGGATGGGACTCCCTTTGCACTTATTGTTCCGGTGACCTTCAGCATGCTTCTTCAATCACCTGAAGACTATTATGAGCGCTGGATTCCAGGAACACTTTTACGGCTGTTGCGTTTTAGCGGGGCTTTTATAGCGCTTATGGGGCCTGCTTTGTACATCTCTTTTATATCGTTTCATCCCGGTTTGATTCCGACCAAGCTGGTCATTAGCATCATCGAAACCCGTCAAGGCGTCCCCTTCCCATCCGTCATTGAGGTTATGATTTTAGAAATCTCTATCGAAATCCTACGGGAAGCCGGCATTCGCTTGCCCAAACCCATTGGTCCTGCGATGGGTATTGTGGGAGGCTTGGTCATCGGTGACGCTGCTGTAAATGCAGGCATCGTTAGCCCCTTCCTGGTAATTGTGGTTGCGGTTACTGCCATTTCTTCGTTTTCGATACCGACATACAGTGCGGGCATTACCTTGCGTCTTTTGCGTTTCGCCGGCATGCTCTTTGCAGCCATCCTGGGCATGTTCGGAACTATATTGTTCTTTCTGTTAATTTGTATCCATCTGACGAAATTAAAAAGCTTTGGCGTACCGTATGTAACGCCCTTTTCCCCTATGCGCCTAAGCGATTGGAAGGATATGTATATTCGAGCTCCTATATCTATGATGAAAAAAAGACCTCTTATGATGAAAACTCAGCAAACCAAACGTAGGCCATGATGCCAAGACGAAGGAGGAGCTATGGTGTTTAGACGCTCTGATGATAAGATCACAACCAAGCAGGCGGCTGTGTTCCTGACCAATACTGTATTGGGCGCAGGGATTTTGACACTGCCGAGAGGTGTAACTGAAAAGGTACAGACTCCTGATGCATGGCTTTCTGTCCTTCTCGGTGGATGTATTGTCATATTGGTCGTCTGGCTCATGGTGAAATTAAGTCAACAGTTTCCTGAAAACACCGTGTATCAATATTCCAGAAGAATCGTGGGCACAATTCCGGGTGGATTTTTAAGTGTGTTATTGATTATATATTTTTTGATCATCGCCGGCTTTGAGATTCGGGTTTTAGCTGAAGTGACCATGTTTTTTCTGCTGGAAGGCACTCCGATCTGGGCGATTGTGATTCCATTCATCTGGGTAGGAAGCTATTTGGTTTTTGGCGGCATTAATCCCATCGCTCGGCTATACCAGATTGTACTTCCAATTAGTCTTTTTTTTCTGCTGCTCTGTTTTGTCTTTAGCTTAAGGATTTTTGAGATTGATCATCTTCGTCCTGTACTGAGTGAGGGGATTTTACCTGTCATCAAGGGTCTGAAATCGACTATTCTTGTTTTCTCTGGATGTGAAGTCGTCATGACACTGGTCGCTTTTTTACAATACCCTGAGAAAGCATTAAAGGCCATGGTAGTGGGGATCAGTATCCCCTTAATTTTGTACTTTTTGACCGTAGTTATGGTGATCGGCGGGTTATCGATGGACTCCACTGTGACAAGTACTTGGCCTACCATCAATTTGATGCGCAGTTTTGAAATCCCCGGTTTTCTTTTTGAGCGGCTTGAGTTTCCTCTGCTAGTGATCTGGATGATGCAAATGTTTTGTAATTTCTGCAGTTTCTTCTTCAATGCTTCCCTAGGGGTCTCACAGGTGTTCGGTCTTAAATATCGTTATGCGATTTTTGGCTTAATCCCAATTATTTTTATCTCTACAATGACTCCTGTTCGTATGATGGAAGTGTTTAGTCTAGGCGATGCGATCGGATACATGGGAATCGTTATATTTGTTCTGGTTCCGGTACTTCTCTCCATCGTGTTCATAATCAGGAAGAAGGGAATGAAGCAAAATGTGTAGACGCCCTATGCTATCCTTGCTGCTTGCTTTCATTCTACTTATAACTCAAGTCGGTTGCTGGAGCAGCAAAGAAGTAGAAGAGCTCAGCATATATACAGGACTGGCTCTGGATAAGGGGGAGCTTACTCCATTAGAGCAGAATCTGGAAAAGAAAGGTAGTCGTTACTTCAAGAAAAATAAAATTACCGCCAGCGTACAAATCGTCCCCAAAAAATCATCTGGAAGCACAGAGCAGCAAGGCGGTGGCGGACAAGGACCAAATTATGTCAATATAGCAGCCACCGGGGATTCTTTGCTTGAAATCTTTCGACAACTCTCTCTCCGTTTGGATCGCCCGGTTATTGGTCACCATCTAAAGGTCATGGTGGTTGCCACCGATTTGGCGAAAGAACAGACGATGCAGCAATTAATGGATTTTGTGCTACGTGATAATGATATTCGCCCGAGTTGTTTGGTCTTCTTAAGCAAGGATCGAGCAGCTAGCACTTTAGTTACCAAATATGAAGACGAGGTCCCATCCATTCATATTTTGTATATGCTTCGTAACCATTTCAGAACCAGCAAGGTAATGAGGGGAGTCAATTTGTCTGAATTGGATGGATTAATGCATTCCAAAAAAAGCTATATATTACAGAACATCACTGAATCAGATGGAGAATTAGAATTTTCAGGTGCCGGGATTATTAAAGGAGATACCGGTCACTGGATAGGTACTTTGGGACAACAAGACGTGGAGAGTATTGGATGGATTACCGGTGATGTTAAAGGTGGGGCTGTCAAAACGTATGACAAGCGGAATGAAGCCATAACTTACGAAATCAAATCGGTAAAAAGCAAAATAACAACCAAGGTGACCGAGGGCAATGATATCTCGTTCCACGTAAAAATTGAATCTAAAGGACGTCTAATCGAAAACTGGGATGATAAAGCGGACCCGACTGAGACACGAAACATGAAAGAGGCTGAGAAAGAGTTTGAAGAACAAGTGACTCGCAGGGTTAAGTCTGTTATGCACAAATTACAGTCAGAATATAAAGTCGATGTTGCCGGTTTTGGTGATCATTTGCATATCGAGAAACCTCAGGTGTGGAAAAAGGTAAAGGATGATTGGGATTACAAATTCAGCAAAATACCCGTAACCTTCGATATAAAATTATCTATTACGGATTTAGGCTCATCTGCTGAATGAAAAAGTCGAATTGGCCTTATATAAAGGCCAATTCGACTTAAGATTCGCGGTTATCTACTTAACCTTCCAACACTGCAACGGTCGCTCTTGAATTTCCAGAAGCGGCTACACGCTTAATTCAAATTGATTTTAAATACATCCCCTGCATTGCCACCCAAAACGATCAAGCCACCTTTGGGCAGTACAACGGAATTGTTATTGCTAGCAGTTGAAAATTGTACAACCGCTCCGTTTTCATCATAGACAGCGAACCCTCCGCTTGTTGGAAAATCAACGGTCATCGTTTTATTGGCTGAGTTTTTATCTATTTTATACCATGTGGCTTGGCCATTAGATGGTATGGTGTACACTGATTTTCCTCCAAAGATAGGTTTAACAGCATCTTCACTGATATAGGATTGTCCATCTATGGTTAAATACTCCGAACCATCCTTGGTATAAAAATTCAGATCAAATGCATCTCTCCCACTCATAACAGGAATCTCAACTGCATTTACTGCTTTATTCTCATCCACAATTTTAGTACCACTTGCGTATCCATCATGATCAACGGATATTTTTTTCGTTATAAATGAGGGGGCCAGATAAAATATGGAGGATATCTTTTCATCCAAAGCATAATAATTTTTCCCGCTTCTGTTTTCCCATGCCTTTTTAACTGTGGGATTTACAGGATTGGCATCTAGCTTTTGATATTCATAAGTCACCATAACCATTTGACCTAATCCCGAAAAGTTTAAATATAGGTTAGCCTTAATATACGTTTTCCCGTTTTTTTGTTTGTCAAAGCTTATGGCTACACTGCCATCATTGCTTTTGAATTGTCCATTGCCTGTATACACATATTTTTGCGCCGGGACGAATCCATCCAAAAAAGCAGGTAAATCAAACTCACCGTTTTTAATCTCTACATTGATGGTTGTACCCACAGAACCGTATAATCCCGAATAAGAAAGTAAATCAGATGGCATTTCCACTTTTACAGGAGGCTCAAATGTTTTCTCCGGTATGATGTCTTTAATGATGCCCTTATCTTTTAAAACTTCCAATAAAATGTTAGAAGCAAAAATACTATCTAAGATGGAAGACCCTCCAGATGAAAGCACAGCCATAGAAATATGATGCTCTGGTATGGTGATCAAAGTAGAGTGATACAAAACAGTATCCCCACCCTTGGATAACGCAGTTATTCCGTAATCACTAAACGGTGCCAACTGAACCGCATCCCAACCAAGTCCATAATTAAAGCTGTTTGTCTCTTCAGGTACCCATATTCCATTTCGATATTCATGACTTTTCATGGACTTCGCCGATTGTGCAGATAGAATATCGGGTCTGTTCCCCGTTAATACTTCTGAAAACATAGCCACCTCTTCTGCGGTGGAGTATAGGCCCCCTGTCCCGATGACATTGGCATTTTCAACCGGTAAAGCCCCCTCAACCGCAGGAAAATAAGTTTTGGACAGCTTTTGTCTATCAAATTGATCGAGAGGTGTTTTAGTAGATTTCAAACCTAAAGGGGTACTAATATGCTTTGCCAGGAAATCGGTGTAACTTAGACCGCTCACCCGCTCAACCAATATTTCAAGCAATTGAAATCCATCATTGGTATATACGGAATATTCGCCAGGGTTTGATTTTAAAGTTTCTGATTGCAACCTTAGCAAGAGCTCATCATGATTTCCTGTATCATTGTCATTAAATAACATACTATTTTTATAGTGAGCACCGTAAAGACCTGACGAATGATTTAACAGCATACGGGGTGTAATTTGTTTGTATCTTTCATCAGACATTTTAAAGTCCTTAATGTATGTTGTTAGCGGCTGATCAATATCTACCTTATGGGCATCGACCAGCATCATCGTTGCAGCAGATACATACATTTTGCTTGTAGAGCCTATACCGAACATCGTATCTTTGGTGATCGGCTCGTTGGTTGCTTTATTCTTTACACCCACGCTATCCGATAATACAATGTTTCCTTGGTCCATAATGGCATACTGCACACCGCTAGCACCGTATTTGGATACCAGCTCCGAGGCTAGACTGCGAGCCTTTTCCTTGATGGGTTCAGCAGTGCCTTGAGCAAAAGTATTCGTCATCGGCAGTACAAAAAGCATAGCAGAAACGAACACAGCTATTATTTTCTTCATTCCATATTTCCTCCTCTTATAGCTTCACCAGGCTTTATTACTGACCTGATCATACAATGAACGAGGATTCTATATAAAAAAACACCCTTAAATGTAAAAAACAATCCCTAAACAACATAATGTCTAAGGAATGTCCTTATAAAATGGCAATAAAACCATATTATTGAATACTTTATTTTTCGTTTCAATGGTCATATTCCCACCATATTTGTCACATATTCTAGATATATTGGTTAAGCCAATGCCATGAAAATCCGGATTTGATTTTTGACTATGCAAATGAGCCACTTCATTCTCCACATGATTAAGGATGTGAATGAAAAGCGCAGACTCATTGGAATGTATTTTAATAAGAATGTACCTGTCATCGGCAATCTTGATCTTTTTGGATGCTTCTATGGCATTATCCAGCATATTCCCTAGAACTACACATAAATCATAACGTTCAATATTTACTTTCTGTGAATATAAGTTAAGTTGGGTATCTATCTTTATGCCATTGGCTTGCCCAATATTAAGACTATTCGTGACAAGGGCATCTATAACCAGATTACCGGTATTAACCCTTTGATACGCTCCTTCGATTTTATTTAAGGTAACCTTAATATGTTCACTCGCCTCTGCCAATTCATTTCTCTTGATACATTCTTCAATATACAAAAACTGTTGGTGTGTATCATGAATGATTCTTTTTATATTTTTGAAGCTGTGAACCGTTTTTTCGTAGTTAGCATCTTGGTAGTCCATCTGATGTTGTAATTGAGCATTTTCATGCATTAATTGAAATTTTTCAATGACATTATCAAAAATATATATGATAAAAACATTTAAAGAAATAAAGCCAATAATAGAACCAAAATAATACATATTCTTTTCACTATAAACAGATAAAACATTGACCTGGTATAAACTTATGATGGGAACGATTAGAAATAAAATATAGTAACGATGCTGCAAAGGGAAGGTTCTGCGTTTGGCAAATAGCCGTATAATCTGAATGACAGCAAACATGATAATGCAGCTGAGTAACATAATCTTAGAGAATATCAAGTGATCTTGTCCACTCAAATGGCTAAAGTTGCTAATTTTAACGGAGCCTACAGTATATAAAATATAAAGAGATATAAAATTAACGATGGTTATCAATACAGCATAAAGAATAGAAAAAATGATCTTTGTCTTTATTTCCACTGTATACGATTGCGCTAAACTAAATATGACAAGTAATGCTAAAATCGAAGATACCGCAGGAGTCAAATAAACACTTAAATATAAGGAATCCAGCAACCCAAAAATAATGAAGTACACGAATCTGTTCGGCTTTCGATTGGACTTATCAAAAACCGAGTTAAAGTAAAAATTCACTTGGAAGCACATAACAAGGACAACGCAAAGATTAAGAAGCAGGGAGTTATATTCCATCATATTAATGCAACTTCATGATCATAAATTTGGTATATAGATCTTTAACTTCTTTTATTTTAGAACGCCCAATAGGTAACTTCACATCATTTGACATCAAAACATCACCGCCAGCAAATTTTTTCACATGAATTAAGTTTATAATAATCGAACGATGAATTTGTAGAAAATTGTGTTCTTTTAATGCTGAAGCATAGTCCGAAAGAATCCCTTTGCTATCATAGGTTTGAGTAGGGGTTACAAAATGCAGTTTGTTTTTTATGGTTAAGCTTTTGACCACTTCAATACTAATGATATCATCATATTTTAAAAGCACTTCCTCATAAGCTGACTTGATGATAACGAATTTTTTATCGAGAGATTGAAAATATTGACACAGCTTTATCATTTTTTCCTCAAAGATATGGGGAGCAATCGGTTTTATTAAATACTGAAATGTGACTACGTCAAAACTTTCCACCATATATTCAGGGTAGCTCGTTAAAAAAACAATCTGTTCATCCAGGTGATTTAAACTCCTTATTTTTTGGGCGGTTTGAATTCCGTTCATGCCATTCATTTCAACATCCAATATTAAGATATGGAATGGAGACTCATGGTTTTGATAATGAGATACCAGCTGTTCTCCGGAGTCGAATAATTCAACTTTAAATTCTATACTGGTCTTTATCGACAAAGTAATCAGCATATTTTTAACAAGTTCTCTCTGCTTGTGCTCATCATCGCAGATCGCCACTCTATACATAAATAACATACACCTCGTTCCCATTGCATTGATCATGGAATTGTATTCTAAACAGTATATAACCTTTTAATATCCAATAAACAGCTTTTGGATAAAACGCAAATTCAAATCCCTCAAATGCCAGTATACAAGCTGCTTAGCAGTTGCATCCAAGGTAAAAAAGAAACCCTCGTCTTAAAAGACGGGGTTTCTTAACTATTTTATGATCGTTATTTTAAAAAATCTGCTCTCTTGTCTTCACCGTGGGAACGTCTGGCAAAGTCGATAAATTGGAATTTGTCTAGCCGATGCCTTGACTCGGTATACTGGAACAACGTGGTGTCCTCCAGATAAACATAGTTACGCACTACGACCACATGAGTGTAGTTCTGAAGGTCCATCAGCCTATGATCTTCTTCGTCTGCATTTTCTACAGAAACCACTTTTTTGGCATAACTAATTTGAAGATGGAGCTCTCCCTCCAAATATTCGTAGATGGACCCACGACTAATTTCCTCGGTAAGCACAGGTACAATGTCTGATCGAAAGTAATCTTTATCCAGTATGACGCATTCACCTTCAATCTCACGCGCACGAATAACTTTCCAGACCAAATACTTGTCTTTGTCAATCTCAAGATGATTGGCTATGTCATCTGGAACTGGAATTAGCTGATTTTCATGTACAATGGTTCGTGATGTACGCCCAATTCGTTCAGACATTTCCTTGAAACTGACCAGTCCTCCTATAGGAAAATCCATCCGTCCAATATCCAGAACAAAAGATCCTTTAGCTTTTATTTTATGGATATACCCATTTTGTGCAAGCAAGTGAAGTGCTTTACGTACGGTTTCACGAGAAGTGTTATACTCTCGGGCCAGTTCATTTTCAGATGGCATTTTCGTGCCTGGAGCCAATTCGCCTGTCTGGATCTGTCCCGAGTACTCCTGATAAATTTGCAAAAATATATTCTTTGTCAATTTTCATCACCACGTTCATTGTAGCATTCTTTCACTTCCCTGTTCACTATAATAGACTGTGCGAATTGAATCTGAATTAATTCCTATGACCTGATGAAGAATTCAAATGAATTCTCATTAAGGTATACTGCAAATCGTCTGCCTCACCTGGCAGTTCCTCAACCGATTCAATCATACTCTGACCATCCGGGACAATGACTGGTGTAATGACGGGATATCCGGATTTCTGAATCAGATCACGGTCAAATTCCATCAGTAGTTGTCCTTGCTCCACGGTTTGATTGGTCTCCACATGCATGGTGAATCCCTCACCCTTCAGTGACACCGTATTGATCCCCACATGTACCAGAATCTGTACACCTGTCGAATGCTCCAAAATCAAGGCATGCTTGCTTTTCATCATGATATGAATAACTTTTCCCCTGAATGGGGCAAGAATCTTGCCATCCTTCGGTTCCACTGCAATACCTTGCCCCATCTGCCGTTCGGCAAAAGCCGGGTCAGGAACTTGTTCCAGCGGTACAACACGTCCTCGTACGGGAGTCCTCACTTCAAGCACATCTATTGCGGTATTTTGCGGAAGCGAGTCTTTTTGTACGGAATCATTGGCTGGTACAGCCTGACGGCGCTTATTTAGCAGTTTCCCATACATAAAAGTTAAAGCAAACGGCACAATTAACACGATCGCCATCCCGATGAAGAATACACCCCAGTTGTTTGGGAAAATAGACAAGAAGCCTGGAATCCCGCCCACACCAATGGAAGAAGCCATCACATGATTTACGGTGAGCAGTATACCCGCAATACCGGAACCGATCATTGCGAATACAAACGGATATTTATATCGGATATTCACCCCGAATATGGCTGGCTCGGTTACACCCAGAAATGCAGACACTGAAGAGGTAAGAGCCAATCCTTTTCCCTTTTGTTCCTTCAATACCAGCATCATTGCCAGTGCTCCGGCACCCTGGGCGATATTGGACAGCGCCAGCATCGGCCAAAGGAATGTTCCACCCTGTGTACCAATTAATTGCACGTCCACCGCCAGGAAAGTATGGTGCATTCCCGTAATCACGAGCAAGGAGTACAAGCCTCCATAAATCAGGCCTCCCAGCGCAGGAGCCAAATCGAAAACGTATACAAGACCAGACGTAATAGCATTACCAATCATAAAAGTAACCGGACCGATCACTGTAAATGCCAGAAATCCCGTTATTAATAATGTAATCGGTGCTACAAGTAACAGTTTAAATGAATCTGCTATCTTCTTATTTAGGAATTTCTCAATGTGCGCGAGCACGTAAGCGGATACTAAAACGGGTAAAACCTGTCCTTGATAACCAATCTTGTTCACTTCCCACCCAAACAAATTCCAAACCGGGACGGTTCCTTTGGTAACAGCATCTGCATAACCGTATGCACTTAGCAGATCCGGATGAACCAGAATCAAACCCAGTACGATCCCGAGTAAAGGACTGCCGCCAAACCGGACAACAGCCGACCATCCAATTAAGGCAGGTAGAAATGTAAAGGCGGTGCTGGCAATGGTGTTAATGATAGCAGCAAAGTCGGTCCATTGAGGATAGACCTGAACCAGAGCCATACCTTCGAAGAAGATTCCCTTGCCAGTCAAAATATTATTTATTCCAAGCAATAAGCCTGCAGTCACGATTGCGGGCAAGATGGGGATAAAAATATCTGCCAGCGTCTTGATAGCACGCTGAATTGGATTTTGTTTTTTGCTTGCCGCATTTTTGACATCGTCTTTAGAAGCCCGACTACCTCCTGTAATGGAGATCATTTCGTCATATACTTTATCCACCAGACCTGGGCCAATCACGACCTGATATTGTCCTTGTGAGGAAAATTGGCCTTTGACCAGATCATTTTGTTCAAGTGCATCTTTATCAACCAGCTTATCATCATAAAGGGCAAATCGCAGACGAGTTACGCAATGCGTAGAGGCCTCTATGTTGTCTTTGCCACCAACGGCTTTTATAATGTCTTCTACCTGTGATCTTTCAATCGCCATTTAGCCCACTCCCTTAACGTTTGCTCATTTTAAAGTAGCAACCCCGGTTATCAAAATAACGTGCCCGGGGTGCTACTAAATGTCTCCATACTATTCACTAAGTCTACGAACAATCCACATATATGAAGCATATGGGGTTAAAGAGATCACTTGTTTTAGCTCTGGGGCGTGCTGGGTATTACCAATTAAGAGCTCAGCCGCATCCAACGCTTGATTTATTAATCGTGAATAAAATGAATCCGGTATACGGAATTGCGCATCCTGTCCGCTAAAATTAGAGATGACGATCAAAGTCTCCTCTTCATTGCTGCGTTGATAGGCATAGACCTGAGGATGAGCTTCGTCCAAGCGTTGATAATTCCCATCGGTAATGACTTGCACCGTCTTACGCAGATGAATTAGCTTACGATAATGGTGATAGATAGAGTTCGGGTCCTCTAACTGAGCCTGAACATTAATCTGTGGATATCGTTCATCTACTTTAATCCAAGGAGTGCCTGTAGTGAAGCCCGCATTGCGAGTGCCATCCCACTGCATCGGTGTCCTCGAATTATCACGAGACCGCTCTCGAATGATATTCAATGCTTCTTCTGCACTTTTGCCTTGCTCCTGTAAAATACGATACATATTCAGAGATTCAACATCCCGAAACTCTTCAATGTCTGCCCACTGCGGGTTGGCCATCCCAATTTCCTCACCTTGAAATATATAAGGTGTACCTTGAAGACCATGTAGCGTGGTTGCCAGCAGCTTGGCGCTTTCCGCATGGTATTGGCCATCATCCAAAAAGCGAGAGATTGCCCTTGGCTGATCATGATTATTAAAAAACAATGCACTCCAGCCGCCACCCTGTTGCATGCCCGTTTGCCAATCCGAAAATAGCTTTTTCAGCATTTCAAAATCATATGGCATGAGTTCCCACTTCTGTCCATTTGGGTAATCCACCTTTAAATGATGAAAATTAAAGGTCATGGACAATTCTTTTCTCTCTGGATTGGAATAACGGATGCAGTGCTCTAGGGAGGTAGAGGACATCTCACCCACAGTGACGCTATTTTGTTTGGCAAATACTTTCTCATGTAACTCATGAATGTATTCATGCACATGTGGACCGTCCGTATAATATTTACGTCCGTCGCCAGGAACCGTGCTCCCATCATCATTCGAGAATTGTTGATCTTTGGAGATCAAGTTAATGACATCGAGCCGGAAACCACTGACTCCCTTCTCAGCCCAAAATTCCAGCAGATTGACAACTTCCTGACGGACTTTGGGATTTTCCCAGTTTAGATCCGCCTGAGTCTTATCAAATAGTGTCAGGAAATATTGGCCTGTTGCCTCGTCATATTGCCAAGCAGGTCCACCAAATTTGGAAACCCAATTGTTTGGTGGTCCACCATCGGGTGCTGGATCACGCCAGATATAGTAGTCCCTATACTCACTATCCTTAGAAAGCCGTGCCTCCTGAAACCAGGCATGTTCTGTGGAAGAATGGTTAACCACGATGTCGATCATTAAGTACATCCCACGTGCCCGGATTCCCTCGCTCAATTCTTCAAAATCCTGCATTGTTCCATAATCAGGATTAATCTGGCAATAATCAGCTACATCATACCCGTTATCACGTTGTGGTGAGACATATACAGGCTGCAACCAGACAATATCAACACCCAGTTTTTTTAAATAATCCAGCTTTTGCGTCAGTCCTCTTATATCACCGGTTCCTTTGCCCGTCGTATCGTTAAAACTTTTGGGATAAACCTGATAGACTACTGATTTACGCCACCAATCTTTATCTTGAGGAATTAAAGTCTTGTTCATTGCTTCCATTCATGCCCATTCCTTTCTTGCGAAATGAAGTAGCGTAAAAATAATATAACGCTTTCAACATCTTGTATATACAAGATTAAGTCATGTATATACAAGTTGTCAACAGCTTTATCTATTAAGGTAATACCCGTTTTGCAGCTAAATGATCAGGAGACTCATCCATTCTGTTCGATTGTATGTTATGACTCGTAGAATAAGCTCAATTCACACGAAAAAAAGGCTCCTGCCTATAGTCAGGAACCTTTCTTTTCTATGATGAATAAGGTGCTCATTTACATCCATATCGATAGTGCACTATAAAGGAGCAATAAGGACATTATGATATTGAAGGAACGCTCATGCTTATTCAAGAAACGTTGAAACACAGCGCCAAAAATCGCCCAGCATACTACAGCTACAAAACCAATACAGGTCAGGAGTAATGAAATCGTAATAAGCTCTATATACGATACATCATAAGGCATTACAAACGTTGAAATGACCGTAATACCATACAAAATGATTTTTAAATTGATAAATTGCAGCAGCAGTCCTGATTTGAAGGAATATCCCACATTGTGATCATTATCGTCCGTAGAGGATTTGCTCTTTGCAATTTTCACCGCCAGATAGAGCATGTACAGACTGCCGAGGACATTCATCCAGATCTTAACTCGTGGCAAAAAATGATACAATGCAAGATTAAAATAGCAGGCTAACAGCATAATAGCGAAACAGCCTGCTGTTACTCCCAGCAAGAATGGGAATGCTTTTTTCAAACCCAACCGTCTGGCACTGTCTAAAGACATAATATTGTTGGGACCTGGCGTAAAGCTGGTAACAAGTACATAAGAAAGGAACGGAATAAACGGCATGCAACAATCAACTCCCGTATGTTATAATTGAATGAAATGTACGTTTAAGCGCACATTTGTACTTTATGATTGTACAATATGTTCTTTATAAAGCACAATAGGAGCGAAGAATTATGGAGAATATTAATCTGATTTTAAGTAAAAATTTGAAATATCTAAGAAATGAAAGAAAATTAAGTCTAGATAAATTAGCTGATCTGACGGGGATCAGTAAAACGATGCTCGGTCAGATTGAGCGGGGAGAATCTAATCCCTCAATTACAACCGTATGGAAAATTGCGAACGGCTTGAAAATCTCTTTCACTGCTCTGATTAATGAACCACCTGCAGATGCAGTAGTCGTTCCTAAAAGCAAAGTACAAGTGCTTGAAGAAAATAATCACTATCGGTTGTATCCGTTTTTCCCCTATGAAGGAAGTAGAAATTTTGAGGTTTACACCGTAGAGATTGAAGCAGGCGGGGAACTGAGTTCAGCGCCGCACCGTGAAGGTACAGAAGAATTTATTACGGTATTTGAGGGTGAGATGGTGGTAAAAATCAGCGAAGAAATGTACACGGTTAAAGCTGGAGATTCGATCCGCTTTAAAGCAGACCGCCCACACATTTACTATAATCTAGGAGAAACACTGGTTCGGATGAATATGATTATTTATTACTCTGTATAATTCAATATTGAAGACCATAAGTGTACAAGTCTTTAAATTAAATGATCCTATTAAAATTAGGAGCTCTTTTAATAGGATCATCGGTACAAATATTAAATGATTAGCCTGTATGCTGTTTAGGAGATTTCAATTTGCTTAATTATTCGTGCCGGATTTCCAGCTACAACCACATTATCTGGAACATCCTTGGTTACTACTGCTCCTGATGCCACGACGACATTATTACCTATCGTAACACCGGGATTAATAACTGCTCTACCGCCAATCCATACATTATTGCCAATCGTTACAGGTTTCCCATACTCAGGGCCAGCGATTCGTTCAAACGGATCTATGGGATGAGTCGCTGTGTAAATATGAACTCCTGGAGCCAGGAAACAATTATCTCCAATGCGCACTTCGCAAACATCCAAAATGGTACAGTCAAAGTTGGCGTAGAAATTTTCCCCAACATGGATATTGTATCCGTAGTCACAGCGTATGTTGGGTTCCATGCCTATATTTTCACCAGTTGATCCGAAAAGCTCCTTAAGTAACTTTTCACGGTACTCACGATCCGTCTCTGCCGTCTGATTAAAGAGACGTACACATCTTCTCGCATACTCTCTTTCTTGCGTTAATTGAGGATCAGCAGCTACATACAGTTCCCCATCCATCATCTTTTGTTTTTCCGTTTTCATAGTCATGCGACAATCCCCTTTATATTTTAATTTTAATCTGATTTCTTTTCTTTCACCCCAATAGGTTGGGCTGCACCGGATATCCAACCAGCAACAATAACGCCAACAAGCACTACGATCAAGGCATGCAGAAGTCCAACATGTTCACCTAAAAACCCTAAGCCTGGGGGACCTACTAAAAAGGCAATGTAACCGATCGTGGCTACGGCTCCAACTCGGATAGCTGCACCACGAGGGTCATCTCCGGCAGCAGATAAGCCCACAGGAAAACCAAGTGAGGCTCCAAGCCCCCATAATACGACGCCCAATCCGGCTATGAGGTAATGCTGTCCCCAGATCACTAGAATGATACCGATAGCAGCCAGGACAGCACTTCCTTTCAATACAGGGACACGGCCGTATTTATCCAGTATGAATCCTCCGGTAAAACGTCCAATGGTCATTGCTGCCACAAATAGTCCATACATATAGGAACCTGTTAAAGAATCCACGCCATAACCATCCACCATCGTTAGCGGTAGCCAGTCATTCGCAGCCCCTTCTGCAAACGCCATACCTAACACGATGATACCGATCAATAAAATTCGTCTTTCTTTCCATACAGCAAGCTGCGCCTTGAGATTAGATCCAACCTTTTGAGTAGGAACTTCTTTCTCTATACCTGTATCGTGAGGCAGAAAACGATAAAAATAGAAAGTTACCACTGCAATCATGGCAGCCATCGCTCCAAAATGGACCACAACAGGTATGTGTAGTGCCGCTGCTCCAGAACCGATGACTGCACCTACAAGTGTCCCCATACTAAATGAACCGTGAAAAGCCGGCAAAAGCGTTTTTTGCAATTGATTTTCTACCGCGGAACCTTCGACATTCAGAGCTACTTCTGCTGTCCCATAACCACCTCCAAAGATGACTAAACCAGCAAACACGATGCTCGTGAGCGAAAATGCAGTTCCCAACCCTACAATGACAAAACCGCTTACAATCAAAATCGCACTTCCCAGAATGACCACCCGTCCACCTATACGGGAAATAATATTGCCCGCACTAAGTAGTCCCAATAAAGAACCTGCAGCTAATCCAAAAATAATGATTCCCATTTCGGCAGTCGAGACATGCAAAATATCCCGTATAATAGGCGTTCGAGACACCCAGGAAGCAAAAGCTACACCTGGTAAAGCGAATAATAAGAACAAAATATTACGAATTACCCGAGGATTCATGGATGGTTCTACTGGCATTTACTTATCTCCTTATCACCACTTTTTATTAATCTTTTAATAAGATATATTATAATTAGTCATTCTATTCGTATCCAAACTATTTGTCAAAAAGAGAATTATAGTCATAGATCGTTATTGACCGTCAGTTGTAAACATATTAAAAAAGGCCTGAGCAGGTAGGGCATGCGCACCCACCACCTATTCAGACCTTTTTAATTAAACCATACAAGCTTTAGACTGAATCAGCCTTGAATTATCATTTGCGTTCTTGTACTATTTTCAGTCTGGTTTCTCCCAGCAACCCTCCATCTGCTGACGCTTGAAGCAACAACTCACCAGCCACATAACCGGATTGTACAACAACGAGACACCTTCCTCTGTGTGTTCGTCTCTCATTCCCCTTGAAGGATTCATCGCTGGTGAGATCACCATTGTCTATTCCAAGGATACGACCATCACCCTGTAGTTTAAAGGCTACATCAAAATCCTGGTTAGGTACAATGATCCCGTTTTGGTCTATGACGGTTACTTCCACATGAGATATCTCATGCCCATCAGCAGGGAGAATTACCCGATCAGCCTCCAACTTTAGAGCATAAGGAAGTCCGGCAGTGGTTAATTTATGTTCACAAACCTTCTTGTTTCCATTACGACCCACAGCCCGGATTTTGCCCGGTGTATAGGGAAGCTCCCATAGGATTAAATGATTAGGGTAATCCACTAGCTTCCTCTCACCGTATGATTCATCATTCATGATCAATTCCACGCTCTCACAATTGGTGAAGGTAACCAACCGTATCAATTTTCCAGCGTATTCAGGAAATGTCCAGTGATCATCCATGGCCGGAGATTTCCAGTGCATCGTCCATGTCGGATTAAATTCCGATTTCATATGTTCGTTAAATACGGCTATGTGCACAACAGACTGATTAGACCATAAACTTTGTTGGAGATAAGATACTGGTTTGCGGAATCCGCAAGTATCAATCAGGCCCGAAGACCACCCTATGGAGGGATAGCTCGTTTCTCCCAAATAGTCAATTCCACTCCAAACAAATTGACCGATCACATAATCATGATTAGCGACATCAAACCAAGGATTCACAGGCAAATAACCTTTAACCCGGTTATCCTTACCCCGATAGTATGGGAATGTTTCTGTTCCCAGGATTAGCATATCCGGCATGGCCGCCCTATAGTGCTCATACCACTGCTCCTGATAGTTTAACCCCAGAACATCCACTCGTTGTGCCAGCTGTTTGGTATGCTCCACTTTGGCCTCAATCGAACCCTCACGCAAGCTGATCGGTGTATTATGCGGCTCAAGTGCACATGTAACCGGTCGAGTTGGGTCTTTTTCATGGCAGAAACCCACGAGCTGCTCCAACATTTTGAGCATGGATGGCTGACCTTGGTTTTCCACTTCATTCCCAACGCTCCACATGAAAACACTGGGATGGTTCCTGTCTCTGAGCAACATTGCTTCCAGATCTTTTTCCCACCACTCATCATATAAATGCTCATAGAAAAGAGATTTCCATTTGTCAAAAGCCTCATCAACCACCAAGAACCCCATCTGATCACATAAATCTAATAATTCGGGCGCCATCGGGTTATGAGCAAAACGGATCGAGTTACAGCCCATTTCCTTCAGCTTTTGAAGCCTTCTTTTCATGGCTGTATCATGGTAAGCAGCCCCCAGACAGCCTAAATCATGGTGAATGCACACTCCCTTTAGCTTTAAGCTGTACCCATTCAGCAATAAACCTTTTTGAGTGTCCAGCTTCACTTCTCTTATGCCAAAAGGGGTACAATAACGATCCACCTCTGTATTGTCACAATAAATTGTCGTCTGGGCTTCGTAGAGCACTGGGTTGTCCGGTGACCATAGTTCTGGCTCTAAAACTCGCGTTTTTTGCTCTATTTCCCCCGTTTCACAGCTCGAAAGAGTGACTCGGTTTTCAACTTTTCCTTTGATCTGTCCCTGTGGGTCCAGCATTTCAGTCATAATCGTACACTCTACGGCATGCGCGTGATGATTAGTGACCTGGATTCTGGCAGTTACCTTGGCTTCATCTGTTGAAATTTCAGGTGTGGTAATGTAAGTCCCCCATTCGGTTATATGAATATAATCCGTACAAATCAGCCAAACATTACGATAAATACCGGCCCCGGAATACCATCTGTCAGGTGAAAGAATCGTATTGTCCACTTTGACGGCAATCACATTCTCCTCATCCCACCGAATATATGGAGTCAAATCATATTGAAAGCTAACATATCCATAGGGCCGCTTGCCCACAAAATGTTCATTGATCCAAACCTCACTGTTACTGTGAATGCCATCAAATTGTATGTATACGCGTTGTTTTGGAGAGGATGGTTTCACATTAAAATGCTTTCTGTACCATCCGACAGACCATCTCGGCAAATAAGCTTGATTGCCACCATACAGCATATGTGGATCAAAGGACTTTTCAATGCTCCAATCATGAGGGACTTGAAGGAGTCGCCAATGCTCATCGTTGTAGTCCATTTTCTCAGCACCTGCGTAATTACCCTCTATAAACTTCCAGTCCGTTTTGAACGGCATAATCACTCTGCTTCCCATCATCTTGCCTCCATTTCATAAAGTGGATGAACGGATATAACAGCAGTGCTAGATGACCATCACAAAAGACGTGTTCTCATTACAATATTTGAAACACCGGGCGATCTTCAATAAAGTGTACGGGGAGCATTGGAAATTGAGCGGAAAGTACATCTGCGAGATACTTCATCCCAGGTGCTTCACTTTCAGCATGTCCCAGCATGATAAGTGCTTTACTTTGACCTTGATAGACAGCATCTCTAACATATTCTGGTGTTTCCCATTCTGGGCCTTCACCGGCAATGACTAAATCTACATTTTCATTTAGAAATAATGGAATGGCTAGATCACCACCTCCCCTGTATCCTACTGAGATTCCCACTCGTTCACATGGCATGGAAACCTCACCAGCCACCCGTACATAACGAATATGTAGTTTAGCTTTGATATATTCAGCGATCTCCTGAACTTCCATAACCGGTATAGTCAAAATGGCGGCCGTCGGCTGCTGCTTCACAATGTAGTTGTGCCAGCCAAGCGCCTGAAGTAACCCAACCATCACTCCATCCGGTTGATAACGATGTATGGTGTCATGAAACCGATAAATGCCTATACCTGCATCGGCAATGAGGCGAGATTTTTGCAAAAAAACAGGATCATGTAGTAAACATTCATGCATCCTCTGATGACTATAAAAGATGCCTTCATGCGTAATGATAAAATTTGCACCTAGAGAAATAGCTTGTTCTATCACATACTGCGAAGCTGAGAAAGCGGTTACAATTCCCTGTACCTCAGTATCTATAAATCCTGGTTCCAGCAGATCTACGGTGGTGTTGGGTATGTTTATTCCCTTGGTCAGATGATTCACAATCTGACCCATAGTCATGGTCATACACGTTCCCTCCTCATGGATAAGGTATATCAATTGTACCATTTTATTTCAATCATAGGTGCTATTCTTTCTAGCAAAACAGCCAGTTCCAAAGGAGCCAGCTGTTTTATGAATGGTTCTATTATTTATACAGAACCCCTAAAATGGAGTCGATTCGTTCTTTTGCCCCTTGCCAGGATGTCATGACGGGGAACTCATATTGCTCTCTTGCTCTCAGATTCCATGGATGAGGAATGCAAAGCACCTTTTTCCCCGCCTCTAGCGCAGGCACTAAATTATGAGGACCATCATCAATCAGGAGATCATAGTTAATCAGGTTTTTTCGTTTACATGGGAAAAAGTTCTCAATTGGAATGAATGGCATATGTCTTTGAAGCCAGTTCCATTTCTCTACGACGGTCTTGGGTTCTGCCGCTGTCACAATAATGACATCAAAAGCATTGCAAAGCTTTTCCATTTCTTCTACAACATACTCGTCAAATAGTTCAAGTTCCTCAAACAAACCCGGTCGTCCATAAAATACATCAAGCGTGCTCTTTGGATGACGTAGATGATCGGTGTTCCAATCTAACATTTCTTCATACCGAAGCGGATGAGTGGGAAATTCACTATTGTTATGGTATATGGCTCGTTTGACGAGATGACAGATGGTATCGTCCATATCGACTGCAATGATTGATTTTCTCATCAGCTTGCCCCTATTCACTCTGGTAAAATTTTTCATAAGAATATCATACTATAATTTAATATCGTGGTGAAGCTTGGGGATGAGTTGTCCGTCATCATGATAGGTTTAGGAGGAGTTTTCTCCAAGGCAACCTGACGGATTGGGGAAAAACTGTAGTTAACGGAAGCAACGGGATCAAACAAACATCAAAAAAAGCCGGTATCTACTAAAAACACATTAAGAAAATAAAAAAGACTCATGTATTCACTGGCTGATTACTTTATGTAGATTATTCTGGAAAAGAATCACCATATAACCTTCTGGGTTATATGGTGATTTTGATTTCATATACAGGCACAAGGCTAACCGAACCGATATCTACGATACGTTCCTTTGTCGCCTCGTTCCAGCCCGCCATAGTCGTATTGCTGTTGAGAACCTTACCCTTTCGAATGGGGGAAATATACACGTACAACCCTTGCTCGATGAGCCGGTGTTCAAATGCTTTCAAACCTATTTCCCAGGTCGTATGGTTGCAGAAATTATCGTTGATCAGTTCGCCATCGATAAAAGCATAACCGATATCTCCAGTATAATCGATACGCAGCAGAGCCTCCTTGATTCCATGAAACGCATCTGTTTCGAAATCAATAGTAAATTTATCGTTATTTACCCTTTTCAAATTGAACTGGATTTCTTTCTTAGGAGCCTTTAAACGATACGTTTTGAATACATTGTTTTCTGATATTTCAAGCAGTTCTCCACCGGAAATAGATGTGAATGAGGCGTCAAAATCCGGGAATACACTCAGGGTTACCCTTTCTTGGCCCGTTGATTCCAGCCTTAAATCGCCCTCAGATACTAGTAGATTGGCATTTGTCAAAATGACTCTATTTCGGCCTTGCATATTTACCTTCCAAAATGTAAGACTTTGCTCATCAGTCATCGTGTAGATGGCAACTTTTTTGCCACTTTCAGATACCAGATGGATGAGACTATCCTCCTCTTCAGCAACCTTAATGATCGTGTTCCCATCGAATTGCTCTATCGAACCTTTGTCGATTGTGGCACTGATCATGCCTTTTGACTCCATTGCATACGTTCCTTTCATGCCCGCTGGTACAAAGAAAAAATAATATACTTCTCCATCTTCTTCTATCCTTGTTATCAGCTGTGCCGTAGCATATTTGAGCTTCATTCCATCTAAATTGAAGTTAAATGGCAATATGGCAAAACTATCACGTCCTAACGTCAGTTCACCTTGACTAGGAATTACAATCGTTTCCTCAGGCAGCTCAATGCTCACATTAAAATCGCACAGGTCGTCATTTTCGACATGGTCTTGGAAATTATTTAGAAACAGGTACCCCGATCCGGCACTGGATCGCACTGCATATCGTAACGTTTCCACATCATAAGGGTTCATCTGGGACGTATCCCCTGGCAGAATTGTCTTTGTTAGAGAGAATTGTTTTTGGAACGTTGAAAAAAAGTAATGTTGCAGCTTTGTTCTTTGGTATGACTCCCTTACTTGACCGAATTCGCCGATCATGGCGTTGAAATCATAGGATATTTTAGGGGTGGCTAGATCATTTGTGAACGGGTTAACCTGACCTCGAGGATTGGAACCCCCATGATACATATAATATCCGATCAGGTTACAGCCTTCTGCAACCTTCATGACAGTCATCGCTGGAACACTACGGTAGGGAAAGGCGAACCGATATTTATAAAACTGAACCATGCCACCACCCATTTCACAGCAAGCGTACGGATAGTCTTCAGGGGCATATTGAGGCTCAAAATTGTAGCTCTTTGGAATCTTGTTATTATGCTTGTCTCGGAAAATGTATTCCGGTGTCGCAGGATGCTCGTCCATCCCTTCCAAACATCCCTCTTCGTAGTAGATCCATGGCCAATAGGCATACCCGCCCCATAATGGCAGCATATCAGGGACAGGAGTTGTGGCTCCTCCCCACCCTGTGCACGTATAGATCGGAGTATCAATCCCCGCTTCCAGAGCTATTTCTTTAAGTTTTAACATATGCGAGTTACCGTCACTTCCGCTGTCTAACCACATATCATTAATTCCTACAGTCAATGCCCACTGGGCAGATGAATGATGATATTCGTTTTCGATTTGGGTGCCGATAATCGGCCCCCCTTCCTTATATAGCAGCCCTTTAACCTGGGCACCGATCTCGTTATATAATCTTCTCGTATAGAACAGATACCCCTCATCATTAGAACGAATCTCAAATGGTCGACCAAATAACCAATCCGGCATACCGCCGTTTCGAATTTCCCCATGATTGAAGGGTCCGATCCGAATGATGGAGTATACGTGATGTTTGCCACACAACTCGATGAAACGACGAAGATTCTTGTTCCCACTCCAATTAAAAATACCTTCAACTTCTTCATGTAGGTTCCAAAAAATATAAGTGGCAATGATGTTTACGCCGCCCATTTTTATTTTAATAATTTCGTCTTCCCAATAGCGTTCATCATAACGGGCATAATGGAATTCACCACAAATACCGAAAAAGGGCTCTCCGTCCTTCTCCATAAAATAGTTGGTGAATCCGATTTCCTCTCCTTTTGGATTGGTGCCGCCAAGTTTGATATGTCCCTTAACAATTCGCTTTTGATCGTCTTTGACTGTAACTCGATAGGTTCTCATGGAGTTCACTCCCCTCACTCGTTAATCTGAATTCAGGATAAATTGATTCCACTTGCGCTGCCAAGCGATATCATTCCAGAATGGATGATGGGGAGCACAGTTAGAGCAGAGGGTCATTCCCCAGAACCCAAGTGCCATTCCTTTTCGCAACACATATTCAGCTATAAATTTACCGATTGGGCCTTCTTCAAATTGGGCATACAGCGGCGTATAGCCTACATAACCTTCTCCTATGACAATTGGAATGCCGGAATGACGAGTCCATTCATGAATCTCTTCCAATCGGGTGTCGGCCTTCTGCAACATGGCAATTTTATGATCACCATACCGATCGTACAAAAATAAATCCCATTGATCGGGATCTACCCAATCGTGCAAATAAATAAGCCTCATGCCGACTGGATTGCCTTCCATCCGCCAATTCTGCTCCGGAGGCAGGGTCCACTCTGCAAATGGAGGAGCGTCTTCTCTTAATAGGGATTGCACGAATGGATTGGGGAACGGAGCCAACTCATCATCAAGCCCTGCCTCTTCCATAAGCTCATTGAGTACCCCCTTAATATAAAGGTGAAAATGGGCAACCTGCATATTGCGCGCGACGTAAGCTTTAGGGTAGGCTTCATTTAACGTATAACTGGCGGTCATCATGATATCAGGATGACATTGGCGGAGATATCCAACTGCTTCTTCTACGTAGGGCTGCATGGCTTCAATAAGCGCTGGTACATTCGTTTCGGCTATGCCTTCAGACGTTCCGACGGCGTTTAACTGCCCAAATTCCACTTCGTTATGCAGCTCTGTATAGATAATCTGGTTCCTATAGCCTTCTGCTGTGACGAAACGGATCAACTGATCCATTGATTTTGCAATGGCCATGAATCTCTCCTTAGGAGGAATTGCAGCTAATTCATCTCTAAGCTCAGCATGAGCCAGAAAGCTGGGACTCTGCTGATATTCCCAAGAGGATAACATAATGTAACAGTTATGAGCCTTAGCTTGTTTAAACAGTTCAAGTAAATGAGCATGCCCGTCCAGCACTGCGCCGCCACGACAGTTATACCAACGCGTACGCTGGCCTACTTCCCCAAGGTTAGCAAACTCCAAGGGACCGGGACGTTTGCCATCCGCAGTAAACAACATGTATGGCATAGCACATATTCGGATCGTATTGTACCCTCTTTCGACCGCTTCTTTAAAACGGGCTTCAAGATCGCTGTAGGGCTCACCTTCCTGTGTCATTGTATACCAGGAGAAGTCCCACATGGTGATCGTCAATTTGCGCGGTAACTTTCTGACGAGATTATTCATTTGATTTCCCCTCCCAGTCCCAGTCCATATGGTTCAATGCTCCTTGGTGGTTAGCTTCCAGCTTGAGCACGGATTTAAAATGCAAGATAGCTTCGTCCTGTCGCCCTAATCCAAGCAAACCAAGTGCCTTCATATAAGTACAATGAACCTGATTACGAATATTCAGGTCATCTTCAAAGATGAGAAAGTCGGGTAACGAGACCGCGAAATAATCCATTTTTACGGGTTCAAATAAGTGCCTTTCGGCGTAATCAATGAGCTTGTTGAACCGACGCATGCCTTCCTTCGCATAGCCAAGTTTCTGCCAGGCCAATCCTTGGTAAAATATCATATCCGGCTGCTGATCGTTATAATACATGGCGTTAATGGGTTCCCCCAGTCCTTGAGAGGCCGTGGAAAAGGCCTGCCTTGCCTCATCTGTTAATTTCAATAGCTCATACGCACAGCCCAAATAATAGTAAATATCGTTATCTTGGGAACCCTCTAGCTTACCTTCGCCAAGATTCTCTGGATACACTAAAGCCTCCCGCAGCCCTTTTACAGCCTGTTCAATCCGTCCAGACCTCAGGTCGGACTTGGCAAGCTCTACCTTGGCAAGCCTATACTGTCCAGTTACCTTCCCCTCTCCGCCTTCCCATGGATGAAATATTCTCCCTGTCAGCAAGGACAAAGCTACCTTATGTTGCTTCATCGTATTGTGAACGGTTACATATTCCAAAAACAGATCATCGCGAAGCTTTATGATTCCCGGATAACTCTCCATTAGGTTCAATCTGTCGTTGGGCCTGATGTTCAGCTTCTTATACAGCTGGTCAAGCTCATAAAGAACACGCGCGTCTGAAGTATTGCACGCAAAGGCCTGCTCTAACGAATGGCGAGCCTTCTCTAATTGGCCCTGTTTGTTAAAATATCCAAGAGCAAGATTACGGTGAACAACGGGGTAAGTATCGTCAATGGAACGAGACGTTTCCCAGCTGGAAATGGCATCCAGATATCGTTTCTTATCATAGAGTAAATTACCTAAGTAATAATGCGCCTTTCCGTCCCCCGGTCTCGTTCGAATTGCAAATTGTAACACATCCAACTCAAACAGACTGTTAGGAAAGCAGTAGTCGGGTACTGCATCTGCGGCCTGAGCGAGAGCATTGTTCACCTGCTCATGCTTGCCGATTTTAGCATAGCAGAAGGCCTGAACGTAATACAGCATAGGGTATGTTTTCGCCTGCTCTGGAGCTTCTTCCAGCACACATGCTGCATCCTCATAAAGTCCCGCCGCCGCGTAGTCCGATGCTACCGCTATATAATTATGCACATCTCCACGCATCCATTTTCCCAGCTCTTCGAGGACCGTTTTAGCAACATCTCGTAACCCGAGAGCCTCTAAAGATAATGCTTGCTCACTGTAAGCTCCAAAATCGGCGATATCGAGCTTCATCGTTTCCTTGGAGAAGGCTATTGCCGCTTCGTAGCTGCCAAGCTTACGAAGAATAGCCGACTTCAGGTTGCGTGCTTTGTAGTTGCGAGCATTTCGGATTGTCGAGCGCTCCACGAGTTCCAATGCTTCTTCATAGTTCCCTTGTTCTGTCGCAATCTGTGCCAGTGAGAAATACCCGCTGTCTTGCCATGCCGCACTCCATACCGATTTATAAAATGCAGCGAACGCTTCATCCAACCGCTCTTGGTGTTTTAGCGACAAGCCAAGCTGGTAGTAGGCCTCACCGTCATAGGGATTAGAGTTACGCCAGGTTACCCGCGAGATGGCTTTACGAAAGCACTCTTCACTCTCTGAATACAACCCTCTACGAAGAAGTAACGTACCATATGCCACATTTATGCGGCTGTCATTTTTATCTCTTTTCAGGCCCTCAAGATAGTACGCCTCGGGTTCAAAGGTAGCATGACGGTATTGCTCCAAATGTTGTCCTGCTAAATACAATTCTTCGTTCGTTCTTAATTCCTCCGGTTCTGGCAGGGGGGCGGCGGCAGCCGGCATCTGTTCAACGTCCTTTTTTTTCGGCTGGTAGCTAATCAGCTCCCTTCCGGTCGCGTCTTTGACGGTTAAGCATAGTTCATAATCCCCATCCTCAGCCAAAATAACTGTCTTCTGTATAAAGGCCTTATTAGGTGTCAGATCTAAGGTTTCTTTAATATAAACTTTCCGCTGACTGCGTAATTCCACAACAGCCTCACGAAATGACGAAGTTACATAGACTCCAATCTGTGCTGTCCCTTCGCTGCGATTTAATTCCAGATTAACGGCTGCGTCAATTGAAGCGTTTTTGACCATACCAATATGTTTGTAAGGCATAAAATACTGCGAGAACGATTTTTCTTCATACGGCTGAAGCCAAGTGAAATCTGGTTGGTTATCGGTATATACCCCCGTCATCAACTCGATGTAGGGACCATCTTCGTCTGTTAGATTCCGGTCCCATGCTTGGCCGAACTCGCCATTTCCCCATGTCCATTGCTTTTTTCCAGGAGAGATGTGATGGTTGGCCACATGCAAAAGCCCGGCTTGTTTCATATGGTCGTAACCACCTATGAAATTGTAATCCGATTTATAGGCCATATATGAAGTGGGGACAGGAATATTTTTGTATCGGGAGATATCTACACCTTCAGAATAATCCATTTTATAATAGGTGCCTGTAGCGATCGGGAAACGGGATACATCTCGCTTTCCGTGGTCGAACACGGCTGATACGTCTGGAGGAAAAACGGATTGTGTGTGATCATGTACCGCTACGGCTGGATTGGCCCACCATAGAAACGTTTGAGGCTCGTCAGTCCGGTTGTATAGCTGGGCCTCAACTTTAAGGTATGCTTTATCCGGTTGTAGTGTAAAACCAGCTGTTACTTTCGTGCCGAACATACGATCAATTTCGCTCACCCATACCGTTGCGCTTCCGTCGTCATGTTCTTCCAACTTGTATTCAACGGGTCCATAAGTGTTGGGACGGTGATGCTGCGGCCAGTTGAACTCAATCCCTCCAGATATCCACGGCCCCAATAAGCCCACAAGCGCTGGTTTGATGACCCTGTTATAATATACAAAATCGTAACCGTTGGTCTTGTCGACCGCACGATAAATGCGGCCTCCCAGCTCTGGCATGATCTCAATGCGCAAATATTTATTTTCCAGAAAAACCATTTGGTAATTTTCAAGTTTCTTCTCATCCTCAATTTTATCAATTACTGGATGCGGGTACACTCGACCGGAGCTTCCCTGGTAGACACGTTTCTCCAGAAACATTGGATTTTTGTCGGGTTTGCCAATTCCATACGTGGGGATCTGCACAGTTTGCTCCCACACGCGTGCCTTAGCATCGAAAATGCTCAATTCCATCACTCCCTCATAGTCGCCCTTATATTCAGAGCTTACAAGTAAGCGACATTACAGACAATTGACAATCCACTGTTTATGATGGATTATATACGTATTTCATCATTAGAGCCGCTTACGGCTGGGAGATGGATAGATTATGAATAAGAAAGCTGATGGATTTGAGGGTGAAAAGTTATATGTCCTTCCACCCTATATGCTGGATAAATTAAATATGAATCCGCTTACAAGAAATCTATATATTACGGATATAGGCTGCTTCAGCCATGCCCGCCATCATTTTCGTGAAAGAATGCACGGATGTGACTCTCATATATTCATCTACTGTGCCAGTGGAAAGGGTTGGATACGAACAAAGGATGGCCTAACGATTGACATGACGGAGCGAAGCTTTGCGTACATTCCCAGGGACATGCCGCATGCTTATGGGGCTGACGATGGAGATCCTTGGACGATTTACTGGTTTCATCTTAAAGGGGACCAAATCGATGATTTTATGGCATTATTTGAGCCTTTTAAAACGTATATTTCGATGGCCGCCAGTGATGAAGTCAAACTACTGGAGCTATTTCATCAGTGTTACGACCTTTTACTGAATAAACCATACTCCATTATACATTTAGTTCAAGTATCGCAAACTGTCCGTTATCTGCTGAGTTTTGTTGTATCCGTTGCATTTCGCAAGGAAGACAGTACGTACCAGAGTCATGTGGATAAAGCAACACGCTATATGAGTGAACAATTGGAATCCACCGTTTCGCTTGAGGAGCTTAGTCGGCATGTTCAGGTATCCAAGCAGCATCTGAACTTGATATTCAAGCAATCCACTGGCTACTCTCCTGTCGATTACTATTTAAGAATGAAGATACAGAGGGCCAGTCAGCTTTTGGATTTGACGAATGCTTCTATTAAAGAAATTAGCATACAACTCGGTTTTAGGGACCCTTACTACTTCTCCAGACTATTCAAAAAAATAATGGGCTGCTCTCCTTTGGAATACCGAAATAATTTGAAGGGTTGATCTATGTTCATCAAGAGCGTTCAAATTTGCTTCTATCGGGCTACCGCAAGGTCACAGATCATTTACGAATCGGGGGTGCAAGGTCTATACTTAAGGTTAAAAAAGGAAGTTTTGTATGCTCCTCACGTTGAATCGTAGACTAAATACAGCTATGCCGCTAATTACACCAATCAGCATTTTAATTGGCGTCCTGATCGGTACACCGTTGTCACAATATACTGAACTCTCTCCCTGGCTGTTTGCATTCATGACCTTCGCGGGCAGCATCAGTATGGGGTTTAAGGATTTTGTCCATGTGATAAAGCATCCTGGTCCGCTGATCGCCTGTCTGTTTATTCTTCACCTGGCCATGCCGCTTCTTGCCATGATGCTGGGGCATCTGGCCTTCAATGATGATCCTTATACGATCACTGGACTTATTCTTGGTGCGGCTATCCCTACGGGCATTTCCAGCTTCGTGTGGGTCAACATCTATAAAGGCAATACGGCGCTGACATTGGCGATCATTTTAATTGATACGATTTTGGCCCCATTTGCCGTTCCGGGCATCATGTCCCTGCTGATCGGAGCGGATGTGCAGCTCGATACCTGGGCGATGATGCAGAGCCTGTTCTGGATGATTGTCGTTCCTTCGCTAATCGGCATGGTGTTGAACGAGTGGACTAAAGGGAAGATCAAGCAGGTATGGGGACCTCGGCTGGGCCCGTTCTCTAAGCTAGCTATGGCTCTTGTCGTAATGATTAACGGATCTGTCATCGCGCCTTATCTGGTCGATTTTAATCTTAAGCTTGTCGGAGTATGCCTATCCATAATCGTCCTTGCTTCCACTGGATATGCAATCGGCTATCTGATATCAGGACTGATGCGGTGGAATAATGCAGACCGTACGGCGCTTGTCTTTAACGGCGGCATGCGCAATATTAGCGCAGGAGCCGTGCTTGCCATCACTTATTTCCCGGCCCCAGTAGCACTGCCTGTTGTGCTCGGGATGATTTTCCAGCAATCCACGGCATCTCTGGTCGGATTTCTGCTGAGTCGTCGCGACCGCGGCAATGCCAAGGAAAAACGCAATACGGCCTCTGTTTCTTAATTAAAGGAGTAGCGGCGGTTCCAGATGATAAAACTCCTCCTTATGAGGAGGAGTTTCGGAAGGGCGTTTCTATACGTACATGGTTGGAAGCCTGATGAAAACATGCATGCGCAATCATTTAAATGGTTACTTTCCAATTATAACATTTCTATCAAAGTCTAAAGCAGCTTTTGCGTAAGATTTTGAAATTGTGACTTCACTCCATCTTTCTGAAGTTCTGATTGTAACACCTGATTAAAGGTTTGAAGTGCACGCTGGAATTTATTTTCACCTAATTCCGTAATCCGAGTATACACACCTCGCCGATCATCATCGCATGTATGTCTTTGTAAAGCCCCGCAGTTTTTGGCTTCCATTCTCACTACGAGTCTCGATGTTGCACTTTGACTTAATCCCACCAATTCTTGAAGTTGCTGCAGTCGTAATTTTTTTTCCTCGGAATTGGATATAAAACCCAAAACATAAAACTCCTTCAAGGATAAATCATAATTTTGTAGTAAAGCTTGTTCTAACTTATCATTTAAAGTGGAATGGATGTGAGACAAAGACAACCATACATCCAAAAGTTCGTTTTCATGTTGCAAGTTTAGACCACACCATTCTATATTGAAGTATCTCCACTTAGTTTAACCTATTGTATCAAGCTTAAATGGAATGGTCAAAATCCATACAATATTTTAGATATTACAATCCGTCACCACCGAACCAGTATGCAAATGCAGCATAATAATTCTCGTTTCAGAGCGTCCACTTATTGACAGTAGTCCACCTTAACTATCGTCCACGGATATTACATGGTTTATATGTGTTATTGGTCGTATGGTTGGGTTCACTCGAAATTGGTATGTACTACAAAACCAGCATCTTCTAAATAAGGTATCCTAAGTCCGCTTAACCCCAGGAACATATCATCAAGTGGTTAGGTAAAATTATTTTACATAATTTTCTACATTGGCAAAGTAAAGATTACTTCAAGTGGATTTTTACCTTCGAAAAAATCTTCATACAATTTTCTGACTTCCATCGAATCTAATTCTTCTCCTTGCATGTTGATTAACCTATCCAACTCTTCTAAAATACTTACTTCCTTTGATGACAACACCTTTGACTTAATAAGCGTGTCTTTCATATTAGGAAGTAACCCTCTTGGCCAGCAATCCTCATACACACCTCTGTATGAATCATATAAGAAAGTGATCTGACTTATTCCCGCATATTTCCGAACGTGTGGATGCACTAATAATAAAAATTGAGCGACGATTCCAGAACGCTGGCTTATATAATAGGCCTCTTGTACTCCCTTCATTAAGTAAGATTTGGCTTCTACAGAATTAGCAAGATAATTGATGTACATTCTTGAGAGAACACTTATTAAGTGTTCTTTCTCTAAATTCTCCTCCAACTTCTTAATTATTTCTTTTTCACTAATCCCCGCTTGAATAAATCCTATTAAACAAGCTGACATCCCTTTCACATTAACAGCTTTTGCAGCTATACATAACATATATTTATCAAAAGTTTCCATGAGGTAGTTTTCACTAAATGTGTAAATATCCAAACATTCAATGATCGTTTCTATTAGTAAAGCTTGATCATACTTATCTTCTATATGTGGGAGAAGGCCTATCATATGTTCAACAAATTCTTTTCCATAATACTCTAGCAAGCTAGGATTATATTTTATATTTTCTAATAGAGCAAAAAACGTTTGATATTCTTTTGTATCATTATTTTGTGTTAGATATTTGAACAGCTCATTAATATATTTAACTTTCTCGTCCACCAGACTTTCTCCCCTTCTATTGTTAGTGTTACTTAATTTAACTTTTTACACGACTTTATATCAAGTTAATGGAAATAAAAAAAATTTAACCATATAAAACCCTGCGCCATTGTACTACATGCCACTCAATTCCTTTGGGAGTTTGCCTATAAATAGTTCGCATTACACCTTTGTTTCCATATTCATCTTGTATATATACATAATTCCACCCTTTGTAATTCTGCCCATTGCGCCTATTATCAAGAACATGATCGTTTAATGCCTCTAAACGCGCTCTAGCACTTTCGTCACCCCGAGCTTGCGGAAAATCATATGCCAACTGTTATCGATTGAAATAAACCTCTTAAGAATGCCCGTATAGTACATCAAGCAAAGTGCATAACTTCACCAAACAATCAGGATTGTTTTCGATTTGAAGTGTGTACCTTCTTGATTTCTTTTGCCACCACGGTCGATAACACAAGTACAGGTGAGCCTCGTCCATACCTAATTCCAGTGGTAAACATACTCTTAATGGCGAATAACGAGCTTAATATCAAACCAATCCCGAAAGGACAGGGCTAGTTGATTGTAGAAGTTCACTGCCACTCCACGATATTCAATAGCAAATTTGTCTATTGAAATTTGTACGTCATTCATGCGTTCCCCCACAGGCAAAACTTTTGATGGATTTTCCGCTCGTTTATAGAAAGGTGGGAGTTAGCGGCTAGCCTTACCACATGACCTACTCTTTATGTAAACTGGTCGTCACCAGATTTCCTTCTTCGGAGTAACAATTGCGATAATTGTACCGTTCTGTTGCTGACAAAATCAAAAATGTATTCGTTTTAGCCGCCTCTACTTTCATTGTCGCACGATTTATCCTAAATGATGCGCGTTGTTACCTTCTCATCTTCCATATCGGGGCGGCGTATTGTACGGTTGCGATGAATTTTGGTAAAACCGCGAGAAAACGAAGGTAACAAAAAGACAGGTGAATTATGGTATTATCTGACCATAATCAACTTGTTCAATGTAAACGGAATAGCGTTATTTAGGTTATAAAATTAAAGCATTTTGATGTGCGTACAAACATAATGGAGAAATCTTTATACAAGTATTACATTGGTTATATGTTTTATGTGTTCTTGAATGAATAGATGACTTACTTGGCAGTGGGTGGGGTCTTTTTGAGAAGCCGCCGCCTGTATGTTTGTATTGTTCAGCATATAGCGGCGGATATAAAGAAACCACAACACGGGCGAATAGCCCGTGTTGTGGAGTTGTTAATAGTGTTTTTCATGAATTTACACAAAGCAATTAAATCTTTAACTTTTAAAAAATTTGAGATATTTAGTATTCTTTGGACTTCCAAAACATCTACCTTCTGATTTCCTATTGGCGATGATGAAAAATTCTTTCGCTGTTTCTAAATCACCTAGTTCGAAAGCAACTTTTCCAGAAATAAATTCCTTATCACCCGAATCTATGCGATCAAATCCAGTTAAAAATATTTTATCTGCCCACACCTTTGCTTTCTTAAGATCATTTATAATTAAACAAGTAGCAACGACATCCTTTACCAGATGATAGCTTTCTTCACAATATATACCCTTTGGGTCGGGTATTAAATTCCAAGCCTCTTCTAACAACAAAATAGAATCTTCATGATTACCATTATTAAATTGTTCATCACTTTTATTCACAAGACTTTCAAACTTTTCTTTGATAGGTGATTGCAAAGTAGCCATATTTATCCTCCTCAAATCATATCTTTAATCAATTCAAAATACTTATCATCTTCACTAAAAAAAATTTTATATCCTTCTAACATGTAAGTTCTTAATAGGTAGTCCTTAGCTTTATCAAGCTCCCCACACTCGAACAAACTCTCTCCAAGTCTCAGTAAAATAAATGGATTTGAAATCCCATCTGGACAGTTTAAAGCATTATAAAAATTATTTCTTGCCATTTCATAACTATTGTTATGAAAATAAGTGTCGCCTAACGCTGTATAAATCCATGTACTTGTTTCCCAGTTGTTCTTCGGTAACGGAACCAATTCCAGAGCGGCTGTATAGCTCTCAATAGCCTTAATAATTTGTCCTTTTTCAGTTAAAGCATTTCCCTCTTTACACAGTTGTAAAATTTGCTCATATACTTGATCATCTAGTTCCAATATCAGTTCCTCCAAATGATTATTTATCTGGTGGCAAATAGGTTTCATTTAACTTCGCACCTGCGGATCGGTTCAAACTATAATGATCTAACACATAATTATCGGAGTCAAGCATCCATTCCCTAACTTCTGGGGACTTTGCACCATAATATCTCCCCTTACTGTTCCACCATGAGACAGCGTCAGTTAGATGAGCCATATCTGCTTGATCTAGAGGATACCATTTTCCGTCACTTGCCATAAATTCCATATCTCCATCACGTGTTGTTCGAATTTTTGGTGGAACTTCTTTCTTCATTCGATCTATTACTTCTTTACCTGTTCTAGAATTTTTTCCAGGTGTATCCCCCATATACTCTAAACGTTTTGTGAGGCCACTTGGTTCAGGTAAACCTACTTCTTTGTTACTTGCATACCCCCCGTCAGGGCGGTGCCATCTTCCGCTTGTATCTTGATAATAACCCTCAGGAACATTACCCGTCCCCTTAGAAGAATGGCCCTCCTGTTTATGCGGTGATCCTCCTGGTGAAGCACCGTCATCTTTAGAATGATTCTTTCCTTTCCTTCCAACGGCAAATAAAAATGCTGCTTCTACTAACAGACGGGCATTTTCTTGTTTGGAGCTGTTTATCGTTTTTTCATAAGCAGCATCTGGATCCGTTATGACTTTAACAATTTTATCTGCTACGTCTTGTTTTCCTTCGATGTTATCGATCACCATTTGGTGAATATCTATATTAGGGAAATTCCGGAGCCTCTCTGCCATGTCCTCTACACTCTCATAGGCAAAGTTTTTGATTTCATTAAACACAATCCGCTCAGTCTCATCCAGGTCTTTCATAAAAGGGCTTTCCCTATACGGCCCATACTCTTTCCTATATTCGTCAATTGAATTCAGAAAATCAATTAGATATTTCTTCTGTTCTGTCGTGTACCCTTTCATATCATCCCGATACTTGGAACTCATCAAAGCTCTGTCACTATACCGAAAATGATTGTCTGTCTGCCGTTGATGTTCCATTAATGCGACTATGTCTGTGGAGAGATCCTGATTATTATAATAAGCATCCAGCGCCTTTTCAAACTGTTGATCCACATTTCTTTGATACCAGCGTTCCCGTATATCAGAAGGTACTTCGCTATAGGCTTGGACGGAAGCTTGATTGACTCCCTTTACATAGTTGATGAAGTCATGTATGGATTGTACTTCTCCATACCCTCTGGCACTCGTCCATACCTTACCAAGAAAATCCATCGTCGCATGCCGTTCACGGGCCCTCTGTTCCTCCGCGTGTGCATGTAAGGTTTGAGCAGCAACCTTGGCCGTCTTCCCCAACACCACTCCCCAACCATGGGAAGGTACGCTGGCAATCATGGACAATCCTGCTGCCGCATATTTAACTATGGATGACGGTCCAGAGGAAGCCACTTCGGAACGAATCGAAGCTATTTTTTGACTTGCTGCTTTCGGTATGGCACCCAATACAGGAATAGACGCAGCCACATCACATACTTTCTGGGCTAGTCCCAATACGCCATCGAGTAGACTAGCCTTCGGTGAATTCGGAGTGTTTACGGCTAACTTAACGGCTCCCCTATCTTTCGATGTAACGCTTGAATTGGAGCTTCCCCCTGTACTGCTGTTTGCTGCACTTTTCGCCGCCTGCGCCTCCGCATAAGCTTTCATAGACATTAGTGGGGGTTCCCAAATCGGTGCTAAATCAGCTACAAAAACCGGTCTTTTAACCGTGCCTTCCAGCTGTACTTTAGCAGACCGTATATCCGTTTCTCCATCCAACACCAAGCTACTGCTGCCCGCTTTGAAATAAATAGCCTCGGCAGCTTGAATATTCAGCTCCCCGTCCGCATGCAAGGAGAGCGTCTTGCCTGCCGACAATGACAATTCATGTTCACTGACGACCTGAATTCCTGAACCATTCATTGAAATGTGAACCTGTTCCGATTTAGCCGTCACCTTCAATTCACTGGTACTCAGCTTGATGTCCTTGCCATAAGGAGTCCCCCAATACTTGGTAGCTGGATCAGTGAGCTTGGGTGACGAGCTTCGCCCTTGTCGTATGGAACTTGCCGCATATCCATCCGCCTCCTGCTCTGTAGGGAAGCGGACAGATACTGTATCTCCTCGTTCCGGCATGACGTACCACCCGCTATGTCCTTCGGCGGTATAACTGCTGGCATATGGAAACCACCACGCCTTATCCCGATCTTGTTTTTCATCCACTGTAAGATGAACACGGATTCGGCCTGATTTGGCTTCTATTACACGTCCTTCGAGTGAAGCTCCTGTGAGGTGAGGGCACAAAATCTCTGTTTGCTGAACTCCCTGTTCGCGAACCAGTTCATATTCGTGTAGCAGCAATCCTTTTCGCAATTCAGAAGTGACTTCTGCCACCATCCATTGCTCACCATTCCAATTCGTGAGGTCTCCGGGCCGGGCAAGCGTTTCACTCTCCATCATGTAGCTGAATTCCGCTGTCCTTTTCGGATCAAAGCTACGTCGAGTACGGTAAACCGGATGCTTCATCTCAACGTGTTGCCCCTCAGGCATACCAAACCAGAATTTAGGTCCATTCAATGAGATCTCTGGGATCAACACCGTACCAAGCCGGGAAGCCATCCGTTTGAGAAAGGCCCAATCCGTCTCTCGATATTGTAAAGTAAATTCATGCAAGATAGTACTATCTGTTATGTTATCAATAACATCGGCCTGATTGTACTTCTGAATGATTTGCTTGATCAAATTTCCGTAGGGCATTAAGGTATCCTGATAAGACCGCGTTGCAGGTGTGATATCCAACTGAATCGTATGAGAAACGGCTTCAAGCTCCACATAATAGATGCCACGCACCATCCGTGTTTCTGCATGGGCCAGTAAACCATGGAACAAAATGCGTTCAGGCTGACCATTCTCTGTTTTGGTACGGATAATGATCGGTTCGTTATCCTGATCCTGTTCTATGTAATGATCTCTCTGCTCTTCATCTAACCATCCACTGATCTTTAACCGGGCATGGTCATTTAATTTTCGTTCAATACGCAGTTCGCTTATCGTTTGAAGAGGATATGGACCTGTACATTCCAACTCCGTATACGTTAACAACTTTTGTGTGTGATTCAACTTGTACCTCCTTACTCCAGCGTCTGGCCATCGTCTGTAATCCGAATCATTCCCCCGTATAGGCACGCATTCGAGCATTGATCCAGCAAGGCTGGTTCTCCCTCCACAAGCACATCACTTTTGCCGCCGATCCAGGGTCCGGTGATGACCGGAACACAGTTCGCTTTTTTCACCCCGTAGATATCCACCATGTCACTGCTTTTGACCGCTGGATTAGCTGGACAGGAGCAACGACCGAAATTGCTGATATTGGTTCCTGGCAAGTAATCTCCAACGTTCATTTGCGCTTTCTCTTTTACATATACTCCGTGACTGAACGAACGTTTGAGACGTGTCGGTTGCGTACCAAAGCTACAGCTTAAGATCGCCCCAGCAACAACATATCCTTGTTTACTTCCCCGTCCAGCTTGAATAGGTTCCTTATCGGAATGAGACTTATTTGCCATTCTTCTATTCCCCCTTTCATTCCTTTCTTAGTTCGTCTTCACTTCACTGCCCAGAACATTTGTCATTCCGCCCAGCGATACGGTGCTGCCTTTGCTCATCATTTGAATTTCATCCCCTGCCGTAATTTTCACTTTACTGCCGGAATGAATGGAGATATTTCCTCCTGCTGAGAAATGAATCTGTTTGTCGCTTACAATATGAATACCATCTTTTTCATTTAACTGTATATACACAGCTCCCTCCTTACTGGTGATTACAATTTCATCGGGAGTTAATTTGATTTCCTTACCGTGGGCCGTACGAAATAATTTGATGTCGGGATTAGCAAGCGCATTCTGCTCTACACTCTGATTCTTTTGGCGCAAAGATGTACTTGTCATGCCTTCTTCTTCCCGATGGGCAGGGAAATAGAGTAGCACGGTATCCCCCAACTCAGGCATCACGTACCATCCGCTATGTCCTTCCGCAGTATAAGGAGAAACATACGTGAACCAGTGGGCCTTCACAGGGTCTTGAACGGCATCTATATTCAAATGTAACTTGATACGATCTCGCTCTACCTGAATGACTTTACCTGGTAAAGACAGACCGATAAGCTGTTCGTTAAAGACTTCCTTGTGCCTCAACCCCTTGTGAGAAGTTAAGGTATACACGTGCTGTAGCACACCCTTTTGCATGTGAGTATCTACCTTGTACACATACAAGCTCTTACCTTTAAAAGTAACGGTGCTGCCTAACTCCAAAACTTGCTCCGCCTCAACCAGATAATCAATAAAATCATGCTCGTTTACATGTGCTGTATCATTGCCGTTAAAATAACGATAATCCGCAACTCGTTTACTGACGGTATAATGATAATTCGTTAAATCAAGTCCTGACTGGGTCTCCTCAACACCAAAATAACACTTCGGCACATCAAACACCGAGGCAGGCGTGAGTGAAGTATGATAACGCGAAGCGATCCGCTTTAGGAACTCCCAATCTGTTTCACGATATTGGACCGCTATGCGACCTAAAGCTGCTCCCCCTGTAGCCGAATCAATAATGTCAAAACCGGGATAATCCCCACCTACAGCCCGCAGCAATTCCTCTACCTTCATATTTTTATCCTGAAAGGACCTGTCTTTTTTGCGAATATCCAGTTTATATGTGTGTGATATAGCCTCGACCTCCAGGTAATACACATCTCGGACAGCTTTGACTTCCATATGAAGTATCGTTCCGTTAAATAGCGGTGTTGGTGTTCCTGCCTCATCCAATTGTGATACACAAACCGGGGAATCGGCTTCGATCAATTGAACATAACTGTCCTGTAATTCTTCAGGTAAAATAGCTGTAAAAGAGAGCCGGGTGTGCTCATTCAACCGCTTGGTCATACGCAATTCCTGAATACTCACCAATTCAAATGGCGTAATTTGCAGCCGATCATATGTAATGTTAGTTAATGTCATAAGGGTTTATTTTCCTTTCGATCAGACTCGATTTTCAACGTTAGCAGCATACTGCGGGCAACGGGCTTCCAAGTCACCATTTCTTCTTCCGTACAGTTAAACGCGCACATTAGCACCCGTCCTTCCAATACTGTGAAAAAGGATAAATTATACATACGTGCATTCCAGACAGGCGTCATGAATTCGCAGTATCCTATTCGATTCTCTCCTATCTCCAACACTTCATGGCCAAACCATTCGGTCAACTTCTGGGTTTGTTTTACCACCAGAGCCATCTCATCCGTAAAGTCCTCCAACTCTTCTGTTTGCAACGGGCTTTCGGTATGCTTGAAGGTTAAGTTAATCGTGCCTGCCTCATTAGTGAAAATAAAATCTGGGCGATGATGAGAAGGATATTTTAATAGTTGCTCATCAATTGGCATATCCCGAAAACTCTTTGGCATTGTTATACTGATACGTTCATCCACTAAATACCGCTGAGCAAAAACCAAACTTTCCCCTGCAAGCTGCATGAATGTTTGTAATGTTTGCCCAAACGGCTCCTTCTCGTGTGCGTGACTTAAAGCTTCATCCTCAGTTAAGGATGGATTATTTTCGGCATTTTCTGATGTTACCGTATGTAGCAAAGAAACAATTTTCTTATCCAGATGTTCCACAAATATCTCCTCCCATTTCGTTACTGCATATCGACTTCCTGAAAGGAGATACCACTCGTTCCCCTCCGCAACAGACTTTCTGCTAATGCCAGATTTACTAATGTACAGGTTTCACGCAAACCTTGAACTTGCAATAAGGGCCTTCCCTCGGTGCGCTCTCGATCTACTACCAACTTCATCAATGTTCCTCCGGGATGAAATGTACTTAGCTCACCTACACAGTTCACTAAAGGGGGCTGAATCATCCAGTACAACTTTTGCTGAGAACGTTCCATATCCCGAAACAAAGCCATACGACTGAAGAGGCTCGGCGTATAGACCTGTAACAACTCATGTACAGAATCAGATACCATCATCCTGGAACCCATCAAAATATCAGGGTAAACCGTGTAATCGTGACCCTTGACCTTAAACTGTGCAGCACAAGAAGAGGGCCATTCCGTCCAATTATTAATATTTACCATCTCTGCATTGGCCTCTTCGTCCCATACGGGAACAGCAGAATACAACATCCGATCATCATGTTGACAAAGAAAATACTCCACTATGCCACGTCCCTTCCATTGCGTCTGTCCCACATGGTTTCATCCAAATGAAGTTAGATCCTAGGCAACTGGATGCATCCCTAAACTAAATCGAGTTCCATCCAGCACCGCTCCTTTGAAACAGGCACCCTCTATAGCTGCACCGATGAAGTCGGCCCCCTGCAATATAGCCCCGGTGAAATCTGCATTCTGTAAGTAAGCGCCCTGAAATTTGGCTCCTGTAAGATCTGCTCCTGCAAAACTTACGGGTTGAAAACCAGGTCTTTCCCATCGTTCAGACTGGTATATTCCAGGTACAGCTACTGCATCTCGAAAAGTCGCTCCTCTTAAGTCGGCTTTTTCAAAACGAGCTTCTTGAATCAAACAACCGCTAAAATCAGCCTCTTGTAAATATGCTTTATACCAACAGGAACCAATCAAATTGCCTCCCGTAAAATCACTATTTATAAAGGAACTTTCATTCAAATCGGCATATTGTAGACGTATTCCCTCATAATTTCCTTGAGACCCGTCGATCTTGCGGAAAACTTCATGTATGTAGTCGTAGGGCTTTTTTTCCTCTAGCCAGTCTTTAATCACAATGGAATCTTTGACACGCACATCTCGTTTATAAATGACTTCACTTCGATCTAAATATTCTCCGACTCTCAGTTCGAATACATCTTCCAACTGTATTTCATGAGCAAACTGAATATCATCGAACCATTCTTCTGTGATACTAAAACGCGCCAAGGCAATGATATATTGATGAACATATACTGCCACGTGCAATTTCATCCTCTGAATATCATCTAATCCGATTCTTCCGCCGTATTTCTTGGCCTGCTTACTTAATTCCATCTCCCACTCGTCCAAATAGCGAAATGCCCAATCTGCATTATAGGTATCTCGACAAGTATGGAGATCCATAAACCATCTTTTATCCATCGCCTCCACTAAATAGGTCGCCCTTCCGTTTGCTAATTCGGTACGAAGCATGGAATAAGATATATATCCCAAGGCGTGTTTATTACCTTCTTGCTGCATCAACTTGGCTTTCTCAAATATCTGCTCCAGTGAATTGCGAAATGCCTTAGCCAAGGCATGCTTATGATTTTGGAAATAGACTTCCAATGCGAATAACATTCGATGTTTTAGGGGTTCATAGATCTCATTTTTAAAATGTCGAAAAACCTCTTCACGATTCACGCTCTATCTCCTTTCTAGTCGTCACATTTACATAGGCTGCACGTATCAAGTAGTTGGTTATCTTAAACCGAAGTCTAATTTTAATGATATGTGAAATCATAATTTTCAAGGGTATATTTAACAGTAAATCATCCTTATGTATGTATCGGACAAATTAGTGATTTTGTTTACAGAAAGAACCATAACTGTGTTCAATGGAAAATGGGTAGGTTCACAATCGAACCCACCCATTCGGAGAAATTAACTATTAATATTTTCCATTATTTTCATTATTAGTTTCTATTTTTCAATTTTGTTCAATAATCATCTTATAGCTCTTATCTGGTATCTTTTTTGATCAGTCTGTTTTAATTATAACCCGGCGTTTTCTATGACAATAAATAGCAAGAAGGCTATCTACTTTACTTTTGTGAGCCTGGTTGGGGAGAGCTGAACAATCGGTCAAAGCGGCGCATCAATCCTTCAAGCGGACCAACAGGAAGCTTAGCAAACAACAATCCCAGCAACAGTGTTGCAACTGCGATCATTACGTCGCCATACGGGACTTCGTCCAGACTGTGCCCAATCTTTGTTAGATCGAGAACCCATACCACTACAAATTGAATGGCATACATGGTCAGAGACACACGGCCGACTCCTGCGAAAGGCATTAATACAGTGGGAGCCTTTTTCGATACGAGGCACGCAACGCCCAATACCAGGAATGAAATGCCTAATCCTATCATCGTCTGGAATGTCGAAGCGGTGTGCGGAGCCGACTGCAAAAGCATATGCCACATCGGTAATTCCGTATTAAGCGGCCAAATGGCGTATTCATCTGGTGGTTGCATAGGAGCAACCCCTTGCACACTTATCAGCCATTGTTCAAAGTGAACTCTCCAATTCGGAAGTACAAAAGCGGCCAGTGCCTTGCCAATAACAAGCATCACGATACCGCTGCCTGCGAGTGAGAGGGCTGTGCGTAATTTGGTGAGGTCAAAGCGGCCAATCGCCATGCCGGCAACAAATGCAGGCATCAAGGCGAGAGCAGACATCGGACCTCCCGCAATATCACTAAGAAGATAAGCTTTCGAGAAAATGCTTAATCCAAGAATCATTAGCGGCGGGGTTGTGACGAGCAACACTGCTGCTGTTGTAACAATTGTGCGGGGCGAACGGCGAAATAACATGAGGGCCAACACAAACATAGCTGCATAGGCAGGCAAAATGATGCCATATGAAGTGTTCAACATAATTAGCAAATAACCAATAATATCAACAAATACTGCACGGGCCAGCATGCGTGCACGAAAAGCGGTCACCTCTGCTCCCCGATCCATCATACGCTGTCCCATGATCGAATAAGAAATCCCGCCGCACAACACAAATAAGAGGGTGGTCGTTCCGGAAACGAGCGCAGAAACGTTTGGGTTCGATCCGAAGTGCTGCAAGTACATTCCCAGCACCGCCAATCCTCGTACTGCATCAAGTGCAACAAGACGCCCGGTGCCCCGCCTTCTCTTCGACTCTTCTACAGAGCTTCGAGAAGGAATATCGGTGTGTGTACCGTCGTAGGTTGAATTGGATATACCTGCTGTATCTACTGCTTTTTCATCCAATTTATTAGCAACCGTCTTTTCATTTACTTGATTTTCATTCAACTGGCTGTTTACGGAAAAAGCTCGTTTTTTAATCTTTGTCTCTTCCTCATACTCTCTGACGGATCTCCTCATCAGTTTAATACTGCTTAGCAACGTGCATTCCTCCCTGAAAATCCTGAACTCGCATTTTTCATCAACCCGCATGTTCAGGATTGATGTTACGCTGTAGTCCAATATAGCCTGCAGATGTCGCTAAAGTTTGATCAAGTTGCAAACAAAATGTCACAACGGACGAAACTGGTTTATCACAAAAACAACCTTATTCGCAGTTGATCACTGGAATAAGGTTGTTTTCAATATTATTAAAATTCACTCACGATTTGCCAGGGACGGCATTAAAAATTGAATTGGCCAGCAAACGGAATTGCTGCTGCGAATGAGCGCCATTGGTTAGATCATTAGAAAAAACAGTAAGATTCTTTTTGTTTTCCTTATAAGTGAAGGCCATGATCTTTCCTTTTGCAGCATCGTGACCTGGCCACCAGCCCGCTTTGAAGAAGTTTTCTTTATTACTAATGGTTGCAAGAACTTTTGCGGCTTTAGGTAGTTTCGTAATGTAAGAACCTGTATCGGTGTAGAAGTACTCTTCGTTATCGTAAGGGGCTGTAATCGCATTATCCTGTTTGACATTCGCCAGGAAGACCCCTTCGTATCTTTCCCATGTTGGTCCAGCAAACGAAAATTGAGGACTCCAGTTTTTCACATTAACCATCCCCATATTTCCATAAGCAATGAAGGCTTCCCTTTCTCAACAAGTTTATCGGAATCGAATGTATTCACAAGCACATCGGCATGCTGCTGATCATCGGTCACTTTAAAACCGAGATTTTTGAGCACATAATCCGGTTCGCCGAGAGCAGCTACCGTAGAAGGTTTAAGAACTTTGCCAACGGGTTTGTTATTGCCGAATGCCATTACATCAAGATCGTATTTTGAGGCCAGCGGGTACAGATCATCATAGGCTACTGCAAAGTCACCCGCTTCATATCCTGTTCCGCTTTTAGATAGCATCGTAACCACTTTGCCGGATTTAAGCAATTCATTAACCGTTTTGATGGCATCATTATTGGTGTTACGGATTAAAACATAGGCAGAATGATTCGGCATTTGTGTGACCGGAATCGATACGGAAGTCACCGGAGAGGTTTTGCCCTCAAACACTCCAGCTTCTCTAATCACATCACATTCAAATCCTCGTAGGACTGGAAAGTCCTGCACAATCTCGCCAGCTACGGAAGCATAATCTGAGACGTTAATACCATCATATAAAACCATGTTTGCAATGCCGTGTTTTGCCTGGTGCATATTTATGATAAATGAACCTGCAGGGTAGGTCTTGCCAGCAGCACTTACAGTTTTTGTCGAGCGTTCAACCTTTACTCCATTGCGGATAAAATATTCAATCATCCGGTAGGCTTCCAGCGGATTTTTTTGAAGACTTTTATCGGTCGGCAAAACGTAATACTCAGGGAAAAAATTCTTATTACCGTGACGCGGGCGGCCAATGACTTGATTTTTGGCATTGACTAGATACCGATCTACGGCACGATTATCCAAATTATTCATTCCATGCTTATTTTCTTTATATCTGAGCCCTTCGGAAGTTTAAATCTAGCTTTAATTGTTCTTTTCTTCGTCATTGATGCCACATTGCTATCCAATTTCAGTGTCGGGGTATTTTCAACCAGCGTTGAAATTGTTTTTATTGGTTGACTCTGTTTATCGTTCAACAACGTGCTTTTCGCACGTTGTGCAGCATCAGCCATAACTATGTGCGGAGCAGTGATTTCCAGAAGCATCGCGGTGGATATGGTTAACGCCAAGCAGAACTTTACTATCGGTTTTATACCCATTCTTTTTCCCCCTATTTATAACCGGAAGACCATGTTATGCTCTTCTTTATTCACCAAGAGCATTTACAGACTATTGTGCGGCAAATACGATTTTATATATGGTAGTCCTATTCAAAATCTGTTTGTTGCTTTTTTCCGGAAGGATGGTCTGTAATCGAGTTAGAAGCGTCGGAGTTTAGGATCCTTTGCACAAATTGCTTTAAATCCGTTCGACTTTTTACATCCAGAACAGCCGCTCTGCCAACATAAGTTTCTTTTAACAGCTTCATTGGCGGTATTTGTTCATTTCCCTTTAATGTGCTTTCATACCCTACCGAAGCCAAATTCCACATATCAGAGACTGACAAATTGGTATCGATATACGGGCTGATTTCCTCTAGAATAGAAGGGAGCCTCATAAGGGAAGTCGTTGTTTTTACCTTCTCAGCTATTGCCGTGATAAATTGCCTCTGTCTCCCTGTTCTGGAATAATCGGACATGGCATCATGGCGAAAACGGACATATTGAAGTGCCGTTTTGCCATCGAAGTGCTGCTGTCCCTGCTTCAAATCAATATCATACTCATGCTGATCGGCTTTACTCTCATAGTGCATACCCTTTTCGACATAAAAATCGAGCCCGCCTACCGCATCGACGAGTTTAATAAACCCTTGGAAGTCTGTATATACATAAAATTGAACTGGCACCCCCAGCAATTCGCTGACAGCTTTCATCGCCGTATCGGGTCCATGCGTAACAGCGGTATTAATTCGATTTTTGCCGTACCCGGGAATATCCGTATAGGTGTCTCGAAGAATCGAAAACACATGGATACGCTTATCAATAGGATTCAACGAAACGACCATCATGCTATCGGACCTGGGTACACTCCCCTTGTTGTTCTCGCGGCTATCCACGCCCATCAGCAAAATATTTACAGGTTCGGTTCCCTTCCACTCCGGAACTTCCAGTGCTTCGACTTTATCAGTACTTACTTTAACAAATGGGGAGTTGTCCGGGGTTTTGCTAAGTCCTGCTAATCCCTTGTAAATGGAAAAGAAATAATAAAAGATAAAGCTTACAGCAGCGACCACAAGTAATAACGTTATAATCAATATCCTCTTTTTCCTCTGTGTCATGTCATTATTCCTTTCCAAATGATGAATGCGCCTGCCTCTTTCCGTATTTAAGATTTTTGCAAGGCTGCTACGAGGAGTGAAGTGTAATATCGGCTACCATCTGGTTTTAAATGGACGCCATCTCTATAAAAGTATTCATCTTTACCTACACTGGCCGAATACCAGTCCACCACGCTGACGTTACTGTATTCACCAGCGACCTGTGCAATCGTGTCATTCACCGCATCCTGCCAGCCCTTCGGCACCCGGGTGGTGACCAAGAGTACCTGTCTGGCTTCAGAAAGGGATTGCAGTACGTCCCGCAATTGGTCTTTGCTAAATGGACCGTTGGTGCCGAGTTCGATAATAACCTGTTCTCCCAGTTTGCCTTGAGCGGCTAATTCATTAATGACTTTTACAGCTTGAGACATCTGACGGCCAACCTTGCCGTCCACCGTCATATTCGGAAGCTGCTCTTTTAAATAAGACTCAATTCCGACCGTAACCGAATCTCCAATCATTGTGACGCCCTCACCGGTGAAAGAAACGGATGATTGAGCTTTTTTTCCGTTGGTGTCGGAAGCCCCATGCTTTTGGGCAGCAGCCTGCATCTTATCAAGATTGTATAAAGAAGACTCCTTACTGCGAGATTCGTTATCAACCGAATTTTGCTTTGCGTGCATATGGAGGCCTATAGCTCCTAAAGCGATAAGGAGAATCATAAAACCCCATAATGCCCTCACTTTTCCGACATTTTTTTTGTTCATACCTAGTTCATCCTTTCCTTTAACATGCTAGTAGGTTTTATCCTGTTTGATAGCATCAATCAAAACCGAGGCATAATACTGAGCTCCTTCTGGTTTCAGATGAACACCATCGTCATAAAATAGATCGTTGCGGTTTTCGCTGGCCGAATACCAATCGATAAGTCGTACATTTTGAAATTCACCAGCAATTTCACGCAGATTGTCATTTACGGTATTCTGCCACCCTCTCGGTACTCTGGTCGTTATCAGATAAATTTGCCGAGAATCCTGTAGTGAAGTCAGCAAGGACTTCAGTTGACTCTGGTTAAACACGCCGTTGGTGCCGAGTTCAATAATAATTTTATTGCCAAGCTTGCCCTGTGTTCGCAAGTTATCAAGTACATCACCAGCCTGTAACATTTGCCGTCCCACCTTTCCATCAATGATCATACCGGGAAGCTGTTTTTCGAGAAACGGGGCGGCATCCAGAATGACAGAATCTCCAATCGCCGTGACCCCCTCTCCTTCTACGGAATGGCCTGTATTTTCATGATTTTCATTGGAACGGTCGAATTGTTGCTTTTCCGTCTGGACGGGTTCCCGGCCTACAGCTGCTGGCACATCAGGTACAGGATCTGATGAATCCGTCTTCCATGAAGTCAGGACCAGAATAATGGCGATAACAATTATGGCAAGGCCTAGTTGGTTGCCAGCGCCTGACCTGCAGAGTGATTTTAGGCTGGTCCAAAAGGTCCCGCGACGGATGGGCTCTTCGATGTATCTGTAAGAAAGACCCGCCATTATGAAAGTGGCCGTTACCTGCAGAGCAATGCGCATATAGCTGGCATCTTGGGTATTTACCACGGGACTTGATAAAATAATGATCGGATAATGCCATATATACAGACTGTAAGATCGCTTACCGATCCAGCTTAGAGGCCGGCAGCCGAGCAATCGCTCCAGTCGGTTGGCCGGATGAACCAGTACAGCAATGACAACCGCCGTAATGAGTGATAAATAAAGAAAACCGCCGCGATACAGCGAATCATCAAACTCGTTGGTCTGACCGATCAGGATAAACAACATTACAATGCCCAACACGCCAGTCATATCCAGCATGGTCCGGGCCGAAGAAGATACATTGTCACTCAGTCTCCAGCTGGGCCAGATTACCGCCAGAGCCGCTCCGATCAAAATGGCAGACGCCCTTGTGTCCGTCCCGTAATACACCCTGCTCGGATCTGTTCCGGGTTCGTATATAACGGCCATTGCTATGGCGGATACGGCGGCGCAACCCAGAATGTATAACATCAGTCTGCCTCGTCGCGGCGCAAGGCACAGACCGACCAGCAGAACAAGCGGCCAGATTACGTAAAACTGTTCCTCAATGGAAAGCGACCAGAGGTGCCCGATTGGAGAAGGCGGGCCAAAGCTTTCAAAATATGAAACATGATGAAAAATGAGATACCAGTTGTTTACGTAAAAAAGCGAGGATACAAAATGGCCTCTTAACGCCTGCAGTCTGGAGAAATCAGTAATTAAAAGCCACAGTGCCACTGCAGTCAGCATAAAGATCATTGCCGGCAGTAGTCTGCGCATTCGTCTGATCCAGAATTGCACAATGGAAAACCTGCTGCGCGTCCTCCATTCGAAAAGGATCTGATCCGTAATCAGATATCCTGACAGAACGAAGAAAATCTCTACCCCCAGCAGCCCACCCTCTGCCCATCTGAAATGAAGATGATAAGCAATAACAGCAAGCACGGAGATGGCCCTTAGCCCATCCAGACCAGTCATATAACGTTTTATTGGTTGATTCAGGTTCAGATTCCGGTTTCCATTCACTATGGTCCATTCCTTGTCCTTGTAGGCTAATGATCTTGCTTCATTTACTATAGAAAAAAGATGTCGCGAAAGTTTGATCAACATGTAAACAAATTGTCACAACGGTTGCAAAAAGAAAAACCTTATTCCGGCTGAACAACCGAAATAAGGTTTTTGAGATATACAAATATGGCGATCATCATCGCTATTTTAATTCAATGATCAATGACTCCTTGCTAGGAGAATCCGTTGACGCAGTCTGCGAGGAATCCAATTGTTTTTGTCCTTGAAGCAGTACACTTTTATTGTTCGGATTCCAGTATATATGCGTCGGCACAATTCCGCGATACACCGGTTCCTTATACAGTATATTTCTTCCCTGAACCTTGCCCACGTAAGTGACATTTTGATCATACACAGTGTATGCGATATTTTTCCTGTCAGGCGAGAATTCAAAATCAAACACTTTTTCCAGAATGACGGAGAGCTCGCCGTTTCGCCGATCATATTCATACAGTGAATTATCCGTTCCGAGAAACACAAACTGGTCGTTGTTCATCCAGGCTACTGAATCTCCACCAATCTGACGCTCGTATTGAAATTCAATATTCTTCCCGGAAACCTTCCCCATGGTTAGCACCTTTTTCTGACCTTGTTTTACACGAAATAACTGCAGCAGTACGCTGCGGCCATCATTTGAAATGTTAACACTCAAAAGCGTGTCTTCCTTTATGATACCCTTCAACTGATATTTGTCGGAAGTTTGAGACCCCATATCGTAGATATACAGGCTATCAGCTCCGTTATCAAGCGGGTTTTCTACCAGGTAGCTGATATACGAACTGTTGGCCGACCAGGAAAGATATTGTACATAAGACTGGTTCCTAGTATTGATCCTGTCTATTTTCTTTTCCTTGCCATCCTGCAAGGAAATAAGCTTTAAGGTTGTCTCCGAGGAAGAAGGGGAAACTTCGCAAATATATTTCCCATCGGGAGAAAGTATCGTATTGGAAGTTACATTGCCGATTCCGGGTATGGGCTTGCTCTGCTCATACGGATAAGTTAAACGTTCCAACGTACCTCGCTTCAGTATGGTCATGGCCCCGAACGATGCGATGACGGCATCTCCAGACGTCCAGCCCAGCAGCTGTCCCGTATTCGCAAAACGATCCGGAAGGCGATATATTTTTTGGACCTGAAACGGACGAGAGCTTTGATCGGCACTGGAAACTTCATTACTGTCAGCGATGACGACGGTCTCTGTTTTTGGTTCTGAAACGCATGCTGACAGCAGTAATACTACGAGAGATACGACCAGCAGCATTACAAAATATTTATATTTATTGCCCATTATTTATTCTCCGTTCCCCGCGGTTTCCAGAGCATTAAATTCCACCGTAACGATGGTTTCATTATGCTCGTTGGTAATCATGATGGAACCCGCAAATTCTTCAACGATGGATTTCACAATGCTGAGCCCCAATCCTATACTGCCTTCTTCTGCGCTGTCGGAATGAGCCAGATAAAATGGCTGTAACAAGTGTGACAGATGTTCTGCCTCAATCGGATCGCTTGGATTGCTGAAGATCAGGCGGATCTTTTCTTCTGCCTGTACTGCTTTTACCGATACTGCCGAAGACGGCAAACTATATTTAATCGCATTATCTATCAAATTGATAAACATCTGTCTAATCCTGTCCCCATCAGCCAACATGAACAATTCCTCATTGATCTCATATTCAATGGTCTTTTTATAGCGCTGTGCTCGGATCATCATCGATTCACACACATCCTGCAGGATTAGCCCAATATCCACCCGATCAAGCTCCTTGAGCATAATATTATTGCGTGAAACTTCCAGTAGTTTTAACACCATCGCATGCAGGCGCCTGCTCTCCTCGATAATATGATTCATTCCTTTGTCAAAAAAAACACGGTCTTTCTCACCGTTCAGCCTGATCAACTCCGCATATCCCAGAATGGAGGTTAATGGAGTTTTCAGTTCGTGAGTAATATTGTCAAAAAAGCGCTTTTCCTGCTGGTGAAGCTGCTTCAAGTGGTCCCGGTCCTTCTCAATAATATGGATCTGTCTACTGATTTGATCAATCATATCGTTAAAATTCTCAGCCAATCGGCCAATTTCATCCTTGCGTTTAATATGAAGACGGATATCCAGATTTCCATTTTTCACCTCGGTGGATGCTTGCGTCAATCTGGTCAGTGGGATGGTAATATGCCTGGAAAGAATATAGGAAAACAGAAAGGCTGCCGCAAAAATCGCTAGGGCAATATAGAGGGTAATCTCCCGAATCTGTCCGGTTTGTTCGTAGAGTGAGCTGAAATCTTTGTAAAAACGCAGTATGCCTACCTTTGAACCGTCTATAACAACCGGGTAGGAGAAGAGGACTGTCGTCTTATTACGATCATAAGTAATGCTGTACGCTGTATTGCCACCAATCGCCTGCTGCAGATCGCTTTGTATTCGCTGCTGAAATAGTGAGATGTCCGGGGCATAAAGCAATTTGCCTTCCACCGTATACACGCCAATACTGCTGTTCGTGGTATGGTTTAGATCAGTTGCTATCTCCTTGGCAATTTCTCCAAAATACAGCTCATTGCTGCTGAAATGGTTAATCAGAAAAGCCTGGCGCACATACACATTGCTGTTATTTTTCAGTCCGATCAGTTCGGAGCTAACCAGGTTCTGATTGCTTGTCCGGATAAATTCCTTGACGGTCTGATTAAGCACGACAAAAGAAAGCGAAAAAATCAGAAAAAAACCGATCAGAAATTTGATGCTGATTTTGCGTATCATGCTTATTCACCCATTTTTTTGAATTTGTATCCAATTCCGAAGACGGTAGTAATACACTTGGTGTCATCCAGCTTTTTGCGGAGTCTCTGGATATGCGTATCAACTGTACGTGTATCTCCAGCAAAATGATAACCCCATACCAGATCAAGCAGTTCGGAACGTGAAAAAGTTTTGCCCGGATGTTTAACCAGCATCATAAGCAGGTCAAATTCCTTGGGAGTCAACTCAACGGGACGGCCTTCTTTTTGGACAAGCCGTTCTTCTTCAATCACCTCAATGTTTTTAAACCGAATGACGGCTTTCTCTGCTTCCTCCCTGTCGGGGCTGCTCGCCTGCTCCACTCTGCGCAAAATGGTTCGAATGCGTGCAACAACTTCACGCAGATCAAAAGGCTTGGTAATATAATCATCGGCACCGAATTCAAGACCGAGAATTTTATCGGTAATATCCGATTTAGCTGTAATCATACAGATCGGTATGTTATAATCCGTAGTCACCTTTTTGCAAATGTCTAGACCGCTCTGGTCAGGCAGCATCCAGTCCAGCAGCAGCAAATCGGGCTGAAACGACTGCAGTTCATGCATTCCCACTGCTCCGCTGGACGCTGTGCGTGTCTGGAACCCTTCCATAGAAAGCCCGTACGATAGCAAATCGGCAATCGGAGCATCATCTTCAATAATAAGAATCTTTGCTTTATTCATCGTAATCCTCATCTCTATTTTTAATACGACAGGTTTAGGACATCGCCCATTATATTAATCAATCAGGGAAAAACAATCAAATGTATATTGCAAATCCTCATACCCGCTATCAGCGTATAGCCCCACCTTTTCTGTTATAAGAAGCCGTACCATGAGCATTTTTCGATAAAAACTGAAGCAACCATAGTCGAAAAACGAACTAAGGTTGCTTATAGGCAGTTCATCCCAGCTCCCGCTGTTATTGGGCTATTCGAAAGATCAATCATGAATAACGAAATCGTCGCCTGATGTGAAAGTGATGTGTCCGATGTTTTCGATCCATCCCTCTACTGGATAAGATACGGCCTCTTTTCCGTTTGAAAAAAACCACTCTCTTCCTTTATGCACAACGATGAATAAACCATGCTCATCCCCTATGGGAGCGAAGTTTTCGGATGACTCTCCAAAGTTCGGTATCCCCAGTTCATTTAACTTCTTTACTGCATTTGGAACGTTTTTCGATACGATACCGACCTCACTCACCCCAATCAAGTCCTTCATCGAAAATGGATAATCCGTTTGGTTTTTCATATTATGCCTCGCAATGAATTCTACGATATTTCCTGACGGATCCTCAAAATAGAATGAATGAGAATTCCAGAAATCAAAAAACACTTCATCCTCGTTATCCTCTTTAATAAGACTGATTTGAGAGGATATCTTTTTTTCGCTTCTGCAAATGTATTCTCTGGAATGTTGATGGCTATATGATAATAAGGTTTACCATACTGAGCTAAGAATCGATCATCCGCCTTTTTGAAGACCACTTGCGTGTAGCCCATATAAACCGTAAATTCATTATCATCTTTGTCATCTGCAATTAAATAATCCAATTTGGAGTAAAATCCCTTCATATCTTCGAATTCATTTATCCACAGAACAACCTTGTTAAATTTCATTTTCATTCCCCCTATAGATTAACCTCTTACTGTCCGTCCGTGATCGTATCAAGGCCAGAGCTTACGATGTTTCCACTGCCCTTCACTCCAGTAATACTGAACCCGGGTGTGCTTTCTATCAGTGCACCATATATCTCAGGGCAGGCATAAGGTCAAGTCATAAAGTAGAAAAACCTTGATTCATCAGTGTTTCTGACGAATCAAGGTCCTCAATCTGTCTCAAGCATGTATTGCAAAAAATCTCATTTATTAATTACTTTTGTCTCAACTATAATGGTTACTCACACCGCAATTAAAAAATTTAAATCTTGTAAGCCTTCATAGCTTTTCTTAACTCTTTGAATGAAGGACGTTTGCCATACATTAAGACGCCCGTACGGTAGATCTTGGCGGCCAGCCAACCGAACAACAAAATGGAGGCGACCAGAATACCAAGTGACAGCCAAATTTCCAGCAGGCTCGCCCGCTCCAGACCAATCCGCAGCAGCATGACAGTCGGCGAGAAAAATGGGATATACCCGGCCACCTTTACGAAAATCGTATCAGGTGCGGCGATATTGAAGATACCGATATAAAAGGCTGCCAGTGACAACACGGTAATCGGCATGATCGCCTGTCCCAACTCCTCGGTACGGCTAACAATAGAACCCACCGCAGCGAACAATACTGCGTACAGAAAGTAGCCGAGGATGTAGAATACCAGACCATAGCCCAATACCGCGATATTCAGTTGCGACAGATCCAGCCCGGCTGAGCTAAGAATGACATTATTATGCGGCAGCATAAGGTTGGCACATACAACGGCTGCAAAGACAGCAATTTGCAGCAGGCCGACCAGGAAAATGCCGATAATTTTTCCGAACATCTGGGTCAACGGTGAGACGCTTGTGATGAGAATCTCCATGATACGTGAGCTTTTTTCCGATGTCACTTCTGCAGCAATCATATTCCCCGTCATCATGGAGGAGGTGAAGAATAAAATCATCAGTACATAGACCAAACCATAGTTAATCATAGAGGTCTCTTTTTTCTCTGTCCCCACGGCTCCCCCTGCCTCAGACGGACCGTCTACTTCCCTGCTATCCACCAATACAGGTGTGCTAATTTCACGAATTTGATCGCTGGTCAATGCATTGCCGCCCATAATGGCTTTGACCTTAGCTTCCTGAAGTCCCGTCTGCAACAATGTAATTACAGCAGGAGATGGCTCTTTTTCTACAGAGACGTACTCCACTTTAGGAAACGCATCTCCCTTGGCGGCAGGCTCCGTGAACTGCACGTAACCTTGCAGCTCCCCGTTTTTCAAGGCTTGCTGCATTGCCGGCGCTTGTACGCTGTCATAACGCACCCAGATGGCTGCGGGGCTGGATTGCTCCTTGGTGAATTGCTCCAGCTGATTCGCCACTTCTATCCGGCTCCCGGCAATCAGTCCCAAGCGATGATGCTCGGCTGCCGTTGTGCCCGAACCTCCTGCCCCATCTCCTTTAAACAAAGAAATCAAATACGGCAGATTCATACCAATCGTAATGAGCAAGGCCAGTACCAGCGTTGTAATGATAAAAGATTTGGTTCTCGCCTTCTGACGAAACGTAAAACCGATCACCGTCCCCAGTCTATTCATGGGAATCCCCCACCTCTCTTATGAAAATCTCGTTCAGCGTAGGCTCCTTGATCTCAAAATGCTCTACATCCGTTTGCTCCAACGCCGTTTGTAAAATCAACTTCGCCGCATCCGGCTGCTCAATATGCAGCATCCAGCCGCGATCCATAGACTCTGCACGGCGCACGCCGGGCAGCTGCTCCAGTCCATTCACTTCACCTGTAGTAATGAGACGAACTTTTTCACGTGGGTAACGGCCCTTAATCTCCTGCACACTTCCCTGCACAACTGTATTGGAGCGATGCAAGATCGTAATATGGCGGCACAGTTCCTCCACATGCTCCATGCGGTGGGTCGAGAATAAAATCGCAGCCCCATCGTCCCGCAGCTCTTTCACCGTATCCTTAAGCAATTCAACGTTCACCGGATCAAGCCCACTGAAGGCCTCATCCAAAATAAGCAGCGTGGGGCGATGCACAACAGCGGCAATAAAGCCCATTTTCTGCTGATTCCCCTTGGATAGCTCCTCAATCCGCTTGTCGTAGTATTCCGGCACTCCAAAGCGTTCCAGCCAGTAGCGTAGACTTTTGTCCGCCTCCTTGGCCGACATGCCGCGCAGCCTGCCCAAATAGTTAATTTGCTCGCTCACCTTCACCTTGGGGTATAGTCCACGCTCCTCAGGCAAATAGCCCATCGTCCGCTGAAGCTCCTTGCTGTAGGGCTTTCCCTCATATTGAATGCTTCCTCCATCAGGGTAAATCAGGCCGAGCACCATGCGCATCGTTGTCGTTTTGCCTGCTCCATTGCCTCCCAGTAATCCGTAAATCTCCCCGCCATTCACATTCAGCGAAATTCCGTTCACCGCCGTGTGGTTCCCATATTGCTTCACGACCTCTTTCAATTGCAGCATGCTCATGATTACTCCGCTCCTTTTTTCTGCGTGTATATCTCCGCATCTTCTGATAGTTGTCCAGCAGACCAATGTATTAAAATATCATCCAGCTCCAAACGCCTCACACGGATAGGGCGAATGCCCGCTTGTTCCAATATGGCGCTGGTCTCTCCGGCTGCCAACGTTACAATTCGCTGCAATCCGCCTTCGCTCTCCGTCTCTACCACTCCCGGAAGCTCCGATGCCTCCTCTGGCGTGCCTTCAAACCACATTTCTTTGCTATTTTCGAGCAAATGGTCTTTTTCCAGCTTGCCGAGCAGCTTGCCATCATGCATCAGGACAATATAATCCGCCAAACGCTTGATCTCGTCTATAATATGAGTAGCAATAATGACCGTCGTTTTGCCGTTCTCCATACAATCCCGCAGTTCCTCCAGCATGATTTTCCAGGCAAAAGGGTCTAAACCCGACGAAGGCTCATCCAGCAGCAACAAACGAGGGTGAGGTGCCAAGGCTGCAGCCAGTTCAAACTTACGACGCTCTCCCTTGGACATGCGCGATAATTTCGTATGCTGAGGGACCTGAAATCGTTCCATCAGACGCTGAAAACGTGTTTCATCCCAGCCGGGATACCACAAGGCTCGAAAAGCCGCTGCTGCTTCTGCCGTGAGTTGATCTTCCTCACGGCTTGGCTGCTCTGACATATACCCAACCCATTGTCGTGTATCTGCCGGCATGCCGTCTGGATACGCTTGACCGAACCAACGGATTTCACCGGAATCCGGGTGGATAAGCTGAGTCAGCAGATGAATCAATGTACTTTTGCCCGATCCGTTATGTCCAGCCAAAGCGACTACATATCCCGGTTCAATGGTTAGATTAATCGGTCCAATTTCCCGGTTACCTCGGGTTTTATAGACTTGGCTCATCTCAATAATGGGTGTTTTTATCTGTATCCCCATAGGAACTTCCACATGATGATTTACTTCGTTCTTCACGGGCGTCACTCCTTCACTTGGACTTCATACCTTCTCTTCACCATTTCTGCGAAAAGCACTAACAATTCCTGTTCTGTCATCTGCACAGCAATGCCTGTGTCAATCGCGGTTTCCAACGCCTCGGTCACTGCTTTAAGGCGGTAACCTGAGCGCTTATCATCCTCAACCAGAGCTACGAAGGTGCCCGTCCCCTGCCGGGTACGAAGCAAGCCCTCGTTCTCCAAATCCTGATAGACCCGCCGGACGGTGATGACGCTGCAGCGGAGCGTCCCTGCAAACTCCCGAATGGAGGGAAGCAGCGTTCCCGCTGCAATCTGTCCGGTTACGATGAGTGAACGAAGTTGCTTTTCAATTTGTGCATACAGCGGTTCCGCGCTATTCTCATCAATTTGCACTGGTATATTCACCTGCTTCTCCCCCCTTTTTATCTATCTTTGTACACATACCCCTAAGTTAAGTCCCGTTTCATAAGTCTACGCTGTGTCACCTTATAGGACACCCACATACCCAGAACTCCTGCCAGCAGCGCTCCCCACATCACCGGAGACAACAGCTGCCATTCCTTGCTATAAAATGCCGTTAACGATACCAGATTGGCTCCACATACTCGAACTATAATCGTAACTATCCCACAAATGAGCATGACGACAATGGATAGCCAAAAGTAGGATTTCCCTTTTTTAAGAAATTCCAAATGAATATAAATGGCTTGAATCAGCATTCCGTAGCCTATCCAGGTAAGTGCAAACGATACAAAGAAACCTGTACTGGCATATACCCGAAACGTAGCTGACAACGTAAACAATAGAGTGAAAAATATTACGCTGTTCACAACAAACGCCAAAAGCGCCTGTTGAATTCGACTCATAATCACCGCATTCATCGGTATAGGCAAGGTGCGGAAAAAGGCTAGCATATGCGTATAGGAATCTTCCTGAAGATATTTAAAAGCACGGCGGTTATAAATGAATCCGAGAAACGGAATCAACACCAGCATGATAAAATCGGCTACTGGACTCAAGTTTCCAAGTTCACCCCATTGCACACTTACAGCAAAACTCATAGTTAATCCCAAATACGCAATAAACAGCAATGTCCACAGCATGACATATGGATTGTTGCGAAAATCGTGCCGGTTAATCTTCCATGCCTGCTTGATGATTGTCATTTTCATATCCTGATCCCTTCTTCACTGCCTGTAATGACGACCTCGTTCTCTCTTCATACGAAGTTATTATTACAGTAATCAGTGTTATTACTGTATATATCTTTATACACAGTATATAAACCATGAATTATAACTGTCAACACCTGAATGTAAATTGTGCGTACAATCACAAAAGCTCGTCAGAACCTATGCTACTCTGTAAATGATAAACGTTCTCAATCAAGGGGATGACCAAATGGATAAGATACTGCACTGGGATGAGCCGATATTTAACCTTGTTAACCGTTACCCCGAAGTGAAGGACATTATGGTAGAGCTGGGTTTTCACGATATCGCCAAGCCTGGCATGTTACAGACCGCAGGTCGTTTTATGACACTGTCCAAAGGTATTGCAATGAAAAAAGTAGCTATGGAAACCGTGGAAAGCACGTTTTTGCAACATGGTTTTACCATTCAAAAATAAAGGAGCTAACGATCATGAGCGAGTTAATTAACAACCGTGAACATACAGCACAGGAATTAACGGAACGCCAACAAACGCTAAAGGAAATTATAAAAGAATTACATGCCGGGAAAAGCGTGGAGGAAGTCAAAGCGCGTTTCGCAGAGGCTGTTGGCGGAGTAAGCGTAGCGGAAATTTCAGCTATGGAGCATGCATTGATGACCGAGGAGGGGATTCCCGTATCGGAAGTGCAGCGTCTTTGTTCCGTGCATACATCGATATTCAAGGGTTCCATTGAGGATATTCACCGTCCTTCAGGACCAGAGGAACAACCGGGACATCCTGTTCATACCTTCAAGCTGGAAAATCGGGAGATCGAACAATTGGTCAACTTCAAGTTGTCATTGCACGCGGACCAATTTCAGAAGGACGACAGCCCCAAAATCATCTACAAGTTACTGGAAGATTTAAGTCTGCTGCTCGATCTCGACAAGCACTATAGCCGCAAAGAAAATCTGGTCTTTCCTTATCTAGAACGCTATGGAATTTTTGGCCCAACCAAAGTCATGTGGGGTGTGGACGACAGCATTCGTGCCGCGATTAAGGAAGCGAAGAGTCTGCTCACCGAATATAACGGAGATCGTGAACAGATTGGGAAGGCACTTGCCCATATCATGAGCGAAGTGAATGAAATGATATTCAAGGAAGAGAATATTTTGCTACCGATGGCACTCAGTAAGCTGACAGAGGATGAGTGGCTGAAAATAGCCCGGGAAAGCGAAGAAATCGGGTTCTGCTTGACCGCTCCCGAACGTGAATGGATACCTGAACGGGCAGAGGAACCGGCAGAAGCCCTTGAGCAAACGGAAGGCACATCTGGAACACCGCAGGGCTTCGTGCGATTCGAGACGGGGATTATATCTGTACAACAATTGGAACTACTGTTGAATCATCTACCCGTTGACCTGACTTTTATTGATGAAAATGATGTTGTTCGCTATTTTTCCCATGGTAAGGAACGAATCTTCGCGCGCACGAAAGCCGTCATTGGTCGTACCGTACAGAATTGCCACCCACCCCAAAGCGTGCATGTCGTTGAGAAGCTGCTGGAAGATTTTAAGGCAGGTCGCAAGGATGTTGAAGATTTTTGGATTCCAATCAAGGACAAATTTGTCTACATCCGTTATTTTGCCATCCGTGATGCAGAGGGCCGCTATCTGGGAACGTTGGAATTTACACAAAATATCGCACCGATTCGTGCTTTGGAAGGACAAAAGCGTATTCTATCCGAATAGTATCCAACCGTAAGCCACCATGTTCAGGTTTTTGCCACTCATATTTATAATATGTTGTTCTACTATAAGTTTGGCCCCCAGCCTTTCATAAAAAGTACATGCTGGATTATCTGCTAGCACCCATACGATTACAGAGTGAATATCCATACTATTAAAATGTTGAAGCAGACGTAAAAATAGTCTCTTCCCCAAGCCTAAACTATGGTATTCACTCAAAACGTAAATAGCCGTTATTTCTCCCCCATACGGGGGGTATTCACCTGATTTTTCTGGACCCCCACTCACAAATCCGATGATTTCCCCCTTCTCATTTTCAGCAACATATACCCGATGACCGTCTTCACTGGATAGATTCGCATTCCACAGTTCTGTTCTTTGCTCATAGGAAAGCTGTTCCAGAACCTGGGCAGGCATTATATCTTTGTACGTCGTCTTCCAGCAATCTACGTGCACCTTGGCGATGCCCTCGGCATCTGATATCGTTGCTTCCCTGATGTTCATGTAAGTTCCACTCCTAGTTTCCAATATTATGCACTCTATTATATCGACGATCCCAATCTTGATCTATAATAAGGATATTCATTGTTTAGTGAAGTTGGATAGGATAACCCGTTCACTACACTACTCGTTTACTGGGGGATTTGACTTGAATAAAATTGTTTCATTTTATGTGCCGCTTGGCATTTCGTCATTAATTGCTGCACTAACGCATGTCATCGTCAATGCCGTGCTTGCTCGTTCGGAACATCCTTCGTTTACATTAAGCAGCTATGCGGTCGCCGTCAGCTTGTGCCTGCTGTTGGAAACTCCGTTAACCGCTGTACGGCAGATGACCACGAAATTCGGTTATGATCGCAAGTCCGTTCATTCTATCGGTATTTTATGTACGTTCGTGGCTGTGGCTGTATTGATCATCGGCTGGAGCATCGGGTTGACGCCCGTAGGCAATCTGGTCTTTCAATATGTATTTGGTGTGTCCCCAGTATTGATCGAACCCACCAAGAACGTATTCCAGGTTCTTACTTTACTATACATATTGGTAGCTGTCCGTAACATATATCAGGGACTTATTATTAACAAGCACCGAACGGCATGGATGACTTTCAGCTCGTCCATACGTATTATCGTGATGCTAATTGCTTCCTGGTTTTTGATCCGTGCTGGCTGGACGAATGACGGACGAGTCGGTGCCGCCATTTTTATTGCAGGTATTCTCATAGAGCTGGTCGTTACTTTTTTAGAAGGCCGGGTTCTCAAAAGAAAGCTGCCTTCTGACAACGGGGAGCAAACCATCCATCACGCGAAGCATCTCCTACCTTTTTACCTTCCTTTGCTATATTCGGCGCTGGTGCTGGTTATCCTGAATCCTTCCATCCAAGCAGCGCTGAACAATACAACTGATCCACTGTTGGCCGTGGCATCCTTTTCTGTAGCACTGCAAATCCTGAATCTATTTGTCTGGTTTTGCAGCTCTTTGCATCAAATTGTGATTCAATTTTATACGACCAAGCGCAGGGAAGTGCTGATATTTTTAAGCTTTTTGTCTATCCTGTCGCCAATGCTACTCCTGTTACTCTCCTTCGGATTTGCTGGTGATCCTGTGTTACGGAATGTATTGGGATTGGAAGGAGAACTGTTGCTAGAAACCAGAGGACTGCTTCGCATACTGGCTGTCTATGTTGCATTTTATCCTTGGGTGGAATATTTTATAGGACGGTCGATATTAATCGGTAATACTAAACCTATCTTTATCGGTAGGCTGTTTTCTGTGAGCTTTGCGATTCTCGCGCTTATTCTGTGTATCTGCTTTTTTCCAGGACTGGACGGCAAAATGGCGGGAATTGTGATGGCTGTTTCCTCGCCTGTCGAGCTGGGGATTTATCTGTTGCTTTATCGAAAAATCTCTACAACCACGATGAATGTGTCATCCTAAAAAACTTACCTAGAGAGCCTTATGCTAACGACCCGCATATTGACTCCCTATGGCACAACTCTCTTTTACGAGGTCAAAATATAAGGACCGTTCTTTGTAATCGCAATCGTGTGCTCGTATTGAGCCCCCCAACTGCCGTCTGCTGTGCTGATGGTCCAGCCATCGTCCCCCCAGAGCACGGCCCCCTCGGTTCCGAGGGTAAATACCGGCTCAATGGTAATCACCATCCCTTCGCGCAGCGGTAATCCCGTTTTGGGACGACCGTAGTGCAGAACCTCTGGCGGCTCATGCATTTGGCGGCCAATGCCATGCCCGATCAGAGGCTTGACGTTGCCGAACCGCCGCCAGCCTGCCGCTTTTTCCACAGCATGCCCGATATCCCCCAACGTCTTCCCCGGGCGGGCAACCTCGATCCCGCGCATCAGTGCCTTATGGGTCTGCCGCAACAATCGTGCTACCGGGCGGCTAATGTTACCTACCGCATAGGTCCATCCTCGGTCAGCCAGCCAACCGTCCTTGTTAACCACAATGTCGATGGTCACAATATCCCCATCATGAAGCACCCGCTCCGAGGGAAAACCGTGACATACCACCTCGTTGACCGAAGCGCAGGTGGCATAAGGGAAACCTTTATAGCCCTTTTGTTCAGGCGTAGCTCCGCGCTTGCTTAAAAACTGCTCCACCCAAGCATCGATTTCAAGCGTTGTGATTCCCGGAAGAATACGACTTTCCAGCGCACGATGGCAATCTGCCAAAATACGTCCGGCCTCCCTCATGTAGCCGATTTCCTCCGGTGTTCGTATTGCTATCTCTATTGGAATCCGCCTCCTTTGAGCATACAAATTCACTAAACCTATCCCATTGTATGCAAGGCGGACACAAAAAAACCGTCTCCTCTGTGGATAGACGGTTTATAAAAGTCGTATTTCTAGTTTTTCGGGTAATCGAACCCTTTAAGATACTGAAGAATTTATGCGACCGAGTTCGTTTTCCACCACCATGGTCAACTCTTCCTCATACCCTCCTGTAATCCGGTATTTTCGCACATATTCCTTTACAAATTTTTTGGGATCCTTAGGCCGGAAAATTCGAGTCATTTCCCGCAGACTTTCCTTAACTTCATTGTGACCTTTCGTTGCCATGTAACTCCCTCCCAAAACGTTGAAAATAAGTGCTCCGTTGAAGAGAATGCCGAAAAGTATTGATGTCCTTATGCAGTGAAGTAGTATGTCTAATTGCAGCTTAGGTCGGGAACACCTTATACAAGGCATGTACCTGACACTATTATTAACCGAATTTCTTTTGGCTGAATCACTACCCCATTATAACATATTCAGATACAGCTTTCAGCTTTCCAGTAAATTCACATTGATTTTACCTATCTTTTACGCATCATGTCATTTTGGGTACTCAATCAGCTGTTGCACAGGGGGTATACCTTATTTATCGGTTTTTGGAGTGTATGTGTTTGGGGTAAAATAAATAAACATAACAAGGAGGGAAAAGGATGAGCCGCTTTGCTCCGCTGTTCACTGCACCTGTTGCCCGTATGTCTGCCCTGAACATAGGAACTTGTGAAGAGGAGGGCGTCAATGTCTCCCTACTTGATCAGGCAGACCGTGAAATCCAAGCCAAGTTTCCTAAAATGCACAGCTTCCTGCTACTACGCCACGGCAAACTGATCTGGGAACGCTATTATAACGGGCATGAAGTAAGCTCTCTGAACGATTTGCGATCCGCGACCAAAAGCTTCACTTCCACGCTCATCGGCATAGCTATGGCTCGCGGTGATATGCCCGGGCCAGAGACGGCTGTGCATAAGCTGTTGCCTGAGTATTTACCTAGGCGGAAGGAAACACTGCTAGAGCAGATTACGATTCGCCATCTGTTGACCATGACATCCGGCTTGTATTGGCAGACGGGTAAAAAGCTCGGAGAAGCTTTTATCCACCGTTTTCATCGCAGCAAAAGCTGGCCGTCCTTTGCCCTGCGCTTACCTGTACAGGAGGATCAACTCGGTGTATTCCAATATCGTAGTGTGGATTCGCACCTGTTGTCCGTGTTGCTGACCCATTGTTGTGGGATTGACGCCTACACGTACGCTCTCCAGCATCTGTTCGAACCCTTAGGTTTCGGGAGAAGTGGTTGGGCACAAGATCCAGAGGGCTACACCATGGGACACATCGGGCTATATCTGACATCGCGTGACATGGCTAAATTCGGCGATTGCTGTCTTCATCAAGGGAGCTGGAACGGAAAAGAATTGATTCCGGCCGATTGGCTGCATCAGGCGACACAGCGACAGGTTGAAGGTTATCCAGAATTCGGAGATTACGGATTCCAATGGTGGACAGGACGACTCCACGGCATCAACTACGCGTGTGCGCACGGACATGGAGGACAGCAAATTTATCTTGTGCCAGAAGCGAACGCAGTCGCAGTATTTACAGCAGATAGCAAGGTGAGCCGTTGGAAAAATCCGCGAACACTGCTGGAGCGCTACGTTTTGCCAGCCGTATCCTCCCTCAACTTGGAACGTTCCTGAAATGAGCTTTAATGTGCTTATTGAATATAGGAGGCTAAACAATCATGGAAGTCTCAGCACCAAAAATTCTAATATTGTACGCCAGTTACGGGGAAGGCCATGTGCAGGCCGCTCGGGCGATTATGGACAGTTTGCGAAGACTCGGACGCTGCGAGGTACAACTTCTCGATCTGATGGCTGAATCTCATCCCTGGTTGAACGGTCTGACCAAATTTGTATATATGCAAAGCTTCAAAACCATTCCTCAGCTTTACGGCTGGGTCTATAACATCACGCGCGGTATGCAGGCAAAATCGGCCTTTGGCCATGTGCTGCATTCATTCGGAATGCGTCAACTTACGCTCACACTGAAAAAGGAGTTGCCGGATCTCGTGATACATACGTTCCCGCAGCTCGCGCTCCCGGCGTTACGCCGCAAAATGGGGATGAATTTGCCTATTGTCAACGTGGTTACAGATTTCGATCTGCATGGGCGCTGGCTGCATCCCGATATTGACCGCTACTATGTAGCCACTGAGGATATCCAGCAGGAAGCCGCCCAGCGGGGAATACCTATCGAACGCATTATCGCTACGGGGATTCCGATTCACGCTTCTTTTTATAACATGTCTGCTAACGAAATTCCTGTTCAGGAACAGGTAATTCCATCGCAACAGGCTGAGACTACTACACTACTCATAATGGCTGGCGCCTATGGCGTGCTATCCGGCATACTGGATATCTGTCGGCAATTAAGCCAGCTTCCTCAGTTGCGGCTACTCATCGTCTGCGGACGTAACCAGCAACTGAAAGCAGAATTGGATGCGCTGTATGCAGACCACCCGGACATTTACACCTATGGATTCGTGGACTTTGTTCCAGCACTTATGCGTGCGAGCAATCTGGTGATTACGAAGCCCGGCGGCATTACACTCTCGGAAAGCATTGCATCCGGTTTGCCTATTCTTGTGTTCAAGCCCGTGCCCGGTCAGGAGCTAAATAATGCTCTGTATTTGCAGCAAAAAGGAGCTGCCCGTATTGCGCGCACTACGGAGGAGCTGATTCAGCATTGTCTCGACCTGATTTCCATCCCCTCTCTTGCCGAAGAAATGACGCAGGCGATTGAGTTGCTTCGCAAGCCTCATCCCGCAGACCAGATTGCCGAGGATATTTTGCATCAGCTTGTGGATAAAAGACCTTCCGTACGGACAAATTAACGAAGAATAAGCCAGACGGAGGGGATACCAATGGAACGCGAAGGAAAGGATTTGCTCCCGCTTTCGGGTGAAAAGGTAGAAGTGGATGGTGTTTATATTGATGAGGATGGACATGAACAGCATTTGCACAGAGGTCAGCATTTTCCCTCTGATGTTGTTTTGGGTACTTCCGAGTGGAAAATGACCGAATACGCCTTTGATAATCATCATGAAGGACGTACTGATGAACGACTTATCCCCAAAAAGGATGACAAGAATAAAATGGGGAAAATCACACATCCGCGCCGCCATTTAAAAACTGGCGACCGATAATTACGGAAGTATATCCACAGTTACTCCCAATATGTTGATAGTTTGTGGACAATCTGTGTGCAAAGTGTGAGATATCGTTATATTGTCTACAGTTTGTGCACAAATTGTGTATAAATCATGTTGTTTTTGTGGATAAATAGTAATGTGCGGTGGATAAAGTGCGTACAACATGTGCAAAACCTGTGTGTAACCATGTAAATGGCTGAGCGAATCTTTTTCGTTCAGCCTTTTTCGTATTTTTATACACATTCTCTAATTCATTTTTTTACCGAGATCGGGTATGTTCGAACGAGAATATCGCTCCCGGAACGATGAGTTGCCCAAAAAGGACTCTATCCCATTAACGGAGACTAATCGAAAATTCGCAAATAGCGCATAGAGGAGTGTAAAATGGAAACGGGGACGAACAGAGTCAAAAGAGGAATTACCGAAATGTAAAAGGCGTAATCATCATAGAAATTCTCGCTTCAGGCGGGCGAACATATGCAGGAACGCAGTATATAGAAGCATCTAGCAAAATCGTTGACCAAAATTTAGAAGTAGGGGTGATCCGAATGGCATCTATTAAAATCCTTTCACTTAATGTCGGCATGCCCAAACAGATCCAGTTTAATCAGAAGGACGTTTCTACGGGGATATTCAAGTCGGCCACAGATGAATATTTGTATTTATCTTATCTAAACTTCGAAGGGGATGGGCAGGGCGATCTAGTTCATCACGGGGGTAAAGAGAAAGCTGTATGCGTATATCCCTACGAGCACTATCCGTTCTGGGAAAATGAATTGCGGAGACCACTCGATTACGGCGCGTTCGGGGAAAATTTAACGATAAAGGGTTTGCTAGAATCCGACGTTTGCATTGGAGACGTCTTTAAGCTTGGCAAAGCTATCGTTCAAGTTAGCCAGCCGAGACAGCCTTGCTACAAGTTGTCCATCAAGTACGGCGTACCGGACATGCCCTTGAAGGTACAGCAAACAGGCTACACGGGATTCTACTTCCGCGTTCTGGAAGAGGGAGTTGTCTCTAAAGCCGAGGGATTATCCCTCCTTCATCGCCATCCGAAAGCAATTACGGTTTCATTTGCCAATCGAATTATGCATCAAGAGAAGGCTCATATCGAGGGTATTAAACAAATTCTCGAAGTGGAAGAATTGTCCTTAAACTGGAGAAATACGTTTCTAAAACGTTTGGCGGGAACCGAAACGGATTCTCGGGAAAGACTATCAGGCAATTCGTAAGGTGGAAGTGGTTCAATGAATTTGCAAGCTCGTCTGGCTGCAGTCGAACATCGAATCTGCGAAGCTTGTGGGCGATGCGACAGAAGCGCAGTCCAAATGGGAGGCCTTTCAACCACGGAACGTGGCACTTTATCAGTCATTTGCAAACCAATAAAGTAAAAAAAAGGGTATCGCCAAATTCGAGTATATCCATTCGCTTGACCGCTTATCCTTTGTGTAGAGCCAATTTTTTTACCGAGATCGGGCATATCCTTCAATCCTGCCCTCATAGCTTGTATAGTACGGAGACTTAGCTTGAATCTTTTATAAAGGAGGATATGCCTGACATGTCAGTCTATAAGTCTTCCACAGGATTGGATGAAAATATAGCAGCTGTCCTGTGCTATTTGTTCGCCTTTATTGGCGCGCTGGCCTTTGTAATGCTGGAAAAGAAAAGCCGATTCGTATTATTTCACGCACTGCAATCCATACTTCTTTTTGTAGCCCTCATGATCGGACATGTGCTGGTCGGATTCATTCCGCTACTCGGTCCTTTCCTCGCTTCCCTGCTAACGCTGGCAAGCCTTGCCTTGTGGATTATCTTGTTAATTCGTGCGGGACAAGGAAAGTGGTTCAAGCTTCCCTGGGTAGGCGATCTGGCTCTTCATCAAGCCCGGCAGTTGTGAAAACAACAAGAAACCTTGATCCTTAGCAGGATTCAAGGTTTTTGCTGTTTCGATGATTACTTTTTATCGCATGTTCGCTTCTTCTGTCCTACATGAATGTATCCTAACTTATCTGGGTTGACCATTAAATAAAAACTCTGAATATGCTCCCCGTCCGGTGTCAGTCTGAGACATAAGGTTTCTCTCACATTTCCGGCTTCCAGAAATGCCAGCTGGACCTCGCCATTGATGACGGTATGGAACACATCTCTTTCTCGTAAAACGGTTAATACCCGACGAGAAGTCAACAGAGCAAGAACACCTTTGCGTACAACCATCGGTCTCATCACCGTATGCACATTACCTCCGCCATCTGACACGAATACAGGTTGTTCAGCCAGTAGTTCCAGCATAGCAGTCACATCGTAGGCAAGAAAGGCGGTTGTAAAACGTTCTAGTAGTTTTATTCGGGAAGAGTTGTTCACATTGCGACTGGACTGAGCCTCAAGAGCAGATTCTCCCGAAGATAGAATACGACGGGAGCGACTGAACAACTGACGACAGTTGCTCTCAGTCTTCCCTAGCAATTCCGAAATATCTTTGTAATCATATTGAAAAGCTTCCCTCAGCACAAAAACAGCCCGCTCTATCGGCTTTAGCTGCTCCAGCAAAACCAGAAAAGCGTAAGATATCATGTCTTTACGCTCTAACCAATCCGCAGGAAGATCTGCACTTTCACCCAACGGCTCCGGCAGCCACTGTCCTACATATGTCTCTCTTTGCTTGCGTGCAGAGTTCAACAGATTTAGACACCGATTCATCGTCATTTTGGCTACATAGGCTTTGGGATTGTGTAAATCATCCAGGGGCTTATTCTTCAGCTCGACAAAGCAGTCTTGAACTACATCCTCGGCATCTGTAACCGTTCCAAGCATGCGATAAGCAATGGAAAAAGAATATTTACGATATCTTTGATACAGCTCCTCCAGATTTAAATCCACCGATTGTTGTTCAATTCTATGTTCTTTGCCAGACAAAGCATAGCCCCCTGTTCATTAAAGAATGCCCGGATACATCCCCGTTGCAATCGCAATCCGGTTCCAACTGTTAATCACGTTAACCGCGGTTATCAAATCTACGTATTCTTCCTCTGTAAACTGTTCTCTGACCCTATTGTACAAATCCGTAGGTACCCCTTGTTCAGAAATACGGGTGACCGCTTCAGCTAATTCAAGCATAACACGTTCTTTTTCCGTGAACAAAGGAACCTCCCGCCATAAGGCTAGCTGCAAAATGTGGTCAGCATAATCCCCCAGCTTGAGCAAATCCTTCGCATGCATATCCAGACAATAGGAACATCCATTGATTTGGGATACTCTAATTTTCAGTAGTTCATACAATACTTTGTCTGTAAAACGGCCGGAAATATATTTTTCCATCTCCATCATTGCCTTGAACGTACTAGGACTCACTGCTCTGTAATTAAATCTTAAACTCACGATACATCGCCTCCATTATTGGTTTACATATAGAAGACAAATGAACATGTGACTTTGTGACAAAGTGTAATACATCAATTTGGAATTGCCCTCAATTGGCATAGCATGTATTATAGATAAATGATTTTATGCAAAGAAGGTGAGCACTCACATGAGCGGAAAAGGTATTATAAAAGAATTTAAAGAATTCGCTGTACGGGGTAACGTAATTGACCTCGCGGTCGGTGTTATCATCGGTGGAGCGTTTGGCAAGATTGTCACTTCTGTGGTAAACGATATTATCATGCCTCCGATTGGTAAACTTCTGGGCGGCATGAATTTTCCAGACTTGTATGTAGCTTTACAAAATGCCGATCCTGTAAATGCTGACGGTACACGCATGACTTTGGCACAGGCCAAAGAAACAGGGATTGCGGTCCTCGCCTATGGGCAGTTCATTAACGTCCTGCTGGACTTCCTGATCGTGGCCTTCTGTGTGTTCATGCTGGTCAAGGGAATTAACATGCTGAAACGTAAAGAGGAAGAAAAACCTCCTCAGGAAAAAACGATTAAGGAATGTCCACATTGCCTGTCCGAAATTCCTGTAGCCGCAACCCGTTGCGCACATTGCACTTCCAAGCTGGAAGGGTACGTCGAAGCACGCTGACTCAACCCACACCTATATGACTACAACAAACGGCTTAAGACGGTATACCGTCTTAAGCCGTTTTGGTATGGTGTAGGAGATCTGATTAGTTGAAATTGGTGATAATGCCACGGGGTCTGACGGGCAAGCCCTCTGCGTACAGATGGGAAACATCACCGAAGCCGATGCAACGGGGAACTGCCCATTCCTGGGAGCGCTCATCAAACAAGATCGTGGTTACAGAGCTAGGCGGCATCCAAAAACCGGACCAGACCAAGGCCAATGGCAGCTCCAACAGATGAGCAAGCCAGGTCAGCCCGAAGCCGCCATGACAAAATACGGCCACCTGATCTTCGGTGTGCTTCAGAATACGGTACCTGCCCTCCACCCGCTCAAAACCTTGCCGTTGCAGGAATTCATCAGAATGGAGCTTCAGCTGTTCGAAGATTTCGGGACTCTGCGTTCCCTGATAATAGGAAATCTCCTGCCAAGAGTCATGAGTCGGCAGGGGCAACTCGGAACGGATCACTTCACCAGGCAAATCCCAATGGGAAAGACGGCCGTATGGAGTTTCCTCCAGCTTTAGGGCCAGCTCCTGCGTCCAGTGTTCCACTTCATGAGTCATACCCAAAGACTCGGCAGTGTAGCGCATCGTATCCAAAGCCCTCCCCAAAGGAGAGGCATAAATTCTATCCAGTCCGTGACTGGAAAGCCGTTTTGCCAATGCCTGGGCTTCCAAATGCCCCTCCGGCGTGATGGTGTTGTTGGGGTAATCAGGGTCTGCATGTCGGATAATATACAATCTCATCATTGGTTCTCCGTTCCTATGAATGGCGACAGGATCGCTTTATCTCATTCCATCGATTAGTTCTCCTGATCTTTAACGTTTAATGTTTATTCAGCAAATTTTCCAAAATCGCGCGCAAATCCCTGTCTTCCTGGTAGACTTCCTCACCCGTATCCAGCTCAATAACCCGGATATATGTATAATTGGCTCTGACATCGACTGGTTTAAAAATCAATTCCTCCGGATTGTCTGGGCGGACATCATAGCCCATATTTTTGAACATATCCGTGATTTGATCAATCCCCGGCTTGCCCCCACTTTCCAGCATAATTAACCCGCGAAGTTCCTTGGGTTCCTCCGGATGCATGACTCGAAAATGTACTATACATTCCATGTAAAATCGCTCCTTTCAATCGTAAATCTGTGTGATGTTGCAAATCCTCATGTTCCCAGCATACCCCAAATGCCACTCCACATTCCACATCCGCCTTCATATCGTCAGGAAGGAAAACACGTTATACTGTAAAGTAGACCTTTGATTTCTGCTTACTATAGGAGGAACCACGATGACTAGCGAGCTTCTGGATATCTACGATGATGAAGACAACCCCCTTGGCACAGCTTCCCGACAAGACGCACATGCCAAGGGATACTGGCACCATACCTTTCACTGCTGGCTAGCACGAGACACTTCGATAGGCCGTCGCTTACTGTTCCAACAGCGTCAGGATACGAAGGACACCTTCCCCGGATGCTACGATATTACAGCAGCCGGTCACTTGACGGCAGGCGAAGATATGTCTCAGGCGGCTCGTGAGCTGGAGGAAGAACTGGGTATTCATGTGCCCTTTGCCTCATTAACACCGCTGATGACCGTTCGGTATGAAAGCAAAGGTACCGCACAGGGTACCTCTTTTTGGGACCGGGAGGTTAGCTCGGTGTTTGGACTGCTATCGAACCAGCCATTGGAAGCTTATCACCTCCAGCAAGAAGAAGTAGCCGGACTGTACGAAGCAGATCTTAACCAGGCACTGGCCCTTTTTGAAGGCCATATTCCCTTTATCGAAGCCCAAGGCATTACGTCGGGGCCGAATCCAGAAAAAACTCGCCGCCTGATTACATCGGATCAATTCGTGCCTCATAAGGCGGGCTATATTACATCTATATGCCGGGCACTGATGGAACTTCCTAGCCGGTAATCTTTAGCTATTCTCCAGCTGACATATATTTGCCGATAATGCCTTCATACCGCCAGCCATACCGGGTCGACAGCTCTCTGCCCATATCATGCTCCAGCTCATACAGAATAAGATCCTGGGCAAAATGATTAAGCAGCAGGCCTGTCATTACCGGATGCTCGGTAATAAGCGCCTGTGTCGGGCAATTCTCTCCCCGCATACCCAACATGCACCAACGCCGATCAATAACAAAAGAAAACTTACGCCCTGCTGGTTCCTGTCCGTCTGTACCAGACCTAAGCGGTAACCACGGTCCCATCATGCTTTCTCCGTTATCGCAGGACCAGAGCAGACGCACACCTCGACTCTCGGCTTTCTCCAACTCTGTCCGCAGCAGTTCGGCTTCCTCGCGCCACAAATCCAACACAATCTCATGCTCTGCCCGTTCCAACTCACGGGTCAGACTTTCCAGCACCTTCCGATCGCCTTCCGCATTATAAAAGGTCGGCTTGGTTGGTTCTGTTCGTGGCATTTCCTTCTCCACCGCACGCAGGGACTCCTGCATTTGTCCTTCGATCATCCGGGTCAATTCACCCGGTGGCAGCATGCTGTAACGAACAGGCTCTCCAGCACTGGTTCTGAGGTATCCCTGCCCGGCCAAACGCTGTAAAGCCGCGTACACGTTGGAGCGCGATGCGCCCAGACGCTTAGCCACTTCATAGCCGGAAGCCGCATTTTGCCTCGAAAGCTCGACCATAACCTTGGCTTCCATTTCCGTAAAACCCAGATTCCGCAGATGATGCAGCAAACGCTCCATATATTCTGTTCCCCCTATGCTGCCCGGCGTTATGTCTGTGTCCTGCAGCAGCCTGTTCGGCTGCGTTAAATCTGTTCAGCTCCGCAACGCGGGCACCACTTGGACCCTTTGGGTAGTTCTGCGGTGCAGATTTGGCATTTTACATTTTCACGTACTTGTGCAGACGGCATTGCTGGCTTCTCGGCCCCGGAGTTGTTGGCCTTCCAATATCGAATCCGCTCGTCCAGCTCCTCCTGACGCTCCCGCTCGCGTTCCAGTTCTTCAAGGCGACGGTGCTCTTTCTCCAGCTCTTCCTGACGGCGGCGCTCCCACTCTTCGTCGAATGCCGCTTTTTCTTCTGGTGTAAAATCAGATACTGTGTAATTGCGGTCTAATCCCGCTGGTTCGTGCGTTTCATATGGTTCATCCTGCTCCTGTTCATGCCGATCCACTACTTCATGTTCTGCATATTCCGTGTAAACAGGAGCGGGCTCCTTTGCTTCTTCTGGCTTGCGCAGATCAAAAGAATAGGCGTTCGTTGGCACCTCTTCACGCACAGCAGCCACCTGCTTGGAGGCAGCCTGCCCTTCATTCAGCTTGCGTCCGCATTTGGGGCAAAAGTTGGCATCCAGTGGTACAACTGCTCCACAGGTGCATAAATGAGCGTTTTTTAATTCTGCAATTCTACTGCGTAGCTCGTCAATTTCATCCTGAAGCTCATCACATGCGGTGGATAGCTGTGTCATCTCGGTTTCTGCCACCGACATGTCGGATGCGCGGTAACCTTCGTAAAAGATCTGACCCATTCGCAAGAAATGAACATCCATTTCCTGCTGAATCGTTGTAATTTGTGAATTGATCTTACTAATCTCGACAGCATGCTGCGCCTTTTCTGTTGCGCGATTAGCGCCTTCCTTTATACGTTGAATCAGCTTCATCGTTATTTCCTCCCCATATCCAGCCGGATTTTACTGTACCGTCCGTATATCCCAAAGTTTTTTTCTGTTGGCAAACCTCGAACTCCTGTATAATGGAATGCGGTCATATCGCCTGTTTGAAGGCTATAGGCATTAGCGTCAACGTATTAACGTTCTGTCGCTCCGGCAAGATCCGCATGAATTTCAGCATTATTTTTAGTCCATCGCCTTGTTCTTATCGTCAGCTAAAGCTGACTAGAACTCTATCATACCAAAAACTACCCCCATTTGTGAAAATGGAAGATTTTAAGAACGAAAGGGGTTTCAGGATTATGGACCCAAATCCTTCTTTTTACCCCCGACCTATCGGGGTTCCTTACTCAACGTCGAGCCCTCAGGCACGTCGTGCTTCCATGGATACCAGTATGACGCTGGTGCCTGACACCGACCAAGACTCGGCCTATTTTCGTGCTTTAGAAAACGCCGGCATTCACCTGAACCGCCCGCAGATCCAGGCCGTCCGACACGGCAAAGGCCCCCTTCTGACCCTTGCAGGGGCTGGCTGCGGCAAAACCACAGTGCTGGCTGCCCGTGCTGGCTACCTCATGGCGATGCGGGATGTCCCTGCATCGTCCATTCTGCTGGTGACCTTCACCAGCAAGGCAGCTGCCGAAATGAAACTGCGCATCGCGGGATTACCCGGTGTGCGCCCTGCCGCTGCACGTGCAGTTCAGGCTCGCACGTTTCACTCATTCGCTTTGGCGATGCTGCGTCATCGCGGCGTCCAAGATGAAGTGTTCGGTGAAACGCAGGCCCAGCATACCGTCATGAAAATGATGTTGCGTCAGCTTGGGCTCAGCGAGGCTTTCCAGCCGGAAAGCCTGCTGTCTGCCCTCTCCGCCTGGAAAGCGGAAGGCCGCAGCGCGGACGAGCTGCCGGAAACTGTGCGCGAGGAATCGGATGCCAAACGTGCCATGCTCGCTTATGAAGCGTGGAAACAGGAGCGCAATAAAATGGATTTTGACGATATTCTGCTGCGTGCCTCCGCACTGCTGCGTGACCCGGATGTGCTTCAGCCGCTTCAGCGGCGTTTTTCACATATCATGGTCGATGAATTTCAGGATACGAATGCCTTGCAATATGAGATGGTGCAGCGATTGGCTGCCCGACATCGCAATCTGATGGTCGTCGGAGATGATGATCAGACGATCTATACCTTTAATGGAGCACGCCAGGAATCCATTCTGGAGTTTGACAAAGTCTATAAGGATGCAAAGGTCATTACCCTGGATATTAATTATCGCAGCGATGCGCGGATTTTGGGGCTGGGCTCTAACATTGTCGCCAAAAATGTTCATCGACGTTCCAAACGTCTTTCGGCTGCCGGGCGTGAAGGCTTGCCGCCGCAATTTGCCACCCCATCCGGGCCCGAGGAAGAGGCGGGGCATATTGTTACCCATCTACTCGGACAGGTAGAGGAAGGTCGGCTGCGCTACCGGGATATCGCTATTTTGCACCGGACAGCCAGCGGAAGCCGCTCTATTTTTGAGCAATTAATTATGCGGGATGTCCCATTTATTCAGTACGGAGCAGGGGCTGTATTTTATGATCAGTCCCTGATTCGTCCCTTAATGGATCACCTGCGCTTGTCGCTAAATCCCCGGCGTATGGAATCCATTCCGAGCACCCTCGGGCCGCTGTACGTATCCCGTGAGGCGGGGATGGAATGGATTATGCGCGAGGAGAAACAGCAGGCTAAAAAATACCCGCTGATTCATCTCAGCCGCTGGGATCGACTACGTGATTTTCAGCGTGAGCAGGTGAAAGAGCGTATTCGTCTGATTCGCAGTCTCACTACAATGAAACCTGCCTATGCCATTCAAGAAATGCGGCGCGTCTTTTATGACAAATATTTGGAAAGCGGAGATACGGGCGCGTGGACTCATTATAAGGAAACGATGCAAGAAAGTCTGGAGGAGCTCGAAACGGCAGCCAAGCGGTTTGACACCGTGGAGGCGTTCGTCAGCTTTGCGGACGAGCTTTCCGAGCGTCACCGCCAAATGGAATCGCTGCGCAGAGAAGAAGACAGCGATGCTGTTCGGCTCATGACGATCCACCGCGCCAAGGGGCTGGAATTCCCTTGCGTATATTGGATCGGAGCCAGCGAGGGCATTCTGCCGCACAGCTCGGCGCTGCACAGCGAGCTGCCGGAGGATCGGCGGGCAGGCGCCGCCCCGACTACGGCTGTGGATAACGATGCAGCGCTTGAAGAAGAGCGCCGCCTCGCTTACGTGGCCGTCACCCGGGCGAAGGAGTTGCTGTACATCACCTCTCCCGCCTCTAATCATGGTAAGCCTGCCGCCGTGTCACGCTTCCTGCTGGAAGCCTATGGGGTCACCCCTGAGGCTTCCAAGCCGGAAGCACGCCGCAGCAGCTTCGGCCAACCGAAGGGTGCTTCCGGGTATAGCAACCGTGCTGGCGCTGGATCGCCAGCGCCTGGCACAGCGACCCGCGTGAGCAGCAGGCCGGGACCAGGCAGCGCTACGGTACGGACGACCTCGTCGGTGACAGGGTCTCCGGCGGAGCCACGCATCAACGTGCCTGTGTGGAAATGCACCGACGGTGCCTGCAAAGCGTGGATGCGTCGCGACACAACAAGCGGACGCCGTACAAGCGCGGCTAGCACAGGCACGCCGCCGGTGTGCCCGCTCTGCGCCTCCCCGATGACAGAGGGGACACGCAGCATCCCAGCCAGATAAGTGCGAGGCGCGCATACGGAGCTGTACTTCGACTGCACTCGTTATTTCCGGTCTGACTTGTGCAGACGCAGACCTGTAATGAATCGAAAAAGGCACTGTCGTTCATTTTCACGGCACCCTGCGAAAATAGGTTTTGGACAGATCTAATAAAAGAAAAAGCGGCAGACGAGGATGTGAAAACAAAGCCCTAGTCTGCCGCTTTCTATATAATCTTTACTGTTTAATTGAAGTATGGAAAGTGATCGCGCATAAAATGAGTTAACGTATCCTCCAAATTTCTATGCTGTTTCATATATTGGAACAAGATGGCCGAGGTGAGCACGATTTCAGAGTCCTCAATACTAATAATCCATGACAGTGGCTCCTCAGGATTGTAACTAAATTCGCTAACGATACCGTATGCTACACCTAGCTTATCCATTCTCTTGTGTAAAATTTGATAGATCGCGTCAGTCAGTTGATGAATATTAATATCATTCTGTTCCAGAGCCTTTCTCCTCCTCCAAGTCGAGTGATTTCATTCGAGGCGCCTTCAGAAGCGATATCTTTTCCCTGATAATCCCGTTCTACGAAATAACAGGTGATCTCCTGTCTGGCAGTTGCGTGATACCTCTCTAATGCCAACAAGCACCCATATTCTGTTATACTTCACAATCAACGCGCAAAATCCGGTCTAGTTCGTCAACCAATAGATAGTTTAAAATCAACAATAGATTGCTCAGCCGTAACCTCATAGCCTAGTCCTTTGTAAACATGTACAGCAGCCTGGTTCTCCGCCAATACTCCCAGGTAGACATCTAATGAAAGCGATCTGCCCAGTTTTGTAAGTTGGCTCGTCAGGTGCTTTGCTAGCCCTTTCCCTCTGTGAGCAGGGCTTGTATATATGTTTCCGAGCTCAACGAGCTTAGGATCATAAAAGTGGAAGCCGCCTACGGCAATAAAATGACCACATTCCTTTATCCCAAGGAAAGGATATTGTTCGAGTTCGCTCCTCGTAAAAAATTTCATGCCCCCATTTTGTAATAAATCCACTATATCTGAAAAATCATTTTCCTTAACTAACTCAGCCAGGTTTGAATTGAGCAATTTCGATTGATCCATATGCTTCATTGTTAAGAAACGTTGTGGATTACCCGTTATGAGACCATGAGACTGAAAAAGTTGTATGTCACGATTACAGAGGATTGTACCACAAACGGTATTTCTGTTAAGTTGAATGGTTTCCTTAGTAAAAGCAATAAGAGCCGGAAAGTTAAGTTTCTCTCGATTGATGCAGTAGAAAGAAAATGCAGGGAAGGGAAGCCCCCAAAAGTATGCCAAGACCGCCGTCAGCTTGTCGTCTACATATTGACCGACAAATCTAGCCTGCTCCTTACGTTGAGTTAAATAGCTATAGAATAACAAGTGTTGGTCCCTATTAATCTGGTCCGTTAATTGAATAATTGTTTCGTAGGTAAGCAATCGATGAGAAATCATGTATTAGTCCCTTTCATTCCCATGTGGGTAGTATTCCTATTGGCATGATACCACAAATTGAAACTATCCTTCCCGCTTATCCCATATAGCCTTAAAATCTTGGGTTATACCTTTCAAAAGAAATGAAGATTGTTTGCCACCGGAGTATAAAAATCCATAATTTAAGGATGATTTTTCCCGAAATTCATTGTATGGTTCCTGCCTCGCCTCTAACTTATGATGAAATTAAAGAGAGGTGAGGTGCTAAAAAATTAATAACAAAAATTGAAAACGCATACAACTGAAGAAGGAATGTTTAGAATTGCAAGATGATCCGTAACCACCTGTCATCAATTACTTCAAAGTACTTAGTCTGTACTTATGAAAACGGTTTCTTCAATCCGCGCCGCAGGACAATTAGGGTGGTAACATCTAATTCAAGGAGTGAGTCATATGCCAGATCCGTGGAAAAGAAGGTTTTTCGGTATTCTTAGTTTTGTTTTCTTATGTTTTTTGTTGGTATCTCTCGATTTAATTCCAAGCTTAGCAAAAGCAGAATCAACTAACTTGGTCACCCATGTTGAAGACGAAACGACGATGGGTGCAAGTGAAGATTTATCCACTAATGGCAAATCTCCTTCTACAGTCGTCAGTTCCAAGGATGCAATTATTCAAGGTTACGGTGTAGAAAAACGGGATACTCCCTATACCGGCGATACACTTTATAAAGGCGACGGTTATGTATCCTTCTTTTATGATTATGACCCAAATTCGGGCAAGTCTGACGGGACGGCTACGTTTAAAGTGAATGTGCCGACAGCAGGTCTATATAAGCTGAGCCTCGGTTACTATATTCCGGCGGACACCGGCTCCAAGGATACCAGCTTCGAGGTCAATGGTACAATGGCTGAAAGCATAACGCTGGTTCCCCCTCCGGGAGGTGCGGTTGTAAACGAGAAGTTGGTAAGCAAGATCATGTTGAATGCCGGTACAAACGAGGTTACTTTTTCAAGAGGCTGGGGATATTACGGGATCGAATACGTGAAGGTTGAATTCGCCAGTTTGCCTGCTACAAACAGCAAAATTGAAGCCGAAGACGGAGTCATTACTGGTGAGGTCAGCACCGAAACCGCCAGCACGGGCTATTCTGGTACCGGTTACGCAGCCTTTAAAGGCACAGGGTCGTTAACCCTTGCCTATAACGCAGCTTCAAGTGGCTTTTACAATATTGCAATCGGTTACAGTAATCCAAATAGTGACAAAAAGACCCATATGGTGGTCAACGGTCAGACAAGCGAAATATCCCTTCCGACAACAGCAAGCTATTCCGAGGTATCCGGCGGTAAAATCATGCTGAATTCGGGAAACAACACAATACAGTTCAATGTCGACTTGGGCCAGTATCATATCGACTACATCAAGCTGGCAGCAGTGCTCCCCCCGAAACTGCATCAGATTGGGAAAAAGCCGGTAAACCCGAATGCGACTGTGGAAACCAAGGCACTCATGGGTTATCTCGTGGATGTTTACGGGGACAATATTCTTTCCGGTCAGCACACTCTTGAGGATGCCCAGTGGATTAAAGACCAGACTGGAAAGTATCCTGCGATGTTGTCAACGGACATGATGGATTACTCCCCCTCTCGCGTCGAGCATGGTGCCACCTCAACTGAGGTGGACAAGGCGATCCAATGGGCCAAAGAAGGTGGAATTGTCACGTTTGTATGGCACTGGAATGCCCCTAAGGGTCTACATGACATTCCAGGCAAAGAATGGTACCGCGGATTTTACACCGAGGCGACTACATTCGACGTTCAATATGCGCTTAATCATCCCGAGTCGGAAGAATATCAGCTAATCCTGCGAGACATTGATGCCATTGCCGTTCAGTTGAAACGCCTCCAAGACGCTCACGTTCCGGTACTGTGGAGACCACTGCACGAGGCGGAAGGCAGATGGTTTTGGTGGGGCGCCCAAGGGCCAGACTCCGCCAAGCAGCTGTACCGTATCATGTACGACCGTCTAACACACTACCATCACCTGAACAATCTGATCTGGGTATGGAACTCCGAGAGCCCCGAATGGTATCCGGGGGACGATGTCGTCGATATTGTAAGTGTGGATATCTACAACCCGGCGGCTAATTATAACCCAAGTATCGGCAAGTACGACAGCTTGGTAAATCTCGTGCAAAGCAAGAAGCTGGTTGGTCTGTCCGAAAACGGCCCGATTGGCGATCCCGAATTGCTTCAAGCATATTCAGCGCATTGGCTCTTTTTCACCACATGGACGGGCGATTTCGTCCGCAACGGACAATATAACTCCCTGGATCATCTCATAAAAGTGTTCAACAGCGATTACGTGATCACGAGGGATGAGCTTCCTCAAGACCTATTTACTTCCTCCAAGAATGAAGCGGAGTAAGGCGCTCTTACGGGGCTCACCGTACCACGGAAGGTAGCAGATACTTCGGACGATGGGTATGTGGCTGGATTCTGATAACAACGTCGACAAATTGGTAATTACTTTGAACGTGCCTGTAATTTTACCGTCCCACCCAGCACTATGAAGTAACGCATAAGCCTGCCCCTAACCAACAGCGGCCACCTCAGAAAATAACCGAGGCGGCCGCTGTTGGTTTGTAACTTGAACAATATAGTCTATGATAAACCATTATAAAAAAGGGCCGTCTTCTCTCCGGCAGGAAAGTCGAAACGGCCCCGTTCTTTTTGCAAAACGAATTAGTTAGTAGACCATAGCTTAATCCGGTTTTGAATATGTTTGGTAAAGGATTGTTCCATTTCTTGTACTCCGGCTTTCTCCAGCTCTGCCATATAGGCATCCCAAACCTTATCGAAGTTTTCCGGCTTGGTCATGACAGCTTCCGGAATTCGTTTCCATGTAATATCCTTCATCTTGGCTCCGAGAATAACAGCCGGATCGTCATTGGGGAGAGACATCGTGTAGGCTGCTCCGTATGCTCTCGGTTGGAATTCTTCTTCTTTTGGGAATAGATCTTTCCAATGATCAATCTTATAGGCCTTTAGGACTTCCTTCTCCGACTTGTTATAAGTTGCTGTCAGTAGTTCCGGATAACTACGAGTAAAGTAGTTGCCGGTGGAGTCCTTGATGCCATCACCATAATGGACCGACAAGTTCCAATATAGACCGATTCCAGACTCTTTTTGGAAAGCTGCATTGTCATTGTTCATCCGTTCCAGCACAGCCGGAATAATCGTCCGTTTGCCGTCTTTAACCGTGTAATGCTTTCCTTCAATCCCCCAATTATTCAGGATTTGCCCCTCTTCCGATGCCAGAAAGTCGAGAAACTGGATAGCGCGTACCGGGTCCTTGCACTTGCTAGAGATCGAGATTCCATATCCTCCATCAAAGCCAGGAAGCCAAAAGTTGGTGTCCTTGTATTCCTTGCTCATGGTGACTGGATAATGACCGTATGTTTGGTCGAATTTGCCCTCCGCTTTTAGCGCATTTTGCCCGTCGCCATAGTCCCATTCTGGATCGGCAAGGCCAAGTACGCGGCCTGAAGCCACCTTCGCCTTAAACTGATCGGTCTTCTGCACGAAGCTTTCCGGATCAAGCAATCCAATGGAGTTCATGTGATTCAACCAGCGGAAATATTCCTTTTCTTCAGGTCGGCGGAAATGATAAGTCGCTTGGTGTGTTTTTTGATCAATGTAGTATTCGCCGTCGTCTGGTCCCCCGGTCGTTTGAAATCCTGAGTTTGTTACCTGGTACATATGCCAATCGTCGGCATTAAGGGACAATCCGATATTTTTATTGCCATTTTCGTCCGTCGGATGCTTGGTGATATAGTCCTTAATGACTTTTTCAAAATCCTGTACCGTACGAATGTCCGGGTATCCCGCTTCCTTGACGACACGATGCTGGAGTTTAAATCCTACGTCGGGTTTAATTTTTTTCTCCTCGACAGCGGACCAGGTCGGAATCACATAGATCGATGGGTCGTCCAAACTGTACTTTGTCCGAACAAGCTTGTCACCCAGCATTTTTTTGATGTTCGGTGCGTGCTTGTCGATCAAATCCGTCAAATCAATGATTGCGCCAGCATCGACAAGTTTGCCGACATCCGCCTTAGCAGCGATTAGATCAGGATAGTTTCCTGTGGCTGCAATCAACGAAATCTTTTGGACCGGGTCTCCGACAGCGAATTCAGCATCTAGAGTTACTCCGGTTTTTTCAGCGATGACCTTACCGACTTGATCCTTCATGCTATTCCAATTTGTGCTGGAGTCTTCCGAAAAATAAGTAAGTGTGATGTCTCCTGTTGTTACGGCCTTGGTAGCCTCAGACGGATTATTACCGCTGCACCCTGCAAGAGTCGCGACTAAAGTCAGTGACATTACGAAGGACACGACCATTCTATTTTTTCTTGACTTCATGGAGCGAAACCTCCCATTATAATGAATGTTTGCTTCGTTTAGCTCTTTACCGCTCCAAGCGTCATACCCTTAACAAAATATTTTTGTAAAAAAGGATAGACGATAAGAATCGGCACTGTAACAATGATGGTGATTGCCATTTTGACGGATTCCGGTGAAACCTGTGCCATACGCTCGGCCATATTGGCAGCGTCCTGGGAATTGGTTGCGCTTGTTGTCGTACTTTGCAAAATTTTCATCAATTCATATTGCAGAGTCGTCAACGATTCGTTAGACCCATTAAACAGATAAGTATCGAACCAAGAGTTCCATTGCCCTACCGCCAAGAAAAGTGCTACGGTCGCTAATGCTGGTTTGCAAAGAGGAAGAATAACGCGCCAGTAGATCGTGAAATCGTTGGCACCATCCAGCTTGGCTGATTCCTGTAACGCATAAGGCAGACCATCAATAAAGGAACGAATAATGAAGACATTAAACGCACTTACAAGACCTGGTAAAATATAGACGGCAAATGTATCAATTAAATGCAATTCCTTCATCAGGATAAAACCTGGAATCAACCCTCCAGAAACATACATGGTGACGGCCAGAAAGATTGAGATGAACCTTCTAGCTTGAAAATCACTTCGTGCAAGCGTATAGGCAAGCATCGAGCCGCTGACCAAGCCTGCTACGGTGCCAATGACGGTTCGCAGAAAGGAGATCTTGAATCCAGTGATTAACCCCTCATAGGTGAAAATCAAGTCGTAATTCTTCAACGTAAATTGCCTTGGCCAGATGGTGATCCCACCTCTAATGGTGTCTACCGAATCGTTAAAAGAGATAGCTAGCACATTTAAGAACGGGTAGATCGTCAGAACGGTGACCACAATCATGAAAACATAAACAACTATCCCCAGGATTCGGTCTTGTGGTGATTTCGCCTGAAGCTTGTTGTTTAATCCGCCGACCGGCGTAGTGCTTTTGACAGCCTCCATGTCCATTCTCCTCCTACATAATGCTCTCGTTGGTATAGCGCTTAAAGATTCCATTAGCCGCAAACAATAGGATCAGGCTTATCACCGAATTAAAAATATTAATGGCCGTTCCGAAAGAGTAACGTCCCATTGCCAGACCATAATTAAGCGCATACAAATCAAGTACTTCAGAGTAATCAATGACCAGGTGATTGCCCAGCAGAAATTGTTTCTCGAATCCTGTACCGAGCAGATGACCAATAGACATAATTAGGAGAATGATAATAGTCGGCCGGATCCCCGGCAGCGTGATATGCCACATTTGCTGTAATCGGCTAGCGCCGTCCACCCGCGCAGCCTCGTATAATTCAGGACCAATACCGGCGATGGCAGCCAGATAAATAATGGTGTTCCACCCCGTTTCCTTCCAGATGTCTCCGAAAGTTACAACCCACCAAAATAATTTACCTTGGGCCATAAACTGGACTGGCTGATCGATGATGCCTAGACCCACGAGCATATCGTTTACGACACCGCCATCCGCTGAAAGCATTTTGGTGACAATGCCTGCAGCAACCACCCATGAAACAAAGTGCGGCAGATAAGATACGGTCTGAACAAATCGTTTTATCACTTGTATGCGGACCTCGTTGAGCAATAGAGCAAAGACAACGGGTACAATAAAACCAGCGACCAGTCCCATAAGGCTCATAGCCAGCGTGTTCCGCAGTACTTGGTAGAAATGATCATCTTGGAACAAAGTACGAAAATGCTCCAAGCCCACCCACTTCTGTTCAAAAAAACTCAAACCAGGTCTGTATTTCTGAAATGCCATTGTCCAGCCCCATAGCGGCAAATACTGAAAGATGAAGACCCAGATAACAAACGGAATGGACATATAGTAAAGATACCTCTGGCTTTTAAATACCTTCCAAGCATTCCGCTTCGGTTTTTTGTATGCGTTTTCCGAATTTGCTGTTACCGCTTTCATTTTTTTCATCCCCTCTCTTAAAACCAATCATAAAACAGAGGAGAGTCAGAACCCATACAACGGATTTCGGAAAAAATCATCCACAAATTATGGATTTCTATATTCCGACGGTGAACGGCCTTCGTATCTTTTGAATTTGCTGTAAAAGTAGTTGACGCTTGTATAGCCGACGCTTTCGGCGACTTCGTATACTTTCATTCCCTGACCCAGCAGCTCCTTGGCCTTTTGAATACGGACTCGGTCCAGATAGGTATTAAAGTACTCCCCCGTCTTGTTCTTGAAAAGCTGACCCAAATAGGCGGTACTATAGTTTAGTAGTCCGGCTAACGCTTCCAGCCTCAGGTTGTCTGCATAATGCTTGTGAATGAAGTCGATCATTTTTTTGAATTCCTGCTCCTTTCCACGGTGTTCGGAGTCTTTCACCAATGCTAGTAGGAAACGGTGAGTCTTTTCCAAAAGATCATCTAGGTGATCATGCTGGTATATCCCATTCAAGAAACGGGAAACTGCCTCCGTCTCTTTCAACTCGATACAGAAACCCGCGGTCAGCTTGTGAATGACTGCATTGGACAGAAAGAAGAAGGACTCTTTGACAGATTTCTCATCTTGCCCCTGTTTGAGAAAAAATGCTGCCGCCTCGTTCAACAACGGTAGTACTGTAGTTTGGTTTCCTACCTCCAGACTGTAATACAGGCGGAAGATGAATTCCTCCATCGTTTCCTCAGCTTTATCAGCAGACAATCGGGGAGAATCCAGCGAAGAAGAAAAGAAAGGATACGGACCTAGCAGTCGGTTCTTCTCGCTGAAAAAGGATTGTTTTACCGCTTCCTGGGCCTTTAAAAAAGATTTACAAATATCTTCAGGAGCAGATACTACCCCTCCGGTTGCAGCGGCGAACCGGACATTATCCGCAACATTACGAATCTCATTGTGCAGAATTTCACGCCGTTCTCTTCCGCGCAGCGGCGCGTTGAGCAACAGGACTGTATACGGGGGGATTACTGTGACAAGTCCCATCATCTGCCCCTCTATCTTTGCCTTCAATCCATTCAAAAGCTGGTATGCGACATCAGAACGGTCCACTTCAGAAACACGCGGGTAGACGACCACGACTTCGTAGTTGCTCCACAACAAATCCGCTTCTATTGCCTTACTTCTCAACTTGGCCGGATCTTCAGTTCTCTCTTGAGGGACGAGCAGGCTATGCAGGTATAAATCCCGATTTATAACCTCTCTCTTACGCCACTCCCCTTGAAGACGCTCCTCTTCGATCCGCTCGCGTATCCGTTTTAAACTGGACGACATTTCATCAATGTCGACCGGTTTAACGAGATAGCCGAACACCCCGTATTTGATCGCTTGTTTGGCATACTCAAAGTCGGCATATCCACTGAGGATCATAAAGTGCAAATGATGACCGCTGGATCTCAAGTGCTCAATCAACTGTAGGCCATCCATAACCGGCATGCGGATATCGACGATTACGACATCAGGAGCTTTTTCCTCGATGACTTCCAGTGCTTCTTTTCCATTGGCTGCCGTAGCTGTAACGATAAATCCGAGGCTTTCCCATGGGATCAGCGTTTGAAGCCCTTGACGAAGCTTCGGCTCATCGTCAACGATGACTACCTTAATCATTTGGATTCACCCCCAGGTATGAAAAACTGAATACAAGTGCCTTTCCCAGGCTCGCTCTCAATATGTAAAGCACTTGAGGTCCCATACAGTAAGACTAGACGATCATTTACGTTTCGTAGTCCAATTCGCTGGACCTCCTGTTCATGTACGGATGCAGCAAGCTCTGCTTGTACTAGGGCGAGACGATCGGCCGTGAAACCAGCACCGTTGTCACATACCATAACTCGAACCCCCTCCGGGATTTCCTTAACTTTCACTTCAATGACAGCTCCTTCTGCTTGATTATCTAGACCGTGTACAATAGAATTTTCCACCAATGGTTGGATAATCAGAGGTGGAACCAACATTTCCTCCAAATTTGGATCAACGGTTAAGCGATACTCCAAACGGTCTTCATACCGAAACTTTTGAAGATCGAGATAACAGCACACTTGCTCAAGCTCTTTACGCAGTGGAATCTTGTCGTTACCAGCCTCCAGACTGCTGCGTAACAACGCGCTCAACTGCCAGACTGCTTTAGCGATATCGTCCTGTTGGCGAATGTGGGCCTCCATTCTGATAGACTCCAAAGAATTGAAGAGAAAATGCGGATTGATCTGGCTTGCCAGCATTTTGAACTTGATCTCGTTTTGTCTTTGCTCCACGAGTCTTTTCTGGCGATTCGTCTCTTGGACCTCCTGGACCAAATGGTTTACGCTGCTGACGAGCGCGTTAAATTCCCTCGATAATAGACCCACTTCATCTTTCCCATCGATATGGAGATAGGTTTCCCATGAGCCCGCCCCTACTTGGGTCATATGCTTGCTCAAGCGAAGAAGCCTTCTGGATAATAGCGAAGCAGAGGCATAGATAAGCAAGGCTGCAAATATCAGGCTGGCTGTGATCGCGATTCCGCCGAGCCATATCACTTGATTAGCATCTCGGGTAATCTCAGAAACGGAAAAAATGGAAATAATGCGAAGTCCATTCCAGCTATTCTGTGGAGCTAGATTGGCGATAACCACCTTCGACGCTTTTCCATCGATGAGCATGTTATAACTTCCTTCCTGATGCAAAAGTATATTTTCGTCGGCATGAATTTCAGAAAGATTCTTCCCGAACAACTCTGCTTCATTGGACGCGACAATCTGATTCCGGTTATCCACGATCAAGGTAGGGAACGATTCCTGATTCAGGATTGAATTTAATTGGTGCTGGTTAACATTTATGACCAGAACCCCTTTTCGTCCTGGTGAATCCACTGAAAATGATCGAATCAGGCTGAGATAATCGGCATCGTCCCTCTCATCCTTGATTAAATTCCAGCCGGCCAATCCTTTCTGCGCGATGGCCTCCTTGTACCAATCTGCGGTTGTGATCCTATCATCCGGTTGGATAAATTCCCAATTATTAAGTGCTCCAGGATTAGAGACATAGACACGGATGCCGGATATCTCTTTGTACAACTGGAGGTAGTCACGAATACCTGTATACTCCCGGTATGCCTGAATGACTTCGATGTAGCTGTCATACTTCTGGCTGGCTACCATTTTCATCCGATTGTCATTGGTCAGCCGGTACGAGATGTCCAGCGGCACTTTGATCAATTCTTCTGTACGATTTCGGACCCGCTCGACATTGTTGGACACTTGCATAAAGGCATCTTTAATGACGGCCTCTCGAAGTTTCCCCGTCAGAAACAGGCCACATAACAGCAAGGGAAGAACAGCTACCGAAATGAATGTAAGCGTCATCTTCTTTCTCAGTTTCATGTCATTCATCATTCGTATAAAAAACATGGCTTGCCCCTCCCCAATCAGTACGCTGATGCGCGCAAAATGCCCCTTTTCATATAAAAAGGGGCATAACTCCATCGATTGTTTTCTCTCTTTCTGCAATTATACTGTTGTACTGATCCTTAAGCCTTACCAGGCTTTATTGCCCGAAGCCTGAACCATCCACTTTCATAGTCTTTCTGTCTGTAGAGAAGAGGGAGGCCCGACTTCATAAGCCGATCCCCCCCATGGATAGACTTTTGCCCGCTATTTCCTGACTTAACTTCATATTCGAGCTCTGGATTTAGTCCGTCAAGGCGCAGGACTCGCCAAGGCGCGTTCGGGACAGCCATCACTTGGAAATAGTAGACGATGGCATCCACTTGGTCTTCAGAAACAAACATCCAAGCCGATTCGTTATCTTCAAACGGGTTGTTTAAGCGATACAAGTCACCTTTTTGTACTAAGCCACGTATCTGCTTGTATACTGCGATTTGGCGTTTGACCGTCTCTTTTTCCTCATCGGTGAATTTCGTGAGATCAAGCTCATATCCAAAATTTCCTGACATGGCCACATCACCTCGAAAATCAAGGGGTGTTATGCGTCCAACTTGATGGTTCGGAACTGCCGACACATGCGCTCCGATGGCGCTTACAGGATAGACAAGGCTAGTTCCATATTGAATCTTCAGACGTTCCACCGCATCGGTATTATCACTAGTCCATACTTGAGGCATGTAGTAAAGCATGCCTGGGTCAAAACGTCCTCCGCCACTTGAACAGCTCTCGAAAAGAATATGCGGAAATTCGGTGGTGATACGCTCCAACAGCTCATACAATCCAAGAACATAGCGATGGGCAGTTTCAGATTGGCGCTCTGGCGGCAGAGCTGCGGAACCGATTTCCGTCAGGCAGCGATTCATATCCCATTTCACGTAAGAAACTGGGGCGCTGGAGAAAATGGCAGCCAGCGAATCGTAGATGTAGTCACGTACTTCCTTGCGAGTATAGTCCAGCACTAGCTGCCATCGAGCTTCGCTGCGTCGCCGTCCTGGAACGTGAAGGCACCAATCTGGATGCTTCCGGTACAATTCACTGTCTGGGGAGATCATCTCCGGCTCAAACCAGAGTCCAAATTTAAGCCCCAATTGATTGATGCGTTTCGCGACATCGGCAAGTCCGTCTGGCAGCTTCCGACGATCCTCGTACCAATCACCGAGAGACGAATTGTCAGAATCCCGTTTTCCAAACCAACCATCATCCAAGACAAAAAGTTCGATGCCTAGCTCTGCCCCCTCCTTCGCTATCGATACCAGCTTATCTGCATTGAAGTCAAAATAGGTAGCTTCCCAGTTATTGACCAGAATAGGGCGTTCTTCATCCCGATATTTCCCTCGGCAAAGACGAGTCCGATACAAGCGATGATATGTACGCGACATTTCTCCCAGCCCTTGACCAGAGTAAACCATAACGGCTTCTGGCGTTTGGAAGCTCTCACCTGGGCTCAGTAACCACGAAAAATCAAAGGAGTTCACGCCGATGCTAAACCGTGTAGAGCCGAATGAATCTATTTCTGCTCCCGCCTCAAAGCCCCCGCTGTACACGAGGCTAAAGCCGAATACCTCACCATAGCTTTCCGTTGTTCCCCCAGTGACCAATGCAGCAAAAGGGTTGAGTTGATGGCTGCTCATGCCCCTTTTACTATCAATTCGGGTTTCACCTTGAAGAATCGGTTTGCGGGTAATATTCCCCTCCCGAGCCCATGCTCCCGAAAGATACATGAACTCTAAATCGCTTTTACCTGAAAAATCGACACTGGCACTTAGAGCACGGAGAAGCCGAAGGTTCTTGGCTCCCGCATTACTCAAACGAGCCGAACGAGTAATTACGTTTCGATCCGTGAATACGGTATAAAGAAGAACAACTTTAAGGCCTGAAAAGTCATCTTGTAACTCCAGTTCCAGCGTATCCGCTTCGTCTTCATTTTCGGTATATACGGCCGGAAGCCCGGTTAATGATGGCTTTCCCTTAGTGATCCGGTAGCCAATATACTTTAACTCCGTGATACGAGTTCCATCCTCAAGCTCTACTTGATACGCCGGGTTACGGAAGTCCCCGCTCCCATACTGCGGATATTCTTGCGGTAGCCGATCCAATCCAGCCGTCGCGGGAGTGTGAAGCAATAGGTCAGCCATGGGTTCGCGGTGCTTCAACCTGCCTCCCCAATATACATGTACAGGAAATCCATCCACAATCTGAATAATATAACTCATGCCCGACGACTGCAAATGAAACAGCCCCGTTTGCTCTTGAACAATGATACCCATGGAAAAATAACCCCTTCCTCTAGATCATACCTCTCGGAAATCCGCACCTAAAAAGGTACATAGAAGAACCTTTTTGTAACAGCCATCAACTAAGTTCACATGGTGTAAAGCTTGATAATCTCCTCATAATATTCGCAATAGGTTCTATAGAAATGATATATTAATTTTAGATATGAAGTACATGGCATGGTGCTCACTATTTATGTTACAATGCTTGATAATTTACATAAGGAGATTTAGCGTGATAGAATATTTGCCGCGTAGTAAACAGCATTCTGAATTGTATCTAACTCAGTTTGGCATAGAGGAATGCATACCGAGTCACTTTTTTGGACCTGCGATAAGAGATCACTATCTGCTTCATTATATTTTGGACGGAGAAGGTACCTTCGAGGTCAGTGGGTTCAGTTATCGCTTGCGGAAAGGACAGTGGTTTCTAATCTGCCCCCAGGTCATTACTTATTATCAAGCCGATGTAGTGAATCCTTGGTCTTATTGCTGGTTTGGATTTGACGGGGCACTGGCAGAAACACTCCTCAAGCAAGCAGGTCTAACGATGACGCGTCCAATCCTCAACTTTGAAGGAGACCATTTGATTCATCAGTATTTGCAGCGAATGAACGAATCAAGTGAATGCCATAAAGCTCGGGAAACCAGACTGACAGGTCTGCTTTGCTTAATGATATCGGAGCTTATAGAATTCGGTCCGGTAACACCTCCCGAACAAAAGGAAAGCCGATCGGAAATTTACGTGGAAAAAGTGAAGGATTTTATCGAAATGAATTATGCTCAGAAAATTACCATTGAGCACATTGCAAATTTTATCGGACTCAATCGAAGCTATTTATGTTCGTTATTCAAACAACAAGTGAACACAAGTATTCAGGATTATTTGGTTCGCTATAGAATCAACAGAGCATGTGAAATGATGGGAAACGCTGAACTTTCGATCGGTGATATTTCCCGTTCAGTCGGCTATAATGACCCTTTACTCTTCTCAAAAATTTTTAAAAAGGTAAAGGGACTCTCCCCCAAACATTATCGAACCGAAACCCATACTCAAACTCAAGCCGATTACTAAAAATACAATCGCTGACTCATGTGGAAGATGGGAGACATCAACTCAACGTTCGTCACATATTCGGCGTGGACTCTAAGAGCAGAGATGACTTCTACCCGGCTACCGTTACGAGGCCCCTTACGAACAAAAGAGGTCAACCAGAAAAACTGGCTGACCTCATAAGTTTATTTTGTAGTTTGTCCTTCCAAATAAGAAACCGGCTCTTTAACCTCTACTTTAGTGCCGCCAAATTCATCTTTAATGTATTTTTGAGTATCCTCGTTATGATAGAGATCCGCTAACTTTTGCAGCCCTTTGTCATTCGCCTTATCAGATGAAGTAACCAGGACGTTAATATTATTTTTGGTTGCCTGACTGATCTCCTCATGGAACAAGGAATCTTTCAGTACATTCAGACCCCCTTCTAAAGCAATCGTATTCCCAATCAGCACCAAGCCTACATCTTGAATCACGCGTGGTCCTGTTTTGTCATCAATTAGTTCAAATTTCAGGTTTTTAGGATTGCTAGTAATATCATTGACTGTACCCAAGGCATCATTAAAGTCAGCCTTAAGCTTAATCAAACCGGATGCTTCCAATAACTTTAAACCTCTTGCCGTATTGGCTGGGTTATCTGCCAAAGCTACCAGGGCCCCGTCGGTCACTTCATCGATGCTTTTGAATTTTTGCGAATAAATCCCCATGGGCTCCAGGTAGGTTGTGGCTATAGCCTTCAAATCAGCTTTGCTCTCTTTGTTATAGCTAACCAGGTACGCCCACGATTGGAATGCATTCACGTCTACTTCGCCTTCTTTGGTCGCATTGTTCGTTTCGATTCCGCCGTTAATTTCTTTCACTTCAATGTCCAGCTTGGCATCCTTGGCGGCCTGGGACTGGGCAATATGCTTCCAGATCTGGGCGTCAGAGCCCATGGAGCCGATGACTACTTTTTGCGTTTCCGAACCGGAAGCGGCGCTGGAGCCATTGCTGTCTGAACTTTTATTACCGCATCCTGCAGCAACCAATAATAAACTAATCCCTAATAGTAAAACGAACGATTTCTTCATGTTGTTTTCCCCCAGATCATGTATGCTAGTGCATCGTCATTCCACCTGTAACATTAATCGCTTGTCCTGTCATATATGCTGAGAGCGGACTGGCCAGAAACAGCACCACATTGGCAACATCCTCCACCTCAGCCGTTCTCCCCAAAGGTACCTGTGAACAATCTTCTTCGTATATTTCTTGAGCGGTCATTCCGCGAATGACGCCCCCTTCAATCCGTTCACGATGCTTCATCGGTGTTTCTACGATACCTGGACAAACCGCATTCACCAAAATTTGATGCGGAGCAAGCTCAATGGCCATCACCTTGGTCAAGCCGAGAACCGCATGTTTGGATGCACAATATCCGCCCATGGCCCGATATCCATTTTTTCCAGCCTGCGAAGCAATTTGGATAATTCGTCCTGGTTTGCGCGCATTCACCATTTCCTGGGCAAACCGTTTGGACGCTACATACAGCCCAGTTGAATTGATCGAAAATACTTTCTCCCAATCAGCCAACTCACTATCAATGACATAATCCATCGTAGAAGTACCTGCGCAGTTCACCAATATGTCAGGAACTCCCGTTTCGCTGATTAGTAGATCGCACCATCTTTCGATATCATCCGGTTTCGATATGTCCAATTGCGTTTCAACCAACTGTGGATTGACCACTCTATACGGCTCTTCATAAGAAATATCAGCAGAAATCACTTTAGCTCCGCTTTGAATGAAAAGCTCTACAATTCCCTTGCCTATGCCTGACTTGCCGCCTGTCACTACCGCTGTCTGATGAGATAGGTCAATCGAAATCATAGATTTTAAAGTACTCTTTCGAAAGGATCGCGGCTAATACCAGCTTCCAATACAATCTTCACATATTCCTGCGCGGAAAAAAGAGAGTGGTCCTTGTAGTTCCCACATTCCAAAGCAGTAACAGCCGGAACCTCTGTCGTTTCCAGAATTCTTTTCAAGGTTTTTTCCAAAGCGAGTGCAATTTCCTCAGGCTCGTGTTCATTCCATAAAATCAAGTAGAACCCCGTTCTGCATCCCATAGGAGAGATATCAATAATTCCTTTGATTTCATCTCTCAGGTACGTTGCTAATAAGTGCTCCAGCGTATGTACAGCAGCTGTAGGAAGTGCATCTTCATTGGGTTGCAAAAATCTCAAGTCATACTTTTGTACTGTGCTTCCTTTTTCGTCATGCTCTACTCCCGCTGCTCTTACATAAGGAGCCTTTACAATCGTGTGATCTAATTGAAAACTTTCTACTTTTGCCATTTTTCTTTTCCTCTTTTCTGTAATTTATATTTTTAATCTAATGATGGATACTCTACATTTGTGATTTTTTCAAAAGAATTAAATGCTCCAAATCAGCATTTTTGTAATTATACATCGGATTACTCGGTTTTACCACTATAATTCTTGTCGTATTTCTTTTTTCTTTGATCGTCTCTCCTTTGCCTGTAGGTTTTGACATAGTGTACAATGTATACGATAATGCATTTTTACGAAAAAGATCGAGGACATCATAAGCCTCATTTAGGAGAATGCTCTGTGAATGAACCGGATTGGAAGCACCTGAATGCTGTCCCATTACCCTTGCAGGAATTTCAGCTACAGCTGGATCAAAACAGTGTCGACGCCAAGCAACTAGAGGAGTGGAGAAAGATTCCCGTCCTTTATCAGCTCGCTTTGGAGGAATTAAAGAATAAAATTAAGCTGATTCAGACGGAATGGAAGCTGTTAGACGGTTTTAGCCCGATTGAGCATATTAAAACCCGGATCAAAGAACCCCACAGCATCGTGGAAAAGGTTCGGCGCAAAGGGCATGAAGTCACCTTGGACAATATATTGCGTGAAATTCATGATATCGCTGGAATGCGCGTGGTATGCGCTTTTGTGAAAGATATTTATCGTCTGATGGATCATCTTCACACACGGGAAGACATTCGTATTCTGGAGGTCAAGGACTATATAGCCCATCCTAAGCCCAACGGCTACCAGAGCCTGCATGTCATTGTGGAAATTCCGCTGATCCTGTTTGAAGGCACACGCTGGATCAAGGTTGAAATTCAATTGCGCACATTGGCTATGGATTTCTGGGCCAGTATGGAGCATATTTTGTACTATAAGTTCGATAAGAAAGTGCCTGAACATGTCGTTAATGGATTGACCGAAGCTGCACGTGCAACCTACGAGCTGGATCAGAAAATGCTGAAGTTGCGCGGCGAAATATTATCGCTTAGCGAGGAACAGGATGCGGAAGAATCCCCGGCCAAACAATCCGAAGAGACGTCCTTGAAGACACTCTCCCTCCCTGTAGATCACGCCACTTCACGGCCACAAACCTGCTAAGTATTTGTGTACAAGATAATTTAAGAATTCAGTTGAGTCTGCAACAACTATGGTTCAGTCTTACGCTGGACTCTTATGTATTGGGTACAAAAAAGAGCCATCAAAACCACGTTCATCATGGTTTTGATGGCTCTTTTACACATTTTCCGATCAAATATTACTGTTTCTCGCGAATCTCTGTGCTGATTTTCTCAACGATGTCCGCAATGCTGAGTGATCCCAGATCGCCTTCGCCGCGTTTACGAACCGCTACAGTACCGGTTGTTTTTTCATTTTCCCCGATAACGAACATATATGGAACCTTCTCCAATTGCGCCTCGCGGATTTTATAACCAAGCTTCTCATTGCGAGTATCCACTTCGACGCGCAGACCTGCTTTCAGCAACGCATCCTGTATCTCATTAGCAGTCTCGATATAGTTCTCGGATACAGGCAGCAGCTTCGCATGAACAGGAGCCAACCACAATGGGAATGCACCTGTAAAATGCTCAGTCAGGATGCCCATGAAGCGGTCAATCGAACCGTAGATGGCACGGTGAATAACGACTGGACGGTGCTTCTGGTTGTCCTCGCCCACATAAGTGAGGTCGAATTTTTCAGGCATTTGGAAGTCCAATTGGATCGTTCCGCACTGCCAGCTGCGTTTGAGCGCATCGAGAATGTGGAAGTCAATTTTCGGACCGTAAAATGCTCCATCTCCCGCATTAATACGGTAGTTGATGCCCAGGTGATCCAGCACGTTTTGCAGAGCTTGTTCCGCTTGATCCCACAGTGCTGGCTCGCCCATAAAGTCATCTGGACGTGTGGACAATTCCACTGTGAAGTCAAAGCCAAACACACTATACATTTCGTTAATCAGCTTAATTACGTCTGTAATTTCTTGTTCAATCTGACCTGGTGTGACGAAAATATGCGCATCATCCTGACAGAATGTACGAACACGCATCATACCGTTCAACGCGCCGGACAGCTCATGGCGATGCACTTGTCCAAATTCGGCTATACGAATTGGCAGATCGCGGTAAGAGTGAAGCTCATTTTTAAACACAAGCATATGCCCTGGGCAGTTCATCGGTTTCAGAGCAAATGTAGTTTCATCCACTTCGGAGAAGTACATGTTCTCCTTGTAATGCTCATAGTGTCCCGATTGTTCCCACAGACGGTTGTTCATCATCAGCGGTGTACGTACTTCCTCATAGCCATGCAGACGTTGAATGTCACGGGAGTAATCTTCCAATGCAGTGCGGACAACCATACCTTTAGGCAGGTAGAACGGCATGCCCGGTGCTTCTTCGGAGAACATGAACAGTTCCAGCTCTTTACCCAGCTTGCGATGGTCGCGTTTTTTCGCTTCCTCCAGCAAATGCAGGTGCTCATCCAGTTGTGCTTTTTTCGGGAATGCTGTTCCGTAGATACGTTGCAGCATCTTGTTGTTGGAATCGCCTCTCCAGTATGCGCCCGCTACACTCAACAGTTTAAAAGCTTTGATGCGGCCAGTAGATGGCAAATGCGGGCCACGACACAGGTCAAAAAATTCGCCTTGATCATAGATTGTAATTTCCGCTTCTTCCGGCAAATCACGAATCAGTTCCAGCTTCAGTGGATCTTCCAGCTCTCCAAAAATACGAGTGGCTTCCTCACGGCTGACCACACGACGTGTAATCGGCAGATTTTCCTGTGCGATCTTCGTCATTTCCTTCTCGATTTTGGCCAAGTCGTCAACAGACAATGGATTTTCGATATCAATGTCATAGTAGAAGCCGCTGTCGATGACCGGACCGATACCCAGTTTCACGTTTTTCTCACCGTAAATGCGTTTGAGCGCCTGAGCAAGCAAATGCGCTGTACTGTGGCGATAAATTTCCAGACCATCTGCACCGTCCAGCGTAATGATTTCAAGGTCAACGTTCTGATCCAAAACGGTGTTCAGATCTACAGCCTTCCCGTTCACTTTACCTGCTACGGCGTTCTTTTTCAGCCCGGAGCTGATCGAACCCGCCACGTCGGCGATCGTTACGCCCTGCTCGTACTCGCGTACGGCCCCATCTGGCAATTTCACTTGAATACTCACGATTAAAGCCTCCATTTCAAATTGTGTTCTATATCAAAATTGAACGCAAAAAAACGCCTCTCTCCCTCAAGGGACGAGTGCGTTCAGCTCGTGGTTCCACCCTAGTTCGGCCCGCTCCTGTGCGTACATTTATGTTCATCGGAACATGCTCATGCACGACATGCGTGACCCTCCATTGGTATCCGTTAACGGGGATAAAGCGGTAGGCGCTTACTGATGTTACTGCCAGATTGCACAGCTACATGTTCAACGTCACGGCTACAAAGGGGTAACTTCACATGCGGTTGCCGGAAAAGCTCTCAGCCTCGTCTTTTCTCTCTGAACGGCCCTTCAAGGAAATCATGTCTTTGGTCAATGCCTTGAATATCACTATATGCTACAGCATTATAGATCAAATTCGCAGGTATTTCAAGTGGGCGTTTATGTAATTTCATGCCTCCTATGCATCAGCTGGCTAAGGGAGCTCATGTGCCCATATTTACACAGCTCTAAAAACACTGTTATATAGGAGATTTCAAATGGGTAGGGTTCTTCAAGAGAAAGAAAGGAACTGTTTTTGCAAAGTGGGACACTGTGCTCTACTCGCCCCTTTGTTTTCTCTTGGGAACAGCCATTTTAATCATTATATTTTTGCGTACGGCATAGCTTAAAGCCGACCTCTATCAGGTGGTTTGTTTCTTTCGCACGTCTCCACTCGTTTCTTTCTCAGTGAAAAAGTACAGCAAAGCCAGCACAGGCAGGACGACTCCAATCAGAGAACTAAAATTCCAACCTCCTAACGCATACGACCAACCGCCTAATGATGATCCAATCGCTCCGCCTATGAAAAAAATAGACATGAATAATCCGTTCAAACGCCCTCTCGCTTCACTTCCCAAGGAGTAAATCACACGCTGTCCAAGTACAAGGTTTCCCGATACAGCCATATCCAGTGTAATCGCTGAAATAAAGAGAAGTACGAGCGCAACCGTCGAATGACTTTGAAAAAGATAGATGAGCAAAAAAGACAAGGCTGCAATGATCATAGCTAACCCGGTTAAACCTTTGCTCCAGCCTTTATCAGCCAATCTCCCGGCAATCGGGGCAGCTACTGCACCGCCTACGCCTACTAAAGCAAACAATGCAATCCCTTGTTGAGACATTCCGAAATCATCCGCCAAACGTAGAGGAACAACAGTCCAAAATAGGCTGAAGGCACCAAATAGGCAGGCTTGATACAGGGCACGGCGGCGCAGTGCAGGCGTTTGTTTTAAAAGAGTGCCTAGCGAGAAAATTAATTTACTGTAAGATACCGTAGGCACAGGCTTGCGCTCTGGAAGAGCTCGCGAGAGCAGAATCGTCAACAGCGTCAAGACAATGGCTGACAAAATAAATACGGCTTGCCATCCCCAAATGCTGGTGATAAAGCTTGCTACTGGCCGTGCGAACATAATGCCTAGCAAGAGTCCGCTCATGACATTCCCAACAACGCGGCCGCGCTGCTCTTCGGATGCTAAATAGGTGGCGTACGGCACCAGTATTTGGGCTACCACAGATCCAATTCCAATGAATAAGGATGCGGTCAGGAACAACGGGGCATTGGTGGCAAAAGCGGCAACAACCAATGCACAGACTGTGATGATTAGCGATATGACCATGAGCCGTCGATTTTCAATAATGTCGCTGAGCGGTACGATAAATAACAATCCCACCACATAACCGATTTGAGTTAAGGTGACAATGAAGCCCGCTGCTGTAGAAGAAAGACCCATAGCAACGTGAATAGGTCCTACAAGGGTTTGAGCATAGTACAGGTTGGCAACAATAAGGCCGCATGCGGCTGCCAACAAAAACATCATCCAATTTGAGATACGGTTACTTTTTAAGGCTTGTTGTTCTCTTTGCATAATAATCCTCCTCATTAATTTAAATACTAAACGTATAGTTCATTAATTCGATAATCAAATAATATACTGAACGTTTAGTTTTGTAAATAGGCAAAATCAACTTTTTTTATTTCACATGATATTTGATATACTGAACGTATAGTTTATTTTTCGCGTTTACTTATATCTGTTAAGAAGGTGAGCATTCCAGTGCAGAGCAAAAGAGGACGTCCACGTAATGTCGAGACGCAAAAATCTATCCTTAACGCTTCCTATGATCTACTGTTGGAGCAAGGCTTTGGGGCGGTTACGGTAGAAAAAATTGCTGAGCGAGCGAAAGTTAGCAAAGCCACCATTTATAAATGGTGGCCTAACAAAGCTGCAGTAGTAATGGATGGTTTCCTGTCAGCCACCATAGCAAGATTGCCCGTGCCCGACACGGGTTGTGTATTAGATGACATTCTCATTCATGCCACGAATTTAGTGCGGTTCTTAATAAGCCGAGAGGGTAAAATCATTACGGAGTTAATAGGCGAAGGGCAACTTGATTCAGGATTGTCAGAGGCATACCGGACCCGATATTTCCACCCTCGGCGACTTGAGGCCAGGCTTCTTATTGAGCGCGGAATAGAGCGCGGAGAATTGAAGGAAAATCTCGATATTGAATTATGTATCGATCTCATTTATGGGCCCGTTTTTTATCGATTGCTGGTAACTGGTTATCCATTAGACGATTCCTATGTACGACAATTAGTCATGAATGCGTTCAAAGGAATTGGCTTGGACTGAATGAGTGGCATCAAGCAGTTCTCACAGAGTATCCTCTGTGAGGGCTGCTTTTTCTTTTACCTGCCACGATCCTCTGGCTAATTCTTTATTTGTTTATTCGTCAGGGTCTATACTAATCTTTTGCAGTAAGTCGATAAGAAGATCCTCTTCCTCTTCGGATAGTTTATGGACAAGGCTGACATTGAGCTCGTCCAATATTCCTTGTAAGACAGGGGCAAACTCTAACGCCTTGGCCGTGGGAGATACAAGATAGGAACGGCGGTCATTTGGGTCCGTTTTCCGTTCAATATAGCCTGATTCCTCCAATTGTTTCACAGAGCGCGCCGTGGTTGCCTTGTCAAATTTAAGTTCATTCGTCAACTGCTCTTGTGTAATGCCCGGTCGCTGCAAAATGAGCTTTAAAAAGCTGTGTTGTCCTCCACTGCCGATTCCGTAAGGGCCCAGTTTTTTGGACAGTATTTTTTGATTTCGACGGTACAAGTGGGAAATTAGCTTTCCAATCGGTTTTTTTCTCATCAAATACACCTCATTGGCTTGAAAATGACAAATCCCCAGTTGGGACCAAAGCAAAGTTTACAACAATATTGTTGCGTGCGCAACTAATTTGCTGTACACTAGAACCGTTCATTTAGTTGCGCGTGCAACTAAATAGAAATTGTTAACGATAACGAGGTGTAATGATGAGTTCAACTGCTACAACGGCTACAACCTATCAAGAGAATATCGAAGTCCAGAAGAAACGTTGGCTGATTTTAATTGTTTTGAATCTGTTTACATTTATGTCCACATTGGATGGAAGCATCGTCAATATCGCTCTTCCTGTGTTGTCTCGCACGTTACATTTACCCGTGGCACAGATTGAATGGGTGACAACCGCCTATTTAATGGCGATATGTACCGCTATCTTATTTTTTGGCAAGCTTGGAGATATCGTCGGTAAAATCAAAATATTCAAAATCGGCACAATCGTATTCATTCTCGGCTCCCTAATGTGCGGTCTTAGCTCTTCGCTTTCTATGCTGCTGATTTCCCGTATTATTCAAGCATTTGGAGCGTCTATGACCATGGCGAACAGCCAGGGGATCGTGACAGATATCTTCCCGTCCAATGAACGGGGCAAAGCACTTGGCCTCATTGGAACCTTCGTTTCTCTGGGCAGTATCGCCGGGCCAAGCTTGGGCGGTATTATTGTCTCGTCGCTGGGCTGGCAGTACATTTTCTGGGTCAATGTACCGGTAGGGCTGGTCGCTGTCTTTCTTGGCTGGAAGCTTCTGCCGAAGGATTTGATCAAGGTGAAAGATAAAATTGACATTCCCGGTAGCTTGGTATTTGCTATTTTTATTCTCACTTTGTTCGTCGGATTGTTGCTGGGACAGCAGGTCGGGTATGGCGACAAACGTATCGTTGCTTCGCTGGTGGTGGCTGTAGTTGCTTTTGCCATGTTCATTAGGTTGGAACTTCGTCGTCCTGGGCCGCTCTTACAGCTCGCGCTATTCAAAAATCCGTTATTTTCGCTCAGTATTTTGTGTGCTTTTCTGGTGTTCGTCGCTAACTTTTGCTTTAACATCATTTCGCCCTTTTATGCGCAGAATATGCTGAACTTGTCGCCTTTTCATGCCGGGTTCCTGCTGATGCTGCTCCCCATCTCGATGGTTATTGTGGCCCCTCTCAGCGGTGCGCTTTCCGATAAAATCGGATCTGAACTGCTTACATTCGCCGGGCTGGTCGTTATGGTCATTGCCCAAATTGGATTGGCCCAATTGCATGCAGGCAGCTCTATCCCGCTCGTGGGTCTGTGGATTGCCATGCTGGGCATTGGCAGTGGTTTATTCCAATCGCCGAACAACTCGCTGATTATGTCTACAGTACCCCGCACACAGCTCGGCTCAGCCGGGAGTGTCAATTCGCTGGTTCGCAACGTCGGTATGGTTGTGGGGATCACTTTGGCCACATCGATCCTCTTTTATATTATGAGTAAAGAGGCTGGTTATCGGGTCACCGGCTTGGTCCCGGGTCATCCAGAAGTTTTTCTGGCAGGCATGCATGTAGTCTTTATGACGTCCGCGTCCATCTGTCTTGTGGCGGCATTGTTAACAGGCTGGCGGCTGATCGGGGCTAGACGGGCAAGAACGCAGCAAGAAAAGGGATAAAGACCAAGAGAAGAAATAAAACGTCCGTAGACAGAACAATGATCAGAATTAAGATGATGAGTATTGCAGTACAAACAAGCATTAAAAGCAACATTTACAATTTTAAAAATGGGATACAAGGGTGGAGCTTACATGAAATATTGCTATGAATGCGGAACAAAATTGATGGTGAAGGAGTGTGAAGGCGAAGGCCCTATCCCCTTTTGTCATACATGCCAGGTCTTTCGTTTCCCGATATTCAGCACTGCGATCAGTACCGCTGTATTGAATAGTCAGAGAGATAAGGTGCTGCTCATACAGCAGTACAATATTCAAGGCTTCATTTTATTGGCAGGTTATGTGAACAAGGGGGAATCCGCCGAGCAGACATTGGTGCGTGAAGTTAAGGAAGAAGTAGGATTACAAGTCGATGAGTATCAATATATGCGCAGCGAGTATTTTGAACGAAGCAATACACTGATGCTGAATTTTGTATCCATTGTGAATGACGATCAGTTAGATGTTCTTAGTACGGAGGTAGATCAAGCACATTGGTTTACACTGGAGGAAGCCAAGCAAGCTATTTTGAAAAACAGCTTAGCTGAATCCTTCTTGCTGACCATTATTGAAAAGATTGAGGCAGGATTGATTTGAAGTGATATAAGCGTGGCGATACAAAAATGATGAAAAAGATGTCTTTACAGATATACTGAATTGCTAAACCGCAAGATGGCTGCTCTTTCCAAGGAACCCTCTTGCGGGTCACAGCATGTTTATACTCTTTGTCATTGCTGGAATTTCAGCGACTCCCCTCACATCCCTACACTTCTACTAAACGTCCATTCTCTTTCCAGGATTGCAGTATTTTCTCAAGTACCCACTGGTTTTTGTAGCCGTCCTCGAATAAGGGAGCACGATCCACAGACTTTCCCCTTGCCAGCTCAACAAAATCTTCATAGGCCGTATGATTATAGATTGCAGGGACAGCCCAACTCTCGTATTCGGCACCCGGGTGTTCCAGGTCACGCAGCACAATGCGGATACTTTCCGGGTTATTGAGGCTGGCGTGCAGCGTACCAAGTTCTCCATAGATATCGACTTCGATATCGTGCCGTATGCCAATGGCATTTTTATGAGTGATAAAGGTTCCTACGGTATTGTCGCCTACGATGCCATGAAAGGCAGCGAGATCTTCCACATCCACTTTTACAGGCAGACCCGTGATCGGATCGAACCGCTCGGGTGTAATGGTATGTAGCAGCGCTGCGACACTTTTAAATTCACCCACCAGAAAACGGGCCAGATCAATGATATGTGAGGCTGTATCCCCCACTACTCCAGAACCAGCCTTGGCTAAATTGTGACGCCATGTATACGGATGCTGACGATACGGCGCAAATGCATCCATTAGATAACGAAATTGAATGTTATAGATTTTGCCCAGCTTTTGCTCATCCAGCAGTTGCTTGGTATATTGGAAGGCCGCGCCGTAACGATGCTTATAGTGAACCAGCAAAGGCACCGGATTCGCTGTATATAGCTTTTTCAACTGATCCGCTTCCTCCCATGTGAGAGTCAATGGTTTTTCTGCAAGTACAGCTTTGTGTTCTTCCAGCGCAATACGAATAATGTCAAAATGCACATCATTGGGTGTCAGCGACAGAATCGCATCTACCTCTGGGTCACGGATTAATGCTTCATAATGGGCGTACCGCTTGGAAGCAGGCAGTTGCAATTGTTCTCCGATGGCTTGAAGGCGATTGGGATTCACATCACTAACGGCCACAATAGATACCCCCGAGATGCTGTGCAGTGATCTTATGTGATATTCAGCAATAAGACCCAGGCCAATGATACCCATCCGAATTTGTTTGGTTGGGGAGGTGGAGGTACTCATATGTTCAGAATTCCCTTCTCTTCTATTTGGTTTGAACTCTGTAGCAAATTCCTTTTGCTATGCAGTATCACCCGTTGCTTTATAGAATAGTCCCCACAGGAAGTGATCGTTGCAACCTTCAATTCAACAGTCTGATGCCGGGCAGGGAATACAATGTTCCATAAAAAAGGATCTGCAGCTCCGTTGTCCGGTATTGCAGATCCTTGGTATTCCTTCTCTATGTCGACTACATCAAAAATGTACCTACCACAAAAGACACCCCGACGATGATCGAGCGCAGCAGCTGTGCCAAAGCCACATTGCCTTTGGCAATTTCCTCGCACACCTTGGTACGCGGCGTCACCAGATCAAAAATCACATAGACCAGACACAGCACTACAATACCTACGGCCGACCAGGTCAGCATTTCGAGCCATGAATGACTGCTGTACGACACCATCCCCACGATGATACACAGACCTAGCAGCTTTGCACCCATATAGATGCCTGCCGCCTCATTGCCGCGTGCGATTTCTTGATTATCGTTATAACGTGTCAGCAAGCTGAACACAAAATAACCTACGATTAAGATGGCAAATAGGATAAGCAGGCCGATACCTACATTGCCCAATGCGTTGCCCAAACTGATATAAGAGTCCAATTTTCTTCCTCCTTAGGATACTTCAGGATTTTGCCAAATCCTCACTTGTGAAAATGAACAGATATGTTCGAATATTGTACATTTTTTAATTCAGCTTATATAATGTGCGGATTAGGAGAGTGCGGTGGCAACGGCGGCGCAATAGTAGGCCATATCACCTGTTACCTTTTCACCGATTCGCGGCAGGACACCCGCAAAACGCCCCCCGATCACGAATATACCTGTTAACACATAGCCATGAAATAATCCTTCGTCGGTCTGTACCTCTGCACTCTGCATCGGCCACAGCCGCTGATAAATCTTAGGCTGTCCCTCGTAATAAGCGGCAATATGTGCGGCTTCCTCCTGCTCAGGCGTTCGTGGAGCGTCAGCTTGGTGAAGCAGATCAGGGGTGTCAGTCTCCGCAGGTTCAACCGCTCCCAAGGCGCCTTTCAGCATCTCCTCGGATTGAGGATGTTCAATCAAGTGCGTCCCTTTACCCTCCCGTCCCCATATACCTTTGGCCACATAAGGCTCTTTATTTTGCATAAACACCGAGGGCTCAAAATACGTAGGCAGCAGGTAGGTTCGTATCACCTCCAGCTCGCGATCGTCAAACAAACGAAAGCCACAGAACTCTGGTGTCTGCTCATTGCGCTCATACAGTGACCACACGGTTGCGGTGAACCCTTTGCTTTGGGTAATGATATGCTGTGGCGGGTTGATTAATCCTATTTTCCCGTCTGCCACGATATCCATTAGCGCCTGCCCCACCTCAAGCCCCGTATTCTCTTCCCGGTCATCAATTAGATATTCCAGCGGATACAGGCGATAGAGAATGTGGATCTGCTCTCCCCGGTGATACAATCCTTCATTCGGGATAATCTCCAGTTCTTCCAAAGGAGCATAAACGACTTCGAATCCGGCTTGTTCACATAAATGCATAATATATTTGGTGTTGGTCTGATCCTCGATGTGCCAGTCATAGCAAGCAAAATACACCTTTGTCCCTAATCCCTTGCGACTATAAAAATGAATGAGCTCCGTCAAGGCAGACTGAATCGCCTCGTCCATTCCAGATGAGGGTCCATGTAGTGCATTGTCATCCTCCGACATTCCATCCCTACTCAGCATCTCCAGCAGCTTTCCTTCGAGATAAGCCACCTCGGGAATCCCGGTTGGGGTATCGGTGTTATTCTCAATGCACTTGATACCCGCTTCCCCCACAATCCAGTCCTGGCGGGTTATCCCATCCGGCTCGGCCTCCATACGTGCAGCACGCAGCAAGCCCGGATGAATCCCCAACCGTTCCACCAGGTATTCATCCGGCATATAGCGCTGAACGAATTGCTGAACCTTGCGATAAATACGATGTACCGCCTCAGAAGCAACCTGAAGCTCTGCCAGCTCGCTTTCCCGATATACCGTTAAGGCCGGCACGCAATAGGATTTGCCATACATGCGGTGATACGGGATGATACGGCTGATTTCACCCTTAAAAAGCTCATCATGTTCATAAGGCAATTGCCGAATCGTACGCATGCTCATCTTAACCCCCAGAGAAAAAGCCGCTGCGTGAGCCGCTGCTGCCAAAACCGCTGTGTGAGCTGGAAGATGAGGATGAGCTTTTGCGGTATGAGCTGGAAGATGAACGACTGCTATGGTATGAGGAGCCTCCACTATAATAAGTCGATCCGCCATAGTAATACCCGCTGCTGCCTGAATCCCGACACGCCGTTTGTTCCGATACAGGAAGCTCATCGCAGTCATAATACTCGTCGTCACCGCACCCCGTCAGAGCAGCTGGGACAGCCAACATCAGGGCAAAAGCCGCCATCCGTGTACGAGAGCCGGGCTTAGATTTCATCTTTTCCCAAGAATGCTCCATCACAGATCGACCTCCTTCACAAACAGATGTACCTTTTTCAGCTGAGGGTCCAGTACCGAATATATAAATTCATATGTTTTGCCACCCAGTACTGTATAGTGATCTAATAGCCGTTGGGCCAACTCCAAAGTAAATACCGAACCTTCCCGCTGATCCATACTACGGAATGCAGGTTCATGCCATATCCAGTACATTGCACTGTATGTGGAAGTGTAACCTCCCTCACTGGCAAGCACGAGGTCTGTGATGGACGCACCGTAAGGCTTTGCACGTTCCCCTGTAAATTCAGTCACATAGACGGAATGATCCGTATGTTCCTCACTTTCATTCGATATATGCGACCATAGTTTGTCATGGAGACGCGTAGCGTCTACAAGCTTGCGTAGAAACAGCTCATCTCCCGATACGGATTCCCGTGTCAGGCTGCGCAGTTCCTTTTGAGTGTCTTCCGACCATTCGCGATACGTTAATGAATAATAAATGATGATTCCCTTCCCTTCCTGTACGCTTCTGTCATGAGGTTTGCAACAAATCAAAGCGCTTATGTCGTCGTTCACTATACGAGATTCTACCTTGAAAAGGTTCAATTTGGAAGAAAAATACGACAAAAAGCCGCAATCCCTAGGATTACGGCTTGGTTTTCACTGCTACAGCTTGATATTGTTCTCGTCGAAATATTCCTCCAGCGTCATCCCCTGCTTGGCTACATCCTCCGCAATGTCTATTCCCACATAACGGATATGCCAAGGCTCGTACACATAGCCGGTCACATCTTCCTTACCCTTCATATAACGAATAATAAATCCGTATTCCGGTGCATGTTTTTCCAGCCATTCGCCTTCCTTGGAAGCTCCGAAGGACTGCTCCAGCACATTACCCACGCTTGGACTGGATACATCAATGGACAAACCTGTCTGATGCTCACTCGTACCCGGTACAGCGCTAACTTTAGAGGCATATTCCTGCCCCTTTGTCTTTACATTGTTGTTGAAAATAGATACCTGACGCTTATAGGAACGGTATCCCGATACCGCACGCAGCTCAATACCGTCTTTTTCCGCACCGTCGAACAGCTTCTCCAGTGCCTCTGCCGCTTCCTTACGCAAATGCCGTTTTTCATGCGGTCCCTCGAAGGAAAAAGGCACCTGCGGCTCCACCAGGTCATCGGGGACATAGCCTACAGGCAAGCTACGCTTTTTGTTCACAACGACTGTATCAGAAGTCGCATTGGTGACAATCGCAGTTCCATCCTCTTCCTTAACCGTGGCTTGCAGCGCATTCTGGCTTCGCAACGCCATCACAGGTTCGGCCTGTCCACTTCCTGTACCCGCAGAGGCTTGTCCAGCGCTAGTGCTGCCATTGCCCGCATCCGGCTGGGCGGAAGGCTGTACATTCTCCTGTACCGCTGTAGATGACTTCAACGGCTCGCTTTCCTGTCCACCTGATCCACCCTGCTGGCAGGCTGACAGTAATAGCCCTGGCAGGATCAGCCCCGGAATGAGCGCTTTGGTCCATCTCTTAAATGCTCGCGTCTGTTGTATATGTCGTTTCATGCTGGTATCTCCTCCAATATTGCATTTGATGCATGACTTGCTGTGACTTTTCCGTTTCCCCATTGTAACTGAACTTTTGGCACTCTTCGAAGCCATTATCCCGTTCGATGAAGGCGAATAGACTCGAAAAAGGAAGTATATACCCGAATTGTTACGGAGTATGACGTTTTTGCGGGATTGCAGCTCGGGCCCGCTCGGCTACCCGTTCACGTATGAGTTTCAATGCCTCTTCCGCACGGGGTAAACCCGGCAGCAAATCTGTAATATCCGCTTCCTTCTTAGGAGCAAGCTTCTGCGGCAGACGAATCTCAATTGCATGAAAGCCCGCACCGGGACGATGCAATGCTCCTTCTGCGGCAGACTCCGCAATCCATTCGCTAATCGCTGCCGATCCGCTGCGTCCACCCTCTGGCCGCGAGGTAGACTCAAGCGTAGGGGATGTCCCCTGCACATGGGATAACTCCCCGGCCCAAGCACTGAAGACGTACTCCAGCAGCTCTTCCCGTGTCATTCCGATCAGTTCTAGACAGGTCTGCGGCTCGCTTTCCAGACCGGTTTGAAGAGCTTTCTTCACCTCGTCGACTACACCCACGCCATCCTCCGTGCTAGAAGTGGCTGTCTCAGCTGCTAGCTGAACGATCTCATCCAGCGATAGACAGGTTTCCCCTTGCAAAAAACGGTAGATGTCCAAAGGATCTGCTTTTAGCTGCTCCAGCCATGCTTTTCGCTGTTCGGGGTTCAGTACAGGCGCGGGGCCAGTCCATTGGACAGCATGTGTGGAAGGTACCCCCGTTGATTCGCCTTCCAACCCATTTCTGTCTAATTCCGCTATCCATTGACCGTCAGTTACTTTTAGCTTCACTCGCGGCCTCGTCATCGCCTTCATCCTTTCTCTGCTCACTCAATCCATACATCATTTTGCAACGCAATCAGACCACGCAATTCATCATCAGACATTTCGGTGAGCCAATGTTCACCAGAGCCGACAACCTGCTCGGAAAGTGCCTTTTTGCTCTCGATCAGCTCGTCAATCCGCTCCTCCAGTGTACCTTGGCAAATCAGCTTGTGCACTTGTACATTGCGGCTTTGACCAATACGGAATACACGGTCCGTCGCCTGATTTTCCACTGCTGGATTCCACCAGCGGTCATAGTGAATGACATGGCTGGCACGTGTCAGGTTCAGACCCACGCCGCCTGCACGCAGGGAAAGTACGAATATATTCGGGCCTTCTCCCTGCTGGAAGTTGTGAACAATTTCATCTCGTCTGGTTTTCGCCAGTCCTCCATGCAGAAAATACGGCTCTTCCCCGAAGATTTTGGCCAAACGAGAGACCAGCAATTCTCCCATCGACACATATTGGGTGAATATCAGCGCCGATTCGCCGTTCTCGCGAATCGTCTCTACCAATTCCAGCAGTCGCTCCATTTTGCCCGAGTTTTCCGTTTTACCACTATCAGCCCGGCCCGGAATGATCAGACCCGGATGGTCACAAATCTGCTTCAACTTGGTCAGTGAAGACAGAACAAGCCCTTTGCGAGCCATACCGATCTGCCCATCCAGTGTTCCCAATAATTGATCCACCACGCCCCGATACAATCCGGCCTGCTCTGGTGTCAGTACACAGTAGGATTTCAACTCCAGCTTCTCTGGCAAATCCTTGCGTATATCTGGGTCGCTTTTGAGTCGACGCAGCATGAACGGGGAGACGAGGCGATGAAGCTCGCGCAACGCGGACCCCCGCTCTTCTCCCGCCAGACTGTAACGCTGGCGGAACGAAGACGCCGTACCGAGGTAACCTGGATTCAGGAATTGAAAAATAGACCACAGCTCGCTCAGCCGATTTTCTACCGGAGTACCTGTCATGGCAATCCGGTGTGGAGCAGACAGCTTCATGACGCTTTGTGCTTGCTTTGTTCGTGCATTTTTTATATATTGCGCCTCATCCAACACGATGGAGGACCAGTATACCGCAGATAAATCGCTGCCGTCCCGGCCCGCCAAATGATAGGTAGTGAGGACGATATCATACTCACGTACACTTTCCTGAAACAGCTCACCGTGGAGTCGCTGGTTGCCATGGTGAATATACAGTGACAAATCCGGTGAAAAGCGCTTCAGCTCGCGCTGCCAGTTGCCGAGCAAGGACGTCGGACAGATGATCAACGCCGGACGTTGATCATCTGCGCCGATGCCACCGTCGAGTAGGCAGGTGATGACCTGAATCGTTTTACCAAGCCCCATGTCGTCCGCAAGGCAGACGCCAAAGCCCAATCCACGCATCGCAGCCAGCCATTGAAAGCCGCGCTCTTGATAGGGCCGTAATGCGCCGTGCAGTGTCTCCGGCACAGGCCGCGGCTCCACCGAACGGAGTACGCCGCCCTCAGCCAAAGACGCAAGCAATCCGGCGGATTCCGCGCCAAAGATGGACAAGCCTTTCCATGAGGCCTCGCCTGCACTTTCATTTTCTGCAGCCAGATGCATCCATTCGGACAAGCTCATCTCACCGTTTTCCCCGCGCTTGATAAAGCGCAGCACCTGACGGATTTCCTTGGGATCGACCTCGATCCATTCCCCTCCGAGACGTACATACGGCAAATTGGCCGCGACGATGCTTTCCAGTTCCTCCATCGTCAAAGTCGTATCACCCAGCACAGCCTCGGCATCAAACGAAATCATGCGGTTAATGCCGACAGACGATGTATCGGCAATCACACCATCTGGCTTGGCACCCTGCTCTGTCGAACGCATTTTGAGCCGCAAGCCTGCACGTCTTCGGCCCTCCCGGCTCCAGCGTGAAGGCATTTGCACGGTGATACCGTTCTTTTGTAGTGCAGGAACGGCTTCCGTCAGGAAGCGGAAGAACAACTCTGGCTCCAGTGTAAGCCCCTCGGGATAAGGACGATTCAACGCTTCTTGCAATATAGGTGCTGCTTCAGCCGCCTGTCCGAGCCTCATTAGCAGTTGCGTCTGCACTTGACGATATACAATTCCGCCTCGAACCAGATCACGTTCAGGATGCGCCCACAGTGCCAGAACAGGCAGTCGCAACCCCGGCTCAGCATCGCTTTCTGCCCAAAAGGTAATGCGCCAATCCTTGACACTTTCTTCCAGGGAAGGCTCCAAACGAAGGCACAACCGCAGTTGCCCTTCTATCGGTTCCTTGTCTTCCCGTTCCGTGACAGGCATTGCGCTTCCCTCAAGAGAGGACGCTTGAAGCACCAGCTCCTCCATCTCCGCGGGCGTTCCCTGAATCGCCACCGGGCGGGAACCTGTCAGTAGACTGTTCCACCACAGCTCTGCCAGCGGCGATCCTCCGCGCCGATACTCTGCGCGATATCGACCCAGCTCACGGTCTGATGCTGCCAGCACCGCGGTCGTTTCCGCATGGATGACCGCACACAAGAAGGAGTACAGCACGATTCCGGCTGCATCCTCGCGTGTTTCAGGCTCCTTACCCGCAAAAACGGCCGGAGCTGCCATACAAACAGCTGGCATCGCAGCAGCCAGCTCATGAAAGCGGCGTATGTCCTCCTCTTGACACAGTCGAGGAATCCACACCCCGACAGCCGCTTCCGGACCACGACGACGCGGTCCCGATGGACGCGCCTCTGTAAGCGATGGCGCAATTTCGCCCCGTTGCATCAGCTCTAGCGCAAAATAAGCGGCTTTTTGCCAATATTGCATTTCCTCGCCCAGCGTAATGCCCGATGCCGCACAGCCCTTCTCGTCCATGCGGGTCAGCAGTGCCATCGTCTCGCGCGGTTCCAGCGCCAAACCCTCCAATGTACGCCCCAACATGGAACGTCTTTTGCCACCTCTGCCCGCGGTTTCCACACGAGCAGTGTTCGGTATCCGTACCTCAGCAAGACGCAACGCAGCCTGCCGAAACGGCCGAAGGTCTCCCTTTAGCGTCAGCCTGCGGATTACACTGCTCCACGCATCGATACGTGGTTCCGACGTCTCACCAGAAAAGCAAAAAAACACATCTCCGAGCCATATTCCATAAAGCGGTTGATTCATATCTGTCTCCCGTCCAGCCTTTTGAATTATTACTCTTCATCATATACGAAAACGGGCTCTTTTCAAAACTTTATCACAAAAATAAATGGAAAGTCATAAGTTAATAACCTTAAATATTCATGTGATTAACTATAAAAAGGGGGAGTCCGAAAAGCCATGGAAATGGCTATGGATACTCTCTCCTATTCGTCATCCTCCTTCAGATAAGGATGCAGGCTGTCTTGCAGCAATTCCTTGACCCTCATCCGCAGCTCTTTCGGATATATGACCTCGGCCTCTGGCCCGTATTTTAGCAAAAGTCGGGACACATATCTAAACTCTTCGACCGGAATATATCCCTGCCATTCCTGATCCTGCCCTTCTTGATGGGACACATTTTGGAAGAGGGCATCTGATCCAGCAAGCCTGGCACCCAATGCGGTAAATTTTATTTTGGACGGAATTCCTATACGGGAATCCTCCGAAGCCAACCATTCCTGAAGTGAGGGAAGGCTGTCCAAGGTTTCGTCCAGCATCGTTATTGTAATCACCCGATCTGAACGGTACAGAATGATGCGGTCTCTGCTATGCGCTGGCATGTACCAATATCCGTGATCAAAATACAGTCCAATCGGATATACTTCAGTCCACTTTTCACCGGAAGCGGAGCGGTAAAACATGTTCACCCGGCGCTTATTCAGCGCAGCCTCCAAAATGATTGAGGTGTAGGGTGACTCTGCGTGAGTGGGTAGCATACGAAAAGAAATGTACTCCTTTAATTGATCAATACTGTCCTGCACATCCTGTGGAAGCTCGGCATAATAGTGCTCGGATAAATGTCCACGAACCGAGCCAAAAGGGATATCTGGAATGTTCTCCAACAGTTGCAGCATGAGGAAAAGACCCAGAGCCTCGTCGCGAGCAAGATGAAGGGGAGGAAGAAGCCGATTGGGGAGTGCCCGATACCCGCCATGAGGACCCATTTCGGTATAAAGGGGTAACCCGGTCTGCTGCAAATAGTCGAGATCTCTTTGTATTGTCCTGACAGAGACACCAAAACGTTCAGCTAGCTCACGCGCCGTATATTTTTTTCGGGAATCCAGTATCCTCATAAGAGCAATTCTGCGTTCGTTCATAAGGTACCCCTCGAATCCAAAATTAATTTTAAATGACCGTTTTAACTACGACATACTATGTCATAAATACATTGTAACATTAGGAAATAGAAAGGAGTGAATGAACTATGGAAGATTTGAAATCAAACGCAGTTGTGCTGTATATTGCCATGAGTCTCGACGGGTATATAGCTTTGCCGGACGGTTCGGTGGACTGGCTGTATGATGTTAAAGGGGATGGCGGGGACAATGGATATGCCGACTTTTACGACACCGTAGGTACAGTGCTGATGGGCAGGCTGACGTATGAGGAAGTGTTGAAGCTCTCAAATGATTTCCCTTATGCTGGCAAGCCATGCTATGTGCTCACACGAGCATTAACGGAACAACAGCAAGCGCCACATGTTACATTTACGGACGAAGCTCTGACTGAACTGGTTCCACGTCTACAAGAACAATCGGAAGGTGCGGTATGGCTAGTCGGTGGAGGCCAGTTAGTTCAGGCCTTCTTACAAGCTGGACTGCTGGAGAAGGCTATCATTGCGATCATTCCCAAGGTGCTTGGACAAGGAATACCGTTATTCCCAGAAGGAACGCTACCAAGTACATTTAAGCTCAAAGAAATAGAACGCCGCGGGGATATCGCTCTGCTCCATTACCATTTATAATTTTGTTTACAGAAAAGCCTTCATATTTCAGGATCATGCAATCTCCCTGAAATATGAAGGCTTTATCGCGTGCTTTTGTTCATTATTTGGTCTTCAAATTATCCCATGTTCTCTGGAAATCCTCGAATAGCTTCCCGGCATCCGATTTACCTGCCACATAAGCTTGCATCTGACTTCCGAATTCTTGCTGTGCTCCTTCAGGATAGCGGCTAAAGAACCAGCCCAACAGTTTGTTTTCCTTACTGTATTTCACCACTTCCGCACCCAGTTGGCCCATATCAGCCTCTGCCCCTTCGATGCTCTTGAATGCTGGAATAAACTTGAATTCCTTGGTGATATACTTTTTACCCTGCTCGGATGTCACCATCCAGTTTAAGAACTCCTTCGCCTCGGGTTTGACAGTCGAATTTTTATTAACCACCCAGTTGTTGGCGACACCTACAAACAGCTTATCTCCGGCTGTTGCGTCTTCACCAATCGGCATAGGTAAAATACCCAAATTCAGCTTCGGATTAATACCGTCAATTTGGACCTGAGTCCAGTTCCCTTGCTGCATCATGGCAGCCTTTCCAGTGGCGAAGTTCGTTACCTGCGTGTTGTAATCGGTCGTGAGCGGCTTCGAATTGCCATACTTCATTGTCAGGTCGAACAGCTTAATCCACTCGGCGAATACAGCGTTGCCCGGAATCTTTGCTGTTCCATCATTTAGTCCTTTCACGAAGGCCGAAGGATCCGGCTGATTGGCAAATGCCACGTTCAGCAAATGATTGCCCAGCACCCAAAACTCCTGATATCCATTAGAAAATGGAGTAATCCCAGCGGCTTGGAGCTTTTGCGCAGCTCCCTCCAGTTCGGACAATGTTTTAGGGGTCTCCGTAATCCCCGCCTTCTTGAACAAATCCTTGTTATAAATAAAGCCGTACCCCTCCAGATTCATCGGCTGGCCATACAGTTTGCCGTCTTTGGTCATCGGTTCTTTGGCGACATCGACCACATCGCCAACCCAAGGCTGGTCAGACAGGTCCTCCAAATATTCCAGCCACGTATCCAGCTCGCGGTAACCTCCTACGTTAAAAATATCCGGCTGCTCCCCGGAGGCGAACTTCGCCTTTAACGCCGCTCCATAGTCACTGCCCCCGCCCACGGTCTGAATATCGAGCTTGATCCCTGGATGAGACGCTTCGTATTCCGCTTTCATGCGATTCAGCGCTTCTGCAATCTCTACCTTAAACTGAAAAATGTGAATTGTTTTTTCCTTCACTTCCTCTTTACCTGCGTTTTGTCCGCCACTGCTGTTACAACCTGCCAAAACCAGGGCAAAGGCCGCGAGAAGCAAGATCAGTGCTTGAGCTTTCTTTTTAAAAGTATGCGTTTTCATTTTTATGTTCCTTTCTATTCTAAATTTCAAAGTGTCCTCCGTTTGCGGAGTGGCACACCGTGTACATTTTCAGCTCATCGCCACACTCAACCTTTGACCGAACCAGCCATAATACCTTGTATAATATATTTTTGCATGGCCAGAAAGAATACGATGACTGGCAGGATGCCCAGCACTAGAGCAGGCAAAGCCAAATCCCACTGCTTCGTGTATTGTCCAAAAAAGGCATAGGTCGCAATCGGAATCGTGCGCAGTTCAGCCTTTTGCAGTACCAGAGAAGGCAGGAGATAATCATTCCAAATCCAGAGCGTATTTAAAATAATAACAGTTACCATCATCGGTAGCATCAACGGATACACAATTCGGAAAAACACTCCGTAAGGCGTACAGCCGTCCACCGTAGCTGCCTCTTCCACCTCGACTGGCACACCTTTGACAAATCCATGAAAGAGAAAGATCGACATAGGGGCTCCGAATCCCAGATAACAGATGACCAGACCACTTATACTGTTCATTAAATCCAGTGTACTTACAACCTTGACCAAAGGAATCATCACCGATTGAAAAGGAATGACCATGGCAGCTACGAACAGGCTGAACAACACTCGATTATAACGCGTCGGACGCCGGACCATTCGGTAAGCAGCCATTGAGCTGATCAGTACGAGCAGTAGATTACTCACTACCGTAACTATAAGTGAATTCCATAAAGCTTCGGGAAAACGCGTGATGCTCCACGCTCTAGCGTAGTTGCTCCATACAAAGGTTTGTGGCCAGGCCGCAGAATCGGTGAGCAGGTCACCAAAGCTTTTGACCGAATTCACGAATAAAAAGTAAAACGGGACGAGGAATAACAATGCGACGAGGATCATCACCATCTCGGTCGCCCATGTTCCAAAGCGGTAGCGCTTGCTTGTTTCCATTTACGCTTCCACCTCCCGACTTTTCGTCAGTCGTACCTGAAGGCTCGTAACCAGAGCAACAATGATAAAGAAAATGAGTGCTTTAGCTGTTCCCAGCCCATAACGATTATTCACAAACGCTTCATTGTAAATATTAAGTGCAACCGACTCTGTGGACCCGAAAGGACCGCCTTTGGTCAGTGACAAATTGAGATCGAACATTTTGAATGACCATGATATCGCCAGGAAAAGACATACCGTAACGGCAGGCATGATCAAAGGAAGTATAATCGACCGCAAAATTTGCATCCGGCTTGCTCCGTCAATTTCGGCTGCTTCCAGCATATCGCGGGGCACATTGGTCAGGGAAGAGATATAAATAACCATCAAATACCCGGCAGTTTGCCAGATAAACACGATTACAATACCCCAGAAGGCCGTGATCTCATCTCCCAACCAGGACAGGTTGAAGAAGGACAAGTTCGTGCTCTCTCCGATTGCTGCAAATCCCTTGACGAAAATAAACTGCCAGATAAAGCCCAGCAACAGACCTCCAATCACATTAGGCATAAAAAAGATGGTCCTGAGTACATTTTTTGTTTTCAGCGGTTTGGTTAAAAAATACGCCAGCAGAAAGCCAAAAATATTCGCAGCCACCACTCCTACCACCGTAAAACGGACCGTAAACCAGAACGCTGTCCCAAATTTGTCATCATTCCATAAAATGTGACTGAAATTATCCAGCCCGACCCACTTTGCCTCATTGGCTACCCCATTCCACTCTGTAAAAGAATAGTACATTCCGAGCATAAAAGGGATTACAATAATGATAACGAAAAATAACGTCGACGGCCCTACAAAAATGCATTGCTGGAGCCATTGCGACGACTTGGCGCGATTCAATCCGATCCCCCCCTTTTGTTGTCTGTTGGTGTCTGGAACGCTCCCTTACGGCTTTCTTTCAGCAGCATGATGCTTGGGCCGTACGGATATGCGATTCACATGTTCATTATGTCGAATAAGCGCTCTGGAGAACACGTAGGATCGTGAACCATTAGGGGGGAAAATATTGACCTCTGGCTCGCCTTGAATTGTGAAAGGAGCTCACTGCATGAAATTTCACAGTATTCGTTCCCGCCTGATCTGGTTTTTGCTCATTGCGGTCACTCTGCCGCTGCTGCTGTCGATGACTATGACCTTCGTTCTCACCAAGCAATCCTTGCGGGAGCAGGCCACACAAGAAAATGAACGGCTTATTTTTCAGGGAATTACGAATCTGGATAACTATTTACAGGGACTGAATCGGGCGTCCATCGGAGTCTATAATGACCCCCATTTTCTGCGTAATCTGGCCAAAATTCCGGATGATTACCGGGCCGTCGCTGAAATTTACACCACACTGCAAACGATGATGAATGCTTCGTCAGGCATTGACCAAGTGTATTTGCATTCTTTTGAGGCTGGGCAATCCACGTTGATTACCAGTACAGTCCCGCTACGGGAATTCCGGCTGGAGCCCTTTACTGGTTCTATTCATTACGGCCCTTCCGGACTATTCATACAGCCTTCGCACATGAAGCATTTGTACGGCTTTTCGGCGGTTTCCTATGCGGAGCACAGCACAAAGCGGCAGGTATTTACACTTCATCGGGCGATTCGGAACATTCCTGCCTCAGAGACGCTTGGGGTACTGGCTATAGATGTTGATCTGGAGCCGCTGCGCAGTATTTGCCGTCAATTGTATGATGCGGATACAGAGGAGCTGTTTTTGATCGATCGGAACGGAACAATCATATATAGCGGAAAAGAAGCAGCGATTGGAACACACTGGAAGGAATCTGACCTGCTCAATCGAATTTCTAAAGAAGGCGAGCACGGAGTGATTGAGGATGATACGGCACTGCACGTGTACGGCAAGCTGGATGCCAACCTGTCAGGCTGGACGCTCGTCAAGAAAATTCCACATCGTACGCTGTATTTACGGGCTACCCGCCTGACTCAGATTAATGCGGTCATTACAGGCGCAGCGTTGCTACTTGTCATTGTGGCCACGTTATGGATTTCGATAAAAATCACGGAACCTATTAAGCGACTGACTCGCTACATAAACCAGATTCAGTCCGGTCAACTGGATGTAGACATTCGGGCCATGAGTAACGATGAGATCGGAGTACTGTCGCGCCGTTTCAGACAGATGATGGATACCATCAATAACCTCATTTTGCGGGAATACAAGCTGGAGCTGGCTAATAAGACACATCAGTTGAAAGCGCTTCAAGCACAGATTAATCCTCATTTTTTATATAATACGCTACAATCGATTGGAACCCTGGCTCTACAGCATGAGGTACCGCGGATTTATTCTCTGCTCTCTTCCCTTGCCAAAATGCTGCGCTATAACATGCGGGACCATACGGTCGTTACACTCAAGGAAGAAGCCGAACATGTAAAACAATATCTTGATTTACAAAAGGAACGCTTCGGTGAGCAATTAGAGGTCACTTACCAGTGGGAAGATGAGGTCCTGAATGATCGGGTGCCTAAAATGATTCTCCAACCGTTGGTAGAAAACTACTTTAAACACGGTGCCGATCCCCGGCTGGGGCCCGGTGAAGTTCGCATTACAGGCAGCCGAATCCGGGAAGGCATTGTGAAAATAACCGTGGAAAACAACGGAACTTCCATTCCACAGGCCGAATTGGAGCAGCTCCAGCATATGTTAAAACGTCCGCTGAAAGCCTACGAAGAGCCGGACACTAGCGAGCAGGATTCCATTGGCCTTCGTAATGTTCTATTGCGTATTCAGCTTCACTCGGAGGATGGTTCCAACACCCTGTGCGTAGACAACATCCTGCCTCATGGTGTCCGTTATACACTCGAAATTCGCACTGAAGCCCCTGCAGAAATTCATATTAAGGGAGAGTGATCTGTCAATGAAAGTCCTGATTGTGGATGATGAGAAGCATGTACGCCATGCCATTCGGATGCTCGTACATTGGGAAGCGTGCGGTGTGAGCGAGGTACTTGAAGCTGAGTCGGGCGATCAGGCGATTGAGGTCATTACCGCCCTTTCCCCACCCGTTGTACTTACGGATATGCGGATGCCCGGCAAGGATGGAGTAGCACTGATGGAGTGGATTCAAGTGAATTCCCCAGCAACCCGAGTTGTGGTGGTCAGTGGTTATGATGATTTTGATCTGGTTCGACAGGTCATCCGCCGGGGAGGCATGGACTATATTCTTAAGCCCGTAGATCCAGTGGAGATTAACGAGGCTCTAAATAAAGCCACTCAAGCCTGGCGGAAAGCGGAGCAAGACAGGAACAGGCAGACGATGCAGGCCATGGAGGTCAACCGGATGAGGCCGCACTATGCTGATAAGCTCCTGACTGAGATCGTTTCCGGTATAGCGAGTACCCCTCTTTCCATTACGCCCTTACGTGAGGAGTTACGTCTTCCAGCAGCTATTCAGATATGTAATGCAGCTGTGATGAGTACCACGCAGCTGGATGCCGATATACTGGACAAATATAAAACGCGTCGTGCGCTTTTGAGCTTTTCCCTGATTAACATCTGCAACGAATTCCTTGGAACTTCTCTAACCGGAATTGCATTCCGTCATCTGGAGCGTATGGACGAAATTATTCTGCTATATTGGGGCGAGCCAGCTCGTTGGCCGCTGCTCTTGCAGGATATTCACACAGGGATCAAAACAGCTTTGCGGTGTTACATGCACATCGGGGTTGGCTCTTTTGGCTCTTTTGGCGCTTTTCCCATAGCGGCAGCCACTGCCTACCAAGAGGCACGGCAAGCATTGTGGAAACGGGATGTGTTGCAAACCGTCGACTGGATGCACCAGAGTTCCCAGACACGGCAAAGCATTCGTCTTCCCCAGTTGCCTGAGATGGAAGAGGAACTGCGGCTTAGTGCACTCAGCTGTAATGCCAATCGTGTGTCGATAGCGGTAGGCCACTGGATAGCAGCCGTAGCCGAACTGCCTTCGGTGACAGCAGAGCAGCTAGCCAGTTGGAATCAGGAGTTGGACTGGATGCTGGCCCGCTGGCTGAATGACAGACCCGGAGATACCGATGGCGAGGAACTGGCAGATGAGTCCGGCTCCATTCATGCATTGCCGGTCGACAACCGTGGTATGCTTTCCCTGCCCTTATGGCAAAGACAGGTTGAAAACCGACTGCTGGCAGCCGGTCAGGCACTTACACCAAGCCATAGCCCAAACAACCCGACCATCCGTGATATTGCCCGCTATCTGGATGCACACTATGACGAGGACATTTCTCTACAGGATATGGCGAGTCGCTTTTATCTCAGCCGCGAATATATTTCTCGTAAATTCAAGCAGGAGTACGGGGTTAATCTGTCAGACTATTTGTGTCAGATCAGGATGAGCAAGGCAAAGCTATTGCTGCTGAATGACAAGCTGCGCCTTCATCATATTGCCGGTATGGTCGGGTATCAGGATGAAAAATATTTTGGCAAGGTGTTCAAAAAACTGGAGGGGGTCACGCCCGGCGAATTCAGAAAACGCCATTCTGCAAATCCTCAGCCGTGACCGCATACAACACGTGATCTTCCCACACACCATTAATCTTCAAATAGTTGAGAGCCAGCCCTTCGCGGCGAAATCCTGCCTTTTCCATCACTCGATTGGAAGGCGTATTTCTTGGCATCACTCCAGCTTGAATACGGTGTAATTCCAACTCATTTAAGGCGTAGCGTACAATATCCTTCACCGCGGAAGTGGCATAGCCTTGTCCGTGGTATGCAGGATCTACAAAGTAGCCCAGATTGGCGTTTTGAAAGGGGCCTCTAGCGATACCCGACAGCTCCATTCTGCCGATCAGCTTATCATTTTCCGGCAAAAAAAGTCCAAACGTATATCCCTGTCCGGCTTGTGCCGCTTCCAAACCGTTAGAAATCAGACGCGCCTGTTCTTCCAGCGTAAAGTAAATTTCAGGTCGTTCTGGCTCGAACGGTTTGAAAAAATCAAAATTTTCACGTCTGATCTCTAATAAACGTTCTGCATCACTTACTTGTAACAATCGAATCTGTAGCCCCGGATGGGTGGACTTTATCAAAATGGTGCCATTAGCTTTATGTAACATTGTCATTTTCCTTCTTTCACAGTTATTCCTATATTATTGTTCACGGTTATTATTGTTCACGGTCACGAGACAGGAAAATACCCCAGGTGCATGAGAGCAGCCTAGGGTATCTCCATCATTCAAAATTTAGTCCGTAACAGGCATCCAGCCTGGAAGGGTCGTCAACGCACCCCACAAGTAGTCAGGAATGACTAGCTCCTGCTGGGCTTGCTTGGATAATGTCGTGCGAATGGTATCTTCTGTGCCGTTTTGCACCTTCTGAACCCATTGCGGCTCCATCAAAAGCGGACGTCCCAGCGATACAAGCGGTACACCTGTCTCCAGTGCTGCAAGCGCCTCGTCCGGTGTATTCAGCGACCCAACTCCCATAATCGGCACACGGTTACCTACCTTCTCATGGATGAGAACGGTACGTGACCGTTCGTCACTGCGGTCACGGAACGAACCACCGAAGAAATGATTTACGGAAATGTGCAGGTAATCCAGCCCTTGATCCGCCAGACGGTCTACAAGCACCATCGTATCCTCCAGCGTAATGCCTGGTGTGTGTCCTTCCTCAGGAGACAAGCGGTATCCAAAGATGAATGGCCGCTTTGCATGTTCTGCGATCACTTTCTTCACTTCGTGAACAACCGCCAGCGGAAAGGTCAATCGTTTTTCAAGACTTCCACCCCATTCATCGGTACGAAGATTGGAGTGCGGGGAGAAGAACTGCTGGACCAGGTAACCGTTCGCTCCGTGAAGCTCCACACCATCATAGCCTGCTTCAATCGCTCGGCGAGTTGCTTCGCCATAGGCACGGATGACGCGGTGGATATCATCGGAGGTCATTTCACGCGGCACAGGCGCACCTTCTTTTTCCTCGGCTACTGCGCTTGCACTGATCGGCTGTCCATCTGGAATTTGATCTGGTGGACACAGGCGGCCACCATGATAAATTTGCAGGATCGCTTTTGCGCCTTCTTGATGAATCGTATCCGCCAAACGACGCAGGCTCGGAATCAATTCATCCTTGTCCGCACCGAACTCATTGACAAAGCCTTTGCCATCTGGAGTTACATACACACAAGCGGTAATAACCGCGCCTACACCACCGGAACGTTCGCGGTAGTATGCCAGCTCCTGGTCACTGACTTCACCATTTTCGTGGGAAGCAAAGTTAGTCATAGGTGCCATAGTAATACGGTTCTTCAACGTAACACCGGATGGCAGGGTAAAAGTTTCAAATAGAGACTTATATTTTGGGTTCATTCGTTCTCTCTCCTTCAGTTTAAATCAGATCAGATATATAAGGCTGTTGAGCATGAAGCCGAATACGAATTCGATGCAGTTTTCCTTCCATAACGAACTTAAACTACTGTTGCTTACTTAAATACAGTGGTTGTAATAACCACAGTATAAAGATCCGCAACTATAAAGTCAAATCCATCCTTTCTGACCTTCTCTAAACTGTTCGAAAAAGCTGAACCGCAGCTACTTATCACAAGCCACTGACAAAGCTTAATGGTTCCCGGCTGTGCTGTTCTTCTCCTCCCGGCGGGAAAACCAGGTCGCGAGCAACGAGCCGGAAATATTATGCCACACGCTAAAAATCGCACTCGGCACAGCAGCAATCGGGTTAAAGTGAGCTGCTGCAAGCGCAGCGCCCAGTCCCGAATTCTGCATTCCCGTTTCCAGCGTAACAGCTTTACGCTTGGAAAGATTCATACCGAATAGCTTGGCAAACCAATATCCAAGCAGGAACCCGATACCATTATGCAAAATAACCACACCAAAAATAATCGGACCTGTCTCCAGAATCTTTCCTTTGCTGCCTGCAACCACAATAGCCACGATGAGTACAATCGCCAGTGTTGATATGAGCGGCAGCGCCTGAACACTGGCTTCTGCCTGTTTGCGAAATAGCGATTTAACGATAACACCCAGCACTATGGGGACAATAACTACGATGAGAATATCCATGATCAGCGACTTCGCATCAATATTCATCCATCGTCCAGCAAGCAGGTTAATCATCGCCGGAGTAGCCAGTGGAGCAATCAGCGTCGACACCGAAGCAATCGACACGCCCAATGCCACGTCGCCTTTGGATAAGAGCGTCATTACGTTGGATGCAGTTCCACTCGGACAACAGCCTACCAAAATGACACCTACCGCAATATCCGGTGGCAGCTGCAATACTAATGCCAATCCAAAGGCCAGAAACGGCATAATCAGATAATGCCCGACCACACCAATAGCCACATCCACTGGGCGCCGGAATACTTCACGAAAGTCAGCCGCAGATAAAGTTAATCCCATCCCAAACATGACAATGCCCAGAAATAACTGTATGTATCCTTTCAACCCTGTAAACGCCGCAGGAAAGAAAAATCCCAAGCATGCAAATAAAAGTACCCAGATGGAAAAGGTTCCTCCTACAAATTTCCCTACTTTCTCCAAGCCATTCATTCTACTTATCTCCTTACTTCTATATAAGTTGAATCTGAGGAATTTCAGCTTATATAGTGCTTAAAATTTTCACCATTGTACTACATATGACTGCATATACATACAACTTTTTATGATTATACCGGGATCAAGAAACTTTTTCCCGTTAGGACATATTCGAAAGCAAAGTGGGTATATTCATAATAGAAGTTGTGACCAGTCGGTCATTTTGGATCATCATTCGTTGAGGAGGAGATATCCCTATGTCACGAAGTCATCCGTATAAATGGTGGAATATTATTGCATTTATCGCTGTCGTTCTCGTTAACATTCTGGCTTCTACACTTCCTATCGGCGGCAGAAGCACTGCTGCTGTATCCAACATGTACCCTACCTTGATCACACCAGCGGGTTATGCTTTTTCCATCTGGTCGGTCATCTACGTACTGCTCGCCTGCTTTGTCGTGTACCAAGCTACACCTACAGGGCAATCCAAGACAAGCGTTCAGTCCATCGGTATTTTTTTTATTCTAAGCTGTCTCTTCAATATCATCTGGATTTTCCTCTGGCAGTATGTATACGTAGAGCTGTGTGTCATCGTCATTATTCTATACTTGCTTTCCCTGAGCGTCGTGTATGTACGTACCCGCACGCCGCAGCCAACCCTTGGAGAAATGTGGTTCGTCAAGCTACCATTCAGCCTCAACCTCGGTTGGGTATCCGTTGCTACTATTATCAACATTGCAGTGGCACTGGAAAAGAATGAATGGAGTGGCTGGGGACTCAGCGATACGACATGGGCGATCATTTTCCTGCTCATCGGCACCGCATTGGCGATCATGGTCAGCTTCCCTTATCGCGACAGCATTTATCCTCTCGTATTTGTATGGGCCTATGTCGCCATCGCCGTCGAGCATCCGAACAATGAAAATGTACGGCTAGCCGCATTGATCTTGGCGGCAATCATTCTGGTGTACGCGCTATGGCTATTCTTTGCCCGTAATCGAGACCGGGATTAAAGAAAACGAATATGATCTCTAGCAAAAGCAAGCGAGTTGGGTCTGAATCATTTAGCCCAAGCTCGCTTGCTTTGTTTATTCATTTTAACCATGTGATTAGGTATGGACTCTAAGCAAATCTATAAGCTTGCTTGTCGAGTGATCTGCATTGATTTTCTTCATATTGATAATATAATCCGACCTTTTTTCATACAAACGAAGTATCATGTCGACAAATCGTTCAGATTCCAACTCTTCTTCTTCTAAAAATTCACAAAAGCCTTGCGCTTTAAATGATTTTGCATTTAGAATTTGATCTCCCCGGCTAACCACCTTTGAAAGAGGGATCAATAGCATCGGCTTCCGCAGCGTCAAGAATTCAAAAATGGAATTTGAACCCGCCCTAGAAACAACCATATCTGCCATCGTCATAACATCCGCCAGTTCATCGTTTATGTATTCAAATTGCTTGTAGCCATGCATATGAATGGAATGATTCACTTGATCTTTACCACAAATATGCACGATTTGAAAATGAACGAGCAAAGCCTCTAAATTCATCCAGACCATCTCATTGATCTTCTTGGAGCCTAAACTCCCACCCATGATCAGAATGATCGGCTTATTCCGAGTAAAACCGCAATAGGTTAAACCTTTGGCTGACTTCCCATCTTTTAGTTCATCTCTCACAATAGCACCTACATACCGAGTATGCTTAGAGCGAAAGTACTGAGTGGTTTCAGGAAAGGTAGTACAAATTTCTGTAGCAAATGTGCTGGAAATCTTATTAGCTAATCCAGGGGTAATATCTGATTCATGAATGATTACAGGGACTTTATTCAACCAGCCAGCCAATACCACAGGAACCGAAACAAATCCGCCTTTTGAAAAAATAACATCCGGTTTTTCTTTTCTTATAATCCGGTACGCTTGAGAAATCCCCTTCAGTACTTTAAAAGGGTCCTTAAAATTATCCCAATCAAAATATCTACGCAATTTTCCAGTTGAGATACTGAAATAACACACATCTTCTAGTCCGGAAATCAATTTTCTTTCAATCCCTTGTTCAGAGCCTATGTATTGGACACTCCAATGTTGTTCCAGTAAGTGAGGAATCAAAGCTAGGTTTACTGCTACATGTCCTGAAGAGCCTCCACCAGTCAAAATTATTTTTTTATTAATCATCTCCACCTCCGCTCTGTATTTTAAAAGAACAAAACACATTAAATTTGAGCAAACGGGTGTCTCTATTTAACAGGGACACCCGTTTGCCATGCAAACTTTTTATTTTATGAACGGATCTTTCAGACTATTCGCCCTTCAATGCAATGACTTCAATCTCTACCAGTGCATCCTTAGGCAGACGAGCTACCTCCACCGCACTGCGTGCTGGGTAGGGTTGTTCAAAGAAAGAACTGTACACCTCATTGACGCTGACAAAATCGTTCATGTCCTTCAGGAATACAGTCGCTTTCACAACCTGGTTCATGTTGCTGCCTGCCTCTTCCAGAATGGCTTGTACATTGCTCAAGGACAGGCGTGCCTGCTCCTGTACATCCTTACCAAACTCACCTGTTGCCGGATTCAGTCCAAGCTGTCCCGAAGTGTAAATAAACCCGCCTGCCTCTACCGCTTGGCTATAAGGGCCGATAGCACCGGGTGCTTTTTCAGTAGCAATTGTTTTTTTCATATGGGATGGATTCTCCTTCCTGATACTGGTTCACCGTATTATAGCATGTGCAGTCCAAAGCCACTATTCCGTGCGACGGGTTAACGCACAGGGTTTCTTTTAAGACACCTCATTGGGAAGGTGCTATATTTTTTTATTTCCGCTGTAACCTTTAGCACCTATGTATCATCTAACTCCTATAACCTGCTACAAAATAAATTTTATAAATCCAGATACAGGTACAATGAACATAGCTAGTATAGACGGGAAAGGGGCACCATCCTTTGAATCTCGAAACAAACTCACACCAAGCAAGTCAGGGAGACCGCAAGGCATTCGTCGCCTTGATGAAACATATGGAATCCGATATGTATGGCATGGCGCGTTCCATTCTTCGCAGCAATGAAGATTGTGCGGACGCGATGCAAGAGGCGATGCTCAAGGCATACCAGTCTCTGGGTGAACTGCGTGAACCTCGCTATTTTAAAACATGGCTGCTTCGCATCCTCATTAATGAGTGCCATCTCATTATCCGCAAGCAAAAACGGATCGTCCCCGTGGCGGAATTTGTGCAGGAACCCTCCACCTCAGGTGGATATGAAAAAATCGAGCTGCGCGAGGCCATCGACCACTTGGAGGAATCCATGCGAACCGTAATTTCCCTGCACTATTTGCGGGATATGCCGATCAGAGAAATATCAGAGATACTGGATGTATCAGAGGGGGCCGTCAAAACACGATTGCACCGTGCTCGCAGAATATTAATGGACCTGCTACAAAATCGTGGAGAAAGGAAGGTGACCTTTCAATGAGCCCTTCAGAGATTGAGAAACAGCATCAAGAGCTGGATCGGAAATTACAATCAGAAAAGGTAAACTTGGACGCAGACACGGTAATGATTCCCGATTTGGTAAGAGAACGCTTAGATGCATTTTACACACAAATGGAATCAGATGGGGGGCCGTTATCCAAGTCTCCTTCCTTACATCGACCGGGCAAAAAATTTCTCCGGGGAACCGCAATTGCCGCTGCTTCTGCGGCTGTCATTAGCGTTATGATCATCGGTAGCGCCTTTGTTTCGCCTACAATGGCAGAATCATTAAAGCAGGTCCCCCTTGTAGATAGCATGTTCAAGCTTGCTGGGGATCTCGGGCTGCAAACCGCTGATCAGAAAGGATTGGCAACTTCCTCGAATCTCAGTGTTACCCATAGCGGTATTACATTAAAGGTACCACAAATCATATTTGACGGGACACGCTTGGTCGTGGCGTTGGAAAAGAGCGGCGGAGATTCACAACATCAAACCCTATATCCGGCGATCCAAACGCAAGGACAGCCCGAAGAGGACATTCTGGAGAAAGTGGACCTGTTCATCAATGGGACATCGGTCAATAGCAATAACGGCGCCTTTAATTTCATGTATGGCCGCCCAGGCAAAGATAGTAATTCTATGCTGATTGCGTATATGCGTGACCCTGCCAGTGGTAAACCCGCCTTACCAGATCAGTTTGAGCTAGAGGTATATGCCAAGTTAAAAGGTGTAGCCGAGCCGTTTCGCATACAAACCCCGGTTCACAAAACTAAAATAAATAACAAGATACTTCAGCTGCAAATGAGTAAGTCTAATCCGTATCTTGCATTTATGGCAGAAAAGGTAGAAATCACACCCATCACGACCAAGATCACAACGTCGTTTAAAATGCTGACCGATATTGCACATATGCCGGATGAGTACACCGTGGAGCGAGAGTACAATGACATTAAAAACGGACAAACGATCCAGTACACCAAAAAGGAATTGGATATGCTTGATTATGCGGTATTCGACGAGCAGGGAAGAGAACTCCAACTCCTAAGCGGCTCTGGAGTTCCTCTTACCAAAGAACGTAACAGCAAAATGATCACCCTGTTTACTCCTTTTGTGGACACTCCCCAGAAGATCATCTTCAAGCCTTATATCTTGCCAACACAACCAGGAGGCAGTGCCCTACTCGATGCTAATGGCAACTGGACACGTCATTATATTGATGAATTAGAGATTACGGTGGATGTGCCGCAACATACAAACCGCCAATAAAACACAAATAACGCCGCTGTTGTCCGAATCATCGGGCAGCAGCGGCGTTATTTTCATTTTTAACCCTAGCCGTGGTTTTACACGTTCTCATCAGGAGCCGTTCCTGTACCGGGTTCCTCATCATCGGATGTTAGTTCTGCACCAATGACTCGAATGATGTCGTTCGGATAAATATGTACGCCGCTCGCCTGTGCGAGAGCAATTCGTACCATGGCTCGTGCGATGACCGGGGCCGGGATGGCGCGGTAGGAAGCGAGCTTGCCCGTCATCAGGCCGTCCAGTGCCTTCATGACAACAGCGGCAGCGGCTTCGCCCAAACGTCGTTCAGGTCTCGCGCCCAAAATCAGCGACGGACGGAACAAATGCAGCGCAGGCAATGCGACAGCAGCAAGCGCCTCTTCAGCCTCACCCTTGATACGATTATAAAACACGCGTGAGTCTGGATCGGCACCCATCGCAGAGACCGCAAGCATCTGTACCGCTCCAGCTTCTTTGCCTAACTGGGCTGTCAGCACCGGATAGTCCAGATCCACCTGACGGAACTGCTCCTTGGAGCCCGCCTTTTTCATCGTTGTCCCAAGGCAGCAAAAAACATCATCCACCCCTTCGAAGGCGAACGCCGCTTTCTGCGACTGTTCCCAATCGATGAGCGCCTGCTCCAGCTTGGGATGCTTGATGTCCAATGGACGTCTGCCCATAACCATGACGCGGTTGTATTCCTTTTGCACCAGCAGTTCTCGTACAACATAACCCCCGACAAGCCCTGTTGCACCCACAACGACCGCTTTGCGTTCCATGATAGACCTCCTTTGTGCCATAGCGCTCCTGCTCCTACAATTGCGATTAGGTTAATTTAAAGGGTTGTTCGTCCGCCTCCTTGCTTTTGGACGGACACATCGGTAGGTACAGGGAAAATGTACTTCCCTTGCCCTCCTCACTCTCCAGACGGATAAACCCGCCCAACAAGCGGGAAAAATCACGGCTGATGGACAATCCCAACCCAGTTCCTCCATATTTACGATTAATGGAACCGTTCGCCTGCTGGAATGCCTCAAAAATAACATGCTGCTGAAGATTGGAAATGCCGATGCCCGTATCTTTTACAGCAAATACAACCCAATCTCCCTCTTGTCCCTTTCGATCCAGATGTTGTGTGCTGATTTCCAGCAATACACGTCCTTCATGAGTGAACTTAAAGGCATTGGACAATAGATTACGCAAAATTTGCTGTACGCGTTTGGAATCAGACCGGATTTCATTCGGTATAGGCTCATGCTCCTTCAAGCTGAATTCCAGATTTTTATCCTTCGCTGTGACTTCAAAATGCATCATCATCACCTGCGCAATCTCACGTACACTAACTGGCTCACTTACGATTTCCATGTGCCCAGCCTCGACCTTGGATAGGTCCAGAATGTCGTTGATCAATTGGAGCAAATCATGCCCAGAGGCATAAATTAGATCACTGTACTGGTCTAGCTCGTCCTCATCCAGCTCTTTTCCCTGCTCGTTGATAATTTGCGCCAGATTAATGATGCTGTTAAGAGGTGTACGTAACTCATGCGACATCGTTGCCATAAAATCCGATTTATATTGGGAAGCCATCATCAGTTGCTTGGCACGTTCCTCTAGAATGACCTTTGCCTTCTGCAACTCATCTCGCTGCTCTGATAACAACTCATTCGCCTGCTTAATCTGATGATTCCGCTGCTGCTCCATCTGAAAGTCACGTAAAATCAGAGCAAATAAAAAACTGAGAACGATGCCGATAGGCAGTGTAAGAGGAACAACCTCCGCTACATAATAGCGCCAGGGAATGACGCCTAGTAAGGCAATATTTAACGTATTTACGATATTAACCGCTAAAATGGTTACCGATGCCTTGATAATCAAACGCCAGGTGGAACGGCGCATCCAGTAGTTCAATCCAGCGCACAGGACGCCCAGAATGCTCATATTCAAAAAGCCGACCCACGCCGCCATATGCAGGCCGAAGGTAAATCTCGTAAGTCCGATTGCGACCCCAATAATAATAAGCGTATAAGAGCGAGGATACACCAACGCCGCGATAATCAGCGGTACGAAACGCAGATCAAAAATAACTGTTTCACTAAAGTTAAAACCAAAGCAAGAGCTGACCCATCCGCCAAATATCACTAGCAGCACCGAGCTGACATATTTGAACCGCGAAGAGGTACGACTCAAACCATATTTATAAATCACGTTCGCCACATAGGCAACGGCAATCAGCATCCCCAAATTCATTAAAAACATCATTGAAAATTGCATGGACTCACACTCCCATAGCGCAAAAAATTGGATGCCAGGCCTATGTTAACCGCGTCTGCCTTTCTTGTACATCATAACATGAAGCCCCATCTTTCGACATGTCAAAAGATCTTATATCCGTATATAAAAAAAGCGAACCTCAATGGCTCGCCCTAGTGCTGATACCTATAGAGTCAGCTTGTGATGCCTTTGTTCCGGCGCCACTCTTTGACAAATAACTCGGCAAAATAAGGGTCCCATTGGGTTCCCTTTCCCTCTTCTAATATCATAACCGCCTTCTCTTCCTTCATACCTTGCCGATAGGGACGATCAGACGTCATCGCATCATAAGCATCCGCTACAGCAATGATTCGCCCAAATAAGGGGATATCTTCCCCAGCGAGCTGGTCAGGGTACCCCTTGCCATCATAACGCTCATGGTGCGAGCGCACGCCGGGCAAATAAGGGGCCATAGCATAAGCAGGCTCAACTTGCCGGAGAATGCTTTCTCCCATAACCGGGTGCATTTTAATCTGATCAAACTCCTCGTCCGTCAGCTTGCCGTCCTTGAGCAGCACAGCGTCAGCTACGCCGATTTTACCGATATCATGCAGCAAGGCTGTTTTGCGCAGCAAGTCGAGGTCCGTCTCATTCAAACCTCCCTTGCGCCCAATGAGTACGGAATATTCAGCTACACGCAAAGAATGTCCTGCGGTATAAGCATCTCGCGCATCCAGTGCTGCCGCCAAGGTGGCGAAGTAACTGTCCAATAGCTGACCGTTCTTTTCTTCCCGTTCCTTCAGGCCCTCGATCATCATGTTAAATCCTTCGACCAGCTCCGCAAATTCGTCTGAATACAAATCGCTGGCATTACTGTTCAGGCGGCCTTCCTTCACTTCATTCATTTTTTCTAGCAGATGGTGGATCGGTTGTTCGATCTCACGGGTCAGCAACCTGCCGCCCAGATAAGCAAAGGCTACACCAAAAATTAAAATCGTACCCGCCCAAGCCCAATAGGAGGTAGAATCCGTCGCCTCCAAACGTTCCAGGCGAATCTGTGTAGCTAAACAAAATAAAAATAAAGGAAAAGCACCAATGAGCGTCGCACTTAACTGAAATTTATGCCGAAGCGATAGCAGGACTCGTCCTCGCAGGGACAGGTTTAATCCATATTGCTGGTAGGTTCGATCACGAATTTCCTCCAGAAGCGGTTTGATTGCTCTCATGGTCAGGAAAAATTCAACCAGTGCGTGCATGGAAGCGACCAGACAAGCTCCTATACAGGCGATTCCTACATAATAAAAGGGAAAAGTAAGTTGTCCAGTATGTATCATCCATAACGCAATAACGGTTGCCGGGATAGAGAAGCCTAACAAATGCGGTCCAACAATACGTAAAACTGACAAATTAGGCAGATGATGAACCCGGATATACACCGCTTCTACATCCTTAAGCGTTTCCTGGTTACCTAGAAAAAAACGATGAACGGGTCTCAAATGCATTCGAAACACTATGGTTTCACAAGCAATCATAATGACGCTGGAAAATGCAATAATTTTAACAAGACCCAGAATTTCATAGTGGGCTACATTTAACGTGGAAAATACAAAAATCATACCTACCAACAATACAGCGATAAACGAACCTATAATATAGTTCAGGATAACATGCTGAATAAAGCGCTTATAGGTCGGCAAATTGCTACCCCTCTTTTCATCCGTACACTCTAAAATATCTTGTGTATTCAATATCGGAGTCCAACCATCAAAAGTTTACCTTCTTGCTCGAGCATTTTACATAAATACGAGGACGGCTTTTAATCTGCAATTTATAGATGGAAAATCATCTTATTCTTAATTAAGAAACTCGCGAGGGAAGGACATTTTAGCCAACATTTTTTCCAGTCTATCATCAAAAAGCCAAAAATGACTTGTGTTTTATAATCATTCTTGCTATACTATTAGAATATGTATTAACCCCATAAGATTCCACGCAACAAGCTATTACTCCTAATCACCGTATGGAGCTTCTCCAAATTTTATGTATAACCCTAATGTAGAATTTTGAGCTTTTGCCGAAGATTTTCACATTCACACTGGCGCGGTCATCGGAGCCGCAAGGACGAAAGAGAGGTAGGGCTTTTGTCGTTTGGAAAATGAACAGTGGAATCACACTGCCCCTTATGAACATGCTGACCATATAATGCAAGGTAGCAGGGGTTGAATATATATTATGCCATCAAACGATGAAGTTTGAGCAGGCCGTGCAGTATATGCAAACTGCACCATCCTCCGGATGATCCCCGGGGGATTTTTCATATACGGAAAGCATATCTATGAACAAAAAAGTGGCCCTGCCGATACATCGGCAGGGCCTATAGCTTGATCAAAAAGGGGTTAATAGGGTCATTATAGTCTCGCTTTCTTAAAACTAAATGATATGCACCTTAAAAACTCATTAATTTTCCAGTTTTATATACCTTCTAATAATTCGTCCAATATTCTGTACCATCGGGCGGCATCGTTTGCGTAGTGGAACGTCTTGTTTCCGCTTGGGTGCGCCTTTGGGTCGAGGGACGTTCCCACCCTTCCAGTAAAACAACATGCTGGGTACCCGAATTGTTTTCCCAAGTGATGTAACGCTCCTGTTCCATATGTCGCAAGGCGACTGTAATTTCAGCGTCTCGCTTGCCTGTTTTTACGGTCAATTCCGCCATTGTGGGCATGTGGCGATGCTGGGCGAAATAATTATACAAAATACGTAGCAGCTTTCGTTCCAAATCTGGCAACATCGTCTTCCCTCCTACAAAGAACATATGTTCCCATTATAACATATAAAAATGCACCCTCCTACTGGAAGATGCATTCGGGCTTGTATGCCCATGTTGAATTTAGTTTTTTTCCTTCTCCTGACGACCAATAGAGCGCAACCACCAAGCGATTCCACCCACACTTCCAAGTGCCAGAACCGTTAAGAAAATAATATAGAACAAATGAAATGCACGATCACTCATGGCAATCGCCTCCTTACTTTATGTATACACTTTCCAGCTAAGCCTGTAAACCTCTTTTTAGTCCCACATTCTAATTTTCCCCAAGCACTCGACAATAGATACTTGCTTGAGATCCATCGGTACATACTAACTCAAAGTGGTTAATACCAAATATGAGACAGACCAAGGAGGTTATTGAATATGAAATTCCTATTGATCGTGATCATCGTCGTGCTAATCGTTGTATTGCTTATGAGAAGACGTAGATAAGCAGAGACATCCTCCATCGTAAAAAAATACAAAAAAAGGCTTTCGGTACATCACCGAAAGCCTTTATCCATCTGAGGTTAAGGCTAAATTACGCCTTGTTCTTCTTGTTATATTTAATAAAAGCAATTACAAGCGCTACAGCAAACAATATTCCGCTGACCACCCATGTTGTCAGAAATGCCATACCCAAACCGACATTAGACCCCATCGTCGGGTGATTCATGGCAGTAAACACTGATCCCTGCATCATAAATATGGTACAGAACAAAACAACGGGCGCTAAAATAATCGTGCTTGCTGTCTTCCGAGTACCAGATACTGCGATCACGCACAGAGCGGAAATCACCAAGATCACCCAATATATAACTGCTTCCCAAATCACTGAAGTGCCCACCTGTTCAACCTCTTTTCTATCCATTCGTATATACCTCTTCTATTGTAACAGACGTCACACAGTGAACCAAGCCATAATTTGATCAGAAAAGGGGTAAACCCTGCGGATAACGTAAATAATGTACAGTAGCGATCCTACACCAAAGACATGAAAGGAAATGATCCCATGAGAAGTGCAAGTCCTTTTGTCATTGTAACCGATGTGCAGCAGTCCATTGATTATTACCAATCGGTGTTAGGCGGGAAAATCAAAGTGCTAAACAAGCAGGACGGCAGACTCTTGCACGCTGAACTTCACCTGGGTAGCAGTCATATCCATTTTTCAGATTCCTACGGTAAACCGCTGAAAGCGCAGCATGTCCAAATCATTCTTGACTGTGAAAGTGAGGACGAGCTTAGGCAAGCTTACCACGCACTAGCAGAGAAAGGTACCGTTACCGTGGAGCTACAAGATACTTTCTTTGGTGCGCTGCACGGCGAAGTAACGGATCACCTCAACCAGATTGGATGGGTGATGAACTATTTTAAGAGATGATCACGTTCAGCCATAACCGAATACGTCTTATAGCCACCATCAACGTTCCTCACCCGATAACCGTATTGAGTCAAAATTCTGGCCGCAATATAGCCTCGCAGACCGACTTGGCAGGATACCGCGATCTCCAGATGACTAGGGATTTCTGTCATCCGCTCTCTAATCTCGGCCAGAGGAATATGAACAGAACCCGGAATGGCTCCTGCCTGTAGCTCCACCGCATCCCTTACATCAATTATAAGACCACCATTGCGGTGAAAATCATCAACTTCATGCCACTGTATCGTTTGGACCAGCCCATCCATGATATTCGAAGCCACGTAACCCGCCATATTCACAGGGTCTTTTGCTGAAGAATAGGGAGGTGCGTAAGCAAGTTCAATATCAGCCAGCTCACGGACGTTCAAATGACCACGAATAGCCGTCGCAATCACATCAATCCTTTTGTCTGCTCCATCAGCTCCAACAGCCTGCGCCCCATAGATCATCCCGTTCTCAGGATTAAAGAGCAGCTTCATAGCAATGGGTGATGCGCCAGGGTAATAGCCGGCATGCGAACCAGGATGAATATGAACAGCCTGATAAGGAACGCCCAGCCGCTGTAATGTTTTTTCATTATTACCTGTAGAAGCTGAAGTCAATGCAAAGGTCTTAATTACGGATGTTCCAAGCGCCCCATCATAAGAAATGGCTTGACCGTTAATATGATCCGCTACCAAACGCCCCTGACGATTGGCTCCCCAAGCTAGTGATACCATCGTTGCAAACCCATGATTGCGGTCTTTGACCTGGATGGCATCCCCCACCGCATAAATGGCCGGATCGCTGGTTTGCAGTTGGGCGTTGACCTGAATGGCGCCGCGAAAACCAAGTTCCAATCCGCTTTGCTTGGCCAACTCATTTTCAGGAACAACACCGATCGCCAGAATAACCATGTCCGTCTGAAGCACACCCCCGGAGGTCAAACGAAGTTGTGTACCCTGCTCTTCCAAAGCCGTGACTCCTTCCTCTAAACGCACCTCCACCCCGTTCAGCCTCATATGCTGTTCTACCCATTTGGCCATTTCAGGGTCCAGCGGATTCAATAATTGTTGACCCATATCAATAATAGTTACTGCAAGTCCACGCTCCCGCAAATTCTCGGCCATCTCCAGCCCAATAAATCCGGCCCCGATCACCGTGACATGCTGGGGATGTCTTTCATCTACATATGCCTTAATAACGTCCGTGTCATGAATGTTTCTTAATGTAAATACATTCACAGCTTCATGTAATCCGGGAATGTCCGGTATCATCGGTTTGGCTCCTGGCGACAATACCACAATATCGTACGGCTGCTCATCTGTTTCCCCTGTAATCATATCGCGGAAGCGGACGAGCTTCTGCTCGCGGTCTATTTGTATCACTTCTTTCAGTACCCTCACATCTATATTAAAACGGTCTCTTATCCCTTGAGGCGTCTGGAGAAACAGCTTCTCCCGCGCATGGATTGTCCCGCCAATATAGTAGGGAAGGCCACAGTTCGCAAAAGAAACATGCTCTCCGCGTTCAAACAGAATAATCTCGTCTTCCTCATTCCATCTACGCAATCTCGCAGCAGCAGAAGCTCCACCTGCTACCCCGCCAATAATAACTATTTTCCTATCCATTTCTTCCCCTCCTCATATACCCTACGGGGTATAATATATACCTATGGGGGTATGATGTCAACACGCAAAAAAAGACGGAGGTTGCCCCCCGCCTGATCAAACTCTGGACGAATACTGATCTGGGTCGGAAAATCACTTGCGATGCTACACGATTGCTCTGTCACACTTAGTCTAAGAAGGGTCTACTGCTACTACTGCTGGCTGGCCGCGATCGCCTGCTCCAGATCGTACAAAATATCGTCTATCGCTTCTGTCCCGACAGATAGGCGTAACAGCTCTGGTTTGACTCCGGCAGCGACCTGTTCTTCCACATTCAACTGCTGGTGTGTTGTGCTTGCCGGGTGAATAATTAAAGACTTGGAATCACCCACATTCGCCAAATGAGAAAATAGCTTTACATTCGCAATTAGCTTGCTTCCCGCTTGGCTTCCACCTTTAATACCGAAGGTCAGAATCGCTCCCTGTCCCTTTGGCAAGTATTTCTGAGCTAATTCGTAGGACGGGTGGCTTGGCAGCCCGGTGTAGCTGACCCACTCCACATCCTTGTGGCCTTCGAGATATTGCGCTACCTTCAACGCATTTTGACTATGTCTTTCCAGCCGCAAATGAAGTGTCTCCAAGCCCTGAAGCAGCAGCCATGAATTAAACGGAGAAATCGCCGCTCCCAAGTCCCGCAGCAATTGGACCCGTGCCTTGATAATATATGCGATAGGCCCCACCGCCTCGGTGTAAACAACTCCGTGGTAGCTCGGGTCAGGCTCAGTCAGTCCTGGGAAACGACCACTCGCTTTCCAGTCAAACTTGCCGCTGTCCACGATCACCCCACCAATAGACGTGCCGTGCCCGCCAATAAACTTCGTTGCAGAATGCACAACAATGTCCGCTCCGTATTCGATAGGACGCAACAAGTAAGGACTTGGGAACGTGTTGTCTACAATCAGCGGAATACCATATTCGTGCGCAATCGCCGCTACAGCTTCCACATCCAGCACATTGCCCTGTGGGTTGCCAATCGTTTCGGCAAATAATGCTTTCGTCTTATCTGTAATGGCTTTGCGGAAGTTCTCTGGGTCATCCGAATCGACAAAATGTACTTTAATGCCCAATTTCGGCAGTGTTGTAGAAAATAGATTATATGTACCGCCATACAGACTGGAGGCCGACACAATTTCATCTCCAGCTCCCGCAATATTCAGGATGGAGAAGGAAATGGCCGCCGCTCCCGAAGCCGTTGCCAACGCGCCAGCCCCGCCTTCCAACGCGGCGATCCGTTGCTCGAATACATCCGTGGTCGGATTCATCAGACGCGTATAAATGTTGCCGAATTCTTTCAGCGAGAACAAATCAGCCGCATGCTCCGCATCCCGAAATCCATATGAAGTGGTTTGATACAACGGAACGGCGCGGGCAAAGGTAGTAGGATCAATTTGTTGTCCGGCATGGACAGCGAGAGTTTCGAATGACAGCTTGCGTTCTTCTGACATGATTATTTCCTCCCTTGTTATACGTGCTGTATGAATCGTCTCTTCTTGTATGCGTACTTATGGATGATTTTTCAATCATTCTCGCACAAAAAGAACGATTTGGGAAGATAATTCTCATTATTCAGGTAGGATATTATAATTTTGTTTAAATATCAGTTTTCAGATCGGAATGTTTTGCCCAAATGCTCACCCAGGCCAAAGTAATGGCGGAAATTATAGATGAGTGGGCTCCATTTTGTCGGATCAATATGGTTCTCGCCGAGGATGATATCCTGATGAACATGCACCTGTATGGCTTGAGTTTCGACGATCGCAAAATAAGGAGAATGGTCAGGAATTCTTACATCCTTCACCTTGGCTTCAATTTGAATAGGGCACTCCCTGATTCGGGCGGGCTTGACCCTATTCGACTCAATCGAAGTTAGTCCGCTGATCTCATACTTATCTTTATGGTGCATAAATCCATGTTCCTTCTTTTCCGCTGGAACAGGATTCTTGCCTGTATAAGGAGCCAAACGTTCTACATTTTCCCACATCGAAGGCCCCGGGACGTTGATTACACATTCAGGATGCCGCTTCATATTTTCAAATGCTTTCCCACCAATTCCAATACCTAGTACCACACAATCTCCTAATGCCCACGAGGAGGAAATGGGGCTAATATTGGTCGTTCCATCCTCATTCAGCGTGTTGAGTAAAATTACAGGGGTTCCGTAATATAAAATGCTAGGGTTAATCGTTATAACGTCTGGGCTATGATTCATCTCATTCATCTGATGTATTGGGTTCATCATCTCTTCTCCTTCTATTCAGATCTACCTCCCTATTGTAAAATATAAATATTTCAACCTTCATCGAAGTATGGATTACAAAGGGGGATAATCGTGCCATGAGTACCAAGTCAAATGTAGCCATGATTGCTTCTCTTGTTAGCGAGCCTTCCCGTGCAGCTATCCTCACCGCTTTATTAGACGGCAGGTTCCACACGGCAAGTGAATTGGCCCATATGGCAGGCATCAAACCGCAAACAGCCAGCTTCCATCTGGCAAAAATGACCGAGGCACAAGTCGTTACTGTAGAAAAACAGGGGCGGCACCGTTACTATGGCATTCAAGACCCCGAAGTTGCCCGGGTGATGGAGTCATTTTTATCTATAGCTCCGCCTGTCCCTATCCATTCATTCAAACAGGCCTCTGAAAACGAGGCCCTACGGTTGGCAAGAACTTGCTACGATCATGTTGCGGGTCAATTAGGCGTACAGCTCATGAATTTTTTCATTCAGAAGGGGATTCTTTTCGAAGATCAGGACGGGCTTCATATCACGGAACCAGGAGAGGCTTTCTTCACTGACTTTAAGATTGATCTAAAAAAAACAAGACAAAAGCGTCGCTCCTTCTCACATAAATGCCTGGATTGGAGTGAACGACGCCATCACCTTGCAGGTGCTTTAGGAAGTGCTGTTCTAGACAGATTATTCGAATTAAATTGGATCGAGCGTCTGCCCACAACCCGAGCGATACGTATTACAGCCGATGGTAAAAGAGGTTTTAAAGAGATATTTTCGATAGAAGTCGACTAGATCATCATAGTTCTAGTCCTTCTCTTATTCCGCATTGGATTTTATGATTGGAGACAAGGCCAGTTGTTTTCTCGTCATTGGACGGACATAGGCATAATTGTTCAACCGATCATTACTATCATCTAACCAAGTGAAGCTGTTCATTGATCAACTTTCCTTGAAGAACTCTACCATTTCTTTAAATGATTTCTGAGCTGAGTGTACGTTATATCGGGGAGAGTACGGGTCACTGAATCCGTGCTGTCCACTGAATTTATGTACCCGGATATTACGGTTGTCTAAAGTTGAAATGAGCTCATCCACATTAAATGATGGTTCTTCCTGTGGGAAAAAAAGCAGTATTGGACCATGTGGAGTTACTTCTAAATAATTTCTAATACGAGAGCCATAGTATCCTACGATTCCATCAACATACTTTTCTTTACTACACAGCCAGGCAATCGTTGCCCCTATGCTAAATCCGACGATAAATACCTTTTTATAACGAGCTCGAATACTTAATAATAAACTTTCGATATGATAGAAAGCGCGGTCAAATCCTACATTCTCCATAAAATTGGTGTAGGCAGTTTCCTCTTGCGAATAGTCATAAGGCGTTTCCTTGCCTAGTAAATTTGGACAAATGACGTCATAACCCTGGTCCGATAATAGGCTACAAAAATTTTGTATATGCTGGTTAATTCCATAAATCTCATGCAGCACAACAATTAGGGTGTCCGACTTTTTATCTATGCTTATCATATTGTCCCCCTAACCAGTTTTGAATATGGGAAAATAATTCATCCGGATACGCGTATTTATACTTAGCTGCCACTTCCGAGGATAATCGTTTGAACAACTCAAAGGATACGACCAGTGCTTCCCAACTATGATTGGGATCATATTCCCCAAAAGATTTTCTCAAATCAGCAACGACATCTTGATCAGCCCATCCATTTATGAATTTCCCTGCATGCCAAGTATCATATTCCGATCCATGTACAGCTTTTGCATGCCACTCTATCATTTGCAGCAATAATTGTTTACAGTCCATATCTCTTTGCTTAGCTACCCACAGATCATTGCGCAAAATTTGTTTAGCCACATAGAGAGAGGCGAAGCAATACATATTAACAACCTGTAGATAAGCACCTTCAGATATCGGAGGAGTACCCGGGATCGTAGTGGTTTGAGGGATGATTTGGTTTCCATTTCCCGTCTTATCGAGCAGCATCCTAACCCCACGCTGAAATCCTTCAGGAATACGTCCATTTTTGATTATATGATCCAGATCAGAAGTATGACGGAATAGAAAATCAACCTCAGCCCCTTGGTCAAAGAGAACGAGTTTTTCCGGATCTCCTTTTGCCGTTTGAAACATAAAGCTGGTCCAAACCTTGCCGATGTTTAGTAACCATTGATCATTTTGAAGATAGTAATCTGGATTCGTTGAAAAGACGACTACATCCAAGTCAGAAAACTCATCAAAAGGTTTGTCCTCTCTTGCCCGGGACCCAACGATATAAACCGCAATAATTTCCTCATTAGAGATTCCCCATTCGAATATACGCTCCTCAAGCACTGCGTAAGCATGATTCATACTTTCTGGCCTCCCTTTTTCAGAAAATATTATATGCAATCCAATAATTTCGCTATATATTTTTAGTTAACATTCAAAGGAATGCTGCCTGATATACACCATTCATCAAATCATTTCCCAATCTTCAGCCTGTGATATAATTCTTTCAATATTACAGTTTGGAAGGATGGTGCAGATGTCGGAGCAGCGAGTATACATCCGGTTCTCTGAGGAGACGGACGCCGCAGAGTTGGCAGCAATGTACAAGCGCAATCGGGAATTCTTTGATAAGTTTTCGCCAAACAACCAAGAGAAGTACTATACGGAGGAGTACCAGCTCCAGACGATTATTAAGAGCAAGACCGACATGATGGAGGATCGGAAATATTCCTTTGTGGTATGCCACAAGGAGGACGACCGGATTATAGGCAGCATAGGTCTATCTTTTGTGGTGAGAGGACCGCTTCAGAGCTGTATGATCGGATACAGCCTAGACCAAGCATATAACGGCAAGGGTTATACGACGGAGGCGGTGAAGCAGGTGGTTCGCTATGCTTTCGATGAGCTAAAGTTTCACCGGATCTTCGGGGAAGCCTCTCCTCGGAATCCAGGATCCATCCGTGTGCTTGAGAAGGCTGGCTTTCACAAAGAAGGCATCTCTCGAAGCAACGTAAAGATCAACGGAAAGTGGGAGGATCACCAGGTACTGGCGATTATAAATCCGTCTGAGGATATCTAGTTTAAAAGGAGGGTATTATGAAGTATCAATCAATCAAACTGCATGAAAAGTTATCTAAATTTAGTGATCATTGGTCTCCGAAAGTTATTGGTGAAATGAATGACTATCAATTTAAATTGGTGAAAATAGTTGGGGATTTTGTATGGCACGATCATCAAGATACCGACGAGCTCTTTTTTGTACTTGAAGGCGAGATGTTCATTGATTTTAGAGATGGACGGGTACAGGTTTCTCAGGGAGAAATGTTTATTGTGCCTAAGGGAGTCGAACACAAGCCTTTCGCACATGAAGAGTGCCATATCATGCTAGTAGAACCGAGAGGTGTAGTAAATACTGGGGGAGCGGAGTCAGAATTAACGGCAGTCAATGATATTTGGATTTAAATATATACCGTAAAAACGCCGGACATTTCTCCTTTCTGAGTCCTTTCCCGGAATCGATGAGTACTCCGGCCTTTCTCCCATCGCAAGACCCTCCCGGCTTTGATCGCGAACATTTCCATAGGATGCTTAATGCTGACATATTGGATTTTCTATGTACTTATACACGTTAGTTGGATGACAACAGCGGCTGTCTAAGACTTTATTTTTCAGGTCTTGGTCTGCCGCTGTTTGATTTTTGTTCAGTCTAAAGCTTTATTTTCACTGGATATTTTACAGAAACTGTACTCTTTTTACTGGGCTCTCTCAATGCATGATTTCTCTCTTGTTCACCTTAACACCTGATAAGGATTGATCAAACATATCGAGAATAAAAAGGAACCTCTCCGCTTCACGAAATACATGATCGGCCAATAAAGGATGGATAATGCTTTTTATTCGGCACTCGTCGATTAAATCACGCGCTGTTTTCTTAAAATCACGCAAAGACTTCACAGAGACACGGTTTTCATCAACAAATTGACTCAGGAGTGGAACGGTTTGTGACTGTGGCCGCATATGACTTAGGTCAATCGCTTGAAACATCAGCATATCAAAATCATTACTAAACTCCCTAGCTTGTTCAACCAGTTTACGCTCGGATGGATCAAGCAAATGGCCTATAAATTTTGCGTGATCAGCCATGATTTTTAAGAAAAATACATTTTCATCAATAATTGCATCAGGTAATGGTTCAAGCTTTCCTGAATTGAGTTCTCCTAAACGATTTCTGAAATAATTGGCTTCCCGGCTTACGTGATCTACCAGTAAGGGAAAATTGGTTTGCCCAGGAAGTTTGCATTGTAATATAAGGCCCAATACCATTCTCTTAAATGCCCAAATATTCGTCGCCGCATTCTGAACTTCCGTATTAAACTCTTTGATTGTATAAGGATCTGTCTCGGTATTAAATTCATTCGACCTTTTCTCAATATCCTCAAAAATGGCGTAGAACCGATTGGCTTCTGTTTTAAGTTGAGTATCTTCCGCTCGAAAACCTAACCCCAGAAAAAATGAATGCTCCTTCATAATCCTGGACCAAAATCGTATTTCATCTAATGAGCGTGAAACGAATGCATCCAATCATATCCCTCCTCTATGTGAGCAAAAAAGCACTTACTTAGTCATATGGGATATGCCTTGTCATTATGAATATCGAATCCTACGCCTCATACAATCTAATTCCGAAGTTGAGCTATTGTGACTCGTAACTCTGTTGCCTTATTTATGTACGTGAAATATTTCTCTATACTGGCTATTGACCGTCGGAGTTATTAGTCATTCTGGGTCCTCTCCTGATACTAGGTCTATTCGAAATTCAAGCTGGTCTCGCATAAAAATTTTACCCGCTATCTTAACTGATTCTGGCTTAACCTCCTCTACTACTCCCCCATAATCCTCAAATGTCACACGCAATTCCTCATCAACGGATACAACGTATACATGTGCCTGGACCAAAGCAGCTCCAAACAACTCCATGTCTGTCCTCATTACTTTATATGTGCGTTTCACGATGATCACCTCAAATATTCCATTCGGTGAACAGTATAACAACTCCTTCTATGACAAAAATTTCTTTATGTTCGTGTTAGCCTTTGTTCTTTACGAGATTCAACTGAATGTCATAGCGATCCTCTCCTTCCAACCACAGCAGTTCGTTAAGCAAAAAAGTCATGCCATCCATTGAGCGTAGCTGGTCAATGGTTTCCGAAACAACCTCCATGAGGTCACGCTGAATGCCTTCTGCCAATTGCAGCCCACCACTGTCTCCATCGACGAATAAGCGTGTATGCTCTGGGTGTTCTATTCTGCGTACATGACGCATCCACAAACGTCCGTCCTCAATGTGAAAGAAGTAGCGTCCACCATAAAGCACACCTTCATATATTTCATACATATATAAATGGTCAAAAGGTCCATATACCATTGCCGCCCATTCTAGTATGGTTGATTTAGTCTCCATTTTTCTGCACTCCTTCGTAGTGTTATCCGTCCAACTTGGTAAGGGCACCTGATCGTAATGATAGTGAATCGCTGCTACATAACCCATTAGGGAAGAAGGGAATTTAGTGTTTTTGCTATAGAGGGGGTAATTGAAGCAACCACAATTTAACATATTTATATCGAAAATACATTGTTATAAGCAAAATTGGGATTTAAATTGTTAACAGCTGTGTTCATCACATCAAGAATATATACTGCCTCATGTACACTCACGTAGAATTGCAGATTTACTTGCTGTACAATAGGAAAGAATCACTCTGATTAGATGCGTATTTTCGACACTACTTATCATCAACGATGACAATAACGAGATTGCTACCATCGCATAAATCAATGTTACAGTTTAACGTTATTTCGTTATTCATAATATAACCATATAACGTTATTGTCAACATCTTTTTGCGTTATCTTTTAGTTTCACTTAAAATCAACACAAGCATAACTAAGCAAGAATCAAGGGGAAGGAACGGTCGGTTATATGTCAAAAAAAGCTATAATCGTGGTCAAGCTTGGAAAGATTCTGGAGTCAAAAGGAATGACACAAGGGACTTTATCTCAGTTAACAGGGCTACGCCCAAGTACCATTAGTGAAATTGTCCGTGGCTCCCGTAGTGTTTTGAATAAAGACCATCTGGCAAAGATTATTGAGGTACTTGAAATTACAAATATCGGGGACATTATTGAAATTAATTACATATCAAATGCCAAGGAAAGTACTGAATAACCCAAAAAGGACCGCAGATGCTGAGGGTCCTTTTTACGTTGGAACAAAGCTTCTATTATTATAGAACGATATATTATCGAAAAGGACATTTTGTCGATAGTAAAATAAACTTTAAGTTGAATCCATCGTTTACTAAAACAATAGAAATAAATCCCAAACACGTGTTCTTACTTAGCAAATAGTGATACAAAAAAAATTAAATTAGATACTCCCACAACTAAACTGGATGCGAATTGCTCGTATAATATTATTGTAGGAACCTTCGTTATTGAAGATCATTAAATATAAGTTGTTGTGAACAAATATGTATTACAAGCTCGTGGAGGCAATTATTACAAAGCCGAATCTCCAAAAGATTAGACTTTTGAAGGCTGGGATGGACATCATGGATCATTCTTGATACACAAAGAAACCAAAGTAATTGGGACCAACCTGTAAAAAAAGAATTTACATTTAGTAACACAAAAGAATATATAAAGTATCGTCTAAATGTATCAATGAATAATGGGCAAAATATTCTGACTCTTGGAGCTTTTGAAATGTATAATACTAACCTAGTTGCTCCACCTACAAAGCCTGATCCTTCTACAAAGCCTGATCCGTCAGATACAGATAATGGAGCCTCCCAACCAACTGGTGACCGCGCCATTCTGACTGTAACGATGGACAATGGATTTGATAAAGAATTCGATCTGAGTAAAAAAGAACTCAATGCCTTCATCGCTTGGTATGACGCTAAAGATGCTGGTAGAGGTGCTTCTTTCTTTGCCATTGACAAGCATAATAACAACAAAGGTCCATTCAGCAATCGCAAAGACTACGTAATCTTCAACAAAATTCTCACATTTGAAGTAAGCGAATATTCAACTAAATAAACATATGAAGGGCTTCATGTCGGCTAACATGCCGATGAAGTCCTTCTTTACATTTACTGTAATCTCGAGATCACGCCCAAACTGCTATACTGGACGATACATTTTTTCTAGACTAAAGGTTTGCAAATCGTTAGTTTCAATAAAAAAAGCACGGCTTCCAAAAAGTCTGGAAGCTGTGCTTTGCTTATGTATTCAACATTAATATTCGATAATAAAGATAACAAGATAAAATGAGCAACTACCTCAACCGATGAGGACACTCACAGGAGAATTCGTCATGTTAAAAAAAGCTCTATTCATTGCTCTACTTTCTGTAGCTCTTACAGCTTGTGGAAGCAATTTTAAAGAAACAACGACAAGGTCTGGGTCTTCAAGTACATCCTTTGCTACTGAACAAACAACAAGCAATGAAAATACTGCTCAGCAAGCTTCTACAGATAATCAGGTCACAGATAAGCAATATTTATTTGCCGAATTCATGAAGGATGGAACACCCGTGTTAACAGAAGATCAAGCTTCTATGGAACAAACCTCTTATGACTTCATTGTTAAAAACAGTGACTTATTTCCTTCCACAGATAAAAGCAAAGTCATTAATCTAGTAGATAAATCCGTAACAACAAAACACTTAAATAAAAATGTGAACTTATACTTAAACAAATTTGTAAAAATAAGCGGGGATGTAATAGATATAGAAGAAGATAACATTCCTATAGGGACAACGGCGATCGTTTATATTAGTGATGAAAATGATAATACAGTAATGGCAGTTTATCCGGGAGTAAGTGGAGAAATTTTTGAAGGAGACGTTGCTACAGTTATTGGAGTTCCTATCGCTAATTTTTCATATGAAAATGTTTCAGGTGGCTATACGAATACTACATTGTTAGCAGCTTCTTTTCTCACGAAGGAAAATCAATAAATTTTAATGTGCTTGGCAGCGTCTATAGCGCTCACTTAAAATTTTCAGGAAACTGGTAGTGTCAAACCAAAAGGTTGCCGATATTTTGAACGCGAAAGAGAAACTTGCTCAAAAGTGGTGTCTTAATCTTTATTTTCCGTCTAAAGACATAGTTCGAATAAAAACAATCCCCTCCGGCCAAGTATGGTTAGCGGGGATTGTTAAGTTGTTTTTGAGTTGTATTTACGATTATCTTTTATTGTGGTTTTCAGGCTCGCGACGTTTTAAACCTGCCAATCCAACTAACCCCAACAAACCAAGCCATCCCCAATTATCATTATCATTATCGTCATCATTATTATTAGTAGTTAGCATTTGTGTTCTACCATTGTCGTTTGTGCCCATATTGTTTTGACTGTTTTCAGCAAATGCTACTGCGGCTCCAAAGCTTGAAATCATTAATGCAACAACAACCATTATCTTCATTTTTTTCAACATACCTAAACCACTCCTTTAGATTTGTGTTTGCAATCAATTTTTTAATGTATTTAGCATGCCCAGTAGAACTTATTTCGTATACACACATTAATTCTTCACTACTGGGAATCATAAATTTGTATATCATTAAAATTAAAAAAGGAGTGGTTTTTATAATGGGTATCCTAAGCGGGAATCCAAAAGACGAGCCCATGCATTACGGAGAAGTTTATAGTGTGTGGCAGTTTTCAGCGTTAGCGAAAGGCAGCGTTTCATTTTACCAAGCATGTTTAAACCACGCAGGAGACAAAGAGCTCAAAAAGGTACTGGATGATCTTATTGATCAAGCTAAACTAGAAATCCAAGAATGCGACGCAATGCTTACTGATAATGGGATTGCCCCAGCTCCTATTTTGCCTGAAAGACCCCCTGTGAAACTTGAGGATATCCCGGTTGGTGCAAGGTTTACTGATCCCGAAATTGCAGCTAAAATCGCATTAGATACCTCTGTGGGATTGACGTCTTGCAGCCAAGCTATGGGTCAATCCATTAGAGAGGACATCGGGGCTTTATTTGCGAAATATCATCTAACCAAGACTGCTTTGGGAGTCCGTATTCTAAAAATGAACAAAGAAAAGGGTTGGCTAATACCTCCCCCTCTTCAATTAAAAAGACCTGAACCAGTTAAAGCCTAAAATTCCAGCATAATTCTTCAACACACTGTTCCTTAGATCGTTCAACAAAAATCCCCGCCGACCAGTTAAGGTTTGCGGGGATTTGCTTTGCTTACGTTTAAGCACCTCCGATGGTAACGTAAGGCTGGTTAAGGGCTTGATCCGGCACAGTAACAATAAACAAAAAGCTAGCCGCGATGATCAGCAGTACCATTTTTTTCAACATTGGTCATCCACACCTTTTCGATACATAGCTGGCATATTACAGCATCCTGCTAAAAAGTTGCAGACTAATCTGAACGGCGACGTTAAGCTAACGAGCAGGACAGTTCCAATATATGCTACTCAAGTCTCAAGACCTATTCACCAAATAAATTTAAAATTGAATAGATTGTTCACAATCAACATTGATATGCGGCGAAGAGGGAATTTAATCGACCAGAAGAGGTTAGTTGTTCTCTCTCCTATTCAGACATCTTACAAAAGAAAAGCACGTTAAATTACTCAGTCGGAGGAATCACTATTTTGAGAAAGCTATCATTCTTTATTGCCATTATCATGTTAGGTGCAATGTTGTCCGCTTGTTCTGCCATTACATCCACCGTGGATCAAGCGTCTACAGGTGTTACGTCCGGCGAGAGCAAAGAAATCGAAAAATACAATGCGTATGTGAGGCTGAATAACTTGATGACAGGCAGAATCAATGAGGTTCTGGTTCATTATTTTGAGAAGTTCGGAGTTGATTCACAGCCTGTAATCGAGAAGAACTTCAGCTTCATCATGCTCGGCGTTGCTGAAACTGAGCGGGAAGTTATTGATAAAGCGAACGGCTATACCGCAAGCCAACCTGCTTTTGCGAACGCAGACCCCGTAGTGATCAAACTGACACCGGTCATCAATGATCTGTTGTCCGTCCTGGACGAGATGAAAATCTACTATGATACAAAAGGCTACGTGGATGATGATTTCGCAAAAGGAAAACAGCTGCATACCAAGCTGGTAAGTGCCAATCTCGCTTACGAGACTGTCTCCAAACAATACTTCACAGCTATGCAAAAGTTGGGTAACGAGCAACGTCTGGCTGAACTGCAAAAACTCAAGGATTCAGACCAGCAGATCAGATATAATGCCTTGAAGTTCATGATAGATGCCGAGGCTACGGCCATTGAAATGGATGAGCAGGGTATCACCGCCGACAATGTGCTGCAGCTTGATATGACGAAGTTTAAAGCCAAATACGACATTATGACCGCAGATTTGAGTGCGCTCATGACAATCTCAAAAGACAAGAATCGAGTTCAAAAAGAAGGGATTAACAGCTTCAGTATCAGGAACTATGTTGATTCAGCCACTGAGGCAAAAGCGGCTGCTTCGAAAATCATTGAACGCATCAATAAGAAGGAACCTGTATCTGATTCTGACCTGAACGGCCAGTTCCTGAACACTACGGATGGCACACCTGAGAATTTCAATTATAAGCTAAGCAAAGCAGTCGAACGATATAATGAAATAAATTAAGCGTATCTAACGATAGGGCTGCGAAAACAAATACGGAGTTCCGGTAACGCAAAAGATCTGCCAACCATAAGGTTAGCAGATCTTTTGCTTTAAACTCCTCCACCGGTAACTTGAGGGGGAATGCTATGATGGTGGTTAAAAGCTTGATCCCGCACATTAACCATAAACAAAAAGCTAGCCACAATAAGCAGCAGTACCGATTTTTCCAACATTTTTATCCACACCTTTTCAATAAGATTTAAAAGTGTTAAAAAACATTGGCGATTCAATTACAGGAGAGAACCCTAAATAATTGCTCTAATAGGAGGTTTTATTATGATTAAGCGAAAGATGACATCCTTATAAAGCAGAAAAGCGAATCCAAGGGTCAATTCAAGTAAAGAATGGACAGGGTTCACTTCAGACCGCCCTGTCCTTTCTTTATAGATGAGGATAAACGCGTGATCAGTTTACGGTTCGATTCAAGGTTTACAGATCGACTCTCCAGTTGCCCATCATCTTGGCGACTTCCGGGTCACGGTACGATAAGAAAAGACTTTCCCGCGTATCGAGGGTCGAAATTTGTTCGATATCGTCCGCGCTCAACTCAAAATCAAAAATGTCAAAGTTTTCAACGATCCGCTCTTTTCTCACCGATTTTGGGATTACAACGACTTCACGCTGAACAAGCCAGCGCAATACGACCTGAGCGACGGATTTTTTGTGTTTTTCTGCGATCGAGACCAGCACTTCGTTTCTGAACATGTTGTTAAGTCCCTCAGCGAACGGGGCCCACGACTGATGTTGAACTCTCTGCTCTTTCATAAAAGCTGCGCTCTCTGTCTGCTGGTAGAACGGGTGCGTTTCGATCTGGTTGACGGCGGGCACGATTTCGTTATGAACGATGAGGTCCATAAGGCGGTCGGGTAGGAAGTTGCTGACACCGATCGCCTTAATCTTGCCTTCGCGGTACAGGTCTTCCATCGCACGCCAAGCACCGTAGTAATCGCCGAACGGCTGGTGAATAAGGTACAGATCGAGATAGTCGAGTTGCAGCTTCTTCAAGGATTTGGCAAACGCGAGCTTGGCTCTCTCGTAGCTGGCATCCTGAACCCAGAGCTTGGTCGTGATGAACAGCTGCTCACGCGGTACGCCGCTGCGCTTGATCGCACGACCGACCGCTTCCTCATTCAGATAACCGGCGGCGGTGTCGATCAGGCGGTAACCAGCCATCAACGCTTCATATACGGCGTTCTCGCATTCTTCAACATCTGGAACTTGGTAGACACCAAAGCCGATAATCGGCATTTTCACACCATTGTTTAATGTCAGGGTTTGCATTCTATTTCCTCCCATTGTTCAAATGTAAAGCAAACGGCCGCGGAACTGGGAAATCGGGCACCTCAGTGGGATTCCGCTTACGGTCGACCTGCATTACAATAAACCTATCGCCTTCGTGTTACACGAAGTCAAGCCGTCTTCAAAAAAATTTACTTTTCCAAGGAGGATTCTACATGTATACAGTCAAAGAAGCCGCCCAAATAACGGGACTCACCGAGCACGCTGTACGCTTTTACACGGATAAAGGCCTAGTACCAAGCGTACAGCGCAATCAAAACAACATTCGGATGTTCGACGAAGAATCGATCAACTGGTTACATGGCGTCAAATGTCTCAAGCAATCCGGGATGCCGATTGGAGTCATTAAAATGTACGTCGATTTCTGTCTCGAAGGGGATTCGACCATTCCGCAACGCTACACACTCATGATGGAGCATAAGAAAGCGGCGCTCGTTAAGCTCGAAGAAGCCAAACAGCACGTTGCCCATTTGGAACAAAAAACGGCCCTATATCAGGCCATTCTGGAGCACCGTTCTCCAGACACGACCAATCCTGGCAACTGGGATAAAATTCAGCATATGCATAGTGACGTTTTTTACTCGCCTTCTGTTCGGAAGGCTAAAGATCTACGTGAAACACAACTGCTCGAAGAAAATACTCTTTTTTAAACTCCTGGTTGGCTTAGGATGAACAAGATTTACATCAGTCTAGATTGCACTAACACAGAGGCGTTAGTTCAATGAAAACAGCGACAGTCTAGGACTTTATTTTCTCCATCCTTTGCTGTCGCTGTTTCAATTTCTAGAGTCAGTCTAAACTTATTTTATGGAACCTGGACGGTATGACAATTCGAAATAGCAATGTGTTGCTTTTTTCTAAACTTATATCTTAAATTACTTCTGTTGCTCTAATACTGCGGATTTTAAAATATATTTCAGTATGAATAAGCCTGTAGACTACAATACGTCGTTAGGCAATAGGGGTCTCCACAATTGTAATCATAGTTGCAATGAATTGATATGCAAGCATCTTTTGACAAGTTCCGTACATATAAATCGTGGAATAGCAGCATATTACAATTGACCGCTAACTAGAAGGGAACTGTATTGCTGTGGTTGATAAGTTAAAAAAATGGCTGTTTAAACAGCCTTCACGATCCAAAAATGGCAGGAGCCCTAAACCAGTTAATGACGAAAAATCGAATGAGTTATCCAAGAAGCTGAGTGGCACGCTTGAAAACAATGTGACCATGCTGAAGCACGAAATAGGACATAGCACGGATTTCATTCTTCGTTGCTTGAACGATAAACAGGGTAATCCGGTTCTCGCTGTAGCTTTTCTTCAGGGCCTGATTGATCAGCAAATTTTAACGACACTGCTGGAGGAGCTCACTGCAGGTATTCGAAATGGGGATCTCTCTGATCGTAATGTTGAAAGTTGGTTGATGGATCGTATTCCTATTGGGGGCATCACTTGCCTTGAAAATGAGCAAGCACTTATCCATGCCGTTCTTTATGGACAGGTTGCTCTCCTTGTCGAAGGCAGCACCAAGGCCTTTGCTGCTTCTATCAGCGGGGGGGCTAAAAGAGCGGTTGAGGAGCCAACATCGCAGACAGTAATTCGCGGCCCTAAAGAGGGGTTTACGGAGGACATATCCACCAATATCGCACTCCTTCGGAGAAGGATCAAATCAACTGAACTCCACTTTGATTCTCGAATTATCGGATCATACACGCAGACAAAGGTATCGGTGGCATATATTCGAGGCATTGCAGATCCGGAGGTGGTTAAGGAAATCTCCAGACGGTTAGACTCCATCAACACTGACAGTATTCTCGAAAGTGGATATATCGAGGAATTTATTCAAGATGGGGTATGGACACCATTTCCAACCATTCATAACACCGAGCGCCCGGATTCTGTAGCAGGTAGCTTGCTTGAAGGGCTGGTAGCGATATTGGTTGATGGGACCCCATTTGCGCTGATTGCTCCCGTAACCCTTTTTCGGTTTATCGCATCCAGTGAGGATTACTACCAGCGTTATGATCTAGCATCTTTTCTTCGGATCGTTCGGATGGCATCCTTTTTCTTGGCATTGCTATTACCCTCATTCTTTATTGCAACAACTACGTTTCACCAGGAAATGCTGCCTACAACACTGCTTATCACTCTGGCTGCACAGAGAGAGAATACGCCATTGCCCGCCCTGCTTGAAGCAATGCTAATGGAGCTGACCTTCGAGGTTATCCGCGAAGCAGGAGTACGAATGCCGCGCGCTGTAGGGCCTGCAATCTCTATCGTTGGGGCTTTGGTTCTTGGACAAGCTGCCGTTCAGGCGGGGTTGGTTTCCGCAGCTATGGTGATTGTGGTATCATTCACGGCTATATGCAACTTTGTGTTACCTTCGATCAATATGGCGGGGGCTGTTCGTTTGCTCAGGTTTGTACTCATGCTGGTGGCGGGTTTATTTGGGTTATACGGCGTTTTGTCGGCCTTGGTTCCCATCCTCGTTCGATTAGTATCTATGAATTCGTTCGGTGTTCCTTATATGATACCGATCGCACCTTTCTATAAGAGCAATATGAAAGACCTGTTTGTGCGTGCACCTTGGTGGATGATGAAGAAACGGCCGGTAATGATTGGGGAATCCAATCCAGTAAGGCAGGCAACGGAACAGGAATCATTTGCAGAACAGGCAGGGGAACATGGCCGAGATCCCATGGCGTAAGGAGGAACCGGTATGTCCCAATTAGGAAGGTTTTTTATGGTCTTGGTCGTGTTATTCAGTTTGACGGGTTGCTGGAATCGAGTCGAACTGAATGAGCTGTGGGTAACTGCGGCTACAGGAGTAGATATGATGGACGACGGACAGTGGATGATGTCCTATCAGATTATTGTTCCCTCCGCCATTGCAAGTGGAACCGGAGGAGGATCGGGAAGCTCTTCCCAACCCGCATCCCATGTATTCTCTATAAAGTCCAAAACCTATAACCAGGCATTATCGTACAGCAATTTGGAAACATCAAGACGAATCTACATAGCACATAATCGTGTTATATATATCGGTAAGAGAGCGGCTGAGAAGGGAATGGATCGTTTAATCGATTTTTATCTTCGTAATACGGAAGCGAGAGAAATGGTATCTATAATTATAACGGATGGACTAGCATCCGATCTAATAAAGAAATTATTGCCTCCTGAAAAACTTCAAGGCGCCGCCATGGCTGAATTGGTTGACAAAGAGAGCGATAGTTTATCGTTGTTTCCGAAAGTTAGGGTTTATGATTTCGTATTGAGCATGAACTCGGATTCCAAATCCATTGGGGTACCAGTCGCCGAATTAATCGGAGAGAGAGACCATGAGAACGAGAAGGAAGCAGAGAGTCTGGATGTTTTTAAAAAAACCTCGACCCCGCTCAAGCTGGCATTGACTAAATTAGGGGTGTTTCAAAACGGAAAGCTTAAAGGATTTCTCGACAAGGAAGAGAGTCTGGGAGTATCTTATCTGTCCCAAAAGGTTAACAACTCCGAAATTTCGTTCCCATGCAGCGAACAACTCGGTAGGGAAATGTACTCTTCTCTAACAGTAAATTCTGCAGATGTAAAACTTATACCCAGAAAAACGAGTTCTCATTACACCATGCAGGTTAGAGTTGAAATTAACGGAACTTTAAATGAAAGCACATGCACTAAGGATATTTCCAAGACGAAAACCATACATGATATGGAAAAAGAGATTGGAAAAGAAGTGACCAGAACGATAAATGAGGGCTGGGATAAACTCCAGGAACTGGGTGTGGACGCAACTGGTTTTGCTGACCGGATTCACCGAAGGTTCCCAAGGGAGTGGGAGACTGTGAAAGAAGACTGGGAGCAGGAGTTCAAAAAGATAGAACTGGACATTCGAGTAGATGCACGGATTCAGCGTCCTGGACTCCTGCAGAAGCATATCGGAAGTCAAACCTAACCCATTTGTATAAAGGAGCCTAAACAGTATGAATAAAACCGTCACCAGGGTATCCGGGTTAGCTATCGCTTTTTCCTTGTTTCAGGTTGGCAGTACAACATTATTCCTATTGGGAGCTAAAGCCAAGCAGGATGCATGGCTAGCCATGCTGATCGGTGCACTTGCGGGCTTCGTCCTTCTAATCATGTATTTATACATGCATAAACTTGATCCACATCGAGATTTGTACGAGCTCCTGTGCCATTATTGGGGAAAATGGATAGGTAGTCTGGGGGGACTTCTGTTCATCGGTTACTTTGCTTATGAAGCTTCCAGGAGTGTCAGGGACATTGGTGAACTCGGCGCATTGACATTGCTGAACAGAACCCCTACCGAAGTTATTACGTTTATAGCGTTAATTGTCTGTGCCGATGTGGTGTGGTTTGGACCGAGAGTCTGGTTCCTCCTATGTCATATATTTCTGCTTCTATTGGCGTTTGGTTACGGCATTCTACTAGTGCTTACTCCTTTTACAGGACTCATTCACTTTGAATTTTTGTTTCCTGTATTGGAGAACGGTTTAACTCCCGTAGTGAAGGCTGCCATTCCCGAGATCATATCTTTTCCCTTCGGTCAGACGATTCTTTTTCTCGTGCTATTCAAGATCGTCTTGGATAAACGCAAATTACAGCGGTCGATCATCATTGTTTACTGGATCACTGCTGTGTTCCTTATTATAATGAATGAACTAACAATCCTGGTTCTAGGTCCGGAATGGGCAGCATCAACCACCTATCCCTTATTTGAGGTTACTCAACTAATTCATCTACCGAAGATCGTTGAGAGAGCTGATGTCCTGTTTTCGATGATTCTATTTATTGGAATCGGAGTCAAAACGGCTGGTTTTATGTTTGGTGCCGTCATAGGGCTTCAAACGATAACCCCCTTTAGATATAAGCCTGCTTTACTATTGCTAAGCATCATCATATACGGCCTTACGTTTCTCTCCCCAAGGTTAACCGAATTTTTGTGGTTCGGTCTTCATGTAGCCCTGGTTCAAGTCTGGCCTATCTTTCAGATTGCTCTACCTGTCCTCCTTTTCCTGACCATGCTAATCCGGAAGAAGAAGAGAAGGGCTTATAGTTAGCAGCTACTGTAGTCATGAGCATGTTGATTTTACGCACCGGTTGAAACTTCTTCTACGGAAGGTCGTGTGGCGAAAAACCTGCTAAAACAGGATTTCAAGGCGCACAAACCTAATCAAAAATGGGTCACAGATATCACGCAATATCGTGTAGGGGGTTGCTGGGTATATCTATCTGCGATTAAAGATAATTCAACAATGAAATTGTAGCCCACCAACTCAGCGAACATAACGACAACGAATTGATTGTATAGACGTTCGCCAAAGCCTTTGCCAAGCAAAAAGACGTGACCGGACTGGTCGTTCACAGCGACTAGGGCTTCCAGTACACGTCTCACACTTACCACGACATGCTGCCAAAGGTTGGCACACAAATCAGCATGTCTTGTTATTTTACAACTATTTATCTGAGCCTCAGTAATGCGATCTATCTGGTTAACAGACATAGACTTATTCCCTGTCACAATAGCACTTACTATTCCCCTATTCATGCCTGCTATATGCCCGAATTGCGTTAGACTCGTGCCCTCTTGTTTTAAGTATCTGTCTAATTCTGCTCGTATCGTAGGTGTATACTTCATGCCATAGCCACCCTTCGCATAGAATTCCATATTTTCTAAAAACAAAGAAGATTGTCCAGAATCATAAAAAAGCGCGCCCTCCAAAAAGCTTGGAAGCCGCGCTGTGCTTGAGATGATAGCTATGCTGGTGAAGGGAATTGAACCCCCGGCCTACGCATTACGAGTGCGTTGAAATAAGGCTTCTGTAGCCCGCTCTATTAGAAATAAACTTCCCGCAGGTAGTATAAATATCCGTATTTCGGTAGAAGATTTGGTAGAAGAAAGTAGCCGAGATAACAAGTACGCGACAGATACTTTAATACTCTCTAAAATACCTCTCTCCGTCTATGTAGAGCATAAAAAGCCCTGCCGACCATAAGGATAGCAGAGCTCACTATCTAATCTGATTTCGGGCAAATCGCGGATGAAAATTGATTAATGTGGGATTCATACATTTTCTCACAGAATTAAATCCAACATGATTTAAGGATGATAACCAAAAGGATATAGAGCACCAAAATTGCCGCTGTAGAAGTCCACACATTGCAAACAGCTGGACCTGCACATCCACTCATTGCTTAGCCCTCCTTTATTTATCGTCACCTTAGTATATGTGTAAATACGTTCTGTGACCGGGCCATTCAGGTAAAAAGAAAGACACTCTACCAGTCGGGGTTATTACGTAGTCAGATGTTAAGGAGTTTATCGTCTAATAAAACAAAAATCCCCGCCGACCAGTTAAGGCTTGCGGGGATTTTCGGGACTGATGTTTAAGCTCCTCCAATGGTAACCTGAGGCTGGATACTATGGTGGTTTAAGGCTTGATCCGGCACAGTTATAATAAATAACAAAAAGCTAGCCGCGATAATCAGCAGTACCGTTTTTTTCAACATTAGTCATCCACACCTTTTCAATAAGATTTAAAAAACCAGCTTTGGTTTCAGGAACAGCATGATCCCGAAAATGTAAAAATAGCCCCATACAATTAATGAAATAAGTCTCATTATTTAGTGTATGATAACTTACCGTTGAATACATCAAATGTTTAAAACCATCATTGTAGGAGCCTCGATGTAAATAATAATAAGCTAACTCGTAACCAAACCACGCGATATAGTCCGGTATCACTTGCTGTGTATACATATCATCGGATAGAGGATGTTCAGAAAACGAATTAATCTCCGATTCAAATCGTTTGAGTATTTCGTCTACATCTATGCTATATTGGTTTGCGGCAATTATAACATTGAGTAGTTTTGATATCTTCTCGTTTTCGTTAGTCGCTGATGTGGCTACAATATATTCAACATAATCATGCAGCACATTTATATCTCCTGATAAAAGTTTATATACGTAAGTATTACCTTCTGCCCAACTTTTGAACAAACTAATCCAGTGCCGGGTATCTTCGTCAGTCTCCATTACCCAATCTAAATTAGCGTAGGTGTATGTATAGTCTAGAGCTTGTTGATAATCGCCTTGGGCTTCACAGACGCTAGCACACAACAGGTCAGCATAGGAAATGTATACAAACAATGGACGGCTTAGCTTATCAGTAGAGTCAGTGTGTTCTCGACTGTTCTGTTGATGTTTCAGTGTATATTGGATTTCGGCTTTAGCTCTCATTTTCTTCGCCATTTCGTCAACCTTGTCCCATTTACGCAAAGACCTGTATACGTTCGCTAAATCCTTTAAAGCATCAAGTTGGTCTATTTCATCAAGGCGCTCAACAAAAACTTCAAAAATCGTAGCTGCACTAAGATTACGGCTTTGATCGTCTCCAACTTGAATCGTAAATATACGATATTGACAGACTGCCAATCGTTCTGAATGTTGATATTTCTCCGCTTCAGCTACCCCCTTATAGAGCAGCAATGCAGCCGCATGTCTTCCCTGCGCCAACAATTCTTCTGCAATTTCAAATAGCTTGGGTGAATACAGTAGATTGTCCATGATGGCTCCAACCACTCGACGGATCGCATCCAACTTGTCCAACTCCGCACAGCGAAACAAAAATGGCTCGATTCGCCTCATATTCGGAGGATGGTCGATGATGTAGTTTTCTATGAACAAGTCATAAAAGTGACCTTCTGGTAAACCCATAGCCTCAGTAATTCGATCCAGTTGGTTAACAGACAAAGGCTTGTTTCCTGTCACGATAGCACTTACTGCTCCCCTATTCATATCCGCAATATGACCAAATTGTGTTAGACTCAATCCTTCTTGTTGTAGGTATCTGTCTAATTCTGCTCGAATCGTAGGTGTATGCTTCATGCCATAGCCACCCTTCGCATAGAAATTCCAGTATTTTATAATCATTTACTATTTTTGTCCAGTAATTAACAGTTGTCAATATCTTTTTTTGCGAATCATGTGGAAAAGCCACGTTTGTCATAAGGGCACCCCTGTAAACAAAAAAACACCCCACCGACATTAAGCCAGCAGGGTGTTTCGTATTTCCAAACGCTTGTGATTATTCCTCATTATCTGTAGTTGGACTGTCAGCCGACTTACCATCCACATAAGCCTCAGCCAGAATATAAGCAATCACTGCACCGAATCACGACATTACTATCGTATTTTAGACACAATCGTAAAAGAGCACCCTGACTTTCCGCGGATTCGTTTCTATGATCTAAGACACGCTCATAACAGGGAACTCATGAACACTGAAAAAACCACTTTACTATACTAAAGGTTAGAAGATTGTTAGAAGATTGCCCAGAATCACAAAAAAGCACGCCCTCCAAAAAGCTTGGAAGTCACGCTGTGCTTGAGTTGATAGCTATGCTGGTGAAGGGAATTGAACCCCCGGCCTACGCATTACGAGTGCGTTGCTCTACCCCTGAGCTACACCAGCAGGTCAGTGTAACTGACAACAAAAACTATTATACTCTTAGTTACATAAAAATCAATCACTTACATCAACTTTTTCAGCTAGAATTTGGATTTAATTCGGTAACATTTCCTGTCGCGGTGCCAGATAGTTTCTCTGCGACGGAACGGAGCTTTTGGTGACTGGAGGAAGGCTTGTCACGGCGATCATCAATTTTGACCGAGGTGGAAACACGCTTGGCTCCAGACAGGAATGGCGCTTCGTGCAGCGCAGCAATGGCGGTGAACACATCGTCCAACGAACCTTCAATAATCGTACTCATGGAGGTAAGCTCATAGGTAATTCCTTTTTGCGTCTTCAACACTTTTTGCATCTGGGCAACGTAGTCGCTCAGGCTTGTACTCCCCGTCCCAATCGGGATCACTGTCACTTCTGCAATAGCCATCGCCAAGTTCCTCCTTTAATTTAAAATCGTCGCTTCTTTAAAAATCTAAAATTTCAGTCCGATAGAGCGAGCAACCTGATTTCACAAAAATAGTTCATATGTATGCTGCTTGTTTCTGTAGGAAACACTCTATCATTCATTGTACCGTTCAAACTGCCTCAATTCAAATACAGCCCGCGACTTCTCTGCATATTTTGATTTTCCATTCCTTTTCCTTTACGTATGGCTTCGAATGTTGCTATAATACTCCTTGCACTTATTTGAAATTTTAAGTTTATACACACAATATGTTGGGTTAAATATTCATAACACGTCTAAATATAGTGATGTAGCCGATAAATCGTACGGGAACCATCTTTTCCCCCTTCATTGGCAGGTGCATCGCTATTTCTATGTTATTGGATTACATACAGCCCCCAAATGCTGTCTGACCATCGCTTTTTTCGCCATTATCTTCTCATCATGATCATTTTCATGCCTATTCCCAAGTATGATTCCAAATCAGGAAAGCGAGGAATTAATCCTATGCCACAACTCGTAACCAAACCAAACAATCGCCAGTTGGCTTTTGATGAAATACGCATTTCCGTATATGCCGACCGTGTACTCAGCGGGCTGGACAAGCTGGATAAAGATCGTCTCATTCGTGGTGTAACTAGCAAACTGCGCCGGGACGAAGTCACGGGGGATGACATTAGCAACGCGTTTGCGATGGCTGCCCTTGAATTGGTTAGTAAGGAAGAACCGGACTGGAAATTTGCCGCTGCGCGTGCTTTGCTCACTTCCTTGTATAAAAAAGCGGCCACTCACCGCCGTTATAAATCCTATGCGGACGAGCCTTACGGTGCTTTTTATCCACTGATCACTGATTTGGTCCAAAAAGGAATTTACCGTCAAGAACTGCTCGACTACTATACCAAGGAGCAGATTGATGAGTTGGGCGATTCCATATTGCCGAAAAATGATCTGCTGTTCGATTATATCGGGCTGTTAACGCTGTCTGAGCGCTATTTGGCCAATGATTTTGACGGACGCGTAATGGAACTGCCGCAGGAACGCTACATGATCATCGCGATGTACCTGATGCACCAAGAGCCTGCCGACAAGCGGATGGATTTGGTCAAGGAAGCATACTGGGCGATGAGCAACATGTACATGACAGCAGCTACACCAACCATGTCCAATGCCGGAAAAAAGGTGGCCGGACAGCTCTCCAGCTGCTTTATCGACACCGTAGACGACTCGTTGGAAGGCATTTTCGACTCCAATACGGATGTAGCCCGTCTTAGCAAAATGGGCGGCGGCATCGGCGTATACCTCGGTAAAGTACGGGCGCGTGGCTCCGATATCCGTGGACATAAAAATACAAGTTCCGGCGTCATTCCGTGGATTCGCCAGTTGAACAATACAGCTGTTAGCGTAGACCAATTGGGTACTCGCAAAGGTGCAATTGCCGTATATCTGGACGTATTCCATAAGGACATCCTCGCGTTCCTTGACCTGAAGCTGAACAACGGTGACGAGCGGATGCGTGCACATGACGTGTTCCATGGCGTATGTCTGCCTGATCTGTTCATGGAGCGGGTCGAAGCACGGGGTGAATGGAATCTGTTCTGTCCGCATGAAGTGAAGAAAGTGATGGGCTGGAAAGATGATAACGGTCGTCCAATGGGCCTGGAAGATTTCTATGATGAAACCTTCGGTTCGGGTACCTTCCGCGAAAAGTATGAGGAGGCGTCACAGCATCCCATTCTCTCTCGTATTACAGTGCCTGCCATCGACATCATGAAGCGCCTGATGAAATCACAACTGGAAACAGGCACACCGTACATGTTCTACCGTGATACGGTAAACCGGGCGAACCCGAACCGCGCCCATGGTATGGTATATTCCTCCAACCTATGTACGGAAATTATGCAAAACCAATCTGCAACTGTAGTAGAAAAAGAAGAATTGGTCACCAAGGACGGACAAACACGCATCGTTATTTCCAAAATTCCTGGCGACTTTGTGGTGTGCAACCTGAATTCCATCCATCTGGCTCGTGCGGTTCCGGCAGGTGTGCTGGATCGCCTCGTACCGATTCAGGTACGTATGCTGGATAATGTTATTGATATCAACAATATTGAAGTACTGCAAGCACAATATACGAACAGCCAATATCGCGCTGTCGGTCTGGGTACATTTGGACTGCATCATCTACTCGCACTGGAAGGTATCCGTTGGGAATCCGATGAAGCGGTAACCTATAACGATCATTTGTATGAAAAAATTAACTACCTGGCAGTCAAATCCAGCATGGAGCTAGCGAAAGAAAAAGGCCGTTATGCCAAATTCGAGGGTTCTGACTGGTCTACCGGGCACTATTTCACTTCCCGTGGCTATACGGATGGTACACGTGAAGGCAAATTTGTCACTACGTCCGAGTGGAGCGAGCTTGCAGAAGAAGTCAAACAAAATGGTGTCCGCAACGCATGGCTGTTCGCCATCGCGCCTAACGGGTCCACGTCTATTATTGCAGGCTCTACCGCCAGCATTGATCCATTGTACGAGCTGCTTTCCTATGAAGAGAAAACAACTTACAAGATTGCTAACCCTGCACCGGATTTGAACGAAAAAACCATCTGGTACTACAAGACGGCTTTCTTGCTGGATCAACACGCTTCGATCAACATGGCTTCTGCACGTCAGCGTCATATTGACCAGGGCCAAAGCTTTAACCTGTATGTACGGCCTGATATTAAAGCAACTGAATTTTTAGAGCTGCACATCCATGCCTGGAAATCAGGTATGAAATCGACCTATTATGTACGCAGCCGCGCACTGACGATTGAAGAATGTGATAGCTGCGCATCCTAAACTAAAGGAGAGAAGCTCTCATGCAGTTACAGAAGATTTTTAACACGGAAGCGCCAAATCGCTCTACCCGTATTATTGAAGGCGAAAGCTCCGGTATTTTGAATTGGAACGATATTCGGATGCCGCATATGTACAAATTGTATAAAGTGCTACTGCTGAACCACTGGATTCCAGATGAAATTCCGATGTCCAAGGACGCGTCCCAGTTCCCTGTGCTGGATGCCGAAGAACAGCGCACCTTCAAAATTAACATCGGCCTGCTGGCTGTGCTGGATTCGATGCAAACAATGTTTGTCGGGGATGTAAAACGCTATTTTACCGACTCGTCACTGGAAGCTATTTCAGCGATTATCGGGCAGCAGGAAGTGGTGCATAACCAGTCCTACTCCTACGTTCTGTCTTCTTTGGTGTCAGATCAGGAACAGAAGGAAATTTTTGAATACTGGAAAAACGATCCTGTCCTGCTGGAGCGTAACACATTCATCTCGGATATTTATCAGGAGTTCCGCGATGAGCAGAACCCACAAACCTTTTTCCAGGCGATGGTAGCCGATTTGATTTTGGAGGGCATTTTCTTTTACAGCACATTTGCTTTCTTCTACAATTTGGCCCGTGATCAGAAAATGATGGCAACCAGCCAAATGATCTCGTATATTCAGCGTGATGAAAATCAGCATTGCTACTTCTTCGCCGAAGTGTTCAAGCAGCTATTGTCCGATTTCCCTGAGCTGAATACCAAGGAAAATACGGACTATGTCTATCGTATGATTGACCGAGCTGTGGAGCTCGAAACGAATTGGGCGCATTATACGCTCAAAGAGGTTCGCGGCATCGACTTGAACGAGCTGAGCGATTACATCAAATACATGGCAAATATGCGCCTGAGACTGCTTGGTATGGACAAAGCGTACGAAGGCGTAGATGTAAACTGTATGCCTTGGATCAAACCATTCTCAGATGAAGCGCTGAATGCGACAAAAACGGACTTCTTTGAAGCAAAATCACGCAATTATGGCAAGGTCGGAGATGACAACGGATTTGACGATTTGTAAGTCATAAGATACAGCCTTAGCTCGGTACTTACCGGGCTAAGGCTTTTTTCATGAGAATTTACGCAAATACGCAAAAAAAATCAATGAAACATCTGAATAACTATTCATATTTTCCTATTTGTACACGATATATATGAAGGTGAAAAAAACATAGTAAGGAGCATATTATGAAAAGCAGCGTTAAAAAAAGAATGGGATTACAATCCAAACTCTACTTCATCTTGCTCATTCCTTTAATAGTGATTGGCGTCATTGTTCTGTGGACGACCAATCAATCCATCCAGAATGCTTCTCTATCAACCATGCAGCTAAACAATGAAACGCTGGCAAAGAACACGGCCCAGTTATTGGACAAATCTGCAGTCAAGAGCTTAAATACTGATTCATCTGAGCAAAGCAGCGAGTATAAACAGCTTCGGAACGAGTTAAATACGCTCAGGCTGCAAACTGGAATCCTGTACATCTATATGTACAACCGTGTGGGCAATGAGTGGAAAATTACGGTGGATGGAGCCGCATGGGACGACAAAGACTACAGTCCATTCGGAACTCCTGTAAGTTTTACCCTTAAAGAAACGGAAGAGAAATTGAAACAAGGGGAAACAGTGACTACAGATATTACAACGGACCCTGAGTGGGGGACGATGTTTTCCTCCTTTACTCCCATTAAGGATACAGATGGAACCATCATTGGTTATTTGGGAATCGATAGATCCCTGTCCTCTGTGACTGAAGTATACGAACATACCTTGCCCGAGGCCTACCGATTAGTTATTCCTGTTATCTCCATCATTCTGATCATTTCCATTGCGGCTATGATGCTGGTAACCCGGCGTATACTGCGTCAGGTGAGATTTATTAAAAATACACTGGAGCAAGTAGCCGACGGCAACCTTACGGTTACATCGTCGCAAGTAACATATGATCAGTTAGGCGAAATTAGCAAATTGACAAACAAAATGGTGGAAGCCATGTCCAATATAATTGTAGATATTCAAAGCAGTTCTAGCACACTCCAGCATGCATCAGAAAATATCGTCGTGACAACGGAGGGGACACTCCACCAAACTGAGGAACTGTCCCGCACACTCCAGCAAATTGCCGATGTCTCTATTAACCAAGCGGATCAAGCAGTGGAATCGGTTCAACAATCTGACCGATTAGGACAAACGCTGGATGAAGTCGGAAGCCATGTGCAACAATTTACGAATACGGCCTATCATCTCAATGAGGTTCGTAATCAGGTAGCCAGTGAGCATGAACTGTTATTAGAGAAAGGACGAGAAAGTGCCCTGCGTATCAAGCAGATGCAGCATATGTCACACGCATTAACCGAAAAATCGCGCGAGGCGGCTAACATCGGTCAGCAGGTACAGGGCATCGTAAAGCAGACGCAGATTTTGTCCTTTAATGCATCTATTGAAGCCTCACGTGCAGGCGAAGCTGGCAAGGGTTTTTCTGTAGTTGCTCATGAAATGGGACAACTTGCTCAGCAATCTGCCATATCGATTCGGGAAATCGATGAAATCTTAAGAAGCTTTGTTGAGCAAATTGAGCAAATGGGTGATCAATTTGATGAAAACATAAAGACCGTCAATGAACAAGAAACCCAAATTTCGGTATGTCTACAGTCTGTTGACAAAGTCACCCAGGTTTCACAGGAAGTTCAGGAGTTAGCCGCACATCTAGCTCAATTGACGGCAGAAATGCAAGAGGTACGTCACAGCGTAGATCAACATTTAAATCACACAGCCAGCGCGGCACAGCAGACTGCCGGAATGACAGAAGATGTATCAGCAAGCGCCGAGAAGCAGGCCCTAGCGGTAAAAGAACTATCCGAAGTAGCCCGCAATCTCACGACACTATCAAACAATCTGCAGCGTCATGCCGACCAGTTCCAGGTAAAAAACGCTGAATAGTGAATATTATGTTGGATTCGATTCAACTAAACGAAAAGAAGTAAACTAAAATGGAGCATTCGCTAACGTAGCGAATGCTCCATTATTATGTTTTGAAAGCCGAGCAGGGTTCACCTTTATCCGAGTAGGTGCATACATATAACCTAGAAGTGTGTATTCAAGCAACCCAGAATCATACACGTTCTTATGATGGAGGTAGCGCCGCTGTTTTCACCTGTTTCGTATAAGAAGGATAACCTCCCGTATGCTGGAGCATTTCGATTTCACGCAAAATACGCGGCAAGTCAGCGACCGAGTTCATCACGATGTGGGCTCCTGCTCTTTTCAAACCATATACACTCTGTCTGCGTCGTTCCTCAGCCACTCTGTCGTCCACTTCATGGCTGGTCGTTTGAGCTGCGGTCGTCACGCTTTCGTTATGGTTCAAGACACCAATCGTCCATACACCGGCGTTCCGTCCTTCTTGCATATCGGCTGCTGTATCCCCTACTTTCACAATATCGCTCAGCGGAAATACCTGCAAGCGATGTGCAATTTCATAGATCATCCACGGATAAGGTCTCCCCTGCGAAACTTCACAAGGGGCAACCATACAATCCAGCGTATAGGGGGATTGTGCAGGCGTAAATACGTGACTGAGCATCTCCATCGGACAGGATGCAGTGGCACCTGACTGAATGCGACGATCCTGCAACTCCTGCAGCGCCCTGTCTATACCGATAGCAGGCTCAGCCCCTTGGATCAAGGAGCGGAGAACAGGGACAAGCTCAAGATAAATATGCTCAATATCCACTCTGCCAGGATGCGCACCAAAGCACTCCAGCCATTTTTTCCGAACCTCTGAAAGTCCCAGCACATTTGCAATATGATCCCGGATCGGCATTCCTCGCCCATGAGATACCTGTTCTTCAGTTACCGGTATACCTTTCCATCTGAAAATGTCACGCATTCCCTGGGTTAAGCCTCGTCCTCCGGGGTCTAACAATGTACTTTCAAGATTAAAAATAACCGCCTGTATCATGCAATCCCCGCCTTTCCGTACCGCGGCTATCCGCAATCTTTATTTTGCTTAGGAACATGATACACAGCTAACGTAAACTGAAATGTCGTAAACGGTAAGCGGATTGTAATTGAAAATAAATTCCTTGATTGGTTATGAATACCGAGTGTGATAAGAGGAGGAGTCGCAACATGAGACAGCCTTGGAATGAATTTAATTCCAAAATGCCTTGGCGGATGGAGCTTGGTTGTTATGCGCTGAATAAACTGGCCTGTGGAGGATTAGTTTTTGGTCTCTTATGGATCTACTGCTATCTGACAGAGGAAATAACAGGGATTCCTCTGACTATAGCAGGCAATAGTGGTGAACTGACCGCGCAGCTGTGGGCCTATGGTTTTGCCCTTCCTGCCGCTCTTGCCGCTGATGCGCTACGCGATCTTTTACCCTGGCTTCGCAAGCCCGAGCAGCTCACCCTATACCTCGCTGCAGGATTCAGTGTCTTTCTCCTACTAGGTTCTTTGATGTCGCCTGCCGGAACGGGCATTTCATGGAGCAACGGCATAGCAGGTGCAGGGATTACACTGCTGTATTATGGAGGAAGGCACTGGCTGAACCGTGAATATGGATTACAGATCATGCTGGCCTTCCTCCTGCCACTGCTGCTATGGCCTATAGGGCTTCAATAATGTCGCCAGCGATCACAGAGGCAGGATGCTGGCGATGACGTGCGGCTGTTTCTCCAGTCGCACCATGCAGATACACGCCAAATGCTGCTGCCTGCGAAGCATTCAAGCCCTGAGCCAGCAAACCTGCGATGATGCCTGTTAGCACATCGCCCGCACCGCCTGTCGCCATCCCAGCATGGCCTGTGGTATTGACGTAGGCCATTCCGTCGGGACAAGCGATGACCGTACGTGCTCCTTTGAGCACCAGCGTGACCCCACGTGTTCGGGCGTACTCCCGGGCAAGGGTGATGCGGTCACGCTGCACCTCTGCTGTCGGTATGCCCAGCAGACGAGCCATTTCACCGGGGTGCGGCGTTAGTACGACCGCCGCACTTCTCGGCTTCCAAGCCTCCAGCTCAGGCCCCGCCGAGGCGAGGATGTTCAAAGCGTCCGCATCAAGCACGAGCGGACCGCCGTATTCCTCCCACAGGCGGCGCAGCCAGCCGGTGTCCCCTGCAAAGCGGCCGAGGCCGGGGCCGACGGCCAGTACATCACGTGCCTGCGCGAGCTGTAGCAGCTCGTCTGCGGAGTCGGCATTCCATTCGCCGTCTCCACCTGCTGCTGCGGCAGCGAGCATCAGTTCCGGCGCGGCGCCAATGATGCGCGGCAACAACGCCTCGGGCACCGCCCACGTGACAAGGCCGCTGCCGATGCGCAGGGCGGCACGTGCCGCCAGCAGGCCCGCGCCGCTCATGCGCAGGCTTCCGGCCGCGACGAGAACATGGCCGTAGGTGCCCTTGTGCCCGTCCGGCACGCGGCTGCGGCTTACATCTACGTCCAGCGCAGCGCGCAGCGTGTCACGGGTCAAGAGCCGCAGCTGCACGCCGCACTCACGGGCAAGGCCAGGTGGAATACCGATGTAGCGTACCACCACATCGCCTGCGGTCCCGGCGCCCGGATATTGGACGAGCCCACGCTTCAAGTAAGCGAGGCATACGGTGACGCGCGCACGAATGCACGGCTCGTGCAGCGCACCCGTGTCGGCGTCGAGGCCGCTAGGCACGTCTACCGACACGAGCGGCGCGCCGCTGGCATTGGCCTCGCGGATCAGCGAGGCGTAGGGTTCGCGCGGCGGGCCTTGCGTGCCCGTGCCCAGCAGGGCATCGACGACGCCGGAGGCGCCGCGCAGGTCGAGGGTATCCCGGCCATAGAGGATCACCGGGATACCCAGAGCCGCGATGATATCGCGTTGCGCAGCCGCTTCACCGCGTAGCGTGTCTGGCGGCTCGACGTACACAACGGTGACGCGTAGCCCTGCATCGGTCAGATGGCGGGCTGCCACCAGTCCGTCACCACCGTTGTTGCCTTTGCCTACGAGGATATACCAGTGTTCTCGTTCCCGTAAGTCATGTCGTCCTTGACTCCACGTCTCTGTCCGTATAACACCGCCATGTCCCGGTATATCCCCCGGCCCTGTGTGTGTAACCCCTTCTGTCCACTGCGCCCCCAACACTTCAACACGATCATTTCCACGTGTTAGATCAGCAGTGCCTACTGAGAAGCCGCCGCCATTGCTCTTTCCACTTCTTTCGGCACATAGCTTCAACACCTCGTCAGCTACCGCGCGCCCGGCATTTTCCATCAAGGTAAGGGCCGGAATACCCAGCTTGTCAATTGTATAGCGATCCAATTCTCGCATTTCTTCGGCGGTCACCATATACATGCTTTTCGCCTCCCGTATGGCTATCCCTGCTTATTAATATCCAACCGTAAAACGGGAATTGACAAATTCCCCTTCTACTAACTCATCAATCAGGGCTACCGCATAATCTTCGACCGAGATACGGCTATGGCCTAATTCGTCAACCACCAAATGATCCAAACCAATACGGAACTGTCCTGTACGTTTTCCCAATTCAATTATTCCGGCAGGACTACAATAGGTCCAGTCTACATCCGCAGCGCGGTACAGCTCCAGTGCATCTGCATGGGCAGCCGCCAGTGGCTTCACTTCCTCCGGAAACTCGGCGGTATCCATAAGGCGCTCACCGTTTTCTGTTTTCAGACTTCCCGCTCCGCCAACGACAAGTATGCGCTCCGCGCCGGAACGCCGAGTTCCTTCCAGCAAAGAACGAGTCGCTTCGAGCAGTTCTTCCTCTTCTCCAAACTTGGGACCGTATGCGCTAATGATAGCATCGTGCCCTTTGGCCACATCCGTAACGGAATTCGGATTTAGAATATCCGCTTGAACCACCGTCAAATATTCACTTTGCTCCGTCACACGTTGCGGGTCGCGCACCGCCGCCGTCACTTCATACTTACGCTTGATTGCTTCCTTTACTAACGCTTGACCAATGGTTCCTGTTGCTCCGAAAATAATAACTTTCATATAAATGTGCCCTCTTCCTGTCTATAATTTACTTACTGTTATTTATCCGTTTTATGTCCAGCCTAAACCCGTACAGCATGTCAGCTTACACTCCCCCCGGCTGTCGCCAGTACATCCCTTCCGACCTCGGACTGACCAATTAGACGCCGAATTGCGCATACAAGCGGTCGACCGGCTTATCCGCGATCAGCGTCACAAAGCTGCCCGTACGGTTGATTCGATGTCTCATAATGTTCTGTTGCAATTTCTACATTTTTATCCATGGCGAATCTCCTCCTGCTTGTAATCTTGTCTATTTTACCAAAAAATACTTCATATATCCTGGTCAAAGGGATACAAGCCCTTGAAATGCCTGTATGGTCTGTGCAATAGTGTAGAAAGAACAATGGAAGGAGGGATTGCGGGTGTCCCCGACGGACTTCGCGGCGTTAGCCGCATATATCTCACCCGGTCTGATTGCCTTCCTGCTGGCGTTGTCTTTGCTGGTATGGCTGTATGTTCACAGTGCAGCCCAGCTTCGAAATTCACGTCAGCAGCGGCTGGAAGAATTACAGGAATCGCTGCGTATCTATGGACGATTAGCTGGTTGTCTCCAAACCGCTACCCAGAACGGGTTCAATAACAGCGAAAAGCAGTACCAGAACGGACTCATCCACGCTCTTCAGGAAGCCAAAGCTGCTCCCTATTTGACCCCTCACCTTCAAGAGCAGGTTCAAGCATCCCTTCGGGAGTGTGATACATTCCGCAGAGAATTGCTTCTCAAATCACTGGAGCGTGAAATGAACAAACTCATCGAGGAACGGCGTCTTGTTCTGCTGGAATCTCATGCTCCGGGCTGGGGAACAGCATTGTGGAAGCTATTGCGCCCAGCAGCTGGTCCGTTGGCGCTGGCAGGAATCGTCTGGTTGGTCACAAGGCTGGTTATGGAACTGATAGCCTCCAGCCATGTCGATGTTAGTCTGCCCGATACTGCACAATCTACCTCATGGCTCATAGGGTGTGCATGGATGAGGTTCGTTTCCGGCTTGATCGCCCTACTGTATGTTTACCGGCTGATGACCCTGCGCAGGCAAAATGATCTGGACGTGACGGCATCCCATTTTCCAACAAGCCTGTTGTGCTTAGTGATCGCCGCTGTCGCTCTGTTTCAATGGATCGGACCGGAAGCATCTCCCTACATACTGGCTGTTCAGCTTGTGCTGTTCTTGATTGGCTTCCGACTTACCCGAGGCCGCTCGCGCAGTGATCGTCCTTATGTTGGTCATCCCGGCTTGATCAAGGCAGATGCTTCTCAACATCAGGATTTACACGCAGCAGATAAAGATAAAACGGCTGACTCTTCTTTGGCAGAAGAACATATCCGGTCCTAAACACCAATGGCACAGGATTCTATTCCCGTATCCACCCTGCAAATCACATACCATCACAGGACATCCCAACAACAAAGAAAGAGATTATGGGGTGTCCTGTTTTTTGAACAATTTTTGGCTTTTTGAGGGGTTAGGCTTGTGCCAGTGATCAAGGAAAGGGTATATTGTTTATATAAATGTAAATCATATCGTTTTTTATGTATGAATATTGAAAAAAATCCATATATGTTAAACTACCATCAATTTATGATGTGCGTTAGAATTGGAGGAACTATGCAACTGGACATTTCTGAAAAATCACTTCCCGTTTATGAAGCGCTGGCCAGTGAGGTTCGGCTAAACATGATTGTTCTGCTTGCGGAGAAGCCTATGAATATACGTGAGCTGGCGGAAGCGTTGGGGCTCAGCAGTGCGATTATGACGATGCATGTCAAGAAACTGGAGAGAGCGTCCATTATTTCGACCAAAATGCTGCCTGGACGAGGCGGGGTACAGAAAGTGTGCTCACTGGCTACAGACAAAATTGAAATCGCCATGCCACGCTACCAGCAAGATGTACGACAATTCCATCAGACGGAGATTTCTGTCGGACACTTTACAGATTTTGAAATACAGGCGACCTGCGGACTGGCTACAGTCGAAAAAATCATTGGTGAATTCGATGAGCCTCGTTCGTTCTTGGACCCTGAGCGCTTCAATTCCAAAATTCTGTGGTTTAGCCAAGGATATATGGATTATAAGGTGCCGAATTTCCTACTGTCCAGCCAAAAAGCCGAGGAACTGGAAATTTCGATGGAACTATCATCCGAGGCCCCTTTTACCAATGATAATTGGCCTTCAGATATCACTTTTTTCCTAAATGATGTGAATTTGGGTACATGGACCAGTCCAGGGGATTTCGGGGATAACCGTGGTAAATACACACCTGCATGGTGGCCTGATTTTATCAATCAATATGGTCTCCTTAAAAGACTTCGCGTTACCTCTGAAGGTACCTTTATGGATGGCAAGCAAATATCTGACGTGACTTTAAGCCAAGTGCTGATTGATCAGAAGCAATGGAAATTCCGTATTGCCATATTGGATGATGCCCAGCATGTTGGAGGGGTTACTCTGTTCGGTACCGGATTTGGTAACTACAATCAGGACATCCTGTTCCGTTTGTACTACAAACATGCAGAAAATCATACCAAAACAGTAACGGTTGAAGCTGGCGATACTAGCAAATAACTTTTAGTTTACTTCAAGACCTGAACACGGCGTTTTGCCCATACCTTTCATGGGAAACAAAGCGCCGTGTTTTATTTTTTCATCCACTTATATCGTACTCTTTTGCCACATGCTATGCGATTAGCGTACAGGTTCAATACATACAGGTGAAGGAACCTCCAGCACATATCCCGTTCGGGTCAACCGTCCATCCTCACTATGGATGGCAAAGGATACGATGTTGTTTCCATCCTGATTCGCTACTACCAGATAACCGGACAAGATGTTGAAGTTACGCGGTGTGCTGCCCAAGGTTTCCACCCATTCCACCGTCTTCAACTTGCCGCTGTCCAGATCGACATGGTATAGCACGATGCTGTCATGACCGCGGTTTGACACATACAAAAAGCGTCCACAGGGCGTAATCCGAATATCGGCTGCTGTATTTTCTACATCTATAATGCCTTCTGGCAGTGTGGACAGGCTTTGCATCAATGTAAGCTCACCATTACGTTCGTTATAACTAAACACAGCGACTGTATTGTTCAACTCATTGGCGACAAAAGCATATGGACGCGAAGGATGAAAAACCAGATGACGCGGTCCAGAACCAGGTGGCAAATCTGTCTCACGATGGGTTACCAGTTTTCCATCCTCTGTCAAACGGTATACCACAATCTGATCCAGTCCCAGATCACATACCAGGGCATACTGTCCTGAAGGATCTGGAATAATCGAATGCGGATGTGCCGCATCCTGGCGGTCCTGGCGAATACCTGAGCCGGTATGCTGAACTTGCCCCGACATGTCTCCTAATCCTCCAGCTTCCGTCGCAGGGAACACAACGGCATTGCCGCCTGAATAGTTGGAAGCCAGCACATATCGTCCATCGGATGTTACGGAAACATAGCAAGTATGCGCTCCCTCCGTCCCTTTTCGATCCAAAGGATGTAATTCCCCCGTCTGGGCATTCACCTGATATGCATACAGCTTGCCTTCTTCTGTTTCACTGGCAGCATACAGCTTCGTCCCATCCGGGTGTAGCGCGAGAAAAGAAGGCCTCTCCATCCCTTCCACACCTCCAACCATGCGCAGATCACCATTGTTCACATGCAAAGCACATACATATATTCCTCTTTCCTGACGAGACGCATAAGTTCCTGTATAAAATAACTGCTCATTTCGCTCTTCCATCGGCTCTCATCTCCTTCTAGCTGTTTTTTACATATGATCTGGCTTTTAGCTCTACTATTTGTCTTGTTGTAAACTCATCATGCATTATTACCCAAGATTCTGTCGTTTCATTAACGTTTCGCGATATATGCAAAAAAATAGCCTCCTTCGGCGCCAACTGTGGTTCACAAGAACGTCACAGTTCACTCCAAAAGAGACTAAGTTTACGAAAAATACAATATTAAACCGCTGTGGTTTGCGTATCTCTGCTATTCCATTTTACAGCCAGCCCCAAACTAAGAATGAGAATGACTGCCCCAAAAATGTATGGCAAATTGATATGCACCTCGAACAATGTACCTGCAAGCGCAGGTCCTAGAATATTACCAATACTCATATAAGCATTGTTCATGCCGGCTGCAACTCCCTGCTCATCCCCCGCCATTTTGGATAAAGCAGTATTAATGGCTGGCCGCAGCAACGACGTAGCGGTAAAGAAGATGAGCGATACCCCTAGTACATAATAAAAGTTACCGGAGAGCAGCATAAGCACAAGGGAAATCGCTGAAAACAGAAAGGAACCGATAATGACACCTTTTTCGCCAAAACGATTCAACATCGGGCTAATGACCACAGCTTGAATCACGGTTCCGACCAGTGCTCCTACCGTAATAATGATAGCAATATCACGCTCATTGTAATGAAACTTTCCCGTCACGAAGAAAGGAAACATCGTTTCAAAATGCGTCAATCCAAAGGTGAGCGTGAATATCATAATCAGCAGCATAAAGTAAGGCTTGCGAAATGAAAGGGCAAACTGTTTAATCACATTGTCCCGTTTGACCTTGACATTCCGAAACTTCAACTGTTTCTCCAGCGACAAGGTTTCGGGCAGCATAATCAAGGAAATCAGTGCAGCTACGCCCGATACAGCAGCCGAAACATATAAGGGCGTACGAATCGAGATATCTGCCAGCAAGCCGCCCACACCAGGACCGATCACAAAGCCAAGAGACATGGCGGCGCCCAACAACCCCATCCCTCTACCGCGATTGTGGACCGTTGTAATGTCAGCAATATAGGCCATCATCGGAGGAATCATAAAAGCTGCCCCTGCACCTCCCAGCAAACGGGAGATATACAGCATGGTCAACGATTCCCCCATCGCAAACAATACAGAAGACGCCGTCATGATTACCAAACCGATAATAATCATTTTTTTACGTCCGTATTTATCGGACCATTCTCCCGCTAGCGGCGAAAACAGGAATTGGGTTAAGCCAAACACGGCAACCAAATAACCACCCGTTTCACCACTGCCTCCCAAGGAGCTCATAAACTTGGGAAGGATCGGAATAATGAGGCCAATTCCCAGCATGGCAATAAACATATTAATCATCAAAATGACCAGCGGTCCCATTTTCAACTGTTGTGAATCTGACATGTAGCGTTTTGTCCTCCTCAGGTTCTTTATTTCGTGTACGAAAATCTTATTTTGCAACCATTCCAGCAAAACTCTTCATTATATTAATAGAGTGTGAGACAAATAACAATCATAAAATACTTCCGATAACCCTGAATCTTTCCTTTGGCAGAACAGCAAAAAGGAACAACCTGAATAGACGATGTTGTCCCTCTCACAACGAACGACCAGGGTGAATTTCTGGAACGGTCTGGCGGTCCTACGATCCCTGTTGTGGATCTTCGAATAGCTCCTGGATCATCTTTTCCTTGTTATTCAGAAATTGTTTCGTAATGATAAAATGATCGGTTTCCTCCAGCGTCGGGGTGTCGATCCCTTCATGTGTCAGATGATACAAGATGGAATCTGGATAAGCCATCAAAATAGGGGAATGAGTAGAAATGATAAACTGCGAGCCCTGCTGCACCAGCTCGTGAATCCGTGCAAGCATGGCCATCTGGCGCAAAGGTGATAACGCAGCCTCCGGTTCATCCAAAATATACAATCCTTGTCCTCCAAACCGATGCACAAAGGCAGCAAAAAAAGACTCGCCATGCGACTGCTCATGCAGCGATTTACCCCCATAGGAATCTCGAATCGGTCGCCCTCCTCCTTCTCGATCCAGCTCGTCGATGTGAGTCGCCACATTATAGTAGCTCTCCGCCCGGAAAAAGAAGCCATCCCTTGGCTTTTCCACCCCTCTCACCAGCCGGATATGCTCATACAGTGAGGAATGCGTGGCTTGTGTAGAAAAATTGAAATTTTTAGTACCGCCCTCTGGATTAAATCCCCACGCGACCGCGATTGCCTCCATAAGCGTCGATTTACCTACGCCATTTTCTCCAATAATATAGGTGACGGAAGGATGGAATTTCAGTTCGTTCCACTGGTGCAGGGCTTTTAAGTTAAACGGATATTGGCTCTCGTCAGCATCTGGAGGCCATATCAGCTCCAGGCGACGTATGAAAAGATTGCGGTCCCATATACTCATGTCCAGTTCAGCTCCATTGCCAAGCAATTCACTAGGTTTTCCATCATTATATTGGAATTATTTACAGCAATCAATCGGAAATCCCATTTCGTAACCCTTCTGTTGTTATTCAAGCGATTATTGTAGGTATAATGTATAGTAATGTTCATTGGGCATGAATTCTAAGTACTTTATTTCGTGTATATCTCATTCTTTTCAAGCAGGTGAATCTATGAAGTCAAATCACAAACCGACCCAATCCTTTAAAATCGTACAGTTCTTGATGACCATCTACAGGCAGCGATTGACACGTATTCTGCTACCGTTGGCTGTACTGGCTTTTATTATATGGGAGGCCGGACGAGAACTAAATGACTTTAATCTGGCGCGTATGTTTCATGAGCTGCGGCGAATGGATGCCACGTTTCTCATCGAAATTGGCTTGTTCTCACTGGCTGCCGTGGCGGCTATGAGCGCGTACGATTACGTAATCAGGCATCATTTCAAGCTTCAGGTCAAGCCTGGGACGACATTTCGCTACGCGTGGATCTCCAATACCTTCAATAATGTCTTTGGTTTTGCAGGCTTTACAGGAGCGGGACTTCGCACCGTACTGTATAAAAAAAGCGGTGTGCCGTTAGGTGTCATCACCTCTGCCGTCGTGTTTCTTTCGCCGGTCGTCATTACCGGACTATCTTTACTGGCTTGGGGGGCCATTGTCCATTTGTATCCGGTACAGCCTGTGCTGGATGCTCATCCTTGGCTTCATTGGGCGCTGTGGGGAATGGCATTGTACCTGCCGCTATTTCTGATCATGCAGCGCTCCAAACGGTACTCCACATGGTTCAACAAGGGAGAAGGACAGCTTTCCTGGTCCACTATCTCCGCTTCCATTAGTGCTTCCCTGCTGGAATGGCTGCTGGCTGGCCTTACCTTTGCATGGATCGGCTCGCACTTGCTCCATGAACTTCCGATCCATGCTGTGTTCGGCATTTATGTGATAGCCGCGATTGCCGGATTGATCAGTCTTGCACCCGGAGGGGTCGGGGCATTCGACATCATTGCCCTGCTCGGGCTGCAAATGGCGGGAGCCAACTCAGATCGGGCACTGGCTGTGCTGCTGGTCTTTCGCGTCTTTTATTACATCATCCCGTGGCTCATCGGCTTGGTATTAGCCGCGCTGGAAATGATTCCACGTAACGAGCGCCTGAATCAGCTAGCTGAGACGGGTTGGGATTATTCCCTTAATGCCTGGCAGAAGGTATGGGGCTGGCCTGGTCAATTCCGGTTTTTGGCCGATCTAGGGGTATGGGCGCTTGGTAAGCTGGTACTCATCTCCGGCGTGGTGCTTCTTTTGTCGGCAGCTACGCCCGGTCTGTTATATCGGCTACGTTTTGCTGAGCATTTGCTCAGCCTGCCCGTGATGCGCTTGTCGCATGAAATCTCGGTCATCATCGGGATTATGCTTGTCGTCCTGTCCCACGGAATCTCTCTGCGTATTCGCAGAGCATTGCGGCTGACATTGATACTGCTGCTGACAGGAGCTATTTTCACCTTCACTAAAGGTCTAGATTTTGAAGAAGCCTTATTCCTGCTGTTTGTGGCGTTAATGCTATGGATCTCGCGTTCGCGGTTTTATCGGGTCAGTGCTCCGCTGAATCGGCACAACATTTTAATATGGGGTGGATTATCTCTACTCGTAACCGGGGCTTATTTTATCATTGGGGCAGGCTCCAACACTCCTTTTATGCGCCATTTGCATGCCAAGGTCCATCTAGACTTTTTTATGAACCGCAGCGATTACGGAGTTACCGCCGTGTTTAGTCTGATTTTGGCATGGGTATTCCTAACGGTGTATTTCTTTCTTCGACCTCAGCGTAGCATCGCCAATCTACCCGACGAGCAAGAGCTGGATAAGCTAAAAGAATTTTTGGAACGGCAGGGTGGTAATCTCGTATCTCATATGCTTTTTTTGGGCGATAAATATCTGTATTGGACCAAAAATGAACAGGTCGTCATTCCCTATGCTCGCAGCCGGGACAAACTGATTGTATTAGGTGACCCCCTCGGTCCAAAAGAACGTGTAAGTGAAGCCATTCAGGAATTCCAGCGGTTCGCAGATCGGTATGCGTTAACGGCAGTATTTTATCAGGCCTCGCCAGAGTATTTGTCCATCTATCACGAGAACGGCTATCGCTTTTTCAAACTGGGCGAGGAAGCACTGGTGCCGCTGGAGTCCTTCACACTGACGGGCAAAAGCAATCAGGCGCTACGCAGCGCCAAAAACCGCTTTGACCGCGAGGGCTACTCGTTCGAAATCATCCAACCGCCTCTCGAGGCGTCACTGATTGAAGAGATGCGGCATGTTTCAAATATTTGGCTGGACGGGCGCAAGGAGAAGGGATATTCACTCGGCTGGTTCAAAGAATCTTATCTTCAGTTGGCTCCGATTGCGTTGCTAAAGGACTCTGAAGGGAAGGTCATCGCTTTCGCTACGATGGCCCCTGCCTATGATCATGGACGGACGGTCTCCATTGACCTGATGCGCCACTTGCCTGACACGCCAAATGGCACGATGGATTATTTATTCACACGGGTTATTGAGTGGGCCAAGGAGAGTGGATATACGACATTTAATCTGGGAATGGCACCGCTGTCCCAGGTAGGACAAAGCGAAAAGGCATTACGCGAGGAAAAGCTGGCTCGACTTGTTTTCCAATACGGGGGACATTTTTACGGTTTTCAGGGGCTTCGACGCTTTAAGGATAAGTTCAAGCCCCAATGGGAGCCGCGCTATCTGGCCTATCCGGCTTCTGTCTTTCTACCGATCCTGACGCTGGAGCTGGTTTATCTCGTGTCCAAACGATCGGATTAAGCAAAGGGCTGACAACAGGAACTTTAATAGCCTAACACAACGTAAAAAAGGGTGTTCCCAACCACGAACGGTTGCAGGAACACCCTTTTATATTCACAAATCTTCTTAGAAGCTGCCTTTTACAACAACTTCAGACAATGGAAAACGTCCTGATGGACGCGCTGGCACTTGTGCCTTACCTACGCTAATAAGCATAGTTGGCAGGTAACGTGCTGGAATATTGAATTGCTCGATCAATTGTGCTGGAATGAAACCGCCCATTGCGCAAGTGTCGTAGCCCAAAGATTTAGCAGCCAGCATAATATTTTGTGCTGCAAGAGCCGAGTTCAGGATGGCTGCATCGCGAGCTACTTGCGGGTTTTGATATGCGCCGTTGATTTGACCTACCAATGCGTCACGGATTTCCGCTGGCAGTGCGCCTGCTTCTACCGCTTGATCATAAATGACGGTGTTGCGGTTTGCTTCCAAATCACCCAATACGGCAATCGTAACGGAACTTTCCGCTACTTGACCCTGATTGTAGGCGATAGGTAGCAATTTTTGTTTGTCCGCTTCGCTTTCGATGACAAGGAATTTCCAATGTTGGAGGTTCCAAGCGGAAGGAGCTTCTACCGCCGCAGTCAAAATGGCCTCCAGATCTTCCTCTGGCAATTTAAAATCCTTAACATAGCTCTTTACCGCGTGTCTTTCACTAATAGTAGATAGAGTTTCATTTTTTGGACTGCTCGACATTCTAGGCACACTCCTAATTTCTTAATATATATCTAATTTGAATCCTCATTAACTTCCCAAACTACTGCAATTATAAAAATGATAGTGAATGATGTCAATATGTTTAAGTATGACCCTGCACTCAAAATACAGTACAATACGGATTAAGACATACATATCGGCAGATGCCTGCCGATGGGACAAGACACGGGTGAGTTCATTTTGTTCTCATTTGAATTAAAAAAGGAGCGTTACTATGATTGGATCTTTTAAAAAAACGGATATTGCTTTGTTTGCCGCCTGGGTTGTAGCTTGTGTGGCAACTTTGGGCAGTCTGTATCTCAGCGAGATTTTGGGGTATGAGCCTTGTAAGCTGTGCTGGTTTCAGCGCATTCTGATGTATCCCCTGACCCTTCTGCTCGGGATTGCCTATTTTCGAGGAGATTCCGGGATACGCCGTTATGTCATGCCGTTGGCTATCATTGGAGGCGCGATTTCAGCCTATCATTTTATCATTCAGCGCATCCATGCAGCCGCCAAAGCAGCTGCGCAAACTTCAACTTCCTGCGGCAGAGTATCCTGTGAACAGGATTACCTGAACTGGTTCGATTTTATTACCATTCCTTTTCTCGCACTGATTGCCTTTATCCTTATTATTGCAGCCATGGGTTATATCATGCGTCAGGAGAAAAAATCAGCTCAAGGAGAGGTACAAGTAAAGGAACTCGCATAAGTATGAAAGAGACCTAATTATAGGATCCGTTACCACCAAGAGGCGTATAATCCGCTTGCCAGAGGAAAGACTGTAACTAAATATATCCATTGCATATGTGGTATAATGTAAAAGGTTTGCAGTCTGTCCAATAACGCTTATATTCCTTATAGAGGGGGCCAGTCCATGTTTCATATTAGCACCCCATTGCTGCAATATGGCGCAACCTTCGGTATGATCGTAATCGCTATTTCGGCTATTTTCATCCGTATGAAGACAGGTCATCGCCCGATTAATGCCAAAAAAATCATCATTCCTCCGCTCGGCATGAGCACCGGTTTTATGATGTTTGTGGTGCCGGAAGTACGGGTTCCCTGGCTTTGGGCGCTGGGCGCTTTTCTGGTCGGCTGGTTTATTTTTTCTTACCCGTTGATCCGCAGCACCAAATTTGAATCGCAAGAAGGGCTGGTTTTCGTCCAACGCTCACGTACCTTCTTTTTTATCCTGATCAGCCTGCTGATCGTCCGATTGCTGCTGCATGAATTTATTCAGCATTACATTACCATTCCGCAGACAGCAGGGCTATTTTTCATCCTAGCCTTCGGAACCTTGTTACACTGGCGGCTTCGTATGTATTTCCAATATCGTCAGTTCGTTCCGAACGAGACGGAAGTTCGCATCTGACAAACGGGTTTTTAACATGCATGCTCGCATATTGCTGTATAGACCAAAAAGACACGTTCTCCCAACAGGAGCCGTGTCTTTTTGGTCTTTTAGTCTATCAGGTCTACATTATGCATTCCGGGAAAAAGGAGCTACTCGATTGCGTCCCTCTGTCTTCGCAGTGTACAGCATCCGATCTGCCTGCTCGATCAGCTCTTCACGCTCACTCTGGCGTTCGGGGGCCAGATGAATATGCCCAGACTGACTGTCATTCAACCCGTTAGTCTGTATGCTCCCGAGGGGTGCCTGCTTTTATTGCTGTGTCAAAATGATCGGACCATCTGCTGTAATGGCCAGCGTGTGCTCGTATTGCGCAGACAAGCCGCCGTCCAACGTGCGTGCGGTCCAGCCGTCCGCATCAATTTTACTGCGGTATGTGCCTGTGTTGAGCATCGGCTCAATTGTAATGACCATACCCTCTTTTAAGCGTGGTCCACGATGCGGAGGTCCATAATGAGGAACTTGCGGTTGCTCATGCATTTCTTCCCCGATGCCATGCCCAATGAATTCGCGTACGACCGAGAAGCCTTCCGCTTCCGCGTAGGTTTGTATCGCATGGGAAATATCTCCGATCCGGTTACCGATAACGGCTTGCTCAATCCCTTTATACAGCGATTCCTTGGTAACATCCAGCAGCTTTTGCGCCTGCTCAGACACATTACCCACCGCATACGACCAAGCGGAATCTGCCAGCCAGCCATTCAGGTTCACAACCATGTCGATCGTCACGATGTCCCCGTCCTTCAACGGTATCTTATTCGGAAAGCCGTGGCAAATCACATCGTTAGGTGAGCCACAAGTTGCAAACTGATAGCCGTTATAGCCCTTTTGCTCCGGTGTTGCGCCATGCTTCTTCATAAAGGATTCCGCAAAGGCGTCAATTTCCAGTGTCGTAATGCCTGGCTTGATCATTTTGGCAATTTCCCGGTGGCAAGCAGCCAAAATGTCTCCAGCTTTTTTCATATTTTCAATTTGTTCTTTGGTTTTAATGATAATCATTAAACGGTCTCCTTCTTTTCCGTGTTCGTTCCACTTTTCACTGTTTCTTTTTTCTGCTTCTATTGTAACGCTAAAAGCAGCGAAATGGAACCGATGTCAACTGACACCGTTTACAAGGATCTTAAACGGGGTATATAATATTCCATAACTTGTATACCAGTATGCAAAATTATTTCCAAGATAGGAGTATCCTATGAAATATCCAACAACCTGGTTACAGGGCGCATCGCTTGGGGAAAGGATTGCTTGTGAACTTCGGCTTCAGATTATACGGGGTATTCAGGCGCCAGGCACTGTTCTATCTGAGAATCAGATTGCTGCCGATTTTGGTACCAGTCGTTCTCCGGTGCGTGAAGCCTTGAAGGCGCTCTCGAGCGAAGGACTGATCCGTTTGGAGCGCATGGGGGCGGTTGTCGTTGGCATGACACCCAGTGATATGGAGGAGCTATTCGATGTGCGAATGCTGATTGAGCATTTTGTTGTACAAAGGTATGTACATAGTGATAATGCCACATTGGTGACTGTTTTGAATCAGATGATTGACAAAATGGAAGTCGCTCTCAAGTACAGGGATGTCGTTGAATTTTCTCTTCAGGATTTTAATTTTCATGAGGCTCTGGTTCTGGAAGCAGGCCATACCCGTATTCTTCATACCTGGAATGGTATGAGACAGCTAATCCTGACGGTCATGTTAGCTGCGACAGAACAACGATTTGCGTCTAACATCGAAGAATCACAAGTCACGATTCACAAACATCGAACCTTTGCAAACGCTTTAAGTCAAGGGAATGCTCAGGAGTTATCGGGATTTATTGAGGATCATTACCGAGATACCCGCAACGCGGTTAACGACAGCGTCCTGTCTCCCTACAGAAAGACGTCGTCCTAGCCGCAACATGCGTGACAAAGAGCCGATGTACCGCGCTTCATGCGTTTTTTGCTGGCGCGGTTCTCTTTTACATTAAAGTTGTCGACAAGTATACATTTAGCTACACATAAATGAATAAGGAGGCATTACTTCATGAACACATTACTCGGCTTAAGTCATAACGCGTCCCTGCTCATATGGGCGCTAGTTACCGTCATTCTTTTGATTTTGCTGATTGCCAAATTCAAATGGAATCCCTTCGTTTCACTGCTGCTTTCGTCGGTATTTCTCGGACTGGTTAACGGGATGCCGGGACATGAAGTTACTGCCTCCATCACCAAGGGGCTCGGCAGTACGCTCGGCTCCATCGCCATCGTGATCGGTTTAGGCACCATGCTCGGTAAAATGATGGCAGAATCCGGCGGTGCCGAACGCATCGCGACCACACTGATGGATCGTTTTGGTGAAAAACGCGTTCATTGGGCGATGATGATCGTAGGCTTTATCGTGGGTATTCCCGTTTTTTTTGAGGTTGGTATTATTTTATTAATTCCCATTCTGTTCACGGTTGCCCGTAAAATGAATATGTCTCTGCTGAAAATCGGTATTCCGATGCTGGCAGGACTATCGACGGTACACGGCCTTTTGCCACCCCACCCGGCTCCGATGATCGCGATTGAAGCCTTTAACGCCAATATTGGACGCACGATAGGATATGCACTCATCGTGGGCATTCCATCCGCCATTATTGCAGGCCCGGTCTTCGGCGCTTGGATTGGCAAAAGAATCATGGTTAGACCTTCCGAGAGGCTGGACGAGCAGTTCAGAAATACGACGGGACGGTCGCTGCCTCCTTTTTGGATTACTCTGTTCACCATTTTATTACCTGTTATTCTAATGCTTAGCGGATCAGTCGCTGAAATCGTAGACCCGGCTAATACACATCCGCTCACTGTATTTTTCAAATTCATTGGTGATGAGGTTATGGCATTGCTGATTGCGGCCGTGTTTTCTTTTTTCTCGCTAGGCTATGCACGTGGTCTAAAGAAAGAGGATTTGTCCCGTTTTACCAGTGAATGTCTGGCACCAACAGCCTCTATTATCTTAATTATCGGGAGCGGCGGTGCATTTAAAACGGTATTGATCGACAGCGGTGTAGGTCAGGCCATTGCAGCGGTCGCTACAGGAGCCCATATGAATGTGATTGTATTTGCTTTTCTGGTCGCTGCGCTCATTCGTGTAGCCACTGGATCAGCGACAGTCGCGATGACGACAGGCTCCGGTATTGTCGCACCTGTACTGGCACTTACACCCGGCGCGAATGTCGAACTGGTCGTCCTTGCTACAGGAGCAGGGTCGCTGATCTTGTCTCATGTGAATGACGCCGGTTTTTGGATGATTAAAGAATTTTTCAATATGACGGTTCCGCAGACTCTAAAATCATGGACCGTTATGGAAACCATCCTCTCCCTGGTCGCTTTCGGTTTGATTATGCTGCTGAGTGTGTTAATTTAACGATAATGAGCTAATAACGGTAAGTGAAGGGGAGATTGAATATGACAGACACCCGATATATGATCGGCGTCGATATCGGTACGACCAGTACCAAAGCGGTGCTTTTCGAAGAAAACGGCAATATTGCCGCCCAGCACCATGTGGGCTATCCGCTCCATACACCTGAGCCAGATGCGGCAGAACAGGACCCGGAAGATATTTTCAAAGCTGTCGTGACGACGGTGCAAGAGGTCATGAAACAAAGCGGAGTGTCAGCCGAGCATGTGCTGTTCGTCTCCTTCAGTTCGGCCATGCACAGTGTACTGGCGGTGGATAAGAACGGCAAACCGCTAACAGCCTCCATCACTTGGGCAGATAACCGTAGCGCCAAATGGGCCGAAGCGCTCAAACATGAATACAACGGACACGATATTTACTTACGCACCGGAACGCCTATTCATCCCATGTCACCGCTAACGAAACTAATGTGGATTACGCGGGATTTACCGGATGTTGCGACCCAGACGTATAAATTCATTTCCATTAAGGAGTACATCTTTGCCCGGTTATTCCACCAATATGTCGTGGATCACTCGATTGCCTCCGCAACCGGACTTATGAATTTGCAGCAGCTGGACTGGGACGAGGAAGCACTGCACATTGCAGGTGTAACGAAGGAGCAGCTATCCGAGCTGGTGCCGACAACGCATGTGCTCAAAGGACTGGATGAGACCTATGCGCATGACATGGGCCTACTGAAGACCACGCCTTTTGTGATCGGGGCCAGCGACGGTGTCTTGTCCAACCTCGGTGTGAATGCGATCAAACCTGGAGTTGTCGCTGTTACCATCGGCACTAGCGGAGCCATCCGTACCGTAGTTGATAAGCCGCTCACGGATGCCAAAGGGCGCTTTTTCTGTTACGCCTTGACCGAAAAGCTGTGGGTCATCGGTGGCCCGGTGAACAACGGAGGTATAGTCTTCCGCTGGATCCGGGATGAATTTGCAGCCTCCGAGGTGGAAACAGCCAAGCGACTGGGACTTGATCCATATCATGTGCTGACCCAAATTGCGGAACAGGTACGTCCTGGCTCCGACGGTCTGCTCTTTCTTCCGTACTTATCTGGTGAACGTGCGCCCCTGTGGGACCCGAATGCTCGTGGCTCCTTCTTCGGTCTGTCCCTGCGTCACAAAAAAGAGCATATGATTCGCGCCGCTCTGGAGGGTGTGCTATTCAATTTGTATACCGTCATGCTCGCCATGGAAGAAGTCATCGACAGACCGTCAGTCATTCACGCCACTGGTGGATTTGCACGCTCGGAGCTATGGAGACAGCTTATGGCGGATATTTTCGATCAGGAAGTCATTATCCCCGAAAGTCTGGAAAGCTCATGTCTGGGCGCAGCTATTCTGGGCTTGTACGCACTGGGACGGATTGATTCGCTGGATGCTGTGTCCGGTATGATCGGTACCACTCACCAGCACAAACCTGTAGCAGAACACGTGGATATTTATCGCGATTTACTGCCGATTTATATTCGCATTTCACGTAAATTCGAAGAAGAATTCAAGGATATTGCGGAATTTCAGGCCAAGTCCCTACGATCTTTAAATTAGTGGAACCTGTTCTAACGCTACTGCGTATTACTGTTTTATAAAAACCTGTCTATGTCAGTTGGGCAGGGTAAGAAGGAGGATTAGACGATGCTCAAACAATTACTGCACCGCCTGCTACATTCCACCTCTCATTCTCATAAGCGGCGATACAGCAGCTCAGACCGTTATTATGAACGTGAACATAAACGCCACTCTTCTTCAGACGGTTACAAGAATAGTCACAATGGACACCGCTATTACAAAGATAAACGCCGTCATTACTCCAGTTCCTAGCCAAACAACAAGAACTAGCGACGGAATAGAGCGTAACACAAGAAGCATGCCACAGGCTCCTTCAAACCCTATAAAGCGAAGACCCTTCTTATCTCAAGGGCCTTCGCTTTATTGTTGTGCGCCCTTCGTTATGCAGGGCAACATCTGTGCATTTTACAGGAAATCGGCCAAGACCGAAATTACAGAAACAGGGTTTTAGAGATGATCACCAGCAAAATAAACAGAACCAGAATCGCTCCTACAGAGGTCCATGCTCCTACGCCGCAACCCATACCGCCTACTCCACACATATGACTCATTTACAACACTCCCTTCGCTCATTTACAGGATCATTGTATGTAGACCTGGTCAAATGCGTAAGGGGGGCATTCCCCCATTTTTGCGGCGAATGCCTGTTTATTTTTAGGGACGTTATGGGTTAACCTCAAGCAGCAACAATGCTTCCTCCAGCTCTTGCATAAACTGTCGGCTATTCTCATAACGTGGCCGAATCTGAAAAAGACGCTCCAGCATATGACGCACAGGTGAACTCAGCTTCAATTCTTCCTGCCAGCTTGCCGGCGGTTGATCCGGCTGAGGCTCGTAACTGCTATACAGCATAAAAAGCATTAAATGTCCGACATCGTACAAATCGCTGTAGACGGCGACATCTTGTCGCTCGGGTGCGCGCTTTTCCAGCATGGATTCGGTAAATATATCCTCCTGTCGCTCTCCTACCGCCAGAGCAAGACCAAAGTCGATCAGGTAAGGCTTCCCCTCACGGTGAATCACATTGGGAATGCGGATATCCCGATGGATATAGCCCCGTTCATGCACATGCAGAACTCGCTCCATTAACTCCAAAATGTAGACAATGCATTCCTGTTCCGTAAAGGAACGCTCCTGTTCAAATATAAGCTCCTCCAACGTCATGCCGGAGATGTATTCCATAACCACAACTATTCCGTTCGAATGTTCGACAATTTCGAGCAGCTTCGGAATATAGGGGTGTTCCATCTGCCGCATAATATGAGCCTCGCGCTGCAATAGCTGAACTGCCTTCGCCCGTTTGCTCGGTCTGGGCATTTTCACTGCCACCTCTTGTCCGCTGTGCCGATCCAGACAGAGGTAGGTTAGACCATAGCTCCCCATGCCTAAAAGCGAACGAACATCATAACGTCCGCTCAGTAAATCGCCAGGCTGTTTCGGATAATCCATCCATGATTCATATGCGTTTCGCAACCAAGCAAACATATTTATATCCTTTCCTCTACATGCCGCAGCAACGTTTCTTATACGGCTTGTTCTCGTATTCTTGTATTCCGTTATTATACCATCCACGATAAAAGACCATCAGAACCGGGAAGGTCTGATGGTCTTTATTAGAAAAGATGCTGGTTATGCCTCTCTGCGTCTGCGCGGTGTCAGACCAAGCCAGGACAACAACGAACCGCGCGATTTGCGTTGCCTGCCCTGGTAGGTACGCAAATTAGTAATTAGCTGCCGATCTCGTTCCTCGTCAACCTTTTCTTTCATCCAGCGTTTTTGATCCTCCAGTTGGTTAGACAGGCTGATATTCTTTTCCACCAAACGGCTGTGCTCTGCTTCCAGCTCCTCCAAACGGCTCCGCATTTCCAACAATGCAGTTTGCACCATGTCCTGCATCTGCGCCAGTTCTTGCGGCTCTATAGACTCCTGTGTTTGCACGGATACAGGTGCTTGCTCCAATCTATACTCAATGGTTGGTTCCAAAGTCTGTAACTCTTCCTGCGCCTGTAGCTGCATGGGTTCCTCTGACAGTTCCTGAGCATTCATTTCATCCTGTAACTCTGTCAGTTCTACCGTAGCAGCTGCTTGCTCCTGTATGACCGTCTCATCCCTGCCCTCAGCCGCCGCCATTATTTCTTCCCAGGTTGCGGTTAGTGACTCAGCATCCGAGATGGGTGGCAAGCGGAATTCTTCATCCTCCATTTGAAAGGGAGCGGTCACTCTCTCAAGCACCACCTGAACCGCCTGCTCCATCGTCATATGCTGCTCACGCAACGCCCTCCGCATCACCTTCAAGCACTCAACATCCTCAGCACTGAACATCCTCGATTGATTCGCGGAACGCTGAAACACATACCCCTGCTCCTCCAGCGCCGCTGCATATTTACGAAGGGTACTCGCCCCGATTCCCAACTGTTTTGCTGCTTCCGTCGTCGATTTGCTTTCTTCCATTTAATCATTACCTCCCCGGATGGTATGGAAAGAAACAAGCTTGTATATGTAGAATTCGCGAAATCCATTGGAAACCCTTTGGCAAAAATGTTCTAATATTGCAGACTGCTAAGAACCTTTGTCATAACGGAATATTTGTAGATATACAAGAAACGACATTGCAGAGCATACTTCCGTTCTGTATGTCCTTGAAACTCTTTAAAGTACGTCACATAAATGTCATACTTTCATTATTTTCACGTCACTATTCCTTCCATCAACATAGTTCAGGTTATAATTTGCACAGAATTCACCTTAAAAATAAATTGAAACATGCTCTCCTATCTTCCAGTAAAAGTATTGATAATTCACGTTCACTCTATAATTAATCCCAAAGAACACCTCTATTCACAGTTTATTTTTAATTTCCCGGAATGGAGGCAAAAAAATGGATATTTTCAAAAGATCAGCAATATGTTATGTTATGTAACGTAAAATGTATTTCAGGCATAATTTGTAGCATATTAACGTTCGCTGGAACGAGGAGGCAACATAGATGAAGGGGAAGGCAAGGAAAGTAGCTATTGTCGGCGCGGGAATGGTCGGTTCGAGCTGTGCCTACTCAATGGTTAATCAGTCCATTTGTGATGAGATCATGATGATTGACCGCACGTATGATCGGGCTTTGGCCCATGCACTGGATCTGTCCCATTGTATGGATTTTACGTCCACACGTACCAAGGTGCGTGCCGGCACGTATGCAGACTGCACGGATATGGACGTTGTGATTATAACGGCTGGAGCCAACCCTAAACCGGGTCAAGACCGCCTATCTGTGCTGGACGACGCAGTGCTTATTACCAGAGAGATTGTAACAGCGATTATGGAGGGTGGCTTCGATGGTATATTCGTCATTGCCGCTAATCCTGTCGACATTGTAACGTATATGGTACAAAGTATATCCGGTCTGCCGCGCAACAAGGTGATCGGCACGGGCACCTCCATTGACTCATCCCGACTCAAGACGTTGCTTTCCGAAGTATTTTCCATAGATCCGCGTAGCGTACAAGGGTATGCTCTTGGGGAGCATGGCGAATCCCAATTCGTCGCTTGGTCACACGTCACGATTGGCGGCAAGCCGCTCTTACACATTTTGCGTCAGCATAAGGAACGATTCAGCCACGTCGATCTGGACGACATTGCCCGTAAAACTCGGGATGCAGGCTGGGAGATCTTCACCCGCAAAGGGGCCACTTATTTTGGTATTGCCAATGCGCTGGCGTACATTACCCGTTCCATTTTAAATGATGATGGTAAAATTATAGCGGTCTCTGCTGTATTGGACGGCGAGTACGGGCACACCGATGTCTGCACGGGCGTTCCGGCGATTATCGGCAGCAGAGGAATCCAAGAGGTCATCGAGCTGGAGCTAAGTCTGGAAGAACAAGCGAAGTTCGACGCCTCTTGTCACCTTATCAGCAATAATATCCGTGCCATTTCAGGCTTAGTGTAAACCAATAGCACAGTAAAAAAACTCCTTACCCTCATTGAGGATAAGGAGTTTTTGCAGTCCCCGTATTTCGCCCTATATCTCTTTATAACGAAATACGGTCAGTCCCGCCAACGTAAATACGACAAAGCTACCTATTATAACCGTCAACAGTGTGTCAGTTGGCACCATGAACGCCCCGAAGTTGTCTCTTCCACTCGGCATCATCGCCAATAAAGGCTGTGTCCATGGATAGTATGGACCGTAGGTTTGAGAATTGGCGACCAGAATATTCGGCACGGTGAAGACGAAATTCAACGCAAGCGGTGCGGCAAAGCTGGACCACAAGAAGGACACCATCAACTGCAACGCAGCCAGCGGCAGGCAGGCTACCCAGCCTGCGAGCAAACTTTGAGCGATCACGGCCCAAGGGATTGGTCCGTTCATGTCCTGCACAGCTCCGACACCCAGCAGCGCTCCTCCGAACAGTAGCTGGGTCAATCCGACCAAGGTCATAATGATGGTCAACTTAGCCGCATACAGACTGGTGCGGGACAATGGCAATGACATGAGTTGCTTCCAACCGCCGCCCCCATGCTCGAATCGGCAGACTAGAGATCCAAATACGGCGGTCAGCATCGGCATGAACAGCATGGCATGTAATGTAAGCATGGCAGTCAACAGCAACAGCCAGTTCCCTCCCGGATTCGCCAGCAAGCCAATCAAGACGGCAATCGCCGGGCTGACGAACGCAAGCAGCCAGACGGGCGATTTGGCCATTTTCATACGTTCAACAGAAAGCAGCCGTATATATCCTCCGAACATTACGCCACATCCTTTCGGCTAAAATGGGCCGCTGTTAGCAGACTGAGAAGTATGCCCGTTCCGCACCCGACGGACGCAAACATCCACGCTTGAGGTGCAACCCATGCGAATTGCGGCCAGGCCAACGGAAACCATTCGGACAGCTGTGAAGCAAACAAGCTGCCGATGCCTAACGTAATACCCAGTGTTACAGGCAGCGCCTGATTATGGAACGTGACCGTTAACCACAACAATAATACGAGCATAGGCAGCGTCCCGCCCAAAGGCCAAAACCCGAGTCGTAGCAGTTCCCCTACAGGTGCGGGCTCTCCCCCGAAGCCAAGAATCATTCCCAACACCCAAGTCCCTACCGTCAGGAGTAGACAGGACACGCACAGCATCCCGATCGCCAGCGCCAGCTTGGCCATATAAACACTAAATTTGGAGATAGGCAAAGCCAGCAGCTGCTTCCAGGAGTTAGACGAATGTTCTACATTCGCCAGCATGGAAGCGACCATCGTAGCTCCTAATACCAGCGCAAGGGGGACAAAAATAGCGATGTTATCCATCAAGCCTTCCCATAAGCGCCCCTTGTATCGCGGAATCAGATAATCATAGCGGAGTCCAAAGTTCAGTCCCTGCATCGCTACCAGCCCTAGGGGACCGAGGAACACCAAGAACCAGATTCCCTTTCTGCGTGCTTTGAGCAGATCCGCCGTGAGCGCTCGCAGCATCATAAGGAAGCCCCTCCTTTGCCCACTACCTGCATGAACATATCTTCCAGCGATTTGCGGCGTTCCTCCACACGGTATACGGCATGCGTATTTTCGACCAATCTTCTGACCAGCAGCGCAACAGCCGCATCATTCATGTTCTCGAAATCCAGCGCCGATCCGTCCTTCACTGAATGGTAGCCCTGCTCACGCGCAATCAATTGGGCTGCTTCCGGTTCCGATACTACGATCCGAATCCCGCCTGCGGATTCCTGACGGAGATTATGAATCGTGTTTTGAAAGACCAACTCTCCTTCACGGATAATACCCACGGTATTCGCCATATGCTCTACCTCGCTCAACAGATGGCTGGATACCAGTACGGTGATCCCCCGTTGCTCGGGCATCGCCTGAATCAATGTGCGCATTTCCTGAATACCCTCCGGGTCCAAACCATTCGTAGGCTCATCCAAAATGAGTACTTCGGGATTCCCAAGCAGGGCTGCTGCAATACCCAGTCTCTGCTTCATGCCCAGCGAGTAGCCTTTGACTGGACGTTTGGCATGCTTGGTCAGTCGGACGACCTCTAACACTTCCGCAATGTTTTGCTTGGGTACATTCAAAATACGGCGAATGGCCTCCAGATTTTCAATTGCGTTCAAATGACCATAATACGAAGGATACTCCACCAACGAGCCGACTTTACGCAAAATATCGAGCTTATGTCTGCGAATATCTTTGCCGAATATACGGATCGTTCCTCGAGTTGGGCGAATAAGTCCAAGCAGCATGCGGATTGTTGTCGTTTTCCCCGCTCCATTCGGACCCAGAAATCCGTAAATATCTCCTCGAGCTATTTTCAGGTCCAGCTGATTAACCGCCGCGCGGCCTTTGTAAATTTTGCTGAGACTGTTCGTTTCAATAATGTATTCGTTCAAGTTCCTCACCTCGACACCTATCGTAACGTGCCAAGTTTAAAGCCAAGGGAACTCTGAGTTTAAGTTTTGTTTAAAAAACGGATTCGGGTCCCGGCTGATGAACTGATAATCTCCCTCTCCAAATTCATTTCGCGAGCCAGCAGTTCTGTAATCGCCAAACCAATCCCTGCGCCTTTTTCACTGGACTGTTGCTCCATACCGGGCCCTTTATCTGTGATAACCAATGCCTCTGTCCCATTATCTTTCTGTACTTGAACACCGATATATCGGCCTGAGGCAGCATGGCGTACTACATTTTGAAAGAGATTGTCCAGCAGACGACGGAAGCCTTGCTCATCCACATTCCACACCATACTATGCTCAGGCAGGTCGATATCCACTTCAAAGCTCTCCTTTTCCCACACCGGATACCAGCTGGCTACACACTCCCGCACTAGCCGCAGGATATCACGCGGTGTGTTATTCATAGTGTATTTTCCACTAGCTAGCAGATTATAGGTGAGCAGATTGTCGATCAGACTCCCAAGGTCTTTTAGCTTGTTTTCCATCAGTGTAATCGACTGTTTCCCTCTGCTGCTCAGATTTTCACTATCTAGTGTATACAGATGGCTACGCACGACCGTAAGCGGCGTCCGAATATCGTGTGACAGATCCGCGACCAGTCTCTTCCGCAGCTCTTCCTCTTGACGCTCACGTCCCCGACTTTCTGCCAACTGCTCAACCATCTGATTAAATGCTTCTTCTAGCTTGCCGATTTCATCCGGGCGTCCAGTGGTAACAAGAATAGGCAAGCCATCCTCTCCTCGCTGCGACATGGCGGCCTGAAGCTGCAACAGTCTACGCCGAATGCCTCCAAAAAACAGAAGAGATACGAATATAAAAGCGCCCAAAACCAATACGATAAAAAAGAGATAGTACATGAACATGCTACTATCTGTAGGTGGCTGTTCAAAGAACGAACGGGGCACTTTTAACACCATATAGCCCTGATTTACATCATTCTTGCCCCCACCAATAAAGGCTACTACCGTAAACGGCCCCTCATAGCTTGCTTGCTTCATAAAAGCTATAGCCTGCGCAGCGTTCCATTGTTTTGGCATGTTAGGTTGTGTCGGTAACTCCAACCTTGTTTTACCTGCGGTATCCACCCAAAATATTTGTGAGTTAGGGAACATATCCTGTTGTATTTTGCGCAGATGGGCTGAGATTTGCTCTGGTGTGGCTCCCTTCAAAGCTACAGCTTCGCGATGCCAGCTATTTTCGGTATGGGTAGTAGAGGGATAGTAAGCGTTTTTAGGCTTGAGCTCCGCCCCCCAATTCAATAACACGCTATATATCAAGGCTGTAGCAGGCAACACAATGGGCAATAGCATCATAGCAACCACAATAATGACCAGATAACGGAACAACAGTGAACTGCGAAACCGACCTCCCTGACCCGGCCTAGAGCTGGGGTGCAGTCTCCTCCAATTTTTGCGCGTCCTGCTCATTATGCTTTCACCCGATATCCTACACCACGGATCGTCTCAATGATGCGGGGTGCCGCAGGATCGATCTCCAGCTTTTCTCGAAGGTGTCGGATATGGACCATTAAAGTTTTGTCTCCGTCGATATATGGATCTCCCCACACCGCTTCATACATTTGCTCTTTCGTCATAATTTGGCCCAAATGCCGCAGCAAATAAGCAAAAATGTGATATTGCTTGCCTGTCAGTGTAATTTCCTCCCCGGTATCACGGTTCACAATACGGTTATCAGGAGAGAACACAGAGAGATGCCCCAGTTGTAAAGATTCTTCGGGCACGGTTCCCGATCGGCGCAGCAAAATCTCTATACGTGCTATGAGCTCGTCCGGGTGAAAGGGTTTGGTTACATAATCGTCGGCGAAATCCAGTCCTTGTAGCTTATCGTCAATGGATGTACGGGCAGACAACATGAGAATGGGAAGCTCCGGGTACTCTTTCTTGAGCCGCTTCCCCATGGTGAATCCATCCAGACCGGGTAACATCACATCCAAAATCACGAGTTGGCACGTACGGGCTGCTTCCACAGCCCCATCCCCGCTGCGAAGCCAGGTTACAGCGTAATTCCGCTCTTCCAAATACTGATGCGTCCAAGCACCAATATCCTGGTCATCTTCGATGTATAGCACATTTGTTTTCATAATAGACACCTACTTATCGTTTTTCTTTTATGTAATGGGCATTATAGCATTTATGGTACATAACCCACTTAAAAAGGTTAATAACTACCTTATACGACATACGCTTCACATTTTCAAATTTGAATGCTCGTGAAAAAAGGAGGACTACTCGATGCTGCTAGAAGCGATATACCATCACCCGAAACGAAATTGGGCTTTTGGTTATAATGATGAAACGATATTTCTACGGCTACGTGCGAAGAAAAATGACCTGAATACCGTTCATGCTCTCACCGGAGATAAATACGATTGGGACCGTACCCGACAGCTTGTCCCGATGTCCAAATTCGCTACCGATGGCAGGTTTGATTATTATGAATGCAGCATAAAACCTACTCACCGTCGACTGAAATATGGATTTTTGCTAGAAGACGGTGAGGAACGTATTTGGATGAACGAGGACGACTTCACCACCCAGGAACCCCAAAATGCAGATAAACTGTTCCAGTATCCGTTTTTGAACCCGATTGATATTCTAAAGCCACCTGCATGGGTGAAGGATGCTGTATTTTATCAGATTTTCCCGGAACGTTTTGCGAACGGTGACCCCTCTATCAGCCCAGAAGGTGCAGAGACATGGGGGGGAACACCACAAAGAGACAATTTTTTTGGTGGTGATCTTCAGGGGATTCTGGATCACCTGGATCACCTGAACGCGCTAGGGATTAACGCCATATATATGACTCCTGTGTTCAAGGCGACGACCAATCATAAATATGATACAGAGGATTATATGGAGGTGGACCCGCATTTTGGGGACAAAAAGACATTAAAAAAACTGGTCGATGCCTGCCACGACCGAGGAATTCGGGTGCTGCTTGATGCGGTGTTCAACCATTCAGGGCGTACGTTTAAACCGTTCGTTGACGTGCAAGAAAAAGGCGAAGCCTCGCCTTACAAGGACTGGTTCCATGTACATAGCTTTCCCCTGGAAGTGGTGGATGGCATACCGACGTACGATACATTCGGGCTGGAACCGATGATGCCCAAGCTGAACACCGAACATCCTGAGGTAAAAAAGTACCTGCTGGATGTAGCAAAGCATTGGATCGAAGAAATCGGCATCGATGGTTGGCGGTTGGATGTGGCAGACGAGGTGGATCACGCCTTTTGGCGGGAATTCCGCACTACGGTCAAGCAGGCCAATCCAGATGCGTACATTTTGGGTGAAATGTGGAATGAATCATCTGAATGGCTTCAGGGGGATCAATTCGATGCAACGATGAATTATCCGTTCACCTACGCGGTAAATGATTTTTTCGTCAAAAAAGTGACCGATGCTCAAAGCTTTGCCTTCGCCATCGGACGACAGCTGGCCCGCTATCCACAGCAAGCATCCGAGGTTGCCTTCAATCTGCTGGATAGCCACGACACACCGCGCCTGCTGACACTGTGTGGGGATGACAAGCGGCTGATGCGACTGGCCGCCCTGTTCCAGTTTACGTACATGGGCGCACCCTGCATCTATTACGGCGATGAGATCGGCCTGGATGGAGATGCCGATCCAGGCTGCCGCAAGTGTATGGAGTGGGACACCGACAAACAGGACCGCGAGTTGTTCGACTTTTACCGCAAGCTGATTGCGCTTCGTAAGGGGCACCCGGTCCTCCGTGATCAGGGGAGCATCACCTTTTTGGAGGCACAGCCAGAGGGCACCTCGCTTGCCTACGAGCGCCGCAGCGAGGAAGAAGTACTGCTCGTGCTGCTCAACCGTTCCGATGAGGATCACGTTTTTGAACTGGACATTCCTGAGCAGGAATGGCAATTAGCCTTTGGTGAAAGCCAGTGGTCCGTTAGAGAGAAGGGGCTGCTTGCCAAGCTTCCACCCTACGGATACGCTGTACTGAAGGCAGCGCCTGCTCGGTCAGTAAAACCTGCTTAAGAGGACGATGTCAAGACGGGAAGCAAGGCATCCGTCTATATAGGCGGATGTTGATGAAAGTACCTGCCGAATAACGGCAAAAAAGCGAAACCACCAGGAACAAGATAGTTAACTTGTTCCCGGTGGTCTTTTTACGTTTGAAAATGAGCTTCTATTGTCGATTATTTGTTTTTAACATCTGTTCTTACTACCCCAACATCCGAAACATCGATCGAAATGGGGTTACCGCCTTGTCCTGTCTGAGCTGAAGAAGACAGCCAGTACAGCAGTTTACGCGGGTAGCGTCTGTGTTTTTAATTGTACGTACAACTGGTGCGTCACCTGCTGCGGCTCAATACCCAACTCATCTTCTAGTATTCCGACGAAGCTTTCATAATGCTTTTGAGCAGCGGTGTAATCTCCCAGTTGGGCATAGGCGGTCAGCAGCAGACTGCAGATATCGTCTGAGTACGGCTCCCGTTGCTGTAGGCTGAGTAAGCGCTGAACAGACTGCCGGGTACGACCTGAGCGAAGCTCTTCTCTCGCCAGCTCAGAAGAACATGCCAGATACATATTGCGCAGCTTCTCCCTTTTTGCATATGCCCACGGGTAATCGTGCTCCTCCAGATAGTTGCCACGGTATAGTGCCAACAGGCTCTCAATACGCGGCTTACCGCCGCTACCGGATGCAGCCCATTCGGATATTCCCCGCTCGAATAGCTCCACATCTGTAATCCAGCCATTGCGGTTCAAGCGGTAGCGATCCAGATTATATTCCAGCTTCGTATCTTGCATCCGTTCTTTCAACGCCTTGCGGATTTGGTAAATGGATGTGTGCAGGTGAACAACAGCCTTGTCCAAATGATATTCAGGCCACAGCGCATCCAGCAATTGTTCTTTGCTCACCCATTCCCCTTCATGGTGTAATAAGAAGGAAAATAGCTCCTGTGACTTTAATGTGCGCCATTTGAATGGTTTCGCACCTACGGCTTCCTGTCCATCCTCCAAAATTTCAAGTTTTTGAAAACAACGTACCTTGGGGGATTGCTCTGCTGAAGCTCCCAAACTAGAAGAACGGGGATCAGCCAGCGTGGCTGCAATCCGATCTAACGTTTTGGATAGCCGCCGGGCATGAACGGGCTTTAACAAGTAATCCAGTGCTTGCAGCTCGAACGCTTCAATAGCATATTCCGAGTACGCGGTCACAAAGACGATATGAATATGAGAATCTAGCTGTTGAATCCACTCGGCGGCCTCCAGACCATTCATCTCTGGCATTCCGATATCTATAAAAACAATATCCGCACGTTCTGCCGCCAGATGATCCAGCCCCGCTTGTGCAGACGTATATTTGCCCATTACCGTTAACCGTCCGTCCGCCTCCAGCAACCGTTCCAAGTAGGTTAATGCCGACCTCTCATCATCAATCAAAATCGCCTTCATTTGTGTCCGTACTCCCTTCCTGCTGCAACCATTTATCATGATGTTCTATTTACATGCTATCTGCTTTATCCATACGATTTTTAATTTCTTATATTTTATATATCGTATCATTGCGGGTGTGACTTTAGCTTTTCCGACAAATGTACTGTACTTTTTTTATTCATCGGTATTCCGGGGCGAGATCGTTTCCGGCACACGGAAGCTTACCGTCGTCCCTTGCATAGGATTACTTTCAATTCGCAATCCTTCTCCATACATATGGATAAGACGGCGATGGATATTACGCAGTCCCACGCTGGAAGATACATGATCCTCCGACAGCAGCTGTTCCAGTCGCTCGGACGGAATCCCTACGCCGTCATCGGTCACGCTGACCACAAAATCGGTTCCATCCTCCTGCACAACCACTCGCACGGTTCCACCTGTTGCCCGTTGCATCACACCATGCCGTATCGCATTTTCCACGATGGGCTGAATGCTTAATGGCGGGATGAGCGACCGGATGTTCCTTCCTACCTCTACGGTCACCTGCAAACGTTCTTCAAATCGTGCTTTTTCCAGTGCCACATACGATTCTACCAATTCCAACTCCTTGGATAATGGCACCGTATTCTCCCTGTTCTGAAAATCAAAACTGCCCCGCAAATACTGACTCAGCTCCATGAGTAGCTCCGCTGCTTTGTCCGGGTCTACGGCTACAGTCGAAACAATGACATTCAAGGCATTGTACAGAAAATGCGGCTTGATTTGTGCCTGTAAAAAGGCCATTTCCGAACGCACCGCTTCCTCCGCAGAATGACGCATGTTCAACAGCGTGCGCACACGCGCCTTTAATTCCCCAGCATCAACAGGCTTACGTAGAAAATCATTAGCTCCCGCCATAAAACCTGCGCGGATATCCCCGGGCAGGTCGCGTGCCGTCAGCAGCAACACCGGTAGCTCGGACAGGGAATACCGTTCACGTATCCGTCGGCACAGCTCAATACCGGACATTTCCGGCATCATCCAATCCGTAATGACTAGGTCAAATCGGGAACGGCCATTCAGCATGTGAAGTGCCTCCTCGGCATGATCCACCGCCACCACGCTACAACCTGTGGTATATAATAGCTCCTCCAGCACCCGAAGATTAACCGCATCATCATCTACAGCCAGCACTTTGTAAGGAACAGTCTGAACTTGCCCCAGTGCATCCTCTTCATGCGGAATCACATTCCGACCCGACGTCACACCAGGCTGCAATATCACCGCAGACGAAACATCTTTTTGAGCTTCATGTGCCAACGTTCCAGTCTGCGCTAAGGGCAGTGTAAAATAAAAGGTCGAACCCTTGCCCAATCTAGATTCTACCCGGATATGACCACCATGCAGCTCCACCAGACGACGGACTATGCCTAATCCAAGCCCTGTTCCACTGTATCCTTCATCCTCAGCATTCGCCCCACGGTTAAAAGGTTCAAATATATGCGAAAGATGCTCCTGGGCAATACCGGACCCGGTATCCTTCACACTGATTTCCATTTCACGGTTCCCCGCTTTGGCAGAGATAACGATTTCGCCTTCCTCCGTAAATTTCACCGCATTCCCCAACAAATTGTACAAAATCTGAATCAGCCGATCCTCATCCGCATCTACCTTGGGCAACGAATTGGGCAATTCTTTGACAAATTGAATTTTTTTCTTACCCACTGTATGACCCAATACCTCCAGCACGGACTTCACAGCTGCCTGTACATTGACAGGCCGACGATTTAAGGCTAATCTGCCATTTTTCAAATTAGAAAAATCCAGAATATCGTTAATTAAATACGAAAGTCTGCGTCCTATATTCGCAATCAAGGCCAAGTTGTGCTTTTGCGGCTCATTGAATTGTGTCCCATAGCGGTCTAGCATGGATTGAGCAATATTAATTACTCCATGCAGAGGAGTGCGCAGTTCATGTGACGTATTTGCCAGAAATTCATCTTTTAACCCATCCAGTGTTAGCAACCGTCGTGACAGGTTCTCAACCTCCCTAAACGAATGTACAAAACGTTTGGCCAGCAGGAGCGTTTGAGCCAATACGAATATGAGCATTTCATAGGCTGTCACTCCACGCACATCTCCCCAGCCCAGAATATACACAAAACTAGTCACTACAATCATAAGAATGCTCATAATACTAATGACTAGCAGTGCAGCGTCATCCGTCCGTTGAAGAAGCCCACGAATCAAGATCAGTAATACATATCCCACACTGACTACACCAAAAAGAAGAATAAATGCTTCAAAGGATGAGAGTACCAATGTAGGCAGAAATAGCCCCATACCCAGCATCAGTGCGGTTGTAATATTATAGAGGCGCAGCACGAGCCGATTCATAACAATCTGCGTCGAAAGATGAACATAGTGGATCAGAAAATAGTAGAACAGGGTTGACGAGAACGACTGTATTTTCAGTATCCATTCATAAGGTAAGTCCGGTATTCCCCAAGCCAGCAGCTTTTCTCCATGTGTCAGAATATAAAATAAAGCCGCGATACAAAAGCATCCTAAGTAAAGCAATGCCTTCTCCTTTTTACGTAAAAGGTATAGCATGATAAAAAATACGGTAGGAATAAAAAATCCTGCTATCAGTATGGTGTCCTCTGCCATTGCAACTTCCCGGCTATGCGTAATACTCTCGTAATCCCCAAATAACAGTGGATAAATGATTCCACCGGAGGAGTAGCTATAATTAGCCACATGCACGGTAATATCAGCCGAATGTCCATCTATCTCTGCAAATCCAACATAGGGAACATTGCCCTGCTTGCCCTTGTCGGCAGAAACAGAGGGAATACCACTTGCTCCCACGTTTTCTCCGTCAATCCATACTTGACTGGCGCTGCGAATGTTTTGCATATAGATGCCGTACAGATTTTCCGCTTTTTCAGGCAACAGCACACGGATATGATAGGTTCCATATCCGGTCGCCTGTCCCTTAGGCATCCACTGATTCCATTTACCAGGCACATCCACAATCTTGGCAGAAGAACTCGTTTCCAGCCTCAACTCTGAAGAACTCTGATGATTTTCCCAATCCTTATCTTGTTGCATTTCATGAAAGGATGAAGGTTGCACAAGCTGATTGGGGTAAAATTTCCACTCCCCTCCCAGCTGTATAGGGCCTTCCTTTTCAGGGTCCCAATTACGCAAATCAATAACACCGTTGTGTGCTTTCCAATGACTGTTTCCAGATAAAACACCTGACACTAACGGATACACCGGCAACGCAACCGCAAGCAGAAGTATAATAAAAAATAAAACCCCCTGTTTTTTCATAAATCCCCCGCTCTTTTCAATATCGTCTATCTTTTAGTATCGGTTATTCTAACCAGCTGTATTAGAAGCGCTGCCCATGCAAAAAGGGACGCCCGCCGCAGACAAAAATCTGTGCGGAATCGTCCCCTTTTATACACCCTTGTACTCCCTGCATTTCCCTTATTAAGGAATCATGCCTTCATCATTGCCACCGCCAGGAATCGAGCCTGAATCGTCTCCGCTGCTATCGCTTGGTGGTATTACTCCTCCACTGCTGTCGCCGCTTCCTGTTCCGCTGTTGTCGCTTGGCGGCGTTGCTCCACCGCTGCTATCGCTGCTTCCTGTTCCGCTGTTGTCGCTTGGTGGTGTTGCTCCACCGCTGCTGTCGCCGCTTCCTATTCCGCTGCTATCGCTCGGTGGTGTTGCTCCACCGCTGCTGTCGCCGCTTCCTGTTCCGCTGCTATCGCTTGGCGGCGTTGCTCCTCCGCTGCTGTCGCCGCTTCCTGTTCCGCTGCTATCGCTTGGTGGTGTTGCTCCACCGCTGCTGTCACTGCTTCCTGTTCCGCTGCTTTGTTGCTGGCTGGCTATAAAATCTTTATACTCCTGAATCGCATCTTCCAGATTCATATAATTTTTCTTGATTTCCGGCATAGGATAATACTGGTCCAGACGATTGTATGCATCCACTACTCTGTGAAAGTAGACCGTCGTAGGATCTGTACCATTTACTGTAAGCAGATTGTTCGCAATGTTCTTGAGCTCATTGATATCAAGATCAGTTACGATCCATTTGGATTGGTAGTTCGAAAGTGCTGTAATCAAATCTGTGTTAGCCTGATCTACCTGAAGCTGTGTAATATCCGGAGTATTAAGCACAAGGCTTGCCTGATTAATTTGCCCTTGAAGTTCTTCGTTATCTTGTTGGGTATAATGACGGCCGAACGTCTGAACTTCATTATTAGCTATACTTATGTTGAAATTTAAGAACATGGTATCCACTGCTATTGGTGCAGCATACTGGCTCTGTACCTGTTGCAACTCCTCGTATACAGGAACCACGTCTTGCAATTCAAAGCTAGGCAAACCTAAGAAGATGGAGGCATGCTCTGAAGCAGAAGACAAGGCTTGCTGGGCTTCAGCGCTTAATGAGCCTGAATTTTGCACCAAAATTCCATTGATCGATGCCTGCATTTCAATGATTTCGTGTCTTAATTGTAGTCTTTTCTCGTTATATTTTTCAATATAGTTCCCTTTAGCCTGACTTAATTGATTATAAGAGATCACCAATTGCTCCTCAGGAGTAAACGGCATCATGAGTGCAAAGTTGGCTTGTTCTGCTAGTTGCTCTAAAGGGAGCATTTCCGTATTCAAATAATTACGAGCGATAGGGTCAGACAGCAGTTTTAGATGAACGTCATGAACCAGCTGTTGCAGTTTTTCCCGAGTTGTAGCAGGCACTGGTGCAGTGAATTCCGCAAGCCTTTGACTCAGCTCCATGTTCAAGTTCAATACATCCAGTTGCGTCATAGCGGTGTGCATCTTCTCTGTATATTCCTGAATGAGGTTGCCCAGTTCGGCATTTTGAGAGCCACTCTGATCGTAGATAACCTGCGCTTCTTGTAAAGTATTTTTAAGCACTGAGAAGTCCGCTGCTTGCAGTGCCAAGAATGATTCTGTGGTACCTTCTATTTTTTGTGTCCATTCGTCCAACTGCTCCGTTGTAGATAATGGATTCAGATATACGTTTGATCCTTCCCTCACTACGGACTTGTAACGCGCTTTGTCTGTTTTCAAATTCTCCACATGATCCGTTACATCGAGAAAATGCAGATAGGCATCTCTGAGTCTTACCGATGCTTCGTATACTTTAATTACTCGACGCAGGCTTACTACTTCCCGATCCACAATATTTTGAGGCGCATTCCCTTCCAACACATTATTGCCAAATTGAATAGCTTGACTTAGTGATTCATCCCAAAGAGGCGGGAATTCGTCGCTAACCATTCGATTTTGCTCAAGCGTAGTCGAAGCTACCTGAATCAGTCTAACTAATTCCTGTGTTCCAATCGCCGGTTCTGTGGCTGAATCTGTGTACACAGAAACATCCTGTTTCAATGTGCTGAGCGCTTGATCTACCTCTGCCTGTGTAGCTGTAGTATTGTTGAGTACCAGCGTAGCCTGATGGATTGCTGCCGACAGGCTTTCCTTCGCCGTAGCCGGGTAGAGTGCCTGATCCGGTCCACCCTCACCTGCACGATCCAGCAGATCTTTGGCTGCATGGACTTCTGCCTCCAGCTGACTGCGGTCTACGTTGACAATATCACTGTTGTGTTTTTTCTTATCTTTGCTCTCTGTTTCCGTGACAACTGATCCAGCAGAGGACGAGTTCGTCGTGCCATTCACGAGACTAACAGCTTCTTTCATCGCATCATAGTTAATGATAACATCCTGCGGCTGTTTTTGTTCCGGCAGGTTAAGCTGGTTGATTGTAGCTCCCTTAGCCAGCGTAATAAAAGGAACGCCCACATATTGTGATGCATCCAGCAAACCAATACTGCCGCTAACCAACAGCTTGCCCAGTCCCTGTTGCAACGAAACGCGGCTAATCGCGGCATTTCCCTCGGTCACGATCGATGCATCATTTTTCAGCGTCAGGTTGTCGATCTTCGTCGTCCCGGTTGCTGTCAGCTTTGCATCCTTAGAGCCCAGCTCCACACCAGACCATGCCGTATTTTCCAAAATGGCCGATACAGGCTGGGTCCCTGAGCCTTTGATTTCCAATACCCCTGTAGAGGACATGTTCTTCAAGGTTACCGAGCCATTAACGATCAGGCGCCCCTCAAAAGACACGCCCTTGCCGTCAAAAACGCCACCGTCTGCGTTAATTTCCAGCTTATTCACACCTGTCAGTGTACGCAAATTACGGTTAAGGTCGAATTTTGCCCCTTTTAGTACAGCTTTGTTATTTTCACCAAACAAACCTTGCAAAGATCCTTCCAACTGATACGGGATATTTCCGATTCGAACAGTATTGCCCTCTGATTTCACTTCTCCTACCGGATGATCCAGCAGGCTGACGAATACTTCCGCACCACTCTCCCGGTTCAATGGATTTTTCAAATCCGTTGTAGAAGCATCCTCTGATAACAGACCATAAGAGCGGGCAACTTGAACTGCATTTTGCTGTGCATTCGCTGTGCCGGCATCCTGTAAGTCCATTGCACGTACTAGCGATACGATCAGTTCTTCCTTGGTAATGGCATCCCCCGGACGGAACAGTTCCCCGTTACCTGTCATATACCCGGCTGCACGTACAGCCTCAATATAGGGAGCGCCCCATGCATCGGACGATACATCCATAAAAGAAGTCTGCGACTGGTTGTTAATTTCCAACTGGAACAGACTGCACAAAATTTTAGCCGCTTCTGCACGGGTCAAATTTTTTTGTGCCATAAAATCGCCCTGATTACCGCCTGTCATCAAACCCAAGGTGCGAGCTTGTGTTACAAATCCAGTTTCGCTTTGCGTATCTGCTGTCGCTGCATAAGCAGTCTGGACGCCGCCTACCCAAGGCAGAGATACGATTGAACCTGAAGCAATACCCAATACCATCGCAGATGCAATCCATTTATTCCGATTTACAAGTTTCAACATTTCCACTCCTAGACACTATTTATTGGCATATATCCTGTTATATCAAAGGCTTTAGTCATGTTTAGTTCTACGATTTATGCAACCAAGGAACTATGCTAAGAGAAGTATACGAAACCCCACTGAACCGATTCTGAACAATTAGACCTATACGAATCATTCTGGAGCAAAATTGCTTGACTTGGAGTGAACTCCAAATGTAATAATATCCGGTGTAAGTAGCTGGAGTAGACTACATTTGAAGAAAACAATATCTAGGAAAGCGAGGTATAATCAAATGGACTATGTGAAACTTGGAAATACCGGCTTGGATGTATCCCGGCTTTGTCTTGGGTGTATGGGCTTTGGGGTTGCAGAACGGTGGATTCACCCATGGATACTAGATGAAGAGCGCAGTCGTCCCATTATAAAAAATGCCCTGGAGCTAGGTATTAATTTTTTTGATACCGCGAATGTATATTCAGATGGAACTAGCGAAGAAATTGTTGGACGGGCTTTAATGGATTATGCGAATCGAGATGAAATTGTCCTCGCGACAAAGGTTCATTTCCGTATGCATCAAGGCCCGAATGGTGCGGGGCTTTCCCGAAAGGCTATCATGAGTGAAATAGATAAGAGCCTTAAGCGCCTGGGGACAGATTATGTGGATCTGTACCAAATCCATCGCTGGGATTACAATACCCCTATTGAAGAGACGATGGAAGCATTACATGATGTTGTGAAGGCCGGGAAGGCAAGATATATTGGTGCTTCTGCTATGTACGCATGGCAGTTTCTAAAGGCGTTACATGTCGCTGAAAAGAATGGATGGACCCGATTTGTATCAATGCAGAATCATTTAAATCTCTTATATCGTGAAGAGGAGAGAGAGATGCTGCCGCTTTGTAAGGAAGAAAAAATCGGTGTGATTCCATACAGCCCGCTTGCAGGTGGAAGATTGACGCGTGATGCGCAGGAAACAACACATCGTTCCGAAACCGATCAAGTTGCGAAATCTAAATACGATGCGACTGCAGATACCGATCGATTGATCGTGGAGCAGGTTGCGGCCATCGCAGAAAAACGTGGAGTTCCTCGCGTTCAAATCGCACTTGCCTGGTTGCTACAGAAAGAACCGGTAACAGCTCCGATTATCGGTGCTACGAAAACGTCTCATCTTGAAGATGCAGTAGCTGCTCTTTCGATTACGTTAACACCTGAAGAAATCGCATTGCTGGAAGAGCCATATGTTCCTCATCCGGTTGTTGGCGCTCAGTAAATATGGATGAAATGATAGTTTCGAAATAAGAAACGACAAGAACGCCCTATCCATTTACATAGGGCGTTTCTTGATCAGAAATCAGGAGGTGAAGTCTGCATGTTGATCGCAGAAGTAAGCAAAAAATTTGAACTATCTCAGGATACACTCCGCTATTATGAACGCATCGGACTTATTCCGCGTGTGAACCGCAATAAAAGTGGCATCAGGGATTACACGGAAGAAGATTGCAGATGGGTTGAATATATTAAATGCATGCGAGGCGTAGGACTTCCCATTGAAATTTTGATTGAGTATGTTAGGTTGTTCCAACAGGGTGATGAAACGATGAATGCTAGAAAAGAACTCCTAATAGAGCAGCGCAAGCAGCTCATTGTAAAAATGAAAGATATGGAAAATGTGTTGGAACGCATGGATTATAAAATTACAAGCTATGAACAGACAATAGGTGAAAAAGAAAAACATCTAATTTAACCCCTGCGTGCTTTACGGGACAATAGGTTCCCCAAGGACTGAACACCTTGTACAAATAAGACTAGAATGATGACGGTAATCAGCATAACCAGCGTATCAAAACGTTGATAGCCATATGCGATCGCCAGATCGCCAATTCCGCCTCCGCCGACCGCACCAGCCATAGCAGTAGCACCAATCAGACCAATGGTTGCTGTCGTTAACGACAAAATCAGAGAACTGAATGCCTCAGGAAGCAAAAAGTATCGAATGACCTGGAACGGGGTCGCCCCCATCGCATCTGCTGCCTCCAATATCCCCGGATTCACCTCCAACAGCGAGTTTTCGACCAGCCTTCCGATATATGGCGCAATATATATAATCAAGGGGACAATTGCCGCGCTGGTCCCAATGGATGTATTCACAATCAGACGGGTTAACGGAATGATCGCAATCAGCAAGATAATAAACGGTAAGGAACGAACAATGTTAATGATTGGATTCAAAATATTGTGCAGCCATTTGTTCTCCAGAATTCCGCCTGGACGGGTGATGACGAGTAAAATACCGATAGGGATACCGATCAGGGCGCCAATGAATAATGATATGCTGACCATAAGCACGGATTCATACAAAGCTTCCCACAGTTGATCCCAGGTGATCGTAGTTCCTGTAATCATCATAGACTCTCTACCTCCTGAATATGGACTCCTTTGCTCTTGAGAAAATCAACAGCCTGCTGAACGGCATGCTGTCCACCGCGCAGTTGAATCGTCATATAGCCAATCGTCGTTTCTTGAATCTCCGTCATGTTGGCAAACAAAATGTTCACGTGGATATCATGCTGCCGAATCAATTCATGAACCACCGGATCAGAAGCAACCTGCCCTATAAATTCCAGCTTGTATATTCGCTGTGATTCTTGCTGTTCGAACGTTTGCAGCACACTCTCGGGTACCGTATCGTGAATGACCGTGCGTACAAAGCTCTGTGTCGTTGGGTGCTGCGGCTGCCCGAATACCTCCAGAACATTGCCCTGCTCGATGATTTCCCCCTTTTCCATTACGGCTACCTTGTTGCAAATCCGCTGAATCACCGACATCTCATGGGTGATGATCAAAATAGTGATCTTGTATTCCTTATTGATTTTGCGAAGCAAGTCGAGAATTGACTGTGTGGTCTGCGGATCAAGTGCCGAGGTTGCCTCATCACAGAGCAAAATGGACGGGTTGCTCGCAAGCGCCCGTGCAATCCCTACACGCTGCTTTTGTCCGCCGGAAAGCTCGCTGGGATAGCTATTCGCCTTGTCCGACAATCCTATGAACGCCAAAAGCTCTTTTACACGCCTCTCTATTTCTCGTTTGTTGCGCTTAAGCAGCACCAACGGAATTGCAATGTTGTCGAACACTGTTTTCGATTCCAGCAGATTAAAATGCTGAAAGATCATTCCGATCTTCTTCCTTACCTTCCGCAGCCCAGAGGTCGAGTAGGTATTTAACTGTTCCCCCTCAACAAGAACCTCTCCGCTGGTTACCTTCTCCAGACGATTGACCAAACGGATTAGCGTACTTTTCCCTGCGCCACTGAATCCGATAAATCCGAAAATATCTCCTTTATCCACTTTGATATTTATATTTTTTAACGCTTCAATACTTAGACCTTTTCTCACATAGGTTTTGGATACATTCCTAAGTTCAATCATGAGTCCTAACTCCTTCCGTTCTCACAAGTATGTAAGATGTTCTAAGCTGATTGCTTTTCTTTGGCATGAACGATCGAATTAAATCCGAGTATTCTAGTGAGTTTTATAAAGTATACTACTTCGATTTAATATTCATGTCAATATGTGTTTTGAGTCTTGGTTAGTTCAGTTCTTGCATAAATCAGCATGATATTGCAAATGGTATGAAATATGCCGAAGCATACACACCTTGCCCGAACGGGACGGAAGCGGAGGAAGATAGATGAAGCGAATATTTACCTTGTGGCTATGCGTTGCAGTTATAGGGATGTTGACAGTTACGGCAGAACCCGCATGGGCTACTCAGACTGTTGGCGGACAGCCTTATCATTTTGGGTTCAAAAAAAGTAAGGGAGGGGAGCTGCCTTCCATCGCACAAGAAGGCTTTATGCAACTAATCGAAAGGCAAGGTGGCATCTTTCTGGGGGATACCACTAAAAAAGAATTATTTCTCACTTTCGACAACGGCTATGAGAATGGGTATACTCCCAAAGTGCTGGATGTATTGAAGGCCAAAAAGGTTCCCGCCGCCTTTTTTGTGACGGGGCATTTTGTAAAAGACCAGCCTGATTTGATGCGACGCATGGCCAGTGAGGGTCATATTATCGGAAACCATTCATGGAGCCATCCTGATATGAGCACCATTTCTTCGACAGAGATCCGGTCTGAGCTAGATCGGGTACGAAATGCATCGGCAGAGCTAACCGGGCAAAAAGAAATGAAATACGTCCGGCCGCCTCGCGGCATTTTTAGTGAAAAAGCATTGGCTTCCTGTCGAGAAGCCGGATATACGAGCGTGTTCTGGTCTGTGGCTTACAAGGACTGGGACACAAATATTCAGCAAGGAACGGACTATGCCTATCGTCAAGTCGTTCGTCAGCTTCACCCTGGTGCGGTCATTCTGCTCCATTCCGTATCCAAGGACAATGCCGAGGCACTTGGTTCTATCATCGACGAGGCTCGCAAGCAAGGGTATGAGTTTAAAAGTCTAGACGACCTTAAGGTGAAACATTATCACTAAATAGTAATCGAATTTAATGAGTCGATACGTTATCAGCCCGATCCACACCTGCCCATGGTAGCCAGTGTGAATCGGGCTTTTTAGTTTACGACCAAGGAAGGTAATGGATATAACGATATGGATGAGCTGGCCGCCAAGCTTTCGCCACTCGGCGTGGTCATCCATCAACACCGTAATGAATAAGTGCTGGACATCAGCCCGCAAAATATCCATAAATGGAACGCGCTTCAGAAGATTGGTGTGCAGCCTCGTCAATTTATCGCTTTCGGCAATGATGCGAATGATATTCCGATGTTCAAGGAGGCACAACATGCCGTCATGATTCATCACCATCCTGAACTGGCTGCCTTCGCGACTGAATCGATCTCTAACGAAGGGGAACATCAAGAAGACCGGATTATCGCCAAAATACGTGAGTTGGCTGAAACAGTTACCACTTAGCCAAACGCCAAGAAAGGGAAGGTCTCTCTATGAACCTTCCCTTCCTTTTACCATTCTAAAGATAGCAACGCCTATTGCATGGTTAGCTTATACACCCTGGCTTCATAAGGGCGCAGCTTCAAGGCATGCAGTTGTTCCCCTTGAACCGGCTTGTAGTTGGACAGCAGCAGCTCCGCCTTAGCGACAGGAAAGTCCTCCTCGGGCCAGTGGTACACCGGATCACGGTCAAAGAAATTCAAAATGACGAGCAAACGCTCTTCTCCCAGCATACGAGTGAATACATACAGCTCCGTATCCAGCGGCAACAGCAGCTTGTATTCGCCATAGACTATGACCTCATGTTGTTTACGCAGAGCAATTAACTTGCGATAATAGTGGAAAATCGAGTCTGGATTATTTCTTTCTGCCTCTGCATTAATGTGTGTGTAGTTATCATTAATCTTCATCCACGGCTCTCCATCGGTAAATCCGGCTGAAGGTCCAGCATTCCATTGCATGGGAGTACGCGCATTATCCCGACTTTTCCGCCAGATCTCTGCCATAATCTGTTCCTCAGACTCACCGATCTTCCGTTGTTGCTCATAATAATTCAACGTTTCCACATCCCGATAATCATCAATGGACGGGAATGCAATATTCGTCATCCCAATTTCCTCACCCTGATAAATATAAGGCGTACCCTCTAGCATATGCGTGAAGGTTGCCAGCATTTTGGCCGACTCCACACGATATTGTCCATCATTCGCAAATCGCGAGAGGGCCCGCGGCTGATCATGATTGTTCAGATAATTGGCATTCCATCCTTCCTCATGAAGCACTGTCTGCCAGCTGCTCATTATTTTTTTCAGCTCCACCAGTGTCCACGGCTTGGATTTCCATTTTTCCGTCCCCAGCCCTTGGGCATCAATAAACATGTGTTCAAACTGGAAAACCATATTCAGCTCATGCCGCTGGTCCCCCACATAATCAAGCGCCTGTTCCGGTCCTAAACCAGACGTTTCGCCAACTGTCATTAAGGGATAACGCTCCAGTAAATTTTCATTCAGCATCCGTAGAAGTACATGTACCTGTTCTAGATTAGAAAAGAGCTGATAGGCACGTACCAAGGTTCGTTTGTCAGGATTATCGGCATCCGGCAGCCCCTCGGCTTTGACAATATGGGCAATGGCGTCAAAACGGAAGCCATCAACTCCCTTTTTCAGCCACCATTCCACCATGCGGTAGAGCTCGCCCACCATCTCTTCATTTTCCCAGTTCAGATCTGGCTGATGCTCGGAATACAGATGCATGTAATATTCGTCTGTAAGCTTGTCATATTTCCACACTGAACCGGAAAAATACGATTCCCAGTTGTTCGGATATCCGCCATTTTTGCCTGTTCGCCATATGTAGTAGTCCCGCTTCGGATTATCCTTGGACGAGCGTGACTCCGTAAACCACGGATGCTCATCCGATGTATGGTTTAATACCAAATCCATCATGATTTTGATGCCTCGTTCATGCGCCTGGTGAAGCAGTTCGTCAAAATCCTCCATTGTTCCAAACTCATCCATAATGGCATAATAATCACTAATATCATATCCGTTATCGTGATTGGGCGATTTATATACCGGACAAATCCAGATTACATCAATACCCAGCTCACACAAATAATCCAGCCTGGACAAAATACCTCGTAAGTCCCCTTTACCGTCTCCGTCAGAATCCTGAAAACTGATCGGGTAAATCTGATATACAACGGCTTCCTTCCACCATATTTTTCTAGGCATGTTTCCCTCCTGTAGCTTCTCTGTACATCCAATAGCTTATGCTCTTAACATACACGCAATACCTGTCTGCGAATCGTTAGTGAAGGGGAACAAGAGTCTTGTAAGCTTGCTTCCATGCATCAGCAGAGCCGCTATAACCTACGGAGGTTTATTTTAAAAAAATATTTTGCAAAACAGGTTGTAAAAGTGTATCTGGCGTTACCTATATTTATGAACTGCCCATATACATGTACCCAAAGCGGTGCCATTTTTGAATAAAAGGAGGAATTGACATGAACCATCGACCCAAGGAGCCAAAGGATCTGATTGTGGAAACTGCTGTGATCCCGCCCAATATCCATGTGGATGTGGAGTCAGCCAATGAGGGGGGAACCCGCCGCCTGATGCTTAGCGATAATCCAGAGACGCTTACCCATGTGACGGTACCTACCGAGCAAGCCACCCTGTGGCATGACGTGGTACGCACGACAACCCGAACGGTCAAACATCGCATTTTCGGCTGGCATTATAACAAAATCGGCAGCGCTGTTAAACTGGGCATCACCGTAGAGAACAGAAGCGCTGCTAAACTAGAAGTACGTCATATTGAACGTGCCCTTAAGATTGTGCCTGAGGATGGCAACTGGATTATAGATGTCGGGCAGTCTATTGCCAAAAGCTGTTTGGCGGGTACGATGGAACGTCTGAAGCCAGCAGACCGTCATAAATTCAGCAAAGGCACCGCCCTGCTGGAGGAATTTGAGCTGCCCGAAGGATCGCTGGCCGGATTCATCTATGACCTCACAGTAGAATTTGCTGAAGGCCATGGTACGCTGGATTATGTGATTCGCACCGTGATCAGCAAGGATACGCAGACCGATCTACGCCAGATTCATATGGACGCGCTTCCTCCCGTACCTCCACCCCAGGCGCATCCACGAGGGGTGTGGTCCTTTTCCGAAACGAATGCGCGGATGCCAGAGTACGTGGTGGGGCAGAGCGCCAACTATCGGGCGTGTGCCACCAAAAAGCTGAACGGCGAGACTCCTGCCGATCTGCTATTTACCGGGGCACGCAGCGAGCTGGGGCCTGCGCTAGATAATCGCGGACAATTCGGAACCATATACAACGCGACCATTCCCATCGTTAATGACAGTGACGAGGTACGTATCGTACGAATCTACGCCAATCCACGTGGGGGCGCGTTCGCCGGATCTGTACGTGTGGACGATCGTGTATATGGTATTCCTCTGCTACGAGATAATACCAAGGTATGCCGATTGGCTGATATCAGCGTCCCTCCCGGCAGATCCAGCTATGATCTGAGCTTCATGGTCGCCGGCAGTGCAACTACGCCGCTAGGTCTGTACGTCATTACACTATAGCTATGCTCACGATGACTGGATAAGCGAACGTGGAGCCAAAATTTTCACAGGATATGGTCTGCTCTATAGTAAATGGAGCTGTCCCAAAGCTGGTTTTAAATTTTATTGGACAGTCACGCTTCGTCATTAGTACAAAAAAGCGCGAGTGCAAGGGTTATTCCCCCTATAGCTCGCGCTTTTTGGTTCATGCTCACCCATTTGAGCAGGTTTGGTCAAACGAAGGCACGTAGTCCTCATCGCCGCCATACCCGGCATGGCGATGACCATACCCGGTTACCCGGTTTGTGTCAGAATAAATATCGCTCTATTTGAACCGCTGGACCTGCCTCGAAGGCATAATGGTCAACTCTGGAATATTGACATGCTCCGGCTGCTCTAGTGCAAAAAGGGCAGCTTCTGCGACATCATCGGGATGCAGCGGCAAAACGCTCGAAGCAAACGCCCGAATTTCCTGCTCGGGATATCCGGCCACCTGCGAAAATTCCGTCGCCACCGCCCCGGGGTGAATCGCAGTTACACGAATTCCTTGCGTACTGGTCTCCAAACGCAATGCAGAGGCTATAGCGCTAACGCCGTACTTGGTAGCGCTGTATAGTCCTCCTCCGGCAACCACTTCCTTCGCTGCAATAGAGGAGACAATGACAACATCCCCCTTGGCCTGTTCTCTCATTGGCTGAAGTCCGTACTTCAGTGTCAGGACAAGACCGTGCACATTCGTCTTGTAAAGCTCCTCCCACCTTTCCAGTTCCACTTCTGCCAGTGGGCTTCGATACCCGAAGCCCGCATTGGCAACGATAATGTCAAGCCGTCCCCAGCGTTCAAGAATGGCGTGGACCGCCTGCTGTACGTCTTCAGCTTTTTGGATATCGGCAGGTATTGCCATGACCTCGTACAATTCCTCTTGGTGCAAGTCGCGAACCAATTCATCTAATCGTTCCTGACGGCGTGCCAATACAGCTACATACGCGCCTCGCTTTGCCAGTTTTTTTGCAATCGATGCCCCAATGCCGCTGCTTGCGCCTGTTACCAAAGCTACTTTCCCGGCCAGGCTTTCCTTCGCTTTCCAGGATAATCTCAACTCATCCAATATCATGTTATACCCTCCCCAAGCTTATTTGGTTAAAAGCACGCGATGAACACCCTGGCTGCCTCCAGGAGCTGTACCTATATATAAATATCCGTCATGGTTTACAGCCGTGGTTACCCCATAAAGCGAGCCTTCAGGATCATGCCAGCTTCCGATGAGTTTACCCTGCGGGTTAAGCTCCACAGCAAGCCCATGCTTCACAGGTGCGCTTGCACCGCTGAGCAGCGATTGTGGCAATTTGGCCATCATTCCAGCCAGCCACGGGCTTCCATGCATCTGATCTACAAAGGGAATACGTGTTGTGAAGAGACCGACCCAGAAATGGCCTTGATCATCACGCGTAATGTTATCCGGAAAACCGGCAAGATTATCCACAAAAATATCCGAAGTCCCCTTCTTCGGCCCTTTGAGCCAGTATCGGGTCAATTGGTAGTGATACGACTCTGCCACAAGCACAAAATCTTCGTCCGCAGACAAGGCAACCCCGTTCGCAAAATAAAGGCCTTCCAACAGAACTGTCGTCTGCTTGGTCACCGGATCATATTTCAGCAAACGTCCATGTGGCTTGTTCTCGGCGATTTCTTTGAAGACTACACTGCCATAATTGGAGGTGTCAGAAAAATAAATGGTACCATCTTTGGCAATATCCAGCTCGTTGGCCAAATAGATCGGTGTGCCGTCGACTTGATTGGCCAACACCGTCACTTTTCCGGAAGGATCTACCGACAGCAACCCCTTCTTAACATCCGTAACGATCAAATTTCCACTTGCATCAAACATAAGTCCATTGGGCGTTCCTTGGGTATCTGCATATAGCTGGGCCTTTTGCGGATTGCCCTTAGTATCAAAGGCAACCTTATAAATTTTCCCGTCGGAGTCTCCCGTATATAAATTTCCTACCTTGTCAAAGGTGATAAATTCCGGAAACTTAGGGGCATCTGTAACAAGCTCTGCGGAGCTGAGTTTGTTGTTTTGTTGCCATGGACCCGCTTGTTCAAATGAGGGGGCCGAAGGTGCAAACCATTTTGCAGGCTGGACAGGGGAAGGGATGAGCATAAAAATAACCACTCCCAGAAGGACTACCGCCAGCAGCGATACTCCGGTTCTGCGTACCCATTTACGCGGTTTCTTATTCTTTCTTCCTTGAGAATCTTTGACAGATAAATCAGCTTTACTGGGCATTAGATTGCCTCCTATGTGATGTGAATAATATTTATATTTGAACGACGATTTTACCGAAATACTGTTTTCCTTCAGCCAAAAGTGCGAAGGCTTCGCCGATTCGGCTGAGCGGGAATACCCGGTCAATGACAGGATGTAAACGATGGCGGGAAATGGCACGATTCATATTTTCGAAATGTTCCCGGTTACCGACTTGGCTGCCGCGAATCGTCGCAGCCTTCTGCAAAATGCTGGTGACATCGAACTCAGGAATAGTCAAGCCCGATAAGAAGCCGACCATGTTCACAGTCCCTCCGGTACGAAGTGCATTGATGGATTGCGCCATTGTTGCCGCTCCCCCTACATCCAGGACATGGTCGACTCCGCCGTCTGTCAGCTCCAGAGCCACCTTATCCCACTCGGGAACTTCCGAATAGTTGATTGTCTTCCATGCGCCGAGATCCTTTGCCCGTTCCAGCTTGTCATTGCTGCTCGATGTGATAATTACCCTTGCTCCCGCCATCAGAGAGAATTGAAGCCCAAAGATGGAAACACCGCCTGTTCCTTGCAAGAGCACCGTATCCCCCGCTCGCAGCCCGCCGGATTCCATCAGCATGCTCCATGCGGTTAATGCTGCAATCGGCAAGGTGGAAGCCTCCTCCCAAGAAAGGTGATCCGGAATGGCGACGACCCCTTCTTCATGCAGAACGATATATTCAGACGCCACTCCACTGAGCGGGCCTCCCAGACTGTCCTTTAAGACCTCCGCTCTCGTGCTCCCGCCAATGAATTTCTGTTGTAAATTTGCCGCTACCCTTTGTCCAATCTGAAATTTTGTCACCCCTTCGCCCACAGCTACAATTTCACCCGCTCCATCAGATAACGGAATGAAGGGAAATTGAATGCCGATCGGCATTACTCCGTTAATAATCACCAAATCCCGGTAATTCAGAGACGCTGCCCTTATGCGGATCAGAACTTCCAGCCGTCCTGGCACCGGTATGTCAAGTTCCGTCAAGGTTAACTCTTCAAAGCCAAAACCATTTTTCAGTTGCACTGCTTTCATTTTGGTTGTCCTCCCTGTAATGTTAAACTTTTTACCTAGTATGGATACAATGTATTACGTAAGAAACACTGTTTCCTATGTAATACACTGTATCCAATTGTCTTCAAAACGTCAATCTTTACTTTAAAAATAAAAACGGTCGTAAACTGCTCCAGGCTTTTAACGTTCCTTACCAAGTAAAATTGGAGACTGGGTGGCTTCGCTTGTCCAGAACTTGCTCAGGTGGGCAAGCATGACCAAAAAACGCGAGTTGCAAAGGTGAGATAACCTCTGCAACTCGCGTTTTTTTACATTAATGGTGATATAAGCACTGACCAATAGAATTGGAATTTGCTTATGCCACAGCCTTATTTAAGCTCCAACTTTTATAAACTACGTCTACTTAAATTTGTTCCTGACTATATTACGCTACTAAGTATAAAATTAGAGGGCGGACCGGGTTCCGGCTTGCCAAACAAATAACCCTGAGCCAGTGATACACCTGCTTCACGGCAAAATTCAAAATCCTTCATCTGCTCTACGCCTTCAGCCAACACTTGGCCTCCAAAACGAAAAGCCGATTCTACAATCCCTGTAATTTGCCGCTTCTGATCACTGTTACTATGACAGCCGTCAATTATACTGCGGTCAATTTTAACATAATCCGGCTGAAGGCAATTCATAAGCTCTGTCGTAGAATAACCTGCCCCCACATCGTCCAGGGCTACCGAAACTCCTCGATTGCGATATTGATCAAAGATATGATGCAAAAAATTAAGGTCGTCTATTTCTTCCGTTTCTACGACCTCAAATACAAAATCCTTCGTATTCATGGATAAGTGATCAATCGTCTCAAAGGTGTGATTCAAGCAATAAGCCGGATTATAAATGGTCGAAGGGAGAAAGTTAATAAAACGTTTAATTCCCGCCGGAAGGCATGTTGCACTTTTTTCAATAGCGGAAATACGAGCCGAGCGATCCAGATGAGCATGCAAACCAGCTTCACGGGCGATTTCAAACAGTCGTAACGGCTGAAATGGTCTCTCCGCATGTGACGGACGCAGTAAAAACTCAAACCCGATAATATCCAACTTATGGTCAACAATAGGCTGCATATGGCTGGAAAAACTTTGATCCTTAATGATATTCACGATATCCGGATGTTGCAGTCTGGCTTGCAATTGACTAAATAAAAGCCAGTCCTCATATCCTTCGACATGATGCAAGCCGGTCACCACAATTTGCATATGGTTCAAGTATTCCTGCGGCAGACGAGCCAGTCCGTTAACCAGCTGTTCCAGCTCTGAACGGCTGTCATAGCGAAACTCTATGCCACCCTCACGCTCATGTTCCTGCTTCATTTGTTCCGATAGCATACCCAAACCATCTAATGCTGGAGTAAGCGACACCCTGGAATGCCTAATTCTGAGAAATCCTTGATCCTTAATAGGTAATATGATGCTGCAATTGCTGCATGTCATAATGGTCCTCCTCGGAACAATTTTCCGGTTTTTTCACCATTATATCACAAATAACTAGAACAAAAGTACTATATAACTACGTGTTTTTACAAAAAACTAGCTTATTCTTACCGACAACTTAGGACTTAAGTATATATTCGACAAAAACAGAAAACTTTTTGCATTCATGATAAATTCGGGGGCTGTTGTTTTTGGCATTAAAAAAAACAGCAAATCTCTTGGTTAAAGAGACTTGCTGCTTCACTCTGATATTGATTGAAAACTAAAGTTCGAAGTTATTTGGACGCCTTTGGCTTCGTTGTTTTAGCTGGTTTAACAGTCGCGGGTTTGGTCGTTTTAACAGCTGGCTTTGCTGTTGCTTTCGCGGGAGCCACAGCTTCCTTTACAGGAGTCGTTGCTGCACTAGGCTTAGCGCCAGCTTTTAAGCTGTATTTGGCAAAGCCATCTGCCGCGCTGCTCAAGTATGAAATTTGTTGATTTCCTGCCAGCACGTCTTTGGCATCAGGAGAGGACTCGAAAGTAACCTTTGCCTGACCAAAAGGAGCAATAGACCAGTTGCCATCCGCCGATGGATTAATCGTTCCGTTCGTACGGATATAGTCAACAATGACCTGGCGACTTTCATCCGGTGCTGCCATCACAATTCGTTTGCCATCTGGGTTGGCCAGTTTGGATGAGGAAGCACGATAGTTATTGGTGGCTACGATAAATTTCTGCGCAGGATCAATAGCTTTTCCATTGTATTGCAGATCCTTGATACGATGAGCTGAAGAATCAATAATAGTTCCCTTGGCATCATATCGTGCAGGCTGAGTTACATCAATCTGGTAATTCACACCGTCAATGACATCAAAATTGTAGGTTGGGAAATCTTTGTTGATCAGCGATTGCTCCTCAGTTTGCTTTGGATCAATGCGGTTGAACTGACCTGCAGACCACTCCAGCCATTCCTGAATTTCAGCACCGGTCACTTCTACAGCATGAACCGTGTTCGGATACACATACAGGTCGGATACGTTTTTAATCGCTACCGTACCTTCAGGAATATTGGTGTAATACTCGGCTCCGTTTCGACCGCCGGCCTTGAATGGAGCGCCTGCCGACAATACGGGAAGTTTTTCGTATTCAGTTCCTTTAAGATGGTTTTGAACATACCATTTCTGTGCATTTGTTACAATTTGAATGGAAGGGTCGTCCTGCACTAATGCAAAATAGCTGGTAATTGGCGCAGTCGTTGTTCCGACAGGTTGACGAATATAATCCAGCGTTCCTTTATGCTCTTCCTTGATCGAATCTGTCAGTTTGTAGTCAGGAGTAAACTGCACAGCCTGGTTTGTGGTACTCACAACCGGACGCACTTCAGACTGAGAATTCGTTACGTGCCACTCATCTTTTTTCTTTTCCAGGCTCAGGTCAATAATTCCCAGATCCTTGCCCCATGAAGAAGCTTCCACGGCCGGCACGCCATTAATGGTTCCCTTATCCAGATCTACGCCGCTCATTTCTTTAAAATCAGGGCCAGGGAAAGATTTATGAGCATGCCCAAACAGAATCGCGTTAATTCCGTCCACCTGGCTCAAATATTTAACGGCATTCTCCATCATTGGCGTTTGTGGCACATCCTCATAACCTGTATGCGCAAGCACGACAATAATGTCAGCACCTTCCGTTTTCATTTGAGGAATAAACTTTTTCGCCGTTTCCACAATATCCTTCGTAACGACCTTATCCTTTAAATTGGCTGCATCCCACTGCATAATTTGAGGTGTGACCAAGCCGAGGACACCCACTCTGAGCGCATGCTCTTCACCTTTCTCATCCGTTACCGTTTTATCAAGAATTTGATAAGGGGTAAAATAATTTTTAGTAGCTTGCCCCCCCTTATCAACATAAACATTCGCATTTACGTAAGGGAAATCGGCTCCCTTGAGCGATTTTTCCAGAAAATCGAGACCATAGTTGAATTCGTGGTTGCCCACTGTCGCCGCATCATAGCCCATCAAGTTCATCATCTTGTAGACTGGATGGACACCGCCTTCTTTTTCATAGGTTTTGTTTCTGGCCATATAATCGCCTAATGGATTGCCCTGTAACAAATCACCGTTATCGAACAGCATGCTGTTTCTTGTTTCACTGCGCGCCTGTTGGATCAAACCAGCTGTGCTAATCAAGCCATATTCGTTGGTTTCTTTGTCTGAATAGTAATCATAGTTCATCAGCGACGCATGAATATCCGTTGTTTCCATGATCCGCAAATTCACCGTAGCGCTATCGCGAGAATCGCTAGCTGCCCAGGATGGAGCGGCCGAAAACACCAGCATGCTACAAGCTACAACTATTGCTGTAAACCCTTTAAACCAATTTTTACGAAATAACAAAATATACCCCTCCTCATTAAGGTGTATGCCTCATATACATACTTTTGCACATATATGTAAGCCTTGAACCCACCATTTCTATTTTAATCCAACGCCAGACAAAAGAGTAGTCATTCACTTAAATTATTTATGAAAAAATAATTAATTCTCTCAAAAATAAAAAAACCAGCAAACCTCCTAAAAAACTCGGAGATTCACTGGTTTATCCATTTATATTCTCATTATTTATTCCACACTTGGCGCTCCGTTTGCTGACCCACATACTCAATGCGAGTCGGATTCACGTCCAGAATGACATAATCGGGATCATCCGGTCCGGAAAACCATTCCTTCAAGGAATCGTTCCACACTTGTTTGCGCAGCCCTTCATCAGCTGTAATCTGGACAGTAGCCTCCACTTCTACGACTTCCTTTGTACCGCCAACTTCATAACCCAGCAGCAGATAAGCATTCGGATTATCCTTTAGCTCATCCACTTTATGCGTTTTGCGATCTGTCGCCAGATGAATGTTCATTCCATCGTTAAAAAGGGCCATATAGCGTACTTTCGGTTTGCCACCCTCTACCGTACCTAACGAGCAAAATTTGTTGTTATCCAAAGCCTTCACAATGGCTTGTTCTAGTTGGCTACGATCCAATGTTTCCGTTTTACCCACAGTACAACAACTCCTTTTCACGAATTAGAATCCTCTACGGCCATGCCATTGGGCACCAGTCCATCTGAATATACCTACGCAGCTGTTCTGAAAATAACATGACCCGATCGAATCGGATTGATGCATGCTCATTTTCAGATCAAAGCTCACAGTAAAAGTGTACCCTGTCGTTCGGCAAATGAACCGTCATCTCTTCCTCCATGCTGGACAGACCCGCATTCAAGGCATATAATCTTCGTAGTAAACCCGAATAAATGAACCCATTAAACCATACAATGCCAGGGGTGCTGGAATCGGCCGGCTGAGAGTGTGTCCCAAGACACTGACCCTTACAACCTGATCTGGGTAATGCCAGCGTAGGAATGCTTAAGCAAGATGTGCCTTTTTTACATAGGACCATCCCTTACTTTGGTATATACAAGCGCAAGCGTCCCGGAACCTCGGGGCGCTTTTTTTGTTGAAGATTAAGTTGTTGGAAAGATCGCGTCCGGCAGATGTTATTTTTATGAAAATGGGGAACATAAGCTGTCTGATTGGACGGATAACGGGTAATTAAAGGAGAGAACACAACGATGAAGCGCATGAAAATGTTAAGCCTGGGACTGATCAGTCTGTGGCTCATGGCCTTGACCCTGACCGCTTGCGGTGGAAGTCCCTCCACATCCCAAGAAGCGGCTCCCGCTACCAACACTCAAACGTCTACTCCGGCAAAGGAGCTCAAAGATGTTAAAGTCGTGCTCGACTGGACACCCAATACGAATCATACGGGACTCTATGTTGCCAAGGACAAAGGATTTTACGAAAAAGCGGGTTTGAATGTCCAAATTATTCAACCTGGTTCAGGCGGAGCCGATCAAATGGTTGCCTCTAATGCTGCACCTTTTGGTATCAGCTACCAAGAAGGCGTCACACAGGCTCGTACGCAAGGCGTGCCGCTTGTATCCATCGCTGCGGTGATTCAGCATAATACCTCAGGCTTCGCAGCCCCAGTAGATCGCGGAATTAAGAGCCCCAAAGATTTTGAAGGTAAAAAATACGGCGGTTGGGGCTCTCCCGTAGAAGAAGCGGTCATGAAATCCATCATGGATTCAGACAAAGGCGATGTGAGCAAAGTGAAGATCGTCAACATGGGTAATGCAGACTATTTTACAGCCGTGAAGCGGGATATCGACTTTGCCTGGATTTTCTACGCATGGACTGGAATCGAAGCCCAGCTTCGAGGTGAGCCATTGGATATGCTGTATGTAAAAGATTATTCCAAAAGCCTCGATTACTATACACCTGTAATTGTGAGCAACGAACAGACAATAAAAAATGATCCAGAACTGGTAAAAGCGTTCATGAACGCTACCGCACAAGGCTATGAATACACTATCGCCCATCCAGAAGAAGCCGCGGACATCTTAAGCAAAGCTGTACCGGAGCTGGATAAAAAACTGGTACTTGCCAGCCAAAAATGGCTGAGCCCGCGTTATCAGGACGATGCCGCGCAATGGGGTGTGCAAAAAGCGGAGGTATGGCAAAACTATTCGGACTGGATGTACGAACGCAAGCTGCTCAGCAAGCCTTTGGAAGTGGATAAAGCCTTCACAAACGACTTCTTGCCCAAGCGTTGATCATTTGTTAAAACGCTAAATAAGACTGAACTAGAGAAGTGAACGAAGTTCCACTACGCAGTCGGATGGTGCTTCCCATCGCTGTTGTACCCAGATTTCTTTTATGAATATCCAGAGGTTGAAATCTGGGTACAAAGGCGAACGCTAACGCTTGTACAGCACCATTCCGCCCACTTCGTTCTCGTTCCACTTGGTTTATTCTTTAGTCTCATAGTGTCTAAGCGCAAAAGCAGGTGCGCTTATGTGAGAAAAATACAAAATACCGTACAACCTAGCTTAAAAACTAAGGTGCTTTTTAAGGCGGTTGGCAGCGTAGCGGTTCATTTGAATCTGGAGAAGCGCAGCGTTCGCCTTTGCCGTTGGATTCTTACCTTTTAAAATTTATTCAAAGAATCCCACGGCAACAGCGATCGTAAGATCAAATGAAACGCGAAGCGGTCTCCCCGCCTTAAACCACCCTATTTTCTCAAAACAACTCCACAATAAAGGACAGGTGAATTTTCATGGCTAACACACTGCTCAGTATTCAAGTAATCCCTAAAACTCCTAATAACGAGGACTCTTACCCGTATGTAGATAAGGCGATTGAGGTCATTCAGCGCTCCGGCGTCAAACATCAGGTGAATCCATTGGATACGACCATGGAGGGCGAGCTCGACGAGTTGCTGAAAGTGGTTAAAGAAATGCACGAGGCTTTGACGGAAGCGGGCAGTCCCAGCGTCATTTCACAGATCAAAATCGCACATAACCCACAAGGCATCAGCATGAACAAGCTGACCGAGAAATATCGCCCATGAATCCGAAAGGCAAGAACGCATCCTGGTGGAAAAGCGTATGGCCGCCCCTTGTGGCGGTCCTCTTCTTTTTAACGGCCTGGCAGGGGGCGGTTTCCTATTTACATATTGAATCCTGGCTACTGCCAGCTCCATCTCTAATCGTACAAGAGGGCATGGGGCAATCGGCGTTGCTTGGCACCCATACATGGGCTACGATTCGTCTGACACTTGCGGGATTCGCAATAGGGACAGCAACGGGACTGTTGATCGCCATCGTTCTTCATACGATTCCTTTTCTCAAATCCGCCCTGTATCCGCTGCTTATCCTGAGCCAAAACATTCCGATCATCGCCCTCGGTCCGTTGCTCATGGTGTGGTTTGGTTTTGGCGTGCTGCCCAAGCTCATGGTCATTACCTTAGTATGCTTTTTTCCCGTCGCTGTAGCGGCCATGGACGGGCTGACTCGAACAGACCGTACGATGATGAACTATATGCGGATGTCGGGTGCAAGCCGCATGTCTATTTTTATGAAGCTGGAGCTGCCACATTCCCTGCCGCAAGTCTTTTCTGGCGTTAAAATTGCTGCTACCTACAGTGTGATGGGCGCGATCATTGCCGAGTGGATCGGAGCTAGTGAAGGAATTGGATATTATATGCTGCTGCAAAAATCGGCCTATCGCACGGACCTCATTTTTGCTGCCATCGGCATTATTGTCGCACTCAGCTTACTCATGTTTGTGGTTATTTTACTACTTGAGAAATGGTTGGTTCGCTGGAAACCCGATCGAGAGTAGCTTCCTCCTTGAAGTAAATACAGCAAAGAAAGGACGTGGCGCGTATGAGTCTGCATCCGATTGACTTATCATCACACAACGTGGCTAATGAACAACGAGCCGGGGAACAACAGAGTCCTTCAACTGCTCCTCCTGCTTTGGAATTGGACGGGATCAGCCTTGCCTTCCGCGAAAAGCGAAGCTTACTGCCCGTACTGCAGGATGTATCCCTCACAGTCAAGCCAGGAGAATTCGTTTCCCTCATCGGTCCGTCAGGCAGCGGCAAAAGCACGCTGTTTCACATCATCGGCGGGCTACTCAAACCCCAGCAGGGATGTATCCGTATGCACGGACGGGACATGACTGGTGAACGTGGTCATATCAGCTATATGCCGCAGCAGCCCGCCCTTTTTCCGTGGCGTACCACGCTGGACAACGTACTGCTTGGGCAGGAAAATGCTCCACGTAAAACTACAGCAGTCCCCCCTCAGTACGCAAGTGAACGCGAGCGTCGCAAAGAAGCCTTGCAATGGCTCGAACAGGTTGGACTTGGTAAATTCGCCAAGGCGTATCCACATACGCTGTCTGGTGGAATGCAACAGCGCGCAGCCTTTCTACGAGCACTACTCAGCCCGCAGGAATTAATGCTGCTGGATGAGCCGTTCAGCGCACTCGATGCGCTGACACGTGCAGATATGCAGCAATGGTTATTACGCATGTGGGAGAAGAACCGCCGTTCTGTGCTGTTTATTACCCACAGCATTGAAGAAGCACTGCTGCTCTCCGACCGCATCTATGTGCTGTCGGCGCGACCTGCTTCGGTGGTGCATGTCGTAGATGTCCCTTTTCCCCGCCCGCGTAGGGAAGAAATCACCCTCGATCCGCTCTTTATTGAATGGAAGCGGACCATGACCAGCTGGATGCGCGAGGAAAAGTACAAACTGGACGGCGACATGGACAATGCTCAGAGCGTCCACAAGAATATCCCGGAAGATGGATTGAATCGACATGAGTGACGTAAAAGTTCGATGTGCATTGAAATGGAACAGCCAAACAAAGCCAGGCTTGGATTTGACCGCAATTGAGCCCGCTCCATTGATCGACGCGCATATTCATGTAGACAGCTACCCGCCTGAACAACAGGAGTTATTGCTCGCTTCACTTGCCGATAGCAGCGTCCAAGCCGTGATAGCCGTGTCGATGCATCTGGGCTCCAGCCGAGCCAATCTACGGTTAGCCAAGCGTTACCCCGAGCTGGTACGACCAGCCTTTGGCTTTCATCCCGAACAGGCTCTTCCACCGCAAGCTGAGCTTGACCTCTTGTTCGACTGGATGGACGAACATGTACAGCAGATGATCGCCGTGGGTGAAGTCGGCTTGCCCTATTACAATCGGCTGGAAGCCTCACAGAGCGGTTCACCTTTTGACCTCGCTCCCTACATAGCGCTGCTGGAGCGTTTTATCCAGTTTGCAAGCAAGCATAACAAGCCCATTGTCCTGCACGCCGTTTATGAGGACGCAGATATCGCCTGTGACCTTCTGGAACGTCACAGCGTCACGCAGGCGCATTTTCACTGGTTTAAAGGCTCTGCCGCCACAACCAAACGTATGGCGCGGAACGGCTATTATGTCTCCTTCACACCGGATCTCCTGTACGAAGAAGAGATCCGCAGTTTGGCAAGACAGTATCCGTCTGATCAGATCATGGCAGAGACAGACGGTCCCTGGCGGTTCGAGGGGCCTTTTACCGGACAACAGACACATCCACGGATGACTGCCGACGTCACTCGCGCGTATAGTAAGCTGACCCATCAAGATGAATCTGCCGTCCGTCAATTATTTTATGAAAATACGAGACGCTTTTACTCACTATCTGATTGATAAAGGATACCAGCTATTTACTCACTGGAAGGTTTACAACCACAACATGCAACCAAAGCAAAGAACCTCCTTATTTACGCGGGACTTCATCATGCGTAAATAAGGAGGTTCTTGTATTTTGCAGAGTTTTTTGTCGCTACTCAGCTTTTATTGCTTTAAGAAACCCTTCTGTTCCAAAAATGGCTTTAACTGCAAACGTGCTGGCTCGGTCAGTCTCGCGGCCATTTGCTCAGACCATGGCGTAGAGCGTTGACCGCCCGTACGTTCCTTCAAATATTCGGCTGATGTGTGGTCGTATACCTCTACAGCTTTCATCGTCTGATTTTTGTCGTAGCCGTTCATATGCAAAACACCGGACAGTGGAAGACGTGGGCGCAAGCCCGTTTCCTGATCCGGTACACCAATACACATACCGAATACTGGATACACCAGCTCTGGCAACCCTAACAACTCAGATACCTCTGCTATTTTAGTACGAATACCGCCGATGTAGACGATGCCCAGGCCCAGTGATTCAGCGGCTACCGCTGCATTTTGTGCAGCTAACGCGGCATCAATGGTCGCAACCGTATAGTTTTCGACGGACCCTTCGTAGGAAGGCTGGCCTGGCTGGTGGTGAATCGTCACCTGCTTCAAACGGTACAAATCTGCGCACCATACCAGAAACGCGGGGCATTGCTCAACGTAAGCCTGCCCTCCTGCCAACTCGGCCAGTTTTGTTTTTAAAGAAGGATCGGTAACGGCAATAACGGTATATGCCTGCACATTACTGGACGAGGATGCCATTTGGCCAGCTGCCACAATAGCTGCGAGCTGCTCGTCGGTAACGGCGGCGTCTGACTTGAACTTTCGCACAGACCGGTGATTCATCAACAAGGAAATCGTATCATTCATGACTGCTTCACTCCTAATCCATAATTTAAGCTCTTTATCTACTTCTAGCTGTGAGTATACGAAGAAGTTCTTGCATGCTTGCATGGCACTCCTACAAATATTATGAAACTTTCGCGAATGATAAGCAACCTGACGTGATGAGGGTTAACAGTATGGTTTAAAAAAACAAACGCAACAAAAAGCAAGCACGCAGAAAACCAATTGTGCGTACTTGCTCTATACTCTGATAATAACTTTATCTCGCTACAGATGTCCGGCAGCACGCTATCCTGCTGGTGCATCCATACATTTACAGCTTCACCCGTTGGAGACGCAGTGCATTTAGCACAACCGAAACAGAGCTAAATGCCATGGCTGCTCCCGCCAACCATGGAGCAAGGAAGCCCAAAGCGGCAATCGGAATACCGATCACGTTATAACCGAGCGCCCAAAACAGATTTTGCCGTATGTTTGTCATCGTCCGGCGGCTCATTTCGATCGCGTCAGGAATGCTGTTCAGGTTGCCGCGCATGAGGGTAATATCCGCCGCCTCCATGGCCACATCCGTTCCCGTGCCCATCGCCATCCCAATATTAGCAGTAGCCAGCGCAGGCGCATCGTTAATACCATCCCCAACCATAGCTACGATCATGCCTTGTTCCTGAAGCCGTTTCACTTCCTCAGCCTTTCCTTCAGGCAGCACCTCCGCCAGCACTCGTTCAATTCCGGCCTCGGCGGCAACAGCCCGCGCAGTCCGTTCATTGTCACCCGTAATCATGATGACTTCAATGTTCATCGCCCGCAGACGGGCAACGGCCTCCCGTGACGTTTCTTTAATCGTGTCCGCTACGGCCACCAGTCCGGCATAGGAACCGTCCACAGCGACCAGCATCGCGGTTTTCCCTGCGTTTTCCAGCTCATTCATATACTGCTCGGCTGAGTCATCTATTGCGATGCCTTCCCTGCTCATCAATCGGCGTGTACCCGCCAATACCTGCTTACCTTCCACATGCGCCTTCACACCATAACCCGGAATATTTTCAAAATCTGTCGGTCCTACCAGCTCAATTCCTCGATCTGCAATCCCCTTTACAATGGCTTCCGCCAGCGGATGCTCCGAGCTTTTTTCTGCTGCACCGAGCAACCGCAGCAAATCGTTTTCAGCCAAGCCGCTTGCACCAACCATAACATCTGTCAGCTCTGGCTTGCCGTTCGTAACTGTTCCTGTCTTATCCAATACCACTGCGTTGACTGAACGGGTCATTTCCAAATGCTCGCCACCCTTGAACAAAATACCGTATTCAGCGGCACGTCCCGATCCTGCCATAATGGACGTTGGAGTAGCCAAGCCGAGCGCACAAGGACAAGCTATGACGAGAACTGCAATCATTTTCTCCAGTGAGCCTGCAAAATCAGTCGGCGTCACAAGGAAAAACCAGACGATAAAGGCTAACACAGCAATAGCAACAACAATGGGGACAAAAATACCGGAAATCTGATCCGCAATCCGCTGAATCGGGGCCTTAGAGTTTTGTGCATCTTCCACGACCTTAATAATACGGGACAACGCCGTATCACCACCCACACGCTCCGCCTGAATACGTAGTACCCCATTTTTATTAAGCGTCGCCCCTGTAACTGCGGAACCTGCTTCTTTTTCAACCGGAAGACTCTCACCACTTAACATGGATTCGTCCACTGCGGAACGTCCGTCCACGACCACACCATCGACAGGAATTTTCTCGCCGGGTCGTACAATAAAGATATCCTTCACACGTACCTGTTCGATCGGTATATCAAGCTCTTGTCCATCACGTACTACACGTGCCGTCGTCGCCTGTAGGCTCATCAGGCTCTTGATCGCCTCGGACGAACGCCCTTTGGCTACCGCCTCGAACCATTTACCCACTAAAATAAGCGTAATTAGCACTGCACTTGTCTCGTAATACAGCTCTGGCATGGTCATGACAGGCATTCCCGCCATCCCCTCCATGACATCAGACGGACGCAGCGTAAGGTACAAGCTGTAAAAATAAGCCGCAGACGTGCCCAGTGCAACTAACACATCCATATTCGAACTCCCGTTGCGAAGCGCTTTGTACGCGCCCACATAAAACTGCCAACCAATGACGAACTGAATCGGCGTTGTCAGCACTAGTTGGAACCATGGATTCAAGAACAGTTCCGGCACATAAATCCATGACGTAAAGGAAAAATGAGCCACCATCGCCCACAACAACGGAAACGACAGCACTGCGGACACAATCCACTTCCATTTTTTACGATGGATATCCTTACTGCGCACATCCGCGATATTGTCCTCAGCGCTCTGCGGGATCGCTCCGTAGCCTAGCTGTTCAATCTTGCTCACCAGATCACCAACCGCAATACTCCCCGCGGCATATTCCACATGAGCTGTTTCCATCGCCAAGTTTACCGTGGCACCTGTTACACCAGGCATCCGATTCAATCCCTTTTCAATCCGGGTTGCACAGGCCGCACAAGTCATGCCCGTCACATTCAGATTGGCTTCTTCACTTACAGTTCCAAACCCAAGAGAAGCAATTTTATCGCGAAACTCAGGGATCTCCACCTGCTTGGGATCATAGGATATCGACGCCTGCTCCAAAGCCAAATTCACATTAGCCTGTGCCACACCATCTATTCGATTTAAACCTTTCTCAATACGGCTTGCGCAAGCGGCACAGGACATCCCCGTAATGTGAAGCGTTGTCTGCTTGTCACCGTCGGTCGCACGGTTTTCCATGATAACCCTCCTCCTATACCCCAGTGGGGTATATCATATCCAAAAAGAAAAAGCTTCTAATATGGAAGCTTCTCCTTCGAAACAAGTCTGTTCACACATAAAACATCTTCAGCTTAAACAACATCATAGCCTTGGTCTTCAATGGCTGTTTTCAGAGCTTCAACGTTCAGCTTGGACTCGTCATATTCTACATTCACTTGTTTCGTTTCGAGGCTGACCTTGCCGGTAGCGCCAACTTTCTCCAAAGCCCCTTCTACTGCCTTCACGCAATGATTGCAGCTCATGCCTTCTACGTTCAATGTAACTTGTGCCATTTTCTTTTCCTCCTCAGGGATACTTCCGTACCCATAATGTGTATGAATACTACTCTTAACGGATTAGCTTTTTGACCGTAACCAGCAGCTCGTCAATCACTTCCTGCTCTCCTGCCTGCATACGCTCAATGACACAGCTTTTCATATGCCCTTCCAACAGCAGCTTACCGACACCATTCAGCGCGGACTGGACAGCCGCAATCTGGTTCAGTACATCGTCACAGTAGGTATCCTTCTCAATCAAGCCCTTAATTCCGCGAACCTGACCTTCAATACGGTTCAACCGGGATACGAGGCTGTTCTTGAACTCTGCCGAATGATGACTTTTTCTAACTGTCTTTTCCCCGTCTGTTCCACAGTGATTCTCATGGACTTCAGTGTGGGAAACAGGTTGCTCCTCAGCCATACATCAGCCTCCTGTGTGGTGTATATATGCATTTATGCATTTGTTATATCCTTATCATAATATACCCCCATGGGGTATGTCAACCTTCCAGAAAAATGTCACTTTTCTGCCCTATTTTATACTTTTGAGCGTGCTTCCTTAGCAAGTACGACAAAGCTTAATAGCGCGCCAATCTCGGCTATAGCTATAACGACCGCCATCGGTACGGGGGTTGTTCCACTCCCCAAGCCTACTAGCGGTGAAGCAATGGAACCCAGCAATAGAGGCAACAAACCAAGCATGGCGGACGCACTGCCTGCGGAGCGCTGCTGACTCTGCATTGCCAATGAAGTCGTCGTTGTACTTACAATCCCTACGCAGGAAACGACAAAAAACAGAGGAACTAAAACAGCAAACAATTGGCCTCCGGTAAAGGCTACAGTAAGCAAGCTGATTCCGGCTACAGCCGCAATTATCAGACCCGACAAGAGTAACTGTCGTTCGCTGAAGCGACCCACGAGTCTACCCGTCAACTGCGAAAACAGTACAATCCCCAAACCATTCACTGCAAAAATGATGCTATACGTCTGAGGGGAAACCCCGAAAATGTCCTGAAGCACGAATGGTGAGCCAGCGATATACGCGAACATCGCTCCTGTAATCAGCGCCTGTGAGAGGGCATAGCCCATAAAGCGTCGATCGGCAAACAGATGACCGAGTGTTCCCAGCGTCTGCTTCAAGCCACCGGACGAGCGGCGGTTAGTTGGCAACGTTTCTGGCAAACCCAATACGACGGCAATCAGCATAGCCATGCCGACTACACAAAGCACCATGAATACACCACGCCAGGAAACAAAGTTCAATATGACACCGCCCAGTACTGGTGCAGCAATGGGGGCCACGCCGTTCACCAGCATGAGCAGTGAGAAAAAGCGTGTCAACTCTTTGCCCGAGTAAAGATCACGGGCTACAGCTCTGGAAATCACGATCCCCGCCGACCCCGTAAGCCCTTGAATAAAGCGAAGCCCAATGAGCATACCGATATTCGGCGCAAACACGCATAACAGCGAAGCAGCAGCGTACAGAATGAGCGAGATCACCAGCGGTCCTCTGCGACCCCTTACGTCGCTAAGCGGACCAGCAACGATCTGGCCAACGGCCAGTCCCAACAGACAGGCGGTCAAACTAAGCTGCGCCAGCGAAGTGGTCGTATGCAAATTGTCGGCTAATGTAGGCAGCGACGGCAAATACATATCTATGGACAACGGCCCGAAAGCACTCAATGCACCCAGGACAAAGGCGATCCATAATATTCGCGATTTGGTCATATCTGCGGCAACCATAACAGTATTGGATAACCGGTTCATAATAATAATCATCCTTTTCACAAAAATATAAATAATTACTTCAATACATCATGATATCACTCATTTCGTCTGGCTTCGAATAATTACACGCTAATCCGCAATTTTTTTTCAAAACTGCTATATATCAGGCAGGAATTTACCAATTTCAGGTCGAATTATACGATAACCAAAACAAAAAATTTGTGGAATCTGGAGAATGATAATGGTCTATGATGGAGTGCTACTGGGTCTCATTGTAGGTCTGTTCAGAGGAGGCTGGCGGCAAGGTCTGATCCGTTTCAGTCAAATTCGCCTTATAGCCGGCTGGATGTTCCCTGTGCTGCTGCTGGTACAATTCATTATTTTTTATGCCCAGGAAAAGTGGGCTTGGCTGGCAGCCATTAACGGGTATCTATTTATGGGAGTCTACGTGGTTGGATTGATATTTCTCTGGTTGAACAGACATCACAAGGGATTCAAGCTTATTATAATCGGCGTATTGATGAATTTTATCGTTATGGCGGTGAATGGCGGCAGGATGCCGGTCTCGTTGAGCGCTTCGGAGGTGCTGGGTCCCTATTATACAGATATGCTTAAATCCGGAAGTGTCATCTCGAAACATTACATGATGGATGCGAGCACGCGTCTATCATTGCTTGGTGACATTATTCCTCTCTCCAAGCCCTATCCCCGCACGCAGGTAATTAGTATTGGAGATGTGGTCATGAACTTCGGGATGTTCCTGTTTATCCAAAGCATTATGGTCGTGAAGAGAACTAAGGATAAGCAGCAAGAAACCAATCCCCACCACGCCTAGTGCGCACCTTATTCCAAGGAAGGGAGGGAACCCTATGAAAAGCTTGAAATACTCCCGTGTGATTATCAATGCTATTATCGTGGCTTCTGTCATCATTGCTTTGACTTCCGGTTACAAAATCGGGGGCTAGTCACCGATAAGAAAAAAAGGAAGCACAGGCTCAACAAAACAGGCTGGATTCCGGCCTGTTTTTTCATGTGAAATTTCCGATTACAAAATTGTAAATTATCCCATTCACCCCTGGTAGCTTTGACATCAAGATACGACAAGGCAGGAGAAGAAATGATGAGTATAATAAAAAAGCTGCAAGAACGGGTTACCACGACGGGAATATACGTGTTTTGCATATGTATGGTAGGCATGATCGTCCTCTTGTATACGAACGAATGGTCCTTTTTGCACTATACGACAACAGAGTGGGTCACGATCTATTCCCTGTTGGGAGCCGTTCTGATTCTGGAGCATTTTACATTCCAGCTACCACCGGCCAGTAACAAACAGTCCATGGATTCCTCCGTGTATCTGGCTTGTATTTTTGTGCATGGCACCGAAATTGCTATTCTAATTTTGCTGTTAAATGTAATCATCGCTATGTTCCGGCACACAGAGTTGTCCTGGTGGAAACATACCGTCAATTTTTCCATTTACGCCCTTTCCATTTCCCTGTCTTCAACAGTATTTGAACTAAGCGGCGGAACGCAGGGGGCTTTAAACCAAGATCATTTCGCTTCCTACCTGCTGGCGTTGATTTGCTACTTTGCGGTGAACACCATCACACTGGGCATCTACTTTTATATCGCATACAAAGGGTCCTTCAATGAGCTTAAACAGGCTTTTTTGGCTGAATCTCTGCTCGTATACTTATGTACACTCATTCTGTCTTTGGTATTGACTACACTGATTTATGACAATGGCATTTTAGGACTTTTGCTGTTCCTTGGGCTAAGTATGCTCCTGTCTCACGCATTCAAGCAAATGTTCACACTGTATCGGGAAATCGAAGAAAAAGCGAACATGGATCGCAGAACAGGGCTATACAATCACAGCTACTTTGAAAATACACTTGAGGCTGAATTAAATATATCCAGATCCGAGAATACTCCTCTCAGTCTGGCTCTGATTGATATAGATGATTTCAAAAAATACAATGATCATTTCGGTCACCTCAAAGGCGATCAGCTACTGGGATTTCTCGGTGAATTTCTTAAAAAGGAGACCTCCGGCACCCACATCACCGTATCCCGCTATGGTGGAGAAGAATTCACTCTGCTGATGCCCGATCATACCGCTGAACAAGCATACGAAATAGTTAATGCTATTCGAAAAAGATTGAATGATTCTCGTTACGAGGGTGTTGAAATTTTTCCGCACGGCTGTCTGTCCTTCTCCGCAGGCATTGCACAAAGTCGCATTGACATCTACGACAAATCACAGCTGGTCGATCTGGCGGATAAAGCCCTGTACTACGCCAAGAAACAGGGAAAAAACATCGTTCATACGCACGGAAGTTTAAATGAAGTGGAGCACGAGGTCGATCTGGGGCAGGATATTCGTGATCTTGAACAGCAGCTTAATTTGTTCTTGTACAAGGATATTAACACTTTCAAGCATTCCAAACGGGTATTCAGATATGCAGCAGACATGAGCGATGTGCTTCAGCTCGGACCAGAGGATAAGCGGCGCCTCATACTAGGTGCCCTCATTCATGACATTGGTAAACTGGAGATTCCCTGGAATATCCTCAATAAAAAAGAGAAGCTGTCTGGTGAGGAATGGCAGATGGTGCAAGCGCATGTCATGTGGGGCAAACGAATTGTCGAAGCCAACGAACGATTCATAGATTTGGTTCCTTTTGTGGAGCTGCATCATGAACGTTATGACGGAGGAGGCTATCCGTTTGGCTTTAAGGGCGAGCAAATTCCACGTTTATGTCGGATGCTGACGATCATCGACTCTTTTGATGCGATGACAACTGAGCGCCCCTATCAACCCACCAAAACGTTCGAGGAGGCCATTGAAGAACTACATGCTTGCTCGGGTAGCCAATTCGATCCCGAACTAACGGCTATTTTTATCCATTATATTCAACATAAGCAACCTGCTTTCACGGATTTCATGGAAACAGGGCTCTAATTTCTTCATAGGTTCTTCTTCTTTGCCCCTAGCGTGGTTGAAATCGTCCTGAATTCAACCACGCTAGGGGTTTTCATATGATTGGCATTTTGCATAGTGCTTATTATTTCAAATTTCATATAAATGTCATAATTCGCTCCATCTATTCACGCTATATGCACTATGATTAAGATAGGAATGGGTTTGTCCGTATAAAATGTTACAAATGGGGATATCCTCGCTTCAAGTAATCGAGAGAAGGTGACTTCACAGGCATGTTGTACCTGTCCAGACCAGCCCGTGTGGCTTGTCTTTTATTGCTGTGTCTCCCCCTTCTAATCCTGTTTCCTCACTCTTCGTTGGCTCATGCATTTATCATTGAATCCAGTCCGACCGAAAATCAGGTTTTGGACAAGTCGCCTTCTCAGGTGACCATCACCTTCAATGAAGATTTGCAATCTGCCTTCATGTCGATCAAAGTGACCGACGAAACAGGCAAGCGGGTCGACACAGGAAAAGCACAGCTCAACCCGAATCACAAAGCCACCATGGAAATCCAATTGATTCCAGAGGTGAAAAATGGCATTTACTCCGTCAATTGGAGAGCTTTATCCGCAGACGGACATCCGGTTAATGGAGTCATTCCATTTCAAGTAGGTAGCGGTTCCAATGCGCCTACTCATCAAGCTATCGCACCTGAAAGCTCAGGGACATCACGAATCGACTTAATCGCTGTCCGTTGGTTTCTTTACATAGGACTATCGCTGCTTTTTGGAGCGATTTGTTTCCGGCTGTTCATCTTACCGAGCATAAGCCAAGACAAGAATCGAAGTGAACAGCATCAGCAAAATCAGCGGCCCTTTGACACATTGCCCCGCTGGACTAAGCTGCTATGGAGCGGCTACGGCATAACGTCTGCCGCCATTCTGATCAGCCTGCCACTTCAGGCTTCATGGGATGCCGGGGTTTCCATCAGGGAGGGCTTCTCACTCCCGATTCTGGGAGAAGCTCTCCAGTTTACTGGAGCCGGGCAAATTTGGTTTATCCAGATGATTCTCGTGCTGCTCCTAAGCGTAACGCTGATTTACGCGCTGGATTACAGCATTTCGGATCGCCAGCGCCGTCTTTGGGGCTACAGCTCAGCTCTCCTAACGCTATGCCTCATGCTGTCCAAAGCCTTTGTCGGTCATCCGGCAGCGGCTACCCACCCAGCTCCGGCCATTGCGGCGGACTTTGTCCATCTCGCAGCAGCAGCTTTTTGGATCGGCTCACTTGCCGTCATGGTCGTGTGCCTGCCTGTTGCCGGAGCGGAGTTGCCCGTATCCGAGCGGGCAACTCTGCGGCAAGCCGCCCTGCGCCGCTTTGCCGGCTGGGGCATTGCTATGGTGGCAGCGCTACTTGCCACCGGTATATATGGAGCCGTGCTGTACATTCCGGCTCCCTCCATGCTGCTGAACACGTCCTATGGACTCGTTCTGCTCGGCAAGGCAGCGCTGCTGCTAGTCATGCTGGCCTTTGCGGCCAGCCAGTTCCGCAGCGCAAGGCAAGCGGCGCCCAGCAAGCAAGCCGCCCGGGGATTGCGTGCCGAGGTGTCCGTCGGCCTGCTCGTGATGCTGTTGACTGCGGTGCTCACTCACCTGTCACCCGGCCAGGCACCTGCTGTTCCGTTTGAGGAGACTCGCACTACGGGCGGATACAACGTTACGCTGTCAGTCAGTCCCAATGCAGTGGGCAGTAATGAATTCAAGGTATCCGTTCAGGATAGCAAAGGTGCTGCCGTTTCGGGAATCCAGCAGGTTACATTAACGCTCACTCCAGCAGACCCTGACCAAGATCAACAGGAATTTGTTCTGCCCGTAAAGCAGCAACAGCCATTCCACAGTCAGGAATTGATGACCTCCGAAGGAACATGGGCGGTAAAAGTACATGCTCTGACGGCATCACTCGATGCGGTTGATGCTGATTTCACCCTGCATGTAGGCGGTAAAAAATAATTATTTTATGTTTAAAAGGAGCGAATTGATTATGAATACAACGATTCAAACAGCAAAATCCAGATTTTCCAGGTTTGCGACCTCTATGGGTCTAATTGCGGCGGGTGCCTTACTTTTTGCAGGTATGGCCAGTGCACATGTGACAGTCAAGCCTTCTGTTTCACAACCTAATGCGTGGGAAACGTACACATTGAAAGTACCCGTGGAAAAAAACATTCCAACCACCAAAGTCGCCTTGAAAATTCCGAAAGAGGTCGTTTTCAAACAATACGAGCCTGTACCGGATTGGAAAGTAGCCACCGAAAAAGACAGCTCTGGCAAAGTAACCACCGTGACCTGGACGACTGAAAAAGACGGCATTCAAGCGGGTCAGTATCAGCGTTTCAGCTTTGTAGCGCAAAATGCAGACCAAAATACCGCAGCACCCTGGGACGCCTTCCAATATTACAGTGACGGAAGTATCGTGGAATGGACAGGTGACGAAGGAAGTAATAATCCACATTCCATTACTGAAATCACGGCGGATGCCACGTCAGCAACTCCTGCCCCTGCCGCAGACAGCGGACACGATTCAGCGGGCACGGCAGCAGGCCATACGAGCACAGATGCGGCTAAAGATAGCAGCAGCCCCGCACCTGCTTCGAACAATGCTGTAGAAGCTACACCTGCCGCTTCTGCTCCAGCCAGCTCTGCTGCACAAACGACAGCACTCGTCCTCTCGATCATTGCAGTCGTTCTTGGTGCCGCAGCTGTCGGCATTGCACTCAAGCGCCGCAAGTAATCTGGGTTACGGATAAAGGTTAAGACCGTTTTAAAAAGAAAAGCTGACACCTATTAAAAGGGGTCAGCTTTTTTGGTATGAAAGAAAACGATAATATTCAGCTTAAATACATACTTAGATTCATCTCATCCTATTATTTCACATTCACCTTTCTATCATTTTTTTGGTAAAATAGGTAGAACCCTCACGATTCTAACATGATAGCATTGCAATCTATTGAGCATAGGAGATCATAGGATGAAAATCGTAAATAAGGCTCTGTTATCTAGTGCTATTTTTCTGAGTACCACAGTCGGTATCTATAGCCCCTTGGCACAAGCCGAGGCCAGCAAGATCAGCATTATGCTGGACGGATATCCATTACCGTTCCCCGTACAACCTGCCATGATGAACGGCACGACCATGGTTCCCTTTCGCGCTATTTCTGAGGCGCTTGGCATTACAGTGAAATGGGATCAAGCCAGCCAAAGCATCACCGCTACCAAAGCGCAAGGCTCTGCTACCAAGCAGGTGGTTCTAAAGATGGGTAGCCGCAATGCCACAGTGGACGGACAAACGGTTCAACTAACAGCCGCTCCGCAAACCGTGCACGGTAGCACCATGATTCCGCTGGGCTTTTTCGGGCAGCAGTTTGGAGCCACGGTGAACTGGAACCAGGGAACACGGACGGTCTCCATTACATCGCCACGTGAAGCTATGTATACAGTAGGCTTCTATGCGCTGTCTTCCTTTGACCAAAAATCCAAAATACCGGATTTTAACGCAGTTGCCTTCGGCTGGAGTCGAATTGATACGAACGGACAATTTACGACAAACGGCAAGGAATACAAATGGCCTCAAGCCGCTGGAACCGTAACGCCGGAGTCCATTGTGCAGGAGGCAGACAGCCAGGGGACTTCCCCTTACCTGATGGTCTATTCCGGAGATGGCAATCACGAGCTGACCAAGATTTTGGAAAATGCGCAGCTTCAAGAACAGACCATTTCCCAAATCGTCAGCACCGCCACCGACAAACAATTTAAAGGCATTACGCTAGACCTGGAAGGATTGGGCTGGAGCGGCGATAAAGCCAAAGCGCGTTCAGACTACAACGCCTTTATTAAAAAGCTATCGGCCAAAGCGCATCAGGCTGGACTCAAGCTCACCGTCGTTCTGCATCCGCTGAACAGCTCTTACTCTGGCTATGACTACAAAACGCTGGGCAATCTGGCGGACGATCTGATCATCATGGCCTATGATTACGGACAGAAGGCTACGCCTGAGCCTTTGGAAAAAGTGGATGAAGCCATACAACTGGCCTTGAAGGAAACCTCGCGGGACAAGCTCATTTTGGGGATTTCGATGGGTAGCGAAAAAGACAGCACCGTTAACGCCAAGATCGGTTTAGCCAAACGTTATGACCTCAAAGGAATCGCTATATGGCGCTTGGGCATCATTGGAGAAACAGCCTGGGCACAGATGAACGAAGCCATCGAGTTTAAATAAGTGTACATTTTATCTCCCTGACCTTATTCCGCCCGCTAATGATTTCTTATGCGTCTTCTATGAAATCATTTGGCGGGCTTTCTTCATTCCCTTTAACAAAAGTGCTTGCCTGATTTGGAAGTTGTCGTCACAGGCTCGCAACCCTGTTCTCCATAGAAGATCCCCCAGTCTCTCATAAAATCCAGCAACGGCCTTAACGTATCTCCTAACGGGGTAAGCGAGTATTCCACACGCGGTGGGTTCTCATTATAAATTTCACGGTGCACAATGCCATCTCTCTCCAATTCGCGCAACTGCAAGGTTAGCATCCGCTGTGTAATATTAGGCAAGGTCCGTCGAATTTCGTTATAGCGCCGCGGTCCTGTGGTCAAATGATACAAGATGACTCCCTTCCATTTGCCGCCTATAACCCCGACGGTTTTCGCTACCGGACATCCAAAATTAACGCTAACTGCATGTTCCATCTCCTGTGCCATGTATACCCCTTCTTTCTGTAGAATGTGTAAACCAATAGCCCCCGACGCATGACAAGGAACAAATATGTGCGTACTTGTTCCCTGCAAAAACTTTCTATATGATAACTATATATTCGATATCAGCTCTCATTATAGTAGCAGAAAACCCATAGAGTACCAACTAAACCCATACCCAAAGGAGTACATTTTATGTCTAATACATCAGCTAAAAAACAGGAAATTCTGGACGCCTTTCTGTTCAGGCACGCCACGAAAGAATTCGATCCCAATCGCATCATACCGGAAGAGGATTTTCAGTTCATTCTCGAAACCGGACGACTTTCTCCAAGCTCCGTCGGTTTTGAACCATGGCAGTTTGTAGTTGTACAAAATCAGGCATTGAGAGAAAAGCTGGCTGCAGTTTCCAGCGGCGGTCAAAAGCAGATTCCTGCGGCTAGCCACGTCGTCCTGATTTTGGCACGCAAGGATGTTCGTTATGATTCTCCTTACGTGGAGTATATGTATAAAGAGGTTAAAGGTATGTCTGAGGAGGACTTTGCCTCACTACCAGGCCGCTATAAGATTTTCCAGGGTGAAAATCAACGCTTACTGGAAAACGAACGTACGTTATTTGACTGGGCTTCCAAGCAAACCTACATTGCCTTAGGCAATATGATGACAGCAGCGGCTCAGATCGGTATTGATTCCTGTCCAATTGAAGGCTTTAACTACGATCAGGTGCATGCCATTTTGGAGAAAGAAGGACTGTTAGAGAACGGGCTGCTCGATATTTCAGTCATTGCTGCCTTCGGTTATCGCGCTCATGAACCCAAGCGGGAAAAATCCAGACAACCACTGGAAAAGGTCACCCGCTGGATTCTGTAATCTAATATCCCGAGTCTCTCCCCCAAACACTGAACACTGAAGCATCAAAAAAGGCGGGCTGCGGCACTTCATCTGAATGATGAATCTACCGCAGCCCGCCTTTTTAGGTCACTTCAATCTCTATTAAAATACCCTTGGAAGCCAGGTTATCCAGGCACTCCTTCATATACTCATCGTCATGCTCCACATATGCACCCGCGCCTGCCAGTTCCTCACCCAGCTCCGCCTCCCAAGGCTCACACTGCTTACCGCGATACAACGGCTGTTCCCATAGTGGATCAACATTGTACCCTCTGCTTTTCATTTCGTCCATAATGAGCCTATGATAGCGCACCAGCAGCATGGGGTGATAATCGAACACATAATTCACGGTGGCGTGTGGCTTGCCCCACCCATTCCCACGCAGGGCACAGCACTCACGATGTTGCCCCAGCAGTTGCGGACGGGGTAACTTGTCGATTAAATGTTCATGCCAAAGCCTCATGCTTCCACAACCCTATCTGTAGCTTTTTCTGGTCTATTGGATTAGCATACGGATACCTGTCAGCACAATGCCGATCAGGAAGCCTGTAACTGCGCCGTTAATACGTATCCACTGCAAATCCTGTCCCAGTTTGTCCTCCATCAGTGCAATCAGGGATTTGTTATCCATCTTGTCTACATTTTCGCGCACCAAGTTACCAATCCGACTATGGTTAGCTTCCACCAGTCCAGTAATACCTTCCACAATTCGCACATTGATCTTGTCCAGCAGCTCGGTATTCCCTCTTAAATCAGTCAGCATCCGATCCAATAGCGGTAAAATATAGGTCTGCACATAGCTTCCGTCTTCCATGTAGTCCAATAAGCGTATACGCAGTTCTTCCATTTTGCCCAGCACTGACGCATCGCCTTCCCAGGCTTCAACAAGGCTATCCTTCCAGCCGTTCAACCCTTCCTGAACCGTATCTTTCGTCGCCAATCGGGTCACCTGCGTCCTCAGACCATCCAGCACAGCCTGACGGCGCGGGTGCTCTTCCCTTTGCAGTTCTGCTACCTGATCCAGCAGGAAATGACGAATCATTTCACCCATACGCTCTTCGTTCAGATAGCCGAGGAATGCGTTCAAAGCAAACTGCATCAGCCCGCTCACCTGCAAACCACTGACAGCCTGCATCCCTAAGGTGCCCAGCGTATAACCCGTTTCGGGTCGCAAAATCCAGGACTCGGCTTGCTTCAGCGTGTAATCCAGTGCCCGGCGATCATAGCCCTTCTCGCTGGTCTGACGAGCAAGCGCCTCCAGCAGCGGTCCGGCGTCAAAGTCAGTCATCTGCCGCTTCAGCTCTGCCACGATGACCGGAGCCAATTCCGCGAGCGGGAGTGACTGGACAAGCCGCTTGGCAAGAACATCTATGGATGCCGCCGCCTCCGGCGTGCGCAATCCTTTTTCCACACCTCCCAGCACCAAATCGGCCAAACGGATATCTGCAATTTTAGACGCGATGCTGTCTTTGTTTAGCAGGTTATTTTCCACCGTACTTACCAATGCATTCGTGAGCTTGTCCCTATTTTTAGGAAGCAGCGCGGTATGTGGTATCGGAATGCCTAGCGGATGACGGAACAAAGCAGTGACAGCGAACCAGTCTGCCAGTCCCCCTACAAGTCCTGCCTCAAAAGCTCCGGCTAACAAACGAGCCCAGCCATATTGCTGGAAGGGCAATGTGGCTGCAAAGCCTGCCCCTAGAATAACGAGCGACCAAGCCGCTGCGGTTTTCGTATTTTTTGGTTTTCCCATCCTGTAATCCTCCAAACTGACTGTCGAGTAAGTAAAGCACTATACCTGTATTACCCATCATATCATTGCCCGTGTCATTTCCAAAGTTGAAAGCACTTGAGATGAAACGCGCAAGGGCACTTTTTGCGTAATTTTTTATGCATATATCTCTCTTTTTTACATTCATGTTTGTGAACAAAATCACAGCACTGGGCCCAAACTCTTATTTTCAATAATAAGCCTTACGAACCATTTTATCAGAACCAAGTCCCATTTTTTTTAAACCGAAAGGAGAAGTGAACAAGAAAGTTGAATGGGCATAAGATACCTTTTTTCAGTACCATGTTGGTATTTGACCTCAGAAAGGATTTGAATCCATGATAACCCCAGATTCTTTCAACAGCATTCGACTTTTTCATATGGATTACCAGGTTATATATCCATAAAAAGTGATACTCCCATAAAATTCAAACACATATTTTGCTATATAGACATATTTGATGTGATAAAATAAACTTTTATAAATAGGGAATCATGTTTAATCAGTCATTATATATTGGTAATTCAAACCAAGATATGCTAGATAAAATTGCTTTTTTGTAAAGGAATTGAATATGACAACAGACCAAAAAAACAACGTGGGCCTCTGGAATGGCGATCCGGTCGTTATTGTACGCACTCCCTCCGCTTTTGCCAAGCAATCCCTTTTGTATATCCAGGAATTAGGCTACTTCCAAAAAACTTCTGCTTTTATGATGGAAAGGAAAGAACTTGCCTCTTTTTTGCTTGTCTTTACGTTGTCTGGTAAGGGAGAATTACTGTACCGGGGCAAGAAATATATCATAAAACCTCAAGATTTGTTCTTTGTTAATTGCGAGGAATATGTTCAATACAGCACCTCCGGTCATGAATCCTGGGAGTTTATCAGCCTGTACCTGTATGGCAATCTGATTGAAAATTTTTACGAACAATTTGCCAAGCATAATAAACCGGTCATTTCCATGCATAATCCGCATATTATATTGGATAAGCTCCATGCTCTGATTTGTGGGCAGTCTGACAGAAGTCTTTCCGCTGAGCTACTAACGTCCAGGCTCATTGGTGAAATACTAACGTGCATTTTGCAACATCCCTATGATCATCCGTGTGTGAATGCTGAAACCCTGAGCGAAGTACGTCGGGTACAGCGATATTTGGATCAGTCCTACTGTGAGCGAATAACACTGGACTCGCTGGCAGATATGTTTGAATTAAACAAGTTTAATCTGGCTAAAAATTTCAAAAAGCAGATCGGTTTCTCTCCGATTGATTATCTCATTAATGTCCGTATCACAGCCGCTCAAAGCTGGCTTAAAACCAGTGACATGTCCATTGTGGATATCGCAAGGTACGTAGGGATTCCCAATACGAGCCATTTTATTAACCTATTCAAGGAGCATGTAGGAGAAACACCTCATTCCTTCCGCAAAAAATGGGGGAACCGTTCCAAGTTGTAAATGAGAGGTTACATGAAATCAGTTTGATAGATGATAGACGCACAAGCTATTCAAGTTAATGGCAAAACTGTCGAAAGGCAGTGACGCAAAACTATAGGGCCTTCCTTTCCAGATGGCAGCCAGCTACCAGATGAACGAGCTTTTTATTATGTCTTTTTTACATAGATCCATCACAAATTGCTTTACCTCTCTCGAAGAAAGCCCTGATCGCTATGATCAGGGCTTTTTTTCTATTGGGATAGTCATGTCAGCCTAGCATGCTGAATATACTAATTTCGAACTAGGAGGAGGGAAGGAAAAAAACATAACCGCCGAAGCATTGCCATATTACGATGAATAGGAGAATCACTTGGAGCATGAGAACAAAAATAAATGTAATGATCATTGCCTTATTGCTCATTGTCCAAAGCTTTTTCAGCGCAACGCTGGCTTACGCAGATGCTCCAGCCCCAGAACTGCCGCAGAGTGCTGTATCCGATCCTAACCATACCGTTACGGATGCTGTATACGTTGTCCCAAACCTTGAACCTCCTAGGGAGATTCCTTCAAACACGGTTCCCTTCGTTCAAGGAGCAACCAGTTCAAAGTCTCAACATGATGCAGCTCCGCAGAGCATATTAACGAAGTTGAGCCTGACCGACGAAGCAGGGCGTGTCATTGATGCGGTATATAGTCCAGACAGCCAATTCGACATCGGATCAGCCATCCAACTAGGCTATGAATGGGAGCTTCCTGACAATACCTATAAGTCAGGGGACACCTTCACCTTTCATTTACCAGAACAGTTTGTCATCTACACTGATATCTCATCTCCACTAGTCACTACCGACGGAACCGTGGGATACTTCACAGTAGATCGTCAGGGCAAGGTGATCATGACCTTTAACCAATATGTAGAGAATCATTCCAATGTCAGCGGCAAACTGCAAATCAAAACCGAGTTTACGAAAGAGATGATGAAAGGCAGTACAGAGATCATCATTGTGATTCCAATCAAAGGCGGGGTACAAACGGTCATCGTGAATGTAAAACCCCAGTCAGGGCCAACCCTAAGCAAACAAGGGAAAATAGCTGGCACCAATCAGATCGACTGGACCATTGATGTGAACAAACAGCTAAACACCGTAAAGCATGCCCTCATCACCGATCCAATTCCTTCAGGGTTGGAACTCAGAAGAGACTCTATCCGGCTCTATCATCTACAAGTCAATATCGACGGCTCGACCGTTGTTCGAGACCTAGTGAATGCAAGTGAATATGCCATTGAAGCAGATCAAGCCGGGACAGGGTTTGTGATTCGTTTTCAAGACGATAGCATTAACACGGCCTATCAGATTCAATATTCCACGCGTATTATTGGCGATGAAACTCGTTTCTCCAACACAGCAACGCTTTCAGGAGATGCGATAGAGAACGTTGTTGCTACCGCTACTGTTCAGGTGGAACGTGGTGAATTTTTGTCCAAAAAGGTTGAAAAATATGATCATGCCACACAAACACTCTCGTGGGCCATAAGATATAACTTCAGCGAGACAAAAATTCCCGAAGCCAAAGCTCTTTTAATTGATCATTTCAATAAAACTCAAGAATTGCTGCCCGGTTCTTTGAAAGTATTTAAGGGAAACACACTGGAGGAGCTCCCATCGTGGGCATATACTGTCATCCCAGTTGATTATCCGGACCGCAACGGCTTCAAACTTCAATTCAACTTCGACGTAGATTCAGCCTATACCATCCGATACCAGACTCAAGCCAGAGGCCGTGTCTATGATAATGGAAAAGTTATAAACATCATAACCTCGGATGGAACGCAGAAGATTGTATCGACGGAAATCATAAGCGGAGTTATGACTAAAATGTATGACACACCCAATTACAACACCAAAATCATACCTTGGGTGATTACCATCAATACAGACTTGTACATCATGAAAAATATTGTCATTCAGGATGTGTTTCCAAACGGGGGCTTGGCCTTGTTACCGGACACCCTGAAAATTCAAAGTGTTGACGGAACAACGGAGCTACGTGCACCCACGGATTACGAGCTGATTCCGCTATCACAGGACTATAAACAAGGATTTACGCTCATTTTTCATAAAGCCATTCAGAAGGCTTATACAATCAAGTATTCAACTACCTATAATAATGACTGGAAAACGGATACAACGAAGCCCGAGTTTCGTAATAAATCCCATATAGAATACCAGTTTGAAGACGGAGAAAGATCATCGCAAGAAGTGGAGTGCCCGATCTGGCCGGACTTTATGACACAACGAAACGGTGCCAAGCAAGGAAGCTATAATGCGACCTCCAAGCTCATTACCTGGGACATTAAAGCTAACTACAATCGCAAGATCCTGAATCACGCGGAAGTGAGAGACCCCTTGTTACAAGGTCAGAAGTTACTGCCCGCCTCCGTAAAAGTATACGATATGACCTTGCTGGGATGGTGGGATGGCGTACAAAAAGGGGCTGAAATCCCAGCAGATCAATACACCATTATTCCTCCCTCCGAGCAAAATGGTAATGAATTGCGTATCCAGTTCAAAAATAAGATACAGACTCCCTACTGGATTACCTTTCAAACTTCATTGGAAGGAGAACTGATTGAAAAGGAAATCCATAATCAAGCCCTTCTACTGGATGGACAAAAAACTGTCTCCGAATGGGCAGCGCAAGTCACGGTACCTCATGGCGGAGAATATGTATCTAAAGTCGGTACACAAAATGGAAATAAGATTGACTGGAGCATCCGCATCAATGAAGGACAGTCCCATGTATCCAATGCTAAAATTATAGATCAGCCTAGCAGCAATCAAATCTTAATTGAGGATTCCTTTCATTTGTACTCTACAATCATCGCTGCCAACGGAAATACCACCAAGGGCACCGAGTTGATTAGAAACCAAGATTACAAGCTGTATATCAAGACAGATGCTCAAGGCCAGCAAACGTTTGAACTTACTTTTGCTAAGGATATTTCCACTGCTTTTATACTTGAATACCAATCGTTCATTCATGCTGAAGACAAAGCCAAAGTGAGTAATAAGGTTGCCTTTGAGGGGGATCGCTTGACGACAGAACTGCGGGAAACCAGCCAGGAAATCATCGTACGAACGTCTTCCGGCTCCGGTTCTGGCGGGGGTGTGACCGAAAGTCTTGAGCTGACCAAGGTAGATCAGGATATGCCTGACAAGGTACTGCCTGGCGCACAGTTTGCGCTCTATGATAAAGGTCAAAAAAGAGCCCCTCTCATTCAGACCACCAATCAGGAAGGCAAAATCATCTTTTCTTCCTTGCTTCATGACGATTACATCTTGGAAGAATTGGCAGCACCGGAGGGCTATAAAATTACCGAGGGCAAGCTCGAGATCAAAATAGACGCAACACTGCGACAAAGCTCTGGCGTAAAGAGGGTTGTGATCACCAATCGTAAAGAAAAGAAAAACGACCCTGAACCACCTGTAGACCCGGGAACTCCAACAGACCCCACGAATCCCTCAGGACCAGGAACGCCTACTCATCCAAACCCCTCACCCCCGTCCGGAGGCTCAGGTAAAAAACATGACAAAGATCCGGAAATACCCAATATTCCGCCTATAATCGTCCCTCCGTCATTGCCAAAGTCTCCGGAGGACATAGTCCCTCCACAGGAGGAACCTGCGCCTATACCGCCGGAACTGCCAGCCGTCATGCCTCATCAAGATCCTCCTCCGGTGGATTCGAAAGACGATCCCGAACCTAAGATCCGTCTCAAGGTTCCGGGGAAAGAACCTGAAGAGCCGGAGGATACACCTGCGGTACATCAATTACCCCAAACAGGTGAAAGCAGCCCCGTTCCGTTCTATTTGACAGGCATAGCGATGGTTATATGGGGCGTATTTTTGAAATTCAGACGGACAAACAAAAAATAAAATTAATCACCTGCCCTGATCTCCCGGCTCATTCCATTCCCGATTAGAATGAGCCTGGAATGGGGCATTTTTTTTAAAAGTATGTATGATCCGTACTTTGCTTAGGGGAGGCGAGATTGCTGCGTCTGCGTAAACTTTCCTACGTATTTATTGTGTTAGGCTTACTTTTTATTTTGTTTCCTAAAGCGACGGAATGGAATGAGGATCAGGAACAAAGCAAGCTATTAAAAGCAGCCGAGCTACCATCAGGAAAAAGCGATGCGCTTAGAACCGCCAGTCTTACAGACAGCTATGCTCGCTTGTCCACTCGTCTTACGAAAGTTCCGGTTAGTGAAGCACGACAAAATACTTCCCCACCTCCTGCTCCCATGGCAAGCGCTAATGAACAAACTCCCATAGCCACTATTAGTATAAGTCGTATTGCTTTAAAGCTCCCTGTATTGGAAGGCGCAACGAGGATAAATATGAGACACGCGGCTGTACATATGCCGGAAACGGGGACGCTGGGACAAGTGGGGAATGCCGCCATTGCTGCTCATCGAGCCCGTACCTCTGGACGTTTATTTAATCGTCTAAATGAATTGAAGATTGGGGATAAGATTGTTGTCAACACTCGGGGTAACCAATATGTATATAGCGTTTATAGCCTGAAGGTGGTTGATCCTACGGACGTGTCTGTTCTAAAAAGCTTCAAAAAACAAAAGCTGCTCACGCTGATTACATGTGACCCTCTCGTCAACCCCACCCATCGTCTCATTGTTCAGGCCAAACTAAGCACCTAAAGCCATTTTAAAGTACCTATTTCTATGAGTAAAAATAAATCAGGCGGGCCATTCCTGTTCATTACAGAAATACACCCGCCAATGCTCACATCATGATTCAGTTGGATTCTTGGCAATCAGCTTGAAATCATCAAAGTGGAATCCTGGTGCAACCACACAGGTTACCAGCACGGGCTCATCCCCAAGCGGACGTGCCGTTTGCCATACTGCTCCTGGGACGAGTGCTTGTGGATGCTGTCCTGCCTCCACATCCGCACCGACGATAATCACAGTTTCTTCACCAGGCTCTTCTCCGCTTCCACCCAATTTCAACTCTACAGGGCTTCCGCTATGATATAACCACAGCTCATCAGAATGGACCACATGCCACTCGGAGAACTCGCCCGGATGCAGCAAGAAATACGTAGACGAAGCTGCAAAGCGCGGACCGGAATACACATCCGGCAGTACAGGCTTCGGAATTTGGAAATGGGCCTTCCACATCTCTTTGTACCAGCCGCCTTCTGGATGGGGCTCCATGCCCAATGCCGTTACTAGCGGTGAAATAGCTTTCGTCATTGTCTAACCTTCCTTTACCCTAAATTCCTTCTTCCCTACTGTAAAACATAGCGTTGCTTTTGTCACGTTTCTCCCTTGGCATGTCGAACGCTATTATTCCATGTCAAATTAAATAACATTAAATTGTGAATATTCATTTGATTTTATCATATAAATAGCAGTTAACAAGCAAAAGGACATACAAAAATATACTATGCGTAAAGTTTCATGACATAAAATCTTGTTTTTTATTGTAAGCTTATAGTATCATGAGAGAAATTTTGAAATTCTAATAGAGCTTGATCATGTCAATCCGTCTACTAAGCTATGTATCCAAGTCTAAAAGGGGTGAGCTCTCTGATCCAGTTTCGCAATGTCAACAAGCATTACGGTCACTTCCATGTACTCAAAGACGTCAATCTTCAAATTAAGGAGGGCGAGGTCGTCGTAATCATCGGTCCCTCCGGCTCGGGTAAAAGCACCCTGCTTCGCTGCATCAATCGTCTGGAAACGATATCGGATGGGGAGCTGATCGTTAACGAGGTCCCTGTACATGACAAAAAGATTGATATTAACGCCTTCCGCCGCAACATCGGGATGGTGTTCCAACATTTCAATCTGTATCCACACAAAAAGGTGATTGAAAACATTGTACTGGCACCTATGAAGGTACTGGGCATCTCGAAAGAAGAAGCTACTCAAACAGCCATCACCTATCTAAAGCGCGTCGGAATCGAAGAAAAGGCACAGAGCTACCCCTCCCAATTGTCCGGTGGACAGCAGCAGCGGGTCGCGATCGCCCGTGGGCTCGCGATGAATCCAAAAATTATGTTGTTCGACGAGCCTACTTCAGCTCTTGATCCCGAAACGATCGGAGAGGTACTGGATGTTATGCGCTCGCTCGCCCATCAGGGCATCACAATGGTCATTGTCACTCATGAAATGGGCTTTGCACGTGAAGTGGCGGACCGCGTGATTTTTATGGATAAAGGACAGATTTTGGAAGACAGCCAACCTGCCGAATTTTTCCAGAATCCGGGTGAAGAACGGGCTCGCCTGTTCCTGAGCCGTCTGATTCATCATTAAACAGACTACCAATGTAGCGTAAATCGAAAGGGGAATGTTCTGATGAGAAAAAGATTTCAATGGAGTACTTTGGTGCTGGTAGCTTTATCTTGTCTGCTCGTCTTGGCAGGCTGTGGAGGCAAAGAAGGAGCGGCAACGTCGGGGAATGAGCCGGCAGCAGCCAACGGGCTGGAAGCGATCAAACAGCGTGGCAAACTGGTCGTTGGTGTGAAATACGATACCAAGCTGTTCGGACTGAAAGACCCGGCTAGCGGAAAAGTAGAAGGCTTTGATATCGACATCGCTAAGGCTGTAGCCAAACATATTTTTGGCGATGAAACCAAACTTGAACTAAAAGAGGTCACGTCCAAAACACGAATCACCTTATTGCAAAACGGGGACATTGACGCCATTATCGCGACGATGACCATTTCGGATGAACGTAAAAAACAGGTTGATTTCAGCGACGTCTATTTTAACGCCGGGCAATCTCTGCTCGTGAAAAAGGGGAGCCCCATCACCGGGCTGGAATCTCTGACCCCAAAAACCAAGGTGCTCGCCGTGAAAGGCTCTACTTCCGCCAAAAATATCCGTGAAAAAGCTCCTGAAGCAACGATATTGGAATTCGAAAACTATCAGGATGCTTTCAACGCCCTCAAAGCAGGTAAAGGAGAAGCGTTAACTACCGATAACTCTATTCTGCTCGGCATGCAGAAGCAAGATCCGAATTATATTCTTGTAGGCGGGAACTTCACAGAGGAACCTTACGGCATTGCAGTGAAGAAGGGACAGCCTGAACTGCTGCAAGCCATTAATGATACGATCAAGGAACTGAAAAGCAACGGTGAATACGATAAGCTCCACGAGCAATGGCTTGGGGTTAAACCCGAATAGTATTCTTGTGAAGGAGCCGCGATTGCGAGCTCCTTCCTTTCTTAGGTCTGGATAAGGAGGTACATTCACAGATGCTTACTTTTGATATCAACGTACTTTTTGATCATAGCGACCGTTTCAGAGAAGGCTTGCTTCATACCGTTCAAGCTAGTGTCATTGCCTTGATCGGAAGCTTTATTCTAGGGGCTATTATTGCCATCCTCCGAATTGCGCCTTTTAAATGGCTGAACTGGATCGGTACCGTCTATGTAGAGGTCATCCGCAATATCCCATTGCTGATCGTCGTACTGTTTTTTTATCTCGGGCTTCCCACTTTGGGCATCCCTTTGGACGGATTCGTATCTGGAACGCTTGGATTGACCGTATACACGGCCTCCTTTATTGCTGAGGCCATACGTGCCGGCATTCAATCTGTGCCCAAGGGGCAATTTGAAGCGGCAAGGTCCTCCGGTTTGAGTTACAACCAGACGATGATTAGCATTATTTTACCGCAAGCCATCAAAATTGTACTGCCTGCGATCGGCAACCAATTCATTAATCTGGTCAAAAACTCTTCCGTGCTGGCTATTGTGGCCGGACTGGACCTAATGTATTACTCGGACCTCATTAACTCGGATACCTTCCTGCCCATCACAGTCTACGCCATCACGGCGCTGTTGTATCTTATCTTGACGGTTCCGCTTAGCTTTCTTGTACTATATATGGAACGGCGTCTGTCCAAAACATCCTAAGGAGGGAAGCCCGTATGGATTTCGGTGGATTGTTTGTGTGGCCTAATGTGCGTTTTATACTGGAGGGCTTCCTGCTCACGCTGGAGGTTGCTATTTACTCTATCGTGTTCAGCTTCGTTCTCGGTATCTTATTCGGCATCCTGCGCTATACTCGCTTACCTGTCATTTCACAGGTTGCAGCCTTTATCATTGATCTCATTCGCAATCTTCCACTATTGCTCATTATTTTCTTCATCGGTATGGTTTTACCATCCATCGGATTGTCGATTTCCCTCAAGTGGGCAGCCATTACAGGCCTGTCGATCTTCGAGGGAGCCATGATCGCCGAGATTGTGCGCAGCGGTCTGAATTCGGTCCATAAAGGACAGGTGGAAGCCGCACGTTCCTCCGGTCTAAGCTACTCTCAAACCTTATGGCATATCATTCTGCCCCAAGCGCTTCGTCGCATGGTGCCCCCGATTGTCAGCCAGTTCATTTCCCTATTCAAGGATACCTCACTGGCTGTCATTATCAGTTTGCCGGAGCTGACGCATAACATTCAGATTGTCGGTGGGCAAAATCAATCCTTTGTCATTCCAGCCCTGCTGTTCGCAGCTTTCCTGTACTTTGCTGTCAATTACAGTATGTCACTGATTGCACGCAGGCTGGAAGTTCGTACACATTAAAGCTCGTGATACTTATCAGCGTTGCCACTAGTTGGAACGCACTGTTAGTACAGCTTGTATCTTTTCAATTAATCGCTTCAATGCTTCTCCCTGATAACGGCCAGACCGATAAATCAACTCTAGCTGACCCTGGAGCACGCCGCACAAAATAGGTACAGTGCAAAATTGTGAGCGATCCAATTCTGCCGCAAGGGACTCCGTCTGTAGGGTTACGGCAAGTCCCTCCTGCACCCAGCGCAGGATTGAAGGTATGGAATTTGTCTCCAAGACGGTTGCAAAGGGATACCCGCGATCCCGGAAGCACTTCTCAATCAGCTTCCTGCCGGGATGACACTCTGGCTGCATCGCCCAGGGTACATGCCTCAATTCGTCTAGCGTAATGGAAGAACGGTTGGAAAACACATGCTCTACCGGAACAACAAGACAATAGTTCTCCGTACGAAGAGGAAGCTGGACAAGCCTTTCATCCGTACCCGAATGCAACGTAATGCCAACATCCATTCGGTTATCCAGCAGCTGTTCTGTTACATCAAATGATGGATGGATGTGCAGGCTGACTCTAGGAAATGACTGATGAAAATGGATAAGCATTTCATGCAATGACTCCTCCAGCTCCGGTAATGCAATACCAATCCGCAAACTCCCGCGTTGCTCGGTGCGCAACTCCTCAATGGAAGCCTTTGCTTGCTGTAAATCCTTGAGCGCATGTGCACTGTGTTGCAGCAACAATTTCCCGGCATCTGTCATTTTAATTTTCTTACCTGCACGGTCAAAAAGCGTCATGCCCAATTCCTCCTCCAGCGCCTTGATTTGCAAGCTAAGCGTGGGTTGGGAGATTCCAATCTTTTCCGAAGCTTTCGTAAAATGTAGTTCCTCGCATACGGCAATGAAGTATTGAAGCTGACGTATTTCCGTCTTCCTTCTCTCCCTTCGAGAATCCCCAGAATGATTGCATGAAAAGGTCAAAAGAAGCGCAAAATCGGATCCATCCGGTTCGCGCTTCTTCTTCAGGTTATTGCGCTTTTTTGAGATTATTGGGCTACTTCTGCTTTTTCCGCAGTCAACGTAATATTCGCAAACGTGTCTGCATCATACTCCTTGCCACGAGTAATATCGTAATTGGCTACCCGATTATTCACTGCCTCTAACGAGTAACGGAATAACGTCGGTACGATGGGTGCCTCCTCGCTCATATACGCCTGCCACTGATTGTATATATCTTTACGATAATTGTCGTCAAAGGCTTTCACAGACACCCCTTCCTGCAACAGCTTATCATTCTCTTCACTGGTAAAGCGCGAGTAGTTAAAGCTGGCTCCGCGTCCATACAGCCCACTAGGGTTTACATCTGTACCTGTACTCCATGCGCCGCCAAAAATATCAATGCCGGGGTCATCCTTTTGCACACGGTCATAGAAAGAATTGAACTCAAGCAGACGACCGTCCACCAGTTCGACATGAAGCCCGACATCCTTCCAATTTTGCAAATAAAACTTCGCCAGCGATTCGGCTGTCGCATCCCCGCTCATTGCTGCATAATGGAGTACCAGTTCCTTGCCCTTAGGGTCCTCACGGTATCCATCTCCATTGGTATCCACATAGCCTGCCTCGTCCAGCAGCTTTTTCGCCTTGTCCGGGTCATACGTGATGCCCTTTGCATTCATATCATGATATCCCTTAAAGGCAGGCGGAATCAGGGATGTTGCTGGAATCCGAAGTCCATGATAGAGCTGCTTGCCGACCTGCTCATTATTCAGCGCATAGCCGAGGGCCTGACGCAATGACTTGTTCGCCAGCTTGGCGTTCGGGTCCATGATATTTAGATTCTTGGCCTGATCGAATTTGCCCATCTTAAAGCCTACATAGCTATAAGATAATTCCTCCTGACCGAGAAACTGTACATTTTTCGGATTGCTGGCCTCATTGTAACGGGTGGTTGGATAGCTGGCCCAGTCGACTTCTCCACTTTTCAGCGCCTCGGTAATGACATTCGGGTTCACCACCTTCAGATGAAGGCCATCCAACTTGGGCTCACCGTGGAAATAATCTTCATTTTTGACGAATTCCACAGATTCACCTGTGACCATAGATTTAATTTTGAACGGCCCATAGCCAATCGGGTTTTTACGGACAGGATCAGATCCGGCCATATCTTTCACGGGAATATTCTGAAATACCTTTTTCTCCAGTGGTGTAGACCAAAGCCCCGATTTCACCGAAGGATTAGGTTCCTTGAAATGAATGGTAACCTCTTTCTCATTCAGCACCTTGATGCCAGAAATGGTTTTGGCCTTACCCGCGTGATAATCCTCCATGCCCACAATGTTGGTCATAAAGCTATCATAACGCGGACCTTCATAGTCTTTATGACCAATCACTTCATAGGAAAAAGCATAGTCCTCTGCCGTTACGGAATTACCATCCGTCCAGTTCAGCTTGGGATCAATTTTGACAGTCACAGCCTTATTGTCTGGGGAAAAGGAAATTGTCGCCGCTCCTTTATCGTCAATATTTAGATTGGAGTCAATCGAAAACATAGAAGGGTAGAAAAACTGGAAGACTTCAAAATCAGGATTGCCTTCATAAAATACAGGATTCAGAATACCTTCAAAAGGGGTATCAGACACGAGTGCATAATTGATGATGCCACCCTTAATCGGCGCCTTATCGTTCTTGACCGCCTTCGCCAGCGCTGTCGCATTCACCTGCTTGCTGTCGGACCCTGAGCCGCCTGTACCGTCAGACGATTTCCCTCCATTTGAAGCGGAAGGCGAACCGCTGCATGCGGCCAGTGAAAATACCAAAATTGCAGATAGAACAGGCAGAATTCCTTTTTTCCAGTGTTTAACCATTGTAAATCCCTCCTTGTCATTGTCCTTATCCTTGAACTTCAGTTAACCCAATCGTTGTCTGGCATCCGTGGCGCGTTTGAGCGCCTGGCCAATAAAGTTAATCGCCAGCATTAGCACCAAAATAAGCAGTGAGGCTGGCAACCACATCCACCAGCTATTCTGCAAAACATCCGGGTCATTGGCATAACTCACCAGTGTACCCAAGCTTGGCGTAGATTCCGGTAAGCCAAAGCCGAGATAAGAAAGCCCGGTCTCAATCCCGATATTCCCCGCGAGGCTGAGGGTCAGATTGACGATCACGACCGAGCTAAGATTGGGCAGCACGCCAAACCAAATGATTTTCCAATTGGGTGTGCCAAGGGTTTTGGAAGCCTGCACATAATCCAGTTCGCGCTCCGACAACACCTTGGCCCGGATCAGACGTGCTTTCCCAATCCATAAAAAGGCAGTCATAATGAAAATAAAGGACCCTATGCCGCTTTTGGGTACAATGCTGACAAATACGATAACCAGCATCAAAACCGGAAGCACCAGAATAAAATCAATGATTCGCATGATGATGTTATCGACCAGTCCCCCATAAAAACCAGCCAACAAACCTAACGTTAAGCCAATAGCGGCGGATAACAATGTAATCGTAAAGCCGATGGTGAAGGAATTGCGGGCTCCAATGACCAGCTGACCGAAAATATCCCTGCCCGCTCGATCTGTCCCCAGCCAATGCACTGAGCCTGGAGCTTCACGGATCGCGCCCAAATCGACCGTCGTGACTACATCCTGATTTACAAACAGGACAGAGGCATATATAAAGATCAAGAACAGAATTACAAAGCCAATGGAAACCAAGGACATTTTGTCACGCACCAGCTCACGACGCAGTACAGACCAACTGGATGGTGATTTACGAATGATTTCCGGCGTGAAGACCTCCTCCACCTGTATAGACACCATAATCCCTCCCTTTCTCTAGACTTGTTCGCTATTCAATTCGAATGCGGGGATCGACTTTGCTTAGGATGACATCAGATAAAAGAGTTCCTAATAGCGCCAAGAAGCCTGAGATCATGACCAGCGCGTTCACGACTGAAAAATCCCGTTGAGTGATGGACTGGAGGAATAATTGGCCCAACCCTGGATAACCGAAAATAGATTCAAGAAAAATATTGCCTGCAATTACTCCCGTCAGGTCATAGCCCAAAAAGGCAGCAATCGGCAATAGAGAGTTTTTGAAAATATGTCGGGAATAAATTTTACCTTCGGGTACCCCTTTGGAACGCGCTGTTTTCACAAAATCCTTCAGTCTTGTGTCAATGACCTCATTGCGCAGATACTGAATCGTAGCCGTTGTACTGAGCAATGCGCCTGTAACCGCCGGTAAAATGAGATGATACGACTTGTTCACGTAATATGACCATGTCCCCGGCTCCACGCCTACATCCACACTGCCGCTGGTTGGAAACCAGCCGAGCCTGAATCCGAATACGTACAGCAGCAACAACGCGAGTATAAATAGAGGTGTCGCAAAGCTGAGATAGGTATAGCCCACTACGGTTTTGTCCAGCAGACTATGCTGATAACGACCGCTGAGTACGCCGAGCGGAATGGCGATCAGATACGTCAGAACCAGAATTACTACGCCCAGAAAGAACGTGTTCCCCAGACGGCTGCCAATCAGATCGGTAACGCTAATTTTATGTACATAAGATTTGCCCAGATCCCCGTGAGCCAGCTGGACGAGCCAGTTCCCATACTGCACCCACACCGGATCATTCAGCCCCAGTTTTTGTCGCTGTTCTTCCAGTGCGGCCGGATTCAGATTGGGTGTCGAAGTAATAAGTCCTGTCAGGGCATCCCCCGGCATAGCCTTAGCTAGGAAAAATATAAGCACACTCAGTGCAAAAAGTTGAGGGATCATAACCAGCAGCCGACGCAGTGTAAATTTCCACATATCTGTACCCCCCTTATGGTAGCGCGACTTTATGGGATGGACTTACTGATTTTAGTGCAAACGGCTTTCCACTCGCGTCTAGATGTTTGGGTAGCTCTGTTTTGTAGGAGGATAAAAGCATTCGCCTTTTTTGGGCATTTTCCAGTCGTTTAGTAGGATCAATATTGGGAATGGTTGCAATGAGGCGCTGGGTATACAGATGCTGTGGACGTTCATAAATGTCTTGCTCGCTCCCCTGCTCCACTAGACGTCCTCGGTACATAATACCGATTTGGTCACACATATGGCGGATAATACCTAGGTCATGACTAATGAACAAATACGTTAAATTAAACTCCCGCTGCACATCCTTCATAAAATTAAGCACCTGTGCCTGCACGGAAACGTCCAGCGCCGACACCGGCTCATCTGCAATGATCAGCTTGGGGTTTAATGTAAGCGCACGCGCGATCCCGATCCGCTGCCGCTGCCCCCCGGAAAATTCATGCGGATATTTGTAGGCTGCATCGGCGTTCAAGCCGACCTTTTCCAGCAACGTCTGTACTTTCCTTCGTTCTTCCTCACTGCTCAGCCTTTCAAAATTTCGCAGCGGTTCAGCAATGACATCCAATACGCGCTTACGCGGGTTGAGCGAAGAGTATGGGTCCTGAAAAATCATCTGAATATCTCTACGCAGTGGATGGCGATTGTTACGGCTCAGAGCTGTAAGGTCCTTTCCTTTAAACAGAATCCGTCCGCTCGTCAGCTTATTTAGACCGATGATCGTCCTGCCTGTCGTCGTTTTTCCACAGCCGGATTCTCCCACCAGCCCGTATGTCTGGCCTGCCTCAATGCTGATCGACACGCCATCCACTGCTTTCACCTGATCGATAACACGCTGGAAGAAACCACCGCGCACCGGATAGTGGACCCTCAGATCATTTAACTCTAGTAGTGCCATGAGCAGCCTCCCCCTTTGCCTCGTCTTCAAAATGAAAATGCTGATAACATGTACAACGGACCCAATGTCCAGGGGAAATTTCATTTAGTTGGGGATGGTCTTCATGCACTCTCTGCTGAATCCAGGGAATACGCGGAGCAAAGCGGCAACTATTGCGGGGGATATCTTGTAATGAGGGAACAATACCGCCGATGACATGCAGTGATTCCCCCTTGGTATGAGATCCCGGCATAGAAGCAAGCAAAGAACGCGTATACGGATGCTGTGGATGCCTGAATAATTCAAAAACATCAGCGCTCTCCACGATTTCTCCGGCATACATGACCACCACGCGGTCGGCTACTTCTGCCACAACTCCAAGATCGTGCGTAATCAGGATAATTCCGCTCTCAGTCTCCTGTTGAAGCTGTTTGAGCAAGTCGAGAATTTGCGATTGGATCGTTACATCGAGCGCAGTAGTTGGTTCATCTGCAATAATAAGAGAAGGTCGGCAAGCTATGGCAATCGCGATCATCACACGCTGCCGCATCCCTCCTGACAGTTCATGCGGATACTGCTCATACACACGCACAGGATTCGGTATATCTACGCTTTCCAGCAGCTCCAGCACACGTTCCCTTTTTTGCTTCGTAGATAGTGACGTATGATAATCAAGATTTTCCTCAATCTGCTTGCCAATGCTCATCAACGGGTTGAGTGCTGTCAGCGGGTCCTGAAAAATCATGCCAATGCCCGCTCCGCGGATTTTATTCATTTGTCCTGAAGAAAGACGGTTCAGGTCCGTGCCTTTAAAAAGGACCTCTCCCTCTACACGTGTGCGTTCCATGTCATGCAGTTGCGGGATAGAAAGCGCCAGCGCGCTTTTGCCACAGCCAGATTCTCCGACTACAGCCAGCACTTCATTGGGGTTGACCGTCAGATCCAGATGGTCGACTGCGGGGTGATATTGATCCTTGATGCGAAAAGAGACGGATAATCCTTTAATTTCCAACACGGGTTCGGTATTCAATGCGCGCTTCCTCCATTCTCCATGGTCTTGTCCCGCTTATTCTCACCATGTTTGATGTTTAAAACCTCTCATGAACATTACATACCGTTTTTGTCGGAATAATTTGAATACATCCTATCACCAGTATATGGATATATCAATTAAGATTATGCTATCAACATCATTTAAAAAATCAATGATCCAGCAGTAGCGCGGCCTTTCTGGCACAAAATGTAATGAAATAACCAACCACAGGTTAATTTTCATCACAAAAAAAGTCGCCTGATCCCTCTACAGGGATCAAACGACTAACTAGCACCAGCTCACATTGAGCTCCTCACGATAATTATGATGCCGCTCCATAGGAGCCAGACTTGAACGTTCTAGGATCATACCATTTGTAGCCTGCTGCCGGAGCAGACCAAGGCTCAGCCTGCGGTTCGGTAGAAGCCGCAGGCTCCTCGAATGGCAGAAGCTTCGTTGGTTGATCCAGAGTCAAGCCTTCCACATCGGACAATTTCGTGTAGTCCTGCTTCCATGCAAGCCATTGGACCGTTTGCACCAGGAAGGTGGAATCATCCACTTCCTCGAAACCATCATATGTCTTCTTCGACTGTCCGTTTTCCTCACGCACATATTTCGGTGTAGCATCTTCTACAGGGGAAGAATCACCGATGAACGCTGCCTTGCCTTGACCTACCTTGGAGATAGCGGCATAAGGCCCTTCTGCACGGCCCCCGCCATTATAAACTCCCTGGTCTACAGCATTCCCCCATTTTTTCGTGCCTGAAGGGATATAAGCAATGCCTTTAGCCTTGGTAGGATCAATAATAGCCAGCGTAGATCCTGCATGCATTGCAATCGAGCGCACACCCTTGGTAATGCCGAAAGATTGATCTGCGGCTACAATGTCAGTAGCATTCACGTCACCAAGCGCATTATAACGGAAACGAACACCAAAGTTGGTCGCCAGCCAATCGGAGCTTGTTAATCCTTGCATCGCCGGTGATGCTGCTTCTTCTGCAGTCATGCCTTTGGCCGGATTAGTATAGGCTCCACGACGGTAGCCATTCATAACTTCGGAGGAATCCCAACGGTTTTTGTTACGGTCCGCATTATAATGATCGGAGATGAAGAAGACGCTCCCCCCGTTATTCACGTATTGCAGCAGAGCGGCCTGCTCGGATGCCTTAAAGGCAACATTCGCTTCACCAATAATGAACACATCATATTGGCGCAGCTTGTCATATGTTATGGCCTGCTCTCCATAAGTAAAAGGAATGGGACGATTCAATTGGTCTACCGTAAAGCCTACATTACGCAGTCCATTGGCAAAGTCGGAAAAGGCGCCTTCAATGACCCAATCTGCTGCACCAGCGGTCTGTGCGTGCGTATTATCGAACAGCACCTTTTTGCCTTTTCCATCCGGCAATGTAGTACCGGGTTGACCCGGGTTGCCAGGTTCAGGTTCGCCAGGTTCACCTGGTTCCCCCGGTTCGCTTCCGCCCACCAGTTCAACAGCGCTTGGGCTTTTCACTCCACCAAAATTATTGTAGGCGCCGAGTGTACCCGTCACACGAATTTTGCTGCCGATCAGCTCAGGATGGCCTGACAGCCCAAATTGCCCTCTATACGCTGAAGTCAGCTGTACATCCAATAGATTAGACGTATTACGTTCATTTGCCTGATCGGCAATCAGTACGTTAAAATCATTCGCGAACGGAGAAGAAAAGTTAGCCGTTTTCGATCCGGTAGCATGTCCGACAATGAAGCCTTCCACCGTCACCGTACCTCCACTGCTTTGGCCCTGAAGTGCTTCGGCTACTGTCGATGCTCCCTCTGCCTTGACCTGACCGAGTGGAACGAAGATCCCGATCAGCAGTGATACGATTGCTGCTAGATGCAGCATCCCTTTTAAGCGTGAACCTGTGAACCGCAAGCCTTTTACCATACGTCAATATCCCTCCTATGTTTTCCATAAATGTACTTGTCCTTTATCAGATTAGCCGCCAATCTTCTAATTCCTTCCTGATTTCATCCATAATTATGTAAATTTTAATCTTTTTTATTGGAAACGCACCTGTTTATGTAAAAATTGAACCCTGTGATTGACACCGAGCACGGCATACATTACCCTAAGAAAGACATGTAGAACGGTATACGCGAATGAAGATGACGGGAGAGTCTGTCCAGGGAGCCTACACTCTGGCGGCACCGAAGGAGCAAGACGCCAGCACCCGGCTGGCGGATAATCTCTCAGGTCCATGTATCGTCATCTGACGCAACTCTGGAGAGAGCGCAAGCCACCCAAGGGGTAAGGCGGTAAGAACACCGCACGAAACTCTCAGGTAACGAGGACAGAGATAAGGGAAACTTCCTTATCCTGTCCTTTTTTGTGCTCACATTGCGCGTCAGCATTAGGAACCGTCATAAACGCGCAAAGACGCGGAAATACCATATAGTATGGTATTAGAACATACAGGGGGCCACACCATGCGTTTCAAAGATGTATTTTCCATTATCGGCCCGGCCATGACCGGACCTTCCAGTTCACACACCGCAGGCGCGGTGCGACTCGCACGCGTTGCCCGGCACTGGCTCGGAGCGCAGCCTGACCGTGCCCGCATGACATTATACGGCTCCTTTGCCGATACGTATAAAGGACACGGTACAGATCTGGCGCTCATCGCAGGACTGCTTAATTACGATACGGACGATCACCGGATTCCCGATGCCGAGCAATGGGCCGAACAAGCCGGGATGGCCGTGGAATTCGCCGTTAGCGGACTCCCCGCCCCTCATCCGAACACTGTCCGTTTCGAGCTGTGGAAGGGCGAGGATCAGCGCACACTGTTGGGCTCCTCCATCGGCGGCGGCAGCATCCATGTCCAGCAACTGAACGAATTCCGGGTCAATCTGACCGGGGAGCTGCCTACGCTGGTGCTTCTCCACTCAGATAAGCCCGGTACATTGGGCGCGATAACTTCAGCGCTGGGCGCGGCTCACATTAACATTGCCTATATGCATGTGGATCGCAAAGGCCGAGATGGTGAAGCACTTACCGCCATCGAAACGGACAGTCCACCTACGGCTGAACTGATCGCAAAACTGCGCTCTTTGCCTCATATGTATGAAATTAAAATGATTAATTTGAAAAAAGGAGCTGAATCCGATGCGGTTTAGCCATTTGCATGAGATCAGCGCTTTATGCGCTGAAGAATCCACCACGATTGGCCGCTTGATGATTCAAGAGCAGGTACAAGAAACGAATACAACGGAGGAAGAAATCTTCCGTCAAATGTCTGATTATTATGAAGTCATGAAGGAAGCCGTTCATCGCGGACAGACACAAGACACCGTATCCCGCAGTGGATTGACGGGCGGGGACGGCAAGCGCCTAGCCGAGTATCTGCGGGCAGGGGAAACCTGCTCCGGTGATGCCTCCGCGCTCGCCATGGCTTATGCCCTCTCCGTGTCGGAGGTTAATGCATCTATGGGTCGCATTGTCGCCACGCCTACCGCAGGCTCATGTGGGGTTATCCCTGGTGTATTCATCAGTGCGCAGGAACGGTTCGGCTGGGATGATGAGCATATGGTGAACGGCCTGTTCGCCGCTGGTGCTATTGGCTACGTGATCGCCAACAACTCCTTCATTTCTGGCGCCGAGGGAGGCTGTCAGGCTGAGATTGGCTCAGCTATCGGGATGGCCGCTGGCGCTATGGTCGAGCTGCGCGGTGGTACGCCTGAACAGGCTGTTCACGCCGTGGGTCTCGCCCTTAAGAACACGCTCGGCCTGATTTGCGACCCCGTCGCCGGACTCGTGGAGATTCCGTGCATCGTGCGCAACGGGCTGGGAGCCGTGACTGCACTTGCCGCAGCAGATATGGCTTTGGCGGGTGTGCGTAGCGCTATTCCGTCTGACGAAGTCATTGACGTGATGCTTGAAGTCGGCAGTGCGATGCCGTCGAAGCACCGCGAGACCGCCAAAGGCGGGTTGGCCCAGACGCCGACTGGCAAGCGTTTGACCGAATCACTTACACGCAACACACCAACCAAGAAGGATAAGTCATAAATTATAAGCGGTAGCCTCCTTAAAATAAAAGAGCAAGCCTATCGTCCTTGGACGTATGCTTGCTCTCTTTTTTACTGAACGGTTACCTGTACCTTCGTCATTTTACCTGCATATTTCACAGTAATTACAGCTTTACCCTTGCCCTGTGCCTTAATGTTACCGTCTTTGACGGTCGCAACAATAATTCTGGACGAGGACCAGACAGCCGGTTTGGAAACATCCTTCTCCGACTCATCCTTATACGTGGCTGTAGCCGTAACCTTAGCCAGCTGTCCTGCCTTCAAATTCAAAGCAACTTCGTCTGTTTGCAGGTATTTAAGCGTATCAACATCCACGGGTACACTAATTACCTTCCCGCCAAACTTCGCCTGAATGTTAGCTTTACCGTAGCTAACCGCAGTAACCTGACCCTTTTTAACAGTGGCTACCTTATAATTAGACGTTTTCCATTCAGCTTGGGCCGTAACGTCCTTTTCTTTACCATCACTCGATTTAACCACAATCGCGATGGTTTTTTGATCTCCAGATTTGAGCGATAATGCAATTGCATCCGCTTCAATCTTTTGCGCTACGTCCACTTCTACCGTAAAAGTAATGTTTTGCTTGCCATATGAAGCAGTCACAGTTGCCTTACCGCTACCATTCGCTTTGATCAAACCTTCGCTAACCTCAACCACTTTTACATTGCTAGTTGTCCAGGTGGCGTCCTTAGTTACATCTGTTTTTGTACCGCCACTCTTAACTCCTGTTACTTTCAGTTGCTTCGTTTCCTGAGCACCAAGCGCAATTACACGCGAGTCTGTTTCCAGACGGTCTACAAGGCCTACTTGCACGTTAATCGTCAGTTTTTTGCCATTATAGGTCGCTGTAATAACCGCTTTACCAGCGGATTTACCCGTAATCGTTCCTTTGGACACAGAGGCAATATCTTCTGCGCTTGAAGTCCATTCTGCATCCTGTGTTACATCTTCTTTACGTCCATCCGCATAAGTAGCCGTCAAAGTTGCAGTATAGTCCTCATCAATATCAATCGTTGCCGTTTTGGAGGACAAAGACAGATCACCGGGTACATTTACGGATACCGTAGCTGTAACTGTTTTGCCACCATAAGAAGCGGTGATCGTAGCCTCACCTGTTTTATAACCCGTGACTTCTCCCGCACTGACAAAAGCGATGTCTTCATTGCTGGACTTCCACTCTGCCTTACTTGTGATATCTTCTTCCGTACCTGTTACATACGTTGCGGTCAGCTTGAGCTTTTTGGATTCCTTGGCATTCAGGCTCAGCTTGTCCTCACTCAAATCCAGATATCTGGAGGTTTCGACATCTGTCTTGATCGAAACGGTCTTATCTCCATACTTAGCGGTCACCGTAGCCGAACCCGCTCCAATCGCCATAATCGTTCCCTTATTCACAGTCGCAATTTTTTCATCACTTGATGTCCAAGTAGCTTTATCTGTGATATCCGTTACCGTCCCATCCGGATAAACGGCAGAAACTTGTACTTTTTTAGATTCATCCAGACGGAGAAAAATATTGGATTCACTGGCTTTCAGCTTATTCGTTTGATCGACATCCACCGAAATCGTAGCAGACATCGTGCCATATTTACCTGTAATTGTCGCCTTCCCCGCACTATAGCCGGTAATAGTGCCTTTCAGTACATCCGCCACGGCTGCATTACTGGAACTCCACTCGGCGGACTCTGTCACGTCCTGTACCGATCCATCCGGGAACGTCGCTGAAAGTTTAACCTTCTCAGTATCCTTCAACAAAAGAGAAACCTCTGATGAACTGACATCAAGACGTTTAACCTGCTCCACCTGCACAGCAATGGTTACGGTCTGTTGACCATATACGGCCTTAATATTGGCTGTACCTGCTCCCTGAGCGGTAACCAATCCGTTAACTACTGTGGCTACCTTTTGATTATCGGAGGTCCAAGTAGCATCACCCGAAACCTGAGCTGTTGTATTATCACTGTATGTCGCTGTCAAATCAACCTGTCCTGTACCGCTTGAACGCAAGTTCAGGCTTTGTACACTGGATGTCAGCGCCTTAACCTTTTTCGTTACATGTACCTGAACCGATTGCACCTTCTCTTTATAGGTCGCAACCACGGTGGCTTCCCCTTCAGCCTTGGCCGAAACTGTACCATTATACACAGTAGCAATAGCTGTATTATCACTTTTCCAATCCGTGCTTACGGTTACATTCGAGGTTGTCCCATCGCTAAAAACAGCAGTAGCCGTCAACGCAGCCGTATCTCCCTGCTGCAAAGTTACCTCGTTAGAGGAAAGGACAATCTTGGAAAGCACCGCATCCGCAGCAGATGCAAATCCTGCATATGATGTAAAACTTGAAATCAGGATGACCAACGCCAGAAAACCGGACCATCTATTCTTCAAAATCTAATTCCCTCCCATTTCAAAACTTAAATTAAGGATTTCGCAAAATCCTTACACCTACGTTTTATGTCGTCATATGGAAAAGAATAGTTTAGGCTTCGAAGGAAATTTGGTCCTTATTAACTAGATCGTCTCTGATAAAGATTAGACATTACAATTTGTGTAGCTTTAGAGCCATAGTGAAGAGTTTTCTCAACAGATCCACAATCTCGCATTTACAAACAGCTATATGCTGCTGCGCGAACTCTTAAATGATGGTATTCTTCCATATTAGGAGCCAGTTGGTGCATATAAACGACGGAGTAATCAGATGGCTTTACATTAACAGCTCAGCCACCGTTTCCTTCCAACGATGGATCACCGATTCCGGTTCCTTGAGACGAACCGTGACACCTGTCAAGATATCCGCATATTGGGCCGAATCTTCTCTGGCTGCAAAAACATGCGCCGCAAATCGCTCACGTACATGCTTGGCTCCGGGCAAAGCAGGCAGATGTTCCAGCGACAACCGCACATAATGCGCCTTCCCCCCAGTAAACACCGCAAGCGTCGCCTTGCCAGTACGGATCATGTTGCCCGTCGTGGTCGTACCCGGCCATAGTGCCAGACGCAAATTCCCCTCGTCCAGCGCTACAACCTCGCCCACACTAATCATCGCTATGTGCGGCCACTGATCTTCCGTGACCGTCAGCAGCATCATTGCTTCATGCTGCTTGTCCTTCAGCTCCTTACCGTCCAACAGCGTAAACAGTTCCTTACCGATCCTTGGTGTCTGCATGAAGTATATTCCCCTTTACTTTTGGCCTATAACTTCAAAGTACCATAATTTATGGCTACTTACGAACGACCCTATATCCGCTCTGGAATAGGAGGAACATGAGCAGCATTCGGAATATCGTGGGGGTTTACCTTGAACGCCGATTTATACTTTGCTGGATCCGTAATGCTATCCGGTTCTGAGGTACGCCATGTGAACAGGCATACAGGGCACAACAAAACCTCCCAGGCGCCTTTAACTGGCGAGCGGGTAACAACTTCTGAACGATTAGATTCACAACGGGGACAAATATGCATCTGTCAGCACTCCTTTAATCTTTCTTTATTTTTAAAAATATTCAGCGAAGCATTTGGCTCAACTTTTTCTCCCATTCTGCTACACCCAACGGAGAATCGAGCGACTGCGAGTAATGTCCTCTAATATCCGGTGCTACAGGTGTCGTCGCATCCAATATCATTTTGTGCGTCATACCTGCCGAATCAGAGCCGGGGTCCAGCGGTAAAATAGACAAGCCAGGAACAATGACAGCATCATGCTTTGGATGAAGCTTGGTGGATAAAGCCCACATGACCTGCGGCAGATTGAACGGATCGACCTCCTCATCCACCACAATCACGAGCTTGCAATACCCCAATCCATGCGGAGTCGTTAACGCACGCATTCCCACAGCCTTTGCAAAGCCGCCATACCGGGTTTTCGTGGAAATAATAGCGACCAGCCCATGCGTATACATGGCATTAACAGCCACGATTTCATTAGGAAAAGCATCCTTAAGCTGCTGAAACAGCGGTACACTTGTATTCACACCGATCATATAATCCGTTTCGGTCCAAGGCATCCCGATGTACAGATGCTCAAAGATAGGCTGTTTGCGGTGATATACACGATTAATCTGAATGACTGGCATCGCGCGGCCGCCGGAATAGTGACCTGTGAATTCACCGAAAGGACCTTCATACTCACGTTCACCTGCTAACACTTCGCCTTCCAAAATGACCTCGGCTCCCCAAGGCAGATCCAGATCTGCATCCTTCGCTTTGACCACACGGTAAGGCTCACCCTGAATGGCGCCCGCCATCTCATATTCGGATTGATCGTACAGCAGCGGCGTAGAAGCAGCCGTTGTAATCACAGGCTCACATCCGAGGGCAATAGCCACCTTCAGATTTTCGCCGCGCTCCTCAGCCTGACGGATATGGATCGCAATATCATGCTGTGGTACAGGCTGGATGCCCAAACGGTTCTTGCCTTTCACCTGCATCCGGTACAAGCCGACATTTTGCTTACCGTAGGTGTCCGGGTCATCCAGATCGCGTGAAACTAGAATTGCTTTATCCAGATAAAACCCTCCGTCCCCCTGATTCAAACGAAACAACGGCAAAATATCAAACAAATTAATATTCTCCGTAATCTCGACTTCATGAAAAGGAGCGGTTTCTTCCCGCTTTACGGGCACCGGAAATTGTTCATAGCGTCTGGCAAATTCAAAAAACTGCTCCTTGAGCGGCGTGTTTTTGGGCATTCCCATCATGAGGGCATGATTGGGCCAGGAGCCCATCACATTCATTGCAATACGAGCATCCGTATATCCATAGATATTGTTGAAAAAGAGAGCAGGCGTCTTATCTCCAAGATTGTTTAATGCTCTGTTAGCTGCTGCGAGGTCCGGCTCCGGCTTTACCTCATCGCTGATCGTGAGTAATTGTCCCTCCTTTTCCAAGGTGTGTAGAAAATCGCGAAAGTCTTTATAAGCCATTATTCATTCTCCTTCGTCTTTCGATTTCTCAATTCTGGTGCAGCCTGGAGTCATTCTGCTTCATTCCATCCCAGCGTTTGGCTGCGGTTGTGACAATACCGAACTGATCCAATGCACGAAAAACAATATGATCCACCAATTCCTCGATACTTGCAGGATGATTATAAAAGGCAGGCATCGGCGGCAGGATCATCACGCCCATACGTGACAGCTCCAGCATATTTTCCAGATGGATACTGCTTAATGGTGTTTCTCTGGTCATGAGCAGCAGCTTCTTTCGCTCCTTCAGTATCACATCCGCTGATCGGGTAAGCAGGTTGTCCGCCATACCAATACGAATGGAGGCAAGGGTCTTCATGCTGCAAGGAGCGACGACCATGCCGTCTACTCGAAAGGAGCCGCTGGAAATACGCGCAGCCTGATCCTTATACGAGTAGACCGCATCCGCCATCGCCTCCACTTCCTTCACCGTGTAGCCTGTCTCATAGGGGATGTTCGCAATAGCCCACGGGGATAGCACCAGATGGCTTTGGACTCCAGCCTCTCGTAATTGTTGTAATATACGGATACCAAAAATCGACCCTGTCGCTCCCGATATTCCTACAATGATTTTCTTCATATGTCCCCTCCTTCCATCCCATCGTTTTATGTTCACCCATGCATTACTGTCAAAAATTATACGCTCGTTCCCTGCACACGAAAAATATATATAATATATGTAATGCATACTTTAAAAGTATTCAAATCGAAGCGTTGTTTAGAAATGAGGAGGAATCCCCAATGGACTTGAAGCATCTGCATTACTTTTGCGTCATCGTGGAGGAAGGCCAAATCACCAAGGCCGCCAGAACGCTCAACATGGCCCAGCCTCCATTGAGTCAACAACTCAAAAATATGGAGGACGAGCTTGGTGTAAAGCTGATTTACCGTGAAGGAAAAAAGTGGGAAGTTACCGAGGCCGGGTATACACTGTATACACGCGCCAAACGATTATTGGCTGAAATGGAGGACACCTGTAGAGAAATTGGGGAGTTTGAAAACAAAGTAACCGGCACACTTGCTATAGGCACGTCATCCGCCTGTATGTCTCTGATTACTGAACAACTCAGCCGCTTTCATCAGGTTTATCCAGAGGTATACGTTAAAATAGGACACGGAGACACACATCATCTGGAAGAGCTGCTGCACCAAAATAAAGTTGATCTGGCCCTGCTGCTGCTTCCGGTAGATGACAAATCGTACCATACGATTGAACTGGAGGGCGTTTCTTTTGTTGCGGTTCTTCCGTGTGAATGGGCAGATCGCCATCCCAGTGGGGAAATTACCTTACAGGAAGCTGCCAGCTATGACCTCTTGTTGGGACGCCGAACAGAAGGACACGGACTATACGAAACCGTCATCCGCAAATTTCAGGAACACCATCTTATTCCGCGCGTCGTACTGGACTGTCCAGAAATATCGACCATTCTCTCGCTCGTTTCCACAGGCATGGGAATTACCATTATTCCAGACGCTGGCTTGGGACAAGAATACGGGAACAGATTTCGCACACTCTCCATTAAGGAGCCATTCCCCTTCACACAGCCTGCCGTCGTATGGCGCAAAGATCGTTATTTATCCAATGCAGCTCGCAAATTTGTTGAACTGCTACAAGCTGGAGACGCGAAAAAGACTGTTCCCGAGTAGATGCTCTACCGCTCTACTCCTGAAACAGTCTGATGCTAGATGAACTTCCTTCATTCGGTCGTTGATACCGCCTTACTTGACTCCTTGATGCCGATACTCGGTTGGAGTCATTCCACATTTGCGCCGGAATACCTGTGTAAAATGCCGCATATCCTGATAGCCGATCCGCTCCGAAATATCAGCCAGCCGCAGATGAGGATCACTGAGCAGCCGCTTCGCCTCCTCCATACGCAGGCAAATGACATAATCCTTGTAGCCTTGTCCCGTCTTTTGCTTGAATAACTGGCTGAAATACACCGGATTCAAAAATACGATTGAAGCCACCTTCTCCAGCGACAGCTCCTCTGTAAAGTGAGCCCGAATGTATTGCAATGCCACATCTACCGTATGCATGCCTTTGCGTAAACATTCTCCTGTATCCGCTGCTGCGGCTGCAATCTCCTCTGGTGTACGTCTTAGTCGCGCCACCTCTTCAGGTATGGAGGCAAAATTGTGATGAACACCCGAACGTGTAATTTGTAGGGGCACCTTCACATAACGCTTCAGATGGGATTCGAGCAACGTCTCTAGCCGTGCGGCCTCTGCCTCATCCCTTAGCCTTGCAATGCCCAGCAGACTATGGCGGTCTAGACTGACGACAAAGCCGCTGCCTCCTGCCTCAATGAGCTCGGACAGTACATTTTCAATCATAAAATGCTCCAGATGCGTCTGCTTGTGATCAGGTTCCATGCGAACCATGAAGAGATGGAATTCCGGATAATTTTCGACAAAAGGCTGTATATCCAGCTTGCCCGTGTCCAGTCCAAGGGCATAGCGTTGGAAAACGGCTTCACGCAAATAAACCATATTGGATTTGAGAAGCCTACCCTCGTTCGCCTGCTGCGAGGCCACAAGCGCTTCGGCTGCCAGTATTTCAATGCATTCCAGCAGCTTTCTTTTACCAATCGGCTTTAACAGGTAGTCTTTGGCACCCAGCTTTACTGCTCTTTGTGCATAATGGAAGTCGGAATGGGCCGAAATGACAACCCACTGCAGATGAGGATGCTTTCGCTTAGAAATACGCATGAATTCCAGACCATCCATACCGGGCATCAGGATATCAGTTAATACAATATCTACAGGATGCTCCGCCAGAATGCCTGCTGCCTCCTCGGTGGAAGCAGCGAGATGAATGCCGCAGGTTGGTAGAGCTTGGCCAATGGTACGCCGAATCCCCTGCCGAATCATATTTTCATCGTCAGCTATCAGAATATTCATGTTTCTCCTCCTTCTGTGGCAGAGGCACACTTACAGTGACTGTTGTTCCGGCCCCAGGTACGCTAGAGATCCGTAGGCCGTACTCTTCTCCGAACATGTGCCGTAGCCGTAAATTTAGGTTTTGCAGGCCGATGCCTCCCGCCTGCCCGCTGCCCGCCTGTTTGCCGGGTTCTGCCAAAGCGATCTGGACCACCTCCCATCGTTCGTACTCCATCCCTGCACCGTTGTCGATGATGTGCAGGCTCAATACACCGCCATATTCCTCCGCTCTGACGAGCAACTTGCCACCTGTATCCGCATGAAGAGGCTCCAATCCGTGCTTCACCGCATTTTCAATCAATGGCTGTAAGGTCATTTTCGGCAAGCGGATATCCATCCATCGTTCTTCAATATTGATGTCTACGGATACCCTGCCCTCCAGCCGGGCTTGGATAATGGTAAGATAGTGGCCAACCTGCTCCACTTCTTCACGAAGGCTTACATCGGTCCCCTCTTCCCAATGGCTGCTGTAACGGAACATATGGGATAAGGAGAGAACCACCTCTCCGAGCTGATCTTGTCCCTTTTCATCCAGCATCCAATAGATCATATCCAGCGTATTATACAGAAAATGTGGATTGACCTGCGTCTGTAGCGCGTGCAGTTCCGCATTTTTTTCACTGACCGATGATATACGCACCAGCTCGATTAGCTCTGCAATCCGTCTTACCATATGGTTAAAAGAGGTAGCTAGTTGATTGATTTCTTCATAGGATTTGGTGTTTACCGTATGACGGAAATTTCCTGTCTCTACCCGCTTCATTTCCCGAATGACTCGCTTGAGTGGAAGGGAAATGCCCCTGGAGACGATAGATGCAATTAACGCCGACACAATAATAAGTATAGGTGCCACGATAAATAAGTACCTTTGATTTTGCACCAGCTCCACGTTCAGATCCTCACTAGGTGTCACACTAATCACAGACCAGTCGGCAAACGGCAACTTGGAAGCGATTACAACTCTTTCATTACTTCGATTTACAATAACATCCTCCTCTGGTACCTGCTGCTCTAGATTTTGCAAATCCGGTGGCGGATCAGAGGAAGTGGCCGACACAATTCGGTTTTCATGACCCAACAAATATACCTGACTATTGGTGCCTAACCGCAAATTGTGGAGAGCGGACAAAACAGAACGCGGCTCAGCCTCAAACAGGACAATACCAATCGGCTTGTGTTCATCCAGATCATAGAGCTGCCGTCCAAACGCAAACACGGGTCTGGTTTCCACCTGATCAATGACAGAGTGAGGATACACGCCCAGCCATGCAATTTTGCCCGCCGACTTTCGAATTTCCTTATACCATTCCGTATGTTCGTAATGAGTATCAATGACATTCATATAATTGCCATAGTTATATACCTTGCCTGTGTCTGTGATGACATGGATGCCAATCAGATCCTCACGCGAATAATAGATAGCCCCCAGAATATTCGTAATCGTACGTTCGTTGATGTAATTGACAGCAGGTAAATCACTACTATCCGTCGTCAACAGACGAACCAAATCCATATTGTTGCTGATCGATTTGGAGAGACTGTTATAGCTGCCGAGTAGCAATTCGAACAGGCCTGCCGTCTGGGATACATTTTTACGCGCCAGCTCGCTGACCTTATCATGGAACTGCACCGTAGTACGGTTGTAAAATAATAGACTGACTGCCAGCACAATGCCGGACATGCTCAATAGGAACAGAACAAACAAGCGGTATTGAATGGATTGAAAACGGCGCATCATACCTCCGTGCGCTCCTTTCGCATCGACCGCTATCCTTTAACCGCTCCCGCAACCATGCCCTTGGTGATATTTTCGGACAGAACAAAATAAATAATAATGACCGGTAAGGCACCCATGACTAGAAAAGCACCAATATTACCGTAGTTCACAGAATACTGGCTGACGAACGTATATACGCCGAAAGGGAGAGTTTTGAGCTTCTCGGATGAGATAAAGGTGGCAGCCATAATGTATTCATTCCAGATGTTAATGAAAGTTAAAATACATACCGTCATGATAGGCGGAATCGAGATGGGTAAGATTACACTGCGGAAAATACGATAAATGCTTGCTCCGTCAATGTAAGCGGATTCTTCAATTTCGTGGGGAATGGACCGCATAAAGCCGGATAGGATGAAGACCGCAATCGGTGTCTGAAAAGCAATGTAGGGTAAAATCAGTGAGAAATACGTATTCAGAATATGGACGTTTTTAAACATCACCATTAGCGGCAGTAGTGTGGCTTGCATCGGGATCATCATCCCGATCAAAAACAAAGTCAGCACAACAGCCCCGAAGCGCCAACGAAAACGTGTAATCGCATAAGCAGTCATCGAGCTTAATAAAATAACGAAAATCATCGTAACCCCGGTCACCAGCACACTGTTTCCTAAATAACGCAAGTAGCTCCCTGATTCATAGGCTTCCTGATAGTTGTGCCACTGGGGCACTTGAGGGAGTGCAAAGAAGCTTGAGCTCAATATCTCTTCATTCGTCTTCAACGAATAGGTCAGCAGCCAAAAGAGTGGATACAGCTGCGTGACAATTAAGATTGCCAATAAGGAAAAGACTCCCGTTTTTTTCAAGGCATTCAACAGTTCCATCTCCTTTAGCTTACCTTATTTTCGATTCGTTTGAAAACAAAATTTATCACAATTGTAAATGACAAGCAAATCACTACGAGAATTGAAGCCAATGCGCTGCCATATCCGTATTTCATCGATAAAAAGGACATATTGTACATATACGTGGATACTGTATCCGTCGCATGGGCTGGTCCTCCACCCGTCATCACCCAGATCAAATCAAACGATTGCAGGGAGCCGATAAATGCTAATACAATTGATATCTTGAAAATAGGTACAATAAGCGGCAGCGTAATATAGCGGTCTGCTTTGAATCCTTCAGCTCCATCAATTTTGGCTGCTTCGTACAACTCATTCGGTATATTTTGTACCCCGGTAAACTGGATAAGCAAATGATAGCCAAAATACTGCCACAACGATACAAAATAGAGGGCGTACATCGCTATCTGCGGTTCCGTCAGCCATGAGCGTGTCCAGCCTTCCAGCCCAATCGCCATCAAAATACCGTTCAGCATTCCACCCATCGAGGCCGGATTATAAATCGTCTTCCACAGCTGCCCGATAATGACCACCGACAGAATAACCGGCAGAAAATACATCGTAACCAGCGTATTGGCCTTACGCACATAACGATTAAGCAAGATCGCCAGCAGCAGACAGAACGGAATCTCCAGCATGGAAAACACAGCAAACATCATAGTCCGTTTCACGGATGGCCAGAATACTGAATCTGCTGTAAAAATCCGCTCAAAATTAGCCAGCCCCACGAACTTTGCCTCGGCAATACCGTTCCAATCCAGCAATCCACAATACACCGACACCAGAATCGGAACAAATACCATACAGGTATACAACAACAGGCAGGGTAGCACGAAAACGGCAATGGTACGTGCTGGCACCTTCAGTACATTCATGCTCTAATCTCCTTTGTGTTGATTCTGAAGATCTTCTGAGGATGCGCAACCTACATGATTTCCAATCAGGGAAGAAGCATTTCGCCCCCTCCCTAGTGTCTGCTACTTCAGAATTTTGCAAAATTCAATGCCAGTCGCTCCAAAGTACGATATCTAGACGAACTAGGCCATTTCGATCTATATATTGTTCATTGGGAGTCGCTTATTGGATTTTTGCAAAACCTCACTTATTTATTCGCTTCAAAAGTGTTCTGATGTTCCTTGGCAACTTGTGCAGAGTCTTCCTTTTGCACGAACAGGTTTTGAATGCTACTCAGATGCGCCTGCGCAATAGCCGGATTCATCGTATTATCAAAAGCGAGATCGCCCCCTTTTACATTCTTGAACAGCTCATTAAGACTAATCGCTAACTCGGAGTAGCCCGCTTCCTTCAGATCACCTTTCATTTTCTGACCGCTGCCAATCGCATTTTTCAGATCAAACTGAATTTTGGGCATCTCCTTAATAAAATAGTGCAGAAAATCCTTCGTTTCCTGTAAATGTTCACTGTTCGCAGATACCGCAAATGCGCTGCCCGGCGCAATTACATACTCATTCACATCACCCTTGCCATTCACCGTAGGGAATTGAAACGCTCCTACCTTACCCGCTACCGAAGAAGCATCAATTGACCCCGTTTCCCATGTACCCATGATATACATCGCGGCTTTTCCTGTTTTAAAAATATTACCGCCTGCATTGTAGTCAATAGATGTAGCTCCATCCGGGAAAGCTCCTGCCTGCACCAATTCCTGAAATGCATCCACCGCTTCCACAAAAGCCGGGTCGTTAAACGTCTTTTTGCCGTCCAGTACATCATTGAGAAAATTCGGTCCTTCATTCGTACGCAACAAAATGTTCATAAAAAGGAGGGACCCCGTCCATGAATCCTTTTCCCCAATGGCAATCGGAGTAATTCCCTTCGCCTTCAGCGTTTTGACCGTCGTAATCAGCTCGTCAAAGGTGGTCGGCAACTTCTGGATTCCCGCCTGCTTGAACAGTTCCTTATTGTAAAACACCACTTCTATATTGTTGCCATCCGGAAAAGCGTAGAGCTTATCGTCGAAACTATAGTAATTAAGAAGTCCATTCTGAAATGTATCTTTTAGCCCCTCTTTATCAGCCACATCGTTTAATGGAGCCAGCAGCCCGGCATCTACGAATGGCTTCATCTGTGCAGCCGGGTTTACAATCGTGATATCAGGTACTTCCTTCGCCGCTGCCTGTGTCTTCAGCTTAAGCTTTTGTTGATCTGTATTTAGCGAATCCAATTCAATTTTGACATGAGGATGATCCTGCTCGTATTGACCTACAATTTGCTTAATCATTTTGTACGAAGGGGTGCTCGGATCAGGATTAATGTTCTGAAAGGTAATCGTAACATCCTTCGTTACATTGCTTCCACCCTTTTCCCCTGAATTCCCCGGACTTGCGCTCTGTCCGTTATTACAAGCTGCCAGCGTCAATGCCAAGGCGCTCACCATCACAATGGCAAACGCTTTCATTTTTGTTCTGCTCATGGTCCTTTTCCTCCTCTTGTTGAAGCATTGCGCAATTTGCCCTCCTTATTGGTGGACACTCAATGCCCGCTTGTTCTTTTCATTATGTTCCATAGAAAAGACGTGAACAATGCGTGAACTTAAGGAGAAGGGTTTGTTTTTTCAAGCCCTCATTTGCGTGCTTCAAAATTCATTCATATCATAACTTGCAATTTGTCTAGAACACAGGCATAATATGAATAAGATCATCTTTTGATAATGATTATCATTATTAAATGATAAATACACATAGACTTTAAAGGAGGCAGGACCGCAGTGAAAGAAACTTTCAGTAAAACCTCCCTGCATATTGATGATTATTTGGACCTTCTCAATCTTGCCGTACAAGTCGGAGATACCAAGTGGCAAAAAGAAATTACCCGTAAACTTCAAGCCTTGAGTGTCCTTCAGACAGAACAGGTTGAAATAGATTAACTCCCCAGTTAATACTGTCCTTAGTTAAAAATGCTAACTAAGCACCACTATACAAAGGACAACCAGGATATCATAAAACTTTTGACCGAATCCATGAGAAAGACCTTTCATGTGAATGATAAATGAATCGGTTATAGGAAAAAAAGCACAGCCCGTTAAGGCTGTGCTCAGATTGTCGAGAAACCCCCTGTTTTTTTGCAGGGGGTTTAAAACTGTCTTAGTGGTCTAAAAACTAGGGTCCTCAGATCGTTTTAAATCGATTTTTGTTTTAAAAGATGCGTCTCCCCATATAAAAATAGAAGTGTCGAAAAGTCCTCTGGACTTTCTCGACACTCTGAGCACAGCCCGTTAAGGCTGTGCTCTTTTATTTTGCTTGGCGACGTCCTACTCTCCCAGGACCCTGCGGTCCAAGTACCATCGGCGCTGGAGGGCTTAACGGTCGTGTTCGGGATGGGTACGTGTGGAACCCCTCCGCTATCGCCACCAAACATGAATTTGCTGTGCAAATTCTACATTCAAGGTTACACCCTGAAAACTGGATCCGAAACTCATTTGCGTTTTATCTTAGGATAAGCCCTCGACCGATTAGTATTGGTCAGCTCCATGCATTACTGCACTTCCACCCCCAACCTATCTACCTCGTCGTCTTCAAGGGGTCTTACATACTGGGAAATCTCATCTTGAGGGGGGCTTCACGCTTAGATGCTTTCAGCGCTTATCCCTTCCGTACATAGCTACCCAGCGGTGCTCCTGGCGGAACAACTGGTACACCAGCGGTACGTCCATCCCGGTCCTCTCGTACTAAGGACAGCTCCTCTCAAATTTCCTACGCCCACGACAGATAGGGACCGAACTGTCTCACGACGTTCTGAACCCAGCTCGCGTACCGCTTTAATGGGCGAACAGCCCAACCCTTGGGACCTACTTCAGCCCCAGGATGCGATGAGCCGACATCGAGGTGCCAAACCTCCCCGTCGATGTGGACTCTTGGGGGAGATAAGCCTGTTATCCCCAGGGTAGCTTTTATCCGTTGAGCGATGGCCCTTCCATGCGGTACCACCGGATCACTAAGCCCGACTTTCGTCCCTGCTCGACTTGTAGGTCTCGCAGTCAAGCTCCCTTCTGCCTTTGCACTCTTCGAATGATTTCCAACCATTCTGAGGGAACCTTGGGGCGCCTCCGTTACTCTTTAGGAGGCGACCGCCCCAGTCAAACTGCCCACCTGACACTGTCCTCGTACCGGATCACGGTACCAAGTTAGAACCTAGATACGATCAGGGTGGTATCCCAAGGATGCCTCTCTTCAAGCTGGCGCTCAAAGTTCTACGGCTCCCACCTATCCTGTACAGATCGTACCCAAATTCAATATCAAGCTGCAGTAAAGCTCCATGGGGTCTTTCCGTCTTGTCGCGGGTAACCTGCATCTTCACAGGTATTAAAATTTCACCGGATCTCTCGTTGAGACAGCGCCCAAGTCGTTACGCCATTCGTGCGGGTCAGAATTTACCTGACAAGGAATTTCGCTACCTTAGGACCGTTATAGTTACGGCCGCCGTTTACTGGGGCTTCGGTTCATAGCTTCGCCCGAAGGCTTACCACTCCCCTTAACCTTCCAGCACCGGGCAGGCGTCAGCCCGTATACTTCGCCTTGCGGCTTCGCACAGACCTGTGTTTTTGCTAAACAGTCGCTTGGGCCTTTTCACTGCGGCCCCCTCGGGCTATTCACCCTACCGAGGCACCCCTTCTCCCGAAGTTACGGGGTCATTTTGCCGAGTTCCTTAACGAGAGTTCTTCCGCGCGCCTTAGAATTCTCTTCTCGCCTACCTGTGTCGGTTTGCGGTACGGGCACCTTCTCCTGGCTAGAGGCTTTTCTTGGCAGTCTGAGATCATGACCTTCGCTACTACAATTTTCGCTCCCCATCACAGCCCAGCCTTAACGATGTGCGGATTTGCCTACACACCAGCCTCACTGCTTAGACGGACATCCATCAGTCCGCGTCACTACCCTACTGCGTCACCCCATCGCTCATAACGGATTACGGTGGTACAGGAATTTCGACCTGTTGTCCTTCGACTACGCCTATCGGCCTCGCCTTAGGTCCCGACTTACCCTGAGCGGACGAACCTTCCTCAGGAACCCTTAGGCTTTCGGCGGATCTGATTCTCACAGATCTTTTCGTTACTCATACCGGCATTCTCACTTGAATGCAGTCCAGCGCTCCTTACGGTACACCTTCAACCCGCATTCAACGCTCCCCTACCCCTGATGCAAGCATCAAGCCATAGCTTCGGTGGTGTGTTTAGCCCCGTTACATTTTCGGCGCAGAGTCACTCGACCAGTGAGCTATTACGCACTCTTTCAATGGTGGCTGCTTCTAAGCCAACATCCTGGTTGTCTGTGCAACTCCACATCCTTTCCCACTTAACACACACTTGGGGACCTTAGCTGATGGTCTGGGCTGTTTCCCTTTCGACAATGGATCTTAGCACTCACTGTCTGACTCCCGGAACTAAATCTATGGCATTCGGAGTTTGACTGAGCTTGGTAACCCTTGCGGGCCCCGCACCCAATCAGTGCTCTACCTCCACGATTCTGTTTTCCGAGGCTAGCCCTAAAGCTATTTCGGGGAGAACCAGCTATCTCCGGGTTCGATTGGAATTTCTCCGCTACCCCCACCTCATCCCCGCATTTTTCAACATGCGTGGGTTCGGGCCTCCAGTGCGTGTTACCGCACCTTCACCCTGGACAGGGGTAGATCACCCGGTTTCGGGTCTACGTCCACGTACTCAAGTCGCCCTATTCAGACTCGCTTTCGCTGCGGCTTCAGCTCTTCACCTTAACCTTGCACGGGAACGTAACTCGCCGGTTCATTCTACAAAAGGCACGCCATCACCCATAGATCGGGCTCTGACTTCTTGTAAGCACACGGTTTCAGGATCTATTTCACTCCCCTTCCGGGGTGCTTTTCACCTTTCCCTCACGGTACTGCTTCACTATCGGTCGCCAGGGAGTATTTAGCCTTGGCAGATGGTCCTGCCGGATTCATACGGGGTTTCACGTGCCCCGCACTACTCGGGATCCGTCTCGGAGGGAACAAGTTTTGAACTACAGGGCTTTTACCTTCTCTGGCGGGCCTTTCCAGACCTCTTCATCTAACCGGTTCCTTTGTAACTCCATGTGAGACGTCCCACAACCCCAAGGAGCAAGCTCCTTGGTTTGGGCTAATCCGCGTTCGCTCGCCGCTACTGACGGAATCACTATTGTTTTCTCTTCCTCAGGGTACTTAGATGTTTCAGTTCCCCTGGTCTGCCTCTATTCTGCCTATGTATTCAGCAGAAAGTGACTGTCGATGAAGACAGCCGGGTTTCCCCATTCGGACATCCCCGGATCAAAGCTTGCTTACAGCTCCCCGAGGCTTTATCGTTGTTCGCCACGTCCTTCGTCGGCTCCTGGCGCCTAGGCATCCTCCGTGTGCTCTTTGTAGCTTAACCTAGACTTTTCTTTCAAAAAAAAGAAAATGTCGATGTTTGATAAAGAATGATTTTTGCCAAAGGCAAAAGATCTTTCCTTACCTGCTACCTTTATTTCACTTGTTTACACAAGATCAGCTTAAAGGAATATTCTAAAACGCAATTTCGTTTCGGTATCCAGTTTTCAAGGTGCAAAGCTGTAAACAACCAGCTTTTTTTTGAGAGTTTGAGCTCTCAAAACTGAGCAACGAGTGAGTAGTTTTTGAAGCTTACGCTTCATATTTGAATGTTTCCGTTGCAGGAAACGATTCTCCATAGAAAGGAGGTGATCCAGCCGCACCTTCCGATACGGCTACCTTGTTACGACTTCACCCCAATCATCTACCCCACCTTCGGCGGCTGGCTCCCTTGCGGGTTACCCCACCGACTTCGGGTGTTGTAAACTCTCGTGGTGTGACGGGCGGTGTGTACAAGACCCGGGAACGTATTCACCGCGGCATGCTGATCCGCGATTACTAGCAATTCCGACTTCATGTAGGCGAGTTGCAGCCTACAATCCGAACTGAGACCGGCTTTTCTAGGATTGGCTCCACCTCGCGATTTCGCTTCCCGTTGTACCGGCCATTGTAGTACGTGTGTAGCCCAGGTCATAAGGGGCATGATGATTTGACGTCATCCCCACCTTCCTCCGGTTTGTCACCGGCAGTCTGCTTAGAGTGCCCAGCTTGACCTGCTGGCAACTAAGCATAAGGGTTGCGCTCGTTGCGGGACTTAACCCAACATCTCACGACACGAGCTGACGACAACCATGCACCACCTGTCTCCTCTGTCCCGAAGGAAAGGTCTATCTCTAGACCGGTCAGAGGGATGTCAAGACCTGGTAAGGTTCTTCGCGTTGCTTCGAATTAAACCACATACTCCACTGCTTGTGCGGGTCCCCGTCAATTCCTTTGAGTTTCAGTCTTGCGACCGTACTCCCCAGGCGGAATGCTTAATGTGTTAACTTCGGCACCAAGGGTATCGAAACCCCTAACACCTAGCATTCATCGTTTACGGCGTGGACTACCAGGGTATCTAATCCTGTTTGCTCCCCACGCTTTCGCGCCTCAGCGTCAGTTACAGCCCAGAGAGTCGCCTTCGCCACTGGTGTTCCTCCACATCTCTACGCATTTCACCGCTACACGTGGAATTCCACTCTCCTCTTCTGCACTCAAGCTCCCCAGTTTCCAGTGCGACCCGAAGTTGAGCCTCGGGATTAAACACCAGACTTAAAGAGCCGCCTGCGCGCGCTTTACGCCCAATAATTCCGGACAACGCTTGCCCCCTACGTATTACCGCGGCTGCTGGCACGTAGTTAGCCGGGGCTTTCTTCTCAGGTACCGTCACTCTTATAGCAGTTACTCTATAAGACGTTCTTCCCTGGCAACAGAGCTTTACGATCCGAAAACCTTCATCACTCACGCGGCGTTGCTCCGTCAGGCTTTCGCCCATTGCGGAAGATTCCCTACTGCTGCCTCCCGTAGGAGTCTGGGCCGTGTCTCAGTCCCAGTGTGGCCGATCACCCTCTCAGGTCGGCTACGCATCGTCGCCTTGGTAGGCCTTTACCCCACCAACTAGCTAATGCGCCGCAGGCCCATCCACAAGTGACAGATTGCTCCGTCTTTCCTCCTTCTCCCATGCAGGAAAAGGATGTATCGGGTATTAGCTACCGTTTCCGGTAGTTATCCCTGTCTTGTGGGCAGGTTGCCTACGTGTTACTCACCCGTCCGCCGCTAGGTTGTTTAGAAGCAAGCTTCTAAACAACCCCGCTCGACTTGCATGTATTAGGCACGCCGCCAGCGTTCGTCCTGAGCCAGGATCAAACTCTCCATTAAAGACCAACCGAAGCTGGTTTATAGAAAGAGCGATAAGCTCATTTTGAAACTGACGAGATAAAATATCTCTTGTTTTGATTTTGCGAACAAAATCGTTTTACTCACTCGTTGTTCAGTTTTCAAAGATCAAACATTTCTCTTTCGCCGCGTTTTTCAGCAGCTATAAGATCATATCATGTTCGTTTCAAAAATGCAAGGGTTATTTTTTCTTTTTTTGAAGATCATTTCACCCAAGCTTTTCGCTTTTGAAACTGCTGTTTTGTTGTCAGCTCAAATAATATATCATTTTCAGCAATAGAAAGCAACTTGTAAATAATACCTTTTTTTAAAACTTAAAATCCCTCCCACCTTTTAGTCAACCATTATTAGCTCCACTGTTACTTCAAAACAGCTAGTTCATAAAATGTCATGTGTTCAGTTCCATTTAATATAAATATATTATTGGTAATTAGCCGCTATACGACGTTGATTAGTTTTTTTTGTAATCTATGTTGTTCGTTACCCCATGTGCTAGATTGTTAGAAGACATGCAGCAAGACGAAGTCTCTTGGACCCCGCCTAATGGTATTCATATATTAGAGGCGACAAATTTCATGGGCACATTGGCCGTACGAAGGACAGCAGCACATGCCACGTAATACCTTGAGATCGTGAATGACAATCTTTCCATCCCTTGTATCTAGGGTTCCCTGCTCTTTCAGCGCGCTCAGCATCCGGTTCACACTCTCTCGCGTCGCTCCAATCATCTCACCTAATTCGGAGTGACTTAGCTTCATATTTAGTAAAATGCCATCCTTCACAGCCACGCCACATGTATTGCTAGCACGGATCAATGTAGATGCTAACGCTCCAGTTTTACCATACAACAGTAAGTCCCGAAAACGCGATTGCATAATGCGTTGCTTCATCGCCATCCACTGGATGAACTGAAGTGCCATTTCCCCATTTTTGGACAAGAGCGACTCCAGATCCTTAACAAGCACGACGCCTAACTCACACACATCGGCTGTTTCCGCAGTGCAACTATACTCTTCTCCATCTATCCCGCTAAATTCCCCAATTAAGTCGCCTTGATGCTGAATGGTCAGAATCAGTTCTTTACCATCTTCTGTCGATTTACGAAGTTTAACATGACCTGAATGTATATAATAAAGCTGCTCTGCATCATCGCCTTCTCGGAAAAGCATAACGCCTGCCTTTACCTTCTTCCAGGACATAATATCTTTTAGCAGAACAAAATGTTCTTCTGTCAAATAAATCTGAATTCCCGTGCGTTCCGCTTCGTCCCCAAACCGTTCCATACAAGTGGCTTGCATGTTAGCGTCCTCCTCGTGTTTACCTGATATCTATATCATAATGTTTTAATGCCTGGGTTGTTATCGGGAGAACACCTGATTTTATACCTTCCTACTCCCTGATTTACTGTGATAAATATCACTTCCGAGGTAAGCTAACGCCCCATTTATCGGCCTTTTCCCTACTCCTTACCCGACCTGATGAAAAGTCAGTGTTTCCTGCGCCTATAGATCAGGGGGTTCCCTGATCTACTTTTGTAACTGTCGGAACTACAATGAATTAGAGATATAGTTTGGTTATGAAAAAGGATGTGTCTTCTATGCTACAAATAACGGATGAAATGCGAAAAGAACTGAACCAGTTAAGAGATACTATTTATAGTGATCTCACTGCCCTTGCATTTATGTCCAAGTCGGGTGGTAGGCTGCATTGGTATTACGCCTCCGGCAGCCGAAGCAATCGCTATCGCCTTATTTCTTTTAAGATTGGCCATGGTATTGCCGGGATGGCTGTTCGCTTGGGACGTACCGTGACTGTAAGTGCTTTACTATCGGGTAGTATACGTCTGCGTCAGGAGTGTGCACTAATGCTGGCCGAGCAGCTTCACTCTGCTGTTGCTATTCCCTTTTCCAGCACAGGGGATCTGCCTAACGGTGTGCTGCTTCTTGGTAATCGTGATGTGAGGACGTTCACAGAGTCTGATGTGGCCGAGGCCACTCAAGTCGCTCAACGCCTTAGCCAACTATGTGCTTACCCTCTCACTCCATAGATCAACAATGTTACTGTAGATAATAAAACTCATAAAACACTTGATATGGCTGTCCCTAACTATCTTTGTTGATTGAAATCCCTAAAATTTGCTATGATTATGACAAAACGCACGGTTTTTTTACCGTTCGAGGGGATGACAAATTGATTCGTATACTAGTAGTGGATGATCATGTTGTCGTACGTTCTGGCCTCATGGCCCTATTGGACGGCAAAAATGGTATTAAGGTCGTAGGAGATGCAGCAGACGGGGATGAGGCGATCCGTAAAGCAGTAGAGCTACAACCTAATGTCGTACTCATGGATTTTAGCATGCCACCTGGCAAAGATGGTCTCACGGCAACCACTGAATTAAAAAAACAGTTGCCCGATACAGAAGTCCTTATTTTAACGATGCATGACGATGAAGAATATCTGTTCCGAGCCATTCAGGCTGGAGCATCCGGATATATTTTAAAAAGCGCACCTCACGAGGAGTTACTCGCTGCCATCCAGTCTGTGGCCGAAGGTAGTGCCTATTTGTACCCGAATGCAACCAAACGACTGATGAGTGAATATCTGGACAAAATCAAACAGGAAGGCATAGCCGGACCCTATGAATCCTTGTCTGAGCGGGAAAAAGAGATTCTATCGTGGGTAGCCAAAGGATATGCCAACAAGGAAATTGCCGAGCACCTGGTGATTAGCGTCAAAACCGTAGAGTCCCATAAAAGCAATCTTATGGAGAAGCTTAACTTGAAAACACGACCTGAGCTAGTCAAATTCGCACTAAAAAAGGGGCTGCTCCATTATGAATGAACCTTCTAACCCTTTACTGCAGCATGCCTTTGGTGAATCAACCGATAAACTGCTGAATGATCTGGAAATTTATATACCAGAATCCCCTTTTCTTCATGCGCTGCGTAACTCACTCCACCAATTATCCAATCTGAAATTTGCTCTAGATACGTCTTCCATCGTTGCTTTGACCGATCATCGAGGTATTATTCAGTACGTAAACGACAAGTTCTGTGAGATTTCGCAATACAGTCGTGAAGAGCTGATCGGTCAGGATCATCGTCTTATTAATTCAGGCTATCATACCTCTGCCTTCATGAAAAACCTGTGGACTACGATCCGTTCAGGTGAGGTATGGCAAGGAGAAATACGTAATCGTGCTAAAGATAACAGCTACTATTGGGTGAATACTACGATCGTTCCGTTTATGGACGAGGAAGGTAAACCCTATCAGTACTTAGCGATCCGCAATGAGGTCACTAAACTGAAGAAAGTAGAAGCAGAACTCCAGTCTATGATGACGCAAGTCATGCAAATACAGGAAGAAGAACGTAAACGCTTTTCAAGAGAGCTGCATGATGGGATAGGGCAAAGCTTGTTTTCACTTATTATCCAATTGGATAGCCAACTTGCCGAACAACCTAGTGCTACTCTGGAGAATCTTCGTTCGCAGGTGACCGACATCATCAAAGATGTTCGTGGTCTAGCGTGGGAACTTCGTCCCTCAGTTCTGGATGATCTGGGTGTCGTCCCAGCCATAAGAACCTATATTGAAAACTTCTGTTCTCATTACGGGATTGAGGTGCATTTTCAATGCACTTTACGTAAACGGGTTGATATTCGCAAGGAAATTGCAATTTATCGGATTGTACAAGAAGCATTAACGAATGTAGCCAAATACGCAGATGTAGCAGAGGCATATGTCGACGTCGAGGATCAAAATGAAATGATACAAGTGACCATTCGGGATGAGGGCATTGGATTCTCTGGAAAGTCCCAAGGAGAGGGAGTTGGATTGTTCAGTATGGAAGAACGAGCTAGAGGGGTAGGGGGATTTATGAGCATAACCTCTGCTCCAGACAAGGGAACCTCCATCCAGCTGACCATTCCCGTGTAAAAACTGTCCACTAGATCGGTTATCGGTGTATGCCAGTTGTATGATTAGAACGATATACACCGATACCGAAGATTATGGATAATCAACACATTGTGGATTACATGAGGATAAATACAAAAAAAGAGAGAGCTCTGTCCCCAGACAGGCTCTCTTTATTTATAAGGTGTCACCACTGAGGCAACAAGAATCCGCTATAGCAAAAAGCGGGTGATGGGAATCGAACCCACGCTACCAGCTTGGAAGGCTGGAGTTCTACCATTGAACTACACCCGCAAATCAGTATCGGGATGACACGATTTGAACATGCGACCCCCTGGTCCCAAACCAGGTGCTCTACCAAGCTGAGCTACATCCCGACATTATACATTTTTTAAGAAATGGCGCGCCCTGAGAGATTCGAACTCCCGGCCTTTTGATTCGTAGTCAAACGCTCTATCCAGCTGAGCTAAGGGCGCATATTAAATTCCATAATGAGTAGTCAAGGCGCCACCCAGATTTGAACTGGGGAATGAAGCTTTTGCAGAGCTTTGCCTTACCACTTGGCTATGGCGCCGTATGGATAATGGAGCGGACGACGGGAATCGAACCCGCGACCCTCGCCTTGGCAAGGCGATGCTCTACCGCTGAGCCACGTCCGCAAAATATGGTGCGGTCGAGAGGACTCGAACCTCCACGGGGGGTTAGCCCACACGGACCTGAACCGTGCGCGTCTGCCAATTCCGCCACGACCGCAAAATAATTATAAATGGTGAGCCATGAAGGACTCGAACCTTCGACACCCTGATTAAAAGTCAGGTGCTCTACCAACTGAGCTAATGGCTCTTAATGGCTGGGGATATAGGATTTGAACCTATGCATGACGGAGTCAAAGTCCGTTGCCTTACCGCTTGGCTAATCCCCAATAGATTAAGAATAAAGGGCGGCCGATGGGGCTTGAACCCACGAATGCCGGAGTCACAGTCCGGTGCGTTAACCACTTCGCCACGACCGCCATATGATTATGAAAAGACTGGTGGAGGATGATGGATTCGAACCACCGAACCCGTAAGGGAGCAGATTTACAGTCTGATGCGTTTGGCCACTTCGCTAATCCTCCAAAATGGTGCCGGCGAGAGGACTTGAACCCCCAACCTACTGATTACAAGTCAGTTGCTCTACCAGTTGAGCTACACCGGCACATTACTCATTTCCCACTTGAAAGGTGGCTCGGGACGGAATCGAACCGCCGACACGAGGATTTTCAGTCCTCTGCTCTACCGACTGAGCTACCGAGCCATATTTTTTTATTACTACATCATATAATCCGCACTTTATATGCCAATTATATATGAAGTTAAAATGGCGGAACTGACGGGATTCGAACCCGCGATCTCCTGCGTGACAGGCAGGCATGTTAGGCCTCTACACCACAGTTCCAGAGGCATTTCCAACAGGAAATTAATTGCGGGGGTAGGATTTGAACCTACGACCTTCGGGTTATGAGCCCGACGAGCTACCGAACTGCTCCACCCCGCGACATTAAAAGGCATTTCTCAAATTTTCTTATGGTGGAGGCTGAGGGGCTCGAACCCCCGACCCTCTGCTTGTAAGGCAGATGCTCTCCCAGCTGAGCTAAGCCTCCATAATATGACCCGTAGGGGATTCGAACCCCTGTTACCTCCGTGAAAGGGAGGTGTCTTAACCCCTTGACCAACGGGCCTTGCAAAATAAGTTCTGGTTTCAATAAATTTATGGCGGAGAGAGAGGGATTCGAACCCTCGCACCACTTTCGCAGTCTAACCCCTTAGCAGAGGGTCCCCTTATAGCCACTTGGGTATCTCTCCGAGTAGCGGCAGAGGGGATCGAACCCCCGACCTCACGGGTATGAACCGTACGCTCTAGCCAGCTGAGCTACGCCGCCACCTTATATATAAAATTCAGAAATATTCAAAACATGGCTCCCCGAACAGGACTCGAACCTGTGACAACTCGATTAACAGTCGAGTGCTCTACCAACTGAGCTATCAGGGAATATTGGTGGAGCCAAGCGGGATCGAACCGCTGACCTCCTGCGTGCAAGGCAGGCGCTCTCCCAGCTGAGCTATGGCCCCAATCTTTTTGTTATTCTGGAAGTGGTGGGCCTTAGTGGACTCGAACCACCGACCTCACCCTTATCAGGGGTGCGCTCTAACCAGCTGAGCTAAAGGCCCTAACATGCAAAACTTCATTATCCTTTGAAGGATATCGCTTGGCGACGTCCTACTCTCCCAGGACCCTGCGGTCCAAGTACCATCGGCGCTGGAGGGCTTAACGGTCGTGTTCGGGATGGGTACGTGTGGAACCCCTCCGCTATCGCCACCAAACATGAATTTGCTGTGCAAATTCTACATTCAAGGTTACACCCTGAAAACTGGATCCGAAACTCATTTGCGTTTTATCTTAGGATAAGCCCTCGACCGATTAGTATTGGTCAGCTCCATGCATTACTGCACTTCCACCCCCAACCTATCTACCTCGTCGTCTTCAAGGGGTCTTACATACTGGGAAATCTCATCTTGAGGGGGGCTTCACGCTTAGATGCTTTCAGCGCTTATCCCTTCCGTACATAGCTACCCAGCGGTGCTCCTGGCGGAACAACTGGTACACCAGCGGTACGTCCATCCCGGTCCTCTCGTACTAAGGACAGCTCCTCTCAAATTTCCTACGCCCACGACAGATAGGGACCGAACTGTCTCACGACGTTCTGAACCCAGCTCGCGTACCGCTTTAATGGGCGAACAGCCCAACCCTTGGGACCTACTTCAGCCCCAGGATGCGATGAGCCGACATCGAGGTGCCAAACCTCCCCGTCGATGTGGACTCTTGGGGGAGATAAGCCTGTTATCCCCAGGGTAGCTTTTATCCGTTGAGCGATGGCCCTTCCATGCGGTACCACCGGATCACTAAGCCCGACTTTCGTCCCTGCTCGACTTGTAGGTCTCGCAGTCAAGCTCCCTTCTGCCTTTGCACTCTTCGAATGATTTCCAACCATTCTGAGGGAACCTTGGGGCGCCTCCGTTACTCTTTAGGAGGCGACCGCCCCAGTCAAACTGCCCACCTGACACTGTCCTCGTACCGGATCACGGTACCAAGTTAGAACCTAGATACGATCAGGGTGGTATCCCAAGGATGCCTCTCTTCAAGCTGGCGCTCAAAGTTCTACGGCTCCCACCTATCCTGTACAGATCGTACCCAAATTCAATATCAAGCTGCAGTAAAGCTCCATGGGGTCTTTCCGTCTTGTCGCGGGTAACCTGCATCTTCACAGGTATTAAAATTTCACCGGATCTCTCGTTGAGACAGCGCCCAAGTCGTTACGCCATTCGTGCGGGTCAGAATTTACCTGACAAGGAATTTCGCTACCTTAGGACCGTTATAGTTACGGCCGCCGTTTACTGGGGCTTCGGTTCATAGCTTCGCCCGAAGGCTTACCACTCCCCTTAACCTTCCAGCACCGGGCAGGCGTCAGCCCGTATACTTCGCCTTGCGGCTTCGCACAGACCTGTGTTTTTGCTAAACAGTCGCTTGGGCCTTTTCACTGCGGCCCCCTCGGGCTATTCACCCTACCGAGGCACCCCTTCTCCCGAAGTTACGGGGTCATTTTGCCGAGTTCCTTAACGAGAGTTCTTCCGCGCGCCTTAGAATTCTCTTCTCGCCTACCTGTGTCGGTTTGCGGTACGGGCACCTTCTCCTGGCTAGAGGCTTTTCTTGGCAGTCTGAGATCATGACCTTCGCTACTACAATTTTCGCTCCCCATCACAGCCCAGCCTTACGATGTGCGGATTTGCCTACACATCAGCCTCACTGCTTAGACGGACATCCATCAGTCCGCGTCACTACCCTACTGCGTCACCCCATCGCTCATAACGGATTACGGTGGTACAGGAATTTCGACCTGTTGTCCTTCGACTACGCCTATCGGCCTCGCCTTAGGTCCCGACTTACCCTGAGCGGACGAACCTTCCTCAGGAACCCTTAGGCTTTCGGCGGATCTGATTCTCACAGATCTTTTCGTTACTCATACCGGCATTCTCACTTGAATGCAGTCCAGCGCTCCTTACGGTACACCTTCAACCCGCATTCAACGCTCCCCTACCCCTGATGCAAGCATCAAGCCATAGCTTCGGTGGTGTGTTTAGCCCCGTTACATTTTCGGCGCAGAGTCACTCGACCAGTGAGCTATTACGCACTCTTTCAATGGTGGCTGCTTCTAAGCCAACATCCTGGTTGTCTGTGCAACTCCACATCCTTTCCCACTTAACACACACTTGGGGACCTTAGCTGATGGTCTGGGCTGTTTCCCTTTCGACAATGGATCTTAGCACTCACTGTCTGACTCCCGGAACTAAATCTATGGCATTCGGAGTTTGACTGAGCTTGGTAACCCTTGCGGGCCCCGCACCCAATCAGTGCTCTACCTCCACGATTCTTCTTTCCGAGGCTAGCCCTAAAGCTATTTCGGGGAGAACCAGCTATCTCCGGGTTCGATTGGAATTTCTCCGCTACCCCCACCTCATCCCCGCATTTTTCAACATGCGTGGGTTCGGGCCTCCAGTGCGTGTTACCGCACCTTCACCCTGGACAGGGGTAGATCACCCGGTTTCGGGTCTACGTCCACGTACTCATTCGCCCTATTCAGACTCGCTTTCGCTGCGGCTTCAGCTCTTCACCTTAACCTTGCACGGGAACGTAACTCGCCGGTTCATTCTACAAAAGGCACGCCATCACCCATAGATCGGGCTCTGACTTCTTGTAAGCACACGGTTTCAGGATCTATTTCACTCCCCTTCCGGGGTGCTTTTCACCTTTCCCTCACGGTACTGCTTCACTATCGGTCGCCAGGGAGTATTTAGCCTTGGCAGATGGTCCTGCCGGATTCATACGGGGTTTCACGTGCCCCGCACTACTCGGGATCCGTCTCGGAGAGAACAAGTTTTGAACTACAGGGCTTTTACCTTCTCTGGCGGGCCTTTCCAGACCTCTTCATCTAACCGGTTCCTTTGTAACTCCATGTGAGACGTCCCACAACCCCAAGGAGCAAGCTCCTTGGTTTGGGCTAATCCGCGTTCGCTCGCCGCTACTGACGGAATCACTATTGTTTTCTCTTCCTCAGGGTACTTAGATGTTTCAGTTCCCCTGGTCTGCCTCTATTCTGCCTATGTATTCAGCAGAAAGTGACTGTCGATGAAGACAGCCGGGTTTCCCCATTCGGACATCCCCGGATCAAAGCTTGCTTACAGCTCCCCGAGGCTTTATCGTTGTTCGCCACGTCCTTCGTCGGCTCCTGGCGCCTAGGCATCCTCCGTGTGCTCTTTGTAGCTTAACCTAGACTTTTCTTTCAAAAAAAGAAAATGTCGATGTTTGATAAAGAATGATTTTTGCCAAAGGCAAAAGATCTTTCCTTACCTGCTACCTTTATTTCACTTGTTTACACAAGATCAGCTTAAAGGAATATTCTAAAACGCAATTTCGTTTCGGTATCCAGTTT
>NZ_CM137723.1:2195000-2405000 GCF_054602535.1 Paenibacillus sp. SEL1 | reverse complement strand
GTTAGGGATGTAGAATGTTCGCTGAGATACCGTAGTTGGATGAAGATCCAAATGATAGCTACCTACACCTACACTGTCTGTATATCGCTTAGGACCCTCTTCTCCCCGAAGCTCACGACTTACATCAAACTCAGATATCATATAATTGGCCTGAATTCGGCGTGACTCGCGAATATAAGCCGTTTTAGCCAGACCGTCAGAAGTGCCGAGAATATCACCCCGTAGTCGAATTCCCGGATAGCCGAACCCTCCATCTAACCGGGGCGCTTCGGTTTGAAGCCAATATATTAATGAACGAGTCAACTCACGCGCTCCTTCTCGATGTTTTGCCTGCTCCTGAGCGGTGACACCTATCAATGGCCCTAGGTAATAATCATTTTGCGCCCAGTTTAAAAGAGTTACCTCACCATCATTTAGCGGTTTGCTCCATATCGAGGGATCTACAATACGACGATAATCCCATAAGGATACAATGCCCTGATCGTTAGGAAACAATGTGAACTGTTTTAGTTTACTGGTATCATCCGCGTCAGTAGCAAACCAGCTCAAAATCGGAAAACGGGAAAAGGACGGAATATAATTTCTCCAGAAATCATATTGTTGCGGCCGCTCTATAATGAAGCTTTCCCGGGGAATATAGTCTACGGCAGCCACATGTGTGATAGATTGCATATCAAAAGGGTTAGCACACTCCAGTGCATGAGGTTCACCCGTAGCAGCCCGCGACTCCGCTCCACTCGTATGCTCCACGCCCGCCATTGGAAGGAGATCACCACACTCTGTCGCATCCAGATAAAACGTTCCGTGCAGCACTCTAAATCCACACTTATGATCAGCGCTATTCGAGGTACGGACAGTTACAGAAGTAATACAGTCCCCATCCGTCTGAACGGCAATAGGCACGGTGCGATAGTATACATGAACGCGCCCCGTATTCAAATAGGGAGCGAGCATATCTTCAAGCACCCGCAGAGCTACCCGTGGTTCATGAGCCAGACGGCTTACCCAACCGTTCCCAGGGTTGAGAATGGGATTATTTCGAGCTTCTTCGGTTAACGGATAGTTCTGACGGTAATAGTCACGTACACGATTACGGAACTCACGGTATGTTGCTGTGCAACCAAACTGTTCGATCCATCGATGCTCATCTGGGGGAACCGCCTGTGAAGTTAACTGCCCCCCTAACCAGTCCGTCTCCTCTGTCACGATGACTCTCATGCCAGCCTTCGCCGCCGCAAGAGCTGCCGATGTCCCCCCTAGACCTCCGCCAATCACAACAATGTCGGTATCAAGCCGTTTTTGCGTCATGGTTCGTTCCCCTTTCATTCTTGTACTAGGACTCGGTCATTTCGAAGGCAAGCCGTGCAGCGCCGATGATTCCAGCGCGATTGCCCAACAATGCCCGACTTACTTCCGTTTGAACTCCAAATTGGTGCAGATGCTTTTCCAGCATGGGCCACCAGACCTCTCCCGTGTCCGCTACTCCTCCGCCTACAATGATCCCCTCAGGATCAAGAGTCACCGAGATGTTAGCTAGAAGTACAGCTAAATCTGCGGTGTAATCATCCAGCACCTGGATTGCCTCCTGGTTACCGTGAACGGCCTCTTTCACAATCTCGTTTCCCGAGCGGTACAATTTACCGACGTGTTCCCTACCTCGACGTAACAGGGCGCTCCCCGATACATATTGCTCGGCGCACCCTTTTTTTCCGCAATTACAGGGGTGTCCTCCGGGGTATAGAATACTGTGCCCCCAATCACCGCCGCTCCAATGAGCCCCTCTGCACAAGAGGCCATTTTCCATATATGCACCTCCGACACCTGTTCCCAACGTGAGCATCACCAAGCGTCGCTTGCCTTTCCCCGCTCCCTGCCACGCTTCTCCAAGTAAAGCGGCGTTCGCATCATTATCAGCAACCGCTCGTAAAGCCAGTTTTTCTTTAGCCCACGTTACTAAGGATGTACCTTGCCAGCCAGGTAGGTTATCTGTGGCGTACACAACTACGCCGCTCTCCACATTTACTCTGCCAGCAGTAGCAATGCCTAGAGCGCCTATATCTATATAGGCACCGATGCTGGTATCCCCAAAAGAACGCAACAGTCCGAGCACAGATTCTGACACCTGCGACAACACCCATTCACGTCCACGGGAAGCGTCCGTATCCAGCCGGATTTCATCAAGCACCGATCCGTCCCGTGCCACTATGGCGGCCTTCACCGATGTGCCCCCAATGTCGATTCCAATGACTCTGTTCACAGCAGCTACCACCACACCAACCTCCTAGTTGCCCTACATAAAAGCTTACTAGCTCTTTGTACAAACCTTCTAATAATAGCAATACTTGAAATAACCATTCATAAGCACCACAAACACAAGTCATTGAACTGTCGGAGCACAAGTTTTCAATTCACAACTGAAAAATCTCAATAGCTTCGTTCAATAACGGCCCTCGCTGTTTTTTCCTTCATCTGTTTGGTGTGATTCGTATGCTTGCGAGCAAGCCCTTCGCAGATGAGGTCAATCACGAATAGTTGTGAGATTTTAGCGCCGATGGAACCACCTTCTATTGGGGCTTCCTTGCCTGCGGTCAGCAACACGATATCCGCAATGGAGGTAATGGGTGATTTGGCATAATTCGTAATTGCGATAACAGTTGCACCGTTTTGCTTGGCTTTATGCAGCATATCGTTCGTATCCAGCGTACTTCCTGATACACTAATGCCGATAGCCACATCACCCGGTTTCATGGACACCGCCATCATCGACTGAATATGTCCGTCTGCCACAGCCTCGGCGCGACGCCCGATCCGTAAGAAACGGTTTTTAGCATCCTGCGCAGAAATTCCCGAAGCGCCTACACCGAAAAATTGAACATAGCCCGCTTGATCGAGACACGCAATCGCACGGCCAAGCTCTGAATGGTCCAGCAGTCCCATACTGGAGTGCAAAATATCGAGCATGTTGTGATACACCGTACGCGTAATATCTTGTTCGTCATCTGGGTCGATGTTCTCCTCGCCCATATCGGTTTTACGATAAGTCTGGTTTTGTGCCAGGGACAGTCGGAAATCCTGATAACCCTTGAAACCAATCTTCCGGCAAAAGCGCATGACGGTCGTTTCGCCTGTACCTGCAAAATCCGCAAGCTCTGTCACGGAAAAATATATGATGTCTGCGGGATGATCCAGTACGCACAAGGCGACTTTCTGCTCCGATTTCGTTAATGAAGGATAATATGTGTTAATTCGGTCGTTCATCTCCATAGATGCATTTCACTGCCTTCCTTGCGGCATCGGCAAACCGCTGCGTAATCAATTGGGGTCTGGTAATCGCCGAGCCTACAACCACTGCATGTGCTCCCATTCGGAATGCTTCCTCAACCTGCGCCGGATCATAGATTTTGCCCTCTGCAATTAAAGGAACAGGAACCAGTTCTGACGCTCTCCGAACCAGCTCCAGATCAGGACCCTCAATCCGAGTAGAGTACGGCGTATACCCGGATAACGTGGTGGATACGCAGTCTGCGCCAAGAGAGGCCGCATGAAGCGCCTCCTCCAGTGTCGAAATGTCTGCCATGGAAGTAACTCCCTGCTCATGGGCATAATCTATGAGCCTCTTCAGCTTGCATCCCGCTGGGCGCGGTCGTAATGTGGCATCCAGCGCAATGATATCCGCGCCTGCCTCCACCAGTTCCTCCATTTCACGAAGGGTAGGCGTAATGTAAATATCAGAATCATCATAATCCCGCTTAATCAAGCCAATGACTGGTAGAGAAATCGCCTGTTTAATCGCACGTACATCCGATGCGCCATTGGCGCGAATCGCTACAGCTCCACCCTGCTGTGCGGCAAGCGCCATTTTGACCATAGAATCTGCTCCATGCAACGGTTCGCCTGGCAGCGCCTGACAGGATACGATCAGTCCGTGCTGAACTTTGGATAACAAACCTTCCATTCCCATAGGAATCACCCTCTCTTCTCGGCATGATGCCGTACGGTTAATCCGACTTCAAAGGTGCGGTTCCACGGCATGTAGCAATCTGTAATTTCCACGCGGCCTTCCGGCCCGTTCACATATTCATTGAGCGCCTGCTCCAGCCGTCCGTGAATAACCGCAGCTACCGAGCCTCTCGGTCCATCGAGCATAAACTTGGTAAAACCCATCTGCTCCACAATCCCGTTATTCATAGCCGTACGTACCACAGCGCAATAACAGGCATCCTCGGCGTAGCGCAGCGACAGAAAATCCAAATGTTCCTCCGTAGAGCCATAGTGGGTATACAGCATAGACTGGGCAATGACGGTGCCCAGCGTGTTAGAACTGGTATTCCAGCCTGCATAACCCGCCAGCTTAAAAAGCAGTCCTTTTTGCTTCAATAGTCTAATTAGCTTGAGATCTGCGCCGTTGGCGTAGCCCACATCAGCAACTGCAACATTTTGACCCGCATATTGCAGCATATAAGAACCGTACTCAACCAGCTCTACTACATTCCGATGTACATCATATCCGGTCATTGCACGCTGCTGGGATGAAGCTTCTGCCATCGTGTCACCGGGTGTGTTAGCCAACAAAATCAAATCAGCCTCCATTGCTGAGGAAGCTATTAGCCCACCTGCCGCCATAATCTGATATTTTAAGGTTTCGTAAAAATAGCGATCTTCAAAAAGCGGAACTACGAATGCCCCCTGCAAAGCAGACAATCGAGGATACACCAGTGGGACTACATTATTCATCTTGTTAACCCAACGAGCCAGCAACGTACAACCCACTTCATCTGCCCCCGGGTACATGTATACATTCAAATCCAGCCCAAGCTCAGAAATACGACTTCTTAGCCGCTGCTGATCCTTGGCGGTATAGCCGTAGGGAGCCGAATCATCCTGTGGGATGATCATAAAGTCAATGATACCTTCTGCTACGAGATCCAGTGCTACTTCATTGGCCGTCAAATTCACATGGCGACGCCCCAGGTAATCATCCAGTATTTCCATTGGCAAACGCTCGCTGATATCAGCTAATTCGAGCAACTCTTCTGAGGTAGCGATCCCCAGCTCCTGACGATGCTCAATGAAGCCCTTTCTGAATATCTCACGGCCCCAATCGGCATAGTAATCCGGTTCTTCATCAGCCAAAGAGTATTGCGGACAACGCATAATCAGTTGAAATGCATACAGAGTCAGTTGCGGATATAATTGCTTTAGCCTGCGAAGCCGATTCACTCTATCTCTGACCTGCTCGCTCGACATACCGTGTAGTCGAGAAGGTACGATTCCTCCGTACAGCAACGTATCCATCGCAACAATGGCTCCATCAGCAGTCGCTGCGCGTTCTTCGAGCCATGCCCATAGTCTGGTCGTATCGCCAGGGGTTTTCTTTTGTCCCATCCATTCCAATGGGGGCCGCTCCATTTCCAAGTCTGTGCCTTGTGCCAGTAAATAAGGAAATTGATAATTACAGGGCCGCTCATCCAGCGGTATAAAAAGTAATCGGGTGTTTGACCTCACCGTACATTCCACCTCTCCTGAAAATTACCGTTATCCTAACGGCAAATGATTATTTTCAGGGCAGCTATGCTGCCTTGGTTTCTTAATCCATCGCAAACACTCACAAGATCAGCCGATATTTGCCTTGTTCATCCTGATCGACATAACCCCACTGCGCGGCGGCTCGGATCGCCGGATTGCTACCCAGCCGAGCCTCCGCTTCTAAGCAAGCAGTGATACCGCGTCGCAGTTCTCCTGCGATTTCGTCCGTCAGAGGCGACGGCTCTGGCCCTTCAACTGCTTCGCTCGACGTGCTGCTCTCCCCCGACTGTGCATCGTCCTGTCGCTCGCTGCTGAGCGCAGCTTGACGCAGCACCTGCCACAGGCCCGCGTCCAGCTCGGCACGTTCCAGCCACGGCGCGGCCTGGGACACGAACCCTGCGGCTAGATCATCGGCAGGCACGTTCCGTAGGACGCTCACCGCCTGAAGCAGCCGCTCAAAGTACATATCCAGCGCAGGGATATCGCGCATTTTCAAAGCAAGGTCCACGTCCTCATACGTGTTGCCGCCTAATCGGCTGTTCCTGTTTTGACGACAGAAAAACATCAGTTCATCCGCACGCTCTCCCGCTAACTCCCGCGCAGCCCATTCCCAAGATAGCTCAGGCATATACCGTTCACTGTTCCACATGTAGTGGGACATCGTGATGAGCGTCACTTTGGAGCATTCCCACTGATTCATCGGGTTGGCCACCATACCGGTATGTCCGCAGTCCGGTAGCCCGGAATACCGTCCGCGTAGCGGATCAAGGAATAACCGATCATGGTCACAATCATTCACCGGGATGTTATCCCACAGCCACAGCTCATGCCCAAAGTATGCATGATTATCAGCGGCGTGCTCGCGACTAATCTGTGGAGCAAAAACAAAGTACCCCGTCCAGAACACCTTAATCTCCGGATGCAGCAGCTCACGGAAATCCTTTTTGTATTCGGTATCCCAATATGACCAATATTCCGAAGGACAGACCGTCAGCGTAAATTCAGGCAGTCGTTCAGCCAGCCATGCATGCACCTTGTTCGTCAAAAAGACATGAGCGTGACCCGAGCGGCCCAGCAAATGTCGATTTTCCCCTTTGAGTACGTAGTCAATGTCATCCATTAATACAGAAAAATGACGTACGCCAATCGCAATCACGGCCGTCAGCTTTTCCGTCAATTTGAGAAAATCTTCATCGCTACCAAAGCTCAGGTCGTTCCCTGGGCTGATACAATAATGAAAATCAACCTCATGCCGTTCGCAGGCTTCCTTTAATTCGCGGATCTGGTCAAACGTATCCTCAGGGTACGGTTCTCTCCATAGCTCACGATGATATGGATCATCCTTGGGGGCATACATGAACGTGTTCATCCGATGCGCAGCCATAAAACGGACGGCATCCAGCCGATCCGCGAAACTCCACGGTTTCCCATAGAAGCCCTCAATAATTCCTCGGACCGGAAAGGAAGGCTCATCCCGAATAGACATCACCGGCAGAGTACATCGCTCCTGTTCCACCTGAAGTAGGAGATGCAGGGCATCCATGCCGTATTTGAGCCCTCTTTTATTAGAAGCGTGGATTTCAATCCGCCCGTCCTTCTGAATGTCCAACCGATATCCGTCTGCAGCAAGCGTTCCGTCATATTCGAGCACCAACTGTACGCTTCCCCGTGTTTCAGTCGGTACACCCGGTCCTGGAGGTACAATGAGCTTGATCGGTCCCTCAGGGTCCAGCACACCTTCATACTCCTGATTCATTGCAAAGCGAGAGGACAGTTCACAGATCAGTCGCGGTTCGGAGATAACCAGCCTTTCCTCGCTGTCATACACATCACGAAAAAAATATTGTATCTCCTGCCGCGATAGCCCTACACCTGAATGAGGCCCCATTCCTTTGGACAATTTCATCGCAATCGTCTCCTTCCCTTCACAGGCTCTTCGTAGCCGTAACTACTGGCTTATCCTTTTACCGCTCCCGCCAGACCTTCCATATAGTAGCGCTGCGTAAACAGGAACAATATAATGATCGGCAGTACCGAAATCATTGTGCCTGCAGCAATCCAGCCGAAGTTATAGGCAAATTGACCGTTGAGATACGTGAGCGCAGCTGCCAGCGGATATAGCTCCGTATCGTTCAAAATAACGATAGGCCACAGAAAGCTGTTCCAGAACGACATCGCCTCCAATAGAGAGATTACAGCCAGCGCTGGCTTGACCAGCGGAAGCACCAGCTGCCACCAAATTCGGAACTCCGAAGCGCCGTCCATTTTACCGGAATCACGCACATCGGTAGGAATATGGATAAACGTCTGTCGCATTAGAAAAATGTTGAAAACGGAGACTGCCCCAGGCAACACCACACCCAAATAGGTATTGCCTAGATGAAGCCCTTGAATGGTCAGATAATGCACAATAAATGCGGTGTAGGAAGGAATAATCATCGTGGCAATCAGCAGCGTAAACACCAGATTTTTACCCTTAAAACGAAACACAGCCAAGGGATATCCTGTCAGACTGGCGAGCACCACATTAAGCACAACGCCCAACACCGTAATGATGACCGTATTCAGCATATACTTTGGAAAATTCATGAACTGCCACACCTGAACGTAGTTGTCGAAATCAATAAAGGTCGGAAAAATAGCGGGTGGCGTTGAAAAAATGTTGCGGCCTGGCATGAGGGATACGCTGAGCAGCCATAGGAACGGTCCCATTAAAAAGAGGGCGAGTAGTACTAGAAGCACGTAGATGACCGTCATTCTCAGTATTCGAGCAAGACTGTGCATGATGCGGCTGCTTTCCTTTTTAGGAAGAGATGAGCGTAGCATTTTGTCATCCTTTAGATTCATCAATAGGGATTGACACCGCCTTTCCTATTGAATCGGAATACGATAATACTAAGTACGGCAATCATTGCACCGACAATTAAGCCAAGCGCGGAAGCATATCCAAAATTAAACTGCTCCATGCCCTTTTGAAAAATATACAAGCTGGATGTCAACGTGGCCGTTCCCGGTCCACCCTTGGTTAGTACATATACTTCATCAAATACGCGAATAGCTGACATGAGCGATATAAGGGTACAGAACAGAACGTAGGGTCTCAGCAGTGGAAGAGTAATATGGACAATCAGACGCCATCGGCTTGCTCCGTCGACTCTAGCGGCTTCGTACAGATCTTGGGGAATATTTTGTAATCCAGCCAGATAGAGCATCATATAATACCCGAGTCCCTTCCACATTGTGATGAACATTAGTACATACAAAGCCAAGTTGCTGTCCGATAACCAGTGTATGTCTTTGCTAATCAAGCCGACCTGCATGAGCAAGTAGTTCACTATGCTGTTTTTGCCCAACAGCCAGCTCCAAATTAAGGCTACCGCTACCATCGAAGTCACAACAGGGATGTAGTAGGTCGTACGAAATATTTTAATTCCCGGGATACGGCTATTCACAAGCACAGCCATCAGGATGGAGAAAATTTGAAGAAAGGGGACAATGAGCACGTACAACAATGAGTTCCAAATCGAAATAAGAAAGTTATGGTCCTTAAACGCCGCTTCAAAATTATCCAAGCCGACAAAATGGGTGTCTGATATGACAGAGTAGTCCGTCAATGCCAGCGGAATGCTGTAAATAATAGGCCAAAATACAAAGACGGCAAGCAATAACAGTCCCGGCGTCATAAAGGCCCAGGCCGTAAAGGACTCCGACCTCAACCATTTGATCATGCTGCATCACCACCTGATTTTGATAAATGAACAGGGGAGTATTCACTTACTCCCCTGTCAAACCTATTGCTTTAAAATATCGTTCACTTCCTGCTCCAAAGCAGTAAGCGTCTGCTTCGTATCCGTGCCATTCAATACCATATTTTGTAAAGCTCGCGCGATGGCACTGTTCACATCTTTGGCATTAGGCACACCGACCATATAATCTGTCGCCTTATCCAAGCTTTGCGCGGATACTACCTTGGCTTGTGCTTCTAATGATTTGTCAGACTGAGTAAAATATGGATCTTTAATGGAGTCTTTCGTGGAAGGTAGTGTATTTGCCGCTTTAGAAAAAGCGGTTTGACTCTCTGCGTTTGTCAAGAAAACAGCAAATTTCACCGCTTCGTCCACATGTGCAGACTTAGCAGGTACGACCAGGTCCATGGAGTTGGAGAGCCGCACATCGGCTTTACCGGTTGGGACAGGGACAGCAATTGTGTTCTTATAAACATCCGGCGCTGCCGTTTTGATAAAATTGATGAACGTCGGGCCTGCCAGCTCGAAAGCAACCTGCTCGCCGGCATAATATTTCACTTGTTGTGAGAATTCAGCGTCTTCCTTGAGTACAATGCCATCTTCCATCTGTTTTTTCAGATTATCAATCATAGTGACTGCTTCTGGTGTGTTGAACGCCGCTGCTGTCTTTTCTTTATTTAGGATAGGAATGCCGTCCACAGCGAAAAGCTTGGATACAAGCTGCTGAGCATAGCCTGCCTTGCCAATTTTTCTATTGATCTGACGGCCCCATTCAGACAATTCCTCCCGGGTTTTGGGCGGATGAGCAGGGTCCAATCCGGCAGCTTTGACCAGCTTTGTATTCATGTAAAGCACTTCTGTACCGGTATACCAGGGTAGCGCATAAGCTTTACCGTTAATAACTGTAGAATTATAAATACCCTCGAAATAAGCAGCCTTTTCCTCGGGCGACAAATGCTCATTCATATCAACAACAGCACCCTTGGAGCCCATTTGGCTAGCAAATTCTGTATTGAGATTGACTACATCTGGACTGCTGTTGCTAGCGATACTTGTCAACAGCTTGTTGGTTACTGCGTCATAAGGGTAATCCTTCCAGTCAATTTTGACATTGGGGTTCTTCTGCTCATAATCGGCAATCACCCGATTGAAATACGGGGTAAATGTAGGTTGTAGTGCAATGGTCCAAAATTGCAGTGTTACTTTCCCTCCGTCAACCTTTTCCGACTTTGATCCTCCACCACCGCAGCTGCTCAGCAGTACAACCAGCGCTAGCATAGATACAAGCAACCGTAACCTGCCTTTCGCTTTCTTTGTCACATGGTGACCCCCTTGTTCTTAGTTGATTAAGGCAAATTATAGCAGAAATACCGCTAAAGAAGGAACGTTTTTTCAATAAAATAAATTTAGAAGGAATAATTTTTCTTTTATTGGATACAAAAAAGGCGTCTCTTCAGCAGAGACGCCATTTCCCTAAATCAACCCGCAAAGGGTTCACAGCTATTAATAGTATGGGGCCATGAAAACGTACACCAGTACCCCGGTCAAGCTCACATATAGCCAAATCGGCATCGTCCAGCGTGCAATCTTACGATGTTTTGCTACCTGCATCGTCCATCCCCATACAACCGTGAACAGGGCCAGCGGTACAATAATCGCAGCCAGTATGCTATGCGAAATCAACAGCGTAAAGTAAATTGGCCGAAGGATACCCACCCCACCATATTTTGCAGTTTCCGGAGAAATGTAGTGAAAGGTCAGATAGGAAAATAAAAATAAAACGGTACTGGCGAAGGCCAGCAAAACAAAGGTTTTATGAAGCTTAATGTTCTTTTTGAAAATAGCAACCAGTGCAGCCACCAGAAAAATAAATGTGAAGCTGTTAAAAATCGCATTCAGCCTTGGGAAAATAGTGAGATCAAAACTCACACTACCCTGGTATCCGATCGGCGAAAAGAACAGCAGCAAAATAATCACGTTGGCTATAATGGAAACGGTGATAATCAAGGCTGTAAAATTACGATTGCTCGTTGGAACGTACTGCTTGTCCTCACTCGCTTTATTCATCATGAGCGTCTCCTTCGTTAAATTCAGGTTTTCGTTACTGTTGTAGTCATAACCATAATATATTATATAGAACTGATGGACAGCCTGTGAAGTGACAACAGTATGAACAATTTCATAGCCATCTGTCAGAAAATATGATTCAACATTTGAGAATAGCCCTTTACTTCCCTGTATCAACGGTAGAATGCATTGATTTTACAAGCTTTATGCACACAAAAAACACCGGGAAGGTCTGATTACCCGCTCCGGTGTTGTATCGGTTATGCAATTAAGCAGCCTTGATGATCCATATTCATTGCTGCCATACGTCACTGTATTCCTGATGGCGCTTGAATAGAGCAAGCGCGTACGAGCAAGCAGGAATAACCTTTTTATGCTCATTCCTTGCCATATCAACCACTCGGTCGATAAGCTCCTTGCCGATTTTTTGACCCCGTAACTGCTCGGATACAAATGTATGGTCAATGACCAACGAGTGGTCATCTATGGATTTATAGCCTACTTCTGCAACTACCTGCCCATCATCCACCATGACTACTGCATGGTCCTCCTCGCGAATTTGTCTCATGAAACCAATCTCCTTTCTGACTGAAGAACATCCCGTTACAACTCCATGCTAACGAATTACGAATTACTGCAATCACTTCATGCCGGCGCAAGATATCCTTATCATTCCCCTATTTAGGAATCAGCGAAACATCACATACATAAAATAAGATCTATCGTCGACACTATATTTATTCCAATGAAGGCAAGGGAGGTGCTGCGTTGCGTACGGAATTAAAACCTGTCATCCCGTTTGAACCGGAACTGAGCGAAAAAGTACCTGTAGATGCAACAGGCCTTTGGCGTTACGAAATAAAATGGGACGGTACGAGAATTTTGACGTATCACGACCAGGGCAGCACGCGTCTGTTCAACCGCAAACAGCACGAACGAACGCTTTTATACCCGGAGCTTGCTCTCTTCCCCTCCTACTGTAAGGCTGATTCGGTCATATTGGACGGGGAAATGATCGCACTCGGTGCCGACGGTAAGCCATCGTTCCATGAAATTATGCGAAGGGATCTGATTCGTCGAACGGATCGAATTCAGTCAGCCTATGAAGCTGTACCCGCTACTTACATGTTGTTTGATATTGTTTATCTGAACGGGGAGTGGGTTCATCTTAAACCGTTACAGGAAAGGCTTGAACTGCTGCATCAGATCATCATACCGAATGAACGGATTCAACTGGCTCCCGCTCATCCTGATGGACAAGCTCTATTTCAGGTCATGTGCAACCAAAGAATGGAAGGCATTGTGTGTAAAAAGCTGGATAGTCCGTACACATTGGGCGGAAAAGACGGACGATGGGTCAAAGTCAAAAATTATGGCGATATCATTGCCGTTATCGGTGGCTATACCCTAAACGGAGGCCTTATCAACGCTGTGTTGCTGGGCCAATATGATAAACAAGGAATGCTGCGCTATATCGGACATGTGGGTACGGGTAAGCTGACTCGGGAAGATTGGCGTCAGCTTACCGAGCGCCTGCTGCCACATACCATATCGGAGCGACCTTTTAGCAATAAACCGGATCGGCATCAAGACGCATTTTGGGTGCAACCCATGTACACCGCCAAGGTTCAATATAGTGAGTGGCGATGGCAAGAAGGACGTACCCTGCGCCAGCCCTCCATACAAGCCTTTGTGAATCAGGGCCTCGATCAGTGTATCGGCCCCTGGATATAACGTTTTGCAGATATATTTTTAAAAAATGCGGAACAAAGTTTGTATAAATCATTGCAACCAGTGGTTAATTAAATTACAGTTAACTAATTAACTACATCGAGGTGGATCGCATGTTCTTTTTTTTGGACTCCGAAATTCGTCAACTGGCCTATAATCTCTTTCCAGGTGGCAATAAACCGATTGGTGTTTTGGTAGATTTATTTTCCATAACGTATGAAATACGAAAAAATATGGAAAAACGTTCACGTGAATTTGGTCTCTCCTACGGGCAATATATCGCGCTTTGTGTACTTTCAGCGCAAAGAGATGAAATGTCATCTCCTTCTGCTTTGGCTGATAAGATGGGTGTAAGCCGGGCAGCAATCAGTTCTATGGTTATTTCTCTCGAACAAGAGGGATTCATTAATAAATATGACGATCCCAATGACAAGCGGGGAGTGTTCGTGTCCCTGAACGATAAAGGAAGAAGTAAAATTCAACAGATGGATCCCTTTTTCCTAGGGCTGGCTTCACGTCTGATGTCAGACTTTAGTGAGTCGGAAATCTGTCAGTTCCAAACCTATTTGTCACGCGTACGTTCTGCGTTTGAAGATGTTAAAGGTTCGCGTCTAACCGACTCCAGAGAGGAGAGAGAAAAATGGTGCGAAGACTGAGACAAAAACTGTTCGTCAAACTTGCTCGCATATCGGCTGGCAGAATGGTAGCTGCGTCCGATTTCAAACCTTCGCATTCTCCCAAAGTACATCGGAAGGAAAGGATCATCCCCACCTCTATTGGTGACTCCAGGGTGATTGTATATGAACCTTCTCACCGGTCTGCTGATCCACTCCCTGTATTCGTTAATTTCCATGGCAGCGGTTTTGTAATGGGTAGCGCCGAGATGGATGATCCCTGGTGCCCGGTCATTGCTGAACGTGCGAATTGCGTCGTCGTTAATGTCGATTATCGCTTGGCCCCAGAACATAAATTCCCTATCCCGCTACAGGAAAGCTATGAGGTGACCCAATGGTTGTACAAGCATCCTGATGTGCTTAACGTAGATCCTCAACGCATTGCGGTCGGGGGACACAGTGCGGGTGGCAATCTAGCGGCGGCGCTGTGTCTTATGGCCCGGGATCGCAAGGAATTTCCGATTGTATATCAGGTACTGGATTACCCACCACTGGATATTGCTACAGATCCTAAATTGAAGCCCCAATTCGAGAAGGGGATTCCGCCACGAGTAGCAAAAATCTTTAATGAAAGTTATCTGCATTCACCAGATGAGGCGCGAAATCCATTGGTTTCCCCCATTTTTGCAGAATCACTACATAATCTCCCTCCTGCTCTGATCATAACCGCGGAGTTGGACTCCTTGGCTGACGAAGCCGAGTTGTATGCCAAACGGCTGATTGAAGCAGATGTCCCCGTGAAGTATAAAAAATACATGGGTGCCGCACATGCCTTTACTCATAGCGGCGATCTCGCTGTAGCTGAAAACGCCTGGCATCTGATGAGCGATCAGTTGAAATTGGCATTTGAATTCCGCATCGGAGATGTCCTGGCAGAACTGAAGAAATAAAAATAAGCCTCCTGCTTCCACTGCCATTATGCAGTCGGGCTCAGGAGGCTTATTATTTATCATTACAAACTGTTAAAAGCGTCAGTCAATACAGGCACAATTTGCGATTTGCGCGATACAACGCCTTTTAGAACAGCCTTATTGTCGTCCAACTGAACATTATAGGCTTTCTCAACCGCTTGTGCTTGGCTTCCCAGGGCAATACCAATGGAATCACTGTTCACGATGTCTGTTACAACGAACAGGAACAGATCGAGATTTTTGGCCTCAATGGTTTGGGATAATGCAGCTTCTAGGTCAGCTTGACGCGATAGCACATCGTTGACGTCTACTGCGTTCACTTGAGCAATTTCCACTTTGCGACCATTCATCTGAAATTCTTTGGCATCCAGACTTACTAACTGTTCAATGGTATGACCACTCAAATCAGCTCCCGCTTTAAGCAAGTCAAATCCGTAACGATCTGCATCTACACCAGCAATTTCAGCCAGTTCACGAGCAGCAGCTACGTCTTGATCCGTGCAGGTTGGGGATTTAAACAACAGGGAATCGGAAATAATCGCGGACAACATTAGACCTGCGATTTCTTTCGGAATCGCTATACCATTTTCCTTGTAGAGCTTGTTCAAAATGGTGGCTGTGCAACCCACCGGCTCAGCGCGGAAGTATAACGGCTGGCTTGTTTCAAAGTTAGCAATCCGGTGATGGTCGATGACTTCAGTTACACGTACCTTGTCAATATCAGCGGCGCTTTGCTGGCGTTCATTATGATCGACCAGAATGACGTTGTCCGTTTCAGCAGCAACCTGCTCAACCAGACGTGGCGCGCTCACTTTGAAATAATCCAGTGCATACTGCGTTTCCCCGTTCACCTCGCCCAGACGAACCGGCTCTACGTCCGCGCCCAGTTTGGTTTTTAAGTCTGCATAAGCAATAGCTGAGCAAATGGTATCCGTATCCGGATTTTTATGCCCGAAAATCAACGTTTTTGCCAACATAATCGACTCCTTTGCCTTAGGCATTTTACATGATTGTGAAACCTCAACAATTCCAATGCAGATTATATCATTAAATCTCGCATTCTCCCATTCCCCTTCGATTGTTTTCAAAAATAATCTAGTAAATTCATAACATTTCCATGGAATCTACATGTAATGTTACCCTTATTTTTTCTAAAAATATAAAAAACATATAGTAATATATCCCACCAATATGGTAAGATATGCCTCAAAACTGGCAAGTTAGTCACCAGTGGTCAATTCTATTATTTTAGATATTAAGGGAGGCGTGAGAACAACGGCAGTGGCTTCAAATCCTAGTATGTAGACATATCATATTTTGATTGAAAAGAGGGAAATCTTTGAAAAAGCCGATCATTTTGAAAAAAATACCTGTCGTATCACTCGCTCTTGCCTTGACGGTAAGCTTGTCTCTGCCGTCTGTCAGTTCTGCTGCTACCGCAGATCTACAAATCAACTCATTTTTAAAAGCTCAGCAAGCATTGACTATTGAGGCGGCTCCGGCCTTCATTTCGCCAGAGCTAAGCACAGATTCTTCCCGCCAGGTCAGAGTTATCGTACAGCTTGATGGTGAGCCCCTAGCCGTGGACAAATATGCGGCACGTTCAGGCGTCCAAGCTTTCACAGCTCAATCTGAGCAAAAAGCGGAATCCGCGATTGCCACCGAGCAAACTACGTTCGTGGACCAAGCCGCTGAGCATGGCATTTCTCTTCAGGTGAATTACCAGTACAACACGGTGCTTAACGGCTTGGAGGTCACATTACCAGCCAATAAGATTCCAGAACTGGCTAAACTGCCAGGCGTAAAATCCATTCATGAAAACAAAACGTATTATTCCATCCCCGTACAGGACCCGCCAACACTTACAGCCACTGAAGCCACTTATGATAACGCACCGCTGGACCAGATTGGTATTCCTGAAGCCTGGGCCAAAGGATTGAATGGCGAGGGAATCAAGGTCGGGGTTATTGATACCGGTATCGATTATGAGCATCCGGATTTGAAAGAAGCCTATAAAGGCGGATATGACTCTTTTGAACAAGACAACGACCCTTACGAAGAACCGTTCCTTGAAAAAGAAAATGACCCTTACGGCACAGGTTTTAGCGGAACGACACATGGTACTCATGTCTCCGGCACGATTGCCGGTAAAGCCGCAAATAAATCCTCAGATATTGTACAAAAGGGTATTGCCTATAAATCGGACTTATACGTGTATAAAGTGCTTGGACGCAATACCAAGACGGGTCGTTCCTCCGGTTCCTCCGCACAGGTCATTGATGGCATTGAACACGCTGTCAAAGATGGTATGAACGTCATTAACCTGTCGCTGGGCTCGGATTCCGAAAAGGACCCGAACTCCCCAGATTCCATTGCTATTAATAATGCTGTACTTTCCGGCGTAGTCGCGGTCATAGCGAATGGTAATGCGGCACAGGAAGGCCCCTATTTTTATTCCATGGGTTCTCCCGCAACATCACAGCTGGCGATTTCCGTCGGTGCAGCTACTTCGCCGAGCAAAAGCTTCTCAGGTACAGCTTCGGTCACCCGTGACACCTATTGGGAGGCTAACGGTGAATTGAAAAAGACCGTAACTAATGATGCTTATGCACATTATGATTTTAATTTGATGGGCTGGGAGACAGGCAGAGAAGACTTTGCCTCCATTTTGGGAACTGCCCCTTATGAGCTCGTATATGCGAATCTGGGACAACCTGATGATTTTGAAGGGAAAGACGTAGCAGGAAAAATCGTCCTCGTTTCACGCGGCAACTTGGCATTCGTGGATAAAATCACAAATGCGAAAAAAAACGGTGCGAAGGCTGTTATCGTTTTTAATGGGAATACGAAAGCGAGCGACATCACCAAAGCTGATTTAGGGGAAAGTATTTCAGGTCGCGATGACTACGTTAATTCCAATTTGGGTGACAGCTTTGACTTTATTCCAACCTTTGACATGAAAGGTAAGGAAGGCCGTGCACTGGCTAAACAAATCGTAGACAACGCTGGAGAAAAGTTCTCCGTTTCCTTTGGAGCAGACTATATTCGCACAGATAATGCTGGTAATACCATGGCCGATTTCAGCTCCCGCGGACCGAACGGAGATGAACTGCTCAGTATCAAACCGGACGTGAGCGCACCAGGTGTTGGCATTTTATCAACCTACCCTGCTTTCGCCAAGTTCTATCCAGATGCATCTTATGAGCAGGCTTACAAACGTAGCAACGGTACAAGTATGGCGTCTCCACATGTGGCTGGACTTGCTGTGCTGCTGAAGCAGCAGCATCCGAACTGGACACCGTTTGATATCCGCGCTGCGCTCGCCAACACTTCGATTACACTCTTTGATGAGGATAAAATCCAATATGATGTGTATTCCCAAGGTGCAGGCCTTGTAAACATCGCTAATGCGATTCAGACGCCAGCCCTGCTGGAAACCGTCGAAAAGATTACGATTCTCGACAAGAACTTTAATCGGCAGGAGGTTGTGAATTACAATCCTTCCGCCAGCTTCGGGGTGTTACGACCTGGTAGTGATGCGAAGCAGATTCAGCTTCAACTCAAAAACTTGTCGGCTAACACTGTGCAATATGAAGCCAGCACCGTTTTACATGATAATGTAACTTCTGATCCAACTCAACCGATTGCTACACCTGACGTGAGCAACATTGCCGTTCAGTTGCAAGGTGTGAGCGCGAATGGAGCAATCTCGGCAGAACCGGGTAAATCGCAACCGTTCTTCCTGTCTGTACAACCAAATTCGGGTGCAGCCACAGGTGTATATGAAGGGGAAGTTATTCTGAAAAGCGCCGGACTGCCAACACTTCATCTGCCGTTCGTCGTTCATGTGGGCAAAGAAAATCCTACAACTGGCTTCGGCTTGCAGGACTTGAGTGTCACCAACCCGATTATTTATCCGAGTCGTACAGGTGCTCAACGTTCAACAGATTTGGCATTCCGCCTGACCACAGATAAAACCAACCAGATCGCGCTTTATGTATACGGCGTAGATGATAAATTAATCGGTCTGATCGATGGAATTACGACCTCCAAGGAACAAGGTGACAATGCTCGCCTCAAACAAGGCGCATATTCCTTCAAGGATATTGACGGAAGTTACGTCGAATTAGATGACAAGGGAAAACCTGTTCTGGATGCTAATGGTCAGCCCGTGATTCAGCATTTGAAGGACGGCGTATACAAGCTGGAAGTCAGTTCTCCAGAACTGAATAAAGACGGCGAAGTCGTACGCAATGCCGACGGCCCTAAACTCTTCACCGCCACTAAAGCTATTCGCGTGGATAATAGCGCCGCATCCAGCGATAGTGGTGGAGGCGGAGGTGGTGGAGGTGGCGGCAGAAGCAATACTACACCTTCTGCTACAACGAACACATCCACTCCTGTCCCTACATCTGCACCTTCACTTCAAAGCGTTGTGAAACAAGGACAGGCTGTTAAAACTATCACTACAGCCGTTGCATTGAACAATAATGTACAGTCGCTGACAGTAACCGATGCAGATTTGCAGGCTGCCGTGACAGCAGCAGGTTCCAGCCCGACAGCTATTGTACTGTCGGCTACTAGCCAAGCAGGCCAAACGACGAAGGCATCGCTTACTTCCACACAACTGGTAACGCTGGGCAAGGCTTCAGCAGGAAGCAGCTTGATTGTAAGCAATACAGGCTCTTCTATGGCTTTGCCAGTATCCGCTCTGAAAAATGTTCCTGCTGGTGCAGGCATTGAAGTGGTAATCAGCAGCCAGACAGAGGCGAGCAGCACTTTTACAAGTAAGCTGAAAGGCTCCAATGTGATCGGCACCCCGGTAGGGTTTGAAGCTAATCTTGTCACTGGTGGCAAGAGTCAATCGCTCAAAGTTGCGCCAGGACAATTTATTAGCCGATCCTTTACCGTACCTGGTCAAATTGATCCTAATACAGCTGGTGTGCTCTATACGGCGAATGGAAATGTCTATCCAGTTCCATCCGTCTTCACCAAGCAAGCTGATGGATCTACCGTCGTTAAGGTAAGCCGTCCGGGCTTCTCAACATATGCAGCGGCGACACGTCCTGTTAGCTTCGAAGATATTTCATCGTCGTATGCCCAATCCGAAATTCAATCGCTTTCGAATAAGTTGCTCATTAACGGCACAACCGACACGAAATTCTCACCGAAGCAAAACGTGACGCGTGCAGAATTTGCAGCCTTGGTCACCCGGGCACTTGGCCTGACACCAGGTACTACTGCACCATTCAGTGATATTCCGGCAGGTAGCTGGTATGCCGGGGATGTGGCAGCCGCTTATGAGGCCGGATTGATTACAGGTCGCAACAACGACAAGTTTGATCCGCAAGCAAATATCAGTCGTCAAGAAATTGCTGTTGTGCTGGGCAAAGCAGTAGATCTGCTTCAAATCAAAACAGCAGCCGATGGTCCTGCACGCACACCGTACCATGATACTTCATCCTTTGCAGGCTATGCCAAGGATAGTATTGAAAAAGTAAGTGCGGCAGGTATTATTAACGGAGCCACGATTAAAGGCTCTTCCTACTTCCAGCCGAATGCACCTACAACCCGTGAGGCATCTGCCAAGGTGCTGCATGTGCTCTTACAAAAAGCTGCACTCATTAACTAACAATTAAAAAGCCCCCCGAGCCGTTATTTAACCAAAGTCGCGGTTCGGGGGGCTATTTTTATGTTACGCCATAATCTTAAATACTATACTGTTCCCGCTAAAGGTAGCGTTACTTTGAATACACTTCCCGTTCCCGGTGTGCTTTCGGCCGTAATGTTCCCGCCGTGTGCTTCCACGATAGACTGTGTAATGGCCAGACCAAGGCCCGCCCCGCCTGAGCTACGTGTACGCGATTCATCTCCACGATAAAAACGCTCAAATATCCGCTCCAGCTGTTCTTTACTCATGCCTGGTCCGTTATCACGAATTTGGATATCCACCAACTTCTTACCTGCAGACAGGTTTACCTGGATCACACCTCTTTCCATATCAGTATGTTGAACAGCATTGTGAAACAGGTTGAGCACTACCTGCTTGATTTTATCCCCCTCTGCCAACACCCGTATACCTGCCGTCATATCAAAAACTACCTTACGTGTACCTGCCAGCATAAGGAGCTGCGGTTTCATTTCCAACAGCAACGCATCTAGTGACATGTCCTCCAGTTTCAACTCCGGTGTTCGGTCCAGCTTAGCCAACAATAGTAAATCAGAGACAAGCTTATTCATGCGCTTGGATTCACCATACATACTTTCTAGTGCTGATTGGAGCTGCTTCGGATTGGATGCTGCTCCACGAAGCAGCACTTCCAAGAAACCGTGAATAGATGTGAGCGGGGTGCGCAGTTCATGGGAAGCATCCGCAATAAATCGTCTCATCTGCATCTGCAATTCCCGTTCGGCAGCAAACGAATGCTCCAACCGTTCCAGCATCCCGTTAAATGAAACTGCCAAACGATCCACCTCATACTGCCCCTGCTCTGCGTCAAAGCGCTCGGCCAGATTGCCCGCATCAATACGTTTGACTGCCTCGACCATCCTGGAGAGGGGGACCAACGTGCGGCGCAGCACAGGAAGCATAAGCGCCAACCCAATCGCAAGCGCAATCAGTGACAATAAAATAAAGGTGCGGAGCTGGTTAATCAACTGCTCTTGCATAGAATTCGTGGATACGCCCATTTGAAGTAAACCGGACGAACGGTCAGGTGGACCGAGCGGACGGAATACAACCAGTTGCTCTTTCCCCTGAGCATCCGTGATTAATTGATAGCCGTGACGCATACGTTTGCTCTGCTGCATCGCTTGATATTGCTCAGTGGTGAGACGTGGCGGCTTAAGCCCGTTTTCGTTGGACAAGCTCTGGAAGGTGCCATCTATATCTATAGAAGCGAGCGACATATCCGGCCAGAACAAAAACGGCCCCGGTCGATTATTCCTCCGATTGGTTTGTTCTTGGGGAGCGGTTACCCCACTCTGCTCCTGTGAATCCTTAATCAATAAATCGGCAGGAATTGAATTCAGCTGCGTATCCATAGCTTCTGCCCGACTGCGATACAGAAAATCTTTCATCAGAAAATATTGTAGAAAACCAATTAATACGAGCAGTAAAGCCAAAATGAGTAACGTTCTGGCTAAAAGCTGGGACCGGAGAGAACGGAGCGCATATTTTCTCCGACTTTTCCCGCCCGCCTTCATAGCAGATCCACCCGGTATCCCACACCGCGCAGCGTACGAATGACCCGGTGCTCCTTGTCTTTGAGTTTTTCACGTAAGGAGCGGATGTACACTTCAACAATATTATCCTCGCCCCCAAAATCGTACCCCCATACCCGGTCCAGTATACGACTTTTACTCAGCACAATCCCGTGGTTTAGCACCAGAAACTTCAATAGTTCATATTCGGTAGGCGACAGCTCCAGCACCTGACTCTGATAACGAATTTCCTTCCGTCGATCATCCACTTGAAAGGGTCCGTGAACCACTTCGCCCAGCAGATCGGGGAACTGATTGCGCAAGCGCGCTTCAATGCGAGCCAGCAACTCATTAAAACTGAAGGGCTTCACAACATAATCATCCGCGCCGATTTTCAAACCCTTTACCCGATCGTCTACATCATCCTTGGCGGTCAGCATAATGACAGCGATGTTATCCTCCGTCTCCTTGAGACTTTGGCACACCTCAAAACCGTTCATTTCCGGCATCATCACATCCAGCACCGCTACATGCGGGCGAAACTCTCTTGCCAAATCGAGCGCTTCACTCCCGTTCTCGGCGGTTCTAACTTCATATCCTTCATTAATCAGTCCAAGCTCTAAAAATTGCAAAATATGAGGCTCATCATCTGCCAGCATAATTTTAACTCCGTGTATTGGATTCATTATTTAATCTTCCCTTTCATGTTGCCGCATTTTTCTCATAAAAAAGTCGGTTCATTTTTTACCTGTATCTAATATACCTGAATCCTGTCGCAAAAAAAGCACCTCTGCTCAGCTTTCAGCTAACGTTCAGGGAGCGCTCAGAACCCATTAAGGTACGTATGGCATGATAATAGCAAGCCGGTAGTTCACCGGGCCAAGATCAGAAGCGACTGGTCATTCCGCAGTCCTGAAGATAGCGGCTAGAACAACGGAATAAATACAAAGAATTTTCACAGGGAGTGGAATGAACATGATTAAGAAATGGTTTAAGACCAGGGCGGACATCCCCCTGATCATCATTATGCTGATATCCGCATTTTTGAACGGATACAACATCTGGCAAGACAAATATGTAAACACCTACTATACGACGGCCGTAGCAAGCATGCTACAGAGCTTTCACAACTTCTTTTTCGCCTCACTTGATTCTGCCGGATCGGTAACGGTAGACAAACCGCCTGTGGTGTTCTGGATTCAGACACTAAGCGCCTATATATTCGGGCTTCACGGATGGAGCGTTATCTTGCCACAGGCGCTAGCTCAGGTCGGATCGGTCTTGCTCGTTTACTTGCTCGTCAAACCGAGCTTCGGTACGATGGCCGCACGATTGGCCGCCTTCGCCATGGCAACGACACCGATAGCCGTAGCGGTTAGCCGCACGAATAACATCGACGCTATGTTGGTCTTCACACTGTTGCTCGCAACATGGCTATTGTTCAGAGGCATTAGAAATGGCAAAACCGGGCTGATCCTTGCTGCTTTCGCAGTCGTAGGCATCGCCTTTAACGAAAAAATGTTGCAAGCCTATATGATCGTTCCCGCACTGGGTTTGTTATATCTGCTGGCTTCCAAGTTTAACTGGAAGCGAAAAGCAGTAACACTGGTAGGATCAGCAGTTGTCCTCCTGATCGTATCGCTCTCCTGGGCAGTCGTAGTGGACTCCACTCCGGCAGATGAACGCCCTTATATGGGAAGTAGCGGTACCAATTCTGTGCTGAATTTGGCCTTTGGTTATAACGGCCTGTCCCGTTTGACAGGAGATCAGGGTACAGGTGGCACTCGTGGCGGTGAACGCACAGATCGGGACAATATCGCTACAACGAATAGCAGCAATACGAACACAGATCAAGCTCAGACGACTACATCATCGGACAGCACTACCACTACGGATGACCCTGGTGCCAACAACATGGCAACAGGCGGATTCGGTGCAGGTGGTCAAATGCCACCGGGTGGATTTGGCGGCAACGGACAAAGTGGTTCTGGAGATGGGCAAGGTGGCCAGAGTGGACCAGGCGGTGGACCGGAAGGAAATTCCGGTGGTGGTATGTTCGGCACTGGCGAAAAAGGACCTTTGCGGTTGTTCCAATCTTCCCTGTCAGGTCAAGCCAGCTGGTTGCTTCCATTCGCATTGATCGCTTCCATCGGTCTGCTTGCAAGCATTCGACGTCGTAATATCACACAAAAGCACAAAGAGGTCATCTTCTGGCTGGCCTGGTTGATTCCCGTAGCTGCATTTTTCAGCGTAGCAGGATTCTTTCATCATTATTACCTGATTATGCTCGCACCACCAATTGCAGCGCTCTTTGGAGCAGGATTCGTAGAATTGTGGAAGCAGTATCGTGAGCGTTCCAACTGGCTCTCCTGGCTGTTACCCGCCGCAGTATTGGCAACCTCGGTATTTAGCTGGTTTGTTTTGCAAAATTACAACGATACCATTGGTAGCGGCTGGTCCATCGCGGTATTGATCCTAGGGATCATCGGCACGGCGCTATTGGTAGTAGCACGAATGAAATCTGAGAAGTTCACAAGATTCGCCATCATTGCAAGTGTACTCGCTATGTTTATCGGCCCTGTGTACTGGGCATTGACACCGATCGTCTACGGGGGGAACAGCATGATTCCACAAGCCGGACCGACTCAATTTGGCGGCGGTGGTGGGGGAATGCCGGGTGGCAATGATCGCAATAGAGGCCAGAGCGCTAATGGACAACAAGCCGAGGGAACTCAAACGAATAACCAGACCAATAATACAGATAATTCCAGTGCTGATGGAAATACTTCAAGCACACAAACAAGTACAGACACGGAACAAAAATCTTCTACCCGCTCTAGAGGGATGGGAGGACCAAACGGCAGCCAAAGTTTAGATCAAAAAACGTTGAGCTATTTGCAAAAAAACAACACAGGTGAAACCTACCTTTTCGCAGCAAGTAATTATTCAACGGCTGCTCCTTACCTGGTCGAGGCCGGACAAAAAGTAATTATTATGAACGGTTTTGTATCTTCCGATCCAGTCTATACCGTCGATAAAATCAAGGCGCTGGTCGAAAGCGGCCAAGTGAAGTACTTCATGATTTCTGGTGGAGGCGGCGGACCGGACGGCGGTAACTCTGAAGTCACTGCATGGATCAAAGAACACGGCAAAGTGATCCCTACAGATGAATGGAAAACAACAACAGGCGAAACAAGTACAGACGTTAAAGCAACCGAGAGCGGAAGCGACACCACAAACAGCAATGCAAACGCCCAGGATGGTCAAGGTGGCCCTGGCGGAGACGAACGTGGTGGAAGCGGTACTTTATACGAAATCACATTATAAAATGAGGAGGAACTACGAATGAGTGAACCTATCCGTTATTCCATAGTTATTCCGATGTACAACGAGGAAGCCGTTATTACGGAAACCTACCGGAGGCTGAAACAAGTCATGGGCTCAATGGGTGAGCCCTACGAGCTGATCTTCGTAAATGATGGAAGTTCGGACCGCAGCGTCCAATTGATCAAGGAATTCAGTCTCAGAGATGACACCATTGTATTGATTGATTTCTCTCGCAATTTTGGTCATCAGCTAGCGATTACCGCCGGGATGGATTATGCGGTGGGAGAGGCGGTCGTCGTCATTGACGCCGACCTCCAGGACCCGCCGGAACTGATTGTTGAGATGGCTAACAAGTGGAAGGAAGGCTATGAAGTGGTCTACGCCAAACGGCTCAAACGCAATGGCGAAACTCGCTTCAAAAAATGGTCTGCCAGCCTCTTCTACCGTGTACTTAAAGCATCAACGGATATTAATATCCCAGTCGACACCGGGGACTTCCGCCTAATGGATCGCAAGGTCATAGAAGAATTGAAACGGCTGCCGGAAAATAACAGATTCGTTCGTGGACTGGTCAGCTGGATCGGGTTCAAACAAACTGCTGTAGAATATGAGCGTGACGAGCGACTCGCAGGCGAAACCAAGTATCCGTTGAAACGAATGATCAAGCTCAGTCTGGACGGGATCACATCCTTTTCGATTAAACCGCTTAAGCTGGCAGGGTATATCGGTGCACTTCTATCCATGTCCGGCTTCCTGTATCTGATGTACGTACTGTTTCTCAACTTTTTCACCGACTCCTATGTGATGAAGGGCTGGTCGTCTATGATTAGCATCAGCCTGATCTTCGACGGGGTGATCCTGATCATTCTCGGTATTATGGGTGAATATGTTGGACGGATTTATGACGAAACCAAAGCACGTCCGCTTTACATTGTCCGTGAGCATCTGGGTGGACAATACGAAAATGGTCCGACACATGCTATGAAAGCCCCTGAACCCCGTGAATCCCTGTACATGCAAGGAGCCCGTGATAGCCTGATTTCGACAGGACGCACAGTGCGCGGCAACAGTGCGGTATATACCGGACCCAAATCCGGTCATGGAGCCTAACCCATGAAAAGTCGCATGGTCCAGCTGCTTCCTATGATCCGATTTGGTATCGTAGGTCTGGTAAATACGGGTGTAGATTATATCATTTTTATGCTGCTGGCTTGGGTCGGAGTGCCGGTCATTGTGGCGCAGACCATTTCGTACAGCTGCGGCACAGCCAACAGTTATATTTTGAACAGCAAATGGACATTCAACAAACAACTATCAAACGACACTAATAAGCGTCAATTACCTAAATTTATCGTCATCAACCTCATCGTATTGGGGGTAACCTCCTTATTACTGCAGGTGCTTCACACTGGAACCGAGCTGCCACTTGCTTTAAGCAAGCTGATCGCGACCGCAGCCGGAATGATCATCAATTATATCGGGAGCCGATACTGGGTATTCGGTTCCCCATCCCGAAAGGAAAGTGAGTTTCTATGAGAAAAATTACAAAAGCTGTTATTCCAGCCGCCGGATTAGGAACCCGTTTTCTACCAGCTACGAAAGCTTTACCGAAAGAGATGCTTCCAATCGTAGACAAGCCAGCTATTCAATATATCGTAGAAGAAGCCATCAAGTCCGGAATTGAGAGCATCATTATCGTAACGGGGCGTAATAAAAAAGCCATCGAGGATCATTTTGACAAGTCTGTGGAGTTGGAGCAGGTACTGGAGAGCAAAGGTAAATATGATCTCCTACGTGAAGTTCAAAGCATCGGGGGCAAAGCAGTCATCCACTATATCCGTCAAAAAGAACCCCTCGGTCTGGGACATGCGGTCAGCTGCGCTCGTCAGTTCATTGGCGATGAGCCCTTCGCCGTGTTGCTGGGCGATGATATTATGAATTCCTCCATCCCGGCGATTCGTCAAATGATGGATGTTTACGAAGCGACTGGAAAGCAAGTGGTCGGCGTGCGTACAGTGGAAGAACAGGATGTAAGTAAATACGGCATTATTGACTCCACTCACCAGAACGGTCTCATTCACGAAGTCGGTGGGCTTGTTGAAAAACCTTCTCCGGCAGAGGCTCCTTCGCGGCAGGCAGTCATTGGTCGGTATGTGTTGGAGCCTTCCATTTTCTCTATATTGGAAAACCTGTCCACTGGAGCGGGCGGTGAATACCAATTGACAGATGCCCTTCATCAAGTAGCATTGCAGAACCAACTGCTCGCATTAGAGCTGGAAGGCACACGTTATGATATTGGAGATAAAGCTGGATATCTGGAAGCCGTGCTCCACATGGGTATGCAACGCGAAGATTTGCGTCCGATGCTTGACTCCATGATGCGCGAGTGGGCACTTGCCTCAATGATAAAATAGGGGAATTTCCTCCCTCCGAAATCCGACGGGTGCTGTGAAATCACGAGAGTAGATGGATGAACATGTAAACTTGTACAATATAGGAGTACAGCAGCATTTGAATCTACACGGCCGCCCAGTCGAAACTAAGGAGGAAAAGGACCTATGATCCCTGAGGGAAATCTGCAAAGTAATGTGGATCGTTTCAACGGTTTTGCCGACAACTACGATCAGCACCGCCCGGAAGCACCGTCACTCGTCGTGGAAATCATCAGCCGCTATCTGGAGCGAAATGTAGAGTTAGTTGCCGATATTGGCTGCGGTACAGGACTTTCAACTTTCATATGGGAAAACGCCGCTCGGCAAATCGTCGGTATCGAGCCTAACCCGGACATGAGAGGAAAAGCACAGCACAAGCTGGAAACAGCAGGAACGACAATGGCAGAAACCATTTCCTTCAAAAGCGGGTTCTCCAACAACCTGCCCTTTGAAGACGGAACTGTAGACGTCATTACCTGCTCTCAATCCTTTCACTGGATGGACCCCGAGAGCACGCTTCAGGAAGCGGGCAGGGTCTTGGCTCAGGGCGGCGTGTTCGCGGCCTTTGACTGTGACTGGCCTCCGGTGCTGCAATGGCAGATAGAGCAAGCTTATACAGAGCTTATCACCCAAGCGGATACCCTTTTGGAACAGGAAGCCCCAGTAGAGCAACAAGCTCATAAATGGAGCAAGGATCAGCATTTAGCTAATCTGCACCGCAGCGGACACTTCCGATATACCCGGGAGATTGTCTTCCATAACCGTGAGCAGTGTGACGCAGCTCGCTATACAGGGCTCGCTCTCAGCCAAGGGGGTATTCAAAGTCTCTTCAAACTGGGCAATCGAGCGCTTGACGACGATATAGCCCGCTTCGTGAAGCTGGTAGAGAATCATTTTCAGGGCAGAACACTAGATATCCTGTTCAGCTATCGCATGCGGCTCGGCATCAAGTAGAAAGGAATCAAGGTCATCGTGGATGATACGATCTTCGGCTTAAGGCAAAAAAAGACTCTCCCTCGCCTCGTAAAAACGAGTGCGTATAGGAGAGTCTTTTTCACTTCAATAAATAGTCACAGTCATATCCCTGCAAACCTAAGTCGCAGTTCCGCTGTGTGTTTCGACTTAGGAAGAGCGAACAGCCAACAAATGCGCCAACCGATCAGGATAGTCCGTGATGATGCCGTTCACCCCGGCCTCCAGCAGACGCTTCATTTCTTCCGGTTCATTCACCGTCCATGGATGGTAGACGACGCCTAATGCCAAAGCCTCTGATACAGCTTCTGGTGTAACAACTTGTTTGTAGGCATGAAGTGCTGTAACTCCGAACTGGGTTGCATACTCCGATGGGCGAACCATAATTTCAATATACAGCGCCCCCGTCTTGATCTCAGGAGCAAGCTGCGCACAGAGCGCCAGCGATTCGTGATTGAAGCTGGATATGATTACCCGCTGTTCCAACCCAAAACGCTTCACAGCAGCAATGACCTCTTCCTCCATTCCCGGATAGAGATAAATGCTATTTTTCAACTCTAAATTAATAATTGTATTCGAGGACTGGGCTAGTTCCAGCAGCTCATCCAGCATTGGCACCCGCTCACCTCGGAATTTCTCATCAAACCAGCTGCCCGCATCCAGTTTATTTAATTCTTCTAGCGTAATATCCTTTACATCCAGTGAGCAACCTGTCGTACGCTTCAGCGACTCATCGTGAATTAGCACCAGATGCCCATCTTGGGTGCGCTGCACATCCGTTTCTATACCTGTTGCTCCCAGTTCCAAGGCGTGGCGGAATGCCGCCATCGTATTCTCGGGACATACACCTGAAGCTCCGCGGTGTGCGAAATTAATCACCTTTTCGGTTACAGTCACAACATAACCCCTCCTGTCATTTCACAGGAACATTATACCTGCTCATTGTTTGGGCTGTATAAAGTATTCGTCACAGCTACCACTTCTTCTATGCCGTTTGAACAATTTTCCCGATCCAATCGGAATAAAACGTATTCCCGTTCCGTCGATCAAAATCAGCCGCCGCTGACTCTGCCAGTGGCCTAAAATACGCAATGATTTCTGCCAATGTGCGATCCTCTCTAGCCCATTCCAAGGAAGCCGGCAACCGGATCAACCGTTTTTCTCCCGAAGTATCCAACTTTTGCAGTAGACTCACCATCGTCGCGTAAAAATACATCTGCTCCAGCCCGCTCTCATAGTCCAGCGCCATATGTAGATGACGCTCTACCACTTCGATTCCTTGAATCGGATCAGCAATCGCCAAATATTCGATATGCTCCGCTATCGTTTTCAGGAAGTCGCGTTCATCCCGAATTAGGCGATAGCCTTTGCGATGATTGTCCTTTGCCTGATCAACCTCGCCTTGACGATAGAGCGGCAATAATACCTGAGAAAGCGTCACATGCGGTACTTCTGCACATTTCATGCGACCCGACAAAATCGGTTTTGCCACGGCAAGCGCCTGCTCGTCTTCTCCGGTCAAGTAGTAGAAACGCACCATCTGGCTTTGCTCGCAGGCCTCACAATCACTCATACTGTCCCGCTCGACCGAGCGGAAGGTATCCAGATATCGCCGTGCTTCATCCAGTTCACCCATGTCCATCGCGATGCGGAACTTATAATAGTAATATGGACGCTCATTATACCCATATTCGGCATAACGTCTGCGCATATCCTCCGCCAGATCTTCTATTTGAGTCTTCGATATATTGGAAAAGCTGCACACCTTACCGAGTATCCATTTGTAATTCCACAACAGCTCATCTGCGTCGTATTCCTCTGGATTTTGATCAAATTGGCCCAACTGCCACGAAAAAGCAATCAGCGACTTCAATGGATATCCGTTAAAAATAGCGCAGTCCACAATCTCTCCCCGGATTTCATAAGCAAGTTCCTTCAACCCGGAAGTGTCTGCCAAGCGGACAGCTTCTTCCAGAATCGCCAGCTTTGCTGCACCCCCGGGCAGATCCTGCGCCTGTTCCATCAATTCATATATCGTATCTTCCATTTGGCTCCCCCTATAATTACGCAATTACGCATTTTGTCCATTCCCTAATCCCCAATTGATAAAATGCAGCACACTCCGATTCATCAGTCCCAACTCACTGCGGTTCATCGGGTAGTGCCCCATCATAAGCGCATTCACATACATCATTTCTGTAGCTGCCGTGACCATCTGCGTATCGGTAGCTTCAAGAATCCGCGCCACCACCGGGTTGTTCAGATTAAAGTATAAGGTGGAATAGCCCGAATTTTGCTGGACTCCTGCTTTCAGACTATCAAGCACATTGGAAAAAAGTGAGGTTGTCTCCTCAACCGTGTTTTCCATGGAGCGCAAGGTCAGGGCATCCTGAGAAATGGTATACAACACTGGCAAACTCGCAGGTTCAAAACGCTTCAACTCAGCACGGCAACGCATCGGCTGCAAAGCAGCATCCATGACACGTAGCACACCGTAATAACTCTCGCGCTCTTCCTGCGTTAGCCCGGTAAATGAAAGGGATACTTCCTCAGGGCTAAGACGCTCTGTTTGCAGGTTCGGGTCAATCCAATGCAGCCTTTCCAATATGTCTGAATCATAAATATAGCCGCCATTGATCACCAACATGGATTGCGCCGCCGCCACATGCGTAATCTGACGATACTCATCTACTGTCGATGTGTAATGCAGTGGACGTCCGTCCGCCTCTCGGATCAGTTCTTTCAGCTCACGCCGCCCAAATGTACTTTCGAAGGAAAACCAACGGTACATTATCCGCAAAAATTCATCATCCTCCACGGCGAGCGCCTTCATGGACAGCTCATGCAAACGAATCCAGTGCTGCAAGCGGTCTGGCTCATACTGCGCCATGCGTAGCAGTTCTTCCCGAATACAGGTTCCCAGTTCAGAACGAACATCGTCAAGCTGCTCATTTTCATAAAAATACTCACGTGATGCCGTTGGTTGCAATTCATCTGTCCAAATCAGGCTTTTAATGAAGAATGCCCATTCCGGCAAAACATTTTCCGCCTTGTCGGACACCAGCATATGCTTCAGGTACACCCGATGCAGCCGCTTGCTGTTCAGATTAACACTGCGAGGCAAAATGAATGCAATCCCGCCTGTTCTGCCCGATGCCGTCCGCAACGGTATAAAATCACTGAAGCGCTCGCCCATCAGACGATAGCCTAAATCCAGTACCTCACTACGGCGACTCCGTAATTGCTCTGGGTCCTGCATCCAGCTCGTCGACGGAAGATTGACGCGCTTGGTCTCCCCATCTACAGACAGCATGACCGGATACGGCAGCAACGCCCCATAATAGAATAAAGACTCCTCTACGTGCGCTGGCTCATAATAAAACTCACTTCCCGGCTTGCAGCGCAAATAAATTTGCGTCCCTACAGGCAGCTCGGTTTCCAATCGACGAATCGTATACGTCCCATCTGGCTTCCCTCTCCATTCCATGGAGATGCCTTCCTTCACCGAGCGGGTCAGCACTACAATTTCATCGCTCACCATAAAGCAGGATAGCAACCCAATTCCAAAGCGTCCGATAAACGAAGTCTCAGAAGCCAGCAAATCGGCTCCCTTCTTGGAAGACTGACCGATGATCGACAAAAAACGGTGAATGTCTTCTTCTGACAATCCAATGCCGTTATCCTGAATCATCAATACCTGCTGTTCCCCGGAACCAGATAACTCCACGATGACTTTACCTTCATAGTCGTTACTCTCAGAAGCTGTATCTTCAAGGGCCTTGTCTTCTTGTAATACATTACTTTCAGCAGCAACCTTCCGCAGCTCCTTGCGAGCCGTGATCGCATCTGTTGCATTTTGCAGAACCTCACGTATAAACACTCGCGGACTGCTATATAAATGATTGGCCAAAATATCAATCATACCGCCCAAGTTCACTTGAAAACGATATTGGTCTGTCTGACTCATACAGATCATTCCTTTCTCGAAATGCTACAATCATCATCTGGTTTTAAATAGACTGTCTTTTAAAGTATAACGTGGATTTAAGTCGGATTGCACACCCTGCATTTCAGATATCAGTACGTTGACAACGATATAATAGGGTCTTTTTTCACCTGGGAAGTATGGCACTGGGTCTAATTAACTTCATAAAAATGTACGGAGTACGAGCACTTAGTGAATAAGGATCATCTTTGTCTAGTTAAATTTAGTAATAAACATAATATTTATTTAAAATCCACCCTTCTCTTAGAAACCTATATCTATGGAGGGACAAATGGCTCATTTTACGCAAAAAGCTCGCATTGCCGCTCTTGTAATACTCTTACAAGAGCGGATGCGAGCTTATTTAGATACAGTCGAAGCTGTACCTTTTACAGAAGAGAATTAATGAGACTTAGCGAGACGGATAACGTTCCACGAAGCTTTGCCCAAATGAGCTTTTACAATTCCGTCTTCAAGCTTAGCATTGCCGCCGTTGTGAGGCGTAACTTTTTCACCAGCTGGACTGTTGGTCGCTTTAAGATCATCATGCTCCAATACAGTATGCTCGACAATGCGGTAGCCTTCAAAACTGCGTACATCTACTGTCAGCTCCAGCGATTCAGACAAATGACGGTTCACTGCAAAGACAGTCAGTGCGTCTCCCTCTTCATCATAAACTACAGCGCTGTCCAGATAAGGAATGTCTGTGAAGTCCTTGGAATCGTATTTTTCCGAATCCACGACAGGCATCAGCGATATCCCACGACCATAACGGGAGGCGTGCAAATATGGATAGAAAATCGTTTGTTTCCACGCCTTTCCGTTATTCTCGGTCATGATCGGCGCAATAACGTTAACCAGTTGGGCGAGGCAAGCCATTTTCACACGATCCGCGTGGCGCAGGAACGTAATCAACATACTGCCTACCAACAATGCATCCTCAAAGTTATAGATATCCTCAAGCTGCGGCGGTGCCACAGACCACGGATCAATTTTTTTATCCGCATCATTGGAGTGGTACCATACGTTCCATTCGTCAAAGCTGAGCATCATTTTCTTCTTGCTGCGTTTCTTTGCTTTGATATAGTCACAAGTCGAAATGACCGTATGAATAAAATGATCCATATCCATGGAGCGTGCCAGGTAATTAGCCGTATCATTGTCATGATTGCCGTAGTATTGGTGCAAGGAAATATAGTCCGCTACCTCATAGGTATGATCAAGGGTGGTTGCTTCCCATTCCGGGAACGTCGGCATTGTGGAACTGGAGCTGCCACAGGATACAAGCTCAATGTCAGGATCAATCAGCTTCATGGCTTTTGCAGATTCTACAGCCAGGCGGCCATATTCTTCTGCTGTCTTGTGACCAATCTGCCATGGGCCATCCATCTCGTTACCAAGACACCAGGTTTTAATCTTATGTGGTTGCTCTACACCGTGACTACGACGTAGATCACTCCAGTAGGAGCCGCCTGTGTGGTTGCAATATTCCACCAGATTACGCGCAGCATCAATTCCGCGCGTACCCAGATTAACTGCCATCATGACTTCGGAACCTACATCCTTGGCCCACTTGAAAAATTCATTCGTACCCACTTCATTCGGCTCGACCGTTCTCCACGCCAGCTCCAACTGTCTAGGTCTTGACGCGACAGGGCCGACACCGTCCTCCCAATTGTAACCGGATACAAAGTTGCCTCCCGGATAGCGTATAATAGGAACATCGAGCTGTTTTACCAACTCTTTAACATCATTTCGGAAACCGCTTTCATCACTGGTTGAATGAGTAGGCTCGTAAATGCCACCATATACGGCACGCCCGAGATGCTCTACAAAAGAGCCATAAATGCGTTTATCGACTTCAGCAATACGAAAAGATTTGTCTACGATCATCTTTGCTTTTACAGCTGCTGCCACCTAAACCATCCTCTCTGAATGCGAAAATAAAATCCGTTGTACCACCAAGACTAAGAAGCCGTTTTATTTACGGTTTTAATATAACACACCATATTTATTATGGTCAATATTATTATTAAATACTTAATGTATTTATTAATGTTTAGAATAAACGATAAGCAATTGGTTACGTATTTCTAAGTGTTTCGTTTTATAAACAAACTTATTGAGTGAATAACCCTTTTCTAAATAGTAATAGTTGTCCTGCTGATCATATTTCCATTAGAGTAAACGGCGTAGTCTCGTTGGTTTAGAACCAAGAAACTACGCCGTTACTATGTTCAGCCTATAGTTCGTCACTACACTATTACTTAATCCCCGAAATCGTATAGTTCTCAATAATATACTTTTGAAAAACAATGAAGATAATCATGATCGGAACGACCATGAAGGTCGAGCCTGCCATTTGAAGGGCAAATTGACTTTCGTTCTGCCCCTTGAGCAGTGACAACCCGACGGACAAGGTGTACAGCTTCTCATCGTTCGCAATAATGAGCGGCCACAGGAAGCTATTCCATCCACCGATAAAGGTTAAAATGGCCTGTACTGCCAGAATTGGCGTCGAGATAGGCAATACGATTTGCAGAAAAGTACGGAACTCCCCTGCTCCATCGAGACGTGTCGCCTCCAGCAATTCTTCCGGGATATCGGACATGAACTGCCGGAACAGGAAGATCGCGAACGCACCTACCAATCCAGGCAGGACAATCCCTAGCATGGAATTGGTCAACCCCATCTGGTTCAGAATCAAATAGACGGGAATCATCGTCACTTGGCCTGGAATCATCATCGTTGCCAGTACCAGATAGAACAGAAACCCTTTGCCTTTAAATTGGAATTTGGCAAAACCATAACCCGCCATGGCATTCAGGAATAATCCAAAGAAGGAAGCTAAAACAATAATCAGCGTATTCGCCAGATAGGTTCCAAAAGCCATGCTATCGAATAGTAATTTAAAATTATCCAGTGTAAAGTGCTGCGGCCAGATGGTCGGAGGAATTTTGGTTACCTCCCCCTCTGTCTTAAAGGAGGATAGAATCATCCACGCAAAAGGCAGCACCATCAACAGACCTCCCACGGTCAGGAGAATCGCCACGAACCATTGAAATGTTTTTTCACCACTGCGCGTATTGGCGCGGGCTTGCTGAACAGCTGTTTTCACGTTCATCACCTCTCTCTATCAGGACTCCGCTTTATTTTGCAAACGGAACTGAATCAGCGTTACCGCGATGATCGCGAAGAACAGAATGAACGATCCCGCCGCGGCATACCCGAATTTACTAAATTGGAAGCCGTTATTGTAAATGAACAAGGATGCCGTCAGCGTGCCGTCCAGCGGTTTCCCTTTGGTCATGACAAAAGGTTCCTCGAAAAATTGCAGCCAGCCGATCATCGTCGTGATGGACACGAAGAAAATAGCGTAACGAAGCTGCGGAAGCGTAATATAACGAATTTGCTGCCATGTATTGGCCCCGTCAAGCTGTGCCGCTTCATAATAAGAGCCCGGAATCCCTTTAATAGCCGCAATAAAAATAATCATGTTTAAGCCGATGCCCCGCCAAACCGCTAACACAATCAGCGAAATTTTCGCTACTGTTGGATCGGTCAGCCATGGGACGGGACCTAAATTCATCAGACCAAGTACGTAGTTGAATAATCCAAGCGTCGGATTATACAGATAGCTCCAAACCACTGCGACCGCAACCACATTCGTTACGGACGGCAGATAGAACACGACGCGGAATACTTTGAAAGCACGTGATTTCCCCATGTTAATCAGAATCGCGATGCTAAGCGAAAATATCAGCACCAACGGAACACCGATGATGACGAAGAACAGGGTATTACCAAGGGACTTTATAAAGGAAGGGTCCAAAAGCACGTTCGTGTAATTTTCCAATCCTATAAAGCGAATACTTTCATAATTAACGAGTCCGGACAGATCCATATCCGTGAAGCTGATCACGAGCGCCAGTAGTATCGGCAACAACGAAAACAGCGTTAACAGGATGATGGAGGGACCGATAAACAAGTATGGCGCAAGCTTCTGCGAGCTTCCTTTCATGCCTTCACTCCCTTTGACAATGACGGATATGGATCATTATTTTTTCATTATACTTGCAGCCTGCTGATTAAAGTCATCCATTTCCTTCTGTACATCGGCATGACCGCGGTAAATACGTTCGAAGCTCTTGATGAATTGTTGAGAAACCTCTTCCCATGCGGCCAGTTGCGGCAATGCTGCGGAATGATCCAACTGTTTGCGAATCGTCCGAAGCATCGGATCACTCTTCAGTTTGGCATCTTCCCACGATTTAGTAGTTGCAGGCAAGTTACTGGACAGATCCATCCATTTCAGCTGTGTTTCTGGTTTGCTCATGTAAGCCAGGAATTTGGCCGACTCCTCTGGGTGCTTGCTGAATTTCATAATTGAAAGGTTGGCTCCACCCAAAACGGACAGGTTGTTTACTTTGCCAGGAAGCTCCGCTATATTCCACTTACCTTCCAATTCTGGTGCCTTGCTCTTGATTTCTTTAATCATGAAGGGACCGCTGATAAACATTGGAACGATACCCTCGCCTTGCAAACCTTGAACGGAATCAATTCCAATATCCACTGCGTTAGAGCCATTTTGGAAAAAGGTATTCACATACTTCACAGCATCCACAAACGGTGGTTGATTGAACAGCGGATTGCCCTGCTCGTCAACCAGCTTGGAACCGTTCTGGAGAGCAAACATAAAGCCCATAGACTGCTCCTTTGCACTAAAGGAGATGCCATATTTGCCTTTGCCCCGAGCCGCCAGCTTTTGAGCAGCATCGGAAAGCTCTTCCCACGTTTTAGGCGCTTCATTATATCCGACTTGTTTCAGTAGGTCAGAACGATAGAACAAAACTCTCGTTTCAGTGTACCAAGGCACACCGACTGGTTTCCCTTCAAATTTTGTCGTACCTACAGCACCCTCGAAGAAATTCTTCGATTCCAGTTCAGGATACTTGCTGATATAAGGGCTAATATCCGTCAATGCACCCGCTGACGCAAGTTCGGGAACCCATGATGTACCTAACTGAACCACGTCCGGACCGGATTTTGAAGCAACTGCTGTCAGCAGCTTATCGTGAGCGTTATCCCAAGGCAACGCCTGTACATCAACGTGAATATCTGGATTTTCTTTCTCAAAATCTTTTACAATTTCAGGAAGCAGTTTTCCTTCTGCTCCCATGCCCCACATGGTGATGGTCGTCTTGCCGTTCGCATCTTTGCCAGACGAATCATCCTTGGACGAGCAGCCTGCCAGCGCGCCCCCCAGTAATAAGGTACTTGCCAAAATGATCCCCAACGTTCTTTTCATCATACGAATTCCTCCCGAGATGATCGGTTTACCGATCATGCAATATGATAACGGATTCAAATACGAGGATTTTGCAAAAATACAATAATTGATTGGAATCGAATTTTGCAAAATCCTGATGCATGTAAATACATAGCGATTAAAGCATACCGCTATAACACTTATGTTCAAAGCACAAGGACCATACCCGTCAATAGAAACGTTTCGATAGTCATTATAGAACAAATTGAAACCGTATTCAATAGCAATATTATTTTTTGTTTGTTCGGAATCCTGACTTTTTTTCGTTTTTATCATCTTTATTACGCTATTTAGCCTATAAAAACCCGCTGAATTGGATTTGACTCTCCATTTGAAAGCGTATATAATCCAACTGAGTTCAACAATAGAAACGTTTCGATTAATAATACGACAGAATATTATGCTTCTATACTAGCTATTAGCCTGTTCAGCACTTTTTTGAATCATCTTTATCCAAAAAATCTCATGAATCTGAAAAAGAGAGCTGTCCACCAACAATACAGCTTATGGAGGATTATGATGGAACAACACCTGAATTCCTATTTAGAAAACATGACGCTTGAAGAAAAAGTCGATCAACTGCTACAGCTTGTAGGTGCCTTCTTTGAAGAAGCGGGAACAGATAGTCAAATTACCGGTCCTATGGCTTCTCTCGGCATCACAGAAAAAAATGTCCATAACGTCGGTTCCGCGCTTGGCCTCGCAGGGGCTAAAGAAGCGATTCGTGTTCAGCAGGCTCATTTGAGTAAAAACCGTCTGGGTATTCCGCTTTTAATTATGGCAGATATTGTACACGGCTTCAAAACGATTTTCCCTATACCGCTGGCTATTGGTTGCTCATGGGATATGCAGCTGGCAGAAGAGAGCGCTACCATTGCTGCCCGAGAAGCGGCTGTATCCGGTGTTCACGTCACATTCGCCCCTATGGTCGATCTGGTGCGTGACCCGCGCTGGGGCCGTGTGATGGAATCTACAGGGGAAGACCCTTACCTCAACAGCGAATTTGCTCGAGCGTTTGTGCGTGGGTTTCAGGGTAAAGATCTGACGAACGATACCGACCGGGTCGCCGCATGCGTGAAGCATTTTGCCGCATATGGAGCTGGCGAAGGCGGACGGGATTACAATACTGTAGATGTATCCGCATGGCAGCTGCGAGAGTATTATCTCCCCTCTTACAAAGCTGCTTTAGATGAAGGCTGTGAAATTGTGATGACATCCTTCAATACCGTAGAAGGCGTAGCCGCAACGGGCAATAAGCGCCTGATGCGTGATTTGCTTCGTGATGAATGGGGCTTTAATGGTGTACTCATTTCGGATTGGGCCGCCATCAAGGAGCTTATCCCTCACGGCATCGCCGAGGATGAGCGCGAGGCAGCGAAGAAGGCACTGCTGGCTGGCGTAGATATCGAAATGATGACCTCCTGCTATAACGGGCATCTGCCTGAGCTGGTTCGTAGCGGACAGCTGGATGAAGCGCTCATTGATGAAGCCGTGATGCGTATATTGAAGCTCAAGCAAAAGCTGGGCTTGTTCGAAAACCCGCTACGCGGCGCAGACCCTGAGCGTGAACGTGAAGTTGTGTTCTGCGAAGCCCATCGTGCGGTTGCCAAAGAACTAGCCATTAAATCATGCGTGCTGCTCAAAAATGATTCCGTTAAATCATGCGTGCTGCTCAAAAATGATTCCGTTCTTCCATTGAATCGCAATCAACGTATTGCATTGATCGGACCTTTTGCAGAGAGCGGCGATATTCTGGGTTCTTGGTCGTGGAGCGGTTCACAAGAGGAAGCCATTCGTGTTGTTGACGGGTTCCAATCGAAAATATCCTCCTCGCTGCTCACGGTAGCGGCAGGATGCTCTATCGACGATATGACTGAGGAGCAATATACAGAAGCTCTGCAAGCTGCCAGCCAAGCAGAGGTTATCGTGTTGGCGCTTGGAGAGCGCTCGGATATGAGTGGTGAAGCAGGCAGCCGTTCCAATATTCGCTTGCCACAAGCCCAGTTGGAACTGGTGAAGCGCCTGAAGACGCTGAACAAGCCTATGGTAGCCGTACTATTTAATGGTCGTCCGTTGGATTTGCACGGTGTTATTGAAGAAGTAGACGCTGTACTGGAAGCCTGGTTCCCTGGTGGCGAAGGCGGCGCGGCGATTGCCGATTTGTTGTACGGTGATGCCGAACCTACGGGTCGCCTGACCATGTCATTCCCGCAATCGGTCGGACAGGTGCCCGTGTATTACAATCATTTTAATACAGGACGCCCGCAGCTAGACCCGAATACAAAAGAACGTTACGTCTCCCAATACCTAGACGTACCGAACGAACCTTTATTCCCGTTCGGCTATGGACTGAGCTACACCAATGTAGCCTATGACAGCGTACAGCTTTCCGGCGACACTCTTACTCCCGGTCAGGAACTGACCGTTAAAGTGCAGGTAACGAACACAGGAACGCGTCCAGTCGAGGAAACTGTCCAGTTCTATATTCGTGATATCAGCGGTGATACGGTTCGCCCAATGAAAGAACTGAAAGATTTCTGCAAAGTCCTTCTTGCCCCAGGCGAAAGCCGGGAAGTGGAATTTACAGTGACCGAGCCTCAGCTGCGCTATCATCATGCAGATTTGAGCTTTGACAGTGACAGCGGTGAATTTGCCGTCTTTACAGGACCTAACAGCCGAGATACTACAGAAGGCCGTTTTCGGTTAGTAAAAGAAACAGGAAAGTGAGGCGTACCCTATAATGAATACAAGTCTGGATCAAAATATTTTGCTGCGGGCCGGCGACCTGTCTTTTACCTTCTTGAGCAGTGGTGATGTGTATAAGATCGCCCACGGCTCAACGATGATCAACCAACTGTTGACCAATTCAGTCGACGGTTCCTTGAACAATCTGTACTTGAGATTGTACCGTCCGTCCGGTGTAAGTATCACTCCCCTACTTGGGGTTCGCTCACCGGGAGTAATCCGACAAACGGATCAGCAGATTATTTGGGAAGGTTTCACCGCTGGTGTAGGCTATCAGGTGACCTTCACGCTAAGCCGCCTGGGAGTATGGTTCTGGGATGTAACCCTACAGGGCGATGACGTGGAAGCAGATGTCGTGTACGGTCAGGATATCGGCATTGCCGATACCGCTGCTGTGCGCAGTAATGAAGCTTATTTATCTCAATATATTGACCACACCGTGTATCATGATGAACAAAGAGGCTATACCGTTTGCTCACGTCAAAACCAGCCTCAAAGTCAGGCATTCCCATACATTCAACAAGGCTCGTTAACCCGCACTGTTGGTTACTCGACTGACGGATTTCAGTTCTTTGGACTTTCGTACAAAGAAACGAATGAGCCTGAAGCACTCCGTCGCGATTCGCTCGCCAATGAAGTGTACCAATACGAATTCGCCTATACCGCGTTGCAATCTGAGCGGGTGAAACTGGCTGGGGAAGCTCGCTTTACTTTTTACGGTCTGTTCCAGCCCAATCATCCAGCCGCAGTGACAAAGCTGGAGTATCAGGAAATGGTGACAAAAGCACGTGACGAAGTAGCTGCCATTCTAGTAGACGCTTCCGAGACCATCATACCGGTACGCGCGGCAAGTGATCTTCAGGCAGGGCGTGTGGCTCCAGCTCAAACCATCGGTGAGCCGCTGCGTACATTGGACTTGACCGATGCCGAAGTGGATCAACTTTTCCCCAAACGGCAGGAAGAAGAACGGGATGGCGATGAACTACTTTCCTTTTTCACGGACAGCTATGAGCATGTCGTACTCAAATCCAAAGAGCTTCGTGTAGAGCGTCCCCATGGGCACATTTTAATGGGCGGGCATTACTCAGGAGGTAAGGAAGAAACCATTACAACCACCTCCTATATGTACGGGGTGTTCAATTCCCAACTCGTAATCGGCAATACAAATTTCAACAAAATGATTACCAACGCGCGTAATGCGCTTAATATTCCCAAGACATCCGGTCAACGTATTTATGTCGGAATCCAAGGGAAATACCGCCTGCTCACGATGCCTTCCCTGTTCGAGATTGGCTTCAATTATGTGCGCTGGTATTACAAAACGACAGACGATACATTCATTATTACAAACCATACGAATGTCGATAGCCCAGAAGTACGGCTTCACATGCGTGCGGCGAGTGGCAAAACCTATCCGTTCCTCATCACTCAGCAAATGTCTATGCATGTGAACGAATATGAGCTCCCGTTTCATATGGAACGTGAAGGTGATGCCCTACTCTTCCGGGCAGACTCCGCCTCTCTGAGCGCCGAGGCCTATCCAGACTTGCTGTACCGAATGCACATAGAGGGCGCTCCATTACAGCATGTGAGCGACGCTCACGCATTGCTACAGGGGAAAGCTTCTCCTGATGCGTCTCTGGTTGTGCTGGAGCTGGGTGACAGCAGCGAATGGACCTGCACCGTGCAGGGTTGGCTGAATGGGCTTTCAGCTGGGCAAGAATCAGCGCACAAAGAGCGTCATGCTTCCTTTGAAGATGAGCGCGAGCGCTATCGGGCATATTTTGCCGAGCTTATGAACGGTTTCCATCTGTCGCTGGGTCAACACGAAACGAGCGAGCTATTCCGTGTGAACGCAGTGGCTTGGTGGTACACCCACAATATGCTCGTTCACTACTCTGTGCCTCACGGTCTGGAGCAATACGGCGGTGCAGCCTGGGGAACACGTGATGTGTGTCAGGGGCCTGTGGAATATTTCTCAGCTATGCAAAAGTTCGATGAGGTTCGTTCCATTTTGCTGACTGTTTTCAGCCATCAGTACGAGGACAGCGGAAACTGGCCGCAATGGTTTATGTTTGACAACTATACTCACGTGCAGCAAGAAGAAAGCCATGGAGATATTATCGTCTGGCCACTCAAGGTACTGGGCGACTATTTGACCGCTACCCGTGATTACAGTATTCTGGAAGAAAATGTGCCTTACACCCATCGGCATACTTTCGATTATACCAAGCAGACCGCGACTCTCATGGAACATGCCCTGAAGGAAATCGAATATATTCGCGAGAATTTCCTGCATGATACGTATTTGTCGGCCTATGGCGACGGCGATTGGGATGATACCCTCCAACCAGCCAATGCTCAGCTGAAGCAATACATGGCGAGCAGCTGGACGGTTGCACTCACCTACCAAGTTATTAGTAACTTTGCTGCTGCTTTGGAGCAGGCCCCCGCGGGTGTAGTAAGTGAAGCCGACAAGATCGCACAAGATCTACATCAGATGGCCAATGGCATCCGTAAAGACTTTAACCGCTACATGCTGGAGAGCGGAATTATTCCGGGCTTCGTGTATATGGAAGAGCCCGGCCAACCTAAGCTGATGCTCCATCCGTCTGACACCGAGACAGGAATCCATTATCGGTTGCTGCCGATGACACGCAGCATGATCAGCCAGCTGCTCACGCCTGAGCAAGCATTGGCTCATGAGCAACTCATCCGTGAGCAGTTCCTCTGCCCGGATGGCGTGCGTCTGATGAACCGCCCTGCACAGTATGATGGCGGTGTGAGCTCGCACTTCAAGCGTGCAGAGCAAGCGGCCAACTTCGGACGTGAGGTCGGGCTGCAATATGTGCATGCCCATATTCGCTTTGCGGAAGCGATGGCCAAATTGGGACGCAAGGATGACGCTTGGCACAGCTTGAAGCTCATCAATCCGGTCGGCATACGTGCGTCCGTACCGAATGCCGAATGGCGCCAAAGCAACGCCTATTTCAGCAGCTCGGACGGTAAGTTTAATACCCGCTATGAAGCACAGGAACGGTTTGGTGAACTGCGTGAAGGAGCTGTACCCGTCAAAGGCGGCTGGAGAATCTATTCCAGTGGTCCAGGGATCTATATGAATCAGCTCATATCAAATGTCCTTGGTGTTCGTCAGTCGGGCGAAGATCTGATCCTGGACCCCGTGCTGCCGGAGCATCTCGACGGATTGGAATTTGAATTTTCCTTTGCAGGAAAACCGATCACCTTCGTCTACCGCATGCTGCAAGAGCATACTGGCGGTGAGCAAGGCCGTACAGTATTGAACGGAACACCACTGGAAAGCGTGCCAGCCGATGATAATCGCTACCGCTCCGGTGCCTTGCGCATCAAACGCGAGATTTTCGAGCAAGCCTTGGCAGAACATGACGGTGTACACCGTCTGGAGATTATTTTATAAAGCGTTTTTAATGCTAAATCTGGTATAGGCAACAAAGGGATGGCGATCTTGCGGGATCGCCCTTTGCTGCTTATGTGTAGGACTACGACATTTGGAATAGATATGTGGTTAATAATGAATATACAATAGCAATTATAAGATGGACGACAAGGAGGTGACGATGTGGTCAGCATTAAAGATATCGCCAAACAGGCGGGCGTTTCCATATCTACCGTTTCATATGCCTTGAATGGTAGCGATAAGGTAACAGAAGAAACTTGCGCACGTATTTTAGCCATTGCCAAAGAGCTTAACTATGTGCCCAATGCCGCCGCACGTAATCTCAAGAAAAGGCAGACCAAAATTATTGGCGTTTTCCTAACTGATTTCCGTGGAGACGTTTATGGAGATTTACTGTATGGCATCAAGGAAATTTTGAACCGCAAGGGCTATGATCTCATCGTATGCAGCGGTAAGCAGTCTCACCGAATGCTGCCGGAACGCATGATCGACGGCGCCATTGTGCTGGATCAGACGTTTGATAGTCAGGAGCTACTGAACTACGCCGAGCGAGGACATAAAATTGTCGTGTTGGACCGTGAACTGAACCATCCTAACATTAACCAGGTGCTGCTGGATAACAAAGCGGGCGCCGCTCTCGCAATCGAACATTTATTGGAATTGGGACACCGTAAGCTATATGTGGTTACCGGACCAGAAGGTTCTTACGATTCATGGCAACGGATGCAGGCGGTCAAGCAGACCATTGAGCGTAGCGGCGTGGCTGAAATGATCGAAATTGACGGCGATTTTGAGAAATCGGGCGGTGAACAGGCGGCTGAGATCATTTTGCAGCAACAAGTTAGCCCGGATTCGGAACCTGTAGCCGTATTTTGTCTCAATGATGAAATGGCAGTGGGCTTTTACAATCGAATGGCTCAGTCAGAGCTGACGATTGGCAAGGATATTCATATCGTCGGCTTTGATAATATCGAGCTGGCGCAATATATTCAGCCCCGTCTGACAACGATTGACTATTCCAAGCGTAAATGGGGCGCTGTAGCTGCCGAACAAGTTCTCAAAATCATTGCTGGGGAAGACGTGGAGCATGAACGTTTATACGTTACGCTTGTCCAAAGAGAATCGGCAGGCGCAGCACTCATCACCCAAGATCAACAGAATCTGTGATGAACAGCGTAGAAGTAACCTGCTCGCCAGCCTCCTCCCAAAAAAAAAGAACTTCCACAGGCCCAAAACACGGGGTGGAAGTTCTTTTGGTTATACTTATTTAACTTAACAAATCCTCAATTGAATTCGACAACGACCGTAAGGGATTACCAATCGTTTGCCCCGTCTCCAGCTCCACCTGTAACGCAGCATCAACCATAGACAACTGTGCTACAGCCAGCCCTCTGCTTGGATCAACCTCCCTTAGCTCATACAGCGAACGAACCAGCAATTCCTTATACTCGTCTTCACGTCCCTGCATAATCAGTTCAAAAGCGTCCTCCACCACCTTAACCTCTATCCAAGAAGAGATATCCGGTTTGCCTAACAGAGCAGCCGTATGATAAAGACGCTTCATCGTTCCCTCTACAGTAGCCGGATTCGTGAATACCAAGGTCCGTGGCCGCAAATCATCGCATATCTCATGAAAAAAGGGCTCATCCAGCGCAATTACTGGTGTAGACAGGGGCAATTGAGCCTTTTCTGCCAAAACAATATAATTCGTGCACGTTATCAAAATAACGTCTATGTCGCTTTGGGCAATCCAGCTCAGTTGCTCTTCTACCTTGCGACTGGCATCGTCCGCAGAAAAATGCGGGTCTGACGAGATCCGGCGCATAAGCCCAGGGTCCACAAAATGTATCAGCTCCACCTCATAAGAAGCAAAAGCTCGTTCCACATAGGCTATGTTCGAGTGATGTGCATGCAGGCAGCCCACACGTTGCTTCAAGCCTTCCATCGTCCAACCTCCTGTTATAGTTTGCATCATTTTAACAGGAAGAGGACGATTAGGAAAGCATGCCAATCACGCCATGCCACAAATGCACTTTCTTAAAACTTGCCGTTTGTATTTTTCCACTCTGTTTTAGCTGGAACCTCCTGAACTACGTCCCAATGTTCCGCTACCTTGCCGTTCTCTACCCGGAACAGATCATAGACAGCGGCTGAAGTTCCCTTAGACGATGTCAATTCACTCACAACCAGCACAAAGTTGCCTTCTCCAATGACCATGTGAACCTGATCATATCCAAAAGAAGCTCCTTGGCTTCCCGCTGCGGAAAGTGCTTGTTTCAAATTGGATACACCGTCACCAAAAAGAGGATTATGCTGAATGTAATGGTCACCGTTATAGTAGCTTTCCAATGCAGCACGATTTTTGCCAACCAGGACATCATCCACAAACTTGCGGATCAGTGTTTTGTTCGTCTCAGTTTGGTTGAGATCCGTGATCTGTGTTGTTCCATCAATCATGGTGTGTCCGCTTGGATTGGCTGGAGCCGAGTCCTGCATGTTGTCCCAATGCTCAACAATTTTACCATTGCTATCGAAGCGGAAAATATCAAAAACAATGCTCGTTTTCCCTGCAATGGACTCTTTATAATGAACTGCTACATCATTACCATCCTGAATTACACGTTGGATTTCAACCTGTACATTGGCTCCCTTCGCCTGGCTAATCCCTTGCAGCAACGCATCTCTTCCGCTAGCAAAGCTCAGATTGTGCTGAATGTACTGATCCTTGCTGATCCAAGTCTCGGCCGCTTTCGTGTCTCCGGTTTCAAAGCTTTTCACGATTTCAATGACCTTATCCTTATTACTCACCCCGATTTGCACCGTTTGGCTGGCCGGGTCCCAAATCACTTGCTTGCCCCATGCTTCTTTGACGACATCAACTGGTACATAGGTTACCCCCTGCTTGGTCAATAGGGTCGAGGTGGATAGCGGTACCTTAATCCCGTTGATTTGCGCTTCCGGGCTGCCTGACACCAGTACAACTGTCGCCTGGTCATAACGAATGGTCGTGCTTTGTCGTGCCGTATTGAACGTAATATGCTTGGAATCCAGCGGAATCCCCAAACTGGAGGCCAATTGTCTCAAGGGAATTAAGACCTGCTTATTTCTCACGATAGGCGCAATTTTGTAAGCCTCCTTCTTGCCATCTACCCAAACCTGAATACCTGTAGCGGGTTTTGTTTCGGCCGCCAAGGCCGGTACAGCAGAAGATAGCACGAGCAAGCCAGCGAGTGCGGCAGTAACCGTATGTTTTTTCATGAATGTAAGCCCCTCTCAACATAAAAAAAATAGAAAATTGAAAACAATTCCCTTTTATGTAACTAATTAAGTTACACCTAATCACAAAAAATGAACTTTTCACGTCCTGCCTTATCTTTAACCCTCATCTGAATCTCTTGAAACCTCAATACCCCTCCTTTCAAAATTCTATATGCATAGCCCGTTATGCAGCAAGCTACAGCCTTAGAATAAAGGATATGGGGACTAATAACAATGTATGCTTATGGTCTTACAAATGAATTTATGATGAAACCACAAAAAAAGCGGCTCCTATCGCCAAGCGAATGAACGCTTTTTGAATAGTAAGCCGCTGTGTTAACCCCATTGCTATTGTTATACGGATAACGTTCTCCGAAACTTGATAAAGCTCCCGATTCGCCAGATTGAGATATACACCAGCGCCATCGTAATTGCCAGCATGCTAATTTCGGTCGTACCCAAACTACTGAGGTACTGAGTCAAAACGACGCGAATCAAGATAATAGCGATAATAATATATTTAAAATATTGGTTCGGCTTGGGATAAATAAGACCGTCATCCCGTCTTTCATACGCTGTATGCAGCAAAATAACATAGCCAAACAGAGCCCCTAATAGCCCGGCAACCAGCAGTTCCCAAAAGGCGGGGAGCTCGTACGTTTGACCGGGAATATGCATTAATTGGTACACAGACATCATCATAAGCGGGAAAGCGATAAACAAGGGGAGCAGAATCCGGATTCCATTTCCTTTTACCGGTCCCCTTCGTCTCTTGGTCCTTAACCAGATCATCAGCCCCACCAGAACAGCCATCAATACATATATAAATATCGTCGTCATGGTGTAGTAACTCCTTCCTCATAGATCCTGTAGATACGCTAGCCTAAATCGACAGTTTTTTCTCCAGCAGATACGCGCTCAAGCGGATTAATACATATGCAGCAACCCAACTCATCAACACCGCAATCGGGAAATGCCAGGTAAATGGAAACCATTGTCCTGTTTGAGCATGGTCAAACTGCTCATAAAGCCCCTGATCGCCCGACCAATAAAAGACACTCCCGCCACCCATCAAAAGAATCCACAGTATCGGGTTAAGCGGCCGCAAGGTGCTGTATTTGGTACTGGCCGTCAATAGACCCAGCGCAATAACCAACGGCGTGAAGGCGATAATCATCACAAACCAGTTCAATCCGACTACAATAAAAGACGCTGCATCCGCAAACGTATAAGGCTGTATGGTTGATGAGATGAACAACGCGTACAGAGAACCCACCACAAACAGAAGCAATATTACGACCATGGTTTGTAAAATAGCCGCAATCCATTTGGCGCTAATCAGCCATATGCGCGGATAGGGAAGGGTCAGCCACCATCCGTAGGTGTCATTTTCCCATTCTCTTCTCAAGCTTCCCACACCCATAAAAATGATCATGTACGGCAGGCCCAGGGTGACATACCACAGCCTTGTTAATTCGAGCTGGTTGTGAAGTGCGAAGTACAAGGAAATAGCGAACGCCGCAATTAGAAATAATGAGAAATACACGAGTCTCCACGATCTCGGTAGTCGATTGCGGCCCTGCCTTCTCCAGCTTCCTTTATTTCGAAATTCATGGCGTATCAAATCTTTGAACAGCCCTGATGAATTCACGCCTTCCACTCCTTTTTGTACAAATTGCGGAACACCTGATTCAGCGAGCCATGCTCTGCACGCAGATCATCCGAATCACCAGACCATATGGTCCGTCCGTGGTCCATCATGACCGTGTAGTCAAACAAGCCTTCCACTTCCTGAATATCATGCGTGCTAATGAGTATCGACTGCTGCCGACCCTCCAAATAATCAATAATCCCGGCTACAATCGCCTCTCTGGAGAGGACATCAATACCCGCAAACGGCTCATCCAGGATCATGAGTGGAACCTCACGTGCCAGACATAAAATCAGTAGCACACGTGCCTCCTGTCCGCGACTCAGCCCAGTCATTTTAAGTTCCAGCTCGACGTCCATATGATCAGCAAGTTTATACGCGTCTTTTATATTGAAGCCAGGCAAAAAAGACTTCCCCCATTCCAGCGTCTGCTGAACTGTATGATTGGGGTACCAGCGTGCCCGGTCAGGAAGATAGGATATATCCCGGTTGGTTTCCCAACCAGGCTGTCGGCCCAACACCTGAAGCTCGCCCCCATCTGGCTGAATCAATCCGGTGATTGCCCGAAAGAAGCTGGACTTCCCACAGCCATTGGGTCCAAGCACGCCTACAATACGTCCTGCCGGAATGATGACATCTAATTGATCCAGTGCTTTTTTACTGCCGTATTGCTTCACCAGATGATTCGCAACCACAACAGACTCCGTCATGCCTTATCGCCTCCTTCCTTGTCATTTCCGGCCTGTTTGCTTCGTATATACTGCTGTACATCTTCCCACGATAACCCCAGGCTACTCATCTGTCCGAGAAACTGATCAATATATGTTATAGCCAATTGTTCCCGAAAGCTGGCAATCCGTTCACTGGACGAAGTAACATAAGTGCCTAACCCGCGCCGCTTCTCAGTCAATCCGTCCCGCTCCAGCTCCTGATATGCCCGCATCACGGTATTCGGATTCATGCGTAATTCCTGCGCCAAATCACGAACAGATGGCATTTTGCTTCCCATTTCGATCTCCCCTTTAGCAATGGAGCTTCGTACTTGATTTAATATTTGTTCATATAATGGCTGGCTAAAGTCAATTAAAAATCGGAACGAGCCAACCCGTTGTTCTTCCATGGGTGTTTCCCCCTAATCGGCTGCATCTATCGTGCCTGTAGTGTATTATATCACTTAATACACGTAATACACGTTTATTTTAGCTGAAATTTTAGTCATGCCACCCAAATTTCATTCAGTAAATGCTCAGCTTGCGCTCAGATAGCATTCAAGTTGATCCCTTATGATGTATCACGTACCAAACAAGCCATAACCGAAAGGTGGAAAATAAAGATGAAGAGCACCAAGAAAGCAATTTTGGTTGGAACGATGGCCTTGGCATTTTTAGGAGGCGGGGCACTGTACTCCACAAGCGCAGCCCATGCTGCTTCAACTACACCTGAGAAGGCTCCCATCGCAGACAAAGCACAGGCACCTAAGGGGAATCCCGGCGATGCTAATGGCCCTAAAATCGCAGGAGGTAACTACGCTGAGAACAAAGCTCTCCTGAAATTATTGAAATTATCCTCCACTCAGTTGGATACACAGTTGAAAGCAGGTAAATCCCTGGCTACGATCGCCAAAGCACAGGGCGTGAGCGTAAATTCCGTTATTGATGTAATGGTTTCAGATATGAAAGCGAAACTGGCTACGGAAAAACAAAACGGCAAGATTACGGCAACCGAATATAACCAACGTGTCTCTAATCTGAAGCAAATGATGACAGATATGGTGAATGGCGTGAAACCATCCAAACCACCAGTAGATGGCGGTAAAGCGGATGCAGGTAAAGCTCCTGCTCAAGGAGATGCAGCCAAGGCTCCTGCTCAAACCAATGCAGCTAAAGCCTCTGCTAAGCAGAAATAGCCACAACTTCCGTTTTCCAAAAGCTGTAGCTTGTATAATAGATCTCCATCCGGCTTCCCTGTACGGATAGAGAAATCAATTAGGCCTGTCCCCTGCTGCGATACAACAGAAGGAGACAGGCTTATTTGTCATGTAAACAAGATAATATGTGGTAGACTAACATGATCCAGAGGTCATTTTTCACTCTAATTCATAATAAGGAGAATGTAATGAAAATAAATAAACAGGAATTTGATGTGCAAGGAATACACTATACGATCAGATCAGCCATAATTCAAGATGCGAAGAATTTGTCTGAAATCCGCTTGCTGATTGATGGAGAAACTGAAAATTTAGATAGAGAGAAGGGAGAAGCGTTTATAAGTACATCCGGTTTTGAACAGCTCATTGAATCAGATACAGAGAATAACAGAAACCTATTTTTAGTTGCGGTAGTTCATGAAAAAATCGTCGGATTTTCAAGATGTGAGGGCCATGTTCTGAGCAGATTCTCTCATAAAGTTGAATTCGGCGTATGTGTACTAAAGGATTTTTGGGGTTACGGGATCGGGACGAATCTTTTAAAAAAATCTATTTCCTGGGCTGACTCCAATGGCATCAAGAAAATAACTCTACAAGTTTTGGAAACGAATGATAAAGCCATTGAGCTTTATAAAAAACATGGATTTGAAATCGAAGGGTTATTAAAAAACGATAAGGTTCTTTCAGATGGCAAATACTACAACACCATAATCATGAGGAGATTTCATAAATAAAATAAGACCCTGTTCAACAGGATCTTTCATCTTTGCATCGCCACACATCCCCTAGTAGCGATAATCATCATAAGGATTGCGATTGCGATACTGATCACGCGGCTGCTGAGCTGCGGTAATCATCAAAAATATACCTGAGAGCAAATGCATCAACCAGCCCACAATCGGAATCCATCCAATAACCGAGGTCACGATCCCTAAAATAGATCCATAATAAGACTCTCTATTCGTCACCGATAGCACCAACGTAACAATGTGGAAAATCAGCATAAAGAACAATATAGTATACGCGGAATTTACGATGAGCAGCCCGCCCAAAACAGGAATAGCTAAAAATAGCTCCAATCCGCCTGTAATCCATTTTAATGTTTTTGATGGTGTCATTGTTCCACTCTCCCGATGCTGTTTCATTCCATAATTATATCCTATCCCTATACAGGATGACATACATTTGTTGACATATTATATGCTTATATCGTGACAGACTCATCCCTTTTTCGAATGAGCTAAGCCCTGGCTACATATATGTGAGAGAGAATGAAATGACGTGATTTCTAGAGGGGTGAACACGATGGGATATTATATTGAGGTGGAACGCGGCGTGAAGCTGTATGTCGAGGATATTGGAGAAGGCATCCCTGTTCTGATGGTGCACGGCTGGCCGCTGGATCACCGAATGTACGAATACCAGGTCGCCTTGTTGCCTGCTTACGGGTATCGCTGTATTCAGGTTGATCTTAGGGGGTTCGGCAAGTCTGATCGACCATGGCATGGATACCATTATGATCGATTGGCGGACGATCTGCTGGCTGTTATGCAGGCGCTACAGTTAAATCAGGTACGGCTGATCGGTTTTTCCATGGGGGGAGCTGTAGTCACACGCTACATGAGCAGGCACCGGGGATTTGGCGTCAATCAGTTGATCTTAATCGGAGCAGCTACACCCCGGTTCACGCCAACCAGCGACTTCCCTTATGGTACTCCTGTCACAGAGGTAGATAAACTCATCAAACAAGCCTATACAGATCGCCCACAATTGGTAACTTCTTTTGGCGAAATGTTGTTTGCCAATCCCGTCAGCCAGAGCTTACGCGACTGGTTACGTGATCAGGGCTTTGCGGCTTCAGTTCATAGCATGGCTTGTACTTTGTATTCACTACGTGACTCTGATTTGCGTCCTGATTTGCCATGTATACACGTGCCTACTTGGATTCTACACGGCAAGCTGGATCGGGTCTGTCCTTTCCCCCTGGCTGTCCAAACTCAAAAAGGAATCGCCGGATCAAAGCTTATTCCTTTCGAACGTAGCGGCCACGGTGTATTCTACGAAGCGCTACCTGAATTTAATTCTATCTTACTGAGCATACTAGCCCCATCCTACACACCATAATTGAAAGCCTGTTCATTCTTATGTATAATTTATATTTATAAAAAACAAAAAGACGCCTCAGCGCCGTTAATGGCTATGGGGCATCTTTCACTACAAACATTTATCCGCTTAGGATTGTTTGGTATGATTGAAGCTCGTATTATTTAAAACTGCCAGCTTTTTCTCGCCCTTCACCATGGCAGAACCGCAAATGGGGCATGTCGGCTCGACAGAAAAAGCGAAGTTATCCCGCATCCAGCCGTTACATGTATCGCTGGCGCAATTCCAGACAGTTGTAATTTCCTCAGGAATCTCATCCATTGGCTTTTTCCGTGAATTGTACATAAACATCCCTCTTTCTTCATGATTTATAAAGCGATAAGATGTAATCAGTTCAAAAACGGTCTTGTGAACAGATAAAAACAAATGCCCCAAACGCTATGTTCGGGGCATCTGAAGTAGGCTGTAATTTTAAATTACAGTTTTACAACGTTCTCAGCTTGTGGTCCACGGTTTCCTTCAACTACGTTGAATTCTACGCGTTGGCCTTCGTCCAAAGATTTGAAGCCGTCGCCTTGGATTGCGGAGAAGTGTACGAATACGTCGCTTCCACCTTCAACCTCGATGAAACCAAAACCTTTTTCTGCGTTAAACCATTTTACTGTACCTGTTTGCATGGAATTACCTCCAAAATGTATTTATATGACCTTTATTTTTTACAAATAAAAATTCACATATTGCACAAGGTTATTTCAACCTAAAACAATAGCCCTCTACAATATGCGAATCTCAGGTCACAATTTCAATATACTCATATTACCATAAGTGTATTGAAAACGCAAGCACTGGTGAATTTAATTTATGCAGAGTGCTTATGTTCTCTATTGCGAACTTCAAAGCTGTGTTCATTCGAAGGGAGTGAGTCATTAACGCCTACTTAAAACATTATATCCGCAGTTGCTTCTTATTATACCAGCAATCAAGAAATAAATATACAAAACATTGTGCAGGAGACGAACTTCTTACTAAAAGCTCATCTCCTGCGTTTATTTGCTCATTTTGAACTACAATTCTGCCAGTGCTTTAATTTCCTCTGCTGTCAGCGCTTTGTTATACAATTGAACTTCATCCAGGCTGCCATTGAAGTAAGCATCGGCGGCAAAACGGCTTTTGCCGAGATAAGCCTCGCTCGTCAGCAACTCATCGGGATTGAAGGTAATGCTGTCATTAACAGCTACTTCCTCACCATTTACATACAACTTCCCTGTATTCCCTTCCAGTGTAACCGCTACATGCGTCCACTGGTTTAGAGGTAATGATGATTTGGAAAGCAAGCTTTGATCCGTACCCTCATGGATTGTAAACTGGAGCACACCACTTCCTTGGGAAGGGGTGAGGAACATATGCCGGGCTTGGCCGTTGCCAAAGTCAAAAATCCGTTGCCAAGCTGCACCGCCCTTCCAGTTCACCCAAGCGGAAAAGGTAAAATCCTTCGCATCCGTTACCGTCGCTGGTAGCTGCACGTAACCATCCTTGCCGTTCAGGACAAGAGCACCGCCAAGCTTCCCGTCTTTATCCCATGCGGCACCACCATAGATCTTACCATCGAAATGATTGTATGTGCTGTCGACTACCGAAGTTCCTTGATCTTCACTCCACGAATAGCGTGCAAGCTGAGAACCTTGGGCCTGCCCGGGAACAATGGCTGTAAAGCTTTTCTTAGCTGTGGCTTTGTCCTTTTTGATGGTCGCCGTCAATGTAACTGCTACAGGCTGGGAACCGGCATCGGGACGGTATACTTCACCTGTCACAGAAATATTCTCCGGGTGGGTGGACTCCCATGAAATAGTGGTATCTTGTGCTGCTTGAGTAGGTAGCGTCAGATTATAAAGAACATTGCTCGTATCGCCCAGGCTCAGATCCTTCTGCACAGCAGCTACAATCTTGCTGGCCTTCAGGTCAGGCTTTAGCGAACCCCATACCGCAACACCCTTGGAGGACAACGCGGTAAAAGCAAGCGTCTTGGCACCTGTGTCTGGATCACGGTGCTGCAGGAATACGCCTTTGTACTTCGTACCCTCTGCTGTAATTTCCAGCTGATTGCCTGCCCCCAACTTCCATGTACCGTTCACTCCACCAGACAGCTTGCCGCCGCTATCCAGACTGACGTTAACGGCTTGCTTAATATTTGCCGATATTTCCTTCCCGTGATTTACATACGAATATTGACCGAGGACATCCTTTTCTGACAGCTTTTTCAGTGAATCCTCATCTCCCGAATAACGATAAGGAGCAACCACAGGCCAACCGTCAGCGTTCATGAACATTTCATGTACCCGCACTTCATACTGTTCGCCTCTCCCCGGGAAACGGGAATGGAAAATGACAAAATGCTTTTTCGTCTTGGGATCATAATAAGCCGAGTTGTGTCCGGGCGACACATAGCCTGCACCCAGTCCAGTACCCGGATCACCAATTTCTCTTGGAATCAGGTAATTACCTATCAGTTTGACACCGTATGGTTCAATGGAAGCGTCATCAAAAAGTGGTTTATCAGGATTTGCCTTGACCTTGATCATATCATTGCCTTCAGCATCGTAGAAAGGGCCATCCGGTGTTTTAGACCGAGCCACCCGCAAGTTGTATCCGCCATCCGCTGACAATCCACCATAGGACAGGAACAAGTAATAGTAGTCCGTTTGCGGACTGTATTGTATGTATGGCCCTTCCATACGAGCATGGTTACCGCCTGTCAGCTTTTTCCCGTAGCCTTGACCAGGGAGCGGCTTCCCTGTTTTTTCATCCATCTGCAAAATAAAAATGCCTCCAGAGTAAGAGCCATATACCATCCACAGCTTGCCGTTTTTATCATAAAAGGTGTCCGGGTCCACGGCATTCGGATGCTTGGTTGCATCATAGATCGTCCCATCCTCACTCGGTTGGTCCCACATGCCGGATTTTAGAAAAATTCCTTTATTCTTATAAGGCCCTTCAATTTTATCAGCAACTGCTAGGCCCATCGCTGAACGCGGTGAGTCACCCTTGCAAGCGTTATAATACATATAGAACTTGCCATCTGCCAGTTGAATGACATCAGCTGCCCACAGCGTGTCCGTCTGCGCCCAATCCAGTGCTTCCTTTAATTCATCTTTGACATTGGGAATCAATGCATTACCATTCGCCACTCCTGTAGCAATCGTATCCCAATTCATGAGGTCTTTGGACTTGGCAGCCGCCAGATGTGAGCCAAAAATGTAAAATGTGTCTTTCACTTTCAGAATGGATGGATCATGTACGGAAGTCTCCTTGAAAGAGACAGCCTTTTTACTTTGAATTGAAAAGTTTTCTAGGTCTTGAGCTTGAAGGGAAGTTTGCCCTACATTTTGAATTCCATCTGTATCTGAATTGAGTGTTGGCTCCGCGCCTACCAAAGAAGCAGGCAACAACAGCGCACCTGCGAGTGAAGCTGCCGTTACTTTACGAACAAATGATTGCTTCATAAATCAATCTCCTCTCGTTTTGAACATCCCTGATAACATAAAAAAATATTGAGAAAGCGGTCAGGATTATGTTTGTATTAACTTCTTCACCCTCGAATTTAATGTTAGTCATCCCTCCTATTTCGCATTAAAGCGCTTTCAATTGATTTGAAAAATAAAAGCACCTTCTGTTAAGAAGGACGATTCAAACCTGGCGGTTAACCGTACCTCTATATTATTCAATGGATATGGAAAATTCAATATGTAATTTTATGTTTTTATAAATTATTCATCGAACTATTAACATTAATAAATGTATTGCGTAAATTTCTAGTTTAAAGTTATAATTTTACAACTAAAATTCTATATGTTTCCTGCCGATATACCTAAAAGAACAATTTTACGTGTATAGAAACATTTAGATTTTATAAGGAGGTGAAAAATATATGCAATGGTATTTAAACGCATTAAAAAACTATGTAGGATTTCAAGGTAGAGCAAGACGTACAGAGTATTGGATGTTTATCCTATTTAGTGTAATCGTTAGCTTTGTAATCAGTCTAATCGATAGTCTTGTAGGCTTATCACCGATATTGACTTACATTTATTCTTTGGCTGTCCTGCTGCCATCCTTGGCCGTCCTGGCCCGTAGACTGCATGATACAGGCAGAAGCGGATGGTGGATTCTAATCGCTCTGATTCCTCTGGTAGGGTCAATTATTTTGATTGTATTCACATGCCAAGACAGTCAGCCTAGCGACAATAAGTATGGAAAAAACCCTAAACTGTAATAGTTGTAGATGTCTCAAAACCTCTTTCACTTTTGTGAAGGAGGTTTTTTTCATATCCGCCTCTCCCCTAACAAAGTTAAAAAGCCGCCAATCCAGCACAGCGAAAATAAGTCGGAGCAGATGCTCTGTATTCATGGGATACGAACAATGTGGTCAAAGAAAAGGGCAGAATCCAAAGGGTAAATCACATCCATTATTCGTATCCGTGAATTTTTTTTGCTTTACCTGTTTACATCCTCCTCTTTTAGTTTATTTTAAACGAGTATTAAGCTGGCGCTAAGATTGGGTGTGTATGATGTATATTAGAATCTGGTAACTACATAAGCCGGATCGGCTAAAGGCATAAACATTACTCCCGTTGGATATCCATATAAGGCTCCACCTTGTCAGAAATTGAATGAACACAAAGGAGATTTACACTCATGAATCGAAAACGAATTATGGTCATCTGTACACTGTTGCTGGCGTTATCTATTGGGCAGTCTTCTACTTGGGGAAGTCGGGCTAATGCTGCTACACTGGCTCCAGAGAGAGCCCCTCAGGTACAGGATAATGAAGCTTCCAAGGATGATGAACTTTTGAAAACACTGGGCGCATCCTCGGATGAGCAATTGTATGATGCGTTATATAACGGTCAAACCTTGGCAGATATTGCACAAACCAATAAACAGGACGCACAGGCTGTCGTTGATTTACAGGTAGCTCAGTTAACGGAGCAGTTGGATCAACGACTGGCCAATAAGAGCATTACACCTGAGCAATACCAAGCCCATAAGGCAGAATTGACACAGGTCGTTGCTAAAAGTGTGTTCGGGCTGTAAGTTAGTGACATGACAGAATGTGAAAAAGGCGCTGAACCCATGGGGGCCAGCGCCTTTTGGCTTGTCTATATTTGGTTGTAAATTACACTTGATATACTCGGATCAAGTTAGTGGTGCCCGCCTCAGCGACAGGAACACCTGCTGACAGGACTACAGTATCGCCTTTATGGATATATCCTGCATTCAGCGCGTTACGGATGGAGGATTCGAACATTTCATCCGTTGTTGCTACTTTATCCCCCTTGATCGGGAATACGCCGGATAACAGGCAGATTTTAGCGAATACCGTATTGTTCGGAGTAACCGCAATAATAGGTGCCTTCGGACGATATTTGGATACCATACGTGCCGTGAATCCGCTGGCAGTCGATGTAATAATTGCTTTCGCATCCAGCTCCAGGGACGAACTCACCGCACCCTGACTAATCACTTCGGTGATGTTGGTGCTTTGACGTGCTCTGCGCTTATCAAACTGCTCCTGATAATCGAATTGCGATTCTGCTCTGGCAGCTACAGCGGCCATGGTCCGTACAGACTCGACAGGATATTTACCCGCAGCTGATTCGCCCGACAGCATAACAACATCGGCTCCTTGCATAACGGCATTAAACACGTCACTAACTTCGGCTCTCGTCGGACGCGGGTTCACCTGCATGGATTCCAGCATGTGGGTAGCTACGATAACGGGTTTGCCGACCAGATTACACTTGTCGATCATTTCTTTTTGCATCACAGGCACATCTTGAATCGGCACTTCGACACCCAGATCGCCACGGGCTACCATAATGCCATCGGAAGCTTCGATAATATCATCCAGGTTTTCCATGCCTTCAGCATTTTCAATTTTGGAATAAATTTGTACATGCTCAGCATGATGTCCCTTCAAAATCTCACGGATTTCACGGATATCGTCGCCTTTACGCACAAAAGAAGCCGCAATAAGCTCAACACGCTGCTCCACCCCAAATTGGATGTGCCTCACATCTCGCTCCGTCACGCCTGGAAGGGTCGTATGAATCCCTGGCAGGTTTACACCTTTTCTCGGTTTCAAAATACCGCCGCTTACAATATTACAAATCATTTCCGTACCTTCGATGGAGGTTACAGTCAGATCAACCAAACCGTCGTCAATGAGAATGCGGTCGCCTGGTTTGATGTCCTTCGGCATATCCGGGTAATTCACTGAAATACGATGCTCGTCCCCTAGAATCTCTTCTGTGGTCAGAATGAGCTGGCTACCTGGTTTCAACAGACAAGATGCCTCTCTCAGCTTGCCAATCCGTATTTCTGGCCCTTTAATATCCATCATGACAGGGATAAAGGTATTCATTTCCTTCGCAGCCTGACGCACATTTTCGATACGTTTAACGTGATCTTCCAGCTCCCCGTGAGCCATATTCAAGCGGGCTACAGTCATACCAGCCTGGATCATTTCTTTTAGCAAATGAATGGAGTCACAGGCAGGTCCCATAGTACAAATAATTTTCGTTTTAAGCATAGTAATGTCATCCTCCTGAATGTCTTTACTGTATGGTTTTCTATTCCACTTTGCTTCTCTATCTACATTAAACTTATATAGCTCTATTCTACCTGTACCCGTGTACCAAGACTATGAACTATAGTATGATGAATGTACTACAGTATAACGAAAGTTGAAGACATCGGGGAGTGAGTTTCGTGATTACATTGATAGATATACGGCAGGATAACGGTGTGGACTGGTATGAAAAGGCTGGTGCAAATAGCCACAACGATGACTTACTGTTCATTTTGGTCACCTTTGGCAAATGTGTATATTGGGTGAACGATTGCAAATTCATTCTCGGTAAGGGTGAAACACTGCTTTTACCCGGTCATCTGGATTACTATGGCAAGAGCATTCCTACGCTTTTTCATACCAAGTATGTGATACATTGCCGCAAAACATGTACGAACAGCACACTTCCCATACTGAATACTGACAAGCCGTTGTTGATCAAACCTGGATGCTACGATATGCTGCATGAACGAATTAAATCGATGTACTATCAATGGACTGAACACCCAAGCTACTACACCCTGATGGCTGACTGTCTGCTGACCGAGGCAATGATATATATGAATCAGGAATGGGACAAAGGCGCCATTTCTTGCGATCGAGAGCGACATGTGGAACATATGAAACAGTATATCCAGAACCACTACCGTGAAAAGGTAACCAAGGAGGAGCTTGGCGACGCCATCCGTAAAACCCCCAATTATGCCGCGACGCTGCTGCGTGAGGTAACACGCCAAACGATCAGCGAGCATGTACATACGCAACGTATTAAAACCGCCATCTACATGCTGACCGAGTCCCGGCTAACGATTCGTGAAATTTCGGAGTATGTGGGATATAGTGATGTTTCCTATTTTCATCGGATCTTCAAACGGTTGACAGGCTGCTCGCCGTCCGAATTTCTGGATGAACGCTCTTCGATTGTTTAGTTGGATGGTCTAGAACAGAATTTCATAGTTACAGGATTTTGCAAAATCCTCAGTTAATAAAAATGGTCGTTCTACCTGGAACCCTGCTCTAGTAGTCCTTTTTGATTAGGGACCAAGAGCGTTCCATATAGAACGACCATCATATTTATAATTACGCGTATAAATCTGCGTGTATTCGCATTACTTGGTTGGTGTTAATTGGAGGAACCCGCTGTTTTGACCTCTTCCAACATTTTATCGTTATAGCCAAACATCCAGGTCAAGACAAAGGCTACAACCATAGCAGCCAAGTTCGCCAAAATGTAAAGCGGAAGCTGATGATTCATGTAGAGCAACGTGCCTGGAATGACCGTAACTGCCATGCCTGTAGCCGCCAAATGGAAGACAGAAGCGATAAAACCGCCAACCGCCCCACCGATAAGACCCATAACAAAAGGCTTCATGTATCTCAGGTTGACTCCGAAAATAGCCGGCTCCGTAATCCCCAGAAAAGCAGACAACGAGGAAGGAAGTGCCAACGCTTTCAGCTTGCTATTCTTCGTTTTCAGCCCAACCGCCAGACAGGCAGCACCTTGAGCAGCCATAGCGCAGGTAATGATGGCGTTAAAGGCATTTACGCCGTTCTTTTCAAGCAGTTGAATCTCCAAGAAATTAAATATATGATGCACACCTGTAACGACGATAATCTGATGCAAGAAACCGATGACAATCCCTGCAATACCGAAAGGCAAATCCAGTACAAACGTTGTTCCGTGAAGCACCCATTCTTCGAGTGAATGGAAAATCGGACCGATGGCAAACAATCCCAAAGTGATCATGATCAACAGTGTTAAAAACGGTGTGAGAATCAGATCTAGCGCTTCAGGTACCCGTTTGCGCAGTGCCCGCTCCAGCTTGGCTCCGATCAAGCCCACGAAGAAAGCTGGCAATACCGAGCCTTGATAGCCCACTACAGGAATGAACCCGAACATCGTCAACGGATGGGCTGAGCCGTCCGCAACACTATAAGCGTTGGGCAAGGCCGGGTTTACCAGCATCAGACCGAGAACGATACCCAGCACTGGACTACCGCCGAATACTCTAAAGGCTGACCATGCGACTAACGCTGGAAGAAAAGCAAAGGCCGTATCCGTTAATACTTGTGTGTATAATAGAAAATTGGGTGAAATGTCCTGTGGCGTCATGCCGAGTAGAGCGAGAATTTGCGGCTGAGTGAGCAAGCCACGTAGCCCCATGAACAGCCCCGTAGCAACCAGCACAGGAATAATGGGTACAAACACATCGCCAAAGGTACGAATGGAGCGTTGGAAGACGTTGCCTTCCTTTTTCGCCTGACTCTTCACCTCTTCTTTAGATGAACCGGTCACGCCAAGCTTTTCGACCTCTTCAAAAATTCGATTTACCGTACCTGTACCAAAAATAATCTGATATTGCCCGGAATTGAAGAAAGCACCCTTGACCTTGTCGATCTCCTCAACTTTTTTCTGATCAATCTTCTCCTTGTCATGCACCATAATCCGCAAGCGCGTCGCACAATGAGCAAAAGATGCAATATTTTCTTGCCCACCGATTGCCTGGATCACTTCTTTAGCTATTTCTCTGTTTTCCGCCATGATGTTCATCCCCTCGTTCATTCCGTTATGTTTGATGATTAACGAACCACTTGATGTTTTAGCCTACTCATGTAAAATCCCATTTTACCGCCTGGAAGAGAGCCTCTCCCTTGTCGGCAAAAAAGCGTATTTCGTCACTCTCTGGATGCGGAAAAATACGACTGGTGAACACCTCTTCCCCATCATTGACGAAAATCTCAACTGAAGACGCATCTACAAACAAATGTAGTTTGATATGATCCTTATCCCATGAACACTGCCGTACCTCACCATACGAAGTGGCTACAGGCTCACCTGATTGCGAACGGTCCAATACAAGTTTGCGACTGACGGCATTATATTTAATCACCGTCTTCTCAGTCTCACTCGCACGGAATTCAATACCAAACACCTTAGTGCTCAAAAGATCTACCTCACAAATCAGCTCATAGGCCGTACCTGTAAATCCTTCATAGGTTTTGCTCTCTGAGAATAACGTGTCAGCTACCCGATCCTCACGATTTCTACGCAGCGTAGTCAGCTCAGGGATCGGCCGCTGCAAGAGTTTGCCCTCATGAAGCGTAAGCTCCCTTGGTAATGTCAGACAATGAGCCCATCCGTTCGGATCTGTGGGATATTCGATATCCGGCAGGCCCATCCATGCCACCATAATACGCCGCCCCTGTGGGTCAATCATCGTCTGTGGCGCATAGAAGTCAAAGCCTCTATCGAGCTCGTGGAATGCACCGTGCTCCAGTGTTCTTGTTCCGGTATCCAACAGCTTGCCGATTACATAGCCCGATTGATAAATATTGCGATTTTCATCCCCAGAAGGCTCCAAGCCCTGAGGAGAAAAGATCAAGACTCCCGCTTCGTTCAGTTCAAAATAATCTGGACATTCCCACATGTAGCCAAACGACTCCAGGCCTGTGCACAATTCTCCCTCAAACTCCCACGTACGAAGGTCAGTTGATCGGTAGAGGACCGCGCAGCCTGTTAAATTCGTTCTCTGGGCACCAATCACACAGTAAAAGCTATCGCCGTCTTTCCATAGCTTGGGATCACGAAAATGGTCTGTATAGCCTTCTGGCACATTGGCAATAACAGGATGCTCCCATTTAGTAATGTGACCGTTCTCATCCATAACAGCCATGCATTGATAAGGATGTCTAATCCAGTTTTCGTCTCGTGTATTCCCTGTATACATCATGTGTAACTTACCCTCATGCTCCAGTGCGCTGCCGGAATAAGCCCCATGCGAATCAAAATAGTCCCCCGGTGCGATCCCAATGCCCGCACTATTCCATGTGACCAAATCTCTGGATTTCAGATGATACCAGTATTTCATCCCATGATCCGTTCCGAGCGGAAACCACTGATAAAACAAGTGGTATTCACCTTGGTAATAAGAAAATCCATTGGGGTCATTGAGCAAACCGGTCGGTGGCTGGATATGAAACGCCTGCCGCCAGTGACATTGCTCCACTTTCTCTTCCAAGCCGGCTATTTCACCGGGCTCTGCCTGCTCGATCATTCGATACTTTTGTTCTCTTGTCATTTTCATAGTTGTACCTCATTTTATTAAAACTTCTCTTCAGGAACCGGTTCCAAATTAATGAAAAAAATATTTAATCGGAACCGGTTCCTATACGATTAAAAAAAATGCTCATCCATGGATTTGCAACCGATTCCATTTGTGCTCGAATGCTATGGAACCGGTTTCGTAGAAATTATAATCCACTTGTTCAGCGTTTGTCAACGCTTTCTCTTTCGATAAGAGAATAATTCATGACCGTCACTTTTTCTACCGATTTATGTTCTACCAGCCGCATAATATTTTGCGCTGCTACACGTCCAGCCTCCATATACGGATATTGAACGGTTGTCAGGGCAGGGTGAATGACCTCCGTAATATCGTATCCCCCAAAGCCAGTTACCGACAAATCCAACGGGATGACAATCCCTCTGGAATAAGCCGCATTGATTACGCCCAGCGCGATATTATCCGTAGCACACACCATTAACGACGGCTTGAAATGGTCCAAAATGGCGGATGCAGCAATCCGTGCATCGGACATTTTAAATCCGGTCTCATAGTATCTGATATCATACCCTGCTGCTCGCATCGCATCGTCCGTATGAGACTCAGCAGGCACTGCATCGCGAACAGCCTGCCTAAAGCCCTCCTTGCGCTGCACACCGACGGCAACATCCTTTTCAGTAACACCAACGTAGGCAATTTCGCGGTGTCCCTGTGACAAAACGTACGTGCCGATATCATATCCTGCACGATAGTCATCATGGATAAGACTATGAAGCTGCTCGTGCTGCTGGCCCACCAGCAACACCGGAATACCAATGTCACGAATCGCGGCCAGATGGTCGTCTGTAATTTGAGCAGCCAGCAAAATGATGCCCGAAATCTTTTGTCTTCCCAGCTCATAAATGGCTTCGATTTCACGCTGTACATCCTGGCTCGTATTAGAGATCAGCATCTGATAATGCTGAGAACGCAGTTCCTCATCAATCCCCATCAGCGTATGAGATGTCGCAAAAGAATCCAGACGCGGCACAACGGTGCCGATGATGTTGGTCCGCTTCGCCTTAAGACTCTGGGCAAAGGCATTGGGCACATAGCCCGTGGCTTTAACCACTTTTTCAATTTTTCGTTTCGTATCCACGCTGACAGACCCGCCGTTCAAAAAACGGGATACCGTGCTCTTGGATACGCCAGCCATTTGGGCTATATCTGCAATCGTCTTATTCATGAAGTCCCCCGGTGATTTTTCGTATTCACAAGCTTCCAAAACGTCTCTTTTCATATAACCCTATAATACCATATGGCGGGATTGGATTGCTGTAGCCCCAGACCCATCATGCACAAACAAAACGCCGTCCCTTCAGTGAAGAAGGAAACGGCGTCTCATGATGAACGTAATTTTAAAAATCAAAGTTATCCGGATCTGGACCTACCCGAAGATCGGCATTTAACGCCTGAATTCGATCCATATCCTCGCGCGTCAGTTCGAAGTCAAAAATGTCGGCATTTTCGACGATCCGATGCGCCTTGGTAGACTTGGGAATGGTGACAACTCCCTGCTGCACATCCCAGCGTAAAATCACTTGCGCCACCGATTTGCCGTACTTGGTCGCTATGTCTTGCAGTACCGGATGATCGAGCAATTGGCCTTGCATTAACGGAGACCAGGCTTCCATTTGAATGTCGTTCTTTTGACAGAATTGCAACAGCTCGGCTTGGGTTAATTGTGGATGGAATTCCACCTGATTGATCATGGGCTTGATTTCAGCATTCTTCATGAGATCTTCCAAATGATGAATCTGGAAGTTGCTGACTCCAATTGCCTTAATCCGTCCTTCTTTATACAAGGATTCCAACGCTCTCCAAGCTTCTTTATACTTTCCTTGAACTGGCCAATGAATCAGATATAGATCCAGATATTCCAGACCCAGCTTGTCCAGACTGGCTTCATAAGCTGCTCGTGTCTCTTCATAGCCTAAATCTGCATTCCACACTTTGGACGTGACGAACAGTTCTTCTCTGGACAGATTATTTTCCTGAAGGGCTTCCTGAATAGCCTGCCCTACACTGCTTTCGTTCGCATAGATTGCAGCTGTATCTATACTGCGGTAGCCATGCTTTACAGCAGCCTTTATAGCATCGACCAGCTCCGAACCTTCTTCCACTTTAAATACCCCGATGCCAAACCAAGGCATGCGAACTCCGTTGTTTAACAATGTTGTGCTTTGTAAGTTTTGTGTCATTTTGAATCTTCCTCTCTATTTTTTAAAAGCTTTAACCTGTAATGGGGGTTGTATCCCTTTTTTCGAGCATACGACTCCAGCCTGTGAGCAAAACCGCAACGAAAACCATAATGCTCCCGATCCATGCCGTATGAATGAGACCGAGTGAATCCGTTACAATCCCGCCTACATAAGCTCCGATGGCTATCCCTGCGTTGAAAGCTGCAATATTAACAGCAGAGGCAACATCGACAGCTTTGGGTGCAAACCGTTCGGCTAACATGACGACATATACCTGTAGCCCGGGCACGTTCATAAACGCAAGCAATCCCATAAAGAAGATCGTAATCAGTCCTGCCGTTTTAAAAGGTGCCGTGAACAACAGGAGAAACAGGATCACTGCTTGAATCAGAAACATGTAAAACAAAGCTGAAAGCGGCTTGCGGTTTGCTGCTTTTCCGCCAATAACATTCCCGATGGCAATCGCAATTCCATACAGCAAAAGTATAAACGTTACCGTACTTTGCTGAAATCCGGTTATGTCGTGAAGTAATGGAGATAAATAAGTAAATACCACAAATGTGCCTCCATACCCCAAAGCTGTAATGATAAATGCGAGTAGCAAGCGACCATTGGTAACCAGTTTGACCTGCTCGCGGAAAGGAGTCTTGTTCCCTTTGCGCAGCGTAGATGGCAGCAGAATCAGATTGGCGATGAGTGCCACTACACCGACGACCACAATCGCCATAAATGCTGCCCGCCAACCCCATTGCTGCCCAATGTAGGTACCCAAAGGTACGCCTGTAACCGTGGCTACGGTCAACCCGGAGAACATAATGGAAATCGCACTCGCTCGCCGATCATCCGGCACAAGATCGGCCGCGATGGTGGAACCGATGGACATGAACACCCCATGAGCGAACGCCGAGATCACACGTGCAATCAGCAGCAAGGCAATTCCGCTAGAGACCGCAGCGAGGCTGTTGCCTGCAATAAATATAATCATGATCCACAGCAGCAACGTTTTACGGGGAACACTTGATGTTAATGAGGTCAAGACAGGTGCCCCGATGGTGACCCCTAATGCATACAGCGTTACAGTTAGTGCAGACATCGTTACAGATATGTGCAAGTCTTCAGCAATCAGGGGAAGCAGTCCCACGCTGATGAACTCAGTTGTCCCAATCGCAAAGGCGCTTACGGCTAGAGCCAGTAATGGCCAGATACTTCGTTTTGATTCTGGCGACATGTTTTTCACTCCTATCTATAGAAATCTTCGACCAGCAGATGTTATTATGAGTTATTCAAGCAAATATGAACAGTACGTACTTTTTAGTGATATAGGTACTAAAAAGTACCCTAAAATAAAGTTCTTTTTAATTAAAACAGGCTGTTAAGGTATGTATAACAGAAGCGATACACATGGGGGGATCGGCATTGGGGAAGAAAAAATACAATATCTCTGTTGAGGCGACGTTAGAGGTGATCGGGGGGAAATGGAAATGCGTCATTCTGTGTCATTTGACACATGGAAAGATGCGGACAAGCGAATTAAAACGGATGATGCCTTCCATAACACAAAAAATGCTGACTCAGCAGCTTCGTGAATTAGAGGAAGACGGCATTGTCAATCGGATTAGCTATAATCAGGTTCCACCCAAGGTGGAGTACGAGCTTAGTGAATATGGATGTAGTCTGAAAGGCATTTTAGATTCTCTTTGTGCTTGGGGAGAAAGACATATTATTAAAGAATACGGGGATAAATCTGCGGTTTTGGAAGATAACATTCTGAATAATTTGTAAAGCCAAAAAGAGCGCCTGCAATACATCAGCAGGCGCTTTCTCTCTCCGAATTCCAAGGGTTACGAATTGGACATCATTTTAATTTGTGAAATCAATGACCATGCGTCCTTGGATTTTGCCCTGCTCCATCTCCTCGAAGATCTCATTAATGTCTTCGAGCGGACGTTTTTGTACAAGAGGGACAACTTTACCTTCTGCAGCGAACTGGAACGCTTCTTTAAGGTCTTCACGTGTGCCGACCAAGGAGCCAATAACTTGAATGCCGTCCAGAACCAGACGTGGAATGTCCAGATCCATCTTATCGGTTGGGAGACCTACAGCTACGACACGCGCGCCGGCCTTCACAACGTCGATGGCCTGGTTGAAAGGTGTTTTGGCAACAGCAGTAACCACGGTTGCATCCAAACCAGCACCGTCTGTTAACTCCTTAGCTCGAGCGACCGGATCTTCTTTCATGCTGTTAACGATATAGTCAGCACCAATTTGTTTGGCCAGTTCTAGTTTTTCATCACTGATGTCAAAGGCTACAACTTTAGCATTGAATACATTTTTGGCGTATTGCACAGCCAGGTTACCCAAGCCACCAATGCCGAAGATACCGATCCATTGTCCTGGTTTGACTTCACTTACTTTAACTGCTTTATATGTGGTAACCCCTGCGCAAGTTACACTACTTGCAGCGGCAGGATCAAGACTATCTGGTACTTTGACCGCGTAGTCAGCTGTGACAATACATTGCTCTGCCATTGCACCGTCTACCGTATATCCGGCATTTTTAACTTCACGACACAGCGTTTCCCGCCCGGTTAGGCAATATTCGCAGTGACCGCAGCTTTGGAACATCCAGGCAATACTTACGCGATCACCAATCTTAAGACTGGTTACTCCTTCACCTAATTCAATGACTTTCCCAATACCTTCATGCCCCAGAACTCTGCCTGTGACATCACCAAAATCTGCATTTTTTACATGTAAATCTGTGTGGCAAACTCCGCAATACTCGACTTGGACTAACGCTTCCCCATGCTTCAGGGAGCGTAAAGGTTTCTCTTCTACACTGACTTTCTTGTCTTTTGTAACAATTGCTGCTTTCATGTAGATCTCTCCTTTAAATAATATGGAATTATTTTGTAATGCACACTCCATTATTATAGTAACTTTTGCCCGAAAAGGACAAACATAAATCTAACTTACTAACTTAAAACTATTTAATCGAAAAATGCTTCTTTCTAAGTCCTTGGACCCTTGTAGGAACTTTGTACAATAATTTACAATGTAAAAAGTTTCACATACTCTATTTGGAAGAAGGATAAAGAAACATGAAAAAAAACTGGAAAGGTTGCCTGTTCAGCATATTTGCCATTATCTTGGTTGTGTCAGTAACAGGATGCAATTCACAGCCCGCCATTTCTAGTACCACCAGCACTTCATCCTCATCAGCTACCAACGCTCATGCGGTTGTTCAAAAAGGCCCGCACTGGTCTTATGAAGGAGATCAGGGACCGGAGCATTGGGGAGAGCTGGAAAAAGATTTTGTTGCTTGTGGTAACGGCCACGAACAATCTCCTGTCAATATAGAGCATACCCATTTGGAAGCATCGCAAACGCAGCAACCGCTGCAAGTTCATTACACTAATACGAAAGCATCCATTTTGAATAATGGGCACACTGTGCAAATCAATGTTGCCGATGCCAGCAATAGCATCATGCTGGACGGTACTAAATTCACTTTAAAGCAGTTTCATTTTCATCACCCGAGCGAACACCAAATAGATGGTAAAAATGCTGAAATGGAGCTTCATTTTGTCCATCAAAGCGACAACGGAAACACAGCTGTCTTAGGAGTCCTTATCCAAAGTGGCAAAGAAAACAAGGCTTTCAACCGCATTTGGTCCAAACTACCGAAGGATAATTCCCAAGAAGCGGCGGCTCTAGATGAAGAAATAGATCTCGCTGCGCTGCTGCCAAAAGACCTGCACTCCGTTCGCTACAACGGATCGCTGACTACCCCGCCATGCACAGAACATGTAAATTGGACAGTGCTGGAGCAGCCTATTGAAATGTCCGCAGACCAAATCAACCAGTTTGCTGCCATTTTCCCCGATAACCATCGTCCTGTACAACAACTGGGAACCCGGGAACTGACTGCCGATAAATAATAAAATAAAGTGCCGTAAGATGTAAGGTGCATTCTATATATAAATACAACCGAAAAGCCCCCTCTATTCATCTAGTTAGAGGGGGCTTTTCGGTATTACATTTACTGCTCATTACAAGCGCACCAGTTCCTCCACCTTCACCGGTTGACCTGTACGCATAGAACGGTTGGCGGCAATGCCTGTTAAAATGGACCATGCACCGTCAATATGTGAGGCCGCACGATGAAACCGATCCTCTGCCGGCTTATCGAAAATATCACGCAGCATGACTGGATCTCCTCCGCCATGACCACCCTGGCCTTCCTCCACTTCGACCTCATAAGGTGCTGCAAAGTGGGGATAGATGGTGATGGTCTTCTCTTTTAGCGCACCCTCATCTGCCTTGCTGCCACCGGAATTAACATAGGATTGCTCGGATACCCGAACCTCCATCCGTCCCTTCGTGCCGTTAAATACGATGATAAAGCCCTCCCAAGGCATGTAAGCATTCAGCGAATAGTTCATTACCGTCTTGTTCTGATACTTCACCATGACACTCAGCGTATCTTCAATGCTGATATTGTCGCCAAATACGCTTTGATCCCGCACATAACCATCCTCATGCTCAGCATCCAGATACATGCTTTTTAGATGCTCGTTACGGTCCAGGTGTAGCGCAAAGGGGTCATTTTCCGCTGCCTTGCTGCCGTAAGCCCGTTGATAAAACTCCGTCACGCCACGCTGCTCCGCATTTTCTCGTCCGTAAAATTTCAGATCCCCCATCGCATACACCGTCTCCGGTTTCGAGCCAAGCCAGAAGTTCATCAGATCAAAATGATGCGTCGATTTATGCACCAGCAGACCGCCGCTATTGCGCTTGTCCCGGTGCCACCGACGGAAATAATCCGCGCCATGCTGTGTATTCAGCAGCCATTCGAAATTGACTGACAGCACCTCTCCGAGCGTTCCGTCCATGATCAGCTCACGGATTTTCGTATTATGCGGCGCATAGCGGTAGTTAAAGGTGACGCGTAGCTTCCGTCCCGTGCGGTCTATGGTATCCAAAATGTCTTGGCATTTATCTTCATCCACCGTCATCGGCTTCTCAGAAATGACATCACAGCCCAGCTCCATCGCCCGGATAATATACCGATGATGTACCCGGTCAATGGTCGTGACAATGACGATATCCGGCTGCGTCTCCGCGATCATCCGATCAAACTCGTGAGCTTTATAGGTCGGAATCGGCTCATGCTCGTATTTCTCCTGCAGCAGCCGATTGGCATAATCCATTCTCGCCTGATTGACGTCACAGAACGCGATCAGCTCCGAGGTATCTTTGAAAACGGTAACAACTTCACCGTAAAAAAATTCGGCTCTTCCTCCGGTACCCACAAGTGCATATTTGATTTTAGCCAATTGGTTCACACCCTTTACATGAATTGCTTTTATTTTATAGTATAAGAAAGAGCAAAATCTTCGCTTTTATTATGATTTTTCCCGTAAAATATACATATATTATCCTTATGTATTCTTTCACTAAAGGAGACTATCGATATGATCGCTACACCCCGTTTTGCCATCGAGCAAGCGTTGCGGAAAGTGCCATTCAGCATGTCCGCCGACCATGTCCACCAAGCGCACGAAATCTATTATTTGCTGGCAGGAGAGCGCTACTACTACATTAATCAGCGGGTATATGCGCTCCAGAAGGGCGATCTGATTTGGATCAGCAAACATGATTTTCACCGTACGAGTAACAAGGGTAGCGGTAGCCATGAACGGATTTTGATTAACTTTGATGAAGAATTTGCAGCCTCGTCAATGACCGTCTCTCCCTCCAGCGATCAGAACCAGCTTCTTCTGCCAGAGAAAAGCTTTCTGCTTCGCCCCTCCGCGGAAGAACAATGCGAGCTGGAACACCTATTCCGGCAAATGCTAGATGAATACCACCAAGAACATGCCTACCGCCAGCTATATCTCCAGAGCTTGCTACTCCAGCTCCTTATCCGCATCCGGCGCATACAATCGGCCACTGCCGATACCATTGCACCGGTACGTAGCGAAAAGCAGCAGCGCGTGTACTCGGTCATCGCATACCTGCATGCTCATTATGACGAGAGCCTGTCGCTAGATCGGCTGGCTGAGCATTTTTATATTAGCAGCACGTATTTATGCCGTATTTTCAAGCAGACAACAGGTTTTACCTTAGTAGAATATCTTCAGGATGTGCGGGTCCAGCAGGCTCGGGCGTATTTAAGAGAAACAAGCTGGAAAGTGACTTCCATTGCTGAAAAAACGGGTTTTGACAGCATCGCTCACTTTGGTCGTGTATTCAAGCACCTTACCGGGCACACCCCACTACAGTACCGAAAAAAATACAAAAAGGAGTAGAGAGATGCCCCTACCCCTTAATTCCCGTCAAGGTGATGCCTTCAATAATTTGCTTTTGGGCAATGATGTAGACGATTAGCACCGGGACGACAGAAATGGTGGTACCCGCCATCATCAGTGACCAATCGGCGGTATATAACCCTTTGAAATTGTTAAGTAAAAGCGGAACCGTGAATTTCTCCGGTGTATTGAGATAGATAAGCGGATCAAGAAAGCTGTTCCAGGCACCCAAAAAGGTGAAAATCCCTATTGCCGCCAATGCCGGACGAATGAGTGGCAGGATGACGCTCCAGTAAATACGAATGTAGCCCGCCCCATCCATTACCGCCGCTTCCTCTAGATCGCGTGGGATACCCATGACGAACTGGCGGAGCAGAAACACTGCGAATGCATTAAACAAGGCTCCAGGTACGATCAGCGACCAATGTGTATCCAGCCAACCGATGCGATCCATCACCAAATATAACGGAATCATCGTCACCTGCTTGGGCACCATCATCGTAGCGAGGAACAAGATAAACAGTATGTTCGAGCCCGGAAATCGGATTTTAGCAAAAGCATACGCCGCCATAGACGCGCTAATCAGTGTCGCTGTCACGATGATCACCGTAATGTAAAAGCTGTTCATATACGCCTGCACGAAGGGCATTGCCTCCAGCGATGCCGGATAGTTGCTCCATACGAACGGATCAGGAATCCATTGAGGTGGGACGACGAAAATTTGAGAAATATCCTTCAGGGAACTGAGAACAGTCCACAGGAATGGAAAAAACATGACTAAAGAGCCGACAGCGAGCAGCACATGGCGCAGGAATACCCTACCTCTGGAACTAATCTCCATAGTGCACCCACCTCTTTTGCATTTTAAATTGCAGCAGTGTAAATACGAGAATGATCACGAACAAAATCATTGCTGCCGCAGCACTTTCTCCCATCGTGAAGTCAATGAACGCCTGATCATAAATGTGGTACACCAGCGTATAGCTTGCTTTGGCTGGCCCTCCATTCGTCATGACAAACGCCTGATCGAACACCTGAAAAGAACTGATGACCATCATGATGGTCACAAAAAAGGTCGTTGGTGACAACAGCGGCAATGTAATATACCTTAGCTGCTGGAACTTGCTGGCCCCGTCAATTTCGGCTGCCTCGTAATAGCTTTTGGAGATACCCTGGAGTCCTGCCAGAAAAATGACCATATTATATCCAAGTCCCAGCCATATGCTCAAAAGCGCAATCGACGGAATCACCCACTGCGTATCGGTAAGCCACATCGGGCCTGTAATCCCAATCGCTCGCAGCAGATGATTTAAAATGCCAAATTCGCCGTTCAGTATCCACATCCAGATGACACCAACCGATACCGAACTGGTTACGACAGGCATGAAAAAGAACAAGCGATAAATTTCCTTGCCCTTCACTTTGTTGAGCACGATGGCTACGAGCAGAGCCAATATAATCCCCGCCGGGATGACCAACACCATATAGTACATCGTATTGATGAGTGCCTTCCAAAAATCAGGATCAGATAATTGGCCTTTGAAATTGTCCAAGCCGACAAACAAGGGGACGCCAAATCCATCCCAGTTTACAAAGCTTAAGTAAAGCGCATATAGCAACGGCAACAGCGAAAAACATAACAGACCCAAAAACTGGGGGCCAATAAATAGATAGCCCCACAGCGCTTGATGCTTTTTCTGCATCTTGTCACCTTCCTCCCCGGTCACGGCCCATCCCGTGCCTACTTGACCGCCTTGGATATGATCTGATTCAACTTTTCAATGGTTGCCGCAGCATCCTGCTTGCCCAGGAACATCAGGTCGATGGTTTCCGTGATATCCGAGTTCAGCCCTGGCACCTGAGCATCATAGGCCAGTGCAGATCCATGAGCATGCCCTATGTTACGTCCTTCGGTCAAATAGCTTGAATGCTCAATTGTCGCCTTTTTCATAATGCTCTCATCTGCGGCAGCAAGCGTACCCATGGCATTCCCACCTTCAACCAGCCGGGCCTCCTGCCCCTTCACAGAGACGTAGAATGCTGCCAACTTCATGGCCTCTTGCACATGCGGACTATTTTTGTTTACAGCTACATAGGCAACCGGAATGGCAACGGGCTCATTCTTACCGGTATTGGATGGCCAGTAGATATAATCGAAGTCGAGGCTTTTATTTTGGCTAAACAAGGGTTCCAGCCATCTTCCCGCCGCCAGCATACCGACTTGATTGGACATGAACATCGCGTCAGCCCCTTGCCCTTTGGGAAGCGAGCCGAGATATACCGCATTTCCCTTTTTCACCATATCGTACATAAAACCGAAGGCTTCCTTGCCCTTTTCATTGTGGTCCAGCACATATTTGCCTTGTTCATCAAAGATCTGACCGCCATTCGACCACACCCATGAATACCAGTGAGCCCACCAGTTTTCCGCAATATAACCCTGCTTTCCGGCTGCCTTCAGCTTGGATGTAACCTCTTCAAAGGCGTCCCAATTCCACTTGCCTTCGTCATAGTATTCTTGCGGCGTCTTCACGCCTGCTTCCTTAAATACCTTTTTGTTGTAATACATGACCATTGGGTTTGAGTCGGGAGTGACCCCATAAATTTCCCCATCACGCTTTGCCGGTCCCCACAATCCTTCCGGAAAATCCTCAGCCTTCACATCACTCGCATCACTTTTTAAAAACTCACCCAAAGGCTGTACCTGCTTCGCCCCGATCAAACGCGCAATCGTCGGTTCATACGAATAAAACACATCCGGTCCGCGACTTCCCTGAAGCTGTGTCAACAGCTTTTGCTCATATTGGTCTCCCGGTACAGGCACCAGCTTAACCTCGATATTTGGGTTTTCCTTTTCAAATGCATCCAGCGCCCGCTGATACACCTTCACCTCCGCAGGATTACCCCAAGCCTGCATCGTAAGTCGCACTTTTTGCCCTTCTGTCTCCTCTATTTTGGGAGAGGTACTGCATGCCGCTGCAAGTAAAAACAGAACGCTGAGGAAAAATCCAATCTTTATCCAGCTCATGTAATTGTCCACCTTAACCGCCTCCTGTAGCTTCGCATGGTTGTATGTCATCCTTCTTTTGAAGCGCTTACAAAACTTTCCCTATCATCATATGTAGGAGGGGGAGGCGCGATATCCCCATTTTCATTTTTATATAAATTTTTTTCTTTTGGGGGCTCTGATATGACAGTGACCAAGAGAAAGTAAAGGGCTATACAGCAAAAAAGAAGAATGCAGATCACCTGCTTCCTTCTTTCGTTTTCTTCAGTAGATTCCGTTTTCTATGACTTTATTAGCATCTTTTCAAAAATATTATAGCCGTTCGTTTCGCCTATATACGTATAACCGCATTGTCTGTAAAACTCGCTAAGCTTGTCATTGCCCGCAATACAGTCTAAACGGATTCGATCCTTGCCTGTGAAGTGGATGCCTCGTTCAATCCATTGCATCAGCTCACGGCCTAGCCCCTTCCCGGTGCTATCGCGATCCACAACCAAACGATGCAGATATACTGAGGTTCCTCCCTCAGAATCCGTTTCGTCTAGTCCCCACAACTTACGGTCCCATGCACTGGGTTGCTGCTGCAAGATCACTGCGCCTGCCAGGCTATGATCCTCTGATGCTCGGAAAATAACCACTTCTCGGCGTGCAATAGCGCCGCCTAGGTTATGATCATCTTTTCCTTTTAGTAAGCGTCCCCATTGCGTAGAGCCTTTGCTGTGCAGCCATCTGGCCGTCTTTAAAATTAACTCCTGAACCTGCTCCTGATCTTCAGTGTTTGCCTGAAAAGCCATTAATCCTGGTTTGACGGATGATTCGACAATATTCATTGATGTCATGCTGCACCTCAACTCTCAAATTTTCCTTATGTATAAAATATAGCATAAAAAATGAGCGTCTGATGATCTGGCAGAGCGTAAAAAATATGAATACTACTATACTCTTATCGGTCATTTATGGTGAAAAATGTAACCTTTCTAATCATTTCAACCGATGATATCCGTATGAGAACAGTTGGAAAGGTTGTGAATGAGGTGCCAAGCCGTAATCCATATCTCCTCAAAAAGATATTTGGCATAAACAGAGAACGTATACTCATCTTCGCGCTGCTGCTGATCCCCGCTATCGCTGCCTTTATTGGAACAAGGCCTATGCCTGCGCAGTATATTTTGCAGGGAGAAATGCATCCGGTCAAAGATCTTGGCGTTCAGGGAAGCGTGTTTTTTGCGTCTGTGCAAACGGGTATTGCTAACAATCTCCTGGAGCGTTGGAATGTATATTCCAGTGAAAATGTATCTGGGGGAGCGATTAAATTTGAACCTCTTGCCCCTGATGAAGTGGACTCTTATTTGAAGGACCTTACAGAGACGGACACGCTAAAATATTCTGCCATGCAAGCCGTACATGCAGCGACGGAATTAAGCGTAGACAGCGACACAGCTGGGGCTACGGCGACTTTCTCGAATCTTAACAAATTGGAGGATGCTCGCTATGCGGAGCTATTGACTCATTTGCAGGATCTTTCGGGAAATTCCTTGGGTCTGATGACAGGTATCGGACTGTATGAGGAAGCCAATAATATCGACTTTTCAGATGGCGGACGTCACAAAATCGCAGGCTCTGGCACGATGGAAGAATACGGAGATGTCGGATCGGTCGGTGGGCTGGAGCAAAAGCTGCTGGGAGCCGAGGCGGCAAAGGTTGATCTATTCTTCGTACCGGCAGATTATGAATGGTACGGTGAGGAAGGCAACGAAGCAGAGGCTGCCCGAGTTCAAAAGGAGCATGGACTCAAGTTACGCATTATCCCCGTAGAAACACTGGAGGATGCTATCGTGTATTTGAAGCAACTAGATTGGGAGGAAGTACATCTTGAATGATCCAGATTCCAAAGCATTCCCATCCAAGACAGCTGGCAGCGTACATCAAGCCTTACTAGCAGTGGGCACTATAGGCGAATTTATCATCCTTATTTTTACATTAGTGTATATCTACGCAAATGATTTTTATTATGATCATCTATACGAGCTGGAGCAAAAATTTACAGTTTTTAGCTTTGTGCTGTACTACTTGTGTTTTGTAACCTATCTGATCTGGCTAGTTCAAGTACATAAAGCCATCCGGCAAAAGCATTCCGATTATCCGATTCGTACCGTGGGAGCCATTGCTCGCATGATTCCTTTTATTAACTTGTGGGGATTCTCTAATACATTCACCCATATTTATAGGTACTTTGCGCTCCACCCCGAATTGGAGCGCAAAGCCCGTTATATTCAAAAGATGATTGTTCCGCTATATTTTGTCTGGTTTGGTGAAGGAATTATTAATCGGATTCTTATCCGACACTTTTCCGATATGGAATCGATGTCCATGTTGTTGGGAGCTATAATGCAAACCGCCAGAATGGCCTGCTTTTACTGCATGACACGGGTTATTCACAATAGTCTGGTTATGCTGAATAAAAAAGATGAAGAAGGATTGCATTAAAAAAAACGAGCTGGCCTTCACGGTCGGCTCGTTTCCATTTCTGGTGAATGGTGTTACTCCATCCCCATGATTTAATTCGTCTGTGAAGCAGGCACAATTCGGTATAATCCTGAAGTCTCGCCCGCCGCGGGACGTACTTCCTGGATGAACCATCCTAACGACAGCACTCTCTCCAGCCGATCATACTCAGCCTTCGTCAGTTCGGATGTAACGGCTTCGCTTCCTTCCTCCAGTGACAGCTCAGGCTCCCGCCCGAACGCAACGGCAATCCACGAACGAATGCCCCGGATCGTATTGTACTTGATCTGATATCCATCCGTTACCGCGCTGACAAACACTTCCGGCTCTTGGGACGCCAGCCCGGTGACAAGCTCTGTATAATCAAAATCGGATGGTCCGTCCGTTGGCAGCTCATTTTGCTGCACCCGACGGATTAATTCCTCTTGGGACCAGCCTAAAGAGCGTAATGATTCCAGCAAGAGCGCGTCCCATTGGGAAATACGTACTCTTTTCGTCGATTCAGTCATCGTTTTTTACCTCCTTTGGGTCATGCACATCATACAACCGCTCTTAACCCTAAAGGTTAACCGGGTATGCTACATAATGGCCGGGACTGATTTCTCTCAGCTCGGTTGCACTGTTGTTATCCTTGTCCCATACTAATGAACCGTCTGGTTGGGCCAAGCCTCCTCCCAGTCCCCCTTGCTCTCCGACCGCTCTCGGATCAGGCACAGGGATGGAGGATAGCAGCGCCTGCGTGTAGGGGTGAGCGGGCTGCTCATACAGTTCATCTGCATCGGCTACTTCTACCAGTCGCCCATGGTACATCACACCGATTCGGTCTGAAATATGTCGCACCATCGACAAGTCATGGGCGATGAACAGATACGTCAGCCCGAACTCCTGCTGGAGATCCTCCAGCGTGTTAATGACCTGCGCCTGAATGGACACATCCAGTGCCGAAATCGGCTCGTCACAGACGATGAACTCGGGGTTCACGGAGAGAGCACGGGCGATGGAAATCCGCTGGCGCTGCCCGCCGCTGAACTCGTGCGAGTAGCGATACAGATGTTCCCGCTTCAGCCCTACCTTCTCAAGCAAAGCCACTACAGCATCCTTACGCTCACTGCCCTGATGCAGTCTGTGAATATCCATCGGCTCACCGATCAGGTCAAGCACGTTCATACCCGGATTAAGAGAGGAATATGGGTCCTGAAAAATGCTCTGAATGCGCCGACGCAGCGGCTTGAGCTGTTTATCGTTCAGCTTGGAAATATCCTGACCGTCAAAGCGTACCGTACCTTCTGTATAATCGTATAATCGCGTCAGACAGCGTCCAACCGTTGATTTCCCACTACCTGACTCACCGACCAGTCCGAACGTCTCGCCACGCTTGATTTGGAAGCTCACGCCATCCACCGCCTTGAGCACCTCAGAGCTACGCCCTAACAAATCCTTTGCGGTCACAAAATGCTTCTTAAGCTGGTGTACCTCCACCAAGGGCTGTTGCTCACCCAATACATCTTTTGTTTCACTCACCGTCATTCCCTCCTTCCGCGTGGCCCGCTTTCGGCGTCTCGTAGACTCCGGCAGGCACTGCGTCCGGCTCGTTCAACCAGCAGGCTGCTCGCTGATCCGGGCGCAGCTCCACCATCGGTGGCCGCTCCACACAGCGGGCAAACGCATGCGGGCACCGTTCCATGAACGGACAGCCTGATGGCGGGTTCAGCAGGTCTGGCGGCGTGCCCTCAATCGGCACCAGCCGCTCGCGAAAGCCGTTCGTGCGTTGGGGCACAGAACGCAGCAGGCCCTGCGTATACGGGTGGCCCGGACGATAAAAGATATCGTCCACGCGTCCCTCCTCCATCACCATGCCGCCGTACATGACGATGACACGGCTACACACCTGGGCGACGACGCCCAGATCATGGGTGATCAGAGCAATGGACATGTCGGATTGCTGCTTTAGCGTCTTGAGCAACTCCAAGATTTGTGCCTGAATCGTTACGTCCAGTGCTGTAGTCGGCTCATCTGCAATCAGCAGCTCCGGGCTGCACGAGAGCGCCATGGCAATCATCACCCGCTGGCGCATCCCGCCGCTGAATTGATGCGGGTATTGGTTCATTCGGCGCTCCGGCTCGGTAATGCCTACTTGTCGCAGCAGTTCTACAGCTGCTTGCGTAGCCGCTTCCTTGCTCAGTCCTTGATGTCTGCGAATCACCTCAACCAGGTGATAGCCAACCTTTTTGACCGGATTCAGCGAGGTCATCGGGTCCTGAAAAACCATTGCAATCTGGTTTCCGCGTATTTTACGCCATTGCTTTTCCGTCAGAGCGGTCAGGCTTTGTCCCCGGTAACGGATATCGCCGTTCAGCCGCTTGCCGGGTGGGGCAATCATCGACATGATCGCTTTCGCTGTAACACTTTTGCCGCTGCCGGATTCTCCTACGATTCCTACCGTTTCTCCAGCATCAATATGAAAACTAACCCCTCGAACTGCCTGATTTTCCCCTTCACGAGTGAAAAAGGAGACCTCCAGCTGTTCGACGGACAGTAGATGTTCTGTCATTGTGTTTTCGCTCCTTCCCATCGCTCCTGGAGCCATTTGTAATGGATCTGTGCTATGAATCATCGTTTTACTAATTTGGGTTCAAAGCCTACACGCAGCACATCCCCCAAAACATTAAAGCTCAACACAGTCAGTAAAATAAGTAGACCCGGGAATAATGCCATATATGGGGCCTGTGCAATATATCCTTGGGCATTATTCAGCATACTGCCCCATGTAGCGTTCGGCAGCTGAACACCAAAGCCGAGGAAGCTCAGTGACGATTCCATCATAATCGCTGAAGCGATATTGTTCGTCGCCCCTACGATAATTACCGGAATCAGATTCGGTACGATATGCTTCATAATAATACCCAACGTACTTTGTCCCGAAGCTTTGGCGTATAGTACATACTCCCGTTCGCGCAACGTCATTGTCTCTGCACGAACCACACGGGCAATGTTCATCCACATGAGCAGTGCTATAATGACAATGATATTGCCGACGCCCGGCTTCAAAAACACACTCAGCAGCAAAATAACCAAGAAAGACGGAATTGACATGATCAGCTCCAAAACCCGCATAAGCAGATTGTCGATCCATCCTCCAAAATACCCGCTCACAATCCCTACCACTGCACCAATACTGGTCGCAATAATCATGGACGCGAAGCCTACCAGCAATGATACACGTCCGCCGTACAGTGCTCTTGTAAAATAGTCCCGCCCATAATCATCCGTCCCAAACCAGTGTGCCGCTCCCGGTGGTTGGAGACGCTCCAGCACATTCAACTTATTCGGGTCCTGCGGCGATAAAAATGCGAAAATCGCCCCCAGCGAGAATACGATCAATAGTATGAGGGCGACGGCGCCCATTTTGCTCGTCATCAGCTCGATCCCGATGTTGCGCCATTTGCTCCGATTCATGAATTCACCTCGTTGATTTAATTCTCGGGTCCGCGATGCTATACAAGATATCTGCAAGCAGATTACCCAGGATCAGCAGCAGAGCGGAAAATAAAGTAATCCCCATGATGACGGGATAATCCATCCCTTTTACCGCCGTCATGCCCAGCGAGCCAATGCCCGGCCAGGAAAATACCGTCTCCGTCACAATGGCTCCAGCCACCAGGTCCGCAACCGACATTCCGAGCAGCGTAATGATGGGCAACAGCACATGCTTAAGCACATGTCGAAACAAAACCAGTCTTTTTCCAGATCCGAACGCGTATTGAATCTGCACATACTCTTCCTTGAGCTGCGTAATCGTGCTGGAACGGATGTACCTCACATACACAGACAGAAAGCCGAAGGCCAGTACAAAACATGGTAAAATCCCATGCTTGATTACATCTAGCACCGAGTCCGTACCGATGGTACGCATTCCTGTACTCGGAAGCCAATGCAGATAAATCGCAAATAAATAAATAAGTAAAATACCGAGCCAAAATAGCGGAACAGAAATTCCGATGTACGACATCAGATTAATGAGCTTGTCGATCCAGCGATTCCGATTAGCCGCAGCCGTCAAACCGAGTGGAATTGCAATCAGCACAGCCAGTATGATGGAGGCGCCCATCAACCCGGCTGTAGCCGACAGACGATCGAGAATCTGATCCAGCACAGGCTGGTGATTAATTAGCGAGTAGCCGAGATCACCCGTCAGGCTCTTTTTAAGCCATAATATGTACTGCACATAAGCAGGCTGGTCCAGCCCCAAGCTATGCCTCATTCGTTCAATGTCTTCCAGATGCATATTCGGTGTAACAAAAGAGAGAACCGGATCACCTGGAGCCAGCTTGATCAAGCCGAAGCAGACGATGGACACAAAAAATAGCATCGGTATAACTTGCAGCAACCTTCTGGCGATGAGTTGTCTCATACGTTTCCCTTCCCCTTGCTGTTTTCGAAAAAAATAAGCTGGTTAGCCCAGCTTATTTTTGAAAACCCTGTCTTATTTGTGATAAATTTTGGACAAATCCTCGAAAATCACGACCGGCTTTAACACAGCCTGATCAATACCACCATACTGCTTGTCGAAAGCTACAATAGTCTTGGTGTAAGCAATCGGGTAGATGACAGCATCCTCAGCCAGCAGCTCTTGTACCTTTTTATAAATTGCTCCACGTTTAGTCGTATCCGACTCACCCGCGCCCTCTTCCAGCAGCTTATCTACTTCTTTATTTGAATAATGTGAATAGTTGGAGGATGATCCGGTGCTATACAAAATACGATATGCGTCAGGGTCATATCCCATGATATAGCCGCTGATCGCCAGATCGAAATCCTTGGCATTCGTATCGACGAATTTTTGCGACCATGCCGAGGAATCCATGCTGTTCACGTCCAGCTGAACGCCTATGTCCTTTAACTTCTGCTGGATATAGAGCGCTTGTGCTTCTTGTACCTTGTTGCCGCCCGGAATGATAATGCGCAGCTTCAGTCCTTCAGCTCCAGCCGATTTCAGCAGTTCTTTTGCTTTGTTCACATCATTATTGAAAAATGCAACGTCGTTCGTGTGATACAGTACGTCCTGTGTCAGAGCAGATTTCGCAGTATCTGCATAATCCTTGAAGCCATAGGATACCTGAATCAATTCATCCTGATTCAATGCATAAGAAAGCGCCTGCCGTACTTCTTTTTTGTTCAACTGCTTCGTATCGCTGTTTTCATTAAACATCAGATAAGCCAAGCGACCTTCGCTGTAAGGGAAAATGTCAAACTTATCTGTTGCTTTAATGGTCTCCACATTTTGCGGATCGAGATAGTTTACATTGATCTCACCATTTTGAAGGGCCAAATTCGCAGCATTTGAATCTTTAACAATCCGGTATGTTACTGAATCCAGATGCGGCTTTCCGCCAACATAGTTATCGAACCGTTCGAGTGTAACGTACTCACCGGTTTTGTACTCTTTAAATTTGAAAGGACCAGATCCAATCGGAGCGTTGTTTTTTGTGCTCTTCTCAATATCCGCTTCATTCTCGAAAATGTGCTTCGGAATCGGGGATACCTGTACCAGTGCTGCCTCAAAAGCAGGAGCTGGCTGAGGAAGCTTGAAATCCACCGTTGTATCATCAACCTTGCTCGCCTGAACCGGTTTGCCATTAACCATAAAATTACTTCTCAAAAAGCTGTGCTGCTTCTCATCCAAAATTTTGTTAATGGTGAAAACAACATCGTCAGCTGTCAGCTTCTCGCCATCATGCCAAGTCAGATTTTTTTTCAGTTTTAGTGTATAAGTCAGCTTGTCTGCTGAAGGAGTCAGACTGTCTGCCAAATAAAATGTCTTTTTGCCATTGTTTACTTGAAATAATGGTGCGAATATCGCCTGATCTATCGTCAGACTTACCCGATCACCCGCATAATTCGGATTCAGCACCACCGGATCAGCTTGTACGCCAATGATCAGGCTGCCGCCATCTTTAGGCTGTCCGTTATCAGCTGTTGTGGTAGCTGTACCGGGTGTATTCCCATTCGTCTTAGACGTAGATCCAGAATTCCCGCCGGAGCATGCACTTACAATCAACATCAATACAATAAATACCAATACACCAGTCAAATTACGACGCATCGCTCTAGCCCCCGTGTCCTCTTAGTATGTAATAAATTTATTATAAATCGGAATAGTCGGATTTACAATCGGTCAAAAACTGTTTATTCCCCTTGTCATTAGCATTCCAGACATTATGTGATCGAATCTAGGAAAAAGACACCCGTTAAGGGTGTCTTCAGAGTATCCACAAACTGATTAGTGCCAAGATGGCAGGCAGGCCTTGCTTTAATAAAATAGACTTATTGGCAGTTAATGCACCATACAACGCAGCCACTACCACACAAATGACAAAGAATAATTGGATTTGCCGCCCGAATACAGTATCCGGATAGAACAAGCCCCAGACCAATCCGGCTGCCAAAAAGCCGTTGTACAGCCCCTGATTTGCAGCCAAGGATTTGCTTGCTTCCGCCAGCTCCTTCGAGGTGCCGAACGTACGCATCGCCCGCGGAGTCGTCCACAGAAACATTTCCAATATTAGAATGTACACATGCTCCAGAGCTACAATTCCGACCAGTATTGAACTAAGTAAGCTCAAGTATATTCCTCTTTTCCACATAAAGTTACTATGAGGCGATTTTTAGATCTATCCTCGAAAAGTATAGTTCATCTTCCAAAAACAGTAAAGAGACCGAGCCTAAGGCCCGGCCTCATTTCTACATGAAGCCTTACATCGTTCTTGCAAAATCCAACAAAGCTTTGGACATGCTATTGATCTCGTCTGTAGATGCATTCACTTGTTGCGTTAGCGCGGCTTGTGTTTGTGTCAGCGTAGACATATTACCGATATTGTGCAAAATCCGCTCGATGAGTGTCTTCATTTCGTCCAGACTAGTCTCGATATTTCCGGTCGCATCAGCACTGTGTATGGCGAGTTTTCTCACTTCATCTGCAACTACCGCAAACCCCCGCCCCTGCTCGCCCGCACGCGATGCCTCAATGGCGGCATTCAGACCCAGCAGATTTGTTTGATTCGCAATCTCTTTAATGAAGTTGGAAATGTTTTGGGTCTCTTCTGCACTGACTTTGGCTTGATTCGCTGCCTCTGTCGATTGCTCCTGAGCCGTAGCCAGCTCCTGCGCCTGGTTACTAACCGAGTTAACGCCGTTCACCATTTCCGTAATGGAATCGGAGAGATGCTGGATCTTGAGCGTCAGCTCATCCGCGACAGCCTGCTTTTCCTTTTCGACAGTGATATCACGAATGGTACCCGCAATACGAATAGGCACTCCCTTGCTATCGCGTATGCTTTTTCCACTGCAATAATACCACCGATGCTCGCCATTCTTACGCACTAAACGGCATTCCATTTCGTACGGTGTGCGTCCCGTATAATCATTTAAATGATCATTCAAAATCTTAATCGCCATTTGGGCATCCTCAGGATACAGGATTGAAGCCCAACTGCTAAGCTTGCTTGGGAAATCTTGCTCGTCCTTAAAGCCTAGCGTTGCGCGGAATTGCGGTGACCACCAAAATGTATTATCCGGATTTTCTATATTTCCTCCAATAATGTTTACATCGTAAGGAGCCTCTACCAGCACAAGGTTAATGAGATCGTATCTTGTAACCATGGCCTCCAACTCTTCAGACTTAATCTTCTGGTCGTGCACATCCAATAGAGCGCCCGCAATCCGAAGCGGCACTCCCTGCTGATCGCGGATCGTCGTTCCGGTAGCCCGGAACCAGCGGTATTCTCCATGCTTCAGCTTCAAACGATACTGTACGTCATAAGGCGTCTTGCCCGTAAAATCCAGCAAATGATCCGACAATTCGGTCAATGCTCTGTCATGATCTTCGGGGTGCAGCCGGGATGCCCAGCTGTTTAATACATTGGGGAAGTCCTTTTCGCTCTGATACCCCAGCATAGCACGAAATTCTTCTGACCATGTGAACGTATTACTTGGATTGACGGGATCACCCGCAACCACCTCCATGTCCCATAAGCCAATCTCTATAGCCTTGGTAACAAGCTTCAGACGGATGTCAACATGTTGAGCATCATTTTTCATGGACTCAAGCGCTTGGTTTACATTGTTTGCGATTTCTTGAACCTCGGAAGATTGGGATGAAACTTGTATTGCGGCAGAATAATCCTTCTGCTGTATTCTTTGTGAAAGTTTGCGGCTTTCTTCTACTAAAGGAGCAAGTGAGTGGGTCTCATTTTTTTTAAGAAACATATATGCTCTTCCCTTCTAAGCCAATATATAAAACGATATAGTTTAATATCGGAATTTTATTAATAATCATTATAAATAAATCTAAAATTGCATAGGTAATAAGAATCATTTTTATGTCCATATACCTATATATCCATACAAAAAACATCGAAAAATGTCGAAAAAGGAAATATCTTAATAAGTCTGGAAATGAAAAGAACACCTTCGCATTACTTCGCAAAAGTGCTCTTTCTGGCAACTATTCAGTTCGTTGCATTTATTTAATTGAAGCAACGTATTCCTCGCCCTTTTCTTTATCATATTGGCCTTCCCATTTGGACATGACCACAGCGGCAAGCGAGTTGCCTAATACATTGACTACCGTACGCGCCATATCCAGAATGCGATCAATACCAGCAATAAAAGCCAACCCCTCCAGCGGGAGGTTCACTGCTCCAAGTGTAGCGAGCAAAACGACAAAGGAAGCACCTGGCACCCCTGCAATACCTTTAGATGAAATAATCAAAACTAGCACCAGCGTGATTTGTGTCGTGATTGGCAGGTCAATGCCATACATTTGGGCAATGAAAATCGCAGCCAGTGCCTGATACAGGGTGGAACCGTCCAGATTAAAAGAATACCCAATCGGAATGACAAAGGACGTAATTCCTTTAGGACATCCGAACTTCTCCATCTTCTCCATGATCTTAGGCAAAACACTTTCCGAACTGGCCGTCGAATATGCAAGCAACAGCTCACTTTTCAATATTTTAACCATGGTCCAGAGACGGGTACCGCAAAGCTTGGCGATAATTCCAAAAACAATCACAATGAACAGTATCATGGAGCCGTACACCGACAAAACAAGCTTCAATAAAGGCCATAACGAGGCCAATCCAAACTTGGCTACTGTCGTTCCAATCAGGGCAAATACACCGAACGGAGCCAGGCGCATGACCTGATTGGTTACCCAGAACATGGCGTCGGCTACGCCTTCAAAGAAATTCAGCACAGGCTTGCCTTTGTCACCAATCGCCGCTACCCCTAATCCAAACAGTACGGAGAAGAATATAATAGCCAGCATATCTCCCTCGCCCAGGGCGTGAATAACATTGGTAGGAACAATATGCACAATCGTATCTATAAAGCTATGGCCTGACTTCTCTGCAGTCTCCACATAGGAATGGATATCACTCTTGGCCAGGTGGGACATGTCCACGCCGTCACCTGGTCGAACCAAGTTGGCAACAAGCAGTCCGAAAAGGATGGCGATTGTCGTTACAATCTCAAAGTAAAGGATCGACTTTCCGCCGAGTTTACCCAGTTTCTTCATATCTCCGACGCCGGCTACGCCGATAATGAGCGTTGAGATCACAATAGGCACGACAATCATCTTGATCAAGCGGATGAAAATATCACCGATTGGCTTTAAGTAGACTTCCACCCCTGAATTGCCGTAAAATAAGGCACCAATAATAATACCTAAAGCCAGACCGATAAAGATTTGCATCGTCAAATTAATCTTTTTCACTTCGCGTCCCCCCTGGCTGATTTGTATATTTTTGCAGTATGCTGTTCTTAATATTCAAATGATGTTATTTATACTACAATCTGATCTATAAAAAACGACAATTATCTACAGCTGCATTTATTTTTTTCTATAAATTCACAAACTTTAACGGCGAGCCTGTGAATTTAGCTCACATTGCCTTTCTGACTGAATACCCAGGAGGTGAATATGGATGAAGTTGAATACGCTCCTTTTCCTGCTCATGCTTGTATTTGTACCGCTCGCAGGTGAGCTGAATATTCACCCGTTCGCTAATACATTCCGTCTCAGCTTTGGTACGCCTGTATTTTTTTTCTTTCTGTTATCTATTCGTCATATTCCGCCTGCATTATCGGGAGTGCTTGCAGGGATAGCGGTAGTCGCCTTTCGCATCTTACTCAATCATTACACTCAGCCCGGCCTTCCCTTTGAAGAGTTGCTGACACTGCACGGCCCTACCTTTTTTTATTACATGGTCTACGGTCTGCTCTTCCAGGTTCTTAACATTAATGCTGAGCCTTACCGCGCACTCCGCGTGGGCATCCTCTCTGTAGGGATTGAGGTTGCCGCAAGTGTGTCGGAACTTAGCGTCCGGTGGAGCATTGACGGCGATTTCTGGGACATCATTAAGATCAGCAAAGTAGCTTTCATGGCTATGATCCGTAGCTTCTTCGTACTTGGGTTTTATAATATGATTCGGTTAAATCAATCGGTCCAGCATGAAGAGGCACAAAGGCAGCAAACGGAACGAATTTTACTCCTTGTATCGGACTTGTATGAGGAGTCGGTCCAGTTAGGCAAAACGCTGTCACATGCAGAACAAATCACTCGTGAAAGCTACGAGCTGTACCGTGAGCTGCAGCAGGATGAGTCTCTGAAGGACAGAGACCATTACGCCAGACAGGCACTTCGTATTTCCGGACAGGTTCACGAGATCAAAAAAGACAGCCAGCGGATTTTTGCTGGTTTGTCCAAGCTGATTGATGCCGAAAGCGGAGTGCATTACATGGCTTCTCAAGAGCTTGGGGAGCTAATCATCCGAACGAACAGCAAATACGCGCAATCGCTGGACAAGTCTATTCGTTTTACCCTAGATGTCGATCCATTGTTACCCAAGCTGCATGTTTATACCGTTTTGACACTTATTAATAACCTGACAGCCAATGCGGTTGAAGCAATGAAGGACAACGGAAGGATTGACGTTTCCATTCGCTTTCTAGCGGGAAAAGAGGATATAGCTTCCTTTAGTGTTACCGACAACGGTCCGGGTATTCCTCAACGGAAACGGGAAATGGTCTTCACACCAGGGTATACGACCAAGTATGATGAGGAAGGACAGCCGTCGACCGGCATGGGATTGTTTTATGTGCGTGAGGTCGCGGAGAGCCTTGAAGGAATGATTGAACTGCAACAGGATGAAGAAGAGAATACAGATAGATTACAGACCACTTTTAGAATTACATTGCCTTTACGGAAACTGACGGAGAAAGGAAGATAGCCCGGATGCGTTTTTATATTGTGGATGACGATCAGGGAATTCGTTCTATGCTGGCAGACATTATTGAAGACGAAGGTCTAGGAGAAGTCATCGGGGAAGCAGAGGATGGTACCTACGTGAATAGCGGCCTCCTGGAGCTGAACCGGATTGATGTATTGCTGATTGACTTGCTGATGCCGCTTCGTGACGGCATTCAGACCGTGCGTGCACTCGGCGATCAATTCAGCGGCAAAATCATTATGATTTCTCGCATCGAATCCAAAAACATGATCGGCGAGGCATACTCGCTCGGTATTGAATATTATGTGGCCAAGCCTTTGAATCGACTGGAGATTATTGCAGTTATTCATAAGGTGGCTGAGCGTCTGCGCATGCAGCAGTCGATTACGGATATTCAGCGCACGCTTCAAGGGTTGTCGATGTTCACAACGAATAACCCAACGGCAACAATTGAACCGACCCGAAACATCGTAACTTCCGGGCAGTTTCTGCTCTCCGAAATGGGGATGATCGGCGAAGCCGGGAGTATGGATTTACTGGACATGCTGGAATTTCTGGACCAGTATGAGGAGGAAACAGGCAATCTATCTCCCTATCTGTTCCCGCCGTTGAAGGATATATTTGCTAATGTAGCGTCCAAACGGTTAGGGGCTTCAGCCTCAGCAGTAGAGCTGAGTAAGGAAATCAAAGCATCGGAGCAACGTGTCCGCCGTGCTATTTTCCAGACGCTAAGCCATATAGTATCGCTCGGATTGACTGACTATACCCATCCTAAATTTGAAAATTATGCATCCAAATTTTTTGATTTTACAGAAATCCGCAAAAAAATGCTGGAGCTGCAAAACAATGTGGAGCCTTCACTGTCCCAAGCCCGCATTAATACGAAAAAGTTCGTACAGGTGCTTTATATGGAAGCAAAACGGCTATTACACTAAGCATTTTGCATAAATCCCAAGAGTATTTACAAATCAGCAATATATAGATCGGAACGGGTTAGTCCGTCTATATATTGTACCCTCGAGCGTTGGGAATCGAATTATGCAAAATGCTGACATTAAAAGAAAAGCACCTGCATATCCCCATGTATCTATTACTTGGAGATTAACAGGTGCCCATCGTTGATGATTCGATATCCCTTTAGTCCAGACTCTTGCCCTGCCACTCCATAGCTTCCAAGAGATCTACACCATCGGACAGCAGACGTTTCAAGACATTCAGATCTTCCGAGCTATAACGATTTAAAAATTGAAATAACTGCTGCTGTACCTTAACATGCAGTCGTTCATGCACAAGAAAGAGTCTTTTCCCCAAAGGGGTTAACCGAAAATAAATTTCTTTCTTGTTGTCGTTAAGCTGGGTTCTGCGAATCCAGCCTTCCTTGAGCAGCTTGGTGCTGACTTTCGAAACTGTACCCTTGCTCAGCTCAATTCGATCCGCTAATGTCGTAACATTAATCGGCTCATGCCTCCCAATACAGTCAATGACGTGCACATCCGTCAGATTGAGTGAAGCAATTCCATCAAAATGCTCGTGTATTTCTTCGAGAATAGTCATGCTCTCTCTCTGCTGATGCTGCTCCAGCTGGTGATTCATCTTAATGAGCAAATCATAAACATGCTGAACTGATGTCGCTTTCTCCATACGAAAAAATGGTCACTCCTTTGGCATACTCCTCCTTTCATTATAGCCCATTTTTGTTTCATAGAAAACAATATATGCATACGGAAATCTCCCCTTTAACATTTCCGTATATATACAAAATATATCTATTATCGATACTTTGTTTCCTTTGAAACAATATTATTTTATTATAATTGAGAATGATTATCAATTGTTTTTAAAAATTATTTCTGTTTCTCTTCTTACTACGTGGGTATTTTCATTTTGAAAAATATAATTGTATAATCGTAAAATGAGAATAAGTTAGAAACAAGTTCTCCATAGAAGGGATGATGATACATGTCGGATGCAAACCAATTATTCGGTCAAGCACTGGTTAAATCACTGGTCGGGGAACGTGGACATATTCGAGTAGCTCGGGCTTTACCAGACATCGACGTCGAGCTGGCAGGGAAGAAAAATGCAGAAATGCCTTACAGCATTTATCAACTGCTGAAGCATATGATTTACTGGCAGCAGTTCATGCTGGAGCATTTGGAAGGACGGAAGCCCCAGCTTCCGGGCAATGTCATGGAAAGCTGGCCCGAAGAGACTGTACCGCAAAGCGAAGAGGCATGGCAGGCTGTCATTAACGAATTTTTACAGGGCGTAGATCAGGCTGTGCAGATTGCCGAAACCGCGCAACTGGATGATTCACTAGCTCATTTTCCAGGTGAAACGAAAGCAGGACTACTGCGGAATATCGCTTCCCACAATTCATATCATTTGGGTGAAATCGTGCTGCTACGCCGGATTTATGGAGCTTGGCCACCACCAGGAGGCGGCTTTCCAGCCTAAAGGCAACACCACGCTCTAATCAAGCTTTCCCCCATCCGCTGCTCCATACCTCCATCATTGCAATGGGATTTAGGCACCGCGAGGAACTCGCTTGCGTACCCTATATGGGAACCCGCTAACTCGACCTGAAGCCGTTTACCCGTAATCAGGTGCAATCCGAATAACGGTTCCCATGATGCAAGACCAAAGAGAGGTTTCGAGGTTATGGTGAGACACTTATATTTAAATCGTAATATTGCCTGTATGATTGTGATCAGCCTTATTGCTAACATGAGTGGAAGTATGATCCTTCCACTCTTTGCTATTTATGTAGAGCAATTCGGGATATCCGTACTCGGCATGAGCATTTTATTTTCTCTATTTTATGTAGGTAGATTTCTTGGTGGAGGCTTGGCAGGACGAATTTATGAAAAGATTGGCGCAAAACGCTTGGGGTTGAGCTTACTTATTGCTGAAATCGCATGTATGCTCCTGTTTCCGATTGCAACAAGCTTCATCATTCTATCCATACTGAGACTCCTCCAAGGCTTGGTAGCTATAGGTCTAACCGTCTTTGTAAGAGTCACGATCAACCATATGAGCACCGCAGAGAATCGAGGCACGCTCAATGGATATATCAGCAGCAGTGAAGGTGCCGGTATGATTTTAGGGCCCCTTATGAGTGGAGCTATTGTTTCTTATTTTTCTTTATCCATTCCGTTTTATTTCGTTGCTATTTTCTCATGTATATCCTTCGTTGCCGTCTCCAGAATGACCTTCCCCAGTCTCTCTTCCAAACCTCAGCAACAGCACGCTCCCCTTCATGAGTCGAAAAGAAAAACCATGCTAACGAAACAGCTACTGCTCTATTCCACCGTTCATTTCCTTGAAATGAGTGCATTCGCTATATTTTTAACGTACTTCTCTGTATATGCAACCTACAAACTCCATTGGAGCCCCGCAGAAATTAGCTTAGCTTTTACCATTATCGGCATATCGACCTTCATATCAGCCCCCTTTATTGGCAAACTATCTGATCTACTTAAGGATCGCTTGATGCTTTGTATCATCGGTCTATTGTTGATCATGGTGGAAATCATCTTATTTCTTTGGTTCACAGAACCGTGGATCGTATACTTAGGGATGTTCATCGGAGGTATAGGAGGAGCCAGCTATCTGGATTCCTTTTACTCGCAACTAGGGGATGTTATTCCTGAGGAGAATAGAAGCTCATTTATCGGCAACGTCGTATCTTTGTCCGAATTGGGGGCCATTGTGTCTCCGATCATCGCAGGTGCACTCATGGAACGGTTTAGCATCAACACTCCCTTTTACTACAATTTGATTTTGGTGTTGATCGCTATAGTTATCCAATATGTTATTCATTTTAAGTCGAAATCTATAAGAAAAAGGCCATTTGCATAAGCAAGCGGCCTCCTTTCTTTTCATCACAGCTCCAACTCAACTGCAACCCCAAAATGATCCGATACAACTGGTCCAGTTTTCCCGTTCAGTACAACGGTTGAGGATTGAACCTGTGCAGCCTTATTGGAGAAGATAAAGTCAATACGGAGCGGCTCCGCATTACTTTCCCAACCAGCAATAGCTTTAATCACTGTGTGGCCTTCATCACGTACTGCTGCATTCGGATAGGTGTCCGACCAGCCGGATTGCAGTACATAGTCATATCCTTCTCCGCGTACTTCAGCCGCGTTGTTGAAATCACCCATCATAAACACAGGAGTCGGAGCAAAAGAATTTAGCACTTTTGTTGTACGATCCCATAGTCCACGGAAGGATTCTTCATCATTCCACCAGTTATAATGTCCACTTACAAACCAGGCCTGCACTCCGTCCACCACAGTTTGAACGCCGACAATTTTACGTGAGCGGTAGTTGTCATAATCCTGTAGCGAGGAAACATATTCGTTCACCGTAGCTGTAATCGGTGTTTTGGACAGAATCGCCAAACCCTCGTCGTATTTGGCAAAACCAACATGTGCGGGAGCCCACGTCCACTGATAAGCATCGGACAATAGCCCGTTCAGCACATAAGCATAGTTATCACGCTTAATGACAACTTCAGGATCTGCGCTATAATAAGCGCCCAAATCGTCCGGCAACAAAGGAGTCTCTTCCATGGACTGGTTCACTTCCTGCAAAGCAATGACATCAAACTGCTGTTCATCAATAAAAGCAGCCAGCTGCTTTAGCTTATCATGCTGGTTTTCTTCCATCCAAGCATGTGCATTTAAGGTTAACAACTTCAAAGTAATCACCTGTTGAGTATGTCTTGTATATCTGATTTAAGCACATCGGCCTTCGGTCCGTAAACTGCCTGCACCCCATTGTCTACTTTTATCAAGCCCAAGGCACCCAGCGCTTTCCACGTCTTTTCGTCCCCAACGGCATCCGTATCCTTCACCGTCACACGCAGACGGGTCATGCAAGCGTCCACCTCGACAATGTTCTGCTCACCCCCAAGCGTCTTGATGATATCCGTAGCCAGTTGATTTTGAGTGGAAACAGCTGCCACACCCTCTGTCTTCGTATTCCCAGCCACGGAAGTCCCTTGAGGCTCCTCATCCGTATAGTTCCCCAGTCTTCCCGGCGTAGCCATTTTGAATTTACCGATCATAAAATACGCGATAAAGTAGGTTGCTACCGCAAACACCACACAAGTCAGCACGAAGTTAATAATATCCTGCACCAAACCCGCATTTATAGACAACGGCATTCGGGTCAGCAGTTCAATCATACCAAACGAATGTAAACGCAAATGTATGATGTCGGCCATTCCGAACGCAATACCGGTAAGAATAGCATAAACCACATACAGCACAGGCGCCACGAACATAAACATGAATTCCAGTGGCTCCGTTACCCCTGTTAAAAAGACAGCTGCGGCTGCCGAAAAGATCATCGACTTGTACTTGCCACGTTTATCTTTGTCTACACGGCGATACATGGCCACCGCTAGTCCCATAAGGATTCCTGCTCCACCGATCATTTGTCCTACCTTGAAGCGGGCAGGCGTCACGCCTTCCAACAAGCTATTGTAGGCTGTCGGATCAGTACCACGAAGCGCACTTAGGTCACTTGCCCAAGCCAGCCACAGCGGGTCTTGCCCGGCAACGACGCTTCCTGCCCCGGAACCCGTAAGTGTCGTGTAAACGCCACCAAGTTGAGTATAGTTAATAGGAACGGTCAGCATATGGTGAAGTCCAAAAGGAATTAGTAGTCTTTCCAGTGTACCATAGACAAATGGCGCTACAAAAGGAGCCGACTCCCCTGAGGTCGCTAACCAAATACCGAACTGATTAATCCCCCCCTGAACAAATGGCCAGATGGCAGACATGATCAAACTTACGATGACAGACCATAAAATCACGACAAAAGGAACAAAACGTTTGCCGTTAAAAAAAGCTAAAGCGTCTGGCAGCTTGCGGTAATTGTAGTACTTGTTAAATACCACGGCTCCGACAAAGCCGGAGATGATACCGACAAACACACCCATATTAAGTGCAGGTGCCCCTAAGACAGAGGTAAAATAGCCACTAACCGGAATGGATGCACCAAAAAGAGTGTGGGTGGTGGCACCCTCCTGGGTTAGCATTTTCGAGGACACACCCAAAATCGTTCCTGTTGAAATATTAATGAGAATAAAGGCAATTAAGGCCGCAAAAGCTCCGCCCGCCCGTTCCTTAGCCCAGGAACCACCAATCGCCACGGCAAACAGTATGTGTAAATTATTGATAATACCCCAACCCAAATTCTCCATAACCCCGCCGACGGTCAACCAGAAATGGATATCACCAGCCAACATCGCCACTACTTTACCAAGCGAAATCATAATCCCGGCTGCCGGCATAACAGCAACAACCACTAGCAGTGCTTTCCCGAGCTTTTGCCAAAAATCAAATGATAGAAGTTTTTTCATGCTCCTTCAATCCCCATCCCTTATAGTATGTACAGCGTTGTTTGTACCCTATAAACATTATGCAATCGGTTGCACAATTATTATAATGATATCGCTTTCTATTGGCAATACCCTAATTGTAAATATCTTGGCTAATGATCATAGAAATACTCGAAAAAGCCGCGAATTTGTTGATTTTCGAGCAATATCGTATGATAGAACATAATATTTCCTGCTTGAGATAGCAAAAGGAGACGAAGACGATGGCAGTAACCATCAAAGATGTCGCAAAACGTGCTAATGTTGCTACTTCCACCGTATCCCGTGTCATTCAAGACAGCCCCAAAATCAGCGAAGCGACCAAGGCACGTGTCCGTAAAGAAATGAAGGCGCTTGGCTATGAACCCAACTATTCAGCTCAGAGTCTGGCTAACCGTGTCACACAGTCAATTGGCATCATTATGCCTGAATCGGATGTGGCAATCTTTCAAAATCCGTTCTTTCCGGAAAGCCTTCGTGGGATCAGCGAATGGGTAAATGAGCACAACTATACACTGTCCATTGTCACAGGAAAAACGAGCGATGAATTGCTATCCCGCGTGAAGCTGATGACCCGGACCGGGCGTGTTGACGGCTATATTGTTCTGTACTCCAAGCAAAAAGATAGCATTGTGGAGTACCTTCATAAAGAAAAAATACCTTACACCGTAATCGGTAAGCCTCAGCAATTTGTCAGTGAAACTACCCATGTAGATAACGATAACTACCAGGCTGCCAAGGATGTGGTCACTTATTTGACTGGGCTGAATCATCAGCACATTGCTTATGTTGGCGGTGATCATGAACACATCGTGAATATTGAAAGACTCCGAGGCTACCAGGATGCGTTGCGAGAGGCGGGCTTGCCTTTACCCAAGGAATACGTGGTCAGGGAGCCATTTAATCTGGAGGACATGCGCACATTATTGCAAGCCACCCCGCCGCCTACCGCGATGATCGTTAGCGACGACCTTGTAGCCATGGCAGTACAGAAAATGCTTTCTCAGCTAGGCGTGTCCATGCCAGAGCAGTTATCCATGGTGAGCTTCAATAATCTAATGCTAGCTGAGCTGATGAATCCCCCTCTGACTTCCGTGGATATTGATATCTTCACTCTAGGTTATCAGGCAGCCAAAAGCCTGATTGAAAAAATCGAGGACCCCAAGGAATTGACCAAACACATCATTGTTCCCCACCGAATCGTGGAGCGCAAATCCAGCCAAGTACTATGATTCTTAGCGGAATGAACAAGAACTGATTTTGTGGAAACCCATAAAATCAGTTTTTTTTGCGTTGACAGGGCAAACGGTTGCACTATATACTGAACTCGCTCATATACTGGTTTCGTTAAAACAACGATCTCATTTTCCGAGAGGGGTACGCAATCATGGTTTACAACCGATTATTTGACGTAGATAGCTGGAAGCTGACAACACACACTCTACATAGCACACACATGCGATTACAGGAAAGCATAACGTCCATAGGCAACGGTTATATGGGCATGCGCGGCAATTTTGAAGAAGCTTATTCAGGTGATCATCATCAGGGAACGTATATCTCCGGTGTATGGTTCCCCGACAAAACAAAGGTCGGCTGGTGGAAAAACGGCTATCCTGAATATTTTGGTAAGGTCATCAATGCCATGAACTTCATCGGCATCCGTCTGATCGTAAACCAAGAGGAAGTAGACTTATTTACGGCACACATCAGCGATTTTGTGCAGGAGTTGGATATGAAACAGGGTATCCTGCGACGCACCTGCATCGTGAACGATCAGGTTCGTATCACTACGGAGCGTTTTCTGAGCATCACCACTCGTGAGCTATGCCTGATTGATTACCAAGCAACGAATATAAGCGAGCAGCCTCTAACTATAGAGCTTGTCCCTTATTTGGACGGCAATACGAAGAATGAAGATACGAACTATGATGAGGTTTTTTGGTTGGAGGAGGCCCGAGAGGTTCAAGAACAATTCATCAGCCTGTCCACAACAACTATAGATAATCCCTTCGGTATTCCGCGTTTTACCGTAAACGCTACCATGGGTATTGTGACCGAGGGACAGGATCTGCAGACGACGGAAGAGAGCTTTTTGTATGCTGCACGCCACTATCAATACAGCGTCGCTCCGGGCGACAGTATCCAGCTGCAAAAAATTGTGGCGGTTACCACCTCACGTGATATGGAAAAGGATGCGTTAATTCCACAAGCTGAACGACTTGCCGTGGAAGCTGTGAACAAAGGCTATGCTTCGCTCAAGCAGGAGCATATCGCAGCTTGGGCCCGACGTTGGGACAAAGCCGATGTAGAAATCGAGGGAGATACAGAGGCCCAGCAGGGAATACGCTTTAACATTTTTCAGCTGTTCTCTACGTACTACGGCGAAGATGCCCGTCTGAACATTGGTCCCAAGGGCTTTACAGGTGAAAAATATGGCGGTGCCACCTATTGGGATACAGAAGCATATGCCGTGCCTATGTACCTGGCGCTTGCAGACCCGGATGTAACCCGAAATCTGCTGTTGTACCGTCACCAACAACTAGAGGGTGCCAAGCATAACGCAGCCCAGCAAGGGCTACGGGGTGCACTATACCCTATGGTCACTTTTACAGGTGTGGAGTGCCATAACGAATGGGAGATTACCTTTGAGGAAATCCACCGTAACGGGGCCATTGCGTATGCCATTTACAATTACACCAACTATACGGGGGACTCCTCCTACCTTCATCAGTACGGCATAGATGTACTGGTCGAAATTAGCCGCTTCTGGGCCGACCGGGTTCACTTTTCCAAAAGCCAGCAGCAGTATATGATCCACGGGGTTACCGGGCCGAACGAATACGAAAATAACGTCAATAACAACTGGTATACCAACACGCTGGCTGCATGGGTTTTGAAATATACCTTATCGGTCTTACCTCAAATTTCAGCAGAAAAATCAATGCATCTAGCGGTTACGGCTGATGAGCTTGCCCATTGGCAGGATATCATCACTCACATGTATTATCCCTATGATGAGGAGCGGGAAGTCTTCGTACAGCACGATACCTTTATGGATAAGGATTTGCAGCCTGTATCCTCCCTTGATCCCAGCAACCTTCCATTAAATCAGAAATGGTCATGGGATAAAATCCTTCGTTCCTGCTTCATTAAGCAGGCAGATGTGCTGCAAGGGCTGTATTTCTTTGGAGACCAGTTCACGCTGGAAGAAAAAGCGCGCAATTTTGCATTTTACGAGCCAATGACTGTTCATGAATCCAGTCTGTCCCCGTCCATTCATGCCGTACTGGCTGCCGAACTCAAAATGGAGGAAAAGGCAGTCGAGATGTATAAGCGGACGGCCCGTCTGGATCTGGATAACTACAATAACGATACCGAAGACGGACTTCATATCACTTCCATGACAGGAAGCTGGCTGGCGATTGTACAGGGATTTGCCGGGATGAGAACGTATCGTGAAACATTAAGCTTCTCCCCCTTCCTGCCTCAAGGCTGGAACAAATATACGTTTAAAATCAACTATCGCGGTCGCTTGTTAAGTATTCTCGTACAGGAAAATGAAGTGATCATTACCCTGTTGGACGGAGAACCGCTGACGCTGGAGCTGTATGGAGAGCCAACGCACATTACCAGTGGACAGTCGTTAATGACGAACAGCGTTTCATAAATCGGGCAGACAGGGGGGAAACCAAATGAAAGCAGTCATTTTTGATCTGGACGGAGTCATTACAGATACCGCAGAATATCATTTTCAGGCATGGGGCAGCTTGGCGGCAGCGCTCAGCATCCCTTTTGATCGGGAATTTAATGAACAGTTAAAAGGAATCAGCCGTACGGAATCGCTCGACAAAATACTGGCGCGCGGTAACCTGTCCGATACGTTTTCAGAAGAAGGCAAGCAAGAACTGGCCACACGGAAAAATACGGAGTATCAGCGGCTCATCTCAGCTGTAACTCCCTCGGACATTCTACCAGGCATTAAAGCGCTTCTGACAGAGCTTCGTGAAGCCCGAATCGGCATCGCGCTGGCCTCTGCAAGCAAAAATGCAGCGTTTATCCTGGAGCGACTGGAGCTAGCGTACTATTTTGACAGTGTGGTGGATGTTACCGCCATTCGGCATGGCAAACCTGACCCGGAAATTTTCCTCACCGGAGCCGCAAATCTGGGCGTTCAGCCTGCCGACTGTATCGGTATAGAGGACGCACAGGCTGGCATACAGGCGATCAAAGGCGCCGGGATGTTCGCGGTCGGTGTAGGAACACCTTCGCAAATGCAAGGTGCGGATATCGTGGTAGCCACTACTGCCGAGCTTTCTCTGAGCATGTTGGAGGCACATTTCTACGAGTTCAAAAAGTGACCTCCACTCGGAGTAGTTTATATGGCGTTATCTTAGGGATAGAGCACTCTCGCCTCATATGTATGACCAACGACGGACACCACTGGTGTTCGTTTTTGTTTACATATACTCCAAAAAACTCCCTCTGTCTCTCGCGTCTTCAGCTCCTCCATCGTCGAACACGCTAAATTACCATTTCATGAATATATATTACCATTTTACACATATTACATGTATATCGTTGATTTAAGCTTTTGAAGGAGGACAAGTCATGGCGAGATCACTCGAGGAGAAATTGGACCATCTAAAAAAGACCCTGGGTCATCTTCCTGATGTCGTCTTCAAAAAAATGGACGTGGGACAAACGGGAATTCATGTAGTGATGGTTTATCTCTCCGGTATTGCGAATACGGGCATAATTAACGAACAAATCGTTAAGCCACTCATTTTGACTGGAATCCGTGAAAACCACTCCCAAGTTAATTTGGAGAAAATAAAGGAGGAACTGATACAGCAGACGGCATTTACGATCGGTACGAAAGAAGGGGCAGACCTTGAGACATGTGTAATTGAAGTGTTATCGGGAAATACTTGTCTGCTGATCGAAGGAACCGATGAAGTTTTTTTTGCTTCTACGGGCCAGTTTCCTTCGCGAAGTGTCGATGAACCGAGCACCGAAACTCTGGTTAGAGGGCCGAGAGAAGGTTTTATTGAAGATTTGGAAAGCAACTTGGCAATGGTAAGGCGGCATATCAAAGATCTAAGTTTCAAAATAGATAGAATGACCATAGGAAGGAGATCTTCACGGAAATTAGCGATCTTGTACATATCAGATATCGCAAATCCAGAGCTAGTTCAGGAAGTTAAACGAAGAGTCGAAACGATTGATGTGGACGATGCTTCCGATACCGGGATTATTGAGCAATGGATTGAGGAACATTCATGGTCTCCGTTCCCACAGATTCAAGCCTCTGAACGCTCGGATAAAGCTATAAATGCTTTAATGTCCGGAAGAGTTGTCATTATGCTTGATGGCACTCCTTTTGTCCTGATTGCTCCCATGACCTTCTGGATGCTGGCTCAATCCCCAGAGGATTATTACGAGCGTTTCCCTTTAGGAACATTTTTTCGTATGCTTCGTTTAATGGCTCTATTCATTGCAACATTCCTGCCTTCGCTGTACGTTGCACTTATTTCTTTCCATCCTGGATTAATCCCGCCTGAGCTAGTGATCTCTATCGTTGCCTCAAGGGAGGGAATTCCTTTTCCCGTTTTTGTGGAAGCTCTAATCATGGAGTTATCATTGGAAATATTACGCGAGGCAAGTCTGCGACTACCTAAAGGCATAGGACAAGTCATCGGTATTGTAGGCGGTCTTGTGATTGGACAAGCAGCGGTCGAGGCGGCGGTCGTAAGTGCTTTTCTGATTATTGTCGTTGGTCTTACGGCCATTGCGTCCTTTGCAAGCCCGCAGTACAGCGGGAGTATTGGAATACGGCTTCTTCGTTTCCCCATTATGATGATTGCAGGGATTTATGGGCTGTATGGCGTGATTTTAGCCTTTATTTGCTTAGGCGTACACATGGTCCAGATCAAAAGCTTTGGAGTTCCTTACATGTCACCCTTAGCTCCAATTCGGCTAAGAGATCAACAAGATACTTTTATTCGGGCTCCTTTTAAATACCTCAAAAAGCGTCCTATGATGCTAAAGACACAGGATGAAACACAATCTAACAGGAAAAGGAAGTAAGCCCATGATCTCTTACATCTTTCTGTTTCGTCGAACCCTACGGGTGCAAAAATGCGTCGCCGTCTGGATCGCATGTGCTCTCCTCACTGGTTGTTGGGACAGCAGAGAGATCGATAACTTGAGTATCATTCAAGGCGTCGCCATTGATACAGATGAGCAGGAAATGCTGGAGCTTACCTACCAGCATTTAATAGCGCAGAAATCCAGAAAAAATATGTATAGCAACGTAACAACCTTTAACAAAAGTTCCATTCAATCTGCTTCAAGGGAACAGGCCAAGCTGGTATCCCGTGCTCCTTTATATAGTTTTATTCGCTTGATTTTGATTAGTGACCAAGCTATACAAAAAACAAGAATCGACCAATTGTTAGATACGTTTACTCGCTCCTATAAACCGAGTCGAAAATCACTTGTTATGATCGTTAAGGGCAGTGCGAAAGAAGCGCTCAATAAGATCGGCAAACATAAAGAGATACCTTCCATTGACCTTGAAGCATTGGCTAAAAATAGCAATTTCAACTCTAAAATACCCTATAGAATAACATTAGGGGAAATTTCCACACATATTTCACAAGGATCTAACTTCGTCATTCAATGCTTAGAAACCAATGAAGGCAACCACTTCTCAGGCGCAGCTTTGGTCAGCGGCAAAACGAAGAAATTTACTTATTGGCTAGACGAAGAGGATGTTATCGGGATCAACTGGATGCTGGGAAAAACGAAGGGTTCAATTATTAGAACTGAAGGTCCAAAATCGGAACAATCCATGGTGTTTGAAGTCGAAGATGTCCATACAAAACTTATCCCCCACCTCAACGGGCAGGATCTCTCATTCACAGTTCGTATTAAAGCAGATATCAAACTAAACGAAAGCTCGGATAATTCTGTAGACTTCCTGAAGGAATCATTCATCCAAACCGCTAAAGAAGCGGCGCAAGATGAAATCAGACAAACAGTATCCCTATCGTTAAACACGCTCCAGAAAGAAATGAGAGCAGATGTAGTCGGTTTTGGCACAAAAGTAAAAGTGAACTATCCCGATTACTGGGATCGGGTAAAGGAAAATTGGCAAGATACATTCAGTCAAATACCGATCGACATTCAGGCTAAAGTACAGATCGAACGGACAGGTGCTTATACAAAAGGAGAGGGAGCGTAATGTCCAATATACCTTCCATGAAACAGGAGAAAATCTCCACCCTTCAAGCCTTACTTACAGTCATTTCGACCGTGTACGCTGTGGGAATTGTCAGTTTGCCAAGAACCATCGCGGAGAAGACGCAAACGCCCGACGTGTGGCAGGGGCTTTTGCTGGCAAGTCTGCTTGGGGTAGGTGTCGTTTTTATCCACGTTAAATTATGCCATAGATTTCCAGGAAAAACGTTCTATGAGCTCAATCCTGTGATCGTGGGTAAATTCATCGGCCTGCTCATCAATATTGCATTTATTGTGCACTGCACGTTGATCTGCTCGCTTGTATGCAGAATGATGGCGGAATTCCTCAAGGGCCTTGCGTTGGAGAGAACGCCATTAAGCATGATTCTCTTGCCGTTTCTTCTGCTTATTGGGTATCTGACCTGGGGCGGTCTCCATGCAATGGTTCGATTGATCGAGCTTTTTTTCCCTTTAACCTTTATTGTTTTTTTATTGCTGATCATTCTTAATATCAACCATTTTAATCTTGATAATCTGCGCCCTGTTTTCCATAAAGGATGGCGTCCGATCTTCGAATCCCTTAAGGTTATACCTTTCTCGACAATGGGATTTGAATCCATCCTTATATTGACTAATGTAATGGCCAAACCAAAACATGCATGGAAAGCAGGGTGGATCGGCTACTCGGTTGCAATGGGCTTGTATCTCTTAATGGTAACGATGGTCGTGGGCTGTATGTCGGTTGAAGAAGTTTCCCGATTACAATGGCCGGTCGTTTCTTTTGCACAGCAAATTGAATTCCCTGGCGCATTCCTAGAACGATTTGAAATATTATTTATCATTTTGTGGACGATCAAAATTTTCATGACCGCCTCAAATTATTATTTCTATATTGTAACGGGAATCAGCCAACTCACCCAAAAGTGGAACAGATATATCTGTTTTCTCCCGTTAATTTTGATATTTTCCCTGAGCATGTATCCTCAAAACTTTATTGAGATAGGCAATTTTGATAAAATATCAGGTTATTTTGGAATTATTATAGCCGCGGCAGTACCCTCCGTGCTTCTGGTTATATCTATGCTCTTGCATCGAAAAGGCACTCCCGATGAGAAAGAATGAGAATGCCTCCCTTCCCGATGATTCACCCCACCTTACGCTATAGTGTAAGGTTCTTTCACTTTTACCCGGCGGATCTTCTTCGAAATTTTCCAACTCTCCCTCCACTCAATTTATATTCGTGAACTGATATAATGGAAGAGTTAAACTACTACCCGATCAACTATTCTCTCTTAGGAGACTAATCATATGAAACCAACCTATCTTATGGATGATATACAGTGGCAACAGCTTATTCAAAACGTGGCTGACCATTTTAATGACGTGACGATCAAACGAGGCTTTCAATATTTTAAGCAGGGAAAGGTAAAAGAATTCGCAATGCCTGATGCCGACCATATCGCAGCTGTCGTGGATGGAAGCGAGCTATACGAGGTGGATCTTCACTTGAGTGCTTTTGCTGCCAGCAGATGCACATGCCCTGTCCACACCAACTGCAAGCATATGATCGCCGTACTACTGAATTACGCGAATGAACAGGAACGTTCTGTACATGCTTTAGTGAACGCTCATTCGGCGGGATTCACCCGATTGGCGGCAAAAGCTGACACGCGTACCACACCTCCTTCCCGGTCGAATCTTTCACCGGATCACAAGGAAGCAACAAGAAACGCTCTCAGTAAAACAGCAAGCAAGATACCAGACATGCCCATTTCAGAGTGGCATGATCTGTTCGATCAGTGTATCGCCCTTAACCGTGTGAACACACAAAATTCCCAATATGTCCAAAGCGCTTTAGCCTCGATCTATGCTGTGAAGCCACCGCTTTCACCCGGCATGCAACAGCTATACGGACTGCATGCTCATCTGCGTGTGCTGGAAAAGCTGATGCCTCAGTCTCCCATGCCGGGCTATCCCTCTCATACCTATATGGGGTATTACACGCAAATCGCCGCCGATGAGCTTAAAGAAGCTATCGAGCGTGATTTTGAAAGCCCGCTGGAGCTGACCGATGAACCGATGCAAGAAGCCCGTATCGCAGAAACCTTAGCCTATTTGCGCCGAAAAATGCTGACAGAATCGCGTAACGGTACTTATTTTTCAGACACGTATTATCAGTTTTGGCTGAACTGGGTGCATCCCGAAAGACAGGACTCCAGCATATATACGGAGGAATTAAAGCATTTACAGGTGGCTGAGGAGGATCTCGGCACAACTTTAGCACGGCTTCCATGGATGCTGGCTCGTAGCTGGATGCATATTTACCAATCGCAGGATAATGAAGCTTGGGTACTTCTTCAGGAAGCAGAACGAGCTTTTCCACTAAAAATCTCTTCCAACCAATTGCTTTTGTTCTTACAGGCGTTGCGCAAAGCCGAGGATTGGGCACGTCTCAAGGACGGACTGCAGCATATCGGTCCCCTGCTTCACAGTCATCGGGATGACCATTTACAGGATTATATGCATGATTGGGATGTGGTTTTGCAGCACCTTCCAGAAGCGGAGCAGGACATGTGGGACACGCTGGTGGGTATGCTTCCATTTGCCGGAGGAATGTATGAAGAGGCGCTGCTTGCCCACGAAAAATGGCGGTCATGGATCGACTATCAGCTAAGCATACGCAGTGAACCATTGAGTTTTCGAGTGAGCGTGTTACAGCCCATTGAAAAGAACGCGCCTGAGTTACTACTCCCCTTTTACCATCAAGCGGTAGAACGTTATGTGCTAGAAAAAAACAGAGCCAGCTATAAAGCAGCAGTCAAGCTGTTAAAGCGACTGTTCAAGCTGTACAAGAAAATGAAGCAAGAATCACGCTGGGAGCTGTTCTTCACGACCTTCACCAGCCGTCATAGCCGCCTGCGGGCGCTACAAGAGGAATTGCGGAAAGGGAAATTGTTATCATGAGTCAATATACCGAAACGATTACCGTGCATATCCAATTAACTACCTATGGAGACGCGCTGATCTATGGCGATTCCTCCATGAACTATAGCATTTCCGGCCAAATCCTGAAGCAGCGTTTGTTTGCTTGGCATGAGGCTTCGTTTTATGGCACCGAGCTGGAGATTCAACATGTTCAAGACACGGATATTATCCTGCTGCCTTCGGAGCAGGTGATTCCTTTTCTGGCAGAGCGCGAGCTTCTAAAGCATATCGAATGGATCTGGGACGAGGCCCATGCCCCGTGGCTTCGGCTGATCCCTTTACTTGCTCACTGTATTGAAGCGAAAGCATATGTGCCCAGCTTCACGGCATTCCAGGCAGGGAAGCTGCAATGGATGTGGGATGCGGAAGCACAGGAAAACATCCAACCGGCAGAGCTTGCTTTGCTAGACAGCTTGGAGAAGGACGAGCAGGATGGGCTGATAGCGGCGTTCTCGGCTGCCGTATTTCAGCGCTGGTACGGCACTGAAGCGGAAGCCGCCGATTTGCGAAGAGAATATCCAATTCTCTTCGCTCCCAATCGCCCGGCGGCGGGTCTAGACGCGCGGGCCTGGCTCATCGCCATCGGCTGGAAAGCCGATACCGCGCCATTTCGGCCGCTTCTGCAACTGCTGGAGCCAGAGCTGGAGGACGACGAGCCGTCCTGGCAGCTCAAGCTTGTGTTGCAGGACAAGCAGGACCCGGCGTTGCTGGTGTCTGTACAGCTGGCCGATGATGGGTACGCATCCGGCTCATGGCCCGATGCCTGGACAGCACATGTCCGTGAGCGCTCAGCCGGGTGGCTAGAACGCTTGATCTCGATTTTGCCTGCCGGGCAGCGTGCCGGAAGCCGCGATGACGTGCTGAATCACCCGCTCTCCGACGAAGCAGCGTGGCAATTTCTGACGACCGACAGCCAGCGTCTGCTGGAAAGCGGTTGGCAGGTGCTGCTCCCGGCTTGGTGGGAGGCAGCTACCCGCAAGAAGCCGAAGCTGCGGGCCAAGGTACGCCCGGGCGAAGGGGCGGGAGAGCGCACGAAGAGCAGCTCGCTGTTCGGACTGGACTCGATTGTCCAGTTCGATTGGCGTGTTGCCATTGGCGACGCCGATCTGAGCGAGTCGGAATTCGCCGAGCTCGTCGCTCGCAACGAGCGCTTGGTGCGCTTCCGCGGGCAATGGATCGCGCTCGACCCCGCGTTGCTGGCGCAGATCCGCCGGGCCATGGCCGGGATCGACAGTGCTCAGGGATTGTCCTTTCAGGACATCCTACAGCTACACCTGCTCGGCAACGCCGACGAGCCTGAAGGCGACGCCTCGGGCGAGCAGCCGGAAGATGCGGCACGCTTCCGACTGGAAGTCGAGCTGAATGCCCATCTGCTGAAGCTGATCAGCCAGCTCGGACGACAGTCGGAATGGCCTGCATTGGACGTGCCGGATGGGCTGCAAGCCGAGCTGCGAACGTATCAGCGGGACGGGTATGCATGGCTTGCCTTTTTACGGCGTTTTGGACTGGGTGCCTGTCTGGCCGATGACATGGGACTCGGTAAAACGGTGCAGTTTATTACTTATTTACTGCACCTACAGAATATTGCCGCCGAGACGGGCGTCCGTTCCAGCTCACTGCTGATTTGCCCGACTTCGGTGCTGGGCAACTGGCAGAAGGAACTCAGCCGCTTCGCCCCTTCGCTGAAGGTGATGCTGCACTATGGAAGCAAGCGGGAGCAGGGAGACTTGTTCCGCGAAGAAGTCGAGCAGGCCGATGTCATCCTGACCTCCTTCGCTACGGCAACCCTGGATCAAGAGCTGCTACAAAGCATGACCTGGGATTCAGTCTGCCTGGATGAAGCGCAAAACATTAAAAATGCGCAAACCAAGCAATCCACAGCCGTGCGCAGCTTTCCTGCACGTCATCGGATCGCGTTGACCGGGACACCTATTGAAAATCGGTTGTCCGAGCTATGGTCCATTTATGATTTTATCAACCCAGGTTATCTGGGCAGCTCACGCGCCTTTAGCAATCGCTTCATTAATGCTATTGAGAAGGAACATAACGAGCAGCGCACGTTAGATTTGCAAAAGCTGGTTCAGCCCTTCATGCTGCGACGCAAGAAGAAGGACCCAGCTATACAGCTTGATTTGCCTGACAAGAATGAGATGAAAACGTACATTCATCTGACCTCTGAGCAGGGCGCGCTCTATGACCAGATTGTCAAAGAGTTGATGGAACGGATGCAGAAGCTGGAAGGGATTGAACGGAAAGGAGCCATTTTATCCGCCCTTACCCAGTTGAAGCAGCTTTGTGACCATCCTGCCCTCTTAACCAAGGAGGCACTCCCGAATGCTGCGGATTCCGGTTATAGTCAGTCCGATCTTGAAGCGGTCATTAGCCGTTCATCCAAGCTGGAGCGCATTCTGGCTATGGTCAAGGAACTGCGGGAGGAGGGCGAGCGCTGCCTTATTTTTACACAGTATATTGGTATGGGGCAGATGCTCCAGCGGGTACTCGCTCAGGAGCTGCGAGAGCCCGTGCTCTATCTGAACGGCAGCACATCCAAAACGGCCCGTGACCGAATGATTGATCAATTCCAATCTCACACGCTCTCCCCTGCCGAGCAGCCGTCCGTGTTTATTTTGTCGCTCAAAGCCGGGGGGGTGGGTCTGAATCTGACGGCCGCCAACCACGTCTTTCACTTTGATCGCTGGTGGAATCCAGCTGTTGAAAATCAGGCCACAGACCGAGCCTACCGGATGGGACAAACGAAGGATGTACAGGTGCACAAATTTATCTCGTTGGGCACGCTGGAGGAACGCATTGATGAAATGCTGGAAAGCAAGCAGCAGCTTAGCGACCAGATCATAACCAGTACCGAGGGCTGGATTACTGAGCTGTCTACAGACGCGTTAAAAGACCTCTTTACGCTACGGCGCGATTGGGCATGATGAGGTCCCGAATCGAACGATAATGTACATGGAGTGTCATTTTGAGTTCGGTATATACCTATTTATAAGAAGTCGTAGTTTATAACACAATCCAAAACTCCTTTGTGTGCATTTACTATCTCATCACAACAAAGGAGTTGATTTGAAGTGGCCATTCGTCCTCCGCAAACATTGAAATCTACGGGCAGAAAGGTTCCTGTTACGAGATATCGCAATGTGAGCCCTACACAAACTCTGCGCCGTTTTACAGTCATTTGGGCTAACAATGATGGTGTGCCTTTTAACACGTCTGGATTTTTCGCAACACTGCGCCGTTTAGATGGAACCTTTGTGCAAGCTGCAGGCTTCGACCGCTTTGGTACTGCCCGATTCAGCAGAGTCCGCACACCTACGAACCAGCCTTATATTCTGCGTACTTTTAGAGATGATGGAGTATTATTCCGCGTTAGATCCGTACCTGCTGGCGTATCCTCGTTTGTCGTTATTGGTTAAGTTCGTACCGAACGCAGCCTAGACGTAGTTAACAAAAAAAGCAGCCAGCAACAGAGCTTATCTGTACTGGCTGCTTTTTTATATGGCCTACCTATTCGGAATCTTCTTCCACTATTGCATTTTTCGTAACGGACGTATTGTACACCGTTTTGAGCCAGTTTTCACTCGACCAGTTCAGCTTACCTGCACCCGCTCCATCCTTGGCCTGCAATTGAGCAACCAGATTGGCAGGGTCTTCGGCTGTATAGCTGTATGGCAACGTTGTGAACCCATTCCAAGAGAAGTCCTTGGTCTTGGCAGGATAAGGGGCTAACGGGCTATTCGCATCGTCACTGCCTCCTCTGAATACGGTACCGTTGTTCGAAAAGATAACGTCTTCGGCTTTGATTTTACCTGTGTAATCCGCTTTGTTAGGATCTTTTTGATTATTACGCACTGGAGAGAACACATCAATCAAATAAGACTTTTCTAGCAACACCGCGCCGTTTTCTGTTGAAATTGCACCATTACCCACGACATCAAAATGGTATCCTTTTGCGGCAATTGCTTTAGCCATATCAGAAGTAACTCTTTTTTTGGCTCTGGCCAATCCGGCATCGTCCATAACGATGTTATATGCATGAGCATTACCACCACGCAGACGAGGCATGCGATCCTGAATATCCAGATAGTAATTATGATGCAGCGTCACCTCCAGGTCTGCATTGTCGGAAGCCATTTCCGTAGCACCGATTAGATGAGCCTTCTTTTGTCCTGCTGCAATATCAATGATATCTTCTTTACTCATGCCTACTGCACTGCTTCTCAGATACGCGTACATAGGATAGGAAGACTTGTCTGCTTCCATCGCGTTGACTTGTTGGGTTACCCAGCTGTTGGAGCTGCGGTCATCTCCTTTGAACAAAGACCAGGAAATCGTAACTCCGTTACTACCTTTTTTCACATCTACCAAACCATCATAGGCTTTGTTAAATGTACAGTGATCGATCCATACCTTGGAACTTGTACCTTCGATGGTAACATAATCCCAGTCATTCTTATCATAGTTCCCTTTGGTTGCTTCATCCCACTCCCAAAGCTCATCAAATTCGAGGTTACGGAAAATCAAATTAGAGCTTCTTTTGATGACAAAGCCAGCATGTTTGATTTTCGCACCATTGGCAGAGAAAATCGTAACCCCATTCATATTTTCGATATAGACTTTGCTCACTCCTGTCTTTTTCAGAACAGGATGCGTCTGTACAGGATTGTTGGCACTAAAAGGCATTACTTTGGCAGCACTAGGAATTTCATTCCAACCGAGATCAAGATCGTTCATAATCTCAATCACTTTGACTTTGCTGCCTTTCTTCAGTGCTTCGTTGAGATCTACAGCATTGTATACCTTTTTGTAGTTGGCATCGGTATCCGCAATATTGCCACCACCGGTGTTACCATACGAAAATCCAGTCAAATTATAGTTATTTTTGGAGGTTACATCAGGGTCCACCCCAGGAGTCGGTTGTTCTGTACCTGGTGTCGGATTCACAGGCGGTGTTCCTGGATCTACCTCAGAAGAAGCACCGGATACCATCACATTATCGAATTGGGCAGCTGCTTTGGAGGTTACCAATCCAATGGCTCCAGCAGTGAGGCTGGTGTCTGTTGCGGACAGTTCCAGTTGATCATTGACATACATTTTGATTTCCGAACCGGATAGTTCCAGCTTGACTCTGTACCATGTATTCGTGTCCAGTTTGTATTTTTTATTCGTAGCCAGTGTCTTCATAGAGCCTTTGACTTTTTTTCGAATCTCAAGAGCTCCGTCTTTCTTGTTATACAACGATGCTGCATAGAAGTTGTTGGAATCTGTGTATCTACCTGCAACGTAGACTCGATTGGAGCCATTAAAATCATTTACATATACATCTGCTTGCACGCTATAGTTCGTCCATGAGGCGTTACCTTTGACGGAATGGCTTTCGCTTCGAGTAGATTGTTGGTATGTAGATCCATTCCCATCCTTGACCACAGACCAGTTCCCCGATCCTGCGGTCCAGCCTTGAGCTTCCCCTTGTTCAAAATCATCACTTATCTGTAAATTCCCATCCGCATGTGCATGACCCAGCAACGGTAATGATAAAGACAGTACCAACGTACTGCTTAACATTACACTTGCACATTTTTTTAACAAACTCGACTTCATATAACAGTCTCCTTCTCGATTAGATTCATGAATACTAAAGCAAAGGTTGCACCGTTTATCGGACATGACATGCCCAACGGTATATAACGTACTGATGAAGGGAATAATATTCCAACACCAATGAGGGCCCTAAGCGCTATACTCCAATAATTATAGACACTTAAATAAATATTAAAATATGTCTAATTACTTATCTTTTGTCTTAATTTCTCTATTAATTTTGCATCCTTTTTCGTGAACACACCAACTGCTGTTTCATAAAATCACAAAAAACGATATTTTTTTATTTTTGAATAAGACATACGGTTGTCATATTGGGAATGGTACATATAAAGGGGTGAGTATCATCCATATCATTTAAAGGAGCGATGAGATGTCCAGTTACGAATACGCCTCCAAATCAGAGTTAAAGGAAGCCATTCATGTCTCCTACTTACGATTTGACGGTGAGTTCCAGGAGATCGACGAGAGCCAAAAGGATATCCGTATCCCTGAAGTAGATAAAACACCCGCAGAAATGATTGCCTACCAGCTCGGATGGCTTCATCTTGTCATGACATGGGACAGGGACGAACGGGAAGGAAAAACCGTGATCATGCCCGCCCCCAATTATAAATGGAATAGACTAGGCGAACTATATCAATCATTTTACAAGACCTACTCCCACCAATCTTTACGTGAATTACGCGATATGTTCAAGTTGGCTGAGCAAAAGTGGCTGGATTGGATCGACACACTTAGTCATGAAGAGCTCTTCACTCAGGGCGTTCACGACTGGACAGGGACTAATCCGAAATGGCCCATGGCAAGATGGATTCATATCAACTCGGTGGCACCGTTTAAAACATTCAGAGCCAAGATACGGAAATGGAAGAAATACAAAGTCCAACAGTGATGAAAAAAAGTGTGCATTGTGCTACAATACTTGAGTTGTATCGGGATACATTTAGGGAAGGGTAAGTGAAACGCCATGCTTATTATTGGTATTGCCGGCGGTACAGGTTCCGGTAAATCGACGGTAGCACGCGCCGTCGTTGAGCGTCTGGGATCTAATAAAGTGACTTTCATATCTCAGGATAACTATTATAAAGACCATTCACATCTGAGTTATGATGAACGTGCTTTGGTCAATTATGATCATCCGTTTGCCTTTGACAACGAATTGCTTATTGAGCATCTCCAATGTCTGAAAAAAGGACAAGCGACACAAGCGCCAGTGTATGACTTTACGGTTCATGCACGCTCCACGGACGAGACGGTAGAGCTTCTGCCAAATCACATCGTTATGTTGGAAGGTCTGCACGTACTGTCAGACGAAAAGCTCCGCAGCTTGCTTGACATCAAAGTATTTGTGGATACTGACCCTGATGTGCGCATTCTCCGTCGGGTTCTTCGCGATATTGAGGAACGCGGCCGCACCATCCATTCGATCCACGATCACTATTTGACTACGGTTAAGCCGATGCATGAGGCATTTATTGAGCCTTCCAAGAAATACGCTGACCTGATCCTTCCTGAGGGAGGACACAATGAGGTTGGTATTCAACTGCTGTCTATTTTGACTGAGAAATATTTAGCAGGAGATCGGACATGGGGTACTGTATAAGGTAATCCCGGTTATTTAGGCTGTCGAGATTTTCTCGGCTGCCTTTTTTGTTGTTTTATATGCCATTTGGACTAAATTTTTTTGGAATCCCCGTGTAGTTTATGTTAGCATGTAAAGATTAAATGCTTTAGATTTAAGTTAAGTTGGAAGCGTTGTCAAATATGTGCCTCAGATGATATGACGTCCACGTGATGGAGGTCTTTTTTGAATTAGGATTTTTGCAAAATCCTCGAATAGGTATAATTACGGAGAGTGCTGCCATGAATGAGCTATGCAACATTTTGATTGTGGATGATGAGATATTGGTACGGCAGGGGATCAAACACCACTTGTCGTGGGAACAGTATGGATTTCGAATTGTAGGTGAAGCTTCTAACGGTAAAGAAGCATTGGAGCTAATTGAAACCTTGCGCCCTCATATAGTCATTACAGATATCGTAATGCCGATCATGGATGGCGAGGAGCTGACGCGCATAGTCAGACAGAACTATCCAGATATCGAAGTCATTGTACTTAGCAGTTACGGCGAGTTTAATTACGTGCGATCCACCTTTCAGCAAGGGGTTGCTGACTATATTTTAAAGCCCAAGCTAGACACGGATGAGCTGCTCCAGGTGCTCCAGAGAACCGCTCGCAAAATTCCATCCATTCAATATCAGGCAGATGCAGGGAATAGTCAAATTACGATAGATCATGTGATCGAAAAGCTGATCTCCGGGTATAGCATGGACTATGACGCCGAGCTGCTGAAGCAAGCATTTCCTTATGCCCGTTTTGCACTCATAGGTATAGAACAGCTGGCACAGCAGGATAAAGGGCGCTCCATCTCTGCCTCGGACCTATTTTCCAAGCTTACGGATCGAGTATCCTCTGCCTGTGAGTACATCGTACTGCGACAACTGCCATCTGATGTCTATGCGGCTGTGTTTTTAGCCAATCTTGATCCACGGGAAGTGAACGCCTGGATGGCTACGGTTAGGGAAGTTGCTCAGGAGACAAAGCGAGTCGATCCACAAACAGGCTGGGCAGTTAGCCATTTATTTGATGACTTCAATCAGATTAGTGACGTCTATCAGGATGAACTGCCAAAACTGCTGAGTTACCGCTTTTATTTCCCAGAAACAGCGCTGCTAATAGAAGACGAACTCCCTCAACCTGTACAGGTGAACAGCTCGTTCAACTTAAAACAGTTTACAGAAGAGATGAAGCGGGAGCATTTTGATACAGCTTTTCAGGATTTGAGATCCTATGTAGCTGCCATGTCCGGTAACTATACCTCTACCGCTTTTGAATTCAAATCGCTTCTCGGAAATATCGTGTTCAACATTACGATTTTGCTCGGGAATCAGGGGTATGATATGAAGGAGCTGGATGCGGCGAAATATTCCTATTTCAAAACAATTAATGATGCCCCTCATGTACATGAAGCCGTGCGCCTTCTGGAGACTTTTTTGGAGGAAGCGAACAGACAGATCATGGCTAAAACACAGCAAGGAAGTAGTGCAAGCATGAAAAAACTGCTGGAGTATATTGAGGAGCATCATGCTGAAACGCTCAATTTGACGACACTTGGACAATATTTTCACTTTAACCCTTCCTACTTGTCCAGTTATTTTACGGCACACCATACAGAAGGTTTTAGCGAGTATCTCAACAAAATTAGGGTTGAAAAAGCCGCGGAGTTACTACGGTCGGGGACGATGTCCATTTCGGATATTAGCAGCACGGTAGGCTATTCGGACCCCAGCTATTTTACCAAAGTGTTCAAAAAAGTGAAGGGTTGCTCGCCCAGTCAGTACCGCCGGGAGCATCTCTATTAGAGAGTAAGCCACATCTGCCAGTAGAAAAGAGATTGAATATGAAAAGATATATCCATAAGATCAAATATCAAGGTCTGTTCTTCAAAATCTTTATTGTTATGGTGGTCAGCATCACTGCGGTGTCCTTGCTGACCTCTTTGGTGACGATTCGGATGTCTGAACGACTTTTTGCTGAGACATTCAGTATTACAAATGCCAAGGTACTCAGCCAGATTCAATCCAGCTTTGAATCCTTCAATGATTCTATCGTGAATGCCGTAACCCATGCTTCGGAAAATGGAACGGTCAAGAACTATCTGACTGGCGGTCAGTCTGACTCGATTAACTCGGCGAGGATTTACTTCGGAATGGCACAGCAAATGAAGCAAATTAAATCGAACGTCGATGCCTATGATGTCGGTGTCGCTGTAACAGGTCTGAATGGCCGGAGCTTTTACTCCGACTCGTCCTATTGGCCTGTAACTGCGGAAGAGCTTAAAAGCAGTGCTATTACAGCCCGAAGTGTAGCACGACCGGCACAGCTTATGTATCAATTGGATACTGAATTGTTGCAGCAACAAATGAATAGTACCCCGCAAAAGCCAACACCCTATATCATCGCCTCCAAACCATTTATGGAGCGGACCAGCGGCACCCTGTACGGCATGATCTACATCGCTATCCGAGAGCCTGAATTCCGCCGTTTCTACAACAATTTCACGAGCAACGGCAATGATGTGCTTATTTTGGACAAGTCGGGACTAATTGTATCGAGCAATCGCCAGGATCTGATCGGACAACGCTCCAGTGAGCTGCTAGGCTATGCCACAAAAATCAATGAACAGGGACTTAACTACATGAATGCGGATGTGATGAATAAGGAGAGTATCCTCCTTTCTAACTATATCCCTTCATTTGATTTTTATCTGGTGAACATGATTGACAGACAAGCCGCCATTGGGCAAATTATAGACGTTAAATCCGTTGTATGGATCTGCATTGCCATCGTACTGATTGCTTTGGTGATCGTTTTTCTGATATCCCGTCGACTGATTCGTTCGCTGACTCGACTGGTGAAGCAAATGTCGACCATACGCGAGAAAAATTTCGATAATTATATCCCGGTAACGGGCAGCTATGAGGTTAGACAATTAAGTCATGCTTACAACTACATGCTGGATGAACTAAATGACTATATCCGTAAGCTTTTAGAGACGCAAAAGGGTCAACGGAACGCAGAGCTTGCTGCACTACAACGGCAGATCAATCCGCACTTTCTGTACAATACACTGGCTTCGATCAAAATGCTGGTGCTCAAAGGAAACAAGGAAACAGCCGCCGAGACGATCAATGCACTCATTTCCTTACTGCAAAATACAATCAGCAATGTAAGTGAAACGATCACCATCGAGCAGGAAATGGCCAACATGCAAAATTATGTGTTCATTAACCATGTACGCTACGGGCAGCGGGTACAAGTGAATTATTTTGTATCACCCGATTGTCTGGAGTACCATGTGCCCAAGCTCATCATTCAGCCTTTTATCGAAAACTCATTTTTCCATGCGTTTAATGAAAAAAATGTAGGCCACATCTATATATTGGTGTCCAAAACGGAGGATACATTGATCTGTGAGGTGGTCGATGATGGAGATGGTATGGAATTGGACGGGCATACGGCGCAGGACGGACTGCCGAATCCCAAGAGCAAGCGCCAACTGTTCACAGGCATCGGCATCCAGAATGTGCACAACCGCATTACCCTTTTATATGGAGAAGAATACGGCGTGACCATCTCCAGTAAAAAAGGCGAGGGCACCAAAGTCAGAATGACCCTGCCATTGATCGTAAAACCCGCCCCTCCTACCCCATAAAAAATATAGGCTGAACTAAACAAAGAAGGTGGAACAAGAACGGAGTGGGCGGAATGGTGCTGTACAAGCGTAGCGGTCGCCTTTGTATCCGGATTTCAACCTTATATAATTTGAATAAAGAAATCTGGATACAACAGCGATGGGAAGCACCATCCGGCCGCGCAGTGGCGCTTCGTGAACAACTTTAGTTCAACCTAAAAAAAGTACCTAAACCAAAACAAAATACAAATGTAAGCGGTACCTTTTTTGATAAATCATAATAATAAGACCAATCCGTATAAAGATATTCCTAACGCCAACAAAGTATGGATGGTACACTAGATTTATAAATAAGGTAACCGCTTTCATTCAAGAGATTTAGAACTAGCAAGCAACATATAAAAAAAGAGTAGGGGTTGAACAAAATGAAAAAAATGACTTTCCTTCTGCTGATTGCAAGCTTAATCTTGCTATCCGCATGCTCCAGCAATTCCGAGAAAGCAGCTACTACCACAGATTCAGGCAAAAAAGAAATCACCGTCTGGGCTTGGGACCCGAACTTTAATATCGCAGCCCTGAAGCTGGCAAAAGATCGCTACGTTGCCAAACATCCAGATGTAACCGTAAACATTGTTGAATATGCTCAAAACGATATCGTACAAAAAATGAATGCCGGTCTTAACTCTGGTTCTACCAAAGGACTGCCGAACGTGGTTCTGATCGAGGATTATCGGGCACAGAACTTCTTACAAGCCTATCCCGATTCTTTCCATGATATGAGCAGCACAATCAAAGCATCCGACTTCGCTGATTATAAAATCGGACCGACTAGCTACAACGGCAAGCAATACGGTGTTCCATTCGACTCCGGTGTTATGGGACTGTATGTAAGAACGGATTATTTGGAACAAGCCGGCTACAAAGTAGCAGACCTGACCAATATTGATTGGGACAAATTTATTGAAATTGGTAAAGCCGTAAAACAAAAAACAGGCAAAGAAATGCTGACTCAAGATCCGAATGACCTCGGTCTGATCCGTGGTATGATCCAAACCGCAGGTTCATGGTACCTGAAAGAAGACGGTAAAACACCAAACCTGGCAGGTAATCCAGCTCTGAAAGAAGCGCTCTTGACGTACAAATCCTTGTTCGACGCCAACATTGTTAAAATGAATGCCGACTGGAGTCAGTTCCTGGCCGCATTCAACAGCGGTGCAGTTGCTTCCGTACCTACAGGTAACTGGATTACACCTTCGATCAAAGCAGAAGCTTCGCAATCGGGTAAATGGGCCGTTGTTCCTTTCCCTAAGCTGAAAAATATACCTGAATCCGTGAATGCTTCCAGCCTCGGCGGCAGCTCCTGGTATGTCCTTAACTCGGACGGTCAAGATACCGCTGCCGATTTCCTGAAAGAGACATTCGGAACAGATCCAGAACTGTATCAAGATATGTTGAGCAAAATTGGAATTGTTGGTTCATTGAACGCAGCTTCCAGCGGTAAAGCTTATGACGTGGAAGATCCGTACTTCGGTGGCGACAAAGTATACAAGAAATTTGCAGAATGGACTAAACAAGTTCCAAAAGTTAATTATGGCCTGCACACGTATGCCATTGAGGATATCATGACCGTTGAAATTCAAAACTATCTGAACGGAAAAGATGTAGACGCAGTTCTGAAAGATGCTCAAGGACAGGCGGAAGCACAGCTTAAATAAGACATTCCATCTAGCCAAGGCTAAACAATAAAACGATAAGCACTTAAAACCTTGGGCTTGCGAGTTCAAGGTTTTATTGCTGCACAGGGAGTTGACATGGTATGAAGACAGCCGCGCCCAAAATAACTACAACACGTCTCAAAGCAGGTATGACAGGATGGTTGTTCATATCCATCGCAGTGATCATGATTGCCGCTTTTTATTTCTATCCGATGATTCAGGCGCTTATCTTGTCCTTTAAGACAGGTACAGGGTCTAATCTGAGCTTTAATGGCATTGATAACTACAAGCGATTGTTCACCGATAAAATGTTTATAACCGCCGTGAAGAATACGTTTATCTATTTGATTTTCCAAGTACCTTTGATGGTCATTCTGGCTCTGTTCATTTCGGTATTGTTGAATGATAAAAACCTGAAATTCAAGGGCTTTTTCCGCACAGCTATCTTCTTGCCGTGTATCACATCCCTTGTAGCATACTCGGTTGTCTTCAAGTACCTGTTCTCGTCCGACGGTCTGGTAAACTCCTTATTGCTGAATCTGCACGTGATTGGCACGCCCATCCAATGGATTACAGATCCTTTCTGGGCCAAGGTTACGATTATTATCGCGATCACATGGCGCTGGACTGGTTACAATATGATCTTTTACCTGTCCGGTCTTCAGAACATTGACAATTCTATCTACGAAGCGGCCCGTATTGACGGAGCTTCCCCGATCCGACAGTTTTTCAGCATTACGGTTCCACTGCTTAAGCCGATTATCCTGTTCACTTCGATTACATCAACGATTGGTACACTCCAACTCTTCGATGAAATTATGAATATTACCAAGGGTGGGCCAGGGAACGCGACATCTTCAATTTCGCAATATATTTACAATTTGTCCTTCAAATATTCATCCGACTTTGGTTATGCGGCGACCGTATCTTATTCCATCGTCATTATGATCATTATCTTGTCGATTATCCAGTTCAAAGTGGCAGGTGAGAAAAAATGATGAAAACAAAAAGAGCATTTACGTACGCCTTTCTAATCATCGTGTCGTTCGTTTCGATTTTCCCGTTCCTCTGGATGCTATCCAGCTCCACGAACCTGTCAGTCGATGTGACCAAAGGCAAGCTTCTGCCTGGCTCCCATCTGATGGATAACATGCACAATTTGCTTGAAAAAGTAGACATCGTTACTGCACTAAGTAACTCTGCAAAAGTCTCCATCTCAACTACGCTGCTGGCTATGCTAATCGCATCACTGGCCGGTTATGGCTTTGAAATTTACAGAAGTAAAGCGAAAGACGTTGTCTTCAATATCCTGCTGATGTCTATGATGCTTCCGTTTGCGGCGATTATGATCCCGCTCTACCGGATGTTCGGCAGCATTTCTAATGTCATACCGTGGATCGGTATTGATACACTCTCTTCTGTCGTCATTCCGACCGTAACTACGGCGTTCCTGATCTTCTTTTTCCGTCAAAGCACCAAGATGTTTCCAAAGGATCTACTGGAGGCAGGTCGTATGGATGGATTGTCCGAGCTGGGTCTGTTCTTCCGGGTGTATATGCCTACGATGAAAACAACCTATGCCGCTGCCGCGATCATCACATTCATGTCCAGCTGGAACAACTACCTCTGGCCTCTGATTGTGCTGCAAACGCCGGAGAATCAAACGATTCCGCTATTGATCTCGAACCTCGGCTCCAGCTATGCACCGGATTACGGTGTCATCATGATCGCCATTGTTCTGTCCACACTGCCGACTGCACTGGTATTCTTCCTGATGCAGAAACACTTTGTAGCGGGCATGGTCGGTTCGGTTAAATAACAGACTTCTGTGTACGATCTTCATTTCATTTTAAAAATAAGGAGTGTTCGCCTTGACCATCCATACCCCTAGTCTGGACTGGCTGACCGACGTAACCAAATTTGCTGTGCATCGACTGCCCGCCTATTCCGATCACAAATATTACGCTACGCTTCAGGAAGCGGAGCAGCAAGCTGATATGGCTTGGCGTCATAGTCTGAATGGGAGCTGGAAGTTTAACTATGCAACGAATCCAGCCAGCCGTCCGGTAGAATTCTATGCGCCCAGCTTTGAGTATGGCGGCTGGAGCGATATTCAGGTACCGGGTCACATTCAGACGCAAGGCTTTGGCCAAATGCAGTACGTGAATACGATGTATCCATGGGACGGACATTCGGACGTTCGCCCACCCCATATTCCTGAGGATCACAACCCAGTCGGGAGCTATATCAAAAGCTTTGTTTTGCCGGAAAATATGGCTTCCGACGCGCAGCCTGTGTTCATTTCTTTCCAAGGCGTTGAGTCGGCTTTCTATGTATGGCTGAACGGACAATTTGTCGGTTACAGCGAGGACAGCTTTACACCGTCTGATTTTGAACTGACACCGTTCCTGCAAGCAGGCGAAAACAAGCTCGCGGTTGAGGTATATCAAAGAAGTACGGGAGCGTGGCTGGAGGATCAAGACTTTTGGCGTTTTTCCGGTATTTTCAGAGACGTATATCTCTATACCATCCCTACGGTTCACGTACGTGACCTGCATGCCAAGGCGGATCTGGATGCTTCCTACACGCAGGGTCTTCTGGAACTGAAATTGACCTTGGAAAAGCCGGCAACGGCCTATGCAACTGTCGATGTGAAAGATGCTGCCGGCCATGTTGTAGCTTCTTTAAAAGCTGACTTTACGGATGGCACAGCTTCGCTGTCAGCAACCTTGGAGCAAGTGCAGCGTTGGAGTGCCGAGAAACCCTATTTATACACGTTGTTCATTCAAATTTATGATGCCAGTGGATCGCTCGTGGAAGTCATTCCGCAAAAAATTGGCTTCCGTAAATTTGAGCTGATCAACAAGGTCATGCATTTGAACGGCAAACGCATCGTCTTTAAAGGTGTGAACCGCCATGAATTTAACGCTCGCACCGGACGTGCGATTTCTCGTGAAGATATGCTGTGGGATATCCGGACGCTCAAGCAGAACAATATGAACGCTGTTCGCACCTCTCATTATCCAAATCAGACTCTTTGGTATGAGCTATGCGATGAGTACGGGGTCTATGTAATTGATGAAATGAACTTGGAAACACACGGTTCCTGGCAAAAACTCGGTGCCGTCGAGCCATCGTGGAATATTCCCGCCAATCTGCCTGAGTGGCAAGATATCGTCATGGATCGCGCCATTTCCATGCTGGAACGGGACAAAAACCATGCGTCCATTCTAATCTGGTCCTGCGGCAATGAGTCGTATGCAGGTGAAGTGCTGCGCAATGTCGCCAACTATTTCCGAGCCACCGACCCGAGCCGTTTGGTGCACTACGAAGGCGTGTTTCACAACCGTACGTACGATGATACCAGCGATATGGAGAGCCGGATGTACGCCAAACCCGCAGATATCGAGCAATATCTGAACGACAATCCGCAAAAGCCGTATATCAGTTGCGAATACATGCATGCGATGGGTAATTCCGTAGGTGGCATGCACAAGTATACAGAGCTGGAGAACAAATACGAGCTGTATCAGGGCGGTTTTATTTGGGATTATATTGATCAGGCTGTTATGAAAAAAGATCGCTACGGACGCGAGTACCTCGCAATCGGCGGCGACTTTGACGACCGTGCTACAGACTATGGCTTCTGTACGGACGGAATTGTCTATGCAGACCGGAAGGTTTCGCCGAAGATGCAGGAGGTCAAATTCCTGTATCAAAATCTGAAGCTCACCCCGGATCGCAGCGGTGTAACCCTGCGCAATGAAAACCTGTTCGAGGGAACAGGCGACTATGAGTTAGTATATAGCCTGCTGCATGAAGGCCAAGAAATCGCACGTAATGCCATTCATGTAGATGTAGCGGCTCAGACCGAAGCCTATATTCCACTAACGTTCCCTAATACGGATGGAAAGCCTGGTGAGTACGTTATTCACACCGCTCTAGTTTTGAAGGAAGCGACGCTCTGGGCTGAGGCTGGACACGAAGTGGCCTTCGGACAACATATTTTCATCGTGGAAAATCCAAATCCACTGAAGATCCCTACGGGCGGTGCCTTACGAGTGGTGCATGGTGATGTTAACATTGGCGTTCACGGTGCAGATTTCAGTATGATGTTCTCCAAAGGGGCAGGTAGCCTGACTTCACTTCGCTACGCCGGACGTGAGATGATCGCCATGCCTCCTGCTCCATTGTTCTGGCGGGCGACCACAGACAATGATCGGGGAACCGCACTAGGCTTTGAAGCCGGTGGCTGGTTCGCTGCAAGTCTGACACGTAAATGTGTGGGCATCGAGGTCACGGAAGAGCAGACAGACCGTGTAACCGTTACATTCCGCTACACGCTGAGCATCCATGCAGACGTACAGGTAACGGTAGCCTACACCGTCTTCGCCGACGGTAGCCTGAACGTAAAATCGACTTATGAAGGCGTCTCAGGATTGCCTAACCTGCCGATCTTTGCCCTTTCATTCAAGGTTCCGGCGGACTATCGCCATCTGAACTGGTATGCGATGGGACCGGAAGAGAATTACATCGACCGTGCCTTTGGCGCGAGACTAGGCGTATTCCACAACGAAGCTGCGGATAACGTATCCGGGTATGTCGTACCGCAGGAATCCGGCAACCGTACAGGCGTGCGCCGTGTTGATATTACCGACGATTCTCAGCGAGGTATACGCATTACTGCACCTGCTACCGCACCGGTGGAATGCAATATTTCGCCGTATACAGCATTTGAGCTGGAAAGTGCCTACCATCTGTATGAGCTACCCAACGTGTATTACACCGTTGTCACCGTAGCCGGTAAACAAATGGGCGTAGGCGGCGACGATAGCTGGGGAGCTCCGGTACATGAAGAATACCAAATTAAAGCCGATCAAAAGCTGGAGTTTGAGTTTACTGTGCAACGGGTATAAATAAGCACGCTCACTGTATGACAAGTAGATGTAACAAAAGCCCTTCCGCTGCTTCCCTCATGAGAAGCTAAAGCTGGAAGGGCTTTTGTATTTACGTATCTGCAGAATAGGCAGCGATGGCCATATCTATTTCAATATAACTTCAATATCACGTCCAGGATCGCTGTACTTGTAGATGCCAGGATTTAGTTCCAATTTCCCGTCTAATTCAATGTCTTTGTAACGGTCAACATTAACTCCTGTGGATACCATACCCTTCGCAATGATCTCAGGCACTACTTCTTTGCCGTTAATTCGCATCGTTGTTTGGTTGACGCCTTTGAAGCCAGGGGAACCGGATTTCGATTCGACAATCAAATCTTTTCCCTCTGTATAGTATGTGAAATCAATTTGATAACCGTCCGCATTAAGCTCAGCGAACTGTTTTTCTTCTTTAGGTTTATGAAGAGTGATCCAATTCTTAGACGTATCACGTTTCTCGATGACAGCATCTTTCAATATAAGTTTCATTGGAACATCAGACCAGTCCTTATACCACTCTGGGGATTCAAATTGATATAAGTGTTGATAATTTTCAGGACCAGCTCCTTTAATATTCCACCCTCCGTTAATTTTTTTATCACCTATAACCAGCTGAGCTGTTTTATAATGAACAATTCCTTTTTTAAGTGAATCACGCTCTGTTACTAGAATTTCAATATCCAAGGGGGTAAAAATCAGTTGCTCTAAGGTAGTGCCTGTATTTTCTTGGAATTCAGCGCTGCTATGCAGCTTCTTGGAATAAATCGCTTCACTTGCTTTTTTTCCATCCGCTTCAAATTCGAACTTCCAAGTACCTTCAATTCTTTTTGCTTCCTCAATGTAACAAAAATGAAGGTTTGCCTTTTTCCAATCTTGTGCAGTCATGTTGAATACCTGCTCAATATGCAAGTCTGAGCTGTCGCTAGGTAGAATGGTTGGGATTGCGTCTATCTCTTTGTCGCCCACTTTCATTACCAAATGCGGGTTCCCACGTCCTAAATCGGATGGAGCTGCAGCAACTCTAAAGCGGACAACAGTCTTGTTGTTGGTTTGTCGAACGGATTCTATATAAATGTTAGGATACTGCTTGGTCCCGGTAACCAGGGTATCCCCGGCTTGATGATCCGTCTTTAAAGGAATATCCTGATTACGATAAAAAATAAGATTCTGTGCCTCAAGTGTGTAATCTTTTTTACGATCCCTTAAAGTATCAATAGTTTCATAAATGCCAAGGAGTTTCTGGCTTTTAGGATCGTAATTTAAATATCCGTGTGCTTGTTCCTTGGTATCAGAATTGCTAGTTACCATAGTTTTCTCTATAGCAAACCCAATATAACTGGTTGGATCGGTTCCTGGATCCAGAGAGATAAGCATTTTCATTTTTTCTCCATCCGTTACAACACCATTCAAATTCATCGTAATGCCTGCATTGGATGCTTTTAGATCATACCGCTGGCCAATACCGTTATTTAGCGCATTGGTTACACTACGTCCGCCTATTCTATCCCAATTGATGGTCACACTAGCGAATACAGGGATGGCAACGAGCAGAAAACATGAGAATACGATACTTGCTGGAACAATTTTTGCTCTATGCATAGGTGCTTCCTGTGACTGTTGCAGAGTTGCTTTTCGTTTGGTTGCTTCCTGTTCTATATTTACCCACATTGCATCATATTCAGGTTGAGGAATGTTCTGTTCTTTTTCAAAATACCGACTCACTGCTACTCATCTCCTTTACTTGGGATATCACCATTTTTTTTAGCAGTTTAAGCCCCCGATTTAATCTAGATTTAGCTGTTCCTTCGGGTATATTCATAACTCTAGAGATCTCCGGCATAGTCAATTCGTTTACATAACGAAGGACCACGACCATACGAATTTTATCTGGAAGCTTGTTATATAGCTTGTGTAACTCTGTCTTCGTTTCTTGATGATATAAGCTCTCTTCCACCGGATTAAATGAATGAGGGCGTGACAATAAAAAAGTTCGTATTTCCTTCATCAGCCCAGTTTTTCGCCTTCTAAGCACATTACTGCACTCATTAGAAGCAATTCGCAAAATCCATGATTTGAGATCTTGTACTTTGGACCTGTCGGCCAAAAGTGCTTTGACAAACACTTCCTGGCAAACATCTTCTGCATCTGCTTGATTTTGCATCAAATAATAACAAAAATAATATATCTGCTCCTTATATAGTTCAAACAGCTCTCGATCAGTCATATACGTGCACCTCCCTTGTCGTGGTCTCATCTATTAAGACTAATAATGGAGTACAATCGTTCATTTACATCGAAAAAAGGCAGCCCTATATAGGACCACCTATTATTGATCGTTCGATTTCCGACACTCGGGCAAAACAAACCTACTGTGCCACATGCTCAATTCACTGCTTTTATCAATCAAAAAAACACCCTGCTCTAACCCCCATCATTTGCCCTAAATCAGCATGAGTCTGCCGCACCGGGCTAGCTCGTAGCAAGATTGACATACGTTCGCGTGAAATCAAGGTTCTTCAAGTCCCTTTGATCTATAAAAAACTCCAAATACCCCGCGTCCCACCAGCACATGCCAACCTCATCCAAAGAAGATACCGAGAGCAGAACATGCCAATTTTCCGAAGCCTGATCGTGCTTTTCCCGATTCGTCTGATATTCTTGCAGCTGAGGCAGCACTTCGGACCGTAAATGCTCCGCATAATCGGTATTTCCCCTATGCATAGCTTGCTCGATTTCCTTATGAATCTGGTTCTCACTCTTATGCCAGTTAAACAGAAGACCCTCCAGCCCGTTTCGGCGTAGATAAGCATCCCGCCGGGTATTCCCGGCAAAAGATTGATGCTGCCCCCACACCGTGTCGCTATGTTCATATAGAAGCTCATAAAGCTCTTCGTACTGATCTACAAGAATATCTCCTAGCTCACCCTCCGATGGTAGCGTCAGGATCGGATGAAAAGAAATTGCATACGCGGTGAAATCCCGTTGCTCCGCCAACACCTCTACGCGCCCAGCGGGCGGTAATGTTTTCTGCAAAACGCTGCTGTCACCGTTATAGTAAAAGATTTTATGGTCAATATCATAGGCGGGCTCGTCCAGCCCAAGAAAAAAGTAAAGTATGCCCTGATGAGGCAATCCCTCAAATGGTGAAAAAGGTAGCTCGCCCAAATTAATTTGGGCAATAAATGTATAATATTCCCCGTCTGAATTACAAGGCCACTCTATCGTGGGTGGCAGATCTGGATAGCCGGCGATCCGACTATTTCCAATGTGTTCGTAGTTTTCCTCATGCTCCACATGAAATTGTATAGCAGCTTGAGCTTCCTGATGAATCTCTTCTTTTAAATCTTCATCCAGTGAATGCCCTTCCAGTATTCGAGTCAGTTCATCCTTTAATGGTGGTTGTAGCATCTCACTCGCCCCTTTACATTGAAGTATTATGTATTACTTGCTCTCATTTGATCTCTTATATCAGATTACCAAATTACAGTCTGACAAGCTATTTCTCTGGTGACAGGTTGGTCAGTCCTCGGTCAAATCATCGATCTTCGCTGCAAGTGAATGGTGGATACATCCAGCTCTGCCTTTACGATCCAAGCGGAAATGCACTAGACATTGTTCATAAATGTTTTGTGATAGGCATTCCGGTATTGGGAAGGAGTCATATGGACTGTGTTTTTGAACAAACGCATAAAATACTTCTCATCTGTATATCCGGCCTCTTCGGCAACCTGCTTAATGCTCATATCTGTACGGGAAATCAACTCTTTGGCTTTGTTAATACGAATACTGTGAATGAACTCCAAGGGGCGCATGCCTGTATTTTGCTTGAACAAACGAGAGATATAATCCTTGTTGTAATTGAATTTTCGAGCTAAATCCGTCACGGTCAGCGGTTCTTCAGCATGAATACGGGTCCACTCAATAATTTTGTTAAAACTCACATTTCCCTGTGAACTGGCAGGATTGGAAAGCAAGCGGCTGAGCGTCAGTTCAGATATCTCGATCAGTAGCGAGGTGAACAAATAATTTGCGCTGTGATACGTAAGATAATGTGAGTTGGCTACATGCAAAATCTGATTGACAATAATATGAATCCGATCCCCGTTATCTGCCTGTACACTTTGCGGTAAATAGATATCACGCATCATACCGTGACGCTGCAAAAGCCCATCCAAAGCACTTGTTTCCTGCTTCATTTCCTCATTAGATAGTACATTCGGGGTCGTGGGAACATCGAAATGAAACCAATAAAATTTCACGCCCGGCAACGATTCCCGGTATCCTTTGTGCGTACGACCGGGGTAAAGCAATAGAATATCTCCCTCGCCTACTTCAAAATCTTCCCGTTCCTCCCGTATAAATACCGTCTCTTGGACACCCAGGATCAGCCCAAAATTATCAATGGAGCGACTCATATGCTTCCAAGGCACCTCGGAAACAAACTCGCCTGCCGAGATCAGTTGGATCGGAGCATCTACATTTACTTTTAGATAGGTCATGTTATCGCCTCTTTAGATTCATGTTCGGATTTGTCCACCCATTGTATGGTTAAGCTACTGACATACCGCGATTCCAATGCTAATGTAGTGGAGAAATATACACTTTCATCTTAGCTAAGGAGCGATGATTTTGAAAGCTAAAGCTTTTGACTTGCATAAAGTAAGAATTGATTCCGGCCCTCTTTTACATGCGATGAAACTGAATACGGCCTACCTGCTGAGTTTGGAACCCGACCGTTTATTATCACGCTTTCGTGAATATGCGGGACTGAAGCCTAAAGCGGCTCACTATGAGGGCTGGGAAGCGCGCGGCATCAGCGGGCATACACTCGGTCACTACCTGTCCGGATGTGCGCTGATGTTTGCCTCCACAGGCGACGAAAGACTGTTGGAACGCGTGAACTATGTAGTCGACGAACTGGAAATATGCCAAGACAGTCATGGAAACGGATACATTTCCGGTATTCCACGTGGGAAAGAGATTTTTGAGGAAGTAAAAGCCGGAGATATCCGCTCCCAGGGCTTTGATCTGAACGGCGGTTGGGTGCCACTATATACCATGCACAAACTTTTTGCGGGCTTGCGTGATGCACATCTGCTGGCGCATCATCCCAAGGCCCTGTCTATAGAAATCAAACTCGGCAACTGGCTGGAGGATGTACTTCAAGGGCTGGACGATGATCAGGTGCAGCAGGTGCTGCATTGCGAGTTTGGCGGTATGAACGAGGTGCTGACGGATCTGGCGGAACATTCAGGAGAAGAGCGCTTTTTGAGCCTGGCGGAACGTTTTTATCACGGAGAGGTGCTCAATGATCTCGCAGATAGCCAAGATACGCTGGGAGGGCGACATGCCAATACGCAAATTCCCAAAATCATTGGCGCTGCACGGCAATTTGAAATGACGGGCAAACCGCAATATGCGGACCTGTCTCGCTTTTTCTGGGATCGGGTTGTTCACAAGCATTCCTACGTGATCGGCGGCAATAGCTATAATGAACATTTTGGTGAACCCGGGAAGCTGAATGACCGCTTGGGCGAAGGTACCTGTGAAACTTGTAACACCTACAATATGCTGAAATTAACAAGACATATGTTCGAGTGGGATGCCTATGCAGCCTATGCCGACTACTATGAACGAGCGATGTTCAATCATATCCTGGCTTCACAGCAGCCTGTAGATGGACGTGTGTGCTATTTTGTATCGCTGGAAATGGGCGGACACAAGTCCTTTAATTCTCAATATGAGGATTTCACATGCTGTGTCGGTTCCGGTATGGAAAGTCACTCCATGTACGGCACTGCGATTTATTTTCACACGCCAGAAACGATCTATGTCAATCAATATGTCCCTTCTACCGTGACATGGGACGAGATGGGCGTACAGCTCAAACAAGACACTCTCTTTCCGCAAAATGGACGGGGAACGCTACGCGTCATCAGCAAGGAGCCCAAATCCTTCGCGATCAAGCTAAGATGCCCGCATTGGGCGGAGCAAGGGATGATGATTAAAATCAACGGGGAAGAGTACGTCACAGAGGCTTGTCCTACCAGCTACGTTGTAATTGAACGGGAATGGAACAATGGGGATACGATCGAGTATGACATTCCTATGACCGTGAGAGTCGAGGAAATGCCTGATAATCCGTGCCGAATTGCTTTTATGTACGGCCCGCTTGTGCTGGCTGGAGACCTTGGCCCTGTTGAACAGGAGTCCAACGAGGAACGTCTGCTTGCGTCTGTTCTGATCGGATCGGCCGATTCCCTGACAACGAAGCTGATTGCTGACGGGAACGAACCTAATACGTTCCATATGACCGACTTAGGCTATATCGGAGACTTGAAGCTTCGTCCGTTTTATCAGATGTATGATCGTTCATATACCGTCTATTGGGATCTCTTTTCCCAGGAGGAATGGGTAGCAACAGAGGCAGAATATCGTACCGCGTTAGCGTATCAGCTAGAGCTGGAACGACTTACAGTGGACGTTGTGCAGCCTGCCGAAATGCAACCTGAACGGGATCATGCCTTTACTGGCGAGCATGTAGGTCTGGGGTCCATCTATAACCGCAAATATCGCGATACCTGGCCAGGGGGCTGGTTCTCTTTTGTCATGAAGGTGCTTCCGGATGAGCCTGTCCAATTGGCGGTCACTTATTTGAAGGACTTGAGCCGTCCCCATAGTGACTTTGACATTACTGCGGATGGTCAGATTTTAGGGGAAGGCAAGCTGGAGTCCGAGGAAATGAATAAATTCGAAACGTTCGCCTATGAGCTCCCTCTATCTGTGACAAACCACAAGAATGAAGTGACGATTCAATTCAAAGCCCATCCACAAGGTAAGGTGGCGAAAGTGGCCGGATTGCGGATAATCAGACATTCTATTGTATGATCAAATTATCTATATAAATCTACTATAGCGCCACTACGCAGTCGGATGGGGCTTCCCATCGCCACCCCCCGGATTTCTGGAATAAAACCCTTCATCGGTGGAAATCCGGGGGTGGTGATGCTTCCGAAGCGAGCTTTCCTACGGAAAGATTTGAAAGCGACCGCTTCGCTTGTACAGCACCATTCCGCCTACTCCGTTTTAATTGTTCATTTTTTTAAAGTAAGCTTATATAATAACAAGCAGACGCTCCTATAAGCTGTCTGCTTGTTCCGCTTACCGCCTTATAACTTCGAATCATCGTTATTGCTTCATGTTCACTTCACAGCATGTTCATTTCACGGAAACTGTCTCTAATCTTGCGTAGCTCTTGCTGTGCCCTGCTGTATCGCGAAGCGTAGGTCCAAGCAAGCACCTGATGATAATGCGAAGGTGTTTCAATCGTGGTCACGTTATACATGGCCAGATTCCCGTCTATTTCTCCTTTTAGGGTAAACTCAATGGCTGGGTATCCGTTCACCACCATATCTGAAGCGGTCCCCAATTCAGGGTCCGTAATTCCTGACACCAAATGATCCTCAATGATTCCTTTATATTCTTGAAGAGTCATACTACTGTCAAAGTCGCTTTTTGGTTCAGACAATACAATCAAATATCTTTCAGTAAATTCATTTTTAATGGAAATATCCGCTTCCTCATTAATCATATTATCTCGCGACCAATTCCAGGGAGCCGAAACCGCAAACTGGCTATCCTTACTGGTAAATACCTCAGGCTTCATGATTTGCGTAATGAGCGTAGAAATTAAAGATACAGCAAAGACAATTGAAATGATCGTCGTCAGGAGGATTGCTCCTGCAATAATCCCGGTTTTCTTTCTGCCCACCTTTCCCAAATCCCTTACCTTAACCACATATGTATTCGCAGCCATATCTCCAATCCGTTGTTTCCGAGGTGTCACCAGTACACATATACCGGCGGGCAGTCCCATGAAAAGCAGCGGATTCGTATCCACCAGATGTATGAGAGTGCGGATCAAGGATTTAACCATGCCTGGCGGCCTTCCTTCTCCATTCACAACCTGAATACGAAGTACAAACTTGCCCAGCGTATAGCCTGTAAGTCCTTCCAGTAACAGATAATAGCAGAAGGAGCCGATCAGGAGGAGCATCACTACCATACCCATATTTGGGGTTTCCGCTTCAGCTACTTTTTCCGCTGTAAAATATACCAGCCCTCCGTACCCAAAAACGATAAGAATGAAGTCAATCATCCAAGCCGCCCATCTTCTGAAAAAAATAGAGGCACCGTATGTTTCTGATAATACTGCCATCTTATCCGGTTCTCGTCGCTGATAGCCGCCATTCTTCACAAATTCTCCCGGAGCTACTGTAGATGGATTTTTCAATAAATTAGGTTCTTCCAAATGATACACCCCTGATGTCAATTTAATCCCAGTTAAGTATAACATCCTTTTTCATCCAGCGGAGCAAGCCTGACAGTGCACTGGAGTAAACCGAATCCCGCCGATAAACAAACCACACCTCTAATTTGCGATATTTTTCAGGTAAACGATGAGAAGCAATACTTCCCGCCTCCTCTGCCTTTGCAATCGACGATTGTGGCAACATGGACACTCCCAGGCCAGAGGCTACACCTCCCAAAATGACTTCCAACGTTCCGAACTCCATAACCTGATATGCATCCACACCCGCTTCGCTCAGAAAGCTTTCCGCTCTTGTACGATGCGTGCACCCTACGTCGAAAAACAGCATAGGCTTGGCAAGCAGCTCGTCCATGTCCTTTTTCCCTGGTTCCGAGATGAGCACCAACTCCTCTTCAAGAGCTGCAACATGCTCTATATGCGGATCATCGACGGGGCCATAGACGAACGCTCCATCTAATTCGTAATTCAATACCTTTTGTACGAGATCATGTGTGCTGCCTGTCATAAGCGATAGATGGACATCAGGATACTGTGAATGATATTCCGTCAATAAAGAAGTCAGATGGGTAACCGCCGCCGTCTCAATCGAGCCCAGTCGCAAAGGTCCCGCAGGCTGGTCCGAATATTGAGTGGACTTTACAGCCTCGTCGAGCAAGGTCAGTATGGTATCCGCGTATTTCAGCAGGTTCTCTCCTGCCGGCGTTAACGTCATTCCCCGATTAGATCGACGAAATAGCGGTACGTTCAGTTGTGCCTCAAGCTGCTGAATCCGCGAGGTCACATTGGACTGTACATAATTCAAAACTTGCGCAGCCTTCGTGATACTGCCCTCGCGAGCGACAGCCTGAAAAATCTTCAAATCACTGCTTTCCATGTATACGTCACCTGCTTGGTATGATCATTTATGATACTCACATTCGATTTTGTTCATTTTACCGGACGCTTGCCGCTCTGTACAATTCAATATACATGCAATTGCATCTAAACTCGAACCACGGGAGGTTTTAAAATGAAAGCCGTAATCCATGCCAGCAAAAGCGGCCCTGATGGCCTGACATATACAGACATCACGGACAGACAGCCGGGACACAACGAAGTGAAGGTAAAACTCAAAGCCGCAGGCTTGAACCATCGGGACCTATTCCTCATGGCAGATCGAACAGCCCACGATGCTCCACTCATTCTGGGGTCGGATGGAGCAGGCGTGATTGAGGCTGTGGGTGTTGGTGGCCCAACCTCGCTGGTAGGCACCAATGTAATTATCAATCCATGTATCGGATGGGAGAATACGCATCATGTTCCCTTGGTTCCAGCCATTCTGGGCGGACCTTCAGACGGGACACTCGCTGAATCGGTTATCATCCCCGTCCAAAATGCGGTCAGCAAGCCAGCATACCTTTCATGGGAAGAAGCAGGGGTGCTGCCTTTGTCTGCTTTGACCGCTTACCGCGCGCTCTTCACAAGAGGCCAATTACAGCAGGGTGAGCACGTCCTCATTCCCGGTATTGGCGGTGGTGTAGCCACGTATGCCATGCTTATGGCTTTAGCAGCAGGCGCGCGGGTCACCGTCACGTCACGCAGCGAAGCAAAAAGGCAGGCTGCCCTCGCTCATGGCGCTAATCATGCATTCGACAGCCATAGCGAATGGAAAGAAAGTATGAACGGAGACACCGTGAATCTGGTCCTTGACAGTATCGGTCCTGCTACGTTCGATAAATATTTGGATGTCCTCAAGCCGAACGGTCGGATTGTTACATTTGGCGCAAGCTCAGGAGATCAAGTAGAGATTCCGTTGCGGTCTATATTTTTCCCTCAAATCAGCATCATCGGCACCTCTATGGGCAGTGGCGAGGAATTCGCAGCTATGCTTCAGTTCATGGAGCGCCATGCACTCCATCCGATTATAGATAGCGTATTTTCTTTACAAGACACAGCACAAGCCTTCCACCGTATGCAGCAGGGAGCGCAGTTAGGCAATATAGGGATCAGGATAGAGTAAGGAGTCTGAACGAAGTAAGAAAGAAAAAAAATCCACTACCGTAAAATGCCTTCTCCCAGAAGTCAATTTTTTTTATGGTAGTGGACCTACTCAGTCGATTAAACGATGCTGGACCCATTTGTTGCCGCGGAAGCGCCAAAGGAAAACGAGCCCCCGAACGCCCCATTCAATATCCATAGCCAGCCAGACACCAACAATCCCCAGGTTGAACACAATGCCCAAAATATACCCGAGCACCACCCGGCACAACCACATGGATAGCATTGAGGTGAGGGACGTAAATTTTGAATCACCTGCTGCCCTAAGCGCAGAGGGTGTAATAAAGGCAATGGACCAGAGCGGAATCTGGGCCAACGTATTAATCAGTATGACAACAAAAATGTCATCTACGATTTCAGCAGGCGGATGAAACAGCCCCACCATCGGCTCAAACAAAGGCATCAGTATGAGCCCCATGACAATAAACGAACAAGACGACAGCCAAATAAACGATTTGGTAAACTTCCGGGCATCCTCGACATTTCGACGTCCCATACATTGACCGACCACGGTTACAATCGTAAGCGCCAAAGCATTCGCAGGGATTTGGAACACGTTAGCTAGGGATGAGCAAATGGCATTCGTCGCCAATGCATTGGTCCCCAGACTCACAATGAAAATTTGGGTTAAAATTTTCCCCCCATTAAAAAACATCTGCTCCGCTGCAAAGGGAAGCCCGATAAACAGAATCTTTTTAAGCATGACCAGGTTAAAATAAAGCATATCTCTAAGCTGAACACGCAAGTCGTCATCTACTCTGACCAAATAGATCAATGCGCACACTGCCCCTGCATATCTGGACACATTGACGGCAATCGTCATGCCCAGCACACCCATATCTAATACATTAATGAATACCACATTGAGGAGCACGTACGAGAGGTTCATGATGAGCGAAAGAGCCAGCGATGCCCTCGTCTTCCCGATCCCTCTCAGCGCTCCACACACCGCCTCAACGATTGCAATCCCCACAAAAGACATACAGCTTCCCAGCAGATATACCTTACCGTTGGCTAATACATCAGGCGAGGCGGAACCAAACAGAACACTTAAAATCGGATTGTACAACACGATCATAAACAAACTGATACATAAGGCCAGCAAGGAAACGGAGGAAATGGTGCCGGATGCGGCTTTAGAGACCATGAGGTCGTTACCGCTCCCCTTATACTGTGCCACGACAACCGTTCCCCCGGTAGACACTGCAACAAACACATTAATCAGAAAAATATTCAAAGAATCGATCATATTTACAGCACTGACTGCCGCCATCCCCGACGAGCTAATCATTGCCGTGTTCACCAAATTAAGACCCACGATAAAAGCCTGATCAATCAGAAGCGGGATAAACAGCGCAATAATCTGTCGATAATCAATAGACTCTCCTGAAAAATGCTTATTCAGAAAGCCATGTGTTCTCATCCTTACACTCAGTTGACTCATATCATCACATTCTTTTTCTCAAATTGAAAAAAACCCTTCAACAGAAGAGCCTTCATGGCGAAAAAATGTATAAAGTTGCAAGGCTAGATGTGTCTAGTTCTTGATTCTGTACACTTTTCTCTACATAGAAGTATTACTCCAAAAGAAAATCCTGTCAATGGTCTTGCTCACATTTGAATAGAAAATAACAGAAAAACCTGCTCAGCTCAGTGAACAGGTTTTGGAGCAGCATTATAATATTTTAATATGTCATGAATACATTGTTAAAAGAATGTCTATGATCTTCTCGCAATTAAATCTTGTTGAATAGAAGCTTCATTCTTTTCGAATTTTTTATAAAAAAACATAGGAATGATTCCGATCAAGAAGACGATAAATGGCAGCCAGATAAAGCTAAACTGAATGCCAGACAACGCCGTAGGAGTTTGAACTTGCCCAGCGATATAACCGGTGCTGCCCATGATCCATGCTGGCAATAATCCGCCGATTCCGCTACCCGCTTTAATACAGAATGCGCTTCCAATCGAGGTCAGGAAACCACTTGCCCGAATACCATTTTTCCATTCCCCATAATCGACTGTATCTGACAACATCGCAAACGGCATAGAACATGCAAAGCCTGATCCTAATGCACCAATAATCCAGCCGATAATAATGAGGGTTAAGTCTGTACTGCCCATTAAAATCACGACTTGCCCCAGCGCAGCTAATATCAATCCGATAATCATAATCGCATTTTTACTTAATTTTCTGGCGAAAAACGGAATCAGAACCATCGAGATCAACTGCAAGGAGGTCAGTCCATTGATTAAAGGCACTAAGTCCTTACTGTCCAGATTGTATTGCAGATAAAAGATTAAAGTTGCTGAACGAATATTCAAACCAATCCAGTAACACAAGTTGGCAGCTACAACGAGCATCCAGGGCCAGTTTCGTTTGATGGCTGTAAAGCTTTTAGCAATGGGAACAGATTTCGTTTTCACTGCTGCATTTTCTCGCAAATCGGCAAACGCTATGAAAAACATAATAATCGCCATGATTCCAAATAAAACGAGCGTTAAGGAAAATCCTTTTTGATCATTCCCCTGTCCAAAGAAAGCGACCAAAGGTAATGTAAACGTCGTGGCAATGAAGAAACCTACGTTCCCCCCGACCATACGGAAGGAGTTCAAGACTACGCGTTCGTTAGAATTGGTGCTCAGATTAGGCAGAATAGACGTAATCGGCGTACTGATCCCTGTGTACAGGATGCCGGCTATAATATACGTAATGGCGGCATATGCAATTTTGCCTGACTCACTCCAATTGGGTGTCGTAAACGTAAGGACCATGAACACAGCGAACGGGATCGCTAACCATAGAAAATAGGGTCTGCTCTGGCCGTATTTTGACTTGGTTCGGTCAATCAGGATGCCCCAAATTGGGGCATCAATGGCATCGATAAAACGGGTGATAAATAGTAATGTCCCGGCAATCCCGATAGAAAGTCCGAATACATCTGTATAAAAATATAATAGATAACTGGAAATAACACAGTATAGTAGATTGCCTGCTGTATCCGTTAATGAATAGCTGATTTTACGATGAAAAGGAACGGTACTTGCTGCCTTTTCCGATGGTTCCGTACTCACAATTCTCGTACTCATGATCTTTCCTCTCCCCATGCGAATGAATTATGATTCATAAACCCATACACGCATTTCCCCTTTGGCCCGATTGCACCAGGCATAGTAAGGTATCGCGGTAATTTGTTGAGAAACAAATTCAGGAGGCTCCGAGCTATATAATGCATTCGAATTTTTTACCCGGTATCCCTCTATGGTCAGCTTTACAATGCCACCCAGCAGGTTTTCGTTGAACTCTTCTGTAATGAGGCTATCCTTCGTCAATCTTAATCCTGCCAAATTCGCTCCATTATCCACTTCTTCCAGGCAAAACACGACTGGTCCGCGTTGGAGAGCAATTTGCTGCTGGTTCATGGAGACCAGCGGATTGCTCCGAATGCGCTCAACCGGCATAGCCAAATGCAGAGTTACCACATCTCCGTCCTTCCAAGTGCGCTGAATCTCGATATAGCCTTTTTCCAGACGGTCTAATGATATGGTTTCCCCATTCACCTTCACCTCTGCCTGCTTGCACCACCCAGGAATCCGTAGTGCCCATTTGAAGGAAGTCGGCTCTGTTACGTGGATCGAAAAGGTTAGATCCGCGTCCCATGGATAATGATGAGTTTGTGTAATTTCAACCTCATGACCAGATAAAGTCATGTTCACCTTGCTGGCAATGTACAGATGCGTATACAACGTATCGTCCGTTTGGGTGTACATATTGTCCTCAACCGATGCAATCATTCGTGCCAAATTGGGCGGACAGCAGGCGCAGAAAAACCATTTTTGCCGTTCTGTTTTTACATGCTCTTGATCTTTTCTGGATTTTTGAAAAGGGTTAACCTCCAGCGGATTCACGTAGAAAAACCGTTTCCCGTCCAGGTCCATCCCACTAATCGTCCCGTTGTATAGCGCACGCTCCAGAACATCGGCGTATTTCCGGTCTGGCGCTAAACGCAGCATACGATTGGCCCAAAAGGCCAGCCCTACAGAGGCGCAAGTCTCACAGTACATGCTGTCATTGGGAAGATCGTGATGGCAAGTGAATGCTTCCGCGTTTACAGTAGAACCGATCCCTGCGGTGATGTACATTTTGTGATTCGTTACATCATCCCACAGCGTTTCACAGGCTTGTAACAGGGAAGCATCCCCTGTTTTCGCGGCCAAGTCCGCCATCGCAATATACAGATACACCGCTCTTACTGCATGGCCGACTGCCTCTTTTTGTTCCCGCACAGGTTGGTGTGCTTGCTGGTATTCGAAGCCTAAGCCAAAATTAATATTGTTATCATCATTCCAGGTGGGCTCTGTTTGAATATGTTTTCTCTGTTCTTGTTCCTCTGCAAAGTAAATAGGATGCTGTCCCCGCTGTTCAATAAAATATTGCGCTAATTTGAGATATTGATCCTTTGCAGTTACGTCGTATAATTTGATCAAAGCCAACTCAATTTCTTCATGTCCCGGATAGCCTTTCCGTTTACCTTCTTCCGTACCAAAAACCTGCTGAATTAGGTCTACATATTTCTCCATAATGTGAAGAAACTTCGTTTTGCCCGTCGTTTCATAATAAGCAACAGCCGCTTCTATAAAATGTCCTGCACAATACAGCTCATGATTGTCTCTTAAGTTGGTCCAGCGATTGTTGGGTTCCTTAAGCAGATAGTACGTATTTAGATACCCATCCTCAGCTTGAGCTCTTCCCAACAATTCAATCACTTCATCAGCCCGCTCTTCAAGCGCAGGATTCGGATGATCCCTTAAGCTAAAGGCAACCGTCTCCAGCCATTTGGCAAGGTCACTGTCCTGGAAAACGGTTCCATAATACTCCCCACTGGATTCCCCGGCTGCAATCCTAAAGTTTTCAATCGCATGACTGGGTTCTGTATCTGGTAATTCATCATTTAATGCTTTCCACTGATAAGGAATAACCTCTTCCGCCACAACCTGCTTATACTTTTTCCAAAATAAATCGTCAACGATGACATGCTTAACTGGCTTTGCCGTTTTCATTGGATAAACATCCCTTCCTGGAAATAGAACGCTTTCATTTTTGAGAAAATAAGGATAAAGTAATGATAATATCGTACAAGCTAACCTGAGCTCCCCTTGCTACAGTCCTTATTTTATCAACCTGAATTTATAAAAAAAATCGCGATCTTTAACTAAAACTTATACGATTTCACACACAAAGGAGCTGGCTTCCATGAGCAAAACAGACTTTCTATCATTCCTTGTTCCTCCGCTGCCTTATTTCATTGAGGGGAATTTTACTACATATCAAAAAGGGGATTGGCACCCGAATAGGTATAATCTGGGTTATTTTGACGTAATAATCATTAAAGAAGGATTGCTGCACATTGGCGAAGAGGACGAAGTGTGGAAGGTAACTAAAAATTACGCTCTCATTCTTGAACCGGATAAACATCATTTTCCCATTGAGGCATGTACAGAACAAACCTCCTTTTACTGGTTCCATTTTCAAACCAATAGCATGTGGTGCGCACAATCCTCGCCCAATCCTATTATACCCAGCACCCCCATTCCCGAGCTGCACTTTCATTCAGAACATACGACCATTCATTTGCCCAAAATTCAAAAAGTGGTGAATCCACATGAGCTATTTTCGAAATTAGACTATTTACTAGCCTCTACTTTAAAACCTAGAAAACTGGCACTATGGGAGGCCCAACAGACGTTTGCGAGTGTTTTCCAGAGTTTGGAGTATGATCAGAATAATAAAGACAGCTCCTCTAAGTTGGCGGAACAAATCGAAATATACCTAAAACAGAATTACAAAAATACAATCACCAATAAAGATTTGGAGACCCATTTTCACGTACATCAGAACTATCTCGCCAGATGCATGAAGGTCGCTTTCCAGCGCACACCGCTTGAGTATTTAATGGATTATCGCCTGGATCAAGGACGCAGTCTTTTGCTGCAAACTGACTGGTCTGTCCAACAAATTACGGAGGAAACGGGATTCTCCCAAGCAAGCTATTTCTCCAAATGCTTTAAAGAAAAATTCGGAATGTCTCCAAAGAATTACAGACAACAATACTGGAAACCAGTCCATTGAATGCTTACACCTCCTTTACATTCTCTTTACATTTTCATTGTATCCTTTTGATATTCTCGCTTTATACTGAGTCGGTTATATCATTTTCACTTCAGAAAAGGGGCATACATATGAAGTCAACTAAACTAGCATTATTAGCCATGTTAACGGGGATTCTGGTATCACCAGAACTGACCCATGCGGCAGACATTCAGCCATCCGGGTATGCACCACTACGAACACAGGCAGATAAAATGGGGGCGACAATTACATGGGACAGTGATGACCAGTCTGTTTTGGTCAAACTGAAAAATGGCATTGTCGGGACCTTTACAGTGGGTGAGAAGCAATATCGTTTAGCTGGACTAAGCGGAAAAGCGGACCGGGAAATTAAAATAGTGAATGGAAATGTATATCTTCCTACAAAACTTCTTACAGCGCTTGAAGCAGAGAACAGCAAATATGCAGATCCTAAGGACGCAGTTCCCACCTATAAAGTAATCCCCTCTGCCGAAACAGAAGCTGTGGAAGATGGAGAAGACGCAGCCGACGACCCTGCAATCTGGCTCAACCCGGTCGATCCGGAGAAAAGTAGAATTTTAGCAACCAATAAAGGCGGCGGGATTTTAGTCTATGATCTGGAAGGTAAGCAACTGCAAAACATGAAGGTCGGAAAAATGAATAACGTGGATCTTCGTTACGGTTTCACATTGGGCGGCAAAAAAATTGATATCGCAGGGGCAACCAATCGAACCAACAACACGATCGATATCTTTTCCATTGACGGTGCATCAGGAAAGCTGACCAACGTGGTTGGCAAACCTATTAAAGCATCTATGAAAGAAGTGTACGGATTCAGCTTATACCATAGCCTCAAGACAGATAAATTTTACGCGCTCGTGTTGGGCAAAGAGGGTGAATTTGAGCAATATGAGCTGACTGACGACGGAAGCGGCAAAATTGCAGGTAAGCTTGTCCGCCAGTTCAAGCTGAATACGCAATCCGAAGGCATGGTTGCTGATGATGAATATGGTACGATCTACATCGCTGAAGAGGATTACGCTATTTGGAAGTATAGTGCCGAGCCAGACGGTTCAACCGAGCCGCTGCGACGTGTGGATATTGCAGATGGGCGCAGACTTCACGATGACATAGAGGGACTTACATTGTATTACGGTAAAGATGGCAAAGGGTATCTTATGGCCTCCAGCCAAGGAAACAGCAGCTATGCGATCTATGAACGACAAGGCGACAATGCATATATAAGCAACTTCACGATTAGCGCGAGCCCTACCGTTGATGGTACATCTGTCACAGACGGTATTGATGTTCTTGGCTACGGATTAGGCAAAAATTTCCCGCATGGTATCTTCGTTGCACAAGATGACGAAAATCTTCAAAATGGAAAAAAGTTGAATCAGAACTTTAAAATGGTGCCCTGGGAGCGAATCGCTACGGGAGCCCCTACCCCGCTAACGATAGACGATGGCATCAACCCGCGTGAATTGGTAAACAGAAGCACGCAGTAATGCCCTTCGGGGAAACCAACTCAACATTCCGACTCTATTCATAGAAAAAAAGAGGTGTTCCAAAAGCCATAAACCGGCTACTTGGGACACCCCTTTTTGTTTTTAAGCGAGAAAAGGTTTAAGATCCAGCACCAGCACATTTACCGAGTTGGCCGGTAAGTCTAAGAGGACAGAATCCGTCTGAAGCGTGATCTGCTGTTCGGTAGGCACTACCTTCTCATCATTCTTCTTGTTCACGTTAGGTACATGAACAAGCGAGGAATCGCCAGTTAGTGTAACCAGCTTAGCGATGGACTCAACACTCAAATCTTGTAGATTCAGCTGTATTACCTTATCCACGTTGTCGGCATTCACCAGCTTCACGTATACATGTTCAGCATCTTGGGTTACCGAGTTGAACACGTCTCTGTTGTAAGCCTCCAGCTTGTAGTCCAGCACCTTGCTGGTTGTCTCGCCGTCGGTGTATGAGCAAATCAGATTACTGCCCGTTTCACCGCCGTAGTTCACTGTTATGGTGTAGTCCGTGTTGTCGGCCAACTCTTCATAGCTAGCTGCTCTCAAGTTACCTGCCGCTGTACTGGAAGAGTAGTCACCCAATGTGTAGCTTTCTATGCCCTGCTTGTAAACCTTCACGCCGGTAGCCTTGCCGCCATAGCCGATCGCGTATTCAACGACGTCCTTTTTCTCCGCAGAAATATTGGTGAGACCCGCACCCACATAAAAGCCGTCCGTGCCGGAAATACGGGAAGCGACCACCTCTACCTTGTAATTGCTCCAGCTGTCGTTCAAGATGTACAGACCATTCAGACCGCTATCCTGAGCTTTGAGGACAAGCCCCTTGCCTTCCTCCACTGTAGAGCCCACGGAACCGGGAATGACCTGCCAGGCCGAATTCAATCCCTGGGTAAAGTCTTGATCCAGCAGCACACTGCCATCCTGGTTGGAAGTAACAGTCACACGCTTAATCATAACCTCGGCATTGCCTGTCGCGATTTCAATTCCACCCTGAGGAATGAGATCCGTTGGCTTGCCGTTTTTGTAAGTAGAGAAAGAAGTGCTCAATACTTTATTCCCCAAATATTTAGCATACATTTGCTGTACATAGTAGTTCGGCGTAAACCACACCGTTTCGTCATCGAACCAGATGCAGTCTGGCGTCCATCTGTAGGTTCCATCTGTCAGCACCTTGTTAAACAGCGGTGCATAGGCAGCCAACCGAACGACATCGGCATTATTTTCGAAGCCCGTCATCACCGCTGCCTCTGCTACAGCGCCTGCCAATGTATTCTTATCCGTTGAGGCGTACTCCCCGACAAAAACCTTTGATGTTGCTTTCCAATTAATACTGCCGTCCGCATTATAAGCTCTGTAGTAGTAGTTATAGCGGTCCACGTTATTCAGCAGGTACTCGTTAGAACGATAATAGTGCTCGTCTGCAATGGTGTCCATATAGTCCTTTTGCTTCTCATACCAGGTTACCGTTTCTTCTGTCACCTGGTTACCATCTGCAAAAGCAACCTTAGCCGAACCGGTCATATTACCGCTTAAGAACTTCCAGCCCTGCTGATATGCATCGTCATCTGCTTGAGCGCCAACCGTGGAGATGATGTGTAGCTCATAACCCGGATAGTTTTTCTCCATGTACTCATCAATCGATGTCTTGAACACTTCAAAGTTGGCAAAAAACTCTGTACCCCAGTTCTCGTTGCCTACCCCCAAATAACGCAGATCGAACGGAGCAGCATGGCCCATTTTTTTACGCATAGCAGCCCATTCATTATGTTCAAAATCCACACTAATCGCAAAGTCGATCAGATCCGTAAAGTTCTTAATATAGTATTCTCTCAATGCGCCTCCAGCGGGATGAGCATAATCCGAGCGGGCTTGGCAGAGCACGCCGCAGGCCATAACCGGAAGCGGAGCTGCATTCAGGTCTTCTGCCAACTGGAAATATTCCATATAACCAAGACCCATGGTCATCATATAGCCCCATACATTAAAGTTTTCCTTGCGCAGCTCGATATCCCCAATCGATTCCTTCCAATCGTATACGTTTTCCCATATAAATGAACCCTCGGAAATACAACCACCTGGAAACCGCAAAAACTTCGGATGCATGCCAACCAGTGCGTTCACCAAATCTTTTCTCAGTCGGTAGTTAGGATTACCCTGGAAGTTAGCATGTGCCGATGGGGATTGCTCTTCCTCTCCTGCGCCCCATACATCTTGTGGGAATAAAGAAACCATATCAACCGAAATGTCCCCTTCAAATGTAAGCGCCAGCTGCCCGAGAACCGTAGCTGAGCCTGTCAGTACAAGCTTGGAATCGATGCCGTACTTCTTCCACGTGTTGCCGCCTTCCACCTGTATCGTAACCGAATCACTAATAGCCTTTTCATTTGAGTCTTGCAGTTGCAGTGTGATTGTGCCCGCTGAATCGGCCTTCGCCCAGATGGTAAACTCATATTTGGCACCCTCTTGGATGGACATGGCACAATTCTGGTTAGAGTCGGCAAAGCCCTTGTTCCGAATCGTTGCACCATCCGCTACCGTCACATAATAAGAGTTCACTTCTTTGTCTTTTGCGCCTAAAAACTCATTTAATCCACCGCTATGTTGTGGAGTCATCTTATCCGTATCACCAGACCAAGCGAACAACGGGTTGCGGTTCCGTCCGGTAGAGCAGCCGCATTCACCGGAAGCGTGGGAATACGTATCGAACTCGAAAGATTCAAAGGAGCGATTCTGAACGAGTTCTGCATAAATCCCGCCATCTGCTGCGTTATTGATATCTTCATAGAACAAGCCGTACATCACTTCGCTGACATCCACTACTTCCTTATTTCCATGAATGGTCAGCGTGTACGGAGGTAGCTGTTCAGGAAGAACGGATACCTCAAAGCTCTCTTCAATCTGGCTTAAGCCCTTCGTCAATAGAGCCGTGACGGTAACCCCTTGTGCGGAAGTAATCGCCTGAATCTGACCATTGTCAGAGAGTATACTAGGTTGGCTGGATTTCCAGGTTACTTCTACTCTTCCGCCCATCAGAACCGTTGGCAGAGTTATGTCCTTGGTTACAATCGTCGTCGGAAAGGACAAATATTTATCTCTGGCAAGCTTCACGATCTCTTCATCTGTCAACGAATCGCACATGACCTCAATGACTTCATCCGCCGTCAGGCCTGCTTTATAAATTCGAAAGTCTGAAACGGAGCCGGCAAAGTCTACATCCGCTGCATGCTGGGAGCGACCGATAAAATTGTTGCTGTAGTTGGACGAGTCTGTAAACGTTTCGAACCATTTACGCAGCTTGGCATAGTTGCCGCTGGAAGTTTGACTGATGGAACCGTCCGCTACCACCTCACCATTGACATATACCACCGGACCCGCGCTGCTTAATGTGCCGCCTTCCGTGCCGATCACAGACAGGGCTATGTGCATCCACTCATCCCTGACAAAACCTCTTCCCGGGTCTACGGACAAATCTGCCTCGGTGAAAAGGGTTCCGCGCAGATTCCGTGTCATAAACATATAGGGCCCTGTATGGGCTTTACCAAAGTCAAAAACACGTTCCCACATATCTGTGAATCTGCCGAAGTTGACCCAAGCAGTAACCGTCACACCGGTGTTATCGCTTACATCTTTGAATAGATCGGAAGGAAGCTGGATATACGATGTACCGTTGGGGCCTCCCTCAAGCGTCAAAGCTGCTCTACCGGTAGCATGGGAAATCGTAGGTGTTACTGTGCCTGAAGCAACCCCATCGTTACCTTGCCCTGAGCTATCTTTGCCGACGTTCTCTGCATCATCAAACTTGTAACGTGCAATAATTTGATCTTGGAATTTGGTCATCTTCGTTGCTCCTATACCTATAGTTTATTAATGTAATGACTAATTAGTTAATATAAATACATACTATATAGTTATAGTACCTTATCCTGAGTACCTTTTTCAATCCAATAAATCGGATTTATGAAGAAAATACTTGAACAAACTACATAAAAAAGCAGCCATCACAGAAGATACTCTGCGATAACTGCCTTTTGGCTTACAGGATTGCTTGACCCAGTCGGAACTTTTCCGAAATAAAGAAGCTTGGTCGTAGTTATGGTTATCCGTTCAATTTTTGTCCACAATTCGGACAGAAATTAGCTCCTTCGTTTTTTGTACCGCAATTCGGACAAAAATTGGGCTTATTACCGTCTCCAGATGGAGAGGGGGCAGCAGGTGTAGGCTGAGTCTCAGCCGAAGGCTTTGGGTTCGGGTTCAAATTTTTCATCATTTCATTTGCTATATTCATCCCCATCATCATACTCGCCATATCCGAAGCTGCACCGCCGCCTTTTACATTACCCGATGCAATCCCGTCCGTCATCGTCACTTGCTGGTACTTTTGCAGATTACCGATCATTTCATGAGAAGCTGTCTTCGTGATCATATCTTGGATTTCTTGAGGATAATTGAAGCTCATCACATGAAAGCCAGTAATCGTCATACCATTGTCCATCACTTGCATATCCAGATCTTCTTGAATACCTTTTGAAATATCAGAAGCATTCGCCTGCAGATTGAACATGTCCTTTCCTTCTCTGCTGATCCACTTCATTAATAACTGATCCAACACCGAAGTAATGCGTATTTTCACATCCTCAACGAGATAACTGTCCTTCACTCCGGCAATTTTATCGATGAGCGTAACATAATCGTTCACTTTAAAATTAAATGTGCCATTGGCACGGATCGGCATACCGCCTGGCAGCTGGGGGGTCGGGATCAGCACTGGATTCTGCGTCCCCCATTTGACCGTAAACTCCTTCGTATTAACGAATAAGACCTCTACCCTCATGCCACTGTTAAAACCAAATTTAAACCCTTTTAAGGTGGATAGAAATGGAATAATGTCAGAGTCCATGTTATATGACCCTTCATTCTCAAAAATACCCTCTATTTTGCCGTTATTTACAAAAATCGCGTCTTGACCGGAGCGGATGATTAATTTACTGCCTTTTTTAATTTCACGATTACTCCACTTCCAGAAAATCATATCATCTCTAAATTCTTCCCACTCTACAACATTTGCAAATTGATTTCTGAAGAATCCCATGCTGTATCCATCCCTTCCGTTCAGGATTTTGCAAAATTCGATTCCAGTCGCTCCAAAGTGCAATATATAGACGAACTAGACCATTTCGATCTATATATTGTTCATTGAAAGTCGCTTATTGGATTTTTGCAAAATCCTCAGTTAAAATGATCCTCTGCTGCCGCTATGCGAATGACCGCCGCTGGTAGTTCCGCCACCACCGCCTGAGCTGCTGCTACTGCTGCTCTTTTCAATCTTCCGTTTCGTTGTCGTTGTGTGAAGATACTGATCTCGATGCTCCAGAACTCCCGAAGCGTTCGCATCCTCGTAGGTCTGCCGATTTACCGTAACCCGACCGCCAGAATTGGAAACCATCTTACCCACGATCAACGCTGCCAATCCCAGCGCCACCGCCAAATGAAGCCATCCTTTAAAAAATATACTGTCTGGATTCACCCCTGGACGGATGGCCAAATATTTGTGCGCACTCAGAATATACTTTTGAAATGCCAGCCCATAGTTGCCGTTCGTCAGATCCGGGCTAATCTCATGGCGTATTTTAGTAAGCCTGTCATCATCCAGATACCGTTCTGCCTTATAAAATCCGGCCAAGTACACCTCTCTATTTCTCATATCCATCGTTAAAATGACCGCGTTCCCATGAGATCTGTCATACCCAGGGCCATGGTCATCATAAAAGTCCTGCGTCATTTTCATAACATCCATATTGTCGGGATTGAGAGTAGTATAAATAATAATGTCCGTTTCTCTTTCCGCTCCGTATTGATTAGCCATAGTGTTCAACACATCATACTCTTCCTGATTGAGCAGACCCGCTTCATCATAAATCAATGGCTTCATTTCTGTCGTTGCTGGTTCGCCCTTCATTTCCATAGGAACTGCCAGAAAAACAGCAAAGAACAACAAGACGGCTATAATGGCTCTATGCTTTTTCAATAGAATTCCCCTCCCATCATCAGCCAAGTGATTAATCTTAATGAGAAGAGAGTAATGCCGAAAATTCCTGCAAACCAAGCTGTCACTTTGAACTTGCTGATCGGAGGCTTACCGACTACCTTGCCCGTCTGTCCGTTCATAGCAAACGTATGCTCCAATTGATTGTAGTCATAGTGTATGACCCATACCGGGAGTAGAACATAATCCGCTTGTTTTAATGTAGTATCAATTTGCTTTTCCGTATAACTCACGGACGTATACTCCGACACCGTAGAATGAATATAAGCATCAATATATTCCTTCACTTTCTCTTTAACTCGCGGGAAGAGCTCTTCTTCGTTATAACTGTACTTCTCCGCAATATAACCTGCTAGATATGGCGTTTTAAAGGGTTTTAGCTGATCGTATGGAAAAGGCTCCAATTTATCCATCAGCTCGTCGTTCATTTTCTCCGCAGCATCAATCGGAACCTTTACATAATTCAAACGGATTTTCCGATATACATCAAAATGCTTCGTTTCCGTATATTCGTAGTCTCCGCTCGTATAGGTTCTCACTTGGGTACCTTCACCTTGAACCTCAATTTTATTATGTAATTCATATAACCAGAAGGGCACATACATCCCGGTTATTCCCTTGATTCGGTCTGCCATCATGAACCGGTTCGGCGTCAGACGGCCGTTCTTGCACCATTTTTTGAAAGCAACTATGGCCTCTTCCTTACTGATTGAAAAAGGAATAACCTGCGCCGGAGCCAGCTTCCCGGTCAGTCGGTCTCCAAGAACCACGGCAGAACCACAAAAGCTGCACACCGTTGCACTCGTCTCCACTTCGGTCATAATCACTGCTCCGCAGTTATTACAATGATACTCATGGGCCTCATCTTCTGAAAAAATACGATTTATCAGAGGATCAGGAATAGATTCAATATTGTCCTCTCTTCCGCAACTATGACAGGATAACATCCCTGTCTCACCGTCAAAGACCATGCCGCTGCCGCAGTTGGGGCATTTGTATTCGATAACCGGCATCTGCTCACCTCTTCATGTAGATACTGTTATGATTCCTTATAAAGCATCCAGGTCGTCCTTCGTTCCTGCCCGAAGCTCGGCTATAGCCATCGCTTCATCATACGCTCTGTTCACCTGCTCTTCCATAACTTCGAAAGCGGAATTATTGCTGCCTATAGAATTCAAGGTTTGCTGTGCTTTGGCAACCGCCATCTTCCCTTTAAGTTCAGCGTGCCGCGCTTCTAGTTGCCCCATATCGGACACCAACTTCTCCTGCATTTGTTTCATATTTACGGCGTTTGTCGAAGCTAAATCATAGGATGTTTGTAATTGTTCCAATTTCTCCGCCTGCAAACCTTTTCTCTCCAGAAACTTTCGAGCTTCCTCTTCATTACCAGCTTCCACAGACTTACTGGCATAATGCTGGAGCTTTTTGATCTCGGCTTTGCATTCATCCAGTGCTCTTTTCGTCCTTCTCTCATCAGCCAACACTGAAGCCGTCTCCGCTTTCACCTTGCCTAGATCACTGTTCAAATTCCGCATATAATCGTCAATGGTTTTCTCCGAATCTCCCACCTTATCCATTAAGGCGTTAACATTCATTTTCATAATATCCCTAAACCTTGACAAAATCCCCATGATGACCTCCTTCGAAAGGACTACATTCCACCATATCATACATCAAATCCGGTAAAAAATGTTCCCCAGCCATATATACTGGCCCATCGATCACTTTCAGATGTGTGTTCGTTTTATTATAAAAGCAAAGGGTCCAAAAACCCGCGACAGATTTTTGAACCCTTCTATTATGGTTCCTGATTATAGTTCTTCATAGGACTTGGGGTCCTGCCCCCATATCCGTCCATCCTCACTGCTAAATGCCGAAATCACGTTCATTTCCTCTGGAGACAACTCAAAATCAAAAATATCTAGATTCTCCGTTTGGTGTTTTAAAGAAGAGGCCTTAGGGATCGGGATTGCTCCAAGTTGGATATGCCAACGTAAAATCGCTTGTGTAGTCGTTTTATCATGAGCAGCAGCAATTTTCCCAATCTCTTCATTCTCCAGCATGCTGTGACCGCGACCCAAGGGGCTCCATGATTCCGTCACGATGCCCTGTTCAGCATCTTTTGCACGCTGCTGTTCCTGATTAAATAATGGATGCAATTCAACTTGATTTAAGCTCGGCGTGACACCTGTTTCCCGAATTAAACGTTCATTATGCTCGGGCAAGAAATTGCAGACCCCAATGGAACGGATATAGCCCCTTTTCTTCGCCTCAATTAACGCCTGCCAGGCTTCAACATATCGATCAATTTGGGGATTCGGCCAATGGATCAGATAAAGATCATAATAGTCCAGGCCTCCTCTATATAATGACTCTTCGATCGTTACAATGGCTTCTTGGTAAGCATGTCGGCGACCCGGTAGTTTGGAGCAAATCAACAATTCTTCTCTGGGAACAGAGCTCTGCTGGACCGCTTTCCCAACAGCACCCTCATTTTCATAGTTGAACGCTGTGTCGATCAGACGGTAACCTGCATCAATCGCGCCGGTAATCGCCTTGACTCCATCTGCACCCTTAATTCCAGCAGTCCCAAATCCAATGACGGGCACTTTAATGCCATCATTCAATACCTTCTCCGGAATTTGTTGGTTCATAATTACAGCCTCCTTTATTATTCTCATATACCATAACACCTCTTCAAAGCTCCGGCAAAATATAGCAATCCATTCCGTCCCCTATATATGTATATACCCACTAGCTCGTAACTTCCCTACCAAGTTCTCTTTGTGCTAAATCAAAAAGCGCCTGATCCCCATTGAAATCATACTTGAAGTCAAGGGGGCAGGCACTTGTACCACTACCAAATCATATATTCCACTTCATGCTTGATGGCTTGGTTGTCCAACACAAAGTTGAAGTGTCTGTATTTTTATTTCAAGCCATTCCATACCCAGTTCTCTACCTCTGGTAGGTCAATACCCTCTTCGCGAATGAATTGATGATGTTTCTTAATCGTAGCATCCATTTCATCTACAATGTTGGTGTACTTCCCAGCGTCAGGTAAGTTGAGAACAGCTTCCTTCACTAAGTCAAAACGATCCATTTGATTCAATACACGCATATCAAATGGTGTCGTAATATCGCCATTCTCACGGTAACCATGTACATGCAAGTTATGATTGTGACGATCAAAGAACAGATCTTTGATCAGACCTTCGTAACCATGGAAAGCGAAAACAACGGGCTTGTCTTTTGTGAAAAAATGATCAAACTCGGCGTCGGATAATCCACGCGGGTCTAGTTTTTGACTTCTCAGTTTCAGCAAATCTACCACGTTGATGTACCGAATCTTCAAGTCAGGCAGTTTTTCATGCAAAATAGAAATTGCAGCTAAACTTTCAATCGTTGGCTCTGTACCAGCAGAAGCAATGACAAGTTCAGGTTCTCCACCTTGATCTGTACTTGCCCAGTCAATGATCTTCAACCCTTTATCCACCAATTCTTTCGCTTCATCAGCAGTAAACCATTGTGGACGTGGGTGTTTAGACGAAACAATCAAGTTGATCTTTTGACGGTCGTTTAAAATGGTGTCGAAAACAGCCAACAATGAATTGGCATCAGCTGGCAGATACTCCCGAATAAATTCTGGTTTTTTATCAGCCAAATGACCTAACAAACCTGGATCTTGGTGTGTATACCCATTATGATCCTGTTGGAACACTGTTGAAGTTGCTACGACATTCAGTGATGGGATATCTGCACGCCATCCTTGATCCGTTGCTTTACGCAGCCACTTAAAGTGCTGGGTGATCATCGAGTCAACCACACGCAGGAAGGCTTCGTAACTTGCAAAGAAACCATGGCGACCTGTTAATACATAACCTTCCAGCAATCCTTCAGCTTGGTGTTCGGATAATTGAGAATCAATTACACGGCCATAGGATGATAAGAATTCATCATTAGGTTCAATAACTTGGTCCATCCATTGGCGTTTGGTTACTTCAAAAACAGGAGCCAAGCGATTAGACATCGTTTCATCCGGTCCAAAGATTCTGAAATTACGATTTTCTTCATTTAAAAGAACCACATCTTTAACGTATTTCCCTAAAACCGACATATCTTGCGCAATCACTTTACCAGGTACGGAATTATCCAGCGCATAGTTACGGAAATCCGGTAATTTCAAGTCTTTAATGAGGTTACCCGCATTCGCAACAGGGTTCATTCCCATGCGTTTATCGCCTGTAGGCAAAATTTCAGCAAGCTCAGAGTTTAAACGACCGTTTTCGTCGAACAATTCCTCTGGTCTATAGCTATTCAGCCATTCTAACAAAGCAGGTGCGTGCTGCATATTTTTTTGATCAACCGGAATTGGAACCTGATGGGCACGGAATGAATTTTCATTCGGCACGTTGTCCCATTCCTTCGGACCCGTCCAGCCTTTAGGTGAACGGAATACAATCATCGGCCACGCCGGACGAGTAAGGTCATTATTTTCACGCGCATTCTTTTGAATAGCTTCAATCTTCTCGATGGCCGTATCCAATACTTTCGCCATTTCTGGATGCATGTGATCCGGATTTTCACCTTCAACAAAGAACGGCTCCCAACCCAAACCTTTAAAGTATGAGGTCAATTCTTCTTTTGATTGACGAGACATAATCGTTGGGTTACTAATCTTAAAGCCATTCAAGTGCAAGATTGGTAGCACTGCACCATCTGTGATGGGGTTGATAAATCGGTTAGAGAACCACGAAGCGGCTAATGGGCCTGTTTCAGCTTCACCATCACCAATAACAACAGCTGAAATCAGATCAGGATTATCCAGAATGGCACCTACACCATGAGAAAGGGAGTAGCCTAATTCTCCACCTTCATGGATAGATCCAGGTGTTTCAGGAGCAGCATGTGAAGCAATACCGCCAGGGAAAGAGAATTGTTTGAACAATTTCTTCATACCTGAGATATCTTGTGTAATTTGCGGATAGATTTCAGTGTAGCTTCCATCCAGATAAGAATTTGAAACCATAACCTGGCCGCCGTGACCAGGACCTTCAATGTAAAGCATGCTCAAATCATATTTATTAATAACACGATTTAGATGTGCATAAATAAAGTTTTGGCCCGGAATTGTGCCCCAGTGTCCAATAGGCTTAACCTTCACATCTGAATCTTTTAAAGGCTCTCTCAACAAAGGATTATCTTTTAAATACAGCTGACCTACCGAAATGTAGTTCGTTGCACGCCAATATGCATCAAGTTTTTCTAAATATGTTTTAGATGAATAATCTGCTAACACGGGTGATAACGACATGGTGTCCACTCCCTAAGTAGTTTTGTTTGTAATTTATTTCCGGAAATTTCATCTACATGTACATCATAACGCTACGCTGATTAAATTCAACCTTTTTCACAAGTGATACGGTCCAATTTTGTGAAATTTTGAACATACTATGAAATATAAATTAAAAAGACAGTAAAAAAGCTCTTACATTAAAATATATAGAAGTATAAACCAATAAAATTTGCAATAAACGAGGTAATAGCAGGCTCCAATCCTTTTCTCAAAACCATAAAAAAAAGACCGGAGAATTCTCCAGTCTTATCATTAGTGAACCGATACAAAGGTGTTAAATTTCAAATATTTGTAATGAAATCGCATATGAGAAAACTCAAATGGCGTACCGTTATCTAAAAAGAACACACCTTCCATAATACCTACAGGCTCATTTTCATTTAAATGTAGTAGCTTTTGATCATTCTCTTGAGACGGTTCTGCAAAAATGGATAAAAAAGATTTGGTGACAGCCAAGTTCCGTGAGTCTTCCAAATAATTAAAAATGGACCCCTCGATAATGGTCTGATTTAAATTCTGGACAATTTTAATGGGGATATAGCCCGTTTCAATCATAAAAGGATCATCATCAAACAGACGTAAGCGAACAATTTTGTAAACAAAATCATGAGTCTCCAAGAACAAATCGCGCTGTAACTCTTCTGTTGGCGGAATGACCTCAAAACTCAGTACTTTGATTTTCGGCTTTTTACCATGCATTTGAAAATTATCAGTGACCCCTAGATTAGAGCCTTCGTAGTTAAAGATAGATTCATTTCTTATGTATAATGGATTAATAAATGTCCCGGAACCTTGTTTTTTGAAAATGATTCCGACATTCTCCATTTTAGTCAGAGCACGTTTAATTGAACTACGACTAACCTGGTAAGTCTCACTAAGACTACGTTCATCTGGCAATCTCATATCTGCAAACTTTCCAGCAAAAATTTTCATCTTGAGATCGTCAATAATTTGCTTATAGACAAATTGTGTCATATAGTACTCCTCTTTCAGGTCTTCTATAACTCTATATAGTTTACCATAACTTGCCCATTTCATCTCATGTTTGTTTCTGTATGCTGAGTGGGCTTTCAGCGGATCGGAAGCTTCCTTGCTTTTACTTTACATCTCTATGCATAATACCATGATTACACATACATAACACCACTGAACGTACCTGCAAAACAACAGAAGATACAGAACCCCCACCTTAATATCGGTAATAAGACCAAGCCTGTTTCGAACCTGGAGGGATGTTTGACTAGACCAGGCTAAAATCCTTGAATACATTGTTATTATTTATCTTGTTCAAGCGTTTTCTAATAAAAATGGTGGGGGGGAGATCATATTGGCTATCCGCTACAGCATCATCATTCCAACCTATAATCGAGCCCAGCAATTGTTGCTTACACTCGCTTCATTTGAGACACAAACCTATCCAAAGCAACTATTCGAAGTCATTGTAGCTGATGACGGTTCTACAGACGGAACAAAAGAAATGGTCGAAGGCTTCAAAGCATCCTATCCTCTTATCTATGTGTCACATCAGGAACAACGCGGTCGATCTGCCGTTCGAAATTTGGGACTGCGCCGTGCAAAAGGGCTGTACATCATCTTCTGCGACGCTGACTTTGTAGTATTACCGGAATTCATTAGGATCGTGAGCCGTTATCACCATAAATATCCCAAGTCCGTGCTTTCAGGCATTCCTCACTCGTGGGACGATGCTTTTACCCATTATTACCCTGACTTTTCCCCTGAAGAAAAAGAACAATGTCGCAACATACTTACGCAGTCCAACTTATGGAATGCTGACTATGAAGCAGCGAACGAAATTACTCCGATCATAACCCCAGAAGATATCCTTCACCAAACGGGTGCACTGTCTAAAGTAGTTAGTCCCACAAGGGTTCCTCCCAATACGCAGAAACAATTTGCCTCAACGGACGTAGCCCCCTGGATGCTGCTAGTTACTCGTTGTGTAGCCATCAGACGCAGTCACTTGATTCGTATTAGAGGTTTCAATGAACGGTTTGTGCTGTATGGACTCGAAGACTGGGACCTTGGCTATAGACTACATCGCTTGAAAATCCCTTTTTATTGCATCAAAGAGGTGGTCGGATATCATCAGGAACATCCAACCTATCTTAGAGGTAACGTGTTAAATACGGAAAATCTGAGAATCATGTATGAAACCTACGGATTCAATGACTCCTCGTTAAATTTATTCGCCCTTATCCCTCCATCCGAGGATTTTGAGACCTACAAAAATACATTGCGGGTATTGCGCAGGGGATTCCGCTCTAGGTTAACACGCTCATCAGCCATGTTGTTGAGAAAAACATTACGCATTGCAGCCAAACAGTTCTACGATCAAAGCCATACTCATGCATACAAAAAATCATTACACTTGATAAAAAAGAAAGCAGCGAACCGGAAAAGTCGAGTCGCTCATGTGTTACGAGAAATGCTAGTGAAGTCTGAAAAGCTGGTGGAATAATAGTTACTCATTTACAGCTTACAAAATCGTGTGTATTGCGTCCTCCTTACGGGATAAAAAAACTCCTCCATAAAGGTGCGAGCCCAACTTGGCAAGCAGCTTTATGGAGGAGTCGAGGCCCTATGCGGAGAAGACGACAAGAATTGTCGTTACTAGTTTTCTATTCCTCATGATAGTTCAGCATGCTTTCTGATTATTCATTACATATGAGTTTTACCTACTGCTAAGAACTCAATATTTTAATGCTATCATCGCACCAGCTAATTAAACTGCTAAACTGACTCTTACCATAGCTCATTGTGATCATCCAATATTTGTGGTTATGGTCTTTATGCTCTACGTTGATAAGCCAACGTTCAAGTTCTTCAAAAATATGCAAGCTTTCCACTAGCTTTTCTTTATACTCCTGTATGTGCTTTATAATCGTTTCAGGCGAAGAATTGCCGCCAAAAAACACCCTCAACAGCAGCTCATTTTTTTTAAGCATCACCACATGCTCCATTGGCTGAGAAAGCCAGTCTGACAACGTCTGCCTTCCCTGATCGGTAATGCTGTAGAGTTTCTTGTCAGGCTTGCCTTTCTGTCGAATGACCTCGACTGCAATATCTTTTCGATCCAGTAGCTCTGCAAGGCTGGGATAGATCTGACCATAGTTCTCATTCCAAAAATAACTAGTGCTCTGCTCCATATGTTGCTTTATATCATAACCGGTATGAGGACCCAGACTCAGAATGCCTAATACCGCAAACATTGTATTGGTTTTTCCTGACTGTCTCGCCATTGTATATTATGCCTCCTAGTACCTCTAGCAAATCTCTGTAGTATGTCATGCTTTCATTAGACTAGACATAATTATAGCCCATTTAAACTAGCTTCACATCTAATCAATATATTATATAAATATATATTATTATAATAATTAGTGTTGACAAGGGTTTATCACCGTTTTATATTAACGATATCAACAAATACCAATGAGCTTGCCAAGATGAAGCCTTGGATACAGATATCATAAAGAATTCCAAGACATCGCTTGGTTAAACCTCAATAAGGAGATATCAGACCATGACCATGATCAGTGTAAATTATCCAGTAGGCCGCATAACGCTTGAACAGCGTCGTCTTTTGGCAGAAGGTTTGACGGATGCAGTTCTCGTTCCAGAGGTAGGTCAATATTGTCCGCCAGCAAGAGAAGGGTTTCAGGTCCATTTCACCGAACGTCCAATAGATTACATGGCAATTGGCGGGCAATTGCTGTCGGATCAGCCAGAACGTGATGTAATTACTGTCAATGTTCTGGTGATGGATGGTGACTGGCCTAACGACGTTCGCAAAAAAGTGCTTGAAAATATTCTTGGCAATTTGACTAAAGTACTTGGTGTACCGGAACCATCCCCGACTTGGTGGGTATCCTTCCAGGTCATTGAAGAAGGCAGCTGGGGTTCTCGCGGCGGCGTGCTCTCCATTCTAGACCTGCTGGATTCAGGAGTCTTCACTGAGGAGAAAATTAAGGCTATCAAGCAAAATATTACACGGGAAACACCCGGAAATCTAACGAAAAAACACCCATAAGGGTGTTCAGATTGTCGAGAAACCCCCTGTTTTTTTGCAGGGGGTTTAAAACTGTCTTAGTGGTCTAAAAACTAGGGTCCTCAGATCGTTTTAAATCGATTTTTGTTTTAAAAGATGCGTCTCCCCATATAAAAATAGAAGTGTCGAAAAGTCCTCTGGACTTTCTCGACACTCTGAACACCCATAAGGGTGTTCTTCATTTGTCCAAAGTAACATCCTTCAGTTTACATCATCTTAATGGCTAGCCAAATCATGCTCCAAAGCTTGAAGAGAAAGGCTATCCCTCGTACTGCCTCCCTCTCCCGGTCTCATATCAAAAATACGATCGGCAAATCGATTGACATCCAGCAGCATTGCTTTTCGTTCCTCCGAGGTTACACGCGGCACCGAGTAAAGAAGCTTAATCTCAGCATCCGAAAACTTAGCGAACCCAAACAAATTATCGTTCGCCGCGTAGAGCATATCTTTCTGACGTGATATACGAATATAGTCTTCTGAAGATCCTGTTGTAAAAATCGAGTAGGCTCTCTTGCCCTCAAGCCCATATACACCATTAGAAGAGCGTATGAGTCCTGTTGTGAACACTCTATCTATGTATCCTTTAATAACAGCGGGAAATCCGCCCCACCATACCGGTGAAATAATAATCAAGGCATCTGCCCACAATAAATCCTCCTGTTCTTTTACTATCTCCTCTGGCAATACGTTAGTGACCTTAGCCTCTAAATCCTTTAAGCCTACCGTCGGATTAAATGACATTTGGATTAAGTCTTTTACCTTAACATTCGCCCCTCGTACGTTAGGATGAGCGATCACCTGCTCCAAAATCGCTTTGTTAAAGCTCTTAGGATAAGGGTGACCGTATAGAATATTAATGTTCATCTTCTTCGCCCCTAGAATATTTTCATATGGCTTGTCAAAGCCTTGATGCTAATGTTTCCTGATATCACACAAGCGATGTTAACCAAGCAGCTAAGAGAATTAGAAGAAGACGGGTTTGTGCATCGGGAAGTATTCAAAGAAATCCCTCCCCGTGTTGAATACTCGCTAACAGGTCACGGGGCAAATTTCGTCCCCATATTGCGCAGTATGTATGATTGGGGGGAGGTTCATCTGGAGCACTCGAAAAAATGAAAACCCACTATGACCAATTTTGTCAAAGTGGGTTTGATCCTGTTTCCTCTGGGGGCGAAACAGCAGCCGTTTCGTTTACTGTTGTTTTCCAGTTAATGTTCTCACTTTAATAGGATGCAGATTCGCCTCGATTTGAGCCCGCTGCGGTTCATACCACTCTGGCAGCATTAATTTCTGCCCCAAAGATTCAGCAGGTTCATCGTTAGCAAATCCCGGTGGATCTGTAGCAATTTCAAATAATATGCCGCCCGCTTCTCTGAAATATATAGCATTAAAATATTGGCGGTCTATGATTGGAGTCGGCTGATAGCCATAATGCTGGACTGCGCTTCTCCATTCTTCATGTTGTTCGAAATCTTTTGCACGCCATGCAATGTGATGTACCGTGCCTGCTCCACCAAAGCCTAGACCCATTTTGGCGAGTGGAACATCCACGATGTTGCCGATTTCTCCTACGGACTGAAAACGCGCATATTCGGCGTCTTTAGCGATTTTTGTAAATCCGAGTATGCTCTCCAATGCATCCATCGTTCTCTGTGGATTGACACTAAATAGCACGGCACCTCCAAACCCCTTAATTGCTTTATCGGCTGAAATGCCACCGTAAGACCAAGTACTATTCGCTCCCTCTTCACGTTCAACAAGCTCAAGACGTAAGCCCTCATTATCCTCAAATTGAAGATATTGTTCAGAAAAACGGCTCGTTTTCGTAACTTGAATATCAAAGCTTTGCAAACGATGCTGCCAAAAATCAAGTGAACCTGGGGGTACCACATACGAGGTTATGCCCACCTGGCCACCTCCGAATCGCCCTTTGGGAGTTCCTGGTGCAGGGAAAAAAGTAATGATCGTTCCAGGACTTCCTGCATCGTTGCCAAAGTACAAGTGGTAAACCTCAGGAGCATCGAAGTTGATCGTTTTCTTCACTAACCGAAGTCCCAGGACGCCGGCATAGAAGTCGACATTTCCCTGCGGATTACTGGCAAAAGCTGTAATATGATGAATACCTGTAGTTTGAAGTGACATATGAAACCCTCCTTTAATTGTAGAAACCTTTGTTTTTTTATTGTTGATGACTTTTAATGACCTAAGTTCATGTATTAATTAAGGATTGCATCAATGGAATATGAACCTGCTCCTGTCAACGCAATACCTATTACGACTGCAATAAGAACTAGCGGATATTCATAGCCATTAGCTGTTGCCCAGATCCCATTTTGGCCATGTACTTTGAAAATTGCTCCAAGCATAGTCGCCGTAATCAACAATGCAGCCAGTGGAGTGAGCAATCCTACAGCAAATAGAGCTCCTCCCAACAATTCCATCAACCCAGCAGACACTGCCATGAATACCCCGGGCTTAATTCCGATCGATTCCATCCAACCGCCAGTACCTTTTGGGCCATAGCCGCCAAACCAGCCAAACAGTTTCTGTGCTCCGTGCCCCACCAATAACAATCCAACTACCAAACGTATCAGTAACAATCCACTTGCCAACATAAAAATCACCCTCCATATTATATTTATTATTTTAAGATATTTAATTTAGAGATATTTGATAGAATTAAATTCATGGTTTAGCGATTTGAGCCTGTTCCTTTTTCAGTTTTTCAGGCGTAACATCGTCTCCATTCGGATCATAAATCGTAGCATTCAAGAGAATGCTTTGTACAGAGCCCCGAAAGATTTGAAGGTATTCTTTACGAAGATCCGTTTGTTCCGTTTTTTCAATTTCAGTCAACCCAACTTCTTTCGCTTTTTTTGCAAACTGATTAATTCTTTCTAAAATGGTGATCATGTGTATACCTCCCTATTCAAAATTGCTGATTGCTCTTATCTTTAATTTATTTATCTTGATATAAAGATATAATACTTTTTTATTCTTGTCAACACTTATTCAAAAGAAAAGCAGCCAGAACACTTAGAGACACCTTTAAGCTACAAGTTGTGTAAAACCTCTTCATCTCAATTACTAGAGCCATAATAAAAAGCCACCAACCAGAATCACTGGCTGATGGCTTTCTCGTCTTACTCAAATGGAGGCGAACCGTGGCTGTTCAAAACCACAATTCGCCGATGCGTGTTTCCTGTGTGAGAGCCACACAACTATCCATCTTTATACACTATGCCTGCCAAGTTGATCAGTAAGTGCCTTCGCGGCGGAATAACCGGAGCTCCAGGCCCAGGCTCTTGATCAATCTTCGCTTCCTTCAGCAGGACGGAGACAATTTTCTTGTGTAGAAAACCGACGAAGGACTCCGCGACCGTTCGGTGCGCGAACGTCCCCAGTTCGTCTCCAGAAATTCGATAACCTCTTCCTCCGTGCGGTTCGGCATCAAATCGATGGATAGGGTAACGGTGTCCCCTTTCGCGAGATGAACGGCTGCCTTCCGCTAAGCTGTAGGATCGTTGGACCGGAGAAGCCATAATCAGTGTAGTGTATTTCGCCTGTTTCACTGCGGGCGACTTTGCCGTTCACGAGGATGTCGGCTCGTCCTTGGAGTTTGATGCCGCTTAGTGCCTTCTGATATATATATTTCACTTTCAATTGTACGAGGGCCGGAACAGGCTCCACCAAGGAATGCCCCATTCGTTGGGCGATTGTATATCCGGACCCATCCGTCCCCGCATTCTGGCAGGTATGAACACCCGTACAGAGAAACAGATATTCGCTAGTGTAGACCACCTGCTCCTCTGTTTCCGTTCGGCATGTAATTTTAAATCGCGGATGATCTGCAGATACGGTGACATCGAGCACTTTGTTTTTTAGGTATACCGGAATGTTCAGCTCCTCTAGAGCAAGCTCGAAAATATCCACCACAGATGCCGCCTGTAGTGACATCGGGTACATTAAACCCTCTTTTAATTTCGTAAGCGGCAGCCCGAGCACATGAAAGAAATCAATGGTTTGATCGATGCCGAATTGTTGTAGCACAGGCAGCGTAAATTCAGCCTGCCTGCTGTAATACTTGCGCAACAAAGCCACCGCTTCGTTATCCGTATCCACCACAGTGGAATCGTTCGTAATATTACAACGACCGTCGCCTGTCATGGAGATTTTCTTCCCAATCCGGTCATTCCCCTCCAGAACGGCGGTATCAACACCTAAATCTCACGCATTAACGGCGGCCATGAGTCCTGATGCGCCTGCACCGATTATAATTAATTTGTGGTGCAATACAGCCTGGTCATCGTGTATAGTTAGCCAATGTACTCCTTGTCCAATGAATTTATATATAGAAACGTGAAGTTTGATTTTTCAAAAGATATTGTACTTATTAATTATAACATAGGAGTATGCACCGCATAATCCTGCTAAAGTTTTCCTGGCAACACGTCTATTACAATTATGTCCTAAATATAGCAAAAACACCATCCTAATAGATGGTGTTCAGGCTGGTGGAGGTGAACCCCGGCTTAGCAAAAATACAATTGGCGTCATCATATAAGCAAGGATTTACCTAATATGCAAAAGGACTTTGTGAATAGTCTTTAGAAATATCCTCCGCATTACGGTTGATATGGTCGATGATATCTAAAATTCCTCGAGCCTTTGGAAGCTGGTCCTTGAACACAACCATGATGCCACCTACTGAACTAAACGGATCTTGCTGCAATGCCTGGCGTTCTAATGTGCCATTCTTAACGATGTAGTCAATGATCAACTCAACGAATTTCGTTTGTTGTAAGTTCAAATTCTGTTCAGAAATAAACGTTGAAAATGCTTCAACAGCGGCTTCGCGGTCAAGACCTACGATTTTACGAACGAGCATTGTTACCGGGGTATCGCCATAATCTTTTTCGTACTGTTCTTTGGAACCAAGTTCACTCCACAAAATTTGCTCTAAGTATTCCACATCTTGCTTCGTTAATGGTTTGTTGTTACGCAGCTTATAAATCGCTAATGTATTCTCATGTTGATGCTCTTTTAAGTAATGCTCTACCTTTTTTCGATAGCTTTGTAAGTCATTCACATTATAAATCGACGCATTTTCTGCAACAGTTAACACTTCATCTTGGAAATCCGTGTAGTAGATTTTCTGATTCGAACGCTCAATATAGCGAATTAAATCACGTAGTGCAATACGTACCCTTTCTAGATCAGCAAGCGAAGCCTCTTCCCAGAATTCCATCGTTCGTACATCATCAATCACATCTTTTTGTGCTAATACTTGTGGAATTGTCCCTAGTTTTGAAAGTGCTTCGGCTGTATCAATAACTCGGCGAATTGGCTTTGTGGCATTATTTGACTGCAAACTTGCTAATTCAATCGTCAGCATTAACAGATCAAAACGTTTGGCTAACTCATCATCTTCAATCGGTGTAATTAACGGTGAAATGTTTTCTTTCACTTCATTGGTCTGCACGACCGATAACGCTTGCCAGGTCTCCTCATTTTGATACCTGTGCACATATTGTAAGTATTGGCGCACTCGGAAATTTTCATCATTTAATGCTCGAACGTCCGATACGATCTCCTTCAATAGCTGTTCTCGATAAGATATAAACGGTGCTTCTTGATATTGAAGCGATTGTAATTCACGTACAATGTCAACCTTTGTGTTAAATAGCCTTTCCGTTAATGTTTGAGTTATTTTGACCTCTTCACCTTTTTCATTCACACGGAAATATTCAAAATTTCTTAAATAATCAAATATTAAGAAGTAGCCCTTATCCAATCCTGGTCCAAATAAGTCTATACGGAGACGTGTTCCGCGACCGACCATCTGCCAGAACTTCGTTTTCGAGCGCACCTTTTTGAAGAAGACTAAGTTTAATACATCAGGCACATCAATTCCCGTATCTAGCATATCAACCGAAATTGCAATTTGTGGCATCTTGTCCGGAGTTGAGAAGTCATCAATAAGCGTCTGATAATATTCCACACTATAGTCGATTACCTCAGCAAAATTACCATCGTATTCAGGGAATTTCAAATCGAAGCGTTCTTTAATGGCCATCGCATGCTTGTGGTTTTTGGCAAAAATAATAGTCTTCCCTAACTTGTCCCCACCTTCAACCTTCAAGCCATATTCCATTAAATCATTTAACACGTGATCAATTGTGTTCTTGTTAAATACAAAATGATTAATGGCTGAGCTATCAATATCCCTTACTTGCGGTTCATCTTCAAAAATCTCTTCAAATTCTTCTTTTTCGTCCTCGGATAAATCATCATAACGAATACCATCATCTAAAATTTTCAACGTTGTTTCTCGCGTGCGATAATCAACTAAGTAGCCATCCTCTACAGCCTTCGCTAATTCATAGGCAAAGGTCGGTACGCCGTTTTCTAAATCAAAAATCGTGTACGTATTTTTATCAAGTTCATCCTTTGGCGTTGCGGTTAAACCAACAAGCATCCCATCGAAATAATCGAAAATGCTTTTATACTTCTGATAAATTGAACGGTGTGATTCGTCAATAATAATTAAATCGAAATGCCCTATCGTAAATAAACGGTTGCCGTCCTTACGCTTCACTTCATCAATCGCATTCATCATCGTTGGATATGTCGAGAACACCATACGAGCAGCTTCAGGGTTCGAATTTTTTTCAAGCATATTGCTTAATGATAAGTTCGGAAGCAGTGTGTTGAAGTTACGAAAAGCTTGCTTCACTAAAGATGTACGATCCGCAAGAAACAGTACATTTTTTACCCAATAATTTTTCGTTAACACATCGACTAATGAGATCGCTGTACGTGTTTTACCACTGCCTGTTGCCATTACGAGTAAGCCTTTTCGTTGGTTGTTACTGAACGTATCACAAATCGCTAGAATCGCTTCTTTTTGATAATATCGGTTCGTAATATCATCATCTATTTCAATATTTGTTAAAGGCTGCTTGATTTGGCGACGGTCGATTAACAATTGTAGCTCATCTTGTGTATAGAAGCCTGACACTTTACGTGCTGCATAGTGTTCATGCCAAATATGCGTTTCAAAGCCGTTTGTATAAAAAATGACAGGTCGTATCCCCTGCACCTGCTCCACACAATCCGCGTACAGTTTTGCTTGGTTACGCCCTTCTTTGGGATCACGTGAAGTACGTTTTGCTTCAACAACAGCTAAAATTTTACCGTTCGTACCGCGTAACACATAATCTACGTAACCTTCGCCTTTTGCATTTGGCATACCTGTTACCGGATATTCTATCTCAACGTTTTTGCCAATTTCCCAACCAGCTAACTTTAAGTCTAAATCGATATAGCGTTTACGCGTCTCAAACTCTGAAATCGCATCGACATCAAAATCGTAATCTCGTTGTGAATCTACACGATTAGCCGTTAGTTGTGCCCGGAGTTCTTCATTCTGCTTACGAAGCTCTTCAAGTGACTGATCCTTAGCACTTAGCTTGTCATATAAATCACTTAGTTCCTCTGGACGCTCTCGCTTGTATACTGCATCATACAGTAACGCCTCATCAAACGTAGATACAGTATATTCCTCGGCGTAACAATAATCAATCCATGCCACAAACTGATGTAAATTATGTAAAGACAATACCGCTTCATCACGAGTAATTGCCACATTCGTATGTACAGCTGCATTACCAAGCTTCACCACATATTTCATCATCGGCAACAGTTCTTCATCAATGATGCCCAAAAAGTGACGATTATGAATCAAGCTTGAGAGGTTATCTTGATAGGGTATTCTCACATCATTATCAAACTGATACACCCATTTGACCGCAAGCTCAAGCGCACGGCGCGATAAAATCGCAACCGTGGCTGGGCTAACTTGCATCGCCTTTTCCGCTTCAAAACAGGCATTGGCAAAGCTAGTGAATAACTGTTTGTCCTTTAAAAAATCGAAGTTCAACATATACTTGTCTCCTATGCGAGATCGTTATTGTTCTGGAAATAGTTCACCTTTGAAGGCTTTTTGGAGTAGGGAATTGTATAAAGTATTCATTTCATCAAGACTATATTCTAACAGTTCTTTTTGTTTATTAATTTTTTTGATTTTCCCTACAAATTCACGCTGTGACTCAATTGCCGGTACTACAATAGACAAATCACTTATTTTTTTTATTGTTAACCGTTTTATGGCACCACCACTCATATTACTTAGAACATTTTCTTTCACACGTTGATTATTTAAATAATATACCAAGTAATGATTATTTAGTTGTTCGTCATTAGTTCTAATTAAAGCTAAACTTGATAACATGCTAAACTCAAAATTGTAATGATTTATACCTGCAATTCCCGTTGTGGCTCCATCTTTAATATATAAAACATCACCTTTAATCGGATCGCATCTCTTGTATATTTTGTCATGATCTTCTTTAGAAATATATGAAGGATTTGAATAAAAATCTAAGTATCCTTTGCCCAAATGTTTTGCAGAAATATATGGAATACCGGTTTCAACCATAGGAGGAGAATGATGTGTCCCATCAGTTATTTTAATACATAAATCCTTCAATGTTTTTAACGAATACTTTTTAGGATTCATGACTGGATCTCCAAACATCTCTAAAAACAAACTATGTCTTAATTTATCTAATGCTGTGATTTGGGATTGGCGTTTTTCTATAATATTATTGAGATTATCCAATACCATTACTACTTGTCTTTGCACCTCAATACTAGGGACAGGAACTTTAATTTCTTCAACGATTTTTTTAGAAATTTCTTTAAATGTAGCACCTCTTCCAAGACTATTTAAAAACTCTTTTTTATTTGATAACCAATATGCTAAATATTTAGGAATTACTTTATTCTCGTCACAAACGATATTTTTGAATCCTTGATTTGTACAAAATTCACTCCCTGCTATCGCGACCTTACCAATTGGCGCTCTGGAAGTAAGCAAAATTGTATTTTTAGGGAGTAGAGGTATGCTCTTTTTCCTTCTAGCTTCTTCGGTGATCTTTCTTTCAGAATGATATACATATTCCGGTTTTATACCATTGATCTCTGCAGGGGTATACCAATTTATTTCCCCTAAAAAGTTTTCACTACTCTTAGTATCTGGAGTTGTCCCTGAATAAACTGTGGCTACATCTTTAATTTTTAGAACTTCTATTTTACTCATTCTCTAACAACTCCTTAAGAACATTTAGATCATTAAGAACTTCTGTCTCAAGAGTTAGAATTTCATTAATAATAACTTTAGGCTTTTTATACTCCACTTCCTCATACTCAACCTCTTTATACTTATTAATCGACAAGTCATACACTTGCTCACGAATCTCATCCACTGGCACAAAGAATGATTGCTCTGTACGTTTACGTTCTACTTCACCTTGTAAGTTACTGAACCGTGTAATAATATCTTCACTATCATTCGCTTCAATTGGTGCGCGTTTATCATCTAATGAGTATCCATCAGCCTTCATATCATAGAACCATACGTGATCCGTTCCACCTGTACCTGTTTTCGTGAAAATCATAATACCTGTTGAAACCCCTGCATACGGCTTGAATACGCCACTTGGCATTGAAATGATCGCTTCTAACTTATTGTTATCGATAATTTCTTTACGAATGGCTTTATGCGCATTTGAACTGCCGAACAAAACGCCATCCGGTACGATCACAGCAGCACGTCCACCGGCCTTTAGCGTACGTAAAATAAGCGACACGAATAATAACTCTGTTTTCTTCGTTTTCGCTACTTTTAACAAGTCATTCGATACAGCATCATAGTCTAATGATCCTTTAAATGGTGGATTCGCTAGCACTAATGTGTATTTATCCTCATCTTTATTTTCCTCAGATAGTGAATCACGATAATCAATATTTGGAGCGTCTACCCCGTGCAACATCATGTTCATAGCTCCAATACGTAGCATCGTTGTATCCATATCATTCCCATAGAACATGTGGTTATGGAAGTGCTCGTTTAACCCTTGTACTAAAAACAGGTCTTGATGGTTCTTGCGTAAAAATTCACTTGCTGAAACAAGGAAACCCGCTGAACCCATTGCCGGATCGATAATGATATCTTCTGGTGACGGCTTCATGAGTTCTACCATCATATTGATAATATGGCGTGGTGTACGGAATTGACCGTTTGTACCCGCTTGTTGTAGCTTCGATAATAAGTACTCGTAAATGTCCCCTTTTGTATCACGCTCTTCCATTGGGATGCTATCAAGTGCTGTTACTACTTTTTGTAATGTAGCAGGTTTATTAATTTGGAACATTGCATCTTTCATGTACTTTGAGAATGCAGATTCTTCTTTACCACCTAACGTTTTGATGAATGGAAAAATCGTACTCACCATTACTTCATACATTTCTTGGGCAGGTAAGTTCTTAAACTGTGTCCAACGCATCATTGGCCAGTATTTCTTTTGCACTTCATTGAAGTCTGCTGGCATTTCCGAGAAAATCCCTTTATATTCAAGCCCTAAAAATTCCGCTTCGTTTTCTTTTTTTAGTTCACCTTCATCTAAGCCTTTAATGAAGAGTAAATATGTTAATTGCTCAATATTTGTTAAAGGGTTTGTATTTCCCTCTGTCCATAATGTTGTCCATATAATATCAATCTTGTTTTTGATCTCACCTGTAATCATGTTGTAACCCCCATTATATTAAGGTACCTATTGCAGACACCTTCTCTTACGATCTATTTTAAACTAAATGTGTGACCAGTGCCATTTGATTATAATCAATCATCTTGTACTATGTAAAAATCTGTTATAGTTCATTTTCAGCTCTAGTTCTTCTTTGAACAAGTCCTTGACGATTCCTTGTTGTTTCTACATCCAAATTACATTTCATCACTCATTATTAATAAATAAAACCCGCTCAGTGAGCGGGTTTTTAGAATGGAGGCGAGGGGAGTCGAACCCCTGTCCGAAGATAACGACACATAAGCTTCTACGGGTGTAGTGACAGTTTTGATGTCACCCTAGAAACTCCCTGTCACCGGATTCCCTTCGGGTCAGCCTGATTATCTTCTTCAGCTCACCGCAGGCGGAGATGAGACAGCGTATTCCACTATTTGTTAGCCCCTATCCCAGTCACATGGACGATGCTGGGTAGAAGCACGCACACAGTTTCTTAGGCTGCGAAAGCGTAGTTGTTTTGTTGTTTGCCGTTTAATAGGCTTTAGCGTTGATGAAGCGGACGCGTCCCCACTACCCGCTACCCATGCTCGAACTATCCCCGTCGAATCCATAAACGCCCCCTTATTATAAAAGGGCTCCACGGATAAAACCGGAAATACCGGAGCATAAGCATGCATAATATCAAAAGCTGAATCCTAGGATTCAACACTCGAACAAAGTTAAAAGCTTTAAAACTGACTACTTCGTTAGTATACCATATTACAGGTCATTACGAAACGAAATGAAGCTATTTAAGCCTTATAAAATAGCACCATTACAGGAACAAGTAACTTCTCCACGTAATTTGTACCATACCCAATAATACAGCAACTTATCTTGCAATTTTCTGCTTCTCGCGCAAAGCACGTTGGATATCACGCTGTGCATCGCGTTTAGCGGCAGCATCACGTTTATCATACTGCTTCTTACCTCTACCCAGTCCGAGCAGAAGCTTGGCATAACCATTGCGAACATAAATCTTTAACGGAACAATCGTGTAGCCTTCCTGTTTGGACAATCCGATAAGCTTGCGAATCTGTTCTTTATGCAACAGCAGCTTACGTGTACGGGTCGGATCGGTAGGATTATTACGATTGCCTTGCTCGAAAGGACTGATATGCATATTGTGAATATGAATTTCGCCATTACGGATCGTAGCAAATGCATCACTTATATTGGAGCGACCATTCCGTAGAGACTTAATTTCTGTTCCCGTAAGCACCATGCCCGCCTCGTAGGTGTCCTCAATAAAATAGTCATGGGAAGCTTTTTTGTTCTGGGCGAGCACTTTCCCGTCTGCCTTCTTACCCATGAATACCACTCCTTATGAATAACGTAATTCACTCTTGAAATCCAAGCATCAAAATCCGGCTACAAAGAGCCACCTAGAAATATATTGTAACAAATTTCAGATGGTAAAAGCAAGAAAGGTCAAGCCTTCTACATTTCAAACTGCACTTATATCACACTTAAAACCAAGCGGCTTCCATCCAATACAGCAGACAGAAACCGCCCGTATAACCTATGCTTCAAAGTCAGCTTCATTCACTGCAATGGAAGCTCCACCCTTCAAAGTAAGTAAACTCTAACTTCCTACTTCTTCTTTTTCCGCACAAAGCCCGCGGTGCTATTGCCGCCACTTCCGCCCTTATTCTTCCGCTTGCGCCGTGCTGCGCCTTCACCGTTTGGTCTGGCATCACTCCCTGGTGTAGCTGCTCCGCCGATGAAAATACCGCTGGCAGACGTCTTCTTCCGTCGCTTGCTTGCCCCGGATGCTGGCGAGTTATACCCGCCCTTGCCACTGCCAAAGCCGAAGTTGCTAGCTGAGCCGGCTCCAGCTCCGTTTCCGCCGCCGCGCCCTGAACGACCTGCGGTGCTAATCCCTCCGTTACCAGCGCCAGCTTCTTTTGGCTTCCCGGTAACATCACGACCGCCTTTACGCTCATTGCCAGTCTTGTCCTTGCCGCCCTTGCGGTCACGCCCTTCTCGGCCTTTGCCTTTACCACGGCTCTCGCCACGCGCAAAGTCTCCACCTTGTCCTGTACCGCCAGTCCGTTCACGGCGTTGCCGTTGCTTCATATCGACAAGTTCAAAGTCAATTGTGTAATCTTCCATATTCACACGCGCGACGCGAACTTTAACCTCATCCCCAATGCGGAACACCTTGGAGGTACGTTCGCCAATCAACGCCATATGCTGCTCGTCAAAATGATAATAGTCGTCCGTAAGCGCACTCAGACGCGTCAGGCCCTCCACTGTATTGTCCAGCTCAATGAACATCCCAAAGCTGGTTACACTGCTGATGATCCCCTCGAATTCCTCGCCGACCTTGTCCAGCATGTATTCAGCCTTTTTCATCTGCTCTGTATCACGCTCTGCATCCACAGCTACGCGTTCACGCTCGGAAGACTGCTGCGCAATATCAGGCATACGTGCAGTCAAATATTCCTGACGTTCGGCTGGTAAAGCTCCGCCATTCTCCAATACCTCACGAATGACACGGTGAATCACCAAGTCAGGGTAACGACGGATCGGCGATGTAAAATGAGAGTAATACTCCGCTGCCAATCCAAAATGTCCTGTCGATTCCGCATCATACTTTGCCTGCTTCATCGAACGCAGCATCATCGTGCTAAGCACGGTTTGCTCTTTCGTACCCTGGATGTCTTCTAGCAACGTTTGCAGCGCGCGCGGATGAATGGAATTTCCTCTACCTTTGATCTGATGCCCAAAATTGGCTGCGAAAGCCATAAAGTTTTGCAGCTTCTCTGGATCTGGGTCCTCATGAATCCGGTACAAGAAAGGTACTTTGAGCCAATGGAAATGTTCGGCTACCGTTTCATTGGCCGCCAACATAAACTCTTCAATAATTTGTTCAGCTATCGTACGATCTCTCTTTACAATATCGACAGCTTTGCCTTCATTATCCACAATCACTTTGGCTTCATCAAAGTCAAAATCAACCGCGCCTCGGCGCATTCGATTAGCACGCAGCTTCAATGCCAATTCCTTCATCGTGCTGAATACATCAATGAGATCCTTGTACCGTTCCATCAGTTCAGCATCTTCCTCTTCGAGGATTTTGCGAACGTTAGTGTACGTCATCCGTTCCTTCGTTTTAATCACACTGGTGAAAATATCATGCTTTACAACCTTCATATGCTCATTGAATTCCATCTCACAGGATAGAGTCAGTCGATCCACCTGTGGATTCAAAGAACATATTCCGTTCGAAAGTCGATGTGGAAGCATAGGAATGACACGGTCTACTAAATACACGCTACAACCGCGGTTATATGCCTCCTGATCCAGCTTGGAGTTCTCACGCACATAATACCCTACGTCGGCAATATGAACGCCCAGACGGTAGTTTCCGTTCGGCAAGCGCTCTACATTGACAGCATCATCCAGGTCTTTGGCATCCTCACCATCAATGGTAACAATGATCTTATCACGCAGATCGCGCCGTCCCTGACGAACAATCTCTTCTTCCGTAATCGCGTCGGGAGCATTCTCCGCTTCCTCTGTCACTTCATCTGGAAAAGCTTCTGGAAGCTGATGCTTACGGATAACTGACAAAATGTCGACGCCTGGATCATCCTTATGACCCAAAACCTCCAACACTTCGCCTTCCGCTGCTGCTCGTCCTTCTGGATAGCTCACAATACGCACAACGACCTTTTGACCGTTTACAGCTCCATTGAAGCTTGTTTTTGGAATGAAAATATCCCGGTTAATGCGCTTATCATCCGGCAAAACGAAACCGTATGCTTCGTGGCTCTGAAACACGCCTACTACTTGAAGCACTGCGCGCTTCACGATCCGTACAACTTCACCTTCTAGTCGACCGCCCGCAGGTCCCTTCGATGACACTCTTACCAGTACCGTATCTCCATTCATCGCACTCTTTAAATCGTTGGCATGAATATATACATCCGGGTGCTCCCGGTCCTCTGGAATCAGAAAAGCAAATCCCTTGGCATGAGCTTGCAAACGCCCACGCTGCAAATCCATTCGTTCCGGCACACCATAACGGTTTGTGCGGGTCAGCAGAATTTTCCCCTCTTCCTCCAAAGCATTCAAAAGCTTAAGAAATTCACGGAAATCTTCCGCATCCTTAATATCAAAGTGCTGCTCCAGCTCCTGGTAAGTCATGGGTTTGTATGCGGTCTCGCGCATAAAATCGAGTAGTTGTTGCTCTGTTATCATAATATTGTCCACCTCGGGTGACCTTTAATTTTCAGTAATAAATCCGCATGTCCTTGTTCCTTGTTCCTGATACAAGGCTCTTAATATACTCATACCCTAGTATACACGAATTTAATCGACGGCATCCCTGCCTGTCCAAAATCTAAAAAAAGCCCCCGTTTCCCGCGAAACGAAGGCTTAAGGTACATATTTATCTTATTTTGCAAAAAATGCAACTAAAACAGAAACGATCATGAAACCCGCACCCAGTACAGCAGTTGCGCGTTGTAAAATCAAATCCATACCGCGAGCTTTTGTCTTGCCGAACAGATGCTCAGCACCGCCAGAGATGGCACCGGACAAACCTGCGCTTTTCCCCTTTTGCAGTAAAACAACCGCAATAACAGCAATCGAGAACACAACGAGCAGCACTTTCAAAAAGATTTCCATGAAAAATCCCACCTCCTGAGCTTATACATCTGTTTTGCAAAACAACACGGCCTCTTTTATGAAAACATGTACATATCATGTTATAAATAGCCGGAAATTAACGCAAAACACTATTTTTATTCTACCACAGCTTCCAGTAGATAACAACAGCTATAGCAAGTCACTCAGCCATTAAGCCTTTGCAAAGTTATAAATTCTCATACACATCCATAATAACAAAAAAACAGACCTGCTCGCGGTGGCGAGTAGGCCTGTTTTATTCATGCGAAAAAGCTTTGAGCGTTCAGACTTCATGATCATAAACCATGAGTCAAGAGACGCCATCAGCATTTTTGCGCAATATTATTTTTTCAGGTTGTAGAAAGATTTCAGGCCGTGGTATTGAGCCAGTTCACCCAGTTGATCCTCAATGCGGAGCAATTGGTTGTACTTCGCAATACGGTCAGTACGGGAAGGAGCACCTGTTTTAATTTGGCCTGCATTTGTTGCAACAGCGATATCAGCGATTGTGCTGTCTTCGGATTCACCGGAACGGTGAGAGATAACAGCTGTGTATCCTGCACGTTTAGCCAATTCGATAGCATCGAATGTTTCAGTCAGCGTACCGATTTGGTTTACTTTGATCAGGATGGAGTTACCGATGTTTTCATCGATACCTTTAGCCAGACGCTCTGTGTTTGTTACGAACAGGTCGTCACCAACCAATTGGATTTTGTTGCCCAATTTTTCAGTGAGCAATTTCCAACCTTCCCAGTCATCTTCGGAGCAACCATCTTCAATAGTGATGATTGGGTATTTATCAACCCAAGAAGCAAGCAGGTCAACGAACTCAGCAGAAGTGAAGGATTTTCCTTCGCCTTCCAAAGTGTATTTTCCATCTTTGTAGAACTCAGTGGAGGCAACGTCCATACCGAGGAATACGTCAACACCTGGTTTGTAACCAGCTTTTTCGATCGCTTCGATAATAGTGGACAGAGCTTCTTCGTTAGATTTGAAGTTAGGAGCAAAACCACCTTCATCACCAACAGCTGTGTTCAGACCTTTGGAGTTCAGTACGGATTTCAGGTTGTGGAAGATTTCTGCGCCTACACGCAGAGCTTCTTTAAATGTAGGAGCGCCTACAGGCAGAACCATGAACTCTTGTACGTCAACGTTATTGTCGGCATGAGCGCCACCGTTAACGATGTTCATCATTGGTACTGGCAATTGTTTAGCATTGAATCCGCCCAGGTAAGTGTACAGTGGCAAGCCCAGAGCTTCAGCAGCAGCGCGAGCTACAGCCATGGATACTGCCAGAATTGCGTTTGCACCCAATTTACCTTTGTTATGTGTACCATCCAATTTGATCATCAGCGTGTCGATTTCTACTTGGTTCACAGCATCCAAGCCGATTACTTCAGGAGCAATAATTTCGTTCACGTTTTTAACAGCTTGCAGAACGCCTTTACCCAGGTAACGGGATTTGTCGTTATCACGAAGCTCTACAGCTTCGTGAGCGCCTGTGGAGGCACCGGAAGGAACGATAGCACTACCGATAGCACCGGATTCCAGATAAACTTCAACTTCAACCGTAGGGTTACCACGGGAGTCGAGGACTTCGCGAGCGTACACGTCAGAAATAATAGTCATTTGTACTTAATCTCCTTTGTGAATCATGATTTATTGGTCAAGCCTATACTTATTAAATCAAGCTTACTTGCGGGATGCAATCATAGATTTTCCTGTCATTTCCGCAGGTTGCGGAAGTTGCATCAAATCCAGAAGCGTTGGAGCTACGTCAGCCAGTATTCCATGCTCACGCAAAACGATATTTTCGTCAGTCAAAATGAACGGAACCGGATTAGTTGTGTGAGCTGTGAACGGACGTCCCTGCTCATCAATTTCCATATCCGCGTTACCATGGTCAGCAATGATAATAACCACGCCACCTTTGGCTTTAACCGCATCTACAACACGTCCAACACACTCATCCGTCGTCTCTACCGCCTTAATCGTTGGCTCCAGCATACCGGAGTGTCCAACCATATCCGGATTGGCAAAGTTCAGGATAATCGCATCATGCTTGTCGGCTTCGATTTCCTTAACAGCAGCATCCGCTACTTCATACGCACTCATTTCCGGCTGTAAGTCATATGTAGCCACTTTAGGCGAGTTGATCAAAATACGAGTTTCGCCAGGAAGCTCCACATCACGTCCGCCACTGAAAAAGAAAGTAACGTGCGGATATTTTTCAGTCTCAGCAATACGCAATTGCTTTTTGTTGTTTTGAACCAACACTTCACCAAACGTGTTATCCAGGTTTTTCGGTTCGTAAGCTACAAAGCCTTGAACCGTTTCGCTGAACAACGTCAGGCACACAAAGTGCAAATCTTTAGGCCATTTCGGGCCACGGTCAAAACCACGGAAGTCCGCGTTTGTAAATACCTGAGACAGTTGAATCGCACGGTCAGGACGGAAATTGAGGAAGATAACAGAGTCATTGCTTTCGACCAGCCCTACAGGACTGCCGTCAGCCTTCACAATAACCGTTGGCTCCACAAATTCGTCGAACACTGATTTTTCATACGATTCTTTCAATGCTTCCATTGGGTCTGTGTATTGAGGACCTTCTCCGTACACGATTGCACGGTAGGATTTCTCTACACGTTCCCAACGTTTGTCGCGGTCCATAGCATAATAGCGTCCTTGTACAGTCGCAATTTTGCCTACGCCCACTTCTTGAATTTTAGCGATCAGCTGCTGCATGAAGCCTACGCCGCTGTCAGGCATAACATCGCGTCCATCCATGAAAGCATGAATGTACACTTCTGTTAAACCTTCTTTTTTCGCCAAGTCCAGCATAGCGAACAGATGGCTGATATGGCTATGCACGCCGCCGTCGGACAGAAGTCCGTACAGGTGAAGTTTCGTGTTGTTCTTCTTGGCATGTTGCACTGCTTTAACCAGTGTTTCATTGTCGTAGAATTCACCTTCACGGATGGACTTCGAAATACGAGTCAAGTCTTGATATACAATTCGGCCTGCGCCGATGTTCAAGTGACCTACTTCGGAGTTACCCATTTGTCCTTCAGGCAGACCCACTGCTTCGCCAGAAGCCGTCAGCGTTGTATGAGGATACTGTTGTAAATACCGGTCGTAATTCGGTTTGTTGGCCTGCGCAACCGCATTACCTTCTACGGTGTCACGCAATCCGAACCCGTCCATAATAATTAAAGCTACCGGTTTTGGTGCTGTCATCTTACTTCGCCCCCTCAACAAGCGCGATGTACGACGCCGGTTGAAGACTGGCACCGCCCACGAGCGCGCCGTCGATATCGCTTTGACCCAGGTACTCAGTAACATTTTCAGGTTTTACACTGCCACCATACTGAATACGTACAGCATTTGCTGTATTTTCATCATACAGCTCTTTAATCAGACTGCGGATATAGGAAATCACTTCATTCGCGTCCTGCGAAGTGGAGGATTTGCCTGTTCCGATGGCCCAGATTGGCTCATAAGCAACAACTACTTGTGCAGCCTGATCCTTAGCCAAACCAGCAAAAGCTGCTACAGTTTGCACTTTTACAACCTCTTTGGTTTGTCCAGCTTCACGATCTTCCAGCTTTTCGCCTACACACACGATTGGAGTCAGGCCATGACGGAATGCCGCATGAACCTTTTTGTTCACCGTTTCGTCTGTTTCATTAAAATATTCACGGCGCTCGGAGTGTCCGATCACAACGTAATCTACACCCAGATCTTTCAGCATTCCACCGCTAATTTCACCTGTAAATGCACCATCTTCTGCAAAGTGCAGGTTTTGTGCGCCAATTTTAATAGACGTACCTTTTACTGCTTCAACCAGAGCAGGAAGATTCGTAAATGGTGCGCAAATCACGCTCTCCACTCCTGCAACCTCTGCTTTGCCTTTGATCTCTTCGATGAAAGTTTTAGCTTCTGGTACGGTTTTAAACATCTTCCAGTTACCCGCGATAATCGGTGTTCTCAATGGTTTCAACTCCTAACTATTAGGTGCCCTAAAGCTTTATTCACGCATAGTGCGTTTGATTATTTATCGTTCAGTGCAACAACACCCGGAAGTGCTTTGCCTTCCATAAATTCCAGTGATGCTCCGCCGCCAGTGGAGATATGATCCATTTTATCAGCCAAGTGGAATTTTTCAGCCGCAGCCGCAGAATCACCGCCACCAATGATGGTGTATGCTTCAGTTGTTGCGCAAGCTTCCGCTACTTCACGAGTACCACCAGCGAAAGGCTCGATTTCAAATACGCCCATTGGTCCGTTCCATACAACCAGTTTGGAGTTTTTGATCACATCTGCATAGATTTTACGTGTTTTCGGTCCGATGTCCACGCCTTCCCAATCTGCAGGAATGCCGTCGATATCCACAATGTCCGTGTTCGCCGTAGCACTGAAATCGTCAGATACAACAATATCAACCGGAAGATAGAAGTTTTTGCCGAGTTTCTTCGCTTTTTCAATAAATCCAAGAGCTACGTCCAGTTTGGATTCATCCAGCAAAGATTGACCCACTTCATGACCTTGAGCTTTGAAGAATGTATAAGTCAAACCGCCACCAATGATTACGTTATCTGCAATGTTCAGCAGGTTGTCGATCACGTCGATTTTGTCTTTTACTTTGGAACCGCCGATAATGGCTGTAAAAGGACGGTCTGGATTCGACAAAGCTTTACCAATGACAGACAATTCTCTTTCCATCAGCAAGCCAGAAACAGCCGGAAGAATATGAGCGATACCTTCAGTGGAAGCATGAGCACGGTGTGCTGCACCAAATGCATCATTCACGAAAACGTCGGCCAGTTCAGCAAATTGCTTCGCCAATTCAGGATCATTCTTTTCTTCTCCTGCATAAAAACGTACATTTTCAAGCAACAGCACGTCGCCGTTTTGCAGTTCAGCCACTTTCGCTTTAACAGCTTCGCCTACCGATTCGTCCACTTTAACTACTGGCTTTTTCAGCAGCTCAGACAAACGTACGCCAACAGGAGTCAGACGCATGGATTCAACAACCTGACCTTTTGGACGTCCAAAGTGACTCGCCAAAATAACTTTTGCACCTTTTTCAATCAAGTAGTTAATGGTTGGCAAGGTTTCACGAATACGCTTGTCATCCGTAATTTTACCGTCCTCAACCGGAACGTTAAAATCTACACGAACAAACACCCGTTTTCCATTCAGTTCTATATCACGTACGCTCTTTTTGTTCATCTCCATATTCCTCCGCACCCTTATAATTTTACGAAACAGGAATTTAAGGCACATTTGATATATAAAGAGCGGAAACAATAACCTGTTTCCGCTCTATGTTATTGCTCAATAAGAATGTTCTTATTTAGCCAGTTTTGCGAAGTATTCCAACGTGCGGATCAATTGTGCAGTGTAGGACATTTCGTTGTCATACCAAGCTACAGTTTTCACCAGTTGTTTGTCGCCAACAGTCAGAACTTTAGTTTGAGTTGCATCAAACAAAGAACCGAAAGTGATACCTTTGATGTCGGAAGAAACGATTTGATCTTCAGTGTATCCAAAAGTATCAGCATCAGAAGCTTCTTTCATTGCTGCGTTGATTTCTTCAGCAGTTACGTTTTTCTCCAGAACTGTTACCAACTCAGTCAGGGAACCAGTTGCTACTGGAACACGTTGAGCCGCGCCATCCAGTTTACCTTTCAGTTCAGGAATTACCAGACCGATGGCTTTTGCAGCACCAGTTGTGTTAGGAATGATGTTTTCAGCTGCTGCGCGAGCACGACGGAAGTCACCTTTAGCATGTGGAGCATCCAAAGTGTTTTGGTCGCCAGTGTAAGCGTGAATTGTAGTCATCAAACCTTCGATGATACCGAATTTGTCTTGCAGTGTTTTAGCCATAGGAGCCAAGCAGTTTGTTGTGCAAGAAGCACCGGAGATTACAGTTTCAGTACCGTCCAGAATTTCATGGTTTACGTTATAAACGACAGTTTTCATGTCGCCAGTAGCTGGAGCGGAAATAACAACTTTTTTAGCGCCGCCTTTCAAATGTTTCTCAGCAGCTTCTTTAGTTGTGAAGAAACCTGTGCATTCCAGAACGATATCTACACCCAGGTCTCCCCAAGGCAGTTCTTCAGGGTTGCGGTTAGCCAAAACTTTAACTTCTTTACCATTTACTTTGAAGAAGCCGTCATGTACTTCTACTTCTCCTTGGAAAGTACCTTGTGTTGTATCATATTTCAACAAATGTGCCAACATTTTGGAATCTGTCAAGTCATTGATTGCTACTACTTCAATACCTTCCACGTTTTGAATCCGGCGGAAAGCAAGGCGTCCAATACGTCCGAAACCGTTAATACCAACTTTAACTGTCATGAGTGAGTTCCTCCCAAAGTTCGTTTAGTTTAGTTTTATATATTCAAGACAGACCCGAAAGCCCGTCAAGACAACACCATTCATAAATCCATCTTAACCATTTAAATAATGACTTACAATCTCGGCAGCAGCGCCTTCGTCGGTGACTAGAATGTCTTCTTGTCCGAAACGCAGTACCGCATGAATAGCGGCCGCCTTGCTCTTGCCTCCAGCTACACCTAGAACCGTATCGGTACGCCTGATGTCCTCTAATCGAAGTCCAAGCGTCAGCATTCTGTGAACAACGACGCCATCTTCGTTAAAGTAATAACCAAACGATTCGGCAACGGCCCCCTCACTGCTGATCTGGGCAAAGGTTTCGGGATCAAGTTTACGTCTATGTGCCATCGCTATGGCGTTGCCTATCCCGTGAATGATGATACGACTCTCGCGAATCAGGTTCAATATATCCTGAATGTTCGTATCTTCAAGCAAGGAGTTGTAAGCATGATTGCTGAGCAAATCCGGTACATGGAGCAGACGGTATTGAGCGCCTACCTTGCGAGCCATTGTGGAAGCAATTGTGTTGGCCTGCATTTCCATGCTTTCTCCCAAACCCCCGCGTGCCGGTACAAACCACCCACCTTTAAGTGGGCCATTAGAAGGTAGTGCCAGTTGTTCCGCCACGTCGGCAATCGTCGTGCCACCTGTTACAGCGACCACATCCTCGTCGTCCATAACACTCAGCAACGCTTTTGCTCCAGCGCGCCCCAGCTCCTGCTTTGTTAACGGAGAAGCATCCGAATCCCCTGGAACGACAACCACCTTCCTCAAACCATAGGCTTGACGAATCTGGTCCTCCAATTGGGACAGGCCGAACAAGTTGTTCGCAATCGGCTCCAGCTGTTCCAGCAGATCCAGTCCTGCTTTGCTCACCTTCATGCCTACACTCTCAATCTCAATTAGCCCTTGAGCTTTAAGAAGATCGGTTTCGGCGCGCAACACGCGCTCAGTCATGTTCAGTGAAGCTGCCAGTGTTCTGCGTCCAACAACATCGGACAGCATAATCTGATGCAGGATCGTGTACCTTTTTTTCAAAACATCCATGAGGTCGGGCAGAAGCTGCTTCTGTATTTCTAATATCTTTCGCATGCTTTCCACTCCCGCACACTTCTAAGTTCTGTCTCTAATGCTCTATCTCTAACTGGTCTTAAAACGTCCCGGGATAACTTTTTAAGTCCCACGTATATCTTAACCAATATTTGCTCCACATGCAAGTCTATCTGAACCTATATTTCTCAACCATTTGCCTGAATATGCGCATTTAATAAAAGCTTGCAATTCACTGCTGTATATCATATAATCATCTTTGTTTCCAATTAGCTGTTTAATTAGTTAGTTGTTTGCATTGATTGAACTATGCGCCCGTGGTCCAACGGATATGACGTAGGCCTCCGGAGCCTGAGATCGAGGTTCGATTCCTCGCGGGCGCGCCATTTTAAATGAACGCATAAATGCTTCTACATAATGTTTTAACCAATGAGAGCGCTGAGGGCTCTTTTTTTTAATCATTAGTTTGACTTTCTTTGACTTTTTGTTTGAAATTGTTTATCATGTGGTTAATACGGTAACAGTTTATAAATAAGGGACGTGTAATCGGCATGTCCACCAAATCCACTAACGATATTTAAGGGAGGTTTTTTGACGTGAGCTATGTTCCTATGGTAGTAGAACAAAGTAACCGCGGCGAACGCGCCTATGACATTTATTCCAGACTGTTGAAGGATCGCATTATTTTGTTAGGCTCGGACGTCAATGACGTTGTAGCCAACTCTATTATTGCGCAAATGCTGTTTTTGGCTGCCGAAGATCCTGAAAAAGATATTCACTTGTATGTTAACAGTCCTGGCGGTTCCATTACAGCTGGTATGGCCATTTTCGATACGATGCAATACATTAAACCTGACGTATCTACGATTTGCGTAGGTATGGCGGCTTCCATGGGCGCGTTCTTGCTGAATGCAGGCGCCAAAGGTAAACGTTTCGCTTTGCCAAACAGTGAAATTATGATTCACCAACCACTGGGTGGTGCACAAGGCCAGGCAACGGATATTGAAATCCGTGCACGCCGCATTCTGAAAATGCGTGACAAATTGAACCGCATTCTCGCAGATCGCACAGGCCAACCACTGGAGCGCATTGAAAAAGACACAGACCGTGACTACTTCATGTCCGCTGATGATGCCAAGGAATACGGTATTATTGATAAAGTGCTAACTAGCTCCTCTCCAGAAGGTGTATAAGAGAAGAAATTTGCCTCTCGATAGCTGGTAAATGGAAAAGCTGCCCCGGATGTTTTATCCGGTAGGCAGCTTTTTTTGCTTTATTGTTTTTTAGCTTATAGACAATTGGAATTGTTTACTCCTACTATTCATGCTGTCCCGCAAAAGGCTTTCCGCCTTGAGGCAGCAGTTGACCGAACGAGTAGGTAAACTCCGGAATTCCATACGCGTATGGCGCATAATCATACAAATCAAACACAATTGTTACTCCACTGCTCGTCACATAAAAATTCTGATCTGCCGCCAGCTCTTTAAATTTGCCGAATCCTTCGCCAGCCTGAAGCGCATCGATTTTTTTCTTCAAATCAGCATTGAGGAACTTTTTGTAGTTCGGATTTGCCTTCAAAACGTCAGACAATTGCAGCAGTTTACCATCAGCGAGCGAGAACGTATATCCTTTACGTGCCGTCATGCCATGTGCGCCACCCGTATACGAGTAATCCTGCATAATCACACTCAGAATACCATTTTTGTTATAGGCAATCGCAAAATCATTTCCGAACTCATACGGTCTTTCTGTTGTAGCCTCTCCCTCAGCCATCATCTTTTTACCTGCTGCCAATATACCCTCTGCATGCTTTTTAAGCACATTGTTAATGGCCTGTTGAGCCTCAGGATTTAGCTGGCTGCCGTTGATTTGCGGGTACTTAATTTTGTAGGACACCTTCGCATTACTCGATGCTGGAAGTGTTTGAGACGCAATGGTGATCGGATTTAACTGGCTTTTACTCAGCGTTACTGTTTTCTGAGCAGCATTCCATTGTGCATCTATGCCTAGATAGTCTTTCAGCAGACTCATAGGAATGTATAGCTTCCCAGCGATCTGTTTGGCATCCATGCTACGTGTATTGATTCCATTGACGTTGACGTAGGCATCCGAGGAAGAAGCTATAATGTAAAGTTTATTGTACCCGCTACCTACGGTATATGTCGTTGTTTTCGCCTCATAGCTTACTGGAATCCCCAGGCTGTCACGCAGTGCGGCCACCGGAATCATTGTACTCCCGTTCACTTGAACACCTTTAGCGGGCAACGTTTTACCATTCCATTGGATGGTGATTCCCGGTTGCTGTGTTGTCGCTTGTTTGGTCGATGCTGCCTGGATATAGGAAACGGGAACAGCTGCGACTCCTGCTAAAATCCCTGCTGCCAGCAGTGCTGAACCCCATTTTTTTGCATGCTTACTCATATTAAGTATTCCTCCTGTTAATGATCTGTATTGTCTATGTGTGATAACTACTTTTATTATTATATCTATACCCTATTGTATGTAGTTTACAATCTGTACACTCTCCGATTTCAATATGTACACCTAATAACCCTTAGCTATGACAGACTCATTACAAAAAGGTTTCGGTATACAAAAAAAGCCAGCAAGCCAGCCTGCACATGATGCAGGCCGCTTGTGGCTTCGTTTGATGATCTGTATTAGTTCATTTCGTACTGAGCCGACACCTGAACTTTCACTGTTACTTGTCCTGATTGGATCTCTGTCCCGCCACCTGCTACGTCCAAGAGCGATTTTGACATGGCATTTTCACGTTGTGTAAAGACCTGTGCTTCTCCGCCATCTACCGTCACACTCACAAGGACACCTAACCCGCGTTTGGCTGCTTTAGCTACAGCACTCGCTTTAGATTGTGCGCTTCCCAATGCCTTAGTAATGGCTTCCTCTTCATAAGTCGAAGGATCTTCCACGGAAAAAAGTACATTATCTACGTTATTGGCTCCAGACTTGGTCGCCTCATCCAATAACTGACCAATTTTATCCAAATCTCGGTATTTGACGGAAAGTGTATGGTTGGCAGTGTAGCCTTTGAGCTTCTGCCCTTCTTTTTCGTTATAGGTGAAGTTAGGCTGTACATAAAACTGGCTGGTCTGAATGTCATCTGCGCTGATGCTCCACTTTTCTTTCAGCAGTTGTGTAACCTTGTTCAATTTTGTAGCATTGGCTTTTTGAGCAGCCGCTGCCGTATTCCCTTCCGATTGTACACCGATAGAGAGATAAGCAATATCGGGCTTCGCCAATACTTCCCCGCTTCCAGTCACATTAATTACACCGTTTACCGTCGAAGCTGTTGACGCAGCATAGGCCCGATCTGCCCCTGTCCATAATCCTCCTGCTACTCCCCCTGCCATTAATGCTCCTGCGAGAACTGCCGTGGCTACTGTTTTTGTCCAAAGTCTCATTGAATTCAACCTCTTTCTTGTAAATGTTTGTACCTTCCAGACGGAAAAGACGGAAAAAGGTTGCAGCCAAGCATACAAATTTCCGAAACAGGGCATGACCACGGGAATCTAATTATTTATAACTTGAACTTAATACGGTCTCTATATTCAACAAATCCACACATAAAACAGCTAACTAACGGAGGAGCGTTCGAAGACTTTTTTCTGGATACAAAAAAAAGCCCCAAAGGGGGCTTTTCACTAAGAGCATACACCATATTACAAAGCAAATCTTTGTTTATTGATTTTCCAGCTCTACCTTACTAACCAAACTTACTAAAGCGTTTACAGCCTGTTCAGCGTCCGCACCTTCAGCACTAATATTGATTTCAGTACCTGTACTGATCGCAAGACTCATAATACCCATGATGCTTTTGGCATTAACCTTTTTGTCTTCTTTTTCCACAAAAATCTCAGATGAATATTTATTCGCTTCCTGTACGAACAACGCAGCAGGTCTGGCGTGCAGTCCTGTTTTCAAGCGTACGACTACCGGATGTTTTGACATGTCAGCTTACCCCCTCATCAAATAAATCTGGACACTACTTACTCCATTTTATTTATCACATTATAACATTAACCCGGGACAGACACTAGAAAAAAAACTAAAAAAACCGGGGCTAAAAGCCCCATGGACACTCTTTTTACGGAATCAGGCCATTTTCGCCCCTAATTTTGTCAGCCATCTCATCAATTTTGCGAAGCCGATGATTTACACCCGATTTACTCACGACCCCTTTGAGCATTTCTCCGACTTCTTTCAAATTCAAATCGGGATGAGCGAGCCGAATTTCTGCCACTTCACGCAGTTTATCCGGCAAGGTCTCCAAACCAACTTCCCTCTCCAGCAACTTAATATTCTCAATTTGCCGGACAGCAGCTCCGATCGTCTTGTTCAAATTAGCCGTTTCACAATTGACAATGCGATTTACAGAATTGCGCATATCACGCATAATGCGTACATCTTCAAATTTGAACAAGGCTTGATGCGCCCCAATGATGCTAAGCAGCTCAATGATCTTCTCGCCTTCCTTGATGTAGAGAATAAAACCTTTTTTTCGCTCAATACAGCGAGCATTTAGATGAAATTCATTCGCAAGATCAACGAGTGCCTGACAATGCTCCTCATACATCGAAGAAATTTCAAGGTGGTAAGACGATCCTTCAGGATTGTTGACAGAGCCACCTGCCATAAAGGCGCCCCGCAAATAAGCCCTCTTACAACAGTTTTTCCGAACGATATCCCGATTAATCCCGTCAGTGAATAAGAAACCTTCTGTAACGATATAAAGATCCTTTAGCAGTTGCTGCACACCATTGGGAATACGGACAATGTACACATTATTTTTTTTCAAGCGCATTTTTTTCCGTACAAGCAGTTCGATATGAAGTTGAAAATGCTTCTTGATCAAGGAGTAAATCCGCCTTGCAATCGCGGCATTTTCTGTGGACACGTCCAATATCACCCTTTTATTCGACAGTTGTACGGATCCGAGCATACGTATAAGTGCAGATAGTTCCGCTTTCTCACAGCAGGACTGGCTTTCAATCATCGTAAGCTCTTTTTTCGTTTGTGCCGCAAAGGACAAGGGACTCACCTCCTTCTTAATATCCAATTTTGTACCAATTGGTAAATATGCTGGCTCAATTTGTCGGCATCATGCCGTAAATACGTGCGGAACAGAACTAATGTATCTGCCACCACTTTATATCCCCGGTCGGTCAGCTCGCCCATGTCTACTTGAACTGGCTTGGCTCCCTGCTCGGCATACATTTCCTGTACTTGGGGTGGAATTTCTCCGTTATTTACAATGACATAGTCGAAGAGATGATGCCCTACATGCTCAAAAATAGCTTGCAGGTGATCTCCTACCGTATAACCATCGGTTTCCCCAGGCTGGGTCATAACGTTACAGACAAATATTTTGATAGCGTCTGATTTTACTACAGCTTCAGCGAGTTTAGGTACAAGCAAATTTGGTAATATGCTGGTATATAGACTGCCGGGGCCAATCAAAATCGCATCGGCTTCATTAATGGCCTCTACAGCCTCAGGCAACGGCTCCACGTGAGTCGGTTCAAGAAAGACGCGTTTGATGCGTCCGCCCGCTTCCGGGATCTTGGACTCCCCGGTAATCACCGTGCCATCCTCCATCTCGGCGCTTAGCACAACGCCTTCCTCGGCTGCCGGTAGCACACGTCCCCGGACAGCAAATACACGGCTAAGCTCACGTACCGCCGTTACGAAATCTCCCGATATATCGGTCATCGCTGCTAAAATCAGATTACCCAGGCTATGGCCTGACAATCCTGATCCCGCACCGAAACGGTATTTCAGCATATCTGACATCACTGGTTCCACGTCAGCCAAGGCAGTCAGCACATTGCGAATATCCCCTGGAGGAGGCATCTGCAGCTCACTGCGCAAAATCCCGGAACTTCCGCCATCGTCAGCGACTGTAACAATAGCCGTAATATCTAGCGGCTTTTGCTTTAAGCCCCGCAGCATGACGGACAAGCCGGTTCCGCCGCCCATAACAACAATACGTGGGCGCTCCCGTTGTGATCCGGTCTCTTTCATGATTTCACCTCATTAATGCCGGTCCCGATCAGCATCCCGATGCGAAACAGAAACAGATTCTGTCTCGCTGGCACCTAGCATTTTTCCTAAATACTCCGATATTGCAACAGAACGATGCTTACCGCCAGTACAGCCAATGCCGATAATGACCTGGCTTTTGCCTTCTTTGCGATATTGCGGAATCAAAAAGTGTAACATATCCAGCAACTTGGTCAAGAATGCCTGAGTCTCAGGCCATTTCATGACATAATCATATACATCGCTATCCTGTCCCGTGTGGGGACGTAGTTGGTCCACGTAGTGGGGATTAGGCAGGAAGCGCACATCGAATATAAGATCGGCATCAATGGGAATACCATACTTGAAGCCAAAAGAAGTAATGTTCACGGAAAGCATACTGCTCTCCAAATGAGAAAATCGTGAAATAATCCTCGCCTTTAAGGTTGCAGGCTTCATCACACTTGTATCAATAACCTGTGTAGCTGAGCTTTTTAGTTCTTCCAACATCTTGCGCTCCAACCGAATCCCATCCAAAGGCATGCCGTCTGGAGCCAACGGATGACGTCTACGGCTCTCCTTATACCGCTGTACGAGAACGCCATCATTCGCATTTAAGAATAAAATTTCACAATGAATCGTAAAATGATCTTTAATATAATTCAAAGATTCCGACAAGGCAGTGAAAAATTCTCGTCCGCGTAAATCAATTACGAGTGCCACCTTGCCTATTTTACCGTTCGACTGCTCAATCAACTCGGCAAATTTGGGAATCAGTACAGGGGGCAAATTATCGACGCAGAAGAAGCCCAAGTCTTCCAGGCTCTGAACCGCAATGGTCTTCCCTGCGCCTGACATCCCCGTAATAATAATGAGCGTTGCCCACGGCGCAGCATTTTTTAGGTTGTCTGTCATATGGACTTCCCTCTCCTTTTGCTTCTTCGCTCTATACCAGTACCCGTATTATCAATAACCTGTGAATCAGGAGCGTAGCAGCAACCCTGCAGCCCCTACGATACCTGCGTCATTGCCTAACACCGCTGGTACGATATATACACCCTTTTGAAGCGGTTCAGGTGCCAGTTTGGCGTATACGCGACGCATCTCTTCAAATAAAAAGTCGCCTGCTTTAGAAACACCGCCGCCTATAATAAACAACTCTGGATTAAGCACAGCGGCAACCGCTGCCATGGATTTCCCCAAATAAAAGGCAGCCCGGTTCACGATACGCAGCGCGACTTCATCTCCAGCTTTAGCAGCATCAAATACTTCCTTGGCAGCAATTTGATCTTCCAGCGCCAGAGAGGTCCGGTCGCCACGTTCCACAGCGTCCTTGGCCATGCGAATGATGCCTGTTGCGGAAGATACAGTTTCCAAGCAACCCATTTTGCCGCATCCACACTGAATAGCCTCCAGATCAGGTACGACACTGATATGGCCAATTTCTCCGGCCATGCCCGAAGAACCTTGGTATATTTTACCGTTTATAATAATACCGCCACCTACTCCTGTTCCCAGGGTATAGCATACGCAGTTTTCGATGCCTTTGCCTGCACCAGCCCAAGCCTCACCCAGCGCAGCAACATTCGCATCGTTGTCTATTTTCACAGGCTTGCCAATCCGGTTCTCTAGGAGCGCACGGATCGGTACGTCACGAAAGCCAATATTAGGAGCGAGGACAATAATACCATCACGAACATTCGTAAAACCTGCAACGCCTGCACCGACACCCTTTAGTTGATCCCACTCATAAGGAGATTGCTCAACAATATGCCGCACATATTTTTCGATATTACCGATGACAACGTCTACACCTTTATCGGTTTCGGTTGGTCCCTCATATGTGTGCAAAAGCTGTCCGTTTTCATTACAAATGCCGACTTTAATCGCGGTACCGCCCAAATCGACACCTACATAGATACTTTCAGACATGTTCCAAGCCACCTTTGTGTTTACTTAAAAACCTGGTATGAAATATATGCTTACAATTCCTACTTCATAATAGTAATCCTACGTTCCAACTATAATTGAAGCCCCCGTTACGGTCAAGGACACTTCCTTGTTGAAAAGTGTACGATTAGCGGAACTTTTAACCTCATGCACCCATAAAAAGGAGAAAGCCTGTGCAAACGCAGCAGGCTTTCTCTTCCTGAACAAAAGATACGGCATAACAGAGGCTTCCTTCGCTCTCCCGTTAGCCTTTTTGTGTACGATAGACACTCTTTTATTGATCCAGTGTTTCGCTCCAGTCGTGAACAGCACTGCCTTCGAGATACTTCTCGCAGTCCATAGCCGCCATACATCCCGTTCCCGCAGCCGTAATAGCTTGACGGTAACGGTTATCCTGTACATCCCCACAGGCAAAAACTCCGGGGATATTCGTTTCTGTTGTGCCTGGCTTCACCACAATATAGCCGTGTTCATCGGTATGGATTTGTCCGTTCAGGAAACCTGTGTTCGGTGTATGCCCGATGGCTACGAATACGCCATCTACCTCAATCAGCTCATCCTGATTGGTCTCATTATTGTGTACCTTCAAACCCTTTAAGCCAGCTTCTCCCGTCACAACTTCCAGAGGAGTCCGGTTTAATGCCCAATGTACTTTTTCGTTCTCACGCGCGCGATCTTGCATAATTTTGGACGCCCGCAACTCATCGCGACGATGGACCAAGGTTACACTGGAAGCAAAACGGGTCAAGAAGCTCGCTTCCTCCATGGCTGAATCGCCACCGCCAACCACGACAATCTTTTTCCCGCGGAAAAAGAAGCCATCGCAAGTTGCGCAAGTGCTGACTCCGCGACCTACATTGTCTTGCTCACCCGGGATGCCTAGATATTTGGCGGACGCACCTGTAGCAATAATGACCGACTCCGCCTCAATGATGCCTTTACCCTCTACCTTCACTTTAAAAGGACGTTTGCTGAAATCCACTTCCTCAACCCAACCGGAGGTAAATTCAGCGCCAAAACGTTCAGCCTGCTTGCGCATATTATCCATCAGTTCAGGCCCGAGGATACCTTGCTCAAAACCCGGGAAATTTTCAATTTCGGTCGTTGTAGTAAGCTGCCCACCGGGCTGCATCCCTTCAATGATCAGCGGATTCATGTTAGCGCGTGCCAAATAAATAGCGGCTGTGTAGCCTGCAGGACCTGTACCAATAATTATGGATTTATACATACGTTTGTTGCCTCCTTTAAGTGATGTTTGGAGCAGGTCTCAGACCTGCTTTTTAAACGTGGAGAGCGGCTGCTTCAGCTTCTGTTTGATACCACACACGCTGTCAATCTGGCGTGCATAGCGGCTTACGGTCGATACGGAAATACCATAACGATCGGCTACTTCCTGATAGGTGACTGAATGATGATGCATTTTAGCTGTCAAATATTCCAGCGCCGCTGCCCATCCCTCAGTATGCTGAACCATCGGAACTTCCGGGGCAAGCCGATCCAAATACTCCAGCCAAAGCGATCTCAAATCGTGCTGCATGGCCGGATCTGATGGCTTGCTCATGACGGTCAGTACCTTATCCAGCACTGCCTGCCATTGTGGATCGACCGGGGAAGCAGATACACCACCTTCAATTGTATGCGGATCGTTCTCAACCTCCAACTGATCAGAATGTTCCGTTTCCGGGTACATTTTCTGCTCACCCTGCTCCGCCATTTCTTGCAATACTTGCAAGGCACGGCGTTTCAGCTCATCCTCCTGGTCCGGGTCTTCTACGAAGGACTCCAGTGCCTGACGCACCTCATCATCACCGATCAAGCTTAACGCCTGAATGACCTGAAGCTGAGTCGCCCGATCCCCGTGGCGCAAGGCCCAGAAGAAGGATGACCGGATTAGCGGGTCCTTCTTCATACTATCAGGCACCTGGTCAGCACCAAACTTCTCCCACATGCGGAATTGCTCCTCAAACGGGAGATGATAATGATAGCTGAGCACTTGCAGCGGTGTACCCTCCTGCTGGAGTTCCTCCAGTCGGGACAGGAAAAACCGCGGAACTTCCGAGGAAGCATCCTGTTTTTGCAAATGACTCCACAACCGCCGAGCTTCCGCATATCTTCCGGTATTGCTAGCAGCTACCGCCGTGTAATGGTACAAAGAAGCATCCGCATTGTTCTCTCCATCGCCATGAAGCAACCTGCGGAAATGTCTGTAGGCCTCCTCATGGCGTCCGAGAATCCCCATAGTGGTCGCCAGCTTGAATACCTGCTCCTCCTGAAACGGTATAGTAACCGCCAAAGTCTGCACCAGACGATCCAATTCCGGGCCGCCGCCCTCGTGCTGATAAAAGATCGCCAAGTTGCACAATGCGTGTAAATTACCCGGCTCATCCTCCAGCACTTGAATAATGGTAGCCTTAGCATTTTGGAACAATCCCATGTAGTAATACGCCAGCGCCAGATTATTCCGTGCAGCGAACATATCCGGTTGTTCCTCTGAAATTTGCTTGAGCAACTGGGCTGCCTGAGCAAATTTCCCCTCCTCCAGCAGGACACGAGCCTGATCATGCTCTACTACTCCCTGCCGGGCCTTAATGCGGTTCAGCTTCGTTGGACGGTCCAGCTCATAATAGAGCAGCTCCATCATTTCCTCCGCTTCATCAAGAAACTGGCCTTCTTCGTCCTCCTCCAGGTACGTGACCAATGCTTTCTCCGCTTCTTCAAACTGCTCCATATTAGCGTAATTATTCGCCATATAGAAATAACACTCTGTCATCGACGAGTCTACGTCACTCAGAACAGAGGACAGGATCTCATTCGAACCTGCATAATCCCCCATCTCTGATAATATACCCGCCATATTGCAATGATTCACCGGATTATCCGGTTCATATTCAACGGCTTTGCGAAAATATTTCAATGCCTTGTCATAATGATTGCGATCAAGCGAGCGCACAGCTTTCTCAAAAAAGAAAGATGCGTCGAAACGCAAAGCAATAATTTTAGGGCTAGGTTCCGATACTCGCAGATGTTTCCCTTTCATAAATAACCAAGGCACCTCCTTTAAAAGTAACTGGCATGTTCATACCCTTCAGTATACCACAACTTCAAAACGACTTGACAGTCGATCCTGCCTCATTCCAAAAATCGGATACACTCTTGTATACCTATAGATATGTATATAAGAATACGCTAAATAGCCGAGCGCTTTTTCCCTGTATAAATAGGGGGCGTTCGGCTAACCACTGGAAATGATACTTAGACCCAATAAACGTATAATTAAAGCGTCAGCGGCACCAGCGAGCGCTCGCGATGCTGAAATACGGCAAGCTCGCGATAGCCGACTTCATATAGAAGCGCGCGTGCCTTCTCCAAGTGCTCGGACAGCTTCGCCGGATCATGAGCATCCGATCCTACGGTCAGCGGGATGCTTAGCGAAAAAGCTTCTTCCAGCATGCGGCGGCTCGGGAACATCTCGGCACAGGGCTTCGAAAGCCCTGATGCATTCAGTTCCATCGCCCGACCGCTTCGGGCAACGGCTGAAATTGCGGCACGCTCCAGTTCACGCAGCTCCTCCATTTCCTCCGGCCTCGGATGATAGCCGAAGCGCTTAATGACATCCAAATGACCCATGATGTCATACAAACCGGTAGCTGCCGCCTTGGAAACCGCATCATAATACGTGCGGTACACCTCAAGCACATTTTTGCCTTCCCAATGGTGTACCTGACGGAAGTCCGTGACATCCCATTCACCGAGAAAGTGGACGGAACCAATCACATAATCCCAGGGATACGCGGTGATGATGTCTTCGATTTCTCGTTCCCAGCCCTCGATGTAGTCGCCTTCCAAGCCAACACGAATATCAATTTGCCCTTTAAAACGTTCCTTCAGTTCCAAACATTCTTCCACGTATCGGGGCAGCTCCTCCATAGGCATTGCCATTTCCGGGTAATAGTCAGCCGGTTTTACATGCAGTAGTGGCATGTGATCGGACAAGCCGAGCTGATCCAGCCCTAGCCGAATTCCCTGCTGCACATACTCTTCCAGACTCCCTATGGCATGCCCACAGCGGGCGTGATGCGTATGATAGTCAATTTTCATGCGGCTCCCCCCCTTTCAACACTACAACAAACCGTACTAATCACGACGAGGACGTTCATGGCGGCGATTCAACTCAGCCAGCACGTCATCGAGCGGTAGCTTACGCTCCTGCAACAGCACCAGCAGGTGATAAATCAAATCGCTGACCTCCAGGCGCAGTTCGTCATTATCTTTATTTTTGGCGGCAATGATTGTCTCGGATGCTTCTTCGCCAACCTTTTTCAAGATTTTATCTACACCTTTATCAAAAAGATAAGTCGTGTAGGCCCCTTCAGGACGTGTCTCTTCGCGCTCCTTAATAATCGCCTCCAGCTGGGCAAGTACCTCAAAGCGGTCTGCTGAAGCACTGGAAACATCATTTACCAACGTGTGGTCTCCTGCATTTCCTGCAATAGGTGCTACAGCCGTTCCTGGCGCGGAAATATTACGAAAAAAACAGCTCGTTGCTCCTGTATGACAGGCAGGACCGCTCGGAGTGACACGTACCAACAGGGCATCACCGTCACAATCCAGCTGGATGGAGGTGATTTTTTGTGTATTCCCCGAAGTAGCCCCCTTGTGCCACAGCTCCTGTCTGGAACGTGACCAGAACCAGGTCTCTCCCGACTCCAAAGATAGTTTCAGCGACTCGCGGTTCATGTAGGCCAGCGTAAGCACCTGAAGCGTAGCATCATCCTGCACAATCGCCGAGACAAGTCCTGCCTCATTCCAGCGTACATTATCCAGTATCTGCTCCAGAGATAGCTGTTGGTTCAATTCGTTGCTCATCGTATCTCCACTCCTCTGCGCTTCAAATCCCGTTTTAGCTCAGGGATTCCTATTTCTTTATAGTGAAAAATCGTTGCTGCTAATCCAGCATCCGCTTTGCCCGCCGTAAACACGTCATAGAAATGCTCCTGTTTGCCTGCTCCACCAGAAGCGATAACTGGAATCCCGACGGTATCCGATACCGCGGAAGTCAGTGGCAGGTCAAAGCCGTCCTTGGTTCCGTCCGCATTCATGCTGGTCAGCAGAATCTCACCGGCTCCCAACTGTTCAGCTTCCTTGGCCCAAGCCAAGGCTCGGATACCAGATGGCGTGCGGCCTCCGTGCGTATACACTTCCCACTCGCCCCACGCCCCGTTGTACTTGGCATCAATGGCAACAACGATACATTGTGAGCCAAAGCTGCGCGCACCCTCCGCAATCAGCTGAGGGTTACGGACAGCTGCCGTATTTACGCCAATTTTATCAGCTCCGGCACGCAAAATGCGTTTCATATCATCGACATGAGATATCCCGCCACCTACGGTGAAAGGAATGGCAATCTCCCCGGCTGTCTGACGAACTACTTCTTCCATGGTGGCACGCCCTTCAACTGAAGCAGAAATATCCAGAAATACGATTTCGTCCGCCCCTTCTCGATCATAAAGTGCCGCCAATTCCACCGGATCGCCTGCATCGCGTAAGTTCACAAAATTAACGCCCTTAACCACCCTGCCATCCTTTACATCCAAGCAGGGAATAATACGTTTAGCCAACATGCCTACTCCCCCTATGCCTTTGCTACAGCTTGTACCGCGACCTGTAAATCAATGCTGCCCGTATACAATGCCTTACCCACAATAGCACCGCCTACACCCTCTTTCGCATAGGTGCTCAGCGTGATTAGATCGTCCATCTTGCTGACACCGCCGGAAGCGATCACGGTTCGTCCACTGCTTTTCGCAAGCGCTACGATCGCCTCCACATTCGGGCCTTGCATCATTCCGTCGCGGGAAATGTCTGTAAAAATGAAGGTTTCCGCTCCCTTGGAGGCCAACTCAGCAGCCAATTCGTCCGCTCGAACCTCCGAGGTTTCAAGCCATCCGCGCGTGGCCACATAGCCATTCCGTGTATCCAGACCAATGGCGATCCGATCACCGTAGGTACCCAATACTGCTTCCGTAAAAGCACGGTCCTCAATCGCTGCCGTACCCAAGATCACACGGCTCACGCCCAGCGACAACAGTCGCTCTACATGTTCACGTGTACGCAAGCCGCCACCCACTTGTACAGGCACTTGCACCGCAGAAGCAATGCGCCCAATGAGCTCATCGTTCACCGGTTGACCTGCTTTAGCACCGTCCAAATCAACCAAATGAATGTAAGAGCCGCCCAAACGCTCCCATTCTTGGGCAACCTCCACCGGGTTTTCGTTGTATATCGTCTCCTGGTTATAATCTCCTTGTACCAGTCGTACACATTTGCCATCGCGAATATCAATCGCCGGGTATATCGTGAACAAAGTATGACCCCCCTGTGAGCTATTCAACATCTATATGCCTTTACATCCATCAACGACCAAAGTTGGCGTACCACCAACTGCATACTCACGAATCGTTACGCTCGCTTTTCTACTTCCGCTAGTTCTAAAAACTGACGAAGCAGTTGCATCCCCATTTCCCCGCTTTTCTCTGGGTGGAACTGCATGCCATATACATGGCCTCTGCCCACGATAGCCGTTACGGGCCCACCATAATCGGTCACCGCCAGCAGGTCACTTTCGACCTCCGGCTTCGCATGATAGGAATGCACAAAATACACATGTCCTTCCTCCAAGCCCTGTAACAACGGGTGGTCCGGCTGAATCATACACAGACGATTCCAGCCCATATGCGGCACTTTAACCCCCAGATCAGGAGCAAATCGAACGACCTCGCCTGGTAAAATATTAAGCCCTTCGTGACTGCCGTATTCTTCACCACGAGTGAACAACAGTTGCATTCCTAGACAAACACCGAGCAGTGGTTGTCCAGCGCTGGCAACCTCCTGAATTACCCGATCCAATCCGCTGGAACGCAAATGCTCCATAGCGTCCCCGAATGCCCCTACACCTGGCAAAATCACACCGCTGGAGGAACGAATCACTTGGGCATCTCCCGTTACTACAGCCTCATAGCCAAGACGTTCAACGGCCTTGCTCACACTATGCAGATTGCCTCTGCCGTAATCCACAATGGCAATGGACATGGGCTACAGCACTCCCTTCGTTGAAGGCACTCCCGTCACCCGCGGATCAATGGATGTCGCTTCATCCAGTGCACGTCCCAGCGCTTTGAACACCGCTTCAATCATATGGTGGGTATTTTGCCCGTAGTGAACGATGACGTGTAGCGTCATGCGAGCCTCCAACGCAAATTTCCACAGAAATTCATGCACCAGCTCCGTCGAAAAGCTCCCTACCTGCTGTGACGGATACTCCGCACGATACTCAAAGTGAGGGCGGTTACTCAGATCAATGACAACCTGCGCGAGCGCCTCATCCATCGGTACAAAGACGCTGGCATAGCGCTTGATTCCTTTTTTATCACCCAACGCTTCCAGCAAGGTTTGCCCCAGACAAATACCAATATCCTCTACGGTATGATGATCATCGATATCAACATCCCCTCTGGCCTGTACATTCAGGTCAAAGTGTCCGTGCTTGGTGAATAAATCCAGCATGTGATTCAGAAACGGAACATCCGTTTCAATCTCAGCTTGCCCTGTGCCGTCTACTGCAAAAGATAGCTGAATATCCGTTTCGTTCGTCTTTCGGCTGACGCTGCCTGTACGTTCTGTTACGTTATTTTCGTTCCCCATCGCCATCCACCGCCTTCTTTTCATTGTCCAATCGAACTTGTATCGCCCGTGCGTGTCCTTCCAGCCCTTCATGGCGGGCAAGCTGCATAATCGTCTCTCCATTGCGCAGCAGTGCTTCCTTGCTGTAATAGATCATACTCGACTTCTTGATAAAATCATCAATATCCACTGGCGAAGAAAACCGCGCCGTTCCATTCGTCGGGATAATGTGGTTAGGTCCGGCAAAATAATCGCCTACTGGCTCCGAGCTGTATGCTCCCAGGAAAATAGCTCCCGCGTTTTCAATCAGACCCACATGCTCCATCGGCTGCTCTGTCATAATTTCCAAATGTTCCGGCGCCAGTCGGTTTACAATATGGATGCCCTCTTCCAAAGTGTCGACGACAATGATAGCCCCATATGCCTCCACCGATGCAGCAGCAATATCTCTGCGCGGTAGCTCTGCCAATTGGCGCTGTACTTCAGCTGATACTTCTTCGGCCAAGCGTTGCGAAGGCGTAACCAGTATGGCTGAGGCCATTTCGTCATGTTCTGCCTGTGAAAGCAGGTCAGCTGCTACATAAGAGGCATTTGCTGTATCGTCAGCCAACACGACAATTTCACTTGGTCCCGCTATACTGTCGATATCCACCGCGCCATATACCTCGCGCTTCGCCAGCGCTACATAAATGTTGCCGGGACCACAAATTTTATCGACTGGCTCAATGCTATGTGTTCCGTAAGCGAGAGAGGCAATCGCCTGCGCTCCGCCAACCCTATATATTTCCGTTACACCAGCCTCTGCCGCAGCTACCAGTGTATATGGATCTATCCCTGCTTTGCCGCCTGTCGCCGGGGGTGTCACCATAACAATCTCCGGTACACCAGCCACCTGAGCGGGAATGACATTCATCAGCACTGAGGATGGATAGGCTGCTTTACCGCCCGGAACATACACGCCTACACGTTTCAACGGTCGGATAATTTGACCGAGCAAGCTACCATCTGGCTGTAAGTCCATCCACGAATTACGTTTTTGCTTCACGTGAAAAGCACGGATATTATCCGCCGCCTCTCGAATCGCCTGTAAAAATGAAGGCTCTACCTTATCATATGCCGCCTTCAATTCTTCCTCCGTCACACGAAGTTGCTCTGCTATCAGCGATACACCATCAAACGATTGCGTATATCGCAGGACAGCCTCATCCCCCTCTTGGCGTACCGACTGAATAATGGTACGCACAGCCTCATTTTGCTCAGGTGTGCCGTAATCCACCTCCCGTTGGAGACTGAAATCACGGGCTGATACGATCTTCATTTGTCCATTCCCCCTTACTTGCAGCTTGCAGAATGCCCCTTTAACCCTTGGCTTATTCCTTTAGTCCATTTACTCCCGGGGTGCCACCGCATTTGGAATCACCTGATGCAATCGATCACACAATGCCTGAATCGAGCTGTTTTTCATCCGGTAGCTGACCCGATTGGCAATCAGACGACTGGTAATATCCAGTATGCTGATCTGCTCGACCAATCCATTCTCCCGCAAGGTCTGACCCGTTTCCACCATATCAACAATGCGGTCTGCCAGACCAATTAACGGCGCCAGCTCAATGGAGCCATTCAGCTTAATAACCTCTACCTGCTGGCCTTGCTCCCGAAAATACTGGGAAGCCACGTTCGGATATTTTGTAGCGACCCGCTGACGAATACCTGGCTGCCAATCTGGTAAAGCAATCACCGACATCCGACAACGGGCAATCCCGAGATCCAGCAGTTCATACACATCCTTGTTTTCTTCCAGCAAAACATCCTTGCCCACAATGCCAATGTCCGCCGCCCCGTACTCCACATACGTAGGAACATCAACGGGCTTCGCCATAATAAATTCCATGCCCAGTTCGGGCAGTGGGATGACCAGCTTGCGCGTCTCGTCCACATCCAGCGGAATGGGAACCCCCGCTCGGCGAAATAGCTCAGAAGCCTGCTTATAAATCCGTCCCTTTGGCATGGCTACCTTCAATGTTTCCGTCACGGCAATTCCCTCCTTTGTACTGGCTGTCTTCCTTCAGCTGTATAGCTGTATACCTCTGCGTACAGGCCCTGCTGCTCACGACGTCGATCTTCCGGTCCGTCCGTGAGCCCTGTCACCACAGTAAGACCTGTTGCGCGTAGCTGTGCCGCTACGGATAACGCCTCTTGGCGTCCCTGTTCGTCATAGCGGATAAGTATAGGAAGCTTCGCCTCCATTTGAATACCATCCACACCATCGACGATCCGGTTCGTTTTCAATGCAAATCCTGTTGCAGGTACGGATCGACCAAACTGCTGAAGCAGATTGTCATAGCGGCCTCCGTTGCATACCGGGAACCCAATCTCCGCCGCATAGCCCTCAAAAGTCATTCCTGTATAATATGAAAAATCCCCGATCATGGTAAGGTCGATTAACACATGCTCAGATACGCCGTAAGCCTCCAGCACTTCCCACACCTCGCACAAATGTGCAATGGATTGAATCGTCTGCTGCTCCACACTAAGACGGGTAGCCTGGTCACAAATTTCTTTTCCACCGCGCAACCGAAGAATAGCTTCCAACTTATCCCGATGTTCGGGAGCCAAGCACAAAGCTTCGATCGCTGTTCGGTAGCCCACTACATCACGACTGAGCAACAGTTCCTTTAGCGCTTGTTGTTCAGCCTGGCGGCCTGGAATGATTTCCTCAAATAAGCCGTTCAGGAATCCCACATGCCCCATCGCAATTTTAAAAGAGGTCACCCCTGCTGCCTGTAATGATGCAATTGCCAATGCTACAACTTCTGCATCAGCCTCAGGCGAATCATCACCCACCAGTTCCACACCCGTCTGAAAAAACTCCGCTTCTCTTCCTGCCTCTTCCTCAATCGCCCGAAATACATTTGCGTGATAGGAAAGTCGGAGAGGTACTTCCTCTTCCTTTAGCAACGAAGATACCACCCTTGCAATTGGAGCGGTCATATCCGATCGCAGCACCAACGTGGTGCCCCGGTTATTGAGTAATTTAAACAGCTTCCGATCGGAAGTAGAACTAGCCACTCCCACCGTATCGTAGTATTCCATCGTAGGCGTCATAATCTGGCGGTAACCCCAACGCTCCATGCATTCGAGTACATTCAGTTCAATGGCCCGCAGCTTCGACACTGCACGCGGAAGATAATCTCGAACCCCTACAGGGATCTCGAATCCTTTTGGCTTAGACATCTCTATCACCTCATGATTTCACAATATCTTTATCATGGTAAAGTGCTAACAAACTAAAGTATATTCGATATATTATCATGCTCTACTTGTGAACGTCAACCGAACGGCGCAGCCCTTTTTTACAGATTCGCCAAGCTGCTACCCCTCTCTATATTTTATCCAATGCAAAATACATGAATCCTATATGAAAAACATCTATCAACGTATTTTCACGGAGCAAGACCGCGCCTACGTTAATTTTTTTGTGCATATAGAGTTGTTCAGCTCCACTGAAAATTTAAAAACTCTATACTCTAAAAAAAGACTGCCAGCTTTAAGCTAACAGTCCAAATCAAAATATTTAGCTATTCACCTGTTTATCTTTACGCCGGAAAGGAAACTTCGGAACCGTGCCCAAACCGATCCATGCAAATGGAACATATCGAAAACACAACGTCACAATCAGCCATGAGCCAAACAGCGCCAACAACCATCCACCGGCAACGGAGAAGATATATTCTATCGGTGTTCCATGCAAATCTAACTTGCGATACACCCGCAGTAACGCCGGGTGAAGTAAATAAATACCGAAAGAACATGCCCCCAACCAACTGATTAACATTCGCAGCCTATCATTAGTATGACGATATAATAAAACCGAGCACTGAAACAACACTAATGCAGATACGAGGGCATGTGCATTACGGAGTAGTTCATAGATCAGTGAGTCTGCATAGATGCCTTTGCGATATGCTACAAACCATATTTGTACATAAGCTATACCCACGAGTAGCCAAGCCGCCCACAACCCCCACCAACTGATCAACTGACCACGTCTAATTACTGTACCTGACACTGGAAAAAGCCACTTTTTAAACCCTTCATATCCAATCGCTACAGCTGCGCCCAAGGCAAAATAACTGATATACGTAATCGCAAGACTTCCTCTTTCCTCTTGCCAAACGTATTTGTTCAGCAATACAAACCCCCATTGAATGACTAACCCTACTGCCAAAATGATACAGGCTGCTCTCCTTGGACTCGATATCCAATGACATAAGCGCTGCACTCCCCACAACAACAGCGGGAAGACCAAATAAAATTGGATGATGATAATGACATAATACAAATGCGTATACGCCTTTCCCGTTAACAGCACGAGTGGAAGATCACTGAGCGGCATTAACCCGCGTGTTACCAAGGTCAAATAATACACAAGAGAAAACAAAACGTACGGTAACACAATAAACATCAGTCTTTTTCGGAAAAACACTAGCATATTCTTACCACGAAGCGGCCTATCGACATAATTGTAAAATAAAACAAACCCGCTCACAAAAATAAATACTGGCACCGCAAAGCTACTAAACATATTTAAAAATAGAAAAGGATAAAACAATAGAGAATGACGCGCATCAATTAAAGCCATTGAAGTCGCATGAATGGTAACAACGGCTGCAATTAATATTCCCCGGTAAATATCAAGCTCTGGTATACGTTCTTTTTTGACCAAATCAACACGCTCCCATATCGCCTTGCAAATATGTCTTTTATCAATTTTTAAACATAATCAACATGCATTACCCCACTTATTATACAGAAAAACAACACAAGAAAGACCCCTTAATACATAAGGGGCCTTCCTTATTGTGCTATTTACTACTCATCCACACCAGAGCGTCTTAAATCACGCAACGGATTGCCACCCACAAATGCACCTGCGGGCACATCTTTATGCACGACCGCTCCAGCCGCTACGATAGCTCCGTCACCAATGGTGACACCCGGCAGAATGGTTGTGTTGGCGCCGATCAGCACATGATCACCAATCACCACTTTACCGATACGATACTCCTCAATGAGGTATTCGTGAGCCAGTATCGTCGTGTTATATCCAATGACCGAATTGTCCCCTATCGTAATATGCTCCGGAAAAAAAACATCCACCATCACCATCAGGCCGAAGGCCGCATGTTGCCCCACCTTCATTCCCAGCATTCTGCGGTAAATGACGTTTTTCAGAGAAAGCACAGGACAATACCGGGCAATCTGTATAAAAATAAAGTTCTTAATGCCTTTCCAGCGGCTCACCGTCCGATAAATCTGCCACAACGCATTGGGACCTTCTACAGGATAGCGGTTCACCTTTCTCACGATACGTTGACACCTTGAAGCTCCAGCTTCAGCAAATCCCGCATATCATACAACATGTAGTCAGGCCCATATCCGCGCAGAGTTTCCTCGCCCTTGAGCGACCAAGCTACACCAGCCGATTTCACACCTGCTGCCTGAGCTGACAAAATATCAAAAGAACTGTCTCCGACCATCAATGTATGCTCTGCTTCAGCATTCAAGCCTGCTAAGGCCTTAAGGACTGGCTCAGCGTGTGGCTTAGGATGCTCTACATCGTCCACCGTCACAATATAATCCATAGAGGAAGTCAGATTGAACAGATTAAGTACACGTATCGTGGATGGTCGTATTTTAGTGGTCACAACCCCTAGCTTAATTCCTCTCGCACGCAACTCCTGAATAACCTCAATGACATATGGAAATGGCTTCACCATTTGATCATGATGAATCTGATTATAAGCACGGTAGTCCTTAACTAGCCCAGATACATCCGTTAATCCCGAAAAAGTACGGAGTTGATCGTCCAGCGTTCCACCCATATGAGGAATAATATGCTCCCGCGTCAGCGGATCAGCATCCGGATGATTCAAAATGTGTAGAAATGTGCTAATAATCAACTCATTCGTATCCATGATGGTGCCGTCTAAATCAAACAAAATCGTATTTATCATAGATGCTCCTTCTTGTCCTCGTCCGTGTCTTCCTTAGGTAGCTTATCCGCCGTAGCTGTTGGAGGAACCGCATCTTGTCCTGGACGGGATACCTGTTCTGGCGTCACGTCAGGTACCTGATCAATCCCCGCTTTGCTAGAGATAATCGGATCGCTATACCGAGCAACAGATGTGCCCTTCCGGCGACGAACCAAAATGAAAATCACGGCAGCCACCACAATGAAAATAGGCAGCAATTGTGATATCCGTACGTTACCGTAACTTGGGTCCAGATGCCCTGGTTCAAACCCTAACCATACCATAGGAGACCACAGGGCATTTACAAAGGAAGCGAGCCAATCCGGTCCCTGAAAAGCCAAACTGTCCGTCCGTACACGCTCGATGAAAAAACGACCAATCGAGTACCAAATGAAGTAAAACGCAAACATTTCGCCTGCACGTACAAATTTCATACGACGAATGACGAGCAGCAAAATCACACCTACAATACTCCACAGTGATTCATATAAAAATGTAGGGTGATGAAACACCCCGTTAACGTTCATCTGATTCACAATGAAGTCCGGCAGATGCAGTTGATTTCGCAAAAAAGTCTCTTCCGTCGGTCCACCGTAGGCTTCCTGATTGACAAAATTACCCCAGCGTCCAATCGCTTGACCGATCAGTAGGCCTGGTGCACAAATATCAGCGATACGCCAGAAGTTATACCCTTTATACCGGAAATAAATGACCGCACATATAATGGCCCCGATCAAGGCACCGTATATCGCAATACCGCCATTCCAAATTTTAAAAACATCCCATAGATTATCTCGGTAGTCTTCCCATTTGAAGGCTACATAATAAATACGCGCTCCAATAATAGCTGATGGAACACCCAGAAGCAGCATATCCATAAAAAAGTCCTGCGGAATACCGAATCTTTTTCCTTCACGGATGGCGAGATATAAACCCACAAGCGCCGCCAGCCCCAAAATAAGTCCATACCAGTGGACCTTGATTGCCCCGATTGAAAAAGCGATCGGATTCAGCAGTAATGTTGCCGTTGACATATGTTTCTCTCACTCCTCGTTCTTCCTTGCAAACGAACTAACCAACCTTAATCCATCTCTTCCATATCTTCAGAAATCGTAGCAGTCAGCTTGTTTGTAAATTGCAGGGCAGCATTAACGCCCATTTGTTTCAAACGATAGTTCATCGCCGCCACCTCGATAATAACAGCCAAGTTTCGGCCCGGACGAACTGGGATCGTAACCAGTGGAACATCTGTATCAATAATGCGTGTCGTTTCCTCATCAAGACCAAGACGGTCATACTGCTTGTCCTGCTGCCATGCCTCCAGACGGACAACCAATGTAATCCGTTTGTTATTACGAACTGCACCAGCACCAAACAGCGTCATCACATTAATAATGCCCACGCCACGAATTTCCAACAGGTGACGGATCAGCTCAGGTGCTGTACCATGCAGCTGAAAATCGGACGTTTGCCGAATTTCTACCGCATCATCTGCTACCAAGCGATGTCCACGTTTAACCAGTTCCAGTGCTGTTTCACTTTTACCAATTCCACTACTTCCTGTGATAAGCATTCCCACGCCATACACGTCACACAGTACACCATGAATAGTCGCCGTAGGAGCCAGCTTTCTTTCGAGAAAGCCTGTGATGCGGCTTGATAAAATCGTCGTCGCCATATTAGTGCGCAGTACAGGAATATCCCGCTCTGCACTCGCCTCCACTAACTCAGCTGGTACCTCCAGACCACGTGTGATGATAATACATGGAGTCAGCTCTGTACACAGACGCTCCATCCGATCCCGTCGCTCCTCAGGAGGAAGCATCCCCAGAAAAGCCAACTCAGACCTTCCCAGAAGCTGTACCCGCTCCTGTGTATGATATTCAAAATACCCGGCCATCTCCAGACCTGGGCGATTCAAATCATCCACTGTGATCAGTCTTCGCAGACCTTTTTCACCAGAAATAACTTCCATTTGAAACTGCTGTACAAGCTCGGATACCTTTACCTGTTTAGCCATTGTATTCTCCCCTTCATCTGCAACACCGGATTCTATACGTCATTTGATTTATGTAGCTTTACCCTATTAACCAACAGCCCAACGCCAGTCTATGCTGCACTGCATCAATCCACACTCCACTTGATTTAACACTATGGTTCCAGGCTAACTCTATTCCGACAGCAGGATTGATCCCATCTAGGACCCTTGCCAACGAACCTTGCCTGCATCTAGACCTGTACCATTGTACCCATCGTATCGGAATTTTCCAATGAATGCAATGCCGAAGCTAGTAGCCGTATGCGATATACAAAAAGAGTCGCAGTTCTCCGCTTGGGGAAAACTACGACTCTCTTCCAGAGGCAAATTTTATTCGCCAACCAGAATACTCAATTCCGATTCCTTATCAAAAATATGAACCTTGTTCATATCAACAGCCAACTTCGCTTTGACACCATCACGAGTATTGGAACGTCCGTCTACACGAGCAATAATCGTATCATTTCCGGCACCGCTCAGGTACAACAGCATTTCATGACCGAGATTTTCCGTTACATCCACAGTGGATGTAAAGATCGTATTCGGAGAAGCCTCCAAGAATACAGGCTCTTCATGAATATCCTCAGGACGGATACCCAAGATCACATCTTTGCCGATATAGCCCTTCGCTTTTAAAATCTGTCCTTTACCTTCTGGTACGAACAGGTCCAGACCTGGCGCAGTAAAATGCAATGCACCTTCTTTTTCAACCAGCTTACCTGTGATAAAGTTCATCGTAGGAGAGCCGATAAAACCAGCAACGAACAGATTCACTGGACGGTTGTACAGTTCATCTGGGGATGCAGCTTGTTGGATAATACCATCCTTCATAACTACAATCCGATCACCCATCGTCATGGCTTCAATCTGGTCATGTGTTACATAGATACAAGTGGTTTCAAGGCGTTTAACCAGTTTAGTGATTTCAGCACGCATTTGACCACGAAGTTTAGCATCCAAGTTGGAGAGCGGCTCATCCATCAGGAAGACTTGAGGATCGCGGACGATCGCACGGCCCAGAGCGACACGTTGGCGTTGACCACCGGACAGCGCCTTAGGTTTACGTTCCAACAAGTGCTCGATATCGAGGATTTTGGCAGCTTCGCGTACTTTCTTGTCGATTTCTTCTTTCTTAACTTTGCGCAGTTTCAGACCAAACGCCATGTTCTGGTACACGCTCATGTGCGGATACAGGGCGTAGGATTGGAATACCATCGCTATATCGCGGTCCTTTGGAGCCACGTCATTCACAACGCGATCCCCAATGTACAATTTACCATCTGAAATTTCCTCCAGACCAGCAATCATACGAAGTGTAGTAGACTTCCCGCAACCGGAGGGACCAACCAATACGAGGAATTCTTTATCTCGAATGTCCAAATTGACATCAACAACCGTAGCTTTATCTGCACCCGGATATTTTTTGAAAATATGCTCTAAACGTACACCAGCCATAGCATTTGCCTCCTAAGATCAAGTTATGAAATCGAATACATTTCTTACTTGTATCTTACCTTAGTCCTTGTAGCGTGGCTATTCGCAAACTGCACAAAGATGCTATTTCCTTTTTGTCACTTTGTACAATAGCAGATAGAGCTTGACCAAAACTGCATCATTAAACGTCCGCACGTCCAATCCGGTCTCCTGTTTGATCTTGTCCAAACGGTAAATCAATGTATTTCGATGCACATAGAGACGCTTAGCTGTCTCACTCACATTACAATCCAGTTGAAAAAAGATATCTAATGTAGCCATCGTTTCTGAGTCTTCCAGTATGACAGATGATTTCATTACCTGCTCTAAAAATAGTACGCGTTGTTCCTTGGGAATGCGGTTTAACAGCCTTTCCAAATGAAGCTCCCATGAAAAGTGGATGTGCTCTGTTACATGAAAAATCTTGCCCAGATGTATCGTCTCCCATAACAAATTCAGCTCTTGGGGAAGACTTTGCAAAGGGATCGAAGGCTTAGAAACCGCCAAATGGAATACACCCACCCACTCATTCGCAATAAGCTCATATAGGCCCAAGCTAAAGGCCGTAAGAACCTCCTCCAGCGATTCCGTAAAATCTGCATCCCTGGATTCAGTGTCTTTATCCCGTTCATCGTCCGCTCCTAATAAAAGCTCCTTTTTAGCCATAATCAGCCAAGACTGTTCGTCCAATGAAGTAAGCAGCACTTCCCCTCCAAAATAGCTCGCGAACAATCGATGGAGCTGCGTATAAGTAATAGCCCCCTCCTGTGTTCCCTCGCCATTCAGTAAAATCGGGACCATGCACGCTGATAGCGAATCACGAAGCTGCAATTCATCAGGAACCTCTTCTTCCCTGTTTAGATTGGCAGCCTGCTGTATGAGCCATTGTCCAAAACGATTCATCCGCTCTTCCTCGCTATAAACTGGGTTATCCGACAATTGTGGACCGTTCTGCCAGACCTGCTCCATGTTCCCCAATAGCGCTTCTACCAGTTTCCGTTCTCGATCCGTCAAATATCTGGCCTCTACCACAAAGGCAGCCAGTTCACCTGCCGACGCACGAAACGGAAAATATAGCTTGTTGTCATAGACAAACGATCTATCCGGTATAACTGAATCGGCTGTCTCTCCCTCTGCCATCATTTCCGGGTACCAAGGCACTATGGTAAAAGGCGCTTGAATAATATTCTGAAGCTGTTGTTGAATCCATTCTGTATCCAGAGTCACGCGATCACCACTTCACTTTTTTAGAATATAGAATAAGCACTAAGCGAACATAATGAACTCATTATAACCTGTCGATACCGTAAAATAAAAAAGCTATATTAAAACATAACTTAAAACAATACAAAAAAAGCCATCAACTATAGGTTGATGACTTCTGATGAGCCATGAAGGACTCGAACCTTCGACACCCTGATTAAAAGTCAGGTGCTCTACCAACTGAGCTAATGGCTCGTAAAACTGGTGGAGGATGATGGATTCGAACCACCGAACCCGTAAGGGAGCAGATTTACAGTCTGATGCGTTTGGCCACTTCGCTAATCCTCCATATAAAGGTGGCTCGGGACGGAATCGAACCGCCGACACGAGGATTTTCAGTCCTCTGCTCTACCGACTGAGCTACCGAGCCATATCCATTAACAAAAAAATAAAGTGCGGAGGGATACCCCTTCCCACTTTAGTACGGTAAAACTATTGAATTGAAAAATGGCGGAACTGACGGGATTCGAACCCGCGATCTCCTGCGTGACAGGCAGGCATGTTAGGCCTCTACACCACAGTTCCCTATATTTTTCAAAATTCAAAAATGGTGCCGGCGAGAGGACTTGAACCCCCAACCTACTGATTACAAGTCAGTTGCTCTACCAGTTGAGCTACACCGGCACAATGGTGGAGGCTGAGGGGATCGAACCCCCGACCCTCTGCTTGTAAGGCAGATGCTCTCCCAGCTGAGCTAAGCCTCCTGGGTATGTATGGTAGCGGCGGAGGGGATCGAACCCCCGACCTCACGGGTATGAACCGTACGCTCTAGCCAGCTGAGCTACACCGCCATAACATAATATTTCGCTAGCTTGTCCTAAATGGCGGAGAGAGAGGGATTCGAACCCTCGCACCACTTTCGCAGTCTAACCCCTTAGCAGAGGGTCCCCTTATAGCCACTTGGGTATCTCTCCATATAAATGGACTCGCTTAGCAAAACTTCGCAAGTTATTCTTTAACTCACCAAAGTGATTTGGAATATCAAGCGCAATTTCAAGGTTACACCCTGAAAACTGGATCCGAAACTCATTTGCGTTTTATTCTTTAGGATAAGCCCTCGACCGATTAGTATTGGTCAGCTCCATGCATTACTGCACTTCCACCCCCAACCTATCTACCTCGTCGTCTTCAAGGGGTCTTACTAATTGGGAAATCTCATCTTGAGGGGGGCTTCACGCTTAGATGCTTTCAGCGCTTATCCCTTCCGTACATAGCTACCCAGCGGTGCTCCTGGCGGAACAACTGGTACACCAGCGGTACGTCCATCCCGGTCCTCTCGTACTAAGGACAGCTCCTCTCAAATTTCCTACGCCCACGACAGATAGGGACCGAACTGTCTCACGACGTTCTGAACCCAGCTCGCGTACCGCTTTAATGGGCGAACAGCCCAACCCTTGGGACCTACTTCAGCCCCAGGATGCGATGAGCCGACATCGAGGTGCCAAACCTCCCCGTCGATGTGGACTCTTGGGGGAGATAAGCCTGTTATCCCCAGGGTAGCTTTTATCCGTTGAGCGATGGCCCTTCCATGCGGTACCACCGGATCACTAAGCCCGACTTTCGTCCCTGCTCGACTTGTAGGTCTCGCAGTCAAGCTCCCTTCTGCCTTTGCACTCTTCGAATGATTTCCAACCATTCTGAGGGAACCTTGGGGCGCCTCCGTTACTCTTTAGGAGGCGACCGCCCCAGTCAAACTGCCCACCTGACACTGTCCTCGCACCGGATCACGGTACCAAGTTAGAACCTAGATACGATCAGGGTGGTATCCCAAGGATGCCTCCTCTCAAGCTGGCGCTCAAGATTCTACGGCTCCCACCTATCCTGTACAGATCGTACCCAAATTCAATATCAAGCTGCAGTAAAGCTCCATGGGGTCTTTCCGTCTTGTCGCGGGTAACCTGCATCTTCACAGGTATTAAAATTTCACCGGATCTCTCGTTGAGACAGCGCCCAAGTCGTTACGCCATTCGTGCGGGTCAGAATTTACCTGACAAGGAATTTCGCTACCTTAGGACCGTTATAGTTACGGCCGCCGTTTACTGGGGCTTCGGTTCATAGCTTCGCTCTTGCGAGCTTACCACTCCCCTTAACCTTCCAGCACCGGGCAGGCGTCAGCCCGTATACTTCGCCTTGCGGCTTCGCACAGACCTGTGTTTTTGCTAAACAGTCGCTTGGGCCTTTTCACTGCGGCCCCCTCGGGCTATTCACCCTACCGAGGCACCCCTTCTCCCGAAGTTACGGGGTCATTTTGCCGAGTTCCTTAACGAGAGTTCTTCCGCGCGCCTTAGAATTCTCTTCTCGCCTACCTGTGTCGGTTTGCGGTACGGGCACCTTCTCCTGGCTAGAGGCTTTTCTTGGCAGTCTGAGATCATGACCTTCGCTACTACAATTTTCGCTCCCCATCACAGCCCAGCCTTAACGATGTGCGGATTTGCCTACACACCAGCCTCACTGCTTAGACGGACATCCATCAGTCCGCGTCACTACCCTACTGCGTCACCCCATCGCTCATAACGGATTACGGTGGTACAGGAATTTCGACCTGTTGTCCTTCGACTACGCCTATCGGCCTCGCCTTAGGTCCCGACTTACCCTGAGCGGACGAACCTTCCTCAGGAACCCTTAGGCTTTCGGCGGATCTGATTCTCACAGATCTTTTCGTTACTCATACCGGCATTCTCACTTGAATGCAGTCCAGCGCTCCTTACGGTACACCTTCAACCCGCATTCAACGCTCCCCTACCCCTGATGCAAAGCATCAAGCCATAGCTTCGGTGGTGTGTTTAGCCCCGTTACATTTTCGGCGCAGAGTCACTCGACCAGTGAGCTATTACGCACTCTTTCAATGGTGGCTGCTTCTAAGCCAACATCCTGGTTGTCTGTGCAACTCCACATCCTTTCCCACTTAACACACACTTGGGGACCTTAGCTGATGGTCTGGGCTGTTTCCCTTTCGACAATGGATCTTAGCACTCACTGTCTGACTCCCGGAACTAAATCTATGGCATTCGGAGTTTGACTGAGCTTGGTAACCCTTGCGGGCCCCGCACCCAATCAGTGCTCTACCTCCACGATTCTGTTTTCCGAGGCTAGCCCTAAAGCTATTTCGGGGAGAACCAGCTATCTCCGGGTTCGATTGGAATTTCTCCGCTACCCCCACCTCATCCCCGCATTTTTCAACATGCGTGGGTTCGGGCCTCCAGTGCGTGTTACCGCACCTTCACCCTGGACAGGGGTAGATCACCCGGTTTCGGGTCTACGTCCACGTACTCAAGTCGCCCTATTCAGACTCGCTTTCGCTGCGGCTTCAGCTCTTCACCTTAACCTTGCACGGGAACGTAACTCGCCGGTTCATTCTACAAAAGGCACGCCATCACCCATAGATCGGGCTCTGACTTCTTGTAAGCACACGGTTTCAGGATCTATTTCACTCCCCTTCCGGGGTGCTTTTCACCTTTCCCTCACGGTACTGCTTCACTATCGGTCGCCAGGGAGTATTTAGCCTTGGCAGATGGTCCTGCCGGATTCATACGGGGTTTCACGTGCCCCGCACTACTCGGGATCCGTCTCGGAGGGAACAAGTTTTGAACTACAGGGCTTTTACCTTCTCTGGCGGGCCTTTCCAGACCTCTTCATCTAACCGGTTCCTTTGTAACTCCATGTGAGACGTCCCACAACCCCAAGGAGCAAGCTCCTTGGTTTGGGCTAATCCGCGTTCGCTCGCCGCTACTGACGGAATCACTATTGTTTTCTCTTCCTCAGGGTACTTAGATGTTTCAGTTCCCCTGGTCTGCCTCTATTCTGCCTATGTATTCAGCAGAAAGTGACTGTCGATGAAGACAGCCGGGTTTCCCCATTCGGACATCCCCGGATCAAAGCTTGCTTACAGCTCCCCGAGGCCTTATCGTTGTTCGCCACGTCCTTCGTCGGCTCCTGGCGCCTAGGCATCCTCCGTGTGCTCTTTGTAGCTTAACCTAGTATTTACATCGTAAATACGATTTGCTTTGAATTTCGGTTCAACACTTACGTGTGAATGAA
>NZ_CM137723.1:2025000-2192500 GCF_054602535.1 Paenibacillus sp. SEL1 | reverse complement strand
CCAGTAAAAGGACAATCCCAGGCAAGCCTAATATCGTTACCGCCCCCATTGTCACTGGATTGATCGGGATGTACACCTGCGTAATCCACCCTGAATAATTGATAACATACAATGCGATGGCTGCCAGGCCCATATGTGCCCCGAATACTACAAGCCAGCTGATACCCAAACGTTTTTTTAAGATTAGAAATAGTAACATCCCGACACAGGCAATCAAAACAAGCCAGACCGCCCCTTTCATTCAGCTCTCCGCTTGTGAACACGATCCGTATCATTGGCATACCCCGGTTCATCTGCAGGCAGATGGAAACGATGCAGGCCTTGCTGTTTCGCACTTTTTAAATGTATCTGATATTTACGTTCTGCAGCTTCTAGAACAAATATAGCGTAGTCGATCTCATCTTTACCCGTTGCTTCATGAAATAAACGATGCGCTCTTAACCATTCCGCATGCGAAGCCCGAATCTGGGCAAACAACTCCTGCCGATACTCCGCTTCTGATTTGCCATTCTCCTGACGACGGAAATTTTGTTTCATCCGTTCCCACATCCGTTCATCCTCCTCACAAGCTGAATTATGTGCACAGTCTGCAAGATTACCTTATTCATACTTATTGAACAAAGGACAAACTTAGAACCAGGAACGATCTATACTGCCATCTATCACCGCAAATAAAAAAGGAGCCATAGCGGCTCCCCCAAGTGAGTCGAGAATACCCTAAGGACATTCCAGACTCCCTATTTATAACGTATAAATACACCTATTAATTGAGCTCTCTACGGCCTTCCAACGCTTTGGACAGGGTAACCTCGTCAGCATACTCCAAATCTCCACCCACTGGCAATCCGTGAGCAATACGAGTAACCTTGATTTCAAAAGGACGCACTAGCCGAGAAATGTACATGGCCGTGGCCTCTCCTTCAATGTTCGGGTTCGTAGCTAAAATCAGCTCCTTGACGCGTTCATCACTGAGTCTATTCAGCAATTCCTTGAGTTTGATATCCTCAGGACCAATTCCCTCCATAGGAGATATCGCCCCGTGAAGCACATGGTAAAAGCCATTAAACTCCTTGGTACGCTCCATAGCCACCAAATCCTTGGAATCCTGAACAACACAAATGACGGAAGCATCCCTCGTCTTATCCTGACAGATCCGACAAGGGTCCGTATCCGTAATGTTGCCGCAGACTGAACAGAAGTGCAGATTGCGTTTTACATTGACTAGCGCTTTGGCAAAGTCAATCACATCATCTTCCTTCATTTTCAGTACGTGAAAGGCCAACCGGGCAGCCGTCTTCGGCCCTACTCCTGGCAGGCGCGTAAAAGCATCAATTAGCTTTGCAATCGGCTCCGGATAATACAATAGCGTGTTTCTCCTTTATGCAGCAGACTAGAACAAGCCCGGAATTTTCATGCCGCCTGTAAATTTACCCATATCATCATTAGCCAGTTCATCTGCTTTGGACAAAGCATCATTGACTGCAGTCAGTACAAGATCTTGCAGCATTTCTACATCATCAGGATCTACGGCTTCCGGTTTGATCGTGATGGACAACACTTTTTTATGTCCATTTACCTCCACCGTCACAACACCGCCGCCAGAAGTACCTTCGATTACTTTTCCGCCAAGTTCCTCTTGGGCTTTCAGCATTTGTTCCTGCATTTTTTTCACTTGCTTCATCATTTGGTTCATATTGTTCATTTCAATCATCTCCTTTAATGAAGTATACATCTAGACACTTGATTTAATCTTTAATGACTACCAGATCTTCCCCGAAAAGTTGAATAGCTTCATCAATCCAGGGCTCCTTAGAATTTCCCGGCGTATCATGCTCCGGCTCCAGTTGCAATTCTTCGGCAGGCTGGTCGGAAACTCCTTCAATCGCAGCATTCCAATCCTTTTGCATCATCGTTACTAAACGATAAGGATGGCCCAACTGCTCATGCAATACTTTCTCGATGACCTGCTTATTGGCAGGCTTTTCGGTAGTTTCACGATGAATATTGTTCTTAAATGCGACCAGTACACTGTCCTCTAACACAGAAACTGGCTCACCGTCCATAAACCAGGCATGAACCGTAACTTTCGCCTCTTTTACCCCTTGTAAAATCTGACTCCACTTACGCCCCGCTGCTGCGAATGCTTCGCTCGACTTCTCAGCGATATAGCGATCCAACTGAGAAGGGAGTTTGGCCGGCGCTGAAATCCGCGGAGCAGGGGCACGACCCCCGGAAGCCTGACGGCCGCCCGACGACGCTTCCTGTCCAGCTCCAGCGCCCAATCCACCTTGCAGCGCGCGCTCCAGTTTCTTTTCCAACTCAGCAAGCTGGCGCTTCAACATTACCACATCTTCCTGCTCAGCTACAGCACCAGAGCGCTGTGCGGTCGGCTGAACAACAGCTCCTGCTCCCCCTGGAATACTGCATAGTTTCAACAGAGCTACCTCAAACAAAGTTTGAGGCTGAACGGCATATTTCATCTCGCTCTGATAACGATTAAGGGTATCAATCATCGCAAAGAGTTGCTCCTTGGTAAAAGCATCTGCCACTTCCTTAAATCGCTCTGGATCTAGCACTCGCTCCGTCATTTTGGTTGCCTGAGGCACCATCTTGATCATTAGCAGGTCTCGGAAATAGTACAGAAGATTCTCCATGCACTTATCCGCACTTTTACCTTCCTGCATAAAGTTCTCGATCATTTGGAGCACCGTGCCCACATCTTCTTTCAGCAACGCCAAGGCAAGCTTACCGAATTGCTCGGACGCAATACCCCCCGTCATATCCAGCACCTGCTGATAAGTAACCCGACCATCTGTAAACGAGGATATCTGGTCCAAAACGCTAACTGCATCTCGCATCCCGCCATCTGAAAGACGCGCAATGTACTGCAGTGCATCTGAATCAGCCTGTATGTTCTCCTGTTGACATATCAGGTCAAGCCGCTCCGTCTGTTCTTCCAGCGATACCCGCCGGAAGTCAAACCGCTGGCAACGCGAAATAATTGTCGCCGGAATCCGATGTGGCTCAGTCGTAGCCAATATGAACATCACGTGTGGCGGCGGCTCTTCTAGTGTCTTGAGCAGCGCATTGAACGCTTCCGTCGTCAGCATGTGCACTTCATCAATGATATAAACCTTGTGCCGCACTTCTGTGGGCGCATATTTGACTTTATCGCGCAAATCACGAATCTCTTCAACGCCCCGGTTGGAGGCTGCATCAATCTCCTGTACATCCATGACCGCTCCGGCCGTGATCCGTTTACAGGCTTCGCATTCGTTGCAAGGTTCCGGCGCAGGTCCATGCTCACAGTTGATAGCCTTGGCCAAAATTTTGGCCGCACTCGTCTTACCTGTTCCTCGTGGACCGCTGAACAGGTAGGCATGGGACGTGCGATTTTCGCGGATGGCATTCTGCAATGTCTGGATAATATGCTGTTGTCCTACCATGTCCTTGAAAGCCTGCGGCCGCCAAGCACGGTACAACGCTATATGTTCCAATGCGCGTTACCCTCTTTCCCATTCACTTTCATGACCATTCATGGTCACTTCATTATACTATACTCCCGTCCGAATCTAAACCAGACACCTTCCAATTTATAAAACACAAAAAAACATCTTCGCAATGATTGCCAAGATGTTCTAATCACTAATATATACCGTGCACCTGTTATTGATCGTTGTGATCCGAGCGGCAATCCTGAACAACAACTCGGGCTAGGCAACCCTCCGGCACAAGAGTGGGCTTGCTTATGGCTGCTTCCTTCCGGACCTGACCAGGTTCACAAGTACTCATTGCGGAGGACCCAGCCGTCAACATTGTGCGCAGGGACCAGCCTCACATCAACAACACCTCTAACAGGAATTCAACCTCGCTATAGCGGATTGCGAGTTACAGGGCACCGCTACCTCCCCATCTAGCACGGTGAAAATAAGTATATCTTAAGGCCGCATAAAAAGCAAATACACATTATTACAAAAAGAGCCCTCTGCAGTTGCAGAAGGCTCTAATAACTTTATAACCTGCGGTAATCCATTAGATACCGTATTTCTTTTTGAAACGATCTACGCGTCCACCAGCATCAATAAATTTCTGCTTGCCTGTGAAGAATGGATGGCAGGCTGAGCAAATCTCCACACGCAGAGATCCTTTCACAGAACCAGTTTCAAACGAATTTCCGCAAGCACAAGTGACATTAGTTACGTTAAATTTTGGTTGAATAGCTTGTTGCATTGAACTTTCACCTCTTTCCGCCCTGAACGTCCTATCAGTCCAGAGTTGTATGAACACATGTTCACATTATAGCACTTGAATATGAGCGTTTCAACAACTCTTTTCCGCATTCAAAGATGACGTAAAATAGGTGAGTTTCAAGTTGCTATTGACCGTTTTAGGCCTTGGCAAATTTGGGACGTGCCAGCCCTTGTGGCGGTACATGAGTGTAAGAACCGATGACTACATCAGGCAGTTCCTCACGATAAATCTCAAGCATTTGCTTCATGCCAAGAATCTCACCTTGAGCAGGCGGAATCAACTCCAGATAGCTTTCAGGATCGATATTCAAGTTACGCATTTGAATCAGCTTGAGCTTAGTACGTTTGGCAAATTCAATCATTGCCTCAATTTCTTCCTCTCGGTCTGCTACACCCGGAAAAATCAAATAGTTAATCGACGTATATACTCCCTGCTCAGAAGCATAGCGAAGTGATTTTTCCACATTAGCCAACGTGTAGCCGCGCGGCTTGTAATACGCATTGTAGTGATCGTCCAGTGCACTAATGGTACTAACGCGCATCAGATCAAGACCCGCATCCACGATTCCCCGGATATGATCGCTCAATCCCGCATTCGTATTGATATTGATGTATCCCATATCGGTAATGGAGCGCACCTCTTTGATCGAATCAATAATCAGTTTGGCTTGTGTGGAAGGCTCACCTTCGCAACCTTGGCCAAAACTGATGATGGACTCCGGTGTCTTCAAATGTTCCAGCATAACTTCTACAATTTCTTCGACACGGGGACGGAAGTTCATTCTTGTCTGCGGAGATACAAAGCCACTGTCATCCGGCTGTTCAGATATACAGCCAAAGCAACCCGCATTACAAGAATAAGATACCGGAACTCCCCCTTCCCAGCGATTCAGGAATGTGTTCGAGGAAGTAAGACATTCGTAGCCCAGCGCACAGTTAGACAAATGTTGGTACAGCCGATTTTCGGGATATTGCTCCGTCATTCGCTGCACACCCAGTTTAACTTGATGACGGTCACAGTTTTCCGGATTCCACTTGGATGGACTGTCACTCTGCTCTGCCGTTACATAAAATGCCCCGTCTTTCCAGACTACAGCCGAATAACCGAACAAGGGAAGTTTGTACTCCTTATCGGTCTTCACATACCCCGGTAGGCACAAACGTGTAAAACCTTGCGGCAATAAAGCCCCTACTGCTTGCATATCTCCGGGAAGAGAAACCATTTCCCCTGTTTCAGGGTTCATACCGACCGGGCGAGTGCTGGGCAGGCTTACCAATGTAGCTCCTTCCGGTAACGGAATAAGCTCATCCTCCATGATCTCAACAATCATGTCTGCACTACGGGCAAGCCCATACAAAGAAGCATGATCATATACATTGCCTTTTTCGTCGGCATACACCAAATACATTATGGAGCTCCTTTCGCTCCGTTAAGCCTACGCCATTAACAAAATGAATGGTAACGACTGTGTACTTACGGAACAGATAAAATACATGAATGGGTTTTAGTTGGTTGTGGCCGGGACTGACGCTGTGGTAGAACGCGCAGTTCTCCGTTGTTGCCCACCAGAACTGCTTTGGGAGCTACTGGAAGAAGGTGCCGTCAAATCAAACGAAGCCAAAAACTCAGCATTAGTTTTGCTATTACGCAGCTTTTTGAGGAAGCCTTCCACAAAATCATGGCTTTCCGTCATGTTTTTACGAATAGCCCAGATGGTATCCAATTCTTCCTTGTTCAACAACACTTCCTCACGGCGTGTGCCGGAACGACGAATATCAATCGCAGGAAAGATACGACGTTCTGCCAGCTTGCGGTCCAAATGCAACTCCATGTTGCCTGTACCTTTAAACTCTTCATAAATGATATCGTCCATGCGTGATCCTGTATCAATCAGCGCTGTAGCAAGAATCGTCAAGCTACCGCCTTCCTCCACATTCCGAGCCGCACCAAAAAAGCGTTTTGGACGGTGAAATGCTGCCGGATCAATACCCCCGCTCAAAGTACGACCAGAAGGAGGGATAACGAGATTGTACGCACGAGCCAAACGTGTGATGCTATCCAACAGGATGACAACATCCTTTTTATGTTCTACGAGACGCAGCGCACGCTCCAACACGAGTTCTGCCACTTTAATGTGATTTTCAGGAAGTTCGTCAAATGTAGAGGCCACAACTTCACCTTTAACAGAACGCTGCATGTCGGTCACTTCTTCGGGGCGTTCATCAATCAACAAGACAAAAAGCTCGATCTCGGGATTGTTAGTAGAAATGCTATTGGCAATTTCTTTGAGGAGAAGCGTCTTCCCAGCTTTGGGAGGTGCCACAATGAGTCCGCGCTGTCCAAGTCCGACAGGGGCCAGTACATCCATAATTCTCGTAGACAAATGGTTGGGGGAAGTTTCAAGGACTAATTTGGTTTGCGGATACAGTGGAGTCAGTGCAGGAAAATGTAGCCGCTCAGCAGCTTGCTCAGGACTTCTTCCATTGACGGCGTTAACTTGAAGCAATCCAAAATATCGTTCATTCTCTTTTGGCGTTCGGCATTTACCAGAAACAAGATCGCCTGTTCTCAAGTCAAACTTGCGGATTTGTGAAGCAGAGATGTAAATATCTTCGGTACTCGGGAGATAATTAATCGGCCTCAGAAAGCCGTAACCTTCGGGAAGGATTTCCAGAACCCCCTGCATAAACATCAATCCGCTCTTCTCAGCTTGTGCGCGCAGGATCGCGAATATTAATTCTTTCTTTTTGAGCGTTCCGTAGTACGGGATCTGGTATTGCTTGGCCAGCTTGTACAGGTCGGTCAGCTTCATTTCTTCCAGATCGGAAATTTGCAGATCCATATAATAACCACCTATTCAATTATTAAGTCCATTCATACATCTAAATGATAGACAATGATATCATAAACACCATTAACATAATTTTAACCAAAACAAATAAAGTTATGCAGCCATCTGCCTGAATTATACCGAATTATTCCGGTTTTCCGATAAAAGATTGTTAGGTATGAACCACAATCTTGTATCAAGCAGCGGCTGCATAGGTGTTGCCCGTTCTATCGCTTTCGTTCCGGGAGTTCGAAAAAATGGCATGGTCTAACTATTCAGTCTGCCGCCATACATCCGCGCCCAAAAGACGCAGGTTGGAAACAAGGTGATCATAACCACGGTCAATGTACTCGACACCCGTCACCTCAGTTACACCTTCGCTTACTGTAAGTCCAGCAATGACAAGGGCCGCTCCGGCGCGCAGATCTGCCGCTTTTACTTTAGCTGCATTCAGTTGACCACCCTCTATAATGGCAGACCGACCCTCTACGCGAATTTTAGCCCCCATACGCACCAGCTCAGGGACGTGCTTAAAACGATTGCTGTACACAAAATCGCTCAATACACTGACACCCTGCGCTTGGGTAAGCAAGCTGGTCATGGGAGATTGTAAATCTGTAGCGAATCCGGGGTATATCAAGGCTTTAACGTCGACATGTTCATAGGAAGGTGCACCCAGTACACGAATACTTTCATCATATTCCTCGATGCCGATGCCCATTTCCTGCATTTTTGCAGTGAGAGCCTCCATATGTTTGGGGATTACATTGTCAATCAATACATTTCCACGGGTTGCCGCAGCAGCAATCATATATGTGCCCGCTTGTATACGGTCAGGTATGATGGAATGACGGCAGCCATGCAGCTCCGACACACCTTCAATTCGAATCGTTTCCGTACCGGCACCTTTAATAATAGCCCCCATCGAGTTTAAAAGAGTTGCTACATCTATAATCTCAGGCTCTTTAGCCGCATTTTCGATAATTGTGGCGCCTTTGGCACGTGCAGCCGCCAGCATAATATTAATGGTAGCGCCTACGCTGCTAACATCCAAATAAATCTTAGTTCCGCGCAGTTCTTTGGCGTGCAAATGAATAGCGCCGTGCTCGTTCGTAACCGTGGCACCCAGCGCTTCGAAACCTTTGATATGCTGATCAATGGGCCGGGGTTCGAAATTGCACCCTCCTGGCAAACCGATGATCGCTTCCTTGAATCTGCCCAGCATGGCTCCCATCATATAATAAGAGGCTCGTAATTTCTTAACAGGCCCATTCGGCATAGGAATGGATTTAATGGAGGAAGGATCTATTTTCATCTGGCTACCTTCCCAGGTAACCGTTGCACCAAGTTCCTCCAGTATTTCGGAATACACCGCCACATCACTCAACAGTGGCAAATTGTCCAAAATGACTTCCGACTCTGCCAGAATGGCTGCGGGAATCAAGGCGATGGCACTGTTTTTGGCACCGCTGATGGAAACTGTACCTTGAAGCGGCCGTCCACCGGTGATCATCAATTTTTCCATAAGCTTGAGGGTCCCCCTACGTGTTTTGCAGTCGGTCAAACAATAATCTCAAATCATAAACTTTTAACTTTTTTAGTGGTGAAAATGGAAAGACACCGGCTAAGCGGTGTGCTTTCCATACCAAACTATTCAACTGTACAGATTTAAATATTTTGTGCAGCAGAACTACAGCTACAACTAAGAAATACATCTAGCCTGTGCAGACGCACGACCAGTTTGATTCATTATTACGCTTTGTTGTTGGAACCGAACTCACGAATTTTACCGATAACGGTTTGTTTAATCGCTTCACGACCTGGAGCGATGAATGTACGTGGGTCATAAGCATCCGGTTTCTCAGCAAGCACTTCACGAACCACTTTCGCAAATACGATTTGGTTCTCAGTGTTTACATTGATTTTGGAAGTTCCCAAAGAGATTGCTTTTTTAATGTCATGTGTTGGGATACCAGTACCACCGTGCAGAACGAGTGGAAGTTTGATTGCATTGCAGATCTCTTCCATTTCTTTGAATCCGAGGTTTGGCTCGCCTTTGTAAGGTCCGTGTACGGAACCCAGTGCAGGTGCCAGTGTATCGATACCTGTTTCGTTAACGATACGCAGACAGTCGTCCAGCTTAGCGTACATTACGTCGCCGACAACATCATCCTCTTGACCGCCAACCATTCCAACTTCAGCTTCAACAGAAACGCCTTTGGAATGAGCATATTCAACCACTTTTTTCGTTGTAGCAATGTTTGTGTCGATCGGGCTGTGGGAATCGTCAATCATAACGGATGTGAAACCAGCGTCGATAGCTTCTTTACATTTTTCAAAGCTGGAACCGTGGTCCAAATGGATCGCAACTGGAACGGTGATTTTCATGTCATGAATAAGACCTTCTACCATTTTAACAACAGTGTAGAATCCGCCCATGTGACGTGCTGCGCCTTCAGAAACGCCCAAGATTACTGGGGATTTTTCTTCTTCAGCAGCGCCCAAAATAGCTTGAGTCCACTCCAGGTTATTAATGTTGTATTGACCTACTGCATATTTTCCTTCGAGTGCTTTGTTCAACATGTCTTTCATAGATACCAATGGCATGGTTACAGTCCTCCTAAAGGTGTTTGGGTTTGTCTATATTTTAGCCGACATCACATACGGGCTTATTATACCACAACCCATGTTAAATACTAAACAAGCTTTTGCATATCAACACATACAAAAATCACGTTAGGACGCCGTTTTTTCATAGAATTGTATAAGGAGAGGATTTACTTTCAGTATTTCCCATAATCACAAACAAAAAACCCTGTTGTGTTAACAGAGTTCTCAACCATAGTGACTCACCTAATCACCTCTGAGTTGTTTGTTCACAGCGATCCGCATTTCGTCAATATCAAAGGGCTTGGTAAAATGCATTAGCGCACCTAGCTCCGTCGCCTCTTTAATCATGTCCAGTTCTCCATATGCTGTCATCATAATAACCTTGATATCAGGATTCATGGTTTTTAGATGCTTCAGAATTTCGAGTCCGTCCATACCTGGAATTTTCATATCGAGCAGAACCAGATCAGGTGGTTCCTTCTCAACAATTTCAAGTGCAATTTTCCCGTTCGCCGCCTGAAAGGTCTCATAACCTTCACTTCCGAACACTTCCATCAGTAAAATCCGTATTCCATTCTGGTCATCGACGATTAATACTTTCTTCTTTTCCAATGTTTTAACCTCCTAAGATCTTAAAACGAGGATCATGCAGCTATTGCCATAACAGCGTCCGATGACGTACAATATCCGTCCCATACCTAAAACTATATTCGCTCCTGCAAAAAGAAAATCCTGCTCTTATACATAATTGTGGAATATTCTTTCATAATCAGGAAGCATGGGATAAAAAAAGACCTCCCTGAGGAGGTCTTACAAGCCATAGCATTAACCTTGAAGCTGCAATGCTGCCTTTACAAATTCACGGAACAAAGGCTGTGGACGATTCGGACGGGAAGTAAATTCTGGATGGAATTGTACCGCCAGGAACCACGGATGCTCAGGGAGCTCCACAATTTCCACCAAGCGTCCATCCGGTGAAGTACCGGAAATACGAAGACCCGCTTTTTCAATAACTTCACGATATTCGTTATTGAATTCGTACCGATGACGGTGTCTTTCGTACACCAGCTCGTCGTTGTAGCAAGCCGAAGCCAGGGAACCTTCCACCAGTTTGCATGGATACAAGCCAAGACGCATCGTACCGCCCAAATCTTCGATGTCTTTTTGGTCAGGAAGCAAATCGATGACAGGATAATCAGTAGCCGGGTTAATTTCCGAGCTGTTGGCTCCTTCGAGACCAGCCAGGGAACGGGCAACCTCAATGACAGATACCTGCATACCCAGACAAATGCCGAAGAACGGAATTTTTTGCTCCCGTGCATAACGAATGGTACTAATTTTGCCTTCAATTCCGCGATCGCCGAAGCCACCCGGTACGAGAATGCCGCCAATGCCGCCCAGCATGTCAGCTACGTTCTCGTCCGTCACTTCTTCAGCGTTCACCCAACGAATTTTTACGTCTGCATTCGCATCAAATCCAGCGTGGGAAAGCGATTCAACCACACTTAAGTACGCATCATGTAACGCAACATATTTACCAACAATGGCAATCTCAACCGTTTTATCCAGCTTGCTGATTCGATCAACTAACCCTTCCCATTCGGTCATATCTGGTGCAGGTGTTGTCAGCTTGAGGTGGTTAACTACGATTTCGTCCAAGCCTTCTTCACGCAGGTTCAACGGAACCTCATAGAGGGTTGAAGCATCGCGGCATTCTACCACTGCATTCGCATCAATATCGCAGAACAATGCAATTTTAGCCTTCATATCGGAGGACAGTTCATGCTCTGTACGGCAAACAATGACATTCGGTTGGATACCGATGCTGCGCAGTTCTTTTACACTGTGCTGAGTTGGTTTGGTTTTAACCTCACCAGCAGCTTTAATATAAGGAATGAGTGTTACGTGAATGTACATCACATTCTCGCGCCCAACTTCGCTTTTGAGCTGACGAATAGCTTCCAAAAATGGCAAGCTTTCAATATCGCCCACAGTACCGCCGATTTCTGTAATAATTACGTCCGAACCTGCTTCACGGCCTGCACGATACACGCGTTCCTTGATTTCGTTCGTAATATGAGGGATAACCTGCACCGTACCGCCCAAATATTCTCCGCGACGCTCTTTGCTGATTACGCTGGAATATACCTTGCCTGTTGTGACATTGCTGTTCTTGGACAGATTAATATCAATAAAGCGCTCATAGTGTCCCAAGTCAAGGTCCGTTTCCGCACCATCATCCGTTACAAATACTTCACCGTGCTGGTAAGGACTCATCGTACCCGGATCGACATTCAGGTAAGGATCAAATTTTTGGATCGTTACCTTCAGTCCCCTGTTCTTCAAAAGCCTCCCCAGTGAAGCTGCCGTAATCCCTTTGCCCAAGGAAGACACAACCCCGCCTGTCACAAAAATATACTTTGTCACTGTTCAAAACCCTCCTAGATAAGATGCAAAATTCAGGCGACATTATGATGTTATCGTAACCCGTTTGCACGGATTATCATCCATGAAGAAGGCAGCGGAATCATTTTCCATGTCCGCCGCCCTTAGCCCTCTTTCATGAGTGAAAACACCCCTATAAAAAACAAAAAAGCACTCCCGTAGTACGGGGCACTTTTATACAAAAAGCAAACATATAAGTGAATCAATCATAAGCCCAAGCAATAGTTTACCCCGTGTCCAATCCGCTGTCAAGGAAGTTATCCGTGTTAATTTGTCCATTGAACCAGATTGGAGAGAATCCACCTGAAAGCTTTAAATCAGAAGAGGTTTTCAAGAAAACGGTCATGAAAAAGGGGAGAACGCATCTCCCCTTGCAGCCTGTTCCTAACGAAGCGAATCGTCGTCTTCCGTCGACTCATCGTCGTTTTCATCTTCTGAATCTTCCTCATCACTGAGGTCTTCATCGTCTATAACTACGTCTTCATCACTATCATCATCATCTTCTTCTCCGTCGAACAGCTCATCTTCGCCATCCTCGTCTTCGCTATCTGCATCGAAGTCGTCATCAGAGTTGTATGTTTCTTCTTCCTCATGATAGTCATCTTCGTCGTCATCGTCTTCGTCGTTAATAATACGAGGACGCTTGGCGCCTGTCAGGGCATCTTCGGATTTATCTACCGGATACCAACGTTTCAAGCCCCACAGATTCGTACCGACACAGGCAAAACGCCCGTCAATGTTGATTTCAGTATATAGCTGAGCAATAACGTCATTAATTTCTTCGTCGGAAAAGCCACGCAATTTGGCGACTTCCTTCATCAGGTCACGGTAATAATACGGAGTATTGGCTGCTTTCAATACCATAAATGCCAAATCCACCATTGGAGTCTCGTGGACTTTCTCCGGGTCAATCTTCAAGTTGAGTGGGGTACTCACCTAGGGACACTTCCTCTCACACGTAATTCACAAGAACATGTTTCAGAGCATACACGATACATGCAATACTAACATATCCATTATCAAAACTAAGTAAAACCTATTTGGAAGCAAATTGCAAGTTAAAGATGGGTATCGTCATAATTTCCAGGAATATCCCTCTAAACAAGACGGCATACATAAAAAGACGGGGTCCCCCCCGTCTTCGACTGTACCCGCTCCGGGAGAACCCCCCAAAGTTGTTGCACAAGAGCTTATGCCCTCCATGTATCGTATGTGTCCACGGCCACTTTGACACGACAAGCAGGCCTATTTCCATAAAAAAGGGGCAGGTTTCCCATGCCGCAGTTGACGCTTGCTCATACAATACCTCAGCATGGCTCATCGGAGGGGGACCGTCTCAAATGGACTATCCGGATTTTTTGCAGCGTCTGCATGAGGGTATTTCGGAGCCGTCCGGCAGTGGACGGAACAAACAGATCATCACGTTCGATAAGCCTCACCAATACCGGGAATGCCTGTCCTATCTCAGGAAGCTGAAACCCGAGCTTGCGGGATTACGGCAAGTACAACCGGCCCGACTAATCCGTGCTTTAATCGCTCCGCTTTCAGGGGGAGACAGGCTGGGCAAATATCACAACGGTGTCACCGTTGAAGAAGATACCCGCATGAAGGTCCACGCTGAAACTGCTCATATACCAAAAGCAGAAAAGAACCTTTCCATGCCATGGGGAGTCAAACAGGTACGTGCATACAAGGCTTGGCCTTCCTCGACAGGGAATCGGGTCAGAATCGGTGTGATCGACACAGGAGCGGATTTTCAACATCCTGATCTTCGTCATTCTCTCGCCAGAGGTATTAATTTGCTTAACCGAACCATGCTACCCTATGACGATAACGGCCATGGTACTCATATTGCTGGAACTATCGCGGCGTCCAACTATGACGAAGGTAGGGTCGGCGTAGCACCACGGGCTTTAATTCATCCCGTAAAAGCTTTTGATCATAATGGAGCCGCCTACGTCTCCGATATCATCCTTGGTATCGACTGGTGTGTATTAAATCGTATCGATATCATCAATATGAGCTTTGGTATGAAGTCGCGCAGCAAGGCACTACTTGATATGGTGAATAAAGCATATCATAACGGCATTGTGATTGTAGCGTCCTCGGGAAATGAGGGTAAGCGCCGAAGTATTGACTATCCAGCCCGCTATTCTCAGACGATTTCAGTGGGGGCTACCGACAAATACAGACGCATCGCGCCTTTCAGCAACCGGGGGCAATTTGTAGACGTGTACGCACCTGGCGAAAAGATCACATCCTCCTGGATCCATGGCAAGCATCACGAAATGAGCGGTACCTCTATGGCTACTTCCCATGTGACCGGAAGCATCGCACTTCTCCTTTCACTGAGGCCGGAACTGGGGCCTGGAGAAATCAAGGCGTTGCTTAAGCGTACCGCCACACCGCTCCGTCTGCGTAAAAGCGCCGGACGGAGCTCTATCTCGACCAAACTTGGAGAAGTCGATGCCTTCCGATTGATGCAGGAGGGCACAAAGTGAATGATATTGTGATGCTAAACCTCTAGTGTAGCGCCCGGCTCCAGAGAGTGAACTTTTCTGGCAGGACCTTCACATCCACTATTTCCTTCTCTTATCAACTCATCTCGTACCAGGTCGGTCTGCAGCTTTGGCGCATGAACGAGTACAACCTGTTTGCTAGGCAGCTCCTTCAGCATTTGCCGCACATCTGATAGTCCCTGATGCACCTTATAAATCAAATGCCGAGCTACACAGCTGTCATTTTCATTTGCACGTTCCAACAGATGTTTGCCAAAAGAACCCTGTGGAGCATGCCCGGTCAATATAACACTGTTGCTAATGCTTTCTCCGCTATCTTCACCCTCCCCCATGTTGCGGTTATCCGATAGAAACTGATAGTACCAGCGCGCCTGTGGGGAATCCATCATGCCGTCTCTTGTTATGATAATAGCCGTTGGGTTCTGTTCCAGCAGACTCACTCGTTCCGCAGCATCACGTGGCACGAAGACCCTGTCACTGTTTAGCACATGTTTTATTCGCGCTGGGGCTTCCGGACGTAGCCATTCTTTCCAGCGGTTTAACTGTTTCAATCCCTGCCATATGTCGTGCTCTACAATCATTGCCTGTTCAGGGAATTGCTCGCTAGCCCATACGATCATGTCCTGTCCTCTGCCAAAGGCAGGCACCGGCAACAACACATGACCACCAGACCATAATATCCGCTCCATCTCGACCCTCAGCCGCTCCAGCTTAACAGGCTGCGGGTCTATATCCATGCCATAGGCATTGTCCATAATGGATATGTCCGCTAGATTGGGCTCTGACTTCCATTCAGGTAGGTCATGCAGCCCCTCCCCAACACCCAAGTCTGGCGCATCGGCAGCAAGAAGTTCAGATTCGCGGCTGTAATCTCCAGAAAAAAACAACCGCTTCCCTTCCATTTCTACCACATACCACACTGCACCAGCCAAATGTCCACTGCGTCCCCACATGATTCTCACACCCGGACAAGCCTCAAGCCATTCTCCTGCTGGCGCTTCATCTTCTAGATAGCGATAAGCAATGGATTGGATATCCTGTTCGTCGTATGGCAAGTCGGCTCCTCTCGATTCAACATAAGTATGCCAGGAGCGAAAATAGGAGCCTAACTGCTCAGCGGTGGCCTTGGTCGTCCAGACCTCCCCCTGGTATCCATACTTGTACAGCAAGGGGAGCGCCATGGAATGATCCTCATGTGCATGAGACAGCAATACAGTGGTCAGTCTCTCCGCATTTTGCGGCGGAAAAACCGGATATTGTCCGGTTCCTTCCTTTTTCACGCCACAATCCAGCATGACGCGATGCTGCGTTCCTTCAAAAACATAGCAGGAGCGGCCATGTTCGCCCGCTCCTCCCCAAATCCTAAGCTTGGTCATGATCATTTCCACTTTCTTTGCGAGTTTAAGCTTTCGATTAAGATCAGCAGCAGTGTGGTCATTCCGACCGATATTACGGCCATCGCCATCCCAAGTGACACCTGTCCCTGCTCAAATTGTGCAAATATGTAGGTTGCAGACGTCTGAACGGATGGCGGCAAAATCAGCAACGATCCTACCAGCTCGCGTGAAGCGATCGTAAATGTCATCATCCAACCAGCGAGCATTCCCGGTACAATCAGCGGCAGTACAATCCGGCGGAATATGTAAGACGGTCGTCCGCCAAATACCTGTCCCGCCTGAAAAAGACCCGTGTCCACCTGTGTAAAGGCGCTTTTGACATACTGCACCGTATAAGGAACAAACAAGATAACATACGTCAGAATGACCATGCCGTATGTGTTATACAAAGGGATCGGCATCCACGGCGAGTTCCACCACAAAATCAGGCCGACCACCATGACAATTCCCGGAACCGTATTCGGAAGCAAGCTGAATGCATCAACTGTCCGTTGGATTCTCGTGCGTGAGCCGCCAATGACAAGCGCAAACCAAGTGCCCAGTACCACAGCAAGCGTCGAAGCGCCCAAAGAGAGAAATACGCTGTTCAGGAGCGCCTCCATGCTCTCTGATCCCCAAGACAGCAGTTCCTTGTAAGAGTCGAGCGTCAAATTATCCCAGGCAAGGCCCATTCCCCTCAGCTTCATCGTCGAGGCTGAAAGAATTGAAAAATAAGGAATGCCAATGGACGCAATGAGCAACAATAGAATAAATGCAACACTCAGTCCCGTAGTCCAGCCGGATATACGAAGACGGGACGGACGCGAACCTTTACCACCTACCAGCCTGTACGTAAACTTTCGGTTGATCACCGACTGTGCATACCACATGAGCAGGCAGGCGGTTAACAGCACCGAGGCCATTGACGTCGCTTTGCCAAAATCTATGGGCCAGCTGGAGATATATTTGTGAATTTCCGAAGTCATGACCTCATACCCGATACGTCGCCCAAAGGTAGCGGGGGTACCAAACTCGGCAATCGTTTTAACGAAAATGAGCAACGCGCCCATTCCGTAAGCTGATAGCAGTAGCGGTAAAATAATTCGACGGAATCTGTATAGAAAGCTACCGCCCATTACGGCACCCGCCTCTTCCAGGCTCCCGCCTATCCTCACCAGCGCCCCGCGCAGCAGCAGGTACAGGAATGGAAACAGATGCAGACTCATAATCATCACCATGCCACCAAGACTAAAGAAGGACGGCGTTAAGAAATGCAGGTTCGGGAACAACTGCTCCAGATATCCGTTTTTTTGCATAAACAGAATCCAGCCCATGGACCCGATATAGGGCGGGGTCATAAACGGAATCAGCAGCACGACATCCAACCAGCGCCAGTGTGCAAGACGAGTGTTGGACATGATCCAGGCTAGCGGAAGTGCGAGTACCGTCGTTCCTGCAATCACGCAGATGCCAAGCCAAATTGAACTGAATAGCACGCCTGCAAATGGTGAAGCAGCTAACGTTCGAAAAGGCGCATCCCATTGGAATTTTCCATCAACATATACACTTTGGATAAAGATTTGCAGCAACGGCATCACAATCAGGAAAAGAAGCGCGATCAGAGCCAGCGTCAGACACCACGCTCTGATGTGTTTAACGGATAAGCCTCCCATCGGCTTACTTGAACATTTGCGTGAACTTCTCCGTCACGTCTGATCCGTGCTCGCCCATCCATTCCCAATTGGTCTTCAGCAATGGGATCTCGTCCAGGTTGGCACGCTTGTCAGCTTTGATATCCGTGCGGCCCGGGAGTAAGGAGGCATCTGCTACTAGTTTCTGTGCCTCGTCCGACAACAGATAGTCAATGAATGCCTTCGCATTCTGCTCATGCTGCGTTGACTTGAGAATTGCGGCAGGACGTGGGCTGATGACTGTCCCCTCTGTCGGATAGACGATATCAATCGGCTCACCTTTGGCTTTAGCCTTGTAGGTCATGTAATCGACCGCAGCGACGACTACACCTTTAGCTCCGGTAATCACGGGGTCCAGCGCTTCCTGATTGGCACCAGCCATAGCAACACCGTTAGCCTTGTACTGCTCGAACAACGTCCAGCCTCCATCGCCCTTGGCGCTCAGATAGCCAGTCATAAAATCCAACGCTGAGCCGGACAAGGATGGATCGGGAATATTAACCTGATCCTTGTACTCAGGCTTCGCCAAATCGGCCCATGAAGTTGGTGGTGTTTTCACCAGCTTCGTATTATACGCAATGCCCAGAGCAGAAGCACTGGTACTGAAGTAGTTGCCTTCCTTATCGGACCAGTCTGGATTTAGCTTGTCTGCGTTCTTGGCATCCGGGTAAGGCAGCGTGAGTCCTTCCTTTTTCAAGCCTTGTACAGACGGAAGCGATGCCAGCACAACCACGTCCGCTACCGGATTCGCCTTCTCTGCTTCCATGCGGGCCAAAATTTTCCCTGTCGTTCCCTGGAACAACTCTACCTTAACTCCGCTCTGCGCCTCATACCCTGCTACCAACTTTTTCGCCAGTCCATCCGGGCCTGCGCTGTAGACCACCAGCTTCTGATCGGTGGATGCCGCCTCCGCTTGTCCTGCTGATCCATTAGCTGGCGCCCCATCCTTAGAGGGCGTTGCTGTTCCGCAACCCGCCACAGTGAGTCCAAAAGTCAAGGTTAATGCGAGCATCGTCCCTTTTTTCCATCCTGTACGAAAAATATGCCTATTCATCATCTTGTAAATACCCCTTTTCCCTATGCTTCAAGTTGGTGGATGTGTTGCGGTGATACCCAAATGTGCATTTGTTGACCTATGGGCAAGCGGATGGAATGATATGCAGTCCATTGCTCGCCGTTCTCGGCTAGTATACGAATTTCATAACGATCACCGACATAGCTGACATGCAGGATCTCTACTGTAAAAGCATGCTGATCTGCTTGCTCCTGTTCCCAACGGACATGTTCAGGACGAAATAGTGTCCGTTCCGGCTCCAGCCAGTTGGATTTGCCAATAAACTTCGCCACCTCTGGATGAGCTGGGCAACCGTAGATCACCTCTGGTGTTCCGGTCTGCAAAATATGTCCACTTTTCATAACAACCACTTCATCAGACATGGACATGGCCTCAATCTGATCATGGGTGACATATAGGGCGGTCAGCCCCAGATCGCGCACAAGCGATATCATCTCAATGCGCATCTCCTCCCGTAGCACCGCATCCAGCGCACTGAGTGGCTCGTCGAACAACACAAGTCGAGGCCGGATAGCAACCGCTCTTGCAAAGGCAACCCGCTGCTGCTGGCCACCGGACAGCTGATGAGGATACCGATCCTCCATCCCTGACAATCTGACCATATCGAGCGCCTCCAGCACCACTGTCCGCAGTTCCTTGTCTCGAGCGCTGGCGAACCCTTTCCCCCGCTTGCCCGCACGCAGGCCGAAGGCCACATTTTCAAACACCGTCATATGCGGCCATAACGCGAAATCCTGAAAGACCATGCCAAAGTGGCGGAGATGGGCGGGAATATCCTTTTTGCGTTCTGCCGAAAAAAGGATTTCCTCTCCCAACGTGATTGTGCCGGTATCCGGTGTCTCCAGACCAGCAATCAAGCGCAAGAGCGTTGTTTTCCCACAGCCGGACGGTCCGAGCAGTGTTGTGAATTTGCCCCGTCGTACTACCAGATTCGTCTCATGCAGCGCGGTTATTTGGCTGAAGGTTTTACTTAATCCGTGAATATATAGATCCTGATTCATCGCATTACCTGCCTGTTCTTCTGACTGACCCCAGTGTAAAACTTGAATTCGCAACCTGTGTTATTGGAAAGTTAAAACAAAATTAATTATTTCAATGAATTGTGTTAACACTCATAGATTTAATCTATATAGAGGGGATTGATGCTGCTACCCATAGTAATAAGGTGATTGTTCGATTAACCTGAAAGCGAGGCATTCTAAGTGAACTTAAGTCTTCTAAAGTTACATATTGTAGAGCTGCTGAATAAGCACCATAAAATTACCACGGTCGCCGAGCTTCTTGGCCTGAAGCAACCCACCGTTACTTTTCATATGAAAAATCTGGAGCGTGAATTCGGAGTAAAGCTGTTTGACACACGTATGGGCAAAATCATCCTGACGGATGCCGGAAATGCACTGCTGCACTATGCCAGCAAAATTAATGCACTGGCTGCTGAAGCTGAGCGAGTCGTCCACGAGTTCGATACGCTCCAGCGGGGAAGTATACGTATTGGCGCAAGCTATGTACCCGCTACCTACTTGCTTCCTGCTGTGCTGCACCGCTTTGCCCGTGAGCATCCGGGCATTCACATCGCCTTGTCTGTGAAAACAGCGCCCGTGATCAAGGACATGCTCGCTCGCCACGAAATTGACCTCGGCATCATTTCGGCAGAGCCGTTTCAATCCCCAACGCTACTCTCAGAATCCTTAGGCGAAGATGAACTGATACTCATCTGCTCACCCACTCATCCGCTCGCCAACGAAATCGATTTGACGCCCGAGCTTATCGCTTCTTCCTCCTTCGTATTACATGGCAAGGAATCCAGCACACGCCACGTGACCGACAAATGGCTGGAGCGTGGGAGTCGGCGACTTCCTTCCTATCTGGAGCTGGATTCACTAGAAGCCATTAAACAGGCGGTTATGCTGGGAGAACACATCTCCTTTGTCTCTCGCATTGCCGTTCAGTCAGAGGTTGAGCGGGGCTTACTGGTTGTAAGACCTATCCCGGGGCAGTCTGTTGAGCGGTACATCTATATGGTCAGCAACAAAGACCGTCATCGCTCGGCGCTCATTCACAGATTCACCGAATATTTGTCATGGAACCAAGATTAAATCTTACCCGTCATATAGAAATTATGTAATTTTTTAACCGGAGTCCCCTCTTGCTTTGACATACGACTGACAATATACCCGTAAAGTGTAGCGTGTAACCTATTCGGACGAACAGGAGAGGATGAAATGAAAACAGGCCTTCGTATCACCAAATTGATGTCGGTAGTAACTCTGAGTGCAGTACTGCTCGTAACAGGATGGAAAGGAGCAGAACCGGTACAAGCCGCCGCCAATGCCACACCAAGCTATGAGGTGAAGCTACTACTGGATACGGCTCAGGTCCTCAATGCGGATGGCTCATTAAAAAGTGGCATCGTGAACGAGTTTCAAATTAGCAATGATGCACAACGATTGAGCGTCGAGTATTTTGATACAAATTCATTGCAATTAAATGACGAGGGCTGGAACGTGAGATTTCGCAAAAAAGAGAACAAAAAGAATTATGAATTAACCTATAAAAAGCGCTATACGGTCACAAACGGAAATATCGACGCGGCACTCACCCAAGCGAATAAAGAAGGGTTCAGTGCATCTGATGATAATTATGAGACTGAGGTGGATTGGGGATACAGCAAGCAAACACTAAGCTTTTCCAATGATAAAAAAACAAACGCCTCCAAAGGATTGGCTCTGCCTTCCCCAGATCAAGCATTAAAGCAATTGCAGGATAATCTTCCGGGCAAGCTGCAAAACTGGAAAAACAGCAATTGGGGCAAACAAACCTTGGCAGACTCCAGAGTACGCGGTCCTGTACAGGTCAGTAAATACGAGGGTAGCTTTCAGGGATTGGATACCGACGTTGAAATATGGCCTATTCGCAGCGCAAACGGATCAGGTACAGAGCATATTATCGAAATCTCCTTCAAAACCTCGGATTACAGTGTTGCCGCCAGCAACCGCACCAAGCTGATGAACCTGCTGCAATCCAAAGGATGGCTGGTTCCCGCCGATTCCCTGAAGACGAATTTGGTACTGGAACGCTACTAAGCTAATCCAACATAAAAAGGAACCGAAGCGCCACCCTGTTGAGGGTGATACGAACGGTTCCTTTTATTATTAATTATATGACTACAAGGTCATGATGTTAAAGTTGCTTGCTTACATACGTTCTGGTGCAGACACGCCCACCAGCTTCAGTACGTTGGCAATCGTCGTGCGCACCGCACCAAACAACGCCAAGCGTGCCTGCGTTTGAGCGGCATCCTCTGTGATAACGCGCTCTGCCTTATAGTAGCTGTGGAACAATGAAGCCAGCTCGTAGACATAGCGAATCATACGGTGTGGTGCAAAGTTTGCAGCCGCTACCGATACTTCTTCCGGCAGCTCGCCGATTTTGCGGAGCAGATCGTATTCATGCTCAGCCGTCAGCTTGGACAAGTCAACTTCTGCCAACGGCAGCACAGCAATACCTTGCTCTTCGGCTTGACGATATACGCTGCATGCACGTGCGTGCGCATATTGTACGTAGAATACTGGATTCTCATTGGAAGTGGAAATCGCCAAATCCATGTCAAAATCCAGGTGCGAATCCATGCTGCGCATAGTGAAGAAGTAACGGATCGCGTCTACACCCACTTCTTCCATCAGATCTTCCATCGTCACGGCCTTGCCGGTACGTTTGGACATTTTTACTTTTTCCCCATTTTGGAACAAGCTGACCATTTGGGCAATCAGCACTTTAAGCTTATCTGGATCATTGCCCAGTGCCTCCATTGCTGCCTTCATCCGTGGAATGTAGCCGTGGTGATCCGCTCCCCAGATGTTGATGATCGTGTCATACCCACGAGCATATTTATCGCGATGGTAAGCTATATCTGGGGTTAGGTACGTATATGTACCGTCATTTTTGATCAAGACACGGTCTTTATCGTCACCGTACTTGGTCGTATTCAGCCATGTAGCTCCGTCCTTCTCGTAAATCTCCTCACGGTCACGCAGCTCATTCAGCGCTTTAAGCACTTCACCGTTTTCATACAGCGACGTTTCGCTGAACCAGGAGTCAAAAGGTACACGGAACAGTTCCAGATCGCGCTTGATCTTGTTCAGTTCCTTTTCCAGACCGTAGTCACGGAAATAAGCTGCGCGATCTCCCGGTTCCATGGACAACAGAGAATCGCCCTTTTCGGCCACCAGTTCCTTGGCAAATCCGATGATATCCTCACCATGGTAACCATCCTCCGGCATCTCCGCAGGCTGTCCCAGCTCCTGCAAATAACGCGCTTCAATAGAGCGGCTCATGTTGTAAATCTGGTTGCCCGCATCATTAATGTAGTATTCACGAGTTACTTTGTATCCGGCAAAATCAAGCACGTTGCAGAGAGCATCCCCTACGGCTGCACCACGTGCATGACCTAAGTGAAGGCTACCTGTCGGATTGGCGCTGACAAACTCGATTTGTACCTTTTTGCCTGCACCTTCCTGTATACGCCCGTAATCTGCCCCCTGCTCCTGCACTTGTCCAATGACTGCATACAGGTAGCTCTTGTTCAGGCGAAAGTTAATAAAGCCCGGTCCAGCGATTTCCGCACTTTCAATAGAAGCGGAAGCTAAATCCATATTCGCGATCAAATCTTCAGCGATTTGCCGTGGGTTCTTCTTTGCAATGCGGGTGAGCTGCATCGCAGCGTTGGTAGCCAAATCACCGTGTGACTTGTCCTTTGGCACCTCCAGCGTAATGGTCGGCAGCTCTTCGCGGCTCACGATTCCGGTAGCCAGCACCGCCGCCTCGATTGCTGAAGTCACCTTTTGATTAATAAGTTCCAGTGGATTGCTTGTCATGATTATTGCTCCTCCTGTATATGCAAACTGATGGCAAAATGCCCCGAGAAATCCTCAAATACGTACAGATCATAGGTCCAGCTCACATGTCCGGTGAAACCATCCATCCGAATATCGAACTTCTGCGTATGCGCAGACATGTTCAGGTTTAAATAAGGCGAGCGGTAAAATCCAGGCAACCTGCGTCCCAGCGCAAACGACTGCTCTGATTGTACCTCACCGTGACGAATCAGCTTTAGCTCATCCGATCCGATTTTGACTGTGTTCCGTGTCGTACCGCCCTCAGGACTTTCTTGCGGCTCATCGTACCTTATATATAGATGCTTCCCACGCACGATCGCTTCTCCGGGAAGTTCCTGTACCACATCTTCTCCGTCATGATGACTATGAAGACGGATTCGGACTTTTGCATTATGTGGCATGTATTCAAACTCCATTCTATTGCTATCCTACTGTACTACTATATCCAGTTCCCGATTGCAATTCAAATGAGTTTTTACAAAAAGATGCTTTCATCCAAAAAATTCAGCTACCTTAAGTCAGCTCCATCGGATGCTTGGCTAAAACTTTCGATGAATCGAGAGGCTAGAGAAGACATGTATTTATCCTTCAGCCAGACAGCCGCCACACGTGTATGCAATTCCTCACACATAATTTCCTTAACGATTAATTGGTTATTGCTTCCGAGTGACAACGCAGACCGCGAAATCATACCAATCCCCAGCCCTTCATTAGCCCAGTGAAGCGTGGTGCGAGCATCGTCGTTTTTGCAAAAGAAATTTGGCTCAAAGCCATACTTCATACAAGTGTCGTGGATCAATTGTTCAAAGCGGCGATATACGATGAGTGGCCTGTCCTTCAACTCAGACAATGAAATGGTCTTCTGTTCGGAGTTCCAGTCATATTCTTCTGTCATCACTGCTATCATCGGCTCAGTGGACGCATATCTACACCCTAAATCGATAGTATTAAAAGGGGTTCTGACGATACCGACCTCGACAATTCCTTTGTTCAAAAGATCGAGAATCATGAACGTATTTCCCTCATGAATTTCAAATTTTACACCCGCATAGGTTTTATGAAATTCGGAAAGCCTGTCTTTCATCAGCGTTGCCCCAGAAGAGGAGACCGTTCCAATGGTGAGCGTACCTTTCATCCCCATGGCAAAATCGTTTATCTCTCTTGTCGTGGCATCTGTCAGCTCCAAAATCTGCTTGGCCCTGTTCTGTAAAATGATGCCGGCCTCCGTCAACTGGATGCTTCGTGAGCCTCGATGCACGAGCTTTACGCCAAGCTCTTCCTCCAGCTGCATGAGCTGCTGACTTAAGGGAGGCTGTGCAATTTTCAGCTTTTTGGCTGCCGCTGTAATCTGTCCAGCCTCTGCAATCGCCAAAAAATACTTGAGATGTCTCAATTCCATCATTATGGACCTCCGGTACTGATATATGTAAAACCTATACCTCTAATATATATTAAATATTATTCATATAGTTGGGGATATGCCATAATCAAATTCAGTTATGCTATTGCGGCATGAGGCTATATACATTATTCAGGTTAGGTGATGGTTTATTTGCTGAAATTTGCTGTTTTTTTGAAACCCTATAAAAAGGAAACGATTCTTGGGCCTCTGTTTAAATTGATTGAGGCCATCTTGGAACTATTGCTGCCTACGATGGTTGCTTTAATGATCAATCATGGCGTAGGTAAAGGAGACACCCATTATGTTTGGCAGATGGGTCTTTTGATGTTACTCATGACTATACTGGGCTTTGGCAGTTCATTAGTGTGTCAGTTTTACGCAGCTCGTGCCTCTCAAGGATTCGGAACTACGCTGCGCAATACGATGTTTAAGCATATTTCTTCGTTTTCTTATGCTGATCTCGATAAATTCGGTATACCCTCGCTTATCAACCGGATTACGAATGATGTCAATCAGCTGCAAACAGCTGTAGCGATGTTGATTCGTTTGGTCATTCGTGCTCCTTTTATTTGTATCGGGGCGATTATCATGTCCATGATTCTGGACTTCCGCCTTGCTTTGGTGCTATTGGCGGCTACACCGATTCTGGCTTTGATTCTGTATGTAGTCATTACGAAGGCTTCTCCCCTGTACCGGCTATACCAGAAAAAACTCGATAAAATCGCTCTGGTACTTAGCGAAAATCTTACAGGCGTACGGGTCATACGTGCATTTGCCAAAAGAGGAGCTGAACGAGTAAAGTTCAATGCCGCCTCAGATGACCTGACCCAGACTGCTATTCGTGTCGGACGTATTTCTGCTTTGCTAAGCCCCGCCACCTTGTTGGTGGTGAACGGAGCTATTATTGCTATCCTGTGGATCGGCGGCATCCATATCCAATATGGATCTCTTACACAAGGGGAGATTATTGCCTTCATTAATTACATTACGCAAATTTTACTGGCTCTGATTGTAGTAACCAATTTAATTATTTTGTTCACCAAAGCTGCCACTTCAGCAGCGCGTATTCAGGAGGTCCTAGACACGCAAGCTTCGATTTCCGACACTGCTGCTACTTCTACATTTATAGACAGGGAGGAAGCAAGTGAGCATGGCGCTGTACCAGCCATCTCTTTTGATCATGTTTCCTTTGGATACAATAAGACAGGACAACTGGCACTGAGCGATGTAGTAGTAAACATCTATCCCGGTGAAACGGTCGGCATCATCGGAGGAACAGGTTCTGGGAAATCCACCTTTGTGAATCTTATTCCCCGCTTCTATGATGCGGTAGAGGGTCGTGTGCAGGTTGATGGCATCGACGTTCGGCAATATAAGCTCGAGCAATTGCGGCAGAAAATCGGAATTGTCCCTCAGAAGGCACTGCTGTTCACTGGTACTATAGCGGATAATATCCGTTGGGGGCATGAACACGCCACCGACGAGGAAGTCGCTCAAGCCGCAGCTATCGCACAAGCAGATGAGTTCATTTCCAACCTGCCGGAAAAATTCGATGCTCCGATCACCCGAGGGGGGCTTAATTTGTCGGGAGGACAAAAGCAGCGACTTACCATTGCCCGAGCTATTGTCGGCAATCCGCAAATCCTCATTTTGGATGACTCCTCAAGCGCCCTTGATTTTGCAACCGACGCCGCCCTCCGTAAATCGCTACGGGAAAATAGCACCAGCATGACCGTCCTGTTGGTCTCGCAACGAGTAAGCAGCGTACAGCATGCTGATAAAATAATTGTGTTTGATGAGGGACGGATTGTCGGTATCGGCACACATGAACAGTTGATGAGCAGCTCAGATGTATATCAGGAAATTAATCATTCCCAGCTCTCAACGCAGGAGGTAGACCAATGAGTGGCAAGGAAACCTGGAGAAGATTGTTAGCCTATGTGGGTCAATATAAAACAACAACATGTTGGGTCATCGTCAGTGCAATTCTCAGCGTGCTTGCCAGTCTGATCGGACCCTACATGATTGGCCAGGCTATCGACTATATGGTGGATAAGGGAGCAGTGGATTTTAAAGGTATTACGCAGATTCTAGCTGGATTAGGCATTGTATATGTTGTAGGCAGTCTATTTAGCTGGCTGCTCACGTATTTGACGAACCGTATTGCTTTTCAGACCGTAAATGATATGCGGCGGGAGTTATTTGATCATTTTAATATCCTTCCGTTAAGCTTTCATGACACTCATCCACAAGGAGACAGCATTAGTCGTTTTGTGAACGATATGGATGCTGTGTCGGATGGATTACTACAAGGCTTTTCCACATTGATTACCGGGATTATTACGATTATAGGCTCCATTGTACTCATGCTGTATATTAGTCCGATCATGACGTTGGTCGTATTGGTGTCTGCCCCGATCACATATGGCGTAGCACGGTTCATTACCACAAGATCGCAGCGTATGTTCCGCGAACAGGCCAAAATTTTAGGAAGCCTGAACGGTTATGTGGAAGAAATGATCGGCGGACAACGGGTAGTTACCGCTTTTCATTATGAAAACCGCTCGCTTGAGGAATTTTCCGCCAGAAACGAACAATTGTATCAAGCCGGGGTGAAATCGCAGTTTTACGGATCATTGTCCAACCCCTCTACCCGATTGGTGAACAACATGACTTTTTCAGTCACCGCCATGATTGGCTGTATCTCCATTATTTTGGGTGGGATCTCGGTAGGCGGATTGTCGAGCTTTCTGATTTATACCAATTTGTTCGCCAAGCCCTTTAATGAAATTACGGGTGTGCTGACCCAGTTCCAGGCAGCTACGGCTTCTGCTCAGCGCATATTTGCTATTTTGGATTCACCGCCAGAGCAGCCCGAAAAATCGAACGCCGTACAGCTGGAGCGCAGCAAAGGCACGATTCTTTTTGATCATGTCAAATTCTCCTATAACCCGGAACGTACGCTCATTACAAACTTTAGTTTGGAGGTAAAGCCAGGCACTCGTGTGGCCATTGTCGGGCAGACCGGAGCTGGCAAAACCACACTCGTCAATCTGCTCATGCGATTTTACGATGTGGACAGCGGCTCGATATCCATCGACGGGATGAATATCAACGACATGAGCCGGGACAGCCTACGGACTAACTTTGGTATGGTGCTTCAAGATACATGGCTGTTCAGCGGGACCATTCGGGACAATATCGCTTACGGGGATCCAGACGCCACGGACGAAGAAGTCATCGCGGCTGCAACAGCTGCCAATGCGCATAGCTTCATCAAGCGACTGCCTCATGGCTACGATACGGTCATTAGCGGGTCAGGCGACAGCCTGTCGCAAGGCCAAAAACAGCTGCTTACCATCGCGAGGGTGATCCTGGTCGATCCACCTATGCTGATCCTGGATGAAGCGACCAGTAGCATAGACACCCTGACAGAAGCGCGTATCCAAAAAGCATTTATGAAAATGATTGCCGGACGCACCAGCTTTGTGATCGCCCACAGACTATCAACCATCCGTGAAGCGGATTTGATTTTATACATGAAAAACGGCGATGTCGTCGAAAGTGGTACCCATGAGGGACTGCTTGCCAGCGGCGGCCATTATGCCTCGCTCTATAACAGCCAGTTCACTACAGCCTAGCACTGCGGGTTAAGGGGAAAAGTCGGTTGCTCTTATGCAATCGGCTTTTTTTGTTGTGACACAGGAAGAAACAAAGAACGCATCTCCAGCAAAAGGCCGCCGGATCTTCTCTCGGCAGCCTTTTAGATTATATGAATTTGCTTATGTAATTCATCGAATGAAACATTCCCTGCTCAGACGAAAACAAAGCTCAAATGCCTGCCCCCGTAGCGGTTGGATGGTCCATTTGCTCACTTTCCTGAAAATCCCTGCGGTACAACCAGCCGATCAAGATAGCAATGGTCGTCATAATCGCAGCCAACAAATACACCTGCACCATACCGAAACGGTCTGCATACCAGCCCATAAATAACAAGGACAGGCCGAAAGCGAGATTTGTAAGCACATCAATTCCCGCCATCACTTTGGGCAACTGGGCTGCCGGTGCACTGGTTTGCAGCAAGGTGCGGCGAATAATCCCTGCCATTTGAACAGGTAAGCCTGATACAGCAAAAAGAATAAGTGCAGCAACGGGGATTGTATTCAGCGCAAATACAATTGTAATCAGTACATACACCAGCAACGCTCCGAGCATGTACAAAAAGCTGTTCTTTTGCAAGCGCTTGACCAAACCAACGACAATCAATCCACCCAAAATTGTGCCCGAGAAAAAGGACGCATTCATAAAGCCCCACCAGCTCGCATCCCGATGCAGCACTTGGCTGACGTACGCCAAAATAAATACGCCGAGCCAGGAGACTCCCCCAATACTATCCACACTATCGACGATCATCAGAGAACGAATACGACGGTTATGCCAAATGATTTTCCAGCCTTCCCCAAGCTCTTTCCAATGGGAGCCTTTTTCCTTTCCCTTTGCAGGTTCTACTAGATTTGTTGAGGAATCCGAAGCTTCAAGACTTAATTCCTTCTGATCCAGCGGATCACGGATGAAGGACGTGACAGTTACAGCCACAAGATAACAACAGGATGCGATCACAAGCGTATTCAGGGAACCCAGCCAAGCCACAATAATTCCGCTCAACGCCCAGCCTGCACACTTGACCACCTGATCACTGACCGCTACCATGCCGTTGGCCCGCATTAGTCCTTCACCCGTAGCCAAACGGGGTACAAGCGCATTACGCGCGGGATTTGTCCAGCCATCCAGAAAAGACATACCAAACACCATCACAAAAATAAATAGAAATGACCTCTGCTCAGGTACAATCCACAAATAAAGCAGCAGCAGTGTAAAAATGACAAACTGACCAAACTGGGAAAATAGTAACACGCTTGTTAGCCGAAATCGGCCAAGGACGATTGGTGCAACGAGCCCACTAAGCACTTGGGCAGACAATCGGAACAGCGGGATTAAAATAGTCGTCATTAAGGAATTACTTGAACTGAACACCAATACCACTACACTCAACATGTAGATGATATCTGCTACATTGGAGATCGTCTGAGACCCCCACAGGTAATAAAAAGAGCGTCTGATCAAAAAAGTTTCCCCCTCTTTGGTACATCGCCGATTGATGTATTTCCATAACCAAACCGTCCCTGTTGACATTACAAATCTGTTAAATGTCTGGTTTTTTGTATATTCTACGTACACCCTTAAATTTCCTTCTTTTATCTTAAAAGGAAATCCGGTGTCCAGTATGCTTTTATAGCCTTTTTCAAATCTTATCCAACACAAAAAAGCGCCTATAGCGCTCTTTCCCACCCAAAAACAGGCAATAAAGACCACTAAGGCGCTTTTTAAAATGTTTACTTCGTTAAATCTTCTACAAACTTAGGTAGTACAAACGCCGCTTTGTGTAGACGCGGACTGTAATATCGGGTGTCCATTTCTGGAATTCGGGTCTCGTCTACTTCGAGCGGATCATACTTCTTACTCCCCAACGTGAATGTCCAAAGACCACTCGGATAGGTCGGAATGTTCGCACCATACACACGCACAATTGGGAAAATTTCCTTCACATCTTTGTTGACCTTCTGAATCAGGTCTGCCTTGAACCAAGGGTTATCCGTTTGCGCAACGAAAATGCCGTCTTCCTTCAACGCCTCAAAAATACCTTGGTAAAACCCGCGCTCGAACAGCGGGGCTGCCGGACCTACCGGCTCCGTCGAATCGACCATAATGACGTCGTATTCATTTTTGTGTTCAATAATATGCATATATCCGTCATTGACCAGCACTTCTACATTAGGCTCGTCCAGCTTCCCTGCGATTTCAGGCAAATATTTTTTGGAATATTCAATCACCTTACCATCGATCTCAACCAATACCGCCTTTTCTACCTCATGGTGCTTGATGACCTCACGAATAACGCCGCCATCGCCACCGCCCACAACCAAAACTTTTTTCGGATTCGGATGTGTATTCAAGGCCGGATGTGCTACCATTTCGTGATACACAAATTCATCCTTAACCGTTGTCATCACCATGCCATCCAGAACAAGCATATTGCCGAATTCCTCAGTCTCGATCATAGCCAGATCCTGAAAATCTGTTTTCTCAGAGACGTAGGTTTGTTTGATTTTTGCTGTAATGCCGAAAGAGGGAGTCTGCTTCTCCGTAAACCACAAGTCCATCATTCCAACCTTCTTTCTGATCAAAGTATGTGTCCGGCAATCCGGTAGCATAAACGTTGACTTTCCTTATATCAGCAACACGCAAACGCCGAGTTTGCTATATTTATTGTACCAAACGCATTGGAATTTCACACTTTTTGCATTATAAGTGATACCTGAATGGACTGCAAAAGTAATTTGGAGATTTAATCTTGTTTAAAATAGACACGTGTGTGTATCTGATGAATAGACGCTTTCGGATTGACTATACTGAGAACATCAACTATGGAAGGAGGTGGCATGATGACCAATACGACCGGGCGATCCCCCAAGCGTAAACCGCTGTGGCTTCGATGCTTTCAAGGACTGATGTCTCTCACTATTCTGACGGTCATCGCCGCCTGCATCCTGCTCGCCTATTTGTACACGACCAGCCTTCCGCTCGCGGATACGGATCGGAATTCACGTCTGCTCGATAGTCAGGGACAAGTCATCGCCACTTTCTCTGCTGGAGGCAAGGAATCCATTCCGGTCCAGCTTGATCACATTTCACCCGATTTGATTGCAGCTACCCTGGCTGTGGAAGATCGGAAGTTTTACGATCATTTTGGCTTTGATTTCAAAGGTCTGGGCCGGGCGGTAATCGTTAATCTGACCCGCTGGGATATGTCGCAAGGGGCCAGCACGCTGACTCAGCAGCTTGCACGCAATCTGTACTTATCTCATGAGAAAACGTGGACGCGCAAGGCCAAGGAGGCCATTTATACCGCACAGCTTGAAATGAAGTACACCAAGAATGAGCTGCTGCAAATGTATTTGAACGAAATTTACTATGGTCACGGCGCCTATGGCATTGAAGCAGCTTCGCAAATGTATTTCGGTAAATCCGCAAAGGAGCTGGATTTGGCCGAAAGTGCCCTGTTAGCAGGTATTCCGAAAGGACCGACCTACTATTCACCGTATAATCATATGAAAAATGCAAAGGATCGGCAGAAAATTGTACTGGACTCCATGGCGCTCACCGGCAAGATTACTCCGGCCGAAGCCACCAAGGCCTATGAGGAAATGCTGGCCCTGCGGCCCGAGAGCCAGCGCCGGACAGTGGAAACCGCTCCCTGGTTCCGCGATTACGTCCGCCAGCTGGCGACTCATCAACTTGGGATTAGCGAAGGGGCGCTCGAGCATGGCGGACTGAGTATTTATACCACGCTGGACATGCACATGCAGCAGGCAGCCGAGGCGGCTGTAAACGAAGGCATGAAGAACAGCAACGGACTGGAAACCGCGTTAATCTCCATGGACCCGCGCAACGGACATGTCAAGGCCATGGTCGGCGGAACGAACTATGTCGGAAATCAATATAATCATGCGCTGGCCACAACCCGGCAGCCGGGCTCAGCCTTCAAGCCGATTATGTATCTGAGCGCGCTGGATTCCGGCGAATTGACGAGTACGTCCAAGTTCGAAAGCCGACCGACGTTGTTCCACTACGATAACAACCGCAAGACCTATAAGCCCAAAAATTTTGGAGACAAATACTTGGGCGAAATAGATCTTCGGCGCGCAATTGCGGCGTCCGATAATATTTATGCCGTTAGCACCATTTTGAAGGTGGGAACGGACAAGGTCATGGACCTCGCCAGCAAAATGGGCATTACAAGCGAGCTTAAGCCCGTACCTTCGCTAGCGCTGGGCGTGTCGCCCGTCAGCCCGTTCGAGATGGCCTCGGCCTTCTCGGTCATCGGCAGCGGCGGGCAAAAGGTGGCTCCGGTGGCAGTGCTGCGCATCACCGATGCGGCCGGGCGGTCGCTGTACGAAGCGCCCCAAGCCGCGCCCGTGCAGGTGGTGAAGCCCGCCTCCGCCTATGTCCTTACACGCCTCATGGAAGGCGTGTTCGAAGAAGGCGGCACCGGCAACCGGGTCGCGAAGCTGATCAAGCGCCCGGTTGCCGGCAAGAGCGGCACGACCAACACCGATGCGTGGATGGTCGGCTTTACCCCCGAACTATCCACCGCTGTCTGGGTTGGCTATGACAAGGGCAAGGACATCAGCACACAGGATGCCCGACGGGCGGCTCCGATTTTTGCGCAATATACGGAGAAAGCGCTGGAGAATGTGCCGCCCAAAATCTTTCCTATCCCCGACGGCGTAGTCAGCGCTTATATTGATCCGGCCAGCGGTAAACTGGCTGCACCGGACAGCCCGGATAAGCGGCTGGAGGTATTTGTCAGCGGCACGGAGCCGAAAGAGACGCTGTCGGGGCAAGATAACCCACCGGCATCAACACCAACTGACCAAGCGGAGCGACAAGCCGAAAAGAAATCATGGTGGGGCAATTTTAAACGTTGGTGGATGGATTAATAGCAAAAAAAGACTGGGGGAACGCGATGAGCGCTCTCTCAGTCTTTTTATTTTCGCTTCACTTACCTCATGTGCCCATTTACCTCTCTTGACAGTGCCATCAGCCATCATCCCGTTAAGCCCCGCTCTTCCCTAAAGCTGCGCTATTACCAATAACAGCTAAACGACTCAATACGGTTAGTGTCTACACCATAATAAAACCAAAAACGTCCACTCCACCGAAAACCCGCTACGGATGTCCTGCCTACAAAGACAGGGTACATCCAGAAACGCTCTCCGTTCGTCAGCCATACAAACGTGTTGCGGAACAAACAACCAAAGATGGCTCCAGGGTCAACCGCATACGCCGAAACCAGCGGCTTCGGTGGCGTAAATTGCGGTGGTGGGGAAGTTGGTGCTTGAGTTTGCTGCCCACCTTGCGGACCGAATGGCCCCTGCGGCGGTGGTGAGAACGGCTGTGGCGAAAATGGTCCTGGGCCTGGTGGCGGACCTATCGGAGATGGGAAGGAATCCTGCATATCAGGAAATTGTGGAATCGAAGGACTTGACGGCGTGAAAGGACCCGGAGTACCCGGTTGCGTTCCGAAAGGAACTTGTGGCAGTAAAGACATGTGTTTCACTCCTTGTGTTCTAGGCTGATGTATCCTATGCGGGACATCAGCCCGCGGACTGGGCGAATCCCCATATCGCCGCCAAACTCCGCCATTTCGTCCTTTTACATCAAAAATTCTTATTTCCTGATACGATTAACTCCCTTTCTGAACATGCTCCAGCTCAATTTCATGCACCATTTTAATCTCGATTCGTTTCCTTAGCTCATAATACCGTTCCAGTAGTCGGTGCTCAACCCCCAACTGTTCATTCATCCAGCCTATAATAGAGTCATCGTGATGTTCATTAGACCAGCTAAACAAATCGCTATATAGCTGACCAAATGATTCCTCATTGCTGCGAGCGAACCGGATCGGTCGGGCTGTATAGCTTAGCTTTAGTTCCAACATCTCATATAGCACGTCCAAACGGTACTCCAATGTCTGTACATCTTTTTTGGATGTATCGTAGCTTTTTATATCCTGAACAAGCTCCCTAAAGGTTAGTCCTACATGCTGCATAGCAAAATAAGACCACACACAACTGCCTGTAGCCGTTCCATGAGCCTCCCAAAACGGATTCCACAGGATAGATCGAATCGTATCCTTCTGCCCTTCTCCAAACAATGCGATTCCAGCAATAATTCCTGCATTACAGTCTACGGAAGCATGTTGCTCTCCCCAATGTACCAATCGCGGAATCATATCTTCAGTCGTGCATTTGAAGCTTAACAGAGGTAAGAATTCATTAAACAAATTCTGATCCAGCGCTTTTTCCAATTCAGCCGCCAGTTTCTCACGATACATTTCGCATGGAAGATGTACCAGTCCCAAACAGGCATCCACAGACACAGCTCCATACGGTCCGTTCACCAAAGCGACGAGATCAGCAGCAGCCTCCACATAACCCAAATAACCTAGCGCATACAGCACACCGTCAGGTATATGTTCTGGGGATGCCTGATTTCGGACATAACGCTCGTACATATCTTGCGCCAAAGTAACATCCCCGCATCTCATGATCGGCTGGAGGAGCAACCCCCGGATATAATGATGGGGATCTTCTACAAAAAGCCTATATAATTCCCACGCATCCTCCACTGTCCCATATGGGGCAACCACATCCGTATAGGCAGAAATGATGCTGGCATCCAGTTTCTTAGCTGAGCCGAACATATCCATAAGTCTTGTTGTCGCGTCCATCATCCTGTCTTTCTCCTTTCACGTGTGTACGTCTTCATGAAGCAATTCTCTAATGCTGAATATTTCTATTAAAAAAGAGGAAAGATGTTATCATCTACGATACAATCTAGGGAGTTGATCTCATGCATGATTCCAGTCCAAAAATCACAACATTTTTCATGTTCTCCGGTCAAGCAGAAGAAGCCATGCAATATTATACCTCTGTATTTAAGCCGTCTGGTATCATGAGCATTTTTCATCAGGAAGATGGGACCGTGTTACATGCCGTATTCAACCTCAAAGGGCAGACTTTTATGGCTATAGACTATAACCATCAGGACAAACACCCTTTTACTCCAGCTCTATCGCTATTCGTCACTTGTGATTCGGAAGAAGAAATCCATAGCGTGTTTGACCAGCTATCTCAGGAAGGCCGAGTTCTAATGCCCCTTGAAGCCTCTCCCGTAAGCCAACAATTTGGGTGGGTTGAAGATAAATACGGAGTCTCATGGCAATTGAACCTGGCAAAAGACTAAATTTCTTCTCTAAACGATCCAGCAGACTCTAGAAGTCTACGAAAAAACAATATACTATACCCCATCTTTTTTTGGTAATATTACATTTAATAGGTGCCAGTAAAAGGATGTGTGTTTATTGTATAGTGCAAATTGTGAACAATGTTTTGGTTTATGCTGTGTAGCCTTGCCTTATGCAAAATCAGCTGATTTTGCTTTTAATAAGGATGGAGGAACCCCTTGTCAAAACCTCAATGCGGATTATCGTTGTGATATTCATAAGAATCTAAGAAACAACGGCTTGCGAGGCTGTACGGTATATGATTGCTTTGGAGCAGGTCAAAAAGTTTCCCAAGTTACATACAAGGGAAAAAGCTGGCGAGACGATCCGGCAATAGCTGAGGAAATGTTCAATATATTTCCCATCATGCAACAGCTTCATGAAATGCTTTATTACCTCAATGAAGCCCTTAACTTAAAAGAAACTCAACCCATCTTTACAGACTTACAAAAAGCTATGGCGAAAACCGAGCAGCTTACGGATCAAGATCCAAAATCCCTCATAAATCTTCATGTACCAACCCATAGGGCGTTAGTCAATGATTTACTTTTACAAACAAGTGAGTTAGTACGAGAAAAAGTTAAGAAAAACGTGGAGCACAATAAATATAGTAAAAAAATCAGGAGTAGAGACCTTATCGGGGCCAATTTGAGAGGCGCTAATCTTAGAGGTACCAACCTGAGAGGAGTTTTACTTATTGCTGCTGATCTGCGAGAGGCTGATCTGAGAATGACAGACTTGATCGGTACGGATTTTAGAGATGCTGATTTAAGTGGGGCTAATCTGGAAGGAAGTATCTTTCTTACACAGGCGCAATTAAATTCGGCTAAGGGCAATTGTAAAACCAAACTGTCCCCTTCTCTAAGCATTCCCGGTCATTGGCTGCATTAGAGTTTATTTTATAGTACTCTCCAAGAAAATACGTAATTAAGTAATTAATATCTCAAGACGCAATTTCCTTGATGATCATGTTCGGCATGTTCATTCTGGCATTGCTTACCTACATGAAAAAGAAATAGACCGCCCCGATCCAAGGTAACGGTCTATTGTTGGACCCTACTGCCGACTGCTCTTTAAGCAGTGGTTGTATACTGGAGTCGTGTTAGCGCACGACTCCTTACTATTCTCACCTCAGTATAGCCCATTTTATAACGTAAATACGGCTTTTATCTTCAAGAATTTTACTGATTACTCAGCTCTTTAATGTATATTGGGCAACAAAAAGTACCTTCCATTGGATCAGGTTCAAAAATCACGTCTTTATGACTGCATCCAGATTTAAATCCCCTTATTCTTCTTCGTTTAGAAATTCCTTTAATCTCTGACTTAAGGCTGCATACTGCCCTGCATTGGTGTCCGAAAAAGCTTCCTCCCGGTTGGAGTATACATCCTGATACTGAGGAAGGCTTGAAAATTGCGACCTCGTAAAATCTATAATGTCCTCACCAATGCGGTTGTAATAGTGCCAGCCACTATCCAGCCATGTCCTCAAAATATCGCCGCCAAGCCTGTCCTGAACGACAAGCGCTGTGACACCACATTGTCCAGCCGCAGGATTATTTGCTGTCCATTTAGAACTAGACTCCAAAGACCAAGCTTGAAACAACGCCTTTTCTAATTCTAAAAAACAGTTTGCCTTCAACATGCGCCTCCCCTTTCGATTCCATTCTGCACTTATGGTGAACGTGCTTTATTTATTTCAACCCGTATTCCACACTCTGTGAATCTTGGCTTCTGCTTCTTTCAGCTCTAGCAAATACACGTCGGGATTCGAAAGCTTTTTCCAGTCCTCAAACCCAAACTGCGGATCGTAATGTCGAATGAGAAGAGATAGTAAAGCTCCATGAGTTACAATGATAACCGTTTTTTCCGCCCGCTCTATAAGCTCCTGAACAAGCTGGATTCCTCGATCTACTGCTTCACGGGATGATTCCCCTCCCTCCAGCTTCAAGTCCTCGTCCAAATAGGTCTGTTCCAGCACGTCCAGCCAATGGTCCAAATGCTCATGGCTAAGTACCCGTTCTTGAAGACGTACATCAGTATACACCTGCAACTGTTTCCGTTCAGCCAAGGGCTGAATGGTTCGCACGGCCCGTTTCCACGGGCTGGACACAATATATTCCACACCTACGTTCTCCATAAAATCAACTAACTGCTCAGCTTGTCGGGTACCCTCATCGGTAAGTCGGGCATCTGGTTCCTGTCCTGTTGCTTGGGCATGTCTGACAAAATAAATTTTCTTCACGTCATCACTCCTAACTGTCACACAAATTTAAAATTCTACATATTTACAAATAATTATTTTTATGATATAATATGGGTTTACATATTTATATTTCATGATACGATTCCTTTGTGTTACATCAACTCTTATGGGAGGGATTCGATGCAATTAGACAAGGGAATACACATGCTCCAGGTTTCTGCTAACATTATGGGAAGTATAGAGAGTATTCACCCCACTTTAATGTGGGACGAAAATAACATGATTTTAGTTGATACGGCTTACCCCGGGCAACTCTCACTTTTGCATGAGGCTATTCTAGGCACCGGATTAACAATCCATAAACTTACCTTCATATTAATAACACACCAGGATCTTGATCATATCGGCAGTTTAGCAGATATAATCCGGGCTTCTTCATCCCCAGTTCAAGTATTAGCCAGTTCTATCGAAAAGCCTTATATACAGGGAGAACAACAGCTTATAAAGCTGACTCCAGAAGCAATAGATCAAGCTGTAAGCGCCATGCCCGAATCCGTTCCGGTAGAGTGGAGACACGCATTCCGGCGTACACTTGAAAATCCCCCAAAGGCTATTGTAAACTCCACCATCGTTGCCGGAGAGGAATTACCCTTCTGTGGGGGGATCGTAGTTATAGATACTGCTGGTCATACACCAGGACACCTAAGTTTCTATCATAAATCCAGTCAAACCCTGATTGCAGGAGATGCTCTACGCGTGGTAAGCGGCAAATTATTGGCTCCAGACCCGCAATACTGCTGTGATTTCAATATGGCCAAAGAATCTCTTAAAAACCTGCTGCCATATGATATTAAAAAAGTGATCTGCTTTCATGGAGGGCTGTACGAAGGCAATTGTAATCAGCGGATATCTGAAATATGTGAATCCTAGCTTTTGATCACATGGTCATACCCGATCCTTGACCAGTCAGTGAATCCTCTAAAGAAAAGACTAACCAGGAATTCCTGGTTAGTCTTTTCTGAATGAGAACTAGGCCTTTAAGTGAACTCTTAATACGGGTACTTCTGAAGAGGCGGATGTACCTTCCAAGATTTCCACATGACTGATCATCTCTTGCCCGTCTGGAACGATTACCGGAGTAATTACAGGCAAGCCACCCTGTTGAATCGCGTCTAGATCAAACTCCATCAGTAATTGCCCTGCTTTAATGTTATCTCCTGTTTGAACGTGAGGGTTAAACCCTTGTCCTTTGAGGGAAACTGTATTAATCCCGACATGTATCAAAATTTGTACACCGGATTCATGCTCAATGATCAGAGCATGCTTACTTTTCTCCATCACGTGAACGACTTTACCCGCGAAAGGAGCAGTCACTTTACCTTCAGTCGGATGAATAGCGATACCTTCCCCCATAGCCTTCGTAGAGAACGCAGGATCTGGAACCTCTTCAAGGGAAACCACTTTTCCTTTGATTGGTGCTACCATGTCGAATTCTTCAATACGAGGAGCCGCCTTCTTTTTCAACCATTTAAACATAACGATGCCACCTTATTTAGAGATTACATTCATAAACAGTGAATGGGACTTAGTTGCTACACATTTCGAGGAACCGGTTCCACAGAATAAATAAAAAGAAAAGTGGAAGCGATTTCTATCTGAATTATAGTGAATGCCTGTTCAGGATGTCAAGGCGCTACCGTCGTAAAAGAACCCGGCTAAAAGGGCGGTCGGCTAGTCTCCCCGAAGGGAGGTGATGCCCATAAAGGTTAAAGACGCGATTTCCTTGATGATCATGTTTGGCATGTTCATTCTGGCATTGCTTACCTACGTGAAAAAGAAATAGACCGCTCTGACTAAGGAATACGGTCTATATCCGACCTTATCTTACCCGGCCGACTGCTCTTTATGCAATTGTTGTATGCTGGAGCCGTGTTGACGCACGACTCCTTTACTATTCTTACCTCAGTATAGCTCATTTTATAACGTAAATACAGTTTTTTCTTCAAATATTTTACTGATTTCCTCTGCTATTTTACTTGTCCAGTACATATTCTATGAGGTCTTAAAGCTTACAACTAAAGGTAACACAAAGCTTAAATAAAGGTTCTAATTTGGTTGCTTCTCATAGGAAAAAGCACCTTTAGTATAACTCATTGTAAGTTCAAAACTCTTTAAACCCTTCGCAATAAAAAAAAAGCAGCCCACAGATGTGGCTGCTTTTTTACAATATTATTACTGCGTTAACGCTGGGCCTATCCTTCCAGCGCCTGCTTCAATTCCTCAGGCGAAGCGTCCCACCATTCCTCGTTATGCGAAATTAGCAGGCTTTTGAGCGCTGCTTTATCTTCACTGCCGAGATCCTCCAGCATGAAACGACGCTTGAGCGCATAATCCATACGATTGACGTGATCGGCGAGGATTTTCCAGCCGCGTTTGGCTTCGTCGTCAATCAGCATCTCGCAGGCGGTGGCACCGCCGTACATACGCCCTTCGGGCGTACGATCCACGGCTACCCATACGAGCCATACTTGGCGTCCGTTCGGTACATCCTCTTTATTCGTAGAGAACTTGATACCACGTTCTACTTTACTTTTGGCATGCATGGCACCGATATCAATTTTCGCCTCTCCTCGGTCAATGATAACCGGAGACATGCTGTTCAGGTCGATTGAGCCTGCGCCGAAACCCTTATGTTTACTCTTGCCACTGACAATGTTCAGTGCAATCTGTTTTTTGCCGTCCGGCTGATTTTCACTCATGCGTCACTAGACCTCCATTTTCCGTCTTCACACTCATTCTACACTATAAATATTTTAACTAATAATCTCCTGAAAGCAAACATATACATGCTGTAGATGCTTGTCAACGGGAGGTATCCATTGTATGACCCCAGCACGCACTAAAATCGTTTTATTGTCTACACTAGCCCTCGGTCTCCTCGCAGGGACGTTATGGTTTGCCTGGCAGCCCCAACCGCAATCCGACCCGCAGTCCATAGGCCAACCACTATACGGCTCCCTGTCTGAGTCTGCGCTTGCCCCAAATATGGGCAAGCCTCTAGGGGCAAACATCGTGCCTGACCTGCCCAAGAACCCTCCACAGCCCACTACAGAAATCCTCAGCAAGAGGGTGGTAGAGTACCACATTGATGTGTCTCTGGAAAAAGGACAGGTTTTGCGAGGCACTGAGACACTGACCTGGAAGCATCCGGGCAAGAAAACCGTGAATGATCTGTATCTTCATCTATACCCGAATGCCTTTTCTTCCATGGAAACTACCTTTATGAAGGAATCCGGTGGAAAGCTGCGCGGAGACACCATGCCCAAAGACGGCTTTGGCTCCATGACGCTGACTGAACTAAAAACAGAAGACGGTTTATCTCTCATGCACCGCATCCAATATGTGCAGCCAGATGACGGTAACGCAGGCGACCGTTCGCTCGTGAAGGTGCGTCTACCCAAGCCGGTACGAGGTGGCGAAGAAATCACATTATATATGAAGTTTGAGGTAAAACTGCCCGCCATCTTCGCTCGTATGGGCGCGACAGATGATTTTGTAATGGCAGGACAGTGGTTCCCGAAGCTCAGCGTCTACGAGACTGCAGGACAGCGTGGACGCGCCGAGGAGGGCTGGAACCTCCACCAGTATCATGGTAACTCCGAGTTTTATGCCGATTTTGGAATTTACAGCGTACGGATTCGGGTGCCTGAAACTCATATCGTAGCAGCGACCGGATTTCCCACCCGTGGTGCCGTCCGACAGAACGGCCAAAAAATATATCAATTTTATGCCGATGATGTACACGATTTTGCCTGGTCCGCTTCACCCAACTTTGTAACCGTAGAAGAACCCTTTTCTTCTGCTGAAGTCCCTGGTGTCAAAATCAAGCTCTACCTTGACCCGTCGCACAAGGAGCTCAAAGGGCGCTATATGAGCGCAGCGAAGGCCGCCCTTTCGTACTACAGCAAATGGTACGGGCCTTATCCATATTCCACCCTATCCATCGTGGTTCCACCCAAATCAGGCACTGGGGCCGGCGGTATGGAGTATCCGACACTCATCACGGCCGCTGCTGCGGGTAATCTGAATCCTGGCTATAGTCTGGAACGGACATTAGTTCATGAGATTGGACATCAATATTTCTACGGAATGGTAGCCAATAATGAATTTGAGGAGCCGTGGCTGGATGAAGGCTTCACCTCCTATGCAGAGGAGCGGCTTATGGAGCAAGAATATGGGCTTACCCCCAACCTGCCATTACAATCGGGACAGGTAGCCTCCCCACAGCCGCTAAACCGTGAGTCATGGAAGTACGGCTCAGCGGCTGAGTACGCGCAAAATGCCTACTCTCGAGGCAAGCTGGTCCTACGGGGCATTGAACGTCAGGTGGGTATGAAAAAAATGGATCGCATTATGCGGACCTACGTCCAGACGTACCGATTCAAGCATCCGTCCTCACTGGATTTTCAACGTATCGTGGAGAGAGTCACCGGACGCTCATGGAGCCACTATTTTGAACAGTATGTATATGACGGCCAGATGGCGGACTTTTCAGTGGATCACATCACAAACCACAAGCTGGAGAATGGATATGAAGCAGTCGTGACGGTCAGCAAAAAAGGGGCGGATTATCCCAAGATCCCTGTCCAATTTACCTTCAAGGATGGTACCACGATATTCAAGGCTTGGGACGGCGCGGGCAAAAGTACAAATTTTCGGATCAAAAGTACTTCTCCCGTTTCCCATGTAACCCTTGATCCCTTATATACCATTGCACTGGAGAACAAGCATATTAACAATAGCCTAAAAGCCGAATTGGACGAAAAGCAACAAACCCGTTGGAGTATAAGTGTAACCAAGCTGTTGGAGACACTGCTTGGAAGTCTGTCATGGTGAGGTGTCTATAGATGCGGACTGTTATAAAAGAGGGCTGGGCGCTGGTGCGCATACGTTTCTATATCGTTATCATTTTATTTCTGTATCGACTACTGTGGGGGGTGTTTCTCTATCGGCTGGTGCAGTCTGCCGTTATCCCGCTATTGCTCCGTTATCCTGATCAGGGTCAGAACGAGCTGGGACAGACCTTATTTTGGATGGAGAGCCAGATTGCTCTGATGGACAGCCGGGAAGTACATGTGTATTTGTGGATACTACTAGGCGCGACTGTACTACGCATACTGATCACTCCCTTCATTAGAGCCGGAATATATCAAAGTCTGCATACCGATGCGACTGAACCGCAAAGCCTGTCCTTTTTCAAGGGTATGAAACGCCATGGCATGTCGTCGCTGTTGTATTACACCATCGAGTTGGGACTGCTGCTGCTTCCCGCCTTTTGGGTAGTACCGAGACTCTACCCTATTGTAGCAGGAGCACTTCAATCTTCCTCTTATCTGCTGCATTTATTGCCCTATGTCATTGGATGGATGGCATACGGATGGTTCATTCGGCAGTGCATCCTGTATATGCAACTGGGTACTGTCGGTGGTCACGCCATACTATCGTCCCTGCTCGCCTTCTTTCGCCAACTCCTCCCAGCTGTCGGTATATCCCTTTTGCTCGGTGCTTGTGTGCTGCTGGTCTTCGGTCTATTTGGCACCGTGGCGATGATTTGGACTGGCATGCTGGCGCTCATTCTCCAGCAATCGTATCATTTTGTTACTAGTCTGGTCAGGCTGTGGCATATCAGTTCGCAGTACAGACTATGGCATACCGATATCTCTAGTAGAAGCTAAGCCCTGCCATTATGTTTTTTTACTTCATTTCCGTCTGTCGAAAAACCTTGATTCATACCCGCACAAACGACATATAACTGAATACTGTTAACAAGATCTGTTCCTGGGACATTAGGAGCAGATTTTTTTTGTAACTTTTTGCAATGAAACATTTGCCAAAGCCAGCCGTCTTTGTTACAATAATCGCAGTGAACTGATAGTAACAACTTTGTAATCTTTATTGTAACCTTTATCTCAAAAATAACGTTATTGTGAATACTGCTCTCCAAGGTGCACATCTTAAGTTAAGCCTAATTCCTGGCACCTAGGAAGCGGGGGAACCAGTTTGGGTGAATTGATCTCGCAACAGAGTGGTCATAGGGGAACCTTCTACCGAATCCTTAAGCTAACCTCGCAGGCATTGGAAGGGGTATATTTTTTTTGAAGAAGAAGCTAACGATCGCAGCTATGGGTCTTGCCATTGCCTTTACATCTTTTACATTCGGTGGCGGCAGTGCATATGCAGACTCTAAGATGGACCAGGTCATCCAAGATGCCAAAGGAACGAACTACAGAAGCGGAGGCACTACACTCGAGGGATTCGATTGCTCCGGCTTCACAATGTACGTATACAACAAACTGGGAATTAAACTTCCGCATCAATCTGGATCACAATTCAAAATGGGATCTTCTGTATCCCGCGATGAAATGAGACCTGGGGACCTGGTGTTCTTCAACACCACAGGAAGAGGCATTTCCCATGTAGGTATCTTCGTAGGTGAAGGGAAATTTGCCCACTCCTCGACTTCACGTGGTGTAGTAGTTAGCTCACTGAACGAAAATTATTACGCTAACCGCTATGTCGGTGCAAAAAGAATTATGAGCACAGACGCTTACCATTCAGTAGCTTCAGACATTCCTGATGACGATAACGTAGAATAACTAACGCACAGCAAGCTAACCCTAGCCGCAATTTGATTCTGGCCGGAATCGAATTGCGGTTTTTTATGTCCACAACATCAGCAATTATTATCTTTACTGACGAACTGAGACCTCAAAAGGTTTCAATTGTAGCGAACATCGTCGGTTTTACCGTCACCGCTGGGGGAGCATATGAGCAGTAATTCCTTCTTATTGAATGTATACCCGACTTAGGTATGAAATAAACACGCTTGCCATTCCTCTGCAACTTGTCTACAATCTGTTGTTAATGATTGAAGTACCTGTGTAAAAGGAGGATGGAACACATGCCGGCCTCAATATCCAACTATCGGATCGTACCGATGGACGAGCATCAAGCGGCTGCAATCTGTGAGTGGCACTATGATCCACCTTATAACATATATGGTTGGCTCCCCTGGGAACAAATGAAGGCGCTTGAAGTCGAATTTGGAAGTCCCATGCTTCGCCAAGAGCAATATGTTGCCGTACTGGATGAAGAGAACAAGCTAACAGGATTTGCTCAATATTTTCCTATGATCGGTGTGACCCGGCTAGGTCTTGGAATGCATCCTGACAGGTGCGGACATGGCAAAGGCTCTGATTTTGTCCGTGCCATTGCAGAGGAAGCTCAACGACGCAACCCGAAGAATGAAATTGATCTAGAGGTGCTTACTTGGAATGAGCGCGCTATCCGGGCCTACAAGGCGGCTGGATTTGAGCTTACAGATACCTATGAACGCCAGACTCCTGATGGCAAAAAACCATTTTATTGTATGGTATATCGTCCCGAGCACCCAACCCAGATTCTATGATAAAAGCGCCTTCGGCATACAACCACGATGTTGTATAGCGAAGGCGCTTCTATCATCATACGACAGATCATTACAAGCTCAATGACTGCTGCGCATTTTTTCAAAAGCTTCATTATATTGTTGGGCTTCCTTAATATCCACGGCCATAATACCGCCGTCGTCCCAAGAGGTCAAACGCAGAGTCACGGTCTTATAATCAATCGTAATAAATGGATGATGATTGAATGCTTCAGATATAGCGGCAACTTCATCCACGAATGCAATCCCTTTCATAAAACTGGAAAAATTATATTTTCGAACGATCCAACGTCCTTCCTCCAGTTCCCAGCCCTCCAGTTTCTCCAGATGTGCTTCAATCTCTTCTTGTGTAAAAGGCATGTTACGAACTCCTCCCCGTTTATACGGAAGCCTTTCGACCGCTTAAATACGGCCAAAACTACGATATATTGGTGTACATATTACCACGGCCCCGTTGATAAATCCATAAGACGGACCTCAAATCAAAGGGACTGACGTCAGCTCCTCGTCCCCAATAAGTACATAGATGCGATGCTGCTCCGGCTCATAGATCACAACGCTACTCCCTACAGTGATTGTGGGCTCTGTACCCAGTGCATAAAATAAGTCTTCTGCCAAAGCTTCATTGACTTCCTGACGTCCCGCCGGGTCCAGCCTGTCCCAATCTTCTGCTTCCATCTCAAAAAATTCATAGCTATCTGGGATGCGCCCCACAGCCTCTGTCAAATCGTTCAAAATTTGTTCATACTCACGCCCATGCTTTACTCCCATGCCATTTCCTCCAATGGTTCCGCCATTCAATACATAATCACCTTATTATACCGGAAATTCGCACTTAACAAAAAAGAGAGTTTTGTCGATAAATACTATAATCCGTCTTGTAATGACGCGCTTGGGGCAAGGACGACCCCGGCGGCATGAAAGGATTCAAAATCTATTCTCATGGATGAGGTGTATCATGCAAATTTCAACCATTATCGGACTTGTGCTCGGGATTATGTCACTGGTCGTCGGGATGATCTTAAAAGGCGCTCCGGTCGTCAATTTGGTCAATAATCCCGCTGCTTACATGATTATTTTCGTCGGAACGGCAGCGAGTATATTTATGGCCTTCCCGATGGCAGAAATCAAACGGATTCCGAAGCTGTTCAAGGTTATTTTCACCGAACAAAAACTGTTAGACCGCAAAGAGCTCATCGGTACGTTTACCGAGTGGGCATCCATTACCCGTCGTGAAGGTCTGCTCGCCTTGGAATCTAAGGTAGAAGAAATCGATGATCCCTTTATGCGTGGCGGCATGCGAATGATTATTGACGGCAATGATCAAGAATTCGTACGGGACGTTCTGATGGAGGATATCAATGCTACCGAGGATCGACATCGCTCTGGCGCACTGATCTTCTCCCAAGCCGGTATGTACGCTCCAACGCTCGGGGTACTCGGTGCGGTTGTAGGTCTGATCGCCGCTCTGGCTGACCTTAGTGACATGGAAAAGCTCTCTCATGCCATTGCAGCAGCTTTCATTGCGACGTTGCTCGGTATTTTTACAGGTTATGTCCTGTGGCATCCGATGTCCAACAAGCTGAAACGGTTATCCAAAAAAGAAGTAGAGCTTAAATTAATGATGGTCGAAGGTCTGCTTTCCATTCAATCGGGGATATCGACAATTGCCATCAGTCAGAAACTGACGATCTTCCTGACTCCGACCGAACGGGCTACATTGACCCAGAAGGATGGCGATTCCAGTGAGTAAAAAGAGACATGAACCGCATGAAGAGCATGCTGACGAAAGCTGGCTGTTGCCATATTCCGACTTAATGACCCTTCTGTTGGCTCTTTTCATTGTCTTATTCGGTATGAGCTCGCTCGACGCCAAAAAATTTGAAACTATGGCTCAATCCCTGAGTTCAGCTTTTAGTGGCGGCACTGGCGTGCTGGATCACTCGGCCGCGAATCCGTCGTCACAATCCATGGATATGGGCAAAAATAAAGAACAAGTATCACAACCCTTAAAATCGAAAGCTAGTTCTACCTCTGAACTGCAAAAACAGCTTGCCCAGCGGGAAGAAGAAGATTTAAAAAAGCTTAAAAAACAGATGGATCAATATATTCAAAATAACGGCCTGTCACCTCTGCTGAATACCAAGCTGAACCAATCCCAGCTGATGATCACCATTAGTGATAATGCCCTGTTTTCATCCGGGCAAGCCGAAGTAAAACCGGGAGCGAGAAAGCTGGCCAAGTCTATTTCTAGTATGCTCCAGCAGTTCCCTGGCTATGATGTTATCGTATCGGGTCATACGGATAATGTACCGATCTCCAACAGCCAGTTCCCGTCCAACTTTGATTTGAGCGCCCAGCGCTCTCTGAATTTCTTGCGTATCTTGTTGCTCAATCCAGATCTCGATCCAACCAAGTTTGTATCCATCGGTTATGGCGAGTATCGTCCATTGGCAAGCAATCAAGATGGCCAAGGACGCTCCAAAAACCGTCGTGTTGAAATATCTGTTCTCCGCAAATATCAGAACGGGACACAAGTCATCAGTCCTACCTCAAGCTCGAATGAAGGTTGATTATGCATATGTTATATGAACAAAGGCACCGCCGCATTTTTATGCAGCTGGTGCCTCTTTGTTTAGTGCTTCCTATAATCTGGACTTTCATATACGAGGATCATACGCTGTAGGCTATACAATGCCCCTCTGGCCTTAGCTAAGCGTATAATCGAGCATCTGGCCAAGCTCCTGCTTCTCAGCCTCTGTCAGGTCACGCCAGGCACCTTTCTGAAGGGACCCCAACCGAATATTCATGATTCGCAGCCGTTGCAGTTTTTTAACTTCATAACCGAAGGCAGCACACATACGCCGGATCTGGCGATTTTTGCCTTCAGTCAGGATAATACGGAATACATACTCAGATACACGCGTCACCTCACAAGGTAGCGTCCGCTGGCCGAGTATTTTCACCCCGCTGGACATGCCCTGCACAAAAGACGGTATGACAGGGCGATCCACCGTTACGATATATTCTTTCTCATGCTTGCCTTCTGCCCGTAAAATCTTATTTACAATGTCCCCATCATTGGTAAGTAAGATGAGACCTTCCGAATCCTTATCCAGGCGTCCAATCGGGAATATCCGCTGTGGGTGCCCCACAAAATCAACAACATTGCCTCTAATATGGCTCTCGGTTGTACTTGTAATACCCACCGGCTTGTTCAATGCAATGTAGACGTGATCGGACTTCTCGCGCAGTGGCTTGCCATTCACGCGAACATCATCGCCTTCTTCCGCTTGACTACCCAGCACAGCCACTTCGCCGTTAATCGTCACGCGGCCGCTCTCTACCAGCTTGTCCGCCTCGCGGCGCGAGCAAAAACCGGTTTCGCTGATAAACTTGTTAATGCGCAACCTGTGTACCCTCCATTTCTACTAACACACTTCCTCCTGCGCCCAGCCCGTTACTCCGGCTTGGCAATCGGAAGCTGCACCAGGGCTGTCGTTCCCTCTCCCTCTGTGCTTTCAATATCCAGTGTGCCTTTATGACTCTGTATAATACGCTGACTGACCATAAGTCCTAGTCCTGTCCCTGTTTCTTTGTTTGTGAAAAAAGGTTCTCCTAGCTTGGACAGCATTTCTGCGGGAATACCCGCTCCCTGATCCCGTATAGAGATTTTAACGCTTTCTCCCTCCAAGAACAAATGAATCGTGATGATACCACCTTTACTCATAGCCTCCATGCTATTTTTAAGTAAATTAATGAATACCTGTTTTAACTGATTTTCTTCAGCGTATACTAGGGCAGGCTCGTCCGTGACCTGAAGATTGAATACAATGCCCAGCAGGTGCGCCTGACTATCTAGTAAAGAAATCACGTCGCTCACAATATAGCGAACATCCTTTTTCTGAAAATGCACTGCCTGTGGCTTCGCCAGTATTAAAAACTCGCTAACGATCAAATTAATGCGATCCAGCTCAGACATCATAATATCGTTGTGTTTCATATTCAACACTTGATTTTGCTGCTGTAGTTGGAGAAAGCCTCGTAGCGTAGTTAGCGGATTACGAATCTCATGCGCTACGCCTGCCGCCAATTGTCCGACGGTTGTCAGTTTCTCTGATCTGCGCAACAACTCCTCCATCCGGTTGCGACCCGTAATATCACGCGACACGCAGATAAACCCCAAAATTCGGCCTTCTTCATCCAGAATAGGCGACGTGCTCATACTGATCTCTACTGTACTTCCATCCTTACGCATTCTAAGGGTCTCACTTGATACGATGCTCTCTCCCTGAAGCAGGCTCTTCTTCTGAAATTCATACTCCTCCTGTTGCTGCGGAGGTACAAACTCCAGCTTACGACCAACCAATTCCTTCTTGGTCCAGCCGTACAAAGCTTCGAAGGCATGATTGACCCGAACGACGCGATCCTCCTCGTCGGTTACATGAATCGCATCCGCTGTCTGATTAATAACCGATTCCAGATGCTCCTTTACAGAACGGTTCTCCTCATACATCTGTTCCAGTCTTCTCGTGTACATCCCTAGGTTGTAGGCCATCGCATTGATGCGTTCACCCAACTGTGCAAGCTCATGACCACCTTTTATTTCTAGCCGTGTATCAAAATGACCATCAGCCATCTCGTTCACTTTCCCCAGAATCGACTGAATTGGGCGGACAAACAGACTTGCCAGCACATAGCTTCCAATGATTACAACCTCCAAAAGGACAATGGAAATAGCAATTAAGCTTATCAATTGCTTGGAAATAACAGAAGTAATCGTATCATAATTCATAACAATACGGATAACATAGGCTTCGCGGTTAGCCGGGTAAAAAGGTATGTAACTGACGAGAACCCGTTCGCCTTTGATATAGCAGTCTTGTACAATACTCTCCCCGGAGAGGATAGCCCTGGACACGGCCAAACGATCTTCCTTCACTCTCGTTAGTTGATACGTGCCAAATTGGATCGGTTTATTGTACATGTAATAGTATTTCGAATCGTTCCCGTTCTTGTCCATCGAAGCGCCACCAAAGGTTGCAGGGTTAATTCCTGTAATCTCCATGATGCGATAATCCACTTGTTGGGTTTGCTTTACAATCTCATCGGGGCTCAGGATGGTTATGAAATCTTGCACTGAAGTATCCTGAAAGGAAATTCGAATTAAGTAGTTACGTTTTTGGTCATAATAAAATCCCCATTTATTAATCTGTGAGGAGCCTGAACCGGTGTAGTCAAATGATCCGGTCCAAAAATGATCCAGTTTCTGACCTTGCGCCATTGCAGCCTGTCCATGCTCATATAATTGGTCAACTGCATTTTTCCAATACCCTGTCAATGGATCAGATGGCGTTACTTCTTTTGGATCCGAGGATTTAACAACCTTATACCCCTGCCCGTCTCGAATCATCAAAGAAATATTAGTATCTCTGTGGAGTGAGGCCACCTTTTGAAGCTGTTCCTGCTGAATATTTCGGATGTCAGGACCTAGCTGATTAGCAGCCAACGTGGCAGAAAGCCACAGATTATATCCGAGCTGCTTGTCAACGGCCTCCCAGCTATGCTGGGTTTGTTCGATAGCTCCTCCGATAATTTTAGCCGTCAGAACCATTTTAGTTTCACTGTCACTTCTTAGATTTTCGTGGGTCGTGTAATAATTGAGGGCGATGTTTAATAAAAGGATAAACAGGACGGACCCCGACAAAATGATCGTTATTCTGATTTTTATCGACACACTGATTTCTCACCTCTTGCCGTATGCTGGCGATTACTGGCAATTGCTAACTCAATGATACCGTAATAGCGCCTGTGATACCAGCATTTACATTTACCGGATATACATAAATACACACCTTGTGTACAGTATTGTCAATAGACAAGGGTTTGCCTACAATATAAGAAGATAATCATCCACAAGTAGTCCACAAATACACAGATTTTATTATAAACTGTGGATAAACCTGTGGACAAGTGCCGTGTTATCCACAATTTTATTCACATCATGTTAACAACGGAATATTTGTTCGTTGGATAATTCCGCGTTTTGAAAGGAGCATTTTCCAGTGACCACCATGGATCACGCCTATTGGATGAAAGAAGCCATTCAGGAAGCGTATAAGGCAGAAATATTAGGTGAAGTCCCCATCGGGGCTGTCATCGTAAAAGATAATGAAATCATCGGTCGCGGCTACAATTTGCGCGAGACGGATGCTGACCCAACCGCACATGCAGAGATGGTTGCCATTCGTCAGGCCAGTGAGTACTTAGGCGCATGGCGCCTGCTGGATTGTAGGCTGTATGTCACTTTGGAGCCGTGTCCAATGTGCGCCGGAGCCATTGTTCAATCACGGGTTCCCCATTTGATATACGGAACTACAGATCCCAAGGCAGGCTGCGCAGGCACGCTGATGAATTTATTACAGGAGCCTCGGTTCAATCATTGTACAGAAGTAACTAGTGGTGTACTGCAGGAGGAATGCGCTTCGCTGCTAACGAACTTTTTTCGGCATCTCCGGCAAAAAAGAGCGGCAGCCAGATTGTCTCCTCCCCCATCCTTATCCTGAGGGGGAAAAGTCCAAAACACTTCATCTTATTGCTAATTCCCCATGGAAGGAGATCAACCCATGCCTATGAGCTTGTATAATACGCCTCAAGGTATCTTTTTACGGCCATTTAGCTTGGCGGATAGCGAAGCCCTTCTCGCCCTTAGGCACCGTAATAGGGATTCCCATGCGCCTTATGAGCCGCTTTACGAGGATTCATTTTTCACATTAGAGAAACAGCAGGATTATATCCGTCAGAAATTGCGTCAGGCCGAAGAGGATCGAGGTTACGTGTATGGTATCTTTCTCTTAAAGGAAGAACGGCTCATCGGTTATATCTCTATTTCCAATCTAGTACGTGGAGTTGGACAATTCGCTGATATCGGCTACATGATGGATCATCATGAACAGGGTAAAGGGCATATGACCGTAGCCCTAAAGTTGATCATACAATATGCCTTTCGTGCCTTATCTCTACATCGTCTCCAAGCGGGTACCCTTTTGCATAATGATCGCTCACAACGTGTATTAAAAAAGTGCGGCTTCCAGCCAGAAGGCATTGCTCGCAAGCTTGTACAAATTCAGGGCGCATGGCAGGATCACCAGATGTTTGGACTTTTAGCTGAGGATGACGTGTGGCAGAGCTAAATGACTGCACAGGGACAACATTAACAGTAAATAAAAAACCGCCCGGCTTATGCCGAGCGGTTTTCTTACATCATATTCGAAAAAAATGATGTTATACAATCATGTCATCCCATACTTAAGGAGCAACAGTTTGCATTTTTTGTTGCAGCTGTTCCATAGTCAGGACTTGATCACCTGTTGGAATACCCACTTTAAATGCTGCTTTAGCATTGATTTTACTGTATTGCGTGTAGCCTGTTACGGACAATTTTACATTGTCTTTTGTAGCCGGATCATTCATCTCTACATTCGCATTCAGGTCTTGATACACAGGAATGTTATCCTTGTTCAAAGCTGTGTTAATGTCAAACTGTTTCACTGTCAAGTAATTTTTCAACTCATCCAGCTTTTTGCTAACTTCGCTGGTGTTGGATTGCAGTTCTTTCTTCGCTTCAGCCAGCTCTTCTTTCTTCACTTGAAGCATGCTAGCATATTCATCTTTAGACATCACATCAAGGACTTTAGGAAGCGCCTTAGTGATAAATGTATTGGTAGCTTGCTTCACATTGTCGTTCGTAATTTTGAATTGAACGACTTGTTTAGCTTCAACGCCTTGTGGCAATTTAGCGTCTTTAGGATCAATATCAAAGAAGTACGTAGCTTGATCATACTCGTTCATAATAGCAGCAATCACTTCATTCGCAAATTTCTGCGATTTTTCCTGATCCATGGCTGCAGGATTAAATTCTTGTCCTGATTGTTTAGCCAGTTCTTGTGGATCAATGACCAGGAATTTACCTACAACATCCTGTGGAAGTGGGTAAAATGGAATATTAGGAATTTTAACGTACAGTTTATCTTTAGTCATTACCATTGGAATCGTGAAGCTGGTGGAAAGATCACCTTTCAAATGAATGCCGAGCGTCATTTCAGATTGGAAAGGTTCTTTTTGGTATACACCATCCAGCGTAATATCAGCATTTTTCAGCATGCTAGTTACCATTGCACTTTGCTCACTTGGAACAGAAGCGGATGTAATGGTCAGTTCCTTAATCGTGAATTGACTTTTGGATTCATAAGAGTTCAACTTCATTGCATTTGCAGTACCAGTCGTAACAGCTTCCTTCGGTTCTAACTTCTTGCTACAACCTACCAGGGCTACCGTCAAAAGCAACACCATAGTGAGTACCAAGACGGATAACTTTTTACTCATTGTGTAGATTCTCTCCTCTCGTAATTAACCCCTTTTTTATGCTAACAAAAAAAATACACACCTCCTATTTTAACTCATATTCTCAAACGGCGAAACACTTATTGGAAAATTTTCTTACAATAAGCACAAAGACACCCTGGCTCTCTTACCAGGGTGTCTTACACTATGCAATATATTTTAGGAGAAAGGTCTGCCTGCTTATGAGCCTTCTCTATTATGATGATCCACGTGATTCCGCTGTTTCACCTTCTTGGAACCGGATAACGGCTCTTGCTGATGACTACGCTCCCGCTTTTCGTTACTTCCACCAGAATCCTGTGCTTCGGGGACAGGAATGGCTTTAGGCTTGCCCATTTATGCATCCTCCATTCTCAGTCTATATTTGTGGTACATCAACGAATCCGTTTATTACCATTTAAAATAGGACTATAGATGGTGTAGATCTTCCGTTTTATCGTGATTTAGTGAATCCTGATGACGGCGATCATTACGATCCTGCTGCACTTGCTGTGCCTGATGACTATTAACTGGGCGTTGCTCCAAATCATCAACAATGTTAGACAGGTTTTTATCCAGACCGTTTTTGGCTTTTGTCATGTAGTCTTCCTCCTCATTCCTTCATGACCTACGAGTGCGTCAATGACTGTAATGTTTGGGCACATTGGTGAATATGCCGAGTATAATCGGACACTAACTGCTGAATGATATCTGTTCGTTCATCCACAGACTGTCCGTCCCGTTCTACATCGACTAAAGTAACCTGTACTTCCCGGGAGTCTACATAAGTACATGCAAAATCAAAGGAGTACATTTGTCGGCCTTCTACCTCGATATGGATCCGTATAGCCCGGTTGTCAGCTTCATCTGCCTGTACCTGTGATTTGTCCCCTGAATTCAAAAGAATCGGCAGTTGTTCCTGCCAGGCCTCTACCAGCTTTTGCTGATCTACTGTCATTTCTCGATTCATGCCAGCACCTCCACATCTGATAACGTGTGAAAAAAACGAGCTTTTTATACAACAAAAAAGCCACTCTCCACGATTCCTAATCATTAGCTTATAAAGGCCAATGTATCAGCTATCGTATTTGAATGGCTTGGTTTATTTAGAGTATGGCGGAGAGGATGGGATTCGAACCCATGTGAGCTTGCACTCTAACGGTTTTCAAGACCGTTACTACCTATGAAAAGCCGCCGAGCCTTGGTATGACTGGGTTTGTGAAGTCTAATGCAAGAACCGCTACAACTGCTGGCCTGTCTGCAACGCTGCCGTGTCCCCCTTGCCATTATCTGGAGGAAACCAGGTGCACGGAGCTGCCCCGATAGCTCATTTTTATTGCACCAAAACTATAATAACTGATTGAGCTTGCTTTCAGGCTCTTCACCATTTTCTACACGTTTTATATTGTTTATAAAGAAATCATATCTTTTTTTATGAAATTTTCGACCATCAGGCATTCCTGCTGTATGGGGAGTAAGTATCACATTACCCAGATTCCGGAGCTCACTGTCAATAGGAAGCGGTTCAGATTCAAACACATCCAAGCATGCGCCTGAAATATCCCCGTTTTTTAATGCATCAATCAAGTCTCTTTCGTTGACAATCCCGCCGCGGGCTGTATTGATAAAAAGAGCGGTATTCTTCATTTTCTTGAATGCCGCTTTGTTGATCAGTTGTTTGGTTTGTTGATTCAAGGGTACATGTACACTGACTATATCCGATGTGCTTACAAGAGTATCGAAATCCGTCATTTTCACAAAACCGTCAGATTGTACAAGAGCATTTCTCGCATAAGCCAGCACATTCATATCAAAAACCCTGCAAAATGCAGCTACTTTTTTTCCGATAGCGCCCAAACCGATAATTCCAATCGTTTTGCCTTTTAATTCACTCCCTGTATAGTCCAATTGATTTTCATCCATCCTGTTTTTCATGAAAGTATCAAGAAACGGTATGTTTTTATAATAAGACAATATCAGTGCCATTACGTGCTCGGCCACTGCCTGTGCATTCACTCCTGCAGCATTGGCCACCCAAATGCCGAGCTGTGTACAGGCAGGGACATCTACATTATCAAATCCTGCACCCGTCTGTACCAATTTTAATTTTTTTGCGATAGAAAGCAGGCTGTGATCCACTTTAATATGTTCAGGGATGATTACCTGGCAATCTTCAATATGATGCAGCATTTCTTTTCCGGGCGGGACAATTACAACATTCCATTCTTGAGGAAAATACCTTACAATATTTGATTTCGAGGTCTCGCTAAAATAGCCAACTATGAGAATCTTCATTGCTAAACCACCTTTCATTACCTATACCATTCTTCGAAGAAAACCCGTTTGATGATCTTCATTTTATCCTTTTGAAGAAGAAGTGGTTATTTCCATATTATAGACTTTGTCGGCAGTACAACCTCTTGAAAGGTCATTGATCGGTGCATTTAGGACGCTGCAGGATCGGACCATATGTCTCAAAGTTTCCAAGACGCTGCGCTACCTTACAACCAATATTACCGGCATGAATACCTGGGAATATGAAAACGTACTATAATAAAATTTGACCCCTCGTCTTTATTAACGATAATTTTAAACATAAAGAATAATGTTGTAAAACTCAAATATTTTGTGAACTATATTAATCATTTCTATATATTGAGGAGGTATTCTATGTATTTTCCTGGGATTGAAGCGTTTTTAGCTATCGTACGGACCGAGAGTATAAGCAAAGCGGCCGAATTGCTGCACCTGTCACAAGCTACGGTGAGCTATCGGTTAAAGACATTGGAACAGGAAATGGGTGGCCTTTTGGTTGAGCGAAGAAAAGGGGCACCCAAAACCAGTCTGACCCCAAAAGGGGAAAACTTTTTTAGCATCGCGGAAAGATGGGATGCTCTCTGGAGGGAAACACAAATCTTGCAGGCTAGCGGTTCGCAGTTAAGTCTGGCAATAAGCGCTGCCGAAAGTATAAGTCAATTTGTTTTGCCTCCTGTATATAGAATGCTTAATCAGCATATCCCGTCCATACGACTGCAAATTCGTACGCAGCATACTCAGGAAGCTTTTGATAGTATTGAGCGGCGCGAGATGGATGTGGCGTTTGTGGTGCGAGAAATCGTGTCGCCTAGTGTCACTGTTAAACCGTTTTTTACTGAAGAAATGATGCTGTTGCGCCTGGCTGTGTCGGGGCGGCAGGCCGGAGATACTGTTGAAATGGAAGAATTGGCGGCGCAAGACGAAGTCTTCATAAATTGGAATAGAGAGTTTCAATTCAGACATGACCAGTGGTGGGACCCTCTTTGCCCGTCCCGTGTTCATCTGGACTCAGCGGGACTCATCACTACTTTTTTGAAGGACGCCAGACAATGGTCGATAGTTCCCGCTTCGATTGGCGCACATATGATGCGGATGGGAGATTTTGTTCTTCAGAAACTATCGATATCGGTGCCTCCAAGAATATGCTATAAGGTAACTCATAAGTTTCCAAACCAAGCTTTACACGAGCCCCTTCGTATTCTTGATAACTATCTGCAAGATATATTTGGAATACAATGATCTGACCTGTCGAGATATTAGTTGCAATTGATTATAGGCCTGCAAACTGATGTATGAAAAAATAGAGTATGCGGTGTAATAGCGTTTGAACAGCCCCTCCAGTGTCAGAATCTCAGGCGATACGCTCGCTCTCTCATCCTGCGCCACCCGAGACGTTTCCAAAACCGATGGACTCAGACGGTCGAGAAACCGCTGGGGAATGTCCAAACTATTCTTCCGCTGCCCGCGTTTACGCGGTTTGCCCCCCGTGTTTGCATTCATAATCCTATACCTCCGTCAGATGTTTATCCAACGGTCACGAACACAAAAAAACGCACCACACCGCTATCCAACGGTAAAGTGCGTTTCAATCATACTTGCTACAAATCCTTATGCAGCAAGGAAATTATTAAACTGACGGAGAGGATGGGATTCGAACCCATGTGAGCTTGCACTCTAACGGTTTTCAAGACCGCCCCGTTATGACCGCTTCGGTACCTCTCCAGGTGGTAAATGGATAAAGCTGCTTCCCTTTTAAACATACTCAGGCGCAACAAAATTATTTTACCACAGAACTTCTAAGAATGCAACACTTACTGTTTAGGAGCAATAACCTCAATGCCTCGCATGTATGAACGCAACACTTCTGGGATCACGATGCTTCCGTCCTCTTGCTGATAGTTCTCCAAAATAGCAGCCACAGTCCGCCCTACAGCCAATCCTGAACCGTTCAGCGTATGTACAAATTCAGGCTTTGCCTTCGAATCTGGACGAAACCGGATGTTCGCACGACGCGCTTGGAAGTCTTCCGTATTTGAACAGGAAGAAATCTCACGGTACATGCCACTCTCAGGCAACCATACTTCCAGATCGTACGTTTTGGCAGACGTAAAACCCATATCTCCAGTGCAAAGTGCCAGCACGCGATATGGAAGTCCGAGCAGCTGTAAAACACGCTCAGCGTTATTCGTCATTTTCTCCAATTCCTCATAAGAGGTATCCGGGTGAACCAGCTTAAGCATCTCTACCTTATTAAACTGATGCTGACGGATCAGGCCACGTGTATCACGTCCTGCTGATCCTGCCTCCGAGCGAAAGCAAGAGCTGTATGCCACATAATATTTCGGAAGCTGCTCCGCATTCATAATCTCTTCACGGTGGTAGTTCGTTACCGGAACTTCAGCCGTAGGAATGAGATAATACTCAGTATCACGCAGCTTGAACAAATCTTCTTCAAACTTCGGAAGTTGACCCGTTCCGTACAAGCTGTCCCGATTTACAATGTATGGAGGAAGCATTTCTTCATAACCATGCTCACTGCTGTGCAGATCCATCATAAAGTTAATCAGCGCACGCTCTAATCTTGCTCCCAGTCCTTTGTAGAACGTAAAACGAGAACCCGTTACCTTGGCTGCTGCCTCAAAATCAAGGATATCTAGATCCTGAGCCAATTCCCAATGCGCTTTGGGTGTAAAAGAAAACTCGCGCGGTTCCGACCAGCGACGGATTTCTACATTATCCTCTTCCGATGCACCTACAGGTACTGTATCATTAGGGATATTCGGAATAGACATCACCAATTCATCGATCTGAACTTCCAGTTCGCGTACTTGCTCATCTAATTCTTTGATACGATCGGAGACTTGACGCATTTCTGCAATAAGATCATCCGCATTTTCCTTGTTCTTCTTCAACTTGGCTACTTCACCGGATACCACGTTCCGACGATTTTTGAGCCCTTCACTTTCTTGAAGTAACTCACGACGGCTTACATCCAGATCTGTAAAACCATTAATCAGATCCAGAGATTTCCCCCTGTTCTGCAAAGCTTTCTCAACCCGACCAAGCTCATTACGTAAAATCTTTATATCTAACACAGGTAATCCCTCCTACACTACAAACCTGACTTTCACTATTCGCGGACCATATCCACAAAATATTGATGTAACCGGTAATCGTCTGTTAACTCCGGATGGAAGGATGAAGCCAGCAAATGACCCTGACGGGCTGCCACGATCTCGCCGTTATACTCAGACAGCACATCTACTCCCGTTCCAACAGACTGTATTAATGGCGCTCGTATAAATACAGCACGAACCGGTTCGTCAATCCCTTTAATGTTCAAGTCTGTTTCAAAGCTCTCTCTTTGGCGACCAAATGCATTACGCGATACTGTAATATCCATGAGTCCCAAATGTGCTTCTTCCTGTCCTTGAATCGTTTTAGCCAGTACAATCAATCCCGCGCAAGTGCCAAATACAGGCTTGCCTTGATTGGAAAACTGACGTATAGCCTCTATGAAATCATACTTGCGCATTAGCTTACCAATAGTGGTGCTTTCACCACCGGGAATGATAAGACCGGACAGCTCATTGAGCTGTTCGATCTTCTTCACCGCTATACATTCCGCACCCGCACGCTCAACGCTACTTATATGTTCAGCTACAGCGCCTTGCAGCGACAATACACCTATTTTCATGCCGGTCCCTTCTTTCTTACCAACCACGATCCTGCATGCGCTCATGCGGTGCCAGTTTGGAAATTTCAATGCCTTTCATAGGAGTTCCCAAATTCTTGGAGACTTCTGCAATCAGCTTGTAATCCGTATAATGAGTGGTCGCTTCCACGATTGCACGTGCAAACTTCTCAGGGCTATCCGACTTGAAAATACCAGAACCTACAAAGACGCCATCAGCGCCTAAATGCATCATTAACGCGGCATCGGCAGGTGTTGCTACACCACCCGCTGCAAAATTGACCACTGGCAGTTTGCCAAGCTCATGCACTTCCAACAGCAGTTCATATGCAACTCCGAGGTTTTTCGCTTCTGCATACAGCTCGTCCTTCGACAAGTTTTGCACCTTGCGAATTTGACCATTGATAAAACGCATATGCCGAACGGCCTCAACAATATTCCCAGTCCCCGGTTCGCCCTTCGTACGGATCATAGATGCACCCTCACCAATACGTCGCAGCGCTTCTCCCAGATCCTTGGCTCCACAAACAAATGGAACGGTGAACTCACGCTTATCAATATGGAAAACTTCATCCGCAGGTGTCAGCACTTCGCTTTCATCGAGATAGTCAACACCGAGAGATTCCAGTACTTTTGCCTCTACATAGTGACCGATACGAGCCTTAGCCATAACAGGAATAGAAACAACCTTCATAACTTCTTCCACAATCGTTGGGTCAGCCATACGAGCAACCCCACCAGCTGCACGGATATCCGAAGGCACCCGTTCAAGAGCCATTACAGCTGTAGCTCCTGCTGCCTCTGCAATTTTAGCCTGCTCAGCGTTCATGACATCCATGATTACGCCACCTTTTTGCATCTCTGCCATACCTCTTTTTACACGCGAAGTTCCCGTTTCCATGTCGTTGCCTCCTATAAGGGTTACGTTTAGATTCTAACTTAATATTTTACCGCACGAATGCCAAATACACAATCATTTCAAGCTGCAAAATAAGTAATGAAAAACAAGGTAGATCGCTTAGCTTCGCTTTTTTAGAAGAGGTTCTTAATTCCCTGGAACAGATCTCCGAAGAAATCACCGATTGCCCGGAAAAGCATTCGGAACCAGCCGCCCTCTTCTACTGCCGTCGTAGTAACCAGATCCACGGTTTTCGTCTGCCCTTTATCCACACCGTCTGTCTTGTACGTGTACGTAATTGCTCCGACTTTGGCCCCTTGCTTCAAAGGTGCCACCAGAGAGCTTGCTGGTGTAATGTTCGTTGTAAAGGTTACCTTAGGATTGCTCGCACCCTTAGGTACGATAAAGCTTACTGCATCCTTGGTGACGATCGGTACTTCTGTTTCCGTACCTTTGGTCACTGGCACATTCTCAACACCCTTAACCACCGTCTTTGGAGCAATAACCTGCTTCACTTCAAAATTATCAAAACCATAGTTCAGCACTTTAGCTGTCTCTGTAAAACGGTGTGCATCTGAATCAGCTCCCATAACTACACTGATGAGACGCATTCCGTTGCGTTCAGCGGTTCCTGTAAAACAGTTTCCAGCATTAGCCGTGTGGCCTGTTTTCATCCCGTCTAAACCTGGGTAAGCAAACTTTCTAAAGTTAGTAATATTTTTGTTTGCTTCTAGCATCCAGTTATAGTTAATAATTGGCGCCTTGTCAGTAGGACGGAATTTGTAAGATTGAATTGTCGTAAATCGTGTGTAATCTGGATGATCTTTAATGATGTAACCAGCCAGAGTAGCTGCATCTCTCGCTGTCATCACAGTTTCCCGGTCTGTATCCGGCTGGAAGCCTTTCGGCATATCACCACGGTCCAAACCAGTCGAGTTGATAAAATACGTATTTTTCATGCCCATTTTCTGAGCTGTTTCATTCATTAGTTTTACAAAGTCCTGCTCAGTTCCAGATACGCGTTCAGCAAGGGCTACTGTTGCATCATTAGCAGAACCTACCGCCATTGCAATATAAAGCTCTTCTACCGTATGTTGATCCCCTTGAGCCAAAAAAATACGTGATCCAATACTCTTAGAAGCATTCTCGTTAACCGTAACCTTATCCGTCCACTTGAGTTTACCTTGCTTAACCTGCTCAGCCACGATGTATTCTGTCATCATTTTAGTCATACTAGCTGGTGGAAGTGGCTCATCTGGATTCATAGACAGCAATACTTGTCCAGTGGAAGGCTCGATCAAAATGGCGGAACGTAGTGCCAGACTAGGGGGGTTAATAGAACCTGTCCCCGTAATATTGGTTGCCTGTGTTGCCGCTCCAGCTGCAAAAGTAGCCACGCTCGGATCAAAATTGCCTACCACAGGCAATGCCGACATATACATCATATTAAGCACCATGACTGCAGTCACACTCTTTTTAATCATGCTGCGTTTTTTATTTTGCTTTAAATTGTTCGCTTTCAAATGAATACAAACTCCTCTCATACCTCAACCCGATCCGCTATGTATAACGAGACGGTGGTTATAGCCTCAACTTGGCCAATGTAATTAATGTTTAAGTGTTATAAAATCCAGTTTCACTTCGTTTGCTTAGTTGTATCCTGTCATGAGCATTTTCTGCTCGAATCTTCTTCACTGGTAGGAATCGTCCAAAAGACCTACGTGTCCTAATTCGTCAATAATTTCGTCAAAAAGGCGGACACTTGTCTATTCTATCACAGGGGTATCTCTAAAAAAAGACAGGCAGAGCGAAATACGCTCTGCCTGTCGTCAAGTCTACTACAGCCGAACTTTATAGAGAGTAGTTTGGTGCTTCTTTCGTAATTTGCACATCGTGCGGATGGCTCTCACGCAGACCAGCGCCTGTAATACGGATAAAGCTTGTATCGTTACGAAGCTCCTCAATATTAGCTGTACCGCAATAACCCATACCGGAACGAAGACCGCCCAACAGCTGATGAACAGTGTCGGAAAGTGGTCCTTTATAAGCAACGCGTCCTTCGATGCCTTCCGGTACCAATTTCTTGTCGTCATCTTGGAAATAACGATCTTTACTACCTTGCTTCATCGCAGCCATAGAACCCATACCACGATATACTTTAAAGCGGCGTCCTTGATAAATTTCAGATTCGCCTGGGCTTTCTTCCGTACCTGCAAAAAGACTTCCCAGCATTACCGCAGAAGCGCCTGCCGCAATGGCCTTTGTAATTTCACCGGAGTATTTAATACCACCGTCTGCAATGATCGGAATATTATATTCACGTGCTACTGTTGCACAATCATAAATTGCTGTTACTTGTGGAACACCAATCCCTGCGATTACACGTGTTGTACAGATGGAACCTGGACCAATACCGACTTTTACGACAGATGCTCCTGCTTCAATCAATTCGCGCGTTCCGTCACCAGTAGCTACATTACCTGCTACAATCGTCAGATCAGGATAAGCTTCACGCAACTTGCGGACCGCTTCAATAATGTTAATATGATGGCCGTGAGCAGAGTCCACAACAATCATATCCACACCAGCTTTTACAAGTGCTTCAGTCCGATCAAATGTATCCTTGGAAATGCCGACAGCCGCACCGACCAGAAGACGCCCTTGTGCATCTTTCGCTGCGTTCGGAAATTGAATAGCTTTCTCAATATCTTTAATGGTGATAAGTCCTTTGAGATAATTTTCATCATCAACCAAAGGAAGCTTTTCAATTTTATGCTTTTGCAAAATGACTTCCGCTTCCTGTAAAGTCGTACCCACAGGTGCAGTTACCAGTTCTTCCTTCGTCATGACTTCACTGATTTTAAGGTTAAAATCGTGAATAAAGCGAAGATCGCGGTTAGTAATAATACCCACCAGTTTGTTTTCTTCATTTACAACAGGTACGCCAGAAATACGGTATTTACCCATAACTGCTTCAGCATCGGACACCAAATGATCTGGAGTCAATGAGAATGGATTGGTGATAACACCGCTCTCCGAACGTTTAACTCGATCCACCTCTACCGCTTGCTGTTCAATGGACATATTTTTATGAATAATACCGATACCGCCCTCGCGAGCCATCGCAATTGCCAACACTGCCTCAGTAACAGTATCCATACCAGCACTCATCAAAGGAATATTCAGCTTTACGTTATCACTCAAACGAGTCGCCACGCTTACTTCTTTGGGCAGAACCACCGACTTGCGAGGTACCAGCAAAACATCGTCAAAGGTAAGGCCTTCCTTACCGAATTTATCTTCCCACACCAAGATGATCCTCCTTCAAATTGTTTAGTCTGTATTGGTCTTGTTGTCTGTCCGACATGGACAAATCAAGGCTCTCTGAAAATATATTATTGCAATCTTAGCAAAGCGGTATAGGGGTGTCAAGCCTTCATCAATAGCCCTAACCTTTAGTATTTCCCTGTACAAACAACTGTACTCCTACGAAGGACAACCTTTAAAAATAAGCGTTTCCAAAGGTAATAGCTATTCACAAAAGCATATCTCCTCTTTGAATGCACAGCATAGAAGCAATTATATAAGTGGTTTGTACCGTAATATACCAAAGAGGACCATGATCTCATTGAGATCATGGTCCTCTTTACTTGTTGCTTGGCGACGTCCTACTCTCCCAGGACCCTGCGGTCCAAGTACCATCGGCGCTGGAGGGCTTAACGGTCGTGTTCGGGATGGGTACGTGTGGAACCCCTCCGCTATCGCCACCAAACATGAATTTGCTGTGCAAATTCTACATTCAAGGTTACACCCTGAAAACTGGATCCGAAACTCATTTGCGTTTTATCTTAGGATAAGCCCTCGACCGATTAGTATTGGTCAGCTCCATGCATTACTGCACTTCCACCCCCAACCTATCTACCTCGTCGTCTTCAAGGGGTCTTACATACTGGGAAATCTCATCTTGAGGGGGGCTTCACGCTTAGATGCTTTCAGCGCTTATCCCTTCCGTACATAGCTACCCAGCGGTGCTCCTGGCGGAACAACTGGTACACCAGCGGTACGTCCATCCCGGTCCTCTCGTACTAAGGACAGCTCCTCTCAAATTTCCTACGCCCACGACAGATAGGGACCGAACTGTCTCACGACGTTCTGAACCCAGCTCGCGTACCGCTTTAATGGGCGAACAGCCCAACCCTTGGGACCTACTTCAGCCCCAGGATGCGATGAGCCGACATCGAGGTGCCAAACCTCCCCGTCGATGTGGACTCTTGGGGGAGATAAGCCTGTTATCCCCAGGGTAGCTTTTATCCGTTGAGCGATGGCCCTTCCATGCGGTACCACCGGATCACTAAGCCCGACTTTCGTCCCTGCTCGACTTGTAGGTCTCGCAGTCAAGCTCCCTTCTGCCTTTGCACTCTTCGAATGATTTCCAACCATTCTGAGGGAACCTTGGGGCGCCTCCGTTACTCTTTAGGAGGCGACCGCCCCAGTCAAACTGCCCACCTGACACTGTCCTCGTACCGGATCACGGTACCAAGTTAGAACCTAGATACGATCAGGGTGGTATCCCAAGGATGCCTCTCTTCAAGCTGGCGCTCAAAGTTCTACGGCTCCCACCTATCCTGTACAGATCGTACCCAAATTCAATATCAAGCTGCAGTAAAGCTCCATGGGGTCTTTCCGTCTTGTCGCGGGTAACCTGCATCTTCACAGGTATTAAAATTTCACCGGATCTCTCGTTGAGACAGCGCCCAAGTCGTTACGCCATTCGTGCGGGTCAGAATTTACCTGACAAGGAATTTCGCTACCTTAGGACCGTTATAGTTACGGCCGCCGTTTACTGGGGCTTCGGTTCATAGCTTCGCCCGAAGGCTTACCACTCCCCTTAACCTTCCAGCACCGGGCAGGCGTCAGCCCGTATACTTCGCCTTGCGGCTTCGCACAGACCTGTGTTTTTGCTAAACAGTCGCTTGGGCCTTTTCACTGCGGCCCCCTCGGGCTATTCACCCTACCGAGGCACCCCTTCTCCCGAAGTTACGGGGTCATTTTGCCGAGTTCCTTAACGAGAGTTCTTCCGCGCGCCTTAGAATTCTCTTCTCGCCTACCTGTGTCGGTTTGCGGTACGGGCACCTTCTCCTGGCTAGAGGCTTTTCTTGGCAGTCTGAGATCATGACCTTCGCTACTACAATTTTCGCTCCCCATCACAGCCCAGCCTTACGATGTGCGGATTTGCCTACACATCAGCCTCACTGCTTAGACGGACATCCATCAGTCCGCGTCACTACCCTACTGCGTCACCCCATCGCTCATAACGGATTACGGTGGTACAGGAATTTCGACCTGTTGTCCTTCGACTACGCCTATCGGCCTCGCCTTAGGTCCCGACTTACCCTGAGCGGACGAACCTTCCTCAGGAACCCTTAGGCTTTCGGCGGATCTGATTCTCACAGATCTTTTCGTTACTCATACCGGCATTCTCACTTGAATGCAGTCCAGCGCTCCTTACGGTACACCTTCAACCCGCATTCAACGCTCCCCTACCCCTGATGCATTGCATCAAGCCATAGCTTCGGTGGTGTGTTTAGCCCCGTTACATTTTCGGCGCAGAGTCACTCGACCAGTGAGCTATTACGCACTCTTTCAATGGTGGCTGCTTCTAAGCCAACATCCTGGTTGTCTGTGCAACTCCACATCCTTTCCCACTTAACACACACTTGGGGACCTTAGCTGATGGTCTGGGCTGTTTCCCTTTCGACAATGGATCTTAGCACTCACTGTCTGACTCCCGGAACTAAATCTATGGCATTCGGAGTTTGACTGAGCTTGGTAACCCTTGCGGGCCCCGCACCCAATCAGTGCTCTACCTCCACGATTCTGTTTCCGAGGCTAGCCCTAAAGCTATTTCGGGGAGAACCAGCTATCTCCGGGTTCGATTGGAATTTCTCCGCTACCCCCACCTCATCCCCGCATTTTTCAACATGCGTGGGTTCGGGCCTCCAGTGCGTGTTACCGCACCTTCACCCTGGACAGGGGTAGATCACCCGGTTTCGGGTCTACGTCCACGTACTCATTCGCCCTATTCAGACTCGCTTTCGCTGCGGCTTCAGCTCTTCACCTTAACCTTGCACGGGAACGTAACTCGCCGGTTCATTCTACAAAAGGCACGCCATCACCCATAGATCGGGCTCTGACTTCTTGTAAGCACACGGTTTCAGGATCTATTTCACTCCCCTTCCGGGGTGCTTTTCACCTTTCCCTCACGGTACTGCTTCACTATCGGTCGCCAGGGAGTATTTAGCCTTGGCAGATGGTCCTGCCGGATTCATACGGGGTTTCACGTGCCCCGCACTACTCGGGATCCGTCTCGGAGAGAACAAGTTTTGAATTACAGGGCTTTTACCTTCTCTGGCGGGCCTTTCCAGACCTCTTCATCTAACCGGTTCCTTTGTAACTCCATGTGAGACGTCCCACAACCCCAAGAAGCAAGCTCCTTGGTTTGGGCTAATCCGCGTTCGCTCGCCGCTACTGACGGAATCACTATTGTTTTCTCTTCCTCAGGGTACTTAGATGTTTCAGTTCCCCTGGTCTGCCTCTATTCTGCCTATGTATTCAGCAGAAAGTGACTGTCGATGAAGACAGCCGGGTTTCCCCATTCGGACATCCCCGGATCAAAGCTTGCTTACAGCTCCCCGAGGCTTTATCGTTGTTCGCCACGTCCTTCGTCGGCTCCTGGCGCCTAGGCATCCTCCGTGTGCTCTTTGTAGCTTAACCTAGACTTTTCTTTCAAAGAAAGAAAATGTCGATGTTCGATAAAGAATGATTCTTGCCAAAGGCAAAAGATCTTTCCTTACCTGCTACCTTTATTTCACTTGTTTACACAAGATCAGCTTAAAGGAATATTCTAAAACGCAATTTCGTTTCGGTATCCAGTTTTCAAGGTGCAAAGCTGTAAACAACCAGCCTTTTTGAGAGTTTGAGCTCTCAAAACTGAGCAACGAGTGAGTAACAGGCCTAAACCCGATTTTGAAGCATACGCTTCATTTATGAATGTTTCCATTGCAGGAAACGATTCTCCATAGAAAGGAGGTGATCCAGCCGCACCTTCCGATACGGCTACCTTGTTACGACTTCACCCCAATCATCTACCCCACCTTCGGCGGCTGGCTCCCTTACGGGTTACCCCACCGACTTCGGGTGTTGTAAACTCTCGTGGTGTGACGGGCGGTGTGTACAAGACCCGGGAACGTATTCACCGCGGCATGCTGATCCGCGATTACTAGCAATTCCGACTTCATGTAGGCGAGTTGCAGCCTACAATCCGAACTGAGACCGGCTTTTCTAGGATTGGCTCCACCTCGCGATTTCGCTTCCCGTTGTACCGGCCATTGTAGTACGTGTGTAGCCCAGGTCATAAGGGGCATGATGATTTGACGTCATCCCCACCTTCCTCCGGTTTGTCACCGGCAGTCTGCTTAGAGTGCCCAGCTTGACCTGCTGGCAACTAAGCATAAGGGTTGCGCTCGTTGCGGGACTTAACCCAACATCTCACGACACGAGCTGACGACAACCATGCACCACCTGTCTCCTCTGTCCCGAAGGAAAGGTCTATCTCTAGACCGATCAGAGGGATGTCAAGACCTGGTAAGGTTCTTCGCGTTGCTTCGAATTAAACCACATACTCCACTGCTTGTGCGGGTCCCCGTCAATTCCTTTGAGTTTCAGTCTTGCGACCGTACTCCCCAGGCGGAATGCTTAATGTGTTAACTTCGGCACCAAGGGTATCGAAACCCCTAACACCTAGCATTCATCGTTTACGGCGTGGACTACCAGGGTATCTAATCCTGTTTGCTCCCCACGCTTTCGCGCCTCAGCGTCAGTTACAGCCCAGAGAGTCGCCTTCGCCACTGGTGTTCCTCCACATCTCTACGCATTTCACCGCTACACGTGGAATTCCACTCTCCTCTTCTGCACTCAAGCTCCCCAGTTTCCAGTGCGACCCGAAGTTGAGCCTCGGGATTAAACACCAGACTTAAAGAGCCGCCTGCGCGCGCTTTACGCCCAATAATTCCGGACAACGCTTGCCCCCTACGTATTACCGCGGCTGCTGGCACGTAGTTAGCCGGGGCTTTCTTCTCAGGTACCGTCACTCTTGTAGCAGTTACTCTACAAGACGTTCTTCCCTGGCAACAGAGCTTTACGATCCGAAAACCTTCATCACTCACGCGGCGTTGCTCCGTCAGGCTTTCGCCCATTGCGGAAGATTCCCTACTGCTGCCTCCCGTAGGAGTCTGGGCCGTGTCTCAGTCCCAGTGTGGCCGATCACCCTCTCAGGTCGGCTACGCATCGTCGCCTTGGTAGGCCTTTACCCTACCAACTAGCTAATGCGCCGCAGGCCCATCCACAAGTGACAGATTGCTCCGTCTTTCCTCCTTCTCCCATGCAGGAAAAGGATGTATCGGGTATTAGCTACCGTTTCCGGTAGTTATCCCTGTCTTGTGGGCAGGTTGCCTACGTGTTACTCACCCGTCCGCCGCTAGATTGTTTAGAAGCAAGCTTCTAAACAATCCCGCTCGACTTGCATGTATTAGGCACGCCGCCAGCGTTCGTCCTGAGCCAGGATCAAACTCTCCATTAAAGACCAACCGAAGTTGATTTATAGAAAGAGCGATAAGCTCATTTTGAAACTGACGAGATAAAATATCTCTTGTTTGATTTTGCGAACAAAATCGTTTTACTCACTCGTTGTTCAGTTTTCAAAGATCAAACATTCTTTTCTCGTTGATTCAGTTTTTCGCTTCATCAACTCTTATATCATATCATGTCCGAACCAACTTTGCAAGCATTTTTTAGAATCTTTTTTTGAAACACTCGCTCGCAATATTGTATTTCTTGGCCGGAATTAGAGTATACCATTCTGCATATTTAAATGCAACCCTTTTTAATGAATAGTTTTTACTATCTATATTGTTGTAATTTTACCCTGTGTACACTGTACTTTTGCCAAATGGACTTAGTTATCCGCATCCAAGAACGACGTGATATCCATTCAATGATCAAGAATACGCGGGTTGCTCATTACAACTCAAGTGCATATTCTGTTTTTTTCTTTAATATTGATGATTTGACAAAGAAAGGATGGGTAAAAAGATAAGGAGCTAGCCACAAACCATACGGTAGCAGCTATTGTTTCACGCAACTTTAGGTAATGATTAATTATAGCTGTATAGAGGAGTAGATTTTCTAATGAAGCAACGAAGGCGAACATGGACGAGAATTGTGTTTCTTATCATCTCTTGCTTATTGCTTTTCGTGATCTCCGGATTTGTGTATGAGTGGATTGCATCCAAGAAGGATAAATCACAATACCCACCTCCGGGGGAATTGGTCGATGCCGGGGGCTATCGACTTCATATTCGTAAACTCGGTAACGGTTCTCCAACAATATTGCTTGAATCAGGGAGCGGGGAAAGTAGCGTCTCCTGGAGAGATATTCCCGAAAAGCTGTCATCATTCGCCACCGTTGTATCCTATGATCGGGCAGGCTATGCATGGAGCGAGGAGGCAAATACACCACGCACCGGGGAAAACATCGTTCGGGAGCTTCATACTGCTCTAAAGAATGCGGACATCCGACCTCCTTATATCCTTGTAGGTCATTCCCTCGGGGGGATGTACTCAAGACTGTACGCGCAGACGTACAGAGACGAAGTGGCAGGATTGGTTCTGGTGGATGCCAGGCCTGAGAATGACGCCCGACGGACAAATAAGATCTATGCCAAGGAACGGCCTAAGGCCAATCCCTCCCCGTTAATATCCATTCTCCTAGAAAAATCAGGGGCTTTTCGCCTGTTCCCCAATTTTATGCTGACGGGTCGGGTCGAATATCAAGATAGAAAATCTTTTGTGAATATTGTCGCTTCTTCTAAATACTTTCGGTCTGTTGCAGAGGAGGGTGACCTAGCGAGCACTACCGAAGATGCCATACGGGGACAGCATCTGGGTAATCTCCCTGTACGTGTAATTGCTCGGGGCATTCAACAAGATTTGACTCAGTTCGGTATTAGTAAACGCGGAAATGATCAGATTGAACAAAGCTGGCAAATGGGACAGCGCGAGATGCTTAACATCTCTACAAACAGCAAATTAATTGTTGCCAAGAAGAGCGAGCATATGATCATCCATGATCAACCGAAGCTTGTCATCCAAGTCATCCGTGAACTCATCACCGACACCAGTCACTTTCAGTCAACCACGTCTAAAGCATTCACAGATGATTAGGGACTTTATATGTTAAGGACAGCTTAAAAAAACAAAAGACGCCCGAGTTCCTTCTATATAAAGGAATCCGGGCGTCTTTGCTGCCTAATACTTATTATGCTTGATTGAGCTTAGGACAAAATGGGCTTGTTTTTAGATGAAGCCTCTGTGACCTTGCCAAGTATCTGTCTCAGTACTTTAGCATTTTCCCCGATAAAACCTGAATCAAGCAGCACATCATGCGTTCCGATGACTTCGTATTCTTTGTATTGACCAAGTGTCGCCTGTTGCCATAACAATTTATCTAATGATGTATCCGGACCAATACTATCATCCTCTGCAATCAGAGCATGGATATTCGCATGAACTTCACCTGCGTTAATAAGCTCATCGCGATAGGTGGAGTACACCAACATTTTGTCCATGACTCGCTCCCTGTCCACTGGATCGGCGAGAAATGCTTTGTACTGGTCCCTGATGCTGTCCAGTACCGTCTCGACAATCTCTTCGAGCTCCTCTGGAGTCGATTCATCTTTGGACATCTTTCTCATAGCATCTACCATAATAATGTCGCTAACATGGTGACCTCGGCTTTCCATGGCTTTAGCTACCTCGAAGGCGAGATTTCCTCCAAGTGAGTATCCTAGGAATACATATGGGCCCTCTGCTTGAATATCCACAATGGCATCAATGTATCGATCCAGCATATCTTGACCCTGGTACCGATCGCCGATAAATTCCATTCCGTACACCTCGCAAAACCCTTCCAGCTCCTTGGCCATCTCATAGTACCCCAGAGAGTGGCCTACCCGTGGAGGGAAGCAAAACACTTTAATCGTTCCTTTTCCTGGGAAGCGGATAATTTCCATTTCTTGTTCGTCGGCAGCATTCGTTGCCTGCAGCTTGAAAATTTCATGCGCCATTTCTTCCACAGTCGGCAGATTAAACACGGCCTGGAGTGGGAGATGGACGCCCATACTGGACGAGATCCTTTGGATCAAGCCCAATACTTTCAGGGAATGGCCCCCAAGTTCGAAGAAATGATCCCTGATCCCGATTTCCTGTACGCCGAGCACCTCGGACCAAATCTGAGCGAGCTCTACTTCTGTCTGCGTACGCGGCGCGATATACTCCGCTGTGCTCCGCAGAAGGGTTTCCGGTGCCGGTAGCGCTTTGCGATCCAATTTGCCATTCGGATTCAGCGGCATTTGTGCGAGCTGTACGAAGGCAGACGGAATCATGTAGCTTGGCAGCTCGCTGGCCAGTGCCTCGCGTAGTACGCCCGCTGCGAGCCCTTCCTCGGCCACAAAGTATGCGCAAAGCTGAGTACTTCCGCTGGAGTCAGCCAGTGCTAGAACAACCGCTTCTTGTACCGACGGCACCTTCAGAATTTGTGCTTCCACTTCTCCCAACTCAATGCGGTAACCGCGGATTTTTACCTGGTGATCGATCCGTCCCAAATACTCAATATTCCCGTCTGGCAACCACCGGGCCAAATCGCCTGTTCGGTAAATCCGTTCTCCCGGTTTGTACGGATGAGGAATGAACTTCTCTGCTGTCAGTTCAGGCTGATTGAAGTACCCCCTTGCTACCCCTTCGCCTGCAATACACAGTTCTCCTGGTACACCTACTGGTGATACCTGAGAGGCGCCGTCTATCATCCATACTTGGACGTTAGCGTACGGTTTGCCGATCGGCACATGCGTTAGAGCCGCAGTCTCAAGGCTCGTTGTATACCGAGTCGCATATACGGCTGCTTCCGTAGGACCGTAGATGTTTTCCAGTACTGCGTAAGGAGATACTTTATAATACTCTTCCACAAGTTTAGCAGGCAGCGTCTCGCCGCAGGCAAACAGGTATTTCAGAGTAAGGAATCCTTGGGTGCCGCTTTCTTTCAAGTATTGAACGAGCACACTGAGCATCGACGGCACCAAATTGAGATGCGTGATACGGTTCGTATCCACGGCCTCTAGCAGTGCCATCGGGTCTTTGTCCACGCCTTGTGGCAGGATCACGAGAGTCCCTTGTCCAAAGAACCAGCAGAATAGCTCCGGCACGGAGAAGTCAAAGGTGAATGTCGTTTTGAGCAGGAAACGGTCGCCTGCCAACATCGGATATTCAGCTTCCAACTGACTCAGCGTATGGACGGCAGCGCGATGCTCAATCATTACCCCTTTCGGCTTGCCGGTTGAACCTGACGTGTAAATGATATACGCCAGATGCTCCGGCCCCGCAATCGGCTCCAGTTTCGAGCTATCCGCATGATACGCCTGCGGATCATCAAGTGCCAGGATCGTGCCAGTGAACGGAAAACGATCTTGGAGATGGTTCTTCGTCAGCAGAAGCTTCGCTCCCGAATCCTCCAGCATGTGGCGAATACGATCTTCCGGGAACTCCGGATCAATCGGTACATAGGCCCCGCCAGCTTTTAGAATGGCATGAATACCAATGATCATCTCAAGCGAGCGCTCGACCATGATGCCGACTGGTTGGTCCGGTCTGACCCCTTGGGCACGCAGCGTACGTGCGAGACGGTTCGCCTGCTGATCGAGTTCTCCATAGGTAAGCTCCGTTTCACCGTAAATAAGTGCTGTACGATCCGGTGTGAGCGCTGCTTTTTCCTCAAATATACCGTGAAGGGTCTGCTCACGCGGATAAGGAGCTGCTGTATCGCCCCACACCTCTATAATCTGCGATTTCTCTTCTGGCGTGATCAACTCCAGCTCATCAATACGGATGGTAGGTTGAACAGCAACGCTTGTCAGAATTCTCGTCAAGTGTCCTTGAATGCGTTCCACGCTCTTCCGATCATAGACGCGGGCATTGTAACGGTACAAGAACTCCAGATTACGGCCCGGCAGCACAATGAGGTTAAAATCATAATTCGTCTGTTCAAACATCTGAACATCCGTAATTCTGTATTCAGCCTCTTCACTGGAAATTTTCTCTTCCAGATGCTCTTCTACCGGGTAATTTTCGAACACCATAATATGAGAAATCAAATCTTGCTTTTGTTCGCTCTGTGCTTGAATCTCATAGAGCGGATAGGAATCATAAGCATGTCCTGCCAAATATAATTCCTGCTGTCTTTTCATCACATGGGAGAACGAATCACTTCCCTCGGCCTGAACCCGAACCGGAACTGTATTGATGAAGAGACCGATCATACTTTCGATACCCGGAATCTCGGCAGGTCTCCCCGATACTACACTTCCGAAGACGATATCCTGGCTTCTATTGTAGCGCTGCAACACGATTCCCCAGGCTGCTTGCATCAATGTATTCATCGTCACCTGATGCTGTTTGGCCACCTGTTCCAGGCGATCGGTCAATTCCGCATCCAACGTGAATACCAGCTTCTCCGACACATAGGCTTCTGCTTTTGCTGATGGCTGTGTGATGGCTTGTGGCAGCTTCGTCTGCTGCTCGTAGCCTTCCAGGTACCCTCTCCAGTAAGAGGATGCCTCTTCCTCGCCTTGCTTCTCCAACCATTGAATATACTGGCTGTACGATACAGCTGCAGGAAGTTCAGGCTCCCTTTGCTCACGCAGAACCCCATACGTCTCAAACACTTCCTGGAGCACAAGCGGCATACACCAGCCATCCAAAATGATGTGATGAGAGCTCCACAGCAGATGGTAAGCCTCTTCTGCTGTACGTAGAATAGCAACACGCAGCAATGCTTCTTCAGCAAGATTAAAGCCTCTTGCTTTGTCCTGAGCAGTATAAGCTGCAAGACGCGCTTGAATTTCATCGGCTTCCAGCTCGTGCAGATCCTCGTATACGAAGTCACACGCTCTTTCTTTGAACACAATCTGAATAGGGAAATCGCCCCACCCGGCGTGGAAATTGGTTCTCAATATGGCATGCCGTTTCATCAGATATTTTAAGCTGCGTTTGAAATCCTCAGGATAGAATGCTCCCTGAATTTCAAATTTGGCCTGCTCAAAGTAGACTTCCGAATGAGGCTCCAGCAAGCTGTGGAACAACATTCCTTTTTGCATCGGCGTCAGTTTATACATATTTTCAATACTGCCGATATGCCGTGTCTGCTCTTCTATCTCCTCGATTTTTTCCAAGCTGATATCTTTGAGGAGTACATCGCTTGGTGTAAGTTCTGTTCTTTCCTTACTTACGCAATGTCCAATGACTTCGCTGAGACGGTTCTTCAGAATGCCAACAAACTTAGCCACGGACTCCCCGTCGAGCTGATGACGGTTATAGCTGACCGAAAGTTGAAGCTGTCCTTCGGCAATCAGTCCATTAATGTTCAATGCCTGATGCTGCACCATCTGCTCACTGACCTCAGGTCCTACTGAGTAAGGCGATACTTCCATCGTCCCTCCTGCAAGGTCCTGGTCGAACTGTCCCAAGTAGTTGAAGGTAATCTCAGGTTCAGCCGAGAAGGAGGAGACGTCGGAACCGTCGCTTAAATATTTCAAAATACCATATCCGACACCTTTGTTCGGGATACGACGCAAGCCTTCCTTGACGTGCTTGATTCTGGCGCCGATCTCCAATTCTCCTCCCATCTCAAGGGCGACAGGGTATTGACTTGTAAACCAGCCTATTGTGCGAGTAATATCCAGTTCCGGCACAACGGGCTCCCGTCCATGTCCCTCCAGAAGGATGCCTACACGTTCGATTCCCGTCCACTCGTGAACAGCCATACCCAGAGCCGTCAGGAGCAGATCGTTGACCTCCGTATTGTAAGTGCGGTTCGCTTCTTTCAGGAACTGCTCTGTCTCTTCTGGTGACCATCTCACCGTGACAGCCTCACTGTCTTTGATGAGAAGAGCACCGTCTACCTTGTCTTTGGGAAGAGGGACAAATCCATCTCCCTCTACCTCTGCCCAATAGCTGCGTTCTTGTTCAGCCGCCAGACTATTCGCAAATTGTGTGATTCCCTCAACCCATGCACGGTACGAATCGGTCTTCTGTGGAAGCTTGACCGCTTCTCCACGTGCTGCCTGCTCGTAGCCATCCTGCAGGTCCTCAAAGAGAATACGCCAGGATACGCCATCCACAGCCAGATGATGAATAACGATCAACAGATGTTCGCCTTCCGCACAGCGGAACAGACCCAGTCTAAAGAGAGGTCCATCCTCCAGAGAGATGCTGCGCTGAATGGCTTCCGCACCTGCTTCTATTGCTGAAGCCGGGTCTGTCTCATCCCGCAAATCGTCGATCTGGAGGCTATAGAGCTCACCCTCACCCATGCTCCGGTTCCAGGCCTCCAATCCCTGCTCTCCTTGGCGGAACACCAGTCGTAAAGCATCATGATGCTCTGCAATTTTCCGAACAACCTCGGCGAGCGCATCGGTATTGAAGCCATCACGTCGGTACAACATGACCGACTGATTAAAGTGATGCAGATCCATTGACTGTTCATCGAAGAATCTGTGCTGAGCAGGTCCCAGTCTTACCGCTCCGTGTACCTCGCTTTGGTCCGCAATTCGGCTGACCACACTAACGCGCTGTGCCAGCTCTGCAATTGTCGGATAACCGAACAAATCCTTCATTTCAAGCTTATAGCCTGCTTGGAGAAGCCTTGAAGATACTTGGATGGATTTGATCGAGTCACCTCCAAGCTCAAAGAAATTATCATGAATGCCGACAAGCGGCACGCCGAGTACACCCTGCCAGATTGAAGCCAAAATGTTCTCCACATCCGTGCGCGGAGCGGTAAAGTCTGCTCCCGCCTTTATACCCGAGTTCGGTTCAGGCAGTGCCTTGCGATCCAGCTTACCATTCGGTGTCAGAGGCATCACGTCCAGTTGGACGAAGTAAGACGGAATCATATATGCAGGCAGTCCGGCAGACAGTTCGTCTCTCAGCTCGCTGACAGACATTTCGCGATTAGCTACGAAGTAAGCACACAGCGATTTCTGCCCATGAGCATCTGCCCACGCAACAACGAGAGCTTCCTCGACAAGTGGAATGTCCAGCAGCTTGGCCTCAATCTCACCAAGCTCAATACGATAGCCCCGTATTTTAACTTGGTGATCAATGCGTCCAATGTACTCAATGTCTCCATTAGGAAGGCGACGAGCCAAATCCCCAGTGCGATACATATTTCCTTCCAAAGCGAACGGATTTCTAATGAATTTATCTGCGGTAAGCTCAGGACGGTTCAGATATCCACGGGCTACCCCGTCCCCGGCGATGTACATTTCGCCCTCCACACCTAACGGTACGAGACGCAGCTGTTCATCCAGAATATGGATGTATATATTGTCTGCTGGCAATCCAATCGGTACAGATTCACGCGTATCCTTCGCAGGATTGTACAGGTGAATCATGCAGCCGACGACCGTTTCGGTTGGTCCATATTCATTGTAGATTTTGATGTTGCTGCCAAAGAGATCTGTGATGGTTTTCGACAAATGTGTGGTCAGATTCTCTCCACCCACAATAAGCTGCTGAATGCGACTTTCTGCCGGGATGGTCATATCTTTAATCAGACTGAGATGAGTCGGCGTCAGCTTGAGAATGTCCACCGCATTTTCGCGCAAAATATGCTGTACAACCTCCGCTTTATCTATACCATCATAAATCCGCACTACTCCTCCGTTAATTAATGGAGTAAAGATCGATGTCATCGTCAAGTCAAAGGAAATGGATGAATACAACGGGAAATCCGTTGGTTTTCCAGCACAATAGACCTTATTGGCCCACCAGATGTAGTTCACGATCCCTTTGTGGTTAATCATGGTTCCCTTCGGATTTCCGGTTGTACCCGAGGTATAGATTAAGTACACCAGATCGTTTCCTCCAACAGGAATATTGGGATTATCCACCTCGGTTCCGTAAATGTGCGGGGAATCCAATTCCATAACCGTCCCCTCAAAAGAGGCTAACTCCGTCAGGTGGCTCTGTGTGAGCAGAATTTCAGCGCCAGAATCCTTCAGAATATACTGAATCCGCTCCTGCGGATATTCAGGATCAATAGGTACATAGGCTCCACCCGCTTTGAGCACACCCATGATGGCGACAAGCAGCTCTACAGACCGATCTGCCAACAGACCTACCACTTGTTCACTCCGTAGTCCTTGGTTTATCAAGGTGGAGGCTAGTCTGTTCGCCTGCTCGTTCAGCTCCCGATACGTGATCTGAGTGTCCCCACTTACAGCCGCAATCTTATCCGGCGTACGGACAACCTGTTCTTCAAACAAGGTATGCAGACCCTGATCACTTGGATAGGTATGTGCCTTGCCGCCCCAGTCAAGCAGGTTCATCCGTTCCTCGGATGTTACAATCTCCAGTTCCTGTATCGTCGCCTGCGGACGAGCAGCCACCTGATCGAGCATCTGCAACAAGTGTCCTCCGATACGTGCAATGCTTTCTTGCTCGTAAACCGAAGCATTATAGCGAATGCAGACCTTGATATCTTCGCCTGGAATCACAACCAGGTTAAAGTCATAGTTGGTTTGTTCAAACATGGTGAAGTTGGCAACTTCGAGATTGTCCTCCGTTTGGTTACCCGATTGCTCCACCTGCTCGTCGAGCGGGTAATTTTCAAAGATCATAATATGAGAAATCAGGTCCTGCTTTTGGGTTGTTTTCCCCTGAATCTCATACAGTGGATAGGTGTCGTAGGCACGACCAGCCAATGACTTTGCCTGTGTACGTTTCATCACTTCGACAAAGGCTTCGTCTTTGGATGACTGTACACGGATAGGTACTGTATTGATGAACAGACCCACCATATTTTCGATCCCTGCAATCTCAGCGGGTCTACCCGACACAACGCCGCCGAAAACGACATCCGAGCTGGCATTATAACGTTGAAGAATCAGTCCCCAAGCTGTCTGCATGAGTGTATTTGCGGTTACGTGATTGCGCTTCGCGACCACATCCATTTTACCTGTCAAAGATGCACCCAGATGGAGAACATGCTCTTTTAGAACATAGCCCGCTTCTTTTGCTTGAGATTTCGTTTTACCTTCCGGCAATACGGTGTTCCCGTCATAATCTTCAAGATATTGGCTCCAATATGTTGAAGCTTCTTGATCATCCTGTGCATCAAGCCACTCGATATAACGGCTATAGGGCTGAGCTGGCGGTAGGACAGGCTGTACTTGCTGTTTCTTGGCAGAATAATAATCGAACAGCTCCTGTGTAATGATCGGGATACACCAGCCATCCATGACAATATGGTGGAAGCTCCACAATACAAGACAGCTTTGATCCTTCTGCAAGACGGTCACCCGCATCAGCGGATCTTCTGACAAGCTGAACCCCTTAACCATATCTTCAGCAATATAAGCCTTGATTCGGTCTTCTTGTTCCTGCGTAGATGCGTCGCGCAAATCTACGTAGTGCAGAGGGATTAACCGTTGCTTAAAGACAACTTGCAGCGGTACATCAGCAATGTTGTTGTAAAAGCCGGTACGTAGTATGGCATGTCGTTGCACCAAAGCCTGGAAGCTCTCGAAGAAGATATCTACATCGAAGCTACCACGCAGCTCAAACGTTGCCTGTTCGAAGTATGAAGAGGAGTCCGGCTCCAGCAGGCTGTGAAACAGCATTCCCTTCTGCATTGGCGTCAGCTTGTACACATCCTCAATCTCTCCGATGTGAGCCGTCTGCGCCGTGAGTCGATCAAGCTGCTCCAATGTTAATCCTTGGAACAGGACATCACTTGGTGTAAGCTGTGAACGCTCCTGATCCACACAATGACGGATGACCTCACTAAGGCTTGACTGTAATAATTCAGCAAAATGTCTCACCGTCTCGTTACGATACTGCCTGCTGCTGTACGTAATCGTCAGTGATAGCTGGCCTTCAGCAATCATGCCATTCACATCCAGAGCATATTGCTGTGGTGTGAGGTCGCTGAGCGCCTTACCAACTGAATGTGTGGATAGGCTAAGGGCATTACCCTCCAGATCCTGATCAAACTGCCCAAGATAATTGAAGGAAATTTCCGGCTCCACGCCAAATCCGACACTTTTCTCCGGTGCCATATACTTCAAAAGACCGTAGCCGATTCCTTTGTGCGGAACCTCTCGCAAATCCTCCTTGATGCGCTTGATGCGCGCAGATACTTCCTGTCCGCCTTGCAGGTTCAGCAGAACCGGATACTGGGTTGTGAACCAACCGACGGTACGGGTAATATCCAGGTCTGGTACGATCATTTCCCGTCCATGCCCTTCAAGATTGACCAAAATCTGCTCCATGCCTGTCCAGCGCTGAATGGCTGCCCCCAGAGCAGTCAAGAGCAAGTCGTTCGTCTCCGTATGATACGCCCGATTCGCTTGCCGCAACAGCAGGTCTGTTTCCTGCGCAGACCACGTTACCGTAACCGATTCAGTATCCCGAATGGTGCCCGGCTTCTGATCCTCATCCTTCGGCAGTGGGGCCAAAATCGCCTCCTCGATCAGCTGCCAGTATGCACGCTCCTTGTCCAGAGCAGGCCCTGCTGCATACTTCGTCGCTTGCTCAGACCATACAAGATACGAATCGGTCTTTTGTGGAAGGACGATTGCTTGTCCATTCAATGCCTGCTCGTACCCCGCTGCAATGTCCTCAAACAGGATGCGCCAGGATACGCCGTCAACCAAGAGGTGATGAATGACAATCAACAAATGATCGCCATCGTCACAATGGAACAGACCTAGCTTGAACAGTGGGCCACCTTCCAAGTCAAAGCTTGCCTGAATGGCATCGGCTTGGGCCTGAACCGCAGCTGTCTGGTCTTCTGCCTGCCGCACATCGGCAATGTCCAATGTGTAGAGCTCGCCTTCGTCCGTTCCCCGATTCCAAGCTGCATACCCAGCTTCTGTAGACCGGAAAACCATACGCAGCGCATCATGATGGATCGCAATTTGGTCCATTGTCAACCGGAGTGCAGCCTCATCAAAGCCGTCTTTCCGATAGAGCATGACGGCATGATTATAATGGTGCGGCTCCGCTGTATGGCGTTCAAAGAACCAACGCTGAATTGGCATTAACTCTGCTGCACCTTTAATTTCGCCCTGTTCCGCTGTACGTCCGGCTGCCTGAAGATACGGGCTTAGCTCGGCAATTGTCGGATATTTGAAGAGATCCTTCATCTCTAATTTATATCCGGCTTGGAACAATCTCGAGGACACTTGGATCGCCTTGATGGAATCACCACCCAGATCAAAGAAATGATCATGGATGCCGACCTGCTGCGCTCCCAGCACACCTTGCCATACGGAAGCCAAGGCTTCCTCAGCCTTCGTCCTTGGCGGTTCATAAACCGCTCCAGTCTGCACATTGGCCTCTGGAGCCGGAAGCGCTTTGCGATCCAGCTTGCCATTTGGCGTCAAAGGCATCTGTTCCAATTGCATAAAGTAAGATGGAATCATATAAGTCGGCAGTTCGGCAGCCAAGGCTTTTCTCAACTCGCCTACCGTCAGCATCTGATCGGCAGTGAAATAGCCGACAAGCACTTTTTGTCCACTTCCATCCTCTCGGGCGAGCACAACGGCCTCCCTTACAGACGGAGCATGGAGCAGCTTCGCTTCCACTTCGCCCAGCTCGATACGGTAACCACGGATTTTTACCTGATGGTCAATCCGTCCCAAATACTCCATGCTGCCATCCGGCAACCAGCGTGCCAAGTCACCCGAGCGGTACATGCGCTCGCCCGCTTCAAACGGATGAGCGACAAACTTCTCTTCCGTCAATTCCGGTCGGTTCAGATAACCTCGCGCCAGACCTACGCCCGCCACATAGAGTTCACCTGGAATGCCAATCGGCTGTGGACGGCGTTGTTCATCCAAAATGTACGCTCTCAGCGTCGGAATCGTGGTGCCGATATTGCTGCGGCCCTGTTCAATTTCCAACTCTGTAATTTCCTTATAGGTTACATGCACGGTCGTTTCGGTAATGCCGTACATGTTAATGAGCTGCACTTGCGGATACTTCGTTCTCCAGTCCTTGAGCAGGGCCGGGGCTAATGCCTCTCCACCGAAGATAATCATACGGAGGCTCAGTTCTGCCGCTTGATGACCGAGCTCTTCCTGTAGCAACTGGTAGAAGTACGTCGGTGTCTGGTTCAAAACGGTGACCTTCTGATCCTTAAGCAATTGCAAGAAACGATCTGGACTCTTCGCGGTAAGCGATGGAACGATGACCAACCGTCCTCCGTTCAGCAATGCTCCGTACATTTCCCATACAGAGAAGTCAAAACAGAATGAATGGAACAGTGTCCACGTATCCTGAGGACCAAAGTCAAACATATTTTTATCATTAAAGAGCAAGCGAACTACATTTTTATGCTCAATCAGTGTTCCCTTTGGCTTGCCTGTCGTACCCGATGTGTAGATGACGTAGGCAAGATGCTCCGGTCCGGCTGCAGGCTGCAGGTTTGAGACATCCTCCTTGTAGGAAGCCGTTTTGTCCAGACTTACGATATCCCCGGCGAAGGAGACCCGTTGCTCCAGATGCGCTTGTGTCAGCAGTAGCTTGGCTCCCGAATCCTCAAGCATAAAGCGAATGCGGTCCTCTGGATATTCAGGGTCTACAGGGACATAGGCCCCGCCTGCCTTCAAGATGGCTAAAATTCCGACCACCATTTCAAGGGAACGATCCGCCATAATTCCAGCCAAACCGTCTGGTTGCAAACCACGTTCCCTAAGCGTTCGGGCAAGTCCATTGGCCCGCTCGTTCAGCTCGCTGTAGGACAGGGTTGCATCTTCACATACGACTGCCACTGCATTCGGAGTACGTGCGGCCTGCTCCTCGAACAGCGCATGGATCGTCTTGTCACGAGGATAATCTGCCTTGGCTTCGTCCGGCGCTTTCATCAGCCTTGATTTTTCCTGAGGTGTCACGATATCAAGGGATGACAACGGCAGTGCCGGATTGGCGATGGCTTCCCGAATAAGCTGTACAAAGTGGCCTGCCATCCGCTCAGCAGTCTCTTGCTTGTAGATCGCAGTCGCATACTCAAGCGTGCAGTTCAATGCCCCGTCTGCTTCACTCACGGTCAGCGTAAGATCGAACTTGGCAGCCGGATGTACATTATCGTAAGGAGTGAAGCGCAATCCTTCTATTTCTTGTTCTCCCTGCTCGATATTTTGCAGGACAAACATGGTATCAAATAGTGGGTTACGGCTCAAATCACGCTGAAGCTCCAGCTTTTCTACCAGCTCCTCGAACGGGTAATCCTGGTTTTCATAGGCCCGCAGCGCTGTTTCCTTCACTTCCTGCAGATAAGCCTCGAAAGGCTTCTCTCCTTCTGGATAAGTACGAAGTGCCACTGTGCCGACGAACATACCGATGAGGCCTTCGAGTGTCGCATGGGATCTTCCTGCCACAGGTGAACCGACGATGACATCTTCCTGACCTGTGTACTTGTGCAAGAGCACTGTATAGGCTGCCAGCAGTACCATGAACAGAGTGGAACCCGTTCGGGTAGCCAGCTCCTGAAGTGAAGCACTCAGAGAAGAATCAATTTGGAAGTCGATTCGATCGCCCGCAAAGCTTCGCACCGCAGGACGAACTTCATCTCCTGGCAAATCCAGCACTGGCAAGCTTCCACGGAAAGCATCCAGCCAGTAAGCTTCCTGGGCCTTAAGACGCTCGCTTCCGAGCTGCTCTTGCTGCCATACAGCATAGTCTGTGTACTGGATCTGTAGCTCAGGAAATACGTCCTCCTCTTGGTAGAAGCGGAGAAACTCTTCTATGAGAATATTCATAGAAACTCCATCTGAGACAATATGATGCATGTCAAACAATAGCAAATGGCGCTCATGTGCAATTCGAATAAGGCCGACCCGCAGCAATGGAGCTACACCTAAATCAAAAGGACGAACGAACTGCTGAAGGGTAGCTCCTGCCTCTTCCTCGCTTAACTCCGCATATTCCACAGTAAACGGAACATCCGTCAGGAGCTGCTGTACAGGTTCACCGTTCACAGTCACAAAACGAGTTCGCAGCGAACCATGACGATGAATTAGACGACGGAATGCCTGCTCTAGCCGTTCCCGGTCCAAAGCTCCCTCAACGGTAAGGATACCCGGCATATTGTAGCTCAGCTCTCCACCTTCCAGCTGACTTAGAATAAACAGTCGTTTTTGGGCCGAGGACAATGGATAATGCTCTCTCGCTCCCGCTGTAGGAATTTCTTCGAAATTCAGCGGTGTATAGCCCTCAATGGCACGAGCCAATTCTTCAATAGTAGGAGACTCGAACACTGCTCTCAGACTAATCTCGCGACTCATTTCCTTGCGAATTCGTGAGACTAGCAGGGCTGCACGCAGTGAATGACCTCCAAAATGGAAGAAATTATCCTTCACTCCCGCGCTCTCTACACCCAGCACCTCTTGCCAGATTTCGGCTAATTGAATTTCCACAGGTGTCCTTGGAGCCTCAGATGAAGCCGCTGCCCATCCATGCTCGCCCTGCAGCGCTTTTCGGTCGATTTTTCCGTTCGACGTCAGAGGCATGTCCTCCAGTTGTATGAAGCGGGAAGGAATCATATATCCAGGTAACATCTCCGACAGAACAGCCCGAAGTTCGGATACCTCAAGTTTCTGAGCGGCTACGAAATAAGCGACTAGATCTTTGTAGCCGTCATCGCCCTCTACAGCCATGGCTACGACTTCCTGAACGGACGGCACTCTGAGCATTTGTGCTTCTACCTCGCCTAGCTCGATACGGTAGCCGCGGATTTTGACTTGGTGATCTATTCGACCTAAGTACTCGATGATTCCATTCGGTAACCAGCGAACCAGGTCACCCGTCCGATACATGCGCTCTCCTGGAGCAAACGGATTGTCCACGAACTTCTCATCCATTAACTCAGGCCGATTATGATACCCCCGTGCTAACCCGATACTCGAAATGCATAGCTCTCCAGCTACACCGACAGGTTGCAATCTAAAATGGTCATCCAAGATGTACACACTGTGGTTAGCAATAGGTCGTCCAATAGATACAATATCCGTTGCTTCCTCACTGTCCGGGACAGACCAGATTGTGGTGCATACGGAGTCCTCTGTTGGGCCATAGCCATTAGAGTAACGTACATGCTTCCTCCACTCTTCGATCAACTCGACCGATGCGGCCGATCCAGCGGTTAGCAGGCACCGCAGTGTTGGCAAACGCTCTGGATCAAGGTGGATAGCGTAAGCGGGTGGCAAAGTCGCTACCGTAATCCCCTTATCGTTCATGAACTGCTCGAACAGGGCATGATCTAAAATATCTTGTGTAGAAGGGATGCACAGAACAGCCCCGTGGCTCAGCGCCGTTAAAATTTCCGAAATCGATGCATCAAACGACAGACTTGCAAACTGAACGATCCGATCCTGCGGTGTAACTTCGAAGTGTGTCCCGTATACGTCCGAAAGATTTGGTAGTCCCCGATGCTCGACTAATACGCCCTTAGGCTGACCCGTCGTACCTGAAGTGTAGATCACGTAAGCCAGATCATCCGGGCCAGCAGTAGCCTCCAAATTCGAGGTGTCGGCATCATAGGTCGATGATTCATCCAGCAGCAAAACATTTTCCGTCCATCCGAGATGCTCCAAGAGATGGGCCTGTGTAAGGATCAGCTTCGCCCCAGAATCTTCAAGCATGTAACTGATTCGTTCTTTCGGATACTCTGGATCGATTGGAACATAGGCACCCCCGGCTTTCATAATGCCGTAGATCCCAACGATCATTTCGAGCGACCGTTCAGCAATCAGTCCCACCAGATCTCCCGTCTTGATTCCCTGAGTACGGAGCCTTCTCGCCAGTCCGTTGGCTTTTGCATTGAGCTCGGCATAGGTCAGACTCTCGTCCTCGAACCAAAGGGCAGTCGCATCCGGCGTTCGTCCCGCCTGTTCCTCCAACAGCCCGTGGAACGTGTTACAGTGCTCGTAAATGCCTTTTGTATTTCCCCATACGTTCAGAATCTGTTCTCTCTCCTGCGGCGTGACTAATTCTAGTGCATCCACGGAAATGGCAGGGTTCTCTACAATTTGTTCCATGAGGTAAACCAGATGGCCCTTGATTTGTTCAATTGTCACTGGGTCATAAACAAGTGCATTGTACTGGAACAGCAATCTCATTTCTTCGCCAGGGAGGACAATTAAATTAAAATCATAATTCGTTTGCTCAAGAAGCTCCGCTTCCTCAATCTCAAAGGCAGCCTCGCCACCACCTAGACGCTCTACCTCCTCCTCCACAGGATAGTTCTCAAACACCATAATATGGGAGATTAGATCCTGCTTCTGATCCGTCTGAGCCTGAATCTCAAACAGCGGGTAGGTGTCATACATATGAGAAGCCATATATTGTTCCTGCTGCTGCTTCATCAGAACTGTGAAGGGGAGATTCTCCTCTGTCTTCACACGAACGGGAATCGTATTGATGAACAAACCGATCATCCGATCAATGCCCGGAATTTCTGCTGGTCTGCCTGATACTACACTTCCGTACACGACATCTCGGCTACCGTTATAGCGTTGAAGCGCAATGCCCCAGAGGGACTGCAGCAATATATTCATCGTGACATGAGCATCCCTGGCCACCTTTTCAAGGCACCCAGTCAATTCCCTGCTGAGAGGATAATTCAGCTTTTCTGCTATATAGCCTTCTCCCTTACTTGCTCCACCGACTTGAGGTAAAAGTGTCTGCTGCTCGTAACCGGCCAGATATCGGCTCCAATAGTTGGACGCAGCTGCTTCATCCTGCTGTTCGAGCCATTCGATATATCGACTGTATGGATGAACCTCTGCCAACTGCGGCTCTCTTCCTTCCAGGAGGGCAAAATAGTGTTCAAATACCTCCTGCGTAATTAACGGAACACACCACCCATCCATGACGATGTGGTGAAAGCTCCATAAGAGACGGAAGCTCTCTTCATCTGTTTGTAAAATGGATACACGGAGAAGCTCGTCTTCAGCTAGGTTGAAGCCCAGTGCTTTGTCCTTAGCACCAAATGTCTTCAGGTAAGCTTCGCGCTGCGATGCATTCATCTCCCGCAGGTCTTCGTACACCAATTTAGCGCCTCTGTGCCGAAATACAACCTGCAAAGGCTCGCTACCCCATCCGCTGTAAAAGTTCGTGCGCAGGATAGCATGACGCTCCACTACTGCATCCAGACTGTGCCCGAAGGCGGTCGGATCAAAGCTACCCTTAAAGTCAAAGGCGGCCTGCTCAAAATAAGCACCTGTATGCGGCTCAAACATATCATGGAACAGCATGCCCTTCTGCATCGGCGTCAGACTATATACATTCTCAATATCGCCAATGTGACTCGTCTGCTTAGAAAGCTCCTCCAGATCGGCAATGCTCAGACCCTTCGCAAGCACGTCGCTTGGTGTCAATACGGTTTTTTCTTGGGTTACGCAATGCTGGAGAAGTTCCCGCAGGCTTTCCTCAATATATCCAGCGAGCTGTTCCATCGTAGATGACTTATACTGTTTTCCGTTATAAGTAATCGTCAGAGTCAGGGCTCCGTCCGTCACCATGCCATTGATATCTAGCGTATAGGCCGGTTCCTCCAACAAGCTTTGCGCGCTTCCGGTCGGATAAGGAGAAATCTGCAACGAGCTTCCTTGCAAATCCTGATCAAATTGCCCCAGATAGTTAAAAGAAATCTCAGGCTGCAAGCTGAAGCTGCCTTCATCCAACTGACTTGCCATCGTTTTGAGCAACCCGTAGCCAATACCTTTGTTCGGAATTCGGCGTAGCCCTTCTTTCACAGACTTGATCAAGGAGGCCACTTCCGGGTTATTCCCCAAGTCTAAAATCACCGGATATTGACTTGTAAACCAGCCTACGGTACGGGTGATGTCGATATTCGGTATAATCGGCTCACGACCGTGTCCTTCCAGATTCACAGCAACCTTTCCGATGCCAGACCATTTGGATACCGCCATGCCCAGAGCAGTCAATAGCAGATCATTCGTCTCTGTTTGATAAGCACGATGGGCTTTTCTCAACAATTGGTCGGTTTCTTCTAGAGTCCATTGTGCTGTTACTACTTTGCTATCCTGTACAAGAAGGCTTTCCACAGCCTCATCCTTCGGCAACTGTTCGAGTGGCTGATCCTCCAGCTCTCTCCAATACGCCCGATGAGTCTCCATTTCAGGACCTTCCGAATAACGAGCAAGGGCGTCTCCCCAGTCACGGAAGGAATCCGTCTTCTGCGGGAATGTCAGCGCTTGTCCTTGAATCACCTGCTCATAACCTGCTGCAATATCCTCGAACAAAATCCGCCAGGATACTCCGTCTACCACCAAATGGTGGATCACGATCAGAAGGTGGTCTCCATCCTGACAATGGAAAAGTCCTAACTTCAGCAGCGGACCTTCTGCCAGATTGATACTGCGCTGAATGTCATCCGACAGCGATGTAATGGCTGCAGTCGGATCGGGTTCATTCCGTAAATCAGCGGTGAACAGGCTATACAGCTCTCCTTCTTCAAGATCACGATTCCAAGCTTCGTAGCCATGCTCTGTCTGACGGAAAACCATGCGAAGGGCGTCATGATGCTCAGCGAGTTTTCTTAGCACCTGATGCAAGGCCTTTTCCTCAAATCCCTGTTCACGATACAGCATAACCGCTTGATTGAAGTGATGAGGCTCTGCCTGCTTCCGTCCAAAGAACCACTGTTGGACTGGAGTCAAGCGAGTCGTTCCACGCACAACTCCCTGTTCAGCCATATGCACAGCCGTTTGTATTTCCGCGCCTAGCTCGGCAATGGTTGGCGATTTGAACAGCTGCTTCATCTCTAACCGATAGCCGGCCTGCAGTAACCGTGACGACACCTGAATAGCTTTTATGGAGTCTCCGCCCAATTCAAAGAAATTGTCATGGATACCCACCTGTTCGGCACCCAGTACCCCTTGCCAGACAGATGCCAAAGCTTCCTCAGCCGGTGTACGAGGAGCTGTATACTTCCGTCCTGTATGCGCGCCTACTTGAGGAGCCGGCAGAGACCTGCGGTCCACTTTTCCGTTTGACGTTAATGGCATACGATCCATCTGGATAAAGTAGGATGGAATCATATAGCCTGGAAGTACCTGCGATAGGGAAAGACGTACTTCACCTGCCGTGAGCGTACGATCCGCCACATAATAAGCGCAAAGCTGCTTCTCGCCAAGCTCATCCGCGCGAACGACCACTACGGCGTCGATTACTGACTCCACCTTGGCCAGTTGGGCCTCGATTTCAGGGAGTTCGATGCGGTAACCACGTATTTTGACCTGCTCATCAATTCTTCCTTTAAACTCCAAATTCCCATCTGGAAGCCAGCGTACCAGATCCCCAGTTCTGTAGCAGGCTTCTCCATCCTTCACAGGACTAGGAACAAATTTCTCTGCTGTGAGGTCAGGACGATTGAGATATCCGCGCGCTACACCTTCACCGCCGACAATGAGTTCACCCCAAGCACCAATAGGCTGTAATTGCAGCGATCCATTGACCACATAAGCGGTCGAATTACTAATTGGGCGGCCAATCGGCACGACCCCTTCGGCACGACCCAGAATCTTGTAGGTGGTGGAGAAGGTCGTATTCTCTGTCGGACCATAGCCATTGATAGGGACAAGATCAGGATTAGCCTCGATTACACGGTTCATATGAGATATGGACAGTACGTCTCCGCCGACCAGCAATGTTTTTAGCCCTTTGAACAGGTATTCATCCTGCAGGGAAAGCTGATTGAAAAGCGGTGAAGTAAGCCACATTGTTGTAATCCCGTACTTGGTAATGGCCGCTTTGAGCCTATCGGCAATCAGGATATCGTCGTTCTCCACGAAATAGAGCTGCCCACCGTTGAGCAACGCTCCCCATATTTCGAATGTAGAAGCATCAAAGGCCACGGCTCCTGTTTGCAAAATTCGTGTGGATTCATTCAGCTCCACATAGTTGGTCTCTTTGACCAGACGGACCACGTTCCGGTGTTCAACCATAACGCCCTTCGGTCTACCCGTCGTACCCGATGTATAGATGACATAAGCAAGCCCCTGCGATCCCTGAGCAGTCTCCGGCTGAGCAGGTTCAGCTGCATAGGCCTCTTTACTGCTAAGATCGACAATCGGTATACCGTAGTCTACACTTATAAGCTCGCCCTTTTGCACCAATAATAGCTTGGCGTCGGAATCATCAAGCATATAACGAACCCGATCTTCCGGGTAATCTGGATCAATCGGTACATAGGCTCCACCTGCCTGAAGCACCGCGAGCATACCAATGACCATCTCGATGCTTCGTCCGCCCATTACGGCCACAGGCTGCTCCCTCAACGTTCCCAAACGACGCAGTGTTTGGGCCAGTCGGCTCGCCTTGTCTTGCAATTCAAGGTACGTTAGCTGGACATCGCCGAATACAAGCGCCGTCTGCTCTGGTGTACGCTTGACTTGTTCTACGAACAGCTCATGAATGGTCTTGTCCCTTGGATAAGGAGCCGATGTCGCGTTAAATACTTCAACGATCTGTACTTTCTCCTCCGGTGTGATCATTTCTATCTCGGCCAGTTGCAACTGAGGATTAGCCGAGACTGCATGCAGAACCCGGAGCAAGTGCGTTGCAAGTCGCTCTACGGTTTCACGCCGATATAAAGCCGTACTATACTCGAGACCAAAGGCTAATTTTGACCCCTTCTCCTCTACATTGAGGGACAGATCAAATTTGGCTGTGACGGTGTCCATCAAGTAAGGAGTAAAGTGCACTCCGTCCATATCTTGCTCTTCCTGCTCGGTATTTTGTAATACCAATAGGGTGTCAAAGAGCGGATTGCGGCTGACATCACGTCCTACGCCCAGCTTTTCGACCAATTTTTCAAAAGGGTAATCCTGGTGCTCAAACGCCTTGAGCGCCGTTTCCTTGATTTCCAGAAGATAATCCTGAAAGGTTTTATCTCCTGCCGGGTAGCTGCGCAAGGCCAGTGTGTTGACAAACATCCCGATGATGCCCTCAAGCTCAGCCTGCGGTCTTCCGGCTACTGGAGAACCTACGACGATGTCCTCCTGTCCTGTATATTTGTGCAGTAGTACCGAATAAGCGGCCAGCAATACCATATACAGTGTAGTACCTGTACGGGATGCAAGCTCTTGTATCGCCTTATTGCCAGACTCATCCAATGTAAAATCAATTCGGCTACCCTCGAAGCTCCGAACTGAAGGTCGTTGGAAGTCTGTAGGCAAATCCAATACCGGCAACTCTCCTTCAAAGGATTGCAGCCAATATTTCTCAAGATCTTGCCATTGGTTCTCTGACTGTTCCCGTTGCCATACGGCATAATCCTTGTACTGGATGTGCAGCTCTGGTAGCTGTTCTCCTTGATACAAATGAGTAAGTTCCTCTATCAATATTTGAATAGAAACCCCATCTGAAATGATGTGATGCATATCAAACAGCAACAGATGATGCTCCTCCTGGAGCTTCACCAAGCTAACACGCAGTAATGGAGCCTGGCTCAGATCAAAGGCACGAATAAAGTTGTGAATGAGCGTATCCGTCTTCTCCACCGAGGCCTCTGTGTAGTTCAACGTGAACGGCACATTCCTATGCACACGCTGAACAAGTTCTCCATCCTGCATATAAAAGCCGGTTCTCAGGGATTCATGACGCTGGATCAGTGCCTGGAACGCAGACTCCAGCCGCGTGCGATCCAACGGTCCATCCACTGTGAAGACCCCTGGCATATTGTAGCTGAGCTCTCCCCCGTCCATCTGTCTCAGCACGTATAACCGCTTTTGCGCTGAGGACACTGGGTAAGCTTCGCTTTCCGTTGCCTGTGGGATGGATTCGTACATGGTCGGAATGTTTTTTTTCACAAGTTGCGCCAAGGATTCGACCGTAGGTGACTGAAACACCTCACGCAGCGAAATGCTACATCCCAACTCTTTGTGAATCCGTGAAACGAGCACTGTTGCCCGCAAAGAGTGACCACCAATTTCAAAGAAATTATCTCTGACACCGACACGAGCAACGCCCAAGATATCTTGCCAGATGAGTACCATCTGAGCTTCCACAGCAGTTCTCGGAGCCAAATAAGCCTCACCGGATTGTACGCTGCTTTCAGGAGCCGGCAACGCACGGCGATCCAGTTTGCCATTTGGTGTAAGCGGCATTTGCTCCAGCCGGACAAAATAAGAAGGAATCATGTAAGCGGGGAGTTCCGCCGCCAGCTGAGCCCGCAATTCCCCCGGCGAAAGATCACTGGAGGCTACATAGTAGGCGCACAGCAATTTTTGGCCCTGTTCGTCTTCCCGTGCGAGAACAATCGTTTCTCGTACGCTTGGAGCCTTGAGAATTTGGGCTTCTACCTCGCCAAGCTCAATTCGGTAGCCGCGAATTTTGACCTGATGGTCGATCCGCCCCAAATATTCAATATTGCCATCAGGCAACCAACGAGCAAGATCCCCAGTTCGGTACAGCCGCTCTCCCACCCGATACGGATGCTCAACGAATTTCTCAGACGTCAAATCCGGCCGATTCAAATACCCACGGGCAAGACCGTCTCCCGCAATGTATAGCTCTCCTGGAACCCCAACAGGCTGCAGGCGTCTTTGCTCATCGAGAATGTAAGCGCTAAGTGTGGGGATCGTTCTGCCAATATTGCTTTTCCCCGCTTCAATCTCATGTTCCGTGATTTCCTTATAGGTGACATGAACTGTTGTTTCCGTAATTCCGTACATATTAATCAGCTGCACATCAGGATACTTGACCCGCCAGTTCCTCAGAAGAGATGGACTTAAAGCCTCTCCACCAAAAATGATTTTTCTAAGGCCAAGCTCTGTCGAAGAGTGCGTTAACTCTTCCTGTAGCACCTGATAAAAATACGTCGGCGTCTGATTCAAAATGGTGACTTGGTTGTCTTTCAACAACTCCAGGAAAGCTGCTGGGCTCTTGGCTGTGAGAGATGGAACAATCACCAATTTCCCTCCGTAAAGAAGCGCTCCGTACATCTCCCAAACGGAGAAATCGAAGCAGAACGAATGGAACAGCGTCCACGTATCCTGAGAGTTGAAGTCAAATAAATTTTTATCGTTAAAGAGCAGTCGAACTACATTTTTGTGTTCAATCAGCGTGCCCTTCGGCTTGCCGGTCGTACCCGACGTGTAGATAACATAGGCCAGATGGCTTGGTCCCGAAATACTCTCCAGATTGGAAGCATCTCCTGTATACGCTGCAGCTTCGTCCAGACTCACAAGCTTTCCGTCAAAAGTGGTGCTCTCCCATAGATGACTTTGGGTGAGCAACAGACGGACACCTGAATCCTCCAGCATATAATGGATACGTTCTTCGGGATAATCGGGGTCAATCGGTACATAGGCACCACCTGCTTTCAAAATGGCCAACATCCCGATGACCATCTCCAAGGAACGGTCAGCCATAATCCCTACGAGCGTATCTGCTCCTACTCCCTCGGAGCGCAAATATCTCGCAAGCTGGTTAGCCTGCTCGTTTAGAGCTTGGTATGTAATGCTCTGCTCGTCCATCTGAACGGCTACGTGATCTGGCGTGCGCTCGGCTTGTTCCTCGAATAAGCCATGAATGGTCTTCTCTCGTGGATAATCGACTGCCGCGCCTTCCGAAAGAGCCAAAATGGACTGCTCTTCTGGTTCACCCAATAAGTTTACCTCTGCGATAGAAAGCTGAGGTGAATGAATGATCTGCTCGGCGATCGTAAGCAACTGGGAAACCATGTCCTTAACTTCACTGCGTTCAAACAGCTCTGTCCGATAATCGACATCCAGTACCAGTTCGCCTTCATCCAGGATCTCTACGATATGAAGCACGAAATCGTTCACTTCGTCCCCGCAGAAATCATAATCTGTCAAAATACGCACATCATCCAAATCAACCCAATTGATAAGACGATATTCCATTGAAACGCCAAAAAGCCGCTGAATATCCTTGTTCCCATGCATTTCTCTAAGATCCTGAATTAACTGATTGTATGGATATTTCTGATGCCGCAGGACTGACATCTGATCTCTGGCTACATCCTGCAGGAAGCTCAATACATCTATATCCTTTTTGACGTATGTTCTGGCAGCAGCGGTGCTGACGAACATACCTATCTTTTGCTTCTCTTTTTTGTTCCCCCGGTTAGCGAACGAAGTTCCAATCACCACATCCGGCTGATTCGTCATTTTGTGTATGTAGATATACATCGCACCCATGAAGAACTGGAACAAAGAAATTCTGTTCTGTTGGCAAAATGCTTGCAGCTCGTGATATAGCACTTCTGGTACGGTAAAATGCTCCCGAACAGCGTGGGTGCTTAAAGATAACGGATTATATGACTTCCAACCCGTAAGCTCAGGCAAATCAGAAAATTTATCCAGCCAGTAAGCCTTATCCTTTTGGTATCTGTCAGAAAGTTCGTATGCATTCTCATCTGCAATATATTGAATATACGAGCAATCGTCGCCCAGCTCCGGTTCATTTCCTTGAATTAACTCCATATAAAATGCTGTCAGCTGATTGCCATAGACCACCATTGATATTCCGTCAGAAATAATATGGTGCATCTTGATATTAATCCAATACTCTTCCTCGCTAATCTTCACAATTAAAAACTGGAAGAGCTCAGAATCCAGCAGGGGCAAGGGGTTTCTTTTGTGTTGCTCAAGTAAGGCTTCCACCTCAGATACACTTTCATAGTGACTAAGATCCAGGCACTCCAACTGTCTCTCTTCATAAGGAACAACGTACTGCTGAGGCACTCCATCCACTGAGGTAATACGGATGCGGAACGCATCATACTGTTTGATAATCAAATTAATGGACTGCATAAAGGCAGCAATATTGATATGCCCCTTCATCTTAGCTGTACCGGAAAGCTGTGACACTGACGTATCTGGGTAGAGTAATTCGGTATACCATATACGCTTCTGCGCATTTGTTAAATCATATAACTGCATGTCATTCATCTCATTCACTCCTATTCCATGATGTGAATATCCTCCCGCTGCACCTGGCAGTCAGGAGGACAAAAGGACAGTTTAACGTGCGCTTCCACCCCGTCATTGATCCAGTGAAACAATTTCTTCCGCCTCAACCACCAATCGATCCCCTACGGAAGCCCGACCGCTTCCGAGAATATAGCCCCGCCGACGCTTGATCACTTCAAAATAGAGATCAATTCGGTCTCCAGGCTTGGCCAAGCTGTGGAATCGAATTCCATTGAGGTTAGTCAGGTATGAAATGCCTTTTTTATCAATCGCAGCGAATGCCGCTAATTGTGCAAGCGACTCCACAATCAACATAGGAGGCATGTATGGGTTAGTGTCAGTAATGAACCACTCACTCCAGGTGACAAGCTTGTATCCCTTCGCCCATTGCGACGTTTCGTACCCGGTCACGCCATCCAACAGAAGAAATGGGTACCGGTGCGGAAGCACATCCGGGATATGGATTAGCTCTTCGCTCACAGGCTTATTCCCCTTCCCACTTGCGAACAGCAAGGCAGACGTTGTGCCCTCCGAAACCAAATGAATTGCTAATCGCCGCGCGGACCTCGCGTTCCTGATATACATGCGGCACAAAATTCAATTCAGGAGCCTCAGGATTGTCGCAATTGAGTGTCGGTGGTACTTTGCTGTGAATCATACTCTGCACAGTCGCAATTAATTCGACTGCCCCTGCACCGCCCATTAAATGACCAGTCATGGATTTAATAGACGATATCGCCAAACGGGGGGCATGCTCCCCGAATACTTTTTGAATAGCATTAATCTCCATACGATCATTAAATGGCGTACTCGTACCGTGGGCATTGACGTAGTCGATTTCCTGCGGTGTTAAGCCGCCATCCTGCAGTGCGATATTGATCGCTTCTGCCGGGCCGGAGCCAGAGGGATCTGGAGCCGTGATATGATACGCATCAGTTGTGCATCCGTAACCCACAACTTCGGCCAGAATGGTGGCTCCGCGGTTCAAAGCATACTCCAATTCCTCCAGCACCAAGACTCCTGCTCCTCCGCCGATGACGAATCCATCGCGATCCACATCAAACGGACGACTAGCCTTCTGCGGCTCTTCATTACGTCTGGAGAGAGCATGGATATTCGCAAAAGATGCCAGATCAAGCTGACTAAAATTGGCTTCCGCTCCACCGGCAACCACGACATCAGCCGTGCCGTACTGGATCGTACGTAATGCCTCACCAATGGCGTTACTTCCTGTGGCACAAGCCGTAACCACAGCAAAAGAAGGCCCCTTGGCTCCGATAGCAATGGAGATTTCACCAGGTGCTGAATTAATCATCATCGAGGAAACAAAATAAGGAGAAACTCTTTTGGGACCAAGCTTTGTTAATTTCCCATAGTTCTCCTCTATAACATCGAGGCCGCCTGCTCCAGAGCCGACAATAACTCCCACGCGACTTGCATTCCGCTCATCAATCACTAATTTTGATTGCTCCACTGCCTGCCGGGCAGCCGCCAAAGCAAACTGAGTGAACTGTGCGACTTTATTAGCTTCCTTCTTGCTCATATATTGCAATGGGTCAAAGCCCGTAACCTGTGCACCGATCTTTGTCGGAATGTCCGCTGTATCGAAAGCAGTGACAGGTCCGATTCCACTTTTTCCTTCCAACAGTGAATTCCAGAAATCCGTAAGATTAAGCCCGACCGGCGTTACGACTCCCTGTCCAGTCACTACAACACGTCTTCTCACTGTATCCACGTCCTTCGTTGAAATTAATTCTTAGAAGCCTGTTGCTCGTAGAGAGGAAAGTCGCCATACACATGACTGATTTTTTCATGTACATCCGAAAGATCAGCATATACCTCGACGACCACAAGCTTGTTCTCCTGATACTTTTGCCAAGCAAGCTGAAGCTGTTCCCGTGCCTCTCCCTTACTCCGAATTGCAAGACTTTCCACAAACTCGTACTGAGGAATTTGAATTCCTGTCTTGGCCGCCTCAGAAACAAACGGGAGGGACTGCCCTGTGAGATGCTTATAATTCATTTGATTCTGTAACCAACCATACCCACCATTATTGAGTACGAGATAGATTAACGGTATTTGATACTCCACCGCCGTCATAAAATCCGAACAGAAGAGATTGAACGCACCGTCACCTACAAGTGCCACTACTGGACGTTGTGTTGCCACGCTTGCTCCCAGAGCAGCAGCCGCACCGAATCCAAGACTCGTTTGATCACTAGGAACAATCGAAAGAGAGCCTTGGGCAAAGCGAAAATATGGATAAAAATAGGACCACATATCCTGCAATCCATTCTCTTGAAGAAGCACCAGATTTTCAGGGAACTCCGTCTGAATCATGTCCAACAGCTCAGGAACGTGGATTCCAGGGGTCTTTTTCAGCTCTTCCAAATAAATAGCCCTGTGAGAAAAAGCCTCCTGTTTACAGCTCCTAATCGTTTCAAGCCACACTCCATCAGGCTCCTGGTCGCGCCGTTCAAGCCACTGCTCCACCGCTGCATATCCATCACCAAGCACCTTGATACCCCTGTACTCGTGTGCAAAATCCTCCAGATTTACATTGACTTGAATCAAAGGTGTATCCTGTAGCAAAATATCCCACTCAAAAGTAGCCGTTTCTTCCAATCGACTGCCCAGTGTGATTACCACATCAGATTCCTTCCAGATTTGTCTTAGACTAAGATCTGTATAGAGTCCCGCAACACCACAGAAGAGTTCGTGGTCTTCATCAACTACACCCCGTCCCGAGGCGGTTGCGAACAAGGCCGCTCCATGTTGGTTAGCAAACCGTTCAATCACATCGCCTGTACCTGACTTCATTCCGCCTCCGACTAGAATGAGTGGCCTGCGGGCGTTCTCAATAATTCCCCACGATGCATCCAACTCCCGATGAGACGGAGAGCACGACACCTTTTCTGGTGGGGTAAACTGAAGCCCTGTTGGCACAGGCTGGTCCATCAGGTTTTCAGGGAGTTCGATATAGACAGGACCTGGTGCTCCATTGATAGCCAAAAAGGCAGCCCGCTCCATCGCCCATACAAGCCGATCCACATGCTCGACACGATAAGCCCATTTTACGAGCGGCTTCACGAGTGAGATTTGATCCGCTTCCTGAAAGGATCGGGTACCCAGCTTGTCTCCGCCAGTACCAAGCGCCAGAAGCAGGAGCGGAGCGCCCAGGTTTTTGGCTTCCAGCAGCCCTGTGAGTGTATTACTGAGCGCAGGGCCTTTCCCCACAACACACACGGACATCTGGTTGGTGGTGAGCGCATAACCTGCTGCCATGAACACAGCATTACGTTGATCTTTGCACAGGATAAAATCCATACCGGATGAGGGGAGTGACGATACGATTTTGAGATCATCACTTGGTAATCCAAAGAGATGCTGAACCCCAGCCGATTTTAAGTAGCCAATGATGGCATCCCAGGGAAAGAAGCTCGCAGTCATACCAAACTCCTCTTTTCCGACAAATATTCTGCGACAATTTCTGAAATCAAGATCGGCTTCGAAATGAGCTTGAAATCGTAAAAAATATAGTTCGACATCGTGCCGTAGCCACCAAAAGGCTTATTACCTTGATCCACATCCTCAAGCGTCTGATTAATGGTCAGCGTGTGCTTCTTTCGCAGAACGTCAGTCAGGTGCTCCGATCCGTATAAGCTGCAACCCATTGCACGTTCACTGAAATAACTGGAGGAAATACGCTTGATCAATTGCTCGTCGTCTTGGTAGCTAACTACATTGAAGACTGGCGAAAAATACTCAATAATCTCCAGATTCTGCTCCAATTCACTATATACAACCGTTGGCTCCATCTTTTTTGTACGGAAATCAATGCCGCCGCCGTAAATAATAAACTTATCGTTCGTGTTGAAATATTCGGAAACCGAATATAGCGTGTCTTTATAGAATATAGGGGTATAGTTTGCGTTCGGATCATCGTTGGCACCAAATACGAGTTGGTCAAGCTGTTGAATCAGCAGATCTTTGAAATGCTCACTCACATCTTGATGTACCAGAATGATGTCGGGGCCTAGGCAGTCTTGTCCAGAGTTGAACAATCTCATTCGGATCACATCGGTAACCGCCAGCTCCAGATCTGCATCAGGTCCGATGATGAAAGGATTTAGTCCTTGTCCGTAAAAAATGTAGAGCTGATCTTTTCGAATCTGTTTTTTGATCTTCTCTGCATTGGTATAGCTTCCGGTGAACACCACAATATCAGCTGGCATCACGGAATTCTCCATGAACACCTTCTGGCTAACTTTACGAATATAGATGGGTAATCCATGCACAGCCTGAAGCTTTTCATGCAGCATGTTGACGTACTCGTTTACGTGAGAAGAAGGGCGAAAGTCTATATTTTCAACGTACAGGGACGGAATCAAGAGGTATAATGCATAGGAGTACAAAATGACGTTGGAAGGCATAAATACAGCCATAGATCGTTGCCAGCTTGGCTGATAGGTCTGCACTTCTTGCAGAGCACCTTGAAGTGTGAGGATCGTGGAGTCAATTTCTGCATTGGCAGCCCGATAGGATGAAAATTGTGTGAGAATATCCATCACTTCCTGCCGATTTTCAATCAAATAATTGAGGCATTTCAGAATAGATTCATGCCTTTTCAGAAACAGTGTGTTTTCTGCCAGTTCTGGATTTATACTCATGGCACATTCTCCCTTTCCTGTATGCAGTTTTGGTATATATCTTGTTATGCTTTGCGAGAAGCAGCTTTCTCTAGAGCAACACGCTCCATCTCCAGACGATCTACTTTTCCATTGCGATTCAAAGGAAAATGATCGAGCGGAAGCAAAAGATCGGGAAACATGTATGAAGGGAGTACCTGACTCATCTCTTTGCGGAGCACAGGCACGACCTGTGAGGAATCACTTTCGATGAATGCGACAAGCAATGTCCCTTTAGCCTCATCCTCCAAGGTAATCACGCAGGATCGGTAGCCTAGCGAACCAATTCGGTCCTCAATATAGACCGGAGATACCATGTAGCCCATCCGGTTGACCGTCTTACCGCTGCGACCAATGACATACAGCATTCCGTCATCCAGATAGCCCAGGTCCCCCGTCTTGAACCAGCCGTCCTGTAGAACGGATTGCGTCAGGTCTGGACGATTTAGATAACCTTCCATGCATCCAGCACTGCGTATCCACACTTCGCCTACGATACCGTCCGCCTGCTGGTTGCCTGTAGAATCTAGTATTTTCAGATCCACACCAGGTAATGGTAGGCCACAACCCTTCGGACACTCTAGCGTCCCCAGCGTAACGTTGCCCAGTTCAGAAAGGCCATAACCATTCAGCAGGGGCTGTCCAAATATGTTGTTAAATTTCTCTTCAAGGTCCTGGGTAAGTGGGGAACCGCCTACGCACCACATGCGCACCGGAGCTTCCTTGACCATTTCCAGTTGTTCGGGTTTTCGGTTTAGCATACGCAACAAGGTGTAAAAAGCAGAGGGGTTAGCGTCTACGACCGTCGCCCGGTCTTTCGTAATACTTGCAATGACGCTCCAGAGGTTTTTTGGATTGCAGATGATGAGAGAACATGAAGTTAACCACCAGGAGAAGATAAGTGAGATTCCATAAAAATGAGAAAAAGGCACAACGGGGAGCATATGGTCAGACGGTAGGTAGTTCATGGCGTGTATGGAATGCCTGATATTCTCCATAAAAGCTGAACCAGCTTTCACGATTCCCTTGGGTTTTCCCGTCGTACCTGAAGAATACAGAATGAGCGCATCTGACCTCTCGCACCACTTGTTAAAGTCGAGGGCTTCAAGCTTTGGCTCTCCCACCCAATCCGGGTGTACTGCTTCTTCTTGAATCAGATCTTGAATCAGAATAACGAGAGCATGAGGAAGTTCTAAATCGGAATCCGTAAGGATGCAACAGGCACCCGCTTCATCATAGATTTGGGCCACCTCATCGAGCACAGTCTGCTCGTCCACCACAGTCACCGAAACAGCAATATTGCACAGGGAGAACAGAGACACAACAAACCAATAGGAATTGGCCGCTTTCAGAATCACTCTACCGTCTTCGGGAATTCCTCTGAGCGTCAACATCCGGGAGAAGATCGTAACGTCTCGCTCCAGACGCTCCCTAGTCATAACTCCTTCAGGTGAGATAATACGGCAATCCGTATGCGTAATAAGCACAACGTTCCCTCCTTACATCCCCGTAATATGGTATCCAGCATCTACATGGATAACTTCACCCGTAATGCCTCTCGATAAATGGGAAAATAGGAATAACGCCGTATCTCCGACTTCCGACGTATCAACCGTCTTGCGTAGGGGCGTAGTTTCTTCAATATGTTTGAGCATTGTGTTAAAATCTTTAATGCCATAGGCAGCCAAGGTCCGTATCGGACCAGCGGAAATCGCATTTACACGAATGCCATATGTGCCCAGATCATTCGACAGATAGCGCATGCTGGCTTCCAGTGAAGCCTTCGCCACACCCATAACGTTGTAATTTTTGATCGCACGTTCTGCGCCAATATACGTCATGGTGACGATACTTCCACCCTCTGTCATCAGTGGGTATACCCGACGGGATACAGCAGCCAGAGAATAGGCACTGATTTCTTGTGCAACAGCGAATCCCTCGCGAGAAGTGTCAACGAACAAGCCATCCAAATCCTCAGCCTTAGCATAAGCGACACTGTGAAAATAACCATGCAATACGCCTACTTTTTCTTTTAGAAAATCCGCCAATGCATCAAGCTCTTCATTGCTTTGTACATTACAAGGACAGACCAGTGCTCCCGGAATGGTTTCAACGAGCTTTAGTACCCGCTCTGCAACCCTCTCATTTTCGTAAGTAAAAATGAGCTGTGCTCCTTCAGCAGCTAAAGATTGAGCTGTCCCCCAGGCAATACTCCTGTTATTAGCCACGCCCATAATCAAAATGTTTTTACCGCTCAGTAGTACTGCCACAGAAACCACCTTTCTTTTTTACATTTTTAAACAAAATAACAACTTAATTGCGTATGTCTACATTTATAGACATATGTAATCTTTCCTGGAATATTATCGCGTTAATTGCCAAACTTGGATAGGCGACGTTTTAGGCAAATCACAAAATTTATTTTAAAATTTGTGTAACACATCGTGTATGCTGTCTGTCATCTCACAAGAAATAGTTGTGTTGCTTCTGTTGGTCTGTGTTCAAATCGAAAGGAATACATGTATGTGAAAAAAGGTAGCGAGGCAAAAACAAGGTGACTGTCAAAGCGAGTTAAACATAAAATCCGCATATTTTTGTAAATATTTACATTCCGATGACAGAATCACCCACCTACCGGAAGTAACCACTTCATTTTCACCAACAATGACTCTTCCGATTTGAACATCCTGAGTGACCAGCCAGATATCATCTAAGTGTAAGCCTTAACCTTTATAGACTACGCTTTTGTTTTTTGGGAGCTACAGTATAGCTAAAGGAGACAACAAAGTCGATTGCCAGAACGATTGCCCATGTTTGCATAATGCCCTCCAAAGACATCGTACGCTGAGGATCATCAACATACACAATGATGGCGAGCAACAAAGCATTACCTATAGCCCAACCCAAAAGGTGAAGCAACCATCCTATCCGTTCCTCTTTTGCATGAGCAGCACCATACTTGCGTTCAGGCTTGGGTCCCTTACCAAACCAATGGGAGAACCGTACATCCGCCCACTTAATTAACCTATGACCAAATGCTACTGTAATACCAAAATAACAGGCCGCCAAGCCAGTAGCAGTCGTAATCTCCATGCCACTTTTCACCGTGATGAACACCGCAATCAGTAACAGGATATCAATAATGGGGGTAAATAGTAAAAGAAGACCGCCTAACTTCTTCAAGCCAAACATATACCTTGCGATCAAGCCTGCAACAACAAAAACCCAAAATAAAACTTCAGCACTAATAATAAATAAATACATAATAGATGATTCCTTTCAAATTAGAAATTGGTATTTACCTCAACGATCCCCCTTTCATGCCCACTATCATACAATATTATACATAATATTCCTAGTATTTTGTCTATAATTACATAAAAGGAAACAAATAGCCGTTTTTTTCTGCGAAAAACAGTATCTGTTCAGATCATTTCGTTTTGTTCTCAAAATGGGCATTTTACATGATATGCTACCCATAAAGAATTATGATGATCTGAAATAAAAAAAGATGTACCTATGCTAATCAGCACGGGTACATCTTTTTTACAGATACACTATCCAATTACAATATGCCCTTCGGGACGACGGTACAATGTCTTGGTCGAGCGTGGACGAATGGCATAGGCAATCGTAAGAGGACCAATCCGACCAATAAACATGGTCACACAAATAATCAGCTTGCCTGCATCAGACAATCCTGGCGTTACTCCTACGGACAAGCCTACCGTTCCGATTGCGGAAGCAGCCTCAAATGCAAGGGAGAGAAATGGGGCATCCTCTGTCATTAAGAGCAGTACAACCACAATCGAGAATATAAATAGGGCCAGTACAATAATGGTCAGCGCCCGCATCATGATATCGTTAGGGACCCTGTGGCGGAAAAACACAATTTCCTTCTGTCCTCGCATGACGGCGATTAGCGCACCTACCATAAGCAGAAACGTAGTCGTTTTAATTCCTCCTCCCGTGGAGCCCGGAGAAGCACCGATAATCATCAGCAACATAATAAAAAACTGACTTGCCTGTCTTAACCCGCTGATATCGACTGTGCTCGTACCTGATGATCTCGTGGAGACCGATTGAAAGACAGCTCCATATACTTTGCCTTCCCAGTTCAACGCGCCCAAGGTTCGTGCATTGGTAAACTCAAAAATAAATATAACCAGCGCACCAATCACAATGAGCACTCCCGACACGCTAAGCACCATTTTGGAGTGTAGAGACAGTCTTCGGGTACGGCGAAAATCGAACAAATCACTAAGTACAAGGAAACCTAAGCCTCCAGATATAACGAGCACAGATGCAATTATATTGAAAACAAAATCTCCAGCGTACTGTTGGAAGCTAGTCCCAAACAGATCGAATCCCCCGTTATTAAAGAGGGATACGGAATGGAATATTCCATAATAGATCGCTTGTCCGACAGGCATCTCTCGCATCCACCGCAAAGCCAAGACGACAGCAGCTATCGTCTCAATGGTAAAAGAAAAGATCAGCACCTTGCGAATAATACGCACGATCCCTTCCATGCTATCGGCATTAATAGCCTCCTTAAGCAGCAACCGATCCTTTAACGATAATCGTCGCCCCAACAACAGCGCAAACAAGGTCGCTAAGGTCATAAACCCCAGACCGCCTAGCTGCATCAGCACCAAAATGACGGTTTCGCCAAACATCGTATACGTTGAATCGACGTCAACAACAACCAGTCCTGTGACACAAGCGGCTGAGACGGACGTAAAAAGCGAATCAATCCAATGCGGAACATGACCACTATGATTGGCAACAGGAAGCATCAGTAGCAAAGTACCCAATGCAATAATCAATAAATATCCGATGACCAATATAAAAGGAGGCGATGCGAACCGACTAAGCTTGACGCTGCGTTTCATTAGAGTATTCTCTCCATCCGTTCTTATGAAAAAGAGGAACAAGACACGGGAAGCCCGGCTGATCCTCTATATTCATAATGTTATGTTATTCTACTGTTGGTTACGCATATGCGGGAAAAGCAGCACATCGCGAATGGAAGGCGCATCTGTCAGCAACATAACCAAACGATCGATGCCGATGCCCAGTCCACCTGTTGGTGGCATCCCGTATTCCAAGGCGCGGATAAAGTCATCATCCATTTCATGTGCCTCATCGTTACCGTGCTCACGTTCCAGCAATTGTGCTTCAAAACGTTGGCGCTGGTCGATTGGATCATTCAGCTCAGTGAACGCATTCGCATGCTCACGAGCAACCACGAACAGCTCGAAGCGATCCGTAAACCGCGGATCTTGTTCGTTTTTCTTGGCCAATGGCGAAATTTCAACCGGATGTCCAGTAATAAAGGTCGGTTGAATAAGCGTTTCCTCTACGAACTGTTCAAAGAATGCATTCAGGATATGGCCAAATGTCATATGCGGTTCAACCGAAACTTTATGCTCTTTCGCAAGGCGATGAGCTTCTTCATTACTCATCTGCACGCTAAAGTCTACGCCTGTTACTTCTTTAACAGCATCAACCATGGAGACTCTGCGCCATTGCGGCGTCAGATCCACTTCCTGGCCTTGATATTGAATGTGTTGTGTGCCTAGTACTTCCTGCGCAATATGTGCAACCATGTTTTCCGTCAATTGCATGATATCTTTATAATCAGCATACGCTTCATACAGTTCAATCATCGTAAACTCAGGGTTATGGCGGGTCGAAATACCTTCATTACGGTACACACGACCGATCTCATATACTTTCTCCATTCCACCGACAATTAGTCGTTTCAAATGGAGTTCAATAGCAATACGCATATAAAGCTGCATGTCCAATGCATTATGGTGCGTAACAAATGGCTTCGCTGCCGCCCCGCCAGCAATAGAATGCAATGTTGGAGTTTCAACTTCCAAATAGCCGAGCGAATCGAGATAACGACGCATGGATTGAATAATACGGGACCGTGTAATGAACGTTTTTTGTACTTCAGGGTTCATAACCAAATCGACATACCGCTGACGGTAACGCAACTCAACATCCTTCAGGCCATGATATTTCTCTGGTAATGGATACAAGGATTTGGACAAGACCTCAATATCCAGCACTTTGATTGTCGTTTCGCCTGTTTTGGTCTTGAAGAGCACACCCTTAACACCAACAATATCACCCAGATCCAAAATACCAAATGCTTTATATTTGGATTCAGGTACCGTATCTTGACGAACATAAATTTGAATACGTCCGCTAAGATCCTGTATATGAGCAAAGCTGGCTTTCCCCATCACACGTTTAGCCATAATACGGCCTGCTATGCTAACTTCAATATTCTTTTCTTCCAGTTCTTCCTTAGTCAAACTGTCATACTTGCTCAGTAGTACGCCCGCTTCAGCCGTGCGTATGTATTTGCGTCCAAAAGGATCAATGCCCAATGAGCGAAGCTCGTCCAATTTGGCACGGCGAATTTGCAATAGTTCACTTAATTCCTCGCGATTTTCTTGTGATTCCTGGTTAGTAGTTTCATCCGACATGGTGCTAAATCAGCTCCTTCAATATGAATAGACGGGCCGGGGTCCGTCCGGGTGTAGAGAAAAAAAGCTTCCACAAGGAAGCTTTTACATTAAATTCCAAAGTCCGTGTCTTATTTCTTGATATCCACGATTTTATATTGAATAACGCCTGCTGGAACGGTGACATCCACAACAGTTCCCTTTTTCTTACCGAGAATTGCCTTGCCAACCGGACTTTCATTCGAAATCTTGTTTTGTAGCGGGTCAGATTCGGCTGAACCTACGATAGCATACTCTGTAATATCTCCGAATTCCAAATCTTCAACAGTCACAGTTGCACCTACTCCCACAACATCGGTGTCAATTTCATCACTATTGATAATGCGGGCATTGCGTAGCATCTTTTCCAACGTAATTACACGGCCTTCAATAAAGGCCTGCTCATTCTTCGCATCCTCATATTCGGAGTTTTCACTAATATCTCCGTATCCGATGGCTACCTTAATCCGTTCAGCCACTTCGCGGCGTTTGACAGACTTTAAGTTCTCAAGCTCATCTTCGAGCTTTCTAAGACCTTCCTGTGTCAGAATGACTTCTTTATCGCTCATCTTAACCGATTCTCCTGTCATGGGAAAAGTTTAAAAGTGCATCGGAATGCACGCTTTCAAAACATAATATGCCACTCTGAGGGAATGAGAACATTTCCTGCTGTTGTCTTGAGAGCTGCACACAATTTGTAGCATACATCAAGATTTTATACTGAACGATTATAGGGCAAGCAATTGGAAAAGTCAATCGCGTGCACAGGCCGGAACAGCTTCCTTATTGCGCAACAGCAGCAGGAGAAGCAGCGCTTGTAGAAGGCTCATCGTTATCTACCATGTGCAATTGAGATACAAATTGATCCAAAATGCGTACCATATCGTCGCGCTTTGTTTCTTCCATAATGACATCCTTAATACGTGCAGAACCTTTAAACCCTTTGAGGTACCAAGCCAGGTGTTTACGCATTTCACGGACAGCCACTGCTTCACCCTTCAATGCAACCAGACGATCCATATGCAGAATGGCAATACGAATTTTTTCTTCCGGTGAAGGATCGGGCAACAGCTCGCCCGTTTGCAGGTACTCAATCGTACGGTAGAGCATCCACGGATTCCCCAGAGCACCACGTCCGATCATAACGCCATCACAATTGGTCAAATCCAGCATACGGCGAGCATCTTCCGGTGATGCCACATCACCATTTCCAATTACAGGAATGGAAACTGCTTCTTTAACTTCTTTTATAATATCCCAATTCGCATGTCCCGTATACAGTTGCTCCCGTGTACGGCCATGTACGCTAACGGCCTGACCTCCGGCACGTTCAACAGCGCGAGCGTTCTCTACGGCATAAATATGCTCGCTATCCCAACCAATACGCATTTTCACGGTAACCGGCTTGCTTACCGATTCCACTACCGCCGATACCATCTCATAAATCTTGTTTGGATCAAGCAGCCAACGAGCGCCTGCATCACATTTGGTCACTTTGGGAACCGGGCAGCCCATATTGATGTCAATAATATCTGCATTCGTCTCCTGGTCTACGACTTTCGCCGCTTCCACCAAAGATTTGCGGTCGCCTCCAAAAATTTGCAAGCTAAGCGGCTTCTCGCGCTCATCTACAAACAGCATCTCACGTGTACGCTTGTTGCCGTGAATGATGGCCTTATCACTAACCATCTCTGCACATACCAAGCCTGTACCGAATTCCTTGGCGATCAAGCGAAAAGCAGGATTGCACACGCCTGCCATCGGAGCCAGAACGACTTGGTTTTTCATTTCAATATCGCCGATTTTCAACATATTTGTTCACCCCTTTATTCTTTCTTTTGTATCGTCACTTATCGTCATTCCGTCAGTTCCCGGACTTCAATTTCTAGCGTTTGGGCGATGATGTTCAGCATGTCTGGGTCTACTGTACGATTGCCTCGCTCCACAGCACCTAATACAGTCAAAGATATACCAGTACGTTCTGCCAACTCCTGCTGTGTGAACCCTTTTAGCTTCCGAAAGGCGCGGAGTCGTTGCGCCAGCTGCATGTTTTCCAAAGCTGTATGCCGTCCTTTCCATCCACAGAATTCAATGCAGTATGCACGATACTGTACAGACCGGACGGATCTTGGTTCGGAACGATGTCAGCCAAAGGAACCAGCACAAAAGCACGCTCCAACATACGAGGGTGAGGAAGCTCCAAATCCGGTGTAGCCAGTTGCGCCGCTCCCATCCATAACAAGTCCAGATCAATGGTTCGTGGACCATTAGGAATATGTCTCACTCTCCCCAGACGACTCTCCACCTCCAGCATATATACCAGAAGCTCCTCTGGAGCAAGTGTTGTAGATACGGCTACCGTCATGTTCAAAAAAGAAGGTTGATCCAGATACCCAACAGGTTCTGTTTCGTACAGGCTGGAGCACCGCAGCACCCGTATACCCGGATGTTCGTCCAGCGCCGTAATGGCTTCATACAGGGTATGCTCGCGCTCCCCCAAATTAGCCCCTAAAGCAATATAAGCCTCTGATCCCTCAGAGGTCGAATGTGCATTCATGTATCGTTCCTACTTTCTTGCGCGATAAAGCTCAACCGTCACGCCTTGAAAATGAATATCAAACGGCGGATGCGGCTTCGTGACTTTGACAGTCAGTGCATTGACACTAGTATAAGTGTCCAGTAGGGAAGATGCAATACGTTCGCCCAAAGCTTCAATCAATTGGTAAGATTCCTTTTCTACAATATCTTTAACGGTGTAATGCACCTCGGCGTAATTAACCGTTTTGTCCAAAGCATCCTGCTCACCCGCTTCACGCAGATCAAGCTCCAGTTCCAAATCAATATAGAAACGCTGTCCCAGCTTGCGCTCCTCTGGAAAAACGCCATGATATCCGTAATACTCCATACGATGCAAAACCATTTTATCCATCGTGGGTAGACCCCCTGTTTTTATTAGATTTTTCTAATCAAGTGACTTTACTGGTGGTAGCGAAGCGCTCGCCTTTGCAACGGGATTCTTACAGTTACACGTTTTACCAATTCAAAGAATCCCGTTGCAACAGCGATCGTAGGATCAAATCATTCGTGGAGCGGGCTTTACCCGTCATAACTCAGTGCATTTTTAGATCCGTACACCATCGCATCACACATACGTACGGTGCGCTTGATTTGTGCCACATCATGTACACGCACAATCTGGCACCCTTGAGCAATGCCAAAAGCAACAGTAGCCGCCGTACCCTCCACCACATCATTCACAGGCAAATCGAGTGCTGTACGAATAAATCTTTTGCGTGACGTAGCCAATAACAGTGGGAAGCCTAGCTGACTCAATGTATCGAGAGAAGTCATGGCATGGATATTTTCATCATAATCCTTGGCAAAACCGATGCCTGGGTCTAAAATGATCTGTTCCTCACGTACCCCCGCATCCAGCGCTAATCGGATACTCTCTTTCAAATCAGACAGCATATCAGTAACCAAATCACTATAATTACGATCATGACGATTATGCATCAAAATGACCGGGCAATCGAATTCCGCAGCTACACGCGCCATATCAGGGTCTGCCTTAAACCCCCACACATCATTAATGATATGTGCACCAGCTTCAAGCGCCTGCCTGGCTACTTCGGCTTTGTAAGTATCTACAGATAACGGAATGTGCGGTGCGATACGATGAATGGCCTGGATGACCGGAATGACCCGAGCCAACTCCTCTTCCACACCTACTGGGTCATGACCCGGGCGGGTAGACTCCCCACCAATGTCAATGATATCGGCTCCATCTTCCACCAGCTTCAATGCATGTAAAACAGCAATCTCTGGGTTATAATGTAATCCTCCATCGGAAAATGAATCCGGGGTCACATTCAGTATACCCATGATCTGTGTGGAATGTCCTAGCGTAAGCTCGGCATCCCCCATTCGGTAACTACGTTGATAAAGGGTCGGTATGTTCACTTGATCCCTGCTTTCTGTCTATAATCGTGCAACAGCAAAGCTGTTATGGACCTGGGTTGCGTCAAGGGAACCGATACATGGTTCGTTGCTCCACCCGGCTCCAACAACAAATCCACGGGCCGTATTTCTTGTATAGAGTTGGTCATAAAAATTTCATCAGCCTGTTTCAGCTCGTCCCAGCTGTACAAACCTTGCTCACAAGGAATGTCTCGCAGATGCGCCAGCTCCAAAATGAATTCACGCGTAATGCCTGGCAGAATTCCTGTAGACAAGTCAGGGGTATACAGCGTATTATTCCGCACAAAAAACAGATTGCTGACCATTCCCTCCGCCAGAAAACCATTGGCCGTAAGCATCATTCCTTCAGCCTTATAACGGACAGCCTCGGCATACTGCTGAAGTTCCCGCTTCGCAAGAATATTATTCATATAATGGAGCGACTTTAAACGAACCTCACCCTCTGGAGTGTTTCTGGGGGTTCGCAGCAACTGAAGCGCCGATGGGGAAATGGATTGCCCGGTTTGTGTATTGGTAGAGGGCAACGGTTTCGCAAACAAAATATGGTTGGGGCGCGTATAGTCCCCCGTCGGCAATCCTAGCACCTCTTCGCCCGCTGATACGGTGTAGCGGATATAGGCTTCATCCAGTCCATTCGCCACCATCAGATATTGGATGTGTCTCGTAAGCTGCTCCTCATCCGGTTGAAAAGGAATGCCGAGCATTCGGCAACCTTCCTGCAGTCGATGCAGATGCCGATCCAGCAAGAATGGGACACCCTTGTAGGTGCGGAATGTTTCAAACAAGCCCATTCCGTATAAAAAGCCGTGATCACTTACGTGAATCACGGCTTTTGCGGCTTCCGTGAGGACGCCGTTGACTCCGATATATTTCATGAATCAGACGCCTACCTTGCGTTTTAGGAAATTGCGTAATAGTTGATGCCCGTAATCCGTAATAATAGATTCTGGATGGAACTGAACTCCTTCTACGGCAAATTCTTTATGCCGCAAACCCATAATTTCACCTTCCGCGGTTTCTGCGGTAATCTCTAGACACTCAGGCAGACTCTCGCGTTCCACCAGCAATGAGTGATACCGGGTTGCTGTGAACGGAGAAGGCAAGCCTTCAAATACCGACGTATTGTGATGAAGAATCGGTGATGTTTTACCGTGCATGAGTCGTTCAGCCCGGATAACCTTACCGCCAAAAGCCTGTCCGATGGCCTGGTGGCCGAGGCAAACGCCAAAAATCGGAATGCGACCTTTAAAATGGCTGATCACATCCAGTGATATCCCCGCCTCATTCGGCGTGCATGGACCCGGCGAGATCAAAATATGCTCTGGTGCCAGCTCTTCTATGCCTTTCACATCAATCTCATCGTTCCGTTTTACGGTTACTTCTTCGCCAAGTTCACCCAAATATTGAACAAGATTGTACGTAAACGAATCATAATTATCAATCACCAAAATCATACGACTCACCCTCCTGTGATACCGCTTCTGCTCAAAGCAGCTTCTTCTTCACCACATTGTACCGCCTTCATGACAGCTCTGGCCTTGTTCCGACATTCCCGATATTCCCTGTACGGGTCTGAATCAATGACGATCCCCGCACCTGTCTGTAAATAGGCAGTGCTGCCTTTAACAGCTAGTGTTCTTATTATAATATTTAATTCCATATTGCCGTTATAGTCAATCCATCCAAGAGACCCTGTATAAGGACCCCGACGAACGGGCTCTAATTCTTCAATGATTTCCATGGTGCGCACCTTGGGTGCCCCGGTAATGGTTCCGCCTGGAAAGGTAGCAGCAATTACATCTATAGCTGTACGACCCTGGGCTAATTTCCCCTCAACCTGAGATACCAGATGCATAACGTGCGAATAGTATTCGACAGTCAGCAGTTCAGGCACATGCACCGATCCGTATTCAGCAATCCGTCCGATATCGTTACGCTCCAGATCGACGAGCATAATATGCTCGGCGCGTTCTTTTTCGCTTGATAGAAGCTCTGCTGCCATAGCGGCATCTTCATCCGGTGTTAGCCCCCTTCTTCTCGTACCTGCAATAGGTCGGGCGCTCACACGTCCATCCTCCAGCTTCACCAACAATTCTGGCGAGCCACTGACGATCCGTAAATCTGGCATACGCAGCATACCCATATAAGGGGAAGGATTCAGCAGACGAAGCCATTCATATATATTTTCAGGGAGGGCTGTAAGCGCACGTTGCTGACGAATCGACAAGTTAACCTGGAATACATCCCCTTGGGCAATGTATTCCTGCACACGTCTTACGGCATGTTCAAAATCTTGTTGGTTGAATGCCGCTGTCCAACCATCAGATTCTTGATGAGCAGCCTCTAACCCCTCTTCGGCAAGCCTAGCACAACGACGAGGGTACGCAGGATCAATCTCTCCTGCATTTATGATGTTATTCCACTGAATCAGCATACGTTCTGCACGTTGGGCAGCTTCCGCATAATGCTCGCAAAGTATGGGATTTGGCCCATCCCGTATAACGGGATTGGTCAAATCGGTATCACGGCTGACTTTATCGGAATGCGCAGGAGCAGGCATATGAACAGCACAATATATGCAGGATTTTTCGTGATCATAAATCCATAGCTCATTCACCCTCATCCATACATAATCAGGTATGCCCGTATCGTCTGCAGCTTGAGATGGCAAACGCTCCAACGAGCGAGCTACATCGTAGCCAAGATAACCCGCAAATCCCCCAGAGAAAAAAGGCATGCCAGGTACACGCGGTGCACGGTAAGGAGCGATCCAGTTGTTCATGACGTTCAAAGGTTGACCATGTATATCTCCATGTTTCCCACTTTGCAAATCAGTCCAAACTGCATGTTCTCCCTTGCCTTCCAATATAGCAACCGGATTTAAGGCCAGATAGGTGTACCGCCCACCTTTAGCGCTCTCCAGCAAAAAGGCATATGGCGACGAATCCTCCCAAGCCTTCCGCCACGATGACGGTAGCCCTCCCACGGGTAATGGGTACTCAGCGATATAGGGAAGTATGCTCCAGCCTTCCTCCTGCCAAACCTGCCACTGCGCCTCCGTCACTCTAGCTGTCGATTTCATCCGTGTGTGCTTCCCCTTCCCTACTTTTCAAAAAGTCTACATTCTCTCCTTAAAAAGAAACCCCCACCCCCCTGCAACAGGGAAATGAGGGAATCCTTACGTATAGTATACACAATTACGACATAATTACAGCTCGAAATTGTATAGTGGCGTACTCAGGTAACGTTCTCCATTACTTGGAACAATGACAACGATCCGTTTACCCTTGCCCAATTGCTTAGCAAGTTTCAAAGCCGCATGAACAGCCGCGCCAGAAGAAATACCGGACAAAATGCCCTCTTCCTTGGCCACTCTACGTGCTACCTCAAAAGCTTCATCGTTTTCTACATGAATAATTTCATCATAGATATCACGGTTTAAAATTTCAGGAATAAAGTTGGCACCCAGTCCTTGGATCTTGTGGGGTCCTGGCTTACCGCCTGCTAACAGCGGGGAAGAGGCGGGCTCTACAGCCACCACTTTGATATCAGGGAATTCTTTCTTAAGCACTTCTCCGGCACCAGAAATGGTTCCGCCAGTGCCTATTCCCGCTATAAAAGCATCCAGAGTTCCGCCAATGGAACGAATGGCTTCCACAATCTCAGGGCCGGTCGTTTCACGGTGAATTTTGATATTAGCTTTGTTCTTGAACTGCTCAGCAGCAAAATAATCCGGATTTTCACTCAGCAATTCTTCCATTTTCTTAACGGACCCATTCATGCCTTCTGATCCTGGTGTTAACACAAGCTCGGCTCCATAAGCACGCAACAAATTACGACGCTCTATGCTCATCGTTTCTGGCATAACGATGACTGCCTTATAGCCCTTCGCAGCAGCTACCATAGCCAAGCCGATTCCTGTATTACCGCTTGTTGCTTCAATAATGGTACCGCCTGGCTTAAGCAGACCTTCACGTTCAGCTTCTTCTACCATGCTAATCGCAATACGATCTTTTACACTGGAGCCTGGGTTCTGATATTCCAGTTTCAAATAGATTTCGGCGCTATCTTCCGGTACGATCCGGTTGAGGCGAACGAGGGGTGTTTCTCCGATAAGTTCGGTAATGTTATTAACAACTTTAGCCATGATAATTCCTCCCTGACTGTAGATGATATATTACAAATTGCGAAATCATATTGTAGATGATTCTTAGTCAATTACTTTAATTTAGTGCCGTTCATTAATTTCCGATAAAAATAGTTGGTTTTATACGCTAATCATAACAATCTTCAATTCCAATGTCAATACGAGTGAATAAGCCGCGATGCTGTCAACCCGCGTTATCAGCATCGGGCTTCCTTCAAACCAATATTCTTTCACTACGTTACAGAGAAGCTTAGGATGCATTCTTTCCAGATAAAATACGCGCTCCATATTTATCACGCAGACCCTTCTCGACCTCTTCCAAAGGAGCGGCTTGTGCAAGCGCAAGAGATCGGCGAATTTGCTGTCGGATCTGCTGCTTATCCGGAGAATTCTTCAACCGGACATCCTGTACATAAATGACAGCATAGCCATCGTTAACAGAGATCGGACCTGCAACATCCCCAGAGCTTAGCTCTCTCGCCGCCTTCATGATCGCCTCCGGTTGCAATGGATCATATTCATCCACCCATCCCAGCTGTCCACTGCTATCTTTGTCGAAAGGCTTACCTGCATGCTCTTGAATCAGCACATCGAAGCTCTCCCCCTGCTTAACCCGATCTAGCAACGCTTCTGCTTCCTCCGCATTATCTACATAAAGAGCTGCCAATTGGATCTGCTTACCGACGGCAAATTCCTCAGGATGCTGCTCCCAATACTCGTCAATCTCCGCTTCCTGAACCTGAATACCCTGCGTGGCTATTTTCTCCAAACCAATCCGGTATTCCGCTTCATTCCGCAAATCAACCGGACCTAAGCCAAACTGTCGCTGCATTTCATCAAAATAGGCATGATCTGAGTCATACCCTTTACTATCCTGCTCCAGCACCTGCTGTAGATCCTCTTGGGTGATCTTGATACCGAGACGCTTGGTTTCAGCCTGCACGGCTTTACGATTCAACATTTGCAACAGCGTATTGGTTCCATATCGCTTTTTCAGTTCCGCTACCCACTGTTCCTCCGATATGCCTTCCTGACCCATCTCCGCCACAGTATGATCGCCGTCATCCTTGCTTACATCACCCGGCTTTGACAGCCCCCGAAGCATGATAAGACCACCCAAGGCGGCGACGCTAACGGTCAGAATAATGACAGCTGTCCATAATCCTTTTTCCCGTGTAGTCATCGCTTGCACCGCCCATCCGGTTAGGCTTTGGCTTGATCTAACAGATTTTGCAATTCATCTTTATTAAATTGATAAGCCTCATTACAAAAGTGGCATACGACCTCAGCCTGTCCTTCTTCCTCAATTAACTGCTCTAATTCGCTTTCTCCCAAACTGATCAATGTTTTTTCCACGCGCTCACGTGAACACTCACATTGAAAATGAATATCCAATTCATCGAGAATCCGAACGTCCGGCAGCATCCAGCGCAGCATTTCATCAAGTTCCAACCCTTGATCCAGCAAAGCAGTAACGGGTGGAATGGAGCTGACTGCATTTTCGATCGCAGTAATCTCATCATCATTCAAGCCTGGAAGCAACTGAATAATAAATCCACCGGCCACAATAACCGAGTTATCCGTATCTACCAGCACACCCAAGCCCACTGCTGACGGGGTCTGTTCCGATTTGGCAAAATAATAGGTAAAGTCCTCACCCAGTTCACCGGAAATAATCGGAGTACTGCCGCGATACGGTTCTTTTAACCCCAAATCCTTGATGATATGAATGAAACCCTCTGTACCTACGGCACCCGCTACATCCAGTTTGCCCATACTATTGCTCGGCAAATGCACATGCGGTTCAGTAACATAACCTCGCACTTCCCCTACAGCATTGGCATCAACGACAATTTGCCCAATCGGTCCATCACCTTTAACTTGAATGGTCAATCGCTCTTTGCCTTTTAGCATAGAACCCATAATAGCACCTGCTGTGAGGGTTCGCCCCAAAGCAGCGGTTGCCGTAGGATGAGTATCATGTCTTCTCCGCAATTCCTCTACCAATTGAGTTGTCCGAACAGCAAAAGCTCTAACCCTTCCATCCATGGCTGTACCACGAATAAGTCGATCCTGCTTATTTTCCATATTGATATCCTCCCCTATTCTCCAGGACAGCTATGCTGCTTATTTTCGTTAGTATGGCTCATCATTGAAGCATAATTTCCTATTATATAAACAACCTGCATCGACAGATCACGCGAATTGTTCAAAAACGTAACATATTTCAGTATAGACGAAAAACGCCGCTAATCCAAACCGATAAGATCATCGGTTGGACTCAGCGGCAGCTTATATCCACTTTTTTTATTCAGCGTTACGTTGGTAAATGATGCGTAATCCTTCGAGCGTCAACATCGGCAACACTTTCTGAATGCTCTCTGTCTCTGATGCGATTAGCTCTGCAAGACCTCCGGTAGCAATAACCGTAGGCTCCACCTGCATTTCTTCCTTAATGCGCCTCACAATGCCATCCACTTGCCCCGCATAACCGAAGATAATCCCAGCTTGCATGGCATGAACCGTATTACGACCAATAACCTTTTTGGGTTTCTCCAACTCGATGCGGGGCAGCTTGGAAGCCCGTTGATACAGTGCCTCCGTCGAAATCCCGATCCCCGGCACAATGACACCGCCCAAGTAGTTTCCCTTATCGTCAATACAATCAAACGTCGTCGCTGTTCCAAAGTCCACCACAACCAGCGGCCCGCCGAACCGTTCGACAGCCGCAACAGCGTTCACGATCCGATCCGCACCTACTTCACGTGGATTCTCATAACGCAGGTTAAGACCAGTCTTGATTCCCGGCCCGACGATTAACGGCGTTTTGCCTATGTATTTATCGCACATTTCTTCTAATACACGGACCAATGGCGGAACGACAGAGGAAATAATCACTCCCTGGATGTCATCCTTTAATACGCCACCCATACTAAAAAGATTATGTATGAGTACGCCGTATTCATCTGCGGTTGCCTGTCTGGAGGTACTGATCCGGTAATGGTGCAACAGCTCCCGCCCTTCGTATATCCCCAGAACAATATTGGTATTGCCTACATCCACTACAAGAATCAATGGGTGTCACCTATCTTTCTTTGCGTTAAGGTCAAGGCTGATATCCAGGTTATGAAAAGAGTATGTCAGCCTGCCTACAGAAATCACATCTACGCCACTCTCAGCCATCTCACGCACTGTATCCAGCGATACATTGCCCGAGGCTTCTGTTTTGACATGTGGTGCCCGTTCCCGAATGAACCGAACGGCTTCCTTCATATCTGGGGCAGACATGTTATCCAGCATAATGATATCCGCCCCAGCTTCCAGGGCTTCCTGAACTTGTTTCATGTTTTCCGTCTCTACTTCAATCGTCATCGTATGCGGTATATTAGCGCGCGCTCGACTCACAGCTTGTTCAATCCCACCTGCGCCCTTAATATGATTATCCTTAATCATAACAGCATCGTACAGGCCAAAGCGATGATTCGAGCCACCGCCTACACGAACAGCATACTTCTCCAGCAGTCGATGTCCCGGTGTTGTTTTACGTGTATCCACCAAGCGAGTGGACAGACCATGCAATTGATCTATAAAAGCCCGAGTCCGCGTGGCAATACCAGACATCCGTTGGAGCAGATTTAACGCCAATCGCTCCCCGGTCAGGATTGCATAGGTACTCCCCGTTACTTCTGCCAAAACGCTCCCCTTTTCAATCCACTGTCCATCGACTACCAGCGGAGTGAACGACAAGGAAGGGTCCACTACCTGAAATACAAGGGCAGCCACGGGTAACCCCGCAACCACGCCGCTCTCCTTGGCATGAATGACAGCCTTGGATTGGTGGCCCTGCTCAATTGTCCAGCGCGTGGTCACATCGCCAGAGCCCGTATCTTCTCGCAGCCAGCTGCGAATTTGTGCCGTCAGTTCTTCCTGATATCCACTAAACTCTCCATAAAGCTCGCTGTTAGATGTCATGAACGTACTCCTCCGTTATCCCTTGCTCACGTCGCTGCTGAACATGCTTTCGCCAGACGCTATCATCTGTCTCAGGAAAATCCTCGCGATAATGCGCTCCCCGGCTCTCCTCACGTAGCAGCGCACCATCTGTTACTAATAAAGCACAGGTGAGCAAATTGGCAAATTCGATCTCTTCCCGGCTAGCAATCACAGCCTCAAAAATAGGCATTAGCCCTTGCAACTCATCTAATGCTGCTTGCAGCCCTTCGCCGTGCCGACGAACTCCAGCATAACGAACCATTGCTTCTTGCAGCCTATGCCGCTGCTCCGCGACGGATGAAGCCGGGAACTCTGTACGGTTATCGCTATAAGATATCAACGTATGGCCGACTAGCGGTGGCAATGAATGCAGTCGCTCAATAATTCTGCTGGCGAATACAATAGCTTCAGATAATGAATTGCTCGCCAGACGATTAGCTCCGTGAACACCTGTAGAAGAGGTTTCCCCGCAGGCGAACAAACGCGCAATGGAGCTTTCCCCGTGTAGATTAGTCTGAACACCACCCATCATATAATGGGCAGCAGGCGCAATGGGGATCCAGTCTGTCGTCATATCCAAACCAAATGACAGACATGTCCGATAAATGGTTGGAAAACGTTGCTTCACCCGCTCAGGTGGCTCATGCGTAATATCCAGGTATACAAACGCAGCTTGGGTGCGTTCCATCTCATGAATGATAGCACGAGCTACGATATCTCTGGGTGCAAGCTCCTGCCGGGAATCATACTTGTCCATGAAGCGTTCTCCGTGAATATTGCGTAATACGGCTCCTTCTCCCCGTACAGCTTCGGAAATTAGAAACCTTGGAGCGCCCGGATGGCACAACGCCGTAGGATGAAACTGTATGAATTCCATATCCCGTACAATCGCCCCAGCACGATATGCCATAGCGATACCATCCCCGGTTGCAATATCCGGGTTGGTCGTATAACGGTATAATTGCCCGCTACCTCCTGAGCACAAAATCGTTGCATTAGCAGTGATATACGACCTTTCCCCACCTGGCTTTTGGACGAGGGCTCCAATACACTCACCATGCTCCGTCAGCAGATCAATTACCATGCATTCTTCCCACACTTCGATACCGGGATGGGCAGCAACCTGGTCTGATAAGGCACGCACAATTTCATAACCGGTAGCATCTCCATTAGCATGCAAAATACGCCGGTGACTATGCGCTCCTTCCCGTGTCAACGCTAGTTCACCATCCACACGATCAAAAACCGTTCCCATACGTATTAACTCTTGAATACCAACTGGACCTTCATGGACAAGCGTACTGACCGCCTCAGGTTCACACAGACCTGCTCCAGCAATCAGAGTATCTTCCATATGATAGGCTGGTGTATCCTCGTCCGATGTGACAGCAGCAATGCCGCCTTGAGCATAACGCGTGTTGCTTTCCATCAAAGTCTTCTTGGTAATCAGCAACACTTTCCGATTCTCCGCAGCCTTAATCGCCGTATATAAGCCCGCAATGCCTGAGCCGATAATTAACACGTCGGCCTCCAATCGGGTCAAGTCCGCTACATCAAAATCAACTAGATATCTTGGAATCATGCCTTCACCTGATTTCACAGAAGAATAGCGCACACCATAAGTTCTACAGTATGCGCTCACGTATATGTTCAAAATGATAGAGAGTCGATTGCAGCGACTGTTGGCTTTTATACGCTAAGAAGACGACAGCCGTTTATTTAACAATAAATGTACACAACGTTCCGATGTCTGTCAAATCACGTTAGCAATAATCTTCCATTTAAAAAACTCCGGAAAACCAATAATACCTGGTTCCCCGGAGCTTACCTATACGCTTATTCAACTATCCATCGGATGATTAGGGTGTTGTCGGTGGAGTACCACCGGAGTTGCCCGAATTGTTATCATCCTCTGGCTTTTTCAGATTAGGGATATCATTCGGTTGATCCGTTGTATTCTTAGGCTCGTCATCCTTACCTTGAATACGTACACGGACGTCTCCAATGTTGTCGATCACAGGCTCACCATTTTCTGGTGTTCCTTCTCCCTCCGTTGTGCCACCATCCAAAGAACCTGTCTCGATCAAACGTTTGATTTGTTCAAGTTCCAGAGTTTCTTCTACCAGCAAGGTTTGAGCAATCAAATGAACCTCTTTGGAATACTTGGTCAGGAGTTCTCTAGCACGCTCATAAGACTCAGTGATGAAGCGATTCATCTCCTGGTCAATCTGATAAGCGATCTGATCACTGTAGTTCTGCTCATGACCGATATCGCGTCCAAGGAATACTTGGCCTTGTGAAGTACCGAACTGCATCGGACCAAGCTTCTCACTCATACCATATTCTACGATCATGCTGCGTGCAATGCTTGTCGCTTGCTGGAAGTCGCTATAGGCTCCCGTTCCGATCTCACCAATGAACAGTTCCTCGGATACGCGTCCACCCAACAATCCAGTGATTTTGTCCAGCAATTCCTGCTTAGTTGTCAACATGCGGTCTTCCTTCGGAAGCATGATGACATATCCGCCTGCACGTCCACGTGGAATAATCGTTACCTTATGAACCATATCCGCATTTTCCAAGAAGAAACCAATAATCGTATGGCCTGCTTCATGATAAGCAACAATTCGCTTTTCGCGGTCACTGATTACGCGGCTGCGTTTTTCTGTACCTACGATAACACGGTCGATAGCTTCATCTACTTCTCGCATCGAGATATCTCTGCGGTTACGACGAGCCGCCAACAAGGCAGCTTCGTTCAACAGATTTTCCAGATCAGCGCCTGTAAAGCCTGTTGTACGTTTCGCAATTACGTCCAGTTTAACATCCTTCGTTAATGGCTTGTTGCGAGCATGTACATACAATACTGCTTCACGGCCTTTAACATCTGGACGGTCAACCGTAATTTGACGGTCAAAACGTCCTGGACGAAGCAACGCCGGGTCTAAGATATCCGGACGGTTTGTAGCCGCTACGATGATGATACCTTCGTTTGCGCCGAATCCATCCATCTCTACGAGCAATTGGTTGAGCGTCTGCTCACGTTCATCATGTCCGCCACCCAATCCGGCGCCACGTTGACGTCCAACGGCATCAATCTCATCAATGAAAATGATACAAGGTGCGTTCTTCTTCGCATTCTCGAACAAATCGCGAACACGGGAAGCACCGACCCCGACGAACATTTCTACAAAATCAGAACCCGAGATGCTGAAAAACGGTACTCCGGCCTCGCCTGCAACAGCTCTCGCCAAGAGTGTTTTACCCGTACCTGGAGGGCCCACTAACAGGACACCTTTTGGAATACGAGCGCCCACAGCTGCAAACTTGCGTGGGTCCTTCAAGAATTCTACAACTTCGACAAGCTCTTGCTTCTCTTCGTCAGCCCCTGCCACGTCCTCGAACGTAACCTTCTTCTTCTCTTCGTTATACAGACGGGCTTTGCTCTTGCCGAAGTTCATAACTTTGCCGCCACCGCCCTGTGCCTGATTAAACAGGAAGAAGAACAACAGGAACATGATCACCAAAGGAATGATAGAAGTCAAAAACGTCAGCCAAATGCTTTCGCCTTCCATTTTCTTCTGCACGTATTCAAACCCGTTCGTTTCGCTGGCATTCACCAGTTCACTTAGTGCTTGATCCGTTGGTGGAACATATACGGAAAAATTGGTCGATTTAGCATTAGCCGGCTGCTTCTTATATGCACCGGTTACAAGATAGGCGTAACCGTCAAATTGGACCGTTACTTTAGAGATGTTATTAGCTTTAACCTCTTGCCGTAATTGGTCATATCTAGGGAGATCGGAGGCTTCGTTACTGTTGCTAACAAACTGAACGATACCCACCACAACTAAAAAAAGAATCAAATAAAAACCAGAATTCCGGATGAACCGATTCATCCCCTACCTCCTCTCGAGACACTTAAGTTATTTTACCATAGCCTGTAAGTCCTTCTCAACAAAGGGCCTTATTTAGTCCTAGGACTGGAGGCTGAGATTAGCTGGTGTAGATTTCCGGCTTTAAAATCCCTATGTATGGGAGGTTCCGGTAGTGCTCGGCATAGTCCAGACCATAGCCGACAACAAACGCATCTGGAAGCGTAAATCCAGTATAATCTGCTTCAAGATTAACTGTCCGGCGTGCAGGCTTGTCGAACAAGGTTACGACACATACCGAATTGGCATTACGGTTTTTAAGCAATTCAATCAAATGCGTCAGCGTCAGGCCGCTGTCGATAATATCTTCGACAATCAGAACGTCGCGTCCTTCTACAGATGCGTCCAAATCCTTAATGATTTTGATGATACCTGAGGATTTTGTGGATGCTCCGTAACTTGATACAGCCATGAAATCAAGCTCCAACGGCACTGTAATGGTTTTAACCAAATCAGCCATAAAGATAAACGCACCTTTCAGTACGCAAATCACCAATGGATTTTTACCTTCATATTTCACGCTGAGCTGTGCACCCAATTCCTTAATTTTACTCTGAATTTCTTCTTCGCTGATCAATATTTCCTGAATATCATTTTGCAACGGTGTAAACCTCCTAAGTTTATACTATGAAAGCCGTTCCTGCGCAATTACCGATGCCCCGGACTCTCTCGTCTTTGCCATGACATATATATAACCGAAGACGTGTGCTTTTGCACTGCGGCATGTACAGAACGTCGTACGCCCGGAATCCAGAGAATAGTTCCAGCGTGGTCGCAGACGATGGGAGTAACGGAACGCATTGAAGGAGGTATTTTTTCATCAATAAAAATATCTTTAACCTTTTTTCTTCCGTTTAATCCCATTATATACATGGTATCTCCAGGTAATCGCGAGCGTACAGTCAAAGGCAGACTCAATTGATCTGCGTCGAACCACGCTTCCTCCTTATTCGCCGGATGGTCCGCATCCGAATAGGAAGCCCTTCGCCACCGAAGTACACCACCTGCCTCAGGCAACTCTAGCTCACCGGAAAAAGGCAATACACTTAGTCCATAGCACCATTCGCCCATAACGACTTGCCTACGGTCAAACAAAACCGCCTGGTCATATTCGCGGACTCCAACCGCACCGCCTCCCAAGTCCAAACTCCATGTAGACGATGCCTCTTGGAGAAGTCTTAGTCGAACGGTCTCAATTTTACGAAAATCAAAATTTTCACTGTCCGAAGGCAGATAATTTAATATTAGTTTAATCAACCTCCGTTGTAAAGCAACGGATAGCTTACGGTATGAAGCGATGGGAAACATGTACCTGCCATTATCCAAGCGCACCATTTTCTCGTATGCCGACAGTGTGGATGCCTCCATAAAGTCATTTTCGTCAGCCATCGTTTCGGCCAGCCGGTTTAGGGACGGTGTCAGTCGCTCATTATATTGCCCCAAAAAAGGAAGCACATCCATGCGAATGGCGTTACGACGGTATTTGGATGATAAATTAGTGCTGTCTATCACATAGGAAAGATCATAAAAGTTACAAAACTCAATCAGGTCAGCCTTGTACATACGTAGCAGCGGGCGAATGAGTTGCACATTTTTTTCCCTGCGCGCCAAACGCATACCTGCCAAACCTGCTGGGCCGCTACCACGCAGCAAATGCAAGAGAACCGTTTCGGCTTGATCGTCGCCGTGATGGGCCATTGCAATATGCTGTGCTTCCCACTTTGTAGCCATATCATGTAAAAAACTGTAGCGCAGCTCGCGGGCTGCTTCCTGTGGCCCCTTCCCACTCTCCTTCATATAAGCGGGTACATCCACCCGAGTCATTTCAAATGGAAGTTCGAGCTTTTGGGCAATATTACGTACCTCTTCAGCCTCCGCATCCGATTCCTCTGGTCTGAAGCCATGATGAACGTGAGCGCAGACGAGTTGTAAAGGCATATGTATAACGGATATTTCATGTAAAATGTGCAAAAGGGCCACCGAATCCGGCCCACCGGATACAGCAACCACAATGCGGTCTCCGGGGCTCCACAGTGAATGATCTCGCGCCAAGGCGAGCACTTCCTGTACAACACCGGTCGGTTTTGTTGTTCCCATTCACGACCCTCTTTTCTCCCGACCGTAAAAATGATGATCATCTGTTATCTTATGTAAGTCTGCTGCTACCTTAACGCAATCCAGAGCGCTCCGGCAAGCAGCAAAAGCGATACCGTGAAAGCATATCCCAGCCAGCGTGGGTTCCCTTTTTTGACCGACGATTGCCTGACATGTGCGGAAGCCAAACGTGACCAAGATCGGGCCGCTGCACGAGTATCGGAATATTCTCCACGCACTGCACCCAGCAGCCATTCGGCATAGGGGCGCAATACACGGCTACGGCGAATGATGACCGTCAATTCTGCCGTATTACGCAACTGAGGCAGCCTACTCGCAGCGGTCTTTAATGATTCGCTCTCCAATATATGAATCGTTAGAAGAGCGAAGGCAAACAGGTCATACTGGGAATCAGCATTTCGGCTGCCAGCATTCCAGAATCCCCTATCATACCACTCTGTGAATTGTTTAACACTCCGACCAGCAAGAGACACCCCACCGTAGTCAATTAATTCAGCCTCTCCATAGGCATTGACCAAAATATTCTGCGGCTTGAGGTCGCCAAACACCCATCCTGCCTGATGGAGATCCGCCAGGCGATTCAGTATACCGGTTCCAGCCACACCATACCATTCCGGCCCTTTGGCTGCCACAAAACGATGAAGCGGATCACCCTTAACATATCGCATAACATAAAAGGGGATTTCTCCGCTGCGTAACACTACATCATCCACCTCAAACAAAAAGGAAGGATTTCCATTTCGCTGAAGGGCGGCCTGAGTGCCCTGAGACTGCAATGTGGTCAGCACATTAATCTCCGATTGCAGATCAAGCGTGTTCTTCCCCATTTTCAGAGCAAATTGCCGATCGGCCTGTGCTTCTTTTACCAAATATACAGTTCCGTTCGCTCCCCGGCCCAGCAAGCGCTGGATGACATAGCTGCTCCGCTTCCACTTGCCCTTGATGACCGTTCCGGGTGCAAGAACGGGATCAGACGACGTAGTCACCGAGCATCCCTTCTCCTTTGCCATAGGATTCTTCCAGATCTTTCTGTTCTCCTAGTGTAACATATCGGTAATAATCAATCACTTGTAAAATGGCAGGACCTGTCGGTGTTGCCCCTTTCATCCGCAAGCGTCCAAATATCGATTTGATCTGGTTAAGCTCAGAGGTCCAACCGATATCCATGACTGCGTCTTCTCCCATTTTGCCGCCCGGAAAATGAAATACAGATATACGACTGTGTCCGCTTCTGGACTGTAAACTGAGTAGCAAATCACGGATGCTGTCCTCTACAGCAGGCAGCTTAGGCTTCATGCTCGCACTTGCATCAATGAGCAAAGCAATCTCCAGGTTGCTTGTTTCTGTCAGTTCATCCATCACCTCAACCACTTGGGCTCGTTTGGCCGGAGGAAGTTCACCGATATGTTTGGCGCCACCCTCACCCAGAATGTGCGTTAACTCTCTATTAACCGCCTGCTGAATGGTTTGAACCACCGTTTTGCGCGTCATCATCTGCATGGTCTGCGCCAACTGTTTTGTCCCTACGATTTGGCTAAACCCTCCCCCTGCTTTAGCAATTTCTTGAATCTCCGCACTGCCAAGCTCGCCAATAGTTCCATAATCTATGACTCCGGCGACGTTCACTGTAATACCTTCCCGTAAAGCCTGGGCAGCCGCCATGACTGGACTAACACCTACATTTGAGCATCCGTCTGTAATGATCAAAATTTGCTTCATCGTTTTTTGACCTCCGCTTCCTCTTAATCTATCCCGATAGATTCTATCTTTGCCTAATCCGGAACGATTCAAACGAAGGATGCGGATTTTTAAAAATGGGTAAGGAATTTCCCGGGCAATGTCGGCTTAGCTCACCGTCCGTGGACGTTCCAACCACCTCATGCCAGGTACATGGAGAGTTGCCCACTCTGGGCGGAAGTGGTCGATTTTACTAACAACTACAGTCATATCATCATAGATTTGATTTTGCTGGTATCGAATAACCCGTTCTAGCAAACAGTCGGCCAACTGCTGAGGATCTTCACTTTCAATTTCCTGAATCATGCGTTTCATCCATATTTCCTTATTAACCGCGTAACCCGGTGAGTCGTATATACCGTCTGTAATCATAATGAGAATATCGCCCGGCTGGAGCTGCAGTGATACCAAATCAATTTCAATATCCTGTATAATGCCAATCGGCAAGTTGCTGGCAGATACAGGGATGACCTCCTCCCCTCTTTTAATAAAGCTCGGCGTAGACCCAATCTTCATAAAAGTTGTCTGGGCCGTGTACTGATCAATCAGCGCCATATCGACCGTAGCATACATTTCTTCAGGTGATCGCAGCATCAGGACAGAGTTAACCGACTTGATCGCCAACTTTTCGTCCATACCCGATTGCAGTAATTCCTCCAAAATGTTAAGTGCTGCACTGCTTTCTTGCTGCGCGCGCTCTCCGTTCCCCATACCATCACTTAATGAGACTGCAAAAGTCCCGTTCCCTAGCTCCATCATGCTGTAGCTGTCTCCTGAGAAAAAATCGCCTCCTTTGGCGGCACTAGCTACCCCTGTAGCAATCTCATACGTTTTAGCGGAGCCGAACATGACTGTAGCCAAGCCTTGGCGGCGATCTGCCTCCGTTTCGCGCATCACAGCTATATGCTCGTCCAGAATGTCCGACAGAAGTGGAGCAATGATTTTCCGACATTCATCAAATCCCCTTGTATAGGCATGGACAATCTCAATTTCTACCTGACCTGCATCCAGATTAATAATCTCAATAGATTGGATGGACAAGCCCAGTCTATCAAGAGCCTCTCGTATTTGCTCCTCCTGCCGATGCATGGTCTGTCCTTCCCGCTGAATTTCTCGCGCTAAATCCTCCATAATTTGTGATACACCCGATAGCTGGTCAGCAACAAGCTGACGACTATCGTATACTTGGCGCTTCCACTGCATATTATGTTGGTAGAGGCTATACTGCTGCTTCATCACTTGCAGGACAGCGCCCGTTTTAGCACATGCCTTGCTCCATTGCGGGGGGATCTGCTCCGGCTCCAAATCGGGGTTATCCTCAATGGCGCTCATCATTTCCGTCATATACTGATGGGTTTGCATAAACTTGCCGTCCCAGCACTGCTCACACTTGAAGCAGGAGGCACATGTCCCTTCTGCCACCGCATTCATAAAGTGTTCGATTTCTCCGTCCGACTTCGTGCTCTCACTCGCAGATATCTGGTGAAAGCTGCGGGATAGCTGACTGAATACACGGGAAAACTTCGTTACCCGCTCTGCGGTGAGATCGCGGACCCTTTTGGCATATTCATGCTGAGATTTGGCGTGGTCCTGCGTACCGGGAACATAGGTAGAAACCGCTTTAAAGAAACTTTTTGGGGTCATTAAGAATAATAGAATCGCCGCACAACTCTCCCAAGTTGACGTCAGCACGTCTCCGGTTCCGTCCAAATAGATCGTCAGAATTGAGGAGCCTAGCAGCATCCCAAGCGCAACAGCACCCTTTTTCCCTTCACGCAGCATCCCTGCCAGCAAACCTGCAAAAGCGAGTAAACTCATCTGCACAATTGCAGACATATTGGCCAAGCTTAAAATTAAACCGGTAATTACACCGACCGATGCGCCCAGCGAGGCACCTCCCACCAGAGCAAACACCAAGACCAAATATCGCGATAGTACATGATCGACAGACAATGAATGAACAGTCCAGCCTACTGCTCCCGTCATCACAGAGGCTAATAAAATAATAAGACATAAAATTTCCTCATTTTTGAGCTGGCTTGTCTTCTTGCGGTACGTAAACAACGGTATGGCCTGCGTGAACACCAGCGTAAGCATAAAACTGAGAACCGCATCCGTTCCCACAATGATAAGCTCATACCATGTAAAAGTTGGAGCCATCACGGCGTTAAATAAATTGACCATAAACACCGACAAGAAAACCATAAGCGGGGCATAGGATAATTCCAGACGGTCGAAGGTTCGTAGTCCGCGATACAGGAGATAAAATACCAGTAGCTCGCCACCAATCATAAATAACGATGGGTAAGGAGCTAACAGGCTGCCTAACACAACGGATACAGCTACAGGCAGCATCAGATCACGCCGAAGAAACGTTATGACCGCAAAATAAGCGAGGGCAAACGGAGAAAGCTCGTCCAAAATAGTGGCGCGTCCCAGTAGAACTCCCATAGCTGACAATAGCAGCATCCATCTTTGCGCCGTTACCCATTGCACCACTTTATGTGAATCCAGCCGTTTCTTGAGTCTGGAAGACCACCCTTCCGTACGCTCTTTGGATTTGGACTTTCTAGATTTTAACCCTGGAAAATGTACCACGTTCCATTTCTCCATCATGCGTCAGGCACCCCATTCATCAATTTGATGTTCCTATCTTAAACCGGAACGACTGAGAAAGTTTGTCAGAACCCCACGTCTTATTCCAAGAAATTTCCGACAAAAAAACGTTCTGCGCGAAAGGACAGAGCATCACTCTGAACATCAAGCTACGCCCGTATGGAAGCCGATGGAAGAAACGTCCCGCTACTCCTTATATGACCTCTCGATGTCGTTCATCCTGATGTCCAATCTAGCGATTTGCACAGAAGATAGACGGAAAACCGTTGGAGTTTGTCGGACGATTATGTCCTCACGACAAAAAAAACATCCGCTTTCCAGCATCGAAGCTCTTTTCTTTTCATCAAAATTGCGAATCTCATAAATGCCCGTACGACTAACCACTGGATTCAGCGCCAACAATCGCTGCTTATCGCATCCGTTGTCGGTAGAACGCAAAAAAAACCGTAGCAGTCTCTCGACTGTACGGTTTTCCGTGTATGATTGATACGGTTGTCAAAGTGAATTAAACACGCTTCGCGCCGCGTCCTCCGCGTTTACCTTCGGTGTTCTTTTTCAGCGACGAAATGCGTTCCTCACTATCTTTCAGGAAGCGTGACATTTTATCCTCAAATGAAGGTTTACCCGGTGCAGGCTTGAAAGAACGGCCTCCACGATCGCGGTTGAAACCACCGCCACCACCACCGCGTCCTTGACTTGGACCTGAACCTCCACCGCCGAAACGGTCGCCTCCGCCTGGTCCTCCTGTACGCTCCGGTCTTGGAGCTCTTGGGGGACGGGCTTCACTTGCCGGCTTGTCAATCGTTTGCTTAATGGAAAGTCCGATTTTGCCATCTTTGTCAACATTAATGACTTTCACCGTCACAACATCATTAATCTTCAGGTGGTCGTTAACATCCTTAACATAGTTATCGGCGATTTCCGAGATGTGAACGAGACCCGTGACACCTCCAGACAAATCCACAAATGCTCCAAAATGCGTGATGCCTGTCACTTTGCCCTCTAACTTGGTGCCCACTTCAATTGCCATAGAATAAAATGATCCTCCCTTAAAATATACAACCGATTTTTTTGCAAAAAAATCCCGCTGTGGTGATTTGATTATACAAAATGGCGGAACCAAGGTCAACTAAGCATTGGCCCGATAATGTTCCTATTTTTGATCTCCGATGATTGGCGTCTCTTCCGGTTTGTAAAGACCGTACTTGCTTCTGGCAATCTCGCCAATGTACTCAGGGTCCTTCAGACGATTCACTTCGGTTTGAAGCTGTTGTTCCGTTTGTGTAGCAGCTTGCTTCTGCTTTTCCTTCTGGGTGAGCTGTTCACTTCGATCGGCCATAATCATGCCTTGAGAAAAAAAGGTAAAAATTGCCCAACTACCAAAGGCGGCAAGCGATAGCAACCAAATCATGATTCGCCTGCGCCCGCCCGCGTTGGACTTGGACGTAGAAGATGAATGGCGATCTACAGACGAATTACGCATGATACTACCTCCTTCCAAACCATCTTTTCGCTGTGTTTTTCAGTCTGATACCCAGCTTTACGAGCAACTCTGGAGTCTTCCAGCGCGCTTTAAGCGGACCGATCAGCCATAGGATCGGCTTCCAAACCGGCATCAGGATGTATATCAGCATCCTTCCCAGGAACACAATTAGTGCCCATGTCCATCCGACCAGCTTGCGTAACAGCCGATACAGCGCTAACACCGGAAGAACAATCAGGATGCGCAGTATGCTGTTCACGATCAACGTCAGTCTGCGAACTATCTCTAATAACATTACCACAAAACGTTGGGTTGTAACACTAAAGGCCCAAAAATAGAGCCAAACCCCCAAAAGTAGTCCTAAAAAGACATAAAACCGCAGCTCACCGCGATTACTCGCGTATAGCACACGGAAAATAAACAAAGCCGAGGCCACCCAGTACAGCACGTCCAACATATGAACACTCCAGCGGGCAAAATGAAAGCGGATGGACAGCACCCGGTAGCTGTCAAACACCACTCCCATGGCTATGCCCGACAACAGCATCCACGTCAACGTCAGCCATTGCGTGTAAGGGTTCATTTGAAGATCTTGCCGAATAGGCTTTTTCCGTTTTTGGCCGGGGCCCCGGGCTCCAGGTAGACGAGGGAAGTAATCAGACCTTCAATGGACAACAGCCCCTCTTCTAGACTGAGGTTTTTGATATGTAAATGTTGTCCGCGAATGGTGAGATGGCCCAGCTCGGTCTGAAGCAAAAATTCTTCACTGTCAAAGCTCTCCACATTGCTGACGCCTGAAATATCGAGTTGCTTGCGGCTTTGCATGCGCAGATCATGGTGCTTGGACTTCCCTTGTTCAATCATGGCATGTACCCCTCCTTCTGTTCTTAGCTTATGAAGGGGGCCGTATGATTTAGAACCGCTTTTGCTGTTAATCAGCATATGATGGACGAAAACTCGTCATTAAAGAAAAAAAGCACTCCTTCATAAAATAATGAAGGAATGCTTTCATGTACAGTTATGAGAAAATCAGAGGTCTGCTTACCAGTTCAAACCATTGTCCCTGGCAATAGGCTCTTCCTTTACCAAAGTGTACATACTTGCAGCCTCGTCCTTGCGTGTAGTGTCGGCGAGCCGTTCCACTCGCACGGTCACCAGCTTCTGGCCAAACTGGACGGTAATTTCATCGCCTACTTTGACCGCACTGCTCGGCTTGGCTTCGCGTCCGTTCACCAGCACTCTCCCTTGTTCGGAGACGTCCTTGGCTACCGTACGCCGCTTAATCAGCCGCGAGACTTTCAAGAATTTATCAAGACGCATTAGTTAACGGCTTCTTTAAGCTTATTACCGGCTTTAAAAGCAGGAACGGTCGATTCTGGAATTTCAATCGTGTTACCGGTTTGTGGATTGCGGCCTGTACGGCTGGAACGCTTGCGTGTTTCGAAAGTACCAAAGCCGATCAGTTGCACTTTGTCACCGCTAGCAAGTGCATCTGTAATTTCACCAAGAACGCCATTCAATACAGCTTCAACGTCACGTTTGCTCAAACCGCTTTTGCTGGAAATATTGTTGATCAGATCTGTCTTGTTCATAAGATAAAAGCCTCCCAAATGTCAAAAAATAATCATCACGCTGCATGTCCATTTATGGAGCAGACGTGAGGTCCAACTGTGGCCGAAGCCCTCCTGAATGTCACTGTAACACGCTTAACTATAAGCTACAGTTATTTTCAGAATTACTACAAGTTATTCTGGCTTGTCCGTAAAAATCCTGCAATGACAGGCGTTTTTTTATTCGACCCCAGTTAAGCCAACATCCTACTACAAAACTCTGTCCATTGGCAAGTCTTCTCAAACTGGGCCTTCTTTCAACCCTGCATATGTCTCATTTTACTGGTCTGTGCAGCCAAAAGCGAATGTGTGGAATCACGCTTTGCCAAGGAGCTTTTTGGCTTCCTGCCAGTAAGTCTCCATTTCATCTACGCTGCTTTCTTCGGGACGACGCCCCTGCTCGCGTAATTTCTGCTCAATATACTGGAAACGGTCGACAAATTTGCGATTGGTGGCGGACAATGCCTCTTCTGGATCTACTCCCATGAACCGGGCTGCATTCACGGCAACAAATAACACATCGCCTAACTCCAGCAACTGGGCTTCCACGGCATGCCCTTCACGAACCGCTTCCTTCAACTCAGCCACTTCTTCGTCTAATTTATCAAATACGCCCTCAATGCTATCCCAGTTAAAGCCTACTTTAGCTGCTTTCTTCTGGAGCTTGTACGATTTCATAAGAGCAGGTAGATCACGTGGAACCCCATCCAGTACGGAAGGATATGCTGCCGTCGTGCCTTTAAGCCGTTTTTCCTCAGCTTTCATCTGCTCCCAGTTTTGCAGCGCCTCTTCCGCATCATTCGCTTGATTGTCACCAAATACATGTGGATGACGGAAAATAAGCTTATCATTCAACCCCTGGATAACATCATACACATTGAAGGTTCCGACTTCCTCTTCCATTTGGGCATGCAGCAAAATTTGCAACAACAGATCACCCAGTTCTTCCTTCATATGCTCAGGGTCGTCATCATCTATCGTTTCGATGACTTCATACGTTTCTTCGATCAGATTTTTGCGAATCGACTGATGTGTCTGTTCACGATCCCATGGACAGCCCTCCGGGCTGCGTAAAATATCGACAATCTCGTGTAGACGGTCAAAAGAACGCCGTTTCAGCGCCTCATCTTCACTGCGAGGTATGTATACCAAGGATAGGTTCCCGTAGCCCTCTACTCGATCCAGCTCGTACAGCGGCACCTTGTGCACCGCTTCCTCACCTTCCACCCCAAGAGCGTGACCGACATACACCTCATAATCGTCAGGATATCGCTCCATCAGGCACAGCTTTACATCAGATGCCGTGAAGGTGTCATACACCTGTCCGATCAGCGTATGCAGCGGAGGCTGGAGCCAGCTGGCATCCAGTGTACCTGCGTCCAACAGCTGGAAACCCTCAATCGGATCAAAACCAAGACGCACAAAAGCTTCATCCAGGAAACTTTCGCCGCCCAGAATGTTCAGTTCAATCCCTTGCGCAGGACAACGCTCCTTAAGCAACTGCACCGCTGCTTCTGCCACCATCGGGTGACCGGGAACCGCATAGACGATTTCGCTTCCGTCTTCCGCCTTAGCAGCCGTCGTAATTAATTGGCTGGTAATTTCCTCGTATACCTCTGGAAAGGACTCCTTTGTCTCATATACGTTGTCAAACGACTCAAAAGCCACTTCAAACTCATTCAGCACTTGAACCGCAGGATGCTCCTTGGTCCGCAGATAGAGCGCTGAAGCGCCCCGCATTTTGTTCAATATCCCTATCGTAAGCTGATCCGGGTCTCCCGAGCCCAAACCTACGACCGTTAATGTTACGCTCATATTCAATCCTCCGTTTCGCAGAAACAAGGTTCATGCTCGAAAAAATACACGGCCTAACCCGCTTCCGCTTCCTTTGCTTTGGCATTTACTATACCACAAAGTTGTATAGGCTCATAAAATGGCTGTGCCGCTTTCGTGCCCTAAGCCCTATGCCTGGGCTACGTCAGTACACGCAGCCTGCGCAGCACGGCTGCCAGCGGGCGTCCGAGCTTGGGCACCACCACAAGCTCGGCTTCCGTGATCAGCCTCAAGCGTGCGAGGCCGATCACGAACACTACGGTGCCTGCGGCTACGCCCAGCAGGCTCTCCGCGGCTGCCGTGGCACGACCTCCGGCAGCCCACCCCAAGGCACCCAGCACAGCGCTGGTGCCCCACATCGCCGCCCCGGCCGCACCAGCCAGGGCGATAAGCAGTGCCGCCGGCTTGAGCACGCTGGCGGACCAGCTCCCACGCAGGCCTACCAAGCGAGCCAGCAGCACGATGTTGATCACCGCCGCCAGCAGATAGGCGACAGCCCCCGCAATGGCGGCTCCAGCCGTGCCTAGCTGCGGCACGAGCAGCCAGTTTAGCAGCGCCTTGGCTACTGCAGCCGCGAGCATCGCCAGAGCCGGCGCACGAACCGCGCCAAGCCCTTGCAGCAGCGCAGCCGAGATGATGCTGAGCGTGCCGCCTACGGCGGTTAGCGCCATCCAGCGCATAACCCCGCTGCCGGTGTCGTCCGCATACAGCATCACATTGACGGGCACAGCCAGCACGATCAAGCCTGTCGCAGCGGCTAGTCCCAGCAACCAAAACCAGCGCAGCGATTGCTCGCACTGGCGACGTGCCAGCTCCGTACCGCCGGTTATCCGGGCCTCAGCCAGCGATGGAATGAATAATGCCGACAGGGTGGTGGCAAACATCATGACTAGCTGTACCAGCGGCAGACCTCGGTTATACACGCCAAAGGCCACCATAACCGCAGTATCGTCCAAACCCTCCTGCTTTAACAATCGAGGTACGGTAAATGTGTCTACCAGACTAATTAACGGAACGGCTAGCGCTCCAAGGCAAACAGGCAAGGCATAACGCAGCAGCGCCTTTAGCAAGGCACCGTTGCTTTCCGCTGGGTGTAGCTCTCCAGTTTGTGCTTGCACTGTCGCCATGACCGTCCCTTGCCTTCTAGGCCTCTTCCTGTGATTTCGCCAATATAGCAACATGACGACCAAGCCCGCTGCTCCGCCTGCTGCTGAACCAAACACTGCTCCGGCGGCAATCATATCCGCCCCCGCTCCTTGTGACAGCATGAACAGCAACAGCATAATCATCACGCTTACCCGTATCGCCTGCTCCGTCACTTGGGAGATAGCAGTCGGAAGCATATTTTGCAAACCTTGAAAATATCCTCTCAATCCCGCCATAACCGGCACGAACAAAAAGGCAAACGCCGCCGCCCTCACCGACGGAATGACGTGAGCATTGTCGATCCATTGACCAATGAGCGGCGCACACGTATACATCAGCACGCCCAGGATCAATCCAAAGACACCCAAGACAAGCGAAGATAGCCGAGCAACACGTTGCCCCGCTGCCCGGTTTCCCACTGCCTCAAACTCAGCTACAAATTTGGATATTGCAGCCGGAAATCCAGCAGCTGCAATGGTAATGAATAGCGTATAAAAAGGATAAACCGTATTATAAATGCCAAACACGCCGTCGCCGCCGATATTCTGCAGCGGGATTTTTTGCACTGTGCCGATCAGCTTGCTCGCTACTGCTGCCAGTGTCAAAATGACAGCACCCCGTAGCAGCCGCGAAGCGGCGCGATTTTCCTGCATTCTCCGTCTTCACTCCCACCTGAAATATGCATCTTTCACGAGTCCTATTATACCGCCTCTTCTCCCGGAAAGAAAAAAAAACCTGTACAACGTAGGACGGCTTTCGCCATTCTGTACGTCATACAGGGGTGAAACGGGATGTTACTGTTCCATTTGTTTGCCCAGGAAGCCAGCGGCTGTTTCAGCCATTTTGACTTCCATTTCGGACATTTTTACATTTTCGTCCTTGTTCAACAATACAACGGAACCAATGGGATCACCACCGGAAACAATGGGAGCCGCCACAAAGGACGAGAGTGTTTCTTCGTGGTCTCGCGTTAGCTCATAAGAGCCGCTGGCTGTCTCCAGCACAGTTTTGCGATTATCCATACTACCTTCGATAATGCTACCGATTGGCTTGTCCAGAAAATCTTTTTTGGAGCCTCCAGCCACCGTAATAATGGTGTCCCGATCGGTAATCATTGTAATATGGCCCGTGCTTTCAAACAGGGACTCAGCATATTCTTTGGCGAAATCACCAAGTTCACCAATAGGTGAATACTTTTTCAAAATGACTTCTCCGTCACGATCCACAAAAATCTCAAGCGGATCTCCTTCACGAATTCTCAAGGTGCGGCGAATTTCCTTTGGAATAACTACCCGCCCAAGGTCATCAATACGGCGAACTATACCAGTAGCTTTCATTTCACATGTTGCCCCACTTTCTCAAGAAGAATTTAGTAAACTACTGACGGTATCGAAAGACGCTTCCACTCCCCCAGAAGCGGTCACGAAGAACGTCACGGTCATGGTGTTTATGGTGATATCTGACCATAGTATTCATCTGTTCCCAATTCCTTATGCATGTTCAGTTATTTACCTTCGTTTGTAGCTCCATCTTTGGCTGTTCCTGCCTTGGCATCGCCCGTACCGTTTGTTGTTGCGCCCGGTGTAGTTGTGCTACCGGCACCGGAAGTTGCACCGCTTTTCTCTTGCGTAGCTGGTACCTTCGGCAGATTGATTTTCAAATCAAGTTTTGCCAAATCATTTTCGGTAAAGTTTTGGATACTTTCCCCGGCCAATTTATTTTTCAGGGCTGCCTTTTCGTTGTCTTTCAATTTATCAAACGTTGGCTCATTGCGGGACTCCACTTTGATCACGTGATATCCGTATTCCGTTTCCACCGGCTCACCAATTTTGTTGATCGGTTGAGTCTCAGCGGCCTCTTTAAAAGCAGGTACCCATTGCGCTACGGATGCATTCTCATACAGACCTCCGTTAGACGCAGAACCTGGGTCTTCTGAATATTTCTTAGCAATCGTCGCAAAATCCGCTCCTCCATCCAGCTTCGCCTTCACTTCTTTGGCCAGCTTGAGGGTATCCTCTTTTTTGCGCTGTTTCTTCGTTTTAGGATCTTCGAAGTTAATCAATACATGGCGCACAGTTGCTGTCGTGAATTGATCTTTATTTTTCTCAAATTCCTGTTTTAGCTGATCATCTGTTACTTTGTTGGTTTCGCTGTTGATTACCGTCATTACACGCGTGAAGTAATCTTTCACACCTTGTTCGGTCAGTTTTTTATCACTCAGAAATGTCTTGAACTTATCTTCTCCGACTGACTTTTTATACTGCTCCAGCTGTTCGTTCCCTTGTTTGGCACCCTGCTCCTTGGCTTTGTCGTCCGCTTTGGCCGCCAGAAGCTTGTACACCACTTCCTGCTTTACAATTTGCTCCCGTACCTGATCCGAAGCTAACGCAGCCTCATATTCCGGGTAAAGGAATTTCATCATGCTGATTTCTTGGTTGAACTCATTTTCGGTAATGGTTCCACCCTTATAGGTCACGACAACCTTGCTGTTGTCCTTCGGTTCATCCTTGACCTTGTTCTCATCCGCTTGCTTCGTACATGCTGCCAGCACGGATATAGCTAGCAGCGCTGCCATTCCCAAGGAGAGCATTCTCCAAGGTTTTCTTTTATTTAGTTGTGGCATTTTGCAGTTCCTCCTTCAATGTGAATGCTTCTTTCAATGCACTCAAAAATTGTTCTAGCAGTTCTAGCAACTGTGGATCATTTAGACCTTTGCCCTTTATGCGTGCGCTCATAGAAGTGCCCTGTTCAAATTGTACACGTCTTTCAAAGCGATTGCCAATCTCGGCAAGTCTGGCGGTCTGTACAGCCTGCTGGCGCCCTTCATGGAATTTCAGCACTATATTGTCATCACGTTGCACCATGGACTCGATGCCATACATGCGTCCATATACCTTAAGGCGAGCCACGGCTAGCAAATGACGCACAGCCTCTGGCAGATCACCAAATCGGTCGACCAGTTCATCCTCCAGTTCGGAAGCCTCGTCAAAGGTGCTGACCGCTGCAACCTTTTTATAAATCTCAATCTTCTGGATGCTGTCATAAATATAGTCTCCTGGCAAGTAAGCATCGACGCCTAAATCAATCGACGTACTCCAATTCCGATTGGACTGATCCTCTTCTCCAAGTACGCTGACTTTACGTTTATTAATTTCCTCAGCCAGCATCTGCGAGTAGAGATCAAAACCGACGGATGCGATGAAACCATGCTGCTCAGCGCCAAGTAAGTTACCCGCTCCACGGATGGACAAATCGCGCATTGCAATCTTGAACCCGGAGCCGAGCTCCGTAAATTCTTTAATCGACTGAAGGCGCTTCTCCGCCACTTCCGTGAGCACCTTATCCCGCTGGTACGTGAAATAAGCATAGGCAATCCGATTGGAACGACCTACACGCCCACGCAACTGATAAAGCTGAGATAGCCCCATTTTATCGGCATCATGCACAATGAGTGTATTCACATTTGGAATATCCACGCCGGTTTCGATAATGCTGGTGCTGACCAGCACATCGTATTCGCCATCCAGGAAATCCAAAATCGTTTTCTCCAGTTCGGTTTCGGACATCTGTCCGTGACCCACGCCCACCTTAGCCTCCGGTACAAGCGCATTGATCTCGGCAGCCATCTCCTGAATACCCTGCACGCGATTATACAAATAGTACACCTGTCCACCGCGTGCCATCTCGCGTTCAATGGCCTCACGAACTAGAGTTTGGCTGTGCTCAACCACATAGGTTTGCACTGGAAAACGGTTTTCCGGTGGCGTCTCAATGACTGACAAGTCACGTACACCCAGCATGGACATATGCAACGTACGCGGAATAGGTGTTGCCGTTAACGTCAGCACGTCTACGTTCGTTTTCAGCTTCTTCAGCTTTTCCTTGTGAGTTACGCCAAATCGCTGTTCTTCATCGACAATCAGCATTCCGAGGTCCTTAAACACCAGATCCTGCGACAACAGACGATGGGTACCAATGACAATATCGACCGTGCCCTGCCGGACCCCTTTAATCGTCTCATTCTGCTCTTTGCGCGAGCGGAAACGGCTCAATACCTGAATATTGAACGGATACCCTGAAAAACGTTCACGGAACGTCTCATAGTGTTGCTGTGCCAAAATCGTCGTCGGTACCAGCACCGCTACTTGTTTGCCTTCAATAGCAGACTTAAAAGCAGCACGAATGGCAACTTCAGTTTTGCCGTAACCTACATCACCGCATAGCAGACGATCCATCGGGCGGCTCTGCTCCATATCCTTCTTAATCTCTTCAATGGCCCGAATCTGGTCACGTGTCTCATCATACGGGAACATATCCTCAAACTCTTGTTGCTCCGGTGAATCCTTTTCAAAAGCAAACCCTGGTGCCGACTGTCGTTCTGCATATAGCTTGATCAAGTCATCCGCAATATCCTGAACCGAGCTGCGCACCTTACTTTTAACCCGTGTCCACTCATTGCCACCCAGTTTATAAATCTTGGGTTCCTTGTCCTCTGAGCCGACATATTTCTGAATCAGATCAATTTGTTCAATCGGCACAGACAGCTTATCTCCACCCGCGTAGAGGACATGCATGTAATCCTTATGGATACCGCCAACCTCCAGCGTGCCGATCCCCATGTACTTCCCGATCCCGTGATTTTGGTGTACGACGTAGTCGCCCACCTTCAGCTCGCTATAGCTCTTAATCCGTTCTGCATTGTCCACATGCCGGCCCTGCTTACGAGCTTTCCGCTGCTTCTGAGAAAACATCTCGCCCTCGGTAATGACTGCCAGATGAATAGACGGCATTTCAAAACCGCTTTGCAGATTGCCGATTGCCATCGTCGGCTCATCAATACCGTAATCTTCAAGCACTCGGCGCATCCGGTCCAGACGTTCATCTCCACTTGCCAGCATCATAACCTGCGTGCCGGCTTTGCGCCAACGATCCATCTCCGCCTTGAGCACATTCATTTGGCCATGGAAATCCTGCATTCCTCGGCAGATGAAATTCAAAATATTTTGTGGCTGGGTATGAGGAACCTGACGGAGAAAAATCGACAGGAACAACGTCTGAAATCTCCGGTTGTACAGCAGATTGTCCGCGTCATCTGACAGTTCTAGCTGCGGTAACGTTTTACCGTTTTGAAGCAAATGCAGATTCCATTCTGACTCATCCCGTTCCAGTTGCTTGGCTGTTTCCAGCATACGCGCCGGTTCGTCAATAATCAGAATCGTATCTTCCGGCATATAGTCTGCTAGGGTTTTACGTTCAGGATACAGCAGGGAGATATATTTATAGATTTCGTCAAAATACACATGCTCTCGCAGCAACTCAATTTCACGATGGATCTCTTCTTTCAGGTGCTGCTTAGCTTGACGATCCGTCATTTTGCCCAGCTGCTCCTCCAGCAAAATAGCAGCGGCATCCGCCGCCTGATCCATACGCTGGTTATTCGCAATAACTTCCTTACACGGCGTTACGGTAACGTCCTGAACCTTTTCCACCGAACGCTGATCTTGCGGATCAAACTTACGGATCGAATCGATTTCATCGTCAAACAGCTCCACACGATAGCCCCAACGGGTTGTCATTGGATAAAAATCAATAATTCCTCCGCGTACGCTCATCTCTCCACGTGATTCCACACGCTCTACACGCTGGTAGCCCATCTCGACCATATGTAGCAAAAACGCTTCCAGCTGAATCGTTTCGCCTTCTTTCAGCTCAATACGAGCCTCACGCCATGTTTCCGGGATTGGCAGTAAACGTCGGACACCAGAAAACGGCACGACAACAATCCCACGAAAACCCTGGGCGCAGCGTATCAATACATCAATTCGTTGGGACAATGTCTCTGGACTGGATATTGCAGCTTCAGCAGCTACCAGCTCATTAGCAGGATACAATAAAACCTGATCAGGAGAAAGCGCTTCCTGTAAGTCATCTGCTATTTTTTGAGCGGCAAACATATTGTGCGTCATGACCATTAACGGTCGTCCGGTATCTTCGGCAAGCGCGGCCATCAGTACCTGTCGGGAAGAGCCTGATAAACCTGATATCAGTTGTTCCTTCATCCCTGATGAAATACCTGCTGCAATGGATGCATAATCAGCATCCTTCGTAAAAGCCTGAATAAGTGCTTGTAACAAAAAAGGCACCCCTTTATGCTTATAAATAGTTACATGTAAACCGAAAAAGAAGCCTCAGCAATGCTGCCAAGGCTCCATAAGCGGAATTGCCGCTTCACCTCTCAAGCTGGTACATCCTACCAGTTGAATACCTGTTATTGGAGCGGATTAACGAGCAGACTCAGCTCTGGATTATTCTCCAATGCCTGACTGCAATGCTCGCAAATGACTTTGACGGTCACTTCACCACCCGAATTATACGCTATTATATCTCTACGTTCGGCAGGGGTCAAGGAATGGAAGCCCAACCTTTCTTCGGTTATTGCCGCGGAATCAATTCGTCCCAAGAAAGTTCGACAATGTCTGCATACATAATTAACAATCATGTAATGTATATGCCTCCTGAAAGTTTTCTATACCTTTCAGTATGTCCAACAATCTTCCATTTAAGCCCGTCTGCCTACGTCTGAACTTACTTGTTGAATTCAGCCATCGTCCGTTCAAACGGATGATTCAAGCTGTGTTCTAAGGCGTTGCACGTGTCCTCGATCATTCCGGCCAGTAATTCTTTTTCCTTCTTGGGAAAGGTACCCAGAACATAATCGACAATAGCATGCCCAGGCTCCGGGCGGGAAATGCCCATACGAATCCGATTGAAGGACTGCGTGCCGGTATGCTGAATGATCGATTTAATGCCGTTATGACCGCCTGCGCTACCTTGATAACGCAATCTTATTTTACCGACTTCTGTATCCAGATCATCGTACACGACAATCAGATCTTCCATATCGGCCTTATAATAGTCCATATAAGCACGTAAAGACTCGCCTGATAGATTCATATAGGTCATTGGCTTAATCAGTACGGTTTTTACGCCACCAATGTGACCCTCTCCAATTAACGACTTGCATTTGCTTTGGTTAATCTGGATGTTATGACGCGAGGCAAGAGCATCCAATGCCATAAATCCGACATTATGTCTCGTTTTCTCGTATTGGGGACCGGGGTTGCCCAATCCTACAATCCACTTCATAACTTTGACACCCTCTTTCGCAGTCTTGATTTTTTGGTAAAATAGTTGTATTGAATAGGAAGGTGCGTGCCGGTATGCTCAATCAAGGTGATATCCTCTTATATGACAGCCATTTTCTATATCATTTAAAACATTCCGTTCCTGTCCAGATCTATGACGGGAATGTACATATTCAGATTGGCATCGTTGCGCGTTTTAATGAGCATTTCGTCGAAATAGAGGACACACTATACAATCGTCAACGTTTCACATTCATATCTCGCCCAGGCTTTTAGCCTGACATGCTGATAGGGGTTACCTTTTCCATATGGAAAAGGCAACCCCTTTTTTAATGAGCCAGCGCTTATTCGATTTCAAACAGTTTGCTGATCGACAATTCTTCATGCACACGGATGATAGCTTCTCCCATTAATGGAGCCACAGACAATACCTTCAGCTTGCTTGTCGGATTCGGGTGAACGATCGGGATTGTATCCGTCACAACCACCTCTTTTAATGGCGAATTCTCCAGTCTTTCCATAGCAGGACCGGACAGCACAGCATGTGTACAACACGCATACACATCTTTTACGCCGCCTTCTTTAAGCGCATTTGCACCTAATACAATCGTTCCGGCTGTATCAATAATATCATCAATTAAAATAGCCGTTTTACCCTCAATGTTCCCGATGATGTTCATCACTTCACTGACATTTGGCTCTGGACGACGCTTATCAATAATAGCGAGCGGCGCACTCAGGAAGTCTGCCAGCTTACGCGCACGAACAACCCCGCCATGATCGGGTGAAACGACAATCGGGTTCTCAATTTGCTTGGAACGGAAATATTGGGCCAGAATTGGCGCTCCCAACATATGATCTACTGGAATATCAAAGAATCCCTGAATCTGCATCGCATGCAAATCCATGCTGATTACGCGGTGAGCTCCCGCTTTTTCAATCAAGTTAGCGACAAGCTTCGCTGTAATCGGATCGCGTGAACGAGCTTTACGATCCTGACGAGCGTAACCGTAATATGGCATAACGACATTGATACTTTTGGCAGAAGCGCGTTTAAGTGCATCAATCATAACCAATAACTCCATCAAGTTGTCGTTAACCGGCAGACAAGTTGACTGCACAATATACACATGGCAGCCGCGTACGCTTTCCGACAGCTTAACTTGGATTTCACCGTCACTAAACGATGTGGTATGGGATTCCCCCATTGGGATGCCGATGTAGTCCGCAATCTGGTGGGCTAACTTCGGATTGGAGTTACAAGTAAATATTTTGAGTTTGGAATCGCAATAAGTCATTAATAGAAACCCTCCGTGCTGGTTCATTCATTACAGATTCAACAGCTTGCTGATTAAGGTCATTCCGATCTTTTCTTCTTCGCTTTGGCACGTGCGCGGATCTTGTCCGCATATCCGGCTTTGTTCTCTTGACGTGGTCTGGCAATGGCCAGATCGTTATCAGGGACAGCATGTGTTACAGTGGAGCCTGCTACAACATAAGCACCTTTTCCAATCTTAATCGGGGCGATCAGATTCACGTTGCTGCCAATAAAGGCATCGTCTTCAATTTCTGTAATGGATTTATTATATCCATCATAATTGACCGTTATTGCCCCGCAGCCAATATTTACGTTTGTACCCACCTTAGCATCACCGACATAGCTCAAATGAGAAACCTTGGAATGATCTCCAATGGTCGCATTTTTCACCTCAACAAAATCACCAATTTTCACATGTTCGCCAAGCTTCGCGCCTGGACGCAGATAAGCAAACGGCCCCACAGATGTACTGCTTCCCACTTCCGCTTCGTTCAACACCGAATGTTTTACCGTTGCGCCTGAATGGATAATCGTATTCTGAATCTCAGCCTGTGGACCAATCACACAATCTTCTCCGATTTGTGTTTGACCATGCAGCCATGTGTTCGGATACAGTACCGTATCGGAACCAATAACAACCTCGCTCCCGATATAGGTAGAAGACGGATCAATGACAGTGACACCATTCAGCATATGCTTGCGAACAATGCGCTCACGCATATAGCCCTCAGCTATCGACAAAGCCACTCTGTCGTTAACACCGATGGATTCAGACACATCATCTGTCAAATACGCCTCAACCTGCTCACCTTCACCATGCAAAATACCAATGACATCTGTCAGGTAATATTCCTGCTGTGCATTGGTGTTCGTTACCTTGTCCAGCGCTGCAAACAGCTTGGCATTGTCAAAGCAGTACGTTCCCGTATTGATCTCCCGGACAGCATCTTCCTCAGGTGAACAATCTTTCTGTTCCACGATCTTGAGCACGGCCCCGGAAGCATCACGAATAACTCGTCCATATCCTTTCGGGTCGTCCAACTCAGCGGTCAGAATCGTCGCAGCCGCCCCACGGCTCTCATGCAGTTGCACCAAGCCCTCCAGCGTTTCCGCTGTGATCAAAGGAGTATCCCCACAAATGACAATGGTTGTACCTTTTTCCTGACCGAGCAAGTCCTTGGCTTGCTTGACAGCATGGCCTGTTCCCAACTGCTCAGCCTGAAGCGCATATTCTGCCGACGGTCCCAAATAAGACTGTACCGCCTCTGCTCCATGACCCACGACGACTACACTTCGGGACACACCGATTTCACGAACCGTGTCGAGCACATGCCCGACCATCGGTTTTCCGCACACCGGATGCAGAACTTTATATAATTTGGATTTCATACGTTTTCCCTGCCCTGCGGCAAGAATGACTGCCAACCTTTCCAACAAGTCCAACCTCCTATCCTGAAAATAACAGTTACCCCTTGGCTAAAACGTTAATTCCCAGATCAGATTTTGCTTAACTTTTCACAATCCTCCTGAAAAATAACGGCGAACCTTTGGTTAATGGCTATTTTTTCAGGCCAGCTTGTGCTGGACATTCATCCCCGGGACGCATCTCTGCCTAGTCCCTGTCTTATGAAAAAGCCGCTTCGGCAGCCCGGATGGCTCCAAGTTGCCTTAAAACTGACTGTTAACTCACTAAAGAATATATCTCATTCCAGACAAAAAGAAAAGAGAGCCACAGTTAGTGGCTCTCTTTTTCTTTTGTACCCCAATCCTGCTTTAGGCGAATTAAGCGCCTTCTTCAATAGCAACTTCTTCATCCACAGCTGCACGTTCGTACTCAGTCAATACAGCAGCTTGGATCTTCTCACGGGTTCCTGAAGATATCGGATGAGCGATATCGCGAAACTCTCCGTCTGGAGTTCGTTTGCTTGGCATAGCTACGAACATCCCGTTATTACCGTCGATAACTCGGATGTCATGAACAACAAACTCGTTATCAATCGTAATGGATGCAATCGCCTTCATTCTTCCTTCTGAGTTCACTCGGCGGAGTCTAACATCCGTAATCTGCATGTGTGTTTCACCACCTTTTTCCAAATAGGACTTGGTGTATACATTCCACACAGCAGTTCGAAATCCTTCTTTTTTTCGGTAATTCGTATCCTAAATTCAGGTAATTTTTTTGAAAAGATTTCTTTTCGACATATTTAGGTATTTTATGATGGATTGTGACAATTTACTGCCCTGTTCACTCATCAAAATAATTGCCCAGCTTGACCGTAATTTGCTTGCTTCGAGAATCGACTGCGGTCAGATTCGCCAGTGAAATATAATCGTGCAGCAGGCGCTCTTCGTTCTCCACCTCGCCCGATTCTACCAGCACACCTACACCGGCCACCTCAGCATCAAACTCAGCCAGCAAGTCGACCATCCCCTGAATGGTGCCACCGGCCTTCATAAAATCATCTACGATGAGCACACGCGATTTCTCACGCATCGCACGTCTGGATAAAGACATTGTATGCAGGCTCTTTTGTGATCCTGAAACATAATTAATACTTACAGCCGAGCCTTCTGTCACCTGATGATCACGCCGTACGAGGACGACTGGCAAATTCAGCTGTGCTCCGGTTGCATAGGCAAGTGGAATACCCTTGGTCTCCACCGTCATAACCACATCAATCTGACGATTGGCAAAAGCGGTGGCGAATATTTTACCTGCTTCGTTCATCATCGCAGGTTGGCCCAGCAAATCGGACAAATACAGGTATCCTCCCGGTAATATGCGGTCAGGCTGCTCCAGTTGCGCACACAGGTCGTTCGCAAACGCAAGCGCATGCTGCTTGGAAAGCCTCGGGATCAGTTTCACGCCCCCTGCCGCTCCCGCCAGCGTCAGAAGCTCGCCAGTGCCCTCATCCTCAAATACTTCCTTAATGATGGCCAAATCCTCGCTTATGGAGGACTTAGCTGCCCCGTAGCGATCCGCAAAATGAGTAAGAGGCACCAGCGTATGCGGCCGTGACAACAAAAATTGCGTCATTTCCACCAATCGTGAGCTTCTTTTAAGTTTTTTCACAACAATTCCTCGCGATCTATTCTCCTGCCGCCCGCTTTGTACAGTAAAGCACCGGCGGACTGGCCGGTTGCTGGCGGAATGTAAGTGATATAGTAAAATCCGAATATTTAATAGTAAATATATCATCTTCGTACGTATTTGTACAACAATTACCACTATAATATGAAAGAAATATCTAAAATCAGGTCAAAAGTCGTACTGCATACACATCTTTACAAAACCCTCTTAGTCCATTGTAAATCCGTGGCACTTTGGCTTCCTTCGATACCAGTCCGAACACTGTAGGTCCACTACCTGACATCAGCACACCGTCTGCTCCTAAACGGATCATGGAGTTTTTAAGATGCTCTACCTCTGGATACAGCTTTAGTGTTACATCCTCAAGTACATTCCCCAGCGCGTTGCATACATCGGTAAAAGAAGCGTTATGGATCGCATGCTCCATCTGGCGGGCAGACGGGTGGTGCGCAATCTGATCTGCTTTGACACGACCATACACTTCAGCCGTCGATACATTAATCGGCGGCTTCGCAAGGATCACCCAGCATTGTGGCGGATTCGGAAGTGGCTTGAGCAGTTCTCCGCGTCCACTTGCTAAAGCTGTACCCCCTGTAATACAGAAAGGTACATCTGAGCCCAGTTCCGCACCCAGCACCCTTAATTCGGCATCCGAAATACCAAGCTTCCATAGCTTGTTCAGTCCACGCAGCGCTGCGGCAGCATCACTACTTCCACCCGCCAACCCTGCCGCCACCGGGATATGCTTATCCAGATGAATGTGGACGCCCGTAGACACGTTATAACGTTCTTTGATCAGACGAGCAGCCTGAAAAGCCAAGTTCTTTTCATCCAATGGTATGTACCCGGCTTGACTTGAAATAATAATGGTATCACGCGGTAACTCAGACATCGTCAATCGGTCAGACAGATCGACCATGGTCATAATCATTTCGACCTCGTGATAACCATCATCCCGCTTACGTAGAACATCAAGCATTAAATTGATTTTCGCCGGTGCTTTTTCATATATTTTCAAGGCGTTCACCCACCTTCAACTTTTCCCTCAAGACAGCTTAACATATTATATCAGACTCAGCGTGTCAAGTCATGAGGTTCAAAAAAGCGGAGATGACCCGGTCTAATCCCGGATATCCCCGCTTTTCATCAGCACCACCGATAGCTACGATTTGCGGGAAGCTGCCTGCTCGGCAAGTTGGATAGCCCGCTTGACCATATTGCCCGCATCCTTGGCTTTAATGCCTCCCCAGCCTTCTTCCTTGACCGTGTCGTAAAATCCAAGATCTTTGGCCAGCTCGTACTTTAGCTCCTCCGACATGACACTCCGTCTTCTTCGGCTCATACATACGCCTCCTTCGGCAATGGAATAAGGAAGATCATTCCCGGCTTAGTATGTGCAGAGATGTCATGCTTCATCCTGCTCTGTATATACAAAACGGCCCCGTCATTTGAAATGACGAAGCCGTCGTTAAACCTGCAAAGCTGGTATAAATCACGAAATCAATTAAGGTGTTTCAAAATATTCGACTACACTTGTATGGGAGTCGGGATCATATACGCTGACTTCTACCGACTCGGTAAGAATGTCAGCATAGCTGTAGGAGACACGTTTAAACGTCTGTTGCTCCTGATCCAGCTTGACGATAAAAACAGAAGGGTACGTTTCTTCCAAGACACCAGTTCGTTCGACGGTCTTACGGCGTCCGCCGTTAGCCCGCAGCAAAATTTTTTGCCCTACATGTGCGTCGAGACTGCGTTTGATTTCCAACAGCGTATTTTTAGCCATTGCCTAACGACCACCTCTTTCCTTGTCCATTATAACGAATTTTAGAGGGATTGTCAAATCAAGCTAAATATTATAACAACACGAAAAATAAGTTGTCAATTTAATTTTTTGCGAACAGGAATAATTTATATAAAAAATGACAAAAAGCCTCTGAAAGCAGAGGCTTTTTGTTCAGGTTAATCCTATTGGCACATTTGAATCCTAGATTGCGGAAGGCGTTACTTTAAGCGTTGATAAATTTTCAAGCTTCGGCAGGCCGATGCGATAGCTTCCCCTAGTTTCAATTCCACCCACTCCGCGACTGCCACTGATTGTCTGGTGAAACAGGTCCCCCATGTTGACCGTATCACGGATCGAAGTAAAGGCCGCCTTGGCAGCCACGTAAACGGGGTCCAGCGCGTGAATCAGGATACGCCCTGGTGAGCTGGCGAAGTTTGCTCCCGCACGTAGTAGCGCCTCAAAATGGGACTGGCACGCTCCCGCTACAATCGTCAGCGAATCCAGATGACGTTCATATTGTCTTGCTACCTGAATTGCCGCCACAAAATTTTGCGAATTTTTATAACTTTTCAAGCTGTACAAATCGTAAGGCTGTGGCTGCTTCAGCACACCGTCATGTCCGGTAATGACTACGATATCCGGACGGATACGAGGAAGCAGTCGGTACAACGTGTCCGCCATTGCCGATTCGTGAACGTGATGTCCCTCTGCAGGAACACGGAGCTGTTCATATAAACTGAGACATTTTTTCAGATAGCTGGGATCTCCATCCAGGTGAAGAACCTTTCCCGGCATTTCAAAATACGTTGACTCAACCGGATCACTCCAGTCCCCTACCAGAGCTGCCTGACTACGAGCAGCTTGCTGCTGGCGTGCCCGTTGCAACAGATTAAGAGACTCACCAGCCTTAATGTGGGCCTGCTGAGTCTTACCGCTAATCTGGTCTGCAGGCACTCTGACCAGATCGTTCACCGGGGAATCGGCCAGCAGCCGAAATTCTATTCCCTTAATGATCGCTTTATCCCGCTGGATGTCCTCAACACGAAACGTGACATCTCCACCGTACGATTTCCGAACGACCAAGTCTCCTAAACTCATCACACTGTATCACCCCTCCTATATCGTATGGGTGAATGCACAGTTTGGTTCCAGCTTAGGATATACCTGCCTCCAACAGCACAGCGCTGAGACGCGCAAATTCCTCAATACTTAGCGTTTCTCCTCGACGGGAGGGTTCAATACCAGCTTGTTGCAACAGCGGCTCCAGCGTGTCCCTGTTCTCTTTGGTGAAGAAACGGCTTTTTAAGTTATTGGAAATGGTTTTACGACGCTGGGCAAAAGCAGCATGAACCACTTCAAAGAAGTGCTTCTCATCCACCACTTCCACCGGAGGGGCTTCCCGTACACGCAGCCGGATGACTGCAGACTCCACATTTGGCTGGGGAATAAATACTGTATTCGGCACAGTGCAGACTAATTCAGGTTCGCTGTAATATTGCACTGCAATGCTCAGACTGCCGTAATCCTTCGTTCCAGGAGACGCAGCCATGCGCTCAGCCACTTCTTTTTGGATCATAACGACGATATTCTCCAGAGGGAGCTTGTCCTCCAGTAGCCTCATCAGAATCGGTGTAGTAACATAGTACGGCAGATTAGCCACGACACTTACTTTACTCACGTCTGCAAAATCGGCTGCGAACACCTCGCGCAAATCCAGCTTCAGCACGTCTCCATGACGTACCTTCACATGCTCGTAAGGGGCCAACACCTCTTCGAGAATTGGCAGCAGCCGCTGGTCAATCTCGACAGCGGTAACTACCTTGGCCGATTGCGCCAGCTTCTCGGTCAAAGCGCCAATCCCAGGACCGATCTCAAGTGCACCCTTCGTCTCATCCAATCCGGCAGCATTTACAATCTTATTGAGAATATTTTGATCAATCAGGAAATTTTGTCCCAAACTCTTTTTGAACGAAAAACCGTGCCGTTGAATAATTTCCTTCGTACGCCGCGGTGTTGCTATATCTTGAATCCCTGTCATACGGACATCACAATCCTTCACTTTCAATTTGTGCCAGCGCCCCGGCAAATTCCTCGCGGCTGATCTGAAATACAGACAGCCGTTTATGTAGCTGCTTTCCGTTACAATAACCAATACCCAGCACATTCCCTAAGGCCATACGGCGTGCAGCAGCATTGGGATGGGTGATGAGTCCAGCATCAATCAGGTCCGCCCACTCAATCAGCGGGTCGGCGCCTTCCACTGTCGTATGGACCCGTGCAAGAGCGTGTCTGATCGCTTCTGGTGAGGCATTCTCCACGCCAATATCTCCTTTACGCGTCGCTTCTGCCTCGGGTATAAAGGCCTGCTTGCAGCCGGGTACCTTGGAAGCGATAATCTTACGGATGCGCTCCCCTGCATGATCGGGATCGGTTAAAATGATGACCCCCCGCCGCTCCTGCGCCAATGCAATTTTACGCAGCGTCATTTTATTAATGGCGGAGCCGCCAGTTTCTATCGTATCCGCTTCAACAGCGCGGCGAATGGCCACCGTATCATCCCGGCCCTCTACCACGATCACTTCCTTGATCATTTGCGTTTCCCTCCACTGCTACACAGCAAGCTATATTTATCTTTCCCTGCTTTTGAAAACAAAATAAGAAGAGGATATCCTCTTCTTAGCATGGCATAACTATGTTGTTAATACTATCGCATTGCCCTCAACATACACAACCTGTTTTAGTTGATTTCAGGCTTTACCGGTCCGATAACATATACGGTTTTACCGTGCTTACGACCAAATTGGTTGGCTCGGCTCAAACTCTCATAATACACATCGATTTTGTGGCCTTTAATCGCGCCACCGGTATCCTCCGCACGACGGAAGCCCACCCCTTCGATATACACCCACCAGCCGATTGGAATTACACTCGGATCGACCGCGATGGTGCGTCCTTCCGTGACACGTGCGCCGGATGCAGTACGTGTACCGATACCTGGCTCCTGTGAGGAATACGCCGTCATGGAGACATTTTGTAAAACTTTGCTATATTTAAAATTTACGCCTGCTTTACGGACAGCACTGCCCGAACTAACTGTTGTTGCCTTAACCGCATCATTGGGACCGACGGAAGCAGCAAGAACGACCGGTTTTTTCTTCGTTCCTACCGCAATGACCTTATCCACACGGTTCTGTGCAACTTCCTTGTTAACCAGCTGTTTGGATACCAATTTTCCATCATGATATACCTTTTGAACGTGCTGGACGACCACACCCGATTTGCCGCTTTGAATGACCCGATTATCGCCTTTATAAAGACTCGGATCGGCCGTTTTGATGACCTGATAAGGCACCTGTTTTTTCTGTTCGACCTGCTGTTTCTTCACACGGACGATTTTTATGTCCATGTTAGACGAAACAGAGGCATCCAACGCAGGATAAACTTTATCCGTTGATGATAATTTATAGCCCGAGGTACGAATGGCACCTTCTACTGTATTTTCTGTTGTGTACAGCTTTTTCGTCTCATTGCCTGAAGATACTTTAACCTGATTGGCACGTTTAATGACTACGCGATCGCCATCCTGTATTGCTCCATTTAGCGGCATGGAAACTGTATCATGCGGCTGAAGTGAAATGGAATGCTCGCTCAGCAAATCTTGAAGCTTGGATTCCCGGGTTTCTACCGCAGACGCCTTGCCATCAATGACAAAAAAGACTTGTTTTTTAGATTGCGTGTACATCAGAATTGAAATCATAATCGTTAGCGCGATTAGAAAAATAGCAACCAAAGCAGCCTGGCGCACATTCTCTTGCTTCCAACGCAATACGTAAGACATGCTGGATGAGCGTGACTCATGGGTATCCTTTTTTTGGAAAATGCCCATTTCCTCCGTCCTCCTTACATAGCCCGCCGTCTGGAGTAAGACATAGTTGAGATTTGACGTGACTATAACAGATTTTCTACAAGACAAGCCCAAACTACGACTGTCCTGCACCATGTACCCGTCTTCGCGGCATGCTGTCCTCCCCTGTTTAACCACAGTATGATGACAGATTTTCTTTTATTCACAACAAAAAAAGCCAGAGAAAGAGACTAGAGAGCTCTTTCGTGGCTTCCGGCATGTGTGAATATGCGGGAAAACTCATGCACGAGATGGCTTCTCTCTTGTTACGCTTACGGGGTTAGCTGTCGGGTTCGGACGTAGAGAGTCGCCCTAGCTTGGGTCAACCGCTCATGGCGGTCGCCTTCACATTCACCCCGAAGACCCAGAAAGAAATCGAAATACGGCTCCTCCACCTGTTCAATCCCATCCGGGAAAAGAATTTAGGTCGAGCCGGCTGGCGGAAGAGACGTTCCCTTCTTGCACATACGCCGGACGTACTGTAAGCCATATCGGTTCCCCCGTTCCCTGTAAAAGGGACTCAGCGAGACTGGTTCATGAAATGACTTGTTGATGTTTACATTCAAACAACAATTCACTGAAAAGATGATATCCTGTTTCTATGCATGTTGTAAAGCAGGTTTCAAGTACATTTTTTAAAATATTCGGTTAAAATATTGTAATATTCTCGAGTTTCCTGCAACAAATTCATGATTAGCTTCGTCTATCTCTTTATTTTGATCGATTTCTTCACTTTTTCATTGAATGTCAAATCGTTCCAGGGCATTTCGGGTCGTTATTGACACTAATTCCTCCACTGTAATCCCTTTGATTTGGGCTGCAGCCTCTGCTACCAGTCTCACATGTGCAGACTCATTTCGCTTCCCACGAAACGGATGAGGCGTCAGATAGGGAGCATCAGTTTCAATGAGCAGACGGTCCAGCGGCACCTGTGCGAGCACCTCTTTTGGCTGCTTGGCATTTTTGAACGTTATTGGACCACCGAAGGAAAGGTGAAATCCCATATCCAGCACCATTTTGGCTGTCTCCCAGCTACCCGAAAAGGAGTGCATGACTCCACCAATCTCACTCGCTTTTTCCTCGCGCAAAATCTTAACAATATCTTCATGTGCATCCCGGTTATGAATAACAATAGGCATCTTGAGCTCACGAGCCAGACCAATTTGATTTCGAAACACCCGATGCTGCACATCCTTCGGTGATGTATCCCAATAATAATCCAGACCGATCTCCCCGATGGCTACAACCTTTTTATGACTGCATAACGATGCAATCCATTCTAGATCGCCCTCCTGCATTGTAATAGCATCCTGTGGGTGCCATCCAACTGCCGCATAAATAAAATCATACGTCTCGGCCAATTTCATGGTGGATGGAATGGTCTCACGATTAAATCCGATATTGATCATCCGCGTTACTCCTGATTCGACAGCACGTGCTATAACTTCTTCACGATCTTCGTCAAATTGTGGCGCATCCAAGTGAGTATGAGTGTCGAATAAATCCAAGGTTTACATCTCCTTTTTTTACTTACATTTCTATATAGTTGTCTATTCTTTGACAAAATAATTCCTTATTTCGGCAGGAATCCTGTCTTTTACCGCGTTCAATTTATTCTGGGGAAAATACATATGATATTTCCCTCGGTGAATACCACTTATTGAGCGCACAATTTCCGAAACTTCGGATATTTCACTCACCTCGCCCTGACGTCCAAGCAGTAAAATCTGGTTGTCCGTCGAGCCACCCTGCCGAAACACATCATAAGGAAGATCTGTCGGAAAATCAATTTCAAAATCATATTCAGGGTGCAAACCAGCCTCTTTCAAAGCTTCTCGAATACTGTCAATGGTATCTGTATCCATATTTTCAATCTCTACATATTTATACAATCTACGGTCCATAAACCGGCTGCTCAAATCACTTAAAATCTCGTCCTTTTCTCGTTTCCACTGGCTAAATACGGTCTGGATTAATGACTCGTCGAGCATCAGATATTGCTCTACTGTAAGATCTCCCTTCAACAGATCCGGCAACGGGTTCAGCAGAAATCCAAACTCATATCCGTTTTTAAACAATTCCTTTGCTCGCTTGAAAATTTTACGTAAAAGGATTTCCGAGCTGCGTGTTACAGGATGAAAATAAATTTGCCAATACATCTGGTAGCGTGACATTAAATAATCTTCTACTGCATGCATACCTGATTCCTTCACAACAATTCTCCCATTATGAGGACGCAGCAGTCGTAAAATACGATCCAAATCAATCGTGCCGTAGTTGACACCTGTCGAGTGAGCATCCCGCAACAAATAATCCATACGATCGGCATCTAGTGGACTGGTTACCAGGTTGACAACAATCGGTTTATCATACGTTTTGGCTATAACCGCAGCCACCTTTTGTGGAAGCTTCTCGTCGACTTGCTGTAGCACGGCGTTGATCTCCGTGTCTCCCAGTACAATGCGGCATGTCCAATCCTCATGGTTCATATGAAAGGCTTCCTCAATTGAATGAGAAAATGGGCCGTGCCCCACATCATGCAATAGAGCTGCACACAGAGCAACCAGCCTTTCCTCCTTCGGCCAATCCGGGAAATCTCCACGTTCAAATTGAGAAATAATACTTCTCGTAATCTCATATACGCCCAATGAGTGTGAAAACCGGCTATGCTCCGCTCCATGAAACGTAAGATACGACGTTCCTAACTGCCGTATTCGCCGTAAACGTTGGAACTCCGGCGTGTTGATTAACCGCCATATCACAGTATCCTGAACATGGATGTAATTATGTACCGGGTCTTTAAAAACTTTTTCTTCACTAAGTGGCTGGTGCAAGATATCAGCTCCTTTAATATTCGGAATAATGGATTAAAATACAATAAAATCCTAAATGGTTTCCCTCATTCGACATTCTTTGTCGTAATATGTCGAATTATAGTTTTTCGACATTTCCAAATCGACAAACTGAATAAATCATCAATGAGATAAGGCAATACACACAAGTAAAGCTCTTTAATCTAAATACTTTTGCATAATCAGACTGTTACTACATTTTTAAGGTTGACTGTTTTGGGAATCGTTGGTATAGTAAATATCAGAAAAGAGAAAATTTTGTCGAATCATGACACTTATATTATTTTAAACGGCGAGAGGAGCCTGACTTATTATGATGAAATCCACTGGTATTGTAAGAAAAGTTGACGAGCTCGGACGTGTTGTTATTCCAATCGAATTGCGCCGTACCCTGGGAATCGGAGAGAAAGACGCTTTGGAAATTTATGTTGATGGCGAACGCATCATGCTTAAAAAATACGAGCCAGCTTGTATCTTCTGCGGCAATGCTGAGAACGTAATTTACTTCAAAGGAAAAATTGTTTGCCAAGATTGCATTTCTGAAATCCCAACACCTGTGACAAACTGAGAATTTTAGTATATAATAGACTTATCAGATATTGTTAATTCTAACCTTTTTCATATATACTCCTTGTTGCCTTCCACGGTTTGAACCCAACCGTTGGAAGGCCCTTTTTTGTTTAGGCAGATATTCATAAGAGTGCGTTGTAAACATCTCTCTTGGAGATTGAACGATCTGTGGCTGTACGCTTCATTGCATCCTTGCGTGTGAGTCCCTCTGCCTCATAATGTGCGACGTGGGACTGCAAAGATAAAGACTGCCACCATGCCTGACGTTCCTGTTCCTCTTCCTCTTCGTCTTTCCCTTCAACCACCAGACAATATTCACCAATCGGCGGATTCTCCTCTAGTTTAGCAAGGCATTGCTCCACGGTTCCCCGCACCCATTCCTCATGCAGCTTGGTCAGCTCACGCGCAAGCACCACTTTGCGTGAACCTAATGTTTCCTTCAACACCATCAATGTCTTCACAATACGATGAGGCGATTCATAAAAAATAATTGTGCCGTGAGATACCTGAAACGATAGCAACAGCTTCTCTAGGTCCTTTTTCTCCCGTGGTGGAAAGCCAGCGAAGGTGAACCTTTCTGTATCCAGTCCTGAGGCAATTAAAGCCGATAGTGCCGCATTTGCTCCTGGGATAGGAATGACGCTAATCTCCGCTTCCAGTGCCAGTTTGACCAGATCCGAACCAGGGTCAGAAATGGCTGGTAGACCTGCATCGCTAACCAGTGCCAAATTTTTTCCTTCTATTATATAACGTATCAGTTCAGGCCCACTGGCAGCCTTATTATGTTCATGATAACTGAAGAGCATATCCGGTGTAATTTCGAAATGAGTGAGCAGTTTGCGTGTCTGCCGTGTATCTTCAGCAGCGATAATACTACATGATTTTAAGGTGTTAATCGCCCTAAAGGTCATATCGTCCAGATTTCCAATAGGTGTCGCAACAAGATACAACTTTCCCCGTTCTTCTTCGCTGGTACTAAAGCTTTTTTGTACAGCTGCTTTCACACAGAATCCCCCTTGCTTACTTCTCCATAGATATCTCTTATTTCCTGAGTATAATTCCCATTTTCCTGATATACAATGAGCGGAGGCAACAAACGAACCTCCGGTTTACCGTCACGTAATGCTTCAACTAGGACCATATTGGCTTCCATATGAACTCTTGGGTGAACAAAACGTATTCGTTTGGGTTCCAAACTATGTTTACGCATCAAGGTTATAATCTCACCCAGCCGCTGCGGGCGATGAACCATAGATACCTTTCCCCCATTACGTACAAGCCGGGTGGATGCCTGAATGACTTCTTCGAGTGTGCAGTTCACTTCATGACGGGCAATTGCTTGGTGAGGATTCAGCTTGATATCGCTACCATTTAGCGGCATATAGGGGGGATTCACGGTAATCGCATCATAAACACCATGTCCCGTGGTGTGAACCAGCTCACGTAGGTCCCCTTCCCGAATCTGAATTGCTGCTTCTAATCCATTCAAGCTGACACTACGTCTAGCCATATCTGCCAAACGTGGTTGAATCTCAATTCCTTCAATAGACGCCTTTGTTCGTGTCGTTAGCAACAGCGGGACAACCCCATTGCCAGTACACAGATCCAAAATCTTTCCACGCTGCGGAATACCGGCAAAACGTGCCAGCAACACCGCGTCCATTGAGAAACTGAATACTTCATCACTTTGGATAATGCGCAAATTATGTGAAAGCAGATCATCAATTCGTTCAGACTTCTTTTCATTTTCGTACATAGTGCTCTCCCATCTTTTATAACCAAAATCGCTTTTCACTCATACTTCCTTACAAAAAAGCCGTAGGCATCTTGCTCCTACGGCTTGTTTTTATTTATTCAAAAATGACAGACAGAAGAGGCAATCGCCTTCCGTTCGCAAATGTCCGTAATACACGTTGCATATATGAAATCCTTCATGATACAGCCTCGCTAGATTGTCGTAGCCTTCGCCCACGACCTCACCCGTTTGCCCTTCATCCTTAATGACGATCGGAGGAGGAAGCTTCGGCTTGTTTGCCGTCTTTTCTTCTCCAGAGGTTTCACGTTTGAGCATCTTGCGCACCTGTTCGTTTTCAATCGTTAGTCGTTGATTTTCCTCCAGCAGCTCTTTTACTGCCAGTTTCAATTCACCCAGATCGCTATGCAACTGTCCCATTTGGGTTTCCATTTCGTGAATACGCGCAAAAACATTTAATTTATCCAAGTTTCCACCCCGAAGCAACCTAATGGTTTACTTGACGACTACATCGTCCATTGGAAGTTCCTTGACCTTACTGATCTCAAATAGTTGAACATGCACCGTGCGATGACCTGCATTCACACCTACGACTTTACCTTCTCCCAAAGAGGTGATAACCATCTTACCCACCTGAGGTAGCTCTTCTCGCATGCTTTCGTAGTTATCATGTTCAAACTTGAGACAGCACATCAATCTCCCGCACAACCCGGAAATCTTCGTCGGATTCAGCGACAAACTCTGATCCTTCGCCATCTTAATAGATACCGGCTCAAAATCCCCCAGCCATGAGGAGCAACACAGAATACGTCCACAAGGTCCGATTCCGCCAAGCATTTTAGCCTCATCCCGTACGCCGATCTGCCGCAGCTCGATCCGTGTACGAAAAATACTGGCCAAGTCCTTTACAAGCTCTCGAAAATCCACCCGACCCTCTGCCGTAAAATAAAAAATGATCTTATTTCGGTCAAATGTAAATTCTACATCTACCAGCTTCATTTTAAGGCCATGGTCTTTAATTTTATTTAAACACGTGCCGAATGCATCCTTGGCCGCCAATTTATTCTCTTCTACAACAAGAGCGTCATCATCCCCAGCAATACGAATGACTTTTTTTAAGGGCAGGACAACATCCGAATCATTTACCTCTTTTTTGCCCACTACAACCTTGCCATATTCAATACCGCGCGCGGTCTCTACAATGACGCAGTTTTCTTTCTCCACTGGAAGATCCAGCGGATCAAAATAATAAGTCTTGCCCGCCTTCTTGAAACGGACACCCACTACACTATACAAAAATTAACCCCCTTGTATGCCACTAAACCTCATTTGAAGCCGACATTGTACGAATGGCCGCAATTGAAGTCTCACTGTCGCACAAACCGGGAACCTGGCGTCGCGGATTGTGCAGAGTGGAACAAGCGCGCCTTCCTGTTAGCCGGTGATAGAACCGCTTGTATCGGACAACCCAATCAGAAGCTGCTCCACGCATAATTGCCCGTTGACGTGAAAACGGAGCTTCTTCCTGCAATTCGCGGCCAAATCCATATAAGAGACCCATTGTTCCGTGCTGCGGGTGATTGCCAATTTGGAGACGGACTCCAAATGATCTATGAAAACAATGCTTTCGTGCCTTCCGTAACGGAAATGAAGCATATCCTTAAACCACAAATGAAACAGATGAAACAGAATATCCAGGTGTTCAGAAAGTCCAGTTTTAAAAATCTTCTGTTGAGCCAGAATAATAGACGAGCTCCCCCGACTCATGGACTCCTTCACTAATTGTAACACTACGTTTCTAATTTCTGCAAACCAATTCTGCTGGAGAATTTCTCTACATGATTCCAGTCCTGAAGCAATATGAACGACCGACCGGACAAGCCCTGCTGTATAGCCTTCCCCAATTAATGCCTGCATCATCACCTCCGGCTGTAAAGCGTGGAAAGGAACCTGCTGCGTCCGTGATTGAATCGTAGGCAGCAACGCCTGTCCATTTTCAGAAATGAGTATGCCGACCACTGGAATCTGGGGCTCCTCCAGAAATTTAAGTAGGCTATTAGCAGCTTGCACTGTCATGGTATCCGCCTGCCGAATGATATATACCTTCGGATTGGAGCTTTCAGATTTGTAAGAAAATATACGTTGAAGCCCACGAATCTGATCAATTTTAATCGTAGCTCCATCCGGCTCTACAATATGCAAATCTGGATGATTCCCGTGCTCTACCTTGCGGCATGACAAACACTCCCCGCATGCATCATCCGTCTGTCGCTCACAAAATAAAGCCTTAGCAAAGATCTGCGCCATGTTCATCTGCCCGCTTCCCGGCGGCCCGCTAAAAACATAGGCATGGTTGACTGTATGATTCCGTAGTGCACTCTGCAGCATTTTTTTGGCTACATCCTGGCCCATTATATGTTGAAAAGACATATTTCCTCACTTTCTCCACTGAAAACAACTGTGATCCATCGGCAAATCGTTGTTCTTCCAGGCATGTACATAGTCAAAAATAATCTGCCAGCATGATCAGCAAGCAGATTATTTCTTCGTGGCAACAGCCCGTCTGTATTCATTTATAACATAAGTCTGCATTAAAATGAGAGATTAATTAGCAATCCTCTGATCTCACCGACCCCTTGCAAAAGCTCAATCTTGCCTTGCTCGGTTTCGAGCAGCTCATCCGCCATTTTGAGCAACAGCTCATCCACTTCATCTATCAGCTTATAACGTTTGCTGCGTCCCCGGCGATCCCAGCCCTTCGTGTCCTTCATGGACACGCCTCGCCGAACGGTATCTTCCAAAAACCGTTTAACCAACATCTTATAGGCCTTCAGCTCACGAATCGTCATTGAACGTGCAAGACGATCTCCCTGCATTTGTATTTCCTTAAAGCGCCGATTCAATTCCTCCTGCGAAGCTTGCTCCCCATTTTGCTGCATAACGTCGGAGAAGCTCTTGGGCTGAATTGGCTTTGCACTCATTTCATTTGTAGACAATGTACTTTGTAAAGGGCGATAGCCCGGATTTATTTTCATATAAACCTGCTTTCTCCCCGGATGCTTCCACTTTCCCCCTTCATGAACAGTTCAATCTAGAACTCAGGGTTTCTTCGGCTTTCCGGGGACTGCGCTGTAGCGCTGCCGTTTTAGTGGATCTGCCCTCACTCTCATCATGTGAGAAGATACAGGCGATTCCCCTATCATATCGGCAGAATAGGCCCTATTGTGTAGATTCAGAAATGCTCGAAACGGTCTACAGGCATCACGAATACCGTCGCTCCACCCACCTGGACTTCAACAGGCAACGGTAAATAGGAATCCGTCGTCCCGCTCATAGGGGTAACGGGTGTGACCAGCTGTTCACGAACCTTGCAACTGCTGCGAATGACGTTCATTAATGAGTCCACCTGATTGTCATCAACACCGATCATAAATGTCGTATTACCAGCACGCAGAAATCCTCCTGTGCTCGCCAATTTAGTAGCACGGAAATTAGCTTTCACCAGTCCGCTGGATAATCTGTTACTGTCCTTATCCTGTACAATCGCAATAATCAGCTTCATCCTGTATTCCTCCTTCAAGTCATATTAGAGACAACCTTGTCCCTAGCTCAATTTTACCGTATAACCTTCGACAATTATATGCTAAAATTCTGAACAAACCGCTTTTTCAGCAAATCCTTCAATACTTGCTCCACCTGCTCTGGCGCCGGAGATGCATCAACAATTGTAATTCGCTCCGGAAATTTGCGAGCCAACTCCAAATATGCCTCTCGCACCTTATGGTGAAACGATATACTCTCCATGTCGAGGCGGTCCATTTCTGCTCCTCGTGACGCATTAATTCTTGCCAATCCCAATTCGGGCTCAATATCCAGATAAAATGTGGCATCCGGCTCCCAATCATCCACTGCGAAGCGATTAATTGAAGCTACCTCTTCAATTCCGATCCCTCTTGCAAATCCTTGATAGACCAAGCTACTATCCACAAAACGATCACATAATACGATAGCTCCCTGTTCAATAGCCGGCTTTACCTTCTCCACCAAATGCTGACGCCGCGCCGCCGCGTATAAAAGTGCCTCTGTTCGAGCATCCATACTGGTATGAGCAGGGTCCAAAATGATAGAACGAATCTTTTCGGAAATTTCGATGCCACCCGGCTCCCTCGTCGTGATGACTGGATAGCCTTCTCTCTCCATAAACTTCGCCAGCCGTTGAATCATAGTTGTTTTACCGGAGCCGTCTCCCCCCTCCAGTGTGATAAAAATGCCTTTCCGATTCATGTTATTCCCTGCTTTCCTGCCTGAAAAATAAAAGTCACCCATAGGCTACGTATGCTTCTTTTATTCAGTCTTCTGTATTTGTTAAGTCTCTAGTATCTAATCTTTATTGTAAACGGAATACCCGAATTGTAAGCATACTTTCATCTGCTACCCCGTGCCACTTGGCTCCCAGCTCACGTAGACGACTCATCCGCAATGCAACCGCTTCTGTGATCGTTTCTCCTGCATATAGCAGTGGAATACCTGGAGGATACGGGATAATCATTTCAGCCGCTACCCTGCCAGCGGATTCGTCTACAGGCACGGTCTCCATCTGATCCGGGCTAATCGGTCGAAGCCCAAACGGCACCGGACTAGAGTATCCCTTCATTCTATCATTGTTCCACGTGGAAAAATCTAATTCGAATCTTTGCTGCTCTTTTTCCGTTGACCCCGGCTCACCAGCCGTCTCCTTAAATCTTATATCGTTATCTATATGCACAAGAGCCTGCAACAGGTGACTCGCATCCTTAGCCGTAGAGCCTAACGTAAACAATAAAACAACATGTTTTTCGTCGCTCATCTCTGGAACACATCCGTAAGTCTCCAACTCATGCTTGAGTCCAAACCCATCCAGTATACCCCATGTATCATACAGCACCAATTTAAAAGGATCCTGGGTTGAATATCCGCTTATTCCCTCATCAGCCCTTTCTAGGACCTCAGAGATTCCCCTGTGAGCGTATTCTCCCTCTAGTGCCTGCTGTGTAGGTTCTAGCAAGCGAAAGCGTGGGAGCTGCTCCAGGCCCTTTCTAAAAGCATCTGCCGCCGCTAAGCCCACTGTAAAAGCATCTGTTCCATACGCCTCTATATACCATCTTGCCAAATCCAGTGAAGCCATTAACGGATAAGAAGGGCTAGAGCTTTGCACCATCGCCAAACGCTGACGAAGCAGTTCCCGATGGATTCTCTCTCCCTGCACATGTAACATGGCCCCCATGGTCATGGCTGGAAGCATTTTATGTGTCGACTGGACGACTACATCAGCCCCGCAGGATAGCGCAGAGGCTGGCAAACGAGGATGCAGCCCATAATGGGCACCATGTGCCTCATCTATCAATAGCGGCACATGGGCTGCATGACAGGCCTTAGCCGTTGCCTTCAGGTCATGCCCCATCCCATAGTAATTAGGTAGTGTAAGTAACACCCCTTTAGCCGAAGGATAGGCCTTCAGTGCAGCTTTTATTGTATCCGTCGTTGGGGCAACCGCCAGCCCGCTTAGTGTATCTATTTCCGGATCTAGGAATACCGCATTAGCCCCTGACAGCATGAGACCGTTCAGGACAGATTTGTGTACATTTCTCTGTACCAGCAGTAGATCTCCCGGCTCCGTACATACAGTTAAAATCATAGCCAAATTACCGACCGTGCTTCCTCCAATTAGCCAAAAGCTTTCTTCAGCACCAAAGCACTTTGCAGCCAGCTCTTGCCCTTCATGAATCACATCTTCTGGGTGATGCAAATCATCCAGTCCAGTAATTTCTGTCGCATCAATAGACATCACTTCTTGCAACAGAGATGCAATATTTTCATGCTCATATACTTGTCCATTTTTATGACCGGGTACATGGAAAGAAGCATTGCCCTGAGTCCGGTAACGTATTAGAGCTTCCATTAATGGTGCATGTACCGCCTTTTTCCTCATCATCCTGCAATCCTTCCAAACAAAGCTTTATATCTACCTTATTTTATCGTAAAATCAAGCGGAATCCTACTTTTACTCACAGAAAAAAAGGCCCGTATCGACAGACCTTGGAATGCCAATCCTTCAAAGACTAATTAGCAAAGGATATTATGCATTTTTCTGTACCCAGATTTGCTTTAGTTGATCAATAAAAAAATGATATTTGGCATCAGTTGCATCCGTGTGCACCATTTCAGCTTCACACGTATCACAGATAAACTCGGAAACGATAAAAATGCCTTCATGCTTGTGCTGCCCGCATATAATACAGCGGTGGCCGCCTTGATCATGCATATCCATCCCACCTTGTTTCTTTTACTATTAGTATGGGGCACTTTCTACTATTTTAAACCTTTTCATAGCCCAGTTCGACGATATACTCTATATATATTCCATCTGGGCCATTATGGTGTTTGTACCCCGTATGTTTAAAAAACAGCCGTCTATGCCGATATAATAAGAAAAGCTCTTATGTATGGATACCCTTTCATCGGAGCCCTTGAACACTTCATCAGTGATAGCTTTTCCAGTAATTATAGAGTAGGCTAGCTAACACCGGATGTCGATCATTCTGTACTTCTACAAAAACGATTAAATGCTTATTTAAAGCGGCATGAGCGAAGTACCGTCCCTTTTTCCGGCTGTGGACGGGAAGCCACTTGTGATGCAGTAGATTAATGAAAGGACTGTTCGCATGACAGAGGAAACCGGAACCAAAGCTACCTACTATCACTACAAGCTCATTAAAAAAATCAGTATACCGCGTCAACTAATATGGAGTCATATCACACTGCCTGTTATTATGCTTCTCTTTCTGCTTCTTGCCTTTTCCTGGACTAGCGTGTTTTTGTTTGCTCTTGCCTTTTTCCTAACCTTATGGGTACACTTCGTAATCTCACGATCTGTCCTATACATCGGTGGCGGAACATCCTTCCGCAAACGCTGGGCATTCCACCGTAAATTACCTTGGCTAGGCTATATGACAGACCAGTACATAGGCTATAGCATCTTTCGCCGTGTGCACATACATACCCTCTGGATCGGTATCTGCTTATCAGCCGTATTCATTCTCTGGTCTCCACCAGCCTTTACTGTATCCTTACTCTTCTGGCATCTATGGCTTATTGCACCGCGTCTATACATCCTCAGTCGGCTTACCGGCGAGAGAAAAGATGGCATGTTAAAGTTCACCGATGAAGATGCCTCATATTATCAACAGTAAATTTAACCACTCATTATCCGTACTGATAGAAAACTCAGGTCTGAACTAACCTATCAACGATCTAGACTGAAGCAATAAAAAAAGGAGCAACCTCAAACGGTTACTCCTTTTTTTGTAACTTAACAATTAAAATCGCTTCATTCTCTTATCAAGTAAATTTTCCTCATCGTTATCCTTGTTATTCATGTAGAGCATTTGATCAACATGCAAATATATAAAAGTAAGCCACTCCCTACTCAACGGCAGTTCTGAGTGCTTCCCCATATCCGATCTCTTCATTCTTCATTATACACAGCATACAATACGCTATGAGTTTACTATAAATATGATCTACAATAAATCCTATGCTGCTTACTCGGTTGGAAACCGTGTCCCTAATTAAGATCCACGCTTTTGCTCTTCACAACAGCCTTTCTGTCTTTTGGAACCAATACAGTAAAAGAACCATCATGCACAGACAAATGCACCATATGCTTATTTTTCTGAAACACCTTCTGATTCGAGGTGGATAAATTCGGTTCCTCAGTCCAGCCCCAAGCTGCAATCTCTTCTAAATAAGGAGCAGGTAGACTATCACTTTCCTTCAACGCTGGCAGTGCATAGCGAACATAGTCCATGTCCGAATTACTGCTGGCCCGATCGGTTTTACTAGCTTCTTTAGGAACCGGAAACGTCTTCTCGTTGGCAGCACCCTCAAACGATGTCCAAGAAGGCTCCTCTTCCACGCACCCGGTAAGAATCGCGACAGCGACACTGAATAGCACCAATAGAGCAAGCCATTTATTTCGCCGCATGATCTTCCCTCCTTACCAGCCTGATTGACTATACAAAATCCTATGATGGAGTTTGCATAATTCTGCAATAATGCAGCGTGTGTGTATGGGATTCAATACCTATATTATACAGGGTTTACTCCTACATTCCGTAACAAAAATGTTACCTTCCTTTTGTAAGGATATTTCTAAAATATACGTATATGCAAAAAAAGAATCATAATCTCAACGAGATCATGATTCTCTTTACTTTTTGCTTGGCGACGTCCTACTCTCCCAGGACCCTGCGGTCCAAGTACCATCGGCGCTGGAGGGCTTAACGGTCGTGTTCGGGATGGGTACGTGTGGAACCCCTCCGCTATCGCCACCAAACATGAATTTACATCGTAAATTCTACATTCAAGGTTACACCCTGAAAACTGGATCCGAAACTCATTGCGTCTTATCTTAGGATAAGCCCTCGACCGATTAGTATTGGTCAGCTCCATGCATTACTGCACTTCCACCCCCAACCTATCTACCTCGTCGTCTTCAAGGGGTCTTACTAATTGGGAAATCTCATCTTGAGGGGGGCTTCACGCTTAGATGCTTTCAGCGCTTATCCCTTCCGTACATAGCTACCCAGCGGTGCTCCTGGCGGAACAACTGGTACACCAGCGGTACGTCCATCCCGGTCCTCTCGTACTAAGGACAGCTCCTCTCAAATTTCCTACGCCCACGACAGATAGGGACCGAACTGTCTCACGACGTTCTGAACCCAGCTCGCGTACCGCTTTAATGGGCGAACAGCCCAACCCTTGGGACCTACTTCAGCCCCAGGATGCGATGAGCCGACATCGAGGTGCCAAACCTCCCCGTCGATGTGGACTCTTGGGGGAGATAAGCCTGTTATCCCCAGGGTAGCTTTTATCCGTTGAGCGATGGCCCTTCCATGCGGTACCACCGGATCACTAAGCCCGACTTTCGTCCCTGCTCGACTTGTAGGTCTCGCAGTCAAGCTCCCTTCTGCCTTTGCACTCTTCGAATGATTTCCAACCATTCTGAGGGAACCTTGGGGCGCCTCCGTTACTCTTTAGGAGGCGACCGCCCCAGTCAAACTGCCCACCTGACACTGTCCTCGTACCGGTTTACGGTACCAAGTTAGAACCTAGATACGATCAGGGTGGTATCCCAAGGATGCCTCCTCTCAAGCTGGCGCTCAAAGTTCTACGGCTCCCACCTATCCTGTACAGATCGTACCCAAATTCAATATCAAGCTGCAGTAAAGCTCCATGGGGTCTTTCCGTCTTGTCGCGGGTAACCTGCATCTTCACAGGTATTAAAATTTCACCGGATCTCTCGTTGAGACAGCGCCCAAGTCGTTACGCCATTCGTGCGGGTCAGAATTTACCTGACAAGGAATTTCGCTACCTTAGGACCGTTATAGTTACGGCCGCCGTTTACTGGGGCTTCGGTTCATAGCTTCGCTCTTGCGAGCTTACCACTCCCCTTAACCTTCCAGCACCGGGCAGGCGTCAGCCCGTATACTTCGCCTTGCGGCTTCGCACAGACCTGTGTTTTTGCTAAACAGTCGCTTGGGCCTTTTCACTGCGGCCCCCTCGGGCTATTCACCCTACCGAGGCACCCCTTCTCCCGAAGTTACGGGGTCATTTTGCCGAGTTCCTTAACGAGAGTTCTTCCGCGCGCCTTAGAATTCTCTTCTCGCCTACCTGTGTCGGTTTGCGGTACGGGCACCTTCTCCTGGCTAGAGGCTTTTCTTGGCAGTCTGAGATCATGACCTTCGCTACTACAATTTTCGCTCCCCATCACAGCCCAGCCTTAACGATGTGCGGATTTGCCTACACATCAGCCTCACTGCTTAGACGGACATCCATCAGTCCGCGTCACTACCCTACTGCGTCACCCCATCGCTCATAACGGATTACGGTGGTACAGGAATTTCGACCTGTTGTCCTTCGACTACGCCTATCGGCCTCGCCTTAGGTCCCGACTTACCCTGAGCGGACGAACCTTCCTCAGGAACCCTTAGGCTTTCGGCGGATCTGATTCTCACAGATCTTTTCGTTACTCATACCGGCATTCTCACTTGAATGCAGTCCAGCGCTCCTTACGGTACACCTTCAACCCGCATTCAACGCTCCCCTACC
>NZ_CM137723.1:990000-2020000 GCF_054602535.1 Paenibacillus sp. SEL1 | reverse complement strand
CGGTTTTTACAACCTTGAGACCGACAACCGGACCATTTTTATCCGTAACATTAATCGTCTTGATCCCCTTACCTCCACGGCTTTGGATACGATAATCCACAACAGGGGTACGCTTGCCATAACCTTTGGCCGTTACAATCAGGATATCCAGGCTGGTGTCTACGATATCCATACCTATTACAGCATCACTCTCATCAAGGTTGATCCCTTTAACCCCTGTAGCACTACGGCCCATAGACCGTACATCACTTTCAGGGAAACGGATAGACATGCCTTGTGCTGTACCAATAATCATTTCCTGCTGTCCGTCCGTCAGCTTCACTTCGATCAGGGCGTCATCTTCACGCAAGTTAATGGCAATCAAGCCACCTTTGCGGATATTTGCATAGTCGTCAAGCGGTGTCTTCTTAATGATTCCATGCTGGGTCGCAAAGAATAGATAGCTATCCTCCACAAATTCCTCGATTGGAATTACCGCATTGATCGACTCACCCTGTTCAATCTGAATCAGGTTAATAATCGGTGTCCCCCGGGCTGTCCGGCTAAGGTCAGGAATCTCATAGGCCTTAATCCGATACACCTTGCCCTTGTCGGTAAAGAATAACAAATGATGATGTGAATTCGTAATGAACAGATGCTCTACGAAATCCTCATCTTTGGTATCCATACCTACTACACCACGACCACCGCGTTTTTGACTGCGATAGGTAGTAACAGGAAGGCGTTTGATATATCCCGTATGGGTTACAGTAATAATAACATCTTCACGCGGAATGAGATCCTCATCCAGAATACTCTCTTCACCCACTGTAATTTCAGTGCGACGGTCATCAGCGAAACGTTCCTTAAGTTCATTCAGCTCTTCACTAATGATGTTGAGTACCAGATGCTCATTCGCCAAAATCTCACGGTATTCCGCAATCTTTTGTATTAGCTCGTTATATTCGTTCTCGATCTTCTCACGTTCCAAACCGGTTAAGCGTTGCAGACGCATATCCAGAATAGCCTGAGACTGCTCAAGAGTGAGCGAGAACCGCTCAATCAGTCCTTCACGAGCTGCTTCTGCAGTTTGGGAAGAACGAATCAAGGCAATAACTTCGTCCAGATGGTCAAGGGCAATGCGCAAACCTTCCAGAATGTGTGCTCTAGCTTCGGCTTTTTTCAGATCAAATTCTGTCCGGCGACGAATAACCTCGACCTGATGTTTGAGATAATGATACAAGACATCCTTCAGGTTCAAAATCTTCGGTTCGTTGTTTACAATGGCAAGCATATTAATACCGAAATTCGACTGCATGGCCGTATGTTTAAACAAATTGTTCAGAACGACATTCGGGTTCACGTCTCTACGCAACTCAATAACGACACGCATACCCGTACGGTCCGATTCATCCCGAAGATCCGTAATGCCTTCAATACGTTTGTCACGTACTAATTCGGCAATTTTCTCGACCAGACGAGCCTTATTCACTTGGTAAGGCAGCTCATGCACGATAATCCGTGCTTTATTGCCAATCTCTTCTATGGTGGTCTTCGCACGCATGGTCACAGATCCGCGGCCAGTCTGGTACGCCTGACGAATACCAGAGCGTCCTAAAATATACCCTGCTGTCGGGAAATCCGGCCCTTGAATATAATCCATAAGTTCCATCGGCGTAATGTCAGGATTTTCGATTAGTGCTTGTACACCATCGATAACCTCTCCCAAGTTATGCGGAGGAATATTGGTAGCCATCCCGACTGCAATTCCGCCGACGCCATTCACCAGCAAGTTAGGATAACGTGCAGGTAATACAACGGGCTCGCTCTCTTCACCATCGTAGTTCGGCATAAAATCAACGGTCTCTTTGTTCAAATCACGTAGCATTTCCATGGCAATCTTGGACAACCGTGCTTCGGTGTAACGCATCGCAGCCGCCATATCTCCATCCACGGAGCCAAAGTTACCGTGTCCATCCACCAACATATAACGCAAGGAAAAATCCTGCGCCATCCGCACCATCGTATCATATACAGCCGTATCACCATGAGGGTGATATTTACCGATAACTTCGCCGACAATTCTTGCCGATTTTTTGTAAGGCTTATCTGGCGACATGCCTAGCTCGGACATCGCATACAAAATACGACGGTGTACCGGCTTCAGTCCGTCCCGCACATCAGGCAAGGCACGGCTAACAATAATACTCATGGCATAATCCATAAAGGATTCGCGCATTTCCACTCCGATATCCCTATTGATGATTTGCGAGTTATTTTGATCCGCCATGCTGGTCCTCCTTCTTATCCTTCAATACAATGCTCTCTATGTGAAAAGCCTAACAAGATACTGCCTATACACTCCGCTCTCTGCGCAGGATTTTGGCTGAAATCCTCATCTGTGTAATTATATTACTTTCACAAAAAGAGCACAATTAAACGCATCTGTCCTCTTTACAGCGTAAATCCCTCGTCATTCTCTTTCTGCGAGTAGCAGATTGCTATCTCTTGTACAACTCACAAGCCCTGATTATAACAAATTCCCCAGAGCTGGGGATTAGCCCCCACCCTAAGGGCCTTTTCCACATACAATACGTATACGGTCAGGGTTCACTTAGCAAAATTCCGAAAAACGCCGTATTTCTCTATTATATCATTGTTTTACGCGCTTGTCCTTTAGTTTCCCTTGTTTTGTCAAAGTGTTGCGGATTCCAAGTACATGACTCATATTTCGAAAAGAAAGGGATGAGATTACTTGTCTATTCAGCGAGTATCCAGTAAGTGGACCAAAACAAATGCCATTCTCCCCAATCCGACATTGGCCGCTTATGTACCGGAAACACGGTTGTACACATTTGATCACTTGAACGAAATGTTGGCTGTGTATGGTACTGTCTATATTAAGCCGGATAACGGTACTTATGGAAAAGGGGTTATGCGGGCAGAGAGGCTGACAGAGCCGCTTCCACCGACAGAAGAAGGAATTATCGAAGAGAGAACTTGGTATGTGCTTCGCTATGAAGTAGATACCTTCACCTTCGAAAGTCTAGAAGATCTGCATAAAGTGGTTTCTTCCCGCATACGAAAACGTCCATATCTGATCCAGCGTGGAATTCCACTTCTTCAGCATGAAGCACGCCCTTTCGATCTGAGGGTATTAACCCAGATGAATTTGAGACACCAATGGGAAACAACGCTTATTGTAGGACGCGTAGCTGCTCCTGACAAAGTCGTCACCAATCATCACAGCGGTGGGACAACGCGCTTTTTCAATGAGCTAGTCGCTCCATACATGGATGTAAAGGAAGCTGTACGACTGGAGCAAAAATTATCAAAAATGGGCGAACGGGTAGCCTGGCAGTTGCAAAAAAAATACCCACGTTTAAGGGAAATTGGATTAGATGTGGGACTGGATCAACAAAATTATCCGTGGATTCTGGAGGTTAATACGAGACCAGCAATTAAGGTGTTCTCTTCCCTTCCCAACAAAAGCCTCTATCATAAAATATTCAGATATGCAGTAGGCTACGGCCGGTACTCTTCATCCACGGGTAAAACCATACGCTCTAAGAAAAAAGCCTAAAACAATGAGTTCAAATATTCAAATACACCCGGGCTGGTTAATGAGAAGAAAAGGGACGCCCATTTGGGCGCCCCTTGGAACTCCTACAAAATACTACCTAATGAGCACGTAAAACAGCCACTAGGAAGGAACATCACACATTAAAAATCAAGATTTTTCACGTACTTCGCATGTTCTTGGATAAAGTCACGACGGGGTTCTACATTATCACCCATCAAGGTATTGAACAGTGTATCAGCCAGCATCGCGTCACTGACAGTTACCTGAAGCATAGTACGACTCTCAGGGTCCATTGTAGTTTCCCAAAGTTGGGTCGCATTCATCTCACCCAAACCTTTATAGCGCTGTACATTGTATTTCGCGTTTTCTCCAAATTCCCTGATGATCTCATCACGTTCCGCCTCGGAGTTCGCATAACGTACAACTTTGTTACGCTCCACTTTGAATAGTGGTGGCTGAGCTATATAAATATAGCCTGCATCAATGATTTTACGCATGTACCGATAGAAGAACGTCAGCAACAACGTACGAATATGGGCACCATCGACATCCGCATCAGTCATGATAATGACCTTGTGATAACGGGCTTTGGCGATGTCAAAGTCGTCTCCGATCCCTGTACCCATTGCTGTTACCATAGACCGAATTTCATCACTGGACAAAATACGGTCCAAGCGTGCCTTTTCAACATTCAGGATTTTACCGCGAATCGGCAAAATAGCTTGAAAGTGACGATCACGACCCTGCTTGGCCGATCCTCCTGCTGAGTCACCTTCGACGATGTACAGTTCACTAATCGAAGCATCCTTAGAGGAGCAATCCGCCAGTTTGCCTGGGAGCGAACTGATTTCCAGCGCACTTTTACGACGTGTAAGCTCACGCGCTTTACGCGCTGCTTCCCGGGCACGTGCTGCTTGTAAGGATTTATCAACCACCCGGCGGGAAACAGACGGATTTTCCTCTAGGAATTCCTGGAGTTTCTCTGCGAATAGGGATTCGACAATCCCTCGCACCTCACTGTTACCCAGCTTTGTCTTGGTCTGACCCTCAAACTGTGGTTCTGGAATTTTGACGGAGATAATCGCCGTCAATCCTTCACGCACATCGTCACCGGTCAAGTTGGCATTGTTGTCCTTAATCAAGCCATTTTTACGTGCATAATCGTTAATAATCCGGGTTAATGCACTCTTGAAACCTGACTCGTGAGTTCCGCCCTCATGGGTGTTGATGTTGTTGGCAAAAGAATAAATATTCTCGGTATAGCTGTCGTTATATTGCAATGCCACTTCGACTTGAATCATATCACGCGAGCCTTCGACATAAATCGGCTGTTCATGCAGCGCTTCTCTTTTTTGATTCAAAAATTGCACATATTCACTGATTCCGCCCTCGTAGTGAAATGTATCGCTGGCGCCCGTCCGTTCATCAGTCAAGCTGATTGCAATACCTTTGTTCAGGAAAGCCAACTCACGAATCCGCGTCTGGAGCGTATCATAGTCATATACGGTCGTTTCTGTAAAGATTTGATCGTCAGGATAAAAAGTCGTTTGGGTACCCGTCTCGTCTGTGTCACCGATGACTCTGACATCATACTGCGGAGCACCACGATGATATTCCTGCTCATACAGATGTCCGTCCCGTTTAACATGCACGATCATTTTACTGGAGAGGGCATTTACTACGGATACACCAACCCCGTGCAGACCACCGGATACCTTGTACCCTCCGCCTCCAAATTTACCACCTGCGTGAAGCACGGTCATAACGACTTCCAGCGCAGATTTTTTCATTTTGGCGTGTTCACTTACTGGAATACCGCGACCGTTATCTGTAACGGTAATGCTATTGTCTTCGTGAACGACAACTTGAATGCTGTCACAGTAACCCGCCAGCGCTTCGTCAATGCTGTTGTCCACAACTTCCCAGACCAAATGATGGAGACCTTTGGCGCTCGTGGAGCCAATATACATCCCGGGACGTTTCCGAACCGCTTCCAGGCCCTCAAGGACCTGAATCTCGCCCGCATCATAAGACGGTTGATTCATAGACATGCCTTTCACCTACTTCTATAGATTCTATGGTTAAGCATTGGCAACAAACTGGTTTGCCCGCTTTTTGAGTGTTGTTGAGGAGATGGGGGAATAATACACCGTATTCTGAGTCACTACGATGGACTTGGCTTCCTCTTCGCCAATCATCTCGACATGCTTCTGCTGTTGGGCGTGGTTCACGTATTGCTTGGAGATTTTAGAGGATTTTTCAATCGAGATATCGAAAATAGCCACAAGCTCTGAAGAGCGGATGATTTTTTCTCCACCCAGATGAATATACATAGCGGTCACTCACTCCTTAGTGTTCCACATGCCCGTCGTGGACGTGATAAATATTGGCATCCTTGAGTCGTTCTGCGTTCAAAGTCTCAACCCCGGTTGCCGTGATAAAGGTCTGTACCTTGCTTTGGAAAGTCTCGATCAGCTGAGTCTGACGATAGGGGTCCAGCTCGGACAAAACATCATCCAGCAGCAGGACAGGATATTCACCAATTTCTTCATGAATTAACTCTATTTCGGCCAGCTTCAAGGACAGGGCCGTCGTCCGCTGCTGCCCCTGCGAGCCATACGTATGCACTTCTCTGCCGTTAATGGCAAAGGCCAAATCATCACGATGGGGTCCCGCCAAAGTCATGCCACGGCGGATTTCCTGTTCCCTCATTTGGGATAACTTTATCATAAATCGCTCCAATAAGACAGCTTCATCTTCTTCCTCTGGCTCACTGAAGGAGGGAACATAGGTTAATTTTAACTCTTCTGTCCCACCTGCAATCCCTTCATGAATGGCCTGAGCCCACTTTTGTAGCTTTGTTATAAATTGTTTCCGCTTTTTAACAATTTTAACACCATGCTCAACAAGTTGCTCATTCCATACCTCCAGCATCAGCTGCACTGAAGCCATATCCTTACCCCAAGCTTGCTTGAGCAGGTTATTTCGCTGCACCAATACTTTCTGGTATTGCTGCAAATGATACAGATATCCTGGCGCAACCTGTCCAATTTCCATGTCAAGAAACCGGCGGCGAACCCCCGGTGTTCCTTTGACGATTTCGAGATCCTCAGGTGCAAACATGACCACATTTAACGAACCAATAAAATCGCTCAGTTTTCGCTGCTCCAGTCCGTTGATCTTTGCTTTTTTGCCTTGTGTGGATAACGCGAGATCCAGTCTGATTTTCCCGTATTTTTTATCCACATCCGCAGCTAGGTGAGTGGAAGTAGCCCCGAAGGAGATTAACTCTTTGTCGCGGGACGTTCGATGACTTTTGGTTAAAGCCAGTACAAAAATCGCCTCTACCAGATTCGTTTTGCCCTGCGCATTTTGTCCGATCAGCAAATTAACGGGCCCAAATTCATTCAGCTCCAGCTGTTCATAGTTCCGGTACTGCTGCAAAACAATGTTGTTCACAAACACATAGGGTCCCCCTTGTTACTCCGTACCTAAAAGGAGTCCTTGCCACCCAGGCGATCATGCTCCTGCTGTAACTTCGAAACTTCCGTTGTCCTCTACTTCTACGGTATCACCCGGGTACAGTTTTCTTCCACGACGTTCTTCCGGTTCACCATTCACACGGACTTGTCCCTCTTGCAGCAGGGCTTTAGCCATGCCTCCTGTGGATACACAATCGGCTAATTTTAAAAATTGATCGAGCTTGATGTATTCGGTCTGTATAGATATCTGTTTCAAGGCTTGTTCATCCTTTCGCTTGTCCTCGGGTGGGTTAAAGCTAAACGTCAGTTGGTTGTGCGATATGGCAGGATGATATACAGCGCATTGCTGGAATCTGCCGGTTTTAAAATAATGGGACTCATAATGCCGGTAAAAGCAATCGTCAGCTGCTCGCTATCAATCACCTTGAGCACGTCGAGCATGTATTTGGAGTTGAACGAAATTTTGAGCGGCTCTCCCTCAAATTTGGACACAGTTACTTCCTCACGCACTTTGCCAAGCTCAGAGGAACTAGAGGAAATTTCCAAGCCGCCATTTTCCAGCGACTGCATTTTTACAATATTCGTTTTTTCCTCACGGGACAGCAAATAAGCACGGTCAATTGACTCACTTAAACTTTTTGTATCCACAATCAGTTCTGTTTTGTAGGAGGTCGGAATAATTCTAGAAGTATCAGGATAGGTGCCGTCCAAGATGCGGGAATAAAATAGCACCCGATCTACTTTGAATAATACCTGATTGTCCGCTACTACGATATCCACAAGCATATTTTGGTCTGGAATAATTCTGCTCAGCTCATTCAGCGTTTTGCCCGCAATGACAACATTGCTAAAGCGCAAGCCTTCAGACGTCTCCAAATGAGCGCTGCGGGTGGCAAGGCGGTGGCGGTCCGTTGCCACAAACTTCAGTTCCCCCTCAGCCAGATTCCACAACACGCCGGTTAAAATCGGTGTCGTTTCGTGGGTGGAAATGGAGAACACCGTCTGTTTAATCATATTTTTAAGTAAATCTCCTGGCACAGAGATGACTTGATTTTCTTCAATGTTGGGAAGCACCGGGAATTCTTCAGGGTCCAAGCCAACAATCTGAATTTCAGTTGCACCGGACGAGATAAAGGTTTGGAATTGGTCTTTTACCTCCATACGGATCTCCTGAGACGGCAACTTTTTGATAATTTCGACAAAGAATTTGGCTGGCAGTACAACACTACCGGGTTGTTCGACCTGAACGACAGTTTGGTCACCATCCTCCATCGGAATAAAGGATTGAATGGAGATGTCTGTATCGCTGGCGGTCAGCGTTACTCCCTGGTGATTCACATCCAGCTTAATACCGCTCAGAATTGGAATCGTAGTCCGACTTGATATCGCTTTGGATACATGTTGTATAGCCTCGTTCAAAACGTTTTTCAGAATGCTGATCTTCATAAGTTCCTCCTACGGGTTTTAATCCTTCAAGCACGCGTTGACGCGGGCCTTATTTAGGTGATGTATATCTTTAAAATATATTAGTAATAGTAATAGGCGCACTGAATATGTGGATAAGTCACTGTAACCCTAATAAAATCAAGCCTATCCACATGTGTATAAATTGTGTATAGGCTCTGAACTTGTTCAGGTTGGATTTTTGATTTTTTCTATTAGGTTGTTGATAACTTTAAACAAATCCTGATCCACTTGAATGGATTTGGAGATTTTTTCGTGCGCATGAATGACAGTCGTATGATCACGCCCACCGAAAGCTTCGCCGATTTTCGGCAAAGAATAGTCGGTTAGCTCACGAGACAGGTACATGGCAATTTGTCGTGGAAAAGCTACAGCCTTCGTCCGCTTACGCGCTTTAAAATCCTCCAGCCGTAGATTGTAAAATTCCCCGACTTGATGCTGTATATCCTGAATCGTGATCATTTTTGGACGGCTGGACGGGATAATGTCCTTCAACGCTTCAGCCGCAAGATGACTTGTTACATCCTGATTTGTTAAGGAAGAATAGGCGACAACGCGTATTAGCGCCCCTTCCAGCTCACGGATGTTCGTATCAATTTGATTAGCGATATACATCATGGCCTCATTGGGAATATCCAGGTTTTCCGCCCGCGCCTTTTTCCGAAGAATAGCAATTCTCGTCTCCAGATCCGGCGGCTGAATATCCGTAATAAGTCCCCACTCGAAGCGAGAGCGCAGCCGTTCTTCCAGCGTTGGAATTTCTTTAGGCGGCCGATCGCTTGAGATTATAATCTGCTTGCGTTCCTCATGAAGCGCGTTAAACGTGTGGAAAAATTCCTCCTGCGTCGATTCCTTGCCCGCAATGAATTGAATATCATCAATGAGCAAAATATCAATGTTGCGATATTTATTCCGGAAACTTTCCCCGCGGTTGTCCCGGATGGCATTAATGAATTCATTCGTAAACTTCTCCGACGATAAATAAACGACCTTGCTGGTCGGATTGTGCTCCAAAATATAGTGCCCGATAGCGTGCATCAGATGCGTTTTTCCCAGCCCCACACCACCGTATAAAAACAGCGGATTGTAAGCTTTGGCCGGCGCCTCGGCGACGGCCAGCGATGCCGCATGGGCAAAACGGTTCCCCGATCCGATGACGAATGTATCGAATGTATATTTGGGATTCAGCATATGGGACACAGCTTCTTCATGAACGACCGGCTGCTGCTGAGGTTGTTGCTGAAGGTCGAACTCGGCGGGCTTGTTCTCTTCAATAACGAACTTGACCTCTAGCTGTTTGCCCAAAATTTCATAAACCGTTGCTCCGACTAGCTTGGTATAGCGGCTTTCAAGCCATTCCACGGCAAAAGTTGTCGGTGCAGAAATCACAATGGAGTGGTCATTTAGTTTCGCTGCCTTGGTAGCCTTAAACCAAGTGTCGTAACTCGGCTTACTCAGCTTGGTTTGTATAATGGATAGAATTTGCTGCCATAGTTCAGAGGTATGGCTGTCCACAGACGTCACTCCTTTTAAATCCTGACATTTTACCGAATTAAGCTGCAGAGAGCTGCTCTCGGCGCTTCGGCAAAACGCCTAAAATCCCAAAAATGTTGTTGAAGGCCATAAAAAGACATACCGCCGCCTAAATCATGCGGCAGTGTGGTGAGAGAACGCAGCACAAAATGACCCTGAAAAATAGCTAATGGAAATTCCGCTGCTGATCAGCAGAAGAGAGGCGATATTTCTCAGGAGGGAATGTGCGGCACGATCCGTTCTCTTGATCCCGCAGGCCAAAACGGGACTGCAATATGTCGAAATCAAATGAAAAATGTAGAATATATCCCCAGAATCCCAAATCCGCACAAAAATAAAAAGATGGATAAATTGAACTTGTTCACAACTTTATCCACAGGGTGTTGATAATATGGAGGGTAAAACAACATATTCACATTCAAAAGTAATATCATCATAGCAAAAGAAGCCTTGTATTTCAATGACTGGTGGTTATTTATCCACAAATTCAATCTGTTGTGTACAATTTTTATTCACAACACAAGATATTGTTTATAATTTGTTCAGTTTTCGACAATAACTCTTTTTTACTCTAAAATGTTATGCACAGGTTATGACCATTTAAATCACAATTCAGTTCTTTTTGTGGATCTGTGTATAACAGCTGTTGCCTTTTGGTCACAGAGGCTTATTTTTCTGTTGAAAATTTCCGGTAACGTTTCCGACATTATTTTTGAACGAACCCGATAACGTCGATCTGAAAATAGGATGGATTCAAGTCACAGAATGAAGAAATGTAAAAAAAGCAGTTTTTGGAGGAGTGAAAACTACAAATAGAATGCTGATAACGGAGGAGAGGCGAAAGAAATTTTATGAAATAAGGGAATAAAAGAGTGAGGTGAGTGAGCGGGGGAAGGGGAGGAGGCTTCCTGAATGCGAAAAAGAGGGAGAGGATTCACAAGTACATTGACTTTGGCCGCTATTTGTGGTTAAATGTACAAAGGTGTTTTTTGTGGAGATTGCTACGTTAGGTATATTCCATATAAAACGTATTCCTTGTAAGGAGGTGCAGCACAATGAGACCGACTTTCAGACCGAATGTCAGCAAACGTAAAAAAGTTCACGGCTTCCGTAAAAGAATGAGCACGAAGAATGGCCGTAAAGTTTTGGCAGCTCGTCGCCAAAAAGGTAGAAAAGTATTGAGTGCGTAATGCGTGCATAAAGACCACTACGGTGGTCTTTTTTTTCATAATTGAGGTATTCAGGGATCGGATCCCTTCTTCTATTGTTGTAAAAATGTAGTGAAAGAAGAGGGAGAAGTCCAGCATCCTATCCTATATTAGATGAAGCTTTTGAAAATGGATATAAAATAAGCGAGATTACCATGTTGGAATGTTGTCCATACTTCTTACTATATAAAAGGTAAAGGTAAGCTTACCGACATGTGTAAAAGAGATGAGCAAGGAGAAGCGCCGTGCAAAAAAAATTGCGTCTACGAAACCGGGCGGACTTTGGGCGCGTATACCGCCATGGCAAATCTTTTGCCAACCATCAGTTTGTGGTGTACTGGTTCCGCCGCAGAGAGGTAGAGCAGTTCCGCGTCGGAATTTCGGCCAGCAAGAAGATCGGCAATGCAGTAGTTCGCAACCGGATGCGTAGAATCGTTAAGGAAATTGTGCGCCATCATGAACATGAATTGGTGGAGCAGATTGACCTGATTTTTATCGTTCGTAAAGATGCGGTTACAATGTCGTATCAAGAGCTGGAGAAAAGCGTGCTGCACGTTCTACGCAAAGCCTCGCTGCTCAAGTCTTCACGCCGATAGTCAGTATCTTTGTCCTACAGGATATGGTATGATTTACGTTGGAATGGATTGGTTAAGAAAGGGGTTATGAAGTGTCGCGTTTGAAGACTCAACGGGGAAAATGGTTCCTCCTGATTGCCTTATTGGCACTTGTTGCTGTGCTGTCCGGATGTGCCCAGACGGCCCACAATTCTTACACGACGGCAGACTTGGCCAATGGATCGTTTTGGCAAAGATATGTCGTTTACTGGTTTTCGTATGCGCTAGATACATTTGCCCAATGGTTCTCTGGAGAGTATGGCCTGGCCGTACTGATTCTGGTGATTATCGTGCGAACCATTATTTTGCCGCTTACACTCAAGCAAGTACGTAGTTCCAAAGCTATGCAGGCCATTCAGCCGCAATTAAAAGAAATCCAAGCGAAGTACAAGGATACGCCTGAAAAGGTCCAGCAAGAGACGATGAAGTTGTTCCAGGAAAACAAGGTCAACCCGATGGCGGGCTGTCTTCCTTTGGTAGTACAGATGCCAATTTTCATCGCGCTTTATAATGCCATTTATTATAACTCAGCATTGCGGGATCATGACTTCTTGTGGCTCCAGTTAGGTAAACCGGATCACTTGTTTATCCTGCCGATTTTGGCAGCGATTACGACATTTGTCCAAACTTGGATGATGATGAAAATGAATCCGACGCCGCAGCAGGGACCGATGCAATTTTTACTGTACGTCTATCCGGTGCTGATTCTGTTCATGTCGTACAACTTCCCATCCGCTTTGCCGTTGTACTGGTTCTACAGTAATATTTACACGATCATTCAAAACTATTTCCTTTATCGGAATAAGGATAAAGAAGCAGCACTGGCGAATGTGAAAACAGCCAGTCTCGCGAAAACAGGTTCCTCCAATAGTAAGAAAAAAGGTGGTAAAAACACGAAGGGGGCTAAAAAGTCGAGATGACCAAAGTCGTGACATCAGGAAAAACCGTTGAAGATGCTGTAAGACAAGGACTCTCCCAGCTGGGAGTAAGCCGTGAACGGGTAACCGTAAGCGTGTTGGAACAGCCGTCAAAAGGATTCCTGGGGTGGCTCGGGGTCAAGAAGGCGAAGGTGGAGCTTACGCTGCTCTCTGAGCCGTCTCCTGAAACCACACACGCGGCTGAACTTCATGTATCGGCTCAAGCACCTTCTAGCGTGGGACAGGCTTTATCAAAAGAAACTAGGCCTGTTGTACAGGAAGCACAGATGAACACGGAAGCACCCTCGGGACATATAGATCCTTATGAAGAGGCGCTGCGTTTCATCCGTGAAACAGCAGCAGGAATGGGACTGGACGTTAAAGTCGATGTCCGCCACCGCAAGGATGAAAGTACACTGGATATCTCCGGTCCGTCGCTCGGTATGTTGATCGGCCGCAGAGGACAGACGTTGGATGCATTGCAGTACCTGACGAATATCGTTGCCAACCGTCATTCTGACAAGTTCATCCGAATTGTGCTGGATGCCGAGCAATTTCGTGCACGTCGGCAAAAAACGCTGGAGGATTTGGCAGATCGGTTGGCGAACCAGGCTATTCGTTATGGCAAGGAAGTGGTACTGGAGCCAATGCCGTCACAGGAGCGGAAGCTGATTCATGCCAAGCTCCAACAGCATGCGCTGGTTAGAACATACAGCAAGGGGGACGAGCCCAATCGGCGCGTCATCATTGCTAAAAAATAATCCGACGCAATGGCTCTCTGCAAGATGCAGAAGCCATTGCTTTTTTTCTTATATTTCTCGCTGAAACGGCTGCCGTCCTTGATGAAGGACGGCAATGTCGTTTCTACTTGATAGGAGGTAGAAACTTTATGCTGAGTGATACTATAGCTGCCATTGCAACGGCTGTCGGCGAGGGCGGCATTGCGGTTGTACGAGTCAGCGGTCCAGAAGCGGTCACAGAAGTGGAGGCTTTGTTCCGTAGTAAAACACCTCTAAGCAAGGCTCCAACTCACACAGTACATTATGGACATATTATAGATCCTCAAAGCCAGGAAAAGGTGGAGGAAGTTTTAGTTACAGTGATGCGGGCGCCACGCTCTTTTACGACAGAAGATGTCGTAGAAATCAGCACTCATGGCGGGGTCGTAGCCGTCAAACGGGTGATGGATTTACTATTGCTGCAAAATATACGTCTGGCTGAGCCAGGTGAATTTACGAAACGTGCTTTTCTGAATGGTCGTATTGATCTGAGTCAGGCAGAGGGCGTCATTGACTTAATCCGCTCCAAATCAGATAAAGCTTTTTCGGTGGCTTTGAAGCAGGTAGATGGACAACTGTCCCAGAATATTCGTCGTCTGCGTCATGTCTTGGTGGAGACACTTGCTCATATTGAAGTGAACATTGATTATCCTGAGCATGATGTTGAATCTTTTACATCTGACTTAATCAAGGATAAAAGCAGTCAGGTCATGACGGAAATTGATCGGCTGCTGCATACGGCGGAGCAGGGAAAGATTTTGCGCGAAGGGCTGACTACAGCGATTGTTGGAAGGCCAAATGTGGGCAAATCGTCACTGCTGAACACATTGGCTCAGGGCGAGCGGGCCATTGTGACCGATATTCCGGGCACAACTCGTGACGTTATTGAGGAATATGTGACTATTAATAGTATTCCGCTCAAGTTGCTGGATACAGCAGGGATTCGTGAAACGATGGATGTAGTGGAACGGATCGGAGTAGAACGTTCGAGAACGGCGGTCAGTGAAGCGGATCTGCTGCTCATCGTCATTAACGCCAACGAACCACTGCATGAGGATGAAATGGCATTAATGGAACAAATCCGCGGTAGACAAGCGATCGTCATTATGAATAAAATGGACTTACCGGCCCAAGTAGACCGGGATTTGTTGCTGCGTTATGTTCCCGAAGAGCTTATCGTACCGATGTCTGTGAAGGAAAATGAGGGAGCGGACCGACTGGAGCAGGCGATATCCAAGTTATTCTTTAGTGGCAAGCTGGAATCAGCGGATATGACATATGTCAGCAACGTACGGCATATTGCTTTGTTGAAGAAGGCGCGCCAATCGCTGGTAGATGCCTATGAAGCCGCTGATCAATTTGTTCCGATCGACATGATCCAGATTGATGTAAGACTGGCATGGGAGCATTTGGGTGAGATTGTAGGCGATACTGCGCATGATGCGTTGATAGATCAAATATTTTCACAATTTTGTCTGGGCAAATAGAACATTCAAGTATGGCTGGTATAAGCCTGCTATCGTTATAGATATACAAGAGCATATTCGGCGTGAAGACCGGAATGTATAAGGAGGTAAGAAAGGTATGGGTTACCAAGGAGGCGACTATGACGTAATTGTCGTAGGCGCGGGCCATGCGGGTGTAGAATCAGCCTTGGCAGCAGCACGGATGGGCTGCCGCACGTTGATGATCACAATTAACCTGGATATGGTCGCGTTCATGCCCTGCAACCCGTCTATTGGCGGTCCTGCAAAAGGGCATGTAGTGCGAGAAATTGATGCACTGGGCGGCGAAATGGGTCGGAATATCGATAAGACATTTATCCAAATGAGAATGCTAAATACTGGTAAGGGTCCGGCGGTTCATGCATTGCGTGCACAAGCAGACAAGTTTTCTTATCAGCATGCGATGAAGGAAACAATGGAAAAGGAACCGAATCTAACTTTACGCCAAGGTATGGTGGAAGAGCTGATTATGGAAGACGGCCATTGCGTAGGTGTAATTACGAAGACGGGCACAGAGTATCGAAGTAAAGCAGTTGTCCTAACCACAGGCACTTATCTGCGCGGAAAAATCATTATGGGCGAGCTGATGTATGAGAGTGGTCCGAACAATCAACAGCCTTCGTTGAGATTGTCTGAGCATTTGAGAGAGCTGGGTTTTGATCTGGTTCGATTTAAGACAGGAACGCCACCACGTGTGCACAAGGACACGATTGATTTTAGCAAAACGGAAATACAACCGGGTGATGATCAACCGAAGTTCTTTTCCTATGAAACGAAGTCTTCGGATAATGAACAGCTTCCTTGCTGGCTGACATATACTTCAGTAGAAACACATCAGATTATTAATGATAACTTGCACCGTGCGCCCATGTTCTCTGGTCTGATTGAAGGAACGGGACCACGTTATTGCCCATCTATTGAAGATAAAGTGGTACGTTTCAGCGATAAGCCTAAGCACCAAATCTTTTTGGAGCCTGAAGGTAAAAATACATCTGAATACTATGTTCAAGGCTTGTCGACCAGCTTACCAGAGGATGTGCAATTAGCTGTGCTGCGTTCGATTCCGGGGATGGAAAAGGTAGAGATGATGCGCAATGGCTATGCTATTGAATATGATGCAATGGTACCTACGCAGTTATGGCCTACTTTGGAAACGAAGAAAGTTCCTGGCTTGTTCACAGCAGGTCAGATTAACGGTACCTCTGGTTATGAAGAAGCTGCGGGCCAAGGAATTATGGCAGGGATTAACGCAGCTCGTAAGGTGCAGGGCAAAGAGCCTGTCGTATTGGACCGTTCGCAAGGCTACATTGGGGTTCTGATCGATGATTTGGTGACGAAGGGGACGAATGAGCCTTATCGTCTGCTGACGTCGCGTGCAGAATACCGTCTGTTATTGCGTCATGATAACGCGGACCTGCGATTGACTCCGATCGGGCATGATATTGGCCTAATTACGGATGAACGATACGAGCGCTTTTTGGATAAAAAGCAAAAGGTAGAGCAAGAGATTGAGCGTTTGCGCTTGGCGAAGGTTCGTCCGGTTGATATAAATGAGATGCTGGAGCAAGGCGGATCTGCACCAATACAGGATGGCAGTAATTTGTTAACGGTGCTACGTCGACCAGAGATCAGTTATGCGCAAGTAGCACAAATCTCACCTTCACCTATAGCTCTTACTGAGGAAGAACAGGAGCAGGTGGAAATCCAGATTAAGTATGCGGGCTACATTGAAAAGCAATTGATGCATGTGGAGCGTCTGCAAAAGATGGAGAAGAAGAAGCTCCCAGAGGATATTGTATACAATGAAGTTCAAGGACTGGCCATTGAAGCCAAGCAGAAGCTTGAAAAGATCCGTCCGATGTCGATTGGTCAAGCATCCCGTATTTCGGGTGTAACTCCTGCGGATATTTCCATTTTGCTGGTTTATCTGGAGCATTATAACCGCGTAACGGCAGCAAGGGGATCATAATGGACGCGATACAACAGCAATTTAAGCAGCGGCTGGCAGAGCATAGTATTGTGATTAATGACAGTCAGTTAGATCAGTTTGAAACATATTACCGTGTGCTGGTTGAGTGGAATGAAAAAATGAACCTGACGGGTATTACTGAGCGCGATGCAGTGTACACCAAGCATTTTTATGATTCTCTTTCCCTGGCCTTTTATGTTCCGTTAAATGATGTGGGAAGCTTGGCTGATATTGGATCAGGTGCAGGTTTTCCAGGCATTCCTTTGAAAATATGCTTTCCGCAGATTCAGTTGACTATTGTAGATTCATTGAACAAACGTATACAATTCTTGGCCCATGTAGTAGAGCAGTTGGGTTTGGAAAATGTTGAACTGGTTCACAGCAGGGCAGAGGAATTGGGGCGTAAACCAGGATACCGCGATAGCTATGATCTAGTGACAGCAAGAGCGGTTGCTCGTCTCGCCGTATTGAATGAATTTTGTTTGCCATTTGTCCGTGAAGGGGGACACTTTGCCGCGATGAAGGGTAGTGATCCTACGGAGGAAATCAAGGAAGCCTCCTACAGTTTGAAAGAGCTAAAGGGAAAAATCAAACATGTTCAGGCTTTCCAGCTACCTGTTGAAGATGCAGCCAGACATATGATTATTATTGAAAAAAGAGCGGCGACACCACGGAAATATCCACGTAAGCCGGGTACTCCTTTGAAGACGCCGTTAGTGTAATTGTTTGAAAGAAAGTGAATGTTTCACGTGAAACATTCACTTTTTTTATGGCTGACAGACTCTTTACATAAAAGACACTTTGCTAACATGCGTTCTTGTTTACATGGGGGAAGAAGATGGATAGATAGTTGTCAAAGAAGATGCATAATTTATTATCTGATCCTTCCGAAAAGCTGATAGAGACGATAGGATTATGGCTGGAAAAGTGATAGAATAGAGATAATCGTTTTAATGTAAGTTGACTGCTCCCGTACCCATGAATTCAGATATACATATAGGGCAGTGGGACAACAAATGTCAGGGGTGTACGTGGAGTGTACCCGCTTACGGCGCTGTTTCATATAAAAGGGTCTACGATCCGCGTAAGGAACTGTTTTTCACGAAGCGCTGTTAGTATGGTGCTATTATGAAATTAGGTGGTATTATACGGAATGAAAGAACAATTTTCCAAGCTATTTGGTTTGACGGAGCGATCTACTGGGGACGAAATAAAACAAATTCCAGTTCGGGATATTGTCAGCAGTCCTTATCAGCCCCGTACCATATTTGACGACGAGAAGATTGATGAGCTATGCCAGACCATTAAGACGCATGGTGTAATTCAACCGATTGTCGTTCGTTTCCGTAATGGACAATATGAGATTATAGCAGGGGAACGTCGTTGGAGAGCTGTCACCAAGCTGGGTATGGAAACTATTCCAGCCATTGTTCGTGAGTTTAATGATTCACAAGCTGCATCCATCGCGTTGATTGAAAATCTTCAACGGGAAGGGTTAACTGCGATTGAAGAGGCTGTAGCTTACCAAAAGCTGATTGATCTACATCAGCTCACCCAGGAAAGCCTCGCTCAACGACTTGGCAAAAGCCAATCCACTATTGCTAACAAGATACGGCTGCTTCATCTGCCGGAGAGAGTGAAAGAGGCTCTAATGGAACGGAAGGTGTCCGAGCGTCATGCTCGTGCATTATTGTCATTAGAGACTGAAGAACTACAGTACAAGGTTTTAGATGAAGTCATTGCCAAGGAACTCAATGTGAAGCAGACAGAGGCACGAGTTGCCTTTTATAAACAAGTATCCACCAATAAGAAATCGAAGCGGATTTCCTTTACCAAGGATGTCCGGCTTGCGCTGAATACGATTCGTCAATCCATTGATATGGTGTCTGGCTCAGGCTTGGATATCAAAACCAAGGAATCTGATCATGAGGATCACTATGAGATTGTCATTCAAATTCCCAAACGTAAGTAAGGGATGAAGCGTACAGGCGGCAGCAATTGCCGCTTTTTCTGTCTAACGCCGAATAAAACCGCAGCATACTCAATTCTATTCTGAAATTGCCGTTATCCGTAAGTTAAGGACTAAGTAACGTCTCCATAGAGCGTTTTGTAGTTATGGAGTGTAGCAGGATTCCGATTAAATTATGAGGTGAATGAAGTGTCAAAAATAATAGCCGTAGCCAATCAAAAGGGCGGAGTAGGCAAAACAACTACTTCCGTTAATTTGGGCGCCGGACTTGCTTCCCTCGGCAAAAGGGTATTGCTCGTGGATATCGACCCGCAAGGTAATACAACCAGCGGTGTGGGTATCAATAAGGCGGACGTGGCAAATTGCATTTATGATGTACTCATTAACGAGGTTGATCCTAGCGAAGCTATTATGAGTACACAGGTTGAGGGATTAGATATTATTCCGGCAACCATTCAGTTAGCAGGCGCGGAAATTGAACTGGTGCCGACCATTTCTCGCGAATTGAGATTAAAAAGATCGCTTCAACTCGTTAAGCATAATTATGATTATATATTAATTGATTGCCCGCCATCGCTGGGTATTTTGACGCTTAATTCATTGACAGCTTCCGATTCAGTCATTATTCCAATCCAGTGTGAATATTACGCATTAGAAGGATTAAGTCAATTGTTAAATACCGTACGATTAGTGCAAAAACATCTGAACACCTCACTGCAAATTGAAGGTGTGTTGTTAACCATGTTTGATGCCCGCACGAACTTGGGTATTCAGGTGATTGAAGAAGTGAAAAAGTATTTTCAAAGCAAGGTTTATCAGACGATTATTCCACGCAATGTGAGACTCAGCGAAGCACCATCACATGGCCAGTCCATTATTACGTATGATCCCCGTTCCCGTGGGGCAGAGGTATATATTGAGTTGGCAAAGGAAGTGGTATCTTATGAGTAAACGGTTGGGAAAAGGACTTGATGCACTCATTCCCTCCCTTATGGTCAATGAAGAAGATAAGGTTGTTGACATTCCGCTCAGCCAGTTGCGTGCAAACCCGTACCAGCCTCGAAAAACGTTTGATGAAGAGTCCATTAAAGAATTAGCCGAATCCATTCGTCAACACGGTGTTATCCAACCTATTATTGCACGTAGTGTATTGCGAGGATATGAAATCATAGCCGGGGAAAGGCGGTTTCGGGCGTCTCAATTTTGTGGGAATCCGACTATACCTGTAGTTGTTCGCAATTTTACGGATCAGCAAGTGATGGAGATTGCCCTGATTGAGAATTTGCAGCGTGAGAATTTGAATGCAATGGAAGTGGCAGTGGCTTATCAGGGATTGATGGATCAATTTTCTTTAACTCAGGAAGAGTTGTCCATGAAAGTGGGAAAATCACGTTCTCATATTGCCAATTTCCTTCGTTTGCTCGCATTACCTGAAGAAGTTAAAGATCATGTTTCACGTGGAACATTGTCTATGGGGCACGCTAGGGCTATTGTTGGACTCAAAGATCCAGACATGGTGAAACAGTTAGCACAGCAATGTATTGAACAGCAGTGGAGTGTTCGCGAACTGGAGGAAGCTGTACAGCAGTTGGATCATAAACCTGGTGAGGCGAAAGCCAAAGCAAAGGTACGGAAAAAGGACCCCTATATTGACCATATGGAAGAGTCCCTGCGTGAACGCTTTAAAACAACTGTAAAGATCAAGCACAATAAGGATAAAGGCAAAATTGAATTGAATTATTACAGCCAGCAGGATTTGGAAAGATTACTGGAGCTATTACAGTAGTTTGTTGAAATATGGACATGTCTCCTTGAGCAAAATGGAAAGTGAGATATGTCTTTGCTTTGTCTGGAATTGCAGGAATTAGAATGGTTTTGATGGATAAACTAATAGCCTTGTGTTATTTGTTTCGCTGTTCTCAAACGTATAAAATATAAGTATGCAGGTACATGATTTTTGAGGTAGAGGAGTAGAAGCAAGCATATGGCTGAATTGAATGGACTAATCATGGAACAGCTTGCCGGAATCGTTGCAGGGATCGTGCTTATTTTGCTCATCCTGTTGATTGTTATTATCGTGCAGGGTGCAAAGCTGAAGAAGATGCGGCGAAAGTATGAAACCATGATGGCAGGCAGCGGTGTCGAGAATTTGGAAACGCTGCTGATTGATTTAAAGGTACAGATGGATACGATTGAGGATGAGCAGGAAACCCATCGTGCAAGTATGAAATCACTACGCAGCAAACTGACTGGCTTGAAGGGACATATAGGCATTAAACGTTATAATGCCTTTGGTGAGAGAGGAAGTGATTTAAGCTTCTCTCTGGCTATTGTAGACGACAATCAGGATGGTATGGTATTAACCGGCATTTATAACCGAGATGGTTCATATGTGTATGCCAAGCCTCTAGAAGCGGGACAATCCACCTATTCCTTATCACCTGAAGAAAAAGAAGCCGTTACTCTTGCGCGGCAAGCAGGACAGAACGGTAATGCCACTCCTTAATCGCGGAGTATAGGCTACCAGCAATGATATCTGATAATTTCATTACCAAATTTAGTCTCGTATTTTGCAGCACGAAGTATTCCATGAAGCCGCCGACGTTAACGATACCAGTCAAATGGATATCGCCGACCGGCGGTAATTCTTTATTCACACCTGCTCCTGGCTTGAGAGGGCCTTCTGAAACCTGAATGCATCCAACACTGGAGGTTTGTCCAAGACATGCATCTATACCAATGATATAAGGCTGTTCATACCGGTCTTGTATACTGTTTAGCGTCGTTTGCAGGTTCATGGCATGTACAGGCTCCTCTAATGTACCGTATAGGTTAAACAGAGGGCTTTTGTAGCGTGCTAAATGCGTACCTACGAGCGGACCCAGGCAATCTCCAGTGGAACGGTCGGTGCCGATGCAAATAATGACGATATTTTGCAGACTCGGCGCCTGGTGCAGATGAAACAGCAGACGATGGATGATGGCTGATTGGATCCCGGGGTCTGTGTGTGATATTTTTAAGCTTAGGGGTTCTTGCCCCGGAATGAAGTCAGATGGATGAGTCATGGAATCTTCCTTTCGCTCTGTAATGGAGTGTGTGGGTTACGCTCGCTGTACCTTGGAGAATAACAATTAGCCTGCGGGTAACATTTATGCTCAAGATAGTAGCTAGTATATGGATAAACTTGTGCTTTTATACTCGAAGAAAGTAGATTATTCATAGCCATATGTTTGAAGTCAGTAGATAAGCTTATATAGTAGGAAATAGAATTCGGGAAGCAGGAAGAGTAGTTCCCTTGTTTAAGGAGGAGTACAGCATGACCTTAATACATTGGTTGGCCGGTAATGTAGGTACGGATGACGTAGTGAAAGATGCGATTCAATGGAAGGATGCTGTATGGAAATGGCTCACTGATAGTACGATGTGGTCGACCCTTTTGTTTGTGATTTTGAAAATAGCGATTATTTTTATCATCACACGTATCTTTATTCGAGTTATTAATAAAATTATAGATAAGTCGATGCAACAAAAGGGAGATAACGGCAGGTTCCGATTGAATACAAGGCGCTTAACGACTGTTGGGGAACTGCTGAAAAATGTAACCAATATTGTATTTAATTTCATTTTGATTATGCTGGTGCTATCGCAAATGGGTATTAATCTCGGCCCTCTGATTGCTGGAGCTGGAGTGCTTGGATTGGCTGTTGGTTTTGGGGCACAGAGTTTGGTTAAGGATGTAATTACCGGATTCTTTATTATTTTTGAAGATCAATTTGCCGTAGGAGATGTCATTCAGACAGGTACTTTCAAGGGTACAGTAGAAATGATCGGGCTGCGTACAACCAGACTGGTGAGCTGGAAAGGTGAGGTGTACATTTTACCAAACGGCTCAATTACAACGGTAACGAACTTCTCCATGTCCAACGCGTTAGCGGTAGTGGATGTGCCAATGAAGGCCGAGCGTAGCCTAGAGGAAGCAGTTGGTTTGGTAAAACAGGCAATCCAAGGTATTGAAGAGTCCAATGTACAGATACTTAATATACCGGATGTGTTAGGGGTTCAGTCCATGACTACCTCAGAGTATATTGTGCGTGTTGTGGCAGAATGTATGCCGAATACAGGGGCCGTGGTAGAGCGTGATATTCAGAATAACATCAAGAAGGCCCTAGAGGATGAGGAACATCGTCAGGCCGCCTTGGAGACAGCGATAACCCTAGAAAAAGAAGATGAACAAGGAAGAAAAGGGGGAGAGAAGGGTGGAGCGTAAGTCATTTGAACTAGGGGACATTGTACAGATGAAGAAGCCTCATCCGTGTGGAACGAATGAAATGGAAATTATCCGCATGGGGATGGATATTCGAATCAAATGTGTCGGTTGCCAGCATAGTGTGCTGATTCCACGTGCCAAGTTCGAAAAGAATATGAAGAAAGTGCTGCGATCAAAGGCTAATGCCGACGAGCAAAACACAGAAGCAAATTGAGCTAAGAAAGATGAATGGCGATGAACCAGAATCAGCTTGCGTCACAGTTGCAATGATGATATAATTATCCTTGCTGCGGAAAGGTACCCAAGAGGTCTAAGGGGGCTGACTCGAAATCAGTTAGGCGTCGCAAGGCGTGCGTGGGTTCGACTCCCACTCTTTCCGCCACTAACTTCATTAAATAAACCAATCTCTTACGTCTGTGACGTAGGGGATTTTTTGTTTGTGGAATAAAAGGTCAACAGAGTGTGATAAAGTGAAAAGCACTAAGATAAACCATGAGGGTAAGATGGAAGAAACGATTACAAATCTATTGGGGAATGAATAAGGCGTTATAGCAAAAAAATGCTCCTGACAGCAGAGAAACATTGCCGTTAGGAGCACTTTTTTTGTTATAGCTGGTTAGGCGGGTAATGATAGCGTTTTGTTTTTTTTGAGCCAGAGATCATCAGAAGGATCGCTGCAATCAAATGGAGAGCCCAGCCTACAAAGGGTATCCAGGCCAGCAAAGAAGTGAGTACTCCCCATACGGAGCCGTAGATCGCTTCCTGATTGCGTAACGACAGGATAAGTGTTACTGCGTGTAGGACAAGCATAAATCCCAGAGCCGAGTAGCCGGTCCCCATGACAATAGCTCCCCCCACAATCGGTACGGCAAGCACCAATTCGAATATACCTGATATCCACTTTAATATTCGAGAATAGCTCATCTTTAAACCTCCGTAGATAGTAGGTCTTTGTACTTGGATATATTCTAGCAGAAGGAGCTGAATTAATCTGCATTTTACCAGGATATGCAAAAAGTCCGATAATGCAACAAAGGAGGACCACAAAGGTCCTCCATCGTAGGCGATACATTTTTAACAGGATACGATCTGTCCAATCACATCATGAAACTCGGTGTACTGACAAGCAATACCGTGTTGAAAAGACAGTGTCCTTTTACACAAACCTAACGCTTCTAATGCCCGGAATGGATCTCCTAACAGTTTGTCCGGCTACGTCGTCCAACGGAACCACACCTCTCTGTTGTATCGCCTAATCATAATATGGCCAGGATTCCGAGGAAATATACATTAGTGGACACGAGCTTTCGTTTTTTTCTTCCATTTGCGATTATGGTTGGCGGTCTCGGGAAAAGAATCGCCTCTTTCCAGCGTTACTTGCTGTGGGTTTTGGATTTCAGTATGGAAGCTCTTTTCTCCGACCTCCATGTATACGCCGTCGTTTGGGACCTTATCCCCTGGTTCGAACTCAGTCTTTTCACCCATACGGTGGTGCCTCCTTAGATAAATGAATTTGAACTGCAACGGTTATTGTGCGCTGTCTTGAACAGAAACATGCGAAATCGGGTATACAGATAGTGAGTGAATCAAATGATTTCCTTTATATATGCGAAATTTTTGATGTTCTATAAAATTGTATAAAGCTAATGATATACAGTGTATTTAGCCGTATTAGGCTTGTGTATTGAATTTGTAGGTTGCATTCAGTTGCTCGATTTGGTAAACTGTTTTAGTGCGAGCTTAGGCTCGTTCCTTGCTCTCAACTGAGATTGAGGGCCTTATGTCCATAAGGAGGTGTAAAGAATGCGCAAATATGAAGCGATGTATATTATTCGTCCTGACATTGAACAAGAAGCTGTTCAAGCGACAGTCGATAAATTCCAAGGTATCATCTCTAACGGCGGTGGCGAAATTACGAGTCACGATGTAACTAAACGCCGTCTTGCGTATGAGATCAAGAAATTCCGTGATGGTTCTTTCGTTCTGGTAAACTTCACAGCAGAACCTGCTGTTGTTACTGAGCTTGAGCGTATCATGAAAATTTCTGACGAAGTAATTCGTTATCTCATTACGAACGACGTAGCTTAATTATTGTACGTGATTATGTAATGAACAACGCTCAAAGGAGGGGATTGGATTGTTGAACCGTGTCATTCTGATCGGTCGTTTGACCAAAGATCCAGAGCTGCGCTATACACCGTCTGGTGTAGCAGTAACCCAGTTCACCCTGGCTGTAGACCGTCCGTTTACGAGTCAAGGCGGCGAACGGGAAGCGGATTTCTTGCCGATCGTAACCTGGCGTCAGCTTGCTGAAACATGCGCTAACTATCTTCGCAAAGGTCGTTTAACGGCTGTTGAAGGCCGTGTCCAGGTGCGTAATTATGAGAACAATGAAGGAAAACGTGTATACGTGACTGAAATTGTAGCTGATAATGTGCGTTTCTTGGAATCTAACCGCGATGGCGGTAACGGTGGCGGCAATAGCGGTGGAGCTGCGCGTGAGGAGTCTCCTTTCGGAGGCGGTAACAGCAATAGTGGACGCGGGAATAATAACTCGCGAAACAATCAGGATCCTTTTTCCGATGACGGAAAACCGATCGATATTTCGGATGATGATTTACCATTTTAATTGGGAAAGGACTGACAAAGAATGGGCTTCAGACAAAGAGAAGGCGGAGACGATAACAAAAGACCAGCTCGTCGTGGTGGTCGCAACAAACGTCGTAAAGTATGTTTCTTCACTGTGAACAAAATTACTCACATTGACTATAAAGATACAGACCTGCTTAAAAAATTCATCAGCGAACGTGGAAAAATTCTTCCTCGTCGTGTGACTGGAACAAGCGCGAAATATCAACGTATGTTGACAATCGCTGTTAAACGTTCCCGTCAAATCGCATTGCTTCCTTACACTACTGAATAGTAGTGGGCGGAAAAAAGAGACGTTCCCGATCCCGGGAATGTCTTTTTTTTTGTGATCTTTTATATTGACAACAAGTGCCATCTATTGTAACTTACTAATAATACAATCCATGTTTACCCATAAACCATAGCATACCTTTTAATGGCTTGTGAAATTGCAAGCTCCTCGACTCGCCAGAGTAAACATTTCGGCCTTCCGGAATGTTATTTTATATTACATGCAATCTTGTTTTTTGTCATTTTCCACAAGTAAAATTCATAAAGTTTACATAAATAGATATTTTGCATTTTTATATTACATGAAAAAAGATATTGACGTGATATTATTTTACACTTAAGATAAACCTTAATAAAAATGTAATGGTTGTTAACGCACAAAATTGACCAGAGGTCTAAAACACGTGTTTACGCTATTAAAGACAGTAAGGAGGATGTGCCAACTTCATTTTCAAACCTCAAGCTTTAACGAATCACCGCAGGAATGAGACAGGCTGTTAAATAAAGAACCGACTAAGGGGGATTAACAGGATGATGCAGACGAAGAAATGGGTTTCTTTGCTTATGATGCTTACGATCGTTGGTGTTCTGTTTGCAGGATGTAGCGGAGGTGCCAATGAGGCACAGCCACAGCAAGGCAATGCGGGCAATAAAACAGAGGGGAATGAAGCAAGTGCACCTGTTACGGAGGGCGTTATTAAAGCAACTGATCTGTCGCAAAACCCTCCGGGAGCGACTAATCGGAAAGATAACATTGTAGTAGGTATGACATCACCTAAAGGGGTATTCAACCCGCTATTCTGGCAAACGACTTACGATTTATATGTAGTCAGAACAGTATTTGATTCCTTCTTACAGGTGAAGGCGGATGGTACATATGAAAATAGTTTGGCTGAAAAGGTTGATGTATCGCCAGATGGTCTAAAATACACATTCCATCTGAAACCAGGTGTGAAGTATAGTGACGGTACTCCAGTAACCGTGAAGGATTATGCTTTTGTACTCAAAGTGCTGCATGATCCGAATTATGATGGAGAAACCGATGTATTGTCTTTTAAGATTAAAGGCGGTAAAGAATATCACGATGGCAAAGCAAATGATATCTCGGGGATCAAGGTCATTGATGATAATACAGTAGAGGTCACCGTTACAGAAGCAACAGCGTATACAAAGGATTTTCTGGGTGAGCAATACTTCATGCCAGAAGCTTATTACGGAAAAGGGTTCAAAAAGGGTAACCTGGACAGCATTAAGGCGCTTAATAATAAGCCAATCGGCTCTGGTCAGTATGTGCTGAAAAGCTTTTCCCCGGGTCAACAAGTCGTATTGGATGCGAATCCAAACTACTTCAAGGGCGCACCAAAGGTGAAATCAGTTATTTTTAAAACAACAACAGAAGAAACGAACCTGTCTATGCTGCAAACAGGCGAAACGGACATGGACAACATCACAGTTACGGAAGACAATGTAGAGGAATTAAAGGCGCTGGGCTTCTTGGATGTGAATATTCTGCCGACAAACGGCTATGGATATATAGCGTTTAATCACAAGGAAAAGAAATTTCAGGACCCTAAAGTACGTCAGGCTCTAACGATTGGCTTAAACCGTAAGGAGATTGTGCAGGGCGTGTATGGTCCATATGCGAATGTTATTAACATTCCACAATCTACAGAATCTTGGTCTTATACGGATGAAGGTATCAACAAATATGAATTTGATACAGCGAAGGCGAAGGCTTTGCTGGATGAGGCAGGCTGGAAGGTTGGTGCTGACGGAATTCGCGAAAAGGGCGGAGAAAAGCTGATCATTAACTTCTCTGCGACTGCTGATAATCCAGTAGTAGAGGCCTTGCTACCGATCATGTCCAATAACTATAAGGAGCTAGGCATCAAGCTGACTTCCGAAACTTTAGATTTTAACGCCATTATGGATAAAAAGGACACAGGCAAGTTTGATATGTTCTTCGCGGCTTGGGGCTTAACTCCAGACCCGGATACAACGACTTTTATTACGAATGGTGCACAAAATGATATCGGATATTCCAATAAGAAGGTCGATGAACTAACGCTTGCTGGTAAGCATGAGCTGGATCAAGAGAAACGCAAACAGATTTACAAACATCTCTATCAAGAGTTGAACAAGGATCTGCCAACTATTTTTATGTACCAACGCAGAGATATGTGGCCAGTTAATGGACGTGTAACCGGCTTGGAAATTACACCATACAAAGATTTTGAGTTCACTCTGCATAACGCTCAGATCGCTCAATAAGGGTTGCCAATCGTATGCTCAGCTCTCACGAGCTGGGCATATCACTTTATTCGTCTGGAGGAATGAATATGAAGCAGTACATTATTCGAAGACTGCTGCAACTCATCCCCACACTTATTGGCATATCCATTATCGTATTTGCGATTTCAGCCATGGTGCCGGGTGATTATATTACAGCCAAGCAGAACCCGAATATGACGGCCGAAAAGGCACAGCAGCTACGACATATCTACGGGCTGGATAAACCGGAATACCAACGCTATTTTATATGGGCCGGTAATATGTTAAAGGGGAATATGGGAGATTCATTACAGCATAAGCAGCCGGTAACGAAGGTCATTGGCAATTATGTATGGAACTCATTTATTATCGCTTTTTTTAGTCTTATATTTAGCTGGTTGATTGCGGTTATTGCAGGGGTATTTTCAGCCAAGTTCCAATATTCGTTATTCGATAAGTTTGTCACATTATTCATTTTCTTATGTATGTCGCTGCCTTCATTTTTTATTGGTCTATTGGTCATCAAAATATTTGCCCTGGAGTGGGGGATTCTCCCGGTTGGGGGCATGACCACAGCAGGGATGGAGCCAGGCTCATGGGCTTATATGGTGGATGTTCTCAAGCATATGTTCCTGCCGACACTCGTACTTACGATGCTGAGCACAGGAAGTCTGACCCGGTATTTCCGTACAGGCATGTTGGAGGTCATTCGTCAGGATTACATTCGTACCGCACGCGCCAAAGGCCTGAAGGAACGTACGGTTATTTTCAAGCACGCACTGCGCAATGCACTGATTCCAGCCATCACACTACTCGGCTTCGAGCTTCCGGCCTTATTTGGTGGAGCGATGATTCTGGAGAAGGTATTTGTGTGGCCGGGTGTGGGTCAGGTCTATCTGGAGTCGATCAGTATGCGGGATTATCCGTTTATGTTGGGCTTCACGATTTTCCTAGCGGTACTTACGCTTATCGGTAATTTGCTCTCTGATGTATTGTATGGCATGGCAGATCCAAGAATTCGCTTGAAGTAGGAGGGATACTATTGTCCGCAGAAACAGTCACGATTGAAACGAATCAAAAGGCGGCGATCCGTCCTGAAGCGTCTCCATGGAGAATCGCCGTTCGCCGTTTTAACCAAAACCGTCTGGCTTTGGCTGGTCTCGTTATATTAATTCTGATGGTTACCATTTGTATATTTGGACCGATGATTTCACCTTATCATTTAGATGATTACAAGCTAGCTGACAAAAATTTATCGCCTAATGCTAAGTACTGGCTTGGGACGGATAAGTTTGGTAGAGATATTTTGCTGCGTACGATGCTGGCCGGCCGTATTTCCTTGACGGTGGGGCTAGTTGCCACGTTTATTTCGGTCATTATCGGAGCGACGTTGGGTGCGTTGGCGGGATTTTATCGTAAAGGCGTGGATACGGTTATTATGCGGATTGCCGATATTTTCATGGCACTCCCTACATTACCGCTGCTTATTATTTTAGGTGCTGTTCTGTCGGATTTGAAGGTCGATCCGTCGAATCGCATTTATTTTCTGATGCTCATTATCGGGATTCTGAGCTGGACGAGCTTGTCCCGTCTGGTCAGAGGGCAGATTCTCACGCTGCGTGAACAGGAGTTTATGCAGGCGACGGAAGCGCTAGGTTTGAGAGACCGCCGCAAAATATTCCGACATTTGCTGCCGAACACGATTCCTACCATTATTGTTACGGCTACGCTTGGAGTAGCGGGTGCGATTATTACAGAATCTGCACTCAGTTACTTGGGGATTGGCGTTGTGCCGCCCACACCTTCGTGGGGGAACATGATATCTGCTGCGAATAACCTAATTGACTTCCGCAAACGGCCTTGGATATGGGTTCCACCGGGAATGTGTATTCTCATTACAGTTGTAGCGATTAACCTGATTGGCGACGGTTTGCGTGACGCGCTGGACCCTAAAATGAAGAAGTAGGAGACGAACGTTTATGGAAAATGCTTTGATTGAATTTCGTAACCTGAAAACCCACTTTCATACCTCTAACGGAACTGTCAAAGCGGTCAATGACGTCAGTTTTAAAATTCGTGAGGGTGAAACGCTCTGTGTGGTAGGAGAATCAGGCTGCGGTAAGAGTGTAACAGCGATGACGATGATGCGGTTGATTGATTCTCCCCACACCTCAGACGGACAAATCTGGTTTGAGGGCAAGGACCTCCTAAAACTCAATAAAGGTCAAATGCAGCAAATTCGAGGCAATGACATCTCGATTATTTTTCAGGAGCCCATGTCTTCTCTGAATCCCGTGCTTACGATTGGGGAACAGATCACGGAGCCATTGCTGATGCACACATTAATGAGTAAAAAAGAAGCACATGCTCGGGCAATTGAGCTGATTAATTTGGTGGGGATTTCACGTTCAGAGGAAATATTTCATTCCTATCCTCATGAGTTGAGTGGCGGTATGCGCCAGCGGATCATGATTGCCATCGCATTAAGCTGTAATCCGAAGCTATTGATTGCGGATGAACCGACAACGGCACTGGATGTTACGATTCAGGCTCAGATTCTGGATTTAATGCGGGATTTGAAGGATAAGCTTAAAACGTCCATTATGCTCATCACGCACGACTTGGGCGTCGTGGCAGAAATGGCTGATTATGTAGTTGTTATGTATGCTGGAAACGTCATTGAAGAGGCGCCTGTCATTGAGCTGTTCAAAAATCCGCAACATCCATATACTCAAGGCTTATTAAAGGCGAAGCCCGTCATTAATCAGAAAATGGATCGACTCTATTCTATCCCAGGACAGGTTCCAAACCCGATTGAGCTGGGAGAAAATTGTCATTTTCATGATCGGTGCGCCCATTGTATGCAAATTTGCAAGGATCAGGCTCCTCCCTTGAATGAAAAGGAGAATGGTCATAAGGTTGCCTGCTGGCTATATGAGAAAGAAGGAGGGCAACGGATATGAGCGAGCCTTTGATTCAAGTGGAAGGCCTGAAAAAGTATTTCCCGATCACAGGCGGAATTTTTCAGCGTACTGTCGGACATGTGAAAGCAGTCGATGACGTATCCTTTAACATTCATAAGGGTGAATCCTTCGGTCTGGTAGGAGAATCGGGTTGCGGCAAAAGTACGATTGGACGTACGATTCTCAGATTGATGGATAAGACAGAGGGATCGGTACGATATAAAGGCGAGGACTTGCACGCGTTAAACAAAGAGCAGATCCGTGCGCTTCGTCCGAAGTTGCAAATCGTCTTTCAGGACCCTTTTAGCTCACTGAATCCGAGAATTAAGGTCGGTGAAGCCATTGGAGAGGCGTTGCTGGATCACGGGTTGATTGATCGTAGTGAGCTGCGGAAGAAGGTCAATGAAACGCTGAACATTTGCGGGCTATCCTCGTATCATTATGATCGGTATCCGCATGAGTTCTCTGGCGGTCAGCGCCAGCGGATCGGGATTGCACGGGCTTTGATTTTGAATCCTGATTTTATTGTGGCTGACGAGCCGGTATCTGCTCTGGATGTGTCTATTCAGGCCCAGATCATTAACTTGTTAAGTGATTTGCAGCAGGAACGCCAATTGACCTATCTGTTCATCTCGCATGATCTAAGTGTAGTCGAGCATCTGTGTAGCCGGATTGGTGTGATGTATCTGGGTTCAATGGTAGAGCTTTCCTCCAAGGAGGAACTGTTCAGTAACCCGCTTCATCCGTACACGAAGGCGCTACTATCGGCTGTACCGATTCCCGATCCCACGATCAAGAGACAACGGATTGTGTTGAAAGGAGACATCCCATCTCCGGCCAATCCGCCTTCAGGATGCAAGTTTCATACACGTTGTCCTATGGCAGAAGCACGTTGTGAAACAGAGACTCCGGTATACCGCGATGCGGGCGATCAGCATTTTGTAGCCTGTCACTTTGCCTGAAATATAATAATTAGGAAGCAAAATATCCGTCATTCTGAAAGCATAATTGACGGATATTTTGGCGTGGAATAAAAAAGGTAAAAAAATTGTATCTTTTTTTCGAAAAATTGCAGACAAAATGGATTTTTCATCGTCTAATAAAGTATGGAGGTTATTACGATGATGAAAAAACATTGGTTACGTTGGGCTATTGTCGTCCCGGTACTTATTATATTGATTTTTATTACGCTTGGACCCCGCCTATTGATCGGAAAGCCGAATGTGGATGCAGAGGCTGCGGTGCTGATGGACATGCATACTGGGGAATTGCTGATGGATGTGAATGGTGATACGCCTATGCCTTCCGCAAATATGTCCAAGCTCATGACTGAGTTATTGGTGCTGGAGGATATTCGGGCCGGACGGTTAGGCTGGAATGATGAAGTGCGAATTAGCCGTTACGCCAGTACAGTGGGCGGTGTAAATCTCTCCCTCCGGTATGGTGAAAGGATGACCGTATCCGAATTGTTCCAGAGTATGGTTGTGTATTCAGCGAATGATGCCGCTGTCGCGTTAGCGGAGCGTTCAGCAGGGAACGAATCAGCTTTTGTGAAGCGTATGAATGGGAAAGCTGCCCAAATCGGGTTGTCATCCGATAGTCGCTTTAGCAATGCGTCTGGGGCAGGTCAGAGTGAACTGGGGCCGAATCACCCTGAGGATATTCAGGGAGAAACGAAAATGACAGCAAGCGACACGGCAAAGTTGGCCTCCTATTTGATTACGTCACACCCGGAGATTTTGAGAACGTCCAGTCGTACGCAAATGGAGTTGAAGGATAAAGGCATCTACATTAGTAATACGAACTGGATGCTGCCTTCCTTGGCTGGACCGTACTCTTACGCAGGAACGGACGGACTGAAAGCAGGGTACACAAGCGATGCTGGATACTGCTTCACGGGCACAGCTGAGCAGCATGGAAGACGGCTAGTTGCTGTGGTGCTGGGTGCACCGAGCAAGGAAGAGCGTTTTGAGCAGACACGGAAGTTATTCGATTATGGTTTTTCCCTGTCGACTTCTTTCCCGGTGAGACTGCAAAATTTGGTGAAACTGGCTCCACATTAAGGCAAAAAATGATTTTGAAAGCTACATAGGATACGAATATAAACATGAATTGGGGCTTTGACCGTGAGGTCGAAGCCTTTTTTGGTATGAATTCGAGGAGCTGACCACGCCATGACACTTTTGACAACAAGGTAGTAGACCTTTTATGCTTTGAGGGGAAGTTTCAGCTTCATGTGGGACCAATTTGGTTTAATGAAGAGATGGGATTTGTGACGGAAAGAAGGAAGGTACCTGTTATGGAGAGAAGACATAAGAGAAGGACCAGTGGAAAGCCCAAAAAGAAAAAGAGGTTTACCGCTCTATATATTTCATGTATTGTTTTATTTTTGATTGCAGTGGGAGGCTACCTGTTCCGCAAACAGCTGACACTGGTGGCTTTTGATTGGTTTGTATCACCGACGTTGGAAAGCAAGCTGGAGAAATCCTATCAGCCGCGACAATCCGGGGAACAGCAGCAAGAGACAGTAGCTTACCGTAAGGAACCCTTTTCAGTGTTGTTACTGGGTACAGATCAAAGGCCAAATGAAAAGGCGCGTGGTCGTTCGGATACGGTTATGTATGCAGTAGTACGGCCCGCGGAATCGCGTGTGCTTTTGGTTTCCATTCCAAGGGATACGTACGTACAGATTGCCGGACATGATCCGAATCGCGATGGCGAGGATGATTTTGATAAGTTGGGGCATGCTTATGCGTTCGGAGGCGAAGATATGTCCATGGCTACAGTAGAGAAGTTGATGGAGCATAAGGCCGATTATTATGCTACGATTAATTTCCAGGGTATTCAGGAGGCGGTGAATGCAGTGGGTGGAGTTGTGCTTCCAATCGACAAGCCCATTGAGAATAAAAACCCGCTGCATATCAAGTTCCGTATTGAGGCAGGCAAGCCGCTTTATAATGGTGAGGAAGCCATGTATTATGTTAGATATCGGGAAGATAGTGACTTCAACCGTACAAAACGGCAGCAAATATTTTTGAACGCTATGGCGGATAAGCTGCTGAATATCAACGGAATTACCAAGATCCCGGAGCTGCTCGATATTATGGGAGCCAATTTTAAAACCGATATGGAACCTACTTTTATTACTGGGCTTGGCAAGCAAGCTATTTCGCAGGGGAATCCACAAATTTCAAGTTTTACGATTACGGGGGAAGGGTTCAAGAAGAAGGGCCTGTATTATGACCGGGCTAATGAACAGGAACTTGAATATGCCAGACTCATGATTGCCAACTGGCTAGATTCCGATACAACCCCGCAGACGCTGAGGCTTCCCGACAAGCAGGACATTCAGTGAATAATCAATGGATTTATATTTGATTTTGAGGGGGATTCGTTTCTCATGAATATCGCTTTTTTCTTGCTTCCCAAACAGGAAGTTGCTTGTGTAACGGCGGATGCTACTTTACGGCAAACGTTGGAACGGATGGAGTATCACCGTTTTACAGCGGTTCCTATTTTGGATAAGGAAGGTAGATATACAGGTACGGTTACAGAAGGTGATCTGTTGTGGCATATGAAAGAGTCCGAGGGGAAAATCACCTTTGAAAACGCTTCTAAGTTCATGCTTAAGGACGTTCCGCTGCGGGTTACGATGAAGCCCGTATCCATTGACGCGAACATGGAGGATTTAATTAATTTGGCGAAGGTACAGAACTTTGTGCCCGTTGTAGATGATATGGAACGGTTTATTGGCATTGTACGTCGCAGCCAGATTATTGAGTATTGTGAAAAATTTGTGTCCAGGGAATCGCTTAATACTTCAAGCTAAAATAAGCAGCAAAGCTGGTCCGAAAATAACGATTTACCCTATGGGGTAACAGTTATTTTCAGAATAGGATATGCTATAATGGAGAATAAAGCTTTTTCAGAGGGGTGTGACTCTTCATCATATGCCTAAAGAAATGGATGTAGTTAAACGAGCCAAGGTTATTGAATGGCTTAAAACAGAGGTGCTTGACCAAGTCTCCCGTCTGTTTAAGGCGATGTGGGAAGGCAGTACAGCCCGCATCGGTGATTGTTTGGCGAGTTTGGTGATGAGCAGTTATATTTTGGGGAGGCGCCTTGGAGTGTCTTACCGTGAATTGGATGATCTACTCATCGACAAGCTAAGAAAGCACAGAAAAGAAGGACACCAGCTGGAGGATTGGTATCAGGACATTTCCGCACTGGAAGAACATATGCGTAAGAGGTGAAAACGTTGAAATTCCGCTTGGCAACTGTAGCATGGAGCGTCATTTATTTGCTTCTGCTGCTGACTCTATTGACACCATTAAGAATCATTACCGTATTTTTGCTGATTGTGCCTGGCGCTGTATTGTTTTCATCGCTGCCTTTCAAAGGATTTCTGGTCCACGTCATACCGGTGCTGTTAATTATAGCGCTACTCGATGTGTATTCGCTGCTCCCCGCGATTTATTTTCTGATTCCTTCAATAATGATGGGACGGATTTATAAAAAGGGAGGACCTGCTTTTCAAGCGTTGATGACCGGAATAGGCATTATTTTAGCCGAGTTGTTGGTTGTTCTGTTTATCGCTACGTATTCCTTTGGATTTGATCTTTCGCAGTACCTTCGTGATCAGGCTGCGATATCGGCAAGTATTGTACAGCAGGTTTTGAGTGCTAATCCGATGTTTTCAAACATGAATTGGACGGCAGAGGATACGCAGAAACTCGGCACAATGCTGATTGGAAAAATTCCGTATGTGCTGATCGTGACCTCGTTCATATTGGCGGTGATTACGCATGCTTTGGCACGTCCGGCATTGAGCAGTCTCGATGTACCGGTACGCAAAATGAAGCCTGCCCGCGAGTGGAGGCTACCGCGCGCGCTGATCTGGTATTATCTGCTGGCAATTGTAATTGAATGGATAGCAGGGTCTTCTGATAGCAGCTGGATTCAAATGGTTTCCATTAGTATGCTGCCGCTGATCCATGCATGTTTTATTATCCAGACGATTGGTTTTGTATACTTCTGGACGCATAGCCGTAAAATGAGCCCGGTGATTGCGTTGCTGCTGTCGCTCGTCGTTCTGGTGTTCCAGCCGCTCCGCATTATAGGTATTATTGATTTGGCCTTTCCGCTGCGTGAAGCTATTACAAGATCAAAGAAATAGGGTGAACAGTCATGCCTAAATTTCTACAAAAACGCTGGCACGGCTATCAGACGGTCTGGGCGTTTTTACTGCTGCTGGTGCTTGTCATATGTATTTCCATGTACAACTGGGAACTGGGTGTGATAGGACTGCTGCTGTCATTCTTGCTCGGCGGGCTGATGCTGAAGACGGAATTGGATTTTCGTCGGGAACTGAATCAATATATCAGCGGTCTTTCCTTCCGGATCAAGCGGGTGGAAGGGGAAGCGATTAGCGCATTGCCGTTCGGCATCATTTTATACAGTGAAAATCGAACGGTAGAATGGCACAATCGGTTTGCCGGGGAGATGTTCGAGGAGCAATCACTGATTGGTGAGTCTCTTCAAGATTTGTTTCCTCAACTCGCAGGTGCTCTAAGCACCAAGAAGGAAACAAAGGAGCCTGCCCGTGAGCTGAAGGTGGAGCTACAGCATGATGAGCGTCATTATCAGTTTCTGATCGTGCCCGATGAGCGTCTGATATATTTGTATGAAGTCACGGAGTTGGCGGTGCTACGCAAGCAGTATGAAAACGAGCGATTGGCGCTCGGTATCGTCATGCTCGATAATATGGACGAGGCTGCTCAGGGGATGGACGATCAGCAGCGCACCGCGCTTATTGCGAAGGTGTCAAGCGAGATTACATCCTGGGCTAATCAGTACAATATTTATTTGCGTCGATTATCTTCCGAGCGTTATCTCATTATGCTAAATCATAAAGCGCTTCAGGAGCTGGAGCAAAGTCGATTCGTCATTCTGGATACCGTAAGGGAAATGACAGCGGATTTGAAAGTACCGATGACACTGAGTATTGGCTTATCCTTTGGTGCAGAGAGCATCAAGGAGCTAGGGGAGCTGGCCCAATCCAGTCTAGATATGGCGCTTGGGCGTGGAGGCGATCAGGCAGCAGTGAAGGCGGGACAACGCCTGTCCTTTTACGGAGGCAAGTCCAATGCTGTCGAGAAGCGTACCAGGGTACGTGCCCGAGTCATTGCACATGCGCTGCGTGATCTGATGCAGGAGAGCGACCGCGTGCTGATTATGGGACACAAAATACCGGACATGGATGCAGTGGGAGCGGCCATCGGTGTGTGGAAGGCTGCGGCGCTTTACAATGTAGAGGCACATATCGTACTGGATAAATCCAATCCGTCTATCGACCGAATGATGGAGCAGGTAAACAAGGATGAGAAGTTATCGCAAGCGCTCCTGACGCCAGAGCAGTCGCTCCAGCTAATGACTGAGCACAGTCTGCTGGTCGTGGTGGACACGCACAAGGCCTCCATGACGATTGAGCCGCGTCTAGTGCAGACGGCCAGTCGGGTGGTGGTTGTCGACCATCATCGTCGGGGCGAGGAATTTATTAACGATTCGGTTCTGATCTACTTGGAGCCCTATGCGTCATCGGCCTGTGAGCTGGTGACCGAGCTGCTGCAATATATCCATGAGAAGGTCCAACTGACACCGCTGGAGGCAACATCACTGTTGGCAGGGATTACGGTGGATACCAAGCATTTTTCCCTGCATACAGGCTCGCGTACATTCGAGGCAGCCGGCTTTTTACGGCGTAGCGGGGCAGATACAGTTATGATCCAGCGCATGTTAAAAGAGGACCTGGATGAATATATTGCTAAGGCGGAAATTATTAAGCATGCTAAAATGATATATGGGCATATCGCAATTGCGGTAACTGAGCCCGGACAGAAAATACCGCAGCTCCTGATTGCTCAGGTGGCGGATTCATTACTCAATATGACGGATGTACTGGCCTCCTTTGTGGTCAGTGAACGTCCTGACGGCCTGGTGGGGATCAGCGCCCGTTCACTCGGACGCATGAACGTACAGGTCGTCATGGAACGGCTAGGCGGCGGAGGACATCTGACGAATGCGGCGGTTCAGCTGGATTGCCCGCTGGAGGAAGCTAAGCGCAGAGTGGTCGACGTGCTGGCCGAAATTGATGGGGAAGAGGGGTTATTTGAATGAAAGTGATATTCATTAAAGATATGAAGGGCCAAGGCAAGAAGGGGCAAATTAAGGAAGTTTCGGACGGTTATGCAGCGAATTTCCTGTTGCCGCGTGGTGTTGCCCGTCCAGCGACAGAAGGAAATATGAAGACGCTGGAAAATCAGAATGCTGCGGAGGAAAAGCGTAAGCAAGAGGAAAAGGAAGAGGCGCAAGCACTCGGCAAAAAGCTGGAAGAGACAACGGTTCAGCTCAAGGCGAAGGCTGGTGAAGGTGGACGGCTGTTCGGCGCGATTACAAGCAAGCAAATCGCGGAGGCAGTAGCTAAAACTGGCATCAAGCTGGACAAACGCAAAATTGAGCTGGAAGAACCGATTCGTACGTTGGGCGTGACTCAAATGACCGTTAAGCTTCATCCTGAGGTCAAAGCTACGCTGAAAGTACAGGTGACTGAAGAATAATTATGGGCGGCGAATTTTTTGATCGGATTCCTCCGCAAAATCTGGAGGCTGAACAGGCGGTTATCGGGTCTATTTTGCTCCAGTCTGAAGCACTGATTACCGCAATGGAGCGGGTGCAGACCGAGGACTTTTATGATAAGGCTCATCAGATGATTTACGAAGCAATGATTGAGCTGGGTGAATCCGGACAGCCGATTGACTTGGTTACGCTGACCTCGAAAATTCAGGACAAGGGACAGCTAGAGGATATCGGCGGTGTCAGTTATCTGGCGAAGCTGGCTCACGGGGTGCCAACAGCGGCTAACGTGGATTACTATGCCCAGATCATTGAAGAAAAAGCGATGCTTCGTCGCTTGATTCGTGCAGCTACACAGATTGTGAGCGAAGGCTATAGCAGTGGCGAGGATGTCGCTGGTATGCTGAGCGATGCTGAGCGCAAGATTATGGAGATATCCAACGGGCGCTCAGGTAGTGGCTTTATTGCCATCCGCGATGTCGTGATGGAAGTGTTTGACCGCGTTGAATTGCTGCATCAGAACAAGGGCAATACGACCGGAATTCCGTCTGGATTTGTTGATTTGGACAAGATGACGGCGGGTTTCCAGCGCAATGACTTGATCATTGTGGCCGCCCGTCCATCCGTAGGTAAAACAGCGTTCGCTCTGAATATTGCGCAAAACGTTGCAGTTCGGGCAAAAGAGACAGTAGCCATCTTCAGTCTGGAGATGTCGGCCGCTCAGCTCGTGCAGCGGATGATTTGCGCCGAGGCCAATCTAGACGCGAACGTCATGCGGACAGGTGAATTTAAAGGCGACGACGATTGGGCGAAGCTGACGATGGGCATTGCAGCCTTGTCAGAGGCAGAAATCTATATCGATGATACACCCGGCATCACTGTGGCTGATATCCGTGCCAAATGCCGTCGTCTTAAAGCGGAAAAGGGACTGGGTATGATCGTAATTGACTACTTGCAGCTGATCCACGGACGAGGCAAAGCAGGCGAGAACCGGCAGCAGGAGGTATCGGAAATTTCACGGACATTGAAACAAATCGCTCGTGAGCTTGAAGTGCCTGTAATTGCCCTCTCCCAGCTGAGTCGGGGTGTGGAGCAGCGCCAAGACAAGCGGCCGATGATGAGTGACTTGCGGGAATCGGGTTCTATCGAGCAGGATGCTGATATCGTGGCGTTTCTGTACCGGGATGATTACTATAATCAGGAAACAGAAAAGAAGAATATTATTGAGATTATCATTGCCAAGCAGCGTAACGGCCCAGTCGGTACGGTAGAGTTGGTTTTTCTCAAAAATTATAATAAATTCGCTAATTACGAGCGTGCCCATTCGGATGCGTTCGCCGGATAACATATTAGTATCATTAGAAAAGGCTCTTTCGACGCGGATTTCGCGATCTCGAAAGGGTCTTTTTTTATAGAATTCACGTATTTTCATATAAGGAATGAAACTCTCAATTACGAACAATACTATTTTCATGTAATATAATGTTCGCTTTTTATTTGACTTTAAAAAATGGTGCTGTTACACTTATATTGCTGCTTCAACGCAGTGGGGGGAACAATACGCCCGGGGCTTTCCGAACCTACGGAATGTCTGCGACGGACGTTTTTTCCTGCTGTCCGAGAACGCTCCATATCTGCTCGCTCAGGCGGTTGAAGTCGGATATGCGTAGTGTGTCAGCTCAAAATCAGAGTGTCTGTGGGCACTCCACGGAGGAATGAAACATGTCAACTGTAGTCGTTGTGGGAACACAATGGGGAGACGAAGGCAAAGGTAAAATCACGGACTATCTGGCGGAAAGTGCTGAAGTGGTGGCCCGTTACCAAGGCGGAAACAATGCTGGTCATACGATTCTCATTGACGGTAAAAAGTACAAGCTGAGCCTGATTCCATCCGGCGTTTTTTATGAAGATAAAAAGTGTGTTATTGGCAACGGTATGGTAGTCAATCCAGCCGCTCTTATTGAAGAAATTACTTACATTCATGATAATGGCTTTTCCACGAAAAATCTGGTCATTAGTGACCGTGCACATGTGATTATGCCGTACCATATGACACTGGATGTGCTGGAAGAAGACCGCAAAGGTCCTAACAAAATTGGTACTACCCGTAAAGGGATTGGCCCTGCTTATATGGATAAAGCTGCACGTAACGGTATTCGTATTGCTGATTTGCTGGATGCAGAGGAATTCGAAAAGAAGCTGCGCCATCAAACGAAAGAAAAAAATCAAGTGATTGAACAAGTATATGGCGGCGAGCCATTGGATGTAGAAGCAATACTGAAACAGTATCTGGAATATGCTGAATTTATCCGTCCTTATGTAGGCGATACGTCTGTCGTGTTGAATGACGCGATTGACGCAAATCAAAAGGTACTGTTTGAAGGTGCGCAAGGCGTTATGCTCGATATCGACCAAGGTACGTATCCATACGTTACGTCCTCTAACCCGTCGGCTGGCGGCGTATGTATTGGTTCCGGTGTGGGACCATCCAAGATTCAACAAGTCATCGGTGTAGCTAAATCGTACACAACTCGTGTAGGTGATGGACCCTTCCCAACTGAGCTGAACGATGAAGTCGGCGATTACATTCGTGAAACAGGTCATGAGTACGGTACGGTTACAGGTCGTGCTCGTCGTGTGGGCTGGTTTGACAGCGTCGTTGTGCGTCATGCCCGTCGTGTCAGTGGATTAACGGGGCTTTCCCTGAACTCGCTGGACGTATTGACTGGCCTGAAAACGGTGAAAATTTGCACAGGTTACAAGTACCGCGGCGAGGTGATTACGCATTATCCGGCTAGCCTGAAAATGCTGGCGGAATGCGAAGCGGTATATGAAGAAATGCCAGGTTGGAGCGAAGACATCACTGGCGTGAAAACGCTGGAGGAACTGCCTGAGACTACACGCAATTACGTACAACGCGTGTCTGATCTGACAGGTATCCCAATCGCTATTTTCTCAGTTGGTCGTAATCGCGATCAAACGAATCAGGTGCTTCCGATTTATTTGTAGGACAAGAATGATATAGCTATTGATACACGTTCAAAGAGAGAGGCTGTTAGCAGCCTCTCTCTTTTTTTATTCTGTGAAGTGTTAAATGGATACTCCCCCTTTACATAATCTTATCTTCCTTGTCGATTTGTGATAACAAACCCTCTCTATAATCCAAATAGAAAAGAGATTCGGACGTCTAGACGTCTTGAGAGGGATGAATTATGAACTGGTATCTTCGCTCACTCGGCACACGCAAAATTGTGGAATTCATTGTGCTTATCATTTTCGTCATTTTTTTCCTAGGTCCTCTGACCAATCTTCTCCTTTTGGCGGTTTCGGGAAAATGGCAGTATCCTGCACCGCTCCCGCAGAGCTTGTCACTGGAATGGTGGAAGTTTGTACTTACCCAGGATGATGTACTCAGCTCGATTTCTCTATCCTTCCTGATTGCGATAACCGTTACGGTCTGCTCCATTATCGTATGTATTCCTGCTGCTTATGCCTTTGCACGAATTTCTTTCCCGTTCAGTAAGTGGTTCCTTTTCTCATTCCTACTTACGCATGCTTTTCCGAAAATGGGTTTGTATGTGTCTATTGCCGTACTATTCTACCAATTCGGGTTGATGAACACCTTTGCAGGCATTGTGCTTATCCATATGGTAAACACGCTCATGTATATGACCTGGATTCCTTCCTCTGCCTTCCGCAGCGTACATCGTGCACAGGAGGAGTCGGCGCGGGATGCTGGGGCCGGACCATTTAGGGTGTTTTGGAAAATCACCTTTCCTATGGCGCTGCCCGGCATTGTGGTCGCCTCCATTTTTACCTTTCTTGCTTCACTGGATGAAGCACAGGGGACACTCCTTGTCGGAACGCCGGACTATAAAACAATGCCAGTCATCATGTATTCCATCATTGCTGATTATCCAAGCACAACGGGCGCTGTTTTCTCGGTCATTCTTACCCTGCCAACAATCATTCTGCTATTGGCAGCCAAGCGTTTTGTAAGTGCGGATGTCCTGGCAGGCGGATTTCAGGTGAAATAACGTAATTGGTCAAAAGAGGAGTTTGTAAAATCCTGAAAAAGGAGCCTAAGCTAATGCCCATTCAATTATCCATTCAAGAGTTAACCAAGCGCTTCAAGACAGGAGACGGAGTCAAAGGCATTTCACTTGACGTGATGAAGGGAGAGCTGGTGACACTGCTGGGACCTTCCGGCTGTGGTAAAACAACCGTGCTTCGCTCCATTGGCGGCTTTTTGGACCCGGACAGTGGCGACATTCAGATTCAGGGTAATAGCGTACTCAAGCTGCCGCCCGAAAAGCGCCCGACAGCTATGGTGTTCCAAAGCTATAATTTGTGGCCGCATATGACCGTGTATGACAACCTGGCTTTCGGGTTGAAGATTCGAAAGGTGAAGAAGACAGAGATTGACCGTCAGGTGAAGGAAGCGCTAGCGCTGGTTCGGCTAGAGAGCGCAGAGCGTAAAACGCCGGGACAGCTCTCGGGCGGTCAACAGCAGCGGGTAGCACTCGCTCGGGCTCTGCTGCTAAAGCCTGATGTATTGCTGCTGGACGAGCCCTTTTCCGCACTTGATGCCAAATTGCGTATGGAGATGAGAGAGGAGCTGCGCGATATCCAGACCCAGACGGGGATGACGATGGTGTTCGTCACCCATGATCAGGAGGAGGCGTTGTCCATTTCCGACCGCATCGTCGTTATGAATGCGGGCCGAATTGAGCAGCTCTCTTCACCGCAGGAGATCTATGACAAGCCACAGTCACTTTTTGTAGCAGGTTTTATTGGCCGGATCAATTTATTAAAGGGGGTGAGTACAGGTCGCAGTGTCTCTGTGAGCGGAATACCGTTTGCACAAGAGCATGAATACACAGGCGAATCCATGGTTGGTGTAAGACCAGAGGATATTGTTCTGACGACGGAAGAAAAAGGTTCTCTAGCCGGAACGATCAGACAAGTGATGATTCTTGGGCATTATGCGGAAGTTTCGCTGGATAGCGGTACCCATCATCTGAAAATGTTTGTGCCGCGTGAACGAGCGACCGAGCTGCGCAGTGGAGAGCATATCAGATTCAGCTTCAGTAAAATTGTTACTTTTCCAGCAGCACAGTGAAGATTCACGATCAACCTCTATATCGCATCAATGTCCATCACGAAAGCATCATCTGGTGATGCTGCGAACTTGTGCAACTATCTAAAGGAGGCAACAACGTGTTTGGGAAAAAGAATATGGGTCTGGTTTTGGCAGGGGTACTTAGTTTATCGTTGTTGGCTGGCTGTGGAAACGGCGGTAATGCCGCCACGGCTACAGGGGAAGCCAAGTCTACCAAAGCGGGAGCCGCTACGGGAACAACGGAAATTTCCTTGTACACTGGAGGGTCTCTGAACGTTAAAGAGCTGTGGGAAACGTTAATCAAGGACTTTGAAGCTAAAAATGATCACGTTAAGGTCAAACTGGTGTATTTGCCAGCAGGAACCGGAGGTGCATCTACACTGGACCGTCTGATCGCAGCCAAGAAAAGCGGACAAACCGATACAGATATCGACCTGTACGAAGGCAGTCTGGATGACATCACTAAAGGGGTAGGCGAGAAACTGTGGGAAACGGTGGACGCTGCCAAGGTTCCAAATTTGAAGAATGTGGATGAAACGTATCTCAAGCAAGTCAACAATCAGGCCATTCCATACCGTGCTTCTTCGGTTGTCCTTGCCTATAACAGTGCAAAAGTAGCGACACCTCCGAAAACAGCCGACGAGCTGTACACGTGGATTCGCCAGCATCCGGGCAAGTTTGCCTATAATGATCCGTCCACAGGTGGATCAGGCAGCTCATTTGTGAACACGGTTATCTATAATTTCCTTCCGCCAGAGGCAATGAACAGTGATGATCCGGCAAATATGAAAAAATGGGATCAAGGTTTCTCACTGCTCAAGGAACTGGGCCCTTTAATGTACCAAAAAGGAGTCTATCCTAAGAAGAACCAAGGCACGCTAGATATTTTAGCAAGTGGAGAGGTAGACATGGTTCCAGCCTGGTCTGATATGGCGCTCGAACAACTGGCTAAAGGGCTGCTTCCAGACACGGTGAAGCTGACACAGATCGACCCTGCTTTTACAGGTGGCCCCTCTTATCTGATGGTTCCTTCACTTTCCTCCAAAAAAGAAGCAACCCAGGAATTCTTGAATTATATACTGACGGCTGAAGCGCAAACGGTGGTTATTAATAAAATGTACGGCTATCCGGGGATTAAGTGGAATCTGATGCCAACGGAACTGCAAGAGAAATTCAACAGTGTATCTTCTGGATACCGCAGCTTTAACAGCGGAGAGCTTCAGCAGGAAATCTACAAACGCTGGCAAAGTGAAGTAGCGGGCGGTTGAGCATGAGTTCATTGTCCAAAAGGGGGATGCTGGGGCTTGCTCTGGTCATCCCGTCTTTTCTCATTTTGCTGGTCGTCGTTATTATTCCGATTCTTTATGCCGTGAAGGAAAGCTTGATTGATCAATATGGAACGGGCTACGGTCTGGCCAATTATATTCGGCTGTTCACGGAACCTGCCATGCGTAGAAATATCATGTATACGATTAATGTCACGTTAGTCTCGACGGCCCTTACTCTGGTCATCAGCTATGCTTTGGCGATTTATCTGAGATTCGGCAAAGGAGTTGTCGTGAAGTGGATAGGCCGCTTGTATTTTATTCCGATGTTTGTTCCCGGTGTAATTGCAACGTATGCGATCATTACGATGTATGGCAATCACGGTTGGGCTGCACGTCTTTTGCTGCCGCTTGGCATTGAGACGATTCCGAGGATTATTTATGACTACAAAGGGCTGGTGCTGGCTAATTTGTGGTTCAACATTCCGTTCGCAACCATGCTGCTCAGCTCGGCACTTGCCAGCATTCCAAACGCTGTCGTCGAAAGCGCCAGAGATGCCGGAGCCAGCACGATGCAGCTGTTTGGGCGCTTTATTTTACCCCTTTCCTACAAAACGATGTGGGTTGCGGTGACCTTCATTTTTATGGGAATCATGGGCAGCTTTACGGCTCCCTTCCTGATCGGTGCCAACTCGCCGCAGGTGCTGGGTGTTGCGATGCAGCAGGTGTTTTCCAGCTATCAGGAGACGCATACGGCCAGCGCAATGGCAGTGTTTATGTTTTTACTGTGTTCTTTTATGGGCTACTTTTATATTCGGACAATGGTGAAGGATGCGGATGCTAGCTAGACCGCCGTTATACACTAAGGAGGTTACAGGGATGAACAGCCAAGCAGAGGTGCAAATTACCGGGTTTAGTGGGCGAGTGTGGGAAAAGGATCTGCTGGATTGCGGTTATCGGATTGCCTTACACAAGGCGGAGGTTGAGCTCAGCCCGGGAAACGGGTTCCGGTTTAGGTTCTCCATGCCAGAAGACGGATACGCGGAGCTTGATCTGTTCGCCAGATCAGACAGTGACTGGGCTGCGAAAGATCGAGAATCTGCCTTCGTACGCCTCTACCTGAATGAAGCCTATAATCAAGATGTCATTTTGTACTATGGCAGCAGTCAGGGAGTGTATACCCGTTTGTTGGGATATCTAAAAGAAGGCGATTATGAGGTCTATGCCGAATTTCGCGAACTGGAATCGGCTCCGCTTGTATCTCGAGCATGGATCGACGGGGTTGAACTGCGCTGCGTGGCTGATTCCTCTCCAAGATCGCTGATTTATCGCCATACCCCGCTTTTATATGGCCGCAATCTATCACATCCCTATGAGAATCGCTTTACGGATACACCGCTTGTTTTGTTCTATTCCGTGGAAGGGAATGAGGAGAAGACAGTCATCGAATATCAGATGATGTTCAGCCATGAAGATGAGGGAACGCCCGCGCCGCTGCTTATGAGCAAATGGGGAAGAACGACCGATATCGAATGGATGTACCGCGTCGAGCTGGATGCGGAAGGCAACGTTCTGGAAGCTGTTTTCCAGGGGGCACATCATATTACGACTGCGTTTAATGGAAATTATGATCTAGGCGGGCATCCTGTTCTCCAATCCGCAACCACCAATGGAAACTTTAAGGATGACATCACATCGGACTATCGTTTTATGCTGCCACCTGCTTTCCAGTGGAAACCAAAGGAAGAGCCACGTGAGGCGGTCATGAGCCGTTTTCCTTTTGCCTATCAGGTCACTGGGTGGGAGATGGAACGTCAGCAGGAGCTGGAAATGCCGTCACAAGCGTCTTCCATTACACTTGCACACCAGCGTAGCTATGTGTTTATCCAGACTTCCAAACGCCCCTTGCGGGATTCGGACAGAGAATTGTCTCCAGGGTTCAAGCCTGGCTTCAATCGGCGTGAGGAAGATGCCTGTGTCGATGTTCAGCTTCGCCTTCACGGCTCGGAGCAGTGGTATTCATCCTGCCATCATGATCTGAGACTCGGGGAATTTAGAGCCGCTTATGAGGGGGCAGAGTCACATTTTTCTACCACGATCAAGCTATCTGGAGAGGCTGTGCTCGAGGATATAGCTGAAATCAGAGCCGTATTGCTGGAAGGCGGTGCGGACAGCATGGAAGTAGCCGGCCTGTGTGCTTTTACGTTAAACGAGGATAATCTCCCGCAGTTCCCGGGTATTCGTACAGACCGGGTGATTAAGCTGACGCGGCTTCAACCCGTGGGTGTTTTATGGGCGGCAGACAAAGACATGTCGGGTGATGAAGAACATCCTGTGAATGATATGGTAAAGCATGTTGTGGATGAACTGTCTAGCCAGGATGGGGAGTCATGAGCAGACTGCTGTATGTGGAGGGCACGGTCGACAGAACCTGCACCCAGAGCCATATTACGTACTCCTTCCATATTCCACAGCCGACTGAAACGATTCGTATTCACTTCTCTTACACGCCTAAGTTATTGGAGGATCAAGAGCAAGCACGAGGAATCATTGAGGAAAGCATGTGCAAATACGGATACGACGAGCCGGGGCATTCATCCGATCTGTGGAAGAAGTATATCCCGCTGCAAAATTTATTAACGCTGTCTGTCGATGATCCTCTCCGTCACCGTGGAAATGCGCACCTTCCCGAGATGCAGCAGGAGCATTGGCTCGGTTCGTCTACGGCTTCGCCGGGATTCCTCGCAGGAGATAATCCGGCGGGCATGTGGCGGATTACGGTCAGTCTGCATGCCGTTGTAACCGAGACGCTTGCCTACCAAATTCATGTATTGGGGGAGGAAGCAGCATATGCTTAAATGGATTCCAGCTGAGCTTCACACCCATACGCTTCACAGCGACGGAAAGAAAACGCTGGAGGAGCTTGTTCAAAGCGCAGTGGATCTGGGACTTGAGTGCATCGCTATGACGGATCACAACACGCAATCGGCACTTGCGGATCAGGAACAGGTTCAGCGGCAGTTTGGTCTCCCGATCATTTCAGGGATGGAGTGGACGACCTTTTACGGGCATATGCTGACGCTTGGGGTTGACCGCTTTATCGACTGGCGTGTGCTGGGACCAGATGACATCCATGAGGGGATTCGGCAGGTGCATGAGCAGGGAGGCATTGCGGGGATTGCCCATCCGTTCAGGATCGGAAGTCCGATCTGTACGGGGTGCTTTTGGGAATACACGATTCAGGATTGGCATGAGGTGGATTATATAGAAGTCTGGTCAACGCTTATGCCATCTATTAAGCGAGATAGCCAGCGGGCGTTTGCCATGTGGACCGATTTGTTGAATCAGGGGTATCGCATCACTGCGGTAAGCGGTCGGGACTGGCATGTATCTAAACCGGATGATGCGCTTCCGGCTGTTACGTATCTGGGGGTTCATGATGAAGCAGAAGAGCGAGAAGGTTTAGCAGACCGGGCAGTTGAGGCGATTCGCCACGGTTCAGTGTCAGTTACGATGGGACCGTTACTGACGATGTGGGCACAGATTAAGGGCAGAGAACATCGTTATCCCATCGGCGAATGCATAGAGCTGACTGTAGAAGATTCACTATCTGTGACGGTTCAATTGGATGTGGAAGCAAGAGCAGCCCATTACAACCTCAAGCCTCAGAATCTTCGTCTTCTGCTGACAAGTAGTCACGGAATATGCTCCGAGATTCAGATCCCTGCTCACACAGGAGAATATACGCTGTCATTGCAAGATCCGCTAGGTAAGGTCTGGATAAGAGCCGAGCTTTACGGTTGCATGGAAGACTGCGTGATGATGATTGCTTTTACGAATCCGATTTATATGGCTTAACACAATAGAAAGGCTGGGCTTCGGACGGTGTCAACAAAACAAGAGAACATAAAGCAGCGTATAGAAGAATATATGAAGGTTAATCAAATGGGTCCGGGGGATCGGCTGCCGTCGGAAACTGCACTTTCCCAATCGTTTCGTGTCTCGCGTACGACGCTACGGGGAGCTATTCGCCAACTGGAATCGGAAGGTAAGCTGCTTGTAAAACACGGGAGTGGCACGTTTGCGACTTGCCCGCTGCCGAGTATTCCAAGCTCCCTCGACCGCCTGTACAGCATCGGGGACATGATTCGTTCGGCAGGGTTACGGGAAGACGAGCAGCTAGAATCCATTCAGAGAATTTCGGTTTGCCCTCCTGATATTGCCGAACAGATGAGATTTTCCGAGAATGAGCCCATGATTGCTCTAGAGCGTACACGCACTGCCAACGGAGAGGCTGTAGCCCACTCTATCAACTGGATGCCAGAGAAATTAGCCGGACCCATTCTGGAAGGTGACTCTTTTTCAGGCTCGCTTTTTCAGAGTCTTGAGTTCAAGGCGGGGGTACGAATCGTCGGAGCGTATTCCGAGCTTACCGTTCCCAACTATGACGATGCACATATGACGCGTCTGTTGAAGCATCCGCAGGCTACGGTATTACTATTGAAGCAGCTTCACTATGATGAAATGAACAGGCAAGTGCTGTATTCTCTGGATTATGTCCGCAGTGACATTTTCCGTTTCTGGGTGCGTCGTACGCGCTGATTCGATCAGAAGGTGGCATCTCCTATTGAATTGTGCTAGTTTTACATATTCCATGGGTTAAAAATCGTCATATCTCGTCAATACTGATCTATATGCACTTCATGATGATACACACATGGCAGGATGCGTATAAGGAGGTAACGGGATATGAGGTGGCTTGGATGGCTGCTCAAAAAAGGAATGACAGTCGTGTTGGTTAGCGCACTAACGCTGGCAGTGACAGGTGTAGTCGTTAATGCTTATGTTCAATCGCTGCTGCGGCAGTTTAACATTCAGCTTGATCATCAGCCCATATGGGGATTGGGTTGGCTAAAGGGCAATGCGGGTACGGACCAAAGCACAGACACGGGGAAGAACAAGACGACAGGGAGCAACTCGGGAAGTGTAACACCGCCTGATGATGCGTTGCCTGTCATGGGACAGGGCTTAGAAGAAAGCGGAAGTGAGGCTGGTGGCGCAGCCAATGGCAAGGCATCTCAGGAGGGTGCCACGTCGGCGGGAACATCAGGCAATGAGTCTCGGAAGCAGGCAGAAGGTACAACAGCTACACCTGAAACAAGTATTGAAGGCCATGATTTGGTTATTACGCCCGACCATTTGACGGAAAAGAAGAACAATTTACCGGCGGCACAGAAGCAGGAGATTTTTGCGATTCTGATGAATAAGCTGCCGCCGGAGGAGATGCAGAAGATATCAGCTGCGATGGAAGGCGGTCTCACCGAGCAGGAGCTTCAGGATATTCAGCAGGTGCTAGCGAAGTATTTGACCAAAGAGGAATACAACAAGTTAATGGATTTGCTTAAATGAGTATTTTGCAAAATCCTGAATAAATAACGTTGAATTCAGGGGAAATGTTTATGCTCCAAATAGGACTGTAGAATCCGCGCCATGCGCGGATTTTTTTGCGTGCCAGGAAGGAATTGGAGTGTAGTTGAATTCTTTGTAAAGGCTATGTTAAAGTAAACAGTGTTGTAAAAAGGTTAAATTTTTGAAACCTTTTACGCAACTATGCAATGGTAGATAGCGACTAATATCATAGATGCTTGTGAATACAGGCTAAATTCATAGTGTGAAAGACCAATAACGAACGCATTTATATAGAGATAAGATATGCTGAAAAGGAGAGAGTCATGAAGGTTTTGAAGGAGCAGGATTCACCAGGCAGCAGGAATGCAGTTTCAAACGTTGCAGACAAGCCTGCTGTGGAAGCGGGGAAAATAGCAAAGTGGTGGAGCGGTCGGAGAAAATGGTTGAGCTGGACGGCAGGCGGTGTGGTGATTGCAGGCAGTCTTATTTTTGCGAGTAATCAGTATGTCGGAGCTAACACAGTTCCTTATTATAAAGTGTATGTAAAAGGCGTCGAGGTCGGAAATATCTTGAATGAGCAACAACTTAAACAGCTATACGCAACGAAGAGCAAACAGTATAAGGATAAGTATCCCGGCGTGGATATGGTGCTCAATACGAGCGCGGTAACGACAGACATTGAGAAGGCATATAAAGCGGATATCGACAGTGCGGCCACGCTGAAGAAACTGGACGGTATGCTGACAGCGTATGCCAAAGGGGTAGAAGTGAAGGTCAACGGTCAGACGGTTGGCATTGTAAAGGACAAAGCGACTGCACAGGCGGCTTTAAAGCAAGTACAGAAGAAGTACACACCTGTGGGTGAGGGAACATCTACAGGCATCAAGGGGCTGGTTCGCAAAACATCCGTAGGCAGCAGCCATGCGAGTGCTAGTACTAAAACCCCTAAAGCATGGCTGGAGTCTGCCAGTATCCGTGAGAAAATCGCGTACGAGCCTGTGAAAGCAGACCCGAACAAGGTACTGACGGAGGCAGAAGCAGTCAAAGTGTTGACTGAGGGGCGTGAGGCTCCTATCACGTATACAGTGCAAGAAGGCGATTCTTTGTCGTCGATTGCAACTAAATTTAATATGACCGCTTGGGAGATTAAGCAGAACAATCCCGGCTCGCGTGAGCTATATTTGCAAATTGGAGATGAATTGAAGCTTACTGCTCCAAAGGCTCCGGTTACGGTGCGAACAGTAGAGAAGGTCGTCGAACAGATTGCCATCGAGCCTGAGGTTGAGATTCGCCAGAGCGATGAACTGAAGGCAGGGGTTACCAAAGTAGTCAGACCAGGACAAGTAGGTCTTAAAGAGATGGACTATCGTTTGACCAAGGAGAACGGTGAGGTCGTGCAAGAGGAATGGCTTGGTCAAAAGGTGCTGCAGCCGTCTATTACTGAGGTGGTTCTTAGAGGAACGAAGGTTGTGGGAGAAGGCTCAGGGCAGTTTGCTTGGCCGGTGTCCGGCGCATCGATGTCGAGTAGCTTTGGCGCACGTTGGGGACGTATGCATGAGGGTGTCGACTTGGTCGGTAGTGCTGACATTCACGCATCCGATGAAGGCGTGGTATCATTTGCAGGTCAGCAGAATGGATACGGCAATGTCATTATGATCGATCATGGCAACGGCTACCAAACCGTGTACGGGCATTTGAGCAGCATTGGCGTTCATGTAGGACAGGTGGTTCAGCAAGGCGAGTCGATCGGGGTCATGGGGAACACGGGACGCTCGACTGGAACGCATCTGCATTTTGAAATTCGTAAAGATAATACGCCACGCAATCCAATGACGTATTTAAGATAGGTTGGATGTTTATATCGAGAGTTACATGATTTATGAGGATCAAGGGGAAAGGCCATGTTTTTCTGCATGCTTAACAGTAGGTGCAGGCATGGTTTTTTTCTGCGTAAAGAAAAGGGTCTGGAGAAGTAATGGAATGGCGCACGGGTATGATAGAATAGAATAAACATCTTATAGGTACTGACAAACGAAAGTTAATTATAGATTATGATCCGTGAAGAGAGGTGAACGCTATATGCAGGGAACGATTCTGGTAGTGGATGATGAACAGCCAATCGCTGATATTTTGAAATTTAATTTAGAAAAAGAGGGTTACCAGGTGATTTGCGCCTTCGATGGAATCAGCGCGGTGGATATCGCGGTCAAGCAGCAGCCTGACCTGATTCTGCTGGATCTGATGCTGCCGGGCATGGATGGCATGGACGTATGCCGCGAGGTACGTGGGCATCAGCTTCAGACGCCGATTATTATGCTGACCGCCAAGGACGGCGAAATCGACAAAGTGCTGGGGCTGGAACTGGGCGCGGACGATTATGTGACAAAGCCGTTCAGCACACGGGAATTGCTGGCACGAGTGAAGGCACAGATGCGCAGACAGCAACGTGGCGGGGCAGGCACGTCGGAAAACCGGCCGCAGGAGGATAAGCAGGGGCTGCGCGTGGGCGACCTCTTTTTTGATACAGATATGTATACAGCTTACAAAAACGGAACACCGCTTGACCTGACGCACCGCGAATATGAGCTATTGCACTATATGGCGAAGAATGCTGGAAAAGTCATGACGCGGGAGCATTTGCTCCAGGCAGTATGGGGCTTCGAATACTACGGGGATGTGCGGACAGTAGATGTGACCATTCGGAGGTTGCGCGAGAAGATTGAGGAGAACCCGAGCAAGCCGGAGACCATCCTGACGCGCCGTGGTCTTGGATATATCGTGAGCGGGGGCAAAGGTGGCCTGCGGGCATGAGATGGCTGTCTTTCTTTCGTACCATTCATGCAAAGCTGATTATTATCTATGTGTTACTAATCTTGGTGGCTATGCAGCTGATTGGGGTTTATTTTGTCAGCTCGATGAAGAACTCTCTCACGAGTAATTTTACGCAGGATTTGCAAGCACGGGCGGAGATGCTGTCCGTGCTGGCGGAGCAGGATCTGAGTGGCAGTGACGGCAAAATGGAAGAAGACAGCGTGGAAAGCCTGCGGGCACGCGTAAATAATTTGTTTGATTTCAGCGGCGCGGAAATTCAGGTGCTGGATGCCAGCGGCAAAGTGTTAATTACTTCCCAAGGTTCACACGCCGATTATGTTGGACGCAAAAATACGCAGACAGTGGTCAGCCGCGCACTCCAAGGTATCCGTGATAACGAGGAATACATGGTGGACGAAGATAACGTCCGCAAGAAGGTCGTCGCCAAGCCCGTCATCAGCCAAGGCAAGATTGTCGGCGCAGTGTACATCGCCGCTTCGATGACCGAGCTCTACGATACGATGAAACGCATTAACAATGTGTTTCTCTCAGGTATGCTCATTGCGCTGGCGCTAACGGCTGTGCTGGGCGTGGTATTGGCCCACACGATTACGCACCCGATTAAGGTGATGACACGTCATGCAACAGAGGTTGCGGAAGGAAAATTTGACCAGCAGATGCCTGTATTTGGGGATGATGAGATCGGCAGGCTCAGCGTGGCCTTTAACTATATGACAGGCCGTCTGCGTGAGGCACTGTCTCAAAATGAAGAGGAGAAGGAGAAGCTCTCCTCCATCTTGACCAATATGAGCGACGGTGTGGTCGCTACCGATGACAATGGCCGGGTCATTCTGGTCAACCGCCGGGCCAGCGCTATGCTGGGCGTGAACGAAAACGAAATGACCGGCAGGCATATCGCGGTACTACTAGGGATCGACCCGGAGGAAACCGAGGCCCTGTATAGCGGATCTTCGGCCTCCACGCTCTTGCAGCTGGAGCCAGCCGGTCAGGATGAACCCATCGTCATCCGTGTGACATTCACGCCGATTCATCGGCGGGAATTTGGCATTACGGGGACGATTGCCGTGCTCCAGGACGTGACGGAGCAGGAGGAAATGGAGACGACACGGCGGGAATTCGTAGCGAATGTATCACATGAGCTGCGCACTCCGTTGACGACCATCCGCAGCTATGCTGAGGCGCTGGATGACGGCGCGATGGCTGAACCGCAGCTCGCGGAGCGTTTTGTAGGCGTGATCCGCAACGAGACAGAGCGTATGATCCGGTTGGTTACGGATTTGCTGCATCTGTCACGGCTCGATTCCAATGAGGCGCCTTTGCGGATGCAGCCTGCGGATGTGATGGAGATGCTGGACGAGGTCGCAGATCGGTTTTCTTTTCAAATGAAGCAAAAGCACATTCGCTCAGGGATGTTCGTAGAGCAGGGAATCGGTAAGGTCGTGATCGACCGGGACCAAATTGAGCAGGTGTTGGACAACTTGATGTCCAATGCGTTGAAATATACGCCAGATGGCGGGAGTATTCGGATTGAAGCTCGCCGCAACAGTGAGGGAATGCTGTCCATTTCGGTACAAGACACCGGAATTGGTATTCCCAAAAAAGATCTGGACCGGATTTTTGAACGGTTTTATCGTGTAGACAAGGCGAGATCGCGCAATATGGGTGGTACGGGACTGGGACTGTCGATTGCCCGGGAAATTGTAAAGGCGCATGGGGGCCAGATTTTTCTGGAATCGGAATACGGTCAGGGAACCTGTACGACCTTTACGCTACCCATGTCGAGTGAAGGGAGGGAAGCACAGTGAAGGAACGTTTGAAGTCCTGGACGCTTATTTTGCTGGTTGCTTCCAGCCTGGTACAGACTTATTTTTTGATTTACCGCCTTCCAGGCAGTGATTCTGTACTCACTTCAGAAACGAACTATGTCAAAACCGAAAGCATGGGGCAGGAGAAAAAGATTGAGAACCTTGTGTTTCCTGATAAAATGCTCATTCACCAAGGTGAGAAGAAGCATACCGTTTTTTATCCGGGTGTTACTTTTTACGATTTAATTTATACACGGCTGGAAAGCCGGAGCTTTAACAACTTCCAACGTCGAAGTATCCAATCGGCGGACTGGGCGCAGATTCGCAGCGAAAATGAAGGCATCGAATTATCCTTTTCAGGCGGAGTCCCGGTTTCATTATTGGAGCGGGTCATGCGTCTGACGCCGGATTCGGTGTTTCAGGGAGAGACGATTAACCGCATTTGGATCTATATAGACGAAAAGAATGCCAAGCCGCATGCGCTTTTTTTCAGTGCCAGAGGCGATGTGGTGTATGAGGCGAACCAGTTCGATATGACGGTAGAGGACATTCGGCAGCATGTGAATTTCGGTGAAAATGCCCCGTTGTACGAGCTGGTGGATAATCAGTACTACATTCCCGTGAATGACCTGGAAACTGTGCAGCCTGTGGTGTATGCCGGGTTGTTTACGACGGAGCAAATGCAGCGGAACTTGTTCTTCGATCCGGGGATTACCCGCAATATTCAGGAGAAGGACGGCTCACAAATTTACACGGATAGCAAGCGTAGTCTGCAAATCAAGCAGGAGCAACGATGGATGAGCTATACCGATCCCAGTGCGCCAGGGGCAAGTGGAAGCAGTCCAATTAGGGATGTACTGGCCGCAGTTGATTTTGTGAATCAGCATGGCGGTTGGGATGCTTCGTACCAAATGAAATTAAGAAGCAGCGATGAAAATCGTACGACTGTGATGTTTCAGCAGTATTATGGTGCTTATCCGGTGCTGGACACACCATCATTCCGCTTTGGTACGATTTCGCTGCAAATCCAGCAGGAAACGGCTTCTGTCTATGAACGTTCGCTACTGTATCTCAAGGGAGGAGAGCAATCCTCGAAGAAGGTTATGCTGCTGGGTGGCGAGCCCTTGAAGAAGCAACTGGAGAGTGTAGCAAAAGGGAAGACGATTCGTGAGCTGACTCCTGTATATCAGCCGGAGCTGACCAATGATGGATTGAAGCTTGCTCCTGAGTGGCACGTTACGCTCAGTGACGGTTCTGTTGCAGAAATTCATGCTGTTCCTGTAACGACAGCATCCAACACAACACAAACGAAGCCAGACCGGGAGACAAAGAGGTGACAGGAAGGGGGAACGGGAATGGATTGGAGCCGCGCCAAAAACGTATTGATCTGTACATTTTTGCTGCTCAATGTGGTATTGGGTTACCAATTGTGGCATGATGCGCAGGAAACGGCAGGGCCGAATCTGGATTTTACTTCATTGGATGAAAATACGCAGCGTTTAATGGAAGAGAAAAGCATTCAGGTGCTGGCTCCGATTCCCGGGGATACCCCGCAGCTGCCTAAACTTTCTTACACATACGTTCATAGTGGAGAAAAGGATGATCGTGTGCAGCTGGTGAAGCCGGTGGACAGCAAACTGGTATTCACCCATGACGCGCTAGTTGAGGCATTGGAGCCACAAATCAAGGATATCGATAACTTTCAGTACGATCCGCTGGATGTTCAGGAGGAATTGGCATCCGGACAAGCAGATGCTTTTGTACTTCATCCGCTGGTTCAGGGCAAATGGCCGCTATTTAATGTGAAGCTGGCTCTGTTTTACAGCAATCAGAAGATTACAGGGTATCGCAAAATTAAGGTCGATCTCCAGCCTTCGGATGAGGCAAAGAAAATGCTGCCTGCGTCCAAAGCACTGGCAAGGCTGATCGATGGCTATTTGCCGCGTGATACGATTGTGAAGGATATCCGGCTCGGTTATTACGGACAGACCTTTAACTCCGATAGCCAGGTGGCTGCCCCCGTGTGGCGGTTTATGCTGGACAACGGGAAAGGTGTGTATTATGTGCAGATGAACGGAGATGTCATTAGTCCAAAGACAGAACATACAGAAGGGTCTTGAACAGATATGGGGATTTCATTTACCGTGCTGTCGAGCGGTTCGACCGGCAACGCTACCGTTGTGCGGAACGAAGACACGACATTGCTCATCGACGCAGGTCTCAGCGCGAAGCGTATTGACGAATTGCTGAAAGAACGCGATCTGAGCGGAGAAGAGTTGGATGGTATTTTGGTCACGCATGAGCATTCAGATCATGTTAAAGGACTAGGCGCCATGGCGCGTAAATATAATTTACCTATATATGCTAACGAGAAGACATGGTTTGCCATCAGCAATGCTGTTGGGCAAATCGCAGACGATAACCGCAGAATATTGGAGACAGGCGCAACGCGGGAATTTGAGTCATTACGCGTGGAGTCTTTTGGCATATCCCATGATGCGGCTGAGCCTGTAGGGTATAGCTTTTATGATGGGGTAGAGAAGCTCAGTGTAGCGACCGATCTCGGCTATGTCAGCGACAAAGTGAAACAGGCGATATCAGACGCGGACGTATTGGTACTGGAGTCTAATCATGATGTGGAAATGCTGCGTATGGGACGTTATCCGTGGAACATCAAGCGCCGTATTCTCAGCGATATCGGTCATTTATCCAATGAGATGGCGGGCGCGATTCTTAGCGAGCTGCTGACAGGTCGTACGAAGCGAACGTATTTGGCACATTTGAGCCGCGACCACAATATGATGGAACTTGCGAAGTTGACTGTACGTGGGGCGATGGAAGACCGCGGCTGTTTTTACAAGGACAGTGAGTTTCGATTGTGCGATACGTACTATGATCGTCCTACACCTTGGGATAAGGTAAGTGAGCCATAAAGCTGTCCAGCTCGGCGGCTTTGCGTTCTACCTCTTCACGGGTCACTACGCCTTTGTCCACCAGTAGTTCAATCAATGTACTTAGCGCCAGTGTATTGCGGTAATGCTCGTCTTTCAAATCCGCAAGCTTGGCAGCCATGCGAACTTCATCCATAGCCGAACGATGTGAATTCATCATATATTCCTCCTGTAAAAATATTTTAGAAATGGCGTGCAATGAGCTTGGTTCTGCCTGTGGTTTTGCTGGGTGCTGTGATACAATAAAGCTAACAACGGAAAGCTTTCTGAAGGAAGGCTCTCATCGAAAGTATAGGCAGCTTTAAGCGGACGGGAACAGGCCAGAACGTCTCTATGAGACGATCATTTTGTAATAGAATAGAAGACTTGTTACTATTGTAGTCCATTGGTTTGGAAATCATTCCTCTTTTTTCCTCTATTCGGAGTCAGATTCGGCGTGTATGCTAATTTATGAGATTCGGTTGCTTAGGAAGGCACCATTTGTGGTGATTAATAAGTAGGCCGGAACGATTGGTTGCTGGATTCCGATGATAAGGGATATTCAATCCATTTGAGATGTTCAACGGAGCAGGTTCTCTGTAGCATAGGTTGGCGCAAGCCCGAATAGCCCTAATTTTTTAGTGAGTGTCGGTGCATGACAACGAAGGGGAGAGGATTAGCATGGGCTTGTTTGAGGACGATTTTTATTCAACGAAGGTATCCACACGTGCGGCTAAAAAAATGGCATTTAAGGCGCGCCGTGGAGGACGGGGACGTTGGCCACACAGGAAGCGTGGAGTAAGTCCGGTGCAAGCTGCTGTCATTAGCGGTGCAGTCAGTGCAGTGGTTGCTGTGCTTCTGTTCAGCTTTATTACAGGTCTGCCCTCCACTACAGCGGTAACCGGAGCCAGTCACTATCCCTTGCGGCAAGCAGCGGGTGATCCGTATGACCGGATTGTGCAGGCGGCAGCCAAGGTGCGCCCAGCCGTCGTCAGCATCGTGAACCTGAAAGAGGAAGAGGGGAAAAGCACGGAACAATCCGCGCTTGGATCGGGTGTTATTTTCCGAGTGAGTTCAGGCAAAGCCTTCATTATGACAAATAACCATGTGGTCGAAGGATCAGATGATCTGGATATTGTAACGGTAGACGGCGTCAGAAAAGAGGCAAAGCTGATCGGAAAGGATCGCATTAGTGATATCGCTGTACTCGCAGTGGACGATAAAGGCATTAGCACGGTAGCGGATATTGGCGACTCCAGTAAACTTCGTCTGGGTGAGACGGTCATTGCTATTGGCAATCCGCTCGGCCTGGGAGACACGCTTACCTCCGGTATTGTGAGTTATACGAATCGCATCATTCCGATTTCCATTAACCAGGATGGCGTGTATGACTGGGAGCAGCATGTTATCCAGACCGATGCGGCGATTAATGAGGGAAACAGCGGCGGCGCCCTAGTCGATCTGGACGGACGTGTGATTGGCATCAATACGATGAAAATCGCTGATACAGGTGTTGAGGGACTTGGTTTCGCCATTCCCGCCAATGAGGTGATGAAGACGGTGAATGAACTGGTTGAGGACGGCAAGATCACTCGCCCTTATCTGGGGGTATACACGGTCGACCTCAATAATGAATATGCACCGCTGGATGAAACTCAGCGCAAGGAGCTCAAGTTGCCGGACAGCGTGAAGAATGGGGCTGTCGTTCTGGAAGCCCACGGTCCTGCCAAGGAGGCTGGCTTGAAGCTGAACGATGTCATTACAGCGTTTGATAGCGAACCGATTAACTCTACGCTTGATTTGCGTCGCTACTTGTACGATAACAAGAAGATTGGCGATGAGCTGAAAGTTACTTTTTACCGGGCAGGCAAGGAAGAAACGGTGACGTTAAAATTAACAGATAAGCCGGAAGGCTAAGGTATGATTATAGGTTTAACTATAAAAAGGCGCTCTCCGGCTTATTCCCGGGAACGCCTTTTTCGATCTTCTGCTGCGCCTTAGATTAAGATGTCGTTCCCGTCACACGGGTTCCGCTCTTAGTGATTTTGTATGTCACCACATCGCCGCTCCAGAAATGGAACTTCAGCGTGACTTCACCATCTTTTACACTATTAAAAAATTCAGGTAGCAGGTTGATGCCATTGGCATCATAGGCAGGGGCAAAGGTATTGCCAAACTCTTTATAAGGTGTCCAATCCTGTGGACCGGCATTGCCACCATTGGTATAAACGGCTTCCATCGTGGCAAGCTGGCTACCGCGGAAGTCCGTTGGAATGGTAAAGGCTTGTGTAGTCCCTTCGACAGCACTTAATTTTGGAGTATCATACACGACTACTTTGAAATTCCAGTCTGCCCCCTTGTTAAACTTAGCGGTAATGACGGCATTCTCCCCATATTTACCGGAAGTGGTCAGGCTAGTGAGCAAGCTGGCCTTTAAGGTTAATGTGTCTCCGCTCAGCGCATAATCGGTGCCCTGTGTCAGTTGCTTGCCGCCCACACTGAGTGTTTTCAGCTGATTGCCGTTCAGGTTTAAAATGACCTTGCCATCCTGAGCAGGAGTGCCCTTCTTCAAGTGAATGAGGTCACTGGCTGCATTGGAGGAACGTCCTTTTAGGCTGGACTTAATGACATTGAAGAGTTCAGGATCAGACCATTTGTACGTTGTCCGGTTCAAGTGCTGGCCGTTATCCCAGAGCATACCTGTTATTTTTTTCTCTTTCATATAATAGGTCAGGAACTCGAAGAATTTTAGCTTTTCGCCCTGTTCAATAACGCCTGTATTTTTATCGAAGCCGAGTAGGCCGTATTCACCAACAATGACTGGGATTCCCTTGGCTACAAAGGTGTTATAGACGTTATCAAAGGTTTGAACAATATCGTTCTTGGTATCTTTCTCAAATGTAGTATATCCGGCAATGTTCACACTGAAAGGCCAGAAGCCATAATAGTGGACGGTTGCAATCAGGTTGGGATCGTTCAGCTTGGTTATCGTGTTGTACAGCTCGTTGATTTTGGCCTGAGCAGGTGATGTATCCAAGCCAGGCAGAACAAGGGGGCGAGTGGCATTTTTACCGCCAGAGGCACGGACAATTTTGTGGAAGGATACATTCAGTTCTTGGAGCATCTGGTTCATTTTCGCTTCATCCGTAGTCCCTCCTTCGGAGAAACGGGGTTCGTTAATGCTTTCGAACATCAGCTTGTTAGGTTGATCTTTAAAGCGCTGGGCAATTTGTGTCCATAACGCGTTATAGCGAGCCAACACTTCATCATGTTTGGGCTCCATACTGCTTACCCACGTCCATGAATCATGATGGATATTGATCATGACGTACAGATTGGCATCCAGTGCCCAGCGAACAACCTCTTCCACACGGTTCATGTAGGCAGACTCAACGGTATAGTTGGGTGCTGCTCCAATGTGCTTATCCCAGGTGACGGGAATACGAATACTTTTGTAACCTTGGGCAGCAATTTGCTGGATCAACGCCTGGGTAATGCGCGGATTGCCCCAGGCTGTCTCATCCGCTCCGACAGCATCCAGCGAGTTTCCTAAATTCCATCCAGGCTGCATGGCTTCCACATACGATTGCATGCTGCTCGCAGCCGCAGCTTGCGGTGCTTGTCCGTCAGATTCGGCAGCAGCGGCAACGGATGCGAACGTAGATAACAATAGAGTGATGGCAAGCGTCAACGACAGCAATGAAACGGGTCTTCGTTTTAACATAACAGGCCCCTTTACAAAGTTATTTTTGAAAGCGCTTTCCAATAAAACACTACCACACTATTTGAATATGGAATACCTGTATAATTCATGTAAAAATCATGTGTTAATTAGATATTTTAATTTTGTAAGCGTTATTATTGAAAAAATACAGAAATGAGTGTAGAATCTATGGCCCTACGTGGATTGTAGTATAGCATCGGATTTGTAAATACAAAAGAAAGAAGGAGATGAATATGAATAAGTGGGACACGGAAGAGGCCATTCGACGCTGGGATATGCATGCAGAAAACTTTACTGCCAAGTACACTGAGGAAGGAGATCGATCTCGCGAGGTACTGCTAAATCCGGCATTGCAAGCTTGTATGGGACCTCTCGGGGGCAAAAAAGTGCTGGATGCCGGGTGTGGCGAAGGTTATCTGAGCCGGAAAATGGCCAAGGCGGGTGCATCGGTGGAAGCCGTCGATTACTCGACAGAGATGCTGAAGCTTGCAAGAGAGCGAACGCCGTCAGCGTTGGGAATTACATATCACCATGGCAATCTGGAAAAGCTGGAGATGTTCGGGGACCAGAGCTTTGATCTGATCGTGTCCAATATGGTCATCCAGGACTTGGCCCATTATGAGCAGGCGATTGCCGAAATGCAGCGGTTATTAGTTCCAGGGGGCCGCTTTATTTTTTCTATTCTGCATCCATGCTTTCAGACACCGCAGAGTGGTTGGGTGAAGGATGAGACAGGAAAAAAGCTGTATTGGAAAGTGAATCAATATTTCAACGAAGGTCCACTGGAGCAAGCAATCCCTTATGATCAGGAAGAAAAGTTTTTATACTTTCACCGTACGCTGGGCAGCTATGTACAGACCATTATTGAGGCGGGTTTACTGTTGGAAGGGATGATCGAACCCAAGCCGTCTGCCGAAATGTTGGAAAAATATCCCCATTTTCACGAGGACCTGAATGTCACTAATTTTCTTATTTTTACAACCAGACGATTGGGGTAAAAAGCAAGCCCTTTCCTTTCTGCGTCAAGTGTGGTAGAACAAAAGAAGGCGGTTTTGGCACACCTACAACAGGAAGAGCTTCAAACGGAAAGGGATGCAACTGGAATGTACGTGGTATGTAAAGAGCATGTGGAACTGGCAATTGATATGTTCGTCGATGAATACGAGGATGCACCGGATGTCGTCGATCTCAAGGAAACGAAATTTTCGGATTGGGACCCTCCAGTGAAGTGCAAGGAATGTGAGAAGAAAGCAGAGTTTTTGGTCGTCTAAAAAACAAGCACGGGCGTTTCGGGGAGAAACGTCCTTTTTGTATATCAGGATTTATTGCAAAAATACCCCATACATAGAGCTATATATTTATTCCCACCACGTGCTGAGACAGGAGTGAACGATGGATGGACCCTTTGCTGCATTCACTATTTCGTCCCCTTCAAGTCAATGGAAGTGATCTCTCCACGTATTATATCGAACAAAAGCCGTCTGCTGCGCTGAAAGCTTACGTGGCCTGTTATTGGGAGTCCGGTCCGGCTAATAGGGTGGTAGAAGAGAATCTAGCAGCTTCGTGCGAAGACACCGCTTTGTTAAGCTTGCCGCAGGAAGAAACCATGGAGCGGGTATTACCTGACGGCTGTACGGATATTCTATTAGAATACGATCCGGTGAGTAAGCGTCAGGAACTCTCGTACTGTGGGACATTTACGCAACCGTTTGTGTCTGCCAGACAAGCAGGGTCCGAGACACGTATTTTTGCCGTTCGATTTTTTCCGGGCGGGGCACATTATTTTCACGGGATGCCGACTCACTTGTTTACAGGCGGTAATTACCGCTTGGAAGATCTCTGGCCCGAAAGCATCGCCGTCATAGGTGAGCGCATTTTGGAAGCACAGAATTTCAATGAACGGGTGCGCATAATGGATGAGTATCTTAACCGGCTTCTGCTGCGCCAACGCACGAACGATTGTGATCTGATGAAAAACCTGCTGCATCGCATCTTTGTGAGCGGTGGGAGTGTGGGGGTTAAGGAGCTTGCGGAGCGTGAGGCGATCAGTGAAAGGCAGCTTAATCGTAAGTTTGGACAATGGATCGGAATCAGCCCCAAAAAGTTCAGTGAAGTCGTCCGCTTCCAGAGCGTCCTGCACAGTATCCAAAGCGGCGGGGGTCTGGATTGGACGGAGCTGGCATTGAAGCATAGCTTTTTCGACCAAGCGCATTTAATCCGCGATTTCCGCAGGTTTTATGGCGATTCTCCGCTTACTGCGCTTAAGGATTTCCGGAAGTTGTCCGATTTTTACAATACACGCCCAGAGGCTTCGGCTATACTCAAAATATGAATAAGAATGGCAAAGGAGAGATGTGAATATGAGTGGAACGCTGCAAGTTCGAGATCATTTGCTGAATGAGCTGGAGACGGGAGTACGGACGGGGGAAGCCTTGATCCGTAAAATACGCCCAGAGGATTGGGGCTTTCGCCCACAGGACAATTTCCGCTCACTACTGGAGTTAGTACATCACTTTGTACTTATTCCAGCTTCGGATCTTGCGATAATGCAGGAGAAGTCTGAGGGTGAAGTGGGAAGCATTGAAAACAGCCTATCCGGGGTGGAAGATCCCGAGCGCTTGGCTGCGACTTTCAGGCAGAATTTTGAAGCCTATAAGGCTTACATTCTTTCGCTTAGCGAAGACGATTATCTGAACCGTTCGACGAAGGCCTTCTATATGGAGCATGGACATTTGCAGGTTCAATGGCAGATTGAGACCGTAACCCATGTGTTCCATCACCGTTCGCAGATTTATAATTATTTGAAGCAGCTGGGACATGATGTGAGCTTTTTTATGTTGTATGCTTAAGTATTTTTATAAAAGGTTTAGAGGGCACCTGTGCGGTGCTCTTTTTTGTTTTTATTTAAGGCTTTTTAGGGTGGAATGGCTTAGTCGAACGCACGTGAAACTTCTTTACTAACTCGTCTGAGAATGCCGATTTGTTCTTCATTCAATCTGCTGGTCAACGCTACAAACTCATCTATCGCCTCTTGCCTGATAGTTTCGTCTTCAGTCATATGTTCTTTGGAAAACATTAACTCACTGATAGACACGTTTAAGGCGGTTAACACTTTCTCCAAGGTATCAATCGAAAAGTTTCTTTCGCCTCTTTCTAATGCACCAATATATCGATAGTCCAAGCTTGCGATGTCAGCTAGCTTTTGCTGTGTAAGTCCCTTTGCATTTCGAATAGCACGGATTCTTATTCCCATCTGCTTGCGTAATTCTGTCATATAACCACCTCATAACAAGCTTATGGAAGATGAAGTGTAAAAGTCAGGTAGAAGAGAACTGTTCAATTCTTTTTTTGTTGTAACTCAACTAAACCAACAATATTTTTAGTTATAGTAGTAAGAATTTCGAGCTCTGTTGTTTCTCTTGAATTTATGAGCACCATAAGTTCATTTATGATCTGTTTTCGATCCGTATTTTCATCGAATTGAAAAAGTTCAAAGGGTGGAACGTTTAATGCTAGAATTATTTTTTCCAACGTCTCCAATGAAATATTTCGATCTCCACGTTCTACTCCACCAATATAACTGTAATGAAGTCCTGCAGCTTCTGCCAGTTGTTCCTGTGTCCATCCTTTAGCTTTTCTTAGCTCCCGTATCCGATTTCCGACACTTTCTGGTAAACTCATGTAATCACCTCCACTTAAGGTTAGAAGAGGAGAGAATATCGTTACAGACCATCTTATACAAAATAAATACATATAAAACTGTACTTTTAAGTACTATTTATATTGACCTCCTTTTTCACTTTCTATACAATTGGTTATGAATGGAAATATAAGGAGGGGCTACTCTTGAGAACTTCTATCCTGAAATCACTCAAACCGGACATTATTGTTGAAATGTTGGAGATGACTGTGGCTTTTGAAAATTGGAAAAAGGTAATGGAGACGGCGGATATTTTGTATCAATGTGTCCAGCGTATCTACGAAGAACGGCAGTATCATAAAGCAATGAAATTATCCATCCCACATGTCAATTTAGAACGTCCGTTGGTATATTATTTTGGGCTCAGTCACCTGACGTGTGGAATGGCTCACCAGAACCAGGGTGCATATGAGCAGGCAAGGGAGTGCATCTATAAGTATGCTGAGCTGGGGTGGATGGAGGATTTAAAGGAAGAAGACAATCAGGTTGTGGAGGAATTCAGGTTTTTAGCCAAAACTAATTTATATACAGTAGATATTTTGTCTGGAAATATAGAGCTTGTCGAGGAGTACGTAGCCTTTTTGCAGGATAATCTAGAGGAAATATTACCGGGGCTGAATACCATATTACAGGCAGCGCTTATGTATCATTTGGATGTAGGAGATATTTTACATACGTTTGCAGAGCAGATTGATGAATTCGGGAGTTATGAAGACTCAGAGAACGTATCTTACTATTATAGCTACTGCTATCATTTGGCTTTGTACTATCGGAAGTATGATAAATTACAGGATGCAGTGAGGCTTACTTTACAGGCGATGCAACTAGCTGATCAGTCGGGTAACGATCGTAATTTCAAGAAATGTACAGCATTGTTCGAATCATTGCGGGAGTCAGCGACAGCGGAACAAATCAGCAAATATCGGCAGCTGCTAATGCAGTGTCTTGATGAATACGAAACGGATAGCATTTCATTGTGAAGAGCGTAAATGAATGATCCGCTATGATCTGAACAGGGAATAGGCTCGTAGTGGAGAGGAAATAGATAGGTAAGAGACGTTTCAGGTGCTAAAATAACTATGTTAAAGGTATCTTTCATGTATGGGCTCGTAAATGCGATTTTACATTATCATTCGACATAGATAGGGGTATGGAATTTGTTTATTCAGCTTATAGGTGTGGGGAAGTTAAAAGAGAAGTATTTGGTCATGGGCATTCAAGAATACGCTAAACGGCTGGGCCCATACATTAAGTTTCAAATGATCGAAGTAGCGGATGAAAAGGCTCCCGATACACTGAGCGAGGCGGAGGTTCGACAGGTCAAGGAGCGAGAGGGCGAGCGTATTCTTGCCCATGTGAAAAGTGAAGCACATGTTATTGTGCTCGCCATCGACGGCAAACTGTGGAGCTCGGAAGAACTCGCAGAGGAATTGGACAAGCTCGGCACCTACGGCACAAGCCATGTTGTCTTCGTCATTGGCGGCAGTCACGGCCTTTCTGACGAAGTCCTCCGCCGTGCCCAGCAGAAGCTGAGCTTCGGAAGAATGACCTTGCCACATCAGCTGATGCGATTGGTGCTGGTGGAACAAATTTATCGGGCGGTGAAGATTAATCGGGGTGAACCGTATCGCCTATAAAGGTAAAATAGAAAGGGACTTCATGATGGAATCCCTACGATTATCCCTCGGTAGATTGTTGTCAAAATCCAGCATCCATGCATCAACCGGAACGGCCTAGTCATATGATTATTTCGTCGTAAGGTGGTTAAGCAGGTTAAAAGAATCGTGGTTGATACAATCAATAGTAAAGTCAAAATGAAGATTAATGGCCTTGACCTGCCTTCCTTTGCCTCGGGGGGCTTCGAGGGTAATCGGGATGCTTTCGACCATTGGTCTTAACAGGGCTTTCTGTTCTTCTGCGACCAGCTTGTCCTGAATGTGCTTTAGTAGGAAGTACAGGGCGGTTCGATCAACGGGGTGCTTTTGTCCTCAGCAATTTTTGCTCCCACAGCTTCGAGATTCTCCTTTAGCTGTTCATGTTGCTGATGAGCCTTCATAATCTTGGGCTTAAGAATAGGAACAAGCTCAGGGTCGTTCATCAGATTGTCCTCGAGCTTTTACAGCTTTCTTCCTAAGTTGTTCATCTCATTTACAATGGCTTTCTTCTCAGCCAGCAGGGGGGGCGTATTGGAACGAAGCTTGTTGATGTTGTCGGCCAGTTTCTGGGCAATTCCGGTCTGGAGGCGACACTCACAAGTTCTTGAAGCAACTGCTCCTCTGCTACATCTGCACGAATCATATTGGATCGCATACCGTCTTACTCTTATTATGAAATTGTCCGCACATATAGTAGCGATATGATAGCCCTTTGGCTCCTTTGGAGCGGGGCCAGAACCATCCCATGACCGCATACTGGCATTACATCAAAGAAAGCGAACTACTCCTCATTTTCCGATCTACCAGCAACAAACTGGGCATCACCATTCGTAGAGGCAGTGAAGGACTACATGACGGGCTACCGCACTGCGGATGGTAAGTACATATTTAATTCAACAGCACCAGCAATCCGTGAAGATGTGACTGTCGCTATCGTTAAACTTAAGGGCTATGATACTACTCGTTTGCCGGATCAAAGTATCATTGAAGCCATGTTCACGGACTTTGAAGGTATATCTGAATCGGCAAAGAGCTATGTTGCATTAGCTGTGGAAAATAGCCTTGTATCACGCTTTCAGGATGACACATTCCGTCCACAGGCTATGATTACTCATGGAGAAGCAACGGTAATGTTTTGGCGTGCTTATCAGTACAGCAATGACAATAAAGAAATTAGCGGTGGACAACCACGTCAGACCCAACATCAACAACTCCTTCCACACCGGACACAACCTCACCAAGCCCATCTGCATCAAATCCACCAACAGAACAGCCATCTGTAGAGATACTGGTCGGTGGAACAGGTGCTGCTGATGTAGCTGCTCGATATAGTCCAATCAACAACAAAGTGCACTTAATGGGTCAAAGATCCCAAAAATATGCTTACGACAATAATTTCGTCTTTTTAGATGGTGCATCGGTAAAATTAGAGTAATTCTTCTTAATACTCCCAATACCATTAATTTCATATTATTTATGGTAGGGATGATTATGGATAATACGGAATGCTCGATAAAGCTGCTCAACCAATATGGTTGTTTTGAGTCCTGTGTCCATATCCATTTGACTTAGCGTCAGAGTCTCATCGTATGGTGCAGTTTCTGAGCCGACAATAATGGAAATATCCGATGTTCCGGAAACTCCTAAATCACTGATCTTTGCCGCAAGCTCCTCCGACGACAGCGATTGCTTGGTGTTGGTCACAATAATCTTATAGCTGCTATCGATAAGCTTCTTTTCAAGCTGATTTTCCCTTTTGAGATAGATTAACTTAATTGTGCAGTATCGTCCTAGCCGCTTTTCGTATTCTTTTATAGCCTCAAGACAAAAGCTTTCTGTTTTCTCGCTAACGGCATATATTGTGAACTTCATACTTTACCTCATTTCATAAATTAGCTTAAACGAGCGATATTAGTATAATCTTAAACAGAAATTAAAACACTTGGAAACGAACTGATATACTTAATAAGCTCTATATCTTAGCTCGGCAAAGGAAGACTTTATAAGGTGAACTGCAGAATTTGTAATATTTCTGTGTAAATTATCTTTTAAAATTTAATGTTATGCAGGTAATTAGTCCTAAGTGTAGAATAGTATTTAATTCAGGAAATGTAAAATGACAAGGCAATACGAGCTTGATATAATGGGGAATAAACGTTCGTGGAGAAAGGTTTTGAAAAATGAGAGTAGCTGATTTTTTTTGTGGTGCAGGGGGATTTTCTGAGGGATTCAGGCAAGCGGGTTGTAAAACTATTTTTGCTGTGGATAAATGGGTTCCAGCAGTAAATACACATCACGCTAACCACCCATATTCTAATACAATACTAGAAGATGTAGAAAAGATTTCTTTACTTCCTGATATCGAGTTCCACAACTTGGTTCCAGATACGGAGGTCATTATTGGATCACCTCCTTGTGTCGCATTTTCTAATTCTAATAAATCAGGAAAGGCAGATAAAGCCCTTGGTATACGGCTGTTAGAATCATACTTGAGAATAGTTGCAAGAAAAAAATATAAAGAGAATTCTATACTGAGGTACTGGATACTCGAGAATGTACCAAACATTCAAAAATATATAAATCCGCTGTATACTTCAAATGATTTGGGTCTTAATGGCAACTTCACACTACAAGTTTTATATGAAAATTCAGGAGTGTATAACTCGAAGAATTTTGGAGTCGCACAAAATAGAAAAAGGTTTTTGTGTGGACAGTTTCCCACGCCAGAATTAATTATCAATAAAGATGAGGAAGTAATACCTTTAAAAGTAATACTTCAGTCATTAAAAGGCCCAACTGATGATATAGATGGAACAATTATTGATCCCAACTACAAATTTCAAATGGAGTCAAAAAATGTGACTGATCATCACTATATAAAAGAGTTGGCAACACATGAATGGAAAAAAGCAAAACAGCTAAAGGAAGATAAAGGATATATGGGGAGAATGGCCTTTCCTGAGGACGTAGATAGACCTGCAAGAACTGTGATGGCCAATTCTTCTGTGTCTTCAAGGGAGTCTGTTATTTATCACTATAAACAAAATAGGTACAGAATGCCAACAGTGAGGGAATTAGCTTCAGTCATGAGCTTCCCTATAGATTACCGTTTTTATGGTGAATCTAGAGGAATAAAATCTAAATTAGTAGGTAATGCGGTCCCTCCTAAGATGGCTTATGCATTTGCTAGAGCGATTACAGCAAGTTTAGGGAGGACAGTTCCGGATCAATACAAACCAATCGAACACGCAACAGATATAAGCTTTGTTAATTTAAACAACACTATGTTTCCTTTAAATAATGAAAAGCCCAAAAGGGATTCGGCTCGATTCAAATACCATCTTCCTTATTTAATAGTAAGAGCGTTTCGAGTTGAGCTAACCAACTATAAGTCGGATTTTGAAAATAAAAACTATCAATGGAATATTGAAATCCATAAAAGTCAAGGGCCAAGAGCTAAGATATTCTTGCCTTTTATTGAATCAACGATTTTTAGTAATGAAATAAATAAAAGAATACAATTTTATATTTTATCCATTGAACATAAACTAGTTTCTTTTAATAAGTTTCAACAGCATTACTGTTTGACTACTGAAGAGAGGAAGGATTTATTAGGGCCAGATGAGCTTTTAGAGTCAGTTAAGGAGTTAGTTCTAGAAATAACAAAAGGTAATTTTGGCGAATCAGTTATGATTGATGAAGAACCTAATACGCTTCCTACTGCAATTGCAATCGGTTATTTTGTATTAAAAATACTAATTGAAAAGATGGGGCGAATAAAAGATGAATAAAGATTTGAGAATTAAGAGGTTAAAAGAGATTGTAGACAATGAAATCCCCTATATGACTGGAATTAGAATTAGATACAAGGGGGAAATTCAAGAGTTTAAAGCCTATAAAATACCATTGGATTTTCTTGTATACAATAAGTACAACGGCAGAATTGGAAGTGTAGTGAAATCTTTTGAAAAGCAACATCGGTCGATTAATCCCGAAGACATAGAAGATAGAAAAAGGCTTGAGGATTATTTATTCGCCTCAAAACCTGGAAGAAATGAAACAACACTCAAAAATTTGATTGAGAATGGCCAACAACAGTATGGAATTGTAACTAATGATGGAGTAATTATTGATGGAAATAGGCGTGCAAGTTTGCTAAATATTATCTATCGTGATAGAAAAAAATGGCCTAATCATAATCTTGATCACTGTCAGTATTTCATTGCTGTCATACTTCCAGATACCCCTGAACCAAAAGAAATAATGAGATTAGAAACAACCTATCAAATGGGAGCAGACGAGAAGCTAGATTATAATCCTATTGAGAAATATCTTAAATGCAAGGATTTAAAAGATGTTGGCTATGAGGAATCTGATATGGCTGATATGATGAGTGAAAAAGAGAGCACCATTAAAGAGTGGATCGAAATTATGGACTTGATGGATGGTTATCTTGATTACTTAGATTATGACGGTATTTACACGAGATTAGAGAAACGTGAAGGTCAGTTTGTGGATTTAAACGGATATCTTAAAACATATAACAAAGGAACAAACAGGGCCGAGTGGGGATTTAAAGAATCAGATGTTTCCGATTTAAAGGCTGTTTGCTTCGATTATATTAGAGCAAAATACGAAGGTAAGGAATTTAGATCTATTGCTAAACCAAGTAAGAAAGAAGGTATTTTTTGTGATGAAAATATATGGAATACATTTTTAGACGAGCATACAAAACATATTGAATCTATAACAGAAGATTCGCCTGAGCAATTGTACAAAGATAATCCAGATGCTGACTTGTCTAAGTTGTTGGAAGCAAGAGATGATTCATGGGCAGACCAAGCTAGAGGATTATTACAAGGAAATTTAAATATTTCGGTAAGAAAATTAGACGATAAGAAAGATGCTAATGAGCCTCTAGAATTATTAAAAAGGGCTAAGAATGCTTTGGAAGCAATTAATTCAGATGCATTAGATAAAAATAATTTAAATCTTGTTAAAGAAATAAGTACAATTGTTTGGGATTTTAAAAAAATAATAGAAAAGAAATAGGTGCATCCCAATATGCGAATAGAAGTTGAAATTAACCAAGAAAACAAGGAGTTTATTTTAACTGGTTCAACTGACGATCTTTTAAAAAATAGAAGAGCTAAAATATACATGAAAGATTATTTGAAAGCTAGGTTGGTAGAAAATGAAATAGTTATTCCATATGAAGATGAAGATCAAGAGAAAGTCTTGACGCATATAAGAGAAATGTTATCAAAATATGGATTTGAAGAAGCACAATCAGCCTTGGTAGAACAAACATTAAATCACTATTTTCAAGAGGAAAAGAATTTTAGTAAATTTTCTGAACAAGCGTATAATATACGAAATAATAATTTTGATGTAGTTGATTTTGCTGAGTTTACGAAAAGTCTTGCGCAAAATTTGCAAAATAGAACGTTATATAAATTACAACTATTATCTGCCTACCATTTAGCATTTTCTCAAAATGCTTGTAATTTTTCGGTTCCCGGAGCTGGAAAAACTAGTATTGTTTATGGTGCATACACATATCTAAAAAATCTTGATGAAAACGATCCTAAACATGTGAATAAAATTCTAATAATTGGACCGCTGAGTTCATTTGGCCCCTGGGAAAATGAGTATGAAGAATGCTTTGGTGTAAAGGCACAGTCAAAAAGACTTTCAGGTGGAGTTTCAAAACAAGAAAAATCAAAATACTTTTACTCTTTTGAACCAGATGAACTAACTTTAATGTCGTACCAAGCTGTAAGCAGCGTAATAGAAGATCTCATTTATTTTATTAAAAAACATAAAGTTATGGTTGTGCTTGATGAGGCACACAAGATAAAAAATACTGAGGGAGGAGTAATTGCTGATTCAATACTAAGTTTTGGAAAATATTGCCGATCAAGAGTTGTTTTAACTGGTACCCCAGCACCTAACGGTTATGAGGATTTAATTAATTTGTTTCAATTTCTTTGGCCGTCTAAGCAACTTATTAGGTTTCATAAGTATCAGTTGAAGGAAATGTCAGAAAACCCTCAAGATAAAAGAGTTGAGGAGCTTATTGAAGATATTTCACCTTTCTACATACGAATTAGAAAAAGTGATTTAGGCTTACCAGAAGCTATCAATCATCCTCCTATATTTGTTCAAATGGGGAAATATCAAAGAGAAATATATGATTTCATTGAAAAAAATTATATGGACTATTTCATTGATAAAACTGAACTAAATGATATCAGAGGTGCTTTAATAAAAGCTAGGTTAGTAAGATTAACGCAAGCTGCTACAAATCCTAGTTTACTGATTAAACCGGTTGATCAATATTTTAGCGAACATGGATTGACAGAAAGAACATATATTGATGACTCTGAAATTATAAATAAAATAGTTAAGTATAATGATCTCGAAACTCCTTCAAAATTTAAAGTAGTCCTCAATTTAGTTAAGGATATAATTAACAGAAAGCAGAAAGTAATAATATGGGCTATTTTTGTTCAAAATATGCATGAATTAAAAGGTTTTCTTGCTGATCATGGTATTGAATCTAGATTACTTTATGGAGATGTTCCCGTAGAATCGGATGATAAACAGTCTTCAGTTGAAACCCGTGAAAGTATAATTAAGGACTTTCATGATAAGGATTCAAAATTCAAAGTTATAATTGCAAATCCCTTTGCAGTTTCAGAATCTATCTCATTGCACAAAGCTTGTCATAGTGCCATTTATTTAGAACGTACATTTAACGCAGCACAGTTTATCCAATCCAAAGATAGAATACATCGTTATGGTCTAAAGTCTAATGATGAAGTTAATTATTATTATATATTATCGGAAAATTCTATAGATCAAACTGTGCATGATCGACTTAATTTTAAAGAAAGTAGGATGAACCACATCATTGAAAATGAACCTATACCGTTATTTTCTTTAGTTGATGAGGATGACTTTGGTGATGATGATATAAAGGCGTTGATTAATAATTATGTTAAGAGAGTTAAAGAAACATAATAATTTAGGAAGCTTAGAAGAAATTTTGTATGTGTTAACTGAAGCTATATCCAAAAATCCTAAGAGGATTACTGACATTGAAAAATTTTGTCTTAACAGTACTTTATTTTATAATATTCCTAATAAAGGGATATTATCACTGCTTCAGTTTATTTCAGCAGTTTCGACTTGTGACAGTGGACTGTATCTAAGTAAAGTTGGAGAAGAACTTTTAAGTTCTGAAATTGAAGGGACTATTGGGGAGAAGATAGCAAAAAAAGTTTTATCAAAAATTTTAACGAATGATGAATTCTCGGACTTTCTTGATTTAGATTCCATATACTTTGACTACCTTCATGAAGCCTATATTATTAAAAATAATCATATCCCTTTTAAGTATTCTGGGGTTAGGAATTTGCTAATAGAGTTAGGTTTTTTTTCTTCTAGCTCTCAGGTGAAAAATTTACTTGTTATCCATGTTGGCTACAATGATTTTTTAAAAGGAATTCTTAGACCTGTTCGAAAGAAAATTAGCATAAAAAAGTTTAAAGAGATGCAGGTACTTAAAGAGAAATATGGGCGGGAAGCTGAAGAATTTGTATTAAATTATGAAAGGAATCGAATTTCTGAGCATGCACAAGCTTCAAAAATTTCACAAATATCAGATATTGATGTCAGTGCAGGTTATGATATAATCTCATTTAATTCACTTACCTCATTAGTTTTTGACAGGTTTATTGAGGTAAAGTCATATTCGAAAAATCTCAGTTTTTACTGGACTAATAATGAAATCAATGTATCAAGAAATAAAGGATCCAATTATTATTTATACTTAATAAATAGAGAGCAAATGAATGAAGATGGATATGAGCCTTATATTATCGCTAATCCATTTGAAACAGTGTACAAGAACGACATTTGGAAGCGAGAACCTCAGACATGGCTTTTTTATACTTTACCTGAGTTAAAATAACCGTTGTAAAATGAATTGAAAATAAAGGAGAGGAGATTAAGCCTCTCCTTTATTTATTAGTTTACCATATCAACCGATACGATGAACCGTACCATAAGTAGGGCGAATAGCTTAGAAAAAAGAGATCATAAACATGCTCTAATGGAGATGAAACTCCAGGTAGGAGAGCAAAAAACCATACCTCAAGTGACGGTAAAATGTTGTAGTGAATGCAAAATAGTTCAAAAGAGGGTGTCTCAAAGCCGGAAAATAACGGAGAGACATCCTCTTTTATCATGAGGGAGTGAATCGCCCATATTTCCAGGATTCAGGTAGAAAGTAGGTAGATTTAGGACAAACAATTTTTATAATGGAAATAAGATATATATTTTATAGGGCTAAGGGGCGAATGTCATGAAACCGACGCAAGGAATAGAGGCGCTGGCGGCAGAGATTGCCGATGTGGCTAGGAAGTCCTTTCGCACTCTTTTTGAAAATGGCGAACGTTACTATTACTGCACGCTATTTACTACTGGAGAGGGACATGCGCCAAGCATCTCCGCCTGGTCATGGGAGGCCTTGGAGAGGGAAGCGGCCAGGCAAAGAGAAGAAAGTGACATGCCGGGGTCAACGATTGCGGAACTCATCAAATGGTCCTATGCCGATTCACCCTATTGTTGTTTCAGGGATGAGGACTTCGATGATGTTAAACAATTGTTTATGAGGCGTCCTTCTATTGCGGAGCTTGAAGCTGACGAATGGAATCGTGAATTTGATTCGAGGCTGAAGGCCATGGAGCTGGCGATGAAAATGCTCGATGATGAAGGCATGTTTGCCTTGAATCAACCGCGAGAGGCTGTATGCGTCCTTGTCGAGGTCATGCCGCCGGATGAGATCAATACCGAAATCGCCTTACGTTTGAATCGGGCGGAGTCTCCGGCTATGCAAGCATGGCTGGTGGAAGCAGCGGAGTAAGGGCATTCGCGTTTCTTGAGGGAGAGTTGTAAAATGCCTAATCATCAAGCGATTTTTGGCGTGCGTATGTCCCATTCGCACAAGCAGACAGCCCGCCCCTGGCGTAAACTGAATTATAATCAGTGAGCGAGGTGAACTTCCATGGCACAATCGAAAGAGATGCGTGCACGGGCTAAGAAGTTTCAGGGCCGTCCGGTCTGTGTCACCCTGCACAGCGGAGAGACTTACGTCGGCTACATCACCGATGTTAATCACGGCGGGTTGGTACTTGCCAGCGCTGGAGTCCCCCCACGCACTTCTTCCGGGAAGCAAGGCTCCCGATCTATTAAACGCAGAGCTGGTACGCATGCCCCGGGCGTCCGTCTCGGCAACCGGAAAAGCGGCGCGCGCAAGCCGTCTGGCCGTTCGCGCTCCCGCAAGCCGGACGCCAAGGTGTCGGCATTCCTGCCGATGATGGGCTCGCTGTTAGGCGGCCTTGGCGGCGCCACTGCGGGCGCAGGAGGGCTTGGCGGTATGCTCGGCGGCGGCTTGCGGCTGTTCGGCATGATCCAGAAATTTGTCCCGGTCGTGAAGATGGGCTACGGTATGATCAAGTCCATTCGTCCGTTTCTCGGCGCCGTTAAAGGCTTGATGCCCCCGGCCAGTCCAGCCACGCCGGATAACGAATAATCGTATCCCTGTGGACTTTAAGTCCCCTTTGAGTGGTCAAAGGGGGCTAGCTCACACCATCATTTTCTAACAAGAATAAAAATGATCACGGTCTTCGTCATCAAATTTGCCAAGTGTCCGTCTCCTAACAAATTTGTGTTGGCCCCCATATGGATTCCATTCATATGGAATTTGTTCTGTAGTACTCTAAGGTGGTTCAGTGGTGACCTTAAGAGAAGCTACAATGAAAGATTACTTAAAGATACATATCATTTTAAAGAGGTACGACCCATAGAAAAAATAATAAAATTGCTGGATAAGCAAACAAAGGAAACCTGGCTATGGTCAACAGGAGGGTTCAATATGTGGTTTAGGAAGAAAGAAACGCAACTGGATCGAATAAAAAACAAACTGAGTCAAGCTATGCACAAAGACGCCGATTTCTCAGTGTTTGGAGCATCCTCACATCAATATAGGGTTAAAGAGAAGCTTACAGCAAAAGAGCTGGCGGACTGGCAAGTCCGCAATCAGGTTACACTTCCTGAGCCTTACGCGCTGTTTTTAACGAAAGTCGGCAACGGAGGCGCCGGACCCTATTATGGAATCTATTCAATTGGAAAGGCAACTTCCTACACCGAGCGCCAGGCGCTCCTTGCAAAATCCGTTCTGTATCCCGGGATGACCAAAGAGGAATGGAACCATCTGATTGAGCCCCTGACCAAGGACGAGGACATTCCCGATGAGGAATACGACGCCACCCGTAATAAGGTGTTGGGCGGCATGTTGTGCATAGGCACCCAAGGCTGCGAATACGATATGTATCTCGTACTTGAAGGGAAATACAGGGGGAGAATTGTGTACACCTCCGATTTTCATCCCGATCATCCTTTTTTCTTTGTCTATGAAGACAGCTTTCTGGACTGGTACGAGCGCTGGCTGGATGAAATTATTCTGGATTATGATATCGGGTGGTTTGGCAGTCGAATGCCGGGTGATGAGAATGCGCTGATCCAGACTTATCAGAGCGCTCCAAACGAAGAAATCCAAGCCAAAGCGCTTAATGGAATGTTCAAGTTTAAGAAAGTCTCTCAGCCAACCATTGATTTTTTGAAACATATTGCAGAGCAAAGCCCAAAAAATCAGACTACAGCCATTTGGCTCATTTGCAAAACTTCTTTTGACGCGGGTAGAAAATATCTTCTGGAGCTGTTGCAATCGAATGGACATGAGAGTTTTCTGCAATCCTTACAGATTCTGCACGCTTCCAGTAAAACTGAGGATTTAACGGATTTTATTCCAGTGATCTTGCAAAGGCTTGACAGGATTCACGACCCGGAAACGTTGCGTTATGCAGGATACATCTTGGAAGATTACGGTGCGATTACGCTCCAGAACTTCGCGCCTTTTTTGTGTCACGCCGACCCTAAAATGCAAGCCACTGCGATCTATGCCGCGCGCAGTTGCGAAAACAAGCTGGGAAGCTGGGAGATCATTGAACAGATGTTGATGGGGGGCGGCCCGGAGGTTCTGAATAACTCGATTTTATACTGGGGCATTATTCCACATGAGAAGTTGCTGCCTCACTATAAGGAGGTATGGCCGCAATACAAAAGCAATCCGAATTTCAGAGAAAAATTTATCGGTTGTTTGCGAGAGCTGCATTTGCCAGATGATTATTTTGACAAAGACGAATGGTGAAGAAGGTGTACATGGATTATCCAGCTCACCTTCGATTTAATTTGACGTGGCGGAGCCTGAACATTCCGAAATCGGATTTACGAGGAAACCAAAAAATGAAAAAAAGCTACTGACATCCCGTTGTCAGTAGCTTTTTTGTACATTAGGAGTATGCGAATAGCGCAGTGTTTGGAGATGGGGCGACCTTTCTCAAAATCTTATCATAGAGGTGGAATTTATTTATGAGCAATATCAATTGGGAAGTGGATCCGGACCACAGTTCCGTCGAGTTTTCGGTGACGCATTTAATGATTAGTAGAATTAAAGGAGTATTCGAGCATTTCCAAGCGATCTTGAGTTTTGACCCCAACGATTTAACAACCATGGGTGTTCAGGCCTCCATAGATGCAAATAGTATCACAACTCGCCAATCGCAACGAGATGAACACCTGAAGAGCGACGACTTCCTTCATGCAGCCAAGTATCCAACCATTACGTTTCAAAGCACCAGCTGCGTCCTTGCTAGCGAAAGGCAATATGAACTTACGGGCAATCTAACTCTGCATGGAGTAACCAAACCCGTCACTTTTCATACTATTTTTGAAGGACTTAACAAGGACCCTCGCGGCCGGGAACGTGTAGGATTTCATTCAACAGCCAGTATCGAACGCAATGAATTTGGCTTGACATTCAACTCTCCTCTGGAAAAAGGTGGGGTTGTTGTCGGAAATGAAGTGAGAATCGAGCTTTATATCGAGGCAATTAGAATAGATTAGCGTTCCTCAAGGCCATCCTTTTAGCGGGGTGGTCTTTAAACTTGCCGTTACATGTAGGTTGGGGAACCGTATCACAAATAAGGGCGAAAATGTTGAAGCAAAATTGTTCAGAAACGAACCAAGACTAAGAGCTTACTAATAAGAATGTGGACTAAATGCTAATGCTTCGATAGAATATCATTCTATATTGTTGTATTCAGGATTTTATTAAGGGGATTGGAGAGGTCATGGGAAATACGGATAAGTTTGAAATGATAGCTAATATATATGACACTTCTGAAAGAATTCAAATTGCAAAGGTATCATCTGATGCCATTCGTGAATATGTAGTTGACGCTAATAGTAAGAATGCTATTGATTTTGGGTGTGGAACGGGTCTTGTCGGAATGAGCTTGTTAAATGATTTTAATTCTATGCTTTTTCTGGATACTTCACAAAACATGATTAATCAAATAAAGCAAAAAATTACTGATCTTCATATTCAGAATGCAGATACATTATGTTTTGATTTTGAAAAGGAAGGTCTAACGGATTTACATGCTGACTATATTTTTATGGCTCAGGTTCTACTCCATATTCATGATGTTGAATTCGTTTTATCAAGGCTATTTGATGTTCTAAATGAAGGAGGACATTTACTAATCGTAGATTTTAATAAAAATGAAAAAGTAGTTTCAGATATAGTTCATAACGGATTTAATCAAGAAGAGCTGACTGACATTATGACTAAAATAGGATATAGAGATATTCAGTCGAAAACTTTTTTTAACGGAAGTAAAATATTCATGGGACAAGATGCATCTATGTTTATTCTTGATTCTCAAAAATAAAACTTTTAGGCAGAAATCAGCTCTCCTTATAGTCGGGGTGCTAAGGTACAACGAAATAAAGGCCGCCCCTTATGAGACAGCCTCATGCTTCTTGCAAGGTTTTTAACTTATGATTCAATCTGTGCCTAGTAATGAATCAACTATGTTCAGGTGGCTTTTTTATAAACCAACCCAGCACCAGAATAAGTATTGCAAGAATAAATTCAATCCAAAAAACCGTTTGTAGACCGGAAGCCATGCTTTGTGTCTTCTCATGCATCGCAGTGGGATTGAGCGAATGGTGAAGATAACGATTGGCCCCAGACGACATGATGCCGACGAACAATGCGATGCCAATCCCTCCTGCAATCTGTTGGAGCGTATTGTATATGGCTGTGCCATGAGGGATCAGGTGACGTGGAAGTTGATTCAATCCTGTCGTCTGAGCCGGCATGACGACGAACGACATGCCTAAGAATAAGAGGATATGATTGAACAGAACGGAACCTTGTGTTGTATCACTGTCGATGCCGGTAAACAGCCACAACGATATGACGATCAGGAGCAGTCCGGGCACAATTACGAGTCTCGGCCCGAATTTATCGAGTAATTTCCCCGATACTGGCATCAGCATCCCGTTCAAAATGCTACCTGGCATTAGAAGTAAGCCTGTCGCGAATGCTGTCAACTTCATCACATCCTGCATATAGAACGGCAGCAATGTTGTTGTGGCGAATAGAACCATCATCAGAATTACAATCAATACCGCAACCAGAGAAAAAGTGGAATGCCGGAATACGGAAAGATCGATCAACGGCTCTTTGATCTTAAGCTGGCGCCATACAAGCAAGAGCAAGAAAAGGCTACCTATTGCAATTGATCCGTAACCTTCTGGCTCAAGAGAGACACTTGTTTGGCTGAAGCCATAGGTGACGCAGCCGAAACCGACGGTTGACATCACAATGGATACAAGATCGACCCTTGGCTTGGTCAGTTCTGTCACATTCTTTAAGTACATGAATGCATAAATCATCGAAAACAGTGCGACAGGAATCACCATGTAAAACAGCCATCGCCATTGAAAGAAATCGATAATCAAGCCAGACAAAGCCGGCCCGATGACAGGGGCGACCATGATGACCAGCCCCATGAGACCCATGGCGGCACCCCGGCGTTCTGGAGGATAGAGGGCGAGAATCGTATTCATCATCAACGGAATCAATAATCCTGTCCCGCAAGCCTGAACAACCCTGCCCATCAGCAAGATTCCGAATCCCGGGGATACTGCACACAAGCAGGTACCGGCCAAAAATAACGCCATCGCAGACATAAACATCTGGCGAGTCGTGAACCATTGCTGTAGTAATGCGGTCACCGGCACCAGTACGCCGACCACAAGCATATAACCCGTCGATAACCATTGTATGGTCGAAGCCGCAACGTTAAATTCTCTCATCAATGCAGGAAACGCATTGGTAAGTAAATTTTCGTTAAGAAACGCGACAAATGTACCGATGAGTAGAGCGGTTAATATTTCTCCTCTCTTCATTCCTCTTGCATCTTGAGCCTGATTGTCCATCTTCTACCTCCCGATTGTTCATTACGTTCCGTCCATTGTTTGTATATCACTTATCCCGCAACGCCTGAAGATCATTCTACGTGAGGTGGGATGAATTGGAAAAAGCGAAATTGTCCATCATACTCGGAAATTCATTCATATTTCGAAAGCATAAGGGGGGCTCCCCCGCGATGTCGCTCATTCGCGCATTATTTCTTGACAAGATGAGGTTAGGGGATTATGATAACGTGCCGGTCAACTCTACAAGGCAAATAAAATCAAAAAGGCTGATTTTTCGTAGTGCCTTGGCACCGGAATCGTCAGCCTATCGTGCAGATTATCCTACACCATCACTTTCTAACAAAGAATAAAAATTATCACGGTCTTCGTTATCAAATTTGCCAAGTGTCCGTATCTTAACAAATTCGTGTTGGCCATACATGTCTATTTCCTCACCGTACCTATTGTAGAGCGCGATCATATTTCCATCCTGATTCAACTCCATGTACCCGTAACATTTTGCTTCAGGCGCTTCACCGTAAAAGAGCATAAATTTTATTTTGACCACTCTGTGCATGCAGATCCTCCTTTTCTGTCTTTCATATTGGCTTTGAATATATACAGTATTTTCCATGAAGTGTCAACAGATGAGGTTTCCACGTGATGTGAAAACAAAGTAATTATTAATATGATGGATTAAAATTTTTGTATGTATAACTAAGATCGAACGGTTTTTACTTTCTCTGGAGCTCATTTTATTCCACTATGTGTTCCAGCACAGAAACTTGAAGGATTCGTTGTCCAAGAATATAAAATTTCTTGGGAAATATCTGAGGAGAAAGGATATATGGATAGTGTTAATTTCAAGCTTCTAAGTCTTTCCGCCTTGTGTCATATGACATTATGGCACTGGCCGATTTGACATCAAGAGCCGTAGGATACGACTACTACTTGTAAAGGATGTGGGCTCTTTGATGACAAGAACCGTCGTCAGCTTTATTCAAAATGGCTATTTCCTACTGCTTACTTTCGCTACCGGATTGTTTTACTTTTGCTTTTATCTGGTCGCTCTTACATTAGGCTTGAGTCTTTCGTTTACCGTCGCGGGCGTTCCTCTGATTACTCGCATTTTGCGAACTACATACGCCTTCCTGCAATTTGAACGCACACAGACCAAGATCTATACGGACATTACCACCGAGCTTTACGTTAAACCAATAAACACCGATGCCTCTATCTGGCTTCAAGCAAGGAAGGAGCTGCTAAATCGGCGCAACTGGATTGCTATCGGCTGGCTGATGCTGAAGCTTCCGGTGGGTATTTTTAGCCTCATTAGTGCGGCCTTGCTTTATATAACTCCACTCGCAATGATTGCGACCCCGCTCCTCTTTCCGCTATTTAATTATTATTTTATGGGTTTTCTTATAGATACTGTGATAAAATCCATACTGGTTTCGGCCTCAGGAGTCGTATTCACTATGGTGAGCTATAGGCTTGCGAACAGCTTGACGCGTATGCTAGGCGGCTACACCCATCTTATGATCAAGAGTGTGAACCGTTAACCGGAATGTCCCGGTCTGGATTTAAAAGTATTGTTGGATGATGTTCTGCTCTATAATAGTTACGTAATGTCATACTGATAGTTCTTAGGGGTTGATGTTTTTGTTCGATATGGTAAAGCAGTGGTTCTGGTACGACTGGTTCATGCTTATGATCCGCCTGATTTGCAGTACTTCTCTCCTGCTCACTATCATAGAGCGGCAAGCTCATTTCACGCTGCCGCTTGGGGTTCTTGTGTTTTGGCAGCTTATTGCTTTTTCCGTTCCCTGGCTGTGCTTGCAGCTCAATTATAGATACTACCTGCTTACCGAGATTGTGATCCCGGGCGGGCTGTGCTTGTATTTAGCTTCGTTTTTTCCGGAAGCCTACCTCACATTCCTGTTGTATCCATTTTTAATTGCCGCTAACAGCAAACAAAGAACATATCTTTGGTCAGGTCCTTTATCGGTATTGCTCCTACCCACTATAATTAAGCTGCTTGTAGAGCAGACTGATTTTTGGGTTATGACCATTCAATTCGGGACGGCTTATGCATTCGGATTTTCCTTCCATTTATTGATGGTCAATCATCGTCAAAGCGAAATTATACGCGAGCAAAATGCGGTGCTGGAGCAGTACTTGTCCCAAATCGAGCGCATCACGCTGGCCGAAGAGCGGAATCGGCTCTCCAAAGAGCTTCATGATACTGTCGGTCATGCCTACACTTCCCTCATTATGGGATTGGAAACCTTGCGCCCTGAGCTAGAGACGGATACAGGAACGAAACGGCTCGATTCCCTATTGAACCTGGCCCGGAAGAATATGGATGAAGTGAGAGGCTATGTGCATCAAATCGAATCGCCGCATGAAGAACTCCCACTGCTTCAGTCTTTGCGGAAGCTGGCAGAGGAGTTTCAGGAGCATGCTAAGGTGTCGGTTCGTTTCCAGGCCTTCGGAGAGGAATACCCTGTAACGAAGCAAGCGAAGATAGCACTGTATCGCTGCTTGCAAGAATCATTGACGAATGCCGTGCGTCATGGACACTCGACGGAGATTACGGTTTTGGTGCAATTTGAGCCTCAGCAGACGAGGCTCGAAATTAAGGATAACGGCCGCGGGATGGAACATGGACGGGATGGTTTCGGCTTGAACGCCATGAAAGAGCGAGCGATGAATTTGCAAGGTCATGTTGGCATCTATACCCAACCGGGCGAAGGCACCCTCGTTACCTGCACCCTACCACGGCAAACGGAGCTTAAGGATGAAGTCATCCGTCTGTTGGTCGTCGATGACCAGCCTTTTATCCGTGAAAGTCTGCGGACTCTTCTCGAGGAGCAGCAAGATTTGCAAGTCGTAGGGGTAGCAGAAGATGGCGAGCAAGCCATCGAACTGTGCAGGCAGGTTCAGCCTCAGCTGGTGCTTATGGATTTGGACATGCCGAACCTGGACGGAATCTCCGCATCCCGTACCATAAAACAAACGTGGCCCCACATCCGCATCTTGATTCTCACCACGTTCGAAGATACTGGACAGGCTCTGGAAGCGCTGCGAAGCGGAGCCGACGGATACTTATTGAAGGCGATGAAGCCAGTAGAGCTCGCCGAAACAATACGCACGGTCTATCGCGGAGGCACGCTGATCGATCAGGAGATGTCGCACAAATTGTTTGCACAGCTGGAAGCCGCCAAGGGCGGGGAAGATCCGTCGACAACTCGAGTGGCCGCGACCTATGACTTAACTCCACGGGAGCTTGAAATTTTACAGTTCGTGTCGAAAGGACTGCGATATAAAACCATTGCCTCCAAATTGTATTTATCTGATGGTACGGTTAGAAACTATGCGTCATCGGTCTATCTGAAGCTGGGGGTTCGCAACCGGGAGGAAGCGGTGCAAAAAGCCGGGGAGGCAGGGCTTCTGGAATAAACCTTACGGCTCGATGCGGATTTCCGTTGGATATGGAGAAAACTAAAAATAAGCGGCAGCATCAGCAGCCGCTTGTTTCTTATTATACAAGAAAACCCCCAGTTTGATCGGGGGTTCAGGAAACCTTATAAAAAGTATCATTATCTTACTTTTTCCGGTTAACCTTTTGAATTAGTGACTGATTGGCAACGTATAGTAATTAAATGCTTGATCTAATAAGGCACTGGCTTCTTGACGCTTCAAAAGCTGTTTGGAGCGGAAATCTATGGAGCCGTCTGACTTGATCTTGGTATCCGGGTCCATGATACCTTGGGAAACAAGAGCTGTGACTGCTTTAACTGCCCAAGCATCCGTTTCACCACTCCATTTAACCTTAGTTCCAGGCTCAACCTGTTTCAGGTTCTGGATCATTACCGCCGCCATTTGTCTAGTGATAGGAGAATTAGGCTGATAATTACGTAGTCCGGCCATCATCTGCTTCTTATTCGGTTCAATCATGAAGGGTTGTTTATACCATCCGTGGGCGCGCAGCAGCACTTCTGAGAATTCTCCCTGAGTCATCGTTCCTTTCGGATCGAAGAGGTTGGCTGACTTTCCGCTCATGACGTTCAAAGCATTAAGGTTGTTTATATATGGAATATATTTACTATCCGCAGGTACATCAGAAAATGGTGAATCAATGTTTATTTTTTGCGCATAAGCAACGAGGTCTGGGAGCTGCATGTAATACAAATATGCAATATGGCCTGCTTCATTTTTATTAAACGTCAATTTATTACCTGATTCATCTTCAAATAATAAAGGGTGGATCATTTTTAGTGTATGTTTGCCTGATGTTCCTGTCTCCATTATTAATTTCCCGTCCGAATACGAAACCTTCGTCCTTAAGGCAGCGAAACGCGTGTTTTGGTATAATCCCACGTAGTCTTGGGCCTGCTGCTCACTTATTGTCGCGTAGGTTGACTTTGGAACTTCTGATTTTCTCGGATAATAATGATTCATAAATTCTTCATACACGTCAAGACTCATCATGGAGTCGTTATTGTAGGACATATACATCGCTGTATTCTTCTCAGGCAGAATAACAACCAAGGAAGAATGCCCTGTAACATTTCCTCCTTTTAGAATCACATGCTGATTATTCATCTTCTCTTTGAAGTAGCCTTCGAATCCAATTGTTGTAACCGGGAACTCCTTGTCAGGGAATAATTGGTATGTGTGCATTTGCTCTATGCTCTTTGGACTCACCACTTCTTTACCTTTGTACTTTCCTTTGTTCAGGTGCATCATGAGGTACTTCGCCATGTCATCTGCTGTTGAAACCATACCGCCTTCAGGTTTTTCCGTTGGTTTAAACCCGTCCAAGGGTATCAGGTCGCCTGTTGGTCCATAGTGAGCAGCCATTCTGTTTAACAATTGGGGGGTAAACCGCACACTCGTCGAAGTCATGCCTAACGGTTTGAAAATATTCTTTTCCATATATCGGGAATATGACATGCCCGTTACGTTTGCTACTGCATATCCCGCTAGCATGAAACCAAAATTGTCATAAGTGTACGCTTCTCCTGGAGGCCTGACAACAGTTGGCATACGTGATGCAATGTACTTCTTCATTGGAAAATATTTGTCCGCGTATTCTGGATGCATTTCCATGAGAATATCTGGTTCATCAAATCCACTTGAATATGTAAGTAGATCAAACATCGTCAGTTTTTTTCCTGTTTTATTCGGAACCTTTATTCCTCCTAAATACTCTTGGATATCGTGTTTTAAATCCATTTTCCCCTTATCGACCAACTGCATAGCTGCCAATGCAGTGAATGACTTTGTAACAGAGCCGATTTGGAAAACGGTATTTTTATCAACAGGAATTCTTTTTTTCTTGTCGGCATAACCGTAACCTTTGCTTAGCATCACTTTCCCACCCGTGACGACCACAAAATTAGAACCAACTGTATTAAACTTCTTCATCTTGTCCGCAAAAAGACCATCTGCAAAAGCTTCTAGTTCCTTGGCATTTCGCGGTCCCTCCAAGCTAGCCTTTTCAGATGTAACTGGTGCGTTAACGGGTGCGGCAACTGACGCGCCGTTGGGTGCCATACAGGCGGTAGTTATCGTAGCAGATAACAGTAGAACCGCGAGATTGGTATGAATCATTTTTTTCATGAATGATCTCCTTGAAATGTATTTTTGCCTCATAGCGTCCGGCAAAACCAAGTATGGCAAAGGACTTGTCATACCAACAAGTTACATTTCGTCACCGACCCATACCAGTCACTTCAAAGTGTCATATGACAATTAGGCACTAGGTGCCTAGTGTTCAATGGTAATATCGTTTTTGGGTGTGTCCATTTGATTGTTTACAATGAATGTTGGACCCCTTCACTTCAGTTTCTTCTTTACCGTCTCTCCTTCAATTAACACAGGTTGATAATAGGTGTGGTTGCGTAGATCTTTCTTCCCTTGCAGTTTCTTAATAACCCAATCGGCGGCATCACGTCCCATTTGTTCCTGTGGGTGTGTTAATGTCGTTAGTTTGATGTTTGCATTCTTGGAAATATAGGAATTATCTTGACCAATAATGGATATGTCTTCAGGAACAGATATACCAAGTTGTCTGCATACATGTACAACTTCTAATCCTACCTCGTCGTTATAGCAGACAATTGCGGATAACCCGTCTCTTTGTTCGGTTAGGAATTTTTTTAAGTTGGTGGACAGGTCTTGCTTCGTCTCTGTATAGAATGAGAGCACTTGCTCTGGGTAAAACCGTAATTTGGCTTCTCCAAGCGCCTTGATATAGCCCTTCATTCGATGCTTTCCTTGTAAATCGTCCATTTTGGCAATGATACCAATGTGTGTGTGTCCGTTAGCAATCAATTCTTTTGTTGCCAGATAGCTGGACTGTACGTCATCGAGACAAAAGAAGGGAACTTCCAACTCTTCATAATAAGCATTAATCATGATGAACGGAACTTCCTGCTCCTTGAACGTCAGATAATAAGAGATATTGGGATTATATAGATTGCTCTTCGTAGGCTCAATGATCAAGCCATCCACACCAAAGGACAACATCATCTCCAAAGCTTTCTTTTCTTGTGCGACATCATTATTTGTACTAGCTAATAGCAATGAATAATTATCTTCATTCAATCTGGCTTCAATCCCGCGAATAATAGAAGGGAAGATGTAATCGGAAATGTAGGTTGTGATGACTCCGATGGTTTTATTACTGGAATTCCCGCCGTTTTTTGATCGAAATTGGTTACTGACATAAGTGCCCGATCCTTTTTCACTTCTTAAAAAACCCTCGTTGGATAGTTCTAAAATTGCCTTACGTACCGTCTGGCGGCTAACTTTATACATATCCTGCAAAGCCGATTCCGTTGGAATTTGTTCTCCTACGCTGTATGCTCCTGATAGAATGTTGCTCTTTATATCCTCAAGGATGACCTGATACTTTGGTTTCACTTTATTCCTTCTTTCCTGGTTGTCCTAATACTAATTTACCTACCCATAATATTTGTATGTACATATCTTAGCATAATTATGAACTATTATAATCCATAGCCTAACATGCATAAATACTGAAGGCCAAGTGGGGCAAGTTGTACCCAATGGAGATGCGGTCCTGGGTTTGCCAACGATGTTTTATATCAGAAGCTGCTTTAAGCCCATATTACGTTATTGTCACACACCTAATAAACCTAAAAGGCGAAAAAAGGTTGAACAGATTTTATCTTGCTCAACCTACATTCATAAATACAAATTGCTATTAACAAAAACTGAAAAAACAGTGGTAGGCATTTGTATAATATGCTTTTCAAAGAGCGGAATTGCTAATCACCGCTTTAACACAAGTGGCAAGAATACTTCGTCCACAATCTCAGCAATCGTCTGACACCTCTCCTCGGTCAACGGCTCGCTGTAGCACTAATAATCGGTCCATGAGAATATTTGTAGGTATAACTATGTATTCACGTTGACAAATGTACGAACAAAAAATATACTAAGGTTGTAAATTAAAGAAAGCGCCTTCTTTCAATTATTGCGATTATAACAGTTGTTCAGAGAGAGGAGTAACGTGAGCATGGATCAAGACATTAAACAAGCGATTACTAAGGGAGAAACCTCACTTGGTATCGAATTTGGATCCACACGTATCAAGGCAGTGCTGATTGATCATCATTTTGAAACCATCGCATCTGGAAGCTATGAGTGGGAAAATCTCTTGGTGGACGGATATTGGACGTACAACTTAGAGAGTATTATTACGGGTCTGCAAGAGGCTTATAGTGAAATGAAGCAAGAGGTTGAACAAAAATATGGGATCACCCTTCGTACCGTTGGTTCTATAGGATTCTCTGCAATGATGCACGGCTATATGGCTTTTGACAGCAAGGGTGAGTTGCTTGTTCCGTTCCGGACTTGGCGGAATGCGACAACCAGTGCCGCAGCAAAAGTGTTAACTGATAAATTCCAATTCAACATCCCTGAGCGATGGAGTATTGCTCACCTGTATCAAGCTATATTGAACGAAGAGCAACATGTCCCTCAGATTGATTTTATGACGACGTTAGCTGGATATATTCACTGGCTGCTGACTGGAAATAAGGCTATTGGCGTCGGGGATGCTTCGGGCATATTCCCAATTGATGAGACTACACATGATTATAACGAATCGATGGTTAAGCAGTTTGACGAACTCATTGCAGCCAAAGGTTACGATTGGAAGCTAGAAGGAATTCTCCCTAAAGTTTATATGTCAGGCGAGCAGGCAGGTGTACTAACCGCCGTGGGAGCTAAAATCTTAGATAAATCCGAAGATTTACAACCAGGTATTCCGCTTTGTCCTCCAGAAGGTGATGCGGGAACAGGGATGGTCGCTACGAATAGTGTGAGAAAACGGACGGGCAACGTCTCTGTGGGAACCTCGGTTTTTGCCATGCTTGTATTAGAGAAGGACCTTTCAGCGGTATATCCGGAAATTGATCTGGTGACTACACCGAATGGTAATCCGGTCGGAATGGTTCATGCCAACAACTGTTCAAGTGATATCAATGCTTGGCTGGGATTGTTCCGTGAATTCTCTGAGGCAATGGGGCAAAAGGCGGATCCGAATCAATTGTTCAGTGTGCTGCTGAACAAGGCTTTGGAAGCAGATCCAGATGGCGGCGGTTTACTCAGCTATGGCTATTTGTCAGGGGAGAATATCACCGGAATAGAGAAAGGCCGGCCATTGTTTGTCCGCTCTCCTGAAAGCCGTTTCAATTTGGCCAATTTCATGCGGACTCATCTATTCACTGCGTTTGCTGCTTTGAAAATCGGAATGGATATTTTGACAAAGAAAGAAAATGTCGCAATTGACAGCATTCTGGCTCACGGTGGCTTATTTAAAACCCCTATCGTCGGACAAAAAATTGTTGCGGCTGCCATGAATGTCCCGGTATCCGTGATGTCAACAGCTGGAGAAGGTGGGGCGTGGGGGATTGCTATTCTGGCTTCTTACATGATGAACAAGGATCAACAAGAAAGTCTGGAAGACTTCCTCGACCAAAAAGTATTTAGAGATGCTGAGGGGCAAGAAATTTCTCCCGACAGTTCCGACGTTAAGGGATTTGAAGCATTCATGGAACGCTACACACAAGGCCTGGCGATTGAACAGGCTGCTGTAGATAATCTAGTGGAAAACTGGAGGAATTGACGTGTTAGAGCAACTGAAAGAAGAAGTATATCAAGCCAATCTGGATTTGCCTAAACATGGACTCGTGAAATACACCTGGGGTAACGTAAGCGCTGTTGATCGTGAAAGCCGCTTATTCGTTATCAAACCTAGTGGTGTTAGTTATGACACGATGAAACCTAGCAATATGGTGGTTGTTGATTTTGATGGCAATGTTGTTGAAGGAGAGATGAGACCTTCATCAGATACACCGACTCACGCCGTACTTTATAAGCATTATGCAGAGATCGGCGGTATTGTACACACGCATTCGACTTGGGCGACCATTTGGGCTCAAGCAGGCTTGGATGTACCTGTAATGGGTACTACTCATGCAGACACCTTCTATGGTTCTGTTCCTTGTGCCCGTTTCTTGACGCAAGAGGAGATTGATCGTGGTTACGAAGCGGAAACCGGCCGTGTCATCATCGAAACTTTTGAGCAGCGCGGGCTGGATATTTTAGCAGTGCCGGGTGTTCTGCTTAAGGGTCATGCTCCCTTCACTTGGGGCAAAGATGCAAAATCGGCAGTCATGAATAGCGTCGTGTTGGAAGAAGTTTCGAAAATGAATTTATTCGCACGAGAATTGAACCATTTTGCTGAAGAATTGCCGCAACGCATTCTAGATAAACACTATTTACGCAAACATGGGAAAGACGCGTACTACGGGCAAAAGTAATATAAATTAAAAAATTAAGAAAAGAGGATGAATGATGTCAACAGTAGGTACAAAACAGTTCTGGTTTGTCGTAGGTTCACAACATCTGTATGGAGAAGAAGCATTAGCAGAAGTTAAAGCACACGCACAAGAAATGACCGATGCCTTAAATAAGAGTGGCGTTCTGCCTTATCCGCTTGTATTGCAGGATCTGGCGGTTAGTGCAGACAAAATCACCAATCTCATGAAAGAAGTCAACTATCGTGACGAGGTTGCTGGTGTCATCACTTGGATGCATACCTTCTCACCTGCAAAAATGTGGATTCGTGGTACTAAATTGCTGCAAAAGCCGCTACTTCATTTGGCTACACAGTTCAATGAAAGCATTCCTTGGGCTACGATTGACATGGACTTCATGAACCTCAATCAGGCAGCTCATGGTGACCGTGAATATGGATTTATCAATGCCCGTCTGAAGAAACAAAATAAAGTGGTTGTAGGGTACTGGGAACGTGCGGAAGTGCAGAAGCAAATCGCAGAGTGGATGGATGTAGCGGTTGCTTATAACGAAAGCTTCAATATCAAAGTTGCCCGCTTTGGCGACAACATGCGTAACGTTGGCGTTACGGAAGGTGATAAGGTCGAAGCTCAAATTCAATTTGGATGGACCGTTGACTACTTCGGAATTGGCGACCTTGTTCAGTACGTCAATGCTGTGAAAGAAGAAGAGATTGATGCTTTGTTCGCGGAATACTCCGAACTCTATGAATTTGATTATGGTACTTATAGCAAGGAAGCTTGGGAAGCCAGTGTAAGAGTGCAAGCAAGCTATGAAATTGCCCTTAAACGGTTCCTGGATCATGGCGGCTATACTGCCTTCACTACGAACTTCGAAGACCTCTATGGTATGAAACAACTTCCTGGTCTTGCCGTTCAACGTTTGATGGCACAAGGATACGGCTTCGCCGGTGAAGGAGATTGGAAGACTGCAGCGCTCGATCGTCTGCTTAAAGTCATGAGCCATAACCAATCCACTGGCTTTATGGAAGACTACACCTATGAATTAGCGGCTGGTCAGGAATCGATCCTTCAATCGCATATGCTTGAAGTTGATCCAACGTTGGCAAGCAACAAGCCTAAAATCATCGTTTCTCCGTTAGGTATCGGCGATCGTGAAGATCCAGCTCGTCTGGTGTTTGACGGCAAGGCAGGAGACGGTGTAGTTGTTTCCATGGCTGACTTTGGCACGCATTATAAACTGTTGATCAATGAGGTTGCTGCATTTGAACCGACAGTTCCTGCTCCAAATCTTCCAGTGGCCCGTGTACTGTGGAATGTGAAGCCAAACTTCCAAGATGGGGTTAAAGCATGGATTGAGAACGGCGGTGGTCACCATACCGTGGTTTCCTTGAATCTAACCACAGACCAAATTGTTACTTATGCAAAACTGGTTAACCTGGAATACGTAATTATTAAGTAACTAGAAGATAGTCATCTACTAAAAGCATTGGGTCAGTCCTCAGGACCCAGTGCTTTTTATTAGTTTTCTAAGAATGTCGAGATATGGGAAGGTTCCTAAGCTATCTGGCGTTATAACGGGATAATTGGTTTCTCCTTAAGGTAATCATTTAATTCATAAGGATGTGATACTATGGCCAATTTACCAGCTACGAAAACGAAACTGGTTATCGTTGAAGGTATACCTGGCTCTGGCAAATCCACATTATCTAGACACATACATGACATGTTAAACACACATCAAATAGAATCGGAATTATTTTTAGAAGGGAACTTACGACATCCCGCTGATTATGAATCGGTTGCATGTATGCCGAACGAAGAACTTGATCGGCTCCGATCTATCTATTCTGAGGTGTTTCATTACATTGATCCGTTTGTATCTGTGAATGGCAACGACTCTTTAATCGCATATGCACTTGCGCAGCAATCAGCTCCAAATGGAATCCCTTCTAGTTTGTATGAGGAAATCCAGCGTTATGAAATTTACGATGGAGTACCCGTAGAAAAGCACTGCGAGTTGATGATTCAACGTTGGAAGTCTTTTGTTAAAGATCAGCGAGAAAAAGAAAAGTTGATAATACTCGAATGCTGTTTTTTACAGAACCCAGGGTGTGCATTACTTGCCCGGCATGATGCTGGAGAAGATCGTTTTACTCAGCATGTATTACAGATTGCGGAGCAAATTCAGGAGTTAAATCCAATTTTGTTCTATTTGAAGCAACCGAATGTGCATGAGACGATTGAGCGTGTTAAAACAATGAGATCTCAAGAATGGTTAGATTTCGCGATTTGGTACCATACGGAGCAAGATTATGGAAAGAACAAGGGGCTTTACGGATATGAGGGATATATTCAGTTCCTTGAACATCGACGAGAGCTAGAATTACAAATTATTGAGCAACTCCCTTTTCAATCGTTTATTATGAATAACTCCGATTATGATTGGGAGAATCAACAACAGACCGTTTTGAATATCATAATGAAGTATTTATTAGGGTCTATCCCGTAAAGACATATTTTACCGAATTATTCATATACATGGACTATTGATTCAATCATTGGAAATTTGATACTCTACATCATTTGCTTCTAAACGCTTTTTTGGTGTCTGTTATGACTGCTAGTAAGTGAAGCCCAAATAATACAGCGTGTTGAGATCCATTCTTATTATTTCTGCAAAGAAAATTCTCACTTTTTAGCAGAAATGATTTATAATTATCAGATAATAGACAATATAATTTTTAAAAGATTATATTTTAGTTATAATAGAGACAGAAAAGATATGTTCCTGAGTGGAGCCTTGCTTCTTGTATCACCTAAGCAGGAGGGCCTGCTCTTTTTTGCAAATATAAGAGATAAGGAAGGTTTTTATGAATAGCATTCAGAAAAAAACAGACATTATCTTAATCGGTGCCGGAGTCATGAGCGCGACTCTGGGATCATTGCTGAAAGAGTTAGCACCAGAATGGGAAATCAAAGTGTTTGAGAAACTCGCAAACGCGGGAGAAGAAAGCTCTAACGAATGGAATAATGCAGGTACAGGCCATGCTGCACTGTGCGAACTGAACTATACATCCGAGAAGGCTGACGGATCTATAGATATTCGTAAAGCTGTAGACATTAATGAGCAGTTTCAGCTTTCAAGACAGTTTTGGTCTTTTCTTGTAAACAGCAATTTGATTCGTAATCCACAGGACTTTATCAAACCAATACCTCATATGAGTTTGGTAACAGGAGAGAAAAATGTATCTTTTTTGAAAAAAAGGTTTAAAGCGCTTTCAACTATTTCTCTGTTTCAAGGCATGGAATTTTCCGACGACCCTGAAAAGCTGAAGGAATGGATTCCGCTGATTATGGAAGGCCGTACATTGAATGAACCCATCGCGGCAACCAAAATCGACTCTGGAACAGATGTCAACTTTGGTGCTTTAACACGCATGTTGTTTGAGCATTTAAAAAGTAAAAACGTCGAGATCAATTACAAACATAGTGTAAAGGATATTAAACGTGCGAGCGACGGCTCGTGGAAAGTCAAAGTCCATAACCTGGACAACGGTAAAATCGAATACCATAATGCCAAATTTGTCTTTATCGGTGGTGGGGGTGGAAGTTTACCTTTGCTACAAAGAACCGGTATTCCTGAGTCCAAATATATCGGGGGATTCCCGGTAAGTGGACTATTTATGGTATGTAACAATCCTAAGGTTGTCGCCCAGCATCATGCAAAAGTATATGGTAAAGCTAAGGTTGGTGCTCCTCCCATGTCTGTTCCGCATCTGGATACAAGATATATCGGTAACCAAAAAGCACTGCTATTTGGACCGTTTGCCGGCTTCTCACCGAAGTTCTTGAAAACGGGCTCAAATTTGGATTTGATCGGTTCTGTAAAACCCAATAATCTCATCACGATGTTGGCCGCAGGCGCAAAAGAGATGGCATTGACCAAATATCTGATCCAGCAAGTAATGTTATCGAATGAAAAGCGTCTGGAAGAATTACGCGAGTTTATTCCGAACGCCAAAATCGAGGACTGGGAGATCGTGGTAGCAGGCCAACGTGTGCAGGTGATCAAAGATACGGAGGGTGGAAAAGGAACACTTCAATTTGGTACGGAAGTGGTTAGTGCCGCTGATGGTTCGGTAGCTGCACTGCTCGGCGCTTCTCCGGGTGCTTCTACTGCTGTTCACGTTATGCTGGAAGTATTGGAAAAATGCTTCCCACAACATATGGAAGAGTGGGAACCAAAAATCAAAGAGATGATTCCTTCTTATGGGGTGTCACTAGCGGAAAACCCAGAGCTTTACCAAGAAATTTACAATTCCACAACGGAGGTGCTGGGTCTGGGCGAAAAAGAACCGCTTCATCGTTAATTTTTGCATGGCTGGTAACTGGATCATCCCACTACTTTTTAATAAAATGTACAGTAATCTTACGATATATTTTAAAGTCGAATAAGCAATAATACCAAGCGGCGGGAAGGAAGTCCCCACCGCTAAAATGCTTGCTTAACAATACAAAATTTTGCAATCCTTAGGGTGGAAATAATTATTTAACGACCGTTCCCAATATGATAGGATGAAGCCAGACAGAAAAGAAAGCAGCCCTATAGGCTCTATTCAGTTCCAGTTGTCCAATGAACTGGTGCAGCGGATTGCTACCCCGGCTTGGTTAAAACGCAGATGGGCGGGGAAAAGGCAGAGCTGTCGGTGGAGGATGGAGCGAAAACGGCGGTCCGACTGGCGACCCTCTCGGAGGATGGTCCAACGGGCGGATTCTATTACATGGATGAACAGCTTCCATGGTAAAGCTTTATGCTAAATAGATAGGGATGCACTCACAAGAGGAGGTGCCCCTATCTATTTATATTACATTTGTGCGGTTGGACGGATTACGATTTCGTTCACATCAATATCGGCCGGTTGTTCAATTGCGAATCCAATTGCACGGGCTACCGCGTCAGGTGTCATGGCTAGTTTATCCCGAATGGCAGCGAGTTGATCTCTCAATGCTGGATTGGTCATACCCTCCGTGAAATTCGTCTGCACAATACCAGGCGAAATGATGGTCACGCGCAGCTTGTCGCCAGCCTCCTGGCGCAATCCCTCTGAGATGGCGCGCACGGCGAACTTCGTACCGGAGTAGACCGACTGGTTCGGCACAGTCTTATGTCCTGCTACAGAAGCGATGTTCACGAAATGTCCGGAACCCTGCTTGCGAAAAATAGGCAACGCTGCGGCTATACCGTACAAAACGCCTTTAATGTTGACATCAATCATATCCTCCCAGTCCTCGACACACAGATCTTCGAGAGGGGAAATAGGCATAACGCCAGCGTTGCTGACGAGAACATCCAGCTTCCCGTACTTTCGCAAGCCAAATTAACGAGATTGCACAGATCCTCGCGCCGTCTCACGTCAGTGCGTGCATAAACAGCTTCGCCACCTCCATTGGAAATGCGTGTCGCCAGCGCTTCAAGGCGCTCCGCTCCGCGTGCTCCAAGTACGACTTTTGCTCCACGCTCGGCAAGCAACAGTGCTGTTGCTTCTCCAATTCCGCTGCTTGCACCTGTAATCACGACGACTTTGTTCTCTATTCTTCCTTCCAAATGCATAGCCCAATCCTTCTTCCTTTGATCTATTTGCCTTAGGCCCTCTGTTGGCCTTGCAAGTAAATTTTAAGTAGAATTCGATTGAGACAGGTAGACCGATCAAGTCCAATTCTTGCCTAATCCTATTCGGCGCGCATATAATTAGCACATCAATATTAGCGTTCAACGGAAAGGAAGGTGAAGCATGAATGATTTCGTCTCCTCCCCCCTCTGATATTTCTACGAATCTACAAGAACTGATTCATCTAATTGATCAACATGCGTCTTCGGATGGTACGTTTGTCTCGTCTGTGCCAGGACTTTATTTCAGACGTGCAAGCCATGTGTCCGAGCTGAATCATACGGTCCATATGCCCTCCCTGTACGTGGTTGCACAAGGCTCAAAGACAGCAATGCTGGCTGGAGAAAACTATGTGTACGATCCAACAACCTACATGGTCACATCAGTTCAACTTCCCGTAATTGGTAAAATAACTCAAGCCTCGTCGGAGCTTCCTTATCTAAGTCTTCAATTATCCATTAGTCCAGACGTCATCCTGGACATTATCAAGAAGAGTCCTCCTCAAGGTACCGTAAAGACTGGACGCGGCATACTAGTGAGCCAATTTGACCCTCTGCTGCTTGATGCGCTGCTTCGGCTTGTCAGACTTTCGGATACGCCTGCGGATATTCAGTTTCTTGCGCCGCTTATCACGCACGAGATCCTTTATCGTGTATTACAAGGTGAGCAGGGGGCTTTAATCAGGCAATTTGCCGTAGTTGGTAGCTATGCACATAGCATCTCCCAAGCGATCCATCTGATAACCCGCGATTACTCTAAGCCTCTTGTGATTGAAGAATTGGCGAAGGAAGTAAACATGAGCCCTTCTTCCTTACACAAGCATTTTAAAAAGGTAACGGCTATAAGTCCTCTGCAGTATCAGAAGGCCATTCGACTGCAGACTGCACGCCGCTTGCTGCTCTCGGAGGGATTGGAAGCGGCCAATGCAGGCTTTCGCGTTGGCTATGAGAGCCCTTCGCAGTTCAGCCGAGAATATGGACGCATGTTTGGGCGTCCACCGATGAGTGATGTTAAACATTTGCGCAATTCCCTTAGTGTCTCAGTTGATTGAGAGATTCTTCGGGTGATCTGGAGGAGGCCCAGAGCAAGTTGTCTTTGGTCTGGTCAAAGAGGATATATCACACCAACGGAAGTTCGTCGAGCCGTTCGTAAATCAACAATCCTTTCTCTTTCGCAACCCTTACCATTTCATCGGCACCCTGAGAGGGTCCTCCAACCCGAAGCACGGCGTTACAGTAATCAAGCAGGCGAATGGAAGACGGGTGAAAGATTTTGTTAAAGGTCTTGTCTCCCAGAGCAGTGGAACCGGATGTCGCGATAAGGGACAAAGCATACCACTCTCCCAGCACCGGCATGTGACCAGCCTCGTAAACTTGAAGAGCAATTTCATTCATGTAGTTGACGTTCTTCTCAGACCTGGGGATTCGTACTGTACTTGTCGTAAAGATGTATTCGCGTTTACAGACGGTTCGCCGTCCGATATTGTTCCCCCCAATTTTGCTCACTCTGCACGGTTTGGATAACATCCGCCAAATGGTTCCAATCGGAGCCATAGGCCGACATTTCCATAGCATCTCGTATTGCATGCACTACGTGCTCCGTATGGGCGATTTTCTTTTGTAAAACATCGAGTTGTGCTTGCAACGAATGTCTGATCTCTCCGTTGGATGGCGATTCTGCATCTAAAATGTCCATTATTTTTTGAAGCGATAACCCTAGATACTTCAACATCTGAATTCGCTGTAATCTTTCCATATCTTTCATGTTGTACAGTCTTATGGATCCAGTGCGATGACTTCCTGGACTCAGAAGTCCAATTTGATCGTAATATCGCAATGTCCTGACCGTTATCCCTGTACGTTTGGCAAGCTGTCCTGTCGTCAGACAGTTCTCTTTTTCCATCCATTGCTCACATCCAATTGATTGCTCTAGCATGTCGTTCTCAGTCAGTATAGCAAATGACGTAACGTCACCTTCAAGAAAAATTTATGCAATAAGAAAAGAGAAAACTATCCTAGCAAAAGGTGACTTGGTAGTGAGTCACGAATATCATGTAATAAAAATTCATCAGCTCTTCATGGAGGATACTATGAAAACTTTCATTTACATGGTGAGACATGGCGAATCACCGAAGACGGAAGGAAATGAAAGAACAAGAGGTTTGACTGATAAAGGCAAGTCAGATGCTTTTCAAATAACTGAATTATTAAGAGAAGAGGGGATCGAGGTTTTCGTTTCAAGTCCATATCAACGGGCAATCCTAACCATTCAAGAATTAGCTCAATGCTCAGGACAAGAAGTTTTAATATTCGAGGATCTTAAAGAAAGAATTTTTTCTAGTGAAGACAACCGAATGCCCGATGATGAATTATTCCCTTTGTTAGATAAGTCATTTTCTGATCCCAACTTTTCTTTAACGGGAGGAGAGTCTAATGCAGTTTGTCAGAACCGAAGTATAACGGTCTTAAAGGAATTGTTAAAAATCTACCGAGGACGGAAAGTCGCATTAGGCACTCATGGAGCTGTGATGACTTTAATGATGGGGTATTATGACAAGCAGTACGATTTGGATTTTTTACTACACACATCCAAACCAGACGTATACAGAATGGAATTCAATGATCAGGAATTAGTTGAGGTAAAAAGATTGTGGAACATGCCGTAATAGTTTGTGAGGAAAAGGTATAAGGACTATTCTCCAAAAAGAGACCACCCTTAAAAAAGGATGGTCTCTCTTCAAAGCTTTTCTTTTATAGCTATTGCGGTGAACCGTTAAGCAAATCTTCGGCTATTTTTACCAGGTCTTCTTTGCTCAGCGGGCTGTCCTGGTTATCAGATATGTTGTAGTGTAAACGCCTTTTTTCATCGAGCCATCCCAGTCGATTTTTCCCTACCTCCAAGGGCGTGCTTGTTTCGCTTGCCCTGATGTAATAGGCCTTGGTTCCTTTGATCATCAGTTCCTCAGCCGAATCCTGTTCATTTTGCATCACGGTCGTCTTTGTGACTTCGGGAGCGTACTTGGTGACGGTGATGTTTACATAGTCATTTCCTCTTGCATACCGGGCAAAGGTGAAGTCTGACTTGCCCCAGCTCAGCTTTTGAATAAACAGATTTTCACCTTTCGGTGCGGCCTTGGCCTGTTGCATCAGTTTATCCGTTAAAGCCCGATATTCCTCTTTGTTCATCATCCCAGGATATGCAGCGACTGGATAGACGTATCCGAAATCAAATCGGTAGTCATTCGGCAGATGAGTAGGATTGTGGAATAGTGGGGCTTCTGTACGCTTGATTTCATCCTGCAGACTGCTGAAGCTAGAAAGTTCAGTCGGTTTGTATGCAAACAGGACAGGATTAGACGAATTTCTTGGATTCATAGAATCGTCTTTAACGTAATAGGCGGCATACTCTCCAGGCTGTAGACGGTCTCTCACCTTTTCGTTCCACTGTGTGTAGGTGGTTGTATACGTTTGGGAAGCGTCCGTTTCGGCAGGTGTTTTGGCGGTATTTAATACGACATCGCCTTTGCCGTTACGTAATTCCAGATATTGCGAAGCGGCGTACCCAGTCACAGAGGCGCCTAATACAAAAAGTAAGATCATAATAGGAGCGGTGATGCGCGGTTGAAGACGCATTTTTACGATGAGTCCCTTTTTGGGTTTCGCCTTTTGGTAGACCTGTTCCATCACTTTGTCAGAGACGTCAAAGGCTTGTATTTTTAAGACGTTCTCTGGCTCCGTCAACAAGTCCATATTTTTAAAGCCTTTGTCTTTCAGGTCGGTGTATTTCAGACCTTGTTCCTGAGTTCTGTCTTGTAATTCACGCATTTTGGGTCCTCCTTTATGGGCTCCATCATTTTTTTGAGCTTTGTTTTTGTTCTGCCGTATTTTTTCTTGATAGCTTCCTCGCTTTTGTTCATAATTTCCCCGATTTCTCCAAACGATTTTTCTTCAAAAATGCGTAGCACCAGCAGGTTTCGTTCTTCTGCATTCAGTTGGCCCAATGCCCGGCTTAGCGGTTCACTGAAAAGCTGACGTTCCATAACCTGCGCGGCGCTGTCTGAAGTCATGTTAGTTGAGGTAAACAAATTAATTCTAAATTTGCGTTGCAGATTCTTCCGGCGAATCAGGTTCAGGCAGTGATGATAAGCCATTTTATACAACCAGGAAGAAAACCCCATAGTCGGCTTGTACATATTAATTTTCTCAAAAGCTTTGACCAAAATATCCTGCACGGCTTCTTCTGCTTCATGCTCACTTCCTAACAGCCGCCAGCAATACACAAAAATCTGACGCTGATGCTCCTTCACAATGTAGGCGTAATCCTGGATCTCGCCAGCTTGGACCCGTTTAATTCTATATTCGATTTCCTCATTCAAAGATTTAGGCACCCCCTCGGATTAAAAAGAAAACTATATCTGTATAACAAATGAAGAGGAACCAAAGGGACATCTTTTCTAAAATTTTTTAAGTATTAAATCAACCCTCTAAGAGAATACGATAAAGCAGAACAATTATCACCAACGTTGTTGATTTCATAGAGCTTGTATTTTTATTGTGGAAATAAATAGAATAATAAATATACCTATCAAAAAATTAAAAAATAATTGTAAAGAAAAAAGGGGATGGGAAATGAAGTTTTATGATAATAGGGGAGTCCAGATGGTGGTTGCACTTTTATATCCTGTTATAACATTTGTTATATTAAGTAATGGTCATAAGATAGGTTCATGGACTGTTCCGGCCATTATTGCAATTTTGTTTTGTCTGTTATGGAAAAATACTTTTTATGTAATCATCTCTAATGTCTTGGTGTGGATTATATCCGTACCTATGTGGTGGCTGCTAGTTGAACGTGTGAAAACAGACCAGGGCGCTGAAATTTTCATTTCGTCATTACCATTCATTATATTGTTATACATATTTGCTGTATTGATTAAACAATCAAGAGATAAACTCGGCAATCCCGCCCGTATAGCTAACGAAAACCATCGGCTATGCTGGGCGGGATTGCCTCACCCTCTTTAATGCAGCGTATCTTCTACTTATTCCCTTTGCGTACTTTTAACAGCTTACCCTTTACGGTTGTATTCTTCATAATCTCGAGCACCAGTGGACCTTTACCATTCAGAATTTCAACATCTGTCGCATAATCCAGAATCGTAATAATCCCGATATCATCTGCGGTGACCCCATCAAGCTTAGCGATGGTCCCCACGAAGTCGACAGCTCTAAGTTTTTTCTTCTTACCGCCGTTAAAATTCAGCTTCATAATCTGTTGGTTTAATTGCTCGCGCTTATCTTTTTTGAGTGCGGTTTTTACATGCAGTTTCTGCTCAAAATCTTCTCTACGGAGGTCAACAGCCTCTTCTGAGGGAGCCTTTACCTGCGGAATCGCGAACCCAATATATGCTTCAATATCAGCTAATCTTCGGCCATCCTTAGGAGTGATGAGGGAAATGGCTTTACCCGTTTTGCCAGCACGTCCCGTACGTCCTGTGCGGTGAACATAGCTTTCCTTCTCAAGGGGAATATCGTAGTTAATGACATGGGTGATATTCGTGATATCAATTCCTCTGGCGGCAACATCTGTCGCGATCAAGTAACGGAATTGACCCCTTCTAAATGCATTCATTACCTCAAATCGCTCGTCTTGCTCCATGCCACCATGAATGCGATCACATGGATATTCAAGATCAGCCAATGCTCTGAATAATGTATCTACATTCTCCTGCGTACGACAGAAAATAATGCAGCTGTCAGGATTCTCAACAATCAGCAGATCTTGCAGTAGTGCCAGCTTGTCTGACTCCTTCACCTGAATAAGAGAGTGATCAATTGTAGCGGTCGTTATACCGGTTGCTTTTATTTCAATTTCAACAGGATCGTTCATATACTTGTGTGACAGTCTGGCTACATCCTCAGGAAAAGTAGCGGAGAATAACATGGTAACCCGGTCACTAGGCAGGGCCTGAATGATCGACTGAACTTGCTCGATAAAGCCCATATTCAGCATCTCGTCAGCTTCATCAATCACGAGGTAGGCCATTCGATCTAACGATAGCGTGCCTCGTTCAATATGGTCCAGTACACGTCCTGGCGTACCTACAGCCATATGTGTTCTTTGTTTTAACTCGGCCTTTTGGATATGAAAAGGATGTTTTCCATAAAGGGGCGTCGCTTTTATCCGCTTAAAGCGTCCAATATTCGTGATGTCCTCGGTGACCTGTAATGCAAGTTCACGGGTTGGCGTCAGAATTAAAGCTTGGGGCTTATTCTCATTCCAATCTACTAGCTCACAAAGTGGAATACCATATGCTGCTGTTTTGCCGCTACCAGTTTGCGATTTGGCGACAAGGTCCTTCTTCTCAAGCGCAACAGGAATAACTTCCGTTTGAATCTCTGTTGGCGTCTCATAGCCCAAGCTATTCAGCGCTCTTACAATTTCTTCACTTAATGCGTAATCTGTAAAATGCTTCTGACTCATTTTCAACCTCTTCTGCGCTGTATTTGAATACCATTACATATATAATGTCATCGTGTATCGAACTTATACTCATATAGTATACTCTATATCCAGGTTCACTCTAATACATATCAGCGGTTTACAATTTCATACAGAATTAATCTTTTCGTCTTGCTGTTTTCCAGTAAGGCAACTATACAAGAGTACCATGTCAGTAACCTTCCCCCCTCGGGATGTCCATCGTTTCGATTTAAAAGGAGGGGGATTAAAATGAAGCTTTGTCGTTTGATACGAGGCTAGATTTTAACCGAAACGATGTGTTAAAGGAGCACCAGGGTGTTCAGTCACCCCGCAATGATGTAAAGTTTTTCGGGTAAAATCTTTACTTTTACATGTAGCGGACAATAACCTTTCATTCTTATAATTGGAAATGTAAGCGATTTATTTAGAGGTAAGAATATTAAAAACTATACGTATGAGGAGGAGATTTTATGTCGAAATTTAAAGTGGGCAAGTTGGTAAGCAGCTTGGCGTTGGCGGGTGTGTTGTTATCATCAGTTCTGATAAACCCGGCTAGTGCCAGTATGGCGAACGGTGGCAAATTCCTCGGGAATATCATTGCTGGAAGTGTCCCTGCAAGTTTCGGAACATACTGGAACCAGGTGACGCCAGAGAATTCGACCAAATGGGGGTCGGTTGAAGGCAGCCGTAACAACATGAACTGGTCGCAGGCGGATACCGCCTACAATTATGCCCGTAACAATGGCTTCCCGTTCAAGTTCCATACATTGGTATGGGGTGCTCAGGAGCCAGGTTGGATTAGCGGACTGTCGGCTGCTGATCAGAAGGCGGAAGTGACCCAGTGGATTAAAGCAGCAGGTCAACGCTATCCGAATGCGGAGTTTATAGATGTGGTGAATGAGCCCCTGCATCAGAAGCCATCCTTCCGCAATGCCATAGGCGGTGACGGGTCGACCGGATGGGATTGGGTCATATGGTCGTTCCAACAGGCAAGACAAGCCTTTCCAAATGCCAAGCTGATGATTAATGAATATGGAATTATCAACGATCCCTCGTTAACCGACCAATATGTCAATATTATTAATCAGCTCAAGAGCAGAGGCCTGATTGACGGAATTGGTATTCAGTGCCACCAGTTTAGCATGGACACTGTTTCAGTTAACACAATGAACACTGTACTGAACAAGCTGGCGGCAACAGGATTGCCAATCTATGTGTCGGAACTGGATATAACTGGAGATGACAACACCCAGCTTGCCAGATACAAGGAGAAATTTCCGGTATTATGGAAGCATTCTGCGGTGAAGGGAGTTACGCTCTGGGGGTATATCCAGGGACAAACTTGGAAGCCGAACACACATCTGCTGAATTCTAACGGCACGGAACGTCCCGCGCTCCAATGGCTGAGACAATATGTGCAGAGTTAAACTATAGGTGGCACTTAAAACCCAACAGATACGAACTTTTGCCAAATGTCTGGGCTGGGTAGATGTTTATTTGACGAAGTCTTGGCTGAAATGTTATACGCCCAAGGCTTCTTTTTATTTAGCTTAAACCTAACGTATCAAAACCTAATCCAACTCAATTAGGCTTACATACCCAATCCATAACTTTAACCCACTTGAAATAAAACCGTCTGGACGGTATAGTAAAGAGGGGTGATCAATATGAATACAACTAAAAAAGCATTAAAAAGAGAATTAATTCTTAAAGCGGCCTCGATGATTGTGCACGAAGAAGGAGTAGAGAAATTAACGTTAGAAGCGGTGGCTAAGAAAGCGGGAATAAGTAAAGGAGGATTGCTTTACCATTTTCCGAATAAAGATGAATTGATTTTGGGAATGGTTGAACAACTATCGACCAGCTTTGTCTCCGAATTTAATGAGAGAGCAGAAAACGATATGCATTCCAAAGGAAGATGGACTCGCGCGTATATGAATACATCATTTTCTGGCGATCGGAATGCAAGTGACCTGTATACCGCTCTCTCAGCAGCACAGTTTACGAACCCTCACATGCTAAAATTACTTCAGGACGAGTATGAGAATATCCAAAATAAAATTGAAAACGACGAATTGGACCCCGTTCGTTCCACGATAGTCCGATTAGCTATAGACGGTTTGTGGTTTGCTGAAATGTTTGGGCTTGCTCCTCCCAATGAAGAAATGAGGCAAAAAATGATGGAAGAATTGAAAACATATATAAAGGAGAATGAATAATGGCTTATCTTTTCTTGGCAATCTCTATTGTTGGTGAACTTGTTGGAACTTCAATGCTTAAAGCTTCAGAAGGTTTCACCAGACTGTATCCGACTCTATTCACAATTGTGGCGTTCGTGATCTCTTTCTTCTTTATCTCCTTATCCCTTAAGACGCTCCCCTTAAATATGACTTATGCCATCTGGTCAGGTGTAGGAGCTGTTGCTACAACGCTTATTTCAGTATTGATTTGGAAAGAAAAAATCAATACAGGAAGTATCGCAGGTATTGCTTTAATTGTTATTGGCGTGGTGGTACTGAACCTATTTGGTGCAGGACATGGTGAGGCAAAAGGAACAACAGAAGCAACGAGTTCAATCGTTCAAAAATGAGATGAAATAGTATAGACACTGGAGATTTACTATCACTATCGATCACTGCCAGTTTGTGTGAAAGGACCCTGCTGCATCACTTCGTTCATAAGTATGGGCACCAAAATAATCCCTTTGTGCTTGCAAAAGGTTAGCATTCGAAATGCCTGTCCGGTAACTATCATAATAAGTAAGTGAAGCACTTAAACATGGAAACGAAGTGCCAGAATTAATACCCTCACAGACAACTTTTCGTAATCCTTTTTGATACTCTTTAACTTTTTCAGCAAAATACGGGGCGATTAACAGATTAGCCAAATTCGGCTGTTCTTGATATGTTTCGCTTATTACGTTTAAGAATTCAGCACGAATGATGCAACCACCACGGAAAATAAGGGCTATATCCTTTAAAGGTAAATTCCATCCGTAAAGTTCAGAAGTCATTTTATATTGTATAAATCCTTGCGCGTAGGCACAAATCTTACCCATATAAAAAGCTTGTCTAATGTACTCAATCCACACATCTTTATCTAAACTTCGCTGATCAATCCCTGGTCCTGTTAGAATATTTTCTGCATAAACTCGTTCTTCTTTTAAAGAGGAGATGTAACGGGCAAACAATGACTCTGTAATAATGGATGATGGGATCCCATTGTCAATTGCTTGAATGCTTGTCCATTTACCTGTGCCCTTTTGCCCTGTTTTATCAAGAATCACATCGATTAGTGGTAAGCCTGTTACATCATCCTTTTTCCGTAAAATCTCTGCGGTGATTTGGATTAAATAACTTTTCAGTTCCCCTTGATTCCATATTTCAAAGATATCAGCAATTTCATTCACAGATAAACGTAACCTTTTTCTTAAAAATGTATAGGTTTCTGCGATTAATTGCATATCTGCGTACTCGATTCCGTTATGTACCATTTTTACAAAGTGACCGGAACCTTTTGGACCCATATAAACACAACAAGGGTCTCCGTCCACGTGGGCCGCTATTTTTGTTAGAATAGAAGCTGCTTTTTCATATACGTTTTTATCTCCACCAGGCATGATCGAAGGTCCATTTAAAGCCCCAACTTCGCCGCCGGAAATACCGATTCCTAAATAACCGATTCCTTTTGACTTCAATTCATCATATCTACGTTCCGTATCTTTGTAATGGGAGTTACCACCGTCCATGATCACATCGCCTGCTTCAAGGAAGGGTACTAATGTACCTATTACCGAATCGACCGGTTTGCCCGCTGTTACCATAAGGAAGATTTTCCTTGGAGTTTTTAAGGAGTAAACAAAATTTTGAATTTCGTAGTAGGGATGGATGGAGTGACCTTCACTTTTTTTAACAAGATCATCCGTTAAATCCCTCGTATAATTATAGACAGCGACTTGCTCACCCTTACCAGCCATATTTAAAGCGATATTACGGCCCATTACCCCTAAACCAATGACACCAATTGTGTTGGACATTTTTTCTGCTCCTTTTATTTGAAATGAATAGGCCGTAGATCCTCACTTATAGGCTTAGAAGATTCTAAGAAAAATAAGTGGGGATCTACCGCCCGGGAATCATGATTTATACGAATAAACTTAGTACTAAAATAAATCCTAATCCAGCTACAGAAATGATGGTCTCAAGTAATGTCCATGTTGCAAATGTTTCTTTCATGCTTAAACCAAAATATTCTTTAAACATCCAGAAACCAGCATCGTTAACATGTGAAGCTATTAAACTACCCGCTCCCGTTGCAAGCACAACTAAAGCAAGATTAACGTCGGATTGTCCTAACATCGGAATAACTAAACCAGCGGTTGTTAAAGCTGCAACAGTTGCAGAACCTAAGGAGATTCGTAATATTGCAGCGATAATCCAGGCAAGTAAGATGGGTGATAATGTAGTTCCATTGAATAATTCAGCTACATAGTCACCTACGCCGCCATTAATCAGTACTTGTTTGAAGGCTCCGCCACCCCCAATGATTAAGAGCATCATCCCAATATGAGTAATAGCCGTTGTACAAGATGCCATTACATTTTTGATTGGAATTTTTCGTGCTATTCCCATGGTGTAGACAGCTACCAGTAAGGAAATTAACATGGAAGTTGATGCATCACCAATAAAACGGATCGCTGCTAGTAAACTGCTATCTTCAAATCCCATTGTTTTTTGAAGCAAAGTAATAACCGTAGCAATAGACATTAAAATAACAGGAAGCATTGCAGTAAATACACTGATACCAAATCCCGGAGTTTCCTCGGATTTAAATACTTTTTGTTCACCTAAAGAGGCGATATTACCGGTTTTCGTAAATGATGCAGGTACGAGTTTTTTGGCAAGCTTAGTAAATACAGGTCCAGCTAAAATAACGGTTGGAATGGCAATAATGAAACCGTAAAGTAAAACCTCACCAAGGTTCGCGCCATATTCACCAGCAATAACTGTTGGTCCTGGATGTGGAGGTAAGAAACCATGTGTTACGGATAAAGCTGCAACCATCGGAATCCCGAGATATAAAATAGAAACCTTTAATTCTTTTGAGATGGCAAATATGATTGGAATTAACAATACTAATCCTACTTCAAAAAATAACGCCACACCGATAATGAATGAAGCAGCTACGACTGCCCATTGGATATTTTTTTCACCAAATTTGTCTACGAGGGTCATGGCAATTCGTTGAGCACCACCAGAATCAGCGATCAACTTACCTAACATCGCTCCAAGTCCAAAGATTAACGCTAAGTGACCAAGGGTTCCGCCTAATCCGGCTTCGATGGTTTTGACAATTTCCTCTAATGGCATTCCAAGTGCTAAAGCGACGCCGAACGATACAATGATTAATGAAATAAAGGTATTCAATTTGAAGCCCATTATTAAAACTAATAATGCTAAAATTCCAATCGCTACGATAACTAATGGCATTGTAATTACCCCCTGCTTTTTATCTTTTTAGTGTTTAATTAAGCTTCTTTGATAATTGGAAATCCGTGTATAATCATCTTCTAATACTCTGGATAGGTTAATGAAAATCGGCAGTAATTTCCTATATTCCTTGGTCGCTTCTTCTTTTGGTGTATGTTTGTTGGTACTGCCAATCATTTCAGAAACGACTTCAAAGGACTGGATTTGTCCGGTGGCATACAAGCCTAAAATACAAGCTCCTAGACAAGAACTTTCGTAGCTTTCTGGAACGACGACTTCAGATGAGAATATGTCAGACATCATTTGCCGCCAAACATCTGATCTTGCGAAGCCTCCAGTAGCTTGAATTCGGGTCACAGGACCGTCCATACATTCGGTTAATGCTAAAAATACGGTGTACAAATTGTAAATGACTCCTTCTAGGGCTGCGCGAATCATATGTTCTTTCTTATGTGACATCGTTAAACCGAAGAATGAGCCACGTACGTCTGGGTTCCATAATGGCGCACGTTCACCAGCCAGGTATGGATGGAATAACAATCCGTCAGATCCTGGTCTTACACGTTCAGCAATCTTGGTTAGTACATCATATGGATCAATTCCTAGTCTTTTCGCTGTTTCTACTTCTGATGAGGCAAGTTCGTCACGGATCCAGCGAAGGACCATCCCGCCATTGTTCACCGGCCCCCCAATAACCCAGTGCTTTTCTGTTAAGGCATAACAGAATATTCTTCCCTTTTCGTCTGTTTGAGGCTTGTCTATAATGGTTCGAATAGCTCCGCTTGTCCCGATTGTAACGGCAACTTCACCTTTTCGTATCGCATTTACACCTAGATTAGAAAGGACTCCATCGCTAGCTCCAATGACAAACGATGTTTGTGGATCGATCCCCATCTTTTTTGCTAAATCTGAATCACAGTTGGTAAATATCCTGGTTGTTGGCACGAGCTCAGATAATTGAGAAGGGGTTATACCAGCAATTTTTAATGCTTCTTCATCCCAATCTAATTTTTCTAGATTCATCATGCCCATGGCAGAAGCTAGGGAATAATCCACTACATATTGATCAAAGAACTTTTTAAAAATATATTCTTTAATTCCGATATACTTTTTAACCTTGACAGCGGTTTCAGGAAGGTCATTCACAATCCAGGCTATTTTCGTTAAGGGTGACATGGGGTGAATAGGTGTTCCTGTTCGTTTATAGACTTCATGGCCATTCAGCTCATCTTTTATTTTATGTGCCCATGCTTCACTTCGATTATCTGCCCAAGTGATACAAGACGTCAGTGGGCGGTCATTTTCATCCATGGCAATGACACTATGCATGGCACTGCTAAATGAAACAAACGATAGCTTTTTTTGTGAGTGATGTTTCATGATATTCGAAGTGGCTTGCAGGACAGCCTGAAAAATCTCTTCTGGGTTTTGTTCAGCTGTCGCTATATCCGGTGTATAAAGCGGGTATCCAATATTCTCTTGTTGGATGACTTCGCCTTTTTCGCTAAATAGAACGGCTTTCGTACTTGTGGTTCCGATATCTATACCCAACATATAGTTAGTCATTTTGTTGCACGACTCCTTTAGATAGCATTTGTTGTGACATCCATAGGTCTTCTACTTTACCTTGAACATCATCAAAGTTTTCATGTAAAGACTTGATCATGAGGTCTCTATCTTTTACTTTGATTGCTTCAATATAAAGTTCGTGATTGTTTATAATCCTTGTAAAATCTTCATACTTTTCAGTGAAACGCATACGCATCGACAAAAGAATGAGACTTTCCATAACAGGCTTTAAATTATTCCAAATCATCAGAATATGTGAATGGTTGACTGCACGAATAATCGTTTCATGGAACAAGACATCTTGATACGAAAACTCATCAGCATCACTATATTTGACGGCGACTTTCATCATTTCGAGTATTTTACTAAGTTCCTTCGCCAAATCATTAGTGTCCATCTTTACAAGACGTTCAAATACGAAGGATTCTATGAGCAGACGGACATCATAAATTTCTTCTATTTCTTTTTCTGATAGGCCAATAACAACGGCTCCCATTCTTTCTAATCGAATGATATTTTCGGATGCCAGTATTTTTAACGCTTCACGAATGGGTGAGCGACTTACAGTGAAATCAGCAGCTAGTTTATTTTCAGATAATATGGTACCGCTTTCAATTCCGCCAGAAATAATGCGCATTCTAAGCTCGGATGTTACGCGATCACCAGCTGAGGCTTTTAAAAGCCATTTGGAGGGATATAGGAATTCTGATTCGACCATCATTTCACCTTCTCAATTAATCAAGTATACTTGTATACAGGTATTATAATCTGAAATTTTAAATTTGCAAGCGTATTCATTGAATTTGTTTTGTGACACTCCGACACATAGAATGAAATTTTCATATCAAGACATAGATCCTGTTCGGATTTTTTGTTCAAATGCACAATCAATTTCGTCTGTTCTTCAATATTTTTAACGTGCGGCAATCGATATAATGAAAGCGTAATCAAAAATTGCCCGGGGGGTTAGACAGATGGAAGGATTGACGATCAGTTGGATAGGAGCTCTGGCAGGGCTGGCTATTGCAATTATTCTGATATTAAGAAAGCTGAATCCGGTTTACGCTTTATTTTTGGGAGCTATTGTAGGCGCTTTATTGGGCGGAGCCAATTTGGAACAGACGATCAGCGTGTTAATAAGCGGTACGCAAAGTGTGATGGGGACGGTCATTCGTGTGCTTGCCGCAGGTGTATTGGCAGGCGTAATGATGGAATCTGGGGCGGCGGAGACGATTGCGCAGGCTATTGTAAAGAAGTTCGGCGGCAGTAAAGCGATACTCGCACTAGCCTTGGCGACGATGATTATTACGGCGGTAGGTGTATTTATTCCCGTTGCCGTGTTGATTGTGGCACCTATTGCATTGTCGGTCGGTAACAAAATGGGGATTTCCAAGCTGGCGCTCCTGTTGGCTTTGTCTGGAGGCGGAAAAGCGGGGAACATCATCTCTCCCAATCCTAATACGATTGCAGCGGCGCGCGGATTTAATCTGGATTTAAGCCACGTGATGTTGGCGGGTGTGGTTCCTGCGATATGCGGTTTAATCATGACTGTTTTGGTGGCATCTATGTTGAAAACCAAAGGTGTGAAGGTGTCTGACCAGGATATCATGGACAGTGATGTCGATACATCGAAATACCCGGCGTTGGGACGGGCGATTGTAGCCCCGCTGGTAGCTGTTATTTTGCTGATGATTAACCCGATTGGTTCCATCTCTGGTATTGAAGCACTTTCGAATTTCAAGGTGGATGCGATGTACATTTTGCCGATCGCTGGGATTGTAGGTATGCTGGCCATGGGACAAGGGCGCAATATCCTGAAGTATTCGGCCTCCGGTTTGAATAAAATGACGGCGACCGTGCTGATTTTGATCGGTGCAGGCGGGATTGCGGGCCTGATCTCTGCCTCCAACTTGTCTGCTCAGGTGGTTGGTCTGATTGAAGCTTCAGGAGTTTCCGGTACATTTTTGGCACCGCTTGCAGGTATTCTGATGGCAGCTGCTACGGCGTCCACCTCGACGGGCGTTATTTTGGCGACAGGCTCGTTTGGGGAAGCCATTCTGAACATGGGAACGGCCCCGCTCGCTGCAGCTGTGATGGTGCATACAGGAGCTACAGTCATTGATTCCTTGCCGCAGGGCAACTATTTTCACGTCACGGCAGACAGCATGAAAATGAGCATTAAACAACGGATGGGATTGATTCCTTACGAAGCTATTGTGGGTGGAACGATGGCAATTGTAGCGACAATTATGTATGGATTTTTACTTTAATATTCACGATGGGGTGAGAAGATGAGAGAGAAAACATTTGTGCTGGCACCAGATTCTTTTAAAGAAAGCATGACGGCTAAAGAAGTGTGTATCGCGATGGAGAAAGGACTGCGCAAGGTCTATCCGGCGGCGAATTATGTCCACGTACCGATGGCGGACGGCGGTGAAGGAACGGTGCAGTCACTGGTGGATGCGACAGGCGGGCAGATTCGTTATATCGAGGTGACAGGACCGCTTGGAGAACCTGTAACTGCTGCATACGGCTTGCTGGGAGACGGCACCACGGCGGCAATCGAGATGGCATCTGCTAGTGGAATCCATCTGGTCAACAAGGATAACAAAAACCCGCTAAAGACAACAACCTACGGCACAGGGGAGTTAATCCGTGAATGTCTGAACCAGGGAATTCGAAAAATTATCATCGGCATTGGTGGAAGCGCGACGAATGATGGCGGTACAGGAATGGCGGAAGCGCTGGGCGCCAGATTTCTGGATGCAACAAGCAATACTCTTCCGCGCGGCGGCGGTAGTCTGGGCGAGCTGGCCAGTGTTGATATTTCATCACTGGATGACCGCTTGCAGCAGGTACAATTGATTGTAGCCTGTGATGTGACAAATCCGCTGTGCGGAGAGCATGGGGCATCTCAAGTATTCGGGCCACAAAAAGGGGCAACCCTGGAGATGGTGCAGCAATTGGATGCCAATCTTGCTCATTACGCCGATGTGGTGAAACAGCAGCTGGGCAAGGATGTGCGCGATCTCCCAGGCGCAGGCGCAGCAGGTGGATTGGGTGCGGGCTTATTGATTTTCACTCAGGCGACGCTGCAAAAAGGCATTGAAATTGTGATTGAATACACCGGTTTAAAACAAAAGCTCGCCACTGCCGATATCGTTTTGACGGGGGAAGGCGGTATTGATTTTCAGACCAAATTCGGTAAAACTCCTTATGGAGTAGCTCAGGCGGCAAAACAGTCTGGTAAAAAGGTCATTGCGGTCGCAGGTTATATTGGGGACGGGATCGACACGTTGTACAAGGAAGGGATCGATGCGGTGTTTGGCATCGTGCCGGGAGCCTCGGAGCTCGGTAAGCTGCTGGCCGAAGGGCCGCAAAACGTAGAGCGTACGTGCGAGAATATCGCAAGAGTACTTCAGTTCAGCGAGAACTGAACAGATGGAGAAGTGGGTTATAAACATAAAACGGCATCATACAAATACGATATAATACGAGCGCTCGCCTGTAATCCCGAACTTAGCCAAAGCTGGATTGACTGAGAAATTTGGGAGACGGCGAGCGAAAATATGGTGTTACTGGTGCATGGTCTGGCGTGAATACAGCAGTTCATTGATACAGTGCCAATAAGCCATGCGTAAGCTCAAAAAGCTGAAGGAGGTTCCGGGGATCTTTACCGGTTAAGGTATGGATGCGCTTCAGGCGGTATTGCAGCGTATTTCGGTGAATATTTAATTCATCTGCGGTAAAGGAGACACTGCCGTTATGGTTAATAAAGCTTCGCAGCGTATCCAGCAAATCCACAGTATCTTCCAGCTTGCTAACCAGATAGATCGTGTTCGTCAGGTTCGTTTGACTCAATTTGACCAGAAACTCGACTTCCGCAAAAGAAATTTTTTGCACAGGCGGGCGCAAAGCCAGTAAAACATTCATAGCTGACTTGGCTTGCATATAAACATCCGCAATGTTGTGCTCCTGTCTGCTGACCGTAATCAGCACATCGGGATGGCTACGCACAAGTGGCTCTAGCAGTTTGTCTGTCGGCTCCTGATTTTGTATCAGAATGAGATAGCAGTCTTCCTCCATACGAAAGGACGGATGCTGCATGAATATATTGGACAACTCGGCTAAATGAGCTGGATCAGCAGGCAGATACTTTACATATACAGCCGAAGTTTTTAGAAGTAAATCAATGTGATATTGAGCTGCTTCTTTTTTTGTTTTTTGTGTGTAGGCTCCCTGATGATTTAACAACATTTCCAGCACAGATTTTTTGCGATTGGCTTCATGGGCCAGATGCTCCAATGAGATCCGCTGTTCAATCAGGAGAGACACCGTAGTTTTAACAATATTGCAAAAAGGACGCACTTCATCGGGATTGCCTGAAATACCAATGACACCAACTAACTCATGATGAATGACAATCGGTTCATTGGTTCCCTTTTTCTCATAGTGGCCGTCCTGCCACACTTCAACCATTTTCCCAGTTTCGAGCGCCTGAACAGCTCCTTGGTGAATGGTTCCGATTCGTTCACTCTCGCCGCTGCCAATGATGATGCCTCGTTCATTCATAATATTGATATTGTATGGAATATCCTTCATCATTTTGTCTACGATGTCTTGGGCTTGTTTTTCGGAGAGCTGAAACAAATCCGGATTCCTCCTTTATCTATAGTGATATAGCGTATTTTAATGTACCACCTTAGTGAAAGGGTTTTCAATTCATTGTGCATCTGAACAATATGATAAGGCGGATTACCGAACATGTCAGTCAATTTTATCATAGATGTGAAATTGCAGCGTATTATGATAATCCATTAGACGATGTTATATATTTTTGTATTGAGTGTAATCTAAGGAAGAGTATAGTTGTACGCAAAAAAACAGGGCTCATAGGAGCACCTGCTTTTTGTGTCTATCCTTTTTATTGCCAGCCACGCTGTCTAATGACGAACCTCGCGGAAGCTATAGGTTATGTCGTGTAGTTCTTTCTTTAAACGGGCATCTTTAGACGCTGGTGCATATCCAAGCACCTGGTAGTAATACCTTTCGGTCTCAATAATCGCTACATGGGTAACATATTTGTCCACATCTTTCTTGCCTTTAATCACGAACTCAAGGGCAGGATATCCATAAATGGTTGTGTTAGAGACAGGTCCTACACTGGACAGGTTGCACTCTTTGGTTAAGTTATTTTCAGCTTTCTTACCATACTGTTGGAGAGTTATATTGCCCAATTGCTTTTTTGAGTGGGATAGTACCACAACGGATTTTTGGATGTACGGATTGAATATTGCAATCTCTGCCTTTCCTTCACGGTCCGGGTCTGTTGACCAGTCCAGCGGGGCCGTGATTTGAAATCGTCCATCTTTACTTACATAGCTTTGCTCTTTCTTGCTCACCAGAACTTCAGGAGGTACGTAACTGTCTGCAAGTATAAAAATAGCATTTACAAACGAGGCTCCCAAGATCACCATTGCGGTAAAAAATATAAAGAGCGAACGTTTCATTGTCTTTTTGCTAATCGGCTCTAAATCCCGTACCTTTACAACATATGTACCTGCAGCTAAATCTCCAATTCGTTGTCTTGATGCAGTTACTAACACACTGATACCAGCAGGTATCCCACCCATTAGCAACGGATTGGTGTCGATTAGCCTGAGCAGCGTACGAATGAGTGATTTAAGAAAACCAGGAGGCTTTCCTTCCCCGTTAACCACCTGAATACGAAAAACGAACTTACCCAGCGTATAGCCTGTGTAACCTTCCAAAAGCAAATAATAGCTGAAGAAAGCAATAAGCAGAATACAACGGGTTGCAATCGCTAAAGGCAAAAACCATCTGTCCGTTATTTGAATGACAGAAATAAAAAAACAAATATACCCGATTACAAAAAATATGCAATCAAAAACTGTTGCTCCCCACCGTCTAAACAGAGTAGAATTCCCGTATGTTTTTGATAACGCCGCCATCCTATTTGGATCTACCCCATAATTTTGACCATGCCGAATGTACGTCTGTCTTGAAGTTTCCTGCGGATTGTGTGATATGTTTGGAAGAAGAAAGTAACGATAAGCGATTATTGAACTCAGGAGGCATGGGTATGCAAGAAGAACTGGCAAAAGCGAATAAGGCAGCAAGAGGTGAGAATGTGAAAGGTGAGTTTCCGGTTATAACGACTGAACGTCTCATATTACGAAAAATGGTAGCGACGGACAGCAAGGACATGTTGGAATACTTTTCAGATGAGCAGGTTATGAAGTTTTATGGACTTATCCCGTTTGAGTCTGAACAGGATGCGCTGGATGAGATTAGTTGGTATGATCAGATTTTTGAGACAGATCAGGGAATCCGCTGGGCTATTCAAACAAATGAAGGTAAAATCATCGGTTCTTGCGGATTTCATAACTGGGATCAACGTCATCACCGGGCAGAAATGGGCTATGAATTGTCCAGAGTCTATTGGGGCCAAGGGCTAATGTCGGAGGTACTTGCAGCTGTAATCGACTATGGGTTTAACACCCTCTCATTGAACCGCATTCAGGCGCTAGTAGAGCCAGAGAATGCACAATCCTTGCGGTTGCTTGAAAAAGCAGGCTTTCGGCAAGAAGGGCTCCTCTCCCAATATGAATTTACGTTAGGAAAATATGATGATCTTTATATGTGCGCATTGCTCAAATCAGTGTATATCAATCGTTCTCAGAAATGATAGATGTAGGTGAATCAAGCAGGGGAGCATGGATAGGAAGAAGGTTGATCATTGTACAACATGATCGACCTTCAGCGGCATACCCATTTCATATTGCTCAATGGGGTCTTTCAAGAGACCTATTTTTTGGATAAAGCCTTCAAGAGAGTCATTGTCAGACAGACAGATGTTCACCTTCTCAATCTTTTGGATCTCTGCTGCTCTATGAAGGAGGGCGCATCCTAATCCTTGGTTGCGATGCTTAGGATCGACCCAAAGAAAGTTGATTTTACCCTTAGCACTCATGCTCACCATGCCGAGGCACGTTTGATTTACTTCGTAGATGCCGAGAAAAGCTTCCTGTGTACTGGTGGCGTAATAAGGTGTGTCACTTTGCCAATGGATGTGGCAGTCGATAAGGGTCTTTCGAAAAGCTGCGATGTCATCAAATGTAACTTCCTTAAAAATATACGAAGATGAGAGGGCAGCGGGTGGCGCGGAGGGCAGAGTGCCGTTGTAGTATTTCAGCGTATAGCGTGGCTGATAGCCTTGCTTTTCATATAATTTGACGGCCCGATGATTATCCTTGATGACTTCGAGCCATAGCTGCTGGCAACCCGCGGAGATGGCTGTTTGTTTATGTAATTCCAGCAACTTGTTGCTAATCCCCTGACCGCGGTAAGCCGGAGCGATGCATAGCGTGCCGCAACGCATGGTCTTGTACCCGTCGAACTGCCGGACACCGCCGAGAATTAAGCCGATCGGTTGATCCTCATCCATGGCAAGGAAAGAGTGATTCCGTGTATTACCCTCTGGACCAAAAAAACGTGCTGCGAAATCGTCCTGATCCGTGGTCAGGCGAATGGAATAATCCGAGAACCCAAGCGAAAATGCTTGGAAAATGTGTTCCATGCTGACGTCGTTGCATCTCATATAGGTGATCATCGTTATTCCCCCTAGAAATTCATGCTATATTTGGATTATAGGGAATTAAGGGAGCTCCATCAATCTCCCGCTGGAAATAAAAAAACCCCTTAAAAAAGGGGATTGGTGCTGGGTGTTATAGGGTTGCAATTCGTATCGCTAAGATCAGGATTGGTAGAGAGGTCACGATAGTGATTGAGCTTATATTCAATAATTTTTTGAGTTTCCATCAGTCTGGAAATTTCTTGTTGAATCTTCTGATTATGTTTTTCAAGTAAGGAGTATCTGTCAGGAAGGGTAATGTTACCTTGCTCCGAAAGTTCTCGATAATGCTTCATTTCCTCTATAGTCATTCCAGTGGCTTTTAATCGGGTTAAAAAGATAATCCCCAGAATCTGATCTCTACTGTAGAACCTGTGTCCGTTAGCCTTTCGTTCTGCATAAGGCAGCAAGCCAATTCGCTCATAATAGCGTATGGTATCTTCTGTTAAACCTGTTAGTTCTGCGGCTTGGCTAATAGAGGTTATCGTCTCCGGAATTTCTTGCAAAGTATTCAGCTCCTTAGTAGCAGTTACCAAGGTACTTCTCCGTTGGCGTCGAAAAATCCTCCTGTCGGCCCTCCATCATTTAAAGTGGCTAAACGAACAACGACAGCAGCGGCTTGCTGTACCGAACCCGTTCCTGTAAAGCCATTTAAGTCAGTGGCGGTAAAACCAGGGTCAGCCGAATTGATTTTGAGAGGTGAGTCTTTGAATTCTTTGGCAAGGGTGACGGTGAACATATTAACCGCTGCTTTGCTGCTATTGTAGGCAACCAAATTAAATTGGGCATGCTCATGCTCAGGATCGCTATTATAGGTTAACGAACCAAGACCACTCGACAAGTTAACGATTCTACCGCATGGAGATTCTTGCAATAAAGGTAGCATGGCTTGCGTCACCGCGACCAAACCGAAAAAGTTTGTTTCATACGTTTCTCTTAAATCGTCCAAAGAGAACTGACTTGGAGGAGTGGCTCCTCCTAAAGATATGCCGGCATTGTTGATGAGTACATCAAGGGAACCGAATTCTTGTTTGATCTGTTGGACTGCGGAATCAATCGTACTTTGATTCGTCACGTCTAACAAAATCAATCGGGCTTCTACTCCCTCATTAGCCAACTTAGCCACCGCTTCCCGGCCGCTCTGCTCATTCCGTGAGCCAATCAGGATTGTAAGACCCATCCCCCCCAATTGTCTGGCTGTTTCATACCCGATGCCTTTGTTGGCCCCAGTAATAAGAGCTGTTTTTCCAATGATCATGAGCGATTCCTCTTTTCATTATTCTTGAATTTGGCGGCCACCATGCTTTAAATGTACTACTTGGAGTATACTTAAAGTCAACACAAAACCAGCAAAAATATAGCTCGAAATGCCCTGGACATTCTTTATTTTGGAAGATGGGAGAATGGAATGAATAAAAGGCAAATGGAAATTTTACGCCTGTTGTTAACTGAACCGGACCGGTTGTGGTTAGCGCAGGATCTGGCGGATCTGACCGACTGCTCTGAAAAGACGATCCGCAACGATCTGAAAGTAATTGAAGATTATATCGTCAAGCATTCTGATGCCAATCTGGTGAGAAGGCCGGGACGCGGCATTTATCTGGAGATGGGTGAAGCGGATCATAATGAATTGTTCCATCGACTGTATGCGGACGAGAGTACAGCCCAACATGAGTCGGATGAGGAAAGGGTGCTGCATGTCGCCTATCGGCTCTTGATGAATGCCAAGCCTGTGACCATCCAGGATCTAGCTTCACAGTATTATGTGAACAAGACTGTGATTCGTAGAGATATGGAGAAGATCGATGGCTGGCTGCACAGCTTTGATCTGGCCTTGATTACCAAGCAGCGCGTTGGATTGACCATTCAAGGCTCTGAGAAAAATAAGCGTATCGCTTTGGCGCGGATGAACCAGCTGATTGACAGTCCTGAGTTAACAGGACAGATGATGCGCAAACAGTTTGAATCGCACGAGATTACAACCATAAATCATGAATTAAAAGCATTTCAAAAACGCCATGAGCTCAGCTTTACTGACGAAGCTTTCGAAGCTCTAATGCTGCATATCCTCTTAATGGTTAAACGAACCAAGATGGGACAACCCATTTCGCTCTCCAAGCAGGACATTGCCTTTTTGCAGGAGAGACGCGAATTTACATGGGCTACGTCTTTTTTGCAGCAGTTGCAAAAGTTGTTTGCTGTGCCTTTTTCCAAGGAAGAGACGGCGTATTTAACTCTGCACCTGCTTAGCGGGAAGTTCCGTTACCAGCAGGAGGGAAAAACAGGAAAACAAGGTGAGCTGGCAGATAGCCACCCGCTTTTGCCTGAGTTGATTGAGCAGTTAGTCCGGCGGATGTCCGAGCTGAATATGATTGCCTTTTCCAAGGATAAGATGTTGCTGAAAGGGTTGAATGTCCATTTATATACGACCCTGAACCGTCTTCAATATGGATTGACCGTGTCCAATCCTATGCTGGCCGAGATCAAGAAGATGTACCCCTACATGTTCGACCGAGTTATTATTACACTGGAAGAGGTGGGGAAATGGACCCGGCTATCATTCCCCGAGGAGGAAGCGGCGTATTTAACGCTGCATTTTCAGGCTTCTGTGGAGCGATTGCACCAGAAAGAGAGTCATCCCCAGAGAGCCATCATCGTGTGTCACATGGGCATCGGTATGTCCCAACTGCTACGCACCAAGGTGGAACGTAAATTTCCGGCTGTACATGTGGAGACAACCCTTTCCAAAGCAGAAGTCCAGGACTATCTGGCAGCCCAGGAGGTGGATCTCGTCATTACCACTGTAGATCTCCCAGAGATGAACATTCCGCACATTCTCGTCTCTCCCTTGCTGGATGCCAAGGACGAACGTCGACTGGAGCAAGTGATCCGACGACTGGATGAGCCGGAACATAGGGCAGCAGAAGAATCGGTATTTTTTAAATATACAACACCTTTTTTGGTCTTTCCCCAGCAGGAAGTGCAGCATCCGGAACAATTGATCTCCAAGCTGGCGCAAATACTGGAGGACAAAGGATATGTGGAGCCTGGTTATGTGGACAGCGTACTGGCGCGAGAAAAAATGTCGGCCACGACGATTGGGGGAGGCATAGCCATCCCGCATGGCGGTTCTGAGTGGATAAGGCAGTCCTCCATTGTAATCGCTACCTTGAAGCAGCCGCTTACCTGGGGAACCGAGAAAGTAGAGCTTGTGTTCTTGCTTGCGGTCAAACAGGATGGGCGGGGAGAAATGCGCCAGTTATTTAAGGAATTGTCCCTGATCAGTGAGCAGCCTGCTTTGGTTCATGCCTTATCTAAGGAGACCGATGCGATGAGATTATTAGGGAGAATGAAGGGATAAACTAAAATCAAAAGCTGTGCTCTGGAACAGGACTTATAGATAAGTCCTCAGAGTGTCGAGAAAGTCCAGAGGACTTTTCGACACTTCTATTTTTATATGGGGAGACGCATCTTTTAAAACAAAAATCGATTTAAAACGATCTGAGGACCCTAGTTTTTAGACCACTAAGACAGTTTTAAACCCCCTGCAAAAAAACAGGGGGTTTCTCGACAATCTGAGGACTTATAGATAAGTCCTGTTTTTTTGTTGGTATAATTCCGTTTTTCCGAAAGTTCCGGTAAAAAGTTCGTCCGATAACAGCAAGATAGGCCTTTATACTATGAATGTAAGCGGAAACAACAGAGAGAAGGGGAATGACTATGAAGATATTAGCGATTACCTCATGTCCTAACGGAATTGCACATACGTATATGGCAGCTGAGAATCTGCAAAAGGCAGCAGCAAAGCTGGGCGTCGAGATGAAGGTCGAGACACAAGGCTCCATTGGAGTCGAAAATCAACTGACCGAGCAGGAGATCCGTGAGGCAGATGGCATTATTATTGCAGCGGATAAAACGGTGGTCAAAGACCGCTTCGTCGGTAAGAAACTACTGGTCGTTGGCGTACAGGATGGCATTCGCCGTCCAGAAGAATTGATCCAGCGGGTGATGAAGGGTAATGTACCTGTGTACCAAGCAGAGTCACGTTCTGCCGAAGGTAGTTCACAGGAGAACAAACCGAAACAAAATCCCATCTACCGCCACTTGATGAACGGTGTATCCTATATGGTACCCTTCATCGTCATTGGGGGATTGCTCATTGCCATTGCGTTGACGATTGGCGGTGAGAAGACACCAGGCGGTCTGGTTATACCGGACGGTTCATTCTGGAAGACGGTTCAGGATATCGGTTCGGCTTCGTTTACCTTTATGATACCGATCCTCGCCGGATTTATCGCGATGAGTATTGCAGATAGACCGGGGCTTGCACCGGGTATGATTGGCGGATTCATTGCTGCGAACGGCAGCTTTTATGGAAGTGAGGCGGGGGCTGGATTTATCGGCGGCATTATCGCCGGTTTCCTGGCCGGTTATGTTGCACTTGGGATTCGGAAAATCAAGGTTGGCCGAGCATTACAGCCGATCATGCCTATAATTATTATCCCTGTATTGGCATCGTTAATTGTTGGATTAATCTTTGTCTTTGTGATTGGTGCTCCAGTCGCACAATTGTTTGAGGCTTTAACGGGTTGGCTTGCAGGTATGCAAGGTACAAGCTCAATTCTACTGGCATTGATTCTAGGTGCGATGATCTCCTTTGATATGGGCGGCCCTGTGAACAAAGTTGCTTTCTTATTCGGTTCGGCCATGATCGGCGAAGGGAATTATGAAATTATGGGGCCAATCGCCGTTGCGATTTGTATTCCGCCGATTGGGATGGGACTTGCAGCCATGATCAACAAACGTAAATTTGCACCTGCGGAACGCGAGGCTGGGAAGGCAACATTCACAATGGGGTTGTTCGGTATTACCGAAGGTGCAATTCCATTCGCGGCGCAAGATCCACTACGTGTTATTCCTAGTATCATGGTAGGATCCATGGTCGGTTCAGTCATTGCGATGTTGGGGAATGTAGGTGACAAGGTAGCTCACGGTGGACCGATTGTAGCTGTACTTGGTGCAGTGGACCATGTGCTCATGTTCTTCATCGCCGTTATTGTCGGCGTAGCTGTATCGGTTGTCCTGGTGAGCTTGCTGAAAAAAGATATTGCAGCAACTGTAACTCCTGATGTTGCTGGGGAAGCTGGACAATCTGCGATTACTACAACGGCCGCTACGGAGTCATCTGCTTCAACAACTGTTACAAATAATGGGCCAGCCGTTTCTCCACAAGCCATTCACATTGAGAAACTGACGGATATTGTAACGATGGATCTGATTAATTTGGATCTGGAAGGAACGACACGAGATGCTGTGGTTGATGAAATGATCGGAGTACTTGAGAGAACTGGAGCCGTAAGTTCTGCCAGTGATTTCAAACAGGCGATATTAGCCAGAGAGGAAGAAGGCTCCACAGGCATTGGAATGAATATTGCCATTCCTCATGGCAAATCGGAAGCTGTCCTGAAGCCAAGCGTGGTCTTCGGCATCAAGCAGGGCGGGGTTGACTGGAATAGTGCAGACGGAAGTGAAGCAAAACTGATCTTCATGATTGCCGTACCGCGCAACAGCAAGGAAAATGCGCATCTGAAAGTACTGCAAATGTTATCGCGTAAGCTGATGGATGATCATTTCAGAGAAGCGCTCCTGGCGGTTAAAACGAAGGAAGAAGCATATCAATTGCTGGATCAGGTGCATTAATTCCAAGCGATAAGAACTTGAATTAAAGAAGAGAGGCTCCCGAAGTTTCAGCCGGGAGCCTCTCTTTCCTAAAGCATGTATTCTTACGAGGATTGTGCCATGCGTACTAGCATATGGGCAAGCGCATGCTGCTGCTCTTTGTCCCCCGCTTTCCACAGCTCCTGGAGGAGCTTCTCCTCGCTGTTTCGAGGTTCTTCTTTGGCTGCCAGATATCCAGCTATCTTCTCAGCTGCTTTTGCGATCAATTCTTCATTCAGACCAATATTTTGAGCCATTTCAATCTTGTCGCTCAAATAACTTTTGAATGAATCAAAGTTGCTCAGAATGTCATCCTTTTTGCTGTCGTCTATCCGATTTAATGCGTCATCTACTTTGTTCAATGCCACTTCGCCTTCCTTATTTACAACATGATTGTGCTCTGCCATTTCTAATGCCTCCTCAAGATTGTTTTTAAGGGATAAGGACTTTTCCGATATAGTGTACTTACCCCGACTAACTAAAGTGAAAACGTGAGAAGCAAGCAGAGTATCGTGGAGTGATGAAGGAAAACAGAGTAGAGAGATTCCAAGAAAAATACAGTTGATCCTACATAAAGTCAAAAAAATAACGAATTACGTGGAAAAAGACGGGCGAGGTGTAGGTCAAGCTATCCACCCGGCTTAAGTAGCTTTTTTTCAAAGCATCGAACTTATCATCATCGCCGATTAATAAATCCCGCTTCAGCACGGAAACCGTTAAGCTGCCGAAGAAACCGCTCAAGCTGATCAGCATGCCGAAAATAATTCCAAATTTCAGGTCAAACGGCGTCAGGTAGGGATAGATGAGATAGGAGGCCGCTATAGTTACGGGAAAAGCGAATGCAAACCCTTCCCAAGTTATATTGGGATTGGATGTCGGGACGATTTTCCGTTTTCCGAAATAGAGTGATGCTAGATAGTGTACGACATCATTGAGTTGCGTCAGTAACACTAGAAAAAGTACAAGTTTCGCTCCGTATTGCGGCGTAGCAAACTGAAAATAGGCCAGATGACTCAACCCGAAAACCATCAGCATGAGTCCCCATTGGGTCGAGCTGACACTGCGCAAAAAACCAACCGTTCCTTTGTTGATCAATCGCGGGAGCGGTAGCAGCAAGAATACATAGATAGGGATAAAGACAATAAACATTCCGTACCACCCGATATAAATCCAATAAAATTGTACGGGAATCGCCAAGTACGCCCATAGAAACAATCTGCGATCAGCTTTTCTGGATCTAATCATGGAAAAGTATTCTTTTAGCGCAAAAAAGGTGAGTGCCATCAAGGAAAGCAGTGAAACGATCGGATTGAAAAGAGTTGCCAAGCAAAAGATAAAGAACATACCCCACCATGTCTTGATGCGAAGCCCAATAGCTGCATAGTCTTTGTCTGGCTGTGTTTTGACTACTACTATGTAAATCAGATGGATGACCAATAAGGCTGTAAAAATAAGGATTAACGTTAATAGCGAACTATCCATTACCACTCACCAACTTATCGCGAAATAGGGTTCCATTAGGGTTCCTATGTTATTATGAAGGAATAATTCAAACTTGATAAGGGGAAATTTCGTAAATGGTAGCAGATCAATCCGTCTTTATCTTGCTTACGAATACGGGAACGTTTCTTACGAGAGTCATTAAAAGCTATACGAGAGCGCCATACAATCACGCCTCCATTTCCTTCAACCGGGAACTTTCGGAGTTATACAGCTTCGGAAGAAAGACCCCGAATAACCCTCTGGATGGTGGTTTCGTGAAAGAGGATATTAAGACAGGTACATACAGCAGATTTCCGAATACAACATGCGTTATCTACGAGCTTCAAGTAACCGACCGTGAAGTCGAAAAAATGAAGCGAGTTTTACATGTATTTATCCGAAGTCGTCAAAAATATATGTATAACTTACTGGGTTTGATCGGTATTGCACTCAAAGAACCAGTCGAGTTCAGCAATTCCTATTTTTGTTCCCAATTCGTCGCGGAAATTTTACAGCGATCCGGCATAAAAATATGGAACAAACTGCCCGCTCTTGTTACGCCAGATGATTTTCGTCAAAGTGATCGATTCCATTTGATCTACGAGGGGAAATTGAGCGAGTATGATCCTCAAGCTTGAGGACCAGCACCGCATTACTTAAACCTCTTCCGGCACAATTACCTCAATATGACGCGGTAAAATACCAAGCTCGATAGGCAAAGACGGCCCTTCCTCACCATCTACATTCGTACTGACCGGTTCTGTGGAGCTGACACTTACATGCTTTGCGGTAAAGTAAACGATATCACTATGATCCTTCAGGTTGCCTAAAAATAAGGATATGCTGGCCGTCACGGTGTTCAATATATTGAGGTTTTTGAAAATAAAGCAGTGAAGTAGACCATCATCAACAGCCGCATCGGGTGCCAGTTTCTCGAATCCGCCAACTGAATTGGTTAACGTAGCCAAAAAGAGTGGAGATTTCCCTTCCCAGGTCTTGTCATCATAGCGGACGATAAGTGAGTGGGCAGGATGGCTGATAAGCTCTTTCATGCCTTCTTTGAAGTAGGCAAACGTGCCAAACATGGATTTATCGTCTGATGATACAGCTGATAGCGATTCAGCAAGCGAACCTGTGGCAACCACATTGGCAAACATTCGGCCGTTTAAGAGGCCCATATCTACGTTTTTCACGCGGGTAGAAGTCAGTGTACGGATTGCCAGCTCAGGACTTAGCGGAATGTGTAAGGCACGGGCAAAATCATTGACTGTCCCAAGGGGGATGACACCCAGCCTTGGACGGTGGTCTTGATCAATGAATCCGTTAATGGTTTCGTGAAGTGTGCCATCCCCACCGATGGAAACGACTAGGTCACAAGCTTCCTCACACGCATTAACGCAAAAACGGGTGGCGTCCAGTTCCTTTGCCGTCTCTTTAACCGTAACAACGTATCCTTGATCACGTAGAATTTCTTCTACGCTGCTGACATGTTGGAGGGATTCCTCTTTGCCGGAAGAGGGATTTACAATGATCATAGCTTTCTTCATATACAGGTTCCTTTCTCTGGGGAAAGTTTGGGTTACCCACTCTTACCCGAAAAGCAGACCTTTAGACTCTAGATTAGACATGTGTTATATTTTTAGTTACTATATAAAAGTAAACAAAAATCTGAATGGAGGATTTCATATGAAAATCGCATTAACAGGAGCAACGGGGCAACTGGGTTCCATCGTGGCAGATACGTTGCTTACATTTGTCTCCGCAAACGATCTTATTGTTAGCGTAAGAAATCCAGAAAAAGCAGAGAACTTAAGGTCTCGTGGTGTTGACGTTCGTCATGGCGACTTTGATAAACCGGAGACGCTGGATCAGGCGTTTGCTGGAGTAGACCGATTGCTGATTATATCCGCAGACGGGGATAATGATACTAGAATCCGTCAGCATAAAGCGGCTGTTGATGCTGCTGTACGTGCTGGAGTAGGCTTCATCGCCTATACTAGCGCTGCCAATGCCGCTGACAGCACTCTATTCCTTGCCCCCGTACATCGCATCACGGAGGAGTTCATTCGCGAGTCAGGTATTCCTTACTCCTTCCTGCGTAATAATTGGTATCTGGAGAATGAGGCAGGCACGATCCAATCCGTACTCGCGGGGGCTCCTTGGCTAACCTCGGCAGGGTCCGGTAAAGTAGGTTGGGCTACCCGCGCAGATTATGCGCAAGCAGCTGCAACCGTTTTGTCTGGCGAAGGGCATGAGAATACAATATACGAGCTCTCCGGTAAGCCGATTACCCAAGAAGAGTTTGCAGCGATACTGGCTGAGGTTCTGGGCAAAGACGTTCCTGTACAGCAGGTGGATGATGCTACGTATGCCGAGGTTATGCTCGGTGCGGGAGTCCCGGAAGGTGCAATCCCTATTGTGGTCGGTATTCAACAAGCGATTCGTGAAGGAGCTCTGGATGTCGTAAGCAACGATTTCGAGAAGTTGTTGAAACGCCCCCTTACGCCGCTTAGCCAAGGAATGAGTGAACTGATCAAGCAAACCCAAGCATAATAAACGTACCGTAGAGTACAATTTCAACATATGATACTGCTTATGTCTAAAACGGATGCTGCCTAGAGAGGTCAGCATCCGTTTTAGTTACATGTTCACCCTCTGGGTATTTTCAGAGGCAGGGCGCTTACGTATCGGTACAAAACTCAGATTAATTTCATCCATGAGTGGAATCGTGACTGTTTATCCAATATACTTGTAGGGAACTCCAAGGGAGACTTGGAGCAGGCTTGGTCTATCCAGGAAGCTTAGCATAGCAGTAGAATTTGAAAATGAATGGAGTACATAATACCATGTCTAATTTACCAAATTGTCCTGAATGTAATTCAGAGTACACTTATGAGGATCGCAGTCTTTTCATTTGCCCGGAATGCGCTCATGAGTGGTCTACCGAGTCAGAAGCAAGCAGTGAAGACGTAAAGGTCGTCAAAGATGCGAATGGTAACATCCTGCAGGATGGTGACTCTGTAACGGTCATTAAAGACCTTAAAGTGAAGGGAAGCTCATCCGTCTTGAAAATCGGGACCAAAGTAAAAAACATCCGTCTGGTGGATGGCGATCATGATATTGACTGCAAAATTGATGGTTTTGGAGCAATGAAGCTAAAATCGGAGTTTGTAAAAAAGAATTAAAATGTAAGAAAGGAGAAGCCGGGGCTTCTCCTTTCTTATGTTTATAATGGTGCTAACCATACGGTTCCTGTTCCCCTGTACACATTTACCAGCCCTTCGCCGGAAGCAGCAGAACCCATTTTGGTTTTCCCGGATTTTTCGACGGTGAACTGTAAGGTATTGGACCACATGAGGGCAAAGTTACCATCCACCTTCAGCACATCATTTTGCAATTCTATAACGACCGCTTCCTCGGAAGGGATCGGAGCTTGAAGTGCCAGCACTCCTTTCCCGCGGGCGCTTAAATTAAATAACCCTTCTCCGCCCAGTGCAGCAGAGGAAAGATTACTACGTGCAACGACGGATATGTCTAGCGTCGTGTCACAAGCCAAAAACAAGCCGTCTTCGATGGCAATATCATCATTGTCCACATCAATAAGCCAAATATATTGGTAGGTAGGCTCCAGCATGATGGTACCCGTGCCTTTATAGTGTGGTTTAATGGCACCTGTCCCGGTTACAGCACCGGACACCAAGTTTCGCATTAAGCCTCCAACGCCTTTTACACCGGTAGTCATTTCCATGCTACCCACAGTATATTGCATGGCTCCCGCCTTCATCATAATCTCGCTATTGTTGATTTCGATCATGAGTTGTTTGCGGCGCATATTACTTTTGCTCATATAGTAATTGTTTTTCGCAGCCTCCACCGAGGTGGAACTCAAATCTGTTATGTATTCCAGTACCGTAAATCCGCCTAATTGGTCAGTGATGGCAACATTGCTGTTATCCTTTAAATTGTTAATGACAAAAGCCATAAATGTATGTGCCTCCTTGTTGTATTCATGTTGTGGGATGGGAATCTTCTTTATTCCATACCATATTCGACAAAGAGACTTCTTTTCCTGCGGCGAATCTAGACACTTCCCTTGACTGGTTTTCAGACTCAGAAAAAGAGAGCTTGAAAAAGATGTGAAAAAGGTTCAATATAAAGATATCGGTTTTTAAAATGATTGGCTTTGAAAGCAGCCGTATGAGAATAGGGCATGAAAATAGGGGGTAGAACAAGTGGAGATAGGGATAAGCACGTTTGTAGAAACAACGCCGGATCCCCAAACGGGTGAGGTCATCAGTCATGCACAACGAATACGTGAAGTTGTCGAGGAGATTGTGCTTGCAGATCAGGTAGGGCTGGATGTGTACGGCCTGGGGGAGCATCATCGTAAAGATTATGCAGCATCTGCTCCGGCTGTTATCCTCGCTGCTGCTGCTGCGCAGACCCAACGAATTCGGTTAACCAGTGCAGTTACGGTGCTTTCATCGGATGATCCCGTACGTGTGTTTCAGGATTTTGCTACACTGGACGGCATTTCGAATGGACGAGCTGAGATTATGGCAGGCCGGGGTTCTTTTATCGAATCGTTCCCGTTATTTGGGTATGATTTGGATAACTACGATGAATTATTCGATGAAAAGCTGGAGCTGTTATTGAAAATACGGGAATCCGAGAAAGTTACCTGGAAAGGCGGACATCGGCCGGCAATCAACAATTTGGGCGTGTATCCGCGTCCAGTTCAAAATCCGTTGCCCGTATGGATTGGGAGTGGGGGTAATCAGGAATCTGTGGTTCGTGCAGGCTTGCTCGGATTGCCGTTAGTCCTGGCGATTATTGGGGGTAGTCCTGTACAGTTTGCCCCGTTGGTGGAACTGTATAAAAAAGCCGCTAGGCATGCCGGTCATGATGCATCGCTGCTTCCGGTTGCATCACACTCACATGGTTTTATCGCAGAGACGACTGAGCTGGCAGCGGATAAGTTCTTCCCTTCTACTCAGCAGAGCATGAATGTGCTTGGGCGTGAACGGGGGTGGGGTCCTTACACTCGCTCCAGCTTCGATGCCGCACGCAGCTTTGAAGGAGCGTTGTATGTAGGCGATTCCGACACGGTTGCCAAGAAAATCATCCATCTGCGTAAACAGGTAGGCATTACACGTTTTCTGCTCCACGTACCCGTCGGGACGATGCCGCATGATGATGTCATGAGAGCTATTGAGCTATTGGGAACAGAGGTAGCACCACGGGTGCGTGAAGAGATATCCAAGTGGGAATCCGAGAGTAAATAAGCGGATTACCTCATAGATAAAAGAGAAAGGAGCAGGCCATGGGGGTGAGGTCGCTCCTTTTAATAAAAAATATGACTGCTTTAGATCTCATGCAATTTTCGAATTAGGAATTCTACATCAATTCTTTCTCAGTCTTGTAGGTACTGCAACACGGTTGGATGACAGAGGTTTTCCCTGTTTCAATTTTTTAGCCGTTCTAGGTATTCTTACGACTAAGGATCCTTCTGTGCTTTGTTTGGAAGGCAAGGCTATGCGGATATTCCCGGATTGAGGTGCGCTTTGGCTAGCGCTGCTAACCAGGTTGATGGTGTAACTTGCGTAGATTGGACTGACAGGAATCCGCCGCATACCTAAATTCCTACAGGTCGTACATCCTACGTTCCAACACCAATGGAAGGCCTGGCTAGGGAGCTGGGTAAAATAAGAACCTGACCATGTGCGTCCAAAGCTACTTTCGGCATAGTAATAGAACGTATTGCCTCCGGCATATCCACTCCAAACTTCTCTTGTCTGCCCAGGATCTACACGATACCAGCCAATCTTGGCATAGTTGATAGGACTACAGTTGAAGTTCGGATAAGCGTAAGCAATATAGATAGCCGCATTAGTACTGTTGCGAAAATTGAGACCCATTGTCGTCACTTCTTTCCTCATATATTAATCCTACAGAATATTCTATGAGAGTTTTGAAGGAAGGGAACGGACAGGAGTCTCTTAATCACTAAAATTAAACCATTTGCTGATGTCTATTTTGTGATGTTCATTCATAGATTGCCACTCGTTTGATTCTGGTTGATAGGTATAATCTTTTTGCCAGGTCATGATGTTTTCCACGATTGCCCGTATGGAAGAGGCGATATAGGAGACTTCCTGATTCGTCATCATGGGATGGAGCGACAGACGCACCCAGCCCGGTTTTCGAGATAAGTCTCCCGCATGGATCAGGTCTGTCATTTGTTTAGATGTTTGGTGGTCGATGCCCAGCAAATAATGTCCGTAGGGGCCTGCACAAGAGCAGCCGCCCCGGACCTGAATGCCAAACCGATCATTCAATAGTTTTACAATCAGGTTATAGTGAATATGGCCGACAACGAAAGAAACGATTCCCATTCGTTCTTGGCTGCCTCCTCCTAAGATGTGTAGCCCTGGTATGGTACTCAAGTTCTTTAGTAATAATGATGTCAGTTCCTTTTTGCGCTCCAACAAGCGCTTCTGTCCCATTTGTTCCTTCAGCCGAATGCAGAGCGCGGTTCGAACGGCCTGTAGAAAGGCAGGCGTCCCTCCATCCTCACGGGCCTCAATATTATCTTTATACTCGTATCCACCCCAAGGATTGGTCCAGCTAACTGTGCCCCCTCCGGGCTGATCTGGAGCACAATGGAGGCACAGCCTCGAATCCATAATTAAAACGCCGCTTGTACCGGGACCCCCAAGAAATTTGTGGGGTGAAAATACAATCCCGTCCAGTTTCTCAAGCGGATCTGTGGGGTGCATGTTGATCTCGGCGTAAGGTGCGCTTGCCGAAAAATCAATGAAACAAACGCCACCATGTTCGTGCATTTTGCGGGCTAGCTGGTAAATCGGTACTTCGAACCCTGTAACATTGGAGCAAGCGGTAAAGGCGCCGATTTTGATAGGGCGATGCTGGAATTGAAGCAGCAGTCGTTCGAGATGAGTTGGATCGACCATTCCGCCGGGACCCGGAGGAAGACACACAACGTCTCCAATGGTTTCTGCCCAGGAAATATGATTGGAATGATGCTCCATGTGGGTAACGAAGATAACGGGACGTTCTTTTTCGGCGATGGGGTAGAGAGGCTTTAAATTTTCATGTATTTTCAATCCTAACAGTCGCTGAAGCTTATTCACTGCACCTGTCATACCGGACCCGGCGAACAGGATGATATCATGTTCATTGGCATGAACGTGGTTTTTAATGATTTGTTTCGCTTCTTCATAGGCTTGGGTCATCAGAGTTCCTGTCAAATTAGACTCCGTATGCGTGTTCGCCACAAAAGGGCCTAATTCATTAGCTATTTTCGACTCGATGGGTCCATACAGACGGCCGCTGGCTGCCCAATCCGCATAAATCAGCTTTTTTTGCCCGTATGGAGATTCAAAGGTCTGATGATATCCGATTGTACTTTCACGATACCTTTGGAAATAAGCCTCGTTAGAAGGCTGATACCTACAATTACTGCTTCCAATTCGAGCCATGAGCATACGGCGCCTCCCAAGTCGTTCTGTCTTCTTAGGGTACGTAGGTAGGCCCGAATGGGTTAAAAAAAATAGGCGAGTGTCATCATTTAGTCACAATAAAAGCCTCATCCAAAAGCGGGATAAGGCAGTAGGTCTATCTTATATAAACAACTGCATATCGGATTCGAGCGCATCTTTTAGATACGTTTTGGCCTCGATAATTTCTAGTTCAGGTATAAATTCTTCCGGTTTAAAACCCATAATATCGACCGATAGCTTACAGGCATAAAATTTTACATTTTTCTTTCGGGCTCCTTTCAGAAAATGAATGAGCTTCGGGGCTTCGTTATCTTCGATCATTTCTGTCAGCATCAGCTTGCCAAGGCCACTAAAATTCATTTTGGACAATGGCAGCTCCTCGGGTCCTTTTGGAGTCATCCAGCCCATGATTTTTTCATAAATGGTCTTGTCTTCAAACGTCATCTTGTCAGGGTCACGAACCAGAAATAGTCCCCAGAACGCAAAAAACATCGTCACATCCACATCCAGCTCCCGAGCTGTATTTGCCAGAATCAGTCCAGCCATTGCCTTATCATAATCGCCGCTGAACATAAGCAGATTCATCCTTTTATCCATAATTCCCGCCTCCATTACCAACAGATATATTCAGTATGGATTTGGGAATGAGAAGTATGCCTAGTTCACATATTGATCACAATTACAGGACATGTGTCGGAATCAAGGGCACTATTCAATATATGTTATTATTATCTATGGAAATTACATAGCACCATTGTTTTATGGAATATTAGTAGGATAAATGTGAAAGGAACGGGGTTTGAAATTTATGAAAAGGGATGGATCATCCTAACGGGGTGAAAACGTTGGTGGTATTCCCTTCCGAGTCTACAGGTTGGCCGCTCGACCTGTCTTCAACTGGAGAATCGGAAGCCTTTGACGAGTTTGGGGAATTGAAAGCAGGCTATAGGCTTCAAGCGAGTGTTTACGACTTTGATCATGATGGAACTAACGAGATAGTCATTGCAGCGGGTGACTTGGCTACGAATGCTGAGACATGGGTTTTTTCATTTACAAATGTAGAAAACATTAAAAAGATAGATCCCTTTCATCAGGAGTTAGCTGTAACAGGGCAATCCTATATTACTTTGAATGGACATGAATTAGATGTACCTTATGGCTCTCAAGGTTTATTTGAGGCTTATAAGTATGTAGATAAAGAATTTCTTACTTCTGTCAAGTAGCCCGCCGTTACCAATGTCATATCTACAAACCGCTCCCATCTGTATAATCTCAAGGGAATTCAAGACTTAAGCCTGAGATTGGGAGGATCATGAGAAAGTGAGTATAGACAACAAATATAAAGCACTTGAACTGGAAAAGCCGGGCATCTACGAGCTGGAGGGACTGGAAGTCGGGGTTACCTCCAATTGCAACTTCAAGTGTGATTACTGCTGTGCGTATCAGCGGAACGACGGGCAATGCATCAGCAGCAAAGAAGTCATTGATATTATTGATGACATTCCAACGTTAAAACGTGTGCGACTGTCCGGGGGAGAAGTGACCTTGAAATATGAGGATTGTCTGGACATCGTGAATCACTGTTCAAGCAAGGGCATCGCAACCCAACTTAATACCAATGCCAGCTTGCTCAGCCCTGAACGAATTGAGAAACTGCGTGATGCAGGACTTTCCAATATTCATATCTCCTTTAACTTCACGGATGCTGATAAATATGCAACCTATTATCATGTTCATCCTCGCATGTATGAGAACATTGTACAGAATATTCGGTTATGTACCGAAGCCAAGCTAGAAACGGTGCTGGAGACGTTGCTATTTGCCGAGACGCAGAACAACATGCCAGCTATTAGCGAAAAGGTATATGAACTCGGTGTGCGTATCCATGAAATCCAAAACAGCATCGTAATGGATCATACCAATTGGAACGCTATTTCTACCAAGGAAGCGCTCATTCGTTCCGTTCATGACCTGATTGCACATAAAAAGGACGATACTGTGTTGTATTTCACCTGTATGGACCGTTTTGCAGAAGCACTGGGCTTCAAGGAGCAGCCGGGTGTTTATTTTTCCAACTGCGTTGATGGTAAAAAACAGCTCCATCTTCACGGGAACGGGGACATCCTGATCTGTGAGCTATGCCACCCTGTGGTCATCGGCAATATTTATAATGGAACATCCCTAAAGGATATTTACAAAAATAAACCGAAGCAGCTTCAGGAGTTTCTCGATAAACTGCCTTGTCCTGCCTATGATGCGCTTTTTCCTGTAGGAAGCAAGTAGACATGATTTAAGATTGTGAGGCTATGAGCATCTACCATCCAAATAGGTTGGATGGTAGATGTCCTTCATGTAACTCCATGAATCCTTTATTATTTCAGGATTTTGCAAAATCCTCATTTGTTTTAATGAAAGGGTTTACATGTTAAAATATAAAAATATGATCCTCTTATGAAAGAAGGAGTAGATATGAAATATAGAAATGTAGGCAACAGTGGTCTTAAAATTAGTGAAATCGGTCTAGGGAGCTGGTTGACGTACGGTACAGCCGCCGAGAAGGAAGCCGCTCATACCTGTATTGCCAAAGCGTTTGAACTTGGGATTAATTTCTTTGATACCGCGAACGCGTATAACCGGGGAGAAGGCGAGAAGGCTATGGGAGCTGCCCTGAAGCCTTATCGAAGAGAGAGCTATGTGTTATCTACCAAGGTGTACTTCCCTATGGACTCCGGTCCCAATGACAGGGGACTGTCACGCAAGCACATTATGGAGCAATGTGAAGCGAGTCTGAAGCGTCTTGGTACGGATTATATCGACATGTACTTCTGTCATCGTTATGATTCGGATACTCCTTTGGAAGAGACGCTGCGAGCGCTCGATGACCTTCAGGCTCAGGGTAAGATTCTGTACGCTGCTGTCAGTGAATGGAGTGCTGCCCAGCTCACGGATGCCTATGGGATTGGAAAAAGGCTGAATTTGCGCCCGCTGATTGCCAATCAGCCGATATATAATATGTTCGAACGTTATATCGAACATGAGGTACTTCCCGTATCCGGGCAGGTAGGTATCGGCCAAATTGTATTTTCGCCTCTGGCCCAAGGTATCCTCACGGGTAAATACAAGCCGGGACAGCCTTTACCGACGGGTAGCCGCGGGGCTGATGCCTCTGTCAATAATGTCATCAGCAGTTACATGAACGATACCGTTCTAAACTGTGTCCAAGAGCTGGATAAGCTGGCGAAGGGCTTGGGTGTCACCCTGTCACAGCTCGCGCTTGCCTGGATTCTGAGAGAACCGGGTATCAGCGCTGCACTCATTGGGGCTACTAAACCGGCACAAATTGAAGAAAATGTGAAAGCAGTCGAAGTGACGCTACAACCGGAGACATGCGTGGAAATTGAGCGAATTCTGAAGCAAGCAGAGGGTTTTGAACCTTTGCGTTAAGCATTTTTAACCTGCTTCAAGCATGGCATAAATACCTGAACCCACACTAAATACGATCCCGTTCACTAAAACAAGGATTTGCTTCTTACTGAGATCCAGCGGATCAAAAAAGATGGGCAACAGCCATTTTAGGCTGATGACAGCCCATAAACCCTCCAGTAATCCTAGCATCAACACCTTTTGTCCCCAGTGAAACTTCATTTGCGGTGTTAGCGGACCTTCAAGAAACAGGTCACCTGAAGTATGGAGGTTCCAAGAAACGATAACTACGAATATAAGAAGAGTTAATAGGGTTGACATAATATAGGTGATATCTTTTTTAGCCTCTTTCGTAAGTCTCGGCGATTTTTTAAACTCAGGCAAGCCAATCAGGAAAAAGACGATTCCTACGATAATAGCCACGCCTACAGAGGAACCGAGTATGATATTGGCTAAGATGCCGATGCCATTGATGATTAATAATAAAATAAGCTCTCCCCCTTTGGGGTTACGACTGATAGTTATTTTATTGTACATGTAGGAACGAAAATGCTCAAATATTTGAAAAAGCCCCAGCACTTTCGCCTGGGACTTTTTTGCTTTTTACCAATTACAATGCTGATTTAATGACCTTTTTATAATACAGGATGGATAGTATCCCAAAAATGGAATATAAGGCGGTGTACAGCACCATAACGATGATCATAGGCATCCAAATTTCAGTTCCAAACAAGAACCAGCCGGATTGGACGGCGAAATAGCTATGTGAAAGGCCAATCACTAATGGGATGCCGAAGTTAAAGAGTTGTTTTATTTTAATGCCTCTAAGCAGGTCACTTTGAGTGAACCCTAACTTTCTTAACACGGTGTAATTGGCTTTTTCGTCTTCGCTCTCATCCATTTGCTTAAAATAAAGGATACAGCCTGATGTAATGAGAAAGGTGAGTCCTAAAAATCCAACTACAAACATGATCACTCCCATGTTCCGCTTCTGATTGCTGCTCATTTCAAGGCGTGATGTTTGTTGATCATTAAAATCCGCAGCTGCAAAGAGACGATTCGCTTCTTCAATCTGTTCTGCATTTATCATATCAATTCCAATATATAAGGATGATTTCTTTTGAATCTCAGGATTTATATCTTTCTTTAACCGCTCAAATATGGTTTCGTCTACAATGGCAGTGGGTAGTCCCCCGGCTGTAAAATAGTAGGGAATCACATACTCCTTTTTTAGACCCAAATATTGTTGATGTATGACTTCTTTTTTTCCCTTCAAATCCAATGGACCAAAGTTTTTCAAGGACATAAATTTCTGTAACAAATCATTATAGCCCATTAAAATTGCTTGACCTGGAGATACATCCGTACCCTCCACAGATTGATCGCTTATGACAGGCAACGTCATGGAATTCGCACCGATATTTAACCCTTCCAGAGGAGTCTCCATGATTTGCGCTGTGTCCACACTGACTTGAATAACTTCAATTTTCTTCTCACGATACTTTATGTCATGCTCCTGAAGTAACGTTTTGAATTTCTCAGCATCCGGTTCATTCGTCATTGCAAAATGGGAAGGTACATTGTCCTCAGCTGATTGATCCGCAGAATAATAGGCGATATAGCTTAAGGAAAGTAAACCGATGGCAAGTGCCGATACTGTTGTAATAATGGTCAACAACAAAGCATTGGATTTCATGCGGAACATAATGGATGAGAGAGATAGCACCTCATTAATGTTCAAATAACCGCCTTTACTTTTTCTGACGATATTGGAAATAAAGCGGATAGATCCTTTATAAAAAAGTAGTGTTCCGATGATGACAGTGCCCAAAATAAACACCATAGCCATAAACAACTCATTCATGGATGTAAAGTCTCCGCCAAATAATTTGGAGGAAACATAGTAACCTAAAGCGATGAGAGAGATGCCAATGATCCCGATGATCATCTCATAGATCGTTATTTTCTTGATTTTCCCTTCGGTGGTTGAGTTCACTCTGAACAAAGACAAAATACTTTGTCTCTTGATAAAGGAATAATTCATGAGCATGATCAACAGGTAGATGATACAAAAAACGATGAGTGTTTGAATCAGTGCTTGGTTAGAGAAATATAGAGTGGCAATGGCTTCGACGCCTGTCGTCTTAAATAAGATCATGATCACTAATTTAGAAAAGGAAAATCCAACTCCGATTCCAATAAACAGGGAACTAAAGTATAGAATTAAGTTTTCAGCACTCAGGATGCGAAAAATTTTGTTTTTGGTCATTCCGATCAATTGAAATAGGCCAATTTCTTTGCTGCGTCTTTTTATAAAGATATTATTAGCATATAAAAGGAAGATACAGACAATGGCGACCAGTAAAACGGAAGCTGCCCTTATGGAAGCTGCCCCTTTAACAGAACCCTTCACTTCGTCCATGGAAGGATCGTATTGTAATGTGACGAAAGCGAAATAGAGCGCAACACTAAAAATGAGAGCAAAAACATACAGGTAATAATTCTTTAGATTTTTTTTCAAATTCTTTAGAATGAGCAGATTAATGTTCATATTGGACCCCGCCTAAGACCCCTTGGGTTTTCATAATATCCTGGAAGAAGCTTTGTCTTTCCTGCTCGCCTTTATGAAGCTGCGTATACATCTGCCCATCCTTAATAAAAATGACCCGACTGCAATGGCTGGCTGCGACAGGATCATGCGTGACCATAATAATGGTCGCCTTGCGTTTTTGGTTCAACTGGCCCAGCTTATTTAATAAATCGGAGGCCGACTTGGAATCCAGCGCACCCGTAGGTTCATCGGCAAAAATAATACTGGGCTCATGAATAAATGCTCTGGCCGCAGATGTACGCTGTTTCTGTCCACCCGAGATTTCATTGGGGTATTTGTCCTTGAGCTCATAAATTCCCAGTTCTGTAGCTACTTCCTGAAATTTTTGGTTGGCTTCTTTTTTAGGCGTTTTGGTGATGGATAACGGTAAGAGAATGTTCTCCTTCACGGTTAGCGTATCCAGCAGATTATACTCTTGAAAAATAAAGCCTAAATGCTGTTTGCGAAATTCAGCCAGTTGCTTTTCTTTCATTTTCGTCATTTCGATATCATTGATTTTAATGGAACCTTGGCTCACTTTATCAATAGAGGAAAGAACATTCAGCAGTGTGGTTTTACCTGAGCCGGAGGCTCCCATAATACTGACAAATTCCCCTTCTTCAATGACGATATCAATTCCCTTCAAAACCTCCTGCATATTTAACTTATTACCGTAGCTTTTATGAATTTTATGGGCTTCTAAAATATTCACTTCGATGCACTCCTTATTGTTCTTGTAGCCTTATTATAAAAATAGAGCCGATGTTTTTCCTTTGATTGGGCGAACAATGCATAAAAGCATGTGACATCTCTGTCACATGCTCACCATGCTCACGAAATCATTTCGTTTGGGAAAAATTAAAGTGAAGGTTGTACCCACGTTCGGTTTGGAGTGCACATCTATATGTATGAGCAAGGACTGGGCTGCCTTTTTCGTTAAATATAACCCCATGCCCGTTGAAGTATGATCAGAATGTTGGGTTGTGGAGGTAAAACCTTTCTCGAAAATACGGGGTATATCCTTCGGATCAATACCGCGCCCAAAGTCTTGGATCTCAAGCTGTATTCGATCCCTCTGTTCATAGCTGTGAATGATAATATCACTGGCATTGCTATATTTGATGGCATTAGTTAAGAGCTGTCTGATGATAAAGGCCAGCCATTTGGCATCACTCAGCACTTCCATGTGCTCCAATTGGATGTCAAAACCGATCCCTTTTTGGATGCACCATGACTGTAATGCTTTGATTTCATTAAAAACCAGAGATTTTAAATTCACTTGCTCAACATACAGATCATTTTCAATAAAGGATATGCGTTTGTGATGGAGCTGCTGATCCAGCAGTAAGTGGATTCGTAGCCATTCATAGGTTAACTGAGCTTTTAGGGGCTTATCGTCCAACCGCTCAATCATCAAATGCATGGTGGTCAAAGGCGTTTTTACCTCATGAATCCAGGATAATAGTTCATCTTTTTCATGTTCAAGTATCAATTGATTTTGTGAGATGATCTGTTGTAACCGTTCGGTCTGGTCAGTGATTTTTTGTTCAATGATTTGCTCAAACGGACTCTCCGGTTCGCCTATACCCGTTAGTTCAAGAGGGCTCCTCCATTCTTCTAGTGTTGTATAGAATTTGGTTTCCTTGGGATAGCGCATGATTAAAAAAGCCAAGAAAATCATCATGGATAAGAAGACGATATAAAGGATGGGCATTAACGGAATTGCTGCATCCACATAAGCAATGAACAGGATCAGAAATTGCTGGCATACAAACAGTAGAATCCAGCTCCGCCTCTCTATAAGATATTTTTTAATCATAGGAAGGTGCCTCTTCTGTAGCCATGTAGCCTTGTCCGACTTTCGTTTCAATGAAACGACCCAAATCCAGCTCGTCTAATTTTTTACGCAGGCGGTTCAAGTTGACGGTCAGGGTATTGTCGCTGACAAAACGTTCATCATCCCAGAGGCTTTTAATTAATTCCTCTCGTGCGACAATTTTATTTTTTTGTTCGATTAGCAGCTTCAAAATAAAAATCTCGTTCTTGGTTAATTCGATGGAGCCAGCCTCATTGGCTACTACATTTTTTTCATAATCGACCGTCGCTCCACACCATGTTTTCAGGGAGACGGGTTCTGTATTGTAATTATATACGCGGCGGAGTGTCGCCTGTAATTTTGCAATGAGTACATCAAAATGAAACGGTTTTTGGATAAAATCATCCGCTCCAAGCTGCATCGACATCACCATATCCGTAGGATGATCCCGTGACGATAAGAAAAGGATGGGGACGTTAGAGTGGGATCGAATCATTCGACACCAATGAAACCCATCAAATTTCGGCAATTGAATATCTATCACGATCAGATCAGGTTTTATCGTTGTGAATTCCTGAATGACTTTATTAAAGTCATGGATGCCATACACATCATAGTTCCATTGAGTTAACCGATCCTTCATTTCATGGAACAAAGTTTCGTCATCTTCAATTAGTAAGATTTTGAACAACGATTTCACCACTTTTTACTTTTTTTGTTTTTTGGAAAATTCGATTCCAGTCGCTTATTGGATTTTGCAAACTCCTCTTTTATAAAGTGTATAGCAAAAATTGTGTATGTGCTATATGGTGGACTCAACTTGATATTGCGATAATCTACTGTTAATAGTTGAGGTTTATAGTGGGTTTATATTGACTATCTCATATATTTTAAAGGATGGATGCAATGATGGGAATTCACACGTATTTTCGGTCGCTAAATGAGCTGGAAAGAATCATCCGTTGTCCAGGTAAGTTTAAATTTGAGGAACACAGCGTATCGGCTCATTCCTGGAAAGTGGTGCAATATGCCAAAACGCTGGCTGATATTGAAGAAAGAAATGGTGTCAGTATTGACTGGAAAAAGCTATACGAGATTACGAGCAGTCACGATTACGGGGAGATTTTTATTGGAGACATCAAAACGCCAGTTAAGCATTCCTCTAAGGAACTACGGCTATTAATCCAGCAGGTCGAAGAAGGTATGGTTGAGTATTTTATTGAAGAGAATATTCCCGAGGATTTTAAAGCCATTTTTCGCAAACAGCTAAGGGAGGGTAAAGATAATTCAGTAGAAGGTTTGATCCTTGAAGTTGCTGACAAGATGGATCAGGTGTACGAAGCATTTGCCGAACTACAGCGGGGAAATACTGAAAAAGAATTTATAGTCATGTATCGTAATGCGCTTGTGAAAATCAAGAATATTCAGTTACACTGCGTTGATTATTTTTTGGAAAATATCCTGCCCGATATGGTCAAGGAAGAAACGCCTTCATCCATTGATATCAAAAAGATTACGGAAGAGGCCTTAGCTCTGTAAATGAATTTCCCTACCGTCCAGAAGCTACTGAAGCGCTTCTGTTCATACATAATCATAGTTTTATTTAAAATAAAGCAGGTTTTATATGAAAATAAAAAAGCAATAAGGACAGTTGATTGAACTGCCCTTATTGCTTTTTTGGGGTTGGAAAAAACGGAGGGCTAAGCGTATTCCTTAAACAATTTATTAAGGATAAGAATATTAGTTATTTGGAAAATGGATTCGGGAAATTCGATTTCGTGGCAGCATATTGTTCCTTGGTGCTACCGATTCCCAGTTCGCCGTTTTTGTTATATCCCCAGGACCAAACCGTCCCATCGGCTGTCAAAGCATGGGAGTGGGTTCCTGCTGCACTGAATGCTACTACATCGGTTAGTGGCGTGTTTGTGTCATCTACAACTTGGGAAGGGACTTTAACAGAAAATACATCGGTCCCGTCACCTACCTGTCCCTCATTATTGGTTCCCCAGCCCCAAAGAGTTCCATCATTTTTAAGTGCAAAAGTTTGAGTTTTGCCTGCTTTCAATCTACTTACATTGGAAACATTGATCAATACGGGTGATCTTCTAAAAGTAGAGGTTCCATCCCCAAGCTTTCCAGAAGTGTTACTCCCGGAAGCATATACTTCTCCGCTGTTCGTTAGTACATAAATGCGGTCAGCTCCGGCAGTAAAAGTTTTAATATCATCAATTCGATATTGAACAGGGGTAAGCTGGTTTTCTTTGTCATCCTGCCCCAGTGCGCCGTCATAACCACGTCCCCATACCCATAGCTGATTATTTTTGTCCAGGGCTGCGCCAAAACTGTCACCAGCATCAATGGATACAATATCTTCTAAACCTTGTACCTGAACAGGCTTAACGGAAAAGGCGGAAACTCCTTTTGTGCCAATCCCCAGCTGTCCAAAGTTGTTTTCTCCATAAGCCCACACTGTGCCGTCATTTTTGAGCGCAAGCGTAAATTGACCTCCTGCTCTCACTTCTTTAACATTATCAATATATTTGTTTTTAACAGGTACTCTTGCCGTATCCCTCTTATTCCCTGTCCCTAGTTCGCCGTAACTTGCAAACCCCCAAGACCAGATGGTTCCGTCTTTTTTGAGCAAAGTTGAATGCAAATCACCAGCATCAATCATTGCGATGTCGGATACATCTGCTTGCATTGGGCTTGTTTTATTATTCCCTCCGCCAGCGCCTACGCCGAGCTTGCCATCACTGTTACTTCCCGTTGCATAAAATGAAGATCCATCTTCCATGGCCAGGAAAGCGTTAGTGGTCCCTGCCGAGAGCAAATGATCGTAATTTACAGTAGAATCAGCGCTTGCCGTAATAGAGCTTCCTACTAAAAGTGTTGATGCAGCGAGGACTGCCAAACCGAGTTTTTTTAACATATAATTGCACACCTTTCAAAATGTAATAGATAAATACAGATTAAGGCAACCAAATTGTTCCTGTCCGCGTCTTAATAGTGAACATATTCTATAAACCAGATTAGGGAGGATCACTTATGAAAAATAGAGTTTCTGCCCTTGTCCTTGTCTTGCTTGCGGCAGCATTACTGCCCGCATGTTCTACAACAGAATCGGCTACGCCGGTTAACGAATCTAATGGAGCGGTGGCTCAATCTATTTTTGACTTAGACCGTCTGGAAAGCACAACGGTATACACAGGGCGTGCCAAAATCGAAAGTATTAAAAGAATTGAAAAAGAAGTAGAACAACCATTAGCAGCCCCCACCATGGACTATTTGGTCCGATTTGAACAGCCTGTTCAATTTGCTAAAGAACTACCCCAAAGTGATGATCCAACGGAAAAACCTATCCAATCGGTCTATATATCTGTCCCAGATACACATATTTATAAGCAGATGGATGGTCAGCGGAGGCAATTAATCAATCCAGCAGAATTACAGGTAGGGCAACCGATTGAAGTTTCTTATGTGTATCCTGTAACACCTGTTTTCCTAGCATTGGAAATGGTCGTGCTGGATGAATTGTAGAGGAGGCCAGTAAGGCCTCCTTACTCCTATGAAAGCACGTCATATCATAAGGCTTAGGTGATATTAATGAGTTTTACCATGTTGTAGATATAACGTGTCTGCTCATACTTAACCATAGTGCCTGCAGAGTTTTTAACTTGAATACCGGACGAGCCTCCACCATCAAGAAGAATGGCTTCAAAGCAATCCTGTTTAATAAAATAATTGCGAAGTTGTTTCAGTGTCGCATTTTCATGAACAACCAGGTAGACTTGCCAAACATTATTTACGACCTTGAAGCCCAGGCCAGTTCGCCCGGTGGAATCGGTGTATCGCAAGGTTCCGTTTAAATCAAATTTTTCAATATCTTTTAAATCCTCAAGCCATGCTTCTTCCTCTTTCTTCAGCGACAGGCTACCGCCGCTAATAATAGACTTATACGTAATCGAAGTCCCCATTTGTTTTTTGAGATCCGTCACACTTGAAGCACGGGTAATCCCTATTTTTGTTTTGTTGCTCTCCGTGTATACAAATGCTGTACCACGGCTATTCCCTTTGGCATTCGCCTTAGTATCATGGGTATTATTAGGTGTGACCGCGATAGACAAACACTCGGTCGGCGCCTTTGTTGTGCTGATTGGGTTAAAGAAGCCCCCATTAATCCCGTAATCGGTTTGCTGTGTGATCCGGCTTCGAATATTTTTATTTTGAATATTCGAAGCTGGCGTGATGATAACATGGAAACCATCGGACGTTTTGGTGTAAGAATAGTTTGCTGGCATGGGAAACCTCCAATTGGATTATTTTGAAACCGAATCTCGCGCGATAATTCGTTTCTCATATATATAGGAAATTTACAGCTGCCTCTTACAACCCGGAAATCAAATTTTTCTAAAAAACTTTGAAATAGCATATACAAGACAATGCTTGACTTCAAGTTAACTTTAAGTAGTAACATACGGAATGTGACGTAGTGATTAGGAAATGCGATGACTATTCTGATAATTTAGGAGTGATAGAAATTGAAAAAGAAACAACTGGGTAACAGCGACCTTCAAGTATCTGCACTGGGTCTGGGCTGCATGGGTATGTCCGAATATTACGGTGAGTTGAATGATCAGGAGTCGATCAAAACGCTTCATCGTGCGCTGGAGCTAGGGATAAACTTCTGGGATACTGCCGATGTCTACGGTGTGGGAAAAAATGAAAAACTGATTAGCCAAGTCCTGCGGAGCCACCGTGACGAAGTCGTATTGGCTACTAAATTTTCCATTATGCGTGGGGAAGATGGCGAATTCCTGGGTGTTAGCGGTCGTCCTGAATATGTAAAAGAGGCATGTGACCGCAGCCTGCAAAGACTGGGTGTAGATGTGATTGATTTGTACTACCAGCACCGTGTCGATCCGAATGTACCTATCGAGGAAACGGTGGGTGCGATGAGTGACTTGGTTCAGGCGGGAAAAGTCCGCTATTTGGGGCTGTCCGAAGCTTCTCCTGGGCTCATTCGACGCGCTCACAAGGTACATCCGATTACAGCGCTGCAAACGGAATACTCCTTATGGAGCCGGGAAGCGGAAGATGAAGTTATACCGACGTGTAAGGAGTTGGGTATCGAATTTGTGGCCTACAGTCCACTTGGACGCGGATTTTTGAGCGGGCAAATTCAGAAGTTTGATGATTTTGCAGAAGATGATTTCCGTCGCTCGGTGCCACGTTTCCAACCTGAGAATTTCCAGAAAAATCTGGACCTCGTGCAGCATGTTAAGGACCTTGCCGCCCAAAAAGGGGTCAAACCTTCTCAACTGGCGTTGGCATGGCTACTTGCGCAAGAGGGAATTGTACCGATTCCAGGAACCAAACGGGTTACGTATTTAGAGGAAAATGCAGGTTCCATCGATGTTGTTTTATCCACACAGGAAATGGAAGCTATTAACGCAATCATTCCAAAAGGAATGGCAGCAGGCCTTCGTTATCCGGCAGAGCGGATGCCGAATTGGCAAGCTGAATAATGAAGATAATGAGATAAACCCCAAAGCCGTCTTTCACGCGGATCGGCGTGAAAGACGGCTTTGCGGGTTTCATAGATAAGCAAGAACGTACTTTTTATAAAGCTAAAGGGACGTCCAACGAGCAAAAAATACGGCCAAAGTTATCTTTTTACAAAACGGGAGCTTGCAATGCAGTATTGATATTTTGCAGATCCATCGAAAGCTGCTCTTTTACGTTCCAAGGGTGATACCAGCCGCGTTCAATCATGTACGTGGAAATTTGCTCATGCGTATCAATAGCTTCATCCAGTTGCTTTGTAAGAATTGCCTTAATTTCTGGAGTTCCCGCTTCTGTTACGGCCATAGCGTAATTTCTCACACCGCTTTTGGCCGCGTTCAGAAAATCAGCTGCAATGACTTGGTCCGTTAAGGTATGCAGTCCGGTCAAATGCTCCAACAGTGTATTCATGGCTTAACCTCCTGTGAAATGGCTTGATCTAAGAGGGTGCCGAGTTCTTGTAATTGGCGGGTCGATAAGTCAACATCCTGCTGTAATATAGCTTTGAGAGTCGGATCAGAGATTAATGCTTGCATTGTTTTGGACTTGGTAAGACATACTGCTTTGAACGCTGACAGTTCATGGACTTCAAGGGTTTCATGCAGGCCATACACCATATGACGTTTACCTCCAATACTCCAATATATAGTTAAGGTTTAAGTACCACTTTGATGCAATTGTCTTGTCTGGTATCGAAAATTTCGTATCCACGTTTGGCGTCGCTTAACGGAATGACGTGTGTAACAACGTCTCCGGGGTCCACCTTTCCCGTATCAATCAGCTCATACATATATGGCATATAGTGAATAACGGGAGCCTGTCCCGTACGTAAATTAACATTTCGCTGAAAAATGTCTCCCAAAGGAAAACCGTTATATCGTCCGCCGTATACCCCGGTAACTTGAATGGTCCCGCCTTTGCGGACAGCTTGTGTGGCTATGACCAATCCTCCTAAAGCTCCACCGTGAAGTTTGAGACCAGAAGCCAAGGATTCCAGCGGAGACATTTTACCGCTCATGCCGGAGCAATCAATAACTACGTCCGCGCCTCCTTTGGTCATCTCCTTCAGGTAGTTGCCAACGTTTTCTTGCGATTCCACATTAACGATCTCCACGTGATTGGTGCGCTTCGCGTGTTGCAGACGATAATCCAGATAGTCTGCCGCAATGACTCGTTTTGCTCCTTTGAACCAGGCGAACTTTTGCGCTAACAGACCTACCGGCCCACAGCCAATAACAATGACAGTATCCCCCTTCTTCACTCCGGCATTATCGACGCTCCAAAATGCAGTAGTCATGGCATCAGCAATCAGGCAAAGCTTCTCGTCAGGATGTTCACAACTCTCCGGAATTTTGAAGTGAGTGAAGTTGGCAAAAGGCACACGTAAATATTCAGCTTGTCCACCCGGATATCCACCGGTTGTTCCTGAATAGCCGAAAAAGCCGCCCATTTCTCCATGCTCATTAGAATGATCACATTGGCTTTCCAATTGGTTTTTACAATAAAAGCATTCACCGCACGCTATGTTGAACGGAATGATCACGCGGTCTCCCTTTTTCAAGTTGGTTACGCCGCTGCCGACTTCTTCTACAACCCCCATCGGCTCATGCCCAATTACATAATCCTCTTGTAGATTCGGAATCATTCCATGAATGAGATGCAGATCTGAACCACAAATAGCGGTTGTTGTCAGTCTGATAATCGCATCATCGGCTTTTTGAATACTCGGGTCCGGAACATCTTTAACCACAACGTTTTTGATACCTTGGTAGGTCACTGCTTTCATGCCTGGTTTCCTCCCATATGTTCGTCCGGCGTGCGATCAAACATACCCTTGCGGGTGGTATCGTCTGGGAACAGTTTCATTTTACTGATGTCCACCGTCTTGTTGGCTGATAGTTGATCCAATTGATACTGCTTTTGCAGATCATAGGGATGAAACCATTTTTTTCGTACCATAAGATCAGTGATTTCCTGATGAAACGCGATGCCTTGATGCAATTGATCGCGCAACAGAGTTCTAGCATCTGGAGAGACGGTTTCCGTCAAGGCTATGGCTGTATTTCGAACCCCTTCCTTGACGCGAATAAGAAAGTCCATTGCAAATGTCATGTCTGCCATTTCTGGCATATTTAATGAGTTTTTTGGATCCACATAATCCATTTTAGCGGACTGGGTCTGATCTAATGTCACATCATTTCACCTCAATTTAAAATTGGTGTTGGTCGGAATTCTGGAACAGGTGCCTGGAACGGCGCTTTAGCATAGATTGCTTGCAGATCGGCAATAGCCTGAATAGATTGCTGAACATCTTTTTCCATTAAATCCTTTAGCTCTTGATCGAATACTAAGCCCTGCATTAATTTGGACTTGGCTAAGCATAACGTTTTGAAATTAAGCGCTTCGTGGATCTCTAGGGACTCATGCGCCGCTAATGTAGGCTGTTGGCTTATCATAGGATCACCTTTCTTTTATGATTCTCAAAGGTATGTTGTCCTGCGTAACTAAGTTTATTCAGAGCTATGAAAAGGTTAGGTTACCAAACGAGGGCGACCCTTTTGGAAGAACAGCGAGCGGTTCCAGTAAGGCCTGTGCTCTTGAGTCTCCTTAAGCATACAAAGGTTGGTGCTATTCCCCTTCAACCTTGCCAAGCGATTTTTTGGCCGGACCTTCAATGACTTCGCCTTGATATGAAAAGCGTGAGCCATGACAAGGGCAATCCCATGTTCTTTCCGCCTCATTCCACTCGACTTCGCAACCCATATGGGTGCATGTTGTGTCCACTAGGTGTAATGCTCCTTGTGGGTCGCGGTATGCGCCCGCTCTTTTGCCGTTCACCCGAATGACCGCCCCTTCGTCGTGCTGCAGTTCTTCGGCTTTTTTGTAGTTGATCCCCAATTTCCCAGCAATCAAATGTTTAGCCACATTCGCATTTTGAGTCACAAATGTTTTAATGTCAGGGTCCATATGAAATCTTGAAGGGGAGAAAAGATCCTGATACGGGCTTTCCTCTCTGGTAATCAGATTCGTATTTAATAAAGCTGCCGCTACACTTGTGGTCATCCCCCATTTTCTATACCCCGTAGCAACGAGGATGTTAGAAATGCTAGATAGTTCCTGCCCAATATAAGGGAGTTTGTCTAGTGTATATAAGTCTTGAGCCGACCAGCGATAAACGATCTCCTTTAATCCAAATGTTTGCTCTGCGAACTTTTGTAAAGCTTCATAGTACTGGAAAGTACAGATTCCTTGTCCCGTTTTGTGGCCTTCGCCACCGACGATGACCATCGGTTCACCGTTTATTAGGACAGAGCGAAGCGAACGTTTGGGGGTTTCCGCACTTAGGTACATACCACCCGGATAGGTTTTGTCCGTCTTGACCGCTAGTACATAAGACCGCTCGGCATGCAATCGCGCAAAATAAAGACTGTTTGGATCATTGAACGGAAAATGCGAGGAGGATACGACATAGTTGCAGGTGATTTTGTGCCCGTCGCTTGTATTAATAATGGAGGGGGTTCCCTTATCCACACCTACAACGGTGGTCTGCTCATAAATCTTCCCGCCTTGCCGGATGACTTGATTGGCTAGATACCTTAAGAAAGGAATCGGATTAAACTGAGCTTGGTTTTCCATCATAATAGCTGCTTTAGTTGAAAAGGGCAGAGGCGTATGTTCGACATAACTTCCCGGGATGCCAAGTTCCTTGTAAGCTTTATATTCGTCGTTGATTTTTTCCACATGCGTATCCGCACATGTATAAACGTAGGCATCTTCTTCTGTAAATTGACAATCGATATGATACTCTTCTACCGTTTGTCTGATAAATTGAAGAGCATCACGGTTCGCTTCGTAATAAAGCCGGGTTTTTTCCTTGCCAAAATGTGAGAGAAACTCGCTGTAGATCAAATCATGCTGTGCGGTAATTTTGGCGGTCGTATGGCCTGTCGTTCCATGAAGTATCCGCCCTGCGTCGACGACTGCGACGTTTAGTCCTTTTTTAGAAAGTAAATAAGCAGTGGTAATACCAGTAATCCCCGCACCTACAATGGCAACATCCACCTGAATATCTTCACTAAGTTTGGGAAAGTTGGGGATGTCAGTTGAAGCTAACCAATACGATTCGGGAAATTGCGGAAATATAGTACGAGATTCGTCTTGTGTCATTTTTACAAATACCCCTTTGATTACAATTTATGTATATTGTTATCATCGTGGGCTTTTATATTCACTAAACGACTCTCTTTAGTATTTTTTTGATACGGAGGGAGTGATGGAAAAGAAACAAAACCGTCCTTAACGCGGATCGGCGCGAAAGGCGGCTTTGTGGGTTTACATATACAGCTAAGGACGTGGCTTAAAAATGCCGAAAGGACGTCCGACGGGCAGGAATGTACGGCCAAAATGAGCATTCAGAACGGCAGCTCCTGTACCATACAGTGAGAGCAGACCAATGCCCATTTCAGCATAAGCGGCGATGGTATGGAACACCTCTGGGGCAACGCCAAATGCATCGAAGCTAAGACCGAGGAACAGAAAATCAATCAACACAAAAATAAAGAATAAAACCTTATGCGTCTCCATCGCTCCAATGGTCATGAAAAGCGTAAAGATGAGATAGCCCGCAAAGGCAAAGCCGAGCTGTTTGCCATCTACAGCAGATGCCAGCTCTGAGCCGAATACGCCCATTTTAATCATCCAGCTACTGGCTACGGCCAACCAGAAGAAGGCGTAAGCACCAAATGCCGTCATGCCGAAGGTGTTGTTATGTTTTGCATCCTGAATGGAAGCAAATAGCTGTGCAAAAGCACCGAGAAATATAGCCCAAGGGATGATGAAGCTTAAGCCTTCGGTGAGGCCAAGCTTTTGGGATGAAGCCACAAGCGTTACAATAGCCAAGCCAAACAGGCCGATCGCACTCGGATCGGCCGTTATGATTTTTACGTTAGAATGAGATTCATTTTGCATAAAAAAATAGAAGCCTCCAATAATGTTCAAGTACGCGTCAATCTGCCGATGCCAGAATCACACTGACATATTGTAACGGAAACCGACGTACTCGCATAGTAGGTAAGTTATAAAATTTCTACCGATCTGTCTTGTGATGGGGCAAGGATTATTAAATGGTGTTACCGCAAGATTTGTGATAATATTTACACCTATATAGAATGAGGAAGTGACATAGTGATTAATATAACAATTCCAACTCCGGATATCACGATTACCAAACAGGTTAACCCTGAGCTCAGCCATATTTACGGATTTACCGACTTTCACCTGATCCCTAGAGATAAGGCGGGTATCTTTATGTTCTACAACACACAGGAGGAATTGCTGTTTGTTGGTAAAGCAAGAAAGCTGAGACAAAGAATCAAAAAGCATTTTGAAGATACCGTATCGCCGATCAAGGACAAGCGGAACGAAGTAGCGATTATTGAGGTTTGTATTGTGGAAGATGCAGTAGAGCGGGAAATTTATGAAACCTACATCATCAATTCACAAAAGGCTAAATATAACGTCGAAAAAGTATTTTTTAAGTAATGGAGTAACTTCCATATGAAAAAAGAGCAATAAGTCGCAGTGACTGTACTGTCCTTATTGCTTTTTTGTATTTCTGCATTTTTGATCCTTCCAGAGAGGGGCCGTGACATGAATAAAACAGATCGTATGCTAGCGATCTTGCTAGAGTTGCAGCGTAAGGATATTGTACGAGCCGAGGATTTGGCAGCCATATTCGAAACGAGTGTGAGGACCATCTATCGGGATGTTCAGGCTCTAAGTGAATCGGGCGTACCGATTGTAGGAGCACCGGGCATTGGATATTCCTTGATGGAGGGGTACTTCCTGCCCCCCTTGAGCTTTACCGCAGAAGAGGCTGTGGCGTTGCTAATCGGAACGGATTTTGTCGAACAAAAATTTGATACAGACTACGGCATCAAGGCGCAAACCTCCCGCAGGAAGATTGAAGCTATATTACCGGAGAGCGTCCGCAGGGAAGTCTCCCGGGTGCGTAAGACCATCAGACTGCTCGCGGTGGGTGAAGGAGCAAACCATAGAGAGAAAACCTATTTGGAAACGCTGCGTCTCGCTGTATTGGAAAAACGGAAAGTACAGTTTGGCTACTCCAAAAGAATGCCAGAGGCTGACGGGAATCGTCAAAGTGTGCGTGTGGTCGCTCCTTATGGTCTTGTCCTGCTCCGTGGTTCTTGGGTGTTAATTGGGCAATGTGAATTGAGGCAGCAGCTTCGCCATTTCCGTCTGTCACGTATGGACGAGCTTATCGTGCTGGAGGACAGGTTTCAGTTGCCTGTCGATTTTCATTTGCAGGATTACAAGCAAACCGATGACCGTCATGTAACTGTTCGCATACTAGCACGTTCGGATATCGCAGATAAGGTGAAGGAAGCGAACAACTTTTATATGGAGGCCATAGAGGAGCGTGCAGATGGACTACATATACTCTTCCGCGTCAGACAGCCGGAGGAATTACTGCAATGGGTACTTGGATGGGGCGCGGATATGGTTGTGCTGGAGCCTGAGTCGCTCCGGGAGCGGATACGTACGGAAGTGGAAAAAATGTTGAAATGCTACTGACATAATGCTGTCAGTAGCATTTTTGTATAGTAAAGCTACTTTGATAGAGAGGGGCAATTATTAATATATGAATACAACTGAAACATTACAGCGTTTCGAAGAAACGGCACAACACTATCTTCTTGAATTGGACAGCTTTAGCTTGGAGCAATTGCAGTACACACCTCAGGAGGGTCAATGGTCGCTTGGACAAATGTATCTTCATTTGGTGAACTCTGCACTGTATATGCATCTTAAGAACATTGATCTTTGTCTACAGCCTAATGGGGAGACCGGAGTTAAAACGGAGGCAGGCACGGCCATTTTTAATCTGGGGAGCTTTCCAACAATGCGCATCCAAGTTCCACCATCCCCGCAGTACACTCCCCAACAACCCACTAGCAAAGAAGAGATTGTGGAGGGATTAAACGTCGTGATCCGCAAGATGAGAGAGATTGAGCCAACCGTTGGGAAATCAACAGGGCCGTCTACCGTCTCTCATCCCAGTTTCGGCGCGCTGAATGCTGGAGAGTGGTTTTCGCTCATCGAGATGCATTATCGTCATCATCTTTTGCAGAAGGAGCGCTTGAAGCACGCAATAGCCGATTAATCGTCTCCCGACGCAGCCCTATAAACTGGCCGATTTCCTCCTGCGTCAGCACGTCCGTTAACGTGGCGGGTGCGATGTAGGAGTGGAACCAGCGTTGAAGCTTCCGAAGCTTCTCGGCAGGTGACACCTCGGTGAGCTGGTCAATTCGTTGCTGCATCATGCGCAACTTATCCTGTAGCTGCAAAGCGATCTCCCGACATTGAGCTGGGTCTTGCTCCAGCTTTAGATACCATTCTTTTTGCGACAAAACCCCAATCTCAGAGGTTACCAACGCCACCGCTGTACCATAATAAGGATTGGGGCTGATCAGGGAGTGGTGCGGAATGATTTCATCGGGCACAATCACATTAACTAAAATTTGCGAGCCGTCTTCATGGACTCGGACAATTTTTAACAAGCCGCTCTTTAAGTGATATAAAGGACCCGATTCTCCTTGTCGAAATAAGGTCTCGCCTTTGTGTAATATCATGAACGTAAACAGCCTCCATTCCATGTATTCCAGCTTTTAGATAAACCCGCCATTGACGCGGATCGTCTGCCCGGTAACCCACTGTGATTTGGCGCTGACCAGGAACTCAATCACATCAGCGATATCTTCCGGTTCGCCGAGCCGACCCATAGCATTCATTTTTTTCATGCCTTCGATTTGCTGCTCGGTTTTTCCTGCTTGGAAAAGCTCGGTGTTCACAGGACCGGGAGCCACGGCGTTGATCGTAATTTGCTTGCTTCCGAACTCCTTGGCTAGCTGACGTGTAAATTGCTCCACTGCGCCCTTGGTACCTGCGTATACGCTATATGCCGGGAACATTTGTCCGATCACGGATGTGGACAGGTTCACGATTCTTCCGTAGTTCTCCATATATTTCATGGCTTGCTGACAGGCAAAGAAAGTGCCCTTTACATTCAGTGCGAATTGTTTATCAAAATCAGCTTCGGTTACCTCAGCCAGAGGTTGGGTGATCATCAGCCCAGCGTTGTTAACCAGAATATCCACTTTACCAAATTCAGTAATCGTATTTGTGAATAATGCTTCAATATCACTCATTTTTCCCAGATCAGCGTGAAGTGCTATGGCTTTGCCGCCTTTTTGGATAATGCTCTCGACGACTTCTTGGGCTTTATCCGTACTGCTGGCATAATTGATGACTACATTAGCGCCTAGATCAGCCAGTTGCTCGGCAATGGCACGTCCAATCCCTCTGGAGGACCCGGTGATAATTGCTGTTTTTCCGTCCAAATGCTTCATATGTGTTCAGCCCTGCTTTCCATATCTATTTTAAGTGATTCCTTTTTCTAAAAGCGTCCACACATCCGAAAACTCCTGATTAATCACAGGGCTCTTCCATTCGTAAGCATGAGCGGGGTGATGAAAACGGGCTGTGGCATAGAAAAGGGTACGCGCCAGTTGGGCTGGCTGATCTGATATGATGTCCCCGCGTGCAATGATATCAGCGAGATGATCCACAATGTGGGCGATATGCTGGTCGATTAAATCAGCGGCTTGCTCGGTGACCCTCGTATACATCTCGAACATTTCCTCGTCGTCGCGAGCATAATACTGTTTGAGTTCAACCAAGGTCTGTATATATCGTTTTAAATGTGGCGTTCCCAGTATAGATGAATTCTGACAGACCTCCGTTAACGGGCCAATAATCTTTTCATTCAGCCATTTCTCGGTCACGCCTTCAAGAAGCTCGGCCTTACTTTTAAAGTGTCGGTAAATGGTGCCATGACTTACTCCCAATACTTTGGCAACATCGGTTACGGAGGTTTTGGCTACACCAAAACGCCTAAGTGTGTCTTCAGTAGCAATGAGAATCTGTTCCTTGGTTAGCACATCTGAGGATTTTTCCATAGGGACACGGTCAAGTGCCGTGTGAGTCACCTCCTTGAAGTCAGGATAACACAAAGAGTATCAAATGACAAATATTTATTTTTGTCATTTGATACTCTTTTTTTTAAGAATCCAAAGAAATGAACAGAAAAACTACAATAGCGATTCGATGACAGGATCAATGGTACAGGGCTCTGTTGTTACTTCAAACCTTCCTTTTACCTGGCCATCGCGATCGACCAAGAATTTAGAAAAATTCCACTTGATACCGTCGCCAGCGTATATTTCTGGATACTTATCCCGCAGGAAATCCTCCATCCATTGACCGTCTTTGGTTTGGGTATCGAAGCCTTGAAACGGTGCCTGTTGGGTCAGATATTGAAATAAAGGATGAGGAGATGAGCCTCTTACATCCGTCTTCTCAAAGAGCGGGAAGGTTACTCCATGGTTAATTTGACAGAATCCCTGAACCTCCGAATTGCTACCTGGCTCTTTTTCATTGAATTGGTTACAAGGAAACGCGAGGATTTCAAAGCCTTGTTCCCTCCGTCTCTCGTAGAGCCTCTGCAGATCCGCGAATTGACTGGAGAAGCTACACTTGCTGGCTGTGTTTACAATGAGGAGAACCTTTCCTCTGTAGTCTGAGAATTCAATCGGTTTCCCGTTAATTGAGGTTGCTTGAAAATCATAAATAGACATGTTAACGTTCCTCCTCACGTTATTATTTAATACATCATATATCCAGAATTATTATTGGTCTAATATATTATTAGGATCAACTTTATAGGTATTTACAATAACTTCGTCTTGCAGAACACATTGTCCATCTCTCTCTTGAAATCAAAGAAAACTCGCCTTAAAGAAAGTAGGAGATTTGCCTCTTTCATAGCAAACTGTGGCATTCGCCGTTACCAAGATAGAATATAGATGCATATTCATGTAATGTGTGCAAAAACCCAACAGAATCGAGGGATATTCGTGCCCATTGGAAAGATGATTCAATACAAGGAAATGCAACAACATCCCATTTTACGTTCTCACTTGCCCGAAACCCGCTGGATCAGTAATGCAAGGACTTTACGGATGCTGGATACCTATCGCACAGTCTTTATCAAGCCTAATTATGGGAGTGGAGGAACTGGCATCATACGTGCGAAAAAGCTGGGGAGGAAATATGAGGTTCGTTGTGGCTCCAGTCGCAGAGTCGTTAGATCCCACGCCGTAAGAAGAGCAGTTAGAACCTATCGGAGACCTCATCGTCGTTATTTGGTACAGCAAGGACTTAAGTTAGCCAAGTACAAAGGTTCCATTTTTGATGCCAGAGTGTATATGCAGAAGCCGGAATCGGAATGGGTCATTTCAGGAATAACCGGTCGTGTCGCTGCACCTCGAAAAGTCGTTACCAACTATCGGAAGGGAGGACATGCGGCGCCGTTGTCCAAAGTGCTTTTAAGGGTCTTTAAAAATGACAGAATAAAAATGAAAGAGATTCTGGACCAGATCATCGAGCTTTCTAGAATCATTGCCGACACGATAGATAAAAATCATCCGGTTCGCGAGTTGGGCATCGATCTTGCTATTGAAAAGAGCGGTCAAATCTGGATTATCGAGGCCAATCCGCATCCCGGACATATGTTGTTCAGGCAGCTCCCCAATCACAAGATGATTCGCAACATTTTGAGAAACAAACGTCGTATTCATCATTAGGATAAAGTATGTGAAATCATTCATTGATAAGAAAAGGAGGAGAACGCCCAAGCAAAGATGCGGGAGCGTTCTCCGTTTTTTTTGTTAAATGACTGACGGATTTAAGACGAAGCTTTTATGTTAAAATATGTCCGCCATCCACATGAAGGACGGTTCCGGTCACAAACTGATTTTGAATCAAATAAAGTACACCTCGTGCAACATCCTCCGCAAGTCCAACTCGCTTTACAGGAAGCTTATGTGCGACCGTATCATAGAATTGATTACGCGTATTTTCAGGCATTTTGCTGCGGGAAGGTGTATCAATAATGCCGGGTGAGACGACATTCACGCGGATGGGAGCAAGTTCTAACGCCAAAGTTTGACCAAGATTCGAAACGGCTGCATTCACAGCACCGAGCGCAGAGGAGCCAATCATCGGCTTGTATGCCACCACTCCTGAAAATAAAGTAATGGAACCCTTGGTTGAGAGTTGGGAAGCCCCGTATTTAGCTGCATAATATTGGCCCCAAAATTTGTTTTCGAATAGCTTGCGGGCTTGATCCGTCTCCAATTGAAGGAATGACCCGCCTGATGTTTCTGCGGCGCTAACGATAAGATGATCATAGGGACCGACTTTTTCGAAGAAAGATTTTACCTGCTGCTCATCTGACGTGTCCAGCACATATATTGCAGCACGAGGGCCCAGCATTTCTTTGGCCTTGTGCAATTTATCCTCCGAGCGGCTGGCGATTACCACTTCCGCTCCAAGCGAAATGACTTGCTTAGCTGTTTCTAAACCGATACCTGAGCTTCCACCAATAATGACAATCTTTTTGTTTTGCAAATGGATTACCTCCTCGTATTAGAGAAAACATGACTTGCTACAGCGATATTGTATATGTAGTAAGTTTATTTAGGGAAGTAGTGATATTTAATTCATATAGTTTCCTAAAAGGAACTATTGTGATACCATTGGTTTTAACAGATGATTTTTGGAGGAGTTCCCATGCATGCCCAAGAACCTATTGAATTGACCAAAGGAATACCAGGCAAGCCGTGTCCTATTGCCCAAACACTTGATTTGATCGGAACGAAATGGACTTTTCTAATCATCCGTGATCTGCTTATCGAAGGAACACTGAGATTCAGCCAACTTCAGAAATCCATGAAGGGGATTAGTCCCAAAACGCTTTCTCTACGCCTGAAGGAACTTGAAGATAACGGCCTGTTAGAAAGAAAGGTATATGCCGAGGTTCCACCGCGAGTTGAATATTCGTTAACGGAGAAAGGGAAGCGACTGGAAACTGTTTTTATTGAGCTGAAGAGATTTGGCTTAGATTTAGAAGCAGATCATTGAGGGATATGACTGCAACATTCCGAGGTATCGTTGAGTTGAACGATGCCTATTTCTTATATATATAAAGGGAAGCGCTTACTATAAAGTTCACAGAAAGTTCACTTATGTGGAGGTTTCGACTATTTATATAATTACCAAGGTACACAGAAGGGATGATGGAATTGCCAACAACGAAGAAAGAAAATTTTTATTTTGGTTTAATGATGTGCTTGGGGATGGTCGTATTCATGACATTTTATAATCTATATACAAATGACTTGATTGGCACAATATCTCTAAAAGTAATGTTTCTTCAATTTATTTTATGTTTTATCATTGCTTTCGTATTGGAATTATTTATTGTCGGTCCACTAGCAAAGAAAATAGCCTTCTCATTACCATACGACAAATCTAAAAAGGTATTTGTGATTCTGTCCCTTTCATGCTGTATGGTCATTGGAATGGTTCTCTGTATGTCACTTTATGGATTGGGGACAGCTTACTTTTTTAATGGTCTTTCGGGAGATTCATTATTTAAAAATTACTTATCTTTAGTTTTTAAGAATTTTATTTTTGCTTTCCCTCTGCAGCTCTTAATTGTGGGGCCGCTTGTTCGGTACTTATTTGCTAAATTCGTGAAAGGTACACGAATTGCGGTATCTATAAGCTAAAACGTAGTCAACGACGGTATACGATAGCTCAAAAGCCGCCTTCTGTCTGAGAAGGCGGCTTGTTTTTTTACGCAGAAGTCTCAGTATCTTTAAAGTGTTTGTCCGCTGTCCACCGTAATAATCTGGCCTGTCATGGCTTCCTGTTCCAAAGCAGAGCAGATCATGCTGGCAATATCCTCCGGCGTAGAAATGCGCTGTAGGAGTAAATGAGGAAACAGTTGCTTCATTTGTTCTTCCCTGCCTGCCCACCATCTTGTCGCTACGGCTCCCGGCACGATGCAATTGACGCGAATATCCGGTGCCAGTGCTCGTGCTAAAGATTTGGTCAGTCCGTGGACGGCCGCTTTGGATACCGCATAGGGAAGAGAGGAACCTAGCCCTGTTTGTCCTGCTATACTTCCCAGATTGACGATAGCTCCTTGTTTACTACGCTTCATAAAAGGAGCTACAGCTCTGGCACAGTAAAACATGCCTTTTACATTTACATCAAATAGATCATCCCATACTTCTTCCGTGGCTGACTCCAGATCATCCATAGGAATATGATGTGTAATGCTAGCGTTATTCACGAGTATATCAATCGTACCGAATTGCTGGACAATCTGGTCAACCATAGTTCGAACTTCCTGATCTCGGGAAACATCTGCCTGTAATGCGATAGCACGTCCACCCTTTTCGAGGATCATACGTACCGTTTCCTCAGCATCGTTTTTAGAGCGGGAATAGTTTACGACTACCGTAGCTTTTCGATCTGCCAAGGCCATACATACGGCTCTCCCAATTCCTGTACCTCCACCTGTAACCAGTGCTACTTTTTGATGTAAATCCATATATATTCGCTCCTTCTCCAAACAGTTCATTTTGCGTCTGAAAATAATATGATCTGATATGTATCATTGTAGAGGATGTATTGTGTTCTGTATAATTGAATTAACTGAATTTATGATTCAATAAAATTGAATTAATTGTGCATATAGGAGACTGAGAATGGACATTAAAACGCTCAAAACATTTCAAATGATTGTGAATTACGGGAGTTTTATGCGTGCAGCGGAAGAGTTGAATTATGCACAATCTACCGTGACGATGCAAATACAGAAGCTGGAGTCCGATATGGGAATTCAACTGATCGAACGGGGCAAGAAAATAAAGTTAACTGAAGCGGGCAGGATGTTTTACGAGCAAAGTCTACATATTGTAAAGGATATGGAGCAATTGCAGGAAAATATGGACAATCTGCAAAGAGGAACCGCAGGCGACATTCGTATAGGAGTGACCGAACCGACTGCCAGTTATCGACTACCAGAAATTTTAAAACGCTTCTTAACCCATTATCCGAATATTCGGGTTTCTGTTGAGTTTGGGAATACCCCTACCTTAAGCGAGCGTATTCTCAAGGGGGATATTGACTTAGCGCTGTGTTCTACACCGGAGGTGGGCACAGAGCTATATTTTGAACCTTTATTTAAGGAGAATTTTGTAGTTTTAATGCCTGAAAATCACCCGCTTGCGGAAAAAGAAAACATTGGACCAGAGGATTTACAGGGGCATCGGTTGCTTATTACATCGGCCACCTGTCCATATCGTCGCAAACTTGAAATGGTCATGAAGGAATATGGAATAACCACGCTAGATACGATGGAGATTGGCAGCATGACGGCTCTGAAATTTTATGTGGAAAGCGGTTTGGGTACTGCCCTTGTGCCACAAATTCTGGTCAGTCCTATCCCGGCAGGAGTAGCGGTGAGGGAATTAAGCGGCAGCCTGATCGATATGACCTTCGGCCTTCTTTGCAAAGCAACAGACTATCCGCTAAGGCTGGCAAGCTCAAGGCTATATTCTGTGTTGAGGGAGGAGCTTGGGAAATGGTCCTCGGTGCATTGAGCTAGAGTAGCGAGTATGCAGGGAATTGTGTTATCTGTCACCTTATGATGTAAATGCAGTACGGTATAAAACCGACTGCGATACGCAATCGGTTCGGTTTGTTTACTTTTTCTTAATCGGAATCCAAACTTCACTTCGGTAGTCTTCAGCATGTGAATCTCCCATAGTATACACTTCTAGTTCCGGGCCGCCTGAATGCTCATAATTACTGGCAGGGAACCATTCGTGAAAAATTCTTTGCCATACCTTTTGGATCGAGTGAGGCATAGGGCCGATGGATGTAAACACTGCCCAGGTTGAAGCCGGAATGGTTCTGGATTCCAGCCCATTCGCGGTCGCTACGTCTTCGCTGCCTTCTGCGGCGATTAAGTAACTTAACGTCTCCTCACCATGTTTCATGTCCAAGCATATACCGAGTATATCGTCGCCTGTCCCCAAGGCATGAATTCGATCCGATGTACCATCCGCATTCAGTTCGTTCCAGAATTTTGGGATTTCTCGAAGATTATCGCCGTTCTTAGTGGTGACTTGAATGGACTTGCCAATGACCGTAAAGGCCGTTTTCTCTACAATTTTGTAATCCATTTCCTGATCTCCCTTCAACGATAGATGGAAGGTGATGCGTGGAAAGGCTTTCAGGTTTACCCCAGGGCTTCTGGCCTCAGAGGGAGAAATACCGTGTACCTTCCGGAACGCTTTAGAAAAAGATTCGGGGGAATCATATCCGTATTTGAACGCTACATCCAGCACCTTGGCGGAAGAAAGACTCAATTCCTGAGCAGCCAAGGTCAATCGACGTTTGCGCACATATTCTGCAACCGTGACGCCGGTTAGCATATGAAACATGCGCTGAAAATGGAAAGGAGACGAGTAGGCTGCCTTTGCAATTTCCTCGATATCGAGTGGCTGCTGCATTCTCTCTTCCATCAGATCGAGTGCGTTCTTGATCCGAAGCAACCATTCCAACCGCATCACCTTCCTTAGTTGTGATCATATCATTAGGAGTATCTGTAATCCTGTCTTTGCGTGCTCTTGTTGAACAGGTTCTGTCGCATAGTTTAATGTGGCTTGTACTTGGTTTCAAGACATAATTTCACGCTAAAATTTTGGAGAAACAATGTGCCTGCCCCCTTGTGTTCATAATTAAAATTTGGGACAATGAAAGAGGCGCTTAAATAGCGCAGATAGCTTAAACATGCTATGATGCAATGATGGTTGAGACGAATGGTGCGTGCTTAGTTTTATATAGAGGAAGACGAATTTGAATGTTTTGAAAAGAGGATCGAACATGAAAAAAGAATCCATTTATGGATTAACGCTAGATCAATTGACAGCATGGCTCATCGAGCATGGACATAAGAAATCCCGGGCATTGCAGGTATGGGACGCATTGTACCGGAAGCGGGTTACTGATTTTGCAGCGATGGCAGAGGTTCATGAGGATTGTACTCGCCTGTTGGCAGAGCACTTTTCCATTGAAACACTTGAAGAACACGTGAAGCAACAGTCAGCAGACGGGACGGTCAAGTTCTTGTTCCGGCTTCAGGATGGTAATTTGATTGAGACGGTATTGATGCGGCATAAGTTTGGCTTATCCGTATGTGTGACTACGCAGGTAGGATGTAACATTGGGTGCAGCTTCTGTGCGAGCGGATTGTTGAAGAAGAGCCGTGATCTGTCCAGCGGTGAAATTGTAGAGCAAATTATGAAGGTCCAGCTGTATCTGGATCAGGAACGTCCGGGTGATCAAGTCAGTCATGTTGTTGTGATGGGAATTGGCGAACCGTTTGATAACTTCGTGAACTTGTCCGATTTCATTCGGGTCATTAAGGATCACAAAGGGCTAGCGATTGGGCCGCGGCATATTACCGTTTCCACAAGTGGACTTGCTGATAAAATCATTGAATTTGCAGATTCCGACCTGCATGTCAATCTGGCGATCTCCCTCCACGCTCCGAATAATGAGATTCGTACTCGCATTATGAAGATCAACCGGGCGATTCCGATTGAGAAACTCATGCAGGCGATTGATTATTATTTGGATAAAACGAATCGTCGGATTACGCTGGAGTACATCTTGCTGAAGGATGTTAATGACGGTAAGGAGCATGCGCTCGAACTGGCTGAGCTGGTGGGCCATCGTCGTAATCTGGCCAATGTAAACCTGATTCCGTACAATCCGGTGGATGAGCATAGCCAATACCAGCGGAGTGAGTCGGAGTCGATTACGGGCTTCTATGATGTGCTGAAAAAACAAGGCATTAGCTGTAGTGTTCGGCTGGAGCATGGAGTCGATATTGACGCAGCCTGCGGACAGCTACGCAGCAAGCAAATCCGTAAGGATGCCAAGGGTAGCCGCAATGCGGAGCGCGAAGCCATTAGTTAAATACACAAGCGTACTCTCTAACAGGAGTACGCTTTTTTATATCACGAGTCGTAGGGCGAAACGTTGCCCTAAAATGTGAAAATAGTCACGTAATAGTTGCTGCTTTTACGTTATAGTGAGTGGTTAGTGGAGGGGTTATATGGCTAACGTAATTTCGAATGTGGCGCTCGTACCGGGCATCTATGTGATGAAAATAGAGGGAAAGTTTAAAGGGGACATGGGGCAGTTTTACATGCTGCGCAGCGGTACAGGTTACCCACTGCTGCCTAGACCCATCAGCATTTATGATATCGGGGAAGAGAGTATTTCCTTTTTGTACCGGGTTGTTGGAGAGGGGACAAATTTGTTTTCCCAATTACAGCCTGGTCAGGAGATTCAGTTAGAAGGACCTTTCGGAAACGGTTTTCCGCAGGTAGAGGGTAGTTTGGCTTTAATCGGCGGTGGCATGGGTACAGCTCCGTTGCTGTTGGCTGCAAAGTACTACCCGCATGCGCATGTTTATCTGGGGTTTGCACAGCAAGCCTTCGGGGTTGAAGCGTTCGAAGCTGTGGCGGCATCTGTACAGGTCAAGGTAGGGGGAAGCATCGTCGAACAGGTCGATCCGACGCTTTATGCAAATATGTTCTCCTGCGGGCCAACTCCGATGTTGCAAGCACTCGCCATGAAAACGGTGGATACGTCGTCCCGTTTATATATTTCAACTGAAAGACACATGGCCTGTGGTATTGGCGCATGTTTGGGCTGTACGATGCGTACCCGTGGAGGCAATCGGAGGGTATGTAAAGAAGGGCCTGTATTCCCGGTGGAGGAGGTGGAGTTCGATGATCTCCATGGCGTGTAATATTGCGGGTGTACCGTTCAAGAACCCAATCATCATGGCTTCCGGTACGTTTGGATTCGGACGTGAGTATGCGGAATTTTATTCTCCTGAATTATTGGGCGGTATCGTCGGCAAGGGACTAACCCTGCATCCGAAGGCTGGTAATACGGGATCACGAATACATGAGACAGCATCCGGCATGCTCAATAGTGTAGGGCTGGAGAATCCGGGGGTTGCCGCCTTTTTGAAGGATGAACTGGATGACATGACTCACTGGAACACGGCTATTATTGCCAACGTAGGCGGCTCCAATCTGGAGGAATATGTTCAGGCCGTAGCGATGATTACGGAAAACGCGCAAAAACGACGCACGATGAATCGAAGAGGCGTCGATATGCTGGAATTGAACATTTCGTGTCCCAATGTGAAGCAGGGTGGAATGCAATTTGGTATCCAGACGGAGGTAGCGCGGGAGGTTGTGCGTCAGGTGCGCAATGTGACTGCGCTTCCGTTGGTCGTCAAGCTGTCTCCAAACGCAGAGAACATCACGCAGATGGCGGTTATGTGCGAGGAAGAAGGCGCAGACGGAGTTTCGCTGATCAATACATTTTCTGCAATGAAAATAGATATACGCCGGCGTCGCAGTGTCTTCGCCAACACGTATGCTGGTCTTTCCGGCCCGGCAATTAAGCCAATTGCCTTGCGCATGGTTCACCAGGTGGCACAGGCGGTGTCGATTCCGGTAATCGGGATGGGCGGGATTAGCTCGGTAGAGGATATTATTGAATTCACCATGGCAGGGGCCGCTGCCATTCAGGTGGGAACGTACAACTTTGTCCATTTACATGCAGGGGCTGAACTGGTACATGGACTTGAACAATGGATGCAGCGGGAAAAGGTGCAGTCATTGGATGAGATACGGGGAATTTTGTGAATTTGAAACCTTTTAGCATACACTAATTCATATAGAACCGGCTTGTCTTTAAAAGACAAGCCGGTTTTATTTATTTACTGAAATAGCCAAGCTTCAACTAGTGGTTAATATCGCACTTGTTCAAGATGAACGAAATTTGATTTTCCAGTCGATGGATGGCATCCTCGGATGCCTGGTCGTTCGCACCTTGTTCCTGAAGCGCGGCGAGTTCCTGTTTGAGTTGATGAAGATCCTGCCCTGCATTGGCGCAGTTGTAGTTACTTTCGAGATTTTCGATCATCCTATATCCTCCATTCGTTAGGTATACGTCCTTATTATGGAGAGTTGATACTTCCTTATTCAGCATATTGTCTTAATTCAGATAAAGTTTACGTTGTTGTCGCTGGAATGCATAGAGCTTGCGAAATAAGAAGGAAATTGTCAAACGGTGTCGAATAACAAGGGATTATAGGGGAAGAGATAGGCTCTTTTTCCTAATGGAGAGCTTGACAAAGAAGCTGGGTGATGGGGTTGCGGTTAATAGGTAAGTCGAAGCCGAGACGACAATTCAAGGTTTCGCTACAATTCATGATTATTATTTTGGTTGTTTTAGTTATTATTATTTCCTTAATTATATCCTTGCTTCTCATTCGTAATTTCGTAATTAACCAACATTTTGATAATACGAAGGAAAAACTTTCGGGTATTGCCAAGGTGGTCGCTAGTGACAACGATGTTATTCGTAATGTTGAGCAGGGAGTCCCTGTGAAGCAGATCCAAGACTACTCGCTTGGAGTCATGCACAACGTTAATGTGGATTTTGTAGTCATTCTGAACCACGATTTAATTCGGCTATCTCATCCGAATGCAACGATGGTTGGCAAACCGTTCTCTGATTTGAATGATGCCAGAAGAGCGCTATCCGGTCAGGGACATTTTTCTGAGAATATAGGTATTTTGGGCAAAGGTTACCGATATTTTACGCCGATATTTAATCAACAGCATGAGGTCATTGGCATTGTATGTGTAGGGCTGACCATGAGGACCCTAAATCATGATTTGATGCAGGCGCAGTATACCATTTTTGGGGGGCTGATGCTGGGGCTCTTTAGTGGAGTTCTGGGCGCGATCATTCTGGCTCAGAAAATCAAAACGATTTTATTTGGGCTTGAGCCGCAAGAGATAGCAACACGATTGCGCGAAAAAGAAATTATTGAAAATGAGGTCGCTGAAGGAATTATAGCCATTTCGGCGGACAAAAAAATTATGCTCATGAACAAAGAAGCCCAGGCCAAGTATCAACTGGCAAACCAAGAGATAAAAGCCCCGATTGGAGAGCAGATAGATACCAACTTTTATAACGTGCTCTTCAAGAGAGTGTTTGATGATAAGAAGAAGATCAAGGATCGCTCATTTTATGTGAATGGTATAGAAGTCATTGCGACAGTAACCCCTATATATATTGAAAATGAGTTTTTTGGGGCGGTTGCAACGTTACGCGACCAATCCGAGATGATTCATCTTAGCAACCAGTTAAGTGGTACAAAATATTATATTAACTCCCTTCGCGGACAGACCCATGAATTTATGAACAAAATGCACGTAATATCCGGGCTGATTGAAATGAGGAAATATGCGGAGGTCAGTCAATATATTCAGCAGCTAAATCACCGATATCAAGATGAGGTAGGCTTTCTGACTGAGAGAATTAAAGTTCCGGCATTAGCAGGTTTTATTATGGGTAAAATCAACGAAGCACGCGAACAGAATATTTCGGTTCTTCTTGCAGAAAGCTCGAATGTCTCTAATGTGGAGATGCAGGATATCGTTCATGATGTCATACACATCCTGGGTAATTTTTTTGACAACGCCATAGATTCCATCTTACAAAAAAAAGAACCCGGCAAAATTGAGCTGAAATTGAACTATGAGTGTGAGGGAAATGTATTTATTTTGAAAGTGAAAGATAATGGGTTGGGGATTGATTTTGAGATGCAAAAAAGAATATTCGAGCATGGCTTTTCAACCAAAGGAGAAGACAGAGGCTACGGCTTGAATCTGGTTAAAACCATGGTGGAAAATCATCAAGGAATCATTGAGCTTGATAGCCAACCGGGTCTGGGAACAAGTATTTATGTAGAGTTGCCCTGTACATTGGAGGTGACAACTGAATGAAAGTTCTAATTGTTGAGGATGATCCGATGGTTGCTGAGCTTAATCAACAGTTTATCGAGCGCATGGACAATTTGGACGTTGTATGTAAGGCAGATACCGTCAAGAAAGCACAAGACTGTCTCCAAAAGTGGAAACCGGATCTGGTATTACTGGACGTTTATTTACCTGGAAAAAGCGGATTAACTTTATTATCACATATGCAGGAGCATCAGTATCATGCTTCAGTTATTTTAATTACGGCTGCAAAAGATATTCAGACGGTGAAGGAAGCTGTTTTTTATGGTGTTGCAGACTATTTAATTAAACCCTTTACATTCGAACGCTTTAGACTGGCTGTTGAGAAAATCCAGCGCCTAGCCACGGTGATGGAGGAAGGGAACGGAATTAATCAAGCTGTCATTGACCATTATTTTAATAAAGAAGAGTATACGGGTGTGGAGAAGAAAAAACCTGTTGAACATCCATCGCATAATCTACCGAAAAACCTGTCTAAAAATTTGTCCAAACTGACCATGACCACGATACTGAAGAGTATTCAAGAGCTGGACGGACCATTCTCGGTTGAAACGTTAGCCAGAGAAGTGGACTTGTCCCGTATCACGGTAAAAAAATATATTCAGTTCCTGGTGGACGATGGCTTCCTGGTTGAATCGATAGAATATCACAAGGTTGGCAGGCCGCTAATGCTCTATCAGTTAAATCCTGATGTAAAAGAACCGCTATTTCCATTGTAATCTGGAAATAGCGGTTCTTTTTTTGTTCACAAGAGTACCGAGCTTCCTAATTATTTCATAGAGAGAACAGGAAGTGGGACTAGGTTATCTGAAGAATGAGTTGTAACGATATCATGGAAGTTGTCATAGCTAGTTTCAATCATGTTGGATAACGCCGTAACGGTATTCGAGCCAGCATGAGGCGTTACCAAAACTCTTGGATACAGCTCCACAAGCTTCTGGATCGTTGGGTCCGGGAGCATTTGCCATGGTTCAAATGCTTTAAAGAATAATTCATCTTCTTTAGGGAAGACATCCGTAGCGAAGCCTTCCAGATGGTTACTGAGCAAAGCGTCCAAAATAGCTTGGTTATCTTGTAATTCTCCACGTGATGTATTGATGAGAATAGATCCCTTTTTCATTTTTGCTAAAAAGCTGGCGTTAATCATTTTGTCGTTCTGTCCCGGCAGATAAGGAACATGCACACTAACGACATCACACTCTGCTAGTAATTCATCCAAGGTCGTGAATGGAATGACTTCCTTGGCCGCGTCCGATTGGTACACATCATAGCCGATAACAGAAGAACCTAATCCTTTAAATAATTTGGCTTCTGTCAGACCAATGCGGCCGACCCCAATTATCCCAACTTTACAGTTATGGATCTCTTTGCTGAATGTATGCTCGTCCACAATAAAATTTTTGAACGAGCTTTTGGTAGTCATATAAGCGGTGTGTCGGAACAGCATCATTGCTAAGGTTAAGGAGAGCTCGGCGATGGCATTCGGAGAGTAGGATGGTACGCGTGCCACCTTCATTCCGAATTCGCTGCAGGCATCCAAATCAATGTGGTTGATTCCGACTGTTCTGGTAAAAACATATCGAATGCCGTATTCATTGAATTTTGTGATATTTTCCCGATTGGCAGCACAGTTTCCTCTTAGCAAAACGGCATCGTGATGCTGTGCCAATTCTGCATTGCTAGTGGTTAACAACTCTTCTACCAGCGTTAGTTGAAAGTTATATTTATTGAGATCCTGGAAATAGGGTTTCTCATAAGAACGGACACCATAGCAAATGATTTTTAACATGTTGTTTTCCCCCTGATTTAGAAAATTCCAATTTTATCAATGACATTGAGCGTAACGATCCACACTGGAATCATGACGACAGAAGTAATAGTTGATAGAAGCGATGCATTGGAGGTCAATATGGCTTCCTTATCAAAACTGATGGCATAGGCTGCGGCTACGGTAGCTGTAGGAGTAGCCATCATGATGACAATAGTAGCTAAAGCGACTGAATCGACTGACAGAATATGAGATACAGTCAACAAAGCCAGCAAAACGATGTTAACAATAGGTACAAGCCAAACCTTAACTATGCTGTAATACCAAGAGGTCTTATCCGTAGCTGCTGACTTGAAGCTGATCTCCCCTAATGTCGAGCCAATCGATAACCAGGCTAACGGAGAAGCTAGTCCAGCAAGGTAGGTCATGGGCTTGAACAGCCAGACAGCGGTTTGATCAATTCTTAGAAAGGCGAACTGCTGAATGGCCCCATCCTCTGTAGCTACACTCATCTGTGGCAAATAACCTTGAAACAACCAAACAAACAAGCCTAGAAACGTGGCGATAACGATTGGATTCAAAAACATGGTTTTGAGATTTTTAAGCTCCATTTTCAAGCCGCTCATTTTGATATAGCCATAGGAGTATAAGAAAATGCGGTACCCTATGTTAAAAATGGAACTGTACATCACTCCGGTAGGACCGTAAATGGCTCCGACAATTGGAATTCCGAAGAAAGTCGTAGAACCGAAAATGGTTAACACCCGCAAAACATCCTGTTTATCCTTGTTGTAGCTCAGAAAGAACGGTTTAGAAATAAAGATGAGAATAATATAAATTAGAACTCCCCATATTAAAACATTCATTCCTTGTTTTAACATTGAAGGATTAATGTCCTGCATGAAAGAATTAAAGGCTAGTGCCGGTAGAGCCACGGTTAGAACAACCTTGGATAACATCTTTCCTACTGCTGCGTTAAAAATCCCCTTCTTGCGGCAAAAGAAACCAAGAAGGATAATAAAAACGGTGGAAGCGATAGAACTGACAATTTTGTTATCTGTTAAGGTCGCTGTAATCATTTCTAGTAAAGACATAGATAAAACCCTCTCTTGTACCTTTTTTCACATAAATGACGATGCAGAATGTGACGATGCAATTCCCTGATCTTTTGGCCAAAGTGTTGGTTTGCACTTTTATAGTAAAATGACTTTGTGAAAAAAAGAACAATATCTAATTAATTTAACTTATGAAACTAATTTAAAAAATTTATACGTTACATCAGATGGCAAATGAAACGAGAGGGGACGTCTTCACGGAATGATTATTTCTTGGCTTTGTGAGTGCTCATCAATATTCGTGCTATAATGTAAATCATTAAAACCCACTTGATTAGTGGGTTTAGTAGAAAAGACGAGCAGGAGGGGCCGCATGAATCCGATACAACATATACTGGACGAATTTCAGCTGATCGTGCTGGACGGCGCAATGGCGACCGAGCTAGAGCGTCATGGACATGATCTGAACGATAGCTTATGGTCAGCTAAAATCCTCCATGAGCATCCGGAGTCGATCAAGCGTGTGCATAGAAATTATTTTGAGGCTGGGGCAGACTGTGCGATTACTGCGAGCTATCAGGCTACCGTTGAAGGCTATGTTAAACGAGGCCTAAGCGAAAATGAGGCGCTGGAGTTGATTCAATCATCGGTGCGGATTGCTGTGCAGGCACGCGATGAGTTTTGGGCTGACGTGATGGCTACTGCAAGTCAGCGACATCGTCCCAAGCCGCTAGTCGCGGCCTCTGTAGGCCCTTACGGGGCGTTTTTGGCAGATGGATCAGAGTATCGCGGCGATTACAAACTGAGCGAGGAACAGCTAGTGGAGTTCCACAGGCCGCGTATGAAAGCTCTGATTGAGGCGGGTGCAGATATTTTAGCTTGTGAAACGATACCCTGTCTGGTTGAAGCCAAGGCCATCGCCCGATTGCTGAAGGAATTCCCTGGCACGTATGCCTGGATCAGCTTTAGCGCAAAGGATGGGCAGCATATCAGCAATGGTGAGTCTGCCGCTGCATGTGCTGAGTGGCTGAATGGGCATGAGCAAGTGGCTGCTGTAGGAATCAATTGCACTTTGCCGAAATTCGTTCCATCGCTTATTCACGAAATACGCAGCCACACGGATAAGCCTGTGGTGGTATATCCCAATCTGGGGGAGGAATATGACCCGGTCACCAAGACATGGCACGGCAGCACTTGTACAGAGACATTCGGACAAAGTGCCCGCCAATGGTATGAAGCGGGAGCTCGTCTGATTGGCGGTTGTTGCCGGACTCAGCCGCAGGATATTAAAGAAATAGCATCATGGTCGAGAGATGAATAAACGGAGATAAACGATGGTCCGAAAAAAACAAGCAGGCTGAACCAAGTTGTGCTCCAGTAATGGAGGGGCTTGGTTCAGCCTGCTTTGTCTACTACCTTCGCCGATCCGGTCAGCTTTCTGCCAAACGTTCCAGCAGCGCGTCTCCATTGCGGCTCACCCGAATATGGGCAAAATGTGCGTTCTGTTCTACAGTACGTCCGGTTCCCTCAGGAATGAAATAATTCTCAATACCGTACAGAATACGGGAACCATACCATTGTCCATTTAGAATGACCTCATGGCTGGCAAGTTTTTCACCATCTTGATATAGGCGATCCGCGACGTATACTCCTTGGCTATCTGGTGTGAGAACGACTTTGACCTTGCCTCGGCTCCATTCCTCCTCCTGAAGAGGGGTCTTGGAAGGCGGGGTAGATATGTCGTAATTCAGTGCCACATAATCGCCTTGCAGCAGGGAGCGCGGGTCTATAGGAGCCAGTTTGAGCTTAATGGAAGCCCCTGTGGCGAGCAGGGTTTCACTTCTCGCCGTCTGATAGCCGACGATCCCCAGCTGTAGCACGATGACAATAGCGATGAGTAACGGGCTTAAGCGCATGAAGCTAAAGCTGCGGTGGTCAGCATCGAATGCTGCTTTGCCGCTATGGGCCATTCGCCGATCCGCCCACCAGGTAATTCCGAGCGCAATGATCCCCAGTAGCGCCAGCGTAAAAGATTTATACAGTAGCGTCCACAATAAATCATAATATTTGAAGCCGATAAAAATAAACCAGAAGACAACGCTCGTGATAGCCTCCGATTTTTGTTTCAGACGGGCAAAGGCAAAGATCATCCCGGTAACGATAACAAAATAAAAAATGTTAATGAACATATAAGAGTGTGGAACGACATCCTCGAAAAACGTCGCCCAAAACAGGAACAGCAAGCTGAAAAATAATGAGCCATTCCGTAGATGTTCTTTTAACTCCGTCTTGGATATAAAGTAACTTACCCCATATAACACGGCATTGACGATGAAAAGAGAGAAGATGATGAACTTATAGGTCCAGTTCCAACCATCCCACTCCTGATACTGCTGAAATAAAATGGTCGCCAGATTCAGGTTTACAAAGGTGTAGGCAAAAAACAACTGCCTTTTCCCCTTGGAGCGGAACCATCCAGCGATGGAAACGATCAGAAATAATACCGAAAGCAGCGACTGATCTGACCATAGAATGGCCGCCAAGCCTGTAATATAGCTGATGGTCAGCAGTGTATAACGTATTACCGAATCCAGCTTGGATTCCGGTATGACAATCATCAAAATCATAAGCAGCAACGACACAACCAACAGTACATATTCGGTGTGGTTTACATTCGTGCTAATCATAATCAATCCGATGAGAGATATACTGCCGATCAGCACTCCAACCACTTTGATCACACGGGATACGGTTTTGCTAATCCATTCACTGCCATGTTCCTCGTGGACGGTCGCCTCATTCTTTGATGTACTGATGTCCGTTGTCCCTGAATCCGGCAGTGTTTTCCCCAAACGATTCAAATAGCGGAAAAACCACACGTTACCCGTCAGCAGCAAAGCCACAAAAATCAAACCAAAAACAAAAAACAGAGATGAGGAGTACGCCTCAGCCAGCTCTATAAATTTAAAGACAGCAAACGCCGAAAGTGCCAATGCATTCAAGGTCAGTAGCGTTTTATTCAGCCGCACCTTGATAAATATATAAAATCCTAAAGCAATCACAGCAATATGCGGTACATTCATGATCAGGCCATACTCATCAAATGCAAAAGAATTGGTCATCGCTAACATGGCTATATGGAAAACCGTAAAGCTCATATATTGTAGTGGAGCAGAATGTATACGATGGAGGAACGTCAATAAAAATAGCAGCAGATTGACTATTGCGAACATTCCGGCAATGGACAACGATTCCAGCTCGCTATAAGGCACACTTTGCATCGTAGGGTAAAAATAAAGCCACAAACCAAGATGAATTAGTACATAAGACAGCATATAAAAAGGATTGTAGCGAGTAATCCAGCTAAGCAGTAGAGCCGGCACCGACCAAATAAAAAACAATCCGTAGCTGTCCGCATGGGAATTGTAAATTTGACCGAGCAATGCCACGGAAACGCCAAAGGCTATACAGCCAGCCACCAAAAACATATTAGACAGAAAAGCTTGTTGACCGGGAACAGCACGTATCCGTGCAAATACAAAAGACAAGCCGTAGAACAGAACAATAAGTGCAGCAGCAAGTACAATCTTGAATGTCCGATCCAGTCCGCCCCAATTGGAGGCGAAAAAATAAATAATTGCGGCCAGTATCAGTGAGATGCCCAGCAGATAGCCCGTACGTATCGCATTGAATCGCAGCATGGATTTCACGTACCTTTCCTGTTGGTTTGATGCCTATTATAGCGTTGAAAGGGCTCAGAACCAAGTGCGAATTAGGATCAGGTCATAAAAAGAGAGAGACACCGTATACAGTGGCTCTCTTTAACGTTACTGGATTCCGACTAAGCGTTGACGGTACGAATCTCTTGCCGGGACTGATGTCGGAAGCGATACTCACGCGGTGGAATCCCTGCTGTTTTCTTAAATGCCTTGGAAAAGGTGGACATATCGGTATAGCCGATGGACTGGGCTATGATCGACAAATTGTAAGTCGTCTGCTCCAGTAATCTTTTGGCTTCGTTAATCTTGAGGTTTTGCAAATACTTGGCAGGAGAGATGAGGAAGGTGGAATGGAATTTACGTGAAAAATGCGCACGATCCACACCTACATGCTCGGCAATTTGTTCAATCGTAACACGGTCACAATAATGCATTTCAATGTAATCTTTCCCCTGCTGGAGCCAATAATCAGAGCATACAAAGTTGCGCAGCACGTCAGATGTGTTGCGGGACAATTCCTCGAAGATCTGGTGCAGTGTAATCAAGCGGGCCAGATCGCTGCCCTGTCTGCTGTTGTCGTGTACGATGGAAAACAGGTTGGAGATAAGTCCGAGGATTTCCTCGCTCACTGCGTTAGCCATCAATGGCGTAGAGGGATTAATTCCGATCCGCTCCAGCAATGCGAGGGACTTGGGTCCCTCAAAGGCAATCCATACCTTTTGCAACGGGTGCTCCTGATCGGTGTAATATTCATGGGCAAGATGCGGAAAAAAACAGAATAAATCAGACTTTTGGACGCGGTACTTTTGTTGCTTATAAATAAACTCAGCCTGACCTTCAAGTACAAAAATCAAATAAAAATAGGGAACAGCCTTGGGACCGACATGGCAGCTTGTTTTCGAAATATCCATACCTAGTCTGACAGGCCAAACGGCGCTGGATTTTTCCAATTCGGTGGCTGTGAAATAATGGTCTTCCACGATGTCGAAGTGATCTTCATTTTTTGCTCTTTTCATAACTTGTCACCTCTCCTTTGGTGGAGATAAGGGAATTTTGATTTTATTGTATATAAAGGAAAGCATAATTACAAGTTAATTCATTGGAATTGAGGGTTATATAATTGAAACTAGGTATGCCAAAGGCTCCATGGCCAGTTTAAGACGATCCATGGAGCCTTTTAAGTTCTGTATTATGAGATGGAGATTAGTCTATATTTATACGTTCAGGATTCCTTCTTTTGGAGTAACGTTGAAGGCTTTGGCCAGATCGGCCAATTCCTGATCTGTAATCCGTTGCTGAATATCATGGTGAGCAATGAGCATATAAATTTGCGCCGCTTTTTCAATCGTTTCAATCAGGCCAAATGCTTCATCAATGGAGCTGCCCGTTCCGAAAATGCCATGATGAGGCCATAATACAGCGTGATGATCCTTCATTTTTTTAGCCGTTTCGCGGCCGATTTCGCTGGAACCCGGTACCATCCAAGGGATTACACCGATACCGTCTGGGAAGACGACAATACATTCAGTACACATTTCCCACAGCGTTTTGGTGAATTGGTTTTCGTCCAGACTATGAATGAAAGTCATGGCAATAACATGGGTGGCATGATTATGAATCACAACACGATGGCTAGGATCGACCTTCAAGCGCTCAATATGGCTCATAAAATGGGAAGGCAACTCACTGGTAGGCACTGCGCCATGTTTGAGGCCCCACAAGACTTCCAATTGCTCGCCATCCTGGGAGACACGAAGGACTCCTAAGTTAGCTTCTGGATCTGCAATTACGTTTTTGAAATATTTCCCTGATCCGGTGACGATAAAATATTTACCAGCCAGTTCATTCACCGGGAAAGCAGGTTTAATCGTCCGAATGACCTGATGAATATCTATATATTTTGCAACCTCAGCTTCATCCAGAATATAGCTTACATTCCCTCCATTGCGTTCATCCCAGCCGAATTTCCACATGTTTTGTGTAATTTCCGCCATCTCGCGAACAAATGGGATATCCAGTCCCGATTTTCGTTCTTTTTGATTCTCCAGTACAGTAGTCATGGATAATCTCTCCCTTTTGGATGATATGAATATAAGCATTATCAGTACAGTAGTTAACGTTTCAGCAGTACCTGTTGTTCATAATTTTTAACTTCGGCCAGCCATTCCTCACGAACAGGAACGCCGTTTTGAGCGCAATAGTAATCCCATATGGCACCAAACGGATACGATTTAAACTCTTCGACCAGAGCAAGACGAGTGGTAAAGTCCCGTTCCTCTTCCGCCTGCTTTAATGCTTCAATCGGTTCGAGCATAGCGCGAAGCAGCGCTTTGATCGTGTTGCGTGTTCCGATGATCCATGCTGCTACATGATTGATACTTCCATCAAAGAAATCAAGACCGATATGGGTTCGGGAAAGCAATTCACCGCGAACCAGCTCACGGGCAATGTCCAGCAATTCGTCGTCCATTGTCACGACATGATCACTGTCCCAGCGAACCGGTCTGCTGACATGGAGCAATAATTGGTCGGTGAACATCAGCACAGAGGACAGTTTGTTCGAAATGACTTCGGTTGGATGGAAGTGACCAGCATCGAGACAGATAGATTTACCGCGTGTCAGGGCGTAACCCATATAGAATTCATGGGAGCCCACGACATAGCTTTCCGAGCCGATGCCAAACAGCTTGCTTTCAACCGCATCGATGTTGTATTCCTCGCTGATTTCCTCGCTGAAAATTTCGTCCAGCGCATCACGCAGCCGTTCTCTTGGAGCCAACCGATCAACAGGGGTATCCTTGTAACCATCCGGCATCCAGTGGTTTGTGACACAGGGCTGACCGAGTTCTTTTCCAAAATGCTCTGCAATCCTACGTGATTTTTTACAGTGTGTGATCCAGAAATCACGAATTTTCGAATCCTTATGGCTCAGTGTGAAGCCGTCTTCCGCTTTGGGATGGGAGAACAGTGTTGGATTAAAATCAAGCCCAAGCCCTTGCTGCTTAGCCCAGTCTACCCAGTTCTGAAAATGGCGTGGCTCCAGTTGATCCAGATCCACTTGTTCTGTGGTGTCCGCATAGATTGCGTGCAAATTGACCTTGTGTTTACCCGGAATGAGTGCTAGAGCTTTTTCTAAATCCTGACGCAACTGATGCGGCGAGCCTGCTCTGCCCGGGTAGCTGCCCGTTACGGCAATCCCCCCGCTAAGCTGTTTGTCTTTGAACAGAAATCCCTGAACATCATCTCCCTGCCAGCAGTGCAGTGATATTTTGATTTGTGAAAGCTTCTGTAAAATATCGTCAACTTGAATACCGTGGCGGGCATACAGCTTTTTCGCTTCGTTATAACTGGCTTCATTAGCTTCGTTCATGGCTTTACTCCTTTATTGAGATATGTGAATAGAGGATGTTGCTTGTATCTTAAGGTGCTCCCAGCGATCCAAAAGTTCTTGCACGCCTTCCACCGATTGTGGCTCATATAGCCGAGTCGGAAAGGAGCGGGCGATGGTTCGGCCAGCAGCTTTGAGATCCTCAAGAACACCAGAGCTAATTAATTGCACGACAATATTGCCGATGGCCGTAGATTCGGAAGGACCTGCCTGAACCTCAATTCCCAAGAGATCGGCGGTTAGCTGACATAGTAATTCGTTGTTAGCGCCTCCGCCAACAATGTGCAATCTGGTAATTGTTTCGTCTGTTAAACATTGCAGTTCGTGTAAGGCATCGCGGTAGCTTAAGGCCAGACTGTCAAAAATACAGCGGGCGAGTGAACCCGGCGTCCTGGGGATGGGCTGGCCTGTTTCTTCACAGAATCGCTGGATTTCAACGGTCATACTATCCGGGTTTAAAAAGGATGACTGGTTACAGAGGACGAGACTGACAAACGGTGCCTCTGCTGAAGCCAGTTCGGCCAATTCGGCAAAGCTATGTGCGGAACCGCCCTCTCTCCTAACCTCCTGAATCATCCATAATCCCATAATATTTTTCAGAAAACGGTACGTACCGTAAGCGCCCCACTCATTCGTGTAGTTCGCCTGCATGGCTGCCTTGGTATTCAAGGCTTCGGATCGTTCCATTCCCAGTAGTGACCACGTTCCGCTGCTAATATAAGCCCAAGGTTCTTCCCGCTGTGACGGAACACCTGCAACAGCCGATGCAGTATCGTGAGTCGGCGCAAGAATGATCTGACAGTCTGGAAGATCGTATTTTTGAACAAGCTCCGGCAAAAGAGAACCCAGAACCCGTCCAGGCTCGGCAAGCTCTGAAAACTGATTGCGTCGCAGTTGGAGCAGGGAGAGCAGGTCTTCATCAAACTCTCGGGAGTTCACGTTGAGAAGCTGCATCGTGGACGCATTCGTCATTTCATTGATCATGATGCCTGTCAGGCGATAGTACAGATAATCGGGGACCATCAATATTTTATCCGCCTGGGCAAGCTGTTCCCGATCATGGACGAACAGTTGATACAGGGTATTAAAGTTTAGTTCCTGAATGCCTGTTTTCTCATACACAGCCTCTCGACTGATGAGCTGATGCAGCCTATCGTGTGCATGGAGGGTACGTGCATCCCGGTAAGCGTATACCTCATGAATGCGGTTACCTTTCTGATCAAGCAGCACGTAATCTACAGCCCATGTATCAATGCCGAGCGTACAGGAATGAATCCCTTTTTGTTTAGCTTTTTGCAAGCCCTGAATAATCTCATTTAATAGTTCGTCGATATTCCAGTAATCGTGTCCGTTTTTTTCGGTAAAGGAGTTGTTGAAACGGTGAAGCTCTTGCAAGTGTAGCTGGTCACCTTGCAAAGTTGCACTTACGAGCCTTCCGCTTGAAGCTCCAATATCAACAGCAAGATAATTATTCATATCCAATCTCCTTGCATGGATAAAATACGGGCAGCCTGAAAGTCTGCCTTTTGTTTTCTTAACTAACTCCATACTACTTCTGTTTTTCTTTGCAGTCAACAGAAACGGAAGTTGAATTTGTGGTTTTATTTTTGTTTTCTAAAATTATAATTAAAATTAAGTGTTGTTTTGTATGCATTTTTGTTTTTTTATCTGTTTTCTACAATCAGGATAATGCAAAGTCCTCACAATATATATACCTTGAACAAAGTTCGATTTGATTTTACGATATTCCAATTGTGGAAGGTTCTCCAAATGCCGCTGTCTGTATGAAAAATAGTCTTGAAACCGCCCGCCAGAGGGTGTAGTATACAAGATATCAATTTCATATGACTCGTATAATATTGGGGATATGGCCCAAAAGTTTCTACCGGATGACCACTGTAATCGTCCGACTATGAGTGATAGCGCATCGGCTTTGGATGAATGCGGGCATTTATTTGTGCGCCAATCCGTCAGGGATGACAACCCCAAGGACAGGCTTCACTTGAGAAACAACTCAAGGGAGCCTGTCCTTTTTTGGTTTTGGCAGGTTTTATACTATTTTAAAGTACAGAAGGAGCGATACTCGCATAATGAAAGCTTTGGAGGAACGTATTCGTCAAGAGGGACAAATTTTATCTGACACCGTATTAAAGGTAGATTCATTTTTGAATCATCAGGTAGATACAGCATTAGCATTGGAGATTGGTAAGGAGTTTGCACGCCTTTTCGGCAGTGCTCCGATCACCAAGGTACTTACCATTGAAGCTAGTGGTATTCAATTTGCTATGGCTACTGCTATTGCCTTGGGGGTCCCGTTCATTTATGCGAAGAAAAAGAAGGCAATCACGCTGAATGAGCAGGTATACTTCGCAGAGGTTCATTCGTTCACTCGGCAGGAAACCTATCAGGTGAGCATTTCCCAAAAATATCTCGATGCTAGCGACCATGTGCTGATCGTGGATGATTTTCTGGCTACTGGCGCAGCCTTGGTCGGACTTACGGATATTGTGAAGGAGGCAGGAGCGGAGCTGGCCGGGGTTGGCTGTGTGATTGAGAAGAGCTTCCAGGAAGGCCGTGGACTGTTGGAGCAAAGAGGCGTTGCCGTCCGTTCTCTTGCGCGTATCGCTTCCATGGCACCAGGCGAGGTTCATTTTATAGAGGAAGCTGGCGCGGTGATTCCTCCCGTTAAGGAGAATGTGGGATGTTAAGTAAACAAAAGTTATTCGCGCTGGGTTTCCAGCATGTCATGGCCATGTACGCCGGAGCAATTGCTGTACCTCTAATTGTAGGGGGAGCATTGCACCTGACACCAGCCCAGATGGCTTATTTGGTGGCTGCCGATTTGTTCACTTGCGGGATTGCTACGTTATTACAGATTATGGGAACACGCTTTTTCGGTAGTAGACTGCCTGTCATTTTAGGCTGTACGTTTACGGCAGTAGGGCCCATTATCGCAATTGCTTCGACCTCAAATTTAGCGACAGCGTACGGTGCCATCATTTTGTCCGGTATATTTGTGGTATTAGCGGCACCGTTGTATGGCAAGTTGCTACGCTTTTTCCCGACGGTCGTTACGGGTTCGGTCGTTACGATTATCGGTCTATCTCTTATTCCGGTGGCGATGAACAATGTAGCAGGGGGCCAGGACAGCGCGGATTTTGGACAGCCACGTAATTTGCTGTTGGCGTTAGTTACACTACTGGTTATCCTGCTTGTGAATCGGTTGGCAAAAGGCTTTTTGCGCTCGATTTCCGTGCTTATTGGTCTGTTCGCGGGTACGGTGGTTGCTTATGGAATGGGAATGGTGCATTTTGCTCCCGTGGCGGAAGCCTCATGGGTGAGTGTCGCGCAGCCGTTTTATTTTGGTAAGCCAGAGTTTAGCATGATGGCAGTATGTACGATGATTATCGTCAATATTGTCAGTATGGTTGAGTCTACAGGCGTTTATCTGGCAGTAGGCAAAGCGATTGATCAGAAGGTGGAACAGAAGCAGATCGTCAATGGTCTACGTTCCGAAGGACTCGCGATTATGCTTGGGGGTATTTTTAATGCGTTTCCTTATACAGCTTTCTCGCAAAATGTTGGCCTGATCTCACTCACACGCGTCAAATCGCGGAACGTTATTTTTGCTGCGGGCGGGATCATGGTTGTTCTTGGTTTGCTGCCTAAGCTGGCTGCCTTAACGACAGTGATTCCTAACGCTGTGCTGGGCGGGGCGATGATCGTCATGTTTGGCTCGGTTGCTGCATCAGGCATGTCTATTTTGTCAGAAGTGGATCTGCGGAAGGAAAGCAATCTGCTGATCGCAGCATGCAGTATTGCCGTGGGCCTAGGCTCTGCCGTTCTGCCACAAATGTTCGACCAGCTGCCGAGCTTTGCCAAAATGCTGCTGCAAAATGGGATCGTTTCGGGTTCGATTACAGCGATTGTCTTGAACATTGTTTTGACGAGAAAACAAGGGGAATCGGTCAAAAGCGTGACGGTTTCGGAGGTTCCACAGAAGGTTTGATGATTAGGAATAAATAAAGATAGCCGGAGAGAGGACGTATGCCTCTTTTCCGGCTTTTTGGCATGGAGTTATCCAGATAGTAGATACCCTTGCCGTGTGGGGACATATAGATAAAGCTTCGGGATGAAATGGGTAGCTCTAATTTGGTGCGTTTTCCAGTTTATGCGCTAGAAGAATTTGCTAGAGTGGTAGGAAGGGGCATGGTATAATCCAAATTATGGATTTTGAATAGTGGTGGATGTTTTCGGACCACGGTGCAGCTTCCCGAAAGGGGGTGAAGCCGATGGTCAACCTTGTGTCGTGCTACGATGTGTTGCGTTGGATGGTTACGTTACTAAGCCTGGTGTTTAGTATTCGTAAACTTTATCGCTGGCTACGTCGGAAATTTCGGACAAGCGAAAACCCACCGCGTAATTAGGTTAGGCGCCTAACGGTGGGTTTCGTTTGCATTAACATTTAGTTGTGCAGCGCGCCGTGGTGGTGATCCACAGCCTTTCAAGTCCTAAGAGTCTTTGCCGTTGGCGCGGCGAAGGCTCTTTTTAGTATACGGACACGGTGGTTTACTCTATACCTAATTTTAGCACGTTCATTTCGTGCACGCAATGAATAGCCATTACCTTCATTCTCGCCATATTGTTCAAATTTAAATTATTGTGCAGCCTTTATTGACAAGCCTGTGACAACAAAATAAGATCGTAATGGAAAGAAATAAAGGAAGAAAACAGGTGTGAGCCGGACGACTCTATGTACGGGGTTTTGTTGAGACCATGTGGATAGTTGTTGAGCGTGTTCACTTAAAAGGGAAGTTCGGTTGATTCCGACACGGGCCCGCCACTGTATACAGGCATCAGCAGGATACTGCTGGAGCTTTCAGAACAGCCACTGGAACTGTGAAGAACCGGGAAGGCCTGAAAGATACGCTTGGAGTCAGGAGACCTGCCTGTTTTGACATCACTGTCAGACCCACGGGATGCTGGGGAGGTGGTTAGGCGTGCTGCATACGGAATGTCTGAAACCGATCTGATCCCTTCTATGTTTTTGGAGTTGGCTTCGAGGTGTGTTTTGACATTTTATAATGAAAGCATTTCTGACTGCTGATCAAGTGGTCTGGAATGCTTTTTTCGCCTTTTGCGTTAGGTTTATATGATTTTACAAGATAGAGGGGGATTCATCGAATGATTAGCAATCGTAGCAGGCGCTCATGGTTGATATGTACAGGGGTGATGCTGTTACTGGCAGTTATGGCTCTTTCGGGATGTACTAGCAATAAGACGTCGAATAGCTCCGGCAAAGATGAGAACGCGTCAGCACAACAAACAGCGACAGGTAAAAAGCTGGTAATGGCGTATACATGGAAACCGTCAGGTGTTGACCCGCACGGAGATAATAGCTGGGATGTGATGCGATCCGGTGCAGGTGAGACACTGGTACGTTTGAATGAAAAGCTGGAGCCTGTGGCTTGGCTGGCAAAGGAGTGGAAGCAGGATAGTCCTACAGTTTGGACGTTCAGCTTGCAGGATAAAGTCACTTTTCATAATGGAAAGAGTATGGATGCAGCAAGTGTAAAAGCATCTTTGCTACGCTCTATCGAGAAAAGCCATCTGGCGAAGGATTTACTGAATGTGAAGTCCATTGATGTAAGCGGCCCGCTGGCCTTAAAGATCACGACAAACCAGCCGAATGCGGCGTTGGTGTCCAATCTAGCTGATCCATCGACGATTGTACTGGATGTGACATCGATGAAAGATGAGCAGAGTTACCCAGCGATGACAGGCGCCTTTAAAATCAAAGCGTTCAACAAGGACCAATCCTTGATCGTAGAGCGTTATGACGGATATTGGGGCGAGAAGGCACGATTGGCTGAAGCGACGATGAAGTTCATTACGGACGGGAATTCGCGCCTGATGGCGCTGCAATCCGGCGAGGTGGATGTAGCGACGGATATTCCGGTTGATAACGCAGAGGTACTGAAAAAGAACGACAAGCTACAGGTGCTGTCGGCTCCCTCCTTGCGCACCCATATGCTCGTGTATAATATGGAATCCCCAGTATTCAAGGATGCGGCGAACCGTAAGGTGGTGGACAGCCTGATTCCACGCACATCGATTGTGAGCGCCGTCATGAGGGGCTTCGGTACGGAAGCAAGCAGTCCGTTCCCGAGCATTCTTCCCTTCGGTAAAGTTGAGCGTAAAGCGCTGGACGGAACGGCGGATCAGCTGTTAACGAAGGATGGCTGGCAGAAGGACGCCCAAGGGACATGGACTAAGCAAGGCAAGCCGTTCGAGGTTACGCTGCTGACTTTTCCTCAGCGTCCAGAGCTCTCTGTTATGGCTGAGGTCATCCAAAGCCAATTGCTGAAAGAGGGAATCCAGGTCAAGATTCGCAAGGTGGAAAATATCGACGAGGCGTTGACCAAAAACGATTGGGATTTTGCTATGTACAGTATGCTTACTGCTCATACAGGAGAGCCACAATATTTTATGGACATGTTTTATTCTTCGCAAAGCGAAGCCAATGTAAGCCGTTATAGTTCCAAACCGCTGCAGAGTATTCTTAACAGCTTGAAGCTGGCGAAGGATACAGCGCAGCGTAATGCTGTGACACTACAAGCGCTGGATATCATCAATACGGATTTGCCACAGTCCTTCATTGTGCATCCTGACAATGTGTTTGGTGTGAAAAAAGGGGTAGAGGGTTTTACACCCCATCCGATCGAGTATTACTACATTACAGCGCAATCCGATATTGCGGAATAACGAGCGGCGTATCCTATGATTCGTTTTATACTGGAACGTGTGGCGCAGCTGCTCATCATTGTATTTGTTGTATCCACGCTGACTTTTGTACTGATGCGGCTGGCTCCTGGAGACCCTGCTACCATTTTGCTCACCGCGCATAATGTCCCTGCCTCTGAGGAGGCGTTGACGACGCTACGGCAGGAACTAGGCTTAAACGAACCGTTTCATATTCAATATGTGAACTGGCTGCGGGATGTGTTCACAGGGCATTGGGGCACCTCGTATGTATCCAAGGAATCCGTGCTAGCCGAACTGTGGAACAGACTGCCTGCTACTGTGGAGCTAGCTGCTGCGGGCTTTGCCGTCATGACGGTGCTTACGCTGGGGTTGGGGCTGGCTGCCTCTCTAAAAATTAGCGGCCCATTGGATCGTCTGGGCAGGCTATTCGCCCTGCTGGGATCGTCGATCCCCTCTTTTTGGCTTGGTTTTCTGTTGATCTATCTATTCTCCGTTCGCTTGGGCTGGCTCCCATCCATGGGAAGGGAGGATTGGACACATTTAGTGCTCCCAGCGCTGACTCTTGGCGCAGGTTTGGGAGCTGTGCAAGCCCGTGTACTACGCGCTCAAATGCTGGAGCTGGGTGACCGGAATTTTGTGAAAGCAGCGAAGGCTCGAGGCTTTTCCCGTATGCATATCCTGTTTTTTGAGATATTTAAGCATGCGGTTCTGCCTATAATTACACTGCTAGGTACCAATCTATCATTTATGCTGGCAGGTAATGTCATCGTAGAGACCATTTTTTCATGGCCGGGGTTGGGCAAGTACTTTATAGATGCAATTACACAGCGAGATTATCCGGTGATTCAGGGGTATGTTATTTTCGCCGTATTTTTAATTGTAGGAGTTCAGTGTTTGGTGGATGTGGTCCAGACGGCGATAGATCCGAGGCTGCGTTTGCGTTAAGGGGGAAGCTGAAAATGAAAAAGATACGGCTTTCCTTTCAAGGGAGCTTGCTGGCAGGAGGCGTACTGTTTGGTCTGATCGTGCTGCTTGGGTTATTAGCTCCATGGGTCGCTCCTCATGATCCTCTTCAAGTGGATCTTTTGAACCGTCTGGCACCACCCAGTCGGAAATATCCTTTCGGTACGGATCATCTGGGTCGGGATGTAATGTCAAGGCTAATTTACGGGATTCGGATGAGCGTGCTAATCGCATGTGCAATTACTGTAGCTACGTTATGCTTCAGTCTGCCTATAGGGTTGCTCATTGGTTATGTGCGCGGACGCGTGGATCAGCTGATCATGCGGGGAATCGACGGCGTACTGGCTTTTCCTGATATTATTTTAACGGTGGCAATTGTGGGCATTTTGGGTCCAGGTTTTGTTAACATGACCCTTGCGATTATTGCGGTACGGTGGGCGGTCTATGTCCGGTATATCCGTAGTCTGGTTCAAAAAGCCTGTCAGGAGGACTACGTTCGATATGCCCGTTTATCCGGCAATTCACACGTACGTATACTGAGCCGTTATGTATTGCCACAAGCGTTGCCGCAGTTGTTGGTTTATGCGGTATGGGATATCGGACGCGTGGTGCTGATGATCGCTGGGCTGTCCTTTCTTGGATTGGGTGTACAGCCGCCTAAGCCAGAGTGGGGCGTGATGCTGCATGATGCAACCTCGTATTTTCAGGTGGCCCCGCATGTCATGATTTTCCCGGGCTTGGCGATTATGCTGTTCGTACTTGCCTGCCAGCTTTTGGGCGACCGCTTTTCGGAAAAGGGGGCGGACAAATAGTGGAGGATCAAACAGCCCTTGGGTGCAAGGATACGATAGAACAAGTGGCAGGGCGAAGACCGTTGTTACACGTGGAACATTTGGAAATCTGCCGCACAGGCGTAGGAGCAAGCGGAAGCGGGGGCAAACTACTGCTGCGTGATGTGAGCTTTTCCATATATTCAGGGGAGATTGTGGCCCTGACCGGACCGAGTGGATGCGGCAAGAGCCTGACCGCACACGCAATCGCAGGCATGCTGGAACCAGGTATTAATGTTACGCAAGGGCGTATCTATTATAACGGGGAAGACATCCTCCCGTTCCAGGAACGGCGCTGGCAAAGGCTGCGCCGAGAGGATATTGCCCTGCTCATTCAACAGTCGCTGAGCGGGTTGAACCCGATCCGGACTGTCCGCGCCCAGCTGATGGATACGCTTAGACTGCACGGGCGGCGTCGGATGCCGCATGACCAGATGGAGCCGGGGCACGCTGATGCTGTCGCATCCCACACTGCACCGCAGCAAGTCCACCCACTGGGCGTGCTGCCACGGATGGGGCAGATGCTGAGCCGTGCCACGGAGATAGCCAGAGGAGGCGCTACTCCAGTGCGGGAGGCCTATTTGCGCTCTCTGCTCCGCAAGGTTGGATTTGCAAATCCTGAGCATATTTTGTCGTCATATCCTTTTGAACTAAGCGGAGGCATGTGTCAAAGGGTGCTGCTGGCTGCAATGTTAAGCTCCGGTCCGAGCCTCTTTATTGCCGACGAGCCTACTACGGCGTTGGATGTTATCAACCGCGACAAGATTCTGGCATTGTTGCAACAATTGAGAGAAGACTTTGATCTCACCATATTGTTGATTTCACATGATCGCCAGGGTATGAGCCGCATAGCAGATCGAGTGTTGGAGATGGGTCCGGAAGGAAGGATGAACCAGTGATGCTGGAATTGAAGAATGTGACCAAAGCATACCCTGTCCGCAAACGGAGAAAAGGTTGGTTCAGCACGCAAGATAGCGAGCAGGCCGTGAAGAAGGTGAGTCTGGAGTTACAACAGGGGGAATGTCTCGGACTGGTTGGAGAAAGTGGAAGTGGCAAAAGCACGTTGGCACAATGTATTCTAGGGCTGGAGTCGTTGACCTCAGGAGAGATTTGGCTGGATGACCAGCCCATTCACACCGGAAGGGTGAAGGATATCCATCTGTACAAACGAATCCAACTGGTCGCACAGGATTCGTCTTCCTCGCTCCATCCTCGCATGACCATACGAGATATTTTGGAGGAGCCAATCCACAACTATTTTCCCGGACGAAAAACGCAAGCACTCGATATTTGCCAGTCTTTACTGGAATCTGTGGGGCTGGACACGGAATGTCTGGAAAAATACCCAACACAACTAAGTGGCGGGCAAAAACAGCGGGTATGTATTGCCCGAGCGTTGGCGGTGGAGCCGGATATTATCTTGTTCGATGAATCGATCGCCAATCTGGATACGACAACGCAGTCTTCTGTACTGGACATGCTCAAAAGAATGCAGATGGAACGTCAGTTGTCCTACCTATTCATCACTCACGATCTCCAATCTACTCGTCAGTTTTGTGACCGCGTTGCCGTTATGGTTCAGGGGGAGATCGTGGAAATATTTAAGGAATGGGATGAAGACTTGTTACAGCATGAGTACACGCGTGCTCTGTTTCAAACGTTGGCGAATTAAGCCATAAATTTAATATTCTACAAATTTAAAAATAAATAAGAGGACGGCTTGTCGAATGTTGTTGACAAAATAGAACGTGGTACCTATTCTAAATATGATTATGATAATCATTATCACATATATAGAAAAGGGGAAATACATTGATGTCCGTTCGACACCGCAAGACTGCCACCCTTATGTTGGTGGCGCTCCTCTTATTATCCGTTGTTTTGGGCTGCGCGAAGCAGGAGAACACGCCTGCATCCACCTCAACTGACGGAGCTGCCAATGAAAAGTCGATCACGCTATCGTGGCCGCGTGACATTGGTACGATGAATCCTCACGTATATAATCCTTCCCAACTTTTTGCACAATCTATGATTTATGAGCCGTTAGTCAGCTACAAGCAAGGAGGTAAGCTGGAGCCTGCTTTGGCTGAATCCTGGACTATATCCAAGGACGGCAAAATATATACGTTTAAGCTACGCAAAGGTGTGAAATTTTCGGATGGAACGCTATTTAATGCGGGCATTGTCAAAAAGAACTTTGACGCTATTATGAAAAATGAGAAGACGCACAGCTGGCTTGGTATAGTAGGCGTTCTCGACAAAACTGAAGCTGTAGATGACAGCACCTTCCGAATGACACTCAAAGAACCATACTACCCAGTGCTTCAGGATTTGTCTGTCGTTCGCCCGTTCCGTTTTCTGGGTGAAGCGGGGTTCCCGGATGATGGAGATACGTCCAAAGGAATCAAGAAACCTGTAGGTACAGGACCTTGGATGCTGGATGAATACAAGCAAGATGAATATGCAACCTTTAAGCGTAATCCAAATTATTGGGGCACTGCACCAAAGGTGGATAAAATTACGGTAAAAATCATTCCCGATGGCGAAACCCGTGTAATGGCCTTTGAAAAAGGCGATCTGGATCTGATTTATGGAGAGGGTGTCATTAGTCTGGATGCTTTCAAACAGCTTCGCGACACGAATCAGTATGTTACCACGCTGTCCGAGCCTGTTGGTACAAGAAGCCTGTTACTCAACTCATCCAATCCCAAGCTGGCAGACCTTCGGGTACGTCTGGCACTCCAGCATGGCTTTAACAAGCAGGCAATGGTGGAAGGTGTAACCTCGGGGCTGGAGGAAACAGCGGACACGGTTTTATCCAAAAACTATCCGTATACGAATGTAAACTTACAGCCTGTTGGCTATGATGTGGAAAAATCCAAAGCGTTGCTGGATGAGGCTGGCTGGAAGCTGCCCGCAGGGGGTACAGTACGCGAAAAAGACGGACAACAGCTAGATTTTGAGCTGATTTTCGATAAAACCGATCCGATCCAAAAGGCGATGGCTGAAACCATTCAGGCTGAATGGGGAGAACTGGGTGTCAAAGTGAACCTGACCGGACTGGAGCTGACGGTTCAAATTAAGCGTCTTAGATCCAACCAGTTTGATCTGTACTTCTGGTACAACTATGGTGCGCCTTATGATCCGCATTCCTTTATTAATGTTATTGCTAAGAAGAGCTTCGGAATTTCCGAGGTGCTGAGCGCCCTTCCGATGAAGAAAGACCTGGATCAGCAAGTACACGAAGCGCTCTCATCGACAAATGAAACCAAGCGCCAAGAGCTGTATGCTTCGATTCTGAAGACGCTCCAGGAGCAATCTGCCATTGTGCCTATCTCGTATATTAAGAAAACGGCAGTGTACCAGAAAAAGATTACAAACTTTGTATTCCCGGCTAATCGGGATGAAAATCCGTTTGAGGGAATTGAAATCGGAAAGTAGCTGAAGCCGATGGGTAACGGTAGTTTACAGGATAGGAGGACAACTCATGATCAGCTATATCGGGAAGCGAATGGTAGCGGTCATTCCTATTGTTCTCTTTGCCACCCTCGTTACCTTTGCACTCATTCATATTTCACCAGTTGATCCGGCCGAGGCCTATTTGACGGCTGCTCATATTTACCCTACTCCAGAGATTCTGGAGCAGAAAAGACATGAGTTCGGGCTGGATCAGCCTTTGCTGACGCAGTATATGCATACACTTCAAAGAATCAGTCAATTGGACTTTGGTACTTCGTATCTAACCAACAAGCCGGTGTGGGATGAGGTCAAGGTTCGGCTGCCCGCCACTTTTGAATTGGCTGTGAGCAGTATGTTGCTATCTATTGTGGTAAGTATTCCGCTGGGCGTGCTGGCGGCGATGCGTAAAAATGGCTGGATCGACCTGCTTAGTCGAGGAATTTCATATTTTGGCGCGTCTATACCCCAGTTCTGGCTGGGATATTTGTTAATCTTCTTTTTCTCTGTCCGATTGGATTGGCTCCCTGTGGAGGGGCGAGGAACGTGGCAGCATCTGGTGTTGCCCACGTTGACCCTGTCGCTGGTTCTGATTGCTTTATATACGCGCCTGCTGCGTTCCAGTGTGTTGGAGCAGCTTCAGGAAACGTATGTGCAGTATGCCAGAACTAGAGGAATTCGTGAGCGGGTGATCATGCTCAAGCATGTACTGAAAATTGCCATTGCTCCACTGATTACAAGTATGGGTATGAATCTGGGCAAGCTTCTGACCGGAACAATTATTGTGGAGCAGGTGTTTTCATGGCCCGGGTTTGGCCGTTATTTTGTGGAAGCGATTTTTAACCGGGATATTCCCGTCATACAATGCTATGTGTTTTTGGCGGCATGCCTGTTCATCGTATGCAATTTGCTCGTTGATCTAGTGCATTTGTATATGGACCCCCGAATTTCATCGAAGGGACGAGCAGAGCAGTGATGATAAGGTTGCGTACAATGTTCAAAAGTCAAAAGGTAATCGTGGTCTGCTCTGTCGTACTGGCTGCTCTTTTTATCATTATGGCGCTAGCTCCTTGGCTGGCTCCCCATGATCCGGTTAAAGTCAATTTACTGCACAAGCTGGAGGGACCTTCGAAAGAATACTGGCTGGGGACCGATCATTTGGGTCGATGCAATTTATCCCGGTTGCTGTATGGAGCGCGGATTTCCCTCGGCTTTGCGACATTAATTTTCCTGTCCTCGCTTAGTATCGGCGTTGTGATCGGGTCGCTTGCAGGTTATGTGGGTGGCTGGGTCGATAGTGTGTTGATGCGGTTTTGCGAAGGTATTATGGCGTTTCCGAATTTGGTGCTTGTGCTGGGCATTGTCGGTATTTTTGGGCCGGGCCTCATGCAGGTGCTGCTTGCTTTAATGATGGTGCAGTGGGTGTATTATGCCAGAATGTGCCGCAATATGGTCGTCAGTCTGAAAGAACGGAATTTTATAGCTGCCGCAAGGATTAGCGGGTCCTCCTCAGGGGCCATTATCCGCCGGCATATCATTCCAAATGTACTAAGGCCGATTGTGGTCATTGGTACGCTGGAAATGGGCTGGGCGATCATGGATATTTCTGCGTTGTCTTTCCTCGGTTTGGGCATCCAACCGCCGACTCCCGAATGGGGAGCGATGATTCATGAGGGAACGGGATACATCCGCAGTCACCCGGAATTAATGATCTATCCGGGGGTTATGATTCTGGTGGTGGTGATGGCCTTCAATATATTGGGGGAGGCGCTGTCCGACCGATACAGAATTGCCAAACGTCAGTAAAACAGGAGTGAGTTACAACGATGGACGACAGGGCGAAGGTGCTGGAGGTCAGCGGCTTACAGGTGAAGCTCAAAACCGATGCCGGGGGGGTATCTCTGCTGGAGCCAACTCATTTTGAGCTGAAAAGGGGACAAGTTCTGGGTCTTGTCGGTGAGAGTGGAAGCGGCAAAACGGTGACTTGTAAAGCGTTGCTCCAACTGCTGGATCGCCAGACGATGGACGTGGAAGGTAGTGTCCGTCTGAACGGGCGTGAACTGAACGGAATGGCGGCCGAGGAAATGCGGCGTATTCGGGGCAAGGAAATCGCATTTATAATGCAAAATCCGATGAGCGCCTTTACGCCAGTGTATACGATCGGAGCTCAGTTTATGGAAACGGTCCGCACGCACACCGGATTAACCAAACGACAGGCCCGTGATCTTGCCATAACGGCTCTGGAAAATATGAATTTGCCCGATCCAGCCAAGCTGATGAAGCGTTATTCGTTTCAGTTGAGCGGCGGGATGCTGCAACGGGTCATGATTGCCATTTCCATGTGCCTGCGGCCAGCAGTGGTTATTGCGGATGAACCAACGACGGCGCTTGATGTGGTCAATCAGCTACAGGTGCTAAGAGAGCTGGATCGCTTGCGTACGGAATACAATACGTCTATTTTGCTGATCTCGCATGATCTGGGCGTCATTTCCCAATTGGCGGATGAAGTGGCTGTCATGCAGCAGGGTCGTATTGTTGAGCAGGCTGAGGTCCATCAGTTGTTCGATCACCCGCAGAATGAATATACCAAAATGCTGCTACAAGTCAGACCCAAGTTGTCCATTCGGGGCATGAATCAGGTAGGTGGTTAGTCGCCTGTTCGACAGTTACACTTTCAAAAGGGGAGCGAATGCGTATGCTACAAGTGAAGAAAGTAACTCATAGCTATGGAAGGCGCAAATGGCTGGGCCGTTCTGAACCACGCCCCCCTGTGTTGGCTAACGTTTCACTTACTATAGAGAGTGGGTTTTGCCTAGGCTTACTTGGAACCAGTGGAGCCGGTAAAAGCACGCTGGGCAAGGTTATTCTGGGGCTGGAGAAGCCGCAGGAGGGTCAGGTGCTGTTCCAGGGACAGGACATTTATAATGCGAGCCCTCAAGTCCGCAGGGGAATGCGACGGGATATGCAGGTCGTATTTCAGGACTGCTACTCTGCTGTAAACCCCCGAATGACCGCCGGGCAGATTATTGGGGAGCCATTGGACAATTACGAACGGTTATCGGTGCAGGAACAAAAAAGAACGGTCGAAAGCCTACTGGAACGGGTCGGCCTCAAGCCAGAGGATCGGATTAAATATCCGCATCAGTTCAGTGGCGGACAATTGCAGCGGATCAATATTGCACGGGCGATTGCGCTCAAACCAAAGCTGATCGTGCTGGATGAGTCCGTCAGCAGCCTCGATATGGTTCACCAGATGCATATTTTATCCCTGCTGGGAGAACTGAAATCTTCGTTTGGATTGTCATATCTGTTCATCACGCATGATATTCGGGCAGCTTATGCTGTCTGCGATGGCATTGCTGTGATGGAGCAGGGGAGACTGATCGAGCGCTGTGATGAGAAGGATCAGATTTTTGAATCTGCTCATCCGGCTGTACGACGGTTGATCTCGTCCATTTTGCCGGAACATCCAGCAGAGCGTTTTCCGCTTCATGGATGACATTGGACCCGCAAGGGTCCTTTTTTGTGCAACATATAGCTAAATAATCAATATGAAATTTACTTGTTGTATTATTTGAATAACCCGTTATAATATAAAATCATAGTAAATTACTTGGATATTAAAAAGGGGATGTCATAATATGAAGAAATCTGCTTTGGTAGCAGCGATTGGTCTATCTCTTGTGTTATTAACGGGTGCCTTGAGTGGATGTTCCTCGAAGGATGCGGCATCGGGGGATAAGGTAATCTATGTCGGCACACAAAATGACTACCCACCGTTTGCTTTTATGAATGATAAAAACGAGCTGACTGGATACGATGTGGAAGTAGTCAAGGAGATCGACAAGAAGCTGGACGGTTATAAGATTGAATTTGTACCTTCGGGCTGGGATGCGATATTCCTTGCACTAGATTCAAATAAAGTTCAGATGATCGCCGATGAAGTTGCCAAAAATCCCGAACGTGAGAAGAAGTATTTGTTCTCGGATGAGTCCTATTTCTCGGCTCAGTCGGTTATTATTGTGAAAAAGGGTAGAACGGATATTCATTCCCTCAAGGATTTGGAGGGCAAGAAGGTAGCGGCCTCGGTAGGCGACTCCTACACACAGTTGCTGGAACAGTATAATGCGGAGAACGGAAATAAAATTATTTTGAAATACAATGATACAGGTACTTCGTCCGATAACCTTCAAGACGTGCAAAATGGCCGAGTGGACGCTTATGTGAATGATCCGGTTATGGCGGCGGCAACAATCAAGAAGGAAGGCTTGCAGGTGGAAGCTGTGGGTGAGCCGGTGCAAAGCGATAACATCAACCTGGTGTTCAAAAAGGATAAGCAGGGCGAAGAGCTGAAAGCTAAAATCGACCCGATTATTAAAGAGCTGAAAGCGGACGGAACACTGAAAAAATTGTCTGAACAGTGGACAGGTGGAGAATTTATTCCTCAGTAATAACAATGTAAAGGGTAAAGTGGGGTTCCTATGGAAAAGCTGTTTGATCTTGATTATATGCTGAAAAGCCTTCCCCAGATCGTCGAGTATCTCCCCGTGACCTTATGGATTGCGTTTGTGTCCATGCTGCTGGGTGGGATCATCGGGTTAGCTACGGCCTTAATCCGGATATACAAGGTGCCTGTCTTGGCGCCATTGTCTACGTTGTATGTCTCGTACATTCGGGGAACACCGCTCATTGTGCAGCTGTTTCTCGTATATTATGGAATACCCAAGTTTCTGTATTATTTCCAGAGCGAATATGGATTCTTACAGCAATTCAATGTCTATGTCATTCCGCCCGAGCTGTTTGCGTTGCTCTCATTTTCATTGAACCTCGGGGGATATTTGTCGGAGACGTTCCGGGCGGCGATTCATTCAGTCGACCGGGGACAATTTGAGGCTGCCAATTCCATCGGTATGAGCCAAACACAAATTATGATCAAAATTGTATTGCCGCAGGCGTTGACGGTCGCTTTGCCCAATTTGGGAAACACGCTGATCAGTACGGTGAAGGATACGTCTTTTATTTTTATGATCGGTGTCGTCGATATGATGGGACAGGCTAAAATCATGGGCGCGCGAGCGTTGGCTTTTTTTGAGGTATATGTTGCGGTATCTCTGATTTACTGGTTGGTGTGCATTATTATTGAGCGCGGGCTTGTCGTGCTGGAGAAGCGTATTCGAATTTACGAAAGAAGTGAGTAAGGGTATGATTCAACTTCATCAAATTCATAAGCATTTTGGACAGCATCACGTGTTGAAGGGCATAGACCTAACGGTAGGCAAGGGAGAAGTCGTAGTGATCCTGGGCCCAAGCGGATCGGGGAAGTCCACGCTGCTGCGCAGCATTAATTTTTTGGAACAGCCGACCAGTGGTGTTATTGAAATTGACGGTGTAAAGGTCGATGCCGCCAAGGCGGGAAAAAAGGACATTCTCGGACTACGGATGGCAACGGCAATGGTATTTCAGCAATATCAGTTGTTTAAAAATTTGAATGCACTCCACAATGTGATGATTGGTCTGACCAGTGTGAAAAAGCTGGATCGTAAGCAGGCGAGAGAGATCAGTGAAAGCATTCTGGAAAAGGTCGGGTTAAAGGATCGTATGACTTATTATCCTGCCCAGCTTTCGGGTGGACAGCAGCAGCGAGTTGCGATTGCCCGTGCTTTAGCACTAAATCCACAGGTGTTGTTGTTCGATGAACCGACATCCTCACTTGATCCTGAATTGGTGGATGAAGTGCTGTCCGTGATTCAAAAGGTGGCGAGTGAAGGCAATACGATGATTATTGTCACACATGAGCTTGGTTTTGCGAGAGATGTAGCGGATCGGGTTGTACTAATGGAGCATGGCGTGATCGTGGAGCAGGGACCCGTCGAGCAGTTTTTCACCAATCCGAAGGAAGAACGGACACGGCAGTTTCTGGGCAAAGCGTTGGTACAGAGAGCGCCACAGGAGCAGCCTGTATCCCCATAAGAAGTACGTGGATGGGTTATAGGTATGTGGTGCAGCGCTGTAGAGTTATTGCACCTATAGTAAAAAGCACGTTAGACAAGTCGCAGGAGGAAGGAAAGCCCGCGCTTGTTTGTCGTGCTTTTTTTGGCCCCTCATATCCCAAATTCTTTTCCATTGCAAAGTAGCTTATCACACTTATTCATGATAAATTCTAAGAACAATACAGTGAAGATGTAATCGGGAAGGAACATTGGCATATGAAAAAGGTTTTGTTCATTAATACCGGAGGGACCATTTCTTCCTCCTATCAGGAAAGCGGCCTGACACCGACCCAATCGGCTGAAAATATTTTGGCGGAAATTCCGGAGCTGAAGGAGATCTGCGAGATTGATGCCCATAATCTGATGAGCATTGATAGCACAAATACACAACCTGAGGATTGGGCTTCTATCGCCCGGATGGTACATCGTTCGCTCGATCAATACGACGGTATTGTCATTGCACACGGCACGGATACGATGGCTTATACGGCTTCAGCCTTGAGCTTCATGCTGGGAACCGTAGACAAGCCCGTCGTCGTGACAGGTTCGCAGGTTTCCATTTTGGCGGAGCACAGCGATTCCAAAAAAAATGTAATCGACTCATTCCTGACCGCATGTGGCGAGGTGGCCGGGGTTTTTGTTGTGTTTAACGGCAAAATTATTAACGGCAGCCGCAGCTCGAAGATCAGAACACGCAGCTATAATGCTTTTGAGAGTATTAACTATCCGTATATCGGACTCGTGGAGAACGGTAAGGTGATCTATACGGAGGGCGTATTTGCAAATCGCGGTACCGCTCGTCACCCATACAACGACGGGTATGCTTCGGAGGTATTTCTGCTCAGGCTGATTCCGGGTACGAATCCGGCGATTTTCGATGCCATTCAGGGCTTGGGCTATAAAGGTATCGTCATTGAGGGCTTTGGTATGGGTGGCGTTCCTTTTAAAGAAAGAAGCCTGATCAGCAAAATCGAGGAGCTGATGAAGGACGGTATGAGTATTGTCGTGACTACTCAATGTCCTTATGAGGGCGGGGATTTGACGATTTACGAAGTGGGGCAAAAGGTACTGGAGAAGGGCGTTATTCCGGGGTATGACATGACAACGGAAGCGCTGGTGACGAAAATGATGTGGGCGTTGGGGCAGACGACCGACCCGGCAGGGGTAGCCAAGATTATGGCAACGAACTACGCGGACGAAGTTTCCTTGCCTGCGGATACAGCTTCCTTATAGGAAGCTGATTTCCCTAGATAAGAACAGGCATAAGAAAAAATACGGGGTTAACGCTGGGTTTGCCCCAGTCTGCTTTTAATCTCAACAGCCACTTTCAGCGCTTGTACAGCCGATTCCAGTGAAATCAGGTTTTCCGAATGTCCGCCAAAGCATTCAAGTGCATGATCCAAACTTTTTTCATATGGATTGGCAGATTCGAGGTTGATTTTTTGCTGTCCTGATGCGGTGTACTCATATAATGCGGTAGGTATAAGATCGTTTTCGTCGCTTTCATGAAATACCAGCTTGGCCTTTCATGAACTGAGTAGGAATGGAGCTTAGTCCAAGATCCCCCCACAGAGGAGGCGTTTCTCTTTTCAAAGATAAGGAGATGAGCTTCCCGTATTTCTGTTGGCGGTATGCCTCATACAGATAGGTATAGGCGGGATCAAACTTAATGAACTGGTTGACCAGAATCTTTTTGCTATATTGCTTCTCAGCTTGTTGCATAAGAAGAGCGTCTTCGAGATCAAAGCAAACCGGTGTTTCACAAAATACATGCTTACCGTGCTTCAGCGCATCCACGGCATAGGACCTATGCAGCTGGGAGGGCAGGCATAGATCGACGATATCCACGTGTGGGTCCAGCAGAATATCCTCTATATTTTGTGTGACTTCTACGTTTAGCTCCTCTTTCAGCTTTTGCAGCTTGGTTTCGTTCCTTCCAAATACCATGATTCTGTTTACTTTGGGATGGTTGTTTAACAGTGAGGCATGATACGCGCCGAATCCCGTCCCCAATATTCCAATATTCATCATCCATTACACCCCTTTACTTCTATGATACACACCTATTACTGCCAACAGGGTGTCAACAATCGTTGCATCATCTTTTCAATTCGGGTTAACCATCTATTGTGGAGGTATGATTGTGAGACTGCATCGTTTAATCGCGATTTTATTATGTATCAATCTAGAGGGAGAATGAAGGCCAAAGAATTGGCGTTGGCACTGGAAACCTCTGTACGCTCTATTTACAGGGACATCGATCTCCTGGCTGAAGCCGGCGTTCCGATTGTTACCGCATCCGGCCCGAAGGGCGGAATTTATTTAATGGAGGGTTATACGGCGAACTTGAAACAGTTGAATGGCGGGGATGTTATTCAGTTGTATTTAACAGGGATGGGCATTTATACAGGCGGGCCCACGGAATCGGGTTTGAAGTTAAAGAATGCTCTGCTCAAACTGGAACAGACGATGCCAGACCCGTATCAGTCCGATATTAAGAAAGCCAAAGCGCGGTTTTATTTTGATGATACGCCGTGGTGGACGGAACGTATAGCCATTCCTTGTCTTGAGGCCGTGAGAACTGCAGTGTGGGGGTCACATAAAATAACCATTCAATATGAGAAAGCTGACGGAATCTGTTCTTCCCGTCATGTGCATCCCTATGGACTTGTGGTGAAAAAAGGAGATAAATTATTAAAAAAACACCTGCCTAGGGCAGATGCTTTGCTTGTTAAGTCCAGGCCCAGAGAAATCCGTCACGATCCCAGGCAATTCTGCCACCATGAAGCTTGCGGAATGCCTTTTTGATTTCTTTTTCCAGAGATACATGACCATGCTCGCTTATAAACACATACTGCTCTCCATACTCAGAGCGTACATATGCAATTGCATCTTCTTGTTTCAGGGTGCCCACTTCACGGATCTGCGCGACCATCCATTGTGCAATCTCTTGTTCTGTTGTAGGGGTGTTGTCCATTTGTCGTATCCTTTCCTGCGTACCGATTGGGTGTAGCTGTTCGGCTCACCTCCCCGTAGTATACGGCAATTCGGAGAATTATTGAATTTTTTGATATAAATTTACTTGAGCGGTTGGCTAAGTGGTCTTTCTTTTGTATAATTAAGGGAATATTCACGGGAATTTTCTTTTTTTGTATTGTAATCATGCAAGTAATCCCTGGGGGTGCCTGATTTGAAGGAAACAACCACAATTCGCGCAGAGCTGGAGCAGTACATCAGACGAGAAGGAATTACGATTAGTAAGTTTGGGGAGAACACAGGTATTAATGCAGGAACGATCAGTGCCATTATTAACGGTAATCGTCCGATTGCGATGCTGCTATTGGATCGGATTGGTGCAGGCATGGGGCTTGAAGAAGGGAGCCTCTATGAGTTATACATTGATGAATTTATACGGAATACGGCACCGAATTGGCGACGGGTTCGTCCCTTTTTGCATCGCTGTGCAGAGCTGAACAAACTGGATTGTATTAAGCAAGTCGTGGAGTTTATGATGGACTATCTCATATACGCCCCAGCTTTGTTTGAGACAGCAGAAGAATTATTCAGTGAAGGTAAGCTTGAGGCTGCGGCAATTATTTATAAAAATGTTTCCGAAAGTGAGAAGTACCAACATTCAGAGCGTCTGGCGCTCTGCCAATATCGTTTATTTACGATTGCCGTTGGCGATGACCAGGACGAAAATTTATGGGCAGCCACACACTTCGAAAGCTTTGTGGACCGACTGGGTGAAGCAGACCAACTGGATGCCTTAAGAGACCTGGCTAATACCTATGCCTCCTTGCGGCGTTGGGATAAAGTAGAATGGTTTGCTGAAAAAATGGCTCAAAAAGCCAAGGTACAATACGAGCAAAAATACGGAAATACCAGAAGACCGGAGCGTGGCAAGGAACCCAAGGGTCCTTTGTTTATGTATATTGTATACTCTTACGTGTTGCGTGCCGGGGTGTGGGATGAGCGCGGGGATTATCAGAAGGCGCTGGAGTATGTATCGCTATACTCTGATTTGAGCTGGGTGCAAGAGGATACGGAAGAAGCTCGGCGTTTGAAGGCCCTTTGTAGCAACTGGGCTGAGGCCAACGGGTATTTGTATCAGTTGATGTCAGGCAGCTTGGATGTGATTCCACAATATGTGGATTATTTGGAAAAAAACGAAGGCGAAATTCTGGTGGGGTTGCATAAAATTATGGTAGCGGCCAACCGTTATGATTTTAATGTGGATCATGTACTGCAACGTTTTGAAAAACAAATTGAGGCATTTGCAGATCAGCATGTCAAGGTAGGCACCTATACGGAGCAAATGTCAGCAGATCTTTATGCACGATTTTTGGCAGAGATGGCTTGTTATGATCTCAACAAACACCGTTATACCAAAGGCATGAAATTCTTGCTTGAGAGTCTTTCCTATTCTGTAGTGCTGAATGGTAATCCTGTCACCATTAAATGTGTAGGACTATTTGAAAAGTATCGGCATACTGCCACTTCTGAGGACAAAGAGGAATATAAAAACTTACTTGGAGAGGTAGAGTACATCCATGATAAAAAAGATCGTTTTTTCTCTGCTCGCATTTAATGTTTTTGTCCTATTGAATTTTTCACCCGTTACCCCCCCTCTGGAAGATCCTAGCGACGTCCACAGTCATGGGTTGGGGGGATGGGCTTTTTCATCCCTTGAACCATCCGCTTAGAGGATCTAGAAAGCGGCATTCAAAAAGGTATTCTCTTATGAAGAAGAGGATACCTTTTTTTGATGTGAAGTGCATTTGAAGGAGCACTTTTGCCGTCAAGAGTGGGGAGCTGGAAGTTGAGCAGGTGGAAACCAGACATGACGTAGATCCACCCAGCCCTGACTGTTAAAAGATACGCCACGCACAGAAGGGAGATAGGCCGTCTGAACGGGCTTTTCATATAAAATATGCAGCTGGTGCTCATCCATGAGCCGAGTTTCGATATGTTCGAATTGCTGCGCCCTAACAGTATGATCGGCCTCCCGTGCAATTTCACGCAGCAGTCTTTCGATATCCACACGGCTATGAGGCTCCACATGCCCAGATACATTGAGATACAAGTCAAACAGGCGTAATTGCTCATCACGGTCACGAAAGAGAGAAAAGATGATTAAGTCTGACTCCATACGGATAGATGAGCTTTTGAATTCATTCATAGATGCGGCCACGATGTTACAGGTATACCCACAGGATTCGAGCTGAGCCGCAACCCGGTCTGCGTCCGCTTTATACTCGGGAATGGTAGCAATTTGCAGCGCCGCCAGTGGTTCATAAGAATCGTTAGGTGAATCCACTGCTGGAGGAAGGGAGCGATGATCCAGACATGCTACAATGCGGGCACGTATTTCTGGATTGCGTAGCGGTCCATCCTTGTGTGTATTACATGTGATAAATTTGCGTACCGAAGCCGCCGAGTGAATCTGGCTCCATGCGGTATCCGTATCTCCCGCCGATACGGGATTATGGATAATGTGAAAAGAAGAAGCGGTGTCTTCCGTATCCGACGATTCCAGCTTAGTCGCCCATGGGAGTTGGACAATTTCCACTCGGTCCAGATGAGCCCGGCCTTGAAAATAAGGTGCGAAAGCCTCCAGTGTACACAGGCTTTCGTTCATTTCCGTGACTTTGAATGCCCCTGTACCGACAGGGCGGATGCCAAAGGCGGCTTCACCCACCTGATTAAGCTCACGCGGCACAATCGCAGCCCGGCTGGTACACAGGAAGGATAGAAACAGCTCGTTTGGCTCCTTTAGTACGAAGCGTACCATCGTCGGACTTAACGCCTGAACGTGCTGAATTTGCCGGACGATAAAATGGTAAAGTCTCCTTCCCGGCGCCCGACTCAGTCGCTCAAAGGTATAGACGACGTCTTCAGCGGTCAGTATTTTTCCGTTATGAAACAACACTTCTTTACGCAGGAAGAAGGTCCACTGTGTACGAGTGGTGTCCACCTCCCAAGCGTGCGCCAATCCCGGCAAAATCTCGCCGCTTTCGTTCGCCCGGCGGGCCAGACCATCAAAGACGTGGCTGGATACGAAGGACTCGGCGAGCCAGTTCAAATACAACGGGTCCAGCGTATAGAGCTGCTGGCGAATAGGCAGACGCAGCGTGTCGATCTGCTGCTGATCACTGCGCACCTCTGCGTGATGCCCAAAATAATTTAGCAACCAGCCTTGCAAATGCTCCTGCATGGTGGAGGAGCGTGAATGAACTCGAATTTCATCCAGCGCGCGTTTGATATCATGGCGGTCTATGGCTTGCATCATGGATTGCACGGCAATGTCTTCCGGTTGAATGAGGAAGCGCAGACTGGAGCGACGACCTCTGCCTCGGCGGGGAGTCCATTGTATCCAGTCATGCTGCTCCATTTTCTGAATGATCATCAGGGCGTTGCGGTGAGTACAGTCAAAAATAGCCGCAAGCTCATCCAGCGTCGTCTCTATGGTATGGTTATCGTCCTTGTCGTCAGCTGCGTGGGAGTGAAGCCGTAAAAATTGGGCATGGAGTTTCATTCAAGGTTGCTCCGTTTCCCCTATATTTGATTAAAAGCGTCGTCACTTTTATAAAATAGGAAATTTTGTTTGAATTAATTTCTCTTTATCTTCTTATTTTATCATCTACAATAAGGGTTATAAAGCATATTTGTGGAGGTATTTACCATGCATGACAAGATGAATGGAACGTCTTTGCCGAAAACGTCGTTTCTGTCCGCCTTTGCTGGCGCAATTGTGTTGGCGCTGGTTCATCAATATCTGTTTTACGGACATGGGCTGGGCGTGTCTATGCCAATTTTTGTTATTGGGTTTTACGCCTATATGTATGCCTTTAATCGAGATCGTTTCCAGTCCAGATCATGGATAGGGCGTTTGCTGTTTGTGATCATTATGATGCTGGCATTGACATACGCGCTGTTCAATAATCCGGTCCTATACGTGTTAAATGCGCTGGCGATACCTGCTCTGATTAGCGTACACATGGTGCTGCTGTTTGGGGAGAAAAGGCATAGCTGGTCAGAACCCGGTATTATTGGTCAGGCGTTAAGCCATTGGTTTTATCAAAACTTTCGTCATATCGTGACCCCCTTTCGGATGGTCAAGACAGTAGCTCTTCGGAATGTAAAGGATGAGCGTAAGCGTGTATTGGGTAAAGTGATGATTGGTTTACTTATTGCCTTGCCGCTACTGTTCATTATCATATCTTTGCTGGCTTCGGCGGATGGGATGTTCGAAAAGTTGTTAGCTGGAGTACCCGAATGGATCGGAACGCTGTCCTTTGGGAGTGGCATGCTGCGGCTGATCTGGACCTGCTTTTTCACCTTCTGTTTCTTCTGTTATTTGTGGGGATTTGTACAGCCTGCTCCGCGTAATACGCAGAGAGAGACCCAATCATGGCACGGGTTAAATGAGCGCACGAATGGCCAAACCACCGAGTATGATGGTCACTCTTCAGTGATGATTGACCGACCAACGGTGCCTTACCACGAGCCGGTCGCGATTAAATTTGACCCTGTCATTACCGCTACGGTGCTGATTGTCATGAATCTGGTGTATGTTGTATTCGTCGTGTTGCAGTTCGGATATTTGTTTGGTGCATGGGAAGGTGCTCTGCCCGAAGGAACCTCGTATGCCGAATATGCGAGAAGAGGATTCGGGGAGCTGGTTATGGTAACAGGTATCAACTTTGTGCTGATGATCAGTGTATTGAAGTGGACTGAATTTGGCTCAGGTATAGTGCAAAAAATGAACAGTGGCCTGCTGTACATACTCGTGGGTTGTTCGGGTGTGATGCTGTATTCGGGATATACCCGGCTGGTTATGTACGAAGAAGCATACGGCTATACGTACACCCGCTATTTGGTACACGCGTTTATGATTTTTCTGGGCTTGCTACTGCTTATTGCAGCAATGCGCATTCATTTCCGTCAACTGCCGTTGGCGAAATATTATATTGTACTCGCTCTGGTCGCCTATGTCGTCGTGAACTATGTGGGCATTGATATACGGATTGCTGAAAATAATCTCGAACGGTATCGCACGACATCGGTGATAGATAAGGAATATTTGAGTGAGCTATCGGCGGACGCGATTCCGCTGCTGATTGACTTTAGTCGTAAGGAACATGGATCACTAGATGAGTTTTTACAAGCCCGTTTGACGAGCATGACGAGAGAAGAATCGGCTTGGCCTGAATTCAATTGGGCAAAGTATCGAGCGCAACGGGAATTGCACGACTATATTTTGGAATGAGAGGTGTTTGGGAATGATCGGAACAGAAACGGCACAGGGTATGGTACTGGAGCTACAGGATGAAATGTCACAGTATCAGCATCAGTTTGGTGTAAGACGGAACGATTTTCTCGTGGAGGCTATGTCTTACGGAATGAGTGAGGAGGAAGCTCGGTCTTATGCTATCCAGAGTATCGGTCCGGTCGTTCCCGTCGCCTATATGCCTACGTTGGCTCCCGGTAAAATCCGACCACTCAGTCCAATGCTGGCAGCGCGGTACCGATATGCGGGAGATTGGAAGGATATCGACGAGCATCTGCTCCTACCTGATGAAGTCCTGCGGATCGCAGGTACAGAGCAGTTCCGCAGCTGGATCAGCGATATGCGGAATTACTGGGTGGAATCGGCTCCATACCGATTCGGGGATGATCGTCTTTCGCTGCTATCGGTTGCGAGCGAGGAAGAGGGTCACTTTTCCATGCTCGTCTGGAAGGAGCCCGGTGAAGAGCCAGAAGTATGGACGTATGCCTTGCAGCATGAATACCGATTCAGTCATCTGCTCCATTGGTTCAAGTGGCTGAACGGGCGCAGTGAAGAATGAGAGGTACAGATGATGAAAAAGAATCGTAATTGGGTCGTGCTATTTATCGGCATCGCTCTGATGATGGGGGCAGCAGACTATTTAACACAAGCTAAGCCTACGACTACTCCTGAGCTTATCGTTCCAACCGTAATCAGTGAAGAAAGCCTTCAGTTATGAGAATGAAGTGTTTTTTTGTAGTATTACGTTGTTAAAGTAAGCCGGAAATCACCCTAATAGTTGAGAGGGAATTGAGGCCAACATCAATGAATGTGGAGCCATTCAGATGTTCAAGCGACTCCGTCGTTTCCTCTACAACTTATATTCAGGGGGAATTTCAATGGCTAGAAGTGCAAGTACTTACGCATCTGTAATTGACGGTTTTAAGGTAGAAACGAACAAAAAGTATTCGCCAGTAGGTGGAACGAAGTGTAATATTTTTGCACAAGATGTGATGTCTGCGATGTCGGCTTCCCTGCCAAGTGGCTTAGCCAATCAAATGGCTGATGCTTTACTGGGCAACAATGCGCCGGGATGGTACACTGTAACCTTTCAGGATGCTCAAAAAAGAGCAAATCTCGGGTATCCTACCATCGGAATCAAAAAAGCAGATGGGCATGGTCATGTGGTCGTTGTCAGACCGAAGGGTTCATCGATCACGATTTTGAAAGAGGTACAGGTTGCACAGGCCGGGACCAAAAATTACAACAGTAATACCATTAATTATTCGTGGGTGGCAGCAGATCTGCCTGGAGTAAAATTCTACACACACGACTAATTGTATACAAGATATTGGAAATCTAATGACCCCGGAAGCAGATTCACTCGATCTGCCTTCGGGGTCGTCTTTTTTATTTTGAAACGGAATGTTTAGATACAATAAACGCTTTGCCTGGCTTGATAAAAGCAACAGCATAGCCATTGGAGAAGGAGGAGGATTCCGCTCTGTACTCAAGTTTAGTTAGCAGTTGCCCTTGACGATTGATGTAGCCAAATTTGCCGTCTGAGACGGATGATTGGGTTTGTTTACCGACTAAAGCTAAGCCTTCTTTGAACGGAGAAGTAACATCATACTTTTGTTGATATTTAATGACCAGCGTTCCGTTTTTATCAATAAATCCGACTTCGTTTTTTGCATTTTTCACACTCGCCAGGCCTTCACTAAAATCCTGGGCATCTGTAAATTTAAAGGGAATCGCGATTTTTCCCTGTTTGTTGATGAATCCCCATTTTCCCTTAGTATTTTGCACAGGGGCCAATCCTTCCGAGAAGTCTCCACCGGATAGATATTGAGGAGGAATAACTTCTTTCCCTGCTGTATTGATATATCCGTATAGCCCTTTGCTATTCTGAACAATAGCCAAGCCATCCGAGAAACCACGACTGTATTTATATTTATAGGGAATCGCTAGTTGACCAGAGGTATTCACAAAACCGATCTTGCCAGTGTTGGGGGCGTAGGCGAGGGCCAGACCGTCTGTAAATACATATTCTGACTCCACATTTTCTTTAAAATGAGAAAGAATTTTTCCCGTTCGATCTATAATTGCATTTTCTTTGGTGTCTGCTATGGTAACCTTGGCCTTTCCTTCGGAAAAGAAATTGGCTTCGGTATATTGGCAAGGGATGACCAGTGTCCCTTTGGTGTTAATGTATCCATAGAGATTGGTTTTTGTATTTTTGACTACGGCTCGTTGCTCATGAAAATCACCAATGGGTTTAAGCTCGGCGGGAAGTGAGAAAGCTTTCTCTCCTTTGGTATTGTAATACACGAGGTTTCCAGCAGATGTTTCAGCAGCCAATAAGCCATCATGAAAAGCACCATCGCTCAGCGGGCGAGCAACGTTGTAATCCAGAGCAGTTTTAGAAACTTCAATGGTTGTTGTGCCGGATGCGGCCCAGCCTGTTCCAATAACGGAGAGGCTAGTAACCAGAATCAATGCAGCTAATCCTAACTTTTTTAACATGCATAAGCTCCTTTGTGAGTTGATTTTTTACCTTTGGGCTTCGAAAAATCTTACCTTCATACGTAAGGTATTCCATAATATAGACGATAAAAATGTAGGAATGTTTCTTAATATTCTAAATTTTTCTAATTTTCATCTCGATAACCAGAAAGGGAGCAAGCTAATCGCTTGCTCCCTCTACACCTAAACCTGCCCTATATCTTTCGTATGCTTAACAGAGAGTTGCCGTTACGCATAAACTCATACGGAACCTTGGCCTCTGTCACCCGTAAGCCTTCTGCCTCCAGCTCAAGAATCAAACGATCTAGCAGATCGTAACGAGTTCCCGTTAAATCGGTCAGAGGAAAAATACGAACTTCCTCTGAAGCCACTCGCAGCAGTTCGTGTACCGTATTCTTATGAAACTCATAGTCGAGTCGATCACTATACATAAACAGAAAATGGGCAGACAGCACGATATTAAACTGTTCATCTTCAAAGGGAAGCTCCGGCAGTACCGCAGCAACGTAGCGTTCTGGGTGCTTCCTCATATCCTGCGTGCAATCCTGCAGTGCTTGATGGCGCTGCTCGCTAAGCCCTTGCACATCTCCATAACAGCTCCAAACATAATTATCTTTTGCACGTTCTAGCGTTTCCATTGCATGCTCAATATCCAATAGGCCTTTGCGTTTCAGATCATCAATCTTGTGGTCGTAGGCGATATCACTTGCGGTGATATCCAGCGAGGCTTTGGTGCCCAGAGCGGTGAAGGAACATGCTCCCGCAGGACAGTCCAAAATCTTTTTGCCTACAAGTTCAGGAATGTGCAAATTGAACATTTGGACGTATTCCTCAAACGTGCGGCCGATGAACACGACCCGGTCTAACTCTTGCTTGGTTTTACTTTGACTCTTCTCATCTCTACTCATCTCTTCTCACCTCAGCTATTCTTTGGCTACGGAGGAGCAATCAAGTTTACTCCGTAAGCTCATGTTAACATTTTACAGAATCGAATAACATATCATTTGGCAAAACTTCTTATAGTGAAAATCGATTCTATTGAGAGATTAAAGATAAGAGATCACGTTCATTTTCAAGAAAAAAAGTGAAGAAACAGTGTCATTTTAAAAAAAGTCTATACATATATATTAAATGTATAGACAAATCAAAAGACTGGATTTATAATTACGCTGTAAACGTTTTCTAGTAGTTAACATCCAATCAGACCTTGAAGGGAAGGAACAATCATGAAGAAAATTTTGCTGGCGTGCAGCTCAGGTATGTCTACAAGTTTGCTGGTTACTAAGATGCAGGATTATGCTAAGTCCATTGGAGACGAGGCTGAAATTTGGGCAGTAGGTCAAGATCAGGCGGCAGAAGACATGGCTAAGGCTGACGCAGTATTGATTGGCCCGCAAATGAGTTTTCTTAAAGGACAGCTGGAAAAGGAAGCAGCCCAATATGGTATTCATGTAGAAGTGATTGACATGATGGCATACGGGATGGTTGACGGTAAGAAAGCCTATGAGCAAGCAGTGAAGCTGGTGGAACGCAAAAATGGATAAAGTCAATATAGCCGAACTGACGGAAGAGCAAATTAGTTTCCAACTTATTCTTCATAGTGGAAGCGCTCGCAGTAAAGTGATTCAGGCGCTGACCGAATATCGAAATGAGAATGTAGAGGGTGCGGACGAACTGCTCAAACAAGCCAAGCAGGATTTACGTGCTGCACATGATATCCATTTTCAAATGGTTAAGAAGGAAGCGGGAGGTACCCAAACTCCTTTCTCGCTCCTTCTAATGCATGCCGAGGATCATCTGATGTCCACGGTTACCATGAAGGATCTGGTTCTAGAATTGCTGGAGCTGTTCAAATCCAGAAATTTATAACGGAACATGTAAGTTTGTGAAATTTGGGACATGAAAAGCTTGCAATCCTATTAATGCAAGTCACTTCGCGGGGAGGAATAGGCTTTGTTTGAGAAATTAAGCCGGATACTGATACCTATTGCCGGTAAACTGAACAACAACCGCTATCTTACTGTACTGCGTGATGCATTTATGTTGTCATTTCCATTAACAGTTTTTGGCTCCATCATTGTCGTTATTATCAATCTGCCGTTTCTAAAAGATTGGATGGGCGACGGTAATTATGCGACTTTTAACAGTCTGCTGAACATTGCGCCGAGTGCCACCCTGAACATCATGACCTTATTCGTGGTTGTCGGGATAGGCTATTATTTATCCCGAAGTTATAAGGTCGAGCCCATATTCGGTGGCATGATCGCGTTGGTCAGCTTCTTGATGCTCACCCCGTTTGTGCTGACACAAGAAAGCGGTGCCACGATTGCTGGTGTCATTCCGTTGGATCGGATTGGGGCCAAAGGCATGTTCCTTGGCATGATCGTTGCTTTTATAGCTGCTGAAATTTACCGAAGAGTGACACAGCGGAACATTGTTATCAAAATGCCTCCAGGCGTTCCGCCAGCCGTTGCCAAATCGTTTGCCGCTTTGCTTCCGGCGTGTATCACATTGGGCATATTTTTGATCATTAATGTTGTAGTTACACTGACTCTTCATAATAACCTGCATGATCTGATTTATCATGCTGTACAGGCACCTCTGGTGCACTTGGGCAGTGGTATTATACCTACATTAATTGCTATTTTCTTTGTTCAGCTTTTATGGTTCTTTGGGCTTCATGGTCAGATTATTATCAACTCAGTCATGGAACCGATCTGGAATACGCTGGCACTTGAAAACTACGAAGCGTACTCCAAAGGAGCGGAACTGCCGCATATTATCACCAAGCAGTTTGTGGATATTTATACCGTAGGTATCGGTGGTACAGGTATGACACTGGCCGTAGTGCTCACGATTCTGATCTTCCTGAAGAGTAAGCAATTGAAGCAGGTCAGTAAGCTGGCCCTTGGACCGGGTCTGTTTAATGTCAACGAGCCCGTCATATTCGGTTTGCCGGTTGTGATGAATCCGCTTATTTTTGTCCCATGGGTCATTGCTCCAATGATCGTTACGCTGATTACTTACTTCGCCATGTCTACTGGGATTGTACCGCCGCCAAACGGAATACAGGTTCCTTGGACGATGCCGTTGTTCTTTAGTGGAATGATGGCTACGGGATCTCTGATGGGAGGCGTACTGCAGTTGTTTAATATGGCTGTCGTCTTTGTCATCTGGTTCCCGTTCCTAAAAATTATTGATCGGATGAACGTTCGTAAAGAGCAGGAAGAGGAGCTTAACCAAACAGCCATTGCAGGTAAGGATCAAACTGTTGGAATGTAATGTGAATAAGCTGCTAGATTAGCAGCTTATTCATGCAAAAGAGAGAGGAGTAGAGCTGTGAATCATACCGAAATGAAAGATATAGAGCAGCAAACCATTCAATACCGTTTTCCATCCGACTTCTGGTGGGGCTCATCGGCCTCGGCTACCCAGACAGAAGGAACCGTGGAGGGAGACGGCAAAGGACCGAACATTTGGGATTATTGGTTTGAGCAGGAGCCGAACCGTTTTTATGACGGCGTTGGACCTGGCGAAACGTCCCGTTTCTATACCCGTTACAAAGAAGATATTGCACTCATGAAAGAGCTTGGTCACAACTCCTTCCGGTTCTCTATTTCCTGGTCGCGTCTGTTTCCGGCAGGGAGAGGTGAATTGAACCAGAAGGCGATTGATTTCTATAATGCCGTCATTGAAGAGTTGCATCAGGCGGGGATTGAGCCATTTGTGAGTTTGTATCATTTTGATTTGCCGATGGCTTTACAGGAAAAAGGAGGCTGGGTGAACCGGGAGACGGTCGAAGCTTACGTAGATTACGCTAACACTTGCTTTGAGCTATTCGGGGATCGTGTAGCCAAATGGTTTACGCATAACGAGCCGATTGTCCCGGTGGAAGGCGGCTATCTATACGATTTCCACTATCCGAATGAAGTGGATTTCGGTAAAGCCGTACAGGTGGGATATCATACCCTGTTATCGAGCGCCAGTGCTATTAAGGCTTACAGAGAGGGCGGTTATAAGGGGAAAATTGGAATTATTTTGAACCTGACGCCGACTTATCCGCGTAGTCAGCATCCGGCAGACGTGCAGGCTGCTGAAATATGCGATGCGTTCTTTAACCGTTCCTTTTTAGACCCATCTGTGACGGGAGAATTCAATCCTTTGCTCGTGGAGCTGTTACGCCAAGAGGGATATGTACCAAGCATGGAAGACGGAGATCGGGAGATTATACGCCAGGGCACTGTGGACCTACTGGGTATTAACTATTATCAGCCCCGCAGAGTCAAGGCTCGTGAAAGTCTGCCGAACCTGGATGCTCCTTTTGTGCCGGAACGTTTCTTCGATTATTACGTCATGCCTGGCCGCAAGATGAATGAGATGCGGGGCTGGGAGATTTATGAGAAAGGCATTTACGACATCCTGACCAATGTCAGAGAAAATTATGGAAACATTGAATGCTTCATTTCAGAAAACGGAATGGGCGTTCAAGGTGAAGAAAAGTTCAGAGATGAACAGGGCATGATCCGCGATGACTATCGCATTGATTTTATCCGTGAGCATCTCAAGTGGGTTCAACGGGCCATTTCAGAGGGCTCCAATGTGAAGGGCTATCACTTATGGACGTTTATGGACAACTGGTCCTGGACGAATGCTTATAAAAATCGCTATGGTTTTGTGTCTGTCGATCTTCAGAACGGTGGCAAGAGATCCGTTAAACAGAGTGGGCACTGGTTCAAACAGGTGATCGAGAATAACGGATTCTAAGGTGGTCCTCTGGACCGCCTTTTTTTCTTCATCATCATCAAAGAACTGTGCTGTACGCCGCTGGTGAGAAAGTATAATGTTCGGTATACTTACTTATACCGTGATACCTTAACGTCCCGCCTGCAGAACCAAAAGAACCAGCGCTACCGATGTTTTGGTAAAATGCTGACATAAAACAAATTTTAGTACAGGTGGTAGACCAATGAACAAATACGAACGGATTGCACAAGAGGTCAAGAAGCGTATTATAGACAAGACCTATAGCAGTGATGATCCGATTCCCGATGAAATTTCACTGGCCAGTGAGTTCCGGGTAAGTCGGATGACGATTAAGAGGGCATTGGATACCTTGGTGTCGGAAGGGCTGTTGAATCGTAAAAGAGGACACGGAACCTTTATCGTCAAATCGATCTACAATGGCCCGGTTAATGTCGTTGTGAATGAAATGCTGGGGCTGACAAACGTGCTGCGCGGGAAAGAAATCAAAAGTAAAATCATAGCCTTTGACGTTCAATTTCCATCTGAAGAGGTAGCGGCGCATCTATTTATTGATGCCAATTCTCCTGTGTATCGTGTAGTCCGTCTGCGTATTGTAGAGGGCGAGCCGTATGTGATAGAGCGCACATACATGCCTACGAAGCTGATCAGCGGTATTACCGAGCAGGTGTTGCACGGCTCAGTGTACAAACATATTAAGGAGGAGCTGGGCCTTAATATTGTCAGTTCACATCGTACCATCCGCGCGTCCAAGTCGACCGAGCTAGATTGGGAGTATTTGGATTGTGGTGCGGATGATCCAGTTTTAGAAATTGAGCAGGTAGGTTATCTGGATACGGGTATACCGTTTGAATACTCATTCTCACGGCATCGGTATGATAAATTTGTGTTTACCACAGTAAATCGGATACGTTGAGCGAATGAGTACGAAACAGGTGGTAAAGCAAACATGGCAGAAGAAGCCTATCTAATATGGGATTCTCCTGCCATGTTCTTTTTTAATGAAGCAAGTTAATTGCCAAGCAATCTTACTTCATGCACTGTCGGGGTATACCAGTTGTTCGGATTATTGAATAGCACTGCATTTACAAGGTTGATTCGCACGTAGCGAGCTTGAAAATTGACTTTGTCACTGGTAAAACCATACGTGGTATTACCTGTGCGGTCAATCGTGGAGTAGTTAACTCCATCCGTGCTGTATTCAATTTTATATTTGTAATACGCTTCAGATCCTTTGTACATAAACCATGAAATATCCACTTCGCTGATGGTCTTGGTACTGCCCAAATCGACCTGCCACCAAGCGGGCCAGGATGCGGAAGCAGCTTTCCACGAGGTTTGGGCGTTGCCATCGTTCGCCAGTGAAGCTGGAGAACTGGATGCGGCTGAGCTCGCAGTCGCTGTTTTGCCCTGTGCGTGATTCACAAAGGACGGTAGGATTACTGTGCCTGTCGCAGCATCCAGATCCCAGCTACTGTACCAGTTCAGGGTTGCTGTTTTGTTGGAGTCATTCAGAGTTAGTGGCAACCAGATGAATTTGTGGTCGCTCAGATTGAGCGGATTCCAGCGGTCGCCCATATAGATGTAGCTGGTTCCTGAGCTACCCGTAATTGTGGCGATGGAATGGATTTGCGAGCCGTAAGCTGCCGGGTCACCGAAGGGCGACAGAGCAGACCAGCTTCCAGTCATGGAACTGGCGGTTGCGTAAGCGCCCTGATTCGGATACCAGCCGGAAGCCTGCGAGGTGAACAGGTAGTAGGTATTGTTCTTTTTCACAACAGCAGGAGCTTCGCGATAGCCATTTTCAAAAATCCAGCCAACGAACGACTGCACGCCTGTATAATCGGCTGTCAGCTTGAAGATCGCCATCGTATCGTTGGCGCCGCCATTTTTACGGGAAGCTGTAATAAGGTAGCCGCTACCGTCAGTATCCGTGAACACCGTCATATCCCGAGACTCGTAATTCAGCGGGCGGAAGCTGCCTTGGTAGGCAAAATTTCCGTCGGGTGTATCGCTGGTAGCGACGGCTACACGACCGAGTGAGTAGTCCGTGCCATTTTCATAGTGCGCCCATAGTACATATTTTCCGGTGGTTTTGTTGTAGATGACTTTGGGACGCTCAATTTTGCTCGAATTCAGCTCAGGGGCGGAATCTTTGGTGAGAATACTGCTGCGGAAGGACCAATTTTTCAAATCGGTTGAGGTATATACGTTCACTTTTTCAAATTTCCAGTTTTCGGCGTGCTCGCCGTACCAATAATAAGTAGAACCTACTTTTAGAATATTACCGCTGTTCGCCTGAATCGGGTTACCTGCGGTGTCTTTCCAATCCGTTCCGTTCGTAATGGCTGTGCTTGCTGTTGCGCTCAGGGATAGTTCAGCATTGGCGACGTCCAAACCATTCAGCGCTTGGTTCACCTCGGTCCCGTAGGTTGCTTGCGTAACGCCTGTTGTATGGGCATGTGCTGTATCGGGTTGAAGACCCGCACTGGCCACTGCGAATAGGATACAAATCCATGCGGCTAACCATTTGCTGCTGTTGATCCACTTCACGATATCATCTGCCTCCTTTAACACGGATAGGATAGGCCGAAACGGCTTGTCCGGCACTTCATCTTCGATTTTATCTTAATTGGAAGCGTTTACAAGTGGAATAAATTGAAGTCTTTAGCATGGTGAAACTGTTGTTACGAGAAAGGAAAAATCTGAACACTACATACAAAATAGGTATATAGATATTTGAAACTTTGGGGAAAGCTCGTCAGTTATGTGGAAAGTGTGTTTTAATTGTGCGTTTTGTCATTGACACGTTCACATTATTTCAAATTTAAAGTGACTGGAATCACATAAACGGTTACTTTATGTGGGTATACTGGGTTTTAAATTGAGGATTAACAAATGGGACATATGTTGAAATACCCTTTGTTATCTTATTTTGGAGAGAAGAGGGATACAAAGATGCTAAGTGAGCAAACCATTGCAACGATCAAATCGACTGTACCTGTTTTGGAGGTACACGGAACTACAATCACCAAGCGTTTTTACCAGATGATGTTTGAGGCCCATCCCGAGCTTCTCAATATATTCAATCACGCGAATCAGAAGCAAGGACGTCAACAGGGAGCGCTGGCCAATGCTGTATATGCGGCTGCACAGCACATTGACCGCCTGGAGGAAATTATTCCGGTGGTACGCCAGATTGCACATAAGCATCGCAGTTTAGGAATTAAGCCCGAGCATTATCCTATCGTCGGAAAATATCTGCTCGCTGCGATCAAGGACGTACTGGGAGATGCTGCTACAGACGAGATCATTGCCGCATGGGCCGAAGCCTACGGCGTGATCGCTAACGTATTTATAGACATGGAAGCTGAAATGTACAAGGAGGCTGGTCAGCAGCAGGGAGGCTGGTCAGACTTTAAGAGCTTTGTTGTGCAGAAAAAGGTTAAGGAAAGCGACCAAATTACGTCCTTTTATTTGGTGCCGCAGGATGGGCAGGTGTTGCCTGACTTCGAGCCTGGACAATATATCAGCTTAAAGATGGAAATTCCGGGCGAACACAATACCCACATTCGTCAATACAGTCTTTCGGATGCACCGGGCCAATCTCACTACCGGATATCTGTAAAGCGTGAGGATGCTGTAGAGTCCCGCCCGGCAGGTAAAGTATCCGTGTATCTGCATGAGCAGGTGCAAGAGGGCGATGTGCTTCAAGTATCTGCACCGGCGGGTGATTTTACGCTGGATCGGACAGATCGCAGACCTGTCGTGCTGATCAGCGGAGGGGTCGGACTAACCCCGATGGTTAGTATGCTGGCTTTCTTGGTGAAATCTGCTCCGCATCGGCCTATCACTTTTGTCCACGCAGCAGTCAATGGGGATAACCATGCTTTGCGTAATGAGGTAGAAAAGCTGGTCGCCACACATGCACAGGCTGCAGTTCGCTGGTGTTACAGCAGACCAACGGAGCAGGATCGGCTGGCACAGGCTTTCCACAAGGAAGGCCGTTTGGATCTGGCCTGGTTACAATCCGTGATACCGGATCGGAACGCCCAATATTATTTTTGCGGCCCTGAGGCATTCATGCAATCGGTATACGGCCTGTTGAAGGAGTGGAATATCCCTACTTCGGATATCCACTATGAATTCTTTGGTCCTGCCAGCGCATGGGAAGCAGAAGCACAATGACACAATGAAACACCAAAAAAGACGAAGGGTATTTATCCTTCGTCTTTTTTGCGATGATTACGATCGAAAATCCTGCTCATTGGGTACTACTTTTCAAAGTGCGCTCCTGTTTTCATAACAAGGGAGTACGCAAAAATTCCATACCTCGCGGCATATATGGGCGTAAAGCCTCCGGAATACGGATCGAACCGTCCTCTTGCTGGTGATGCTCCAGCAACGGAATCAGAATCCGGGGTGAAGCGACCGCTGTGTTGTTGAGCGTGTAACAATATTTCAATTTGCCGTCCGCATTGCGGTACCGGATGTTGGAACGACGTGCCTGGAAATCAAGCAGCTGGGACGACGAATGTGTCTCGCCGTAAGCTTGGCGGCTGGGCATCCATGTCTCGATGTCCACCTGCTTGTAGGTTTTTTGCGCCATGTCGCCTGTACAGACAGCCATCTTACGGTAGGGCAGCTCCAGCAGTTGAAGCAGGTCTTCCGCATTGCGCGTAATCTCCTGAAACATCTGCTCTGAAGCGTCCAGGCTGGCTTCGCAGATGACGACCTGCTCAACCTTGGCAAACTGGTGCACACGATACAGTCCATGCACATCCCTTCCGGCCGAGCCGACCTCATTGCGGAAGCATACGGACACGGCTGCCAGCCGTATCGGGTCCGTAACATCCACGATCTCACCGCTGTAATACGAGACCAATGGCACTTCCGAAGTGCCTACAAGCCACTGATCCTCTCCTGTGATGCGGTACGTCTGATCCAGTCCGAGTGGGAAAAAACCAGTGCTGCGCATCGCCTCTGCACGTACCATCAGTGGAACGTCCAACAACTGGAATCCGCGTGCAGTCAGCAAATCCACCGCAAGCTGCTGAACAGCCCGATGCAAAGCAACCCCTGCTCCCGTCAGATAGTAGTTACGGGTACCGGCTGTTTTGACACCCCGAGGGACGTCGATAAGCTTGTGAAGCTCACCGAGCGCCATATGATCCTTTGGTTCAAATCCGAAGTTCGGAACCGGCCCGACCCGCTCCAGTTCTACATTATCGTCATCCGATCTTCCCCGTGGCGTATCTGGCGATACGATATTAGGCATCAGAAGCAAAAGCTGTTGAAAGTGTTCTTCTACTTCCTGTTGCGGGGCTTCCAGAAGATCTAGCCGTCCGTTAATTTCTTTGACCTGCCGCTTTGCCTCTTCTGCCTGTTCACTCTTGCCGGCATGGATTAACGCGCCAATATCCTGACTACACTGATTACGCTTCTGTCGAAGCTGTTCCACTTCCTGAAGTAGCTGTTTTCTCTGATCATCCAGGGTCAACAGCTCCACGACCGATACCTGTATTCCTTTGCCGTCTGCTGCTGTCTGAACTTGCTCTTGATGCTCTCTGATCCATTTGATATCCAACATGACACCGCACTCCTTTTCGGATAAAAATACAAAAAGCGCCCTCATCCACATGGGACGAGGAGCGCTTTGATCTCGCGGTGCCACCCAAATTGACCGGACAGCATGACAGATGTCATGACTCTCCAATCCACTTTGCTCGCTGTAACGGGCGGGTCCGGTTTACTTAGGTACATATCGCCATATCCTACGCTAACGTATGGTCCTTGGCGTAAACGCCTCCGAGTTGGATGCTCTTCACAGGCATAATATCGTTTGCTTTTTTGTTAGTATACGGATTTTCGGCAGGTTAATCAAGCTACAACAACTTTTTAAGCTGCGATATACGGACTTGTGACACGCCAAGCCATTGTGCATATTCGCCCTGCTTGGCATGGGGATGCTCATGCAGAAGTTCCCTTAGGTGTTGGATTAATTTTTGTGATGATTGGTTTACTCTCTTTCCTTTGTGCACAGGTTTCTTAGCCATTGGAGCAGGAGTGCGGCTTACGGCTATATTTTCTTTGAACTCTTGTATACAGGTCTTACATAAAAGTGAATCCCTAAAATAGGTCAGATCTTCATCAGCATTACATAGGTTACAAGCGACCCCGATATACTTTCGCATACTCAAAAAAACCGTTTCGATATCCATATAAAATTCTATAGGATCGCCAACATCTATCCCCATAGACATCCGCATTTCTTTAGGAATAACGATTCGTCGTAACGAATCTAAAATCTATCCTTTGACCTAAATGTAAAAGAAGAAGGCCTAGGCCTTCAGAGTGTCGAGAAAGTCCAGAGGACTTTTCGACACTTCTATTTTTATATGGGGAGACGCATCTTTTAAAACAAAAATCGATTTAAAACGATCTGAGGACCCTAGTTTTTAGACCACTAAGACAGTTTTAAACCCCCTGCAAAAAAACAGGGGGTTTCTCGACAGCCTGAGAAGGCCTAGGCCTTCTTCTTTTTTTTCAAATATCCATATTCACTTATAATTAAGTAAGCTACTCCAATAATCAAAGCCATTACGGCAAAAACTTTTAAAGAACCAAACGGAGCATAAAAAGGATTTAACTGCCCGGCTCCTGTAATTGCTGCACAAAGATAATAAGAAGAATACAACATAGCAGATATAAAACAAAATATTGTTCCTGTCGCAGCCCTATTCATTGTCATCACCCTTTATAATTTTATGTAATAAATCCAAAAAATACAAACGTGATTATTATAATCCAAAAGATTGCGCACATCAACTTTTGGAGATTATCATATTCATCACTTCTTTTACCCCTCTCAGTCATCCTGACAGAATCAAAACGAAGTATGTATTTGTAAAAAAACTTCAGTCAAAATGAAGTGGTTTACAATGTTCCAGAGGCTACAGATAAAACCAAAGTAATTATTGCATATGACGTACTTATGTTAAGGAAGAATAACAATCGTTGAAATTTACACTCATTACAAAAAATAAGAAAGCTAATTTTAAGTGACATGCAGAAAGCTCTAAAGTCTGTGGCGACTTTCATGAAAAAGTATTAATTTTGTGTAAGGAAGAATCCTACGGGGTTCTTCCTTTTTTCATCGTGATCTTTCCAATAAAAATAAATACACAGCGTAGACTCTGCAACACATCCATGCGGATTTCATGTTTGCGAAGGGGAAAGGTAGGCTTTATTTCATATGTATATCCATTCTACTTCATCTGCGATCATGAAACTGGAAGAATATATAAGTAAATGCCCCAATTTAACGTCCAAAATGGGCTATAGTCTCTATAATGACTTTTTAATTTCATGTAAAATGTAATGATTACCAAAATGGACAGCAATGGAGGAGAACATGGAGGATTTTAAAGATCGTTTACATACGATCCGCGAAGAACAGAACAAGCTGCTCAAGGAGTATCAAACATTAATCGCGGACTATGAAGCCTCAGATATCATTTTGGAGAATGAGGTTCTGCGAAAAAAGTTCGAGGATTATCAGGCTCGCTGCATTCACTTGGAAGAGCGAGTACGACATATTGAGCAGGAAAATGGAAAGCTGCGCACTGCGCTGACGGAGCAAATGCTGAGTGAAAAGGCAAATATGATTCGCATTTCGCGTGAAAAGCTGGAGACCTATTTTGCTTCCAGAACCGCAGAAGGGAAAAATCGGCTGACATCCTTTGAATATGGGGCTAAAAACCGGGTGGACCAGCTTATTCAGCAAACTACGCATGAGCTTAAAGAAGATCAGGACGAGATCGTCGCCAGATTACGATTGTTCTCAGAGGAGATTCGTGACCGGATCATGGAACAACGCGAGCGGTTTCAGGAGGCCGAGCGCAAATTGCTTCATCAGACGGCAAGCGAGTTTCAGCAACTCGGAGAAGAAGAAATCAGCGAGGAAACGATGCAGAAGCGCATGAAGCAAAATCAGTTTGAAATGAAGCTAGGCTTGAACTGGATCAACAAGCTGGGGATTTTGCTCATTATATTGGGTGTGGGAGCCGCTTTTAAATACTCATATTCGAACTGGTTTACAGGAAATATGAAGGGTGTGGCCTTCTTTCTGCTAGGAGCGCTGATGCTGGGAGGCGGCGAATGGCTGTATCGCAAGCAGAAGCAGACCTTTGCGCTCGGTATTTTGGGCGGCGGTATTTCTGTACTGTACGGATCGATTTTTTACAGCTACTTTTTGTTAGAAATCATAGGAATGTATACAGGCATAGGCTTGTCCGTACTAGTTACGGTGACTGCTGTGCTACTGTCATTAAGGTATGAATCCCGAACGATATGCTCTTTCGGTTTAGTAGGGGGGTATCTTCCGCTCTTTTCTTATATGGCAGCCAACGGGCTGGAAGGGAACGCCGTGTATATCGCCATGGGCTATTTGTTCCTGTTAAACCTGCTGATTCTGCTTGTATCCTTCCGCAAACGGTGGGTCGTCGTGCAATATATCAGCTTTCTGCTTAATACGCCCTTGATGATTGTGCTGGCGTGGTTATCGGAAAGCACCGTAGCGAGCATGCTGTATGCAGTCATTACATTTGCGATGTACCTCGGGATGACACTGTGGGTGCCGTTCCGTTTAAAAACAAAACTGTCATGGCTGGATTTCTCCCTATTGGCTCTGAATACAGTCGTGAGCTGTTCCGTTCTGTATTCTCTATTCGGCGATGCAGGCCTGGATGATTATAAAGGTTTGCTGGCTCTGGTCTTTTGCTTGGTGTACGGAGGTCTGGGACAATGGGTCCGTCGATATATTCCAGAGGAGAAACAAACCAAAATATTATTTTATGCGACTTCTTTGACCTTTGCCATCCTCATGATTCCGTTCCAGTTTGGAGTTAGATGGTTATCTATGGGGTGGTTGATCGAAGCAGTTCTTCTTACATTATATGGACACCGTTACCGGTTGAAGGAATTGGAACGAGCTGGCTGGGGCATTTTATTACTGTGTCTGGGCGCATTCTTTTTCGTCGATTTCCCTATATATCTGTTGTCAGGATTTGAGACAGACTATTTTGGACTCAAATATACGCTCATTACACTGGGAATGTTGATCGTTACCGTCTTCTATGCGATTGAATTTAGCCGTCCGAATGCTTTCAAAAACAATCGGTTGTACGAAATGCATATCATGCAAGGATTTAAATATGTAGCTTTGGTGAACGTATATTTCTACCTTTTGTATGAAGCAGGGCATTGGTATAACATCGTCTTATCCGACGAGTTTGCTCATTACACCTTGTACAAAGTATTGTTGTATGCCTGCGTATCGCTGGTGTTGGCTTATTTCCTGCCTAAGGTGAGGTTGCTGTATGATCGGGTGATTAAATACTACAGCTTGGCGTTGTACGTCATAGGCTACGCGCTGGCACTGGTGGTTACTGTAACGGTCCCAACCTTGCATGAAAATTATGCGCAAAATACGGCTGCTGATTATGTGGCATTGGTGGTACTCGCAGCCTTTAATGTGTTGGTATTTTTCAGCAGCAGGGATTTCCTGAATGCACTGATGACCCGACATTATAGAAGTAACGAGTTGTATCCGGTTATTATGGGTGTATATTTGCTGGGCATCATAACCGCCTTTCTCGGAGTTCAGTTCCGCCTGGGGGATGCTGGTCTTGTGTTCAGTCTGGTGTATTTGCTGCTGGCCATTTTGTATATTGTATACGGCTTCCTCAAGCGAGTGGTCTACATTCGCAGATTTGGATTGGGCTTGACCTTGCTGTCGACAGGTAAGCTGCTGTTGTATGATCTACATCTGTTAACGACAGGAAGCACGATTGTAGCCTACTTCTCTTTTGGTGTTGTACTGTTGGCGATTTCGTATATTTATCAAAAAGTATCTAATCGCATGGGAGAGACCATAATAAAGAAGGATGTTGAAGAAAATATGTAGTTTTCTGTTGTATTTTGTAGATACCGAACATTATGAAAATAAATCCGGTAATAGTGAAAAATTATGCATGACCTTACATCCTACTTACGCTATAATGAGTAAAAATTATTTATGTACGCATGCTCATGTTTATGCGTAAGTAGAGAGAATGAGGGGGATATAATGAATTTGAGCAAGGGGCAGAATAGCCTGTCTGATAAAAATGAACGCTTCTCGTCTGCTGGATTTATATTGGCGGCGATCGGCAGTGCGGCAGGACTGGGTAATATTTGGAAATTTCCGTATATTACAGGACAATATGGTGGAGCTGCATTTTTCTTATTGTTTATTGTCTGCCTGTTGCTTGTTGGTTTGCCTGTACTTTTAGCGGAGCTTGCGCTTGGTCGTGCAGGTCGAGGAAGTGCTGCTTCTGCAATGGTAAAAGTAGGCGGTCATCCAATTTGGGGCAAGATGAGCATCATGTTTGTTATCGTGCCGTTTGTTATCTTGTCGTTCTATGCCATTGTAGGGGGCTGGACACTGCATTATGCCGTTGAGGCATTTAGCGGAAATCTGTTTTCGAATAATGATTTTGCTGGACAGTTCGCTTCTTTTTCCTCCGGCTATGCGCCGTTGGTTTGGCTGTTAGTTGTTTTTGCATTTACAGCAGTCGTGGTAACTCTTGGGGTATCGAACGGGATTGAAAAGTTCAATAAAATTTTGATTCCTGCCAAGGTCATCCTGTTGCTCGTGTTGATGATTAACGCTCTTATGCTGCCAGGCTCTGGTGCGGGCGTATCCTTCTTTCTGAATCCCGACTTCTCTAAGCTAAGTATAGAGTCTGCATTGGTTGCTTTGGGACATGCCTTCTTCTCACTCTCACTGGGGATGGGAATTATGATCACGTACGGTGCATACGTAGATCGCCGTCAATCGCTGGGTGGAGCCATGCTGGCCGTTGGTGGCGGAGATTTAATCTATGCGTTTATCGCAGGTATGATTATTTTCCCTACAACCTTCTCCTTCGGAATTAATCCGGCTCAAGGACCATCGCTGGTTTTCATTGCTTTACCGGCTGCTTTCTCGGCAATGCCTTTTGGTGCATTCTTCGGCGGTTTGTTCTTCGTACTGCTGGCGGTTGCTGCATTAGGTTCTATGGTATCCTTGCTGGAAGTTCCAGTAGCCTATGTCATGGAGCGTATGCGTTGGAGCCGGGTTCGCTCCGTTCTCGTCGTATCGGTCCTGTGCTTGATGCTGGGCGTCCCTTCTGCATTGTCCATGGGGCTGGTGCCTGAACTAAAAGTAGGGGATAAATCATTCTTTGATTTCGTAGACTTTACCGCATCCAACATCTTCTTACCGTTAGGCGGTTTGTTGATTGTTATATTCACAGGTTATTACTGGAAGACTGCGGCTGAGCATGCGAACATCAAACCCTTCTGGTTCAACGTATGGTTATTCGGTCTTCGGTATGTTGCACCGATCCTGATGTTGTTGGTCTTCCTTCATACCTCAGGTATCATCAAGTTTTAAGAGAATAGAATACTAATAAAAAGGCATTTTCTTCCTAAGGGAAGAGATGCCTTTTTTTGTATATCTATCAGTGGTTACCTAACTGTGGAAAGGAATGATATAATAAAAACATTGTCATTAATTTTAACTTCATTGAAATCATTACGATTATGAAGTTTTATATAATGAATGAAAAGGCTACAGGGCATCGCAGACGATGTGCAGGAGAGGGAAAGGGCAGAAGAGCATTGAAACAGACAGGGAGCTTGAATTTGCAAGAAGGACGGCGGCTGAAATGAAGTCTAATCGGTTGTCGTCACAACGTCGTTATATGCCAGGTTTGGATGGTTTAAGAGCGCTGGCAGTCATCGCAGTCATTGTGTATCATCTGAATCCGGATTGGTTGCCGGGTGGTTTGTTGGGTGTAGGCGTGTTTTTTACTTTGTCAGGATATCTGATTACAGATATTTTGGTTAGTCAGTGGGATACATATCATAGTTTTAAAATGAAAGATTTCTGGTTGCGTCGTGCCAGAAGGTTGCTGCCTGCCATGTTGACGGTTGTGGCTGTCATTGTCCTGTGCTCGTTGCTTTTCGATCCGTCCCGGCTCACGGCCTTGCGCGGAGATGTACCTGCCGCATTGGTGTATATGAGCAATTGGTGGTTTATTTTCCATCAGGTTTCGTATTTTGAAAGTTTCGGCCCACCTTCTCCGCTTGGGCATCTGTGGTCGCTGGCGGTGGAGGAGCAGTTTTATATCCTGTGGCCCTTACTGCTGGCGCTCGGGCTAAAATTCATGCCCAAGCGTATTGTGCTCGCAGGCTGGGTAACTTGTCTGGCATTAATATCTGCGCTCCTGATGGCAGTGATTTACGTACCGGGAAGCGACCCGAGCCGGGTGTATTACGGCACGGATACGCGCGGATTTGCTTTGCTGATTGGTGCGGCACTGGCTTTGGTGTGGCCAAGCGGCAAACTGAAAGAGAAAGCTTCTGCTAAGGCGCGTATGCTTCTGGACAGCATCGGTGCAATAAGCTTGCTGTTGCTTTGTCACTGGGCGTGGGCCACGAATGAATATGACCCATCTCTGTACCGGGGCGGCCTGCTGGGCATAGCTTTAGTCACTGCTATTGTGGTCGCAGCGTTGGCACATCCGGTAAGCCACCTTGGTCGTCTGCTTGGAATCAAGCCGCTACGTTGGATTGGAGCCCGTTCCTACGGACTGTATCTGTGGCATGTTCCGGTTATCACGCTAACGACGCCTCAGGTAGATACCGATGGCGTGCATGTGCTGCGTATCATTTTACAATTGCTAGCTACCGTATTGCTGGCGTCTCTCTCGTTTAAATATATTGAGGAGCCGATTCGCCATGGAGGATTCCGCCACTGGATCACAGGAATCCGCTCTGCGGTTCGTAGACAGGCGCGGTGGAGATGGATGCCTACAACTACAGCGGCTGTGCTGTTTGTAGGTATTCTCGTGGGTACCGTCCACCTGTACGTGGCTTCTCCTGATGCAACGATTCAGGCGGCATCAAGCGATGAGAATCCAGTCGCAAAGGCAAAGGCGATGCCGCCGCTTCACGGAACGGTATCCGTGGCTTCCAAGGAGCCCCAAGCCATCAAGCTGCAAGGGTCCGAGGGCAGCAAGGCGCAGACCCCAGTCCCGTCTCAAACCCAGACGCCTAAGAATACGGCGGTCCAGGCTGGTACTACGGACGATGTTACGAAACCGTCGGAACCTTCGGACAAACCCAAAGAAGCTACGCCTATGACAGGTGATGGCTCGAGTGTTACCGCCATTGGAGACTCTGTCATGTTGGATGTACAGTCGTACATTCAGGAATCCTTCCCGGGAGCTGTTGTAGATGGGCGGATCGGCCGTCAGATGGCGGAGGCGCCTGCCGTACTGGAGCAGCTAAGACAGAACGGACAGCTCGGTAAGACGGTTATTATTGAGCTGGGCACGAACGGCGCTTTTACCAAGGACCAGTTATCCGATCTGTTGGCCAGCCTGAAGGATGCGAAGCGTATTATACTTGTGAATACCCGTGTGCCTCGGCCGTGGGAAAGTATTGTGAACAAGCATCTTGCCGAAGCAGCGTCCCAGGACCCGCGAATTACAATGATTGACTGGTATGGAGCCAGCTCTGGTAAAAATTCATATTTCGAGCATGACGGAGTACATTTAAAACCTAAAGGTGCTAAAGCTTATGCGTCCTTGTTGGCTCAGGCCCTAACGAAGCAATCGTAATAAACTGCAATGATACTCATAAATTATGTAAATGCAAGACAAGAAAGCCACCGGGAGTAGGTTGTCCTCTGGTTGAAGCACATCCCTAAATTTTCATCGGCTAAACCTAAGGGTTTTTCCAATGTCTATTCTAAGGTGTGTACACCAACCCTGATCCGGTGGTTTTTCTTATTTTAGTATGGAGGTACATAAGCTAATGGAAAAGGGCTATTCACATAGTAGGACAATGGAGCACCGCTTGAAGAGGAACAGAAAAAGACTCATTTGGATTGCTATTTTATTATTTGTGGCAGGTTGTATTACTTTCATTGCAATAAAGGTCTCAGATAACAAAACACATGCGCCAACACAGGAGCTTGCTAAAAAAACAGATTCCGTATCCAAGGACTCATCAAAAGGTAAAGCGGTCTCTCCAAAAAGCGACCCCGAAGTAGAAGATGGTGCCTTTGTCGAAAAATATTTAAAGCAGCAAATGCTAGGGCAGATGCCCGATGGAGCCGATGGTAAAAAAGTGGCCTACTTATCCTTTGATGATGGTCCATCCGTGACGGTAACACCTAAAATATTGGACATTCTGAAAAAACAGAAGGTCAAGGCAACCTTTTTTATCGTAGGAAAAGAAGCCGATGAAAATGAACATACCAGGAACATTATCAAAAGAATTGTTAAAGAGGGTCATGCGATAGGAAACCACACGTACTCTCATAATTATAAGTATTTATATCCTAACAGGCGGGTAAGCACGGACCATGTTATGCAGGATATTGAGAGGAACAATAAGGTGTTAAAAAGTATTCTAGGGCCAGAATTCACCACAAGAATGATCCGGTTTCCTGGGGGCCACATGACATGGAATAGAAGAGATCCACAGGGGATGGCTGCTTTGGATAAAGTCTTACTTCAGAAGGACTATCATCAGGTAGATTGGAATGTACTAACGAAGGATGCAGAGGGAGCATCCAAGAAAGCCCCCGGACTAATCAACCAATTTATGAGGTCAGTGAAAGGTCGAGAAAAAGCCATCATACTCATGCATGACACCTATGGTAAAGAAGAAACTGCAAAAGCTTTGCCGCAAATTATAGAATATCTAAAAAAACAGGGATATGAGTTTAAGGTTATGAAGTAAGATATGTTTATATATAAGAAAAGGACGGAGCTGATGGCCACCGTCCTTTTTGCTAATAAGGTATATCGTTCGGGTGTTTTAGATACGCTCTGCTTCACCCATTGCCTGAATGAAAGCTCCGATACCTTTGGGGTCGTTGGTTATAATCGGCTCACTGATATAGTAAGCGAAGGTACCGTCCCGACGATCTTTGCCACCCAAACCGCTTACTTGCACCGTTTTGTTCAGATTCACGAGTCCTTCTTCAGTGATCGTGATAAATTCATCGATAATACCCTTACGGATGATTTCTGCCTCTTGACGATATTGCTCTGGCAGATAGCCTTTGCGAACGCCCTTGGCAATAGCATAGAGAATCATGCAGGAAGCAGAGGCCTCCAGATAGTTGCCTTTCACATGGCCCAGGTTGAGCACTTGATAAAAGACTCCACTTTCTTTATCACGCACTTTCAGCAGGGCTTCCAGTGTTTCCGTCAGCATATCAATCAGGACGGGACGGTCTGCATGATCCTCTGGAATATAGTCCAACACGTCAACGAGTGCCATAACGAACCAACCCATCGAGCGTCCCCAGAAATTTTTAGAGCAGCCTGTTTCCGGGTTGCACCAATGCTGCTCACCCTTCTCATCCCAAGCATGGTAGAGCAGACCTGTTTCAGGATCACGCGTATGTTCGTAGCAGAGCTTGAATTGCAGGGTCACATCGTCAAACTCTGATGGATCTCCGAATTCGCGGATGAATTCAGCATAGAACGGGGCACCCATGTACAAGCCGTCGAGCCAAATTTGATACGGATAAATTTGCTTATGCCAGAATGCGCCCTCGCTTGTGCGTGGGTGTTTTTCCAGCTGACTGCGTAATTGGTAGGCTGCCTTTTTGTATCGTTCATCTCCTGTGGCACGATACAGCGAGAAGAGCAGCTTGCCGTTATTCACGTGGTCAATATTGTACTCATCTACTTTATAGCGCTGAATTACGCCATTTTCGTCAACAAAATGGTCCATATGTTTTTTTATAAATTCCATGTACTTGGGATCGCCTGTCAGTTCGCCAACCCATTCCAGACCTCTGTAAATGACACCGTGGTCATATTCCCATTTTTCATAAAATTCCGGGCTCCGTTGCAGAACGGAATCGCTCATACGTACAGCCCAAGAATCTGTTTTTGTAGGACTGGTGGTTGGTTGTGATGTTGGATTTGCCATGATACAGTCACCTCTTTAGTAAATGTTTAATCTGTAATTGTTATTGTTGTTACATAGATGGAGTGTGTGTCTTAGGGTCAGCGGGTTTGTTCTTGAAGCCCACGTTATTGTTACCCCAGCACCGATCGTAATGGAAGCCTGTCAGTTCCTCGAATACCTTCCGGGCTTCCGGTTTGGCTGATTTCATGGAGCCACCGTTTTTGAGGCGGTCAATTTCGGCGATTAGCTTCTTGTGGCTGTCAATATCCAGCTTCATCACGACAGAAGCAATCATACCGATGATCGCGAGAACGATAGTACCAACCACGAGTACATAAAAGATGGCGTGCTGAGCAGCGACGGGCTGACTATCAGCCCCGGATACAAAGCCAAAATGCTGTAACACCCAGCCGAGAATGAAGACGACAACGGCCCGCACCATTTTTCCGGCAAAAGTCATCATACCTGCATAAATACCTTCCCGGCGACGGCCGGTCAACGCTTCATCCACATCGGCAAGGAACGTGTATTGATTCCAAGGGATGTAGTAGACGCCCCCAGTACCAAGCCCCATGAACAGGGTGATGACATATAGCCATACCATCGTATTCGAGGCTCCCGTTATATAGAGCAGGCCATAACCTGCTACGCTAAAGCAAACGACAACGAGTGCGGCGATGAAAGGCATACGGAACCCTTTACGCACGCAGAATTGGATGAAGAAATAGGTAGAAATCAATTGAATGACAGAGTTAAAGCTGTTCAAATTGGATACCATCTCCGAGCTTTGGAACAAGGAGAAGACAATAAAGTACGTAAAAGCAGAAGTAAACAGCCACTCAGCTGAAAAGCCGCCCAGGTACATCCCGAGATGATGACGGAACGTCTTGACTCGGAAGGTAGAGGAAATGTCAACAAACAACTTTTTCATCGAATCTATGAAGGAAAGCGGAGCTTCACCTTCCAGTTCCTTTTGCAGTTCCTCACTTGGACGTTCCCAGGAGTTTTTGTACAAGAATGCCATCGCAATCAGCAGAATAGCTGCAAAAACGAGACCGGTATAAAAGAAAGGCAATGGAGAGTCTTTGCCATACTCGGCAATAAAGCGACCAGGGATAAAAGCGGCAGCGAAATTGGCAATTTTGCCAAACATAGCCTTCCATCCAGTCAATCTGGAGCGTGCGCCGAAGTCCCGTGTCATCTCTGACGCTAGTGCTTCATACGGCACCATGACAGAGGTATACACCAGTTCAAACAGCACGTACGTACTCAGGTAATACCAGAAGCCCAACCCATCTACCCAAAGCATCGGATACACGAGCATCAGCGGGATACCCATCATGATGAAAAAGCGTCGTCTGCCGAATTTACGGCCCAAGCGGGTCCGGTGAAAGTTATCGCTGATAAAGCCCATGACCGGATTGCTGACTGCATCTATGATGCTGGCAACAGAGAAAATGGCCGCGGCCTGAACGGGAGACAGTCCGCAAAAGGTTGTATAAAAGTACATTAACCATGCACCGCTAATAGCAAGTGCGCCACTTCCTAGCATGTTACCGCTTCCATAGGCGAGTGTATGTTTCAGTGTGATTCTTCGTTCCATGATCTGTTCACCTCATATTTTGTCTGGTTATGAGGACAATCACCGGTCGCTATATTATGCAAAATTGTCTGAGTTGGTAGATGGGCCAGGGCGTCCTGATTAGGCGAGGCTTTTAACGTGCCCCTATATTTTTTCCGCTCGGAGTACCCGAGCCGATCAGATCGCTTCCTTTGGCCAGCTTAAGGAAATCACCTAGCTGGATGGAACCGTCTGCACTTCGAGTGATAGAAGGCGTGAGACTAACAAAGTCGTCTGCACTGACTACCAGACCATTGGCATTCGTCGATTTTTTGTTTTTCCACCAAACGCTAGAGTTGTCTTGATCTGTACCGCTTGTTTTGTCACTGGCGCTTCCCTCAAAGGAAAGATTGTTTATGAACACGTGATCACCCTTGTCAAAAGCAAAATTACTTTGTCCATTGTCCCACGAAGTATTATTGGTCAACGTAATGCTGCCGGGGTTGCTATTGTAGGTGAAGCCGTGTTTTTTGTTTTGGAAAGCAATACTGTTTTTCACAATATGGTTGACTTTGATTTTGTCTCCACCCAGCTTAAAGCCGTTGCCGTCGCTGTTCGCGGTAGACGTTCCATCTGCGGTCTGCCCGTTGTGGTGGGCCACACTGTTCAAAATGGTTACTTCGCCGATGGGACCCGTTTCGGTTTTGCTATACAAATCCCAGCCATCGTCTACGTTGTACGCAGCCAAGCAGTTATCAAACACATTGCCTGATCCCACAGTCAATTTGGCAGCGAAGCCATCGGCATCCTCACCATTATCGGGATCAGCGTTATCGTGAGAGTAAGAATTCAAAATCAAATTGTTCGAAGGCCACTCACTAGTGGAAGCGTTAGGGGAGTAACGTCCAAGCTGAAGTCCAGTATCCCGGTTGTGGTGAGTTTCCACGTTTTCGATTCGGTTATTGCTGCCGCCGATATAGATACCATTATCTCCGGCACCCTTGACTTCCAGGCCCTTTACCAGCCAAAAGTCTCCGTTAAGCTGAAGTCCACGATTGGCTGAACCAAAGGCTTGAGCAGAGAAATCAAGTACCGGCTTTTCACTACCGTAAGCGACCAACCCTTTGAGTGAGCCGTTATTGCCGCTATTTTCACGCTGAATTGTAACCGTTGAGGAGTAGGTGTAGTTGCCACCGCGCAGGTAAATGGTTTTACCAGGAGCAATTTGCGTAAGTGCTGCTTCGAGCGTGGTAGGACTGGATATTGTACCCGGATTGGACACGTTACCATTTGGCGCTACATACAAATCACCTGCCGCTAACGTTGTGGAGACGGTGGTTGAGTCGGTTGTACTAACTGCCTCTTCTGTGAGTGCGGAAGAAGGGATGTCGTTGGATAACGTATCTGCGTAAGCGGTTCCAATAAGGCAAGAAGAAGCAAAAACAAAAGAAACACCGAGTCTTAGAGCGTTAAAGCCGGTTTTTGGACGATCATTTCGTTTAAACATGTAATTTCCTCCTTATTTGAGCTCATATTTTAAAAGAAGATAGCATCTATAAAAGTGACTCATGCTGTCTTTCCACTAAAAACAGGACACCTCCTGGGGGAATAGATTGATCTACCATTAGTCCAAAACGCTCTAAGAAGTATATGCACAGTGTAATATATGTTAACGTTTGCATCAACAGTTTTTTACTGTTTTTTTGATATTGTGAAAAAAAGTTCACACTTTTGTTTCAACTAAAAATGTAGTTTTGCCAGACTGGGAAAATTTGATTATACTTAAACATTATACATATAATAGGAATGAAAACTGTGGGAAAGGGTGGGTTTAGCGCATGGAGAGTGGAAATCATTTGACGGATTCAACTGTCGAACAATTGCAGGAAAAGCGGCCACGAGTGAAAAATGAGATGATCGATTGGCTTAAGGCCATTATTGTAGCCATTGTGTTCGTGTTCATTATACGTTGGCTATTATTTGCGCCATTTATTGTTGAGGGAGCGTCCATGGAACCGAATTTCAAGACAGATGAACGAGTGGTCGTGAACAAGGTGATTTACGATTTTCGTGATCCCAAGCCGAGTGAGGTTGTTGTATTCCATGTGAGAAAGGAACAAAGAGACTTTATTAAACGTGTTATTGGAGTGGCTGGAGATACGATTCAGTATCAAGGCGACAATCTTTATGTGAACGGTAAGAAAGTAGAGGAGTCATACATTCAGGGAGCTATTCAGGATGCGCACGCCAAGGGAGAACTATATAACAATGTTGATTTTCCAAATGGAACCATAACCGATTCCAAGGTACCTGAGGGGTATATTTTTGTGATGGGTGACCACCGCAATAATAGTAGGGATAGTCGTGCTATTGGCTTTGTCTCTATTAAAGATATTGTTGGCCGTGCGGATGTGATTTTTTGGCCGGTGGATAGCGCACAATGGGTTAAGCATAAATAATATAAGAGCGCCTAAGAGGGGGGGATTCCTCACTTAAGGCGCTTTTTATTTTATAAACTTCGAATATTTGACTCAGCCTTTGACGGCTCCAGCAACGACGCCTTTAACAATGTATTTTTGCAGAAAAATAAATACGATGATCGAAGGCAGAACAGCCATTACCATCGCGGTCATGGCATATTGCCAGTCTGACGTATACTGTCCGACAAAGGTGTAGGCGGCCAGCGTCAGCGTTTTGGTGCTGGGTGAGCCGTTGACCATGAGTAACGGAAGCAGAAAATCGTTCCAAATCCACATCACGTCGATAATGACAATGGTGGCGGTGACTGATTTTAGCAAGGGAAAAATCACGGAAAAGAAAAGCCGGAAGCCCGAGGCCCCATCGATTTTGGCGCTTTCATCAATCTCAGCCGGAATACCTTTCACGAAGCCGTGATAGATAAACACTGCCAGCGGTGCGCCGAAGCCCCAATACAGCAAACCAAGTCCCCAAGTGCTATCTGCCAGATTTAAGTCTTTTGCCAGTCGCAAGACAGTGAGCATGATGGACTGAAACGGGATCAGCATCGGCATAATGCACAGCATGTAAATCACGGAGCTCCATTTGCTTTTGGTTCTTGCCAGCTTGTAGGCCGCGATGGAAGATATCAGTACGATACCTGCCAGTCCGACGACGGTGATAATGGTGTTATTCAGAAATAGGCGCGGATAGTCAATGAATTTCCATACATATACGTAATTATCCAGCGAAAGCTGCTTGGGCAGCGCAATAACATCGGTCATGACCTCAGCGAAGCTTTTGAACGAATTGTTAATGGCGAGAAACAGTGGGTACAAAAATAACAATGATAATACAATCATGCCCGCTTCTAGCAAAATACGTCCCGTACGGCTGCGTTGCATCAGGCTTCAACCTCCCTGCGTTTGAAAATAGACAATTGAATAATCGTAATGATCAGGACTGCAACGAATAAAATCAATGCTTTGGCTGTTCCGTAGCCATACAGATTGTTCTGGAACGTGTCCCGGTAAATATCATACGCAATACTGTATGTCGTACCACCTGGCCCACCGCCGGTCAGAGATAAAATGACGTCAAACACTTTGATCGAGTTGGTCAGTGCCATGAAGACTGAGATCGTAATGGAAGGTGCGAGCATCGGTAGAATAATACTGAAAAATCTCCGAATCGGCCCCGCGCCATCGACAATGGCAGCTTCTTTTAAATCCTCTGGCACAGATTGCAAGCCTGCAATATAAATGACCATGTAAAAGCCAATGGATTGCCAGATCGATACCGCCAAAATGGAAATAAACGCGAGCCCTTCCTCACCCAGCCAGCTTAGCTGGAAGATACCCCAGCCTGTACTGTGTCCCAGTGACTCAAAGCCTTGCATGAAGATGAATTTCCATATAAAGCCGACAATCACGAGACTGAGGATATACGGGATAAAGAAAGCCGCCCGCAGCCAAGCCGAGCTTTTCAGCTTCATATCGAGAACGAGCGCCAGCAAAATGGCCAGGACATTCACCAATACAATGTACAGAATGGCATACTTGACGGTAAACCAGGCTGCATGTGCAAAATTGGCGTCCCCAAGCAGGATTTGCTTAAAGTTATCCAGACCTACAAATTTCGGATGTTTGGATATGCCGTTCCACTTGGTCAGGGAATAGCGTATCGTCATCAAAAACGGAATATAAAATGCAATCGTAATGCACAGGATTACGGGCAGTGTGAATAAACCGAATTCCAGTTTACTGCCCTTGTCGCCCCAAGTTCCCCTTTTTTTCAGCATAACGCACCTCTTTTTCTCAACATTTTCCGCTCTTTCGCTCCAAGCTGTTTAAGATATAATGAAAGTATAGGATAGCCCCTAGGGCCGGACCAATGGATTTAAGAAAACAGTTGAGGGTAAAAATGTGTACGCTTTCAAAAGGGGCGATTATCATGATGTCAGAGCGTGTAGGAACGTTTCTTCGCTCTATGTGGAGGAGGATCACGCAAAAATTAGTGAACAAGCTCATTCTACTTTTTACCTCGGTGATTATTCTGGTGGTGGGCTCACTCACAATTATTTCCTATCAGATGATTGAAAAGGAGTCGGTTAACCATAGCATCGCCAGCACGACCAATAATCTATTGCTGGTCAATCAGAATTTGGAGGATTACTTGGAGGGAATGCAGCAGTTGGCTCTTCCGCAGCTTCGTTATAACGATATCATGAACGCCATTGCCAATGAGAATCGAGACTATGCTTCGAGAATGGTCATTGAAAATTACTTGCGCAGCATGTTTTATTCACGTAATGATCTGGAAGCGATCTATCTGTACGTGGCGGACCGACATCAATACTATGTGGTCACCAGGGAGACATACAACATTACGGTGCGCAAAGGAATAAACACGGATATTCCCAAGCTTCCCTGGTATAAAGAGGCGATGGCTAGTACCACGAACGAATCATTTCAATCCTTTGTGGGGTCCCGCTCTGATATGGGCTATGTGGCGCCACAAGCGAGCTTTATGGCATACCATCGAGTGTTGAGGTCGATTGCATCCCGCCATCCGCAGGCGGTGCTGTCTTTTTATTACAATACGAGCGCCGTGGATGAAATCATGCAGAACATTCCACTCGGCAAAGGGGATCAATTGATGCTAATGAGCCCTGAAGGGGTTCCCTTTTATGTGAACAGCTTTCCGCTATATGAGCGGATGCGTGATTCCGGAGTGTTGGCACAGATCGGCAAGGGAGGAAGCGGGCGAGTAACGTGGTCAGATAGCAGTGGGGATCAGGAGTATTTGGTCGTCTATGATGCTGGTGAAAAAGAGGGGTGGCAGCTCATTAAGCCCATCCCATACCGCCAGATTTATGAAGCAGCTACGACAACACGGAATTGGAGCTATGCCATCGGAGCTTTATTTTTAGGTGTGTCTATTATATTAGTGACACTGACCTCGAACGCTATTACCCGACCTTTACATAAGCTGTCCACCCAGATGAAGCGGTTTAGCACCGGAGATTTTGGAGCAACAGCTCCTGTGAAGGGACATGACGAGATTGCATATTTGTCGCTGCATTTTAACGAAATGGTACAAAGAACCGAAGAACTTATTAATGAGCGCTATCGCATGAAGCTGGTCGAAAAGAACGCCATACTCAAGGCGTTGGAGGCTGAAATTAATCCTCATTTTCTGTACAATGCCCTGCAAGCCATATCCACGCAGGCATTAAAGCGGGAGATGTTCGACATGGTGGATATGGTGGATGCGTTGGCCCAAACGTTGCGGTATTCCATCAACGGCAAGGATATCGTAGTTGCCCGCGAAGAGCTTAGGCACATTGAACGGTATATAGGTCTGCAAAAAGCAAGGTTCGGAGCGAGACTGCGGGTCGAAGTGGTATGGGAAGAAACGCTGATGGAGCTGCCGATTCCGAGATTATCTGTGCAGACGTTGGTGGAAAACGCTATCAAGCATGCGTTGGAAAAAGTATCAAGCGATATTCTGATCGTCATTTCAGCCGAATCGAGTTCTACAAATGCCACAATTACAGTCAGGGACAACGGACCTGGAATTTCAGAGGACAAGCTGAAAATGGTGCTGGATTCATTCCATGAAAAATGGGAAGAACGGGAGAGCGAGCATATTGGTTTGAAAAATCTGAACACACGGTTGAAGCTTTTGTATGGAGATCAGGCAGGATTATTCATACTTACGGATGAAACGGGAACGGAAATGAGAATGCAAATTCCCCGGGGAGGAAGTAGTCATGTATAACGTATTGATTATTGACGATGAGGAGCCGTTGCGCGAAGCCATTCGTATTATCGGGGACTGGGACGGTCTGGGCATCGAACATATTTATGAGGCGACGAATGGAAGGTTGGGACTGGAGCTGTTGGGTCAGCACCATATAGATGTGGTGATGGTCGATATGAAAATGCCTGAGCTGAACGGTATCGAATTTCTTCGTGCCATCGAAAAGGCATATCCCCACCTGCTGACGATTGTCATTAGTGGCTACAATGACTTTGAATTTACACGGCAGGCGATTCAATCCCGGGTGGTGGACTATCTGCTCAAACCTATTAATCGTCACGATCTGAACCAGGCACTGCGCAAAGCAGTGGACATTCTGGAAAGTCGAGAGCAAAGCAAAAACAAGTTCATTAGCCAGAACATTACACTGAATATGTCACTGCCGAAGCTGAAAGAGAAGTTATATTTGTCCATTTTGGACGGTAGCTTTAAAAGACAGGCCAATACAGCGTTGCTCCCATTGATCGGAGCGGATCAGCCGGGGAATCGCTTTGGGGTGATTGTGCTGCGGCTGCTGAACAGGGATGAGATTCGCAGGACGCGTTTTCATGGCGATGCCGATCTGATGGATTTTGCCGTGACCAATGTGTTAGCTCAGACGTCAGATGAACGGTTGAGTTGTTTTAGCTTCTTCCATCCGCGACGGGAGCGTGAGGTCGTTTCGATCTGTACCTTGGCCCCAGGACAAGAAGAACATATGGCCTTACTATTGGCACAAGTGACACAGAAGGCGGTGGCGAATCTGCATGGGCTGTTCAGTATGGTGGTAGTTGCCGGATTGGGTAAGCTCTGCACAGATGTATTGGAGCTAGCGTCTGCTTATATGGATGCCAAGACGCTCATTCACAGCACGGATGTGTTGAAGCTGGAAGGGGAATCCATTCTTCATACAGTGCCACGGCAAATGGGTACGTTAGAGGAAATGTCATGGACGGAGCGACTGTTGTCGATCCAAAAGGATGCTCAGACAGGTCAGGCGAACCGGGCAAAGGTACTGCTGGGCGATCTGCTGAAACAATTGGCATCAGGCCCTATTTTCCGTTTACAGGATGCGGATCGAATGATGAACGAGTTCCATTTTTTACTGAGAGAAGCTGCGATTGAGTTAGGTGCGTCTACGTCAGCGTTGAATCAAGATGGAGCTTTGAAAGAACTGGAGCACGCGGGGGAAAGCGATTTGTCTGCTGATTTTACGAGCTTTGTCCACTACGGTCAGAGATTGAATCGGATGCTGGAGCTTTACATTGCTGGGGTCCAACATGCTCAAGCGGGGAACCAGCCCTTTGACATAACGGATATCAAAAGGCACATCGACCGTTATTATTTTGAGGATATCAAAATTTCGTTTTTTGCCGAAACCTATTTCTTGAGTCGGGAATACCTGATGAAGCTGTTTAAGCAGCAGTTTGGTTACGGTATTCACGAATATGTACAGAAGGTTAGAATGGACAAGGCGAAGGAGCTGCTGGGTGATTCTAGCCTGAAAATACAGGAAATCTCGGATATGCTCGGCTACAAAGATAAAAATTATTTCAGTAAGGCTTTTCGTAATTATTATCAGGTGTCACCGTCTGAGTATCGCGTGAGCCTGCAATAAACCACTTTTTTACCCTTAACGCTTCACTAATCTGCCTTTTTAAATTGGAGTATATTTTTTAGAATGAGCGCATGGACGTTGATCACAAACAAATGGGGGAGTATCCATGTTAAAGAAGATGATGGCGTTATCCGGCAGTTTGCTTTTGACGGTCGGTTTGTTGAGCGGATGTGGAAGCAGCGGCGGCACGGATGCGTCGAAAGAAAGTGCTGGCGGCAAAGAAGATTTGAAAACGGTTACAATAAACATGTTCACAGCTTCACCAGAGTATACCGATGCTTTTAACGCGTATATCGAGGAGTATAAGAAGGTCAAACCTAACGTGAAGATCAATCTGGAGATCATGCAGGCAGACTACAACACGATTCTGAAGTCGAAAATAGCCTCAGGTAGTACACCGGATGTATTCCAAACGACGGCAGGAGGCGACATCGACACGTATGCGGATTATAGCGCTGATCTGACCAATGAGCCGCTGGCAGCAGCCATGACGGATGCTGTTCGAGCGAATATGAGCTCCAGTGACGGCAAAGTGCTGGGACTCCCGGTAAAAGGGAACCTGTTTACGCTGATTTACAATAAGGATTTGCTTACCAAGGCTGGGATAACCTCCCCGCCGAAGACGATTGCAGAAATGCAGGATGCGGTCACCAAGCTAGAGGCGAAGGGCATTACTCCATTTGCCAACGCATATAAAGAGTGGTGGGTATGGAAACATATCTTCCAACACTATGTAGATGCTGCCGCGCAGGATGCAGGCGTGGAACCGAAGCAACTCGTTAGTGATTTTATCGCAGGCAAAGCAAAAATCAAGGACTACCCCGTGCTGTACAATAACTTCTTTAACTTCATTGATTTGACGGTGAAACATGGCACAGATAAGCCACTGGAACGGGACAGCAATGCGGAAGTAAGTGATTTTGCATCCGGAAAAGCTGCGTTTATGACCGGTAAAGGTGCATGGGATGAGGAAGCAATCAAGAAAATTAATCCTGATCTCAAGATTGGCATCATGGGATATCCGGTGAGTGACAAAGCGGACCAATCGGTCATTATTACCGGTGCAGATCAGGCGCTGCGTATCAACAAGGATTCCGAAGTATCCAAGGAAACAATTGAATTTTTCAACTGGCTGTACACTTCGGAATACGGTAAGAACTGGTTCTCCCAGGTAGCGAAGGTGATTCCTCCAATTAAGGATGCACCGCTTCCTGATCTGGAAATGCCTAAGGAAATGGAAAGTATTTTGAAAACGTCGAAGTCCGGTGATCTGTCTGTTAACTACTCGCTGGATACGTTCCACCAAAAATTTGGTGAGCTGATGCAGGCATATATCAGCGGTAACATGAACAAGGATCAGGCGGTTGCAGAGATTGAGAAGGCATGGGTACAATTAGGTTCAGCACAATAAGATTGGTATTGCAGAGGCGTCCGTAAGGGCGTCTTTTTGTGTTATAGCTAGGAGGCGGAAAGGGGATGGACAAAAAAATATTTAATAATATTTAAATATTTACTTGCAAAAAGTTATTGAGTTGTGGATAATAGGTTGTGTGCAATATATCTACACCATACAACATACATAATGACTGCAAGTTGCAAATGTGAGAGATCCCCCGTTGGAGGGAATCTCTTTATTCCGTTTGGACTATGCCGATTATGCCTATAATAGACCGTGTTAATTTGGAGCGTATTTTTAGTTATGTGGTAGAGATGAAAAAGGAGATGAGCGTTTTGAAGACTTCGTTGTTTACGCCGTATACAATCAAAGATTTGGAATTAAAGAATCGTGTGGTGATGCCCCCGATGTGTCAATACTCGGTGACAGCCAAGGACGGGATTCCGAATGATTGGCATCATGTCCATTACCTGAGCCGAGCTATTGGAGGCACGGGCCTGATTATTATAGAAATGACGGACGTGGAACCGGATGGACGGATTACAGATTATGATCTGGGTCTTTGGTCAGACGAGCATGTCCCAGCTTATAAGAAGCTGGTTGACGGCATTCATGCGCACGGGTCCAAGGTAGGCATCCAGATTGCTCACGCGGGCCGTAAAGCTGAGGATGCAACTGAGCCAGTTGCTCCTTCCGCGATTGCATACCCGGATGCGAATTATAAACAGCCACGCGCGCTTACGACGGAGGAAGTCCGTGGCATGGTGCAAAAATTCGCAGACGCTACCCGGCGTGCAGTTCAAGCGGGCGTGGATACGATTGAACTGCACGGGGCCCATGGTTACTTGATTCACCAATTCCATTCGCCAGTTACAAACAAGCGGGACGACGAGTACGGTAAGGATTTATCCCGTTTCGGCGTTGAAGTCATTCAGGCTGTACGCAAGCAAATGCCTGCGGGTATGCCGTTAATCTTACGCATCAGCGCGGTGGAATACGTAGATGGTGGGTACGATGTGGATCATGCCATTGAGCTGAGCCGTGCATATCAGGCGGCAGGCGTAGACGTGATCCATGTTAGCTCGGGCGGGGAAGGCCCTGCTGGCGCCAGAAAGCCGGGCAACTATCCGGGCTATCAAGTGCCGTTCGCACGCCAAATTCGCGAGGCACTGAACATCCCGGTGATTGCTGTAGGCTCATTGGATGACCCAGCCTTGGCGCAGTCCATTATCGGCAACGAGGATGCCGATCTGGTCGCTGTGGGACGCGGATTGCTGCGCGATCCATATTGGGCGATTCATGCAGCAGTGACGCTGCGCGGCGAGGAGCCTTCCATACCTGAACAATATCAACGTGGCTACTGAGGCCTAAGTAATCCCACGTTGTTTATATATAAACAAGGCACCTGCAACGAAGTGTACGCTTCGTCAGGTGCCTGTTTTGTTTTATGGACAGATGGTACAGTGTAAGCAATCTTACACGTAGTAGTGGTTATATTTTGTATACTTGTATTATTTAGTGATTAGGAGGTTTGAAAGTGGAATATATTATCGAAACGAAAAAGCTCCGCAAACAGTTTGGGGGGGCTGTAGCTGTAGACGACATATCCTTACATGTGGAGCGTGGCAGTATCTACGGTTTCCTCGGTGAAAATGGAGCTGGTAAGACAACCACTATCCGCATGCTAATGAGGCTAATTGAGCCTACAAGTGGGGAGGTTTTTTTATTTGGCGAGCGGCTGGAGAAAAACTATCCTTCTATTTTCTCGAAAATAGGTACAATTATCGAAACGCCTGGTTTATATGAAAATTTGAGCGCACGCGACAATCTAAGAATTTGCTGTATGTACATGGGGGTGCAGGATGATGGGAGAATTGAACGAACATTAACTACTGTGGGATTAGAGCATACCGGCAAAAAAAAGTTCAAGAATTTTTCCCTAGGAATGAAGCAAAGATTAGGGATTGCAAGGGCGCTTGTTCATGACCCTGAGTTGCTTATATTAGATGAGCCGACGAACGGACTGGACCCATCTGGAATTAAGGAAATTCGTCAGCTATTGAAGCGGTTGTGCGAGGAAGAAGGAAAAACGATTCTTATTTCCAGCCACATCTTGAGCGAAATTCAGCAGTTAGCTACACACATCGGGATTATACATAATGGAAAACTGTTAGCGGAAGATCGTTTGAGCCGATTAGAGGAAGGTTTTGAGCAATATACAGATGTAAAGGTAGACGATGCAGAAGCAGTGCAAGCATTTCTGCAAGAACACATGAAGCAACTTCAATCTAAGGTGATATCCCCACAACAACTAAGAATTCATAGTCAGATTGAGAATACAGCTGCGTTAAATAAGCAGTTAATAGATCATCAGTTTTCAGTCTATGAGATACACACCACAAAGCAGACACTGGAGGAGTACTTTCTAACACTCATTTCAGAAGAGGGTGAGCGGCATGATTAGAGCAGAACTTATTAAGCTTAAAGGCTCTAAAGCCTTCTTGTTGAGCTATATTATATTACTGGCTGTTGTACTGTTGATGTTTGGATTGAGCGCTATTTTTTACAGATATTCAATTGATAATCTAGGTTGGGACTACTATTTTACAAATATTGTTTCCTTGGTCAATATTGCAGCCGGATTTATCAGCTATTACATTTTAACGGGTCATATTTTTGCAAGAGAGTATCAGGAAAACACGCATCTGTTTATGTTTACCACGCCTGTCACCAGGGTTAAATTTTATTTTAGTAAATTGATCCTTATTTATGGATTTATAATGGTGTCCTTATTTTTCGTGCTGTTTTTGTCTGCATTATTAGGCATGCTCATTACAGATCGACCTTTAACGATGGCTATCTGGGTATACCAAATCCAAGTGTTTGCTAAAATGTGTGTGATGCATGCGATGTTAATCCCAATCGCCTCTTTTTTTGCTATACGCTGGAAGAGCATCATGGTGGTTGTACTCGTAGTTTGTACTGCAATATTTTTGAATTTTATATACAAAAGTGAATGGTACCCTTGGATTGTGCCCTATCTCTTATCTCCTAATGAAAGAAATGCGACTATACCTACCAATGTTTCAATAGCATGGCTCAGCTTATCCGTGATCTTTCTTCTTGGATTGTTTTTATCCATATGGACATATCAAAGAAAAGACTAATGGAGAATTTAAATTGAAAGGAGGGATACTATGCTTGCCCTGTTCAAAGCAGAATGCTTGAAGCTAAAAGGAACCAAAATTCTTTCTCTAAGTGTGTTTATCTTAATTGTAACCGTATTTTTAACTTTTAGTACTTTCGCTGTAAGTCCCAAGTTTTCCTTGGAGCGTAACGGATGGAATGAATACTTTATGGATTTGGTATCCTCCATTAATTTAATAACTGGATATATGAGCTATTACATTTTGACCTGCTATATCTATGCGAGAGAATACCAGGAGAACACTCATATTGCACTGTTTACAAACCCAGTTCGCCGAACTCGGATTTACTTCAGCAAGCTGCTCGTTATCTATATGTACATCGCTGTTAGCCTGCTGTTAGCATTTGTGCTATCTACAGTATTGGGTACGTTTATTACGACCAGACCGCTAACCTTTGAAATTGTTATGTATCAGCTTGGGGTATTTGCTAAGATGATTCTTATGCACGCTATGCTCATCCCGATCATCACATTCTTTGCTATTCGCTGGAAAAAATTTGTACCCGCCATTATTGGGATGTGTACGGTTATGTGCTTAAATTTTGTTTTGATTAATACACCGGGGAATACCTTTTATCCATGGACAGTGCCGTTATTGTTTTCTCCCCATGGACAAATGGGCAGAACACTCACGTATGTTCCTGGAGGGGTCATCAGTATTTTCTTTATATTTGTGCTGGGACTTTTTTTAGCGTTGCGAAGTTATGTTCGTATAGAAAAATAAGTAGAGTATAACAAAAAGAAATAGACCGCCCTGGAGAGGGAAACACGGTCTATTTCTAATAGCTAGCCCTTTTCAGCCGACCGCTCTTCAAAGCGGCTGTTGCCAAGAGTAGGGATGTTACCAGCATCCTTGCTCTTTTTTTAGTATATCCTTCTATCATTTATTTCAGCACATCTGAATATTCGGTGTAACTTATTTGGTGAAAACTTTAACTTCCTTTGGAGCGAGAGTCACGGTGATCGAACCGTTGTTAATCTGAATGGAGTCGTTGCTCAGCTGGTTGGTCAGACGGGTACCGTTGGACAGATTGTCGAAGTTGCCAATCGTGCGAGTTTGACTGCTCCATGAGTTGTTGATAAGTACGATGGCCTCGTCGCCGTTTTTAGAGCGCTGGAAGCTGTAAAAGGAGTCGTCTACCCATTTTTCCTTTTGGCTCCCGTTTTGCAGGGCAGGGTGGCTGTTGCGCACACGGTTCAGCTTAGCGATGTACTGATACAGATCATGATTGGCGTTAAACACAACGTTTTCCCGGTTAGCAGGATCATCTCCGCCACTAAAGCCTTGCTCGGTGCCTTGATAGATGATAGGAATCCCGCGTGAGGTCAAAGTAAAGCCTAAGGCAGTTTTGAGCTGTGGCCATTTGTCATAGTTAGCACCCGGCTTGCCGGAGGCGTCATTCAGGAAACGTTTTACATCATGATTGTCGATAAATACACCGTTGGTCTGGGCATCGCGATAGTAACGATCATCGGAGTAGCGCTCCTTGATTTTTCTCATGGATTGATCGTGTCCGAACACGTCCTTGATTGTATAATACATCGGAAAATCTAATGCGGCATCGAGATATCGGGTGTAATCCCCCACATAAGCAGGGTCGCCATGGAAAATTTCACCCATGGTGAAGGTATTGGCGGCTTGGTCAAAATCCTTCAGGAACCCTTTGGGTACATGCTTCACAGTGTCCACCCGCAGTCCGTCGACCCCCGACTCGTTCAACAGCCATTTGATCCAGTTTTTGAGCTCATTTGCTGTTGCAGGGTTGTCCTGATTCAGGTCATCTAATCCAGCCACATCACCGTTTTCGATTTTCGATTGGTTGTTGGAGCTGTAGTCTGCTCCTGTGATGTCGCCATTGTGATGATACCAATCTGCTTTGTCAAAGGGAGCCTTGGCGATGCCGTTCCCAGGTTGAAAATCGCCGGTGTGATTGGGAACTACGTCCAGCATAACAGCGATATTTTTGTCGTGTGCCTTACCAACCAGCTCTTTGAACTTGTCCATGGTACCGAGATGTCCGTCTACCGCATAAAAATCATACGTATGATAGCCGTGGTAAGCGTATTCGCTCTTTTGCATCGTTACCGGAGTAATCCAAATGGCAGTAAATCCCATATTTTTAATGTAGTCGAGTTGGTTAATAATACCTTGAAAATCGCCGCCATGCCACTTGCGCTGATCGCTGTTGTTGGAATTGAAGCCACCGTAGTTATCGTTGGATGTATCTCCGTTGCTGAAACGGTCTGTCATGATAAAATAAATGCTCTGTTTGCTCCAGTCTGTGCCAAGGGGAGTGGGCTTGGAGAGGGTACCCGGATCTATAGAGGTTAAGGCGCTCGAAAGCGCCTCCGTTTGAGCAGTTACTTCAACTCCGTTAACATTGGATGTGTAGGTAGAAGTGCTTACGTTTAAGGATACACCCGAAAGTTTTTCTGTTTGGATAGGCCCTGCCACTTCGTTGAGGTCGGTTGTGTAGGTGGAAGTCACTACGCTGACGGCACTTCCTGAAGGTGCCCCCGTTCGGATAGATCCTGCAGCTCCGTTCAAGCCGGGTGTGTAGGTAGAAGTTCCCGTGCTGAAAAGGTAATTTTTCGTGTTGTTGCTGTCCCAGCTGTTATTGCCGTCGTTAAAAGCGGCTTCCAATTGGGCGGCAGAACCGATATCGACGGTAATTTTGGCATAGCCGCTAATTTCGGCATCCTGCATTTTCACACCCGGTGCAGCAGTCCAGCTACCACCAGCCGGACGGTAGTGAATGTAAGGCGAGTTAAAGCCTTTTTTGTAGTATACCGTTACCTTGTTAGTTGTACCGCCGCCATCCCCGGGAATCGTACCCGCTGGAGCGCCAGATGTGATCGTTCCCGCATTGCCGCTGTTACCGGGCGTGTACGTAGAAGTGCCCGTGCTGAAGGAGTAGTTTTTGGTGTTGTTGCTGTCCCAGTTGTTATTGCCGTCGTTAAAAGCGGCTTCCAATTGGGAGGCAGAACCGATATCGACGGTAATTTTAGCATAGCCGCTAATTTCGGCATCCTGCATTTTCACACCCGGTGCAGCAGTCCAGCTACCACCAGCCGGACGGTAGTGAATGTAAGGCGAGTTGAAGCCTTTTTTATAGTATATCGTTACTTTGTTGCCTGTACCGCCATTATTGTCAGGCTTGGCTTTGCTGATGATATATTGTTTGAATCCACTCAACTCACCGGTTGGTGAGCCATCATTGTTGACGAGATTATTGATGCGCAATAACGTAAACCCGTGATAACCGAACTTCGTGATTTTCTCCTCGATTTTTTGGAAGCCGCTGCCGCCTGTCGGGAGTGCATTTTCACCATTCAGGCGAACACCCTTGGCATTCGCGATGGAGGAGACGGTATCAACCAGGGTGGACGGCAACGAATAATTCGGTGCTGTGCCACTGTCACTCATCTCCAGGCAAGTAAATGTCAAGTCTAGATCGGCATCCTTGAATTTCTGAATGAGACGGTTGTAATCATAATATCCACCCGCTTGTTCTGTGCTGTGCGGCATGGCAGGATTGTTCATCTGCCAGTGCAGACCGGAAATCTTGGCTCCGATACGGACACCGAACACAGAATCGAAGTTTTTGTGTGCAGCTGCTCCGATGACGCCCAGATGCTTCTCAAGCACACTTTGGTACCACGACAGAAAATCCTTTCCATACGTGGAATTATATCCCCCATTCGTGTAAAATCCGTCCCCATCGGTCGGCGGATTGATTTGGCTAAGGCTACTCAGCTTGGTACCCCATGCTGCATTAATCTTGTCCATTGATCCGTACTTTTCATTCATGGCCGTGCGGAACGCACTTTTAGCTGTTTCAGTGTAGGCTTGGAATTTGCCCCGTGCAGGATAACTCCATCCCGCTGCCGGATAGTATGAAGGATATCGCAATTCTCCAGAGGGCCCACCGCTTAAATAAATTTTGGGAATGATGCTTTTGTAGCTAGCAAAGGTTTGAGCAAATGAGGCATATAGCTCGTCATATTGTTTACCAGTCCCGTTCCATAATGGAGAGAGGGCTTCGTTATTGGCAAAACCGCTTTCGTCCTTGAACTGCATTTCATCTGCACTGCCCTTGCTCGACAGCCAGCTTGGCAGTGGGATGTTGCAGTCATCTCCCACATTTCCTCCACACTTATGCGTTGAGATGATAGGAACCCACTTCAGTCCCGCTTCTTTCACGGCATCTGCATAGGTCTTGTAGTAGCTCCAATCGAACTGGTTGTCTCCTGCGCTCTCCACATAGCCCCACCAGACGTCGGTAGTGATGGCATGCACGCCATTGTTTTTCAACGTTTGCAGTTGCTTTTTAAAGGAACCCCAGTCATTAATTTTCGCCAGCGGTCCCATAACGGAAGCCTGAAAATCATCTGCAACCGCAGCGCTCGCCGTATTAGAGGGTGAGCCAATGAAGGCGGTCAGAGACAGCACAAGGCTCAGTAGAAGCATACACCCTTTTTTCCATAGACTTCGATACAAGGTCAAACCGATCATCCTCCCCAAAGCATAGTCTAATTCGACAACATTTTGTAAACGTCTACAAAAATAGTATAAAGCAAGCGGTTGCATAAAAAGAAGAATTTATTGCACACTCAGAGTGGACAAATATGACATTTTACGTAAGCAACCGTGTGCTTAAAAGTTTCCAGGCAAAAAAATAAGGCATAGGTCTGAGTAAGACGCATGCCTTTTAATGATGTGTGGATAGACAATGCCAGTATAGGAGAAGGCGAATCTAGGCGTAGAGAAGCCTTGTTCCAGTCTGTATGAAAGTATTGCCGAGGCAACTTGCTTAATAAATAGGGCGATCCTTCTGGTCGGCAATGCCACTTTTACGGTAGAAATACGTATTGATCCGATCCCGCCATTCTTTGGCATGCTCAGTCTGATGCTCCAGCCGCTTCAGAACCTGTTCATACATGGCATCACTCAATTGCCCTCGTAGACTAACCCATGTGTCTCGGAGATGGGCCGCACGTTCTGCACCTTCAAAATGGGTATCATAAATGTGCTGTATGACAGTTTGACCGGAGTGGAGCAAGTGTGTATAAGGAACATGGTGAAAGAATAAAAGCAGCTCATCCGGGCAGGTGTCCGTAGATTCGTAGATATTAGTATTGGGAGAAAAATATTGTCCTGCATAGCCCGTTCCGGTTGCGGACGTGCGATCTACCCCGATCCCCCGGCAATCAGCAAAATGGTAGGTGCCCCACATAGAATATTCGTACCCGTCTACATCCGGCCCATAGTGATGATCGGGACTGACCATCCAGCCGACCCCGAGAGGGGCGGTGTAGGATTCGTAGATATTCCATGAATCGAGCAGCATCTGCTTAATGGTAGAAATTAAATCTGTGTCGCCGTCGCTATTCCCTTGTCTGCCAAACGTCAGCCGAACCCACTCATCAGCGATTTCGTCTGCGGACAGGTCCGGGTCCCAAGCCAACCGACCATAGCCATAAAGATTGGATTGGGCGAGCAAATGTCCGGTCCAATTGGTGTCTGCACCGATATTGGATACAGCGGCTATTCCATAGTTGGTATGCTTGGGAGAATGCAAAGCGCCACTCACGATACGCTTGATGGTGGAGCCTTTTCCTCGGGCGTAGGTGTCAAAATCCAATACCTCTTTCCATTGCGGAACAAGGTAACATAGATGTTTCTGTTGGCCGGTGTACTCTTGCGCAATTTGAAATTCCAGCAGTACCTGAGTGGATTCCAGCGCACCGAACAGGGGGGAGACAGGCTCCCGCACCTGAAAATCCATGGGACCATTTTTGATCTGTAAAATGACATTTTCCCGAAACAGCCCATCCAGCGGTTTAAAATGGTCAAAGGCTGCGCGGGCCCGATCCGTCTTGCGATCGCGCCAGTCCTGCTTGCAGTTGTAGACAAAGCAGCGCCAAATCACGCGTCCGCCATAGGGCTGCAATGCATCTGCCAGCATATTGGCTCCATCGGCGTGATGGCGTCCGTAGCTGAACGGTCCGGGCCGATTTTCGGAATCGGCTTTGACCACAAAACCACCCAGATCAGGAACGGCGGCGTAAACTTCCTGGGCTTTGGTCTGCCACCATTTAGCTACAGCGGGTTCTAAGGGATCGGCCGTGGTTAACCCGCCGAGCTGAATAGGACTGGCATAGTTAATGCTCAAGTAGATCTGTATGCCATAGGCGCGAAACACCGCAGCTACTTTAGCCACATCCGGTAGGAATCTATCTGCGATCAGCTCGGTTTCTACCTGATGGACATTCACATTGTTGATGGATAGCGCTTGAATGCCTACAGAAGCGAGTAGACGGGCATAGTCACGCAGGCGCTCCATATTTGTAGTAAAAGCATTATTGTCGTAGAAAATAGATCCGCCCGCATATCCACGTTCAACACTACCATCCATGTTATCCCAGTGGTTGATCATGCGGATGGGATTAACAGGGTTGGATAATTGGTCTAGAATGGGGGCGTGCAATGATTCGGTGGTGGGCTTCAACTTCCCATCTAGTCCTCCCTGTAGGTAGCGCAGCAGATGAAAGACTCCGTACAATACGCCTTTGGAGGTCTGCCCTGCGACTGTAACGTATTGTCCTTTGAACTCATCGTTACCATGCGAAGCTGAATATGCTGGATCTGGCATCTCTATCCCGCGAATTCGGTAGCCTTCTGCGCCCACTTCTGCCTGTTCCTCTGCGCTGAATCGTTCTGCGACCAAAGGATGCGCTGGGAACGTACCCAGCGCAATGAATGGCGCATTCACAGGAACGGCGCTGATCTTCGGCTGCTGTCCAAACATGGAGGTCAATCCGTGCTGAAGCTCACTCGCAGCCGATTGAAGCACTTCATCTGTCTCATGGACCACGATGAACCTGCACCAAGCGGGTAGCTTTTCTACCTTACTATTGCGGCTGTAATGCAGCCAAGCCGCATAGCCGCTCTCTTTTGGCATATCCATAAGCTTGCTCATATTGGAGCCTCCTTTTGGGCAGGTGAAGATGATCCTCAGACATGCTGTTTCTGATCCTGACTCATATGCTCAGGGAGAGTCAGACGGTTGCCGTTGCCTTCATACAGCCACAAAATAGCAGTAACTCCGCGTGGATAGTATTTGCTGCCGTGAGCAATACCGGAGAGTATCTGATCACTCCAGCACCAATAGGATTCTTCAGGGTGAAGGAGCCATGAGACGTGGGCAGCGTCTGCGGCCTGCCCTGCTTCTTCCCAAGGCAGTTCCAGCAGCTCGCGGGCAATAAACTGTGACAGATAGATTTTGCTCAGCCAGGAGTTGTTACTGGTCGAGGACAGCTTCCAGCCTCCGTCTTCAAACAGACAAACTCCCGGTACCAGTACAGTTTCCAAATGGCGCCGCAGTGCTTGAATATATCCACCGAACCGTCCATCAGGCTTAAGCGCAGCCTCACATCCTGTAAAGTAAGGGAAGATCAGCCCCTCAATGGCAGGAATAATCTGCGAGTCATTGCCTTCCTTAATAACTGCAGGAATATAGCCCTTGTCTGTCATATGTGCTGTGATTGCTGCTGCGCATTTGTCCGCCTGTAAGCCAGCCTCCTGTGAGAGGGAGTTAAGCCCTTTTGAGGCAAATATTTTTTCCAGTGCAACATATACCGCCCAGCATTTGCTGCCTAGATAAATGTTGTTGCGGGACTGACCCAGAGATACGTCCAGACTGTCGTAGGTCGTAATTTCTGCGCCTCCCCGGGTTCTAGAGCTGTCCAAGCCCATCAAGCCGTTTCGTTGTGCCGGGTCGGGGTGATCCCGCCGTAGCATGCTTTCGAAGCAGTCACACAAGACAGGCAGCATGCGTGTTGTAAATGACTGATCCTGTGTCTGCTCGATATATACCGTAGCGCAGCAAAGCCAGTTCACCAGCTCCTCATGGCTCATGTAAGAGAAGCAGTCGTCAATCCCTGCCAGCTCATAACAGGAGTATCCCTGCCGGGAGAACACGTTGGCCACGCCCATATCATGCGTAAACGTGATACCACCCGGATAGGTCTGTTCCTCTCCCGGAAAGCGTACCTCATCCCGATAGCTGTACCTTTGGACAAACCACTCCAGCTCGTTGCGCACCGTCCATGGATTTAAAATCAATTCATAGTAGAGCTGATCTGCCGTCAAATCGAGTGTATTCATCATCCGATACTCGCCTTCGTTCACAACCCAGATCGGTTCTCCATCCGCTTGGTGACTAAGCAGTTGGGTGCTGCCGTAGTAGCTGTGGATCGCCTGAGCGAGCATAAATTCCTGATCCGGGCTCAGGTTGGCCGACTCCATCCAGCGATTAGCCTGAACACAGGCTGCGGTGAGGTCTGTAAAATGCTTCAATGCATAGCTCCCCACGTCTTCAATATCCTTGAACAGCCGGGTATAGTAATACGATGCTTCGATGCCTGTCGTTACGATGCCGCCGCGATAGAAGCATATGGCGAAGGTATACGTGCGCTTCTCACCTGCGGGAACGTCCATCAGAAGCGCACCCGTCACGCCCAGGCCAAAGGATAAATTCTCGGCCATGGTCTCCCCAAGCAGCTTCTCCATTGCAAATCCGCTGGCAGGTACTGCTTCGCTGCTGTTGGTCACAATGGCTGTGCTGCGCCCTTGGCCGATGCCTGTGAGTCTTCTCTCCAATGGGGTAGAATCCGTAGCGTCCCTGCGCGGATCTTCTCCAATAATGCGTATGCCGCTATACGGATCACTGCCCTGATAGCCGAAAAAAGCTTTTCGCGCTGCAGTTCCTTGCGTGTTATCGACGGTTAGCTCAGCGAATACCGCCGGAACCAACGCTGCTCGCAGCTCATCCATACCCGCGGTTCCCGGCTCGGGCACCGGGCGAACAGGAGAGTACAGTCGGAACGTCAAATCACCAGCCCGCCATGTATCCGTTCCTGCTTTTAGCTCACGGGTAATGTCTGAATCGGCAAAGGCCATAAGCTGTGGTTCCGTTCGTTTACCCTTTTTCTCCACGTCGTAGCGGGCACTTTCATCCTGTGTGGATGCAAAAAAGGGAAGCGCCTCGTATGATCCGCCATCTCTGGATTGCAGCCCAATATATACATTTTCATCGGCAGGCTTGCCCAGCTCCAAACCGAGTCCGCCGCGATTGCCCTTAAACCCAAGCGTAAAGCTGGAAAAAGAACCGATAGGTGCATGCTGCGTGTTATAAAATATATTTTTCGACATATAATGAAACCCCTTTCATAGTAAGGTTTAACTTTGACTAACTTCACTTAGAGCCTAGCATGTCAAATGGCGGGGAACCATTGTCAAATCGCTCAACTATTTATCCAAATCGCGCTGAAAGCGATATACTGGAGTATATCCATGTAAGTAAGCCAGGAGGGAAAACATGTCGTCACCACGTTTACCGAAGCTTCCCCGTTATCCAGACCTTACAGCTGCCGGAGAGGAATTCTTTTTTCCCGATGTACGGACCACGGTCAATTTGTTTGCCATTCATACACGAAGTGTCGGAAGAGAGTGGAGCTATCCGCCACACGAGCATCCTCAATATGAAATTAACATCGTGCTTGCGGGAGAACAGATCATGGTTGTGGATGGTTGCAGCTATACCCAGCGACAGGGTGATCTGGTGCTGCTGCGCCCGGGGATTGTCCACTCCAGCCATAGTAACGGAGAGGGATTTACGTATTTTTGTATGCATTTCGACATTGATGATAAGCTGTTTCTCTCGCTCCTGAGTCGTCTGGAGCAGGTGCTGTTTCCAGCTGAAGGCACCGTGGCAGGTCAGATGGGACCAGCGTTGAGCAAGCTGCTCGATCTTTCAACGCCAGAAGACATAGGAATAGGTAGTGATTCGGTGGCAAAGCGTATGCGAATTCAATCTGCTGTGTTTGAACTGTTCGCAACATTGTGGGAGGCTGTATCCAGTGAAGCGGCCCATCTGCCGGGGCGTGGATATGTGCAGGCAGAGCTTGCCCATCAGATTGCCAGTCGTCTTCAGGGCAGAGTGAATCAGCCTTATGGACAGGCCGGATCGGTGGAAAAACAGGATGGGATCGAGGGGATTTCATCCGAGCTAGGTATTAGCGTGTCCCATTGTAATCGTGTATTCCGTAGCGTTTTCGGCGTATCTCCCCGTGTATATCTATCTGAGCTTGTGCTGCATGAGGCCAAGTTGCTGTTAGCTGACCCGCAATGGTCGGTGCAACAAATTGCCGATATGCTCGGCTATGGGGATATTGCGCATTTTAGCAGACAGTTCAAGCGCTGGTCGGGCCAATCGCCGACATCCTATCGCAAAAGCACGGTACAGGAAAGCCCATACGAATAAAAATGAGTATGTCTTAAAAATAGTTACGATATAATCCTTATAAAGGAGCTGACAATAATACGCATTTACATAATCAACGTGTCGTCGTGATTGGCGGCAGTGCAGGTATAGGGCTGGCAACAGCCATAGAAGTAGTAAAGCAAGGGGCAAGCATCGTGATCGCTGGGCATGATCCAATCCGACAGGCAGGAATCAATCTTTAAACAAAAATCGGTTCAACACCATACAAAGTGTTGAACCGATTTTTTATGATAACATGCTTGGCCCTCTTGCAACTTTTTAGCTTTGCACATCTAACCCTTTATATTTTCGCAAAATACGTGGATAAATCAACTTAGACCCGATGCATATCATCGCCAGCATGGCGAACAGCAAACCGCTCCACAGCGTCCCATGGATTCCCGCTCTGGCAATAAACCACCCCCCTGCCAGCGAGCCCAGTGACACTCCTAAGTTAATAAACGAGATATAAAGACTATTGGCAAACGCGGGAGCTTCTTTGGCCTCATCAATCACCCAAATCTGGGCGACAATCAGTCCGCTGGTATGAACGGCCCCCCACACGATAATGATGAAGAGCGTAGGGATAAATGAAGAACTGATCCCGTACAACAACAAATAGGTGCCCCCCAAGACTACTGGATGAAAAAGAGCGGTCCGTACCTTATGCAAGCCCATGAGCTTGCCAGCCAACAGATTGCCGAGCATTCCGCCGATGCCGAAAATAATAAGCAGAAAACTACTGATAACCTTGCTGCTCATCCCTGTATTTTGCCCCAAATATTCGGCAGAATAGCTATACACCGAGAACATGGCTGCAAAAATAAAAGTAGCCGCCCCGATATTGAGCCACAGCGATACTTTACGCAAAATGCCAAGCTGCTTCCGATAGGAGAACATTTCGGCTTGCGGTGTATCCGGCAGCATAAATAAAATACCGATCCCTGCAAGCCCATTCGCTACCGCAGTAAACCAGAAGGAGGCCTCGTATGAAAATTGATTGGCGATATAGGCTGTAATTGGAATACCGAGTACCATTCCCATGCTCGTGCCGAGAAAGGCCTTGGCGGAAGCTTGCGTTGCTTTTTCCGGGGGATACAACGCAGTGGCAGCGACAAAGGCAAGCGAGAAATACACCGGGTGAAACAGAGCCGGAATGATACGTAAAATCACTAGTAGATAAAAGTTGGATGTATAGGCTGACAGCAAGCTTGTTATGGCAAAAACAAACAACGACATTGTCATGATTCGCTTGCGGTTAAACCTGGACATCAATAGCACCATGAAGGGACCGAACAACGCGATGATCAATGCAAATGAACTGACAAGAAACCCGGCCTGAGCTGCCGTAATATGAAACCGTTCAATGATGACCGGCAAAATGCCAACCACACCGAACTCAATCGTGTATACACCAAATAGGCCAAGCGCAATGAAAAGCAGGGGCTTACTATATTTCATTAGTTTCATTCCCTTTCCACGTCTTCCTGCTTTACGTCCTTGGTTTTGCATGCTAATATTTCATTAAATCATAAAATAATAAGGCAATATTCGAAATAATACATAATAATAATTGTGTTTTTGTAATATTACCTTGAACTTAAGGAGGCTGGTTTGATGGATCAAGTGGATCATAAAATTTTGTTGTGTCTACAAAACCAGGCGCGTATCTCCATGACCGAGCTGGGAAAGGAGGTTGGGCTTTCCCAGCCTGCCGTAACGGAAAGAGTGCGGCGCATGGAGGATAAAGGTATTATCACTGGGTATCGTGCCATAGTTTCACATGAGAAAGTTGGAAAACCGATCATGGCTCACGTGCTCGTGCACACGAATCAATGCAATTCATTTGTTGAGTTTTGCCAATCTGCACCTGAAGTCATTGAGTGCCATAGAATCAGCGGCGAGCAAAATTACTTACTGAAAGTCATGGTTGAGTCTATGCTCAAGCTGGAGCAGTTCGGGGATGAGTGTGGAAAGCATGGGCACTCTACCACGTTAATTGTCCTGTCCTCGCCTGTAGACCATAAACATGTAACCCCCACTTTATTAGACCCTATTTGAGCTACCGTAAATGGCTTGGCAAAGCTCGGTTGTAAACGGACCTGACATCCCTTCAAATGCTGTATTGGTAAAGGCGACCACACTAAGTCTTAGTGCGGGATCAACGAACCACGAATGACCGTAAGCTCCTCCGAGACGCCACGTTCCGGGTGATTCTGCTGTTCCGCTTTCATCGGGATTTTGGAGTACGGTGAATCCTAATCCAAAACCCCGCCCCGGCCAGCCTGCCAAGGGGAGGTTCCCGGTCTGGATGGTGCCCATTTCGCGGACCCATTCCTCTGAAAGTAACGGATTGCCGCCGTTTCGCAGTGTTTCCAGCAGCCGCATGAAATCTTTTGCGCTGCCAATCATACCAGAGCCACCAGAGTGGAAAGCCGTGGGATCAAAGGCTCGTGCAGGCTGAAAACGAAGTCCTGCGGTGCCTTCAAAAACCTGCGCAACCTCAAGCTCACGCATCCGCCGGGGTTCTGATATATCGTTGACATAAGGAGCCGCAAGCCGTCCAGCATCCGCGACCGCGAAACTGGTGTCGTGCATACCGAGAGGTTCTGTAACGAGCTTTTTAATAGCTGCATCAAGGGTTGTGCCACATACACGGCTAATGATAGCGCCGAGCACATCAGTAGCAATCGAATATCCCCACGCTTTACCCGGTGCATATAACAGAGGCACAGAAGCCAAACGTTGCAAGTTCTCTTCCAGTGTAAGATTTGAAAAATCCATGCCATCTGATACGCCTGCACGATGATAGGGACCGCCGCCTTCTTCCTCTAAAAAGCCATAGGTCAACCCGGCAGTATGTGTCAGCAATTGGCGTACTGTAATGGAGGGCTGCTCACCACTGATTAATCGGGGGCGGAAATCGGGCAACCAGCGTTCAATAGATTCATCGAGCTTAATCAATCCTTGGGCTGCCAAAACCAAAGCCGCAGTAGATACAATCGGTTTGGATACAGAAGAAAGCCGAAATAAAGCATCCTCGTGCATAGGACGTTGTTCTTCTCGATCAGCCAGCCCCGCCGCTCGGACATACACGGGTGAACCATCCATATATATCATGACGACTGCGCCGACCAGGCGCTTCTCGGCAAGGGTTTGATCTATAACTGCATTTACACGTCCGTCCAGACCAGCTTGTATCGCAAAAACTCTATTATCCAAACCCATAAATATCTCATCCTCTCTATGATCCAGCGGTTACCGCTTGATGGAACTTAGTTTACAGGATGGGAAGACGACATTACATAAGGTAACAAAGGTATTCGGTGAGTATTTACGTTAAAATAAAATTATATGAAAAGAATGGCCTTGGATTTAAATGAATGGGGTTTTACAAGAAGTTATGCTGCGTTTTACAGTGGCTGTTTAAGTTGAGATACGTTGAAAATAGGTGGTAAAATTTACAACAAAGGGGGTTTTATTTATTGAGGATTGTATCGCGTAATAAGTTGGCTTGCTTGGTTGTCTTAGGAGGGATTTTGACCGTAATTGCTACAGGTTTTGGAGGAGGTAAGGAATCTTATAAACTTCCCGATAAGCCCAAAGAGGCTGCTATCTCGACATTTTCAGAATATATGAACGCTTCTATGAGTCGCGATTACGATAAGATGCTTTCACTGTCTGATGATTATCGCTTTAAAACAGAACGGGCACGGCTTAATTTTCTAAAAGCCCAGGGAACACCGATTGATTATCGTATCGTGTCTGTGGATGATTCTAACCCTTCCAAGATTGTTGTTTCGTCGATAACGAAGTATGAGGATATGGAGTTACCTTCCATTAAGCATATTCTTGCTTTTGAGGAAGGAAAGTACAAGCTACAAATGAGAAATGTTGTGATCAATATGATTCCTTCATCACCTGACTACAGAACGGTCGAGTACGAGCCTGACAAAGTAGACGACAATTTAGAAGGTAATTTCAAGTGATTTTAATTTTTCAATTTTCTAATCAAACAGTCCAAAGCGTATCCAATGAGATACCAGAAAACTAGTGTAGTAAAGTAAACAATGGTTATGGGGATGTTTGCCTCTCGCACAAATCGAAATGATTCATACATCCAAACTAGCGGGCTAATGATAGCCAATAGTATATTATAGTCGTCGTACCCCGTAATATTAACAGTAATAACTAGACATGAGATTAGGACTAGCCAAAAACGAAAAGAATTCATTGCCTGTACCTCCATTCCATTCGTACAACGAGTTTTCCCTCCTTTCGACTCCATCTTAACAGTCGGAATGCAGGAATATTTGATTTGAGTTGCATGCACTCTTTTGTATCCATGAAGCTTTAACCAAGGGCTGTGTTAGTCCTTGTTGTCTTGTTCTGTTTACTCCTCTACATAACGGATATATGGGTGTTGAAAGTACCTTTGATCAGACACGAAATAATATTGTTTGCCTATAACCAGAGGAGGGATCACAGACTTTGGGGAAATATATAATTCTTTATATTCACCTCCGCTAGAAGCATCTCTCTGTATGACCAAGTAATCATCTGTAGTTTTAACTAATTTAGCGGTTTCTGCCGAGTGATGACCTGAATAATAATAAATCCAGCTGAAAATCAGTAAAAAAAATATAATTCTTAGAATAGTTGCAGCCGTTTTATTCTTTGTAATCAACATTCGCGCAAACCTCCTATAATCCATTCTTTCATTTGTAATAAAATATGTATGATTGGTTATTTAACCTGTTTATGTATATTGTAAGGCGTATGATCGGTTGACGAAAGTAACTTTCACACAAAAAGCCTATCTGCCGTTGTTCCGGCAGATAGGCTTTTATAACATAAACGTCCACTATACTTCATGTTTATATGCAGTCTGTGCCTCTACATTGCAATTGCACCGACCACATACTCCCTATTGTCAGTTATCTCTACGCTGACGTGCGCGGGCTTCGCCGCCTTTACGGCCAGCTTCTTCCCTGCTCATTTTCCCGTCGCTATCACTTTGGTCTGAGTTGCCACGGGCTTCGCCGCCCTTGCGTCCGATTTCTTGATAGAATTCCTTGTCATGGTTTTTGGAAGTGGCTTCGCCGCCTTTTTCACCAATTTCCTGGTAGAAGTCCTTGCCATGACTTTTGGAAGTGGCTTCGCCACCTTTTTCGCCAATCTCTTGATAAAATTCTTTGTCGTGATTTTTAGCAGTAGCTTCTCCACCTAAACGTCCTGCCTCTTCGCGACTCATTTTGCCATTTTGGTTGTTGTTAGCCATGTTCAATCACTCCTCATCGAATTTTAGTAAAGCGGGTACGTGTATCTATTAACCTTTGTGTCAGGAATTAAACATGTCTCTTTTATTTTGTGAAATCACAGATAACTGGGGATATTCACCTGATTAGCGTTCCCATGCTTCTGTGTGCAGTTGTTGCTGGCGGTTAAATAATGCCGGATAAATGAACAGGCTGAGCAGCACGCTGGTCAAAATAGCAGAGGTCATGGTAGTGAATACAATTAGCAATTGCAAACGCACGGCGGCAATCGGATTGGCACCTGCGATGATTTGTCCGGTCATCATGCCGGGAAGCTGGACAAGCCCCAGCGTTTTCTGCCCCTCAATGGTTGGAATCATACTGGAACGTATGCAATCCTTGAGTATAGGGAAGATGGCTTGTCTAGGCGTACCGCCTAACGCCAGAATGAGCATGATTTCAGGCTTGCGCAGCAGGACTTCCGACTTGAGCCGAGACACCAACAGGCTGGACAAAATCATGGAACTGCCAATGATCATGCCGCTAATCGGAATCATATACCGGGCTGTCGCAGGAATGATATGCAGGCCAATGAGGAATGTCTGTGTAACGATTTCCACACACAGCAGCGTCAGGAATGATTTCCACATGAGACCGGGGATAAATCGTCCTTTGCGCGCAACATTTTGTGAGGCTACGGTAATCATGAGCAGAATGAATAATACGATAAATCCGTAGCTTTGCATCCCAAAAATCAAATGCAACACATATCCAATCGCCAGCAGTTGAACCGACGCTCTGATTGTGGCGATGGTTATGTCTCGGTCCAGACCGAGTTTGAAGGATTTGGACATGACGATGGCGATAAATACAAAACCGAGAGAGAGAATCAAGGCAACAATCGTCATACCCATTCTCCTGCTACAAACCTGCGGGTCTCACTATGCTGTGGAGCATTAAAAAACGTCTCCGTATCCGCTTGTTCTATCAGTCTTCCGTCGATCATCAGCCATGTTTCGTGGCCTACCCTGCGGGCTTGTTCCATATGATGCGTAATCCAGATCATCGTTGTTCCTTCTTCTTTGTTCATTTGCAGCAGCAATTCCTCAACCTCTTTGACCGAGGCAGGGTCCAGTGCAGAAGTAATCTCATCCAGCAGTAAAATATCCGGACGGTTCGCGAGTGTCCGCGCCAAGGCCAAGCGCTGTCTTTGTCCGCCGGACAGTTCCTGCGCCTTTTGTTCCAACAGGTCGCGAGTAAGTCCTACGCGTTCCAACAGGCCGGCAGGATCTTCCAGTACTGTACCGTGCAGCCGTTCTACGGTTTGGAGATTGTATAAGACCGTTCCCTGAAGCATGGGGGCATCCTGAAAAACCAATGCTACTTTCCGTCTCAGTTCAGGGATCTCCCACTCCGATATAGGTTTGCCGAGGACATGGATGTCTCCTTCATCCGGTGTCATTAGGAGGTTGCACAGTGAAAGCAACGTGCTTTTACCAGACCCCGATGGACCGACCAACGTGGTGATTTTGCCGGGGGAGACTTTTGCTGTAATCCCGTTCAGAACAGCACGTTGCTGTCCAGACCCGGTGAAATATTTGATAATGTGATTGAATTCAATAGCTGGAAGTGGCTTGGGTTCCATAGATATAGCTAGCTCCTTTGTAAGGGATCGAGAAAGGGATCAGATCCGTTCCGTTTATGATTTTATTTTTTTATTATATCAGTAATGCCTGCTATGCTCTTCTATAAAGGTTCGATGCAGGTCGGCTGTTGTAAATGGCATTTTCTTTGTATAAACTAACAGGATTAGTTAAAATAGAATCTGGATCGACTCATTATATGCATAAGGAACCGGATTACATAGAAATTAGATGGAAGGAGGCAGGATGATGTCGCCTAGAAACGGAGTAAAACTGCAAGATATTCTGCGGGCTGCCGAGGACATTGCCAATGAACAAGGGATGGGGGATGTCACGCTCACCACGCTGGCGCAAAAGCTGCACATTCGCCCTCCGTCCTTGTATAACCACGTGAACGGATTGAATGGACTGCGCCAAGTACTGGCATTGCACAGCCTCGAACAGTTGGAGGAAGCTTTGATGAGCGCAGCGGTTGGTAGAGCGGGCGAAGATGCGCTGACCGCTATGGGGAAGGCGTATATGCGGTATGCTCGCGAGCGACCAGGTTTGTATGAAGCGATGCTGTATGCAACTGATCGAAATGATACCGAAATGAGGCAGGCTGCGGATCGCGTGGCTGAGCTGGTCATTACCGTCCTGTCCAGTGGTTATGGCTTTAAGGAAGAAGATTGCATTCATGCAGCGAGGGGATTCCGTAGTCTGCTTCATGGATTCGCCTCGCTTGAACAAAAGGGCGGCTTTGGTTTACCTGTGGAGGTGGACCAGAGCATTGAGGTGATGATGGCTACCTTTTTGGCAGGTCTGCGTGTGCGGCAAAAGCGAGATGTCGAGCTTACCAAAGAAGTCTGATTTCAACCTGATGCAGCTAACATGATTGCGTCGCAGACCCGAAGGGTAAAATACATCTGTATAATGTAGATGAGAGACTGCGAATACAGGAGGGGTATGAGTGAACGTACTGGTGATTGGCGCAAATGGAAAAGTAGGCAGACATCTTGTCCGTCTACTGGGGCAGAATAAATCGCATCGCGTAAAGGCGTTGATCCGCCATTCGGATCAGGCCGAAGCGCTTGAACGTTTGGGAGCAGAAACGGTGGTAGCTGACCTCGAAGGGACGGTTGGTGATATTGCCGCAGCTATAAAAGGCAGCGATGCTGTCGTATTCACAGCAGGCTCCGGTGGAAAAACAGGAGCGGATAAAACGCTGCTTATCGACCTGGATGGAGCGGTCAAGGCGATGGAAGCCGCCGAACAAGCGGGTATCCAGCGCTTCGTTATGGTCAGCGCCCTACATGCGGAGAATCGGGAGCAGTGGCCTGCATCCATTAAACCGTATTATGTGGCGAAGCATTACGCTGACCGCCTGTTGGAAGCGAGCAACCTGGACTACACGATTCTTCGTCCGGGTGGTCTGACGGATGATGTGGGCACCGGAAAAGTTGCTACCGGTGAGGAGCTCACCAGCCACACCATTTCTCGTGAAGATGTGGCGGCAGCGGTGGTAGCAGCGCTGGAGGAACAGCAGACGTATCATCGTGCAATTAATCTGGTGTCTGGCAGTACGCCTATTGCTGAGGCAATCCGGCTGTAATTACGGATGAAGTTGTTGCCCAAAGGACGCTTATAAATGACAAAAAAGCGAGAAGACGGCCACAATGGTCATCTTCTCGCTTTAATAATTTTACAGCTTGGTTGGATCCATTTCTTTTGGGAATGTTTCTTCAAAGCTGTGTTTTTTCTCGTATAAGTTGTACCAAGTTTCTGCAATGATATCTGGATGTCCTACCTATTCATGCCAACATCATACATGAGGCTGGTTATTTATGGGCATCTGGAATTACTCCGTTTGATAAAGAGGAAATAGTCAAGAAGGCTTCGTTATTAATAACAGGAGGAAAAGATTAATTCTTGTTTTGAGAGGTATCCCCGGTGGCAGAGTCCCGGGGATGCTTTTTGCTGTTTTCTCAGTACGGCCGTCCCCGTAGCAGTTCCAAGCTCCAACTCCAGCTGAATAGCAGCAAAAGTATTTGCTTAAAACTAATTATATTATTTATAATACTAATATAATTAGTTTATAATTAAGTCAAGGAGATGAGATAAATGCGTATTGTTCAGGTGCAGCATGTGTATCAATTGACGTTTATGCCCCGGCTGTTCCCGGTGAACTGTTATTTGGTGGAGGAGAAAGAGGGGCTCACCTTGGTAGATGCCGGATTGCCATACAGTACCCGTGGTATAGAGCAGGCTGCGGCGCAGATCGGGCAGCCGATTATTCGAATTGTACTTACCCATGCCCATGGGGATCATGTGGGTGCGTTGGATAAGCTCAAGGCAAGGTATCCTGACGCGCAAGTGTTCATTTCCAGGCGGGACGCACCGCTGCTACAGGGCGATGTATCGTTGGAGACAGGAGAACCGGATACTCCTATTCGAGGCGATGTACCGAAGCATATCCTTACCCAGCCTGACGTTTTACTGGAGGATGGGGATCATGTAGGTTTGCTGTTGGCGATCAGTGCACCAGGACATACGCCGGGCTCGATGGCGTTTTTGGATACTCGCACCCGAGCGCTAATTGCAGGCGACGCCTTTCAGACCCGAGGTGGTATAGCGGTTTCGGGAAGGCTTAAGCCGCTGTTTCCTTTTCCGGCACTGGCTACCTGGAACAAGGAAATTTCGCTGAAAAGCGCCAAAAAGCTGGCGAGTTTCTTTCCATCTTTATTAGCTGTCGGTCACGGTAACATGCTGAAGCATCCACAATCTCAGCTGGAAAGGGCGATTATGGAGCTGGAACGACAATCTTCAGTGTGATGATTTCGTATTCAGCCAACATTCAGCCAGAACTCACAAAGTCCTAAGCTAAGGCAGATACAATATGGGAAAATAGAAACAGAGAGAGGTGCATCGGATTTGAACGTTTGGAAAGCGAACGGTCTGAAATATATACTTCTATGTAGTCTCATATTGTGTGCTGTCGCTAGTGTCGTTTCGTTATGGAGTTATTCAGGTAGCTCCGCGTCCCAGTCTGCGGCTGTTAGGCAGGGACCATCCGGCGGGTTTGGGGGAGGAGGCGGACCTGGCGGAGGTATGAGGGGGACGGATTCGGCGAATAGCGCTGACAGCAAGAATCAGGGGACGACAGACCAAACTACCAACTCCTCCACTGAGGGGACATCGACATCGGGTGACAAAGGTACAACGACCGGGAATGATACGTCTGTATCGGGCGGCAGTGGTGTTGCCAGAGACGGACAGCACAGAGGCCCCGGTGGCATGTCTGGTAACGGATCTGGCATGGGCGGTCCTGGCGGTGGTATGGGTGGTGGAAGAAGTGGGAACTCCTCATCTGCTTATGCTACTCCGCTGGCGATTTTCGCCGCTTTGTTCTTCGGTGCGTTCGTGTTTATTGCGTACCGGTTTCGGACTCGTGAATGGAAGCTCGGGGAATGTAATCGAGGACTGATGCTGTGGACTGTGCTGGGTGTGGGTTTCTTTTTAAGAATGGCGATCGCCCCATGGATTTCGGGTCACATGGATTTAATGCTATTCCGGAACTGGGCTACGACAGCAGCGGATAGCTTATCGGGCTTTTACACGAACGGATCAAGTGATTATCCGCCGTTTTATATTTATATTTTATATGTGATCGGTCAAATCGGTTCTACGGATGCTTTCAGTCCCTATATGTCCGTGCTGCTGCGGCTTCCCAATATATTAGCCGATATCGTGACAGCGTACATGCTGTACCGGTTGGCGAGCAAACGGGTCGGCTATGGAATAAGCCTTGGATTGGCTATATTCTACGTGTTTAACCCGGCGGTGTTTATCAATTCGACCTTCTGGGGGCAGGTAGATTCTTTCTTTACGATGCTGATTGTGGGCATGATTGTGCTGCTTGTGGAAAACCGGGTCGGCTGGTCCGCCGTATTGTTTACGGTAGCCGTATTGATGAAGCCGCAGGGAATTATTTATGGCCCTGTTCTGTTCTTTGAGCTGTTGAGACAACGTAAAATACAGCCTTGGCTGTTGTCCATTGGCGGTGCTGTTGTGACGACCATTCTGGTCATATTGCCATTTTCGTGGGGGCAAGAGCCGTTATGGCTACTTGACCTATACAAGGGAACGGTCGGCGAGTATCCGTATGCTTCGGTGAACGCGTATAACTTTTTTGCATTGATCGGTGGCAATTATACGCAGGACACTACAACATTGTTCCTGTTCAGTTACCATACATGGGGTATGATCTGCATTGTGCTGGTGACTCTATTTACATGGTGGATGTATATCCGCAGTCGCAAACCACAATTTGCAGCAGCTGCTGCGCTGGTGCTCATTGCAGGTGTATTTACCTTCGCTTCCAGCATGCATGAACGGTACTTGTTCCCTGCGGGCGCGTTAGCTGTACTGGCGTATCTGTATTTACGAGACCGCAGATTCTTGTGGCTTGCGGGGGGATTCAGTCTTACGATTTTCCTGAACACCTTTGATATTTTCTATAGCTCCAACTCTCGGGATCAATACGGTATTATTTTGTGTGTGACATCATTGTTGAATGTGTTGTTGTTTGGGTATTTGATCAAAGTAGTGTGGGATTGCTCCAAATCGACCACGATTGAGGCTGCTCCTTCCACAGACAGAGTTTCGCCAGAACTTCCTTCAGCGCGGCCTGCATGGGGAGCGTCTTCCCAAGGTGTAAACACGACAATTGATAGTTAGTGGAGTATAAAATATGCTAAAAAACCGCCTTTTAACGAAATGGAAGTGGTTGATAGATCAACTGCAATCCATAAGTTAAAGAAGCGGTTTTTTGTTGTCCTCATGTTAGAGTAACATTGTATCTATGTGTCTCAATCCATATATTCGTTCAGTTTCTGTACATCGCAGATGGTAATCTCTCTTGTACCCCTGCTATGAATAATCCCCAGCTGTTCAAATTTTCCGAATTTGCGACTGATGGTTTCGCGGGTGACACCCACATAATTAGCCATTTCCTCGCGTGAAAGGGGGAGGTTTATTTTAATGTAGGAACCATCCGGCTTGCCGTATTTATGTCCAAGCTCAAGAATCATATAGGCGATGCGGATTTCCGGGTCTTTGGTAGCTAGGCTTTGAGCCAGGTTTTCGGTATGTGCCAAGCGTTTAGTAATGGTTTTGAGCAGCTTCAAAGAGATATCGGGATTGTTGCGGATCAACTGCTCCATATCATCCTTGGTGAGCATACAAATATCAGTATCTTTTAAGGCATACGCACTAAAGTTACTCAGCTCATCGCTGTTAAATATGTTCAACTCGCCAAAAAAATCGCCAGTTGTCAGAATGTGCAGAATTTGCTCCTTGCCCTGAGGCGTCATCTTCAGTAGCTTGACATGCCCGCTTTTAATAATGTACAGCGTATCGGATGCTTGTTCCTCGATAATCAGGGCTTCACCCTTCTGATATTTTCGGTGTCGGATCATAGAGCTGACCTTACACAAATCTTCGCAGGACAAAGAGGAAAAGATAGGCACTTTGCGGGCACAGGGCTCCTTTTCGCACTGGCAGGGACAGGACATCGCATTCACATTCATTCACTCCATTCATAAACCGGAAACTACAGGTTATAGCGCATGGTTGTTATTCTGTATCATCTATTGGGGCAAAATGACTTTGATCCTCACCGCAGACGGGACAAACCCAGTCTTCTGGAAGATCCTCAAACGCTGTACCAGGCATAACGTCTTCATCGGGGTCACCGATAGCAGGATCATAAATGTATCCACAGGGCTGACAAACATATTTTTCCATCTCTAGTTCTCCTTGTCATTCAAAATTTTTGTAAGCTCTGGTGCGTCCGGTTTGAGTCCCTGCATGATGGCTGTTTTGTATGGTAGTGAAGCAAGGGCATCTCCAAAGCCAATCACGCCGCAGATAGAGCCGTTTTGTATAAACATACGTGTATAAGAAGCTCGATTTTTAATAATCAGGCTGGTGTCGCAGACTTGTTCATCTACCAGACCGATGGAAAAGAGAGGAGATTCATAGCAGTTTGAAAGGGTTACAGGGAGGGGACGCTGATAGCTGACGGATGCGCCCGCCATATTAGCGCCTGCTATTTTTCCCTGCTCCATTGCGCTTTCCCATAACCCATCTACTCTACTTTGAAATTCGGCTGCATCACCTGCTGCATAGATATTGGCGGAGCTGGTCTCCATCTGTGCATTCACCAGAATGCCTTGTCTAATATCAAGGCCGATTTGGCGAGCAAGCTCCGTATTCGGCACAATTCCGATAGAGTATATGACATGTTCGCAGGGGATAACAGAGCCGTCCTGTAGTTCCACACCTTCTACGTGATCTGTGCCTTTAATACGTTTTACGCCTTGCCCAAGGTGGATCTGAGTACCCCGTTCGGTCATTTGATCGGTCAAAATAGCGGAGGCCTTTTCATCTAGCTGGCGGGGCATAAGCCGATGCGAAGCTTCCAGTATGGTTACAGCATACCCGGCTTGCTGGAAGGACCAGGCGGTTTCCACGCCTTGAATACCGCCCCCGATGATACATATCCGGTCTCCCTGTCGCAATTCTGCTTTAAGGCTATCTGCATCTTGTCGAAAACGGATATTGTGAACGTTCCTTAGGGAAGCCCCATCCAGCACAAGCTTACGGTTGTGAGCTCCTGTACACAGCAGCAGCTTGTCATAAGCAACGGTTTGTCCATCTATTGTTTTGATAATACAATCCTCTGGATGTATCTCGGTTATCTTGATGCCGGAATACACATGAATTCGTTGATTGGCAAACCATTTTTCCTTTTTGATCAGGATTTTGTCACTGTGCAAATCAGTAAATAGTCCCTTGGAAAGTTTGACTCTGTTATACGGAAAGGATGCTTCCTCCCCGTAAATAGAAATTTCGGCCAGCTCATCATGATCTCTAATCGCTTTTGCCGCGTTGACGGCGGCGACACTGCCTCCGATAATAACGTAATGTTGGTTACCCATTCAGTATCTCTCCTATTCGCTATACGCTACTGTGTTTTAAATAACACTAAGCAGTAGATCTGAGACAAATTCAGCGGCATTTTTAATTTTTTTCACTTTTTCAACTTCTGTAGGAGAGAAACGAATACGTACCGGGAATTCCACATGGGTCATACCCGTTGATTTGATTACATCTGAAGTGCTTTGCACCTTCATATTAGTACCGTTCAAGTAATCCTGTACAACTTCAATGGCTTCCCCGCTCCAGCCGTAGGAACCAAAGGCAGCAGCCAGCTTGCCTTCCAGATTCATCTTTTGCATTTGTTGCAATAGGTCTTCCAATTTGCCCGTCATATCGGCATATTTAGTAGAGCTACCAACGAACACAGCATCTGCTGAGGCGATACTATTCAATATTTCTGTTTCATCCGCTTTATCCACGTCCCATAGCTCCACCTTGATTTGGTTCTCCAAAAAGCAGTCCTTCAGGATGTTTGCCATTTTTTTAGTATTATTTTTTAGGGTGGCATAGACAATCGCTACTTTTTTATCTTCCTTGGTTTCGGTACTCATAGAGGCGTACAAATCAATAAACTTGGCAATATCATGCCGGATCGCGAAGCCGTGGGAAGGCGCAATCATCTCAATATCCAGATCGGCAACAGCTTCGATTAATGTGCGCACATATCTGCGATGTGGATGAATAATAGCCTGATAGTATCCGATAAAGTCCTCGGTGATATCAAAACCAGCCTCATCGGCAAATAGATGCTCTACAGCCACGTGTGTACTGAAAATATCGCAAGGGAACAAGATTTTATCTTCTATACAATACGTAATCATGGTTTCTTCTGTATGCAGGTAAGGTGTTTCTTTGAACAGCAGCGTTTTGCCTCCAATGTCCAGTTGATCCCCGTCCTTGATTACGAGGAAGTTGCGATGCTGAAGCTTGTACATTTGTTGAATTTCCGGAACGGCAATCTCAGTGCAGACAATCGTAGCGTTCGTTGCCTTGGAAGCAAGTGCCGCCAATCCGCCCGAGTGATCTGGTTCCGTGTGATTGACGATGATATATTGAATATCCAATGGATCGATCAATTCGGTTACAGCTTCGGCAAATTCTCTACCGAACGCCATATCCACGGTATCCACAATGGTTGGCTTTCCGGTTTTTAATAGATATGCATTATAAGTTGTACCCTTTGATAGTAGAAGACGATGAAAGGGAACCTCACGATTATCAATTTTTCCTACCCAATAAATATCCTTTGCCAGCTTGAATCCGGGCTTCATAGGAATAACCTCCTGCTTGTTATTGTTTTAGCATCTTGCATAATCCGATTCTAGTTGGATGTGTCGATGAAAAAGATGATTGAAATCAAATTTTTAAATAATTAAAAGTATTTTTTACTTAAATTTAGTTTTGTGATTGCAATCACAAGGCGAGCGAAATAATCCAATACAATAAAGGTATTCATCCATCTTAAGCAAATTTAATTTCAAACAGGAGCGTGAACCAATATGAAAAAATCAAACCTCATTCAATTTCAGGAATATAAAGAAGCTGCGTTTACAAAACGAATTGTGCATAAGGAAGCCGACAATGTAATTTTTATTCTCAACTTTACTCCTAATGCCGAGTTGCCAACACATAATCACCCAGGAGCGAATGTATATTTGCTTGTTCTTGAAGGCAGCGGGACTGTAACTGTGAACGGCGAAGCAACGGAAGTTGTCCAAGGGGATATCATTCATGTTACGGGAGATGAGCACTTTTCCTATCGTGGCGGTGCAGAGGCGAATTCCAGTCTGCATGTAGTATTGACCCAAACGCCAAGTGAAAGCTATGCGCAGAACATATAAAAGAGGACACAGCACCATCATTGTATAAATAGCATTTGCATAAATCGTAAGAGCGGGTCTCCAATCGGCAATATATAGATATTGAATGATGCAAAATGCTCATATCAAAAAAAGAAAAAGGTTATTTTTTTTACACTCGTATTGATAATGAATATCATTATCAAATTTTAAGAAGAGGTGTTAATAGCCAATGCAGACAGTAGATTACAAACAGGTGCCAGGGCACTGGATATTAGCAAGTCTCGGTAAGCGCGTGCTTAGGCCCGGAGGGTTAAAAACGACACGTTGGATGATAGAGGGACTTGACGTAACCGGGCAGGATGAGGTTATTGAGTTTGCCCCCGGATTGGGTATAACTGCCCAAATCACACTGCGGCTTAATCCCCGTCGTTATATTGCGATTGAACAGAATGAGAAGGCGGCTTCTATCGTAAAAACGTATGCAAGCGGAGCAAATCGGGAAGTCATTATTGCCGATGCTGAACGGGTTCCGTTGCCGGATGCCTCTGCGACGGTGGTATATGGGGAAGCCATGCTGACGATGCACACAAGGGCCAAAAAGGCGCAGATTATTTCGGAAGCCAGGCGGCTTTTGAAAGCAGGTGGGAAGTATGCTATTCATGAGATGTGCCTTGCTTCTAACCATATTGAGCCTGCGCTCAGAAAACAAATTTACAAGGATTTGGCTGTAGCCATGAGAGTTAATGCGACACCGTTGACGGTGTCAGAGTGGGAACAGTTACTGAAAGAGGAAGGCTTTAAGGTCGTTAAAATCTATACGGTTCCCATGCACTTATTGCATTTGCCACGTATCATTCAGGACGAGGGCTGGTTGAGATTTGGGAAAATTGCCTTTAACCTTATGCGTAACCATGCTGCCCGGACAAGGGTTATGGGTATGCGCAAGCAGTTTGTAAAGTACGCCGACCATCTGCAAGCGGTCAGTATCATCGCTGAGCGATAGCCTGAATTCACGAATAAGAGAATAAAGCTTTTTACGCAATAGCAAAAAAGGAGACGAACCCCTATTCAGGGATTCGTCTCCTTTTTGTATATTTGCTGCTTTGGCTTGGCCGCTGGCGTGCGCATGCTTTGCACCCCTCTGTTCGTCATATAATACGCGTAACGAAAATTTCCAATTCCTGATGTTTTACATTACCATAGTGACTGAGATCATTGGAATAGTTAACCAAAATAATAAAATAGGCATACTTCAAAAGGAGGAAGCGTGTTATGAAGCTGCATCGAGCCATTGTGGTGGATGATGAAACCTTTACTCGTAAAGGGCTGCTTCAACTCATGGATTGGCAAGCCTGTGGTTTTGAAGTCGTAGGAGAAGCTGATAACGGTGAGGATGCGCTGGAGCTAATCAGCCGTATTCACCCGGACCTGGTCATTACCGATATTCGTATGCCTGTGCTGGACGGATTAGAGCTGATTCGGTCTGTGCTCGAACAGAGTACAGAACATCCCGCGTTTATTATCTTAAGCGGCTATAGTGATTTTGCTTATGCGCAGCAGGCAATCCGCTATGGGGTTCATGATTTTATGCTTAAGCCGATTGATGAGGGTGACTTTTCGGCTACATTGCGCAAGCTGAGTGAAAGACTGCATCGTGAACAACAGAATACGCAACGATATCAGAATCACCATGCAGGTGGGCTGTTAGAGACTGTGATGATGAACCCAGTGGATGATGTAGTGGTGACACAGTGGGAGCAGCAGCTACGGCTTGGGGAAGCCACTTATATGTACTATGTACTCGTCGAGCTGAATGACCAACATCCCTGGCGCTCCGGTGACAATAATATCATGCTATCGCTTTTCCAATTCAGGGAGCTTATAGAGCAAGCGCTTCATCGTTTAATGGATGGCAAGTACCCTCTCTATGTTCATGAGCATCGTAACCGGATTGGTCTTATCGTACCGGACTTCCTTTTGGAGTGTTTTGAAGGCAAGGTCCAAGTTTTTATGAAAGCGCTACAACGCGAGATAGAGGGGATGAAGACACTAAAAGATCAGCTGGGAAGTCGAGTTTTCATCTATGCAGGAAAGCCTGTGAATCGGTTGCAGGATATCCAGCAGTCCTATGCCTGTGCGAAGGAGGCAGTGCTCCATAAATACATTTATGACCATGGCGGTATTGTTGTATATCTACAGAAGGAAATGCCACCACTTCACTATAAGACCATCCCTCAGGACGTACTGGATCGCTTGACGGAACAAGTTGAGGAACTGCGGTTGGATGAGCTGCGTGTGGCCGTCGATTATTTATTTAGCATCTTTCGGGAGGAGTGTTATGCTCCTGAGGCTATGAAAATGAGTCTGCATCAGTGCGTACTTAGTATCGTTCGGGTCATTCAAAACATGCAGGGAGATGAGCGCTCACTTCAGTCACTAGAACCGATGATGAACTGGCAGGACATTAACCTGTCCCTGGGTGAACTACAGCGATTGTTTACAGCTTTTGTCGAGGAAAGTGGAAGGTATATCGGGGTTCTGCGCAAGGATTGTCAGCAAGGAGGCATCCAGCACATCCGTACTTACATTGAGCAGCATGCCGCCGAGAATATAAGCCTGAAAAGTATTGCGGCTCGCTTTTACATGAACCCGGTATACCTCGGTCAATTGTTCAGAAAAACGTATGGTGTGTACTTTAACGAATTTCTGCTGAAATTGCGCGTTCAGGAGGCGAAACGCTTGTTGCGGCAGACGGATCTGCGGATTTATGAAATTGCTGAGCGCGTGGGCTTCGGCAGTTCAGACTATTTTGTTACCCAGTTTGAAAAGATGGCGCATGCCACACCAAGCGAATACCGCAACAGCCTGATTGTTGGCAACGAGTCAGAGAGGGCCGGCGAATGAAGATGCTGAGAATGACTCTTGATCATGTGCGACTGCGAGATAAAATGCTGCTGCTTTATTTTCTCTGTGTTTTTACGCCTGTAGTGTTGACCAATCTGATTTTTTACCATGTCACCTCGCAAAACGTGAAGGAACAGCGTATGCAGGATATTTCGCGCGCACTGGAACAGATTAAAATTGAATTTTACCGTGAATTTGAAGATGCGATGGAAATCTCGTCTATCTTTTATACGGATCATCAGCTCAATGAGGTATTGGAAGAAACATATCCCCACCCTGCTGACTATATCGCCGCTTATGACTCTTATTTACGTCATATCTTGAACAACACTTACAGTCCTGCATACCATTCCGTAGGTGGAATTACGATCTACACCAATAATTCAACGCTGCTGAATTCCGGGGGAATCAGCTTTATAGATGAGGGAGTCAGAAGTTTGCCTTGGTATACCAAAATCTCGCCTGGACGCCAGTCCAAGCCTATATTTGTACGTACCGATGACAGCACAGGTGAACAGATGTACCCTTTTAGCCTGATTCGGCGGATGAACTACTTTTATTCCCAAAATGGTCGTGAAAAAATACTGAAAATAGAACTGCGAATGTCGTCCATTCGCGAGATTTTCAATAACCTGAATTTGCAGGGAAGTCTCTTTCTGCTGAACGAACGAGGGGAAATCGAATATACAACCGACCCCAAAGTGGATATAAACCACAAACATGTAGCCTATAACACTCTCAAGCTGCCCGAGGACACCATGGAGTTCAAGACGAATTATGTGCTTACGAGCAATCTGAATGGCTGGAGCATTGTGGCTGCGGTATCGAGAGATGCAGTGCTGTATGAAATGCAGGAATCTCGCAATTTTGTGCTCTTGTTAACCTGTGTAAATATGCTGCTGCCTACATTAATCATTATTTGGATTACACGTTCGTTGAACGTGAGGATTCATCGTATTTTAAAGCACATGAAAAAGGTGAAAAACCAGCATTTTGAGCTGATTCGCGGTATAGAGTCGCGAGATGAGATCGGGCAATTAACAGGTGAGTTTAATCGGATGACGCTGAAAATAAAGCGACTGATTAACGATGTCTATATGGCCGATATACAGCGAAAAAATCTGGAAATTCAGCGCAGACATGCCCAGTTGAATGCACTTCACAGCCAGATCAACCCACATTTTCTGTTCAATGCACTGGAGACGATTCGCATGCGGAGCTTGATGAAGCATGAGGATGAGACAGCGCGCATTATTCATAACATGGCACGGATTTTCCGCAATTCGCTGGTGTGGAACAAGGATCGGGTTACTTTGCGGGAGGAGCTGGAGCTGATCCGTTGTTTTCTGGAAATCCAGCAATATCGCTTTGGTGAGCGAATACAGTACGAAGTGCAGGCGCGCTCTGAAGACTTAGACAATCTGCTTCCCAAAATGGTCGCGCTGACACTGGTTGAAAATGCAAGCATCCACGGCATTGAGCCGCTAAAGCATGGAGGACGCATTGAGATTCATTTTGAGCATGAGGAAGGACAACTGATTCTAACGGTTCGGGATGATGGGGTGGGCATGTCTGAGGAACAGGTACAACGCTTATATAGTTACATGCAAAGGCAGGAAGAAATGGGTGAGCGTATAGGTCTACAAAATGTCATATATCGTCTTAAACTTTACTACGGGAGCCGCTTTGAGCTTGCCATTCGCAGTGCACCCGGCGAGGGTACGGAGATTCGAATTAGGATTCCTGCGGATCGGGAGTGAGATGGAGAGTAGTACCTATTTTGCTTTGAAGGACCTTTACCTATAGTTTTCTAAGTAACACCTTTAGATTGACAGGTGAACGAAATGAACAGCATTTTATAAAATGAAAGTGCTTACAATTTAGGGTGTGCGGGATTCTCAGTGCTTGAGGTACGTGCGCACGATATTCACACACAATCGACAAAAGAGGGCGAAAGGGGAGGGTCTGGCATGACAAGCAAAAGGTTCGGAATCATCAGTCTGGTAATGGTTATGATGGCGTCTATGATCGCTGCTTGCTCAGGGAGCTCGGGCAAGGAGCCGGCGTCAGGAGATAGCAAGGAGAAGGTCACATTCACGTATTTTAATGCCACTGCGGGGAGGGACATTAATACCAATGAAACGCGGATCGGCAAAATCCTGGAGGATCAGACGGGGGTAAACTGGAAGCTGGAGCATTTGGTGGGTGATTCCAATACGAAGATCGGTACATTTATTGCCAGTAACGATTACCCGGATGTGATAGTGCCGGATGGCACGATCGATAAGCTGCTGGATGCCGGGGCTTTTATTCCCCTGAATGATTTGATCGACAAATATGGACCCAATATTAAGCGTGTATATGGACCGTACTACAACTTGATGAAGGCGGAGGATGGGAACATTTACTTTCTGCCGCTAAGTGCGGTGGTAGGCGATTATTTACCTGCGCCTAACTTAGAGCAAGGAGCCTTTTGGGTGCAACGCAGGGTATTAAAAGAAGCGGGATATCCAAAAATCAAAACACTTGACGAGTATTTAGCTCTGATTCGTAACTATGCGAAAAAGCATGCAGATGAGGGCTTGACTGGGTACCTAGCGTTAACCACGCAGGATAGGTTTTATGCTCTTACGAACGCGCCGATGCATCTGGCAGGCTATCCGAATGATGGCGGCACGATTATTGATATGAAAACACACCGGGCCACGGATTATGGAGATATGGAAATCACAAAGCGGTATCTGAAAGAGCTAAATCAGCTCAATGTAGAGGGCCTATTTGATAAATCGTCCTTTGTGGACAATTACGATCAATATTTGGCAAAGCTGACCTCGGGTAAGGTGCTGGGCTTTTTCGACTACCGCTGGCAGGCGGGGCAGGCCCTGAATAATCTGCAAGAGGCTTCCAAGCAATCGGGCAATGATGATATGGAGTATATAGGGCTGCCTGTTGTATACGACCAGAATATAAAGGATCAGTACATTGATCCTTCATCATTCGTTAATAACCGAGGCATAGGAATTACGGTCAGTGCCAAGGACCCGGTGCGTATCATCAAATTTTTTGACAACCTGCTGACGGACGAAAACCAGATATTATCCAACTGGGGAATCAAGGGAGAAACCTATGATGTAGATAAAAAAGGACGCTTTTACCGGACTGAGGAGCAAATTAAGCAGACTGGTCAGGACGCGTTCCGCGAATCATTTGGGTTCAAATATTTTGAATACAGTTGGCCGCGATACGGTAGCGGTTCTACCCTGCCTGACGGCAACTCGGTTGGCCCCGGACGGCAGCCTGAGGTTGCGCGTATGTCCTACACCGAGGGAGATAAAAAGCTACTAAAAGTCTATGGTGTAGAGTCCTTCTCGCAAATGTTTTCCGCACCTGACGAGCGCCCATGGTATCCGGCCTGGAGTATTCCGATTGCTCAAGGCTCAACTGCGCAGCTCTTCCAGCAAAAGAAGGGAGACCTACAGCGCAAATATTTCCCGCGTTTGGTGCTGTCTGCACCGGAGCAGTTTGATGCGATTTGGAATGAATACACCACTGAATTCAACAAGCTGGATGTAAAGGCGTATGAGGAGCTGATCACGAAGGAGGTTGCCAAAAAAATCGAAAATCCCGGTAAAAAATAAAGGAGGAAGCAGCTATGGGCCACTCGTCACCGCCACCTGTCACGATCTCCTCGGATCATTTGCCGCCCTCGCGGCGAACCGGCTTTAGGGGATTTATGCACAAGCTGAATCAGCAACGGGCACTGGTATGGATGTCCGTCCCTTTTTTAATCTGGCTGTTCATCTTCAAGTATTTGCCCATCTGGGGTTGGACGATTGCCTTTCAGGATTTTAGGCCTGCCCGCAAGTTGCTCGATCAGCAATGGGTCGGATTAAAACATTTCCATTTTCTATTTCAGGATGAACACTTTCTGCGGGTCATGCGCAATACGCTGGCGATGAGCTTTATTAATCTGGTGCTGGGCTTTGTCACCGCTATAACATTAGCGATTTTGCTGAATGAGCTTCGTCAGATCATGTTCAAGCGGGTCGTGCAGACGGTCAGCTATCTGCCACATTTTATTTCGTGGGTGGTCGCGGCTAGCATCATCAGTACGGCACTGTCTGCGGATGGCGGCATCATCAATGAGGTGCTGATGTGGCTGGGGTTGATTAAGGAGCCTATTCTGTGGCTGGGCGAGGGAGGCTATTTTTGGGGCATTCTCGGGGCATCGGAGGTATGGAAAAATGTCGGCTGGAACACCATCATTTATTTGGCCGCGATGACGATGATTGATCCCTCGCAGTATGAGGCAGCCGAGATGGACGGAGCAGGGCGTTTTCAGCGGATTTGGCATGTGACATTACCGGGATTGAAGCCTGTATTTATCATCCTGCTCATTATGAACATTGGCAATTTACTGGAATCCGGCTTTGAGCCGCAATACTTACTGGGCAACGGCATGAACGTGGATTACTCGGAGAATCTGGATATTTTCGTGCTGAAATATGGTATTCAGATGGGTAATTTCTCGCTTTCCATTGCTGCTGGGATGTTCAAAACGGTGGTCAGCTTCATCTTACTGTTTAGCGCCAATCATATTGCGAAGCGGTTAGGGGAGGAGAGGCTGTTCTGAAAAAGGAGTGAGTTATGGTGGGGGACGGCCGCTTCGCGTGCGGATTGTTCTTCCGATCGCTGTTATCCCCGTATTTTCTTATTGGAATAAAGATCATAGGTTAAAATCCGGGGATAAAGGCGAACGCTCCGCTTCTTCAGAACAATTCCGCCCGCTCCGCTGCTACCCGCCGTAAAGTCACTTTTTTAAGAACTGAGGGTAGGGGCAGGGGAGAGCTTAAGGAAGGCGTGTGACTCGCACTTCCTTGGGTAAATGTGCCATCATGGTTGGCTCAGCTTCGCTATCGCTTGTTTTTAGGATTGTGCTAGTGGTGGTGGTAACAGAAGGCGCATGCTCATGCATACTACAGGTGCAAGTCAGTGGATTTTTAGCAGGCCGCTTCGCTGACCTCATCAAAACCTTATCAAACGAACTAAAACATGACTTCTTATAGTACCAATAATATTTCACCAAGGTTAACTCCAATTGCCACTAATATAACCACTCAAAATAACAGTTCCAAGTAACAGCACCAACAAGCTCCAATAACAATTAGTTGAATTAGGGTGCGGGATCCAAATGCCTAAACTATTTTTTAGAAAGGAGCGGAAAGTCATGGGCAAAGGGAAGGCCGTACACGGGCGATTTCGGGCCCCCTCAGATCGAATTTTTGATGCGTGCAATATCGTGTTTATGCTCTGCCTGATGGTGTTCACGCTGTATCCGTTTTTAAATACGCTGGCGGTTTCGTTAAATGAAGCGAATGATTCGATTCGGGGCGGGATCTATTTGTGGCCACGTGAATTCACGTGGAGTAATTATGAATTTGTGTTTAAGGAAGCGACGATTTTCCATGCTACGCTGATTTCTGTATTACGTACAGTTGTGGGTACAGTGACTTCGGTGTTTTGCTGCGCGATGGTGGCGTACACGATCAGCCGGCCGGAATATGTGCTGCGCAAATTTGTTTCGATTGCTTTTATTTTAACGATGTATTTTAGCGGTGGATTGATTCCGAACTTTCTCCTGATTCGTGAGCTTGGGATGCTGGGGACTTTCTGGGTGTATGTCGTGCCGGGATTGATTGGGGTGTTTAATGTGATTGTCATTCGCTCCTTTATTGAGGGATTGCCGGAAGGGATTTTGGAGTCGGCGCGTATTGACGGGGCTGGGGAGTTTGCCACTTTTATGCGCATCGTTTTGCCGCTGTGTGTTCCCGTACTGGCGACGGTGTCGCTGTTTACAGCGGTGGCACAATGGAATTCCTGGTTCGATGTGTTTTTGTACAATTCATCATATGAGCAATGGAGCACTCTTCAATATGAGCTGATGAAAATACTGCAAAATTCTAACACGTCTGTTAACGCTCAGGACTATGCGAGCCAATTCGCTGGTTCGGAAAATCTGGCGAAGTCGGTCACGCCTACCTCGATTCGGGCCACGATGACGATTGTCGCTTCAGTGCCTATTATTTTAGTGTATCCCTTTTTGCAAAAATACTTTGTGAAGGGTATGACCTTGGGCGGTGTCAAAGGATAGTAAATGAAAACCAATGGTGCCAAATACCAATTCCAAAAAATTGGAGTACGGGAGGGATTGCTTTGCGGTCATGTTGGGTTAAGCCTTTTTGTCTGGTACTGGCTGGAGCGCTGTTGTTATCGCCTGTCGGTTGGTGGGGAGCGTCTGTGGCGAAGGCAGCTCCGTCTATAGAACATTCCCCGCCCGTTTCGGATATGGTGCTATCGGCGGGTAGTATCCATAAGACCATTGGAACGTATGGATTTGAGCAAGGAAACAGCGACGGCTGGAAGCCGCGAGGAACTTATACCCAAATTGCATCCGTCACGGAAGCAGCATATGGCGGCACGCACAGTCTGAAGGCAACCGCTCGTACAGCGGCTTGGAACGGGGCGGAGCTGGATGTGAAGTCGCTGTTGCAGCCGGATGTGGAGTATGAAATTAGTGGCTATGTGAAGCTGGATGGTCATTCTGCGGTTCCGAGCATGGTTAAACTTACAGTGGAGCAGCAGCCCACAGGCGGGACTACGACATGGAAGACGGTAGCGCAGACGGAGACGGCGGATACATCGTGGATCAAACTTCAGGGGAAATATACTTTTACCGGGGGGATGGATGCATTGAAGCTGTATGTGGAAAGCTCGAATCCCGCGCAGGCCTACTATGTGGATGAGATAGAAATAACACAGGTATCGAAGACGCCAACGGAGCCGGGCAATGGTATCGTATCCGGGTTTGAAGATGGTACGGCTCAAGGATGGGTGTCCCGTATGGGAGATGAGACCGTGCAGGTTTCGGACGCCGATGCACGAAGCGGCTCATACAGTCTGCTGACAACAGGCAGACAAAAGACATATGCCGGACCCAAGCTGGATGTGACTGCTACGATGCAAAAGGGCAGCCGATATACGGTCAGTGCCTGGGTGAAGCTGGCGCCGGGTGAGCAGCCTGCCAAGGTGAGACTCAGCGTACAGCGTGATCATCAAGGGGATAGTGCGTATGAAACTGTTGTAGGCGACACGGCTACTACGACAGGGGGATGGATGCATTTGTCTGGTATGTATACGCTTGCGCATGATGCAGACACTGTTTCTATGTATTTGGAAACGGCAGAAGGAACGTCTTCCTTTTATATGGATGATTTCGAGCTGTCACTTGTACCACCGCTGGCTATTGAAAAGGACATTCCTTCTTTGCATGGATTATATGGGGGACAGTTTAGCATTGGCACGGCGATTGAAGCTTTCCAGACCGAAGGGGCTTACGGAGAGTTGGTACAGAAGCATTTTAACAGCGTCGTTGCAGGGAATGCGATGAAGCCGATCTCCTTACAACCGTCCGAGGGACAGTTCCATTGGGAGGAAGCAGACCAAATTGTGCAGTTTGCTAGACAGCATGGACTGGAAATTCGCTTCCATACTTTGGTGTGGCATAACCAAACTGGGGATTGGATGTTCAAGGATAAGAATGGACAGCCGATGACGCCGACTGCTGAGAATAAAAAGCTTTTGCTGGATCGGCTGGAGACGCATATTCGCGCTGTTGCAGCCCGGTATAAAAATGTCATCACCGATTGGGATGTGGTGAATGAGGTCATTGATCCTGATCAGCCGGACGGCATGCGCCGCAGCAAATGGTATCAGATTACCGGTACTGATTATATTGAAAAAGCATTCCGTGTCACGAGGGAAGTGACGGGCCCGAACGCACGGCTATTCATTAACGATTACAACACGCATGAGCCGAAGAAACGGGATTTTCTGTACAATTTGGTACGTGATCTGCTCGCTAAAGGTGTACCGATTGACGGGGTAGGCCACCAATCGCATATCCGCCTGGAGTTTCCCGCTATTAGCGAGATTGAGCAGTCCATAGAGAAGTTTGCTTCGCTTGGTCTGGATAATCAAATTACCGAGCTGGATATGGGTCTTTATTCCAATGACACAGATCGCTATGAAACGATTCCAGAATCTATGCTCATCCGGCAGGCTCACCGCTATCGGGCGCTGTTCGATATGTTTTCAAGGCAGCAGAATCATATCAGCAATGTGACGATTTGGGGTACGGATGATGGAAATACGTGGCTCAGCACGTTTCCGATAGCCCGGTTGGATAAGCCGCTACTATTCGACGAACGGTTAAAGGCCAAATATGCCTATTGGGCACTTGCTGATCCGTCCAAAGTTCCGCCGTTGCCAGCAGGGAATAACGAATAAATGGTTTGAATACATGCCGGGCTTGTTTTGCCTTATTCTATGCTGTATCGAACGTCGCCTTATACAAGCATAAAAGCAGGCTGTCCTTCACATGTGACATGTAAAGGACAGCCTGCTTTGTTATCGTAAAGGAATTGCAGTTTTATTCCAAATTGGCGTGTTGACCAAACATAGATTTGGAGGTCAGCTTGCGCAGATCCATCGTTCTGAGTACCAATGCGTCACCGTACAACAGCAGGGTTTGCTCAAACAATGAGCCCATGGGCTGGATCGTCTGGTAGTCCTTGTTGGACGGGTCCTTGGCCGCACCAGGCAGCTTGACGATGATATCGGCCAGTTTGCCAATGGTGGAACCGGGAGAAGTGGTTAGTAGCGCCAGAGAGGCTCCGAGTTTCTTTGCTTTTTCTGCCATGGAGATCAGGCTTTTGGTTTCACCAGAGCCTGAACCGATAATGAGCAGGTCGCCCTCGCCCAAACCGGGAGTTACGGTTTCCCCGACTACGTAAGCTTGAATTCCCATATGCATCAGCCGCATTGCCAGCGAGCGAATCATGAACCCTGAGCGGCCCGCACCTGCCACGAATACCTTATTGGCAACGGCGATGGAATGGATCAGCTGTTCCGATTCCGTATCACTGATCAATTGTGGAACCAATTGTAGCTCCTTGAGTACCTCAGATAAATATTGAGAGGTTTCCATTGGGGTTAACCTTGTTTGATGAGCTGTTGCATTTGGGAAGCTACAGCCTTTTTGTCGTCCTCGCCAGTGATACCACCGCCGACGATAACCAGATCCGGTTGAGCCTTTACGACTTCAGCCAATGTGCTCAGCTTAATACCGCCAGCCACAGCAGTTTTGGAGTTTTTCACGACTTTTTTGACGGTTTGCAGTGCTTCGAACGGGCTTTGTCCTTCAGCTTGCAGATCGTAGCCTGTATGCACACAGATGTAGTCAACGCCCAGAGCGTCGATTTCTTTCGCACGTTGCTCCAGGTTTTTAACACCGATCATATCCACCAGGATTTTTTTGCCGCCTTGTTTTTTCGCTTCTTCTACTGCGCCTTTGATTGTTGCATCTTCAGCTACAGCCAAAATCGTAACGATATCTGCACCAGCCTCGGAAGCTTTTAGCACTTCATAGCCCCCTGCATCCATAACCTTCAGGTCAGCCAGCACTTTCAGATTCGGGAATGCTTCTTTCATTGCTTTTACTGCATGAAGTCCTTCATTGATGACAATCGGCGTACCGATTTCTACGATATCAATATACGACTCTACTTCTTTTACCAATGCAATCCCTTGCGGGATATCTACTAAGTCTAAAGCCAATTGAAGTTCCATGTTATTAACTTCACTCCTTAAGTGAATTTATATTTTGATGAACAGGTACATGCTCTGTTGAGTATCAATCTATACTTTAGTTTCATGCACAGGTTTGATTGTAAGGCCCAGCTACCCGGTTGAAAAGTACGCACTAATTCGTAACGTAGTTACCCCCACGATACTATAGCATCATAAAAACCATCCATGAGAGAGCCTACATTTTGTCTTCTTTAGCATTATTTCTATAAGGGGAGTCAACTATTCGTAACCGATAACCGTACACAGCAATGTAAGGTTGCAAAAAAAGAAGGTAGTGATGATTGAATTGACTTCAAGTTAGGTTTTGACTATATTTGTAATATAATGGTATACAAAAAATGGAGGCTAAGAGTATAACTACCCTGAAGAGTAGCCGCTGTGCTAAGGGGTAATCGCAATTTTCAGGATAGGGAGGCGGGTTTAGTGGAAGAGGTCCTGAACCAAAGGGAAGCCATTTATTTGTTGTCGGACAGCCACGAACTCGATAAAGCTTGTGAGTTGTTTAGAATCAGCTACACACATAATGATTGGGATGAAGCGAACAAAGTAGCAGACTATCTGCATACGTTGGCTGAAAACCTGTATCACACCCAACTGAGAAATGCTGCAGACGGCAAGTATGAGACATTGGACACCAAACACCCGCTAGTGTTTTATTATGCTTATAGTTATTTGGCGAAATCTATTTACTATCAGAATATGGGCAAGTATGAGGAAGCCAGAAACTATATTATGAAGTATAGCGAAATGGGTTGGTTTATGGGCCTGGATCAGAGCGGTCACGAAGAAGTAGAGAGATTCCGTTTCCTCGCCAAGGCCAATTTATTTACGATTGAATTACTTTCGGGGAGAAGGGAACTTTTGCCTGAGTACGTTCAATTTCTTCACGACAATGACGAGGAGCTACTTCCAGGATTGGTTGGTATTGCCGAAGCAGCTAACCTGAATAATTGGAATATAGACGACCTGCTGAACGATTTTGCCGATGATATTAAGATATTTGAAGGTTATGAAGATAGAGCAAACCGCGTATATTATTTAAAACTGGTCAACCAATTGGCCATTTACCATTTCAAGAAGAAGCAGTACTCCGTTGCCTTAAATTATGTCCTTGATTCTCTGCAATTCTCTGCCAGTGTAGAAGCGGATGCTGATTTCAGGACACTGGTTGCTCTGTTTGAGACTTATCGAGCTTTGGCAACACCATCACAGCAAGAGCAATACCAAACCATTTTATTAAGGGGGCTTCATAATGAAAAAGGCATTAATCTCGGTAATTATGGTCTTGGCGTTTCTTAGTATTGCTCTTCCGGTGGGAAATATTTTGGGAGGGTTAGACCCTGTAATTCCTTCAAATCATGGTGTTTTTTCTTATACTGCTTGAGTCAGAATTAGACCTTCAAGCCCGATAGGGCTTTTGTACATAAAAGGAGCACACTTTTACGCATTTTGCGATCAGTGTGCTCCCCTCTTTTATGCCAAGATTTATTTTACGACATACGAAGTCAGGTGACTGGCCAGATGTTGCATCGTTTCACTCGCCTTTTGCATACGCTCCATCACTTCAGTGAAAGAGCCTACCAGAGTCGCCTGCTCCTGAGAAGAAGAAACAATTTGCTCAATTTCCTGCTCCATTTGACGCATGGAGTTCTGTACATCCTTAAGGGCTCCTTCAATATCGACCGTCGCCTTTTTGGATTCTACGGATAGCTTGCGCACCTCTTGAGCGACGATACCAAAGCCTGCACCTGCTTCTCCGACACGCGCGGCCTCGATCGCTGCATTCAATCCAAGCAGGTTGGTTTGATCAGAAATTTCCTTGATGAACACAGCTACCTGATTGATTTTACCCGAGTTTTGTACGGCGATTTGGGTGTTTTTCAAAATCTGTTCACTGGTTGCCTGAAGCTCCTCGGAATGAGCCGCCACATGCTGTACCATATCAATGAGCTGCTCGGTGATGGAGAGGTTCTCGGATACGATTTGATCCAGTTGATTTTTGTTAGTCAAATTATAAGAGGCCGCAAATGCTGCGATGACTTCACCTTTCTCGTCAAATACAGGAATACTGATCATATCAAGAGGAAACCCTAGAATTTCAGCAGGGATGTGGGTCAGGCTGGGCTCACGTCCATTTTTAAGCATGGCAAAATCTTTATAGTCTTCGAGCAGCTCCGAGCCCGTTTCAAAGCCGAGGTCCATACCCTCCGATTGGGTATACATAAGGACATGAGTGCGGTCGAAGAGAGCAAGAGTCACTTTCTCACGCATAATCTGTTGTATGTAGGGAATGGCTGCAATTAATGCATCTATTGTATTCAAATAGATAACCTACCTTTCTTTACTAGATATATTTTTTATAGTCTCGTATATAGTTGTCGGTCTAAAGACGGATAAAAGTTATAAAGATATTGAAAATTTAAAGGGAAATGAAAGCTTGAGAAAAAAAGGCATACCGTTTCCATTACGGAACGATATGCCTTCTATTTAATCTTAACGTGTCAGTGCTGTGTATAGGTAGTTCACTTGCCGCGTTGCTCGAACAGTTGTGCGATTTCCACAATAACCTTGGTAGCAAGTACCATGTTGTCCACCGACACATATTCAAACTTACCGTGGTAGTTCTCCCCACCTGTAAAAATATTCGGGGTAGGCAGTCCCATGTAGGATAGCTGTGAACCGTCTGTACCGCCACGAATCGGCTTAATAATGGGTTCGATATTCAGCTTTGTCATTGCTTCATAAGCGACATCGACGATATGCTTGACTGGCTCTATTTTCTCTTTCATGTTGTAATACTGATCTCTCAATTCCAGCGCAATACGGTTTTCTCCATATGCGGCCTGCAGCTCTTTGACTACATTTGTTAAATAAGCTTTCCGGTTTTCAAAGCTCTCGCGGTCAAAATCACGGATAATATAGTATAGCTTAGCTTGTTCTGCCGTGCCTGTAGACTCCAAGAGATGATAGAAGCCATCATATCCGTCTGTATATTCTGGGGCTTCGTTTGCAGGTAACCGACTGTGCAGCTCCATAGCGATTTTGGCAGCGTGGATCATTTTGTTTTTAGCCGTACCGGGATGCACATTCACACCGTGAATGGTAATATGGGCGGCTGCGGCGTTAAAGCTCTCATACTCCAGTTCTCCGAGCGGTCCGCCGTCTACCGTATAGGCATATTCAGCGCCAAAAGCGGCTACATCAAAGCGTTCCGGTCCTCTTCCAATCTCTTCGTCCGGTGTAAAGGCAACGCGAATTTTGCCATGTTGAATTTCTGGATGGTCAATCAGGTAGTGGATAGCTGTCATGATTTCTGCGATCCCGGCTTTGTTGTCTGCACCGAGCAGGGTGGTACCATCTGTTGTGATCAGGGTGTGGCCTTTATATTGAGTTAGTTCGGGAAACTCACGTGGAGAAAGAACCACACCAAGCGAAGCATTCAGCGTGATATCGCCCCCATCATAGTTCTCCGTCAATTGCGGCTTTACCCCTGCGCCAGTCAGTTCGGTAGCCGTATCGAGGTGAGCGAGAAAACCGATGACGGGAACCTCTTTATCCGTATTGGAAGGAAGGGTCGCCATCACATAACCATTATCATCAATAGTTACGTCTGTCATACCAATGGCTTTCAATTCGCCCACCAAGAGGTTGCCCAATGTGAGCTGTCCGGGTGTAGTGGGGCAAGTGTGGCTGCTTTCATCAGATTGGGTATCTACCTGAACGTATGTAGTCAGGCGGTCAATCAGTTCCTGTTTCATGTGTGTATCCTCCTTAGTGTCATTTCTATTATGGTACGTATTTTATCATGATTAGGCTTATAATATGAAAAAAATGGTTGACCCTTTTAGGAATGACGGGTTGTGTTGCACAGGGGAGACGAGTAAGATAATAGTAAAATAAAAGTAAAAATAGAGTAAAACGATTAAAGGAGTCTGCAATGCCTACGTTAAAAGATATCGCCCAGGAGGCAGAGGTTTCGATATCCACGGTCTCCCGAGTGCTGAATTATGATGAAACACTGTCTGTATCAGAGGAAACGCGGCGTAAAATTTTTGAGGTTGCCGAGCGCATGAAATATACGACGGTTAAACGTAAAAATGGCGGTATTGGTCGTCAGCCCCGCAAGAAGGCAGAGGGACCCATCCGGTTAGGTATGGTGCACTGGTTTAGTGCGTACGAGGAACTGGAAGACCCTTATTATCTATCTATTCGGTTTGGCGTGGAAAAAGAGTGCCGCCAAAGTGGGGCGCAGCTGGAGCGTATTTTCAGAAGAGAGGACCTAACTACACTGAAGGCATTATCCGAAGGGCTACATGGACTGATCGTGCTGGGGCATTTTAGCAGTGAAGAGGTAAAACGTATGCTGGAACTGCCCATTCCTTGCGTCTTTCTGGATCATCCGGTAGAGCGTACAGGGGCAGACTATGTGGTCATTGACCTTGCTCACGCTGCGGCTGATGCACTGGATTATTTGATGGGCGCGGGCCATCGTCACATCGGATATGTAGGTATGGGTAAGGATGAGCAGTCCCATGATTCCGAACGAGCGGATCTAGATGCCCGCTATGAGACGTTTTTGCGGTATCAGGAACAGCACAGGCTATGCACGTCGGATGATATTCATGTGTGCGGAGGAACGGCGGCAGACGGCTTCCGTGCGATGGAAGCGGCTATTCTGGCAGGACCAGAAAACCTGCCTACAGCCTTCTTTGTCGCGAGCGATTCGGTAGCTATTGGGGTGTTGAAGGCGCTGGAGCAGCATCAGCTTGCGGTGCCGGAACGTATCTCAATTGTTGGCTTCAATGATATTCCGACAGCGGAATATTTGACCCCATCTCTGTCAACAGTCAAAACGCATACCGAACTGATGGGAGAAACGGGCGTTCAGCTCTTGCTGCATACGGTACGAAACGGTGCAAACGAGGTGGGGCGCAAGGTCATCATTCCGACCGAGCTAATGATTCGCAACAGCAGTGCGCCGCTGCATACCGATACACAATAAAATGGCCGTTATTGATTTGAACAGCCCCGGCTTACCGGGGCTGTTTTTGGTATGAAAAGATACAAAAATGGATTGACAATTATCTTGGAAATGCTTACATTGAACATATATTTATTTTACTAAGTTTTACTCATAATTTTTACTTAAATATTTTACTTTGGTATAAGAGTGAAAATAAAAGGTTGAGGTGACTGCCCATGCGTACCATTTTGCCGTTGAATGATCAATGGTTTTACCTTCCTGAATATGTCGAGAGCGAAGTAAGCGCAGGCATTGATGCAGGTCGGTATGAGCCAATTCAGCTGCCGCACACCAATGTAGAGCTTCCGTATAATTATTTTGACGACAAGGCATTTCAGTTTATTTCTACGTATAAAAGAGAGCTGAACATTCCGGCAGATGCCAAAGGTAAGCGAGTGTATGTTGATTTTGAAGGAGTCATGACCTATGCCCAGGTATATCTAAACGGGGTAAAAGCGGGGGAGCATAAAGGTGGATATACACCGTTCAGCGTTGAATTGACCGAACTTGCCGAGTATGGCGGCTCCAATGTGCTCACAGTCATTGTCGATTCCACGGAACGGGACGACATCCCTCCCTTTGGGGCAGTCATTGACTATCTGACCTACGGCGGTATTTACCGCGAAGTGCAGCTGCGAATAGTGGAGCCTGTACACCTTGGAACGATATTCATTCAGACACCGGAGCCGCTTGCGGTAAATAAGGCGGTGCGCGTGGTCGTGGAGCTGGAGGGCATTGGCGATCAACAGGACGACTTGACGGTCGCGCTGCAATTGCTGGACGGAGCGAGCGTGAAGGCGGAGACCGAGCTGGCAGCGGTGACGGCGGCGGAAGTAACGCTGGATCTGAAAGAGCTGGGCGGCCTGCGGCTTTGGGATATAGATGATCCCAAGCTGTATGAAGCGAAGCTGACGCTGCTACGAGGCGGAGAAGAACTGGATCAGGTGACCGTGCGCTTTGGCTTCCGCGAGGCTGAATTTCAGCCGGACGGTTTTTACTTGAACGGGCGGAAGATCAAGCTGCTCGGCCTGAACCGTCACCAGTCCTATCCGTACGTTGGCTATGCTATGCCCAAAAGAGCGCAGCGTCGTGATGCAGATGTGCTCAAGGAGGAGCTGGGGCTGAATATGGTACGGACATCCCACTACCCTCAGTCCCGTCATTTTCTAGACCGCTGTGATGAGATTGGATTGCTCGTTTTCGAAGAGATTCCGGGTTGGCAGCATATTGGCGGTGAAGCGTGGAAGGAGCAGGCGGTGAGGGACGTAGAGGACATGATTATCCGTGATCGTAATCATCCCTCCATTGTAATCTGGGGCGTACGAATTAATGAGTCGCAGGATGACCATGATCTGTACACGCGTACCAATGAGCTGGCACGAAAACTAGATCCGACCCGTGCTACGGGTGGTGTGCGTTATATTGTAGGCAGTGAGCTGCTGGAAGATGTATATACGATAAATGATTTTGTTCATGATGGTGGGCACAAAAAATATTTGGCGAAGGAAATCCGCAATTTTGATACGTATGACGATACAGAAGGCGTAGATGGCGAAACGACAGGCTTGCGCCAGCCGTCTCTCGTTACAAAGCTGGATCATCCAGTCCCTTATCTGGTAACGGAATATAACGGGCATATGTACCCGACCAAGCGTTTTGACCAGGAGGAACGGGTAATGGAGCATGCACTGCGCCATACGCGGGTCCAAAATGCTTCCTATGCCGATGAGGGCATTGCCGGAGCGATTGGCTGGTGTGCTTTTGACTATAACACTCATGCTGATTTTGGTTCCGGTGATAAAATCTGCTACCACGGTGTCATGGATATGTTCCGCCTGCCTAAATTTGCAGCCAGTGTGTACCGGAGCCAGAAGAACGTCGAACAGGAAATCGTTATGGAGCCGGTCACTTACTGGTCTCGTGGCGAGCGGAATATCGGGGGTATCGTGCCGCTGGTCGTGTTCACCAATTGCGATGAGGTGGAGTTCATCTACGGTCATGAGCGCAAAGGTATTTATCGTCCGAACCGAGAGAAGTACCCGGCGCTTCCTCACCCTCCTGTCGTGATCGATGAGTTGACAGGTCACTGGGGCATGAAGTGGGAAGACGCTGTATTCATTGGGTACGTAGATGGGCAAGAAGTGATCCGCAGATACTATTCACGTAATCCGGTGCCGACAGAGCTACGGGTAGCTGCAGATGATATGGTACTGGAAGCTGGCGATTGGGACGTAACCCGAGTAGTAGTGGATGCTCTGGACGAATACGGCAATGCCCTGCCGTTCTATGCAGATCCTGTTTCGGTGGAGGTCGAGGGAGTGGGTGAATTGATCGGTCCTTCAAGCTTATCCCTAATTGGTGGACGCATTGCATTCTGGATTCGTACAAAGGGTGAGGCTGGCAATATCCGCGTGAAGGTTTCAGCGCCTTCTCGTTTCGGTTTGCAGGAATTGAGCATTGACGTGCAATAAGGAAGCAAAGGCAACATACAATCCTGCTAACTGCTAATATACTGTCTGATACTTCTATTATTTAATAAGGAGTTGTCCGCAGATTCTGCAAAGAATCTGAGAGGGCAACTCCTTTTTAGCATAGGTTAGGGTACGTTAATCTATAAGTCTTTCAAATTGTGTCTTATTACTGAGTCACTTAACGTTACGCTCGTAGATTGGAAGCATAGAATACACTATCAAGCGCAAGGGAGGTGAAAACTATGGCGATTCTTTTACCTCAACAAAACTTTACGATAGCGGCTGGTATCGGCAAATCGTATTATGAAAATTTGCGTGGTGGTGCAGATGCAGCAGTAACCGTTAATAATAACGGTCCCTTTCCGATTGATCTTGTCCTTACTGTTGTCAATGCGCCTGTGATTACCTATACGATCCCTGCATTCACTAGTCTTACGGTGGAAGTTGCCTTATTGCTGGTAGCTGGTTTATTGACTAGCGCGGCCGGAGGCACATTTGGTACGATTCAGATTGCGACAGCTGATCTTTAACCTGTAACGACCTGATCCTCTAACTCTAGCTTTGCCATGTGGCAAGGTTAGAGTTTTTTTGAAATTTTCTGAAACTTTTTTCATATTGTGCCGATATATACATATAGCATAGCAAACAACAACATCGAAAAGGAGTACCCTGTATGAGCTTTAGCAATCCGGTTTTACGTGATGACATCTTTTTGCGCGAAGATGAAAGAGAAGCTAGTGAACAACGCATGACCATCGGAGGAACGGTGAACAAAACGTTGCTTCTGCTGGTTCTGCTCATCGTCTCTGGAAGTATTACCTGGTACATGACCTACGAAGGAACCGTAGAGGTGCTATCCTTGCTGACGGCAGGCTTTATTGGTATGGCAGGCGTAGCACTTGCGATATCCTTTTTTCCCAAAACGGTTCCATTACTCTCTCCTGTATATGCGATTCTGAGTGGTTTTGCTTTGGGTGGCGTTTCAGCTTTTATGGAGTATGAGTACCCTGGAATTGTAGCCAATGCCATTTTACTGACCGTGGGTATCTTGTTCTTGATGCTCTTTATGTACACACAGCGAATCATCAAGGTGACACGCGGCTTTATCTCATTCGTTGTCCTGTGTACGATGGCGATTTTTCTGGTGACGCTGGTTGATTTTATTTTGAACTTTTTCGGTATGAATGTTCCCTATATCCATGAAACAGGTTGGCTGGGTATTGGCATTAGCTTATTTATCGTGATCATTGCGGCTTTGAATCTGCTGGTTGATTTCAATTTTATTGAAGAGCAAGCAGATCAAGGCGCACCCAAATATATGGAATGGTATGGTGCTTTTGCATTGCTGGTGACTCTAGTATGGCTGTATGTACGGATTTTGGATCTGTTGGCCAAGTTCAGTAAGAGGGACTAAGTGCAGGGTGAGAAGAAAAGGATGGCTGAATGCCGTCCTTTTTTGTATTAAATAGACGGTTTAAAAATTGCATTTTACGTTAAATACATAGAAGTTGGGTAAAACATAAAGACAGACAGGAGAGGAGTGAGTGCATGTATCAAGTGGTGCTGGTTAGGCATGGACAGAGCGTGTATAACCGACAAAACCTGTTTACGGGCTGGACGGACGTGGACCTGACTGAACAAGGGACTCATGAGGCCATTGAGGCGGGACGTATTCTCAAGGAAGCTGGTTATACGTTTGATTTGGCATTTGCCTCTGTGCTAAAACGTTCTATCCGCACGCTGTATCACATCTTGGATGAACTGGATCATCTGTGGATACCTGTGCAGAAGTCGTGGAAGCTGAATGAACGCCATTACGGTGCTCTTCAGGGGCTTAGCAAGCTGGATTCCGCCGTGCAATACGGCGAGGAGCAGGTTCATATCTGGCGGCGTAGTCTGACGGTGCGGCCTCCCATGCTGGATGAGAAGGACGAGCGGAGTCCGCATCGGGAAGAGCGTTATCGTAATATTAAGCCAGAAGAGCTGCCGCTTGGGGAAAGTCTGGAGGACACCGTGCATCGGGTCGGTGAGTTTTGGAAGCAGCGGATTGTACCTTTGATTCTCAAAAAGGATCGAGTTATCATTTCTGCACATGGTAACACTTTGCGGGCCTTAATCAAGTATATGGAGAATCTGGACGAAACCGAATTGCTGGATTTGAATATTCCGACAGGCATTCCACTGGTGTACGAGCTGGATGAGCATATAGATCCCATCCGGCGTTTTTATCTCGGTGATCCGAGTCATGTAGAGGCTAAGAAGCAGGCCGTGGCCAACCAAAGCAAGGTAACGGAGTGACTTTCCATACACAAAGAGGACAGGGCGCTTCCTCGCATCCTGTCCTCTTTGTGTTGGGTATAGATTAAGCGTTCGCTTCCTCTTCTTCTGTTTCCTGGCTGTCTTCCTCTGCGGGAAGTGCCCACACCGATACACTGCCGGCACGAACGGGAAATATGCCGTAGCCATCCTGCTCAATCTTTACGGTATGATCGTGATGTCCGGTCAAATCCATCCATTCTTCCCCTGCACGTTGTTTACCTACGAACATGCGCTTTTCTCCGTCATTTGCGTTGGTGATCACCACAGCACATCCGGAGCCTTCCAGTTCAGGCACGCCTTGACGAACCCATCCAATCGTATGGGGATCATCGAAATAATCTTTTTGCTCACCATAAGCTTTATGGTACCGGGCATATAGAAGCGGGTCTAGCTCAGCCTGCTTGCCTTTCACGGGTGTTTGCCCCTGGATACCGTAGTAATCGCCGTAGAACACACAGGGATAACCGTCCTTGCGCAGCAAGATGAGTGCATAGGCGCTAGGCTTGAACCAGTCCTCCACCCAGGATTCGAGCGCTTCATGCGGCTGGGAATCATGATTATCGACAAAAGTAACCGAGTTCAGGGGATGGGTATGAACAAGCGTATCCTCGAAAATGGTGCTTAAATCGAAATCCTTGCCACCCAAGGAAGCGCTATGTAGTTTGTAGTGGAGGGATACGTCAAACAGGTCGATTTTATAATCAATGGTATCCAGGAACTTTTGACACGATTCCAGATCCGGTTTCCAAAACTCGCCTACCATATAAAAATCCTGCCCGCGTTTTTTAATCATTTCTGTAGCAAACTCTCGTACAAATTCATGATTAATATGCTTGATTGCATCCAGACGGAATCCGTTGCATTGCAGAGTATCTACCAGCCATTTTCCCCAACGGATCATCTCTTTGCGCACATCCTGATGATTATAGTCAATATTGGCGAACATTAAATAATCATAATTGCCGAATTCATCATCTACATTTTCGCTCCAGCTTTTATTTTTACCTAAAATACGATAGATTCCTGTCCGGTCCTGGCTTGCATCGTAATCGGTTCCGTTAAAATGTTCAAAGTTCCATTGAAATGTGGAATACTGACCTTGACGGCCGGGGAACGTAAATTTAGTCCAGCCTTCGATATCAAAGGGCTCAGAAATGACTTCATTGCGGTTATCCGGGTTGACCTCGACGACCTTGAATACTTCAGTTTCATCCGCGCCGGCCTTATGATTCATGACCAGATCGACATAGACGGACACGCCGTGGCGAACACAGGCGGCAACAGCCTCCAGCAGGTCTTCCCTGGTTCCGTATTTGGTGCGCACCGCACCTTTTTGGTCAAATTCGCCCAGATCATAAAGGTCATAGACGCCGTATCCCGTATCCTCGGGCGATTGGCCTTTGGTGACAGGTGGAATCCATATCGCGTCAATTCCTTTGGCCTTCAGTTCCGGCGCCAGGCGGGTAAGCTTTTTCCAGTGAGAACCGTCAGCTTCGACATTCCACTCGAAAAATTGCATCATCGTATGGTTCCTTTTCATGTACGTCCCTCCTTCATATATAACAAGTTACCCACCAAGTGAGGGGGGCTAAACGTCAGACGGTCAATATGATGCTGAATGAAGAACAAGGATCGCTGTATAACGTATGCTGAATCATTAAAATTTGTTATACCTGAGTGTTCACAACGACTCGGGTAGCTAGAAAAGAGAACGTGAAAACGGTAAAATGAATCTAACTTAACAATAGTTCGGGTTTTGGGCAAACTGTGAAGCGCGAGCAACAGAGGAAAGGAGGAGTGGACGTGACAGAACCGCAGCAGAACAAGGATGAAGCGAGCAAACCGCTGATTAAAAAATGTACGTATTGTCAGGAGATGAAACCTTTAACGGACTTTCAGCGCAGAACGGGTCGCCGGGCTGGTCCTTATTCCCGGCGTGGTCCTTGCCGTTCCTGCCGAGGATTGGCCCCACAAGAACGTGCGGCTACGTCCGCTCCCTCCGGCGAGGAAACAAATCCCTCGGCTGCTCCCGTGATGCAGCATAGCCTTGAAGCAAATACGGCTGCGCACAGCCTAGAGGCGTCGCTACCTATGGAGGCACAACGCCCCCGCAGGAAGCCGGTCACGGACAAAGCGCGTGAGCGCCATCGGCAACGGGTTCGGCATCTGCTTAGCAGGCTGAAGCCTGCGGATACCCGGGCGTTGCGGCTCAATCGCAATGGCATGATTCGGCTAAGAGGCAAAACCGACCAGGGGAGACGCTGGCATCAAGAGATTGAGCTTGATCTGGCCATGACCCTGGTCAGAGAGCGTATGGCGGTGATTGTTAATCCATACACCGTGCGTAGACTGTATAGCAACAAGGAATTTCGTCAATATGTGCTTAAGCGTGACCGTTATACTTGTTTTTTTTGCGGGGGCTACGGTGACACGATTGATCATTTACTGCCTCGGGCAAAAGGGGGGCACACGACGCCGGTCAATTGTGTATGTGCTTGCAATGAATGCAATCAAGTTAAGGCTGCCCGCGATGTAGATGAGTTCATTGAGTCTGGTGTACCGCAGCCGTCTCCTGATGATTTCGAGGCACCTGATAATCCTGACGCTTCTGAAGGCACCCTACATACGTAGGGCGACTCTTGCAGCGTAGATCCCTTAGTACAGTTCTATTTCAAAGCTGGATTCCTTCCAGGCTGTTGTTCCGCCTTCGATAAAAGCTACATTGGTAAAGCCCATCTGCTGGAGTGTATAAGCTGCCAATGCAGCTTGTCCACCTGCCCCACAAGTGGTGATAATCGGGCGGTTACGGTCACGTAGACGTTCGTCACGCAAATCCTGTGGAACCTCCAAGTCAGCGCGGATGGGCAGCATGCCCAATGAAATATTGGCGCTTCCGCGAATCAGACCGCAAGCGCCTGCATCATGGGAGTCCTGTACATCGATAACGAATGTATCTGGATTTGCCTCCATTCGCTGACGTGCCTCCTGTGAATCAATGCCCTGAACGTGCTGCCTCGCTTCTTGAACCATATCTCCAAATGTTTTAGCCATCATTTAAAACCTCCGTATGAATATATTTTGTGTTATTTTCATATTATCGAACTAAAACTCACTCTCTTTATTACCCTCCTCTAGCATAAGATGACCCTTCTTTTAAGGGAAACTTGGACAAAAATCGAGCTTATTCTAATTTTTATCTAAAATAACAATAAAAATTTTGCAGAAATTTGTGCAAATTTAAAATTTCTTCGACGATTGTGTCGTGAAAGGTGTAATATAGAGGTATAGGGTTCCGTTTCGGCCTGTTGTAGTCACGAAGGAGCGCTTCGTGGAATATTCCGCAGCAGTAACAACAGAATACCGTCTGAGCAATATACAATTGGCATCTGCGATAAATCAGTCTTGCCCTGTAGGGTATAGGCCGGTTTTAGCTGTGCTTCTTGCATGTTTAAGGGCGTGAATTCGATGAACGTTTTATTGCTAGAGTTTATGGATACAGGTTACGAGAAAGGAATGGACTTCTATTTTCACAGTAAAGGAGGACGTTCACGCATGTCTGAAAACCAACAAGAGGTGGCAGTAACACAGGAAGCTACCAAAGAGTCTCGGGATGTATTGGACCAATTGATGAAACCGGAGGTTCAGCAATCGCTGACCGTGCTGGTAGAAAATCTGCCCAAGTTGACTGAGATGGTTACTTTGATGACCGACGCTTATGATGTAGCTCGCAGTCTGGCGACTGACCCTGTCTTTATCGGAGATATGAAAAGCTCCATGGGAGAGTTTGTGAAGCCTGTTACAGATTCGGCTAAAGGATTGGCTTCTGCTGCAATTGAAGCAAATGACCGTGTACAAACTACGGACGGCAGTGTAGGTCTGTTTGGCCTGCTCAAAATGCTTAAAGATCCGAATGTACAAAAAACGCTGCGTTTCAGCCAGGCTTTCCTGGATATTCTGAATGAGCGCCAACGCGAAAGCAAATAATTACCTGATCGAGAACGGAGGATGGACATGTCGAAGCAAATTTTGATCTTGGGCGGCGGGTACGGCGGATTGCTAGCCGCTCTTACAGCACGCCAGCATATGGACGCTAGCCAAGCAACCATTACAGTGGTTAACCGCTTTGCGTCGCACCAAATTATTACAGAACTGCACCGTTTGGCGGCAGGTACAATTGCCGAAAAAGCTGTTGCGCTTCCTTTGGAAAAGCTGCTGCGTAACAAAGAAATTATCCTGAAAGTGGATACTGTTTCCGAAATCAAGCCTGACGATAAAAAAGTAACCTTGGCCAGTGGCGCTACGTTGAGCTATGACGCTCTCGTTATTTCCCTGGGCAGCGAAACGGCTTACTTCGGTATTCCAGGACTGCAAGAGCATAGCTTCACGCTGAAATCTGTGGCAGAAGCCAATCGTATTCGCGCACATGTGGAAGCTCGTCTGGATGCTTACAAGCAATCCGGTAACCAAGCAGACGCTACAATCGTTATCGGTGGTGGCGGTCTGACAGGCGTTGAGCTGGTGGGTGAATATGCTGACAAATTGCCTGTAATTTGTCGCGAAAAAGGTATTAACTACGAAGATATCAACTTGTATTGCGTAGAAGCTGGACCATCTATTTTGGCAGGCTTCCCTCAACCACTGGTTGATCGTGCAGTAACAAGCCTTGAAAAACGTGGCGTTCAAATCGTAGCGGGTGTTCCGATTACAGAAATGAAAGCTGACGAAGTTCTCTTGAAAGACGGACGTTCGATCAAAACGAACACACTGATCTGGACAGGCGGCGTACAAGGTAATGCACTGGTTGGCGCATCTGGTATCGAAGTAAACCGTGGTCGCGCTACTGTGAATGGTGCACTGCAATCGACTTCTCACGAAGACATCTTCCTCGCTGGCGACAGCGCAGTGGTGTTCCCGGGTGAAGGCGAGCGTCCATACCCTCCAACTGCACAGTTGGCTTGGCAAATGGGCGAATTAGTTGGTTACAACATCTTCGCTTATTTCAACGGAGCGAAAATGGAACGCTTTACACCAGTATTCTCCGGTACACTGGGCAGCTTGGGCAGAACAGACGCGATCGGTACTGTAGGCGCGAATGGCACCCAACTGAAAGGCGCTGTAGCTACTTTGATGAAGGAAGGCAGTAACATCCGTTACTTGTCCCACATCAAAGGACTTTTTGCATTGGCCTATTAATATTCCTTATATTTTATATGTTTCATTGGAAGAGAGCGCTATTCAGTGCTCTCTTTTTTTGTGGTTTTTCTTTTCGACACTAGAGTTGCTTACGATTCATTAGTCTTAATTCACTTCATCTTCGCTAACTCTGCCACCTGTACAGGGGGGAGCGCACCTTCAAATATACTCAGCTCATCAATAGATCCTTTGAACGCAGGGTCCCACCAGTTGACACCTAAGCTGAATGTTCCAGATTTGGAGGTAAAGACATCTGGGAATTCTGAACCGATAAATTGAAGCTCGCCATTCACATACACGGCTAACACCCCACGTTCTACAGTGAAGGCGAGATGGGTCCATTCATTTGTTTTGATCTTTAGGCCAGTACTGCCGGTATACCAAAGTGAGCTGCCGGACCAGACCATTGTATTATCCTTCTCGGGTCCTCTGGGCAGAAGGCTAATCCAGTGGTTACTATCCATAGCTCCAAAGAAAGTTGGTGTATGCAGCGTCAAATCGCTTGGTTTTACCCACAGTGACACGGAATATGCTGAGCTGGATATGAGTCCTTCAGGTAGAGCAATGCCTGACTTTCCATCAAGGACTATAGCTTGGCCCTTTACGCCTTCAGCGTAGGATACACTTCCTCCCTGGCGATCGATTCGGTCACCGATAACTTTGCCATTAGCAAAAGCATCCTGCTGATCCTCCAGATTATTTTCAAATGTGTATGACGCAGTCAATATAGCTTTCTCATAAGGGGATACCGTGATGTTAAAAACTTTGTCCCGACTACATTCTCCTTTGGTAATGGTAGCCGTCAAAGTGGCAGATGCAGCCTTTTCTCCGATTCCTGGACGCTTGATTTCACCTGTATCCGTAATGACGCTTTGGTCTGAAGTTTTCCAGGTAATCCGGGTTTGCCGACTGCCTTCCTTCGGAAGATTCAGGCTAGCCGTCACCCGACTTGTATCGCCAAGATCTAACTCACGATATACACTGTCCACTACTGTCGTATCGGTCATATCAGGGAGCTTACTGCCCCAAGCCATTTCACCTTTATTCGATAAAACTGTAAACGCCAGGATGTATTGATTCGTAACCTGATCCCATTGTCTTAAGAACACCCCATCCAATACAGCACCATCCAGTGTTAATTGGATATTCGCATTTCCCGACTTGCGCCATGTTCCTTGCACATCGCCTTCGATGGTATGATCTGCTCTAAGCTGAATGAATTGTGTATTCTTGATCGTAGCCGAAGAATCACTGCCATGATTAATATATTGATAATCGCCAATGAATTGTTTCTCATCCAGCTTTGTAAGCGTCTCGCCACCGTAACGGTAAGGAGCTACGACAGGCCAGTCATCCTGATTCATGAACATTTGGTGTACACGCAGCTCATGTGTCTCCCCCTGCTGAGGGAATCGGGTATGAAAGACGACAAACATTTGTCCAGTAGTAGGATTGGTGTATACAGAATTGTGTCCAGGGGAAATATAGCCGTAGCCAGTGCCTGAACCGGGATCGCCTATTTTACTATCGAACAAGAAATTACCTATCAACTTGTTTCCATAAGTTGTATTTTTGGTGTTTGCCGGCAAAACAGCATTCTGTCCTTTGGCATCTTTATAAGGTCCTGTCGGACTCTTGGAACGGAATAACCTCATGTTATACCCTCCGTCGGCTGCAAGACCGCCGTAGGTTACATACAAATAGTAATAACCCGTTTTTGGGTTGTATTCAATATACGGACCTTCCCCGGACTCACCGTATCCACCTGCGATCTTGGTGCCAAAATAACGATCAATCAGACGGCCGTCCTCCGTAGTTCCATCTTGACCTGGATACATGGGTTTGCCAGTTGCCTTATCTAGCTCCAGTAAAAATATTCCTCCGGACCATGATCCATACGTCATCCACAAGCGCCCATTTGCATCGTAAAAGACGCTTGCATCGATTGCATTTGGGAACATCCGGTTCGCATAAGAACCATCGGTATTAAACCATCCCGGTCTGAGCCCCTCGAGCTTGCCTTCCTTAATGAGTTGTTGAATCGGCGTATTTGTCCATTTTTTATCTACCTTGCTATCTTTATCGAATGCAGTCTCCTTCGTAAAACCAGTGTGTATAATGGTATCCACATATTGATATGGACCCTCGATTTTGGGTGCAACTGCAATGCCGATCGCGGAACGAATGTAGGTGGAAGATGCGCTATAATAAATCATATATGCCCCTTTTGTCCCATCCTCATTGACATAATGCTCATTCCAAAATACATCGGGCGCCCATACCGAGAATCCTCCCTTACTGTCCGCATCATTCTCACCCGCCCAAGCGAAAGATCCAGCCAGATTCTTCGATAAGTCCCCGTAAAGTGTGTTCCCAGGCGTAATGTAACCGTTTGCAAAATAAGTCCAGTTTGTGAGATCTTTGGACTTCGCCGCAGAGATGTGTGACCCAAATACATAATAAGTGTCACCGTCTTTGACAATGGAAGGGTCATGAACCGATACATTAGAGAAGGTTGGCGCATCCTGCTTATTATTCTGGTCTGGCACCGTTGCCGCCGCGTCTATTGCACCTACTGGTGCGCTTGCGATTGCTAATATTAATGTTATTGCAATACTTTTCCTGACTTTACGTTTAACAAAACTTCTCATCATACACATTTGCCCCTTTATTTCTGAATTGGAGTACAGTGATATATTCTGCTTTTATTGCTAAATACCTTTATACTTATGAGTATTATTAATGTATTTATGAATTATATGGCTGTTAGGTAAAAATTATAAATTATGGTTGACGTTGTGATTTTGTGAGGGTAATCTAATTAAGAAAAGTAACTATAAGAAGGTTGCTTAAACAAATTTTTATTTTAGCCTAAACGCTAGCAAAGGAGAACATTATGAAAATCAGACTGTTGGTCTGCCTTATGATTGTACTAAGTTTTGCTACTGTACACTCCAATTCGACATCAGCTCAAGCTCATACGCCCATACACTTGAAGGTCAATGATCATTACGTTTTATACACCTACCCTGCATCCCCCTTTGTGGATACGAAGGGAAGGCTGCTTATACCGCTCCAAGTGGCTGAGGATATACTGGGTGGCAAAGTAACTTATAATGCAGCGAACAAGACGGCTGCTGTTGATCTGTTGGGGCGTAATGTAACGGCTACGATTGGATCACCCGAAATATCAGTTAACGGTGAGCCGATGACAATGGACACAGTCCCCATCATAAAAAGCAACGCGATGTTTTTGCCGGTATCCATTTTGTTGAAGGATACAGATGCGCAGATGGAGTGGGATTCCAAGCGTGGCTTATTGAAGCTAAGGCATGATAGCTTTACAGAAAGTCCAGTTCTTATGAGGTTCAAGGGACAAGACTTGGCCCAAGTCATTGACGCGAATGCATTTGATCTTTTTTCCTTTGGCTGGGATCAAAGGCAAGGTGTATTGAATATTCATGCTACGTATAAGAGCGACTTATCGCCCGCCTTCAAGCAAATTGACTTTAATCCTATGATTGTTTATAGCAAAGGGACCTATAGTGTATATCCTTATTCTAAACCCAGTATGTTTTACAAAGTTAAAATAACCAGTCCTGGTAATTTGGTTTATACAATGAATATCGATACAACCAATGCGGATGAAGATTATATAAAATATATTACTTCTGTTGGCAGATTAATTAAGTAGTAGAATGTATGTTGCTTGTACATTATAAAAAAGAGACAAAGGCTTAAGGGCCTTTGTCTCTTTTTTTGAAAGATTAATCTTAGAAGGTAATGATTTGACTGCTGTTTCCTTTATTGCGTACGTATCCCACGACTTTGGATACAGACTCTCTGTCTTTAAGATAATTAGTAACGCCGTCTGTCAGGTTGTTTTTTTGATTGTTTGACATTTTATTCCAGTCATCCGAATTTACATAAACTTCGACGATAGCTTCACTGCTGTCGCCTCTTACTGTGAAATCAAAGCCGACCCCATTATAGGTGCCATATCTATCGGACAAGTTACGTTGGATCGTACTTGTATCCAGAGAAGAAGCTACCTTTTTAATCGTCACATCGCCTCTGCTGTTGGTTGAAAAGGTCGCCAGTTTATCTCTATTACTGGAGTTTTTCACTGTGCCTTCAATATCAGCATCTTTATACTCTTTCAAAATATCTTCAACGATGTCTTCCAGGTAGCTTTCCTTTCTGCTGTCGGATAGATCATCCCATCTGGATTTTGTCATTTCGATGGTTACTGTAATATCACTTTTGTTACCATCCAACGTGATATCAGAGTTGGTGCTATAGGCATCGCTGTGATCATCGTTCAGCTTCTTTTGAAGATCCTTCAAGGAGCTAGAGCTATTTTTGCTTGCGTCATCTTTTAGCGTCTGATTGTCTTTTTGCAATTGAGCAATGGTAGCGTCCTTCGTCGTGTTCGCTGCTTTTGCTGTGTTGAGCTCTTGAGTCAGCGTCGTAATCTGGTTGTTCAACGCCGTAACTGTAGACTGATCAATCGGAACGCCGTTATCAGCAATGACTACGCGTTTGTTTGTTCCATCCCATGTTACTTTTTTATCCAAAGCTGTACCTGCCAGCTTCAGTGGGATATACGTCACGCCATCCAGCAGAAATGGTTCTGTTTTAGCATCAGCAGGAACCTCGGTTCCGTTGTAGATAATTTTAATATTGTTATATACTGCTTGGATCGGCTTAGTTACTTGTGCAGCATATGTAGATTGGCTGAACAGAGCCCCGGAGATGGCCAAGGCCGATACGGCAGTAATGATGACAGGTTTCTTCATGGACTTCAATGATTTCATTCGTCGGTCTACCCCTTTATTTAAGAATTATAGCGTGATACATAGACTAGAGTAACATTAATACATGCAAAATCCAACAGGTTGGAAGGGTTGTTATTGGTTGTGCCTATATTAGTTAGACGCAAAGGTGCCTGCAAAAGTTGCCCTGTTTGCGAAAATATTTTTCCAAAAGTATCCGAACAAAAATTAAACAAGCCCGCTGCAAAAGCAGCGAAACTTGTTTGTAGGACAACCCATTACAGTCTCAAGAGTTGGATTATTTGCCGTCCTTCAGTTTGCCTGCTGTTTCCTGAAGATGGCCTTTGGCCTTATCCAGTTTGCCTTCGGCTTGAAGGGACTTATTATCGGTAGCGTTCCCGATTTGGTCCTTGATTTCACCTTTGGCTTTGTTCACATTACCTTTGATTTTATCGCTAATTCCGTTATCCTTCATGTTATAGCCCTCCTTATGTGATCGAACTTTCATTCAACATGCTGTAGTTAGTCATTACCCGAGCGAGGGTAATACGAAACCAGAGGCTGTATATCACAGACGGGGGTATAATGTTGGATACGGATTAAATCAGAACGTGAAGTGGGGAGTGAGCGCATGCTCAAAATTTTATTGTTTATTCTCGTTATTCAAATTATTTACGTATCGGCGTATACACTGCGCATGATTCTGACGCTGAAAGGACAGAAGTACATTGCTGCGCTCATTAGCACCGTGGAGGTTACGGTCTATGTATTGGGCTTGAATGTTGTGCTTAAGTATCTGGATCAAGTGGCAAGTCTTGCAGTATACGCCATTGGCTATGCATTGGGCATTCTTATTGGAGCATGGATTGAGGAAAAAATAGCGCTCGGTTATGTCACCGTTAAGGTGATCAGCAATGAGATCAATGGAGGAATTGCCAATGCGCTGCGGGACAAAGGATACGGCGTTACAGCCTGGCTGGGCAGTGGACGTGATGGAGAGCGCCTGGTAATGGAAATTTTGGCTAAACGAAAAAACCAGAATAAGCTGTATCAGTCCATTCTGGAGCTGGACCCTAAGGCTTTTGTCATTACGGTAGAGCCGAAGCAGTTTCATGGCGGCTTCTGGACTAAGGCTATCCGTAAATAAACATTTTGGTAAATTGCGCATATTTTTTGGAGGTTGGAGCATATTAATACCCGCACAGGTGAGGATTTTGCAAAAATTCAATAAGCGAATTCCAATGAACAAGATATAGATCGAAATGGTTTAGTTCGTCTATATCTTGCACTTCGGAGCGACTGGAATCGAATTTTGCAAAATACTGGCGTGGATAGAAATTAACAGTAAGTCGACAGGGGATATTACCCTATAAAAACCGAGGGGGGATATAGATGTACAGACGCCAGGCCCCGGAAATCATTCCAGAGGAAAATACGGCTATTTGGTCGTGTACAAACGAGGGTTGCAACGGTTGGATGCGAACGGATTTCACCTTTTTGAACGAGCCAGCTTGTCCATTTTGCCAAGCCTCAATGGGGCAGGAAATGCGGATGCTGCCGATTCTCAATCGGGCGGGCAATTCCTTTGTCGCCCAGCGCTCCTAATCCAGGATTTTGCAAAATCCAAAATTGGAAAGTGAGTACGATGATCACACTGCAGAATTTATGAATGCCAAAGGCCGCTCCAGCGACATGCTGAGCGGCTTTTGGTTGTGGAAATTGGGGTAGGGGTGACCTGTCCCCGAGTAAGTATGTGTTGATTATGGTCTCTGGATGGGCTGTACGGAATCACGATATACAATATGACCCTGCACGAGGACTCGACCAAAGCGGCCGCCGGGATGGCTTATTTTTTTCATCATCGAATCAATCGCGGTACGTGCCATCTGCTCGATGTCTACTCCGACCGTGGTCAGTTGCGGAACAATAAGAGTGGCATATACGTCGTTGTCAAATCCGACCACAGAGCAGTCCTCAGGCACGCGGTATCCTAGACCAATGAGCTTGTGTACCAGATTGTGAGCGACCTGATCGCAGTTACATACAAAGGCAGTCGGTAGCGGCTGAGGCAGCTCCATTTCAACAAAAGCACCTTCGTCGTCCCGGTCACTGAGCACCCACTCGTTACGGAGGGGCAGTCTGTGCTCCAGCAAGGATTTATAGTAGCCGAGGAAACGATCCTGAATACTACTGGTGGAATAGATATTGCCTACATATGCAATATCACGATGCCCCTGGGCGATCAAATAGTTGGTCAGCTCATATGCTCCGTAGAAATTATCCGTCACCACGGAGTCGATATCGGCATGTTCATCATAAAAATCGAGAAACATTTTGGGTAGATCCATGGTTTGTACCAGCTCGATATATGGCTTGCTCACTTGGCCCAGGAGAATGAAGCCGTCCACCTTGCGGTCGTAATAGATACGTGGCAGATTAAGCTGTTCTTCGTCTTCGCGATGAAGGATGTGAAGGATGCCATAGTAGCCGTATGGCTCCAGTGCCCGTGAAATTTGCTGGTAGATGTGCAGATAAAACGATTGGCCGGGGCCAGTAAAACGTTCAGGAATGACAACACCTATGTTATAGGTGAGGCCCTCCTTCATGGACTTGGCAACGGTATTGAAACGATAACCCATTTCGCCCGCGAGCGTCTTAATACGCTCTTTTAGCTCCTCGCTAACCCCATCCTTGTCATTGAGCGCCTTCGACACGGTCACGCTGCTTACTCCCAGCTTATCTGCAATATCCCGCATCGTAACGTTGCTCTTCATTCCTGTTCCGCCTTCCAATTTTAAAAAGATAAGCATTTTGCCTAATCCAGAGAATGGATGCAAAATGCTGGGGAATATATCCGTAGCTTAGCCGCCTGTAAAATCCAAAAAACTTAGCAGCATGGCTGCCCATAGAACAACTATTAGCCTGCGGGTAACAGTTGTTCTATGGATAGTATACATGGTTCCGCAAGTAGGATAAAGCCTGCGGCTTATGTCCGCTGGGAAGGACGGGAGTGTGCTTGCAATAGCGCTTCATTGTGATGAATTAACTCGCGGCGAACAGCGGCGCTGCCGAGAGAGCGCAAGGGATCGGATGGTGTATTGAAGGTGTAGTCCTCCAGTCGAGCGATGGTGGTCGTCGCTACGTGAATACGGGTATCGCTGGACGCGTAGTAAATAAAGACTTCATCTTGCTCGTTAACAACAGCCCCGTTGCAAAAAATAACATTCGAAACGTCGCCCACGCGTTCCTCATCATAAGGAGCCAGAAAGTGCCCGCCGGGCTTAGCAATGACGCGCGTAGGGTCTTCCAGACTGGTGGCAAAGGTATACAGCACATACCGCAGCCCGGCGGCTGTATTGCGTACCCCGTGAGCGATATGAATCCAGCCGCGACTGGTCTTGATCGGGGCAGGGCCCTGCCCGTTCTTGGCTTCGTACACCGTATGATAACAGCGCTCATCAATGACGGTTTCGTGTTCAATCACGGGTTGTGTAATATCTTTGCACAGGCCGAAGGCGATGCCTCCGCCTGAACCGGTGGAAATAAACCCGTCCTGGGGACGAGTATAGAAGGCATATTGACCGTTCACAAATTCAGGGTGCAGGACAACGTTGCGCTGCTGTGGGGACTGGGTAGTGATGTTAGGAAGCCGGGTCCATGTACGAAGATCACGAGTGCGGACCAGTCCGGCCTGAGCGACAGCACTGGAGGTATCGTGGGGTGGTGCGTCAGGGTCCTTTTTTTCCGAGCAATAAATACCGTAAATCCAGCCGTCCTCATGCTTTACCAATCGCATATCGTACATATTTGTTTCTTCCGGGTCGATATCCTCCCATACGAGGGGAGCGTCAATGAATCGAAATTGATCAATGCCGTTATCGCTCTCTGCCAAAGCAAAAAATGACTTTCGATCCAGTCCCTCTGTGCGCGAAACAAGAATGTATTTTCCTTCATGATAGATCGCCCCTGGATTCAATGCCGCATTTACACCCAGCCGCTCCATGAAAAAGGGATTGGTTTGCGCATCCAGATCAAACCGCCAGTGAAGTGGAACATGATGGCGTGTGAGCACTGGGTAGATGTAGCGTTCGTAGATACCATTATAAAAGGTAGTTTTAACCTCATTGGGGCGTGTAATCAGTTCCTCTTGCTGCAACCGCAGCTCATTATATTTGCTATGGATCATTGGTTTTCCATCCTTTCTAGCATTTCTATGCAAAATCGGCTGTTGTGATAAGGGCACTTCCAGGGTCCTGCAATCTCTCTCGCATCAGGCTTACCATCCGCTTGAACTGACCAGAACCATTCGCCTCCGGGGCGCGGATCGATGATATGTTGCTGGGTATAGGACCATAGATTTTTCACAATTTGCAAAAAACGTTCGTCTTTTGTACGTTGAAACGCATTATAAAAACCAACCATCCCCTCGGCCTGTACCCACCAGATACGTGAGGTGTCTACCCGCTCTCCTTCCCGCTCATTGATGAGCGATCCGTCTGGCTGAACAGCGCGCTCTGCTACCGCATTGGCAATATCCATCACCATATCCACGTATTCTGACGGGTAATAACCAAGCACATTCATAGCGTCCTCAATCAACCAGCTGGCTTCGATGTCGTGACCATATGAGGTCAGGTCAAGCAGAGAGCGCCATTCACGGTCGAAAAATACCCCCAGTCGTCGGGCAGAGGCATCGTAAACACGATGATATAAAATATCCAGTACGTTCGTCAGTGCATCTCGAACCTCTTCATTTGGCCAGACGCGCAGCAATTGGGTGTACGCCTCCAAAACATGAATATGCGTATTCATAGTGATATGCGCGGTGACGCCATTTTCGCTGAGTAACTCATTAGGCTGCGTGTTCCACGAGCGGTCATATTGTTCGCCGTATGCCTGCCGGGTGGGATCATATCCTTTTTGCTCCAGCAGGTGGAACAGCTCCATAGCTAGTGGTAATGCATTCGGGTCGTCTGTGGCACGTGCATACTCTGCTATCGCATAGATCGCGAATGCCTGCGCGTATACATGCTTGCACGTGTCCACGGGTTGCCCGGTGTAGTCCACCATCCAGTACATTCCTCCATGTAATGGATCAAGCAGGTGATCTCGCAGGAATGTGAATGCATGTCGTGCGGCTTCTGCATAGGTATCTTCCCCTGTTACACGGGCAGCCGCCGAGAATGACCAGAGTAGCCGTGCAGTGGCAATCCCTCCTTTGTCGGCTTGGTTATGAATGTGCAGATCCACGTCCACCTCGCCGTAAAACCCACCGTGTGTCTCATCCTTCAGTCCAAGCCAGAATGGGAGTATGTGTTCCTTCCATTCCTGTCTAATTTCGTCCAGTAATGTTTCCAAGAGACAAAGCCTCCTTCGGAAAATAAATTATTAAGTTATCGTTAACTTTACAGGAGTATCATATCTAGCTGTTTGTAAACTGTCAACCATGCTAAATTGGTGTTTTTTCATAAGATGTGACCCATTCCACTTTACAAAAAGAATATTGTAATTGACACAGTAAGCGCTAACATAATAAAATGATTTTGTTACTTTAACGATAACCTTATTTGAAAACAACAGGAGGAGTCGTCTCATGAAGTTGTCCAAGGTTTTGATGTCATTACTATCCGTGGTTTTGTTAGCGGGGCTGTTTACTGGCTGTACCTCAAAGAAGGATGAGCCAGCTGCCAGCTCTGATCCGAAGGGTGTGGAAGGTGAAATTACGGTTATCACACAGCGGACTGATATTGTGGATACCGTATTTCAGGATTACGCCAAGGAATTTAACAAACTTTATCCGAACGTGAAGGTCAATTTTCAGGCATTGGCCGATTATGAGGGTCAAATTAAAATCCGGATGGGGACCAGGGATTATGGAGATGTTTTGCTGATTCCTGGCAGTATTCCAGTTGAAGAGCTGCCCAACTTTTTCGAGCCGCTGGGTACTTATGAGGAGATGAAAAACAAGTATACCGGCCTTGAAGAACGTACGGTGGATCATAACAGCTACGGTATTCCAATTGCGATGGTTTACTCTGGTGTGATTTATAACAAAAAGGTGTTCAAGGACGCAGGAATCACGCAGCTTCCCAAAACACCGGACCAATTCCTGACAGCGTTACAGCAGATTAAGGACAAAACCAAGGCAGTACCGCTGTTTACGAACTATGCCTCTGGTTGGGCACTGACCCAGTGGGAGTCTAGTCTGGCAACATTGGCGGGTACGAAGGAATATGTGAATGTCACACAACCGAATACAGATGACAATTTCACGAAGGGCCAGCCTCACTATGAACTGTATAAGGTCCTATACGATGCAGCTAAAAAAGGCCTGATTGAAAAAGATCCAACGACTACGGATTGGGAGACCTCCAAGGCGGATCTCGCTCAAGGCAAAATCGGTACGATGGTACTTGGCTCTTGGGCGATTGACCAGATCAAAAGCACAGCTTCTAACAAGGATGATATCGGTTTTATGCCTTTCCCGACGAATGCCTCCAAGGTACTTGTGCCTCTAGCTGGTGATTTTAACCTCGGTATTAACGTAAACAGTGAAAATAAACCGGCGGCCCGTGCCTGGGTGGATTGGTTTACCGAAAAGTCCAACTATGCCGTAGAGCAGGCAGGTAGCATTAGTCCGCTGAAGGGTGCCCCAATGCCTAGCATTTTGAAGCAATACGAAGATCAGGGAGTCGTTTTTGAAACGCTCACTCCGTCTCCAAAAGGACAGGAAGGGATTGTCGATAAAATCGACAAAAAGGGAGAAATCGGCTTGTGGCAGCCTGACTTCAAAAAACGCATTATTGAGGCAGCGGTCGGTAACCGCCCGGAATCGTATGACACCATTATGAAGGATCTGAACGACGCATGGGTGAAGGCGCGTGCTGAAGTGGCTGCAAAGGAAGCAAAATAGCCATCTGAACTGACGAAAAGAAAGGATCGACGTAGCAGTCGATGGACGGATAGCCAGGAGGTGCAGCATGTTAAAATTTTCGAATCTCAGCTACTCCAAACAAAGATTGGCGATTATTGTTGCCTTTTCAATTATTCCGCTAGCGCTGCTGATCACTTTTGCGTACTTGCCAGTGATCAATATGTTTAAGTACAGCTTTTCGGACTGGAACGGTTATAGTAAGCGTCTGGAATATGTGGGTTTTGAAAACTATATCAAAATCTTTACCGACCCCGAGTATTTCTCGGTGTTTAAGGTCAGTCTGTATTACTTTGTAGCCACGTTTGTACAGATGGGGCTGGCCCTTTATTTTGCAACCATTCTCAGCTTTCAAACCTGGTTTAAAAATTTCTTTAAAGGCGTTTTGTTTTTTCCTTCCCTGATGAACGGGGTAGCTATTGGTTTTATTTTTCTATTCTTTTTTAAGCCAGACGGTACCCTTGATACACTGCTTCAGGCGATGGGGCTGGGTTCGTATGTCAAGCTGTGGCTGGGCAACCCGGAAATTATCAATATTTCGCTGGCTGGCACGTCGATCTGGAGATACATGGGCTTTAACTTTATCGTGTTTCTCGGTGCGATTTCCTCCATATCCAGTGATCTGTATGAAGCGTCTGATATAGACGGGGCTAATCGCTGGCATCAATTCCGCTCTATTATTTTGCCGAGTATCAAGCGGATTTTGCAGTTGAATCTCATCTTGGCGATTAGCGGGGCGATCAGTGCGTTCGATATCCCGTATATTATGACCGGTGGCTCCAACGGCAGTGAAACATTCGTCATTCAGACGCTTGATGTGGCATTCAAATACAGCAAGGTCGGTTTGGCCTCAGCGATGGCGGTCGTTCTGCTGCTGATCGTGATTGCTGTTACGCTGCTTCAACGGTTGCTAATTCGGGGAGAGGAGGACTAATCATGTATAAGCTGAAAAGAATACTGGGTAGCAGCATCAAGTATGCCGCGCTTCTACTAGGTGCGTTCATTGCACTGCTGCCGATTGTTGTCATTTTGTTTGCATCTTTGAAGACGAAGGCTGAATATGCGGCAACCAGTCCTCTGACTCCCCCTGTGAACTGGCTGAATTGGGCTAACTATACCAAAGCCTTTATCAACGGAAATATGCTGACCGGATTTGCGAACACAGCTTTTATCCTGTTGATTTCGATCATCGGAGCTACGTTGACGGGTTCCATGATCGCGTATATTTTGAACCGTTTTAAATTTAAGGGCAAAAGTCTCATGCTGGGTGCGTTCTTGCTCGCCACGCTCATTCCGGGGGTGACGACACAGGTGTCGACATTCCAAATAATCAACAAGCTGGAGCTGTTTAACACGCCTTGGGCGGCGATCTTGCTGTATTTGGGAACGGATATTATTGCGGTGTATATTTTTCTGCAATTTCTGGATTCCATCGCGGTGGCGCTGGATGAATCGGCCATGCTGGATGGGGCCTCCTATCTGACGATCTACTGGCGCATTATCTTGCCCCTGCTGAAGCCTGCCATTGTGACGGTGATCATTATCAAGGGCGTTAATATTTACAACGACTTTTACACCCCGTTCCTGTATATGCCCAAAACAAGCCTTCAGGTCATATCGACGGCGCTGTTCAAGTTTAAAGGGCCATATGGCTCGCAATGGGAAGTCATTAGCGCGGGCATAATCATTGCCATTATTCCGACGCTGATTGCGTTTTTATCATTACAAAAATATATCTATAACGGTTTCGCGCAGGGTTCGGTGAAATAGAACAATGGCGAAATAGAAAATTTGGTGAATCAAATATCTCGGTGAGAGGGGAATACACGTATGAATAAATTGAATGTGGATTTGGGAGTAGATAGCGTACGAATTGTGGGAGGTAGTCTGCCGGAAATGCCGTGGCAGGATAAGCCTGAAGGCAGTGAGGCTCCGGTATGGAGACATAGTGAGAATCCGGTCATTGGACGGAATCCGGTACCGGGCATTGCCCGTATTTTCAACAGTGCAGTAGCTCCGTATGAGGGAAGGTTTGTAGGGGTATTTCGGGCTGAAACGATTAATGGACGTCCGCATTTGCACCTAGGCTGGAGTGACGACGGCTTGGCTTGGGACATTGAGACAGAACGTTTGCATTTGGTTGATGAGGAAGGGAACGATTACCAGCCAAATTATGCTTACGATCCGCGTCTGGTTCGCGTGGAGGACACGTATTATATCATCTGGTGTACAGATTTTTACGGTGCAGCATTGGGGATAGCACAAACGAAGGATTTTAAAAGCTTTGTACGATTGGAAAATCCGTTCCTGCCGTTTAATCGTAATGGTGTGCTGTTGCCCCGCAAGCTAAACGGAAACTTTATGTTGCTATCCCGTCCGAGCGACAGCGGACATACACCATTTGGCGACATTTTTCTGAGTGAAAGTCCTGACTTGGTCTATTGGGGCAAGCACCGTCATGTCATGAGCAAGGGCGGACAGGGCTGGTGGCAATCGGTAAAGATTGGTGGCGGACCGGCTCCGATTGAGACGACAGAGGGCTGGCTGATGTTCTACCACGGGGTGACAGGCACGTGCAATGGGCTGGTATACAGTATGGGCGTAGCCGTTCTTGACCTGGATGATCCGTCTAAAGTTAAATATCGTTCCTCGAATTTCGTGTTGACCCCGGAGGAATGGTACGAAGAACGGGGGTTTGTGCCGAATGTGGTGTTCCCGTGTGCTACGCTGCATGATGCGGACACCGGGCGGATTGCGATTTATTATGGAGCCGCTGACACGTATGTAGGTATTGCATACACGACAGTGTCTGACATTATGAAGTATGTCATCGCAACGGATGAAGTGGTCGCAGACGACCGTGAGTCAGGCCGGATGTAGGAGGAACTTGAATGCCGGAGGATATGTCTTTACAGCAATTGCAGTCATATATGGGGAGTAACCCGAAGCCGCCGGATTTTGACGCATACTGGGAACGGGCATTACAGGAGCTGAAGCGGCAGCCGCTTGATTATACACTGGAGCCTGCTGATTTTGTCTCTCCGATGGTGGAGTGTTACCATCTATATTTTACTGGAGTGGGTGGAGCAAAGGTTCATGGGAAGCTGGCTCGTCCCAAGCACCTTACGGAACAAGGGCCAGCTTTGGCCATGTTTCATGGATATTCCTGCGACAGTGGCGACTGGTTCGACAAGGTAAGCTATGCGGCACACGGATTCACTGTGCTGGCCATGGATTGCCGGGGGCAAGGTGGGCTGTCCGAGGACAATTTGCAGGTTCAGGGAACGACGGTACGCGGCCATATCATCCGAGGGATTGACGACCCGGACCCGGATCGGTTGTATTACCGCAATGTATTTTTGGATACCGTGCAGACGGTGCGCATTCTGATGTCTATGGAGCGGGTCGACCCTGAAAGGATCGGCGCATTTGGCTGCTCCCAGGGAGGGGCCCTGACGGTTGCCTGCGCTGCATTGGAGCCGCGTGTCCGTATGGCAGTTCCGGTATATCCGTTTCTGTCGGACTATAAAAGAGCCTGGATGCTGGATGCCACTACATCTGCATATGAAGAACTGGTTTATTATTTTCGTTGGTTTGATCCGAACCATCTGCGCGAGGAGGAGCTGTTTCACCGACTAGGCTACATTGATATTCAACATTTGGCAGATCGTATTCGTGGTCGTGTGTTGTTTGTGACAGGACTGTCGGACATCATCTGTCCGCCTTCCACGCAGTTTACGGTGTACAATAAAATCGTATCAGACAAGGAAATGCTCCTGTATCACGAATACGGTCATGAGTACCTACCTTATCTGTCGGATCGTGCTATGAGCGAATTTTTGCGGCTGTAGGGGGTTGAACTTAGCCACAGGCTCCTTTATAGTAATAGCTATAACCTTCGTGAATGCGTAATAAATGAATGCCCCATTTGTATAACCTCAATAATATGGTTTGAGGGTCTCTACCAGGAACCGATAAATCCTGATTACAAAAAGTGTACGTCTTGTACATTTCTTGTGGTCAGGATTTTTTTGCGTAATACGAGGGGATTTACATGACAGCAAAGGAGCTAATGTAATGAACTTCAAAGTAGTTATTTTAACGATTGCGACCTTTACGGTGGGGCTGGTGGAGCTGATTATCGGTGGCGTGCTACCCCAAATTGCACAGGATTTGAATGTCTCCGTAAGCACGGCAGGACAGCTTATCATGATCTATGCGCTCGTGTATGCTATTGCTGGGCCAACTTTGTTGGCGTTGACCGCCAAAATTGAACGAAAACGACTGTACCTGTGGTCGATGTTTATTTTTATTCTGGGAAGTCTGCTGGCCTTCTGGAGTCCGAATTATGCAGTCTTGTTTGTATCCCGTATCATTACCGCTGCAAGCGGGTCGCTGATCGTGACATTGTCACTGACCATTGCAGTCAAAGTGGTGTCCAAGGCTTATCAGGCCCGTGTCCTCGGTGTCATCTCCATGGGGGTTAGCTCCTCCATCGTTCTAGGTATTCCAGCCGGGGTGCTGATTGGAAATGCATTTGGCTGGCGGGTGCTTTTCCTGATCATTGCTTTGTTGACGGTCGTTGCTATGATCGTTATCAACTTGTTTATGGAGCGGATTCCGACAGAACATGTTGTACCTATGCGTGATCAGTTGAAATCCTTAAAAAATGTTAAAGTCATCAGTGCTCATTTGGTGACCACGCTGACACTGGCGGGCCATTACACGTTATATGCATATTTCACTCCGTTTTTAGAAAATATGATGGGCTTGAACGCTTCGTGGGTTAGTGTGGCCTATTTTGTCTTTGGGCTGGCGGCAGTGAGCGGTGGTTTTATTGGCGGCTCTTTGGCAGATCGGTTCGGCACAGCGAAAAGTATTCTAGTTGTCGTAGGCGTGTTTATCGCCGTGATGTTCTTGCTGCCATTCTCAATTCACTCGATTTATGTATTTGCGCCACTACTGATTATCTGGGGCATACTGAGTTGGGCCTTGTCGCCCCCGATGCAAAGTTATCTTATTGAAAATGCACCCGAATCGGGTAGTATTCAGCAAAGCTTTAATTTCTCCGCGCTCCAGGTCGGGATCGCTCTCGGTTCTGCCTTGGGAGGAGTAGTGATTGAGAATAGTGAATCTGTTGCCACGAACGCTTGGGTAGGTGGGGCATTTGTGATTGTTGCTTTTGTCTGCGGCGTATTTTCGATTACCAGAGTCGGGACTTCGCAGGCTGTCAGAGGACGCCACTCTGTTTCATAGTTCGATGGACCATCGTTCTCTTTCATAATACGAGCAAACATGTTATACTACACACAATTATGAAGAAGGAGGTGAGGTAGGTGAATCACGAGATGCTGAACAACCGTATTAGCCAGCTGCCGATTGCTATGGCTGGCATTGTTCATGCTTTTCCATCCAACGGGAGAAGTCTGTCCAATTTTAATCATACGGTTGTAAACATCGCGAGAAGACGCCTACCTTAACTCGAACGGATTGCTGTATCTTCCGAAGAGTCGCGGGGTTGCTCCTGCGGCTCTTTTTGTGTTACCCGGGTAAGGGTCTTCCTAAATAAAGGAGAGCCTGAACATGTATATAGTAAACGGTCAACAATTGAAAAAATACCACGCTGCCAATCTGATTTTGGATGGTGCATCGTTTGATATCCATACGGGAGAAAAGGTGGGACTCATCGGCCGCAACGGAAGCGGTAAAACCACCCTATTACGCCTAATCGCACGTTTGTCCCGCCCAGATGAAGGGCAGCTCGTCATCGCCAAGGATACGAAAATTGGCTATTTGCCGCAAATTCCGGCGGAGTTTGAGAGCTTCACCGTGTACGAAACGCTGGCTTACGCCTATCGTGAGCTGAAGGATTGCCGCAATCAGATGAGCACACTGGAACGGGAAATGTCAGATCCGGTTGTGGCAGCGGATGCGAGCCTTCTGGAGAAGCTACTGCAATCGTATGCTGCCTTGCAGGAACGGTTTGAACGCAATGGCGGCTATGAAATGGATGCAAACATTGACCAGGTAGCGGATGGGCTGCGTATTCCCAAAGGTATGTATACGCGCAGCTTCGGCTCGCTGTCGGGTGGAGAGAAAACAAAAATAGCGCTGGCATCACAGCTCATCGGACGACCGGATTTGCTGCTGCTGGATGAGCCGACCAACCATCTGGATTTGAAGGGGCTGGAATGGCTGGAGCAATTTTTGCAGGGCTATACAGGTGCGTGTGTGGTTGTATCTCATGATCGTTATTTTCTGGATCGGGTCGCCGTTAAAATGATTGAGCTTGAGGATGGCGAGGCGTTTACGTATTATACGAACTACAGCGGCTATGTTAAGGAAAAGGAAGAACGATTGCTACTACAATTTGAAGATTATAAGGAACAGCAAAAACGGATCAAAAAGATGAAAGAGGCCATTCGGCGTTTTGAAGAGTGGGGTCGCAATGGCGACAACGAAAAGTTTTTCAAAAAGGCAGCCTCCATTCGTAAGGCGTTGGAGCGCATGGAACTGGTGAAGCGGCCTGTATTGGACCCGCAGGGGGCGGAATTTCACTTAAAGCTGGAGGATCGTTCCGGTCGCCGGGTGCTGCAGTTTGAAGAAATTGTTAAAGCCTATGGAGAGCGCCAGATATTAAACGGGGCAACGGGTAGTCTGGAATTCGGCGAAAAGGTGGCCTTGCTGGGTGATAACGGCTCAGGCAAAACGACGCTGCTCAAGCTGCTGCTTGGTCAGGAAAGCGCAGATGCAGGCACGGTCCAGTGGGGTGCACGCGTGGAGTACGGATATTTGGCGCAGCAAGAGAGAGAACGGAATAGCCGGGCAACTGTGCTTGCTTACTTTAAGGAGGAAGCAGGGGTGGAAGAAGGCGAGGCACGCGGGTTGCTAGCGAAGTATTTATTTTACGGTGCCGATGTGTTTAAGCCCGTGAGCATGCTGTCCGGTGGCGAATGGTCCCGCTTACGGCTGGCGTTGCTGGTCATGAAAAAGCCAAATTTGTTGGTGCTGGATGAGCCGACGAACCACCTGGATATTGACTCACGCGAGGCACTGGAGGAAGCGCTGGATACCTACACGGGAACGGTGCTGGCGATTTCACATGACCGCTACTTTGTGAACAAGCTGGCAGGGCGCGTGTGGGAGCTGGAGGCTGGAAAGCTGACCTTTTATCTAGGCAGCTTTGATGAGTACCGAGCGAAGAAGCGGGAGCTGGAGAACGCTCGTCTACAGAGCGAGGGGGATACCGGGACACGCCCGACATCTGCAAGCAGAGCCGCATCGGGTGGCGGCTCAGGCTCGGGCACAGCTGTACATTCCAGTGTAGCGAGCAATGGCATGGGGGCGGCTGCGCATACGGGAGCGACTACGGAAGACGATGCGAGCCGTACACGCTCAGGTCGCTTGGGCTCGCCCGCTGCCGGGTCTGGGGCACGCGAAACGAAGGCCGCGAAGCCATCACGCACGCCCGCTGCATCCAGCGAGCGGTTGGAGCGGGCCATCGCCGCCAAAGAAGCAGAATTGGTGGCGGCGGATGCCGAGCTGGAGCTGCTCGGCACAAGCGGCGACACGATACACATGGCGGAGCTGTGGGACGCGCGTGAGCGACTGCAAGCGGAGCTGGATGTATTGCTTGGCGAGTGGGTTGAACTGGAGTAGGTGACAGGCTGGTTACTGAATGGACAATGGTTTATTTTATATAGAGGGTGGCCCTGAGGTAGAGCGTTTACTGAGGGGCTACCTTTTTTGCAGCGTAAAGACAAAGATATCATCACGAAAATTAATGACCATTAATTAAGATAAATGGTATTGATGTGTCATTATCATTATATTTTACATATAAAGTGAGTTGTTTGCATTTCGCAACATGTGATATTTTTTAAATTGAATAAATAATTTGTTTCATTGTTAAGCGAAGTCTGTGTTGTCCATCATGATCTTACATATCAAATGCACGCGTTGGCTATGTTGTGATTTGTTATGGATGGAGGGAATAGTATGTCAGACTCCTTGCTGGAGGTCAGTCAGGTAACGAAAAGAATGGGGAAAAGGCATTTGTTAGACCGTGTTTCCTTTAAGCTTCAGAAAGGGAAGATATATGGATTCATCGGACCTAATGGAGCTGGTAAAACTACAATGATGCGAATCATGACCGGATTAATGCAGCCAACCAGCGGCTCTGTAAAGATAGCTTCATATGATGTACAGACGGATCGGGAAAAGGCGCTGTCCAAGGTGGGGGCTATCATTGAATCTCCGGTCTTTTTTGATTATATGACAGGCAGACAGGTTTTGCGCAATTTGTCACGGTTACACTCTGAGATTGCGCCCTCAGATCGGGAGATACATATTGAAGAGTTGCTTACAAAGGTGAGACTGGAAACACGGGGAGATGACAAGGTGAAAACCTATTCGCTGGGAATGAAGCAAAGGCTAGGTATTGCGCAGTCCATGCTGGGTGCTCCTGAGCTTTTATTGCTGGATGAACCGTCTAATGGGCTTGATCCTATGGGAATGCGGGAGCTGAGAGATATCGTGCTTCAGCTACGTGATTCAGCGAATTATGCCTTTTTTATCTCCAGTCATCTGTTGGATGAACTGCAACAGATGTGTGACGAACTCATTGTTATCAAAGAGGGCAGGCTAGTTTGGCAGGGACCTGCTGATCAACTAGTAGAGGACGGCCAACGGCTAGAGGATGCTTTCATGGGATTGATGGGACTATGAAATCATTAATATACAGTGAGTTCGAGCGATTATGGAGACGAAAGTGGTTCTGGCTCATGGTGTTATGTACGCCGCTGCTTGCTTGTTCGACAGGAGTATATTTTTTGCGCACGATGAAGGTTCCTGTTGAGGTATTATCTTTAAACTTTGTCGTTACTGGTCTGCGTGAGAATTTGTTTTTAGTATGCAACATAGCTGTAGCTGCTTTAGCTGCTGCTGTATACACAGAGGAATTTCGAAGCGGGCAACTGCGGTTGTTATTTATGCGCCGATTTACCCGCGGGCAGATTTTCTGGAGTAAACTGCTGGTTTTAAATGCTACTATTTTGTTTCTTCTCATTGTATTTGCAGTATCATCGCAGGTGATCGTTGAAGTATGGACTCTTTCATATGATGTAAGTGATGCGGGGTTGTCCGAATCTCAAGGACTGCAGATGCTTAAATACTATGGTTGGGCGCTTGCCTCATTATTAGCAATATGCTCCTTCTATTGTTTCGTCGCTATGTATAGCAAAAGTGTAACGTATGCCATCGGTGTTTGTATGGTATACAATCTGGGTTCTCTGTTGTTTGATTCATTATATTTAAAATTGGCCTCTTTTGTTTCCCATATCCCATACCTATATAATGTGATCGCATTTATGATTATTCCATATATGCAGCATACAGGATTAGATAGGTCCTTAATGGGCAATTCGTCTGTGAATGGGGCGATTATCACCGTTGTTAGTCTATATCTTATCTTGTTTACTTGGGGCGCATACCGCCGTTTTGTGACTGATGATTATCTGTATTAGGGGGGATTTCCTCATGCTGGCAATCTGGCGAAGTGAAATGGAACGAATTTGGAATCGCAAATCCACTCTCTTATTATATATAGCCTATATATTCATCGTGGTTGCAATTATATGGAGCCATAAAGTAACGGGTACGAAGGTCTTACGTTTTGGTGAAGGAACTGTGGTCGTAAATAATCTGAACCTGCCGTGGCTGATGATGAGTGAGGTTGCCTTATTTCTAGTTACAGCAATCCTGCCCATTCTGTACGTGGATCAGTTAAGCGGCGATCTCTATTCTGGAGCATATAGGCTATATATGCTACGACCGTATCGACGTTTTCAGTTTTGGCTTGCCAAGTTGTTCGCACTATCAGCCTCAACGGCCATTTTTATGGGGACAAGCTTGCTTATAGGTGTATTCGCTGGATGGTTGTTTTTCCCACACAGCTCTACTTTTTTTAAATATGGTTCATCCGTCGCCTCTTCCCCATCAGATGCCGTACCCTACATACTTTCGTTTTATTTGGTATTAATGCTGGTTTGCTTGGTAAAGCTCATGTTGAGTAGCGCTGTATGTTTGTTCATGTCACGGCCACTGTTTGCTTATATAGTGATTCTTATCTTATCCGTATTTCTCTTTGAGTTGTTTAGGCCCCTCATTATGTTAATGGACCCATTTCAGCAAATAATGCTTGCTTTAAGAGTAGACAGTTCTTTTAATTTTTGGATGTGTGCAGGTGGATTGATTCTGGTAAGTATCATTATTAGTTTTACACGATGGGAAAAAAAGATTGTTTAGAAATAAGACTTGTAACCTGAACATCATAAAAGTAAAAGAAAGATCCAACCGACCGTTTGAGGGTCAATTGGATCTTTTTTAACATTGGTTCCTCCTGTTATCAGATTGTTGTAGCAGTATCGTTTCTTTTCCATAAGGGACGGGTATTAATTGTCTAGTTCCGCATAGATTGACATAGGGGAAAAGGAGGTATGAGCATGTGGTGTTGGGTCAAAAAGCTGTCTACACTGGCGGCGATCCTTTTATTGGCTATTTTTGTAAGCGCATGCAACAAGGGTGATGCTTCGGGTAAGGTGAAAATTGAGTTTTTTCAAAACAAGCCGGAGGCCAAGGGTTCATTCGATAAGCTAATCTCTCAATTCAATCAGGAACATCCCGGTATTGAAGTGACACAGGTCAACCCGCCAGAGGCAGAGACTGTGTTATTGACCCGGGTTGTCAAAAACGATGTACCTGACATTGTGGGGCTTGGAGCCACTGATACCTACTCCATTTTGGCACAAAGCGGTATTTTTACGGATCTGGCGAATACAGAATTGCCACGTACGATTGACCCGATTTACCTCAAAATGCTTAAGGATGTGACCGGGGTCGATCCCGTGTATGGAATTCCTTATGCTGCGAATGCGAATGGTGTGATGTATAACAAAACGCTTTTCAAGGAAATGAGATTAAGGGTACCCAAAACGTGGGATGAGCTGATTGCAACGGCGCAAAAGATCAAGGCAGCTGGAAAAATCCCGTTCTATTTTACATATAAAGATGATTGGCAAACGAACCTCCCCTTTAATGCGCTGGGCCCGAATCTGGTGGGCATTGATTTTTTCCTGCAAAGGCGTGAAAATCAGGTCACTTTTCAGGACAAGTACCGCGAGGTTGCGGAAAAGCAGCTGGAGCTACTGAAATACGGACATGGTGATAATTTTGGCAAAAACTATGCCGATGGTAACCGTGCCTTCGCTAACGGGCAGGGATTGATGTACATTCAGGGCTCGTGGGCCATATCTGAAATTCGCAAAGCCAATCCGAAAGTGGAGCTTGGATTTTTCCCATTACCAACAGGGAATGACGAAAAGGCAGTCAAGCTGGTGTCCGGTATAGATACGCTATTAGCCGTATCGGAGAGCACTCCGCATAAAAAGGAAGCCGAGGAGTTCATTGCCTTCTTGTTGAAGCCGGAGAACAGCAAGCAATACATTACAGAGCAAACGCTGTTTTCGGCGGTGAAGGGAGTCACGCAGGATGATCCGAGTGTGGCAGAGCTGTTGCCGTATTTTAAATCGGGCCGCGTCGTTGATTTTGCCGATCACTATATTCCCAAAGCGGTCCAATTGAATTCGATTGTGCAGGCCTTTCTGCAAAACAGAGACATCGACGCCTATCTAGCTAAGCTCGACCGTGAATGGAATAAGGTAGCTAACCGCCGATAGGAGAGGAGGAGACATGAATAAGCGACTAACGACTTTTTACTGGATGACGGTGCCGGCGGTGCTATTGTTTTTTGTATTTTTGACCTTGCCTGCCTTGCAGGGCTTTTATTATTCGCTTACGAACTGGAACGGCTTTGGTCATCAGTATCACTTTGTCGGGTTTAAGAACTATATTAATTTGTTTCAGGACGACAATGTGGGGAACGCATACTGGTTTACTTTCAAATTTGCGATTGTGGTTACCATTGCGACTAATATCCTTAGTTTGCTGATTGCGCTAGGGCTGAATGCTAAAATACGGTTTCGTAACTTTTTCCGCGGTATTTATTTTCTGCCTAATATTTTGAGCGTGCTAATCGTGGGTTACATATTCAATTATTTGTTCTCGAACGTGTTTACGATTTGGGGGCAAAATTTAGGTATTACCTCATTGTCGACGAACATTTTGGGCAGCGAACAACTGGCTTGGGTGGGGGTTGTCATCGTAGCTGTATGGCAGGGGATTGCCTTTAATACGATTCTCTATCTGGCCGGGCTGCAAACCATTCCGACAAGTCTGTATGAGGCGTCCAACCTGGACGGTGCGGGTAAATGGCGCGAATTCTGGAGCATTACCTTTCCGTTAATTGCACCGTTTTTCACGATTAATATGGTATTGGCGATGAAAAATTCCCTGATGGTGTTCGATCAGATCGTGGCTTTGACGAATGGCGGGCCGGGACGAGCCACCCAGTCGATTTCCCACCTGATATACACCGGGGGATTTAAAGGCGGAGAATTTGCTTATCAGTCGGCTAACTCTGTTATTTACTTTATTGTGATCGCGATCATTTCCATCTTACAGCTGCGATTCCTCCAGAGAAGGGAGATGGATAACTGATGAAAACAAGCAGACGTACCAACTGGCCTGTGCTGCTTCTGGTAGCGTTGGGGACAATATTTATCCTGTTTCCCCTCTATATGACGGTAACGATAGCACTTAAAAATCCCGAACAGATGGCGCACTCCGCCTTTGCCTTTCCGACCGAGCTGCATTGGGAAAATTTTAGTCGTGCAGTAGAAATGACCAACTTCTTCAGCGCTTTTCAGAACAGTGTGATGGTCACGACATCGACGGTCATATTGACTTTGCTAACCAATTCGATGGTCGCTTATGCGATTGCCCGTAATATGCAGCGACGCTTGTTTAAGGGATTATATTTTTACTTTGTGAGCGCCATGTTCATTCCGTTCCCGATCATTATGTTGCCGATTGTTAAATTGGCCTCGGGACTTCATATGACCAATCTGTTTGGCCTGATTATGCTGCATACGGTGTATGGTTTGGCGTTTAATGTTTTCGTCTATGTCGGCTATATATCCGTTCCATTCCGGTGGCGCTGGAAGAGGCGGCTACGGTAGACGGGGCGACGACATGGGGCACGTTCTGGCGAATTATTTTTCCGTTGATGGCACCGATCAGTGCTACCGTGGGGATTCTCACCTGCCTGTCCACATATAACGACTTCCTGCTGCCGCTCATTATTATCAGCGATGCAGAGCAGTACACGCTGCCGCTCGTTCAGTATGTGTTTCAGGGGCAGTTCAATACCGACTTTAATCTGGCCTTTGCCTCGTACCTGATGGCCTTGCTGCCGATGATTATTGTCTATCTGATTGCACAAAAATGGATTATCAATGGCGTTACGCAAGGTTCTGTAAAGTAGGACGGGAGTCAATCGTTCCAGGCAGACTGTGCCTTCATAGGAAAATAAAAAGGGGTTCCCTATACCACGGTTCACACAGGTATAGAGGACCCTCTTTTTATAGCATTGCTATTTGGATGCTTTGCTGTTGCTTGTCAGAGGCTGCAAGGGTACGGTTGTCTCTGCTTCCGGGTCGTCCGTTGTATAGTAGAACATATAGATAGAAGCTTCCTTCTTTTTGAAGTTCTTGTAGACATCCACTGCCTTGTTATTGCCGTCTCCGGCAAAATTGGCTGTGATCGGCTTGCCGATAATCCGTTCTTTACCCAGGCCAATATGCGTCTGGTTAATCCCTCCAAAGTGAGCATCCTCGCTTTCGGTTTCTACGAATAAGTCTGATCCCTGTTTGTAGTAGGTCCACTTAACAGGATAGCCACCGACTTGCGTCGTTAGTGCCTGCTTTTGCTCAGAAATGTCAGTTAAACGCTGTGGCGTTTTGTCATCCGAATGGGTCGTAACCTTGTATTTGCCTGTAAAAGTAATAGGAGTGTCCTTGGTAATCACAAGATTGGAAGGTCGTTCAAAACGGATCGTGTTCAGATCGTGTTCCTGATCAGGTGAAGACCAACGACTACCTTCTAATGTTGTGCCGTTCACAGAAAGAAAGTACTTTTGATAAGGTAACATGGCGAATTTCTCCTTGCTTCTGATCGTGACACGGATTTGCGTAGGTGTGACAATCATTTGTTCTAGCAAAACATTTGGATTGCCTTTCTCCAGTGGGATATTCAGCGCACTTTTAATCGTCCCGCTTTCCATCTTCTTCTTGCTTAGCTGCAGGTCAAATTTTATAGGTTCATTTATACTTTTCTCGGTTTGCGCATATTGAAGTTTGAAGGTAGTCTGTCCTTCCGGCATATCCGCTTTGGAAAAATATTGCTGTGCTGTATACTCCCCGTTATCACCGGGTTTGCCAAAAGTTCCTCCCGGCTGCGACATCACAGGGATTCCGCCCTTGTAGGCCATGATCTGCGGATTATCCCATCTCTTGGGTATCGACGAATCGAAGGTAATTGCCGAGGACAGCATCAGCTTATCCTTCCCTTGTTCAAATACCTGCACTTTCATATCTTGTAAGCCATTACGATCCAGCTTGAACGTCTGCATCTGAGACGATGTGATATCGAGCGGCAATCCCAGTTCTTGAACGCTGGTGAGCTCAATATGATCTACGTTCAGCCGCACGTTCTCTGTTTCTTGCTGCGGTGTCCAGTCACTTTCAAAGTACCCGTTGTACCGTTGATTTTTCGGGTCCCATTGCTGAAAGTTATATTCCCCTGCACTGCTTTCCCCCGCGGCACTTTTTAGCGATACGCCTTTGACATTCCAAAACTCGTTGTCTGCTCGTTTTCCGACCTCCAAGCTGTACAGAATCACGGTCCGGTTCTCATCGACAATAGCTGTATGCAGCGTTAGCTTCACTCCGTCTCTGGTCACGGACTGCTCCAGCGGTTGCCCGAGGTTTTGCTTTAATGCTGTCTGGATGCCACTTCTTCCGCGTAGCAGATTGTCCCAGTTGTAGTGGATGGCGGCATAGACAGGAACTGCAACCAGAAGTGCACTCAGAGAGGCGGCGATAGCTATTTTGCGCCAATTTCTGTGTCGGTGCGGAATGAATGAATCGGAAGTGTCGGTTAGCGTAGGGACAGTATGCCCTGTCTGTTCCATCCGGTTCCACATCTCACCGAAGTCAGGATAGGCCATTTCCGAATCATCATTTAACTTGCGCTTCAATGCCTTTTCTACGTTGTTCATAGTTCTCTCCTTCCATCTCGGGAATTTGTACCCCTGCATCCCGCAATATTTGCTCCAATAACTTTAGTCCTTTGTGAGTCCTCGATTTGACGGTTCCCAGCGGAATTTCCAGCAGTTTGGATATTTCCGCCAGCGTGAAATCATGCATATAGCGGAGTGTCAGCACAGCGCGGATTTTGGCCGGAAGGCGATTCATATAAACGGCCCATTCCTCTGCCGATTCGCGTTCTTCCACCAGCCTGTCTACAGGTTTACCTTCCGCCCCACTAAATAGATAGGGATTAGCCGATACCTTCAAATGCAGGCTTTTCTGGCGTTTAAGGTAATTCAGACAATGATTGACCGTAATCTTCATAATCCAGGCTTTTAGTCGTTCGATCTGTTCACGATTGCTGCGAAACAGGATGATAAACACTTCCTGCGTTAAATCCTCTGCATCCGATGCATTATGTACCATGTAGTAGCAGGTTCGGTATACATCTCGTTGATACAAATCAAACAACTCTCGATTGCTCTCCAATGATGTGCTCTCCTTTCTCGTGCAGTTTATCTATATAACAACTGGGGTCCTCAAAAGGTTCATTTGGTTGCGAAAAGTAAACCGTCTGCTTCAAATGTACCACACGAAAAAAGAAGCCTGTAAATCTCAAAACTGCAGATTTACAGGCTTCTTACATGTTCCTAAGCTAGACCCTATGGGATGACACTTCTTCACGCGAAAACACGTCAATGGATAGCTTGCGGACTACTCCGCTTAGTCAACCAACCGTACTAGCGTTCTTCCTTGCGAGCGGGCTGCAAGGATGTCTTCGAGCGCGCTTGGCAGGTCGGCCAATCCGACTTCGCGCTCAACGAGCTGCTCCAGCTGTTCCGGCTTCCATTCGCTGCCGAGCCGCTTCCAGATCGCTACGCGGGTGTCGTATGGGCAGAAGACAGAGTCTATGCCCAGCAGACTTACGCCGCGCAAAATAAACGGCAGCACCGTCGTAGGCAGCTTGGTGCCTGCCGTCAGGCCGCTCACGGCAACGGAGCCGTTGTAGGCGATCTGGCTGAGCAGCGAAGCGAGCGGCTTTCCGCCTACAGGATCAACAGCCGCTTGCCAAAGCTGCTTGCCCAGCGGGCGGACGCTCTCCGCACCGTCGTAGACCTCCTCGCGGGAAATAACCTCGGCTGCTCCGAGCGCCTTGAGGTAATCATGCGCATCGGCCTTACCACTGCTGGCTACGACATGATAGCCCCTCTTGTTCAGCAAGGCAATGGCTGCCCCGCCTACGCCGCCCGTCGCTCCGGTGACGAGTACCTTGCCCTGCTCGGGAGTAACGCCGTTTTGTTCCAGTCGATATAACGACAGGGCTGCGGTGAATCCGGCTGTCCCGAAAATCATTGCCTCTCTCGGCGTGAGTCCGTTTGGAAGTGGAACCACCCAGTCCGCAGGCACGCGTGCATATTGGCTGAATCCTCCGAATTGAGACACACCCAGCCCGTATCCGGTAACGAGCACCGCTTGTCCTTCGCTAAAGCGGCTATCCTCCGAAGAGACGACGGTTCCCGAGCAATCTATGCCTGGTACGAACGGATAGGCTTTGACAATATTGCCATCCTTGCGGGCAGCAAGCCCATCTTTATAATTGATGCTGGAATAAGCGACACGAATCAATACTTCTCCAGCAGGTAAACTGCCAGCTTCCAGAGAACGTACCCCTGCTTGAACTTCACCGTCCTGTGTCTGATCGACGACAAGAGCTTGAAATGATTGAGTCATCTGTAAAAGCCTCCTTTATTACCTTTTAACCCTATGAATGTCCTATATATTCCATCTTTAATTCACAAATTATGCTTAGGAAGCATACAACAATCTTCACAACCTGTCAGCGGCAATGCTCACAGGCTCGTATTCTATTATACTCTTTAGCTCATAATTGCGTCGAAAAGACCAGACTACTGATATATTCTTGCAATATCCTGTTTCAATAAAGTTCGATAATCAATTATAAAGAGGGTGATAAATGAATTCTTACGCATTTTGCAAATCATTTTACGTAAACGGGATGTATTTTCAGAATGACTGTGCTAACATACCTTTTGATCGTTAAATAAATCTATGAAGAAAGGTGAATGAATGACAACCAGAGCACTAAAAAAAGGTTCGGTATTGTCCGAAGCTAAGGAACTGAATTTGTTCCGTTTAACATGGCCTATTTTCCTTGAATTGTTTCTGTTTATGCTAATGGGGAGCGTCGACACATTCATGATCAGTTCTGTATCTGATAATGCGGTGTCGGGTGTGGGCGCGTCCAATCAAATTATTTCAATTGCTATCCTTGTACTGGAGGTTATCGGCAACGGCGCTGCTATCGTCGTAGCTCAATATATCGGTTCTAAGAAACTAGTCGAAGCGGCCCAGGTTACAGGTACGGCCATTACGTTGAATTTGATGGTAGGTCTTTTGCTTAGCGTAATTTTCCTCGTATTTGGTACGCACATGTTGCAATGGCTGAATGTCCAGGGTGAGATTCTGGCTTACGCGGAGTCTTATATGAGCATCGTCGGAGGTGCCATTTTTCTTCAAGCATTGATTAATGCGCTGGCGGCGACTATTCGTACACATGGTTTTACCAAAGAAACAATGTATGTCTCGGTTTTTATGAACGTGATCCACGTGGTCGGCAACTATGTTTTGATTTTTGGGCATTGGGGAATGCCTGCACTTGGAGTAGAAGGTGCTGCTATTTCTACAGTAGGTAGCCGCTTTATTTGTCTCCTGATCTTCTTCTGGCTGATGTACCGGGTCACTGAGGTTCGTGTCGAGTGGAAATATTACGTCCAATTGTCCAAAAAGTTCATCTCTAAAATATTGCGCATTGGTGTACCATCCGCGCTGGAGTCCATTATGTATCAGTCGTGTCAGCTCATCTTCACACTGTACGTGACTTATCTGGGCGCAGAAGCAATGGCGACACGTCAATATGCGAATAATATTTCGAGCTATATTTACTTATTCAGTATGGCAGTCGGTATGGGTACGGCTATTGTGGTAGGAAGGCTCGTGGGAGCCAGACAGAAGGATACTGCCTATAAACGTGTACTGACCAGTGTGAAATGGGCGCTACTCGTGACCGTGATTATTGATGCGGTGGTCATCTTTTTCCGTGTTCCCTTGCTTGGTTTGTTCACGGAAAACCCTGAAATTATTCGTTTGGGAGCACAGGTCATTTTACTTAGCATTCTGCTAGAAACTGGTCGGACCACGAATATCGTCATTATTAACTCGTTGCGTGCTGCTGGAGATGCCAAGTTCCCGGTCTTTATGGGTCTGATCTCCATGGTTTGCATGAGCTTGCCGCTTGGCTATTTGCTTGTGTTCAAGCTGGATATGGGACTCGCGGGTGTGTGGCTGGCCATTGCTGCTGATGAATGGACTCGTGCTGTCATCATGTATGCCCGCTGGAAAAGCCGGTTATGGGAAAAGCATGCGCTGGTCGAGCACGATACACCAGATCAGTCTGCAACGCCCGTTCCGGCACATTGATGTCGAGCAGCATTTAGGGCCAGCTGGAACCTAGCTTTTCGATAGAGTTGTGTACGCGGAGGCAGTTCAAGAGAACATCTTGAACTGCCTCTTTTTGCTGCTGGAGAACCATACTTCTACACGGGGGCACAATAGGCAGCTTTGAAGTTCGACTTATATCATAATGGCATCCATAAATAGAAGTATGGTAAATTTACTAAAAAAAAGATATACTTTTGTTGCACTAACGCAGTACATGAAAGACAAGGAGTGTACCGATGAAGAAGCCGACGATTGAAGATGTTGCCCAGAAGGCAGGAGTGTCTAAAAGCACTGTCTCGCAATTTCTGAACAAACGATATAAATATATGAGCGACCAGACCAGAGACCGGATTGCCGAGGTTATTCAAGAGCTGAACTATCAGCCTAACGGGCTGGCCCGCAGCTTGAAGCAAAACCGGACGTTTATGGTGGGGGTCATTGTAGCCAACATTGATTATACGCTGTCGATCCAATCTATCCGTGCGATTGAGGAGGAATTGCAGCGCTTCGGCATTCAGGTGATCATTTGCAACGCCGATGAAAATCCCGACAAGGAGAGTCAGTATATTGAGATGCTCAAGGCCCGTCAAGTGGACGGCTTGATCATCTTCCCGACAGGCAAGCATGCAGATATTTACAACCAACTCATTCGTGAAAAGTATCCGTTAGTGTTTTTGGACCGTTTGGTAGATGGGGTAAATACGCGCAGCCTGCTACTGGATAACGAAATGGCGATTAAGCTGGCGATTCAGGAACTTGTGGCTCATAAACATGAGCGAATTGCGCTGATTACTTTGCCCCTTGGCTTGAATCGGATTACTCCACGAGTGGAACGGCTCAGCGGATACAAAAAGGCGCTGGAGGAGCATGGCTTGCCGTCTCGTGAAGAATATATGCACAGTGTGCCGAGAGAAGAAATTCAGCAGACGCTGAAGGAGCTGTTCCAACTGCCGGAGCCGCCGACTGCGCTGTTGGCCGGGAATGATATCGTGTTGGCTGAGGTGTTGAAGTATGTGAATGCCCGCCGTATACGTATTCCGGCAGAGCTGTCCATTATCGGGATTGACGATGCGGAGTTTGCCCATATTTACAATCCGCCGATTACGACCATTACACAACCGATTGCGGATATGGGGAAGCAAGCGGCAAAGACACTGCTGTCCAGCATTGAGGAAGGCGGCGAATCGGTTCCGATTATTTACCGTTTTGTGCCGGACATCAATCGGGGAGAATCCGTCAAAACGCTGTAGACGAGCAATGTGTCATATATTATAAAAATAGCCCGTATTCCTTTGTATAACCTGAGCTTGCGTATGCTACTCAGGTCACACAAATGCGAATACGGGCTATTGAAAGTTAAGGCCGACTTCTTTCGGCCTTGTTGAGCTTGCGCTAATAGCGGTGAAGGCTATGCGGGGAATAAACCGGACTAATTCGTGCTGGCACTGAGCAAAAAGGATTCCAGCTCGGCTCGTGTCGGATAGCCGTCCATATCTCCGGCTGACATGACGGCCAGTGCGCCAAGTGCATTCCCGCGCTTGACCGCTTCAGCCAGGGGTAAGCCCTCCAGCAGCGCACTAATCACACCTGCGGCAAAGCCGTCACCTGCGCCGACGGTATCTACGACATGATCTACGCGGAAACGTTTGACATATCCCTCAGCATCTGCGGATTTGTAATAGGCGCCTTCGGTTCCCAGTTTGATGATGACCAGCGAGGTACCTCGGTTAAGATAGAAGGAAGCGATATCCTCTGGTGAGGTGTAGCCTGTCAATATTTTACCTTCATGAATGCCCGGCAGAAGCCAGTCGCACCCCTCAGATGCCTCGTTAATAGCCTCCACCATCGTTTGCGTGTCAGGCCATAACTTAGGTCTGAGGTTCGGATCAAAGGATACGGTTTTGCCAGCCTTTTTCATAAATTGCCGCGCATGACGTGCGAAATCACGGCACTCAGGGGAGAGGGCGACAGAAATACCTGTAAAATGCAGATGGCGAGCTCCGGAAAAGTAAGCCTCGTTAAAATCAGCGATGCTTAATGTAGAAGCGGCGGAATGTTTGCGGAAATATTCCACCTCGGGGTCCCCACTTGTAACTTTGGATTTAATCAGCATCCCGGTAGAGTGGTCTTTGGTAAACATGACGTTCTGTGTGTCGATCCCTTCCTGACGTAGCGCACTGGCAATGAACTTGCCGAACGTATCCTCGCCGAGTTTGGTCACGAGTCCCGCCCGTAGCCCCAAACGCGCCAAACCAGCTGAAACATTCGTCTCTGCCCCGGCTAACGCTTTGGTGAATGAACGCACCTCATCCAGAGAGCCTGCTTCATTGGCATAAAACATGGCCATCGGTTCTCCGAAGGTAACAGCATCCAATGTTGCGGTCATTTGTATTCCTCCTTATGTTTAGTAAACTTAATCTGTAAGCGCATGCACCAACTGAATAAATTGAAATTATCACATAAATCGGTTTTTCACAATGATGAAGTTGATATATTGGCTAAAAACTTTTTAGGTAATACAGATAAAAAAATGTGATTTTGTTTATCAAAAGGTAAAAAGCGTGTAAAACTTCGTATGTACTAAGGGTTTTTCTAGGAATAGTGAAGTTTTGGGTTGACACCCTCTTAGATAATTATTACAATTCTAGCTAAGAAGTAGAGTTAGAAACCGCTTTTATAACAATTCCGTTGATAAAAAAGTTTATCTAAACAGGAGGAATGTTTTTATGGAAATGCGTTATTCAACTCATCCCGAACATGCCAAGCATTTTACGACTGAAGAGTTGCGTCAGCACTATTTGATCCAGGAACTGTTTGTACCTGAGGAGGTAAAGCTGGTCTATACGCATGAAGATCGTGTCATTATCGGGGGCATTTATCCCGTGAATAAATCTGTTGCGCTGGAAGGTAACGATCAAATCAAAGCAGAAACTTTCCTGGAGCGCCGCGAACTGGGCATTTTTAATGTCGGCGGCAGCGGTACGGTCAAGGTGGACGGTGAAACTTACGAGCTGGCCACAAAAGACTGTCTCTATGTAGGCAGAGGGGGCAAGGAGTTGATCTTTGAAAGCGATTCCAGTGAAAAGCCGGCGAAATTTTATATCGTTTCGGCCCTGGCTCATACCACGTATCCGACGACGAAGCAGTCTTTTGCCGATGTACCGTCTGAAAGTCTGGGTTCGCAGGAAACAGCTAACAACCGTACGTTGCGTCGCTTTATCCATGATGAAGGCATTCAAAGTTGCCAATTGGTTATGGGGATGACGACGTTGGAGAACGGCAGTGTGTGGAACTCCATGCCGACACATGTTCATGACCGTCGGATGGAAGTGTATTTCTACTTTGAACTGGATGAGAATGCGAGAATGTTCCACCTGATGGGTGAACCGAACGAAACGCGCCATCTGGTGATGAAAAATGATGAAGCCGTTATTTCTCCACCTTGGTCTATCCACTGCGGTGCGGCTACGGGCAGCTATACCTTCATCTGGGGCATGGCCGGTGAAAATAAAACATACAAAGACATGGATCAGGTTGCCATGAGCGAGTTGCGTTAATCCAATTAGTGTATTGGGGCGTGAATCTGCAAGTGGCTGAGGGTACATGGTCATCCCATTCGTGGAAAGGATCAGGAACATGACGAAAAAGAAAGTTTTGGAACATATCACTTCAGTAGGTGTCGTCGCAGTCATTCGGGGAAACACGGCGGAGGAAGCATATCTAATGTCTAAAGCCTGCATTGAAGGCGGCTTGGATAATATTGAGCTTACGTTTACAACGCCGGATGCGGATCAGGTCATTCGAAGATTGAGAGACGAATTTAAGGATCGGGCAGTAATTGGTGCAGGAACGGTACTGGAGTCACTGACGGCAAGAATTGCTATTCTAGCCGGAGCAGAGTTTGTCGTGAGTCCTTCTTTTGAAGAAGAAACAGCGAAGCTATGCAATTTGTACGCGATTCCTTATATGCCCGGCTGTATGACGCTGAATGAGATCAAGGAAGCCATGAAATTGGGTAGCGATGTCGTGAAGTTGTTCCCAGGCAGTGCGATGGGGGCGGACTTTGTGAAGGCTGTCAGAGGTCCAATGCCTCATGTACAGATTATGCCAACTGGTGGCGTTGATCTGGACAATATGGAAACCTGGCTGCGTAACGGATGTGTAGCCGTGGGAATTGGGGGTAATTTGACCGCTCCAGCCAAGGAAGGTCGCTACGACTTGATCACAGAAAATGCAGCACGTTATGTAGCTAAATATAAGGAAGTACGCGCAGCGCTGTAGGCTTCAGGAATATAGGTTTTTATACTAATTTGTAATGGAGGCGTAGGCATGGGTCTGGACAATTTTTCATTGGATTTTTTCAGTCTAAAAGGTAAAACGGCGATTGTAACAGGAGGCAACACTGGTTTGGGTCAAGGATATTCCGTAGCCTTGGCCAAAGCAGGTGCAAATCTGTTCATTGTAGCTAACAATGATGAATATGAAGAAACAAGACGTTTGCTGGAGCCAACGGGTGTGAAGGTTGCCTTTTATCAGGCTGATCTGACAGAGAAAGAATCCATTAAAAAAATTGTAGAAGAATGCGTCAATGAATTCGGTAAAATTGATATCCTTGTAAACAATGCAGGTACGATTCGTCGCGCCCCTCTGCTGGAGTATAAAGATGAGGATTGGGACGCTGTTATGGAGATTAACCTGAATGCCGTATATCACCTGAGCCAGGAAGTGGCAAAGGTGATGGTAGAGCAAAAAAGTGGGAAGATTATCAATGTCGCTTCTATGCTTGCTTTTCAGGGTGGCAAATTCGTTCCGCCGTATACAGCGAGCAAGCATGCGGTAGCTGGTTTGACCAAGGCATTTGCGAATGAGCTGGCGGTTCATAACGTTCAGATTAATGCGATTGCGCCGGGTTATATTGCTACGGCAAATACAGCTCCAATCCGTGCGGATGAAAGTCGCAATCAAGAAATCTTGTCGCGTATTCCTGCGGGTCGTTGGGGCGATCCGTCTGATTTGATGGGAGTTGTGGTTTTCCTCGCCAGTCAGGGTTCCGACTACATGAACGGTCATATCTTGGCGGTGGACGGCGGCTGGCTGGTACGTTAAGCAGCGCTGGTCGCATCGAAGTTTATGAACTGAAAGCTGCCTCAAAAGGAAACTATCCTTTCAGGCAGCTTTTATTTTTTCAATGAAGCTATATGCTGAACTTGAAGACTTGGAGCGCTGTTTCGATCCGTCCTATGCATATGGCACGAATGCCTTTATAATTTAATGAGATAAAAATTGCTAGGCTCCAGCCGTACACTTGGTTGGAGCCTTTGAGCATAACACAGATAGATTGGAGAATGGAGAGATGAGTTCACAGCAACATCAACGAGCTTTGGTATACAAATCTTTGTGGCATGCCGGTCCTTGGGTGCTTGCCATAGGGATCATTCTGGTAGGTGCCAATCTGCGCGCCTCGATTACCTCGGTAGGACCTCTTATCGGTTTGATTAAGGATTCTTTGCATATTTCGAATACACTGAGTGGCCTATTAACGACATTGCCGTTGCTGGCTTTTGCCCTGTTGTCGCCTTTTGTAGCTAAACTGTCGCGCCGCTTCGGGTCGTCTCTTATTATTTTTGCAGCCTTGCTGCTGTTGACCGCAGGTATTGTGGTGCGCTCAACGCTGGGGGTGACCGCATTATTTGTCGGGACCGCCATGCTGGGACTGGCTATTGCCGTGTGTAATGTGTTGCTGCCGAGTCTGATCAAAGAGGAGTTTCCTCGCAACAGCGGACTGATGACCGGTGTATATTCAGTATCTATGAATGTGGTCGCTGCAACAGCCTCTGGCCTGAGTATACCGCTGGCTTTGAATGGAGGTATGGGCTGGCGAGGTGCTTTGGGAATATGGGCGATTGTGGGTGTCGTAGGTATTTTACTCTGGGTGCCCCAGCTCCTTAAGGCCCGCAAAACAGCCAATAAAGCGGCAGTGTCTGCCCGAACCGTGAATGTATATACATCGTCTTTGGCTTGGAAGGTGACGCTGTTTATGGGGCTGCAATCTGCCTTGTTCTATGTTCCTGCCGCTTGGTTTCCCGAAATGATGAGCGGACAGGGGATGGATTCAGAGACTGCGGGATGGATGCTGTCCGTGCTGCAGTTTTCACAAATGCCATTTACTTTTATTGTGCCTATTTGGGCAGCGCGGGTGAAGGATCAGCGGGTATTGGTTCTAATTATGGCTGCGCTGTATTTTATCGGTTTGGGTGGATTTCTGCTTGGGGCTACACAGTGGAGTGTGATTTGGGTTATTTGTATCGGTATAGCGGGTGGTTTTGCTTTCCCGTTAGTGATGATGTTCTTTAATTTGCGGACGCGGACACCGCAGCAGGCAGCAGAGCTGTCTGGTATGGCACAATCCTTTGGTTATTTGCTAGCAGCAACAGGACCGACGCTGTTCGGTTATTTGCATGATGCGACGCAAGGCTGGACAATCCCGCTACTGCTGCTCTTGTGTCTGAGTGTGTTGCTTATGTTTATAGGGCTGGGTGCAGCTAAGAAACGATATGTCGGAGGCGAGGTGGATGATCAGGCTACAATTTGATGCAGATGGGCTACAGTGTGGTCTGTAATGCAGATCGTGTTATGTTGTTGGCTAAAGAATTTGCGCTGTTGCGCTTTCTGTACGATAACCGGAATCAGGTGTTCACCCGGGAACAACTGTTGGATCGTGTGTGGCCGCTGGAGTATCCGGTGGAGCGTACGGTGGATGATCATATCTACAGATTGCGCAAAAAACTTAAGTCATGGGATGGGCTCCGTATTCATACGGTTAGAGGGTATGGCTACAGCTTGACCTTGACTGACGTGCAGCCACAGAATCATCCGTCCTTGCTCGATCAGGAGGTGCAGGACGCCGTACATGGACTTTTCCGGAAATACCAGCTGTTGGGGCAGGGGAATTCCATCGTAGCGCTGGCTGCCCAGCAGGAGCAGATGGGTTTTCAAATGTCTGCCTTTTATCAAATGTATACCCGTTTTGTACAGGCGGATGTGTCCTGGTTCTTGGAGCGGGAGGATTTTGCCCCTGTAGACCGATTGTATTGGATGTTGCTGCTATTTACGGGCACAGCAGGGGTAACGGATGCGGGGATTGCTCTATGTGAGTGTGCGCTTTCCAGCAGGCTGCTGTCCAGTGAACAGGAACGGGAATTACGCATTCTCAACATCTTGGAGGCTTATGTGGAAAATGGAGAACCTGAACGCGCACAGGAAGGTCTACCACTAACCTTGAGGGTAATGAAACGGGATAATCTCGATAAATTTGTGATGCCTGTTGCACTGATGGAGATGTACATGCATCTGGTTTCCAATCATATGGAAAAGGCTGCGGAACTGTCTGATCGTCTGGAAGGCATGCTGTCGGAGGCTCCGTATTTGCGTGAACTGGGCCGTTATCGCATGATGCGCGGACTTATGCTTTTGCGTACTGGAGATGTGAACAACGCCGAGCGGCTTATGGATGAAGGGCTGGATACCCTTGATATGGCTAAACAGGAATTGCTAAAAATTAAAGCGGTCTGCCAAATCCGCGGTTTTTTGAAGCTCTGTGGCACCTATCCCACGCTGGAAGAGAAATATGCGGCTCAATATGATCGGCTTGACCGGGACAACAGTTTAACACTGCATCGTCAGGCGCTAAGGCACTGGTTGGAGCAAACACTTTCTGTGGTCTGATGTTTTTAGCTGTCTGATTTTCCTCTGATATAGACCCGCTAGAATGTTCTTATTGCTAAAAGAAGCTGAAAATGAGAGCAGGGTGAGTAGATAATGAAGGAAAAGAAAGAACTGCAATCCACGCCTAGCATTTGGCGCAATGGCCGTTTTCGGCGGATGTTTGCGGCGCACACGGCTGCCTCCTTTGGCGATTGGTTTGATGCTATCGCCATTCAGGTGCTTGTTGCCTATCGCTGGGAAGCCGACCCTATGATGATTGCGCTGATTCCGGTAGTGATGGCCCTACCGGGTCTGCTGCTGGGTTCCATCGCGGGCACGTTAGCCGACCGGGTGCACAAGGCCCGGCTGATGATCGTCTGCGATGCAGCTATCGCCTTATTGACGCTGGCGATCCTCGCCGTCCCGGGCCCGGCGTGGCTGCTGCCTTTGCTCGGTCTGCGCGCGGCGGCTGGCGTATTCCAAATGCCTTCACAGCAAGGCTTGACCCGCACGGTAGTCGCCAGCGACGACCTGTTTCGGGCGACCTCGCTGAATGGGCTGGTCAATCAGGCCTCCAAAGTAGCAGGGCCATTACTGGGCGCTATGACCTTGACTGTGTTGTCCCCTCAGGCATGCATTATTCTCAATGCATTGCTGCGTCTCTGTTCCGGCCTGCTGCTGTGGCCGTTGCGCGGAATCGGTCCTACGCTGGTCAGCACAGACCAACAAGCTGTTGCAGCCGGGCAGCAAGGAAAGTCGGTTGCGCATATAGCGCCTGAGGCTGATGAAGCCAAAATGCGGGAGGAGCATGTCCGCGCATCTCGTTTTTTCAACCAATGGCGCGAGGGCTGGGCGTTCTTATGGCGCAGTCGAATGCTTTTCCATACGCTTATATTCGGACTTTTCGGCTTGATCGCCATTCTCATGATCGACTACCAGTTCCCTACATTGCTGCGAGTGCTCGCTCCGGGTAATGAATCACTGCTTGGCTGGCTGGTTTCAGCCATTGGGGCTGGCGCCGTCGGCTGCATGCTTGTGCTTAATCGTTTGAATCGCATAAGCGCAGGCTGGGGGCTCGGTGGTGGATATGTACTGGTTGGCGGAGCTATTGCTGCTTTAGGCTGGGCGCGACCCGGAACAGGATTGCCTGTACTGCTTATGATCGGGGCCGTGCTGGGCGTGGGCAACGGCCTGTACATTATCACCCAGAATTATATATTACAAGCCAAAACCCCTGCTGATATGGTGGGGCGCGTCTTTGGTATCCAAAGTACCGTGATTGGAGCAATCATGGTCGTTTCCCCGCTTGCAGGGGGAGTATTGATCCGAATAGCAGGGGCGAGAACGGCTTTTGTCTGGATCGGGATGACTGTTGGAATCTTGGGTTTGGCAGGCCTGCTGCTTCAATCCGTAATTTGGCGCGAGTCCCTCGCTGATTCTAGCCTGACTACGGAGCAAAATGCAGACCTTGCGTAGTCGAACTTGCGCAATATTTGCTTTGATTTTCGTCATTTATATTATTAGCATGGGAGAGATCATGATGACTCAACAAACTTCAGCCTCAGAGCCTGTGGCACGGTTACTTGAAGGATCACGGGTGTACTTGCGTCCCGTTAACGTAGAGGACACCGAGCTATACTATAATACATTGTTCCATCAGGATGTGCGGAGGCTGACAGGCACACAACGCAGCTTTACCAAGGATCAAATTGCCCGTTATATTGAAGCTAAAGGACAGGACACCTCAAGCCTGTTGCTGTTGATTGCGCTTCGCGAAGATGATCGTGTCATTGGGGATATAGCCCTGCAGGATATGGACAGCCTGAACCGCAGTGCCAACATCCGTATTGCGATCAATGAGCAGGGAAATCAGGGGAAAGGCTACGGCACCGAAGCGCTTGTACTCATGCTGGGTTACGGATTCGGTATCTGTAATCTGCATCGGATTGAGCTGAACGTATTTGATTTTAATGAACGTGCCATTCGTTGCTATGAAAAAGTAGGCTTTCAGCGCGAAGGTGTGCAGCGGGATGCTTTATTCTACAATTATGAATACCATGATTCGATTCTGATGAGTATGCTGGACCACGAATACCGCGACCGCTATGTGAAAAAAGCAGAAAATTGATTCAACACGTTTACACGGGTTTGCAGAAGAGATATAATTAAAAGATAAAATTGCTTGTTTGCGCAAGTATGACCGACAACATCAAATGAATATATGAACTTACCGGAGGAGCCTGTCACCAAGGCTCCTTTATGTCTTTTTTAGGGGAACCTGTGCTTTATTTCAGGTTTCCCTTTTTATTTTGCGAGCAGTTTGTTTCAGGTCAGACACATATTTTGCACGTTTGTTTAGCATTTTATGATTATCAGTATCTTCAATATTGTGGGTTATGCGCAGATGAGTTCAAGGATTAAATAAAAGGAGGTTATCAGCCTATGCAATTTATACTATATCTTCTGCTGATTCTACTGTTCACAAAAGTCGCGGGTCATTTGTCCGTCAAGCTCGGTCAACCAGCGGTGTTAGGAAAGCTGATCGCAGGAATTGTCCTGGGTCCAGCCGTATTGGGATGGGTTCAGAATGATTCACTGATTCATGATATGTCTGAAATCGGCGTGCTGCTGCTGATGTTCATTGCTGGACTGGAGACGGATTTGGATCAACTTCGACGTAACTGGAAGCCTGCGGTAGCTGTGGCGGTTGGAGGTATTATTTTACCGCTAATTTGTGGTTTTGGTGTAGGGGAAGCCTTTGGATTCTCGGTACATGAAGGCTGGTTTCTAGGAATTATTCTGAGTGCTACCTCGGTAAGCATTACGGTACAGGTACTCAAGGATATGAATAAGCTGAATACCCGGGAAGGCTCAACCATTTTGGGTGCGGCAGTGCTGGATGATGTGCTTGTCGTGGTGCTGCTAGCGGTAGTAATGAGTATATTCGGTATGGGTGGAGAAACTTCGCTGGGACTTCTTGTTGGCAAAAAGCTAGTTTTCTTCGTCGTAGCTATTCTGGGGGGCTGGTTCGTTGTTCCATGGGTTATGAAAATACTTGCTCCACTCAAGGTGACTGAAGCAGTCATCACGACTGCGTTGATTATTTGCTTTGGGTTTGCGTATTTTGCGGATATGTTGGGGATGGCAGGGATTATCGGAGCCTTTGCGGCCGGGATTGCCATTGCACAAACCAGCTTTAAGCATGTTGTAGAAGAAAAGGTGGAACCCATTGCTTATTCCATCTTTGTTCCTGTATTTTTTGTCAGCATCGGATTAAATGTTTCCTTTGAGGGAGTAGGACAGCAGCTCGGATTTGTTGTTGTTTTGACACTGATTGCGCTGGTGACAAAGCTTATCGGGGGAGGACTCGGGGCGCGGCTGACGGGCTTCGATAACCGTTCTGCCCTTGCGATCGGATCCGGGATGATATCTCGCGGCGAGGTCGCACTTATTATCGCAGCTACCGGTCTACAGTCGGGTCTGTTGGCACAGCAATATTTTACATCGGTGATCATTGCCATCATTCTGACGACCTTGGCTTCGCCTCCGATTCTCAAGCTGTGTTTTAGCGATAAGAGGGAGACTTCCGCTCACGATACAGAAAAGAAGGTCAGCACGGACAAGTCATAACGAGAGTATCAACAGGTCATAACAAAAAGACCCTTCGGGTTCAATTTCTCATAGCGTGCAGCATGAGAGAATGGGCAAAGGGTCTTTTTTATGCTAAATGTGCTGCGAGAACACAGTAATTAGGACTCGGATACGACAGTGAAACGTTGGTTCAGATGTTGTGGTTTTTCGATTTCGTCCACTACGGCAACTGCATAATCTTCGTAGCTGACATAGCTTGCACCTTTGGAATTAACCAACAGTGTGTCTTTTCCCACTTGGTAAGAGCCTGTACGTTTACCCAGTGCAAATTCCGCTGAAGGGCTAATGAAAGTCCAGTTCAGGTCGCTGGTACCACGCAAAATTTCCAGGTTTTTTCCTTGATTATTTGCTGTTGGGTATACGAAATCAGGGAAGCCGGGAGCATCTTTTACCAAAAGTGTTTGGGATTCATCAGTGAACAGGCTGCCTGCACCACCTACGACAATCAGGCGAGTACCGGATACATTACGCAGGGCTTCAATCAGTACGTTACCTGCATCGACATGCAGATGCTCTTGTCCGAGTGGAGCGGCAAATGCATTAACGACTACGTCAAAGCCTTTCAGATCATCTGTTTTCAGATCAAAAACGTCTTTTTGTACTACAGTAGCACGACTTTCTGTTACTTTAGCCGAGTCACGGACGATGGCGGTTACTTCATGTCCTCTGTCTAATGCTTCTTTTACGATATTACTTCCTGCTTTACCGGTTGCACCAATAACTGCAATTTTCATAATAGATAGCCTCCTATAAATATGATGTGGATGATGGATGATTCATTCGTTTGATCGTAAGTGTACCCAGTGCATTTACGAACTTTAATATGTAACTATTATAGTTACAACACAAAATAAAAGTCAAGCTCTTCTGTTGGGCAAACTAAAATCCTCCGATTGGAAAGAGAGGAACTCGTTTAAATATATAAGGTGAAACTAAATGAGCAAACTTAAGCCATATGGATATATGTAGACCACAGAATCAGAAGGGAAGAGTGAACCGATATGAGTAAAAAAGTACAGCTTGAACCGGCAGCACAGAAATTTGCAGACGATAATGCCAAGCCTCCGTTTCTATATGATTTGGGTCCTGAAAAAGGACGTGAAACGGTCAATGAGGTTCAATCCGGTCCAGCAGACAAACCTGCCGCAGATGTAGAAGATTTAACTATTCCAGATGGGCCTGGCGGTGAGGTAAAGGTCAGAATTGTTCGTCCACAACAAGTGACAAGCGATCTGCCGGTCATTGTATATATTCACGGAGCAGGCTGGGTATTCGGTAATGCCCACACGCATGATCGTCTGATTCGTGAATTGGCAGTCGGCTCCCAGGCAGCCGTTGTATTCCCGGAATACAGCTTGGCACCTGAAGCTAAATATCCGACGGCGATTGAGGAAATTTACGCGGTCGTTCAATGGGTGGCACAGCATGGGCGCGAGCATGGACTGAAGCCCCATACGCTGACGATAGCCGGAGACAGTGTCGGCGGCAACATGACCGCGGCCGTAACGCTGCTGGCCAAAGAACGCGGTGGTCCTGCCATCCGGCAGCAGTTGTTATTTTATCCGGTGACGGACGCTTCCTTTGACACGGAATCCTACCAGGAGTTCGCCACAGGATATTTCCTGAGCCGCGAAGGAATGCAATGGTTTTGGGATCAATATACGACAGATCCCAATGAACGAGCGCAGATTACGGCGTCCCCGTTACGTGCCACCACAGAGCAGCTCAACGGGCTACCGCGTGCGCTGGTCATTACAGGCGAGGCCGATGTGCTGCGCGATGAAGGTGAGGCCTATGCGAACAAGCTGCGTGAAGCAGGGGTAGAGGTAACCGCTGCACGCTTTCAGGGCATCATCCACGACTTTGTGATGCTGAACCCATTGTCGGAAACCGCGGCCAAGCGCGGTGCGATCGCGCTCGCTACCTCATGGCTGCGCCAAGGGTTTGAGGGCTAGTACACTATAGAGCGTTTTAAGGGTGCCGTCGTGTGATTTGATCCAGTTCCTTTGAACGATTGGGCTGACTTCTTCCTGCTGACATCTATTGCAGGGAAGGCAGCCTTTATACATATCTGCAATGAAACCGCTTCACGTTCGTCGAACAGAGTGATAATATAAAATTTGAACGAGTTTGACCGACATTCAGCCTAAGGGGGATATCCATGCCATTTCAGGGACAACGCATTTTACCTGCAGCTAAGCATATGAAGCAGCTGGAGGGTATTTTGGACAGTTCTTATGAGTATGCTGTTTTTTTGGATACGCATGTAGCGCAGCTGCGCAACCTGTACCAGATGGCTAGAAGTCGCAGCAAGCAAATGCTCCTGCATGCCGATCTGGTGCAAGGCTTGAAGAATGACGAGTATGCGGCTGAATATTTGTGTCAGGAAATTAAGCCATTTGGGATTATTTCGACCCGATCCGGGGTGATCGCAACCGCTAAAAAGAAGGGGATTCTTGCTGTACAGCGGGTGTTTCTGCTCGATACGATTGCGCTGGAAAAAAGCTACGCGCTGGTGGAAAAAACACGACCTGATTATATTGAGGTACTGCCTGGTGTTGTCCCACTGATGATTAAGGAAGTCAGCGAACGCACGGGCGTTCCTATTTTGGCGGGCGGACTTATTCGCACCCCTGAGGATGTGGAAGCGGCGTTGGCTGCGGGAGCTACAGCAGTTACGACCTCCAATAAACAACTGTTCGAGCATTATAAGCAATAGCCTCTATTTGGATCAAGTGGGCAACAATACATAAATATGCAAGGAGGCTGGAAAACGATGGAGCAATACATTCTTGCCTTGGATCAGGGCACAACCAGTTCGCGGGCCATCTTGTTTGATCGGCAGGGAAAAGTGGTATACAAGGCACAACGGGAGTTCCCACAGTATTTTCCCCAGCCGGGGTGGGTAGAGCAAAACGCAAATGAGATATGGAGCTCTATTTTGGCCGTCATCGCCTCCTGCTTGTCGGAATCAGGTGTGAAAGCCAGCCAAATTGCCGGGATTGGTATTACGAATCAACGGGAAACCGTAGTGGTGTGGGATAAACATACGGGTCTGCCTGTATATCATGCGCTGGTATGGCAGTCACGGCAAACAGCCGGGATCTGCGAGGAATTGAAAAGCCGTGGATTTGATCATATTTTTCATAGCAAAACGGGACTACTCATTGATCCCTACTTTTCTGGCACCAAGGTCAAATGGATACTCGACAACGTCGAAGGGGCACGAGCTCAAGCAGAGCGCGGGGATTTGCTATTGGGTACGATTGATACCTGGCTAATCTGGAGATTGTCCGGTGGTAAAGCACATGTAACGGACTACTCCAATGCGGCCCGCACACTCATGTACAACATTTATGAGCTAAAATGGGATGAGGAGCTGCTGGATATTCTCGGCGTTCCTGCGTCTATGCTACCAGAGGTGAAATCATCTTCTGAGATATATGCGCATACGGTGGATTATCACTTTTTTGGACAGGAAATTCCTATTGCCGGAGCGGCGGGTGATCAGCAAGCAGCTCTGTTCGGTCAGGGATGCTTTGACAAGGGCATGATTAAAAATACTTACGGTACGGGATGCTTTATGTTGATGAATACCGGAGATGAACCCTGTGACTCGGAACATGGACTGATTACGACCATTGCATGGGGGCTGAATGGTCAGGTGAAGTATGCGCTGGAGGGCAGCATTTTTGTAGCCGGATCTGCTATTCAGTGGCTGCGTGATGGGTTGCGTATGTTCCGCGAAGCCAAAGATAGTGAAGCGTATGCGGCGCGTGTGACCTCGACGGAAGGGGTATATTTTGTCCCGGCCTTTGTGGGTCTGGGCAGCCCGTATTGGGACAGTGACGTGCGCGGTGCGACATTTGGTTTGACGCGGGGAACGACCAAGGAGCACTTTATACGAGCGGTACTGGAATCGCTGGCCTACCAGACTAAAGATGTCCTAACTGCCATGGCGAGCGACTCGGGTGTACCTGTGCGTTCATTGCGTGTAGATGGGGGTGCAGTGATGAACGAGTTCCTGATGCAGTTCCAGAGCGATATTCTCGATCTACCTGTAGAACGACCTGCTGTGAACGAGACAACTGCACTCGGTGCGGCGTATTTAGCGGGACTGGCAGTTGGGTTTTGGAGCAGTCTGGATGAAGTCCGGGGATATGCTCAGAGTGATCAAACCTTTACTCCGTCCATGAGTGAAGACGTGCGGGCTAGGCTTTATGGTGGTTGGAAAAAGGCAGTTCATGCCGCAATGGCGTTCAAGTAGGGATGGTTTTACGATAGAAGGCAGCCATGTGGCAACAGGCAGATTTCCCTTTTCATAGCGTATCGTGTGTGCTACGATATAGATAAGTTAATACTCGTCAGGAGACTTGGAGAGACCATGAACCGCTCGGCATCCGCCGCAGCGATGTTCGTGGTCTTTTTTTGTACCTTATGATGATTCGGTTGGCAGATTGCATCGTGAATATATACAAAGCTGGAGGGATACATGATGGGAGAACAGGGATTTGCTGCGCAGGAGAGAACCGCTGTTTTGGAACGTATGGGAGATGAGCATTTTGATATTTTAATTATTGGCGGCGGCATTACAGGGGCGGGGATTGCGCTGGATGCGGCGGATCGTGGTTTGAAGACAGCACTGGTGGAGATGCAGGATTTTGCAGCAGGTACGTCCAGCCGCTCGACTAAGCTAGTGCATGGTGGTCTTCGTTATTTGAAGCAGTTTGAAGTTAAGATGGTAGCCGAGGTCGGGAAGGAGCGGGCCATCGTATTCGAAAATGGCCCACATGTGACCATACCGGAGCGTATGCTGCTTCCTTTTCACAAGGGCGGCACGTTTAACGCATTCACCACCTCTGTCGGGTTGCTAGTATATGATTTCCTTGCTGGTGTTAAGCGTAGTGAGCGCCGTCGTATGCTGGACATCCAGGCTACGCTAGAGCGCGAGCCTTTGCTGAAGCGTGATGGACTGAAGGGGAGCGGCAGCTACGTGGAGTACCGCACAGATGATGCTCGCCTGACGATTGAGGTCATGAAGGAAGCTGTTACACGAGGAGCGCTGGCGGTGAACTATGCCAAGGCTGACAAGCTGCTGTATGACGAAGGACGAATAAGCGGTGCAAGCGTAACGGATCGGGTAAAGGGAAAGCCATACGAAATTCGAGCTTCACTGGTTATTAATGCGGCCGGACCATGGGTAGATACGTTGCGGGAAATGGATCGCTCCAAAGAGGGCAAGGTGCTACGCCTGACGAAAGGTATTCACCTGGTGTTCGATGCTGAGCGCTTTCCACTCCAACAGGCAGTGTACTTCGATACACCGGATGGGCGCATGGTATTTGCCATCCCACGTGATGGAAAAACCTATGCAGGTACGACCGACACGGTGTATGAAGGGGATACGGCGCATCCTCGGATGACCGCCGAAGATCGGGCCTATGTGCTCCAAGCGATCAACGGAATGTTCCCGGATGTGAAACTGACTGTTACGGATGTAGAATCCAGTTGGGCAGGGGTACGGCCGCTCATTTATGAAGACGGTAAAAGTCCTTCGGAAATTTCACGCAAGGACGAAATTTGGGAATCCCGTTCAGGTCTGATCACGATTGCAGGCGGCAAGCTGACGGGCTACCGGAAAATGTCCGAACTCGTCGTGGATCGTGCGGTACGGGAGCTGGGACGCTTGCACGGGCAAAGCTTCCGGGCATGCCGCACCAGACATATCCCGATTTCGGGCGGCAGCGTAGGCGGCTCGGCGGGCTGGGACGCCTTCGTGAGCAAGCAAGCCGCAGCGGGTGTTGCGCTCGGTTTGTCGTCGGATATAGCTAGAGCATGGGCTACTCGCTATGGCTCCAACACAGAGCGGCTGTTTGCCATAGCGGCACGGAGCATGAAGGAGGCTACCGAGAAGGAAGCAGCGCTGCCTGTGGAAGTGCGTGTCCCGCTCCTGTATGCGATGGAACAGGAAATGACGGTGACACCGTCTGATTTTTTCATACGCCGAACCGGGGCGCTGTTCTTCCAAATTGACGAGGTGAAGCGCTGGAAACAGCCCGCCATTGCATTAATGTCCGAACATGCAGGCTGGAGCGCCGCACAAGAACGACAATATACGGCTGAGCTGGATGCTTACCTGTATGAAGCTGTAACGCCTGTAGAGGCAGAGGTGAAACCCGGCAACGTTAAAGCTATTTGAGGCCGCAAGGGAGTTATATCCTTGAGCCGTCCATTGCTTTAAGACATGGACTGAAAGCAAAGAAGCAGCGATTCTTCAATAACAAGAGAATCGCTGCTTCTTTGTATACAGATTGCTTACAGCATCAAGTGGAACAGGAACGGGGCGGCTGCCAAGGTAAAGAGAGCGGCGAGCACCATCGAGATGCTGGATATCGTCCCCGTCAGCGAACTGAACTCGAAGGCTTTGGAAGTGCCAGTACCATGAGCACCGGTACCGAGCAGCACCCCACGTGAGACTTCATTTTCAATACGGAACAGTTTTACAATCATCGGACCGATAATAAGACCGCTCAAACCGGTCAGAATAACGAATACAGCTGTGACCGTCGGATTGCCGCCAATCGTTTGCGATACATTCATCGCAATGGGTGTCGTAATGGAGCGAGGAATCAGGCTGCTCAGCAGCGAAGAATTCAGATGCATCCACTTGGCAAGCGCCATGGAGGACAACACGGCTACAACGGACCCAGACAGCACGCTAAGCACAATTTGTGTAGCATGTTTTTTTAACACAGGGAAATATCGGTACAAAGGGACAGCAAATGCAATCGTAGCTGGCTGTAGCAGCATGGACAGCAAGTGGGCGCCCGAATTATAAGAACGGTAGTTCACACCCGTCAGCGTCAAAATCAAAATGATAACAACAGGTGTAATGAGCAATGGGGACAAATACACCTTGGGCAGTGTGCGGTACATGCGTTTGGCCATCCAGTAAATAGCGAGTGTCAATATAATACATAGAAGACCGGTCATGATGATTTATGCTCCTTTCGTTTACCAAGCAGACTGGCGACCATACCTGTGCAGGCCATCACCAGAAAGGTGCCGAGCAACACGACCAGCATGATGCTCATACCATCGTGTTCCAGCATCGGCCAATAATTCATAACGCCGACAGCGGAGGGAATAAAGAATAATAGCAGCTCGGCCAGCAACCAGTTTGCGCCAACTTCAATCCAGCTTAGCCGGACCAAGCCGGTTTGCAGCAGAATAAAAAGGATCAGCATACCAATGATACTACCGGGTACAGGCAGGTGGAGCCAGGAGACTACCGCGTTCAGGATGAGCGAAAAGGCCATCAGGACGGCGATCTGGAGGACACCGCGTATGAAGCTTTTCATATATAATGGCTCCTATCTTTGAGATCGGTTATTTTCAAACTGTAATGAAATTTTACATCACAAGCTTTCATGAGTAAAATGCATATAAAGAATGCAATCTATTCCGTTTGTCTATAGGAGAAGGTGTAAGTTTGGATATCCGACATTTACAATATTTTTTGGAAGTCGCGCGATTGCGTAGCTTTACAAAGGCAGCCCAGAGCATGTTTATTACCCAGCCGACGATCAGTAAGACGATTAAAAGTCTGGAAGATGAGCTGGGGGTCGCTTTGTTCGACCGAATTGGCAAAAGAATCGAACTGACGGACGCGGGAAAGGTAATTGAGCTTCAAGCACAAGCGATTGTAAAGTCCTTTCAGAGCCTGTCCTCGGAGCTGAGTGATTTGATGAACCTGAAAAAAGGACATATCCGTATTGGCCTGCCCCCTATGGTCGGATCGAGCTTTTTTCCGCGTGTCATTGGAGAATTTCATAAGGCATATCCTGATGTGACCATTCAATTATTTGAGGACGGGGCGAAGAAAGTGGAACAGGACGTAGAAGCCGGGGCATTGGATATCGGGGTGATTGTGCTACCTGCGGTTGGAGATATGTTTGAGACATTTCTGTTTGTGGAGGAAAAGCTGAACTTGCTCGTTCATCCTACGCATGCATTGGCAGAGTGCAAGGAGGTACCGCTATCTGCGCTGGCGGAGGAGGCGTTTGTACTGTTCCGTGAGGATTTTACGCTGCATGACCGTATCATTGCCGAATGTGTCCGTGCGGGCTTTCAGCCGCGTGTAGTCTACGAAAGCTCGCAATGGGATCTGATTAGCGAAATGGTTGCTGCAAACCTGGGAGTAGCGCTGTTGCCGGAGGCCATTTGCCGAGATCTGGATTCTGAGCGCTTGCGTGTTCTTCCATTGGTGGACCCCGTCATTCCTTGGCATTTGGGGATGATCTGGCGGAACGATCGTTATCTGTCCTTTGCAGCCAGAGAATGGATATCGTTCACACAGCAATTGTTGCGGACGGAATATGGCGGGAAGTAGTCAGTCCGCGAGAAGGTGAGTACGATGCAGATGTGTACCGAAGGAGGACGAATACTGTTTACATCATAAAAAAGCTGCCCTGAGGGGCAGCGATGTAGCTTGCTTCTATGAGTGTGTTTGGTTTATTGCACGCTTGGTGTGAAGGTACTTGTCCATAATACGGTCAAGTCTGGAGGATTTGTCCAATACACGTTCATCTTTTAATCCGTGTAAGTCAGCCATGCGATTCAGTTCACGGCGTTCTTTTTCCATGAGTTTTTCCAATTGTTCGAGGTTCACAAAGCCCACCCCCCATGTCGATTGTAAGGCATGTCTCCACTAGCGGCAGAAGTTTTTTTGATAACGATGTTATTTCCATTTTACCACTTTTTATTAACAATAATCCAGCTTTCCTGACATTTAGCGACTAATATCTATGGTTTTGCTAGTTTCACCTGATTGCGTCCTGAACGCTTAGCTTCATATAATGCCTCATCTGACTTTTCCAGTAAGTGCCTCGATGCTATGACAGGTGAACTGCCTGCTCCGATGGATACGGTTAGAGAGATCGAGGTTCCGTCATTCAAAAGGAAACGTTCATTTTCCACAGCTTTCCGAATTTTTTCGGCAAAGCTTGCTGCTTTCTGACTATCACAATTTCCAATCAGAATGGCAAATTCCTCTCCGCCCTTACGGGAGGGGTACGCCCTCGTTGTAGATTCCCGGGTTAACAGCATTCCCAATTGGCTTAAGACGGTATCTCCGTTCAAATGACCATACGTATCATTAATATTTTTAAAGTGGTCAATATCCAGCATCACGAGTCCAAAGGGTTGTTTTGTAGTCTTGGAAGTATGAAAGACCTCTTCAAATAGCGCATCGAAAGCACGTGGACTGTAGAGTCCGGTTAAATGATCCCGATTTGCAGCTTCTTCCAGCAGATGAACAGCCCGTTCTGTTTTTTTGATATAGGACATCATAAAATAAGTGAACAGGCCGCCAAGCAACTTAACAGTTGTGATTATTATAATAGATTCATTATCAGGAGGGTTAACTACAAAGAAAGTAGATAACAACGACACTACAGCAGCTCCAAGTACGGCCGACATCCACTTGCGGAGTGTTAGGCTTTTTTCTCGAATAAAGATAAGTGAAATGCCCAATGTCATGAAACAATTGACGGTAGCAGTCAGAGAAACATCTGTCCAACCACCTGTGATGTAAATACGGTACAGGCTTATGATCAAGGTGGTCAGCAGACCGGATACCGATCCTCCCATATAAACAGATATGATAATCGCCAATTGGCGCAGATCGACCACAAAGTGCCCACGGACCCATAAACCGGTCATCATTAACAGAATGCCAAACAGACCCAGCATTAAACCGTTCATTACCCGATAAATGAATACATGTTTTTTTAGGTAACGTTCATATTTCCGGAAAAATAAATTTCCAAAGAATAAGAAGCTTGTTAATAACGCAAAATTGTTAATTAATTCTTTTAACATATCCCTATCCTTTATGCTGTATTGAGAGTTGTAGTATCGTGGGGAATAAAGCAAAAGGCCTCGTTTCTATATTTCGGTAAAAAGTAGGCATGAGTGAATACCAATTGAATACAAACGATTCTTATGTCCCTTACGTTTCGTTTATCTACGTGGTACAGTGAAAGGACTATGACCGGAACGGGTGATCGTATGAAGGAACCAATTCACATATCGGTGCGTCCACTTGTGGAATATGTGCATCGGAGCGGTAGCATTCATAGCGGCTTTCGATCGAATAGTAGTATGCTCGAAGGAACTCGCATGCATCAGGTTATCCAGAAAGGTTACAAGGAGCATGACCGCAAAGAGGTACATTTACGTACAGAAATTCCGTATAAGGATGAATTGTTTATCATTGAAGGCCGCTGTGACGGACTGATTGAGCTGGATGGCGTATGGACGGTCGATGAAATTAAGTTGATCTCTTTGCCACTCGAAGATATTCAGGGTGACGGCCAACCTGTACACTGGGCACAAGCATTTCTGTATGCCTATATGATTGCTCGTGAGGAACAACATCATTCGATGCAGGTCCAGCTTACTTATGTACAGGCACACGGTGAAGACATTCGCCGATTCAGACGGGAACTATCCTTTACTGAGCTAGAAGCTTTCGCACAGGAGATGATTGCTGGTTATGCTCCGTATGCATTCCTGCTGAGAGCACATGCGGAAAAGCGGGATGCCAGTATTGCTATGTTGAACTTTCCCTTTGACACGTATCGTTCGGGTCAGCGAACGCTCGCGGGTTCGGTGTTCAAGACGATTGCCGAAGGGGTTAACCTGTTTGCCAAAGCACCTACAGGTATTGGTAAAACGGTATCCACCTTGTTTCCTGCGATCAAGGCGATCGGCGAAGGATTGGTAAGACGAGTATATTATGTGACGGCTCGTACCACCACTCGGGCAGCAGCCGAAGAAGCTTACGCCAGAATGCAGGCTCAAGGGCTGCACATGCATGTGGTGACATTGACTGCGAAGGATAAAATTTGCTTCAAGGATGAAAATGATTGTGATGCTGGATCATGCAGCATGTGCAAGGGCTATTACGACCGGATCAACGGTGCGGTTTCCGATATTTTGGCGAATGAGACGTTAATGACCCGGGCAGTGATTGAGCATTATGCGCGCAAGCATAATGTATGTCCCTTTGAATTTTCTCTGGATGTGGCGTATGCCTCGGATGGTATAATCAGTGATTATAATTATGTTTTCGATCCACGAATTTCTTTGAAAAGATTGCTGGAGGAGCACAAGCGAAAAGGTGTTGTACTGGTGGATGAGGCGCATAATCTGGTCGAACGCGGCCGGGACATGTTTTCGGCGGAAATTTTGAAATCTTCTTTTTTGGAACTGAAACGGGAATTTAAGTTGCTAAGCCCAGAGATTGCTGCGGCTGCGAGTGCAGTGAACGCACATATGATTACGCTGCGTAAGCAATATGCAGATACAGGAAAAGCAGTGGAGACAGCAGCACCGCAAGAGGTACTGGAGCTGTTGGTGCCTTTTGTAGAAGCAGCTGAACGTGAACTGGTGACGGGGGGCAGTACAAGCCATGCAAGCGGTGAGGGTACGGCTTATGCATTGCTTCTAGATACGTATTTTACCGCTCAGAATATGCTGCGAATTGCAGCTTTATATGATGAACGGTACGTTACTTATGTGGAAGCAGGACGCAGTGAAGTGAGGGTCAAGCTGTTCTGCCTTGATCCTTCTCACTTGCTGGGACAAGCTATTAAGGGCTACCGCTCAGCCATTTATTTTTCCGCGACGTTGACACCGCTTGCTTATTACCAGGACATGCTCGGAGCAAACGAGGAAGATTATACGTTACAGGTTCCTTCGCCCTTCCATCAGGAGCAGTGGGATGTACGTCTGCTGCCGCTCTCCATCCGTTATCGGGATCGTGAGCGTTCCAAAGGGGCGATTGCGGATATGCTGGCTGCATTGGTTGTGGAACGGAAAGGAAATATCCTTGTGTTTTTCCCGTCCTATCCATATCTGCGTGAGGTGTATGAGGAATTCATGCTTCGGGACGTGTCCGCAAATACGTTGGTACAAAGTCCGGGGATGACCGAACCAGAGCGGGATCAATTCCTAGAGGCCTTCCAGCCTGGGCAAGAGCACACCTTGCTTGGCTTTGCCGTATTGGGTGGTGTGTTTGCTGAAGGTGTCGATTTACCTGGGGATCGCTTAAATGGGGTAGTGGTCGTCGGCGTCGGCTTGCCGCAAATTGGAGCAGAGCGGGATGTGCTGCGGAATTATTTTTCGGAACAGGGACGGAATGGTTTCAACTATGCGTATGTATATCCGGGAATGAACAAGGTTTCTTCAGGCAGGTGGCAGACTTATTCGCACAGAGCACGACGAAGGATTGCTGATCCTGGTAGATGATCGTTTTGCCAAGGAACCATATGCTTCTTTGCTGCCTGACGAATGGAAAAGCTACCGTCTGACGGAACAAGCGGGATTAAGGAAGGAATGGATAGACTATGAACTTTAATTTTCATAATGACTCCATACGCGGGGTGCTGCGTAGCTTTGGACATGAAGATGCCGAAGTGGATAATATAGAGACTTTTGTGACATTTGCGCGCTTGGCTAATGGTATTTTCAGAGAAATGGATACGGATTTTAGCAAGTTGGGGGCTTCTCAGGGTCGGATTATTGTTCTTAGCCTGTTGCATTGCCATTCGCCGCATCGCATGACACCATCAGAGTTGGCGGAAAAAGCTGATGTGACGCGTGGAACCATGACGGGGCTGATCGACGGATTAGAGCGAGATGGCATGATTGAACGTGTGGCTCATGAGAGTGACGGACGGATGGTGACTGTCGGATTAAAAGAGGCAGGACGAGAGCTGTTAAGTAAGATAGTCCCTTATTATACGAAGTTGATTCGGTCGTGTATGTCTGAGTTTACGCCACAGGACCATAAGATGATGAAGGGTTTACTGGGAAAAATGAAGGGCGGTTTTGAGCGGTCTTTGCCGAAATGCTGAGTTCCTAATATAGGGAGTAAGGAATAGGAGAGAGAACATGTTTTTTTATACAGATGAGGTCTATGAAGCCCGTGATTTTGGCTCAATGGATGCCAGAGAAGGCGAGTGGAGAAATTGTGAGTTTACCCGATGTCGCTTTCGGGGTGTGGAGATGAATGAGTCCCTCGTGGAAGGCTGTACTTTTGTGGACTGTGATTTTACCGGAGCCATCCTGAATGCATCTCACTACAAGGAGTCGGCTTTTACCAATTGTTTGTTCACCAGCGCCAATTTGTTTGTAGTCCGGTTTGAAAACTGCAAGCTGGTAGGTTCAGATTTTGCGGGGGCGAATATGGATGGTATCACAATTACGGGCGGAGACTGGTCTTATACGAATTTGCGTCATGCAGATTTAAGAAAACAAGATTTGCGAAAAATACGATTCAAGGAAGCCGACTTATCCGAATGCAATTTGGAAAAAGCAGATTTGCGGGAGGCGGATCTTACCCGGGTAAGACTGCACAAAGCCCATCTTCAAGGAACAGACCTGCGCGGTGCGAAGATGGATGGCGTGAATTTTAAAGATCTGGACATCACCGGAGCCAAGTTGGATATCGAGCAGGCAGTAGCGGTGGCCCGCTCCTATGGAGCCAAGGTGGAAGGCTAAAAAGCACGGGATACAGGACCCGTCTCGATCTGCAGTACCCCGTGCAGGTGAAATGGATGGTTGACTCGAATGTGAAGAACTTAATCTTTAGGGGGTGCCGGCAGTAGTGGAATCGCTGCTCCCGGGTCCCGGTTTGGCAAATGATCCACTCCCACAGGCTCTAGAGGCTGCTGTGGAACTGTCCAGTTGCGCGCGGTATCTGCGGCAGTTCGCTGCTCCAGCAAGCGTTTGGCTACTTCATAACATTGATCGACATGCCGATTACCAATGGTTCGCATAGCAGTAAAGCCAATTGCCGCGGCTAGCCCTTGCCCCAGAAGGGGGACAAACTTGCTAACCTGCTTGGTAGCGATACGAATGCCCATTTTTTGCAAAATCTGCACGATAACTTCACGGGTGATGAGTCGCCCGATCAGCTTGCTGCCAATTGAGGTGATAAAACCATACACCATGGATTTTGTTTCTGCGTCCAGACCTTCCAGCTGCTTCTCAGATAATCCGAATTTTCCATTAATGGCTGGAAGTAGCTGCATCAAAATGCCAACATCAGCAAGAACGTCAGCCCCTGGAACTGGAACTAATACCGCTCCACCAGAAGCCGCAGCCCTTTTTGTCACCATGGATTTGCACTCTTTACGGATCTGCTCCAACTCTTCTATTGTTCGGGCTGTCATATGCATCTCTCCTTCATACGCTTCCGATTAGAACCCATGATTCTACCCTGTTATTACACACATTTCTACCTTTCTTAAGCATGGAATAAGCAAAAAATCCCTGATCCACACACTATCGCACATTTACTCCTGTGAATCGATCAGGCATAATGAAGGATGGTTGCCGATAAGAACAAGCCTGTTTTACGGGGATAAAGGAAGGAAGAGACAGATGAGTCAGACAAACGTTTATTTTAATCATGATGGTGGAGTGGATGATTTAGTATCCCTGTTTATGTTGCTTCAGATGGAGCAGGTTCATTTGACCGGAGTATCGGTTATTCCAGCAGATGGTTACCTGGAGCCGGCGACGGATGCCAGCCGTAAAATTATTGATCGTTTTGGAAAAAATAAAGGGCCTGTGGAAGTCGCCAAGTCTAATTCACGCGGTAAAAATCCGTTTCCTGCCGCTTGGCGTTTACATTCCTTCTATGTAGATGCATTACCTGTGCTGAATGAATCGGGACGAATGGAAGCGCCGCTTTCATCCCTGCCAGCTCATCAGCATCTGATTGAAAAGGTACGCGGAGCTGAAGGTAAGACGCTGTTGCTATTCACTGGACCGCTAACCGATCTGGCGCGAGCGCTGGATGAAGCACCGGATATTGAAGCAAAGATCGAAAAGTTGGTATGGATGGGCGGAACCTTTGAAAAAGGGAATGTGGAGGAGCCGGAGCATGACGGCACAGCAGAGTGGAATGTGTTCTGGGACCCAGAAGCGGCATATCGGGTGTGGCAAAGCGGCATCACGATTGATCTGGTAGCGCTGGAAAGCACAAGCAAAGTGCCATTAACTCCAGCAGTACGCAATCGTTGGGCGGCCGAGCGCCGATATGAAGGCGTGGATTTCTTGGGTAATTGCTATGCTGGATGTCCGCCGCTCGTCTATAGCGAAACGAACTCAACCTACTACTTGTGGGATGTACTGACCACTGCATCCGTAGGACGCCCGGACATTGTCAAGAAAAAGACGGTGCATTGCAGCGTTATCGCAGAAGGTCCAAGTCAGGGCAGAACGGTGGAACAGGCAGAGGGACGTCCTGTGAACCTGGTATACGATACAGATCCAGAAGCCTTTTTTACGTATATGGCGGATTTGGCCAAGCTGGCTGCTCCCAAACGTTACTAAGTCTGACTATGCACAAACGTGCGGCCTAGGGTGATAATACTGCCTAATGACACGTATCCATAACATAAAGCCCGTGACGTTATGCGTCACGGGCTTCTATTACATGATGTGTCCTATAATTATCACAAGCTAGTTTCTATTTCATGCTGACCCCTGGTATGTTTTCAGAGTGAACTGGAGCGTTATTTCTGTCCCGCTACCAGGTTCACTGATTCCAGTCATTTTACCATTCATTCGTTTTAATAGATGTTTGGTAATCTGCCAACCCAATCCTGGATTGCCATATGAGGGAGAGTTCCCACGGTCATGCTCAAGCCACAATTTCAGTTTGTTAGGAGATATACCGATCCCAGTATCCTTCACCTTTAACTCCAGTTCAACCTCAGGTGCATCGGTCACGGATTGGGCGGTTGCAGATAAGATGACAGCTCCTGTGCTTGTAAACTTTACTGCATTATCTACCAAATTAATCAGCATACGGCGAATTTTAGCCTCATCCCCGATAAAAATAGGCGAGCTGGTGAGATTCCAGTCGAGCTTCAACTCTAGATTCCGTCGCGCAGCTACCTCTGTATACAGACTCAACACATTTTCCATCATCGTTCTCAGATCAAACGGATCTTCAATATCATCGATCTGCCTGGACTCTATATGGCTGTAATCCAAAATATTACTCAACAACGTCATAAGCGAGCGACTGCTCGACTCCATGATGCCCATATATTGCTGTTGTTCCTCTGTTAACTCCGTCGTCAGCATGAGATCAGTGGCTCCCCATATTTCGGTCAGCGAAAACCGAATTTTATTACTCAGGGAAGATATCAAATCCAGCTTGCTCATGGAAGAGATTTCAGCATCGATCTTGCCTTTCTCCAGTTCAACTACATACCCCAGAAATACGGCCATAGCCTGTAGTGCCTTCAGTTCTGATTCTGTCAAATGTACAGATGGCGCGTCCAAGATACAAATGGTTCCGTAAGCCTGACCATTTTTCATGCGAATAGGGATTCCAGTAAACGAGTGGTTTCCAATGGTTTTAGTCACATCTAAATCACGTGTTTGTGGATGAGTAGACGTTTCCGAAATGATGAGGTAATCCGCAGAATGGTTCAGCACCAGACTGCAATAGCTAAGCTCAAAAGGGAGCTCCTCTCCATTACGAACCAGCACCTCTTCCCGGTTAAATGAATCTACAATTACATTTGTAACCCCATCATTAGCGGCAATAAAAATGGTATTAACATGTAAAATATCACTCAACACATCAATGACATGCGCGGTAGCCTCTTGAATACTATTATAAAAACCTGTAGGTGAAGTAGTCATATGTCTCCAATCTTGATGCAAAGTGGTGGTTAACAAAACTCTAATAGTTTGTGTATCCCATTCCTAGTCCTCTGAAAGTATTGCTGGAGCGTATTATTAATTATACATGATTATTTCGTTATAAACCTGAGTCTTCTACTTCGATTTACCTATTCGCTTGCACAAACCTTCATTTTTTAGGTCTAATACTGGCCTTTCTTGGAGAATTTTTGAATATATTATTACACATTAACGAAAAAATGTGATTATTTTCATTCTGTTTTCATACATTCATATGTAATCTCATGATATGAAAATTGTGTAATAAAATAGGAGGATAGAACCAGTAATATCATGTAAATATTCTATATAATAGGTTCAGAGGTGGAATTATGAATAGACAGGAAGCCCTACAACACTTCCATAAGACCTATGCGGAAGATGTACTGAATGAGAAATTACATCAGGCAGCGTCTTTATATGAGCATAGAAAAGAGGAACTCATTTTTTCTTTTATTCAATCCTTTCAATCAATCTGCCTGCAAGCCCATTCTGCAGAAGTGGCCAAGACAAGGATCGGATACATTACTTATTCTATGAGGCGCACGTATCTGATGGATCGTAACTATAACTATGTCGTCGAAGCCTATGATAAAAATTGGTTCTTTGATCCTCAACCTTGTTATGGAATCTATGATGCAGGCTGGGCATTCAGCTTTTTGGGAGAATTGGAGGATGAATTGAATCAGCTTAGTACAAATAGGGCGGCCGATGGTGAGCATGGTGCTGAAACTAATTATGCTAAAGATTTGATGAAAGCCAATAGCTTAATATTTGGAAAAATATTGGGCTATATATATTATGGTCAGGGATTTAGGCAAGCAGTAGTAAAAAACAATAAATTGAGTGGTATTACAGGCAAAGGAGACGTTTTTCAATACTGTAATTGGTTCACGCCGATTCTTAGAATGAAATCTAAGCGAGTTGAATGTGGTATATACGCTAGCGATAACCGTTGGGGTGAGAATGTGCAGAAAATATACAATACCTTTAGTGGGAATGAAGCTTCTAACTATGAACAATACCTGTTGAGTCTTGATAAAAGTGTAACTCAGAAAATTGCTGCATCCGAAGGTATTAAGCTTCCTAATTTTAAATTTAAACCTACCCAAAATGGTAACGATAGCAGAAAAAATGATACGAGTGAGTGGAGTATCGTCGGTGAAAGATAAATCACAATTCGAAATGAGGAAAAGAAGTGTACAAACCAAGTTACGGTTATTTCATGATAATGCTTATAATGATTTTTGGAGTAACTGCGTGCGGTTCCACAGATATCAATAATTATAAAAGTGAGAAAACAGTTAGCGTCAAAGACCAGAGCACAGGGAACTATCGAGGTGAAAAAGTCGAAAAAGCCCAGAATATTGCATCTGCCGATCCGGAGTCCCTTCAGGACGACGACTTTGAAGTCTCATATCGATCACATAAGATTGATAAGAATACGGATATTAAAGAACTTATCCATAAGTGGGGTTACAGTGAAGGATTTGAAGCTAACAATAGAGGATATAATAGTGGGAATGGAACATATAGAAGATGGAGTCTGTCCTATCCTAACTATGAGGAGCCAGAAATAAGATTTGTAGTTTTATCTAAGATTGAACTTGAAGGGGAGGAACTGGTGGATGGTGAAAGCTATTTAGTAGCCGTGAGTTTGGAGAATCCCAAGTTTAAAACAAAAAGAGGCTTGAAGATCGGTGATACCCTTGGCAAAGTGCTACAGCTCTACGGCAAACCGAGTATTGTAACTAATGGGAGTCTGCTTTATTCCAAGAATGGCTTACATTTGAGGATTCAGTGGGATACTGAAACGGAAAAAGTAAATAATATCTTCATAGAATATAATATGGAGAAATCCGTAAAGCAGCAACGTAGTGCTGACTATGTAGAAGAAGGTGCTCAGCCCGACCCTGATCTGGAACCTTATACTATTCAAAGAGAACAATCATTTACCACCACTCTTAATGGATGGGGAGAAGTAAAGTTTATATCCACTTTAAAAGATGAGGATACGGATGATCTGATTCAAGCAAAGTTTTTTTTGGAAGCCAACGACGAGAAGCATGTGGAAAACAAGATCCTGTACGAATTCCCCGAATTTTATGGTAACAACGGTAAAATGATTGATAGGATCAAGGCAGTAAGTTTTAAGGATTTGAATCAGGATGGACGTACAGATATTGTTATTATTGCTGATTATATCACCGGAGTTAATGCACACGGAATAGAGACTCTACCTGTCGCGGGGATTTACTTTCAGAAAAAAGATAACACATACACTACCCAGCCTGAATTGGATAAAAGTATCAATCAAACTGGACATAACCGAACACTTCAAAATGTCATTCAATACGTAAGCAAACAACGAATAAACGTACAGTGATTAATACAAAAGGGAGTTTTTTGAAATCAACTTTATAAAACAAAATAAAATACTATTTTTAATATTGTTATTTAGTCTGCTATTTAATGGATGTTCTGAAAAGCCTACGAATGAGAAGAAACAGGCAGTTGAGCCCATCAAACCTAGCACTCAAGTGATAGAGCAAAAAGTTGTGACTGAACCAGAGTCTGCTGCTCAAGAACAAGATCGAAATAGCAATATTGTGAATCCGGTAAATAAAAGAAATGGAAATTACACCACAGATTCTAACACATTAGATCAGTTTATAAAGAAAATCCAACCCCAAAATGAGCAGCTTCAAAAAATAATAAAAGAAGATTTGGACCATGATGGAAAGCCGGAATATGTGCTTGCTTTTGGATTAGAAAAAGAGGAGATTTACAACATATTTGTAGTCCGGGAGGATGAGGGTTATCACATCATTGATAAACTAGAGGACCCGGTTATAGTTGTGCATCTAAATACTGATGTGAAAATCATGAAGCTGGATCAAACAGACCAAAAATTTATCGTAGTATATTCCACTAGCGAAGTGGATGAGGCCGAAGGATTCTCTATATTTACTTTAGACCATAACCGAATTAATAACCTGAATTACAGTTATCCAGAAGCAACAGGGCAAGGGAGCAGGAAGCTAGAGGACATTAATAAAGATGGTGTTTTTGAGGATGTGAGTTACTACCGTTTTCAGGATACTCAACAACATACGATAATAACATATCATAAATTCGACAGCACCGGACCCGAAAAAACAAAAGTCCTATATGAAAATAAGAATAAAAAATTTGTATATCCCACGGTTCCTAAAGATATTATCCAAAATTATTTGGAAGATTATTATCTTATGAATCGCTTCTTGATACACTTGCCCGAAATGGAGGTATTCACTGCTTTGTTAGCAAGTCCAAAAAATAATTTTGAAGATATCATAGATTTTTCCGCTATGGACTATACGGGATTAGATCTAAATATAAAAGAGATTGCTAATAAGGCTAATCAGCGGGCGTTTTTGGTAAAGAGTAGCTCAGAAGAAGAGGAATCAAACCAAGGACTTGTATTTACATTAGAAAAGCAATCAGGCAAGTGGAAGATTATGAGTATAGAGATGAACGATAAATTGTAGAAAGTGTGATATCCAGCATGAATTACTTGAAGTACGGGCGAGCTTCTTGCGTCCTGTTATTACTCATTTCCTGTGTAGTGCTGAATGGGTGCATGAAGGGACAGGATTCTCCAGCGACTGAAACAAATCATGCGCTTTCTCTCCAAAATGACGATAAAACGATTTCCTATTCGAAAAAGCTGGACACGCTAGTGGAAAAACTCCATATAGTCAACGATGAAAATAAGGATTCTGATACCAGACAAAATAAGCTTGAGGAGTTCACACAGGAACTTAATTCGTTGTTAAACGAGCCTGAAAGTGTAGAGATGAAGGATGAAGAATTAGTAGAAAAGTTCGATAATAATCTCACTATCTTAACAAAATCGTTTCCGTTAAAAAGCGGGCAGCTAAACGTTAGGGTTATGAATTATAGAGCACCTAAAACGGTGACAGGTACGATCGGGGATAAATACACATTTATTCAGTGGTGGAGTAAGAAGCAACTTGTACACGCCCAGATGATTCAGAATGGCGGGTCAGAGTTGACTACAGACTTTGTGGTTCGAGATTCAGACCAAGGAATACAGTTGTGGTTAGGGGGACATGTCTCCATATATCACCCAGACCCTGTATTTGTGGATTTGTGGGAGTTGTCTGGACAAAAGTGGACGGAGAAAAGCATAAATGTAGGTAAGATGAAGCTTCCGGATGCGTGGGAACTGAACAAGGATATGAATAAGCCTATCATGTTTGAGAATCGACAACATGATAGCATGAGTATCGGAGTTTTAGACCACGGCGATGGTTTCTTAATAAACAGTGATGATTCTGAACAAAACCTTATCATTGAGTTCTCCAAAAGTGGAGAAGTCCGTATTGATTCTGAGTATAGCACCGCCTTGAATACTCATAGTGAACGGCAAAGCTATGAACTCATTCAAGAGGAATATTCAAAAAATGGGATCGTGATTAAATACCCTCAAATTATAAAACTCAAGGATATTGCAAAGCAGAAATCTTTAAACAAAATTCTTAAGGCTGATGCTTTAGAAGGATTACAAAACTATGCGGATTCCAATTCTGGAGTCCATGTCGAAATTGATTATGAGATCAAACGACAGAGTGAACGATTCTTGAGCGTTCAATATACGGGTATTCATTATATGAAGGACGCAGCCTATCCTACTTATATGTTTTATACCACGAACCTGGATATGAAGCAGGTTTCAAGAATAAAATTGAGAGATCTGATAAAAGTCGAGAAACCTTTTATTGAGCTTATAAAAAGCGGGAAGATTACAGCTGTTCAGCCGGAGCAACAAGGGTTAATTGGTGATTTCACAAAAGATGATTTGATTCAATTGTTAACAAATGCGGATGTAACCAAAGGTTCGCTTGCGGAAGTAGAAATGGAATCGTTTAGTTATTTCACAAATGATTCGTTAGGGATGAGTGTACCTATGGCACATGTGGTAGGGGACCATGCGGAGTATGAAATTCGTTTTGCACAAATTCCAGAGAATATTAGGCGAAATGAGGAACTATGGAGTGAGTTAAGTTCTGTTGAGGATCAGTCTGTTTCCACAGTTGGCGGTGAAAAGTTGAATACTGACCAATATGAAATTGAAGAGTCGCAGTCTTTTCAAACTACTTTCGAAGGCTTTGGGAAAGTACGGTTTGTATCGACATATGGGTATCCGGAAGGTTTTCGTAAATTCTTTTTCTTCCTATTGGATGACCAAGGACATATTCTGTATCCATTCCCCGATTTCTACGGGAACCGTGAGTGGGTTGCACGTTACGGAGGAGTAGAAGCAGTGGCCTTCAAGGATGTGAATAAGGATGGATTGAAGGATGTTATCATCATTGCCGATGTTGATAATGGGATTCATGGATCTGGTAGAGTTGATGAATTCTCTATAGCGGACATATATTTTCAGAAAAAAAATAAAACTTTTACCACGATTCCTACATTAGATGAGGCTCTCAACGATCAGGGACATAATCAAACCATTAAAGATGTCATTCAATACGTAAGCAAACAACGGATAAACGTAAACTAACCGACAAAAGGGAGCGGTAACATGGGATATCCAATCATAAAGTATAACGGAACGGTTTTATCTCTTAAAAATCCGAAAGTTAAAGTTGTACAGAAAATGAATGAGCATGTGAAAGTCTTTTTGACAGGTGTGTTAACGGGTGCCCAAATGGAAGAGTACACAGATCATATGGAGGCAGGGGCCAAGTTAGTCGTTTCTTATGTGAATGATGATCAGAAGCAGATTGTATTATTTAGGGGATTAGTCACGCAGTTCAGAATCAAGTTGGTGTCCAATGTAGCTCATTTGGTTGTCGAAGCTCTATCTTATACAAGCCAGATGGATGAAATACCTCATAGACAATCTTTTCAAAATGTAAAGATGAAGCTGCAAGCATTGCTTGAACACGTGCTCAAATCCTATCCCAAAGCCAATTGTACGAGCCGGTTGAAGGATCAGCTTCTACAGGAATTTACGATGCAATTCGACGAAACGGACTGGTCATTTCTAAAACGTATAGCGTCTCGGATTGGTTGGGGACTGACACCTGATCCGATTGGAGACAAACCGCAGTTTTATTTTGGATTACCGGATGGCGTCAATCAGCCTGAGCTCAGGCAGTATAACTACTCCATGACCAGAAAAACCAAACCAGGAGCCAGCAAGGATGGCAACCTTCTATATTATAAAGTACAAACGACAGGGGCTAGAGATGTCTTGCTGCAAATTGGGGCGGAGGTTAAATTTAAAGGGAAAGCATTATACGTCCTGCAATCGGTTGCGTTTATACGCCATAGTGCTTTGTGGCATGAATATGTGCTGACTACATCGGATGGAATGAAGCAGGATTTGATTGTAAATGAGAGCATTCGTGGCATCTCGTTGAAGTCCAAGGTTATTGGAATTGAACAGGATCATGTGAAGGTTTTCTTTTATGAAATGGATAAGGTCAAGCCTAACGTCAAGGAAACCTGCGCTTTTCCAACGGCTACATTTTATACATCGGAAGGGAATACCGGATGGTACTGCATGCCAGAGCTGTTTGACTTTGTAGATATCTACTTTCCGACCTCTACAGAAAAAGATGCCATTGTGACCCACTCGATCCGAAAGAGATCCAAAGGCGGTGACTTTATTAAGGACCCGTCGACGAAGATCTTTATGACCAAGTACCGCAAAGCTATTATTTTTGAGAAAAATGAAATTTTAATCACGGGGAACGACGATGAAGTGGTGATTCGACTGCTGGATGACCATGGAATTGAACTGCGAAGCAAAAAGGATATTCGTGTAAAAGCCGACGGGAACCTGGTATTCAACGCAGGTAATACAATACAGGTCACCGCGAAGGATGCTATCGGTTTAAAATGTAAAACGAGTTTGGTAGAAATGGATGGTAACATCAAAATGACTGGAGAAAAGATAAAGACGCAATAACTAAAACCACCAAGAGAGGGTAAACCATGGCTAAAGTAACTACAGGAGCAATCGTGAATGAGAAACCGCCTACCCAAGAAGACATGATACAAGAGTGGAAACGTAAAATAAGCAAAGGTGAATATCCTTTTATTCATGTAACTAAGCATAGCGCCCAAAGTGAAGAGCGCTAAATATGTTTAGCAACAAGTAAATAAGGCTCCTAAGGAGCCTTCAGAGTGTCGAGAAAGTCCAGAGGACTTTTCGACACTTCTATTTTTATATGGGGAGACGCATCTTTTAAAACAAAAATCGATTTAAAACGATCTGAGGACCCTAGTTTTTAGACCACTAAGACAGTTTTAAACCCCCTGCAAAAAAACAGGGGGTTTCTCGACAATCTGAAGGCTCCTAAGGAGCCTTATTTGAGTTTGATGATCTATACCCTTTTAGCACTGTTATGTAGCCGTAAAGGTGAATTTTATTAACTACATTTGTCATTGCATACTCTTTAATAGTACAAATTAAAAATGGTGTTCATCTATGCAATTTTCCCCTAACATACAGTTACAAAGACCTATTCTACATAAACTATGTACTGTGACCAGATATACTGTATCCAATGACTTTATACTTATTTTTCCTCTCGGCTATATCGCTCGCAAAAAGGATGCACTATAATTATACTACTTCTTAATTTGGGAAAAATTAGACTTTAACATAGATTACAAATATTTTGAGAGTGAGATGCTCGATGAGTATCCCTTCTCAGGAAGAAGGGGTCTTGTATTTGGGGACTTCACTGTCGATAAACCAATCTGGCCCGGAGACGTCGATCACTTCTTTGGTTTTATAATTATAGTAGATGGTAATTTTGTTGTCTTCGTGGCCTTTAATGTACCCATATAGATAGAGCCTGGAGTGGACAGCAGGATCATCCACAGCATAATCCTTTAATATGAAATCGGCATTATAGTGTTCTTTAATAAACTCCACACCGATGGGAGTGGCGACGTCTACTAATTCTTTTTTCTCTTTGTCGGACAAGCTGGAACAACCTCCTAAATACATAATAATTAAAATAAGTGCCAGAATCAGTGGGATTTTTCTGTTCAAGTTACAATTCTCCTTTTCTGGTAATCACCTTTTTTCATAACTCTATAATATATTTACACAATAGACAAGGTGGGAATAACTTGACCTACATTAACGATAAAACATACTGGACCATTGCGGATAGAGTTTATGACCGAGAGTTGACTGCCAAAGATTCTAAAAGCAGAATTCTTCCTGACTGGAAGATTGTTGAACCTGAAGGAGCTATGCTGCATGATACGAATGGTTCTGGATTCGATGCGACTGTATTCCTTAACGAGAAGACCAATCAGGTGATCATCGGTTATAGGGGGACAGAACCTCCGAATCGACCCAAGTGGAGCGTGGCGATGGACTGGGGAACGGATTTCAACGATGTCGTCGGAGGACGCGCGAAAACGTTGGAAGAAGTCCATCAATATTATGAAAATAATAAGGCAGAGGTGGCTAAAATCCCACCACAAGTGCAAAGCGCATTTCTTCAATATGAGGAGAAGTACCAGAATAATCAATTTACACAAGCTGAGAATCTATATGATGTTGTAAAAAAAGAGTATCCCTCTGCTGAAATAACGACCACAGGCCATTCTCTGGGAGGAGCGGAGGCAGAATATGTGGCGGTGCGGAACGGACTGACATCAGTCGCTTATAATCCACCAAGCATTGTACATCTATTACCGGATGATCTTCAAAAGAAGGTGGAAAATGGCGATTTTCGAAAGACGAATGTCGCTTATGTCAATCCGAAAGATACTATCGGTTCGGGAGCTAATGATGCACAGCCACATGTGGGCACAACCTACTTTATAGACAATGATTATAAGACGGCTAATAAAGCCAAAATCACTATTCCTGTTTCATTACCAGTCGAAAGAGAAAATAAGTGGGCTAACTTTTTTTTGGGACCCAAATGGTCTCCCATTGTGTATGTCCCGATTACGTTGCCTATGATGCAGCAAGATCCGATTACAAAGTTCTATAATTCGGTATTTGGAGAAGCGACGCATAGCATGGATCATTTCACATTTGATGAAAACGGCAATATAATCAATCCACTGTACACGATGGACGGTCAATTGGTGGAAGGCAATCCACGGGTGCAGGCATACGAGCAGATGCTGGCCGCGCGAGCAGAGCTCAAGGAAGTCATGGGCGATCTGGTTGAACGCTATGGTGGACAAATGGGGGCCTTCGGGCAGTTTGCTGCTAATGCACTGGGAGTGAATATCCTGGGAGTAGGACAACAGAATGGTCGCTCCAATGGCGGTGCATATTTTGTAGGCAACAAAAATGGGGGCACAATTCAATTAACACCTGAGGAGCTAAAGCATGCGGCTAACCAGATGCGTTCCAGCCTGCATGGATTTTCTAGCGATACCCGAGCATCCATCCAGTTATTTCAGGCTCATATCGGGACAAGTGAAAGTCAGTCTTTGACCCCAATTGCGCATAGTGCAACGGCGACACTGGATGGGGTTAATCGCTGGTATCAGGAATCGATTACAGAGATAGCAGAGTACATCGATCGCAAGGGCCAGGAATTTACGATGGTGGATCAATAAAAAGAGCAGCTGGAAGAACACAACGGGAGGCAAAAGAGATGAGTAGAATATCTTTGAGCCTGGGGGATCTGCGTAGGGCTGTACAGCAGTGCGAGCAGCTAAAGCAAAGACTTCAGCATCAGGAGCAGCAGATGAGAAATATATATGGTCGTCTGCAAGACTGGAGGGGCGAATCGGCTGCTGAATTAACACGTAAAATGGAGACGTTTCTCCAAGGCACAACTGTACGAATACAGGAATTGGATGATCATAAAGAGCAGTTGAAACGTTATATTCGGAAAATGGAAGAAGCTGATCGGCGTGAGGAGAGACGTAAACGGGCTGCACAATGGTGATACAGGCAGACTGCAATAGTTAGGAGAACATCATGAAAGATCAAAATGCATTTGTCATTTTACTTATATTGAATATCGTTTATGGCTTAACGCTGTTTGCCTATCCGGCCATGCTGATGGTGGTCGCATTTTCTTTCGATGCACCAACAGCTGGAGATTATCTCATCAGTTATATTTTTGCCTATGTCATAATGAGCTACCCGATAGGAGTATTTATCTCATGGAGCTGTTGGTATTTTTATCATCGTTATGCTTTTAAGAAGGCGTATATCATAGCTAACTTTATGCTGCTGTGGCCAGCTACTCTTGTAGTGTCCTCGTGGATTCAATCGGCTTTTTCTTGAAGGGGTTCCCATCTGGCCAGTCAGCTACATAACATAAAAAACCGTACAATCGCTAGGGGGCTCCCGCGGGGTACGGTTAAATGCGTTTAAATAAAAACTACATATATAGTAGTAGAAAAAAATATTCTTCCAGAGAGGTGACGGTAACGACTTTGTAATCTACTTTAATTTTCCTGCGGGGAATATAGCAGTGTTCGAAAACTTAAGGGTTAGACGAAAAAGTGTAAAAATGTTGAAAAGCTACAAAGTTCGACATATTGTTCGCTTTTTCGCATCATATGTTATTAGATTAGGGATTTTTGTTTGCTATTTATCGTATATTTATGTATAATCTATCGTGTTGAAAGATTGATTGTACGTAATATGCTGATGAGGGTGGGTTCATGACGCTGCTCGACAGTAACGAAAGCAAGAAGCGGATGTGCCAGATTTACAATGAAGTTTCAAAGGAACTGTTCGGCTTCGGGACCACGCTACTGCGGGCCACCGTTGAGAACAACATTGTTACCTTTGTGGCGAAGCACCGGCGTTCTCCACGCTCGGCGGCATTGGAAGTGGAAGCCCCCGGCTTGAAGCTGGAAGTGGATTTCCGAATGTCCATGCTGTACAAGAAGAGACTTCGCGAGAAGCTGATTGAGGATATGGAGCTCGATATAGAAGCTTTACTGCGTGATTATGATTCAGCAACGCAGTGGGCAATTACGAACATCATACTGAAAGAATCCTAATAAAATTGGATATTCGGCTTTTCGCTTCGGATCTATCTGAGGGGAGAACCTGTTATAACGCGCAGCGGGATCAACTTATTCTTTGTTTACGAAGAAAAGTATTCTTGTTTTACAAGAGTACTTTTCTTTTTTGTGTCATAAGGTGTGCATAATAAAAAAATAGGGGGAGTTTCATATGAAAAAATGGTTTAAAGGGTTTATGGCTGTGACCTTGGCATCCGTGGTACTGGCAGGTTGCGGCAGCAATGCTACTGGCGGTCAGACAGATGGAAAAGATGGTTCAGCTGATGGGAAAAAGAAACTAGTTATTTCCACATGGGGCTTTTCCGAGGATTTTTTTAACAAAGAAGTGTACGAGCCTTTTGAAAAGGAACATAACGTTGATATTGTTGTAGAAATCGGAAATAACGCGGAACGGTTGAACAAAATCAGTCAAGGCAGCACTGATGTCGATCTGATTTATCTGTCTGATTATTATGCCCAACAGGGAATTCAACAGGGATTGTTTGAGAAGCTGGATCGCAGTAAAGTGCCGAACTTGAACCAAATTTATGATATTGCCAAAGCGCCGCTGGGTGAGGAGTATGGTCCTGCTTATACAGTTGGACGCCTTGGTATTGCCTATAATCCGGAGCTGGTGAAAAAGAATGTGACCTCTTGGGCTGACCTGTGGGGAACTGAGTTCAAAGGAAACGTGACTTTGCCGAATATTACGGCGACTGCCGGACCGATGATGGTAGATGCAGCCTCCAAGGTAGCGGGTAGTAAGGAGTTTAATGAAGACCAAGCCTTCGGAAAACTGAAAGAGCTGAGTCCGAATATCGTTAAGTTTTATAGCAAAACGTCCGAGTTCGTGAACATGTTTAGTCAACAAGAAATTGCGGGCGGTCCGATCATGGAAATGTACTTCAAAGATTTGCAGGCGGCTGTGCCAGGAGCGAAATTTGTAGCTCCTAGTGAAGGTGCTTACGCAGTAATGAACACGATTAATGTAGTGAAGGGCTCCGACCAGAAGGAGCTGGCTGAGAAATTTATCAACTGGCAGCTGAGCAAGGAAGTTCAAGAAAAATCCGCCAAGGCGAAGGTTGATTCTCCGGTGAACACGCAGGTGGTACTTTCCGGTGCGGATACAGAAGGAATTACGTACGGTACAGATGTAGTGAATAAGCTGACCAAGCTGGATATGAAGTTCGTTAACGATCATATCAAGGCATGGACAGATCGCTGGAACCGGGAAGTAGCACAGTAATGAAAAAGGTCATATTAGATGTAGATACGGGCATTGATGATGCGTTGGGTATTTTACTGGCCGCCAAAAGTGGTCAGTTGGATATCCAAGCGATTACTACAGTATGCGGTAATGTTTCACTTAAACAAGCAACATTAAACACATGCAAAATCCTCGACCTTTTGGATAGACCGGATATTCCGGTTTATCGGGGGGCGGAGGCTCCCTTAATACGTAAAGGTCTGCACGAGCACCGTGTCCATGGAGAAGACGGCATTGGAGGTGCATTGAGTGGAGTAGTCCCAGCGATGTCTGCGTCCGAAGGTTTTGCGCCGGATATCATCATCGATACCGTGATGGCTCACCGGGGGGGAGTGACGCTCATTTGCACCGGGCCGCTCACCAATTTGGCACTGGCGCTGCTGAAGTGTCCCGAACTGACGGATCACGTCGATGAGGTCATTTTTATGGGCGGTGTTATTCACGGGTGCGGCAATATTACACCTGTAGCGGAGTACAACATGTATGCTGACCCTGAAGCCGCACGGATCGTATTTCATGCAGGATTTGGTCGGTTGATACAGGTGGGACTGGATGTAACACGGAAGGCTCTGCTGACTGCCGATCATATTGCTCGTCTGTCCCATCCTGCAATTCGTAATTATGTAGCTGAAAGTACGGCTGTTTATACCAAGCGTTATGAAGAACGCAACGGGGTAAAAGCGTGTGCGCTTCATGACCCGCTTGCCGTAGGTGTCGCATTGAATTCGAGGTTAGTAGATACCTCGTCGTTGTATGTCGACGTGGAAACCTCCAGTCGTATATGTGACGGACAAACGGTGGGCGATGTGCAGAACCGCCTCAATCATAGCCCCAATATGAATGTGTGCGAACAGGTGGACAGCGAAGCTTTTCTGGAACTGTTTATCCAGGTGCTGAATAAGGAATAACATTTTGATAACCGCAAGGAGCTACCCATGAAGAAAACATACTTGTATTGGCTGCTGCTGCCAGGTCTGCTCTTTCTGGCGGTGTTCATGGTCATTCCGATTGTGTTGACGATCGGTTCGACCTTCGTACAGAACAGCTCATTCACCCTAGAAGGCTATCTCCATTTCTTCAAGGACCCTTATTTTCTGAAAATATTGCTGACTACGCTGGAAGTCAGTGTCGTAACGACACTCGTGTGCGTATTACTCGGCTTCCCGACGGCTTATTATATTTCGCAAAAGGCCCCGCGTCGTAAAGGTATTTTGCTTGCGCTGGCTATCTTTCCCTTGTTGACGAGTCCGGTGGTGCGGTCATTCAGCTGGATGGTCATTCTGGGTCGCAAGGGGCTGTTAAATAACGTGCTCATCGGTTTAGGACTTGTAGATGAACCGCTGAATATTTTGTACACCCCGGCAGCGATGATTATTGGTCTGGTTCATTTGTTTTTACCACTGATGATTATTTCACTGATTGGTGTGCTCGAAAATATCGACGGTGATCTTGTTCATGCTGCTCAGAGCCTCGGGGCTTCCAGATTCAGCGCATTTCGTAAAATCGTATTTCCGCTGTCTGTGCCGGGCCTGATCATTGGAAGCATTCTCGTTTTCGTAGGCAGCCTGACTGCATATACGACACCAGCACTACTTGGAGGAAAACAGCGGGTTATCGCTACATTTTTGTATCAGAACGCGATGACGCTAAACGACTGGTTTTTAGCTTCTGTTATTGCAACAATTATGATTGTTATTACATTTATCGTGGTCGGTCTCTTAAATAAGGCGGCCCATAAACTCAATCCGAAGGGGTAGGTGGATATGCGGGAGAAACATTACGGACTAGGCTTCTTTAGCCTGCTGGTCTTCATCTTTCTGCTCGGTCCGCTGTTGATCATATCGGTCACTTCTTTCGAGCCGGGCACGGTATTAAAATTTCCTCCGCAGGGCTTTTCTTTGCGCTGGTATGAAAATATTTTTGAAGTGGATTTGTTTATGTCCACGTTCAAAACGTCCATTGTCGTCTCTCTGCTAGGCAACATCTTGGCACTGCTGATCGGTATGCCTGCCGCCTATGCACTTAGTCGTTTTTCGTTTCGCGGGAAGGATGCGCTGAATGCTTTGTTCCTTTCCCCGTTGCTTATACCGGGTATTGTTCTTGGTTTTACACTGCTGCGCTATTTGATCATTGTTTACCATTTACCAGTATATGCTGGACTATTGATCGGACATACGGTGATTATGTTGCCGTTCATTATTAGAGTCATTGCATCCAGTTTGTCTAACTTTGATTTTGCGATTGAGGAAGCAGCGCTTAGTTTGGGGGCTGGACGGCTGGAAACCTTTTTCAAGGTGGTTCTGCCGAACATCCGCTCAGGTATTATTGCGGCTATCCTGATTGCCTTTCTGGAATCATTCAACAATGTCGACATCTCCGTCTTCATGACAGGACCGGGCTTCAGCACCCTGCCCATTCAAATGCTGACTTACGTCGAAAATTATTTTGACCCGACGATTGCAGCGATTTCGGTTATGCTGATGATTTTGACCGGTATCCTGATGTTCTTGATTGAACGACTGATGGGATTGTCTTACTTCACTAAAAGGTAATGGAGGCTTCAACCTTATGGCACTGCTTACTCTGGATCGCGTGTCGGTCGCTTATGACAACCAACTGATCTTGCAGGATTTCGATTTGCAGCTCGAACGGGGCCAATTGCTCTCGTTGCTGGGACCGAGTGGTTGTGGCAAAACGACCACACTTCGTCTCATTGCAGGATTTCTCGAAGCTAAACAAGGAACATTTTTGTTTGGTGATAAGGATTATACTCGGGTTCCGGTGAATAAACGGAACTTCGGCTTTGTATTCCAAAGTTATGCACTCTTCCCGCATTTGTCCGTTTTTGATAATGTTGCCTTTGGTCTGCGGTTACGTAAGGTAAAGGAAGATGATGTGAAACGTCGCGTTATGGCCATGCTGGATACGGTTAGCCTGGGGGGATTTGAAAAACGTTTTCCCGGTGAATTGTCAGGCGGACAGCGTCAACGTGTTGCGATTGCGCGAGCGCTTGTGATTGAACCCGATCTGCTGTTGTTTGATGAACCTCTGAGTAACTTGGATGCTAACCTGCGTGTAAATATGCGAGTGGAAATCCGCCGTATTCAACAGGAACTAGGCATCACTACTGTGTATGTCTCGCATGATCAGGAGGAATGTTTTTCGATTTCTGACCAGGTTGCGATTATGAATAAGGGGAACATCGAACAATTAGATGCTCCATCGACCATTTTTAAATATCCGACGACCGAATTTGTCGCCCGTTTTATTGGGTTTAATAATTTTCTGAGTTTTGACGAGCGTACTGAAGAAGGGGATCGTATTCGACTGAATACAGGCGATCTTTCGTTCGGCGTAGCGCGTAATCAGGGTACTGCCCAACCGGGTGCTCGTCAGGGCGCTATTCGCCCGGATGATTTGGTCATTCGAACAGAAGGCAACGAGACAGGGGAAAATGAGCTTCCCGGTATTATTAAAGTAAGTACTTACCTGGGACGTAGCTATCAGTATGTGGTAGAAACGGCGAAAGGCAACTTTACGGCTAATCAGGAAATGGATACGCCTTACCTGAGTGGTCAGCGGGTTACCCTACATTTTCCGGCAGATAAAATGGTGCTGGTCCAATAATCAGCGGGTTCGATGAAGGAGATACATCATGCGTGCAGACAAAATGATTTTACAAGTTAAGGTGTATAACAGTTACTACAAGACGTTCGAAGAAGGTAATGTAGCTATACTTGGCGGTAAGTTTATGTATATCGGTCAGCGTGGTCTGGAGTCTTTCGAGGTGGCTGAAATTGTGGAGGGGCATGGGAAATATATGATTCCCGGCCTGATCGACATTCATTTGCATATCGAAAGTACCATGGTGACACCGGCAACCTTTTCCTATGGGCTGATTCGCAATGGGGTAACGACGATTGTACCGGAACCGCACGAAATGGCGAATGTTTTCGGATTGGAAGGCATTCAGGAAATGATGGAAGCCAGCAAAGATTGCGTGGCTGATATGTTCTACGGCATTCCAAGCTCTGTCCCGGCAACGCCGCTCGAAACCTCAGGGGGCGAGATTGGTATTCCCGAGATTGATGCGCTACTGCAAACCGGCGAAATGATCTGCCTGGGTGAAATTATGAACTATGTGGATGTCATTCGAGATCCAGAGAGCAAGACGAATCGCATCTTACGCCATGTTCGTGAGCACTACCCGGAGCTAATCATTGAAGGCCATACGCCGCAGTTGCTTGATCTGGATCTGCATCAGTTGATCTATGCGGGAATAGGCTCGGACCATACTCACCAAAGTATTGAAGGTATGAAGGCGCGGATGGCTGCCGGAATGTTTATTGAAATCCAGGAAAAATCCATGACCCCTGAAGTGATGGACTATCTTATTCAGGAAGATGTGGCACAACATTTTTGCTTCGTAACGGATGATGTCATGCCAGACTCTTTTGTAGAGCGAGGTCATCTGAACCATATTGTAAGTAAAGCAATCGGAATGGGCATGAAGCCTGAGGATGCCATTTATGCAGCTACGTTTACTCCTGCTGCACGGATGCGAATGCATGACCGCGGAACAATTGCACCGGGAAAAATAGCTGATTTTGTATTGCTGTCCGATCTTGGTCAATTTGATGTGGAGCAAGTCTATAAGGACGGACTCAAGGTATTCGATAAGTTCGAGGAATACCATCAAGCACCGATAAAAAGCCGCTTCCCCGCCCATTTTTATCAAAGTGTGAAGCTCAATCCGCTCACGGAACAGGATTTTACGGTAAAGATGGATGTAGCTGATGGCACACATCAATGTCGTATTATGATGGTCAAGGATGGCTCAACTTTTACGAGCGAACAGATTGCACCTGCACATGTGGAGCAGGGTGAACTGGTATGGGAACATGGTGAACATGGACTCATCGCTACGTTTGAACGGTATGGAAAGAATGGCAACCGTGCTTACGGTTTGATCGGGGGAGATACGATTAAACGTGGGGCAGTGGCAACCACCTATTCGCACGATAACCATAACTTGCTGGTCGTAGGGCATAACAAGCAAGATATGATACTGGCTGCGAATACGGTTTTATCCAGCCAAGGTGGCTTTTGCGTAGTTGAAAATGGCAAGGTGCTGTCCCATTTGCCGTTAACCGTAGGCGGGATTTTAACAGAAGGACCGCTGGAAATGGTTGCGGCCCATGTGAAGGAGCTTCGTTCAGCCTTGCTGTCGCTGGGCTACCGCCATTACAATCCAATCATGTCGCTGAGTACGCATTCTTTGCCGGTCAGCCCGGCCTTGAAAATTACCGATCACGGCCTGATTGATGTAAATGCTGGCAAGGTTGTATCCTTAATCGTGGAACCTTCGGAGATGCAAGAATAAAAAAAGAGCCGACCCTCTTACGGGTCGGCTCTTTTTTTGTCGTGGCTAGGTATGAGGTAGTAGGTTATGGACTTTGCCTACAATACAGATACTTTAGCAGACAAAATTAACATCTTTTTTACTCCTATTGATGTAACCTATGTATAAAAGATAAATAAGTCTTGGTCTGGATATCCTATTGCCTATAGAGTTGTTTGATTTATAATCAATTCACGTAATCTTCATGATTAAAACCGAATAAAGACTTGAAAAACATCGACATAGTGTTATAATTAAAACAGGATTTAGATTAAGTCTAAATTAATTAGTAAATATTTATTGGATTCACGCATGGGATTTTGAAGAAAATCAGACACTACTGTTAACGAGTATCCAAGCTTTACACCAACTATACTTTGAATGAAACGAGAGGGGATTTTAACATGAGTACATTAAATCATACGAACGCACCTACACAAGAGGCTATTCAAGAATTGCACAAGGCATTGAATCGTCAGGTAGCTACCTGGTCTGTATTGTATACGAAACTGCATTATTTCCACTGGTATGTGAAAGGACCTAAATTCTTCACACTGCATGCTAAATTTGAAGAGCTTTACAATGAAGCAACAGCTAATTTAGATACGATTGCTGAACGTTTGTTGGCTATTGGTGGCCGTCCGGCTGCGACCTTGAAGGAGCATTTGCAACTTTCAGCTATTCAGGAGTCCGCAGGTGAACAGACAGCTGATGATATGGTGAAGTCCGTTGTTGCTGATTTTAAAACCATCACTGTTGAACTGGCTAATGGGATGGAAGCAGCGGAAGCAGCACAGGATAAAGCGACAGAGGATCTTCTTAACGGCTTGAGAGAAGCAATGGATAAACATATCTGGATGCTGAGTGCGTATTTGGGATAATTAATTGGTGTATATTTCCATGTATATGGAGATCAGGTGAACAAGATACACATCCCGTTGGTTCCAGTCTGCCACTGGAGTATAATGGCGAGAAGGCGTGGAAGACCACGGGCTCTTGAGTCATGGAGCTGCCGGGATGGGGTGTATGTTATGGAAGTAAAACAACAGCTTTTGCATGAAGCGGAGCAGTTTATATATACATGTTATGAGGAGCTGGGCCGAAGCCGCGATGAAGCGGAAGCCCGGCTTCTTAATATTCGTTACGACATAGAGGCTACGGGAACGTATGATCATACTTACGAAGAGCTGGAACACGGAGCGCTCATGGCTTGGCGCAATAGCAATCGTTGCATCGGGCGCTTATTTTGGGACAAGCTTTTGGTCAGGGATGCGCGGGGCGCATCAGATGCGACGGAGGTGGTCAGCGAGCTTCTGGAGCATATACGCATAGGAACGAATGGCGGTAAAATTAAGCCAACGCTTACTGTATTTCGTGCCTCCAAGCCGGGGCAGCCGAATATCCGCATCTGGAACCATCAACTCATTCGTTACGCTGGATATGAAACCGATCAAGGGATCATAGGAGACCCGGCCTCGGTGGATTTTACCCAAGCTTGTAGAGACATGGGCTGGCAAGGGGCGATGACTCCTTTTGATATATTGCCACTGGTTGTGGAAGCCGGTGGGCAGCCTCCCCAGCTCTTTGATATTCCCAAACATTTGGTAATGGAGGTGCCCATTGAGCATCCAGAACTCTCAAGTATAGCCTCCCTTGGACTACGTTGGTATGCCGTGCCTATGATTGCGGACATGACGCTGGAGATTGGCGGTATCATCTATACAGCGGCTCCCTTTAACGGCTGGTATATGGGAACAGAAATCGGCGCCCGTAATTTTGCGGATACCTTCCGCTATAATATGTTGCCACAGGTTGCTAAGCTGATGGGACTCGATACGACGAGTGAAACAACGCTTTGGCGTGATCGGGCGCTGGTGGAATTGAATATTGCTGTGCTGCATTCTTTTAAAAAAGCGGGAGTCAGCATTGTCGACCACCATACCGCAGCGGCACAATTCAAGTTGTTTGAGGAACGAGAAGCCAAGGCTGGGCGTGCGCTGACAGGCAATTGGACATGGCTGATCCCCCCGCTATCCCCGGCGACAACGCATATTTTTCATAGTTCCTATGATAATCGGCTTGTGAAGCCGAATTTCGGAGTTCAAGAGAAGCCGTATATGTCGAGACAGGCTAATACAGCATCAGATACAGTGCTTCAGCAGAAGCGCCAAGGCTGCCCTTTTCATTCCGGATAACGATGGGAATGACCTAATGGCTGGATTAGGGCTCCAGCTTATCCCATGCAACGATAAAAAGGGTAGCCAGTGGCCCTATTAATAGGGAGAGCAGAAACCAATTTAGCCCGCTCCGGTTTTTGGACTGTGCCAAGCCGGCATTAATCAGGGCAAGCGTTCCCCAACCTATATAATAATCTTCTGACATGGTATTCTCCTTTGTAAAAAGGTATAATATCGTACTGTATATGGTATGAACACATCCATGATTTCATAAGTTTAAGGTAAATATAACTTTATATATCCTGGTTTGAGGAGCGAAGCTAAGTTGGAAAGAAATCAGGCAGAGCGCATTGTCGCTGAGCTGTTGGAACGGGCTGCTATAGGTGTGACAGTCAAGCTGGAGAAACGTTTTCCTGGTGGAAGGCTGATTGGGGGCAAGTATGCCATGAATGCTCACGCCATTACCATGTATACGGATGTTATTGAAACACAGTGTGTACAGATGTTCGGCAGCGTTGATCGAGTTGAGGAGTATTTTACGGTTGTGCTTGCACATGAGATCGGGCACGCCGCCGATACGGAATTAGTGGACCTCTCCGATGCGTTGGAGCAAGAGAACGGGATAGGGACCCGGCAACGACTTGCGCTGCAAATTGAAGAAAACGCATGGAATTATGCGCTTAGACTGGTGCCTGAAATAGAAGCAACGTTTATTTCTGCCGTAATAGACGAGTCCTTGCTGGCCTATCGGGTCCCGGTTATAGAGCAGTCCGACATTGCGTAACGATGATGATCCAAGAGCCGTCAGGCTCTTTTTTTGTTGATTAGAACAGACGAGATCGGGTCGGATGATTTAAAGAAGTAGCTTTTTAAGCTGTGACACGCGTCCCTGGGATAGTTCGAGCATTTCGGCTAATTCTTTTTGAGATACATTAGGATGCTCCTGCATGAGCTGTTTTAGTTTATTCAGGAGATCATTCTGATTTCTGTAACTCCTTCTTTTCTTGGGCTGGACAGGACGGGATTCATTCAAATGACTGGAAGGATTATCGCTCTTCAGATTTTCAATACAACTTTTACATATCAGATGATCCCTAAAATAGCTCAAATGATCTACGGCACCACAAAAATAGCAAGAAACCCCCGTATACTTGCGAATCATCAGTCCCTCTGGGGTAATAAAAAAATCGAGGGCATCTCCAATATTAATATTCATAGAATTGCGCAGCTCCTTGGGCAGCACAATGCGGCCCAAATGGTCTAATGGCCGTGTCATTCCTGTGTTCTTCATCATTTTTCCCCTTTCCTGAAATGCGCTTATAGTTGTAGGAATTGTATGTATATATGCTGGAAGTACAAAGCGCTTATATTACAGTTTGTTTTGGTATAGCTATGCTGAAAAAAAGCTCCGGCATGACGAACAATTACGTCTGCCGGAGCATTGTACAGCCAATGAATCTAAGATGTCATGTCGAATTACTGTGGGTTGGTTGTCCAAATACCGGCTACTTTTAATTGAACCCGTGGAGGCAGTTTCAATGCGGCTAATGTCAGATCGGCCAAATCCTGCGGTTGAAGCATGCGATCCTCATCACCAATAGACAATCCTGCGTTTGCCGCCAGTTCTGTATTGACAGTACTTGGAGTCAGCGCGGTGACGCGAATATTGGATTTGCGAACTTCCTGCATCAGTGCTTCCGTGAAGCCCATCAAAGCAAATTTGGATGCGCAATATGCCGAGCCTGTTGCAAAACCTCGTTCTCCTGCCGTCGAGGAGATATTAATAATGTTTCCGCTCTTTTGTGCCAGCATGCTTGGAAGAGCAGCATGTGTAACATAATAGGTTCCCATCAGGTTTACGCGAATAATACGTTCCCACTCTTCGGGGTCCATATCTGCGACTGTGCCAAAGGTAGCAATGCCTGCATTGTTGATCAAAATATCGACAGCGCCCAATTCGTGTTCCAGTGAAGCTACAGCGGCAGCGGCCTGTGCGCGATCCGATATATCTGCAACAGCACTCACCACTTTCACGCCGTATGTACTCCCCAGCGAATCCTGCAGCTTTTGCAGGTCAGTCAATGTTCGTGAGATTAATCCCAGGTTAACGCCTTCCTTGGCTAAAGTTTCGGCAATTGCTTTACCGATTCCTTTGCTGGCTCCTGTAATAATGGCTGTTTTATTCTTAAGTTCCATCCAGTCTCCTCCTTTTCACTCCATAACGTGGTTGTGCATGTGAGCACATGGTTACATTATACAAGGTTAAACTCATTGAACCAAACTTCGCCTCTGATGAGGTATTCATCTAGAGGTCTCCTATTTGGAAATATTAATATCCCCTGAGGTGGTTTCTACCTTTATCACGTTCACACTACCGGGAACAGATTCGGGAGTATCTATACTCCCAGAGTCAGAGTGGACATTATAAACACCTTTAAAATCGGGAGCTTGTTTAATCTTCACGTCACCAGAATCAGCATTCACTTCCAAGTTGGCTACGGCACGTTGCGTAATATTTGTCTCCCCTGAGGTTAGGGAAATAAGGCCATTACCGCTATAATCGCGGATGGTAACATCGCCTGAAGTAAGCTTCAACTCCAGATCTGCTGCAAGCTGACTGGCTGTAAAATTACCGGATGTTAAATTTGCGATCAGGTGGGTACTTTGGAGGTTTGTAATCTCGGCAGTGCCTGAAGTAGCGGTGATGGAAGTATTCTGCACGGAGGCATCTTGAAGTTTTACATTCCCTGAATGTGCATCTACCTGTAGGTCAGTTAGTGTTTCGCCGGAGGGCATCTCTACGGTAATCGTTTGATCTAAATCAGGGGTGATCGAAAGAAATGACAAGGAAGCGGCCGGCTCCGATTGAATCGTAAGCTTACCGTTCTCAATTCGGGCATTATGAATTTGGTCGGCTACCTTTGTCTGAACTTCTCCACTAATGCGTATCGTACCTTGGTCGCCAGAGCCGGGAGTAAACAAAATAGAGACATCATCAGAACTGTCCACTTTCAGCTTCTGTAGCTGACCACGTGTGAACGTCCATTTTTTGTTAATCGCAGTTGTTTCCTTCATGACTTGTTGACTCCATGGGGCACCGTAAGCCACCATTCCGGCTACACCGATCACAATGCACAGACCTGCTGCAATAAACCACTTTTTATTCATGTTGTTAGTAAGCTCCCCTCAGGGTAGTCTGATTCCATTTCCAGTATCGTACTGTGCCTTTGACCATAAGGAATAAGAGATAACGTACTCCAGGCAGCAGCAATAGACCTATACCCGTCAACGTGATAGAGAAAAAGAATTTGGCCGGGTAAAAGGTGTTGTTCAGCGCATAATCAGTAACGGCGAGAAGGGGGGCTGCAATGAAGCTGACCGCTACCACGGTCAATGAAACCCATACTACCCATAGGGTAGCCATAATCGGGATGGAGATCAGCAAGTTGAGAAACAGCAGTCCTAAGAAAGTAAAAAGATTGCGTGCGAAGCTTCCCTGGCGAAGCGGAGGAGAAGCGTTCCAAGCTGCATTAGGATCATCCAACGCTTCTCGGGCAATATCCTCTGGGTTACCCAGCTCATTGGCAATCTCACTTTCGCTTTTTCCATTGACCAACCCGTAGTCAAAATGCTGGCTCAAATCACTAAGCAGCTCATTGCGTACCTCTGCAGGGAGAGGAGAAAGACGCTGCTCCACCTCTGTAAGAAACTGTTTTCTATTCATCGGAATTTCCTTCCTCCAGTAGGCTTGCGACATGATGGACAAAATCATTCCATTCCCGCGTAAGTATTTTTGTATAATGGCTTCCAGTATCAGTCAGCCGATAATATTTACGGGGAGGCCCCTCGGTCGATTCCTGTAAATACGTTGTGCAGTATCCTTCTGATACCAGACGGCGAAGCAGTGGATATAGGGCTCCCTCAGCTACTTCAATATGACGGGAGACGGCTTGAGCCAACTCGTAGCCATAACGGTCTCTGCGTCCAATTAGAACTAGAACGCACAGTTCCAGTACCCCTTTTTTGAATTGGATGTTCACATTCACGAGCGGTGCTCCCTTCCTGGATGTTATCAATGATTCATAGGTGTCGTTCGGAATAAGGGGAAGAAACGTGTGTTTGTGCATAATTTGTCACGGGTACTAATTATAGAACAGTAGTCAGGTATAATTTAACATCATGTACTGATTAATGCAAGGTACTAAATTTTTAATAATAAAATATTTGTGCCGAAATGGGCAGATTTTCTTTCTTGAAGGCTTTATTGAATAGCGAATGTTGTAGAAAAAAGTAGTTTCATTTGGAAATTCCTCGAAATCTGGCTGGAAGCCCAAATAGGCTGCCGCTTTAATTTCATTCATTAAAATGATAGATTGTAAAGTATTCAATAGGGTTAAAGATTACTTTTTATGAAGAGGTGGTAAGGGTGGATTGGAAACACTGGTATATGGAACTGGAACAGGATGATGAGTCTTGGGATGTATCTGAGGAGATTGTTCTGCGTGGTATAGTACATGTTAATTTTTGCGGGCAGCCCTCGGAAGTAGAAGTCGAATTTATCGTGGGAGCCGACTCCGAAGAACAGGCACAGACTATAGAAGAACCTACACAGTTGCAAAAAAAGACATGGGAGCAGTATATGGAATATTCGTCAACTATTCATCCTCAAGTGTTGGAGTCCATACACCATCATTATGCTGGCATAGTGGAAAAGTACCGGAATGCTTACAGTACATGGGGAGAGGACCCAGATGAATATGCGCCTTATGTGGAGCGCCCGGAACAATTGTTGGATCGAATACAGCTTATGTCTATACTGATTTCCGACTCATCGGCAAAGGATGAACTGTATTTGAATTTTAGTTGCTCCTGGGATCGAGAACATGGCTTAGGCGTACATATGAAGCAGATGAAAATGGAGCATATTCAAGGCGTATATACATTATATGATCTAGAATAAATCCCCCTTCCTGGCTTTTAGCAAAAAGGGCCGGAAAGGGGAATAGGATAAGGCGAAAATGATGGCGCGATTGGATACGATAAAAAAATTAGTTGGATACAGCCAATGCAGCCCGGGCTGCTTGAGCCGCTTGTACCATTTGTCGCAAGGCGGCGACAGATTCCTCTTTGGTACGGGTTTTCAGACCACAATCCGGATTAACCCAGAACAAATCTGATGGCAGTACGCGCAGGGCACGCTGGATCATGCTTAGCATTTCAGATACATCGGGGATGCGCGGGCTGTGGATATCGTACACGCCCAGACCGATGCCTTTGTCGTATACCTGATCTTCAAAGCTGACAATCAGTTCTCCGTGGCTTCGCGAGGTTTCAATAGATATAACGTCGGCATCCATATCGGAGATGGACTGAATCATATGCTGAAATTCGGAATAGCACATATGCGTATGGATTTGGGTCGCTGGCTCAACGGTGGCCGTGGTCACAAGGAAGGCTTGAACCGCCCAATCCAGATAGGCTTGCTGCTGTTCTTTTTTCAGCGGAAGCCCTTCACGAATTGCAGGCTCATCGACCTGAATCATGCCGATGCCCGCTTGTTCCAGTGCCTCTACCTCTGCCCGTAATGCCAGAGCCAACTGTAAAGCAACTTGACTACGTGGAATGTCATTACGTTCGAAAGACCAGTTCAAAATGGTCACAGGACCCGTAAGCATTCCCTTAACAGGCTTGGAGGTTAACGATTGGGCGAATGCCGTTTCTTCCACGGTCATGGGCTGATCGAAGGAAACGTCTCCGTATATAATCGGTGGTTTGACACAGCGGGAGCCGTAGGACTGCACCCATCCGTTTTGCGTAAAAGCAAAGCCGTTCAGCTTTTCGCCAAAAAATTCAACCATGTCGGTCCGCTCAAATTCCCCATGTACAAGCACATCAATGCCAATGTCCTCTTGGATATCAATCCATTCCTTAATTTGCTGTTGGATGAACGTTCGATATTGCTCGGCAGACCATTCTCCTTTGCGATAGTGCAGGCGGGCCTTGCGGATCTCGGCGGTTTGCGGGAAGCTACCAATGGTCGTCGTAGGCAGTGGAGGCAACTTCAGCTTATTTTGCTGAATCTCACGACGTTCGGCAAAAGGAACGCTGCGTGACAGAGGCTCTTTGGCCAACAGGTCGGCCAGATCGGCAGCTGTCTGTACGCGTGCTGCTGAACTGTTGAAACGGGCTACCGCATCTGCACTTTGCTCAAGCTTGGATAGTGCGGATGGATCGTGTTTGCCAAGTGCAGCCGTCAGGATGGCGATTTCCTCTAGCTTTTCATCAGCAAAGGCCAGCGCTTGCACCAGCTCCTTGTCCAGCTTGTGCTCTGCCTCCAGGCTGACTGGCACATGCAGCAGACTGCATGATGGCTGTACGATAAGCTGCTCGGCAGTGGTCTGTTCTGCTAACTGACCCAGCAGAGCAGCTACAGCGTTCAGGTCGCTGCGCCATATATTGCGTCCGTCAATGACACCAGCGCCCAGCGTTTTTCCTTTAGGAAAGCCATGCTGCAATATATGCTGAAGATTTTCGCCATCATCATACACAAAATCAAGACCCAGCCCCTGTACTGGAAGTACGGACAGACGCTCATAATGATCTAGGCTGCCAAAGTAGGTTTGCAGCATTATATTTAAGGAGGGCGCAGCTTGGGTCAAAGCTTCATAGACTTCCTGGATAATGCCCAGATCCTCTACTGGGAATGAGGTGGTCAGGACAGGTTCATCGATTTGGACCCACTGAACACCTTCTGCTGCTAGTTCAGACAGGACACGGGTGTATAAAGGCAGGAAGGTTCTTATAATAGAGGCAAGCTCCTTACGATCATAGCCTTTGGAAAGGGTAACGAATGAATAGGGGCCGATGAGGACCGGTTTCCCATCAATACCTAGTTCTTGTTTTGCTTCACGATAAGCCTGTAAAGGTTTATTTTCAGTGAACACCGGAACTGCATTCGCCAATTCAGGAACGATGTAGTGATAATTGGTATTCATCCATTTGGTCATTTCACTGGCGGTTGCTCCCTTCTGACCGCGAGCGATCCCGAAGTACACGGACAGAGGAATCGGACCTGCGGGACGATAGTTGAACCGTTCAGGTACTAGACCGAACATCACAGATGTATCCAGCATGTGATCGTAATAGGAGAAGTCTCCGACAGGAATGCGATCAATCCCCTTGTCACGCTGCTTGCTCAGATGCTCCAACCGTAATTTTTTCATCTCCGTCTGCAGTTCGCTTTCGTTAATGCTGCCGTTCCAGAAGCGTTCCAGTGCTTTCTTCCATTCCCGGTTTTCGCCGATACGCGGATATCCCAGATTACTGCTAATTAAGCCGGACAATTCAGGCCATTCAATAATGGACATGTACTTTTCCTCCTAGTGGGTAGCTGTTTTATTTTTACGTACCAAAAAAGGCATTCTTCCCCCCAAGGTTAAAAATAAGTAGGGGAAAGAATGCCTCCGTGATTAAAAAATCAAAAATACGGCGACTGCTCTTAACACCTCCCTATCTTCCGTAGGTACTTGCGATGTTGTTAAAATAGGCAGGTCTCCTGACTTACGGATCATGACGCTCAGCACTCCTTCCCGGTCTGTGGACCAGTGGATATATGAACAGCTGAAAGTTCCCCGTTTACAGTGGCGGGACCGTGCCGGATTTGCACCGGCTTCCCTTTTAAGCCTGATCTGAATAGAACAGACACCTATCTCCAAGCTATGCGGTTAAGGTATGACGAATAATTATGCACTCGTATACTTGTTCACCATCATAAGTGAAACTTACAGGATGCGCAATAGAAACTCCAATGGAATCTGTTAGCTATATGAAAAAAAGACAAGCTTACCCATGATGGGGGCTTGTCTTAGATTAGATATAGCATCTTGCTTGCTGGGTAAGCATCGCCTTATGTCAATGAAACGGTATAACCTGCCTGAATGCTGGCTTTTACATCTACCAGACGCTGGTTGCGACTGCCCCGGAAGGGAAGGGTCAGGTCCTTTTGCTGTTCTACAAAACGACCGTCCACAATCACATCGCACAAAAGTGCCAGTTCCTGTCGCTCCGGATCTGTGAGTAGATCTTCATAGACAAAGCCAGTGTAAGCCCACACGGTTCGGTCGGGACAGGCTTCGCGGAAGTCACGCACAAATTGCGAGCATTCTGCTGCTGAGAAAAACGGGTCTCCCCCGCAGAGAGTCAGTCCATCCAACAACGGATTTTCCATGATGTCACGAATGACCTCCTGTTGTCGTTGGGGGGTGAATGGCTCGCCTGCACGGAAGCTCCATGACTCTGGATTAAAGCATCCAGGACAGGCATGACGGCAACCGCTAATGAACACAACGGTGCGCAGGCCGTATCCTTCGTTCAGAGATTCCGGAATGTAGCCACACAAATTCACTTATGTTTCACCCGGTCTCGAACTTCTGCCTGTTTTGCGGCATTAAAGCGAACGGTATAATCTCCTGTCAGATATCCGGTTACCCGACGTAAGCGCTGAAAGTGTGTGTGCTCCTCATCTGTGCCACATTGGGGGCAGCTTGTCCCGATAATCCCTTCATAACCACATTCCGTACAACGATCCACCGGATGGTTGATGGAGAAATAGCCGATGTTCTGATGCAGCGCATACTGAACAATTTTAAGAAACGCATCCGGGTTATTCCGCGCATTACCGTCCAGCTCAATGTATGAAATCGCACCAGCGTTGCATAGGTTATGGAACGGAGCTTCCAAGCTGATTTTACGAGCAGCCGGGAGCGTGTAATACACGGGAATATGAAAAGAATTGGTGTAATATTCTCGATCATTTACCTCAGGAATAATCCCGAAATCACGTTGATCCAGCAATGTGAACTTGCCCGACAGACCTTCGGCAGGCGTAGCGAACAATGTAATATTTAAATTGTGATATTCACTCATTCGATCGCAATACACGCGCATGGAAGTGATGATTCGCTGTGCCTCGCGGTATACAAAATCATCCTCCCCGTGGTGTTTCCCGTATAGTGCCTTCATGCACTCAGCCAGCCCGATGAACCCGATCGAAAGCGTACCGTGTTTTAGTACGCCTCCCACCTTATCATCTGGTGCCAGTTGTTCTCCACCTTCCCATACCCCTTCGCGCATCATAAAGTCCGAGGCTTTGGCCGGTTGGCTGGTCTGGATTTGATAGCGATGAATTAGGCCATCTACCGCAATGCGCATAACTTCTTCTAGTCTCGCATCAAAGCGATCACGGTCAGGTGTCAGGCGTTTGCCTGTGCAAATACCATATTCAATGCCAAGCCGCACCAGATTAATGGTATTGAAGGAGAGATTCCCCTTGCCACTCTGCCGGTTTCTACCGAAACGGTCAGAAATGGTGCGGGTACGGCAACCCATTGTCGCTATAATGGTATCTGGATCATCAGCACGGTAAAAAGGCAGGTTGAAGGTGGCATCCACATTCACAAAATTGGGATACATCCGTCTGCTAGAGCATTCTACCGCCCGTAAGAACAAATCATAATTGATGTCGCCTTCTGCCTGGTTGATTCCCTCTTTACATTGGAAAATATGTTGTGGAAAAATAGGAGTTTCCCCGCTGCCCAAGCCGCGAATAGTGGCCTCCAGCAGCGATTGAGTAACAAGCCGTCCCTCAGCAGACGTGCACATTCCGTAATTCAGTGAAGTGAATGGAATCTGTCCCCCCGCCCGACTGCTCATGGTGTTCAGGTTATGAATGAGCGATTCAGCAGCCTGCCGGGTTTCCGTCTGCGTTTCTTCGCGTGCGAATGCGTATGAACGAGGGCAGACTTCTTGCAAATGGGGATTGGCCATATGTAGTTCGTCGTCAGACAGACTGGATTCTACCTCTTCCTCGAACAGCCGAAGTCCCTTGCGCAGATGCTTGCGGAAGGACCGGGCAACGTATGGGGCAAGGTCCCAATCGATTTTATTGGCAGAGACACCTCCGAATTGGCTGTTTTGCTGAGACTGGAATATGATGGCGACAAGTGCCATAGCAGACATAATCGTTTGCGGTGTGCGCACAGAGCCGTTGCCTGTATTGAAGCCGTCTCGCAGTAAACGACCAAAAGGAATAAAGATACAATTTGTAGTTCCGAGTGCATATTGGTCCAAATCGTGAACATATACATACCCGTGGTCAATCGCGTTCGTCAGTTCAGGCGGAAGTACCCGCAGGCGCGCATACCATTTGGCATACTCGGACCCAAGCTTGCTCATTTTGCCGCTGAACGATTCTCCATTCAAATTTGCATTCTCCCGCAGCATGTCCAGATCTTGTGCCCCAATGACCCGTTCGCCGATGTCGTATAATTGATGTTCCTCCAGCACCTTCATCGTAAAACCCTCCATATAGTAAAATATATATATTTTTCACAAAAACAACATATTGATGATATCTTGTGTTAACCAATTGTTTCGATCTATATATTGTATATACGTATACATTGAGAGTATGTGACTATTGTCACATTGGTAGGGGCGGGCAGCATAAAAAAGCCAGATACAGAGTAAGGGACACATCCACGGATATGCACCTTACTCTATATCTGGCCATCGTAGTTGCGATGAAAATGATAGGCTTGCGAGTACATAGTATATGATCTTGGGATATTGTTTTGAGAAGGTTTAGAGTAGCTTTTTCAACTGGGACACCCGGCCTTGGGAAATATCTAGCATTTCGGCATATACTTTTTGTGGCAGGTTCGGGTGTTCCTGAATCAGCTTGCGTAGCTTTTTTACCATTTCACCTTGCTGCACTCTAGATTGCTTGGGTTGCCAGGTTGTGTTGGTTCGGGTCGGCTTAGAATCTTCTTGAGCCTGGATAGCATCGGTGCTTGTGGCATGCACGTTTTCATCGGTCTTTAATACCTGGATGCACTCTGCGCAAATAAAGCTGTCGCGAAAATAAGTTAAATGATCCACCGCGCCGCAAAATTTGCAGGAGACACCGGTGTATTTTCTTAGTACAAACCCTTCTTCATCTACGAAAAATTCAAGTGAATCACCGATATTGATATCCATTGTGGTCCGCATTTCCTTAGGAAGTACAATCCGGCCCAATTGATCTAGAGGCCGTGTCATTCCAGTATTTTTCATTAGAGCTTCCTCCTTCCATGATATATCCTGATTATACCAAAAAATATTATTTTTAGCTTTGTATATTGAAGGTAAAATACAACTTTTTTTGTCTTTATGCTGCGGTCTCTCTTTCAACCAGTATAGGATGTTTTCGGTATTGTTGCCGGGGTATCCCTTTTTAGCTATGATATATTAAAACGCTTTCATAAATAAACTTTTTATCATCTTAATTAAGCTTATGCCACAATTGAGCTGCGTTTGGACGCGCCGGACAGCGAAGCTGTGGCACGTGTGAATGTGGGCAATACAGGAGGGGCGCAAGCATGGGCTACGCTCGCGGAAGCGGTACATTCAGTCTCTGGCACACGTGATGTATACCTGTTGTTGAGCGGGGAAGTGCGGCTAGCTCATTTTACTTTGGGCGCTAATGCTACAGAGGATTCCGGCTTTCAGGCTTGAACTTACTTCTGACATCACGTACAATGCATTCAACGAAGTTTCTACAGCTTAGGGGTGTCATCTCATTTGAATAGTGAAAAACGACTACGCACCGCAACGCCCAAATGGCTTGGGGTGGCGGTAAAGGCGCTTGTCTATTTGGAAAAGTACGGAGAACTCTGTGCCAGCGGTTCTATTGCCCGTTCCATTGACTGCGAAGTCACTTTGGTGCGCAGGGTGCTGACGCGACTTGTACAGGCAGATTTGATTGCAGCACGCGAAGGTCGTGAGGGAGGCTATGTGCTTACCCGTTCGGCCGACCATATTACACTTGCCGATATATACCACGCCATTGAAATATGTGATCCGATTTTCCCGGGTATGATGCATGAACCGGAAACCAATCCTTTTTGTGAGGAGTTGGCGATAGCCGTATCCGAAATTTTAGCCGAGAGTGAACAACGTATGCTAGAAGTATGGGGGTCCCATACGCTGGCTTCGCTTGCCAATCGTACGTCACTCGTGGTGGGGAAATGCAATCATAATGAAGATTCAAAATGATAATAGCCGATACGACTCTCAAGAGAGGGGGGTATCGGCTATTTCTATGAAATGGTCATGTCTCAAATTATATTTCATATGAGCAAACCCGGTTACGTCCTGCATTTTTAGCTTCGTATAGTGCTTTATCTGCCTGCTCCAGCAGGGCTGCCCCGGACATATCTTCCCCGGTACCAGGAAAGGTCGTCACGCCGATGGACACCGTGACTTTAAGAACAAGATCGTCCGCTAAAATAAACTCGTGCTGATTTACTCCACTTAGAATCTGATTAGCTATGCGTAGCGCTTGTCGAAAAGCACAATTCGGCAAAAGCACGGTGAATTCTTCCCCCCCGCTGCGGGTGACTACATCATTGGGACGACATTTTTCCATTAAAATCTGCCCAAGCTGGCGCAGCACTGCATCTCCTGCCGCATGTCCGTAGCTATCATTAACTTTCTTGAAGTGATCAATATCCAACACCAGTACAGATAAGTGCTCATGACGTTGGCGAGCTTGAGGGAGCTTCTCTTCCAATGAAAACTCAAGCTGTCTTCTGTTGCTTAAATTAGTGAGATGGTCTGTGTAGGAGGTATGCTCCAGTCGAAGTAACAGCTCATTGGATGTGTTGATAGATTCAGCAATGAGGTACAGAAGACATCCACCAACCATCGAAATGAAGAACTGAAGCGGATAAACATGCAGAACATCATCAAGATCTTTTAAATTAACCATCAGGGAACAAAATATAAAGCCCAAAGCAAAAATGTTCATCATAATCAGCTTGGGCAAACGTGACCACGACAAATGTGACAGTATAGCGCACCCCAGACCGGCAAACAGCATAAAAACAGCGCCTACGATGGCTTGAGTGTTAATACCAAACAGTAATAATCTACCTACACATATAAACAGGGTAGCCATGAGTGCTGCTGGGGCGCCGATATACGTTGCGGTAGCTACGATGGCCAAATGACGAAGATCGGCAATCGTATTAAATCCTACTGGAATTGAATAGTACATCATAACAATGCCGTAGCACCCAAAAAGGGCGCCTCCGATCCAATGTATCTTACGCTTCAAGGTGTGCAGACGGATTTTATATCTTTGTGATATGAGGCCAGTTATGTACAAAAAGGTGACAAGGATACAGGTATTTACAAAAAACGTACTGAACAAGATGCTAACCCTCCCGAGAGGCATATTTCTTCATTTTATCAAAAAAACTGACATTAAGCTTAAAAATGAAGAATTTATTGAAATTTATTATGCGGGTGCGCTTATAACGTTTCGTTCACGTGTTTAGTGCATAACTGGGAATAGATTGAGCATACTCCAAAGATACAAGAATAAGGAAAAATGGGCGGTAGCTATTGCTGCCTTACTGGAGATGAGGTTTGCTCATGATTCGCTATCCCTATCGCAAACATAATAAAAAGTCGGGTGCGGACAGGAATAAAGAAAATTCTTCACGTTCTTTAAAGATCGAGGCTCATTTGGATACCAACTTGCAGCAAATTAAGGAATCGACGTCTAACAGCCCAGACTTCTTGATTCGCCGTTTTAATGTCGGACTAAAGGCGGATGTTCCTGCCGCCATTGTATTTCTAGATAGTATGGTCAAGACGGATACGGTGAATGAGCTCGTCATGAAATCATTGCTTAGCCGCCCATCTGCCGAGGTGGCTGCTGAGGTAGAAAGTGCAGAAGAGCTTTACAATCGGATACAGGCTCATGCGCTGGAACTGGGTGAAGTGAAGGATTGCGATGATTGGAATTCCATGATGGAACAACTCTTGATGGGAGATACGATCATTCTGCTGGAAGGCTGTAAAAAAACCATCGCATGCGGCACACGCGGAGGAGAGACGCGGGGGGTTAACGAGCCCTCCACACAGTCTGTCGTCCAGGGGCCGAAGGATGGATTTGTGGAATCCCTGTTCACGAACGTCTCTCTTGTACGTCGGCGGATTAAAAGCTCCGATCTTACGATGGAGATGTTCAAAGTGGGAAGTACGTCCCTCACGAATGTGGCCATACTGTATATGAAAAATATTGCAGATTCAAGTGTCGTAGATGAAGTTCGCAAACGAGTAAAAGCCATCAATATTGACGCCATATTTGAATCCGGCATGGTAGAAGAGATGATACAGGACCAAAATCTCACACCATTTCCAACGATCTATAACTCGGAAAGACCGGATACGATTAGCAGCAACATTATGGAGGGTCGGGTGGCACTCATCGTCGATGGAAATCCATTTGTACTGGTGATGCCCACTGTATTTGCTCAATTTTTTCAAAGTTCTTCCGATTATTCGGAACGTTATGACATGGCAACTGTCATCCGAGTCATACGTTATATCAGCTTTATTATTCTGATTTTGGGGCCTTCTCTCTACATCGCCTTAACCACTTATCATTATGAAATGATACCAACCCCACTGCTGATCAGCATACTAGCGCAGCGGGAATCCGTTCCTTTTCCGGCATTTCTGGAGGCGTTTATTCTGGAAATCACCTTTGAAATCTTGCGAGAAGCAGGTATTCGAATGCCCCGTGTGGGCGGACAAACGGTATCCGTTATCGGTGCGCTTGTATTGGGACAAGCGGCTGTGGAGGCTGGAATTGTCACCCCGCTGCTCACGATTGTAGTAGCGCTGACGGGGATTGCCAGCTACGCGATTCCGACATATAACATGGCGGTAGCCGGGAGACTGTTCCGGTTTGTTTTTATGGTGCTGGCTGCATTTATGGGGCTGTATGGCATTACATTGGGGCTCATTGCGCTAATCGCCCATATGAACAGTCTTCGCTCTTTTGGGGTGCCCTACATGGCCCCTTTCAGTCCTTTTGTGCTGGAGAGTCAAAAGGATGCGGTATTGCGAATGCCATTTTGGATGATGCGGAAACGTCCTAAAAGTATTACATCAACGAATCAGAAACGAATGAAGGATGGAAGCGGGATTTCCCCTTCCGATAAAACTTCACCAATGCGGGAGGGGGGCGCTCAGGGTGCATCTGGAGAAGGGGAGTGAACGAAGCACAGTAACCTTTAAATGGAGAATATGGATGCTGAGTTTGGTGGGGCTACTAGTCATGCCGCTTCTCTCTGGCTGCTGGGATTCAGTGGAGTTGAACCAGCGGGCAGTAGTCGCGGCTATAGGCATTGATGCGGATGGTGAATCCGATTATGTGGTTTCACTACAGATTATCGTAGCGGATGAAATTGCCGGGGCTAAAGCCCGAGGAAATACCCCAGTTGTGCTGTATCAGCAAAAGGGAAGTAACCTTTTTCAAGTGATTCGCAAAGCTTCACAGAAGATTCCGCGGGTAGTTTCTCTGGCCCATGCGAGGATTGTCGTTTTTGGAGAAAAGCTGGCTCGACGTGGAATCGGGGATACGTTGGATTATTTGGAAAGGGCCGCGGAGCCCCGACTAACGATGAAAATGCTGGTAGCACGCGGTGAAACGGCCAAGAACGTACTGGCATCCATGACTGCAATCGGTCGTATTCCTGCTAATGATATCTCGGGTAAGCTGGAAGCGTCGCAGCGTATGTACGCGGGGGATTACGCAGTGAGTCTAGACGATGTTATCCGGAGTATGTCCAATAAAGGTAGTGGGCCTGTCCTTACTGGTGTAGAAGTAGAAGGTAATTTGGAGCAGGCTCCCCTTAAGGCTAACGTGGATACTATTTTGCCCGAAGCGGTTGTTCGCATTAACGGTATGGGTGTGTTCCGTAAGGATCGTCTCGTCCATTGGCTGGACGATAACCGAGCTATTGGATTATCTATAGTAAACAATAAAGTGAAAAGTGCTGAAACCGCGTTGAGCTGCGGCAAAAAAGGTGAAACCATTGGAATCGAAACCTTGTATTCTAAAACACATGTACACAGTCTGATCGAGCAAGGGAAGCCGGTATTTGTTATTAATTTGGAGCAGACCGGGACGATTCAGGAAGCCGAGTGCTCGATTGACTTAAAAAGTCCAGAGGTTATGTATAGCTTGCAGAAACAGTGGGGAGAAGAAACAAAAAAAGTGATTACTTCAACGGTTAAGGAGGTTCAGCGTAGCCGTAGTGATGTACTCGGCCTAGGCCATGCACTGGAGAAAAGCCATCCTGAACAGTGGAAAAAACTCTCACCTGAATGGAGCCGCTATTTTGCAGAAAGCACCGTTCGTGTTCAGGTGACTTCGGTACTGAAGCATACACAGTCACGGACTAGCCCTTATTCAAAGGGAGAGTCCAATTAGTGAAATCGGGAAAGGAGGGAAGGCATTGAAAAAGATACAAATCGACGCAAAAGAGATGATTTCCCTGATGATGCTGTTTGAGTTGGGGACGTCCATGATGTCTATTCCCGGAAGAGATGCGGGCAAGGATGCGTGGATTGCTATTCTTATCGCCGCAGGCTTGGGAGCCCTACTTTTTCTATGCTACGGCAGCCTTCACCGCCACTTTCCCGACCTGCTCATGACACAGTACTGCAAGGTGCTCCTGGGCAAAACTGCTGGGAGCGTGCTTGCCTTTTTATATATTGTGTTTTTTCTTTACGGCGGAGCACGCGATCTTCGAGATACTGGAATACTGATTGCCGACCGGACATTACAGCATACGCCGTTAACTATCGTCTGTGTCCTGATGATTGGTCTTGTCATGTATGTGATGCATTTGGGAATTGAGGTCGCAGGCCGGACGGGACTTATGCTGTTATTTTTGCTGCTGTTGCTGGGCTTCGCTACGAATATCATGATTTTATTGTCAGGTATTGTTCATATGAGCAATATATTGCCTATTGCCCAGCATGGCTGGCAGCCGATATGGGAGGTTGTCTATTCACAAGCCTTGATGTTGCCATACGGTGAGATGGTCACGTTTGCGATGATCCTTCCCACATTAAAGAAAGGTTACCGTGCCAACGGGGTTGGGGTCACCGCTGTATTGTTGGGAGGCGCAATCCTGTCTTTTGTTACACTGTCAAATGTGGTTGTGCTTGGGGAGGACGTATTCAAACGGGCCACTTACCCGCTGCTTTCTATGATCAGCAAGGTGGAAATATCAGATTTCGTCGATAGAGTGGATGTAATTGGGGTCATGACTGTCATTATTTTTGATTTTTTCAAAATTTTTATTTTCTATTATGCAGCGGTTAAGGCTGCTGAAGATGTATTACGTGTTTCATACCATAAACTGATTCTGCCGTTTGGGCTGATCATGCTTGTTTCTTGCGTGTTGATGGCTCAGGGCTATCAAGAACATCTTACAACAGGCAAGTTTGTACTGAAATGGGTGTTTCCGATATTTGCTGTGTTCTTTCCTTTCTTGTTGCTTATGGTGTCATGGCTGAAAAAAAATCGCAACAAAAAAAGAAAGGAGTATGCCTCGTGAGTCATCGTCTTGAAAACAAAACATACATCAGCACGGGGCAATTGCTCATTCTTATGTTTCATTTTCTTACAGGCAACGCAATTACCATTAATATGGATAGTTATATGCAGCGGGACACCTGGATTATCCAACTCGTTGCTATGATTCTGGGTATGGTATTATTCCGAATGTACTGCTACACAGCTGAAACGTTCCCTGGTAAGCCTCTCACAACCTATGCTAGCGAATTGGTCGGTCATACATGTGGAACAGTCATGGGAGTATTATATATTTTGTTTTTTTTATTTCTAACAGGCGGGAATTTGCGCGATGAGACAGAGCTGATTCGTATTTCCGTACTGGAGCAAACGCCCAACCTCGTCGTTGCCTTCCTTATGGTTTTGTGCGTAATGTATGTCCTTTGGTTAGGATTTGAAGTATTAGCTCGAACAGGACAAATCATGCTTATTGCAGTGGTGACCGTCATTTTTGTGGGAAATGTACTGTTGATTTTATCGGACAGCATTCATTTGCATGAGCTGACGCCGGTGATGGAGCATGGCTTTAAATCTGTGCTTCATTCAGCCATTCGGGAACATTTGGCATTTCCATACGCAGAAATGATTTGTTTTATGATGTTCGTGCCCCATTTGGAAAAAACGTCGCAGATGGCCAGAACAGGCTATGCGGGCATTATCGTAGGCGGTTTCGTTTTAGCTGAATCCGCAATACTAAATGTGGCTGTTATGGGCACTGACATTGCGCAGCGCTCCATCTTTCCTTTACTCAGCACCTTTGGGAGTGTAGAGTTTTCAGAATATTTACAACGTCTGGATGTGATTGTTCTGATGACGATGATTGTGGGCGATTTTTTCAAAATTGCCCTGTTCTTCTATGCTGCGGTGCTCGGGATCTCCGATATTTTTAGCCTCCCCTACCGGAAAACACTACTTTTTGTCGGAATCATTGTCTTACTGTGGTCACAGGTACAAACACCTAGCATGATTGAGCACCTTGCTTTTGGACGATTATCGTTTATTTATATTCATCCGTTATTTGTTTACATCTTTCCCTTGCTGCTCTTTTTGGCCGCTCTTTTGCATCGAAGCAGAGTTAGAACCCGAGGAAGAAGCGGAAACTTTAAGAAAACGGGACCATCGTGAAAAAAGGAAGTGAAATCCGTATTTAATTTGTTTTTTTGCCACGGTCACAAAGAATACGAGCAGCATTCCTGCCAAGACGATATATTCGGATGGACGCATAGTGCTAAAAGCTAATGCCATCGGCTCCCACGGGGTATGAGTACTGAATAGCAAGTTCACTAGCAGATTGGTGCCGAGCATAAGCATCATAAAGAGTGTGAATATCCACAGTATTTTCATAAAATATTCCTCCAGTGTATATGAGCTGAGATGTACCATGTATACATTGTGTTGCAAAGCCGTTCAATTTATCCGATCCCATTGACTTGAAATAAATTAAGATTTATACTTATTCTAAATTGATCTTTATTATGATTGTAAGTTTGTAATTAATATAATCTGCGTTGGTTAAGGGAGATGCGGCATGAGAACTTTAAATTTAACTTCGCAGCGCCAAGCGGTATATGATGTGGTTCGTGAAGCCCACGATCATCCTACTGCGGCCGATGTTATGAATCGGTTGATGGAGCGCGGATATAATCTGGCCTATGGAACGGTATATAATTCACTGCGTTATTTGACGGATAAGGAATTAATCCGTGAATTGAAGCTGGGGGAAGCTGCTAGTCGTTATGACGGACGGATGGACGATCATCAGCATATTATTTGTCAGGTATGCGGCCGGGTAGATGAAGTGATGAGTGAAGTCCCACATGATTGGATTGACACGGTTGCGCATGAAACGGGGTATACTATTGCCCATGCCCATGTCGTATTCGGAGGAGTGTGTAAGGAATGTCAAAGCAAGCGAATCAGATAACGAATCGTTTCAAAGTGGCTGACATGCCTAGACGGGTGAAGGGTAGTTGGACATCGATGTTAGCAGCTCCCTCTACACCTACGGTGCAGACCGTTCCCTCCAATGAGCCTTTGTATTGTCCGACCACACGTCGTATCATTCTAATCAGTTCGGTACCGGGTGTAGTTCACGGGTTGGTGAGTACGTTGTCAGATGCGTGTTTTGATGTGATGGTTTTTCATCGCTGGGAGCCTGAAGTGCAGCGTCATCTGGGAAGCGATCTGTTGATTTACGATTTGACCGCCACCGAACCACAGAGTGAATTACTGGATATCCGCAATCGTCTGGAGGTAGAACACATGAAAGACACCCCGGTTATGTACGTGGTTCAGGATCGGGTGTCTGTACATGCGCATGAGCTGCTTCCTTCAGAAGAGGTGCTGGTGTGGCCGCTGGCTTCCAATCATATGGTGCATGACATTGAACGGATGATTGTTCGCCATCCTGCCGTTTCCCGTCAGGCAGCGCAAGCCAGCCGTCGTACGGTGTTCAAGGACATCTGGATTGACCGAGATAAAATGCTGGTATATAAAGAAGAGAGTCAACTGAATCTGACTAAAACAGAATACGATTTGCTGCTGAAGCTGATTGATGCTCAAGGCAAAGTGATCTCTCGCGAGCAAATGATGCACGATATCTGGGAGACGGATTTTGTAGGCGGCAGTAACGTTGTAGATGTGCATGTCAAAAGTTTGCGCAAGAAGCTAGATGATCGACCTGCGGAACCTGAATATATTGCAACCGTAAGAGGTGTAGGATACAGATTGGCAGATTGACCTGAAAGTTATAAATACCGATGAATTTCCGCCGGATGGAGACATTCGGCGGTTTGTATATGATTTTCCATGAAGAAACTGACATTAGGTGTGACGGTTGACTTTAGCCGGATATATACACTACAATCGGTAGTGTGAGGTGCTTCTTATGAAACGACTGAATTTTAAAGCTGGCGAAACCGGGCTTAACCGATTTTTCGGACCTCTGGAAGCCAAGATTATGGATATTTTATGGTCCACTTCGGATCGGAGTATCAAAGAAGTGCAGACCGCGTTGGAGGGGGATCGGGACTTTAACTTCAATACGGTAATGACCGTGATGAACCGTTTAGTGGACAAGGGGATACTGAGTAAGAGTATACGTGGGAGAACGTCTTTATATCGTCCAGTTTTAAGTAGGGAAGAGTTCATGGATGAGCAATCCAAGGGACTCAGTCACGAATTGGTGGATGAATTTGGCCCACTTGCTGTCAATCATATGATTGATGCTCTGGAGGTGGCCGATCCGAAGTTGATCGAACGTCTGGAACAAAAAATTAAACAATGGAAAAAGGATATGTAGCGATGTGGAAAACACGTTCTAAATTACTGTTTACAGCAGGCGCCTTGATTTCGGGTTTCGCCCTTATACAGATGGGTATGTACGCCGGGCAGCATGTTTTCGGCTGGAAATTGAATTATAACGTGTTTCAAATTTGCAGAAGTTTGTTGCAGCACTACGGAATTGGCTACATGGTGGATGCGCTCAGCGGGCTGGTTTTCGTTACCTTTGCTATCGCTGGAGGAGAAGCAGTCAGACAGTGTATGGCTACCAGGGCAGCTTTTCGCAGACTGCACCGAATGCGTGATCTGCCGCTGACCGAAGCACTGGGTGAGCGATATCGTGAACTCGGGACCGATCGGATATGGGTCATTGATTATGCCAAGCCAGCCGCCTTTACGATGGGATTATGGAAGCCACGCATTGTATTGTCCTCTGCACTATTGTCCGTACTGGACAAGCACGAGGAAGAGGCTGTCATATACCACGAAGCCTATCATATGAAACATTATGATCCGTTGAAGACCTGGTTGCTGCAAGTGTGTGCTAAACAGCTGTTTTACTTGCCAGTGCTGCGTCACATTACCAATCATTATAAGACGGCCCGTGAAATTTTGGCTGATAACGAAGCGATCCATCGAGCCGGTTCACCCGTTGGGATTGGGAGCGCATTGCTCAAGCTTCTGAGTATGACACCTGCCAATACTCGCCTGGTAAACTCGGCCGCTTGTTCCTCGTTTGCAGAAACGTCCATTAATTATCGTATCTCACGTATTTTAGACCCTCAGCAAGAACCTGTCATTCAAATGCCTTGGCGTTCGATTATGTTTTCCAGCTATGTGCTAGTGATGCTGACACTTATGTTCGCACTGGCGCTAATCTAGTTGGACAAGATGTTTCTTACGGGTGGCGCTTTTCGCGCTCCCGATTCTCGATGTGCAATACACTACACTATGTAGTTTGTTACAGGGTTTTTATACAATTTAAAAGGAGATGAGCAAATGAATCAAACGCTTATGAATATTGGATTATTGTTGGTACGAATCTTTACAGGGATTATTTTTATCGTTCACGGTGCACAAAAGTTTCAGGGATTAGACGGAACCTCCGGCTTCTTCCAAAGTATCGGACTCCCTGGTTGGATGGCCCCTGTGGTCGCTACGGTTGAGCTGGTTGGAGGAATTGCACTGGTTCTGGGTATCGGAACACGACTGGCTGGAGCGGCATTGACCATTGTTATGATTGGTGTATTGCTAACCGCTAAAAAAGGACAGCCTTTTGGCTCGATTGAATTTGATCTGCTGATTCTGTTCACCAGCCTTCAGCAAGCGCTTGTCGGTGGACGTTTTCTGGCAGTGGATCAGTTATTTGGCCGCAAAAAGGCTGAAAACAGTAACGTACAGGTCTAAATGTTCATATAACCGCGTCCTTAGTCTTATAGGGCGCGTTTTTTGTTTTTCTCCTTTGTGAAATTTTATTGTAAATCATTTGCTACTTTCAACCGATATAACTAACACGGAATGTAATTCAAATATATCGGTTTATGAGCAAAGGGGAAAAAACATGGGAACAACGCGAAAGAGAAAAACGATATGGACACTCAGGAACAAGCTAAGTTTAGGCTTTTTACTTGTTTTGCTGATTCCGAGCTTAAGTATTTCCACTGCGACCTATAAATCATCATATAATGCTATGGAGAAACAGCTCCACGGGAGTGCGAATCAGGGGGTAGCGACAGCTAACTCCATTATTGAATACGCAATCGCCAGTAAAATTAAAGATGCGAGTTATTTGGCGGAGCGTCTGGACGGTTCGATGATAGATGGTCGAAACAGCCCTTTGATTCAGCCCAAGCTGATCCAATACAAGGGTTTGCACGAAGATGCAACGGATATTTTTGTTGGTACACCGGAGGGGCTGATGATCCGGGGGGTGCCCAAGGAGGATGAAGGGACATTTGACCCTCGCACACGTCCATGGTACATCGAAGCGATGAAGCAGCCCGGTAAGGTTGCAATTACGCCTGTGATCATCAATTCATCGGGTATTCCTGTTGTCGTAGTATCTCAGACGCTTTCCGACAAGTCCGGGGTTATCGGGATTTCTCTAAATCTGGAGAGTGTACGTAAACTGGCCTCTATCAAAGTGGGCCAGGAGGGGTATATCATCATTTTGGATCATACGAAGAAATTCGTAGTCCATCCTACGGCTAAAGCGGGCTCATCTCCTCAGGAGAATTCGCTTGATACGTTGTATACTGCGCCGAGCGGGAACTTCAACTATATGCATGAAGGTCGCGAGAAATATTTGACCTATGTAACGAATACGGATACCGGCTGGAAAATTGCAGGTACCTTCTATCAATCCGAGATTAGCGATGCCACTGCTGCCATGCGTTATGTAACCATTTTCGTGCTGGCTGCCTCACTGGTGATTGCGCTTATCGCGATTTTCCTGATTACCCGTTCTGTTTTGGTACCGATTCGTAAGCTGCAAAAATCAGCAGAACGAATCAGTGAAGGTGATTTGACGGGCGATTTGGAAACTGGAAAAACGGATGAGGTGGGCGAATTGTCTGCTCACTTTCAAACCATGGTGGATAGTTTGCGCACGATGATTCGAAGCGTACACGAAACGACAGATCGGGTAAGTTCTTCAGCGGAGGAGCTGGCTGCGGGTGCAGATCAGACAACCCAAGCGATTGAGCATGTCACCATTGCTATCCAGGAAGTAGCTGTGGGCAGCGAACGTCAGGTGGAGAGCGTCAAGCACGGCTCCGTAAATATGGAGGAGCTTGCTCAGCAAGCAGCGAACGTATCCGAGCGTATGGTGGGCGTATCTGAACATGTGAAGATGAACGCCGAGTCGGCTCAGGAGGGCAGCAAGGCTGCTACGCAGGCTGTCCAGAAGATGCATGACATCGACGAGACCGTTAACGATCTCGGACAGGCCATGGACTCTCTCAATGAGCGCTCCGGTGAAATCGTGAATATTATCAGCGTTATATCCGGTATTGCCAAACAGACGAATTTGTTAGCTCTGAATGCGTCCATTGAGGCCGCACGTGCTGGGGATCATGGTAAGGGATTTGCCGTGGTCGCCACGGAGGTACGTAAGCTAGCTGAGGAATCAGCGAAATCGGCTACTTTGATCTCGGAGCGCATTGAAGCGATGCAGGTGGATATGAATCATGCTCTGGGCGCTATGCATCAAGCGCGGACACGGGTGACGGAAGGCATTGATTCGGTAACCACGTCTGAGCAATCCTTTGCGGAGATCAGCCAGGCCGTGGAACGAGCTATGGTACATATCAATGACATTACCGGAGTGACTCAGGAAATGGCACGGGGGACTGTAGGCGTCGTAGATATTATGAGCGATATTGCCCACATTTCGGACGAGGCAGCGAGCAACACCGAGTCGATCTCAGCAGCGGCTGAGCAACAGCTTGCTTCTATTGAGGAAATTGCTTCATCTACAGCGGACCTGAGCCAAATGGCAGAGGAATTGCGTGAACTGGTTGGACGTTTTCAGGTTGAAGGAAAATCCTAAAATGATAAAAAGCGCCCGGATACAGGAGATTGTACTCTGTATCCAGGCGCTTTTTAATGTTTTTAGCATAATTTCTGGTTTGCAGGGTTAGAAGTTAACGTTGGAAGGACTTGCGGCGATCCAGACGGAAACGGACATCCCGTGAGCTGTCGGAAGGACGCAGCGAACTTCTCTGAAACATATTGTTCAGAATCAGTGCGAAAATGACTAGCACTGTCCCATATAGTTCAAAACGGCTAATGACATAACCTTGGAAGTACATGAGTACCAGCGTGGTAATCGGTACAAAGTTAATAAATAGAATTCCGTTCAGTGGAGACAGCTTTCGGATTCCGGCATTCCAGCTAAGCAGGGCAGCTAGCCCTGGAAGCAGGATCATAAAGCTCATTTCGTATTTAACTGACCACACAGCCTGCCAGTCCGGCACCACAATCCAGTTGAAAGCAGAGGCAAATGTGACGACTACGAAGGAGACGAGAGTTCCGAGCAGGCAGGTTAGGGTTGAATACCGAAGAGTAGACCATCCTGCAAAGTGGCTGCCTCCCATGGAATATACGACCCATCCGACGACGCCTACGAAAATAAGCAGCAGCGGCAGTAAATGTTGTCCGGCAAGTGTGAAAAAGGTCCACTTTCCGTTCGTGATCACAAGTAAAGCCCCAGCCAGCGCAATCACCATGCTGATTAGTGTATATTTCGGAGGCATTTTACGAGTCATGATCCACACCATCGCAATGGAAATCATCGGCATTAGCACTTCCATTATAGAAGCTACCAGAGTACCTGCTGCCCCCATCGCGTGCTGTCCCTGGAAAACGGCCATATTATAAATGGTGAATCCCATGGTCCCAAAGAATAACAACGTCTTGCCCTTGCCCTCAAAGCGAAATGCCGTCCGTCCCTCTTTGAGCCACAATAGCACGACTAAAATGAGTGTAACCGATAAATAGCGCAAAAATGAAAAGTACAGTGGATTGATATGTTGTAATGCAATGTGCGAAACCGGAAACATCGCCCCCCAGGACATACTGGCGATTAGGCATAATAAAGATCCGGTCATGATTTGTCTGTTCATGGTGTACAAAAGCTCCTCCTTGCCGGTCTCAGCGGACATATCTTATGGACACATCATAAAGGATAGGAAGCTGTTGGTAAAATGATTGAAAATAAACATTATGATCATTTAAAATGATAATAAGTGACAAGGCGCGTCAATTTTGATGGCCCCTTGTCCTTCACAATAAGGGGGAGCAGTAATGGATCTGAACGATTTAAACATTTTCCAGACGGTGGCTGCGCATGGCAGTGTCAGCAAGGCTGCAGCCGAGCTTAGCTATGTCCAGTCCAATGTAACGGCCAGAATCAAGCTGCTCGAAAAGGAACTGCAAACGCCTTTATTTAATAGACATAAGCGGGGAATGATCCTCAATGCAGAGGGCAAGCGTCTGCTGCAATATACGAAAAGCATTTTATCGCAATTTGAGGAAATGAAACATGCGTTTCAGAATACCTCTGCACCTTCGGGGGTACTGGAGATTGGCATTGTGGAGACTGTCATTGCCCTCCCGGCCATTTTACATGCTTACTATAGCAAGTACCCGGATGTCGAGTTGTCCCTCAAGGCCGGGGTTACAGAGTCTCTGGTGCAGGAGGTTGCAGAAATGCGGCTGGATGGAGCTTTTGTGACCGGGCCGGTCAAGCATCCGCTGATTGAACAGTTTGATGTGTTTCAGGAAAAACTGGTCCTCGTATCCCAAGGAGATGACTTTTCTGTCGAGGATCTTACAACCCGTCCACTCCTGCTGTATAAAAAAGGTTGCGGCTACCGGGGACGGCTGGAAACTTGGCTCAAGATGGAGGGGATTATTCCCAAGCAGATTATGGAGTTTGGGACATTTGAGACAATTATCGGCAGTGTGGCGGCCGGTATTGGAATGACTGTTTTTCCCGAATCGTCGATCAGCGGGCTGGTGGCTCAAGGCCTTGTATGCGGTCATGCGATGCCTGAGCCGTACAATGAAGTAACAACGGTGTTTATCCGGCGTAAGGAAGCCTTTGTTACCAGTACTTTGCAGTCTTTTATAGATGAGATTATCACTCAGACAGAGGCGTAGCTTTATCGCTTGGGCTCAGTTACAATGAGAGGGATTTGATCTCATTTTTCTTCCTGAAGGAGGGCTATTATGTTTACAATATATCCGGCGGCTTCCCGATTCAGCTTCGATAAGGGCTGGCTGCGGGGAAGTCACAGCTTTTCATTCGCGGAGTATCAGGATGAGAACAATACAGCGTTTGGTCCTATGCGTGTCTGTAATGACGATGTCATCGCACCGGGACGGGGATTTGGGGCGCATCCGCACAGTGATATGGAGATTGTTTCGATTGTGCTGTATGGGGAACTGCGTCATGAAGACAACCATGGACATGTAGCGGTAACCCGTTTTGGAGGCATTCAGCGAATGTCAGCGGGCCACGGCATCATTCATACGGAGCACAACGCTTCACAAACGGAGGATGTCAGTCTGCTGCAATTGTGGTTTAGCCCGCATACGAGAGGACTGAAACCGTCATATGAGGCTACAGCATTCAATCCTGAGCGTCTTCACGGTCAGCTTCTGCCTGTCGTTGCCGGAAAGCGCGTACCAGGCACAGAGGGTGAAATAGCTGCAATCAACCAGGATTTAACGATTTATTTAAGCAAGCTTCAGCCTGGAGAACAAGTAGAATTCACACAGGCCGAGGGTCGGCGCGTGTTCCTGTTCATCATCGAAGGCTCGCTGCGTGTGAACGGTGAACATATTCTGCAAGGACGCGATTCCGCTCGTATTGAGCAGGAGCCGAAGCTCTCACTGAAAGCAGAAGATTCTGTTTTTTATATGTTGATTGATTTGCCCTAAAAGGAGGTGCGCACAATGGCGCAGCAGGAAACATGGCTGATCAAGCATGCCGTCACGGGACGTAGCTTTGCTGACAGCCGCAAGCAGAGTTTCGATTGTCATTTTGAATCGGTGGACGGTGTGTTTCGCTTTACGCTTCAAGAGTTGCCGCGTGAGACGGCGGAGGCGATTGTGCGTTATAGCGGGGAGTTGAACGTATTTCGTTTTGTAACCCCAGTAGATGATGGCCCCCTGGTGAAGCATTGGTATTACGTCACCCCGGAAAGCGTGGAATATCATGATCAGACAGATAAGCTTACGTTCGAAGCCGGTTCTGAGATTGAATACCATCCCGAGGAGTATTGGGGCGATTAATCATTCCTTTATCATAATTTTTCAGATATATAATGGATTTTCGAAGGCTCTGCATCATTGCAGGGTCTTTTTGTTATCCGTTCAATATGTTGAGTTCATTGGATACATAATCCTTTGCAGGCTGGTACATCCTATATGTCATATTATCTGTTCGGCTCATTCGTAAAGGGGGAATAACGATGAAGAAAGGGCGCTTTCCCAAGTTGCCGAAGCCACCGTGGAGCCGGAGAGCGATTCCAGCCGCAGACCGCAAGACACGAAATTCCAATGTGCCTAAAGGACTGCCTGAGTCTTCGTGGCTGGAACAGCCGCTACGTAGCAGTGTGGAAGACAATTTGATTGCTTTGCGTGATATTTTCAAGGATTGCTCTGATATCGTCTATCGAGAGCTCATGATTTCCCCTGAACGCAAAGGGGTGTTGGCTTATTTTGAAGGTACGGTAAAATCGGAGGATTTGCAGGATCATATCCTGCGGCCTGTCATTCTGGGTATGATGCTCAAGGACCCTGAAGTGAACGGCAAATTGGAGCCGCTGGATGAAACTCGTATCTCCATGTCCCAGACCAAAACGATGGACGAATGGAAGATGGTATCGGCAGCGATACTGGACGGCAATGCCGCCTTGTTCGTAGATGGCACGCCTCGTGCGTATATTTTTAGCGCCAAGGGGGGCGTTCGTCGTGGCGTAGAGGAACCACAGACAGAAGCGGTTATTCGAGGTCCGCGTGAGGGCTTCACTGAGACTCTTCGCGTTAATACGGCACTGTTACGCTTCAAGCTGAAGACCTCCAAGCTCAAGATGTACAGCATGACCATCGGAACAGAAACTCAAACGAGCGTCGTCCTTACTTATATTGAAGGGATCATAGATTCGAAGCTGGTGGAGGATGTAAAAAAACGGCTCAGCGATATTAAAATTGATGGTGTTCTGGAGACGGGGTATATTGAGGAACTGATTGAGGATCATCCGTTTTCACCGTTTCCGCAAATGGAATACACTGAACGTCCGGATACCGTCACTGCGCAGTTACTGGAAGGACGTTTTGCCATTTTTGTGGACGGAACGCCTTTTGCTCTGATTGGGCCAGTCACCATGTGGCAGATGATGCAAGCGAGCGAGGATTATTACGAGCGCTTTTTCATCAGTAATATGGTGCGCTGGATTCGTTTTCTTTTTCTCGTAATGGCTCTCTTTCTACCCGCATTATATGTAGCGGTGACGACCTATCATCATGATATGCTGCCGACGACGCTCATCCTGAGTATTGCGGCGGCTCGCGAATCCATCCCTTTTCCAGCACTGGTGGAAGCATTGATGATGGAGATTTCCTTTGAGGCATTACGGGAAGCAGGGATTCGTCTCCCCAAAACGGTCGGTCAGGCCGTCAGTATTCTTGGTGCGCTCGTCATTGGGCAGGCCGCAGTACAAGCAGGAATCGTATCGGCGCCCATAGTCATTGTTGTGTCGCTCACAGGTATTGCGTCGTTTACCATACCGCGTTTTAACTTTGCCATCACGGTTCGTCTGCTGCGATTTCCCATCATGCTGATGGCGGGTTTATTCGGATTGTTTGGGATCATTATTGCGACAACGCTGATTGCTACGCATCTAACCAAGCTAACCTCGTTTGGTGTCCCTTATATGAGTGGATATAGCCCATACAACCATATGGATCAAAAGGATATCGTCGTCCGCGCGCCTTGGTGGAAAATGACCAAACGTCCTTCCTGGATTGGTAAAGACAACAACAAACGAGCGAAGGAAAAGATGAATGGAACGCCCAAAAGCGAGGAGGGATGGTGATGAAGCCCAAATCGAATACACAACAAATACGTAAAGTCGCTGTGCTCTGTTGTCTGCTGCTATGCTCTGTTCTCTTGGGAGGATGCTGGGATCGCCGTGAAGTGAATGATGTGGCTTTCGTGATGGGTACCGGGCTGGACAAGGAAGGCGATCAATACCGGGTAACGATGCAAATCGCTCTACCCGGACAACTCGGATCTTCGGGCAGTACAGGAGGAGGGGGAGGTACCAGTGGTACGAAATCCTACTATTTGGAGTCCAAAATAGGCCCAAGCTTTCGAGGAGCAAGTACCGAGGAACAGCGCGGAGTTTCGCGAACACTCAATTACTCCCATCGGCGGGTACTGCTGTTCGGCGAGGCGCTGGCACGAGAAGGGATTAGCAAAATGATGGATGTACTGGCACGTGTTCCGCAGAACCGTCTGTCGTCCCTGGTTGTTATTACGAAGGGTTCAACGATGGAATTGCTTCAGGCAGATGCTCCGATAGAGCAATATCCAGCAGAAATGGTGCGTGAGCTCAATATTTCCTATATGAAAAAACCTCGTTCCGTTAAGCTGTTGATGAATTCCGTCCTGCTGGAAGGCGTTGACCCGGTGGTACCAGTAATGTCTCTGGTGAAGAATGGGCCCCCTAACCTTAAAGACAAGAAAACGAATATTCAGGTCGATGGACTGGCTGTGTTTCGCAAAGACAGGTTAACAGGAATTATTGATAACCACCTCAGTCGGTTTCTGCTTTTGGGTATGGAGCAAGCCAAGGAGACAGAAATATTTATTCCCCCTCCCAAAGGTAGAGGTTACATATCTGTACACCTCATCGAAAATAAAGTCCAAATTAAGCCCCATATTCAAGGGGATGAGATTCGAATGACCATTCATATGAACTGCAATGGGAATGTGAAGGAAAATGAGACGAGTTTCGATATTTCCAACGAGGAAAATTTGAAGTGGCTGGAGCGGCAGACAGCCGAGGAAATTAAGAGGGAGCTGGGAGAGGCTGTTCAGGTGATTCAGCAAAAGTATCGTTCAGACGTACTTGGTTTGGGCCGGGCTATTATTACGAGTCAACCGGATGAATGGAAACGGATCAAACCTCAATGGGAACAACTGTATCCCAAGGTGAAGGTCACCATAAATCCGGTCGTGCATATTGAGAATATCGGTGCGGTCACCAAACCATTCGGGGTCAAAAAGGAGCAAATCCAATGAATAAAGTATTTCTGTTACCTTTGGTGCTGGTTATGCTCTTCATGTATCTGATGGACCGTAAAAATATTCACAATGCACCAGCCATCAATCGCTGGGTCTCCCGCGTAATGTATGTTATTAGCATTGGTATCTGGATTTACGGAACATCAACGAAGAGCACCGTTTATGTGGCTACATGGCTAACCCGTTTTATTGACATGTGGCTCCCCCCTACGTTGTAAATCGTGTAATGGATGCCTGCGGGCAAAAGGAGGATGTACCTGCATGAAACAGTTCACAACCAGACAAATTGTGCTGCTTGGTGTATTGATGGAGGTCGGTATTACCCTTATACATGCTCCGGCGCAGGCAGCGGATCACGCGAATCAGCATGCTTACTGGACCTGTATAATTGCGGCTATCGTGCTATGCTTGCCGATCTGGGCGATGTTGAAACTTAAACGACGGTTCCCTGATCAGGATCTGATGCAGGCGATGGTGAGCTCTCACCCTGTGCTGGGCCGTGTGCTGCTTGCAATCTACCTTATTTTATTCCTGATCATCTTTGCACGGGATTTGAGGATTATTACGGATCTGGTGGAGGTGGTGCTTTTGCCGCTGACTCCGATTGTGGTCACTTCTCTTATTGTGCTGTTGACTCTAGTATTTATGGCTAAAGGCGGAATAAGCACCATCGTGAATATGACCGAGAATTTTATACCGCTGTTGATTGTGACGCTGTTGACCATGCCGCTTTTTTTTGGGCGTAATATGGATTTTTCGATGCTGAGACCCTACTTACATCCAGAAGTAGAGGGAGTAATCAAGGGGAGTTGGCGCATGCTGGGTTATATGGCCGATATTATGATAGTCCCCTTTGTGATTTCTGGGAAGAGCTATAATGGGCGTAGTGCGTGGTTTGGGCATTTGCTCGGAACCGCTTTTCTGACCATGCTGGTGCTGCTATCCGAGTTGGTTATTGGTGTTCCTATCTTGTCACGGCTGTTTTATCCAGCGTATGAACTGGTGCGTCAATTACAGCTAACGGACTTTCTGGATCGGTTCGACTTGTTCGTGGCAGTACTGACCGTACCGACCTTTCTTACGAAGATTGGGGTTGATCTGTACGTTACCAGTTTGGCGGTAAAACGGATGTTTGCCCAAGCCTGGGGGAGCCTGATGGTTTGGCCCGTAGGTTTGTTAGGCTATGTCTGTTCGTTTATGCTGTTCTCCAACATTGTGCAAATTTATGAGTTCAGCCGGGAGTGGACCGCGGTGATGATCATTTTTTTTGTTATCATGCCTTTGTTGCTATGGATGTTGCTCCGACCCAAATCTAAAGGGAAAGGCGGAGATGATAGGGCATCTAACGGAGAGCAGGATAGCAGTAGTCAGAAAGAAAGCCAGCATGGAGGCAGAACAGAACACGGCCACTTATAAGATTACTGTATTCATCGGAAAAGTAATTCTTATTTGTCTTTTACCCCTCTGATTGTATACTTGGTAGAAAGAAATACGACATCTACAAGGGAGGCAACAGAATGGCACAACGCATGGCAGGCAAGAGAGTCGCTCTTGCGGGTCCCCGTAAAGCAGAAGAAATGGCGCTGCTAGTTGTGAAGATGGGGGGTGAGCCAGTACAGCGCCCGGCCCAGGGTACCGTTTTTCTGGATGATATCGAGCTGCGCAACGCTGTTGTATCGTGGGTGAAGCACCCTCCAGACTGGTACATCTTCACGACAGGTATGGGGCTGGATGCCCTGTTCGATATGGCAGAGGATATGGGCGTGGCTGAGCAGATTATGGAGCTGCTGCAATCTTCCAACATTGCAGCGCGGGGCTACAAGACGGTCAATGGACTCAAAAAGCGTGGCTTTACGCCAGCAGTACGAGACGAGGACGGAAGTTTGATCGGATTGACAGGAGCTTTCGCCCCATACGATTTGAAGGGGAAGGAAGTATTGTTGCAACTGCATGGCGATCCAGCCCCACGGTTGGTAAAGTGGCTGGACGAGCAGGGGGCAGTGACCCGCCAGGTACTTCCTTATAAGCATATCCCACCTGAGGAAGCAAAATTGCAGGCGTTACTGGAGGATGTTATCCATCGTAATGTTGATGCCGTTACGTTCACGAGTGGCCCGCAAATTCGATTTTTAGCCCAATATGCGAGAGAGCAAAATCGAATCGAGGATTTACTGGAAGCTTTCCGTGAGGATGTGATTGCTGTATCAGTAGGGAAGGTGACTGCACAGTCCATTGTGGAAGAAGGGATTGATCGAGTCGTGTTTCCAACCGAAGAACGCATGGGCGCGATGATGGTGGAGCTGGGCAAATATTTTGAGCATAACGATTCGGTGCATGGCTGTGGTCTGAAGATCATGAATGGTCATTGAAATGAGATGGAAATGAGATAGAAATTATAAATATAGTATGCTAAAAATGAACTTATATTTTTGGATAAAGCGTAAAATAAAGATAAGGGCCTGCGAGGTCTTTATCTTTTTTTTTGTTGGACATGCATCGACAAAGATTTTTGTTATAGCGAAAATATTTAGCTAATATAATGAATAAGTTTCGATGCATGATACTTAGGACAGGAGCTGAGACGTTAATGAATTCTATTTGTGTATTTGCCGGGTCCAGACCTGGACATTCATCGGTATATGTTGAAGCGGCAGGCAAGCTGGGAGAAGCCATGGCTCGCCATCATATCCGTCTGATCTACGGTGGCTCCAGTAGGGGGCTGATGGGAGAGGTGGCGGATGGAATACTGGCGGGTGACGGTCAGGTCACTGGCATTATGCCCACCCTGTTATTTGATGCAGAGATCATTCATCAGGGAGTTACCGAGTTCATTGAGGTAGCAAGCATGCATGAGCGTAAAGCGGCAATGAGCGAGATGGCCGATGCGTTTATTGCCCTTCCGGGTGGCTTGGGAACCTTTGAGGAGCTGTTCGAGGTATTGTGCTGGGCGCAAATCGGCATTCATCGCAAGCCGATTGGGCTGCTGAATGTGAATGGATATTTTGACCCGTTAGTAGAAATGGTGCGTCATAGCGTGCAAGAAGGGTTTACCGGGGCTGAGCATCCAGCGTTATTAAGTATCTCTGCGGACCCGGACGAATTGCTACATATGTTAAAAAATAAAGCAGAGAACTTGAAATAAAGCGTTTTTCGTGCTTGCACAACTGATTGAGGCAAGGTTATGATAAGACCCATAATCAAATAGCGGACAGACAAGGTGCCTTTGCGGTTGAGCAAAGGGTAACAGGGAATCGGGTGCAAATCCCGAGCGGTCCCGCCACTGTAAGGAAGAGGATTTTTTTAAATGGTCACTCGTGAAAAACGGGGAAGACGAAAGAATCTGTTGATGCCAAGCCAGGAGACCTACCTTGATCTGTATGCACCGTTAACCTTCGCGGAGAGGATGGGTGTACGAAATCAGGAAATCAGGCACACGTTGCTTTTTCCATGTTGGTTAGAGGTTTGCGTGGATATGAACGTGCAGCAGCGTTTGAAGCGTAAACAGACAGGTGGAAAACAACGGCAGGCTGGAGGAAGACAAATAGTGTCTTCTTACGCTGTTTTTTCGTCTGATGAGAGATACGTACATAGAAACCCCATCCGGGCAGGATGGGGTTTTTTGAGTTACACGATGTGCATAAATCATTGAAATAGATAGGATAGCTACCCTGAAAAGGGTGAATAGGAGGAGCACGATGAGCCCATTAGGAAAATTGCTGGTGATTGGATTTGGACCAGGAGATATGGAACATATCACAAAACGGGCGCTGGATGCGCTGGCCGAAAGTGAGGTCATTATCGGCTACAATACCTACGTTGATTTGATCCGTCCGTTGTTGAACGGACAGGAGATTGTACGCACAGGGATGACAGAGGAAGTGAGCCGTGCGCAGGAGGCGGTTCGCCAAGCAGAGATGGGCAAGAAGGTAGCTGTCATTTCCAGTGGAGATGCAGGAGTCTATGGTATGGCAGGGCTGGTGTACGAAGTGCTGATGCAAAAAGGCTGGCGACGCGAGGACGGGGTTGAGGTAGAAGTCGTGCCGGGGATCTCGGCTATTCAGTCCTGTGCTTCACTGTTGGGGGCGCCAGTGATGCATGATGCTTGCACGATCAGTCTGAGTGATCATCTGACCCCATGGGAAACGATTGTGAAGCGTGTAGAAGCAGCGGCTTCGGCCGATTTTGTGATTGCATTATACAACCCGCGCAGTGGTCGGCGTACCCGCCAGATTGTGGAGACGCAGTCCATTTTGCTGCGTTACCGCGATCCGCAAACTCCAGTTGGGTTGGTGAAAAGTGCTTATCGTGAACGTCAGCAAGTTATTGTAACGACGCTGGAAGATATGCTGAATCATGACATCGGGATGCTGACAACTGTAATCATCGGCAATTCCTCGACAACGGTGTATGACGGCTTGATCGTGACTCCGCGCGGATATCAGCGCAAATACACGCTGGATGCGACCGAGCAAGCGCTCAAGCCGCATCAGCGGCTCCGCACGGAAGCGGAGCCGTGGTCGCTGGGCGCACAAGAGGCTGCACCGCAGGCAGGCGCAGCCCCGACTACGCCCGCTGGACCCTCCGCGAGCGGCGCTGCGGTTGCGACGCAGGCACGCCCGCAAGCGATGGCTGCCGTGCAGGCAACGACCGCTGTGCAAACCGGCGCAGCAACCCCGGCATCGCTGGCGGCAGAGGCACTAAGCCGCCTCGCTGTCGGCGGCAAGTTGCCCGGCGCAGCCAACGCTCGCTGGAGCGGGCAAGCGCCTACCGCCGAGAGCACCGCCGGAACGTCAGCGGTGGCCGGAGCGGGGGCCCCGGCCGGGATGGCGACAGGCGGCTTTGGCAAGCCTGCGCTATTTGAGGTGGGCGTTTCCCCGGGTGTGGGAAACAAGAAGTTCACCGCTCGCCAGATGGCGCTGCTCGCCGAGGTAGCGGGTGATGACGGCGAGCTGGAATACACGCCAGATCATCAGATCGTGCTGCGCGTACCGTGTGCAGACCCCGAGGAACTGGTCGGACGGCTGCGGGATGAACGATTCATTGTCATGCCGATTGGCGATGTGTTTAAGGTGAAGGCGTGCGACTTCTGCAATATGGAGAAGGATGACGCTGTGCCTGTGGCTGAGCATCTACAGGTTGTACTTGGCGGATTACAGGCACCCAAGGAAACGAGCATTGCTTTGAACGGATGCGGTATGGCCTGCTATGGAGCGGTGCTGGAGGATATCGGCATCGTCTATCGCAAGGGAGGATACGACCTCTTCCTTGGTGGCAAAAAATTCGGTCGCAATGCTCATGCCGCTCAGCCCGTAGCGGAAGGGATTCCGGGTGATCAAATTACTGACATTGTGGAGAACGTCATCGCTGAATATAAGGAAAAAGGGCATCCGAATGAGCGTTTTCATAAATTTTTTAAACGTGTAGGTGTCGTTGCGGGTTTCCGGCATGAAGATGCACCAGCAACGGTAGAAGTGAATGCGGTTTGTGGTGATTAATGGACTGAAGGCCTGATGAACTGGATACAAGCATATATATAAAATAGGGCGTCATGCAGGCTATCCCTATTAAAGAGGAGGAAAAAACAGCAGTGGATGCAATATTGTTAGTTGGACATGGAAGTCGGGACCCGGAGGGGAACCAGGAACTGCTGGAATTTGCACAGGCAGTGGCAGACCGGGTACCGGATATGTGCGTGGAAACCTGTTTCTTGGAGTTGGCACGTCCCAGCATTGCTGATGGGATGCAAACATGTGTGGAGAAAGGTGCGACGCGTGTCGTTCTCATTCCGATTATCTTGTTCGCAGCGGTACATGCCAAAATTGATATTCCGATGGCTATTGATCGGGCAAAAGCAAAATATCCGCAGGTGGAATTTGTATATGGACGCCCGATTGGCGTTCACGAGAAAATCGTCAGCATTCTGCAAAGCCGCTTGAAAGAGGCCCGTCCGGTTGCAGTTCCAGCGGGAATGAATAGCGCTGTAGAGGCATTTGCCGAGGTATCCGACGAAGAAACGGCGGTACTTGTGTTAGGACGCGGAAGTAGCGATCCAGATGCGAACAGTGACTTTTTCAAAATCACCCGTATGCTGTGGGAGCAGCTTTCTTATACGTGGGTAGAGAGCAGCTTTATCGGTGTGACGCAGCCTTCTTTTCCCGATGGATTGGAGCGTTGTGTACGACTGGGGGCCAAAAAGATTATCGTGCTTCCCTATTTTCTGTTCACGGGTGTGCTGATTAAGCGCATCGGAGAAATGACCCAGGAATTTGCCGAGGCTCACCCTACATTACAAGTGGAAATGGGAGGATATTTTGGTTTCCATCCTCAACTGATTGAACTGGTGCTAGAGCGAGCTAAGGAAGGCTTGTTCGGCAAGGTTACGGCCAATTGTGATAACTGCCAGTTCCGTCTGGAGGCGCAGGAGCACCACCATCATCACCACGACCATGACCACCATCACGATCATGAGCATCATCACCATCATCATGCACATGAGCACGATCATCATGATCACCATACACACAGCCACGATCACACTCATGAGCATGACCATGCTCACCATCACGAGCATTCACATACGCCATCTGTAGTGAATGGAAGCGGGCAGGTGAAGGGCTCATGATATTCATGCTATGTGGAACGAGCGATGCTCGGGAATTGGCGCTGCAAATCCGTGACAATGGCTTCAACGTATTGACCTCGGTCGTAACCGAAAGCGCGGCAGCCAGCTTGTCCGAAGCAGGGCTGGACGTACGTACAGGGCGAATGACAGCCGATGAAATGACTGCAATGATTCGGGAGCAGGGAATACAGGCGGTTGTTGATGCCAGTCATCCTTTTGCAGAAGAAGCACATGCGAATGCAATGACAGCCGCTCGCGAGTCCGGAGTTCCTTATATTCGCTACGAGCGGGCGGGACTGATGTATGACAATCATCCATTGCTCCACATCGTGTCTTCCTATGAAGAGGCCGCATTAGAAGCGAAGCAACTCAAAGGCTCTGTCATGCTTACGACAGGTAGTAAGACGCTCGGCACGTTCACCAAGCATTTACTCGGAGACCCGGAGATTCGTCTGGTTGCACGCATGCTGCCGCGCCTAGACAATATGGAGAAATGCGGCGAACTGGGCATGGAGCAAAAGAATATTATTGCCATGCAGGGACCCTTTTCCCGCGAGATGAACGAAGCATTGTACAAGCACTATGGCACGACCGTGATGGTCACCAAGGAAAGCGGACGCACGGGAGCAGTGGATGAAAAGGTTCAATCTGCATTGGAGCTGGGGATTCACGTACTTTTGATTTCCAGGCCGGAAGTGGAATTTGGCACAGTATTTGATCATTTCGACGGAGTCATTAACGCACTGCGCACAGCAAAAGAGAAAACTTCAATTTGAGTTGAGTCTTGCCCTTGCGAGTCCAGTTAATCAGGAACGACTTCTGGCATGTATTTAAAATATAGTCATCTTAAAACAGGTGTTTTTTAGAGGTATCTATGATTTTGTAGCAATGAATTGTCATTTTCCTAAACTATTTTCTAATTTTCCATAAGGGAGTGGTCGATACGATGGATTTTAAAACAGAATTCAAACCGCTAACGGTGCAGCCGCAGGAAATTGAGGGCAAAAGCTTCGAGATGATCACAGAAGAATTGGGAGAGCATCCTTTTACAGCAGAGCAATATCCCGTTGTACAGCGTGTCATTCATGCATCTGCTGATTTTGAGCTGGGCCGCAGCATGGTGTTTCATCCAAAGGCGATTGAAGCCGGGATTGCAGCTATTCGTGCAGGACAGCAGGTAGTGGCGGATGTGCAGATGATTCAAGCGGGGCTGAGCAAGGATCGTATCCGTCAATTTGGCGGGGATGTGCATGTGTACATATCTGACCCTGATGTCATGGAAGAAGCGAAAAGACTGAATACGACACGCGCCATTATTTCCATGCGCAAAGCGATTCAGGCGGGCGAAGGTGGTATCTATGCCATTGGTAATGCGCCGACAGCGTTGCTGGAGTTGATCCGTCTGGTAAAAGAAGGAGCGGCTAAGCCCGGACTGGTGATTGGCATGCCCGTCGGTTTCGTATCGGCAGCAGAATCCAAGGACGAGCTGCGCAAGCTGGATATTCCGTTCATTACGAATATTGGACGCAAGGGCGGCAGTACAATTGTCGTAGCAGCATTGAATGCGATCTCCTTAATGGCTGTCCGCTAGATGCGGTTGTCCGTTTGCTGTATCATGAAATGAATTAGAACATGATCAGCAGAAGAGGTTAAGGAGGAATTGGCATGGAAAAGGAAGCGGCGTCCGCCAACAGGCCCAAACGGATGAAAAGCGGTGAAGCTCCCGCGCCGGACAAGCCAATGCGGTCAGGCTTTACGACTGGAGCTTGTGCGGCTGCAGTGGCCAAAGGAGCGGTACAACTGCTCATCACGGGCATTCCACCGAAGGAAGCAGTGATATCGCTGCCCGCGGGATTCGATCATGCGTTTGAGCTGATCGAGCCTGTGTTGGACGCGGACGAAGCTTCCTGCACGACGATCAAGGACGGTGGCGATGACCCAGATGCCACGCATCAGGCGAAAATTATCGCCTCTGTTAGCTGGCGCGAGGAGCCGGGTATTGAGCTGGACGGCGGCGTCGGAGTAGGGCGGGTAACGAAACCCGGTCTGCCTGTGCCTGTCGGGGAAGCAGCGATCAATCCAGTGCCGCGCCGGATGATTACGGAGGCTGTGACAGGCGTGCTTGAAGAGCACGGATCGGCCAAAGGTGTCCGTGTTGTCATCAGTGTGCCAGATGGTGAAGAAATTGCCAAGAAAACGCTGAACGGACGGCTTGGCATTCTTGGCGGTATTTCCATACTAGGTACACGCGGTGTGGTCGTTCCGTTTTCCACGTCAGCTTATAAAGCCAGCGTCGTGCAGGCCATATCGGTTGCACAAGCGATGAACTGCCAAGAAATAGTCCTGACCACAGGCGGCAGCAGTGAAAAATATGCCATGCAAATGTACGATCAGCTGACGGAAGAGGCCTTTATTCAGATGGGGGATTTTGTCGGCTTTGCCATTAAGCATGGGAAACGGCTGGGAATGAAAAAGATTATTCTCGTCGGTATGCCTGGCAAGCTGTCAAAGGTAGCTCAAGGTGTCATGATGGTACACTCCAAGAGCGCTCCGGTGGATTTTGGCTTTTTGGCTGAGGTCGCGCGTGAAGCGGGGATGGATGAGTCGCTTGCAGCGGCAGTGGCAGAGGCGAATACAGCTACGCAGGTGGCGGATATGATGACCGAAGCGAATGCGCTTAGCTTTTTTGAAAAGCTGTGTACCTATGGATGTCAGCATTGTCTGGACCATGCAGGTGGTGGAATTGTCGTGGAAATGGTACTGGTAACGATGAAAGGGAACGTGCTGGGGAGGGCGAGAGTCGGTGAGTAGAGTGATTCGTGTCATTGGTATCGGTGAAAATGGAGCGGCAGGTCTGTCGCAGGAGACGCTGGAGCACATTGAGCGTGCCGACCTGCTGGTTGGTGGAGAACGCCAGCTAGCCTTTTTCAAGGCATTCGCAGGGGAAAAACGAACATTAAAGAGCGGCTTATCTGCCGTGGTAGAAGAATTGGGACGGTTGCGCAAGGACAAGGATATTGTCGTGCTTGCGTCAGGCGATCCGCTTTTTTTTGGAATTGCAGGTTATTTGTCCGCCAAGCTGGGGGCTGAACATTTGGATATTTTGCCGCATATCAGCTCGGTTCAGCTGGCGTTTGCGCGTCTCGGTGAAAGCTGGCAGGATGCGGTGCTGGAAAGCGTACACGGCCGTCCGATGACCGGATTGGCGCAGCGGATTGACGGACAGAACAAGGTCGCACTGTTGACGGACGACCGGAATCATCCCGCCGCAGTCGCTGCCTATCTGCTGCACTATGGCATGACGGAATATGATGCCTTTGTCGGCGAGCATGTGGGCGGACCGGATGAGGCGTATCAGCATTATACGTTGGATGAGATGGCGCAGAGAACGTTCCAACCACTGAATGTGGTTATTTTGCGCCGCCGTAAGGGAGAAGACGTGCCTGCAATTCGTCGGGGATTTGGCTTCGAGGATGCGGAATTTCACCAGCGTAAGCCGGAAAAAGGACTGATCACGAAGCGTGAAGTACGCGTATTCAGCTTGTCCGAGCTGCGTCTGACCGAGCGAAGCATCGTATGGGACATCGGTGCAGGTTCCGGCTCTGTAGCGGTGGAATGTGCGCGGCTGGCCAAGTATGGGCAAGTATTTGCCATTGAGAAGAACGAAGGCGATTTGGCTAATGTGGAAGCGAACAAAATCAAATTCCGCACCGATTTCCCGGTTATTCATGCCAAAGCGCCTGCCGGACTGGAAGATCTGCCAGACCCGGATGCGGTGTTTATCGGTGGGAGCGGGGGAGAATTGGCCGAACTGATTCGTCTGTGTGCTTCCCGTCTGCGGAAGGATGGACGAATTGTAGTGAATGCTGCAACGATTGAGACGCTGCATGATGGGATGAAGGCGATGCAAGCAGCAGGTCTCGATACTTCGGTGACGTTATTGCAAACAGCGCGCAGCAAGCCGATTTTGAATATGACTCGTTTTGACGGACTCAATCCGATATATGTTATTACAGGACAGCCGTCGGTGGACGTGGCTGACGAAGTAGCAGGGGAGTAAGCTGGTAATTCAAGAGGGGGAGAGAGACAGCATGAATACGGCAGCAACAGGAACACTTTACGGCGTAGGCGTGGGGCCGGGTGATCCCGAGCTGATTACGGTCAAGGCGTATCGCATGATTCAGGAATGTGCAGTTGTGGCTTATCCGAAGAAACGCCGGGGAGGTAAGTCGTATGCTCACGAAATCGTGGAGTTGTACGTCAACCCGGAGGAAAAGGAGATGCTGGGACTCATTTTTCCAATGACCAAGGACCCGGTTGTACTGGAGCGTGAGTGGAACAAAACGGTGGTTGCTTGCTGGGAGGCACTGAGCCAAGGCAAGGATGTAGCCTTTGTTACAGAGGGAGACCCTAATTTGTACAGTACCTTTATTCATTTGGCACGGCTCATGAAGGATCTCCATCCTGAAGTGCCGATTGTATCTATTCCGGGCATTTCGTCTGTGTTGGGAGCGGCGGCAGCGCTGGAATTGCCTTTGGCAGACGGAGATCAGCAGGTCGGTATTATTCCGGCTACGGATGATCGGGAAGCGATGAAGCGGGCGATTGAGAATCACGATACGGTCGTGTTTATCAAGGTTGCCAAGGTGCTGGATTTGATTTTGGATGTGCTGGATGAACTCCATCTTGGGGACCGTGCATCAGTCATTACCAAGGTCACTTCCCCTTATGAAATGGTATGGCGCGACGCACGTGAGCTGCGCGGACAGGAGCTTGAATATTTGAGTTTAATGGTGGTGAGCAAATGACGTTGGAGCCCAAAGTGTATATCGTAGGAGCAGGTCCCGGCGACCCGGAGCTGATTACTGTCAAAGGCTCTCGGATTCTACGCACGGCCGATGTGGTATTGTACACGGATTCGCTCGTGAACGACGAGCTGATTGCCACGGCCAAGCCAGAGGCGCAGGTACTGCAAAGCTCAGGCATGGATCTGGAGCGGCAGGTTGAGATTATGAGCGAGGCTGTGCAGGCTGGACGCAGTGTAGCTCGCGTACATACAGGTGATCCGGCAGTGTACGGAGCCATTTTGGAGCAAATGGTGTTGCTGAAGCAGCGCGGAGTAGCATACGAAATCGTACCAGGCGTCAGCTCGGTCTTTGCTTCTGCGGCCGTGCTGGGTGCAGAGCTAACTGTGCCTGACCTGACGCAGACGGTCATTCTGACGCGTGCCGAAGGCCGTACACCTGTACCGGATCGGGAAAAGCTGCGTGACTTGGCATCCCATCACTGTACAGTGGCACTGTTCCTCAGCGCAACGCTGGCAAAGAAGGTGGTCGTTGAGTTTCTGGCAGCAGGCTGGAGTGAGGACACGCCTGTAGCGGTTGTGCAGCGCGCGACCTGGCCGGATCAAAAGATCGTGCGCACGACGCTTGCTCAATTACCCGCCGATTTGCGTGCAGCAGGCATAACGATGCATGCCATGATTTTGGCAGGCTGGGCGCTCGATCCGGGACTGGTGGACAAGGACGCGCATCGTTCCAAGCTGTATGACAAGTCGTTCACCCATGGCTACCGGAAGGGAGTGAAGCCCGGTGAGTAATCCATTTGCCGCTGTGGCGATCACGAAGCATGGAGTGGAAATGGTCCGCAATTTGGGAGCCAGCTTTCCGGGTACGGATGTGTATTACATGTCCAAATTTGAGCGTGGCGACGAGCAGGAGCGTGGCATTCAGTTGTTCGAAGGCTCGGTCAAGCTGATTTTGCCGGATTTATTTAAACAATATAACGGTATTATTTTATTTATATCTCTCGGTGCAGTGGTTCGTATGATTGCACCAATTTTGGTGGATAAAAAGGTAGACCCGGCGGTAGTTGTCATTGATGATCGTGGCGAGCATGTCATTAGCGTATTGTCTGGCCATTTGGGTGGCGCCAATGAATTGACCCGCCATGTAGCGGCTGTACTGGGCGCACGTGCTGTAATCACGACTGCATCGGACGTGCAGGGCACGATCCCGGTGGACATGTTTGGTCGGGAATTGGGTTGGGTGGTCGATAGCTTCGACAAGGCCACTCCTGTGAGCGCCGCTGTTGTGAACGAGGAGCCTGTTGCGCTCATACAAGAGACAGGCGAACGGAACTGGTGGCGTTATGACAAGCCTGTACCTGGACATATCAAGGTATATGCTTCGACGGCAGAAGCATTGCAAGAACCGTTTAACGCCGCGTTGGTCGTGAGTGACCGTTTATTGGAGCCGGAGGAAGAGCAGCAGCTTCTTTCTAATGGCGTGCTGTACCGTCCGAAAAGCTTGGTGCTCGGCATCGGCTGCAACCGTGGGACTGCATTGGAGGAGCTGGAGGCGGGTGTGCTGGACACCTTGCAAGAGCTGCGTTTGTCCGTGAAAAGCGTACGGAATATTGCCACCATTGATCTGAAAAAGGACGAAGAGGGCTTACTTGCCCTTTGCGCCAAATACGGTTGGGAACTGGTGACGTATACTCCGTCAGAGCTGAATACGGTGCAGCTTCCCAATCCATCGGAAACCGTCTTCAAATACACTGGCGCATATGGGGTCAGTGAACCTTCAGCCTTGTTGTCTTCTGGTGCAGACCATTGGCTGCTGGAGAAGAAAAAAAGCGGCAATATGACGCTGTCTGTAGCGCGGGTTTCCTATGACTGACGTCATGAAGCAGGCTGTACAGTCTGATCCGTCTGCTGCTACGCGCAGAAGCCGTATTGTTGTTGCTGGAACAGGCAGCGGCGCAGGCAAAACGACTGTTACCCTCGGGCTGATGAAGGCGTTCGCCGACAGCGGCCTGCGAGTGCAGGGTTTTAAATGCGGGCCGGATTATATCGATCCGACCTATCATACTGCCGCGACCGGGACCTCTTCCCGTAATCTGGATTCATGGATGACCTCACCGGATACGGTGCGTGAAATCTTTATCCGTGCTTCCGAAGGCGCGGATATTTCCGTGATTGAAGGCGTCATGGGGCTGTATGACGGCAAGGACCCGCTCAGCAACACCGGCTCGACCGCTGAGATCGCCATGCTGACGGAAAGCCCTGTATTGCTGGTGGTCGACGTGCGCAGTATGGCACGAAGCGCCGCCGCTATTGTGCTCGGCTTTCAGCGCTTGGAGCCCAAGCTGCGCATTGTGGGCGTAATTGTGAATCGCTGCGGTAGCCAAGGGCACTATGGCATCGTCAAAAAGGCGATTGAGCAGGAGTGCGGCATCCCCGTGCTCGGCTGGTTAAAGCGTGATGACGGGCTGGATATTCCTGAGCGTCATCTGGGTTTAGTACCCGCTGTGGAACGCGGCGAGCTGGAGCCGCTTTTCCAACGGGCGGCAGAGCTGATCCGCGCGGGTACGGATCTGGATGCACTGCGGGCATTGGCGGATTCGGCTCCGCCGTTGTCTCTGCCCGCACAACCGTTGTTTCCCCCGGATTGGCTTCGATCAGCAGGGCATGAAGCTGATACCGGGGAACGTCCCGTCATCGCCGTCGCCAGAGATGCGGCGTTCAATTTTTACTACCCGGAGAATATGGATTTGCTACGTCAGGCGGGAGCAGAGATTGTCTATTTCAGTCCGCTGGCGGGAGAACGCGTACCTGAGCAGGCAAGCGGCCTATACCTGGGCGGCGGTTTCCCCGAAGAGTTTGCCGCAGATATCGCTGCAAATACGGGCTTTTTGGAAGATATCCGCAACGCGGTAAGCCGGGATATGCCAGTATTCGCCGAATGCGGCGGTTATATGGTACTGGCACGGACACTTACGGATCGTATGGGGAATGCCTATCACATGGCCGGGGTTATTCCGTCGGACGTCCGCATGCAGGAGAAACGGGCTGCACTGGGATACCGGGAAGCAACCGCTTTGCAGGATTGCTTGCTGCTGGAGGCTGGAGAGACCATTCGGGGACATGAATTTCATTATTCTGTCATGCACTATGATGAATCATCCGCCCCCTACTCCTACGCCTATCAAACCAAGGGGATGCGTGGTCTCCAGAGTGAGGGTTATGCGAAAGGGAACCTTTTGGCAGCCTACACGCATATTCATCTTGCATCTCTTCCCAAGGCGGCAGCACGCTGGGTGGAACAATGCCGGGCTTACGGTCAATAGGTTTGCAAACGAGTCCACTACTTCATATAAACGAAAAAAGCCGAGTCCCCTAAAGGGCCCGGCTTTTCTAAATTCAATAGATTTAAACCTTACATAGTATGGAAGCGTATACATTACTTTTTTGGTGACTCGCTTACATGAGTTTTTTCAGCTGGGAAATCCTTCCCTGGCTCACGCCAAGCATGGAGGCAAGTTGCTTTTGTGAAGATGCTGGATGTTCTTCCATAAGCTCTCTCATTTTTTCCAAAATAACATCTGTGCGCTGATAAATTTTTTTCATATGCATATTTTGCTTAAGTGGAGGTGAATGGGTTTCAGTCGCTGTGACCGGAATTAAATCTTCCGTTTTCATCGAGGCTGCACATTCATCGCAGATAAACTGATCTTTAAAGTAGGTGTTGGTATCAACCGCACCGCAAAATATACAGTTGGTTGATTTGTACTTACGGAGCATGAGTGTCTGGTCTTCAATAAAAAACTCTAATGGATCGCCGATGTCAATCTCCATCGTCATGCGCAACTCTTTAGGAAGCACAATTCGCCCCAAGCTGTCCAAGGGCCGGGTCATTCCAGTCCTTTTCATTCATGCAACCTCCCCGCTTTTTTAAGATTTATAGAATGTATAAGGTTTGAGGCAATTCTTATCAATTCTATAACCGCAAGCATAAATTCTTACAAAAAGCGGCCCTTCATTGTTAATCAAGCATGGACGCACTTTTTTTCTTACGAGTATACCATAAACAGGCCGAATCGCCATCGTTCAGATTTATAAAGTTTGAATAAGTTTTAATAAGTTTATTGCGAGCGAACATATATGCTATAATCGTCTGCTAAAGGATTTAATAGGTCGTCTGTAGAATTATTTATATATGCCGTAGCTCGGACAATGATGGCGGTGTTATGGGAAATGGATAAGGGCCAAACGGAATTTTCTGAGCGTTTTGACCCTACAAACAAGAATAAATGACACGGGCCCCGCCTTTAAAGTCCTTATATACAAGTCAGGCAAGGAGGATTTATCATGGAAAAAAGAAAAGCATTGTTGTTAGGAGATTATTCGTATCCGGAGTTTCACCCGCTGCAAGGGGTGGACGAAGAGATTAGCCATATTTTACAGGATTGGATGACGGTACAGTGCAGTGAGAATCGTAAAATGCTGCTTAAGGAAAATCTAACCTCATTTGATCTATGTATCTCGTACTGCGATAGCCGCAAGGAGGTTCTGTCACCTCAACAAACAGCAGGATTGCTGTCTTATGTTAGCGGCGGGGGTGGATTGCTTGTGCTGCATAACGGAATCACATTGCAAGGACGGTATGAAATTGCACAGTTAATGGGGGCACGTTTCTTGCGACACCCGGCTGCAGGTCCACTTTCCTTCAAAGTAACGGAGCCGGATCATCCGATTATGGAAGGAATCGAGCCGTTCGAAATGCAAGAGGAGCCGTATCGTTTTGATTTTGATCCATTCACTGAAAAAACACTATTGATGGAATATGAACACGAAGGCCAGTGGTGGCCGGCGGCATGGTCACTGTCCTATGGCTTGGGTCGGGTCGTCTATTTGATGCCTGGACATAATCAGCCAAGCTTCCAGCACGAGGGATACCGCAAGCTGCTGCTTCAGGCTGCCAAGTGGGCTGGACGCTTTCCGGGTTAAACATAGATCATTCCATTCATTGAGGAAGGGGAGCTGCGAACTTTATGCGGCTCCCCTTTTCAGGTTATACTATAGGTAATCACAGGTAGGGGAGGATATATTATGAGCGATTTGTTCAAAAAAGCCATCTCATTGGGGTGGGGCCTCACCGTTGTCAGCAAAGAAAAGGTGGAGAAAGCCGTCGAGGATCTTGTAAACCGGGGAGAACTTGCGCCCTCGGAATCCAAAGCACTGGTCGATCGTCTGATCGAACGAGGGGCAGAGGAACAGGGACAATTCAAAACAGTGATCCGCGAACAGGTTAGCCGCATTTTGCAGGAGCTGGAAGTCCCTACCGAAAACGATGTCACAAGTTTGGAGCAACGTGTGGCATTGTTGGAAAAACAGGTAGCGGAGCTGGAAAAAGAAAAGGCGGCGCTTACGGGTTCGAGCGACGCTGAAGAAGCGAACCGGCTGGATTAAAATGGCGGTTCGTATGAAGCACGCCGGTCGTTACCGGGAAATTGCCATGGCGCTGGCGCGTCATGGCTTTGGCTATATGGTGGAAGAAATGGGACTGTTCCAGCTGCTGTCATTGCCTCGCAAGTGGCTGACGAGAGAAACTCCCGAGTCCAAAACGCTAGGTGAACGGATTCGACTTGTGCTGGAGGATCTGGGGCCTGCATTCATCAAGCTTGGACAGTTGGCAAGCACACGTGCTGACCTGCTGCCGGAGCCTATTATCCGTGAGCTGGTTAAGCTTCAGGATCAGGTACCACCGTTTTCATCTGAAACGGCGCGTGGCATTCTGGAGCAAGAGCTGGACACGTCATTAGAGGACATACTGGTTCGTTTTGACGATGTTCCGCTGGCTGCTGCTTCGATCGGGCAAGTGCATCTGGGCAAGCTGCACAGCGGCGAAATGGTCGCCATTAAAATCCAGCGTCCTGGCGTTAATCGCATCATTCGGCGAGATTTGGACATTTTGCGGGAACTAACCGCTATGGCAGCCAAGCGCTGGGAGTGGGTAGAGCGGTATCAGCTTCGCCAGATGGTAGAGGAGCTAGGGAGATCGCTCATTCAGGAGCTGGATTACAACCATGAAGCCCGTAATACAGAGAAGATTGCGCTCCAATTTGAGCAGGACCCACATATCTATATTCCGAAAATATACTGGGATCATACCTCTTCCCGTATACTGACCATGGAGTTTCTAGACGGAACTCACTTGGGTAGTCGTGAAGAGCTATTACGCCGTGGATATAACTTGAAAGAACTGGCGCAGCGGCTGGTGAACAGCATGCTGCATCAAATTTTTATAGAGGGATTTTTTCATGCCGATCCCCATCCGGGGAATTTACTCGTTTTGAAAAATGGCAGTCTTGCTTATTTGGACTTTGGCATGACGGGAAGGTTGAGCGAAGAGATGAAGAATCATCTCGCTTCCCTCATTATTGCCCTGATGCGCAAAAATACCGATGCCATGGTTCGGTCTATCGAACGTTTGGGTCTGGTCGAACCGGACACCGACCTGAATGCGCTGCGTGCCGATCTGGACAAGATACGCGAAGATTACTCAGACGTTCCTTTCTCACAGGTCAGTATTGGTGATGCTTTGAACGACCTATTTGGCGCAGCGCAGCGCCATCGGATTGGTTTGCCGTCGGACGTCCTGTTGCTAGGCAAGGCGTTGCTGACACTGGAGGGGGTCGTGGAGCATCTGGACCCCGATCTCAGTATTATCGCTTTGGCTGAGCCCTTTGGTAACAAGCTGTTGAAGGAACGCTTCAGCGGTCGTCGTATCCGAGGCAAGCTGCTGGGTGGTGCGACTGAGCTGGTGGAGACGCTGATGGAACTGCCAGGACATGCGAGGCATTTGGCCTCGATTATCAGCAAGGGCAAGCTTAAGCTGGAGGTTACTGTGCCGGAGCTGGAAATGCTTCTGCGCAGGCTGGATCAGATCAGCAACCGTCTGTCATTCAGTATCGTGCTGTTAGCGTTCAGCATTATTATGGTCGGACTGATTATCGGTTCATCGCTGAATCATCAGGCGACCATGCTGTGGAATGTACCTGCCATTGAAATCGGCTTTGTTGTCGCTCTCTTAATGGTTGCCTTTTTACTGTACTCCATTTTTAAATCGGGAAGATTCTAGATACTGACCAGAAAGGAAAACTTATGGATACACATAAGATGAATAATCTCCAAATTGCAGATGTGCCATGGCACCGCCTGACTACTCCTTATGGTAGGGGCACGAAGTTGCCACAATTGATATCCAACGGGGAGTACGCAGCAATTGCTGATCTGATAGAGCATCAAGGCACATTGTGGCAGGTTACGCCATGGGTGTTACTTTTCTTATTGCGTAATATGCATATGAGAAATTCGGATGATATCACGCGGAGTGAGTTGGAACTGTACCATGTGGTTGTTGGAGCATTGGACATGGAAAACGCACAAGTGGATTCACAGAAGTCTGTAGATTCCCTAACCATGCTGCTGGACGAAAAATATCTATGGCCGGCAGACAGCGATCCAGAAGAAGATGAACTGGAGTGGGAAGAGGAAGAAGCACGCGGTTATGATCCGGTAGCTTTTTGGAGTTATTATGACTATAGCTATCGATTATTGAAGCAAGCACTGCCTGACTTTGAAAGCTTACTCCAGCAGCATGCGGACTCTGAGATTGCTGAAGCCCTATCGGAGCTTGTACAGGAATTGCGAAAATTTTAATTATAAGAAAACGAATCAAATGAGCTATGACAGCAAACTAATCTTTTGCTAAGGAGTGATTTTAGTGGCAAAAAAATTAACTGATCTACATCGAATACGTCTCTTAAATCTCCTTCGTGATATTGGGTTTGAACCATCAAAAGTTACTATAGAAAATAAACAGGGGGAAACTGAGGTTATTGATTTAGAGTCCCCGTTACCGAAAGGGTTGCAAGCTGTTTTAAATTCCCGAGGCAGCCTAAGTAAGGAGCAATTACTTGAGATCGAAGAGAGTGTTAAACAATCCAGAGAGGATTGGGATTAGATGGGGTATTTATTTGATACGAATGCAGCTATTGCCCTTCATAGACTTGACTCATCTTTGGATAGAGTAATACGACAAGCTGAGAAAGACAAATAGAATTTTTTCTTTTCTGTTATAACTCAGTCCGAGTTTATAGCCGGGTTGCCCACTGATACTGACTTAGATTCAATACCTTTTCTTGGCGGGGAATTTATTGCAGTTAATTCAGATATCGCAGTTAAAGCGGGGCGTATCAGAAGAGAACAAAAAGATAAGTTTGCAAGAAAGCTCAAGACTCCAGATGCATTCATTCTTGCGACAGCTATTATAAACCAATTGGTACTGGTTACGGCGGATCAAGATCTACAGTTCGCGGAGTCTGAGTATGAAGTTAAGGTGATAAACTTTAGCAGGTTAGAATTTTAGGAATTGCGAAAATTTTAATTATAAGAAAACGAATAAGATGAAGATAATGATCGATATTTCAAGGAAATAGATGATTTCTTTCTGTAAACAGCCTTTTAACTCATTCGTCTCTGCGAATTCCTTACGTTATAATGATGGACTGAATGTAACGGACCGGGTTCGTTTGAGAGAGACGAACTGAATGATAGGAGAGCCTTGGCGATTGGGCGCTGGACGGAGACCCGAAACACACGGGGTGCGAGTCAACACGCTACTCTCCGTAAATATAGGAGGCTGGAACGAGACAGTATGAATCTTAGACACCAATGGTTCGGTAATATCCGGGCCGATATACTTGCGGGCATGACCGTGGCGCTAGCACTAATTCCCGAGGCGATTGCCTTCTCGATCATTGCGGGGGTCAATCCCATGGTCGGACTGTACGCCTCCATCTCGATGGCAATTGTCATCTCTTTTGCAGGTGGACGTCCGGCGATGATCTCGGCAGCAACTGGAGCGGTAGCGGTACTGGTCGTTGGCCTAGTGAAGGATCATGGCGTGGAATATCTGTTTGCAGCTACCATTTTGGCAGGAATCATTCAAGTGCTGCTGGGTGTTTTGAAAATAGGTCGCTTTATCAGCTTTATTTCGCAGCCGGTTATGACCGGATTTGTGAATGCGCTGGCGATCCTCGTCTTTATGGCGCAACTCACCCACTTTCATGGAGCTAATTGGATCATGTACGCGATGGTAGCGGGGACGCTGCTCATTGTGTATATTTTACCGAGATTTGTGAAAAGCATTCCTGCTCCATTGACGGCAATCATCATCATGACGATCATTACGTATGTATTTGGATTGAATGTGAAAACGGTAGGAGATATCGGTATGCTAACCAGCTCGCTGCCTTCATTCCATTTGCCGCAAATTGAGTGGTCGTGGCATACTTTGCGGATTTTGTTGCCGTATTCCTTTACGATGGCACTGGTTGGACTGCTGGAATCGCTGCTGACAGCCAGTATTTTGGATGAAATGACCGAAACGAAGAGCAATAAAAACCGGGAAGCCCGCGGGCAAGGGATTGCCAACTTTGTAAATGGCTTTTTTGGTGGTATGGGTGGTTGTGCCATGATCGGACAATCCGTCATTAATGTCAGCTCAGGTGGAAGAGGGCGTTTGTCCACTTTTACGGCTGGGGTATTCTTGGCCTTTCTGCTGCTCGTGCTTGGCGGGGTTGTAAAGGAAGTGCCAATGGGTGCATTGGTAGGAGTCATGTTTATGGTGTGTATCGGAACCGTAGACTGGAAATCGCTCCGAAACATTGCTAAGGTACCCAAGGCGGACACGTTTATTATGGTGGTCACGGTGATCATTGTGGTGGCTACGCATGATTTGTCCAAGGGCGTGATCGTAGGCGTACTGCTGAGTGCTCTGCATTTTGGCTGGAAAATGGCTAAAATTCGCATCAGCGCAACGGAGAACAACGACGAAAAGGTGTACCATGTCAGGGGTCCGATGTTTTTTGCTTCAACGACTCATTTTGTCGATCATTTCGAACCTTCGGATGATCCAGAACGTGTCGTGGTGGACTTCAGTCATTCTCATATTTGGGATCACTCCGCAGTTACTGCCATCGGCAAGGTGTTGCAAAAGTATACGAAATCCGGCAAATCCATCACCCTGCGGGGATTAAATGAGGAGAGCCGTTTAATTGTAGAGAAGCTCGGCGGCCCTCTTGTTACCGAGCCGCTCGTATGATGAATCGTATAGCATAAATCAAAGCTTGAAATGAAATTTATTCATTTCAAGCTTTTTTTATTTATTTCTGAAATAAAACAACACTTTTCTTCCTGAATCATAGATAAATATGACAAATTTTCATCAAAGTATTGACGTAATAATTGGGCAGGAATACAATCATTGTTATTAAGCAGAGCAAGTACATAGGAATAATTGAAAATCGAAAGGTATACACATATGAACTTAGACTGGGAGTTTATTGTAGAGAGCTTGCCGTTATATGGAGAAGCTATGTGGTTGACGTTGAAGATCGCCTTTTTTGCTATTCTATTTTCATTAGTCGTCGGTTTGCTGTGCAGCACAGTACTGTATTACAAGGTAAGGGGAATTAGCGGCATCGTTGTTGCCTATATTGAGCTTTCCCGAAATACGCCGCTGCTTGTACAGTTATATTTTCTGTATTACGGGTTTACGAAAATAGGTCTGCATATGAGCGAAATGACGTGTGCCATTGTGGGCATGACCTTTTTGGGCGGGGGTTATATGGCTGAGGCGTTCCGTGGGGGAATGGAAGCAGTGAGCAAAACCCAGACGGAATCCGGGCTGAGTCTCGGGCTGTCCAAGATACAACTGGCGAGATATGTTATTTTGCCACAGGCTTTTGCCATCAGTGTTCCGTCTCTGGGAGCGAATGCGATTTTTTTGCTCAAGGAGACTTCCATTGTTGGCGCCATTGCTTTATTAGATCTGATGAATGTAGCAAAAGACCTGATTGGCATGTACTACAAAACGACAGAATCGCTAATTCTGCTGGTATTGGCATATCTCGTTCTGCTTTTACCTTTGTCGATACTGCTGACGTGGGTGGAAAGGAAGGTGCGATATGCTGAATTCGGGGATTAATGTGCTCTTTGAAGGTTCCAATTTCGAGCGTCTATTAGGGGGATTGCTCGTTACGCTGGAGATTGCGCTACTTTCCATTATTATCGGTACTCTATTAGGCATTTTGATGGGGTTGCTGCGCACCTTAAAATCAAGACCGATTCGGTTTGTGCTGAGGTTATATTTGGAGACATTCCGCATTATTCCAATTCTGGTGTGGTTGTATGTCGTATATTTTGGATTTACTCCTTTGTTGAATGTGAATATCAGCGGGGAATTGACAGCAATTATCGTATTCAGCCTGTGGGGAGCGGCCGAGATTGGTGACATCGTTCGTGGTGCATTAGAATCACTGCCCAAGCATCAGGTGGAATCCGGGCAAGCATTGGGACTGACATATGGACAGTTATACCGCCATGTGCTCATTCCCCAGGCGGTGCGCCGAATGCTTCCCGGTTCTATTAATCTGGCGACACGGATGATCAAAACCACTTCATTAGTGGTGCTGATCGGTGTAGTGGAAGTGGTCAAGGTCGGGCAGCAGATTATTGAGCTTGGTGTAATCAAGGCGCCCTCGGCATCCTTCTGGGTGTACGGCTTTATTTTCATATTGTATTTTCTCGTATGCTATCCGTTATCCAGACTTTCCAAAAGATTTGAACGCAGATGGCAAAATTAGCAGGATGGGGTGGATGTCATGGGAGAGGCTGTGGAGGTTTTACTCGAAATTCGAGGGCTGCACAAAAGCTTCGAAGACCGAAAAGTACTGCAACAGATTAATCTGGACGTAACGAAAGGGGAAGTCGTGGTCGTTCTCGGTCCTTCGGGATGTGGAAAAAGCACGCTCCTCCGATGTCTCAATGGTCTGGAGCCGGTCCAGAGTGGAGATATCCGTTATAGAGGGCAGGACCTGACGGATAAGAAAGTGAATTGGCGTGAGGTGCGGCAGCATATCGGAATGGTGTTCCAGAACTACGAGCTGTTTCCGCATATGACGGTCTTAGAAAATATACTACTCGGCCCGCTTAAAGTTCAGCGGAGAAGCAAGCAGGAGGCACTTGAGCAAGCGGAGCAGCTATTGGAGCGAGTGGGTCTGCTGGATCGCAAAGATGCGTATCCGAGACAATTATCAGGCGGGCAAAAGCAACGGATTGCAATTGTGCGCGCCCTGTGTATGAACCCGGAAATTATGCTCTTTGATGAAGTCACCGCATCCTTGGACCCGGAAATGGTCAGAGAGGTGCTGGATGTCATGCGAGAGCTAGCACAGCAGGGCATGACCATGATTATCGTGACGCATGAAATGGGATTTGCCAAGTCGGTAGGGGATCGTATCGTTTTTATGGATCAAGGACAGATATGCGAAATGACTACGCCACAGCAATTTTTTACCCAACCGGAAACAGAGCGTGCCCAGCACTTTCTGGATATATTTCAGTACGAAACGATATAAACAGGGGGATGAATACAGATGAGAAAAGGAATGAAGTTCACGACGTTATTACTGGCTTTGAGCTTGCTGATTGTTGGTTTGGCCGGATGTGCAGGAGGCGGAAATACCAACGGTAGTTCAGGCTCGGCTAAATTTGCTTCGATTGAGGACATTAAAAAGAATGGCAAGATTCGAATAGGTGTATTTGCAGATAAGCCGCCTTTTGGCTACGTGGATTCGGAAGGGAAGAATCAAGGCTTTGACGTCTATATTGCGAAGCGGTTTGCCAAAGATCTCTTGGGTGACGAGTCCAAGGTGGAATTTGTTCTGGTGGATGCTGCCAGCCGGGTCGCCTATTTGGAATCCAACAAGGTAGATATCATCATGGCTAACTTTACGGTGACGGATGAGCGTAAGGAAAAAGTCGATTTTGCCAACCCGTATATGAAATTATCCTTTGGCATTGTGTCGCCTGATAGCGCTCCAATCACCACGATTGACCAATTGAAGAATTCGGATCAGAAGCTGATTGTCGCAAAGGGAACAACGGCTGAAACCTATTTCACGAAAAATTACCCTGATATCAAGCTGCTTAAATTCGATCAATATACAGAAATCTTCTCAGCCCTCAAAGACAAACGCGGCGCCGCCATTGCCAACGATAATACAGAGCTGATCGCCTGGGCAAAGGCCAACCCTGGCTTTACCGTAACCATCCCGGCCTTTGGTGGTCAAGATACGATTGCACCCGCAGTAGCAAAGGGAAATAAGGAGTTATTAGACTGGATCAACAATGAGCTGGCTACATTAGGCAAGGAAAACTTTGTGCATCAAGCCTACAAGGACACATTGACCTCTGTTTACGGAGAAGGCTTTACAGATCAACTGGTCGTAGAGGGCGGCAAAGTGGATTAATTTTTGTATAAGTTGCTTATTAATTATAAAGAAGCGTTGGGCTTGCTGTCCCAACGCTTCTTTCATATGGGGAAAAGGGAGCACGGGCAACTACTTATTTAGTCATGGAGATGTCCGCGGGGCCAATAGTAATCTTCATTCTCATGTTATAGTTTCACTGTTTCTCCATTCCATCTTCGGGGATGTATTCTATAATATCAGCAAGAGTAATAGTCCTTGAAAATCTTCGTTGATAGGCAATTCTGTTCAAAGCATCCAGGATATGGACAAGTGTTTCTAATTCAAGTCTTTTGGTTTTGCCATTTACCATATCTATTACAGTAGCCGGACGTATTTTTGCTTCTACGGCCAGTTTATTTCGGGAAATATCAAGTTCTTCTAAAATATCGCCAAGTTTAAAATGATATCTCTCATGAATATTCATGATAAAAAATACTCCTTTATCAGTATAGATTCTAGTTACACGTACTCTGAAATAATGATAACGATTATGCTAAATAACAAGGGAAAAAATATCCCTGCCAGGGGCAGAGATATAAGGTGCAGCGGACTATTCTGTGAATGTATCAGTGTTTCTCTGATTCATCCTCAGGTATATATTCGAGAACATCATGTAGGGTTAATGGACGACCAGAGAGCCGAATCAGTGTTTCCATCACGGTATTAAATGTTTTAAATTCGATTCGCTTGGATGTATTGTTACACATCTCATAGATGGTATTAGGCCTGATTTTTGCCTCACGAGCGAGAGCGTTTTTAGTAATCCCGATTTCTCGAAGTAATTCTTCAAGTTTAAAAACAATTCCCATACATACACCTCATTATAGAAATTTAAATAGAAATAGCATTAACTATTGAAGTTTATCTTTAAAGGATATAAAATAACTACAAAGGTTAATCTTGAAAAGTTATAAAATTTACAAATCTAATCTTTAGTAAAGACCGATTTAATAGATGTGAAGGGAGCTAAATCTAAATGAACAAAGGCAATTTTGAAAAAGTAAGTGTCATTCTTGGTCCCTGTGATCTTCCGCATATGTATGAGCTTTTTGAAGGCTATCTGATCAAGGACCGTTACGTCATGATGATCGACAATAGCGTGCTTACTCTTCGACATGTAAAAAAGGAAAAGCATTATTCGCATCTATATGTTGATGGTGACACGGGAGGAATCACTCTTGCAAGACATGTACAACGTGAAGACATAGATGTGATTACTGAGTTGGTCGAACGATTGCGCAACATGGATGCATTAAGTTTTCTTACAGATGAACTGTTATGGAACACATGTCGGGAAGATATAGACTTTGACTTAGTTCGGAATAAAGGACTATGAAAAATGGCGAACGTAAATTCTGATTCGAATTTTTGTTCTCGTTTTACTTATATAATGTAACACAGAAGCGTAAAAGGGTGAAATGAACACTGCCGTAATAAAGATACATACTCCCCCAAAAGCTCTTGCATGCTAGTAGATTTCATTATATAATCTTAAATGATAATGAGAATCATAATCATTAATAACAGTCTTTAGGTGCATGCTCCCAATATGAGCCTAAGTGAATAGGATGGTGATGTACACATGGCTAAAGCAGATGTGGCAACTGCCAGAAGACAGCTTCGGAGTCCGAACAAGGTAACTCGCAGACGAGCTTTGAGAACGATCAAAGCTGCGAAACGCGCGAAGTAGCAGGTTCCAAGTTAACTGCAAATGGCAATACCAGTGTCAAATTTTTCAGTCTCCTCGTTTTGATATTGCACCTGCATTCCTGATGGTGGTACACAGGAAAGTAGGTGTCTTTTTTTGAATAATAAAAAAGCGCCAGGCGGGTATCGAACCGTTCTGGCGCATTATTTGGAGATATAAAAAAACCAAACTCAAAATGAACATAAAAACGGAGTAGACGAAATAGTGCTGTACAAGCGAAGCGATCGCTTTAAAAGCTTTCCGTAGGAAAGCGCGCTTCGGAAGCATCACCTCCCCGGATTACTACTCTATAAAAGGCTTTGTTCAAGAAATCCGGGGGCGGTGGCGATGGGAAGCACTATCCGACTGCGTAGTGGCACAATATGAAACTTTTAAGTTCGGTTTTAATACAAAAACTACACTTATTTCTTTTGTGCAAACAGCCATTCAATCATATCCTGATTTTGCAAAGCCGGAACCCAGGAAAAGTGTCCTGTAGGTTTGATAATCCCTGCTTCGTATTCAGTGAAGTGAATGAGGTTTCCGTTTTGTGCTTTAATGGCAGCGACCATTTCTTGCGAGTTTTTAGGACTTACTGTGGTATCGTCTGCAGCATGGAAGGCCCAAATAGGAACGTTTTTCAATGCCTCGACGTGTGTAGGTTCAACAGGCGCATACATGTTAACGGCTTTTTCATAGTTGGTCAAACCGGCAATCGGCACACCTGCGGCGAACAAGTCCAGATTTTTTTCCAACAATCTCCACGTTCCCATGGCTCCTTGAGAAATACCAACAATATAGATTCGGTTGGTATCGATCGGGTATTTTAACGCCGTTTCACGTACCAGATCGGCTATAGCGCTGTTACGTGGCTCATCCGCCCAAATGAATTTATGCTCCAGGTCAATCGGGCTTTGTGGAGCGATGACGAAGGATGGGTGTTTGGCTTGCTGCTCAGGAGAAGCCCAAGTGACAGCACCAGCATTCGCTAACAGGTTGACTCCGTTTCCATCACCGCGTTCGCCGTTTCCGTGCAGGAATACAACCAACGGGTAGGTTTTGCCTGGTTCTACTTTAGGTTCAAATGTAAAGTAGTTCAGCTTGAAGCCTTCTTTATTTTCAAAGGTGTTTTTTTGGAAATCGTCCACGGTTGGTGTAATTTTATCCGTTGCTTTTACAGTCTGTGTAGAGGCTGGGATGACTGTTTTCTTTGAAGTTGCAATATCTTCCTTTTGACTAATCGTATAATTCAGCGTGTTGATGCGGTTAACTGCGCTTGTTGCATCGTAAGTAAGGGTACTTGCATTTTTATCTTGTGTATCCAGCTCAATCACGACATATTTACCATAAGTACTGCGGTTGGTGATGGCTCCAGTATCATTGGTATATACACCGGTTACGGTTCTGTCTGTATATACATCATTGAGTACAGATTGAACCTGAAAGCTGGACGTGGATAAGGATGCCCCGTCAATATTGGTGCTGTATTTCAGTACGACAGCAGAAACGACTTCACCCAAAGGCTGTACCTGAGTAAGTAGGGTAGCCTGTGGCGCTGGGACATCGGCTGCTGCGGCAGAGCTGGAGGATGGGAAAAAGATCGTAAGCAGGAACACGAAAGATAATAAAACAAGGGCAAAACGTCTTCTTTGCATGAGATTAATCTCCTTTGGTGTCATTTTTTAAAGCGCTTACTACATGTTCGGGATGGTTGACTGTATGCTGTGGAATTCATACAAATCAAAAAAGGCAAACTCCGGGTACACGTGTGTACTCGGGTTTTGCCTTTTCAGTAACAATCCCACTTGAAGGATAACACCTTCATTGGAATCTGACAAGTGAAAGCGCTACATTTTTGGGTGTTTTTAAAAAAAGTTTTACTTTCGTTACGGATGATTCTACAAAAATCCTTAAAGCAGCTTGCAATTAGAAGTGGATATGTCGAACTCATGGTATTCATCTATAGTGGGCAACCAAGATACCGGGCTTTTCAATGGTAATATTGTGGTATATAATCTCCTTAACTTAACACTGTTAACTTAAATAACGATGTTAACAAAAGGGGATGAAATCATGAACCAATACGATGTTATTGTCATCGGTGCAGGACTGGGTGGCTTGTCCTGTGCAGCAAGACTTTCCGCGCTCGGTTACCGAACAGCTGTTTTTGAAAGCCATACTTTGGCTGGTGGTTTCGCAACTGAATTTACAAGAAAGGGATATACCTTTGATGTCTCCTTGCACGGTGTCGGCGGACTCGAGGAGGGCAGCTTCGGTCGGCTGTTAAAGGACTGCAAAGCGGACCAGCGAATTGTTCCCCTCCGCAAAAAGCACCCTTACTCCATTCGTTGGGAAGGACAGACCATTGATATTCCGTCCGATGTTCAGGAGTATGTGCAGCTCCTCAAAAACATGTTTCCCGCTGAGGTGGCAGGCATTGACAGTTTATTCGCGGGCATTCGCCGTTTTGAAACAGGCTTTTCTGCTTTTTCTACTCTCACTTCCTGGCGCAAGGCGGTTGGCCTGCTCAAAGCAGGAACCTTCTTCCGTTGGACGCAAATGACGACCTGGGAAGCTGTAAGCCAATTCGGGTTGTCTGACCGATTCACGGAATTTTTTACCGCGCTGTGGGCCTATTATGGATTGCCTCCAAAGCGGCTTGCGGCCTTGTATTTTTTCATTCCCTGGATCGGCTATCATTTGGAGGGGACGTACTACATTGAGGGAGGCGCACAGGCTTTATCCAATGCATTGGTTGACGCTATTAAGTCAGCGGGAGGAGAAGTTCACCTGCGCAGTCAAGTATCTGAGATTATACTCGAACGCGGTAAAGCAGTTGGAGTCCGTCTGAAAAAAGGCGATATATATAAAGCCAACTGGATTGTGTCTGGTATCAGTCCCCATCATACGTATGGCCGCCTACTGGAAAACCATGATGCTGCCCGTCGTGAGCTGGAAGCTGTCAGCAGTCTGGAGACTGGCACGTCTCTCACCCAGCTATATCTGGGATTATCATGTGAGCCTCATGAGCTTGGCATCACCGAAGAAGACTTAATCCTGTGCAATGAGCCGGATTCGGAAACAGATTATGAAGTTATGATGAGCGGCCAGTATACCAAAGGCAACTGGATGCTCACGAATTATAACGCCATGGACCCTAAGCTTAATGAACCGGGAAAGGGTGTCATTGCAATTACATTTTTGGACAGATTGGAGAACTGGCCTGCCGCACGTCCCCAATATAAAGCCAAAAAAGAAGCCGTGACACAGCAGATACTGGGATGTCTAGAACAGCTGTATCCGGGTTTTCGCAGCAAGGTAGTGGTGGCCGAGTTGGGCACACCGCGCACGATGCAGCGTTATACCGCTAATCCCGACGGGGCCGTTTATGGCTACGCACAAACGGTCCGGCAGTCCGGTATAAAAAGACTGAAGCACAAATCAGCTGTGAATCGTCTGTCATTGGTAGGGGCCTGGACACAGCCTGGGGGCGGGTTTCAAGGGGTTATGAACTCGGGTATAATGGAAGCTGATCGTATCGCCGCCAAATTGGGGTAGGCAGAAAGGGCAAGTACATCTACTCATGAAACATATCAAACGCCGAGAACGTGAAAGCAGTGAGATCCGCCGGAAAATCATTGAGGCCGCCCGGTCGCTTTTCCTGAATCAAGGATATGCCGAAGTCTCCATGCGCAAAATTGCGGATCAGATCGAATATTCACCAACAACTATTTATCATTATTTTGCCAATAAGGAAGCCGTGGTCCGTGAACTGCTGGTAGAAGGAAATACCTTGTTCCTGCAGGCTCTTCAGCAGCGTGTGGATGAAGCACAGGCAGCGGGATTGAACGCTCTGGACACACTGAAAACGGTATCTGATGCGTATGTTCGTTTTGGAACGGCTAACCCGGAATATTACAACATCCTGTTTATCAGCAACCTGGAATCTGTAAGCTTGGTCAGCCTTATAGACAGTGGGCGTTTTAAAGGCTTTGAGTTGCTTGAAGCTGGGCTCAAAGCCGCTATGGAGGAAGGCTGCATCATGCAAGGAGATGAGCGCCTGATCGCCAGATCCGTATGGAGCATGCTGCACGGATTGACTTCTTTGCTCCTGAATTTTGAACTTCCTATGGCAAAATCCAATGATGAATTGATCGCATTCACTATAGATACTTTCCTCAGGGGGTTAAGCCGCTGACGCAGCGGCTAACTTTCTTTACCTCGCATCACTGTACATGCGAATCCGCGTCTGAAAGCTGCTTAAGCACGGCTTCAATGCGACGTTTATCTTTTTTGAGCATAACGAGCTGCAAAGAAGCAAGAAGCAGATCTGAGATATTGGCCCAAGCGTCTGCTTCCAGAGCGGGAAGAAGATCCCGATGAATCATGATATCCAGCGCCTCCGTTGCAATTTTCTGATGAAGCTCGCTATCGGATAGCCATTCAATCAACTGCTCAGCTGTAGGACGGGAGTGAGCGAAAAGTATTGCCCAGCCATCCACCGGATGATTGACTTTATCCCGTATCCAGTTAATGCTCTGTGGTGAACGAAAATGCTGTAGCTGCCCATTAGCGGTGTATCCTTCTAATTTGTCTTCTGCAGCCGAATCCTGTAGCAGGTGATTGCAAACACATACCAAGCCTTCCTGCTCGGGTAGGCAACGGGCGCTCAGATAGGCACGTGTGGACACAAATGCACCCTTAGCATGTAGGGTATTGTTTTGAGCTAAAGATGTCCATGCTTGCGCGGTTTCTGGTTCCTACAAGGAGCGGACCCAATCAGCAGCCCCAATCCCCGCGGTCTCCCCTACCAAAACGGCCCAAGTAGAGAATGGAACCTGGCTATGTTGAATGTTCTGCCAGTGCTGCTCCCAGGCAAGAAAAATATCCTTTGGATCATAGGCTTGAAAAGCCTGCAACACAGCAGGATGATCTACGCCATGCATGGTGGTGTAATGGATCAGCGTCTCCAACGACTGCGCATCCTCCAGTTTCATCGTGCAAAACATGTTCAACCAGCGTAGCCAGAGTTGCAGTGGTGGGCTGTTTAGCTGAATGCCATGCTCATCGGCCACTTTAAACCAATCCCATAGCCATAGCCCATGCAAGGTGAGCATGGTGTCTATATAGGCAGGTAGATTTTCCGCAAGCAGCGTGAACTGGTCCAACTCGTGATGATAGCAGAACACCGCTGGCTCTGTAGTGGATGTCGCCATATCAAGCAGTATCGGATCACCCGCACCATTATAATTAAGGATCAGATATCGTTGCTCGTCCGCTACCGAGTCGGTATCTTCCCCATAGGATGAAAAATAGCCAATATACTCATGATTCCAGCCAAACTCTCCTGTGATATCGTCTAGGATACTCTGCTCTTGTTCAAGATCATTGCTGTTTTTATATGAACACTCCGGTCCATCAGCTACAATACAGTGTGGGGGGAGGCACCATAGTAAATTTAAGCTGCCACACCGCTGTATTAATTCAGACAGGGAGGCAGGCAAAGGCATCCGCAGCCGTTCCTCCAGCTCAGTTAGTTCACCTGTAGAAATCCCCTCCGTCCATTGGTATACCACATCAGGCATCCCACTTTGTCTCAGACGATCAACGACTTGTTCCAGTTTTTCTAAGGTTTGTGCAAAATGTACTGTCATTCGTATTCGTCCTCCTCTTACTCTACAACCCGACAATGCTCTTTTTGCAAGAATGCTAGAATTTCATCACGAAGTGCTATCGCTTTCGGTTCATAAATGATCGCCACTTCGCGTCCATATGCATAGTTAAAACGCACGTATCCGCCTAGAGTATGAAGAAAAGCCATGCAGATATGCTCATTTTCAATCCATAGGTTTGAGGCAAAATGCTGTTTAAACCGCTGAGCCAATGCTTGTATGGATGCCGGAGCGAAATCCAGGGCTTGCTCGTTCGGATGGGCTGGATTGTAGGCCTCGGTCGTATCCGGGGGATTAAACAGTAGGAATGTTGCGGCTTTGTCTGGGCTGACAGGTTCGAAATAACGGGGAAATGGTTCCATCTTTCCGAATTCATCCCGTAAAATATGTTCCAGTGTTTCTGTGAATGGGACTTGAACATCTAAAGTCTTCGTAGTAATGATCTCCGAGTGTCGTGGCAGCCACCGTCGTATGTTGTGTGGAAACCCAATACATGTAGGATACACCTGCTTTCCGGCACTCTATCTATAGGGATAGAGATCAAAAGTAAATGAGAGATATGCTATAATTAGGAAATAAAATAGTTATAGATTAGTCTATCTTAATTTCATAGGAACTACAATTTGTGAGGGGACGAAGGAGGAACACATCTTATGACAACATCAGGGGTACAAGCCTACATAGATCCAATTTTTGAGGCGATTGATGAGGCGTACGCTTCTGAGCAAAAGCGCATCGCCGAATTCCAAATCAAAAGTGTCCTTCACGAAGGGATTCATGAATACTTAAAAGTTACCTGTAAGAAGGATGGGCTGTGGGTGGATACCTACGAACCGTTTGATTGGGATCATCGTAGACCGGACATGGAGATTTCTGGTTTTACGGAGGGGGTAACACTGCAGCAGGTTCAGGACGAATGGATGCCTGTGTTTAGGGAACGGATAGAGGCGCTATTTAATTCGGAAGAATTCAGTTCCATGTTCTTTCGTTATCGGCTGGATTTTCATCTGGAAGTGGTCTTGGAGAGTAAGGCCAATCATTTTACATTCTCACTCCTAAATGAAGATAAACGGCAGCAACTGTTAGCCACTATCCAGCAGTTTGTGGAGCAGAAGCTCAACCCCTCCAGTAAAGCTATCCCGAAGGAAGAGGACGATTTCTTCTTAGTGAGACACTTGCTTGATCCTCATTTGTACGCTATAGATCCCCAGCGGGTGGATGAGTTTCTCCATATAATGGATGCCAAAGTGAAGGTCAGCCGCAAGCGTGAGGAAGCATGGAGGTATCAGCTCAGCAGTGGCTTAAAGCATTGGGCTGAAGATGAATTTTTGCTGAAGTATGCGGATCGGGAAAAAAGCTATGGGTTGGATTATAAAGTGAAGCCCGATATTCTCCCTTCGGAAATTCCCGCGCCAGCCATGGAGATGTTCCTGCTTACCGCGATGCGGGTGGGTTCGACCGATGCCGATGCACGGCAGAAATATTTGGAGATTGCTGCACAGCTAGGCTCGGAGCAGGCTTCCGTGTGGCTTGAGAGCGGATCAGGAAGCATCCCAGCGCTACATACAAGCGAGCGAGTCATCTGCCAAGCCAATGATATTTTGCAAACATTGGAGGTTCAGATTCGTTCAGAGGAAGAAGAAAGCTATAGACAAGCACTTGTATATTTATGCGATATTTTAAAGAAGGGCTTTACCAAGGAATATCGGATGAAGTTCAAAAGCAAGGTGAAAAACTACCTGCCTGTACCCAAGTTGGCTAAATCTACGCTACATCGTTTCTTCGCCAATGCACTTGAGTATCCGTCGCTGCATCCGTTGCTGGCTGAATATGCCGAAACCGTGATGGAAGAATTCAAATGGTATAACGATGTAGAGCCCGGTGAAAAGTCGGCGATGCCGGGAACCTATGCGGTAATGGGATTAGGACTGAAAGGAACGAACTATTTCCCATTAGTGAATCGTTATATGAAGCTGGTGGACAGTGAACATCAGTCCGTACAGGACGGTTACGCGGCTGCTTTTGCCGAAGCGCATGGGCTAACACCTGACACGATCCCCGTTTGGACGAGGATTCTACTGGCAAGCAACGAGTCTGCCAAACCACTGAAGTCATCCGGAATCGAAACTGTAGAGCAGGCACAGGTACTGGTGGAGGAGCTTGAGAAGCTGGAGGACTACGAACAAGAGGTGCTTGTTTATCGTATATGGGGTGGCGCGAAGAAACTAAAAAACAGCCTGAAGCAGGCTGTCCCTGAGGTGAAAGAGTTGCTGGAGACGCTTATTCCATAAAAGCATCATATTCATGATAATATCGCAGTCCCTGCGCAATGCGTTCAATATCCGGCTCGCTTCCGCTGTGGCGTAACACTTCAATAACATCCTGTACAGTCGCTACCTCCAGCCAAGATTGCACGTGATGGTCTGGCAGAGATGCAGGGATACTTTCATCACGATGATTGGTGACGGTGAGACCCGCATCCTCCAGCTCCCACAATTCTTCCTCGGGGATGATGTAGTAGGTAGAATTGAGCGGATTACTTTGAACACGTTCCAGATTGGCAAATACCCATTCATTGATTTCTGTTTGGTCAACGGCATGAACTAGTGCTTCAAGGCTGTCAAAAGTTAGTATGCTCATGTATGGAGGCCCCTCTCTTAGCTGCTGGCTTATGCTGTAGCTTTTGTAATATCTTTAAGATGGCCTGGCGATTCTTCGCATCCTTAATGTACTTGGGAATGGAATGGGAAGCCGTACGCATCATACCGGATGTAGGCTTTTCCCGCAACTCAGCAGAGATATAGGAGAGCAGGTAATTCAGGTGTATCCGGTTAAGAGCCCAGACAGGTTTACCCCGATAGTAATCAAGGAAGTACAGCTGGAGCTGGAAAATAGGGTCTTTTCCGTTTTGGATCACGTCCGTATGCCATTCGCGTGATTGAACACGATGCACCGGAACCTGATTACGTGTCTCACAGTGCGGACAGTTTATATTCGTATTTTTATGGAGTTTCGTTCGGTCATCATGGATTTCGATATTAAAATACCGTTCGCAATGGTTGCATACGCCGCGTGCATAGAATGTATAAGATTCTGGCTGCTGATACGTGTAGTAACAATGAGAGCATCGAACAACGTAATAACACTCTTTTTTGGATCTGGAAATAAAAGCTTGGCCCTGACAACGGGGACAGTGAACAGCTACTTGTTCTCCTCTCCGGATCACGGCGGCAAAGTCATATTTATATCCATGTTCATCTTTGAAGCGCTTTTGCTCCATATTCGTTCCTCCTTTTCGGAAAGAGCGTAAAAACGTACATTTTATGATTCATATGTTATAATATTCCTCAACAACAGAATGGCTTAGATGGGCGGTCGGCTAGTCTCCTGTGAGGGAGGTGAGGCCTGTGGAGGTTAAAGACACCTTAATGTTGATGATTCAATTCGCAACGTTGGTGATTCTGATTCTTTCCTTCCATAAAAAGAAATAGACCGCCCGTGGTAGGAACCGGTCTATTTCGAATACCGTGAACTTGCAGCCACCGCCCTTAAAAGCGGCTGTTGCCAAAGAGTGAGGATGTTGACGCATCTTCACTCTTTTTTAGAATATACATCTTATTCCCATTTTAACACTTGAAAAAGACCTTTTCAATGTGCCTAAGAGCGAAAAGGTGAATAAAGATGCGCGAAAGGAGAGGGCGAGCATGAGCATTTTTACAGGACTACAGCGTCCGCAATTCCAGGCCTACTATGATGAGGAATTTCTTATAGAGCATTGTTTTGAAAATGGTATGGGCTTTCCGCCTTCTTATATAGATTATGTCAAAACTCTTGGTTACGGGCGACTATGCGGCTTATGGAACATTCATATTCCTCTTGGTGATCACCCGGATTCATGGCTCCATCGTTATCATGATTGGCGGGCTTGGTTTTATGATTTGCTGGAGTCAGAAGAGGTTTTACAAGAAGCGGTGCTGGAGCCAGATGGTTTTCCGGAGCTTTTGGAGCATGCGGTCCCTTTCGCTTCCAGTGGAGAGGATGACTTGCTGATCTGGGATATTCAATCGCCTGATGAACGGGGGGAATTCCCAATCTATGCTTTGAATCTACGCACATGGGGCAATTTTCGGTATGCAGCCTCGGATTTGTATAGCCTCGTCGAAGCGTTGGTGGATGAAGAGCGCGTAAAGTCGGTATTGGGCACAGATCGTACACCATTCCCTTATACATTCGAGCCTTTTTAACAACGCTTTTTTGAATCTACCATACAGTGCGCAGATCACCTGACATACCGCAAATCGGCCATCATGCGTGGGAATAACAAAAATATCGCCTTCCCGATGCTTGATTCTTTTGAACACCATCGTCAGGCCAGCTCTTCCTGAATTATCTCTGTTTTTAGACCTTTAGCGCTGGTAATCGTAATGCTGATCGCATCATAGCCGTTCCGCTTCACATCTTCAAAATTGCATCGTTCGCCGCTGATCAGCTCTAACTGTCCATTCTCATCCACATCGTCTGCAAACTCGTCATCCCAATCCACATTATAAAAAGCGGTCAAGCTTACCTCGAAAGTATCTTCACCATCTTCGTCCAGATAGGGCAGCAGGGGAGTGCGATTGTTCTGCTGTTCCTTGGTATACACTTCGCATAGCAGAGCATCGTAACCATGGCGGGTTCCATCAAAAATCACGATTTGTTCACCTGTGACTGCATCTTCTGCAATAATGAGCTGGGGTGCAAATTCAGTTACAGCGATTAGCTCGTCCATAAACTCTCCATAATAAAAAATGTGGAATTTCGTATGTCCGGCCTGTGAACGGAGCTTACCTGTCCACTCCTGCTCGACCCATGCCTCCGGGTTCTCGGGTACAACCCAACCTTCCAAATAAGCCGGTCCCCATTTAGGATTATGTATTTCTGTCATCAGTAGGCCTCCCTTTCTGCTCGTTGAGTCGTTCAATTACCTGGTTAAAAAACGTTGTAAAGTCTGTTGCCACCAGATACAAATGTCCACATTGGGCCTGCTCTGCAACATCATAGTTCAGTTTGTCATCATAAGCATGAAGATGTGTGCGGTCCCAGTAGTACACATACGGGGTGTATTCATTACATATCAGAACGTAAAAATTGTCGCCCGCATCTGCACCAATCAACAAAGCGTTCTCGACATGATTGATTTCATCCAGAAATTCATTATTAATCGCTAGCGGTGCATCATTTGTGAGATCATGTCATAGATAAGGTGACGATTTTGTTGTTCTCATCCACATCTACCTTCACATTCACTCCCAGCTTGTCCTTAAACAGCTTACTGATATTGATATAGTCATCCTTTACCGCACGGCTTGATCTACCGGTTGTGCGAGTCATTCCAGCGGTGATGATGGAACGGACGTATGTTTTATCGAGCTTGGCTTCGGGATTATAGGTATAAATAATCTGTTCCTGCTGATTGTAATAATGGGTTAATTCCGTGTAGTCGTTAGCATTCTCATACTGCTTTTCCTCACGCACATACTCAGGATGGTCCATGGTGTAGTGGACTCCCCCGTCGAGGAAAGGATTTTCCTTGGAGGGTCGGAGTTCATAGTGTCCGTAGGCTAGTTGAAACAGATACTCTATGCCTGAGCCCTCCGCCTGATAGTAGAGCTGACGATTGTCTCCTTTTTTATCTATAGCGGTATAGCTGCTGATTAAAGGCCAGGCATCATACTTTTTATCCTTTATTTCAATGGCAAGCTTGTAATGTACAAGCACCTTTTCATTTTGAAATAATCCAAAGCTACTCATAATGAAATAGGCAGGCACACATATAATTCCGATAATCAATATGAATATAAATATTCTTACACGCATAAGTAGAGTGATTCTCCTTTGGATGTCGATGATGTGGACAGCTCCCGTTCTACGGATGGTTTCTCCAACTCATCTGCCAGAACTTCAATGGTGGTCATCAGCTCATGGAAATTATCCTCAATCAGTTCTCCCTGGAAGGGGCGGAGCATCCCTAGAAATCCGTTTTGCATTTTGGGATGATCCAGATCATCCTGAATAAAAGAATGACAACGTAACAGCTCGCGAGCCTCCTGTTTATTCATTCAGTTCCTTAATCTCTGCGCGGATACCTCTGCACAGAAAGCTACCTGACAGTCCCGACAAGGCATCGATATCAACGACCATGTCTGCTTCTTCATAGCGGAAATCAAGCTGCAAGATGATGTTTTCTGTTTCTACAGGAGTTAATACATGTTCTTTGGTTTCCAGAAATGTAAAAGTCACTGCATAGCGTGGGACGTCTTTTGCTGGAGCCTCAGGGATTACAGGTGCCTCAGCCGAAGGCTCCAGATCCGGTGATCTAGGGACAAGCACGCTAGCGTAGGATAGCTCAATCGTCAGTGTAATCTGGTCTTTCGTCATATTAGCAGCCGTAATTCGGTCATAATGAAAGGGAGGAAAATAGCCGAGCTTTTCAACAATGCTGTCTGCACCTTGAATAGAAACGGTTGGAGAGAAAGCCAGTTCCAGTCCGATGGACCCTGCCAGTTGGTCTTCATATTCTGGATTGATACGTACAAGGGCTTGTTCCGGCTCTACTTTCAAAATCGTGCCTATAAAATACTGTTTGCCATGGATCAGAACAATATCATGCGGAACGAACGGCAACGCTCCCCCGGCTTGATAATGAATGAGATATTCGTTCTCTTTTTTTTCAACCTTTTGAACTTGAATTTGCATAAATTGCAGCCTCCTAGGGTTAATGGTATGGCGGATTGTTTAAGTGTGTGGTAAAGGGAACGGAGCCCACGATTGAAAAACATACTTCATATCCGGTGTATCCTGTTCGAGCATAAATGGAACAATATCCATAATAGCGCGTGCTTTACTGCCAGCATAAAAGTTACGCGGACTGTGTAGCAGCTTGTGTGCCTTTAACCACTGGCTCAGCTTCATCATAACGTCTTCGACGATTGCTTGGTCGATATTTTCATAAACGTCCTGACGGATTGAAATGAGCATGCCGCAATGATTAGAAGATTGGCACATGGGGTCATTGGACAAAAGAATGTACACTTCCGGCGTTGTCCCTTTGTTATAGGATGATTTGATACTGGGAGCCTCGATAGCTAGCATCAGCGGAATCAATTCATCATCGGTTACAATGCGGAGCAACTCTTGCAGGTTGTTAACCACAAGCATCCATCCTTTATTCATGAATTACCAATTCTTATACCATAATATATGACATGAAGATCGAATTCACCTTTTACATCGACTGTGGTACTGTTCATTAAAATCGTTTGGAAACCAGTTCAACTTCGCGTATACTAGGAAAGTCATACATGGAACGGGCCTGAGCCGCATGGCGGCCGTATGTTGGTTACATGAACAGATTCAACAATAACGGATAAGCTCCCTTCCTGAAAAGGGTAGAATGAGAACCGATACAAAAATGGGAATTCTGAACTATGGAACGATAGATGTCATATGGCACATGAACCTATTTTACGTGACACATATTGAATACAGATAAGGGAAGTGAATAACACTTGAAGAATTTTGCAGCATTAGGCGTAGAGCAGCATTGGGTAGAAGCCTTGAAAGAACAGGGAATTTCATCCCCAACTCCTGTACAGCAGGAGTCGATTCCACTGTTGATGGAAGGTCAGGATGTTATCGCCGAGGCACATACGGGAACCGGGAAGACGCTTGCGTTTTTACTGCCGATTCTACAAAAGCTGAATTTGGATAAGCGACACCCACAGGCGCTCGTGATTGCACCTACGCGTGAACTGGCGCTCCAGATTACGGAGGAAGCAAAATGCTTGGCTGCTACGGAGCCGAACCTGTCATTACTGGCTGTATATGGAGGACAGGACGTAGAGCGTCAGCTTCGTAAACTGAAAGGCGGCGCACAACTGATTATTGGTACACCTGGGCGACTGCTGGATCACCTGAGACGTGGCACGCTGGATCTGGGTGGCATTAAAATGCTGGTCCTGGACGAAGCCGACCAAATGTTACACATGGGCTTTTTGAACGATGTGGAGACGATTCTTCAGGAGGTTCCTTACCGGAGACAGACGATGCTGTTTTCCGCTACGATGCCAGCCGGTATTCGCAAGCTGGCTCGTGTCTATATGAACGAACCCGTAGATGTCAAAGTGAAATCCGCTTCTTCCGTTCCGGTGAGCCAAATCCGTCAGGTCGTTGTGCAAACAACAGACCGTGGTAAGCAACAGGCATTGGTGGATATGCTGAATACAGATCGTCCGTACTTGGCTGTTATTTTCTGCCGTACGAAGCGCCGGGCTGCCAAACTGAACGAAGAGCTGCAAGAGATGGGCTTCGAGAGCGGTGAGCTTCACGGAGATTTGTCCCAGAACAAGCGGGAGCAAGTGATGAAGGCATTCCGGGAAGCGAAACTCCAATTGCTCGTAGCGACTGATGTAGCTGCACGCGGCTTGGATGTAGAAGGCGTCACGCATGTCTTTAACTATGACATGCCGCAGGATGCCGAAAGCTACATCCACCGCATCGGGCGTACCGGCCGTGCCGGAGGCAAAGGCGTGGCAGTGACGCTCGCGACGCCAAGGGATGTTCCAGAGCTTCGGAACATCCAAAGAGTTGCTGGTGTCACATTCACCAGCAGTGAGGGCGGCGGACAGCGTAGACCTGCTTCCGATACGGCTGATCGGCAGGGTCGAGAACGCCGTTCGGGCAGAAACGACCGCCGTTCCTACGGCGGCAACGACTCCGGCGGTGGGCGCCGGGGCAGCGGCCGCGAACAGGCGGGCCGTCGTGATGCCACAGGCGGCGAACGCCGCTCTAGCCGCGGCAGTAGCGAGCGCGGCGGATATGACCGCAGTAGCGGCGGTTCTGCACGCGGAGGCCAAGGCCGCACGGCAGGACAAAGCAGCGAGCGTGGCGGATATGACCGCAGTAGCGGCGGTTCTGCACGCGGAGGCCAAGGCCGCACGGCAGGACAAAGCAGCGAGCGTGGCGGATATGACCGCAGTAGCGGCGGTTCTGCACGCGGAGGCCAAGGCCGCACGGCAGGACAAAGCAGCGAGCGTGGCGGGTATGACCGCAGTAGCGGCGGTTCCGCACGCGGAGGCCAAGGTGGCCGCGGTGGACAAGCCAAAGGCGGCCCGCGTGGTGGTCAAGGACAAGGAGGCCGTCGCGGACGGTCCAGATAGTTAAAACAGGAGTATTCTCATAGAATGCTCCACTATGGTTATCATAATAGCCCCGGGGAGGCTCATCTTCCGGGGCTATTGTAATCTTCATCCATACCGCTGAAGGAGCGGCACCATAAGATGACATGAGTAGCGGAGCTACCTTGAAATATACGATTAGCGTTTAGGTTACATTTTTCAAAAGATAAATTTGGAGGGGTTATACATCATGCAGGAACAGGATATGGGCAAGCGCGCCATGGTCTCAGCATGGATCAGCCTGATTAGCAACATCCTATTAACCGGCATTAAGATTATTACAGGACTTATGTTCAACAGTAAGGTGCTGGTAGCCGATGGTGTGCATAATGCCGGAGATGTGATTGCCTCTGCGACGGCACTGGGAGCGATGCGCATATCCAGCCAGCCGCCGGATGAGGATCATCCTTATGGTCACGGCAAAGCAGAAGTGATCGGTGCAAGCGTGGTGGCGGTCATATTGTTTGGAGCGGGCATATTTATCGGCTATCATTCCATTGCAGCACTGTTCGAACCGATGCCACAGGAGCATATACTGGCATTGGTGGCCGCCATTATTTCCTTGCTCTGGAAACAGTGGCTGTATATTTACACGATTCGTATCGGGAGAGCGGCCAATAGTCAGGGTCTTATTGCAACGGCAAAAGATCATCTCGCTGATGTGTACGCCTCTGGGGCTGCTGTACTGGGTATCGGCTTAGGGCTAATTGGGGAGCACTGGAGCATTTCAATCTTATCTTACGGCGACCCTATTGCGGGATTCGTAGTGGCATTGCTAGTTCTGAAATTGGCGTGGGAAATGGGCCGTGAATCCATAGATGTACTTATGGAAAAAGCGATTGCAACGGAGGAAATTGAAAGCTACGCCGAAGCCGCACTGAGTGTAGCCGAGGTTCAACGTATTGACCGTATCCGTGCCCGTGAGCACGGCCATTATATCATCGTGGATATCCGCGCTTCAGTGGATGCCTCTTTGACGATTCAGCAGGGACACGATATTATCCGACTGATTAAGGGGGCTGTTATGAAGCGGGAACCGCGGGTTTATGAGGTGCTTGTCCATTTGAATCCATGGTATGCGGACGACCACTAGAACAGACGACACAAATTGACAGATAACTTGCAGGAAGGGTATGCTTTTAAAAGCCGAACGATGATGAATAAAAGCGAGGTTACCCGAAAATATGCGAAAATTTTTAAAATGGTTAGGCATTTCTGTGACTGCAGCGGTTCTTTTAGTGGGCGGTTATTATACGTATTCTATTTATCATTTTACGAATCAAATTTCGGTTGCTTCCGGACAGGATTCGAAATTCAAACCGCAGGCACAAACTCAAACCAATGTACAACCTGTAGAGGTATCGCTCCCACCGGAATGGGATGGGACAGAAAGAGTGAATATTCTGCTGCTAGGCGGCGACTCCCGTGGAGAGGATTCAGGGCGTTCTGACTCCGTTATGGTTGCTTCTATTGATCCGGTTACGAAAAAGGCTACACTTATGTCGATTCTTCGTGATACGTACGTCAATATCCCAGGTCATGGGCAAAGTCGATTGAATGCTGCTTTTTCCTACGGTGGACCGGATTTGACCAGACAGACCGTGAGCGACCTGCTGGGCATACCGATTCAATATTATGTATATACTGATTTTAATGGCTTTATTGCGCTGGTGGATTCTGTGGGTGGTATTGACCTGGATGTCGAAAAAGATATGCACTATACCTCCAAGGCAGATAAACACCAGTTTGATATTGATTTGAAAAAGGGAATGCAGCACATGGACGGTAAAACAGCCTTGCAATATGTACGCTTCCGTCATGATGCAACTTCCGATTTTACGCGTACGGAGCGGCAACGCAAATTCATTACCGAGCTTGGCGGTAAAATTCAGTCAACCTCATCTCTAATTAAACTGCCGAGTATTTTAAATAGCATTTCTCCTTATATTGAAACGAATCTCAGTACTACGGAAATGCTGCAATTGGCTTCATTGGGCTTTAATATCGATGCAACAACAGTAGCGAAGCAGCAAATCCCGCCGAATGAATTGGTGCGCGGGGAAACCATTAAGGGTGCGCAGGTGTTGGGTGTAGACGAAAGAAAGCTCAAGCGCTTCATACAGAATCTTTTTGAACAGGAGAACAAACCTGTGACCACGACGGTGGATACTGCAACCACGATAAATGATACTCCATAACCCTCGAAAGCAAGCGAAGTTCGTACGATGACGTACAACTTTGTTTGCTTTTGTGTTTATTTGGGTATAACCTTGTATATTTTGTTCCAAAAATATATCGTATCTATGAAGAACGTCTACTCATTTGTGTAAAGAGAAGGGGAATGTGGTGTGGAAATAACTCCGGCATGGAAAGACCGATTCAAGAAGTTTTTTCTGAACAACAAGTTTGTGTTATTCCTGCTGGTACTGCTGCTGATCGGCTTGAATATCTTGGTGCTTACCAAAATTTCATACATATTCACACCTGTCATGGTGCTGTTAAAAACGATAATTCTCCCTGTCATTTTATCCGGCGTGTTGTACTATCTGTTCAACCCGTTGGTTGATGTACTGGAGCGTAATAAGGTGAAACGAGTATACTCCATTGTTGTACTGTTTTTGCTTATTATAGGGGTTATTGCGATTGTGGTTACATCGGTGGTACCTGTAATCCGCGATCAAATACAGGGACTTATCCAGAATTTTCCCGACTATAGCGAGCAAGTACAACGACAATTCGAGAAACTGATCGGCAGCGATTTTGTAAACCAGTTCCAGAACACCATTCAAATTAATCCATCTGAGCTGGCCTCCAAAGCTTCTGAAAAATTATCTAGCTTTATTAATAATGCATGGACGGGTGTGGGCAGCTTTTTGGGCGTGGTTACAGAAACGGTACTTGCGATTGCCACGGTTCCATTTATTCTGTTCTACTTGCTAAAAGATGGACACAAGCTGCCACAGTTTATCCTGAAAATGCTCCCGCCTATGTTTCGTAAAGAAACAGATCGCATTATGACCGAGATGAATCATCAGGTCAGTTCCTATATTCGTGGGCAGATTATTGTCAGCTTCTGTATTGGGGCGCTGTTGTATATTGGTTACCTAATCATTGGATTAGACTACTCTCTGACGCTTGCAGTCATTGCGTCCTTTACGAGCGTTGTCCCCTACTTAGGTCCCGTCATTGCCATTACACCCGCGTTAATTGTAGCCTTGGTCACCTCACCGATTATGCTGCTCAAGATGGTTATCGTGTGGACAGTCGTACAGCTCATTGAGGGTAAATTAATTTCTCCACAAATTATGGGCAAATCTCTTCGAGTACATCCGATCACGATTATCTTCGTTATTCTGACTGCAGGCAATTTGTTTGGTGTGGTGGGAATTGTACTGGCGGTTCCGGGGTATGCTGTCTTGAAAGTAATCGTTACACATTTGTATAGTTTCTTTAAAAAACGTTCGCATCTCTATGAGGCGGATAAAGGGAACGCAAGTCTTTACGAAAAATAAAATTTTCCACTATAAAATGGATATGGGCCCCTCTTTGGTAACTGTGGCTACGCGTGCTATAATTAATGCCTATCCTTATTCCCAAATAGAAAGGTCAGACTTTTATGATAAAACTCAGCATTCTTGACCAATCTCCGGTATCGGAAGGCATGACACATGCGCAGGCATTACAAAAGACCGCTGATCTTGCTATAGAGGCGGAACGCTTGGGTTACCATCGCTTTTGGGTATCAGAGCATCATTCTGCCGCAAATCTCGCAGGCTCCAGTCCGGAGGTACTGATTTCACATCTGGCCGCACGTACCCGGGCCATTCGAGTGGGGTCGGGTGGTGTGATGCTGCCCCATTACAGCGCTTATAAAGTAGCGGAAAACTTCCGTGTGCTGGAGGGATTGTATCCGGGACGCATTGATTTAGGTCTGGGACGAGCGCCCGGAGGAATGCCGATTGCTACCAGAGCCCTGCAAGAAGGCAAAATGCGAGGTGGTGTAGATCTATACCCTGAGCAGTTGGATGACCTGTTAGCTTATTTACATGACAGCACAGGCAATAATCACCGTTTCGGTTCGCTACAGGCGATGCCGCTTATAGAAACTGTACCGGAAATGTGGTTGCTCGGCTCCAGTGGTGATAGCGCAGGTTTGGCAGCCGAGCGTGGCGTGGGCTTTGCGTTTGCGCAGTTCATTAATGGTGAAGGCGGCACAGGGGCTATGAAGGAATACCAGGAAAGCTTCCAGCCTTCCCAGCATAGTGACCAACCACGTTCGCTTGTTGCCGTATTTGCGATCTGTGCGGATACCGAAGAGGAGGCGAATCGGTTGGCTTCCAGTATGGACTTGTCTCTTGTTCTATTAGAGCAGGGAATGCGCTCCGCTGGAACACCTTCCGTCGAAAAGGCACTGGCGTATCCGTATACGCCGTTTGACCGGATGCGGATTCGTGAGAATCGCAAACGTATGGTGGTCGGTTCGCCCGAACAGGTGAAGCGTCAGATTGAGCAATTAAGTAAGGACTATAATGCACAGGAGATCATGGTTGCGAGCATTATTCACGACTTTGATGCCAAAATGAAATCTATACGTCTCATGGCTGAAGCATTTGGACTGTCTTCTGTACAGTCATAATGCGATTCGCCGAATTTAAAAGATCACAGCTCCGAGGAGCTGTGATCTTTTTTTGAATTTTTTGAGGGAATATTGGATGATATGCACTGTATGATATAGGAAATAAACCAGTTAACACTTGATAATGATTATCAATATCTTTATTATATAAAGATAGAATGAAGTTTTGATGAAAGTCGTGCGTTAAGCCCGTGACTATATATATTGGATAAGGGAAAGGGATGATTCCAAATGTTTCGTCTGAAAACGGCAAATCTGGATATTGCTTATGAAGATCGATTGATTGTAGAAGATCTGAACGTAGAAATACCGCAAGGGAAAATCACAGCCTTGGTGGGCGCAAATGGTTCTGGCAAGTCCACCATTCTGAAGACGATGGCTCGCATCATGAATCCTAAGGGCGGCAGTGTTCTGCTTGACGGTAAATCCATTCATAAGCAATCCACCCGGGAAGTAGCTAAGCAGCTGGCTATTTTGCCACAAAATCCGACTGCACCGGAAGGATTAACTGTGACGGAACTGGTATCTTACGGACGTTTTCCCTATCAAAAAGGTTTTGGTTCTATGAAAGCGGAAGATCGCAAAATGGTGGAGTGGGCCATTCAAGTAACGGGAATGAGCGAGTTCCACGATCGTCCGATTGATCAGCTTTCTGGCGGTCAGCGTCAGCGTGCCTGGATTGCTATGGCGCTTGCGCAGGATACGGATATTTTATTTCTGGATGAGCCGACGACATTTTTAGATATGGCACATCAACTGGAAGTGCTGCATTTGCTAGAGTATCTAAATACTTCGGAGAAGCGTACCATTGTTATGGTCGTGCATGATTTAAACCATGCCGCCCGGTATGCTCAGCATATGATTGCAATCAAAAAGGGGAAGGCCGAGGCGGTAGGAACTCCAACAGAGGTTATGTCCCCTGATGTGCTGCGTGAGGTGTTCGGGATTGAGGCGGATATTGTAACAGATCCTCGTACGGGTGTACCGCTCTGTCTTCCGTATGCTTTGGCTGGACAGCCTGCGGTGAGCCAAGCAGTAAAAGAAATGAATGTGGAAGATAAGAAACTCATAGGTTCTGTTGCTGAGCGACGTGATGCTAGAGCACAAGTAGCGGCAAGAGGTTAAAGAGGACATACCATGAAACCACTGGATTACGATCAGCTTGAGCAACTAGCGAAAATAGTGAGAGTCACGCCGGAGGATGCAGTATATTCCGGGCCAGTGGCCGAATGGCTTGAACCAGAGAAGATCCGTTCTGTGATGGAGTATTACGGCGATCTTCTGCGTGCTGAAGACGATTTAACCGCAGCCGTTTATTTTGTGAACCAGTTGCGTGGTCTCGTGTTTGCACAGCATTTTATGGTGTCACTGTGTGAACGCCGTTTGGATCTGTCCGTATCTAATCTCAGATTTCATATTTGTTATGAAGGTCAATATCCCTCTATTAGCATCCAGGTCATCGATCTCACAGAGCTGGACAATACGCGGAACAATGGGGATGACCATTCTTCCGAACAGGCTCAGCAAGTGTTACGTGACTTTTACAGTTTGCAGATGCGGCCCATAATGGAGGCAATAGCTGCAGTGGGAAGCGCATCTATTGGGCAAATGTGGGGACAGTTTCCGTTGACATTGCTGTATTTTAAGGATAGAGTACAGCCATCGTTGACTGATCCTCAGGATGTGGAGCGCTTTGAACAAGATTATATTTATGTGACACGTGAGCTGAAGGGAGAGGTATTCGGACGTAAAAGAAATCCGTTTACGATTCGTCTCATTGAATTGGACAATCCTTACCGCCCCGGTGAAAATACCTACATGAAACCGTCCTGTTGCCAATATTACAAGACAGGTGGAGGCCAGCGGTATTGTTATGCTTGCCCAAAAATGTCCGCTTCCGAACGTGAAGCACGCAGACTCGAAGTGATGGCATCACGGTAAAGGATCTGCGGATGTTGGCATGTCCGCCACGTTTTGGTTAAAATAGGTTATGTAACCTAAACCAAGCGACACGAAGGAGGATACTGTATGTCTGTCTATTCACATAATGCCGTAACACCAGCGAATCAGGAGGTTTCTCTGGATACTTACACCGGTAAGGTGCTGGTTATTGCGAATACCGCCAGTAAATGTGGCCTTACCCCGCAATATGGGGATTTGCAAAAGCTTTATGATGAATATAAGGATCGGGGATTAGTTGTATTAGGCTTTCCTTGCAACCAATTTGGCGGTCAGGAGCCGGGCAGCAGCGAGGAAGCGGCTGAATTTTGCCAACTGAATTACGGGGTTAGTTTCCCGGTATTCGCCAAAGTGGACGTCAACGGACCGGATACAGCGCCTCTGTTTGAATATTTGAAAAAGCAACAGCCTGGAGAACAGGAAGATGGAACAATTCAGTGGAATTTCACGAAATTCATTGTGAATCGTGAAGGTGTACCTGTGGGTCGTTTTGAACCGAAGGAGTCACCAGAAGCGATGAAAGCAGCCATTGAGCAATTGTTATAGTAGCTTTGCCTTAACTCCAAAGTATATGTTTAAAAAGGTCTGATTTCCTGCGTGTCTCCGGGAAACGGACCTTTTTTTGTTCTCTACATGTGCATTTGTTTAAGGGGGGCGCATCATGTGAAAGTCGATTCCAAGGGCATAATCAGGGGGCTTACAGGGAAAACTGAATGGAGCAAAAAAATATTTCAGCAAACCGTTGATTTTGTATATCCTTTCTTTTTTAAATGTGGACAAATTGTGAATATCACGAAAAGCTATTGTAATGTGAAAAATATCACACTATAATAAGCGCATGAAGTGAAATAAATCACAAACGCAAACGAGCTGTTTACGTGAAACTATTCACAATTATTATACATTTTATGCCCACACACCAAGGAGGAATTTTACATGAAAGTAGCAGTTATCGGATGTACACACGCAGGCACGGCAGCTATCGTCAACACAGCTAAATGTTATCCAGATGCAGAAATTACCGTTTACGAGCGTAATGATAATATTTCATTTTTATCTTGTGGTATTGCCCTGTATGTAGGTGGTGTCGTTAAAGATCCACACGGCCTGTTTTATTCGTCTCCAGATCAACTGTCTGACTTGGGTGTAGTGACCAAGATGCTTCACGAGGTAACGAGTGTGGATACGGCAGGCAAGACGCTGCATGCACGTAATCTCCAAACAGGTGAAGAATTTACAGACACATTTGATAAATTGATTGTGACCACAGGATCATGGCCCATTATTCCAAAGCTGGAGGGCATTGAACTTGATCATATTTTGCTCTGTAAAAACTATAATCATTCCAATGATATCATTGAGAAAGCCCAGCACGTACAGAACATTACAGTCGTCGGGGCTGGATACATTGGTGTTGAACTGGTAGAAGCTTTCCAAATGAACGGTAAAAACGTAACGCTGATCGACAGTGCTGATCGTATATTGAATAAGTATTTGGACCATGAGTATACAGACCGAATTGAAAGTTCCCTGAAGGAACATGGCATTAAGCTGGTACTTGGCGAAACGGTGAGTCGTTTTGAGGGTACGAACGGTAAGGTGAGTAAAGTCGTGACCTCTAAAGGAGAATATGAAACAGAGCTTGTTATTCTCTGCATCGGTTTCCGACCTCAAACGGATCTGCTCAAAGGTCAGGTAGATATGTTGCCTAACGGTGCGATCATTGTGGATAACTATATGCAAAGTAGCTGCCCGGACGTGTTTGCAGCAGGTGATAGTTGTGCAATCCGCTATAATCCGACAGGTAAAACGGCTTATATCCCTTTGGCAACCAACGCAGTTCGTATGGGTACGCTGGTAGCACGTAATCTGGTACAACCAACGATTGCCTACATGGGAACCCAAGGAACTTCGGGTATCAAAATTTACGAAGACAATATCGCAGGAACAGGCTTGACGGAAGCGGCGGCAACGGACGAAGGCATGACTGTAGAAGCTGTAACCATTGAGGACAGCTACCGGCCTGAATTTATGCCAACCTCCGAAAAGGTATTACTGAAAGTGGTATATGAGCAGGAGACACGAAGAATTTTGGGGGCTCAAATTATGTCGAAGGTGGATTTGACTCAATCCATTAACACACTATCCGTAGCCATTCAAAATCATATGACCATTGACCAGTTGGCCTTTGTCGATTTCTTCTTCCAGCCGCATTATAACAAGCCTTGGAATTTCCTGAATGCAGCAGGCTTGCAAGCATTGCCTACAATATCCGAACGGAACCCAGTTACTGTATAATTAGATTTGTCTGTGACATTGTTCATAAGTTTGTCAACAATCTGAGACGTACGGACGAATCCTTATAGTACAATATAGAGTAGCATAAGGATTAGGGGGTAAGTAGCTTATGGATTTGTTTTATATCCTTTTTCTTGTAGTCGTGGCCCTGGTAGGCCTCGGTGGAGTTATTTGGTTCTTGAGAGCAGTTGAAAAGGAAGAATACAACTAAATGTAAAGCGCGTAGTAGCGCAGTAGATGTAATAATACAGAAAGACAGTCCTTTTTCCAAGGGCTGTTTTTTTTATAGTTGAGAAAGTGATTTTTTTCACAAACATAATCACTGATTTTAAATAAAATATGAAAGAAGAATATTTTAGTAAAAAGATATTAAAGGAGCGGGGACATATGGCGAGCTATAAACCGGGGCAAATTGCTGAAAAGACGGTGGAAACAGGAGTGGCCAAGGCGAACAACCCGTGGACTGTGGCGGTGGTACTGGGATTTTTGGCAGGTGCATTTATTGCACTCGGTTTTTTGCTGGATATACGTGTTATTGCAAGTGCGCCTAAAGAATGGGGAAGCATTGCCACCTTTATTGGAGCTGCGGTGTTCCCCGTAGGTCTGGTATTAGTTTTGATCGCCGGCGGAGAATTGCTGACCGGCAATATGATGGCGGTCCCTTTGGCGAGATGGGCAGGACGGATTAAGACAGGAGCCTTGCTTCGTAACTTGGCGATTATTACGCTCAGTAATTTTGCAGGTGCGTTATTCGTTGCATTTTTCTTTGGGCATGTGCTGGGTTTGACAGAAACGGGCCCTTATCTGGACAAAGTGGTGGATATGGCAGGACATAAGCTACATGAAAGCTTTTTGCAGTCTTTTATATCGGGTATAGGATGTAACTGGCTCGTAGCACTGGCTGTATGGCTGGCATATAGCACAGACTCTATCGGTGGCAAAATCATGGGGATTTGGTTCCCGACAATGGCCTTTGTCGCTATTGGATTTCAGCACGTTGTTGCCAATATGTTTCTCATTCCGGCGGCTATTTTTGCAGGTCACTTTTCGTGGGCAGATTATGTTATGAACTTCATTCCGGTCTGGCTGGGGAATTTGGTAGGAGGTAGCCTGTTTGTGGCTGGAGCCTACTGGTTGGCCTATTTGAAAAAGCCTCAAACCAACGCACTTCCAGCGAATGAATCTCCAACTACTTCTTCGGTTGCACATCAAATCCGTTGAGTGATCCTGCTTAATTACGGTACTTTAAACAGCAATGAACAAAGCAAATCCGCCATGACAGGCCCGGGGGAACGAAACCTGTCATGGCGGATTTTTTTGGGAGTGGTCCATGATTTGGCATGGAGGATGAGTGTGCTCTCGTCCCATAATGCCTTGATCTCTTTTACCCTCGGTAAGATATGATGAAACAGGATGTCGGAAAAAAATTATGATTCTTAAAAAATCCGGTTTGCTCTATGCAGCAGACGGATTTTTTTAATATTTTGGAGAGCGGCTGTGTGGGGAAATCCTTCTCTTGCCATAGGCCAAAGCTGTGGATATGATAAGATCAGTGTAATTTTTGGAAACGGTAACGGAAAGGAGCATCAACACTATGGATCATCGTAATAGCGCGCCTCCTGAGGCCACGCTTCAACAAGACTTACAAAGGGGGCAGCGGATGACGGAGCAGCAGGATGGTATTTTTCCGGCTGTATGCCCGTTAGATTGCCCGGATACGTGTGGGCTCCTGCTTCACAAGGAAAATGGAAAGATAGTCAAGGTGACTGGGAACCCGGATCATCCTATTACCAAAGGGGCTATTTGTAACAAAGTTCGCAATATGACGGAGCGGGTATATGATCCTGATCGGGTGCTCTATCCGTTGAAACGTATAGGCCCCAAAGGAGAAGGAAAATTTGAACGTATTAGCTGGGAGGAGGCAGTCGATACCATTACAGGTCGGTTCAAGGAGCTGATACGTATGGACGGACCGGAATCTATTCTCCCCTACAGCTTTTATGGCAATATGGGCGTATTGAGTGTGGATGGAATGGACCGCCGATTTTTTAATGCGCTGGGTTCAAGCCAACTGGATCAGACGATATGTAGCGTGGCAGGGAATGAAGGCTGGGCGTCCGTTATGGGTTTTAAGGGCGGCACCAGCCCGGAGGACACGGAGGATGCAGACCTCATTATTGTGTGGGGTGGAAATGTCATTAGCACCAACATGCATCAGGTCGTTTTGGCTGAGAAAGCACGTAAAAAAGGTGCTAAGGTAGTCGTTATTGACGTTCATCGCAACCGGACGGCGCAATGGGCGGATTGGTTCATTCCGTTATATCCGGGGACGGATACGGCGCTCGCGCTGGGTGTTATGAATGTGCTGTTCGCTCAGGGACTGACGGACGACGAGTTTTTACATCGCTACACGGTAGGCCATGAGGAACTGCGCGAGCATGTTAAGACATATACACCAGAGCGAGTTTCGCGGATTACCGGCGTACCGGAAGCGGATATCATCCGTTTGGCGGAAATGTACGGAACTGCGCGAGCAGCGTATATCAATATCGGCAATGGGCTTCAGCATCATGATAATGGCGGTATGAACGTACGTGCGGTTACATGCTTGCCTGCGCTCACTGGACAATGGCTGAAGCACGGCGGGGGAGCGTCACGCTCTAATGGCGCTTATGGCAAGTTTAACGGCGCCAATCTGGCGCGTCCTGATCTGCGACAGAATCCGGATGCACGGGTGATCAACATGAACCGGATCGGAGAAGCGCTGCTACAGAAGGAACAGCCGATTAAGGCGTTATTCGTATACTGCAGTAACCCGGTAGTTGTAGCCCCCGATTCGGAACGGGTGACTGAAGGATTTGGACGAGAGGATTTGTTCACAGTCGTTCATGACCTGTTTCTTACGGATACGGCCCGTTATGCCGATATTGTGCTGCCTGCAGCGTCTTCCTTTGAAGGTACAGACCTATATAAATCCTACTGGCATCACTATGTTCAGATGCAGGAACCCGTCATTGCTCCGCTCGGGGAAAGCAAAAGCAATTATGAGCTGTTTAGCCTGCTCGGACGGGCTATGGGCTTTGACGAAGCTGCCTTTACGGAAAGTGAAGAGGACATGATAGTGGGCGCGCTTGATAATCCAACGAACCCTTATCTCAACGGTGTAACTTTGGAAGCCTTAAAGAAGTCACCTTTTGTAAAGCTCGATATGACGCCAAAGGCTACTTATTTGGATCGTTTAACCACGCCTTCAGGCAAGATTGAGTTGTATTCGGAAAAAATGAAACAAGCAGATCTGCCCGCGATGCCTTCTTATGTGCCGCTGATTGAAGGGTACGACGGAGAGCATCGACCGCAAGCGGACGAGCGATATCCATTAATGTTTATTTCACCGCCAAACCATAATTTTCTGAATTCTACTTTCGCTAACTTGCCCAAGCATCAGCGACTGGAGCGGGAGCCCTTGCTACAAATTCACCCGGAGGATGCTCAGACAAGGGACATCGCGGATGGGGACCCGGTTACCGTATGGAATGATCGAGGGACGTATGAGCTGAAAGCGAAAGTCACTGATCTAATGCTGCCCGGTACAGTGATTAGTCAGGGATTATGGTGGGAAGGCAAAGGACGCAGACAGCGTGCCAATGTGTTAACCTCTGATCGGCTGTCGGATATGGGACAGGGGGCTACTTTCTTCTCAACGGTGGTGAATGTGAAGCGCCAATGAGATAATGCCTTTTATGGCGTCAGATGCAAAAGGAGAAACAAAAGATATGAAATGGTTGGAGTCTTATCCGAAAGAAGTGAAAGTGTTTCTCGTTGCTAGTCTGATTAATTCCGCTGGAAGTTCCCTGATGTGGCCGTTGGTTAGCATGTATGTGTTTGACGAGCTAAACCGTAGTATGGGAGATGCAGGGATTGCGATTTTAGTGCAATCTCTGGGCGGAATTTTTGGTCAAGTGCTGGGCGGAGCCCTCTATCACCGTATTGGAGCCAAGAAACTGATTGTTGGCTCACTCGCGATGAACGCGCTGGGACTTCTCGCGCTTCCATTTACCAGTGGTCATTGGGTAGCGTTTGTCATCATGATGGGCTTTATCGGTTTTTTTAATGTCGTATCTGTGCCTGCGATTCAGGCCTTTGTAGGTTTTCGTTTTGCTGACCGTCGTGGTGAGCTGTTTAATATTATTTATGTCGCTAACAATATTGGGGTTGCAGTGGGTACGGGATTGAGTGGCGTTCTGGCTGACCTTTCCTATCAGCTCAGCTTTGTGATGAACGGAGTGACCTCTGCGGTATTTGCCGGGTTTTTCTGGTCTTATCTAAGCAGGGTGGATCGGGAAGAGGGAGAAGTGCAGCTCAGTAAGTCCGTGAAAAAAAGAGAGGAAATACCAGCTCGATTGCTGTTTCGTGATACCAGACTGTATCTCTTTGTGGGGTTAGGTTCGCTTTTTTTATGGTTCGGGAATTCGATCTGGAATACAGGAGTGTCTCCCCATATTATTGAGCAGGGCTTGCCTAAAACGATGTATGGATTACTATGGACACTGAATGGTATCCTTATTTTTGCCGCACAACCCATTATTTTTTGGATAAAACGACTGTACGCTCATCACGCTTCAGCGCAAATGACATGGGCCGGAGGATTTTATTTGGCGGCTTATATTGTCATGCTGGGCACACAGAACTATACTGGAATGATATTCGCTATGGTTCTCGCGACCCTGGGAGAAATGCTGATTGCACCTGCGGTTCCAGCATTTCTGTCTGATCATGGAGGTCGGGGTGCACCCTTTTACATTGGGCTTGTGGGGGGCATTGGCGCAGCCGGACGGGTAATGGGGCCTTATATTATGGGGAAGTTGTATGATGGCGGTGGGTTACCGCCTACACTTTGGCTGGCATCAGGCGTAGCGGTGTTGTCGATCCTGTTTTTCGTCCTGCATAGCTGGTTGAACCGTTTCCGGCATCATTCGGATACTTTGGATACTACGACGTCCAAGGTGGATGCTCCCAGTTCTTAAGTCCTAATAAAAGTGCAGTAATATGCTGTGATTATGGTACAATAGTGACGGATGGTTGTAGTTATTGCTTCAGGAAAGCCTTCACAGGAAGGATTGAAAGGAATTGTTTACAAGTCAACCCTTGACGATACGTCATTCGGAGATGAAGGATGCTCCTGATCTGATCGCGCTGGATGAATTGGTATGGAATGAACGCACGGCTCCCGCTTCATTGTCTTGGAAGTCGCGTGGAGAGTTTCTGCGCAATACGCCTCCAGGCTCTCAACTGGTTGCCATCGAACAGGAAGTACTCTGCGGGTATATTGGATTTCGTCCTCCAACGCTGTTGGCTAGTAACTGTCATGTACTCGAAATAAATATAGCTGTACATCCAGCTTATCATCGCAAAGGTATTGGGACGGCCCTTATGAACTCCATGAAGGACATTGCAGCTGCGGAGGGCATACGTAAGTTGAGTTTGCGTGTACTCTCATGCAACACGGAAGCCCTTATGTTTTATGAAAAAAGCGGTTTCGCGATTGAAGGACGTTTGCATGAGGAGTTTTACATAGCAGGCCAATTCGTAGATGATGTGTTAATGGCCTATTTCTTGAAATAGGCGGGAGGCTACAGACAGCAATTCGGTTGTATGCCCGGCCTAAACCAACAACGCCGCAGACCTGATCAGGTCTGCGGCGTTGTTGTACAATACATTATTACCGAAGTTGCTTCCATTCATTTTGGAGCATACCGTACACTGCGTGGTTCATGTAGCCGTCGGGCAGCAATTCCGCTTCGCGTACAATGCCTTCGAGCACAAAGCCCAAACGTTCCGGAATACCGCGGCTGCGGCGGTTCGTAGTTGCGCAACGGATTTCGACCCGATGCAAGTCCAGCTCCATCAAAGCATATTCAACGAATACGCGGCAGGCGCTGGTCATTAGACCTTGTCCTTCGTACCCGTGTCCAAGCCAGTAACCGATGCTAACGGAGCGGTGAGTCCAATTGATCTCATGGTAGCTGATGATGCCAGCAAGCTCGTTGTCTATCCAAATTCCGGCGGTCAGACTACCGTTCTCTGCGGCTTGTTTCAAGGCGCCCTGCACGAACTGCTCTGTGTGGCTGATTTCCGTGGTAGAGTCTACCCATGGAAGCCATTGACGCAGGCGATCACGGGACATTTCGATCAGCTCAAACAGAGGCTGCACATGCTCCTTGGTGAGCGGCCGAAGGACTGTGCGTTCGTCCAACGCATATGTAAACATGATTGATCCCCTCTTTCACTCGGAAAATCGCTAAACCAGCCAGTCTAGCATTTAATCCCATGCTACCTTATTCTGCGAGAGTCGTCAAAAGGGAGAGGAAGCTTCAAATTCAATAGGTCCCACCCGGAACCGTTCATGCTCGTATACATATTTTAGATCCAAATCCCCTACAAATTCGGTTGGGGATACACTGCCAGATACAGTGGCTTGCAGAGGAAGCTGTTCAGCATCATACATTACGACAGAACTAAAATCGAGATACTTTGTAAATTGGGCTGGATCATCGTAAAATACGGATGCTTTAGGGTTTATCGTGTGTGTAACACCGTCAATCGTGACAGCAATATGAACCTGGCGGTTGTGGTCACGTAGCTCCACTGAGCTATGTACGCGCTGGGACACAGCATCTACTGCCGATTCGACCGCATATTCTTCCATCGTGCGTGCGTTAACAATATGCAATTCCTGCAATTCGACACCCGTTCCCGAGGCACGCGTGAGGATCACGACGGCTTCACGGACACCATCCCCGTTCACATCCCTGTAAAATAATTGTGGTGCGGTGGAGATATCCGCCGAGCCTGACCATCGGAATGTGCGGCGTTGCTGGCCGATTTCCAGTACAGCTGATTGGAATAATCCCTGTGACGGATTAACGGCATATAAGCGGACGGATGAGTCTTCTGGAGCGCTGGCTAGCGGACGAGATTGTACGGTTTCGTTCACTGGGTCCGATGAAGGATGGCCGGAAGTCATGACGGAAGAGGACAAAAGCATAGACAGCAGGATCACAATGAGCAGCTTAAACACGGGTGGGTCTCCTTTTCCGGGCAAAATAAAAGATATATACACTATAACGAATTTATTTGCCGAAAATGTTAACTCTTTTTCATAACTTGTCACTTTTTTTGCTGAAGAGAGCATAAGGATTTTCATTTTATTGAGTTATGCGGTGTGAAAGGGTATATTTAAGGGAACAGGTTTTACACAGATTATACGGAAGAAAGGTTGATTAGCGTGGAGAAGCCGATCACTCCCCCCAATTTTATTAAAAATGTTATTGAAGAGGATTTACGTACGGGTAAGGTAAAGGAGGTCGTTACACGATTTCCGCCTGAACCAAACGGATATTTGCATATTGGACATGCCAAAGCTATCTGGATCAATTTCTCGTTGGGAGATGAATTCGGAGGACGCACAAATTTGCGTTTTGACGACACCAATCCGGCGAAGGAAGACACGGAATACGTGAACTCCATTCAGGAGGACGTGAAGTGGCTCGGTTATGAATGGGAGGAAAAACATTTTGCCTCCAATTATTTCGAAGAAATGTACAAGCGTGCCATCCTGCTGATCCAAAAGGGTAAAGCCTACGTGGATGATCAAAGCGCGGACCAAATCCGTGAAACTCGTGGCACATTGACCGAACCGGGGCAAAATAGCCCTTATCGGGATCGCAGTGTGGAAGATAATCTGAAGCTGTTTGAAGAGATGCGTGCAGGCAAATACCAAAATGGTGAAAAGGTGCTGCGTGCCAAAATTGATATGGCTTCAGGAAATATTAATTTACGTGATCCGGTTATTTACCGCATTTCACACACAGCACATCACAATACAGGCGACACATGGTGTATCTATCCAATGTACTCCTATGCTCATCCGCTGGAAGATGCGATTGAGGGAGTAACGCACTCACTCTGTTCGCTGGAATTCGAAGATCAGCGCCCGCTGTATGATTGGGTTGTAGCTGAATGTGAGATGGAAAAGGTACCGCACCAATACGAATTTGGACGGCTGAACCTGGCTCAAACCGTAACCAGCAAGCGTAAGCTCAAGCTTCTGGTCGATGAAAAGCACGTAGATGGTTGGGATGATCCGCGTATGCCGACGATTTCCGGTTTACGTCGTCGCGGCTACACGCCGGAAGCCATCCGCAACTTCGTATATGAGACAGGCATTTCCAAAGCCTACGGAGTCATCGATTTGCAGGTGCTGGAGCATTTTGTACGTGAGGATTTGAAGCTTAAGGCACCCCGCACCATGGCAGTCATAGATCCGTTGAAGGTAGTTATCACAAACTATCCTGAAGGACAAGTTGAAATGCTGGAGGCGGAAAACAATACTGAAAATCCGGAACTCGGTACACGTCAAATTCCGTTTTCCCGTGAGATTTATATTGAGCGTGAGGACTTCATGGAAAATCCGCCGAGCAAATACTTCCGTTTGTTCCCTGGTAATGAAGTACGTCTCAAGCATGCTTACTTCATTAAATGTAACGATGTGATTAAGGACGCAGACGGAAATGTAACGGAAATCCACTGTACCTATGATGTAGAAACCAAGAGCGGATCAGGCTTTACTGGACGTAAAGTGAAAGGCACGATCCACTGGGTAGAGGCTACTCAGGCTGTACCTGCCGAATTCCGTTTGTATGAGCCTTTGATTAACGCAGAGAACACGGAAGAGATTGAAGAGGATGCATCGGAAAAAACATTCCTTGACCAATTGAACCCGAACTCTTTAGAAATTGCTCATGGTTATGTCGAGCCGAACATGAAAGAAGCTCAATCACAGGACAAGTTCCAATTTTTCCGTCATGGTTATTTCAGTGTCGATCCGAAGCTTTCCCAACCGGGTAAGCCTGTATTTAACCGTGTTGTATCGTTGAAAAGCTCTTTCCAATTGCCTAAGCAATAGGCTGGTGGAAAGTGTGGGAGAGATGGTAGCTTCGTGCGACCAAGTTGAAAAGGAGTCTGCCGTCGGCAGACTCCTTTATTTTACGCATGCACACTCTTTATACATGATCATTGACTTGACGATACTCTATTGTCTTTGCTAACGAGCCAGAAGGGAGGATAGCTCATTCCTCTAGTGTTGTTAAGGGGCTTCTTCTATTCGTTTGTGCCCGCTGGCAGTCCTGGCTGATAACCGTTCTTGTACAGCATATACCACATGATAGCGAATCCCGCAGATCCAAGTAGGGCGAAGAACACCCCTGCATGGTACATCATTTCTCCACCAAAGTTCTGGAATAGCCATCCTCCCGCAAAACCTGCTACGATACCGGATATACCACTCCAGGTCAAGGTATATACGGCCTGTCCGGATGATCGGTATGCTGCAGGGGTAAATAGGACGGTCAACTGGGTGCCTACATAGAAGTATCCACCGAAGGTGACGCAATGAAGTGCCTGAATGAACACAATCTGAATCGGGTCTGTGGCCAGAGCCATCAGTTCCCAACGTAAGGCAAACAGCAAACTGACGAGTGCCAAACAGCCGACCATCACAGTCATTCTTTTCTTCAAGAAGCGATCAAACAGCAAAAATACAATAATTTCGAATACCGATGACATAAAAACAGCAAAACCAAGCATCTGTTTGGACCCACCCAGCTCGGTGATGTACAGGGACATAAAGGCGCTGTTGATCGAATTCGGGATGGATACAAGGATGCCCAATAAAATAAAGGATATAAAGTATCCGTTCATTAAAACACTGCCAAAGCCGCGTAAATGGATGGTTGCTGTCTCCACAGTGCTTTTCAGTGGTGGAATCGACAAGGTGCAGATCAAAGCAGCCAGAAGAAGTACCGTAAAGATGGTGGATATGCTGGATATCCCCGTTTGGTCAATAACTATGCCGGCAACTGCTGCTGTCACTGCCCAACCGAAAGAGCCCCATATACGGAATGCACCAAATTTCCGGTCTGTGCCCTCAATATAACTGAGAATCAGGCTGTTGCTTTGCGCAAATAAAGGGCTTTGGAAAAAATAAAAACCAATCATCGACACATAAATCATGATATACGTATGGACATGAAACAAAGCTTGTAGCAATAACAAGGTACCTATAATCATAAATAGCAGAATACGTCGGAGGTTACGGCTCCGGTCGCTTGTATAGCCCCAAAAAGGGTTCGCAAATACGGATACAAAAGGCCCGATGGCCATCAGACTCCCGATCTCCAGCTTGTCCATGCCGATATCTTGCAGATACAACGGGAAGAAGCTGGAGAAAATGACCATAGCTCCATATAGAAAAAAATTATACAGTTTTAAGGAATATAGAGGAGTCTCTTGAATTTCTCTCTTTTGCAAGACAAGCCATTCCTTTCTTAGCCCGATAGAGAACTGCGCATCGATGCCGATCTGTGGGGAGGTTCTTTATTCCAATGTATCATGTGTTGAAAGGGTTAACAAACCAATAAATTAACAATTATGTAATAATTAAATTTTGTTCAAAAATTCATATGCATATTTGCAATTGTTTTCTGAAAAAAAAGGAGGATTTATTTGTGAAAGTGACTGGTATTATCGTCGCAGGAGGACGTTCCAGCCGAATGGGACAGGATAAGGCTTTGCTTGAGATCAATGGAGCCACTATGCTTGAACGGACGTATACTACATTGCAGCAGGTTGCCCAGCGGGTTGTAATAGTCACTCGTGACAACCAAGGATATGGTCTGAGTGGTATGGAAACTGTGTCTGATGTTTTTCCAGGTATGGGACCCCTAAGCGGTATTCATGCGGGATTATCTGCATCTACTACGGAGTGGGGAATGGTTGTCGCTTGTGATATGCCTTTTATACAGCTAGAGGTGCTGCAAGACCTGCTCGTTGTAACTGAGAAATGGACGGAGTTGCATGGAACGACGGAACCAACATTGCAAGCAGTAATACCTTCTATGGATGGACGTATACATCCGTTGCTGGCTGTGTACCATCGGAGCGTGCTGCCGTCTGCCGAGGAATGTTTGCGCAATAGACAGCTTCGTCTCACCGATTGGTTGAACAAGCTGAACGTTCGTTATGCGACCGTAGAGGATTTGCCGCGGGTGAGTGAAGACATGTGGCATAAGGCCGCGTTCAATATGAATAATCCGCGGGACTACGAGCTTGCGTTAGAGCAGTTGAAGCATAGTGTACAACAGAACACGCAGAACGTGAAGAATTTAAAAGAAATACGAGAGGATTAGAAACGTACAAGCTTCCTGCGCGAGGACTATTTAGGAGAGCAAATACTAGAGAAATATGATGGACTAAATTTGGGGGAATATAATTATGCTGGAAGCTATTATACATGCCGTTTTATTGGCATTGGGATTGATTTTGCCTTTGGGGGTACAAAATGTATTTGTGTTTAATCAGGGGGCGTCCCAGTCGCGATTTCGCAATGCACTGCCTGCTGTCATTACAGCGGGTGTCTGTGATACAATCCTGATCACGCTTGCGGTTGGGGGCGTGTCCCTTATTTTGCAGCAATTTCTATGGCTCACGAACGTACTCTATGCGGCGGGCTGTTTGTTTCTGCTGTACATGGCCTGGACTTTATGGAGATCGAAGGCAGCTTCCTCGGGAGAAAGTCAGGCGATGCGGCCGAAACGCCAGATGATTTTTGCCGCTTCGGTATCGCTATTGAATCCACATGCCATACTCGACACGGTTGGCGTAATTGGAACCAGCTCCCTTCAATATGACGGCGGGGAACGCTGGGCCTTTGGTCTGGCCGCCGTGTCCGTATCTTGGATATGGTTTATCGGTCTGGCAACGGCAGGGCGTCTCGTGGGACGTATGGATTCAGAAGGGAAGTTTGGGACTGTGCTCAACAAAATATCGGCACTGATTATTTTAGGCCTGGCAATGTATATGGCGATAAATTTTATTACCAGTATGTGATCCAAACCTGGTTAGAAGAAAAATTTTAATACAGCGAATACCCCGCTCAAAGCAAAGGGAACACCGATCAAAAACAGCATAAAGGCCAGACAGCCTGCACCATTTACACCGCCTGCAATTCGGGCGTCCCGAGGGTTAGATGGATTGTATAATACCTTAATCTTGCTGCCAACCCGGTTGAGGCTTAGGTTGGTGCTATAGATGAGTAGCAGTCCAATCAAGCTGAACAATGGCATCAGCAATTCGGAACTAAAATGAAACCAATACACATTGAAATCAATTGAGATGATAATCTACTCCTTTAAACAAAGCGATAATCAATATATCGGATGTTTTTTAGGAACCGTTTAATTCTTCCATAGAGATAACGACAGAGCTGTATGGAATATAAAATGATCCTACTTCACCGGGAAGTGGATTTTTTTAATAGCTATGAGAATTACTTATTGCTAGATAAGGACATATCAAAATCAACATCCTCGATAAATTCGATAACCTCACCATTGGGGCTGTGGACTAATGCATTTGTTACAACTAGAGGAGGTTCGCCAAGTGTAAGCTGATTGGGTTCCACAAAGGTTCTTGTTCCGTGGGCAAGGGCTTTTTGATATATTTCATCCACATTAAGAGTTGGTTGAATTTTGTAGAGAGGCGAAGGAAGTCACTGATTTATTTCGCATCAGTGGGGAATTTAATTATCTCATTAAGGTACAAACCGCGTCGGTAGAGGAAATTGCAGAGCTTCAGGATTCATTAGTTAAGCTGGGGCCTTCGAAGTCGCATATTTGTATGAAAAATATACTGGAAAACAGGGTTTTGCTGTAAGCAACTCGAAAACCCACATTTGGAATATAGAGCATTCGGAATAACTGTATTTGTGAAATGAAGATAAGCGAATGCTTGGATGAAATAAAAAAAAGTGACGCTGAATTACAACAGCGTCACCGTAATGCCCTGCTCCAGACGCTTCACGTCCTGGAGCTCGATCTTCCCGGCCATGGCGTGCAGAGCTGCTGCTGTGCCGCAGGCCGCTCCCTGCCGTAGCATGGCAGGGAGATCCAGCCCCGTAGCTGCGCCGGTGACCAGCCCGGCGACCATAGCGTCACCGCTGCCGAGCGCGCTGACAATGTCCGCGTCTGGCAGGCTCACGCGGTAGCGCGCATCGTGCGTTACCGCCAGCGCCCCGCGCGCGCCGAGCGAGATGACGGCCAGCTGCGCTCCGGCTTCCAGCAGCTTTGCTGCCGCCGCTTCAGCGGCATCCGGACGCGCTGCGTCGATTCCCGCGAAGCGAGCGGCCTCGTCCTCGTTAGGCTTCACGAGGTCGGGCTTTCCGCGCAAGCCCAAGCGCAGCGCCTCACCGCTCGCATCCAGCGCTACCCGCGCGCCGCGCGCCTTCGCCAGCGTGCACAGCTCGGCGTACAGATCGGGCGGGCAGCCGGGTGGCAGGCTGCCGGAGAGGACGACCCAAGCCGAATCCTCGGCAAGGGTCTCAATTTTGCGCCGCAGTGCGGCTAATTCAAGCGGCCCAACGGTCGGTCCGCTCTCAATCAGCTCGGTCTGCGTGCGCGCGGACGGGTCGAGCACGGTAATGGCGAGACGGGTCTCCCCATGTGCCGTTTCAATGAAATCGGCGCTTACGCCTTCTGCGCTCAACCCGTCAATGAGCAGCCGTCCCGTGTGTCCGGCAGCAAACCCGGTCGCTCGTACAGGCTCGCCTAGCGAGCGGATGACGCGGGCGGCATTCACGCCCTTGCCGCCCGGCACCGTCAGGCCGCCTTCAATGCGGTGAACGGCATTCAAACCGAAGCCTGCAACCATGTAGATTTTATCCACAGCCGCGTTAAGCGTTACGGTGGTAATCACAAGGCATCACTCCTTTAAGATCAGCAATTTGCAATATTTGATGCCATTCGCTCATGCTAAGATATCAGCTTTAATCCCAACGCTGCGGCAAGAATCATGGCGATGAATAAAACGCGCAGTACGCTTTTTTGTTCACCGTACAAGAACATGCCTGTAATCGTGCTGCCAACCGTTCCTATGCCTGTCCATACGGCATAGGAGGTGCCCATAGGCAAACTTTTCATGGCATAGCTGAGTAGAGAGAAGCTAAGAACAAAGGATAGGACCATAAGCACTAAGGACTTCCAGCCTTTGCCCACCGTAACTCCCTTCATACCGATGACTCCTAACACTTCCGAGCACCCCGCGATAACCAATGCAATCCAAGCCATTATGCGCCACTCCCTTCCTGAACATCACGGTCGGTAACTAACTTCAGGCCGACCACACCTGCCAGCAAAAGGGCGATTAATAGCGTTTTGGACCATTGAAACGGTTCTCCGAATAGTAGCATTTCGCCTACGACTGTTCCCCCCGTCCCTAGTCCGGTGAATACAGCATACACTGTGCCTACAGGCAGTCGGTTCGCAGCCTTCATGATTAAATAAAAGCTGGCCACCACGGCCAGCACCGTTACAATCCAGGCGAGTATAGAGTCCGCATGCTTCAAACCCGATACCCATACAACCTCAATCAGACCTCCAACAAAAACGTAAATCCAACTGCGATTCATGATGAATGTTCTCCTTAAAAATAAATTTTATAAGTTCGACGGCTTCACGCTTCATGAGGTGAGGTTAACGTAATCCCACGCCAAAAAATAGGCCATGCAGCGTTCAGCCTTCGGTGGTAGTTGATGCTTCCACTGTACAGGAGCTCCACCATGACCCCGTCCACCAGGGTCATGTAAGCCAAAGCCACATCCACTGGCTCCATATGCCCAAAGGGTTCCCGATCCCGTGTATTCCGGAGGCGGCGAGTTAATTTTCGCTCCATTTTATCCAGAAAAGGATTAACAATATCCAGCACCTCGTGATACAACGATACAGGCGGAAAGAAGGAAAAGCGAAGCATAAACTTGGCTGAGTCGTTGCTCTCATATTCCTGTCCCATCCAAAACAAGAAGTCATGCAGGGTATGCTTAAGCGGCTGATCTTTACGTTCCGTAAAGTATTCGAAAATACGTAAATTCTGCTCTTGAAAAGCGTACCTAGCCACCTGTAGAAACAGATCCTCCTTGCCTTGGAAATGCGCGTATATAGACGGTTTTCGGATACCGACCTCAGCGGCAATACTGCTCAAGGAGGCTCCCTCATACCCATTGGTGGCAAATTGAAAAAGAGCGGCCTTTCGAATCTCTTCCATCCCCATTATTGTCACCTACCTAACGTTCGTTAGTTTATTCTTGCACGAAAAAAAGTAAGTGTCAACCCAGCATCATTGCGTTTTGTATAAAGCTTTTCTTTGGATTTTTTTTATCAACATTTTAATAAAAAAGTGGGAAGAAATAAGGGGCTCATGTACAATATAATGAAGAATACTTGTCAAATGCAGTCCACTGGAAGTGAGGTTAGTTATGAGGCGAAGCTTACTGGCCGTATTGATCGCGGCTATGGTGTTTATTATTTATTATTTTGGCTTGTTTAATTACATCGGCAAAAATGAAGGAACTGTCATCAGTATTTTTTCCACCCTGACAGTGATCTCCATCAGTCTGATTATTTTTACGGAGAATCGTAATCCCTCCACTACGATGTCCTGGATTTTGCTGCTGGCATTGCTGCCAGTCGTTGGACTTCCTCTTTATTTTCTGTTTGGGCAAAATGTATTCAAGCGTCGCAAGTATGATAAAAAGGCATTGCGTGACCAACAGGCTTACGACCGCATAGAAAAGGATGCTTTGCGAGTCAAACGAGATCTGACCTGCTTTACAGGTGAGCAGCAGCAGTTAATGCGTTTGGCCCGCAGACTGGCCCGCTCCCCGATTTATTTTGCGACAGAAACTCAAATTCTGAACAATGGAGATGAAACCTTCTCCACTTTGCTGGAAGAACTGCGCAAGGCGCAGCATCATATCCATATGGAATATTACATTTTCCGGTCGGATGATATCGGTACCAGCATTCAAAAAATTCTGATCGAAAAGGCTAAAGCGGGTGTTAAGGTTCGGTTTATGTACGATGCGGTGGGCAGTATTCAGTTGTCGAAGTCATTTTTGAAGGAAATGAGAGATGCAGGAGTAGAGGTTGTTGCGTACGGCGGCGCTCGGATCTTGTTCTTCTCCAGCCGGGTAAACTATCGTAATCACCGTAAAATTGTAGTCATCGACGGTAATATTGGATTAATTGGCGGTCTAAATGTGGGAGATGAGTATCTCAGCCGCAACAAAGCCTATGGCTTTTGGCGTGATACGCATATGATTGTGAAGGGCGAAGCTGTACGGACGTTGCAGCTTATATTTCTACAAGATTGGCTTCACATGACGGGTGAGTCGGTGCTCGATAGCGAATATCTGTCTCCCAATATTGAACCCATTACGGACGGAGGCGTGCAGATTATTGCCAGTGGCCCGGATAATGAGCGGAGAGTGCTCAAAAATCTCTTTTTCTCCATGATCACGTCCGCCCGAAAATCAGTCTGGATTGCCACTCCTTATTTTATCCCGGATGAAGATATCCTGACTGCCTTACGGATGGCTGCATTGTCCGGGTTGGACGTGCGTATTCTGTTTCCCGCAAAACCGGATAAATGGCTACCGTTTCTCGCGTCTCATTCGTATTTCCAGTCGTTACTGGAGGTTGGAGTCAAGGTATATGAATATGAGAAGGGGTTCCTCCACTCCAAGCTCCTTATCATTGACGGGGAAGTTGCGACGATTGGGACAGCCAATATGGATATGCGTAGCTTTCATTTAAATTTTGAAGTTAACGCTCTGTTAATTCAAACGCACAGTGTGCAGCAGATGGTAACAGACTACGAACGAGATTTGCACTCTGCCAGTCTGATCGTACGCGAAGAATTCATGAAAAAACGTCTGTTCAAACGTTTGATGGAATCGCTCGCGCGGCTGCTTTCACCGCTGCTGTAAGCATAAACGAATTCGCTACAGCAGTATCCCGTAGTTAAAATGTAGTAAAGCCTAAAATATCCTGTAGACGGTATATAATATCTTTCCAAAATGTTGAATGATCCTCGTAAGCTGCTAGATCCAAACTGTATTCAGCCCCCTGATTATTCCATAGCTTATCAAAATAGGCCGCAACCTGTCGGGTCAGCTTGCTGTCCGCCGGAGCGGCCACCCACAACTCATTTTCCAGATTCAAATCATCCAGATTACGGGGGGTCAGATTGGTAGAGCCACCCCAAATGATATGCTCTCCTTGCGCCTTGGCGATATAAATCAGTTTGGTATGGAACTGCTCATGGGTGGTATGATACCAGCGAATTTGAATGTTCCCGCCCGATTTATCGGACAACTCCTGGGCAACCGGACGATTGGGGATGCCGATTTTTTCCTGACCAAACGCGTTTTCATTGGGGTCCAGCAGCAATTGGATGTTTACACCGCGGGCAGAGGCATCCAGCAGGCTGTTCAATACTTTGCGGTCAGCCAAATAAAACATGCCCATATGAATGCTGTCACCTTTCTTCGTCTGCGCAATGCCATCCAGAACTGAGGTGTACACCTTGCCCTCAGTTAGATATTTGATCCGATAGCTGTCCTCACTCGATGGAACTTTGGGTTCCGCCTGTGGTGTATAGGCAGGAAGCTGTCCACCGCCCGAAAAGTCCAATACCGCCTGCTCTGTTTGTAAAATGTCTCCGATGATAGGCCCCTTCACCTCCAGCGCTACATTGGAGTGATAGGCGCTCGCGTCGTGCACGTTGCCTGTAGAAATGAGCGCTGTCTGTTCGTTGGCAACCAATTTTCGGTGATTGGCCTTGACGTTCAACAGCTTAAGATAGGAGCGAGCCGTAACATCAGGTCCGTCACTGGCCATCAGGTTGGGAATCCAACCTGTGCCCTGCTGCCCGAACCATTGGAAAAAGGTACGCCACACTGCCGAATAGATGGGGGTGGAGTCCCGCAACGGGTCTACATCGGTCTGCACGACTTGAATCCCTGCTCGCTTCATATTCTCCAACAAAGGATTGGGGGCAGAATTGTAGTTGGTATTGACTTCATCTGTAATGAAAAAGATAGGCATATCCGGATGAGCTTTCTTTTTGGCAATAAGATAATCGGTCATTTGTGCGCTGACTTGGGGGAAGTGCTGACCTTTATGCTTATAGTCATTGAACAGAAATAGGTCGATGACAATAAATTGCTCAGCTTCATCAATGATCCCGAGCATACGATTCAAAATTTGACCTTCATGCTGTGCAGTGCTTCCATCCCCGGTGGGATAGGTCAAATCTGTCCAGAAGTTTACCTCATGGGTCGAATACTCCTGACTCTCATAAGAGACGAACGGAGGCAATGGTTTATGGGTCTGATACAGCATGACGGCAATCAGCCAGAGGATAAGTACCAGAATGGCGATTTTAAAAGCCCGACCCTTTTTCTCAGTTCTTCTTTGATATTCCGGCACAGAATGCAGCGGATCACGTGTAGTCATATGACGATCAACTCCTCAATTGAATGCTGCATTCCATTTTATCGTGCCGGAACATGCAGTTTTATGATGGGATACTGTCAAGTTATTAACGCAAGTGTGCAGGATTGAAGCGGATGCTGAATGGAATGAATTGGAGGATGTTTTACTATTCGTTGAGGACATATGTCCTTTATAGGAAGTATGCCCTATAATTTAATATATAGAAAAGTCATTTTACATGGGGAGAATAACGATTTATGAGAGGAATCTTGTTTGCTTTTCTGGGAGGGGCGTGCATTACGCTACAAGGGGTAGCGAATACACGGATTAGTCAGGATATCGGTACATGGCAGGCGGCCACTGTTACTCAGCTAATAGGTTTTATTTTGGCAGCATTAGTCTGGATGTTTACAAGGGATGGCAATGTGGCTGAACTGAAACAGGTAAAGCCGATGTATCTTTGGGGCGGTGCCTTTGCAGCAATTATTATATTTAGTGAAGTCACGGCAATCCAACATATTGGGGTTACGTTCACGATCTCGGCGTTGTTGATTGCGCAGTTGTGTTTAACCTTCCTGGTAGATATTAAGGGATGGTTCGGTATAGTGAAGCAAAAGATGAAGCTGCCACAATTTATAGGTATTGGTATGATGATTGCGGGTGTAATTATTCTGAAACTTTAAAATAGAAATTTAACTTGTAAAGAAAGCTTAGAATGTAGAAATTGAAGGTGAGCTTAGGAATGAGAGAAATTCAGGATCAAGAGCAGCTAAAATATTTTTTGCAGCTGCATGAGTTGGAATCCATACTCTACGAGCCACTACATCCTTATTTGTCGTTGCATCGTTTGGAGCAAGGGGAAAAGCTCTGTTTACAGGGGGACCCCATCGAGCATCTATATATACTGGTGCAGGGCAAGGTCAAGATTTATACCAGTTCTACAGAAGGGAAAACCCTGATCCTTTGCTTCAAAACACCGATCGAGGTTATAGGAGATGTTGAATATATTCGGAGTAGTCACGTCATCAACACAGTAGAGGCAGTGTCTCCGATCTATGTGATCGGTATTCACCACCAATGGATGAACAAATACGGCAGAGACTATGCTCCTTTGCTGCAATTTCTATTGGATATTGTCACGCGAAAGTTTTGCCTAGACTCCGACTTTTCCAGTTTCAATCTCATGTATCCGGTGGAAGTCAGGCTGGCGAGCTACCTGCTATCGGTTTCTTTTGACGAATCGAATACGGCTTTTCATGAGGAATTACGTGCATCCAGTCTGGTAGATGTGGCGAATTTGATCGGAACCAGCTATAGACATCTCAACCGTGTTATTCGCAAAATGATTGAAGATGGATGGGTTGAACGGACAAAAGGCTACATTGTCATTAGAGACAGAAAAGGTTTGAGTGAACTGGCAGGACATAATATTTATGAATCATTGTAATATGGGCATTTATGAAAGCAGAAGAATATCAAGGATCATCAAGGGAGAGTTAACATATGTTATTAGGAATTGTATTGGCGATTATCGCAGGTGCCTTGGTCAGTCTGCAAACGATATTCAATAATAAGGTGAATGAACGGACAGGATCGTGGGCTACAACAACATTGGTGCTGGGAACAGGGTTCGTGGCTTCCTTACTCGGAAGTCTTATTTTTGAAGGGAAAAATACATTTACTTTACAGCATATGCAGCCGTGGTACTGGTTCAGTGGCATGATTGGTGTCGGTGTTGTGTTCTGTCTGGTGCAAGGAATGAAGCGACTTGGCCCGACCTATGCGATCTCCATTGTATTGACGGCGCAATTAGGTACGGCCCTGTTGTGGGATTCGTTAGGATGGCTGGGATTAGAAAAGATTCCGTTTACCTTTAACAAGTTGATCGGAGTATTGGTCATTATCGGTGGTATTCTGGTATTCAAATTTGGACATGGGCGTACGAAGGGTCAAGCAGAAAGCATTTCATCTGTACCTGATTCGATGAAGGGATGAAGGAGATTGTAATGACCTTTATCTTGCTGGGATAGGGATCGTCCTTTCGAGTAGGCATTTTGCAGAAAAGCGGCAGCTCCATTAGGAGCGGCTTTTCTGTAGAGTTTCTGTAATAACTGGTTTATTGCAAATTTTGAACATGGCCATGGGTAAGAAAAAATGTTCACGATCGTGTATATATTTTTCCATCCATGATACAATGAAAGTATCTTAAAATAGCCACTTTAAGGGCTACGATATTGAATATAAGAGACGATAAATAGATCGGTTACCGTGTTCGGGAACGGTCTTATTTGTGCTTCTTGAACTTGATGCAATAACAGAGTGACTTTGGATGAGGTGGGACATAGATGAGTAGTACGGAGAATATAAAGGGAGCACCTGACGGTTTTAACAAATCCGGCTCTTTGCTGCCTGCCGCAAGGACAGGTGAACGGAAGATTGAGCACGTCCGCCTTTGTTTGCAAGAAGATGTAGCCGGACATGGCATCACCAGTGGGCTGGAGCGATATGCCTTTAAGCACTGCGCTCTGCCGGAGTTGCATTTTGACGAGGTTCGTCTGGATAGTACTTTTTTAGGACGAGCTGTACGAACACCGCTGCTTATTAGCTCCATGACAGGCGGCAGCGCCGAGACAGGAGCGATTAATGAGCGACTAGCAGAGACAGCGGAGAGACGCGGATGGGCGCTGGGCGTCGGTTCGGTACGGGCTGCGGTGGAAAGGGAAGAACTGGCTTCAACCTTTGCGGTTCGCCGTCTGGCACCCAGTATCCCGATCCTTGCCAATCTGGGTGCGGTGCAGCTGAACTACGGATTTGGTGTGGATGATTGTCGCCGTGCAGTGGAAATTGCCGGAGCAGATATGTTGGTGCTGCATTTGAACGGATTGCAGGAGATTTTTCAACCCGAAGGGAATTTGGATTTTAGCGGTTTGCTTAAGCGCATTGAGGAGTTGTGTCGTCAGCTTTCAGTGCCTGTAGGAGTGAAGGAAGTAGGTTGGGGCATAGATGGCGAGACGGCATCGAGACTGTATGATGCGGGTGCAGCCTTTATAGATGTCGCTGGCGCAGGCGGGACAAGCTGGAGCCAAGTGGAGAAATTTCGCAATCCTGATCCTGTGCGTCGCGCGGCGGCGGAGGCGTTTGCGGATTGGGGCAACTCGACCGCTGATTGTATCGTGGAAGTCAGAGCCGCTGAGCCACATGGTGCTCTGATCGGCAGCGGTGGACTGAGAGACGGTGTCGATGCAGCGAAGGCGCTTGCTTTGGGAGCTGACATGGCAGGCTTCGGGCGTTCTTTGCTCGGTTCTGCGGTTGCCTCTAGGGAAGCGCTGGAGGCACGTATGGAGCAGGTCGAACTGGAACTCCGCACGGTTATGTTTGGTATTGGGGTAGATGGAATAGAAGGACTCAAAAATACGACTCGACTAAGAAAGAAGGTAAACGGATGAGCGGACTTATTACATTGGTTCCGATGAATGCAAAGCAATATGATCAATTTGAACAACGCTCGCTTGCCGACTACGCGGATGAGAAAATCCAAGCGGGTACATGGACGGTAGAAGAAGCACCAGAACGTGCGGCAGAAAGTTTTGCTCGATACCTGCCACAGAGACTAGACACACCTCATGCTCACCTGTATATGTTGATGTTTTCCGATGCCGGGGAGCAGAGTCAGGAGGAAGCTGGCTACATCTGGTTCAATATTACGGACGGCGTGCAAGGAAAAGAAGCTTTTCTACTGGATATTCTTGTATACGATTCATACCAGGGGAGGGGTCTAGGCACGCTTGCGATGAAGGCTTTGGAACAGGAGGCTCACAGGCTGGGAGCTGTACGCATCGGTTTGCATGTATTTGGGCATAATGAGCGAGCTTTGCATGTATATCGCAAGTCGGGCTATCGGATTACAGATATCCAGATGAGCAAAGAAATCTAAATAGGGATATAGCAATATCCTGAATTTCATAACCGTATGCTTGCCGCGTGTATAGGTTCTCATATATAATGTGGGTTGGTAAACTAACGGATGGCATAACGCATATTTTATATAAACGGGAGTTGTTCTGATTATGGCTTTAAAAGCGGGGATTGTGGGCTTGCCGAACGTGGGCAAATCAACACTTTTTAACGCAATAACGCAGGCGGGTGCGGAATCCGCAAACTATCCATTTTGTACGATTGACCCCAATGTAGGCGTCGTTGAAGTACCAGACGAGCGGCTGGATAAGCTGACCGAACTGGTTGTGCCGAATAAAACGGTGCCAACGGCATTTGAATTTGTTGATATTGCAGGACTTGTGCGCGGTGCGAGCAAGGGCGAGGGTCTGGGTAACAAGTTTTTGGCTCATATTCGTGAAGTGGATGCGATTGTACATGTGGTACGTTGCTTTGAAGATGAGAACATTACCCATGTGGACGGCAAAATTGACCCGATCAGCGACATTCAGACCATTAATCTGGAACTGATTCTGGCGGATATCGAAAGTGTAGACAAGCGTATTGAACGTTCCCGCAAAAACATGAAGGGTGGCAACAAGCAGTACACCCAAGAGGTAGAAGTGTTGGAGCGGATCAAGGAATCGCTGTATGCTGATAAACCTGCGCGTAGCTTAGAATTGTCGGATGAAGAACGGTTGATTGTACGCGATCTTCATTTGCTTACGATGAAGCCTGTACTCTACGCAGCTAATGTTAGCGAAGATGGCGTAACGGAAGCGGATAGCAATCCATATGTGCAAAAGGTACGCGATTTTGCCGTGGCGGAAAATGCAGAAGTGGTGCCGATCAGCGCCAAGGTAGAATCTGAAATTGCTGAACTGGAAGGCGAAGACAAGGCGATGTTCCTCGAGGAGCTGGGATTGGCTGAATCCGGATTGAACCGTCTGATTAAAGCAGCTTATCGCTTGCTGGGCCTGTATACGTATTTCACAGCAGGTGTGCAGGAAGTACGCGCTTGGACGATTCACAAAGGAACGAAGGCACCGGGTGCTGCGGGCGTAATTCATACGGATTTTGAACGCGGATTTATTCGTGCCGAGGTTGTATCCTACAACGATTTGGTCGCTGCTGGTTCGATGAACGGGGCTAAGGAACGTGGTCAGCTTCGTCTGGAAGGTAAGGAATATGTAGTTCAAGACGGAGACGTTATGCATTTCCGTTTTAATGTTTAATATATAATTTCCAGAATACAATACCTGATTCGGATATATAAAAGACGATGACTTCATGTATGTGTGTTCTGAAAGGTGCTAGATTACGTGGTCGCTGCCTATATTAGGGCGGCGACTTTTTTTATTGTATTGCATGTTGTGTGGATTTTTGCAAAATCCTAAATTAGTCAGTATTTCTTGTAGCTAATTCATGAATTAGTTGGTATAATAAAGAGCTGTAGCCAGTGGAATTGAAGCTGGTTTCATATTAATTTAACTGAAGAGGTGAATCGCTTGTTGGACCGATTGCAATCATTGGCGGACCGCTACGATAAACTGAGCGAACTGCTCTGCGATCCGGATGTAGCGAACGATAGCAAAAAACTTAGAGATTATTCCAAAGAACAGTCTGATTTACAGCCTGCTTATGAAGCATATACCGAATATAAAAATGTCGTTGAAGAGCTGGAAGCTGCAAAAACCATGCAGGGTGAAAAGCTGGACGACGAGATGCGTGAAATGGTCAAAATGGAGATTGAAGAACTGAGTGTTCGCAAGCGGGAGCTGGATGAAAAAATCCGTATTTTGCTGCTGCCAAAGGACCCGAATGATGATAAGAACGTTATTATTGAGATTCGTGGTGCAGCAGGTGGTGACGAAGCGGCACTGTTCGCAGCTGACTTGTATCGGATGTATACTCGTTATGCCGATACTCAAGGCTGGCGTGTAGAGCTGATGGACGCGAACATGAATGATCTCGGGGGCTTTAAAGAGGTTATTTTCATGATTAACGGTCGTGGTGCATACAGCAAGATGAAATTCGAAAGCGGCGCACACCGCGTACAGCGGATTCCGACGACGGAATCAGGTGGGCGTATTCATACGTCGACATCTACAGTATCCGTTATGCCTGAGGCAGAAGAAGTGGATATTGAAATTTCCGATAAGGATATTCGCGTGGATACGTTCTGTTCCAGCGGTGCGGGCGGACAGTCCGTTAATACGACCAAGTCGGCGGTGCGTGTAACGCATATGCCAACAGGTATTATGGCAACCTGTCAGGACGGAAAATCCCAGAACTCCAATAAGGAGAAGGCGCTGCAAGTTTTGCGTGCCCGTATTTCGGATATGCTGCGTCAGGAAGAGGAAGCCAAATATGCAGGCGAGCGTAAGAGTAAAGTAGGCACCGGTGACCGCAGTGAGCGTATACGTACCTACAATTTCCCGCAAAGCCGTGTAACGGATCATCGTATTGGCCTAACTATGCATAAGTTGGACCAGGTGATGAACGGGGAGATCGAAGAAATCGTATCGGCGCTCACGATTGCAGAGCAGGCTGATTTGATGGAACAAGAGGTTTAAGTTTTGGGGAACGAACGCGATTGTGTGTATCGGATGTCGCCGGAACGGAACATGAGTGTCAGAGAAGCCTTAGTTGAGGCTTCTTCTTTTTTAGGAAGCTGTGGCGTTCTGGAGCCGCAGCATAATGCCCGTTTGCTGCTGGAGCATGTGCTCGGGTTGGAAGGTACGGCGTTTTACGCCGCTTTGGGTGATCCGTTCCCTTCCACCGCCAAGGAGGCGTGGGAACGGATCATAGCCCGCAAAGCTGCGGGTGAACCGGCGCAGTATATTATCGGACGGCAGGAATTTTATGGCCGCTCGTTCATGGTTTCGCCGTCGGTGCTGATCCCACGCCCCGAGACAGAACTGCTCGTCGAGGCGATACTCCAGCACGGCGATCGGCTGTGGCCAAGCGGCGCTCCGCAGGCGCTCGACATCGGCGCGGGCAGCGGTGCGATTGCCGTGACGCTGGCGGCTGAGCGACCGAGCTGGCGCGTGGCGGCAGGGGATATTTCGGCTGCCGCGATAAAAGTAGCGGCTCATAACGCCGCTGCGAACGGCGCAGCCGTAGAATTCCGCGAGGGCGATCTGCTGGCGCCATTTGCGGGAACGACGGTGGACATTCTCGTGTCCAACCCGCCGTACATCCCGGCTGCTGACATCGCTGGCTTACAGCCAGAGGTCCGCGACCATGAGCCGCGGATGGCGTTGGATGGTGGTCCTGACGGGCTCGGCCCGTATCGGGCAATGCTGGAGCAGCTCGGACTCCTTCAGGCTCCGCCCCGGCTAATCGGGTTTGAGCTGGGGATGGGACAGGCCAGAGATGTGGCTGACCTGCTGGAACAGGCGGGTCATTGGAAGAACATTATAATCGTTCCTGACCTTGCTGGGATCGAACGACATGTCCTAGGTGTCTCGGAGTAGTGCTGCATTTTCTTTTTGCGAGTCTTTCCTTTAGAATAAGAGGAGTATGACCGAGAAACGGCTCAGGGGGAAATCATGCTTCAGAAATTGAAAAAAATTGACGGTCCGGTTATCTTTATTCTGATTTTGCTCATGGCGATTAGTATCGTAACAGTATACAGCGCAGGTAGAGCTCCTACGAACCTGCCTGATCACGGCAACGATTACCAGAGGATGATTGGGTATTATATATTGGGTTTTGTGGCGATCTTGGGTTTAGCGATGGTCGATTTTCGGATATTCATTAAAAAAGCCCTGTACGTATATGGAGGCGGAATATTCCTGTTGGGTCTCGGATTTTTTGGCGGGACGGTTAACAACTCTCAGGGCTTTCTGAAAATTGGTGGCTTGAATCTTCAGCCTGCTGAGGTATTCAAGCTGGTCCTTATCATTTTTCTGACTTATATGCTGATCAAAAAGCGCAAGAGCAAGCTGTATTTTATTCAGGATGTTCTTCCAGTCGCTCTGGTGAGCTTTGTCCCGTTTGCCATGGTTATGGCACAAAATGACTTGGGTAATGCGCTCGGTTACATTGTCATCGTCATCGGTATGCTATGGATTGGTAATGTGAAGGCATCCCATGCGTTAATCGGATTCATCGTATTTGCAGTCGCTGTTGGTGGCGGGATCAAAGCTTATATTTCGTTTCACGATGAGATTGATTCCTTTATGAAGGGGATTGGCCGTAGTCACTGGGTTGAGCGTTTGGACCCTTGGTTGGTACCGGAAGAGGCAACCGCGAAGGCGTCTTATCATACCAAAAATGCCAAGCTGGCGATAGCCTCTGGCGGGATGATGGGCAAGGGCTTTTTGCAAGGAACCTCGGTACAGTCCGGGCGTGTTCCTTATACGTACGCGGATTCTATTTTTGTGGTCGTAGCGGAGGAATTTGGCTTTGTAGGCTCTTCAGTGCTGCTATTGTTATATTTTATTTTGATTCACCGAATGATCCTGATTTCGCTGGAATGCCGGGATCGCGCCGGACCGTATATTATTGTCGGGATTGTGTCCATGTTGCTGTACCAGATTTTTGAGAATATTGGTGCGTTTCTGGGCATTATGCCGCTTACGGGGATTACGCTCCCGTTCATAAGTTATGGTGGTACCTCGTTGCTTATTAACATGGCTAGTATCGGCTTGGTTATGAGTATTAAGGTGCACGGCCAAGAGCTGGAGGACGATCTGCCACAGCCTTCCAGAGTAAGCTTGACGAAGGCGAAAAAAGCCTAGTGCAGGTGGATTTGGCTTGAAACTGATTGGCATTTGTGTGAGTTGAAACGGTGCAACGAAAAGTCCAGATTGTGAAATCTGGGCTTTTTTATATGCCTCGGTGAGGGTCAGAAGCTTGGTGTAGCATGATTTGAGGGTGTATTGAAGAAAATCTGTAAAGTGTTCCTGAATCTTTTATAAGATTCATAGGTTTAGACTCTCCCAAACCGGACAGACTGATAGACATGATAGAGTTTGGGTTTGGGGGAGACGAAGATGAGAAGTTGGATCAAGCAAGCTGCAATGATACTATTTTGTATTTCGATATTAATGATGTCTTGGGAAGGTCAAAAGACGGATGCTGCTATGACCACTGGAACAAGAGGAACCTTAGCATCAGGAGTAGCTACAACAGGGCTGAATATAATTCCACATGACTCCATTCGACTGCGTATTTTGGCCAACTCGGATCGTCCGGAGGATCAGCTGGTTAAACGCGAAATACGGGACGCTATTGTCCAGCAGATGAATGCCTGGGTGGGTGAGCTGGAAAACCCGCAAAGCTTAGATCAAGCTAGATCATTGATTGATGCCCATTTACCTGAAATTGACCGTTTGGTAGGTACGGAACTGGCTCGTCGAGGCATTGCATATGATCATCAGGTGGAACTGGCGAGCGTACCTTTCCCGACGAAAATGTACGGTGGTCTGGTCTACCCAGCAGGGAATTATGAAGCGCTTCGGGTTACGCTGGGGCAAGGAAAAGGGCAAAATTGGTGGTGCGTGCTGTTTCCTCCGCTGTGCTTTATTGATGCAGGCAGTGGGGAAGCAGCGGCACAAACGGTATCAGCAAAAACGGATCACGGAGAAAGTCGGACGAATGCCGCTGACAAGGAGCCGGAAGTACGTTTTTTTCTGTGGGATGCACTTGCGGGACTGTGTAGCTGGGTGAGTGGCTTGTTTGCCTAAACGTTGAGGAGTGTAAGTTTCCCCATATGCTATAATGGAGCTTACGACAGATATACACATGGCAGAGCCAAATAAACTGATCTTTCAAAGTAGCCTTATAGGATCAAGCGAAATCACTGGCCTGTATATGACAATAAGATATGGGATGATCTGATATGAGCGATAAATCGAATCAAATGCAAGACTTGCGCGGAGATTTTGTGCAAAAGAAAAAATCGGAGCAAAAGCTGGACGAACAGGAAAATTGCGAGCTGAAGCAGGCATTGAAGTCTTCCCATACCCAATGGTGGGATGTAAGATGTTTGGTTCCTGTGAGCAACATTGACGGGGATGTTTCTGACGAAGTTTGGGCTGAACAGACTCGGATCGCGGCGGAAAAGGGCATACGGGAGGCCGGCGTACTCCTCCAAGCTGGAGAGACGGTAGCCTTTCCTACGGAGACCGTGTACGGCCTGGGGGCCGATGCTCGTAGTACAAAAGCGGTGGAGGCGGTATTCGCTGCCAAAGGACGTCCCTCCGATAACCCGCTCATTGTACATATTTCTGATGCTGATCAATTAGAGGGTATGGTAGCAGAAATAAACGATACGGCCCGAGCGCTGATGAATATGTTCTGGCCGGGACCGCTGACTCTCGTATTGCCGGTAGTGCCGCAGGCACTGTCATCGCGTGTGACAGCCGGGCTGGATACAGTCGGTGTGCGCATGCCGGATCATCCGATAGCGCTTCGTTTGATCGCTGAAGCGGGTTGTCCACTGGCTGCGCCAAGCGCCAACCGGTCGGGAAGGCCCAGTCCCACCCTTGCACAGCATGTACGAGAGGATCTGGAGGGCCGCATCGGCGGCATTTTAGACGGAGGTCCCACAGGGGTGGGGCTGGAGTCCACGGTGGTGCAGGCGGGTGACGACGGAACCGTCACCATCCTGCGCCCCGGCGGCGTGACGGCTGAGCAGCTCGCTGCGGTTGCTCGCGCCGTCGTGCTGGACCCGGCGTTGGCTGCTACGCCCGGGGAAGACGCGGACAGCCCAGCGCCGCGCTCGCCGGGCATGAAGTACACGCACTATGCACCGCGAGGCCGCTTGAGCGTGGTACAAGGCCCGTCGTCCGTTGAGGTGACGGGCTGGATTCGCGCCGCGCTGGCGGAGGCTTCCGCGCGCGGGGAGCGCACGGCAGTGCTCGCGTTCGACGAGCATGTCGCCGGCTACGCCGGAGAACGCGTCTACACGCTAGGCAAGCTGGACGCGCTCCATGAGGCGGCGCAGCGCCTGTACGGCGTGCTGCGTCGCTGCGACGAGGACGGCGTCACCTACATTTTGGCGGAATCCTGTCCGCCGAAGGGATTGGGGGACGCCGTCATGAACCGCCTGCTTAAAGCGGCAGGTCACCGAATCGTCCGCTTGTAGCTTCTGTCGAATCAGAGCCTCTTATATTAAATTTTCCTCCCTCCTCGTCTCGGTATTGGGTACTTTCAGTACATGCTTGTACTGATTTGCCCCTTGTCCGCATAACGTGTACAAGAACAGACGGATAATGGAGGGATGGAGTATGCTGGCAGCCTCTGCCCATGCCGGGCAGGTTGTAACGATTCTGATCATGGCGGTAGCGCTAGGAATGGATGCGTTATCGCTGGGCGTAGGAATCGGCATGAAGGGGATACGCCTGCGAGACGTGCTGCGCATCAGTACTGTCATTGGCTTTTTTCATATTCTGATGCCATTACTGGGAATGTTCACAGGCCATTATATGAGTTCTTTATTAGGTCATGTGACGGCCTACTTCGCAGGGGGTCTACTCATCCTTTTGGGCGGGCATATGGTGTATAATTCCTTTAAAGGGGACGGCGTACAGGTATTGGATCATCGTTCGCCTTTAGGCCTTTTGCTGTTTGCACTTGGGGTGAGCGTTGACTCATTTTCTGTAGGAGTGTCACTAGGTATGTTCCAGAGTGATCTGGTGCTATCCGTTCTGGCGTTTGGTTTTTGCGGGGGAGCAATGGCGATGCTGGGCCTGCTGCTGGGTCGCAAGGTCAGCCGTAATCTAGGAGATTATGGGGAAGCAGTGGGTGGTGCCATTTTGTTGGCATTCGGCTTTATGTTTATGTTTTGATTTTAGCGTAGACAGTGTAAAATAAGTGCAGGGTTATAGTAAAGGATTAGGATTATAGTAATCCTCTGTTTATATATTTTTTTAACATACGGGGGGTGAAAACGTTGAAGAATATCTTATTCGTATGCACAGGGAATACCTGTCGCAGTCCAATGGCTGAAGGGATGCTACGTAAGTTGGCTGCTGAGCAGGGGCTAGAACTGGAAGTGCGTTCTGCGGGAGTAGCCGCGATGGAAGGCACGCCGATATCCCGACATGCAGAGGCGGTTCTACGTGATCACGATATATCCGATCAGATCACTTCAACCCCTTTGAGCGACGGGCTTGCCGGGTGGGCGCATCTGATCTTAACCTTGACGCAAGGACATAAACAGCACGTCATTCAGCGCTTTCCCCAAACGGCGGGCAAAGTATTTACACTTAAGGAATATGTGGAGAACCGGGATGCGGTGTTGAATGATGTACAGGAGTTGGATGGGTTATATGCTTCACAGCAGTTGATGGCTTCACTCGGACAAGAGCTATCGGCGCAGGAGCGTGAACGAATGATTGAATTACACCAACGGATTCCGGGCTTTGATATTTCAGATCCGTTTGGCGGTTCGCGAGAAGACTACGATGTCACAGCTGCAGAAATCCGTACGGCGCTGCACAAGCTGCTGGACAAGCTAAAGGCTTCTTCCGAATAAAATTGGTATTACTCATCTGTTTTGTACGGAATCTGTTGATTTTCGGCGGCTAATCCGTTAAGATAAGGTGGAAAAATGAGAATCCGATGTAACTGGCGACAAAAGTGGGATTAACCACGATGGAGCATCGGATATACGGCCGGTCGCCTGGGCAAAAGAGCAATTCCACATAGGTGTGGACTGCTCTTTTTTTCATATACAAGTTGAGCCAGATTGTTAGCTGAGAGTTGATTCCTTTAAAGGTTCTTCCATTTTTTCTGCTCGAAATCTGAAACATCGGCTATAATATAGTCAGATTGTGATCAGGAGAGAGTGTGTTGAACTTGGGGCATGAGACCGTGCCTAGTCTCTGAGAGGCTGTTCAACCAAAGGAGGTTCCAATAGTGGGACAATTGGATCATGAGATTTCGCTGGAAGCACAGACCACTTCTGTCGTGCGGGAAATCGCAGAAGCAGCCAGTCTCAAGTCTGGCCGCCTGCTGGCTATTGGCGTTAGCACAAGTGAAGTGGCTGGAAGTCGGATTGGTACGGCGGGAGCGCTCGATGTGGCTCAGCAACTATTGTCTGGAGTAGAGTCCGTTCGCAGGAAGTATGGCTTTGATGTGGCGTTTCAATGCTGTGAGCATTTGAACCGAGCGCTGGTCGTTGAACGGGCTGTGCTGGAGCGACTGGGACTGATGGAGGTTGCAGCTGTCCCTGTTCGTACAGCAGGAGGCTCTATGGCCACCGTAGCCTATCGTTCTATGAGTGACGCGTGTTTGGCGGCGAACGTGCAGGCCCATGCCGGGATAGACATCGGCGAAACGCTGATTGGCATGCATCTGCGACCCATTGCTGTTCCATTTCGCCCAAGTCTTCGCTGGATTGGCGAAGCACGTGTGACAGCGGCGTTTACCCGTCCTCCACTTATTGGTGGACAACGGGCAGTGTATAGTCTGGAGCAAGAAGTCGGCGGAAACTGCGATTAGCATTTGGCATGGCGGCATGTTTGTACTAATCTTTTTTGCATTGATGATGAGGTACCCAACAGAGGAGCAGGCGTTTGCTTGTATACCCAACAATTGACTATGGAGAGGGAGTAATCAATCATGATGGAACACCTGCGTAAAAGTGACCCGGCAGTGATGGAAGCAATGGGACTTGAACTGAAACGACAACGCCACAATATCGAGCTAATCGCATCTGAGAACATTGTCAGTGAAGCAGTAATGGAAGCCATGGGCTCCGTGCTGACGAATAAATATGCTGAAGGTTATCCGAACAAACGCTACTATGGTGGCTGTGAGCATGTAGATATTGTTGAAGACATCGCACGTGACCGCGCAAAAGAATTGTTCGGCGCCGAGCATGCTAACGTGCAGCCTCACTCTGGAGCACAAGCCAACATGGCGGTGTATCTGGCAGCTCTCAAACCTGGAGATACTGTACTGGGTATGAATCTGGCGCATGGTGGCCATTTAACACACGGAAGTCCGGTTAACGCTTCTGGCTTGTTGTATAACTTTGCTGCTTACGGTGTACGCGAAGACAACTTCCGCATCGACTACGATGAAGTGCGCAAGGCAGCCTTTAAGCACCGCCCTCGTCTGATTGTAGCTGGCGCGAGTGCATATCCGCGTACTATTGATTTTGAAGCTTTTGCTTCCATTGCCAATGATGTAGGCGCTCTGTTTATGGTGGATATGGCACATATCGCTGGTCTCGTGGCAGCGGGAATTCACCCAAGTCCAGTTCCGCATGCCCAATTTGTAACAACAACGACACACAAAACGCTGCGTGGTCCGCGTGGGGGTCTGATTCTGACTCGCAAAGCATGGGCGCAAGCGATTGATAAAGCTATTTTCCCTGGTACTCAAGGGGGGCCACTGATGCATGTGATCGCGTCCAAAGCGGTTGCTTTGGGTGAAGCGCTCCAGCCATCGTTCAAAACCTATGCGCAAAACGTAGTTCGCAACGCACAGGTGCTGGCTGAAACACTGTTGGCTGAAGGGATTAACATTGTATCCGGTGGTACGGATAACCATCTGATGCTGTTGGATACGCGCAATTTGAATATCACAGGTAAAGAAGCGGAGCATGTATTGGATTCCGTGGGCATCACAGTCAATAAAAATGCGATTCCTTTTGACCCGACCAGTCCATTCGTAACAAGCGGAATTCGTATTGGTACACCTGCTGCAACATCTCGTGGTATGGATGAAGAGGCTATGGTCAAAATCGGTAAAATCATTGCTGAAACCCTTAAAAACCCGAAAGATGATACTGTATTGTCCAAAGCAAGCCAAGCGGTTGGCGAGTTGACAGATAAGTTCCCGATTTATCCAGGAACTCAATACTAATTCATCGACATTCATAATTTTTATGTTATAGACTGTTTTCCTTCCGTAAGCCGGAGGAGAACAGTCTTTTTTTGCTTCCGAACGACTCGAAACATACATTTTTGGGTAATAAGCGATTACAGTAAGGGTTATGCGCGCTATCCTTCATGATCTACGACAAAGGAGTGATTGCATTGAGTCAAAGAAAATCCGCGCAATTTTTGCAGCAACTCGTATTTGTAGGACCGATGGCGTTGTTTTTTGTCTTGATTATGGTCATTCCGTTCCTGCTGGGGCTGTATTATTCTATGACGAACTGGGATGGAGTATCTGAAAATATCCGATGGCTCGGACTGGGGAATTACATTCATATTTTTAGGGATGATCCAGATTTTCGTAATGCATTCTGGTTTACGGTCCGGTTTACCGTATGTGGTGTCGTTTTGACGAACCTGATTGGCTTTTTCCTAGCCTATGCACTTACCAAACCGTTACGTACCCGTAATGCACTGCGAACTGTATTTTTTATGCCCAATATGATTGGCGGCTTGCTGCTCGGCTTTATCTGGCAATTTATATTTGTACGCGGCTTTTCTGCAGTAGGTGAGGCAACAGGGCTTTCTTTTTTTAAACTGCCGTGGCTGGGTGATGGGCCAACTGCTTTTTGGGGAACTGTCATTGTGTTTGTGTGGCAATATGCAGGTTATCTCATGGTTATTTACATATCCTCGTTAAATAATGTCCCGCATGCCCTTATTGAATCGGCACAAATCGACGGTGCGAGCCGAAGACAGATTCTGCGTCATATTGTAGTGCCACTTATTATGCCAGCGGTGACCGTCTGCTTGTTCCTGGCGATATCCTGGTCCTTTAAAGTATTTGAGTTGAATTTGGCTCTCACGAAGGGGGGACCTTTCAAGTCGACAGAGTCTGTAGCGTTGGACATATATAATGAAGCGTTTACAAATAATCGACTTGGATTGGGGACTGCCAAAGCTATGATTTTCTTTGTGGTCGTTGCAATCATAACCAGCATTCAGGTGCGTCTCACGAAGAAAAAGGAGGTCGAAATGTAATGGGAAAAACGTCAAACTATCGTTTGGGCACATGGGCTGCTGAAATAATGCTAATTGTGATCGGGTTAATCTTTCTGGTTCCGTTTTATTTTTTGCTCGTAAACTCCGTTAAATCCTTTGGCGACATTTTGGCCCATTCCGCTTCGTGGCCGACAACCTTCCGTTTTGAAAACTATGCTAACGCCTGGAATAAAATAAACTTTCCCACAGCACTGGTAAATTCACTGATTGTCACGATCGTCAGTAATGCGCTTTTGCTACTAATCAGCTCGATGGCCGCTTACCAGATGGTTCGGCATGACACTCGTTTTAACCGGTTCCTGTTCGGTTTGCTTGTGGCTGCGATGGTAGTTCCCTTTCAATCGATTATGTTGCCGCTTATGGAAGTGTCCAACGTATTGAGCTTGAACAACAGTATACCGGGACTGATCTTATGTTATCTGGGTTTTGGAGCGCCTTTATCCGTTTTTCTTTTTCATGGCTTTATTAAAACGGTACCTATTGAGATCGAGCAGGCGGCAAGGGTGGACGGTTCATCCCGGTACGGGGTGTTCTTTCGCATCGTTTGTCCGCTGCTGCTGCCTATGTTCGTAACCGTGCTTATCTTGAATACCTTATGGATCTGGAATGACTATCTGTTGCCTTCACTCATTTTGAATGATCCTGAGCTGCGTACCATTCCGATTGCAACCTATATGTTGTTTGGTCAGTACACCAAGCAATGGGACTTGGCGCTGCCAGCACTAGTGTTGGGGATCACGCCAATTGTTGTGTTTTTTCTGGTGATGCAAAAATACATCGTTTCTGGCATTGCAGCCGGCGCGGTCAAAGGCTGATGGGAGGGATAATCGATGAAAAAAACAACGTTACTTGTCATCTCCTTGATGGTGCTGCTCGCATGTACACTTGCAGGTTGTGGAAATACGAAGGCTCAACAGAGTGAGACGAAAACGATACACATTTATCAATTCAAAGTAGAGATATCGGAACCGTTAAACAAGCTGAAGGCTGAATATGAAAAAACGCACCCTGGCATCAAGCTGGATATCCAATCTGTCGGTGGTGGTACGGACTACGGTGCTTCGTTGAAGGCTAAATTCGCATCAGGCGATCAGCCGGACATTTTTACAAATGAGGGCTACCAGGATCGCGATACGTGGTTGGAGTACCTGGAGGATTTGTCGGATCAGCCATGGGTGAAAGATCTGGACGATTTCGCTCGTAAGCCGATGACGGTTAACGGTAAGATTTATGGACAGCCTATGAACCTAGAAGGATTTGGATTTGTTTATAACAAGGATTTGTTTAAAAAAGCGGGCATAACCAAACTGCCTCAGACAATAGATGAACTGGAGGAAGCAGCCAAGCGACTGAAAGTGGCAGGGATTATACCTTTTGCTAACGGGTATGCGGAATGGTGGGTTCTGGGGAACCATTTTATCAATATCCCGTTTGCCAGACAGCCGAACCCGGAAAGTTATGTTGAGGATTTAAACAAAGGAACGGCTCGCATCCCCGGTAACCCCGTGTTCGATCAGTGGGTGAAGTTGCTTGATCTGACTATAAAATATGGGAACCGCAATCCGCTCACGACAGATTACAATACACAAGTGACACTTTTTTCGACAGGCAAGGCTGCTATGATGCACCAGGGGAACTGGACGCAACCGCAAATGGATGGAATTAATCCTAACTTGAATTTGGGTATTCTGCCTGCGCCTATAGACAATGATCCCTCCACAGGAGGTAGACTCGCGGTGGGAGTTGCCTCGAACTGGGTGATCAATAAAAATTCGCCTGTGAAGCAGGAGGCAAAAGAATTTCTCAATTGGTTGGTCACATCAGAAACAGGCAAACATTATATCACCAAGGAATTTAAGTTTGTTCCTGCCTTCAAAAGTATCACGTCCAGTGACGAGACGACAGGTGATCTAGGTGCAGAAATATCTCGGCATGTGAGGGAAGGCAAGATATGGAGTTGGAACTTTCAACGCTTCCCGAAAGGGCTAAATCAGGATTTAAGCAGTAGTATGCAAGCCTATATTGCAGGGGTTATCACGAAGGACGAAATGCTTCAGCAATTTCAGGGGGCATGGGACAATTTGAAGTATAGATAAAAGAATACCGCTGCATGAGGAAGCAAAGGCTATAGCATGGGCAGGAATTTTAAAGCCAGCAGGCTTTGACGGTCAAGTGCCGTCAGGGCCTTTTTGATGTGGTTTTATGTGACGAAAGTCACACGTGAAGCGGTCCTATTAAGTATTTTACATGTCATATCTTTCCCTTGACAAAAGGTTACGGTGGCAGGTGTTAAATCAATCAAGGGAATGTTATAATAAACAGGATTTACAGGCACGCATTGCATCTGTGCTTATTTGGTTTGTGCAAATAGGTTACATAGATCCTTTCGACTCAGGATAGTTCGATATGCTGGCGCGAAAGAACGTGACGATAATACCGGAGGGAATATATTATGGCGAAACTGGTGGTTTGCGATCACCCTTTGATCCAACACAAGCTTACATTTATCCGCGATGTGCGGACCAACACCAAGGATTTCCGCGAGCTGGTGGATGAAGTAGCAACATTGATGGCTTATGAAATTACACGGGATATCCCGCTGGAAAGCATTACGGTGCAGACACCGGTTGCTGAGACAGAAGGTAAAGTGATTTCAGGACGTATGCTGGGTCTTATTCCGATTCTGCGTGCAGGCTTGGGTATGCTGGATGGCGTAGTAAAGCTGCTGCCTGCAGCAAAGGTAGGCCATGTGGGACTGTTCCGCGATCCTGAGACGCTGCAACCCGTAGAATACTATACGAAGCTGCCTACAGATGTAACTGAGCGTGAATTGATCGTGATTGATCCGATGCTTGCAACGGGTGGCTCGGCAATTGCGGCGATTGATGTGTTGAAAAAGAGAGGCTGTACTCAAATTAAAATGATGAATCTGATTGCTGCTCCTGAAGGAGTCAAAGCTGTGCAGGATGCGCATCCTGATGTAGACATCTATGTCGCTGCATTGGACGAGCGTCTGGATGATCATGGATACATCATTCCGGGTCTTGGCGACGCAGGAGACCGCTTATACGGAACCAAGTAGACAACCCTTGGCGGTTCGGCAAAATCTATGGACGTTATGACAGGTCGTTTTTCTGATAATGGAAGACCTGTGAAGCGGACATTTATTATGAAAAGGAGTTCAACAGAAAATGTCCAAAATCAAAGTGATGACAATTTTTGGTGTGCGTCCGGAAGCGATTAAGATGGCTCCTCTTATTTTGGAGCTTCAGCGTCACCCGGAGCATATCGAGTCCGTGGTATGCGTTACGGCTCAACATCGCCAGATGCTTGATCAGGTTCTGGAAGTTTTCAATATTCACCCTGACTATGATCTGGACGTAATGAAGGATCGCCAGACACTGAATGAAATCTCGATGCGGGTACTTCAAGGTCTGGAGCCTGTATTGCGTGAGGCCAAGCCCGATATCGTGTTAGTTCACGGTGATACGCTGACGACTTTCCTGGCCAGCTATGCAGCCTTTATGCAGCAGATTGAAGTAGGGCATGTGGAAGCGGGTTTGCGGACGTGGAACAAGCTTTCTCCATATCCTGAAGAAATGAACCGTCAGCTCACAGGCGTGCTGTCTGATCTGCATTTCTCGCCTACTTCTTTATCGGCTGGAAATTTGCGGAAGGAAAACAAGCCTGAATCGCGAATATATGTTACAGGCAATACAGTAACTGATGTATTTCAGTATACGGTTCGCCAGGATTACGAGCACCCTGTACTGGATTGGGCTCAGGGCAAACGCCTGATTCTCATGACAGCACATCGCCGGGAATCCCAAGGGGAACCGCATCGTCAGATTTTTAATGCGGTTAAGCGAATTGCGGATGAGTTTGAGGATATCGCTATTGTTTATCCGGTTCATCCAAGTCCGGCAGTGAAGGAACCTGCATTTGAGATTTTAGGCAACCATCCGCGTATTAAGCTGATTGATCCGCTGGATGTCGTGGATCTGCACAATTTTTATCCACATACACATCTGATCCTTACGGATTCCGGTGGGCTTCAGGAAGAAGCACCTTCGTTCGGAGTACCTGTTCTGGTGCTGCGTGATACGACTGAAAGACCGGAAGGAATTGAAGCGGGCACCTTGGAACTGGTGGGTACGAGTGAAGAGAACGTGTACAATCGGACCAAGGCACTTTTGACAGATTCCGCGTTGTACGAATCTATGAGCCAGGCAGCGAATCCTTACGGCGATGGACAGGCATCAGTAAGAATTGTCAATGCGATTTTGCACCATTATGGTGTTCAAACTGAACGTCCTGAAGAATTTCACACAATGTTCACAAAAGGTGTTCGTCCGATATAATTATTCTTTACAAGGCAAGCATACAGTTAAACTGTACGGTTACCAAGGGATACAGCAATTTAAGATGCTTTGTCGTTTGATTTTATACTTTAGGGCGCTAAAATATCTCAATTGACAAAGCATCTTATATTTAAGTAAAATGGACTGGAATTGCAGGGGTGACATGGAAAAGTGGTCAAACCTTCCAAGCAAAACAACAACCGAAATAACACCGGAAATGCCTTTAAGGCTATAGGACTGGTGAGCGCGATCGGCATTGATTTGGCGATATGCACACTGGGTGGCTTCTATGCAGGAAAATGGCTTGATGCCAAACTTGGTGGCTCCGGAATTTGGATTGGCGTAAGCGTTCTCGCAGGCTTGGTTGTAGGCGCATTAAGTATTGCCCTTGTGATCGGAAAGGTACTGAGGGATAACCATGAATGAGATGACCCGTATGCAAAAAATGTTATGGATCGTAGCGCTTGGTATTATGGCTCTGTGTTTCCTGGTCTCCGCCTTCATGCCCCAACATCGTGACATTGCTCACGGAATCATTCTGGGAACGGGAGTAAGCTGTCTAAATGTGCTGTATATGGCCTACAAAATTCGACAGGTTGCGAGTGCGGCCGCCGGTGAAAGAAAGAAGAGAGTGTTTGGTATTGGCTTTGGCGTTCGATTAGGGACCTCAATTTTGGCAGTGGTGCTGGCGATAGAATTTCCGGCCTATTTCCATGAGATCGCTGTAATGGCAAGCCTGGTGACTGGGCAATTTCTTCTGTTAATTATAGGCATCATATTCGCGCTTCAGGAAAAATGATGGCTCAACTGAGAAAGGGGTGAGAAAACATGTTGCATGAATCACCGATTATCCAATTGGGCGGGTTTAACATTGACTTGTCCGTCATTATTATGCTTATTGTGACTTGTGCGATTGTATTTGGACTGGCATTTGCGGCAACGCGCAATTTGTCTGTGGACAATCCAAGCAAGCTGCAAAATTTTATGGAATGGGTCGTAGAATTCGTTCAAGGACTGATTACCAGCACGATGGATTTGAAAAAAGGGAAGCCGTTCCTCTCCTTGGGGATGACGCTGATCATGTTCATTTTCGTAGGGAATATGCTGGGCTTACCGTTCGGGATTGTGACCGAATTCGATAATGCGCAAAGTGCCCAAGTATTTGGACATGAAATCATTCCAGTCAAAGAAGCATTAGAACAAGCACAGGCGTCTCACCCGGGCGAAGTTGCCCATGTAGGCATCAGCTGGTGGAAATCACCTACCGCAGATGCAGGGGTATCCATTGGATTGGCTTTGATGATCTTTGTCCTGGTTCATTTCCTAGGGATCTTCCGTAATACCAAAGCTTACTTCAAGCATTACGTTCAGCCATTTCCATTCTTTTTGCCAATTAACTTGATTGAGCAGTTCTCAAAACTGTTGACACATGGTATGCGTCTATTCGGTAATATTTTTGCTGGCGAAGTTTTGATCAGTGTCCTGCTGAAATTGACAGCACTTGGTGTAGGAGGCTGGATTGCTTCCGTATTGGGACTCGTTGTCTGGCAAGGGTTTAGTATTTTTGTCGGCAGTATTCAGGCGTTCGTCTTCACCATTTTGACGTTCGTATATATTTCACAGGCAATTGACACGCATGAAGAAGAGCATTAGGTAAATTTAGTTTCGGGTTTTTAGTTAAGTTCAGGAGTACGCTTCGCTCTTAACTGCAAATACATGTATAACACAAATACACATCTCTAAGGAGGATTTTTAAATGGGAGCTTGGGCATTAATAGCAGCAGCTATCGCAGTAGGTTTGGGTGCGCTCGGCGCAGGTATTGGTAACGGTCTGATCGTAAGTAAAACAGTTGAAGGTATCGCTCGTCAGCCTGAGGCTAAATCAACTTTGCAAACGGTAATGTTTATCGGTGTAGGTCTGGTTGAAGCCTTGCCTATTATCGGGGTCGTTCTGGCGTTTATTTTCTACGCTAAGGCATAATAATTTGAAACTTGCAAGGTTTGGCGGGGAAGGCCACAGCCATCCGCGCCTTCTTTGTTGCTTGGCTTAAGAGATAACTAGGACCGACGTTCACCGGAAAGGAGTGACTTCAATTGAGTTTAAATTGGACAAGTATCGTTTTCACAATCATTGCATTTTTGATCTTGTACTGGTTACTGACGCGTTATGCATTCGGCCCTCTCTTTTCCGTTATGGAGAAGCGCCGTCAGCTTGTATTACAGCAAATGAATGAAGCGGCACAGACGCGTGAACAGGCTGCTGCTTATGTTGAGGAGCAAAAGCAGGCTCTCCAGCAGGCACGTAAGGAAGCGTACGACATTATTGAGCAGTCAAAACAAACAGGTAACAAGCAAGCGGAGCAAATTATTGTTCAGGCTAAAGACGAAGCTGTCCGCCTGAAAGACGAAGCTGTTCGTGAAATCACAAGCGAGCGTAATAAGGCGGTTGCCGAACTGCGCAGCGAAGTGGGTAAAGCTTCGGTACAAATTGCTTCCAAACTGATTCAAAAGGAAATCAAGGAAGACCAAGTCCAAGGAGAGCTTGTCGACCAATACCTTAAAGAGGTAGGAGGCAAAGCATGAGCCGGGATACGGTAGTTGCCAAACGGTATGCGAAAGCTTTGTTTGAAGTGGCAGAGCAAGAACAGACCATTATGGAAACCGAGCAGGAGCTACGTGCTTTTGTAGAGGCTGTATCGGGGGATGCTGAAATCCGTAAATTCATTAATTCTCCTAACATTACGGAAACGGTCAAGCTTCAAGTTCTGGCTAACAGTTTTGAAGGCAAGTTGTCTGCCTCGCTAATTAACACGATCAAACTGTTGATTCAGCGTAGTAGAGCAGATTTGTTCGAATCTCTCCTTGCCGGATACCTCGATATTCAGGAATATAAGCTGGGACTTGCTCATGCAAAGGTGTATTCGACTTATGCTTTAAGTGATCAGGAAAAAACAGCGGTAGCCGAGCAATTCGGAGCCCGTGAACATAAAACAATCCGTGTGGAAAATATAGTGGACCCGAGTCTGCTGGGCGGATTGAAAGTGGTTATCGGCGATACACTGTACGACGGCAGTCTGGCCGGCAAGCTGGATCGTCTCGAGAAATCCTTTAACAGACGAGTATAGAAGATAGGGGTGAACACACTTGAGTATCAAACCTGAGGAAATCAGTTCATTGATTAAAAGTCAGATTGAACAATATAAAAATGATATCGAGGTCGTTGAAGTCGGCACTGTTGTTGAAGTCGGCGACGGTATTGCCCGCGTCTACGGACTGGAAAAAGTTATGGCCGGTGAATTGGTTGAATTCGACACTGGCGTATTGGGCTTGGCGCTCAACGTGGAAGAAAGCAATGTCGGTGTTGTTATTTTGGGTCAATTCTCCGACATTCGTGAAGGCGGTCAAGTAAAACGTACAGGTCAGATCATGCAGGTCCCTGTAGGGGAAGCACTGATCGGACGTGTAGTTAACCCACTGGGACAACCGGTAGACGGTAAAGGACCGATTGCTACAACAGAATTCCGTCCGGTTGAAAGTCAGGCTCCAGGTGTTATGGCCCGTAAATCGGTACATGAGCCTATGCAGACGGGGATTAAAGCTATTGATGCAATGGTTCCGATTGGTCGTGGTCAACGTGAGTTGATCATCGGTGACCGTCAAACAGGTAAAACTTCTATCGCAATCGATGCAATTTTGAACCAAAAAGGCAATGGCATGAAATGTATTTATGTCGCTATTGGTCAAAAACAATCCACGGTAGCTCAAGTTGTTGAAACATTGCGTCGTCACGGTGCGCTGGAATACACGATTGTCGTTACGGCATCTGCTTCCGAACCATCACCATTGCTGTACATTGCTCCTTACTCTGGCTGTGCCATGGGTGAGTATTTCATGTACAAAGGCGAGCATGTCCTTGTTGTTTATGATGACTTGACTAAACAAGCGTCAGCTTACCGGGAACTGTCCCTGTTGCTGCGTCGTCCACCGGGTCGTGAAGCTTATCCGGGTGACGTTTTCTATCTTCACTCTCGCTTGCTGGAACGTGCAGCGAAGCTGAATGATGAGTTGGGCGGCGGATCACTTACCGCATTGCCGTTCATCGAGACACAGGCTTCCGACGTTTCTGCATATATCCCAACTAACGTTATTTCCATCACGGATGGACAGATCTTCCTGGAAGCTGACTTGTTCTATGCAGGGCAACGTCCAGCGATCAACGTAGGTATTTCCGTATCTCGTGTAGGTGGTTCTGCTCAGATTAAAGCGATGAAAAAGGTAGCAGGTTCCCTGCGTCTGGATCTTGCTCAATATCGTGAGCTTCAAGCGTTCTCCCAATTCGGGTCCGACTTGGATAAATCCACAAAGGCCCGTCTGGATCGCGGCGCACGCATGATGGAAATTCTGAAACAGGGCGTTAACCAACCGCTTGCTGTAGAGCAACAAGTAGTGAGCTTGTATACTGCTGTAAAAGGCTTCCTTGATGATATCCCTGTAGCGGATGTAAAACGTTTTGAAAAAGACTTCCTGTCTTTCATGGTGTCTGACCATCAGGACGTGCTTCAATCTATCCGCGACACGAAAGACTTGGTGGCTGATAACGAAGCGGCTTTGAAGGCGGCTATCGAGAAATTCAAAAAATCATTCGCCACGTCGGTTTAATACATTGGAATTGCCTGTTTATGATGAAAGATGTCCTAAGGAAGCGTGCCCTCCGGGTTTTGGCTTCCTTGGCATGTTTTACCCTCTATAACAGGCCCTTTAACATATGTCCGGCTGGATTTGAATCTTACGAAGTGCTTAGACTTGGTCCAAGCTAAGCTAAGGGATTGCTTACGAAGTTAGCTTTGGCTTTGCTAGAGCTTAAAGGTGGTGAAATCATGGCAAAAGGTATGCGCGAGATTAAACGTCAGATTAAAAGTGTGCAGAGTACGAAGCAGATCACGAAAGCGATGGAAATGGTCGCTGCATCCAAGCTGAGAAAAGCTCAGGAGAAAGCGGAGTCGGCTCGTCCTTACTCGGAAAAGCTTAAGGAAGTTGTGAGTAGCATTGCTTCTGGAGCGAATAACATCAAGCATCCAATGCTGGAAACGCGTCCGGTTAAAAAGACTGCTTATCTCATCATTACATCAGATCGTGGTCTGGCTGGTGGTTATAACGCCAATATTTTGCGACAGGTTACGCAGACGATTGCTGAACGTCACCGTTCACAGGATGAATTTGTGATTTTCATCATTGGGCGAAAAGGACGGGATTATTTCAGACGTCGTGAATTCCCTATCGCTGAATCGGTAACAGATCTGTCAGATACACCTGCTTTTGCAGATATCAAAACAATTGCAAGCAAGGCTGTACAAGGCTTTGAACTTAAAGAATTTGATGAGCTTTATCTATGCTATAACCGCTTTGTCAACGCATTGACTCAAATTCCAACAGTTGACCGTCTGTTACCAATGGCAACACCGGATTCAGCTACAGCTTCATCCTCAATTAACTATGAGTATGAGCCTTCACCAGAAGGGGTGCTGGAAGTATTGCTGCCGCGTTACGCGGAAACGCTCATTTACGGCGCTTTGCTGGATGGTAAAGCTAGTGAACTGGGAGCGAAGATGACGGCGATGGGATCTGCTACGAAGAATGCTTCCAAGTTAATTGGTGAGCTTTCCTTGACCTATAACCGTGCTCGTCAAGCGGCTATTACCCAGGAAATTACGGAAATCGTTGCAGGGGCAAGCGCTCAGTCTTAATCAGGCTTGTTGCGACTGTTTTATAGCATGTCTACACTATTATGATAAATTGCGGGCGCAAAACAAATCAGAGTGGTTCGGATTTGCGGCTGTGCAAGCTTGTAGGAGGGAAACCAAAAGATGAACAAAGGACGCGTAGTGAGCATCATGGGTCCGGTTGTTGACGTTGAGTTCGAACGTGGACAGCTTCCGGAAATCCTGAATGCCATTCATATTGGGACTGTGCTGGAGAGCGGAGTCAAAATTGACCTGACGCTCGAAGCTTCAAAACATCTAGGTGACAACCGTGTGCGTTGTATTGCCATGTCTTCCACAGATGGTCTGGTTCGTGGAGCTGAAGCCATAGATCTGGGAGCACCTATTTCAGTACCTGTCGGCGAAGCTACTCTTGGACGCGTATTTAACGTACTTGGAACGCCAATTGATAATGGTACTGATATGAGTGAAACGGCTAGAAATCCGATTCACCGTCAAGCTCCTTCTTTTGATGAGCTGACAACTCAAGCAGAGATGCTCGAAACAGGTATTAAAGTTATCGACTTGCTAGCTCCTTATGCCAAAGGTGGTAAAGTCGGATTGTTTGGTGGTGCTGGTGTAGGTAAAACCGTAACCATTCAAGAATTGATTAACAATATCGCTCAGGAGCATGGTGGTATTTCTGTATTTGCGGGTGTAGGTGAACGCACACGTGAAGGAAATGACTTGTATCATGAAATGAGAGATTCCGGCGTTATCAACAAAACAGCGATGGTGTTCGGACAAATGAACGAGCCTCCAGGTGCACGTTTGCGTGTAGCTCTCACAGGTCTGACGATGGCGGAATACTTCCGTGACCAAGAAGGCCGTGACGTGTTGCTCTTTATTGATAACATTTTCCGCTTTACTCAAGCGGGTTCTGAGGTTTCAGCCCTGTTGGGACGTATGCCTTCAGCAGTAGGTTACCAACCTACGCTGGCTACTGAGATGGGTCAATTGCAAGAACGGATTACTTCTACTAAAAAAGGTTCTGTTACTTCCATTCAGGCGATCTATGTGCCTGCGGATGACTACACTGACCCGGCTCCTGCTACGACGTTTGCCCATTTGGATGCTACAACGAATCTGGAACGTAAAATTTCCGAAATGGGTATTTACCCGGCGGTTGATCCACTCGCATCAAGCTCCCGTATTTTGGCTCCAGACGTTGTGGGTGAAGAGCATTACAATGTAGCGCAAGGGGTAAAACAAATTTTGGCCCGCTACAATGAGCTTCAGGATATCATTGCGATCCTGGGTATGGATGAGCTGAGTGAAGAAGATAAAATGTTGGTAGCACGTGCACGTAAAATCCAGCGTTTCCTTTCTCAACCTTTCCACGTTGCCGAAGCATTTAACGGCTTCCCAGGTAAATATGTGCCGGTTAAAGAAACTGTACGAAGCTTCAAAGAAATTTTGGAAGGCAAGTATGACCATCTTCCAGAAGCGGCTTTCCTTTTTGTAGGAGCCATCGAAGAAGCAGTTGAAAAAGCGAAAACGTTGTAAACAACAGGCAAAGAATAGCCGAGCCTTACGAAGTGAGCTGTCTGCGGACAGCTTCCAGGAGGGATTCAAGTGAGCACGTATTTACTAGAGATTGTGACGCCGGAGCGCCTGGTCTATACAGAACAGGTAAACAGCATCAGTGTTCGCGGCTCGGAAGGCGATCTTGGGATTTTACCCGGACACCTTCCCTTGGTCACTCCCTTGAAGATTGCACCGATACGCATTAAAATCGGTGGTCAAACCGAAGTGATCGCGGTCAATGGGGGCTTTCTTGAAGTCCGCAAGGATAAAGTGGTCATTTTGGCTGAGAGTGCGGAACGTTCCGAAGAAATTGATGTGGAGCGTGCCCGTGCGGCAAGGGAGCGGGCAGAACTGCGGCTCCAGAGCAAACAGGAACAGATAGATCACCATCGGGCGGAAGTAGCTCTGCAACGGGCGCTTAACCGTTTAAATGCTACAAGCATCAGAACCAATAAGAATTAATATTGGATTTTAAGTGGAATTTTAAAAGGGTTCGGCATAGTATACGGATGGAACGACAAGGAGACCACTTCATAACTTCTGCCAAAGAATGTCCGGTAGAAGGTGAGGGAGAACCTTGCTTCCTTCGATCACTGTGATCGGGCCCTTTTTTAGCTGTTATTACCAAATGTACAGTCCTATTTCTTGCCCGGTTGCTAGGTATTTAGTACCTTTTAAATTCACGAAACAGAAGTGATTAATCACATTTTGTCGAAATAAATGTCCTAAAAGCAGAAATAGCACTGGCATATTAGGCGTTCGCCGAGTATTATAAAGAAGTCTGTGACGCAGATGGGAGGAATTATGATTGAACGGGAAACAGCAATTGGCTGAACAGCTAAGTCAATCGGCGAGTATGACCGCGCTGATCTCCATGATCGTGTCGCTTATCTGTATAGCGTTAGCTTGGTGGGCTTTACAGAGCTTAAAGCTGGATTTGTTAATTCGGCAACCCAAAGGACCGCAGGGCAGATTGCTGCACTTGTTTCTTGCTATAATCTTGGGACAGTTGGTTTCTGGGTTCCTGTTGAGCTACATCTCTTGGAGCCAGATGCTCTAGAATTTGTTTTAACATGAAGTAGGCGGGTTATATGACCTTATGACTGTGTCTCTGCGGGAATTGTCGAATAACATCGCGTCATATTGTTAACAATGGTAAACAAAAGAACCATACATGTATAGCTGGCTGAATCAGTTAGAGTACAATGGTCATCAAGTACAAAAAACGCTTGTATACTTGTTTTAATCAGTGGTATGATGGCAGTTAGGGTATTAGTAAAACCTTGTTTTTTTATGTAATGAAAAAGCAAGGCATGAAAATAGCGGAATATGTTCTTTTTTTCCAGAATGGAAAAGGGAAATGACGCGCGGAGGGAACCATAGATGAGCAAATTTATCGTCCGCGGTGGCAACAGATTGACCGGGAGTGTCAAAGTCAGCGGAGCCAAAAACTCAGTTCTGCCGATCATCGCCGCTTCTCTGCTAGGAGAAGAAGGAGAAAGTGTTATTATTGATGCACCTCCTCTAGACGATGTGATGACCATTAACAAAGTGCTGGAGTCCTTAGGAGCAGGCGTTACATACCAAGATGAGGTCATTCGTGTTGACGCGCGGAAGATAATTTCCTGTGAAGCCCCTTACGAGTGGGTTAGGAAAATGCGCGCATCATTCTTGGTTATGGGACCGCTGCTTACACGTTTGGGACGTACAAGAATCTCGCTTCCAGGCGGATGCGCAATCGGAACGCGACCAATTGATCAGCATTTAAAGGGTTTTGAGGCATTGGGCGCGGAGATTAGCCTGGGCCAAGGTTTTATTGAAGCTAAAAGTAACGGGCGTCTGCGTGGAGCTAAAGTTTATTTGGATGTAGCCAGCGTAGGAGCAACCGAGAATATTATGATGGCCGCTACTCTTGCTGAGGGCGTAACTACCATCGAGAATGCTGCTAAGGAACCTGAGATTGTTGATCTCGCAAATTTCCTGAATGGAATGGGTGCCAAAGTACGCGGTGCGGGCACGGGCGTTATTCGTATTGAAGGCGTCGAGAAGCTGCATGGTGTAAAACATACCGTCATTCCCGACCGGGTAGAAGCAGGTACTTATATGGTTGCTGCTGCGATCACAGGCGGGAACGTATATGTAGAAGGCGCAATATCCGATCATTTAGGACCGGTTATTTCCAAGATGGAAGAAATGGGTGTAACCATTCAACCTGATGAGAACGGAATTCGTGTCATTGCAGATAAGCCGTTAAAGGCCGTTGATGTTAAAACATTGCCTTATCCTGGTTTTCCTACCGATATGCAGTCTCAGATGATGGCACTTCAACTTGCCGCTGAAGGAACGAGCATTATTACGGAAACCGTGTTTGAAAATCGTTTCATGCATGTGGATGAATTTCATCTCATGAATGCCGAAATTAAGGTCGAAGGTCGTTCCGCCATTGTAACTGGTAATGCTAAGCTGACAGGTGCGAAAGTAACCTCTACAGATTTGCGTGCAGGTGCTGCGTTAATTCTGACCGGACTCATTGCGGAAGGTACAACGGAGGTATCCGGCGTACATCACATCGATCGCGGTTACGTTCATTTGGCTGAGAAGCTGACTGGATTGGGAGCGGACATTTACAGAGTGACCGTAGAAGAGTCCAAACTGGATCATTCACCCAGTACAGAGCGCGTAATGCCGGAAGAGACGTCGGGGAATCTGTTTAAGAAAATCCAGCCTTCCCTCGCCTAAGCCTTAACGTATGTAGCTTCATGTTGCATAAGTATATTCTTGAACAATAAGGAACCAAGTCCGAAAAGGCTTGGTTTTTTTGTTGTTTACAGTCAGTCTTTTTCGTTCTTCCAGTTCTCTTAAAATGGTTCTATCAAAGTGGACGACTTCATATGATTGAAAATATCTGCTGGAGTATATCTGTACTTCCAGCCGGACACTTAGCCCTTTGATGGAGGTTTCAGCCTATGAAAGATTCACAGGTTCGCATCCGTATACCCATTCATCATCCTAAGGAACATTGCCAGGCTTCACTTGCGGAGGAACGCTCTGGCTCTATAGCTACTTCGTTACAGAAAAATAAGCTTATGCAACAGCAGCCGGACACAAGAGGTACATTGCCGACTGGCGTCAAGCCCAATCGGCGTACAACAGCCGTGCCTTCCGCTGTGAACTCCGTTGAAACGGCTCTGCCTATCGCTGGAGCAGCGGCCCATGACACACGCGCTGCAACCCCGCTGCAAGTGACGCTGCCGCACCTGCGTCCATCCGCCGGGCGTACCCCGCGCTGGGGCAGCAGACGCCCATGGCTGCCATTCGCTGCCATGGCAGGGGTGCTGGTGCTTGCCATGGCTGTGCCCGCGCTAATGGCGTGGCCTCGCCAGACGGCGCAGCCGTTGCCGCCGAGCAGTCGCACGGCAGCACCAGCTGCGCCTAGCGTGACGGCAAAGGGCGAGACGCCCGTCACGCGCTTGCCGGGCGTCCCGCCGATACCGGCGGTGCCGGCTGCTCCAGCGCGCAGCGTGCCGGTGGCGGCAGAGCCGGACGTGCGCGTGTACGTCACGTCTACCGGTCGCACGGAGACGTTACCGCTGGAGCAATACATTGTCGGCGTAGTAGCCGCCGAAATGCCGCCCAGCTTCGAGGGCGAGGCACTAAAAGCACAGGCTATTGCCGCGCGTACCTTTATTGCCCGACGTTTGCTGGCTGATGACACTAGCGGTGCGCCGGCGGGAGCAGATGTGACGGATACTGTTAAACATCAGGCTTATATCTCCAAAGCCAAACTTACTAGAGAATGGGGGCGTTCTGGTAAATCCGCAGAGCTGGCTAAAATTCAGCAGGCTGTACGAGACACCAAGGATACGATCATGGTATATGAGGGGAAGCCCATTACCGCTTCTTTTTTTTCTACTAGCAACGGCTATACCGAAAATTCAGAGGATGTATGGGCGAAGCCAGTACCCTATTTACGAAGTGTGTCAAGTCCATGGGACAAGCAGTTGGCCCCGCGTTATACAGATACCGTCACACTGAGCCGTCAGAGTGTGTTCGATAGATTGGGACTGAGTCGTACTGCGATTGCTGCTTCTACTGGAGGAGGGGGTATGCCAGAGATTCGTATACTCTCCAAGACAGAAGGGCATCGCATCAAGAAGATTGAGGTTGGTGGTTCAGTCTTTACAGGGCCGGAAATCCGTAACAAATTGGGGCTGCGTTCGGCTGAGTTTACATGGAAGGCTGAAGGGGATCGGATTGCTATAACAACCTATGGTTATGGCCATGGCGTTGGTATGAGTCAGTGGGGAGCCAATGGAATGGCCAAGGAAGGCCATACTGCCACTCAAATTCTCCTTCACTATTATACTGGCATTTCTTTTGCGCAAGCCTCTCGTATTCTAAGTTAGTAAATATTTCGAAACTTTGAAGTATAAAAGAGTTGCACCCGGTAACACTGGTTACTGAGGTGATGAGCAAATGAATGAACAAAATAAAAACCAGAACCAAAACCATGAAGAAACACCCAAAACCTTTCAGGGTGGAAGAGCTTCACGGCCGTCTTCGTGGAAAAAGCTGTTGTCCAAAAGGTGGGCATACCCGGCAGCCTACATTGCCGCAGCAGCCATTATACTAACCTTAGTGTGGGTCTATCAGGATGCCAGCCAGAAGTCTTTCAAACCTGACCCAGCTAGTCCATCGGTACAAAGCACAAGTGCAGTGGATACCGATGTTAACGGACAACAGCCAGAAAGTGTGGAAGTAGTTGCCCAGTCGGAAAATATCGCATGGCCAGTGGCAGATGCTGGCGCAGTACAAGTCGTAAAGCCGTTCTTTGATGAGAACGCAACAGCTGATGAGCAGGCGGCAGCTATGGTAGAGTACGATAAAACATTTACCGCTAACACTGGAATTGATCTTTCCCGGGCCGACGATCAGGCGTTTGAAGTGAGAGCCGCCCTGAGTGGCAAAGTATCTCGTGTAGAACAACATCCGCTGGTAGGTAATGTCGTAGAAATCACGCATGATAATAATCTCAAAACGGTGTACCAAAGCTTGAGTGATCTGAAAGTAAAAGAAGGCGATCAAGTGAAACAAAACGATGTGATTGCTTTAGCGGGTCGTAACGAGCTTGAGAAGGATTTGAAAACACATCTGCATTTTGAAGTGTATCAGGATGACAAGCCGGTGAATCCAGCAGGTCTGCTTCCTAAAAAATAAATTTGGTCATGGCTTTGCATGCAAAGCGGGGAATCCATATTCCCTGCTTTTTTCTTTTGTTGTTTTTGTGCATAAGGTAAACATAAGCTGCTTTTGCCAAATAAATAGGCCTTCCGAAGCATGTCTTCCCGCCAAACCGCGAATATATAGGCACGCTCCTCATATAATGTACCAAACTATCCACAGTAGGGAGGCGGGAGCGTGCACGATTACATCAAGGAACGGACCATCAAAATCGGTCGCTGTATCGTGGAAACAAGGAATACGGTCCGTACGATTGCCAAGGAATTTGGTGTCTCCAAGAGCACGGTGCATAAAGATCTGACCGAACGGCTGCCTGAAATCAACCCGGATCTTGCCGATCAGGTGAAGCACATTCTCGAATACCATAAATCCATCCGCCATCTGAGGGGAGGAGAAGCAACGAAAATTAAGTACAAAAAAACGAGTGGCAAACGAAGGGAGATTCTCGTTTCCGGCAAGTCCTAAAAATATATAGTGAATTGGCTGGCAAAGCCATTGAATCAACCCCCTGAAGTATGATATGTTAAAAGATGGTACAAGACGAAAAATGACATGTAACCATAGGTTTATACATATATTTGCCGCTTCTTGTCGAATCTTAGCTTTTAAAATATCACTTTGGGGGCCTTTTTAATATGTTCAGTAATGATATCGGTATCGACCTCGGTACGGCCAACGTGCTTATCCACGTCAAAGGGAAGGGGGTTGTTCTTGACGAACCTTCCGTTGTCGCGATAGAAAGCGATACAAAAAGAGTTCTGGCTGTCGGAGAGGAAGCGCGCCGTATGGTGGGACGTACTCCTGGTAATATCATAGCCATCCGTCCATTACGTGATGGTGTCATCGCCGATTTTGAAGTAACAGAAGCGATGTTAAAATATTTTATCAATCGGGTAGGGGGAAAAAGCTGGTACAGCCACCCTCGTATTCTAATTTGTGCGCCGACGAACATTACCTCAGTGGAGCAAAAAGCGATTCGTGAAGCGGCGGAGCGTAGCGGGGCCAAGGAAGTATTTTTGGAGGAAGAACCAAAAGCGGCTGCCATCGGGGCAGGAATGGATATTTTTGAGCCTAGTGGCAACATGGTAGTGGATATTGGTGGCGGAACGACTGACGTTGCAGTCCTCTCTATGGGGGATGTCGTAACAGCTTCTTCCATTAAAATGGCAGGGGACAAATTTGATACAGCCATCATGAAATATGTAAAAACGAAGTACAAGCTTTTGATCGGGGAACGTACGGCTGAGGATATCAAGATTGCTATCGGAACCGTGCATCCGAGCGGACGGCGTGCAGAAATGGACATCCGTGGACGGGATATGGTATCCGGATTGCCCAAAACGTTAAGTATTTCTGCGGATGAAGTGCAGGATGCGCTTAGAGATCCTGTGTCGGCGATTGTTGCTGCGGCCAAGTTTGTATTGGAGCAGACCCCACCGGAACTGTCAGCTGATATTATTGACCGTGGTGTTATTTTGACTGGTGGCGGTGCCTTGCTTAGCGGATTGGACGAGCTGCTTGCTGAAGAGCTGCGTGTTCCGGTACTGGTTGCCGAAGATCCGATGCATTGTGTCGTTAAAGGTACAGGAATTATGCTGGATAATTTGGATCATGTGGTTAAGAAAAAGTTCTAATCTGCCGATAGTGACTATAAGAGACTCGTGTGCGGTCAGACAGGTTGCCTGCCTCCGCGCGAGCATATGATTTTAGCAGAGTATAGGATTGGGGTGCACCATACATGTTGAGAGGTTTATATACTGCGGCCGCCGGATTGATGACACAACAACGACGCCATGACACCGTGACGCAAAATATTGCTAATATGAATACGACGGGATACAAACAGGAGAACAGTGTTCAGCGTTCTTTCCCCGAAATGCTTATTTCCATGACGGGTGGTAACCCTGATAACCCGGACCGTACGGTCGGCAAGCTCAATACTGGCGTTTTTGCTGAGGAAAGCCTCTCCCCTTACATTCAGGGAGCATTAAAGGACAGTGGACAAGCGACGGATTTCGCGATACAGTCCAATATTAATGTGAACGACCCAGCTACTGGTCAACCTATGGCTTTTGATCAGGCAGGGAAATTCATCAATGCTAACGGTGAAGTCACCTACCGTCCAGAAGCGTTTTTTACGGTGCGGGACAGTAATGGTAACGTTCGTTATACACGTGATGGACATTTTCAAGTAAATGGAGCAGGAGCATTGCTTTCATCGACTGGCTCAGCGGTGCTGGATACGAATGGAAAGCCAATTCAATTGACGGGGGCTGTCTCAGCGCTTAAAGTAAATGAGCGGGGCGAATTGGTAGATAGCCAGTCCAACCAGACGTTAGGGACGACGCTCGGTATTAGTGTCATTGATCGTCCGTACCAGCTCGTTCGTGAGGGCAATGGGAATTTTCGCCTGAATGATACTGACGGTGCTACAGCTAGAATGATGACCGCTAATGATGCTGTATCCGTTCGTCAAGGTTATCTGGAGGTATCTAATGTAGATGCTTCACAGTCGATGGTGGATATGATGGCTGCGTTAAGAGCGTATGAGGCGAATCAGAAGGTAATTCAATTTTACGATAAAAGCTTGGACAAGGCCGTTAATGAAGTAGGCCGTGTATAACAGGGGGTAAGTGATGAACAACTCCATGATTGGCGCAATGGTATCTATGGCCAGTGTGCAGCAGCGTTTGGATTTAATTGCCGATAATATTGCTAATATCAATACAGTTGGTTATAAGAGTAAACAGGGTTCCTTTGAAGATGTACTGGCCAATGTGCAGCAACAGCCTTCAACGTATCTCCAAAATGGACGAGCCATGCCGCTCGGCTATAATTTGGGCTACGGAGTTAAAACGGCCGCAATCATGAAAAATATGGAGCAAGGTCCGCTCAAGGAGACGGGACTTCCTACCGATCTGGCGATTCAAGGTAATGCCATGTTTGAAGTCCAGGGAAATGGGCAAAAAGCTTGGACCCGTGACGGTAGCTTTCATTTTGTTCCTGATCCGAATGATAGTGCGACGATGATGTTGACCACTGCTGAAGGTTACTCCGTGCTGGATAACAATGATGTTCCTGTGACTGCTCCAGCGGGTTCCAAGGTGGCTATTAACTCGGATGGCGAATTGCTGATTCGTGCTAATGGAATTGGGGCTCCGACAGTTGGTCAGAGAATCAAACTAATGGATGTACAGCGTCCAGAAGGACTGGAACAGCGGGATGATAATCTGTTCGTGTTGTTGAATGGTGTAACAGAGGCAAATGTATTCGGAGCTGCAGGTGTGGCAGGTGCTGTTCCAGCGGACGTATCTGTGCGTTCCGGTTATCTTGAGGAATCTAATGTGGATTTAGCGGGCGAAATGACGGATATGATGCAAGTTCAGCGGATGTATCAAATGGCGGCACGGGCACTAACTTCTAGCGATACGATGATGAACCTGGCCAATAATCTGAGGGCATAAGGATTTGGTGATGAAAGAAGAACAATCTGATTCCCGTCCGGTGCCTGAAAAGACGAAGTCCCGCTGGCGTACTGCTCGTTATTTCATAGTTCCGTTGCTGCTCCTGTTATCGCTGTTAGGCGGCTTAATTGCAGGATATGTAATTGTAGGTAAGCAAGGGTTGTCAGGCGTGTTCGAGTGGAAAACCTGGCAGCATGTCATTGATCTTATATTTGCGCCTTAATTTTAATTTAAAAGAGTGGGGTGGCGGGAAAAGACCGCTCCGCGTGCAGATTGTTCTTCCGATTGCTGTTATCCCCAGATTCCTTTTGATTATAAAACATTGGAGGTTTGAATCCGGGGATAAAGGCAAACGCTGCGCTTCTTCAGAACAATTCTGCCCGCTCCGCTGGCTACCCGCCATCAGGGCCACTTTTTTTAAAATAAACCACCCGCAATTTGTGTGGGTAGTATATAACAAAACCCTGTGCCAGTGGCGCAGGGTTTTGTTATGCTTTTAAGGGAGGGGCCTCCAGCGTAGCACGCATGGATTGTGGCCAATGAAGGCCATCACAGAGGCCTTCGGTTTTCTCTGCCCTTCACGGCAAGCGAGTATTATTGAAGCGAGGCTTCCTTTTGAGCCAAAAGTAACTCGGCGGAGGGATTTATTTGAATCTGGAGAAGCGATAGCGTTCGCCTTTGCCCCTAAATTTTAACCTTGCAGGTTTTATAAAATGAGAAAATTTAGGGGCAACAGCGATCGGAAGATCAAATAAATCGTGCAGCCCCTCCCCCTTGGCTCAAATGAAACTTCGCTTCACCCCATAATCGGAGCACCCAATATGGTACTTCCGCGTAATTTTCTTTTTGCATCTGTTAACTGTATAATGATGGGGAAGTTTATAACACTGCGGGGTAAAACCAAGCACGGGCAAAAGGGCTTCTTCGCGCCTCAGGTTGCATAACCGGCGGAAAAAGCCCCTTATCTCAACCTCCACTTCTGCAGTAGGTGAAGGATATCTAACATTGTTGCCGTTATGAGCTGTTTTTATGCAGCGTAAGCGGGGTAATATTATGCTTGCAGTAACTCATGACTGATACAGAGTCAAACCTGCAAGCGGGAGGAGTTATTAAGGTAAATGGACAAATTGCAATTGGATGTTAATCAAATTCAGGAGATTATCCCACATCGAGCGCCATTTCTATTGGTGGATCGTATTATTGAGCTGGAGGAAGGGAAAAGAGCAGTAGGCATTAAAAATGTAACGATGAATGAGCCTCATTTCATTGGACATTTTCCGGGGTATCCTGTTATGCCTGGTGTGTTGATCACCGAAGCACTGGCTCAAGTTGGGGCTGTCGCATTACTGCATCTAGAGAGCAATCGTGGCAAAATCGGGTTCTTGGCAGGGTTGGATGGTTTCCGTTTCCGTGGGCAGGTGGTTCCTGGGGATACACTGACGCTTGAAGTGGAAATCACTCGTTCCAAAGGCGCATTTGGCAAAGGGAAAGCTACGGCTAAAGTAGGCGATACGGTAGTAGCTGAGGGCGAAATTATGTTTGCTTTATCTGACCCTCCCCAATAATTAAAGCACTGCCTACATAAGCACGACGTCTGAACTGAGTGCATGTGTACATAGAAATCCTGTTTTGACAACCCAAAAATGGAGAGGGGAAATTCCGTATGACGCAGTTGAGTAAAAAAGCACTAGAAGGCATTGAGAGCTGGCTGCAAGACCCTTATATTGATGAAGAGACCAAACAGGAGTTGCGCGCATTGGAAGGCAACGAGCAGGAACTGGAGGATCGCTTTTACAAAGAGCTGGAATTTGGTACAGGCGGTCTGCGTGGAGTGATCGGGGCAGGAAGTAATCGGATGAACCGTTACGTCATTGGACGTGCGACTCAAGGGCTGGCTCGCTATATTTTAGAACAGCATGCTGGTAAAGAAGGCAAACCTTCGGTTGTCATTGCACATGATTCGCGTCATTTTTCACCAGAATTTGCTCTGGATGCAGCTTTGGTGCTGGCGGGCAATGGTATCGTGGCTAAGTTGTTCCCTTCCTTGCGTCCAACGCCACAGCTTTCGTTTAGTGTACGTCATTTGGGAGCCAGTGGAGGGATTGTTGTGACAGCGAGTCACAATCCTCCTGAGTATAATGGATACAAGGTATACAACGATGAAGGGGGTCAGCTTGTTCCAGATCAGGCTGAACAGGTAATTGGTTATATCCGCGAGGTTCCTTCTTTTGCCGACATTCGCAGTCTGACACGTGAGGAAGCAGAGGCACAGGGATTGTTGGTTTGGCTTGGAGAAGAGGAAGATGAAGCGTTTGTAGATACGGTGGCCAGTGTGAGTGTGAACCGTGAGCTGATTGCAGCCGGACCAGGCAAAAACTTCAAAGTTGTGTTTACACCTCTCCATGGCACTGGAAATGTACCGGTTCGTCGTGTGCTGGAGAAAATCGGTTTTGAACAGGTGCATATTGTGCCTGAGCAAGAGTTGCCAGATGCTGAATTTTCGACTGTCAAGTCGCCAAACCCAGAAGAACGTGATGCGTTTAAGCTGGCAATTGCGCTGGGTGAGAAAATTGGTGCAGATCTGTTGATCGGAACAGACCCTGATGCTGACCGTATGGGTGCAGTTGTGAAAAACCGTGATGGCGAATATGTGGTATTGTCCGGTAATCAGTCTGGCGCGATCATGGTTTACTACTTGTTGAATCAACTGAAAGAAACAGGCAAACTTCCGAATAATGGGGCTGTTATCAAAACCATCGTAACCAGCGAAATGGGTGCAGTCATTGCCGAACATTTTGGAGCAACCGTGTTTAACACGCTAACTGGCTTCAAGTATATTGGCGAGAAAATGAACCAATTTAACCAAACTGGCGAGTACACCTACCTGTTTGGCTATGAAGAGAGCTATGGTTATTTGGCAGGGAATTATGCTCGCGATAAGGATGCTGTCTTGGCGGCTATGCTGATCGCTGAAGCTGCTGCTTATTACAGCACACAAGGTAAGACGCTCTATGATGTTTTACAAGAGCTGTACGAGCAGTTTGGCTACTTCCTTGAGAAGCTGGAGTCTCGTACCCTTAAGGGTAAGGATGGAGTGGCACAAATTCAGGGCAAAATGACCGATTGGCGTAGCAACGCGCCTCAAGAGATTGCAGGCGTGAAGGTAGACAAGGTACTGGACTACTCACAAGGTCTGGACGGACTTCCACAGGAAAATGTACTCAAATTCTTACTGGAGGACGGTTCGTGGTTTTGCCTGCGTCCTTCGGGCACAGAGCCGAAAATCAAAGTATACTTTGCGGTACGCGGCTCCTCGCTGGCAGACGCGGAGCAAAGAATCAGCCATCTGGTCGATGCTGTTATGGCTCGCGTAGACGCTTGAGAAAAATCCCTTTATAATAGAATAGATTAAGGTAATTGGATAAGATATAGTAATCGGTGACCTCTCACGGCAAAGGGCAGTACGCCGTGGAGGTCATTTCTGTATTGCAGAATAACCTGGAAGAGGCTTTGGGAAAATAGGCTTATTCCGGCAACGGAGGATTTTGCAAAATTCAATGAGTGCCCTACCAAAAGGCTGAGTATGGCGAGGTGGGCAGCATTGAATTTTGCAAAATCCCGAATATTAAGGAGGTTCTTTGGTGTATCAGAAATGGCAGTATTGGAATACGGCTTCTCGAAAATGGTTATGGATTTTGGTGGCTGTCGGCTTGCTGGCTTCCATTCCAGTCATCGCCGATCGTGTGAAGACAGAATCCTCGAGTAAAAAAGTAGAGATTGTATTCGATTATCGGGATTTGACAGAGGCAGCCTCGTATCAGGCTCACCCGCAGGACTATCTGAATGAGCAACTTGACCGCTTACAGCAAGCGGGTGTGAACAGCATGGCGATGTATGAAAGTACGTTGGATGATTTCCGTAAAGCGGGTCGCGTCGTAACCTATACGACTCAGAACGTTGCCGATATGGAAAAACGGCTTTCACCTGCAAATGAGAATTTTACGTATATTGTTTTCGCTGATAAAGAAAATGCCGAGGCATTAAAGCCGTTAATTTTACGTACGTTTACAAGCCTGGACATCAATGTAAAACCTTGGACTTATCAGGGACAGGAAGGGTTAGTTGTGGAAACATCTCCAGAGGATGCGTATCTCAAGCCCATGCAGCCTGACCCGATTGCGATGAAGCAGCTTCGGAGCAAAGGATTTTTTATTGTTCCACGGATGAGCGACAGTCTTCCTTACAACCAGGAGTTGACGGAAGAGATGCTTGCTTCCTTTCAGCAAAATGGTGTAAAACGCATTTTGTTTGAAGGTGATTCAGTCAAAGGCTTCACCGATAACGAGAAAGAGCATAGCTTAGCGGCATTTGCTAAATTGCTGAACAAATACGATATTGGCCTAGCTGCTATCGAAAACTTAAAAAAACCGCAAGCAGGCTTCAATAAGCTCGCTTACGATATCCACTATAACGTTGTGCGTTTATACTCATTGAGCGATAAAGATTCAACGCTCGATGTTGAAACGTTGGCCGATCGTTTTGCATTGGCCACCAAGGACCGTAATATTCGCATGTTGTATCTGAATACCGCGCCTAGCCGTAGTATTGCTGAAGCCAAGGTGAAGGATTCGGTAGATAACCTAATCCACAGCTTGGACAAGCCGGGTAACGCTGTACAACGGATGGAGAAAAAGGGGTTTGAACTCGGACAGGCTGAACCGTTCCAAGTCGTCGATTCGTCCATTCAGCGCTATCTGAAAATGATTGTCGTACTAGGTGCACTGGCATTCTTCTCCATTATGGTGTCCTATTTCGTCCCGGCATTGACTTTGCTGGCATTTGCACTTGGCTTGGTAGGTTCAGCAGGACTTTATGTTTTGAACTCTAGCTTGATGGAGCAAGGCCTGGCCCTACTCGCAGCGATTAGCGGACCTACGGTTGCAATGATCATCGCTGTGCGTACGATTAGAATTAAACGTGAACAGGGTGCTGAACTTTCTGTAGGTCAGCGTTTGATTCAAACGTTAATACTGTACGTGCAGACGGCGATTTTGTCGCTGGCTGCGGTGCCTTTCGTTATTGCGCTGTTGAACAGTATTGCCTACAGCCTTGTGCTGAATCAATTTAGAGGTGTAAGCTTGCTTCACATTCTGCCCATCTTCTTGGCAGCGATATATATTTTCTTTTATCGTGGCGTTTCTATACGGGAGGAAATTTCCAAGCTGCTACGTACGCCGATTACTGTATTGTGGGTTATCGCACTGGCTGTTATCGCAGCCGCAGGTTATTACTATTTGACTCGTACCGGAAATGCGGGTACAGTGTCGAACACGGAGTTGGTATTCCGGAACTTCCTTGAAAATGCGTTTGGTGTACGTCCGCGCAATAAGGAATTTTTGATGGCTCACCCACTGTTTATTGCAGGGGCATTCCTGGCTTTGAAATATCGCAAAGCAATCTATTTGTTGATTATAGCTGCTATTGGTCAAGCCTCTATGGTGGATACCTTTGCTCACATTCACTCTCCAGCGGCATTGTCGCTTAGTCGCGGGCTGTTAGGATTGGGCTTGGGCCTGGTGCTGGGAATCATCGCAATTGTCGTGTGGCAAGTGCTGGAAGGGTGTTGGAAGAAATGGTCACCACAGCTCAAACGATAATCATCTCGGGTTATTACGGCTTTAACAATAGTGGAGATGAGGCGGTGCTTAAGTCGATTTTGACAGCTTTAGAGGAGGAGAGTCGTCAGGCGGGGATTACAATCAAGCCTGTTGTTCTGTCTTCTGACCCCGCTTGGACACAGAAAATGTACGGAATAGAAGCTGTACCACGGATGAGTCTGGGGGAAGTTCGTAGAGCGATTAAAAACAGCGATGGGCTAATAAGTGGCGGCGGGAGTTTGCTCCAGGATGCAACAAGCCCTAAAAGTATTCCGTATTATCTGGCGATTCTGAAACTGGCCCAATGGGCTGGAAAACCGACGTTTGTATATGCTCAGGGCATTGGTCCGGTACAACGGAAGATATTTTATCCTATGATCCGTTCTGTGTTTCAGCGCTGTGAATATGTTTCTGTAAGAGATGAGCAGTCTGCCGCACTACTGGGTACTATGAAACTAAAGAACCCGGTTGTCGAAGTTGTTCCTGATCCGGTAATGGGGCTTCCATTGCCCTCGGGTTCCGAGCTGCATAAAGCACCAACTGAAACGGATAAGGATAAACTTCCGATCGTTGGTGTATCTGTACGTTACTGGGATAAGGAGCGTCGCGATTTAACGGCTATTGCGGACGGCTTGAAAAAATTAGCTGCTGAGCGCCATGTACACTTACGCTTTTTACCTTTCCATCTGCCTGATGACGAGCAGGCTTCAAGGATGGTAATGGATTTGTTGGGGGATATTAGGGGGACGGGAAGCCTTGTCAGCATGTGCGATCAAGTCACCGATCCTCAACAGATGCTTTTGGAAGTCAGTCGTTGCAGTTTGATGATCGGGATGCGATTACACAGCTTGATCTATGCAGCATCCCACCAAGTGCCTCCGTTGGGGATATCCTACGATCCCAAAATTGATCATTTCCTCAGCCGTGTCGGTAGCCAGCCTGTAGGCACTACAGAGGCACTGGATGGACAAAAGCTGGCTAATGAGTCTATGCGGTTGCTGGATCAGCGAAGTCAATGGATCGAGAGCCAGGGAGCGGCCATTGCTTTGTTAAAAAGTGAGGCTCGCTTACCGGCACAGCATATCGTTAATTACTTGTGTCGCAAAGGATGATGGATACAGTGACAGTTGATAAGGTTACGAATGTGCCTACCGTCCCGATTTTCGGTGTTCCGGTATCAAGGCTTAATATGAAAGATACATTAAATGTATTAATTCAAGCAGTGGAGTCTCGCCAGCCCCATCAAGTGATCACTGCCAATCCGATTATGGTAATGGCTGCATTGGAAGATCCAGTGTACATGGACGTGATGAAACAGGCAGAGTTGATTGTTCCAGATGGGACTGGCGTGGTCTGGGCTGCAAACTATGTAGGACATCCTGTACCTGAGCGGGTAGCGGGCTTTGACTTGTTACATGAATTACTTGCAGCTGGAGAAAACTATCATTGGAAGGTTTATTTACTGGGATCAACATCTGAGGTGATTCAAGCGACCGCAAAGCGGGTACATGAGCTTTATCCCCGGATTACGGTTTGTGGCAAGCGTGATGGCTTTTTTGGACCTAAAGAGGATGAAGCGGTGATTGCAGCCATTCGTGAAGCAAATCCCGATTTGTTGTTTGTAGCACGTGGAGCGGACACACAGGAACCCTGGATTGGTAAATATAAGGAACAACTGGGTGTACCGGTGATGATGGGGGTTGGCGGTAGCTTCGATGTTATATCAGGCAGAACCAAACGCGCACCTAAATTGTTCCAAAAGCTAGGGGCTGAATGGTTATATAGACTCCTCAAAGAGCCAAGCCGATACAAAAGAATGCTTGCGCTGCCGAAATTCGCCGCGAAAGTGATGCGCGAAAAAGAAAACGTCACAAAAGTGTGATAAATAGCTTGAATCTGCCTTCAAAACCCGCTAATTTGCCAGAATATGAAGCTTGGTATTTATTTTTGATCAGAGTATAATTCAATGCGGTTACATCTGAAAAGGGATTGCTTTAAAATTGGGGGTCGAATGATCAAATGTTATTGATCTATATTATTGGGTTCATCATGGCACTGGGACTTGCGCTGTTACTGACACCGCTCGTCAAGAAATTCGCTGTGAAGGTTGGAGCCGTCGATGTACCGAATGCCCGAAAAGTACATACCCGAATTATGCCGCGTCTTGGCGGACTGGGGATTTTCTTGGCATTTCTGTTGTCCTTATTGGCGGTGTTACCTTTTGTGCCTGACGGAATGCTGTCCTCTCGGGATATTAACTTTATCGCAGCCTTTCTGATTGGCGGCACGCTGATTACACTGATTGGTGCTCTCGATGATCGTTTTGATCTCAATGCAAAATTGAAATTTTTGGCTCAAATTGCCGTTGCGTGTATGGTCGTGTTTGCTTTTGATATTCGTGTAGATTTTGTAAATGTACCTTTTCAGGATGCATACTCATCTTTGGAAAGCTGGATTTCCATTCCGCTTACGATTTTCTGGATCGTAGGTGTAACGAATGCCATCAATTTGATTGACGGTCTGGATGGACTGGCTGCGGGTGTCTCAGGAATTGCGATTGGGACTATCTTTGTGATGTCGGTATTGATGGGCAATTACATGGTAGCTATGCTTTGTCTTGTACTGCTGGGAAGTATTATCGGATTTTTATTTTTCAACTTTCATCCTGCGAAAATATTTATGGGTGATACAGGGTCATTATTTTTAGGTTTCTGTCTGGCCATGCTATCCATGCTTGGTTTCAAGCAAATTGCTATCGTATCTTTTATTACGCCATTGATTATTATCGGTGTACCTTTGTCAGATACATTCTTTGCTATCATTCGTCGCAAGTTGCAGAAAAAACCGATTTTCTCTCCGGATAAAGGTCATTTGCATCACTGCTTACGCGAACTAGGTTTCAGTCACAGACAGACGGTGTTGATTATCTACGGTATTGCGGCATTTTTCGGTGTATTGGCCGTGATTCAATCGTCTGCTGCGCTTAATGAAGCGAACTGGGTCACCTTTGTCGTGATTTGTATTATGATGTTCTTCCTACAGATTGGTGCAGAGGTTATTGGTCTTGTTGGCAAAACCAAACGCCCAGTTATAAACACACTGATTCGCTTGCTGGCTAAGCCAGATTCCCAAACGCGTTCGAAATTATAATTTTAATTTAAAAGTAAGCCTTCAAGCTTGGCGGTATACCGCGGGTTTGAAGGCTTTTTTGATGTTTGCTGTAAAAAAACTCCCTCCTTTTTTGAGAATTTACTAATTTTTTGTATGTTTACTACCGATAAAAAAAGTATTGAATGATTACGTACCCCAAGGTGCGACAGAATCAAAGGAGGACAATGATTTGAAACGATTGCTATCCATGTTGCTGACGGTTGGTCTCATCATTGGCTTGGTGCCGGCGGCCCTGGTAGGTACGGCTCATGCTGCGACGGGAACTTATTTTATTTTTCCAAGTGAAAAATATGATGTGGATTCGGCTAGAATGGTAAACACTGACCGAGTTACAGTAAACGGTACGATTAACGGAGTGAACGGAAGTACTATATCTTATAGTGTATTCCAACTCTCTAAAAATGGAACAAACCTTAACGTAGTTAATAAGAACGAGAGTCAAAAAGGCGGAATTACAGTCAGTGGCTCTACGCTTAAAGTTACAGACATTAAACTGTTTCCTGGTTTGAACCGGATTACATTTCAAAGTAGCCAAAATTCGGCTGATATGAAGGACTCCATTTACATTGAGTATCAGGATGGGCCTAAGCTTTATGATCTATCTGCTACGTTGAATGGTGAAACCGAGCAGTTGCTTGAGAATCAGACAGCGGTGCTGACAGACGCACGCAATAGCGGTACGGATGATGTGAAAGTAGTCATTCAAGGTACGGCTCCTAATGCTGACAGTGTAACGCTCACGTCTGCAAAAAGCAGTAATACGTATAATGTCAGCTCTTACACTGGCTATAAACTAACGGGTAGTGTTGTACTGAGTCCGGGTAAAAATATAGTGACCATTAAAGTGAATAACGGAACTCAGGCTCTTACAGTTACACGTGAAATTACGATTTATACGGGTAAACCGGAATTTTCTGATTTGACCCTGAATAAGGATGGGAATGTTTCTGCTGATTTGGCCACTTCGCCTGACTTTACCGTATCGTCTACAAGTGGTGTGGTTTTAAAAGGTAATGTTTTGGTGCCAGGCGGTGCAACTGATCCAGGAGTGGCCACAATCAATGTACGTTTTACCGATGTGAGTAACAATGGTAGTGCTGTGGGTAGTGCGACTGGGGTTGATGCCACAATTGATACTGCAAATGTAGTTACATCAAATGGTTATAAAGTATATCCATTTCAGGTGACTGTACCTTCGGAAGCTGTACTTGATCATTTGACCAGAGCATCCCTGGGCATAACTTATACGGATAGCAGTACACCACCGGCTCCATCGGCTGTCCAATTTACACTGCGCAGCAGCACTCAGCCGTATATTGATGATGTTAACTATCTTCCTGATTTTAATACTCAATTGTTGAACAGAATTAATGGAAGCGGCTCTGATCAGGCAGCTGCCCTAGATGAAGCTATGAAATTAACAGGTAGCTCTATGAAGAACAAGACTACAGATGCTGCATCTGTACCTGTAGGTATGGAGTTTATCGTTGTTAATGGCGCACCTTCTTCAATTAGCGAGCTTTCTGGAGTATCGGTTCACACTGTAGGGTCGCCTCAAGATGTGATTCGTACAATTAATGGTAAGTCAACGCAAGTGAAGAAAATTGTTGCTTATGTAGACACTTTGCCTAAAGAAGGACAAAATGTACTGAATTTTTATCTGAATGGTGACTCGACCAAGTTAATTAAAGCAACGGTGAATCTGTTGCAGGGTCCGTTCATGAAATACGATACGATTTATGATGGGCAACAAATTCCGTTGAATACATCCAGCTCAAACTTGAATACCTATAAATTGACTCAACTGGGCTACTTTAAAGGTAAATTGCTTGATGTGAGCAATGCAGCAGATATTCATTACACTGGAAGTAACCGAAATGTATTCCTATATATTAATAATGTATTGGTTGATTTGGATGGTTCAGGAGCGGACTTCAAGCTTGCTGCTTCCTCGGACACAGCCGCAGCCAATGCCTTGGCGAACGGGAATAATGAAATCAAGTTTGTATACAAGCCAGGTATTGAGTACAGCAATACGGTAAAAGTAAACTTTACACAGACGAATATTCCAGTAATTCCTGTTCCCAACACACAAGGAATCATCCCTTTTACACCAGTTAGCGGCTTGAGCAATACGCCGAAATATAGCGAAATTGCTCCGAAATCAAAAGATGCTAATTTCACCAAAGTGGATGACACCAACTACAATACATCTCTGAAAAATATCAATGTATTTGGTACTTTCAGTATTGCTGATTTGGGTAAAGCAGATCAGGTAAATGGTTCGTTAAGTGATATTGCTAATAAAGATCAATATATTTTGGAGATTAAGGGATCGGATGACAGTGAAGTCAACTGGACACTGAGTAACGAGTTTTTCTCAGCAGAAGATGCTAAGACAACATACAATTCCGGTTCTACTACAGATAAATTTACAAATAAAGATTTAAAAGACCTGCTTGTGTACTACCATCCGGACAAAAAGTATTTCAGCTTTGTGTTGAAAAACCAAACTATTTCGCAAGATGGAACACCAGTAGCTTATAACATTACCTTGTACAATAGCGGCAAGGGCGGACCATTTGCTACTTTCCGACTGCAAGTATCCGGTCAATCCACATCTTTTGATATTTTGCGTCCGCTCCCTGAAAAGAGAATCGTGAATCAAAACTTTGTGCAAGTTGTTGTAAATGCAGGTAATGCAGATAGTGTTACGGTAGGTAAAGAAACAGCAGTTCAAGAGGGTTTCGACTCTGATTATGATGGCACCATTGATTATCCATCAACTTATAAAGCCATCGTTACAGGTCTAAAAGCCAACAAAGATAATAAAATTGACGTAGTGGTTACTGTAGGTAAAGAAAAACTAAAACAGACCATTACTGTTAAATATGTGCCTACTAATATTCCTGGCGAGCAGTACATGGAAGCGATGAAAACATCGCACAAAGTGTTCGATGGTAATCTTACACTTGCTTTTGCAAAGGGAACGAGTCTGATTCGTCGGGACTACGATCAACCGCAACAGTTCAAAAACCAGGTTTTCTCTGGTCACAATTTGTACTTTGCAATAGCAAATAGCGAAGATGGTGTGGTTGACCGTCATGAATTTGAAACTGAAAAAGCATTGTCCGATATGCAGAGCTTGATTGCAGATGGAAGTAGATACTTCAACAGAGATTTTCCGGCCCGCTTTAATATGTCGAGTCCGGTATTCTGGATTGATCCAGGTACAGCAGATGACATTAAAACGGATGATTACGATCCGGTAACTTATGGTGCTGATCCTTATCAATTGGCTAACAAGTCGCAAAATGACAGTAGCAAGATCAAAAACTTCTACTGGCGCGACCCATCTAACGAGTTAGTACCATCCAAGCGTGCTACATTGACGCTGACGTATGATAGCAGTATTGCTCAGGATGCAGGGAAACAAATGACAGTGTTCTATTTCGATTCTGATCTTAAAGATTGGCAGAACATTGGTGGTGTGGTGGATCCGAAAAAACATACCATTAAGGTACCGTTTGATCGTTTCGGCTACTATGTAGTTGCTAAGGTTGGAGAAACGTATAGTGATGTCATTAAGCACAAATACGCTAGAGATTACATCGAAGCTATCTTGGCCAAAGGTGTCATGAACCCAATGGATCCAATTAATAGCTTTGGACCTGACAGCTACATTAAAAGAGGCGAATTCACGTCTATGATTGTCAAAGGTTTGCAAATTCCGCTTAATTTCAGTGGAGCGAAGCATTTCGACGACGTGTCTATTCCAAATACGATATCAGCAGATGCTCTATACGATTATCGTTATATTGAAACAGCTGCGCGTGCCGGGATTGTCAAAGGTTCACAACCAAGAATCTTTATGCCGGAAGATGTAATCACGCGTCAAGATGCAGCAGTCATTATTGCCAAGGCATTGAATTTGAAGCTGGAAACAGATCATGACAAAATCATGAAGAACCTGTCTAAGACCTTTAAAGATGCGGACAAGATTGATTACTATGCGCAAGCATCTATATTGGCTATCGCCAAGAAGGGCTTTATTACAGGGTCACCTGTGGATGCAAGTGATCTGAAAAAAGGATATATGTTTAATCCTACTTCCTTGACCTTGCGCGGAGATGCAGCGATTATTGTAGCTAAAGTTATGGCTGATAAAAAACTGCTTCCTAAAATCTAATCAACAAAACACCTGAATTTATTAAACATCCCTCCATGCGAAATGGTAATTCCCTTTCATATACATGTGAGGGATGTTTTTTATAAATCAGGTATTTGACTGGGATTAAGAGCCTATGCCATAATATCAATGAGATGAAAACTTTGGCTAAGCATTACAACGTTTTTTAGATTCACATTAAACGTATGTAATTAACTGTTTTTTTTTAAGCGTTTATCTCAAAATGTGTTTATTATTTTTTTATATGTTTTTTTTGCACATTTATCTGAAACTTTACGCCTATTTCATCGTAGTAGTGGATGAGTGTGCTTAAATATTACATAGAGAAGTGAGTGGGGAGTGATGAGATGTCTCAGTTTTCAATACGCCGTCCTGTAACAGTATTTATGTTAATTATTGCTTTGCTAATCGGGGGCGGTATTTTTGCGTTAAGGCTTCCTGTCGAGTATATGCCGGATATGAAGCTGCCTTACGCTGCAGTGGTGACTAGTATTCCAAATGCAACGCCTACTGAGGTTGAGGAATTGGTTACTAAACCTATTGAAAAGAGTCTGGCTTCTATTGAGAACGTGGATACAATCACGTCCGAGTCTTCAGAAGGATCATCTATGGTCATGATTCAATTTAACTGGGGAGTAGATATGAACCAGGCCACCCTCGACATGAGGGATAAAGTTGATACAATTAGAGGTTCTCTTCCAGATTCAGCAAATTCGCCGCGTGTCCTTAAAGTGGATCTCAATGCAACACCAGTTATTACCCTCGCTTTTACAGGAGACCAGGATATTAACAAGTTGAAGCCTATTGCTGAAGATATTATCGAGCCACGGCTTGAAAGAATTGCGGGAGTAGCCGGAGCCAACATGTCAGGCGGTCAAGAACGGCTCGTTAAGATCACAGTAGATCAGGCTAAGCTTCAAAGCTATGGCATTACGCTGGATCAAATCCGACAAGCGCTATCGGCTAATAATGTTGCTGGCTCTGCTGGTTCTGTATATCGTGGTAATACACAAATCCAACTTCGCGTTCAAGGTGAATATAAGGCTGTTTCAGAAATGGGCGAAACACCAATCCCTGCAGGCAAGGGAAGTGTGAAATTAAAAGATATCGCAACGGTTGAAGACTCCGTGGAGGAAGTCACCACCATTTCTACCTTTAATGGAAAGCCGAGTATTAATATATCTGTAACGAAAGCTACGGGAGGAAATACTCTTTCAATCGCCAATTCTGTGAAGGAAAGTTTAGAGTCGATACGGAAGGATCTGCCCCCGGGAACTCAACTGGAGATGGTAACTGATGCTTCCAAACCCATTAGCGATTCCGTACACTCACTAATAGAGCATGCTATATTGGGGCTTATTATTGCAGCCATTGTGTTGCTGTTATTTTTGAATAGTATACGTTCTACTATTATCGCTGCGATCGTTATCCCAATTTCTTTCGTAGCAACGTTTATGATGATGTATTTTACCGGACAAACCATTAATATTATTTCACTGAGTGGTTTGCTTCTGGGGTTAGGATCCTTTGTCGACTTTGCCGTTGTTATTATTGAGAACATTTTTAGACAGCGACATGAAGGGAAAAGTATGCTACAAGGGGCTATTGATGGTTCCAAGCAAGTGGGCAATGCGGTTATGGCATCTGCACTTGCACAGATTGTAGTATTTTTACCAGTTGTTTTTGTTGACGGAATTGCAGGAGTTATGTTTAAACCGTTGGCATTAACAGTTATCTTTTCTCATATAGCAGCCTTGCTGGTATCCCTTATGATTGTGCCAATGCTCGGCTCACGTTGGATGCCTACAGTACCGGATGAATCCATATATTCTTCAGGTACTTATAAAGGTATTAACCCTATTGTGTGGTTTAATATCGGATTTGAAAAATTTAAGGGTGGCTATCGACGTGTACTGAAGTGGGGCATTAATCATAGAAAATCTGTTTTAATCATTACGTTATTAATGTTTGTGGCAGCTGGTGCTCTGATTCCTATGGTTAAGGCTGAGTTTATTCCAGAATCTGACACTGGGGAATTCTCAGTTACAGTGAAACTTCCTAACGGAACAATTCTGGAGGAAACTGAAAGAGTTGTTCAAGGTATAGAAAAAGAAATTCTGAAAGTACCTGATCTGGACAAAATGACAGTGACTGTTGGTTCTGGTGGTCTTTCTGGGTATTCAGGGGCGGCTCCATCCAATTCAGCAGAACTAGGTGTAACGCTGAAGGATGGGCATCAGCCAACAGATACTGTAGTTGAGGGCCTTCGCAAAAAATTCGATAGCATTCCGGATGCAGAGATTACATTGGCGTCTGCAACGGGTCTTTCGAGTGGAAAGGCTGTTAACATTAATCTGAAAGGCGACGATATGGACGTCCTGCGAGAGCTCTCGGACAATCTCGTTGCTGGTGTAAAGAACATACCGGGAACGGTCAATGTAAAAAGTTCTTTGAATGCGGTTCGAGAAGAATATGAGATTACCGTTAATCGAGAACTTGCTAGTCAATATGGTTTATCTGCAACCCAAGTTCTATCTGCTGTGAACACTTCCTTTAATGGATCTGTTGCAACAAGCTATCGCACAGGCGATGATCAAATCGACGTTAAAATATCTTTGCCAGAGCAGGATCGCCATGACTGGTCCTATTTGAATGCATTACGTATCACCACTTCACAAGGGATTGATGTACCTTTATCTTCAGTAGCAAGTATTGATAAACGTGCTGTACCGGATAGTGTCACCCGTGAAGATCAGACGCGTCAAGTACAGATTACTGCTGACATTGATGGATCAGGGGACATTCTAACCGTCAATCAAAAAATAGAAGCTCTTCTTAAAAATACCCACTTCCCAGAAGGCTATAGTGCAGATACGGGTGGCGGGGCAAATGAGCAAATGTTGGAGTCTTTTATGAACTTGGCGATAGCTATTCTGCTATCTGTAGTTCTGATTTATATGGTTATGGCAGGACAGTTCGAATCGTTGCTTACCCCGTTTGTTATTATGTTTTCGATTCCACCAACGTTAATTGGTGTTCTTATCGGTTTAGTGGTAACTGGAGCGAGCCTCAGTGTTTCAGCTTTTACCGGTTACATCATGCTCGTTGGTTTGGTCGTCAACAATGCTATTGTTATGATTGATTTCATTATTCAGCTTCGAAAAGAAGGTGAAGATCGAGATGAAGCTATTATTCATGGAGCGTCTGAGCGGTTGCGTCCGATTTTGATGACCACGCTGGCTACTGTACTAGCTTTGCTCCCAATGGCATTCGCTACAGGAGAGGGTAACGAAACACAAGCGCCGATGGCTGTTGTTGTTGTATTCGGGTTATCCTTCGCAGCTGTTATTACATTGATTCTTATTCCGGTAGTCTACGTCATCATGGATAATATGATACAAAAACGTAAGAATCGGAAATTAAAAAGACAAGCGAAGAGAGAATTAAAAAAAGAAGCGAAACTACAAAAAAGTGTTCATATATAAGGTGAGGTGGAGAAACATAATGAATAAAAAAAGTGCTCTGATTGCTACAACTTTGCTTTTATCAGTTGCATTAGCGGGTTGCGGTGGGGGGGAGGCCCCTGTCGCACCGACTACGGCCCAACAGGCCACTCCGGTCCAAGTGGCAAAAGTCACCAAGGGCAGCATTAACGATTCAACAGGTATCATTGGTAGCTTTGCTCCTAAAGAGACGGCTCAGGTGTCTCCGAAAATTAGTGGCAAAATTCAAAGCATTAACCTTACAGTGGGGCAAAAAGTAAATAAGGGCGACACATTGTTTACTATAGACCAAAAGGACTTGCGGGACTCAATTAAGCAATCTCAGGAGTCGTACCAGGTTGCCCTGGCCAATTTAAAGCAGGCAGAGTCAGGTGCAGCGCAATCGGTGCAGCAGGCAGAATCCAGCGTGGATCAAGCCAAAAGTGCGCTTGTCCAGCAAGACAACACGATCACTCAAGCTCAGACCAGTCTGGTAGATGCTCAGAGTTCCGTGCGTGATGCTCAAAATACGCTCAATCGCAACCAACAGCTGTTTAGTGCGGGTGCTCTTTCTCAATCCGAGTTAGAGCAGTCTCAAATAGCGCATAGAAGGGCTGTAACTGCGGTGGAGAATGCACAGATCACACTTCATAATGCACAAACGTCTAAGGAAAGTGCGCAAACAACATATAATAATGCTCAAAAATCATTACGTCTTGCACAACAGAAAACGGGCATTGACGTAGCTCGTGCTTCTGTCAATCAGGCTAAGTCCAGTTTAGACACAGCTCGTAGTCAATTGGTGGATACTGTAGTCAAAGCTCCAATTTCCGGCACGATATCGGTAGTAACAGGAACCCAGGGGCAAATGGTTAGTGCACAATCTGCGGTTGCTACAATAGCGAATACCAATCCTATTATTGCCAAAGTTAACGTTTCTGAAGCTGAGCTTCTTAAATTGCAGGTGGGTTCATCTGTGACTGTAGGTGTGGACTCGTTAAATAAGCGAATTGAGGCCAAAGTATCGGCCGTCAATCCGGTAATGGATAATGATCTCAAGGCATATCCTGTCGAGATTTCAGTCCCTAATGGTTCTGGTGAATTAAAATCAGGGATGGTTGTAACTGTATACATGAAATCAGAAGCTCCTAAAAACATTTTGGTATCGCAGGATGCCATTACGGAGCAGGCAGGGAAGAAGTATGCTTATGTAGTGGAGGGAACTGTTGCTAAGCGGGTAGAAGTGCAAACAGGCCAGGAAAGTGCCAAACAGGTTGAGGTAACCAAGGGGCTTGCTGAAGGACAAAATGTTGTCGTTAAGGGCGTTAGTCTGCTTACGGATGGCGCGAAGATTAATGTAGTGAAGTAATTTGTCTCGGTTATATATACCGTAAATCACTGTTTCTCCGTCATTCCTACTACTTAAAGTGTATTAGAGTATTAGATTTCAAGAGAATCTATAGACTTTATGTGCTTTATATATTCTATGGATAATTCTTAACGAATATACTCCATTAAAGACCGACTTAAATGTACGAAAATAATCCTTGTACATTTAAGGTGGAGAAGGTAAAAGTTGTAGGATGACGGAGGAACAGGTTCAATAGTATAATTATGACTGTGGAAAGCGGAATACATAATCAAAAAAATAAAAATTTTTTTTGAAACGGACGCAACTTTTTGAACCCATGCTACGTCTAATTGGGTGAGTATGAAACAAAGGGGTACAAAAGCGTAAAGACAAAATTCGCTAAAAAAAATCTTTACTGCATTGTTATCACATTGTATAATACTGGAGTACGTCATAAATGGACGCTTTCTTTCAACTAGATTCCAAGCTTCTGTGATATTGTCACAGATATCATTTTATAAGGGTTCTCATAAAGCTCGGAAAGGAGGTGTAACGACTGATGAGTGACAAGATCCGACAAAAAGACAAAAATAATATTTCTGGTTATATTCAAGGAGGAGAAAAAAAGGTTATGACAAAGTTTAATAAAAAAATGATTAACGTGCTGGCAACAGCAACATTGGTTGCTGGTGTAGCAGCTCCAATCGCAGCATTGACTGCACCAACTGCAATCCATGCATCTTCCAGCTATACTTCCAGTAATACACCTAGTATTGGTTCAGGCCAAACTACAAATTCTACTCTGGGTAGAGTTAAAGTTGACGTGAGCCAAGCTTCCGTTGGTAAAGGTGATTCTTTCACTGTTTCATTGCCTAAAGGCTTTGAATTCGGTAAAGATCCTGGAATTGTTACTTCTGCTTCTGATGCTACTTATGGCTTGGGTGTTTACATTGATCCAGGTGATAACGACGAAAATGCTGCTGCTCGTGCTGAAACTGGATATGTACCTGGTGAAGGTGTGTCTGTAGAAAAGCTGACTAATAACTCTGCAAGAGTGACCTTCAACTTCACTAACTCTAAAGATAGCGTTAATCTGTACATGAACTTTGGTAAAATCAATGTAAACGGACCTAGCAATGGACCTGTGAAAGTTACTATTTCTGCACCTTCTGCAAGTGGTTTTACTAGCGGTGAAGCAACAATTGCAAACGTAGTATCTTCCGGTCAGATAGCTTTGTCGGCACTTGATACTGTTTCTAGCGAAGAAAACTTTACTGCAACATTGAAAGTTAAAGAACAAACAGCTGGTTCTTTGGGTAATAACAACATTAAGTTGAAATTGCCTAGTGGTTTCAAATGGGATTCCGCTCCTAAAAGCCCAGCCACTATTTTGTTTACTTCTAAGACAGACAAAGCAATTAAGCCATCAGATGTGAATTATTCTGTTGATGGCGATACACTTACTTTATCTTTGAAAACAGTAAGTGATGCCGAAACTTCTTTCCAATTGCCTGTAGGATTCTATGTTGACGATGAAAACAGTGCAAAAGAAGGCGACGTTACTGTTAGCATCTCTGGTAACGCAACGACTGACGTTAGCTCCCTTGTAGTTGGTAGCTATGGTCAAATCGGTGGTGGCGTTTCCGTTGCTACTCCATCAACAATTCTTGCTGGTCACGACGAGCAAAAAGTTGGCGATATCGTAATTAAAGAAACTGTTGCTGGTTCTTTCGTAAAAGGACGTACTGTAACTTTGCGTCTGCCTGAAGGTGCTCGTTGGCAGTCAACTTTTGAAAGTAATAACCCAGGAAGCAACTTCTCCGGTTCTATGGAGAACACTAATGGTTTGGGTGGAGCAGAGGTTTCCTATACTGACTCTGACAAACGTACTTTGAAATTGACTTTCAACAACGCTAACAGCACAACTGATGCTGGTAGTTTGAAATTGAAAAACGTTGAAGTTGCTACGCAACCAGGTTTCTCCGGCGATCTGAACGTTGATGTTGCTGGTAGCCAAGGTCTGAGCGGTACTGTTAAGGTTGCTACTGTGAAACAAGCAGTTACTCTGGCTGCTGCTTCCAAACCAACCCTGACAATCGGTCTGGGCGATCAACAAGTTGGCGATATCACAATCACTGAAGCTGCTAAAGAAGCTTTCGTTAAGAAAGACGGTAGCCGTGAAGTAATCTTGGAATTGCCAACAGGCGTACGTTTTGCTTCTACTCCAGAAGTAAAAGTTACAGCTGGTGACGTTAAAGTGAAGAGCGTATCTACTGATACTTACGGCGAAAGCAACAAAGGTCGTCTGAGCTTCTACATCGACAGCGAATCTGCTACTCCAAGTACAATCACAATCTCGGCTCCTAAGCTGACTGTTGACCGTACTGTAGCTCAAGGCGACATCGTTGCTAAGCTGAAAGGTAGCGCAGTTTCTTACACTGCATACAAAGGCGCAACTGACAACACTCAAAACTGGAAAGACAACAACACTGCAGCTGCTGAAGTAGCAATCGCAACTGTTGGAACTCCAGCTCCAGGTGCTACTAAAACTAAAGCTGTCTTCACACTGGGAAGCACTTCCTACACTGTGAACGGCGAAAGTAAAACTTCTGATGTAGCTGCTTATGCTGAAAACGGACGCACTTACTTGCCAGTACGTTATGCAGCTGAAGCTTTGGGTGTATCCCCACAAAACATCCTGTTTGACAAAGCAACTTCCACAGTTACCCTGATTAAAGGTGACCGCGTTGCTCAAATCAAACTGAACACAAACCTGTTGACTATTAACGGTTCTGTGGTTCGTATGGACGTTAAAGCTGTAACTAACAAAAACCGTACTGTACTGCCTATCTTCTGGGTGAGCAGAGCGCTGGATGCATCCATCAACTATGATGCAACTGCTAAAACAGTAACTGTTGAAAACAACAACTAATTTAAGAGCAACTCTTTTGAGTTAACTGAATTAGATTAGAAGAGGGTTCCTTTTGGAGCCCTTTTCTTTTATTAGTCTTATTGACAAAGGAGAGAAATTATGAAACGTTTTGGAGTGGCAGTACTGTCCACATTGGTTCTTTCTTCTGCGTTCGCCAGTCTTGCAGGAGCTCAACCAGGTGATATAAAGGTTATTATTAACGGTGTAACTCAGCAATATACCCAGTCCCCAGTTGTTAGTCAAAATACAACCTTGGTGCCTCTGCGTGGTGTTTTTGAAAGCTTGGGTGCGAAAGTCGATTGGGACAGCAAAGCTAAAAAAGTGACAGCATCTAAAAATGACGATACGTTAACTTTAAATGTTGGTTCTAAACTTGCTTATAAAAATAGTAATCCTGTACAGCTCGATGTAGCAACTCAAATTCAAAAGGGTCAAGTACTCGTTCCATTACGTTTTGTGAGCCAATCATTAGGCGCCAAAGTAAATTGGGATCAGGCTACACGAACAGTGACCATTTCCAATCAAGCTAATGGCAGTACTACTGACGACCAAACCAATAGTTTGTCCAGTAAGCCTCTCACAGCTCCTGTGACTCAAGTTACTTATGATACCTATTATAATGATTCGTTGACCTATAATGATGCAGTTAAACTGGCCGTAGCTGATAGCACTTCAGTTAAAACAGCTACAACGAATATCGATCAAGCCGGAAAAATAATGAAAGAAGCTGGCAAGGATATTAATTTTGTTCCAGCAGAAGCAGGTGATGAAGCACAAGACAAAGCTTTTAAAGGTTATGCCCAAACGAACCTTAATTATGAGGCTGCTAAAAAGAACTTGGATATGACCAAAGAAGGCATTGAGTACAATGTGAAGGATCTTTACAATAAGCTTCTTCAAAAGCAGAATGCCGTTAAACTGGCTGCATTGAATATTGAAGATGCTGAGCGCAAGCTGAAAGTTGCACAAATTAAAAGAGATAACCAAATGTCGAGTGATTATGAGGTTACGCAGGCAACTAATCAGTTGACTCAAAATCAAGCTGCTTTAGAGAAGGCAAAAAAAGATCTAGATAGTGCATATGTATCTTTGAACCAAGTGATTGGTTATAAACCAGAGCAACGTTATGAATTAAAGGATAAACCTGTATATTCTGAGTTTAAAGATAATGTGGAAACTAAAGTAAGCCAAGTACTTACCAGCAGCACGGCTATTTGGCTGAGTGAGCAAAAAGTGGATTTGGCTGAATTGAGCTTGAAGCTCTACAATTTTAGTACGCCAGGTAACACACCTTACGAAGCCGAACAGCTTAATGTCGAGAAAGCTCAGTATGCAACAGAGGGTACAAAGAGACAACTCGAAGAAGCAGTAAGAACAATCTATAACAACATCAAAGCGTTGGAAAGTCAATATTCACAGATTCAAGCTGGCTTGGTGAGTGCTAGAAGTGCGGCTGATATGGCTAAGAAACAATTTGATGTTGGGTTGGCTACAGAGCTTCAGGTTTATGAAGCTAATTTGAAAGTCACTACTGCTGAGCAACAGGCCGAAGATATAGTTACAAATATTGATACTTTGAAGTTGGCTTTTGATAAGCCTTGGGCTATGCAGGGTTCTTCTGGAGCTAGCGCACAATAATTAAAACTTAACAATACTTGCTATAACCTGCTGTAGGAGGACTTTATGAAATCACGCTATAAAGTATCGTTGGCTGCTGTTTTACTTGGAGGAGGAATTGTTGCTGGTTCCTTAATGAACAATTCAGTTAATGGTGCCTCCAGTTCTGGACAACCTGGTACAGCTGATGATCCAGTCGTAACCAAAAGCTATGTTGACCAAAAAATTGCTCAGGCAATTAAAGGTGGAGCACCAGCAAGTAATACGAGTAGTAAAACGACTAGTTCGACTACTCCAACAACAAATGCTACTTCTAACACAACAGCGTCAGGAGCTTCTGGTGCAGGAAAAACTTCCACACCAGAGCAGACAGAGGTTTTAAAGGTAGTTGATGTAAAGCCTGGTCAAAAACTGATTGCCAAAGCAGGGTCAGAGTTTATTTTACGTAATGGTTATGCTGTTGTGTATAGTATGGATGCCAGTGGTGCTATTGATATTACTTCTGGAACGGAAATTGTCCATAATCAGACTGTCGAAAAAAATCATTTATTATCCTTTCCTAGAGAAGGAAGAGGTATTCAAGTAAAAGAAGGTCAGAAGTTTGGTCTGGTCGTTATGGTACGAGGCGGTTATACTGTTCAGTAACTGTTTTTGTATATAAGCTGCTTTCGGTGGCTCTTTTTCTTAAATACTGCTTGGGATAGCAAATTGTTCTTGGCTAAATTGAACCTAATCGCTGCACACTAACCCCATGAAAGACAATATGTTTAGTGGAGGGTGTATACGATGGCGTCAAGAGGTCAAAGACGATTAATTCCCGAAAGCCGTGCCAGGTTAGATGATTTGAAGTATGAGATCGCTGCTGAGTTTGGGCTACCAGTTTATAATCCTCAATATACTCATATACATCCCAATGCTGACAGTGAATTTGCTGCAGAATTGGGGGAGTTTGCGGGGGGCCAAAATGTAGCATGGCGTGATTTGACTTCAAGACAGAACGGTTCAGTTGGTGGTGAAATTACTAAGCGACTGATACAATCTGCTGAACGTAGCTTATCTGAATTTGGTACATTGTAAATAGCAATAATTTTCTAAGTTTTTGATTATATAGTAGCGTATAAACTAGGTTATTTACATGTGAATCGAAAATGATTTGCATGTAAACTTACCTCAATTTCGAATGTTGTAATTGGGCAGCATGAATTGACACCTTGTTTTAAATAGGATATCATGGCATTTGAGGCTTGTACGCAACCTTTTCCTACCGGAAAAGGTTCATTTTTTATTAATAAGGTAACAAGATATCTCCCGCCATTTGTTGGCTTGAAGGTATCTGAATAATGCCATTGCCATGTCAGGATTTTTTAATAAATCCTCATGTATTTTAATTGTGGGAGGTTGAAATTCATGTCTGTAAAAGGCCGCCATTTGTTCACGTCCGAGTCTGTAACAGAAGGCCATCCGGATAAAATCTGTGATCAGATATCCGATGCTGTATTGGACGCCTTTCTGGCTAATGACCCTAATGCACGGGTAGCATGTGAAGTATCGGTAGCTACTGGTCTCGTTCTCGTCATTGGTGAAATCAGTTCCAAATCGGAATACGTGGATATTCCATCCATTGTACGTAATACGATTAAGGAAATTGGCTATACACGTGCGAAATACGGTTTCGACTATAATACTTGCGCTGTATTGACTTCTTTGAATGAACAGTCGCCGGACATTGCTCAAGGGGTTAATGCTGCCTTGGAAAGCCGTGATCCTGCTGAAGTAGATAAAGAAACGGAAAACATTGGGGCTGGGGATCAAGGATTGATGTTTGGTTTTGCTACGAACGAGACACCTGAGTTGATGCCTTTGCCTATCGCTATGTCTCACCGTATTGCACGACGTTTGTCTGAAGTACGTAAGGATGGAACACTGAATTATCTTCGTCCAGACGGTAAAACTCAAGTAACGGTAGAGTATGAAAATGGCAAACCTGTTCGTATTGATGCTATTGTGGTTTCTACGCAGCATGCGGAAGATACTACTTTGGAGCAAATTCAAGCAGACATCAAAGAAAAGGTTATTTTGCCAGTTGTTCCTGCCGAATTACTGGATGAGCAAACCAAATATTACATTAATCCAACAGGACGCTTTGTTATCGGTGGCCCTCAAGGAGATGCAGGTCTGACAGGCCGTAAAATTATTGTGGATACGTATGGTGGTTATGCGCGTCACGGCGGGGGAGCATTCTCCGGTAAAGATCCAACCAAAGTGGACCGTTCCGCTGCTTATGCTGCTCGTTATGTAGCGAAAAACCTCGTGGCAGCTGGATTGGCAGACAAAGTGGAAATTCAGCTTGCTTATGCCATTGGTGTAGCTACGCCTGTTTCGATTAACGTCGATACATACGGTACGGGTAAAGTAAGCGATGAGAAGCTAGTTGAATTGATCCGAAATAACTTTGATCTGCGCCCAACAGGCATCATTCGTATGTTGGATCTGCGTCGTCCAATTTATAAGCAAACTGCTGCCTACGGTCACTTTGGCCGTACAGATTTGGATGTACCATGGGAGAGCGTAGATAAAGCTGAAATTCTAAAAGAACAAGCGGGGCTGTAATTCCTCGTATATTATCAAAATAAAAGCAATAACCCAAAAAGACTGTTTCATGCTTTGCATGAACAGTCTTTTTTTGATGTGTTTCGCTGTTAAGTATGAATTTGCACCGAAATACCGAATACTGAGTGACTACTCGGATATCGGTGCATGGTCCAATAAATTTTTAAGTAGACGACAAACCTTTTGCAGTTCCTTGTACTGCTCCAAATACGCAAAAAGGGCTTTCAGGAGGCCTTTTTGCGGGTTGGATTTCAGAGCCTCTTTCTTTAAATGAGCGTAGATTTGCTGACACTCTTGTTTCTCCTCTGAACTCCACGAAGACAGCAGTATACTGTCTTCCAAGGAGTGGAGAAGGCTGTTAATTTGACGGCCTTGGTCAAAGGGATTACTTAGAGCACTTTCAGGTAACCAGCCTTGCTTGCTCCAGAACAAATGTGGAGCTGAATCAGCATTGTTCAGGCTGGTTGCCAAGGAGCTGGATAAGAAGATAATAAACTGTGTTAGATGTTCAATCGTTTCATCATTCATCCGATCGGCAAAGAAGCGAATATATTCAAACACAATGCTTTTAAGTACAAAGGTCATATCCCATGCATGATCTTCAATGCTCGGTCCAAAAATATCAATCAGGCAGTCGCGAACCCATCTGTACAATTTGTATTCATGATTCTCGAATGCGTAATTGAGTTGTTCATTCTGAAAAATAAGCATGGAAGGCTCAGGAAGATCCATCATGAGATACACTTTGTTTTCAACGAGATTTTTCAAGTAAAGTACAATAAAACCGTGCAGTTTATCATGCTTAGAAAGATTAGGTTTACTGTAGAGAGCCCGGATGTCTTGTTCAATGTTATTTTCCAGAATGATACACATTTCTAGAGGGAGTTCTTCTTTTCCTTGAAAATATTTATAGAAGGATGCTTTCGCCATCCCACTTTCTTTGGCGATTTCTTCAACAGATGTTGAAGAATAGCCTTTTCTGGAGAACAGCCGAATGGCTGCCTGTAAAATATCATTTTTCTTACTTTCCATACATACTTCCCCCTAGGGAGCAGCCAACTCGACAGCATCGAAATCACTTCATACATCACAAAGGTTGGTCACGTGTGATAACTGTGTGCTGCTGTTTTTTGAGTTGACGGCGCATCTTGTACTTGGCCATGATCATATACAAGGACGGCACGACAAACAAGGTTAACAAGGTCGAGAATAACAAACCGAAAATGACGGTAAACGCCAGTGGCTTAAAGAGCAGGCTTCCCAATAGTGCTAATGGAATCATACCTACAATAGCTGCCAAAGATGTCAATAAAATCGGTCTGAAGCGAGCAGCAGCCGCCTGTATTACGGCTTCCTTTAATTCCATTCCTTCATGTCGTGCATCCTCGATAAATTCAATTAACACAATCCCATTCCGCACAACAATGCCCGCGAGTGCAATAATTCCCATGATGCTCATAAAACCAATAGGCATACCGGTCAAGAAAATACCAATAATCCCGCCGGCTGCTGCCAGGTACACGGTCGTCATAATAATAATAGGAATGGAGAGAGAATAAAATTGCATAGTAATCAAGAGTAAAATGAGCAAGACTACAACGATCGCCAGCTGTCCTAAGTCCTTGAATATGGTCGATTGGTCAGAGGTTTCCCCACCAACCTCCCATTTGTAGCCTTCTGGGAACTTCATTTGTGCCAGCTTACTTTCAACATCAACCATCGCTTCGCTTGCAGTTCGTCCGTTCAAATCGGCTTCCACCGTAATCGTCCGCTCCATATTGTAATGCTTGATTTGCTGAATAGCAAATGACGGCTTAATCTGGACAAGCTGGTTTAATGGAATTTGCTTACCAGCTGCATTAACTACACTTAATTGTTGGAAAAGCTTACTTGGCTCCTCTTCGCTGTGATTCAAATACATTCTAATATCTACCAGACTGTTTCCAGTATCAAATTGGCTGACTTGGGCTCCTTCTTTTAATAGAAGCAGGGTGCGAGTCAAATCTGTGTAGCTTACCAGGTACTGATCCATCGCTTGTTTGTTGACCTCAAGCTCCAATGCATATCGTTCAATTCCTATATCATCCACGATGCCTGTTGTGCCTTCTACTGTCGCGATCTGCTCCTTTGCTTTTTGGGCAAGGGTTTGCAGTTCATTCAGATCCTGACCTGAGATACGAATAGAAACGGGCTTACCCACTGGAATCCCGAGACGAGGAACATACATCGTAACTGTAACTCCAGGGTAGGATTTCTTAACATGTTGTTCCCAAGCATCAACTGTCGTATTGAGATCGAATACGTTTTCTTTGCCGACGACAGCAATCTGCCCCACCGTTTCGTTATAACTAATATTTCCACCCGAACTATTAATGTCACTAAACAGTTGTGGGGCAGTCCCTCCAGCGCTGTAGACGACCTTGGAAGTTTCAGGTTGCTTTTTCACCCAGCCTGCAAGGTCTTTAACGACCTGGTCGGTTTCCGCAATTGAAGTGCCTACAGGCATTTTTACATTTAGTGCAACATGAGGATCTTCCGACTCAGGAAAAAGTTCAACTGAGGTAAAGGGAACTAATCCATAGGCGGCTGTTCCAAGCATGAGTCCGACCATGGCTGTCAACAAGGGACGCTGAATGACCTTAGGCATCAGTTTTTGTGAATAAAGCTTGTTTAAAGAATGAATCTGCTGGCCGAGCAAGCCTGCTGGTTTAGATTTACCCTGAGGGTGACGAGCCTGTCTGCGCTTCTCATACCATTCTCGAAAAATAGGGATGATGGTGAGCGACATAATCATAGAGGCAAGCATGGTCAGGGAGACAATAGCAGGAATAGGTTTAATAAACGCACCTACATTTCCAGGAAGAAACAACAATGGCGCGAAAGCTGAGATGGTAGCCAGAGTTGCAACCAAAATAGAAAGCATGACCTCTTTGGTACCTTTTACAGCTGCGACTGAGGGTGATTCTCCTAATTCCGTAAGTCTACGCTCAATATTATCATTTACAACTACGGCATCATCCACGAGTATGCCGAGTACGATGATCAGACCGACAACGGAAATCTGATTTAGAGTGATGCCGAACATAGGCAAAAAGATAATGGCAATCGAAACCGAAATAGGAATGGCCAGTGCAACAAATGCAGAGGTGAGCAAATTCAGCCCCAACATACAAACGAGAATAACGGCCGCAATCGCAAGAATCGTTTCACGCTTTAAGTCGTCAAAGATATGGCTTACCTGATCCTTTTGTGCAAAAAGAGTTTGAAAGTGAACACCTGCGGGAAGTGTTTTCTCCAGTTCTTTGAGCTTGGTATTGACCTTTTCGCTCATAGAAGGGATATCTGTGCCTGTTTCTGCTCCAATACTTAGCGTAATGGCCGGTTTACCCTCTACATAGGCAAAGTATTCTGTATTAGGATGTGCCAGCTCCGTTGTGCCGACATCTCTCAAATATACAGGATTACCTTCTTTGGTACGTGTCAAAAGGACCTGATTCAATTCATCAGCTTTTTCGGTCTCGCGAACAATAAGTTGATAGGTACGTCCGTTGTATTCAATATTACCAGTAGGAACCCGATCAATTTGAGACTGGATCGCTTGAGCTACTTGTCCCCATGACAGCTGGTATTGCTGAAGCTTCTGGTTGTCAATATGAACACGTACTTCTTGATCAGGGAGACCATTGAATTTGACGCTAGATACGCCAGAAATGGTGTTGAGCTGATCTTTCCAAGTTGTTGTTAAATCATTTAGTTTATACAGTGGTGCGGAAGAGTCAGCTGTTAGGGCATAGGAGCCGATAAAAGAGCTGGTTAGCTTGTCATTTACAACAGGCACTTCAGCGCCTTGAGGAAGATCAGCTTGTGCATCCTGCACTTTTTTACGCATATTATCCCAAACCGTTTGAGGATCAACTCCGTTTTTAGATTCGATTAAAATAGAGGAGAATCCGTTACCAGAAGTCGAACTAATCGTTTTAACACCTTCAACTTCCTTAATGCGTTTCTCCAGCTCTTTAGTTACGGTTTGTTCTACTTTTTGTGGTGAAGCACCAGGGTAGACTGTTGTTACCGTGGCATTTTGTATGGTGACATCCGGCATTTCCTGCTGTGGTAACTGGAAAAAGCCGAAGATTCCGACCAAAATCAGCATGACAAAAAACAGCAATGTAATTTTTCGTTTTTTTACGATGTACTCAATCATGGGCGTCCGCCTTCCTCCGACTGAATCGCATTTCCATCAAACAGGTTTTCTGCCCCTTTAACGATAATACGTTCGCCTTCACGAAGTCCCGATACGATTTGCAACTGATTATCTACAACCTGATTACCAAGCTCCACAGGGGTTTTAACAGCTTTTCCTTGAATGTCTTTGAAAATAAAAGGCTTGCTTCCCGTGTTAATGACTGCTTCGGCAGGAACGAGAATCCCATTCTTGTCGGTCACCTGTTGAGCAGCTTTAATGACCTGACCGGGTAACCAGTCTCGCTGTGGATTGTTTATAACAATCTCTACGTTAACCCTTCCCGTGTCGGTGCTGGTTGAAGGATAGACGTTAGACACCGTACCTTGACGAGTCTCTTCATAGAGCGCCACTTCTACTTGTTGACCCTTTTTCCAATCCTTAATTTCACTGTCTGGTACAGGAAGCAGTACTTTGAGGCGGTCGATGGAGCCTATGCGATAGACGGCTTGCCCTGACGCGACCAAATCACCTGTATTCACGATTTTGTCTAAGATTACACCGTTCACAGGAGAGATTAGACGTGTGCGTGAAAGTGCAAGTTCTGCCTGCCCCTTGGCAACAAGGGCTTTTTCGTAGTTGGCATGGGCTTGTTTTTGGGAAGCTGTAGCCTGTTCACTGGCCGCAAGGGCTTTGCTTTTACCTGCAAGCGCATCTTGAAAGGAAGCTTGGACGGATTGATGATCTTCGGCTGTGGCTCCTTCCAGCAAAAGGGACAGGGATTCCTTGGCTTGTTCCAGGTCTTTCAGGGCTGCGGTAGCATTCAGGCGAGCATTTTCATTATCTGATGCGGTAGCAGCGCCTGCCTCAAACAGCTTCTGTGTACGCTCGCTATCCGTCTTGGCCTTGTTATAAGCGCTTTGTGCCTTATCTACAGTAGCTTGCGCTTGTTGTTTCTCTTGAGCACGTGCGCCTTTATTGACCTTGTTAACATTCGCGCGAGCTCCTGTAATGCCGGCATCGGCGGATTGAATCGCGGAGGTAGCAGCCTGTAAATTAGCCTGTGCGTTATCAATACCAGCCTGTGCCTCCAAGATGGAGGCTGTCGCCTGTGCCACCTGAAGCTTGTAGTCAGCGTCATCCAGACTAGCAATAACGGCGCCTTTCTGTACAGCAGTACCGACAGTGAGATATGCACTGGCTACAGTGCCTCCATTTTGGAAAGCCAGTGTGTTCTCCTCATAAGCCTGAAGAGTGCCTGACAAGTTATAGGCCGTATGAAGTGGCGTGGATTTGACGATTGCGGTGCGCACAACGGTTGGCTGTGCAGATGAACCTAGAGCGGCATCTTTTTTTTCTGTAGAACATCCGGTCATTGCGATGCTCAGGGATAAAGTGAATATGATGATGGCCCGTTGTTTATTCATGATTATCAATCCTTCCGATAGGGTCATAATTGGAGTTGTGAACTAATCAGTATTATTTGAACTATTAAGTTCAAATGTATTATAGTGCGCCGATATTGCATTCGTCAATTCATCGTTTTAGATTTTATGAATTAGTTGACGGGATTTTCGTAACTTTTGCCTATATAATAAGTCTATTAACATAAGAGGATTTTTTTGTTTATTGATAGAGTACACGTGCGGAATAAAACCGTTTGAATACACTGGAGATGGGAGCTATTATCCAAATGTTTTTAAGTAATAAGAAACAGAGTGAAGTGAAAGTAAATGGCAGAGGAATTGCTAAAAGATGGGCCGTGTTAACACTGGCAGGGGTATTATGGGTCGGTCCGGTTGCTGGAGCTGGGGCTCTAATCCCCTTGAATGGTTGGATGTCTGCTCCAATCGCAAGTGCAGCCTCTGGTTCAACTGTAAAATTGGGCGAAGAGATCATTACTTCGGGTGCAACATTATTGAAATATCGTTTTAAAGGGTCCAAAGGAACAGCGCTGGCTGATATCATTCGAGTGGACTTACAAAATCCGTACGTCAAGCTGGATGTCATGACGGGGAAGAATGGACAGTTTACGACCCGTCAGAGTACAGGTGGCATGGCAAAAGAGACCGGGGCGGTTGCTGGTGTAAACGGAGATTATTTTAATACCTCCAGCGAGGGAGCGCCGATCGGTGGACAAGTATCCAAGGGTGTGTTGATGTCTACTCCATCTGATTTAACGGGTATGTATGCCTTTGCTGTAACCAAGGATGGTTCTCCCATGGTAGAGCAGTTTACTTTTGAAGGTACAGTAAAAGCTGGAGATGGGTCGTCCTTCTCTTTGGCAGGGATGAACAAGGCTTCGTATTCGCCTGAGACGAGTGGGGGCGGCTATAGCCACTCTAATGCTATGTATATTTATACATCTGCTTGGAAAGCGATTGAGCGGCCCAAAAACAGTTCGACAACGCCCACCGAGATATTGGTACAAAATGGTGTGGTTACACAAGTCTCCGACAATGCTACATTGAATATGACCGTTCCGCAGGATGGCTATATTTTACGTACTCATGGTAAAGCTGCTGATTATGCCAAAGCGCATCTGACCGTGGGACAGACGGTAGAAACAAGTTATCACCTTCGTGTTAAATCGACAGGGAGCGAAGTAGATCCTTCTAACCTTCAAATGATGATTGGTGGACATACCATATTAGTAAATGACGGTCAGAAAACCTCTTTTTCTCGGAGCACAACAAGCATAGGCGGGACGCGTGCGCGTACAGCTCTGGGATATTCTCGTGACAAGCGTTACGCTTATGTCATTGCTGTTGAGAAGAATGGGAACAGCGTCGGTGTATCCCTGAGCGAGTTGCAAACGCTGATGAAAGATATTGGCGTCTGGAAGGGTATGAACCTTGACGGGGGCGGCTCTACCACCATGGTGACTCGTGATTTGGGAGATACGACAGCGGGGCTTACGTTCAATACAGAGTATGGCACAGAGCAACGTAGTATTGTAAATGGAGTGGGGGTATATACCAATGCTCCTAAAGGAACGCTCAAAGGCTTCACCATCAAGGGCAATAAAACGTTGCTGATTGGTCAGACCGGAAGCTATTCCTTCAAAGGTTATGACAATTACTACAATCCATTCGATACCTCGAAAGTACAAGTGACGTGGAAATCCAGCAATCCGGCTGTTGTGTCAGTGAGCGGCGGTGTTGTAAAGGGAGCCAAACCGGGAACTGCTACTTTAACGGCATCCAGTGGCTCAGCCAGCGCTACAACCAAGGTCACGGTGCTTGGAGCAGATGAAATTTCATCACTTACCGCTGGTACTGGAAGTGGCTCGCTTACCGCTGGAGCTAAAATCGCTGTACCGGTAACGGCAAAGACAAAAGATGGACAGAGTGTCAGCATTACCTCAGATGCGCTCAAATGGGATTTCATCGGCTTTAAGGGAAGTGTCAAGGACAATCAGCTTACGGTAAATACAGTGGATGCAGGTGTGAAAACGGGCTATGCCATCGGTCGCTATGATGGTTTCAGCGCTGTCGTCTTCCTATCTGCTGGCGGAGCAAGTACAAACAACTGGGAGAACTTCGAAAATGTTTCGTATCCGGTTGATTTTACTTCGAATGTGGAAGGTGTTACCGGCACAGCGGCTGTTGTACAAGGAGATGGCGACCATGCCAATTCCAAAGTACTGGAGCTGAACTACGATATGACGAACGGCAGTGGTAAAATGTATGCTTACGCTCAATTGAACGGCATATCCGGGAAAACGCTTGAACAGGCGGCTACTTCCATCTCGATTGATGTCAGAGGGGATAAGAGTCTGAACTGGTTGCGTGCGGAGTTAGAGGATGCTCAAGGCAAAACAGCATATATTGATCTCGCTAAAGTGATCGACTGGAACGGCTGGAAAACCATTAACGCAGATATGAGCGGTTTGAATATTTCGTATCCGGCGAAGCTGAAGCGTCTTTATGTGGTCAATGTGGCGGAGGGTCAGGACGAGCGTGCTAAAACAGGTAATATTGCTTTTGATAATATTTCTTTTAATACACCGGGAACGGTCGGTACAGAAGGACTCAAAAAAGGAACAGCTCAAATGACGATTGGACAAAAATCAATGACGGTGAACGGAACGCCGACCACGATTGATGCCACACCGATGACTCGCGATGGTTCAACGTATGTTCCGATCAAGTATGTACTGGACGCATTTGGCGGACAAGCCAAATGGAATGCGGGCGATCAGCGGATCACCATTATGCGCGGCGGTGTGCTGATGGATTTGACCGTAGGGAAAAAAGAAGTTGTTCTGAACGGGAAGCGTCAAAGCACTGATGTTGCACCCATTGTGCTAGGAGGTAGGACTTTAGTCCCATTAAGACTCGTTTCTGAGCAGTTAGGAATGACTGTAAAATGGGAACAAGAAACGAAGACCATCACCCTCCAGTCATGATATGGTATGATATATACTTGAAATGCTAGGATTGGAGTAGAACATTTGTGGACTTTCAAGCCGATATCATAGACCGAGTCATTAAAAATGCCATCCAGGTGATGGAGAACAGCAAATATCAGATGTTCGAAATATTGGACACGGCCCGGACCGAGCTGGTCACGTTAAATCAGGAGCTCCAGAGCGTCTTGAAGGAAACAGCAGAAACGATCGAAAAGGTGGACCAGCTGGAAATGAACTATCGGCGGTCCCGCATTCGGTTGACTGAGGTCAGCCGCGACTTCGTTCGCTATTCGGAAGAGGATATCAAGCAGGCTTATGAGAAGGCAACACAGCTTCAACTTGATGTGATGATTTTCCGCGAGAAGGAAATGTATCTCAAAGCCAGGAGGGATGATCTTCAAAAGCGGGCCAAAAGTGTCGAGGCTTCTGTCGAGCGCGCCGAAACCATCGGTTCGCAGATGGGGGTCGTGCTGGAATATTTGTCGGGTGAATTAGGGCAAGTGACGCGGATCATCGAATCGGCCAAAAACCGGCAGTTTATTGGTCTGAAAATTATTTTGGCTCAGGAAGAGGAGCGCAAGCGTATATCCCGTGAAATTCACGATGGACCTGCGCAGCTCCTTGCGCATCTAGTGCTTAGGACGGAAATTGTGGAAAGAATGATCGCCAAGCAGGAATTTAAGATGGTTCAGGACGAAATAGTAGACTTGAAGAAACAGGTTCGCTCCAGTCTTGAGGAAATGCGAAAGGTCATTTTCAATTTGCGTCCTATGGCCCTGGATGACCTGGGACTTATTCCGACGCTCCGGAAATATGTGCAGGATTTTGAAGAAAAAACGAAAATTAGATCGCTTTTTGAAACAAGGGGCAAGGAACACCGTCTCTCTTCCGCGATGGAAGCAGCCATTTACCGTCTGATCCAGGAAGCTTTGACCAACGCTGCCAAGCATGCTTATCCTACCTATGTGCTTGTTGAGATTACCTATCAGGCGCAGCTTGTAAAAATCGTGGTGCAGGATAATGGTTTGGGCTTTAAGCCAGAGCTTTTTCAGCAAAAAAGCAAAGATCATGGGCATTTTGGTCTGATTGGTATGCGGGAAAGGGTTGAACTGCTCGAGGGGAGAATGGAGATCGAATCAGCTGAGAATCAAGGCACCAAGATAGTGATTCATATCCCAACCAACGTGGAAAAGGGAAAGGAGTAACAACATGGAAAATCAGGAAATTAGCAATGCACCCATTAAAGTTCTCTTAGCGGACGATCATCAGTTGTTCCGTGAAGGACTTAAACGTATTTTGAATATGGAGGACGACATTGAGGTCATCGGAGAATGTGGCGATGGTATTCAAGTGTTGGAATTCTGTAACGTAGAGAAACCAGATATTGTTCTGATGGACATTAATATGCCAATTGAAAATGGTGTAGAGGCAACCGAAAAACTGCGTGAGATGTTCCCGGATGTCAAAGTTATCATTTTATCCATTCATGATGATGAAAGCTATGTATTCGAGACGTTGCGCAAGGGAGCCAATGGTTATCTGTTAAAAGATATGGAGGCCGAGTCCCTCATTAATGCAATTCGTTCGGTTCATGAGGGATATGCGTTTATCCATCCGAAGGTAACGGGTAAGCTCATTCAGCAGCTTCGCCGGATGACCTACCTGAATGAAACAGGGGCTATGGCTGAAGGTCATACGAAGGAAGCCGGCGTGAAGTTTGTCGCAGGTGAAAATAATCCATTGACCCGTCGTGAAGCTGAAGTGCTGCGTCTGATGGCTGAAGGTAAGAGCAACAAGATGATCGGTGAATATTTATTCATTAGTGAGAAAACGGTCAAAAACCATGTCAGCAGTATTCTGCAAAAAATGGAAGTTGATGACCGTACACAAGCAGTTATTAACTCAATTAAATATGGATGGGTTACGCTGTAAAGTGTAGTCTTTCCATGCATTAGACGATGCAGCTGCTAATAGATATGAATGCTGTACCGCCCTTCTTTGGGAGCGATAGGTCCGCTCATACGGAAACCCAGTACATAACCGTGACACCTCTTCCTGTTATACGGCATATATTGTCGCTATAGGAGGAGGTGGAACCCTCGTGACGGCTCACTTGGTTTGGATATTGCTTATATACGGTGTGGGAGCCGCAGTCGTTCATCTTATGTATATACGACAGGCGGTTCAGGCTTATCACAATGGTGAAGATTCACGCGCAATATCTCCGGGTCATCGCGCGACTCGCTATATTGTGATTACGTCCAATGACGGAGATCGTGTGGAATGGGTGATGCGTTCGCTGAACATACTTGCCTGGCTACACCGGAGGCCGCTACATGTGACGGTACTGGATGATGAATCTATGGACGATACGCTACCGATTCTGACACGGCTACTACGCTATAGTCATATGGATGTTTCAGTCATTTCAAGTCGTTTTTCACCGGGGAACCCGGTCTTACCGAAGTCAGGCGGTGAAAAGCAGGTTGTTATTGATCTTAGAACGGTCAAGTCGTTGGCGGACGCCCCATTTGTTCCTTAGCGATAGGGGATTGTGGACATCGTGGTTAAAATCGGATATAAATGTTTTAAAACAGTTGCATAGGCAAGACGACAGGGATTTCGTTGATATCTACTTGATGTGAAGCACACTTCAGGCTATTAGCCATAGAAGTGTGCTTTTTTGCTGTTCTCTGGGGTGACAAGAATCGCAAAAATCATGAATGGGAGGAGCAGGGGAAGGTGAAGATTTCAGTATATGCAGTGAGGTATAAAGGGAATTGGACTCTCCGATTATCTGTGGATATTCGAGTAGATATGACATGGTGGATGAATCAAGATGAGGGGCAGGAGAATGTTGTCGAAAGATGGGTGTTATTAGGAGGTGAGCTTCCCTTGTCCTGGGGGACAAAGTTGTGCGAAACATTTAAGGGATTGGCAGATATGGAGCGATGGGGAAAAGGACAGTGGTGGGCTTATATTCTCGCACAGCTAAAAAGTGAACTGGCTCTTGAGCCTTTTGATGGTGAACGAATTTTATCTGGAGGAGTAGAAAATATATGCATTTGGGATCATGTACAAGGGTGGACTTCCTGCACAAAAGGTGGGGATGAGGGACGGGAAACAGACGGAGTTTTACGTTCTATTCAAATAAGGAGTCTCATCACGGGAATTGATGGATTGGATAGGGAGTGTTTAACACGACAAGCGAATGAACTGGCAAATTTGTTGTCAGGACGCCAGTTACTCGTTCCGGAAGTCGAAGCGCTGCTGGCAGAGGCAGCGCCAGGTTTGGAGCATACTTGGCGATCCGCTGCACAACTTGCATATCTGCAAGGCCGACTCTGCTTTGCTGCTGGCCTCGCTCCAGCACCACGTACGCGCTGGTCTGCCGCGCGTACGCATGAACTTCGCTGCAATCGTTGTGGCAGCGGGATAGTGCACCGCACGAGCTGCGCATCGTGCGGACGTAAGGCGTGCGCTTACTGCGAGACATGTCTCGCACTCGGGCGCAGCCGTGAATGCTCGCTGCTGCTTCGTGGCGTAGCGAAACCCGTCCTGCCGTACACAGCAGGCAGGGCCCCGGCGACGGAACTCGACCGCTGGGGGCTGAGCCCTGCACAACGTGCCGCCGCCGAAGCGGTGCTGCGCTTTTTGGCCGCACCGCACGGCGAAGTGCGGGGTCGTTTTCGCCCGGAAGGCCGTGGGCTCCGGGCGTTGTTCCGGCGCGTTAGGGTTGCGCGCCGGGGATCAGATGCTGCCGCTTCGCAGGGCAGCACCCTTGCACGCAGCAGGCAACCTTCGCCAAAACCTGGCGAAGGTGCGAGGCATAACGCTGATCGGCAGGTGCCTGATACCACGGTAGAACGTTTTCTGCTCTGGGCTGTAACAGGCGCAGGCAAGACGGAAATGATGTTTCCGCTATTGCAATATGTGTTGGACCACGGAGGAACGGCACTTGTGGCAACACCACGCCGTGATGTGGTACTGGAGTTAGCGCCTCGATTGGCCATTGCTTTTCCCGATGTGAGCATGGTGACGCTCTACGGGGGAAGCGCAGAACGGTGGCAAAGGGGACAGCTTACACTAGCAACGACACATCAGCTATTGCGTTATCGTCAAGCTTTTGATTTGGTTGTGATTGATGAGATAGACGCGTTCCCTTATCACAATGATCCTATGCTTGCCTTTGCTGCACGAGCAGTATGTAAGCCGAAGGGAAAGTTTATCTATTTATCTGCTACACCACCGCAATCCTTGCAGAAAGAGGCTGCACGCGGTCTACTGCCACACGCCAAGGTTCCCGTTCGTTTTCATCGTTACCCTCTACCTGTCCCATTTCGTCTGGGGACTGCTTCAGTGCAACATTGGCTGCAAAAAGGTCGGCTTCCCCTATCCTTTATTCAACGCCTACGCGTTTCCATACAACGTGGGGCACAGGTTTTCCTGTTTGTGACACGAATCTCACATATTCAGGGACTTGTGAAGCTGCTGATTAAACAATTACCTGATGTACCTATTGCAGGCACCTCCTCACAGGATGAAGAAAGAACCGCTAAAGTGCGCTTATTTCGAGCTACTGAAATACGTGTTCTGGTTACAACGACGATTTTGGAGCGAGGGGTAACTGTTCCACGGAGTGATGTGTACGTATTAGACGCGGACAGCAGTCTTTTTGATGAAGCCTCTCTTGTCCAAATGGCGGGTCGTGCAGGAAGGTCCAAGGATGACCCATGTGGAGGTGTTATTTTTACATCCCCCCAATGGACTCGAGGTCAAAAGAGAGCAATTAGACAGATTAAACGTATGAATGCACTGGCTCGGAAAAGAGGATACCTGAAGGAGGCGAAGCACTAAATGCATTAAATAAAAAAAGTTTTTTTGGAAATGTGAAACCTGAAACAATGTCGGTACGTAAACTACCAAGAAAGGTGCATTCTGGTATGGGGATGATTCCAACAACCCGTCTTTTTTTGAATTGGTTATTCCATCGCCAGTCCCAAACATGTATGGCTTGTGGCACTCTCACTGGGCGTTTTTCCGAATTTCCCGGAATTTGTACTTCTTGTTCGCTTCAAATTCCTTGGGTTTACAATATTCGTTGTGTTTATTGTGGACGTCCGACGTCTTGCCCGGATTGCGTAAGGCTTGACCGATTAGTACGTTACTATGTGTGCAATCGGAGTGCAACCAGCTATACACCGATGATGAGAGAATGGATTGGGCAGTTCAAATATCGTGGAAATGAAAAGTATGGTTCCTTGCTGGGCGAGATCATGAATCGAGCCTATCAGGCGATGAGGTATGAGTTTGCAAGTCTTAAACATTCTCGTTTCAAGCAATCTTTGTGGAGTGTGGATGTAGTGACTTGTGTCCCGGTAAGTGAGAAGAGGCTGACAGAGCGAGGCTTCAATCAGGCTCAGATCTTGGCAGAAGAGATTGCTAGGAGGAATAAGCTCCCCTTCCTATCTTTACTTGCTCGTCCACAAGATACAGGCAAACAAAGCTTTAAATCCAAAAAGGAACGCATGAACACCATGAATAACGCGTTTTCTGTCCACCCCAATATGGAAAATTTGCTGAAGTCGTTTATTTTAAAAGCTGAATCTCATCGTGCTACGGAGAATAAGTTCTCCGTTACCGTTTTGCTTGTAGATGATATTTATACAACGGGGAGCACATTGCAGGCGTGTGCACGTGTTTTGAGAGAAAAGGCATTAGAGCAAGGAATACATTTGACTATTTTTTGCCTGACCTTAGCAAGATCATAAGCCTAAATATCTAGTATTTTCCATGAAATTTTGCTTGAAACTATGAAAAAGAGGTTATAACTCTCTTGAAAGAAGGATTAAATGATAGAGTAAAAGTCTTTTAAGCCGTACAATCAGCAGGATTTGACAACGAGCTAGAGAGAGGTATATAATAAAAAATATAGAGACAAACAAAAAGTAAGGAAGTGAGGGATGAAAACAGAATATTTCAATTTAGAGGTTGATTTTTTTGGAAAAGAGGAGTACAATTTCTATCTGTTGATAGCTAACATGATTGGTAATAAGTGATTAGCTAATGACTAAAGAGCGGACATTGGGAGTGTCTCGCTCAGTAGTAAAGCAGTTAATTAAAATTTAAAGTTAAAAAGAGGAGAGAAAAAATCATGAAAAACGTAATGAAAAAAGTAGCAGTATCTAGCATGCTGGCAGTTAGTTTAGGTGCAGTATCTTTGTTGAGTCCACTTGCAACAGGTCAAGTAATGGCAAAATCGAACTCTGACCAAAATAAGGATCGTTATGAGGAGCAACTGATCATTCAACAACAAGAAGCAGCACAAAAAGCATTTGAAGAAAAAGTTTTTGGAACTGTAACTCCTAAAGATGCAGCAACTACAACACCAGCTCAACCAACTACTGAGAACAACAATCAAGCAACAACTACAAAACCAGCAACGACTACAACTGAAACACCAGCAACTGTAAATACAATCACTGTAAATGTTCAAGAGGGCGACACATTGGCTTCTATCGCTGAAAAATACGGTGTAACTGTTGAAGAACTGGTTAAAATCAACAACCTGGTTAAAGTAGGCCAAGAACTGCAAGTACCGCAAACAAACACAAATAAATAAATATCATTATAAATGTATAATGAAGTGTGTTTTTTAAACCAAGCGTTTGACTATAGTATACGGGAAGGCCTCTATTAAAACAATGCTTTTTTGAATAATTATTTGTGAAATAGCTTGTTTTTTTGGGCTGCAAATTTCCACTGATGCATCTAGCTTGATTTCAGATATGTTATAAGTTGAGATGATGTTAGGTCCATGAGATTTATGAATACCCACACTCCATGTGCGGAGCATTCGTATGGGCGCCGTTCCCCCGGATTTACAGGATTTCCTTGATGTCATTCGGGGCACAGGTGAACATGAATTCTTCTGAGGATTGTTTCGCCCGGTTTTTCCCTCATCTTGATAATTAATTTCTACATTTACTCATATTCATATATAGCTATTTTAATTGTACAATGAAGCGCTATTCCCGAAAATAACTGGAATGGCGCTTATTTTATTTTCTATCTAAAGTACGGTGTAATGTTTGACGATAAATAGATACATGCACTAGGCTGAGCTATAGCCTTCATGGGCTTTCTTTATTTTTATGTCATTGCATATTGATGCATATAAATATAGAGAAACTTTTGCTGATGGATCATTCTCTCTTATACTTTTAAATATGATAACTTATAAGATGTGCAATTGTGTAAAACCTGAAAATCTTTTTTTTGAAATATTTGCTAGACGAGGCTCTTCATTATAAGTTAATGTAAGGATAAAAGTAATTAAAGATCGGAAATTGGAAAGGGGCGCTACAGAGGATGAATTTGGATAACTGTCCTCGCTGTGGAAAGCTGTTTATTAAGAACGTCAGGGGAATCTGTCAAAACTGTATTAAAGAAATTGAAATTGAATACGAACGCTGTGTCAAACATATACGTGAAAATAAGGGCATTCATATGCATGAGCTTTCAGAGGCTACTGAGGTATCTGTAAAGCAAATCACGACATTTATACGTGAGGGACGTATTTCCATTGCTAATGCGCCTAATATGACGTATCCTTGCGAGGTATGCGGGATACCGATTCGTGAAGGGCATATGTGCGATTCTTGTCGAACACGTCTGACTAAAGACCTGCATCAGGCTGTACGCGAAAGTAGTAATCAGGATCAAAGTAATAATATGGGCTCAGGTACCTACAGCGCGATTGATAAACTTCGTGGAAAGTAGTACAGGGGAATTAAAAACGCATTCAGCTATTCAAAAAGTTTCAAATACCGCCGATAATCTTTATAGAGCTTATCGGTTTTTTTATTTTTAGCAACATGCACAAAATAAAGAAGTCAGGCATAATACGAACCATGTTCGACGCTATGTCGTCTGATACATTCTGACCATATCAAATAACTAAGGAAGGTGGAAGTTATGAAAATTAACGAGACCAACCGCATCGGAGCTATTAATCCATATCAGCGAAATATTGAAACAGGACGTCAAGAGGAGCTTAAGAAGTCCCGCCGCAAGGATGAGGTTTCGATTTCTCCGGAAGCAATGGAAATGCTGAACCGCAGCAGTGATGCAGACCGTGTTAAGAAAATTCAGGAGCTTAAGCAGCAAGTAGCTTCTGGAACCTATCGTGTGGATGCCGATAAAATTGCAGAGAAGCTGTTACCTTACTTCAAGCAGTCTTCTGAAAGCTAGGTGAAGGAATATGCCTTTAGAGCGATTGATTGATGTGCTGGAGCAGCTTAGAGAGGCTCACGAGCAGTTGATTGCATTAGGAAATCAAAAAAAAGAAGCACTGATATCAAATAAGGTAGATCAGCTCATTCTAGTCATGAACCAGGAATCGAAGATGTCCAGACACATTGAACAGTTGGATGAGCGACGCCTGCAGGCAGCATATGAATTTTTGCAGGAACGTGGTATTAAGTCTAAGTTGAATCTCAATATTACGGAGTTGTCTCGTCTTGTGTTTGATGTAGAAGACAAACAGCGCCTCCTTCAAATTCAGAAAAATCTAGCGGATACGCTTGTAGAATTGAAAAAATTAAATGAGTTGAATCAACAGCTTATACAACAGGCGCTTTCCTATATTGATTTTTCTATTGAGAGTATGTCATATTATGCGGAATCTGAAGCGGTCTATCAGCGTCCAGCTGACAAAAGCACCTCTACTGTACGAGCGGGACTATTTGATACACGCGCCTAATTGAAGGAGGAAAACATGGTCTCAACATTTCATGGTATAGAAACAGCGAAAAGAAGCTTAAACACACAAACGGCAGCACTTAATACAACCGGACACAATATCTCAAATGCCAACACAGCTGGTTACTCAAGACAAGTGGTTAGTATGAAGGCCTCGGATTCTATGGAAGCCTACGGTTTGAATCGTTCCGTTGTACGAGGTCAAATGGGTACAGGGGTTGAATTCACTGCTATTGAGCGCGTCCGTCAGACTTTTCTGGACGATCAGTATCGTAATGAAAGTTCTTCTCAAGGTGGATGGGACATCCGTTATGACACACTGAACAAGCTTGAGACCATTATGAATGAACCTTCGGATACAGGTATTCGTAAGGTCATGGATAATTTTTGGGATTCATGGTCCGATCTGAGCCAAGACCCTCAGGATGTCACGAATCGCAAAATTGTAAAAGAGACTACGCTTGCTCTGACAGATGCGATGAACCAGGCTAGCAAGCAACTGGATGCACTCAGTTCTGATTTAACTAATAACGTTACATTAAAAACATCTGAGATGAATTCGTTATTGCAGTCTATAGCGGACCTGAATGGTAATACTTACAAGTTGGAACAACTTGGGGATAATCCAAATGACTTGCGTGATCAGCGGGATTATGCAGTTGATAAGTTGTCCAAGCTTGCAAATGTGCAGGTAACTCAGCTGGATAACGGTTATCAGGTAACGGTGGCAGGACAGATAGCTGTAGCGGGCACAGAGGTAACTGCTATTACAGCGGCTGGCCTTGAGGCTGCATATCAAGGTGGAGCGTTAACTGGTGGCGAAGTGTACGGTATGATTTTATCCAGAGATAAATATGTAGCAGATTACAAAACTCAGATGGACCAGTTAGCTAATACGCTCGCGAATGGCAACATTGAAATTACTTTGCCCGCAGGTACAGTTCTGCCTGAGGGAACGGTACTAAATTCAGGTGTCAACAATGCAGCAGTTACTTACTCAAATGCGAATAACAACAGAACCTTGACCGCGGATTTGAAAGTAACTGTACAAGGGATTAATGGACTCCATCAATTGGGATACACACTCAGTGGCACAACTCCAGAAAAGGGAGGAGTGTTTTTTACCTCGAAAGATGGAGCTGCTATTACAGCCGGTAACATTACGCTGAATAAGGATATTCAAGATGATCCCAATAAAATTGCCAGTTCTTTGCGTGTAGATGGAACGGGAACAGCTAATGAAAAGGTAACTGTAGGTAACAATGCTTTGGCATTGTCTATGGCGAGCCTAAAAAATGTGAAGTTTGGTTTTAATACAACTCAAGCCCAATCTACTACGGTAGATGACTTCTTCAGTTCAATTGTTGGACAATTAGGTGTCCAAACCCAGGAAGCAGAGCGTCAATCGAAAAATGCACAGCTGTTGACCGAGCAAGTGGACTTGAACCGACAATCCGTCAGCGGGGTGTCGCTTGATGAAGAAATGTCAAACATGATCAAGTTCCAACATGCTTATAGTGCAGCTTCCCGGTTCATGACAACTTTTGATCAACTGTTGGAAAAGCTGATTAATGGTACAGGTCGCGTAGGTCTCTAGTATAATGAGAAGGTGGAGTAAGCCATGCCAATTCGAGTGACTTCAGGGATGACTAATATGCAATTGCTCAGTAACCTGAATCGAAATAATAGTAATATGGGTAAAATGGAGAATCAGATTTCGACTGGTCGTAAGCTGAACAAGCCTTCAGATGACCCAGTGGGGGTAACTTATGCGCTACGTTACAGAGCTGAGTTAGCTTCTAATGAACAATACAAGACGAACTCAGATGCGGCTGTTAGCTGGTTGGATTTCACTGATACAACCATGCAACAAGCCAGTGATGTAATGAAGCGTCTTAAAGAGTTGACAGTACAGGCTTCAAGTGAAACACTACCTCAATCCGGCTTGGATTCGATTAAGCTAGAAGTTGATCAGTTAAAAGAACAAATGATGAATATTGGTAACAGCCAGCTTCGTGGGAAGTATGTTTTTAATGGACAAAATTATGATCAGATGCCGTATCAGCTATCTGCTACGGTAACAAGTTATGATCAGATTAATCCGGATCAAGGCGCTGTCAGCTATGCAGTTGGAGACCAAGATGCATTTCGGGTAAATACGTCCGGTAGCGATTTTTTTGGGAAATCAACAGAGGCGGATAATGTTTTTAAGGTTATGGATGCTATATCTTCTGCACTAAGCGGCGGAAATAGTACAGCAATATCGAGTCAACTTTCAAGTATTGAATCCCGCTTTACTAAAATGCAGACAAGTTTGTCTGAAGTGGGTGCACGTACGAATCGAGTTGAACTGATACAATCCCGTTTGGAAGAGCGAAATTTGAACTTGACGACACTTCAAGCTAAAACGGAAGATGCGGATGTTGCTAGTCTGATGATTCAAGCTACATCTGCCCAAACCATTTATGAAGCTGCCCTGAAATCATCTGCTAAGATCATGCAGCCATCTTTGATGGACTTTATGAGCTGATTTTTATCTTTGACATTTGTGATTTGAAGCTATGGACGAGTGGTCCGTAGCTTTTTTGTTACTATTTATAGGAGGAGTTACTTATGACCCCAGAACAGAAATTAGATGAAGAAAACCAAGAGAAAAATACTAGTCTTTATGTGTTTCCAAAAGGAATACCAGGATTTGAACAACTTCGGGAATTTCGGCTGCAGGAACATAATGAATTATTTAGTCTTTTCAGTGCAGTAGAGCAGCCAGCTACTATTTTTATCACCGTAAATCCATTTGATTTCTTTGAAGATTATGAATTTGAGTTATCTGATGATGCTCTAGAGGATATTGGGATTACAAGTCAGGAACAAATATCAGTACGATGTATTTGTACATGGAACAGTGATCAATCCAAAACAACAGTTAATTTGCTTGCGCCTTTAATTTTTAATATTGAGCAGCAGACGGGAAAGCAAATTGTTTTGCAAAATACGAACTATACAATTAAGCATCCCTTGTGGAATGAAATAGAGTCCAGCAAAGGCGGTGAGTCCTAATGCTGGTATTAACACGTAAAAAGGGTGAATCCATTGTAATTCAGAATGATATCGTCATAACAGTTCTTTCTGTTGAAGGAGATACTGTGAAAATCGGTATTTCTGCCCCTAAGGATATTGATATTTACCGAAAAGAAGTCTTTGATGCTATTCAGCAAAATAATCAAATTGCTGTTATGGATTCGAATGCTATTCAAAATGTAATGTTGGAAATGGATAAGAGAAAGTCCTGATTAAACAATAATAGTAGTGCACATTCATTGAGAAAGGCCGACACGAGTAAAGTGTCGGCCTTTGTTTTTGCTTATTCATCTGAAACAGTAATAGATATAATCGTCTATATAACAGTGTCGTAAACTTCTAAGAAAATATTTTTAAAAAAATCTGGAATGCTATAAACAATTATAGCTTAAGGGTCGATATATATTTTAGAGCGGTAATTCTTCAGGGCGGCCGACCTGTGAAGACGCTTATACCACAAGGACGTGGGAATCAAACCATTTCAGGGAGGAAATTTAAAATGATTATCAATCACAACTTACCTGCAGTAAATACACACCGTAATATGCAATTGAACAACACGGCAGCAAGCAAAAACATGGAAAAATTGTCTTCAGGTCTGCGTATCAACCGTGCAGCTGACGATGCTGCTGGTCTCTCCATTTCCGAAAAAATGCGTGGTCAAATCCGTGGTCTGGAACAAGCACAACGTAACGTTCAAGATGGTATCTCTTTCGCACAAACAGCTGAAGGTGCAATGAACGAAGTATCCTCCATGCTGACTCGTATGAAAGAACTGAGCGTTCAACAATCCAATGATACTTACAGTGCTGGCGATAAATCCAACATCAAAGCAGAACTTGGTCAATTGGGTGGTCAAATTGACGCAATTCTGTCTAACACTAAATTCAACGGTATTGCAATTTCCGGCGGACCAGGTGTTAAAATCCAAGCTGATGATAACAAGTTCGTAATTACTATCAAAGGTATCGATTCCACTGAAATCCGTGGTCTTACTTCTGGAGTAACTTTGTCTCAAACAACAAATGCAATTGAAAAAGTTGCTAAGCAACGTGCGAACCTTGGTGCTATGCAAAACCGTCTGGAATATACCTCCAACAATTTGGGCACAACTGTAGAAAACCTGACAGCTTCCGAATCCCGTATCCGTGATACTGACATGGCAAAAGAAATGGTTGCTCTGTCCAAAAACAACATCTTGCTACAAGCTTCCCAATCCATGCTGTCACAAGCAAACTCCGCGCCACAAGGCGTACTGTCGTTGCTTCGTTAATTTTAAACGACAGCAATTACAAAAAAAAGATCCTGCGAGAAGCAGGATCTTTTTTTTTTGCTTTTATTTTAGTTTTTTCATAAATAATTACACCCATCTACCGATATATAATGTATTAGCATTTCAAGTACAGAACGGATTTATTGTGTCTAAAAAATTTTAATGGAGGTTATTTTATGGACTCGATGATACCCCCTAGCACTGGGAATCCGTTGCCGACTCAGCTATCAGCAGGAATAAAACGTGAAGCCCCTTCAGATGCCGAAGTAAATTATGTTACCACACAAGATGCTGTTCGAACAACCAATAGAGGTGGTACCAGTCAGAAGCAACCGACACATGAGGAAGCAGTTTTGGAGCTACAGAAAGTAATTGATGCTATACAAGGTCCGCAGAAGACATTTGAGATCTCTGTGCATGAAAAGACACATGCAATCATGATAAAAGTGATGAACAAGGAAACGGGCGATCTGATTCGTGAGGTACCTCCTGAAAAAATTCTGGATATAGCCGCTAGAATGATGGAGATTGCAGGAATTATTATCGATAAGAAAATATAGGAGGACATACAATTATGGTAACAAGAATAAGTGGTCTTGCCTCAGGCATGGATATTGATGCAGTAGTCAAAAAGCTAATGACAGCTGAGCGTGTACCGCTCGACAAAATGAATCAACAGAAACAATTGATGGAATGGAAACGAGAAAACTATCGTGAGGCTAGTACTAAAGTTGTTTCATTTCTACAAGATAAGTTGACGATATTAAGCCGTACTGCTTCAATGAATCCGCAGAAAGTAACAGTAACGGGAAATAGTGACGCGTTGACTGCTTCGGCTTCATCGTCTGCCAGTGGAGTATTGGATATCTCAGTAACCAATCTCGCTACTGCCGCAAGATCTGTCTCAGACAGCACATGGTCTGAAAAGGCAAGCACCGAGCTTGCATTTGCCGATGGGGCAGCTCGTACGGTTCAAGTTGGTGGGACCACTATTGATGTGGATGCAAACGAAACCATTGAGTCATTTGTCAAAAAAATTAATGATAACAGTAAGACGGGAGTAACTGCCCTGTATGATGCCAAATCTGGTTTGTCGTTAACAAGTAAAACTACGGGCTCGCAAATATTCAATATCGATGCTCAAATTAGTAGTGAGTTTAAACTGTCTTCAACGAACGGAACCGATGCTGTGCTAAAGGTAAATGGACTTGAAGTCAAAAAGTCATCAAATAATTTTACCATTAATGGCATTGATATTACGCTGAAGGCAGCTGGTGGTGCTGCGACAAGGATCGAAGCTACCAAAGATACCGATAAGATTGTGGAAAATATTCAAAGTTTTGTCGATGCGTATAATGATGTTCTCGCTACACTCAATGTTAAGGTTGGTGAAGAGAGATATAAAAAATACACTCCGCTTACGACGGAACAAAAAGCCGCTATGAGCGATGATGAAGTCAAGCTCTGGACAACCAAGGCTAAGAGTGGCATGCTTAGAAACGATCCCATCTTGCAGGATACATTATCTGAAATGCGTAATGCTATGATTCAAGGTGTAGATATCGGCAGAGTTGATGCAAATGGTAAGAATAAGCCTTTAATGATGTCTGAGCTGGGAATCACTACGGGTACGTATGATACGAAAGGCAAGCTTATTCTAGATGCAGACAAATTGCGCGCAGCGGTTGAAAAAGATCCAGATGTTATCTCAAATTTTTTTGGGAAACAGGATCCAAGCACGGCGCTAACTAATAAATATACACAGCAAGACGGTATTCTTGCTAAACTAAAGAAAATTTCGAATACCTCACTTCAAAGAATGGCCGATACAGCGGGTACTTCAAAAGTTAGTAAGGACCTAACTGCTTCATTTCTTTCTACGAGTACAATGGGAGAGCAATTGTCGAGCCTGGACCGTCGAATTAGTGACATGACTAGTCGCCTAACGATGATTGAAACTAACTATTACAAAAAATTCACTGCGATGGAGACGGCAATTAGCAAGTATAATAGTACATCTTCGAGTCTTACAGGCATGTCGTCATAAAGGAGGTTTTACAATTGATCAATACACCCTATCAGAAATACCGGCAGACTCAAGCGCAAACTGCATCCAAACCTAAACTGCTGATTATGCTGTACGATGGGGCTATTCGTTTCGTTCGTGCGGGGATTGAGGGGATAGAGAATAAGGATAACGAGAAAGCAAATAATAGTTTGTGTAAAGCGCAAGCTATTGTACACGAGTTGATATCTGCGTTGAATTTTGAGTATCCAATGTCCCATGACTTATTGCGAGTGTATGAATATATGCTGCATGAGCTGATTGAGGCGAATGTTCACAAGATAGCCGCTCCTGCACAAGAGGTGCTGGAACATTTGACTGACCTACGGGAGGCTTGGCTGGAAGCCGCGAAAATGCCTGGTGTAGTTGGTAGTGTGTGATGGCAGATCCTAATATGCAAGTACTCCTTGAAGAACTGCAACATAAGACAGAAGCAGTGTTGGTTAATCTTCTGAATTTAAATGAGGAAGAATTTGAACAGTTTGCAGATCAAAGACAGCGCATTGTAGAACAGATGCAGCCCTATCAACTATCATTAACGGAACATGATAAGCAGAAAATCCGTAATATACTAAGCCACGATTCTATAATTTTGCAGCGTATGCAAGCACTTAAGGATGAAGCAGGCCACTGGATGGAGAAACGTGGAGCCATTCGTGTGCAGCAGCATGCTTACCAGCAAGCTTATTCTGTAGACAGTTTGTTTATTGATCATCGCAAATAAAAAATGCTTTATGGAGCGTACCCCCTATTCGATTTAGAATGGGGGTATTTTTGTGAAAAGGTTCATTCCATTAAGAGTAAATCCGATATACTAATTAACAAATATTAATGTGAAACGGTGGTATTACCTTGTCCCAACTACAAATAAACCATACAATTCTAGAGCAAAGGTTCCCTCATGTTGCAACCAAAATAAATAGTTTGCTGAATGATGACTTATCTATACCTTTGTTTACTGAGCCCTTTGAAAGGGATATCGCTTGGCTCAATGCTGTCGATGGATCTATTGGAAATGGTAAGATTATTTTTGTATATGGGTTTGAAAGGGGGCTCAGTATTGCTGACCTCCTCGAATTGTATCCGAACCACTGGTTATTTGTATACGAGCCAGATGAGCAGCTGTTTCGTAAATCAGTGACGGATTACGATCTCAGTCTTTTGTTGGGACATCCCAATTTGTACTGGTTATCGGTTGGCCAATCTCAGCTCAATATGATGTTTCATATGCTAAGTAGTTATATGCTGGAAGATTTGGGGTTTATCGCACTGCGCAAGTATCTATCAGAAGATATGAATTTGTTACGTGAAGTAAAGGAACAATTTCAGGAATATCGTCAGAGCTTCTTGGTAGATAAACATACAGAGAATCGTTTTCGAGAAGAATGGACTCGAAATTTTCTATATCACCTTTCTGATGTGTTATACACTCCTTCCATTGAGCGACTATTTTATGCTTTTGAAGGTGCAACAGTAGTTGTTGTATCATCGGGACCATCTTTACAAGAAGATATCGAATGGCTCAAAAAATTACGTCCTCATGTACTGATTATTTCAGCAGGCTCCAGCATTCAGGCTTTAGTAAAGCATGGAATACAGCCACACCTTGCTGTCATTATGGATGGACATCCAGTCAATAAGAAGATCTTTTCTTCTTCTGTAACAAGGGAGCAGCCTTTATTGTTTACCTCCTCATCTTATTACGAAATCTCTGATCAGCACTGCGCAGAGAAAATTCATAGTATTATGAAAAGTGATGCTGTATCTCAGTATTTCTTTGGACTCAGTAAAGAGGAACTATTTATATCCCCTACAGAAACAGTTGCAGGAACGGCTATTCAAGCAGCAGCATGTTTAGGGGCTAAACGGATCATACTTGCAGGTCAGGATTTGTCGTTCCCTGATAACAAATTTTACGCAGATGGAATTGAACATTTTGCAGCCGAAGCTACTGATAAGACAGTGCAAGAAGCGCCTAAGAAAGTACTGAATGTAAAGGGAACATACAATACTACAGACGAGAGTTTCTCTTTGATGAAGGATGGACTCGAAAATCTCATTACGGTCCTTCCGAGAATCGAATTCGTTAATTCAAGCCGCAATGGTGCAGTGATTGAGGGTGCTCCTTTCAAGCCCATGGAAGAGATGTATAAATTGTTAGCTTCAGAATCTATTAATCCTGATGCAATTGCCGATTTGATAAATGAAAAAAATGTTGCTGTTGATATGAATAAGGTGCAGGATGTCAGAGATAAGCTGATAGCGACACGTGAGGACCTTTCCAATGTACGCTCTGAGATTGCAGCCATTCACAAGCTTATGAATAAATTACGTGAGTTTAGCCGAACTAAACCGGCAAAGGCTCAAAATATGATGGAATGCATAGAGCAGATGTGGGGATTGATTGCCAACAGGAACTGGTTCTCACCTATATTTGAGTCCATTATGCCTATCGAAATTGCGCGTTTTGATCAGTTGCTCCCTGTGATTGTGACAGAACATCAGTTGACTCGTAAGTCTGATCTAATCTATGAGCATCTGGGTAAGCTGCTACAGGATATTACAGCACAAATCCCGATACTCCAAGAAATGTTTTCGGAATCGATTTGCCGTTTAGATAAAAAAACAGATAGGGATGCAGTGGTCCATAAAAATATATAAATTAATCGTTTTACACTCCGGAGGTCATTATGTTTACCAACAAGATTGTATTGGTTACGGGCGGCACAGGTTCGATTGGAAGCGAAATTGTACGTAATATTTTGTCGTATAACCCTAAAGCCTTGCGGATTTTTAGCAGGGATGAGAGCAAGCAGTTTGATCTGCAGCAGGAATTAAAAGAGTATACGAATATTCGTTATCTAATCGGTGATATCAGGGACAAGCAAAGACTGAGTTATGCTATGGAGGATGTGGATTATATTTTTCATGCTGCTGCTCTCAAACATGTGCCTGCATGCGAGTATAACCCTATGGAAGCAGTAAAAACGAATGTTATTGGCGTACAAAATCTGATAGAGACGGCTATTGAGCATAATGTAGAAAAAGTAGTAGCCATCAGCACAGATAAAGTGGTAAACCCAACGAATACGATGGGGGCTACGAAGCTGCTATCAGAACGTTTGATTTCTGCCGCAAACTTGTATAAAGGGAGCAAACGTACCATCTTTTCTTGTGTCCGCTTTGGAAATGTTATGGGATCCAGGGGCTCTGTTATTCCTTTATTCCGTGATCAGATTGCTAAAGGGATACCGGTGACGGTCACACATGCAGAGATGACTCGGTTTATGATGTCTATTCCTCAAGCAGCTCAATTGGTCATAGATGCGGCGCACTATTCGCAGGGTGGAGAAGTATTTGTACTAAAAATGCCGATTCTCAAAATTACGGATTTGGCCCAATGTTTGATTGATTCGTATGAAGAGGCAGTTGGTAAACCTTATGGTGGAGAAATCATTGAGACCGGAATCCGGCCGGGAGAAAAGCTATATGAGGAACTAATGACGCTTGAGGAATCTGAAAGAGCGTTGGAGAATGGACAGATGTATATCATTCCTTCGTTATTTCATACCGCAGAGCAAGAATATGAAGGTTTTAAAAAGGCTATTCGTCAAGAATATTCTTCGATGACTGCACCACAGATTTTCCCGAAAGCCATTCGGGAGCTTATTGAACAGAACGGATTGGGCTTCACAAAAGGTATTGTATGATGAGCAATCACAAATGTTTGGCGATTATTCCTGCGCGGGGTGGATCAAAAGGTTTACCCGGTAAAAACATAAGATTGTTACATGATAAACCGCTCATTCAATATAGCATTGAAGCTGCACTAAATAGTGGTTGTGTGGACGAAGTTATAGTTTCAACGGATTGTAAAGAGATTGCTCGTGTGTCGGGCCAAGCCGGAGCGGCTGTTCCGTTTATAAGGCCCGATGAACTGGCTACCGATGAGGCTAAAAGCATTGATGTATTGAAGCATGCAGTTGAATTTTATGAGCAGACACAAAATCAATTTTTTGATGTTATTATGCTGCTGCAGCCCACATCTCCGCTGCGAAATGCTATGGACATTAAAGAAGCATATAAAATATTTTTAGATCATCAGGCTGATTCCCTTCAAAGTGTCACTTTGTCTGGAGTGCAACCCTATCTACTAAGGGAAATGGATAACGGTCGGCTTACGCCCTACCTGAAAGGTGAACGGGAGCATTTGAGGAGACAAGATCTGAAAGAACTACATGCTCTAAACGGAGCCATCTATATCGTAAAAAGAGATCTGTTGATGAATAGTGAAACTCTGGTTGGTCCTAATAATTGTGGCTACATTATGCCTAAAGAACGATCTATTGACATAGATGACGAGTTTGATTTAAAAATGGCAGAGTTTTTTGGGAGAGAATCCAATCATAAGGAATCCTTGTAGTAGGAGGGAGGGATATAAAATGAAAAACCTCTTATCAAATAATGGTAGCGACCCCATCTATATTATCGCGGAGGTAGGAGTCAATCATAACGGATCATTGGAGCTTGCATTCGAGTGTATTGATCAAGCGATTTTATGCGGTGCCGATGCAGTGAAATTCCAAACCTTTAAAAGCGAAAAGCTGGTAACCAAGTACGCCCAGAAGGCTAATTATCAGACAGAAAACACCAATTCAGATGAAAGCCAACTAGATATGTTAAAACAGTTGGAATTGAGCTTTGAGGATTTTGTTCTTTTGAAAAGGTACTGTGAGGATAAAGGGATAGATTTCCTTTCCACACCCTTTGATGAAGAAAGTGCTGAGTTTCTGAATTCAATTCATATCGACGCATTCAAGGTAGGATCAGGAGATATGAACAATATCCCCTTTCTTCAGAAGCTTGATAGTTATGGGCGTCCGATTATTCTATCCACTGGGATGTCCAATCTCGATGAAATTAGAGAATCGTTAGAAGTAGTCAAAAAAAGTGATGTTCTATTGCTACATTGTACTTCCGACTATCCAGCACCATTGGAAGATGTAAACCTGCTGGCCATGAAGACTATTTCTACAGCTTTTGATAAGGTCACAGGATATTCTGATCATACGGCGGGCATCGAGATCGCTATAGCAGCTTCAGCATTAGGAGCGAGAATTATTGAAAAGCATTTTACATTGGATCGAAATCTTCCAGGTCCAGACCATAAGGCTTCACTGGAGCCTGCTGATTTCTCAAAAATGGTTCTTGCGATTCGAAATGTGGAGCAGGCTCTAGGGGATGGGGTTAAAAGGTGTATGCCTTCCGAGGAAAGCACCAGAGCCGTTGCAAGAAAAAGTATTGTGATGGCAACATCCAAAAAGGCTGGCCAGCAATTAACTCAAGAAGATCTGCTCATCAAGCGCCCAGGCACTGGAATAGAGCCTAAATATTTTGATGACTTGGTTGGTAAGCAGCTTTTAAAGGATGTACATGAAGATAGTTTGTTATCATGGGATGATGTGCAATGAAGAAAAAAGTATTGGTAATTACCGGAACACGAGCTGATTATGGGATATATTACCCGGTTTTGCGGGCGCTTGAGGAAGAACATGCTCTGGAGCTCCACCTATTGGTTACAGGAATGCATTTATCTCCACAGCATGGGTATACATTGGACGCTATCCAAAAAGACGGATTTCGTATATCTGCTAAGGTAGACTGTCTGCTGCAGGGATCTACCCATGCTAATATGTCTCGCTCTATTGGAATAGCAATCATGGGCATGACACAAGCCGTAGAAGCTTTGGAACCAGATTTCGTTATTGTATTAGGAGATCGGGGAGAAATGCTTGCAGCTGCGATTGTATCCTCTCACATGAACATTCCGCTTGTTCATTTGCATGGTGGAGAAGTATCCGGCACGATTGATGAGTCTGTTCGGCATGCGATTAGTAAGTTGGCCCACATCCACTTTGTAGCTACAAATGGAAGCAGAGAGCGCCTAATCAGGCTTGGCGAGGAACCTTGGAGAATTCATGTAGTCGGTGCTCCAAGAATTGAAACGATGATGAATACATCCCTGCCTGAGCTAGAGAGGACGAAACGTAAATACGATCTGAATATAGATAAAGATTATGTGCTGTTTGCTTATCATCCTGTCACCACGGAAGAAGCGGATATGCACATCCTTGGTAAGATGATGGAAGTTCTCTTGGCTGGGGAGAATGAGGTAATTTGTGTGATGCCCAATTCGGATGCCGGAGCTGATGCGATTGTTGATGTTTATAATCGTTTTGCTGCAAGAAAAGGGATGCACCTTGTAACTAGTTTTGAGCAACTTGATTATCTGACGATGTTGAAAAATGCAAAAATATTAATTGGAAATTCTTCGTCGGGGATTATTGAGGCTGCCTCCTTTCATGTTCCAGTCATTAATATTGGAACTCGTCAGACAGGCAGAGAGCGTTCTGTGAACACAATAGATATTGCAGCTGACGAGCTCGAATTGACTTCTGCAATAGAATACGCAATGTCTGAGCCTTTCCAACAAATTGTTAAAGCAACCGACAATATTTACAGTAGAGATAACACAAGCTCTCGCATCGTAGATATATTGAACCGAACATCCAAGTCAGAGCAGCTTATTCAAAAGACAATTACCTATTAAGGAGGATCGGCCTTGAGCTATATTGTTTTTGGAGCAGGAGGACATGCCAAGGTCATCGTGGATATTTTACGGTCCTGTGGTGAAGAAATCATTGGAGTTCTGGATGACTATTGTAAAGAAGAAGCATGGAACGGATTGCCGATCTTGGGGGACCGTAATCAGATTGCTCAACTATTATCTCTGTATCCAGAGGCGCTGTTCGTTGTGGCAATCGGAGATAATACAACCAGAAGGAAGATTGTAAGTCAATTAAAAGTTGCTTCAGTCCAATTTGGTACTGCTGTTCATCCAAGCGCTGTAGTCGCACCCAGCGCATTCATTGGGGAGGGGACGGTTGTCATGCCTAATGCTGTAATTAACGCTGATGCGTACGTTGGAGAGCATGTCATTGTTAATACGGCGGCTACTATAGACCATGATTGCCGAATAGAAGACTTCGTGCATATTTCCCCAGGTGTACATATGGCAGGTGGAGTTCAAATCGGGTGCTGTGCTCATATCGGAATAGGTGCAAATCTTATACCTGGTGTTCGTGTAGGGTGTGATACCATCGTTGGTGCTGCTTCTTGTGTCATCCGCGATTTGCCAGAAAAAGTTACAGTTGTGGGTTGTCCGGCCAAAGTAATAAAAAACCTATAAGGATAAGGGATGAAACAAAATGTCCAATCGAGATAGAATTTATTTATCTTCGCCGCATATGGGCGGGTTTGAACAACAATATATCACAGAGGCTTTTGAAACAAACTGGATTGCTCCACTAGGTAAAAATGTAGACGCTTTTGAAACAGAGGTGGCAAGTTATCTGGGGTGTGGAGGTGCAGTTGCCCTAAGTTCTGGAACAGCAGCGATTCACTTGTCTTTGATATTGCTTGGTGTGGAAAAGGATGATATTGTTTTTTGTTCTTCTCTTACCTTTGTTGCCAGTGCTAACCCGATCTTATATCAAGGTGCAATTCCTGTCTTTATCGATTCGGAACCAGACAGCTGGAATATGTCCCCTGAGGCACTAGAGCGAGCATTCAAGACTTATGCAGATAAGGGAAAGAAACCTAAAGCTGTAGTTATAGTCAATTTGTACGGGCAAAGTGCAGACTACGATCGGTTGAAAAAAATATGTGATTATTACGAGGTGCCGATTGTAGAAGATGCTGCGGAATCACTCGGAGCAACTTACGGCAAGCAAATGAGTGGAACGCTTGGGAAATTCGGCATTCTTTCATTTAATGGAAATAAAATTATTACTACTTCAGGTGGGGGCATGCTGGTTTCAGATGATTTAGAAGCACTAAGTAGAGCAAGATATTACGCAACTCAGGCGAGGGAAAAGGCGATACATTATCAGCATGAGGATGTAGGCTTCAATTATCGTCTCAGCAATGTCCTGGCTGGTATAGGAAGAGGGCAGCTTCGTGTGTTGGACGAACGCATTCAACAGAAACGAGAAGTTTTTGAAAAGTACAGCTATGAGCTATCAGGGGTGGATGGAATACAATTTATGCCGGAAAAGAGTTTTGGCAAGTCTACTCGATGGTTGACAACAATGATAATAGACCCTGAGATTATTGGTACAAGCGTTAGTGATTTAATAGGGTATTTAGGAAAAGATAATATTGAATCTCGACCAGTATGGAAGCCACTTCATCTACAACCGCTCTTTAAAGATGCCGTATATTTTACTCATGAAGATGGCAGGGATATTGGCAAAATATTATTTGAAAAAGGGGTTTGTTTGCCCTCTGGAACAAATATGTCGGTGGATGAGCAGAGCTTTGTTATTAATCAAATGAAGGCTTTTTTTCGATGAATATATGTTGAATCCATATCGAACATCCCATTAATGTGCTTGTTACATTGTTTCTAAAATCCTAATCTAGCTTCCCTCTGTAAAATCTTAATTATAGAATGAAAAGAGGTTCCTAATGAGAAGTTCCAAAGTAACGCTTGAAATAGAAAAAATACTGTCAAATGATAAACTATCAATTGTGGAAGTATACAAATTACTAGATCATGAGTTAACCAAATTAAATGGAAACTTTGAAAGTCTAAATTCAAATAGTCGTCAAGAGATAGTAACTGAAATCGAACAAATGATATCAGATTATAAGAATTGGGGACTATATTTAACGTCATTTCTACTCGCATGTACAAAGGATCAGAAGTTTTTGGAGGATATTTTTGAATATATAGAAAAAGAAGTAAGGATAGACGTGCTTCATTTTATTTATTGGCAAATTACCAGCCTTCTTTTTACTACTCCTAAATTGAAAACGAAAAAAAATACTAACAGATTGAAAAAAATATATCGAAGATATTTTGAGTATTTTAATAATCAAATCGCTAACGAAGGGAATTGGATTCCTTATGAAGAACGAAACAAAGATCTGGTAGTTGTTGTAGCTGGACAGATACTTTCTATGTCACATAGTCCAACACAAGTAGCGCTAGATCATTGCAAAGCTTTATATAATCTCAAAAAAAATATTTTTCTCATAAATACCGCAGACATGCCACGCTCTATAGTCACGCCTTATTTTAATGCTGTCCTGTTTAACTATGATGAGGGGTACAATCAAGCTGGCAGGTTAATGTACGAAAATTCAAGTATTCCATTCTCTCAATGCGAAAAAGAAATGCCAGATGGCGACCAAATAATGGAGTTGATCCAAGCGATACAGTATTTAAAGCCTCTATTTGTTTTATCTATATCAGGCTCAAATGTAAGCGCCGACTTGTTTTCTAATTTTGTGCCTGTTATCACGCTGCCATTAGCGTATGATCTCCCCACCTCCGAGAGCACATTTTCAATTTTGCCCAGAAAAATAAACCAAGCAGATTTGAACACGCTAGAAGAATTAAACAGGTCTCGGGAATCAATTATTGAAAGTGTGTTTACTTATAAATATACGCCTCCACAAACTAAAATGCATAGAGAGTATTGGGGGTTAGGCGAGGAAAATTTTGTATTGGCCGTAGTAGGTAATCGCCTTGATGCGGAGCTAGACGATTCTTTTTTAACAGAACTAGACGATTTGTTGAAATGTAATGATCATACCCGAATTATGTTTATAGGTGAACTTGAAAATTATAAAAAAATAACGAATAGATATGTCACTCTTGATAAACAATCTGTCCATGTCGGAGCTCAAAAGGATTTAGCCGCTGTTTATGAAGTGTGTGACGCGTATTTAAACACAGTTAGATCTGGAGGCGGTACTTCTGCTGCCATTGCTTTACGGCAAGGGCTACCTGTTTTTACATATGCCTTTGGAGATGTTGCTCACACGGCAGGAGAGTACTATCATATTAATAGTTTTGATGATGTGAAGACATTTATAAAAAAATGGGAAAATCCTGCATTTAGGGAACGCGAAAAATCTGTAGCTTTAAACAGGGCGGATGAAATTTTTGACAGTGAAAAGGTTATGAGAGAAATTATAGAGACTATGACTAAATCACCACACTTTTATTAAGCTGCATGGGCTTTACCACATAATTTGCTGAAATGAGAGATGATAATGATAAATTTCAATGTACCGGCAATCGTAGGCAAAGAAGGAGAGTATGTCGAAAAGTCATTTTCTAGTGGACATCTTTCGGGGGATGGAGAATTTACGCGTTTATGTGCAAACTGGTTTGAAAGAACTTTTGATGTAAAAAAAACATTAATAACGACTTCTTGTACACATGCGCTGGAGATGGCTGCTATTCTCTTGGATATCCAACAGGGTGATGAAATTATCATGCCATCTTATACGTTTGTATCCACTGCCAATGCCTTTGTTTTAAGAGGAGCTAAGATTGTATTCGTGGATATTCGACCTGATACTATGAATATTAATGAAGATCTTATAGAAGATGCGATCACAGATAGAACAAGAGCAATTGTCCCAGTGCATTATGCTGGAGTAGCTTGTGATATGGATAAAATTTTAGAGTTGGCGAATAGATACAATTTGGCAGTTGTGGAGGATGCAGCACAAGGGATTCTTAGCGAATATAAAGGAAAGAAACTGGGTACCCTTGGTCACTTAGGATGTATCAGCTTTCACGAAACCAAGAATGTACATTGCGGGGAAGGTGGCGCTTTGTTAGTTAATGATGAAACATTTATGGAAAAGGCTGAAATAATACGTGAGAAAGGGACAAACAGATCTAAATTTTTTAGAGGTCAGGTAGATAAGTATACTTGGGTTGACATAGGTTCTTCCTACCTCCCTAGTGAACTGAACACTGCATTTTTAATGGCACAACTTGAAGCCTCAGAAATGATTACAAAGAATAGATTGGTTAGCTGGAATTTATATTTTAATCTATTACAGCCTTTGAGTGAATTAAATTTAATCGACTTACCATTTATACCTCTTAATAGTACCCATAATGCTCATATGTTTTATATTAAAGTAAGAGATTTAGAAATAAGAACCGAACTATTGAATTTTTTGAAAAGACATGAAATCATGGCTGTTTTTCATTATGTGCCGCTTCATAGTTCCGAGGCAGGATTAAAGCATAGTTCATTTATTGGTGAGGATGCCTATACAACTAGAGAGAGCGAACGCTTAATTAGATTACCTCTCTATTATAATATAAAAGAGTCAGATATAAATAAGATTGTAGATTGTATATACGATTTTTTTCGACAGTATAGTTGGAGGGATTTAGGATGCTAAGGCTTTTGCATTGGGATTCTATTTTTTTTGCTATGAATATGGCGGAAGTTTCTACTACTTCCCCAGTTACAAGCTCATATTTTCAACATGTGATAGAAAAGAATCAATTAGATTTTATACAAGCACTTTGTAAAATTGATGATATAACGACTATTCATTTTCTCGAAAATGAAAATTTCCACTTAGCAGATACTAAAGTAACATTTGAGACTAGAATAGATACTAATGCACAGAATAAAAGTTCTCTTGTATTAGCAACGGAGCATGACTTTCCTGTTTTACAAAATATGATGACTGGATTATTTAAGGATAGTAGATATTCTTGTTATCCACATATTTTTAATATTGAAAAAGTGGATGAGTTATATAAACTATGGGTGAAAAAGTCTATTACTGGTACGTTCGATGATTATTGTCTTGTCATTAAATTAAATGATGAAATTATTGGGTTCGTGACAATTAAAGAAAATTTAATAGATAGAAAGGCAAGAATCGGTCTTTTAGGAATTGATATAAAACATCAAAGCAATGGAATGGGCGCGAAGTTGCTAACAGAATTAAAGGTGTTTCTTGAAAGTAGGCCGATTGAACAAATAGTAGTTTCAACACAAGGTCGGAATTACAATGCATTGAACCTATATATAAAGTGTGGTTACAGAATTCAAAAAATGGAAAGTTGGTATTATTGGACGAGAAGTCGAAAGAAGGGTGCACATGAAACTTTCTAGCTTTCCAAGATGACAGTGCTCTCTTTGTATGATGAGGGTGCTGATCAAGACTCATTCATAGATTCAACGTAAGATCGTCTAAGACGAAATCTTAGAATAAAGGATAATTAAGTATTTTATAGAATTAGTACATCATCCATAGGAATTATTTTCAATCTATGAATAATTTTAAATATTCTGAGAAGGGATGATGTTTATGAAGTGGGGAAAATATCTTTCAGGAATTTTATTAGCCATTTTAGTTTTAAGCAGTATGTCAATAGCTCCAGCCTCAGTTGAGGCCAGTTCATCAAGTACGACGGAGAAGGGGAGCCCTACGCCATTTTCGGTCAGTACGACTCAAATGCTGGAACCTACCAGCACGACTGAGGCTGTATATGGTGAGACTCTTAAAGTGAACAATCACCGGGTTACATTAATGTCTAATTTCAATGTGAACGGTGACCTCATGAGTTTCACTGATTCTTTAACGACAACTGATCCAACAGATTTTTGGTTTTTTAACGTACCTACGGATAGAAGCATTCTGGCTCAGATCAAATCCAGTAATCCCAATTATAGATTTGATTTGTATTCGATTGATTGGAGCACGGGTACAGCAAGTTTGACGGGTTTTGGAGGAAAGGCCTCTGAATTGAAGTTTGCTACAGACTTAAAAGCAGGGGACTGGGGACTTCGTGTTACCTCCACAGGAACGGTAGGTGAAAGCTATAGTATCCACATGAATGCGACCTCGCCAGCGGATACACCGATTAATGGTAAGACGGCCAAGCTAACATCCTACTCTAACAATTTGTTATATACGGTCATTGAGTATCCAAATGGAGATATTAAGGTGAATGGGACCCAAATTGCCAATACAACGGTGGCAAACCCGAATTTGGAATGGTCAAGAGAATTCAACTTTTCCAGTGGGGGCAGTTATTCTTCAAGGAGTCATAATGTATCAGATGTTCGGGTTAAAAGTATCACTACGCCTGTGAAGTATACCTCAAATTATGCAAGCTCGGATAATGCTGTTCTGATTGTTCTAAATGCAGACACGCTTTTTACCTATTTTGAATCTGCATATAGTTCTGGCAACCCACCGTATCACAGTTCCTCTTTTGTTGACACCAGTGGCAGAACTACGCCGAGACGCCTAGATTTTATTGATATGGCTGGAGATCCAGACATTCTTGTGTATGATCTGGATACAAAGAAAGTAATTGATTTTGTAAGTAATTTGAATTACTACTACGCAAAAGGAATTGAGCCCCAGCCAACGGTATTTTACTATAATTAGGTAAAAAAGAAATAACAAAAATTTTCAATGTTTTCTCCCCTAGAAGTTTCAAACATTCACAAAGAGTTTACTATACAAGTATAGTAAACTCTTTTGCCTAATATATCATTTCAATCTATAGGAATAGGTCGCTTTGTAAAATTGGAATAACTATGAATGAAAACATTATCAATTCCAATTGACAATGGATAACTTTGGGTGGTATAGTCGGAAATGTGGGCGAGAGCTTCACTTCATTTGATGACGAAGGGAATGTTAGTGCATGCAAGGTAAAGTAAAATGGTTTAACGCAGAAAAAGGTTATGGTTTCATTGAAACATCTGACGGCGGCGACGTATTTGTACATTTTTCCGCAATTCAAACAGAAGGCTTCAAAACACTTGAAGAAGGACAAGACGTGGAGTTCGACATTGTCGAAGGCGCACGTGGACCACAAGCCGCTAACGTAACCAAATTATAATCATCCCCGGCATAGCCGACCTACATAATTGGTAAGATGGTTAGCAATGGATAACGCGCTAGCAACTGCCCTGGAATATATTCCAGGGCTTTTTTATGTTTTCTAATTACATAAAAAAGCCCCTTACCCAGTGGTAAGGGACTCAACACAATAGAACGTTTACTCTAGAGAACCATCAAAGTCAGCCATTTCCACAAAAATGGTATTGGAGGAGGCAGATTGATTCTCTACACTTCCGTCTGGATAACGGAATTGATAGCGCAGGATAACTTGGGCGATCAGATACGCACGGAGCGCAGATTCGATGTCGAAAGAGAATACGATGACTGCTTTGTGGTTTGGATCAAGCCGACCTAACGGAATACCTTGGAGCAGGTTAGGATGCGGAAGTGGCACAGAATTCACGGTGACCGTTCGTAGTAAAATGGAATCTTCGGCTGCAAATGGTGCAGTGAGCAAGAGCTCTTCCAGTGGGGTATTTCCGATGTTTTCCACATGGACGGTAAAGGACAGGGTATCTTCTTGGCCGACACGCAGAGCACTGGAGCTAAGCGTAAGTTTAGGGATGGCTGCAATAACGGTCACGCCGACGGTGTTGGTCTGGGAGGTTTCCTGAATGGTCTCTCCTCCACTACGACGTGAGGTATATTCGATGGTGGCCTGGTTGCTGAATGTTCCATCTGCAGGTGCTTCACGGATTTGTGCCTGTAATGTAAGGGTGAGCGTCTCCCCTGGTGCAATATCCGGGAGCGTGATACCTGCAGCGGGATTAGCGCCTGGCTGTGCTTTTTCTTGAATAGTCAGGCTGTTGGGTACATAAATGAGTCCATGCGGCAACGGGTCTGTGAACAGCGGATACTGCGCTGTGATTCCCCCTTTGTTAGTAATCTGTATGGTGAAGGTGAGTGTGTCGCCTACAGAGGCATCCGTGGTACTCACCTTTTTAACTAATTCGAGCAGTGGGAATACAACTGGGATCGTAACGGTATTGGTATTCAATGTCCCCGATACGACTCTTCCTCCAGGTAACGTAAACGAGTAGGCAAAGGCAGCTTGATTTACGATGTAGCCGGATGGAGGCGCCTCTAATACGGTCACTTGATAAGTCAGTGTCAATGACTGTCCGGGTTCCACAGACCCAAGGCTAACACCGACAGCAGGATCGACTCCCGACAGTGACTGACCATTCAACTGTATGCTGTCAGGAATCAATAGAGTCCCGGCAGGAATGAAATGTTGCAGTGTAACTTCGGATGTTACGTTGCCAAAGTTGTTGAGCAGTACCGTATAAGTAAGGCTTTCTCCGGCGATGGCCTCTGTATTCTCCGTAGAGATACTTGCGGCAAGCTGTGGATCAAAAACAGTTATAGTCACGGTGTTGCTGGTAACCTCGCTCGCACCGTCACTGCCAGCATATTGAAGCCGTACGCTATTGTTTAGACGTCCTCCGAGAGGCAGAGACTGAACGTTCACGCTGTAGGATACATCCATTGTCTGTCCCGCCTGTAAGCTGCCGATAAATAATGGTTCACCCGGCTTGCTAGCAGCAGGTGGAGAACCGTTAATTCTCAAGCTATCCGGGTTTATGATGGTTCCATTCGGTACGTAATCGGCTAATACTACATCAGTAATGACCGAGCCTCCATCGTTAACAAGAGTCAGCTGATAAGGTACAGCATCCCCTAATGTGACAGTAGACACTGTTGTGCGTAGCACGGCTGACAAGGCTCCTCTAGCAGTAGGGGCTACTTTAACCGAGACAGAAGGTGAAGCAGTTACCAGATTCGTGCTTCGTCCGTCTGGCAGCTGGTAGGAGTAAGCCAGCGAAGCTTGATTCACCAGTGTGCCAGACTCGGAGGCACGAATGACAAGCGCGGAGAAGACGGTAGTCGTTTTTTCTCCTGGTGCGATGGTGCCTAGGGCAATGCCTTGCCCTGGACTGACCCCATATTGAGGGATTCCATTAACCGAAACAGAGCCAGGAACAAAAGAAAGTTCCGATGGCAATGAGTCCGTTAACAAGCCAAACGAACCGATATTTCCCGTATTTTCTGTGACGATAGAATAGGTGATGCTTTGGCCTGGCTGTACGCTCTCCGTGCTGGCTGTTTTCGTCAGTTTCACCACAGGCTGAAGTAAGGCAATGGTGACAGCATTGGACAAAACGGCACTCGCTTCTTCACCATTTGAGAGTAACAAGCGCGCCTGATTCGTACGTGGTCCTGGCTGTTCTGTCGCTGTGATGCGGACATCAAAGGATATGACAGTCTTGGTATTCGCTTCTAACGGTGGCAAAGGTATGCCAGTGCCGGGATCGCTTTCTGCCACCGTAGATCCATTAATCTGAACTGAACCTGTAATAAACTCGATGTCCTCTGGCAAAGTGTCCAGCAAACGGCCATCTTGCACGGTATTCGTATCCTCGTTGAGAATCACAAGTTCATACGTCAAGGTATCGCCAGTAGTGGCGAAAGGTGAGCTTACGCTTTTACTTAATGTGATGTCTAGCGGTGACACGGCAACCTCAACAATGTTGGATAAATGGAAACCGCCTGCCTCTCGCCCATCTGGTGCATTAAAGCGATAGTCTACCTCAGCCTGATCGACCAGCAGTACGGTTGCAGGGATGGAGGATACCAGCACTTGGAAAGTGACGGTTGCCGATTGTCCTGGTGGTATGGCTGGAGTCGGGATGCCAGAAACCGGGCTTACACCGGGAGCTGCAATGCCGTTAATCGAGACTGTGTTGGGAAGGAATACAGAGCCGTCTGGAATATTGTCACTTACAGTAGTCGAGGCTGCAATGTTACCCGTGTTGGATACGACAATCGTGTAAGTGATGATGTCTCCGACTGTGGCATTATTGGTATTGCTTGTTTTGACTGCTGTCAGGATCGGCTGGAAGACCGAAATGGTTATCACATTAGATGTTGAGCTGCCAGTAAATACTCCGCTGGTAAAGCTAACGGATGCCTGATTAGTTAATTGTGCCGGTGTTGGCAAGAAGTCGACTCGAACCTGGAACGTAACGGTAGTAACAGCTCCTGGAGCGAGCGTACCGATGGCAATGCCAAAGCCAGGGTTTCCATCAGGGAAGGAAGTTCCGTTTATGGTAACACTGCCATTCACAAAGGAGCTTCCCGCCGCAATCATATCTGAAACCACTATATTACTGGCTGTGCTGATCCCATTGTTGGAGACAGCCAGTGTGTAGGTAATGATATCGCCAATAATGGCGTCGGTAGCTGTCGTTCCTTTGACGATGCTAACGTCTGGTGAGGATACAGAGATACTAACTAAATTGGATACCGCAGATCCAGATACAGTTCTGCCATCTGGTGGTTGGAAAGTGAATGAGCCTGATGCCTGATCGACCAGTACCTGTGGATTAGGCAGAGTATTGATAACGGTTTGGAACGTTACAGATACCGTTCCGCCTGGCAGCACGGATCCAACTGGAACGCCAGTTTCGATGGACAATCCAGGTTGTGGACTGCCGGCAATGCTGACACTGTTGGCAAGGAAAGTCGATCCGGCTGGGATGTTATCGCTGATGGTAAGCGCTGCTGCAATATTGCCGCTATTCACGGCCGTAATCGTGTAGGTCAGTGTATCGCCGACGGAGGCGTTAAGAGTGCTGGATGCCTTAGTAATTGCAATTAACGGTTGGAACACAGGTACGATGAGTGGATCGGAAAAGGCAGTGCCAGTGAACGTTCCGCTAGTAAACGTGACGGCTGCAATATCTGTGAGCAGTGGTGGCTGCGGCAAAGACTGGACAGTCGTTTGGAAACTGACGACGAATGTATTTCCAGGTGCGACGTTTCCAATGGCAATTCCAGCAACCGGAGAGGCATTAGGGAAGGCTACTCCGTCGATTAGGACACTGCCCGGAACGAAGGAGGCACCTGCAGGAATTGTATCGGTTACAACAGTATCTGTGACTGAATCCACACCGCTATTCGTGATGCTCAGTGTATATCTGATCGTATCTCCGACTACAGCGGCTGCTAGACTGGATGTTTTCGTCACCTGAATATTAGGTGCAGACACAGCAACATTGACTGTATTGGATGTGACGGAACCACTCAGCACCCTACCATCTGGCGGTGAGTACGTAAAGTTCGCTTGCCCTTGGTCGGTCAATATAGGCGGAGTTGGCAGAGATGAGACGATGGTTTGGAAGCTCACTGTAATACTGCCAGAAGGGGCCAATGATCCGAGCGTTATGCCTGTAACTGGCGAAGCTCCTGGTACAAGGATGCCGTTAACGACTACGCTGTTAGGCAGTAGTTCAGAGCCAGCAGGAATGTTATCCGACAGCACAGGTATAACGGCAATATTTCCGGTATTGGTGAGCGTCAGGGTATAGACCAATGTTGACCCGATCTGTGTATTAACGGTATTCACGGTTTTGGTCAGGCCGATGATCGGCTGATAAACGGGCAAGGTGACCGGATCGGATTGCGAAGACGAGGTCAACGCGCCTGAAGTAAAGCTGACGGTCGCTTGATTGGTTATTTGCGGCGGCTGCGGCAGATTAACGATGGAGACCTGGAATGTAACTGCTGCCGAACCACCTACTGCAATGGTGCCTACAGGGATACCGGAGCTTGGTGACGCAGCAGGCACCGAAGTTCCATTCACGGTTACGCTACCCGGAACAAAGCTGGTACCAGACGGTAATGGATCAGATACAACGGCATTGACGACTTGACTGATTCCGTTATTCGTAGCAATCACAGTATACGTAATGGTATCTCCGACTACGGCATCTGTAGCGGAGGCTGTTTTGATAACGTCCACATCTGGCGAAGAGACCGAGACGGTCACAGACGGAGATACTGCACTTCCAGTCAGGACACGACCATCTGGAGGTTGATAGCTGTAAGCTGCGGTCGCCTGATTGACCAATGTACCTGATGCGGGTAGTGAGGTAATGACTGCCTGAAAGGTCAGATTGACAGTCGTAGCTGCACCTATGATACCTAATGGAATCCCAACATTTGGATCTGAACCAGGTGCGGCGGTGCCATTGATCACGACACTATTAGGAATAAAAGTAGCCCCTGCCGGAATGGGATCACTAAGGACGGTATCTGCGCCGATGTTTCCAGAGTTCGCAACGGAGAATGTATAGGTTACAGTATCTCCAACCGTAGCTCTTCCCGTTCCGGCGCTTTTAGTTACAGTGACGATCGGTTGATACACAGGGATGGTAACAGGATTGGATACCGAAAATCCGTTAAATGCACCTGAAGTAAAGCTGACGGTCGCTTCATTGGTAATGGACGCTGGCGAAGGCAGTGATTGTACGTTAAGCAAAAAGCGAATGGTGGCTCCGCCCCCAGCTCCAAGCGTTCCGACAGGAATGCCGTTTTGCGGGTTGGCTGTAACAACAGGTGTACCATTGATTGTAACGCTGCCCGGGACAAAGGCAGTTCCAAAAGGAATGGTATCTGTGACGATTACGTTAGTAACCGGATCGAGTCCGTTATTGAACGCAGTTATGACATAGGGGACAGAATCACCTACGACAGCGACAGCCACATCAGCTGCCTTCGTGGCGGTAACATTCGGTGATGAGATCGGAATGGATACAGGTAGGGCTGCACCATTTCCGGTCAGCGTTCGTCCATCTGGTAGCTGGAACGTGTAGTTCACAGTGGCCTGGTTGGTTAGTATGGAGCCAGGTGGTACTGATATGACCACAGCGCTAAACGAGACGATTACCGTTGCACCTGGGGCGACCGAACCGATATTAATGCCTGTAATCGGGTCTGCTCCGGGAATGGGCGAACCGTTGACCAGTACGCTATTTTGATTCAGGCTAAGCGAGCTGGACAACAGATCAAGCACGACCGTTTCTGCAGGCGCGTTGCCGGTATTGGTTACAGTGATGAAAAAGCCAAGTGTATTCCCTACGGTTGCACGATCTGCACTGAGGGTATTGGTCACATTCAGGATCGGCTGTAATACAGGCAGGCTGACCTGATTCGATGCGGATTGACCTGCGAAAGCCCCGGAATTAAAGGAGACCGTTGCCTGATCCGTTGACAAACCTGACGCTGGCAAGGATGTTACCGTGGTCTGGAAGGTGACCGCTACTGAGCTGCCGGCAGGGACAGTGCCTACGGATACGCCTGTGGCGATGTTGGCGCCCGGTATAGTGACACCATTGACTTGTACGGAGTTAGGTATAAAAGTAGTGCCATCAGCAATCGGGTCGATAAAGACAGTTCCCGTCACGGGTGTAATGCCGCTATTTACTGCATTAATGGTATACGTAATGGTATCGCCGAAGGCAACAGAAGTCTGATTGACCGTTTTGGTCACGGTGACATTCGGATTGGATACGGGAATGAACACCGGATTCGATTGTGCGCTCCCATTTAATGTGCGGCCGTCAGGTGGCTGGAAGGTGAATGTGGCCGAACCTTGATTTAATAGACCCAGACCAGCAGGGACAGCGTTAATGACCACTTGAAAGGTAAGGGCGACAGAAGCCCCTGCTGCAATGTTTCCGACCACTACCCCTGATTGAGGATTGGCTCCAGCAACAGGCAGACCGTTCACGGTGACGCTATTCGGTATAAAGGAGGAGCCTGATGGAATGGCATCGGTGAAGGTGGCGGTCGCTGCTAGATTACCTGTATTTTGGGCGGTGAGTGTATAGACTACGGTGTCGCCTACTGTTGCTTGACTCGTATTTGCGATTTTAACAAGACTGATAATAGGCTGGTAAACAGGGACGACGACTGTGTTGGAGAGTGATGTGAAGTTCAGTGTACCGCTGGTAAAAGAAACTGTAGCCTGATCACTCAGCTGAGGTGGCTCAGGCAGGCTGTTGACAGACACGGAAAGGTGACGGTTGTTGACGCTCCAGCAGCGATGGAGCCGATTGGAATCCCCGTTAAGGGGCTGGCTGACGGCAATGTCGTTCCATTTACAATAACCGAGCCAGGAACAAAAGTGGAGCCCGACGAGATCGTATCGTTTACCCGAACATCCGTCACGGTTTGGACTCCGCTATTGGTAGCTGTAATGGTATAAGTTATTGTATCGCCGGGAACTGCGTCAGCTACCGAAGCACTTTTACTTACCTGCACATTGGGTGATGATACAGGAATTGTGACAATATTGGACGAAACATTGCCGTTAACAATCCGGCCATCCGGCGGTTGAAAGGAAAAGCTGATATTCGCCTGGTCGGTGAGTTGGGGAGGTAAAGGCACGGAAGTAATCACCACCTGAAAAGTTGTTTGAGTCACGGCTCCAGGTGCAATGGAGCCAATAGACAGACCTGTTTCGGGACTGGCACCGGGAATAGGAACACCGTTGACAACCACACTGTTCGGTACCAGTGCTGAGCCTGCGGGAATATTGTCTATCAATGTGGCAGCAGCTGCAATATTACCGCTGTTGGTTACTGCCACAGAGTACGTTACGATGTTTCCGACTGTGGCTGATATAGGCTCGGCGGTTTTGCTTACGCTTAACACCGGAGCGTTCAAAGCCACTGTCACCGGGTTAGATACGGATACGCCTGAAAAAGCACCGCTGGTGTAGCTGACACGCGATTGATTGGTGAGCTGCGGCGGACTTGGTAATGGAGAGGTTACCGTCACCCTGAAAGTGATCGTAGCCCCTCCTCCAGCGGCAATGCTCCCAATTACGATACCTAAAGACGGATCTCCACTGGTTATTGTGGAGCCATTCAGCGTTACGCTACCCGCAGTGAATTGAGAGCCGGCCGGGATAGGATCGGAAACGACCACATTGCTCACGGTCTGGATTCCGTTGTTGAGTACGGTCAGGGTGTATAACACCGAATCACCCGGAATGGCGGTGGAACGGTCTGCAGTCTTCGAAATGGACACATTCGGCGCTGACAGAGGAATGGATAACACGTTGGACGATGTGCTATCTGTTCGCACTCGCCCATCGGGCAACGTAAAGGAAATGGCGGCGGTGGCCTGGTCTGTCAGTTGGGATGGTGTTGGAAGAGAAGCCACTACAGTTTGGAATGTCAATGTGATAGGGCTTTGCGGCGACACGGTTCCGATGAAAATACCTGCTGCTGGACTGGCTCCGGGCTGACTAACACCATTGATTACCACGCTGTTCTCCATAAATGTGGACCCGGCAGGAATAGCATCTGTCAGCGTTACAGAAGCGTTATAGTTGCCGCTGTTCGTGACCAACAATGTGTACAGAATCGTGTCGCCTATCGTAGTTGCTGTTGTATTTGCAGATTTGGCCACACTGATGCGAGGCTGATAAACCGGCACAGAGACGGTATTTGTCTGGGATGTTCCGGTAAAAGCACCGCTGGTGAAGCTGACACTGGCTGTGTTTTGCAGCGGCTGTACGGACGGAACGGCATTGACCAGCACAGCATAGGACACCTGTACGGATGCGCCTGCGCCAATGGTGCCGACTGGAATGCCACTTCTTGGGTCGGCTGTGCTCACAGGTGAACCACCGACGGTTACGCTCCCGGGTACAAATGACACGCTGCCGGGGAGTGGATCGGTAATCACGGTGTTTGTGATGGGGTCAATTCCGTTATTAACGGCGTTCACGCTGTAGGTCAGCGTTTCGCCAACACTAACGGATGTGAACCCCGCAGACTTGGTTACTGCTACGTTGGGAAGTGAAATCGATACGGAAACAATATTGGAGAGAAGCGAGCCCGACAGGGTTCTTCCGTCTTGCAACTGATATGAATATTGGAGTAGGCCCTGATCGTTTAACTCACCCCCGGGTGGTAGGGAATCCACTGTCGTCTGGAATGAGACTGTAATTTGTGCACCAGGGCTTACGGTGCCCACTGCAATTCCCGTATTAGGATTGGCGCCTGGCACTGAGGACCCGCCGACAATGACGCTTCCGGGAATAAAGGTGGAGCCTGTCGGTACAGTTTCCGTCAAGGTTGTGTTTAATACGGCTGTTCCGGTATTAGCGATGAGAAATGAATAAGTAATCGTCCCGCCAACGCTGGCACGGTTGGAGCTGGCGCTTTTGGTAATCGTCGGCGCTGCAATAACGACTGGTATGGTTACAAGATTGGACAAAGATGATCCGGTAAAGGCCCCGGAAGTGAAGCTGACAGTTGCACGATTGTTGATCTGTGCAGGAGAAGGCAGAGAATTAATAGCTGCCCGAAATACAACCGTAACCGATGCGCCTGGAGCTAAAGTGCCGATCGGAATACCGTTCACAGGTGTAGCAGTCGCAGAAGCAGTTCCGTTCACGGTGACGCTACCAGGTACAAAGGCAACTCCGCTTGGCAGCGGATCGGTAACGACTACATTGGTCACATTGGCGATTCCGTTGTTTGTGGCGGTTATGGTAAATTGAACAGTCTCTCCGACTGCGGCTGCTGCCAGGGAAGAGGCTTTTGTCACGGTCACATTTGGTGAGGATACGGGAATGGTGAGCGTGTTGGATGTCCCGCTTCCGTTCAATACACGTCCGTCAGGCGGTGTGAAGGTATACGTATAAGCCGCCTGATCGGTCAGATTACCAGAGGCGGGAACCGCGTTGACGAGGGTCTGGAAGGTCACGGGTATAGTAGCACCTGTATTAATCGTTCCTACTGAAAAACCAGTAGCGGGATTGGCAGCAGGCACGGAAGAGCCACCAATGGTCACACTGCCCGGAATGAAGGATGATCCGGCGGGAATGCTCTCCGAAAAGCTGAGATTTGCAGCAATGCTGCCTGTGTTGGATATCTGAAACGTGTACGTAATCGTATCTCCAACTGTAGCAGCCGTTATATTGGCACTTTTAACAATCCCAATAACAGGCTGATAGATTGGTGTACTGGCAGTGTTGGACGGAACATTGCCAGAAATGACAGGTCCCCCAGGCACCGTTTGGAAGGAAAAGGATGCCGATGCCTGATTGCCCAGCTGGGTGTTTGCTGGCAATGAAGTGACGGTTGCACGGAATGTAATGGTCACCGTGGAAGCAGGAGCTACACTGCCCACTGTGATACCTGTAGCGGGATTGGCCGTTGGCTGGGCTGTGCCCGCGACAACAACACTGCCGGGTACGAAGGTAGCCCCGGCTGGTATGGTATCGGTAAGCACTGTGTTGGAAGCACTGACGAGCCCCGTATTCGAAATGTTAACCGTATAGGTAACTGTATCGCCAATAACCAAGCCTGTAGAGCTGGCAGTTTTGGTCAGGGTCACCAGCGGAGCATTGATATCAATTTGAATGGCATTGGCATTTACAGTGTAAATGTCGCCATTTGTTGTCAGCTGGAGGACGCCTGTGGTTTGGCTGTTGAGCAGCGTGGAGGAAATATCGACATTGGTAATGTCCCAGCCTTGCCTTCCGCCCGTCACCTGCGTTCCAGGTGCCCCATTCACGGCATTAGTTGTACCGAAGGTCCCGGTCATGACCAATGTGCCGTCGTCTCCGTTTATTTGAGAAGCGAAAAAATTAGTTGAAAAATTATTAGGCCCAGACAGCGCAGTCAAACTGGATGTGGTAGGTCCAAACAACGCACGGTCACCAGTGATGTCCACGTCACCCTCTTGGGCGCTAATCAGCGCCCTACCGCGCAAAGTCCCCTGTACGGGCGTGGCAAAGCCACTCACCACCACATTAACCGAGCCTGTAGCGGTACTGACCCCTTCACCACCAACGCGTAGCGACAGGTTACGGAAGGGCAGAGATGGGTTATTGTACACCACAGCCAGCGTCCAGCCGGCATGGTTGGTGTTGGTGGAATCGGGAACCGTGATGGTGCCCGTCACATTTCCGACCGTGTATGCCCCTGCACCGCCTTGAATGACCAGATTTGTGACATTCGCTGTTCTCACATAGGTACTGAGACTGGTGACGTTGACTGATGTTGCAGATTCAGGACTGACCGTAGTAGATAAAGCAGGTGTCTGAAATGTGACCGGGTTGCTGACGCTGGACAATACATTGGTACTGCCGTTGGCATAACTTCCTCCCCAAATAAGCTCAGCGTACAGCACCGTACTGCCCGCAGGAAGCACAAGGAATGCTGTCGATGAGTTACTGGTAAAGGCAGAAGTTGTGCCGAATGGATACGTGCCGAAGCGAGAGGCTGTATTGGTTGTGATGAACGCGCCAATGCTGGTCGCTGTTCCCGGCACTCCTACCGAATTAGAGCGTGCCAGCCCAAGTGTATTCCCTATAAAGGTGACAGCCCCCGTCTGGTTCGTTACGTAACGCTGAATAAAAGCCATGGATTAGCTTCCTACTTTCCATCTCTTCCAAATCCGTTATCTTGGGATCTCCGTATAGGAAGAGCCAGCTAGGCTGGGTGTAATAATCCTTTCGTATAAATTGTCTGGGTTGTAACCAGGCCTTGCATACCGCACAAGTCCATGTACCTGTCCAGCGGGAAAGGGACACCCCCTTTTTCGATAAAAATCGCTTAGCATGAAGCCAAAAATAGTTGTTTGTCATGACGTCAGCGGAGCAATATTCGTATATGCACTCATTATTCACATATGTATGCAAGTCGATTTTAAACATACCTGTTTTCAAAGAATGACGTTATCGGAAGCGTTTTAGCGAAAAAAGAAGAATTTTGTAAAATAGCTTCGGAATGTTGGTCTCTTTTTTTACTTGGCGTTAACATATGTGCTATACTGAAGGGGCAAAGGAGGCGTGCCCTATGAACTTAACAGTACGAGGTCAACAGATCGAGGTTACCGACGCTTTGAAGGACTACGTTGATAAGAAATTCAGCAGACTTGAAAAGTATTTCGATGCACCCCCGACGTCTGATGGAAGTGTAACGTTAAGCACAACCAGAGATTTGCACACTGTAGAAGTAACCATTCCTTTGCCAGGGCTTGTACTCCGTGCCGAAGACGAGAGCGATGACATGTATGCATCCATTGATGCCGTGGTAGACAAGCTTGAGCGGCAAATTCGCAAGCACAAAACCAAGCTAAACCGAAAATTCCGTCAGGAAGGTAGTTTGAAAACCCTTTTTGTGGAAGATCCGGCAGGTGGCGTGGCTGTTGCTGAAGATGAGGATGTAGAACTGGATGAGCTGGAAGTCGTCCGCACCAAGCGTTTCTTATTGAAACCTATGGATGTGGAAGAAGCTATTCTTCAAATGAACATGGTTGGACATAATTTCTTTGTATTTTCCAATATTGACAACGAAGAAGTTAACGTAGTTTACAAGCGCAATGATGGTAAATACGGTCTGATCGAACGGGAATAGCCTGTAAGTAGGAACTTTTCACATTTTAAAATGAATAGAACGATTTCGATTGAAGCATGCTTCATGGATATTAGGAAAATGAAAACAACACGAGCCTTATCCTTGCGAACCTGGCGGGATAAGGCTCTTTTATATGTTTTTTTGTAAATGTAAGGAAAATTCAACTTGGATAAGTGTAACCAAGTTGTGTATTTCGTGCGTCAATTGTTTTGGTATCTTTAACCGGATGCAAATCTGGAGGCTGCTTGTGTTGCGGCATGTCCTACAAACTGTTACAATTTATGCAAAGAACATCGCACGATGGGCTGGTACAGCCGGGCCTGTCAAACATATCGGGAATCAATTTCATCATGGACCCTTTCTTATTGTGAAATTGATTCTATTAATTGTTTTGCGTGAAAGGGGTAAACCATGCTAGGAATTGTTAAGAAAATCTTCGGAGATACCAATGAACGTGATGTCAAGCGTTTAATGAAGACGGTTGAACTGATCAATAAGATAGAGCCGGATTTCGAAAAGCTCTCGGATGAGGAGTTGCAAGCGAAGACGGAGGAATTTAAAGCTCGGGTCGAACAAGGGACTACGGCTGAAGAAATTTTGCCGGAAGCTTTTGCAACGGTTCGTGAAGCGTCCAAACGGGTGCTGGGTAAACGTCATTATGACGTACAGTTGCTCGGCGGTATTGCGCTGCATGAAGGTAAAATTGCCGAAATGAAAACCGGTGAAGGTAAAACACTGGTAGGAACACTGCCGGTTTATTTGAATGCTCTGTTGGGCAAAGGCGTGCACGTGGTTACGGTCAATGACTATTTGGCGCAACGTGACAGCGGAGAAATGGGACAGATTTATAACTTCCTGGGAATGTCCGTAGGGCTGAATTTGGCCAATATGGATCATGCCGCTAAGCAGGAAGCGTATGCTTGTGATATCACGTACGGTACAAACAACGAGTTCGGGTTCGATTATCTACGCGATAATATGGTGCTTTACAAAGAGCAGATGGTTCAACGTCCGTTGTACTTCTGTATCATTGATGAGGTCGATTCCATTCTCGTCGATGAAGCTCGTACACCATTGATTATTTCAGGACAAGCTCAGAAATCGACAGAGCTGTATTTCGCGGCCGACCGGTTTGTGAAGAGCCTGAATGTTGAAGAAGATTACACGCTGGATATTAAGGTGAAGTCGGTTGCTTTGACCGAAAACGGCGTATCCAAAGCTGAAAATTTCTTTGGTCTCGAAAACTTGTACGATCAGGAAAGTGTTACAATCAATCATCACATTGTACAGGCATTGAAGGCTAATGCTATTATGCGTTTGGATGTGGATTATGTCGTAGCTGACGGTGAGGTTCTGATTGTCGATGAGTTTACAGGTCGTCTGATGGCTGGACGCCGTTATAGTGATGGTTTGCATCAAGCCATTGAAGCGAAGGAAAACATCATTGTACAAAATGAAAGCATGACGCTAGCGACGATTACATTCCAAAACTATTTCCGTATGTACCGCAAATTGGCGGGGATGACGGGTACAGCGAAAACAGAAGAAGAAGAATTCAAAAAAATATATGGTCTGGAAGTGCTCCAAATCCCGACGAATCGCCCCAACCAGCGTGTGGATATGCCTGACGTAGTGTACAAGAGCGTAAAAGGCAAATTCCATGCAGTGGTAGATGAAATTCTGGAGCGTAACAAAAAGAACCAGCCGATATTAGTAGGTACGGTTTCTATTGAAAACTCGGAGCTTCTTTCTGAAATGCTGAAACGCAAAGGCGTTCGTCACAAAGTGCTTAACGCCAAGTATCATGCTGAGGAAGCTGAGATTATTTCCCGTGCAGGTGAAGCTGGCGCAGTTACCATCGCTACCAACATGGCTGGACGCGGTACTGACATCGTACTGGGCGAAGGCGTATCAGAACTCGGTGGTTTGCACATCATCGGTACAGAACGTCATGAATCCCGTCGTATTGATAATCAGCTTCGCGGACGTGCAGGACGTCAGGGTGATCCGGGCTCTACGCAATTTTACTTATCACTGGGCGATGAGTTAATGAAGCGTTTTGGTGCGGACAACGTACTGAATATGATGGAGCGGTTGGGTTTCGAGGAAGACCAACCTATCGAGAGTCGTATGATTACACGTGCTATCGAATCAGCTCAAAAACGTGTCGAAGGCAACAACTTTGATCAACGTAAAGTCGTTCTCCAGTATGATGATGTAATGAACCAGCAGCGTGCTATTATTTACAAGCAACGCCGTGAGGTGCTGGAATCAGAGAACATCAAAGAAATTGTGTTTGACATGATCAAGCCTGTCATTGAGCGTGTGGTGGAAGCTCATTGCGGTGATGATATTCCTGAAAACTGGGAACTTGAAGAAGTAGCAGAGTATGTGAACAACAACCTGCTTGAGGAAAATACACTTACACGTGACGACCTGTGGGGCAAGGAAAAAGAGGAGATCGTGGATATGATCTTCGAGAAAGTGACCAACAGATACCACAGCCGTGAAGAAATGATTGGCGAAGACATGGTACGCGAGTTCGAGAAGGTTATCGTACTGCGTGCAGTCGATAGCAAATGGATGGACCATATTGATGCTATGGATCAATTGCGTCAAGGTATTCACTTGCGTGCTTACGGCGGTACTGATCCGCTGCGCGAATATCAATTTGAAGGCTTCGAAATGTTCCATGCTATGATTGCTAGCATCCAAGAGGAAGTAGCGACATACATCATGAAAGCACAAATTGAATCCAATCAAGAGCGTCAAGCTGTCATCGACGAAGACAAAATCTCGACGAGTGGTGAACCCGCGGCTCCTAAAAAGAAATCCGCTCCTTCGCGTCCGCGTAGAAAATAACGGATTGAAATTAAGGGAGAGATCTTGAGATACACTATTCCCTGCAGTGCATATAATGGCAGGCGGCAGTTCAACCACTGACCGTCGGCCATTTTGTGCCATACAGGGGTGAGACTGATGTATTCAACTTATAGTTCTCTGTTGGAGGATCAGTTTGAATATTGGTGAATGGCTAGATTGCTCTCAATTCTTTTAAAACAATTATGACAAGCAAGCAGGTATCTGCTTGTTTGTCAGTTAATTCAGCTCTTGACTCGGCTTCACATACCAGAGCCGATTATTTAAAAGTCGTTTGACTTTACGGCGGTTGGTAGCGAAGCGGAGGATTTGAATCTGGAGAAGCGTCAGCGTTCGCCTTTGCAGTGAGATGCCCACCTTTGAATGTGTTAATCCAATCAAGGGCATCTCACTGCAACAGCGATCGTAAGATCAAATCATTCGCGCAGCGCCTACCCACCAGCCCGTAACTCATAACGCTTTTACTCCCCCTAACCATATATTAAAAGGAGAATGACATCATGATTGATCCAAGTGTAAAGCATGATTTGCGAGAAATAGGCAAGAAACTAACAAACCTTAGGGGGTCTCTTTGACTTAGATCTCAAACAGGAAATGATTGCAAACTTTGAAGTAAAGATGGCTGCACCTGACTTTTGGGATGATAATGATAAGGCTCAAGGTGTAATTGCAGAAATGAATGCTGTTAAGTCATCAGTAGACAGCTATGAACAGCTTCGTCAGGAATATGAAGACGCTGGTATGATGGCTGAGTTGGCTGATGAGGAAGGCGATGAAACACTGGCTGGAGAGATCGAGAACAGTGTCACTTCTCTGCTGAGCAAGCTTCAGGAGTTTGAATTGCAATTGCTTTTGAATCAGCCGTATGACAAACTTAATGCCATTCTAGAGTTGCATCCGGGAGCAGGCGGAACTGAGTCCCAAGACTGGGGACAAATGTTGCTACGGATGTATACACGCTGGGCTGAAAAACGGGGCTTTAAGGTAGAGACCCTGGATTATCTAGCGGGTGATGAAGCAGGGATTAAGAGTGTAACACTATTGATTAAAGGCTATAATGCCTACGGCTATCTGAAAGCGGAGAAAGGCGTGCATCGGCTGGTTCGTATCTCTCCATTTGATTCCTCCGGCCGTCGGCATACATCGTTCGTATCCTGTGATGTGGTGCCTGAAATTGCGGATGATGTGGACATTGAAATCCGCACGGAAGATCTCAAAATTGATACGTACCGGGCCAGTGGTGCGGGCGGTCAGCATATTAATACGACCGATTCAGCCGTTCGGATTACGCATTTACCTTCCGGTATTGTCGTGACCTGTCAGAATGAACGTTCCCAGATCAAGAACCGAGAGCGTGCCATGACGATGCTCCGTTCCAAGCTCTACGAGCGTAAGATCGAAGAGCAACGTCAGCAATTGGACGAAATCCGCGGAGAACAGTCCGATATTGCATGGGGAAGCCAAATTCGCTCCTACGTGTTCCATCCATACAGCATGGTTAAGGATCACCGTACTAGCGTGGAGACTGGCAACGTAGGAGCTGTCATGGATGGCGATCTCGATCCATTCATCGATGGTTACCTGCGCAGCCAAATTAAGCTGGACGCAGAATAATAGCCTGTACGTTTTCCTACAGTCCGCAGACCATGTGCCTGCGGACTGTAGGAATTTTTGTGTAACGGTATTTTTTAACTAAAGGAGAACACGAATGATGTTTCAATTGAATCCTCCCGCTGCCCGCCGAAGACGACGCAAGCCTCTGATTGCCGCCAGCGGACCCGCACGCAACGTGACCGATATTTTACTTATTATACTCGGCTCTTTCATTACAGCGCTGACCTTTAACATGTTCTTGCTCCCAAACCGGATTGCATCCGGGGGTGTATCGGGCTTGTCAATCTTGGGCGAGGACCTGTTTGGCCTGGAACCCGCCTATACGCAGTGGGGAATGAATATTCCGTTATTTATCGCAGGGGTCCTGCTGTTAGGGAAAAAATACGGTTTACGTTCTCTGCTGGGAAGTATTATGCTCCCGCTGTTCGTTTATGTGACGAAGGACTGGGCAGTACCGACAACAAATCCGTTGCTGGCTTCGCTATATGGTGGAATCGGAGTAGGATTGGGTTTGGGTACCGTGTTTCGGGGTAGGGGCTCGACGGGTGGACTGGCTATTTTGGCGCAGATTATTCAAAAGTATACGGGTTTTAGTCTTTCTCTCTGTGTCATGTTGATGGATGGCACGGTGATTACACTGGCTGGTTTCGCCCTCTCGCCGGAACGGGCGCTGTATGCATTGATCGGCTTGTTTGTAACGGGCAAGGTCATTGATGCCGTGGAAATGGGACTGAGCTACTCCAAAGTGGCTTACATCATATCCAATCAGAAAGAAACGATCACGCAGGCTATTTTGCAGGATTTGGACCGGGGATTGACAGAGCTGGCGGGACGGGGCGGTTACACGAACGAAGAACGTCCTGTGCTTATGGTTGTAGTCGGACAAAACGAGGTAACTCGCCTTAAAACGCTCGTCCGCTTGGTAGACCCAGAAGCCTTTGTGATTATTAGTAATACTCGTGAGGTATTGGGTGAAGGGTTTAAGAAGGAAAGCTGAAACCAAGAGGGCCTTCTGGAGGCATGCTCTTAAATGAATCCATGCAGGAGAGCCCACTAATGTAGTGGGCTCCTCTCTCTTCAGTATGGCTTTACTAGATTCTTTTTACTAATCGTTCAAGCCAATTTGCCGTTTGTCCTTGATTGAAATACGAGGTTGGCGTCCCTTTTACGCCTGTTTTCACCATGAATAGACCGCCTGCTAAGGGTTGATCGGCACTATCATCATCTTGAGCAGTCGTAATATATAACTCATCCAGATGTTCACCGCCAAAAGCGCACGAAGTCACACAATTGACGGGGAGTGACACCTCAGCAATCACTTCTCCATGAGCAGGATGGATACGGGAGACACGTTTACCGCCCCATCTCGCGATCCACAACATGCCCTCCGCATCGATTGTCATGCCATCTGGATACCCTTCACTTTCATCCAATCTAGCCACCAGTTGCTTATTCCTAATCGTACCTTGTGCCACATCGTAATCGAAGGAGACAACCTCCAATGTTGGAGTATCAATGTAATACATTATACGATGATCTGCGCTCCAGGCTAATCCATTAGATATGGAGGCTTTATCAACCAGTAAGGAGACATGGCCTTTTGTGCTCAAACTATACAATGCCCCTTGCGCGTGTTCGTCATTTAGGCTCATTGTTCCTGCTAAAAAACGCCCTGCAGGATCGCATTTTCCATCATTAAAACGATTACCTAGTCTACCTTCCTCAGGATCATGAATCAATACTTTGGCCCCTGTCTCAATATCCAAACAATATAGACCACTAATCAGCGCTACGATTACTTTATTTTTGAGATAAGGTACAACTGCACCAATATGTTCACCAATATCTATTGTACGATCTGTACACGTAGAGGGATCATAGATATGCAATTGAAAACCTTCAATATCGACCCAAAATAAACGCTGAAACCGCTGATCCCAGCTGGGCCCCTCGCCTAACTTTGCTTTTGCATCTATAACGATATTCGCAGTATATGTTTCGATGTGAAGCACTCCTAACGTTTTGGTTTATTTTCGACCTCAATTATCCGCTTCAGCGGCTCCTCTGCGCAGATTCACTAGATGCAGCCCATGTGATTTGCTCTTGTGTGTAGTGCTACGTGTACTCCCTTCATGTTCAACAAGTTCATAAAGTGCAGCAAATGACCAATCGAGATGAATACCAATATGTGAAATAATTTAAAGGGAATATCCCCCTTTTCTTTATGCAAAACGGCAGATTGTATTCAAGAGGCCCTCTGTCTATTTTTTATTTCCTTTATTATAGCCTGTACTGCCTGCCCGTCAAAAGAATAGGTAAGAGCGCATATTTTAAATTTGGAGGAATAACATGACATGAGGTGTTGTATTTATATGAATAGAGTCGTATAATAATACATATTTCATAGGAACGGAATGGAGGAAGGTCTGTGAGCAGCAAGTTAAAAGTGGCAATTGTCGGTTCCACCGGGTATGGCGGGGTGGAGCTGATTCGTTTTTTGGTTCATCATCCGCAAGTAGAGATTGTATCTGTTATTTCTTCATCCAGCGCGGGTGTCCCAATCAGTGACGGGTTTCCACATCTGACGGACATTGTGGTGCAGGATTTGGACGGTGTCGAAGTCCACGAAATTGCTGCCAAGGCCGATCTGGTTTTCACTGCTACGCCATCGGGCGTTAGTACCAAGTTAGTGCCGCAGCTTCTTGATGCCGGGTTGAAGGTCATTGACCTTTCCGGGGACTTCAGGCTTCGAAGCGGGGAAACGTATGAAGCATGGTATAAAAAGCCTGCGGCTTCACCCGAGTATCTCAAGCAAGCAGTATACGGACTCAGTGAGGTGTATGCAGAAAAGCTGGCGGGCGTTTCTTTTATTTCTAATCCAGGCTGTTATCCGACCGCAACATTGCTGGGCATTATTCCTGCACTGAAAGCGGATTGGATTGACCATCGGTCGCTGATTGTAGATGCCAAATCCGGGGTATCCGGCTCAGGTAGGGGCACAAGCCTCGTTTCGCATTATGCGGAAATGAACGAGAATTTTAAGGCTTATAAGGTGAATAAGCACCAGCACATCCCTGAGATCGAACAGGTACTGGGTGATATTGCGGGCGAGGACGTTACGATTACGTTTACGACACAACTTGTTCCCATGACCCGAGGCATTATGAGTACAATTTATGTCACGCTGAAGGGTGACCATACAGATCAGGATCTTATCGGGTTATACCGGGATTATTATAAAGGGCATCCTTTTGTCCGTGTACGTGGCGAAGGTATATGGCCAGCAACGAAGGAAGTATTGGGTTCGAATTACTGCGACATCGGTTTTGCAGCAGATGCTCGAACCGGGCGCCTTACGATTATTTCCGTCATTGATAATGTTGTGAAGGGTGCCGCTGGACAGGCGATTCAGAATTTAAATTTGATGATGGGATGGGAGGAGAACCTCGGGCTGGGCTTCATACCGGTATATCCGTAAGTAGCAAGTAACCGCAACATGGATACGGAAACGTCAGCGAGCGGAATTTCGAATACAGGCAGCTGTCATTCATCGAATATGTTGCGAACGAGGGCACATAATTATGGGCAAAGTAGAGTTTACAGTAGTAAACGGAGGCAACATCGTAACTCCGCGTGGCTTTACAGCCGGAGGATTACACTGCGGACTGAAAAATTCGTACCGCAACGATATGGGCGCGATTCGTTGCGAGGTAGAAGCGACAGCTGCTGCGGTGTACACCACCAATGTGTTTCAGGCTGCACCGCTGAAGGTGACCCGCGAGAGCTTGGCAGATGGTCGATTGCAGGCAGTAGTGGTGAACAGCGGGAACGCCAATGCCTGCACGGGACAACAAGGAGAGCAGGATGCCTACGCTATGCGTTCGGCTGCGGCTCATAAACTGGGTGTTGCTGAGAGCAATGTAGCCGTCGCCTCGACGGGCGTGATCGGCGAGCATTTGAAAATGGATTGTGTGCTTGACGGTATATCCTCCTTACCTGACCGTATGAACGGGGCAAACGATGGAGCAGAGCAATTTACGCAAGCCATTCTGACAACGGATTTAGTTAAAAAGGAAGCGTGTGTGGCGGTTGAAGTGGACGGTGTGACCGTACACATCGCTGGGGCGGCCAAGGGATCTGGCATGATACATCCGAATATGGCAACAATGCTCGCTTTTATGACCTGTGATGCAGCGATCGGACAGACCGCGCTTCATCAACTATTAAAGCAGGCAACGGATACCAGCTTTAATATGATTACGGTGGATGGGGATACGAGCACGAACGATATGCTAATCGCCATGGCGAGCGGACTGGCTGGCAATCGTGAGCTGAACGTTGGGCATCCCGATTGGGACGCTTTTGCCGAGGCGTTCACCTATATCTGCCGAGAGCTGGCGAAGGCAATTGCTCGCGATGGAGAGGGTGCTACGAAGTTGGTAGAGGTGTCTGTAAGCGGAGCGGTAAGCGATGCGTCCGCTCAAGCGATAGCCAAGACGGTGGTTGGGTCCAGTCTGGTCAAGTCAGCCGTCTTCGGAGCAGATGCGAATTGGGGACGGATTATTGCGGCCGTAGGGCGTGCTGGAGAGCCAGTTAATCCAGATACGGTAGATATTCGCTTGGGTGATATTGTTGTGCTAAGCCAATCGAGTCCGGTCGCTTTTGACGAAGAAGAGGCGCTAGCCTATTTGAGGGGAGATACGGTGCAAATTATTGTTGATTTGCATCACGGGAACGGAACCGCTACAGCATGGGGTTGTGACTTAACCTATGATTATGTGCGGATAAACGCTGCTTATCGGACATAGAGACCAGAATAAAATACGGATTGAATAAGGATAGTAGATAATAGAAACAACGAGCGGATGGAAGTCCAGTATCATTTGAAAATTGCACGGATATGCAGAGAAGAAAAGGAGAGATGATATGCAATCGGCAGTGGAACACGCGGATCAAGCGAATCATGCGGGAGTGGCACGTCGTAATTTTGTGATGAAATGCGGAGGAAGTACGCTGGCTGCGTTACCTGATTCCTTTTTTGAAGATTTGGCGCGTTTGCAGTCGGAAGGTCTTCAACCTGTCATTGTACATGGCGGTGGCCCTGCGATTTCCGACAACTTGGCGAAGCTGGGGATCGAAACAGAGTTTATTCATGGATTACGCAAAACGACCGAACCTGTGTTGGATGTCGTGGAAATGGTACTGGCAGGCAGCATTAACAAGCAGATTGTACGTAGAATAGGGATGCATGGGGGCCGAGCGTTGGGGTTGTCAGGCAGTGATGGCTATTTAATCGAAGCCAAGCCTGTGTCGAACGCCGCTGAGGTCGGTTGGGTCGGAGAGGTAACATCCGTTCAAGCCTCGATTATTACAGGTGTACTGGATATGGACTATATGCCTGTTATTGCACCCATCGGGATTGATCGATCTGGTCAGCGTTACAACATTAATGCGGATACAGCGGCGGGTGCGGTAGCCTCTCATCTGGGGGTCAGTCGGATGATCGTCGTTACAGATGTACCAGGCATATTGAAGAAGTATGGCGGAGAAAAGAAGGTGTTGGACTCTATCACTGTACAGGAGATTGAGGATATGATCAGCACAGGTGAAATATATGGTGGTATGATCCCGAAAGTGAGAGCGGCTATTGCCTGTATCCATGGCAAAGTGAAGGAAGTCGTCATAGTGAACGGTAGCGAACCCCAGGTACTAAGCCGTGTGCTGGGCGGAGAATCGATTGGAACACGCATCGTGCGTATGCAGTAATTGCAATATATAGCTCGACCTATATAACCAAACGATAAAGGAGCGTGAACATAATGAGTAAGGAACCGAATACGCTGGTGAGCGAGGAAATGCCAAGTACGGATGGAAGCGGAGTGCAAACGGAAAAGGTGTCGGCAAAAGCGCAGACAGAAAGCTCCCTTTTTCCAACCTACGCAAGATACCCGCTTACACTGGTGAAAGGACAAGGAAGCTGGCTGTGGGACGATCAGGGCAAGCGTTATCTGGATTTCATGTCAGGCATTGCCGTTACCAATCTCGGCCATGCGCCTCAAGCAGTAGCTGAACGATTGAAAAAACAAATCGATGAATTGTGGCATGTGTCCAATCTGTTTCATATTCCGGGGCAAGAACGGGCTGCTGCCTTGCTGACAGCCAATAGCAGCGCAGATGCCGTGTTTTTCTGCAACAGCGGGGCCGAAGCGAACGAAGCTGCAATTAAGCTGGCGCGTCGTTACCACCAGAAGGTAAAGCAGACCGGTCGCTACGAAATCATTACGTTCACGCAATCCTTTCACGGACGGACGCTGGCAACCTTGACCGCTACGGGTCAGGAGAAAGTAAAAGAGGGTTTTTTACCGCTTCCTGCCGGGTTCAAAAGTGTTCCGCTTCATGATCAGACGGCTCTTGAAGCAGCCATTAGTGAGCACACGGCGGCAATTATGCTGGAAATGGTGCAGGCCGAAGGTGGTATGTATCCGGTAGACCCTGCTTTCGTAGATGTGATTACAAAGCTGTGCCGCGAGCATGGTTTGCTGCTGATCATTGACGAGGTACAAACAGGTATGGGACGGACGGGCAAGCTGTTTTCCTTTGAGCATTATGGTATAGAGCCGGATATCTTTACATTGGCGAAAGGACTGGGCAGTGGTTTCTCTGTGGGTGCTATGCTAGGCAAAGGATATTTGCGTGAAGCGTTCACAGCGGGCAGTCATGGTTCTACCTTTGGAGGTACGCCACTTGCTATGGCAGCGGTTCAAGCTACTATTGAAACGATTATTGATGACAAGCTACCAGAACGTGCAGCTGAGATGGGAGATTACCTTTTCTATAGTCTGCAAAAGCAGCTTGGAGATAGTCCTTTTGTAAAGGATATCCGTGGAAAAGGTCTGATGGTTGGTATTGAGTGTGCGGAACCGGTAGCGGAGCTTGTTTTGGCAGGACAGAAGAAGGGCATTCTGTTCATTACAGCAGGACCAAACGTGATTCGTCTGTTGCCTAACTTGTATGTAACGAAAGACGAAATAGATCAGGCTGTAACCTTGATTGCTGAATTGTTTCGGGAGCATTTGGCTTAGTGTAAAGGCCAAATTATCATAGACTAGAGTGTAAAAGGAGACGATAGCATGAGCCAGAGCGGCGCACTGCAGCAGATGAATTTGAAAGGACGGGACTTCCTGGAGCTGGATGATTATTCTCCAGAGGAAATCCAGTATTTAATTGATCTCGCCATTGAAATTAAGCGTAAGCACAAAAACGGGGAAACTTATCAGCCGCTAAAAGGGAAAACGCTCGGACTGATTTTCGAAAAATCCTCTACACGTACACGGGTATCTTTCGAAGTCGGTATGTATCAATTGGGCGGGCATGCCCTTTTCCTCAGCAAAAATGACATTCAACTGGGACGCGGCGAACCGATTAGCGACATGGCTCAAGTCATGTCACGTTATCTGGATGGCATTATGATTCGTACCTTTGGGCACGATAATGTGGTAGAGTTGGCCCGTTATGCGTCCGTTCCTGTGATTAATGGATTGAGTGATTTGGCGCATCCATGCCAAGTGCTAGCTGATTATCAAACCTTGTATGAGCAAAAGGGTAAGCTAAAAGGGCTCAAATTGGCTTACATCGGAGACGGTAACAATATGGCTCATTCCCTCTTAATTGGGGGAGCAAAGCTTGGAGTGCATGTGTCCATTGCAAGTCCAGTTGGATACGAGCCGGACCCGAGTGTGGTCGCAGCTTCCCGTGAAATTGCCAAACAGACAGGGAGTGAGATCGTTATAACCCAGAGTCCGCAGGAAGCAGTGCAAGATGCGGATGCGATCTACACAGATGTGTGGGCGAGCATGGGGTTTGAGGAAGAGCAGAAGGAGCGGGAGCTTGCTTTTGCCGACTTCCAGGTGAATGAGGAGCTAGTCAAGCTTGCGAAGCCGGATTATTTATTCCTGCACTGTCTGCCTGCGCATCGTGGGGAAGAAGTAAGCGCAGGCGTAATCGATGGTCCGAATTCGGTCATCTTTGATGAAGCAGAGAATCGTCTGCATGCGCAAAAAGCGCTGTTAGTTGCTTTAATGGCATAAGGTTGATAGGTATTGATAGGTAAAGAAGAAAAGGCTAGAAGCATTCGGGGAGGACTTCAACAATGGCAAAAGAAAAAATCGTACTTGCATATTCCGGCGGTCTGGATACGTCGGTCATTCTGAAATGGCTCAAAGAAACTTATGATGCTGAAATCATCGCATTCACCGCAGATATCGGTCAAAAGGAAGAGCTGGACGGTTTGGAGGAAAAAGCACTCGCTACAGGGGCTTCCAAAGTGTACATTGATGATCTGCGTGATGAATTCGCCAAGGATTTTATCTATCCGATGTTTCAGGCGGGTGCTTTATATGAAGGACAATATTTGCTCGGAACGAGTATTGCACGTCCATTGATCGCTAAGCGGATGGTCGATATTGCGATTGCCGAGGGAGCAACAGCCATTGCTCACGGGGCAACAGGCAAAGGTAACGATCAGGTACGCTTCGAGCTGAACGCGGCGGCGTTGACGCCGGATATCAAGGTGATCGCACCTTGGCGGCTGGAAGAGTTCCGCAATCAGTTCCCGGGCCGTGCAGAAATGATTGCCTATGCGGAAAAACACGACATTCCGGTAACTGCTTCTGCAGCCAAGCCATACTCCATGGACCGTAATCTGCTGCACATCAGCTATGAAAGCGGCGTGCTGGAGGACCCTTGGTTTGATCCAAGTGCTCCTGAAAATAAAGGAATGTTCTTGCTCAGCAACGCGCCTGAGGACGCTCCTGATGAAGCAGAATATTTGGAGTTGGAATTTGAAGCAGGTAACTGTGTCGCTTTGAACGGAGAACAGCTAAGTCCATTGCAAGTGATGGAAAAACTGAATGAGCTCGGCGGCAAGCATGGTATCGGACGTGTGGATATGGTAGAGAACCGTTTTGTCGGCATGAAAAGTCGGGGAGTCTATGAGACGCCGGGCGGTACGATCCTGTTCACAGCTCACCGCAAAATGGAATCCATCACGATGGATCGCGAGGTTATGAATTTGCGTGATAGTCTGATTACCCGTTATGCTACCTTGGTTTATAACGGTTTCTGGTTCGCACCGGAACGTGTCGCTTTGCAGGCTTTGGTTCATGAGAGTCAGAAAAATGTCAGTGGTACCGTGCGCGTGAAGCTGTACAAAGGCAACGTTATCGGTGCAGGCGTTAAAAGCCCGGTTAGCTTGTACAACCCGGACATTGCAACCATGGAAGCCGACCCGACACAAGCCTACGATCAAGGCGATGCAACAGGCTTTATCCGCTTGAATGCTCTGCGTTTGAAGGTCAACGCGGGCGTAACACAAAATCATAAATAATAATGTAACCTAAAAAAATGTACGGAATGCGGGCCGTTCTTGTCCAAACGACGAGGGCGGCTTGTATTGCAGAGAGGGGATCATGCAATGAGTAAGCTATGGGGCGGACGCTTTACGAAGCAAACGAATAAGCTGGTAGAGGAATATACGGCTTCTATCGGGTTTGATCAGGCATTGGCGGAAGAAGATATTCAAGGCAGTTTGGCTCATGTGGCCATGCTGGGGAAATGCGGAATTATTCCGCAGGAGGATGCAGACACGATCAAGGAAGGACTGCACACGGTCCTGGAGCGTATCCGCCGTGGGGAAATTGAATTTTCCGTTTCGGATGAGGATATTCACATGAATATCGAAAAAAATTTAATCGAGGCCATTGGTCCGGTCGGAGGTAAGTTGCACACTGGGCGCAGTCGTAACGATCAGGTAGCAACGGATATGCACTTGTATTTGCGAGGACGTGTGGTATCGCTGGTGGGTATGCTGCATGACGTACAAGCTGCATTAATCGGCCAGGCAAAGGATAATCTGAACACGATTGTACCTGGATATACACACTTGCAGCGTGCGCAGCCTATTTTATTTGCACATCATCTGCTGGCGTATGTGTCTATGCTGGAGCGTGATATTGACCGACTCAAAGACAGCTATAAGCGGATTAACGTGTTGCCGCTCGGTGCTGGCGCTTTGGCCGGGACCACTTTTCCGATCGACCGTCACTTTGTAGCCGAGCAGCTGGGATTTGATGGTGTATATGAAAATAGCCTTGATGCCGTCAGCGACCGAGATTTTATCGTAGAGTTCCTGGCTGGCGCCTCGCTGATTATGACGCATTTGTCTCGTCTGAGCGAAGAATTGGTGCTATGGAGCAGCACGGAGTTTGGTTTTGTCGAGCTGGATGATGCTTTTTGCACAGGCAGCAGCATTATGCCGCAGAAGAAAAACCCGGACGTACCGGAGCTGGTACGTGGTAAAACCGGACGTGTCTATGGAAACCTCGTCGGCTTGTTGACTGTATTGAAATCCTTGCCGCTGGCATACAACAAGGATATGCAGGAGGACAAGGAAGGGATGTTCGATACCGTTGCCACGCTGGAAGGAGCCTTGCAACTGTTCGCACCGATGATCGCCACGATGAAGGTGAACAAGGATCGTATGCGTCAAGCGGTCAATCAGGATTTTTCCAACGCAACGGATATTGCGGACTTCTTGGTCGGCAAAGGGCTTCCGTTCCGTCAGGCGCATGAGGTCATTGGCAAAACCGTACTGTATTGCATCCAGCATGGAAAATACTTGCTTGATCTGACACTGGACGAATTCCAGCAGTTTTCGGATCTGTTTGACGAACGTATCTATGAGGTACTTCAACCAGAAGCGGTAGTGAATGCACGGAATGTATATGGCGGAACCGCTACCGGACAGGTACAGGCAGCTATTGGGCGCAGTGAACAGCTCCTGGCGAATACATCAACATGGTTTGCAGGGCACAAGCCGAAAAATTAATCAGTAAAGAAAGATATTATTCTCTTGCATAGCAGCGGGATGCTGTGTAAAATCAAATTTTAAGGAATTAGCAATCTAAGTTTCAAAGGCACCGTTCGCGGTGTCTTTTGTGTTTTTTGGGGCATTAATTCATAGTTCCAAATACCTATTAATACACTGGTGTGAAAGTTTCTAGAATTTACATTTTTGTATACTACACCTATGATGATTATGGTAGAATAGCACTAAGTTTTTCATCGAATTACCAATTCAATAGGACAAGAACTATATTCAATAAGTAAATGTCAAGTTACTAGGGGCTCTTTTGATCAGGCGAATTTCATAAATGTGTAAATGAAGGGCTTGAATGAGAACATAGGTATGTCCTGGTTTTGGGAGAACGGTAAGTAAAAGCTCTAAAGTAGCGACGTAGCTGAAGGCAGAGTCGGGATGATCCAGGGAGGTATTATGAGAACTAAAAGGACGGCGCGTCAGTTAAAGAGCGCTTGGATCGGTTATCGCGCTTCTGAAGCCGATCAACTGATATCTTCATTGCATGAGGAACGGGTGCAAGCGGAGGAGTTACTGCGTGAGGAGCGGGAACTTTTCCACGCGGCGCTGGAACGGAAAAAGCAGCGGGATGCGGAGTTAAAGCAGCTGCTTGCGGATGCGCTTGCGGAAGAGCGGCGCTGGATTGAAAGGGCGGGAATTCATGGGTGACAAGCTTAGGTGGCAGGTTGGAGGAGTTTCAATTCGCCAAACCAAGAGAAGAATAAAAGAAGAGCGTCAGCGAATCGAACAACTGCAACAACAGCTAGAGGCTCAGCGGTCAGAGCAGGCCCCGGTGCTGTACAAGCTTGATTTTCATATCGAAGAGTTGGAACGGCGACTTCAGGATACAGAACTTCGTATCCAGGCGATACAGAACGCCAATGATACAGCAGCAGCTGTGGAACAATTGCTGGATGAAGGGTTACAGGATGGACAGGTGCAGGAGGCTCAAGTCCAATATGCATCTGGGCAGGAACAGGTAGCGGCAGGAGCCGCTATGGGTGCTGTTACCAGTATCCCTGGTACCGAGGTTGCAGCAGGAACGCAGACCGGACGAAACGGCAAGGCCCGTCTGGGGGATCAACTGGTGGAGAACGGGATGATCACCCGCGATCAGCTGACAGATGCCATCCGCAACCAGAAGCGTTACGGTGGCAGGCTGGGCGATATTCTTGTAGAGATGGGTTTCATTACAGCCGAGCAGCTACAGGAGCAGGTTGACGGCGACGAGTCCAAGGAGCGATTAGGCGATATGCTAGTTCGTTCCGGCTATATATTACCGGAACAACTGGAGCGCGCACTGGAGTTCCAGGCGAAGAGCGGCGGACTACTGGGAGACATCTTACTGTCATTGCAAATGCTGGAACCTGCGGATCTGTACCGCGCGATTGCTACACAGAACCGAATTGGGCGTATTGGTGAGGAACTCGCGCTGGATGCGGCGTATAAACTACCCGAGCAAGTGGCGATGGCATATGGCGTGGTCGTCATCCATCAATATATGAACCGTTATATTGTGGCGGTCAGCGATCCGCTGCCAGAAGAGCGACGCTTGAAGCTGGAGGAAATTTTGGGTATGCCGGTAGAGCAGGTGCTTGCTACGAAGGAAGAGATGGAGCAGCTCTGGGGTAAAATCTACGGTGAAGAAATGATGCAGGAGAGCACGACCGGGCTATTGGAAAAAGAACCACACAATTCAGCACGGACGACCTTTACAAAGGGACAGCTCTGGGTGTTCGCGGCCATGGGTATGATTACACTGCTCGGTCTCCTCTGGAACAGTTGGAAAACGGTGTTGATCATCAATATGATGATTCAGCTGTTTTATTTTGCGATGACGCTATTTAAGTTTGGCATTATTTATCTCGGTTCCCGGCGTGGGGCGCAGCTTCGTTTTACGAAGGAAGAGGTTGACGCCATGGATGAAAAGAAACTGCCGATCTATACCATTCTTGTACCTATGTATAAGGAAGCGGGCGTGCTTCCGATGTTATTGCGGAATTTGGAGCAACTGGATTATCCAAAGTCCAAGCTGGATGTGCGGCTGCTGATTGAAGAGGACGACATAGAGACGATTGAGCTACTTCGGGAAATGAAGCTACCGGCCTATTACACGACACTGGTCGTTCCAGACGGTTTGCCCAAAACCAAGCCGAAGGCATGTAATTATGGACTTATTCGGGCACGTGGCGAGTTTGTCGTGATTTACGATGCTGAGGATCGTCCCGACGCTGATCAGCTTAAAAAGGTCATTGCGGCGTTTGATTCACTCCCTGAGCATTATGCGTGTATTCAAGCGAAGCTTAACTACTTTAATAGTACACAAAATCTGCTGACCCGCTGGTTCACTCAAGAATATAGTATGTGGTTCGAGTTACTGCTACCGGGTATTATGCAGTTAGATACCCCAATTCCGTTAGGCGGCACATCCAATCATTTTCGGGTATCTGTATTAAAAGATATTAATGCGTGGGACCCCTACAATGTAACCGAGGATGCCGATCTGGGCATACGTCTGTATAAAGGCGGCTACAAAACGGCTATTGTCGATTCCCGCACATGGGAGGAAGCTAACAGCCGCGTGGGCAACTGGATTCGTCAGCGGTCACGCTGGATCAAGGGGTATATGCAGACATGGCTGGTTCATATGCGCAATCCGGTTAAGCTGGTGCGCGAAGTGGGCTGGAAAGGCTTTTTCGGCTTTCAGGTGATGATTCTGGCAACTCCGATGTTGCCGTTGCTGAATCCGATTTTTTGGGGGTTGCTTATTTTATGGTTTGGCTGGGAGTTGTCCTTTATTCCCAAGCTATTCCCGGGTTATGTGTATTACCTGGCCAGCGCGGAGTTTTATATCGGTAACTTTCTGTTCGTATTCAGTAATGTGGCCGGAATGTATTGGGTCATCGGGGAACTGGAAGAGCGCGGTGAACGAACATTTTCATACGCGATGGTCAAATACGGTCTACTCTCGCCGTTATATTGGGTACTTATGAGTATAGCTGCGGTGAAAGCCGCTTGGCAGCTCATTACCAAGCCGTTCTATTGGGAGAAGACCACGCATGGTCTGACCGATATGCACGACTTGGATGATACCCCGGCACAGTCCTCCTGAATATGAAGAAAGAAGGAGCAAGAATGGAGACAAAAACACCTTTTTTATCCGTCGTCATTCCCATGTACAATGAAAGCTCGCATCTCGAGCGATCGCTTAAGGTAATTGATGGGGTATTGTCTGTCGTCACCTCACGCTATGAGCTCATCATAGTAGATGATGGTTCCAAAGACGATACGTGGCTTAAGCTGTCCGAATTGTCCCGTCGTATGCCCTCTTTGCTCGCGCTCCGGCTGAGTCGGAATTTCGGTAAGGAGCTGGCGTTGTGCGCAGGTCTGGAAAATGCCTCTGGCGATGCGATTATTGTCATGGACGGTGATTTGCAGCATCCTCCTGAAATGATTGGAGAAATGGTACGTTTATGGCAAAATGAAGGTTATGATTTGGTCGAATGTGTGAAAGAATTTCGGGGAGAAGAGTCGGTGGGCAAAAAGCTCGGTGCTTCTTTGTTCTACGCGACCCTGAACCGCTTGACAGGCTTTAATCTCAAGGATGCCTCCGATTATAAGCTACTGGATCGACGAGTGGTGGATGCCTGGATGGCGATGCCAGAGCGGATGCCGTTTTTCCGCGGGATGACAGCCTGGCTAGGTTTCCGCAAAACCCAGATTTCATTCCGGGTGGCTCCACGCGAAGAGGGGCCAAGCCGCTGGAGTCCGTTAGGGCTGATTCGACTGGCAGCAGAAGCGATCGTTTCATTCTCGACAGTACCGTTGCGGGTAGTAAGTCTGATGGGCCTCATTTTTATGCTGATTTCAGTCGTATTGGGGATTCAGACCTTAATGCGCAAATTAACGGGTGACGCTGTGACCGGTTTTACCACTGTGATTTTGCTGCTCTTGATTATTGGCAGTGTACTCATGCTGTCGATTGGAGTGGTAGGAGAATATATTGCCGCCATATATCACGAAGTTAAAGCTAGGCCTCGCTATCTGATAGCAGATAAACGGGCGAATGCTGACCGATTGTGGGTGGACAGGGAGTTTAATCAACATGATCAGACGTTCATATCTAAAGTATCCAATCATTAAATACGGTATTGTGGGATTGCTGGGTACAGGTATCCATGTGGGTGTGCTTGTGCTGCTGGTGGAGCTGTTTACGGTACCAGCAGTAATGGCTACTACAATCGGATTCGTAGTTACATTGCTCGTTTCGTATGTGCTGAACCGAAACTGGACGTTCGAGCCTACCGGCGAGAGAAGCCGCACCCAGTTTCTTAAATATTTATTGGTCTGTACCTGTGGCTTGCTCTTAAATGCCGCTCTGATGTACGTGACCATTCACTGGATCGGTTGGTCGTATCTGATCGGTGAAGTACTAACTACCATCATCGTGCCTGTTCATAATTATTTCTGGAACCGCTACTGGATCTTCTCCGTTCCGCAACAGCGTCAGAAAGAGGTTTCATGATTTTAAGAAAACACGGAAAATTTCTATCATTGTTTGCTTGTATTACTGCTCTTGAACTGGCCGTGGGCGTGTATTTTGCATGGTATCTTGGTTATATGCATACCGATGCGCTCAGTCGAGTGGCTAACGCATTTTATGTGCTATACAGTCGTGACCCACACTTGGGTGCTATCGGGTTTGTATGGAATCCCCTGCCCAGTTTGATGGAACTGATTGTGCTGTTGTTTTATCCTTTATTTCCAGTACTCGCTTCCCACGGGCTGGCGGCAGTGATTGTGAGCAGCCTGTTTGCAGGGGCCAGCGCGGCATTATTGTATGCGACGGGCAAACAGTTGGGGCTCCACGGTGCAACCAGCTTGCTGATTGCGCTATTATTTTCACTGAATCCATTTATGTTTCTGTTTGGCTTCAACGGCTTAAGTGACTCGCCATATATCTTTTTCATCCTGTTGACAGTGAGTCGATTTTGTATGTGGTTGAAGGATCGCAAGGCGGCGAATTTGATCGTATCCGGTTTTGCGCTTGCACTGGCTTTTTGGGTACGCTATGAAGCGGTTCCGCTTGGCGTTGCGATGGCTTTGGGTGTATTGCTGACGATCTTTTTTCTGCATAGGTGGCGTACAAACAGAGAGATGTTTAGAACGGAATTGTCTTTAAAAGAGCGCCTGTACAAGGTGGAAGCGACATGGCTTCTATTGTTGTTGCCACTTGTTTTTTCCGGTCTGCTGTGGCTCTTTTTTAACTGGATTATCATGGGCGATCCGCTTTACTTTTTACGCTCGCAATATTCCAATTCCACACAATCAGCGGCTTTGTTAGAGGATCAACGCTTTGTGGCCATGTTTGCCCACCCTGTGCTGATGCTAAAGTTTATCGGGCAACGAACCTTATGGTATGCTGCTCCGTTGATTGCCATTTTGCTCATACGTTTGTTGGACAAACGTCTGTTGAGTTGGAGCACGCTTACGCTATTAGCAATCTTTTTATCGGTGCCTGGACTTCAGCTTTTGCTGATGCTCAAGCACTCTTCTTTTGGGTGGTTCCGATATTTTATGTATGTGTTCCCGATTACGGTTGCCTGGTTGCCGTATGAGCTAAGTTTATTGAAGGGGAAAATGAGGGGGATCGGAATCTCTCTGGTAACAGCAGGAATGTTGGTAACAGCAGGCTTGTTATCCTACGCACTGACGAACCCCGCGATTGCAGCAGATGAACACAGCTATTTGACGCATAGTGGTAATGAAAGCTACGAACGTCAAATTATTGAGCGGAAAATAGCGCCGTGGCTGGATGAGCATTATGGTTCATCTCTCATTTTGACAGATTCTTATGCCGCCTATCCGATCATTTTGAGCAGCAAAATCCCGAAGAAGTTTATGATTACGAGTGATTTTGATTTTGGGGAATCTTTAATGGATCTGCCTGCTTCCAAGGTGGATTATGTCTTGGTCACGCGCTTGGTGGATGGGGTACCGCTGGATCAGGTAAATCGGAACTATCCTGATTTGTTCGAAAAGGGAGCGTCGTGGGCCTCACTGGTACATGACTTTGACGGGCAGTGGCGACTGTACAAAATAGAGCATGAAGAATCGAAATAATTATTATATTTTAGTGCATCGTAGCGGAGGGAAGAATACAGCTGTAGGGTGTGAGTGGGCTACAGCTGTATCACCGCAAGAAGTTTGAGGGGGAACGAGAGGAATGTCCTTTCGCAAATGGTCTGCAAGCAGATGGATGGCTATAGGTCTGTTTGTATTTATACTTGCATTGGAGTTGTCTGCGGGCATCTATTTCAGCTATGTTCTGGGATATATGCACACAGACGCGCTCAGTCGCGTAGCTAATGCATTTTATGTGTTGTACAGCCGCGACCCGCATCTGGGCGCAATCGGATTTATCTGGAATCCACTACCTAGTCTTCTGGAAATGGTGATTCTACTGCTGTATCCAATCTTTCCGGCATTAGCTACCTATGGATTGGCTGCTGTCATTCTTAGTGCTACCTTTGCCGCTTTGACCGCTATGCTGCTGTATCGGGCTGGGGTCAGAACAGGGCTTAGCTCAGGGATGAGCATCATGCTGGCACTGCTGTATGCACTGAATCCGTTTATTTTACTGTTTGGTGCCAATGGGCTGAGCGATTCGCTATACATATATTTCATTATGATGACGGTGATTGAGTTTGCATTGTGGCTCAAGGATCGCATGACGGCAAGCCTGATTGTTTCTGGATTAGCGCTTGCCATGGCGTTCTGGACTCGCTATGAAGCGGTTCCTCTGGGCGTGGCAATGGCGGGTGGAGTGGTATTGGCGATCATGTTTCTACATCGAAACATGGGCAGACGTGAGCTGGCCTTGCGAGAAAAACTGCACAAGGTCGAGGCAACTTGGTTACTGCTTCTGCTCCCCGTGGTCTTTTCCGGGCTGTTGTGGATTTTCTTCAACTATCTCATTATGGGGAATGCTTTTTACTTCCTGAATTCGGAGTATTCGAACACAGCTCAATCGGCAGAGCTGCTGAATGATGATAAGTTTGTAGAGATTTTCTCCAATCCGCTGGTGGCCTTGAAATTTATTGCTTCCAAAACACTCTGGTATTCGGTACCGTTGTTTGCTATTCTGTTCATTCGTCTGTTGAGTGGGCGCTTGTTCCGATGGGGAACACTGATTATTTTGCTGCTGTTCCTGTCAGTGCCGGGGTTGCAATTTTTACTCATGATGAAGCAATCTTCGTATGGGTGGTTTCGTTATTTTATGTACGTGTTCCCAATTACTGTAGCTTGGTTGCCCTATGAGCTGAGCCAGCTTCAGGGACGATGGCGGAGGGCAGCCTTTGGCCTGGTATCCGTCAGTCTGCTGCTTACCGCTGGATTACTTTCCTATGCGTTGACTCGCCCGGATATTGCACCGGATGAGAACAGCTTTCTCACACGAACGGGTAATGTGAACTATGTGAGACAGGAGTCAGATCGTAAGATTGCCGTCTGGTTGGATGAGCATCTGCCGAAGTCTACCATTATGACCGATTCGGCTTCAGCCTACACCATGATTGTCTACAGCCAATATCCCAAACGCTTCCTGATCACCAGTGATTATTCGTTCAATAAGGCATTAAGTTATCCGCAGGATAACCATGTGGATTATATCCTTGTACCTAAGATCATGTCAGGCATGCCACTGAGTAAAATCAACATGGTATATCCGAATTTATATGAAAAAGGCGCTCCATGGGTCCAGCTTGAACGTGAGTTTAACGGTGAGTGGCGCTTGTACAAGGTGCTACCCAAGTCACTAACTAAAGCCTCTCCCTCGACGGAGACCACGACAAATCCGTAATGTGCATAATAAATCCCCGGAGCCTATCCCTTCGCCATGGTGCGATGAGGGAAGCTGCGGGGATTTTTTTAACCTGTTTAGTGCTCTTTGAGTGGTAGCCACGCCAGTACATCCTGAATTTTCGCGTCCCAGTATCCCCATTCATGAGCCCCAGGACCTTCTTCGTAGGTCAGCGGAACTCCGGTAGTATTACATGTTTCACGGAAAGCCTGATTTCCCTTATATAGGAAATCTTCCGTGCCGCAGCATTGGTAAAGCCGGGGAAGCGAGGTCCCCAAGGCAGCATGACGTTGTAACAGTTCCAGCAAGTCGTGATCCGTTCCACGTATTTCATCTGGACCAAAAATGTTAAGCCATTCCGCTGGACTCATCGCATTTTGCATAGGATCGGTGCGTGATGCGTGTAAATCCATGACTCCCGAAAGGCTCGCAGCAGCTGCAAAACGCTCTGGATGCTGGAGTGCCAGTTTGAAAGCACCATATCCACCCATAGAAAGCCCGGCTACAAAATTGTCTTCACGCTTGTCGGACAGAGGAAAGAATGAACGTGCCAAAGCCGGCAATTCCTCACTGACAAAGGTCCAATAAGCCGCTCCTTGCTCCATATTCGTATAGAAACTCCGATGTACCTGGGGCATGACGACAGCTAGGCCCAATGAGGCGACATAGCGTTCAATGGAGGTTCGACGCAACCAGGTTGAATCATCGTCCGACAGGCCATGCAGCAAATATAGCGTCGGATGTGGCCCGGTTCCTTGCTTGCCCTCCAGTCCGATTTGCGAACGGGTTGCCTGAGGAAGAATAACATTCATGGATGTGCTCAGACCTAGAACTTCCGAATAAAACTGACATTGAATAAGAGCCATAAGAGACCTCTTTCCTGGGGTTTTGTGACCTCATTGCGGTGTTCCAGCATATGACCGATTATTCATTCAGTATACCTTAGCCTGTCTAAATATACATATCCAAGCGAATGACTAGGTATTAAGTCCCGTTTCTTATTTATCCTACATTAGGTGGGGGTATGGTTATATGGGACGATTTTTTTAATTTGGGGGTTATTTGGGTTTGATTTCTGGTAAAGTGTTTAAAAAAGAATGATGAATCCAATCAGAGGAGGAATTTATAGCATGGGAAAAAAGTTAAGAAACACAGTTACAGGTGTATTGAGTACAGGTCTTATTCTTAGCGCATTCAGCGCAGCGGCAGCTGCTCCCCAAACTACAAGTGGACATTGGGCGGGAGACCAGGTGCAACGCTGGTCAGCCACAGGGCAATTAGACGGGGCGGTAAAACCAGATGCGGCGATCACACGTGCCGAATTTATTGTTCTTTTGAATCGCAGCTTGGGAACGTTCACACAGGAAACTCCAGCAGTGACAGACGCAACATATGCGGGTGGTGTGAAAGTAAACGGTAATGGAAGCAGAACGTTCACAGATGTTCCAGCTTCGCACTGGGCATACAACGAGCTGACAAGTGCCGTGAATGCAGGCTACATAAGCGGCTATGCAGATAACAAGCTCAAACCAAATGGTAAGGTAACACGTCAAGAGGCTGCGGCTATCGTAGGCAAAGCTATTGGACTGACTGCGGGTAACGCAGCAGATGTTACTAAATTCATTGACTCCGACAAAATTGGGTCTTGGGCGAAGAAAAGTGTAGCGGCAGCTGCAGAGCAAAAAATCATCAACGGTTATCCGGATGGTAAATTCCAGCCACTGAAGTCGCTGACTCGTGCAGAGGCGATTGCTATTCTGGACGCTGCTTCCGGTTACAACCTGAGCTCTGTCGATAATCTGACGACGACTCCTGGTGGAACGGTGACGGACTCCACATACAGCAACGTGACAGATTCCACTTATGGTAACACGTCAACTACTTCTGGCAGCGAAACAGGAGATAGCAGCACAAGTACCAGCACAGATAGCACGACTACGGACAACTCTACAACAATAGATACCAACACAGATACAGACACAACTACGAATACGACTACAGATAGCACTACAGACACAGCTACTACTGACGCAGTTGCAACTACGGAAGCTCTGAAAGTCAACAATGTGTATGATGGAGAAGGTACAATTACGGGGACAGCTAAAGCAGGTTCCACAGTAACCGCCTATTCCAACGAACTGCCTATCGGTAGTGCAGTAGCCAAAGATGATGGCACATTTAGTATCAGTGTGCTTACTCAAAAAGCAACGGTTAGGCTGGTAATCAAAGCTAAAGATGCAGATGGTAACGAAAGTGAGCCTGTAGAAATTTCTGTTTTGGGTAAACGCAGCGAGTAATTTATAGCTAAAATCCCCCTTTCACTCTGTCTGGAACAAGTCCAGCCGACAGTGGAAGGGGGATTTTTCGTTTATTCGCTTATACCGTCCTCGACAATAGATTTCTCGGGTTCACGTGTTTGTGGCTCAGACGATGTGCCACCGCCATAACTAGCTATAATGCGTTGCTGCGCTCGATACGTATCGCGGCTGATTCGGGTGCGATCTACAGTTTTTCCGTCTACCTTTTTTACCCGGAATGTTTCTACCACATACCCTTCTTTGCCCTGTCGAAGTACTTGATAGAAGCCGGGGGAAAGTGAGTCATTACGGAGTCTCTTCTCCGGTATGGGAAGTACGCGAACTGTATGGGATTCCAGTTCATACGAAACATTGGACGGAAATGTACCAAAAAATTTAACAGTAAGCGTTCGGTTTTGGACAGCCGCACGAAGCAGTAAATGCTTGCCTGTATTGTTTCTAAAACGAAAATTAATGGAGCCTGTAGCAAAAGTCGCATCCTGACCTTTGGGCAGGTAGCTAACCGGCAAGGAATGGTTGCGGCGCTCAACAATGTCCAAACCGACTCGCAGCGCTGCATTATACACCGTGCTGGATACCTGACAAATCCCGCCGCCTATGCCGGACTCCAACTGACCGTTGACGATCACTGGAGCTTCACGAAAGCCATGAGTGCGCTCAGCCTTGGCAATCAATTGACCGTAGTCGAATATGTCGCCTGGCTTAAGAATTAGACCATCAACGGTGCTTGCCGCTGAATTAACGTTATACACGCGTCCTTCCGAGCTACTGCCGAGACTAGTGGAGAATTGGACGATTTTGCGCTCAATCCCTTCGTTCCGTAGACTGTCCACCGAAATGTTCGGTTCCAGCTGACGGAAAGGTAATTCCACTCGTACGGGCTCTTCCGAATCGGTAAAATCCTTGGGCAGCGCCTTATCTAGTGCGGCGTCCAATCCGGGCCAATCCATGCGTCGGGCAGAGCGCCCTGGAATATAACGAACCTGATCATTCCCGTCAATCTGACGCACAGCATTGATAGGCATGCCGTATCGTTGCTCCTCCCAATCGACTCCGAATCGGGCCCTTAATATCTCCTCCTGTCGGAAAGATGTGATAGACCATTCTTTTTCGAAGCTAAAACGTGTCTGCACACGAGTCCATAGATGCTCCGAGCTGAGTGCCTTCACGGCATTCCGAAATGCCTCCGCTTTATAATGAATTCCTGCTTCCCCGAGTGTAAGTTTTATATCCTGTGCACTGCTGTCACTGTCCGTCAGAAGCAGTGGGCGTTGCTTCAATGCATCCAATTTTTTATCCACCAGCCGAAGAGCGGCTGTGTGATCCATGCTTCCTACGTTCATTCCTCCGACCCTCACTCCCTCCGGCAGCGTTTGTCTGTCGGCGTACAGATGAAGTCCTCCCCACAACATGGCCAGCGCCAGAACACCAGACCATATCCAAATGACAGATAAATGAATTTTTTTCATAATGCAGATGTCTCCTGTCTGATAAGCTTGATAGCGTACTCGTGTGCCATAATATTCATATATATGTGCCAAAAGCAGAAAACTTTCGGTACTATTTAGGTAACAAATTTGTTACAATGATAAACGGTATGATGAAATAGAGAAGTTTTTAAAGGAAATGCATGGAATATGTCGAATGGATATTAGGTTATGCGTAATATGATTAAGCAGCGGGAAGTGATCGAGTGATTGAAATGCAGGATGTGTGGAAGACCTATACTAACGGAACCCACGCACTTCAAGGAGTATCGGTCAGAATTGACCGTAATGAATTTGTATACGTAGTCGGCCCGTCTGGAGCGGGGAAATCGACTTTTATGAAGCTTATTTATAGAGAAGAAGTACCTACCAAGGGGCAAATTTCAGTTAATGGTTTTAATATTGGGAAGCTTAAGCAGCGTAAAATTCCCTACGTTCGTCGTAACATCGGAGTCATTTTTCAGGATTTCCGGCTTTTGCCGCGTTTGACGGCTTATGAGAATGTGGCTTTTGCTATGGAAGTTATTGAAGCTCCCAAGAAGCTGATTCGCAAACGGGTACCAGAAGTGCTTGAACTGGTTGGCTTGAAAACAAAAATGAATCGTGAGCCTGCCCAGCTTTCCGGTGGGGAGCAACAGCGTGTAGCAATTGCACGGGCGATCGTGAACAATCCTTCCGTGATCATTGCCGATGAACCTACGGGTAATCTGGACCCCGAAACATCCTGGGAGATCATGCAGTTGCTGGACGAAATTAATTTTCGGGGTACGACTATTGTAATGGCGACCCACAATAAGGACATCGTGAACTCCATGCGTAAACGTGTCATTGCCATTGAAAATGGCAACATCGTAAGGGATCAGGTAAGAGGGGAGTACGGATATGACTTTTAACACCTTCTTACGTCATGTGCGGGAAGGTTTCAAAAACATATTCCGCAATGGCTGGATGTCCGTGGCATCCGTCACCTCGATTATTGTGTCATTACTTATATTGGGCGTATTTATCATGCTGGTGCTCAACGTCAATTCCCTGGCTGATCAGGCAGATAGTCAGGTGGAGGTTAACGTATTTCTGGAGCTAAATGTAGAGCAGAACATGCGTGAAACGCTGCAAAAGGAAATTGCGGCGATGCCGGAAATCAGCAAAACGACCTTTGTGACTAAAGCTCAGGGTTTGGAGGAGCTGCGCAAAGATTTGGGAGACAGCGGCAAGGAGCTGCTGGAGGGTTTTGACAAGGACAGCAATCCACTCCCGGACAAAATTGTGGTAGAGGTTATTGAACCAACAACGGTTCCATTTGTGGCCGAAAAGATTGAGAAGCTGAATACGTTGCATCCAGAGAAGCCGATTTTAAAGGTTCGTTATGGAAAAGGCACCGTAGAGACACTCTTTACAATTACGAAGCTCATTCGTAATGTAGGCTTTATATTTGTCGCCGGACTGGCGATCATGTCCATGTTCCTCATCTCGAATACGATTCGCGTGACCATATTGGCACGACGCAGAGAGATTGGCATTATGAAGCTGGTCGGTGCAACCAACTTTTTTATACGCTGGCCGTTTTTTATCGAAGGCGCGCTTATTGGTCTCATTGGTTCCCTTATTACTGTAGGTATTTTATTTACTGGCTATCAGCGTTTGCTGACTGCCGTTCAGGGCGATATAGCTCTGAATATGTTGAAGCTAATGCCACTTGAAGGCATTTGGATTCAGTTGAGTGCATTGTTGATTATTTTGGGGATGCTGGTCGGAATTGTTGGCAGTACCCTGTCCATGCGCAAGTTCTTAAAAGTATAAAGAAGCGTTGGCTGGACGTCGTGGTCGATATCAATTAGAACGGGGAAGCCCGGTGTTATTTTGCGATAAAGGATGGGGAGTGCAAGTTGAAAAAAACAGGATCTGTGTTGGCCGCTACCTTGGTAGCCGCATTGCTAATCCAGCCTTCTGACGGATATGCCAAAAGCATGAGTGAAATCAATTCGCAGCTGAACCAATTGGAAAAGCAGGCCCAATCTGCCAAGCAACAACAGGAAAAGGCTGCTCAAGATAAACAGTATGCTCAACATTACAAAAATAAAACCGTGCAAAACCTGAAAATTGTGCTTGCTCAGATTAACAGCGTCAGCGATCAGCTGACTCGTGTTGCGGTTCAGATTGACCAAACGGAAGATAATCTGCGTGCGACCAAAAAAGATTTAGCCGAGGCCATTGATCGTATCCAGTCACGGGAAAAAATGCTGGAAACTCGTGTGCGCTTGATGTATACGGATGGAACCGTCTCATATATGGACGTGCTTATGTCTTCGTCCAGTTTTAGTGACTTTCTCAGTCGGGTAGATTCCCTGAAAACGATCGTGGAGCAGGATCAAATCCTGTTGGACGAGCATAAAAAGGACAAGGCACTGGTCGTAAGCAAGAAGAAACAGCTGGACACGGAATATAAAAATGCCAAGAAGCTGTATGCGCTCAAGCAGGACGCCAAAGCAGAACTGAATTCGAAGGAAAAAGAGAAGCAAAGACTGATTTCCAATTACGATCATGATATTGCTGAGTCAGATGAAATCAGCGAAGAGCAAAATGACATGCTGGTAGCACTCGCTAACAAACGTGTGGGTCTGGTGCAGGAGAAGAACAAGCTTAGAGCGGAGCAGGCTGCCAAAGCCGCACGCGCTAGAGCGGCTGCACGTGCGGCTGAAGCCAAACGATATGCATCTTCATCCTCAGGTGCCGCCTCGAATTCCAGCCATGCGGCAGCCAGCACGTATACAGGCGGAACGGGTACATTGGCTTCGCCTGTATCCCATTACCGACTTTCATCTACTTTTGGCATGCGGGTACATCCGATTACTGGCAAGCTTAAAGGCCACACAGGTGTTGATATGGCGGCTCCGCAGGGAACCGATATTCATGCAGCCGAAGATGGTGTTGTCATTGTTGCCGAATGGTGGAGTGGCTATGGAAACACAGTTGTGATTGACCATGGAGACGGACTATGGACCCTATACGGACACATTCGCAATGGCGGTACGGTGGTTCATACCGGGCAGACTGTGAAACGTGGTCAAAAAATTGCAGAAGTTGGTTCGACGGGCAATTCCACAGGACCTCACTGTCATTTTGAGGTGCGCGAAAATAACAAACCTGTAAATCCGATGAACTATTTATAGTAGATAAGGTAAGCCCTATTTATAGCCATTACGGTTGTAGATAGGGCTTTGCTGTAATGGTTAATATCCGATGAAGAACATGTGCATTGAGACACAGAGTAGGATACAATTAACATATTCCGTACAAGCTAGACGTATACTTCGTGGATGGACATGCGTTGTAAGGCAATAGGATACAAGATAATGAGAAGGCGGTGGACGATTAGATGTTGAAAAAAAGTACAGCGATACTCTTGATGGTGATCGGGCTGCTTGGCGGCAGTCTGCTCACTTTTGCCTATACTGGAACGACTACAGTAGGGAACAGCGCTCTGGGCGAAGGACTGCTGGCGAGTGTGACAGGTAGCAGTTCTACCTCCAGAAGTGATATCCGCAAAATTGAGACGGCGATGGACTTGATTCAGGGACAATATTATCAGGATGTGGATCGTACCAAGCTGGTGGATGGCGCCATCAATGGTATGATGGAGTCGCTCGGTGACCCGTATTCCTCTTATATGGGTAAAGAAACCGCACAACAATTCGAGCAATCCATAGAAGGTTCTTTTACCGGGATCGGAGCTGAAGTAGCAGCGGAAAACGGGAAAGTAGTTGTAGTCACGCCAATTAAAGGCTCCCCGGCAGAGAAGGCAGGATTACGCTCTAAGGATATTATTTTGTCTGTTAATGGTGAAACACTGGACGGATTGGATCTAAACAAGGCTGTTTCCAAAATCCGTGGACCTAAAGGCAGTCAGGCGAAAGTCAAAATTCAGCGCAGTGGCTCTCCTGATCCGCTCGAATACACGATTACCCGTGACAACATTGATATGGAAACTGTAACGGCTCATATGGAAAGCGACGGTGTAGGCGTCATCACGATCACCCAGTTCTCCTTGAATACAGCAGAACGTTTCAAGGAAGAGTTAGCGAAGCTCGAAAAACAAGGGCTTAAAGGGCTCGTCATTGACGTGCGTAATAATCCGGGCGGCGTGCTTTCCGTAGTCATTGATATTGCACAGCAATTTGTACCTTCTGGCAAAACGATTGTACAAGTGGAAGACAAGAATCAGAAGCGTGAAGAAGAAAAATCCAAAGGTTCACGCAAAAATTATCCTGTGACTTTGCTAATGAATAAAGGTAGCGCAAGTGCATCCGAAATTCTGGCAGGTGCTCTCCAGCAATCAGCGGGTGCCGTGTTGATCGGGGAAAATTCCTTTGGTAAAGGTACTGTACAAACCAGCTATGACAAGCAAATGGGTGACGGTAGCCTGCTCAAAATCACGATTGCCAAATGGTTAACGCCAAATGGAACGTGGATTCATAAAAAAGGGATTAAGCCGAATATTGCGGTGGAACAGCCTGAATACTTCACAGCAGCACCGCTGAACAAGGAAAAGTCCCTGAAATACAATATGAATAGCAGTGATGTGAAAAATGCACAAATCATTCTACAAGGCTTGGGTTACAACCCAGGTCGCGAGGATGGCTATTTTGACAAAGTAACTGAAAGCTCTGTTATTGCTTTTCAAAAACAAGCGAAGCTGACGGCTAGCGGCATCATTGATGCGAAGACAGCAGCAGCGATGGAAGCCAAGCTGATTGAGAAAATTCGTGATCCGAAAAATGATAATCAACTCAAGCAGGGGATTGAAGAGATTCGGAAGGAAATGAAGACAAGCGTAGCGAAATAATAGTGAGGCTACAACAAGGGGGCTGGAAACAGCCTCCTTTTATATTGGGATTTATTTGCAGTCTGTCGGTTTGTCTTCCCTACGTTGGCAATTTCATATAGAATAAATGGATATGAAATGTACGTGATCCGCTATACAGCGGGCCAGGGGCATAAGGAGTGTGAATGGACTTGGAATGGGCATTACAATGGGGATGGAGCGTCTTAAATGCTTGCTTGTACCTGCTTTTGCAGCCGTTTTATTATATCTCAATACTCATTGTAGCACTTGGTTATCGTCGGCAAATGCTGCTGGAGCGCAAGCTATTTCATACCAAAATGCATAGCTGGGCTTCAGAGACCTGGCGTGTCGTATGGAGTGGTTTGCTTGCTGGAATGGCGCTATCTGCTCTGGGAATGTTCGTCAGCGTGCATCTGAACTCGGCTTCCATCGTGTGCCTGTGGGTAGCAACATTACTGCTCATGCTGGTACGCGTCCGTTACCTGTGTCTCGCTTATTCGGTAGGTCTGCTAGGTGTGGTTCAATTTTTCCTAAACGTGGCCAGTGGCTGGCAACCTGGAGGAGCGCTCGGAACATCAGTAGCAGCTATCCGCGGATTGGATATTCCGGCACTGTTGGTGTTGGTCGCCGTGCTGCATGTGGCTGAGGCGCTGTTGGTTCGCTGGCAAGGGGGGAAGGCGGCCACTCCGCTGTTTGTCGAGGGCAAACGGGGAAGATTGGTTGGCGGCTATCGTATGGAAGACCTCTGGCCCATTCCGTTGTTGTTGCTGGTACCGACCCAGGGAGGATTTACGCTTCCCTGGACACCTTTGTTCGGCGGCGATGCCGGAACCGGGTATATGCTGGCAGCCTTGCCAGTCCTGATGGGCTTCAGCAGCGTGACGCTAGGCCAGCTACCACGACAGAAGGCGGTACTTACTTCGAACCGTTTGCTCCTGTACAGTGTGGCTTTACTTCTGCTGAGCTTGCTGGCTGCATGGTGGAGTCCGCTGATATTGTTAGCAGCGTTATTCTCCTTTCTGGCTCATGAGGCGCTGATCTGGCATGGTAATATAGAGGAAAGTCGTCTTAGCCCGATGTTTATCCATCCGGAGCAAGGGATGCGTGTTCTCGCTGTGCTGCCAGACAGTCCAGCGACAGCCATGGGCATACTGCCGGGCGAGGCCATTTACCGCGTGAATGGGATTGTTGTGAATACCCGTGCCGAGTTACACCAGGCCTTGCGGATCAACTCTGCTTTTTGTAAGCTGGAGGTACGCAATCTGCAGGGCGAGAGCAAGTTTGTGCAGCGAGGCATGTACGATGGCGATCATCACCAGCTAGGGGTTGTGCTTGCACCGGATGCAGACGCGAGCTGGGCCGTATCCATACAGCCAGCCTCCATCTACCGGATTGTTGCCATGCACATAGGCGCACGCCGACGTAAAGCTGGACAGGCATCGCAGGCAGAGAAGGCAAATTTGGATACCATGGACAAATAGATGTTACAACAAGAGGGTAGTCATTATTTGATTAGAGTCGAATAAGGCTACGCTCTTTTTATATGCCGACAGTAGCCTGCTTGAAATCAATATTCTGATCGGTATACAATGAATATGTAATAAGAAGCGTTGATGAACCGAATGCCTATCATGTGTGTCAAGCAGGGAGAGGAAAAGATGAACGCGATCCACTTTATTCGAGAGTACATCAGGCATCCACGCAGCGTAGGCGCTGTTATACCCAGCTCAAGACAGTTGGCCAAACAAATTGCCACACCGATTTACTTTGACAAAGCATCATGCATTATTGAATATGGTGCAGGAACCGGTGTGTTTACGCAAGAGTTGATTTTGAACAAGCGTCCAGAAACGCTACTTTTAGTCATTGAAGCTAATGAATCGTTTTACAAAACGCTACAAAGCAAGTACGGACACTTGGAGAGGGTACACATTATTCATGGATCGGCTGAGCATGTAGCTCAGTATATACGACAGTATGAGGTCCCAAAGGTGGATTATGTCGTGTCAGGGCTCCCTTTCACCAGCTTGCCCGCTGCATTATCCAGCCTCATTTTGGGACAAACGGCTGAGGTTTTGGGCCAGGAAGGCAAATTTATTACGTTCCAGTACAGCAAGGTCAAACACAATTTTTTTCGCACCTTTTTTGCTGACATTCAGATTAAAAAGGTAAACTGCAATGTTCCGCCCGCTTATGTGTTCACTTGCAGCCTGTAACTTTGCAGCTATGTAGAGGAATAGAATAAATACAAATGTGAATATACGGATGATTATGAGAAGACTTGGTCAGCGTCATTGAGATGCTGAAACGGTCTTTTTTGTTGTGCACTTTTATGGATATATAAGAAGGGGATATGTTAAAAAGCAAAATTCATTTAAGGAATCATATTTTAAAATGGGGCTTAACCTATATATTACATAAGATGGAACCCGCTAGATTTTTGTAAGATTCATGATAAATCTGAACTTTTGTTAAAGGAGATTTATATATGGTAAAACCGCTGATATTCATGCGTTGGTGTGAGTACTATGAGTTAAGTGACCGTGAGACGGATTTTGTATCTTTTTTTATGATGAATTTCTCGGCTGCCCGTTCAGGCAATCAACCGAAGCTTAGGGAGCAGTTTGTTGAAATTCAGAAAAAAACCTTCCCTGAATACCCGTTTGATATTACCCCGGAAGAACTGGATTACTCCAAATTCGAAGGCTTGATGAAGCAAGTGTTGAAAATTCATTTTGACACGGCCGAGCTGCTATACTCCTTTTATCTCCAAAAACTGTGCGCACCTTTAGCAGAATACATTTTATCCACCGGAGAATCAGAGCCTGCACGCATCTATTATAAGCTTATTCAAAAGGATAAAGTGCGCTAGGTAAGACGAGTGTGGATGAGCAAGAGCTATTGGGATACCTCAAGCTATATGGTTATTTAAGAAATTAATACTAGCTAATTAAAACAATAGTTAAAAATGTCAATATACCTTTGTGTTAAGGTGATATTATAAATCCAGTTTCAAAGAAAGAGGGTGTTGTTTTCGGCTGGAACATTTCAAGCACGGATATGACGCTGCAACGGAACGATAAGCTCGTTTGGGGACAGGGAAGGGGCCTTAAAGCCTCAAGGAGGGGCATTCGTATGGGTGCCGCTCCTTTTAAATTGAAGGGAGGAAGAGGCATGAAGGGGAAAAATTGCAGGGGTATTTTGTCCAAGCGTTCCAAATGGCTGCCGATCGTTATGGCATGCACGATTATAGCAGTGGGGGCTGTACCGGCTCCAGCTGTAGTTCACGGTCAAACGGCAAAGACTGTTACTATTAAGGTCGATACATCCAAGGATCGTAAGCCCATTAGTCCTTATATATACGGTACGAATCAGGACTTGGCCGGAGATGAAAATCTGACTGCCAGACGACTTGGTGGCAATCGAATGACCGGATATAACTGGGAAAACAATATGTCCAATGCAGGAAGCGACTGGATGCAGTCCAGCGATAGCTATTTATGCGACAACGCCGGATTGACAAAAGCCGAATGTGAAAAGCCAGGTGCGGTGGCAACCTCGTTTCACGATCAATCGCTGAAGCAGGACACATATTCTTTAGTCACACTGCCGATGGCCGGTTATGTGGCCAAGGATGGAAACGGAAGTGTGCAGGAAAGCGAAAAGGCTCCTTCCGCTCGGTGGAATGAGGTCGTAAACGCCAAAAATGCGCCGTTTCAATTGCAGCCTGATCTGAAAGACAATCAGGTTTATGCGGATGAATTCGTCAACTTTTTAGTGAAAAAGTATGGCTCTGCTTCAACAAAAACAGGTGTGAAAGGATACTCGCTCGACAATGAACCCGCTCTCTGGTCGCATACGCATCCGCGCATTCATGGTGAAAAGGTCGGAGCGAAAGAGTTGGTAGAGCGGTCGGTAAGTTTATCCAAAGCCGTTAAGGCGGTTGACGCGGGTGTGGAAATTTTTGGGCCCGTTCTTTACGGTTTTGGCGCCTATAAAGATCTTCAAACTGCACCTGATTGGAACTCTGTAAAAGGCAACTACAGCTGGTTCGTGGACTATTACCTGGATCAAATGCGCCTCAGTTCGCAAGCCGAAGGCAAGAGATTGCTGGATGTTTTCGATGTGCACTGGTATCCCGAAGCGATGGGTGGAGGCATACGAATTACGAATGAGGTAGGCAATGACGAAACGAAGAAGGCCAGAATGCAGGCGCCTCGTACCTTGTGGGACCCGACCTACAAGGAAGATAGTTGGATCGCTCAATGGAACAGTGAATTCTTGCCTTTACTGCCTCGATTAAAGCAGTCGGTGGATCAGTATTACCCGGGAACCAAGCTGGCCTTGACTGAGTATAGCTATGGCGGCGAAAATGATATTTCCGGCGGTATCGCTATGACCGATGTGTTGGGCATCTTGGGCAAAAACGACGTTTATATGGCAAACTACTGGAAGTTAAAGGATGGTGCCAACAACTACGTTAGTGCCGCTTACAAGCTTTATCGCAATTATGACGGAAAAAGCTCTACTTTCGGTGATATCAGTGTTAACGCGCAAACATCGGATATTGTTAATAGCTCGGTGCATGCTTCCGTAACGGATGCATCCTACAAAGAACTGCACCTCGTTGTCATGAATAAAAGCATGGACAGTGCATTCGACGCCCAATTTGATCTTTCCGGTGAGACGACTTACGGTTCCGGTAAAGTATGGGGCTTCGACAAAAATAGCTCGCAAATTAAAGAAGCAGCGCCAATTACGCAAATTTCAGGCAACCGCTTTACCTATACAGTACCGCCTTTGACGGCTTATCACATCGTCTTGACTGCTGGCAATGATACGTCTGTGCCACCTGTGGAAGGTCCTGAAAGCTTTGCGCTGAGGGCTGAGGCTGGCGATGGGAAAGTCGATTTATCCTGGGACGCTTCCAGCGGAGTTGTAAGTTACAGTGTACAGCGGGCAACGTATGAAAACGGTCCTTTTGCTGCTGTAGCATCCAACTTGGTCGAAACGTCTTATACGGATACGAACGTAACGAACGGCACTTCTTATTATTATAAAATAACCGCACAAACAAAGGCGGGAACGAGCGAATCCAATGTTTTGAAAGCGGTTCCGCGAACGCCTGTAGACGGACCGGATCGCTATGAAGCCGAAGATGGCGCGCTGAAGGGAACCATTGTGGAATCCAGCGGAACCGGCTTCTCCGGTACTGGTTATGTAACTAATTTCCACAATGCAGGGGATTCCCTGACGATGACGATTCAGGCAGAGGCGGCAGGCTTGTACAATCTTACAATCGGCTACCGTTCTCCTCATGATGACAAACGCACCAACTTCTCTTTAAACGGCAAAGCGTTTGGCGAGCTGATACTTTCGAAATCGGCTGATTTTAAAGAAACTTCCGGAGGCAAGCTTCTGTTGAATGCAGGGGCGAACACGATCGGTTTTGAAACAGGCTGGGGCTGGTATGATATCGACTACGTCAAGCTGGAGCCAGCTGCTGACCGTCCACCACATGCGGTAACCAAAACGCTCACCAATCCGAATGCGACGATAGAAGCAAGAGCATTGATGAACTATCTGGTTGATCAATACGGGAAGAATATGCTTTCCGGTCAAGAGGAAATAACCGAAATTGATTGGCTTCAAGCCAATGTAGGTAAAAAGCCGGCTATTGCAGCGCTTGACCTGATCGACTATTCGCCAAGTAGAGCGGAACACGGTCTTAGTTCCACAGAGACGGAAAAGGCGATTGAATGGGATAAGCAAGGGGGAATTGTTACCTTTGCATGGCACTGGAACGCGCCGAAAGGTCTGATCGATACGCAGGGAAAAGAATGGTGGAGAGGCTTCTATGCCGATTCGACTACATTCGATATAGAATATGCGATGAATCATCCAGAGTCCGAAGATTATAAATTGCTTATTCGCGACATCGATGTGATTGCAGGGCAATTGAAGAAGTTGCAGGATGCGAAAGTTCCTGTGCTGTTCCGTCCTTTGCACGAAGCGGAAGGGAAATGGTTCTGGTGGGGCGCTAAAGGTCCTGAGCCTGTTAAAAAATTATATATTTTGATGCACGATCGTTTGACTAATGTGCACAAATTGAACAATCTGATCTGGGTCTGGAACTCTGTTGCTCCCGACTGGTATCCGGGAGATGAGTATGTGGATATTTTGAGCTTCGACTCTTATCCGCAAGCAGGCGACTACAACCCGCAAATTGCAAAATACGAAGACCTTGTTACGTTGGGTAAGGACAAAAAGTTAGTTGCCATGAGCGAAAACGGACCTATCCCGGACCCTGATCTGATGAAGGCGTATCAAGCCCATTGGAGCTGGTTCGCTACATGGTATGGGGATTTCTTGAGAGACGGCAAACAAAACAGTCTTGAGCATCTGAAAAAAGTGTATAATCATCCGAACGTCATTACGCTTGACAAGCTCCCGACCAACTTAAAAACGTATGGTATTACCGAGCAGCCATCAGTACCGGGCAGCTTCACGCTGAACGCAGCGGGCGAAACGGCGAAAGTAAAGCTGAGCTGGACAGCATCGGCGAATGCGGCAAGCTATGAAGTGAAGCGTTCGACGGCTGAAAACGGCGCTTTCGCCACAGTAGCGAGCGATGTATACGGAAGCAGCTACATCGACACAGCCGTAACGGCAGACACGATGTACTATTACCAAGTCGTAGCGAAGAACGATGCAGGTCAAACGGTTTCAAACACGGCTAGCGCAGCACCGAAAGCGGATACTCAGCAGCCGACAACGGGACTGGTGCTCCAGTATCGCACAGCGGATACAAATGTGAACGACAATCACTTGAACCCGCATTTCCAAATTGTAAACAAAGGTACAACCTCCGTACCGATCAACGAGTTGAAAATTCGCTACTACTACACGATCGACGGCGACCGCGCGCAGACATTCAACTGCGACTATGCGACGCTGAGCTGCTCGAAGCTGAATGGTAAGCTGGTTAAAATGGATAACGCTGTAACCGGTGCTGATTATTATTTGGAAGTCAGCTTTAATTCGGATGCAGGCGTGTTAGCACCTGGAGGAAGCACAGGCGGAATTCAAACCCGTATTCATAAAGCAGACTGGTCGAATTATAACGAAAGTGACGATTACTCGTATAAAGGAACGCAGACTTCATTCGCCGATCATACGAAAGCTACGTTGTATCATAATGGCGTACTGGTTTGGGGAAGCGAACCGACAGCTAGTTAAGGCAGGCGTCTGATATAAGGCAACATGTGAATCAACCGATTATTTACGCCGCTGGGGAGATTCAAAATTATATAAATACCATCGTTGAAATGAGCAGGGGATTTAGTATCCCACCTGCTCATTTTTTTGTACAAAAACCCTCCAAGAGATATGTTTGATTATTATATTCAGGTTTAAGAAATCACGAACTAAAATTACCTTATAATGTTAGAAGAGACGAAAAATATAATTCTTCAAGTTAAAGAGGGGGATTGAAATGGAACATACACCTACGATCCGCTCGAAGATAGAGACAGAACTAAAGCAAAGGGGGCATACATTTAGCAGCTTCAGTAAAGTATCTGGAATTAACCGTGGTATATTTAGCACCATGCTTAACAGCAACCCACCCAAGCCGATCTCGGTTCGGCAGATGGACTTGATTACCAAGGCATTGGGATATCCCGAAGGCTGGCTGTATGAGTTATACATAGATGAATGCTTTTATGAGGGAAAAGGACACTGGAAACGGATTAAGCCTTTTTTATTACGTTGTGTAGAGTTAGGGAGGGAAGACTGTATTCAAAAGGTACTGTCAAGACTAACCGAGGACTTGTCCTATGTACCGACGATATTTGAGCTTGCAGAAGAACTACACGAAGCAGGAAAGAAAAAGGAGTCTATCCCCTTTTACGAGTGTGTAATAGAGAATGAGAGATATTACCACTCGGAGCGGTTGGCAATTTGCCAGTATCGTTTGTTTTGTTGTTCTCTGAATACTGACTTGGATAATAATCGGCAAGCAACTATAAAGTTTGCACCGTTTCGGAGGAATCTTCCCGAGAATTACCAATTAGACGCGTTGTTAAAATTGACTAATGCATATTTCCAATTTTACGATTATGAGGCGGCTATACACTATGCGAAGGAACTTGAGGTACTAGTCACAAGCATTTATTGGCATCAAGCTCAAGCGAGGGCGAAGAATCGTGAAGTTATACGTTTAAATACAGAAAGACATCTAATCGTTTATTATGGACAAGCCTATTTAATGCAGGGAAATTCCTTAGAAAAACAAGGACTATATGAAGCAGCTATGAAGTTCATACCTTACTATGAAAATTTAACTGAATTTGAAGGTCTAGATGAGATTGGAATGATAGAGGCACAGAAATTCGAAATATGGGGAATAGCAAACCGTTTGAATTTAGAAGTTCTGATGGGGGATACGACTAGTTTGCCTGCCTATGTCGAACTTATTAGAAATAATCCTCAGGAAATATTACTTGGGCTATTGACTATTATAGAATCGGCCAATCATTACAGTCACTCAGTAGACGAAACTCTGGCTCTTTTTGCTGAGAATATTAATGAATTTAGGGAGCTACGTACAAATATTTCGTATTATCATACAAATAATGATCTGCTGACATATTCTCGTTTTTTTCTTGAGCTTAGTCGATACTATTTCAGTAAAGGAAGCTATACCGAGGCAATAGACAGTATGCTGATTAGTTTAAAAGCCTCCTCAGAGTTAAACGATAAGAATTACTATATCAAGTCCATCACGCTATTATTTGAGAAATATAAGGATCATTCGACCGAAGAACAACGGACAGAATATAAAAAAGTGTTACAAGCAGTGGAAATTAGTATGAGGCAAATGACCTCTTAGAACAAAAAGGGCTGTGTTTCTCTATCTAGAGTAGGGAGATCACACAGCTCTTTTAATTTTTCGTACATGTTAATTGAGTGAAATTTACTATTCCTCATGTGTATCAGGGGTGTCGGAGTTACTCTCCAAAAGCTCGCTTTGTGAAGAAGTGAACAGTTCCTTCAATATCCGATAAGCTTTATTTTGTTCCGCTTCACTCTGCTGGGAAAGGATATGAATACAACCCCATATCCAGGGCTGACTTTTGAGTTCTTCATATGGATTATAGTCAAAAAGTGCGAATACGTTTGTGTTCAGTGCCTCGGCTATTTTCTCCAGTGTTTTGATCTGCACATTGACCTCACCGCGCTCCAACTTGCCGATATAGGAACCTGTTGAATCGGATGCTTCTGCTAACTGTTCTTGTGTAATACCACGCAATTTTCGAAATTGACGGATTTTCGTTCCTAATAGTTTCGTTGTTTCCATAGACACCCACACTCCTATAGTATGAGTGTAGACAAAGGTAGATTAAGCGTGGAGGTAATTAAATTGCCTTAATTATTCGATATTTAGTTCTTGTAAGAACTATTTTAATAAACATCAAATTCCATAATATAATAAAACAGTGTAGAAAAGGGGTTGACCGTCATCCAATTTATTCATATAATTTCTAGTATATTGTAATTGATTGTCGAGGAGGGTGATTTTTTAAAATCATCTGAATACGCCGGGGGTGTTTTTATTGGAAAATGCAACCACGATTCGTTCGGAAATTGAGAAAGAACTAAAACTTGGTGGCTACACTTTTAATAGTTTTGGACAAGCTACGGGTCTTAATCGGGGCATATTTAGTGCTATGCTTAATGGGAATCCGCCTAAACCTATCTCCGTAAGACAAATGGACTTGATTACTAAAGCGTTTAATTATCCAGAGGGCTGGTTGTATGACCTGTATGTGGATGAATGTTTTTATGATGGAAGACCACATTGGAAAAGGGTCAAGCCGTTCCTGATTCGTTGTGTTGAAGTAGGGAATCTGAGGTGTGTGGAGAAAGTGCTCTCACGCTTAATGGAAGATCTTAACCACATTCCAACAATCTTTGCTTTGGCAGAGGAGTTATACGAAGGTGGGAAGCTGCAAGAGGCAATTCCATTCTATGAATGTGTTATTGAAAATGAAAAGTACCAACATTCTGAGAGATTGGCAATCAGTCATTATAAATTATTTGTAGCTTCTGTGGGTCAAGATCTGGAGAAAAATTTGGAATCTGTTCTGAGATTTATTCCTTATCGCAATCGCCTACCAGAGAGTTATCAGCTAGATGGGCTTTTAAAAATTATCAATATATATTTTTATCTACATAAATGGGACAACGTAGAGAAGTATGGAGATGAGTTGTGTACTCTCGCCAAAACTGTTTATTTAAATCGATACGAAAATAATAATACTAAAAGACGTGTTAAGGACGAATTTAAAACAGAGAAAAATCTTGTTTTTTATTACGGATACGGATATTTATCTAAATCTACAGCTCTCCAAAAAATGGAGAAATTTGAGGAAGCACAATCTTATATTAAATATTACGCGGATTTAAGTTGGTTCAAAGGACTTAACTCAGAAGGCGAGCAATATGTAAAGATGTTCAGTCTTTGGGCAAAAGCAAACTCTTATACACTTGATATGCTTTTAGGAAAAAGAGATGTTTTAGTAGAATATATTTCTTTTCTCAATCAACATCCGGAAGAGAAATTATCTGGTCTTTTAACTATCTTGGAATCAGCTAACAAATATAACTTCTCGGTAGATTATGTACTTGAAAGTTTTTCAGCAGAGATTGATCAGTTCAAGTTTCTTGATGATGTAAAGAATAGAAACTATTATTGTTGTTTTTTATACCAAAGGGCAATTTATGAGTATAAAAGTAATAGCTTGGAGAAAGGAACAAACTATGTTCTGGACTGTCTTGCACTTTCATTAATTAGTCGGAATGATAGTGACTTTAAACAATGTGTTGCGTTGTTTGAGGTTTACAGAGAATTTGCTACTTATGAACAAACAAAGAGATACGAAAATATAATTAAGGAGGTGAATATCTATGAAAAAAGGTTATTTGGTGGTACTAGCCTTAGGTATTCTATTTTTTAGTATATTCCCTTTCTATAATCCAAGCAGTGTAGGAAGTTCTAATGAAATTATATTATTTAATCATGGCATGGGTTGAATAATTCATAGAACAGAATCACTGTTCTCGAAGCCAATTCCTATGGATTGGCTTTTTTGATTCATCCCGTTAAAGGGATGAATTGGGTTTTATTATATTTTTAACCTGTAGGGAAGGTATCAGCTTGTAAACTAATGTAAATACCACACCGAACAGGAGGTTTATTGATGTGAAATGGAAACAATTGGAGGAATGCATCGAAGAAAAGCGGAAGGAACTAAATGATTTGGCGAATGAGGTGGGATTGAAGGATCGGCGGGTGTTAATCAAGTCCATGGAGTTGGATCGACTCCTTAATAAATACAGTGACTGGAAATATAGCTATCGTAGACAACAGAGCATACCCCAAAGTTCACAAATGCAAGAGAAGCAACACGAGCTTGTCCTATCTTATTGATTTTCAAGTATCATGACAAGATACAACCTAACTTCACCAGGGCTTCTAATACATAGTGGGATATAGAATAAACAAAATAATCTCTATTGCATCTCGTACGCCGCTCTTATCCACGTTGTTCGTACGGTTTATGTTCTGTGTCTACTTCAGAGCGGAAGCCATGTATTAATGTAAATAGGCATCAAAAAAACCTCCCGATTCACGTTACTGCGTGACTCAGGAGGTTTTTGGGTTTTACTGTTGAAGCTGGCGTAATACGGTGATTTCGACACGGCGGTTTTTTTGTCGTCCAGCTTCGGTACTATTGTCACCAACCGGCCGGGTATCTGCATACCCCGCATACTGAAATCCTGAGGGTGAAAGTTGCTCTCTGTCGAGAAAGAATCGGAGTACTGATAGTGCCCGTGCGCCAGAAAGCTCCCAGTTGTCCTTATACGTCGATGAGTTCGAGGAGCGTGTGAACGGAATGTTGTCCGTATGGCCCTCAATGCTAATCGGTGTTTTCAAATCTCGAAACAGACTGGCCAACTTAGATAGCGTGTTGGCAGAGCCTTGCTTGAGTGCTGCTCTACCTTGATCGAATAAAAAGCGGTCATTTAGCGTAATGACAATACCACGCGGCTGATCTGACACGAAAATCTGGTTTTCCAGTTTGTTGTCCGTAATATATTCTTGAATGACACCCATTAGATTTTGCAGCTCTTTTTCCTGCGTGCGGAATGCTTGTTCACGTTCGGTGAGCTTTGTCGATCCAGCTTCCTTTTTATCGGCTGGTGGTTGCTTGGTCGTGGGTGGATTCTTGCTGGTGTAACGATCGGCAGTACCTGTAATGCCCGAGCCTTGCTCCAAAATAGAATCTCCCTTGTGGAACGTATCCTGGAGGGATTGAACAACGACATCGTATTTTTTAGCATCCAGACTACTCATGGCATACATCACAACGAAAAATATGAGCAGCAGGGTGATCAGATCGGCATAGGTAATCATCCAGCGGTCACGATGGTCTCCGCCGCCTCCTTGACCCCCACGGCGCTTACCGCGCGCTCTCATGGAAGTCCTCCTTTGGAGAAGCGTCATCTGTGCGTGAGCGACGAGGCGGTTTGTGATCTATATTTTGCTCTGAGCGGATAAAGAACTCCAACTTTTTGCGTACAAGCTTTGGATTCTCTCCGTTTTGGATGGCCAGAATTCCTTGCAGCAGCAAGTCCATAGTGATAATTTCACTCTCACTGGCTGCTCTTATTTTGGATGCGATGGGCAGGAAGATCAGATTGGCGCTAGCAACGCCATATAGTGTTGCGATAAAAGCAACAGCAATGGACGGACCAAGCGCAGTAGGCTCGGTCAGGCTGCCCAGTACATGGATCAGGCCCATGACAGTACCGATAATCCCCATCGTAGGGGCATAACCGCCTGCGGATTCAAATATTTTGGCGTATCCTTCATGTTTGTGTTCAATGGCATCTAACTCAAGCTCTAAAATCTGTTTGATCTGCTCCTGCTCGGTGCCGTCGATGACCAACTGAAGACCTTCACGCAAAAATGCATTCGGATGCTCTGATGAAGTACGCTCTAGCGCAAGCACACCGGATCGGCGTGAGGTGGTAGCCATGGAAACCAAATCTTCTATATATTGCTTCGTAGGATTGTCCTCACGGCTAAATGCCATCCGTAGGGCGGTGGGGATCGTCTTCAGCTTGGAAGCTGGGTAGCTGATCACAACTGCGGCGAAAGTTCCCCCAAATACAATGAGAGCCGATGTACCTTGAAGCAGCCCTGTAAATTCGCCGCCTTCCCATAAGAAGCCACCGATTAATGCTATGATTCCGGCGATGATGCCCAATACGATGGTGATATCCAAAATTTAATTCACTCCTATTCAAGACTTATCGTTTGCATCCACGGTAAGAAAGAGGTATAATACGGGAACAAACATTCTTATCCAACCATATTTCCCAAGTATCATTGCTCGGGAAATATCGACATAGAGTTACAGGTAAAGACGTTAAAGCTCGACTGGTGTAAAATCATGATGTTTCCATTTTAGACGATAAGGGTGATGCAGGGCAATGAGTGATATCGTTGTTAGCGATAAGACTTTTGAAATTCAGTCGGAATTCCAACCTCAAGGCGATCAGCCTCAGGCCATTTTTGAATTGGTAGAGGGAATTGCAGAAGGAAAGAAGCATCAAACGCTATTGGGTGCTACGGGAACAGGTAAGACGTTTACCATCGCACAGACCATTGCCAAGTTGAATCGGCCTACGCTGGTTATTGCACATAATAAGACTTTGGCTGCTCAACTGGCGAGTGAGTTTAAAGAGTTTTTTCCGAATAACTCAGTCGATTATTTTGTCAGCTACTATGATTACTATCAACCGGAAGCATACATTCCGTCTTCCGATACGTATATTGAGAAGGATTCCAGCATCAATGAGGAGATTGATAAACTTCGCCACTCAGCGACAAGCTCTCTGTTTGAGCGTCGTGACGTTATTATTGTAGCGAGTGTCTCCTGCATTTATGGTTTGGGTTCCCCGAAAGAATATTCAAGCCTGCTGCTTTCGCTTAGAGTCGGCATGGAGAAACCCCGCAATCAGATTTTGTCCCGCTTGGTCGATATTCAATATCAGCGGAACGATATCAACTTCGTGCGGGGTACTTTCCGTGTACGGGGGGATGTTGTCGAGATATTCCCGGCTTCCCACGGGGAACACGCTATACGTGTAGAACTGTTCGGGGATGAAATTGAACGAATTACCGAGATTAATGTGCTTACGGGTGAATTGATCGGTGAACGTGATCATATTGCCATTTTCCCGGCATCTCACTTCGTTACTCATGAGGATACAATGAAGGTAGCATTGGTCAACATTGAACGTGAGCTTGAAGAGCGATTAGCGGAGTTGAAGGAGCAAGGGAAGCTGTTAGAGGCGCAACGTTTGGAACAACGTACCCGCTATGATATCGAGATGATGAAAGAGGTTGGTTTTTGTTCGGGCGTCGAGAATTATTCAGGTCCACTGACATTCCGCGAGCGAGGTGCGACACCATATACACTGATGGATTATTTCCCGGATGATATGCTGATCGTCATTGACGAGTCCCATGTTACGTTGCCGCAGATTCGTGCCATGTATAACGGTGACCAAGCACGTAAGAATGTACTGGTAGAACATGGTTTCCGTCTACCATCCGCATTGGATAATCGCCCGTTGAAGTTTGAAGAGTTCGAGGACAAGGTAAGTCAGATCATCTATGTATCGGCTACTCCAGGACCCTATGAGATGGAGAAATGCGAAACGATGGTACAGCAGATTATTCGTCCTACCGGGCTTCTTGATCCGATTATTGAGGTGCGTCCGAGCAAGGGGCAGATTGACGATCTCATTAGTGAGATACGGCTTCGCATAGAACGTGAAGAACGGGTACTGGTGACCACACTTACGAAGAAGATGTCTGAAGATTTGACTGACTATTTAAAAGAAGTAGGCATCAAGGTTCGGTATATGCACTCCGAAATTAAGACGTTGGAGCGGATGGCTATTTTGCGGGATCTTCGTCTAGGGACCTTCGATGTATTGATCGGGATCAACCTATTGCGGGAAGGTCTCGATTTGCCGGAAGTATCTCTGGTCGCGATTTTGGATGCGGACAAAGAAGGCTTCCTGCGTTCTGAGCGCTCTTTGATTCAGACGATCGGACGGGCAGCACGGAACAGTGACGGTCGTGTTATTATGTACGGCGATAAGATTACCGATTCTATGGATAAAGCGATAAAGGAAACGGAACGTCGTCGTGCGATCCAAATTCAGTACAATGAAGAACATGGGATTACCCCGCAAACCATCCGTAAAAAGATTCGTGATGTTATTGAAGCAACCAAGGTGGCAGAGTCTAAGAATGATTACCTTCCTAATGAGACGGGTAAACTTTCCAAGAAGGAGCGTCAATCACTCATTCAGCGTCTGGAAGCAGAGATGAAAGACGCCGCCAAGAACCTACAGTTCGAGCGGGCAGCCGAGCTGCGTGACGCTTTGCTGGAGTTACGAGCTGATTAAACATTGAGAATAAGCTAGAAGCAAAACATATGAAAATAAAATGTTTGATTGCTTTGCTTTTAAAAATAGTGAGGGCGGCCTATGTGGTCGTTCTCTTTGCGATATATCACTTCCATGGGATAATCCAATGCGATATAGCATGACGTGAACTACGGCTAAGGAGATGAAACATTTGGCGAATGAAAGCATCATCATCAAAGGCGCACGCGCGCATAATCTCAAAAATATTGACGTGACGATTCCACGGGACAAGTTCGTCGTCCTGACAGGGCTTAGCGGCTCAGGTAAATCGTCGCTGGCTTTCGATACGATCTATGCGGAAGGGCAACGGCGGTATGTGGAATCTTTATCTGCGTATGCCCGTCAATTCCTCGGACAAATGGAGAAACCAGACGTTGATTCGATTGACGGTCTGTCTCCTGCCATTTCCATTGACCAGAAAACAACAAGTCGGAATCCGCGTTCTACTGTCGGAACGGTTACCGAAATCTATGACTACCTGCGGTTGCTGTTTGCTCGGGTGGGTCATCCTCATTGTCCTGAACATGGCATTGAAATTACTTCACAGACCGTTGAACAGATGGTAGACCGCATTTTGCAGTATCCTGAAAAGACAAGACTTCAGATTCTGGCTCCATTGGTATCCGGCCGCAAAGGTGAACATAAAACACTGTTTACGGATATAGCCAAGCAGGGCTTTGTACGGGTACGTGTGAATGGAGAACTACGTGAATTATCTGAGAAGATTGAGCTGGAAAAGAACAAGAAGCACTCGATTGAAGTGGTCGTAGACCGCATCGTAGTTAAAGAAGATGTGCGTGCGCGTCTGTCTGACTCTATTGAGACGGCACTGAATCTTTCAGGTGGGCAGTTGCTTGTAGACATTATGGGGCAAGAGGAGTTGCGTTTCAGCTCCAACTTTGCATGTCCTATTTGTGGATTCAGCATAGATGAACTGTCTCCAAGAATGTTTTCCTTTAATAGTCCGTTTGGCGCTTGTCCAGATTGTGATGGGATAGGAGTTAAAATGGTAGTTGATCCTGATCTGCTCATTCCCGATCCTGAAAAAAGTGTGGAGGATGGGGCGTTTCAGGCTTGGAGTGGTGGAACTTCCACTTATTATCCTCAATTTTTACAGTCAGTATGCGAGCACTACGGTATTCCGCAGGACATTCCTGTTAGTCAATTGACGACAGAACAAATGAACCTCATTTTACATGGAACGGGAGAGCAGAAGATCCGTTTCCGCTATGAGAATGATTTTGGTCAACGTAAGGAAGCCTATGTGACCTTTGAGGGGATTATCCCCAATCTGGAGCGTCGTTATCGTGATACGGCTTCTGAAGGTATACGTGAATTTATTGAAGGCTTTATGAGTGCAAAGCCATGTAACACCTGTAAGGGACACCGACTGAAAAAAGAAAGTCTGTCGGTAACCATTCAAGAGCGTAATATAGCTTTTGTGACAGCTTTGTCTATCGGTGAAGCCTCAAATTTTTTCCATACACTGGAGCTGAGTGAGAAGGAGAAGTCGATTGCCAATCTCATTTTAAAAGAAATTAACAGCCGTCTGGGATTCCTCGTTAACGTTGGTCTGGAATACCTGACTTTAAGCCGTGCGGCAGGCACGTTGTCAGGCGGTGAAGCACAGCGTATCCGGCTGGCGACACAGATCGGGTCCAGTCTGATGGGTGTGCTTTATATTTTGGACGAGCCTAGTATCGGGCTGCATCAGCGAGATAATGACCGTCTAATTAGTGCTTTGGAGCATATGCGGAACCTCGGCAATACGTTGATTGTGGTGGAGCATGACGAAGATACGATGATGGCGGCGGACTATATCATTGATATTGGGCCAGGGGCTGGAATCCATGGTGGGATGATCATGTCGCAGGGGACTCCGCAGGAAGTTATGGAAGACCCGAATTCCTTAACCGGGCAGTATTTGAGCGGTCGCAAGTTCATTCCGGTCAATACCGAGCGGCGCAAGCCTGCTGATAAGTGGCTGGAGATTCGCGGAGCCAAGGAGAACAATCTCAAAAATGTGAATGTCAAAATTCCGTTGGGTGTTTTCTCAGCTGTTACTGGTGTATCCGGCTCTGGAAAATCGACACTGGTCAACGAAATTTTGTACAAAACGTTAGCGCGTGATCTAAACCGGGCGAGAGTACGTCCAGGGCAGCATAAAGAAATTCGCGGACTAGAACATATCGAAAAGGTTGTTGAGATCGATCAATCGCCAATTGGCCGTACACCGCGTTCCAATCCTGCAACGTATACTGGTGTATTTGATGATATCCGTGATTTATTCTCGCAGACGAACGAGGCCAAAGTACGAGGCTACAAGAAAGGCCGCTTTAGCTTTAACGTTAAGGGAGGCCGTTGTGAAGCTTGTAGAGGCGACGGTATCATCAAGATTGAGATGCATTTTCTGCCGGATGTGTATGTTCCATGCGAAGTGTGCAAAGGCAAGCGTTATAACCGGGAGACCCTGGAGGTTAAATACAAAGGGAAAAGTATTGCCGATGTGCTGGAGATGACGGTTGAGGATGCAACGGAGTTTTTTGAAAATATTCCGAAGATTCATCGCAAGATCCAGACGCTGATGGATGTAGGATTGGGGTATATCAAGCTGGGTCAGCCTGCGACTACCTTGTCTGGCGGTGAAGCACAGCGCGTGAAGCTGGCCTCCGAATTGTATCGTCGTAGCACAGGCAAAACCATTTATATTTTGGACGAGCCGACAACCGGTCTGCATGTTCACGATATTGACCGATTATTGACGGTGCTGCATCGTTTGGTTGATTCAGGAGAGACGGTGCTGGTTATTGAGCATAATCTGGATGTGATTAAAACAGCCGATTATCTGATTGATTTGGGACCGGAAGGCGGAAGCGGCGGTGGAACGATCTTGGCTACCGGGACACCAGAGCAACTCGTGAGAGTCGAAGAATCCTATACAGGTCGATACTTAAAGCCGATCCTTGAACGGGATACCCAGCGTAGTCAAGCGCTTCAGACAGTCGATCTATAGATACCATTTAACGTACGATTTAAAAACCCTGCACAGGCAGGAAGGCAGAATACGAACTAGTGTATTGATGCCTTCCTGCCTGTGCAGGGTTTTATTTTTTTTGTAAAAAAAGAAAACTTTTATCAAATTCCTGCGTTAAAGCATGTGACACATAGTTTACCAAGCGCTGGAATAATAAATCTATACGTATATTCATCGACAGAAAGTCTCTGAGTAGTCTCTAAATTTTGGAGTTTTGGATGTTTAGGCTCGGGCTTGAAGAGGTAAATATATAATTTATGATTACTTAGCATCATACGGAGTTCCTTGCCCGCGTGACAACCATTACAAGTTGAAGCGAAACCGTCTGTAGTTTTATCACATCTAAGGTTCATACAACATCTTTGAGGAAGTCATGAAGGGAGCTGGAACGCTTGAAGATTAAGCAAAGTAGAGTTTTACGTACACGTGTATATTCATGGGCAGCAGGAGCTGCTTTGGCGGCATGTTTGATGGGTTATAGTGCTGCACCGTCCTATGCCTCCGAGGTGTCTGAAGCGTTTGCGCCCAAACAAGCCGAAATCGAAACAAGTGCAGCAATTGGCAGTATTAAGGATTTAGAAAACGCTCATGATTACATTCAACCCGCAGCGAATGGTGGGTTTTTAATGCTGAACGTCGAGGACGATACAGAAGCAAGTGTAGTACACGTCACATATGGCAAGCTGGACAGTTCTGTGGAGGCTGTATGGAAACATCAGCAGGACCTGAACGTACAGCCCGGGACAAGCAGCAGGGGAGTCCAGCGGGAGACGCCGGATAGGGGCTTGCTGTTTCTGATTGATTATACAAAACCGAACGGAATACGAGAGTTGCAGGCTTCCCGATTGGACGAGGATGGAAACACCTTGTGGTCCAAAACATTACCCACAGATGGCTTGATATCTCATGGGCAGGATTCTCAGGTTGGTTTGGAGACACTGGAGGATGGCAGTTTCCTGGTCTCCTATCTAAACCTTGCGGAGCAGTCCTTCACTGTACTCAAATACACTGAAACTGGCGATCTACAATGGAATCGAACGACGGCCGGAGTGACCTCGGGTTGGCTGGTCGGCAGTCACAATGGGTATTATGCGCTTTTGAACAGCTCAGATGGTCCCGTTGGGGTACAAGCAGATGTATATGGTCGCGATATTCGTGACATCCATCTGGACTTAGGATCAGGTAAAGAAATTGCCGCAGTACGTGAGTTGCCGAGCGGTCATATTGCTGTAACAGGGCTTAAAGGAAACAGCAAGCGTACACAGGTGCTTAGTAATGGTCTACAATTATTTAGTAATACAGAGGACTATGCGGCTGACCGGGTGTATCTGCCTGAGGAGCAGTTGTATGTCCAGTTCAGTGATCAATATGATCCACTGGGTAAAACCACGAAGATGCATGGCATCACCATTACAGGCCTGAAAGGAAACGGTACGAAGGTGTGGGAAACGAGGACTCATTATAAGGAGGATAATTCCTTCGGCATCCGATACGATACGGGATTGATATACAAGATACCTTCAGGCTACGTGGTGGTGACATCTACAACAGGAGCTCATAAGCCAACAGTACTGGATTTTGCGAAAATATTGATACCGGAGTAATCCGGTGTCTTTTTTTGTGGAATTGAGGGAAACGATATTGCGAGGTTGTATGACGATAAGAAACAGCCTGCTTGTATATGTAATACAAGCAGGCTCAGATTGTCGAGAAACCCCGTCTTTTGAGACGTGGGTTTCTTTTTCTTTACATCATAAGGCTCTGGTCTCTGGAGAAACAGGGGGTTACCCCTGTTTCTTCAGGCGATCCAGGTGAATCGCCATCTTCTTCATGTTCTGCACGGCTGCCGTCATAAGGGCTTGTTCCCTGACATTTGGAAGACCGCGCAAACGGCAATAGCGAAACCCATGGAGCTCTTTGGCATCCGCGAAGCTTCGCTCAATCGTCTCTTTTCGTTTGCGGTACAGCCGTTTCCCGGATGGGCTTAGCCGGTTGCTCCGTACCCACTCTTTGCTGTCTTCCCAGACATGCCGAGTCACCACTTTGCGGTGGTTTCGAGACTGGGTACACTGGTCTAGCAGTGGGCAATGCTGGCACTGAGCTGGGTCAGAGGTATACTGCCGGTATCCCTTACGGTCCGTCGTTCGGTAGGGCAGTTCCTGTTGGGCTGGGCATCTATACACATTGCGTTTGGCATCGTATTCAAACTTCCATTTCGGAAACAGCCCTTGTCTGGGATGGAATCTTCGGTGAGCAATCACGGCAAAAATCTTTCGGTTTTGCAAACCTCGGCAAATCGGCGTCGTTAAATAACCTGAATCTAGCGCAACAGCTTCTACTTGAAAACCAAAGCGTCGTTCTCTTTGTCGATCCAAACGGGACAAATAGGGGACAGAATCATGTACATTCCCCGGCGTCACATGCACATCCGTAATCAGATTGTACTTCATATCCACTGTGCGGTGGTCCAGATAGAAGAAGCCTTCAGGCTTGCCATCACGGATCATATAGCCGCTGTCTGGGTCTGTTTTGCTCACTTTAATTTCTTTTTCTTCGTTCACTTCCTCTCGGGATTTTAAGGCTTTTTTCCGTGGCTTTTCCGGTCCTCCTTCACCGCTTCGTTAAGCTCGTCCATATAGTCTTTGGTATTCTGCAACACTTGTTCTTTGGTGTACTGGTGTCTGTTAGCATTGGCTTTGACGTGTGTGGAATCGGTGACGAGAACACGCCCACCCACCATTCGGTGAGAGATCGCCTGCAGCACAATTTCATCGAAGATATCTTGAAAGATCGTGGTGTCTTTAAAGCGAGTGCGACGATTCCAGCTAATCGTCGTATGGTCTGGAACCTTATCCGTTAAGCCCAGCCCCAGGAACCAGCGATAAGCCAGGTTCGTCTGAATTTCACGCTCGAGTTGTCGTTCTGAGCGAATGCCATAGAAATAACCGAGAAAGATCATTTTAAACAACACGGTAGGATCAATGGCAGGACGCCCGTTGTCTGCACAATACAGCGGGCTTACCTTCTCATGAATAAAGGAGAAGTCTATATATGTATCCACTTTACGAAGCAGATGATCTTGTGGTACCAGTTCTTCCAGAGAAACCAATTCAAAAGATTGTTGTTGGTCTCGATGAGGTCGCAGCATATCAACACCGTCCGTTCTACAATAGTTACCTATATTATACAACATTAGCGCGGTGTCGTCTTAAATAAAATGAACATAAAAAAAGCTGTCGAGACTTTCTCGACAGCCTGAGCCTGCTTGTATATGTGATACAAGCAGGCTGTTAATAGACTCTATATTTAGGATGCAACGTGGCCGGATTGTAAAATGGCAGACAGCTTTTCCTGGAAAGTCGGAATACCTACACGCTGTACATATGCGTAAAAGCTTTCGCCAGCGCTCCTGTTTTCTTTGTAGAACAGAATGAGCTCTGCCAGTACAGGTCCAACCTGATCCCCGCGTACGCGACCTTTGAGCGCCTTGTTAAACTGGGCGCCTGCTCCAAGCGCTCCGCCGACAGCGATGTCGAACGCGTCGACCAAGCCCTCCGGTGTCTTAATAAGCGAGCCTTGCAGACCAATGTCCGCAATATGCTTTTGACCGCAGGAATTCGGGCAACCGATAAAATGAATGCGCACCTTTTCATCCAATTGTACGTGCTGATCCAAATACTCGGCAACGTCAACCGCCCGTTTTTTGGTTTCCACAATCGCCAGATTGCAAAACTCATTTCCTGTGCACGATACTGTACGGCTCATAAAATGCTTGGGCTGTGGTGTCAGGCGTTGCAGCACGGGGGCTTCAAGTAGTTCATCCACTTGCTCATCCGGCACGCCGCTTAGCAAAATATTTTGCGACATCGTGGTACGAATCTGACCATCGCCATAGCGGTCAGCCAGGTCGGCCAGTTCGTGCAACTCATCAGCACTAAGGCGACCGACAGGCACGTTCAGACCGACATAGTTCAGACCTTTTTGAGCTTGAGGATGCACACCGTCAAAATAGGCGGCTTGCCAGCCAATCGTTTTGTCCTCGCCTCGTCCGGGCATTTCACCGATGTACTCGGTGAGCTTAGCCAGAAATTTGTCTGGGCCCCAATCGGCAACGAGGAATTTCAAGCGGGCATGGTGCCGTTTTTCCCGATAGCCGTAATCACGGAAAATGGTGGTGACAGCAATAGCAACCTTCAGTACTTCCTCAGGACGAACAAACAAATCCAGCGACTGTGCCATATGCGGCTTGGCGGACAAGCCTCCACCAACCATCACATGGAAGCCGATCACTTCTTTTCCGTCGAGGATCTTGGTGGCCGGAGTGAAGGACAGGTCGTTAATTTCAGCCTGTGCATTGTTGTACGTATTACCGGAGATAGACATTTTGTACTTGCGCGGCAGGTTGGAGAAGTCTCGATTCAATAAGAAAAATCGGTTCACTTCATCTACAATCTCCTGGGTGTCGACCAATTCATTGGGATCGATGCCAGCCAGCGGATTACCAACAATGGTACGCGGGCAGTCTCCACAGGCTTCAAAGGAATACAAATTGACTTTTTCCAGTCTTTCGAAAATATCGGGCAAGCTTTCGACCGTCAGCCAGTGAAATTGAATCGCCTGGCGAGTGGTGACATCCACAAGACCGCGTCCATATAGCGCGGATATGTCCGCCAAGGCATGTGCCTGTGCTGAAGTCATGATTCCTGTGTTGATGCGGACTCGCATCATGAAATGGCCATCCTTGGGCTTTTGCTGATATACCCCAGCCCATTTGAAACGGTCCATATCGTCCGCAGAGATCGAGTCATAGCCTTCGTTGGCATAGTTTTCGATAATGGTACGGATAACGTCGAGACCGTCCTTTTCCAGCTTGACTAACTCGAATTTGTTAAGCTTATCGGGATGAGCGTTCCAGATTGGTTCGTAGGCCATTCTTTTAACCTCCTGTAAGTGCTTATTTATACTTTAGTGTTTTGGATAGAGGATTCATGATTTTATTCTTTATTTCCGACAATAAAACTAAGATATAATGTGATGGTATCATAGTTGGTTATGCCCGTAAACGAAGGAATGACCTAAACGGTATAACGATTATTTATCGTTTTTGCTTATTTTTTTGATATAAGGATTTGGAAAATTTATAATATAAATAGCATGAGAGGACAGGGATGTAGCAAACGTCGCCTTTTAGAAAAAGATAGGGCTTAAAGCGATTGTATACGTGTCCCCTCTATGGTAGATTTGGACTAACTGATAGAACAGGGTCATGTAAGAGAGGAAATGGTGAGTATATGCGTAAGATGGGGAAAAGGGCAGTTGTTCTGGCTTTGGGCAGCGCTCTATGTATTTCTGGAACGGCAGGTGCAGCCAGCAGTGGAACTGCGTTAAAGGCCAAAGTCATTAATGGCGGGGTCTATGTTAACGTAAGCGATATGAATAAAGCATTAGGAACCAGCGGCGCATATAACAGCGTAAATGGTACATATACGTTATCGGCCGATCGTGTGCCGCAGGTGGTTAAAAATGTATCTCCTTCTGTGGTCGGTATCATTGGCCGTTCAGCCACGGGAGAGACTGTAGCAGGAGGAGATCGATACAACCTAGCTCACGGCACGGGTGTCATCATTCGTACCGATGGATGGATTGTGACGAATGCACATGTTATCGAAGGATTAGGTGATGCCGTGGTCGTAACCTCGGACGGAAAATCTTACGGAATCACCGACAGCTACAGCGATCCGATCAGTGATTTGGCATTAGTCAAAATCAAGGCAAGCGGCCTCAAACCCGCCACCTTGGCAGCTTCAACGAACAGTCTACAGGTAGGTGAGCAGGTAGTGGCTATTGGTACGCCTATATCCTTTTCACTTCGCAATTCGGCAACCTCGGGTGTTGTTAGCGGGCTGAACCGTGGTGTCAACGCTGCTTATCGTTTGATCCAAAGTGATACCGCGATCAATCCTGGTAACAGCGGCGGTCCGCTGGTCAATCTCAAGGGTGAGGTCATTGGGATCAATACGATGAAATTCTCGGCGGTCGGCATTGAAAATATGGGCTTTTCGATTCCGTCGGATACGGTGAAATATGTCATCGGCCAATTTTTCAAATACGGAGAGGTTCGGCGTGCCAGTCTTGGTCTGAGTCTGGAAGAGAGCTGGTCAGCTATCGTTGGATTACCTACCGAGGACCCTCTGAAAGTTACGAAAATTACCTCAGCCAATGCCATTCAGGCCAAAATCAAGGAAGGCGATGAGCTGTATAGCATTAACGGTAAGCGTGTAGCTTCGGCCATTGATGTCAATGAGCTGCTTAAAAACTATCAACCAGGTCAAACGGTGAGTGTACTAATGCAGTCGGACGGTGATATTGTGAAGCGCAAGCTAGTACTGACACAGGATAATGGTGAAATCTATGAGTCCATTCAGTCTGGAGAAGATGGTGAAGATTCGAACGGTTCGGAGGCCGCTGAAGATGACGGCGTAGCGCTTCCTAAGGAAACATCGGAGCCAGCTCAAGGGGCAACTACTGGAAAGTGAACAATAACGGCTCTTGAATCTATAAAATAAAGCTAAAGGGAGATTTACTGTGAAGCATATTCAAAGAAAAATGATGCGTAAGCTGGGGGTCGGCGCTGTCGCATTGTCCCTTCTGCTTTCCGCTTTGCCAGCAGTTGCAGCAGATCATGATAAAACCATGCTGGAATTGCGGTTGCAAAGCGGCAGCAATAGAGCCATCGTGAACGGCCAAAATGCCAATATTACGAAGCCATATTCAAAAAGTGGTGCACTGATGGTTCCAGCTGGTATTTTTAAAAAGGCATTTAACAGCAAAATTCGATTGGCTGAAGATAATGTGGTTAAAATCACTAGCGGAACTCATGTTGTATCGCTGACCATTGGTAGCCGTACTGCTTGGGTGAGAGGTCACAAGGTGACACTTCCAGCTCCACCGGAAATGTCATCAGGTATTCTCATGGTGCCTCTGCGTCAAGTAGCAGAAGGGCTTGGCGGTAAGTTGGAGAAGAACGGCGCCGGAATCATTATTCGGATGGAAGCACAAGAAGAGGCGGGCACGGTAGCTGAAGAGACACCGAACATTGATAATGATGAGGGCAAGACGCAGATCGGGAACAGTTACTATGGCTGGTCTATGAACTATCCAACAGGTCTCGTCATCGGTCAGGGAGGTGGAGATGAGAGTATCTCCACTTTTATGGATGAGAACAGTGCCTACTATATGGAGGTGCACACAGCGTCACAGCCGGTTCCACTGAATGCGGACGATCTGTTGCAACAATTAGTGCAGGCAGCCAAGGAAACGGGAGAAACTGTGATCGATCGAAAATCCTTCCCGAAAGCGAAGGTACCTTATGCTCGTGTCATTACGAAGGATGGGGACGGCGTATTGTGGGAAAATCGTCAGTACTATGACAACGGACGATTGTATGTAGTTTATTTTTCCGATGCTAAAGCAACGAATTATAAAGATCTGGCTCAGTATGCGGGACTGTTAAATTCCTTCAAGACCTCTTTTAATGCGCAGGATAAAAGTATTAAAGACTTGTCCACTGTCGTAGGAGGCACACGCGAGGCTGGAAATCCAGACTACGGTGTGTCACTCAGCATACCCGCAGGCTGGAAAATGGACGATCAACGGATGCAATATGAAAGTAATGATGGATCGAGCTTCCGCATGAAAATAACCTCGGCTCCAGCGGATGGAAAGTTGGAGAACTGGGGCCAGCAACTGCAAAAATGGCTGAGCGATTCATTTGTGTCTACGGCTTATGAGGCACAGAAGACGTATCCGCTGGAGGTTGCAGGCGTTCAAGGGTTAGTACAGGAGTACCGCTATAATTTTGGCGATGGATGGGTCAAAGAGTACAATGTGCTGATTCAGCAAAATGGATACCGCTATTTGGCTGAATACGCAGTGCCTGAAAAAGTAAGCAAAGGAAATGATCAGTTCAATGCGCTCATTTCCTCGCTTCAAATCGATTTTCAAACCGTAGCAAGTAACTTTGGACAGTTGGAAGAAGACGACTATTTGACGGACAAAACGAAAACGGTCAAAAAGACGTCAAAAGCCTATGAATATACGGTGAATATCCCACGATATTGGACCGCGATTAGCGATCAATTTGAATTGGGCGATGTAGAGTACCAGTTTACTGGAGGACGTTTTTCCATCAAAATCGACAACGACCAATCATTTGAACTAACGGTATCCCAGCTCAAGGACTTCTATGATAAGCAAGCAAAGAACTACAAAAACCTCAAAGTTGAGGAAGTTAAGGACGTAACGTTTGCTGGTGTTCCGGCAGTGTCCTTTACATTCCATCGTATAGAGGAAGGCATTGGCTACACAGGCCACCAATTGGTTTTGGAACGTGACGGAAAAACGTATACTGTGACAACAACATTAAATGATGCGAACAACACGGCTGTACAGTCTAACGCACTGGATTCGACGTTAAATTCGTTTAATTTTGTGAAGTAGAAGGTGTAGGTAAAAGATTAGCGAGGTTGTGGGGGAAGCGCTACGCGTGCCATTTGAGCCTACGAGCGCTGACGCTTCTTCGGATTCAAATGGCCCGCTTCACTGGCGCCCGCCAAATACCACCAATCTTATAATGAGTGAAGTAAGCACTAGGGAAGTCTATACGGATTTCCCCGTATAGGAGGAATCCAAAATGATTACGCTAAAAGCAGTCGACAAACATAATTGGGAAGCATGTGCCGAACTTAAACCGACACCTGAGCAAAAAAGATTTATGGTATCCAACCTTTTTTCGATTGCGGAGTGTCAGTTTTTAGATGGATTTTTATCTAAAGCAATTTATAATGATGACGAATTAATTGGTTTTACAATGTATGGTTTAGACCCGGATGACGGAAATTACTGGGTTTACCGATTTATGATTGACGAAAGATTTCAAGGTCAAAGTTATGGCTACAATGCGATGTTGCTGGTTATCGATGAAATAAGGAAAGCCAGTGATAGGACGGATGTTATCATGATTGGGTATAAACCAGACAATGAACTAGCTAGAAAGCTATATAGTAAAACAGGCTTCAGGGAGAAGGGAATATCACCCTGGGGAGAAATGCTTGCGAAGTATAGGTTTGCCTAGTTAATGATAGGATGACTCACCTCCAAAGCACCGCTTGACGGGATTGGAGGTGTTTTTAGTATTATTTTTTAAAGGAATCGCTTGGAAAGTGTAGAAGCTTAGGTCGCAGTCTGGTACACTAGATTAGTTACAAGATAAGAATGATTCTGCCGCAGATGTTTGTGATGCGGATTTTTTGAGTTGGATGTAATTCACGCGAGGAACCGATGGTTCAGTGTGTGGATGATCGGACAAGATGATAGAGACGGATAGGATTTAAAATATGATTCTTAGTAGGCTTCCATTCCCCTGACTAAACATGATCAGCGTTGGAATGAGTCTATGGAACATCCATGAGATTACCAAGTAAGCAGCATAGCTGCCCTGAAAACAACGATTATCCCTCGGAGATCATTCGTTTTCAGCATATGGGGAGGGAAATAATGAAATCAGCAGTACGAAGAGAAGATGTCGAGCTTCTGGCACCAGCCGGTGACTGGGATTGTATGCGTGCGGCGGTGGCAAACGGGGCTGATGCGATCTTTTTCGGGGTGGAAAAGTTCAACGCACGAGCACGGGCGAATAATTTTCGCATGGAGGAACTGCCTGAAATTATGGCGTTTTTGCATAGCTATGGAGTTAAAGGTTTTTTAACATTCAATATATTGGTATTTGAAAACGAGTTGGAGGACGCTAAGGAGCTGATCGATGCCTGTATTGATGCCGGAGTCGACGCCTTAATTGTCCAAGATATGGGCCTGGTGAAAATGATCCGCGACATTTCACCGGATTTTCCGATTCATGGTTCTACCCAAATGACGATTACCTCGCCGGAAGCGGTAGAGTTTACAAAGCCGTACAATATGGAACGGGTCGTGCTTGGACGCGAAAACAACCTGAAACAGATCCAAAAGATAGGCGATCAGGCGAGACTTCCGATGGAGGTATTCGTACATGGAGCGTTATGCGTATCTTATTCTGGCCAATGCCTGACTTCAGAAATGTGGGGCGGCCGCTCTGCTAACCGTGGTGAGTGTGCACAGGCATGTCGTTTACCTTACGATCTGATGGTGGACGGAGAGCAGAAACCAATGGCAGATGTGACGTATCTGCTGTCACCTAAGGATCTGGCAGCGATTGACTTGATGCCTGAACTGATCGACGCGGGTGTTGTTTCTTTTAAAATTGAAGGGCGACTGAAAACACCTGAATATGTGGCAAATGTGGTCAGCAAGTACCGCAAGGCCATTGATAAGTATTTTGATGGCGATACGTCCAAGACCAGCAAAGAAGATATCCGCGAGCTGCAACAGAGCTTTTCACGCGGCTTTACGCACGGTTTTCTCGAAGGGACCAATAACAAGAAGCTGGTTGACGGTACGTTCCCGAAAAGCCGTGGGGTGTATCTGGGCCGAGTGGAACAAATCCTTCGTGATGGCGTAGTGTGCCGTATTGATGCCCCGCTCAAGCGTGGCGATGGTATTGTATTCGATGCGGGAGATCCCACGCAAAAAGAAGAAGGCGGACGCGTATATGATATCCGCCGCAAGGGCGTGAAGATTGAAGGCGAAGCCGGGGAAGGCTGGATCATCGATATCGTAGCGGGACGCAACGATGTGGATCTGCGCCGTGTGCACGTGGGCGACCGCATTTGGAAGACCAACGACCCAGCGCTGGACAAACGTCTGCGCCAGTCGTACGACACGGACAAGCCGTACCGGGTCTTCCCGGTACATGTGCGGGTCAGCGGCTCCCCAGGGCAGCCGCTGTCGACATGGTGGACCGACGTGCAGAAGGGCACAACGGTCCGCGTGGACTCCGAGCTGGAACTCGAAATTGCCCAGAAGCGTCCGATGACGCATGAACTGCTCGAAGAGCAGTTCGGCCGACTGGGCGGAACGGTGTTCCAGCTGGAAGAACTGGACGTCCATCTGCATGGGGACGTCATCGTGCCGATGCGCGAGCTGAACGGTATCCGCCGTCAGGCGGTGGAACTGCTCGCGGGCGAGCGCCCCAAACCGCCCGTGTACACGAAGCGGACGGTCGAGGTGTATGACGATGCATCGACTCCGGCATCGTCTGTGGCACGCGGTCAGGCAGAGCTGATCGCGTTGTGCCGCAGCCTCCCTCAGGTGGAGGCTGCGCTCGAGGCCGGCGTGGAATTCATCTACGCCGACTTCGAGTTCATCAAGCAATTCCCGGCAGCCGTAGAGGCTGTGCACGCTGCAGGCCGCCGAATTGCGCTGGCGACCCCGCGTATTCACATGCCGGGTGAAAATGGCTACCACAACAACATCCTGCGCTTGAAGCCGGATGCTGTGTTGGTACGCAATCCAGGGGCACTGTATTTCTACTTGCGACATCGGTTGGAGAACCCGGACGCACATCACCCGCAATTGATTGGTGACTTCTCGCTGAACATAGCCAACCATAAAGCGGCTGATCTGTTCTTGGATTCCGGCTGCGACCTGGTTACGCCTTCGTACGATCTGAACATTCAGCAAATGGTTGATATGCTCAGACGTACACGTACCGATAAGTTGGAGATCGTGATCCAGCAGCATATGCCCATGTTCCATACTGAACATTGCGTATACTGTACCTTTATGAGTGAAGGCACCGACTACACTAACTGTGGACGTCCATGTGAGGACCATCGCGCATCCCTGCGTGATCGAATTGGTATGTCTCATCCGGTCCGTGTGGACGAAGGCTGCCGCAACACGGTGTACAACGCGATTGAGCAATCCGGCGCGGAATACCTATCCAACTTCCTGGAGCTGGGCGTGTCCCGTTACCGCGTGGAATTTTTGGAGGAGACACCGGAGCAAGTGCATGAGGTTATTGATCTCTATAACCGTGCCCTGCGCGGAGAAATCAGTGGAACACAAGTATGGAAGACGCTGAAAGCGACGAATCAGTTGGGTGTTACACGTGGGCAGCTGGTGAAGTAAATAACTGTATATTTGTTCGGGAGCCAGAAAGATTCCGGCAGCATAATATATTCATATAGAAAGCAAGTGATTAGAAGACATGTTCTCTTTGAGGGAAGATGTCTTCTTCTTTAACCTATCAAATTCATCTATCTCCCTGTTATAATCATAGACAGTTATCTATCCGTTATATTGAAGACAAAGGAGTTTTAACCTATGAAAATCCGTAAAGCGATTATTCCTGCTGCGGGATTAGGGACTCGGTTCCTTCCTGCTACGAAAGCGATGCCTAAAGAGATGCTTCCCATTGTAGACAAACCAACAATTCAATATATTATTGAAGAGGCTGTTGCATCTGGTATAGAGGATATCATTATCGTTACTGGTAAAGGCAAAAGGGCGATTGAGGATCATTTTGACTACTCCTTTGAGCTGGAGCATAATTTGACTGCGAAGGAAAAATGGAATCTGCTCAATGAAGTGCGTAAACCATCGGAGATGGCAGATATCCACTATATTCGTCAAAAGGAACCTAAAGGGTTGGGGCATGCCATCTGGTGTGCACGTAAGTTTATCGGTGACGAACCTTTTGCCGTCCTTTTAGGGGATGACATCGTTGAGTCTGAGAATCCGTGCCTCAAACAGATGATAGACGTGTTCGATGAGTATCAGCGTTCTGTTGTAGGTGTAAAACAAGTGGATTGGAACGAGGTACATCGTTACGGCATAGTTGAAGGTCATGCACTTACTTCCAAAATCTCTGAAGCGGAACGATTGGTAGAAAAGCCAAAGAAGGAAGAAGCAACCTCCAACTTGGCGATCATGGGACGTTATATCTTGACGCCTGATATTTTTGATATCCTGGGTCAGCAATCTGCGGGAGTAGGCGGGGAGATTCAGTTGACAGATGCATTGTCCAAACTGGGAGAAAAGAATCCGATCCTGGCCTACGAATTTGACGGGAATCGCCATGACGTTGGCGAGAAATTGGGATTCATTGAAACAACGATCCATTATGCTCTACAGCATAACGAAATCAAGGATGAAGTACTGGCTTATATGAGACAGGTTATTGAAGATATTGATCAACAAAAATAAACACCTCACCAAACCTCTCTTTCTCCAAATAAAAAAGAGACTACCGGATGATATAACATCATCTGATAGTCTCTTTTTCTGTACTATTTCTCCGATTTTAACTGAGCAATTTGCTCCCTCTCCTTCGGATCAGCTTTAATCAGCTTATCGTACAATGCTTTGTCATCCTGTCCCTGCTGTTGCAGAGCAGCGATATAGTAGCGGGCGACCTCACGATTCGTAGCATCACTCAAATCGTCCTTCAGACCGTTTTTCAGGATGCTAGCAGCCTCTGCGGGCTTGCCTGACATGAATTCAATTTTGCCAGTGCTGAGCGCAATACCTGGAGTTACCTCAAAAGTACGTGGCAACTGAATTTCAGGTGGAACCGTCTTAATATGAGCTACCCCATCCAGAACCTGCTGGTATGCAGCAAGCCCTGCTTGGAAATATTTCTGCTCCTTGGCGGTGTCCTTCTGTTCACGTGCCTTATCACCAATAGAGTAGGCTTGAGTAATCAACATGTTGTACCAGTCATTGTCCCATTTGAAGTTGGAAATGTTATTTTCCAAAATACTGAAGGCTTGCTCATGCTCACCTTTTGCTTTTAAAAGGTTAACTTTGGAGTAATACATGATTTTATTATACGGTTCTGCCTTCAGGCCCGTATTAAGTACCTCTATTGCAGCATTATAAAATTCCTCTTTTTTCGTTTGATCATACACATTCTTGTACAGTGCAGCCAAACTTATAACCGAATCTGGGTGCGTAGGACGAAGTTCAAGATCCTTATTAATGGCACTTTGGATTTCCTCAAAAGATGTGCTGACCGCCATGATCTGTTTGGCAGATGTGGCAGCATTGGCCGATTGCACGAAGCGGAGACCTGCAAAAAGCACCACAATGCTTAGAATGCCGATGACTGCACTATACATGATTCGGAAACCAGAAGTACTCATGGACAAGCGTCTAAGAGGTTTGCTGTCCATAGCAGCGGCCATACCACCAAGACTCATAAATATCAGTATGCCCATGAACACGTAGCTCAGATTAAAGTCCAGCAAGCTATGAAGTAAGATCGAGAGCGCCAAAATGAGATACAGAAAGTGAGAATCCCGTTCTTCATCATTTTGTCTAATATAGTTACGGATATATTTGTAGAAAATAAATAAGATGAATGACATGAAAATTACAAAACCGAGAATACCAACCTCAACCAGATACTGCATGAAGAAGTTATGGGCCTGACGGCTTGTGTAAGGATAGTCTTGGTATTTCTCATATAAAGTAGCCCAACCGCCGCCGCCGGTGCCAATAACAGGATGATCTTTAATCGATTTGGCAGCATCCTGATAGAATACAAGTCGTTCCAGTACACTATGCTGCCGGAAATTGATATTTTCAAACCGGACCTGGACGTTTTCTGGTAGTACGCTGCGCAGGCCAGTTCCAATAAACAGAAAAGCCAGCAAGCCAATCACGACAACTGATCCGACAGGCAGCCATAGGTTGGATAACTTACGGGAAGTCCAGCCTGTGAGGGCACTTTCCAGCTTCGGTGCCAGATAACGTTCAACAAGCCACAGTACAACAGCTACAGCAAGGGAGACCCCAATAAGTAACCCCCAAGCCTTGGCAGCCTCACCACCGTTGTAGGCCTTATTGAGTTGTAATCCCATATTTGTAATTGGCGCCAAGATAGATATTGACGCTACACCAGCAATGGCGCAATGCAAAATCCATATAATTTGGCGTGCAGGTTTAAGGAAAAGCAAGAGCAGCACGAAAACGACTGGCAACATAACCAGACCGCCCCGTGACAAGGTCAGGAATAACGAGACCAGAATAGGCACCAACATGAAGCCGTGAATAGCCTTGCCATACCATAGTTTTGATTTCATCAGACAGAAAACGGCAGCGAATAGGAAAGCCATTAGAAAAGCGGCATATGTATTCGCATATTGAAACACGGATGTCAGCCGGAGACCATTTGTATCTGTCATAACTGCATTGGTATAACGATATTGATACACATATTGGGTAAACCAGCCTACCATCTTGCCGGCAATTACCCACTGTCCGAACCAGTTAATAAAGCCAAAGCCGACAATGACATAAGCAACAGTCATAATCAGGTTGTGAATAATCTTATTGCCTAAGCGATCTTGTAGTAGATAGATTGAGATGATAAACAGGGCGGCATATATGCACTGTACCACCACCATATTCATGGCCAGGTAATGTGAAGCTGCTGATGTCAGTGAAAGCACATAAGTCAAGGGAAGCAGTAGTACTAATACAGCCAGCCAATCCCTTTGCTCTTCCAGCTTGAATTTTTTATAATAGGTTACGATTCCTAAAATCAATAGAATCGAGGCGATGATAACAGCCCAATAGAGAGGCTTCTCAAAGTCGAGCATTTGACCATTAAAAAGTGCAGCCTGGAAGGGGGCCCAAGCTAAGAACAAAATCATGCCAACAATTAACACCCAAAATATAGCCGGCCTTTTATCGTCACGGGTCGACGTTTTGGCCTGTTTCCCGTATACTGGATTCGACAAGGTTTACAATCTCCTTTTCTTGTAGATACGTCAATATTTTAGCATACATTGTCTTGTTATAACTAGTAACCCAATTTCACACGAAGTAAAATCGACTTATTTTAAATCTATAATTTAAAAAGGAAAGTTGGCGAGTAGTTGTGCATTCAGTTTTATTGCGTTTTCTAAAACAACATAAATTCATTTTTGATATGTCCAAAGATGACTTTAAAAAAAAATATGTTGGATCATATCTGGGAATTGCTTGGGCATTTATTCAACCATTAATTAGCTTGTTGATTTTTTGGTTTGTTTTCCAAGTAGGTTTTAAACATATGCCTATGAACGATTTTCCCTTTATTCTCTGGTTTTCTGTAGCATTAATACCATGGAATTTTTTCTCTGATGCACTTCAAACAGCTACTAATTCAATAACAGAGAATAGCTTTTTGGTGAAAAAAGTTATTTTCAAGGTCCAGATTCTACCTATTGTTAAGATTTATTCTTCATTGTTTGTACATTTGTTTTTTTTGGTCTTTTTATTCGTATTGTTTTCTATATACGGATTTCAACCGAACATTTACTATCTACAAATTCCATATTTCTTAATTTGTATGATCGCCTTACTATTAGGTCTTTCGTGGATTACTTCTTCACTAGTTATTTTCTTGAAGGATGTAGGCCAGGTGGTTTCCATGATTCTGCAATTTGGTTTTTGGCTGACTCCAATTTTTTATTCCCTAACGGCTATTCCGGAAAAATATCAATTTTTAATTAAGCTAAACCCTCTTTATTATATCATTGAGGGCTATCGTGGAATATTTTTGTATCATTATTGGTTCTGGGAACGGCCCCAACAAACACTGTACTTTTGGCTGGTTACTTTTATCTTTCTACTAATTGGTTACTACTTATTCAAAAAATTGCGGCCTCATTTTGCTGATGTCATTTAAAATTAAGGAGGTTACGGAGATGTCCAGTACCGTGCAAGAATTACTCTCTCCAAACCCAGTTATAAGTGTGAATAATGTTTCTAAAATTTATAAGCTATATGAGAAGAATACAGATCGCTTAGTGGAAGCGGTAGTCCCAATGAAGGGTAAAAGGCATAAAGAATTTTATGCTTTGAAAAACCTCTCGCTTACTATTAACAAAGGTGAGTGCATTGGGATATTGGGCAAAAATGGTGCGGGTAAGTCAACATTACTAAAGATGATCACTGGGGTACTGAAACCGAGTGAAGGGGACATTCTGGTGGATGGTAAAATTGCAGCACTCCTCGAATTGGGCGCGGGTTTCAACCCTGAACTAACCGGTTTGGAGAACATATATTTTAACGGTCGAATTATGGGGTTTTCAAAGGATGAAATGGATTTGCGTCTAGAAGATATTTTGAGCTTTGCTGATATCGATGATTTTATTCATCAACCCGTTAAAACCTATTCTAGCGGGATGTTTGCCAGGTTAGCATTTGCTGTTGCAATAAATGTTGATCCTGATATTTTAATTATCGATGAAGCATTGTCTGTCGGCGATGTTGCCTTCCAGACGAAGTGTTTTAGAAGAATTAATGAATTTATAGATCAAGGCAAAACTATTATATTTGTTACTCATTCAATGGATACGATATTGAAGTATTGTAATAGAGCTGCAGTTATTCATAATGGAGAAAATGTTGCTGAGGGAACTCCAAAAGAAATGGTAGATGTATATAAGAAAATACTGGTGAATCTTTATGATATAAGTGAGGAGTTAAAAGTAAATAAGCAAACTAGCCTCGCTGAAGTTGGCGAATGGAAAAAGAGCTTTTCTGTTAACAAAACATTACTTGAATATGGAGACAAACTGGCCGAAATCATAGACTTCGGTATTTTTGATCTAGATGGTATCCCTTCATCTAAAATTATCAGTGATGAGCCAGTCGTGATTAAGATGAAAGTTAGATTTCATGCACAATTAGAGCAACCTATTTTTGCATTTACAGTTAAGGATTTAAAAGGAAATGAAATTTGTGGAACTAATACAATGTTTGAAAATATATTGACACCAGATATAAAACCAGACGAGGAGATAATTGTGACATTCACGCAAAGTTTTAAACTCCAAAGTGGATATTATACTCTTTCTTTGGGTTGTACTGGTTTTCAGAGCGATGAATTAGTAGTCTATCACCGTTTGTATGATGTACTTTCCTTTGAGGCTTCCATTTTTAAAAATATTGTAGGTTTATATGATTTAGAGTCACAAATTCAGTTGTTTAAAAATGAAAATAGAGGGTAACCCTATGAAAACAAAAATTGGAAATGTGCTAATGAACTATGAATATTATAATGGTGAGGATCTGTATAGTGACGGTGATATAGAAAATGAAATTTTAGAAATGGTAAAAAAAGATTTTGATGTTCATGAAATCCTAAGTAAGGATGATAGATGGCCTGTTTTGTATCATTTATCACCCTATCGATTTAATTTGCTTGATTGGTACCCTTTTAAAGAAGGAAGTGCTGTATTAGAAATTGGGGCAGGTTGTGGCGGTGTTACTGGGATAATATGCGAAAAGAATGAAAAAGTTGTGGCTGTAGAGCTTTCTAAGAAGAGGGCAGAAATAAATGCCTATCGTAACAGAGATAAAAAAAATCTGGAAATTATGGTTGGGAATTTAAACGATATTCAATTCGATGAAAAGTTTGACTATATAACTCTAATAGGAGTTCTTGAGTATGCAGGGAAATTCACGAATACTGCTGAGCCTTATCTAGATTTTCTGAAGAGTATTAAAAAAATGTTAAAACCAGATGGTGTTTTGATTGTTGCCATTGAAAATAAACTGGGTTTAAAATATTGGGCTGGAAGAAAAGAAGATCACACGGGAGTTCAGTTTGAAAGCTTAGAAGGGTATATCTCTGACAAGGGTGTTAAAACCTTTGGTAAGACTGATCTAACTAATTTGCTTGAAACAGCAGGATTTCAGAATTCGCAATTTTATTACCCTATGCCGGATTATAAGCTCCCTACACAAATATTCTCCGACGATTGCTTTCCAAAAGTGGGAGAACTAGAAAAAGTAACTCCAAGTTATGATACTGAGCAAACTGTTTGTTTTGAAGAGTACTTAGTATTTAATAACATTATACAAAATGGTCACTTTGACCTTTTCGCGAATTCATTCTTAGTCTTTAGTGAAAATTATGAGGGGACTGCGAAATGAAAATTGTATACACCAAATACAACCGTAACCGTCTGCCGAGATTTCAACTTAAAACAAGTATATTAACAGATAACTCGGGAACTAATTATGTTCAAAAGGAAGCTCTAACAGTCGACAGTAAAGCTCATATCAAGCAGATCTATGACAATTATGTGTTTATGAGCAAACAATATCCACATATAAACTCCGCCAAGGCATCTTTAAAGAATGATAGTGCTATTACATTTGATTTTGCCCCAGGGAAATCTTTAGATGAGCATATGCTGGATGCGATTTCAAAAAAAAACATCCCAGATTTATTAGGATTTATTAAAGGATATATTAATTATTTGAAAACCTTTGATATTAGGCACCAAGAAGATTTTAAACCCACTACATTATTTTTGGAAATATTCGGATTTGAACCTGACTTTTCAGATGTAGAGTGTATGGCTGAAGCAAATATTGATTTAACCTTTGATAATATTTTTTTTGACGGATCTATATTTACTGTTATTGATTACGAATGGATATTTTACACATCAATTCCTTTGAATTATATAATTTATAGGAGTCTATCTAGACTGTTTTGGAAGTATGGTGAATATTTAAACTCTTTTCTGAAATTGGATGATCTTTTTGAAGAATTTCAAATTGATGAGATTGCCCAATATCAAAAAATGGAGATGGCATTCCAAGAGTATGTGCTTGGCAAAAAGCGTTTTTATAACATTGGTGATCAATATTCGAAAAAAATTGAAACTTTAAATAAGGTTTTAGATGAAAGCAAAAAGAATGAGAGTCAAACAATTAACCAACAACACTTGCTAGGTGAATATGAAGACAAAATTAATTCATTGAATAGTGAAAAAGAATTGCTTTCAATTAAATTAGAAAACAGCAAAATAACATTAAATAATAAAATGATTGAGCTAGATAATTATAAAAGTCAAGAAGCTCATTTAAAAACGGAGTCAGAAAGCATAAAAAATCAGTTTAGCCAATTACAACTTAAGTATGACACATTAAAAAAACAGCATAATGAAACTAATCTTCAGATTGACCAAAAGATTACTGAATTATTAAATCGAAGTCTTAAAAGAAGAGCGATCTTCAAAAAGACTAAGCATTTAATAGAGGAAAATCAATTTTTAATAAACGAAAAAGATAGGGTTGCTCAGCAAAGTTCGGAAGAGCTAGCTCTAAAGAATCAAGAATTGGATTTGTTAAATGAACAACTCGTAATAAAAAACATTCAAATTACTGAGTTGAGTGAACAAAATTATGAATTTAGGTTACAAATTAATCATTTGAATTTATCGCTTCATGAAATGACAGAGAAATTCAATGAAAATAATCTTGCGTATACTCATTTACAAAAGCATAATCATGAAGTTGTTTTAGAAAATGGAAGATTGTCTGATTCGTTAAAAAATCTTCAAAATGATTATCATCAGTTGAAGTATGAATTTATGCAATTGAAAAAACAAATTTTTAATGATGCACGAAGGAAGGAAGAAGATGAATGAGTAAGAAAGTGCTTGTTTTAAATCCCTATTATCCCACTCTTGGAGGAGGGGAGAAGCATATGGCCTATTTTTGTAAATTCATCGAATCCTATTATAACGATGTTGAAATTGATATATTGGTTCATAATTATAACGAAGTTAACATTCATTCGGAGTATTACCCTACCATAAATGAATTAAATAATCGTTTTGGAATTCATTTGGATAGAACTAAAATTTTAAAATTAGATTTGAAGGCACCTGGGTCATTAATAGAACACTATAAAAACAAAAAGGTTATAGAAGAAATTACAAGTAAGTATGACTTGTTTTTAAATTTCATGTTTCTAAGCAAACATATAGGCAGAGCGAAAAGAAACTTATACTCTTGTATGTTTCCACCTCAGAAATTTAGTTTTAATAAATTCCCACATAATTTAGTTGCCGATTGGTTGAATTTTCGTTTTAAGAATAGCTACAATTATTTTATAAGTAATTCTAAATTCACAAACCATTGGCTGCAACACTATTGGAGAACTGGAAAGAAAAATGTCACTATATATCCTCCTGTGTTTTTAGAAAATGAAATCAATGAAATTGAGTTTGAAAAAAAAGAAAATATTATTTTATCTGTAGGACGTTTTTTTGTAGGGGCTCATAATAAGAAACAGGATTTCTTAGTTGACTTTTTTGTAAAGAATATTCATAAATTCCAAGGATGGGAACTGCACATAGTTGGAGCATTATCTAATAACCCTGTTGATATAGAGTATGTGGCTAAAATAAAGGAGAAAATCCAAGGATATCCCATCTATCTGTACATTAATAGTGATTTGTCTCAAGTAAATAATCTCTATGATCGAGCTAAGCTTTTTTGGCATGCAACGGGATTTAATGAAGAGAGTGATCGTTTCCCTGAGAAAATGGAGCATTTTGGTATAACTACTGTAGAAGCAATGAGCAAAGGTGTTGTTCCGATTGTCATAAATAAAGGGGGACAAACAGAAATTGTTAATCAACAAAAGGATGGGTTTTTATGGAATTCCGAGGAAGAGTTACTGGAATACACTCAGGAGTTAATTAGCAACTCGGAAAAACGAGAAACTATTGCTCTTAACGCGTCCAAAAGAGCAAAGGATTTTTCAGTAGAAACTTTCTATGAAAAGAATAGGGAGATTTTTGATGTCTTATAAAATTTCAATTGTTATTGTTAACTTTAACGGGAAAAGGTATATAAAAAATCTGTTTGATTCTCTTTCTAAAATGGATTCAGCTGGTCTTACTTATGAAATAGTCTTTGTTGACAACAATTCTACTGATGATTCCATTCAATTTTTAACAGAAAGCTATCGTGATGTTTTTCCCAATTTAAAGATTTTAGAAACGAAAGAGAATCTTGGATTTGCTGGTGGTAACAATTATGGTGTTAAACATTCGGAAGGTGAATATGTTGTTTTTCTTAATAATGATACTGCGGTAGAGAAAAACTGGCTTCTCGAAATGTACACCTTTTTTAGTAGTCAGAAAAATATTGGTATGGTAGCCTCAAAGCTAATATTTTTTCATGATTTTATCAAAGTTCAAGTTAAAACCCAAGACAAAATTATAATATCTAGTAATGTACAGATAAATGATATTAGTCAAAAAGTCGATATGAAATTCACAAAAAACTTATTGTACATGGATAGTGAATTAACTTGCTTTGGTCATACTGTTTTTTACTTACCACTAATTCATGGAGTGTCAGAATATAGTATTGATTTAAAAATAATAAAAGAACACGATCAAACTACTGATTTTATAATTATAGGTGAAAATAGCTATTCTCTTCACGAAAAAATTGTCCTAGACGAAGATTTCATTAGTAATAATAAAGTAACATTGATCCAAAATGCAGGCTCTGGAGTCGATGAAGATTTTAATGGCTTTGATCAGGGTTTTTGTGAAGAAGACCAGGGACAATACGATATAGCCAGAGAAATTGATTCCTGCTGTGGAGCGGCAATGATGATAAGACGTGATTTATTTGTTGAAATAGGCGGGTTTGATAGTAAGTTTTTTATGTACTATGAAGATACTGATTTATCATATAGAGTAAAGAAACAGGGTTTGCAATTATTATTTTGTCCAACAGCACTAGTTAGACATGTACATACAGGGAGTAGCCAAGAATGGTCGCCATTTTTTGTATTCCATGTCTATCGCAATAAGCTACTGTTTATATCTAAAAATTTTAAGTTTAAAACATTTGCTAAACAATTTATTTTGTATGTTGCTCATGTGATTAAAGAGGTCTTTTTTACAAAACAAAAAACAAGCCTAAAAAGGGCGAAGCTGAAGGCATTATTTGCTGTTATAAAAATATATCCTTCCTATTGGACAAAGAAATAAAAAAATGAGGTAATAAAATGAAATTAATTTTGCTTTCAGGTGGTTCCGGTACTAGATTGTGGCCACTTTCGAATGATTCGCGTTCAAAGCAATTCTTGAAAATTTTAAAGGATGAACACGGGAATGATGAGTCAATGGTGCAACGTGTTTGGAGACAGATAAGAACTGTGTCTTTAGATTCGTCCACATTTATTACGACTAGCAAATCTCAAGTTGAGATGATACAGTCTCAACTTACTGATTGCCCGCCTTTAATTATAGAACCTGAACGAAAAGATACATTTCCAGCTATAGCTCTTTCTGCTTCATATTTATTATCTCAAACAAACGAGAGTCCTGATGAAGTTGTTGTTGTTTTGCCTGTAGATTTATATGTAGAAGATAATTTCTTTCAGCAAATTTTTCAATTGGAAAAGATAATGGATGAGGAAGAACTAAATATTGCTCTGTTGGGTGTTAAACCACTTGTTCCTACTGAGAAATATGGTTATATTCTTCCAAAGGTTAATTCTAAAAATGTTGCCTCATTACAGGAAGTTGATTGTTTTATAGAAAAACCACCTGTTGAAAGGGCTAAGGAGCTAATCGACCAATCAGCTTTATGGAATTGTGGGATATTTGCTTTTAAACTCAAGTATTTAGTAGGAATTATGGAAAACAGAGGTCTTCCAGTTCAATTTGATGAAATGGTTGAGGGATATAATAACCTTCAAAAAATTAGTTTTGACTTTGAAGTTTTGGAAAAAGAAAAAGTACTTCATGTCCTCCCTTATGAAGGGAAATGGAAAGATTTAGGGACATGGGATTCTCTGGTTGAAGAGATGGATTCTAAACAATTGGGTAAGGGCATCGTTTCCGATTGTCAACAAGTCAATCTGATTAATGAGTTAGACATACCTGTTGTGGTTTTAGGATTGAGCGATGTTGTTGTGGTAGCTAGTCCTGATGGTATATTGGTTTCAGATGTAGCAATAACGCCACAGTTGAAGAACTCTATTAAGAATCTGAATAATCGCCCAATGTATGAGGAAAGAAGATGGGGGTGGTTTAGAATCCTCGATTACAATATTAATAATGAAGATGGGGATGAAGTGCTTACAAAGAAAATCTGCATAAAAAAAGGGCAAAATTTGAGCTATCAGATGCATACTAAACGTACGGAGATTTGGAATATTATCAGTGGTAGTGGTGAGTTAGTTATTGATAATTGCATAAGTTCATTAAAAACAGGCGATAGTGTCAAAATTAGTCCGGGGCAAAAACACAGTGTATTTGCAAAGAGTGACTTGGAAATTATAGAAATACAAAAGGGTCCTGAGCTTATTGAGGAAGATGTTATAAGATTTTGTTCCGTTTGGGACGAAATTAAAGGAAAAGTTGTTAATAGTATGTGACTGTGAAGGGAGAATTGGTATGAAAGGAATAATTCTTGCAGGTGGTACAGGCTCACGTCTCTACCCTTTAACCAAGGTAACGAATAAACACTTATTACCTGTTGGTAAGTACCCAATGATCTTTCATTCGGTAAATAAACTCAAACAAGCAAACGTTCTTGATATTCTAATTGTAACCGGTAAGGACCACATGGGAGATGTTGTTAATCTTCTTGGTAGTGGTCGTGAAATGGGAGTGACGTTCACTTATAAAGTACAAGATGAAGCTGGTGGAATCGCACAAGCTCTTGACTTGGCTGAACAATTTGTGGGCGATGATCAAATGGTTGTAATTTTAGGAGACAATGTATTTGAAGATGATATTGCGCCTTTTGCGGACAATTTCCGTAACCAAACGACGGGGGCCAAGATACTACTTCAACAAGTCCAAGATCCTCATCGTTTTGGCGTGGCTGAGCTGGAAGGAGAACGAATTGTTTCTATTGAAGAAAAACCTAAAAATCCTAAAAGTAATTTTGCCGTAACGGGTATTTATATGTTTGATCATAATGTATTTGAAATTGTAAAAACGCTCAAGCCTTCCGCGCGTGGAGAACTAGAGATTACTGATGTTAACAATGCATATATTGCTAATGGGACTTTGACATACGATGTCCTTCAAGGCTGGTGGACTGATGCTGGAACCCATCCATCTCTTGCACGTGCTAATGAACTAGCTAAAGATCTCGTCTTTGGCGACGAATTTGGGAAATTAAAGCTATAAAAATTATAATTGAAGGGAGGATACATATTGATGAAAGTAATTCCTCTGAAACTAAAAGGAGCCAAAATCATTGAACCCGTGGTTCATGGTGATCACCGTGGTTTCTTTATGGAAAGTTACAATGAGCAGATCATGAAAGACAATGGTATTAATCATTCTTTTATTCAGGATAATCAGTCCTTATCTGTAGAGACTGGTGTGATCCGAGGGTTGCATTACCAGCTTAATCCTAAAGCCCAGACCAAACTCATTCGAGTGCTCTCTGGAGCCATCTATGATGTTATTGTGGATATTCGTAAAAGTTCTCCAACATTCGGCCAATGGGTCGGGGTAATCTTAAGCGAGCATAATAGACGTCAGCTGCTGGTGCCTAAAGGGTTTGCTCATGGGTTCTGTACGCTTGTTCCAAATACTCAAGTGCTGTATAAGGTAGACGAGTATTACTCACCCGAGAATGATCGGGGAATTCTGTGGAATGACTCTGCGCTAGGGATTGATTGGCCAACTTCTCAGGCTATTCTTTCAGAGAAGGATCAGAAGCATCCGGTACTGGCTGATGCAGACATTAATTTTGATTAGAGGATTAAACCTCAACTATATACACAGTTGAACTAATAAAAAACCATTTTTGTTTCTTATTAGTTCAATAAAGCATATCTTATATGTATTAGAGTATGATTTAGGAGGACTATATGAAACTTCTTGTCACCGGCGGGGCCGGATTTATTGGCAGCAACTTTGTATTATACATGTTAAAGCAACACCCAGATTACGAAATTGTGAATGTGGATGCACTCACGTATGCAGGCAATCTGGAGAATTTGAAATCCATCGAAAATCACCCTAAACATAGCTTTGTCAAAGCGGATATTACCGATACACAAACGATTGACCAGGTGATGCAGCAGGGAATTGATGTAGTGGTGAACTTTGCAGCTGAATCGCATGTAGATCGGAGCATTTTGGAACCCGAAGTGTTTGTAAAAACAAACGTATTGGGTACGCAGGTGCTACTGGATGCTGCAAAAAAGTACAAAATAACCAAGTTTGTACAGGTATCAACAGACGAGGTGTATGGCACTCTGGGTGAAACAGGCTTGTTTACGGAGGAAACTCCACTTCAGCCCAATAGCCCATACTCTGCGTCCAAGGCAGGCGGCGATTTGTTGGCTCGTGCATATCACGAGACCTTTGGTCTACCAGTGAATATCACACGTTGTTCCAACAACTATGGCCCATATCAGTTTCCGGAAAAGCTGATTCCGCTGATGATCTCACGTGCGCTGAGTGATCAGCAGCTGCCTGTATACGGGGATGGTTTGAACATTCGCGATTGGTTGTATGTAGAGGATCATTGCAGTGCAATTGATCTGGTCATTCATCAGGGTAAGTTTGGTGAGGTATACAATATCGGTGGAAATAACGAGCGGACGAATGTGCACATCGTCAAAACGGTATTGGAGGAGCTGGGCAAGCCAGAATCTCTAATTTCGTATGTGCAGGATCGTCCGGGGCATGACCGTCGTTATGGTATTGACCCGACTAAAACAATGAATGAGCTGGGCTGGAAGCCCAAGCATTCTTTTGAGACGGGCATTAAAGAAACAATTAGTTGGTATTTGGATAATAAGGAATGGTTGATCCGCATTCAATCTGGTGAATACCAGCAGTATTATGCTAAGCAGTATGACTCTCGCTTGGGGGATTCGTAGTTATGAAGGTTCTGGTTACTGGAGCATACGGCCAACTGGGCAAGGATGTGGTAAAAGTCTTTCAGGAGAAGGGTCATGATGTAGTTGGTTGCGGCCGAGATGAACTGGATATAACGAACTTGGAGCAGGCTGTTAAGATTATTGAACAATTTCAGCCTGACGCTGTGATTCACTGTGCCGCCTATACAGCAGTGGATGCGGCAGAGACGGATGTAGACAGGGCTTATCAGGTAAACGCGGCGGGAACACGAAATATGGCAATTGCTACGGAGAAGGTGGGCGCCAAGCTGGTTTATATTAGTACGGATTATGTGTTCGATGGTTCGGCGGTGCAGCCTTACCACGAGTATGATAATACCAATCCACAAAGTATCTATGGTAAATCCAAACGTGCAGGTGAAGTATTGACTCAGACGCTTTCCAGCAGGTATTTTATTGTGCGTACATCCTGGGTCTATGGATTACATGGGAATAATTTTGTTAAAACGATGCTGAAGCTTGGGCAGGAAAAGCCTCAGCTTCAGGTTGTGCATGACCAGAAAGGTTCACCAACTTACACAGTGGATTTGGCGTTTTTTTTGGTGGAGTTGGCTCAGACGGAGAAATATGGCGTTTATCACGCATCCAACAGTGGCACATGTACTTGGTATGAGTTTACGCAGGCTATTTTCCACGATGCGGCGGAACTACTTGGTGCTAAAATCACTGCAAAACTAGAACCGTGCAGTACAGAACAATTCCCGAGACCGGCAGCACGACCTTGTAATTCCGTAATGGAGCACATTTCCATTCGTGCAAATGGTTTGAAGGATTTACGTGCTTGGCGCGAAGGATTACAGTCCTTTATGAGAGAATTGGAAAAAGTAAAATAAATGTACACCTTTCTGAGCAAGAGATCTACCGAAGGGTGGGATCTCAGGAACTGTTGCTTATCCATATTATAGGGAAAGAAGAGACGGACCATTATTATAAGATATCTTATTGTTGGGATTGTTAATACTTTGGTTGGGCTTACATCTGTATTACTACTCTTTAATCTACTTAATTTTAATTATTGGGTCTCAAGTTCTGTCGGGAATATATTTGGAATTTTAGTTAGTTTTTTCTTGAATAAAAAATATACTTTTAAATCACAGAACAAAATAGTAAGCACCCTATTTAAATTTATTTTAGTGTCATTATTTTGTTATATAATATCCTATTCTATTGGTTATTTTATTTCATTAAAAAATATTATCGGAAACTGGACATTGGCCAGTAATCTATCCATTCTCCTTTCTTCTGGGCTTTATACTATATTGGGGTATATAGGACATAAAAAAATTACCTTTGCCTCTAAATAACCGGGGGTCATATGAAATCCATATTTAGCTTGCGTAATAATTTAATTATTATATGTGCTTTAATATTAGTAATCACGTTCAGTTGGCATTATGGTTCTATTTACCTCTCTTTAGGTACTTGTATCATTATCAGTGTACTATTTCTAGTATTGAATAATAGTATTAATTTTGATAAAAATACAATTAATATTTTGCGTTTAGTAATAAGCATAGGAATAGCTATAATATTTTTTATTACAGTGCTAAGCGCAAAGGTATTAAATACTTCAACCATTGATTGGCTATTATCACGTGCTGATCCCGCTCAACATTTTTTGGGGTGGCACTTTTTCAGAAATGAGCCATGGAGAGTACCCCCGGGTATTATAACTGATTTTAATACACCAACAGGAACATCTATCACTTATACTGATTCTATACCATTACTGGCCTTTTTCTTTAAAATTTTTAGTCGTTTACTTCCCAATGAATTTCAATACTTAGGAATTTGGATTCTTCTATGTTACATTCTTCAAGCTTTATTTGGTATGTTGTTTATGAGAAGGTTGACTTCTAATATTTCACTACAGCTTTTAGGCTTAATGTTTTTCATAATGAGTCCAGTTATGTTATGGAGAGCCTATGGTCATGAAGCCTTAATGGGACATTGGCTTATTCTCGCTTCACTTTACCTTATGAAAAAAGACTATAAACACATTTACTGGCTACTTCTGTTATCAGTAAGTCTTCTCGTACATCCATATCTATTTTTAATGAGTCTACTGTTCTTCTTTATAAAAATTTGCGAGCTATTATTTAACCGACTTATTAATATAACTAGTTGTTTAATTTACCTTACGACTGCAGGTGTAGTTATACTTTTAGTTCTTTGGTTTATTGGATATTTTTATTTCAGATCATCAGGAGTTTCTGATGGTTTTGGTTTCTACTCAATGAATATAAATTCTGTTTTTAATCCTCAAGGGTGGTCTCAATATGTACTTAAAGATCAGCCTAATGCTACTGGGGGGCAATATGAAGGGTTTAATTATTTAGGATTAGGGATTCTTTTGCTAATGATGTGGGGTTTTTATTCGATAGTTACAGGAAGGTCAGCTATCCATTTTAAAGGTAATACATGCTTGTTAGTTGCGAGCATTATTTTGAGCTTGATTGCATTAAGCAACATAATTACTTTTGGAGATAGAGTTTTATTTGAAATTCCAATTCCTGAATTACTGCTAAAGATATGTAATGTTGTTAGAGCCTCCGGAAGATTCTTCTGGCCCGTTTATTATATGATTATTATTTTATCTCTCACTATTGTTATTAAAAGTACTAAAACTAAAGGTGCAATGGTACTCTTGATAGTAGCATTGTCTGTACAATTTACTGACCTATCGGGGAAATTCACTGAATTTCATGAAATGTATGCAAGTGAGGCTAAATGGGATAATCCGTTAAAATCAGAAATATGGGAGAAGATTGATGGAGGGAAATACCGTAATATAGTATTTGTACCAGCAGTGGCCAACAAAGAGTCTGTTGCTTTTTCTATGTTGGCATCAAAAAAAGGTATGACTATAAACGCTGTATATACCGCAAGAGACGATTATGCTAAAAGAGAGCAATATAATAATGAGTTAACTAATAGTTTTAAAAATGGGGTTTGGGATACAAAAGGTATATATATTGTTGATAACTCATTACTTATCAGTACAATAGAAAATAAAAAGGCTAATGATTTATTTCTTTCTGTTGATGGGTTTAACTTGTTGATTCCAAATGGAGTATTAGATAAAAATTTTAAAGATTTTGATTTGAAGCCATTTAACTTTCATTATACGTATGGTCATAAAATAAATTTTGGATCAAGTGGAGACTCGCATGTTATAAAGGGCTATGGATGGGGAGAGTCTGAAGAAAAGAACACTTGGACATTTGGAAAGGAAGCAAGTTTATATTTTGTTTTAGATAAACCTAAAAAAGATTTAATGTTATCTATCAGAATGTCCCCACTAACAGGTGGTTCACTAAAAGAACAACATATAACTCTTATTGCGAATAACCATAAGATTAAAGAGTTAAGCATCACTTCAACGAGTGATTACCAATTTTTGATTCCAAAAGATATAGTAAATAATAAACTTAAAATTATTTTAAATTTACCAAATGCAGCTACTCCTAAAGAATTAGGTATAAACGGTGACACGAGAGTACTTGCTCTCTCTGTAGAGTCGTTAAGTTTAGACTAAATTAATATCTGTATGTTGACAGTTAATCTTCTACAATTGAAAGGATAGCAGATGACTAATAATGAATTTAATATATCAATTATTGTCCCTATGTTTAACGAAGGTGAAAATGTTAATGTTTTTTATGAAAGAATGACTAATTTATTAAATAGTTATGACTATAATTATACAATTATTTGTATTAATGATGGCAGTAAAGACGATACTATGGAAAGACTTAGGATTGTTGCAAGCCAAGATAAGAGAGTGAAAGTTATTAATTTATCCCGAAACTTTGGAAAAGAAATTGCTATGTCTGCGGGATTACGTTATTCACAGTCTGATATAGTAATCCCTATTGATGCTGATCTACAGGATCCTCCAGAAGTAATACCACTTCTCATTGAAAAATGGAAAGAAGGGTATGACGTAGTTTATGCAACACGCTTAAAAAGAGAAGGTGAAACTTGGTTCAAAAAATTTACTGCACATTTCTTTTATAGGGTCATAGGAAAAATGACTCGGTTTGAAATCCCTGCAGATACAGGCGATTTTAGATTGATGACAAAACAAGTTGTAGAAGCCCTCAATAAGTTGCCAGAACAGCATCGATTCATGAAGGGCTTATTTAGTTGGGTGGGTTTTAAACAAACGAGCATCTCTTATTATAGAGAGCCAAGATATGCGGGTAAAAGTAGTTTTAATTACTGGAAACTTTGGAACTTTGCTATTGAGGGAATAACTTCCTTCTCATTTGCTCCTTTACAAATAGCTACTTATTTAGGTCTGGTTATAGCAGGGCTGTCGTTACTATATGCCATATATTTAATTGTAGCGACAATTACTCTAGGTAATGCTGTAGCAGGGTATCCGTCTTTAATGGTAGCAATTTTGTTTTTTGGAGGAGTTCAACTAATGACTCTGGGGTTAATCGGTGAGTATGTGGGTAGAATATATAATGAATCCAAACGGAGACCATTGTATCTAGTAAAAGAAGAGATTAACGTAGACAATAGCCAGAGATCATTTGAACTGAAATTATTAAAATAATGATTATACTGACTGTTATTGATGAATGGGACTTACATTAACAATATAAAGAATATATTGAGAATATCGATAATAACTCCCATTATAAATATAATGGGAGTTATTATCGATATTCATTCTAAACGATGTAAAACAGAAAGAATAATTATTACTATTCTATGCATATTTACGTATATTATTATTCGGTAAAATGTTTAAATTCTAAATTCATATTGTAGGGAGGTCATTACTCTGAACAGACCTAACGTACAAATTTTATTATCTACATATAACGGAGCAGCTTACTTAGATGAGCAGATAGAAAGTCTCATCAATCAAAAAGACGTAGAAATTCAGATTCTAATTCGTGATGATGGCTCGACAGATGATACGGTTGCCAAGTTGAGCGCGCTGAAGCAACGTTATCCTCAACAGATTTTTTTATGCCTTGAGAGCAATGTAGGGGTTATTAAAAGCTTTTTTGATCTGATTCAAAGATCGTCTGAGACATTCGACTATTACGCTTTTTGTGATCAGGATGATGTGTGGATGCCGAATAAACTTGCTCAGGCTGTGGCTCATCTCAGGGTTCAGGATGAGAGCCGACCGCTGATGTACTGTTCTGCTACTCAAATGGTCTCTCAAACATTGGAACCACTCAAAGTATGGCCAGCTGACATCCCCCGACCTGTATCCTTCTATAATGCTCTCATTGAGAATGTATGTGTAGGTTGTACCATGGTGATCAATAAAGAAACACTCAAGCTCGTGAAAAAGAGAATTCCGACTTCTTTGGATAATATTATCATGCATGACTGGTGGATTTACTTATGCACTTCCTCTTTTGGTGAGGTTGTTTTTGACCCCGATCCGTACATTTGGTATCGGCAGCATCAAAACAATGTGCTGGGAGGTTCTACGGATGGCTGGGTTAGCAAGTGGAGGAAAAGACTAAGTAGATTTGCAAAAGGAAAAAATCGCTATATTTTAAGCAAACAAGCCCAACAATTTATTCAACTTTATGGACAAGACATGTCTCCTCAAATGTATAAAGATATGGATCAATTCCTGGACAGCTACCAAAAGGGTGTGTTTTCTCGTATGAAATATATTTGGCAGTCTCCATTTTACAGGCAGTCACGGTTGGACAACTGGATTTATAAGTTGGTTTTTGTATTGAGGAAGTTATAGAGGTATGGAAAGAAAAAATATTGAAACTTTTTTCCATATATAAGCGTCAAATAGTCAAAGGTGCAAATGAATACTAGATAAAATACCATCGAATGCGTGTTCCTTTATGGAAAAATATAGTATAATTGAAACGTGCAACCGATAGAGCTGCCAAGGGCGGTCGGCTAACTCTCCCGAGGAGGGGGGTGAAGCCTGTGACAGTGTTTGAGGCGCTCAGTTTAATGCTGACGTTCGGGGCGTTAATCGTCACACTGTTAGAGTTTAACAAACGAAAATAGACCGCCCCCGCAAGGAAGGGTCTATTTTCGGCCTAATTGTTCCAAAACCGTCCGCTCTTGGAGCGTTGGTTGCGCAGGGGCTGGCTGGCACCAGCCCTTTTTCCATGTATATCTTACCACGATGAATTTTAGACCTCAACCGAGGATTTTACAAAAATCTAATAAACGACTTCCAATGAACTATATATAGATCGAAATGGTTTCGTTTGTCTATATTTGCACTTTGGAGCAACTGGGATCGAATTTTTTGAAATTCTGCTAACTATGTAAGGTTACAAGTTATGTGCTTTTTTGCGCCCCGTGGTCTGCGCGGTATGCTATAATAGGCGATAGTAGAATAGATTACTGAATTTGTCAGGAGCGTTTTAAATATGGATGTAAGCATACTGGTCGTCAACTATAATACGTGTCGATTGACGCTGGATTGTTTGCAATCGGTGTATGCGTCAAAGTCGCAGTACCGATATGAAGTGATTGTGATTGATAATCACTCTAGTGACGGATCTGTTGAGGCTATTCGTGCTGCATACCCGGAGATTACGTTGATAGCCAATAAGAATAATACAGGTTTTGCCAAGGCGAACAACCAGGGGATGGAAGTAGCCAGCGGGCGTTATGTATTGTTATTGAACTCCGATACGTTGGTGCAACCGGACACGCTGGATACAATGATTCAGTTTATGGATACGCATCCGGAAATGGGAGCATCGGGCTGTAAGGTCATCTTGCCAGATGGCTCGCTAGATAAGGCTTGTAAGCGTGGCTTTCCAACGCCGTCAGCTTCTTTTTACTACGCTTTCGGCTGGTCGAAGCGTTACCCGGATAACCCGAAGTACAATCAATATCAGCTTGGGCATCTAAGCCCGGATGATGAGTATCCAGTAGATGTACTGGTAGGTGCTTTTATGCTGGTGCGCCGGGAGACGATTGACCAGGTCGGTGGCTTGGATGAAACCTTTTTTATGTATGGTGAGGATATTGATTGGTGTTACCGGATTAAGCAAGCCGGGTGGGGCATTTACTACTACCCGCGCACATATATTATTCATATCAAAGGGGGCAGCGCTCGCCGTCGTCCTTTGAAAATTATTTATGAGTTTCATAGAGCTATGTGGGTATTTCATCGTAAGCATTATAAACAGCAATACAGTTGGATCACCAATATGGCTGTATATGCGGGAATTACGGTGAAGTTTGGCATGGCCTTTCTAAAAAATAAGTTGTCTGCACCGGTCAAGCCGGACAGCGGGGAACAATCTCGTACTGAGGTGAAAGCATGATACGCAGAAATCAGCGTTTTTTAACCCAATTATATATTGTGGCGGATTTCGCGGTCATTCAGTTGTCCTTTCTGATCGCTTGGTTTTTCAAATTTGAAAGTGAATGGATCACCTATAAAGAACCGCTTCCTATTCAAGTATATGGAGGCTGGAGCTTAATCTACGGCCTGATTGCCGTAGTGCTGGGGATGTTATTCTCGCTCTATTCGCCCAAACGCAAAAAACGATTTGCAGATGACGTATTCCGCGTCACCCAAATTCATATTGTTGGCCTGTTCGTGCTGTTGAGTGTGATGTTCTTCGTGAAGCAAATCGACATTTCGCGGTCCTATCTGGCGATCTATATGGTTGGGAATGTGCTGCTTATTTTGTTTTACCGGTTCTTTTTGAAGCAAGTTCTTAAAGCTCTCCGTCAAAAAGGGTACAACAAGCAGTTCATGCTTATTCTCGGGGCGGGTACTCTAGGCCAACGATTTTATCATAATCTTGGACAGTATCCTGATCTAGGATACGAGGTCGTGGGTTTTCTGGATGATAAGCGGCATTGGAGTGAAGAGGAAGCGGCGCATTTCCGCCCGATTCTTGGAGGCTTAGATCAATTGGAGGCTACGCTGTCGTGTCTGATGATTGACGAGGTCATTCTGGCGCTTCCGCTGGATGCCCATGATAAGTACCCCAAGATTATCAATATGTGTGAAAAGGCTGGAGTGCGCACGCTTATAATCCCCGACTTTTTCGATTATTTGCCGGCTCGTCCGTACTTTGATAACTTTGCAGGTATGCCGATGATTAATGTACGGGATATTCCACTGGATGTGGCGGGGAATCGATTGTTTAAGCGTCTATTCGATATTTTATTCTCTTTATTCGCGATTCTTCTGACCTCTCCGATCATGCTGGCAGTGGCGATTGGTGTAATGATCACATCCAGAGGGCCCATCATTTTTAAGCAAGAGCGGGTGGGCTTGAATCGTCGCACCTTCCGAATGTACAAATTTCGTTCGATGAAGGTGCTGCCTCCTGGAACTGAAGATACGGGCTGGACGACTGCTAATGACCCAAGACGCACACGTTTTGGTACTTTTATTCGTAAAACGAGTCTCGACGAGCTGCCTCAATTTTTCAACGTTCTGCTGGGTGATATGAGTGTCGTTGGTCCACGCCCAGAACGACCCTATTATGTGGATCAGTTCCGTGAGGAAATTCCAAAATACATGGTGAAGCATCATGTTCGTCCTGGAATCACAGGCTGGGCACAGAGCAACGGGTTGCGTGGAGATACATCTATTGAGGAACGGATTAAGCATGACATCTTCTATATTGAGAACTGGTCGCTCTTATTCGATATTAAAATTATTTTCCGCACGATTCGCAACGGTTTCAAGAACGCGTATTAATACAGAAGCACCCTTCGGTTTAGCCGGAGGGTGTTTTTGCGTCTGGCAGTTGTTTTGAGCATGCGTATGTGGGGTATTGACCTGTACGAAAAGGATGTGACACCCCATGAAACGATTGATTGTTGCGGTTATTCTTTTAATGTTAATCGGCACATTTTTACTGGCATACAAAGGAAAATCTACAGAAGAACATACTGGCTTTACCACGTACCGTGTGATTTCGCATGCCATGGGAGCCGTTGATGGTTTAGCCTATACTAATGCGCGTGAAGCGTTTGTGGAAAATTATAAAAAAGGCAGCCGCGTATTCGAGGTCGACCTGATGTTTACATCGGATGGACAATTGGTGGCGCGCCATGAATGGACAGAATCTTTTACAGAGCAAATGCAACAGGAACATGCAGTTGCTACGGAACAGGGCGGAAAACCTTGGAGCTATCATCAATTTAAGAACACCCCCATACACGGTTCCTATACCCCAGTAGATTGGAAGGATGTATTGGATTTATTGGAAACATACCCGGATGCTTATATTGTGACCGATACGAAAGAACAGGACCCTGCCCAAATCAAACAGTTGTTTGCGCAACTGACCCGTCAGGCACAGAAGAAAAACCCCAATCTTTTGTCCCGTATTGTTCCTCAAATTTATAATGAAGAAATGCTGCAAACGTTGCGGAGTATTTATCCCTATCCATCCGTTATTTATACGCTCTACGCCACAGAGGATAAAGATGACCAGATCATTCGATTTGTACAAGAAAATGATATAACGGCAGTAACTTTACCAGAGAATCGGGTGAGTGGTGCTTTAGTGGAAAGTTTGCGCCAGGCAGGAGCAGTGTGCTACGTAAATACCATTAATGAGTTGAAGGATGCGGCTGAGTATGAACAGATGGGTGTGCGAGGTTTCTATACCGATGTTTTAACGGAAAAAGAACTTAGTAAACGCAGTTGGTTGTATGCGCTACGACCATGAGCTGTCTGAACGGGGTGTTCCCATTTGATACGAACATTGACACCTTTTAAGCACTGTCATAGACTTAGCATAGAACGCTTTTGGATATTGGAATTCGGCTCGACTGGATCATGACAAAAGCAATGGATGCTGGAGGAATGTGTGTTGGCAGATTCAATTCAATCATGGAAGCATGTGTTTAAGCTTGATCCTGACAAGGAACTGGATGATGAGGCACTTGACGCCGTGTGTATGTCTGGTACGGACGCCATTATGGTAGGAGGTTCATCGGGCGTAACCTTTGAAAATACGGTGGATTTGCTGTCACGGGTTCGGCGTTATGAGGTGCCGTGTGTGCTTGAGGTGTCCGATCTGGAGGCTGTAGTGCCAGGGTTTGATCTATATATGATTCCCATGGTACTGAATACCACTGACAGTAATTGGATTCTAGGGCAGCACCAACGTGCGATTGAACAGCTTGGTTATATGATCCCGTGGGAATTGCTTGTGGCGGAAGGATATATTGTTTTGAACGGTGATTCTACGGTCGCTAAGCTTACCGGAGCAGATACTTCGCTGGGTGCTTCATCTGCCGCCTCATATGCACAGATTGCTGACAAGCTCATGCATCTACCGATTGTATATGTGGAATATAGCGGTGCTTTTGGGGATATGGAGCTGGTGCAGAAAATACATCGCAGTACGGAGCGCTCTCGTGTCCTATACGGGGGAGGTATCGTGGATAAATCTACCGCGTTACAAGCGGCTGGCGTTTGTGACACCATTGTAGTAGGAAACATCATTTATCGTGACTTGGCGAAAGCGCTGGAGACGGTAGCTGTGAAATTGGAAGTATAGAACGTGAATTTATGGAAGCTCAGGGAAAGGAGCATGCACGCATGCAATCAATAGATATACACGAGGCGGTAGCTCGCCTTAATCCACCTCAGCGTCAGGCTGTGGAGGCGGTAGATGGTCCACTGCTGATTATGGCTGGCGCAGGCAGTGGTAAGACGCGGGTGCTTACACATCGAATAGCTTACCTCATTGCGACCCGCAAGACGGCTCCATGGGGCATTTTGGCGATTACCTTTACGAACAAGGCCGCGCGTGAGATGCAGGATCGCGTATCCAAGCTGATTGGCCCACAGGGAAGAGATGTATGGGTATCCACCTTCCACTCGATGTGTGTGCGTATTTTACGTCGGGATATCGAGCGGATTGGATTTACCTCGAATTTCAGCATTTTGGATTCTACGGATCAATTGTCTGTTATTCGGAGCTGCATGAAGGATCTGAATATAGACACCAAAAAGTTTGAACCCAAAGCAGTCCAGTCTATGATGAGTACGGCTAAAAATGAACTGGTCACTCCCGAAATGTATGAACGCAAGATTGGCGACTATTTTGAGGGGATTGTGGCGAAGGTATATACCAAGTACCAACAACGACTCAAAAATAACAACTCTCTTGATTTTGATGATTTGATCATGGCAACGATTCAGCTTTTTAAAGAAGTACCTGAGGTACTGGATTTCTATCAGAAGAAATTTCAATACATTCATGTTGATGAATATCAAGATACGAACCGTGCGCAGTACATGCTGTGCAAAATGCTGGCCGACAAGCATCACCGGATTTGCGTAGTAGGTGACAGTGACCAATCCATCTATCGGTGGCGGGGGGCGGATATTAGCAACATTTTGAATTTTGAAGAGGACTACCCGGAAGCGCGCACCATTTTGCTGGAGCAGAACTACCGGTCCACCTCAAATATTCTCAATGCTGCCAACGAAGTTATTGGTCAAAATACAGGTCGCAAGCCGAAGAAACTATGGACTGACAAAGAAGGCGGCGCCAAGATTAAAGTTTATCGTGCTGACTCTGAGCATGATGAGGGCTACTTTATCGCCTCCGAAATTCATAAGAATATTAATGCGGGCAAAACCTATAGCCATCATGCCATTTTGTACCGTACGAATGCTCAGTCTCGGGTTGTCGAGGAAATTTTGATTAAATCGGATATTCCTTACCAGATCGTGGGTGGTATCAAGTTCTATGATCGGAAGGAAATCAAGGATTTGCTGGCGTATCTTCGCCTGCTCTCGAATCCTGACGACGACATCAGCTTGATCCGAATCATTAATGTGCCAAAACGAAGCATCGGAGACACAACCGTCGGCAAATTGCAGGCAGCTGCAGCGGAACGTGGAGTTTCGATTTTCCGTGTCCTTCAAGTTGTAGACGATTTGGGCTTTGCAGGACGTACGCGCAATGCGTTGGTAGAGTTTTACGATATGATTGAAGGTTTAAGTCGGATGGTAGACTACCTGTCAGTTACCGAGTTAACAGAAAAAATGCTGGAAACCACTCAGTATCGCTTGGAGCTGCAAAATGAGAATACACTCGAGTCGCGCTCACGTTTGGAGAATATTGATGAGTTCCTGTCGGTAACCATGGAATTTGAAAAAGGAGCGGAAGACAAGTCCCTCGTCTCCTTCCTGACCGACCTTGCTCTGATTGCCGATATTGATTCCATGAATGACGATGAAGAAGAGCAAAGCGATGCGGTTGTATTGATGACCATGCATAGCGCCAAAGGATTGGAGTTTCCCATCGTATTTATTGTCGGTATGGAGGAGGGAGTATTCCCTCATAGTCGTGCCTTTCTGGATAACGAAGAGCTGGAGGAAGAGCGCAGATTGGCGTATGTCGGGATTACCCGTGCAGAGGAGCAACTGTTCCTTACATGCGCACAGATGCGCACTCTGTTTGGCCGCACCACAGCTAACCCGCCTTCCCGCTTTCTCGAAGAGATTCCGGACGAGTTAAAAGAGGATACGATCATCAAACGTGACCGCTACCGTCGTTCAGGCAATGTAGGCGGATCTTATGGTGGGCGCGGACTGAATAAAGGTAGTGGCAGCAACTTTGGTGGAGAACGCTCGTTTGATACGATGAGCCGTAGTGGTTCGTCCGCTTCCGCGTCACCCCGAGTAACAGTAACGACATCTTCATCCACGAAACCCACTCCGGCTGCTTCGGCAGGAGGTCCCTCCATTTTTGCTGCTGGAGACAAGGTACAGCATGGTAAATGGGGGATTGGAACTATTGTAGCTGTAAAAGGGACGGGCAATGATATGGAGCTTCAAATTGCTTTCCCGGCTCCAGTAGGGGTTAAACGACTGTTAGCTGGCTTTGCACCGATTACAAAAGTAGAATAAATCTCAAACATCATTAAATCTCGAACCTCATGAGTGGCAGCTTGGCTTAGGACCTCTGCCCTGATGAAGTTCCCGGAGGGATACGCCTGCATGAACCCAATGCACAGGATGGAGCAGCTTGTTGCTGAACTGAACACATATAACTATCATTACTACACACTGGATGAACCCAAGATCAGCGACAAAGAATATGATGTGCTTTATGACGAGCTGGTAGCGCTTGAACAGACGAGCGGTCTTGTGCTGCCGGATTCGCCGACACAGCGTGTGGGCGGGGAGTTACTTAAAGGGTTCACACCGCATCGCCACCTTGCCCCATTATGGAGCCTTGATAAAGCTCAGAATATGGAGCAGCTGCGTGCATGGAACGCGCGTGTCGTGAAGCTGGTCAATGATTACAATACCAAGAACCCAGAGCAACCTTTGCCATCTCCAGGTTATGCGATAGAACTTAAATTTGATGGTCTAACGCTGAACCTGACGTATACTGATGGACAGCTGGTACAGGCTTCTACCCGCGGTAATGGTGTGGTGGGTGAGGGGATATTGGCGCAGGTAAAAACAATTAAATCCGTGCCACTTACAATTCCTTTTCGAAATGGAACTATTGAAGTTCAGGGAGAAGGGATAATGAATCTATCTGTACTGTCCAAATATAATGAGACTGCCGCAGACCCTCTTAAAAACGCACGTAACGCCGCAGCTGGCGCTTTGCGTAACTTGAATCCCAAAGTGACAGCAGAACGGCGATTGAATGCATTTTTCTACAATGTGGGTTATGCAGACCGGATCCAGTTTAACAGCCACCAGGAAATGATGACTTTCCTGCGTGAAAATCATTTTAAGGTAAACCCTTACTTGACTTACTTTGATAATTTTGAAGATGTAATGGAGCAACTGATTGAGATTGAAGAATCTCGTGCCGGATTGGATTACCTCATTGATGGGGCAGTATTGAAAATTACAGATATGCGCACACGTGAGGCTCTCGGGTATACCGATAAATTCCCACGCTGGGCGGTGGCCTATAAGTTCGAAGCCGAGGAAACGACAACGGTGCTTAACTCGGTTGAGTGGAATGTAGGACGAACGGGTAAAATCACCCCACTTGCAAGGGTAGAGCCGGTAGAACTGGCGGGAGTCACTGTACAAAATTGTACACTGAACAATGCTGGTGACATCGAGCGCAAAAACCTGAAGTTTGCTTTGGGTGCACGTGTGTTTATCCGTCGCTCAAACGATGTCATTCCGGAGATATTAGGAAAGGTAACATCTGAGCACGACGGAGAGGAAATTGTCGTACCAGATCATTGTCCAGCCTGCGGGTTTCCGTTGCAGCAGCGAGGTGCCCATTTATTTTGCGACAATAAGCTGGGTTGTAAACCACAAATTGTAGCTCGTATTTCCCATTTTGCTTCACGTGATGCTATGGATATTGAGACATTCAGTGACAAAACGGCCATACAGCTGCATGACGAACTGGAAGTGCGCGAGCCTGCGGATCTGTATACACTCCAATATGATGATCTTGTGAAGCTGGAGCGGTTTGGTGAGAAAAAGGCCAGTAACCTCTTGGCAGCACTTGAAAAGAGTAAAGAGAGAGATTTGGCTTCTTTCCTTTATGCTCTAGGTATACCAAATACCGGTAAAGCAACAACACGCATGTTGGCTGAACACTACCGTGATTTGCACAAGACGATGTCCGCTACGGTGGAAGAACTGATAGAACTACCGGATGTGGGCGGGATCGTAGCCGAAAGCATTGTTGCTTTCTTTGCAGATCCATTTACTCAGGCGGGAATTGAAAAGATGCTGTCTCTAGGGGTGAAAGCTCAGGCCCCTGAAGCTCCACAGGAGAAGAAGACAGACAGCTTTTTCAGTGGCAAAACGGTCGTGCTTACAGGTACCTTGCATCAGCTTACGCGTGACGAAGCTGCATCCAAGCTGGAGGCGCTGGGAGCCAAAGTTGCGGGGTCTGTATCGAAAAAGACGGATCTAGTCATAGCTGGTGAAAAGGCTGGGAGTAAGCTGGCTAAGGCCCAACAGCTCGGAATTGACACCATAGAAGATGAGGATGAATTTATCAGACTGCTGGAACAAGAATAATAGTTTTGCAATGAGTGCAGTCATTCCGCTCTGGGGCGGGGTGGCTGCCTTATTATCTGTTGTATAGTAGGAAATAAAATAGATATAAATAAATGCTTGCTAAATAACTGTAGGCATGATATATTATTAGACGTTGCTTTGAGAGTATCATTTCTTGAAGCGAGGTTGCTGAAAAGATAATTAAAAAAAAGATTTGACAAGAAAGCAACCAACATGATATGATATAATTCCTGGCTCGTTGAACGAACGAGAACAGACAAGTTCTTTGAAAACTGAACAAATGGATGATGAAACAAAGATTTCTTCTTTTATAAAGAAGAATCGCTAGCATTAAAAATGAGCTTATCGCTCTTTCTATAAACCAACTTCGGTTGGTCTTTAATGGAGAGTTTGATCCTGGCTCAGGACGAACGCTGGCGGCGTGCCTAATACATGCAAGTCGAGCGGGGTTATGTAGAAGCTTGCTTCTACATAACCTAGCGGCGGACGGGTGAGTAACACGTAGGCAACCTGCCCACAAGACAGGGATAACTACCGGAAACGGTAGCTAATACCCGATACATCCTTTTCCTGCATGGGAGAAGGAGGAAAGACGGAGCAATCTGTCACTTGTGGATGGGCCTGCGGCGCATTAGCTAGTTGGTGGGGTAAAGGCCTACCAAGGCGACGATGCGTAGCCGACCTGAGAGGGTGATCGGCCACACTGGGACTGAGACACGGCCCAGACTCCTACGGGAGGCAGCAGTAGGGAATCTTCCGCAATGGGCGAAAGCCTGACGGAGCAACGCCGCGTGAGTGATGAAGGTTTTCGGATCGTAAAGCTCTGTTGCCAGGGAAGAACGTCTTGTAGAGTAACTGCTACAAGAGTGACGGTACCTGAGAAGAAAGCCCCGGCTAACTACGTGCCAGCAGCCGCGGTAATACGTAGGGGGCAAGCGTTGTCCGGAATTATTGGGCGTAAAGCGCGCGCAGGCGGCTCTTTAAGTCTGGTGTTTAATCCCGAGGCTCAACTTCGGGTCGCACTGGAAACTGGGGAGCTTGAGTGCAGAAGAGGAGAGTGGAATTCCACGTGTAGCGGTGAAATGCGTAGAGATGTGGAGGAACACCAGTGGCGAAGGCGACTCTCTGGGCTGTAACTGACGCTGAGGCGCGAAAGCGTGGGGAGCAAACAGGATTAGATACCCTGGTAGTCCACGCCGTAAACGATGAATGCTAGGTGTTAGGGGTTTCGATACCCTTGGTGCCGAAGTTAACACATTAAGCATTCCGCCTGGGGAGTACGGTCGCAAGACTGAAACTCAAAGGAATTGACGGGGACCCGCACAAGCAGTGGAGTATGTGGTTTAATTCGAAGCAACGCGAAGAACCTTACCAGGTCTTGACATCCCTCTGACCGGTCTAGAGATAGACCTTTCCTTCGGGACAGAGGAGACAGGTGGTGCATGGTTGTCGTCAGCTCGTGTCGTGAGATGTTGGGTTAAGTCCCGCAACGAGCGCAACCCTTATGCTTAGTTGCCAGCAGGTCAAGCTGGGCACTCTAAGCAGACTGCCGGTGACAAACCGGAGGAAGGTGGGGATGACGTCAAATCATCATGCCCCTTATGACCTGGGCTACACACGTACTACAATGGCCGGTACAACGGGAAGCGAAATCGCGAGGTGGAGCCAATCCTAGAAAAGCCGGTCTCAGTTCGGATTGTAGGCTGCAACTCGCCTACATGAAGTCGGAATTGCTAGTAATCGCGGATCAGCATGCCGCGGTGAATACGTTCCCGGGTCTTGTACACACCGCCCGTCACACCACGAGAGTTTACAACACCCGAAGTCGGTGGGGTAACCCGCAAGGGAGCCAGCCGCCGAAGGTGGGGTAGATGATTGGGGTGAAGTCGTAACAAGGTAGCCGTATCGGAAGGTGCGGCTGGATCACCTCCTTTCTATGGAGAATCGTTTCCTGCAATGGAAACATTCAAATATGAAGCATTAGCTTCAACAATCATCATTCCATTTGTTCAGTTTTGATGGAACTTGTGAGGGGCCATAGCTCAGCTGGGAGAGCGCCTGCCTTGCACGCAGGAGGTCAGCGGTTCGATCCCGCTTGGCTCCACCAATTACAATTTCATCTAAAAATGTATGAGAATCGTTAACTCTTTGGAGATTGACTGATAATCAAACAGCTTTGCACCTTGAAAACTGGATACCGAAACGAAATTGCGTTTTAGAATATTCCTTTAAGCTGATCTTGTGTAAACAAGTGAAATAAAGGTAGCAGGTAGGGAAAGATCTTTTGCCTTTGGCAAAAATCATTCTTTATCGAACATCGACATTTTCTTTCTTTGAAAGAAAAGTCTAGGTTAAGCTACAAAGAGCACACGGAGGATGCCTAGGCGCCAGGAGCCGACGAAGGACGTGGCGAACAACGATAAGGCCTCGGGGAGCTGTAAGCAAGCTTTGATCCGGGGATGTCCGAATGGGGAAACCCGGCTGTCTTCATCGACAGTCACTTTCTGCTGAATACATAGGCAGAATAGAGGCAGACCAGGGGAACTGAAACATCTAAGTACCCTGAGGAAGAGAAAACAATAGTGATTCCGTCAGTAGCGGCGAGCGAACGCGGATTAGCCCAAACCAAGGAGCTTGCTCCTTGGGGTTGTGGGACGTCTCACATGGAGTTACAAAGGAACCGGTTAGATGAAGAGGTCTGGAAAGGCCCGCCAGAGAAGGTAAAAGCCCTGTAGTTCAAAACTTGTTCTCTCTGAGACGGATCCCGAGTAGTGCGGGGCACGTGAAACCCCGTATGAATCCGGCAGGACCATCTGCCAAGGCTAAATACTCCCTGGCGACCGATAGTGAAGCAGTACCGTGAGGGAAAGGTGAAAAGCACCCCGGAAGGGGAGTGAAATAGATCCTGAAACCGTGTGCTTACAAGAAGTCAGAGCCCGATCTATGGGTGATGGCGTGCCTTTTGTAGAATGAACCGGCGAGTTACGTTCCCGTGCAAGGTTAAGGTGAAGAGCTGAAGCCGCAGCGAAAGCGAGTCTGAATAGGGCGAATGAGTACGTGGACGTAGACCCGAAACCGGGTGATCTACCCCTGTCCAGGGTGAAGGTGCGGTAACACGCACTGGAGGCCCGAACCCACGCATGTTGAAAAATGCGGGGATGAGGTGGGGGTAGCGGAGAAATTCCAATCGAACCCGGAGATAGCTGGTTCTCCCCGAAATAGCTTTAGGGCTAGCCTCGGAAATAGAATCGTGGAGGTAGAGCACTGATTGGGTGCGGGGCCCGCAAGGGTTACCAAGCTCAGTCAAACTCCGAATGCCATAGATTTAGTTCCGGGAGTCAGACAGTGAGTGCTAAGATCCATTGTCGAAAGGGAAACAGCCCAGACCATCAGCTAAGGTCCCCAAGTGTGTGTTAAGTGGGAAAGGATGTGGAGTTGCACAGACAACCAGGATGTTGGCTTAGAAGCAGCCACCATTGAAAGAGTGCGTAATAGCTCACTGGTCGAGTGACTCTGCGCCGAAAATGTAACGGGGCTAAACACACCACCGAAGCTATGGCTTGATGCTTGCATCAGGGGTAGGGGAGCGTTGAATGCGGGTTGAAGGTGTACCGTAAGGAGCGCTGGACTGCATTCAAGTGAGAATGCCGGTATGAGTAACGAAAAGATCTGTGAGAATCAGATCCGCCGAAAGCCTAAGGGTTCCTGAGGAAGGTTCGTCCGCTCAGGGTAAGTCGGGACCTAAGGCGAGGCCGATAGGCGTAGTCGAAGGACAACAGGTCGAAATTCCTGTACCACCGTAATCCGTTATGAGCGATGGGGTGACGCAGTAGGGTAGTGACGCGGACTGATGGATGTCCGTCTAAGCAGTGAGGCTGATGTGTAGGCAAATCCGCACATCGTTAAGGCTGGGCTGTGATGGGGAGCGAAAATTGGAGTAGCGAAGGTCATGATCTCAGACTGCCAAGAAAAGCCTCTAGCCAGGAGAAGGTGCCCGTACCGCAAACCGACACAGGTAGGCGAGAAGAGAATTCTAAGGCGCGCGGAAGAACTCTCGTTAAGGAACTCGGCAAAATGACCCCGTAACTTCGGGAGAAGGGGTGCCTCGGTAGGGTGAATAGCCCGAGGGGGCCGCAGTGAAAAGGCCCAAGCGACTGTTTAGCAAAAACACAGGTCTGTGCGAAGCCGCAAGGCGAAGTATACGGGCTGACGCCTGCCCGGTGCTGGAAGGTTAAGGGGAGTGGTAAGCCCTTCGGGGCGAAGCTATGAACCGAAGCCCCAGTAAACGGCGGCCGTAACTATAACGGTCCTAAGGTAGCGAAATTCCTTGTCAGGTAAATTCTGACCCGCACGAATGGCGTAACGACTTGGGCGCTGTCTCAACGAGAGATCCGGTGAAATTTTAATACCTGTGAAGATGCAGGTTACCCGCGACAAGACGGAAAGACCCCATGGAGCTTTACTGCAGCTTGATATTGAATTTGGGTACGATCTGTACAGGATAGGTGGGAGCCGTAGAACTTTGAGCGCCAGCTTGAAGGGAGGCATCCTTGGGATACCACCCTGATCGTATCTAGGTTCTAACTTGGTACCGTGACCCGGTGCGAGGACAGTGTCAGGTGGGCAGTTTGACTGGGGCGGTCGCCTCCTAAAGAGTAACGGAGGCGCCCCAAGGTTCCCTCAGAATGGTTGGAAATCATTCGAAGAGTGCAAAGGCAGAAGGGAGCTTGACTGCGAGACCTACAAGTCGAGCAGGGACGAAAGTCGGGCTTAGTGATCCGGTGGTACCGCATGGAAGGGCCATCGCTCAACGGATAAAAGCTACCCTGGGGATAACAGGCTTATCTCCCCCAAGAGTCCACATCGACGGGGAGGTTTGGCACCTCGATGTCGGCTCATCGCATCCTGGGGCTGAAGTAGGTCCCAAGGGTTGGGCTGTTCGCCCATTAAAGCGGTACGCGAGCTGGGTTCAGAACGTCGTGAGACAGTTCGGTCCCTATCTGTCGTGGGCGTAGGAAATTTGAGAGGAGCTGTCCTTAGTACGAGAGGACCGGGATGGACGTACCGCTGGTGTACCAGTTGTTCCGCCAGGAGCACCGCTGGGTAGCTATGTACGGAAGGGATAAGCGCTGAAAGCATCTAAGCGTGAAGCCCCCCTCAAGATGAGATTTCCCAATTCGTAAGACCCCTTGAAGACGACGAGGTAGATAGGTTGGGGGTGGAAGTGCAGTAATGCATGGAGCTGACCAATACTAATCGGTCGAGGGCTTATCCTAAAGAATAAAACGCAAATAAGTTTCGGATCCAGTTTTCAGGGTGTAACCTTGAATGTAGAATTTACGATGTAAATTCATGTTTGGTGGCGATAGCGGAGGGGTTCCACACGTACCCATCCCGAACACGACCGTTAAGCCCTCCAGCGCCGATGGTACTTGGACCGCAGGGTCCTGGGAGAGTAGGACGTCGCCAAGCAAAAGTGAAAAGGATGATAATCTCATTGAGATTATCATCCTTTTTTATGCGTTTTTAGATGACCACCTGTTTCTAAGGTTGACAGAGAGAATGGGGTTTGCCACACTCTAAGTGTGTAATCTTTTTATGGATGTCCAAGTATACAAGCGAGGTGACGAAGTTATGGAGATCAGACAATTACAACGTAAGGAATTTGAAGCGGCTATTGAATTATCTCAATATGCTTTTCAGTTTACAATGTCCATGGAGGATCTGGAGAAAGCTAGGAAGAAGTTCAAACCAGAGCAAACATGGGGAATATTCGACGGACATGACTTGAATGCTAAACTGACTTTGTTACCGCTACAGGTATACATAAACGGTCAGGTTTTTGATATGGGAGGCATTGCTGGTGTGGCAACATGGCCAGAAAAGCGTCGCGGAGGCATGGTTTCACGTTTGTTGACGCATGCGCTTGAAGAGATGAAGTCTGCGGGACAAAGCCTTTCTTTTCTGCATCCCTTCTCCTTTGCCTTCTATCGTAAATTTGGATGGGAAACGTATATTGAATACAAAAAGTACGTCATTCCCATTGAAAAATTCCCTGCAAAACTTAAAACAGAGGGTACAGTCAAACGCGATGTCAAAGATATTTCAGAACTGGACCAAGTGTATCAAGCGTATGCATCTCGTTATAATGGCACGCTGGTACGAGATAAGGAATGGTGGCAAGAGCGGATTTTAAATGAGAATTATCGAACTGCGGTATATTACTCAGAAACAGGCGATCCTCAGGGATATGCACTGTACAAAATTGAAAATAAACAGTTGAATTGTGATGAGTTGGTTTATGAAAATGAGACGGCCCGTCGGGCTTTATGGACTTATTTTGCAAATCATGACTCCATGATAACCCATGGTAAATTTATTTACGTTCCAGCAAATGACAATCTGCCATTTTTACTTGATGATCCGCGAATTCAACAGGAGACCGTGCCTTATTTTATGGGCCGTATTGTGGATGCAGCTGCTTTTGTAGAAAGATACCCTTTTGAGCAGGTTGGAGAGGAAACACGTTTAACCTTAAATCTGATAGATCGATATGCACCATGGAATGAAGGAGTATGGAGATTAACAATTACTACGGAAGGGAAAGGACATCTGGAGAGAGTGGATACAAGCAATTCATCTGAAAACGCTATGGTAGCTGACTTGAAACTTGGGATTCAGTCATTGACGACTCTGATGCTTGGCTACCAGCAGGCTGATGATCTGTATAAGTGGGGGCGTATTGAAGGGGGCAGTGAATTTGTGTCTGCGCTTAAACGTGTAATACCAGTAAAACAAACGTTTTTATTGGATTTTTTCTGATAAAGGCCCATTTAGATCTTCTTATGTTCCGTTTTTCAGGGAATATAACTTATGTGCTTATTATAATTTTCAAAACTCTTTCTGTAATTGGGAAGAGTTTTTTTATGGTATTGTATAAAACATAATTAGATTGCGAAAAATGGTATTGACCCCTTGGCAAAAATGAATAATGTGCTATAATATGAATATAGTCAAAGAAAGTCAAAGTCAATCAAACCTCGTGAGGTTCTGTAGAAGTATTTTGATGGATTGGCCGTATAAAGTAATTTTAATAGCAAAGAAGCAAACGAGGATCGAAATGATTTGCGTATAGTTAGGAACTGCCTTTTATGAAAATAAGAGAAGTGTATGACTAATCGCAAATAAAGGCCACACTAGAGAATAAACGGTACAATTCCAATGAGTGTAGAACAGGCAACAGCCTGAATACAGCTTAGATTCGTGACTTTACCGTTTGGTTAAGTTCAATATACGGCGGACTCTGTGGAGCGTGAAATGTACTTGAATACTTGCGTTTCCGTTAGTGGAGGATGATGAAATGCGCAATGTTTCCGATATTATTGAACAATATTTAAAGAGTATATTGCTGGAAAGTCCCCAAGGTTTAGTGGAGATTCAGCGCAATGATCTGGCTGACCGCTTTTCCTGCGTGCCGTCGCAAATTAATTATGTAATTAGCACCCGGTTTACGCTGGAAAAAGGCTATGTGGTGGAAAGTAAACGCGGTGGCGGGGGCTACATTCGTATTCAGCGAATTCAGCTGCCTGCACAGCATGCCATCCATACACATCTTCATCAGAGCATCGGGGAGGAAATAAGCCAATCGGCAGCAGAAGGACTGATTTATCAGTTAGAGGAGGCCCATTTTTTAAGCAAAAGGGAAGCTAATCTAATGAAGGCTGCCTTATCGAGGGATACATTATTACTGAAGCTTCCCTATCGTGATCAACTGCGAGCAAGATTGCTTAAGGCTATGCTGATCTCGTTGCTGGCGACCAAATAGTTTGTGAATAGAGACTAACGTTTGGATGTAGGGATTGGTATAAATCCTGACATTAAAGGAGGTGCTTTTATGCTGTGCCAAGAATGTAATATGCGGCCGGCAACTTTGCATTTCACCAAAATTGTGAATGGCGAAAAGACAGAGTTTCATATTTGTGAGACGTGTGCCAAGGAAAAAGGGGAGATGATCCCTGGAACACCTAACGGCTTTTCGATTCATAGCTTGTTGTCGGGGATGCTGGATTTTGACTCCAGTACAAAGAGCCAGTCTCCAGGCCACAGTGGTCCGCAAAACCTGCAATGCAAGGATTGTGGCATGACCTATGCACAGTTTAGTAAGCTGGGACGTTTCGGATGCCCGTCGTGCTATCAATACTTTGATAGTCGTCTGGACCCTCTGTTCAAGCGTGTGCATGGCAGTACGAATCATGTTGGTAAAGTTCCGGTTCGCACTGGAGGCCGCCTGAAGGTTAAACGGCAAATTGACGATTTGAAAAAAGAGATGCAACAGCATATTGTACAGGAAGAATTTGAATCAGCTGCTGAGCTTAGGGATCAAATCAGAGAGCTTGAAAAAGAAATGACTGAAGAGTAAAGTTTGTGAAGAGTAGGAGGGATGCGTAATGCCCAATATTCGGTTTACGGAGAAGCCGCTAAGTGACTGGATGCGTGGTGATGCTGCGGATTCGGAGATTGTCATTAGCAGCCGGGTGAGAATTGCGCGTAACTTGCAGCATCTGCCTTTTCCCATGCTTGCTACCAATCAGCAGTCGGAAGAAGCACTTCAACGCTTGACGGATATCCTTCAGTATGATGATTTAGGTGGTTTTGGTACTTTTCATACGTTGAAAATATCCGAGTTGGATGAGATCGACAAGCGGGTGCTGGTTGAGAAGCATTTGATTAGTCCTAATTTGGCGAACGAATCTCGTAACGGTGCTGTTTTAATTAGCGATGATGAATCGGTTAGTGTTATGATAAACGAAGAGGATCATCTGCGTATCCAGTGCTTATATCCGGGATGTCAGGTTAGGGAAGCTTGGGAACGCGCAATGATTATTGATGATGCATTTGAAGCGCATGTTGATTATGCATTTGATGATCGGAGAGGTTTTCTGACCAGTTGTCCGACGAATGTCGGCACAGGTATGAGAGCTTCGGTGATGATGCATTTGCCCGCATTAGTCATGACTCATCAAATCAATCGTATATTGTCTGCTGTTTCACAGGTAGGTCTTACGGTTCGCGGCATTTACGGTGAAGGTAGCGAAGCTGTCGGAAATTTGTTTCAGGTATCTAATCAGATTACACTAGGACAAACCGAGGCGGAAATTATAGAGAATCTACATGGCGTGGTGCTACAAATTATTGAGCACGAGCGTTCTGCCAGAGAACGGCTAATGAATGAATCTATGCTGCGAATTACAGATCGGGTGATGCGTTCATTCGGTATTTTGTCATATGCAGCAGTATTGGATTCCAAGGAGGCTGCACAGCGGCTGTCCGATGTGCGTCTTGGCGTAGATTTAGGAATTTTGGAGCGTCCTTCCACCGCAGCGATGAATGAGCTGAATGTGATGACACAACCCGGGTTCCTGCAAAAAAGCTTTGGGGATAAAATGAATACCGAAGAGCGCGATATGTACCGGGCGAAGCTGATCCGGCAAAAATTAGGCACAACCCTTTAATATATAGAATGATCTGAAATACACACTGTGGAGGTGCAGGATATATGATGTTTGGAAGATTTACGGAACGTGCACAGAAAGTGCTTGCTTTGGCTCAGGAAGAAGCTGTTCGATTGGGACACAACAACATTGGCACAGAGCACATTTTGCTAGGCCTCATTCGTGAAGGTGAAGGAATAGCAGCGAAAGCCTTAATCGGTTTAGGACTGGGACTGGAAAAAATTCAGGATGAAGTGGAAACGCTGATTGGACGCGGTCAAGAGCAACCGACGAACATTGCCTATACTCCACGCGCCAAAAAAGTCATCGAACTGTCTATGGATGAAGCCCGCAAACTGGGCCATACCTATGTAGGTACAGAACATATTTTGCTTGGTCTTATTCGTGAAGGCGAAGGCGTAGCAGCACGTGTACTGAATAACCTGGGCATTAGTCTGAACAAAGCGCGTCAGCAAGTGCTTCAATTACTCGGTAGCAGCGAGGCTGTTTCCAGCCATCACGGTGCTCCAGCTAATGTCAGCACGCCAACTCTGGACAGTCTGGCGCGCGATCTGACGGCATCTGCGAAGGAAAACAACCTGGACCCTGTTATTGGGCGTAGCAAGGAAATCGAACGCGTAATTCAGGTGCTCAGCCGCCGTACAAAGAACAATCCGGTTCTGATTGGTGAGCCTGGGGTAGGTAAAACGGCGATTGCCGAAGGATTGGCCCAAAAGATCATAGCGAATGAGATTCCCGAAACGTTGCGCGACAAGCGCGTAATGACACTGGATATGGGTTCTGTGGTAGCAGGCACCAAGTATCGTGGTGAATTCGAGGATCGTTTGAAAAAAATTATGGACGAGATTCGTCAAGCGGGTAATATCGTGTTGTTCATTGATGAGCTGCATACGCTGATTGGTGCTGGTGGAGCGGAAGGCGCAATTGATGCGTCCAACATCCTGAAACCTGCTCTGGCACGTGGCGAGCTGCAATGCATCGGTGCGACCACGCTGGATGAATACCGCAAATATATTGAGAAAGATGCTGCTTTGGAGCGTCGTTTTCAACCCATTACAGTGGATCAACCTTCTCCAGAAGAGGCGATTCAAATCTTGTATGGTCTGCGTGACCGTTACGAAGCGCATCACCGTGTAAAGATCACAGATGAGGCTATTGAAGCGGCCGTAAAATTGTCAGATCGTTATATCACCGACCGCTTCCTGCCAGATAAGGCTATTGACCTTATTGATGAGGCGGGCTCCAAAGTAAGGCTGAATTCTTACACTGTACCGCCAAACCTGAAACAGCTGGAAAACCGTCTGGAAGATATTCGTAAGGAAAAGGATTCAGCGGTACAAAGTCAGGAATTTGAAAAAGCGGCAGCGCTACGTGATACAGAGCAAAAAATCCGTGAAGAGTTAGACGTAACGAAAAACCAATGGAAAGAACAACAGGGTCGTACAGATTCCGAAGTTACCCCAGAGGATATCGCTCAAGTCGTTGCAATATGGACAGGTGTTCCAGTCAGCAAGCTAAAAGAGGAAGAAACACACCGCTTGTTGAATATGGAAGAGTTGCTGCATGAGCGGGTTATTGGACAGGATGAAGCAGTTAAGGCAGTAAGCCGGGCGATTCGCCGGGCACGTGCCGGACTGAAAGATCCGAAGCGTCCAATTGGTTCCTTTATTTTCCTCGGTCCAACTGGGGTTGGTAAAACAGAGCTGGCACGCGCCTTGGCTGAATCCATGTTTGGAGATGAAAATGCGGTTATCCGTATTGATATGTCTGAATATATGGAGAAACACTCCACGTCCCGTCTGGTAGGAGCGCCTCCAGGGTACGTTGGATATGAAGAAGGCGGTCAACTGACTGAGAAGGTACGTCGTAAGCCATACTCTGTTGTGTTGCTGGATGAAATTGAAAAAGCACACCCAGAAGTATTCAATATTCTTCTGCAAGTGCTGGAAGATGGTCGTCTGACAGATTCCAAAGGTCGTGTCGTTGATTTCCGTAATACACTCATCATCTTAACATCTAATGTTGGTGCACAGGCGATTAAACGTAACTCCACGCTTGGTTTTACAGCTGTAGTGGACGCTGGAGCGGATTACGATAATATGAAGGGCAAAGTGATGGATGAACTGAAGAAAAGCTTCCGTCCTGAGTTCTTGAACCGGATTGATGAAATTATCGTTTTCCATTCTCTCGAAGAAAAACATATTGCCGAAATTGTATCACTCATGTCTGAGGAGCTGCGTAAGCGTCTGAATGAGTATGAGGTGGACTTCGAGTTGACAGACAACGCTAAAAAATTCCTTGCCAAGGAAGGTTTTGATCCAGCGTATGGTGCGCGTCCTTTGCGTCGTGCAATCCAGAAGCATATTGAAGATCGCCTGTCCGAGGAACTGTTGACTGGCAACATTACTAAAGGTGACTCTCTCTTCATTGATGAGGAGAACGGTGCATTGACTGTAACCAAAAAGGATAATGTATCTGCCAAGTCCTAAAGCAGTTTACTAAATAAATAGTAGAAAAGGGTGTCTCGCAAGCTGGAAAGCTATTGCGAAGACACCCTTTTTGTGTATAAAACACGGTGAAAAGGTTGGGTAAATGCTTTGGGAAAGTTTGTGATATTGCTTTACGTCCGCCAAGCTTCAATGGTAAACTTTTATTGTTACAGCTCTTTCTGGGCTGTATGAACATAAATTTGACATCATCGTCGTCAATAAGGAGCCAGGGAACAAAGTATGGCTAAAGTGAAAACTAAATTTTCCTGTACGGAATGTGGTTATGAATCGCCCAAATGGTACGGAAAATGTCCTGGATGCCAGGCATGGAATTCCATGGTCGAAGAAACGGAAAGCGTTGTAAAAACTCAAGGAATGGGATCTTCCCTTCTTACTCATAGCACAAAAGACAAGCCACTCCCTATTATAGAGGTGGAGAGTGGCAAAGAAACACGAATTTTGACGGGAATTGGCGAATTGAATCGAGTACTCGGTGGAGGTGTGGTGCCGGGTTCACTCGTTTTGGTGGGCGGTGATCCGGGAATCGGTAAATCTACGCTCATGCTGCAAACATCTAATGAACTGGCTTTAACTGGTTTAAAGGTGCTGTACGTGTCTGGTGAGGAATCTGTCCGTCAAACGAAACTACGTGCAGATCGGCTCGGTGCCTTGTCCCCCAGCCTATACGTATTATGTGAGACGAATTTGGAGACGATTGAAGAAGCAGTGGACAGCTTGAAGCCGGAGTTTTTGGTCATCGACTCGATACAGACTGTATATTTGCCTGAGGTGACGAGTGCACCAGGTAGTGTGGCTCAGGTGCGGGAGTGTACTTCACGCTTTATGCGAATTGCCAAGGGGCTCGGTATTGCTACGGTATTGGTAGGACATGTGACCAAGGAAGGGGCCATTGCAGGTCCGCGTTTGTTGGAACATATGGTTGATTGTGTACTTTATTTTGAAGGAGAGCGTCACCATACGTATCGGCTTTTGCGTGCAGTTAAAAATCGTTTCGGTTCTACAAATGAAATTGGTATTTTTGAAATGGCTGAAAGCGGTTTGCGTGAGGTGTCGAATCCTTCTGAACTTTTCCTGTCTGAACGACCACTGGGTGTGGCAGGTTCTACTGTTGTAGCCAGTATGGAAGGAACCCGACCTGTATTGGTTGAACTGCAAGCATTGATTGCAGCTACACATTTTCCCTCTCCACGCCGAATGGGCACAGGAGTCGACCATCATCGAATGGGATTAATCATAGCCGTGCTAGAAAAGCGGATGGGCATGTTTTTGCAAAACCAGGACGCTTATCTCAACGTAGCCGGAGGCGTGAAGTTGGATGAACCGGCGGTGGATTTGGCTATAGCTGTGAGTATTGCTTCCAGCTTTAGGGATGCTCCTACAAAGCCGTATGATGTGATTTTTGGCGAGGTGGGACTGACAGGTGAGGTGCGCGCGGTATCCCGAGCAGAACAGCGAGTACGAGAAGCGGAGAAACTAGGTTTCAAACGGGTGATCATGCCGGAGAAAAGCTTGAAGGGCTGGACACATCCGAAAGGGATACAAATTATAGGAGTAGGAACGGTGGCAGATGCACTGGCAGCCGCATTAGATTAGGGGGCATTGAGAATGAAAGAAGCGAGCCAACTGGATAAAATGAACGATTTGCTGCGGCTTGTGGCACCGGGAACTCCCTTTCGCGACGGGTTGGAAAACGTTTTGCGTGCCAAAACGGGTGCTCTTCTGGTCGTTGGCTATAGCCCAGAAGTTATGGAAGTCGTGGATGGCGGTTTCTCCATCAATTGTGATTTTTCACCGAACTATTTGTATGAGTTGGCTAAAATGGACGGCGCAATCATATTGAGCGAGGATTTAAAACGAATTTTATATGCCAATACACAACTGATTCCGGACTCCTCCATTTCTTCAATTGAAACAGGAATTCGGCACCGGACAGCAGAACGAGTTGCAAAGCAAACTGGCAAATTAGTTGTGTCTATTTCCCAGCGGCGTAATATTATTACCTTGTATCAGGGGACATTACGGTATGCGCTTAAGGAAATCGGGGTTATTTTAACGAAAGCCAATCAGGCTATTCAGACGTTAGAAAAATATAGATCCGTATTGGGGCAAGCCTCTACGAATTTGACAGCATCTGAATTTGAAGAGCTGGTTACCATGCCGGAAGTCGTTAATGTCATCCAGCGGATCGAAATGGTGCTGCGCATCAAAATGGAAATCAAACGATTTATTAACGAGCTCGGAAATGAGGGCCGTCTGATTAGTATGCAGATGGAAGAGCTTGTCAGCAACATTGAAGAAGAAGCTTGGTTGCTGTATAAGGATTATGCCAAAGACGATAGCGACGAGAAGATTCGTGAAATTATATTGGGACTCAAACGTTCTACGGACGACGAATTGTTGGATGTGAATCATATTGTACGCTTACTAGGCTACCCTTCTTCAGCTGCGACATCAGAGGAGTATATTGCTGCACGTGGCTATCGGGTACTGAACAAGATACCGCGTTTGCCGAATGTGATTATTCATAATCTGGTGGAGCGGTTTGGACGTTTTCCACATGTCATCACAGCAACGATAGAAGAACTGGATGAAGTGGATGGTATTGGAGAGGTTCGTGCGCGTACGATTAAAGAAGGTCTTAAACGTTTGCAGGAACAAGTTTTCATTGACAGGCAAATGTAAATGTAATACAGTGAAAGGATTATAATGGAACAATTCATACATTGAGGTGAAGAGATGATTACCAAATCAATTCCGAACATGTGTACCTTAGGTAACTTGTTTCTCGGAATGATCGCCATTTTATTGGCGGTAGACGGAAAATACAGTCTTGCCGCTATTATGGTTATTGTCGCCATGTTGTTGGACGGACTGGATGGTAGGATGGCCCGGGTCCTGAATGCCCAAAGCGAATTCGGTAAAGAACTGGACTCCTTATCAGATATGATATCTTTTGGTGTTGCTCCTGCAGTTATTATGTACATGGTTGCTTTTCATGATGCGAATTCGGCTCTCGCTTGGACGGTTACTGCCATTTTCCCGATGTGCGGAGCGTTGCGTTTGGCTCGATTTAACGTACGTCCTGGTGTTCCAGGTTATTTTACGGGGTTGCCAATTCCGGCAGCAGGTGGCGTATTAGCCACTTTGTCCTTATTCCATAACGATATTTCATTGTTATACATGTCGATTGCGATGTTGCTGGTTTCTTATTTGATGGTCAGCTCCATGAGATATCCGAATTTTAAAAAGGTCGGCCTTCCGAAAAAAGCGATCTGGGTTGCTCCATGGGTCGTAATTGCAGCGGTGGTGTTGGCTGTTAAATTCCCTGACCAGCTGTCGAAGCTGATTTTTGTGCCGCTGGTGCTGTATGCATTGTATGGTATGAAGCTGAACATTCGTAAGCTGTCACGCAGACGTGGACGTGATCGGGAGCGTTCCAGTCAGGAAGAACAGGACGATCAATATCGTCATTCACAGCGCTAGTATCAAGCAAGAACAAGAATAAGCATTTATTTCCTTGAATCATTTTAGGGAGATAAATGCTTTTTTTTTATGCATAAAAAGTGAAAACACAGGGTTAGTTATGTGGGAAATGGATCATACTGGTAAGAGAAATGCTATGTATCCAACAAGCAGCAGACTATATGCAAAGAAAATAAAGGAGGTATAGAGACTCAATGTGGAGAAAGGCTATTTTAACTTTTACAGGATTGTGCGGAGCATGGTTTGGCTATACGTTATACCAGCGGGTAGGAGGCATTGTATCGTGGATGCCACAATGGTTGAGTGATGGGTCTTTACCGGGAATGATTGTTTGGATGATGGCGGGAGCAGTGCTATTTATGGCTGGGTGTTCATTCGCAGGGGCATCCGTGGCAAATCGATTGCAGCAGGGCATTGAAGGCTTGGTACGAATTCCGATGAACGAGATGATGGCAGGTGTGATTGGTTTAGCAGTGGGATTGACGCTTTCCTTAGCAGTTTATCCGCTTTTTTCATGGTTGGGGGCCCCGGGTCAACTTATCCAGACCGCTGTTACCGTGATATGCGGATATGTAGGATTGATGGTTGGACTAGAAAAGCGGGACGAGCTGTCTTCCTTTTGGAGTTCTGGTTTTTTTGGTCGGGGAACGGGTGTAGAAGAACGCAAGCTGGAGGAACATAAAATATTGGACACCAGCGTCATTATAGATGGACGTATTGCAGATATTTGCAAGACAGGTTTTATTGAAGGAACGATTGTGATTCCTGAATTTGTGCTGGAGGAGCTTCAGCATATTGCAGATTCATCAGATTTACTTAAGCGTAATCGTGGACGCCGGGGTCTGGATATTTTGAATAAAATCCAAAAAGAGCTGGATGTGAATGTGCTCATTTACGAAGGTGATTTTGAGGAAATTTCAGAGGTCGACAGTAAGCTGGTCAAGCTGGCAAAGGTGTTGCAGGGTAAAGTTGTAACTAATGATTTTAACCTGAATAAAGTATGCGAACTGCAAGGTGTATCGGTGCTAAATATTAACGATTTGGCGAATGCAGTGAAGCCTGTCGTATTGCCCGGCGAGGAAATTATGGTGCAGATTATTAAAGACGGCAAGGAGCATGGGCAGGGTGTAGCCTATCTGGATGATGGCACGATGATTGTTGTAGAAGGCGGACGTGACTATATTGGCTCTCTGATGGAGGTACTGGTCACGAGTGTACTTCAGACCTCTGCCGGCCGTATGATCTTTGCTAAACCAAAATTATTGGAAAAAGCTCAATAAACGCGGTATGATGAAGTAGATGTGTTATCATACGGATCGTCCAAGTGCGATCAGGGCAGGAGTTATTTGAATGAACAATCGGGTAGGAGTTGTCATTGTGGCAGCAGGGCGCGGCTCCCGTATGGGGACGCAGGAGAGCAAGCAATTTCTGCTTTTGCGGGACAAGCCCATCTTCATACATACACTTGAAATATTCGCAGCTATGCCCGAAGTGGATGAAATGGTGATGGTGACTGGGACAGGAGATGTGGAACGCTGCCGAGATTGGATTCATCAATACAAAATCGGTAAAAATGTACGGGTGGTGGCTGGTGGCAATGAACGCCAGCATTCGGTTTATCGCGGTCTGCGCCACTTACAAGCGGATTGGGTGATGGTGCATGATGGTGTGCGTCCACTCATTCAACCTGAGCTTGTACGTTCATGCCTTGAGGCAGCCCAGCGTACTGGTGCTTCTGTAGCGGCAGTACCTGTAAAGGATACGGTCAAGCAAGTGAACGGAGATGGTATCATTACAGCAACGCCGGATCGCCGAAGTCTGTGGAGTATTCAAACGCCACAGACTTTTCGTCTTTCTGATCTGCTGCGAGCCTATGAGGAAGCGGAGCAGTCGGGATTCTTGGGAACAGATGATTCTATGCTGATAGAGCGGCTAGGAATTCCGGTTACTGTCGTTCAAGGCAGCTACAAGAACATCAAAATTACTACGCCTGAGGATTTGGATATGGCGGCGTTATGGGTAAAAACAGAGGGAGAGGATATCAAATGATCAGAGTGGGACAAGGATTTGACGTCCACCAGCTGGTGGAAGGAAGGCCATGCATCATCGGAGGTGTGAATATTCCGTATGAAAAGGGTTTGTTGGGCCATTCCGATGCAGACGTGCTGCTGCATGCCATTAGTGATGCTATCCTAGGCGCGCTTGGCTTGGGAGACATCGGGAAGCATTTTCCGGATAATGACCCAGAATTTAAGGATGCCGACAGTCTTAAGCTACTGGAGCATGTGTGGGGGCTAGCTAAAGAGCGAGGATATCGCTTGGGGAATATTGATTCTACGATTATCGCACAAAAGCCCAAAATGGCATCGTATATTCCGCAGATGAATGAAGTCATCGCACGGGTGCTGGAAGCAGAGGAGCTATCCCAGGTGAACGTCAAGGCGACCACGACAGAGCAACTCGGGTTTCCCGGACGGGGTGAAGGAATCGCGGCTCAATCGGTTGTCTGTCTTATCAAGTAAATGCTATCATCTTGAGTAATTCAATTTGGAGGAGATTATATGAGCACGGAAGTTCGTGTACGCTATGCACCAAGCCCTACAGGGCATCTGCACATTGGAAATGCCAGAACGGCATTATTTAATTATTTGTTTGCTCGCAATCAAGGTGGAAAATTTATTATTCGTATTGAAGACACAGATGTGAAACGCAATATTGAGGGCGGAGAAGAAAGCCAACTTAAATATTTGAAATGGTTGGGTATGGACTGGGATGAGAGCGTAGACGTGGGAGGCGAGTTTGGACCTTATCGTCAGACGGAACGCTTGGACATATATAAAACGTACTGGCAGGATTTGCTGGATCGTGGTTTGGCTTATCGCTGTTACTGCACTGAAGAAGAGCTGGAGCGCGAGCGTGAAGAACAGACGGAACGTGGGGAGACACCACGCTATTCTGGAAAACATCGTGATCTAACAGAAGAACAGTGCCAGGCATTCGAAGCAGAGGGCCGTGTACCAAGTATTCGTTTTCGCGTACCGGAAGATCGTGAATATACGTTTGACGATATCGTTAAAGGTCAAATTACATTTAATTCCAAGGAAAGCGGCGATTTTGTTATCGTCAAAAAGGATGGTATTCCGACATATAACTTTGCTGTAGCGGTTGACGATTATTTGATGAAAATATCGCATGTACTACGGGGCGAAGACCATGTTTCCAATACACCGCGGCAGTTGATGATCTTTGAAGCTCTCGGCTGGGAACCGCCACGCTTCGGTCATATGACGCTGATTGTAGGCGAGGATCACAAAAAGCTCAGTAAGCGTAACGAATCCATTATTCAGTTCATGGAGCAGTATGACAAGTTGGGCTATTTGCCAGAAGCTATATTCAACTTCATTGCACTACTGGGCTGGTCCCCGGAAGGCGAAGAAGAGATCTATGATCGGGAACAACTGATTTCGATTTTCGATCCTAATCGTTTGTCCAAAAGTCCAGCTGTGTTTGATACCAATAAGCTTGCTTACCTGAATAATCACTATATTAAAAAGGCTGATCCTGAGCGAATTGCCAGCATGGCGATTCCACATCTCCAGGCAGCGGGGCTGTTGCCGACTGAACTGTCTTCGCAACAACTGGATTGGGCTAAGGCCCTTGTTCGTTTATACCAGGAACAGATGACTTCTGCATCCGATATTGTAGCGTTGTCTGAGTTGTTTTTCCGTTCACATCTGGAGCTGGATGCTGAAGCAGCAGCTGTATTGGCCGAAGAGCAGGTTCCTGAGGTACTTAGAGCTTTTGCAGGTAAAGTTGAAACGAGTGAGGAATTTACAGCTCCACAAATGGCTAAGCTGATCAAGGAAGTTCAAAAGGAAACGGGTTTTAAGGGAAAACAACTATTCATGCCGATTCGTGTGGCTCTTACAGGCCAAACGCATGGACGAGATCTGAATGAAACCATCTTTTTGCTCGGACGTGACAAGGTACTGGATCGTCTCAAGGCACAAATTAAAGGCTGATATTTCTTGTCAATTTGTTGTCTTTTCGCTATAATGACTCCATTGATACGGATTGATATTTACGTGTAAAGGCTGCGAACAGGAGAAGTACACTGCATATGGGCATCTGCCAGAGAGGACGGTCGAGGGGAAACTCCAGGCTGAGAGCCGTCCAGATGACCTGCGGAGGAAATGCGCCTGGGAGCCGTGCGCCCGAACTTTCATTAGCGTCAAATGCTGATGTGACAAGGGCGTGCCGAGTCGTTCCCGTTACAGGACGCCAAAGACGGACTGTCTGCTTTTTATGCAGCAGATATGTTCGAAGCAGAGTGGGACCACGTTCATGCGTCTCTGCAGCTTAGGCTGCGGAGACGCTTTTTCTTTTTTATCAGACTCAGACTCGTTATAGATTGAAAAATGTCGAAGAGTGCTGGTGGATGCGAAAATTGGCGGAACGTGAAGTGTAGTGATGATGCGGCAAGGATATGAAGGGAATAGGAGGGCGACATGTTCAGACATTTCAAATCCGACATTCAGACTGTTTTGGATAATGATCCGGCCGCCCGGAGTAAGCTGGAGGTCATTTTTACGTATTCCGGCGTTCATGCCCTTTGGGCACATCGAATCGCACATTGGTTTTATTTGCGAAACTGGTGTACTCTAGCCCGTGTTATATCCCAGGTATCAAGGTTTATGACAGGCATTGAAATTCATCCTGGCGCTCGTATCGGAGATCGGCTGTTCATTGATCATGGCATGGGAGTTGTCATCGGTGAAACCTGTGAGATTGGCGACGATGTCATATTGTATCAGGGGGTCACACTCGGCGGGACTGGGAAAGAGAAAGGGAAGCGCCATCCGACCATTGGGAATAATGTTGTTATCGGCTCCGGTGCAAAGATATTAGGCTCTTTCACGATTGGGGCACAATCCAACATTGGCTCTAACTCGGTTGTGCTCAAAGAAGTTCCACCAAACAGTACGGTGGTGGGCATCCCGGGGCGAGTTGTCAGACAGGATGGTAGGCGTCCAGACCGACTTAGTCATCAATTGCCTGATCCGGTTGTGGACTCTATGCGAGAACTTCAACGGGAAATAGAACGTTTGCGTGCAGAAATGTCTGATTTGAAGGATGGGGCATCTGCTCAGAAACATCAGGTGACCCAAGAGAATAAATTAGAAAAATGATTTTCATGAGGGAGGAACATAACAATGCCGCTTCAAATTTATAATACAATGACGAGGAGTCGGGAGCCTTTTGTGCCACTGGAGCCTGGAAAGGTTAAAATGTATGTATGCGGACCTACCGTGTATGATTACATTCATATTGGCAATGCACGACCTGTAATTGTATTTGACGTGGTGCGCAGCTACCTGGAGTACTTGGGCTATGATGTAAACTATGTGGTGAATTTTACGGATGTCGATGATAAATTAATCCGCAAAGCTCGGGAACTTGATATGGAGGTTTCGGCAGTTGCTGAGAAATTTATTGCTGCCTACCATGAGGATCTGGCAGGATTGAATGTTCCTGCTGCCAGTATGAACCCTCGTGTAACAGAGAGCATGGACCTGATTATTGATTTTATTAAGGGATTGGTAGACAAGGACTATGCCTATGAGAATGATGGCGATGTGTTCTATCGAACCAAAAAGTTCAAAGATTACGGACAACTGTCAGGTCAAAATCTGGAAGAGCTTCAGTTCGGTATTCGCATCAATGTGGATGAACGCAAGGAAAATGCTGAGGACTTTGTACTCTGGAAGGCAGCGAAACCGGGCGAAATTTATTGGTCGAGCCCTTGGGGAGATGGACGACCAGGCTGGCATATCGAATGCTCTGCTATGGCTCGCCATTATTTGGGGGATACACTGGATATTCATGGGGGCGGACAGGATCTGCAATTTCCGCATCATGAATGTGAATGCGCACAATCCGAAGCGATCACGGGTAAGCCATTATCTCGCTACTGGATGCATAACGGCTATATTCGCATAGATAATGAAAAAATGTCGAAATCACTCGGTAATGGTATTTTGGTTAAAGATTTGCGCGCTCATCACAAGCCGGAGGCTTTACGTTATTTTATGTTGTCGACGCATTACCGGAATCCGTTGAACTACAACCAAGAGACTATGAGTCAGGCAGAGAACAGTGTCGAGCGGATTGCCAATGCAGTTGCCAATGTGAAGCATCGTTTAGCTAATGCGCTGGAAGGTAATGGGGGAGTATCGACGGAACTGCAAACGGAGCTCGACGGAATTTTGCAGCAGTTTGGCGAAAAAATGAATGATGATTTCAATACACCTGATGCGATTACTGCTGTATTTGATTGGGTTAGCGAAGCAAACCATTTGTTGCAGCGAGATGTCGTACATCAGGCGGAACTACAAGCTGTATTGCATACCTTTCAATCGATGAATAACGTTCTTCGCATTTATTCGGAACCGAGTGAAGAGTTGCTGGATGACGAAATTGAGCAGTTAATTGCAGAACGTGTCGAAGCTCGTAAGACCAAAAACTGGGGTAGAGCTGACGAAATTCGCGATCTGTTGGCTGCAAAAGGCATTGTGCTTGAAGATACGGCGCAGGGTATGCGGTGGCGGCGAAAATGAGTGATAAGCCACTGAACTCAGGAGCATCGGCAGGTACGGGGAACTGGTTCCCGTACCCTGCGTCCAAGCCAGCTCGTTTGATGCCTCCCATTGCACTAGCTTATATTGGTGATGCAGTGTATGAGGTAGCTGTCCGGCAATATTTGTTGGCACAGCCCAACCTGCGTCCAAATCATCTGCACCGCCGAGCCACAGGGCTAGTCTCCGCCAAGGCGCAGAGTCGTATGTTGGGGCTATTGGAAAAGGTACTGACGGAAGAAGAACGCGATATTGTCCGACAAGGAAGAAATGCTAAATCAGGAAGTTTGCCTAAAAATGCTGATGTGCTTGAGTATCGGCACGCCACTGCACTGGAAGGGTTAATTGGATCTCTTTATTGTGATGGACATTTGGACAGATTAAGAGAGTTGATTACGTACGGAATTGCACAGATGGAAAATACAGAAAAATCATAAATGGGAACGGACTGGATGGAACAAGCATCGGCCGTGTCCCGGGAGGAAGCTAGAGATGGAAGAAGAATGGATTGCCGGTAAGCATTCGGTAACGGAGGCATTGCGTTCAGGCAGAACGATAAATAAAATATGGATTGCGGATAATGCACAAAAACATTTGACGCTGCCGATTACAGCTGAGGCCAAAAAAGCAGGAATTATTGTCTTGCAGGTGGACAAGCGTAAGCTGGATCAAATGGTTCCGGGCATTCAGCATCAGGGAGTGGTCGCGCAAGCTGCGCCTTTTGCCTATGTTGAAGTGGAAGAATTGCTCGCCACTGCTCGTGATAAGGGAGAAGAGCCGTTTTTAATTTTGCTGGATGAGATTGAAGATCCTCATAATTTGGGCTCCATCCTTCGTACAGCGGACTGTACTGGAGCACATGGTGTTATTGTGCCGAAAAGGCGCTCTGCAGCTGTAACTGTAACAGTGTCCAAAACATCGGCAGGTGCTGTGGAGTACGTCCCGGTGGCGCGTGTAAACAATCTGGGACAAACCATTGATCGTCTTAAAGAAGAAGGTGTATGGGTAGTTGGCACGGATGTTACAGCGACAGATCCTGTCTTTGGGAATGGAGTATTCACGGGGCCAGTAGCTATTGTCATTGGTAACGAAAATAAAGGAATGGGCCGTTTGATCCGTGAAAAATGCGATGTACTCGTCAAGCTGCCAATGGCGGGGCAAATTAATTCCCTTAATGCTTCTGTAGCTGCGGGTGTTGTCATGTACGAAGTATTGCGCGGACGACAGGCACGGGGCTAACGATATGGCTGACACGCGGGATGTTCTGCTTGTGGACGGTTACAACATGATTGGAGCCTGGCCCGAACTTTCCGCACTGGTACAATCTGGTATGCAGGAAGCGAGGGACAGACTTCTTGAACGACTGGCGGATCATCAGGCGTATTCCGGCAGAAGAGTCATCGTCGTATTTGATGCTTACAGGGTGCCAGGATTAGGTAAAACTTTTGCTCAGAGCAAAGTCCAGATTTATTTTACCAGAGAAAAAGAAACTGCTGATGAGTGCATCGAGCGATTGGTTCGGGAGCTGAGCAGTAAAAGAAGAAGTATTTACGTAGCGACAAGCGATCAGGTAGAGCAACATGTCGCATTTGGACAAGGTGCACTCAGGGTGTCGGCGCGGGAATTACTGATCGAGATTGAGGAGTCCGAAAGGGAAGTGCAGAAGCGAATCCAGCAGGATAGTGCCAAATTGTCCCGTAACTCGCTAGATGCCAAACTGAGTCCGGAGCTTCGAAAGTTGTTTGAACGATGGAGAAGAGAATAAACCAATAATTGGGGACTCCTCCATTTTGAAACCATTGACAATTTTGTTAGCGCTCTTCTTTTTTAGGTTGTTGTGGTTGACGGTATCAGGTTACATCGCGTATACTTGTCGTATATTTGAGAGAGTAACGGGTACCTTGCGTTGCAGCCGGAGGGATTGTTAGTGAGTGTGGACCTCAAGGATATCATGTTGTCAAAGTTTGATTACAAAAATGATGAAGACATTGTCGGAGCAGTCCATGAAGGTGATGGGGAAGCGCTGGAGTTTCTGATTAACAAATACCGGAACTTTGTGCGGGCCAAGGCCAGATCCTACTTCTTGATTGGTGCTGATCGCGAGGATATTATTCAGGAGGGCATGATTGGTCTCTACAAATCCATTCGTGATTTTAAGGGAGACAAGCTTGCTTCGTTCAAGGCTTTCGCCGAGTTGTGCATTACACGACAGATTATTACGGCAATTAAGACGGCTACACGACAAAAGCACATTCCTCTGAACTCTTACGTATCTCTGGACAAACCCATCTATGATGAAGAGTCAGATCGCACGTTGCTCGATGTGATTTGCGGAACACAAGTAAGTGACCCCGAAGAGCTGATAATCAATCAGGAAGAGTTTGTGGGCCTTGAGGACAAGATGTCCGAGATTCTGAGCGAGCTGGAACGCAAGGTACTTATGTTGTATCTGGACGGACGTTCGTATCAGGAGATTGCAGAGGATCTTGACCGCCATGTGAAATCCATTGATAACGCGCTGCAACGGGTCAAGCGTAAACTTGAAAAGTATCTGGAAGTAAGAGATAGTTGAAAGTAGAGGCTGACAGGGAAAAGGCTCGAATCCGAGTCTTTTTTTATTCGTTATAGGTAGGCTATGCAGGTTTATAAGTGTTACAAATGATTTATACTAAAAAAGATGAATAATAGATATCGCCTTGATTTTTGAAGCAGCTTTTCAGAGAACAGTTTAAAGGATGCACAGATGTTAAAATGCACCACAGCCGGGACTGCGAATTGTATGCAAACATTCGTTGACATGGAAAACCCCGTGTGATAAAGTGTTTTAGGTAGGCCTAAATTCGCGGTTTTTTTTAGGATCAATTATGAGACTTCCGGTGTTGGATGTCTTCGGGAGGTGCACATCATGCGGGTAATTATTACTTTGGCTTGTACAACATGCAAACAAAGAAATTACACAACGACGAAAAACAAGCGTAATCACCCCGACCGCATGGAGATGAAGAAATTCTGTAAGTCCTGTAACGAACAGACTTCTCATCGGGAAACCAGATAGTTTTTGGAGGTGTAGTCGGCGTGAAACGCAGTTTCAAGTCTCTGTTTTCCTTTTTCTCTGAAAGCTGGGCTGAACTCAAGAAGGTTCGCTGGCCCAATCGTAAAGAACTGACCAACTATACGTTGATTGTCATAGGGACAATTGCGTTCGTCACGATTTATTTTTGGGTTCTCGATATCGGCATTTCCGCTGTGATCGAAGCGATTATCTAGGAAGGGTTCCAGGTGGCTTGATATGGAAAAAAGATGGTACGTCGTTCATACCTATTCAGGGTATGAGAACAAAGTCAAAGCCAATTTGGAAAAACGCGTTGAGTCCATGGGCATGGAAGACAAGATATTCCGTGTTCTTGTTCCTATGGAAGAAGAACTGGTAACCAAGGACGGTAAGAAAAAAACCGTTATGCGTAAAGTCTACCCTGGTTATGTCTTAGTCGAAATGGTCCAAACCGACGACTCTTGGTATGTTGTACGCAATACACCAGGTGTTACGGGATTTGTAGGGTCGACAGGCTCGGGTTCCAAACCGACGCCATTGCTTCCAGAAGAAGTTGAACAGATTCTGAAGCATATGGGCATGGTAGAGCCGAAACCGAAGATTGAATTCGATGTTAAGGAATCCGTGCGAATTAAAGTTGGTCCTTTTGCGAATTTTGTGGGCTCCGTGGAAGAAATTTTGGTTGAGAAGAGCAAGCTTAAAGTTCACGTCAACATGTTTGGACGGGAAACCCCGCTTGAGTTGGATTATACTCAAGTGGAGAAAATATAGATTTTTCTTACAGGTTTCTTGTGGGAGGATCGATAGGTCCGTCTACCACTATTGAGTCAAGGAGGTGTCATCCATGGCAAAAAAGGTAATTAAAATGGTAAAACTGCAGATTCCTGCAGGGAAAGCTAATCCAGCGCCTCCAGTAGGTCCAGCTTTGGGTCAAGCAGGTGTCAACATCATGGCATTCTGTAAAGAGTTCAATGCTCGTACTGCTGATCAAGCAGGCCTGATTATTCCGGTTGAAATTTCGGTATTTGAGGATCGTTCTTTTACGTTCATCACCAAAACTCCACCGGCTGCTGTTCTGTTGAAAGTTGCTGCTAAAATCGAAAAAGGTTCCGGTGAACCGAATAAAACGAAAGTTGCAACTGTAAATCGCGCTGCTGTTCGTCAAATTGCAGAGCAAAAAATGCCTGACCTTAACGCAGCTTCCGTAGAATCGGCAATGCGTATGGTTGAAGGTACTGCTCGCAGCATGGGTATCACCATCGTAGATTAATTTTATTAATCTACGTGTGCCGGCAGTTTGACTGTCCGGCAAGTGTGGGAGGAATATCCGCTAATACCACATAAGGAGGAAAACATTATGGCTAAACATGGTAAGAAGTACCTGGAAGCTGCTAAGCTGATTGACAGCGAAGCAACTTACGAGCCTTTAGAAGCCGTTGAACTGGTAAAAAAGGCTGCGACTGCTAAATTCGACGAAACCGTTGAAGCAGCAGTTCGTCTGGGCGTAGATTCCCGTAAACAAGACCAGGCTGTTCGTGGTGTTGTTGTCCTGCCGCATGGTACGGGTAAAACACAACGCGTTCTGGTATTTGCAAAAGGTGACAAAGTGAAAGAAGCGGAAGCGGCTGGCGCTGATTTTGTTGGCGATCAAGATATGATCAACAAAATCCAACAAGGCTGGTTCGAATTCGACGTCTGCGTTGCGACACCTGATATGATGAGTGAGGTTGGTAAACTGGGTCGTTTGCTCGGTGGTAAAGGTTTGATGCCTAACCCTAAAGCAGGCACAGTTACTTTCGACGTTGCCAAGGCTGTTCAAGAAATTAAAGCCGGTAAAATCGAATACCGTCTCGACAAAGCCGGTCAAATTCACGCGCCAATCGGCAAAGCTTCCTTCAGTGCTGAACAGCTGAACGAGAATCTTAAAGCCTTGGTTGAAGCCTTGAACCGTGCGAAGCCAGCGGCTGCTAAAGGTGTATACCTGAAAAACATCGCTATTTCTTCGACTATGGGACCAAGTGCACGTGTGAACGCATCTGTTTACAGATAATATTTTGATTGACATGTTCAATCGAATTTGTTATTCTATAAAAGTTGTGAGTCCTTGTGACTGACCATTAAAGTTGAATATGCTTACCGTAGACAGTAGGTGCCTTTGGGCTTAATTTCCTACCGAGGTGTTATGATAGAACGTTTCATGTGACGGGCTTGTCCCGTCCATGTGGATTTATCAAGCCTTCGTACTCTACGGAGGCTTTTTTCATGCTTATGAAAGCAAGCTTTGTAAGATCACCAGATCGGGTGCTTCGAACAAAGCGGATAAATTGATCAGGAGGTGTACAGTTTGGCAAATGCAAAGGTGATTCAAGCAAAACAAGAAGCTGTTGAAGTTGTAGCTGCAAAATTGCGCGAGAGCGTAACGACTGTGGTTGCAGACTATCGCGGTCTGAATGTTGCCCAAGTAACTGAGCTGCGTAAGCAGCTTCGCGAAGCCGGAATCGAATTTCAAGTGCTGAAAAACACACTGCTCCGCCGTGCAACTGCGGCAGCAGAATTGACTGAACTGGACGCAGTATTGACAGGTCCTACTGCAATCGCGTTCGGCAAAGATGATGCAGTGTCTGCAGCTAAAATCTTGAACGATTTCGCTAAGAAGAACAATGCACTGGAACTGAAAGGTGCAGTTGTAGAAGGTCGCGTTATCGGTGTTGAGGAAATCAAAGCACTGGCAGAACTGCCATCCCGCGAAGGTCTCCTTTCCATGCTCCTCAGCGTGCTTCAAGCTCCTGTGCGCAACTTCGCGCTTGCAGTTAAAGCTGTTGCAGAAAAAGAAGAGCAAAGCGCATAAGTTAGGGATTAAACCTGCTGTATAGCAGTTGAGAACAAAAAAATACGAATTTAAATGGAGGTTCAACCATGAGTAAAGAGCAAATCTTGGAAGCAATTAAAGGTATGTCCGTATTGGAACTGAACGATCTCGTGAAAGCAATCGAAGAAGAATTCGGCGTAACTGCAGCAGCTCCAGTAGCTGTAGCAGGTGGCGCAGCAGGTGGCGCAGCTGAAGCTGAGCAATCCGAGTTCGACGTAATCTTGACAAGCGCTGGCGCTTCCAAAATCAACGTTATCAAAGCAGTTCGCGAAATCACAGGTCTTGGCCTGAAAGAAGCAAAAGAACTGGTTGACAACGCTCCAAAACCACTGAAAGAAAAAATCGCTAAAGAAGAAGCTGAATCCATTAAAGCAAAATTGGAAGAAGCAGGCGCTTCTGTAGAAGTAAAATAATTGACTGCTTTCTAGCAGACAATGGACTAAAACAAACCCCTTGAGGTGATCTTCAAGGGGTTTGTTGCTGTAAAACGGTAGTACCAGCATGTCTGAAAGGTTATTGTAAAGGCTATGATGGTAGTACAACCGAAAGAGGTGGGCATGAATGGCTGATCATTATTACTCCAAGCGGCCAGAGACGGCGCATGAACGACGGAGCCTGGAAACAGTGCTGCGGGGGCGGTCATACCGTTTTGCCAGCGATTCAGGCGTTTTTTCGAAGCAGGGAATTGATTACGGGAGTCGTGTGCTGATTGAAGCGATGCAGCTTCCTGCACAAGCCTCGGTATTGGATGTAGGATGCGGTTACGGCCCGATTGGTCTGGCGGCAGCCGCGCTTGTCCCAGAGGGACACGTCACAATGGTTGATATTAATGAGCGAGCCGTTCAACTTGCGATAGAGAATGCGGAACGTAATGGGGTTAAGAATGTCACCATTAAGCAAAGCGATTTGTTTGCGGAAGTGAAGGATGAACGCTTTGACGTGATCTTGACGAATCCTCCTATACGTGCAGGAAAAGAAACAGTGCATACCATTTTTGAGCTTGCTTATGAGCATTTAAACGAAGGTGGAGCTTTGTGGGTAGTCATTCAGAAAAAGCAGGGGGCCCCTTCGGCGAGTGCTAAGATAGAGAGCCTTTTCGGTCATGTAGAGGAAGTTACAAAGGATAAAGGTTATCGAATTTTGAAGGCTGAAAAAAGTTTTCAAGAAAATGCAATAGGACCATTGACTTGAATCCTGGTCTGTGATATTATTATAAAATGTCAGTATTAGGATGCCCTCCATGGCTTTAGTTTGTTGAAATGTCAATAGATTTATGCGTAGTAGGTATACTATTTATCTCTATTACGTATAATACAACCATTTTGGGCAAATCTACAAGTGATGAAGATCTTCCGGTAAGAGGATTCTGCAGATACGGTGCTCTTTTTTCGAATGCATTCGAGTAAGGGCTTTTCTGTATTTGTAAGATTGAATCTTCTGTATGTGTCTTATTATAAGGTCACAAACAGAGGTTCGCAATGTATTTTTAAAGTGAGTAGACATGAGGGGTGAGTTTAAGTTGGCAGGACATCTTGTTCAATATGGTCGACGCACTCGGCGCAGTTATGCACGTATTAATGAGGTACTCGAGGTTCCGAACCTGATTGAGATCCAACAAAAATCCTATGATTGGTTTTTGGAGGAAGGATTAAGGGAAATGTTTCGGGATATTTCTCCAATTCAGGATTTCACCGGAAATCTGATTCTGGAGTTTATCGACTATTCTCTCGGAGAACCCAAATATACCGTTGACGACGCAAAGGAACGCGACGTTACGTATGCAGCACCGCTTCGGGTAAAAGTCCGGCTTATTAATAAAGAAACCGGGGAAGTGAAAGAGCAGGAAGTATTCATGGGAGACTTCCCGCTGATGACTGAAACGGGTACGTTTATTATTAACGGTGCGGAACGGGTTATTGTCAGCCAGTTGGTTCGCTCTCCCAGCGTCTATTTCAGCACAAAAGTCGACAAGAATGCGAAAACAACATACACCGCAACGGTAATTCCTAACCGGGGGGCTTGGCTCGAACTGGAGATGGATGCGAAGGATATTATCTATGTCCGGATTGACCGTACCCGTAAAATTCCGGTTACGGTGTTGCTGCGTGCGCTGGGCTTTGGCACTGATGCTGAGATTCTGGATTTGCTCGGCAATGACGAATATATCCGCAACACACTTGATAAAGACAACACGGATTCCACCGAGAAAGCGCTGATTGAAATTTATGAGCGTCTTCGTCCAGGTGAGCCGCCTACACTGGATAACGCAAAGAGCTTGCTAGTTGCTCGCTTCTTTGATCCTAAACGTTATGATCTGGCCAACGTAGGCCGTTACAAAATCAATAAAAAGCTTCACATTAAAAACCGTTTGTTCAATCAACGACTTGCTGAGACTTTGATTGATACAACAACTGGTGAAATCATCGCTGAAGCCGGTCAAATGGTAGATCGCCGCCTGTTGGACGAGATTTTGGCCCAACTGGAGGAATCAGTAGGACATCGTACGTATCATGTTGCGAGTGGTGTGCTAGAAAGCAATGATATTCCACTTCAAACAATCGATGTGTTCTCACCAATTGAGGATGGTAAAGTAGTAAAACTGATTGCTAACGGAAATATTGATAAATCGGTTAAGAATATTACGCCTGCCGATATTATTTCCTCCATCAGTTATTTTATTAACTTGCTTCACGGAATCGGAAGTACGGACGATATTGACCATTTAGGTAACCGTCGTTTGCGTTCTGTAGGTGAGTTGCTCCAAAACCAGTTCCGTATCGGTTTATCCCGTATGGAACGCGTAGTGCGCGAAAGAATGTCGATTCAGGATGCTAATGTAATTACGCCACAGGCATTGATTAACATACGTCCAGTAATTGCTTCGATTAAAGAGTTCTTTGGTAGCTCGCAGCTGTCTCAGTTTATGGATCAGACGAACCCGCTTGCTGAATTAACGCACAAACGTCGTCTGTCCGCACTCGGACCCGGCGGTTTGACGCGCGAACGCGCGGGCATGGAAGTGCGTGACGTCCATCCGAGTCACTACGGCCGTATGTGTCCTATCGAGACACCAGAGGGACCAAACATTGGTTTGATCAACTCTTTGTCCACTTTTGCACGCATTAACGAGTATGGATTTATCGAAGCTCCTTATCGTTGGGTAGATCCAAAAACCGGAAAAGTTACAGACCAGATTGATTACCTGACTGCTGATGAAGAAGATAACTACATTGTTGCTCAGGCGAATGCGGAATTGACGGAGGAAAACACCTTTAAGGATGAGGTTGTCATTGTCCGTTATAACAAACAGTCTGATAACATTATTCCGATGGCTAGTAGCCGTGTCGATTACATGGACGTATCGCCTAAACAGGTCGTATCGGTCGCGACTGCACTGATTCCGTTCTTGGAGAATGATGACTCTAACCGCGCATTGATGGGTTCCAACATGCAGCGTCAGGCTGTCCCGCTTCTGATTCCGAAGTCTCCATTGGTCGGAACAGGAATGGAGCACAAGTCTGCAAAAGATTCCGGTGTTTGCGTTGTATCCAAATACAACGGAGTTATCGAACGTTCTTCGGCTAACGAAATTTGGTTGCGTCGTATCGAAACTGTAGATGGCGCTGAAGTGAAGGGCGACATTGTTAAGTATAAATTACACAAATTTATGCGATCTAACCAAGGAACTTGCATCAACCAACGTCCGATTGTGAACAGAGGAGATATTGTCAAAGTTGGCGATATTCTTGCGGATGGTCCATCTACAGAGATGGGTGAGTTGGCGTTGGGACGTAACGTTGTCGTTGCCTTCATGACTTGGGAAGGTTACAACTACGAGGATGCGATCTTGCTGAGTGAGAAACTGGTTAAGGAAGATGTATACACCTCGATCCATATTGAGGAATACGAATCCGAGGCTCGTGACACGAAGCTTGGACCGGAAGAAATCACTCGCGACATTCCAAATGTCGGTGAAGAAGCGCTTCGCAACTTGGATGAGCGTGGAATCATACGTATTGGTGCTGAAATTGGCGCAGGTGACATTCTCGTTGGTAAAGTAACACCTAAAGGTGTGACTGAATTGACAGCTGAAGAACGTCTCTTACACGCAATCTTTGGTGAGAAGGCACGCGAGGTTCGCGATACTTCTTTGAGAGTTCCTCATGGAACAGACGGGATTGTTGTAGATGTAAAGGTATTTACGCGTGAAAATGGCGATGAACTGCCACCAGGTGTAAATCAGTTGGTTCGAGTATATATTGCTCAAAAACGTAAAATCTCCGAAGGCGATAAAATGGCTGGACGTCACGGTAACAAGGGTGTCGTTGCCCGTATTCTGCCTGAAGAAGATATGCCGTTCCTGCCGGATGGCACACCAGTACAGGTCGTTCTGAACCCGCTGGGCGTACCTTCACGGATGAACATCGGACAGGTGCTTGAAGTCCATCTGGGTATGGCTGCAATGCGTCTTGGTATTCATGTGGCAACTCCAGTATTCGATGGTGCCAAGGAATATGACGTATTCGATACAATGGAAGAGGCAGGCATGCAGCGTAATGGTAAGACTGTGTTGTATGACGGACGTACGGGTGATCGTTTTGAACGTGAAGTTACTGTCGGTGTCATGCACATGATCAAACTGGCGCACATGGTCGATGATAAAATCCATGCTCGTTCTACAGGTCCTTACTCTCTCGTTACGCAACAACCATTGGGTGGTAAAGCTCAATTCGGTGGACAGCGCTTCGGGGAGATGGAAGTATGGGCATTGGAAGCCTACGGCGCAGCGTACACGCTTCAGGAAATTTTGACTGTGAAATCTGATGATGTGGTTGGACGTGTTAAAACTTACGAATCCATTGTCAAAGGTGAAAATGTACCTGAACCGGGTGTTCCAGAATCATTTAAGGTCTTGATCAAAGAGCTGCAAAGCTTGGGTATGGACGTGAAGATTCTGTCTGAAGACGAACAAGAGATCGAAATGAGAGAGCTTGATGATGAGGATGACACAACCGGCGATAAGCTGAGTTTGAATCTGGAAGGCTCTGAGGTTGGCGTAGAGTAGTTTGACTGCTGACTGACTCATATCAGCTTTGTTATATACCTTGATCCATTCTAGGATGGATCAGGTTTCTTGATACCGCCCGGTGCTGCTGGGCGGTATCAAACCTAAAAACTCAGGATTTGGTTAAGGAGGGTTGCTCCTTGTTGGACGTTAACAATTTCGAATATATGAAAATCGGGCTTGCTTCCCCCGAAAAGATTCGTTCTTGGTCCCGCGGAGAAGTCAAAAAACCGGAGACGATTAACTATCGTACGCTTAAACCGGAAAAAGAAGGACTATTTTGCGAGAAAATTTTCGGACCTACGAAAGACTGGGAATGTCATTGCGGTAAGTACAAACGTGTACGCTATAAAGGTGTTGTCTGTGACCGTTGTGGAGTAGAAGTTACTCGCGCTAAGGTTCGCCGTGAGCGTATGGGCCATATTGAGTTGGCTGCTCCTGTATCGCACATTTGGTACTTTAAAGGCATTCCAAGTCGTATGGGTCTTGCTCTTGATATGTCTCCAAGATCTCTGGAAGAGATCATTTACTTCGCATCTTATGTTGTAACCGATCCAGGAGATACGCCTTTGGAGAAAAAGCAACTCCTGTCCGAGAAAGAATACCGTAGCTACCGTGAGAAATACGGCTATGGCTTCCAGGCAGGTATGGGTGCTGAAGCGGTTAAAAAGCTTCTTCAAGATTTGGATATAGACAAAGAATTAGAATTCTTGAAAGAAGAGCTGCGTACAGCTCAAGGACAACGTCGTAACCGTGCGATCAAACGCCTTGAAGTTATTGAGGCATTCCGTAACTCCGGCAACCAACCGGATTGGATGATCATGGATGTACTTCCTGTTATTCCTCCTGAGCTTCGTCCGATGGTACAGTTGGATGGTGGTCGTTTCGCTACCTCTGACCTTAACGACTTGTATCGTCGTGTTATTAACCGTAATAACCGTCTGAAACGGTTGTTAGATCTAGGTGCGCCAGATATTATCGTGCAAAATGAAAAACGGATGTTGCAGGAAGCTGTTGACGCCTTGATTGATAATGGTCGTCGTGGTCGTCCTGTTACAGGTCCAGGTAACCGTCCTTTGAAATCCCTCAGCCACATGCTGAAAGGTAAACAAGGACGTTTCCGTCAGAACTTGCTCGGAAAACGTGTTGACTACTCTGGTCGTTCCGTTATCGTTGTAGGCCCGTACTTGAAAATGTATCAATGCGGTTTGCCAAAAGAAATGGCACTGGAACTGTTCAAACCTTTTGTTATGAAGGAACTGGTGAACAAAGGTTTGGCGCACAATATCAAGAGCGCGAAGCGTAAAGTAGAGCGTGTGAGTGCAGAAGTATGGGATGTGCTGGAAGAAGTAATCAAGGAGCATCCAGTTCTTCTGAACCGTGCCCCTACGCTGCATAGACTCGGTATCCAGGCGTTCGAACCGATTTTGGTTGAAGGCCGTGCGATTCGTCTGCATCCGCTCGTATGTACTGCATATAATGCCGACTTTGACGGTGACCAAATGGCTGTTCACGTTCCGTTGTCTGCGGAAGCCCAAGCTGAAGCTCGTTTGCTTATGCTAGCATCCGGGAACATTTTGAATCCGAAAGACGGCAAGCCAGTTGTTACACCTTCCCAGGATATGGTTCTTGGTTCTTTCTATCTGACTATGGATAACAAAGAAGAAGAAGGAAGCAATATGATCCTTCGCAACATGAATGAAGCTATATCGGCTTACCAACGTGGTACAGCTGGACTTCATGCTCGTGTAGCTATTCCGGTTAAAGCTTTGAATAAAACGAGCTTTACGGAAAAACAACAGGAAGCGATGTTGATCACAACGGTTGGTAAAATTATCTTTAATGAAATTTTCCCGGCAAGCTTCCCGTACATCAATGATGCTACCCGTGCGAACCTGCTTTATGGTACTGCGGAGGAGTTCTTTGTTTACGAGAAGGGTGTAAATCTTACAGAAGCCATTCAAAACGCTCCGCAAGCTAGTGGGGTAGGCAAGGATTACCTTGGTAATATCATTGCCCGTTGTTTTGAGACTTACCATACAACAGAAACAGCTGTAATTCTGGATAAAATCAAGCAGCTTGGCTTTACGTATTCCACTCGTGCAGGGGTAACCGTTGCTGTATCGGACGTAATCGTGCCAGTGGAAAAACAAGAGATTCTTAAGGGATCCGAAGATAAAGCGCAAGTTGTGACGAATCAGTATCGTCGTGGTCTAATTACGAATGAAGAACGCTATGACCGGATTATCGACATTTGGTCTAAAGCGAAAGATGATATTACCGAAGTATTGATGAAGTCCATGGATCGCTACAACTCCATCATGATGATGGTAGACTCCAAAGCGCGGGGTAACAAATCACAGATTACTCAGCTCGGCGGTATGCGTGGTCTGATGGCCAATCCATCCGGACGTATTATCGAACTCCCAATCAAATCAAACTTCCGTGAAGGTCTGACAGTACTCGAGTACTTCATCTCCACTCACGGAGCGCGTAAAGGTTTGGCGGATACAGCCCTTCGTACGGCTGACTCCGGTTACCTGACTCGTCGTCTCGTAGATGTGGCACAGGATGTTATCGTGCGCGAAGAAGACTGCGGAACGGATAAAGGCTTCACAGTAAGTCGTATCCAGGACGGTAAAGAAGTAATTGAGGATCTCTATGACCGTCTGGAAGGTCGCTATTGCTTTGAAACAGTACGTCATCCTGAGACTGGCGAGATTTTGGCTAGACGTAACGAATTGATTGACTCCGATAAAGCTGAAGCGATTGTTAAAGCTGGTGTACACAAAGTTCAGATTCGTTCTGTACTAAGTTGCCGTGCTAAACATGGCGTCTGCAAGAAATGTTACGGTCGCAATCTGGCTACTGGTAAACACGTTGAGATTGGTGAAGCAGTTGGTATCATCGCTGCACAATCCATCGGTGAGCCAGGAACACAGCTTACTATGCGTACGTTCCACACAGGCGGCGTAGCGGGTGACGATATTACACAAGGTTTGCCTCGTATACAGGAGCTTTTTGAAGCACGTAATCCTAAGGGTCAGGCAACTATTAGTGAAATTGACGGTACAGTTAAAGAAGTTCGTGAAGGTAAAGACCGCCGTGAGATCGACATTCAGGGTGAAGCCGAAACGAAAACATACTCAGTAACGTATGGTTCTCGCCTGCGCGTAAGCGAAGGTATGACTGTTGAAGCTGGGGACGAACTGACGGATGGTTCGATTGATCCTAAAGAAATGCTGCGTATTAAAGGTATTCGCGGGGTACAGAACTATATCCTTCAGGAAGTTCAACGCGTATACCGGAACCAGGGCGTAGAAATCAACGACAAGCACGTAGAAGTTATGATTCGTCAAATGTTGCGTAAAATCCGTATCATTGATGCGGGCGACACGATCTTACTTCCAGGCTCCTTTGTTGATGTCCATGAGTATGAAAATGCAAACAAGATAGCGATTCTCAGCGGCCAAGAACCAGCGGTAGCCAAGCCGGTACTGCTCGGTATTACCAAGGCATCTCTGGAAACTGACTCCTTCTTGTCAGCAGCCTCCTTCCAGGAAACTACTCGTGTCCTGACTGATGCAGCTATTAAAGGCAAGGTCGATCAGTTGCTTGGACTGAAAGAGAACGTAATTATTGGTAAATTGATTCCTGCGGGAACAGGTATGAACCGTTACCGTAGCGTGAAATTTGCCCAACCGGAAGAGGGGCAGTCTCCATCTGAGGAGCTCGAACCAATTTCGGCCGAGTAATATAAAAATAGTATGATTGCCGGAACACCGTAGACATAAGCTTTGCATAAAAGCTACAGCAGACGGTGCTCCGGTGCTTTTCAAAAATGAATCGTACTATTCTGTTTAAATGAATTATAGTTTATAATTGTCTTGACATTACTTATAGTCAATGCTAATATAGCAAAGGTGCGTGAGCAGCCTATATGCTATTGGGTCTTTTCGGAGGAATGAGATATGTCTAAAGAACAAGGACTGCAAGATGCTCATGTCAAAATCGGTACCAAACAAACCATTCGTATGGTAGAATTGGGCTTTGCCTCAGAAGTATATGTGGCAGAAGACGCAGATCAGCGTCTCACTTCCAACATCATTGCTTTGTGCAACAAGCAAGGAGTCAAAGTGACTCTCGTAGACACAATGAAAAATCTCGGAGCTGCATGTGGGATTGAAGTGGGAGCCGCAATGGCTGCTATCGTAAAACAATAGGGTAAGGAACGTTTTTGTCTAAGGAATTGTTATTCTTGGCGGCAAAGACTTTTCATTTGTTCTTTTATGAACCGCCTGGGTCTGTGGGCTTAGATAAGGTTTGTAAAGTAACAGCAAAAATTGAGGAAGGGGGTGGCAACCAACATGCCAACTATTAACCAACTGGTTCGTAAAGGACGTCAAGCCAAAATCGAGAAATCGAAATCACCGGCTTTGCAAAAAGGTTTTAATGCCTTGAAACGTGAAGCTACCGACATCAGTGCCCCGCAAAAACGCGGAGTGTGCACTCGTGTAGGTACTATGACTCCGAAAAAACCAAACTCCGCACTTCGTAAATATGCTCGTGTTCGCTTGACGAACCGTGTAGAGGTGACTGCTTACATTCCAGGTATTGGACATAACCTTCAAGAACACAGCGTAGTGCTGATTCGCGGCGGTCGTGTAAAAGACCTTCCGGGTGTGCGTTACCACATCGTTCGCGGTGCTTTGGATACTGCAGGCGTAAACAACCGCATGCAAGCTCGTTCCAAATACGGCGCAAAACGCCCTAAAGCTAAAAAATCCTAATGAATATAAACCGCGTATGTCGGTTTAACATGTAAGAAAGGGGGATATCCATGCCACGCAAAGGTCCAGTTACCAAAAGAGACGTGTTGCCAGATCCGGTATACAACAGCAAGTTGGTTACCCGCTTGATCAACCGCATCATGCTCGACGGAAAACGAGGCGTTGCTCAAAGCATTCTGTACAATGCGTTCAAGCTTATCCAAGAACGTACGGGGAATGACCCGATGGAAGTTTTTGAAGCAGCTATCAAGAATATCATGCCAGTCCTGGAAGTTAAAGCACGCCGTGTCGGCGGTGCCAACTACCAAGTACCAATCGAGGTAAAACCAGAAAGACGTACGTCCCTGGGATTACGTTGGCTCGTAAACTACTCCCGCAACCGCGGTGAGAAAACCATGGAAGAGCGTTTGGCGGCTGAAATTATTGATGCTTCCAACAACACAGGCGCTTCCGTGAAAAAACGTGAAGACACGCACAAAATGGCTGAAGCGAACAAAGCGTTTGCTCACTATCGTTGGTAGGATTCAGCTCAAAAAAATAACTTCAATTTTGAAGGGAGACCCATTTCATGGCAAGAGAGTTCTCCTTGAAAAATACACGTAATATCGGGATCATGGCTCATATTGACGCGGGTAAAACCACAACAACAGAGCGGATCTTGTTCTACACAGGCCGTACGCACAAAATCGGTGAAGTTCACGAAGGCGCTGCGACAATGGATTGGATGGAACAAGAACAAGAGCGCGGAATCACGATTACTTCCGCTGCGACGACCGCTGCCTGGAAAGGTCACCGCGTCAATATCATCGACACCCCGGGGCACGTTGACTTCACTGTTGAAGTTGAACGTTCCCTTCGTGTATTGGACGGAGCAGTTGGTGTTTTCAGTGCGAAAGAAGGCGTTGAGCCTCAGTCCGAAACCGTATGGAGACAGGCTGATCGCTACGGCGTTCCACGGATCGCATATGTAAACAAAATGGATATCATTGGTGCCGACTTCCTGAATGTTGTCTCTGACATGCGTGATCGCCTTCAAGCGAACGCAGTTGCGATTCAATTGCCAATCGGCGCAGAAAATGATTTTACTGGTATTATCGATATCGTTGAACAAAAAGCTCATATGTACAAAGATGATCTTGGTCAAGATATCGAAGAAGTAGAAGTTCCTGCGGAATTCAAAGATCAAGTTGAAGAACTTCGTAATGAATTGATCGAGAAGGTTGCTGAACTGGACGAAGAATTGACAATGAAATACCTGGAAGGCGAAGAAATTTCGGTTGCCGAAATTAAAGCCGCTCTCCGTAAAGGTGTTGTAGAAGTTAAAATCTTCCCAGTTATCTGTGGATCTTCTTACCGCAATAAAGGTGTTCAGCTGATGTTGGATGCTGTTCTCGACTATTTGCCGGCTCCTATTGATGTGCCAAGTATTCAAGGGCATTTGGAAGACGGTACGGAAGTTGAACGTCACTCTTCCGATGAAGAGCCATTCTCCGCATTGGCATTCAAAATCATGACGGATCCTTACGTTGGTAAGTTGACATTCTTCCGCGTATACTCCGGTGTTCTTCAATCCGGTTCTTACGTATTGAATGCAACAAAAGGTAAACGCGAACGTATCGGACGTATTCTTCAAATGCATGCGAACAGTCGTCAAGAAATCACTGTAGTTTACTCTGGTGATATTGCAGCTGCCGTAGGTTTGAAAGATACAGGTACAGGTGATACACTGTGTGATGAGAAGAGTCCTGTTATTCTCGAGTCCATGAACTTCCCTGATCCGGTTATCGAAATCGCGGTTGAGCCTAAAACCAAAGCTGACCAAGATAAAATGTCTGTAGCTCTCGGTAAGTTGACTGAAGAGGATCCAACTCTTCGCGCTCATACTAACGAAGAAACAGGTCAAACCATCTTGGCGGGTATGGGTGAGCTTCACTTGGACATCATCATTGACCGTATGCGTCGTGAGTTCAAGGTAGAAACAAATGTGGGTAAACCACAGGTTGCTTACCGTGAAACGTTCCGTGCTCCAGCACGTGTCGAAGGTAAATTCGTTCGTCAGTCCGGTGGTCGTGGTCAATATGGTCACGTATGGGTTGAGTTCGAACCGCTCGAGCCAGGTACTGGTAGTCAATTCGAAAGTAAGGTAGTCGGCGGCTCTGTTCCTAGAGAGTACATCGCTCCTGCTCTTGCTGGTATTGAGGAACAAATGAAAAACGGCGTTATCGCAGGCTTTCCGCTTGTGGACGTTAAAGCTACAATCGTGGACGGATCATACCATGATGTCGATTCCAATGAAATGGCATTTAAAATTGCCGGATCAATGGCGCTGAAAGCAGCGAAAGACAAATGTAAACCAGTATTGCTCGAGCCGATTATGAAAGTTGAAGTAACGGTTCCTGAGGAATATATGGGTGACGTAATGGGTATGTTGAACTCCCGTCGTGGTCGGATTGAAGGTATGGATTCCCGCAGTGGAGCTCAAATCATTCGTGCGAAGGTACCTTTGTCCGAAATGTTCGGATACTCGACTACACTTCGCTCCGGTACACAAGGACGCGGCGTGTTCTCCATGGAACTCTCTCATTATGAAGAAGTACCGAAGAGCATTGCTGAAGAGATCGTTGCCAAAACCAAAGGCGGCGAGTAATACAATGTATCAGCTGACCGGTATGCTTAAGGTTTTACCAAAAAGGCATCCGGCAGCCTAAAATAAAACAAGTTATTGAGGAGGAATTGTTCAAATGGCAAAGGCTAAGTTTGAACGTAACAAACCGCACGTTAATATCGGTACTATTGGTCACGTCGATCATGGTAAAACTACTTTGACTGCTGCAATCACAACTGTATTGTCCAAAACTTACGGTGGTGCTGCTGTAGCATTCGATCAAATCGATAAAGCTCCAGAAGAGCGCGAACGCGGTATCACAATCTCCACTGCACACGTGGAATATGAAACACCTAACCGTCACTATGCACACGTTGACTGCCCAGGTCACGCCGACTATGTTAAAAACATGATCACTGGTGCTGCACAAATGGACGGAGCGATCCTGGTTGTATCCGCAGCTGACGGCCCAATGCCGCAAACTCGTGAGCACATCCTGTTGTCCCGCCAAGTTGGTGTTCCTTACATCGTTGTATTCCTGAACAAATGCGACATGGTTGAAGACGAAGAGTTGCTGGAATTGGTTGAAATGGAAGTTCGCGACTTGCTGAGCGAGTATGACTTCCCAGGCGACGACACTCCAATCACTCGCGGTTCCGCTCGTGAAGCACTGCAAAACCCAGATGGCGACTGGGCTAAGAAAATCGTTGAAATGTTCGAAACAATCGACACTTACATCCCAACTCCAGAACGCGACACTGACAAGCCTTTCCTTATGCCTGTCGAGGACGTATTCTCCATCACTGGTCGTGGTACAGTTGCTACAGGCCGTGTAGAGCGTGGTACAGTTAAAGTGGGCGACGAAATCGAAATCATCGGTATTCAAGAAGAATCCCGTAAATCCGTAGTAACAGGCGTAGAAATGTTCCGTAAATTGCTTGATTCCGCTCAAGCTGGTGACAACATCGGCGCACTGCTTCGCGGTGTAGATCGTGCACAAATCGAGCGTGGCCAAGTATTGGCTAAACCAGGTTCTGTTAACCCACATACAGAATTTTCTGCTCAAATCTACGTTTTGACTAAAGAAGAAGGCGGACGTCACAAACCTTTCTTCACTGGTTACCGTCCACAGTTCTACTTCCGTACAACTGACGTAACTGGTATCATTACTTTGCCAGAAGGTTCTGAAATGGTAATGCCTGGTGACAACATCACGGTTACTGTTCAACTGATCAACCCGATCGCTATCGAAGAAGGAACTAAGTTCTCTATTCGTGAAGGTGGACGTACAGTTGGCGCTGGTGCCGTAGCGACAATCTCCAAATAAGAAGGCTTTAGCCTTTAAATAGAGTAACAGTGTACTGGAACGAGTAACGTTGTATTGGAACGAAGCTAAACGAGCCCCTGCCCTGGTGCGGGGGCTTTTCTCTTGGGAAAAATCGCGAGCTGCGAGCACAACTGTATCTTTTGAAAATAAGATGCATTGTTTTTTCGTTTTTGCTTGCAATAGGCAGAACTATTCGATATAATAACTAATGTTGTTTGTGACTGTGCGATGATGTGAGAGGTTACTGACACACCCGGCCCCTTTGCCATGGGAGGGCTGTCGGAAAATTTTCACGGAGTATGTCCGATACCAAATTGGGCGATAGAAGGAGGGACTAAAATGGCAAAGCAAAAAATTCGTATTCGTTTGAAAGCTTACGATCATAGAATTCTTGATCAATCCGCTGAGAAAATTGTTGAAACAGCTAAACGTTCGGGCGCAGGTGTATCCGGGCCAATTCCGCTGCCAACTGAAAAACAAATCATTACTATTCTCCGTGCGGTACACAAGTACAAGGATTCTCGGGAACAGTTCGAAATGCGCACACACAAGCGTTTGATCGACATTGTTAACCCGACTCCACAAACTGTGGATGCCTTGATGCGCTTGGACCTGCCGTCCGGTGTAGATATCGAAATTAAATTGTAATATGTAATTAGGAAAAGAAATGAGGTGTCAACATGAAAGGTATCTTAGGAAAAAAACTCGGAATGACTCAAGTGTTTACCCCTGAAGGTAACGTACTTGCTGTTACGGTTATCGAAGCAGGTCCTTGTGTTGTTCTGCAAAAGAAAGATCTGGAAAACGATGGATACGAAGCTATCCAACTCGGTTTCTCTGATAAGAAAGAAAAAAGATCCAACAAACCTGAAGCAGGACATGCGAAAAAAGCAAATACTGCACCTAAGCGCTACGTTCGTGAACTTCGTGGCATCGACCTTGCTGCGTACGAGGTTGGCCAAGAACTGAAGGCTGATGTCTTCACAGAAGGCGAGTTCGTTGACGTAACAGGTATTTCTAAAGGTAAAGGTTTTGCCGGCGTTATCAAACGTTGGGGACAAAGCCGCGGACCAATGGCACACGGATCGCGTTACCACAGAGGTCCAGGTTCTATGGGTTCCATTCAAGCTAACCGCGTTCCTAAAGGTAAACACCTTCCAGGACACATGGGGCATGAAACGGTAACGATCCAACGTCTTGAAGTTGTTAAGATCGATACAGAACGTAATGTATTGCTCGTGAAAGGTTCCATTCCAGGACCTAAAAATAGCTTCGTTAAAGTATTAGAAACGGTGAAAAAATAAACAACTGAAGAAAGGAGGAACACGAAATGCCAAAAGTAGCACTATTTAATATTAGCGGCAGCCAAGTTGGTGAAATTGAATTGAACGACGCAGTGTTCGGTATCGAGCCGAATAAGCACGTTCTTCATGACGCTGTTGTTATGCAATTGGCTTCCCTGCGTCAAGGTACTCACAAAGTAAAAGGACGTTCTGAAGTACGTGGTGGCGGACGTAAACCTTGGAAACAAAAAGGTACTGGCCGCGCTCGTCAAGGTTCGATCCGTGCACCGCAATGGGTTGGTGGCGGTACTGTATTCGGTCCGACTCCACGCAGCTATGCTTACAAATTGCCTAAAAAAGTTCGTCGTCTGGCGATCAAATCGGCGTTGTCATCCAAAGTGATTGAGAATGAAATTATCGTATTGGACGCTCTTACACTGAACGGACCTAAAACGAAAGAATTCGCAGCCATTTTGAATAACCTTAAAGCTGATCGTAAAGCATTGATTGTAGCTCCTAGCTATGATGATAATGTAGCACTGTCCGCTCGTAATATTCCTGGTGTGAAGTTTGTAGCCGCAGACGGCATTAATGTTCTTGATGTGCTCGGACACGACAAACTGATCATTACGAAGGAAGCAGTTCAGAAGGTAGAGGAGGTGCTCGCGTAATGAAGGATCCTCGTGATATTATCAAACGTCCGGTTATCACCGAACGTACGGCTGGTATGATGAATGACTTGAAATACGTTTTCGAGGTTGACATTCGTTCTAACAAAGTCGAAGTTAAAAAAGCAATCGAAGCCATTTTTAACGTGAAAGTAAGTAACGTAAATACGCTTCGTGTTCCTGCAAAACCAAAACGCTACGGACGTCATTCCGGCTATACGAGCGAGTGGAAAAAAGCGTTCGTAACGCTGAGCAAAGACAGTAAGCCGCTTGAGTTTTTTGAAACGGTATAATTGAAACTGTAAAGTAAGGAGGGAAACTCAGTGCCAATTAAAAAGTATAAACCAACGTCCCCGGCCAGACGTGCTATGTCTGTATCTACTTTCGAGGAGATTACAACTAATCAGCCCGAGAAATCGTTGCTGGCACCTCTGAGCAAGCAAGCTGGACGCAATAACCAAGGTAAAATTACAGTTCGTCATCAAGGCGGCGGACACAAACGTAAATACCGCATTATTGACTTCAAACGTAACAAAGATGGAATACCGGGCCGCGTTGCTACGATCGAATATGATCCAAACCGTACGTCCAACATCGCACTTATCCACTATGTGGATGGTGAAAAACGTTACATCATTGCTCCTAAAGGTCTGAAAGTAGGAGACGAAGTGGTATCCGGTGCAGGTTCCGATATCAAAATCGGTAACTCCTTGCCGTTGGAAAACATTCCAGTAGGTACGGTTATCCACAACATCGAATTGAAACCGGGTAAAGGTGGCCAACTCGTTCGCGCCGCTGGTACGGAAGCCCAACTTCTTGGTAAAGAAGAAAAGTATGTTACAATTCGTTTGACTTCTGGTGAAGTTCGCCGCATTCTGAAAGTTTGCCGCGCTACAATCGGTTCTGTAGGTAACGAAGACCACGAACTGGTGAAAATCGGTAAAGCTGGTCGTAGTCGCTGGTTGGGACAACGTCCTGAAGTTCGTGGTGTTGTAATGAACCCTAACGATCACCCACACGGTGGTGGTGAAGGTCGCGCTCCAATCGGACGTAAATCTCCAATGTCTCCATGGGGTAAACCAACCCTTGGTTACAAGACACGTAAAAAAGGTAAAGCATCTGATAAGTACATCGTTCGTCGTCGTACTAAGTAATAAAACGTGCGCTTAAGTCGCACGTTAACATATTAAGGAACGACTACGTTTTAACGAAGGGAGGATTCATAAATGGGTCGCAGTCTCAAAAAAGGACCATTCATTGATGGTTACTTGTTGAAAAAAGTAGAGGTTTTGAATGAGTCGGACAAAAAAGTGGTAATCAAAACTTGGTCCCGTCGCTCTACGATTTTCCCGCAATTTATCGGACATACGTTTGGTGTATATGATGGTCGTAAACACGTGCCAGTATACGTAACGGAAGATATGGTCGGACACAAATTGGGCGAATTTGCTCCAACACGTACGTACAAAGGCCATACGGATGACGATAAGAAAACAAGAAGATAATCAACACAGCGTAGTGTTTGAGAGGAGGTAAACTCAATGGAAGCAAAAGCACATGCTAAGTCCGTACGGATTTCTGCTCGCAAAGTGAAACTTGTTATCGATTTGATTCGCGGTAAGCAGGTTGGTGAGGCGATCGCAATTCTTCGTCACACTCCAAAGTCCGCTTCTCCAGTCGTTGAGAAATTGTTGAATTCTGCGATTGCAAATGCAGATCACAACTACTCTTTGGACGTAAATAAATTGGTAGTATCTCAGGTTTTTGTAAACCAAGGTCCTACAATGAAACGATTCCGCCCGCGTGCAATGGGTCGTGCAAGTCGCATCAACAAACGCACCAGTCATATTACTCTGGTGGTATCTGAAAAATAAGGAGGGAAAACGTGTGGGCCAAAAGGTAAATCCCGTCGGACTCCGAATCGGTATTATCCGTGATTGGGAATCCAAATGGTATGCAGGCAAAGATTTCGGTGATCTTTTGCTGGAAGACGTTAGAATTCGTGAACATCTGAAAAAAAGATTGAAAGACTCCGCTGTATCCCGTGTTGAAATCGAGAGAGCAGCTAACCGTGTCAACGTAACGATTCACACTGCGAAACCAGGTATGGTTATCGGTAAGGGTGGTTCCGAAGTTGAAAATCTGCGTAATGAAATTACTAAAATCGCAGGCGGTAAAAAGGTACACATCAATATTTCTGAAATTAAAAATCCTGAACTGGATGCAATTCTGGTTGCTGAAAGCATTGCACAACAATTGGAACGTCGTGTTTCTTTCCGTCGTGCTTTGAAACAAGCAATTCAAAGAACTATGCGTTCCGGAGCAAAAGGAATTAAAACTCAAGTAGGCGGACGTCTTGGCGGTGCCGAAATCGCTCGTTCCGAAGGGTACAGCGAAGGAACAGTTCCACTGCATACGCTTCGTGCCGACATTGACTATGGTACAGCGGAAGCTCATACTACTTACGGTCGTCTTGGCGTAAAAGTATGGATCTATCGTGGAGAGGTTCTTCCTCCAGCTAAGAAACAAGCTCCTCAGGAAGGAGGCAACTAATCATGTTGGTACCAAAACGCGTAAAACATCGTAAACAACAACGTGGTCATATGAAGGGTCGTGCAAAAGGCGGTACTACACTGAACTTTGGTGAGTACGGTTTGCAAGCTACTGAACCTGCATGGATTACTAACCGTCAAATCGAAGCTGCTCGTATTGCGATGACTCGTTACATCAAACGTGGTGGTAAGGTTTGGATTAAAATTTTCCCTGACAAACCAATTACTCAGAAGCCTCTTGAGGTTCGTATGGGTAGTGGTAAAGGTAACGTAGAAAAATGGGTTGCAGTAGTGAAACCAGGCAAGATTATGTTCGAACTTGCTGGTGTTCCGGAAGAGATTGCTCGTGAAGCAATGCGTCTTGCCGCTCACAAACTGCCAATCAAAACTAAGTTTGTGAAACGTGAAGAATTGGGTGGTGAAGCAAATGAAGGCTAGTGAATTCCGCAACCTAACCACTGCTGAAATCGAACAAAAGATCTCCGGTTTTAAAGAAGAACTTTTCAACCTTCGTTTTCAACTCGCTACCGGTCAGCTTGATAACCCGACTCGGATCGGCGCTGTGCGTAAGGAAATTGCTCGTGCTAAAACTGTGATCCGTGAAAGAGAACTTGGGATTAGCTAAGATATCAGACCGGGTGGAAAATCCGCCTGTAATTAGGAAGGAGGCCAACAATGAGCGAACGTAATGCCCGTAAAGTATTAGTCGGTAAAGTAGTCAGCGACAAAATGGATAAAACGATTGTGATTGCTGTAGAAACTTACAAAAAACATGATCTCTACCATAAACGCATTAAAGTAACTAAGAAATTCAAAGCTCATGATGAAAACAACACCGCACAAATTGGTGATACTGTTAAAATCATGGAAACTCGCCCTTTGTCCAAAGACAAAAACTGGAGACTGGTCGAAATCGTTGAAAAAGCTGTTATAATCTAATGTAGTGTAGTTTTTCCGAAAGGAGGATAAATAAATGATTCAACCATTTACACGTTTGACTGTAGCTGACAATTCCGGCGCGAAGGAACTGATGTGTATCCGTGTGCTCGGTGGTACGGGACGTCGTACAGCTCAAATTGGTGACCTGATCGTTTGTTCCGTAAAACAAGCAACACCAGGCGGCGTTGTCAAAAAGGGTGATGTAGTAAGAGCGGTTGTTGTTCGTACTAAACGTTCTATCCGCCGTAAAGACGGTTCCTACATCGGATTTGACGAAAACGCAGCAGTGGTCGTTAAAGAAGACAAGAGCCCACGTGGTACTCGTATTTTCGGACCAGTTGCTCGCGAACTTCGTGACAAGGACTTCATGAAAATCGTTTCCTTGGCTCCGGAAGTGATCTAAACTCACCTTAAAATGTGCCCGTAGGAGGTGTACGAAATGCCAAAAGTGAAAAAAGTTCTGGAATCCCATAACAACAAGCTGCACGTCAAAAAAGACGACACTGTTCTGGTGATTACAGGTAAAGATAAAGGTAAAAAAGGTCGCGTTATCGCTGCTTACCCTCGTCAAAACCGTGTGCTTGTGGAAGGTGTTAACATGATTAAAAAACACCAAAAGCCTAATCAGTTGAATCCACAAGGCGGCATCATCGAGAAAGAAGCTCCGATTCACGTTTCCAACGTTATGCACATTGATCCGAAGAGCGGAAAAGTAACCCGTGTTGGTTACAAAGTTTTGGACAACGGAAAAAAAGTGCGCATTGCAAAACGTTCTGGCGAAGTGATCGACTAATTATTTTTTGAAGAAAGGAGGTATATGATTCATGGCTACAACAAGAATGAAAGAACGTTTCTTGAAAGAAATCACTCCTGCTTTGATGCAGAAGTTCAACTATACAACAGTGATGCAAGTGCCTAAAATCGAGAAAGTTGTAATCAACATGGGTGTTGGCGACGCAGTCCAAAACTCCAAAGTACTTGATTCAGCTCTCAACGACATGCAGCTGATCGCTGGTCAAAAACCAGTAATCACTCGCGCAAAAAAATCTATTGCAGGTTTTAAATTGCGTGAAAACATGCCGATCGGTGTAAAGGTAACACTTCGTGGCGAGCGTATGTATTATTTCTTGGACAAATTGTTCAACATTACTCTTCCTCGCGTACGTGACTTCCATGGTGTATCGACAAAAGCTTTTGACGGACGTGGTAACTACACGCTTGGTCTGAAAGAACAGTTGATCTTCCCGGAAATCGAGTATGATCAAGTTGATAAAGTTCGTGGTATGGACATCGTTATCGTAACGACTGCCAAAACTGACGAAGAGTCCCGTGAGCTTCTGACTCAGCTGGGCATGCCTTTCGCAAAATAATGTTGGCATAACGTTTCGGGCGTCTGATTTTAAAGACACCCTGTTCTCCGAAACTATTTAGGAGGTGTCAGGCTAAGTGGCAAAAACTTCAATGAAAGTCAAACAACAACGCGCACCAAAGTTTAAAGTTCGTGCTTACACTCGTTGCGAGCGTTGTGGTCGTCCACATTCGGTACTGCAAAAGTTTAAGATCTGCAGAATTTGCTTCCGTGAATTAGCTTATAAAGGCCAGATTCCTGGCGTGAAAAAAGCAAGCTGGTAAAAAGTCCTGTTTGGGAAGGAGGTTTATACACAATGACTATGTCTGATCCAATTGCAGATATGCTTACTCGTATTCGTAACGCGAACACAGTTCGTCACGAAACAGTAGAAATGCCTGCATCTACAATGAAAAAACAAATCGCCGACATCCTGAAACGTGAAGGATTCATTCGTGATGCGGAATTTGTTGAAGATAGCAAACAAGGGATCATCCGTATTTTCTTGAAATACGGTGCAAACAACGAGCGTGTTATTACAGGTTTGAAAAGAATCAGTAAACCAGGTCTTCGCGTTTACACGAAGAGCAATGAGATTCCACGCGTACTGGGTGGACTCGGGATCGCAATCATTTCAACATCCAAAGGTATCATGACTGACAAAGAAGCGCGTCAGTCCAAAGCCGGCGGAGAAGTTGTTTGCTACGTTTGGTAAGATAACGTTTAAAAGATAGGAGGTGCAACAGATATGTCCCGTATTGGTCGTAAACCAATCACAGTACCAAGTGGTGTTGACGTGACTTTGAACAACACAGCAATCACAGTTAAAGGTCCTAAAGGAACATTGACTCGTGAGCTTCATAAAGACATGTCCGTTACTGTGGAAAACAATGAAATTAATGTAGTTCGTCCTTCGGACAACAAACTTCACCGCTCTTTGCATGGAACAACCCGCAGCGTTGTCAACAACATGGTAAGTGGTGTAACTGAAGGGTTTTCAAAATCTCTGGAGCTGGTTGGGGTCGGATATCGTGCAAGCAAATCCGGAGATAAAATCGTTCTGAACGTTGGATACTCTCACCCGGTTGAAATCACACCGGAAGCGGGCATCGAATTCGAAGTTCCTTCGAACACTAAAATCATCGTTCGCGGAATTGATAAAGAGCGTGTAGGTGCCTACGCTGCTAAAATTCGTTCCGTTCGTGAACCTGAACCATACAAAGGTAAAGGGATTAAATACGAAGGCGAGCGCATCATTCGTAAAGAAGGTAAAGCCGGTAAGAAGAAATAAGTTTCTTACCGACTTTGTGCGGTCTTTCTGCTGGAAAGACTTCGTACTTCTTTTTTACCCAGTGCGTCTTAGTATAAAGTTTTAAAAGGCAAACTGAAGGGAGTGAAAACTTGAGATGATTACAAAACAAGATAAAAATAAAGCACGTGTCAGAAGACATCTGCGTGTACGTAAGAAAATCGAAGGTACGGCTGTACGTCCTCGTTTGAACGTGTTCCGTTCTTCCAAGCATATATACGCACAACTGATTGATGATGTAGCTGGTGTAACATTGGTATCTGCATCCACTATGGATAAAGAACTGAGCAGCGAAATCAAAAACGGTGGTAGTGTAGAAGCAGCTCGTAAAGTTGGCGAACTCGTTGCTAAACGTGCGAAAGAAAAAGGTCATGCTAACATCGTATTTGACCGTGGTGGATACTTGTATCATGGACGGATTCAAGCTTTGGCTGATGCAGCTCGCGAAGCAGGCCTTGAATTCTAAGACATTTCTCAAAAGGAGGTTAACGACTTGCGTGTAGATCCGAATACTTTGGAACTGACTGAAAGAGTAGTAAATATTAATCGTGTAGCTAAAGTTGTCAAAGGCGGACGCCGTTTCAGCTTCAGTGCTCTGGTAGTAGTGGGCGACGGCAACGGCTGGGTAGGCGCTGGAATCGGTAAAGCTGGCGAAGTACCTGATGCAATTCGCAAAGGTATTGAAGATGCTAAGAAAAACCTGGTTCACGTTCCACTCGTAGGAACAACAATTCCTCACCTTGTTACAGGTAAGTTCGGTGCTGGCCGGGTTCTGTTGAAACCGGCATCGGAAGGTACTGGAGTTATCGCTGGTGGTCCGGTTCGTGCTGTACTGGAACTTGCTGGTGTAGGTGATATCTTGACAAAATCTTTGGGTTCTTCGAATTCCATGAATATGGTCAATGCGACTTTGGAAGGTTTGTCCCGCTTGAAACGCGCTGAAGAAGTTGCAAAATTGCGCGGCAAATCCATCGAAGAGCTGCTGGGCTAAGGAGGGAATATCATGGCGAAATTAGAAATTACCCTCGTTCGTTCGTTGATCGGCCGTCCTGGTAATCAGAGAACGACTGTTAAAACGCTCGGCTTGCGTAAAATCAACCATAAAGTAGTTCAACCCGACAATGCAGCTATTCGCGGGATGATTAATCAAGTTAGCCATTTGGTTTCTGTTAAAGAAATTGAGGCTTAAGAAATAAAGTATTTTAACAATAATCAAGGAGGTGCAACGAACGATGAAGTTACATGAGCTTTCCCCAGCTCCAGGCTCCCGCAAAGAACGTAAACGTTTGGGTCGTGGTCCTAGTAGCGGTACGGGTAAAACTTCTGGTCGTGGTCATAAAGGTCAAAACGCTCGTTCCGGCGGTGGTGTACGTCCGGGCTTCGAGGGTGGTCAAAACCCACTGTATCGTCGCTTGCCTAAACGCGGTTTCGTAAATCCTACTCGTAAAGAGTATGCGGTTTTGAATATCGAAGATTTGAACAGTTTTGCAGCGGGTACAGAAGTAAGCCCTGAGTTTTTGCTGAACAATGGCATTGTGAAAAACGCCAAATCCGGAATTAAAATTCTGGGTAACGGTGAAATCACTGTGAAGTTGACAGTTAAAGCGAACAAGTTCTCTCAATCTGCGGTAGAGAAAATTGAAGCTGCCGGCGGTAAAACCGAGGTGATCTAATGTTCAAGACCCTGAAAAATATATGGCGGGTTGAGGATCTTAGAACCCGAATCCTGTTTACCCTGTTTATACTCTTTGTATATCGTATTGGCTCCTTCGTGCCGGTTCCCGGCGTGAATAAGCAAGTCTTTACTTCTCAGGATCAGGCAGGAAGCGAGTTGTTTGGACTCCTTAACACCTTCTCAGGGGGCGCATTGTATCAGTTTTCGATCTTCGCCCTCGGGATTATGCCATATATTACAGCGTCCATCATTGTACAGTTGCTGTCAATGGACGTGATTCCGAAACTTGCGGAATGGGCTAAACAAGGAGAGCATGGTAAAAAGAAGTTGGCTCAAATTACGCGTTATGGTACGGTAATACTTGGCCTGATTCAAGCATTCGGAACGTCGATTGGCTTTAATCGACTGTACGGTGCAGCGATGATTCCAGGAGCCACTTTTGCAGATTATCTGGTTATTGCCATTGTGCTTACAGCAGGAACTACGTTCCTTATGTGGCTCGGTGAGCAAATTACTGAAAAGGGAATCGGCAACGGTATCTCTATTGTTATCTTCGCAGGGATTGCTGCGGGTATTCCAAGACATATTCGGACGGTTGTAGAATCTCAGTTTATTCAGGCAGATCAGCTGTTTATGAATATTCTGAAGGCAATTATAATTGCCCTGGTGATTGTTCTGATTATTGTTGGTGTTATCTACATCCAGCAAGGTATTCGGAAAATCCCGGTACAATACGCGAAACGTGTAGTTGGCAACAAAATGTACGGTGGCCAGAATACGCATATTCCGATGAAAATTAATGCGGCAGGCGTTATTCCGGTAATCTTTGCGGTATCATTGCTGCAATTCCCGACAATTATTGCGAGTTTCTGGGCAGATCATGCTTGGGCTAAGTGGATTACCACTTACTTGTACTATGACAAGCCGCTGGGCATGGTTTTGTATGTCGTAATGATTATCGGTTTCACATTCTTCTATACCTTTGTACAGATGAATCCGCAGCAAATGGCCGACAATATGAAGAAAAACGGCGGTTATATTCCGGGAATTCGCCCGGGTAAAGCCACGGAGAAATACTTGACACGAGTAATGTCACGTTTGACAATGACAGGAGCTTTGTTTCTGGCAGTCATATCCGTTTTGCCGGTATTCTTCGGTTCGCTTTCGGGCTTGCCTCGTTCCGTGCAAATTGGCGGTACTTCATTGCTCATCATCATTGGTGTAGCATTGGATACAATGAAGCAAATCGAAAGCCAACTGATCAAACGCCATTACAAAGGCTTCATCAACAAATAGGCAATAGGTACCGGCTTAGGATGTTCGCATGCTTACCGGCACCTTTTGTGCTGTTTCTTGTGTAGGGGTCGTCTTGAGGAGTGACAGATTGTGAATATTTTGATCATGGGCCCTCCGGGGGCTGGTAAAGGTACACAAGCAGATGTCATTGTGAAGGAATTCGGCATTCCTCATATCTCGACAGGTGATGCTTTTCGCCTAGCGATGAAACAGGGAACACCTATTGGCATTAAAGCTAAAGAATATATCGACAAGGGTGAACTTGTTCCGGATGACGTAACAATCGGTATCGTTGAAGAACGGCTACAACAGCCAGATTGCAAGAAAGGGTTCTTGCTGGACGGTTTTCCAAGAACTTTGGCTCAAGCTGAAGCCTTGGATCAAATTTTGGGTCGTTTGAATACGAAGCTAGATGACGTCATCAACTTGAAAGTGGATAGTGACAACTTGTTGGCACGAATCACAGGACGGCGGGTTTGTAAAAGCTGCGGAACTAGCTATCATATTGTCTTTAATCCTCCTAAGGTTGAAGGCATTTGCGATAAAGACGGTGGGGAACTCTATCAGCGTCCTGACGATAATGAAGATAGCGTAAGAACACGACTTGAAGAATATAGTAATAAAACAGCACCACTCCTCACGTTTTATGAGAACCAGAATCTTCTGCGTCATATTGACGGAGAACAGGATATTGATGTGGTTTCCCAAAATATCGTGTCCTTGTTGCGGGGTTAGCTGTAATGATCATTTGCAAGTCGGGGACGGAATCAAGCTTAATGAGGAAAGCTAAGAGAATAGATACGGAGACGGATCATCTCTTGGCAGGACACATCGAGCCCGGTATTACGACCGGTGAACTTGATCATTTAGCTGATCGGTATATTCGCAGTCAGGGAGCTGTGCCGTCTTTTAAAGGTTATAACGGTTTTCCTGCTAGCATTTGCGCTTCAGTCAACGAACAACTGGTGCACGGATTTCCCGGCAAACGCAAGTTAAACAAAGGCGATATCATCGCGAAAACTCGCCAGTTTACAATGTCGCATGCCATTCGGCAATATATTGAGAATCCAAACCGTGGTATTCCTGAGCAGGGGCCGAGGCTGAAAACCGGCATTGGGCTGGCTATTGAATCTATGATTCAGATAGGTTCTCACCATGTAGGGACGCTGGAAGACAACTGGACGGTCGTTACGATGAACGTAACCTCATGTGCTCATAACGAGCAAGCGGTGACGTGCGAAACGGGCGGCATGGACATTTTCACGAAACTGAGTGCGTAGGTGATTGGAATGATTCAGCAAGGAAACCTGCAAATCGGTCAGCTGGTGAAGATTCTGAAGGGCAGAGGTGCCGGACAGATTGCGGTTGTCGTTTCAGTAGCAGATAGCAGGTTTGTATATATTGCGGATGGGGATAAACGAAAGTTTGATCAAGCGAAGAAGAAAAATGTTCTTCATTTGGTGCCTCAGCCAAAGATTAGTAGCGAGATTGTAAACAGTTTAAACGAAAGCGGTCGGGTGACGAACGGAAAGCTGCGCCATGCAGTGAAAACTTTCCTGGACTCGTCCGAATACCAAGCTGAAGAGAAAGGAGACTGACTTTGGCCAAAGAAGATGTCATTGAGGTTGAAGGTACGGTAATCGAGCCACTACCGAACGCTACGTTCAAGGTAGAGCTGGAGAACGGTCATCAAATTCTTGCTCATGTTTCCGGAAAGCTGCGGATGCACTTTATCCGTATTTTGACAGGCGACAAGGTGGTTGTACAGTTATCGCCTTACGATTTAACCAAAGGCCGTATAACGTACCGCAAGTAATTCATGCAGGTTTTTATTAAACGTATGTCATTTAAAAAAACTTGTTTTGCTCGGCAAAACGATGTGAATGTTCACGAAGCGAGTTTTACCAGGGTAAAGCTTGGAGGAGGTAATCAACATGAAGGTAAGACCTTCTGTAAAACCTATTTGCGAAAAATGCAAAGTCATTCGCCGCAAAGGGAATGTAATGGTTATTTGCGAAAATCCGAAACACAAACAAAAACAAGGTTAATAGAAGGGGGTGTAGCGTAAAATGGCTCGTATAGCTGGTGTGGATTTGCCACGTGACAAACGCGTTGAGATCGCCTTGACTTACATTTTCGGAATCGGTAAAACGACTTCTCAGAAAATCTTGAAGGAAACAGGCATCAGTGCAAACACGCGTGTTCGTGATTTGACTGAAGATGAAGTGAGCAAATTACGTGAAACGATCGACAAAGAAGTTAAAGTAGAAGGCGATTTGCGTCGTGAAATTTCCTTGAATATTAAACGTCTGACTGAGATTGGCTGCTACCGTGGTGTTCGTCACCGTCGTGGATTGCCTGTTCGCGGACAACGTACTAAAACTAATGCTCGTACCCGTAAAGGTCCTCGTCGGACTGTAGCGAACAAAAAGAAATAAGAAGGGAGGATAACATTCAATGGCTAAACCGAAAAAAGTTGTACGTACAAAACGCCGTGACCGTAAAAATATCGAGACTGGCGTGGCACACATCCGTTCCACGTTCAACAACACGATCGTTACGATCACAGATCCACACGGTAACGCAATCTCTTGGGCCAGCTCAGGCGGCATGGGATTCCGTGGTTCCCGTAAATCTACTCCATTCGCAGCACAAATGGCTGCAGAAACTGCTGCTAAAGCTGCTATGGAACACGGCATGAAAACTGTCGAAGTCATGGTTAAAGGACCTGGTGCAGGTCGCGAAGCAGCAATTCGCTCTTTGCAAGCTGCTGGTTTGGAAGTTAACCTGATTAAAGACGTAACTCCGGTACCTCATAACGGATGCCGTCCTCCAAAACGTCGTCGCGTCTAATGAGATTTCTCCTCTGCGTGTAGTATAGATCCGGCACAAACTGCCAAGAATGGATGTTTAGGTATACTGCATGATAGACTATGGATAAGGTGAATGTTTCATATAGGAGCGACGTTTTGAAGGAGGGATATTGCAGTGATAGAAATCGAAAAGCCGAAAATTGAGACGGTTGACGTCAATGATGATGGCACCTATGGAAAATTCGTAGTAGAACCGCTGGAACGCGGATACGGTACGACGTTGGGTAACTCGCTTCGCCGTATTCTGTTATCCTCGTTACCGGGGGCAGCAGTCACATCGGTTCAGATCGATGGGGTTCTGCACGAGTTTGCAACGGTTCCCGGTGTGAAGGAAGACGTAACGGAGATCATTCTGAACTTGAAAGCTTTATCGCTTAAAATCCACTCGGATGAAGAGAAAGTACTCGAAATCGATGCGGAAGGCGAAGGAGTTGTAACGGCAGGAGATATCCGTGCGGATAGTGATGTGGAAATTCTTAATCCGGATCTTCACATTGCTACGCTCGGACCGGGTTCGAGACTTCACATGCGTATTTTTGCCAATCGCGGTCGCGGTTACGTTAAGCAGGATCGGAACAAACGTGATGACCAGCCGATCGGCGTCATTCCCGTCGACTCCATCTACACTCCGATTGCACGCGTGAACTACGGCGTAGAAAATACGCGTGTCGGCCAGGTTACGAATTACGACAAGCTGACACTTGAGGTTTGGACTGACGGAAGTATTCGTCCCGAGGAAGCAGTGAGCCTTGGAGCCAAAATTTTGACCGAGCATGTGATGTTGTTCGTGGGTCTCACGGACGAGGCAAAAGATGCTGAAATTATGGTTGAAAAAGAAGAAGACAAGAAAGAAAAAGTTCTTGAAATGACGATCGAAGAGCTGGATCTCTCCGTCCGTTCCTATAACTGCCTTAAGCGCGCTGGTATCAATACGGTACAAGAACTCACGACTAAATCTGAAGAAGATATGATGAAGGTCCGTAACTTGGGTCGCAAATCTTTGGAAGAAGTACAAGAGAAGCTTGAGGAACTTGGTTTAGGACTTCGTACGGAAGAATAGTACAGCAACGTTTTTGTGAAGGAGGGGAAATTACATGGCATACCAAAAATTGGGCCGTAACTCCAGTGCCCGTAAAGCTTTGTTTCGTGATTTGGTAACCGATCTGTTCTTGTATGAGCGTATCCAAACTACTGAGGCTAAAGCGAAAGAAGTTCGTTCTATTGCTGAAAAACTGATCACCAAAGCGAAAAAAGGAGATCTGCACGCACGTCGTCAAGTGGCTGCGTTCGTTCGCCGTGAAACTTTGGATGGTGAGCAGGATGCAATCCAAAAGCTGTTTAGCGAATTGGCTACACGTTACACTGAGCGTCCAGGTGGATACACTCGTATCTTGAAATTGGGACCTCGTCGTGGCGACGCCGCTCCAATGGTATATCTGGAATTGGTTGACCGCGCGTAGACAGGCGAAGATGAGGGAAGGGTGGACAGAATCGGCTTGATTCTGAACAACCCTTTTTTTCTCTTGGAGGAGTCCTTGAGGGACTTCTCCTTTGTTATGTTCGGTTATTCCTTGTAAGGCCAGAGACTACCCCTATAAAGGTGTGAGAAACATGCGGAACTTGTGCATGAAGGTGAACTATGACGGAACCCACTATGATGGCTTTCAGACGCAGCCTGACGGTAACACCATTCAGGACTGCCTTGAACATGCTATTTACTCATTGACGGGCGAGCGTCTTAAAATTACAGGCTCAGGCCGTACAGATGCAGGTGTACATGCATACGGGCAGGTATTCAATTTTCACACTGAATCGCCGATTCCGTTACAGCGCTGGTGTCTGGCACTTAATGCCTGGTTGCCTCGTGATATCATCGTTACGGATGCGAGAGAGGTGCCACTGTCCTTTCATGCACGCCGCATGGCGAAGCGGAAGACATATCGGTACAGTATTAATGCGAACCGGTTTCCGGACATCTTTCACCGTCGTACACAGGCCCATCATCCAACGAGACTGGATGTAAGAGCGATGGAGGAAGGGTTGGCTCATTTAGTGGGCACCTTTGACTATACTTCGTTCGCATCTCGACGTTCCCAAAAGACGAATCATGTTCGCACTATTTACGAAGCCTATATGACAGTAGACCATTCCTTTTCACGTCCGGGCTCGGATGATCAGGGAATTATCCATACTTATATTACAGGTAGCGGATTTTTACAGCACATGGTTCGGATTATTATGGGTACTTTGCTGGAAGTGGGAGAAGGCAAAAAATCGTCGGATGATATTCCTTCCATTTTGGAGGCGAAAAATCGTTCAAAGGCTGGACCTACGGCCGTTGGACACGCTTTAACGCTCTGGAATGTAGAGTACGACGAAAACATCAAAAAACATTGATTTTACCCTTGCGGAATTGATGGTTATCCTGTAATATAAAAGTTGTGTTTTCTTAATGGCTTTCCCACAGCCCCAATTAAGATAATCACTTTAAATTAACATCTAATCCATCAATAATGCAGCAACTTAACGAACGAAGATAAATGATGATTTCTGTTAACGAACTTAAGGAGGATACTTTTCATGCGTACTACGTATATGGCGAAGCCAAATGAAGTTGAGCGCAACTGGCACATCATTGATGCCGAAGGCAAAACGCTCGGCCGTCTGGCAAGCGAAGCGGCTGCGTTGATTCGCGGCAAACACAAGCCACAATTTACACCACATGTGGACACAGGTGATTTTGTTGTTGTAATCAATGCGGAAAAAATCGTATTGACCGGTAAAAAAATGGAGAACAAGAAATACTACCGTCACTCCCTGCATCCGGGTGGTCTGAAAGTAACGGTTGCACAAGAAATGGTTAAGAACAAGCCTGAGCGTATGTTGGAATTGGCTGTTCACGGTATGCTTCCTAAAACTCGTCAAGGCGAGAAAATGAAGCTGAGACTTAAAGCTTACAGAGGCACTGAGCATCCACATGCAGCACAAAAACCTGAAGTTTACGAACTTCGCGGATAATTAAAAGGGAGGACAGTTTCATGGCACAAGTACAATACTATGGGACAGGTCGTCGTAAACATTCGGTAGCTCGTGTTCGTCTCGTACCGGGTGAAGGACGCATTGTCATCAATAAGCGTGATATTAATGAATATTTTGGTTTGGAAACTCTCAAACTGATCGTAAAACAACCACTGAACCTGACAGAAACAGTTGGCAGCTATGACGTACTCGTTATCGCTCATGGTGGTGGTATCTCTGGTCAAGCCGGCGCAATTCGCCACGGTATTTCCCGTGCTCTGTTGAAAGCAGATCCGGAATTCCGTCCAGCTTTGAAAAAAGCAGGCTTCTTGACTCGTGACCCACGTATGAAAGAACGTAAAAAATACGGTCTCAAAGCCGCTCGTCGTGCACCACAGTTCTCGAAACGTTAATATTTCGAATACAGAAGAACCTTTTCCTTATGGAAAGGGTTCTTTTTTATTTAGTCATTTCCTGATCCTTATCCACATGTGGATAAGTAGACCTACTCTAAAAGTTACAAGCTTCAGCATGTTTCAGCGAATACATAAATAACTGCATGCAAATGCACGGAATACGAAAAGTTATCCACCATGGAATTGATGATGATATTGTTATACACAAATACAGTTTGCTATTTCAACGCAGCTTATTCTGTAATGTTTATAACCTGTGACTAAAAATATAATGTTCGGCTATTCAATATAGCCTCATCTTAATATTCTTTGCTAAGTGCTTTTCACGAGGATACTTTGCTTTCACTTGTTTATGTAAAGTCCTCCTTGATATGTTCTGGCTGGCACTGTCTATGCCTCTTGTACAGCTGTTTTGGGCGTAGCTAGGGATACGGCAAGAAATACCTCTTTTTATTTGTATGCCGGAGCAGAAGGACGGTCCTTAGCCTAGCGTGCCCGCTTCCTAGACTACTGCTATTGCAACGGCGATGTAATGTTACTGGTAATAGAAATAGTCTACAGCAATCGCTCCAAACTATAACCGGGAGCCCGTGTATTGTCCGACTGTCTACCCTCATAAAATCGCCCTTCATTGATGACAGGCTTTAAATAGGCTTCCAGTAGCGATAAGAGTTCTGCTTGTGTCCAGTGATCAATTCCTCGGGAATTGCCGCTACGAGCGCTTTGGGATTGAATAGAGGTTTAATAAGAGTTCAGCGCGCAGTCATTCCTTTTATAATTTTCAGAATGAAGGCATCGCTGACGCCAGAGCTCCAGAATAGTAGAGTGGGTTTCACTTGCTTTCTTCTACAGATGGTTCTTGCTTGATCAAAGCAACCCAAAGCTGTTCAGCATTACCGATGGCTGCCGCGCACTGGGCCTATGGGCCATTTTTCAAATGTTTGGTATAAGAATATTTTATATAAAGTCAATGAACTTGATTGGATACGCAAGAAAGCATTAAAGAATGCTGACAGAGCAACATTCCTGCAAATTTAGGTGGATAAATGCTTGCATCAGGGCATTTTGCGGTGGATTGACAATGATTGTGAAAGTTTTATACTGTATTTAATCTTATTAGTTTAGTCGGTATTGGAGTGACACTTATTTATGAATCTTCATATGGAGGCGCATTGATAATGAATTTATTGGAGAAAGAAGCGTTGATTAGAGTCAAGGCAATTGAACTGGAAGAGGCTACGCCAGAGGAAATTATCCAGTATGCTGTTCTTACATTTCCCAATCTTACCTTTGCTTGTAGCTTCGGAGCAGAAGATGTAGTACTAGTAGATATGCTTCAAAAAATTAGCCCTTCCACCGACATTTTTTACTTGGACACCGACTTTCATTTTCAAGAAACTTATGATACGCGAGATCAGATGAAAGCCAGATATAACTTGGATTTTGTTAGGGTCTCTCCCTTAATTACTCCTGAAGAGCAAGCGGCTGAGCATGGAGAGGAACTGTGGAAAACAGATCCAAACACATGTTGTGGTATACGCAAAGTTGAGCCGCTGACACGTATTTTGTCACAATACGATGCATGGATTACCGGTATTCGCCGGGATCAGGCCCCTACCCGTGCGAATTCAAAAAAGGTAGAGTATGACGAAAAGTTTGGACTCGTTAAATTTAACCCCTTGGCAAGCTGGACATCCGAGGATGTATGGAACTATATCCGTACTCATGAAGTGCTGTATAATCCATTGCATGACCGCAATTATCCCAGTATCGGTTGTGAGCAATGTACCCGTGAGGTCCTACCAGGTGAAGATCCTCGTGCAGGTCGCTGGTCAGGCAATGAGAAAACGGAGTGTGGGCTCCATCAATAAAATGGTATTCAGGTAGCTATGAGTCATATTTATGAAGAGAAGGGAAGTGCATTATGACTGCAATTCTTCCGCATGGCGGAACACTTGTTGATAAAATCATTACAGGACCGAAGCAAAAAGCACTTTTGCAGGCCGCAGAGGAATTGTTCCCAATCTGTGTAAACTCATGGACCATTTCTGATCTGGATTTGATTGGAGTGGGGGCATTCTCTCCTTTGACGGGGTTTATGAATGAATCTGATTATCGGTCAGTGGTAACAGATATGCGTCTTGCCGATGGTACAGTCTGGAGTATTCCCATTACTCTTGCAGTTGCAGAAAGTGTAGCCAGTGAATTGAAATTAGGTCAGCAGGTGGCTTTGGTGGGTGAAACAGATGGTACTATTTATGCTGTACTTGATATTGAAAGTATTTATCAGGTAGATCAGGCTGAGGAAGCCAGACGAGTATTCAAGACGGATGATCCGGCTCATCCTGGCGTAAAAAAACTGTTAGATCGACCTGCTACGTATGTTGGTGGATGTGTGCAAGTGCTGAATCGGCCTGAGCCGACACAATTTAGTGAGTTTTACTATACACCTTCACAGACACGCGACTATTTTGCAGAAAAAGGCTGGAAAACAGTAGTCGGATTTCAAACACGAAATCCGGTACACCGGGCACATGAGTACATTCAAAAAAGCGCGATGGAGATTGTGGATGCTTTGTTTCTAAACCCACTCGTTGGTGAAACCAAGTCAGATGACGTTCCGGCAGATGTGCGTATGAAGAGCTATCTGGTGCTGTTGGACAATTATTATCCGGCTGATCGGACTTTTCTGGGGGTATTTCCTGCTGCCATGCGATACGCGGGTCCTAGAGAGGCCATTTTCCATGCTATTGTGCGAAAAAACTATGGCTGCACCCATTTTATTGTTGGAAGGGATCATGCTGGTGTAGGAGACTATTATGGTACCTACGAAGCACAGGAAATTTTCAGGCACTTTACACCTGAAGAGCTGGGGATTACTCCATTGTTCTTTGAACACAGCTTTTATTGCACCCGATGTGGAAATATGGCCTCAAGTAAAACATGCCCACATCCCAAGGAGCATCATTTAACGCTCTCGGGCACCAAGGTACGGGAATTGTTGCGCTCTGGGGTTTGCCCGCCACCTGAATTTACACGACCGGAAGTCGCTCAAGTGCTGATTGAAGGTATGAAAGAATTTGTTCATGCCTGAGTTGTACTATCTACACGCCTCGTCCCATATAGATTATTAGTATCTGTATAGGACGGAGGCGTTTTGTTATGCAAAAAAATAATCGTAAAAACGAGGTTACACTGTGGATTCGCTATCGGACGTTGCAAAAAATGCTGTTGGGCTGTTGTCTCGCCGTTCTATTTATTACACTGGCATTGTATGAGATACCTGCTTCGAGAGCTTGGACCCATTGGAGTTTACCCCTTACTGGTAAAGTAATTGCCCTGGATGCTGGACACGGAGGGCCTGATGGAGGGGCGGTTAGCAAAGAAGGGATTATTGAAAAGGATATTAATCTGGCAATCGCTTTTTATTTGCGGGATTATTTACAGCAAGCAGGTGCTGTTGTTGTCATGACACGTGAGGATGACCGCGACCTGGCGCAGCAAAAAACGAAAGGTTATTCCAGAAGAAAAACGGAGGATTTGAAGCAGCGTGTGCGTATAATTGAGGAGCAGAAAGCAGACCTCTTTCTAAGTATCCATATGAACAGTATTCCGTCGAGCCGTTGGAGTGGAGCCCAAACCTTTTACGTACCTAACCATGCAGATAACGGGAATTTGGCGTCTTTAATTCAGGAAGAGATCAAACGCAACTTGGAAAATACGGACAGAGTGGCTAAGACCGTGAACACAGTTTATTTATTGAAAGCTCTCAAAATGCCATCAGCCCTTGTAGAAGTAGGATTTTTGTCCCATCCTGAGGAAGCTAGACGACTTAGTGACGTGAACTATCAAAGGCAGGTGGCGGCGTCCATATATAAGGGGATTTTGCGTTACAGTGCCGGGGAAAAGGGGATCTCACCAGCACCTGAAGCCAGATAGTGGTATACTGTAAGTGTTTACCACTCCGTAATTCATTAGAGCAGAGGTGCTGATAATTCATGCAATCAAGAGAGCAAGTTATAGAGCTACTTCAACAAGTACGGGAGCCTCATACAGGACGCCGTCTAGTCGATCTCCATTTTATTCGGGATGTGGTGGTTAAAGAGGATCGGGTATCCTTGACTGCCATTACCCTGAATAGCCAGGAAGAGACGCTGAAAGAGTTGGAACGAGAAATACGGCAGACATTAGAAGAGGCGGGATTAAGTCACGTTCATATTCGTATTCGTGAGGCATCTGAGCATGAAAAGTCTGCCCTTCAAAATGGAGAGGAGGCCGAGGAAGCGGCTGACCCGGTTTTGACCAAAGGACATGCTGTTGGCATGGAAGAACATGAGCTGCTTAGCCCAGCATCTGGCGTACGATTTATTGCCATTGCAAGCGGAAAGGGTGGTGTCGGAAAATCGACAGTAGCTGTAAATTTGGCGGCTGCTTTAGCTAGACAGGGGAAGCGTGTGGGTTTAATTGATGCGGATATCTATGGATTCAGTGTGCCGGATATGATTGGAGTAGAGGATGTGCCTTCTGTCGAAGATGGTATCATTCAGCCAGTGGAGCGATTTGGTATCAAAATCATGTCTATGGGCTTCTTTGTCAGAGAGAACAACCCGGTGATCTGGAGAGGTCCCATGCTGGGGAGAATGCTCAGACAATTTTTTAGTGATGTCGAATGGGGAAAACTGGACTATATGATTCTCGATTTACCACCAGGCACTGGCGATGTAGCGCTTGACGTACATCAAATGATTCCGCAGAGTGAAGAAATCATTGTCACTACTCCACATGCGACGGCGGCTTTTGTAGCTGCACGTGCAGGCGCAATGGCGCTTCAAACGGATCATAAGGTCATCGGCGTTGTGGAGAACATGTCTTATTATGTGTCCTCCACTGGAGAAAAGGACTATGTTTTTGGGCGAGGAGGGGGGGCTATGCTGGCAGACACTCTTCATACAAAACTTCTTGCTCAAATTCCGCTGGGTATTCCAGATAACCATCCGTCAGAGGCCGACTTTTCTCCATCTGTATATAAATCTGAGTCTGCCACGGGGACCATTTACAATGATATTGCTGCTCAGATTACGATCTTGCACACGGAATCTGAATAAAGAAAAAAGAGGCTGGTTTATTAAACCAGCCTTTTTATTATTGGCTTCCTCCTTGTTCTCCTTCGCCCCCACCTTCGCTACCTCCACCACCACCTTGCTTATCGCCGCCTGCACCGCTTTGCTCACCACTTTTTTTCTCAACCTTGGGTTGAAGCTCCTCTTGTACGACGGTTTTGAGTAAATTCATAACCTCAAGTCGGAAAATTGGATTTTGCATGGCATCATGCATGACTGTCATAGATTGTTTGCGATATTCAGGGGTTTTAGTTAAGTCCATATACATTTTGGTTAATTCTGGTGACTTGAGCATTGCTTCAATTGATTTTTGATAAGAAGGGTCTTTTATAAGTTGCATATGAAGCTGTTTGCTTTGGCTGTTGATGGCTTTGGCAAATTCTCCGGCAAAACGCGGATCAGTCATAATCTTTTCGATTTCTTTTTTATATTCAGGTGATACCAAAGTATCTTTGACTGCGATCTTCATTTGTTCAGCCGATTGCATGGGCATAAGCATTTTCATTCCCATGCTACCACCAGATCCACCACCAGACCCACCCTCTTCACTGCTTTGACCGGATTGTCCTTCTTTGGATGAACTGTTTTCCCCGGTTAAAGCCTCCTCTACCGCTTTTTTTCCGTCATCGCTTTTCAGGATATCGACAACCATCGTTTTCATCTCTTTATAACTGTTCTGGGGGGGCGTAGAACCCTGATCCGAGCCGCATCCACTCAGTGCAACGCCCAGTACGCATACCGTGCTAACAAATCGCAAACGAGTCCAATTCATGGCCGTATTCCTCCTTCATCATGAATGTGGATAGTATGCGGATGAATGGGGAGAAATATGTCGATTTGCTTTTGGTTTTTAGCTGAGAACGATGTAAAATAACTCCTTAAAGACCCAGTGCCTGATCGCGTACCTCTTTGCCTTTTACTGTACCCTGTTGAAGCAGTTCGGATACAGTCACGAATTCATAGCCTTGTGCGCGCAACTTGTCAATAATGACGGGCAGGGCTTCATGCGTTTGTTTACAGGAATCACTGGCATGCAGAAGGACGATATCGCCAGGATGCGCTTTATTTACAACACGGTCGATTATGACCTGAGTACCAGGGTTTTTCCAGTCCAGGGAATCTGTATCCCACTGAATGGTTTTGTAGCCTAAAGTGCCGGCAACCTGAAGGACTCTTTTATCAAAGTCGCCATTAGGCATACGGATCAACTTCGGGGACTGTCCTGTCAGTTCGGTTAATGTGGTATGAGCAATTGAAATCTGCTTACGAATATCTTCATCGCTTAAGCTACTGTAATTTTCGTGTTTATGGCCATGACTGCCGATCTCAAATCCGCTTTCTTTAATCTGATTCACAAGTTCCGGATGTGTTTTACTCCAAGGGGCAGAAAGAAAAAAGGTGGACTTGGTCACTTTTTTATCCTCAAGGACTTTTAAGATGGGGGCAGTACGCTTATCGCCCCAACTAATATCAAAGGTGAGAGCGATCAACTTTTTGTCCGTGGGCACACTATAAATAGCGGTTGGTGCTTCCTCGGAAAAAACTGTAACATTATCGGTTTCTACATAAATGACTCCGACAGTAAAGATGGCTGCAGCCATTACGATTAAGAATCGTTTGATTTTTTTACCGTTTAATACATAAAAAAAAGAATTCATGGTTAATAACGCCCCTTTCATCCTAGAAGTGCTTGTTTACTTAAAGCTATGCCAGGGGTTGTCAATTATTCCATTGGGCTAATAGGAGGAATTATCAAATGGGACTAAACGCATTTTTTCACGACTTACACATGACAAGACGGTTAATTTTAATCTCTGCACTTCTTTTCTGCACAAGTATTATAGTGGGGTGGTTAAGTACAGGCACTATTCAATCCATGCTGGCGCAACAAATGGAGGGACTGGGAGAAGTAGCGCAGTACTTGCAGAATTCTGAGCATCCACAATGGAGTTTTTTTGTATTTATCTTTTTCAATAATGCAATTAAATGTGTGCTGGTCATATTTATGGGGGCTGTATTTGGAATCGTACCGTTTATATTTTTGATTGTGAACGGTATGGTTTTAGGGTTTGTAGTACACTTGCAGACAGATATGGGAAGAAGTATGTATGAAGTTGTTGTAAAAGGGTTACTGCCTCACGGTGTGATTGAATTGCCTGTTTTGATTATCGCCTGTGCCTTCGGATTGAAGTTTGGAATCAACATAATGTCTACTATAGGTACAAGCATAGGGCTAAAGCGCAAAGGAACTGGCCCATCGTGGAATGTATTTAGGAAACAAACGTTGAGGGTATCCCTATGGTCTGTCATCTTACTGCTTATAGCAGCTGCTATTGAGAGTGGCATAACTTATCGTTTATTGTCACAATAAAATATTATGGCCAATTATTTATATATTTCCTGAAAATTGAACATAACAAAGGGGAGAGCTTAAAGAGAAGCTGAAGATTAATCGGGGGAAGTTTGAAACCTTAGCAGTTGAGTTTAAAAACAGGTAAAGATTGGAACAATAGTTGAGCAAATATAAGTACTATATAATCTGCTGATAAGGGAGTTTGGTCATATGTTGGGAATGCTGTTTAACGAAAAAGAATGCAAGGAACTTGACTACGTTCTTCGTAAGGAGCTAGATGAAATGCTGCTTGATATGAGCGATACTCGATTGGATCAAGATATTCGCTACGCAATCGCACTTCGATATAAAACAGTCTTCCGCATGTATGCCCGTTTTGCACCCGCCAAGGAACTATCAAAATATGCTCGCAGAGGGCGAGTCCCACAAACCAAACAATAGATAGGTTAGAAAACATATCAGAGATATCAGGAAGTAAACTATTTTAAAAAGCTTATACTTTCTGATATCAAAAAAAGTATTGACTCTATTCAATATTCATGGTAAATTAATTTTCGTTCCTTTTTGAAGGATTTGCTCGAAAAAAGAAATTAAAAAAAACTCTTGCAAATTCTAAAAAGAGATGATATATTATAAAGGTCGCCACTGAGACGCGGTGACGAAACAAAGTAAGACATTATGCAAGTTTGATCTTTGAAAACTGAACAACGAGTGAGTACGGATTTTGTTTACAAAATCCAACGCAGAAATTTTGGTACATGCCATTAGGTTGTATGAAATGGAAGCGAAAATGAGATATTTTATCTCGTCAGTTTCAAAATGAGCTTATCGCTCTTTCTATAAACTAACTTCGGTTGGTCTTTAATGGAGAGTTTGATCCTGGCTCAGGACGAACGCTGGCGGCGTGCCTAATACATGCAAGTCGAGCGGGGTTGTGTAGAAGCTTGCTTCTACACAACCTAGCGGCGGACGGGTGAGTAACACGTAGGCAACCTGCCCACAAGACAGGGATAACTACCGGAAACGGTAGCTAATACCCGATACATCCTTTTCCTGCATGGGAGAAGGAGGAAAGACGGAGTAATCTGTCACTTGTGGATGGGCCTGCGGCGCATTAGCTAGTTGGTGGGGTAAAGGCCTACCAAGGCGACGATGCGTAGCCGACCTGAGAGGGTGATCGGCCACACTGGGACTGAGACACGGCCCAGACTCCTACGGGAGGCAGCAGTAGGGAATCTTCCGCAATGGGCGAAAGCCTGACGGAGCAACGCCGCGTGAGTGATGAAGGTTTTCGGATCGTAAAGCTCTGTTGCCAGGGAAGAACGTCTTGTAGAGTAACTGCTACAAGAGTGACGGTACCTGAGAAGAAAGCCCCGGCTAACTACGTGCCAGCAGCCGCGGTAATACGTAGGGGGCAAGCGTTGTCCGGAATTATTGGGCGTAAAGCGCGCGCAGGCGGCTCTTTAAGTCTGGTGTTTAATCCCGAGGCTCAACTTCGGGTCGCACTGGAAACTGGGGAGCTTGAGTGCAGAAGAGGAGAGTGGAATTCCACGTGTAGCGGTGAAATGCGTAGAGATGTGGAGGAACACCAGTGGCGAAGGCGACTCTCTGGGCTGTAACTGACGCTGAGGCGCGAAAGCGTGGGGAGCAAACAGGATTAGATACCCTGGTAGTCCACGCCGTAAACGATGAATGCTAGGTGTTAGGGGTTTCGATACCCTTGGTGCCGAAGTTAACACATTAAGCATTCCGCCTGGGGAGTACGGTCGCAAGACTGAAACTCAAAGGAATTGACGGGGACCCGCACAAGCAGTGGAGTATGTGGTTTAATTCGAAGCAACGCGAAGAACCTTACCAGGTCTTGACATCCCTCTGACCGGTCTAGAGATAGGCCTTTCCTTCGGGACAGAGGAGACAGGTGGTGCATGGTTGTCGTCAGCTCGTGTCGTGAGATGTTGGGTTAAGTCCCGCAACGAGCGCAACCCTTATGCTTAGTTGCCAGCAGGTCAAGCTGGGCACTCTAAGCAGACTGCCGGTGACAAACCGGAGGAAGGTGGGGATGACGTCAAATCATCATGCCCCTTATGACCTGGGCTACACACGTACTACAATGGCCGGTACAACGGGAAGCGAAATCGCGAGGTGGAGCCAATCCTAGAAAAGCCGGTCTCAGTTCGGATTGTAGGCTGCAACTCGCCTACATGAAGTCGGAATTGCTAGTAATCGCGGATCAGCATGCCGCGGTGAATACGTTCCCGGGTCTTGTACACACCGCCCGTCACACCACGAGAGTTTACAACACCCGAAGTCGGTGGGGTAACCCGCAAGGGAGCCAGCCGCCGAAGGTGGGGTAGATGATTGGGGTGAAGTCGTAACAAGGTAGCCGTATCGGAAGGTGCGGCTGGATCACCTCCTTTCTATGGAGAATCGTTTCCGGAGAGCGGAAACATTCAAATATGAAGCGTAAGCTTCAAAAACTACTCACTCGTTGCTCAGTTTTGAGAGCTCAAACTCTCGAACGTTTGGTGGCGATAGCGGAGGGGTTCCACACGTACCCATCCCGAACACGACCGTTAAGCCCTCCAGCGCCGATGGTACTTGGACCGCAGGGTCCTGGGAGAGTAGGACGTCGCCAAGCGCAACCACTAAAGAAGAACTTCTTTGGTGGTTTATTATGGGCCCTTAGCTCAGCTGGTTAGAGCGCACCCCTGATAAGGGTGAGGTCGGTGGTTCGAGTCCACTAGGGCCCACCATATAACTTTATATTTCCTTTTGGGGCCATAGCTCAGCTGGGAGAGCGCCTGCCTTGCAAGCAGGAGGTCAGCGGTTCGATCCCGCTTGGCTCCACCAAAAAGATTTATTATCATTGCACCTTGAAAACTGGATACCGAAACGAAATTGCGTTTTAGAATATTCCTTTAAGCTGATCTTGTGTAAACAAGTGAAATAAAGGTAGCAGATAAGGAAAGATCTTTTGCCTTTGGCAAAAATCATTCTTTATCGAACATCGACATTTTCTTTCTTCGAAAGAAAAGTCTAGGTTAAGCTACAAAGAGCACACGGAGGATGCCTAGGCGCCAGGAGCCGACGAAGGACGTGGCGAACAACGATAAGGCCTCGGGGAGCTGTAAGCAAGCTTTGATCCGGGGATGTCCGAATGGGGAAACCCGGCTGTCTTCATCGACAGTCACTTTCTGCTGAATACATAGGCAGAATAGAGGCAGACCAGGGGAACTGAAACATCTAAGTACCCTGAGGAAGAGAAAACAATAGTGATTCCGTCAGTAGCGGCGAGCGAACGCGGATTAGCCCAAACCAAGGAGCTTGCTCCTTGGGGTTGTGGGACGTCTCACATGGAGTTACAAAGGAACCGGTTAGATGAAGAGGTCTGGAAAGGCCCGCCAGAGAAGGTAAAAGCCCTGTAGTTCAAAACTTGTTCTCTCCGAGACGGATCCCGAGTAGTGCGGGGCACGTGAAACCCCGTATGAATCCGGCAGGACCATCTGCCAAGGCTAAATACTCCCTGGCGACCGATAGTGAAGCAGTACCGTGAGGGAAAGGTGAAAAGCACCCCGGAAGGGGAGTGAAATAGATCCTGAAACCGTGTGCTTACAAGAAGTCAGAGCCCGATCTATGGGTGATGGCGTGCCTTTTGTAGAATGAACCGGCGAGTTACGTTCCCGTGCAAGGTTAAGGTGAAGAGCTGAAGCCGCAGCGAAAGCGAGTCTGAATAGGGCGAATGAGTACGTGGACGTAGACCCGAAACCGGGTGATCTACCCCTGTCCAGGGTGAAGGTGCGGTAACACGCACTGGAGGCCCGAACCCACGCATGTTGAAAAATGCGGGGATGAGGTGGGGGTAGCGGAGAAATTCCAATCGAACCCGGAGATAGCTGGTTCTCCCCGAAATAGCTTTAGGGCTAGCCTCGGAAAGAAGAATCGTGGAGGTAGAGCACTGATTGGGTGCGGGGCCCGCAAGGGTTACCAAGCTCAGTCAAACTCCGAATGCCATAGATTTAGTTCCGGGAGTCAGACAGTGAGTGCTAAGATCCATTGTCGAAAGGGAAACAGCCCAGACCATCAGCTAAGGTCCCCAAGTGTGTGTTAAGTGGGAAAGGATGTGGAGTTGCACAGACAACCAGGATGTTGGCTTAGAAGCAGCCACCATTGAAAGAGTGCGTAATAGCTCACTGGTCGAGTGACTCTGCGCCGAAAATGTAACGGGGCTAAACACACCACCGAAGCTATGGCTTGATGCTTTGCATCAGGGGTAGGGGAGCGTTGAATGCGGGTTGAAGGTGTACCGTAAGGAGCGCTGGACTGCATTCAAGTGAGAATGCCGGTATGAGTAACGAAAAGATCTGTGAGAATCAGATCCGCCGAAAGCCTAAGGGTTCCTGAGGAAGGTTCGTCCGCTCAGGGTAAGTCGGGACCTAAGGCGAGGCCGATAGGCGTAGTCGAAGGACAACAGGTCGAAATTCCTGTACCACCGTAATCCGTTATGAGCGATGGGGTGACGCAGTAGGGTAGTGACGCGGACTGATGGATGTCCGTCTAAGCAGTGAGGCTGGTGTGTAGGCAAATCCGCACATCGTAAGGCTGGGCTGTGATGGGGAGCGAAAATTGTAGTAGCGAAGGTCATGATCTCAGACTGCCAAGAAAAGCCTCTAGCCAGGAGAAGGTGCCCGTACCGCAAACCGACACAGGTAGGCGAGAAGAGAATTCTAAGGCGCGCGGAAGAACTCTCGTTAAGGAACTCGGCAAAATGACCCCGTAACTTCGGGAGAAGGGGTGCCTCGGTAGGGTGAATAGCCCGAGGGGGCCGCAGTGAAAAGGCCCAAGCGACTGTTTAGCAAAAACACAGGTCTGTGCGAAGCCGCAAGGCGAAGTATACGGGCTGACGCCTGCCCGGTGCTGGAAGGTTAAGGGGAGTGGTAAGCCCTTCGGGGCGAAGCTATGAACCGAAGCCCCAGTAAACGGCGGCCGTAACTATAACGGTCCTAAGGTAGCGAAATTCCTTGTCAGGTAAATTCTGACCCGCACGAATGGCGTAACGACTTGGGCGCTGTCTCAACGAGAGATCCGGTGAAATTTTAATACCTGTGAAGATGCAGGTTACCCGCGACAAGACGGAAAGACCCCATGGAGCTTTACTGCAGCTTGATATTGAATTTGGGTACGATCTGTACAGGATAGGTGGGAGCCGTAGAACTTTGAGCGCCAGCTTGAAGGGAGGCATCCTTGGGATACCACCCTGATCGTATCTAGGTTCTAACTTGGTACCGTGACCCGGTGCGAGGACAGTGTCAGGTGGGCAGTTTGACTGGGGCGGTCGCCTCCTAAAGAGTAACGGAGGCGCCCCAAGGTTCCCTCAGAATGGTTGGAAATCATTCGAAGAGTGCAAAGGCAGAAGGGAGCTTGACTGCGAGACCTACAAGTCGAGCAGGGACGAAAGTCGGGCTTAGTGATCCGGTGGTACCGCATGGAAGGGCCATCGCTCAACGGATAAAAGCTACCCTGGGGATAACAGGCTTATCTCCCCCAAGAGTCCACATCGACGGGGAGGTTTGGCACCTCGATGTCGGCTCATCGCATCCTGGGGCTGAAGTAGGTCCCAAGGGTTGGGCTGTTCGCCCATTAAAGCGGTACGCGAGCTGGGTTCAGAACGTCGTGAGACAGTTCGGTCCCTATCTGTCGTGGGCGTAGGAAATTTGAGAGGAGCTGTCCTTAGTACGAGAGGACCGGGATGGACGTACCGCTGGTGTACCAGTTGTTCCGCCAGGAGCACCGCTGGGTAGCTATGTACGGAAGGGATAAGCGCTGAAAGCATCTAAGCGTGAAGCCCCCCTCAAGATGAGATTTCCCAGTATGTAAGACCCCTTGAAGACGACGAGGTAGATAGGTTGGGGGTGGAAGTGCAGTAATGCATGGAGCTGACCAATACTAATCGGTCGAGGGCTTATCCTAAGCATAAAACGCAAATGAGTTTCGGATCCAGTTTTCAGGGTGTAACCTTGAATGTAGAATTTACGATGTAAATTCATGTTTGGTGGCGATAGCGGAGGGGTTCCACACGTACCCATCCCGAACACGACCGTTAAGCCCTCCAGCGCCGATGGTACTTGGACCGCAGGGTCCTGGGAGAGTAGGACGTCGCCAAGCAGAGCTTTATGATTAATATTCCCTGATAGCTCAGTTGGTAGAGCACTCGACTGTTAATCGAGTTGTCACAGGTTCGAGTCCTGTTCGGGGAGCCATTTGCTCTCATAGCTCAGCAGGTAGAGTGCATCCATGGTAAGGATGAGGTCACCGGTTCGAACCCGGTTGAGAGCTTGTTATAGGATGGCCCGTTGGTCAAGGGGTTAAGACACCTCCCTTTCACGGAGGTAACAGGGGTTCGAATCCCCTACGGGTCATAGGATAGTATGGAGGCTTAGCTCAGCTGGGAGAGCATCTGCCTTACAAGCAGAGGGTCGGGGGTTCGAGCCCCTCAGCCTCCACCATTTTTCATCCTCTTACCTGGATGAAATCTTGGGGAATTGTGAATCATATGCATATTGGGGATTAGCCAAGCGGTAAGGCAACGGACTTTGACTCCGTCATGCATAGGTTCAAATCCTATATCCCCAGCCATTAAGAGCCATTAGCTCAGTTGGTAGAGCACCTGACTTTTAATCAGGGTGTCGAAGGTTCGAGTCCTTCATGGCTCACCATTGTATTACATGCGCGTGTGGCGGAATTGGCAGACGCACTAGACTTAGGATCTAGCGTCTTTGACGTGGGGGTTCAAGTCCCTCCACGCGCATCTTGTTTTTGCGGACGTGGCTCAGCGGTAGAGCATCGCCTTGCCAAGGCGAGGGTCGCGGGTTCGATTCCCGTCGTCCGCTCCATATTTGCGCCCTTAGCTCAGCTGGATAGAGCGTTTGACTACGAATCAAAAGGCCGGGAGTTCGAATCTCTCAGGGCGCGCCATATTTAAAAAAGTATAATATCGGGATGTAGCTCAGCTTGGTAGAGCACCTGGTTTGGGACCAGGGGGTCGCATGTTCAAATCGTGTCATCCCGATACTAATTTGCGGGTGTAGTTCAATGGTAGAACTTCAGCCTTCCAAGCTGATAGCGTGGGTTCGATTCCCATCACCCGCTTACCGATTACCTAGAAGCCGAAAGGCTTCTTTTTATTTTGTCCACATTACATTTACTTCTATGTATATAAGTTAATGCAGTTATGTCTCCTGTCATGCACAGTTGGGGATGACTTGTGCATATTGTACATAGGCTCTTGTTACTATGGCGTCTAGATCCCGAATTTCCCCTCAAGCGTACCCCTTTTCTCCTGCAGTAAGGCTAATTTCGTGATCAAATCCTTTGAATATAGGAATCCTATAGCTATTATGGTACGAATTCATGGTGATAACTCTGCATCTGCTCTTGCGTTGTGCACATTCCCATTTATTTATGTGGGTAAAAAGCGAAGTCTTAAAGAGGAAATGCCCTAGAAACACTGAGGATATGGCTAATTTGTGTATATCTTTGTGGATAGAAGGATAATGGGGTTGACTTTGTTAACAATTAATAAACATATACACATCATGTTGCATGAATTTGCACCTTTAAAACCACACTCTTTATAAGAGACTGTGCATAATGTTTCACGCATCACTAGTGTATACATTCATTTCTATTATAAATTTCATCTTTTTGCATAAAAATCCAATATTTTCTTAAAAGAAGTATTTCAAAAACATGATTTTTTACTGTAAATTTTGCAGCTTTTCATGCGTTTTTATTGTATGATGTTAAGAAAGTGTCAAATTTCGTGTGTATACGTACCTTTGCTACAACTGTATATGGTGTGGAACAGATCAGATGGGGGGAAAAGCATGACTGAGCTTACGTTAACCGCTAACAAAAACCAATCCAACAATCTGCTGCGGCGGGACGTTCGTTTTCTAGGGAATATTCTTGGTGAGGTTTTGGTTCATCAGGGTGGCAACGAACTTTTGGATATCGTGGAGAAAATACGTGAGACAAGTAAATCGTTACGTGCCGGGTATCAACCGGAGTTGTATGAGGATTTCAAACAAATGGTCAGCGGACTGGATACGGATATTCGTCACCAGGTTATTCGCGCGTTTGCGATTTATTTTCAGTTGGTGAATATCGCTGAGCAAAACCATCGTATTCGTCGTAAGCGGGATTATGAGCATTCCGCTGGTGAAGATGTTCAACCTGGTTCCATTGAAAGTTCCGTTCAGGAGCTTAAACAAGGGGGCTTCTCCGCCGAGGACGTTAGCAACTTGCTGAATGAGCTCTCTTTGGAGCTGGTCATGACCGCACATCCTACAGAAGCGACACGACGAGTAATACTTGATATCCACAAGCGCATTTCCGAGGACGTCATGCTGCTGGATAATCCGATGCTTACCTTACGTGAGCGGGAACAGGTACGGGAGAATCTGCTAAACGAAGTAATTACGCTTTGGCAGACAGATGAGTTGCGTGATCGCAAGCCAACTGTATTAGATGAAGTAAGAAATGGAATGTATTATTTTCACGAGACCTTGTTTCATGTACTGCCAGATGTGTACCAAGAATTGGAACGATGTTTGGACAAATATTATCCCGAACAAAAATGGCACATACCCACTTATCTGAGATTTGGTTCCTGGATCGGTGGAGACCGGGACGGCAATCCGTCTGTGACAGCTCATGTGACTTGGGAAACGTTACGTATGCAGCGCAAGTTGGCTTTGAGAGAATATCAGCACACGTTAAAGGAACTCATGGGTTACTTGAGTTTCAGCACCAGCATTGTGCGAGTTTCCGATGATCTGCTGGCTTCTATTGAAGAAGACCGTACTCATATTACACTTAAAAAGATGGAAGTATGGCATAACGAAAAAGAGCCTTACCGCATTAAACTGGCATATATGATTGCCAAAGTGAACAACATCCTGGATGAAAGCAAACAGGGTACCCATGAGCGTTATAATTCTGCGGAAGAGCTCATTGCAGACCTAAATGTTATTGACAACAGCCTGCGTCATCATTTTGCCGATTATGTGGCAAACACATATATTCAAAAGATGATTCGCCAGGTAGAGTTGTTTGGATTCCATACAGCTACACTGGATGTGCGTCAGCATAGTCAGGAACATGAAAATGCGATGACTGAAATTCTGTCTAAAATGAATATTGTATCGGATTACAGTAAGCTATCAGAAGAGGAAAAAATAAATCTGCTGGAAAAGCTGCTGAATGAACCTCGTCCGATTACTTCACCGTATTTAAAATATAGCGATAGCACACAGGAATGTCTTGACGTATATCGTACGATTTATTTGGCTCAGGAGGAATTCGGCAAGCAGTCCATTACAAGCTACTTGATCAGTATGACTCAGGGAGCCAGTGACTTACTGGAGGTTATGGTCTTATCCAAAGAGGTAGGCCTGTTCCGCATCGAGAAGGATGGCACTGTTATCTGTACGCTGCAATCCGTCCCTTTGTTCGAAACGATAGATGATCTGCACGCTGCACCTGATATTATGAGAAGATTGATGAACTTGCCTGTATATCGACAATCTGTGGCTGCGATGGACCAGCTTCAGGAGATTATGTTGGGATACTCGGACAGTAATAAAGATGGCGGTGTGGTTACAGCGAACTGGGAACTTCGGGTCGCTATGAACAGCATTACGGAAGTAGTTAATGAGTTTGGCGTAAAAGTGAAGTTTTTCCACGGTCGTGGAGGTGCGCTGGGTCGTGGAGGAATGCCACTTAATCGCAGTATTTTGGCTCAACCTCCTCATACGATTGGAGGCGGAATCAAAATTACGGAGCAAGGTGAAGTGCTATCATCCCGATACTCGCTTAGAGGCATCGCGTACCGGAGCTTGGAGCAGGCAACATCGGCGCTGATTACGGCTGTGGCATATCATCGTTCCGGGAAGAAGGAAGTGTTTGAGGAGAGCTGGGAGGAGATTATCGCCCGCATTTCCCAAGTTTCACTGGATAAGTATCAGGATTTGATTTTCCGAGATCCGGATTTTTTCAACTTCTTCAAAGAATCTACACCGTTGCCTGAGGTAGGCGAGCTGAATATTGGATCTCGTCCGTCCAAGCGCAAGAACAGCGAACGTTTTGAGGACTTACGCGCCATTCCATGGGTTTTTGCATGGACACAAAGCCGTTACTTGTTACCTGCATGGTATGCGGCTGGAACAGGTTTGCAAAGCTTCTATCAAAACAATGAGGATAACCTCAAAGTGCTGCAAACGATGTTTAGGGACTCTGCTTTCTTCCGGTCACTTATTGATACACTGCAAATGGCAATCGCTAAAGCGGATTTACTGATTGCAGAAGAGTACGCTGGGATGTCGGTTAACGAAGAGGCCCGGCAGCGTATTTTCGGGCAGATATCAGCGGAGTTCAAGCTGACATCTGAGTTGATTTTGAAAATAACCGGACAATCCGAGATTTTGGACGACGTGCCGGTTATTCAGGAATCTATCCGGTTGCGTAATCCTTATGTCGATCCGTTAAGTTACTTGCAGGTTCAATTGCTAAGTGAGCTACGGGAGCTGCGGGATCAGAACGGTGATGACACTGAAATGCTGCGTGAGGTATTGTTGACAATTAACGGAATTGCAGCAGGCTTAAGAAATACGGGCTGATATAGTACGGTTGTACGAAAACAGGCAATCGGGTACTCATGGGGTGCCCGATTGTGCTGTTTGTATATTGATGGCAGGCGTGCTTGCAGTTAGTAACAATACTACAGTTGATTTCCGGATAAAATTAAACTACGATGAATAATCATAAACATGTAATAAGTAACCCATCAGCAAGTCTGGGGGAGTATAGAGTGGATAATATGGAAAGCCGCTTGGTAAGGCTGGTACAGAAAGGCGATCAGCGAGCTTTTGCGGAGTTAGTCGAGTTATATAAAGATCGGATTTTTCATCTTTCCTACCGGATGCTAGGTAATCGCCATGAGGCGGAGGATCTGGTGCAGGAAACTTTTTTGCGTGTGTATCGTAATTTGGAAAAATATGATCATGGACAGAAGTTCTCAACCTGGATTTATCGAATTGCTACAAATCTGTGCATTGATCGTCTGCGAAGGAGAAAACCTACATACTCACTTGATGCTGAAATGAATGATCAGGAAGGTGTCGATGGGTACGCCATGCTCGCCAGTGAAGAGCTTACCCCTGAGGGGAGTACGCTTCTGTCCGAAACGCAGGCTTTGATTCATGACGCCATTGACAGCCTTCCAGATAAATACAGAACGATTATGGTTTTACGGTACTTGCAGGAGCTTTCCTTACAGGAAATCAGCGATGTGCTCAATCTCCCAGTTACCACTATTAAGACAAGAGTACACAGGGGGCGGGATTTTCTGCGCAAAAAACTGGAGCACAAGCTATAGATCATACGCATAGATTCTAGGAGAAGAGTCTGCATAGATGTTTTTATGAAACATAATGCTCGTTGTAACGTATGTAAGATGAGCAAAGTTTCTAAGCCGGAGCATGTTATGTTGAGAAACACGGAAGAATATTAGAAAGGATTGGCTCATATGGATTGCAAACAAGCCGTCTCTTTTATGCATGACTATCTAGATGGCGACCTGTCTGAGCAGGACAAACATGAGTTGGAACAGCACTTGTTAGACTGCCCGGAATGCCGCATGCGTTTTAAAGAGCTGGAGCGGACGGATGCGATGCTTTACGGTACACGCTATCATCAAGTGCCGTGTGTATCGGATGAGCTGACATTTCGCATTATGAATGCTTTGCCGCCGCATAAAAGACAGACTGCGGTGCCTATGCTGACGTGGGTGAAAAGGCATCCCGCTGTAACAGCCGCTGCCTTCTTCCTTATTGTTATATGCTCAAGCATGGCCAGCTTTTCTAGCACGGACCATCAATTGGTAGTCAAAGGAAGCCAACTGGATCAAGTCGTTATTCAGGGTGATACTGTGATTGTGCCTGAAGGGAAATCCATTGCCGGAGATTTAACAGTGCAAAATGGTGAAGCCCGTGTATACGGTGATGTGGAAGGAAATGTAACTGTGATTGATGGTTCTTATTATCAAGCGTCCACCGCCCATATTGCAGGACAGGTTAAAAGTATTGATCAAACCTTGGATTGGATTTGGTACAAGGTTACTGATTTATTCGGGGGACCCTCTTCTCCATAAAAGAAGCTTGAAATGGCAAGGACAATATCGAGCGCCTCTTTCCGCTGGAAAAGGCGTTTTTTTGTATATGAAGCTGGCGAATTGTACTGTATTTTACTGATTTTAGCGGTTCTTTTGTCACACAGCTTGCAACGTGAGCCTGATCGTTATAACCTAGATAGAGAGAGCATACTGTGTACATATTACACCCACTCACTACAGAAAATTGCGGGGGCATGCGCATGTTGGATTATTTTGCGGACCTGACTTGGAAAGAGTCCATTAAAGATATTATCGACATTTTGATCGTAACCTATATTATGTATCAGCTTATTTTACTTGTTCGCGGAACGCGTGCAGTTCAATTGTTGAAAGGGATTCTGTTTCTGGTTGTCATTTGGGCGGTTAGCACCTGGTTTGATTTGTATACGCTCAAGTGGTTGATGAACCAGATGTTCACCTTTGGTGTGGTGGCTATCTTTATTATTTTTCAGCCTGAGTTGCGTCGTGCACTGGAGCAGTTGGGGCGTGGCAAATTATTTGGGCGTTCGTCTGCGGATGATGAAGAGATTAACAAGCTAATCGGAGAAATGATTAAGGCGCTGAATTATTTATCACGTAGGAAAATAGGAGCTTTGGTCGTATTTGAGCGCGAGACAGGGCTAAACGAATATACGGAGTCTGGTATCAAGACACAGGCCGTAGTCAGTTCTGAACTGCTAATTAACATCTTCATTCCTAATACGCCTTTGCATGATGGTGCGGTGATTATTCAAAATAAACAGATTGCTTCTGCGGCCTGTTATTTGCCATTATCGGAAAATCCGTTCATCAGCAAGGAGTTGGGAACCCGTCACCGAGCTGCGATTGGGGTGAGTGAGGTAACGGATGCCGTAACTGTCGTGGTATCGGAGGAAACAGGGCAAATTTCTTTGGCCATTAATGGACAGGTCGTGCGCGACATTAAGGAAGAATCCCTAATCTCCAAGCTGTATGAGGAGTTGCGGCCAACACCGTCCTTGAAAGAAAAACGCGGCTCATTCTGGAATCGGAGGGGAGGCCGTGGAAATTCATGATGGACAAATGGATTAACAATAATACGATTTCCAAGATATTGGCGCTTGCGGTTGCTGTCCTGCTATGGGGAATGGTCCATCTAGATACAGGTACACCTTCATCTACGCTGACCGTTTCTTATAATAATAAAGTGATTGATAATGTGGGCATTCAGGCTAGTGGTCTGGATGATTCAAAATATGTATTGTCTACCATGGATACTGACCATGTTAAGATGGAGGTCAGAGGACAGCGCTCTGTGCTGACTTCTTTTTTCGCGGATAATTATCAGGCAAAGCTAAACTTAAACGGCTTAGGAGCAGGTACTAAAACATTGTCACTCGAACCGGACTTGCCGGATGGAGTGGAGTTGGTGTCTATGACTCCTAACCGTGTTACAGTGACGATTGAGGAAAAACAAACGAAATCATTTAATGTATCTATAGTTCCTAAAGGAAACCCAGATGGGGGACTGCAGCTTGGGAAGCCTGTAATTGCTCCTCAAACCGTGAAGGTTACCTTGCCTAAAAGCCAGTTGAGTACCGTTACTGCCGTTCAAGGGGCTGTTAATACGGATGGTATCTCAGAAAAGTTTGAACAGAAGCGTGTAAAACTGAAGGCTTATAACAAAAAGGGACAGGAACTTACAGGAGCGGTCATTGAGCCATCCACTGTGTCCGTTGAAATTCCGGTAACTCAGCAGGCGAAATCTGTGCCTGTTAAGATTGTCTATGCTGGAGAGTTGCCAGACGGATTGGCGCTTTCTAAAGTCAATGCAAACGTGAAGGAAGCGGCGGTGTATGCATCGCAGGATGTATTGAGCAGCCTCAGCTCTTACGTCACGGCTACATTGGATTTAAGTCAATTCACGGAAGCGGGGACTCGTACAGTTCAAGCTAATTTGGCAGCCCCCTCAGGTTCTGATAAAATCGAGCCAGGGTCAATACAAATTCAGGTGACCGTCGTCCCTTCCAATGAAGTCACAGATACGGAACGGACGCTGTCAGGCATCCCAATCGTTTTACAAGGTGCAGGAGATAAAGCGACTACGACTGTTACAGCACCCGTAGGTAAGACGATGGATGTTACTGTGAAGGGCCCGCAGGATATGGTAAATAATTTAACCAATGATGATATTAGTTTGGTGGCAGATGTAAGTGGCCTCGCGGCTGGTCAACACGAGGTTACTCTGAAAGTAGGCTTGCCTAAATATATTACGCAAGCCGGAAATGCTGGCCAACTAAAGGCAACGGTCAACATTGAGAGCCCTTCTACGCCTGCTGTAACGAATCCGAATAGTGAGAATGAATCAAACCCCTCTGGTAGTGGCGAAAAGGGGCAGGAGAGGCCACAGGAGGGGCAAGGTAGTCAAGGTGGGGACTCTGACGCTAAGACCGGGGACAACGCAGCTGCGGAGGATAAAACAAATCCTCATAACGGCGCAGATTCTTCTGCGAATGGAACCTCGGAGAACAGTCAGCCATAACATGTTTTATCTGTAGTAAATAATCAAGATTTATTAGACAAAAAAAGGGAGTCATTTTACATGGGGAAATATTTTGGTACAGATGGTGTACGAGGCGTTGCTAATCAGGAACTTACAGCCGAACTGGCATATAGCATTGGCCGCTGCGGCGGATATGTTTTAGCAGGTAATGTAGAGAAACCGACAGTTGTTATTGGTATGGATACACGGATATCCGGACTGATGCTGGAATCGGCTCTTGTAGCCGGTTTGCTGTCCATTGGGGCTAATGTGGTTCGTCTAGGTATTGTTTCGACACCTGGGGTAGCATATCTCACACGTCAATTGAAAGCTGACGCTGGTGTAATGATCTCAGCATCACACAATCCAGTTGAAGACAACGGCATTAAGTTTTTTGGCGGTGACGGTTTTAAATTGACAGACGAAACGGAATTGAAAATTGAAGAGCTCATGGATGCAAAAGAAGACCAACTGCCTCGTCCGATTGGCGGCGGATTGGGAACGGTTGTTGTAGACGAGCATTCTCGCTACGATTATCTGGAGTTCTTGAAAACAACAATTAGCCATTCTTTTGAAGGGTTAAAAATTGTACTAGATTGTGCTAACGGAGCAGCTTATGAGCTGGCACCGAAGCTTTTTGCAGAACTGGGAGCTGAGGTACACACCATCGGTGCCGAGCCGAACGGTTTGAACATCAATGATCATTGCGGCTCGACTCATCCTGAAAAGCTGAAAGAGGAAGTACGCCGTTTGAAAGCAGATATTGGTTTGGCCTTTGACGGCGATGCCGATCGTCTGATCGCGATTGATGAGAACGGGGAAGAGGTAGACGGCGACTATATTCTCTGCATTTGCGGAGATGCAATGAACCGTGCGGGAAAACTCAAGGACAGCACCATTGTATCGACAGTGATGAGTAATATCGGTTTTTATAAAGCTACTGAAAAGCTGGCACTGAAGACTGCAAAAACTGCGGTCGGGGACCGTTATGTGATGGAAGAAATGCGTCGGGGTGGATTTAACCTAGGCGGTGAGCAGTCTGGTCATGTTATTTTCCTGGATCACAATACGACAGGCGATGGCATGCTGACTGGGATTCAGCTGGTAGATACCTTGAAAGCTTCCGGCAAGAAAATGAGTGAGCTAAAATCGCTCATGAAACAGTATCCGCAAGTGCTCGTAAATGTGCGTGTGCAGGACAAACGCAATTACGAAGGGAATCCTGCCATTGCAGAAGCAATTGAGCAGGTGGAACAACAATTGGGCGATAATGGGCGTGTATTGGTCCGTGCTTCAGGCACAGAATCACTTATTCGTGTGATGGCCGAAGGCCCGGATAAGGACGAACTGGAGCAATTTGTCGGTCAGATCGTAGATGTCGTGAAGAAAGAATTAGTTTAAAATTTTGTAAACGTCGGTTGCCTGTGAAAAAGAAGCAGGCAACGGCGTTTGCGGTTATTTACTAACGATTTATGGCCTTCATGGTGTAATTATGAATAAAGTGTCATTGCCAAATGATACTTAGCTGAATATAATATAGGGATGCTGTGACTCAGATAGAGAAAGCGAGGGTTGTAAGGTAACGTAATACAAGCGCCAGAGCTTGATTTTGTGCGGGGGAACTTGGTGGAAAGCAACGGATTCAGTTGAGATAAAGTTGCCCGCAAATCGGTTCACGACAAAACAAGCTGACGAGGTGAAGGTGTTCGAAACATTCGGCGGGGACCTTCCGGTGAAGCATCGAGCCGTAAACCGGCAGCGGAAAATGAACAGGCAACTGTTTACACAACGCACCGGTAGATGCCTTTATTATTTTATAACCTAAATTATAAGATTCATTTCATGAATGTGCGGCCATCATCATTGGCGTGCGCGGTTTGGGAATTTCGTTACATTCGTGAAGAGATGCCTGTAAATTCTATAGTTATCATTGACAACTTCATAGATGAATGAACTTTATTCCACAATCTACCGCACACGTTAGTCCTGTGATGAGTCGTCTTGTGAAATGATGATCGGGAGGATAACGAATATGTGTGGCATTGTAGGATATATTGGTAATCAGAATACGCAAGAGGTATTGATTGACGGATTGAAGAAGCTGGAGTATCGCGGTTATGACTCTGCGGGTATTGCCGTGTTTACAGATTCAGGATTGCAAGTAGCCAAGGCTAAAGGTCGTCTGGCGAATCTGGAAGCTAAACTGGATGGTACGCCGTTGGTAGGCCATGCAGGTATCGGACATACACGTTGGGCAACGCACGGTAAGCCTTCTGATGAAAACTCCCATCCACATTTGGATGAGAGCCAAAAGTTCTCCGTAGTTCACAACGGAATTATTGAGAACTATCTGGAGCTGAAGGAGCAGCTGATCAGCGAAGGTCATACCTTTATTTCCGAAACGGACACGGAAATTATTTCCCATCTGGTTGCGCGTGAATATAAAGGGGATATCGTTAAAGCAGTACAAAAAGCAATTACCTTTATGCGCGGTGCTTTTGCACTGGGTGTGCTGACAGAGCACGAGCCTAATAAGCTGGTTGCTGTTCGTCAAGCTAGCCCGCTGGTTATTGGTGTGGGAGAAGGCGAGAACTTTATCGGTTCCGACATTCCGGCTATTCTGAAATATACACGCAATGTATTTATTTTGAACGATGGCGAAATGGCTGTTTTGACCAGTGATGCTGTCGAATTAATGACAATCGAAGGCCAATTTATTTCTCGGGAAATGATTCATGTCGAATGGGATGCTGTAACAGCGGAAAAAGGCGGCTATGAGCATTTCATGTTGAAAGAAATTCACGAGCAGCCTAAGGCTTATCGTGACACAATGTTGGGCCGTATCGATAAAGATACTAAAAAAGTTGTTCTTCCTGAGCTGAAGCTGACAGAAGAACAAATTAAAAATATCCGCAACATTCAAATTGTTGCGTGTGGTACAGCTTACAATGCTGGTTTGATTGGTCGTACAGTTATTGAAAGTCTGGCTCGTATACCGGTAGAAAATGATGTGGCTTCTGAATATCGTTATCGTTCACCTATCGTAACACCAGAGACATTGGTGATCGTGGTGAGTCAATCCGGTGAAACTGCTGACACGTTGGCAGCCCTGCGTGAAGCACAAGCAAATGGCGCTCATGTACTGGCGATTACAAACGTAGTCGGTAGCTCCATCGCCCGTGATGCAGATGATGTGTTGGTTACACTGGCAGGACCGGAAATTGCCGTAGCCTCCACTAAAGCATATTCTTCACAGTTGATTGCGTTCTATCTGTTTGGTTTGTATCTCGCTCAAGTGCGTGGCACACAAACAGATGAGCAAGTAGCTCATGTGCTGGCTGCTATGGAATCTCTGCCAGAGCAAGTGGAAGAGATGCTGGGTAAAGCAGATGCGATCAAAGCCTATGCTGAGCAAATTGCAAGCCACAAGCACCTGTTCTTTATTGGTCGCGGTCAGGACTATGCTGTAGTACAGGAAGGCTCCCTGAAGCTCAAGGAAATTTCCTACATTCATTCCGAGGCTTATGCTGCGGGTGAATTGAAGCATGGTACACTGGCATTGATTGAAGACGGCATTCCGGTTATCGCTTTGGTAACACAGGAATCCGTGTTGGAGAAAACCGTGAGCAACATTAAGGAAGTCAAGGCTCGTGGGGCAGATGTTCTTGCGATTACGTACGAAGAGCACGCAGTTGAGTTGCTGAAGTCCGTGGATCAGGTATTTGCCATTCCGAAGACACTTCCAATTCTGTCTGCTGCAATTTCAGTTGTCTCTCTCCAACTGTTGGCTTACTACGCTTCTCTTGCACTGGGTCATGATGTTGATAAACCACGTAACCTAGCGAAAAGTGTTACTGTAGAATAAGCTTTAAGTTGCTTTTATGACTTTTGTCTGGTGATAAAAAAGTGTGGAACCAGTAAAAAAGTCTGGAACTAGTCATTTTACAAACACCAAGAAAGATCCCGATAATATATCGGGATCTTTTTAGCTTAGGAGGGTAATTATGTCTACAATAGGCAACGAATTTGAACTATTAGAAAAACAAACAACTTGAATCAAATAAAGTTTGCAAATATAATTGGAATTTCTCAAGGAACGTTGAGTGAGCTGGAGTAAGATAAATACATACCCTCTCTTGCTATAATTATAGCAATTAAAGAAAACTTCACTTCTCATATAGAGTGGTTAATCTTTGAAGATACGCCTGTATCAAAGAACACTATTTTTAATTTAGCCATTGAAGCTCAGGAATTAGAACTTATTTCTTTGTTTCGAGAACACCCCACGGTATCTGTTTCAGCAAGTTTTTTATACTTGCTCAAGAGCCATACGTGAGAAATGGTTTGAAAGAGCTTTGAAAGAAGGCGGTTGGAACCTCAGCATTAGATATACCCCAACTGATCTAAAATCAATTTACATAAGAAATGAATTTGAAGATTATGAAGAATGTAGATTGGTGGTAAAAGTATCATTACAAGGTCTTAACATAGAGATCTATTTACAGAGTGTGCAACTAATGAAACTTGCAAAAGAAATATTGAAAGACTATCCCTAAAAGTAAAACTTCAGCTAACACATAGTTAATTAAATTGTAAAAGAAGGTGTGAGGCGCTACTTCTTTAAGCGAACTAATGAGTACTAAAATTTTCTATTTACTATATCTTTTCTTTAAAGGAGAGACAAAATGCTCCATTAAAAAGGTAATATTTTTACCGATTAGATTCAAATCTTCTTGTTCTAATACCTGCCCATTTAATTCAATTCGAAAACCAGAATTTAGAAATGATAAAAGATCAAAGGATTTTTTGATTTTCTCGTTATTAAGGTCCGAATGAATTGTATCAATTGAGTCCACACAGTAGGGGAACGTCATTTGATTAGCAATAAAGTAAATAATCGGTTGTAGCATCAAAAACCTCTGCTAAAGATATTAAATGATTAATTTCAGTTCGCTACATTTCGCTCCCAATTAGAAATAACCTGTTTGGTTACCCCCGATTTTATTAGCAGGTTCCTCTTATGTCCATTTATGGACTAGTCTTAAATTTCTACATCGCTGTCCCAAAGTATTCATGAGTTCACCTCTATAGAGAATATCAAATAGGTTTTAACCCGACCCATCTACTTACTAATTATACCTACTTATAGCCCATATTATAGCTTATTCATACCCTACTGTACCCTACGAGTAGCCTATGAATAGGATATCAAGTAAAATATAGCTAAAAAATATTACTTTGCTATTGTATAAAGCTGTGAGTTGTTATATTCTACATTTGTATTTTGAAGTAAAACTAAAATATATCTTAGGAGTAGAAAAAGATAACTGAACTTTACTCTGATTTAGTACTTCTAAAAAGAAGGTGAATAATGAACAAAATTCGATCAAGTAAATCTATAGCATCTATTCAACGGAAAATCAAAGAAGGAAGAGGTCAAGGCCACTTTTCGGAATATAAACCTTGGTTGACTGTACATGATGTACCTTCAGTAGGGATAGTTACTCGAATTCTTGGTTGGAAAAGTGGTCGACTTCACCATTATCTGTCTACAACACTTTGAATTGGCACATCATTACCAAATGGAGTGGTCAGAGCAAGAGATTGATATTCGCGAACAATTTCCTTTATTACCCCTAGATAAAACCCTCTATATTGCACAAAAGTTAGGCATTAAACATCCAACTGACCCCAAGAATAAGCTTCCCATCATTATGACTACAGATATGTTACTTACAGTAAAACAAGAAGAAAGTATAAAATTTATTGCACATTCCGCAAACCGTAGAGCGCCAATATATCCCCAAGAAGGATGCGGATTGGGCATACGAGATCATTCAAACGATAATGGAACGTCTAGAGTTAACGTTACACCCGACCTAAACGCGAGTATCCAACGGATTTTCCAGCAGAGTATCCAGCTGACATCCAGTCACGTTTCCAGCCAGGCTTCCAGAAATTCGTCAGGTAATCATGTTAAGTTATCGCAAAGCGCAAGGATCCGGAGCACCGGCAGAGAATGTTTACAGGGAAGATCTTCCAAATCGGCCGGCACCCCGCCTGAATGTCGACACGCGTCGAATTCCTCGATTGATGGCAAACCATTCCCAGCGTTTCTTCTCCATTCGCTCTTTTTAGGCAAAATATTAACACCGTGTTGACCAAATTTAACTGAAGTTTTACTATACATTATTGGAAATTTTGATATAATTCTACCTAGGTCAACTTTCCAATTATGATAGAAAATAGAATTGGATGGTTTTTATACCTATCCAAGCTGTGTGCGAGAGACCAGTCCACTGGCTACCCAGCAAGCCGGCATGCGGAGACCGACAATTGTGGAAAATGACAGCCGAGAATATGTTGATCCATGACGTCAGAAGGTGGGGACCTGTTATATTCTGAGGACGGAAGAGCATATATTGATTTTTTTGCAGGTGCCGGGGCACTGAATTACGGTCATAACAACGATTATATCAAGGACCGGGTTCTCGATTACTTGACCTCCGACCGGATTATGCACGGTCTGGATATGTATACAATGGCTAAGCGCGAATTCTTCAAGAGCTTCTCGGAGCGGATCCTGGAGCCGAAGAAGCTGAATTACAAGCTTCAAGTCTGCGGTCCGACGGGGACGAGCGCGGTGGAAGCGGACCTTAAGCTCGCACGCAAGGCGAAGAAGAGAACCGGGATACGCATTCATGGGCGGCTTCCACGGCATGTCGATCGGCAGCCTGTCGGCGACAAGCTCCAAGTCCATGAGGGAAGGGGCGGGGCTTCCTCTGGGCGGAGTTACGTTCATGCCGCACCCGAACGGGGCTTTCGCAGAAATGGATACGCTCGGCTATATCGAGAATATCCTGACTGATTCGCACTCTGGAATCGACAAGCCGGGCGGCAATGCCGCTCTCGAGTTCCGGGACAGAGCCGCCCTGGAAGCCCAGGTGAAGCAGAAGGAGGAGTTTGTGCGCTCGTTCTTTGACAAAGAAATCAAGCCCCTGCATCCGTCCATCGCCATCCGCGGACTTGGCCTGATCTGGGGCATTGACGTCTCGGGCTTCACGGATGAAACCGGGGCGAAGTGGATGACGGAGATCAGCTTCGAGAACGGGCTCATCATTGAAAGAGCTGGCAGAGGAGACCGCGTACTAAAGATCATCCCTCCGCTGACCGTCTCGATGGAGCATCTGGCCGCCGGCTGCGACATTATCAAGTCCAGTATGCAGCAGGTGATCTCTCAGGAGATCCAGGATTTGCTGGTAACGACCTAAGCTCGGCCAAGCCGGTGGCCGCCCCGGCAAGAGGCACGGAAGTGCCTTCCGGGGCCGTGCGGCCCTGATGTTAAGATAACGCTTTCACCCTCATGCAGCACCATCGTCACATCTAATCGTCAGGAAAAGCTCACTACCCCGCAGTCGGATCTTTACTTATCCACACCAGGCGGGGGAATATACAAATCGTACATAGAGTGTATCAATATCCCTTAAACATAGGCTTCGACAAAGGCAGCTCCGGTGCCGAATCCGGAGGTACGGCCGACTTCCTGCTGGCCGGCCGGAATCCTACAGCAAGCCTTACATCGATGGGAGGAACATCCCTTGTTCACCCCCAAATCCAATTCCGAACCCAATGTTAAACCAAAGTCCGTCTTCGGGCGGCTCGTCCGCAGCAAGCATATTGAAGCAGAGGAGCCGGAAGCAGCCGCATCTCTTGCGTAGAACGATGCTCTTTGTTGTCTTTCACGCATGGGAGCCGAGCGGGACAGCTGCTAGGCAGAGGATTGCCGCATGCGATCAACCGGGCAAGCGAAGCAGTGACCTGGCGAAAGCCATTGACATTGTTGTCACATGTTTGAAAAGGCGGGGAGCGAGGCTGGAGCGTTGCTGCGGCATATGCTCCGCCGGATTGCTTTTACCGATGAAGAGAGGGGAACGATCCAGATGGCTTTTGAAAAAGAAACGTTGTTTTGGAACGAAAAATTCGGTAGCGACGATTATACCTTGACGCGGCTGCCTTACAGCAAAGCTCCAAGCTCCCTGGCGCCCATTATGACAACCGTCGGCGGGACGCTTTCGGAGGAAGTGGCGCAGCGAGTACTTCAAATGAGCAAGGGCGCTCCGCTGGCCACTTTTATGATTTTGCTCGCCGGTGTTCAGTCGCTCTTGCATAAATATACAGGCGCTTCTGACATTCTGGTCGGCATGCCGGTTGTACGGAAACCGACGGAGACGCGCCGATCCGTTAATCATACGATGATTTTGAAAAACTCGCTTTCGGCGGGTGCGACTTTTAGAACGCTTCTGAGCGAGCTGAGGACTTCCTTGCCGGAAGCGATTCAGCATCAACATATTCCGTTCTTGAAAATGACGGAGAAGCTGGACCTGCAATATGCAGGCGGGATACCCGTCGTCCATACGCTAGTATCCCTTAAGGAGCTGCATCTGGACGAAATCGGGCAAAACGTGGTCACGGATTGTTCCTTTGAATTCAGCTTAACCGGCGGGACGATACAGCTAGCACTGTCATATAACGAGCACTTATATGACTCCGAGTTCATGACTCGGGTCGTCGGCCATCTGAATCGCCTGCTGGCCGTGGGGCTTCACGAGTTGGAGCTGGACATCGTGCGGGCGGACATGCTGTCGGGGGACGAGAAATTTCAATTGCTGCAAAGCTTTAACGATACCGAGAAGGACTATCCCCGTGATCGGACGATTCATCAGCTCGTGGAGGAGCAGGTGAAGCGGGTGCCCGAAGCGACGGCGGTTGTCTTTGAGGGGCGGCGGCTTTCGTACGCGGAGCTGAACGAACGGGCGAACCGGCTGGCGCGGACGCTGCGATCGGTCGGCGTGCTGCCCAATCAGCTGGTAGGCTTGATGGCTAGGAGATCGCTGGAGACGGTCGTTGGCATTCTGGCGGTTCTGAAAGCTGGCGGTGCCTACGTGCCGATAGACCCGGAATACCCGGAAGAACGCATCCGCTACATTCTGGAGATCTCGAACGCGCAGCTGCTGCTGACTCAAAGGGAGCTGCAGCAGCAGGTGTCGTTCGAAGGGACCGTGGTGGCGCTGGATGACGAGCAGGCCTACAGCGACGATGGCTCGAACCTGGAGCCGGCCAGCGGTCCGAACGATCTGGCTTATGTCATCTATACATCAGGTACGACGGGCAAACCCAAAGGGGTCATGCTGGAGCATCGCGGGCTGGTCAGCCTGAAACTGACGTTTGCCCATACGCTTCACACGACCGAACAGGATCGAGTGCTGCAATTCGCCAGCCTATCGTTCGATGCGTCGTGCTGGGAGATGTTCAACGCTCTGTATTTCGGGGCGACCTTATATATACCGTCAACCGAGACGGTTTTGGATGATCAGCTGTTCGAACGTTTCATGAACGAGCATGCAATTACGATCGCCACTTTGCCGCCAACTTATGCTGCTTATTTGAATTCAGACCGCCTGCCGAGTCTGAGCAGGCTCATCACGGCGGGCTCCGCCGTTTCAGCCGAATTCGTGCAGCAGTGGAAAGACAAGGTACAGTACTATAACGCGTACGGTCCGACGGAAGCCTCGATCGCCACATCCGTGTGGGCGGCGTCTACGTATGACACCGAACGCAGAGCGATACCGATCGGACGTCCGATCTGGAATCATCGCTTGTATATACTGGGCGCACAGAATCAGCTGGCGCCTATCGGAGTGGAGGGAGAATTATGCATCGCGGGCGTCGGCCTCGCCCGGGGATATTGGAACCGGCCGGATCTGACGGCGGAGAAATTCATCGAACACCCGTTTGAGCCCGGAGAGAGACTGTACCGGACGGGCGACTTGGCCCGCTGGCTGCCGGACGGAAATATTGAGTATTTGGGCCGGATTGACCATCAGGTGAAAATCCGTGGATTCCGGATCGAGATCGGCGAGATTGAAGAGCAGCTTCTGAAGATCGACTCCGTGCAGGAGACGATCGTAATCGCGCGGGAAGGCAAAAGCGGGCAAGAACTGTGCGCTTACCTGGTCGCGGGCCGCCCGCTTACGCTCGGCGAGCTGAGAAGCGCGCTGGCGCAAAAATTGCCGAATTACATGATTCCAGCGCATTTTGTTCAGCTTCCGCGGATGCCGCTCACGCCGAACGACAAAATCGACCGCAAGGCTTTGCCCGCTCCGGAAGGAAACGCGCTGACCGGCGGCGCGTACGTAGCTCCCCGCAATGAAGCCGAGCGGACGCTTGCCGATGTGTGGCAGGCGGTATTGAACGCCGATCGCGTTGGGGTAACGGATCATTTCTTCGAGCTGGGCGGAGACTCGATCAAGTCCATTCAAGTATCTTCGCGGCTTCATCAAGCCGGGTACAAGCTGGAAATCCGGGATTTGTTCAAATATCCGACTATCTCACAGCTCAGCCTGCATGTGAAACCGATCGGACGTACTATCGATCAAGGCGAAATAACGGGTGAAACGGCGCTGACGCCGATTCAGCATTGGTTTTTCGAGAGCTCCTTTGCGGACCCGCATCATTTCAGCCAGTCGGTGATGCTGTACCGGAAGGAACGCTTCGACGAAGAGACGGTACGTCAGGTGCTGCAAAAGCTGGCCGAGCATCATGACGCCTTGCGGATGGTGTTCCGCAAGACGGAACAAGGGTTTAGCGCGCGGAACCGCGCGATTCAGGAAGGCGGGCTGTTCACGCTGGACGTGTTCGACTTCAAGGATGCGGAGAATACCGCGCAGGCTGTGGAAGCGAAGGCAACGGACATTCAAGCGGGTATCGATCTGGAGAACGGGCCCCTCGTGAAGGCGGGACTGTTCCGGTGCGCGGACGGCGACCATTTGCTGCTCGCGGTTCATCATGCCGTGGTGGACGGCGTGTCTTGGCGCATTTTGATGGAGGATTTCGCTGTGGGTTACGAGCAGGCCGGCAAAAGCGAGGAAATTCGTTTCCCGGCGAAAACGGATGCGTACCGCACTTGGTCCGAGCAGTTGGCCGCTTACGCGCAAAGCCCGGAGATGGCGAAGGAACGGGCCTATTGGCAGGCCGTGGAACAAATTGCGGTTCCGGCCGTGCCGAAGGATCTGGAGGCGGACGTTACGACGCAGCAGGACAGCGAATCGCTGTTCGTCCGTTTGACTCCCGAAGAAACGGAGCTGCTGCTGAAGCGGGTTCACCGGGCCTACAACACCGAAATGAACGATATTTTGGTAACGGCACTCGGCATAGCTGTTCGCAAGTGGACGGGACACGAACGGGTGCGGATCAATCTCGAAGGACACGGACGCGAATCGATCGGAACGGATATCGACATCACGCGCACAGTCGGCTGGTTTACGACCAAGTTTCCGGTCGTCCTGGAGCCGGAAACCGACCGGGACTTGGCCTATCAGATTAAACAGGTCAAGGAAAGCTTGCGCCGCATTCCGAACAAGGGGCTTGGGTACGGCGTATGCCGCTATCTCTCCAAATCGGAGGATGGCTTTGTTTGGGGCGCAGAGCCGGAAATTAATTTTAACTACCTCGGCCAGTTCGACGATGATGTCAATCAGGACGAGATCGGCATATCTTCTTATTCCAGCGGCAGCCCGGCCAGCGACCGGCAGGCCCGCAGCTTTGTGCTGGATATCAACGGCATGGTGCTGGACGGCGCTTTATCGCTCGATCTCAGCTACAGCCGGAAACAGTATCGCAAGGAAACGATGGAAGCCTTCGCTCAGCGGCTTGAGCAAAGTCTCCGAGAGCTCATTACCCACTGCGCAGGCAAAGAAAACACCGAATTGACGCCGAGCGACGTGCAATTTAAAGGCTTGACCATCGCGGAATTGGAGCAAATCGCCCAGCGCTCGGGCCATCTCGGGGAAATCGAAAATATTTACTCGCTTACGCCGATGCAGAAGGGCATGTGGTTCCACAGCGCGCTTGACCGACAAACGGCCGCTTACTTCGAGCAGACGCGGTTTACGATGCGGGGAGCGCTCGACGTCCAGCTTTTCGAGAGGAGCTGGATGGAGCTTGCGAAACGTCATCTGGTGCTGCGGGCGAATTTTGTGAAAGGACCGGCGGGCGAGCCGCTGCAAATCATATATCGCGACAAGCCGGTCGGCTTTGAATATGAAGAGCTGCTTCATTTGCAGGCGGACGAGAAACAAGCGTATTTGGATAAAAAGGCCGAGGATGACAAGCTTCGCGGCTTCGACATGGAACATGACGCGCTCGTTCGGGTTACGATCCTGCGCACCGAAGAGCAAAGCTATCATGTGCTGTGGAGTTTCCAGCATATTTTGATGGACGGCTGGTGCCTGCCGCAGCTGACGCAGGAGCTGTTTGAGACGTACTCGGCCTTGGCATCCGGCAAGCAGCCAGCGGGAGATAAGGGATCGGATTATGGCGCTTATATCGAATGGTTGGAGAAACAGGACGATCAGGCGGCATCCGGCTATTGGACGGCATTCCTGGCAGGTTATGAAGGGCAAACCGTACTCCCGGGACAAAAGGAACCGGCGCCAAACGGCAGATTTACGGCTGATCACGTCACCGCCGAGCTGGGCAAGGACTTGAGCGAGCGGATGGACCGGGTGGCGAAACAGCGCCTGGTTACGGTCAATACGCTGCTGCAAGCCGCTTGGGGCGTGATGCTGCAAAAATATAACGGAACAAACGATGCCGTATTCGGCAGCGTCGTGGCCGGAAGACCGGCGGAAATCCCGGGCATCGAGTCCATGATTGGGCTGTTCATCAATACGGTGCCGGTTCGCGTCACGAGCGAAGCGGACACCGTGTTCGCCGACCTGATGGCGAAGCTCCAAGAGCGGGCGCTGGAGTCCGGGCGTTATGATTACTATCCGCTGTATGAAATTCAAGCCCGCAGCGTGCAAAAGCAGAACCTGATCAACCATATCATCGCTTTCGAGAACTATCCAGTGGACGAGCAGATGGAGCAGGCGGGCGACCAGCAGCACGGCGACCTTACGATCGCTGACGTTCAGATGGAGGAGCAGACGAACTATAACTTCAACGTGACCGTGGTGCCGGGAGTCGAGATCGAAATTCGATTCGACTTTAACGCCGAAGTGTTCGATAAAGACAGCATCGAGTTGCTCAAGGGGCATCTCGTCCATCTGCTGGAGCAGGTGACGGATAACCCGGAAATTACCGTGGGCGAGCTGGAACTTGTGACGGAGGCGGAAAAGGCCGACCTTCTCGGACGTTTTAACGACACCACCACGGAATTTCCGCGCGGGAAGACGCTCATTCAATTGTTCGAAGAGCAGGCGGAGCGCATCCCGGATGCAGCCGCTATCTCCTTGAATGAGCAAGAGCTGACCTACCGCGAGCTGAACGAACGCGTCAACCGCCTTGCCCGTACCTTGCGTAGCCACGGGATATCCAAAGGCCGTCTGGTCGCCATTATGGCTGAGCGTTCCATCGAAATGGTGGTGGGCATGCTGGCGGCACACAAAGCCGGAGCGGCTTACGTACCGATTGACCCGGAATATCCCGAGGAGCGTATCCGTTTCTTGATTGAGGATTCGGGAGCGCAGGTCATGCTGACGCAAAGCCGCTTGCGCGAGCGCCTGGCGGGTTCGGACTCCGTGATCTTACTGGATGACGAGTCCTTCTATCACGAGGACGGCACAAATCTAAATCCGTGCACTGAAGCGACGGATCTGGCCTGCGTCATCTATACGTCAGGCACGACGGGCAAGCCGAAAGGCAACCTTGTTTCGCACCGCAACATCGTGCGGATCGTGCGAAATACGAATTATATCGACATCACCGAACGGGATCATGTCCTCCAGCTTTCGAGCTATTCGTTCGACGGAGCGATTTTCGATATTTTCGGCGCTTTGACCAACGGGGCGCGGCTGGTGCTGGTTCCCCGCGAGACTTTGCTGGAAATCGTCCGGCTGGCGGATCTCATCCAGCGTGAGCGCATCTCGGTCATGCTGATTACGACGGCTTTCTTCAACGTCCTTGTAGATGTGAACGTCGATTGCCTGCGGGATGTCCGGGCGATTTTGTTCGGAGGAGAGCGAGTGTCGGTCGGACATGTACGTAAAGCGCTCGCCCATATCGGACCGGGCAGGCTCAACCACCTGTACGGCCCGTCGGAAAGCACGGTTTATACCACGTACCTTCCGGTCGACTTCGTCGATGAGTCGGCGGTTACCGTACCCATCGGACGGCCGATCAGTAATACGAAGGTGTATATCGTCGACAGCCGGAATAAGCTTCTGCCGATCGGCGTGGCCGGGGAGCTTTGCGTCGGCGGAGAAGGCTTGGTACGGGGCTACAATAACCGGCCGGAGCTGACGGCGGAGAAATTTGTGGACAATCCGTTTGTGCTGGGAGAGCGCATGTACCGGACGGGGGATTTGGCGAAATGGCTGCCGGACGGCACGATCGAATACGTGGGACGGACGGACGACCAAGTGAAAATCCGCGGCTTCCGCATTGAGCTGGGCGAGATCGAAGCTCAGCTTCAGAAAGTGGAGGGAATTCGGAAAGCGACGGTATTCGCGAGGGAAGACGCCTCCGGCGAGAAGCAGCTTTGCGCCTATTATGAAGCGGACCGCGATCTTACGGCGGCCGAGCTGAAGAGCGTGCTTTCCCAGGAACTGCCGGCCTATATGATTCCGGCGTACCTGATCCAGTTGGAGCGGCTCCCGCTGACGACGAACGGCAAGGTCGACCGCCGATCACTCCCGGCGCCGGAGGAGAGCTTGCAGCGGGGCGAAGAACGTACTCCGCCTCGGACTCCGCTGGAAGCTAGCTTGGCGGGAATTTGGAAAAGCGTGCTCGGACTGGAGCACATCGGGGTTCATGACAACTTCTTCGACCTGGGCGGCCATTCCCTGCGGGCGACGACACTGGTGAGCAAGGTGCATCAGGAGCTGAACGTCGAGCTGCCTCTGCGCGACGTATTCCGCTACTCGACGATCGAAGAGATGGCTCTCGCCATCTCCCGGATCGGAGAACAGTCGTTCTCGTCGATTCCGCTGGCGGGCGCAAGAGCATATTATCCGCTTTCCTCAGCTCAGAAGCGGCTGTTTATCCTGAATCAGCTGGAAGGGGCCGATCAGAGCTACAACATGCCGGGCGTGCTGCTGCTGGAAGGATCGATTGACCGGAGCCTGCTGGAGAAGGCTTTCCGCGGACTGATCGCACGGCACGAAACGCTGCGAACCGGCTTTGAGATCGTACAAGGCGAAGCTGTACAGCGCATTTACGAGAGCGTCGACTTTGCCGTCGAGTACCGTCATGTGAGCGAGGAAGAAGCGCCCGAAGTCGTGCAGGCCTTCATCCGGCCTTTCGACTTGGCGAAGCCTCCGCTGCTGCGGGCGGAGCTCGTAGAGCTGGCAGCCGAACGTTATTTGCTGATGTTCGACATGCACCATATCGTCTCCGACGGGGTTTCGATGGACGTGTTAGTCGAGGAACTCGTTCGTATGTATGGCGGCGAGTCATTAGAGCCTTTGCGCATTCAATACAAGGACTATGCGGTATGGCAGCAGTCGGACGAGCAAAAAGTGCAGTTGAAACGCGAGGAAGCTTACTGGTTGGATCGTTACCGGGGCGAGCTGCCGGTTCTGGAAATGCCGACGGACTATCCGCGTCCTGCCGTGCAGAGCTTTGAGGGACAAACGCTGACGTCCTTCGTGGACGAGGCAACGAACGAAGGCTTGAAGCAGCTGGCCGCTCAAAGAGGAACGACGCTGTATATGGTGCTGCTTGCGGCATATACCGTGCTTTTGCAAAAATACACAGGTCAGGACGATTTGATCGTCGGAACGTCGATTGCGGGCAGAACACACGGAGACACGCAGCCTTTGATCGGAATGTTCGTCAATACGCTGGCGCTCCGCAATTATCCGGCTTCGGAGAAGACCTTCCTGTCGTATCTGGAGGAAGTGAAAGAAACGACCTTAGGCGCTTATGAGCATCAGAATTATCCGTTCGAAGAGCTCGTTGATAAAGTGCAGGTCAGCCGGGATTTGAGCCGCAACCCACTGTTTGACACGATGTTCTCCCTGCAAAACTTGGAGGATAAAGAGTTTGAGTTGGAAGGGCTGAAATTGTCCCCGTACCCTAGCGAATACGGCACGGCCAAGTTCGACCTGAGTGTGGATGTTACGGAAGAAAACGGCGGCCTGGAGTGCAGCTTTGAATTCGCAACGGCTCTTTATAAAGAAAGCACGATCCGGCGGCTGTCGACTCATTTCGGACATTTGCTTGCGGCAATCGTAAGCCGTCCGGATGCGAAGATTGCCGAGCTGAACTTGTTGACGGCAGAGGAAAAAGAGCAAATTCTCGGCGCGTTTAACCCGGCGCAGCCGGAAGCGGCTCCTGCGGCCGCGTTCCACCGGCTGTTCGAGGAACAGGCGGAGCACACGCCGAAAGCGGCGGCCGTCGTGTATGAGAACGAGCGGCTGACGTATGCGGAGCTGAACGAGCGGGCGAACCGCTTGGCGGCCACGCTGCGCGCAAGCGGCATCGGCCGGGAGTCGATCGTCGGCATTCTCGCCGAGCGTTCGGTGGACTTGCTGGTGGCCGTGCTGGCCGTCTGGAAAGCGGGCGGGGCGTATGTGCCGCTCGACCCGGATTACCCGGCGGAGCGCGTGCGGTTCATGCTCGAAGACAGCGGAGCGAAGGTACTGCTGACGCAAACGGCGCTGCGAGAGCGTGCCGAAGCCTGGCTCGGCGAAGAGGAGCTGGCGCTGGCGGCGGTGCTGTACCTGGACGACGAAGCGTCGTACAGCGAGGAGCGGGCGAATGCCAACAGCTTCCATGAAGCCCGTCCAGAGGACCTGGCGTACGTGATCTATACGTCGGGAACGACGGGCAAGCCGAAGGGCGTGATGATCGAGCACCGCAGCCTGGTGAACACGGCGGCGGGTTACCGGCGGGAATACCGGTTGGATCAGTTCCCGGTGCGGCTGCTGCAGCTCGCAAGCTTCTCGTTTGACGTGTTCGTGGGAGATATCGCGCGGACGCTGTACAACGGAGGCACGATGGTGATTGTGCCGAAGGACGACCGGATCGATCCGTCTCGTCTGCACCACTGGATGGAGCGGGAGCGGGTCACCATCTTCGAATCGACGCCGGCGCTGATCGTGCCGTTCCTGGAGTACGTGCACGAGCAGCAACTGGACATAAGCCGGTTGGAGCTGTTGATCACGAGCTCGGACAGCTGCAGCGTGGCGGATTACCGGACCTTGCAGGAACGCTTCGGCTCGTTGTTCCGGATCATCAACGCATACGGCGTGACGGAAGCGGCGATCGATTCAAGCTTCTACGACGAGGAGCTGGCGAAGCTGCCGCAGACAGGCAATGTGCCGATCGGCAAAGCGTGGCTGAATGCGAAATTCTACATCGTGGACGCGCATCTGAACCCAGTGCCGGTCGGGGTGCTGGGCGAGCTGGTCATCGGCGGAGTCGGAGTGGCGCGCGGGTACTTGAACCGTCCGGAGCTGACAGAAGAGAAGTTCGTAGACAGTCCGTTCGCCGCGGGCGAGCGGCTGTACCGCACGGGAGACTTGGCGCGGTGGATGGAAGACGGCAACGTGGACTTCATCGGCCGGATCGACAACCAGGCGAAAATCCGGGGCTACCGGATCGAGACGGGCGAGATCGAGTCGCAGCTGCTGCGGGTGGAAGGCGTGCGCGAAGCGGTGGTGCTGGTTCGAAGTGACGCGAACGGGCAGAAGGCGCTATGCGCGTATTGCACGCCGGATACCGGAGCGGAGCTTGCGGTGAACGATTTGCGCAGCGCGCTGGCGCAGAAGCTGCCGGGGTACATGATCCCGTCGTACTTCGTGGAGCTGGAGCGCCTGCCTCTGACGCCGAACGGAAAGATTGACCGGAAGGCGCTGCCAGCGCCGGAAGGGGAAGCGGGAAGCGGAACGGAGTACGTCGCACCGCGCAATGAGCTGGAAACGAAGCTGGCGGCGATTTGGCAGGAGGTGCTGGGGCTTGCGAAGGAGGTTGGCGTTCACGACAACTTCTTCGACATCGGCGGCCACTCCCTGCGAGCGACGACGCTGGTCAGCAAGATTCATAAAGAGTTGAACGTGGATCTGCCGCTGCGCGACGTGTTCCGCCATTCCACGATCGAGAGCATGGCGGCCGCCATTTCCCGGCTGGATGAGCAGACATTCGTTGCCATTCCAGTGGCGGATGACCGAGAGGTGTACCCGCAATCTTTTGCTCAAAAACGTCTCTTTATCCTGAATCAACTGGAAGGCGCGGAGCTTAGCTATAACATGCCGGAAGCGATGTTGCTGGAGGGTGCTTTGGACCGGGCAAGGTTCGAAGAAGCGTTCCGTAAGCTCATGGCGCGGCATGAAACGCTGCGCACCGGGTTCGAAATGGTGGATGGCGAAGCATCGCAGCGGATTTACCAGGACGTGAATTTTGCCGTGGAGTTCTATCGAGCGGATGAGCAAGAGGCCGAAGAGACGGTTCGCCGTTTCGTCCGTCCGTTTGACTTGGCGAAGCCTCCGCTACTGAGGGTAGGCCTTGTCGAGCTGGCTCCGGAACGCCATGTTCTAATGTACGACATGCATCATATTATTTCCGACGGCGTCTCGATGGAAATCTTTGTTGAAGAATTCGTCCGCTTGTACGGCGGCGAGCAATTGGAGCCTCTGCGCATTCAGTACAAAGACTACACCGTTTGGCAGCATTCGCAGGAGCAGAAGGAACGGCTTCAGCGTCAGGAGGCGTACTGGCTGGACCTGTTCCAAGGCGAGCTTCCGGTGCTGGAAATGCCGACCGACTATCCGCGTCCGGCCGTGCAGAGCTACGAAGGCCAAACGCTGGAGTTTTTCTTTGACGCTTCGAAAACCGACGGCCTGAAGCAGCTGGCCTCGGAAACGGGCACGACGCTGTTTATGGTGCTGCTTGCGGCGTATAACGTCCTTCTGCATAAATATTCAGGTCAGGAAGACGTGATCGTCGGTACGCCGATTGCCGGAAGGAATCATGGAGATGTGCAGCCGTTGATCGGGATTTTCTTAAACACGCTGGCTATCCGCAGTTATCCAGCTTCGGAGAAGACATTCCTGTCATACCTGAACGAAGTCAAAGAAACGACCCTCCACGCCTTCGAGCATCAAAACTATCCGTTCGAAGAATTGGTGGACAAGGTGCAAGTCACCCGTGATTTAAGCCGCAATCCGCTCTTCGACACGCTGTTTACGATGCAGAATACGGAGAACGAGGAATTTGAGCTGGAAGGGCTTCGCCTGATTCCTTATCCGAGCGCACTGGATACCGCGAAGTTTGATATCAGTTTGGATGTGGGCGAGGAGAACGGCGGCTTGGATTACAGCTTCGAATATGCGACGGCTCTCTACAAAAGGGAGACGATCGAACGGCTGGCGAAACATTACGAGCAGCTGCTCGTAACGATCGTAAGCCGTCCGGATGCGAAGATCGCCGAGCTGAACTTGCTGACGGCAGAGGAAAAAGAACAAATTCTCGGCGCGTTCAACCCGGCGCAGCCGGAAGCGGCTCCTGCGGCCGCGTTCCACCAGCTGTTTGAGGAACAGGCGGAGCGCACGCCGGAAGCGGAGGCCGTCGTGTACGAGAACGACCGGCTGACGTATGCGGAGCTGAACGAGCGGGCAAACCGCTTGTCGGCTACGCTGCGCGCAAGCGGCATCGGCCGGGAGACGATCGTCGGCATTCTCGCCGAGCGTTCGGTGGACTTGCTGGTGGCCGTGCTGGCCGTCTGGAAAGCGGGCGGGGCGTATGTGCCACTCGACCCGGATTACCCGGCGGAGCGCGTACGGTTCATGCTTGAAGACAGCGGAGCGAAGGTGCTACTGACGCAAACGCCGCTGCGAGAGCGTGCCGAAGCCTGGCTCAGCGAAGAGGAGCTGGAGCTGGCGGCGGTGCTGTACCTGGACGACGAAGCGTCGTACAGCGAGGAGCGGGCGAATGCGTCGGTTGTCTCCGGCAAGCTGACGGATGCTGTGGACGACGGCGATGAGAGGCATCAGAATGTTGGCACCGACAGCTTCCATGAAGCCCGTCCAGAGGACCTGGCGTACGTGATCTACACGTCGGGAACGACGGGCAAGCCGAAGGGCGTGATGATCGAGCACCGCAGCCTGGTGAACACGGCGGCGGGTTACCGGCGGGAATACCGGTTGGATCAGTTCCCGGTGCGGCTGCTGCAGCTCGCAAGCTTCTCGTTTGACGTGTTCGTGGGAGATATCGCGCGGACGCTGTATAACGGAGGCACGATGGTGATTGTGCCGAAGGACGACCGGATCGATCCGTCTCGTCTGCACCACTGGATGGAGCGGGAACGGGTCACCATCTTCGAATCGACGCCGGCGCTGATCGTGCCGTTCCTGGAGTACGTGCACGAGCAGCGGCTGGATATGAGCTGGATGGAGCTGTTGATCACGAGCTCGGACAGCTGCAGCGTGGCGGATTACCGGACCTTGCAGGAACGCTTCGGTTCGTTGTTCCGGATCATCAACGCTTACGGCGTGACGGAAGCGGCGATCGACTCCAGTTTCTACGACGAGGAGCTGACGAAGCTGCCGCAGACAGGCAATGTGCCGATCGGCAAAGCGTGGCTGAATGCGAAATTCTACATCGTGGATGCGCATCTGAACCCGGTGCCGGTCGGGGTGCTGGGCGAGCTGGTCATCGGCGGAGTCGGAGTGGCGCGCGGGTACTTGAACCGTCCGGAGCTGACGGAAGAGAAGTTCGTAGACAGCCCGTTCGCCGCGGACGAGCGGCTGTACCGCACAGGAGACTTGGCGCGGTGGATGGAAGACGGCAACGTGGACTTCATCGGCCGGATCGACAACCAGGCGAAAATCCGGGGCTACCGGATCGAGACGGGCGAGATCGAGTCGCAGCTGCTGCGGGTGGAAGGCGTGCGCGAAGCGGTGGTGCTGGTTCGAAGTGACGCGAACGGGCAGAAGGCGCTATGCGCGTATTACACGCCGGATACCGGAGCGGAGCTGGCGGTGAACGATTTGCGCAGCGCGCTGGCGCAGGAGCTGCCGGGGTACATGATCCCGTCGTACTTCGTGGAGCTGGAGCGCCTGCCTCTGACGCCGAACGGAAAGATTGACCGGAAGGCGCTGCCGGCGCCGGAAGGGGAAGCGGGAAGCGGAACGGAGTACGTCGCACCGCGCAATGAGCTGGAAACGAAGCTGGCGGCGATTTGGCAGGAGGTGCTGGGGCTTGCGAAGGAGGTTGGCGTTCACGACAACTTCTTCGACATCGGCGGCCACTCCCTGCGAGCGACGACGCTGGCGGGCAAGGTATTTAAGGAATTAAACGTCAACCTGCCGCTGCGCGACGTATTCCGTCACTCGACGATTGCGGCGATGGCCGAGGCGATCGCCCGGATGGAACGACGGGAGCATGAGGCCATTCCTCAAGCGGAGGAGAGAGAGTACTACCCTCTGTCCTCCGCGCAGAAACGGCTGTTCATTCAGCACACGCTGGATGGAGCGGATCAGCTTTACAACATGCCGGAGCTGGTGCAGGTGGAAGGCGAGTTTGATTTAGACCGGTTGGAAGCCGCCTTGCGGAAATTGATAACACGGCATGAATCGCTGCGCACCGGTTTTGAAATCGTGAAGGCCGAAGCGGTTCAGCGGATTTACCCGCAGGTCGATTTTGCTATCGAGCATCATCAAGCGGATAAAGAGGATGCGGCTCAAATCGAGCAGATCGTCCGCAGCTTCGTTCGTCCGTTTGATCTCGGCAAGCCGCCGCTGCTGCGCGCCGGGGTCATCGAGCTGGAGCCGAACCTGCATATTCTCCTTTTTGACATGCATCATATGGTGTCCGACGGCGTATCGATGGCGATTGTGATCGATGAGTTCTCGAGTTTCTACGCCGGGGAAGAACTGCCGCCACTGCGCATTCAATACAAGGATTATGCCGTTTGGCAGCAGTCGAAGGCCCACCGAGAGCGGATCGGGCGGCAGGAAGCGTACTGGCTGCAAACCTTCGAAGGCGAGCTGCCGACGGCGGATCTGCCGATGGACTATGAACGGTCTGCGGCTCGCAGCTACGAAGGCGCGCATCTGGAGTTCGACGTCGAAGCTTCTCTCTCTGCGCAGCTGCGTGAATTGGCGGCCGAGAGTGAAAGCACGCTGTTCATGGTGCTGCTTGCGGCTTATACCGTGCTGCTGTCCAAGTACAGCGGGCAGGAGGACTTGGTCGTGGGTACCCCGGTGGCGGGAAGAACGAACGCCGATTTGGAACCGGTCATCGGGATGTTTGTCAATACGCTGGCAATTCGCAATCGTCCGTCGGGCGACAAAACGTTCTTGTCCTACCTGGAAGAAGTGAAGGAAACGGCTTTGGGTGCTTTCGAGAACCAGGATTATCCATTCGAGGAGCTCGTGGAGCGTTTGAATGTGAAGCGGGAGCCGGGCCGCTTCCCGCTGTTCGATGCCGTTTTCGACTTGCAAAATATCGAAGAACGAGACGCCGAGCTGGAAGGGGTCAGCCTGAAGACTTACGAGCTTGACCATTTGGAAGAAGCGAAGTTCGATCTGACGCTGTTTATGTATGAAAACAACGGGGCGCTGAGCGGGGGCTTCTTCTACGCCACCAAGCTGTTCAAAGAAGCGATGATCCGCACCTTGACCGAGGATTACCTGCGGGTACTCTCTCAAATTGCGGAAAATCCGCAACTCGAGCTAAGCCGGATTGAATGTCATAAACCGGCGGCAGGCGCAAAGAGTGCCGTCGATACAATCGAATTCGCGTTCTAATCCTACAAGCGCGCCTCCGCCGTCAAGCGAAAGCGGCGCGCATCCCAAGGAAGACGGCGAACAACGTCCAAGCCCGTAAACGCGCAGGCCGAAAGCAAGCTTTTTCGGACCTGCGCCGGGGCATGCGGTCACTTCATTATTAGGGGAGGTACAAATGAAATCTTTGTTTGAAAAGGAAGAACAGTACTGGAGCGGCAAGTTTGACGCCGATGACAGCCTGAGCTTCCTTCCCTACAGTCAATCCTCCAAATTATCCGCCGACGGGGAAGCTGCGGCCGAGCCGGGCTTGCTTCACCGTACTCTGCCGAGTGAACTCTCGGAGAGAATCATTTGCCTCGCCAACGGTTCGGATTTGGCTTTGTACATGATTGTTTTGGCAGGAGTAAAAAGCCTGCTGTTCAAATATACCGGGCGGAACCAATTGCTGGTCGGCATGCCTTCTTATAGCGCAGACCCCGACGGGACTCCGCCGCCGCATGACATCTTGGTGATCAAGACGTCCGTAAGCCGCCAGACTACGCTGAAAACGCTGCTCGGGGGCATCAAAGCCTCCATCGGCGAGGCGCTGGAGCATCAGCACCTGCCTTTTCGGAAAATGGTGGAGCCGCTCCATCTGGACTATACGGGGGACGGCCTCCCGGTCGTCAACACCGTCGCATCCTTCGCCCCGATTCATCCGGAACCGCTGGGTAACCGGGTGGCGGCCGATACGGTTTTTCGCTTCGACCGTCAAAACCACTCCATCGAGATGGAAATAAGCTTTGACAAGCAGCGGTACGAGCGGGCATTTGTGGAACAGGCGGCTGACCATCTTGTTCGGGTGCTGTCCGTGCTTTTATTTCAGCCGGATCTGGAGCTCGGACAAGCTGATGTGCTGTCCCCAGACGAGAAGGAGACGCTGCTGAAGCGATTTAATGACACCGAAACCGGGTTCGAGCGGGGGAAAACGATTTACGGCTTGTTCGAAGAACAGGCGGAGCTTTACCCGGACAACGTGGCCGCCGTCATGAATGAGCAGCAGCTGACCTACCGCGAGCTGAACGAGCGATCCAACCGCCTTGCGCGGAAGCTGCGGGAGACGGGAGTAGAAGCGGACCAGCTGGTAGCGATTCTGGCCGAACGCTCGCTCGATATGGTTGTCGGCATTCTGGCGATTCTCAAAGCGGGCGGAGCATACGTGCCTGTCGATCCCGACTACCCGGAGGAGCGCATCCGCTTCATGATCGAGGATTCGGGCGCGCCATTATTGCTGATTCAAAAGCATCTGCACGAGAAGACCGACTTCGCAGGAACGCGCCTCGAATTGGACGATTTCGTTTGGGGCGACAGAGGGGCGGACTCCGCCGATGCGCTGGACGCTTCGAACCTGGAGCCGATTTCCGGGCCGGGTAACCTGGCTTATGTCATCTACACGTCGGGAACGACCGGCAGACCGAAAGGAACGCTGATCGAGCATAAGAACGTCGTGCGTCTCCTGTTCAACGACAAGAACCTGTTCGACTTCGGGCCGTCCGACACGTGGACGCTGTTCCACTCGTTCTGCTTCGATTTCTCCGTCTGGGAAATGTACGGAGCGCTGCTGTACGGAGGCAAGCTGGTCATCGTACCGCCGCTCACGGCGAAAAATCCGGCCGATTTCCTGGCGCTGCTGGGCCGCGAACAGGTCACGATTTTGAACCAGACGCCAACGTACTTCTACCAGCTGCTGCGTAAGGTCTTGGCGGACCATCCGTACGATCTGCGGATTCGCAACGTCATCTTCGGGGGCGAAGCGCTGAGTCCGCTGCTGCTCAAGGGCTTCAAGACGAAGTACCCGGAGACGAAGCTGATCAATATGTACGGCATTACGGAGACGACGGTTCACGTTACGTATAAGGAAATCACGTGGGTCGAAATGGAGGCGGCGAAGAGCAATATCGGCAAGCCGATCCCGACGCTGAGCGTGTACGTCCTTGATGAAAACCGCCGCCCTGTGCCGATCGGCGTAGCGGGCGAAATGTATGTGGCCGGGGAAGGCCTTGCGAGAGGATACCTGAACCGTCCGGATCTGACGGCGGAGAAGTTCGTCGATTCCCCGTTTGCGGAGGGGGAGAAACTGTACCGCTCGGGCGACTTGGCGGCTTGGCTGCCGGACGGCAACATCGAATACCTGGGCCGGATCGATCATCAGGTGAAAATCCGTGGGTACCGGATCGAGCTGGACGAAATCGAGACGCAGCTGCTGAAGATCGCCGCCGTGCAAGAAGCTAAGGTGCTCGACAGCGACGACGCGAACGGCCATAAGCAGCTTGTCGCTTATTACGTGGCGGAAACGAGGCTGGCGGCGCATGAACTCAAGGAGGAGCTCGCCAAGCAGCTTCCGGGGTATATGATTCCTTCGCACCTCGTGCAGCTTTCGCGGATGCCGCTGACCCCGAACGGGAAAATCGACCGCAAAGCGCTGCCCGCGCCGGAGGAAGCCGCGGCCGGAGGAGCGGAATATGTCGCGCCGAGAACTCTGCTCGAAATGAAGATCGCCCGCGTCTGGCAGGATACGCTTGGCGTTCCGCAGGTCGGCGTAAAGGATAACTTTTTTGAGTTGGGTGGCAATTCGTTAAGTCTGATGAGGCTCGTTCAAGCTGTTTACGATGAAACGGGCCTCGAGATACCGCTGAACCGACAATTCCACAATTTGACAGTTGAAGCCATGGCTTTCGGCGAGGGGGATCTGGGCCTGGATAAAGGAGGAGACTCCTTCATTAAGCTGAATAAAGCAGGAGATCTGAACGTGTTCTGTTTCCCTCCGGGTAGCGGCTTCGGCATCGGTTACCGAGAGCTCGCAAGCAGGCTCGACGGCCGGTTCGTGCTCTACGGCATTGATTTTATCGACGATGCCGTCGATTACGAGGCCATGCTGAACCGTTATGTGGACGAGATCGTCCGCATCCAGCCGGAAGGACCTTACGTGCTGCTCGGCTACTGCTTCGGAGGCAACCTGACGTTCGAGGTAGCCAAAACGATGGAGAAAAGAGGGTATTCCGTAACGGACGTGCTCATGGTGGACTCGTGGATTAAGGACACGCTGACGCCTTCCGAAACGTCGGAGAAAGAGCTTGAAGAAACGCTTGCCGATTTCGACGAAGAAGAGAAGGAATTAATGAGCAACCCGCTCGTGCGGGAGCGGGTTCATCGGAAGGTCAAAGCGACCTTGGCGTACGAAGCGCAGCTTATTAATTCCGGCACGATCCCGGCCCGGATTTACGAAATGATTGCGAAGGACAGCGAAGCGTTCCGCCTTGAGCACCAATTGCCTTCCTGGCGGGGGGCAACGACGCAAGCTTACGCCGATTACCGGCTGGAGGGCGCGCACGAGGAATTGCTGGAACTCGCGCGCGTGGAAGAAACGGCCGTCGTCATCCGGGACATCTTAGAGCAAGTCAAGCGGCAGATCGAAGCGGAGGCCGGGGTACTGCATGGAAGCTGACCGCCAGCCGTCTGTTCTAGAACAAGGCACAGCGGCGCCTTCCAAGCGCCAAACCGCTTACGCCGCCTGGAAAGCGTTCCGCTGGCTGATGTCCTATGTAAGCCGTCACAAAGGCTGGATGATCGTCGGTATCTTGTCCGCGATTGCCGCCGCCGTTATTGAGATATGGATGGGAAGTTTGATCGAGCAGCTGACCACCCAGGCCGAGAAGGGGGCGGGGCCAATCGTTCTGCAAATCGTGTACACGGTCTTTGTGGTCATCTTGATCGGTGTGCCGGCGAAGTTTTTCATGAGCTTCGGCGTGGAGCGAAGCAGCGCCTCTGCGGTGCAGGATATCCGCAACCATGTCATGCGTCATATCGGCAAACTCCCGGTCTCCTATTTGGAAAAGCAGCACTCCGGCGACGTATTGTCGCGGATCAACAACGACCTGCAGCTCATCCAGCAGTTTATGATTCGGGACCTCGCCCAGTGGTTTTATCATCCGCTGGTGTTCATCGGCTGTTTCGCTTATTTGATCTACCTCCAATGGGAGCTGATGCTGTACAGCCTGCTGTTATTTCCCGTAGCGCTGCTGGTTTCCCAATGGATCGGCAAGCAGTTGGAGCGGTTGACGGAGGAAGCCCAGGCGAACATGGGCCGAATGAACGTCAACCTCCAGGATACGCTTGGGGGTATGCCTATTGTAAAAAGCTACCTGCTATCCGGCATGTTATCTCGCTCCTACCAAGTGCTGCTGCAATTGACGGCCCAAAAAAAGCTGGCCGTGAAAAAGCGGGAAGCCTGGGTCAACCCGCTGCTTTCCACGCTGATGATCAGCCCGATCATTTTCGCCGTCAGTTACGGAAGCTATTTGATCTACAAAGGGCAGCTAGGCGCGGGAGAGCTGATCGCCTTCCTGTACTTGCTGAATCTGTGTCTGGAGCCGCTGGAGCATATTCCCGAGCTCATCACGCGGACGTTCGAAATGGCCGGTGCCCTGAGAAGGGTCTCCGAAATCGTCGAGCAGCCGACCGAAACGGAAAATGGCCGTTCGCTTCCGAAAGCGAGCGCCGCCCCCATCGAGTTTCAGAACGTAACCTTCGGGTATGAGGAGAGCTCCCCGATCCTGCGGAATGTTAGCTTCTCGGTGCCGGAAGGGAAGACGATCGCGCTTGTCGGAGCGAGCGGCGGAGGGAAGAGCACGGTGTTTAAGCTTGTATGCGGCTTTTATCCGCTTCCAGAGGACCAGGGCGAGATCCGCGTGTTCGGCAGCCTGATCCACGGCGTCGATCCGGAGCAGCTTCGGTCGCATTTTTCCGTGGTAACCCAGGATTCATATTTGTTTAGCGGCACGATCGCTGAAAATATCGGCTACGGGCGGGAAGTAGCGTCGATGGACGAGATTATCGAAGCCGCTAAAGCCGCTCAGGCGCATTCCTTCATTATGCAGCTTCCCGACGGCTACCAGACGTATGTCGGAGAGCGCGGAGGCCTTTTGTCCGGCGGGCAGCGCCAGCGCATTGCAATGGCCCGGGCTTTTCTTAAGGATGCTCCCGTTCTGCTGCTGGACGAGCCAACGTCGGCTCTTGATCCGGAGTCGGAAAGCGCGGTTCAGGAAGCGCTGGGCGCATTGATGAAGCAGAGAACGACGATGATTATTGCCCACCGGCTTTCTACAGTACAAAACGCCGACGAAATTTGGGTCATGGAACAGGGGAGTATTGTTGAAAAGGGCACTCATGAACAATTGCTGAAGATGAAGGGACTGTACGCCCAGTCGTACTATCAGGAATTTACCGAGTCTGCCGAACGCAGGGAGGTGGCGTACACATGAAAAAGGGCGGATGGCTCTCGCAAGTGAAAGAACTCGGCTACTTGCTGATGTTTATGAACCGCAAGCGCAAAACCCAGTACGCCATTGGCCTGGCCGTGACGGCGCTCACCCAGACATTGTTCTTGATCGCCTTCAGCTTGGTCGTACATAACTTGGTTGATTTCGCCGTGTCTCGAGATACGTCCCTGATGGTGGAAGCCTTTATTATTTTGGGCGCGGCCTTGTTCCTGGAAAATGTGATTTCTCCCTGGTTCATTTACTTATACCAGCGCAGTGTCGAGCTGACTGTGCTGAATATCCGCGAACGTCTTTATGACAAGCTGTGCCGGGTGCGGACGAGATTCCTGGAGCAGACGCACCATGGGGATTTGCTGTCGCGGGTGAACAACGACGTAACGACCGTTGAGTTTACATTCTCGCAGGTTTACTTCGTTTTGCTGCTTCAAGTTGTCTTTTGCATCGGCTCCATTGTCTCCATGGTGTTGATCGATTGGCGGTTTGCCGGCGTATCCTTCGTCATTCTGCTGCTGTCCTCCGTGGTCAGCCTGAAATTTGCGCGGGATATTCGCGCCTTGTCCGAACAAGGCTTGCAAACGCTCGGTAAAATGACCGAAAAATTCAAAGATTTTATGGGCGGCATTCAAATTGTGAAGCTGTTCCGCATCCGCACGATTTACGGCCAGTACAAGGCGTTGAACGAACAAATGACGCAGACGCTTCGGCAAACCGCGCAGAAGAACGGCATGCAGGCTGCGGTGAATCATTTTATCAGCTACGTCACGTTCTGCGGCATCATCGTCATCGGCAGTCTTCTTTATGCCTACGGACTGATGGGAATGGGAAGCGTCGCTGCCCTGGCGGTTCTGCAAGTGAATCTGACGCACGCCTTGTTGAACTTGGGGATGGTTCTGTCGATGACCCAAAATTCGATCGCGGGCGCTCACCGGATTCAAGAGGTACTAAGAGAGGAAGAGGAACCGGAGCGTTTGGGATCTCCTCACAGCGAGCTCGTGTCGGAGGCTGCGGTGGAGTTTCGCGATGTGGAATTTTCCTATCAGGCGGATAAAAAGGTGCTTGTCGACATCTCCATGCAGGTGTTTCCCGGCCAGGTCGCCGCTATCGTGGGGGCCAGTGGCAGCGGCAAAAGTACGCTGATCAAGCTGCTGCTCGGCTTTTATCCTGTGGACAGCGGAGAAATCCTGCTCCAAGGCAAACCGTTCGGCCATTACACGCTGGACGAAATCCGCAGGCAGATTGCATACGTTCCGCAGGAGCCGTTCTTGTTTACCGGCACGATTGAGGAAAACATCCGCTACGGCAACCCGGATGCAACGGATGAAGAAGTGATCGAAGCGGCCAAAGCGGCGTACGCTCACCATTTCATTCAGGAACTTCCTGAACAGTATAAAACGCCGGTGGGAGAGAGAGGAGCGTCGTTGTCGGGCGGACAAAGGCAGCGAATTGCGATCGCCCGGGCGATTCTCAAAAACGCCCCGATTCTGCTGCTGGACGAAGCGACTTCCGCGCTGGATAACGAATCCCAGCATTGGGTACAGCAGGCCCTGAACGTATTGATGAAGGGGCGCACCACCATTCTGATCGCCCACCGTCTCAGCACCGTGGAACATGCAGATTTGATTACCGTCATGAACCAAGGGATGGTCGTCGAGCGGGGCCGCCATCAGGACCTGCTAGCACTCGGGGGTTATTACGCCCGGCTGTACGGCTAGACCCGCTTTACGGTGGGCGGCTTCCTGCTTGCGAATGCGACAAAGTCTTTTAGTAATCCAAGGTATGACTTTATAACCGGTAGTTACCAGAAAACGCAGACACGAAAAAGGGGACAGAGTCCGAAGGAGCCGTTCCGGGAATGGCCGCGCGGTTCTTCTAAGAGTGACTAAGTGACATCTAGGTACAAAGCCTATCTATAAAGAATCTCTAAACCGGGAGTGTGTCGATGTGAGAGAGAATACCAACGAGCAATATGGATTAACGCAAGCCCAGCGCCGAATATGGTTCATGGAAATTATGAATCCGGGAACGTCCATCACGATGCTTTCCGCGACCTACCAGATTACGGGCGAGATCAACACACAGCTTCTGGAGCAAGCGGCGGCAGAGATCGTCAAAACCTATGACGTTTTCCGAATCCGCATTAGCGGGGATTTGCAAAATCCAACGCAGTGGTTCGAAGAGCTGGAGAATGTCCAAGCTAGGATAAGCCGTCTCGAAATAGGCACAACCGAACAGTTCTATGCTTGGGTGAAAGAAGTAAGCGAAAAACCGGCCAGCGTGTTCGACGAACACCTCTACCAATTTACGATTATCCATTTTGCGAACGGCCAAGTATGGCTCAATTTGACGGTAAATCATATTATCGCCGACGGCTTGTCCGTCAATGCTTTGCTGCATGCGGTGATGGAAAAATACCTGGAACTGCGCAAAGGCATCTCCAGCAGTTACCAGCCCCCTACCTATCTGGATTATATTTCCGCGGAGCGTGAATATGAGCAATCGCAGCGTTATCAAAAAGGCAAGGAATACTGGCTGACGAAGTACAACACTTTGCCTGAAACGACCGGCATTAAATCGTATCCGCCATTCTCGATCGGCAGCGAATCCAATAAACTGGCCATCACTTTGGACGGTTCCCGGTATGAACGCATTCTGGCCTTCAGCGAACAATATCAGGTCAGCTTATATACGTTATTTCTGTCCGCCATGTACGCCTTATTGTACAAGCTGACCGACAGCACCGATGTTCCGGTCGGCACGGTTTTCGCCAATCGCACCAGCAAGAAGGAAAAAGAAACGATCGGCATGTTCGTCAGCACCGTGGCTACGCGGATTCGTCTGAATCCAGACGGGCACGTGCTTTCCTTGATCCAAACGGTTTCCAAGGAAAATACGGCGGATCTGCGGTATCAGAAATACCCTTATAACCAATTGATCCAGGATTTACGCGAACAACACGGCCGCAACGATCTTTCGGGGCTGTTCCGCACGTCTCTGGAATATCTGCCTTTGAAAATCGTGGAGTACGAAGAAATCAAGGTACGCCTGGAGGCTCACTTCGCTAGGCACGAGATGGACGATTTGCTGCTGCGCTTCGACCATATGCTAAATGAAGGCCATGTAATTCTCCATGCTTCCTATCGTACCGGCCTGTTCGAGACGGCCGAGATTGATCGGATTATGGAACAGTATGTAACCGTTCTGGACCAGTTCCTTCAGACTCCCGAACTGCCGATACGCGAGATTTCTCTGCTGAGCGATGAGGAGAGACACCGCATTCTCAACGTTTTTAACCCGCCGATAGCAGGGCTGAGCGAGGGAGAAGCGTTTCATCGGTATGTTGAAAAGTTTGCCCGGGAAATTCCAGATCATCCGGCAGTCGTCTACATGGACAAACAGCTGACCTACGGCGAATTGAACGAACGCGCCGAGCGGCTGGCTTCTCTCCTTCGCGAACAGGGCGTGGGAAGGGAGACGATTACGGGGATCTGGGCGGAGCGTTCGGTGGAACTGCTGGTCGGGGTGCTCGCCGTTTGGAAAGCCGGCGGAGCCTATGTACCGCTGGACCCCGATTATCCGGCGGAGCGGATTGAGTACATGCTCAGCGATAGCGATGCATCGGTGCTGCTTACGCAGCGTCATCTGTTGGAGCGGGCCAGAGGTTGGTTGGCCGATGACCAGCTGAAGCTTCAAGCTGTCTATGCCATGGACGATGAACAGATTTATAACGGGGATGCCTTAACCGTGGAATTTGAATCTGCCGACAGCGCCCCGCAAGACTTGGCTTATGTGATTTACACCTCGGGTACGACGGGACGCCCGAAAGGCGTCATGATCGAGCACGGTAGTCTCGTGAATACGGCAGATGCGTACCGTCGCGAGTACCGGTTGGATCAGTTTCCGGTGCGGCTGCTCCAGCTGGCCAGCTTCTCATTTGACGTGTTCGTCGGAGACATCGCGCGGACGCTGTATAACGGAGGCACGATGGTGATTGTGCCGAAGGATGACCGGATTGATCCGAACCTCTTATACGGCTGGATTCGGGACCAAAACATTACGGTATTCGAATCGACGCCTGCGCTCATCCTGCCGTTCATGCAGTATATTTATGAAGAAGGGCTGAACGTTAGCTCCATGCAGTTGCTGATTACCAGCTCGGATGCTTGCAGTGTCACCGATTACCGATTGCTGCAGGAAAGATTCGGCGGACAATTCCGCATCATCAACAGCTATGGCGTTACCGAAGCGGCCATTGACAGCAGCTTTTACGGTGAGCCGCTGGATAAGCTGCCGCCGTCGGGGCATGTGCCGATCGGCAAAGCTTGGCTGAACGCCCGGTTTTACATTGTCGATGCCGCGTTAAAGCCGGTTCCTGTAGGGGTTCCGGGCGAGCTTGTCATCGGCGGCGCCGGGGTGGCGCGCGGGTACTGGAACCGTCCGGACCTAACCGCTGAGAAGTTTGCGGACAGCCCGTTTGTGCCGGGCGAACGTCTGTACCGGACAGGCGATTTGGCCCGCTGGCTGGAAGACGGCAACGTCGACTTCATCGGCCGGATCGACTATCAAGTGAAAATTCGCGGGTTCCGGATCGAACTCGGCGAAATTGAAACGGCCCTGCTGCGTTTCCCGGGCGTCAAGCAGGCTGTGGTGACCGATCGTACGGATGAGCAGGGGCAAAAGTATTTGTGCGGCTACGTGGCGGCGGATGTTTCTTTGCAGCTGAGCGATCTGCTGTCCCAATTGAAGCAAGAGCTGCCGGCCCATATGGTCCCGGCCCGGCTGGTGTCTCTTGATAAGCTTCCGCTCACGCCGAACGGCAAAATTGACCGTAAAGCGCTGCCTGAACCGACCGGAGAGGTAGAAGCAGGCCGTGAGTATGTGGCTCCTCGCACAACGCTGGAAACAAGACTTGCTCTCATTTGGCAGCAGGTGCTGGGTATTGCGCGAGTTGGAGTCCAAGACGATTTCTTTGACTTGGGTGGTCATTCCTTGCGGGCCTCCACGCTTGTTTCCAAGATTCGGAAAGAGCTGCAAGTCGAGGTTCCGCTGCGGGAAGTTTTCCGCTACACCACGATCGAACAGCTGGCCCAAAGAATCGGCGGTTTAAGGCAACAGGAGACGTATGAGATTACAAAGGCGGCTGAGGCCGAGTACTATCCGGTTTCATCCGAGCAAAAGCGTCTGTACGTCCTGCGCCAGCTTGATGGGGCCGAGCGCAGCTACAATATGTCGGCGGCGCTTCTTCTCGAAGGCAAGCTGGACCGCACGCGCGTCGAGCACGCGTTCCGGGCGCTGATTCAGCGCCATGAGACGCTGCGTACCGGGATCGAGCAGGTTCAAGGCGAGCTTGTCCAGCGCATCTATGACGAGGTGGAGTTTGCTGTAGATTATTTTCAAGCGAGCGAGCGGGAAGTGGAGCAAGTGGTGGAAGCTTACTATCACCCGTTTGATCTGACCAAGCCGCCACTTCTCCGCATCGGCCTGATCGAAGTCGCCGAGGATCGCCACATTCTGCTGTTCGATATGCACCATATCGTCTCGGACGGCATTTCGACAGCGCTGCTCTTCGACGAGTTCAGCCGCTTGTATCGGGGCGAGGAGCTGGCCCCGCTGCGCATTCAATACAAAGATTATGCCGTTTGGCAGCATTCCGAAGCTTACGGGCAGCTGCTCCAGCCGCAGAAGGAGTATTGGCTGGAACAGCTGTCGGGCGAGCTGCCGGTCTTGGAGCTACCGACGGACTTCCCGCGGCCTGCGGTGCAAAGCTTTGACGGCCGAACCGTGAAGTTTTATATCGGGAAAGATCGGACGGAGAAGCTGAAAGAGCTGGCGGCACGGACAGGGACGACCCTGTACATGGTGCTGCTGTCGGCTTACACCATCCTTATGCATAAATATTCGGGTCAGGAAGATCTGATCGTAGGCACGCCGATTGCCGGAAGAACGCAGGAAGAAGTGCAGCCGATCGTAGGGATGTTTATCAACACGCTGGCCATTCGCAGCCGTCCGGAGCGTTCCAAGCCGTACCTTTCGTACCTGGAAGAAATCAAGGACATCACGCTCGGGGCTTTCGAACACCAAAATTATTTGTTCGAAGACTTGGTGGAAAGTCTTCACATTCCGCGCGCGACCGGCCGGAATCCGCTCTTTGACACGTTCTTCTCCCTACAAAATACGGAGAACGAGCAAATTGTCATCGAGGGGCTGGAGCAATCGTTTTATCCACTGGAAAACCAAACATCCAAGTTCGAGCTGCTCCTGGATATTTCGGAGCTGGACGGTCAGCTCGAATGCCGGTTGGAGTACGCTACGGCTTTGTATAAACAAGAGACCGCGGAGCGGTTCGCCAGACATTATGACAAGCTGCTCGAAACCATCGCAGCAGCGCCGGACGGGGATATTGCCTCGCTGGAAATGCTCACGGAGGAGGAAATCCGCGAGTTGGTGCGCGGTTTCAACGATTCGGAGGCGGACTACCCGCGGCAGCAGACGATTCACGGCTTGTTCGAAGAGCAGGCGGAGCTTTACCCGGACAACGTGGCCGCCGTCATGAACGAGCGGCAGCTGACCTACCGCGAGCTGAACGAGCGATCCAACCGCCTTGCGCGAAAGCTGCGGGAGACGGGAGTAGAAGCGGACCAGCTGGTAGCGATTCTGGCCGAACGCTCGCTCGATATGGTTGTCGGCATTCTGGCGATTCTCAAAGCGGGCGGAGCATACGTGCCTGTCGATCCCGACTACCCGGAGGAGCGCATCCGCTTCATGATCGAGGATTCGGGCGCGCCATTATTGCTGATTCAAAAGCATCTGCACGAGAAGACCGACTTCGCAGGAACGCGCCTCGAATTGGACGATTTCGTTTGGGGCGACAGAGGGGCGGACTCCGCCGATGCGCTGGACGCTTCGAACCTGGAGCCGATTTCCGGGCCGGGTAACCTGGCTTATGTCATCTACACGTCGGGAACGACCGGCAGACCGAAAGGAACGCTGATCGAGCATAAGAACGTCGTGCGTCTCCTGTTCAACGACAAGAACCTGTTCGACTTCGGGCCGTCCGACACGTGGACGCTGTTCCACTCGTTCTGCTTCGATTTCTCCGTCTGGGAAATGTACGGAGCGCTGCTGTACGGAGGCAAGCTGGTCATCGTACCACCGCTCACGGCGAAAAATCCGGCCGATTTCCTGGCGCTGCTGGGCCGCGAACAGGTCACGATTTTGAACCAGACGCCAACGTACTTCTACCAGCTGCTACGTGAGGTCTTGGCGGATCATCCGTACGATCTGCGGATTCGCAACGTCATCTTCGGGGGCGAAGCGCTGAGTCCGCTGCTGCTCAAGGGCTTCAAGACGAAGTACCCGGAGACGAAGCTGATCAATATGTACGGCATTACGGAGACGACGGTTCACGTTACGTATAAGGAAATCACGTGGGTCGAAATGGAGGCGGCGAAGAGCAATATCGGCAAGCCGATCCCGACGCTGAGCGTGTACGTCCTTGATGAAAACCGCCGCCCTGTGCCGATCGGCGTAGCGGGCGAAATGTATGTGGCCGGGGAAGGCCTTGCGAGAGGATACCTGAACCGTCCGGATCTGACGGCGGAGAAGTTCGTCGATTCCCCGTTTGCGGAGGGGGAGAAACTGTACCGCTCGGGCGACTTGGCGGCTTGGCTGCCGGACGGCAACATCGAATACCTGGGCCGGATCGATCATCAGGTGAAAATCCGCGGCTACCGGATCGAGCTGGACGAAATCGAGACGCAGCTACTGAACGTCGAGGGCGTGGAAGAAGCGGTGGTGCTCGCCCGTCAGGACGGCGGGGGCGAGAAGGCGCTTGTCGCCTACTTTGTGGCGGACCGGACGCTGACGGTCAGCGAAATGAGAACCTCGCTGGCCCAGGAAATGCCGGGGTACATGATCCCGTCGTACTTCGTGCAGCTGGAGCGCATGCCGCTGACGTCCAACGGAAAAGTGGACCGCAAAGCGCTGCCGGAGCCGCAAGGCGGCTTGCAAACGGGCGTCGAATACGTAGCGCCGCGTAACCGGACGGAGTCCCAGCTTGTGAAGATCTGGGAGGAAGTGCTGGGCTACTCCGGCATTGGAGTCCTGGACAATTTCTTCGAGCTCGGAGGCCACTCCTTGCGGGCGACGAACCTTGTCAGCAAGATTCAGAAGGAAATGAACGTCGAACTTCCGCTGCGCGATGTGTTCCGCTATACGACGATAGAGTCGATGGCCGGGGCTATTGCCAGCTTGGAAGAAACGCGGCACAGCTCGATTCCGAAAGCGGAAGAGAAAGCGTACTATCCGGTTTCCTCCGCGCAAAAAAGGCTGTACGTCCTGCACCAGCTGGATGGCTCGGAGCTGAATTACAACCTCCCAAGTGCCTTGCAGTTGGAAGGGGCTTTGAACGAGGCCAAAGTGGAAAAGGCGCTGACAACTTTGGTGGCCCGGCATGATATGCTGCGTACCGGTTTTGAAATCGTGAATGGGGAGCCGGTTCAGCGTATTCATCCGCTCGTAGCTTTCAAGGTCGAGAAGCTTCAAGCAAGCGAAGATCAGGTTGCGGCCATTCTTGAAGGCTTCATTCAGCCTTTTGACTTGACCCAGCCGCCTTTGCTGCGCGCCCTGCTGATCGAACTGGAGAAAGAGAAATTCCTGCTCGCGCTGGATATTCATCATATTGGTTCCGACGGCCTTTCCATGGACGTGCTGCTGCGCGAATTCGTGCGGCTTTACAATGGGGAAGAATTGCCGGAGCTGCGGATTCAATATAAGGATTACGCCGTTTGGCAGCAATCCGAGGAGCAGCGCCAGCGCATCAAACGGCAGGAGGAATACTGGCGCGGGGTATTCAGCTCCGAGCTTCCGGTTCTTGAGCTGCCTCTCGACTTCTCCCGCCCGGCCGTCCAGCAGTTTGACGGTCAAACGCTCACGTTTACGCTGGATGCGGAGAAAAGCGAAGATCTCAAACGGCTTGCCGGCGATTCGGGGGCGACGCTGTACATGCTTCTGCTGGCTGCGTACTCCGTATTGCTTCATAAATACGCGGGACAGGAAGATATAGTGGTCGGCACTCCGATTGCCGCCCGTTCTCACGCCGACCTGCAGCCGATTATCGGCATGTTCGTCAATACGCTGGCCCTTCGCTTGGGTCCGGCGGCGGAGCGGACGTTCCTGGATTACTTGCAGGAAGTGAAGGAAACGACGCTTGGATCCTACGAGCACCAGGACTATCCGTTCGAGGAGCTGGTGGAAGCTCTTCAGGTGAGCCGGGATTTAAGCCGGAATCCTCTGTTTGACACCATGTTTTCTTTGCAAAAACACGAAAGCTTGGATTTAACCATGGAAGGCTTGCAATGGTCGCTGTTCGACATCGAGGAAAAGACGGCAAAGTTTGATCTTAGCCTTGATATCGTGGAAGCCGATAACGAGCTGGTTTGCAAGATCGAGTACGCTACCTCGTTGTTTAGACAGGAAACGATGGTACGGCTGGCGGGTCATTACGAGCAGCTATTGGCGTCGATCCTGGCTCAGCCGGGTGCGCGGATTTCGGATTTGGATATCTTGACGGACAGCGAAAAGCATGATTTGCTGGTCGGGTTTGACGTGTCGTCTTCGGCTCTTGCGAAGCAACCCGCCGCAGAGGGTACAGGTTTGGAAGCGGATGAGTCGTGGAGAGAGAGAACGTTCCACGAGCTGTTCGAGGAGCAGGCGGAGCGCACTCCGGGAGCGCTGGCGGTTGTCTACGAAGACAGCAAGCTGACGTATGCGGAGCTGAACGCCAAAGCGAATCGTCTGGCGTATGCACTGCGGGCGCGCGGGGTGAAGCCGGAGCAGGTGGTCGGCATTCTGGCCGGCCGTTCGGCGGAGCTGTTGATCGGGGTGCTCGCCGTATGGAAAGCGGGCGGCGCTTATGTGCCGCTCGACCCGGACTATCCGGCGGAGCGGATCGAGTATATGCTCGCGGACAGCGGGGCGTCGGTGCTGCTCACACAGACCCGCCTGCTGGAGCAGGCGGAAGCTTGGCGCAGCGACGGAGCTCTAGTGCTGCAAACGGTGCTTGCGCTTGACGACGCCGCGACGTACAGCCTCGGAGCGGCTTTGGGCGAAGCAGGCGCGGAGGCGGAGGCTTTGGCGCAAGCGGAAACGGCTTCTGCCGAAACTTCCGCCACGGCAGAAGCCGAGAAGAACGTACTAGCGGCGGATCTCGCATCGAATCCGGCGAATGTGAACAAGCCGCGCGATTTGGCTTACGTCATCTACACCTCCGGTACGACGGGCAAGCCGAAGGGCGTGATGATCGAGCACCGCAGCCTGGTGAACACGGCGGCGGGCTACCGGCGGGAATACCGCCTGGATCAGTTCCCGATCCGGCTGCTGCAGCTCGCCAGCTTCTCGTTCGACGTGTTCGTCGGCGACATTGCGCGGACGCTGTACAACGGCGGCACGATGGTCATCGTGCCGAAGGACGACCGGATTGATCCAACCCGCCTCTACGGCTGGATTCGCGACTACGCCGTGACGGTATTCGAATCGACTCCGGCGCTGATCGTGCCGTTCATGGAGCATGTGCATGCCGAGAGTCTGGAGCTCAGCTCGATGCAGTTGCTGATCACAAGCTCGGATGCGTGCAGCGTAGCGGATTACCGCACCTTGCAGGAGCGCTTCGGCTCGCAGTTCCATATTATTAACAGCTACGGCGTAACGGAAGCGGCGATTGACTCCAGCTTCTATGACGAGCCGCTGGAGAAGCTGCCGAAGACGGGCAGCGTGCCGATCGGGAAAGCGTGGCTGAACGCCAAGTTCTACATCGTGGATGCGAATCTGAAGCCGGTGCCGATCGGGGTGTTGGGCGAGCTGGTTATCGGCGGAGCGGGTGTGGCCCGCGGTTACTTGAACCGCCCGGATTTGACGGCGGAGAAATTCGTAGACAGCCCGTTCGCCGCTGGGGAGCGGCTGTACCGGACGGGCGACCTGGCGCGCTGGATGCCGGACGGCAACGTGGACTTCATCGGCCGGATCGACAACCAGGTGAAAATTCGCGGCTATCGGATCGAGCTTGGTGAAATTGAAGCGAAGCTGCTGAGTGTAGGTGGCGTGAAGGAAGCGGTCGTCGTCGTCAGGGAAGATCAAGAAGGTCAGAAAGCTTTGTGCGCTTATTATACAGCGGAAGAAGGCTTGACGGCGGCGGACCTGAAGCGGGCGATTGCCAGCGAGCTGCCGGGGTACATGATCCCGTCGTACTTCGTGGAGCTGGAGCGCCTGCCTCTGACGCCGAACGGAAAGATCGACCGGAAGGCGCTGCCGGCACCGGAAGGGGGAGCAAGCGGAGGCCGCGAATACGTGGCGCCGCGCACCGAACTGGAGGCGAAGCTGGCCGCCATTTGGCAGGATGTGCTTGTTCGGGAGAAGACGGTAGGCGTAACGGACAACTTCTTCGACCTCGGCGGACACTCCCTGCGGGCGACGACGCTTGTCAGCAAAATGCATAAGGAGCTAGGCATTGAATTCCCGCTTCGCGACGTATTCCGCTACTCGACGGTTGAGGAAATGGCCGCGGCTATGGAGCGGCTGGAGATCGGCTCGTTCACGGCTATTCCGGCTGCGGAACCTAGCGAGTATTATCCGCTCTCTTCCGCTCAGAAACGTCTCTATATCTTGAACCAGCTGGAAGGAGCCGAGCTGAGCTACAACATACCGGGAGCTATGCTGCTCGAAGGGGAGCTCGACCGGCAGCGGTTTGAAAAAGCGTTCCGCGGGCTCGTAGCTCGTCATGAAACGCTGCGTACCGGCTTTGAGATGGTAAAAGGCGAAGCGGTTCAGCGGATTTACGAAGAAGCCGCCTTCCAGGTGGAATATGTGCAGATCAGCGGGGAGCAGGCGGAAGAAACGGTGCGCCAATTCGTTCGTCCGTTTGATCTAGCGAAGCCGCCACTTCTGCGGGTAGGCCTTGCCGAACTGGCGCCGGACCGGCACATTCTAATGTTCGATACGCATCATATCGTATCTGACGGCGTTTCGATTGACGTACTGATCGAAGAGTTCGTCCGCTTGTACAGCGGGGAGCAGATGGAGCCGCTCCGCATTCAGTACAAAGATTATGCGGTATGGCAGCAATCGAACGAGCAGAAAGCTCAGCTTGCCAAGCAGGAAGCCTACTGGCTCGACATGTTCCGCGGAGAGCTGCCGGTTTTGGAATTGCCGACGGACTATCCGCGCCCGGCTATGCAGAGCTACGAGGGCCGCACGCTGCAATTGTTTATGCATAGCGAGAAAAGCGAGGGTCTGAAACGGCTTGCAGCCGAGAACGGCGCAACGCTTTACATGGTTCTGCTTGCTGGTTATACAATATTATTGAATAAATATACAGGGCAAGAAGACGTGGTGGTCGGTACGCCAATTGCGGGAAGAAATCACAGTGACGTTCAGCCGCTGATCGGGATGTTCGTCAATACCCTGGCCATCCGCAGTTATCCGGCTGCCGGTAAGACGTTCCTTGACTACTTGAAGGAAATCAAGGAGACGACGCTGGGCGCTTTTGAACATCAGAATTATCCGTTTGAGGAACTGGTGGATAAGGTGAACGTGGCTCGCGATTTAAGCCGCAATCCGCTATTCGATACGATGTTTGCTTTGCAGAATACAGAGAATTTGGAAATCCAGCTTCCCGGACTCCATTTGTCGACGTATGCCAGTGAAGAAATTGTTTCTAAATTCGATCTCAGCTTGGACGTCACGGAGATCGAGGAAGGCTTGGAATATCTGTTTGAATACGCCACTGCTCTTTATAAAACCGAAACGGTGGAGAAATTGGCCGCTCACTACTTGCAGCTGCTTGAATCCATTCTCCGCAACCCGTCGGCGACTATTGCCGAGCTGGGCATTTTGACACCGGCGGAAAAAGAGCAAATTCTCGGCGCGTTTCACCCGGCGCAGCGGGAAGCGGCTCCTGCGGCCGCGTTCCACCGGCTGTTCGAGGAACAGGCGGAGCGCACGCCGGAAGCGGCAGCTGTCGTGTACGAGAGTGACCGGCTGACATATGCGGAGCTGAACGAGCGGGCGAACCGCTTGGCGGCTACGCTGCGCGCAAGCGGCATCGGCCGGGAGTCGATCGTCGGTATTCTCGCCGAGCGTTCGGTGGACTTGCTGGTGGCCGTGCTGGCCGTCTGGAAAGCGGGCGGGGCGTATGTGCCGCTCGACCCGGATTATCCGGCGGACCGCGTGCGGTTCATGCTCGAAGACAGCGGAGCGAAGGTACTGCTGACGCAAACGGCGCTGCGAGAGCGTGCCGAAGCCTGGCTCGGCGAAGAGGAACTGGCGCTGGCGGCGGTGCTGTACCTCGACGACGAAACTTCGTACAGCGAGGAGCGGACGAATGCGCCGATTGGCTCCGGCAAGCTGACGGATGTTGTGGACGACGGCGATGAGAGCCATCAGAATGTTGGCACCGACAGCTTCCATGAAGCCCGTCCAGAGGACCTGGCGTACGTGATCTACACGTCGGGAACGACGGGCAAGCCGAAGGGCGTGATGATCGAGCACCGCAGCCTGGTGAATACGGCGGCGGGCTACCGGCGGGAATACCGGTTGGATCAGTTCCCGGTGCGGCTGCTGCAGCTCGCAAGCTTCTCGTTCGACGTGTTCGTGGGAGATATCGCGCGGACGCTGTACAACGGAGGCACGATGGTGATTGTGCCGAAGGACGACCGGATCGATCCGTCTCGTCTGCACCACTGGATTGAACGGGAGCGGGTCACCATCTTCGAATCGACGCCGGCGCTGATCGTGCCGTTCCTGGAGTACGTGCACGAGCAGCGGCTGGACATGAGCCGGTTGGAGCTGTTGATCACGAGCTCGGACAGCTGCAGCGTGGCGGATTACCGGACCTTGCAGGAACGCTTCGGTTCGTTGTTCCGGATCATTAACGCATACGGCGTGACGGAAGCGGCGATCGACTCCAGCTTCTACGACGAGGAGCTGGCGAAGCTGCCGCAGACAGGCAATGTGCCGATCGGCAAAGCGTGGCTGAATGCTAAATTCTACATCGTGGATGCGCATCTGAACCCGGTGCCGGTCGGGGTGCTGGGCGAGCTGGTCATCGGCGGAGTCGGAGTGGCGCGCGGGTACTTGAACCGTCCGGAGCTGACGGAAGAGAAGTTCGTAGACAGCCCGTTCGCCGCGGGCGAGCGGCTGTACCGCACGGGAGACTTGGCGCGGTGGATGGAGGACGGCAACGTGGACTTCATCGGCCGGATCGACAACCAGGTGAAAATCCGGGGGTACCGGATTGAGACGGGCGAAATCGAAGCGAAGCTGCTGAGTGTAGGTGGCGTGAAGGAAGCGGTCGTCGTCGTCAGGGAAGATCAAGAAGGTCAGAAAGCTTTGTGTGCTTATTATACAGCGGAAGAAGGCTTGACGGCGGCGGACCTGAAGCGGGCGATTGCCAGCGAGCTGCCGGGTTACATGATCCCGTCGTACTTCGTGGAGCTGGAGCGCTTGCCTCTGACGCCGAACGGAAAGATCGACCGGAAGGCGCTGCCGGCACCGGAAGGGGGAGCAAGCGCAGGCCGCGAATACGTGGCGCCGCGCACCGAACTGGAGGCGAAGCTGGCCGCCATTTGGCAGGATGTGCTTGTTCGGGAGAAGGCGGTAGGCGTAACGGACAACTTCTTCGACCTCGGCGGACACTCCCTGCGGGCGACGACACTTGTCAGCAAAATGCATAAGGAGCTAGGCGTTGAATTCCCGCTTCGCGACGTATTCCGCTACTCGACGGTTGAGGAAATGGCCGCGGCTATGGAGCGGCTGGAGATCGGCTCGTTCACGGCTATTCCGGCTGCGGAACCTAGCGAGTATTATCTGCTCTCTTCCGCACAGAAACGTCTCTATATCTTGAACCAGCTGGAAGGAGCCGAGCTGAGCTACAACATACCGGGAGCTATGCTGCTCGAAGGGGAGCTCGACCGGCAGCGGTTTGAAAAAGCGTTCCGCGGGCTCGTAGCTCGTCATGAAACGCTGCGTACCGGCTTTGAGATGGTAAAAGGCGAAGCGGTTCAGCGGATTTACGAAGAAGCCGCCTTCCAGGTGGAATATGTGCAGATCAGCGGGGAGCAGGCGGAAGAAACGGTGCGCCAATTCGTTCGTCCGTTTGATCTAGCGAAGCCGCCACTTCTGCGGGTAGGTCTTGCCGAACTGGCGCCGGACCGGCACATTCTAATGTTCGATACGCATCATATCGTATCTGACGGCGTTTCGATTGACGTACTGATCGAAGAGTTCGTCCGCTTGTACAGCGGGGAGCAGATGGAGCCGCTCCGCATTCAGTACAAAGATTATGCGGTATGGCAGCAATCGAACGAGCAGAAAGCTCAGCTTGCCAAGCAGGAAGCCTACTGGCTCGACATGTTCCGCGGAGAGCTGCCGGTTTTGGAATTGCCGACGGACTATCCGCGCCCGGCTATGCAGAGCTACGAGGGCCGCACGCTGCAATTGTTTATGCATAGCGAGAAAAGCGAGGGTCTGAAACGGCTTGCAGCCGAGAACGGCGCAACGCTTTACATGGTTCTGCTTGCTGGTTATACAATATTATTGAATAAATATACAGGGCAAGAAGACGTGGTGGTCGGTACGCCAATTGCGGGAAGAAATCACAGTGACGTTCAGCCGCTGATCGGGATGTTCGTCAATACCCTGGCCATCCGCAGTTATCCGGCTGCCGGTAAGACGTTCCTTGACTACTTGAAGGAAATCAAGGAGACGACGCTGGGCGCTTTTGAACATCAGAATTATCCGTTTGAGGAACTGGTGGATAAGGTGAACGTGGCTCGCGATTTAAGCCGCAATCCGCTATTCGATACGATGTTTGCTTTGCAGAATACAGAGAATTTGGAAATCCAGCTTCCCGGACTCCATTTGTCGACGTATGCCAGTGAAGAAATTGTTTCTAAATTCGATCTCAGCTTGGACGTCACGGAGATCGAGGAAGGCTTGGAATATCTGTTTGAATACGCCACTGCTCTTTATAAAACCGAAACGGTGGAGAAATTGGCCGCTCACTACTTGCAGCTGCTTGAATCCATTCTCCGCAACCCGTCGGCGACTATTGCCGAGCTGGGCATTTTGACACCGGCGGAAAAAGAGCAAATTCTCGGCGCGTTTCACCCGGCGCAGCGGGAAGCGGCTCCTGCGGCCGCGTTCCACCGGCTGTTCGAGGAACAGGCGGAGCGCACGCCGGAAGCGGCAGCTGTCGTGTACGAGAGTGACCGGCTGACATATGCGGAGCTGAACGAGCGGGCGAACCGCTTGGCGGCTACGCTGCGCGCAAGCGGCATCGGCCGGGAGTCGATCGTCGGTATTCTCGCCGAGCGTTCGGTGGACTTGCTGGTGGCCGTGCTGGCCGTCTGGAAAGCGGGCGGGGCGTATGTGCCGCTCGACCCGGATTATCCGGCGGACCGCGTGCGGTTCATGCTCGAAGACAGCGGAGCGAAGGTACTGCTGACGCAAACGGCGCTGCGAGAGCGTGCCGAAGCCTGGCTCGGCGAAGAGGAACTGGCGCTGGCGGCGGTGCTGTACCTCGACGACGAAACTTCGTACAGCGAGGAGCGGACGAATGCGCCGATTGGCTCCGGCAAGCTGACGGATGTTGTGGACGACGGCGATGAGAGCCATCAGAATGTTGGCACCGACAGCTTCCATGAAGCCCGTCCGGAGGATCTGGCGTACGTGATCTATACGTCGGGAACGACGGGCAAGCCGAAGGGCGTGATGATCGAGCACCGCAGCCTGGTGAACACGGCGGCGGGCTACCGGCGGGAATACCGGTTGGATCAGTTCCCGGTGCGGCTGCTGCAGCTCGCCAGCTTCTCGTTCGACGTGTTCGTGGGAGATATCGCGCGGACGCTGTACAACGGAGGCACGATGGTGATTGTGCCGAAGGACGACCGGATCGATCCGTCTCGTCTGCACCACTGGATTGAACGGGAGCGGGTCACCATCTTCGAATCGACGCCGGCGCTGATCGTGCCGTTCCTGGAGTACGTGCACGAGCAGCGGCTGGACATGAGCCGGTTGGAGCTGTTGATCACGAGCTCGGACAGCTGCAGCGTGGCGGATTACCGGACCTTGCAGGAACGCTTCGGTTCGTTGTTCCGGATCATTAACGCATACGGCGTGACGGAAGCGGCGATCGACTCCAGCTTCTACGACGAGCCGCTGACGAAGCTGCCGCAGACAGGCAATGTGCCGATCGGCAAAGCGTGGCTGAATGCGAAATTCTACATCGTGGATGCGCATCTGAATCCGGTGCCGGTCGGGGTGCTGGGCGAGCTGGTCATCGGCGGAGTCGGAGTGGCGCGCGGGTACTTGAACCGTCCGGAGCTGACGGAAGAGAAGTTCGTAGACAGCCCGTTCGCCGCGGGCGAGCGGCTGTACCGCACGGGAGACTTGGCGCGGTGGATGGAAGACGGCAACGTGGACTTCATCGGCCGGATCGACAACCAGGCGAAAATCCGGGGCTACCGGATCGAGACGGGCGAGATCGAGTCGCAGCTGCTACGGGTGGAAGGCGTGCGCGAAGCGGTGGTGCTGGTTCGAAGTGATGCGAACGGGCAGAAAGAGCTATGCGCGTACTACACAACGGATGGCGAACTGACGGCGGCAGACCTGAAACGGGCGATCTCCAGGGAGCTGCCGGGTTACATGATCCCGTCGTACTTCGTCGAGCTGGAGCGCCTGCCTCTGACGCCGAACGGGAAAATCGACCGGAAGGCACTGCCGGCGCCGGAAGGGGGAGCAAGCGTAGGCCGCGAATACGTGGCGCCGCGCACCGAACTGGAGGCGAAACTGGTCGCCATCTGGCAGGACGTGCTCGGACCGGTCACGATTGGCGTGACGGACAACTTCTTCGACCTCGGCGGGCATTCCCTGCGGGCGACAACGCTGGTCAGCAAGGTGCACAAGGAGCTGAGCGTGGACCTGCCGCTGCGCGATGTGTTCCGGCACTCGACCATCGAAGCGATGGCCGAAGCGATCAGCCAATTGGAGCGGCAGGAACACCTCTCCATTCCGGTTCTGGATAAGAGGGATTACTATCCGCTTTCCTCCGTGCAAAAACGGCTGTACATCCAGCAGCAGATGGAAGGCGCCGAGCTTAGCTACAACATGTCCGGCATGACGGTTCTCGTCGGGCGCTTGGAACGGAATCAATTCGAGGCGGCGCTCAAAGGATTGATAGCTCGTCACGAAATTTTGCGAACCGGCTTCGAAATGGTCGACGGCGAACCGGTACAACGGATTTATCCGGACTTGAAGTTTGCCGTCGAGTATACGAAAGCGACGGAAAGTGAAACGAAGAGCATCGTAGACGGCTTTGTGCGCGTCTTTGATTTGGAGCGGCCGCCGCTGTTGCGTGTGGGCTTAGTCGAATGGGAAGCGGAACGGCATCTGCTCATGCTGGACATTCATCATATCGTCACGGATGGCATGTCGATGGGCATCTTCGTCGAAGAGCTGCTGCGCCTGTATAACGGTGAGACTCTGGAACCGCTTCGGATTCAATACAAGGAATTCGCCGCTTGGCAGCAGTCCGAACCTGTAAAAGAGCGGCTGAAACGTCAGGAAGCCTACTGGCTGGACGTGCTGGAAGGCGAACTGCCGACGCTTGAACTGCCTACGGACTTTGTCAGACCTGCCGCTCGCAGCTTTGAGGGAGATGTGCTGCCTTTCAGCATCGACAAGCAGATGACCGATAGCTTGCAGCGCATCGCCGATGAGAACGGTGCCACCCTTTATATGGTGTTATTGGCGGCCTATTCAATCCTGCTCAGCAAGTACTCAGGACAAGAAGACTTCATTGTAGGCATACCGGTTTCGGGCCGCACACATGCCGACCTGGAGCCGCTCATCGGAATGTTTGTCAACACTTTGGCGATTCGCCATTATCCGTCCGGGGAGAAGATGTTCCTCGCTTACTTGAACGAAGTCAAAGAAACGATGCTGGGGGCCTACGACCACCAGGATTATCCGTTCGAGGAGCTTGTGAAAAAGCTGCAGGCGCCGCGAGATCAAAGCCGCAATCCTGTATTCGATATCATGTTTGTTCTGGAAACCAAGGAAGATAATGTTCAAAGCTTCGGGGATATCAAGATCGAATCTTATCCGGAAACTCATACGGTTTCCCAATTTGATCTTACCTTGGTCATTTCGTTGCTGGATGAGGGAATGAACGGGCAGTTTGAATATGCCACCAAGTTGTTTACGCGCAATCTGATCGACAATTTCGCTCAGGACCTGCTCGTGATCATCACCCAAATTTGCGAACAGCCTTCGGTGCTGTTGAAGGATATTTCCCTGAACGGGCAATCCGAACAGGAGCAAGATGTGCTAGAGGCCATTGATATTATTTTCTAATCCCTTACCCGGCTTGGGTGTATGCCGTATTTCTCTCGGTACGCATCCTGCCGGGTGTTTTTTTCCAAATGAAAGGGAAAAATCCACCACAGGAATCTGACGTCAAGTGCCGCTGAATAACGATTTCGATTTATTGGAAAATCGACAAAACACAACAGAAATCGTAGTTTACCTTTGGTATACTAAGAATCAAACCATTCCATAAGTTCACTATTTAAAGAATGAAGTAAAATCAAGCTATCATTCGAACAAAAAAAGAGAATTAATAAACTAGCTAGGGATATAATGGCACAGCACTTCTTGAACTCTCACGAACTACAGGGCGGTTAGTTCAAATATATGGACAATGGACTAAAGATGGACAGATTATTAGAGATAATTCTTTGAAAAAGAAAATTGATCATTTAAGCACGTTATATGCGACATTCAGTATATTGAGGAAATGGTTATGAAAATTATATTATCGTAATAGTACAAGTTTCCAACTTTCTTTTTATGGTAATTTGTGGTGGTTTCAGACTTTTTATTTTTCGTGTTTATCACGTGCTCTGGCAACGCAGTAAAATCAACAAACTTGGTTCACGACTTTTTTATCACCTGACAAACTATTGTTTAGTTACATTAAAGTTGGTACCTTTGTAAATCGGGCTTTTTTATTAAATTCAGAGGCTACAGCTTTGGCTCAATCAGTGCGTAGTATAGTTACATGAATCCTTTCCTGTATTGGTGTTTTAAAGTAATTGAAGCAGATGAATTCCAATCACCTACAAACGTATGGGGTAAACTGAGGAGTTATTAAATCCCTGATTATATTCAAGCTGCGCATCGATGATCGCCAGCTTTGAATAGATTTCCGGTGGTTTTCTTCATGGCCGAACATGGCTGAATCAGTGCATCATCAAAAAAACAGCCCCTACAGGGCTGCCAGAGTGTCGAGAAAGTCCAGAGGACTTTTCGACACTTCTATTTTTATATGGGGAGACGCATCTTTTAAAACAAAAATCGATTTAAAACGACCTGAGGATCCTAGTTTTTAGACCACTAAGACAGTTTTAAACCCCCTGCAAAAAAACAGGGGGTTTCTCGACAGCCTGACAGCCCCTACAGGGCTGCTTTTGTACTACGGGCTAATTGCTCGTGTATTTTACCCAATCATATTCAGCGTATAGCGGATTCACTCCATTATACGAACCCAGCCAGTCGTCAACGCCAGTACCATTCCATAAATTCATCATAATCTTGCCTGGCGTGCTTGGTATGTTTGTAGTTGCCGTATGTTTTAAAACCCCGTCAACATACCACTTAATGTACCCTGGCTGCCAATCGAAAGCATAGGTGTGGAAACCTCTTGATGCATCAAAGCCCAGATCAACAATCTTCTCGTGACCACCGACCCCGTTTGTATAATAGTTGAATTGCACTTTTGTCGTGTCTTTGCCTAAAAATTCAATATCTATTTCGTCCCATTGCGTGCCATCAGTAGGTCCCGTATACGTAAAAAAGGAAGATACGATCCCAGTATTTTTAGCAGGCTTCATGCTGACCTCGTATAAGCCGTATCTGTAAGTGTTCGTCGATCGATACTCTCCACAGTCAAATTTATTGTACGCAGAACTTGTTAAGCCAAGCTTCATTTTGCCATCGTTCGTAAAATTGACATTATTGGCACGCCAAGTGCAATTAAACATGTTCCCATTGGAATATCCATCCGCCTTTTGCCATGCACCAGAATTGAAACCATTAAGTGGTTCCCAAAAAACATTCCCCGCATAAACGCTTACCGAAAAAAACAGAGAGACAATACCCGTGACCATTAAAGTGAACCAAGATTTCTTCTTCATTTTACACCTCCATAAAAGATTGACCAAACATGAAAGAAACGGCTGGCAATGATACATTATTTCAAGTATTGGCCGGCTTACCGAAAAAATATAAAAGACTTCCATATTTGGTATCTTCATTGTAGCTTGAAATTGAGGCGTAGACTATAGCAAACTTAACGATAGAAAAATAATTTCAAAAAAACTAAATTTTATCAAGTTGTGGTTTGGAAATGTAAGTTATACAATTAGATGCAAGAAATACAAATAAACGTTATAATCTTCCATTAAGGGAGGTGATGATTTTGCAATAGGATAGACTCAGGAAGCGCAGCCACTACATGTTTATACCATTTTATTCTTTTGGCATAATAGTCAATTAAATTTTTGAGGAGGAGGCCTTTCTTTGAAAAAATTAGGTATGGTATGTAAAATAGTTCTGATACTTGTATTCATATTGCCTTTAAAACCGGTGTTTGACCAACATATAGATGCATGGTCAGGTATGCCCATGGGAGAGCTCCATGTCAGGGGCAATCAATTGGTGAACAGCAGCGGAAAACCTGTTGTTTTGAGTGGCTGGCATCAGCCGTCGGGAGCATACTGGACCTATCAAAATAGTAATTATTATCTCAAATTGAATGGTAACAATCGTCATGCAGCAATTTTGGCTTATTTGAAGGATATCACCGACACCTTTACAGACACCAGACCGAAGTATGGAAGCAACCACGGTTGGTATATGAATCAGGTCCGATTGTTTATTGACCGCCAGGATATGGGAGATGTGGCCGCAGGGTCATACAACTTCGCCGGTTTACAGGCAGTTACACAAAATGTGATTATTCCATACATCAATTATGCGAAAACAAAGGGCGTTTATGTTACCCTTGGTCTTGATTTCACTTTGGCTAACGACCAGGGTACAACACAATCCAATTTGGACAAATTTAATCAAATCTGGGGGTATCTTGCCTCGCAGCCTGCTATTAATAGCGCGGATAACGTCATGTTTGAACTGATCAACGAGCCAATTAAGTCGTATGCGAATGGGCATTGGGGAGGCTATCCCGGCGAGAATGATTTTCTTGACCATTGGAATGATCTGAGAAGATTCCAGAACTCTATCATTTCCACGATTCGAAGTAAAGGAGCGGATAATGTCATCTGGGCTGCAGGACTTGGATACAACCAATTTTACAGCCCGGTGGCAAAACACCCGCTGACAGACCCCTTGAACAACTACGGCTATGCTGTCCACTGGTATCCAGGCTACGGAGCTTATGATAACAAGGACAAGCTGCAATCGCAATGGAATTCCAACATTAAGGCGGCAGCTCAAGCCTATCCAATAAATGTTACAGAATTTACCTGGTTCAAGACACAACCCGGCGATTCAGAGTACTGGAATTTGTTTAACGGCTCTAATGATGGATTTGGGAAAAACACGAAGTCCATTTTTACAGCAGCCGGTAATGTCAGCATGACCGCACACATGAATGGCTTTCTGCTGGAATCTGGAGCAAGGAGTTCATTTGCGGACCCAACAGCAGGGTTAAAGTGGGATGGCGATACCCGACGTCAGGCGATGGCCCGCTTCTTGTTTAACTGGTACTATGAGCGTGCACAGGCCTATCCGAGAGCACTACTCCAGAACAGTGAATCAGCAACGGATAATGTGCCTGCGGATGCACCGACTGATGTGCTTACAGATACATACATTAATGCACCGACTGACGCACAATCAGAATGATGTTAATACTTTCAGCTACCGACAGCCTATCCAATTGGATAGGCTGTCGTATTATTTTATAGAAATGAGAACTCAAAATCACTCGGCAGGCGGTGAACAAATGGAAGAAGAAAGCTCTTCGCGAATTATGTATGATGATCAGTTTATGAAGTTAGTAGAACTTGCTGTAACCTCTAATTTGGGATTCGCAAAGTTCAGTCACCTAACATTTACGTCCATTTTTAGGCTTCCGTTATGTAAGGTTGTTGAAATGATGAGGAGAGAGTATAGTTTGTATGTATTTATTTTGTGCGGGAAGAGGTTAATATGGCGACAATTCATGATGTAGCATTAAAAGCGGGCGTGTCGGTCACAACAGTATCCCGTGTAATGAACAACCGGGGATATATTAGCGAAACTACACGCAAAAAAGTGTTCGACGCAATGGAGGAACTTAATTATCAACCGAATGAAATAGCACGATCCCTATTGCGCAAGCAGTCTAATATTATTGGCCTGATTATTCCCGATGTCTCGCATCCTTTCTTCAGTGAGCTTGCCAATCAGGTTGAGTTCTATGCCTATCAGGAAAACTGTAAGGTCCTGCTGTGCAATTCCCATATGGATCCCGTGAAGGAAAAAGTGTATATCGATATGTTGAAGCGGAACCGGGTGGATGGCATCATTATGGGTAGCCATACATTAGAAGTAGAAGAGTACCGACATTTGAATTCACCGATTGTGACATTTGATAGACAGATTGACCCGTGTATTCCTTACATATCCTCGGATAATTATCGCGGAGGCGAGCTGGCTTCAGAGCTGCTCATTAGCAAAGGCTGTCAGAAAATTGCGCATATATGCGGAAATCTGGAGCTGAATATGCTGTCCAATGAGCGGACCAAAGCATTCCGAGATGTCGTGGGCAGGGATGGTGTCCAGCATGTGATCGTTCAAACAGACTTGAATGTGTTCGACCAAAAGGAGTACGAGCGAATCATTTCAAAACTCGTTCATGAACATCCCGATGTTGATGGAGTGTTCGCAACAAGTGATATTATTGCGGCTTTTGCGCTGAAAGAATATATTCGCGCTGGAAGGCATGTGCCAGAGAATGTGCGCATTGTAGGCTTCGATGATGTAAGCGTTGCTTCCTGGCTGACGCCGGAACTTACATCGGTAAGACAGCCGATTGCAGACATCGGCAGACTGGCGGTCGAGCTGATCCGCAGGCAGGCGGAAGGGGAGCAGGTACAACCTGTCAATCTGCTGCCTGTTGAACTAATTGAGCGTGCAACGACCTGAATGAAAATCTGTTCCTCTAACAAGGGGAACAGATTTTTTTTAGTACATGTTAAAAATTCAACATGTCAAACGATTGACACAAGTTAAACCCTTGACATATAATCCGTTTGTAAGCGTTTTATTTAAGTGTTCAGAGCCATTATATAAATAAGGGGATGACAACAATGAGGAAATTCAAAAGAGTTCAATGGATGGTAATGCTGCTCCTTTTGGTTATGGTGGTGTCTGCATGCAGTGGCTCCGGAGGAGAAGGTAATTCGGCTTCTGGAGGGGGATCAGGGGATTCGAAAAATGTGAAAATTACGCTTTTGAACTCCAAAGGTGAAATCCTTCCACAGCTGGAGGAAGCCGCGAAGGCGTTCCAGAAAGACAATCCGGGCATTACTGTTGAAATCCAGCCGGTTCCGACTGGTGGATCTCCTTTTGAGCGTGCCTCTGCCTTGTATGCATCAGGAAACCCGCCGACCATGATCATGCTAGATACAGGTGATGTTGAGAAATTTAAGGACCGTATCCTCGATCTAAGCGGGGAAAAGTGGAATGCGGACACTGTTGAAAGCGCTACCACTGCTACGACATTTGATGGTAAAAATTACGCGTTTCCACTGGCTGTTGAAGGCTACGGATTCATTTACAATAAAGCCGTTGTAGATAAAGCGGTAGGCGGAAGCTTTGATCCCACCACAATTAAAACCCGAAATGACCTTGAAAAACTGTTTCAGCAAATCGAGACATCCGGAAAGAAAGCACTGGTGATTTCATCAATGGACTGGTCCCTGGGCGCTCATTATTTGCCTCTTGCTTATGCAGGCCAGAACAAAGACATGGCTGAAGTGGACAAATTCATGGCGTCACTAAAAGCGGGCCAGGCGGACTTGGCTAATAATCCTGTATTTAACGGACTTATGGATACATTCGACGTCATGATGAAATACAATATCGATCAGGCTTCTCCGCTAGCAGGAACTTATGAACGCGGACCGGAACTGCTCGGCAAAGGTGAAGTTGGCATTTGGTTCATGGGCAACTGGGCATGGCCGCAAATCAACAGTTTTGATACCGCTAACAAAGAATATGGTTTTCTGCCTGTACCCATCAGCAACAATGCCGATGACTACGGCAATCAGGAGATTTCGTCTGCTGTATCCAAGCGCATTGTTATTGACAAGGAGAAGGCTACTCCAGAACAGCAAGAGGCGGCGAAGAAGTTCCTGAACTGGATCGTCTATGAAGAGAAAGGCCAGGATTTCCTCGTGAACCAAGCAAACATCATCCCGGCGTTCAAAAATATTACACTGCCTGCGGCCGACCCGCTCGGCAAGTCCATCCAGGATTATATCGCAAAAGGCAAGTCAGAGCAGTCGATGAGTATGCTACCTGCCGACCACTGGTCCAAGACAGGATCTTCCATGCAAAAGTATCTGGCGAAACAGGGCGATCGTGCAACACTGGTTAAAGAAATCGAAAACTACTGGAAGACCGTAAAATAAGGTTGTTTTCAAATTACCTGGAATAGAGAGAGAAATCAGGGACAAAGAGAGGGGGATCATCATGATTGCGGAAAAAGGAGTATGGAATCGGCTGCGGACGCGGCTGCTGTTTACCGGACCAACCTTGTTTGCCTTCATAACGGTAATGATCATTCCATTTTTGTACGGCATCTATCTGACGTTCACAAACTGGGATGGTATTTCCACCACACTATCGCTGGTTGGCGTCCAAAACTATCTGGCTGTTTTTAGAGATATTGAGTTTTGGAAATCGTTCAGCTTGACGCTCAAGTATGTGTTTTATACCGTTGTTCTTATCAATGTGATCGCTTTTATGCTGGCTTATGTGCTGACAAAAGGGTTAAAAGGACAGAGTATTTTCCGGGCGGGATTTTTCCTGCCCAACCTTGTCGGCGGCATTGTACTCGGTTTTATATGGCAGTTTATATTCAACAACGTGCTTGTCTATTTGGGACAACATGCCAGCATACAGTCGCTCAGCACGACTTGGCTGGCTGATCCCGACAAAGCGTTCTGGGCACTCGTGATTGTAACCGTGTGGCAGAACGCGGGTTACATGATGGTCATTTACATCGCAGGGTTGACTGGTGTCCCGAATGATATTATGGAGGCCGCAAGCATTGATGGGGCAAACAGCTGGACCAGACTGCGGAAAATGGTGCTGCCCTTGATGGTTCCTTCTTTCATCGTATGTATATTCTTGTCCCTGCAGCGCGGATTTATGGTCTATGACGTGAACCTTGCGCTCACGAAAGGTGGGCCGTTCAGCAGTACTCAAATGGTGTCGATGCATGTGTATGAAAAGGCATTCCTTTCCCGTGATTATGGTGTGGGGCAGGCAGAAGCATTCGTGTTGTTCCTGATGGTTGCTCTCATCACTCTGCTTCAGGTTTATTTTAGCAAGAAGTTGGAGGTGGAGGCGTAATGACAAGAAAAAGAATTGCTTCCTCCGTGATCAAATTCATTGTGCTGACAGTCATACTCATATTGTTCATCGTACCTTTCGTCTTTCTGCTGATCAATTCGTTCAAGGAAAACATGGCCATCACCTCAAATCCGTTATCGCTTCCAGAGAGCTTCAGTACGGTCAATTATATGAATGCATTTGATAAAATGAATTACATCGCTGCCTTCACCAACTCATTGGTCATAACGGTGTTAAGTGTTCTGTTTATCTCACTGTTCGCGGCGATGACGGCTCATTATTTTGTCAGAAACAACACCAAGTTCAACCAATATACATTTATGCTGATGGTTGCATCCATGATCATTCCATTCCAGGCTATCATGATTCCATTGGTGAAAATCTACGGGTCACTTGATCTGCTGAACAGCAAGTGGTCGCTGATTTACATGTATATCGGTTTTGGCAGCTCGCTGGCCGTCTTCATTTATCATGGTTTTGTAAAGAGTATTCCAAAGGAACTGGAGGAAGCGGCGCTAATTGACGGATGCACGCGGTTTCAGACATTCTTCCGGATTGTGTTTCCGGTACTGATGCCCACGACTGCCACCATTTCCATTCTCAATGTACTGTGGATCTGGAATGATTTTCTGTTGCCTTCCCTTATTCTTGTCGATCCGGAGCAAAGGACACTTCCGTTGTCCACGTACAACTTTTATGGAACCTATACAGTGGATTATGGTCCATTGATGGCAAGTTTGGTACTGACGATATTTCCGATCATTATCATCTATCTGTTCGCCCAGAAGTATATTATTCAGGGTGTTATGCAAGGCTCGATTAAATAACTGCAGGGGGAGGATGCTTTATCAAACAGACTAGAACGTATACGAGAGAGCGTGCAGATCAATTTATTTCCCAATCGAAGCATATGCTTCGGCCAGATTATCGGCTGCACTACCATTTAATGGCTGAATTGGGCTGGATGAATGATCCGAACGGCTTCATTCAATATAACGGGCAATATCACTTGTTCTATCAACATTACCCGTATAAATCAGTATGGGGACCGATGCACTGGGGACATGCAGTCAGCCGCGATCTTATGAAGTGGGATTATCTGCCGATCGCTTTGGCACCGGACGGTGAGTTCGACCAGGATGGCTGCTTCTCTGGCAGTGCGATTGAGCAGGACGGAAAGCTTGTCCTGATGTATACCGGACATGTTGTAACCGGGCCTGACAAAGATCAGGATTACAAGCAGTCGCAGGGAATTGCAGTATCAGAAGACGGAATGACGTTCGAAAAGTGGGAGGGCAACCCGGTCATCGGTTATGACGCTATACCGGACACGATCAGCCGTAAAGACTTCCGTGACCCTAAGGTGTTCAGGCACGAAGATCAATATTACGCCGTTCTCGGCTCTAATGATGCGAAAGGGAACGGACTTGTACTGCTTTACCGTTCTGAAGACCTGAAAAGCTGGACGTATGTCAATGTACTAGCCGTGAGTGACGGACGCTTTGGCGATAATTGGGAGTGTCCAGATCTGTTCCCGCTCGGTGGTCGGCACGTATTTATGCTATCCCCGCAGCGCATGCCTGCACAGGGAGAGGCTTACCGCAATCTGCATTCAACCATGTACGGTATAGGTGATTTCAATTCCGCTGCCGGAACATTTACGGCAGATCGGTATGCTCAGGTGGATCACGGATTCGATTTCTATGCCCCACAGTCAACCTTGGATGATAAAGGACGGCGTATCGTCATCGGATGGATGGATATGTGGGAATCGGAGATGCCGACTCAGGAGGGGCACCATTGGGCTGGTGCGATGAGTCTTCCGCGGGAAGCGGTGATCGACGGCGCCAGGCTGCTGTTCCGTCCACTTGAAGAGGTAAAGAATTACCGATACAATCTGTTCGAGCAGCGGGATATCTTAATGACAGGTGAGCAGATTATGGACACGCGCGGAGATAGCTACGAACTGAAGGTCGTATTTGAGTTTGAGTCCAGTAACACCGATGAATTCGGTTTGAAACTGCGGGTGGGTAACGAAGAGGAGACTGTACTGTCGTACCGTCCCGATGACGGCCTGTTCCGTTTTAACCGTGAGCGTGCCGGTATCGGCCCGGGTGGAGAGAGAAGAGTGCCTTTGGGCTTAAACGAGGGCCGCCTGGAGCTTCGGGTTTTTGTCGATAAAAGCTCGGTTGAAATATTCATCGGCGACGGTGAATACGTCCTCACAGGAAGAGTGTATCCCGGAATGGAATCAACAGGTATTCGTGCATTTGCGAACGGAAACTGTACGATTGCCTCGTTCCAGAAGTGGGATATCCTCGGATAGAATCGCATACAAACAGGAACCTGACCGTGGATGGTCAGATTCCTGTTTTTTTGTGGCCATTTTGCTCGTGTGATTTTAGGCGCGCTTATGTTGCAGATAAGCATCAAGATAAGCATCAATTTTTGCGAGAGCTTCTTTTGTACCGCCGGATTGCTGGAAGCTGTCATTTATTTTTTGTACGCCCTCTTTATACGCTGCGTTTGACACTACCTCATGTACGGCATCTCTTAACGTTTGTGTATTGATTTGATCCTTAGTTATTCGATAGCCCGCTTGAAGTTCCGTTAACCGCTGCGCGACCATGGGCTGATCCTTGTCCTGAGGCAGCACGACCAAGGGGACATTAAAGTGAATTCCTTCATTTACACTGTTCATTCCACCATGAGTAATAAATACATCTGAATGACGTAATACCTCCAATTGAGGAACATAAGACGAGATGATAAAGTGCTCAGGAGCCGGGTTAATTTTGGTAAAGTCAGCTTTCTCGCCAGCTGCAATCACGACGATGCCTTCAAAATCGGAAAAAGCCTCAATGCAGGTGTTAAAAAAGTCTTCAGTGTGGTCCAGCACAGTTCCCATCGAAATATATAAAACCTTTTTACCCTGTAGTCTGTCTAGCGGGAATGAATTTTCTCCTTTGCGCTCCGGGAAGCTGGGGCCAATAAAAAGATGCTCGTCCCCAAATTGTTCACCATTCGGTTGAAAATATCTGCTCGTATATACAACATTCAAAGCTCCTGAATTGTTCATAAATTGAACCAGATCTTTGGGAGCAACACCGAACCTTTCTTTCATGAGATGCAGTGAAGACGTGACTTGTTCATCAGGCTGAAACGGTACTTTAGCGTCGGAGCGGAAGAGATTGGCAGCCATCAGATGATTTGAAATGAGAAAAGATGGGGATGAAGAAATGCCTGGAATATTCAAATAATCTCTTACTAATTCACCAGCTCCGAATCGATCATAGAACACCAAGTCAAATTGAATACGCTCGGACAGTTCCTGAGTGATGGCTAAGATGTCCATCGAAGTCTGGATATGAATATTCATAAATGCGTTCAGTCCTGCCGGAGTGTTGGTATCAATGGAAGCAGTCCTGACTAGATCAGGATGCAGGTGAACCATCGCTCCAACTGCTTCGAGTCTATTCTTGTATTTCTCAGTTGTAATGTAATGAACCTGGTCCCCTCGTGCTGCAAAGGCTTGCGTGATCCCAAGCGTGGGGTTTACATGTCCTTCTGCCGGAAAGTTAACCATTAATACGTTTAACATCCATCATTACTCCTTTTCTCTACAATTAAGATCGCAGTTTTCACTGAATCTCTTAATCCATAATAACAATAATATTTATTTTTTCAAATGATATCCTTTCATGATCGTGAAACACATGTTGGCATGAAATGTGTATAACAAATATTTAACTCGTGCATAGTAAAGGCGAACTCTACTTAGCAAGGGAGGTTTTTTCTAAGTGAATGTTCAAAGAGCGCAAGAAATAGCGTCCTCTTCCATCATGGCGGATGTGTTGTGCGATGGGCTACCCATTTATATTCAGCATGTGAATGAACAGCGTGAGACGGCACGCATTTATGCGCTGAGCAATCCAGAAGAGGAACGGGAAGTACCTTTATACACGTTAACAGAACGAGATCAGGCACTGGAATAAGAAAGGAGCGCTATGAAAAATGAAACCCAATCAACAGAAGGAAATCGAGGCAGACCGTTTGAATTTTCGTGACCAGACGGATGATGTGGTTAGAGAAGTACCGGCCACGACGGATGCCAGCGAAGCCGTTGCAGCAATAACTTCACATATCAATAAATACGATGTACCGGATGAGTTGGAGGAGAAATAGAGAATGACCAAGCGCGCACGGGATAACCTGTTGCGTGCTTTTTATATGACACATATTTGGCTGGAGTCGAACAAATAGTATTTAATGCCCAAACGTACAAATGATATTGCCCATGTGTACGTTTTTTTCTGTTTGTTTTTTTGTAAAATAATATATAAATGATTTCTATTCAAACTAAATTGACCAGGTCGTCATAGGGGCGTTGTCTCTAATAAGTTGAAAAGCCGAATTCAGAATTGTAGGAGGGAATTATGATTGATGTATTCAATGAACAGATTCAAAATCTAGATCCGGAAATAAGTGAAGGTGAATTTGAGAAGAAAGATATTTCAAAAGTATTAACTATAATATGGATTTTTATAATTTATAGTGAGTCTGTAATTCTTCAACATTTGTCTAGTGGTCTAAATCTGCTGCAAAGTGTCTTATTCACTGTAATCATCATATTGCACATCCTCTTGTACTTGCATGCTCATAGAGTTGCAAAATATTTTTCTTGGGCTTATTTTGTTGTGCAAGGGGGATTGATCTTTTCAAGTGCATTTCTTCTACCTGACAGTTTTTCGATTGTACTGGTTGGGTTAATGCCAATTTTGGTGGGTCAGAGTATAGGTATTTATTACAAGCCGCTTAAGGTCATTCTTGTATTTTTGATCTCCTATGTACTTTTTTGTGTTGCTGTGGTCTGGCATAATGATGGCAAGCAATTTGTGTTGTTCATCCCTCTATTTTTTCTAATTGCAGTTGTTATAGTAGCTTATGCCGTTCTTTTTCTCAAACAAGTCAAAGCACGAATCCGAACGCAAAACGTTCTTAAAGAACTTGAAATCGCACATCAAAAGGTCGAAGAACTTACAATTGCTAACGAACGACAACGTATGGCCCGTGATCTTCATGATACGCTGGCTCAAGGGCTTGCTGGGCTAATCATGCAACTTGAAGCCATTGATGCCCATCTGACAAAAGGGAGTACGCAAAGAGCTCAGGAGATCGTCCAACAATCGATGTCACAAGTGCGAAGAACATTGTCTGATTCAAGGCGAGCTATAGACAATCTGCGTTCGAAAACCATCTCGGAAGTTGATTTTGCAGAAGCAGTGGAGGAAGAAATACATCGATTTACAATGGCTACGAGCATTCGTGTAATACGCAACATCAAAATTAAAGCTTCCGTCCCCAGACTGTTGTTCGAACATGGATTGTTTATTATAAGCGAGTGTTTAACCAACGTAGCGAAACATTCACATGCTAATACCGTATGGATTCATATTTTAGATAATGAAGGCAAGATTGAAATTCAGATTCGCGATGATGGAAAAGGATTTGATACAGATATTATTGCCAAGCAAACAGGGCATTACGGAATAATAGGCATACATGAGCGTGTACGGATGCTGGGTGGAAAAATCAATATCAGCAGTATATTTCAAGAAGGTACAGCTATAAAAATAGAGGCGCCTCTTACTAAAGGAGACCTATCATGAAATACAAGATTTTAATCGTCGACGATCATTGGGTAGTTAGAGAAGGATTAAAGCTGGTGCTGGAGACCAATGACAGTTATGAAGTGATTGGTGAAGCTGGAGAAGGTGTAACGGCTCTTAAATTGATCGAAGAACTTCAGCCGCATGTCATATTGTTGGATTTATATATGCCACAAATGAGTGGTTTGGAAACCATGAAAGCCCTCAGAGAAAAACAAAATGAAACACCAGTCATTATCCTGACGACCTATAACGAAGATGATTTAATGATTAAGGGACTCTCATTGGGGGCAAAAGGATATTTACTAAAAGATACCAGTCGAGAAAACTTATTTCGCACTATTGAGTCTGCGCTAAGGGGTGAAACGCTGCTTCAGCCAGAAATAACAGCAAGGGTATTTGCTACTACGAATAAGAGAGAAGCTGAGATAGAATCACACGAAAGAAACTTAATTCTAACTGATAAGGAAAGACACATATTAAAGTCTGTTGCACATGGTTTTAAAAGTAAGGAAATTGCGTTTGATATGGGAATTTCCGAGCGTACCGTAAAGGCACATTTAACGAATATTTATAACAAGCTTGGTGTTGATTCCAGATCCGAAGCCGTTGCCGTTTCGTTGGAACGTGGTATTTTACAGCTTTAGAAATAATAACTGAAAATATGTTATTTATTTGCCCAGTCGTACATAAGGTGCTTGCCCCTTTGTACGATTTTTTTGTTTGTTCATTGCTATAACATGAAAAAAGGATGAAAAAGTTTACTTGACCCACGGGTTGCTGATAGCACCTTTAGAAGAGAGAATCAGAGAGGATGACATTAGTTGAAGAGAAAAGAAATCAGGATAATGATTGCAGGGGTTGCATTAGCCTTAGTAGTTTCCGGTTGCTCCAGTGCATCGGAGAACTCTGTAACAGAAGCCAGTCACCCGGTGAAAATTGAGAAACTTGCAATGAAACCTTTGGCCAATGATTTTAATTTGGCGGGAACATTGCAGGCAAGTAATGAGGCCAATGTTTCCTTTGAAGCGGATGGACGTATATTGAACACTATGGTCGAAGTTGGGGATTCAGTAGAAAAAGGGAGTGTCCTTGCGAAGCTAGATACATCTGCTTACCAGTTACAGCTGGATCGGGCAAAGGCAACCATGGAAAAGGCAAAGGCTGGTGTTAGCCAAGCGGAGGCTACTGTCCAATCGGCCCAGGCAGGCATTCATAGTTCACAATCCCAGGTCAACGCGGCCCAATCCAAATTGCAGGAATTGAACAATGGCGCCAAAAAGCAGGAGATTGCACAGTCTCAAAATGCGGTTACTGTAGCAACTAATAATTATAACAAGAAGAAAGCGGATGCCGCACGGTCCCAAAGTCTATTCCAGGCAGGTGCAGTATCATTAACGGAAAATGAGAATGCGCAGCTGGAATTAGCAAACGCACAAAAAAGCTTAAGTGATGCGCAAGAGAAATTGTCCCTTTTGCTTGCAGGGGCATCCCAGGAACAGCGTGCCCAAGCTTCGGCCGGGGTAGATCAGGCCAGGGCAGGGCTGGAATCGGCTAGGGCTACTATACAACAAGGGCTAGCCAGTAAAGCTCAGGCGCAGGCTACCTATGAGGATGCATTGGCTGCTTATGAACAGTCAGCCTTGTCACTGAAAAAAGCTACTTTAACTTCCCCGATCACGGGTGTTGTGATTGAAAAAAAGATATCTGATGGTCAACTGGGCTCCAGCGGGAGTGAGGCATTTGTTGTCGGAAATATCAAGACTTTAAAAGTACTCCTCCCTGTACCGGACAGTGAAATCTTATCGTGGAAGAAAAACCAAAAAGTAAATATATCTCTCTATGATGAAATTAGAACAGGGACCGTTACTCAGATCTATCCATCGACTAACTCCAAAACGGGAAGCATCAATGTGGAAGTTAGCATTCCCAATCCCGAACTGAATTGGAAACCTGGTCAAGTCATAAGCGCATCTAAAAGCATGAATCAAAACGAAGCGCTTTTAGTGCCCGTAGAGGCCGTAATTAGTACGGGAAGTGATCCTTATGTCTTTAAAGCAGTAAACGGAAAAGCCGTCAAAACACCGATTAAACTGGGGAAAGTGACTAATAATCAGCTCGAAGTGGTCTCTGGATTACAGGCAGGCGATCAAATCGTTACACAAGGAGCAGGAACCTTATTTAATGGTGATTTAATTGGGAATGACGTACTTGAGAAATCGGAGGAGTCGTCCGAATGATTAAATATATCGTTAAAAAACAAAAAATTACACTCATTTTCTTTGGCATGTGCATTGTGCTAGGGCTCTATAATTTTACATCGTTACCTAAACAAGAGCAGCCCGATGTTATTCCCTTGTCAGCCAGTGTTACCACCATCTATCCGGGCGCCTCACCCGAAAGAATCGAGCAAACCATTACTAAGGTCATGGAACAGAAAATTAAAGCCGTACAAGGTGTCAAAACGATTTCTTCCACTTCATCTAAAGGCCAATCCAGTATAACTGTAGAAGCTTTTGAAGATGCAGACCCGACAAAGGTATGGGCTGATCTTCGTACAAAGGTACAGGATGCACAGTCCGAGCTTCCAGATGATGCGATGCAGCCGGTTATCAATGATAGCATGACAAGCTCTTTCATTGGTTCATATGCGATTACTTCTGATAAAATTGAGAATTTATACTCGTTGAATGAATTAATGAACAAATGGAAAGATCAATTAAAAACGGTCTCGGGTGTTTCGCAAGTTAATATTCAAGGAATACCAGATCAAGAAGTACGAATCAGTTTAGACACACAAAAGATGCAACAATATAATATCTCCTGGGAGCAGGTTGTTCAAGCAATCAAAAATGAGAATGAAAGAGTTCCTACAGGTAGTATGGATTTCAATGAGCGTACTTATCAGCTGACGGTAAATGCCTCTACCGATCCATCCATTCTAAATAACGTCCAGATTTCAAGCAATGACGATGGATTCCCGATATCTCTGAAAGATGTAGGGACAGCCTCACTTGTTTTTAAAAAAGCAGCTAGTTATACGTATGTGAATAACAAGCCTGCTATTTCGATCAGTGTGAGTGGAGATACAGGCACAGACGTGCCAACGGTATCTAAAGCGACTACAGCCAAAATCAATGAACTTGTGAGCAGTTTGCCGAAGAATGTACATTTTGAGCTGCTTTTTGCGCAAAATGATCGAGTAGATGAAATGTTTGGAAACCTAACCAAAGAGATGATCATCGCTATTATATCGGTCATTGTTATATGTACATTAGGTTTAAATTTGCTGACTTCTGCATTTGTGGCCTTGGCCATTCCTGTTTCCATCGCCATCGGCTTTATTTTCTTGCCCACAACAGGAATCACGCTGAATCAAATTTCAGTCATCGGATTAATCATCGTGCTAGGGATATTGGTTGATGATGCCGTCGTGGTCAATGACAATATTGAACGCCGACGCACTGAATTTGGGGAAGATGCTACGGAGGCAGCCATTAAAGGAACGAAAGAGGTATCCTTATCAATCATTACAGCTACACTAGCTACGGTTGCAGCATTTGCCCCGCTTTTATTCCTGCCGGGCACCATTGGTGACTTTATTAAACCGATACCTACCGTTATTTCGTTAACGATGCTGGCTTCCATGATTATGTCATTAACGATCATTCCTATTTTCCGTCAATGGTATGATCAACGTCGTAAAGGAAAAGAGAATAATAGGACAGTTAAGCCACCTGGACTTCTGGGGAATCAAATCCAGTCTCTATCCAATGTGTACTCTAAAAACTGGATGCCAAGAATACTGCGCCGCCCACTTTTAACAGCGCTTATTGGTCTTATGATGGGTACAGCAGCTTATGGACTACTTGCTGTTGTTCCTATTGAGTTATTTCCGGATTCCGATCAAGCGGATGCCACGATCAGTGTAACGATGCCAGAAGGAACATCGTTGCAGGCAACCAATCAGGTTATTAACGAGATTGGCATGTGGGTCAAAAAACAGCCAGAAACAGAGCGGTTGGCGGCAACGGCAGGTGGAGGAGCGCCTCAGCTGTACAGCGATGTTGCAGGTGGTCACGGCTCTGGGGGAGCGGTAAACGGCCAAATTGCTGTCGTTGGAAAAGAGGGGCTATTTGATCTCAAAAAAACAGTGGATAACTGGACCCATACGCTACAAGCTAAATATCCATCTGCATTAATCAGCATTCGTGTTCCCCAATTAGGTATTCCGGTCGGCAGTGCGGTGTCTATCCGTATAAAAGGAGAAGACATTGATAAGCTGCAAAACATGACAACTAAAGTCAAAGAAATTGTTGCGGGAACCCCCGGAGCTGTAGATGTGACCGATAATATGGGTATGCAAAGCTATAATCTGAATTTCCAAATTAATCAGCAAGCCTTGGATAAATATCAGGTTAGCTATTCCGATTTAACGCGTACTTTGCTATTAATGGGTGACGGTGTGAACGTAACGGATTTTGATACGGGTAAGGAATTGCTTGATGTCAATATATACATGAACAAACCAAACCATGATCCTGAGGTATTATTCCAACAATTAAGTGTGAACAATGCGGCAAGGGAGCAAATCCCCTTATCCCAATTAGCCACGATGAAACCGGACTTTTCCATCCAACAAATCCACCGCTATGATCTGGAACGGACGGTAACGATCTCAGCCAATGGAAATGGGCGTACAGCTACAGAACTCACTAATGATATCCGTAGCAAACTTACAAATACCCAGTTTGAACCAGACTACACCTGGGAGATGGGAGGGGAAACATCCGCGCAGTCTGATATGTTTAAGGATTTGGGCAAATTAGCTGTGATTGTTATTTTTCTTATTCTCCTCTTAATTACCATGCAGTTTTACTCGGTTTCCACACCGCTCATTATTATGACCACTGTTTATCTGGCAGCGGCAGGGGGAATCCTTGGAAGTTTTATTTCGGGGATGCCAATTGGATTCATGAGTATTATGGGTATCATTTCACTTGCTGGTATTGTCGTGCGTAACGGTATCGTGCTGATAGAGTTTATTGAAGATGCGCGGCGTGAAGGCGCTGATTTAACAGACGCCATTCTAATGGCATGCTCTGCCCGTTTCCGTCCGATCTTGCTTACTTCGCTAACTGCGATTGTGGGTATGATCCCTATTGCCACAATAGGCGAGATCTTGTTCAAACCGTTAGCAACGACCATTATTTTCGGACTGATTTTTTCAACTATTTTAACATTGTTTGTAGTTCCGACGCTGTATATGGTCGTAGCTCATCTGAAGCTGAAACGGAAGCATAAGAAGGAAAAGGCTATAAATAGCGATAGCTCAATGACCTTATAGGTAAATATATGAAATCGTGCATTAGACGAGTGTCTTAATGTACGATTTTTTCTTTTGTCGATATTGATTATTATTTCATTGACAGAGTCCACAAAAATCATTACTATAATTGTTGCAAAAGTCCACTAAATAGGGGGAGTTATGATCAATATAGATGCTAATATCATAGCGGATATGAGGCGTTTTAATCGGTTCTATACGAATATACTAGGTGTTTTAGATAGACATGTGCTGGATAGCGGATATTCCTTTACTGAGGCCCGTGTCATTATAGAGATCGGGTTGATCGAGCCATGTATTGCGAATACTCTAGTCGAATCTCTTAAAATTGATCGCAGCTATATGAGTAGGATCATTGCAAAATTTTGCAAAGAGGGCTTTCTTGTTAAGGAAAATTCAACGTTGGATAATAGAACAAATCTGATTCGTTTGACTCCTAAAGGAAAAGTGTTCTACAACCAACTGAATGAAAGGTCTGATGAACAAATTCTAAAATTAGTTCAAGGACTTTCAGAAGAAGAGATTAAGGAATTACATGCTTCTATGTTGTTAATTCAGAAGAAATTGGATAATTTGGAGAGGATACAGAATGATACGATTTGAATGCGACTATACCGAAGGTGCTCATGAGCGCATATTAAAGCGACTACTGGAGACTAATGATGAACAAACTCCAGGTTATGGTGTCGACGATCATTGTGAAAAAGCCAGAGCATATATTAAAGAAGCATGTGACTCCCCAAATGCAGATGTACACTTTTTGGTTGGAGGTACACAGACCAATACCACCGTCATTTCTTCTATTCTGCGTCCGCATCAAGGCGTTGTTGCTGCAGTTTCTGGACATATTGCCGTACATGAGACCGGAGCGATTGAAGCTATTGGGCATAAAGTACTTACTTTGCCAAGTGATGATGGGAAAATCCGGGCCGAGCAGGTAAAGGAGCTATATGACGCTCACTGGAATGATGCCGCTCCTGAGCATAGTGTACAGCCCGGGATGGTTTATATTTCCCAACCTACTGAAAATGGAACAATTTATAGCAAATCAGAGCTGGAAGCATTAAGTAGAGTCTGTCAAGAGTGTGGTTTACCACTGTTTATAGATGGAGCCCGATTAGGTTATGGCTTGGTGGCCGAAGATAGCGACGTATCTTTAGCAGATATAGCAAAGCTATGCGATGTATTTTATATTGGCGGGACCAAAATTGGAGCCTTGATGGGAGAAGCAGTAGTCATTCTAAATGATACATTGAAAAAAGATTTTCGATATATGATCAAGCAAAAAGGAGGACTGCTGGCTAAGGGAAGAATGTTGGGCATTCAATTCGAAACTTTGTTTGAAGACGGTTTATACGTTGAAATTTCCAAACACGCTATAGATATGGCAATGCTACTTCAAAACGGATTATCTGAGCAAGGTTTTTCTTTTCAATACCGTTCTACAACTAATCAGCAGTTTCCGATTTTACCAGATCGTATACTAAAGACATTGAGTGAAAAATATACTTATTCCTTTTGGGAAAAGGTTGATGATGCACATAGTGCTGTTCGATTCTGTACCAGTTGGGCTACAAAGAAAGAGAATGTTGCAATGCTGATTCAGGATATTAAAGCATTGCGATAAGGCCATAGAAAGAGTAATTTATATAATTTTAAAGATGTAAAATGACTATGGAATAGCCATACTTTGTTGCATGTATTGCAGCGAAGTATGGTTTTTTTGTGCATTTTACTTATTCCAAAGCGGCTTGTCTTTAGTTCCATGAAAGAGCAAGTGGATATAAAAATGGAAAAACAAGACAAGAGCGGATGTATAAAGTCGGCGTCTAATTCTTTACACTGAATATCTACCGAACCTGCTTGCGGTACTGAAGAGGAGAGAGCCCGGTTATTTTTTTAAAGATTTTATTAAAGTGGGAAGCATGACCGAACCCGACATCCTCTGCAATATGCTGGATTTTGTCTTTGGTGGTTCGAAGTCTTGTTTGGGCCGCCCTGACCCTCACTACGCGGATGTATTCGCTGAAATGAAAACCAGTCAACTTTAGAAAGATACGGCTTAGGTAAGCTGGACTGATGAAGAAGCATGCGGCCACTTGTTCGAGAGTTAACGGTTCATTGTAATGATCCTGAATAAAAGAAGAAATTTCCGTGATTTTCTGATGCATGGGATGAGAGGAAACAGGTTCACTTCGCTCGATCGCTTCCGATCGGTGTACCAGGATAAGCATTTCCAGCAGTAAATGCTGTACACAACGGTCATGCAGAGGCTGCTTATTCCTGCATTCGGTATTCATCTGTAGGAATAAACGTTCAACCTCCACTTGCTCTCTCGCAGGTAAGCGAAGTAGCGAGGATTGCTGATACGGCGGCAGGTCAAGAATGTCATGATCCTGCTGTGGGAGAAACGTCGGAGAAAAATGAATCAAAATGCGCTCTGTTTCCTGCAATTGCGTACTGGCAGTAGAGTGCAAGTCATGAGGAAGGATGAATATCAGATCCCCCTTGCGAGCGGTGTATACCTTGCCATTCATAAAATAGATGCGTTCTCCTCGCAGTAAGAGATACAGCTCATAGTTCTCGTGGACATGAGGCCGGGGCATAACCGTGAAACCGGTACGATAGATGTGATGAATGGAGAATTGTTGTTCGCCAATGACATATTTATCTTCTTTCATTTCATTCATGTGCTTCTTCCTTTACAAATTAAGATAAGTAAGCGCATTCATATACCACCAGTATATATGACAACCTGCCAATGATAAAAGCAGAAAAGATTGATGAAAGGAGGTGAAGGCGCTTCTGAACGTCTCGGATCGTGTTTTTATAAAAATATGCGCTGATGTGGAAGAAAATCTTAGGGAGGAAACAGAATATGAGCAAGCAGCGTACATGGAAAAAGGTGCTATGTAATGTGGTTGTGGGTTCATTGTTGTTGACCTTGTGCCCACCACTAATCCAAGCGGAGACTGCGGTAGGAACAGAGAACGCAAAGGTGTCAAAAGTGGCGACGGATATTCCGGCTTTTCCAGGGGCTGAGGGTGGCGGTAAATATGTTACCGGTGGACGCGGAGGTGAAGTGTATGAGGTTACCACGCTGGCAGACTACGGCAAAGGGGAACAGATAATACCCGGATCTCTTCGTGCAGCGGTCAGCTCCGATAATCGGACGGTCGTATTCCGGGTGGGTGGAACGATTCATCTCAAGGAGCCACTTAAAATCTTGGGAAACAACCTGACGGTTGCGGGTCAGACAGCTCCTGGCGATGGTATAACTGTAAGCGATTACACAACAGGGATTGATGCAGATAACGTCATTCTCCGTTACCTGCGTTTCCGATTGACCGACCGTTACCCCAGTGAGGATGACGCATTAGGAGCCAGATACCATAAAAACATAATGATTGATCACTGTTCCTTTAGCTGGTCGGTGGATGAGGTACTGAGCCTGTATGACAATGTCAATACAACAGTACAATGGTCCATTGCGTCCGAAAGTATGCTAATGACCACGCATCAGAAAGGTCGCCACGGCTATGGCGGCATATGGGGTGGACGAAACTCCACCTATCATCATAATTTGTTGGCTCACAATGCAAGTCGTAATCCGCGTTTTCCAACCGATAAAAAACAAATCGACGCTGTGGAAATGACCAATAATGTCATTTATAACTGGGGATTTTTCTCTTCATACGGTGGCGGTGAAGGATCGTATAATGTGCTGAATAACTATTATAAGTATGGCCCCAACACATATGAGGACGTTCGCGGTCAAATTTTTGTAGACGTGGGTAGTAAAAAATATAAAACACGTATCTTTATTGGTGGTAACTACATGTACGGCAATGACTCGGTTACGAAAGACAACTGGCAGCTTGGAACATCCATTGGGTCAATTATTGATCCTTCCACCCGTTTGGCGGAGCCGATTGAAGTCAGAGGGGAATACGACAACGGAATTTCAACGGATGCGTATGGTCCATATCAAGCGACAGATGCACAAACCGCATATACGGAGGTGCTTGCCGGCTCAGGAGCCACGCTGCCTAGAAGAGATGCGGTGGACGCCCGAATTATGAATGATGTGAAGAATGGAACGGGTGCGTTTATTAACTCTCCGCGTGAAGCAGGGTGGATTTACGACGATTCTAACGTAACGACGACGGTGCTTTCTGACACTGACCATGATGGAATGCCGGATGAATGGGAACGTGCCCATGGGCTGGACCCCAATAATGCAGATGATCGTAACGGTCAATTGCTTGCCGGCACAGGGGCGTATGCTCATTTTGCCAAGGGTTATACCAATCTGGAGGTCTATTTAAATGATCTTATTGAGAAGCTGTCGAATGGAAATGAGGTGGATAATCCAGAGGCCGTCGTTCAGGTGTCGGATGCAAACGGACGTTCACTGAAGCATAACGATATTTTGGAAGCAGGCCGTGATGCGACCATAACAGGAACAGCCAAGGACAAAGATGGTATTGCTCATGTTGAATTTATCATTGACGGCAAACTTGTTGGTAAAGTAGAGACCGCGCCTTATCATCTCGATTGGAATCATGTAACAGACGGTACCCATAATATTATTGTACGGGTGACCGACCGCATTGGGACTGCTGCATTTTCCAATCCTGTTACCATTCACGTCAATACGACTGCGCCATCGGGAAGTTGGCTCAGCGAAGAGATTGGCTCTGAGGGCAACGATGGTTATATAAAAGGGCATACTCAGGTCTTAAAAGAAGATGCAAGCGGCAGCAGTATAAGACTGAAGTCAGCGGGAGACGTTGACGGTAAGGCAGATATTTTCCATTATGCTTATCAAAAATGGGAAGGTGACACTGAAATTACAGCCCGTGTGGAACAAATTACCCCGGTGGATGATAATGCCGAAGCGGGTGTAATGATTCGTGAATCGCTGAAGTCTGGATCAAAAATGGCTTTTATGTCTTTAGCATTTGTTAAATATGGCAAACAGGGTATTCTTATTAGTCGTGATCAAACGGATGCCAAGACGAAACGTGCGTCAATGGAGACTTTTATTGCAACGCCATATTCGGTTCGTCTGGTACGACAAGGGCAAAAGGTTACCGGCTGGGTATCCGCAGATGGTGTGACGAACTGGGAGAAGGTTGGTGAAACTGTTATAGATGTGCCGGATAATCAGCCGCTATTGTTCGGGTTGGCCACCGATGCATCCAAACAACAAAACGATGTATGGAATTACAATACGTCGGAATTCAGCAATGTCACCATCCGCAACCTGACAGACTCAGGAGGAACTCATCCCACTAGTGTGGTGGTAGCGACCTATGGCCCTGCTGACTTTACATCTCTCCAGGCAGCGATTGACGCAGTCCCTGACGACAGAAACACAAGGACAGTTATCCATCTCAAAAACGGTACGTATCGTGAAAAAATAAAGGTGAATTCCTCCAAAAAAAATCTGAGTATTATCGGAGAAGATCGCGACAAAACGATCATTGCTTTTGATGATACGGCCAAAACGGTGGTGGACGGAAAAGAATTAGGAACAAGCAACAGCTATACAATGCGTGTGCAAAGTCCCGATTTTGTGTTGGAGAATGTCACGGTTGCCAATACAGAAGGAACCGGGCAGGTGCAGGCTGTAGCGTTATATGCCGAAGGCGATCGTGGTAAGTATCACAATGTCAAAATTACCGGCCTACAGGATACGTTGCTTGTGAACCGTGGCAGACAGTATTTCAAGGACAGCTACATCAGTGGTAGTGTAGATTTTATATTTGGCAATGCACCTGCCGTGTTTGATAATTCGATCATACACAGCCTGCGTGCTGGATATGTGACAGCAGCTTCAACAGAAGAGAACAAGCCGGGCTTTGTATTTATTCAATGTCGTCTGACAACAGAAAATGGCTTGACAGGCAAGGTGGATCTCGGACGGCCATGGCGCCCTTATGCTCATGTTACTTTTTTGAAGACCTATATGGATGACCATATCAAGCCGAGCGGCTGGAACAATTGGGGCAAGGAATCCAATGAGCAGACCGCAAGATTTGGAGAGTTTGACAACTTTGGACCAGGTGCAGGAAGTAGCGGGCGTGTACCTTGGGCCAAACAGCTTACCGCCGATGAAGCAAGCCAGTACACCGTTGAAGCTGTTCTGAGCGGGACAGATCATTGGGATTGGCGTCTTTAAATTTGATATTCAGTGGTTAAGCGGGGCAAGCGCTTTTAGCGTTCAGCCTCGCTTATTTCTATAGTTTGAGTAGAGTATACATACTTAATTTTTCGGCATTGAAAAAACTTGTTTATGTGGTAAATATTCGCTATGTTAAAAGTGCATTTATTTCAAATTGTAATTTATTATTGATTTGGAGGTGTAAGGTATGGCACGTGTATTAGTAGTGATCACGCCTGCTGAAGGCCATGTTAATCCGACACTAGGATTAGTAAAAAGGTTGGTAGACAGTGGGGAGAAAGTTGACTACGTGTGTACGGAAGAATATCGTACGAGAATTCAACAGACAGGAGCACAGATGATCACCTACCCTTTTGTTGATGATGCTTTTTCTAAAGACTCTGATTTAAAGCCAGCAGAATACAAACATCATTATCAATTTGTGTACATGATGGTAAAAGGTATGATTCTTCCGATTATTCCAGAGGTTTTGAGAGTTATTGAAAACAGAACCTATGATTATTTAATCTATGATTCTTTGATGGGCTGGGGAGGCACGATTATTGCTGAGAAGCTAGGAATCCCTGCTGTGTGCTCTATCGCTTCTTTTGCTTTCGTAGAGCCATTGGGATCGGGGCAAGGCATGAATGACAATGATCCGGAGGTAAAGAAGTTGTACACGGCTACGATGCAAATAACGCATCAACTAGCTAATGAGCTTCAGGTTGAAGCTCCAGCTATAGAAAAGATTGCTCCTCATGGCGGACACTTAAGAATCGTTTATACAAGCCGCTATTTTCAACCGCAAGCTGAAAAACTGGATCACAGTTTTATTTTTACAGGTCCTTCTATTGTACCGCGTAAAGATGCTCCATCTTTCCCGTTCGAACAACTTCGTGTTCTGCATCCACAGGCGGTTTACATTTCGATGGGTACTATTTTGAATAAAGACTTGGAATTTTATAAGCTTTGTTTTGCAGCATTTCGTGATTTGCCTGTGCAGTTTGTGCTGTCTTCAGGCAATTATACAGACATGGAGCCATTGGCCCCATGTATCCCTGACAATTTTATAATCAAGCCTTATATTCCGCAATTGGAAATGCTTCAGCATGTGGACGCTTTTGTTACACATGCGGGGATGAACAGTACAAGTGAAGCTTTATATTACAATGTACCGCAGGTCATGATTCCTTTAACATCGGATCAGCCGATCGTAGCCAGTCGGGTGCAGGAACTGGGAGCGGGTGTTGTTGTGGATAAAAATAAGCTTACACCCGCTAGTTTGAGAGCAGCCTTATTAGAGGTATTGAGTCATCCAACCTATAAAGAACAGGCTCATGTGATCGGCGAATCATTACGCCAGGCTGGTGGGTACAGACATGCGGCAGATACAATTATGAGTCATTTCTCCACCATAGAAAAATAAGCGCAGTCTATATACTGTGATTCCTTTCTTTTAAAGCAGCAGATTTTTCAAACTCTAATTTCTTCGAAATTGCCAGGAGACTCAGGGAGCAGATGATTAGGGCCAAACATACCCAATAGGTGTTTCGGTAACCCATCCATTGAGCGGTTAATCCGCCCATCAAGCTCCCCACGAGTCTTCCGATAGTTGTCGCATTGGAATATAGCGTCGAAGCGTACCCTGGAAGAGAGGGCAACAAATCCTGCATGTAACTAATGCCAATGGCAGAAATCACTGCAACAAAGAAGGCTAGAAGAAGTTGCCCCACGAATAGCTGCCACATCTCCGTAGACATAAGGACAAGGATATAATAGACAACTCCTGTTAATGCCCCTAAAAATACAAGCAAACGGTTGGAGTATTTAGCTGCTAGTACGCCTAGCATAAGCATCAAAGGTATTTCTAAAATGGCGCAAATACTGGATACTAGAGCAACGTCACTCGTGTCACCTTTTAAATTGTGAATGATGAACAAGGAAATATTTAAACTGTTCATCCAGTGAGACGTATAGAGCAGAGTAAGAACTAAAAAGGGAATCAGAATCTCAATATTTTTATGTAATGTAATGTGATGAAGTGAAAGTTGATTCTTATGTTTAAGCTGAGCGGGAGGCTGCTGGATAAAAAAGAATAAAAGAACAGCAATGAGAACAAAAATAGAGGTCGTTCCCATAAAGATACCTTTAAAGCCCGTATGTGCAATCAAAAAGGAACCAAAAAGCGGCCCGGTAATAAAGCCGAGAGAAAACATAGACCGAAGCGTTGAATTAGCAAAGGCGTGATCCGCAGATTTACTGCGATCTACTGCTTCACGTGCACTGGCAAATAACTGCGGCATCCCAGGAGCACCAATGGCCGTAAAGATCGTCATATAAACAAAAAGTACATAAAAATTTTGGATTACAAGATATCCTGCAAAGGCTATGGCATTAAATAACGTACAAATCACCAAAATTTGTTTGCGATCTAATCCGGTATCAGAACGTTTGGCAATCAGAGAGCTTATCCATATGCCACAAATCAAAGTCACCGCTGTAAACACACCAAAGGTTCCCACAGATACGCCAAGTGTACTTGTAAAATATACAGCTAAAAAAGGTGCGCTGATGGATATAGCCATGCCTTGCAATAACATGCAGATCATGAACAATGGGTAGTTAGGGATAACAAAAAGATTCTGAATACGCTTTAGCATTTCATTTTTACACTCCTTCCGAATACATACCTATCCAAACCAAACTATATATGACTTTAGCATAATTTGTATATTCACATGGTGTAAAATATTATATATTATTTTTCGCTTTGATGAGCAGGACAATATACAGGCAAAGATACTGTAACAGGCTAAGCGTCAAACTCTCCACACCTTCAACTACTAACCTAGCTATGAGATCATGAGATTAACCTGACTGTTCCGCTGTCTTCCAGTAGTCATGATCGTGGGCAAGACAGTAAAGAACAATGTCTATTCGTTCCTGATGATTGGTAGACCGCCCCTTGCTCATAGCTTTCGCTTCCCCATTCCGTACAACTCATAGCGATGTCGCCATTTCACTCAGGTGGTAACGCTGATGTTATGTTTTTTGGCTACTTCCACACGGCTGCTCTGTCCTGCTTTTAACTCCTGTATGATGGCTAGTTTCTCAATCGCATTGTATGCGTTCTTCTTAGACAAAGGAAAACTCCCCTTCAAGTAGCGGTTTATTTATTAAACCTGCCTACTTGAAGGGGAGCATATCAAAATCGGTAGCCTGTTCCGTAATTTATAATAGCGAGGTTACGAACTTCACCTCCGGAAAGCGGCTATCCGGTCCTTTCATTAAGATACCGCCTTGATTTTTCAGATACCTATCGAAGAAATCCAGCATATAGGCATTGATAACGGAGTTCGCTCTTTCGGGCGCAATCTTTCCTGTAATGCCCAGCATTTCGAAAATCGGAGAAATAAACTGTACGTCGGCAAAATTCAAGTGCTCCGTATTTTCGATATAGAGGACTTGTCCCCCTTCGTTGACCGCTTCGCGCATCCGTTCAAGCTCCAACTTTTTATCTTCCGTTACTTGATCCTCCCACTCTCTTGTTGAGCCCATACGGTTAAGCTCTGCATCCGTGTAGACCCGGTTATCCATCACCATTTTTAATTTTTCGAAATAGCTTTCCGAGTTGATGAACAAAAACGGCTTTCGCAGACCGTCTCTGTCACGCAGTCGATAAAGCCCTCCATCAAGGTCTATTCCAACCGTGACTCGCGGATCGTAAGAAGCGTCATAGGCCGTCGCTCCGCCGATGGAATGACCGAACACCCCGACATGACCGAGATCAATCCTCCCTTTTAGATGACTTGTAATCTGCCCCGATTGGATGAGCTCGAATTGGTCCAGCGCAAACGCCACATCGCCGGTTAAAACTTTTCCCAACTTGTCGCGATTTCCTCTACTCGTCTGGTAATCATGGGCGGGCGAGAATAAGTCGTTGGTTGTGCTGGTCGTGATTCGCCCGTCCGGAAACTCGGTTGCAAATGTATTGTAGGTGTGGTCGATCACTGCCACGATATATCCATGACTCGCGAGATTTTCGGCTTGCGACGTGTGGAGCAACCTGGAAGAGCCATTGCCGGGATTCGCAAGGATCAGCGGGTATGAAGTCTGTGCCGAAGAGACTTCGGCCCCCGAATAAGCATGACTAGATACGTACTTCAGGTGTTGAAAAGTAAACTCAGGAAGGCCATAGTCCGCGGCCATATAACGTAAAATCTGGGTATCGGGAATAAAGGGAGCGTACTTGTCGGTGCCAGCTTGAGCCGGATACCATACCTGAACCATCAATTCCCTTTTGCCTGTCGCGGTTTTGCCAAATGTCTCCTCCCGGCTTGGATCGATGAAATGAAAGACTTGCGTGCCTACCTTCAACTCGCCGGTTGGCGCCGGAAAGTCGAATACGGGAAACACATAGAGGAAGCACGCCGTTGCGATTAGCCCAATCACGATAAAAAGGCGGCCCAGCACCCGCACCCTACGGATTCGCGAGGCAGTCCGAACGACTTTCAGCGTTATGAAAACGTCTATAAGCGAGAGCATAAGCATCAGGATCGTAAATCCGTATAAAAATAAAAGCTGAACCCTGTATCCTTCGACAAGCAAATGTATCACTAAAAAAATGGAGCCTGCTCCGCTTGTCAGGAGCAAAGCGGGTCTTCGGATACGTTGATTGATAATGAACAGGAGTGCCAACAAACAAGCACTTGAAAAGAATAGCAGCATTTCAAAAAACCTCACGCCAACTCCCCCTTAAAAATAATCCTATCAATGGATTAGTATAGAGGAGCAGCTAGGTTGATACCATTGATCTAGATGACAATTGCCTAACACTCTTGTAAGGTTGCGCGACGATGGCGCAGAAAACGGCATGTAATGTACTGATTCCTGCCTTTCGGCCGGGGTCCGGAAAGGAATGTCCCATCCGCCGCATGTCATGGCCAACGGATGTTGACAGGTGGGGGGCTATTTGACGCTTAACGTAACAGGAGTGGGATGTAGATATGTATGTGGAATTATCCTGTAGGATTTGCCTTAAAGGCTGAACCGATCTACGAACTGCTTGATCAGTTCATTCAATAATCCGGCGGCCTTCGTAGGAAGGCGATGATCAGCTTTCTTAAGGAAAACCAGCTCACTATTTGGTAATTGTTGATGCAATATTTTGGCATAGGGATGAAAGTGCTTATCTTTTTCACCATAAACGAGCAGGACAGGGAGATGGATTTCCCCGAGCCGTGAGGTGCAGTTGTACTTCAAGCTGTATCGATAATATTGTTCGACATTCCTGGGATTTCCCTGCTTCGCATCGTTGAATAACTTACGGAATAAAGATAGCTGTTTCGTTTGTGACCAAGCATTAGAAAGGGCAATCGTACCGATTGTGCCGATTTTGGAAAGAGCAATGCCCAAAGAAATTTTATTTCTTAGTCGCCATTCGTTTACTTCCGACATTCCACTGATAACAATGCCTCCCCATGCCCGATCTGGATAAGTCAAGAGGAATTCAAGTACTATCGAGCCCCCGGTAGAATATCCACACAGAAATACTTTATCAAGGCTCATCCGGTCCATCAAATGTTTAATATCCAGGGCGATGAGAGGGTAAGTAACCGTTTGCTGGGAAGGCTGACTTTTACCGTGTCCTCTAATATCAAAAGCTATAGTTCGAAAATGGGGCGAGAGTCCTTGGATTTGGTATGTGAAATTTAAGCTTGTGAGTACTGGAGGGTGAATGAATAGGATGGCGAACCCTTTTCCGGAATCAATATAATGCATCGAATATCCGTTTATGCTTGTGGTAGTCATCGTTATATTCCTCTCCCTTTGAAGAATTTGGTTTTACTGAAAAAAATAACTCGTGATATAAAAAACATTTTCGGAATCGTTTTATGACTCTACAATCATAATTCTGATCTCTAAACAATCGAATATATTCTTTTTCATTACGAATATACTCCCCGTTGTCGTACCATTTCATAAACCAGTTACATAGCGGTTTTTTCTTGGATAAACATGGTTCCATAACGACAATGGTTCCGTTAGGCTTTAGAATTCTTTGAAATTCCTTCATGTAACTTGATATTTCATCCGAAGAAATGTGGTGTAATACAGCGATAATAAGTATGTAGTCGAACGACTCATTATTAAATGGGAGCTTCTTACTATTTAAAACTTGAAATGCATGGTGGCTATATAATCGCTTTGCATAACCAATTCGTTGGGTGTCAGGATCAATCCCAACATAATACAATGGGTGAAACATGGAGCAATTTGCTCCAGTGCCGCAGCCAAAATCCAGTACAGTTTGTCCATCAAAAGAAAAATGAGAATGTACATAATCATGGATATATTTTTTAGTAAACCATTTCGGACGGACAAACCAATGATAAAGTCTAGGTGAGAACGGAATGTTAATGGGAATTCACCATCTTTCTAATTATTCGAGTCACTAGAGATAATTTGGCCTATTAGATCAAAAAAATTCATTTCGGAATAATTTTTTTTAGTGTAAGCAAAAATAAAAAAATCAAGGGAAAGTGTTTTTCAAAGAAGGGGATACACAAATGGGAATAAAGTATAAAATCGCGATTGTACTAGTGCTAAGTTTAAGTTTACTACTCGTCGGTTGCAGGGCGGACTCCATTCAACAGCTAAATCAACAAAGCATCAAGTCCCATATCCCAGTGAATAATAAGGCCAAACCGGTCATATTCATCATGATTGATTCTTTAATGGATAAGCCTTTGCAAGATGCGATTCAAGCAGGCCGAGCTCCGGCAATGCAATATCTCCTTAATCAAGGGCAATATTTCCCGCATGTAGTGAGTTCATTTCCCACGATGTCTGTGACAATCGACAGTACATTATTAACGGGAACGTATGCAGACCAACATCATGTGCCTGGACTCGTTTGGTACAGCGACCAAAAGAAACGCATGATTCTCTACGGCAATGGTGCCAAAGAAGCCTTGAAGATAGATCAAATGCAAGTATTTATGGATGCTATTTATCAGTTAAATCAAGTTCATTTGAACAAAAAAACAAAAACAATTCACGAAGAGCTGGCCGACAAAGGAAAAGAATCGGCATCAATCAACGCTATTGTTTTTAGAGGAAGAACGGAACATGACTTAAAAGTACCTCGCTTTATAACGAACAGCAATCGTGTGCCAGAACAATTGAGAATAACAGGACCTAAATGGTTTTCTTATGCAACTTTTGCACAACTGGATCCAAAGAATAGCTGGAATACTCCTCCGTGGAAAAAATTCGGGATGAACGACGAGTTTTCCGCAAAAGATACCGCTTTTCTAATAAGTCAGAAGAAACTCCCAGACGTAACCATCACATACTTTCCAGAGAATGATAATTTGGCGCATAGAAAGGGCCCGACTCAACTGGAGGGAATCGAAAAAGCGGATCAAGCACTGCAAACTGTGTTGAATGCATATGGTTCGTGGGAACAGGCTGTAAACAATGCGACATGGATTGTCATGGGTGACAGTGCGCAAAGCGCTATTTATAATGATCGACAGGTAGCAACGGTTGATTTAAAGTCGCTTTTGAATCATTACCGCATTGCAAAATTAAATCAACCCGTAAGAAACGATGACCAAATCGTGATTTCTGCTAATGAACGGATGGCTTATATCTATGCCATAAACGATGATGTGGAGTTATCCAATGTGGTGAAGTTTTTACAAAATGAGGACAAGCTCGACATTATCGCTATGAAAGATGGTAAAAACAATATTCATGTTACAAGGGGGAAAAAGGGTAAGCTGTTTTCTTATCATCCTGGTGGAAAATACATCGATGAATATGGACAATCGTGGACATTGTCGGGCGAAGAAGAACTTGTGGATATTACGATAAATAACAACCGGATCAAATATGGAAAATATCCAGACGTTTTGGCGAGGCTGCACGGGGCAATGTATTCACATGAAGGAAGATATATTGTCGTCACGGTACAACCCGGATATGAACTCGTCGGTGAAAGTTCTCCCACCCACATCGGTGGAGGTGCTCATGGTTCGTTGCATGAAAAAGATTCCCTTGTCCCATTAATTATTTCCGGAACGAATACACGCCCCAAAACACTGCGAATCGTTGATATAAAAGACTGGATTATGCAATTGGTGAATGGATAAGTATTATTGTTCTTGATATTAAAAACGTACCCCATTAGTATATAAGCATACAGTTATATAAACGAAAGGAGGTTACACATTGGAGCAACTTGGTTATATAGCCGATCATTTAAAGCTATTGGGCGATAAAACTCGGCTGGCCATGCTTTCCCTGCTAAGAGAAAGAGAATGGTGTGTTTGCGAATTTGTAGATATCTTTGATATGTCGCAGCCAGCAATTAGCCAACATTTGAGAAAATTAAAGTCGCAAGGAATTGTAAAAGAAGAACGACGAAGTCAGTGGGTATACTATTCCTTAAATGTAGACGACAAGCCGCATATTCAAGCCGTTCTTGAGCGTATGCCAGACTCCAAGCAGATTTTAAAATGGCTGAATAAAGAGGAGCCGATAGCATCTTGTGCACCGGATTCATCGGCTTGCTGCTCATCCTAAAGGCTGTTCCGTTTATCTCCTTGGGGGATAGACGGTGTTTTTAACATAATTATATGTTTATAAGGTAATGTGATGGAGGTTTAAAACATTGATTTTGTTGGCATGCATTATATTTTTAGCCACTTTAGTGTTGGTGATCTGGCAGCCTAGAAATCTGTCTATCGGCTGGTCTGCCTGCGGCGGTGCCATACTCGCCTTGCTGGTGGGTGTCGTCGATTTACATGATGTTTGGGAAGTTACTCATATTGTCTGGAATGCGACACTGGCTTTTGTAGCCATTATTCTGATTTCATTGGTGCTTGATAAAATCGGCTTCTTCGAATGGGCGGCGCTTCACATGGCACGAGCTGCACGAGGAAGCGGAACCCGGATGTTTGTTTATGTGACCCTTCTTGGCGCCGTTGTTGCTGCTTTTTTTGCGAATGACGGTGCCGCCTTAATACTGACACCGATTGTACTGGCGATGGTTCGGGCACTTAAATTGGATGAGAAAATGATTTTTCCTTTTATCATAGCGAGCGGTTTTATTTCAGACACGACGTCGCTTCCGCTTGTGGTCAGCAATTTGGTCAACATTGTGTCAGCCGATTTCTTTGGGATCACCTTTATGGAATATGCGAGTCGCATGATTGTACCTAATTTATTTTCTTTAGCAGCCAGTATAGGAGTACTGTATCTTTTTTTCCGCAAAAGAATTCCGAAAACGTTTGATACGGCACAATTAATCACGCCTGCGGCAGCGATTAAAGATCCAAAAATGTTCCGTATGTCTTGGATCGTTCTCGCGGTTTTGTTCGTTGGCTACTTTGCATGCGAATTTTTTAACATTCCCGTTTCGGTGGTGGCCGGTATTATTGCTATCTTTTTCTTATTGATAGCGCGTAGAAGCCCTGCAGTGCCGATGAAAGAAGTCATTAAGGGCGCTCCATGGGCCATCGTATTTTTCTCTATCGGAATGTATGTTGTGGTGTATGGTCTACGTAATGCCGGTTTGACGGATCTGCTGGCCCATGTGATTCAAGCGGCTGCCGATCAAGGTATGTTTGTGGCCACCATGGGCATGGGTTTTATTGCGGCGATTATCTCGTCGGTCATGAATAACATGCCTACGGTCATGATTAATGCGCTTGCCATTGATGCCACCCATACAACCGGTATGGTCAAAGAGGCGTTGATTTATGCTAACGTCATTGGTTCTGATCTGGGGCCGAAAATAACTCCGATCGGTTCATTAGCCACGTTGTTGTGGCTGCATGTGCTTCGATCGAAAAACGTGAAAATTTCTTGGGGAACTTATTTTAAGACAGGCATTGTCTTAACCATTCCTACACTTTTTATAACCCTACTGGGCTTATATCTATGGTTAATCATTTCATAATTGAACATTGAAGGAGACGGTAATGATGGAAAAGAAGACAATTTACTTTTTATGCACTGGTAATTCTTGTCGCAGTCAAATGGCAGAAGGCTGGGCCAAAAAATACTTGGGAGACCGTTGGAATGTATACAGTGCGGGCATTGAGGCACACGGCCTTAACCCTAAAGCGGTGCAAGCGATGAATGAAATAGGGATCGATATCTCCGGTCAAACTTCAGATATTATAGATCCTGCTTTGCTGAACAGCGCGGATTTGGTTGTGACCTTGTGCGGAGATGCTGCAGATAAATGTCCTATCACACCTCCGCACGTTCGTCGTGAACATTGGGGATTTGATGATCCGGCTAAAGCACAAGGAACAGAAGAAGAGAAATGGAGCGTGTTCCAGCGTGTACGGGATGAAGTCGGGGCTCGTATTCGGAAATTTGCGGAGACTGGTGAATAAACAAGGTGCACAGCTATAGTATTTCAAACAAGCACGCCTCCTTAAAGAGGTGGTGCTTGTTTGGCGTTTTTTTCCTTCGCAGAATACTCTTCCAGCACCTTTGTTTTATCTCCATAGATCCTATCCAAATGATCTTCTCCCCATAAGCAAAAACGATCAAGCAGATCTTTAAAATCCCATCCATATTCACTAAGCTCGTACTCCACTTTGGGTGGAACCTGGTTATAAATGATGCGGTGGATGATTCCATCCTTTTCAAGCTCTCTAAGCTGTTGGGTTAGCACTTTTTGGGTGATTTTCGGAATGAGTTGGCGAAGTTCGTATGTACGTTTTCTGCCGCTGGTTAAATGATGTAGGATGATGCCTTTCCACTTTCCACTGATGACCTCCAAAGTTGCCTCGATCCCGAGCATATAGGTTTTGGCTTTGTCTTCCATAGACTTTCCCCCTCTCCGATCTGTAGTACAAAAGGCACTAAGGAACCTTAAAGTACCTACAGTACATTGAAGTGCGTACTTCACACTCTAATGTATAACATCCATAATAGCATCTGTAGACAGGGTTCAACAATTATGAGAAGAAAGAAGGTTACGGATACATGAAAGTTCTATTGGTCGTCACGCATCCTAGAGAAGATTCACTTACCCTTGCGGTCATGAATCGTTTTGTAGAGGGATTGAAAGAGAATAAGCACGAGGTAGATATTTTGGACTTGGATCGGGATGGATACAATCCGGTGTACAGCGCTGCAGATGAGCTGGATTGGAATACGACCCATAAACAATATGCTCCTGAAACGCGGAAAGAGATGGATAGAATTGCAGCTGCGGATGCTCTGGTCTTTGTGTTTCCACTATGGTGGTACAGTGTTCCCTCCATGCTAAAAGGGTACCTGGATAAAGTCTGGAACAAAGGTTTACTTCAGGAATTTACGACGAAGCAGGTGTTGTGGATGTGCTTGGCGGGAGGGACGAAAGAACATCTGATCAAGTATGAATATCACGATTTGGTTACTAATTATTTAAATAAAGCCATTGCTGGTTACGCAAGAGTAAGAGAATCCAAGGTGGAGTTCTTCTATGATACTTTATCCGAGTCGAAAGAATACATTGCAGGTTTACTGGAGCACGCTTATCAATTAGGTCGGGCATATAAGTAAATTTTATTCTGATAACAATGGGAAGTTAATATTATTGAAAAAGGGTTAAGGCTCGTTAGACGGCACTTAACCCTTTTTTATTTTATAGACAAGACTCTATCCTTTTATAGGCTCGTGCATAGGTGCTGACGGTGCCCCTTGCATAGATAACCCGCCGCCAGTTGTGCTTGCTGGAACAACGGGATGTGGTGAATCCTTTTCAGAAGCAGAACCCGCAGTCTGCTTGGCCAGCTTCTGTTTTTCCCATAGGGCTCTGGCGATCACCAGCATGGAGAGTACACCCACATATAGTAACAGAGAACCGAGTTCGGGAAGCATCTCTTGCAAAGGTGCACCACGCAGACCCATGGTGCGCAGGAATTTGTACATCCATACAAAGGGGAAGAAATCACCGATTTGAATCGCTAAAGGTGGAAACAGTGATCTGGAAAGAACAGCCCCCGATAGAACAAAAGCAGGCATGAGTATCATCACCATTCTGCCAATGGCTATTCCCGGATGTGCAGCGCCCCATGCAACCAGGACATTGATACAAACGGTACCGAATACATACAGGACAACTGGAATTATAAAGAGAATTGGATTGGCCTCGAAACGGCCTCCTCCAAACACTTTAAGCATCCCGAGAGAGAAGATCAAGCCAGCCGTCGAGAACAGCGTATAAGGAAGCATACGCAGCAGGATGTTGAATGGATTTTGCAGCTCAGTAGCCAGCCTCTTGGAAACCCGGAGTCTGGCGACCAGAGGTAAGCTATTTATATTCAGTATCATAAAAGAGAACATACAAGTGAATGCAAGTATCGTCGTATTCTGATAGTCATTAGTTGGATTAAACAGGGAACGCACTTCCAAGGCGATACCATTGAGGGCCCCTTGAGCCTGTTCTGCGTTCATCCCGGTTTTCAACATAGCTGGAACAGACAATTCCATATTCTCGAAAACGCTAATTTCCTGCATAGCTGTACGAATCGAAGTAATAGATTGAACATTGGTATTATCGAGAATGAGACCCACGCGGCTGGAAAGGGAGCGATTGTGATTATCCTCTAAACCATGCGGCAAGGAAATAACAGCCAAATATTGCTCGTGATAAAAATACTGTTCAGGGTTGTCCGTATACGAAACAATCTCAGCTACGTTCATATACGGGGAAGCATCTATTTTCTGAATGAACTCACGGCTGTAAGCTGTGTTATCTTGATCCACTACTACCACGTTAGCGTCGTTAATTTGGCTGCTTGGGAGCAACAGTGAATACCCCAGTACGGCAATCAACGGGAAGATAATAGCTATGATCGGATACTTGGAGTGAACCAGATACGACCATTCATCACGAAGAGATTTCATTTGTATTCACCTCAACTGTCATGCCTGGTAGCAAAGCTGCTTCTCTTGTTACATATACACGTACCTGGAATGTAGCGGTATCTGCTTCTCCTTTTTCACGGGACATCTTCACATTAGCGAATTGTGGTGCAGCAGTTACATAGCGTACGGTACCTTTCAAGTCCTTATTGAGACCAGAGATATGAGTTTTAATTTCTTGATTGGCCTTGAATTTCCCCGCTTGTTCTTCATTCACATAGAGATCGTAATATAAATCATTGGTTTCTAGGGTAATCACAGGAGCCCCTTGCGCCACATTTTCGCCGACTTTGGTACTAATTGAAGTAACCTTGCCATCCTGTGGTGCTTTTAACACCAGGCGTTCTTTTTTGAGCAGCAACGTTTTAAGCTGAACTTCCTGTGTGTCTTTTTGTTGCTTTATGAGGTCAATAGCCAGCTTCTGATCTGCCAACTGTTGACGACTCTGCTGAATGGTTTCCAGCTGGGTCTTGGAACGATCGACGGACAATTGGGCACCGCGAATTTCTTCCTTGGCTTGTTTTACCGAAACGGTTGCTTGTGTCGTCTGTTCACTGGCCTGCATACGTTCTTCGGAAGTGGCACCATGAAGTAGCTTTTGAAGAGACTCTTTTTGCTGGCTCAACTGATTTGTCGCTAAAGTGAAAGAGGATTCGGCATCATCCAACGCTGCTTTGGATGCACTTCCTGCATCATAGAGTGCTTTATTACGCTTATAGTTGGTCTGCGCCGTCTGAACGTTTTTGGTGGCTGAAGCTACGGCAATTCGTTGCTGCTGAACATCTTCATCCCGAGCCCCGTTATTGACCTGTTGTTCCGCAGCAGTGGCTTGACGCTCAGCCGCTTGTGCCCGCTGCAATGCCGCCTGACTTTTACGCTCAGTCACTTGAGCTTGCGCGATATCTAGCTGTGCCTGTTTTTCCTGAGTTGCTGCTCGTGTATACCCTAAATCGATGGATTGCTGTTGTTGGCTGATTTGCGTATTGAACTGGGCGATTTGTGTCCGCAGCTGCTCAATTTGCAGATCCACATCTGTGGAATCCAAAGTCATAAGGACAGTTCCTTTTTTTACCTTAGTTTCTTCTGTTACCGGGATGTTCAGGATTTTGCCTCCTACTTGTTCAAACGATACATGAATGCTATCCGCATTTAGTGTTGTGCCTTTAACGGATCGAGAAGCATTGACTTGATCTTGTCCGTTGGTCTGGAGTAGGAACCCCCCGCCGATAAGACAGGCGATAGAAATGAGAGGGATGATGAGGCTGGTGACTTGTGTGCGATTCATGAGTAATACGCTCCTTAAATTCATAAAATGAGTTAAACAGAGACTCGAATAAATAAATATCCTGATATGTACATTTTATTTATTCTTTTATTTAATATTTTAAAAGTTAGTTGGCTAACTAAAACGCAAAATTAAAACTTATTCTGGTTTTGCTGCTTTATATATCTCTTTTGCTTGAGGGATGCCGCTTTCTATTTTTTGCAGTAAAGTCAGGAGCAGCTCTTTTTCATCGGTGGACAGGTAGCTCATCAGTGTGGAAGTGCTTGTAAAATGTATAGGCAGCAGTATTTCCATCATTTCTGTTCCTTGATCGGTCAGTTTAACAATGCTCATGCGGCGGTCGGAAGGATGAACAGATCGAATAATAAGCCCATCGCGTTCCAGGCGGTCAAGCAGACCGGTAACGGTAGGCTTGCTAACCCCTACTTTCTCCGCAAGCTCTGTAGCCAGCAATCCTGTATGGATGTTGCGGTACAGAAGAATTAATATCGAAAATTTACCATGAGATATACCGAATTTCTCAAAGCCCTCAAAGCTGACTTTAAAAACACTGGAAGATACTCGCATAAAAAATAACATAGCTTCCGTCGCTCTTACATCAATCTCGGGGATACGCTTAGAAAATTCTTGTAGCGCCTCACGAGTGGGCAAGTCCCGTAAATCAAAATCCATAAGGTTCTCCTTTCTTCTTACAGTATGTTCCAATCGACAAATTAGTTAGCCGACTAATCTTAATCTATTCAAAAATGAATTTCAAGCTAAATTTTGTTAATCGTCATGCGATTTTTCACCATATGGAGGTTGTTCGTGCAATGGTTCAAGCTTTTCCCTACATTGATATTTACAATGAAGTGTTTGATAATAAGTGGATATCGTACTAGACCAAAAACTCAAAAGTGAGGAACCTGGAATGACGACAAAATTATACTACACTGCTCCAAATCTTACGGAGTGGGACACTCATATTACACAGAACATGGAAAGAGACGGAAAATATTTGGTTATGCTGGAGGAAACGGCATTTTATCCGCAAGGTGGAGGTCAGCCTTGTGATACAGGAACAATTCAGGGCATCCGTGTATTAGATGTTGTTCTTGAGGATGGGGATATTTGGCATCAGGTAGAGCGTTTGCCGGAGGATAGGAAAGTAGCCTGCCGATTGGATTGGGAGCGCAGATTTGATCATATGCAGCAGCATAGCGGGCAGCACTTGCTGTCAGCGGTTTGTCTAGAGTTGTTGGGTGCGCGTACTGAAAGCTTTCATCTGGGACAAGAATATGCCACGATTGATGTGAACTGTTCGGATGTAACGCCTGCGCAGCTATCGGCAATCGAGCAGGAAGTAAATCAGCAAATCTATAGTAATCGCAGCATAAAAAGTTTTTTTGTAACCAGTGAGCAATTGAAGGATATTCCGCTGGTGAAAACGCCCAAAGTGACAGAAAATATTCGGATTGTCGAGATCGAGGGCATTGAATATAATGCTTGCGGCGGCACACATGTAGCTCAGACCGGGGAAATTGGGATCATTAAATGCTTAAAATGGGAGAAGCAGAAGGGGATGGCAAGAATCCATTTCAAATGTGGCGTTCGCGCACTCCAGGATTTTAACGATAGTGTTCAGATATTGGACGTGTTATCTACGAAGTTCAATACCGGGCGAAAAGATATTTTGACCCGATTCGAAAAATGGGAGCAGGAGCATAAGCAGCTTAAGGCGCAAGTGGAGCTCCTACAAGAGGAAAATGCTTCGTACCAGGGGAAAGAGTTGCTATCTGCTGTGCAGGGGCAAGTTCTTGCTCATGTATTCGAGCAAAAATCCCTTCAGGACATGCAGCAATTGGCTACCAAGCTAACAGCTGAGCATGATCTGCTTGTTTTATTTGCCACAACAGCAGAAAACAAAATCATTCTGGCACATAACGGCACCCAGTCTGTTGCCTGCGGAGCATTTTTGAAAGAAAATCTGGGCGCGTTTCACGGTAAGGGGGGCGGTAGCAACCAATCTGCTCAGGCAGCATTCTCGTCCCGCAATGACCTCTTGAATTTCTTTGAAACGGCCCAGCGGCAGTTCATTCAGGGCTGATGTAATGGAGGATTAGTGACGCAGCGGCAGCTTCCACTTTTCCTTTTCTGTAAATAAAATAAATGAAAAAATAAGTGCAACAACAGCACCCCAAACGGCTTTATCTCCAATCGTCAAAGTCAGAAATCCCCCCAGCAAGGCTCCTACCAAGAAGGCTGCCAAGATGACACCATAACGCATCGCTCGAATGGCAGCGTTCGTGTCCTTGGTCGTTATGGCGATATACACGGCCTCTATAGCTGATCGGAGGTTACCGGTGCTGACCGTAGAGGTGTACGGCACATCAATGAGCTTGCGGAAGGAAGTCATTTGCACGGAAGCGACGAACGAGACGATCACCACCACTACCGTATTGGGAACTTCTTGCGGAATCAGTCCCACGATGAAAAAAATTGCAATTTCCAATAAAATAATTGCGCGGGTCCAGTCCGGAGTTAGACGGTGGGTTGATTTTCGTTTAATCCCTTCAGCAACAAAAACGCCCAGGGAAAAGGCGATCAGGGGTGGGATATAGAATAACGCCTGAATCCAGTGTCCCTGAATGACTTTGACAGCCAGCAGCACGATATTGCCTGTCTGTGCATTGGCGAAAACACCGCCTCTTCCAACAAAGGTATATGTGTCCAAAAAGCCCCCTACTAATGATAGTAAGGCGCCCAGTCGTAACGATTCGGACGTTACCTGATGTAAATGGATTTTGCCTTTCATAATCACGGCATATAAGCCTCCTATGCTAAACGTCGATTCTTTAAAGCTAACACGAAAATCCAGGACCATACAATTAAATTAGTCACTTTAGCATGAAAATGACACAAAGAAGCCACATCAGGTCCCATACAATAGAAAGGACGTGATGCGGCTTCTTTGGGGATGCTCGTTTTTAGTCCCCACACGGGACTTTAAAGGGTGCTTATCGCAGGGCTTGAACGAGCGCCTCGCCAAATGCCTGTGCGCCATCTGGGCCATCGGCCGTGATAATATCGCTATGCGCAACGACATGCTGCGCCACATATTCGGCTTGATGCGATTGGAGCTGATCTTTTTGTACATCCACTGGATAGCATGTAGCCGTTCTGCCAGAGAGCAGTCCGGTTTGAGCCACGGCTACAGAGCCTGCGCAGATGCCAGCCAATAAAGTCTTTTGCTCATGAGTTTGTTTTAGCAGAGCTTGGAGATCCGCGTTATTCCACAGATGGTCATTCGTACCTGATCCGCCGATCACAGATACTACATCATAATCAGCCAGCACAGCGTCTGTAAAAACAAGATCAGCTGTCGCTTTACCGTTGTAGTCACCCGTGATTTCGCCTGTTTTTGTACTAGCTAGCGTCACAGTAACACCTGCTTGCTCCAGTGCTTCCTTGGGTTTAAACAATTCATCCTCATTAAAGCGCTCTGGGGGTATAATAAAAAGAGCTTTTTTACTCATACTTTATTCCTCCTTGAATGTGTAACGTTATCTACTATTGTAGGGTGGCTTCGTCAGGCTGTGAAGAATGCACTTTCAAGTACGGAGGTTACCTGCAGGTTACTATTAGAGTGCAAGACCATGATGGTTTAGAAGGAGTTAGTTGATATATGACTGATACGCTGAGAGAAGAAATAAGGGAAAAGATCGTTAACGGAGACTATAACTGCGAAAAGGAACTAACCTTGTCAGTGTTAAGCGGAAAATGGAAGGTCGTCATTTTATGGCATCTGGGTGTGGAAGGAGCGCACCGTTTCAGTGACCTGCAAAGGCTGTTTCCGAAGCTGTCGCATAAAGTGCTGACCAATCAGTTGCGGGAGTTGATGGAGGACGGTATTGTGCACCGGGAAGTGTATCCCGAAGTGCCTCCAAAAGTGGAATATTCAATGACTGAGCTGGGAATGACGATTTTACCGATTGTGGAGATGATGTATGACTGGGGGAAAAAACGGGTGCAATCCATTCGTGAAGAAATGCAACGCAGCAGTGAGGGAAACGTCTAAAATCTTGGATGCGATCTAAGGTGGACATTATCGCTTTGTCATATGAAAAAAAGAACGCCTTGCGCTAAGAGTACAATTGTACTTAGAGCAAAGGCGTTCTTTGGCATGTTAGCAGTCTGTTTTTAACATATTAGTCTAGGAAAAATAGCGGTAGCCGTGTATTGCTTCAATATGAATCATTGCTGTCAAGTACGGGTAAAACCTCAATCCAGCGTGTAGCCCAGGTACCGATATGGTCAAATAAAGGAGCTAAATCGCGTCCCTTATCCGTAAGTGAGTATTCAATCCGCACGGGCTTCTCAGGGTAAACCGTACGTTGTATGATTCCTTCTTCCTCCAGCTCTTTCAAACGGTCCGAAAGGACCTTTCCACTTAAATTAGGAATTGAATTCTCAATAGCGACGAAACGTTGCGGTCCATTCGTTAGTTGAAATACGATCAACACCGTCCAACGTTTGCTTAGTAGCTCCATAGCTTTTTCAAACCGTGGGCACATCTGCGGAATGTTCATGTGATCACCTCATGCTCTTATTATTAACGATTCACTGTTAAAAGTAAATGATTTTACTTTACATAAATTTATTACTTGACGAAATTGAATGATATAAATATACTTTGTTACATAAAGTAACTTGTTGGATTTGATACGGAGCCTTATATGTGAATACTTAAAAATTGAACTTGTTTTGATATGATTAATGATAAAATGAACAGGTACGAACGAATCGTTGTGGTTATGGTTTGGGCGCAGGGGGAAGTCGGATGAAGCTGGAATGTGAAGTGTGTGTAGTTGGGGGAGGACCCGCAGGGACTTTGTTATCCTGTCTACTGGCGGAGCAGGGTGTTTCCACGATATTGGTTGAGCGGCAGAGCTTGCCCGGAAAGGCTTTCCGCGGTGAAATTTTAAATGATGAGGGTCAGGAAGTGATCCAAAAGCATAAGCTGCTCGAACAAATTCATGAGGATTATATTCTCGCCTCCACAAGAATCGAGTATTGGCAGCATCAGCAGCAGGTCAAAACGGTCGAGCCAGCTTCAAACCATGGTAATGTGGGAGTGCACATTCCACAACCTCGATTTTTGGAGGCTTTGCTCAAGCAGGCGTCTATCTACGAGTCTTTCCGTTACCTGGCAGGTACAACGGTGACTGCGTTGGAGGGGAACAGCACGCAGGGGTATACCGGCTTGATCGCCCGCAATAAGAACGGTCATGAGATCACGATTGACAGTTCGTTGATTGTAGGGGCAGACGGTCGCTATTCGACTGTGCGCAAGCTGGCTCAGATGCCTGTGACGAACATTCGACACGGCTATGATCTGCTATGGGCCAAAATCGCAGCACCTGCCGGGTGGGAGCCCGTCACTCGTCTGGCACGGGTCAACGGAGGGCAGCTGGCTTTATTTTCACAGGCTGAGGGCTATATTCAAATCGGCTGGAATGTGAAGGAAGGCAGCTTTCCAACCCTGTTTAAGCAATCCTTTGCACCTTTTATACAGCTGCTTACGGACGCTTTTCCGGATTTGAAGCATAGTGTGCATGATCAGATCCGTTCATGGAAGGACTTCGTACCGTTGGATATTTTCAGCAGCCGCAGTGACACCTGGACGCAGAACGGCCTGGTCCTTATTGGAGATGCGGCGCATACCATGACACCTACCGGAGCTTTTGGCTTGAATGCAGCTTTGAAGGATGCCGATGTGCTAGCTAGTGAGCTTCTTCGTTTACGACAGAAGAGCTATACCGCAGGAGACCTAAAGGCGTTCGAAGACGGACGACGACAGGCTGTCACCGAGCTTCAGGAACGGCAGCTGACGATGGAATCCACGTTTCATGAACATTTCTTACACATAGTTCAATGATTTATACCCTGACAATAACGATTAGCCTTTGAAGAATTAGGCATTTTTCTATATAGAGCTCATATAAAGGATGGTGCAGAGAGATGAACCAAAAAGATGTAGCTACGCTACTTAACGATAAAATTCAAACCGTTCGCGGAGAGCAATCTTCGACGATTTTGGTAGGACCGATCAAGCTGCCAGTTAATTTGGAAGGAGAAACGGTTGTTTTTCAGTGGTACTGCTGGTTGCCCGTACGGGATGAGGAAGATCGTCAGGATTTACTGAATGCCACTGCTGAAACGATTGTGAAGCGATTGTCCACACTGGATTTGGCAGAGGGACAACAGTCAAGCGTTTTGGTGTACGGTGATCTTCAACAGTCGGAAAATGCATTAGTTCGCATGCATAGTATTTGTCATACTGGAGATATTTTTGGTAGCAAGCGTTGTGATTGCGGATTTCAACTCCACCAGTCCATGAAAATGATCGTGGAGCATGGAACGGGTGCATTGTTCTATCTGGCTAACCATGAAGGCCGCGGAATCGGTTTGTTTAGTAAAGCAATGGCTTATATTCTGCAGGAAGAAGGCATGGATACTGTCGAAGCCAATCATCAATTGGGTTTTGAAGATGATACACGCAACTATGCGGATGCCATTAGTGTGCTTCGTCACCTGAGACAAAAACCGGTAACTTTGATTACAAATAATCCTAAAAAAATGGATGCCTTGAAGAAGTCGGGTATGAATGTGGCGGGTCGCATGCCGCTCTGGGGCGATGTGTCGCAATATAATGAACGGTATTTGAATACAAAAGTGGAACGATCCGGCCATTTGCGGGATTCCGATCTCAGGGAGGTTCTATGACCACTCACGAAAAATATATGCGCCTGGCACTGGAAAATGCCAGAAGTGCTAAAGGGCAAACAGAACCTAATCCGCTCGTCGGATCAGTCATTGTCAACAACGGTCGTATCGTTGGGATCGGCGCTCATCTGAAGCCCGGCGAGCCACATGCCGAGATTCATGCGTTGCGTATGGCGGGTGAACACGCTCAGGGAGCGACGATTTACGTAACGCTGGAGCCGTGTTCCCATCACGGCCGGACAGGCCCGTGCGCGGAAGCGATTGTGAAGGCTGGCATTCGTCGAGTGGTGATTGCAGCGCTGGACCCGAACCCGCTGGTTTCCGGCAGAGGGGTACAGATTTTGAAAGATGCGGGCATTGAGGTCATTGTCGGAGTATGTGAGCAGGAATCCATCCGCATGAATGAAGTGTTCAATCAATATATCGTGAGCAAGCGTCCTTTTATTACGATCAAATCGGCAGTAACGCTGGACGGTAAAATTGCGACCCGGACCTCGGAAAGCAAGTGGATTACATCTGAGGCTGCACGGGAGGATGTGCATCGTCTTCGTAACGAGCATGTGGGAATCCTGGTCGGTGTACAGACGGTGATTCACGATAATCCTCAGCTTACGACTCGTCTACCGGAAGGACGGAATCCGATTCGTATCATTTTGGATAGCAAGCTTCGAATTCCATTGGATGCCCGTGTCATTACAGATGGGGAGGCACCTACCTGGATATTCACAGGACGCACTTATGATGAAAGCAAGCGAAGCCAGTTGGAACAGCTTGGTGTGAGGATATATCCGACACAGGATGAAAACAGCGATCGGGTGAACCTGCCGCATATGCTGGATATTCTGGGTGCGGCGGAGGTATCATCGGTGTTCGTGGAAGGCGGAGCCGAGGTGAACGCTTCGTTCGTGCAGCAAGGGCTGGCAGACAAGCTGGTGCTGTACATTGCACCAAAGCTGGTTGGAGGGCGCGCAGCCCCGGGCTTTCTCGGAGGAGAGGGCGTGTCTGCGATGAGCGATGCGGTGGCATTGCAGGATTTGAGCGTAACGCAGGTGGGCGTAGACTGGAAACTAGAAGGGTATTTTGAGCGGGGAAAATGAGTGTTGTTTGCGGGTGAAGAAGGCGCTCCGCGAAGGGGTTGATCTTCCGATCGCTGTTGCAGTGGGATTCTTCGGATTGTATAAGATATTTAAAGGTAAGAATCCCACGGCAAAGGCGAACGCTTACGCTTCTCCAGATTCAACCCCTTCGCTCCGCTATTGCCCACCGCAAAGGCACTCATTTTTTCGAAACGTTGGGAGCATGGGGGAAGGGCAAAAGGACTTAAATACTCAAAAGCTCATATACTTAAAAGAACGAGAATCTGAAGGGCTAAAAGGCCTGGAGGATTCTTTTTTTATATGCTAAACGTTTATTAGGGTGAATGGTTAATGGGATGAATAACTCATAGGGTGAATGTCTAATGGGGTGAAGTCGAGATAACATAATTACGCATGCTTGGGTTTTTCGTCCTGGTTTCTTATGTATTCTTAGAGACTTTCGCCTCGTTTAGTTAGAATATAGAAATAAAAGGATTGACCTGGAAATTGAGATCAAGCACAATGAAGTTGAATTCAACTTGGAAGAGAGAAGGGAAAATCCTTGCAGTAAAAGGGATTAGAGAAATCAAAGGAGGATGTAGGTTGTGAAAAAAACGATATTATGCTTGTTAAGTGCCAGTCTGATATTTTTAGCTGCACCAGTTTCTACTAAAGCCTTTTCGGGTGAGGTCACACAAGGCGCTGGCTCATATTCAACCACACTACCTACCGGAGCAGCAACACCGCAAACCGAGATTTACAAAACAGCGAATGTAACCAGCCCAATGCCTACCAATGACTGGTGGAGCAGTCTGGCCTGGGTACCCTACTCCGAGGCTCAATATCCGCATCCCCTTGCCTTGAAAAATCAGCAAAACGGTTTACGCATCTTTAACCCGAGTGGGAAAATTACAGTAAATCCTGGATACATCGCAGGCTGGATGGATGATGTGAACGATTTTACCGTCGGCCATTCTGTAAGCGCTTCATTTACTGATGCCAAGGTGGACGGTTTCAGCGACTGGTTTGTCAAATCATTATTTCAAAGCGGCAGCAATAAAATGAGTGCTACCTATGGACACGGCTCCCCCTATGTTTTTTTTGAGTTTGGCGGTGGCAATCCCAAGCTTTCATTTAATGGGGTACCAGAGGTATGGTCTGGGTCAGCTAGTTCTCCTGTGCTTGGCATTACGGTTAATGGCTCACACTATGGTCTGTTTGCTCCTTCAGGCAGCACTTGGTCTGGCCTCGGAACGAGTACTCTGATCAATCAATTGAACGGGAAAAACTATTTTACAGTGGCGGCTTTGCCTGACAAAACAAAAGCGACATTGGACAAGTTTCAGCAATACGCTTATTCTTTCGTTACAAACTCCAAAGCACAGTACAGCTATAACGAAGCCTCTTCCGAGGTAACGACCACCTTTAACGTTGCAACCACAGCGAAGGAAGGCACACAAAGCGGCACTATTTTTGCCTTATACCCGCATCAGTGGAAAAATTCATCACAACCCCTGCTAGGCTATACGTACAATTCTGTACGCGGTCTGATGAAAACAGCAGAGGGTGCGTCTTTTCAAACGAAAATGAAATTTACAGGAGTACTGCCTTCCTTGCCCGACTTGGGGTCCTACGATAAAAATACGCTCAACAATTATATAAACGAAGCGAAAGCAGAAGTCTACTCCGGCGATAGAGATACGTACTGGACTGGAAAACGTCTGGGCAAGCTAGCAGCGCTGGCGCCGATTGCCGACCAGGCTGGCAATACCGCAGCAGCGATCCAGTTCCGCAATGAGATCAAAAGCCGGCTGCAGGACTGGTTTAAGGCCAGTGACAGCTCGGGGAATCTGAAAAGCTCCAGTCTATTTGTGTATAACAACCATTGGGGGACATTGATCGGTTATCCTGACAGCTTTGGCAGTGCGGTAGAATTAAATGACCATCATTTCCATTATGGCTACTTTATCAAGGCCGCAGCCGAAATTGCACGTGTGGACAAGAGCTGGGCATCCGATTCCCAATGGGGACAAATGGTGCAGCTGCTCATTCGCGACATTGCCAATACCGACAGGTCTGATTCAAAATTTCCGTATTTGCGTAATTTTGATCCCTATGCCGGACACACTTGGGCTTCCGGCCATGCCAAATTTGGCGATGGCAACAACAATGAATCCTCCTCGGAGGCGATGAATGCTTGGGCCGGTCTTATTTTATGGGGCGAGGCGACGGGAAATACTCAAACTCGTGATCTCGGCATCTATCTATACACAACGGAAATGAATGCCATTAACGAATACTGGTTTGATGTGCATGGCACAAACACCCCTGCAGGGATGCAAAGCGCGACGGCAAGCATGATCTGGGGCGGTAAAACGGTAGGGAATGCAACATGGTGGACCGATAATGCCGCAGAGGTGCATGGTATCAACTGGCTGCCGATCACCTCGGCCTCCTTGTATCTGACGCAATATTCGGAGTATGCGGCTAAGAACTATACCGATCTGCTGAGAAAAAGCAGTGGGAATTTCAGTCCATGGGAAGATATTGTGTATATGTACAGAGCGATCTCGGACCCGTCCGATGCCAAGGCCAAATTCAGTGCACGCGTAGCGGCCATGACACCGGAAGCGGGGAATTCCAAGGCGAATGCCTACCACTGGATCTACAATTTGGATGCTTTAGGCAACATCGACCGCAGCATCACCGCTAATTCACCTATTTATGCTGTATTTCATAAAAACGGTGTAAAAACTTATGTGGCCTACAATTTTACAAACCAGGTTAAAACAGTAACCTTCTCAGATGGGCACAGTATTACCGTGCAGCCGAATAGCTTTAATACCGGAAATGGAAGCGGCGGTGGCAATCCGCAACCTGATACGGAGGCTCCGTCCATCCCGGCGAATGTTCGAGCTACGACCAAAACGGCTTCGGTGGTCACTCTGGAGTGGGATGCAGCTACAGACAATGTTGGCGTTACGGGTTATATCGTTTATAAGGACGGGGCTCAGGCAGCAGAGATAAGCGGTACTTCCGCTTCAATTACAGGGCTAAGTGCAGCTTCCACTTACAGCTTTACCGTTAAGGCTCGCGATGCAGCTGGTAACCTATCTGCAGCAAGCAATGCGGTAGGGGTAACGACAGAGCCAGCATCTGGTGGTAATGAGGGTGGCGGAGAAACGGAGGATTATAAAGTAGGAGCTCGCTTTGTCAGCGATCGTGAAGCATTGTTTCAATTTACACCCAAAACAGCCTCAGCCTATGTTGACGTGCATTATACTTTAACGGGTGGACAACAGCTCAATTACCGGATGACAAACAACGGCGGTGTCTGGGAGCAGCGGGTTACAGACCTCGATATCGGGAAGGCTGTCAGCTATTGGTTTACCTATGAAAAGGCGGGATTGCAATACGAGACCCCTTCATTCAGCTATACACACCAGCAGACTGCTTCTACAACGACAGACGTTCCAGAACTTCCACTACCGAGCGCTGATCCCGTTTTCGAAAAAACATCCTAGTGGATCAGGTCTAAGATACGAACGCGACAGTTAACTATAGAAAGAAAGACACAAGGGAAGCACATACGCTTCTCCTGTGTCTTTTTTTATAGGGTCGTAATACTTTCGCCATGTTCGTGAGTTCCAGGTTGCGCGATAATGATAAAGGCTGATACAGGAAGATATTACCGAGGCGTGGATTTCCAAAGGTCCCGCAGTGCCTACCCTGATGGGGTCAGGTATCCTGTAAATCTGATGTATCCACCAACATTAGGGTTCAATTCCCAATCGCCTTCCACGCGACGTCTGGTAGAGTATTCGAATGATCGAATAAAAACAATGAAAAGACCCGGATGAGAGCATCCCATGTCTGGTCTCGATGACAGATATCGGGGCGATGGCTATGCGGCCAGTGGATACCGGAGAGAGCAAGCGCCGACAGGCTCCGAAGCTTCGGGAGATGCGAGTTCACAGTCGAAGTTGGACTGCTGGACACCATCTTAGGAACACGGGAACAGGCGGTATCTTCCTTTCTCCTCAAGCTTGACCCCGCCGTCCACCCCGAAGGAATGCTCTGCAAGGGTCATACCCCTACTACAACGAATAAAAATAAAAAATCCTCATTTTAAAAGTGTGTTGATTTTAAGGCGGATAGCAGCGGAGCGGCCCATTTGAATCTGAAGAAGCGAAGCGTTCGCCTTTGCCAACGAATTTTAACCCTTTAACGGGTTCATCCATTCTAAAAATTCAGTGGCAACAGCGATCGGAAGATCAAATGGACCGCGGAGCCGCTACACACGGAAATGTACATTTTTAAGTGGAGGATTTTAAATACTAGGAGTGATACGATGTTTAAGAAGATAACGATTAAATCTGATGAGCGCGGGCTGCTGTTCAAAAAAGGAAGCTACCACAAGTTGTTGCACCCAGGAACTTACCTATTGAAGACATTTCAGCAGGAAGCAGTTGAAATTTTGAATGTAGCCGAACCATTTTTTGTACCGGATCATGATATTCGTTTGTTTTTGACAGATCCCCTATTGCTTGAACAATTGAATGTCATTGATGTAGAGGACCATGAATATGTGTTGCATTATGAGGATAATCGGTTTGTGGAGCTTCTGACGGCTGGGAAATATGCTTTTTGGAACATGCTCAAGGAGCATCGTTTTGTTCGTGCAGATACTCGGCAGCCTGCAATTGATAAAGCATTGGGGCAAGCATTCTTGTCCAAGACACCGGGCTTTTGGAAGGCACTTCAGGTGGCCAGCTATGAAATGGGCTTTTTGTATTACGATAATGTGTTGCAGGGTGAGCTGAAACCGGGCAAATATTATTTCTGGATGTCCACGGTGAATACAGAGATCAAAACGATAGATATGCGACAGCAGCAGTTGGACCTGATGGGACAGGAAATCATGACAGAGGACAAAATCACGCTACGCCTCAACTTTGTCTGTCAGTACCGTATTATCGACCCGTTGCGGGCGTTGGAATTCCGAGCATACGAGGAACAAATGTACATTATGCTTCAACTGCTGCTGCGCGAGTACGTTGGCACGATGAAGCTGGATGATTTGCTGAAAATGAAGCAGGAGATTGCGGAATATGTTTTGACTCGACTAAATGAGCAGAGCGGCGAATATGGAGTGACTTTTACGTCAGCAGGGGTGAAGGATATTATTTTGCCAGGGGATATCAAGGATATTCTGAATACCGTGCTGTTGGCAGAGAAGAAGGCACAGGCCAACCTTATCACACGACGTGAAGAGACGGCATCCACTCGTAGTTTGCTCAATACGGCCAAGCTGATGGACGAGAATGCCACCCTCTATCGTCTTAAAGAACTAGAATTCATGGAAAAAATCTGCGAGAAGATTGGCACGATTTCGCTGACTGGCGGGAATACGTTGCTGGAGCAGCTGAACACGCTGGTTCACATGAAAGAGGCGCAGGGACTCCAATAACGGAAAATACTCCCGAACGATGAGTGCAAGCCGGCTCAAGGTTCGGGAGTATTTTGCGTTTTAGTTCGTCTTGGTGGATGCAAGAAAAGCGTCCATATCGATCACCGGAATGAGGGTACCCTGATGCTCCATCACAGTAGGGAACAACTCGCGCTGCCATTCTTCCTCATTGCTTTGTAGCTGACTGTCCTCGGCAGAAGCCGTGTCCTCCACCTGATCGACAAGCAGAGCAATCTTCGCACGGCTGAGCAAAATCATTTTGTCTTCGGAGGAATCGCTTGATGCAGGAAGAAGCAGTTTTTTGCGTAAATTAAGGATTGTAAAGACACCACCGCGAATAGTTACCATTCCTTCATGCCACGCTTCGGAAAAGGGAAGTGGAGTCCCTTTTTTGGCATTCATGACTTCTTCTACTTCTAGAAAGTTTAAAGCGAACTTTTTGTCCGCCAGACTGCACACAATAAATTCAGACATAGCAATTCTCCTTACATATTCAGATAAGCCATCACAGGTTGTGAATGAGCGGTAAAATGGATTAGCTATTGCGTTTTGACAGATGGAACGATAAAGTTGAGGATGCGTTAAAGTAGTTGTAGTTAATCACAGAATATCACAAACGAGCAGTTAAATCTTCCAAAATAACAACCATACGGCCAAGGCGTGGCTTCAAGTTTCCCTTCATATATAATGATTGGGACTAAAGCTGTGTCCGATGGCACTACATTTTAAGATAAGCGGGTTGAGGTAGAATGGATCATGAAAAGCAGCGATTAAGTATCGAGGCAGCCAGATTATACTATCTAAACGACTACAGTCAGCAAGATATCGCGGTCAGACTCGGGGTTTCGCGTCCTACGGTATCGCGGTTACTTCAGGCTGCCAAGGAACAGGGATACGTGCGGATCAGTATTGTGGACCCGATGGAGGATATGGACGCGCTCGGAGAGCAGGTGAAGAAGAAGTACGGACTGGATACTGTGTTAGTCTGTTATTCGCCGTTAAATGAATATCAGGAGATTAAGAAGCATATTAGCAAAAAAGCAGCCGATTATTTGCATGAAACGGTACAGGATGCTGATATTATTGGAGTGACATGGGGAACAACAATGCATGCCGTGGCGCTTCATCTCCAGCAAAAGCAGGTCAAGGGTGTTGAGGTGGTTCAGCTCAAAGGAGGCGTGAGCCATTCACATGTCAACACATATGCCGTGGAAACCGTGAATTTGTTCGCAGAAGCCTTTCATACCATAGCAAGGTATTTGCCGCTGCCTGTGATTTTCGACAGTCACGCCGTTAAGAAAATGGTTGAAGAGGATCGGCATATCCAGCGCATCATCGAACTTGGCAAGCAGGCGAACATCGCTGTGTTTACGGTGGGGACGGTCAAGGAGGATGCGTTGCTGTTCCGATTGGGCTATTTTAACGGAGAAGAGCAGAAGCTACTGCAAAGAATTGGCAAGGGCGATATTTGCTCGCGCTTTTTTGACGCTGAGGGCAATATATGCAGTCAGGAAATCAATAGCCGTACCGTCGGGATTGATTTGCCTGATTTGCGAAAGAAGGAGAAGTCTATTCTCGTCGCTGGAGGCCAGCGTAAAGTGGAGGCCATTCGGGCATCGCTGCGTGGCAAGTATGCGAATATTTTGGTGACGGATCAGTTTACGGCTCAAGCACTTTTACAATAGAGCAAGTCGTCTCAACCCAGCAAAATATACGGCTATGGCACGTCCCTACAGGGTAATATGAATTGTAGGTGACGCCTTGTGCCTAAGCTTGAACATAATTTCAAAATGTGTTTTACATATGTTCAAAGCCGTGCTATGATGGTCTCATCACAGAGAAATAAATGACTTTTGTCTTCACACTATTTATCTAATGAAGGAGCTTTTAGATATGAACATTGCAGCATTAATCGACCATACATTGTTGCGTGCAGATGCGACGAAGGATGAAATTACGAAATTGACTGCCGAAGCCAAAAAATATCAGTTTGCTTCTGTATGTGTGAACCCGGCGTGGGTAGCTTATGCAGCAGAACAGCTCGCAGGCACAGGTGTAGCCATCTGTACAGTTATCGGTTTTCCGCTGGGAGCGAGCACGTCGGCAACGAAAGCATTTGAAACGAAAGATGCTATTGCTAACGGCGCGACTGAAATTGATATGGTTATTAACATAGGCGCTTTGAAGGCACGTGATGTACAGCTCGTCGAGCAGGACATCCGTGCGGTCGTGGAGGCAGCTGCCGGTACACTGGTAAAAGTGATTATCGAAACTTGCTTGCTGACAGACGAAGAGAAGGTACTGGCATGTGAGCTGTCCGTCAAAGCGGGAGCGAATTTTGTGAAAACCTCGACAGGCTTCTCAACAGGTGGAGCTACTGCGGAAGATGTGGCTTTGATGCGCAAAACGGTAGGACCTGAGATTGGTGTTAAGGCTTCAGGCGGTGTACGCAGTCTGGAAGACGTGCAAAAATTAGTAGAAGCTGGCGCAAGTCGGATCGGCGCAAGTTCCGGTGTGAAGATCATCGAGGGCGAGCAGTCTACATCTTCCTACTAAGTTTCATTTTAAAGTCATGGAGGGATTCGCGATGAAGGATCAATTGATTCAGAAAGCGCTTGAGGCGCGTAAACAGGCATACGTTCCGTATTCGAATTTTCAGGTGGGTGCTGCGATTCTCGGAAGCGATGGCACGATTTATCACGGATGTAATGTGGAAAATGCCTCCTACGGCTTATGCAATTGTGCAGAGCGGACAGCGATTTTTAAAATGGTATCCGAGGGCTGCCGTAAAATTGATTCGATTGCGGTTGTAGCTGATACGGAAGGGCCTGTGTCTCCATGTGGGGCATGCCGTCAGGTCATTTCCGAATTTGCTCATCAAGATACCAAAATTTATCTGACAAACCTTCATGGCAACACGGAAGAGTGGACGGTGGATCAATTACTGCCGGGTGCTTTTCGACCTGCGGATCTGGGCAAATAAAAAAAAGAATGCCTCTTTGGAGCGCATTCTTTTTATAGGGAATGTAAGCGCTTAATGTAATGAGGGGGAAATTAAATGAAATATGTAATCGCTCTGGTGGGACTGCTCGTTGTATTTGCACTTACTTACGTTGCCAGCAGTGACAAACGTAAAATCAGGTATCGTCCGCTGATAGTTATGGTTGTTTTGCAAGCAGCGCTTGCTTTCGTATTGTTGCATACAGGAATTGGCGAATTTTTGGTCAAAGGCTTTGCAGAAGGTTTTAATAGTCTTTTGGCATATGCAACTGAAGGGATTAACTTCGTTTTTGGCGGAATTGCGAATGAAGGAGCAGCACCGTTCTTTATCGGTGTACTGCTGCCAATCGTGTTCATATCCGCGCTGATTGGTATCTTGCAATATGTAAAAGTGTTACCTTTTATTATTAAATATATCGGGCTTGTCTTGAGCAAAGTAAACGGAATGGGTAAACTGGAATCCTACAACGCTGTAGCTTCGGCTATCTTGGGTCAATCCGAGGTGTTTATTTCCGTTAAGAAGCAAATTGGTCTGCTGCCAAAACATCGGTTGTATACGCTGTGTGCGTCTGCGATGTCTACAGTGTCCATGTCGATTGTGGGAGCTTACATGCAAATGTTAAATCCCAAATATGTGGTCACAGCTTTGGTATTGAACCTGTTCGGCGGTTTTATTATCGCTTCCATTATTAATCCGTACAAGATTGAGAAGGAAGACGATTTACTGGAGGTTCAGGAGGAAGAGAAGCAGTCCTTCTTCGAAATGCTCGGGGAATATATTATGGACGGTTTCAAGGTTGCTATTACGGTAGCTGCAATGCTGATCGGTTTTGTGGCGCTGATTGCCATGGTTAACGGGATTTTCTCCTGGTTGTTTGGAATCAGCTTTCAGGCGTTGCTTGGATATGTGTTTGCGCCTTTCGCTTTTGTCATGGGTATTCCGTGGAACGAAGCCGTTCAGGCGGGCAGCATTATGGCTACCAAACTCGTATCCAACGAATTCGTGGCCATGCTGGATCTGACCAAGCAAACAGGCTTGTCGGAGCGCACGGTCGGGATCGTATCGGTATTCCTCGTATCCTTTGCTAACTTCTCATCCATCGGTATCATTTCCGGGGCTGTGAAGGGTCTGCATGAAAAACAGGGAAATGTGGTGGCCCGCTTTGGTCTGAAGCTGTTGTACGGGGCAACGCTGGTTAGCGTGCTGTCGGCAACGATTGCAGGGTTGTTTTTGTAAAAAAAACAGCGAGTCAGGAAAGGATTTTTATGATGTCTAAATTCAAACGGATTCACTTGGTGGTTATGGACTCGGTTGGTATCGGCGAAGCGCCGGATGCTGCCCAGTTTGATGATTACGATGTAGATACACTCGGTCATATTGCTCGCGAACGCGGTGGCCTGAAGATGCCGAATATGGGTAAGCTCGGTCTGTCCAATATTCGTTCCATAGAAGGAGTGGCAGCGGCCGACAAGCCGCTCGCGTATTACACTAAGATGCAGGAAGCGTCCAATGGTAAGGATACGATGACGGGCCATTGGGAAATCATGGGTTTGAATATTGCAGTTCCTTTCCGTGTATTTCCTGATGGGTTCCCGGATGAGCTGATTCAACGCATTGAGGAGCACACAGGTCGCAAAGTTATTGGCAATAAGCCTGCTAGCGGAACGGAAATCATTGATGAACTGGGCGAAGAACACGTGAAAACTGGAGCGCTCATCATCTATACCTCGGCGGACTCTGTGCTGCAAATTGCGGCGCACGAGGAAGTTGTACCTTTGAAGGAGCTCTATGAGATTTGCGAGTTCTGCCGTAAAATCACGCTGGAAGATCCGTACATGCTGGGTCGCATTATTGCACGTCCGTTCGTAGGCGAGGCAGGGAACTTCTCCCGTACCTCCAATCGACATGATTATGCGCTCAAGCCGTTTGGTCGCACCACCATGAACGAGCTGAAGGATGCAGGTCTGGATGTGATCGCCTTGGGTAAAATCTCTGACATTTATGACGGTGAGGGTGTGACGAAGGCGGTGCGTACGGTGTCCAATATGGACGGCATGGATAAGCTGGTGGCTACGCTCGATGAGAATTTCACCGGATTAAGCTTTCTGAATTTGGTGGACTTTGACGCTGTATACGGTCACCGTCGTGATCCGCAGGGATATGGTCAAGCTTTGGACGATTACGATGCGCGTCTGCCAGAGGTTTTTGCCAAAATGACCGATGGCGATCTGCTGATCATCACTGCAGATCATGGGAATGACCCGACGTATCGGGGAACGGATCACACCCGCGAATATGTACCTTTGCTGGCATATTCGCCACGTTTTACAGCTGGGGGCAAGGAGCTTGCGGTTCGTAAAACCTTTGCTGATATTGGAGCGACTGTAGCAGATAACTTTGGTGTAAAACTGCCTGAACACGGAACGAGCTTTTTGGCAGAGCTTCAGTAATCAAGGACCAGCAAGAGTAAGCAAGATTACTAGTAACGATATAAATAACGATACAAGCATGGACAAATGGGACGGAGGAATAAAAAATATGAGTGTACACATTGGAGCCAAACCCGGAGAAATTGCAGAAACGATTTTGCTGCCAGGAGACCCGCTACGGGCAAAATTTATTGCTGAAACGTATCTGGAGGACGTGACCTGTTACAACGAGGTTCGCGGAATGCTCGGATTCACGGGTACGTACCAAGGCAAACGCCTATCTGTGCAGGGAACTGGGATGGGGCTGCCTTCCATCAGTATTTATGTCAACGAACTGATTAGCGAATACGGTGTGAAAAACCTGTTCCGCGTAGGTACATGCGGCGGAATGAAGGAGCATGTGCACGTTCGTGACGTCATTTTGGCACAAGCATCCTGTACGGATTCCGGCATGAACCGCCATATCTTTGGCGGCTACGACTACTCGCCGATTGCCAGCTTCGATCTATTGAAGGGCGCTTATGATCGTGGTGTTGCCAAAGGCCTGAACATGCATGTCGGTAATGTATTCAGCTCAGACAGCTTCTACCGTGATGACAAATCAGTGGTACAAAAGCTGATGGAATACGGCGTGCTGGGCGTAGAGATGGAAACTTCGGCTTTATATACGTTGGCAGCCAAGTTTGGCGTAAACGCACTGACGATTCTGACGGTAAGCGATCATTTGCTGACGGGGGAAGAAACGACCGCAGAAGAACGACAAACAACCTTTAAAGAAATGATGGAAGTTGCACTGGATACAGCAGTATCTCTGTAAACGATCATACGCACAGTGAGGAGAAATGACATATGAGAATGGTAGACTTGATTGAGAAAAAACGTGACGGAAAAGAACTGAGTACGGAGGAAATTAATTTTATTATCCAAGGCTACACTCAGGGTGAAATTCCCGATTATCAAGTCAGTGCATTGGCGATGTCCATTTTCTTCAAAGATATGACTGAACGCGAACGCGCTGATCTGACGATGGCGATGGTTCATTCGGGTGATACCATTGATCTGTCCGCGATTGAAGGTGTAAAGGTCGATAAGCATTCCACTGGCGGTGTGGGTGATACAACAACGCTGGTACTGGCTCCGCTCGTAGCGGCCTTGGACATTCCGGTAGCCAAAATGTCAGGCCGCGGCCTCGGACATACCGGAGGAACAATCGACAAGTTGGAGGCTATTGCAGGCTTCCACGTCGAAATCAGCAAGGACGAATTTGTGGATTTGGTGAATCGCAGCAAAATTGCGGTCATCGGACAAAGCGGTAACCTGACACCTGCGGACAAAAAGCTGTATGCCTTGCGTGACGTTACGGCGACGGTCAACTCGATTCCGCTGATTGCCAGCTCGATTATGAGTAAGAAAATCGCTGCCGGCTCCGATGCCATTGTGCTTGATGTAAAAACAGGTGCAGGCGCATTTATGAAAACCGTAGATGATGCCAAAGCACTGGCACATGCCATGGTAAGCATCGGTAACAATGTGGGTCGCAAAACGATGGCAGTCATTTCCGATATGAGTCAACCGCTGGGTCTGGCCATCGGTAACTCGCTGGAAGTGAAAGAAGCGATTGATACGCTGCGTGGCGAAGGACCGAAAGATCTGGAAGAGCTGTGTATGGCTTTGGGCAGTCAGATGGTATTTTTGGCAGGGAAAGCAGAATCCCTTGAAAACGCCGAAGAGAAGCTCAGAGAAGTCATTCGCAATGGCAAAGCACTGGAGAAATTCAAAGAGTTTATTGCGAATCAGGGCGGTGACGCTTCTGTCGTGGATCATCCTGAACGCTTGCCACAAGCACAGTATCTTATTGAGGTACCTGCGAAGCAGGACGGTGTGGTAGCTGAAATCGTGGCTGACGAAATCGGTACCGCAGCGATGTTGCTTGGAGCAGGACGTGCGACCAAAGAATCCGAGATTGATCTGGCTGTCGGCTTGATGCTGAACAAAAAGGTCGGAGATGCTGTTCAAAAAGGCGATTCACTGGTTACCATCCATGCGAACCGTGAAGATGTAGCTCAAGTACTGGAGAAAATCTACGCGAACATCCGTATTGCGGATCATGCGGAAGCACCAGTGCTGATCTACGGAACGGTGACAGAGTAAGCGAGCGGTAAGACCTATTCAAAAAGTTTTGTTGGGTGTCTTTGATCAAGTTTGAAAAATATGACAGCTGGACTCATAATAGATATGAGTTCGGCTTTTTTTATTGTAAGGCCGAGGGCAGTTGAGTGCGTGAAACGCGCGAAATATAAAACCACCCGCTATGCGGGTGAAGGGAACGAGGGTTTGGCCAATAAGACCATCCCGATAAAATGGAGATAATCAGGCTCGATAGAGAAAATGGTATTAAATGTAAAACTGGAATAATAGTTTAGCGCCCACGAAGTGTGTAAATATCACATCGTGTTTACTCCGAAGTATAAACGCAAAGAGATCTATAAACAAGTGAGAAAGGATTTAATAGAAATTGTAAAACGATTATGTAAGTATATGCCTGTTGATTAACTATAATAAGTAATTTAATCCATAAAACTAGAAGTACTCTGGAGAAGAACGCGCTGAATTAGAATCAGCCATTCATCAAGTAGTTTGTGAAGATAGAAAAGTCGAGAAAATCGTGCAAAGAAAGAATGGCATGTTTGGGCCACGCCGTTTGAGCAGCATAAAATAGTCATTTGAGCAGGACATAGACGATGAACGCACAGAACAGTTGCCCATAGACCGCATTTGGGGTCGTACCAAACAGAGTTGGAATATTCAAATGTTGCTTGATCCAACGGAAAAAGACCTCCATCTGCCACCAAGCTTTACACACTTTATTTTACAGGCTCTGCTCTTTATGTATGTCAATCAGCATGGGGAGTTACAAGAGAGAGCTAGTTAGGGAGCGTGTATTAATTATATAGTTGAATAACCAAGAATGACCCAGCCAGAAGTTTTGACCAGGTCATTTTCTTTACAGGGGGATTTATTCTGCTGTTCGCAGTCGTTCTACGATAGTTTTCTTGTTGCTCAGAGAATAAATAGCGAGAGGAAGACAGATCCCAAGCACGAGCAGAACAGGCAGCACGAGGATCAGCGGCCAAATAATAAATTTATAACTCATAAACCACATTACGTTACTCAAAGGTCTTGCAATCAAGACGGAAAATAAGCTTCCTAATAAGATGGAGCATATGCTAGTACCGAGCACATAGTACAGACCCTCATAAATGAGCATTGTCTTTAATTGTTTATTAGTCATACCGATACTTTGTAGTATAGCAAATTCTTGATGGCGGGTCAGAATGCTAGTTAGAAGCGCGTTTGCAAAATTAAGTGTACCAATCAAACCGATAATAACGCTGAGCATACCGCCAATCATCAAAATAGTATTTCGCATACCTAATAACGCGGTAATTACGGTAGATTTGGATCGATAGTGCATCGTTCGCTCCTTTACTCCGGTATAGTTCTTTAAGAAGCTCTCCATCGTTTTTTCTTTACTGTTGGATACATTAAAATCATAACTCATCACCGTAGGCTTCTTCACAAGTGTTTTGTAGATATCCGCCGGAAGAAAGAATTCAACATTAGCACCTATTACACCATTATTAATTCCTTTTCGGGCGGCATGACCGAGGACTGTGAATTCATGGCTAGTATACTCCTGGACTTTTGCTGTGTCCATATAGTTATGAAGGACAACCTTTTCACCTATTTTATATGCCGAATATTTCATTTTGGGATTACCATCGTTATCCAGTATGACATTTTCCAGGATATATTTACCCGAAGCCAGCTTGCCATAATCAAGCTCACCGTCAATTAATTGTAGTCGGTGAAGAGGAAACTCTTCGAGACCATATGCTGCTGCTGATATGTTGCCACGAGCGTCGGTGTCGTATGGTAAAGAGCCACAAGCATTAATGCCTGCTGGCGTTGCAGATAAGTTGCCACGAGCGTCGGTGCCGTCTCCCTTTAAGGTCTCTTTACAATCAGCAGTGAGTAAATTGCTGCCACTGTACAATCGTCCACCTTCTTCAAAACCAGGTTGTGCTTGTACGGCCTGGATATAACTTTCCGTCGTTGCATTGTCAGGACCTGTGAAATGTTCTTGAAAATAACCTGCATGTGCAATCACAAAGTCAGCGTCAATGCTTCTAGACACATATTTATCCATATCCAGACTTTGGGATAATGTAAAAGTAATATTCAGTAGCGCCAGACTTAGAGAAAGGCCAATCAGCACTAAAGTAGTCCGCTTCTTATTGCGCCCTAAGTTGGCTTGAGCCATCAGCGGCATTTTAGCACCGTTAGTTGATTTTTTCAGTTTTTTCTTACCCTTTTTGATAGCTCCGTCTACGTATCTTACTGCCTCGATTGGAGACACAGTCGCTGCAATCCTAATAGGCTTATAAATACTGATGATAACTGTAATGGCTGCAAACAAAGCGGAGCTGATAAAAATCCATGGGTTGGGGGATAGGGTTACCTCAGCGTGCCCAAAAGTGTTCATAAGCAGAGGGAGAAGCGATTTTCCGACCCCAAAACCCACAAGTAAGCCGATGGGAACTCCGACCAAGGAAAGAAATAATGCCTGTCTATGAATGAGCCTACGGAGTTGGCTACTGCTTGTGCCGATGGTTTTTAGAAGACCGTAGAAACGAATATCACGCATCACCGAGATTTGGAAAATATTATAGATGATCAAATAGCCAGTAAGCATGATCAGTAACAGACCACCAGCTAAGACAAAGACGACTTCAGGGTTCGAACTGAAAGTGTTGGAAAAATACGTCCAGTTCACAGAACTTGCAATGTAGTTCGGTGCATTTTGGTCTAGGGAATAACCGCTTTCTGTAATCACTTGATCAAGTTTTCCCTGGATGTTCGAGCTGTTATCGAACATGATATCTGCCCTGATGGCTCCGGTCCGATTATAATCCTGCTTATATGTGTTAATTAATTCTTCAGCATGGGCATCCACATAAGCTTTAGAAGCATAGATTGTGCCTACGTCCATCCCGGCGGCGAGGTCACTCTTCCACCAGCCGACGAGGATAAATTCACGCTGCACCGTTTTGCCGTGAACCTCAAGCTTCAAGGTCAATGGGACGCCCTCTTTCAGGGGAATACCCAGTAACTGTAAGGTGCTAGAGTCCGCGATAACCTCATTTTCTGCCACCGGTTTGTGGCCTTTTTCTAGCTCAACCAATCCTAGCTTTAGCCCTAGATCGTCACGATACCAGAACTCCGTTTTGCGCTTTAAAAATTGCTCGTTTGTTACCTTTTGACTTAACGAGCGGCAATATGCTATCTCCTTAATAAGAGGGTGGTCTTTGATGTGATTAAATTCCTCATCGTTGATAAATTTGAGAGAAGCATGCGCTTCCCCACCGGCCTGTCGCATCGTTGCCTGCTGGAAACTTTCCATCGCGCCAATCCCCATAGTAAACACAGATGTAAATAACAAAGTGGTTAAGGCAATAGCGATAATCGCAATAATATTGCGGGTTTTATTCGCTTTAAAACTTTTATCTGATAAATTATGAACGCCCTTACTGTTTTTTACTTTGGTCATCGGGTCACACCACCTACAATTTTACCGTCCTCAATGCGGATGATGCGGTCTGCCATCTGCGCGATTTCTTCATTATGAGTAATCATCACCATCGTTTGAGCGAAGCGTTGGCTGGAGACTTTGATCAACCCGATGACATCCAGACTGGTTTTACTGTCCAGATTGCCAGTAGGCTCGTCGGCCAGAATAATGGCTGGTTTCGTCGCTAGTGCTCTCGCAATAGCTACCCGCTGTTGTTGCCCCCCTGAAAGATTGCTCGGTAGATTGTTTAATTTGTTCTCAAGTCCCAGCGTGTTCGTAATTTGAGTCAGATAGGCTTTGTCCGGTTGGTTTCCATCCAGTTCAATGGGTAGTACAATATTCTCATAGACATTTAAGACTGGAACTAGATTATAATTTTGAAAAATGAAGCCAATCTTTCTTCGGCGGAAAATGGTCAATTCTTCATTTTTCAGAGAATAGATATCCTTGCCGTCTACGGTGACGTTTCCGCTTGTAGGTCGATCCAACCCACCAAGCATATGCAGAAGGGTGGACTTTCCACTGCCGGATGTCCCAATGATAGCCACGAATTCACCAGTGCTTACCTCCATGTTGATTCCATCCAATGCATGAACCTCGGTATCTCCGCTGCCATAAGTTTTTCTGAGCTCTCTGGTTTCTAATATATTCATGTTTCTCTCTCCCCTAATAAAAATATCTTTATCGTAAGTGCTTACAACACAAATTTATTATAATGTCTCATTCTGACTTGAGTAAGCTGTGGAACGACTCAATGCGTGCATTTTTGTTCGGCGTCCTCGGCGGAATGCGCTCATGAACCGTTTCATGCGTTAGACAAGCCTGTTCAAAGACATGGCTAATAAACTGTGGACCATTATCGGTTCGAATCACCGGACGGACGTTAGATCCAATAGTTTTCTTTTCCACAAACTACGTTGAATGAGCCCAGCAGCATGCTGGCCTTCGCAAGACAACCCCATATAAAAATCAATCACCTTGTGATCGTAAACATCCAGCACCCATAACAGAAAAAAAGCGGTACTCGCCTGTGATATAGCAGTATTTAATGTCCAACTCCCATAATGGGTTGGATGCCGTGTTTTCACGATTGTTTGCTAACTTACGCGGATGTTTTGCCTGGATTTGAGAAACGAATCGAAAAGCCAGGCACAGGTCGACTCCGCCTTTATTAGAACGGGACGTGTGCTGATTATTCCTGCGGTAATAGTAAATCTGCTCGCTGACGCTGACGATCCGAAAAATGCGGCTTACCGCGTGTCCCAGCTTAATCCACTTGTCGGCTATTTCAATTTTGTCCGATAAGCTGGGTTCTGCTTTTTTAGCAAGTCTTGAAGTACAGAAATTTCCAGATCCTCCTCACCAAGAAGCTCCTTGAGTTGCTTGTTCTCGCCTTCTAGGGAGCGAAACTCCTGGGATGAGGGTGTGTATGCCTTAATCGTCTTGGACGACAGGACGGTTCGTTGCCAATCTCAATGCTCTGCTTGTTCGATCCAACGATAAAGCAGTTTAGGGTTTGATGTTTTGTCGACGAGCAACCTGAGACGCATTGCCTACTTCCTTGGCCTCTTGAATAACTTGCTGTTCGAACTCGATCGTAAACCTTCTTCGTTGCATAAAAAATCCCCTCCATCGGCTCAGTATCCAGACTACACTGTTAAGTGTGCTAGAATCAAATCCAATTTCGGGGCTTAAGAGATTCTTAGTTAGTCAGAATTATTCTTTCATTAGTTCCACGGAGACCAACTAGTGTCACAATCATTCGTTTTTACGAGACAATCATGCGCACAGTCATCAGGATCACATAATGCTTGCACTTCCATTTCAAAATCAACAGTTTCCAAAACCTTAACCTTTTCCATGTTAATTCACCTCCTCTCACTTTTAAATTATCATTAAAAACGCCTCTAAATTTTCTATTGTAAAAATCATCATGTTATTTGTCATACATGCCTGTTGATTAACTATAATAAGTAATTTAATCCATAAAACTAGAAGTACTCTGGAGAAGAACGAGCTGAATTAGAATAAGCATTCACCAGGCAGTTTGGAAGATAGAAAAGTCGAGGAAATCGGGCAGGAGAGTATGGCATGGTTGGGCCACGTCGTTTGAGCAGCATCGAATAGTATTTGAGCAGGACATAGACGATGAGCGCGCAGAACAGTTGCCCATAGACCGCATTTGGGGTCGCACCAAACAGCGTTGGAATATTCAAATGTTGCTTGATCCAACGAAAGAAGACCTCCATCTGCCATCGAGCCTTATACATCTGTGCAATTTGTTCTGCCGTGACCTGCATAACGCTCTCCGTGATAAGGAGCCCAGGGTAGTCTAACTGGTAAGTATAAGTGACAAATAACACTGAGCCTGAGCAGAACATGGTCAGGCTAGCGTCTTTAGGCGCAGTTTGGCAACAAGGGGTTATACCCTAGTGCAAACCACCCTTTTGCTGCTATTCGGTATCAACCGGATCGAGTGGAGCTCATGCAGTATGGTTTGGCGGGAGATCCTGAACGGATTAGAGAATATTCTCTGAAGCATCTGACTATCTTTGAACAGGATATATGAACACACTACCATCTGCTTTGTTTGAATTGGAATCATTGGAGTCACTGACGATCCAAGTAGCAGATTTGGAGGAGCTACCTGTGTGCCATCATGGTGACGATTGAATTGATATAGTGTAGCTTCAGCATATCTTTTGTAGGAGGGATATGAAATGGTGGAAAAATGGGTTTGTATGGGCGTTGCGGGGGTGATCGTAGGTTATGTCGCTTTTGCCAATATGAGCGTCCCGTCATCAACTATTACAGAAGTAAATCAGAGTCATTCGACTGTTCCGCTTAGTACGCAGAGTAAGCAAGGAAGTGCAGCGAAACGCATTGTACATGACCAGGAGATGCAATTTGGAGGACAAGGACAAACGAGCTTTAGATTTGAAGAGGGGCACAAGTTGTACATCAGTATCAAGAATACAGGCAAGCAACCCGTACAATACAAGCTCAATAGTGCGAATGGATTAGACTTGCAAGGGTCAACGAGCGGGTTTTCCAGCCAAACATTGCAGCCGGGAGAACGCCACGATCTGCTGTTTGTAAAGCCAGAGGGGCAGGATGAAGCTGCAAATGACTCCTTGAAAGAGATGATTTTGAAAGTAAGTACGGACGATGGATCGCAAGGAAGCGTTAAAACCTTCGCATATATTACACTGTAAGCTCCTTCCAGAAAGGGTGCGACATGCGGTCATTAGTCTACTTATGTTACAATAGAACGGTTGAAGACTTAATGAACAGAATAGGTCAGAGCAGAAAGCAGAAAGGATGACCCGTTGTGCCCAAAAACCATGAATTCGGTAATCAAAAGATGTCACGGAGGCTGTCACTCACAGCCATTTTACTTACACTTACTTTTGTAGCACTTACTGGCTGTGGTCAGGATAAGAATGCTGAAACCATTGATACTGGAAGCAGTACAAGCGTGATCGAGAACGGAGCCGGTGGTAATCGTAGCGGTTCAGCCCAAAGTGACAAAGCAGCGAAAGAGAGTGAGAGTGCAGAAAACAGCGGTACGGATGCACAAAAGTCAGCTCCTTCGGCTCCAGCTGCTTCATCGGATACATCTTCTTCTCCGGCAGTCTCCAATCCATCGCAAAATCCATTTGAGGTAGCAGGTATTCAAGATCCTAAAGCGTTTTTGAACACGTTCAAAGCGCTGCAGAAGGCAGTTGCCGACAATGACAAGGAGAAAGTGGCCGATTATATTTTGTACCCTCTGCGTGTTAATGATAGTGAAAAGTCGCTAACGATTCCGAATAAGAAAGATTTTATGGCCAAGTATGATCAGATTTTTACGGACGCAATTCGCGAGGCGCTGGTGAATCAAAAGACAGATGATTTGTTTGTTAATTATCAGGGAGTCATGGTGGGTTCGGGTGAACTGTGGTTGAGAAGAGCTACGGACAATCCGAAGCTTTTTGGAGTCTTTTCGATTAATCTTGAAACGGTTGCCAACTAAGTCGTACTCCGTGTGTAAATGACCTCTAAACGGTCGGAAACATATATCATGTTTCTGACTGCCCCCCTTTAAAGAAAGAAAAGTACAGATGATACATACCAAAAAAAGGTTTGACATCACTCCTAAACTCTCGTATTATATCCATATAACTCATTAAACAGGTAGGAATTAAAGAATTAAAGTATGATCTCGCCATTTTGGCGGAGAACCTCTAGGAACAGCAGGCAGACACTGTCCACGCGACAGGTTTGACCTATCAGAGCTGCATCAGGGAATTCTCCGCTCTTTTTTTGATTATGTCTGTAAATAACAGGCGTAAATGAATACAAATTACATAGAATGCGGGGTGTCTTGATGAAAAGGCAATGGAAAAGTGGACTTATTCTCGGACTATCTTTGGTTTTAACGATTATGCTGAGCGCTTGCGGGGTAAGCAAGGGAGGGACGCAGGCGGATGGTAGTTCTGCTGCCGGTTCCAAGGAAGTGGAGTTGCTCAATGTTTCTTATGATCCGACCCGTGAGCTGTATGAGGCATATAATAAAGCGTTTGCCGCCCATTGGGAGAAGGAGAAAGGACAGAAGGTTACGATCAAGCAATCTCATGGAGGATCTGGCAAGCAAAGTCGTTCTGTGCAGGACGGGCTGGATGCGGACGTGGTAACTCTGGCCCTGGGCTACGATATTGATGCGCTACAGGAAAAAGGACTTGTTAAAGAGGGGTGGCAAAGTAAATATGAGCATAACAGCGCCCCGTACACTTCAACCATCGTGTTACTGGTGCGCAAAGGGAACCCGAAAGGGATCAAGGACTGGGACGATTTAATCCGTGGCGATGTGCAAGTTATTACACCGAATCCTAAAACTTCGGGCGGGGCACGTTGGAACTATCTTGCAGCCTGGGCCTATGCGCTCAAGAAGAACAATAACGATGAAGCTAAAGCCCAGCAGTTTGTACAGGACCTGTATAAGCATGTGCCCGTACTGGATAGCGGAGCACGTGGAGCGACAACGACTTTCGTAGAGCGTGGAATTGGCGATGTGCTGATTGCATGGGAAAATGAAGCATTGCTCTCCGTGAAGGAGCTGGGTGCGGATAAATTCGATATCGTATATCCATCGATCAGTATATTGGCTGAACCTCCGGTAGCAGTAGTCGATAAGGTGGTAGATAAAAAAGGTACACGCGAGGTGGCGGACGCGTACCTGAAATATTTGTACAGTGAAGAAGGGCAGACCATTGCTGCCGAAAATTATTATCGCCCAACACTGGAGAGTGTGACGGCAAAGTTCAAGGATCAATTTCCTAACTTGGAGCTCGTAACCTTGAAGGATGTATTCGGGACATGGAAGGAGACGCAGCAGAAGCATTTCAGCGACAAAGGCATTTTTGACCAGATTTATGTACCCGGCAGTTCATAAAATAGGTGGACTGTGTAGGGATTGGATCGGTAGCCGCGAGTGTCATAGTGAATGGATTCAGAGAGGGATGAACAGAACATGAGTCAAGTGCAAGCCACCCGAAAACGCGTACTTCCCGGGTTCGGGTTAACAATGGGTTATAGTGTGCTGTATCTCAGTCTGGTGGTGCTGGTGCCTTTATCGGCACTGCTTCTGAATTCAACTGGACTGACGTGGGAAAAATTTTGGGACGTGGCGACTGATGTCAGGGTGCTGGCTTCCTACAAGGTAAGCTTTTTGTGTGCCGCGGCTGCGGCGCTGATCGACCTGTTTCTCGGTTTATTGATAGCCTGGGTGCTGGTGCGTTATGAGTTTCCGGGGAAACGAATTTTTGATGCGGTGATTGATCTACCCTTTGCTTTGCCTACTGCCGTAGCGGGGGTTGCTTTGACTGCTCTGTATGCGCAGAACGGCTGGGTCGGTTCATTGTTTGAACCGCTTGGATGGAGGCTGGCATACTCACAGACGGGAATTACGCTAGCATTGATGTTTATTGGCATTCCGTTCGTCGTACGGACAGTTCAGCCGGTTTTGGAGGAGCTGGATAAGGATGAGGAGGAGGTCGCTGCTACGCTGGGAGCTGGCAGATGGCGTATCTTCTGCAGCGTTATTGTGCCGGAGCTGGTGCCACCGCTGTTGACGGGTTTTGCGCTCGCCTTTGCCCGTGGTATTGGCGAGTACGGTTCTGTCGTCTTCATCTCTGGCAATATGCCGATGAAAACGGAAATTGCTCCACTGCTCATCATGTCCAAGCTGGAGCAAAATGACTATGCAGGAGCTACGGCGGTAGCGTTGATGCTGTTGGTGATTTCATTCGTGCTGTTACTCGTGATTAACAGCATTCAGCGCTGGTCACGGCGCCGTGCAGTTTAACGTAACTGCCTGAACGCAACTGTCTAATGTAATTATCTAACGTTAACATGCAGGGCTGCGCATGATACCCGCATTCTAAGGAGGGATACACCATGTCACAAGCAATAACTGGGCAGGAGCTTGCTTCTGCACCAGTGCCTTCATCCGCACCGCCCAACAGGGTCACGACCGAGGCCACTTGGGTGAAGTGGACGCTGATTGGTGCTGCTTTTTTAGCTTTGCTCTGGGTGCTGGTATTGCCGCTAATCGTCGTGCTTACCGAAGCGCTCAAGCAAGGATGGAGCGTCTACGTCGAAGCGTTACGGGACCCAGATGCCATGTCTGCATTGCGGTTGACGCTGCTGGTGGCAGCGATAACGGTACCGCTGAATACGGTATTTGGTGTAGCTGCCGCTTGGCTGATCACGAAATTTCAATTTCGCGGCAAAGGCTTGCTGGTCACCTTGATTGATTTACCCTTTGCCATCTCTCCTGTCGTCGGAGGGCTGATGTATGTATTAGTGTTCGGCGCACAGGGCTGGCTTGGACCGTGGTTGGACGAGCATGATATTAAAATTATATTTGCTCTGCCTGGTATTATTTTAGCGACGCTGTTCATCACCTTTCCATTTGTGGCGCGAGAACTCATTCCAATGATGGAAGATCAGGGACAGCAGGAGGAAGAAGCGGCGGTCACGCTGGGCGCGCGCGGCTGGCGCATTTTCTGGAAAGTGACGCTGCCGAACATCAAGTGGGGTCTGCTGTATGGCATCATTTTGTGTAATGCGCGAGCCATGGGTGAGTTCGGTGCAGTGTCCGTCGTCTCTGGACATATCCGGGGAGAGACGAATACACTGCCGCTGCATGTAGAAATTTTGTATAACGAATATCAATTCTCGGCATCTTTTGCGGTGGCCTCGTTGTTATTGTTACTAGCTCTGGCTACTTTGGTGCTTAAAAGCTGGTTTGGACGCAAACGCGTGCATTAATTTATGATTTTGTATATGATCCCTCAGGGCCTCTCTTTGCGTCTATCGTCTGTTAACGGCGAGAAGATGGGAAGAGAGGCCCTTGTTCTAAGGTAGCTTATATGGATAATAAAATGATCATATCAAGGCACGTTGGTGTGCCCAGGAGGAGCGAAGGGAAAAATGAAACATCCGTTTCAGTCCTACCGTCAGCTGTTTCCAGTGCTGTCCTCACATATCCATGTGGGGAGCTGTTCCCAGGGGGCCGTATCGAGGCCGGTTTCCGCTGCCATTGAGGAATATCATCGAAGTTTGCTGCAACACGGTCATAACGGCGATCTGTCTATGGCACGTTTGGAGGAGGCTAGAGGGCATTTTGCCAAGCTCATTGGGGCGGAGCCTGACGAAATTGCGGTCTTGTCCTCAGCCTCTGAGGCGATTGCCGGGGTGGCCACAGCCCTTCCTTATGTACCGGGAAAAGAAGGCATTGTGTATGCGGACACCGACTTTCCGACGGTGGGACACATCTGGCAGGCACAGGAGATGTTCCGGGATCACATCTGCTGTATCCCCTCCATCGAGGGAGAAGTGACCATAGAGCAGTATGAGGAGCATGTTACGGAGAAAACTGCACTCGTTATGGTGTCACAAGTGAACTATACCAACGGATTTCAGCAGGATTTAAAATCCATTGCCGATATAGCTCACCGAAATCAGGCGTTGCTGTTTGTGGATGCTTATCAGTCTGCAGGGATCATTCCAGTGGATGTAAAGGCAATGGGCGTAGATATTTTGGTCGCGGGAGCACGCAAATATATGCTTGGAATTCCGGGCGTGGCTTTTCTTTATGTAAGCAAGGACCGAATAGACCGGTTCAAGCCCCGTCTTACAGGCTGGCTTGGGCAGGAGCCCGCTTCCCGGTTTGATATTGCTCACCCGGTTCCGGCGGCAGGAGCCCGACGCTTTGAGACGGGATTGCCTTCTTTCATTAGCATTTTTGCTGCCAATGCGGCCTTAAAGCTGCTGCTGGAGATTGGAGTCACGAGTATTCAGGCCTATATGAGTGAGTTGTTGGATTTTTCCGTTGAATATGGACGGCGCAAAGGGTTACACATACGTGTACCTTACAGGGGAGGCACATTACCAAGCCTGCTCGCTGTTGAAGTAGCCGACGTGTCGGCTATGGAAAGGAATTTGAGAAGCCAAAATATGATCGTTTCAGCACGAAAGGATGTTATCCGTGTGGCTCCGCATTTTTACAATACGGCTGAGGAAGTCCGACGGGTCATAGATGAATTGGCAGGGCGATGTTGAACGAACGGCAAAAGCCTCTTCCGAGTGAATGGGAGTATAACATCCCTTTTTACACAGGAGAGGCTTTTTGGACGTTTAGAATTCTAATTATACGATCCGTTTGCGCAGCCAGCCGGAAATCAGATCCGTCAAAATGATCAGGACCACAATGCCGAGCAAGATAACGCCTACACGGTTCCAGTTGCGCATTTGGAGTGCAAACAGTAGCGGAGTACCGATACCCCCTGCACCGACCAGACCGAGCGTGGTAGCGGAACGGATATTAATTTCAAAACGGTAAAGCGAATACGAAAGAAACTGTGGAATCACCTGCGGTAACACGGCGAAGAAAATCACCTGCCAACGGTTGGCACCGCACGCGATCAAAGCCTCTTGAGGCCCGTGATCGACACTTTCGATCGTTTCCGAGAAAAGCTTCGCTAGCATGCCGATGGAGTGAATGCCGAGGGCAAGCACACCCGCAAATGAGCCGGGGCCAACGGCTTTGATAAACAAGATGGCGACGATCATTTCTGGAAAAACCCGGATGACACTAAGCACAAATTTCCCGCTACCCGATAAGGGACGTAGACGGGTCATATTGCTGGACGCCCAAAAGGCGAACGGAAGGCAGACAAATGCGGACACGAAGGTTCCGAGCACTGAAATGACCAGCGTATCCAGCAACCCGCGCAGTAAATCCTCTCCCTCAGGGATGTAGACGAACGACCAGTCGGGATGAAGGAAGCCGTCCAATATAGCGACAGAGACACTTTTGGCCGTTCCCTGTAATCCTTCAAACTGCATCCCGCGAAAAGCCCAAATATAAATGATGATTAGCAGAATAGCTATCGCCCATAGGCGCAGGCGGGAGCCAATAGGTCTGCGAAGCGTAGGATCATTCATAATAATTTCCTCCGTAGCAGGTTACTGCCGTAATCAATCGCAAGGACGATGACGAGGGTCAGTAGAATAATGATGCTTGCCCGATCATATCGGAACAGACCAAGGGAACGGTCAAGCAACAGACCGATACCACCAGCCCCGACCAGGCCCAGAACGGAAGCCGCGCGCACATTAACCTCAAAGGTATACAGTAAGTACGACACAAAATAAGGAAGAGCCTGCGGAACCACACCAAAGGCGATGACTTGAATGCGGCTCGCGCCAACAGCGGTCATGGCTTCCAGCGGCCCGGGATCAATGGCTTCAATCGCCTCAAAGGTCAGCTTGGCTATGATGCCAAAGGAGAAGAAGAGCAGAGCGAGCATCCCTGCAAACGGGCCGATGCCGAACACCGCCACAAAGATTGAGGCAAACAGCAAATCAGGAATTGTCCGTACTAGGTTCAGGATCGTGCGCATCGGCAGCGAAATCAGTTTGCGCGGCATCACATTATAGGCACACAGCAACGCGACAGGGATCGCCAATATGGCTCCCAGTGTCGTGCCGACAATGGCGATCTGGATCGTTTCCAGAATGGGTTTCCAGATGGTAGGCAGGTAGCTCCAGTCGGGTGGAAACATTTCGCCCAACAATTTGCCCATCTCCGGCAAGCCGACGATCAACTGGTAAGGTGTGGCATCCGTATGAATGGAGCAGGCTACCAGCACCACGATAAAAATCATCCAGGTGGCATAACGCTTGTAACGTCCTGGCAAAGGTGGCCCTGCGGGCGGCTTGCTTGGCTGTGGCGGTCCAGCATGCGGTGACGGTTGCGTCGAAGAGAGCGGCTGGGCAGTAGAGTCGGGCTTCATGATCCCACTCCCAGCAGCTCATCATGCTTGATGGCCCGGCCGTAGATCTCCGCAAAGGCCTCATCCGTAGCCTCCTCCGGTGTGCCGTCAAAGACCACTTCTCCGGCGCGCAATCCGATGATCCGCGTTGCATATTCGCGCGCGAGATCAATGAAATGCAGATTGACGATGGTCGTAATCTGCATTTCACGGTTGATGCGCTGGAGGTCATCCATGACCTGGCGGGTGGTCAGCGGGTCCAGCGATGCGACAGGCTCGTCCGCCAGAATGATTTTAGCCTCCTGCGCCAGGGCGCGGGCGATGGATACGCGCTGCTGTTGGCCACCGGACAGTTCATCTGCCCGGCTGTAAGCTTTTTCGCGGATGTTCACGCGCTCCAGCGCTGTTAGTGCCAGTTCGATATCCTCCTTCGGGAAGAGACCGAGAATGGTCCGCAGCGTCGAATGATAGCCGACGCGGCCGGAAAGTACATTGCGGAGCACTGTCGAACGCTTAACCAGATTGAAGCTTTGAAAGATCATGCCGATATCACGGCGAATGCGCCGCAACTCGCTGCTTCCAGCAGACGTGACGGACCTGCCACCCACGACAATGTCGCCGGACGTAATGTCATGCAGTCGGTTAATGGAACGCAGCAGGGTAGACTTACCTGCACCGGATAAGCCGACGATGACGACCATTTCTCCCTCCTGAATCGTCAAATTAATATGGTTCAACCCTTTGGTGCCGTTCGGGTATGTTTTCGATACGTTACGGAATTCGATCATATGCTCCCAACTTTCTCCCCCGATGGGGTGGAATGAAAACAACACCGCCATGAATACATGGACGGTGCTGCCCTGTCATTCGTAAAGCCTGTTTCGTAGCTGTTACTTCATTACAGTATCTAGTTTGCTCCGATTACTTAACCGCTTGGCCAACGGCTTCGGCGTATTCACGCACGGAGTCGAAGTTTTTATCGTCGCCCTTTTCATAACCTACATGGGTGTAAATTTCTTTAATGATCTCGCCGCCTGCAGGGTCTTTGGCAATGTCAATAAAGGCTTGGCTGATCTTGTCTCTCCACGCTTGATCCATATCAGAACGTACGCTGACGGTGTCATTTGGAATTTTAGCTGTGTAATGAATGACGCGAGTTTTTTCAAATACATCCGGGATTTCCTTCTTCACCGTGTTACGTGCATCCTGGAAAACAGCTACCGCATCAACTTGACCGTTCAGCAACGCCAGAATAGCAGCATCGTGGCCTTTGATCGTCACACCCTGCACATCCGTGTCCGGGTCCACGCCAGCTTTTTTCAGCTCTGCTGCAGGGTACACGTAGCCTGCGGAGGAGGTTACATTTTGCCAGCCAACCTTCTTGCCTTTCAGATCAGCTAGGCTTTGAATCGGAGAATCCTTTTTCACCACGATCATTGCTTTATAAAAGTTTACTTTTTCAGTCGTGTCCTTGCCTGTAGCATCTTCAATGCCGTAGCGTTGAGCTTGCAACAGCAAATCGGCTGCTTTACGGTTATCGTGGGCCAGTACATAAGCATTCGGCGGAAGGAATCCTACATCTACCTGCTTGGAAGACATGGCTTCCACAATTGTATTGTAGTCAGGAGATACCGTTACTTTCACCGGGATTCCAAGCTTGTCACCGAGTAGATTTTCGAGCGGTTTGGCTTTGGCTTCGAGCGTATCTGCATTTTGAGAAGGAACGAACTGTACCTTTAACTCCTTAGGAACATAGGCTGTGCTTTCGTTTTTAGATCCATCTGTACCCGGAGTAGACGCGCTGTTGTTATTGCTTGCATTGGAGCCACAAGCGGCTAGACCCGCTGCCAGTGTGAAGGTCATGCACAAGGTCAGTGCTTTTTTGAACAAAATAATTTCCCCCTAAACATCGTAATAACGAAAATAAAATTAAAAACCTGTAAATGCTGTGACAAACCAAATCTTAACAGCTAGTCCCACAGCTAGGGTAAAAACCACTCCTGACTTTGGTAAAAATGATGTAAAATTTATCGTATGGTAAAAACCATTTTCTGGATTTATGCGAAATGCTTATTTTAACATTCTCTTAACAGTGCTCTGTTAGACTTGTTCAAGCTCTATGACCGAAGCTGAGGGAGAGAACAAGATTGGATATTTTGGATATTAACGAAAAGGCAGACCAAGACAATGTAAGCCTTGTGAGAGTGAAATTCCGCATTATGGTTACAACCGATTTGCATGTAAGTTTGTGGAATTACGATTATTATACGGATCAGGAAACGCTGCATTACGGTCTGGCGCAAACAGCCAGCTTGATTCAAATAGCCCGGGCGGAGGTACCCAATCACCTGCTGCTGGATAACGGAGATGTGATTCAGGGGAATCCAATGGGAGATTATGCTGTACAGCGAATCCAACAGGACCCAAGCACGGTGCATCCCGCCTATAAAGCCATGAATCTGCTTGGATATGAGGCAGGTAATATCGGGAATCATGAATTTAATTATGGACTGGAATACTTGCAGACTTGCCTTCAAGGAGCGCAATTTCCTTATGTGAATGCCAACATTTATATAGCAGGAGAACAAGAACGAAATTACTTTACACCTTATCTATTGCTGGATAAGACGGTAGAGGATGAAGCAGGTGGTAAGCATTTGTTGAAGGTGGGGGTCATCGGCTTTGTCCCTCCGCAAATTATGCAATGGGACAAGGCGTGGCTGGAGGGGAAAATCATTGTCAAAGATATGCTGGAAACGGCAAGACGGTTTATTCCAGAAATGAAGGCAGCGGGAGCCGATCTGATCATTGGTATGCCCCATGCAGGCTTAGAGGATATTCCCGAAACGCTTGATATGGAAAATGCGGTGCTGCATCTGAGCAGGGTGGAAGGGATTGACGCCATTGTGTTTGGTCATGCACATAAAGTATTTCCCGGACCTTCGTTTATGGGGCAAACAGGTGTTGATCTAGCGCGAGGTACCATCCACGATATTCCAGCAGTGGAGCCGGGCTTTTGGGGGGATCATCTGGGTATCATTGATCTGGAGCTGGCCTTTAGTGGAGGGAAGTGGCAAGTGGCTGCATCTGCTGCCGAGGTACGCCCGGTGTATGATCCGATACGCAAGGAGGCGCTGGTACAACCGGATACTGCCATTCAGTTGGCGGTAGCAGAAGAGCACGCCGGAACACTGGAGTATATTCGTGCACCTGTAGGTCAGACGACGGTGGCGGTGAACAGCTTTTTTGCTCAGGTGATGGATGATGCTTCGGTTCAGCTGGTGAATGATGCGCAAATGTGGTATGTGAAGCAGCAAATGCAAGGGAGCGAGTACGAAGGATTGCCCGTTCTGTCGGCAGCAGCTCCTTTTAAAACAGGCGGCAGATATGGCCCATCATACTATACCTATATTCCGGTGGGGACGTTGGCGATCAAGCATATCGCCGATCTGTACAATTTTCCGAATACGCTGCATGTCGTTCGACTGACCGGTACAGAAATTCGGGAATGGCTGGAGTGGTCCGCTGGACAATTCCGGCAAATTGATCCTTCAGCAGAACAAGAGCAAGAGCTGATTAATTCTGATTTTCCAAGCTTTAATTTCGATATCATCGACGGCATCAGGTATCAAATTGATGTAACACAGCCAGCCAGATATGATGCTGACGGGGGTCTAAAGGACCCAGATGCACACAGAATCATTCAGATGTCTTTTGATGGCGAACCGATGGATATGCAGCGAAATTATCTGGTTGTTACGAATAACTATCGCGCGTTTTCCTCTGCGCTGGTCAATCCGGGTGGAGAGCGAATTATACTTGCTTCACCGGATGAGAACCGTCATGTGCTGACCGAGTACGTGCGGCATATGGAGACGTTGACGCCAAAAGCTGACGGCCATTGGTCCCTCGCCCCATGGTCAGGGCGTCCGCATGTGACGTTCCTGACCTCGCCGCAAGCAACGGATGCCGCTAATGCCTATTCGGAGTTGCTTTATGAAGGGTTAACGGTAGAGGGATACGCTAAGTTTGCCATCGATTTCGGACGTTCACGGTAGAACTGCTAACTTGTTTTTGTCCTATAAGTCCACAGCATCAAAATAATAGAAATAGACTGTCCCGCAGAGGACGGTCTTTTTTCATAAAACAGTTTTAAAATCGTACAAAATTCGTGATTTTATATGTCCTGAGTCGTGTTTAAAGTTATTGACCTCTCGTATAAATAGACATATACTTTGATTAAACAAATTTTGGTTTAAAAGGTAATGAAAAAGTCACCATCATTCGTTTGAGGGGGTGTCCCTTTGGAAAAAAACACCACGATCCGCGCAGAAATAGAAAAGTATATTCAAAGTGAAGGCATTTCAATGCAATGTTTTGCAGATGCTTCCAAGGTAAATCCGGGTACACTTAGCGGTATACTTAATCGGAATCCACCACGGCCTATCTCAGTCAATCAGCTTGATCTGATTACCGAGGCCATGGGATTGGAAGAAGGATCTTTGTTCGAGATGTATGTGGATGAATGTTTTATTCATTCCTTACCACACTGGAGGAGGTTGCGTCCGTTTCTCCTACGTTGCTCAGAGTTGAACAAGCTGGAGTGTATACGCAGTGTACTTGGCTATTTGATGGACGATTTATCGAACGTTCCTGCTATTTTTGAGACCGCAGAAGCGATGTTTGAGGATGGCAGACATGAAGCCGCCATGCTTCTGTATGATTGTGTCATCGAGAGTGAGAAGTATACCCACTCTGAACGGTTGGCGATCAGCTATTTCCGTATATTCCAGATTCAGATTAAGGATAACCAACGGAACTTGAAGGCTGCTGTACAATTCCATTTGTACCGTAGTCGTCTACCGGAAATTTACGCACTGGAAGGCTTACATATGCTATCTCAAGTGTTTGCTTTAAAAATGCAATGGTCCGAGATGGAAATGTATGCGGACGAGCTAAGAGAGCTGGCGCAGGCATTGTATCGCAATCGGAACCGTTTTGGAGATGAGCACCTGGAGCTGCTTAAACCGCTCGTTTATTACTATGCTCAGGGGCATCTGCTCAAGGCCAGCTGCTATGAGTTTCAGGGCAGATATGAGGAATCCAAGCAATGGATTGAGGGTTATGCAGATTTGAGCTGGTTTGAGGGTTTAGACGAAGAAGGCTGGAAAGTGGTCAACCTACATCGTGTATATGCACAGGGCAACCGACTTTGTATTGAAATTAAAATGGGCAACACTTCTGCAATCTATGAATATATTACTTACCTGCGTGAGCATCCGGATGAGACACTGGAAGGCTTGAACACCTTGCTCGAATCGGCGAACCGGTTCGGTTATTTCGTGGATGCCGAACTGGGACTGTTTAGTCAGCAACTCAAGAGCTTCTGGGAGCTTGCACCGGAACGATGGGACACTCATTATCGCAAGCACTTTAATGCATTTCGCTTTGCATCCTTTTGTAAGGTGTATGCGGAATATTATTTCCGAAAAGGCGATTATCCCGAGGGAGTGGGACAAATACTGCATTGCTTGCAACTGTCTGTTGATAATAGCTATACCGAACATATCATTGGTTGTATGGCTTTATTTGAGCAGCATCGGAATTTTGCTACACCGGAACAGCAGCAGCTGTATCAGAGTCTGTGTCTGGGCGTACGTGCAAATGAAAAGAATCATGCCTATGATCACAGTACCGGTGGATATCTATAATTCCAAATTTCTTTCGAATTCTTCATATAACACGTTATTGCGAGGATGTTCCTGTTTCAAAAGGGGATGTTCTCGTTTTTTAGCTGCTGCTGTCGCTTGTGACTTTTAACATAGAGAGGACCGTTTTGCGCGTTGACAAGTTTCGCAAGCGGGATTAGGATAAATGCAGCACAGAAAGTGAAGGAGAGCATGTACAAATGACGATTCCCAAAACATTAACGATAGCGGGCTCCGACACAAGCGGTGGAGCGGGTATTCAGGCAGACCTGAAAACCTTTCAGGAGCTTGGCGTATATGGCATGACCGTATTGACAACCGTAGTAGCGATGGGTCCTAAAACCTGGGATCATCTTGTATATCCTGTTGCGTTGGATGTGGTAGAAGCGCAGCTGCGTACTGTATTGGAAGGTATCGGTTTTGATGCGATGAAAACCGGTATGCTTGGTTCCGTTGAAATTATCGAGCTGGTAGCCAGCCATTTGAAAAAGCATGATCTGAAGCGGATTGTAATTGACCCGGTCATGGTCTGCAAAGGGACGGATGAAGTGCTTCAGCCGGAAAATACAGAGGCGATGCTGGAATTGTTGATTCCTGGCGCTGACCTGGTAACACCGAACTTGTTCGAGGCTTCGCAACTGGCTAAGAATGGACCGATCACGACACTGGAGCAGATGCAGGAAGCGGCTTCGATTATCCATGAGCGTGGAGCTAAGCATGTACTGATCAAGGACCGTGGCAAAATTCGCGCAGGTAAAGCGATGGATCTGCTATATGACGGAATCACTTTTGACTGGTTTGAAGCCGATGTTGTAAAAACAAACTTTACCCACGGTGCAGGCTGCACCACTTCGGCAGCGGTAACGGCTGGTTTGGCTCAAGGGCTGACTGTACGTGAAGCAGTGGATCAGGCCAAGAGATTTATTACACAGGCCACTGAAGGTAGCTTCAAGCTGAATGAATTCGTCGGTCCGACCCTGCATGCGGCACATCGTTTGCAAAATCAATAAAGCATGAAGGTCTGCGATCTTAGAAAGACTTATAAATCTCCATCAGGCTGAATATATATTAGATTGTTTTAGATCATGACTTTTTTGATATATAGAGTTAGATGTGGCTCAAAAGCCGCAATACATAGTATTGCGGCTTTTGAGGTTGTATTTTTTTGGAATTGCAGCTTCCAGTTTAGTCTACTCGTACTGTATAATAGGCATCAGATTTATTACATTTGAGGAGGAACCGAAGCAATGACATTATTCAGCCAAATGGCTTACAGTCGACCAGAGCAACCTGAAATTGAACAGCGGTTTAAAACGCTGTTGCAGCAGTTTCGTGAAGCAGACAGCGTAGAACGTCAAAATGAAGTGATTCATGCGATTAACAAGCTGCGCAGTAATGTGGAAACACAATTGCAATTGGTGGAAGTTCGGCACTCCATTAATACGGAGGATGCCTTTTACAAAGCGGAGCAAGAGTATGCTGATGATTTCATGCCGGTTATTCAGGAGTATGTAACCGATTACTACCGGGCATTGGTGGATTCTCCATTCCGAACCGAGTTGGAGAGTCAATGGGGCAGCCAGCTTTTCAGTATTGCCGAGGTAGCACTCAAGTCGTTCCATCCGGATATTATTGAGGATTTACAGCAGGAAAATAAGCTAACCTCGGAATATGCTCAATTGATTGCTTCAGCGAAGATCCCGTTCGAGGGAGAAGAACGCACATTGTCGCAGCTCCTGCCTTTTGAAATGGCTACCAACCGGGAGACACGCAAACAGGCCTCCGAGGCTAAATATCAATTTATGAGTGAGCATGAGGACGAGCTGGACCGGATTTATGATGAACTGGTGAAGGTACGTACGCGCATGGCACACAAGTTGGGCTATGACAACTTCGTAGAATTGGGCTATGCCCGCTTGGGACGTACAGATTACAATGCCGAAATGGTAGCCAATTTCCGCGAGCAGGTGCTGAAGCACATCGTTCCTCTGGCAACCAAGCTGAAGGAGCGCCAGCGCGAACGGATCGGAGTAGATCAGCTTCGCTATTATGACGAGGGCTTCAACTTCCTGTCAGGCAATCCTACGCCTAAAGGTGACCCGGAGTGGATCATTCGTAATGGAGCACGTATGTATGAGGAACTTTCAGCGGAAACACATGAATTTTTCAGCTTTATGATCGAACGTGGATTGATGGATTTGATCAGCAAAAAGGGCAAGCAAAGCGGAGGCTATTGTACATTTTTGAGCGAATATGGCACGCCGTTTATTTTCTCCAATTTCAATGGTACATCCGGTGATATCGACGTATTGACGCATGAAGCAGGTCATGCCTTCCAGGTCTATGAAAGCCGACATTTTGAAATTCCTGAGTACCATTGGCCAACTATGGAGGCGGCTGAGATCCACTCTATGAGCATGGAGTTTTTCGCATGGCCTTGGATGAATCTGTTCTTCGAAGAAGATACGGACAAATATCACTTTGAACATCTATCCTCATCGTTGCTGTTCGTACCTTACGGCGTAGCCGTAGACGAATTCCAGCATGCCGTATATGAACACCCAGACTGGACCCCAGCCGAACGTAAAAGCGCATGGCGCTCCATTGAACGTAAGTATAAACCGCATCTGGATTATGAAGGCAACGAGTATCTGGAGCAGGGCGGGTTTTGGCACAAACAGGGTCATATTTTTCAATCTCCGTTCTACTACATTGACTATACACTCGCGCAACTGTGCGCGTTCCAATTCTGGAAACGCATGAGTATCGATCGGACAGCTGCGTGGGAAGATTATTTGAAGCTATGCCGTGCCGGAGGAAGTCGATCTTTTACCGGATTGGTTGAGTTGGCTGGACTCATCTCGCCGTTCCAAGATGGCTGTATCGCCTCTGTAATCGGAGAAATCGAAGCATGGCTGAACAGTGTGGATGATAAAAAGCTGTAAGCATAACTAAAAAGGGCATTTCGCTTACCTGTCAAAGCTGAAAAGCTTGTAGATGAGATGCTTTTTTTAATGAAAGCAGAGCAGTTGCACGAGAAAAGCCGGGAACCTCTACATGATGTAGAAGTCCCGGCTTTGTGTTTATTTTAGATTAAATATAACTCTATTCATGTTTGGTGTTAAGCGGTTTGAGATTGGCTTCAATAGATGCGCGGCGAGATTCCAAAAATGGCGGTAACGCCAGCGATTCACCCAGAAACTCGAGTTCTTCATCCGTATCAAAGCCAGGTCCATCGGTAGCCAATTCAAACAGAATGCCGTTCGGCTCACGGAAGTACAAGGAACGGAAGTAAAAGCGATCTACAAAACCAGAGTTGGAAATTTGCAGTTGCCCAATACGGTCTACCCACTGTTTGAGCTCTTCCTCGGTTTCAACACGGAAAGCGACGTGATGCACACTGCCGCGTCCTGGTCGCTCTTGTGGCAGATCGTTGCGCTCTTCCAGATGAACTTCAGTTCCTGTACCGCCTTCACCTGTTTCGTAGATAACCACATCCGGTTGTCCGGCAACTGGGGAAGGGTAGGAGCCTTTTTTGCGGAAGCCCATCACTTGCTCAAGAATGAGAATAGTATTCTCCGCTTTGGGAATAGTCAGATGAACCGGTCCAAGTCCTACAATGCCGTATTCGGCAGGGACAGGGCTTTTCTCCCAAGGCGTGCCGCCGCGCATTCCGTGATCATGCTCATCTGAAACGAGGAAGAAGCGTTGTCCTTCAAAATCCTCGAACGAAAGTGCCAGGCGTCCCGCTTGATCCGTAATTTCACCATGTTTTACATCCAGCTGCTCGAAGCGGTTTTTCCAGTAATCCAGTGACTTGTCATTCGGTACCCGTAGGGAGAGAGCTGAAATGCTGTTATTTCCTGTACGAGTTTGTCCCGCATGTGGAATTTCAAAGAAAGTGACTTCTGTACCCGCAGTTCCACGCTCATCTCCGTAAAAAAGGTGATACACACTAACATCATCTTGGTTCACCGTTTTCTTGATCAACCGAAGTCCCATTACCTGAGTATAAAAATCAACATTTTTAGCCGCTGCCGCTGTAATCGCCGAAACGTGATGCAATCCTAATAGTTTCATGTCATTATCCTCCTTGGTTTTTATATGATTAGGTTTTTCTAAACAAAATAAACAGTCGAAAAACTTTTCTTTATATTTATTATCTTGATATTAAGATATATTATTTTTGATTGTTTGTCAACTTAAATTACGGTCTTGCTTCAAAGACGGACAAAACTAGAATTTCGAAATAATGCAAAAGCAGATACAATAAAGCTCAATATAGCCCAAAGTAGATAGAATGAATTTTATTATAAAAGGAGTGTACTCAATGTATACGGATAAGGATTTAACGATTAGGCCTGTTACAGAAGAAGACCTGCCGGCTCTGTGGACGTTAACTTTTAAGGAAGAAGCACCGGAATGGAAGCAGTGGGATGCACCCTACTATGAACATAAGCCACTTTCTTTTGATGATTATTTAAAAGAGAAGGAAAAACGAATCGGACAAGATGACTTTTGGATCATTGAAGTGGAAGGCAAGATCATTGGATCGGTGAGCTACTATTGGGAGCATCAGCCTTCACAATGGCTTGAAATGGGGATAGGTATCTTTGATTCACAATATTGGAGCGGTGGGTATGGTACGAGGGCGCTTCGACTATGGATCACACATTTGTTTAATACATTGCCTCTAGTAAGAGTAGGCTTTACAACCTGGTCAGGAAACCATCGGATGATGAAGGTGGGAGAGAAGCTGGGCATGACCCTCGAAGCCCGGCTTCGAAAGTGCAGATATTATAATGGAGAGTATTATGATTCGATCCGAATGGGGCTTCTACGGGAAGAGTGGGGACCTTAAAACAACATTCTGTCTAGAACCCTTTTCACTTGCGGATTGATACAATGATTTCATTTTATGCTCACTGAATGTCCAAGGTTTACCCCGCTTTTTTATTTATGAAGCCAGAAGACTCGCGAGATGGACACTTTTTCAAGAGGTCACCTGCGAGTCAGATTTTTAATGGTTTGTCTTATCTTTTCAAAGAATGATTACTGAGGGCAATCAGCAAAAATAGTCTGTAATTCATCCGCATTTGGTCCTGTGCCCGCTTGTTGGGCAACAACTTTTCCATCTTTAATATATGCTAGAGTAGGAGTACCTTTAAAATCTATATGGCCAATAAGAAATTGCCTGATTTCAGGTCCCCAGTCACCACCAGCCATGTTGTAATAGTAAATGGGTTGTGATATACGTACAGAAAATTCTTTTAGAATGGGAGAAAATTCTCGGCAATAATAGCAAGTAGGCCTACCTAGATAAAAGTAAAAGCCTTCCCCTGAGTTGAATTTATTTATAGTTTCCTTTGCATTCAGCCTAGGTAAGTCTTTTACATAATTTTCGTACTCTTCCACAGTTGGGTTACTTTCATTTTCATTTATAGCGGTAAAATGTTCGTTTTCTGCAGCATAGTTAATATCATTAGTAACAAAAACACTTGTCAAACACATACAGAGTAAAAAAGTTATTTTCACTATAAGAGATTTTTTAGTTCGTATCATATATAAAACCTCCATTTTTGTTGTGACTTATTAATTCTTTAAGTTGCTTTTTAAGCTGAGTGATGCACAAATCGGATAAGATATTTTGCATGATCACCTTCCTAATGTATTTATATGATCGCTTAATTTTGGTACCAAATTCTGTGGTGCAATAGAGCATTGTGGATTAAAATTACTATAAATAAGCAGAAAAAAAACACTATTGTAATAAATAGCGTTTTTCTTGTCATTTTTGCCTTGATGTCTGAAGCGATGATTGTATTTTCAATACTTTCTATCGAAGAGGTGCTTTTTATAGCGCAAAATAGTAAGTTTATGACATTAATGTGTAGTATTGAATTAAACTGTTATTTTGGATATAGCATGCATTGTGCTAACTTGGATGAGCTGAGGAGGTTTCAGGCTATGAACAATAACAATCAAGTAGCCATCATTGACACAGGGATGGATATGACTAATCAAAGTTTAAATAAACATGTTATAGGTGGAGTAAGATTTCAATATTCAGGTAATGAAATAATCAAGGATAATGAATATCAGGATGATCATGGACATGGAACTTCTGTGGCAGATACGATTGTGCAAATCTTTAAAGAAGCTCAATTTTACATCATAAAAATAGCGAATGCAGAAGGGAAAACGAGTACTGCTCTTTTGCAGGTGGCTTTAGAAAAATGTCTTACTCTGAACATTAAGTATATATGCATAAGCATTTCGGTTACCTCAGAAAGATACCATCAGCAACTTAGCGAAATTACACAACAATTAGTGGATCAAAACAAACTTATTTTTGTTTCTGTAAAAAATGGTAGTCAGAGTAGCTATCCGGCTAGTCTGCCAACTGTCATTGGTGTAAACGGGCAAATGTTCTGTTCAACTGAATCTTTTTTGTTTTCAAAAAACAAAGAGATCCAAGCCGTATTTGATGAGGCTCCCATTTTTGTCTATACACTTGCTGAACGGTTTACTTTTTTTAAAGGCACCTCTAAAGCGAATGCTCTTTGCGTGGGGAGAAGTATGCAAATAATCCATTCCGAGACAATGAACAATACCATTTATAATAAAGATATCACGTTTTCAGAGTTTAATGATATACTTGAACGCTGTGCTTTGGAATATGAGGTGACAGTACCTGAATTTAAGACTACCCTTGATGCTGGCATTGAAAGTAACCTATTGGTGAAATTTGGCAATTCTATAGAAAAAGCGATTTATGAAACCACTAATCTTGAAATTGACATCTATTCTTTATTTAAAGCTCCTTTTATTTCTAGATTGACGGGGATAACCTTTAATAATTTTGATGATTTTTGGAGTAGCTTAGAAAAAGAGTTGAACCATACCTTAAGCGATTATCACAATATACATATATTAAATGTATGTTCTCTTGCTGCATTACTGATGTACCTAGAGGAGCTAGGAATTTAATCAATTAGGCTGTTTGAATTCTATATTTTTAATATCTAATAAAAATATAGAATTGTATTTATTTAGAAAAGTAGAGTTGATATAGAAAAATTGAAACGGTATACTATATATGTAATTAGCAAGCATCTTCGATACATGGGATAAAAGTTTAAACTACATAATAAACCCAGAAAAGAGGGGTGATCGGAAATCATATCATTCCTTGCAACTGAGAATTAATTCATTGATGTGATGTTCATAAGCTAACTTTTACACGATACTTTACTATTAAGAATATTTAATGTATATAGGGATGTGATCGGATGTTAAACATTGCTTTGTGTGATGATACAAATGTAGAACTGGCCCGGGTGGAGAGGTTTACGTTAGAATATCCCTTTACTAAAGTAGAAGTAGATACTTTTGGAAGTGGGCAAAAGTTGCTGCAATATGTAGCTAAGAATAAAACTGAATACAATATTTATCTGCTTGATATTGAGATGGCGGATATGGATGGCATTAGTTTAGCCAAAAAAGTAAGAGAGTTTGACAATAAAGCTGTAATTATCTTTGTAACCAATTATGACGAATACATGCCAGATGTATTTAAAGTACAAACCTTTGATTACATACTGAAACCTGTGAATAAGGAAACCCTTTTTGAGGTTCTTCAAAGAGCTGATCACTATTTGCATAGTTCACATAGTTATTTTGAGTTTAGCTATGAACGAAATAAGCTCATTGTAAACGAAGATGAAATTATGTACTTTGAGAAAAGTGGAAGGGCTGCTCATATTTATACAGAAACAAAAGAATATAAGTGTAATCAGACAACTTCACAAATTCTTGCTCAACTTGATCCGATGGCTTTCACTCAGATTCATGCTTCGTATATCATTAACCTGAAATACGTTGTAGGAATAAAATGCGAAAATATAATGATGAAACGGATTGTAAATGGCGAAATTCAGGACACTTATTTGGAACTACCGATCAGTAGAAAGTATAAAAAAGATTTTAAACAAAAAACGATGAATTATATGAGGAAGAGATTCTAATTGGAAAGAGCCATGTTTGACTTTATACTAAATTCTTTTGATATTTTCATTATAAGTAGATTTCTGAATAAAGTTTTATTTACTAAAAAGGGACTTTCGACGGAGAAAATCTTGCTGTTTACGATTGCATTAATAGGTCTGACAGTAGTCGGTATGTACTTTTTGAAAACAACATTTGATGTTATGCTAAATGTTGTTCCAGTGTTCACTGTACTTTGTTTTTACCCGAAAAATCATATAACAACAAAACTGTGTTGGGGTACAGTTGTAATTGCAATTGAAATCTTATCTGAAGGAGTATGTTACGCCATCATGAATGCTTGTTTTTCAAATGTATTCCTTACATCAGATAATGTATCTTATTATTACGAAGCGGGTGCTCTCCTCTCAGAAATCAGTAAATTTTTCTTTTTTTTATGGGTCCCTTTACTTTTTAAAATAGATGTTTATCAAAGAAAAACTACTCTGCATTATTTATACATGTGTTTGTTTGCAGTTCCTATCATAACTCTTTGCTTGTTGTGCAGTCATTTTGATTTGATTTTAAGATCAGACAAGAACCCAAATGAGTGGTTAAGTGTAATTTCTATGATTGGTGTTTTATCAATCAATATTATCATGTTAATTATTTATGAACAATTAAGCCGAATGTATGGCGAAATGATAGAGCAGGAATTATTAAATTTCAATCTTAAAGCAGAAAATATTCACTATGATAATCTGGAAAAATCGCAAAAAGAAATTCGGAGAATCAGGCATGATATGAGAAATGAATTGTTGACCTTAAAAGGATTGTTGAAGGAAAATAACGTAGAGGCAGCAGAGGGGTTTATAGAAGAAATTCTCTCAGATATTAAATGTACTGAAACTCAGAAATATTCACCGAACAATGTACTTAATTACGTACTCACCGAGAAAATAAATTTGGCTACTAAAAAAAGCATTGTAGTGAGCATTGAAAGTTTTCTTCCAGAAAAATTTTCTCTAAATAATAATATTATTGCCGTTGTATTTGGTAATTTGCTGGATAATGCAATAGAGGGCTGTGACAAGGTAACTGAAGGTAAGAAAACAATAGATATAAAAATAAAATATCATGAAAAGCAGCTTTATATAGAGATTTCCAATACGTTTAATCCGCTGTTTGTAAATAGTAATTTTATAAGTAATAAAAAGAATAGAAAAAATCACGGTTTTGGATTGAAAAGTGTCAAGCAGATTGTAAAAGAAAACTCAGGAATCCTGGATATAAGGACCGTGGAAGACCGGTTTTGCGTCAATATTATTTTATGGGACTTAGAATAGGAACTGAATTTATGATAGGACGTAGACGCTTATGCATCTACGTCCTGCTCCTGCATTACAACAATATTTGTTCATATTTACTCCCTAGTTCACTATCATGTGTAATTAATATGATGGTATGGTTGTACTTTAGATCATCTAATAGATCAATAAAGTTCTTTTTTACAACACCATCTAAATTTGAAGTGGGTTCATCAAAAATTAATACTTCTTTATTAGTATAGATATTCCGCAGTATCGAAATTAATTGCTGCTGTCCTCCTGATAAAGAAAAGTTTTTACCGATTATTTGATCTTTTTTACTTTCTTCGATAAATTTCTTGGTATCCAATAATTCAATATATGAATTCAGTTGCTCCATAGGGATACCCGGTTGCCCCAAAGTTATATTGTTAAAGATCGTATCTACATACATGACGGGTTCCTGGAAGCAAATCCCTATATTGCTGATAATATCTTTACGTTTCCAATCTCTCATTTCCTTTCCGTCCACTAAGATTTCACCTGTATAATTACAATTAATCTTGGTGAGTAATTTTAATAGTGTGCTTTTTCCTGCTCCGTTGCGTCCTGAAAGGCGAAAAATATGATTTCCATGAATGGAGAATGAGACATCGGATAGAGCTTTTTCTAAACCGTTATAGCTGTAACTGACATTTTTAAATTCTATATTCATTTCATTTCACCTCGTCCGCTTTCATAATGGACTCAATTCGTTCAATAGACACTTTTGCTTGCTTCCAACCAGCCACATAGTTGGTCACACTTTTTATAGGACCTATAATCTGATTTGAATAAAAGACAAACACCGTCAGTACCCCCATACTTGTTTGACCTTCCATTACTAAAATTGCACCAAAACCTAAAAGAATTACACTTCCTACAGAAGTAATGACAGAAGGGACAGTGGAAGCCACGATAATTGTGTTCGCCCTCCGTCTATTAGCTTCAAGTGATTTTCCCTCCAAAGGCATGTACTTTCCCAAAATATAGTCTTTTATATCCATTCCAATAGAATAGAGAAGTGTTCCAAGCGTATGCCTAATATAAGAAATAGAGTCATCAAAAGCATTCATGACTGCTTTTGTTTTTTGAGTGATTTTTTTATTAAAGAATATTTGAGTAATCATTGTTAAAAGCATGATTAAAAATACAAGTGTAAATAATTTGTAGTTGAAAAAAAGCAGTACGCTACAAATAACAATTAAAAAAAGTAAGTTTGATATCAGCATGGGGATACCATTGGATACTAATCTTTCGATGATTCCAATGTCATTAATAAACAGGGAGAATAGTTTATCGTTGTTTGAAGTAATAGTCTCACCTGGCAAAACGAACAACTTTTCTAACAACTTTTTTTTCATAGCATAAGAGATTCTTTTTCCTAATTCGGAAAAAATGAATCCACAAAGTAAACTACATAGGTGAGAAAGGATAAATAAGCCTGTTGCTATTCCTATAAACTTCACAATTAAGGAGATATCTTTGGATATTAATCCTGAGTCAACAATTTTACTAATAAATTTCGGAATAATCATACTGAGTATTGCGTCTGCGGCTTGGAAAGTTAAAATTAAAAAAACAAAAAGTTTGAAATTAGATACCTCTGTAACAATCCACTTATATTTAGTAAACATCTACTTTTATCGCCTCCAGTGTGACTTGCAAAAAATATATATGTGATTTTTCATATTTTTGAAATATACTGTTATTCATTTTATAGATTAAATCTCTCATTCCCTTGTTCATGACACTAAGCACCATTTTCCTGTCATAAAATACATTCCGTTTGTTTAACTCAACTGATTGTTCGTTTATTTTGTCATTAAAACATTGGAATATGACATATAAACGATTTTCTTAGTAATTAATGGTGTATTTAAAGTTGGAAAGTAAATTTCAAGAGAGGAGAATTAACCATGAAGTATGTTTTTAATCCTTATTTGCATGAGTTATTTCATAAAAATCAAGTTATTATTGCTAATACAAAAACAGGTCGTTTTCTGAAAACATCCAAATCCTATTTCGATGTCTTAAAAGATATGATAAATGCAGGAGAAACGGAGTTGTTATTAACCCCCACAGAAAGTTCACCGTATGCTGAGGTCGTCCACAATTTATCGAACCTTTTCCATGGGCTAGTAGATATTCAATGTATCCTAACTGAAGATCAGTTCACCCAGGCTTATAAAGAGTCCCTAGATGTCGTATATCTGGCTTTGACGAATAAGTGCAACTTAAAATGTAAACATTGCAGCGCTGGTGCTGATCTAAAATTCATCGATGCTTTAACAACAGAAAAAGTAAAAGAGGTTATTGATCAAATCGTCGTCCTTCAGCCCCAGGCCATTAATGTGACAGGTGGCGAACCTATGCTGCGTATGGATATTATGGATATTTTGGCTTACCTAAGAAGTAAGTTTGATGGTGCTATTCTGTTATCAACGAATGGTCTTTTTATTTCTGAAAAAAACGCTGAACAGCTCCTCAAGTATGTAGATAAGGTATCATTTAGTGTAGATGGATATGATGAAGAAACGTGTACAAAAATTAGAGGCAGGGGCGTCTTTAAAAGAGTAATTCAAAGTATCAAGTTGCTCCAGTGTAAGGGATTACGGAAAATTGCTTTATCAATGACGATCACTAATTACACCCTTGATAGAGGAAGGGAAAGGTTCCTTGAACTGTGTGAAAACTTGAGGGTTGAACCCATTGTACGTATCTTAACATCGGCTGGAAGAGCAGGAGAAAACATTAATGAGATTTTTCCTAAGAAAGCCTTTATAGATGAACTAACCTCCCAAGATGTTACATGCCGACTTTGTTCGCCAGGGAAAAAAGAAATTTTTATAGGAGGAGACGGAAATATTTATCCCTGTGGAGGGTTGATAGAATCAGAAGATTTTGTTCTTGGCAATGTGTTTGATGATCATTTAATTGAATTAATGGCTAAAGGCAATCAAAAGGAAGATTACGATCCAATTAGTCTTGTAAGACCATGGGAATTTGAGCCTTGCAAGAACTGCAATGTTAATTTATTTTGCCATCACTGCATAAGCAACATTTATTATTTACACCAAAATCAAGAATTATTTGATTCCGTGTGTCAAAAGCAAAAAAAGCAACTTCAAGAATTAGTTTGGAATAACTAAATATTTTTATAAAGGAGAGGGATGTTATGAACTTCACTTATTGGGTGACCGAAAATTGCAACTTGAGCTGCAAATATTGCTACGTTAATAAGGCTCCAAAAACAATGGATCAGAAAACGGCAACTAAAGCAATTGAATTTACACAAGAAATGCTCTCTACAATCTCCATTAATAATAAAGATAAAGTACGTATATCACTACATGGTGGCGAGCCGCTGCTTAACTATCCAATAATTCAGTATTTTGTAGAAGAATTGAAACAAAGAATTCCTGTCCCCATTACTTTTATGATGACAACGAACGGTACCATCCATGACATGAACATACTTGACTATGTTTTGAAAAATATTAAATTAACCGTTAGTTTGGATGGGCAGCAAGAAAGTCATGATCTTAATAGGGTATACAAGAATGGAAATGGAAGTTTTAATAAGGTGATTGAAACCCTAGATTACATCAAGACTCAATCAGACTTTTTCCGCGTAAGGATGACAGTAACATCTAATAATGTTGCCTGTTTTGCTGAGAATTACATGTATCTTTCTGAAAGGGGCTATCCCAATGTTACCTTTGCACTGGATGAAAGCGATATGGACTGGAACAAAGAACTTATGAAAGTTTATCAGAAAAATCTTGAAGAAATCTTTTCATACATGGTTAATAGAGATTTCAACAAAGCACAATACTTTTTGTACAATTTCAAAAATGAGTATTTTCGACCAAGAGGAAACTGTGATGGCTGTCACACAAGCTTTCATATCTCCAGTACAGGGGAAATCTATCCTTGTATACTTGCAGTAGGTCACGAAGAATTCACTATGGGGGATGTAGTCTCAGGTATAATCGAGCAGCGTTTATCTGATTTAGATATCATTAATCAAACAGATAAAGGAATCTGTACAAGTTGTGCTATGTACAATAATTGCCGTACAAAAATGTGTAAGATTATAAATAAAATACAAACAGAGAGTTATTATCAATCTTCTCCCGTATTTTGTGCCACGCAAAGGATACATTATTCTACTGTGAAAAAGTATGAACATATATTAGAAAACTTCGATCTTCTTTTTTTGAAGTGAAGTTTAAAAACCAATTATGTAAGAAACTGGACGTAGGAAAGTTTTTAAAAGAAAAATAATCCAATCTAACGATTTTGAGGTATCCTTAAGGTCTCACTCTTAAAAGGATAAAATCGCTGAAAGGGTTATAGACAGTAGTCTACCCGATTTCCGAGTGATTGACATACCTATATATCAAATACCTGAATGACCTTTTCATGCCCTTCCGTTCTTGTTTCTCCAGACAAGCCTCGTTTGAGTGGTTTGTCGTTATCGTCGTTGGCTTTATGCTGCGCTCCGACCATCTCGGTGTAACTTCGGTCATTCGGGATCTCTCCCTGAGTAGTCGCTGTTATGAAACACTCCTTCCGTTCTTCTGCCTGGTCTCTGCCCTCTTTACGGCAGATGTGGCTTCAGGTCGTTCGACGGTCTGCGCCTCTGCTGGTGATTCAGGAGTGTGTCGTCCTTGTCGGCGACGGGATGAAAGAGGCTAATAAGGAAGGTCGTCGGATGCCCGGCGTCAAGAAGCTTCACCAGAAATCCGAAAACGTCTCCAAGGGCGAGTATATTTTCGGTCATTTCTAACTCTTCGTATTCAACTTTGCTTTAGTAGTTAAAATATTTTGTAAGTTAACTTATTTACCGGAAAAAGAAGAAGTGGAGTTACTTCTTCTTTTTTTGCTATTTTATGTAAAAATAACACCATATTGAGGCGAATAAAAAAGAAAAGCTGAAAAGAGGTTATCCCAAAAGTCATTAAAAAAATGACGAGGACGCCCCTTTGTCTTGAAAATGTAAAAGACGGATTGTTAAACCAAGTGCGATAGTCCTTCTGTGAAAGATTCGTGAGCGGTTCGCCACCCCAAGCATTTTCTTGGTCGGTGATTGATTAAATGTAGTGCTTGTTCCAATGCTTCATCTGTTTTTTGGGCGAAGTCCGTACCTTTAGGGAAGAACTCACGCAGCAAGCCATTGGCATTTTCATTTTAGCCACGCTGCCAGGAGGAATACGGATCGGCAAAGTAGACCTGTACCCCATGTGTAGCTTCCAGATTTGCATAACAGGCAAACTCTTTGCCTCGGTCAGCGGTTAACGGTTTGAAACGCTCCAGCAGGGTACTGGGCTGCGGCTACACCAAAGGCAATCTCCATCGACAAGGCTGTGCGATCGGGCATTGGAATCGGGGTATACAGACGGGTTTCCCGCTCAATGAAGGTCGCTACACAGCTTTTGCTTTTTCCCACGACCAGACATCACCGGATCTAGCTTCCAGTGTCCAAAGGTGTCCCAAGAACGCACCTCCTTGGGGAGTTCAGAAATCGACTTACCCACGGCAAGCTTCCCTCGTTTTTCAGCAGGCTGTTGTCGTTTACCTTTGTGCCGTAGCACCTTTACGTCTGCTTGGGCAAGGCGGCCCGCATAGAGCCAGCGATAGATAGTGGATTCTCCTTGTGTGAAAGGGAGTGTAGGAACTTCCATTCTACACGAATCCGGCCACTGGCCCTTTTTTATTTATTTCCAGCAGGTGTCGCACTTCATATTACAATCCGTCTAACTGGTGGAAGAAATGAACTCGTAAATTTATTCTGCCTGCCGAAGCCGCTCCACAATACTTTGTTTGTCGTTCATAGAATAGACTGCTACTGGAATAAGTATCCCCAGCAATAACAGTAAAGGCAATGAGGCTAGAAGTGGCCAGTTTATAAAGTGATAGCTCAAAAACCACATCATACTGCTTAGGGGTTCCACAATTGAAATAGAGAATATGATCCCTAATAAAATGGAGAATAGGGCGGTGCCGAGAACATAATATAGCCCTTCATAGATCAGCATACCCCGCAATTGTTTTTTGGTCATGCCGATACTTTGCAGCATGGCAAACTCCTGACGCCGCGTCAATATACTCGTCAGAATTGCGTTTACAAAGTTGAGGATACCAATTAGGCCGATAATCAGACTGAGCGTGCCACCGATCATCATGATGGTGTTTTGCATACCGGAAAACTCATTCATTGAAGTGAATTTGGATGTGTAGTTCATTACCGGCTCTGTAGTTTCGGTGTAACTTTTAAGAAATTCCATTCTTTCGAATGAAAAAGAAAAATTGTCTAGCTGAGTGGAGTCTGCAAGCGAGTATCTGGATTTCTTTAGCTGAACGCCAACTCTTGCTCTCAGTACCATAAGACTGAAGGGTTTGGTGATATAGTCGTCAGCACCCAGCTCAAAACCAGTGACGTCATCTGTTTCCATATCATTCGCAGTCAGAACGATGATGGGTATAGTTGTTTTTTTTCGTATATGGGTTAAAAGGTCGAGTCCACTTCCATCCGGCAAATTTATATCAAGAATCATTAGGTCAAAGGCAGTGACGTTCAATTGTTCTTTTGCAGTAGCTATGTCATACGTTTGCGTAAATAGGTTGTTAGGTTCTTTAAGAGCAAGAACAATACCGTTACTCAAGGCGATATCGTCCTCGACGATTAGTATGTAATTCATCATTCTCCTCTTGTATTTTGGTTAACCAAGTCATTGAATCCCGAGCTCTACCAACCGCTCACAATAAAAATGTAAATGAGAGCCGCCCAATTCTCTATTTCTATTTTACAGGATATTGCTCTTATTTGCTCATGGCTCAGGGAGCAGGTATTAATACACTGTTGAATAACCAAGAAATGACCCAGCCAGAAATTTTGACCAGGTCATTTCGACTAAGGGGGATTTATTCTGCTGTTCGCAGTCGTTCCACGATAGTTTTCCTGTCGCTCAGAGAATAAATAGCGAGAGGAAGACATATCCCAAGAGCGAGCAGAACAGGCAGCACGAGGATCAGCGGCCAGATAATAAATTTATAACTCATAAACCATATTTGAGTACTCAAGGGTCTCGCAATCAGGACGGAAAATAAGCTTCCTAATAAGATGGAGCATATGCTGGTGCCGAGTACATAGTACATCCCCTCATATATAAGCATTGTTTTTAATTGTTTGTTGGTCATGCCGATGCTTTGTAGTATAGCAAACTCTTGATAGCGGGTCAGAATACTAGTTAGAAGCGCGTTTGCAAAATTAACAATGCCAATTACACCAATAATAATACTGAGCGTACCGCCAATCATCAGAATTGTTTTTTGTATACCTGAAAACTCGGCAATCACGGTGGATTTGGATTTATAGTCCATCACTGGCTCCTTTATTTCGGTATAATTCTTTATAAAGTTCTCCATTGTTTTTTCTTTACTGTCGGATACATTAAAGGCATAACTCATCACCACAGGCTTCTTCACAAGCGTTTTGTAGATATCCGCCGGGAGATAGAAGTTAGTATAAGTAGGAACGTCTACACCAGAATTGGTTGGTTTTACGCCAACATGACCAAGCACTGTGAATTCATGGCTAGTATACTCTTGGGCATTTGCTGTGCCCATATAGTTATGAAGAGTAACCTTTTCACCTACTTTGTATACGGATAGTTCCATGTGAGGATTATCGTAATCGCCTAAAATGACTCCTTCCAAAATATACTTTCCCGAAGCTAGCTTGCCATAATCAAGTTCGCCATCAATTAATTTTAGTCGGTGAAGGGGGAGATCTTCAAGCCCATACACTACTGTAGATAAGTTGCCGCGAGCGTCAGGAGTGGCGATTTCCCAATTTTCCTCTTTGTTCTCTTTATGCTCGACAGTGAATAAATTGCTGCCACTGTACAATCGTCCACCTTCTTCAAAACCGGGTTGTGCCTGGACGGCCTGAATATAGCTTTCTGTCGTTGCATTGTCAGGGCCTGTGAAATGTTCTTGAAAATAATCAGCATGTGCAATCAGAAAGTCAGTATCATGGCTTTTAGACACATACTTATTCATATCCAGACTTTGGGATAATGTAAAAGTAGTATTCAGTAGCACTAGACTTAGAGAAAGGCTAAGCAGCACCAAAGTAGTCCGCTTCTTATTGCGCCCTAAGTTGGATCGAGCCATCAGGGGAATCTTAGCACCGTTAGTTGATTTTCTTAGTTTTTTCTTCCCCTTTTGGGTAGCTCCGTCTACGTATCTTACAGCCTCGATTGGAGACACAGTCGCTGCAATCCTAATAGGCTTATATGCACTGATCATAACTGTTATGACTGCAAACAGAGTGGAGCCGATAAAAATCCATGGGCTGGGGGATAGGGTTACCTCAGCGTGCCTATAATGGTTCATAAGCAGCAGAGGGATAAGCGATTTTCCGACCCAAAAACCCCCGAGCAAGCCGATGGGAATCCCGATCAAGGAAAGAAATAATGCCTGTCTTCGGATGATTCTGCTGATTTGTCTGCTGGTTGTGCCGACGGTTTTTAGAAGACCGAAGAAACGAATATCACGCATCACCGAGATTTGGAAAATATTATAGATGATCAAGTAGCCAGTAAGCATGATCAGTAACAGACCAGTGGCTAGGGGAAAGACGGCTTCAGGGTTCGAACTGAAAGTGTTGGAAAGATACGCCCAGTTAACATTACTGTTAATATAGTTTGGTGCATTTTTGTCCAGGGAATAACCGCTTTCTGTAATCACTTTATTAAGATTTTCCCGCATGTTCGAGCTGTTATCGAACATGATAGTTGCATTGATGGCTCCGGTCATATCATGATCCTGCTTATATGTGTAGCGTAATTCTTCGGCATGTGCATCCACATAAGATTTAGAAGCATAAATTTGACCTCTGGCTATCCCGGCGGCGGGGTCACTCTTCCACCAGCCGGAGAGGATAAATTCACGCTGTACCATTTTGCCGTGAACCTCAAGCTTCAAGGACAATGGGGCGCCTTCTTTCAGGGGAGTACCCAGTAACTGTAGGGTCTTGGAGTCTGCGATAACCTCATTTTCCGCCACTGGTTTGTGGCCTTTTTCTAGCTCAATCAATCCTAGCTTTAGCCCTACATCGTCATGATACCAGAACTCCGCACGACGCTTTAAAAATTGCTCGTTTGTCACCTTTCCACTTAACAGGCGGCTATATGCTATCTCTTTAATAAGAGGGTGGTCTTTGATGTGATTAAATTCCTCATCGTTGATATATTTGAGATAACCCTGCCCTAACCCACCAGCCTGTCGCATCGTTGCCTGCTGGAAACTTTCCATCGCGCCAATCCCCATAGTAAACAGAGATGTAAATAACAAAGTGGTTAAGGCAATAGCGATAACCGCAATAATATTGCGGATTTTATTGGCTTTTAAACTTTTATCTGATAAGTTACGAACCGCCTTACTGTTTTTTACTTTGATCATTTGCCTTCACCGCCAACTATTTTACCGTCCTCAATCCGAATGATCCGGTCTGCCATCTGCGCGATTTCTTCGTTGTGGGTAATCATCACCATTGTTTGGGCGAACTGCTGGCTGGATACCTTGATCAATCCCATTACATCCAGACTGGTTTTACTGTCCAGGTTTCCGGTGGGCTCATCTGCCAAAATAATGGCGGGCTTGGCTGCCAGTGCTCTAGCAATGGCTACACGCTGCTGTTGTCCACCGGAAAGATTGTTTGGCAGATTATTCATTTTGTGGTCAAGGCCCAAGGTATGTACAATTTTATCTATGTGGGTTTTGTCGGGTTCTTTACCATCCAGTTCAATCGGAAGTACAATATTTTCGTAGACATTTAAGACAGGCACCAGGTTATAATTTTGAAATACGAAGCCAATCTTTCGTCTGCGAAAAATAGTTAATTCTTCGTCTTTCAATGTGAAAATATCTTTGCCGTCAATCGTAACACTTCCACTGGTTGGACGATCCAGTCCACCCAGCATATGGAGAAGGGTAGATTTGCCGCTCCCGGACGTACCAACAATAGCGACAAATTCACCGCTTTCCACCTCCAGATTCACGCCGTCTAAGGCATGAACAGCAGTATCTCCGTTCCCGTAATGCTTCCTTAATGCCTGAGTTTTCAATAGGCCCATATACATTCTCCTCCACAAAAAAATGTCTGTATCGTAGTCATCTACAGTACAGACATTAGCACACTAATCTTTCTACAATCTTTCTGAAATCTAACAGTGTTGAAAGAATAACCTGCCTATGGAAAGAAAAATGGAAGAGGTGGAGCCGCGAAGATTTTACCATATTCCTCTTCCACAATGCCTATACCATTATCGGTAATATCAATTCGGCAAAAAAATCGTACGCATCACATTAATGTTCATGTGTCCGGCAGTTTCTGTGTATTTGATCCCTTTAGCATCTGCCTTGGAGAAACCGTGATAATCCCCGTTTCAAGTTGCGAGGTTTTCAGCAATGCCATTCGCGTTTTCATTAGAGCCCCGTTGCCAGGAGGAATACGGATCAGCGAAATTTTGTACATCATGAGTGGCTTCCAAATTTGAATAGCAGGCAAACTCTTTACCGCGGTTAGTGATTACCGTTTGGAATGCAGAGTAGGGTATGGGGAAGCAGCTACGGTAAGTAGGTCTTTCACCAAAAGGCCTTATATAGCCAGCGATAGATGGTTTTAAAGCATACGATAATGACCCAGCCAAAAGTTTTGACCAGGTCATTTTCTTTACAGGGGGATTTATTCTTCTGTTCGCAGTCGTTCTACGATAGTTTTCCTGTCGCTCAGAGAATAAATAGCGAGAGGAAGACATATCCCAAGAGCGAGCAGAACAGGCAGCACGAGGATCAGCGGCCAGATAATAAATTTATAACTCATAAACCATATTTGAGTACTCAAGGGTTTCGCAATCAGGACGGAAAATAGGCTTCCTAATAAGATGGAGCATATGCTGGTGCCGAGCACATAGTACATCCCCTCATAAACAAGCATTGTTTTTAATTGTTTGTTGGTCATGCCGATACTTTGTAGTATAGCAAATTCTTGATGGCGGGTCAGAATACTAGTTAGAAGCGCGTTTGCAAAATTAATAATGCCAATCACCCCAATAATAATACTGAGCGTACCGCCGATCATCAAAATTGTTTTTTGCATACCTGAAAGCTCGGCAATTGAGGTGAATTTGGATTTATAATGCATCGTGGGCTCCTTTATTTCGGTATAGTTCTTTAAGAAGCTCTCCATCGTTTTTTCTTTACTATCGGATACATTAAAGGCATAACTCATCACCACAGGCTTCTTCACAAGCGTTTTGTAGATATCCGCCGGGAGATAGAAGTCAGTATAACTAGCAACGGCTACACCAGAATTGGATGATTTTACGCCAACATGACCAAGCACTGTGAATTCATGGCTAGTATACTCCTGGGCATTTGCTGTGTCCATATAGTTATGAAGAGTAACCTTTTCACCTACTTTGTATACGGATAGTTCCATTTCAGGATGATCGTAATTGTCTAACCCGATTCCTTCCAAAATATACTTTCCCGAAGCTAGCTTGCCATAATCAAGCTCACCATCAATTAATTGTAGTCGGTGAAGGGGGAGATCTTCAAGCCCATACACTGGTGCAGATAAGTTGCCGCGAGCGTCAGGAGTGACGATTTCCCCGTACAGCTTCTTCCCCTCTTTGTTCTCTTTATACTCGACAGTGAATAAATTGCCGCCACTGTACAATCGTCCACCTTCTTCAAAACCGGGTTGTGCCTGGACGGCCTGAATATAGCTTTCTGTCGTTGCATTGTCAGGGCCTGTGAAATGTTCTTGAAAATAATCAGCATGTGCAATCAGAAAGTCAGTGTCATGACTTTTAGACACATACTTATTCATATCCAGACTTTGGGATAATGTAAAAGTAGTATTCAGTAGCACTAGACCTAGAGAAAGGCTAAGTAGCACCAAAATAGTCCGCTTCTTATTGCGGCCTAAGTTGGCTCGAGCCATCAAGGGCATTTTAGCACCGTTAGTTGATTTTTTCAGTTTTTTCTTACCCTTTTTGGTAGCTCCGTCTACGTATCTTACTGCCTCGATCGGAGACACAGTCGCCGCAATTCTGCTAGGCTTATATGCACTGATCATAACTGTCATGACTGCAAACAGAGCGGAGCCGATAAAAATCCATGGGCTGGGGGATATAGTTACCTCAGCATTTGCGTGCATAGAAGTGTTCATAAGCAGCAGAGGGATAAGCGATTTTCCGACTAAAAAACCTGCGAGCAAGCCGATGGGAACCCCGATCAAGGAAAGAAATAATGCCTGTCTGCGGATAATTCTGCTGATTTGCCTGCTGGTTGTGCCGATGGTTTTTAGAAGACCGTAGAAACGAATATCACGCATCACCGAGATTTGGAAAATATTATAGATAATCAGATAGCCAGTAAGCATGATCAGTAACAGACCAGTGGCTAGGGGGAAGACGGCTTCAGGGTTCGAACTGAAAGTGTTGGAAAGATACGCCCAGTTCACAGAACTTGCAATGTAGTTCGGTGCATTTTGGTCTAGGGAATAACCGCTTTCTGTAATCACTTGATTAAGATTTTCCCGCATGTTCGAGCTGTTATCGAACATGATATTTGCATTGATGGCTCCGGTCATATCATGATCCTGCTTATATGTGTAGCGTAACTCTTCGGCATGTGCATCCACATAAGCTTTAGAAGCATAAATTTGACCTCTGTCTATCATGGCGGCGGGGTCACTCTTCCACCAGCCGGAGAGGATAAATTCACGCTGTACCATTTTGCCGTGAACCTCAAGCTTCAAGGACAATGGGGCGCCCTCTTTCAGGGGAGTACCCAGTAACTGTAGGGTCTTAGAGTCCGCGATAACCTCATTTTCCGCCACTGGTTTGTGGCCTTTTTCTAGCTCAATCAATCCTAGCTTCAGTCCTACATCGTCATGATACCAGAACTCCGCACGACGCTTTAAAAATTGCTCGTTCGTCACCTTTTCACTTAACAAGCGGTTATATGCTATCTCCTTAATAAGAGGGTGGTCTTTAACCTGATTAAATTCCTCATCGTTGATATATTTAAGTGAAGCATGCGCAGTTCCTCCGGACTGCCGCATCGTTGCCTGCTGGAGGCTATCCATCGCACCAAGCCCCATAGTAAATAGAGTTGTAAATAACAAAGTGGTTAAGGAAATAGCGATAACCGCAATAATATTGCGGATTTTATTGGCTTTTAAACTTTTATCTGATAAATTACGAACGGCCTTACTGTTTTTTATTTTGATCATCGGGTCGCACCACTTACTATTTTACCGTCCTCAATGCGGATGATGCGGTCTGCCATTTGCGCAATTTCCTCGTTATGAGTAATCATTACCATCGTTTGGCGAAACTGCTGGCTGGATACTTTGATCAGTCCCATCACATCCAGACTCGTTTTACTGTCCAGATTTCCGGTGGGTTCATCTGCCAAGATAATGGCGGGCTTGGCTGCCAGTGCTCTGGCAATAGCTACACGTTGCTGTTGTCCACCGGAAAGATTGTTTGGCAGATTATTCATTTTATGGTCAAGGCCCAAGGTATGTACAATTTTATCTACGTGGGCTTTGTCTGGTTCTTTACCGTCCAGTTCAATAGGGAGCACAATATTTTCGTAGACATTCAAGACAGGCACCAGGTTGTAATTTTGAAAAACAAAGCCAATCTTTCGTCTGCGAAAAATAGTCAATTCTTCGTCTTTGAGAGAGGAAATATCCTTGCCGTCAATCGTAACGTTTCCACTTGTCGGACGATCAAGTCCACCCAGCATATGGAGAAGGGTAGATTTTCCGCTCCCGGACGTACCAACAATAGCGACAAATTCTCCGCTTTCCACCTCCAGATTCACGCCGTCTAAGGCATGAACAGCAGTATCTCCGTTACCGTAATGCTTCCTTAATGCCTGAGTTTTCAATAGAGCCATGTACGTTCTCCTCCACAAAAAAATGTCTGTATCGTAGTCATCTACAGTACAGACATTAGCACACTAATCTTTCTACAATCTTTCCGAAATCTAACGGTATTGAAAGAATTAAGTATCCATAGGAAGAAAAATAGAGAAGGTAGAACCACGGTCGTAGTGTGACCGTACTTTGATGTACCCACCCTCCGCAGCGATGATTTCTCTAGCTAAAAACAGACCAATCCCGACGCCCTCCTGCGAGTTAACAGTAGGGGAGCGATAGAAGCGAGTAAAGATCTTCCCTTGTTCTTCTTCTGCAATGCCTATGCCGCTATCAGTAATATCAATTCGACAAAACAATTCGTATGCCATCACTTTTATATCCATGTTTCCGCCTGTCTCTGTATATTTTATAGCGTTATCCATAATGTTATAGACAGCTTCACTTGTCCACTTTAGGTCAAAATAAGCATGAATAACGGTGTCCTCCCTAAAAACTGTTATCCCTTTGGCATCTGCTTTTGGCGTTATTTGCTCCAGTGCAGCATCAAGGAGCTTATGAACAGATTCTCTCCTTGGCGCTACCGTGATAATCCCCGTTTCAAGCCGCGATGTTTTCAACAATGCCTGAATCAGAAAGTTAAGCTTTTCGGCCTGTGCAGATAGAGCTTTCACACAAGTGGAGGTATCCTGTGATAGTTCGTATTCGCTAAGTAGTTGGGAATAAAGCAGGATGTTGGCCAATGGTGTTTTCGTTTGGTGTGAAATATCGGAAATCAGCTCATTTATTTTATTCTTTTCAGCAAGCAGATTTTTGGAGGACACGGAACAAATGGAAAGAAATCTCACGAATTTAGCTTCTATTGAAGAAAGAACGGATTCATCAAAGACATCCTCTGAGAAGCTGCCATTTATCGCGGCATCCAGCATGTTCTCAATGGTTTTCATTGTTTTTTGGATGCTCCTGCGATACAGCATAATAGCACACACAGCAGTGCATACAGCAGCGACGGCAATTCCAATACATATATATAGGAATGTCGTCATCTCATTTCAAAGCCCATGTGTAGCCCAACCCATACACCGTTTTAATATATTGTGGGGAAGAAGGATGATCCTCGAGCTTGTCACGTAGCCTTTTTATCGTAACCGACAAGGCATTTTCACCTACATATTCAGCACCGTCAGTCCAGATGCTGTCTATCAAATGATCGCGTGAAACGGTATTTCCTCGATTGTTGATTAGAATGCGCAACAATTTTTGCTCTGTTTTACTTAGTTCAATAGGTGTATCATTTCTAATAAATTCCATCTTTTCAAATGAGAAAGAAAAATCTCCTAGCTGAATGGAGTCTGCAAGCGAGTATCCGAATTTCTTTAGCTGAACACCAACCCTCGCTCTCAGTACCATCAGACTGAAGGGCTTGGTGATATAGTCGTCAGCACCCAACTCAAGACCAGTGACGATATCTGTTTCCATATCATTCGCAGTCAGAACGATGACGGGTATCATTGTTTTTTTTCGTATATCTGTTAAAAGGTCGAGTCCACTTCCATCCGGCAAATTTACATCAAGAATCACTAGGTCAAAGGGAGTGGCGTTCAATTGTTCTTTTGTAGTAGCAATGTCATATGTTTGCACAAATACGTTGTTAGGATCTTTAAGAGCAAGAACAATACCGTTACTCAAGGCGATATCATCCTCGACGATTAACATATAATTCATCATTTGCCTCCTATTTTTTAATAAGCGTTTGCCTAGGTTCGGGTTTCGAAAGCAGTGCACAGTAAGATGTTAAAGAGGGTCATAGTTCATAGAAATATTCTATTTCCAGTTTACAGGATATTGCTCTGATTTGCTCATTGTTTATCTGGACTGTTCGGAAACTCTTCATACAAGGGTGAAGATATCACTGAAATAATAAAATGCTGGTTTCTGAAAAGTGGTTAATTTTACAAAAAAAGAACTGTTTTTTTACAATGGGAAAATCCAGGGTAATTTCAGTGGTATTTTAGGAGTGAAAGGAGGTGAGGTAATCATGGAAAAGCTTGAGGTTTTGGTGAACGCAGATTTTGATATGGAAGTGCAAGAGAATTGTGGTGGTTCATGTCATACAGATTGTGATGAAGGCTCTCACTGTAGCGCACATAATTCTCCATGGTGGTAGTGAGTAACTAAATTTAATTCTGAGAAGCTAAAAAAGTTAACAGTAACCACGAAAAGAAGAGGTAGAGATACTTCTTCTTTTTCATTTACATAGCAACATCTACATTATAAAGATTAAAATAGCACTACTTCTTATAAAAAAATTTGCGATCAAAAAGTTTCCGTAGTTTTTTAATTGTACACTTTTCAAAGAATTTGACAGATACAATATCACTGATATAATTTATGCTAGTTGATTTTTGATAATGATTATCATTATTGGAGGGGAGGACAGGGCCGAAGCTTGGTAGAGGTTATTGGACAGGCTCCCTTAGTTAGAGATGAAATTGCGTTATTTAATACTGGCTTTTCTGGTACTGGCTTTCGCCTCGGTGTTTATTGGTGTTCATGATGTAACTCCACTTGATTTGTTCCACTTAACCAACGATCAGGCGCAGGTGCTCCTGATTAGCAGATTCCCACGATTGATCAGTATCATTATCGCAGGGGCGAGTATGAGTATCTGTGGATTGATCATGCAGCAGCTTACCCGGAACCGGTTTGTATCGCCCACCACCGCAGGGACGATGGATGCGGCACGATTGGGTGTGCTGATGGCTATTATGGTGTTTGGAGCGGCAGGATTTTGGACGAAGATGCTGACGGCTTTTGGATTTGCTCTAGGGGGAACACTGATTTTTATGAAAATACTGGATAAAATCCGTTTCAAGGACCCGGTATTTATCCCGCTGGTCGGTTTGATGTTTGGAGGCATCTTAAATTCGGTAACGACTTTTTTTGCCTACAAATATAATCTGATTCAGGGCATTTCTTCGTGGATGCAAGGGGATTTTTCTCTAATCATGAGTGGTCGCTACGAGATGCTATATCTTAGTGTTCCTTTGGTTGCGCTGGCGTACATATATGCGAATCGTTTCACAATTGCAGGCATGGGTGAGGATTTTGCGGCCAACTTGGGTGTACATTACAAGCGCACCGTCAATGTCGGGTTAGTGATCGTGGCTTTGGTTTCCTCTGTTGTCATCTTAACGGTCGGGACGATTCCCTTTTTGGGACTGGTTGTACCCAATCTGGTCAGCATGTATATGGGGGATAATCTGAAAAAAAGCCTGGCCCATACAGCGATCCTGGGCGCCGTTTTTGTGCTGTTTTGCGACATTTTGGGGCGGGTGATCATTTATCCGTATGAAATTTCTGTAGGGCTTACGGTTGGTGTGATCGGGAGCGTGTTGTTCTTGTATTTGCTGCTGAGGAGAAGGGCTTATGAATCCTAAATTAAAAATCGGAATATTAGCCGCTGCCGCGCTTGTGTTGATTGCTGCTTTCGTGTTTATAGATCTTCCGCATACCTGGCATTACGCGCTGCCACGACGATTGAAAAAGATCGCAGCCTTCATTCTGACAGGTGGCTCCATTGCTTTTGCAACCGTTATTTTCCAGACGGTTACGAATAATAAGATTTTGACTCCCGGTATTATCGGACTGGATTCACTGTATATGCTGATTCAGACGACGATTATTTTTGCATTTGGTTCCGTACCCTTCATTTCGACCAGCAAAGAATTGAACTTTTTGCTGTCAGTGGGACTGATGGTGCTGTTCGCAGGACTGCTATACAAATTAATTTTCCGCAAAGATGGACGTGGGATTTATGTACTTTTGCTGATTGGTCTGGTGTTCGGCACGCTGTTTAACAGTTTATCTACCTTTATGGAGGTACTGATTGATCCGAACGAATTTGCAAAAATTCAGGACAAGAGCTTTGCTAGCTTCAGCAACGTAAATACCGAGCTATTGTGGCTTTCTGTATTCATTCTTGTTCTCGTATTCGCTTATGCTTGGAGATTCATCAAGTATCTGGACGTGCTGTCGCTGGGACGGGAGCATGCGATTAACCTGGGTCTTCCTTATGGTTTTATCATTAAAAGGCTGCTGGTAATTGTAGCGATTCTCATTTCCATTTCTACAGCGCTTGTCGGGCCGATTACGTTTCTCGGATTGATTGTGGCCAATGTGGCTTATCAGGTGATGAAAACCTATCAGCATCGTTATATTATTCCGGCCTCCATCTGTGTTAGCGTCATTGCATTGGCAGGGTGCCAACTGCTGGCAGAAAGAGTATTCGACTTATCGACAACGGTCAGTGTCATTATTAACTTTATCGGGGGGGTGTACTTCCTGTATCTTTTGCTGCGGGAGAATAAGTCATGGTAGAAGTCAGAAACGTATCCAAACGCTACGGGAATAAAAATGTGGTGGATCAGGTATCCGTCACTGTACCTAAAGGCACGATTACCTCCTTTATTGGACCTAACGGCGCTGGAAAAAGCACTTTGTTGTCGATGATCAGTCGCCTGACTGACAGTGATGAGGGGGAAATCCTCATTGACGGGCAGGCCGTGAGCCTGACGAAAAGTGAGGAGCTAGCCCGGAAGATATCTATTTTAAAACAGACCAATGATGTCAATATTCGCTTAACCGTGAAGGAGCTGGTCAGCTTCGGCCGTTTTCCGTATTCCAAAGGCAGATTGAACAGCGAGGATCGCAAAATGGTGGAGCAGTCTATGGCCTACATGGGACTGGAGGATATGAAAGATAAGCATATTGATTTGCTTAGTGGGGGACAGCGACAGCGGGCTTTTATTGCCATGATTCTGGCTCAGGACACAGAATACATCCTGCTGGATGAGCCGCTGAACAATCTGGATATGAAGCATTCGGTTCAGATTATGAAGACGCTGCGCGATTTGGTGGATGATCTCGGCAAAACGATTCTGGTCGTGTTGCATGACATTAATTTTGCCTCCTGCTATTCAGACTATATTGTAGGGATGAAGGATGGCAGGTTGCTAAAACAAGGAACGGCTGACGAGATGATTGATAGTCAGGTATTAAAGGATTTGTACGATATGGATATTCCGATTCAACAGATCGGTGACCATAAAATTTGCGTTTATTTCACTTAGGGGGAATGTTAAATGAAGAAAAATATGATGTTTTTAACGCTAATGCTTGCATTGGTACTGATTGTGTCGGCCTGTGGCACAGCAGCTCCGACAACACCGGAAGCGACTGGAAACGGTTCTTCTACTGCAACAACGGAATCCAAAACCATCTCGGTCAAACACGCACTGGATGAAAACCCGGTCCAAGTCAAAGTTAATCCCAAAAATGTCGTTGTCTTTGATTTCGGTTCATTGGATACGCTGGATAAGCTGGGTGTTGACGTTGCGGCAGTAGCGCAGCAGGATCTTCCTACGTATCTGAGCAAATTTAAAGATTCCAAATATGCAAGTGCGGGCACGCTGTTTGAACCGGACTACGAGAAAATCAGTGATCTGTCTCCTGAGCTGATCATCATCGGTGGCAGACAAGCTGATGCCTATAAAGAGTTGAGTAAAATTGCACCGACCATTTCGATGGCTGTAGACACCAAGGATTATATCAATTCCTTTAAGAAAAACGTTGAAACACTAGGCCAAATCTTCGACAAAGAGGATGCTGCCAAGCAGGAACTGGCTGCGATTGATAGCTCCATCAAGGCCGTACATGACAAGGCTGTAGCGAGCAAAGCTAAAGGACTGATCGTGCTGACGAATGAAGGAAGCCTGAGCGCATATGGCTCACAATCTCGCTTCGGTATCATTCATGATGCTTTTGGCGTAACCCCTGTAGATCCTGGCATTAAAGTATCCACGCATGGTCAAAAGGTTTCTTTTGAATATGTACAGCAAAAAAATCCGGATTATATTTTTGTCGTTGACCGTGGGGCTGTGGTGGTCGAAGAAGGCAAGGAACAGGTTACAGGCAAACAAACCATGGAGAATGAACTGGTGAAGAAAACTAATGCGTTCAAAAACGGTCATATTGTATACCTTGATCCTAACTACTGGTACCTGTCAGGTAATGGTCTGGAATCCGTATCTGAAATGATCAAGGAAATGGATGCTGCACTGTAATGAATACATTCACATCATGGAGGACTGTGTAGGATGAAAGGTCATATAGATGAAATTCCATTAGATGGGTACCTTGTGCACGTCTATACACCTCCCGTCTCCATGAATCATAATGAGCTGTATCCTGTGCTATATGTGCAGGATGGCAGCTCTTTATTTCTAAGCGGGTTGGATGAGCTGGAAAGAGGTTTTTCTACGGGAGAGCTGCCCCGTGTGGTGCTGGTAGGTATTGAGCCCGTAAATCGACTGGATGATTACACGCCTTGGAAGGCAGCGGCTTTAGTAGAAGGAAGACCTGCTTTTGGCGGTGGCGGAGATGCCTATCTGGCGTTTGTGGTTACAACAGTAATGCCGTATGTCGAGGGGAGATATCCGGTACAAACCGGACCGGAGCATACGGGGATCATTGGCGCCTCATTGGGCGGATTAATTTCCATGTATGCCGTATTCAAGTATAAGGATGTATTCGGACGCATCGGTTCGATCTCGGGCTCATATTGGTATCCCGGTATGATCGATTATATGCAATCTGCATCATGTGCAACTGTGATGGATGGGACACATCGCTTGTATATATCTGTCGGGACCCTTGAAGGTGAAGGGAAGACGAATGTACAAAAAGATATGGTTCCGCTGACCCTCCAGGCACACCAGGTGCTGCGGACACAGGGACTGGATGCAAAAGATGTGCTTCTTGAGCTGGATCAGGATGCGGTACATCGTGTGGATTGTTTTCAGCGTCAATTTCCTAAGGCTGTCCAATGGCTGTTCGGATAGCATGAATGGAATACGAATCTCATACAACAACCTCAAAGGATTGGAGAGCGTGGAGTCTCTATGTCTTTGGGGTTGTTTTTTTTGTATATTTTTTTCGTATAATAAAGCAATATTAAAAATTTAAAGTTATACGTTGTTGGAAGTGAGGGGAGCATAAATGAAAAAAAACCGCCTGGGATCATCGGATTTGCTGGTAGGTGAGATTGGTTTGGGATGTATGTCGGTCGGTACGGAGGAGCAGCAAGGTGTTTACTTGATTCATGAAGCGCTAGACAGGGGCGTAAACCTGTTGGATACGGCAGATTTGTACCAGCACGGACGCAATGAAGAAATCGTAGGTGCAGCGATCCGTGGACGACGACAGGATGTCATCCTGGCGACCAAGGTCGGCAATCGGCGTCTACCGGGGCAGGAGAGCTGGGGATGGGACCCATCCAAGAAATATATTCTGTCTGCTGTTAAAGAGAGCCTGCGGCGCCTTGGAACGGACTACATCGACCTGTATCAGCTGCACGGAGGGACGATTGACGATCCGATGGACGAAACCATAGAGGCTTTTGAGCAACTACAGCGGGAGGGCGTTATTCGTTACTACGGTATTTCCTCCATTCGCCCTCATGTCATCCGTGAATATGTCGAACGTTCGAATATCGTTAGTGTTATGAATCAGTATAGTTTACTGGATCGGCGTGCAGAGGAAGAGGTACTGTCTTTGCTTCAGGAGCGGGGAATTAGCGTGATTGCACGTGGGCCTGTGGCCAGCGGTGTATTGGCTGACGAAGGGGAAGGGAAGATAGCTAAGGGATATCTGGACTACAATGAAGCAGAGCTGCTGGATGTACGTAAGCAATTAAAGGCATTTGCAGGGTCGGACCGTAGTATGGGTCAGACAGCGATTCGTTATAGCCTTTCACATCCGACTGTCGCCGCTGTGATCCCGGGTGCAAGCTCTTTGGGACAATTGGAGCATAATATTTCTGCTGCGGATATAGCACCACTAACTCAACAAGAGCGGCAGACGCTACAGCAAATCAGCCGAGCCAATCGTTATGATGCGCAATACCGCTGATAAGGGCAATGATGGTACAAAAGCGTGTTCATCTGTTGCTCCTAGCTATAAACGCTACATTTCAGTCTATAACCGAAGTACACGCTTGAACATGTACCTATCCCAGTTGCAATTTATAAAAGAACCATTACAATATAAGAATAAGCTTCGGTTTATTATTCATATGTGAATATGGAGACGTTATAAATACACTCTAGGAGGGACCAACGAATGGAACGCATCGAATCTCAGCAGCAATATCAGGATTTAATTAACGGTGACGGTCTAACCGTCGTGAAATTTGATACAACCTGGTGTCCGGATTGCAAGACACTGGATAAATTTATGGACGGCATTATTGAGGAAAACGCGGATAAGCGTTTCTATGCGCTTGATGCAGAGAAATTTCAGCCAATTGCCGAAGAAAATCAAGTGCGCGGCATTCCGAGTCTGCTCGTGTTCCGTAATGGCGAAAAAATTGCTCATTTGCACAGCAAATACGCTAAAACGCCAGCTCAAATTTCGGAATATTTGACTACGCTAGAATCCAAACAATAATCAGAACGCATGATAGGGATAGTTCAGTACGATCTATCCTTTCTGCAAAATAGTAAAAGGGATATCCAAAACTGATCATTCAGACCCTATGGATATCCCTTTTTAGTTATTGGTTATGGGTACCAAACAATGGCTTATAAAATAATGAAAAAGAACACAGCCGCCAGCACGAAGCGGTAAATGGCGAACGTAGTCAGACTCAAGCGTTTGAGCAGACCAAGGAATGTTTTGATCGCCAGCATCCCGACGATAAAGGCAGTAATAAAGCCGGCCGCGAACACTGGAAAATCACTCATAGACAGATGATCCATACTTTTGATCATATCAATACCCGATGCACCCAGCATGATCGGAACCGATACGAGGAATGTAAATTCCGCGGCTGCCGTATGGCTTACACGTGCGAATAGGCCCCCAGACATGGTTGAGCCTGAACGGGAGAAGCCTGGCCACAGAGCTAGGACTTGGAACACACCGATGGTAAATGCTTGTTTGTACGTGATCTCATCCAGCGTATGTGATCTAATAGGCGGATGGAATTTTTCAGCTGCGATCATGAGCAGGCCCCCGATCACCAAACTGTATAAAACCGTTTCAGGACCAAACAGGTATTGCTTAATTACATCACGGAACAGTACGCCAATCAGGCCCGCAGGGATCATGGCTAAAATAATATGTAACAGGTTTAGACGTGGCTGACTCGAGATTTTGCGTCTGAAATCAAACAGACTCAGGAATCTGCGCCAGTATAATACGACGACCGCCAGCACAGCACCTAATTGCACGATAACCTCAAACGTTTTGACCGTATCATTCTCTGTGTTTAATCCTAGAAGATTAGCCGTGAGGATCATGTGACCGGTCGAAGAGACCGGCAAAAACTCTGTCAGTCCTTCAATAATTCCCATAATAATAGAAGATAAAATATCCACTTTACTAGCTCCTCCTTACACGCGTGCAGGGCAAACGACCTAAGTCGTCTGCCCTGGGAATATGTCATTTCAGTAGGAGTGAACGCAAGTGTCACAAGTGCAAAGATAAACGCTCAGGTCACACGGTTCACTCTCGGGAAGAAGTGTCCGATTCTGCTTCCAATTCAGATGCGGGGGATGTGTGGTGTAAAATAATCTCCACCCGACGAATACGATTTTTACCCATTTCACGAATGATAAATTTCACATCATCTTCTATGAATTCCTTGCCCTGTCTAGGTTCCGGAACCCGGCTATACACCCACCCTCCGACAGTATCCACGTCTTCATTGTCCAATGTCAAGCCAGTCAGATCACTCAGATCGGAAAGCATCACTTTACCATCCATCAAATAACTGTTCTCCGTCAGTTTCTCGATTTCCTTCCGTTCATCCTTATCGAATTCGTCCCGAATTTCGCCAACAATCTCCTCCAAAATGTCCTCAATCGTAATGAGGCCGGAGGTTCCACCGTATTCATCGACCAGGAGAGCAATATGAACCTGCTCCTTCTGCATACGTTTCAGCAGCGTGTTGACGGGGATAACTTCCGGAACGGTCAAGATCGGTTGAATCAGGCTGTCGAAAACAAGCTCGGGATTGCGATCATACTCAAGGAATAGCTGTTTGGTATTAATCATACCAATGATCTGATCCTTGCTATCTGTCGCCACCGGAAAACGGGTATACTGCTCTTCGTGAATAGTCAGCATGTTTTCTTGTAGCGAGCGATTCGTAAACAAGCATACCATATCTGTACGTGGCACCATAATTTCCTTGGCAACGGTCTCGTCAAAAGCAAAGATACGATTTACGTAGCCATATTCGGTGTTATTGATCTTACCACTTTCCACGCTTTCGGACAAAATGATCTGAATTTCTTCCTGAGAATGCGCTTCTTCATGCTCACTAGCCGGCTGAAGACCAAACAGACGAACCAGACGATTGGCCGAGCCGTTAAGGAGCCAAATAAACGGATACATAATCCGGTTAAACCACACGATAACTGGAGAGGTTAACAGACTGACAGCTTCCGCCTTGCGGATTGCCAATGTTTTGGGAGCCAGTTCACCGATCACCACGTGCAGGTAAGTTACAATGACGAATGAAATAATAAAGGCCAGGATATGTGAAAAATCCCCATTGATGTTGAGCTGTTGAAAGAGAGGCTCCAGCAATTTGACTACGGTCGGTTCACCGAGCCAGCCGAGTCCCAACGCTGTAATCGTAATACCAAGCTGACAGGCGGACAGGTAGCCGTCCAGATTATTGACGACTTTTTGTAGCGCCAGTGCGTTTTTACGGTTCTCCACCACCAGCTGATCGACCCGGCTGGAACGGATTTTAATAATCGCAAACTCGGTAGCCACGAAGAAAGCACTAAATAAAATCAACACCGCAAACAAAAATAGACTGACACCTATACCCATATAATTTTCACTCATCCCTTTTTCGTTCAATTTTTTAAGGAACTCCATTTTAAGTTCACTTGAACTTATTTTAAGAACTTAAAAGAAAATATACAAGGTTCATATGGAATCGTAGCAGGTCACCTACCTCCAATTTACACGGAAAATAAGGCATAATAGAACCCGCACGGCTCATTGCTTCGCTTTACAAGCCTAGTTTGAGGGCGTATGATGAGTTCAAATGAACTTGAAATGTAAGAAAAGGGAGGAAAGCAGATGGAGTCTTTTACCCTTACTCGTCGTGATATGGCCCATTTGCTGCTGGCCATGGAAGGTCGCCGCGAATTGCAGCCTTTGGCCGTTCTGCAGGACGCCTGGAGGCGCACTCATAGCCATCTCGCCCGCTCCGGGAGCACGATGCCGACATTTTTATACACCGACGTGACACCTGTGCTAGATAAAATTATCAAGGGTAAGCACAGCGCAGCCTTTTCGCTGCAGGAGATCGTTTCCCTGGGTCAACTGGTCGAATACAGCCATGTCTCACTGGCCTCTATGCAAAATTGGGTCAAACGTGACTTCAAGGAATTTCTCGGCGCTCCGAAGATCGGCAAAAAATACTCGGTCAACCAGGCAGCTATATTGCTCATTGTTGAAGACTTAAAATCATGTCTTGATTTTGAATCCATCCGTCAGCTATTTCATATCCTGTTCCAACAACCCGAAGATGATACGGACGATCTGATTCAGCCGGTCGATTTGTACGCCGCCTATTCAACTTTGTTTGAGGAGCTGGATGCGAACGGAGACCAACTGCTTGATGTGGCAGTAGCAGGCTTTGCAAAAGACAACGGAATTTCCGTTACAGGACAGCAGCGTCAAGAAAGTGCGACAGAGGAGTTGCTGGTTCAGGCGGCTGATCAATACACCAGTCGTTTACAGCATTTGACCCCTAACCAGTGTGAAGCGGTGCGTAATACTTTGCTGGTGGCAGCAGTAGCGGTACAAAATAGTTATTTTTTGTCCATGGCACGTCGGTATGTGAATGCGACGTTGTTTCTGGACTTCCAAGGGTAAATCAGGATTGGCAGTAGAAGCCAATCCTATTTTTTTGCTCTTTTTAGAGGATTGTCTACCCTTTTGGAGACTGAAAAAGTATACAAAAGAGGTATATACACTAAAACGCTGTCAAAGATACAATAAATATATATAATCCAGCAATTGGAAAAACTTTGAATATCTCTTCCAAAGCATCTGGATACACACACAGGAGGTAATGGCATGTCCGATGTCTCCATCATCATTTGTACCCGCAACCGGATCGAAGACCTGACACGCTGTATACAATCTATTGCAGTACAGCAGCAATTGGAGCATACGGCTGTAGAACTGCTAATTGTTGATGACGGCGATATTTCCGACCAACAGATCGAGCAGTACCGTCACATGGTATCCGGATTGCCTCAAAGCGTTTTGAAATATTATAAAAAAAGTCGTCCCGGCGTTTGGTTATCCCGCTATGAGGCCTTGTCCCTTGTGCGGTATGATATTGTGCTGTATTTTGACGATGATGCAGAACTGGACGATAAACTCTATATCCGGCGCTTGCTCGATACCTATGATCAGGATGAAACGATTGTGGGTGTTGGAGGGATTGCAAAGGGATTACATTCGAGCCGGGCAGGAAAGCTGCTGGGCGTTTTGACATTTCAGATGTCTCCATCCCTCGGCAAGCTCTCGCCTAGTAGTCTGGCAGGTTCTTTGCTGCGTTGGGGCGAAGCAACTGAGGTTTTCGATACAGAATTTTTCCATGGCTGCAATATGTCATTTCGGAGGGATGCGCTTCGGGACATGAAGCCGTATCCGTGGATGACCAGTTATGCCGTGGCTGACGATTTGTACATGTGCCAGTTAGCGAGCCGTTACGGCAAATTGGTTATCAATCCTGACTTAACCATCATTCATCATGAATCTCCAAGCTCGCGCGATAAGGCGGGCAAAGTAGCCAAGGCTACAGCGATTAACCACTATTATTTTCTTGCCTTGAAAAAGGCTGGAGTGATTCAGTATGGAGCCCTTTTATGGACCTTATCCTACTTGATGCTCAAAGAAACGCTGCGTCGCAATTTTAATGCCGCAGATGGATACAAGCAGGGGGTGTTGTTCATTCTGAACCCGCGCAAGCAAAAATATAACGAATATTTAGGCCCGGCGGTTCAGTAAGCCGTTTTATACACATTGACAGGATAAAGGGGGAGTATGATGTTAAGCTTGTCCATTGCTCTGTGCACCCGAAATCGGGTTGATGATCTGACCCGATGCATCAATTCAATTGCCATTGGGGGAGCACCGGAGGCATGTGAAACCGAGCTATGGATTATTGACGACGGAGAACTGCCGAAACATGTGCTGGAACGTTATGAGCGTCAGTTGGGCAGAGCGGGAATTACCTACCGATATCATCGTAAGGAGCAGCCGGGATTATGGTTATCTCGTGTAAAGACAGCTGAACTTGCGCAGGGTGACATCATTTTGTTCCTTGACGATGACGTTGAGCTGCCGAGCAGCTACTTGAATGAGTTGATGCGTACCTATGAGGCTTACCCGCAGGCCGCTGGTGTCGGCGGTATTGCACAGGGAATGAGTAACAGCTTCATGGGAACAATTCGATGCTTGCTGTCATTCCAGCAGTCTTTGTCCAAAGGAAGGCTATCCCTCAGCGGTCAGTCCGGCTCGATGTACAACTGGCACAAGGCCAAGAAGACGTTTAGGACCCAGTTTTTCCATGGTTGTAATATGTCATTTCGTCGTGAAGCGATTCGCGGTCTGGAGCCGGTACCTTGGTTGCAAAGCTATAGCGTAGGCGAGGACTTATTACTTTCGCGCATCGCGATGAAAAGCGGTCCGTTATACATTAACCCGGCGCTTACGCTGCTTCATCACGAATCGCCGTCCTCACGCGACAATATGGAGCAGGTTACTTATATGCGGGTGATGAATCATATTCATTTGCTGCGTGACGAGGGATCTGGGCCGATCGGTTATGCAGCACTATACTGGACGACGTTGTATCAGATTTTGAGAGAAAAGCCCAAGAAAAATCATACTGCCATTCAAGGCTATAGAAGAGCGCTGAAAGCGATCTTTTCAAGCCCGAAGGAGCCTGTTGGCGGGGGACAGTTGCCTGAACGTAATTCCAAAAAAACGGTAGGCTGATGGAGGTGCGTCATAAGACGCGATTGAGCATAGAGACGAGAGGCTTAATAAGGAACAGGAGTTGGACGTAACATGAGCACATGGACAGCAGCAAGGAAAGTATTCACGGGTGACAGTCTCGCTAAAACGATCATGCGCACGAGCTTTAACAATTTTTTTGTGCTAATCGTCACGACCCTGACTTCCATCCTGACCGCACGTATGCTCGGAGTAGAGGGGAAAGGAGAACTGGCGGCAGTTCTGTTCTGGCCTACGCTGATCGGCAGTGTGTTGAGCTTCGGATTACCAACGTCGTTAATTTACAACATCAAGAAGAAAACAGGCACGACGGAAGAACTGCTGGCGTTGTCGCTCTGGATTCAGTTGCCTGCCAGCTTGTTGGCAGGGGCTGTGGCCTGGATATGCATGCCGCTGTGGCTGAATGGTTATGGTGCGGACATCATCCAACTGTCCCAGCTTTATTGTGCGGCAGCCATACCACTGGCAGTGCTTACAGCGCTGACGACAGCATTGTCGCAAGGACTGGATCGGTTTAGCGTATATAATGGTCTGTTGTTTTACTACCCGTTACTGAATTTCATCGGTCTGGTGACACTGTGGCTGATGGGCTTGCTCAATGTGCAGCTGGCTGGGGTAGTGAATTTTGCCGCGAGTTTCCTTGCACTAGTGTGGGCGTTCCTCCGTTTGCGCAAGTATATGAATGTGCGTGCTTTCCGCCCATTTACCAGCCGCCAAGTGCTTCGTCCTTATTATAGCTATGGAGCGAGAGTTTACGGGATGGAGCTGATGGGGACGCTGTCCACACAAACGGACAAAATCGTTATTGTGGCGCTGCTATCACCCAAAGCGTTCGGCCTGTACTCTGTCGTCTACGCCTTGTCTCGTGTGTTCAATGTGGTGCAAAATGCCGTCACTAACGTTACCTTTCCAAAAGTGACGGGGATGGAGCATAGCAAGATTGTCGAAACGGTAGGACGTGCTTTTCGCATCTCTATGGCTGCGATGCTAATCGTCATTGTGCCTGCTCTCTTCATTGGACGATACATGCTGGGTTTGCTGTACGGCCCCGCTTTCCTGGAAGCATCGCTAACGTTCTATCTGCTGTCACTGGAATGTATCATTGGTGGCGGCTCATGGATTCTGGCTTCGGCCTTTAACGCGCTGGGACGTCCGGGACTGGTATTGTTCCGGCAAATTGTAGCCTATGCGATCACCGTCGGTCTATTTTTTATTTGTACACCGATCTTCGGTCTGGACGGCATTGCGATTGCTTTGCTTGTAGGCGCTTGTGTACGATTGGCGTTCTCACTGTTCTCATTCCCGATGTTTTTCAATGTTCCGCTATCACGGATCATTTTTGATAAAAGTGATATTACATTTGTCATTCAGACTATACAAAAGAAGCGCAGGAAGGGAGAACTGAAAGATGCCGAATTTGCATCCCATGGCTAAACTGAAAAATAAGCTGAGCGTCATTCTCGACGTAGTCCCCCAAGGTTCGAATATCATTTATGTCGATTATCCCGTCTATAATAACGGTGGGGATGTACTCATCATGAAAGGCACTGAAGCGTTCTTTAAGGATAATGGCATACGTGTCCGTGCCCGTTATAGCGCTATGGATATTCCCGATCGGCTCCAAATTCCGGGTGACTGGATTATCGTGTGCCACGGCGGCGGCAACTTCGGCGATCTCTATTCAAATCACCAAAATTTGCGAGAACGCATCGTTCGCGATTTCCCTAACCACCGAATTGTGATTATGCCGCAGACGATCCACTTTCAATCTGAACAGAAGGCTAATGAAGTCGCTGCCTTGTTCAATGCTCATCCGGATCTACATATGTTTGTGCGGGATACTCGCTCTTATCAGTGGGCTAAGGACAAGCTGAACCAGTGCAGTATCACACTATGTCCTGATATGGCACACCAGCTCTGGCCATTGAAGCCGACTACGGAAACCGTGAAGGATGTATTGTATTTCCTGCGGACTGATATTGAAACGGTGGGTGGACAAAAGAAGTTCGATGACGAGGCAGATGCCGCTCACCGGCTGGACTGGGATACTTTGTTCACTCCGCTGGAAGTGAAGGGAATTGTCTATTTCCAGAAGTTTTATCGACTGGATAAGAAAATTGGTGGCCCGTTGCCTACGCGAACATTCTGGTACAAGTACACAGACCATCTCATGAACAAGGCGGTTACGCTGTTCAGCTCTTACCGAGAGGTTCGCACTTCACGGCTGCACGGTCACATTCTGGCCTGTCTGCTTGATATGCCGCATGTTGTCATTGACAACTCCTACGGCAAGAACTCGCAATATTATAATACCTGGACACAGCCGAATCCAAAGGCGCAGCTGTTTAGTGAAGCTCCAAGTGCGTTGGAGCAGCCATCTTAATAGTAAGAAAAGATACGTAGATTAATTTCAAAGGTATGATAACGGCAAAAAATCTCCTGACCACTTCATTGGTTAAGGGGGTTTTTCGTTTAAGCATATATAGAGCATCAGTATCATCAGTATCATCAGTATAATTGTTAATTAGATAAACCATTAAGGCAATGAATATTTAATGGCTTAAATACCGCTTCATTTTGACAATTCATTTCATGAATAGATATAATTTATGGGATAAAACTTGTAGGAATATTGGGAACTCCCTAACTTTTGCAGAATAACATGAAAGTATATTTATTTAAATGAATCGAGGCTGACGAATGAGTAATCAATCGATGGACATGCTTCTCACGAAGGATATCGTGCGTGAAGGGGAACCGATTTTGCGCACAAAGGTTGAGCCGGTATGCCTGCCGCTGTCTGAAGAGGACCTGCAACAGATGCAATGGATGCTAGATTATCTGAAAAATAGCCAAAATGAAGAGCTGGCCACTCGCTATGATCTACGCCCGGGTGTGGGGCTATCCGCGAATCAGGTAGGTCTGAACAAAAGAATGTGCGCTATTTATTATGAAGATGGGGACAAAACGGTAGAGTACGCATTGTTTAATCCGAAGCTGGTCAGTCACTCCACGTCCATGATTTATTTGGAACAGGGAGAGGGGTGCTTGTCTGTAGATCGGTACGTAGCCGGATATGTACCGCGTTACGAAAAAATTCGTATTAAGGCCACTTTACCAGACGGAACACAGGAGCTATTGACTTTCAAAGGTTATGCAGCGGTTGTCGTGCAGCATGAAATGGACCATTTGGACGGCATTATGTTCTATGACCGTATCAACCCGGAAGATCCGCACAAGCTGCCGCAGGGAGTGCATATCGAACCTTTTGTACGTAAATAGTTTAGGAATTGTAAAGTGTGGTGACTCCGTTCGCCACATTTTTAAATTTTGCAAAAATATAGATATAGAGGTTACGAAGCATTAAACTGGATACATATAGGGCGAGATAGAGAATGTGAAAATACATAAAAATGTAAGCGCTTATCTTATGGGAGGAATGGCATGAATCGTGGAGTACGGCTTTTGATGAATAATATGCGTATGCGGAATAAGCTGCTGTTCTCCTACGTACTGATTGTCATGATCCCGGTGCTGGTGGTGGGCGGTTGCGTTACTTTTTATTTGCGAGAGCAGGCATTGAATAGTGCAATTGCCCAGACGGTAAACAATGTGGAAAAGATCAAGAGCCAGACGGCAAATTTACTGCGTGTGCCAACGGATATTTCAAATGGGCTCATGTTCGATAAAAGGCTGAGGGAGATGGCGAACCGCCGCTATTCGGGCATGCTTGAGCTCATGAATGCGTATCATCAGTACAAGGATTTTAATGAGTATACTCAGCAATATAGAGAAGTTGCTACCATCCGGTTCTATTCGTACAATCCGACGCTTGTCAATAATCTGGAGTTTATTCCAGTGGACTCTAACATTGAGCGGCAGCCGTGGTTTCAGACGGCTTTGAAGGGGACGGCGATTAACTGGTTTTACATTCAGGATAAGGAAGATAACCCGGTTAATCGCCTGAGCCTGGTACGGCAAATTCCATTTCCCGAATACAATACCAAGGGAGTTCTGATGATATCGCTGAGCCAGACCGAGTTGAATCATATGCTGAGCAAGGAGCCTTTTGAAACATTGATTACAGATCGTAACGGGATTGTGGTCGCAGCTACTCATCCACAGTCGGTGGGCCAAACGTTGAGCGATTTACATTTGGGCTTTGACGTCCAGCGTGCGGGTAAGGGGATATATGAAGCGAAAATCAACGGAGTGCCCTCCAACATCATCGTGGATGAGCTGCTGCCCGCCTCCAGTGTGAGCGGATTTACGATTATTTCAGTGTTTTCGACGGAGCATATTGTACAGGGAGCCAACCGAATCAGCCTGATTGGTGCTTTATGTGTTCTTGCAGTGCTGGTTATGGCACTGATTCTGATCACCATCATTTCCTGGCTGATTACCAAACGACTACAGCGGTTGAGCTATGAGCTGGGTAAGGTAGCCGCGGGCGATTTTCATGTGGTATCGAGTGTGGAGGGAAAGGATGAGATCGGGGATTTATCCCGCCGTTTCAACTATATGGTGAGTAGTATTCGCCAACTCATGGCGCAGGTCTATGAAACGAGTGAGCACAACAACAGGCTGGAATTGGCACAAAAGGATATCAAGCTAAAAATGATGGCCAGCCAAATTAATCCGCACTTTCTGTTTAATGCGTTAGAGTCCATTCGAATGAAAGCACATCTGAATGGGGAAGCGGAAATTGCAACGACGGTGCGTTTGCTTGGCAGGCTGATGCGCCGGAATCTGGAGATTGGTAGTGGTAAAACGACGGTACTACAGGAGCTGGATATGGTGCGATCCTATTTGCAAATTCAGCAGTTCAGATTTGGAAATCGTTTGATCTATGAAGTGAATTTGGAAGAAAGCGCGACGGACATGTCGATTCCTCCCTTAATCATACAACCGCTGGTGGAAAATGCAGTCATTCATGGCCTGGAAAATAAGGAAGAGCCAGTTACCGTGAAGGTAGATATTACAATAGAACAAAGAGAGTTGAAAATTAAAGTAGAAGATGACGGGATCGGCATGGAAGCTGGGCAACTGACCCGTCTGCTAGATCGGATCAGGGGGGCGGATGAGCCGGAAGGGAGCAGTATTGGCCTGCGTAATGTACATCAACGTCTGACATTGATGTACGGCGAACGTTATGGACTGCATATTGAAAGCGCATTACAAGTAGGAACAACCGTATACTTTTCCATACCAAGGGAGGAAGAGTCAAATGTATAAAGCAATGATTGTAGATGATGAGCCTGCGATTCGTGAAGGATTGTCCTCTATTATTGACTGGGGGAATTGTGGCTTCCGTATTGTCGATACGGCAGGGAACGGACGCGAGGCTCTGGATAAGTTCGGAGAGCATCGGCCGGAGCTGGTCATTGTAGATATTCGTATGCCCGGGATGAGTGGACTGGAGGTCATACGAAGCATACGTGAAAAGAACGGAGAGCCGTTTCATTTTCTCATATTAAGCGGATATGCAGACTTTGATTATGCACGGCAAGCCTTGGGCTTCGGGGTAGATGGCTATCTGCTGAAGCCAGTTGATGAGGAAGAAATGACGACAGAGTTGAAACGGGTATGGCAAAACATTGAGGACGAGAAAGAAGAAGGCAAATGGGGAAGTACGCCTTCCCATGAGCGTAATTGGATCGAAGCATTATTGTTTCCGGTTCATCGAGAGCATGCTCGTAAGGCCGTAGAAAGCAGCGATTCTCTGCACAGAGCATCCGAGCAAGCTGAACATCAAAGCGGTAACGGAAAACATGGACAACAGCCCGCGTTACCAGCGTTGGACTGGAGTAGCTATCAGGTTATTCTGCTGGATTTACGTATTCCTGACTGGGATCGGCAAGCTCGGCAGTCGGCAGCAAAGCAGCGGCTAACGGAATTGTGCCATGAGCAGGGCAGAGGTATCGTGTTTGAGGCTGGAATATATATGGGTCTTTTGCTTCCCGCCACGTTAAAAACGGAGAAAGATGCTGTTCAGTTACTGGCTACTTGGCGACAGGAGCTAAAGCCGTGGGCAACGGAAATTTATGTGGCTGCCGGTGATCCTGTATCCATTCTTAACGAAATTCCCAGATCTTTTGAGCAGGCACTACGATTGTTAGAACGTACGTTTTTGTTCCGGGCAGAAAGAGTCATGCTTTCCGGAGACCTACACGAATTGGAGACAGTTGAGACTGAAATGAGTGGAGCGTCTGATCGTGCTACAAATGATCCCCTACGTTATGCAGAAAAGCTGTACTATGCGCTAGATATGGCTAATAGTGAAGCTGCAACCCGTGTCATTAAGGAAATGGAAGACCAATTTCCACGGATTTATCGCACAGAATCTGCAATCAAGGCGGCGTTCGCTCAAACATTCACACTGGCGTTGAACAAGTATGCAGCCGGACAGGATCACAGCCGAACCGTGCTGGAGGAGCACTCCAGCTTTATAACCGATGTATATGCTTATTCCACATTGGGCGAGTTGGTGGATCACTCGCTGGAGCATGTGTTGCAATGGATTGGCCAGACTGAATCTGGTGGCAAGGGCATCATCATGAAACAAATGATTGACTTTATACATAGTCATTATGATGAAAATTTGCGACTGGAGTTACTGGCAGATATGTTCAATTACAATAGTGGCTATTTGGGTAAACTGTTCAAAAGTCATACTGGCGAGGCCTTTAATGCCTACCTGGATAAGGTGAGGATTGAGCGAGCAAGGGAATTGCTTGCACAAGGAATTAAGGTACACCAGGTGGCGGAACGCGTGGGATATGCGAATGCAGATTATTTTCATAGTAAATTTAAAAAGTATGCTGGAATGTCACCTTCCTCCTACCGTAATCGGGTTCAAAAGAACGGAGGAACAGATGGCTGTTGATAGATTCCTAGGTTTAACGCTATGAAGTCTCTCTTGCAGATGTCGGAGGTACAACCTCCGAACGAAGAGAGGCTCTTTTTTATGGTGAAAAAATGGATAGATCAATCGAAAATGTCACATTTGTTATGGAGTTTAGGGCGTTTTCATCAAATCGCCACCATTATGACACAGCTTTGACACGATGTTCACATTTTCGATTCTATTTCATTTAAATTTATTCTATATAATGGGGATAAATCTGAAGCCGGATCATGACAACCATGGTGAAGGTATGGAGTGAGTCATTTTCTAAAAAGTGACCGCTGCATATGTAAGAATGTGAATACTATCACAAATGGAGAAGACTTCAGATTATAAATACTATAAATCATTGTTAAGAGAAGTGCAGGGGGGAGCAACATCATGGACGTATTGGATTTGGCACGGTTGCAGTTTGCAACCACAACGATTCTTCACTTTGTTTATGTGCCGATCTCCATTGGATTGTCGTTGTTAGTGGCAATTATGGAGACGATGTATGTTATCAAGAAAAATGACTTGTACAAAAAAATGGCTCAATTCTGGGGAACGTTTCTGCTGATTAACTTTGCACTGGGCGTCGTCACCGGGATTTTGCAAGAATTTCAGTTCGGGATGAACTGGTCGGACTTTTCCCGTTTTGTCGGTGATGTATTCGGTACGCCGCTGGCGATTGAAGCATTGCTTGCATTTTTCCTGGAATCGACCTTTATCGGATTATGGGTTTTCGGTTGGGAAAGATTGTCCAAAACGGTCCATTTAATCTGTATGTGGTTGGTATCTATCGGTACGATGTTATCGGCATTGTGGATTCTAGCTGCTAATTCATTCATGCAGCGTCCCGTAGGATATGAGATTCAAAATGGACGTGCAGAAATGAAAGATTTTGCCGCTCTGCTAACGAACGAACAACTGCTATGGGAATTTCCGCATACGCTGTTTGCTGCTTTTGCGACAGGAGCATTTCTGATCGCAGGTATCAGTGCATGGAAGCTGATGCAAAAAAAGAATATGGACTTTTTTAAACCTTCTTTCAAATTGAGCATTATTGTTGCCTTAATCAGCGCCATAGCTATTCCTTTGTTTGGTCATGGTCAGGCTCAATATTTAGTGAAAACACAACCGATGAAGATGGCTGCCAGTGAGGGCTTATGGGAGAACAGCGGTGACCCCGCTCCTTGGACAGTTATCGCATGGATTGATCCTGGAAAAAAGGAAAATACCTTTGAGATTAAAGTTCCTTTTGCTTTGAGTTTTCTATCCTATAGTAAATTTACCGGCTCTGTGCCTGGTATGAATGAGCTTCAGGCAGAATATGAGAAAACCTATGGTCCGGGAGATTATATCCCGCCAGTAAGAACCACGTTCTGGAGCTTCCGCATTATGATTGCGGCGGGATGTGGCATGATTGCACTCGCTTTATACGGAGCTTATCTGACGTTCCGTAAAAAGTTGGAAGGTTCACATCGCTGGTTCTTCCGTCTTATGATATGGGGGATATCCCTTCCATTCATTGGGAATACTTCAGGTTGGATCATGACTGAAATAGGTCGCCAACCGTGGACTGTATTTGGTTTACTTCAAACGAAAGATTCTGTTTCGCCTACTGTTGTGGCTGGAGAAGTGTTGTTCTCGTTCATCTCATTTACCACATTGTATTTAATTTTAACAGGTGTGCTGGCGTTTCTGTTTTACCGTACGGCTCGCAAAGGTCCAGATATTGAGCCGCATCAACAAACGGTAATTCATGATCCTTTTGCTCAAGGGGGTGACACCATTGTCGCTAAATGATTTATGGTTCCTATTGATTGCTGTGCTGTTTACTGGCTTCTTTTTTCTGGAAGGCTTTGATTTTGGCGTAGGAATGGCCACAGGATTGGTGCCGCGTAATGACCAACAAAAACGTTTGATGATCAATACGATTGGTCCATTCTGGGATGCCAACGAAGTGTGGCTGATTACAGCAGCAGGTGCGATGTTTGCCGCATTCCCGCATTTTTATGCAACCATGTTCAGCGGATATTATCTGGTATTTGTCTTTATTTTGCTAGGTTTGATCTTGCGTGGAGTTTCTTTTGAGTTCCGCGGCAAGGCTGAAGGGAAATGGTGGACAGGAACGTGGGATGCCTGCATTCTGATTGGCAGCTTTCTACCGCCGATGCTGTTCGGTATGGCTTTTGCGGCTTTGGTGAAAGGTGTACCTATTCAGCAAAACATGGATTTGAAAGCTGGATTTTCCGATGTATTCAATGGATACACCGTATGGATTGGACTGACAGTGGTCGGAATGTGTCTAATGCACGGACTGACGTTTATTTCCCTGCGGACGATTGGAGAAGTACGGGATCGCGCTCGTGTGATCGCGTCCAAGTTTCTTCCGGTATTGGGCATTTTACTCGCGGGCATGGTGGTATGGACTTATTTTGCAACGGATTTATTTGCACGTCGCGGTCCCTTTATGTATGCTGCGGTTGCGGTGGGAATTGTCGCCTATGTGCTGACATGGTACTTCCTGAAGCAGCGCCGTGAAGGATGGGCCTTCGGGATGACAGGTGCAGTGATTTTACTGACCTTCGTATCGTTATTCGTCGGTTTGTTCCCAAGATTTATGGTGAGCTCGATTAACAGTGCTTTTGATTTAACGATTTATAATGCAAGCTCCAGTCATTACACACTGAAAGCCATGACGATTGTTGCAGCAACGCTTTTACCCTTTGTGCTGGCTTATCAGGCATGGAGTTATTTTGTTTTCCATAAGCGTCTCAGTGAGAAGGATCATTTGGAATACTAATGGATAAGGCATGGTTTGAATTAAAGGGCATTCGGCCAGTGATGCTGCTACTGGCTGCCCTTTCCCTGCTCCAGGGGGCCGCAGTGATTGCACAAGCAGTCTTCTTGGCAAAGGCTATTACGATTTTATTTGATAAAAATCCGCTGGTGATGGCTTGGCCTTCGCTGGCGTTGTTTTTCGCTGCTTTTGCAACGAGGCATACGGCGATCTGGCTGCAACGCCGGACAGCAGGCCGTTTTGCTGAAGCTTCAGGCGCTTCCTTACGGGAGCGTCTGCTTGCACGTTTGTTCGAACGGGGGCCGGGTTTTGCAGCGCGGGAAGGTAGCGGCAAGTTGGTGACGCTAGCGCTGGACGGCATGGATCGTTTTCGCACGTATTTGGAACTGTCCATTCCTCGTATGATTGACATGATGGCTGTAACTATACTTGTGCTTGTGTATGTTTTCACATTGGATGTCATTTCAGGTGTGATTTTGACGACTACGATGCCAATCCTGGTAGGCTTTTTTATTTTGCTCGGCTTGGCGGCGCGGAAGCAGGCAGACAAGCAGTGGCGTTCCTATCGTCTGTTATCTCATCATTTCACGGATTCGCTGCGTGGACTTCAGACACTAAGGTTTTTGGGTCGTAGCCAAGAGCATGGGGAAACGGTTGGGAAGGTCAGCGACCAATACCGCACGGCAACGATGCGCACGCTGCGGGTAGCGTTTCTTTCCTCATTTGCCCTTGATTTTTTTAGTATGCTATCGGTCGCTTTTGTCGCGGTAGGCTTGGGTTTGCGCCTGATTAGTGGCTCGGTGGGTTTGGAGGCAGCGCTGGCGGTGCTTATTTTGGCGCCAGAATATTTTATGCCTATACGCCAGTTGGGATCAGACTATCATGCTTCACTGGATGGCAAGGAGGCTTGGGGAGCAATGCGCTCCATTCTCAGTACAGAGGATGATGCGACCAAGCCGAATAAACCGGCAGCTAACGATAAAGGATTGGACATCACGGGACAGGACATTCTTGAGCTGTCCGACGTGTGCCTCCTGAATGAAGACGGTTCTGCCCGGCTTGAACATGTGTCTGCACATGTTGAACCGCACATGAACATGATCGGCATCGTTGGAGCTAGCGGTGCAGGTAAAACGACGCTGCTTAGTCTGCTTGGCGGCTTTGCTGATCCGACTTCAGGCGAGCTACTCCTGAATGGATGCGGATTGGCTGGGGAAGCCAAAGCCGAATGGCAGCGTCATATTGCGTATATTCCACAGCATCCATACTTGTTTAGCGCATCTTTGGCAGATAATATCCGCTTTTATGAACCTGAGGCATCCAACCAGCGGGTAGAGTGGGCGATTGATGCGGTTGGACTGCGTGAACTGGTAGACGGTCTTCCGGGTGGAATGAATGAGCCCATTGGTGAAGCAGGTAGGACACTGAGCGGAGGGCAGGCGCAGCGGATTGCATTGGCGCGGGCATTGCTCAGTAACCGTCCGGTCATTTTATTGGATGAGCCTACGGCGCATCTGGATATTGAGACAGAGTGGGAGCTAAAACAGACGATTTTATCGGTTTTAAAACACAAAAGAGTGTTTCTTGCCACCCACCGGCTACATTGGATGCCAGATATGGACTGTGTCTGGATGATGAATCAAGGTCGTCTGGAAGAAGTAGGTTCCCATCAACAATTGATTGCCCGTAAGGGGGCATATTACCGATTGCTGACGGGGATGTCGGAAGGAGGGAACGGACGATATGAGAGTAACGGACAATAGCAGACAAGGCTGGTTTGTGACGTATCTGAGACAATATTTTTGGGCCTTTCTGGTAGCTGCTCTTTTGGGTGCATTGGCCATTGGATGTGCGGGCGCGTTGCTCTTTACGTCCGGTCATCTGATTACCCGTTCGGCCTTAAAACCGGAAAATATATTAATGGTGTACGTTCCAATTGTGCTTGTGCGAACATTTGGCTTTAGTAAAGCGGTTATTCAGTACCTGGAGCGCTTGGTAGGACATGATGCAGCATTGCGCCTTGTGTCCCGCATGCGGGTACGCTTATATCGGGCAGTGGAACCGCAAGCGCTGATGATTCGCAGCAAATTCCGTACAGGGGACCTCTTGGGACTGCTGGCAGAGGATATTGAGCAGCTTCAAAACATCTATTTGAAGCTAGTTCTGCCTGCGCTATCGGCTTTGCTGATTTATGCAGCAGGCATCTGGGCGCTTGGACGGATGGACGGAACCTTTGCCTTGCTCATGGCGTTATATGGCGGATTTTTGCTTTTTATTGCCCCAGCTATCTCACTATGGACCTCACTCACCAAACGGCGAGTGTTCAAGCAGGAACGGAGTAAAGCCTATCAGGAACTGACGGATGCTCTGTTCGGCATGAGTGATCTGGTGCTGAGCGGACGGACTGGGCATTTCCTGAGCACCTTTACACAACGACACAATAGGGCTGCCGTAATGGAAAATTCACTTCGCCGGAGCGAGTGGCGTTCTCATTGGATCGCACAATGCGTTGTAGGTGGCGGGGTTGTGATTATGACTGTGTGGGCCGGAGGACTGGTAGCACAGAATCGTATAGAAGCCACATGGCTGGCATCCTTTGCCCTTGTGGCTTTTCCATTGCTGGATGCCTTCGTTCGCGCTGGAGAAGCGGTGGTTCATGCGTCGGAGTATCAGGATTCACTTCGACGGTTAAAGGATTCGGAGAAAGACACACCTACACCTGGAGCAGGCGGAACAGCAGATATTCTAGAGGAACAGGCTACCGCTATGCGATTGGGCCACGGAGGAGGCCTGCTACTGAGCAACGTAAGCTACCGCTATGCGGCAACACAGGAATGGAGCGTGCGTAATATCTCCCTGCACGTACCACAGGGGGGCAAGGTTGCATTGCTTGGCCGCAGTGGTGCGGGCAAGTCCACGCTACTGAACCTGATTCAGGGAGCATTGCAGCCTGATGAAGGTAGCGTCACTGTCGCAGGGATTCCCGTATACACAGGTGGAGCATACTCCAGTCTATTTGCAGTGCTAAACCAACAGCCGTATTTATTCGATACAACGGTAGCGAACAATATTCGGCTGGGACGACCCGATGCTACGCTGGATGAGGTTCGTGCAGTAACAGAGCAGGTAGGGCTTGGAGCCCTGATTGATTCTTTGCCGGAGGGCTACGATACCCGAATGCAGGAGACAGGTCTTCGTTTTTCCGGTGGAGAAAAACAGCGAATTGCACTGGCGCGGATTTTGCTGCAAAATCACCCGATTGTTTTACTGGATGAGCCGACAGTGGGGCTTGACCCGCTGACAGAGCATGAGCTCATGCAGACGATGTTTCGAGTGCTGAAGGGCAAAGCATTGATCTGGATCACGCATCATCTCACAGGAATGGAGCATATGGACGAGGTGATCTTTATGGAAAAAGGGGTCATTTCCATGCGAGGAAGCCATGAACAGCTGTGGCAGGAGCAGTCCCGATACCGCAGCCTGTATGAGCTGGATCATCCGAGCCTGTGAAATGAGGTATTTAAAATTTTGATTAACTTTTATATACTGGTTAGAGTTGATGCGTCACATGTAGACACTCAACTGTAGACACTCAACTGGAGGGGCTGATATGAATGAAAGCACTTATCTCTAAGCATTGGCATTTGATGCTGATTGGTTTTGTAGCCCTGAGTATGGGCGGGTTTGTCTTGTTTTATTTTCAGGGGAGCGTGTCGTCGTTTCCGGCCAGTCAACCTAAACAAGCTCAGGAAGAGCCAGACAAGACCAAATATGAGATTGTTACAGTGGGTGTAAAAGGGGACGGTTTCTATCCTAAAAATATTGAAGTGAAAGCTGGCGTTCCAACCAAAATCAATTTCAAGAAAATGACATCCTTTACTTGCATTGATGAAGTGCAGTCGTTGAAGATCGGAATGGACGTTTACCTGGATCACGAAAATAATTATTTTACCGTCAAGGACTTGAAGCCGGGGGTATATGAGTATAATTGTGGCATGTACATGTACTTTGGGACGATCACAGTAAAATAAATCAAAATAGCTTTCTAGCACATTGATGCTAGAAAGCTATTTTTTTCCTTTAATCAATTAGGTTAATTGCGACAGTCTGTATATACCATCATCCACCTGTGGTGCAATATGCATTATCCTTTATCCTTTACCTCTGATCAGCTTACATTGCTGATCTTTTGTTTTTTACAAGACTTCTCTCAGAAAATTTACATGAGAACGGAGCAGGCGGAATGGTGCTGGACAAGCGAAGCGGTCGCCTTTGTCCCCGGATTTCTACCTTTGGTTGCTTATTCAAGAAATCCGGGGACAACAGCGAGGGAAGCACCATCCGCATGCGTAGTGGTACGAATGTAATTTTTTTCATCCCATATATCTAATTTTGAACTGATTTTTCTCCTAATTCGTCGGGTACCCGCTTTCAAGCCAGCAAAGTATGATAATAGTATCTAGAGATGAGGAGGAGCTTGTTATGGGATCTTCAACTGAAACCGCTTCCAACAATGGTGCTGTGATTCCTGAATCCAACCGGGGAAGACCGCTCAAGGCTCGCGGCCCGAAGCCTGAACGTGGTAGAAAAGGCTTGTGGGACAGTGTGAAGCAGCAAAAGTATCTTTATTTTATGTCTATTCCTTTCGTCATATGGGTGTTTGTTTTCAGCTATCTTCCACTCTGGGGCTGGACGATGGCGTTTCAAAATTATAAGCCAGCCAAATCTTTTTCGGACCAGAAATGGGTAGGGCTGAATAACTTTATTGAGCTATTTCAGGATGAACGATTTTATCTGGTATTACGCAATACGCTAGCGATGAGCCTGATGGGGATTATATTTGGTTTTGTCGTACCGATCTTCTTTGCAATTCTGTTAAATGAGCTGCGTGGTATGCTGTTCAAACGGTTTGTGCAGACAATATCCTACCTCCCGCATTTTGTATCCTGGGTAGTTGTAGCCGGTTTGGTCACCAAGATGCTGTCCATTGACGGAGGCATTGTCAACGATATATTGGTAGCGCTTCATATTGTGGATGAACCGATTCAGTTCATGGCAAAGGGGAGCTGGTTCTGGTACATTGTAACCGCTTCCGACATCTGGAAAGAGACGGGCTGGAATACGATTATTTATTTAGCTGCAATCACCGGAATTGATCAAGAACAGTATGAAGCATCACGCGTGGATGGAGCGGGCCGCTGGAGACAGATGTGGCATATTACACTGCCGGGTATCCGCTCGACGATTGCCGTTCTGTTCATTATGGCGATTGGACATCTGGTGAGCAACGGTTTTGAAAAGCAGTTCTTGCTTGGCAATAGTCTCGTGACGGATTATTCCGAGGTGCTGGATCTGTACGCGCTCAATTATGGGATTAATTTGGGTCGCTTCTCTTATGGGACAGCAATTGGTATTTTCAACTCGCTGGTTAGCATTCTGCTGTTGTTTACGGCGAACGGTATATTCAAAAAACTAACTAAAGAAAGCATTATGTAGGGAGGGAGAGGCGAAATGACGAATAAGGCATTTAATGCTACCCGATCTGAGAAGCTGTTTGATCTGTTCAACTATATCCTCATGGCTCTGATCGTGGTGTTGACGCTGTACCCGTTTCTGAACGTACTTGCGATTTCCCTGAACAATTCAACGGACACGGTTCGCGGCGGTATTTATATATGGCCCCGCCAATTTACGCTCGAAAATTACAAAACGATTTTCCAGTACGATGGCCTTCTTCAGGGACTGCAAATATCTATTCTTCGTACTTTGGTTGGGACGGTACTCGGATTGATCTGCGCGTCTATGCTTGCTTTTACATTGAGTCGGGTCGAGTTTCGCGCTCGTAAGTTTATTTCTACGTTTTTGGCGTTGACGATGTATTTTTCCGGCGGGATGGTGCCCGTGTTTATTTTGATGCGTGATCTGCATCTGCTGGGTTCGTTTTGGGTGTACATTTTTCCAGGCTTAATTAGCGCATTTAACGTGTTTGTTATTCGTTCCTTTATGGACGGTTTGCCGTATGCGCTGCAGGAGTCTGCCAAACTCGATGGGGCGAATGATTTTACGATTTACTGGAAGATTATTTTGCCGCTGTGCAAACCAGTATTGGCAACGATTGCTCTTTTTCTGGCAGTAGGTCAGTGGAATGCTTGGTTTGATACGTATTTGTATAATGGTGGGGCGCCGCAATGGACGACGCTACAGTATGAGCTGATGAAGATACTGCAAAGTACGCAGCAAGGCGGCTCCAGTATGACGAATAGTAACGATATGGCTAAGCAAATGGCTCAAATTTCACCAGAGTCGATTAAAATGGCAATCACGATTACGGTTACGCTCCCCATCCTGATGGTGTATCCGTTCTTGCAAAAATATTTTGTAGGCGGTATGACGCTGGGGGCAGTGAAATCATAAAAATCGGGATACCGGTAGTGAAATAGAAGTTATTTGCAGGAGAATTCATCATAGGAATATAGGAGGATTTATACATGAACAAACACTGGTCCAGATTTGCACTGATTCCCTTGCTCGCGGTGTCTCTTACCGCACTCGCAGGTTGTGGAGGAAGCGATAAAGCAGCGAAGGAAGGCACGTCCAGCGGCACAGACCCGATTACGTTTAGCTTCTTCGGAGCAGATACAAGCCCGCAATGGAATGGAATGAAGGATGAAATAGGCAAGGAAATCACCAAGAAAACAGGTGTAACCTTGAATGCGGAATTTGATGTCAGCGGTGGAGGTGGAGATGACCGAATTGCTTTGATGGCAGCAAGTGGAGAATACCCGGATTTGGTTTCTCCTAAAGCGAATATTAACAAGCTTGTGGATGCGGGGGCCATGATTGATCTGACAGATCTGATCAACGATCACGCACCCAATCTCAAAAAGCTATATGGACCCTATATGGATCGTTTGAAATACAGTAATAAAGATCAATCCATCTATGTCCTTCCTACGTATGCAGGTGTGGGACAGGAGAGCTTTGACGCGACGGGCGGATTTGAAATTCAGCATAAGGTGCTCAAGGAGTTGGGTTATCCAAAGGTAAGAACGCTACAGGATTATGAAAACGTACTCAAAACCTATACAGCCAAGCATCCAACGATCAATGGCAAAAAAACGATACCACTCACGCTGGATGCAGACGACTGGAGAATTATGATTACCGTAACGAATCCTGCCTTCCAGACGACTGGAGCGCCAGATGATGGTGAATATTTTATTGATCCCACAACATTTGAAGCGAAGCTTCATTACAAACGTCCTGAAGAAAAGGAATATTTCCGTTGGTTGAACCACATGTACAATGAAGGGCTGCTCGATAAAGATTCGTTTGTGCAAAAAAGTGATCAATACAAATCCAAAATTGCCAGCGGCCGTGTCCTCGGTCTGATTGATCAGGAGTGGGGGTATCAGGATGCCGAAAATGCGTTAAAAGCTTCAGGCAAGGCCGATTCCAGCTACGCGCATTTTCCAGTTACACTTTCGGAGAAATACAAGGATAGCTCCTTTCAGGATACGGGCTTCGCGTCCGGTTATGGTGTAGGGATTACGGAAAATTGCAAGGACCCGGTGCGGGCTATTAAATTCCTTGATTATTTAGCTTCTGATGAAGGACAGGTGCTAGTGAACTGGGGGATCGAGGGCAAGCATTATGAGATCAAAGACGGCAAACGCGTCATTCCGGCTGATGTACTGGAGCAAAAAACGAACAATACAACCAACTTCAACAAATCCACGGGTATAGATTTGTACACGCTCATCAGTGGACACTATGGTGACGGCGTGAAGGACCCTACAGGCAACTACTATACTGCCAAATTCCCGGAGCAAATTATCGCGGCTTATTCGAAGCCAGAGAAAGAATCGCTTAAAGCGTATGGCGTAAAAACGTGGAAAGATCTGTTCCCGGACAAGAAAGAATTTGATGTAAAGCCTTGGGGCGCAGCCTATAACCTGACAACAGACAATGAATCCAACTATAACGTTACATTCAAAAAAACGACAGACATTATCCGCAAACGTATACCCGAAGCGATTTTAGCACCAGCTTCCAATTTTGATACGGTATACGACAACATGATTAAAGAACTGGATGCCGCCGGAGCTGTCCAAATGGAACAGCAATACACGCAACTGGTAAAGGACAGAGTGGAGTTATGGAGCGGTAAGGCTTCTAAATAGCTGACTGCTTTTAACGAAATTTTGAATGCCGGAATGACAGAGCGCTTGTCCTTTATGGTCCATACGGGATTAGCGCTTTGTTTCATCTTGATGGGGGAGGGTTTGATGTGACGAAAGGCAAAAGACCACAGTCCCTGCGTTTATGGTATCGCCAGCCTGCTGAGGTATGGGAGGAAGCATTGCCAGTCGGCAATGGAAGACTGGGAGCTATGGTATTTGGCGGAATCAGAGAGGAGCATTTGCAATTAAACGAGGATACGCTCTGGTCCGGGTTTCCCAGAGACGGCGTTCAGTATGATGCTTTGCGATATTTGCAGCCTGTCAGAAAACTGATTGCAGATGGAAAATACAAGGAAGCGGAACAACTGATTAATGCGAATATGCTAGGTCGCGATACGGAAGCCTATCAGCCTTTGGGAGATTTGTGGATTACGCAGGAGGGCCTAGGGGAAATTGTGCATTATGAGCGAGAACTGGATTTGCTGACCGGAACGGCAGCGGTCACTTTTCAAAGTGATGGAGTCCGCTATACCCGTGAAGTTATCGCCAGTGCGCCAGATGGAATCATGATGGTGTCACTGACTGCGAATAAACTTGGGAAGATCCATGCATCTGTGCGCATCACTTCCCCCCATCCTTGTGAAGACGAGGTTGGAGAGGATGCACATTTTGGTGATTCATCCAAATGGGATAGCGATAATGGCGATCCATCCGATGAGCCGATCAGGGACTTTATTACGTTGACTGGGCGAGCGCCCAGTCATGTGGAATCTAATTATCACGGCGATCATCCACAGGCTGTCGTTTATGAAAATGATTTGGGGATGGCTTTTGCAGTTCAGGCGAGGATTATTCCTGAGGGAGGAACCTTGACGAAGGGTGCTGATGGAGCACTGATCATCTCGGGCGCGGATAAAATCACGGTGTATTTGGCAGCAGCTACCGGATTTCAGGGATTTCACGCTATGCCGAATAGTGATGCAACGGAATCAGTAGAAGCATGTCAAGTCATTTTAGACGGAGCAATTTCGCTGGGAAGTGAGCAGGTACGGCAACGCCATGAACAGGATCATCGAAAGTTGTTTGACCGCGTTGCATTAGAACTGGGAGGTGATACTCTAACCGACGACTCCGTTCTACCGACAGATCTGCGATTGGAACGTTATCAGAAAGGTCAGGCCGACCTGGGGCTGGAGGTGCTGTTATTTCAGTATGGCCGCTATTTGCTCATGGGCAGCTCGCGTCCGGGGAGTCAGCCTGCCAATCTTCAGGGCATCTGGAATGACCGGGTGCAGCCACCGTGGAACAGTAATTATACAACCAATATCAATACGCAGATGAACTATTGGCCCGCAGAGGTATGCAATCTTGCCGAGTGCCATGAACCATTGCTGCACATGATTGGAGAAGTGGCTCGTACGGGACGGAGGGTAGCCTCCATCCATTATGGTGCTCAAGGGTGGGCAGCTCATCACAATGTAGATGTGTGGAGATACGCCGGACCTTCAGGAGGCCATGCCAGTTGGGCGTTTTGGCCGCTTGGGGGTGTATGGCTCACTGCTCACCTATGGGAGCGCTATCTGTTTACCCTGGATACAGCCTATCTGGCAGAACAAGCTTATCCCCTCATGAAGGGGGCGGCAGCCTTTTGCATGGACTGGCTCGTGGAAGGCCCGGAGGGTCGGCTTGTGACATGTCCATCTACATCACCTGAAAATAAATTCAAAACGCCGGACGGCGAGGATTGCAGTATCTCTATGGGCTCCACCATGGATATGACGCTGATTCGGGAGCTGTTGGATAACTGCATTCAAGTTGCGGACCTGCTGGAATTAGACGATGAATTCCGGAACCGCTGCGAGGAGACACGGGCACGGTTAATGCTCTATCAAATTGGCCGTCACGGTCAGTTACAGGAATGGTTTGTCGATTTTGAGGAAGCGGAGCCTGGGCATCGACATGTTTCGCATCTATATGGGTTATATCCCGGTCGACAAATTCACATCCGTGATACCCCGGAGCTGGCTGAGGCAGCCCGCATATCGTTGCGTCGACGGCTTGATCACGGTGGTGGTCATACCGGATGGAGTTGTGCCTGGTTGATTAACCTGTACGCTCGGCTGGAAGATGGCGACGCCGCACATCGGTATGTTCGCACCTTGCTGTCGCGATCGACCTATCCTAATTTATTCGACGCTCACCCGCCTTTTCAGATCGACGGTAACTTTGGTGCGACGGCGGGGATTGCAGAAATGCTGCTACAAAGCCGTCCGGGAGAGCTGACGTTACTGCCTGCCTTGCCAACGGCATGGTCGGAGGGACGGGTCAGTGGATTGAAGGGGCATGGCGGGATGACGGTCGGCATGGAATGGTCTGGTTCCAGGCTCGTCCGTGCTGAATTGACCGCGTCTGTCCAGACGGGAAGCTGCACGATTCGCTATTCCCATCCGTTTAGCGCAGATGCTCGTCAGGCTCTGCCTGATCCTGAGCATGGAGGATTCATTTTGTCATGGATTTTTACCAAAGAGCAGGAAATAACGAACAGATATACGATTATAATTGAAGGAGAGGAAGAGACAATATGACCATTTTTCAATTTCCGCAGGACTTTATGTGGGGGACCGCGACGGCAGCCTATCAAATCGAGGGAGCTTATGAGGAGGATGGGAGAGGTTTGTCGATCTGGGATACCTTTGCCCATACGCCTGGCAAAGTATTCAACGGTGATAACGGCAATGTAGCTTGTGACAGCTATCATCGCTACGAGGAAGATATCCGCCTAATGAAGGAACTGGGCATTCGTACATACCGTTTTTCAGTGTCCTGGCCGCGTATATTTCCCAATGGTGACGGTGAAGTCAATCAAGAAGGATTGGACTATTATCATCGCGTAGTCGATTTGTTGAACGAAAATGGGATTGAACCGTTTTGTACACTGTACCATTGGGATCTGCCTCAAGCGCTTCAGGATGCTGGAGGATGGGAGAATCGTCGCACGATTCAAGCGTTTGTCCGGTTTGCAGAAACGATGTTCCGCGAGTTTCACGGTAAAATACACCATTGGCTAACATTCAATGAACCATGGTGCATCGCCTTTTTATCCAATATGCTGGGTGTTCATGCCCCGGGTCTGACAAATCTTCAGACAGCCATTGATGTAGGACATCATTTGCTAGTTGCGCATGGTCTTTCTGTGCGCCGTTTTCGCGAGCTGGGCACCAGTGGCCAGATCGGTATCGCTCCCAATGTCTCCTGGGCTGTTCCTTACAGCACATCTGAGGAAGATAAAGCCGCTTGTGCGCGCACCATTTCCCTGCACAGTGACTGGTTTCTTCAACCTATTTATCAAGGCTCGTATCCTCAGTTTTTGGTAGACTGGTTTGCGGAGCAGGGAGCCACCGTGCCTATTCAGGATGGGGATATGGATATTATCGGAGAGCCTATTGATATGATCGGTATCAATTACTATGCTATGTCAGTTAATCGTTTTAATCCTGAAGCCGGGTTTCTTCAATCTGAAGAAATCAATATGGGGCTACCTGTAACGGATATCGGTTGGCCAGTGGAGTCGCGTGGGCTGTACGAGGTACTGCATTATTTGCAAAAATACGGTAACCTCGATATTTATATCACAGAGAATGGGGCTTGCATCAACGATGATGTCGTGAATGGCAAGGTTCAGGATGACCGTCGTATTTCGTATATGCAGCAGCATTTGGTGCAGGTACACCGGGCTATTCATGACGGCCTTCATGTCAAAGGATATATGGCATGGTCACTTATGGACAATTTTGAGTGGGCAGAGGGATATAATATGAGATTTGGCATGATTCATGTTGATTTCCGCACACAGGTCCGCACCCCGAAGGAAAGTTACTATTGGTATCGAAATGTAATAAGTAATAACTGGTTGGAGACCAGACGTTAAACGATAAACGAAGAGATGTTTTGAAAATAAGGCAGATTTAGGCCTGTCTCTGCTCCCTTTTGTTTGAACACTGGGTCTTCCGGGGTAATAATAGTCAAGATATGCAGAGGGTTGTTTCAGGTATGTAGAGACCAAGGAATAAAGAAGCAAGATATGTGCATACTGACAAAAATACCGGACGAGGGCGCTGAAAATTATTTTAGACCGAAGGGAGTGGAGGGTATGGCTGCAAATTTTAGGAAATCAGGATCAACTGACGGGCAAATGAGCCGGACGGTATCTGTTATCGCTTGGATCGCCTGTATTGCAGGTATTATCCTTATTTTGCTTGATATAGGTAATTTAACTGATCGGAATATATATTTAATGACAGGCATTGGCTGCGTTGTTGCCGGGATTTTTATTTTTCTAGTTGGGAAATCATTTGTCATTGCACGCAAGAAGGAAGACCAGGAAAACGGCCGCAGTTAATACAATTTAAAAATGATTTAAAGCAAAGATATGCCGAAAACAACAATGTGGGGCTTCGAGCAGTGTAGGATGATAACTGTAAGGAGTCCCGCTTTTTTCTTTAATATAACTTCTTTAAGATACACAAATAACGTTTTTATTATGTCATCTTTGTATTAATAAGAAATTTTGAATTTGCAAGAGAAATTTTATTTTTAGAGATGTTTTTCACAAAAAACGGACAAATAATCGACAATTCTGTTAACAATAAAAAAAGTGGCCACTTTTCTGCTATCTTATATAGGGGCAACATTACAGGAGTTCGTAAAGTTTTGAGTAATTTATTATTTAAGGAGAGGGGAACAACATGAACAAAAAACCAAAAGCGATTATTGCGTTGGTTTTGACCGTGCTCACGGTAGCATTGCTCATTTGGACGTGTTTTTATGCTGGCGGAAAATACGTTGTTTTCGATCCGAAAGGACCCGTTGGGCAAGCACAAAAAGAGCTGATCATTCTTACAACGGCATTGTCTGCGCTAATAATTGTACCGGTCATGATTTTGACTTTCTTCATCATTTGGCGGTATCGTGATACACCGACAAACAAGGTGAAGTATCAACCCCACTGGGATGACAGCAAAAAGCTGGAGACCACATGGTGGGCTATTCCAATTATCGTTATCTGTATTATTGCGGTTATTACTGCAAGATATACCTACTTGCTGGAGCCTTCCAAGCCGTTGGCAAGTACGCAAAAGCCAGTAACCATTCAAGTGACTTCACTGGATTGGAAATGGCTCTTTATGTACCCAGAGGAAGGTATAGCTACAGTTAACCAAGTTCACATTCCTAAAGGTGTTCCAGTCCGTTTTGAACTGACTGCTGACGCCCCGATGAACTCGTTCTGGATTCCGCAATTGGGCGGACAAATCTACACCATGTCAGGCATGGCTATGAAACTGCATTTGCAGGCCGATCACGAAGGAACTTACTTTGGTTCGGGTGCAAACTTTAGCGGTGAGCATTTTGGACAAATGCGTTTTGATGTAGAAGTCCAGTCGGATGAAGAGTATAAAAACTGGGTCGCTGACATCAAAAAGCAGTCTAAGCCGCTGACGAAAGACGGCTATTTGGCGCTTGCAAAACCAGGTTTGTCCCAGCCTGATGAGTATTCTTCGATTCCAGATGGCTTGTTCAAAGACATTGTTAACAAGTATGTAGTGGAGGGTGCTTCTAACCCACATGCTGGACATGGTGAAGCTACATCCACAGAAGGTTCTTCTCAGTCCGGCACAGAAGATCATGCGGCAATGGACATGAGTCATATGAATATGAGCGGACACAATTAAATGATTATAGGGAAGGAGGCCCCCAATGCTTGACAAAATAAAAGAGTTTGCATCCACTTTCTTCGTTACTGGAGATCCGATGATCTATGGAGCCGACGTCTCCATCGCATTGGCAACAATCGGGATCGTGTTTGTGCTCACTTATTTCAAAAAATGGGGCTGGCTTTGGAAAAACTGGTTGACTACCGTTGACCATAAAAAAGTCGGTATTATGTATATTCTTGCGGCCATCTTGATGTTATTCCGCGGAGGCGTGGATGCATTATTGATGCGTGTTCAACTGGCTACACCGGATGTTACACTACTGCATCCTGAGCATTACAACCAGATTTTCACAACACATGGCACGATCATGATCCTGTTTATGGCGATGCCGTTGATGTTTGGTTTGTTTAACATTGCCGTACCACTTCAAATTGGTGCGCGCGACGTTGCGTTCCCTTTCCTGAACGCATTGAGCTTTTGGCTTTTCTTTATGGGCGCGATGTTGTTCAACCTGTCCTTCGTTATCGGTGGTTCGCCAGACGCAGGTTGGTTGAGTTATCCACCGCTTTCAGAACTGCAATTTAGTCCTGGCGTCGGTCAGAACTTCTATATCTGGGGTATTCAGATTTCGGGTATAGGTTCATTGGCTACGGGTATCAACTTTATTGTTACTATTATTAAAATGCGTGCACCTGGTATGACTTGGATGAAAATGCCTGTCTTTACGTGGTCCGTATTTTCTTCATGTGTTATTATCATTTTCGCATTCCCGATTCTGACGGTTACTTTGGCATTGCTGTTCCTTGACCGCTTCGGAGGAGGACACTTCTTTACGCTTGATTTCGGCGGTAACCCGATGATGTATATCAACTTGATCTGGATGTGGGGTCACCCTGAGGTATACATTGTAGTTTTGCCTGCCTTCGGTATTTATTCCGAGGTTATCAGCGTATTCTCCAAAAAGAAATTGTTTGGATACAAGTCCATGGTTTACGCCATGTTCATTATTGCGATCTTGTCCTTCTTCACCTGGGCGCATCACTTCTTCACGATGGGATCAGGCGCAGATGTTAATGCATTCTTTGCGATTTCGACGATGGTTATCGCAATACCGACAGGGGTTAAAGTATTTAACTGGCTGTTCACGATGTATCGGGGTAAGATTACATTCAAGACTCCTATGATGTGGTCAATTGCTTTTATTCCGAACTTCTTGATTGCTGGTTTGACGGGCGTCATGTTGTCTGTAGCGCCTGCTGACTTCCAGTTCCATAACAGTTACTTCCTGATCGCTCACTTTCACTCCGCTCTGATTGGTGGTGTAGTGTTCGGTTACTTGGCAGGTCTGTACTATTGGTGGCCTAAAATGTTCGGTTTCACATTGCCTGAAACGCCTGGTAAATGGGCTTTCTGGTTCTGGAACATCGGTTTCTATGTATGTTTTATTCCGCAATATTCTCTCGGTCTGATGGGTATGACGCGTCGTCTGAGCACTTACGGCTGGGATACCGGCTGGCAGCCGCTTAACCTCGTTTCGACCGTTGGGGCATTCTTGATGGGGATTGGTTTCTTGTTCCAGGTTCTTCAAATTCTTCTGGGCATCAAGAATTACCGTAAGCTGAAGGATACAACAGGCGATCCTTGGGGTGGCCATACGTTGGAATGGTCGATTCCTTCACCTGCACCGGAGTACAATTTTGCTACCATTCCACAAGTAGAAGCACGTGATGACTGGTGGGCAGAAAAAGATAAACGTGCAAAAGGTATTTTCAGAAAGCAACCGCCAATTGAAGCGATTCATATGCCGAAGAACTCGGCGATTCCATTCATTATGTCGGTATTCTTTTTCATTGCAGGTTTCGGGTTCGTATTCGGATGGTCGTTCTTCTATATTCCAGGACTGATCGGTGTGGCAATTTGTATGATTTGCCGTTCGTTCTTCTCCTATGATGGCGACTACTATATCCCTGCGGATGAAGTAAAACGCACGGAAGCGGCAATAAGGGGGTCAGTATAATGGCACAAGCAGCAGCACACCAAAGCCATGATCATGACCACGGGCATCACGATCCGCAAGAATTGAAGATGCTTGGTTTTTGGATCTTCCTCGTAACGGACGTAATCCTGTTCAGTACCTTGTTCGCAACCTTCGTCGTCCTTCGGAACAACACAGCCGGAGGACCGGGTGGCGCAGAGCTGTTTAACATGACGGGCGTTATTATTGAAACGTTCCTCTTGCTCACGAGCAGCTTCACAAGTGGTCTGGCTGTGTTGGCCATGAACAAAGGAAGCATGAAGGGATTAATTAACTGGTTAATCGTGACGGCGATCCTGGGTCTTGGCTTTATCGGTTTTGAGGTTTACGAGTTTGTTGAGTTGGTACACGAAGGAGCCAATTTTGGAACTAGTGCGTTCTTGTCGGCATTCTTCACTTTAGTCGGAACGCACGGACTTCACGTTTCGTTAGGTCTGGTTTGGATGATTGGACTCATGTTCCAGTTGAAAAAACGCGGGCTTACACCAGAGACGAAGGGGAAAGTTTCGGCATTGAGCTTGTACTGGCACTTTTTAGACGCTGTCTGGATCTTCTTGCTGACAGTCGTCTATTTGATGGGGGTGATGTAGATGGCACAGCATCAAACAGGAGCGGGTTCGCATGGTCATGATGATTCTCACGGTTCAGTGAAATCCTATGTTATCGGGTTTATTCTGTCCATCGTACTGACCATCATTCCTCTTGGTGTGGTTATGAATCATATGTTGAGCCGCACTTCGACCATGGTTGTTATTTTAGCCGCGGCAGTGCTGCAATTTCTGGTTCAGCTTTTCTTCTTCATGCACATTCGTGAAAGCAATGGACCACGCTGGAATGTCATGACTTTGATTTTCGGGGTAGTTATCCTGTTGACCGTTGTTGGTGGTTCTGTATGGATTATGGAATACAACATGGTAGCACACTAATAAGTCAGGATTTTTGCAAAATCACTCAAGTATAAGCGAATTAGGAAAGAAGAAGCGGACTTAGAGCCGCTTCTTCTTTTTTTGTGTAGCTTATTAAAATAAAAACTGTGGCTTCTTGAACTCAAGTTTACATATGTGTAAAATGGAATTGTATAACAGTAGAGTGAAAACGATAATACTAGTGGAGAGCGGAGGAAAAAGTAATGAACACAGAATTACTGTTTAAACCTTTTAAGTTAGGTAATTTATCTCTTCCCAATCGGATTGTTATGGCGCCAATGACACGGAATTTTTCTCCTCAAGGTATTCCAGGGCCTGACGTGGCCGCGTATTATCGTCGCCGTGCCGAAAATGCAGTTGGATTGATTATTACAGAGGGAACTGCTATTAATCATCCCGCAGCTGTGGAGCACACAAGCATTCCTAATTTTTATGGTGAGGGATTAAAGGGGTGGGCCAAGGTAGTTGAGGAGGTTCATGCGGTAGGTGGCAAGATTATACCGCAGCTCTGGCATGTGGGTACGGCCCGTAAAATAGGTGCAGATAATCAACCGAATCCCGAGGCATTGCCTGTCGGTCCATCCGGTATCTCTCCCGCCGGCGAAAAGGTGGTTGAGCCATTGACGGAGGCTGAGATTGCGGATATTATTTCAGCTTATGCACAGGCCGCTGCCGATGCCCAGCGAGTGGGTTTTGACGGTATTGAGCTTCATGGAGCACATGGCTATTTAATCGATCAATTTTTCTGGGACAAAACCAATAAGCGCACCGACCAATACGGAGGCAACTTGGTCCAGCGTACTCGGTTTGCGGTGGAGGTCATTGAGGCTTGTCGTCGTGCAGTAGGGCCGAATTTCCCAATTGTATTGCGATTCTCCCAGTGGAAGATGTACCATTATGAAGAAAAGCTGGCCGAAACACCACAGGAACTTGAACAGTTTCTCACTCCATTAGTGAAGGCCGGGGTGGATGTATTCCATTGCTCAAGCCGCCGTTTTTGGGAACCGGAATTTGAAGGGTCTGATCTAAATTTGGCAGCTTGGACCAAAAAGATAACAGGCAAGCCAGTGATTACTGTGGGCTCGATTGGTTTGGAGAAGGCCTTTTTGAGTGATTTGGAAAATAATAATCGTCAAACCGATCAATCCAGTAATGTAGAGGCAAGATTAGAACAACTCGTGGGGCAAGTAGAACGAGAGGAAGCTGATCTGGTTGCGGTTGGGCGTGCTTTGCTGGTTGATCCAGCGTTTGCGGTGAAGTTACGTGATCAACAAATAAATGAAATTATTCCTTACAGTGATGAAGTGTTAAAAACGTTGAATTAAGCTTTAATTAAGCTCTAAGTAGTGTAAAGCTATAGTGTTAGGCAAGCATTGAGACTTGGAAGTTTTCTGTTACAGGGCAAGCTGTAATATAAGCTATTCGTAAACTCTACGAATTTGCTATAATAGGAGCATCAAGTCGAAATACACGGGGTGAAAAGGATGAATTCTGAAACGGAAGCTTTGGATTGCGAGCCGGCTTGTCACGGTTCAGATCAGGAAATTGAGCGCATAAAATCTTCCCTTGTTGAGGATTCCATCGCATACAAAATGTCGGAGCTGTTCAAAGCACTGGGTGACCCGACACGAATCAAGCTGATTTATGCCCTGGCACAAAAAGAACTGTGTGTTCATGATCTGACCCAGGTGTTGAACATGGGACAATCTGCGGTATCCCACCAGCTTCGTTATTTGCGCAACCTGCGTATTGTCAAACGACGCAAAGAAGGCAAGACGGTGTTTTATTCACTGGATGATAATCATGTGGAGCAGATCTTTTTGCAAACCCATCAGCACATATCACATCAATAATTTTTGGGATAAAACAACAGAGGGCGCCAAGCGATTGGCGCTCTTTTGGCGTTCGTCTGTTGAAGTCGATTTTTTTGTTAAAAAGGGCTAGAGTCATTGACTTTTGACCCTGATCCTGAATATAATGGCCTTAACAAATAATATATGAACAGTTGCTCATATATAGTTAATTGGAGGCCAATGACTATGGATGCTCTAAAAAGAACGGAACGGCATGAATGGATTTTGGAAGGTTTGGATTGCGCCAACTGTGCTCTCAAGATTGAAAATGGTGTCAGTAAAATAGAAGGGGTCATGGATTGCTCGGTCAATTTTGTTACGAAAACGTTGACGATGACCACAAGTTCGGATCAAAAGGAAGAGGTTTTTCGCCAGACTGAACGGAAGGTTCACAGACTTGAGCCACATGTTCGGATGGTGGTAAAAAGTGCTCGTGGACGCCTGCGTGAAGACAGTCGAAGCAATGCTGGTGCAGTACAGTCGGATTGCACAGAGGACTGTGCATGCGGTCATGAGCATCATAGTGAAGGTGAAGGGCATACACACGAGGTCGGGCAACATGCTTCTCACAGCCACGCTGGTCATCATCATGGAGCACATGATAAGCAAGCCCGCACGCACGATGGACACGACCACGGCGATCATGCACACGAGCATCACAACCACCATGCAGAGCACGAACATGGTGAAGCTACCCACACTCATTCACATTCGCATGGAGATGATAGCCACGCTGGGCATACGCATGATCACGGTACGGACGGTATGCGCCGCATGATTGCGCGTTTGGCTATTGGTGCGGTCGTTGCGGCTATTGCCTGGTGGTTACCTGTCGAAGGTGTAGGCAAGCTGGCCCTATTTTTACTGGCATATATCATCGTTGGCGGTGATGTTGTCTTGCAGGCTGCACGCAGTTTGGTACGTGGAATGGCCTTTGACGAATACTTCCTGATGACGCTGGCTACAGTTGGTGCATTTGCAATTGGGGAATACCCGGAAGGCGTAGCTGTCATGTTCTTTTATCAAATCGGAGAACTGTTTCAAGGCATTGCAGTTAATCGTTCACGTAAATCCATCAGTGATCTGATGGATATTAGACCGGACTATGCCAACCTGAAGACGGCTGAGTCCGTACGGAGAGTGTCCCCAGAAGACGTTCGCATTGGGGATTTGATTGTAATTAAGCCGGGCGAGAAGATCCCGCTGGATGGTAAAGTTATAGATGGTAAATCGCATGTGGATACCTCTGCGTTGACTGGTGAATCCGTGCCTCGTACCGTAGAGCCGGGAAGCAACGTGTTGAGTGGGTTTATCAATACGAACGGACTTCTAACGGTAGAGGTTAGCAAGGAATTTAGTGAATCGGCGGTCACGAAAATTTTGGAATTAGTGCAAAATGCGAGTGCCAAAAAAGCGCCGACTGAAAAGTTTATCACGAAATTTTCCAGATACTATACTCCAGTAGTGGTTATTGTAGCGCTGTTGTTGGCGGTTGTTCCACCGCTTGTTGTGCCAGATGCACAATTTGCAGATTGGGTATACCGTGCGCTTGTTTTCCTCGTTATTTCTTGTCCTTGTGCGCTGGTAGTATCCATTCCACTGGGCTTCTTTGGGGGAATTGGGGCAGCCTCCCGTTCAGGAGTTCTGATCAAGGGCGGGAACTATCTTGAAGCTCTGAATCATGTGAAATACGCTGTCTTTGATAAAACAGGTACACTCACCAAAGGTGTTTTCCGTGTAACAGGGATTTATCCTGCCGGAGATTTTACAAACGAAACCCTGCTCGAAACCGCCGCTTTGGCCGAGCTGCATTCCACACATCCTATTGCTGCGTCTCTGCGTGAATCCTACGGTAAAGAACTCAGAGCAGAACGGGTTCAGCAATATAGTGAAATATCCGGTCACGGGATTCAGGCACACATTGATGGTCGTCTGGTATCAGCCGGAAACGCCAAGCTGATGGAACGGGAGCATGTGGCTTTTAACGTGGCGCAGCAAGCAGGGACGCTGGATGAAGGAACGGTCGTACATGTGGCTGTAGACGGAACGTATGCCGGGTGCATTCTGATTTCAGATGAGGTTAAGGAAGACGCAGCCCAAACGGTTGCTTCACTGAAAAAGTTGGGTGTGGTGAAAACCATCATGCTGACGGGTGACAATCGGACTGTTGCCGAGGCCGTAGGACGACAGTTGGGTTTGGATGAAGTACGGGCAGAACTGTTACCTCAGCACAAAGCCGAAGCCATCGAGCAGTTGTCTGCAAGTAAAAAAACGAGCGACAAAATTTTGTTCGTAGGCGATGGGATTAATGATACACCCGTACTGGCGCTGGCAGATGTCGGTGTAGCGATGGGCGGTTTGGGATCGGATGCTGCGATTGAGGCGGCAGATATCGTAATTATGAACGACGAGCCTTCAAGGCTGGTTACGGCGATCCATATCGCCAAGCGCACACGTCGTATCGTATGGCAAAACATTATATTTGCGCTAGTTGTCAAAGCGGTTTTTCTTACGCTGGGAGCATTCGGTATTGCTACGATGTGGGAGGCTGTATTTTCCGATGTAGGTGTAACATTGCTAGCTGTATTGAATGTGATGCGTGTATTGAAGGTTCGTTCTTACGAGTAAAAATAAACACCTCTGGGTTAGCATCGGATGTATAGGCATCCTGTGAAAACCGGGGGTGTTTATTTTATAGGTTCCTTTTTCGAGTGATCTTGTACCAGCAGGGATAGAGATTTATTTTGGGATGTAGTGTAGTTGTGCCGAAATGTATAAATGTGTGGCGTGCCTAATACGTTAAGGTAGGGGCTTTACAAGTAAGGCCCATGTAAGATTCGGTTGCTCCATTATGGGTAAGCGTTTTCTTTGTTTGGAGGGGTACTCGAATTCGTGTGTGCCAACTTGCTGACGGAAGAAAGGATGGATTAATAGCATGGAGGCTAAACTGATGCATGTATTCTCAGAGCTATTGGGTGGCAAAAATAGCCGGGATCTCAAAGTTCCAGAGCCGGGTATGGAGGCTGCTACACAGAGGTTGGCTATGGAGACGCTAAAGGCAGGCAGCCATGAAGTATCTGCTACGCAGGAGGAAGATCCGTTGGGCTGGCTGGTTGGTTTAGCTGAGCAGGGCGTAATCAGTCGAGCAGAGGCTTTGATGGCTGCGAATCCGGAATTACTTGGGGAAACGATGCTGAATAACGGCAACGATATTGGGCAAGCAATGGGCACACTCCTAAAATGGAGCGATGAATACAGGCGCACCTCCATACGGATTTATGCCGATGCTCCTGCAAGTTTGAGTCGTATAAGCACAGAGACAGCATCAGAAATAGGCAGTTATGACGGTTATAGTCTTCTGCATGGTCCCTTGTCACAGGCATCTGGCCGTGTAGGGAAACTATGCTATGCGTATCTGGACGTAGCAGAGTCTGGACAGACGATTCATGCCCCTGACGGGGAGCCTGATCCCATCCTTATTCCCGGTTCACGTGCATCTGACACGTACAAAACCTTTAACCAGGCATCTGGCCTGCCTGGATTGTGTGAGCATTTGTCCCGCCGAATTATCAGTTTGCTGGAAACACAATATGAAAGCTTATTCGAGTCTTTGAACGGATCACCACTCACTATAGCCCTAATTGAGCAGAACAATGCAGTGGGTATTGGAAGCTTGCAAGATATGCAGCTGGAGGCATTACTGCGTGCGGCGTTGCGGAGCGTGCGGCAGGGGGGAGAACCCAAGCTGGAGATTATAGTGCGCAATCCGGCTGACGTGGACGAATTCCGGGCAGCGCGAGACTGGATTGACGGCGTTGCAGAGCAGACTTTATGCGGGCGTCTTCGGTGCATTCCATATCGGGTAGGCGTGCTTTTGACAGTTGACCCGTCTTTGGTGCCTAACGTAAGCCAAACAGGGAACAGGCAAGCCGCACGGTCGGGGGAGTCAGCCAATTCCAATAACATGTCCGAAGTGAGCGCACGGCAGATCAAGCAGGTGGCTCAAGCTGCAGATCTGGCACGTTTTGCCGATACGGTCATTTTAGAAGTCATACCAACTCCATCCGATGACATTAGGGCTGAGGAGCAGTTGATTCCATCCGGTGTCGATGGTCATGAGAATAATAGTGATACGATAAAATGCATAATGGAAGCTGTTCGACGTGTAAAGCCTGAGCTTCCTTTATGGGTAGCAATAGATGAAATTAACCATTCTCTGGATAGGATTTCGATCTGGGAGAATGAGCTGACGGGGGTCATTTGCCCGGACACAGCGGTTCCCACTGCACGCCTTGCGGCTGCGCGTTTGGGACTGCAACAGCCCGCAGATCGTCAGCACACTTCAGGAACTGCACACAATCATGCGTGGAAGTTTCCTTTAGCCTGAAGATAACCGGAATTCTTGGAATAGAGGATTTTGCAAAAATCCAATAAGCGACTTTCAATGAACAATATATAGATCGAAATGGTCTAGTTCGTCTATATATTGCACTTTGGAGCGACTGGAATCGAATTTTGCAAATCCTGAATAGGATGCTTTAAATATGGAGGATACCTGCGGTGGCGCGGGTATCTTTTTTTATTTAGGCCATTGCTGGTTTACAAGTGGAAAAGAAAAGGTATATAATAAAACAAAAGTTTCGCTAATCCAAAATAATTGTATAGATGCAAAAATGATTATCATTCTCATTGTCAAACATGCTGCTTCGGACTTCCCGAAGCAGCATGTGCTATTTTAGGGCACTTAACAATGGATATCATTCTCAATGAAATGCTAGTACAAGGAACAAAATATGGAAAGGAACGTGACATGATGCAAGCTACTCAACGATTACAAGATACATTGTCTCCCTCTAACCGAACCCTTTCAAAAAACAGTGGTAGCGGACGACCCGGTCCGAATCGCAAGCCGCAATTTCAGCTCAAAAGCATGCTGAAAAATAAGGAGATGCAAGCTGCTCTAGGTAGTGGATTGCTGATGCTGATGGCATGGGGAGTCTCACATTGGTGGCAATGGCTATCGGTCATTCTGTATGTGGTGTCCTATGCTCTTGGAGGCTGGTCCAAAGCCAGAGAAGGGGTCGAAACACTGATCCGAGAACATGATCTGGATGTTAATCTACTCATGATCGCTGCCTCCCTAGGAGCTGCAACCATTGGCTATTGGAATGAAGGAGCCATGCTGATCTTTATTTTTGCACTCAGCGGTGCGCTGGAGAGCTATACCACCGAGCGTAGTAGTAAGGATATTTCTGAGCTTATGGCGTTGAAGCCGGAAACGGCTTTGCGCTTATCTCGTGAGGGGATGGAAACAGTCGGCATTGAACAGCTGTTGCCAGGCGACCTGCTGCTGGTGAAGCCGGGCGAACTGATTCCGGCGGACGGCCGAATCTCTAAGGGCGTTTCGGCAGTGAATCAGGCATCGATTACCGGGGAGTCTGTTCCGGTAAATAAGGTGGAAGGTGACGAAGTATATGCGGGCACCATTAATGGAGAAGGCGTGCTATATGTAGAGGTGAGTCAGTCCTCGGAGGACACTTTATTTTCAAAAATCATTCGTATGGTGGAAGAGGCTCAGACCGAAGTTCCTGATTCCCAGCGGTTTATTAAAACGTTCGAATCGGTGTACGCCCGAATTGTTGTTGCTGTTACGCTGATGGTCATTGTCGGTGCACCCATCGCATTAGGCTGGACGTGGGCAGCAGCGTTCTACAAGGCTATGGTGTTCCTCGTCGTGGCCTCACCCTGTGCGCTCGTGTCATCCATTATGCCAGTGATGCTATCGGCCATTTCCAACCGTGCTCGACGGGGCATCCTGTTCAAAGGTGGAGCACATGTGGAGAATATGGCATTGACTTCTGTTGTTGCTTTTGACAAAACAGGCACGTTAACGATGGGGTCACCTGTCGTCACGGATTGGATTACCGCCGCAGAATACGATGCCGATGAGCTATTGCAGATTGTTGCCACAATTGAAAGTTATTCTTTGCATCCGCTGGCGCGAGCGATTGTAGCCAAAGCTCAAGCTGAATGGGGACAGAGAGATCCTCTCCCAACCGAGCAAGTACAGGCACTCACTGGATGGGGGATGGAAGGCATCATAGGCGGGGTGAAATGGAAAATCGGTCGCACAGATGTGCTGGATGGACCTAGTCCCCTGGCAGAGCCAGAGTGGATGGAGAGTCGAGCCCGTCTGGAAGCTGAGGGCAAAACCGTATCCATCATCCTCGCGGATGATCGGATTGCTGGAATGCTGGCACTACGCGATGAGCTGCGTCCGCAGGCTCAAGAGTCCGTGAAACGCCTGCAAGCGCAGGGTATCCGGGTTGTCATGCTAACCGGAGACCGTCCAGAAACGGCCACTGTGATCGCGGAGCAGGCCGGAGTCGACGCTGTATATGCTGGCTTAATGCCGGAGGACAAAGTCAGCCATATTCGCATGCTGCGGGAGCAGTACGGGCATGTCGTCATGGTCGGCGACGGTGTGAACGACGCTCCTGCGTTGACAGCAGCAACCGTAGGACTAGGCATGGGGATGCATGGCAGCGGAGCAGCGCTAGAGGTCGCAGACGTGGTACTGATGAACGATGGAATCGAGGAGATCGCTCCGACGATAGCACTGGCGCGCAAGGCGCAGCGGGTGGTCAAACAAAATATGATCTTCGCGGTAAGTGTTATTTTGCTGCTTGTGATCAGCAACTTTGTGCAGGATATAGCCTTGCCATTTGGGGTTATTGGGCATGAAGGCAGCACAATACTGGTCATTTTGAATGGCCTGCGCTTATTGCGGTCATAGGACTAATAATTACAAGATGACAAACAGGAAGGAGCATTCATACCTCTTAAAATCCAAGGGGGTGAATGCTCCTTCTTTTGCAGCCTCGCAACGCTGTACGTCTATCTTCGGCGCGGCGTAGATCGTCGTAAGAACAAGGAAAACAATAGCCCCGCTAGTGCAATCCCTGTAGCAATGATGAAGGCATCATTAATGCCATGGATCGTTGATTCTGTAACGGCATTTCGGTACACCTGTTGTAGCGCCAACGATGAACCACTTTCTGTTGAAATGCCCGCCGTTTGCGCGAGGGTTTGTCCCAACTGTGCTACCCCTTCGGTTAAAGGAACATTGGCGGTGGTAGCGACATTCGCATAATCCGCTACATGAATTGTCGTTCGGCTGCTCATTACAGTAATGAGCCAAGCGGTACCGATAGACCCGGCAATTTGCCGTACTGTATTGGACATGGCTGTACCGTGGCTACCGAGATGGGCAGGTAGCTGGTTTAGCCCTTCCGTCTGGACGGACATCATCAGCAATGACATTCCGAAGCTGCGAATCGTATAGATGATCATAATATGTCCGTAGGTGGTGGCATCGGTCAGCAGACTGAATTCCCAGGTTGTGACTGCTGTAATAATCAGTCCAATGATCGCCAACGGCCTTGCGCCTATACGGTCAAATACTGCCCCTGATATCGGTGACATCACACCCATCAGCAGTGCACCCGGCAACAGCAGCAGACCGGATTGCAGCGGTGTAAAGCCGCGTATATTTTGCAAATAGATCGGTAGCAGCAGCATCCCGCCAAACATCGTCATGTTGACGGTAGCCCCAACTAAGGTCGATACGGTAAAAATATCATATTTAAACACACGGAACTCCAGCATCGGCTGTACCATATTCAGCTCGCGTACGATAAACAATACAATAAACACAACCCCGGCAGCGAGTGTAAGTATTACCGTATTGCTGTCCCAGCCCTTGTCTCCAGCTGAACTAAAGCCATACAGCAGGAAGCCAAAGCCCAGTGTGGAAAAGATGGTTCCCAACAGATCAAAGTTCGGTTTCGTTAGCTTGGATACATTTTTGAGCCAGCGTATGGCAAACAGAATATCAATGATTGCCAACGGAATCACCAGCAAAAATAGCAGTCTCCAACTATAGTGCTCCACAATCCAACCGGATAAAGTTGGTCCAACCGCCGGGGCAAACATCATGGCAATCCCCATGGTCCCCATAGCAGCGCCTCGTTTTTCGGGGGGAAACACAGTCAGGAACACGTTCATGACCACAGGCATGATAATGCCCGCTCCGCTGGCCTGAATAACGCGTCCAACCAGCATAGGCGCAAAGCCGGTACTGGTAGCACAGACGACAGACCCGGCCGTAAATAACCCCATCGCGGAGATGAACAGCGCACGTGTTCCGAATGACTCAATCAGAAAAGCAGTGATAGGAATCAAAATCCCGTTGGTTAGCATATATCCGGTGGATAGCCATTGAACGGTTGTTGCAGATACATTAAAATCATTCATCAAATGTGGAATGGCCACGTTGAGCAGCGTTTGATTCAAAATCGAAATGAAGGCGCCTAGCAGCAGCACGGACAGAATACGTCCGACGGACATTTTTTGATCCATGACAGCCTCCTACTTGTGAACTCTGATGGTCGCACTCATTCCCGGGATAATACCCAGCCCCTTGTAACCTTGAATGGAAATATTGACAGGCACGACCTGTGTCACCTTGGTATAGTTGGCAGTGGTGTTAGAAGTGGGCAGTAGTGAAAAAGTTGATGCGGTCGCCAGGCCGATCTTTTCGAGTTTACCGCTCAGGGACGTATCCGGGTAAGCATCAATATATACATCTACCGTCTGTCCTACTTGAAGATCTTGTACAGCCGTTTCGTCAATATTGGCGGTAATCCATAAATTGTTTAGATCAAAAGCCTTCGCTAAGGGTGTGCCTGCCCCAACAATCGAGTTGTTGACTGCAGATTGCTGTACGATGGTACCATCGGTTGGAATCGTAACGCTAATTCGGCTTCCTCCCCCTTCTACATTACCAAGCGTGCTTCCAGCGGTGTAGGTCTTACCAACTTCAGCATTCCAGCCTGTGAGTTTGCCAGCGCCTGGAGAGGCAACGGTAACTGCTTGTCCGCTCACTTGGGCATTATCGGTTTTTATGTAGTTGGCGGATTGATTGTAGTAATAGGCGGCGGCTCCACCACCTGCCAGAATAATGATAATAACTAGCAGGTTGACTAATATGGCGCGTGAATTCATGTTTACATGCCTCCCTAGTTCTTTGGATTTTCAAAGTATGCGTCAAATGATTCATAATATTCAGATGGGTTTTGGGCAAGGTTAAGAGCGCATGCGAAAAAGATGATTTTGCTGACAAAGGATGATGCGCATAATGACGACCAGAATCATGATTGTATATGACAGTGAAAATGGGCATACCGAACGTCTCGCTCGCTCGATCGCAGAAGGAGCACACCTTGAGCATACGGAAGTGTTGTTAAAGCATGTAAATGAGGCCGATGTGAATGAACTAGTGAGTGTGGATGCCATTATATGGGGTTGCCCGGGCCATTTTGGTACCATCAGCAGTGGTCTGAAAAGCTGGATCGATAAGCTGGGGTATCTGTGGGCGCAGGGCAAGCTGGTGGATAAAATCGGCGCTGTGTTTTGCACAACCGCTACCGTTCATGGTGGATTGGAATCTACGCTTCTGAATTTGATTACTCCGATGCTTCATCAAGGTATGATTATTGTAGGACTGCCCGCTAATATTACGGAAAATGCATTATACGGCTCCTATTACGGCGTAGGGGTAACATGTCCAGTGGAGACAGACCCCAATGGTCCGCCTAATCTTCCAACGGGTGATGATCTTGCACTAGGTCGTTCTTTGGGTAAACGGGTCGCTGAGATAGCGGGACGGTACCGTAGCGCTGAAAGAGAATAGGAGGCTACCGATGACCATTGCTTTTATCGTAGTAGCTGCGGTTGCCTTTATTTTTTTGCTGGTATTTAATACAAAGATGACGCGCAAATCCTCTCCCAAAACTCGCCCCACGGAAGAGGAGTCACGGCAAAGAAGCAAACGTCCTTATCCTGTACAGGTGGAACCCGAGGCACGTGAAAGGATAGATTCTACGCGAGAGATGCCGCATAAGGATATCGACGTCGAAGAACATCACGCGGAGGAACAACACAAGGTGCCTGATATCCAGACGGATAAGAAGGTAGAAAAGGATCGCGAGAATATCAAAGATGCTTACGGAGATCAGGATTATCGTGCGGCTTTACGTGGTTTTGCCAAAAAGGACGAAGAAAAGGATGGACGTTCCCAAATATCCAATGGAGAGAAGGAGACTCACAAAAGTGAGGACGAGCAGTATCGTGAAGCACTGCGCTCCATGAACCAAAAAAAATGAGGTATCCCCATGTGAACATGCCAAAAAAGGCTGCTTATCTGTCTGGATTACAGGCAGAAGGCAGCCTTTTTGTGTTGCTCGGCTATAGCCATTCGGTTAGCCCAATCATCGTAATTAAGCCGAGAATAAAAGAGAATGTGGCGATCCGCTGGTTGCCATCCCCGTGACTCTCGGGAATCAATTCCTTGTAGACAATAAACATCATGGCTCCGGCGGCAAAAGCAAGGCCGTAAGGTACCAGTCCGTTCACCCAGCTGCTCAAATAAAACCCGATCAGACTCGTAATGATTTCCACGGCTCCGGTGAGGGTAGCAATGCCCAAGGCCTTGAAACGGCCGATATTTTGATTCACAAGGAACAACGCTACGATAAAGCCTTCCGGGGCATTTTGCAGGCCGATAGAGAAGGCGATCAGATTGCCGAGATTTTGAGTTTCACTTGCATAGCTGACCCCAACAGAGAGTCCTTCTGGCAAATTGTGCAATGTAATAGCTGCGATAATGAGAAAAGATTTGGACTCCAGTTGAAAGGTCTTGGAGTCTGGGTCCTCCAAATCCGCATGGGGAATGTACATTTCCATCACCAGTAATACGAGACAGCCGAGCAGGATTCCCGCAGTCAGCACGAACCAATTGGAATGCTGGATTGCTTCGGGAATGAGGTTATACACGGATGCAGAGGTCATAATTCCTGCGGCATAAGCCAACAGAACATCGCGAAGCCGATGCGTGATATTGCGCATAAACAGTATGGGCACGGCGCCGAGTCCGGTGGACAGGGCAGAAATAAAGCTACCTAAAAAAACGTCATTCATAATGGGGATAATCCCTCCATACCTGATTTATCTTTATACTTCGCTTCATGAAAACTTCATTTGACTGTTTACAGCTATTTCCGCATAATGAAATTAGGATTTAGAATCAGTCTAAGTCATAAGAAGCTACAAAACAAGTGATTCGTTTTTGCAATATCCGGGTGTCCACATTTTGGGATAAGCTTCTGGTGGAATTACTTTTAGAGTATATGCAGCTGCCCAGCGCCCGGTGCCGAAAACTCGTTATATAATACTTATGATATTTTAGGAGGAACCAAGATATGTACAAGTCCATTATTATAGGTACCGGCCCTGCCGGTTTGACCGCTGCAATTTATCTGGCACGCGCTAACATGAGCCCACTGGTGATCGAAGGACCACAGCCAGGCGGACAATTAACTACAACTACGGAAGTCGAAAATTTCCCAGGCTTTCCTGAAGGAATCATGGGACCCGATTTGATGGATAATATGCGTAAGCAAGCGGAGCGTTTTGGAGCTGAATTCCGCACAGGCTGGGTAAACAAAGTAGACACAACGGCTCGTCCATTTACATTGGATGTAGAAGGTTTGGGTGAACTGGTTACTGATACGCTGATTATTTCCACAGGGGCGACTGCCAAATATCTGGGTATTCCCGGTGAACAGGATAATATCGGACGTGGCGTAAGCACTTGCGCAACATGCGACGGCTTCTTTTTCCGTGGCAAAGAAATTGTTGTCATCGGCGGTGGAGACTCTGCATTGGAAGAAGCCAATTTCCTGACTCGATTTGCCTCCAAAGTGACATTGGTACATCGTCGTGAAGAAATGCGCGCCTCCAAAATTATGCAGGATCGTGCTCGTGCGAACAACAAAATTGAATGGGCGCTTAATCGTACTCCTGTAGAAGTGATTGCGGACGAGAATGGAGTCACTGGCTTGAAAGTACTGAATAATGCAACAGGTGAAGAGGAAATCATTACAGTTAGCGGCGTATTCGTGGCGATTGGTCATCATCCGAATACAGGCTTCCTTGAGGGACAAATTACAACGGATGCGAACGGTTATATCGTCGTAAATCCGGGTACTTCCGAAACAAACGTGCCTGGCGTATTCGCTTGTGGTGACGTACAGGATACTCGCTACAGACAAGCGATTACCGCAGCAGGTAGTGGCTGCATGGCTGCTATGGACAGCGAGAAGTACATTGAAAGCCTGGAGCACAGCGCACTGGCCCTGTAATGATCCTTGGAAATATGAATAAATATGTTGTAACAAAATAAATGATGAGGTGATATTCATGGAAAAAGCAATAGTATACACATCTACAAACTGCCCGCATTGCCGTCAAGTAAAAAGCTATTTGAGTGAAAAAGGCGTAGAGTACGAAGAACGCAACATTGAAACCAATGAAGCTTTTGCACAAGAGGTTTGGGATATGGGCATTCGTGCCGTTCCATTGACTTTGATCGGGGAAGAACGTATTTCCGGTATGAACAAAACCAAGTTTGAAAAAGTATTGAACGCTTAATCCAACCTAACAGCATATGACGGTCCTATGATCGTTATAGGGTATATATAAGGCCTCCATCGCAGTTACATACTGCGGAGGGGGCCTTTTTATAGTCCCTAATCTTTTTTATAGGATTTTGCAAATTCCGAGAAAAGTGGGCGTACAGGAACCTGAGTGTTCCCGTACGCTTTTTTTTCTTATAAAGACACGCGTACTCGCCCCAGAAAAGGAGCTGTTGCCGCATAGGCGGCACCTAGCATCGTCGAACGGCTGCCAAGCGTGGAGAAACGAATCTGTAGTTGCCGACGGTGATAGGGCAGGGCACGTTCGTCAATCACACCACGCATGCTTTGCTCAAACCAAGGTCTGGCTTCCGCCAGTGGACCGCCGATGATAAGCATTCCGGGGTTGAGGCTGTTCACAATGTTGGTAATACCCACACCCAAATATCGCCCAATATCATCAAGGACGCTTAATGTACTTGCTTCACCTTGCTGAGCAAATGGCAGTAATTCCGCTGTATTCTGTGCAGGCAGTTTCAATGTGGATGCTACATACGCCTTCTCTGAAGCATAGAGTTCCCAGCAGCCGCGACTACCGCAGGAGCAGAGTCGTCCGTTCCAATCAATGGTCATATGACCCGTCTCTCCTGCGTACCCCCAAGCTCCTTGATACGGTTTGCCATCAATGATAATCCCGGCCCCGATCCCGGACCCTGCACTGATGTAGACCAGATCCCGCACCTGCTGTCGGTGATCGCCGTCCATCCCATAGTACAACTCGCCCTGTGCGCCGACGTTAGCTTCGTTATCCACTACGACGGGTAGACCTAGCTCGGCTTCAAGTTGCTGCCGCAGCGGAACCTCTTCCCAGCCCAGATTGGGTGCGAACAAAACGGTTCCGGTTTCATCCACCATACCCGGCACCCCCAGCCCAATGCCGACAATACCGTGAGGGGAGGGAGGAGTGGCCTGCATGAGCTCCTGAACGAGCTTTCGAATCTGTTCCATAACAAAGGCGGGATCATGCTGAGTAAGGGAAAGGGTAAGCTCAGTTTCAATGGTACCTGCCAGATCAGTCAGAGCGCCCTTGATGTACTGTACGCTCACCTCAATACCGAGTACAAAGCCTGCACGGCTGTTGAACAGCAGCATTAAAGGCTTACGCCCGCCGCTGGATTCCCCTAATCCCGTCTCATATACAAGTCCATCGGTGATGAGCTCTGCCACCAGATTGGAAACGGTAGCCTTGTTTAATCCAGTTTGACTGGATAACTGTGCCCGGGATAGCGGAGCATGAAGGCGAATACGCTCCAGCACAATGGATTTATTTAGCTTTTTGACAAGCGCCTGATCGCCAGTGACATTCATGGTTAATTCACTTCCTGTTGGTGTAATTCCTGATATTATATCATAAAAACAAACTTAGTTTAAGCAATAGACAAAGTCTTTCGGCTGTGCTAGAATCGTTTTTGTAAACGTTTACTACAAAGGAGGAACTTATAATGGCTTATTTCGAACAGGTATCTAAAATTAACTTTGAGGGCAAGCAATCCGACAATCCTTTTGCGTTCAAATTTTATAATCCACAGGAAATTGTAGCGGGAAAAACGATGGAGGAGCATTTGCGTTTTAGCATGGCCTATTGGCATACACTGGTTGCAGGCGGCTCCGATCCTTTTGGTGTAGAAACAGCGGAACGTCCATGGTCCAAGTTTACCGGGCTGGATTTGGCAAAGGCACGTGTGGAGGCTGCCTTTGAGCTGCTGGATAAGCTGAATTTACCTTATTTTGCTTTTCATGATGTGGATATTGCACCAGAAGGCGCGTCATTGAAGGAATTTTACAGCAATCTGGATACCATCGTGGATCTGATTGAGGAACATATGAAAGCTACAGGGAAAAAACTGCTGTGGAACACGGCAAACATGTTTAGCCATCCACGTTATTTGCATGGGGCCGCGTCGACTTGCAATGCAGATGTATACGCACACGCAGCTGCTCAGATTAAAAAAGGACTGGAAGTGGGCAAACGTCTGGGCGCAGATAACTATGTTTTCTGGGGAGGCCGTGAAGGCTACGAAACACTGCTGAACACGGATTTGAAGCTGGAGCAGGACAATTTGGGACGTATGTTCCATATGGCCGTAGACTATGCGCGTGAAATTGGCTTTGACGCTCAGTTCCTGATTGAGCCAAAACCGAAGGAGCCAACGAAGCATCAGTATGATTTTGATGCGGCGACGACGATTGCCTTCCTGCAAAAATATGATCTGGATCAGCATTTCAAGCTTAATCTGGAAGCTAATCATGCAACTTTGGCGGGTCATACTTTTGATCATGAAGTACGTGTAGCACGGATTAACGGCATGCTGGGATCACTGGATGCAAATCAGGGAGATTTGCTGCTGGGCTGGGATACGGACGAATTCCCGGTTGATCTGTATGATGCCACACTAACCATGTATGAAGTGCTGCAAAATGAAGGCTTGGGCCGTGGCGGTATCAACTTTGATGCCAAGGTGCGCAGAGCATCATTTGAGCCGGAAGACTTGTTCCTTGCGCACATCGCAGGTATGGATACGTATGCGAAGGGGTTGAAGGTAGCTGCCAAACTGGTCGAGGATCGTGTGTTTGAAGACTTTATTGAGAAGCGCTACAGCAGCTTTAAAGAAGGTATTGGAGCAGACATCGTATCTGGAAAAGCAACGCTTGCTTCTCTGGCTGAATATGCTCTGGCGAACGAAGCACCACGCAAAAACGTATCCGGTCGTCAGGAATATCTGAAAGCAACATTAAATCAATACATTTTGGCTGACTAATACCAGAACTTATATATGAAACAACGGCTGCACGATGACAAGGAAGGAGGAACTCCAATGCAGGAGAAGCTAAATCAGGAGCAGGAACGCTATGTCATTGGCGTAGATTTGGGTACCAGCGCGGTCAAAACGGTGCTGGTTAACCGCAAGGGGCAGGTGGCCTATGAAACCTCCCAGTCTTATCCGCTCCATCAGCCGAAGGCAGGGTATAGCGAACAGCACCCTGAGGACTGGGTCAGTGGCACGTTAGCATCACTGAAACAGCTTGTGGAGAAGGCTGGAATCGGCGGCACAGATGCTGTGGACGGTATTAGCTTTTCGGGACAGATGCATGGGCTTGTGCTGACTGACAAGGAAGGCCAAGTGCTTCGTCCGGCTATTCTGTGGAATGACACGCGTACAACAGCACAATGCCGTCGTATTGAAGGAAAGCTCGGGTCGGAGCTGCTGAACATCGCACGTAATCGCGCGCTGGAAGGCTTCACGCTGCCCAAGCTGCTGTGGGTACAGGAGTATGAGCCAGAGGTGCTGGCCCGTGCGGCACATTTTATGCTGCCCAAGGATTATGTGCGCTACTGTCTGACAGGAGAGCTGGCGACGGAGTATTCGGATGCGGCGGGCACGCTGCTGCTGGATATTGCGAACAAGCAGTGGAGCGAAGAGATCGCTGCCGCGTTTGACCTACCGTTGTCGCTGTTCCCGCCGCTGGTGGAATCCTTTGATCAGACGGGTACGCTACTGCCGGAGATTGCGGAGCAGAGCGGGCTTTCGCCTGAAACGAAGGTCTTTGCAGGTGGTGCGGACAACGCATGTGGCGCGATTGGCGCTGGCATTTTGAGCGAAGGCCGCACCCTGTGCAGCATCGGCACCTCAGGGGTTGTACTTTCCTATGAGGAGCGCAAGGATATTGATGTGCAGGGACGGGCACATTTTTTTAATCATAGTGAGCAGGATGCTTATTATATTATGGGGGTTACGCTCGCGGCCGGATACAGCTTGACTTGGTTTAAGGATACCTTTGCACCAGAGCATTCTTTTGATGCACTGTTGGCAGATGTGAACTCTATTGAACCAGGCAGCCGAGGGCTGCTGTTCACGCCTTATATTGTCGGCGAGCGTACACCTCATCCAGATGCAACCATTCGAGGTAGCTTTATCGGGATGGATGCGGGGCATAAGCTTGCGCATTTTACACGGGCAGTACTGGAGGGAATTACGTTTTCGCTCAAGGAATCCATTGATATTCTCAGAGGAACGGGCAAAATGGTGAATGAAGTGATTTCCATCGGCGGCGGTGCGCGTAATGAGGCATGGCTGCAAATGCAGGCAGATATTTTTAACGCGGATATCATTAAGCTGGAAAGCGAACAGGGACCTGCTTTGGGGGCGGCCATGCTGGCTGCTTATGGTAGCGGCTGGTTTGAATCTCTGCAAGCGTGCGCTGAAGCTTTTCTGCGTGAAGCAGCGAGATATTCCCCGAACCCAGAACGTGTGGCACAGTATGAAGGCCTATACGAGCTGTACCGTGAAGTTTACTTGCACACGCGAGAGCTAAGTGAGCATTTGGCAGTATATCGGTGAAGCGTAAATAAGAAGCGGCTCCGGGTGTAAGAAACCCCCGGAGCCGCTTTTTTTTGTGATGATGAGTTTTTGAATTAAATACTTTTCTTGATTTTCGCATGATCTTCATTCATAGAACTCACGGCACAGCCAGGACATGACTTGCTCGACGAACACCCCGCACAGGCGCCTTGACGGCTTTTTCGCAAAAATCGCACCAGCACCCACGCACTATAACCGAGGATCGCCAATAAAATGATGATATTGATCATGGAATTCACTTCCTTTTGTTTACTATAGGGCCTGACTTAACCCCAACCTAATAATCTGCCACATTGATAGATCAAGACAGCGATGATATATGCGACGGTCAAAGGATAGATCACAGAAAATGCGGTCCAACGCCACGAAAGGGTTTCTTTACGAATGACGGCTACCGTAGCCAGACACGGAACATACAACAGAATGAACACCATAAAGCTAAAGGAGGCAAGCGGTGTAAAGGCCTGTCTGACTTGTAGTTCCAGTCCCTGCATATCAGGAACGTGGTAAATAATATTCATCGTTGATACGACAACTTCCTTGGCCATAAAGCCTGTGAGCAGGGAAGCACCTGCTTGCCAGGTGCCAAAACCGAGAGGGGCCAGTAATGGAGCGAACCAACCTCCAACGGTGGCAAGCAGACTGTCATTCATTTCTGCCCCGAAGCCCTGCGGACCGAAATTGGACAAGAGCCAGATGCCAACGGAACCTGCAAGAATAATGGTTCCGGCTTTACGGACGAAGCCTTTGACCTTCTCCCATGTGCTGCGGAATAGTGTAAGAGCCTGCGGCACTCGATAGGGAGGAAGTTCCACGATGAAGAGGGAGGGCTCACCCGACAAAATGGATACTTTGGAAAAAATTTTGGCAAGTATAAGTGAAACGATGATTCCTAACACATACATCAGCATGATGATGCTTGCTGCATGTGTTGGGAAAAACACACCCGCAAACAACGCATATACCGGCAGGCGGGCTGAACACGACATAAAGGGCACCAGCAACGTGGTAATGAGGCGTTCTCTGGGCTGTTCAATGGTGCGTGCCGCCATAATCGCAGGGACATTGCAGCCAAATCCGATGATGAAGGGAATGAAGCTTTTCCCGTTCAAGCCAACGGCTTGCATCAGGCGATCCATGAGTATCGTGACCCGTGCCATATAACCAGAGTCTTCAATCACAGAAATTATCAGAAATAAAATAGCAATTTGAGGCAGAAAAACAAGCACACCCCCGACTCCAGCCACGATGCCGTCCACGACTAGACTTTGCGTAAAAGCGGACGCGTTCAAGTGAACGAGTAATTCAGAAATCCAAGTGCTGAGTGTCCCTGAAAAAAATCCATCCAGCATATCTGAAAGGATCGTACCCGCCCAATCGAAGGTGAACTTGAAGGTAGCGTACATCAGCAGCAAAAAGATCGGAATCCCCAGATACCGGTGAGTTAATAGTGCATCTAGTCTATCCGTCAGGCTGTGCGGTTTGAGTTTGGAGGTGTCGAGTGCCTTGGTGCACAGATCAGCAATCCATGCTGTTCGTACAGAACGAATATGCTGAGCAGGGGTGATGGCATGGCCTTCACCGAGAAGTTCTTCCTCGCAACGTTGGATACGTGCAGTTACTTGTTCACGCTGTACCTCATTCGTCATCCATTCCATGACGACAGGATTGCCTTCCAGACATTGCAGTGCGGCCCACCGCAGTTGCGGCACAGGTGCATTTGGCAGCAAGTTGCAAATATCGGTAATAGCAGCTTCAACGGCAGGGCCGTAGTCCAATTGAAAAGCATTGGATGTACGTCTTACCTCCCGAAGAGAAGCGAGCATTTGCTTACTTCCACTGCCTGTACGCGCCACCATAGGAATGATGGGAACGTTCAATTGATCAGCTAACAATTCCTTGTTTACACGAAGACCCGTGGCATCGGCTACGTCAGTCATGTTTAAGCCAAGTACAAGCGGACGGCCATACTCCAGTAGTTGTACGGTTAGATAGAGATTACGCTGGAACTGGGAGGCATCCACAATGTTGATCAGGGCCGTAGGAGGTTCTTCCAGCAAATATCGAGTTGCGACACCTTCATCCAGCGAAAGAGGGAGTAAAGAGTAGGCGCCCGGCAAATCCACCAATACGGCAGACTTGTCACGCAGGATTCCTGTTTTCTTTTCCACTGTGACGCCGGACCAGTTTCCTACTTCTGCATACGTACGAGTCAGCTTGTTAAATAATGAGGTTTTTCCTGTGTTGGGATTACCGAATAGAGCGATCATGTCCATGTTGGAACAACCTCCAGTTGTTTCACCTGATTTTGGCGAAGGCCGACCAGCTGGCCGTTGCATTCAATGACAATAGGACCGCCCAATAAACTGATTTTTTTTAACCGTATGATGGAACCTTCGTTAATGCCCATGTCTGTTAAGCGGCGGCGCAATGAGGGATGAAGAGGGGCAAGAGATTGCAAACGCACAGTCTGACCCAGTGGCGTACGAAGGAGTGAGATACATTCTGGCATGGTGCTCAGCCTTTCTGATCTAGAATGAGAATCAATATCATTTACTTCCGATGCCAGTACCATATCATGAGGAAATCTAGATTGCTGTGATAAAACTCTCTACGAACGACATGTTTGCTCATTATCCGATCTGTTATATAGCCGAGTATGATGTCACAACCTGTCTTGAACTGCACCCTTACTCGTCTGCAACCGACAAAACTAGAGCGTTTGGGGCAACTGTTTTTATGGTAAGATATAGCTGTTTACAACTATGCTAAGAAGGGCAGGAACGCTCTGTATGAACAGAAAAATCGGGGTTAGGCTTGTAAAATGTCTAGTTGCGGGTGCAGCGCTGGCTGTGTTGCTGCCGCAGGCTGTGGAGTGGGGCAGCAATGTGTATGCGACGTCGGTTAAGCCGGCTCCATCCGTATCATCGCAGCAGCTTCAGAACAAGCTTTTACAGGCAATGGCTACGCGGAGTGAAACGCTGACCTTTACATATCAAGGGCGAGTGAATGGTCTCAAGCAGCAATTACAGACGGCCATCCAACAGGCCATGGAGAGCGATCCGTATGTGAATTATACGATCAAAAGCTACGCATTCAGCTATACAGGCACAACGACCTCCGCTCAGGTTACGATTCGTTTAAGCTACCGGGAGACGAAGGAACAGACAGCATATGTGGATAGCACAGTTAAAGCGGTGCTGGGGGATATTATTACGAAGGGAATGACGGATCATGAGAAGGTAAAGGCCATTCATGATTGGATCGTCGTTCGTCTGAAGTATGATGAAGCACAGCAAAAGTACACAGCCTATGATGGCCTGAAAACGGGAAGCACGGTCTGTCAGGGTTATTCACTGCTGGCCTATAAAATGCTGGAACGTGCAGGCATTACGAACCGGATTGTGGAAGGAAGAGCAGGGGGCCAGCTGCATGCATGGAATCTGGTTTTATTAGATGGTCGATGGTATCACATGGATACGACATGGGATGATCCAACCCCGGATCGCGCGAACGAGGTAAGCACTTCATATTATCTGCTGACGGATACCGAAATGCGGCGGGATCACTCATGGGTTAAGCCGTATCCTCAAGCGAATACATCGTATCGGGAAACCTTGTCAGCACTGGTAACTGCCGGAGGATCAAAGGCTGCTGTGTATCAAAAACTGTACAATACCCTCGAATATCCGCTGCAAGACGGCAAGGGTCTGGTTAAATCATCCGCCGACATTAAGGAACAGGTACGTAAGATTGTAAATAAGGGAGGGACGACACTTACCTTTGCCTATCAGGGAACGGAGCGAAGTCTCAAGGAGGATTTACAATCCTTATATCAACTCGGTTTGAAATCCATTTCCTATCAGATTACGGATCTAGGAAGTACCGGCAATCTTCGTGTAACCCTGAAATGGACCTAATCATCTTGCTGTAAAAAGCTACATTAACAAAGGAGTATTTTATTTATATGCACAAGCGTTCCTTTACCTATTTGCTTGGCACGCAGACCATGTCTAATGCGGCCGACATTCTTTACATTATGGCACTTGTGTCTCTGGTTTTTCATGAAACGGACTCCATCTTCTCTTCGGTGCTCGTTCCGTTGCTGCGAATGGGAGCACAGATGATCAGCGGCTTTTTAGCACCGCTCATTTTGGCTCGATTCCAGCTTCCTTTTATTTTATTCGTTTCTCAGTTCGGACAACTGGTTTTCTTCGCTATTCTGCTGGGCCACTTGTGGTCAGCGGGTACGGAGCCGATATGGGTGATTGTGTTTACGTTGGTGGCAGCCATGTCCTTTTTGGACGGCTGGACCACGCCTGCACGTAATGCGCTGATTCCCCGCCTTGCGTCCGGGGAAGGACTCATGCGGGCAAACAGTCTGGTATCGGTCAGCGATCAGACGGTGCAATTAGCGGGGTGGGGGCTTAGTGGTGTGCTCGTAGCCATGCTAGGCTCGGAAAAAACACTGCTAGTGGCTGGCGGACTCTATATGGTAGCAATGATCTTCACCAGCTTGATTCGAGATCCATTAGAGGGTAAAGCCCATTATTTACTGCAACCTGGAACAAGGGTGCGAGGTGGAGATATTTCGGTTTCCGAAGCTGGTACTGAGCCCGGGCAAGGGCATCATGACCTGCCTCCTGCACAGTTGGAAGATACACTGTATGGCCCGGAATCAGAGAGCCCTGCACTACCTCCCAAACGTAAAAAGGAAATACTCCGTGAAGGCTGGAGCCTCATCGGAGCCAGTCGCAGACTGAAAGCTCTTATTTTTATGGATATGATTGACCTTCTAGGGGGTTCGGTTTGGGTAGGCGCGTTCACGCTTGCTTTCGCCCAGCAGGTTTTGCACAAGAGCGAGGCATGGTGGGGATACATCAATGCAGCGTATTTTGCAGGAGCGATTGGCGGCGGCATCGTTGTCCTCGCCTGCGTCAAGCATTTGCAGCGCAGGCTGCTGCCCGCCATGTTGGCGGGGATGGCAGGTTATGGGCTGCTGACAGCATGGTACGCACTGAACACATTACCGCCGCTGACACTGCTTATCGTGTTGTTGATGGGACTACCTGCGGAAATGTCTGTCGTATCCCGCCGCACGATGATGCAGATGAGTGTGTCTGTACATGATTTGCCCAAGGTGCTGTCTGCCCAGGCCACACTGACAAGTTTGACCTTTTGTATCTCGCTCTTGTTAATGGGCTGGATTGCAGATCATCTAGGCATCGTTAATTTGTACTTGTTTTCTGCAGTGCTGACGCTGATTGCTGTTATATACGGTGTTTTTAGTCGTCGTGCCTTATCCATGTCTTTGTCAGCTTCATTGGAACCTTCCTCCAAATAAACAGAAAAAGCCCGTCTCCGGGCATATACAGGTGAAAATGCGGATAAATGGTCTTGGACCAGGTTTATCAGCGTGTTTTCCCCTGATATGTGGAGACGGGCTTTTTTTACTGTTTTCTATTATTTATCCGAGGAAGCATCTGGACTCAAATCACATTCTTTTAACGGAACGATTTTAGTACGTTTGATCCATTTGTAGCCGAGCCACAGCAGAAGGAACAGCGGCACACTCATATACGTAGCGATCATCGTTTTCCAGTCAATCTCCTGTCCGGTGAAGGCATCCGCCCCTTGCCCGATAATGACAATGATACACAGAGCGAAGGCAAACAACGGCCCAAACGGGAACCAGCGGGCTTTGTATGGAAGCTCACTCAGACTGTGGCCCTGTGCAGTAAAGGCACGGCGGAAACGATAATGGCTGACTGCAATCCCGACCCACGTAATAAACCCACACATTCCAGAAGCATTCAGCAGCCAGTTATAGACTACACCGTCTCCATACAGGGAGGCGAGAAAGGCTAGCATACCGACAGCGGTCGTGATCAGTAGCGCATTCATAGGAATGCCGCGTCTATTGATACGTCCGAGGAAACGCGGGGCTTTACCTTCCCGTGCCAAAGCGTATAGTACCCGAGTTGCCGCGTACATACCCGAGTTACCTGCCGACAATACGGAAGTCAAAATAACGGCGTTCATAACAGAAGCAGCAATCGCAAGCCCTGCTTTTTCAAATACGAGCGTGAATGGGCTGACCCCGATGTCACTGATATCTCCCCGCAGCAGATTTGGATTGGTGTACGGAATGATCAATCCAATCACGAGAATCGCCAGAATATAAAAGAACAGGATGCGCCAAAAGATTTGACGGATGGCGCGCGGCACATTTTCACGTGGATTTTCGCTCTCTCCAGCGGCTACCCCAATCAGCTCCGTTCCCTGAAAGGAAAAGCCAGCTGCCATGAATACGCCCAATACAGCAAAGAATCCGCCATGGAACGGGGCGTCTCCTACCGTGAAGTTGGCAAATCCGACCGCAGGGCCACCCATAATGCCGAAGATCATCAGCACACCTACGGTCAAAAAGATGACCACGGTCACAATTTTAATCATGGCGAACCAGTATTCAGACTCACCGTAGCCTTTGACTGTCAATGCGTTCAACGCGAAGATTACGGCTAGGAATAACAGACTCCACCAGGCAGAGTGGCTTTCCGGGAACCAATATTTGATGAGCACGGTCGCTGCTGCTAATTCGGCAGCAATCGTCACCGCCCAGTTGTACCAGAAGTTCCAGCCCATGGCGAAACCAAAAGCCGGATCGACGAAGCGACCTGCATAGGTGTTAAAAGAGCCGGATTCAGGCATAAATGTAGCCAACTCACCGAGGCTGGTCATAAGGAAGTAGACCATGAGGCCAACTGCTGCATAAGCCAGCAGCGCACCGCCGGGTCCAGCTTCGGCAACCGCGCCTCCACTGGCGAGGAACAGGCCCGTACCGATAGAGCCGCCGAGGGCGATCATCGTCATATGGCGGGCTTTGAGACTTTTACGCAAGGTTGCGTCAGATGTTGCTTTGTGTTGCACGTTCAAACACTCCTTCATGAAATTGTATTTCATGTCAGGGCAAGAGCCAGAAGGAGGGGGAGTATATAAATCAAAAAACCGCAGGGAATACGCCTGCGGTTTTGTCTATGCATTCCGCACCATACCTTCTTCCATAACAAGATAGCTCAACACACGTGTCTGTGTTAGGACAGCGTGTGACAGTTCTGCTCCTTTCGGTTAGCAGCCCCAGCATTCGGAGTATTTACAAAGAGTCAGCTCCGCATACTTCGGCGGGTGTACCTTTCCACTGGAATCTCAGACGGCTCTTATCGTCTCCTCCGGTGTACTGATTACATCCGCGACCTCTACCTCATCATAAAACAGGGTTGATGAGGTGTATGACATGATATTTTATTGTATAGCGAACTACAGTATATCGTACCTGTACATCTTCTGACAATCGACAATTTTTTGAAAATCACTCGTAGAATCTTAAATTAAGAGTTCCGCTTGGCCATCTGCTGCCAAACTGTGCCCGCGGCTTGTTCGCCTGATTCGATGCGTTCCAGCGCCATTTTAGCCTGCAGACTAACCTCGAATTCGGGATCATCGACAGCCTTCTCCAGCGCATCACGTGCATCCTCGGTTCCAACCTCGTATAAAAAACGTGCCGCCCGCCAGCGCACCAACTTGCTGCTATCCGACAGGGCTCCGATCATTGCGCTGGTAGCGACCGGGTCGCCGATGTCCGACAACGTGTCGCCTGCGGTGCGGCGTACTGCCGCTGAAGGATCGCGCAGCGCCTCGGCTAGCAGATCCATCGCCTCTGATGAGCGAATATCGCCCAGATAGACGACGCCCAGCCGCCGTAGCTGCATTTTATCGTCATGCAGCGCTTGCCGGATAAGCGGCAAATGCTCAGGCGTCGGCTCCAGCCGATCCAGCGCAGCGTAGCGTGTGCGCCAATCCTCGTGCTGCAGGGCCTTCTCCAGCTCGGCATCGCTCCACTCGCGGCGTTCCTCCACGAATTCGCTGTTGTTTGCGCCGTGGGCAATCGCCTGTTGGATAATCTGCTCCAGCCGCTCTTGCGGAAAGGCTGCCTCCAATTCCTGCTCGACCTCGCGTGCAATGTCCGGCAGTTCACCGTAGCGGACGCCGTAATCACTCAGCTTGCGTTCCTTGATCAGCGTTGCACTCGCTACACGGGTAACGGCCTGCACGAAGCGGTCGGACAAGGAAATTCGTTCCTCCTGCTGCCCCGCCTTGACTCGGATTTGCATTGGAATGCCACGAAAAAATTGCACAAAGACCTGTGCCTCGCCAAATGCTTCTCCAGAGGTTTCCTCTGGCAAATCCCAATTGGCGTCAGCGCCTTCCTCGCCTAGCTGATCCCGGACTTGACCCAGAATGGTGGACCAATCTGCATTCCCTTTGCGGTCAAGGGCTACGAAGTCAGTCGTGTGAAACACGCTTTTGACCCCTTCAATGCCCAGCATGCGCCGGATAAATGGGGGAGCGGAACGCTCATTGTCCCGTGTATATGTTCTGCGGATACCCGCTTCCAGTCGCTCATCCAGATGCAGCATCATGGTGTTCGGACTGGGAGTAGGCTCGATAGATGTTATTTTCATAGCTCAGTACAGCCTCCTGTTCAAAAGTTCTCCATATATAGCTTATCTGTATTGTAACTCATTCTGCGAATGTCTCCAAAGATAAGTTCGCGTATACAGGAAAAACACAATGACATATCTCACACTAATTCAGGTAAACACTAAAAAGAAATACTGCTACATTCAATGCAGAAGCAGGGTTAAAACTCGATAGAATGAACCAAACTGTGAATAGGTTACCAAAATGCGCCAATAGATAAGTGAAGGAGGCGTTCCTATGTTCCGCAAGCAGGAAAGAACGCTCATTATTGTATGTATAGTAATTGCGGCCATCATGCTATATGCCGTAATTAAAAGCATAGCTCGCTTGACTCCTTAGTTGGTAATCCAGAGTGATCTGCGATGTTTAAAATGTGAAATGAAGGAGTGAAACCCATTTGTCTTCACTGGACCCTGTATTGCTAAGCCGGATGCTGACCGGAATTACCCTGTTTGTTCATATCGTATTTGCATCCATCGGCGTCGGCGTACCCTTAATGATTGCACTAGCAGAATGGCGCGGGCTGCGAACTGGTGATCCGCATTATACACTGCTGGCCCGACGGTGGGCGCGAGGGTTTGTCATTACCGTTGCCGTGGGTGTCGTTACAGGCACCTCCATTGGTCTGCAACTCAGCTTGCTTTGGCCCACCTTTATGCGTGTGGCTGGACAAGCGATTGCGCTGCCCTTATTTTTGGAGACGTTTGCTTTTTTCATCGAAGCTATATTCTTGGGCATCTACTTGTATACCTGGGATCGGTTTAAAAGCAAATATTTTCACCTGATGCTGCTCATCCCGGTAGCGATTGCCTCGTCTGCCTCAGCGGTTTTTATTACGACTGTGAACTCGTTCATGAACCAACCTCAAGGCTTTACACTCAAAAATGGAGTCATGACAAATATTCATCCCATCGAGGCTATGCTAAATCCGGCTACGCCAACCAAAGTGTCCCATGTATTGGCTTCTTCGTATACATTGAGCGCTGGTGTGCTGATGGGGCTGGCTGCTTACAGCATGCTGCGAGGGCGTAATCACCCTTATTTTAAAAAGGCGCTAAAGCTGACTGCCACCTGTACCATTGTGTTTGCCATCAGCACCGTGATGATCGGAGACGCATCCGGTAAATTTCTGGCCAAATATCAGCCGGAGAAGCTGGCTGCCGCCGAATGGCATTTTGATACGATGACGCACGCCCCCTTTGTATATGGCGGATACATGGATGAAAACGGTGAAATCAAATATGCCTTGAAAGTGCCTTATGCACTTAGTGTGTTGGCTGGTAATTTGCCCAGTACGGAGGTTAAGGGATTAAATGACTATCCGGTGGAGGAGCGTCCGCCGCTGTCTATTCATTATATGTTTGACCTTAAAATCACCACAGGAGTGCTGATTCTCGTCATCCCACTGCTGTATCTGATCCGTAAGCGCCTGCCAGGCCGCAAACCGTACCCCAGATGGCTACTGTTGGCGCTCATTCTGGTCGGGCCGATGGCGATGGTAGCTATTGAGCTCGGATGGATGTTTGCGGAGGTCGGTAGACAGCCGTGGATTTTACGCGGATATATGAAGGTCTCCGAAGCAGCAACCACTTCTACGAGTGTCGGGTGGATGCTGGTGTTGTTTGTTATTTTGTATCTGGTGTTGTGTTTCTCGGCCATTAAGGTACTCAGCAAGCTATTCCGCAATAAGGATGCGGTGGAAGAGATAAGGCAGCTGGGCCTGGAAGGGGCTGAAGGCAAGTGAGCTATGAAATTGTAGGTATCGCCATTTTGTGGACGTTCCTGTTCGGATATTTGCTTGTGGCATCCATTGATTTTGGTGCAGGGTTTTTCAGCTTTTACAGTGTGTTAACAGGCCACCAGAACAAAATCCACAATATCATTCAACGGTATCTATCCCCGGTGTGGGAGGTAACAAACGTATTTCTCATCTTTTTTGTGGTGGGATTAAACGGGTTCTTCCCGGATGCAGCATATTACTATGGTACGGCGTTACTCGTTCCCGGCAGTATTGCGATTGTGCTTCTTGCCATCCGGGGAGTGTATTATGCATACAATACGTATGGGCATTCCGGTAAAAATAATATCGTCTACATGGCGTTGTACGGTGCGACAGGGTTGCTGATTCCGGCGGCACTGTCCACAGTTCTCGCTATTTCGGAGGGCGGCATTATTATAGAAAACAGTACAGGTGTACACCTGCAATGGGGTCAGCTATTAAGTAATCCCTACACGTGGGCGGTTATTATTCTGGCGCTGGTGAGCGTGCTGTATATCTCGGCGATGTTTTTGGCCTATTATGCCAAAAGGGCGGGAGACAAGGTCGCTTTTGAAATCGTACGGGGATATGCGCTGCTTTGGAGCGGTCCAACGATTGTTGCGAGTCTGCTCGCATTTTTTCAGATTAACAAACAAAATCCAGATCATTTTACCAATATGCTGAACATAGCCTGGATGTTTGTTGCATCCTTCATATGCTTTGCAGGAGCAGTTTATCTGGTATGGCAGCGGCGGCATCTGGGGGTTTCATTCATATTGGTGATGCTGCAATTTGCATTTGCCTGGTATGGCTACGGCCGCTCGCATCTCCCGTATGTTCTGTATCCCTACATTAATGTCTACGACAGCTTTACAAATTCTACGATGGCGTATGCGTTGATTACGGCGTTTGTTGCGGGTCTGCTGGTGCTGATCCCTTCGCTTATCCTGATATTAAGATTGTTTCTATTCGATGCAAAATATGTGCGCGGACATGAAGGGAAGAAAGGGTGAGTTAGAGTGGCTGCTTTCGAGCATTTTACGATTATGTACGAGTCACCTATCATTATTGTCGTGGCGATTGTGTTTTTGTTTATTTATTCGGCACGCTTTAAAAATCCACAGGACTGACAACTACAGGTGGAACAGGCCTTCCTGATTGATACGGGAGGTCTGTTTTTGCTGTATTATCGCAGAATTTCCTTTACAGACGTGATTGAATTATACTTTACATATATCAGGATGTTGCATCATTTCATGTTCACACTCGAGTGACAATATATAGTTAAATTGAACCGCTGTGTTTTTTGGAGAACGGGTTCATCAGGGAGGGAGCTGCATCATGCCCAAAGTACGCTTTAACAATATGGATCATGTAAATACCGATAAAACAATCAAGCAATTCAGACAATGGCGGCAGGAGCGACGCAGCAAAATAAAGGATTATACGTTCGTTGTGCCAAACCATCCCCCGGAGCTGGAATTTCTGCATAGCAATCGGGAGATGGCGACAGCCACCTGGGTTGGACATTCCACCTTTTTCATCCAGTATCTTGGGCTGAATATCGTCACCGATCCGGTATGGGCAGAGCGTATGGCTTTTGATAAAAGGTTGGCTCCGCCCGGCATTCGTATTCAGGATGTACCACCACTGGACATCATTCTGCTGTCTCATTCCCATTATGATCATTTACATTTAGAATCGTTGCGGAAATTATATCGTGCAGATACGTTGATGCTTGTCCCCTCGGGGTTAAAGGCGAAAATGATCCGCAAAGGTTTTCGAAACTGTCATGAGCTGCAATGGTGGGAGCATTTTACGGTAGGGGGGGTACGATTTACGTTTGTTCCAGCCCAGCATTGGACACGACGCACGCCGTTTGATACCAATACTTCGCATTGGGGTGGATACGTTCTGCAAAGTGAACAGCAGGTGATTGGCTCTGCCACGTCCGTCACGGAATCCCATCCTCATTCTAGTGCAGACTCAGAGGATGCACCAACGTTGTATTTTGTGGGAGACACCGGATATTTTCGTGGGTTTAAAGAGATTGGCGAGCGCTTTGCCATTGATCTGACCTTTATGCCGATTGGCGCCTACGAACCGGAATGGTTCATGACCTCGCAGCATGTGACACCAGAGGAGGCATTGCAAGGGTTTATAGATTGTGGCGCAGACCAGATGATTCCGATGCACTACGGAGCCTTCAAGCTGGCGGATGATACGCCAAGAGAGGCGCTGGACCGGCTCGAAGCGGAGCGTGAGCGTAGGGGTATTGCGAAGGAACGCATTCATGTTCTTGGGCACGGAGAGACCCTGAAAATTGGACGTCGCTGCTCAACTACAATTTGAGGAATTCGACATAATCCTTATACAAAAAGCGGCTCGGCGGACAATTAATTTTGCCTGCCGAGCCGCTTTTTTTGGTTTTTAGCTATAATGCAGGATTAAACTGCTTCGGAATCACTTGCCAAAGAGGAATCGCTGTTGGCGATGGGATGACGAACGATTTTAACTTCATAGAACGTGATTTTATTTTCAATAATATAGTCCGGAATTTGACGATGGCTATGGGATTCGCGGAATGCTTCGCTTTTCGTCCAGCCTTGGAAGTTCTCTTTTTCTTTCCAGCGTGTACTGATGGTTACTTCCTCATAATCTTTCGTGTTTTCAGTCAGCAGTATTTCCAGACCGAGAAAGCCCTCCATTTTTTCAACTTTTCCTTCTTTGTTAAATCTTTCGATGAGTAAATGTGCATTGCCCGGTGTGATTTTAGATGTATTTGTAACGATAATCATATTAAGTTCCTCCTAAATGATGTGGTATGGTCGGTATAATAACCGGATAGCCATCCTCAAATTTGATGGTAGCGTTCATTTCATAAATGTCGCGAAGAAAAGCAGACGTCAAAATCTCACGGGGTTCGCCGGCAACGGCGATTCGTCCCTTTTTAAGTGCAATCATATGATGACAATAGGCCGCAGCTTGCTGCAAATCATGCAGTACCATAACAATCGTCAAGCCGGACTCGTGATTGATACGCCGCAGCATATCCATAACTTCAAATTGGTGGGCGATATCCAGAAAAGTGGTCGGTTCATCGAGCAACAGAATACCTGTTTGTTGGGCCAAAGCCATTGCAATTCGCGCTTTTTGTTGTTCACCTCCTGATAGAGTATGGAACATTCGATCTGCATAGGGCTGGATGCCCGTGATCTTCATGACATGGTCCACGATTTGCTGGTCCTGTCCGGTATGGCGTACCCTCAAGCCTTTGGCATGAGGAGATCTCCCGTAAGCGACCAGCTCGCGGACCGTCAATAACGGCAGCATGTCCTTCATTTGCGGCAGCATTGTAATCGTCTGGGCAAAGTCACGCCGCTTGTACTCCTGCACGGGTTTGCCCAGCACGGCAACCTGACCCTGATCCTGCTTGAGCAGCCGGGTCATAATCCGCAAAAGCGTGGACTTGCCTGAACCGTTCGGCCCGACGATCGCGGTGAGCTGACCAGCAGGCAAGGTGATATTTACATCGTCCAGCTTGAAATACCCACGTTGTAAGGAGATATGCTCCCCCTGAATGGCTGTCATCCGAAATTCCCCCGTTTCTTGAGCAGGATTAAGAAGAACGGTGCCCCGATGACGGCCAACAAAATACCTACAGGCAGTTCAATCGGGTCAAACCAGGATCGTGCCACCGTATCTGCCAGGACAACCAGCGTTCCACCGCCTACAATGGAAAGGGGGAGGAGGAAACGATAATCTTCCCCGATTAGCAGCCGTATGACATGGGGAACGACCAGCCCTACAAAGCCGATTAGCCCGGCTACACTGACCGCTGTACCGGCGAGCAGGGCAGACAGCAGGATAATGAGCATACGTTGAAGCTCTACTCGCTGACCAAGCAGCTGTGCTGAATCGTCGCCCAGCAGCAGTAAATTAGCAGGTTTAATTGCAAAGAAAGAGGCGATTAATCCAATGATGGCGTAAGGTGCCATAAACTCTAGATGATGCCAGCTTCTTCCGTTTAATCCGCCGGATAGCCAAGGAAGAACGGCCTGTACGCGGTCGCTGTACATGACCATTACGCCGTTAGTGAGTGCGCCCAGCAGCGCGTTGATCGCAACGCCGGCGAGCACAATTTTGACAGGCGATGCCCCTCGGTCCCAAGCCAGCAGATAAATGACGATTGCGCTCAGAAAGGCTCCCAAAAAGGCGGTTATCGGAAGAAGGTAGCTGAGCTGTGGAAGCATCACCATCGTAATGACGGCGGCAAGTCCACCTCCAGCCGATACACCAATAATGCCAGGGTCAGCCAATGGATTTTTCATCACACCTTGAAGAAGTGCTCCGGAAGCTGCAAGACAAGCTCCCACCAGTAAACCTACTAATACCCTAGGTAGCCGGAGATCCATCAGGATCGTGCGATATGTAGATTCATCATTATGTAGCAAAACATGATAGATTTCTTGAAGTGGAATCGACACCGAACCGTAGGTCAGACCGTACACAGAGACGGCCAGCAGTAGAATCGGAAGGGTAATCCAGGCGATGGTGCGTCTTCTGGCGCGCTGTAGTTTGTTCATCTCCATCGCCTATTTCGCCGGATACAGCTTTTGATGCATCAAATCCAGCGCTTTAGTGACACGTGTGCCCGGATTCGTACCGAACAGATCTGAAGGTAAAACCTCGACCTGATTGTTTTTGACTGCTCGGATTCCGTTCCAAGCTGCATTTTCCTGCATTTCTTTTATAAATGCGGCTTTAACATCTTCCGTATTGCCATGGGTCATGATGAAGATGTAGTCAGGGTCAGCCTGTATGATGCGTTCTGTGTTCAGCTGCGCATATTGCGGGAAATTTTGCAGGCCCGGAAAATCAGCGGCGATGTTCGAGCCACCCGCAGCTTCCAGAATGTTTCCACTTAGTGAATTTGGCAGTGCCGCCATATACGTAGCCGGGGCTCCGTAGACCAGCAACACCTTCGGTTTGGAGGCAGAAGCGGTTTCCTTTTGCAGCTTGGTTACTTGTTGGTCAATTTGCTGGTTCAGCTTCACGGCCTGAGCCTGCTTTTGCAGTAATTGTCCGAACAGCGTAATTTGCGACTGAATATCGTGAACTGAATTGGCTCCCGTCAGCAGCAGCTGTGAACCGACTCCTTCAATGGCTGGAATGTCTTTTTCATTCATAGGATAATTGCCTAGCACGACATCCGGTTTGAGCATCGTAATTTTCTCCAGATCAACTTCGTGAGTGGAGCCTATTTGTTGAACGTTTTCAGCAGCAGGTACGACGGAGGGTCCATTGGAGTTGGGCCTGCCCACGGCTGTCCCGCCCAATGCGTATATAATATCCAGATCGCCATTGCTGAGCGCAACGATATGTTGAGGGACCTTCTGAAAGGCCAACGTCCGGTTTGAGAAATCAGTAACTTGAATCGTCGCGCCACTTGTCGTGCTTGAAGCGGTAGATACGGAAGCACTGGCTGGTTTGTGATCTGCGGTCGAGGTACCATTACTGCATCCGGTAACTGCCAATAAAAGCGCTGCGGATGACCACAACACATAAGATTTCATGTTATTCCTCCTGCAATTTTCAAGTTAAACAATAATGATAATCATTTTCATTTATGCATAAGAGAATGATAATGAATATCACTGAGGAATGTCAATTGAAAAAAGTAAATTTTTAAATAAATTTTGAACTAAAAATAAAAGAGAGTAATTCGAATTATAGAAGAAGGAACTACAAATTTTTATTAAAAAATAGCATATATCAAGGGATTACATACACACAAATACATATTGACATTTTCGAAAAGTGTAAGATATATTGGTGATGGGTTTACTTGATTTTGCGAAATTATGGAATAGAGAGGTGGGGAGACAAGCTCGAAAAGAGCTATTTTTTTTAAATTATCAATTGAGAATGATAATCAATTAGTTTATTCTCGTGGGGAGGGACTGCTGTCAAAATGAAGAAGGGGTATTCTGCAATTATTGCTGTGTTTCTGCTGGTGAGTGTGCTGAGCTTTTGGCCAACTTCGTCATCTGTAGTAGCCGCTGCGGCTTCTCCAACATTGGCGGATGGTACATACACGCTCAAATACAATATCCTCAAGGCAGAAAATGATTCGGTGTCCATGGCTAATGATTATTTTGAAAAACCAGCTAAGTTGTATGTAAAAAAAGGTCAAATGACCATGCAAATTAAGCTGAATCATAGCGAATGGACAACTGGGTTTAAAGTAGATTACAAAGGCAAAATCATCGATACAAAGGTCATCCATAAGGATGCCAAAACCGATACCCGCACCGTACAATTTCCAATTACGAGTGTGAACAGCCCGCTAATCTCTAAAATTCATGTTACTGTCCCTGCGTATAACTACGATCATGATTATACGATCCGCTTCGCTTTTGATTCCAAAAGCCTCAAAAAAATAGCAGCCGTCCAGTCGGCGAAATCAACTAAATCTTCCAAGAAGTAAATTCAAGCCATCTTTATCGTTCATAAAATCAACACAAATTGAAGCATAAAAAATTGAGGAGTGTGTGTAGATATGAATATGGTAATGAATCGCTTTGAGCAATTTTCTTTTAAGAAGGTATTTGTAGCATTGATCATGACAGCGCTTGTTTTTGCACTCGTTGCTCCATTCTCAGCTAAAGCGGCAGCAGCCGACGGCACGTATAACGTAGACTATACCGTTCTGAAGGATCAAACCAATGAAACTTCTCGATTGGATAGCTACCTGACGAAGCCTGCTCAGGTTACGGTAGCTAATGGCAAAAATGTCGTTCGTCTGACTGTGAAAAGCAGCAATCTGATTACAACGTTCAAAGTAGAGCAAAATGGCGTACTGCAAGATGCGACTGTGGTAAGCACAGATACTGCGAACAACACTCGTGTAGTGGAATTCGAAGTTGCTGATCTGAATGCAAAAGTGAATGCTTACGCTGAAATCACAATTCCAGTAATCGGCTACACTGGCAAGTACGATGTACAACTGCAATTCGACGAAATCTAATCCAAAATAAAACTAAAAGGAGATTAAGAACATGAACATGATTATGAATCGTATGGAAAAATTGTCTTTGAAAAAAGTAATGCTTACTGTACTGATGGCAGCGCTTGTTTTTGTGGTACTAGCTCCATTTTCTGCTAATAAAGCGAACGCGGCTTTGCCTAATGGAACGTATAACGTTGATTATACAGTGTACAAAGATGGTACCAATGAAACCTCATACATGGACTCAAACGGTTATGTCGCCAAACCCGCTACATTAATCGCTAATAATGGTCAATACAAAGTTAGAGTAGCTATTACTAAAAGTGCTTGGGTCACTGAATTCAAAACGCAACAAAACGGCCAGTATGTGAATGCGACTGTGGTAAGTACCTCAGGTGATACAAGAATAGTAGAGTTCCCTGTAAGTAGTTTTTCCCAAAAATTGAATGTTAAGTTGCATGTAAGTGTGCCTAAAGAATACACTGGCGGCATTCCATATGATCACGATTACACTGTTCAGTTTTTATTTGACGAAGATTCCATCTAATAGTGGAGTAATTATACATTGATCTTATACTCATTTGGAATTCTATTGAGCTCCAAATGAGTATATTTTAAGTAGGGGGATTAATACACTTGAAAAGGCAATTAAAAAAATACTTAATGACGTTTGCAGCTATTGTTATGCTGCTCTCAGTTGTTTTCCCATTTGCTCCGACCGTATCTGCTTCTGATGAGACAAGCTCATCAACTGAATCTGGTGTATCCGAGCCCTCTGTGACGCAAGATGTATATCCGATAGAGCCAAGTCCAGAAGAAGTGGTTCCAACAGTAGATGTAGCAAGTGCGTACACAGTAGCAGCCGCAGACTCACAGAGTTCCAGCACTGTGAAGGATACTAATGAATATTCTATTAGCTACGTTGTTAAAAGTGAAAGCAAGGTGTCAGGGGTAGTGACTTCCCCTTATAATGATATGTTCCTAAAGCCAGCTACGTTGACGGTTGAACAGAGTTCTACTGTAGGGCAGGCTACGTATCATGTTTCTTTAATTCTCGACAATCCTAATATTCCCTTTACAGATATCGAATTTAGACAGAACGGAGAAACCGTTCCTGCCCATATTTCAGATTTAGTAAAAGGGGAAAAGACGTATGAGCCACGAACAGTAACATTTGATGTGTATAATTTGGAACAGAAAATTGATGTGAATTACAATTTAAATAATAGACTCAGACAAAACTGGATTGAATTTGATCCATCAACTATAGCTGTAAAAGAGGGACCCGTAACTCCCCCTACCCCTTCACCTGAGCCGGAAGTTCCCTTGAAACCGGGTGTCCTTAATTTCACAATACTGAAGGACAAATCAGAAGAAGTTTCTGTGATGGACGGTTACGCCTCAAAGCCTGCAAAGCTCGTTCAAAAAGGAGATAAATGGTATATTCAACTGACGTTTAATAACAGTAGCTGGATTCCTTCATTTCAAACAGAGCAAAACGGTAAATTTGTAGAAGCAGCAACTATTTCGGAGGTTAGTGACGCTAATCAGCGTACGGTTGAGTTTGAAGTAAGCAACTTATCCAATAAATTGAATGCTTACACTCATGTGATTGTGCCTGGTTTGGAACTGGGAGGAGTACCATACGATCATTGGTATCATGTTCAAATCAAGTTTGACACAAGTATTACACCTGACCCTAGTGCACCACCGACTTTGGCGGATGGAACGTACTCTATTAACTTTAATGTGCTGGATGCAACAAAAGATCAAGCATCGAGAATGGCGCAATATCTGGTGTCTCCAGGGACTTTGACGGTATTGAAGGGGCAAAAAGAAGTTTCCTTCACCATTAAAGACAGCACTACAGTAACGGAATTCAAAACAGAACAAAATGGAACGTTGATGGATGCGGATATTGTAAGTGAGGACAAAACAGCCAATACGCGTGTGGTGAAATTCAAGGTAGCGAATCTGGATACAGTTTTGAACGCACAAGTCCATATTCTCATGGGTACGTATAGTGCAGACCACAAAATCCGTCTTAAATTTGACCAGCCAGGAACGGACAACGGTTCAACTCCAGTAACGTCAAATCTGGACTTTACGCTGTTAAAAGACGGTTCAAGTGAAAAGTCCATGATGGATGGATATACAGAAAAACCGGGTACCCTGGTTGAACGTAAGGGCAAGAAATATGTACAGTTTACTTTGAAAAAGAGCAAACAGATTGACGGCTTTAAAGTAGAACAAAACGGAGTATTGACCAATACTGCCGTAGTAAGCGAAAATCAAACGGCGAATACACGTGTTATCGAATTTGAGGTTAAAGAAGTGCCTGCCAAGCTGAACGCATGGGTAAGCATCAACTGGCCTGAGTTAAATTATGTGGAAACATATAATGTCGATCTCCAATTAGGAACGGCAACACCCCCGGTTGATCCTGGGACGCCAGGTACGCCCGGGAAGGTTTTAGCTGATGGAACGTATTCAATCCATTTCGATGCATTGCACGCAACAAAGGATCAAAAATCGGCAATGGCGCAATATTTATTATCTCCAGCGACACTGACGGCATTGAAAGGCAAGTATGAAGCTTCCTTTACCATCAAAGACAGCGCAACGGTGACGGAGTTCAAAACAGAACAAAACGGAACGTTGACAGATGCAGATATCGTAAGTGAGGACAAGAATGCTAATACACGTGTTGTGAAATTCAAGGTAGCGGATCTGGATGCTATTCTGAATGCACAAGTACACGTGAGCACGACCTACCCGGGTGGAGTTTATGAGATGGATCATAAGCTTCGTCTGCAATTTGACCGCAGCAGCATTGCGGTAAAAGGAACAGACGGCGGCACAACTCCCGTGACTGAAAACGGCAGATACAGCATTGATTTCTCCGTACTTAAAAACGGAAGCAATGAAATATCTGTGATGGATGGCTATATGCAAAAACCAGCCACGCTGCTAAGACAGTCCGGTAAAAATGTGATTCAGATCAAAATGGACAAGAGCAGCTGGATCAAAACCTTTAAAGTAAATGGTGCAGAAGCTCCGGTGGTTGAGCAATCGACATCCGCAGATACAAGAACAGTACAATTTGAAGTACCAAATCTGTCGGATAAAGTGACAGTGAATACGCATGTCATCGTACCTGGATTAGATTTGGGCGGCATCCCATATGATCACGTATATGATGTGCAATTTCAATTCGAGCCTGCTACTATTCGCAGCTTTGTCGAGCCTTCCTCTACAGGAGCTACAGATCCTATCGTCAAATTGGATTTTGACAAGCTTGTCAATGGCAAATATGCTTTGAAATTCAGTATCGTTTTGTCTGATGGTTCCACAGGAGTGGATTCTCCGGCTCAACGCTTCATCACTGACGAATCGGCGCAATTGGTCGTGGAAGGCGACAAACGGTTTGTAGGTCTGAAGCTGCAAAACAGTAATGAAGTGAAGGCGTTGCGCATCTGGGACAACGCAAGCGGGGACTACCGAGACGCAGAAGTGACCCAGGAAGATGCAGCAAGCAATACGAAGCACGTTCGTTTTAGCGTAAATGACTTTAAAAACAATGTGAAAGGCCAACTAGTTGTCTATGAAGCCCCTAAAGTGGCAAGTGCCACTCCGATGGTCTTTAAGACTGAGGATCGGGTAGAGAAGGTATACGATTTTGAATTTAAATTCGATACCAGTAATGTATCTTATCACAACGAAACCAAAGCAGACGAAGTAGAACAGGGGAAAAATAACTTAGCCGATGGAGAGTACACTGCGAACTTCCGTGTGCTTGCAAACGGAACGGATAAGGATTCTTTGGTGGCTCCATTTGTACAGAGTCTGGCGAAGTTGATTGTAAAAAATGGTAAGGTCCAGGCCCATGTAACCATAACGGACAATCAGGCTTTGAAATTATTCCAAACGGACTTTGAAGGCCGCTATGCTAATCCAACGATTGTGGCTTCCGACACAAAAGGTGACACGCAAACTATTGCGTTCGAAGTGCCTGATCTGGATAAAAAGTTGAGTGTGTACACACAGGTATATCTGCCTGAGAAATACATTCTAAATGAGAAATTCGGCGGACAGATTCAATTTGACCGTGCATCGCTTAAAGGTGAGGGAGTCAATGTAGCTACAACTGCAACCGCAACGGAACCAACAGCAGCTTCTACGGACAAGACAGCAGAAACAACTGCATCTGTGGCTGAAACAAAACCAGTAGTTGAGCAACCGGTTCAAACGGCTTCCGAGAAGCAATACACGATTAATTACAACGTATTTAAAGATAAAACGAGTGAAGCTTCCGTTATGGACGGTTATCTCGACAAGCCAGCTACACTGATTGAAAAGGGAGACAAGCGCTATATTCAAATTACTTTGAAAAATAGCTCCTGGATGCCAGCTCTCCAAGTAGAGCAAAACGGTACCCTGAAAGATGTGGAAGTAATCTCGACATCCGGCGATACACGTGTCGTTCAATTCGAGGTAGGGGACTTGTCTCAGAAAATGGGTGCTTACACACACGTCATTGTGCCTGGTTTGGTCCTTGGCGGAGTGCCGTATGATCACTGGTATACAGTTCAGTTCCAATTTGATGAAGAAAGCCTAAAAGCGAAGTAGCCTCAGGTTGTGATAATTAATGAAGTCTGAATAACAGCAAAGTTTGTATGCGAGCAAGTCTTGGTGCCCCGGCATCAAGACTTGTCAGCATTTACATACCCGAGGAATTTGCAAAAATCCAATAAGCGACTTCTAATGAACAATATGTAGATCGAAATGGTCTAATTCGTCTATATATTGCACTTTGGAGCGACTGGAATCGAATTTTGCAAAATCCAGATACCCGAAAAGTTGGGGCTCCTACTGTTTTTCTATATTTTGAATTGAGGTGACTGGATTTTCATGAAACGGTATATAGCATTGGCTCAAGGAAAAACATTTGGTTTGTATATGTTAATCGGCATCGTGATCTTGTTGCTGGCTGGATGTTCGGGAGGGGCACAGGCCGGGCAGAACCAGAGCGATGGTTCGAAATCAGCGGCAACATCTAATGCAATCGGAAAGTCGTCTGACGGTAAAGCTCAAGCTCCTCGTATTGTGGCGACTACGGTAGCCATTGCGGAAATCACGGATGCACTGGGCCTGGATTTGGCAGGCAAGCCGACAAGCACGAAAGTGCTGCCTGACCGTTACAAGGATGTGCCTGATGTGGGTAATCCGATGAGTCCTGATATGGAAAAAGTGATGTCATTGAAGCCGACGGACGTACTGTCGGTGACGACACTGAAATATGATCTGGAGCCTAAATTTAAAGATTTGAAAATCAATGCCGAATTTTTAAATTTTGAAAGTCTCGCGAATATGCAAAAAGAAATTCAAAAACTGGGAGACACGTTTGACAAAGCCGATAAGGCCAAAGAGATTAATGGAGCTTTGGATGCGAAAGTAGCCGAGATTCAACAAAAGATCAAAGGGAAGAAATCCCCTAAAGTATTGATTTTGCTGGGAGTACCGGGAAGCTATCTGGTGGCTACAGAGCATTCCTATATTGGGGATCTGGTTAAAATTGCAGGCGGAACCAATGTGGTTCAGGGCGAGAAAGTGGAGTTCATTGCCCACAATACCGAAGCCTTGCAGCAATCCAACCCCGATATCATTTTGCGCGCTGCACACGGGATGCCGGATGAAGTAGTGAAAATGTTCGATGAAGAGTTCAAAACTAACGATATCTGGAAGCATTTCAACGCTGTGAAAAATGGGCATGTCTATGATCTGCCTGAACCGTTGTTTGGCACAACAGGGAATTTAGCGGCAAACTCGGCGCTGGATGAGCTGATGAAAATGCTGTATCCTTCGAATTAAAGGAAGCTGATGACATGTCCAAAAAAGGTTGGAGCCTTATTGTTGTAATTGTCTTACTCGTTGGCGTCATGCTGTATTCAGCGATGACAGGCAGTCTCAAGGTGGATTTGAGTCAGTTGGTGACCGGATTATGGACAGGTACAGATGATCAGGTGAATGTGGTCAAGGACCTGAGACTACCGAGAATTTTCGTGTCCGTAATGGCAGGTGCAGCCCTTGCAGTAGCGGGTGTTTTGCTGCAAGCCGTCATGAAAAATCCGCTGGCGGATGCTGGGGTTATCGGCATTTCTTCGGGAGCGGCATTGATCTCGCTGATTGCGGTGACGGTCTTTCCGGCGCTTTATTTCTGGATGCCGTTCTTTTCATTTATTGGCGGTGCGTTAGCTTGTCTAATGGTTTATGGGTTTTCGTGGAAATCTGGCTTGCATCCGATTCGTCTCATTCTGATCGGGGTAGCTGTGAACGCTATTTTTTCCGGTCTAGGTCAGTCGTTTAACTATCGAGGCAGTTATGCGGTCACCAGCATTAACCAGGTTACTACATCAACCTTGTCTATGAAAAAATGGGTAGATGTCGAGGTTATTGTGACCTATGGTGGGATTGGGCTAATTTTAGCCATGCTCGTGTTCTCTTGGTGCAATTTCTTGTCTCTTCAAGATAAAACAGCTAAAAATCTAGGATTCAATGTAACGCGCGCACGACTTTTGATTTCTGTGATTGCAGTGCTGCTTGCAGCAACGGCTACAGCCATCGCAGGAGTAATTGCCTTTATCGGCCTGCTCGTTCCGCATTGTGCCCGCTACCTGGTTGGCTCGGATCATAAGTGGCTGATTCCATTTTCCGCATTATGCGGCGGCTTGCTGCTGCTGCTTGCGGATACACTGGGGCGGACGGTACTTGCTCCCAATGAAATCCCGGCTTCTATTATTATGGCCGTCATTGGCGGGCCGTTCCTGATATTCCTGATCAGAAAGGCGGATCGCACCTATGGACATTAAGGATATAACCTTCACATATGATCGGAAAACGGATCGTCTGCACGCTATTAATGCTGTTATTGAGTCGGGACGGATTACGACCATAATTGGTCCCAATGGATGCGGCAAATCGACGCTGCTCAGCGTGATGTCCAACAATGCTGTTCCCCGCTTGGGCCAGGTGATTCTGGACGGCAAGGAGATAGCCCACTACAAGCCCAAGGAGCTGGCCCGTCAACTGGCGGTAGTCCATCAGCAGAATGAGGCACCTTCCGACTTGACTGTAGAAAAACTCGTCAGCTTCGGAAGGTTGCCCCATAAGAACATGTTCACAGCGAGACGTGATGAGGATGAGGAAGCGATCGAGTGGGCGATAGCCTGTACTAATCTGAACGAACGTAGAACTCGCACGTTGGATCAGCTCTCAGGAGGAGAACGGCAGCGTGTATGGATTGCAATGGCCTTGGCACAGCGGACGCCAATTTTATTTTTGGATGAGCCGACCACCTATTTGGATATGTACTACCAGCTTGAAATTTTAGAGCTCATTCGGCAGTTAAACCAGGAACATGGACTGACCATCGTGATGGTGCTGCATGATATCAATCAGGCTATTCGGTATAGCGATGTGATGATTGCCATGAAGGAAGGGCGTATTATAGCGAACGGCCCACCTACAGAGGTCGTTACATCTGAGCTGATCCAGGCGGTCTATGACGTGGAGGTCGTAATCAAACAGGATGATGAAGCGGGCATGTACCTCATTCCGATAGGTGTCGGGGTTTCCTGACGTTTACCAGCGCACAGAACAATCAATGCTGCGACTGAATAACGCGTCTGTCCTCACGGCATCTCAACGAATTTAAAACATGAAAATGGTTCTGATCCATGTGTTTGTCAGGTGACAATCGTGGAGACAGAAGCATTTTTTATTTTATTTATAAGATATTGGATGAGATTCAGGGGCGGTTATGCTTATACTACGGTTCGAATCCGATCTTTTGTGTGTTATACTATTGCCGTCGGTAATTTTGTGTTTAGCACTTTACTAATGATAAGGATGGTATGCTTATATGATCAGTACAAGCGGCGTAACGCTTCGTTATGGTAAACGCCCACTTTTTGAAGACGTAAATATCAAATTTACTCCTGGGAACTGCTACGGCCTGATTGGGGCGAATGGCGCGGGTAAATCCACCTTTTTGAAAATTCTTTCCGGTGAAATCGAAGCCAATTCTGGTGAGGTTCACATGACACCGGGCGAACGGATGGCAGTCCTCAAGCAGAACCATTATGAATACGATGAATTCCCGGTTCTGGAAACCGTTATTATGGGTCACACGCGTCTGTATGAAATCATGAAGGAAAAGGATGCGTTGTACGCTAAAACGGAGTTTTCCGAAGCAGACGGTTTGCGTGCCGGTGAACTGGAAGGCGAATTTGCGGAGCTGAACGGTTGGGATGCCGAGCCGGATGCAGCTGCATTGCTGATCGGTCTTGGTATTCCACGTGACCTGCATGATAAAAATATGTCTGAGATGAGCGGGAACGACAAGGTACGCGTTCTCTTGGCTCAAGCGTTGTTTGGTCGTCCGAACAATTTGCTGCTTGATGAGCCTACCAACCATTTGGATCTCGAATCCATTCAATGGCTGGAAAATTTCTTGATGGACTATGAAGGCACCGTCATCGTTGTATCCCATGACCGTCACTTCCTGAACAAGGTATGTACGCATATTGCGGATATCGATTTTGGTAAAATCCAGATGTACGTCGGCAACTATGACTTCTGGTACGAGTCCAGCCAGCTTGCGCTTGCATTGACTCGTGATGCGAACAAGAAGAAGGAAGAAAAGATCAAGGAACTGCAAGCCTTTATTCAGCGCTTTTCCGCGAATGCTTCCAAGTCCAAACAGGCAACTTCACGTAAAAAGCAACTGGATAAAATTACGCTGGACGATATCCGTCCTTCAAACCGTAAATATCCGTTCATTAACTTCAAGCCTGAGCGTGAAGCGGGCAAACAACTGCTGACCGTAGACAGTCTCAGTAAAACCGTTGAAGGCGAGCAAGTGTTGAACGAGTTCAGTCTGGTTGTGAACAAGGGCGATAAAATCGCGTTTGTGGGTCCGAACGGTTTGCCTAAAACGACGCTCTTCCAGGTGTTGATGAACGAGATTGAAGCAGACAGCGGAGAATTTTCTTGGGGGATTACAACTAGCCAGGCTTATTTCCCGAAAGATAATTCCACCTATTTTGAAGGTGTGGACATGAATCTTGTGGAATGGCTCCGTCAATATTCCAAGGATCAGGACGAAACGTTCCTGCGCGGCTTCTTGGGACGTATGCTTTTCTCTGGAGAAGAAGCGCTTAAGAAAGCAAGTGTGCTGTCCGGGGGCGAAAAGGTTCGCTGTATGCTGGCGAAAATGATGCTGAACGGTGCCAATGTGTTGCTGCTGGAAGAACCGACCAACCACTTGGATCTGGAGTCCATCACAGCGCTGAACAATGGTCTGATTGATTTTGATGGTACTATATTGTTCACATCGCATGACCACCAGTTTATTCAAACGATCGCGAACCGCATCGTGGAAATTACACCAAACGGCGTAATCGACCGTACGATGAGCTATGATGAGTACTTGGAAAATGAAGAAATCACAAAGTTGCGTGAACGTATGTATCCGGTAGAAATTGGCTAAACTTCAAACCGGCTAACTTCAAATTAACTAGATAAACGAAAGAGGAGCTCCTTTAGGCCATTAAGATGGCAGGGAGACTCCTCTTTTTCGTTTTTGTACCATGCCCATAGCTTATTTGGTTCTGGCAGTGAGGTACGCCAGACCTTTGATACCCTATTAAGGCTACGAGGTGGATTATGATCCGCCTGTACGACGGCGTTGGTTGTTCGGCTTCTTCGTATTTTGGCTTTTCAGTGTTTTGGTGGAACCGCCTTGAAAGCCGCCCTGCTGTGAAGCGCCGGACTGCTGTTTTTTTTGTGCCAGCTTTTCCCGAATGGCATCTGCGAGATTTACTTTACGTGGTTCATTGGCATCGCTCATGAATAAATTCCTCCTGTTGCCGCCAGATTCATGTCAATCATGCTGGATTGAAGAAAAACGCGGCTGTGTCCTCATTTTATACGTTTTTAAAAGAAGGGACAAGGGCAACAATGATAACACACATCTGGGGTGGGGTGGAAGAGAAAACGTCTGTTTTTTGTGTGAAGGAAAAAATGTTTTGTGTAACCTACAGGAATGGGGCCTGGCAATACTTTTTCGTTGTTACTACAGCGATGCAGAGCGGAAAGACTGTTTCTCTAGACCCACACAAAGTTCGTCTGCTATCCTGAAAATAACAGTTAACCCAAGACAAATTGTTATTATTCAGGGCAGCGATGCTGCTATTTTTATTTTGGGCGCGGCGAGATCGTTCTGCTGGAAACTATATATTTGAAGGAGTGTCCTACGTTGTGGTAAATGTCTATGAAGAAATACGAAAAGGTGAGCGCGGGGCGTGGGTGAGCATTGCTGCTTATCTCTTGCTGTCCGCCTTTAAGCTGATTAGCGGATATATATTTGCTTCTAGTGCGTTGCGGGCGGATGGCTTCAACAATGTCACCGATATTGTAGTGTCGGTTGCTGTACTGATTGGACTGAGAATTTCCCAAAAGCCACCGGACTCTGACCATGCCTATGGACATTTTCGGGCAGAAACGATCGCGGCGCTGCTGGCGTCCTTTATTATGGCTGTCGTCGGTTTGCAGGTGCTTATTGATGGGATCGGGAGCATTTTTAAGGGCGGAAAGCAAATACCGAATATCACCTCCGCGGGTGTAGCTGTGATTTGTGCGGTGATTATGCTGGGAGTGTACCTTTACAATAACAGACTGGCACGGCAAATTAACAATAAGGCTTTGCTGGCAGCGGCCAAGGATAACCTATCGGATGCACTTGTCAGTGTTGGGGCAGCAGTTGGCATTATCGGCGCACAGTTCGGGCTACCCTGGCTGGATACTGTAGCTGCGATCGCGGTAGGATTCATCATATGTAAAACAGCGTGGGATATTTTTAAGGATTCCACGCACAGCTTGACCGATGGATTTGATGAGCAAGAACTGTCTGACTTACGGAGTACGATTGCCTGTATACCTGGAGTAGAGGGGATTCGGGACGTTAAGGCACGTGTACACGGCAATCATGCGCTGGTGGATGTGGTCATTGAGGTGGATCCGCAACTCAGCCTGATTGAAGGGCATCGGATCAGCGACCGGATTGAGGAACGCCTGCAAGAGGTTCATAACACGATGCATGTCCATGTCCATGTAGAACCCAAATTATAGATTAATTATTAAATTGTTAGTATTAAAAGTGACTTTAGACCTATATGTAAAAGGCGTATACGCTTCCTTTTGTGACGTTTGGATTATATCTCTCTTCCTGCTGCTTTTACTATAATGAAGGCATGTCCGGCTATATTCGTCGGAATTGGATATGCTCTTCAAATTCGTAAAAACAGCCAGGAGGTGCAACATTGAGAAGACGCGTGATGGGAATGCTCATGACGTCAGCCGCGCTGTTGGCAGCAATTCATGTGGCGCCGGGTCAGGTTGACGCAGCGGCATCAACAGCATCCACAGGACAGAAGGCGGTTATTCAGGCGGCTGTAAAGCTTAGATCCGGTCCTTCGACTACAGGGGATGTAGTCAGCTTTATGAAGCAGGGAGAGGCCGTAACGGTATTGGAGAAAACGAACAGCTATTGGTATAAGATCAAGACTTCTGATGGAGTAACCGGATACACTAGCAGCTCCGACAAGTACATAAAAGTTGGCGCTACCAGCGTCGCTGCTGCTGTCACCCCGTCTACCACTCGTAAATCGGAAGCCACAGAGTCAGTTAAAAATGTTTCAGCTAAAGAGGCAGTGGCCTCAGTGAATAGTTCTGCCGGTCAAACGAAAGCCACGATTCAAACGTCCGTTCGTTTGCGGGCGGAGGCATCCACTTCTTCCGAGGTTTTGGGCTATTTGAATGCAGGGGATGTCGTAACGATTACCGACCCAAGTAATGCTTATTGGTTCAAGGTTACCAAAGCTGATGGTACGGTGGGCTACGTCAGCTCGTCTCCACAGTATATTCGTATTGGTGAGGGCGTTGTTGTGCAGCAGCCTGTGTCTGCCCCGGTGACAACCACTCCTGATACTACCGTAATACCTGCGACAGCCTCTCCTGTGTCAACTATGAACATGTTTTCCGGTGATGCAGCGGCTGCAATAGACCAGGTTATTAACACGGGGATGACTTATCTCGGAACTCCATATGAATATGGTTCAGATCGTAACAGTACGGCTACTTTTGATTGCTCGGCATTTACCCGTCAAATTTTCCGTCAGGCTGTAGGTATCCAGCTTCCGGCAGATTCTCGTTCACAGGGTGAGTGGATCAAGCAAAACAGTCAGCCGAATACGGACATGACTACGCTGAAGCGTGGTGATTTGCTCTTCTTTACAAATTATAATGCATCTTCCGGGGCGTACACGTCCTTGGATAATTCCTCCCAAACGATTACACACGTAGCTGTATATTTGGGAGACAACAAGCTTCTCCATACGTTTTCTGTAGCGGGTGGCGGTGTAAAAGTTACGGATTTCAGCAAGCCTTGGCAGGATCGTTTCCTGTTTGGGGGCAGCGTGATTCAATAAAGCGCCGCTAACTGTTAAAAAGCTGTATCAAAAAAGGATGTTCCACAGCCCTGTTAACCAGGGTGGGAACATCCTTTTTTTATAAACATTAAGAATATTGCTCTTGTGCAGCTAGCATCCGATAACTATGAAACCCGTTTTCTTCCGGTAAAGAGTGAAATGACGAACAACACCAGAAATATCACAAATAATATTTTAGCGATTGTAGCAGCTATGGACACGACGATACCAAAAAAACCTAAGATCCCGGCGATCACAGCAAAAATTAAGAATAAAGCGGACCATTTTAGCATGTTCTGTATTCTCCTTTAATTGTATATAATGTGGCATACTCACGCTAAGATAGAGCGTGGTTGCAGATGACAGTGACTTCTATAGATTATTCGTGGCTGTGCCATCGTTATATGGTGTTTTAAACGGTGCGAGAGTCCGTGAATCATAACGTTTGGAGCGGAGAAGAAGCCAGCTTGGACGTTGTTTCGTGTCTGAATCTAAAGGGTAACTATGCAGTAATCATAAACATCATCGTGAAAGACGAAAGAGAGGTTACGCTATGTTAACACAGGTCAGCATTTTTATTATTGCTATCGCATTTGCAGTTCTCGTTATTTTCCTCATCAAAACGTTAAAAGCAGCACAAGGCTCTCTGGATAAGGTGACTCAAACCTTGCAGGATGTACAAAAAACGATAGATGAACTGAGTTATGAAGTAAAACAAACGGTTCGACATGCGAATGACATCACCGCAGACGTTGATCATAAATTGAAGCAAGTGGAGCCAGTGATGGAATCGGTTAGAAACTTGGGAGAGGTACTCAGCGAAGTGACGCTGGCTGCCAAGCAGGCCTCAACAGCGTTAATGACACGGTTTCAGAAATCGCATAGCGCTACGAGTAATACCTCCAGAACGGATCACGCGATCAAGGCAACGACACCGAATAGACCTTTGACCGCAACGGAGCGGACGGTTCAGAGCTACAATGCGACGTATGAGGAACCTGCGGCCAAACCGGGTAAAAACTGGTTGGGTTATGTAGACATCGCTGCTGGGGTGTGGCAGAAAATGCGTCAGTAGCATAGTGGCTGAACCGTAAACTACAGGAAATTCATTGAAAGGGTGAGATTTATGATGAAGACGTTATTACTAGCTGCTGGTTTGCTCACTCCCTTTTCCGGACAGGATACGGTTCAGCAAACCGTTTCCCCGCAAACAGCGGGGCATATGGTTAGGACTGTGCAGACGATACCCGCTCCACATGCTGTACCAGCAGATTTTCATACCTTAAATGGCATATCTTTGGATGATACCCGTGCGGATGTATTAAAAAAACTGGGTAAGCCAATACGAGTCAAAAAAGATACGCTGCTGCTTTCTACAGAATACCAATATCCAGATGTTGTCGTAGGTATGCGTGAGGACGTCGTTTCTTATGTGCATGTAGATCCTGCTGCTGGTCGAATCAAGGTAAATGATAAGTGGCTGCCGCTGCAACGGAAAACGCTGGATCAGGCGCTGGGTGGCTCGCAATTCACGGCGGAAGACGGAGAGGTCTATGTACGCGGACAACGTGCAATCAAAGTGTTTATGGATGAGACGTCTGATAAACCTAAGTATGTTGAGTTTTTTGATGAAACGGAATGGTAATCGATTTTTACGAGGCGTGACATAACATGGAAGTTTCAAATGGATATGTGAAGTGTAATAGTCAGAGAAGTCAATCCTTAAAGGAGCGTGAGAAACATGAATCAGACCAATCATAAATCTTATGCCAAAGTGGTAGATAATGGTGTACAAGCCGTTGAAGCAGTAAATGAGTTGCGTAACACGGGCTATCGTTATGAAGATGTGTTCGTGCTCGCTCATGATCAGGATCGGACAGATCGTATTGCCGATACGGTGGATGCCAAGGAAATTGGGATTAAGGAAGAGGGCGTTTTCGACTCATTAGCCAACTTGTTCCGTTCCCGCGGCGATGAGCTTCGCGCTAAAATTACTTCTTTGGGATTTACAGATACCGAAGCTGACTTTTATGAAAAAGAACTGGATCAGGGTAAAGTGCTGGTCATTGCTAAAAAAGCGTGATATTGCTGTTCACCATAAAAGCTGAGTGACATTAGATTCGAAAAAGAGGAAGTTGACCGCACCACAAGTGTTTCGCGGGTTCTCCAAAAACATAGATAAGGAATGGGGTTTTAGCCTCATTCCTTATCTATGTTTTTGGAATGCCTTCTTACGGAAACACTACTTCCAATCAACAAGGGTGTTGCCGTATAAGCAGGTATAGTATAATACATGAGTTACAGATAAGGAGAGGCCAATGAGAATTCTAATTGTTGACGATAACCCGACGAATGTCATTATTATTCGTGAAATACTGAAAAAAGAAAATTATCGGGATGTGATCTCTGCTAGCTCGGCCGCAGAAATGTTGGAGCATCTGGGAATCGGCGACCGTACCATTAGTCTCAGGCCCCGTCCTTCAGATATTGATCTGGTGCTGCTGGATATGATGATGCCTGAAATGGACGGCATTGAAGCTTGCAGTATTGTGCAGGAATATGAGCATTTAAAAGATATCCCGATTATTATGGTAACGGCGGTAGGCGATTCCAAGAAATTGGCCGAAGCTCTAGATGTGGGAGCCGTCGATTACGTCACGAAGCCGATCAACAAGGTAGAGCTCATGGCGCGAATCCGGTCTGCCTTGCGTCTCAAACAGGAGAAGGACTGGCATAAGGATCGGGATCAGCGAATTCAAGATGAGTTGAAGCTGGCCGCAATGGTGCAGCAGGCGGTGCTTAGTCCTGCCATCCAGGACCCAGTGCTGCAAGTGAATGCGCTCTATCAGCCTTCCTTTGAACTGGCAGGGGATTTATATTCATGGTATCCGTTAGGGGAGGGGCGATATGCCATCATTTTGCTTGATATGATGGGGCATGGCATTTCTTCCTCGTTGTTCTGCATGTTCATTGCGTCTGTACTTAAGGATACGGTGACCACATATGTGGAGCCTGAGAAAGTCATACAAGAGCTGAATCGTCGTTTTAATCAACTGGATCTGGGCAAGCAGCTGGTACAGTATTATTTTACGGCGATTTATATGGTGATTGATACCCGTTCACGGCGAATTGACTATGTAAATGCGGGACATCCTCCCGGTTTGCTGTTCAACCAGGATGGCAGCATTACCAAATTTGACCGTGCATGTAGCCCGGTTGGTTTGTTTGATAAGATTGATGCAGAAATGCACACGATTCATTATGAAGGAACTGGACATATCGCTTTGTATACGGATGGCTTGCTGGAAGCGGTGGAAGGTGAATATGAGGAGCAGTTGGAGTATCTGACTGAGTGTCTACGTAAGTATGAGGAATGGAACGAAGAAGCGATGCTGGATGCATTTTTTCGTAATGAGACGCCACAGGATCGCGATGATGATAAGTGCCTGATCTGGATTTCATTGAAAGAGGGAGAGAGCTTGCATGAAAATCAGAAATAAACTGCTGATCGGCTTTGGATCGCTTATGGCGATCCTCCTTGTGCTGACGCTAATCAGCTATGACCGGATGGGGAGCCTGAATGAACAGCTAAACCAGGTTTATCAGGATCGATATATGAAGGTCCGGAAAACAACAGCTATTCGCGGGCAGGTGAATGATATGGCCAAAGTGATGGCCAATCTGATCTTGAATCCAGGTTCCTCCGTTAGTGAGGCCAAACGCGAGCTGGACGATATTTCGGCTACTGGGACGAAAGTGCTGGCAAGTTTGCAAACAAATTCAGGCACCAGTGAAGAGCAACAGCAGGTTGATCGGGTAGCCGTCGCGTGGAATGAATTTTTAAGTTACGAACAAAGACTGGTTTCTTTGTTGGGGCAAGATCGTATTGATGAGGCTAACGCTTTCCGCAATAGTACTGGTTTGCCTGCCCAAGAAGAGGCGATGGATAGTATTAATGCCCTTGCCGTTTTTCAGGATCGGGAAATTGATAGCGACATGAAGCAGGCCAATTTGGCGTATGAAGAATCTGTGCAGATTACCACAATTCTGATGGCCGCCGGCCTGATCATGGGCTTACTGGTTATTTTGTGGGTGCTCCCAAGCATTGCCAAAGGTCTAAATGTCGTGAATCTCATGATTAATGGTTTTGGCAAGGGAAAGTACAGGGCCATCAGCCGAATGAGTGTTGCCTCCAAAGATGAAATTGGTGAGGTCGCTCGTGTATTTCAACAAATGGCCGGAGACTTGGAAGAAAAGCGGAAATTTGAACATTCCGTCCTTCAAACGCAGAAGGATCAAACTTGGCTTAATGCCAATACTGCTCGGGTGACTGAGCTGTTCCGTGGTGTGAATTCACTGGAGCAGGTTGCTCAGATGTTCATTAGTGAGTTTACGCCCATCTTGGGAGGCAGCTATGGAGCCATCTATTTGCAAGGGAAAGATGTAGAAGACAACCGTTTTAAGTTATACGGCTCCTATGCAAAGGTGACTGGCGAAAATTCGATTAGGGACGTTATCCATGTGGGCGAAGGCTTGCTCGGACAATGTGTTCTGGATCGTAAGTCGATCTTGATTACAGAGGCTCCTGACGGATATTTGTCCATAGGCTCTGCCTTAGGAGAAAGTAAGCCCGTGGGAATTATGATTTTCCCTATTTTGTTCGAGGATGAGTGTATTGGTGCTGTAGAAATAGCGTCACTGGATCGCTTCAGTGATCTGGAAACCAAGCTGTTTGCTCAATTAGTAGAGAGCTTGGGGATCATTCTGAACAATATCAAGGGACGGATGCGTGTAGAGCAATTGCTGCGCGAATCTCAGGCACTTACTGAGGAATTGCAATGCCAATCCGAAGAACTACAAACTCAGCAAGAGGAACTCAAGCGCTCCAACGAAAATTTGGAGGAGCAAACAGAAGAACTCAAGCGTTCAGAGGAATTGTTACAACGTCAACAAGAAGAATTGGAGCATTTTAATACTGAACTGATTGCCAAAACGAGAGCTCTGGAAGAACAAGTTCGAGAAGTGGAAGAAAAGAACGACGAGATTGAACATGCACGAGCTCAGTTGGAGCAACAGGCAATGCAGCTAGGAATCACAAGCAAATACAAATCCGAGTTTTTGGCCAATATGTCTCATGAGCTGCGTACTCCGCTAAATAGCTTGCTTATTCTATCTCAGCTCTTGTCTGAGAACAAGGAAGGCAATCTCAAGCCAAAGCAAGTGGAATATGCACAAACCATTTATATGTCAGGCGCGGATTTGTTGAAAATGATTGATGAAATTCTGGATTTATCCAAAGTGGACGCTGGAAAAATGGATATTAACCATGAAGCGGTCCACTTGAAGGAACTGGAACTGTTTGTGGAGCAGAATTTTGCTCCGGTTGCAGCCCAACGTGAGCTTCAACTGCATACCGAAATCGAAGAGAACCTGCCGGATGCCATTATCAGTGACGGTTATCGTCTCAAACAAATTTTACGTAATTTGCTGTCCAATGCGTTTAAGTTCACCACGGAAGGTTCTATTCGTTTCAATGTATCCCGGGCAAACGGAGAGCAGCTTCCTGGTCTGCTAAATCCACGAAGATCCTATCTGGCTCTATCTGTGCGTGATACGGGCATTGGGATTGCTTCCGATAAAACGGATCTGATCTTCGAAGCCTTCCAGCAGGTAGACGGTACAACCAGCCGGAAGTACGGAGGGACAGGACTAGGTCTGTCGATCAGCCGCGAGCTTTCCAGATTGTTGGGCGGCGTTATTACGGTGGAATCCGAGCAGGGACAGGGCAGTTGCTTCACACTGTATTTGCCGGAACAAACGCCAACGGCTGAGGATATGGATACTCATTCGAGAGAGGAATTTAACGGTAGGGTTGTGAATTCGGATTTTGAGAATGTCGCAGCCTCGGCAGAAACGGATCTTCCCATGATTATGCCTGCTAAACGATTGCCATTATATCAGATGCCTTCGAAAAACAAAGCGGCGGACATTATTCATCCGGGGGACGACCGAAACGAGATTACCTCACAGGATAAAGTGCTGCTGATTATTGAGGATGATATTAATTTTGCTAATATTTTGTACGATATGGCCCGTAGTCGGGGCTTTAAGGCCCTGATCGCTCTCCAAGGAGACGATGGGCTCAACATGGCTCAGTCTTATTTGCCGGACGCTATTATATTAGATATTCAATTACCTGTGATGGATGGCTGGTCCATTTTGGGCGAGCTAAAAGGAAATTCATCGACACGTCATATTCCAGTGCATGTTATTTCGGTCATAGATGATGTGAAGCAGGGCTTGATGATGGGCGCGATTGCCTATCTCAAAAAGCCATCTTCGAAGGAAAGTCTGGATAAAGCATTTTCACATATCAAATCGTATACGGACCAGATGGTCAAACGTCTCCTTGTGGTTGAAGATGATGATAATCAGCGTAAATCCATTATTGAGCTGATCGATCATGATGATGTTGCCATTACGGCGGTATCGACAGGTCAGGAAGCACTAAATGAGCTGGCTACCCAGCGGTATGACTGCATGGTACTGGATCTAATGCTGAGCGATATGACTGGTTTTGAACTGCTGGATCGTATTCGAGAGAATGAACAGCTAACTGATCTGCCGATCATTATTTATACAGGCAAAGATCTGGATAGCAAAGAAGAAACGCAACTTCGTAAATATGCAGAGTCTATTATTATTAAGGATGTTAAATCGCCGGAACGGCTTTTGGACGAAACAACGTTGTTCTTGCATCGTGTAGAGGCGAACCTTCCTGAGGACAAACGCAAAATTTTGCAGAAGCTATACAACAAGGAAGAACTGTTTGAAGGTAAAAAAATATTGTTGGTAGACGATGACATTCGCAATGTATTTGCTCTGTCCAGTGTGCTGGAAAGCTATCGTATGGAGGTTACCTTTGCGGAAAATGGAAGAGAAGCACTGGAACTGCTGGAACAGACACCTGATTTTGATCTGGTGCTGATGGATATGATGATGCCGGAAATGGATGGATATGAAGCGATGCGACGTATCCGGCTAATGCCACAATTCGAGAAGATGCCCATTATTGCCCTGACAGCCAAGGCCATGAAGGATGATCGTTCCAAGTGTATTGAGGCAGGCGCTTCCGATTATGTGAAAAAACCGATTCAAACCGAACAGCTTTTATCATTAATGCGGGTTTGGTTGTATTCGTAACCCAAAAAAATGGGTAATATAAATCGACACATGATTGGAGCGGCATAGGCAAAACCTATTTAGGAATTGGAGAGAGATTATGACATCTAAGGATATGGCGGATAATGCTGCTAATGAAGTGAAATCGAATGATACTGAGCGGGAATTGATTGAGATTGAGCTGTTGCTGGAAGGTATACATCGGCTGTACGGCTACGATTTTCGTAACTATGCTCTGCCTTCGATTAAGCGGCGTGTTTATTATCATGCGCAGTCCGAGAACGTAAGCACGATATCAGGACTTCAGGAGAAGGTGCTGCATGATCGCAGCGCCTTCGATAGACTGGTACAAAGCCTTTCCATTCCGGTGACCGAGATGTTCCGTGACCCGGAGCTGTTTCTAAATTTCAGGCAGAAAATCATTCCTATTTTGCGAACGTATCCGTACATTCGAATCTGGCATGCAGGTTGTTCCACTGGTGAGGAAGTATATTCTATGGCGATCTTGCTGCATGAAGAAGGCTTATATGATAAGGCTCGCATTTATGCGACGGATATGAATAACCTGTCTTTACAGCAGGCGAAGGAAGGCGTATACGGGATCGACCGAATGAAGCTGTATACCAAAAATTATTTGGAGTCCGGGGGCACACAATCGTTCTCTGAGTATTATACAGCCAAGTATGATTCAGTGATGTTTCATCCTTTTTTACGGAAGAATATTATTTTTGCGGAGCACAACTTAGCGACAGACCGGTCCTTTAACGAGTTCAATGTGATTTTTTGCCGGAATGTCATGATCTATTTTAACGACGAACTTCGCAACCATGTACATGGGTTGTTTTATGATAGCTTGAGTCATTTTGGTGTGTTGGTGCTTGGGGCCAAGGAATCCATACATTTTACCGATTATAGTGATTCCTACGAGCCGCTGGACCGGATAGAAAAAATATACCGGAAGATTAAATAGAGATGCTTAGGAGGATTCCATGGGGCTTCATGAACCGATTCATATATTGCTGGTAGATGACAGACCTGAGAACCTGCTCGCTCTTGAGGCGGTGCTGGAGAGTGAACAATATAATCTGGTAAAAGCCACATCCGGGGAAGAAGCGCTGCGATGTCTATTAAAAGATGAATTCGCACTTGTAGTCCTTGATGTGCAGATGCCGGGTATGGATGGAATTGAGACTGCAAAGTTAATCAAGGCCAGAGAGAAAACAAAGGATATTCCGATCATCTTTATTTCAGCTAACAGCAAGGAAGCTGAGCATTTGTTTGCGGGATATTCAGCCGGTGGTATTGATTATATGGTGAAGCCGTTCATCCCTCAAATTCTCAAGTCCAAAATTGAAGGCTTCGTGCAAATGTATCTGACAAACAAACGCTTGAAGACACAATCCATGCTGCTTCACCACAAGACGCAGGAGCTTGAGAAGATGAACAGCGAACTGATTGCCGCCAAGGAGGCAGCAGAGATTGCTGCCAATGCCAAAACGGAATTTCTGGCAATGATGAGCCATGAGATCCGCACACCTATGAACGGTGTTATTGGCATGATTGATCTGCTGATGGAGACAGAGCTGCAGACCGATCAGCAGGAATATGCTGATATCATCCGTCGTAGCGCAGACGCGCTGGTAGCGGTCATTAATGATATTCTGGACTTTACCAAGCTGGAGTCAGGCAAAATGGAGGTAGAGGAATATCCTTTTGATCTGGTTTCCTGTATCAAGGAAGTTTTCAGCCTGTTTACGGTAGAAGTCAACCGAAAGAATTTGGAGCTGGTTTATTTTCTCGATGAACAGATGCCACCGGTGTTATATGGAGATATGGGGCGATTGCGACAAGTATTGATTAACCTGGTATCCAATGCCGTCAAATTTACAGACCAAGGCGGGGTATATGTCTTCGCATCTGTCAAAGAGCAAAGTGACAATGGACTTACCGTTGAGTTTTCTGTGAAGGATACAGGCATTGGCATTGAATCGGCTAAGGTCGAAAGGCTATTTCAGCCCTTTTCCCAACTGGATTCTTCAATGACGCGTAAATATGGTGGTACCGGGTTAGGACTCGCCATTTGTAAAACCTTGGTGAATATGATGGGCGGAGATATCCGTGTAGATACGAGCGGAGAACAAGGTGTGACGTTTCATTTTACAATGAAGCTTGGCTTTGCTGAGGAAAATGAACTGGAGGGGGAGTCCAGCCACGATTGGGAAATTCCACATCAGGAGTCTCCAAGTCGTAAACCTGTACTGGTGGTGGATGACCATCCGATCAACCAGAAGCTAATGGTTAATATACTGGATAAGCTTGGTTTAGCTTCAGATGTGGCAGCAGATGGGCAACAGGCGCTTGATATGGTCATGGCGAATCAGGACTATGACTATATCTTTATGGACTTGCAAATGCCTGTGATGGACGGTCTGGAGTGTACGGGTAGAGTGCGTGAACAATTGGCGGGAAGATCCCAACCTGCCATTATCGCCATGACGGCTAACGTCATGGAGGGTATTCAGCCTCGATGTATTGAAGCTGGGATGAACGATTATATTAGTAAGCCCGTTAAAATCAGCAGTGTAAAACAGGCGTTGCTACGGCATTCTCCGGACCATTTTCCAATGCAGTCGGGTAAAGATCAAATCAATGAAGCCTAGATGGTGGCATTTGGTAGTGTTTAAAAAGTTATACCGTGATTCAAACGCTCGTATAATGGGTTAGTATGTAGGGAAATCTTTTTTCGGGAGAGTAGGCCTATGAATACAAATAAAAATGAGAAATTTAATGCAATTACAGAAACAACCGATGGCGTAAATACCGTTTATCTGAGTGGAGAGTTGGATCTTTCGGTAGCACCTGATTTTCGTCTGGTGATGGAGCCTTTGGTGGGGGAGTCCAGCCAAGATTTGATTATTAACTTGAGAGACCTTAAATACATTGACAGCACGGGTATTGGTATCTTGTTATCCATTTTAAAAGCAAGGCATGGGATGGAGTCTCGCTTTGCTGTTCAAGAGGTACCGCCTCAAATTCAAAAGCTGTTTGATATGACCGGTATTGCCAAATTCTTTGTCCCCCAGGAGAATTCCCAATAGGAAAGGAAAGAAAAAGAAATGAATGCTCAAATTCAAAAAGTAGTTCTTAATTTGCCGGCAACTGCTGACTTTGTTGATATTGTAAGATTAAATTTATACGGTATTGCCGCGAAAATGGGATTCTCTTATGAGGATATTGAAGACATGAAAGTGGCTGTATCGGAAGCCTGTAATAACTCTGTCCTTTATGCGTATGGTCATGAGGGGGGAGTCGTGGAAGTGACATTTGAATTTGATGAAGCTTCGTTGTCCATTCGTGTCAAAGATGAAGGGGAGAGCTTTGAACGTGTGGAGGACCCGTCCCGTATCGCATCCTTGCATGACAAGGAGTTGAATGATGCGCAGATAGGCGGATTAGGCTTTTATCTCATGCAGGCGCTTATGGACGATGTCCATATCTTGAATGAGACAGGAAAAGGCACCGAAGTGGTGCTGGTAAAGCGCCTGACCAGAAGTGAGGAAAGAGTATGAATGAAAAGGTAACTCCCCCGGAGTCGATGGATGAAGCCGTTGGTCTAATCTGGGAGTACCAGCAAACAAAAGATAACGAGATTGCTACCGTGCTGATCCGCAAGTATGAGCCGATGGTCAAGATGGCTGCCGGGAAGATCTCCCGTAACCGTCCGGACTTATACGAGGATTTATATCAGACCGGTCAGATGGCTTTGATACGTCTGCTTCAGCAATACGATATCAGCTTGGGTATCCCATTTGAACCGTATGCTATGAAAAGTATGCTGGGACATATGAAAAATTATTTGCGCGACAAATCCTGGTACATCCAGGTTCCTCGCCGCATTAAGGAAAAGGGTGCGCTTGTTCAACATGCTATTGATGAACTGACCGTTAAATTGGAACGCTCACCCAATGTAGACGAGATTGCGACCTATTTGGATCTTACCGTAGAAGAAACGATCGAGGTGCTTGCTGGTCGTGAGTGCTATCACTATGTTTCACTAGACTCTCCTTTATCTCAGGAAGAGAGTGCAGCTACGTTAGGCGAGCTCATTAGCTCGGATGCTAACGATTATGACACTGTAGAAAAACGAATGGATTTGCAGCAGGCTTTAAGCCAACTGAAGGAGCAGGAACAAAAGGTGCTTCTTCTAGCATTTCAGGACGGTCAATCTCAACGTGCGATTGCACAGACGTTGGGCGTATCGCAGATGAGCGTTTCCCGTATTCAGAAGCGGGCAACGGAAAAGCTGAAGCAGATTATGTCTAATTCCTCTATTTCATGAGAAGACTGCGGAATTCTTGGCTTAACATATTTGACGTCACATCGTAAGGACACGTTATTCCGATATGGGAAGCGTGTCCTTTTTATAAAGCAAAAAGGTTGGGAGGAAGTTTGGAATCCATGACAGCATTTGAACAGATTTCTTCCTTTCGCGGAGGATGGGAATGGTGGGACATCAGTGCTGGGAATTGGCAAGAATCGGTCATACAGCACTTGAAGGAAAAGCTCCCAGAAGCCGCAGAATGGCTGGACAAGGTAGAGGACATTCCATCCAGCTTTATATCTGTGCGCTTTCCAGATGGCAATCAACCCTTAATGTATGGGTCGTTGATTTACTCCGTTCAGGAGGAGATCGACAGTCAGCGCAATTGCAACAAGTTTTATTTTTTGGTTCTGAACCAGAAGTTAGTGACGTTAAATTTGGATCAAAATACCCGTGAAATTATGCACACCGTGGAACGCCAAAAAATGCTGGAACAGTGTGAGAATTCAGCTGACGGCATGTTTGTATTGGCGAGAGCCGTGCTTCATTATTTTCATACAGGTATGGATAAGTTCGAGATCAACCTGAGAAGACTGGAAGAGGAGATGGAGAAAAGGAATGCTCGTACGCTAATGGATTCTATATTGAATGCACGTTTCGAGCTGTTGTATTGGAGCAATATGTTCATTCCTTTTTCAGAGCTGGTAACGGCTTCTCGGGAGGCATATCTGGATCAACTGGAGGAGAATCGTTTTTTCAAGCAGTTACTTTACCGTGTTACTCGGATGGAAGGACTTTTCCTGCATTATGAAAAGGAAATTGACACATTGATCTCCATTGACGACGCCATTTCCGCATTTAGGGGGAATGAGATTACGAAGACGCTCACCATTGTCACCGCCGTATTTACACCAGCAACCGTAGTGGGCGCTATATGGGGCATGAACTTTGAAAATCTGCCTTGGATTAAAACAGGCTGGGGTTTTACCACCGTGATTATTGCCACATTGCTAAGTATGGCGGGAATGTACGGCTGGCTGATGATGAAGGGGTGGACAGGAGATTTATTGAAGGCTAACAAGCGCAACAAATTGTAGCGGTTGATTACAGCTGTTACAATGTACAAATAAAAAACGATCCATCGTAACTGGAGGCTCTTTGAGGAGTCTATTATCGGTTACGATGGATCGTTTTTAAATGAGATAAGGACGATTACTTAGTACCTTGGCTCATTTTGATATATCCTAATAATTCGGCGATGAAATCTCCGATGACCGGAAGATTTAACTGTACCAGGAAACTGAGCAACCAAGCGAGCAAGGCGAGTATAACCACTGTGCCCAGCGTAAGACCGAGACCACGTGCAATGCCTGCGGTCAGATTGCTCATAATTCTTCTTTTAGTGCTGGAGTAGTTCTCCAGAATATCTTTGAATTCTGCTCTTTCGAGCGTATCTGCTATTTGATCTAAGCGTTTGTTAAGCCGCTTGACCTCATGGCGCAGCTCAAAAGGATGCTCATTTACATCAAAGTCCCTCTCCTGATCATGTGTTTTAACATGATTATGAGTAGAAGAAGTCTGCTTGGATGAAACTTCATCTGGCTGATCTTGAGCCTGTAGGGGATGAAAGGTTCTTTTGTTGTTCGCGGTAAGATCATCTCCATAGGAATTTGGCTTGTTCATTGTCATCCCAGCCTTTCTATCATTTAAAAACAGCCAGCTTCTTGCATGCTGGCTGTTCAGTGTAGGGCTTATTTTTTGCCATCAGAATGTGTAGCTGTTAGGAATTTGCATTCAATTGTTTTTGCGTATCCTTGGCCGCTTGAGCCGTTGCATCCATAACTTCTTTATCCGCTTTGGCTGCTTCATTAGCGACATCTGCAGAAGCCTTGGTTACGCTGGATACGATGTTGTCTTTGCTCTCGGATACCGTTTTGGCTACATCTGCTGTTTTGGTGGAAACGGTTTTGGCCAAATCTGTCGCTTTGCTGCTCACTACAGATGCCACGTCCTTTGTTTTATCAGAGACAACTGTAATTTTATCAGACAGATCACTACGCAAATCACGACCCGGCTTCGGCGCGAACAGCAGGGCTGCGGCAGCACCAATCAAACCTCCAATAAATAAACCTTTTGCAAAACCTGAAGTACTTGCCATATTTTGATTGTCAATGTTACTCATGTTATATCACTCCTCTTATAGAATTAAAGAATAAAAAATATATATATAAAATTTTAGGTAGCCCTTCTTAATAGCCTGGACACCAGTCCGAGCAAGAACACGAACAATGCGGTTCCGAGTATGGCTGGAATGACTGCAAAATCTCCGATGACCGGGCCCCAGTCTCCCAATAGCATGACACCTAGCCAAGCTCCTACAAATCCAGCAATCATAGAGCCCGCAATACCGCCAGGCATTTCATGACCAGCCAGTGCATCGCCAATCAATCCGATAATAATAGCCATTACAATACTTAGTACAATTCCCCACACAAGGATCGCCTCCCTTATCCTAAGTTCACAAAACCATAACGTTTTTGATGAATGCTGAGCTTCGATATTGCTGTGCCTTGCTTACTTCGTATATAAACGTCGTGACCCGGAGTGAAACAAAAAGCCGTCTCGGACATTTACCGGTGGGGGGTGGAAGGAAGCTGCATGCGCGCTTGCCAATAGATCACAGGAACGGTAAACACCAGCCAAATTATACCCGCAATATAGCCACCCACGATATCTGTAGGAAAGTGAACGCCTAGATATACGCGGCTTAATCCAATCAAGAGAATCAGTAGTGCACCCAGAGCGCACGGAAGAAAGAGCGAACGCCCACGAATCTTTCGTTCTATGGCCCAAATGGCAAATATCGTTCCGAAAAATCCCATAGAAATCATCGCATGACCGCTGGGAAAACTATAACCCCCGGCTTCAACCAAATGTTGAAGTGACGGGCGTTCCCGTTGCAAAATTTCCTTGATGAGCGTATTTAGCACCCACATCGCCGTAAAGCTGCTTAGGATCGCAAAGGAATAAGCTTTTGAACGGAGGCTGACCCAACACAAGGTAGCAGCACCGAGGGCGATGATCAACGACATGCGGAGTGAACCTAAAGATGTAATGAATATAGCGATGGTTAGCAGTTGGTAACGAGCAGCTGCTGTGTCTGGAAAAACGGCATCCTGTATGCGTTCATCCCAATATAGAAAAGGAGCTGTGCCAATCCACTTCACAGAGTAGGCGATGAGAAGCAACACAGCGATCATGATAATAGATGCATACAGACTACGACACAAATAGCTTGGTAGGAACCGGGATGATTGGGGTTCATGGGATAGCATATGTAATAAATCTCCTCCTTATGGCTGTAATAGATTCAATTTTTCGTACTATTAACTTAACTAATAATGAACTTAAGAGCAAAAACCGACGGAGAAGACAGGCTGATTGAGGCATATAAGCCCGGGGTAAAGGGATCGTATCACAGCGTTTGTAATGCCAGGGCCGGAAGTGGAATAGTCATCACGAAGCAAGGCTACTTTACGGAACTGTAATCCATGGAGGTGTTAAGGATGATTAAAATAGTGACATCGGCAGAAAGACATACCTCAAATAAAGGATGGATTCATAGTGAGTTTAGCTTTTCGTTTGCCGATTATGAAGATCCGAGCAATGCCCATTTTGGCTGTATGCTAGCCCATAATGATAACGAGCTTGAACCGCAGCAAGGCTTCAAAAGACATCCGCATCACGATTTGGAAATCGTCACCTATGTAATTGAAGGCCAATTGCATCATAGCGACAGCTTAGGACATGAGCAGGATTTGAAAAGCGGCTCGATCCAGGTTCTGAGTGCAGGCACCGGAATTGAACATGAAGAGCGAAATACCGGGGATGAAAGACCGGTTCGTTTTTTGCAAATGTGGTTTTTACCCGAGAGTCCTGGCATTCAGCCTTCTTATCAAGTGCAAAGATTCAAGCACAGTGAACGTCTAAATCGGCTTCAGACTGTTGTGTCTGGTTCAGAAGTGGAGGGAGCGTTATCCATCGCGCAGGATATAAATCTGTATCTGAGCAGATTGGAAAAAGGACAGCAGCTTGAATATCCGCAGCAAGAGGAGCGCCGCACCCACATCTATGTAGTTAACGGTCATGTGGAAGTTACGTGCCAGGATGGGGATTTTCAGTTAGGGCCTGGCGATGCCGCGCGAATTCAAAAAAGCTGTACATTAAAGATCCGAGCTACAGGCAATGAGGATATATCTGAATTGGTGTTAGCGGATTTGCCTTGAAGCATCCTTGAGTGAGTGAAGAAGTGTATGGAAATGCGTATATGCAATCGAAAAAATAAAGCTCGTATCCCGTTGCACGTCTGTTGAGACGAGCGGGAATACGAGCTTTATTTACGCTGACAGGGCCACTATCATGAAGGCTGTTGTTCATGATGATAGGTTGTAATACAGCTAAGCTGTATTCCTATAAGCTAATTCAGGAGGACTTACGCAATCTACCCAGTTCAGAAACAATAGCTTCAACCTCTGAAATGCTCAGGTTAGGCTTGCTTATCACCATATCATAGACATCATGGATGTCCTCGTATTGCTCCAGCGAGAAAGCGGATGCCTGCATAGCAGCACCACTCGCCATACGGAGCTTGGTTTTAATACCCTCAATCATATACTCAATGTTGGCATGAGACGGTACAGACAAATCCATCGTTAATTTTCCATCCTTTCATAACAGGGGAAGTTGCCTGTATTGTATCATGTTTTTGTTGTAGAATGTACTGAAAGCCAGATTACCGATATACAACCGAATCAAGGAGGATGGACAAAGTTGTCTTTGTATAATCGAGCTTCCGCACTCGGTCGCTCGTCCTTAGAACATAATGTAAAGAAAACAGATCGAGATGGACTCGCGCCGTTTTTCCGAGAAATTCATCATCAGCATGCTATAGATAAGTTGACTTTTGTTTGCATCGGTACAGATCGCTCATCGGGTGATTCACTCGGGCCACTGGTAGGCACCATGCTCAAGGAGCAAGGCTTTCCGCACGTGATTGGCACAATGACGGAGCCCTGTGATGCAGATCATCTGGTATCATACTTGGAGTGCATTCCCCAAGATCATCATGTGATCGCCATAGATGCTTGTCTTGGACAGCACGGCTCAACGGGAATGTTTCTTATTGCGCGTGAACCGCTAACTCCTGCGCGATCGGTGGGGCTGTCTCTGCCGTCTGTTGGTCATTATAGTGTTGCAGCGATTGTGAATGAGCGCAGTCCCAAACCCTATTGGACACTCCAAATGACGTCGCTTCACTTGGTCATGACCATGGCTGCGCATATTGCTAATGCGGCGGCTTATGAATTTGGCTTAAAAACAGCTTCGCAAGATTTTCCAGAGGGTTACCGTTTCAGATATTGATGGTCTGCTTAATAATATACATCAGCATGTTCTACTCACTAATATATTCAGATCCAATAGATTATATACAGAGAAGGAAGGGTTCCACATGGAAAAGGTATTATGCGAAGGAACGACGATCTGCTATGCCGAACAGGGAAAAGGAGATCCGATCATTCTATTGCACGGATTTTGCGGAAGCTCTTCCTACTGGGATGAGGTTGTTCCCTTGCTATCCCCAAGCTATCGTTGTATTGTTCCAGACTTGCGTGGACACGGACGCAGCGATGCTCCACTAGGAGCCTATACTATTGATCAAATGGCAGATGATGTGCTTAAACTTCAAGAACAATTGGACATTCCTCAGGCTGCCTGGTTTGGTCACTCCCTAGGAGGCTATCTTGCCCTTTCGGCAGTGCAGAGACATGCAGAACGCCTGACAGCCTTTGGACTGATTCATTCCACAGCATATGCAGATACGGATGAAGGTAAAGAAAAGCGGAATAAGGCGGTATCCACCATCCAAACGGAGGGGATTACGACCTTTGTAGATGGACTCGTACCGGGACTGTTTGCTCCTGATCATGTGGAGTCAATGTCTAGCCAATTACTTAAAGTCAAAGAAATTGGCTACAAAACACCACCACAAGGAGCCGTAGGAGCATCACTGGCTATGCGCGAGCGTACTGATCGGCGGGATGTGTTGTCGGCTTCTGCATTGCCAGCCCTTTTAGTAGCGGGTGAGCAGGATCAGGCGGTTCCTCCAGCGCGGACGTTTACAACAGATCGGGCCGGAGTAACTCAGATTACCCTACCGGAAGCAGGTCACATGAGCCTGTTCGAGGCACCGGAGTTATTAGCGAACACCATCTTGATATTTTTAGAGCAAAACTTGAAAAGGTAGACCAAGGTAAGCCCAAAAACCGGGACCTTCTGATGTGATAAACAGAAGGTTCCGGTTTTTGGATAGTCAATTATTTTTAGGTGTGTAAGGTGTCTAATTTATATTGCTTTTGTTAAAGGCAAATGCTGTCGGCAAACCGTCAATACTCTCCAGATTTTTCTCATAGGCATATTTTTTAAGTGCTTCTTCTCCCATCTGAATCGAGACTTCCTTCAGCTTTTCCCGTTCGCTCGTGTATGTCATAAAGGGAACCGCAAAACCACATGAATTCTGCACCATGTGAACGTCCACAACAATGATTTGTCTTGCACCGGGAAGCGGGTTGAAGAGAGGGTACAGTTCATTCCATTGCTTAGTATCGGGCAGCGCGACGGTACCAGTACCATAGAGCTTTAGTACACTGGGAGCGCCCTCAAATGCACAAAACATGATTGTTACCCGTCCGTTCTCGATAATGTGGGCGCTTGTCTCGTTGCCGCTTCCCGTCAAGTCGAGATAGGCTACCCTTTGGTCCGATAGAATACGAAAGGAATCATATCCCTTGGGGGAAAGGTTAACGTGCCCTGTCTTGGATAGCGGTGCTGATCCTACAAAGAAAATGTGCTGTCGCTGTATAAACTCTTGATGTTCCGGTAATATCGAGCTAAATTGTTTACCCAAGCTCCATCATCCTTTCTCACAAAAATATTCATATAAATTTTGTTTCTAAAGAAATTAATTATTATAAATAATTTTATGGAATGATTAAATATACTGATTATTTTTTGTTTCGTATGAAACAAAAATATCACAACACTAACGAAGAAGCAATATTGATTAAAAAAACTCGTCATTCGCTAGTCACATGATCAGCTATAAAGTACTGTACCGTAGGAATTCACTGCCATACGTGAGCATTCTGACTTCCTGATCATTGATGTTATTAACTGAGGGTGAAGGTTATAAGTGGTATTTCTGCATGGTAGGGCATTTGGCTTTTAGACAAGGATGTCATACAATCAGAAGACAGAGTTTCTGGTTGTCTAGGCATCGGGATGAAAGGAAGGGAACGGCTTGCTTAGAAAAGATTATTTGCTCAGTATGATGGAAGAATTGACATCCGCAGTAGCATCGGTGCTCGGTCTAAGGCGTGAAAATAAACATGTCGAAGCGCTAAAACAGCTAGATGACCTGCTCAACAAGCAGTTTCGTCTTCGTTCAGATCTGCTCAGACGATTGCCGCCGGAACAAATTATTGAGCTTTTCCGATTGGGCCCTGGAATTGAAGCGGATAAGCTTCAGCAGGTGGCTCGCATTTTGGAAGAAGAAGCCGTGATTTACCTGGAAACCAGCAGAACAGACGAGGGCATACGAATCTTGATGAAATCTCTTCATTTATATTTGTACAGCGATACGAATGGCGCGACTCGTGATCTGCAGGTCTTGCCTGAACGAATAGCGTGTATCGTGAAACTGGTGCGTGAATATGAGCTTCCCCCTGAAACCAGCAAACTGTTGGCTGTTCATTACGAGCGAGAAAACAGGCTGGACGAAGCCGCCGATGTCTGGTTTGGATTGGCATGGGAGCAGCCAGAGCTTCTATCCGAAGCGGAGGCGTTTTACAGTCAATTACTGGATAAGACCAATGCAGAGCTGGAGCTGGGTGGAATTTCACGCCAGGAAGTCACCGAGGGTTTGACCGAGATCACCCAATTACATGAAAGAAAGTGAGATGTACCTTTTGGATTCACTGCGCGAACTTATATACCAATTGACCACGGGAGGATCCCTCATAACAGCGACGCTGAGTCAGCTTCGCAAACGGGAGGATGCTTCTTTTACTAAAGTGCAAATCAAACCTGTAGAATTGAAAAATAAGCTGCATTACCAGTTTGCTTTTCATTATAGCAACAAAGTCATTCATGAAAATCTGACCCCTGACGAAGCTAATGAGCGTATGACTGCCTTGTTTGAGGACACGTTCCGCCAAGGACTTCTATGCGCCAAAGATGCAGACTACCAAGTGCTGATCAGTAAAAAATATAAAGTATCCATTCTGACAAAGTCACCGAGCAAAAGTAAAGCCGACCTGTCTCATAATCGCAAAAAGCAATATGTACTCGAAGAAGGAGAGCGAATTCCTTTCCTGATTGAGCTGGGGATTATGAATGAGGATGGTAAGGTACTGGCCCGCAAGTATGATAAGTTTCGTCAAATTAACCGTTTTCTCGAAATGGTGCAGGATGTATTGCCTAGCCTTCCGGTAGGCCGCCCATTGACGATTGTGGATTTTGGTTGTGGCAAATCGTATTTGACCTTTGCTCTGTATCACTATTTGGCTGTACAGCAAAAGCGACCATTGCAGATCGTTGGTTTGGACTTGAAGGCAGATGTCATTGAAACCTGTAATGTTCTGGCTCAAAAGCTGCAATATCGACAGTTGGAGTTTTTGGTCGGTGATATCGCAGACTATAACGAACTGGAACAGGTGGATATGGTCGTTACCTTGCACGCTTGTGATACAGCAACAGATGCGGCGCTGGAAAAGGCCGTCCGCTGGGGAGCATCCGTTATTTTGTCGGTTCCGTGTTGCCAGCATGAGCTGTTCAGCCAACTAGAAAATCCAGTATTGGAGCCTTTGCTTTCCCACGGTATTTTAAAGGAGCGTTTTTCTGCACTGGCAACGGATGGAATCCGGGCCAAACTGCTGGATATGATGGGATATCGGACACAGCTATTGGAATTTATCGACATGGAGCATACACCTAAAAATATTCTGATTCGTGCCGTCAAAGGGCAGGCGGGAGAACAATCCGTTTTGTGGCGTGAATACACAGCATTTCGGGATTTTATTCATGCTGATCCTTATTTGGAACGCGCTTGTGCGGATTTGCTTCCCGAAGGAGCGGGGAAGAAGCAGACACATAGCTAGGAATATAGTAAAAGTGGAGCCACTGCGGGGTGGCTCCACTTTTTTGTAGTTCACAGTTCATGGTTGCAGTACGCCAATATCTATCCGCCATAGGCGCTTCTAAAAGCGGTGCACAAGACATCGCGATCCACCTTCCACAATGCCGCGAGCTCCTCGCTGACATCTTCGTCCCACCAGTCGCATAGTAGTTTGCGATTACTATGGTTTTCCGCAATCCAGATAAGGTGTCCGACGACCTTGCGGCAGTATAGCTCCTCGCCCTGCTTGACCAGATCAGGAGCAATGTGAACAGGCAGACGTTTGCAGGTTCGATACAACTCTTTGGTACATGCGCGGCGGATACCACGAGCCGTGGGTAAACGGGATTGTGAATTATCATGTTTGGGGAATTTGCCGGGAGGCATATTGTACCCCCTCCTCTCTCTCCCAACTTATGCGGGCAGAGGAGCCGGGGTCACTGACCTCCCTATTTGGTCGAAGTGGCGACTTGTTCTGCCGCTGTGATACACTAATGAAAATAGAGAAACAGGCAGGGAGTGGGAAGAGAATTGGACCAAATATCTAGTATCATTAATTATTTGTTTGAGATCATTCGTAGTCTTGGGTATTTTGGTATTATGCTAGGCTTGATGGTTGAGGTCATTCCAAGCGAAATTGTCCTCGCTTATGGTGGCTTTTTAGTATCCTCGGGTCATATTAATTTTTTTGGCGCAGTCGTTTTTGGAACGATTGGCGGGGTTCTGGCCCAGTTGTTCATTTACTGGATTGGACGCTATGGCGGCAGACCGGTATTAGATAAGTACGGGAAATACATACTTATCAAAAAAAGTCATGTCGACCATGCTGAAGCCTGGTTTAACAAATACGGCACAGGGGTCATTTTCACAGCTCGCTTTATTCCTGTTGTGCGTCATGCCATCTCAATCCCTGCCGGGTTGGCTCGAATGAACGTATGGCGCTTTATTATTTTGACAACGCTAGCGATTATACCTTGGTCTGTTTTGTTTATATATTTAGGTATGCTGCTAGGAGACAAGTGGGAGCAAATTGACGAAGTGGCAGCACCTTACATCAAACCGATTTTGCTGGTTGCCCTTGCGCTCTTGATCATTTATTTTGTTATCAAATGGATTTTGTCCAAAAACAAAAAAGGAAGTGTATAACATGAGCCGTACTAATGTATCGCAATACTTCGGAAAGGGCTTAAGCCCTGAACAGTTTATGGAGGGCATGGAAAAGAACAAAGAAGCCTTCCGCTCTGGGTACGATCAGTTTGTGTGGAATCGCGAAGAGGATCGAGAGTATTTTGAAAGCCTGAACCATCGGGATGATCTGCGCGTGCTTATTTTGGCTGCCGACTGGTGTGGGGATGTGGTACGTAATGTGCCAGTTGTGTTCCGTGCACTGGAAAATAGCGGGATTCCGACCGAAGTATTAATCTTGGAAAACCATCAGGCGCTGATGGATGACTTCCTGACAATGGGCGGACGTGCTGTACCGATTGTGATTTTTGCGGATACAGGAGGTCACGTACTTGGCCACTGGGGACCACGCCCTGCACATGTCCAACAAATTATGATCGAATTCAAACGTGAAAATCCAGATCGGGAAGCCGATGATTATCAAGAAAAAATCGCAGTTGCTCGTAAAGAAATGGCTGAAAAATATGGGGAGGGAACCGAGGTCCATCCTGTGATTGTTCAGGAATTACGTGAGCTGATCTCGGGATTTTAACTTATGGTGCTATCTATTCGCAGCTTTAATCTCGGTCCACTTCAGACGAACGCTTATTTGCTTCAAGGGGATGATCCACAGCGCGCCATTATTATTGATCCAGGAATGAATCCGGGTCCTTTGCTGAGGGCGATTGAGTCTCTGACTATTGAAGCTATCCTGCTGACCCATGCCCATTTTGACCATATTGGTGGGGTGGAGGAGATTCGCAATGCTAAAGGATGCCCGGTGTATTTGCACGCCTTGGAGCAAGACTGGCTCACATCTCCTAAGCTGAATGGCTCCTTGATGTGGCCAGAGGCATCTCCACCAATCTCAACCGGTCCTGCCGAATATGATTTGGCGGAAGGTCAGCAATTGAACCTGATCGGGCACACGTTCAAGGTGTTCCATACACCGGGCCATTCACCCGGAAGTGTCAGCTTTCTGTGTGGCAAAGATCTTTTTTCCGGGGATGTGCTATTCCGTCAGGGCGTTGGACGCACGGATCTGACGGGTGGCCGGGAACGGGATTTATACGATTCTATTCAAAACAAATTGTTTCCGCTCGGAGATGACGTTACAGTCTATTCCGGTCACGGTCCCAAAACGTCCATCGGTTATGAGAAAGCTAATAATCCGTATATCCGGTAAATGTGATGAACCTTTCAGGAGGGGCAAAATCAAAGGTGTGACAAGTTTTGCCCCAATTCGACAACAAATTATAAATTATGTATAGACAGAGGTTTTTATTTTTGTTAACATAAATTTATTAAAGTTACATACTAAACTCGCGAAGCACGCAAGCTGTGGATGAATCCCGGTTTGCGTTCTTTTTTTTGCCCATTAAGAGGATAAAGAGGCATGAGGCCGTCAGATCACAAGGGGGAGCAAGAATGAAAAGAAAACATATATATGGGGTACAACGTGAGATTGGAGGTAGTTTCCGTGTTCCCAATATAATAGATATTGAAGATTCTGTGGTAGGTTCCGAACCGAAGATCATAACTTGGAAAAAGGTGAAACGACGGGGCGGAATCCCTTCACAAAACTGGCATGTGAGATTGAATGAACACAGGTTGGGACGTGGAGACGGTCGATTATGAAGATACATAGATGATATAGACAAGCTACTTTTTTTTTAGTAGACTTAGCAGATAAGTTCAGACAAACGGGGGGGCTAACGATGCATCATTTAGGAGCTAGAATTATGATCGTCGCGGATGCTTTTGAGCAGAATCTTCCTGTGGGCGAACATGGTTATATCATTGCTTACGACCGTAATGCGGACAATGCTTTTGACTATGTCATTCGCGTACCGAAGGTGAACCGCAATTTTTTTGTACCATCCGGGGACATCGAGCTGGAGGAGAGTATTCTCAAGCTAGAAGCCGAGCGGATTGAGCGTGAAGCGCTGATAGATTATGCCCTTGCTACTCATAATGAGCAACTGTTCAAGCATGTAATGAACGGTGGTCTTGATTCGGTAGAGACTGAAGAAGAAGAAACCGCGGCAGAGTTGTTGTCACAGGCTGATTTTATCAGACAAGTCAATTTGCGTGCTTGGATATAGGGGTCGGCTACTGCCGACTCTTTTTAAAAATATATAATGGGCACAATCTCAGCTCTTATAGTTATCTCGAAAGAGCACCGAGAGGTGCTTTTTTTATATTCTTTTAGCAACATTTCCCTCATGGATGTACAGTTTGCTTCTGTACCGCGTCAAAGATTGAATTGTAAAGGGTTCTATCCTATAATTAAAAACGTTATTTCAAAGTTCGGTGCAGCATTTTTTAATATCAGGATTTTGCAAAATTCGATTCCAGTTGCTCCGAAGTGCAAGATATAGACGAACTAAACCATTTTGATCTATATCTTGCTCATGGGAAGTCGCTTATTGGACTTTTTGCAAAATCCTCATATACATGAGGAGGGTTTTGTATGAACATTTCCACGGAAGATGTCCGTCACGTAGCCAAGCTGTCTAGGTTGAATCTGACCGCGGCTGAAGAAGAAACGATGACAGGACAATTAAACGCCATTCTCCATTATGCGGAGAAGCTGAATGAGCTGGATACGGAGCAGGTAAAACCGACCACTCATGTGCTGCACGTCAGCAATGTCATGCGAGACGACGAAGTTCGTGAAAGTTTGACACATGAGCAAGTGATGCGCAATGCACCTGAAGAAGAAGACGGACAGTTTAAGGTTCCTGCTGTTCTGGAATAGATCTCATATTTGAAAGGAGGATGCAAATTGAGCTTGTTCAATAACACATTGCCCGAGATACATAACAAGCTGCATCAAAAGGAAATTTCCGTGAGTGATCTGGTGGGACACGCTCTGGAGACAATTGGTGCGCGGGAAGACAAGATCAGAGCTTATATTACCGTTGACGAGGAACAGGCCCGTGCATCCGCACGTCAGCTGGATGATCAGCTGATTTCCGGAGAGGAAAGAGGATTGTTGTTTGGTCTGCCGGTTGGTATTAAGGATAATATTGTGACAGAAGGGCTGCGTACAACATGTGGCAGTCAGTTTTTGAAAAATTTTGATCCTGTTTACGATGCCACAGTTGTTAGCAAGTTGCGCGCAGCGCAAACTGTGACACTCGGTAAAATGAACATGGACGAATTCGCCATGGGCGGCTCTAACGAGAACTCCAGCTTTTTCCCTGCACGTAACCCTTGGGATTTAGAACGTGTTCCCGGCGGTTCCAGTGGCGGCTCGGCTGCGGCTGTTGCAGCGGGTGAGGCTTATTTCACGCTCGGTTCGGATACAGGTGGTTCCATTCGCCAGCCCGCTTCTTACTGCGGTGTAGTTGGCCTGAAACCAACCTATGGTCTAGTATCCCGTTTTGGACTGGTGGCTTTTGCCTCCTCTTTAGACCAAATTGGACCTATTACTAAAAATGTTCAGGATTCGGCCTATGTCCTACAAGCTATTGCAGGTTATGACCAGAAGGACTCCACTTCTGCAAAGGTAGACATTCCTGATTATTTGAACGCTTTAACCGGGGATGTAAAAGGACTTCGTATCGCTGTGCCTAAAGAGTATCTTGGTGAGGGCGTAGATCCACAGGTCAAGGAAAAGGTGCTCGACGCACTGAAAACGCTGGAAGGATTGGGCGCAGTATGGGAAGAAGTGTCTCTCCCTCACACAGAATATGCGGTAGCTACATATTACCTGCTGGCTTCATCCGAAGCGTCGTCCAATCTGGCCCGTTTTGACGGCGTGCGCTATGGTGTGCGTTCTGACAATCCGGATAACCTGCTTGATCTTTACCATCAGTCCCGTACGCAGGGTTTTGGTCCCGAGGTGAAGCGTCGGATTATGCTGGGTACCTATGCACTCAGCTCCGGGTACTACGATGCTTATTATTTGAAAGCTCAAAAAGTGCGCACACTGATTAAACAGGATTTTGATCGTGTGTTTGAACAATATGATGTGATTATCGGACCTACTGCACCGACAACTGCTTTTAAAATCGGCTCACAAGTGGATGATCCATTGACGATGTATTTGAACGACATTTTGACGATTCCGGTGAGCTTGGCTGGTGTGCCAGCTATCAGCATTCCGTGTGGTCTTGCGGATGGAATGCCAGTCGGACTACAAATTATCGGAAAGGCCTTTGACGAGTCTTCCGTGCTACGCGTAGCTCATGCTTTTGAACAAAATACCGAATTTCACAAGCAGCGTCCGCAGCTGTAATTTGCTAAAAAGGAGGGAACCTATTCATGTCTACAACTACATCCAAATATGAGACGGTCATCGGACTTGAAGTGCACGTGGAATTGCATACGAAGTCTAAAATATTTTGTGGATGCTCGACATCCTTCGGAGCACCACCCAACTCTCATACATGTCCGGTCTGTCTCGGTCATCCAGGGGTATTGCCGGTATTGAACCGTCAGGCCGTTGATTATGCAATGAAAGCAGCAATGGCGCTGAATTGCACCATTGCTGATGTGAGCAAGTTTGACCGTAAGAACTATTTTTACCCCGATTCACCTAAGGCTTACCAAATCTCACAATACGATCAACCCATTGGCGAAAATGGCTGGATTGATATTGAAGTGAATGGTGAGACAAAGCGTATCGGTATTACCCGACTGCATCTGGAAGAGGACGCAGGGAAATTAACACATGTTGATGGTGGCTACGCATCTTTGGTCGACTTTAATCGGGTCGGCACACCATTGGTCGAGATCGTTTCGGAGCCGGAAATATCTTCGCCGGAAGAAGCCAAGGCCTATCTGGAAAAAATACGTGCCATTATGCAGTATTGTGACGTATCCGATGTGAAGATGGAGGAAGGATCACTTCGCTGCGACGCGAATATCAGTCTTCGTCCGCATGGACAAAAAGAGCTGGGAACTAAAGCGGAACTGAAAAACATGAACTCCTTCCGTGGCGTACAGCGCGGACTGGAATATGAGCAGTTCCGGCAGGAGCAGACGCTGGACGAAGGCGGAACGATAGTACAGGAGACACGTCGTTGGGATGAGGCGCAAGGTAAAACCTTATCCATGCGTGGTAAGGAACAGGCTCATGACTATCGTTATTTCCCAGACCCGGATCTGGTTACATTGCATATAGATGAGGAATGGAAAGAACGCATCCGTGCTTCGATTCCTGAATTGCCTGACCAGCGTAAAGCACGCTACACTTCGGAATATGGATTACCTGAGTATGATGCGCAGGTGATTACGTCCTCCAAGCCATTGGCCGATTTGTTCGAGGATAGCCTTCAATTCACCAAGGATGCCAAAGCAGTATCCAACTGGATTATGGGGGATCTACTCGGCTATTTGAACAGTGCCGGTGTAGAGCTGTCGCAGGTTAAATTGACCGGTCGGGGCTTGGGCGAAATGATCGGACTGCTGGAGAAGGGAACGATCAATAGCAAAATCGCCAAAACGGTCTTCAAGGAAATGCTGGAAAGTGATAAACTGCCACAGCAAATTGTTGAAGAAAAAGGGCTTGTACAGATCAGTGATGAGGGTGCAATCTTGACCATTGTCGAACAAGTTGTAGCAGCTAACCCGCAATCGGTCGAAGATTACAAAGCCGGCAAGCAAAAGGCCATCGGCTTCCTAGTCGGTCAAGTGATGAAGGAGAGCAAGGGAAAGGCAAACCCTGGCCTTGCTAATAAGTTGCTGACGGAAGTGCTGAACCGCTAATGGCATAGATTTGACAGGGGGCTTGTCTTTTAGGGACAGGCCCCTTTTGCATAGACGCTGAGAACGATTGGCGCGAACAAACTTTAGAATCCTGATGGCATTTTATGAGTTTCCTTAGGAGGGAAAACAGCATGGTTACCCTATGTTCATTGGAAGATGATGATATCGTCAGTCAGATATGGCGTCTACAGCACGTTGCCTATAGGCTGGAAGCTGAGCTGATTGGGTTTGATGAGATTCCTCCACTGATGGATACATTGGATACTCTGAGAAGCTGTGGAGAGTCTTTTTATGGGTGGCTGGAGGAAGGTGAATTGCTAGGGGCACTGGCTGTGCAGTCTGAGTCGCCCGATTCGCTTACCCTTACACGTATGATGGTTCACCCAGATCATTTTCGAAAAGGCATTGCAGACTCTTTAATGAAGCATGTTTTGAATGAATATCAAAATATCCCGTTGTTTATCGTCTCTACAGGAACTTTAAATACTCCTGCGGTGACATTGTATCGAAAACATGGCTTTCGCCCCGTATCTGCGGCGGAGGTCGCCCCAGGCGTGGAATTAACCACCTACCATCTGCATAAGTTGGAATAGCATTGAGATATCATTAAATTGGCATTAAAAATGCACATAAGCCCACAAACCGCGCACCCGGAGTGGGAAGCACGACATAACCGGGAGGAGTGACTTGAATGAATAATCCGTGGATTATAGACGATTCACATATCATTTTACGGCTTTTGCTGTCCATGCTTCTCGGTGGATTCATTGGCTTTGAACGCGAACGTTCCAATCACGCAGCTGGTTTGAGGACTCATATTATGGTCAGCCTTGGTTCGACGCTGATTATGCTACTCTCCATTTACGGCTTTGCCGATTTTATTAAAGAAGCTAATGTACGCATAGATCCCGCTCGTTTGGCTACGGCTGTGATCACTGGCGTAGGCTTTTTGGGTGCAGGGACGATTATGTTCACAGGTAAATCCATTACCGGACTAACGACTGCGGCTTCCATTTGGGTCGTGGCTGCTATTGGCCTTGGGGTGGGAGCAGGCTTTTATTTCCCGTCTATAGCGGCGACAGTGCTCGTATTTTTAAATTTATGGGTGTTTAACAAAGTTGAACTTCGGTATATGCGTGGACGCAAGCGTCATCTTATTACATTGTACGGATTGTCCTCTCACGGACTGCTGGAGCAGATTTCGACTTATTTAGAGCAAGAAAAAGTGGAAATACGTAAAATAATGATTAAAGAACATGAAAATGTCCCATTTCACGAATTACATCCAGATCGGCAGAGTATGGAGGTTTCCCTAGAGGTGCTGTCCCGTCATGATTTTAATCCCGTACGTATTGCAGCTGATTTACGACAATGGGAAGATATAGCTGCAGTCTCTGTTGAGTAATAGCCTACCTTTTTTTAACAGTTACTCTTAAATCCGATTGGGGTACTATGTAAGCATTGAAGTATTTTTCAGCGGAGCCACGCATGGGATTCAAAGGGGAGGATGGCATGAACTCGGAACAACCGTTACCGTCTGGAGAGGCTGGGCAGCTACAAGCGCCGGAACAGCGGGAACAACCCAGACAGGGGAAGCGTCTAAAATACGCTAAATTTCGCAAAGTGATTGCCATTATCATGGCAGCATTGTTACCCGGACTGGGACATCTTTTTCTAGGGCTGTTTATTAGGGGGCTTAGTTTTATTGTGTTGCTCCTGCTAGATATTTTTGCGATGCTGTATGTTTCTTCTGATGGCTTGAGGATTAACATCCCATTACTTATTTTGCTTGGATTGTTCATACCCGTTTTATATTTTTATAATGTATATGATGTCTTACAGTCAGCAGATTACATGGTTCGTTATCGGCGTAAGCCAGATCGTTATGCACGGATGGATGCTAAAGGCCAGCAAAGTAGTCCTTTTTATGCATGGGAGAGAGGCTTTGCTTTTGCTGTGCTGATGGTGGCAGGCGGTGGGCTTATGATTTTGTTTTGCATGAAACCTCGCTGGTTGAGCAATTTCTTTGAGGATTATGGATTCCTGACGCTGGCCATTTTATTAATGATGATCGGTTTATCCCTTTTTCTAAGGGAAGCCTTTCTGTCCTTTAAGCGTAAAAAGTTGAAAGAAAGAGGGTGAAGCTGGCGTGCACCGTAAAATAAGAGTCGGTCGCTACACCTCTTCGCTTCTGTTGATGGCTGTAGGCATTTTGCTTATTGTAGATGTGTTTCAAAATACTGAATATATGCTTCAGCTCCTCGTTTGGTGGCCCGTAATCTTCGTGCTTTGGGGACTGGAATATCTGATTTTTTTTGCTGTGTACTATCGGAAAGAAGGCAAGTCTGACAACGGAAGGCGGTTCAGACCTGACCTAAAGGGGATTCTGTCCGCTTTGGTAGTGGCAGCCTCGGTTTTTATCGTGACCCAGCAAAATCATTATATGTATTTGTGGAACCGGGTTAGTCTCAATCTGACATCAGCCTCTATGGATTTTAGTCAGGCTAAAGAGAATCGGTATGATATGGGTGGTGTACTGGTACCTGTAACTATGCAGACGTCCGATTTAGTAGTTGATTCGGTTAATGGTGATGTAACACTGATCAGACGGCCTGTGTCCAATATAGAGGTACGTGGGACTCTATGGGTGGATCAAGCGCCTGCTGCCGAAGCGGACAAGATTGCTCAAGCTTCTTCACTGACTTCTACCGACGGCAAGACCATCCAGATTCGTCCGGAGGCACAGTCATACGGAGCTTCAAGCAAACGTCAGCCCCGTGTGAACATGCTGATCACCGTGCCGGAGGACCGGCGGTTCAATGTGCAGATTAGAACCTCCAACGGGAATATTACCCTGAATGGAGTTGATGCTATTGATAGCATTCGGCTCGAGAGCGGTAATGGAAATCTCACCGTTAATGACGCTATCGGCAATGTCAAGGGAGGCACGCTGAACGGTCAGGTTAAATTGCATCGGATTTCTGGAGATGTAGATGTGCGCACGAACCGTGGCGATATGCAGGCAGGAGATATTGAAGGAGCTGTGACACTACACACCATGGTAGGTGATATTCAACTCGCTCGCTCGGAAGGGGACATCACCGTAGATACTCAGAATGGTGACATGAATGTGCTGAATTCTACAGCCAAGCTGAATGCAAATTCGCTTAATGGCTCTATCAAAGTGCATAGCGAGCAGGTGGGCGGAGATTGGAAAATATACAGTGCTGTCGGTGATATCGTATTGGATCTTCCGTCGAATGGAGATTTTCAGTTAGAGGGTTCAAGCAGTTATGGTAATCTTCAATCCGATTTTCCATTTAAAATAGATAGTAAAAGTATTTCAGGTCAGAATGGGGCAGGTAAGTATGCGATCAACGTAGAGGGTAACAGCAATTTAACCATTAAAAAGTTACTGATGCCGTCGTTACCCGACTTGGATGATTCCGGGGGTACGACTGCGCCCGATACATCTGAAAGCTCTCCGGCTGAACCCGGAGCTCCTGAGTCAGATACCTCTATAGGAACATCCGGCGACAATACGGCGCGTTGACAAGAAACTTGAGTAGACCGTACAATGTGAGTAGGTTTAGAAGTAAGTTGTAAATAGATGCGTGGTAATTGATAGGATCGTAAGTAAGGGATAAGGCGGTGGACATATATGGCGGCACGCGTCCAGCATGCTTTGGAACTTCTGAAGAAGACAGGTGTACGCATAACACCCCAGCGTCATGCCATATTAAACTATTTGATGGAAACCATGGGGCATCCGACTGCAGATGAAATATATCGAGCGCTTGAGTCCAAGTTTCCAAGTATGAGTGTGGCTACGGTTTATAATAACTTAAAGATGTTTATAGAAGCGGGTATGGTACATGAGTTGACCTATGGAGATAACGCCAGTCGTTATGATGCCAATATTTCGGAGCACTATCACATCATTTGCGAAAAATGCGGAAAAATTGAAGATTTCAGTTATCCGTATTTGGCTGATGTGGAACGCCATGCCGCGTTGGAAACAGGCTTCGAGGTGCATGGACATCGTATGGAGTTACACGGAGTATGCAAAGCTTGTAGTAACAAACAAACGTAACGAAACAAGGAATAGAAGTTTTTTGTGCGGTATGTATATATTGTAATGGATTGGAAACGTGAGGAATTCCCCATAAGCGGGGATTTACCGCGTTTTTTTATTTAAATCACTTTATTTTTGTAATTCAAAGTTCATACAATGGAGGTTCAATATTGGCCAGAAATCATTCCAGACGCCGCCGTAAACGTTCACGATTCAAAGGAGCGGCAAGCCTGCTATTATTTGCAGCGATTATATGCGCAATTACTGTCGTATGGTTTGGTAATCCCCTTCACGAGAAACCCGATTGGCAGGGCAGTGTCCGTCCTATTTTTATGCAGGGCAAGTTGACTGGATATGAAGCTCAAAGCTCGGGCAAGAACATGCTGATGCCGCTTAAATTGGTGCAAAGTCAAATTGATCCTACGGTTCGCTATGAGGATGACAGCCAAACCGTCATTATGGCGACGAGACAAAGCCTGCTCTATATGAAGGTTTCGAAGGCACAAGGGGAACTGAATGGTAAGACATATGCGCTGAGCGTAGCCCCTCAAGTGATCAGTGGAGAGGTATATATCCCGATAGAGGCTGTACGTGAAGTATACGGCGTTTCTATACACGAAGACCCTGTAACTGGTGCTGTCATCCTAATGAAAGCTGGAGAGAAGGTCAGGCTGGGGAGTGTAGAAAAGAAGGATGGCCCACAGGATGCTAGAATTGCCTTACGTAAAGAAGCCTCCAGCCTATCTTTCATTTTGACAGATATATCTCAGCGGACGAAGGTACGTATTTGGTCCAAACAAGGAGATTGGTATTTTGTTCAATTAGACAATGGCTATGCGGGATACATTAAGTCAGACCATATCGCTGAAGGAGAAGAGCTTGTGATCCCTTCGGCTAAAGACGATTTGTCCATCTCGGAAAAACATTGGGAGGGTAGGCCAGTAAATCTCGCTTGGGAAGCTGTCTATAATCGTAAGCCCGATCCTTCCAAGTTTGATCCTATGCCTGGAGTAAATGTGGTGAGTCCTACGTGGTTCAGTGTCGTCGATCATGAGGGCACTGTAGAAAGCAAGGCAGATCCTGCCTATGTCAGCTGGGCACATCGCAAGGGGATGGAGGTTTGGGGCTTGTTGAGCAACAGCTTTAATCCCGAATTAACAACTGAAGCATTGTCTACCTTTGAACGTCGAAAGGCGATTGTAGATCAGATGATTTCACTTGCCCTAGAAAATGATCTGGATGGTATTAATATTGACTTTGAAAATGTTCATACGAAGGATGGCCCCAATGTCACCCAATTTTTGCGGGAACTTAAACCGATGGCTCGGGAACATGATTTGATTCTGTCCATTGATGTTACGCCTAAATCTCAAAGTGAAATGTGGTCAGCTTTTTTGGATCGAAAATCATTAGGCACCATCACAGATTACCTTATGGTAATGGCGTATGATGAGCATTGGGCTGCTAGTCCAAAGGCTGGTTCTGTCGCCTCGCTACCATGGACGGAAGCGTCAATTAAGCGAATTATTCAGGAAGATGAAGTGCCGCCTCAAAAAGTGGTTTTAGGTATTCCGTTATATACTCGCGTGTGGTCCGAGACTCCCAAAGAAGGGAAGATTAAGGTCACCTCCAAATCACTTGGTATGAAGTCAGCAGCCGGTATCATAGCCGAATTTAACTTGAAGCCCAAGTTTAGAGCTGCCGAAGGCCAGAATTATGTCGAGTATACAGAAGATGGCGTGGTCAAAAAGATTTGGCTAGAGGATCAGGTATCTTTGAAGGCAAGAGTAGAACTTGCCAAATCGCTGAAGCTCGGAGGAATTGGGGCGTGGAATCGAACCTTTGCAGATGAAAACGCTTGGGTAACACTGAATAAAATAAGTGAATAAGATAAAAATTTATACAATTGAAGAAGGAAGTTTCTTATTTATAGTAGAAATGATCACATGTATCCAAATATCCAATTTGCGGTCATAGCCGCCTTGCAGGT
>NZ_CM137723.1:612500-985000 GCF_054602535.1 Paenibacillus sp. SEL1 | reverse complement strand
ATAGCCCGAGGGGGCCGCAGTGAAAAGGCCCAAGCGACTGTTTAGCAAAAACACAGGTCTGTGCGAAGCCGCAAGGCGAAGTATACGGGCTGACGCCTGCCCGGTGCTGGAAGGTTAAGGGGAGTGGTAAGCTCGCAAGAGCGAAGCTATGAACCGAAGCCCCAGTAAACGGCGGCCGTAACTATAACGGTCCTAAGGTAGCGAAATTCCTTGTCAGGTAAATTCTGACCCGCACGAATGGCGTAACGACTTGGGCGCTGTCTCAACGAGAGATCCGGTGAAATTTTAATACCTGTGAAGATGCAGGTTACCCGCGACAAGACGGAAAGACCCCATGGAGCTTTACTGCAGCTTGATATTGAATTTGGGTACGATCTGTACAGGATAGGTGGGAGCCGTAGAATCTTGAGCGCCAGCTTGAGAGGAGGCATCCTTGGGATACCACCCTGATCGTATCTAGGTTCTAACTTGGTACCGTGATCCGGTGCGAGGACAGTGTCAGGTGGGCAGTTTGACTGGGGCGGTCGCCTCCTAAAGAGTAACGGAGGCGCCCCAAGGTTCCCTCAGAATGGTTGGAAATCATTCGAAGAGTGCAAAGGCAGAAGGGAGCTTGACTGCGAGACCTACAAGTCGAGCAGGGACGAAAGTCGGGCTTAGTGATCCGGTGGTACCGCATGGAAGGGCCATCGCTCAACGGATAAAAGCTACCCTGGGGATAACAGGCTTATCTCCCCCAAGAGTCCACATCGACGGGGAGGTTTGGCACCTCGATGTCGGCTCATCGCATCCTGGGGCTGAAGTAGGTCCCAAGGGTTGGGCTGTTCGCCCATTAAAGCGGTACGCGAGCTGGGTTCAGAACGTCGTGAGACAGTTCGGTCCCTATCTGTCGTGGGCGTAGGAAATTTGAGAGGAGCTGTCCTTAGTACGAGAGGACCGGGATGGACGTACCGCTGGTGTACCAGTTGTTCCGCCAGGAGCACCGCTGGGTAGCTATGTACGGAAGGGATAAGCGCTGAAAGCATCTAAGCGTGAAGCCCCCCTCAAGATGAGATTTCCCAGTATGTAAGACCCCTTGAAGACGACGAGGTAGATAGGTTGGGGGTGGAAGTGCAGTAATGCATGGAGCTGACCAATACTAATCGGTCGAGGGCTTATCCTAAAAAAATAAAACGCAAGTGAGTTTCGGATCCAGTTTTCAGGGTGTAACCTTGAAACAAATACTTAATATTCCCTGATAGCTCAGTTGGTAGAGCACTCGACTGTTAATCGAGTTGTCACAGGTTCGAGTCCTGTTCGGGGAGCCATATGGAGAGGTGTCCGAGTTGGCCGAAGGAGCACGATTGGAAATCGTGTAGGCGCCAAAAGCGTCTCGAGGGTTCGAATCCCTCTCTCTCCGCCAGAATTATTTTATTGCATGGCCCGTTGGTCAAGGGGTTAAGACACCTCCCTTTCACGGAGGTAACAGGGGTTCGAATCCCCTACGGGTCATAAAAATATCATAAAAGGGCTTGCAATAAAAAGTTCATTATGGTATAATATGAGAAGTGCTTAATTGTGGAGGCTTAGCTCAGCTGGGAGAGCATCTGCCTTACAAGCAGAGGGTCGGGGGTTCGAGCCCCTCAGCCTCCACCATTTGAAAAAATAATTATTTATTACTGTCGCGGGGTGGAGCAGTTCGGTAGCTCGTCGGGCTCATAACCCGAAGGTCGCAGGTTCAAATCCTGCCCCCGCAACCAATTAAAATTTATTGTGGAACTGTGGTGTAGAGGCCTAACATGCCTGCCTGTCACGCAGGAGATCGCGGGTTCGAATCCCGTCAGTTCCGCCATTAGTAATACAACGTTTAATGATGAGCCTTATTCTAAGGCTCGGTAGCTCAGTCGGTAGAGCAGAGGACTGAAAATCCTCGTGTCGGCGGTTCGATTCCGTCCCGAGCCACTTTTAATTGAATATTTTATGTGCCGGTGTAGCTCAACTGGTAGAGCAACTGACTTGTAATCAGTAGGTTGGGGGTTCAAGTCCTCTCGCCGGCACCATTTTTGGAGGATTAGCGAAGTGGCCAAACGCATCAGACTGTAAATCTGCTCCCTTACGGGTTCGGTGGTTCGAATCCATCATCCTCCACCAGTTTTATAGGGGCATAGTTTAAAGGTAGAACAACGGTCTCCAAAACCGTTGGTGTGGGTTCAATTCCTGCTGCCCCTGCCAATTATTCATAACTTGCGGCGGTCGTGGCGAAGTGGTTAACGCACCGGACTGTGACTCCGGCATTCGTGGGTTCAAGCCCCATCGGCCGCCCTTTACTTATTGGGGATTAGCCAAGCGGTAAGGCAACGGACTTTGACTCCGTCATGCATAGGTTCAAATCCTATATCCCCAGCCATCTTTATGCGGACGTGGCTCAGCGGTAGAGCATCGCCTTGCCAAGGCGAGGGTCGCGGGTTCGATTCCCGTCGTCCGCTTTGTTATACTCTGGCGCCATAGCCAAGTGGTAAGGCAAAGCTCTGCAAAAGCTTTATTCCCCAGTTCAAATCTGGGTGGCGCCTCCATAATTAAATATGCCGGCGTGGCGGAATGGCAGACGCGCTCGACTCAAAATCGAGTGGGAAACCGTGGAGGTTCGAGTCCTCTCGCCGGTATTAACTAAAAGAGTTCATTAGAGATAGTCTCTAGTGGGCTTTTTTTATTTGAGCTTTAGTACCCCACTCATTGCTTGAGCTGAAGACACCTTTGAGTTGTATTCCAAATGCGAATAAATATTGGCTATTATTGCGTAATCACTGTGATCCGGCCATTCCTGAACTTCTTTCATGCTTACCCCTAATACATCTACATAAATATACTCCAGGTATTCAAGACAATAAGAATTGTCAGAAGATAAGCGATAGGATTCCTGTTATTCCTTCATACGGATCAGAAGCTCATAGAACGTATCCACCAGTGGCAGTATACGGCGACTGGTTTTATTCTTGGTTCGGTCCTTTTCAATTTCAATATATCTACCATTCAAATTGCTCGATGTGGCGGTATGTTTAATATTAATAGTCCAATTCAATAAATCAATAGCCGACCATTTTAATCCTACGACCTCGCTTCGGCTTAGCCCATAAAAGGCAGCCAGGATAACGGAAAGCTCAATTCTTTCGCCTCGGATTACTGCGAGGAGTTGATTCAGCTCCTCGGCATTGTAGAAGTTCACGTCGTAATTGTTCTTTTTTGGGCTTTCAACTAAGTCAGCGAGATTCGCCACAATCGGCTTTATTTTCACGGCATACTGAAGGGCTCTGCAAATGTTCGCGTAGTAATGAATAACGGTATTGGCGCTGACACCTTGCACATTCATTTCATGGGTATACAAGGTCTGAAAATCCTCTGTAGTTAAATCATCAAGCAATACATCCCTTTCTCTCGGAAAAAGGATCTACGCGGCCTTTTACAGTGTCGGAATAGGAGATATAGGAGATAAGCCCGATACTGTTTTTCATCATCTCTAACCATTGAAGCATAAAGTCTGCGAACAGCTTTTTGCTATTAACGGATGGAGTAGCCGCTTTTACTCTTACAGCATATCTTCGTTTTCAACCGCGAGTGCTTGTCCTTCCATATGATAATTCTTCCTGGCTTCCTGAAGCAAGATTTCGGCTCTTTTCTTGGTTCCTTTTATCTTAAGCCCCGTAGGGATCCATTTTGGTTATCGTTTACCATTCTCATCTTTACAGTTAGGCGGATGTCCCGTTGCGCTTTCTCCTCTTCCAACAACTCCAGAGGGTGAACCCGATCCTTTTTCAAATACCGGTTGGGCTTCGGAATGGATTTGCTACAAAAGTGGTAGCTGAATCCGCCGATGGATTGCTTTAGCGCCCAGAAGGTGCATTTGATTTTGAATCGGGCGGTATAAAGTTCGATGATCTAGGTCGCCTCCAGTGTCAGATCGGTGCTGGCTAGAATGGAGCATCGCCTGTTCGGATTCACCAGCAAAAACTACAGTTTTTGGTATACTCTTTGGCCCCATAACATATCCAGACACAGGTAACTGACGGATTATTCATTGCCATACATGCTCACGATAGCGTACTCAAACGCGACGGTATACGGCTTTAAAACAGCTCAGCCAAGCACCACCTTTGTCCTCTTTTTACGGTAGCGACCCCGGTCTGTGGCAGGTGTACCATGACGTTCATAGGCAACGGTATTGGACTTGGCTTCGGTTACCATATCCATCCGGGTGCTGCCGAATTGATCAGAGGTAGGCAAAACCATTTCCGGGACGTGCCCTAGTCAAAACACAGCATGAGGCCGATGACAATGACAACAAACCCATGAAAAGCGCCTCCAAAATTGCGTCACATTTAACACAATTGATATTGATTATCAATATCAATTGTGTTAATATCATTTTGTTCACTAGTGAACAAAAAATAATCTAATGGTGACACTGAACTTGGTCTGCAACTACTACAAGAGAGGGGAGATTGGGAAATTGGAGTTTCAAAATCATTTTAAAGGTCATCTTTACGAGCAATATATTAAAATGCTACATCTGAATGAGCTGTATACTGAACAAGAATTTAACTCGTTTCGACAACAGGCCAGAAAGTACCAGATTGACATGCTCTCCAACAATATTACTAGTGTACACGTTATTGATTGTATTGGTGATTATGAACCGATAAATCATACCGGGATTGTGGAGAAGATGGGGTTGTCCAAAGCTAGCATTACTAAAATTAGTGCAAAGCTGCTGGAAATGGGCTTCATTATGAGAAGTCAACTGAACAGCAATCGTAAGGAGATTTACTTTAGTTTAACGGATAAGGGAAGACACGTTTATCATTTGCATAAAGAACTGCACAAAGAAAAAGAAGAAAGGTTTTACCAATTCATTGAATCCTATTCAGAGGTTGAGCTGCAGACTATTGGAAAATTTATGAGTGATTTGGTGGCGCGTGCCGAAGAATACTCCGAAGGGAAGTTTACGATAAATGACGACATTAAAGATTGAGGAATTAAGATCCAAGATTGAAGGGAAAGAAATTTTAAAAGGGCTCACACTGGAGATTCATGGCGGAGAGATTCATGCGATTATGGGGCCTAATGGGACGGGAAAAAGTACATTGGCTTCAGCTTTAATGGGCCATCCCAAATATGAGGTTACTGGCGGTAAGGTGACATTGGACAATGAAGACCTTTTGGAGATGGAGGTGGATGAGCGTGCCCAGGCAGGCTTGTTCCTCGCTATGCAATACCCAAGTGAAATTGCTGGCGTGACCAACTCGGACTTTCTCAGAAGTGCCATCAATGCACGGCGTGAAGAAGGCGATGAGATATCCTTAATCCGTTTTATCCGTGAAATGGAGAGCAAAATGAAGGGGCTGGAGATGAACCCGGAATTTGTGCATCGTTATTTGAATGAGGGATTCTCTGGCGGTGAAAAAAAGCGGAATGAGATTTTGCAAATGATGCTACTTGAACCCAAGTTTGTGATCCTGGATGAAGTGGACTCAGGGCTTGATATTGATGCACTGCGTATTGTGGCCAATGGCGTAAATGAGATGCGCAGCCCGGATAGAGGCTTTTTAATCATCACCCATTATCAACGACTGTTGAATTATATTACCCCGGATTTTGTGCATGTCATGATGCAAGGCCGGATAGTTAAATCTGGCGGTCCGGAGCTTGCCCACCGTTTGGAGGCTGAAGGGTACGATTGGGTGAAGGAGGAACTTGGGATTACGGATGAGACGGTAAGGGAAGCTTAAAAGCCGGAGAGGAGGAACAGCACGTGGATATACAAGCTAGAGTTTCAATGAATGTGGACGATTTACGCGCATGGTCAAGCGCTAAGGATGAACCTCGTTGGCTGATTGAACGCCGCGTTCACGCACTCGAACTGGCAGGGACGCTGGAGTTGCCTAAAGTGGAGAAAATCAATCTTGAAAAATGGGATATCTACGAAAGTGGAGATTACAAAGCTGAGAATGCGTGGTCTAGTTTGGAGGAAGCGCCGGAGGTTGTTCGAGGTTTGGTTGCTTCTCCGGTGAAAGGCGGACTAATCGTTCAGTTCAACTCGGATGTAGTGTATACGAAATTGTCCGAGAGCTTAGCCGCCCAGGGAGTCATTTTATCGGATCTGCATACTGCGGCAAAAGAGCATGAGGAGCTGGTTCGACGTTATCTCTTTCAGGCAGTAAAGCCAGAAGAACATCGTTTATCTGCTGCACACAGTGCCTTATGGAGTGGTGGCGTTTTTCTATATGTCCCAGACGGTGTAGAGGTTAAAGCACCTATTCAAGCGATCTTTCTTAACGATACAAGCGGTGTGTGTTTTGCTCCTCACGTCTTAATTGTGGCAGGGAGCAACAGCAAGATCACTTATGTGGATAATTGTGTATCGAGTGGTGATGATGTCAAGGTATTGCATAACGGTGTGACGGAGGTCTTCGCGGGGGCGGGCTCAACGGTGCAAGTAGCTTCGGTTCATCAGCTTGCTGCAACTACAACAGATTTCACCCAGCGACGGGCGGTCGTTCTTGCTGATGGGGGTGTGGAATGGATTATCGGTGAGATGAACAATGGTTATACCGCCAGCGATACCAAAACTTTGCTACAAGGCAACGGGGCGGTCTCCGACAATAAGGTGATTGCTATTGGCACGAGCAATCAAAAATCGAGCTATACAACTCAAGCTCAGCATTTTGGCAGAAGCTCGGTAAGCCAGATGATTACGCGTGCAGTCATGCTTGAAGAAGCTACGGCCATTATCAACGGCATTACAAAGATTGAAAAAGGTGCAACCCATTGTGATGGTCAGCAAACAGAACGCGTGCTTATGCTAAGTCCTAAAGCTCGCGGCGATGCCAATCCGATCCTGCTGATAGATGAGGATGATGTAACCGCGGGTCATGCTGCATCCGTGGGGCAAGTAAATGCAGAGCAAATCTATTATCTGATGTCGCGCGGGATATCACGGATTGAAGCCGAACATCTTGTTATTTTCGGATTTCTCGCTCCTGTCATTTCGGAGATCCCGCTGGAAGGTGTTCGCAGTCGCCTAAAAGATTTAGTGGAAAGCAAGCTCGGCAGATCATAGCAAATCAAAATGAATCTTGAAAGGTTAAAAAGGAGTGATACTAATGGCTAAAAAAGCACCAGATATGGGCGAATATAAATATGGGTTTCGCGACAAGCACCAGTCTATTTTTCAATCTGGAAAAGGTCTGACGGAAGAGATTGTCCGGGAAATTTCCCGAATCAAGGAAGAGCCGGAGTGGATGCTCAATTTTCGGTTGAAAGCTTTGAATCAATTCTACAAAATGCCGATGCCTGAATGGGGAGCGGATTTGACCGGGCTAAATCTTGATGACATCCAGTATTACGTTCGCCCTTCTGAAAAACAGGGAAAGACCTGGGAGGAGGTTCCTTCCGAGATCAAAGCAACCTTTGACAAGCTGGGAATCCCTGAAGCGGAGCAAAAGTTCCTGGCGGGCGTATCCGCTCAATATGAGTCGGAAGTAGTTTATCACAGCATGCGGAAAGAACTGGAGGATCAGGGCGTTATTTTCCTTGATACGGATAGTGCATTAAAGCAATACCCCGAAGTGTTTAAGCAACATTTTGGGACGATCATCCCTCCCGCCGACAATAAATTTGCGGCACTTAATAGTGCGGTTTGGTCAGGCGGTAGCTTTGTATACATTCCGAAGGGTGTTCAGTGCGAGGTTCCTATACAAGGTTATTTCCGTATTAATTCTGAAAATATGGGTCAATTCGAGCGGACATTAATTATTGCCGAAGAGGGCAGCTTTGTCCATTATGTTGAAGGATGTACAGCACCTATTTATAGTACCAGTTCTCTGCATAGTGGAGTTATTGAAATTATTTGCCGGAAAGATTCCCGTGTCCGTTACACGACCATTCAGAATTGGGCTCCTAATATCTACAACTTGGTAACCCAAAGGGCTGTGGCAGAAGAAAATGCCACAATGGAATGGGTGGACGGCAACATCGGCTCCAAGGTAACAATGAAGTATCCGGCAGTATTATTGAAAGGACGGGGAGCCAAGGGGTCCATCCTGTCTATTGCCGTAGCCGGTAAAGATCAGCATCAAGATGCTGGCGCGAAGGTAATTCACCTTGCTCCCGAGACAACATCTACGATTATATCCAAATCCATCAGCAAGCAGGGCGGAAAAGTAAACTACCGAGGGTTGTCCAGCTTCAGCCGCGATTCCGCAGGGTCCAAGTCCAATATTAAGTGCGATACGTTGATATTGGACAACATGTCAACATCAGATACGATTCCGTACAATGAAATTAAAAACGATCAGATTACTTTGGAGCACGAGGCAACAGTATCCAAAGTGTCCGAGGAACAATTGTTTTACTTAATGAGCCGCGGGCTTACAGAACAAGATGCTACACAAATGATTGTAATGGGCTTTATTGAACCGTTTACCAAAGAATTGCCAATGGAATATGCTGTTGAAATGAATCGGTTGATTCAATTTGAGATGGAAGGAAGCATCGGTTGATTCATTAATTTAATAGATCAAACCTTTATCATTCTTTAAAGAAGTGCGAGGTGCTAGTAATGAAGAAAAATAATTCGGACGATTCAGAACTAGCTCAAATTACCCGAGAGATACGAAAACTTCAGTTCTGCTTCTATATGCTGTCAGGATTGAGCGCAAGTTGTGGTGTGATGATACCTTTAGACTCTATTTATACGCTTATAAGGGAACTTTCGGATCAAGAGGCCACTCTTAGGCAAAAAGCAAAGGATCACTCAGACGATCTAGGGTGAAAAAAGGTCTGAATTGACGGTTGGTAAAACAATGGGAGGAGTTGACATAATGGATGAAAATGGAGTTTTATTCGATGAAGTATCGGAAGTTCTTCTCAAACTACGTCCTTTCTTACTGCGTGACGGTGGAGATGCTGAACTGGTCGAGGTTGAGAACGGTATAGCAAAATTAAGATTTTTGGGAGCTTGCAATGGTTGCCCAAGTGCTACGATTACGTTAAAGGTTGCTATTGAGCGCGCAATTCTTGAGGAAATTGATGATATTAAAGAAGTTGTACAAGTATTCTAAAATTTTTACTTCATCAAACAAGGTATTATCAAGATTGTATTCGGTATCGAGTGGGAAACCATGGAGGTTCGAGTCCTCTCGCCGGTATACACAAAGGATGATAAAATGCTTAAAGGCATTTTATCATCCTTTTTATTATGTATTCATGATTTTGGCAACAAGGTTAACATGGATTTGACCCGGTCTTTGATCTTATAGTAAGATGGTGGTACTGAAAAAACATTTTCAGTTTAATAAGTACGAGAGAAATGAGGGCGAATATGCAGGAAAGAATTTTGGAGGCTTTTGTAGATGAAGTTCATGAAAATGGATTGAAATTTACGATGGATGATCTTGCGAAAAGACTAGCTATTAGTAAGCGTACATTGTATGAAAATTTTTCGTCTAAGACGCTTATTTTAGAAACACTTATTGAGCGTACAAATGATGATATGATTCGAAAAACTGAGCAAATTATCGAAAATAATGAGTTATCTTTGTTAGACAAGATTAAGCAGTCGATTAGGGTCATGCCTCTGTATTATAAGTTTTACGATTTAAGAATATTGGACCAGATGAAAAAGTATTATCCTGAGCAATGGAAAAGGGTACATGCCGATTTAAATGACTGGTCTCCGATTAGAACATTAATTCAGGAAGGCATCCGAGAAGGAATTATTGTGAACAAAAATGAGGCTCTGATCATGAAGCTTATTATTGAATCTGTAAATTTAACGCTTGATCAGCGTTTCTTTCTGGATAACAGTGTGACGGTAGAGGAAGCAACTTATTCTATTGTAGATATTTTGTTGTTCGGATTGGTCGAAAAATAAAAAATAGCCTCATCAATATGCTGCATATTTGAAGAGGCCATTTTTTTATATGAAAACTAAGAAAACAATTTTAGTTTCAATTGTTTCTGAAAAAGAATAATGAAGTTTACCTAATGTTGAATAAAGAGATACGGAAAAGGAAGGGTGGAAATATGTCTATACTCACAAGAAATCGAGGAGCAATGCTGTTATTGATGCTTAACATTTTTTTGGCATTCATGGGGATTGGCTTGGTTGTCCCTGTGTTACCTAAGTTTATAAGTGAGCTAGGGATGAATGGTTCCTCGATGGGATTGATGGTTGCAGCTTTTGCGTTGACACAGCTTTTGTTATCACCATTGTCAGGAAAGTTGTCTGATCGTTATGGACGTAAAAAGTTGATTGTTTCTGGGATGTTCATCTTCATGTTATCAGAGCTTGTTTTTGGACTGGCGAATTCCATTCCTACCCTGTTCATAGCACGAATCATGGGTGGAGCAGGGGCAGCGTTGCTTACTCCTTCTATTATGGCCTATGTCGCTGACGTGACCTCGTTTGAGGAAAGAGGCAAGGGAATGGGCATGATTAATGCAGCGATCAACACAGGCTTCATAATCGGGCCAGGGATTGGCGGATTGCTTGCCACATATGGAATACGCATTCCCTTTTTTGCGGCAGCAGGAGCTGCGGGAATAGCAGCTATCTTGTCTCTGTTAGTACTGCCTGAGTCTTTAAGCAAGGAAAAGCAACAATATAATAGAGAGCTTCCACGTCAAAAAGAAAATCTTTTGCAGCAATTTGCCAAGTCATATCAATCTCCATATTTCATGGGTTTACTCATTGTATTTGTCGTTGCTTTTGGGTTAGCGAACTTTGAAACAGTATTTGGACTGTTTGTTGACCATAAATATGGTTTTACACCGATGGATATTGCCATCATCATAACGACAGGCTCCATTTTGGGAGCAGTTGTCCAAGCGACTATATTTGGATGGATCATTAATCGTTTTGGAGAGAAAAAAGTAATTCACCTCTGTTTGGCTATTGGGGGCCTGTTCATTTTTCTAACCCTATTTGCTGAACAGTACGTGATGATTATGCTGACGACCTTCATCATTTTTCTGGCTATGGATATCCTTCGTCCGGCAGTAAGCACTTCTCTATCGCGGCAGGCTGGAGATGAGCAAGGCTTTGTGGCAGGCATGAACTCGTCCTATACCAGCTTGGGTAATGTGATTGGACCGCTTGTTGCGGGATTGCTGTTCGATGTTCATATTAATCTGCCTTATATGGTTGCAGCTATAGCGTTACTGGCTTGTCTCGTCCTTTCACTACGTTCCAAGCAAGCGGGTGAGCAACACTCGATAGCCCATGCAACAGAACAGCATAGAGGAGGATAGCCGCAGGTCTATACTCATCCCCGACTTAGGTCTAGGTTCAAAAACCGTCTGGGGTCCGTTTTGTCAAACGCTTGTTCAGCGTACAATAAGGACATAAGCAAGACACAGTGAAAGGCGGTGAGAGATGATGAGAGTTAACAAAGGGAATGGGTTAGCCATTGTACTGATCGTGTTGGGTTCGATTATGCTGCTCGGTAAGTTTACTCCGTTTTTCGGTCACTTTTTAGGACATCTGATTGGTTACTTAATTCCGATAGCTATGGTCATGCTAGGCTACTACGGTGTGAAAAAAGGAAATGCGCTCTTCGGCTGGATCGTACTTGTACTTGGGGTACTGATTTTGCTTGGTAAACTGTCCTGGCTTCTGGGACCGCTACTGGCAATCGGGTTAATCATATTTGGTGTTTCCCTGCTGAGTGACCGCAGAAGACGTTACTGATTTTAGCAGTTTGGCGAATGAAGAAAGATTACAGCAAGAAGTGATAATTATGGGAATACGAATTGTGAAAGGAGCAGACGCAAATGAGTGTTTTTCGAAGAATGCGCGATATCACGGTAGCGACCTTCAATGAGCATTTGGAACAAAGTCAAGACCCAGTGCAACTGATTGACCAGTTCTTGTATAATACCCGCCAGGAAATTGCCGAAGCGGAAAAACTCCATCAACAGTATGCGATGCATACAAGACAGATGAAGCAGCAGTTGGATCATGCATTGTCCATGCAGACCAAACGGGAGGAACAGGCGCTACTGGCTTTGAAGGCTGATGAAGAACATATCGCGAAGCTGGCCCTTCAGGAGAAAATGCTATATGCAGAAAAAGAAGAGCAGTATAGAGAACTGTGGGAGCAGAGCCGTGAATCACTACGTGAGCTAGAACAACAGCTAGATACATTAAAGACAGAATATCAAACGGTACACAGCAAGCGTCAGTATTATGCGGCACGTGTACAGACGTTGAGACTCCAGCAGCAAATGAACGAACGGGCTGGTACATACGGTGGACGGAATGTTCCCCGAATGTTCAACCGCTTGGAAGACCGGGTAGCCGATATGGAAGCAGAGACGATGAGTCTACGTGATTTACGTCGGAGTGAGGGCGACCATGCACAGGATGCCCAAGGCGGTGGATCGCTGCTCGAACAAGAGTGGGCGAGACTGAAAAGCAAGCTGAACAACAGCGGGAAGGAGTAATTTGATAATGACCCGAATTTACAGATCAAGCCGGGATAGAGTAATAACAGGTGTATGTGGCGGTCTTTCTGACGCAACAGGAATGGACTCAACATGGATTCGTATTCTGGTTGTGATCAGTTTCTTTATTACAGCAGGAACCACATTTATGATTTATGTGATTGCGGCCCTAGTTATCTCCAAGGAGCCGAGATCTCCTTTCGATGGAGGATTTGGCCCTGACAGCGGTCCCTACAATCAACAGGATCCACGCTATTATGGCAGTAACAATACAAGATCGCAGTATGGGCAGGGAACTGGTTACAACCAGGGTGGTGCATATGGCAATTCGAATCCGTTTTTTGGTCAAGATGCCCGCAACTCATCTAAATTTAACACAGGTCAGAACAGTGACCTGGATTCCATGATGGAAGATATCGAGAAAAAGGCAATGAAAAAAGAATTGGCAGAGTTACGCAAAAAAGTAGAGCAATTTGAGAAGGGAGATCGTAAATAATGGGGATCTTTAAAAGAATGAAGGATATGACAAGAGCATCGGTGAATGAAGTGTTGGATAAAGTGGAAGATCCGATTATTATGTTGAATCAATATCTGCGCGATATGGAGGCGGAAATTCACGAGGCTGAGGTAACGGTTGCCAAGCAAATGGCGAATGAACGACGTATGAAACAGCGTTTGGAGGAAGCGGTACGTGTATCCAATGAGCGTGAGAAACAAGCTGAATCCGCATTGCGAAATGGTCAGGAAGAAGTAGCGCGCAAGTTGTTGGGAGAGAAGATTTATTTTGTACAGAAGCAGGACGAATACCGCGACTTGCATACACAAGCTGAGCTTCAAGCAAAAGAATTGGTACAGCAGCTTCACGACATGAAAGATGAATTCTATAAAATGCGCAACAAGCGCAATGAGTTGGTATCCCGTGCTCAAATGGCGAAAGCCAAAAAGCAAATGTCTCAAATCAATAGTTTGCACACGATTGAAAGTGGATCTGCTTCACTGGGCTTCCACCGTATGGAAGAAAAAATCATGCAAATGGAAGCTGAAGCTGACGTACTGCGTGCTCCTTACCGTCAAGCTCCAGGAGAAGCATATGTTAATCCGGCTGAGTCTGAAAAACAGTTTAAAGTGGATGAGCAGCTTCAACAGCTTAAGTCCAAAATTCAGACAGGTGCTAAACCAGTCGATATGAAGAAGGACTGACTACTCGGAAACAAGACATTATGATATGCTGTATGGAATGGACATTGGTCGATGATCGTGCCTAATCTGTATGGTTCAGGAAAGCCATATGGCGGAATGTTGCGCCACTATGGCTTTTCCGTCCTGTATAAACAAAAAGGGGGTGCAGCATGGAGAGAAGAAAATCAGCCTTGGCACTGGCAGGGATTGGCATCGGGATTATCATTTTATTCGGTCAGTGGATTGGGTTCCTCTCCGTGGTTGCACTGATCCTAATGTTGGCCGGAATATATAAGATCCGCAATTCCAAAATCAAAAAGGGCTACACGATGCTCGCGATTGGTGCTGGACTGTTAGTACTGGATCATTTGTTCCTGTTTGTGGTAGTTACACTAGCATCATTAGCTGTATTCTATTCACGTTCAAGGAAGCTGCATAAAGGTCAAAGCTCCATATTCAAACACAATTTTATATCCAATCATAAATGGGATGAAGTGCCTTGGAGCCTGCGCAGCACAAGCATATGGCATGTGGTTGGGGACGTGGATGCCGACCTGACGTTGGCTCTTCCAGAGGAACGTGAGCCCGTCATATTTTTGCAGGGGATCTTCGGTGACATTGACATCACCCTACCGGATAATTACGGTGTAGAGGTGGAGATGTTCATATTGTTCGGACAGATTCAGTTTGACCGGGATCATGAGGCGGGGATGCTCAATCGACTGGTTTGGAAGTCTCCTCATTTTGAGCAGAGTGAGTATAAAGTGAAGTTTGTCGTTTCGTACTTGGCGGGCGATGTCCGCGTCCGATTTTATTGAATCAGGAGGAGCCGGGATGAATCATAAAAAAACGTCCAACATGGTAACCCGCAGTATGGGTGAAGGTATCCTCCTGTGTGTTGTTGTGGGCGTAGTTGTCTTTTATATGTTGTATACATATGGATATGTGAAGTCGTTCCCAACCTGGGGAATGATATTGAAAGTTGCAGGAGCCGTTATATTGGTGTTGATTGGTACAGGGGCAATGTACGGATTTTATGAAAGCTACCGCTTTAAAAGCAGACTGGAAATGTTGAGAGAGACGTTGCTGATGTGGGAAAAGGGAACGCCAGCACGTGAGTTGCCGCCCCTAGGGCATGATGAGCTTGGCAGGTTGGGAGAGCAGCTGGAACGGATTGGGCGTAAATGGCAGGAACAAGTTACGTCTTTACAACGCTTATCTACGGATAATGCTCAGCTGGCAGAACAGGCACGGATGACTGCGATTGTGGAGGAGCGGCAGCGGCTGGCCAGAGAGTTGCATGACGCCGTATCACAGCAATTATTTGCTATTTCAATGACGGCGACGGCTGTGGGGAGGACGCTGGATAAGGATTTTGATAAAGCGCAGCGGCAAGTTGCGCTAATTGAAGAAATGTCTTCCGTGGCACAATCCGAAATGCGGGCGTTACTACTTCATCTGCGGCCTGTCTATCTGGAAGGGAAACGGCTTGAGCAGGGTTTGCGTGATTTGGTACAAGAGTTGCAGGCAAAGGTACCGATGGAGATTGATTTTGAAATTGAAAGCGGAGTACAGTTGGTTAAAGGCATTGAGAACCACTTGTTTCGCATTGTTCAGGAAGCGATGTCTAATACATTGCGCCATGCCAAAGCAACCCGCATGGAAATTCGTATCGTGCAACGCCCGGATTCTATCAGGCTGACGATTCGGGATAACGGTATTGGTTTTGAACTGGATGAGAAAAAGCAGACTTCATATGGATTATCCACAATGCAGGAGCGGGTCAGTGAGATTGGGGGAGCTATTCAGTATATAACGGCTCCGGGAAAAGGAACACGGATCGAGGTGTCCGTTCCAGTTATTAATGATGAAAGCGGAAGGAACGATGATCATGGAAACGGAATTACCGATTAGCGTACTGCTGGTAGACGACCATGAAATGGTACGGATTGGTCTTGCGGCGGTGCTGGGGACGGAAGAAGGTATTGAAGTGGTCGGCGAGGCCGGAAGCGGAGAAGAAGGCATACGGTTGGCTTCCGAATACAAGCCAAATGTTATTTTGATGGATCTGGTCATGGATGGCATGGATGGCATCGAAACGACACGCCAAGTAACTCGCCTGCTTCCAGAGACCAAGGTGATTGTACTGACGAGTTATTTGGACGATGAGAAAATGTATCCGGTCATTGAGGCAGGGGCGTTCAGCTATTTGCTCAAAACGTCTCGTGCTTCCGAGATAGCGGATGCGATCCGTGCAGCTGCACGTGGACAGTCCGTACTAGAGTCACAGGTGGCCTCCAAGATGATGAATCGATTCCGCCAACCACAGGCTGAGGCACCCGCGCATACGGAGCTGACTGATCGTGAGATGGAGGTGCTTCGCCTGTTGGCACAAGGGAAGTCTAACCAGGATATCGCAGATGAGCTGATTATCGGGATTAAGACGGTAAAATTCCATGTCACGAACCTTCTCGCTAAATTAGGAGTGGAAGACCGTACACAGGCGGCGATCTATGCCTATAAGAACGGATTAGCAGAGTAGAAGTAGAATAAACGAATACAAAGAACCGGAGACGACAATAGTCCTCCGGTTTTTTTGTGTTCCATAACAAGTTGTTTAGATCAGGAGGAATAAAAAGGCGATTAAAGCCAGATCTAATGCAAGCCCTGCCCCGTATCCATATCCGCCGTACCCACCGCGATAGCCTGTTCTGCCATTTCCAGCAAATCCGCCTGCGTCATAAGGAAAGGATGGGCTCAGAGGTGCGTTGGGCGGCTTAATTAAGGCATTAAGTTTGGCCGAGGTACGAGCTTTGTTTTTAGGATTCTTTTTTTTCTTTTTAGAGGAAATCTTTTTGGGGGGTTGTTTTCCTTTGTTACTGTAGCTCCCGGCATAGAGACTGCCAGGAAAAGAAGGTGGATATCCGTTCAACATCAGCTTACCTTTGCTACACCCACTTAAGATGCCGATGTGTCGTGTACCATCACGCATAACGGCACAGACCAGACGTCCACCATGAGGTGCCACATTGGCTTCATTTACAGGATAAATCGGAAACATGATTTCACCTCTTTTGGTGTAAGATGCATTGTGATCATAGTCTATTCTTACGGTGCCTACGATGTATGGTCGAACACCCAGTAGGCAGATGAATATTTTAGAAGGGCTTTGCCGTAGTGCTATGTATAAAAACTCTGACAATGGGAATGCTATTGATAGATTCATAGATTTCAATCCAGCCGAAAAAGAAAGTATCCAGAGCGTAGGTGTGGGAATCGGATGGTTGTGGAGCGGGAGGAACGATAATGTTAAAAGCAGAGCTGATTAAAAAGGGGATTATTGCAATTTTGGTATTAGGAACGGTGCTGGTACTAGCTGGCTGGCGTTACGGAACCCTTCAGACAAACCGAAATGACTCCCACGAGGCAGAAACGGCTTTACGCTCATTGTTAATCATCTCGGATCAGACCCCGGGTACGTTGGATAAGCTGGTTGTGAAGTGGCAAGGCGATTGGATTTCTAACCATGAAGAGCCAGCAGATGTGGCGGCACAGATAGCTGATCAGCTGAATATACCCACAGTAAACAAACTCGTAGAGAATGGACACACGGTTTATCGTTCTGTTCGTGATAGTGAGGATCTAAGAATCCGCTTAAATGTGATGGAACGTCAAACTGGACAATGGTATGTAGTTGTTCAACTGGAGAGCAATGATGCAGGACGTGAGCGGTTGATTCAGCTTCATAAGCTTTGTGCTGAGCAATTAAAGTCTATGGGAATTCAAGCACAGTGGAACACGGCCCTTCAGCGTTCGCTGCATACAAAGGAATCCAAAGATCTACTGTTGAAACTGACAGAGGCGAGCTTAGCAGGAAACATCTCTATGCAGGCCAAAGAAAGATATACGGATGCGACTACTGTGGCTATATCCTATGAAGCTCCAGAGCTGCCGTTAATGATTCAAAGCGGTGAGCATCAGGTCCAGATGCAGATGGCTGTACATGAAGATAGGGAGCAGCAGGATACACGTATAACACTCGGTTTCCCGCTCATCACGATTGAATACTGACTTATAAGGTAAATTTATGATTCATCGGATAGCTTATCCATGTAGGATATGATAAAATATCATCAAATCTTTAGTTCCATGTTTTTCGAAAATCAAGTATGATCTTGTATAAATATACACAATACTACATGCGGATTTCGGGGATTGTGGATTGCGGAATCTTGACATGGGAAGAATGAGGTACTTCATGGCTGACATACCTGTTAAAGAATCTGTTGTGACGCAAGGCGCAGTTCTGTTTATTTTTGGCGCTACGGGCGATTTGGCTCGTCGCAAGCTTTTTCCTGCTATTTACAGCTTGTACCGCGAAGGCAAGCTTGCTGACGATTTTGCCGTTATTGGTGTAGCAAGGCGTCCTCGCACAGAGGAAGAATTCCGTAATGACCTGTATGCTTCCATACAGGAGTTTAGTCGCTACAAAGCAGAAAATGATCATGAATGGCAGGCATTTGCCGAGCATTTTGAATATAAATCGCTGGATATCAACAATGTCGAAGGGTTCCATGAGCTGAGACAGCAGACGGAGTCTATAGAAAGCAAGTTTAACATACCGGGAAATCGGTTGTTTTATTTGGCCTTGGCTCCTGAGTTATTCGGAAGCGTGTCGAAGAGTTTGAAAGATGGCGGCATGATGGATGGAAAGGGCTGGAATCGCCTGGTGATTGAGAAGCCATTCGGTTATAACCTCGAATCTGCACAAGAATTGAACATTGAAATACGAGAAGTATTTGCCGAAGAAGAAATTTATCGGATTGATCACTATCTTGGCAAGGAAATGGTACAAAATATTGAGGTGATCCGCTTCGCGAATGCCTTCTTTGAACCACTGTGGAATAATAAGCATATTGCCAATGTGCAAATTACGCTTAGTGAAACGGTAGGGGTGGAGGAACGCGGAGGTTACTACGATCATTCCGGCGCCTTGCGGGATATGGGACAGAACCATATGTTGCAAATGCTAACGATGATTGCGATGGAGCCACCTAGTCGTTTGTTGCCTGAGGATATCCGTGATGAAAAGGTAAAAGTGCTGCGTTCGCTGCGCCCTTTTGAAACGTCTGAGGATGTGAAAACCAATGTGGTGCGTGGTCAATACACCGAAGGCAGTTATCGGGGTCAGCAGTTGCCGGGGTATCGCCAAGAAGACAAGGTTGATCCACAGTCGAACACAGAGACTTATTTTGCTTCACGCGTGTTTGTTGATAATTTCCGTTGGTCTGGCGTACCGTTCTATATCCGTACGGGCAAACGTCTCCCTGTAAAAACAACGGAGATTGTTGTGGAATTTAAGAGCATGCCAACGAACGTGTACCTCGGTCAAAAGCATAAGCTGGAACCGAACTTGCTCGTGATTCGTGTCAATCCAATGGAGGGCATTTACATTAAAATCAATGCCAAGAAACCTGGTTCCGAATCAGATATTGAGCCACTGGCTATGGATTTTTGCCAAAGCTGTATGGTGGGTATCAACTCACCAGAGGCTTATGAACGGTTGCTGATGGATGCAATTGAGGGTGATTCGACGTACTTCACGCGTTGGGATGAGGTTGCCACGGCATGGGGATTCGTCGATCGAATCGCCAAAGCATGGCAGCAGACCCCGGATACGCTGGAAACCTATGCTGCAGGTTCATGGGGACCGGAAGGTGCTCACAAGCTATTGGAGCAGGATGGCTTCAAGTGGTGGCCGGTTAGCGGTCAGGATGAAGATAATGTCATCTGGCGAGTAGGCGGCGTTCAGTAATCCCGATTTGTCCTGCATCCCCCTATGTCCTGTTCAGGACGTAAGGGGATGCTTTGCGTTCGGAGTGTGCTATAATAGCTTAGTCTCGGTTTTCAGTTTGCAACTGATTATAAGTTAAAGGCAGGCTAAAACATGTAAATAGATCGTATTTATAATGAATATGGTAACGGAGTACGCCGAATACTGGAGCTAACGGCAATATAGCCGATAGAGCCGATGAACTTATGAAAACAGGCGTGCATCATGGCCTTTTTATGAATAGCTTGAGCAGTAATGCAATGGATTTGATCATGAAGGGATATGTGAAATGAGTAAAACAACAGATATACTTCAACAGGAAGTCGACAAACGGCGTACGTTTGCGATTATTTCTCACCCGGATGCGGGTAAAACGACACTGACGGAAAAGCTGCTGCTGTTCGGGGGCGCGATTCGTCTTGCGGGTTCAGTTAAAGCGCGTAAAGCAAGCAAACACGCTACGAGTGACTGGATGGAGATTGAAAAACAGCGGGGGATCTCTGTAACATCCTCAGTAATGCAATTTGATTATAATGGTCACCGCATCAACATTCTGGACACCCCAGGTCACCAGGATTTCAGTGAAGACACGTATCGTACATTAACAGCAGCAGATAGTGCAGTCATGCTGATTGACGTAGCGAAAGGTGTGGAAGCGCAAACGATTAAGCTGTTTCAAGTTTGTGCGAAGCGTGGAATTCCGATTTTCACCTTCATTAACAAACTGGATCGTGAGGGACGCAGTCCTTTTGATTTGATGGAAGAGCTGGAGCAGGTGCTTGGCATCCGTTCGGTGCCTATGAATTGGCCGATTGGTACAGGACGCGAGCTGTGCGGTGTCTATGACCGTGTCAAAAATCAGGTCGAGCTGTTTCAGGGAGATGATCATTCCACGATCAAAGTACAGAAAGTGGAAGATTACAATGATCCGATCATTCGTGAGATGGCGGGCGAATATTTGCATGACCAATTATGCCAAGACTTGGAGTTGCTTGACGTCGCGGGTGACCCTTTTGACATGGAGAAAGTACAGCGCGGAGAATTAACACCTGTATTCTTCGGCAGTGCGATTAATAATTTTGGTGTACAAACATTTTTGGAAAACTTCCTTCAGCTTGCTCCTAAACCGGAGCCGCGCCGTAGTACAGCTGGGGAAATTGAGCCAACAAACGAAAAGTTTACCGGCTATGTATTTAAAATCCAAGCGAACATGAACCCGGCTCACCGTGACCGTATTGCATTTTTGCGTATTGTCTCCGGTAAGTTTCAACGCGGGATGAGTGTTAAGCATGTACGGATGGGCAAGGAGATTAAGCTGTCTCAGCCACAGCAGTTCCTGGCACAGGACCGTGATATTGTCGAGGAGGCTTTTCCTGGCGATATTATAGGATTATTTGACCCGGGTATTTTCCGTATTGGTGATTCACTCAGCCAAGGTAGCGAGGTTGTGTTTGATGAATTGCCGACCTTCTCGCCTGAGATTTTTGCCAAGGTAACGGTGAAAAATGCCTTGAAGCACAAACAGTATCTGAAGGGTATTGATCAGTTGACCGAGGAAGGTATGATTCAGGTGTTCCGTACGGTAAGCTTTGACGATACGTTATTGGGTGTTGTCGGCCAACTACAATTTGAAGTATTTGAGTACCGCATGAAGGGTGAATATGGAGTTGATGTACAGCTTCAACGTATGCCATTCCAATTTGCACGATGGATTGTGGATGATCAGATTGACCCGAGCAAGTTCCGTATTAACTCTACGCTGGTAAAGGATAAGAAAGGCAATTATGTCGCCTTGTTCGAAAACGAGTATGCGATGCGTACGGCTATGGAGAAAAATCCGACAGCTAAGTTCTTAGAAATGGCTCCATAAGATTGAATAAGCAGAACAGTTTGATCTCAGTCATTTAGTGTATACAACGAATAGTCCACTCGATGTTAATGCGAGTGGACTATTCTCATTTTCGAATACGGGTAAAATAATGAGCACAATTAAATCGGAACCAAATGTTAAATAGCTAGAGCTAGGTTAAGGGTACGGGTTTGATTTTATCGATTTGTTCATGTGCCAAATGGACGAAATCGTGCTGCTGGTTTGGACTCATATGCTTCCAAGCAATTTCAAGAATGACACCCAACCCAGGCAAAGCGGCCTCCGGTCCGTCCACTGACCCAATAATCATGTCCGTAAGATCAGCTTCTGATTTGCCGTGTACTTTGTGAACAATTGCTTGTCGTAAATCCATTGTAATGGGCATGTGTACCTCCCGTATGTTGTAGTAGTGGTCGAATGTATTATGGCTTGGGCTGTTGTCCAGTATACATGGAGAAGCATTTGGCATAAGTATGTCAAAATTTATGTTTGTAGCATGATATGCTATACTATGACGGACAGTATGGTGATCGGGAGGTAAAGAAGGAATGGCAAAAAAACAGTATGCGGTCATTGGTATGGGCCGTTTTGGTTCCAGTGTTGCCAGTGCGCTGAGTGAGATGGGTTTTGATGTGCTGGCTATTGACTCGGACGAGCAGCGTACACAGGAAATGTCGAATATTGTGACGCATGCGGTGTCTGCCGACTCGACGGATGAGGAAGCGCTGCGAGCGCTGGGTATCCGTAATTTTGACGTAATCGTAGTTGCGATTGGTGAAGATATACAGGCCAGTATTCTGACGACATTGATTCTCAAGGACATGGGCGTACCCGCTCTTGTGGTCAAGGCACAAAATGAACTGCATGGGAAAGTGCTGCAAAAAATAGGTGCGGATAAAGTCGTTTATCCTGAACGGGATATGGGGTTACGGGTAGCCCATCATTTGACATCTCCCAACATTTTGGATTATATCGAGCTGTCCAAGGACTACAGTATTTTGGAGATGAGAGCCGCCGATTCCATGATTGGCAAAAACCTGAAGGAGCTAGACATACGTGCACGCTTTGGCTGCAATGTGATGGCGATTCGCAGAAATCAGGAAATGAACATTTCACCTTATGCCGAAGATCGTCTGGAGCCGGGTGATGTACTGGTCATTGTGGGCCACAAGGATGATTTGACCAAGCTAGAGCTGGCATTTGCAGCCTAATGAAGGCTTGATGTTCAATTACAAGTGATGCATCATTTATTTTTAGAAACGGACAAAGAAACGGAAGGTTAAACGAATGGAAATCATTTCACCGAATAATGCGCGTGTAAAAGAGTGGGCGCAACTGCTGGAGAAAAAGCATCGTACACGGCAGCATAAATATATTGTCGAAGGTATTCATCTGGTGCAGGAAGCGCTGCGTTCGGACGCGGCTGTCGAAATCGTCGCCTATGATTTGGACAAGGGCATTCCCGCCGAGCTGAATGGCCTGGATCCAGCCGCCCAGCCGGTGGAATGGGTTCCCGTGTCAGCGGCAGTCATTGCAAAATGCACCGATACGAAGACGCCGCAGTCGGTCTTTGCCATCGTGCATAAAGAGGAGCGCAGTGCATTCCCGGCATTGCTGGAGCAGCCGGATGCACTGGTGATGGTGCTGGACGGGGTGCAGGACCCCGGCAATGTAGGCACCATCATCCGCAGCGCGGATGCTGCTGGAGCCGCAGGCGTAATATTGGGGCATGGCTGCGCCGACCTGTACAATCCCAAAACGATCCGCTCCACGATGGGATCGTTGTTTCACCTGCCGGTGATTGAAGGCAGCCTGGAGGAGCTTTTACCGCAGGCCAAAAGTAAAGGTGCCCGCTTGCTCAGCACCTCGCTGGATGCGAGCTTGTCATGCTATACCATAGATTTGCGCGCTTCCACTTGGCTTGTGATCGGAAACGAAGGCCAAGGGATTTCTGCTGCTACCGCGCGCATGGTGGATGAGTCGGTATTCATTCCGATGCAGGGGCAAGCGGAATCACTAAACGCAGCGATGGCTTCTACAGTGCTATTATTTGAGGCGATGAGACAACGAAACTAAGAGAAGAACACGGGTGCATGTGTGGTTTATATTATCAATTGGACAACTTATAACATCAAAGTGAGACAATATAAGTGCCCGTAAAGCCAGTAAAGACGGGGAAGTTTTCTAATAACAAACCAAGTACTTGTTGTTTACTGATCTAAGATTTGTTGTTTTTATAGTAAAAAAAGTAGTGGAATTTCTATAAGTTGTTGTAAGATAAACACTCTCCAATGAACTGTCTGCCATGGACTTTTTGAAGGGACCCCATACTGTTTGGGGATCGATTACAGGACAATCGATGGAAGTTGAAGCGGCGGTTCGATTTAGTGTACTGACCGATGTAGGACCTATGATCGAAGTTTTCCCGTTGGAACAAGCTAGTGAATCATAGGAGAAAATGATGTCAGCTAAGACACGATTCCGTGCCGTATTGAGTATGACTAAATGATAACTCATTCCCAACTTTGACGATTTAAACGTTATGGACCTTAAGCCTGTATTGGCTTTGAGGTCCTTTATTTTGCGAAAACGATAGGTTCGTATGTTGGATGATATATCTGAGCCTATTATCAACGGGAAAACTAGCTACCTGGCTGCTGTAGGTAATAAAAATGAGATGGCCAGAAAAACAATTAGTCTGTTAAGTAACGAACAGAAATACCTAGAAATGAGAAACGCTTATGTAAACAAAGCTCATTTAAATTTTAGTTCAGATCAAATCACAAGTCACAATGAAGGGATATATAACCGTGTGCTTGAAACTAACAGAGGTGCTTCACCAGGAGAGAACCTTCAGAGAAATGTGATTCACTCTTGACAGAAGGAGAGTATAGATTTATAATTCAACTAATCAATTGAATAGTTGTTAATGATAAATTATATTTAGTGGGGGGATCTCCAGTGGGAGCAACTGCATTGACAAAAAATACGTTTTCAAATCAAATCCAGTCTGGAGTGACCTTGGTAGACTTTTGGGCTCCATGGTGTGGACCTTGTAAAATTCAGCTTCCTATTGTGGAAGAATTAGCTGATGAGCTGAAAGGACAGGCAACGTTGGCAAAAGTTAATGTCGACGAGGAAACCGAATTAGCTTCACAATTTGGTATTCGAAGTATTCCAACTTTGTTGCTTTTTAAAGATGGTAAGCTCGTTGATACTATGGTTGGTGTAAATCAAAAAAATGTCCTTAAAGACAAAATTCTTAAATTGGTTAATTGATGTGAAAATCGACAACATTATAATGAAATAATGTTGTCGATTCTTTTTTTGTTCTGAGAGCGCTCCCTTCAACGTAGCGGATGCAGTTTGAGAGTGACTCAATATCATCATATAGAGAAGATAATCTTTTAACATATGTGACTCCCTGATGAAACATGGATGAAGGAAAGAAACAATGAGAAACCAAGTTAAAAAAATGCTCCGGTGATAATCGTTGGAACTCGGAAAATTCGATCTTGGACCTACATGGTTCTGGCCACACTATGAGAAAATAATTACTCAACTCACAAAAGAACTGGGTTTGGAGACATTTAATCAATTTAACAAATAACAAAGGATGAATGCTCTTAGAACGTTCCCAACATGAAACACCACAACAACGTCTTTTGCCAGATGAGGCAATGGAGCCCTCACTAAGATTTGTTGGTGGAGTACAGTCTATGATTGAGGCGATAAGTGCTACTTTGCCATAAGGAGCAAGCAATCCAGCTTAACACACGTGTAACTTCGATTCATCAAGAAGAAGACGGTACAATCTGCTTAGAAGCCAATGGAAAACAATTTTAGACAACTGTAGTTACTATTGCTATTAACCACGGCTAGCTGAAAAGAATATAAAACTTGCCAAAGCTTCCTTATGATCTGCAGACATATTTAGTTGATAAACCAACATGGATGGCCGGTCAAGCTAAAGTTATTGCCATTTACGACGACCATTTTGACGTGAAGTTGGACTCTCCGGTTTTACATCAAGTTGAGTGGGATCTCTACAAGAAATTCACGATGCTTCACCAGGTACAGGGACAGGTGCCCTTTTTGGATTTTTGGTTTACCAGTAAAGGAGCGGCAGACTTTGGGAGAAGATAAACTCATGTAACTTGTGTTGGAACAATTGGAGGGCATATTTTTTACGGGCACTGAGACGGCTGATCAACAGGGAGGACATTTTGGAAGGGGCAATTCTCAATCAGCTGATCAAATCGTAGCCAGATTTCTAGAACGATACACACAATAATGAGGAAAAAACTTCTACTTTTGTAAATATTTTTCGTATGGAAAAAGGATTTAAACAATGAGTCATTTTAAGAGAGGAGAAATTTGAGCGTGCGTTTAGTGGACTTAACCTCAATACAAGAAATAGAATCCTTCATCGGAAGTAATCCTTTGAGTATGTTATACGTATCTCAAGATGATTGTAATGTATGCCATGCCATTTACCCTAAGCTCAAAACAATGCTTAATCTATACCCTAAATTGGCACTTGCTAATGTTGATGCTAGTCAAGTGGAGGAGATCACAGGAAGGTTTTTAATTTTTTCTGTGCCGACGATCTTGGTTTTTCTTGATGGGAGAGAATATCTACGCGAAGGTCGTTTTGTTCAATTTGAACAATTGAAAAAACAATTACAGTTATTGTCAGATGTAGTTTAAATCTTCGATTAAAAACAAAAGGCACACCTTCAGTATTATGTCCTTTCTTAGGCGTTTTATTGAAGGTGTATTTCAAGTAATGGCCAATTCTGTTGTTAGAAAAACCACCTTTACCAAGTAAAAGGTGGTTTTTCTAACAACAAAACATGCGTTATATGTTCTTTTATGTTGATTTTCGTTCCACCAAAGTAAACTCTAGTGAATTTAGTGCGTTTTTCGTCTGGTTAAGCTTATTATGAATAATAATAAAGGCATTGTCGGCCTGAAAGTCAACAGGATAGTTAATCGTTGTCAGATCCAGCAAAGGAGCGAGTGCGGAATTATTAAACCCCATAATGCCCCGTCCGTAAACCGATTCCTTTATATGTTCCCACTCCTGGCTACGATGCAGGACATGCTGGCATAGCCATTCCGCATCTCTTGTGAATCTTGAACGGTATTTTCTCGAAAGCCAAAAAATTCTCGGATTTGAGCGCCGTGATATTTGATCATCCGACCGTTCCAATCGTATTGTGCATACAGTTCTGCGGGCACTTCGATTTGCTTGGCGATGTATGAAATGACGGTCTTAGGTACTTCAAATTTATGGAACGGAAATCGTGCCTCGTATTGGAAGAACTTAAACATGACCGCGAAACCGATCCTCGTCTCACTGCTCTTATTCCCCATTTGCTGCATTTCGTTCGGGAGAAAGGTAAAATGCTCAATCAGCTCGTCCAGTTCCCAATTTCGCTTCATGTAATCCCTTCCGAATAAAGTTCCTATTACTGTGAGTAACGGAACTTAGCACTTGAAATAAGTATATCCAAGCTGTATATGTTAGACAATATGTGTCTCAAATAACTCGAAGTTCCATATACAAAAATAAATTCGGAACTTTTATTTATTCATGGGGACTAGGCTAACGGGCAGGTTAGTTTAAAAACCTTCTTAATATACTCTTTTTAAGGGTGGATCTTTTTCTGATGGGTTCGTTTCTCAGAAATAAAAGTTTTTTTGTACGTTCTTTTTTACAAGGTTTTCTCGATTACAATTGATAATTTGTAGTTAGCGTAATTGTTTAACTCTAATAAAAATTGGTTTAACGCTTCATTACTTGGAAACCTACATTCAAGCAGATAGCATCCATCACCGCTTACTTTGTAATTATTTAGGATGTGATCCCTTTTAGAATGAATGAATGAAAGAAATGGTTGATGGTGTGTATCTTTAATATAGATATTTAGAAATGCATACGTAAAACATCCTAATTTTGCGTGATTAACTTTAATGCTGTATCCCTCTATAACTCCAGTATCCTCAAGTTTTTCTAGCCGGGCTGCTGCTGCAGGTCCAGTTAGGTGCACTCTTTCCCCTAATTCTTTCATGGTAATTCGACTATTTTGACTCAGCTCTTCAATAATTCGTTTATCTGTTTGATCCAAATCAAACGCATCTCCTTTAAAAAATAAAGTAAAAAGACCAATACACTTTATTTAATCTGTGTATTTGAAGGTTACATCTAGTATAAACTTATCATTGTCAACAAACAAAATTAAAAAAAACAGAAGGAGAATTATATATAAATATGCACATTCAACAAGTTCGAAATGCAACAATCATTGTTCACTATGCAGGTAAAAAGTTCCTAGTCGATCCATTACTTGCGTACAAAGGTCTGTATGGTCCATTCCCGGCGGGGATCAGAGAGGATTTGAGAAATCCTATAATTGATTTGCCAATGTCCGTTAACGACATCATTAAGGATGTCGATGCTGTTATTCTGACTCATTTGCATCTAGATCACTACGATGATATAGCAAAAGCAGTGCTTCCAAAAGGCACTAAAGTTTTTGTACAAAACGAAGAAGATGCTAAACAAGTTGAAAGTGACGGTTTTCAACAAGTAGAAGTACTTGCTGAAGATACGCTTTTTGAAGGTATTCAGTTAATTAAAACAAAAGGCGAGCACGGCAGAGGGAAAGATTTATTAAAAATGATGGGTCAGGTATGTGGTGTTGTCTTCAAACATGCCAACGAGAAGACGTTATACCTAGCCGGAGATACAGTATGGTATGAAGGTGTCGAAAAAGAAATCATTTCCCACACTCCTGAGATTATCGTGTTGAACGCTGGAAATAATAGTTGGCATGATTTGGGCTCACTTATAATGGGCAAAGAAGATGTTTACGAGGTGCATAAGGCGGCTCCTAACGCCAAAATTATCTCAGTCCATATGGAAGCAGTTAATCATTGGACATTATCTAGAAAAGAACTAAAAAGCTTTGGAGAAGAAAAGGGATTTACCTCTAATTTATTAGTTCCCGAAGACGGCGAATCGTACACTTTTTAATGTGCACTGCAAAAGGTTGGAATATGAGTCGCATTGGAGATTGTGTTGTTCAAATAATATGAGACCTTCATATGGGTCTCATTTTATTATGAATTTTTATAACAAATTATTTATTCCTTTAATGCAAAATATTAGCTCACTTGCATATCAAGTATTTACCAAAATCTACAGACAGGAGAATATGCTGTGAACCAAACGAATCCTAAATTGTGGACGAAAAACTTTATTATTCTTTCGTCTGTCAATTTCATTATGACATTAATTTTCTTTTTATTAAACGCGACAATCACTCTTTATGCAATTAATGAATTTGATGCATCAACCGGCCAAGCTGGTATCGTCGCAGGTATTTTTATTATCGGTTCATTATTAGGGCGTTTGTTTACAGGACGTCTTATACATTCCAAGAAAATCTTGATGACCAGCTTGTTTTTATTAATTTTAACAACATTACTTTATTTCGTTCATCTTAATGTTAACTTTCTCATATTAAATCGGCTTTTAAACGGTATCACAGTGGGTATTATATCTACAATTGTGAGTACGGTTGTTGTATTTAGCCTTCCTGCACCACGAAAAGGTGAAGGGATAAGTTATTTTGCAATTAGTACGGCCTTGGCCACAGGAATCGGTCCATTTATTGGTTTAGTTTTGAGTCAAAACTCAAACTTTGAAATGATTTTTTCTTTAAGTCTATTGCTTGGAATTTTTAGCTTAGTAATCGCATTTTTTCTGAAGTTTCCCGCAACGTACAAGACTGAGAAGAACAATAAAAAGGGAATAAAAATCTCTGACTTTGTTGAGCCAAAAGTAATGCCGATAGCAATTATTATTTTTTTCATGACTTTTTGTTTTTCCGGCATAGTTTCATATTTAAATATTTATGCTTTGGAGTTAGGGTTAATAGACACAGCAAGTTTCTTCTTTATGGTATATACTGTTTTTGTCTTAATATCACGACCTTTTACAGGACGAATAATGGACAAAAAAGGTGCTAACATTATCATATATCCGGCTCTTATTATATATGGAGTAGGGATGCTTCTTTTAAGCTCAGTTAACAGTAGCTTTACATTGTTATTGGTAGGAGCATTAGTTGCTCTGGGATTTGGTAATATTTCTTCCATAACTCAAGCCATAGCCATCAATTTAGCCGAACCTCACCGAGTTGGCTTAGCAACTGCGACGTTCTTTATATTCTATGATCTAGGGAACGGATTTGGCCCATCGATTATCGGTTTGATAATTCCAGCTACAGGATATAGTGGTTTGTATGTAATACTCGGATTAATTGTATTAGCTACACTTTTTCTATATTACATGTTGTATGGAAAGAAAGAAGGTAAAATTCAAAATCAAGTGGTAAACTAAAGAGCACTTAAAGAGAGGATCCTGAGAATTTGAACTGTGACCTGTAAGATATATATATAATTTTTTTCATATAAAAGCGATTGGCATAAGTACGAAATCTTCTTAAAAAATAGAGCGAGGAGAAATTTATGACTGTAGTATTAAAAAGAGTTAATAACGAGAATATTGATGAGATAAAAAAAATCTATGATGATTCGTTTCCTAAAGAAGAGATGGTCCCATATAATAAATTGGTAGAGATAAGCAATGATACCGACCATTTGTTTTATGGAATATATGATGATTACACGCTGGTAGGAATGAATTATCTAATCGTAAAAAACGATATGCTTTACATATTGTATTTGGCAATTAGTAAAGCATATCAAAATAAAGGGTACGGGAAAGCAGTTGTTAATGAGATAATAAATAAATACTCTAACTATCGGATTTGCCTGAATATTGAAGAAGTTAACCCTAAATTTCTTAATAATAATCAAAGAATTAAAAGGAAAAGTTTTTATCAACTCTTAGGTTTTGAGTCTCAGGATTACTTGTTTTCAAATTATGAAGGCGTAACTTTCGAAACGATGTCAATAAATGGGGATGTATCCTATAAAGAAATTCATGCGTTATTCGATTATTTTAAAAAGCTAAGATAGACTGAGAATAACACGGACGGGTAGCAAGAAAATAATCAAAAGAACGGTATCTAACTGTAATATGTTGATGGCGTGTGCATATTGGGGTAAAAGCTAATATGCACACTTTACATTTTCTTGATGTCATGATGAAGAAATAAGTCAGATCATTAAACTAACGGGAAACGATAGTTCAATCTCCAACTAAGACTAGGCTGCCGATCAATTGTCGGCAGCCTAGCTCTGTCTTTGCCCATAGTGACAGCGACGCTGGTACTACCCCGTTTGACATGTGAAGCATTACATAAATTACAGTGTTATATCAATGAGGGCTTCAATATGAAATAAGGTCTGAAAGCGGTAACTATTGGTGGGAGTTCAATTACAAATACATGAATAATATTTATAATTTTTCACTTTGTACGTTAGTTGTATACTTGACGTTAGTAAAATTATATAATAAAATTCAATTGATCGATTGATTAATTGATATATTAAACGAGCGATACATAATTTAATTGGAGGTTTGATTTCTATGGCAAAGGCATAGCTTCAAATTACATTGAAAATTAATGCACCAGAACGCGAGGCGGCTGTAAAGGTTTTATACAACTTATAAAAGAGCTGTTCCTTAGTGAGAAATTTGTCAAATCTCATAGAGTAATAAATCTTAACCTTAACGAAGTTTTGGACTTACAATACCTAAAAGGGGATGTTAATATGGCAGAAAAAACAATTAACATGAATACGGTTTGGTACAAAGATGCAAAGGGTGATGGACGCATTAAAAGTGACAATCTACAAACTCAAATTGCAATTCCAGTCCCCAAAGGGGGAAGTGGTAAAGGGGCTAACCCACAACAACTTCTTATCTCTTCTGCAGTAGCTTGTTACACGATGACCTTAGCATATATGTTAGATAAAAATAAACTTCCTGTGACAGGATTCTTTATGGATACAGAAGGTAATATAACTCATGGTGATCAATTAAGTATTACCCATCGCCCGCATGTTGTTCTGAATCCAGGAGCGACCAATGAAGACATAAGCATGACAGAAGCTTTGATGCAAAAAGCAGAAGAAAATTGCCATATTGGTCAATTACTGATAAAGGCCGGCATTCCCGTAGGAACTCAAGGAAAAGTAACTATCGATTCTGGAGAGGATCTTACAAGTAGCTATATTGCAGCACACGGATTGGAATAGTAAAGCTAAATGTCAATGAGTATTATTCGCTCTAATCAAGTCGTATAATGTCCAGGTTTGCATTATTCACAAAAAGACTTCAAAGTCACAAATATGTGGGCTTCGAAGTCTTTTTTAGATGAGGCTTAGATTGGTTAATGTATATGAAAATGTTCCTGCCACTCATTCACTCCGTCTTCCATACGATACGCCTTGAATCCCTCAACTTGCAATTTTTGCGTAGCAAGTGCCGAATAAACGCATAATGGCCCTCTACAATAAGCGACCACTTCAGCTTCCTCTGGTAACTCTCCCATTAATACGTCTAGATCTTCCATCGGCATTGAAATTGCTCCTTGAATATGTCCTGTTTCAAACTCTTCTTTGGGGCGTAAGTCAACTAAGATAATGGAGTTTTCATCTAGTTTTTTCTTTACTTCATCCATGGATAGGGTATGGATGTCATTCAAGTTGTTTAAAAAGTCATCTTTCATTCTCTTGATATCAGGAATTTGCTTCTCACTAATCTTCCATAGTGAAGAGAGAAAGTCAGTGATCTCAGGATCTGCTAGTGAGTATATGGCGTAAGTTCCTTTCTTTGTGAACTTAACAAGCTTAGCGTCCAGTAAGACCTGTAGATGACGAGAAACATTAGCTATATTCATTTCTGTACATGCGGCTAATTTCTCCACTGTTCTGGGACTTTGTGATAGTACATTCAAGATTTCAAGACGTTTATCACTTGATAGACATTTACCTATTCTAGCCAGTTGCTTATATAGATCTTCCTTGAAAAGCTTTGCACACTTTAGCATCTCTTCCATTCATTTATAACCTCACTTCAACTTGGTGATATATGTTAAGGATCCTACCCTATATGTTTTGACCAATATGGCAAATCAAAAATGCTTCTCCATACACTGAAAAAAACTATGAAACCAACAATCTCTTCATAATAAGTACTATATCAATTGATGAATAGAATTTTAACATGTGTAGAGACGAAGTCAAGTTTAGTCCATTATTCTGATAAAAATAATAAGATAAAATTGCAATACTGTTTGCGAGCGATACTCTGATTTAATGAGGAGGGGAGAAGTTGGAGGAGATAACGTTATTAGTAGTATTTGCAGCAGGCGTACTCTCGTTTTTGTCGCCTTACGTATTCCCTCTCCGGCCGGCGTATGTTTCACATATATCCGATACGATGATTGCAGGGGTCGCTTTGTCGTGAATCGTAAAATTCTGGTCGTACGTTCATTGGGCTTCATCCTTGTGATTTAGTGTTATCTTTGTGATCGTGGGGCTACTGCCTCCGCTATAGGTAATTTTGTCTCCTTACGCAGGGATCTGATTGAGAAGGTTGACGGACTATTGATTGTGGTGTTGGGCCTACAAATGATGGGGATACTCAAACTCAAGTTTTTAATGAGTTCTAAGCAGTTGGGAAACGGAAAAAAATACGGTGGCTGGCTTGGTTCATTTATCCTTGGATTGGCAATTGGGGCGGGCAGGACGCCATGTGTGGGGCTCGCCCTTTCCTCGATACTTGTTTTGGCAGGGTCGTCCGAATCATTGTACCAAGGGATAGGGCAGTTAGCGGTATATTCGTTGGGTCTTGGAATTCCATTCTTGCTCATTTCGCTGCTTGTTACTTTCTCTCTATCGATGGTTAAACAAGTCAATAGATTTTTTCCCGTCCTGAGCATGGCGAATGGAGTTATTATGGTCATCTAAATTGAATGTATTACGTCTCGGAATAATAGGAACTCGAATAATTACAATAAATGAGCTTGCGCATATATCTTAATATCTGCTGAGCTTAGGATGGAGGAAGTATAGTATGATGACAGTGATTCGTCATTTCAATTGGACTGTTTAGTTTATGGTTAATAATACAATCGTGGCCTCTACGATCCCTTACTAATGTGAGTTTTGAAGATTGGGACCTATCTCATCACCGCTTGCAAATGTGAAGATTCTAGATGTCAGGGATGTCAGTAAATATTCGACTGGACATATTCCGAGTTCATTAAATATTTCCTTTGGCAGACTCCCGTTAGTATGGAGCAAGAATCTTGCACCGAATGATAAAGTGATCATATTTTCCAGCAGCTTGGTTCAAAGGAAAAGCTGCTCGAATTTTGGCGTGTGGCGGGTTTCGTCACCGTATGCCGTTAAAGGGTATTATCTTTCAATGACTAGTAGGGTGAGCTGGAATTATCACCATAAAGAAGGTTATTGTAAATAAAGGGTGATGGGAGTCAAGTTAACGAAAGAACGAAACTGGTAGTTGGAGAAACTTATATAGGGTGAGGATTGTCAAGGCGGCTGACCGAAGCACGCACGCTCCATGCCGATCCGACTTACGGACGGCAATGAGGCGTCCATTATGTGAGGTGGCGAAAATGCCAGGTGCCTGTCAGTTTGCAGACTTCGGCGATCAACGTGCCGATCCCATACGTTCTGCAAATCGTAGGCAAAGGGAAAGGACAAACGATACTCGAGAATAGCGGTCTTTTATGCGTTGTTAACCTTTCTAGTCGGTTTCATTACTCACGAATTCGTAGCTGAGGCTAAAAGCATATAAAAAAATTTAATACCTGCTCTTGCATCCCATAAACAACTACTGGGAGAAATTGGTCGTCTACTGGTTTAGGTTATGATCTTAAATTGCGGTTTATATAGTAACCATCTTAATAGAGTATGTAGCCTTTCTTGTAATAGTTTACTTGTGGTATTATATAATATATTTGCTCTTATCATAAACAATTGGAATTTTGAAAGATATTCTTTAAAATGCTATTTTATTTGAACATCCAAATAGAAAGGTATTTGATTATGATATTCATTAACAAAAAAACTATTAATAAGCTAACTGAATCGCATAGAGAACCTAACATGCTTATCTGCTATTCAACTCCTCAAAGCCTTTCGGCTTGGACAAGTCGAGCTATATTACTCCTAAATAATGATAAAATTATTATCCTTTTCCTGAATCTATTTTCCACTAAAGTAGTACAAAAAGTTGAATTTGAAGTAGCTGATATACAAGAACAAAAATATCATTCCATATATCTGTCTTCTGCAATATGGTCATTTAACAGTAAAGGACAGCATTGGAGGTTCAAGATAATCAAAAAAATTATACCTCTTGGCTCTATGCAAAGGGATTTTCTAAATTTCTTGCAACAAAATATTTTAATTAGCGACTGAGTAGATCACCGATCTCCGAAAACATGTGCCCTTCCAGACGAAGGCGAACAGCCAGGTATCTTTTGCAAAGTCGTTTATCTGAGGTCTCTTTCATGGTTCTTTTCATTACCCAATAGGCGATTGAAGTAATGTTGTTGGTTTGTTAATTGCGTGTTATTTATCAAAATGAATTTGACAGGTTCCCAAATCTTTGTTAGAGTTTCAATCAAATACGTATAACCTTTTCATGGGATGTTACCGATAGGGCATAACCTGAATTGGCTTGTTTACACAGTAAGTGTATACAGGCTGGTTTGGGTTTTTTTATTGTCTATCACCCTTCGCTACCCCTTTTATCACACATTTGGAAGGAGAATGTTTATGTCCAGTTATATTTTTCCTAAAGACTTTTTATGGGGAGGTGCTCTTGCTGCCAATCAGGCCGAGGGCGCTTATTTGGAAGACGGTAAAGGATTGAGTCTGGTGGATCTGCTGCCTACCGGAGAGAAGAGAAGAAGCATAATGAAAGGAAATGTTCCCTCGCTGACTCCACTTGAAAGCGAATTCTATCCTTCCCACGAAGCCATTGATTTCTATCATCACTATCGCGAGGATATTGCGCTATTTGCAGAAATGGGCTTCAAGGCGCTGCGTGTTTCCATTGCCTGGGCTCGTATTTTTCCAACGGGAGAAGACGCTACTCCCAATGAAGCAGGTTTGCAATTCTACGATGATTTGTTCGACGAGTTGCATAAACATGGCATTCAGCCAGTCGTTACCCTCGCTCATTTTGACGTGCCGGTAGATCTGGTCGAGAAATATGGAAGCTGGCGGAGCCGGAAGCTGGTAGGCCTGTTTGAAACCTATGCCAAAACAGTATTCACCCGCTATAAGGATAAAGTGAAATACTGGATGACATTCAACGAGATTAACATGCTTCTCCATTTGCCGTTTCTCGGTGCCGGGCTTGTTTTTAAAGAAGGTGAAAACGTTAAACAAATTCAGTACCAGGCTGCACATCATCAGCTTGTCGCAAGTGCGCTGGCTGTTAAAGCGTGTCACGAGATTATCCCGGATGCCCAGATTGGCTGTATGCTTGCTGCCGGCAGCTTCTATCCGTATACATGTAATCCCGAAGATGTATATCAGGGCATGGAAAAAGACCGCGAGTCCTACTTCTTTATTGATGTACAGTCACGCGGCGAATATCCTGGTTATGCGAAGCGCTTCTTCAAGGACCATGGATTAAACATTGAGATGGAATCAGGCGACGCAGCCATTCTGAAAGATCATACCGTTGACTATATCGGATTCAGCTATTATTCGAGCCGGACGACCAGCACAGACCCGGAAATCGTCAAGAACATGACCAGTGGTAATGTATTTGGTTCCGTAGCCAATCCATATCTGGACAAGTCCGAATGGGGCTGGACGATCGATCCCAAAGGTTTCCGCATCACAGCCAACCAATTGCATGACCGTTACCAAAAGCCACTGTTCGTAGTGGAAAACGGTTTTGGTGCCAATGATGTGGTTTCGCCTGAAGGAGAAGTTAACGACGATTACCGGATCGACTATCTCAAGCGGCATATTGCCGAAATGGGTGAGGCTCTTCAAGACGGAGTCGAAATTATCGGTTACACAAGTTGGGGACCTATTGACATTGTCAGCGCTTCCTCAGGAGAGATGAAAAAGCGCTATGGTTATATTTATGTGGACCGTGACAACGAAGGCAACGGTTCGTTGAAACGTATTAAAAAGAAAAGCTTCCACTGGTACAAAAATGTAATTCATTCCGACGGCGAAAATCTGGGCGAATAATCGTACCACAAGTAAATAGGATCGGACGTCCCGGGCCCACGGGGATTTCCGATCTCCGTTTCTTCATTGAAAGCGTTGACAATCGTTCCTCTTCGGGCTATACTTGACGCAATTCCATCATTTTTAGGATTGTTACTGCGTAGCAGGCAAAACCTAAGCCACGAATAAGCGGATGTTACAGTCTTGTTTATTTGGCGTGCTTCGGTTTTTTTCTGTTTACAATAAAGAGGATGGAGCATGTGTGGCTCTTGCTGGCATATGGAACGGGGGATCGAGATGAACATAGCAAAGGTCATTAACAACAATGTAATCAGCGTCTACCAGACGGACGGCACCGAACTCGTGGTGATGGGTCGGGGGATTGCTTTTAAGAAAAAGCCTGGAGACAAAGTAGACGAAACCAGAATTCAGAAGGTATTTGCTCTGAAAAACAAGCAGACGTCCGATAACTTTAAAATGCTGTTGCGTGAGGTACCGCTTGATTTGATTGTGATTGTGGAGGAAGTCATTAATGACGCCAAGCATAATCTGAATAGAAAGCTGAACGAAAATATTTATGTTTCGCTGACTGATCATATCAATTTCGCTGTTGAAAGATACCGGGAAGGATTGGAAATCAAAAACGCGTTATTGTGGGAAGTCAAGCAGTTGTACAAAGAAGAATTCGCGATGGGTCTGAAAACGTTGGAACAAATCAAACAAAGGCTCGGTATTGAACTGCCTGTGGACGAAGCGGCTTATATTGCGATTCACATCGTGAATGCTGAAATGAACGAGGAAGTCATTACGACCATGAGTATCACGAAGTTTATCCAGCAAATTATCAATATCGCAAAATATCATTTTAAGGTGGAGTTCGACGAGGACTCTCTGAGCTATTTCCGTTTTATTACGCATCTGAAATTTTTCGCCCAGCGCGTATTTAAGGGAAATCACTACGAAAATAACTATGATCATTTGTATGACATGATTAAGGAAAAGCATAAGGAAGCGGCTGCTTGTACAGAGAAAATCGGAGCTTTTGTGCAAAAAGAATACAACCACGAATTGACGAACGAAGAAAAATTGTATCTGACCGTGCATATTGAACGGGTGGTGAACAGATAAGTCGAACGTTTTCAACGAAAAAGGACCAAGAACAGACGATTAAAAGTTTTTGTTGACAAATATGGTAGAATGATTATATTATGAGAGTAACAGGAATTTAATAAGTTTTAACTGGGATTGTTACTGGTTATGCAGGCAAAACCTAAGTCATGAAAAATCGCGGGACTAAAGTGCCCACCATTTTTCAAGGCTTAGGTTTTTTGTGTGCCTAAATATGTAAAAAGCCCCTTAGAACATGGAGGTGTCCATCATGAGTTATGAAAAACTGGCTAAGGAAATTGTACACCTGGTAGGTGGCGAAAAAAATGTAGTATCGCTCGTTCACTGCGCCACACGCCTACGTTTTGTGCTAAAAGATGAGGCAAAAGCAGACAAGGGAAAGTTGGAAAAAACCGACGGAATTATTACTGTCAAGCAGAGCGGTGGTCAGTTCCAGGTTGTAGTCGGCAACAAAGTACCAGAGGTATATAATGCAATCGGCAATGTATCCAATATCTTGAATGAAACTGGAAAAGAAGATCATTCAGCTAAAGGCAACAAAGGATTTGGTGCCGTAATTGACGTAATTTCCAGCATTTTTGCACCTTTGCTCGGAGTTATGGCGGGGTCCGGTATTTTGAAAGGTCTGCTGCTGATTGCGAGTAACCTTGGCTGGTTGCTACCGAAAGACACTACCTATATGATTTTGTATGCTGCGGCCGACAGCTTGTTTTATTTCCTCCCTCTCTTGTTAGCGGTTACAACGGCACGGAAATTCGGTGGTAATATCTTCGTTGCCCTGACCATTGCCGGAGGGTTGCTTTACCCGACCATTGTCACGCTAAAAACGGAAGGCACACCAACGGACTTTTTCGGTATTCCTATTGTTATGATGAGTTATTCATCTACCGTTATTCCGATCATTTTAGCCGTCATCGTCATGAGTAAGCTGGAAAAATGGTGCAATCGAGTGATCCATGAAAGCGTCAAAAACTTTATTACACCTTTGATTCTACTTGTAATTATGCTTCCTCTAACCCTGATCGTGTTTGGTCCAGTCGGGGTGTATGTGGGCAACGCGATCGCTACTGCACTCGTTGCTGCATTTAGCTTTAGTCCATTGCTGGCTGGAGCAATCCTTGGTGCTTGCTGGCAGTTGCTCGTTATTTTCGGTGTTCACTGGGGTCTTGTACCTGTATTCATTAATAATATTGCTGTTAATGGCAGAGACGGAATCAAGCCTTCCGCTGCGGCTTCCATCTTTGCTCAAACCGGTGCTGCGTTCGGTGTTATGCTGAAAACCAAAAATAAGAAGCTGAAAACGCTGGCGGGTTCCGCTACACTTACCGCTTTATTCGGCATCACGGAGCCAGCCGTCTATGGGGTTACGCTGCCGCTGAAACGTCCGTTTATTGCAGGTATTATCGGCGGCGCCGTTGGTGGTGCTATTATCGGTCAAGCGGGAACGCAAGCATTTGCCTCCGGCGCACCTGGATTACTGACCTTGCCAATCTTTTACGGCCCTGGTGGACAAGGATTCCCGGGATTGATTTTAGGGATTACCGTTTCATTCCTGGTGTCGGCTATCTTGACTTATATTTTAGGTTTTGAAGATCCAGTTGAAGAAGAGGAAACTACTAATAATTCGGCTAAAGAATCGACCTCTACAGTTGTTGTTTCTAATGAAGAGATACTCAGCCCAATTGAAGGAACTGTGGTCGCTTTGTCGGAGGTTCCCGATCCTGCATTTGCTTCGGAAGCTATGGGCAAAGGGATCGCCATCCAACCGACAACGGGCAGAGTCGTGGCCCCGTTCGATGGAACCATCACCGTGGCGTTCAAGAAAAAACATGCGCTTGCAGTTGTTTCGCATCATGGTGCAGAAGTTCTAATTCACGTCGGAGTAGATACGGTCAAGCTGGACGGTAAACATTTTACGTCCCATATCAAAGAAGGCGATCAGGTGAAAGCTGGGGACCTACTGCTTGAGTTTGATGTTGAGCAAATCAGGGCAGAGGGTTATCCTACGATTACGCCAGTTATCATTACGAATTCTTCCGAATATACTGAAGTCCTTCCAATCGCTCAAGGAGAGGTAACGGAGCAGGCCCCACTGTTGAAACTGTCTAGTGCTTTGAATGAGAAAGAAAGCATTGCCTAAATGTCTTAAGGACAAGGCTCTGATGATCCATATTCTCGGATCATCAGAGCTTTTTTGTCGTTATTTTATGTAGCTGGTAAGCCCACTTGTAATTGACAATATGTCAATTAAATTAACTTGTATGGGGGTAAAAACTAATCTATAATTTTTTGTAATTATGCAAATTTTCTGAAAACATAGACTAGAAAATCAATGGATTGATCAGGGGGAAATACAAGGAATGTTAGAGCAGTGGGCAGAGGCAGTAAACGGCGTCATTTGGAGCAATCCTGTGGTATATGTCTGTTTGGGTGTGGGACTATTATTTTCGATCATGACTCGATTCCTGCAAATCAGGCATTTCAAAGAGATGATCCGCCTAGTATTTAAAGGGAAAAGTTCCGAGGCAGGTGTATCCTCCTTTCAGGCCTTTACGATGGCACTATCGGGGCGTGTAGGGACGGGGAATATTGCTGGGATTGCTTTGGCGGTTGGTATGGGTGGACCTGGGGCGATATTTTGGATGTGGGTCATGGCCTTTATCGGGTCGGCTACAGCTTTTGTAGAATCCACACTGGCTCAGGTGTATAAGGTAAAGCGCGATGGTCAGTACCGGGGCGGTCCAGCCTTTTATATTGAAAAAGGGACAGGCTTAAAATGGTTTGCCGTCATTTTTGCGGTTGCTGCGTTGGTCGCGATGTGTTTACTGATGCCGGGAACTCAATCGAACTCCATTGCTGTAGCTTTTCACAGTTCGTTTGGCATGGATATGAAGGTTTCGGGGATTTTAGTAGTCGTGTTGCTGGCGCTTATCATTTTTGGTGGTGTAAAAAGGATTGCCAATGTGGCTCAGGTTGTCATTCCGTTCATGGCACTCGGTTACATCCTCGTCTCTTTCTACATTATGATGACGAACATTACTGCACTTCCCGATGTATTTTCGCTGATCTTTCGTAGTGCCTTTGGCGTGGATTCTGTGTTCGGCGGTATAGCAGGGACGGCGATTGCTTGGGGTGTAAAGCGGGGGATTTATTCCAACGAAGCCGGACAAGGCTCTGGTGCGCACCCGGCAGCCGCTGCGGAAGTATCTCATCCGGCGAAGCAAGGGCTGGTCCAGGCATTTTCCGTGTATGTAGATACCTTTTTGGTCTGTACGTCCACGGCTTTTATGGTTCTGTTCACAGGTATGTATAACGTGAAGGGACCCGGTGGCGATTTTATTGTGCACAATCTTCCCGGTGTTGAAGAGGGGACCCAGTATACACAGGCTGCTATTGAGTCGGTATTTCCGGGCTTCGGCTCCAGTCTGCTGGCAATTATCTTGTTCTTTTTCGCGTTTACAACCATTATCTCTTATTATTACATCGCAGAAACAAATATGGCCTACCTGGTTGCCGACCGTAAAGCCAAATGGCCTATGTTCGTCCTAAAGCTGGTTATTCTGGGTTCGACGTTTTATGGAACGGTCGTCAAGGAATCAGCTCTGGCGTGGACACTGGGGGATATGGGTGTCGGCATTATGCTTTGGGTGAATCTGATTGCTATGATTCTGCTGGCCAAACCTGCTTTCCGCGTGCTCAAGGATTACGAACAGCAGCTGAGGCAAGGGCTAGACCCGGTGTTTGACCCGAAGAAGGCAGGTATTTCAAATGCCGAGTACTGGTCAAAGGAATATCAGCCTCCTTCAGATGAGTTGACGATCACCGCCAAACCGAGCAAGCTTCAAGCCTAAATAATAAGATAGATAAGTAAGATCAAAGGTGGCTCCGCGGGGAGTCATCTTTTTTTCGTTATCTTGCCTTTACATCCCAAGAAGGGTACATATGTTCACTATTTAGTCTATAATTTAGACAGAAGGATTTTGAATAATCCTGCCATGGATATGTGGGGAGGCCACATTTGCATTAGAGAGGTGATTTGAATGAGTACATCCGATTTATCCATAACTGACGACGAGTGGAGCGCTATTGTAGAAAACGACAAGTCATATGATGGGGTATTTTTGTACGCTGTGAAGACAACGGGAATATTTTGTCGTCCCTCCTGCAAATCCCGACCTCCCAAAAGAGAGAACATCCGTATATTTAAAACAGTAGAGCAGGCATTGGTCGAGCATTTCCGTCCATGCAAAAGATGTAAACCGACAGGACAACGATTGCCTGATCATGAATGGATCGCACTGGTTACAGAATACGTGAATTCTAACTATATGAAGGGCTTAACATTGCACATCCTAGCTGAAATAAGCCATGGAAGTCCGTATCATTTACATCGTACCTTCAAGCGGATCATGCATATAACTCCAATGGAATATATACAGCAGACCAGGTTGAAACAAGCGAAGAAGCTACTCATTTGCTCAGATATATCTGTTGCGGAAGTAGGGGAGAACGTAGGTCTGTGCAATGCACCTTACTTTATTACGTTATTTAAAAAGAATACAGGCTACACCCCATTGCAATATCGCCAACTCAAATTGAAAGCAACACAAAATGGAGGTACACAGCATGGCACAGCAAATAAATAAAACGATCTATTGGTCATTGTTGACACATGAGGATTGGAATTTATATATTGCAGCTACATCGGAAGGACTATGTTATGTAGGTTCGCCCAATCAACCTGTAGAGGAATTGTTTTCATGGGCGGGAAGACGATTTCCCGGCAGTCCTTTAGTTGAAGAGGATGCTGCTTTACAGCCCTATGCCAAGGAGTTGATTGAATATCTCCAAGGGAAGCGCACCCAATTTACATTGCCCTTTGATTTTCATGGGACTGCGTTCCAGATGGCGGTTTGGAATGCGTTGTGTGATATTCCATATGGGGAAACACTATCTTATTCAGACATTGCCAACGCTATTCAAAAGCCAGCCTCTGTTCGTGCGGTGGGGGCTGCCATCGGTGCTAATCCGATTTTGGTCACAGTCCCTTGTCATCGGGTCATCGGTAAAAATGGAGCTATGACCGGATATCGTGGTGGTTTGGACATGAAGGTGAAGCTTTTGCAGCTCGAAAAGGAAAGTGTGGCATCGGTTCAGTATGAAAAATGAGTATTACAAATCCCCCAAGACTCTTTTGAATAAAGGGACCGGCTTCTTGTCAGGATATACACATTCGTTGAACCCGTATACAGGTTGTACCTTTGGTTGCTCGTATTGCTATGTACGCCAATTGCCAGTCTCCACATTTCGGAAGGAGGCGTGGGGGACATGGGTTGATATTAAAAATCAGGCTGCAGATATTCTTCGCAAGGAGCTTCGTAGAGCCAAATCCAAAGGTAAAGTCACGATTTTCATGTCGTCAAGCACAGATCCTTATCAGCCTGCCGAGTACAAGGAAGAGGTGACCCGGTCTCTGCTGGAGGTGATGGTGGAGGATCCCCCGGATTTTCTCTTTTTACAGACGCGCAGTCCACTGGTACGGCGGGATACTGATTTACTGCTCCGATTGGGGGATCGTGTTCGTGTGAGTATGACTGTAGAAACAGACCGAGAAGATATACGCAAACATTTTACCCCGGAGGCTCCTCCCATCCAGGCTCGTCTCCAAACGCTACATCTCTTAAAGGAGGCAGGTGTACCTACGCAAGCTACGATTGCTCCGATGCTTCCAAGCAGTGAACATTTTGCAGACAAGCTTTTGCCTCTGGTCAACCGTGTCTGTATTGATGATTATTTTATGGGAGATGGCAGTGGGGGGAGACGAACGCGTAGCTTGAAAATGGGTGTGCTGTACGAGTCATTGGGGCTGGAAGAATGGTATCATCCTGCTGCCTATAAGGCGGTTTATGAGCGTTTTCTTCATGTTTTTCCGAAGGAACAGCTCTACGTGAGCAAAGAAGGTTTCGAACCTTGATGTAAAAGCAGTCCATGCCATTGAATCAAGAGTGAACCATATAAGGGGGCAGCGGGAGAACGAATGCAAACCGTAATGACCAAAAACTTTGACTATGGGGAAAAGGAAATCAATTATCTAAAAAACGTAGACACCGTACTTGGTGCAGCGATGATGCAAATGGGCAAGGTAGAACGTGTGATCATTCCCGACCTGTTTGCGGCGCTCGTTCATGCGATTGTGGGACAGCTTATATCGGCCAAGGCGGTTCAGACCATATGGGCAAGGATGCAGGAGAAGTTAGGCGTGATCACTCCACAAAATATAGCTGTTCAGTCGGCTTTAGATATTCAAAGCTGTGGCATCACCATGAAAAAGGCCACATGTATTCTTAATATAGCCCAAACGATCGAGCAGGGCCTGTTGGATTTACAGGAATTATATGAGCTTTCCGATGCACAGGTGATTCAGAAATTGTCCTCGCTGCAAGGAATAGGACCTTGGACAGCTGAAATGATGCTGATTAATTGTATGGAGCGTCCAGATGTGGTCAGTTGGGGCGATATGGCTATTCGACGGGGAATGATGAAGTTGTACCATCTAGATACCTTGACCAAGCAGCAATTCGAGGAGTACCGCCGAGTCTATTCGCCTTATGGTTCGGTGGCCTCCATTTATTTGTGGAGTATTTCATTTCGTTAAGAATCAGGGAGTGGAAATGATGGAGAAAACAATTAGAGAACAGATACTGTCATATGTGGATGCAGATTTTCAGAAATTTACGGCTGCATTGCTTCCGACGATTAATAATGTGCTGGGTGTACGTCTGCCAGTGCTGCGTAAGCTTGCTCAAGATATTGCCAAAGGGGATTGGCGCCTCTACCTGGAGACCGCTGAAAGTGAACACTTCGAAGAAGTAATGCTGCAAGGTATGGTGATTGGTTCTGTAAAAACGGATATAGAGGAAGTTTTGAGTTATACCGCCAAGTTTGTTCCTAAAATTGATAATTGGTCCGTATGTGATAGTTTCTGTGCCGGATTGAAAATCACGAAACATCATAAAGAACGGGTGTGGGAGTTTATTCAGCCCTATCTATTCTCCAAGAAAGAATATGAAATTCGGTTTGGTGTGGTTATGCTTCTTAATTTTTATATTGAGGAACAGTATATGAAGCGGGTGTTTACTTTACTGGATCAGACCCATCGCGAGGATTATTATGTACAAATGGCGGTAGCATGGGCGATATCGATCTGTTATATCAAGCTACCTGAGGTAACCATGGCGTATTTAAGTCATAATACATTAGATGATTTTACCTTCAACAAAGCACTGCAAAAAATCACGGAATCATATCGGGTGGATCAGGCCACAAAAACGACCATCCGCAGTATGAAGCGAAAAAGAAAATAGGATCGGGCTCAGCAGCCAGGTACGCACTTTGCTTTTTTTGGAATCTAATAATAAAATGGAAGTAACTTTCGAAAAGGAGATGACGTGAATTGGCAGAGCAAGTGCGTCTTGGTAAAACAGATTTATATGTAAAACCAATCGGTTTGGGTGCAAATAAAGTGGGAGGACATAATCTCTTTTCCGATTTGAATGATGAAACGGGCAAAGAAGTCGTTCGCACAGCTTTGGATAACGGCATCAATTTTCTGGATACGGCTTTTATTTATGGACCTGAGCACTCGGAACGGTTGATTGGTGAGGTATTGAAAGAGCGTGGTCAGCGTGATAAAGCTGTTATTGCCACGAAGGGTGCACACAAATTCGTAAACGGAGAGGTCGTTTTTGATAACTCGCCTGCTTTTTTGCGTGAATCCGTCGAATCCAGTCTGAAAAGATTGCAGACCGATTATATTGATCTGTTTTATATCCATTTCCCGGACGAAACTACACCGAAGGCAGAAGCAGTCGGAGAACTGAAGAAGCTCAAGGACGAAGGCAAAATCAAGGCCATTGGTGTATCTAACTTCTCCATTGAACAACTTAAGGATGCGAATAGTGACGGTTATGTAGATGTGCTTCAATCCCAATATAATTTGTTTCAACGGGAAGCTGAGAAGGATCTGCTGCCTTATACCAAGGAAAATGGTATTTCGTTTGTGCCTTATTTCCCGCTAGCTTCGGGATTGCTGGGGGGTAAGTATACGAAAGACATGACCTTCTCGGACATCAGAGCGAAAAATCCATTGTTTCAGGGCGATGCATTTGCTCGTAATTTGGACAAAGTGGAGCAGGTACGGGAGATTGCCAATGCGTTGAATGCTGAGGTTGCTCATGTTGTACTCGCATGGTATTTGACCCGTGATTCGATTGATGCCCTCATTCCAGGGGCGAAGGGGCCGGAGCAGGTGCTGGCGAATCTGAAGACGCTAAATGTCCAATTGAGTCAGGCTGATATCGAAAAGATTGACCATATTTTCAAATAATGAGTGCATCTTATATTTGCAATTATATATTTGTTCCATCTAGAGAAGCTGCCGGACGGGCGGCTTCTTTTTCGTGTACAACTCGCATATCCTTGTAGGGTAAGTTCAACGCTGCGGGGGGTTCGGATGATGAGAAGACCGCAATGGCACAGCGCACCCAACAGAAGGCGACGCGGCAGACGTAGGTTTTTTTTTATTGTGGCACTGGCGCTGCTGGTAGGGATCATACAGATGGCTGCTTATGTGGAGCAGCATTTGAAGCCGCCCATGATGCACCTGGCAAAAGTGCGGGTTAAACAAATGGCGACGGAGGCTATTAATTCAGCAATTACAGCACAGGTAGAGCAGGGGAAGACGGCTGATAATCTGATCGAATGGAGAACGGATGCACAAGGGAGAACCTCCGGTTTTGTTCTGAATTATGCGGAGCATATGAGAATTACGTCAGACACGCTCAAAGCAGTCAAAGCAACGATGGACAGCATGAGCCATTTTGATGAGAGTGTTCCGATTGGTCAGGCATTGGGCAGTCCACTGTTGGCAGCTTATGGACCAACGGTCCCCCTAAAGGTGGAGCCGCATGGAGCAATCAAGGTGGATTTAAATACCCGTCAACAGGATGCGGGCATAAACATGATCTTGGTGGAAGTGTACATTCGGATTACGACGGAAGTGTCCGTGGTTATACCGTTTGAGATGCAACCTCAGATTGTGGAGACGGAAATTCCGGTTTCTTATTTATTAGTGGTAGGCAACGTTCCGATGTACTACTATGACAATCAGGGTAAACCAGTGGGTAAAAATGGTGCAGCCGCTCCGCAGTTGGCGTTGCCTCCCCATTCCATAGAGAGTAGCGGCGCTATAGATCCCAGCACAGTAAGTGTTCCAGAGGCACAGGAAAACCAAAACACCTCTAGCCATTCCCCAACGCCATAGAGCAGTGGGGAATGACGTGAACTGCCTAGGAAAAACAAAAGGGCCCCTATGAGGAGGTCCCTTTTGTTTTTCCTGTTTTGAGCGCTTTGCGTTCGGACTGCTCCCACTGTCTTAATAACGGATACGGGTCAAAGGACCAATCTGCCCAACCATTGTCCCGATATATACCATAGTGCAGATGCGGTGGAAACTTGCCTTGGGTACCGGGTTTTCCATAGCCCGAGCTTCCGACCCAGCCAACCGTCTGGCCGGGTGTAACGATGTCTCCGTTGTGAACGGTTTTGTCAAAGCCGGAAAGATGCGCATAGTAGTGATAGCGGTTGTTGAGATCTCGGATTCCGATTCGCCATCCGCCGAAGGGATTCCAGCCCTTCATTTCAACTACACCGTAGCAGGTACTGCGAACTGGAACTCCATAGCCAGCAAACAGATCAGTTCCTTCATGTATCCGGAAGCCGCCCCAGCTGCGACGGCTACCCCATGTGCTGCGGTAGCTATAAATGCTGCCTAAAGGAAGGGGGAAAGCTTGACTGACCAGATCCAGCTTGCCATACGTTCGATACAGCTTAGCAAACTGCTGAACTCTTTGAACTGCGCGGCTGTTATGGTAATATTCCCAAACGGCAATACCAAATTCATCCTCGTTGTTTCCATACTTTCCGAGATAAGATGCGATGCTGAACAGCAGATCCTTGTCATTATTACGGTCAGCGATTCCATCACCCGAACCGTCTTGTCCCAGCCCGGAAAATAGTTCAATGGAACGCGGATTTTGATCCTCCGAATCAGGGTTCATCATGCCGGACCAGACTGGTCCCGTGATGAAAATACCTATGATTCGTTCCGCATGCTTCCGATCCTTGGGATGGGCCACCGTAAGTGTGCGTTCATACTGGTCGATAGCGGCCAGTCTGTACCAAGGAACTCCAGTCAGGGCTTCGATGGAATGATATAAAGCCAGCCTGGACGTATACGACGAAGACTGAGCATGTGAAGCATCTACATTTGCGGTCAGGCTGCTTCTGGCGGACGAGGACTGTAAGTGATTGGCAAAGGCATGGGCAGGAAGCGGACAGGCCGTTGTCAGTGTAGTAGCACATAACAGCAGCGATAACAAACGAACAGCTCGGGCTGTCCGCGTAGGGTAAGGCACGTGAACCGACCTCCTATAGAAGGGCTTAAACGCCCGGTAAATTCTAGGCCCGTATACAATAGCGTGAATAGGGCGCTTTTGTTTAGATTGAGCCATATCCGCCGCTTTTATCCATGTAAAGAGTTTACTTTTTCCGGCATCAATGTCATATCAAAAAGGGAACAATGAATGGAGGTTTTTCCATGGCTTTCATGTTATAATGTATGGCAATGACAGCTTAAGCTTATCAGAAAGAAGGTCTATGCCATTGTCTAGAAAAGTAAAGGAAGCTAAGCCCGACTGGATTCGTATTAAACTTACGACAGGCGATAACTATCAGGAAATCAAGAGCATGATGCGTTCCAAGACATTACATACCGTATGTGAGGAGGCACGATGCCCTAATATATATGAATGCTGGGCCAATAGGACAGCTACATTTATGATTTTGGGTGATATTTGTACGCGTGCGTGTCGTTTTTGCGCAGTAACTACGGGAATGCCTACGGAACTGGACTTGCAGGAGCCTGAACGCGTCGCGGAAGCGGCTGAAAACATGAATTTGAAGCACTGTGTCGTTACCAGTGTGGCTCGCGACGATTTGAAAGATGGGGGCGCTACTATATTTGCAGAAACGGTTCGTGCGATTCGCCGCCGATTACCTCTTTGCAGTGTAGAAGTATTGATTCCCGATTTTATGGGCGATATTGAATCGCTGCGAATCGTCATGGATGCCAAACCAGATATTCTGAATCATAATATTGAAACGGTGGAGCGTATGTCCGACAAGGTTCGGGCTAAAGCGAAATACCGTCGCTCTCTGGAGCTGCTTCAACATGCGAAGCAATTAAATCCGGCTATTCCAACGAAATCAAGCATCATGCTAGGTGTCGGAGAAGAGTGGGACGAGATCTTACAAGCCATGGATGATCTGCGTAAAGTCGATTGTGACATTCTGACAATTGGTCAATATTTGCAGCCGTCCGAGAAACATTTATATGTGCAAAAATATTATCCACCGGAAGATTTTGCGAAGTTAAAGGAAGAGGGATTACAGCGGGGATTCAGCCACGTTGAATCTGGACCGTTGGTCCGCAGCTCCTACCAAGCGCATGAGCAGGTGAAGTCAGCCGCTCAGCATAAGGAAGAAGGCGCCCTTTCGCAGGCTTGATCCGGGAAAGGCGGTCAGAATAGCTTGTTTCAAATCGGTGGTAAAAACTATGAATTGTTGCAGGATCACAAGAACGGGTGGAATCCCGAAGCGTTTCGTGATCGGTATAGTGAAGTGCTGGATCGCTATGATTACATTATTGGTGATTGGGGTTACAATCAGCTACGTCTGAAGGGCTTTTATCGAGACGGTCATCCCAAAGCAAATAAGGATACATCTATAGTGGTACTGGACGATTACATTAATGAATACTGCAATTTTGGCTGTGCCTATTTTGTGTTGCAAAAAAGCCGTGAAGTGGTTAATAAAAACGGCGTCAATGATGAAATCATTGCTCCAGATATTCAGCAGTTGGTAGATGCTCAAAGGGAACAAGCGGGAACGTTAGAACCCGAAGAGCAGCAAGAAGTATTGCAACATACAGCTGGAGAACAGGAGTGGCCGCAACCACAGCAGGATTCCACAGCTACAGAGGAATCGCGAATGGAGCAGCCTCGAGAATCCCGAGAACCACGTGAGTTGCAACGTCGGGAACCGAAGGATGCCCAGGAAGTACGTGAACGACAGCCGCGTGAAGCTCGCGAAAGCCGTCCATCTAGAGAAAGACGTGAAGCAAAGGATGGACGGAATCCGGGTGAAGGGCAGCAAACCCGTGAACCACGCAGACAGCGCAATCAGCAGGGAAGTTTCGATAAAAAAGAATCGCGTGGATCACGCTATGAGCGTCAATCAAAGGAAAATCGGGAGGGACGGCAAGTTCGTGTCTCTCGTGAACCTGAGGGCCAGCGTCAGACCCAGCCAGCTGCTAAAGCCGAAAGAGCTGAGGGTAGTAAAAAGAATAAACCATTTACAGCTCCACAACAAAACGGTTCCTGAATTTTCAGGAACCGTTTTGTTTGTAAAAAAAGAGCCAGAGTCGGCTCTTTTATAGGTTCTAATTAAGAAAAGCGTTGCGTACTCGATCCCAAAATGGGAAAGGACGGTAACGAGCGAAGCTGATCTTCTGACTTGCGACCTGACATCGAACAGAGATTAAGTCATCGACAGGAAAGTTCAGGTGATCTACTGTCAATAAAAGACGCTGATCTTTCCGTGAAAAAATATCACAATGATGGTGTTTGGGCAGTAGCAATGGCGATCCCAGTGTCCGATACACGCGGTTATTAATGGAAGCGATCTCAGTCAATTGCAATGCTTCAATGGTGGGGTGAACCATAGCTCCGCCAAGTGCTTTATTATAGGCGGTCGTTCCTGAGGGGGTAGAAACACATATACCGTCACCGCGAAACATTTCAAAGGTGATATCGTTAATATCTACTTGGGCAACGACAGTGCCATCTACCCCTTTTAACGTAAACTCATTCAAGGCAATAAAAGAAGCATTGCCTGACTTCTTGTGAATTTCCAACTCAATCAGTGGATACTTAACGATTCTCGGGTTAAGCGGTCCTTCAGATCCGCTTTGGCTCATCAGGTGGATTAGCTCCTCCAGCTCGTCCGCACGCCAATCAGCATAAAAGCCCAGATGACCGGTATGTACACCAACAAAGGCAATATCCGGAATGCGGTCGATGAAGGTATGAAACGCATGAAGCATCGTACCATCGCCTCCAATAGACACGACGATTTCCGGCGATTCGGCATCCAGCTTGAAATTCTTTTCTTGGGCAAGACGGTGAAATTGCTGACTCAAGTCCATGGAGTGCTGATCCCCGCGATCCAGAACATAATATCTCAAGATGAAAAGCTCCTTTGTCATGGGTATATATCGATCATAATCAATTATGAGCAAGAACACAATCGTTCATTGCCTGTGTGTTCTTCTCAAACGTACGTATAAGCGACTTGTACCCACACTCAACCATGAGAGACTAAGCATTCCAGCCAGTATAAAGGCAAGAACTAGCAGACTTTGCAACAGCATGGCGGACGAGAAGCCAGGAGACCACGCGATGTCGTATATTGGAGAAAAGACTGGAGAGCTTCCCTGTCCCATCAGAGGCCGCCATAACACGAGAGCTAGCAGTGCTGAGATGATGCCATGTGCAGCCCGGGCCAACAAAAATGGCATATAGCGGAGATTTGTCATATTTAAAATACTTGCAACCTGCGCATGAACCGACAGCCCGCCCCAGGAGAGAACAAAAGCGGCTGCGGCTACCTTGAATGGTAACGCTGCTGCCGTGGCTTCACCTGCGGCTTGCGCTCCTAAAGTGACTTCGAAAATACCACCCACGATGGACTCCGTTAACGTAGGAGGAAGACCACATGCAGTCAATAGGCTTGCCGTAAGCAGATGAAGCCCGCTCATTAAACCGGAGTTCGTCAAAGCTTCTAAAATGACGCAGAAGAATACAACTAGCCCTCCTACGACAATAATAAGGCGTAGGGAGGAAGTAATCGCCTGACGAAGTAACTCACCCAATGGGCGACCATCTTCCAAACGAGCTGTATGCATGGCATATAATGCTTGGCGTAGGGGGCCAGGCTGCCTATTGCGACCTGCTGCTTTTGTATTCGTGGACTTCGACCAGGCTTTTTGAGTAGGTTGAGGCCGGTCGCTGCGAGTATCTGTTTCTCCTGAACGGGAACCGTGGAAGCGCATAAGCAGCCCGATGATGAGCACGCCACCATAATGGGCCGCGCCCAGTACGAGTGCAATTTCTGGTTGATGGAAGAAGCCAACGGAAACCGCACCGATCAAAAATATCGGATCAGAGGAAGTGGTAAACGCGACCAAACGCTCTCCTTCAATGCGTGTGATCCATTTTTGCTCCCACAGCTTGGCTGTTAGTTTAGCTCCAATCGGGTAACCGGATGCACAGCTGACCGCAGCGACAAAACCCCCACAGCCAGGTACACGGAATAGAGGCTGCATCAGCGGATCTAACAGCGCACCTATGAAATGAACAATTCCGAAACCGAGGAGAAGCTCGGAAATAACGAAAAACGGGAATAAAGACGGAAACAGCACGTCCCACCAGATGGCAAGCCCCCGAAGCCCGGCATTCAGAGAAGACTGCGGGTATACAGCCATAAGCATAAATAGGAATAGCAGTGTAAGGATGAGCAGAGGAAGCGAGTAACGACGGTATAGCGACATAGAGGCCCCTCCTTTGGAGTTGTACTAATATACCTATGTCGGGGATGGACAAAGAGTACAAAAAAATCAAAGAAAACGATTACATCTAATGCTGTATTTTTGTAAATAGTATGTTAAAATAGGAAAACAACGATCCCATAACCTTAAGGATGGAGTGATCAGGATGAGTATCGTTGCCGGTCTGTTCGTATGTGCTTTTGTGTATGTTATTCGTGTCTCTCTCGTCCATCCCGGTGAAGAGGATTGGCGGAGTTATTAGTTGTGTTTATAGAATGACGAAGCTGTGTGCAACAAAGCACACCCTCTTCATATGTTAAATTGATAAAATGACGCTTATTTTTAGCGTCATTTTTTGTTTTTTGTTATAATACGGGTGTATATTTATTACCATAGCACAGAAAGTTGGAGAAAAGTGAATCCTAGCCTAAGCATTTATGACAACCTTGGGGGTGCGGAAGGTGTTCGTGCTATTATTGAGGCCTTCTACCCGAGAGTTTATAAAGATCCGTTGTTAAGTCCCCTGTTTCCTAAAGACATGGAACCGGTTAAGGAAAAGCAGTATATGTTCCTGAGCCAGTTTTTTGGAGGACCGTCTCTTTTTTCTGATGCATATGGTCATCCGATGTTACGTGCCAGACATATGAAGTTTCCCGTAACGGAGGAGCGAGCAGAGGCATGGTTGTCTTGTATGGCAGGTGCGTTAACGGATACGGGCATTGAGGAGCCGCTTCGTTCAATCATACTTAACCGTTTGTCTGGTCCTGCGCATCATTTTGTAAATACCCCGTAAGCTTTCGGGGATTGCCGAATTTTGGAGAGGGTTGTAAAAACATTGGAACTTGAACCGTTATATCAGATCAAAATCGCTTGCCCACATTGCGAAGAAGAATTTCAGACATCCCGTGTCAGACCAAGCCTAAAGAAGGCCATTCGTACGGATTCAGATTTTTGTGCTTATTATAAGAATGAAAATCCGGATTTTTATGTCGTAAGGGTCTGTCCTCATTGTGGATTTACCTCGACAGAGCACTCTACCGTTCAGTTAAGCGATCAGCAAACCAAGATATTTAAGGATAAAATCGGTAACCGCTGGCAGTCTCGCGAATATGGCGGGCATCGTAGCTGGGAAGAGGCATTAGAAACGTATAAACTGGGTTTACTCTGTGCCCAGGTCATCGGAGAAAAGGAACGCGTAGTAGCCAGTCTATTACAGCATATCGCATGGATGTACAGATACCAGGGAAATGAGGAGCAGGAGCTTCGCTTTCTCAAATTTAGTCTGGATTCGTATGTTCGGGTCTATGAGCTGGAGGGTGTCGGGGCGAATAATGCCAAACTGCTTTATCTGATTGGTGAACTGCATCGACGTACAGGCAACTTTCACGAAGCGGTACGCTGGTTTTCGCGTGTCATTAATGACAAAAAGATTATGGATGCAGCCATGATCCGGGCTTCCCGTGAACAGTGGTCTGTACTGCGAGAACAAATGTTGGCTAAAAATTTCCAACTGCCGGAGGAAATGCAAGACGCAAGCTCCTCTTGAAGAAATAAAGGTGTGCACTATGGCCGATTTAGGCTCATGGTTCACACCTTGTTTGTAAAACGGGTTATCTTATCTTACAACTGCCTCATGAATTAATGATGACGCAATGTGGTATCTGACAGCAAATAATCGTCATCACAATCCACCAAAGTAACCTTGTTATGGCAGCATGGAAACACAAGCAACTTTTTCATACCTTCGTGTATGAGCTTAAGTTCTTTTGGCTTCAGGGGCAGCAAAACATTATCATGGTCGCAAAACGGACAAGACTGTACATAAACGTCTCCCATGACGATGTCATAAGGCCAGGTTTTATGAAAAGGGATCATGATTTGTTCGATTCTCCGCCGTTCGGATCAGCGGTTTCTTCTTTAGCCAGTTCGGCCAGCTTTTGCATCAAAATGTGCTGGGGTGTATGCATAAGGTGTTCCAGCGGAATGCCGAGCTTTTCGGATAATTTCACAGCCGTTTCCGGCGAAATTTGTAAGGGTCTCATCCTGTTTTCCTCCCAATTGTAGTGATTTACTATCACGATGTAGCTTTATTGTATATGAAACCACATGAATTCGCCAAAAAAGAAAGGTGGAACTATTATGAAAACGCCGTTAAAGCAAACATGGGATCTGGAATCTATTTTTAGCGGAGGATCTTCCTCTGCCTCATTTCATGCATTTTTGGAAGAAATGGAGAGCAAGGTTCAACAGTTGCAATCCCAGCTTAAAGCAGCCAAAGTACCACAAACGGTATTGGATACCGAGCGTCTGGATAGTGTACTGAATAGCATACAGGAGCTGTTTAATGGTGCGTCGCAGGCGGGTTCCTTTGTCTCTTGTCTAACTGCTCAAAACCAGCACGACAAGCTGGCTGTTCAATTGGGGGCGCGTGTCAACACGCTGTATGCCCAAGGGAAAAGTGCTTTAGTCTCTTTCCAGAACTTGCTGGCACAAACCAGTGAAGACATTTGGCAGAAATGGATGGAGCGCGAAGCTATCCAGCCGATTTCTTTTGTCCTGACTGAATATCGGAACGAAGCACGTGAAAAAATGGCTCCTGAGCTGGAAAGCCTTGCATTGGATCTCGCAGTGGATGGCTACCATGGCTGGGGCGACTTTTATGATACCATTGTCAAAAATATGACGATCCCCGTGCCGGAAAATGGCGAGATCGTAAACCTGTCTGTAGGTCAGGCTGCTAATAAGCTGGATGAAGCAGATCGCAGCGTACGTAAAGACGTGTTTGCACGCTGGGAAGAGGCATGGACTCAGGTAGAGGACTATTGCGCGGATACATTGAATCATTTGGCAGGCTTTCGTCTGAAGCTATATGAAAAACGAGGCTGGACAGATGTGCTTAAGGAACCGTTGGAAATCAGCCGTATGTCTGCACAAACGCTAGATACGATGTGGCAGGTTATTAATGAAACAAAGCCTATTGTAGTCCAATACTTGGAGCGGAAAGCAAAACTGCTGGGCTTAGAGAAGCTTTCCTGGCATGACGTTGAAGCTCCGCTGGGGACGTCAACTACTAAAATCCCTTACGACGATGCTGCTGTAACGATTGTTGAGCAATTTGGTAAATTTAGCTCAAGAATGGCTGACTTTGCCCAAATGGCTTTTGAGAAAAGCTGGATCGAAGCAGAGGATCGTCCAGGCAAACGTCCGGGCGGTTTCTGTACATCTCTGCGTCTGAGCAAAGAGACCCGTATTTTTATGACCTATGCCGGATCACCATCCAACGTTTCGACACTGGCCCATGAGCTCGGACACGGTTATCATCAGCATGTGATGAATGAATTGCACCCATTGAATCAAAACTATGCCATGAACGTAGCTGAGACGGCATCAACGCTGGCAGAACTAATTGTATCAGATGCTTTGCTGGAAGCTGCCGAAGGTCAGGAGAAGGTAGCTTTGCTGGAGGATAAAATTCAGCGTGGTGTAGCCTTCTTTATGAACATTCATGCTCGTTTCCTGTTTGAAACCCGTTTTTACGAGCTGCGGAAAAAGGGAGTTGTAGGAGCGCAACAATTAAGCGAGTTGATGGAACAAGCGCAGCGTGAAGCGTTTAGTGGTATCCTGGATGAGGCTCATCCTCATTTTTGGGCATCCAAGCTACATTTCTATATTACGAACACTCCTTTCTACAACTTCCCGTACACATTCGGGTATATGTTCAGTGCAGGAATTTACGCTTTTGCGAAGGAAAATCCTGACGGCTTCGCCGACCAATATGATGCCTTGCTGCGTGATACGGGGCGCATGACAGTCGAAGAATTGGCTTCCAAGCACTTAGGTACCGATTTAACACAGGCTGACTTCTGGCGTAATGCTGCGCAAGTTACTGTTCAGGATATTGAGCAATTTTTACAAATGACAAAATAACAGATTTACACTTTTGAAAGGTCTCCCATAAGGGAGGCCTTTTTTGTGATTTTTGCAGAAGATGATGAACAAAGTCGCAAAATGTCGAAGTGTAATTAACATTACCTGTTGGCGAAATTTAAAATGATGGATATACTTAGAAAATAGTTATAAATACCCAATTATGTTGGTTTTGATTGTAAGGTTAAAAATCTTCGCATATAATTGAGCCGTAAGACCTATTAAATATTTCTTGATAAGGTATATAGGAGGGTTTTTGTGATGGACGAAGTAGGTCAATTGTCGTTAGCAAGGCAGATGGATATCGTTTTAAAAGAACTGGATAATGAACTGGCGGGTTTGTCGTCAGGTATCGTATTTGTACAAATACGTAACAATGTAGTTGGGAAATTTGGGATTCGTCATAACCCACTTGCAGGTAAAGGGGGCACATTTGCAGCAGTAGAACCGGGGTTATCAGCAAAGCATCGGGAGGATTTTCGGCGTATGGCTCTAGAAACGCTAAATCATAAGCGTAGCTGGACTCATGGTGAGATTGCTTTCGATTTTGCCATTAGACAAGGAACGATTTTGGTAGATGCAACACTGGAGTCCAACTACAACATGGCGAATCTCATGATCCGCTATAACAAGCCTACATACCGAGCGGCTAATTCCGAATAATTCAATTAAAAAAAGTAAAGAAAAGGCGGCCTTCCTAGGGAAGACCGCCTTTGTTATATACCCGTTATAACACATTTTGGTAAATTACGATGAACGGAATGCTCATGTGGAATAATGACGCTTATTGACCTGAACGACCTGATAATTGCTGTTCGGCCAGCTGTACCAAGCGTTTAGTGATATAGCCTCCCAGAGAACCAGCTTCACGGGATGGCATGTCACCGTAGTAACCATCTGCCGGAATGGTGATGCCCAGCTCTTGTGCAGCTTCATATTTCAATTGTTGCAATGCGTTGTTGGCTTGAGGAACAACTAGGTTGTTACTGCGACGGCTTCTGCCTTGATTAGCTTCATTCATGTGTAGTCACCTCCTTCGGCTGTGATGAGGTTAGTATGCGACAGAGTTATGAAAATATGCGCCGAAGGAAGAAAAGTGACTAGAGGAAAATTACGGATATATGATATGAATCTGAGTTTTGAGATCGATGGATTGCTGAGGCTCCAAACGGATCAGTCCGGCTTCCCCGACAGGATCAGGTGAATTGGGCGCATCAGGCAGACATGTATAAGGCTCAATGCAAAGATACTGGTCGCATTCACCTTTGGTATATAAAACCCAATACTTATAATATTGCTCATCTGCTGTGTAGCGGATTTGATAACCGTCGTCACGAGTCAAAAGAGCTTCAGCAGGGCCTTCCGTTGCCCGCAGCAGAGTGTCTAGATTTGTTCCTTTCAGAGAAAGTCCCGAAGAGAGCTGTTCCAAGTCATCTAACGAAGTAATGATACCTGTAGGTAGTTGTTCAGCATCCTGCTCATATACGCCGTTCACAGGTAGCTTTAGACGCCAGCGCTCAGGTTCTCCGTCCACCATAAACCAAGTGTGATATCCTAAGCCAAATGGGGCTGCTTTTTCGCCCAAATTCGTTACGCGCAGCGTTTGACTTAATACAGCACCCTGCAAGCGATACGTCATCTCCAGACGTAAGGGAATGGGGAATTGTTCCATCCAGTGCGGATCACTTTCTGTTAAAAGCTCGGTAGTAACACTGCAACCTTCTTCATCCTCTTCAATATCACTGCAGCGCCAGGACTGATTACGATGCAGACCGTGTATATGATTGTCATTGGCTGTATTTCGGTCGAACTGATAAGGAACACCGTCAAACTCAAATTGTCCCTTGCGAATTCGGCCTGGAGGAATCAAAATGGGCAAGCCAAAATGATAAGGCTTTTGTAAATAGAAAGCCAATTCTTCCTCACCGGGCCGACGTACGATATCCCGGTCGAGCTTCAGATCACGCACTGAAATAATATTATTCCCGAGGCGAGGGATCATCGTAACTTCCAGTTCACTACTATGTAAAACATACGTGTCGTAACCGTTCCAGTGTTCTTTGGTCACTTGTTTCATATCCATGCTCCTTTGTCCACTATAATCGGTTGAAGCTTCGTGTCATTATGATAACAGATTTTTGGTCGTAGGGCACAATCGTCATTTGACAATAACATTATGCGGAATTATCATTAATGTAGTTTAGAAAGTAATGACATGGATAACGCGATGATGAGGACAAGTAAGCTTTCGCATAAGCTCTTCAGAAAGCCGGTGGTGGATGGGAACCGGTGAGCCTGCACTGCTGAATGGACCTTGGAGTGCCGCACAGAACAGGAATTTACTGTCCTCAGTATGACGGCCGATTGCTCCCCGTTAACGGAGCTTTAAGATTGCAGGCAGCCACGGAGCATAGCTCCGACAAGTAATAGGCTGACGGCAATGAATAAGGGTGGTACCACGGTCTCGCGTCCCTTGAGGATGCGGGGCCTTTTTGCGTTCTAATTTTGAAATACTGAGGAGGAAGAATATGAAAACTGTACTTTCAGGTATTCAGCCTAGCGGACAACTTACTTTGGGCAATTACATTGGTGCCATGAAAAACTTTGTCAAATTGCAAGAGGATCATCAATGTTACTTTATGGTCGTAGACCTTCATGCAATTACCGTACCGCAGGAACCGGCTCAATTACGTGAGCAGTCGGAGGCGGTAGCAGCATTATTTATCGCAGCAGGTATTAACCCGGAAAAATCCAATGTCTTTTTACAATCCCATGTTCCTCAGCACGCTGAGTTGGGATGGTTGATGACAACACTGACGAATATGGGCGAGTTGGAACGTATGACTCAGTTTAAGGACAAAGCAGCAGGCAAGGACTCTGTAGGAGCAGGGCTGTTCGTATATCCATCGTTGATGGCAGCTGACATTTTGCTCTACAACGCGGATCTCGTCCCGGTAGGCGACGATCAGAAACAGCATCTGGAGCTGACACGCGATTTGGCGGGTCGCTTTAATCACCGTTATGGAGATTATTTTACTGTTCCTGAACCGTATATCCCTGAAGTAGGGGCGAGAATTATGTCCCTGGATGATGTGTCCAAAAAAATGAGCAAGAGCAATCCGAATGCAGGCAGCTTTATTGCGCTACTAGACGAACCGAAAGTCATACGCAAGAAAATCAGCCGCGCTACTACTGATTCCGGCAGTGAGGTTAGATATGATCCGGCCAATAAACCGGAAATTAGTAATCTGATGGGCATCTACAGCCAGTGTTCCGGTTTGTCACTCCAAGAAGTGCAGGATCGCTATGAAGGTCAAATGTACGGAACATTTAAAAAAGAACTGGCAGAGACCGTTGTAGCTATGCTTGAACCGATTCAGCAACGCTATCGTGACATCCGGGAATCCGGTGAGATTGGACGTATTTTGGCCCAATCCGCAGAGCGCGCACAAGAAGCGGCTGAAGTCACGTTGTCTGCGGTCAAAGAGCGCATGGGCTTTCTGCCACGTGTACGCTAAAGCATATTGAGACGAAACGGATTAGGCCTTTTAAAGGATTGGATTAGGAGCGGCGTTGTCGGGCTTTGACCACGAAACCCCAGCCGATATTGCCGACAGATAATAGTCCCAGTAGAATGGCAAGCCATGCGGAATAACTGATGGATATAGCGGCTGCGGTCAGCAGGACAATGGATGAAACGGCGAACCATAGGGATAAACCTTTGCTCATTGGTAAAAACCTCCAGTGTTCGAATGTTGAATTTCAGGAATAAGTAGTTGTAAGCGAGCCATAATAATCTTGCAAGCTTGCAATGAACCTCACTCACAAAGAACTGAAAGGAGATTCAAATATGAGCAGACGTCGTTCAAACAACCTGCAAGTACCGCAGGCCAACGCCGCTTTACAACAATTAAAATATGAGGCAGCTCAAGAACTTGGCATCACGATCCCTCAGGACGGTTACTTCGGTAATGTTGTTTCCCGCGAAACAGGTTCTCTTGGGGGATATATCACGAAAAAGCTGGTCCAACAAGCAGAACAATCCTTGTCGGGCAGCAGCCGTTTGCAGTAATACACATAAACACTCCATCTTGGAAGCTGTATTATGAGCAACTGTGATGAAGAAAATCCGGAGCGATCATGCTCCGGATTTTTTTACGCATGGCTTATCACCATTGTGAATCACGCAAGTCCGCTTCGTCAAGAGGGCGCTTTCATGAGATGTGATTTATTACACGAATGGCCAAAAAAACAGCAAGCTCCAGATGAAGGGAGACTTGCTGTCTGTTGTTCATACGGCTTGTTGTTAGCTTGTAGGCAGGTTTTAATTCGTATGCAGGGAAAGGCGTTTTTGCATCTTTTCGTCACTGAGCCATCCAATATAGCTGTTGATCAGTCCGAACTGCTTATCCATCGCGACCACAGCCACGAATGGATATTGTCTCCGGTGTCGATACCTGACGTCTCCCCATCGCACAATGTAGCCCCATTCCAGTTCTTCCACCTCGGCAACGGCAAAAGAGGAAAAATAGCGAAATGCTTGCACATCGCGATAGGATTTGGATGCTTCTACGGCAGGATGTGTGGATGGAATTGCATGTTTCGTCCAAAATAAGTGTTTGCCATTTAAACCGCCAATGTCATAACTTCCATTCTGATGAGCTTTTACCACGTGCCACCGGTTCCATGATACGGTGGGAATGATATAATAGATGTCGCCCTCCTGACGCTCATTGTCCATATCACGTACCGCTTTTCTGGTTATAAAATGACTCCAGGTTCGCCAAATGTAATATAGGCCAATAATAACGTACAGCGTAATAAACAAGGGAGCGGGTGGAATCAATCCGGTGACCCACAGCATAATCGCAGCAACATGGGTGCCAAAAATAAAGGGATCGAAAATATGGATGATATTCCAAGATATCCACTTGTTTGTAAACGGCCGGAATGCCTGTGTTCCGTACGTATTAAATAAATCAGTGAATACATGCAGGCAGACAGCAATCGTTACCCATAATGCTACATGACCTGGGGGCACATCTCTGAAGATCAGGCAAATCAGTCCTGTTATGGACAAGATCCATATCAACCAGAAGGGAATTGAATGCGACAGTCCACGGTGATTGCGAATGTAGGCTGCATTATTTTTCAACCGAAGCAAAGTGTCAAAATCCGGAGCTTGTGACCCTACGACTGTAGCGAGCAGTACGACTGCGGCCAACTTTGGATCTCCGGCGACGACAGGATCAGTGTAGGCCAGCCCGGCCAATCCGATTCCCATGACAAAGTGTGTGGCTGTATCCATATCTGTCGCTCCTTTTGTATTGTTTCCTGTACTTATTACTACCCAAATTTACTGTAAACGATCAGCAGGGGCGATTTGCCATCGGAATTGTGAACGTTTTGTGCGTTTTCTGTCAAACTTTTTCGGGTAGGTATATGATAAAATTTATATCGGAGTTCAACTTACTCCCGAATTCATACATCTCTAAGGGGGAGTTACTCACAATGGATAATATAAGTTATAAGACTTCTTCGGATGCGGCTACCTATTCTGTAAAATCTAAACCACCCGGCAAAGCGGGCACTTGGAAAGATTTTATTACAGTTACCAAGCCAGGCATCCTTCGTACCAATCTGGTTGCAGCCTTTGGTGGTTTTTGGTTAGCATCGCAATGGGACGTTGATTATATAAAGCTAATTCTTACACTTTTAGGTACAATGCTGGTTATGGCGTCTTCTTGTGTTTTTAACAACTATTTTGACCGTGAGCTGGATTTGAAAATGGAACGTACACGTAATCGCTCACTGCCAACAGGGCGTCTGACCCCTACAACGGTGTTGTCATACGCTATTATTTTGGGTGTTGTCGGGTTAGCTGTTCTATTCTTCTTCTCTGGTGTAAAGGCAGGATTACTGGGATTACTTGGTATGTTCGTCTACGTCGGTATTTATACACTTTGGTTAAAACGTTCATCTACATGGAGTACATCCATCGGCGGTATTTCTGGTGCAATGCCTCCTGTGATTGGTTATGTGGCCGCTTCAGGTCGTATTGATATGGGCGCTTGGCTCTTATTCGCTCTCCTGTTCTTATGGCAGCCGCCTCACTTTTGGGCACTTGCTATTCGCAGAGTTGAGGAATATCGCGCAGCAGGATTTCCGTTGTTGCCAGTCGTAAAAGGTATCCATCGGACCAAGATTCAGATGATTCCTTATATTGTATTGCTGATTCCGGTACCCATCCTTATGTATGCTTATGGATATGCCGGTATGATTTTTATGATCGTGTCCGTGTTACTGTCCGTGCTGTGGGCATTCTACGCCTTTAAAGGTTTTACGATTAAGGAAGAAGAAACGGATTCCTGGGCAAAAAAAGTATTTTTCTTTTCCATTAACCATCTGACACTCAGCTTCTTGCTGATGATCGTCGATACGGTTCATAAGTTCTAATGTCATTTTAGAGGCATTTTATAGTGCACCATATAGCTGTCCAACAGGCATGCAAGCGGCCTGAGGACAGCTTTTTTGTTATTTTCAAGAATAAAGAACAGGTGGCGGGTATATAATGTATTCTTCCAACCCTGCTTTTTCCAATTGAGCGATCACATATTCGTCTGGAGTGCCTTCTACGCCAGCGTAGCCTTTGCGGGTATACATATGGCAGGCATCCGGAAAAGAGTCTGCAAGCACACCTCTTATTTTCTTCCCTGAGCTGTCATTGTCCATAAATAAATATATTTCGTCGTGCTTGGCCCGCTTGTGGAGGGATTCCAGTTTTATAGAGTTGAGTGTACCGAAGGTGCATAAAATGTGAACCTCCGGGTCAAGTAATCGGCGAAGTTTGCTGCGGTCATTTTTCCCTTCAACAATCACGGTTATCGCCATTTAAGCTCACCCCTTGTCTGATACATATGCTCGAAATTCCCCGGGAAATGAAGAATATGTGTATAGTGTAGCTCCAAATAGGGTTCTCATGCAAAAAATAACAAAACAGCCTGCCAGAAGTGGCAGGCATGGGTACAAGGGGCAACATGTTAGGGCAATTCAGACATTAAAACCAGCAAGTACGGAGAATGATGACGAGCAGAATATAAAGAACAAGAATGATGCCAGTTGAAGTTCCAAAAACAGAACAAGGGTTTACAGGATGACAGTGGCTCACAGGCTGCACCTCCCTTTGTTAGTGAATGTTCAGTCAAAATAGTCTATGTGGATAGGGGGATAGTGTACTGTGCATTTGCCCTCTGAAACGACATTTTGGGCTTTAAAGGTAGCATATTAGCATACCACTGCCCTCAGACTAGCTAGGAATGATAAGGTCCTGAGGCAGACAGTGGCGGCGTCGGAGATAATCGCTTAATAGGAACGAATAGCAGGCCAGCCATCAGAATCAGAAATGCGATAAAAAAAGGAGAAATGTGATCGGGTAGCTGACCTGCCAGTACAGGTCCGGCAAAGGAGCCGATAGATGTTGCAATAGACTGTAGTGCAAAGGTTTTGCCCAGTCGCGCACCTCCAATTCGTATGAAAAGGGAGGCCAGCGCTGGGAAAATGATGCCTTTGGCTGTTCCCAAAATAAAAAGTATGATACCAATCGCCGCTTCGGGCGTGGTGGCGAGTGCGTAAAAACTTAGAGACATCAAAATAATGCCACAAAGTAGTCGCACCATTGGTGAATATTTGTTCAGAAACAGCAGACTGAGCGTGCAAAGTGCTCCCAAACTGATGATGGAAAAGAGCAATCCGGTGGACATCATAGACGCAGAACCGTTATTCCGTAATGGAATTTCGTAAAATAAAATGCCTTGTGCACACGCCAAAACAAAAGGCAGGAGCAGGTAACGCCAATTGAATGGTAAACGCGTCTTCTGTACCCCGGATAGTGGAGCAGATGTCGCATGACCATCTGATAATTGGGCCTGTGGAGCGGGTGCTGTTTTGGGCAAGGTGAAATAAGCCATAAGTCCCGTGACTACGAGAATGATGCCAAGGGAACTAAACGTCTCACTAAAGCCGAAACTGGCTACGATAAATGCGCCGGCGGCTGGAGACAGGACAGAGGCGAGCGTGTGAACGACACCATGTCCCGACATATATTTGCCCTGCGTAACTGGATGATCGGATAGCTGTGCCAACATGGCTAGACAGGCCGGAGATAAAAAGGCTAACACAAAACCGCTAATCGCCCGAAGAAAAAGTAATTCCCACGGTGTGTGGATGTATGATTGAATGACAAGAATGATGCCTGCGGCTGTTAGGCTGAACATAATATATCGGCGGCTGCCGTGTTTGTCGACCTTGGGGCCGGCCATCAAATTACCAGGCAGATGAGTTAGAGAGTAAATCCCCATCATCCAGCCAATAAAAGTAGGTGCTGCACCCAGGGAGATAGCGAATGGTGTCAAAATAGGATATTGTGCATGCAGATCGAAAAAAGCAATGAATAAAAAGAGATACAGCCAGAGGGCTGTTTTCATGGGATGACCCCCTTCCCTAATGTAAACTTTCATGTTGCACGACGTATTGGCCCTTCCTAAGTTGTACGCTGGAGTGGACGAACATAGACCACTTTGTATGGACAAGAATTGAATAACAAGGTATGTACAAGAGCTAAGCTGACAGGGCATCACGTAATCATGTATAATTACAGAGACAATTTTGTGATTTGAATGATGTAGTTGAAAACGGGAGTGTAGCGAAATGGATAAGGGCATCTGGACAGAGTTTTTGGAACATAATTGGCAGATCGTTCAGGATAACTGGCTGTATATATTAATTGGGCTTGTCCTACTGTTAGTCATATTAAAGATTGTAAGAACTCTCGTAAAATGGCTGATTGTCATTGTCGTCATTGCAGGCTTGCTTATCTACAGTGGCATTTCCTTTGAACAGGTCGGCAAGGTCGTTACTCAGGCAAAGGATGATGCGATTAACAAGGTTCAGAGCGAGGCTTTGAACATGATGATCAAAGAGGGAAGGGATGCCCAATACACATCCAACGCGGATGGTACGTTTTCGGTAACCAGCTCCAACCTGGAAGTGAAAGGTCCATTTGATGGTGACAAGGTCAAGGTATGGTTTCAGGGGATGTCGCTGGGCGAGTGGAGTATGGGCGATACCGTCAAGAAATATATCGAAGGTGCGAAAGGCTCGGCTGTAACACAGTCGCCACAGTCGCCGTAGAGACAGGAGGAACACAATGAAACCATCCTGGCTGGAGCCTATTCTTCATTGGAATGGCGTGACGGTGTTTTTGATTGTCATTGTACTGCTGTCGTTGATTCAGGGCTGGAGACGAGGAGCTTCCAGATCTGTAGGGGCGCTGTTCAGTCTTATTGTGGATGGCATACTGACTGTGGCGGGTATTTTGTGCTCGCTCGGATTAGCCATGTGGCTTTCACCGAAGGTACAACAATGGCTGGCGGCTTACATGGAACATTTGCCTCAGCGAGAACTAAGTGGGATTGAGCAATTTTATTATACGTTGGTGGCAGGGTTAGAGGGGTTTCCGCTGCTACGGTTTGCCGTATTGTTCATGCTTAGTTATGCGATCGCCCAATTTGTACTACGTGCAATTTATGTGTTGATGGTAGGTGGCAAGTCAGATTCTTCTTTCCATGAGCATGAAAAAAAATCAGGCTTTTTCAGCAGGGTGGCAGGGGCTGGAATAGGTACTCTTATTGGTGGAGCACGCGCTATCATGGTTATAGCCCTGCTATTCATCGGCGTAAGTCTGTATCCAGACAGCGGGTTTAGCAGCTACGTCCAAGCTTCACCGATTTATAAGCAGGGAGCGCAATCGGTCATTGAGCCGTTATCCGGTACACTGATTAAGGATAAATTGCCCGTATTTACGCAGGCCGTTACCAAGGAATTAAACGGTATCCTGCAGCGTAAATACGAAATGATTGACCGGGAAATTCCGAACGATATCGTTCAGGCAGCGGCCAAGATTACAGAAGGGGCTAGCGGTGACGAGCAAAAAGCTAGAGCGTTGTATGAATGGGTAGGCACCCGTATTAGCTATGATTACAGTAAGGTGGAAGCCTATGAGCAACGTGGTGACTGGCATGAACAGACTCCTAGAGATACGTTTGATACACGTAAAGGAGTGTGCATTGATTATGCCCGCCTGTATGCGATGATGGCTCGTTCGCAGGGGCTACAGGTCAAGGTTGTAACAGGCCTTGGATACAACGGACAGGGAGGATACGGGTCCCATGCCTGGAATGAGGTATATTTGAGCGGACAGAATCAGTGGGTACCGCTAGACCCGACCTGGGCGCAAAGTGGGGACTGGTTTAATCCGCCTGGTTTTGCCCAAACACATATCAAGGATAAAGTGATTTAATAAGGAGTGGAAAAGGGCACATGAGAAAGATAGACAACGAGCAGGGAAAAGACAACGAGACGTCTGATCGGAAAAGATTTAGCTTTCGGATCAATCTGTTCTTTTTCAGCTCGTTCATTATATTTACGGTCATTATTGTAAGACTGGCGATACTTCAATTTGTAGATGGACCTCAGCTTAAGCAGCAGGAGGCCAGTAATGTTACCAAAAATGTACCGCTTACGCCGATTCGCGGAACGATTTACGATTCCACCGGGCAGAACAGACTGGCGTATTCTACACCTGTACAATCGCTGTATATTACGCTCTCCAAGAATTATAGTGACAGCCTGGAAGAAAAGCGTAATCCAGATAAAAAGCTGTTGCCTGAGTTGGAAAAGATGACACAAAAGCTGGCAAATCGGTTTGCTCAATATGGTAATAAAGATGAGCCGAAAATGACGGCAGAACAAATTATGGATGCTATGGACCGAAACTATCAGCGATTTAGCGGTTTTACGCCGCGTTTGATTAAAACGAATCTTAACAAAGATGAAGTTGCCTATTTTATGCAGCATAAAAGTGAGTTTCCAGGCGTAGATGTCGTTGAAGAAACGGTACGTCATTACGATCCTGATACAGTAGCTGTTCAAACGGTTGGCTACATTAAAAGCTATAAAAGTGCGCGTGAAACGTTGACTAAATATAAGAATATCCAAAAATCCATGTCAGCTGAAAATGATCCGGGTCTCATTTATATGGATAACGAATCTGTTGGCTTTGATGGACTGGAATTTCAATATCAGGAACAGTTACGAGGGAAAAACGGATATAAAACAGTTCCAATTGATCCACGGAATATGCCGGAAGGCGTAGATTCTGTTACACCTCCGCAAAAAGGGGATAATGTCTATTCCACGATTAACAAAGAAATTCAGGTGAAGACTGAAAATGCTATTATGGATCAATTGAGATGGCTTCATACACACGCTGTATCTGGCAGGACTCATCCTTATGCTAAAACAGGCTTTGCTGTGGCTATGGAAGTGGATACAGGAAATGTGGTGGCGATGGCTAGTATGCCGGATTATGATGCGAATTATTGGCAAACGGGTACGATTTCAAAAGACAAATATGAAGAAATAAAACATGTGTATCAAAACGCTACAATTAAGAATGTTGGCTCAGGCCAATCTGGACAGCACCCAGATTCTACCGTGCTTCTCGGATCAACTATTAAACCGCTGTCTGTTCTTATTGGATTGGAAGAAGGACTGTTTACAACAAATACGTATTATCAAGACACAGGAGCAGCCTATTTCGGACGTAACAACTCTGCACGGGTGCGGAACTCATCTGGTCATGTGTACGGTTCAATGGACCCGGCTACCGCTATACGTCATTCCTCTAATGCTTTCATGGTCGATATGGTTGGCAAGCGCTTATATAATAAATACAGAAATAATGCTACAGAAGACCAGGGCGTTAACGTATGGGATCGTTATATGAAGGAGTTTGGATTAGGTGTTTCTACTGGAGTAGACTTGCCCGGTGAGTTCAAGGGGCTTTTAGAATATACGAAAAAAGACGAATCAGCCCTCTCCAAACTGGCATATGCTTCCTTTGGTCAACAAGGTAAATATACACCTATGCAACTTGCCCAGTACACAACGATGATTGCTACCAAGGGCAAACGGATGGAGCCACATTTGGTCAGCCAAATTAAAGATACCAACGGTAATGTAGTTCAAACGTTTAAGCCGAAGGTGCTAAATGAAGTGAAATTCCCGGATGCATACTGGAATGAGGTCATACGCGGGATGGCAACAGATGTCAGCGCATTTAAAGGCTTCCCTTATGACTTTGCTCGCAAAACGGGGACATCGCAGCAAAGTGTGGGCAGAGAACTAAAAGATAACGGGGTATTTATCGCCTTTGCACCACGCCAGAATCCCAAGCTGGCTGTAGCCGTTGTCATTCCTGAAGGAGGCTTCGGAGCTTGGAGTGCTGGGCCTGTGGCACGCAAAATCTTTGATGCTTACGATGAAGTGTACGGTCTGGACGGGGTACCTAAGAAAAAGGTTGAAACAGCAACTGATTCTAACGCAATCAAACAGCCATAATCCTTTTATACGATGACATTTCATGAAAGCTTCCCTTAGCCTTTGGGCTGAGGGAAGCTTTTTTATGTTTTTTCTACGTTTTCTTACAAAATTGTCATCTGGGAATTCATCGTTTATTGCTTTCGATATGGTAGGATCAGGAATATGAAACCCTTTGGAAGGAGTAATGACCAGCTAATATGGACAGAAGAAGTTTGGATAAAAAGTTTTCATTCAAAAAGAAAAATCATGAAGAGGATAAAGAGTCACGAAAAAAACAGACGGTTTTACGAACCAACCTACTGTTTTTTAGTGCTTTTGTGCTGTTTGCCCTGATCATTACCAAACTAGCTGTATTGCAGTTTGTACAATCGGAGGAGCTGAAGGGCCAGCAGCAATCTGTAAATACGAAAAATGTCCCGTTAGCCCCGAGTCGCGGCACGATTTATGACTCCACAGGTACGGTTAAGCTGGCGTATTCGACTTCAGTACAGTCCTTGTATGTAACTTTATCTAAGGATTATAGCAAACGTACGGAGAAAGATCGCAAGCCGGGGGAAAAGCTGCTCCCTGAGCTCAATGCATTTGCTGCCAAGCTTACTGCCAAATTAAACGAACTGGGTCGTACCGAAGGAGAGCAGCTTAATGCAGAGGAAATAAAAAAGAGACTGGACCCGGACTATAATCAATATAGGGGATTTACCCCACGTTTGGTCAAATCCGACCTGAGTCGGGAGGAAATCGCTTATTTTCTGGAGCATCGGACAGAGTTTCCTGGTGTAGAGGTTGTAGAAGAAAGTGTACGCCATTATGACCCGGATCGGGTGGCGGTACAAACGATTGGATATATGTACAAGTTCAAAGGAGCCCGTGCGAACCGAACCAAATATAAAGAGCTGTACCAAGCTAATTCGGAGGTTCTAAGACCAGAACAGGTTTACCTGGAAAGTGAAACGGTTGGATATGATGGCCTGGAGCTGCAATACCAGGACGAGTTGAGAGGAAAAAACGGATATAAAACGGTAGAGGTCAATCCTCGCAGCATGCCGGAGGGCATTGAATCCATTACTCCTCCTGAAAAAGGACATCATTTATATTCCACCCTCAACAAGGAAATTCAGCAGAAAACCGAACAGGCCATTATGGATCAGCTTCGCTGGCTTCATACTCATGCCGTATCGGGGAAGCTTCATCAAGACGCTACCACTGGCTTCGCTGTAGCGATGGAGGTAGAGACCGGAAATATCGTGGCAATGGCCAGTATGCCGGATTATGACTCTAATGTATGGAAAAGTGGAAGTACCTCGCCTTCGGTATATGACGAAATTCAGCATAAAATGGGAAATGGAACAATTAAATCCGTGCCTAGCGGAAAAGAGGGTCCACATCCAGAATCCTCGGTGCTTTTGGGTTCAACCATTAAACCGCTAACCGTGCTGATCGGGTTGAAGGAAAACCTGTTTTCTCCCGGACAGACTTATCAGGATACGGGAAGTGCGTACTACGGCAAAAATCGCTCCAGCCGGGTTGGGAATTCTAGCGGACATGTGTATGGTTCTTTGACACCTAGCAGGGCAATTGAGGTCTCGTCGAATACGTTTATGGTAGATATGATCGGCAAGCCAATGTATGACAAATACGGAAGTAATGCAGGGGTGCATCAGGGAATTGACGTATGGGACAAGTATATGAAGGCATTTGGATTAGGCGTACCGACAGAAGTAGATCTGCCGGGCGAGTGGGCGGGGAGACTTGAGTATACGAGCAAGCATGAAAGTGCGCTGACACGATTGGTACAGGCATCCTTTGGTCAGCAGGGAAAGTATACGGCCATGCAACTGGCCCAGTATACGACTGTGCTGGCAACAAAGGGCAAGCGCATGCAGCCTCATTTGGTCAGCAAAATTGTAGATGATCAGGGGAATCTCGTACGTGAGTTTAAGCCGCAGGTGCTGAATGAGGTCGCCTTTTCAGATACGTACTGGAATACAGTGATTCGGGGTATGGCTACGGATGTTAAAGCCTTTAACGGATTTCCTTATGATTATGCCCGCAAAACGGGAACTTCTCAGCAGGTGGTGGGGCGTACGGTTAAAGATAATGGGGTGTTCATCGCTTTTGCTCCACGTCAAAATCCGAAGCTGGCGGTAGCGGTCATCATTCCTGAAGGGGGCTTTGGTGCGACGAGCGCTGGACCGGTTGCGCGTAAAATATTTGATGCGTATGACGAAGTATATGGGCTAGATGGTACTCCTAAAAAGCCTCTGGCAGCAAAGTGAGGACTTGAATTTTTTTGTGGGCTTCTCTTTTTCATGGTAAAATGTCGTTGGACATAAGGGACATACAGGAGGAAGAGAGACTATGGGAGAAAACCAATATAAATACAAACTGCTTGCGCTCGACATGGATGGAACCTTACTGAATGATAATCATGAAATTTCCTTGGAAACGATTAACTGGATTAACAAGGCGATTCAGGAAGGGATTCATGTATGCTTGTCCACCGGACGTGCAGCCATGCATGCTCTGCCCTACGGTCAGCAACTCGGCCTGGAGACGCCAATGGTAACCGTAAACGGCAGTGAGGTGTGGAAATCACCCCACGAGTTGTGGCGACGTTATTTACTTGATAAGGAGCTCGTTCGCAAGATGCACCAGATTGCTGTAGAAACAGACTCCTGGTTCTGGGCGTACTCAACAGAGGAATTATATAACAGGGATCGTTGGCCGGATACATTGGACACACAGGAGTGGCTCAAATTCGGTTATAATACGGAAAATGACGAAATTCGCCATCAAATTTTGCTTAAGCTTCAGGACATGGGTGGACTTGAAATTTCCAATTCTTCGATGACAAATTTGGAAATTAACCCGGCTGGTATATCCAAAGCCAGTGGAATCGCTGAAGTGTGCGACCTGCTTGGCATTACCTTGGAGCAGGTGGTTGCCGTTGGCGACAGTCTGAATGACCTGGCTGTGATTCAAGCGGTTGGACTGGGCGTAGCAATGGGGAATGCTCAGGATACGGTTAAAGAAGCCGCTGATGTGGTCGTGGCTTCGAACAATGACGACGGCATTGTAGAAGTGATCCGTGATTATGTGCTTGTGTAATGAAACGAATGATGCAGCAAGCAGGATGAATGAACGAGAAGGAGGAGGCCCATGGACGTTGTAGGCTGGATTGTTGTCATTGTGCTGTTCATTGTGGGCATGGCTGGGGCGGTATATCCCGTATTGCCGGGGGCGCTCGCCATCTATTTTGCATTTTTTGTTTACGGCTGGTTTTTCTCGTTTGCTCCATACAATGCATTGTTTTGGATTATACAAACACTAATCGTTGTTGCCCTTTTTGTTGCAGATTATGCTGTGAATGCCTGGGGAGTCAAGCGATTTGGCGGCTCGCGTCTGTCGGCGATCCTCAGCACTGTCGGGATTATTATTGGTCCCTTCGTTATTCCGGCATTTGGTCTGATTTTGGGGCCATTTATCGGCGCTGTGCTGGGTGAGCTAATTGGCAAAGCCCCGCTGGACCGAGCTATTAAAGTGGGCTTTGGCTCTGTATTAGGCCTTTTTACCAGCACCGTGATGAAAGTGATTTTGCAGCTTGCCATGATTATTGTATTCTTGATTTGGGTGTTATGACCCGAGATTCGTTTTCGTTTATTATGATTTGCAGAGACAGAATCGACATGCGGCTCCGCACCGGTGATGGCTCAGGCCATGATTGTTTGTGCGGGGCTTTTGCATGCGTGTGAACAGCAAGAAAGAAGGGAACGCATTTTGTCCAATAAAGAAACATTCCTTAAAGGTACGCTTATTTTAGCCGCTGCCGCCTTGGTGGCCAGAGTGCTTGGTCTGGTACAGCGTGTTCCATTGGAGCATCTGCTTGGTTCCGTCGGGAACGCCTCGTTTACCATTGCGAACAACGCTTATTTGATGCTGCTTACGGTGGCTACGGCCGGTATTCCAAGCACATTGAGCAAAATGGTTTCAGAACGTTATGCACTGGATCGGCCTTCGGAAGCACGACGTGTGTATCGAGCGGCTTTGATATTCGCGGCCGCGGCAGGCATTATCATTACAGCGCTACTGTATTTTGGAGCACCTTACTTTGCCGAGCATGTAGCAGGGGTTCCGCAATCCGCTTTGGCCATTCAGGCTTTGGCACCAGCATTACTGCTGTTCCCTGCCATTGCCATGATGCGTGGATACTTCCAAGGGCGCGGTAATATGACCGCAGGCGGTATTTCACAAATTGTGGAGCAGGTTGCACGGGTAGCGACTGCTATTGTACTCGCTTTTGTTATTTTGAAGCTGGGTTATGGAGATCGCGAGGTTGCGGCCGGGGCCTCCTTTGGAGGTGTCATGGGAAGCCTTGGCGCTCTAGCGGTCATGTTGTACTACACGGTGAAATTGCGTCGCCAGGATCGACAGGATCGTCAAGATCAATTCCAAGAGGAAAGCTCCGCGCTACCGATGATGCGCATTTACAAAGATATTTTCAAGCTTTCCATTCCCATTGTATTATCGTCTCTGACGGTACCGGCGGTCAACTTTATTGATACGTCGATTGTGGTGAGACTGCTATCTGGTCAAGTGGGATTGGATCAGGCGACTACTCAGTTGGGTTATCTAGGCTCTCGGGCACAGAGTGTGGCGGGAATTCCGCCGATTTTGGCCATTGCGCTCAGCCAATCGCTCATTCCGATCATTTCAGCGGCATTTGCTCGTAAGGATGAGCAGCATTTACAAAATCAGATGACGCTGGCCTTGCGTATCTCTATTTTGACTGGAATGCCAATTGTGCTAGCTTTATGTGTAACCGCCTATTCTATTAATGGTTTACTGTTTAGCTCGCTTGGAGGCAGTGGTATCATCGCTGTTCTGACACTCGGAACGATATTTCAGATTACGATGATGACTTCTAATTCAATACTGATCGGTATGGGCAAGCCGCGTATTTCAATGGTTAATGTCATGGTCGGTATCGTCGTCAAGTTTGCAGCGAGCTGGCTGCTGGCTGGTTGGCTTGGAATTTACGGGATCATTGCCGCAACCGGATTATGTTTCCTCGTGATCACGTTGCTGAATTTGCGTGTGCTTAAAGGGATCGTCTCCTTTTCCATCATGGGCCGTCGCTGGGCAGGGTTCTTAACCGCAGTCGTCGTCTCGGGAGCTATTGGATACGGTGTAAATGAAGCCTGTATTCTACTGGTGCATCTGATGCCTGCGCGTGTGGCCTTCTTGATCGCGTGCTGCATTGCAGGGGCAGCTGTACTGGTATGCTACTTGCTGTTGCTGGTTGTACTGCGCGTATTGCGCAGGGACGAGCTGGGCAACTACCCACGTATGTTGCAAAAGGTACTGCGTCCGTTAATGCGTCTACAGCGTGAGTCCACAGGACAACAAGGCTAAAGAGTCCTCCAGTCTATCAGTGGAAAGGTTGCAAGCTGTTATGGGCAACGTGGGCCATTGCTGTTTTTTGGATGCCGTGGCGATGCTCATGGCGCATGGCAAATAACAGCGGTCGCCTTGGTTCGCTGAGATGCCCAAGTGTGGAGCCGTCCTGAAACCAGTCATAACGGGGGATTGGATCATAAGCTGTATCGGACCAGACGGCGTTCAGCTCCGGGCTGTACAGACGTTGTCCTGGCGGTAGCCATTCATGTGCTAAAAGCGTTGCACTTTCATCTGGAGAGTGCAGCGCTTTTTGTTCATTCGGGGTGAACAATCCGGGCCAATAGTCGCTGCGTGAACCCGTATGGGGCACACTGTTAGCGAATGCTGATACCTGGTCCAGCACCTGCTGATGGCCGAAGAGCATAGCATAGAGACTTTTGCCAAAGCCGATCCGCTCGTCCAAATGGCCGAAACGCTCCATCACTAGTCCAGCAAGTCCACCGTTCAGCCCAAGTGGAAATATAACCTGATTAAGCTGGAGCCAGTCATGCAAATAAAAGCCCGGCTTGTGTGTCACAAATTTTTGAAAATACGGATCTTTTACCACACGTCCTTCAATATAGTTTTGTTCATTAATGATGAGCGCCACAGTCAACAGAGAGCTATCCCGCCAAGCCCAAAAACGTTCCCAAAAGGGCTTCATGAATGGCGAAACGTGAAAATAAGGCAACAAATGAAAGCAACTCCGACCCAAATGACGGCTGTGCATGTAAAGTTGTAACTGCGGGTAAGCATCTTGAAAAATAAGGGCATTACAGCGCTCCAGTAGCCGATACAGCCATTCCTTTTCCTGTTCGCCAAACAGGTTGCCAATCAGTCCCCCTTTCAGATCGGTCATATTATAGCCGCCATTACGAGAAACCAGGTGGGCCAGTAATGCCCAGTGTAACTCCGGGTAGCCACGATAGCATTCAAGGTAAGCGGCCGTGCGGGTGACGTTGCTGCGATTCTCCTGTGCTGTATCATTTTTGATCCGCTCCAGCAGCTCACAGTCTGTTTCGCATAAGGGCATATTCAGAGAAGAGGGACGCGTAGCGGGTCCGTTCACCAGCATTAACGCTTCAGCTTCATTCATAGCGGCCTGTGCTGTATGATAATCCCACGCTAGTTGACGCAAGGGGTAGCGTAATTTGCGGGATTCGGTCCAAGCCGCCCGTTTGCCCTCCCAAGCTTCCTCTGCAACACGGGGAACGGAACCCAGTAGCTTTAGCCCTCCTTGAAGCTGTCGAGATGCTGTATGGAGCCATTCGGTAAGAGACATGACTAAATAACCTCCTTTCCAATTGCAAGCATCCCCGTATCCTGCCAAGTATGTTGGGTATGCTGTTAGGATGTCGTCGCTTATGTGGATTCTTAAGTATATCTTTAGTATGCCTCAATGAGAGGGCTTCCAATCGGCATGTGAGCAGAATGGGGGAGTGTGCAAAAGCTTCACTTGGCGTTACAATAGAAAGTGCAATCTTTTCAGCATAAAAAGAATTTAAGGAGGAATCATCCATGCAAAAAATCGTCTCTCATGAAGACTTTAATAAGGCAATATCTACTCCCGGCGTAACGGTGGCTGTATTTAAGGCGGACTGGTGTGGGGATTGTCATTTCATTGATCCGTTCATGCCTGATGTGGAACAACAATATGCAGATAAGCTTACATTAATTGAGATTGATGTAGAACAGGCCGAAAGCGTCAGTCAAGAGCAGAATGTATTGGGTATTCCTAGCTTTATCGCTTACAGTGAAGGCAGAGAACTGGTACGTCTGGTGAACAGACTGCGCAAATCCCGCGAGGAGATTGAGCAATTTTTGGATCGGGCTGTTGAAGTCCATGCGAGCTTGGCAAAATAATGAATGCTGTACATGCATGAAGGTTACAAAGTGAATTTTAAACATCAAGACATTCAGAAAGCCGCTTCCTTCTAAGGGGGCGGCTTTCTCACGGACACGTTCACATTTTGTCAACAAAGCTCGTATGTCAAGGAACGATATATCAGTTATAATTACTTTAAGTGATCATTTCACAACATATAAAGTGAATAAATATTATATTTGGAAGGATACGGGTGAATTTGAATAACAAAATTAGAATATTAAAATGGCTGGCACTCGTAACATGTATTGTCATGTTTTTGGCTACCTTCGGTGGAGGTGTCGTGACACGGACGGATTCAGGTCTTGGCTGTGGCCGGGAATTCCCGCTTTGCAATGGCAAGCTGGTTCCGGCACATACGATCGCATCCCTTATTGAGTTCTCTCATCGTTCCGTTAGTGCCATGGCCGGGATTCTTTCTATCGCCTCATTTGTTGGCTTTTTGCTGTTTATGAAGCATCGGAAGGATTTACAGCTATTCTCGCTGCTCACGCTCTTGTTTGTCATCATACAAGGTGCCATGGGGGCGTTGGCTGTCATTTTCTCCCAATCGGCTGCTGTCATGGGACTGCATTTTGGCTTTGCGCTTATCGCCTTTGCCAGTGCAACTATGATGACGCTGGGGGCCTGGCAGGAGCACGCGGACTCACGCCACACTCCGCGTCTGATTCCTGGGCGTGTCAGTCGGGGCTATCGCAACTTTATATGGCTATCGACGATCTATACCTATATTGCTGTCTATTCAGGGGCGTTGCTTAGTCACTCGGTCATCCAGAAGGTTGTAAATATTGGGGGCTTCATATCTCCACTGCTGCTTCATCAGATTTCAGCCGGTCTGCTGTTCGTCATTATCTTGGCTGTGGGTCACTACTCATACCGTTATCACCCGAATCACCGAGATATCCGTATATTGGGTGTCGTGTCGGTCTTGTTAATTTTGCTTCAAGTGGTGATTGGAATTATCTTGTTGTACGTCAACAGACCTGAAATCTACATGTTTATCGTGCTGGGACATATGCTGGTGATTGCATCGTTGTTCTCCGTTTTGGCTTATCTGAGCTATCGTGTATGGCAATTGTCACCGGACCGCAAGCTTGTTCCGACCCAAGCACAACGTACCTAAGCATTTCATAGATCATAGTGAAGCGGATTTTTGCCCAAGAGGCGTTTAAACACGTATAATAGCATATAAGAAACAAACCAGGCCCACGAGTTTCTCGAGGGCTTGATTTGCTTAGGAGGAGTCGTCCAGTTGATCTACCAGAATTTGCGCCAATTTATTGAAGCGCTGCGTAAAGAAAATCATCTTAAAATTATAGAGGCACCTGTCGATCCTTACTTGGAGCTGGCTGAGATTCATCGAAGAGTCATTGAGGAAGAAGGGCCGGCACTGCTGTTCACGAATGTAAAAGGAACCCCGTTTCCTGTAGCCAGTAATCTGTTTGGCACAAATCGCCGTGTGGATATGGCTTTTGGCCCGCGACCTGAGCAACTGATGGATGCGATTGTCGGAGCCACCAAAACATTGTTTCCACCTACACCCAAAGCATTGTGGAATGAACGTGGCCTGATTAAGGACATGCTAAAAGTAGGGCTAAAAACAGTATCTCACAGCGAGGCCCCTGTATTGGGAGTTCGCCGTACAGAGGCTCCGTTAGCGCCACTGCCTAAAGTGACCAGTTGGCACGAGGACGGGGGGCCGTTTATTACGCTTCCACTTGTGTATACCGAGAAGCCAGGTCAGTCTAAGGATCATAATCTGGGGATGTACCGCATTCAGATTTATGATGATCAGACGACGGGCATTCACTGGCAAATTCATAAAGGCGGCGGTTTCCATTATCATGAAGCGGAGCTGCGTAATGAGCCATTGCCTACGACGATTATCATTGGTGGCCCGCCTGCCCTGATTGCGTCTGCCATTGCTCCAGCACCGGAAAACTTGCCTGAGCTGCTGCTGGCTTCGCTTATTATGGGAGGCAAGCTGCCCATGACAGAAGATCCGCTTGGAGGTCACCGGATTCCAGCAGAAGCAGAATTTGCAATCAGCGGTTATGTGCCGCCTCATGAACGCCGTCCGGAAGGCCCGTTTGGTGATCATTTTGGATATTATTCATTACAGCATGATTTCCCTGTATTTCATGTCAAACATATGCATCACCGCAAGGATGCCATTTATCCGGCAACCATTGTAGGTAAGCCTCGGCAAGAAGACTACTATCTCGGTGAGTTTTTGCAACGTCTGCTGTCGCCTGCATATCCGCTTGTGATGCCTTCCGTCAAGTCCCTGTGGGCATATGCGGAAACGGGCGTACATGCGCTGGCAGCGGCAGTCGTACGTGAAAGCTACTCCCGTGAAGCGCTTGTATCCGGTTTTACTATTTTGGGTCAAGGTCAATTATCCTTGACCAAGTTCCTGATGCTGACGGATCGAGTAATTGATTTATCTGACTTTAACCTGCTGCTGGAAACCATTCTGGAGCGATTTAATCCAGCAACGGATTTATTTATTTTCAATCACACGTCACACGATACACTCGATTACACAGGCCGCAAGCTGAATCATGGTAGTAAGGCGATCCTGATGGGGATAGGTGAGCCTGTACGTGAATTGCCTCGTGCTTATGAGGGAGGCGATCTGCCGGGAATTCGTGAAATTAAGCCCTATTGCGGAGGATGCCTCGTCGTATCGGGTGCGTCCTTTGAGCAGGAGCCTGAGCTGGCGGCACGTGTTTTGGAGCGACTAGCAGCGAGTGAGCAAGAGTGGCCGCTCGTCTTCATTGTGGACGATGCCAAAGAAGTTGTTCGCTCTCAAGCCTCGTTCCTGTGGACAGTGTTCACACGCTTTAACCCGGCTACGGATATGTACGCGGACAGCGAAGTGCGTTTGCATCATCTGAACTATAAGCTGCCGATTGTAGTGGATGCGCGTATGAAGCCGGGGTATCCGGATGAGGTGTTACCGCGTGAGGATATTGTTAAGCTTGTAGATCAACGATGGACGAGTTATTTCGCTTGACGCCCTAATGAAACCTACAGCCGGATTTTACATTTATAAGGAGGCGTAAGCATGATACGCAAGCTACTGGGTGAGCCGCCACGTGTGAACAAGGGAATCTTGCTGGATGCCATGAATAGCATGTCAGATATGTTGAACCTGCTGGAGCGGCAAATTCAGGCTGGTGGAGATCCGACCCACGATTTTCGGAAGGCGGATATTTTGACACGCGGTCTAATGTCATCTCTGGATGAACTGGAGCAGAGCCATCATGCTGCCGCCTTTTTCCGTATGAAAGTGAAAGCCGGATATGCTGATGATATGAGCGAGGATGAAAAATCCGACTATGCATTATATGTTTTCTTTTATAAAGATGGGTTTGTGAGGGTATTCTCCATTTTAGATAAGCTGGGCAACTGGCTAAATGATCTGTGTGATTTAAAAACAGGGCAGTATAAGGCTCATTATTCGTATTTTACCGTGTTGCGGCAGCTCAAGTATCTCAAAATGCATCCTGTATTGACCGATAATTTAATTGATATCAAGGACACATACAACGATGCCATCAATCGGCTGCGTAAGCGTCGGAATACGGAGATACACTATATGAATACGGAAATGCAGGATGATCTCTGGCAACGACACCGTGCTTTGTATGGAAAAATCCAACTGGAGGACCTCGATCACCATTTGGAAGATTTGCAGCAGGGCTTGGAAATGGTGTGTCGGTCGCTGTCAAACGCCTTTACTTATACTGCGAAACAATGGGAGAACCGGGCAGTACGCCCAAAAATATGATAGAAAATATCCTTTGACAAAGCTATGTAAACTATCTATACTGAAACCTAGTTTCAGAAAAATGCTTGAATTATATTTTTTTATATAAACTTAACGGACAGCTAAAGCTGGAGTTTAACATATTTTTCTTATCCAGAGAGGTGGAGGGACTGGCCCGATGAAGCCCGGCAACCCGTTCTTTCCCGGTGTAATACACTGGGAGGGAACATGATGGTGCTAATTCCTACAAAACCGCTAGAGTTATAGCGATTTTGGCAGATGAGAAAAGGTTCGCAAGGTGGGGCCCTTTTCATTCTGTGAAAGGGGCTCTTTTTTGTATAAATAGCGATTTTATACAATCCTGAGAGATGACAACTGGTTAAAAGGGTAAGGAAGAAGTGAAGGGGGTCGCAGCACGTTGATAGAGCTTAAGCAGTTAACCAAGCATTATGGCAAAGGCAACCGACGCGTTAATGCGCTGTCTGGGTTGAATCTTTCTATAAAGCGTGGAGAAATATTCGGAGTGATTGGTCACTCCGGGGCGGGGAAAAGTACATTGATCCGCTGTATTAATTTATTGGAACGCCCTACTTCAGGTGAAGTATGGGTAGACGGGGTAAACCTCACCACTGTGAGTCAATCCCAATTACAAATGCAGCGCCGAAAAATCGGAATGATTTTTCAGCATTTTAATTTGTTGTCCTCGGCGACGGTGTATGACAATATTGCATTTCCATTGCGGCTGGTAAACACGCCCAAGCAGAAGCTGGACAAGAAGGTTCGTGAACTGCTGGAATTGGTGGGTCTCGAAGAACACAGTGGAAAATATCCGTCACAGCTCTCAGGTGGACAGAAGCAACGGGTAGGAATTGCACGGGCGCTGGCTAGTGATCCTCATGTATTGCTGTGTGACGAAGCGACTTCAGCGCTTGATCCGCAGACGACGGGGTCTATCCTGAAATTGCTGCTGGATATTAATCAGCGCTTTAATTTAACCATCGTACTGATTACACATGAAATGCATGTCATTCAAAGCATCTGTGATAAAGTTGGCGTCATTCATCAGGGCGACATCGTGGAGCAAGGTCCGGTGGCGGAAGTGTTTTTGAAGCCGCAGCACCAGGTAACCAAGGACTTTATCCAACGGGAGTCAGAACATCCCGAAGAGTTACAAGCAGCGATTGCGGCAGCAGGTGGCGGCGAGTCAGCGCAGGTGGTGCGTATCTCCTTCTTGGGCAGTAAAACATATGATGCGATTCTGTCGCGTACGGCTCGAAGTACTGGTGTTGATTTTGCGATCTTGCAGGGAACCATATCTACGATTAAAAATGTACCCTATGGACAGCTAATCGTTCGTTTTGAAGGAAATCATGAGGATATAGAGCATACGCTGCGCGAAGTGTCTGGGCAAGGACTTGATGTGGAGGTGATTGGACAATGAGCGAACTTGATTTTTCACAAGTGAGTTGGGAAGAGCTAGGGAATTCTACGCTGGAAACCCTTCAGATGCTTGGGGCATCGGCATTGTTCACCCTCGTTATTGGTTTGCCGCTCGGCATATTATTGTTTCTGGCGAGTCGCTCCTCGTTAACTTTGATGAAGGTGATATACATTGTATTATCATTCATCGTTAACATTTTACGTTCCGTACCCTTTATCATTTTGATCGTTGCACTTATTCCTTTTACACGATCGCTGGTAGGTACCTCGACCGGGGTGTTGGGAACCATCCCACCTTTGGTTATCGGGGCTGCTCCATTCTTCGCACGTCTTGTCGAAACGTCTCTGCGTGAAGTGGACAAGGGCGTCATAGAAGCCGCACAAGCGATGGGTGCCTCGACAGGACAAATTATCCGGCGGGTGCTGTTACGTGAGGCACTTCCGGGTCTGCTCGCTGCATTAACCATTACCGTCGTTACACTCGTATCCTACACGGCAATGTCCGGGATGATCGGGGGCGGTGGACTAGGTACACTGGCTATCAACTACGGCTATTATCGTTATGAAACGGCTGTCATGATCGTTGCGGTCGTGCTGATGGTTGTATTGGTACAATTGCTGCAAATGGCGGGAGATCGCCTCGTGCGGCATTATACTCGAAAATAGGGAAAACATATAGATATCCTTATTGATCAGGACGTCTGCTCCTGAATATTACAAATTATTGGAGGGGTAATAACATGAAGAAATGGGTATTGGCTGTATTAAGCTTGACATTAATTGCGGTGCTGGCTGCTTGCGGTACAAAGAGCACAACATCGGATACAAACAATGCGAACGAAAATACAGGCGGATCACCACGTGAAGTGGAGCTGAAAGTTGGAGCTTCTCCTGTGCCACATGCGGAAATTTTGGAAGCAATCAAGCCTCAGTTGGAAAAAGAAGGGGTTCGTCTCCAAGTCGTTCAGTTTAACGACTATGTACAGCCGAACGTTCAATTGTTTGACAAGCAGCTGGATGCTAACTTCTTTCAACATGTACCTTACTTGGATGTGATGAACAAAGAGCGCAAAATGGATTTGGTTTCTGTTGGCGCGGTTCACCTGGAACCTTTCGGCATCTACTCCCAAAAATATAAAAAGCTTGATGAACTTCCAGATGGCGCAACTGTAGCCATTCCGAACGATGCGACAAACGGAGGCCGTGCTTTGCTGTTGTTGGAGAAACAAGGTCTGATCAAGCTGAAAGACGCAAGCAACATTGAAGCTACGGTAAAAGATATTACAGAGAATCCGAAAAATCTGGAATTCAAGACTTTAGAGGCGGCTATGCTGCCACGTCAGTTGCCTGAAGTGGATATTGCGTTGATTAACACGAACTACGCTTTGGAAGCGAAGCTGAACCCTACGAAGGATGCACTGGCACTGGAAGACAAGGATTCTCCATATGCTAACGTTCTGGTAGCACGTCCTGATAATAAAGATTCCGAAGCGATTCAGAAGCTGCTTAAAGCTTTGCAATCTCCAGAAACTAAAAAATTCATTGAAGATAAATACCAAGGCGCAATTATCCCGGCATTTTAAGTAGGGAACGAGAACGCATTGCACGCAACCCCCAGATTCTCTTGAACAAGAGGACTGGGGGTTTCTTTTTGAATGGAGTTGTAGGGGAAGCTTAAATATTTTATACTTGGGGGTGACCGATCTCTGTGAACAGGAGGAAAATTGTTGAGAGATAAAGTCGCATTCATAACGGGCAGTGCCAAAGGTTTAGGTAAAACGACCGCTCTGCGTCTGGCGGATGAAGGCTGTAATATTGCGCTGAATTATGTGCATAGCCAAGCAGAAGCTGAAGCGCTTAAGCGGGGGATTGAGTCTAAGGGAGTACGCTGCTTGTCTTTACAAGGGGATATTTCTGTTCAGGAAGATATTAGGAGGCTGATTGGTGAAGTACAGGATCGGCTAGGCGGAGTCGATATTATGGTGAATAATGCCGGACCGTTCATCCGGGAACGCCGTCTGTTTGCGGATTACAGTGTAGCTGAGATTCATGCCATGATACAAGGGAATCTGGTCGGTACCATGTTGCTGGATCATTTGGTATTGCCTTACATGCGGAGCCAGCAATGGGGACGTATTATTCATTTTGGCTTTGGTCATGCTGGAGAAGCAAGGGCTTGGCCGCATCGCGCCGTCTACGCAGCCGCTAAGGTGGGGCTGGTGTCTTTTACGAAATCACTGGCTGTGGAGGAAGCTCCTAATGGCATTACGGTCAATATGATCTGTCCAGGGGATATTCGAGGAGCAAATAAGGAAATGTCAATCGCCGATGTCATCGGCATGCAGGATAAAGAGACACCGCGTGGACGTCCGGGGAGTGGAGAGGACATTGCGCGAGTGATCGCCTATTTGTGTGAGGAGCATTCGGATTTTATAACTGGTAATATTATGGATGTATCGGGAGGATTGGACCCCATTCGGCCAACCATATAAGCTTGAGTGATCCCTCAGACGCTGTAACACAAAAAAGAGTCTTGAGCTTCGTTACCGAAGTCAAGACTCTCATGATCATTATGCATCAAGCATTAGAATACTTGTACCACTTCTTGGACGCCGTCGACTTCTTCGAGAAGAGCACGTTCAATCCCTGCTTTCAGCGTGATTGTGGAACTTGGGCAACTGCCGCAAGCGCCTACCAGCTTCAGCTTAACGATGCCGTCTTCAACGTCAACCAGCTCAACGTCGCCACCATCGCGTTGCAGGAACGGACGGAGCTTATCCAGTACATCAGCTACTTCATCATACATTTGAACGCTTTGTGTTTCGCTCATTAGAATTCAACTCCTTTCCTATACCTTTATTATTATATTACAAAGCGGGCCAAATTAAAATGCCCGTCATCCAAAGCAGGTGAAAAAATGTTAAGACCTATTATTGAGTTTTGCACCAGTAATATGCATTGGGGTACCGATGAGATCATGTCCAAGCTGGAACAGAATCCAGATTATGATGTGATTGAATACGGCTGCCTAAGCAATTGCGGTCAGTGCAACGCCGAACCCTATGCGATGGTCAACGGCGAGATTGTATCCGCAGATTCAGCAGAGCTTCTGTATGAAGCGATTATGAACAAAATTAAGGAAGCTGAAGCATGGGATAACCTAGATTTGGAGTGAAAGGATCTGTTAGCCAGCTCCTTTTTGTAGAGAATATACATGATGCAAACACTCAAGAAACAAAGAAGACCTGCTCTGAGAGCGGGTCTTCTTTGTTTGTTTAGCATACGTTTATCCAAAATGGCGTTTGGACTTCCAGAGCACACCGCTTTTAAGCAGGCGTGGTACTCGTCCACGCAATGAGGTACTGCCCATAAAACCATAGCCGAACCCGGCCTTCTTGCCAAGTGCGCCTAATGTACCGCGCAGCTTTAAAGGATGCGGGTGAGGCGTTTGGCCCTTCCACAGGTCGCGTACAATGTGTGCGATTTGCTCCCCTTGCACTTCTGCCGCTTGAGCGCTTGGAGAGTAGGGAAGGCTCGCACAGTCTCCGACCACATACACCTCAGGATGGTCCGGTATTTGATAATATTCGTTGAGCACGATGCGGCCCTGAGGGTCTTTAGGGACGGCTAAATCCTGCACAATTTTTACTGGCTGAATCCCCGCTGTCCATACCACTGCATCCGTTACAATTTGCTCGTCACGGTTATAAATAGCCCCCGGCTCAATACGCGAAACCGCAACATGATTCAGTGCATTAACTTGATGTTCCTTGAACCAAGCATGTACATAGGCAGACAAACGTTGCGGGAATGCCGACAGCACCCGCTCGCCCCGATCCATAATGGTAATATTTAAATCCGTGCGGCTTTCACGTAACTCCGCAGCAATCTCAACACCGCTAAGACCGCCGCCTACAATATGGACATGTCCATATGGCTTGATTTCGTTCAAGCGCAGATAGGTTTGGCGGGTATGGTTAAACGACTGGATCGTACAGCTGTGTTCTTCAGCCCCCGGTGTATTGTGAAAGCGGTCGGTACAACCCAACGCAATGACAAGCTGGTCATAGGGCAAGGGTTCACCGTCTTGAAAATGGACCATTTTATTCTCCAGATCCATCGAGGTGACTTCTCCATATTTGCGAATAAGACGTTGTTCATCTGGAAAATGCACCCGCAAATCAAAATCAGATACCGTACCTGCCGCGAGGGCATAGTATTCTGTTTTCAACCCCTGAAAGGGCATCCGATCCACTAAAATAACTTGAACATCGTCGGGAATGTGTTTATCCAGCAATTCTTTGGCAATGGTAAGGCCGCCATAGCCGCCCCCCAGAATAACGAAATTTTTCATCAAAATCCGCCTTCCTTTCGCTACCGTGTCCCCGGCAAATGGTCTGGTGTCTCGTTGATCTAACACAAGTTTTTGTTGTTATAAAACCCGAGAATCGGGCCTGCCTTTGGCAGGCAGACCAGCGTATTCCGAGGCAGCATGATGCTGCATGGTGTGAGTAATGGGGATAAAATGCTCGCGGGAAATCTGAATCCGATATTACATTTATTCGAAAATTTCGATTTCGTTATAGAAGGTGTCCCGTTCAACAGGTATGCGTCCGGCACCTTTGACCAGCCAGATCAGCTCTTTACGGGTCAATCCGGCAGGGGTCAAAGCACCTGCGGCGTGGCTGATCTGCTCGCGCACAATCGTGCCATGCACGTCTGATGCGCCAAAGGTGAGAGCGACCTGCGTCAATTGCGGGCCAATATTAATGAAGTAAGCTTTGACATGGTCGATATTGTCCAGCATCAGGCGGCTGATTGCAATGGTTTTGAGATCCTCGTAAGCGGAGTTCCGGCGCATGATGTTGGCGTTTTTGCTTTTCGGCTGCATGGACAGTGGAATAAATACCATAAATCCGTTCGTTTCGTCCTGCAATTCACGAATTTGCAGCATATGTTCAATACGATCCTGATACGATTCGACCGAACCGTACAGCATGGTCGTATGAGTTTTCATGCCGAGATTGTGGGCCGTGCGATGTACTTCGAGATAGCGGTCCACGTTGGCTTTCGTAACACGCATCTTCTTCCGATATTCGTCGGACAAGATTTCTGCGCCACCACCAGTCAGGGATTGAAGTCCAGCCTTTTGCAGCTCCTGAAGCACTTCTTTAATACTCAAGCCGCTTATGCGTGTGAAAAAGTCAATTTCCGCTGCTGTGTAAGCTTTCAGTGTAACGTGGGGATATTTTTCATTCAGCGCCTTCAATGAGTCTACATAGTATTGGAAAGGCACATGATTATTATGACCACCGACGATATGGAATTCTCTTACTCCCGGATGGATGTGTTGCTCTACATAATCAATCATTTCCTGCCCGGACAACGTATAAGAGCCGTCCTCCCCCTGATCCTTGCGGAAATTGCAGAACGCGCAGCGCGCTTCGCATACATTGGTGAAGTACAGGCTCATGTTTTCGATAAAATAAACCTTTTTTCCGTTCTTGCGTAAATTAGCTTCATTAGCCAACTGACCCAGTGTGAGGATATCGTCAGTTTCATATAAATATATACCGTCTTCAAGGTTCAAACGAATACCGTTCTGTACCTTTTCTACAATTTCCGCCATTCTGCGGTCTGTAAAAGGTGTAACTAATGTGGACATGCCTATTCCTCCTTCAAGTTGCTCTGTGCGAGGCTGTCCGCCAAATCAGCGGCACAAGCGCTAAGTGCGCACAGGATGTCCCGTTCCGTCGGTAAGAATCCGGCAGCGCGGATATACGATATGTGAAAAATGTTACAATGCCAGGCTACAATGATGAATATCTCAAAATATCGCCTTTGAAATGACAAATTTCCGACAGTTTCTTTTACACACTCTTCACCTATTATAAACCTCACACCACCGGTGTTCAATACAAACGAATAGAAAAACAGGTCTTTAAGCCTGTAAGGGAAGGACATTCCATGACTTGAGCACGTGCAAATAGTGGAGTATACTGAAGGAGAACATGAAGTAAAAGAGGAGGATGGAGCTATGATTAACATCACCGATTCCGCTGCTGAGCGTTTGAAAGATATGCTGGAGCAGCAGGAAACGCCGAATATGTTTTTACGTCTGGGTGTTACGCCGGGCGGTTGCACCGGATTTTCGTATGCAATGGGCTTTGACGACAACGAGACGGATCAAGATATATATATGAACGTACAGGATATGAAGATTGTAGTGGAAAAGGAAAGCATCCGCTACCTGGACGGTCTGGAAATCGACTTTGAAGAGTCTGGAATGTCAGGCGGCTTCACGATTCATAATCCGAATGCTGTAGCTACATGCGGCTGCGGTTCAAGCTTCCGTACGGCTACGGATGCCGGAAAACCGAACGAAGAGCCTTGTTAACACACGTTACGTCAATGTTTTGTCTTCCGATGATCTGTTCGGAGGTAGATGCATTAGCCTAGCGGAATAGATGTTCGGGATTGCGGATTGTACGCAGGGATTTGAGCGTTAACAATCCCGTATGATGAACGTTAACAACCCCAAAATACACGATTTAGGGTTGCGGATTACAACCTCTACAGCGGTATAGTCACGTACTATACCTATGTGGAGGTCTTTTTATTATGGCGTTAAAGAAACGTGAAAGACGGGTGCCGGCGGGCGGAAGACTAGCACGGGAATATCCGCAGATATCGCTAGAGCAAGCGATTAATCTCGTTATAGGCACGAAGAAGTCGGAGGGCTTACGTGAACGTTCGCTCAAGGACTACGCGAAGCACTACGGGTATTTCGTCGATTGGCTACGCGAGAAACATCCGGATATTCAATACGTCGAGGATATTACGACAGAGATTATCCGTGACCACGTCGCGTATATGAAATTTGACAAGGTGCGTTATTCCGGTCATAAGTACATTCCTACGGAGAATCAACCCGTCGGACTGTCCGATACAACGGTCAATATACGCCTTCGTACGTTAAAAGCGATATTTAATCAGATGGAACGCGACGAGCTTATTGAGGTCAATCCAGTCGCTAAAGTGCGCTTGTTACGCCAGGACGTTGACCTTACGAACTGTCTGACTGACGACGAGGTAAAGGCGGTACTTGCGCAACCTAATCAGCGCGATTTCGTTGGATATCGGGATTACGTCGCGATCGCCTTTCTACTTGACTCGGGATGTCGCGTATCGGAAATGCTCAGTCTAAGGATATCAGATATCGACTTCCAGACACGTTTTATTACACTGTCGGGCGGCGTAAACAAAAACCGTAAGCCTCGGATGGTTCCGATTTCTGCGCACGTGGCGAAACTGTTATTGCAGTTAATCGAAGAAAACCGCCAGTATTTCACGACGGATCGCATATTCATGTCCTGCTTCGGTGACCCGGTAACTGCGAATCATTTCAATAAACGATTGAAGCTTTACGGAGAAAAGGCGGGCGTAGCTGGTAAGAAAATGACGGCGCACGTTTACCGTCACACCTGGGCTCGCGCGATGATTCTTAACGGAGCTGACCCGTTCACCGTACAGAAAATGGGCGGGTGGTCAGACATACGGACAATGCGGAGGTACATCCAAATGGATACGAGTGATGTACGGCGGAGTCACGACGAATATTCGCCGACTACACGATTTATTAAAAAGCGAGTTTGATAACGGCGCTCATCTCTTCGGAGGTGGGCGTTTTTGTATCCGCTGAGTTAATGGTTTAAACTTTCTCTTAATAATAGGAGAGGAGTTTAAAACATGGACTACAAAGAGAAAAGAAAGAAAATCATTGGACAAAAGCAGAACAAAGAACTATTGGAGATGGACGAAGCTATAACCGGTTTCCTTCAGTCAAGGAAGCTCAAAAATCTGACCGAAAATACACATGATTTTTACTTTCAAACCTTAAGTAAGTTCAAAGAGTTCCTGACCGAAAACGATGTATCGCGCCCTATAGACGTAATTACGGAGGACGTATACGAATTTATACAACGTAGATTAGACATAGGTAATAAAGCGTCTACAGTCAACAAATATATTAGAGGTCTGCGTGCGTTCTTTAACCACTTGCATAGCTCAGGCTACTTAAATGAGAACCCAATGGAACCGATTGATAAGCTCGTTGAAGAAAAGCGCATTAATCGCACGTTAAGCCGAGAACAGGTTGTTGCGCTATTGGACGCTCCTGATAGAGGTACGATAGCCGGTTTCCGTGCCTACGTTTTCCTGCTCGTTCTTTTGGATACGGGAATACGCCTTGAGGAGGCGCTGACCTTCCGTGTCCATGACGTTTACTGGAGGGAGCGCGTGATTCAAATTTACGGAAAGGGCCGTACAGAACGCGTTGTACCCTTCAGCGAAACGTTGGCGCTTCGATTACATGAATATCAGGGGATGCGCGGAGAACAGGAACATGACGTTTTCTTCGTGAATGCGGAGGGTCAGCCGCTTAAACGACGCTATGTACAGGAGCAGATAAGCGATTACGGGAAGCTTGCGAATATCAAGGGAGTTCGCGTGTCATGCCATTCGCTCCGGTATACGTTTGCGCGCAATTACTTAATGAACGGCGGTGATATTGTTTCGCTTATGTCGATCATGGGCCACAAAACGCTTGAAATGGTGAGGCTCTACGCTGAGATGTACCAGCCGGATATCTCCGTACAACATACGAAATATTCACCAGTAAATTCGATTCTAAACGATTAGCAGGAGGAGCAGTGTATTATCAAGAATCATATAACTCTTACTACTCCAATGAAAAAGCGTATTTTCGCCGTAAATAAGCGCCATAACTCCGTCCAGAACACCCACATAAGGGTAGCGCTGTAAACGCCTAATTTTCCGTTAAAAGCCCGTAATCCTCTACGTTGAGGACGCGGGCTTTTCGTTGTTTATAATCGTCAGTGGTCTTGGCCTCGGTGCATTGCTCGGATTAACTGCTCGTTACGCTTATCTGCTTTATGGCTGTTTACAACAACCAACGCGTGAATCACACCAGGAATGAAGAAAAATAGACATAGTATAAAATTTAAAATAGCCTGGCCGGGTTTGCCACAAAGTAGGACCGCCAGCGGCGGAATCAGAATAGCAAGAAGGTATCGCATCAGATGTAACCCCTTTTTACGTTTATTTACTTTGAGCACAATTCTATCAGATATAGGGAAATTATGCTACGAAAAAACTGGAAATTATGCCCTCGGCGGTTGTGCGCGTACAGCTTCCAGCGTATCGCACATAAGGCCGTAATCGTCCTCCGCTTTCTCGGCGCGAGTCTCCGCTTGTTCTCGTGCTTCACGTTCGGCCTTCAGCGCGGCTTTAACTTCGCGTAGTTCACGGACGGTCATTTCGTCAACAGTTTTGGTGGCGCCTGTTGACGGGATAGTATGCGAAGAAGAGACAAAGGACGAACGGTCGATATCGGAGGGTAACTGAAGGATCTCAAATACTTTACTAGATGAGATTCGGGACGACGTCGTCCCAAGTTCGTCAAATGCCTGGATGAACCTGTTAGCGGACCTCCGCGCCATGTCACACTCCTCAGCACACCAGCGCTCCCAATCACGGTAACCGGACAGTCCATACTTTTCGGGGGCATCGCGTACTTCTTTTAAGCGTACGCCAATTTCGAAGATAGCTTCGCCTGCGACGCGCTTGTACGCGTTGATTTCCGCAGTTATCGTAGGTAAATCGGATGATAAAGCTCGGGTGCAAGATGCACCTGGCCTCCAATGTGGCGGTGCGTCTTTGTGTAACGATGTCGTTACCATCTCTATTATGTAATAATTAGAAAATTAAATTAAGTAATATGAAAATAAGTATAGAGAGATGACCCACAAAAAAAGAGTACGCCTGGTTTTTGGATAGCTTAAACTCATCCGTAGATTGCTTGTCCATCATCTTTTGATTCTTTTGAGAAAGTCCCTTTTCGGGTAAAAGTTTATTTTCGAAAACAAAAGAATACATCCTCAGTAATCCATAGGAGGTGAAGAAGCAATATCCTAAACTTGCCCAAGCAATGATGAGTATAAAAAGAAAATGGGTGTTTTCAATTTTTCCATAAAGGGTAATCGTAAAACCTAATAAAATAGAAATAATGCCTAAAACCCATTTGTTATAATCAATTTTACTTTTATAGTAATCCTTTTCATCTTCGGTCAATTGGATACCCCTTTTTAATTATTTATCGTTTAACAAGGATACTAACACATATATCGTATAATTTCACCGTGAAATTAGCGTGTATCGGGCCGCTAAAGCCTACGTTAAGGGATACGGAAGGGTACGATTGGGGGCGCTAATTTAACGCTGATTTTACGTCATTACAAAGCAAAATAATTTCGCGAATTTCATCGCTTATTGAGTCTATACGTGCGTTAACGTTGTCGATCTTATCTCTCGTAACGCGTTGCTTGCGATCCAGTTCGAGGACGAGTGTGCGAATTTCATTGTTCATTTTCACAATAATAGCCTCCTACGTAAAAAAGACCGCGAGATTAACGGTCTTCTTTTTTTGGTTCGGTACTTTCTTTGGCACTTTGAGATATGTATTTAATCAAATCCCCCGGTTGACAGTCTAATACGGAGCAAATTCGTTCCAGAGTCTCGATAGTTATAGACTTTACGTCAACGCCCCCGTTAGTTACCCATTGGCTTATGGTATTTGGACGGATACCTGAGCTTTTAGACAATGCATACATACTCATTTCTCTTTTCTTGAGCATCTCTTCAAGCGTAAAACGAATCATGCGCGACCCTCCTTGTAATTAATTTTATTTTATCATAAAAGGGGCTTGACTCTAATAACTCATTGGGTTATTATCGTATCAGGTTATTAACGTATTGAGTTAATGAAAAGTTTCATCTTTATCCCCAGCAACATCGTACTGTTCCGAAGCACCATCGCAACTCATCCTATAATCTCGCTTGGAGGCGAATCATATGTCTATCACGTTAGGTTTCATCCGTAATCGTCGCGAAAGTAACGTCATTATCACGGTCGGAAGCGGCCGCAAACGTCAAGAACTCCGCGTTACATCGGAATTATTCTTCACTATTATACCGCAAGCTAATCCATATCTCTACGGTGATACAGTCGCAGCTACTCCGGCACAACTCGTCGAACTCGGCTTTGAATTGGACGCAGAAATGAAACGCGAAGTATTCCGTGTTGTTCGTCCGCTAGTTACTCCGGCTCAAGTCCGCTATGTACTCGATCCATCTACGGGTAACTACATAGTTCGGTACGTCGGCACACGTCAGGAACTCGTTATACAACCGCGGGCGTTCTGGCGGATAACCAGAGTCAATCAACGGTCATCGCTCGGTAGTTTAACGCTATCAATGGACGTAATGAAGGAACTCGGATTCATTGTCGGGAAGGGAGGCGTCCAGATTGAACGCAGTAAGCAATTTATTAACTACGCGTAACACCGTATTATCACGTAAAAATCGCAAACGTATTGTCGCAGTCCTAAAATTCATCTACTCAGTCGTATTAATTGCTCGTGAGGTGTTGACGTAATGTCTTACTTGGAAATATTCACGGATTATCGGCTGGGTTCCGAAACGACGAGCGAGGCGTTAATGATCGCGTTTCGGTTCTATGTTCTCGCGGTCGGCAACGTATTAGAAAGTCGGCACTTCACCGATGCCGAACGAATTGAGACGTTAAAAGAGTTAGATACAGCGTTTAACAATGTATTTCCGAATGGAGGCGTTTGAGTATGAATGGTATCGCTGTTCTCGAGAAGATCGTTATTTTGCACGTATGGGAAGACGATGACCTCGATTACGACATGAGCGAGGGCTTCCTCGTCAAACCGGGATACGCCGCTTTTGTACTGGAGGGAACCGTCTATCTATCAAAGGTTGAGCGGATATATCAGACGGGCGTCAATCGGTTTTATATCGAAAACCGAAACACATCTAGCGTTAGACTCGCAACCAACGTCACGCAAGATCCGGCTGTAGTCATACCGGAGATCGTTACCAAACTACAAGGCCGTGACGTCATCGGATGGTTGACGCAAGACGTCCTCAATCATATGGTCGGAGAGTTTCCGTTTCAGGTTCTCCGATGAACCCACGTGTTGTTCGAAATGACGCCAATCATTTCGGACACTCAACGGGGAGGAGACGGTTTAACACCCTACCAGGTCGGCCGCCTCGCGCCAACGAGCGGTCAAATCAAATGTCCGTACTTTCCGACGCCAATCGGAGGGATCGCTATGCGGACATCTGACCTGCGCTAACAGGTCGCTGCTTTAAATCTCCGGCCATCCGTAGACTGCGCGCCAACGCATGTACTGCGGTTTGGCCGGCTTCGATAATTCCTACGTCCGGATACGGCAATATCCGTCAGGCAGGCGTAGTTTATATAAATTTTTCACACCAAGACGATCGGCCGGTAAATCCGGTTCAGGCACCGGTCGTCTGCTTGTTATATCTAGTAATACGCAAGATAAGAACGTAGGTTCCGTTTTGTTTGAAATTTTTTATTGACCACTTGGAGGAAGTAAGAACGGTAGTAATCGAAGGCGAATCGTGGTTCGTTGCGAAAGATGTTTGTGACTCAATAGGGGTCGTGAATGTTACGCAAGCACTATTTAGGTTGGACGAGGACGAACGGTCTATGTTCAACATAGGTCGTCAGGGAGAAACGAACATCGTAAATGAACCTGGCCTCTACTCGCTTATCCTCGGCAGCCGTAGATTTGCCGTACCGCCATTCTTCCAACGTTTTCACTACGCTTCCTCCTCAATTTCGAAAAGGTCCTCAACTGCAACGCCCAAGGCACGGGCAATGGCGATAATGTTTGCGTATGCTCCTTGGCTGGCTCGGTCGAATCTAGATACAGCTGCCTGCGGGATTCCCGCTGCCGTTGCTAATTCAGTCTGCGTGAGTCCGCGTTCTTTCAATATAGTGCTTAGCTTGGGGGTCACCTTAATCAATTATGCCACTCCTCCGAACGTTTTTATATACCTAATATAGAGGGAAAATAAACTTTTGTCAAAACTATTGACTAATGATTATACACTAGTGTATAATATGTATATAAGGATGACACGTTAAAAGAGTCATCGGAAAGGAGAACATCAACATGAAAGATTGGGTAAACTTTATTACGGCCGTCATACAATTGGTTACAGCAATCGCAATACTTAAAACACACCGCCGTAATAAAAAGAAAAAAGGAACCAGTAAACGACGCGGCCCACGCAGACGTTAAGGATTCCTTGGTAGAGGGCGGCTTACACAGCGCCTTCTATACCCAATCATAACATAACGATCTAACATACACAATTGGCGGCGGTCTTACGCGGGAGGCTATGGAATATGGAAAAAGCGAAATATGTGGTGACAGAGGATAAAGGATACTGGAGCCAAACAGACGCATACACAATGAAGGATGTTCATGCCATTGTCGCGGGGGCTATTCGCGATGCAAAGGAAATGGGTCGCAGCTCGGTCAAGTTCACTATAGAAATTAAATAACACGGGGCTTCGGCCCCTCTTTTAGGAGGGAAATCGTATGGATGCGTTAACTTGGATTGTCTGTGTTGCGGCTTTAGTCGCATCGGTAATTGTCGCGGTTATTGTATTCCGAAATAAATAAGAATCGCAGGACGCTACGAAAACGTCGCCAGATGTTAGACGTCGATTGAGTGACGAGGTGGTTTCAACCCACACCGTCAAAGATTCGCGTGACAGAGCCAAAATGCAACGATAATCAATGAGGACGGACTCTATGATGTAATCCTTGAGAGTCGTAAGCCAGAAGCTCGTGCCTTCCGTAAATGGATAAGTGGCGAGATTTTGCCAACAATCCGCAAAACAGGAGGATCTGTAGCGAATGAAAAAAGCATACGTTTTGATTGCAATAATTCACAAAATAGAAGGTCTACGCTAGACTAGAGAAAAATAGAATCGGGAGGAGAAGTATGAACCTCAAAGATGCGATCAAAGCATACCAGGAAACAGGTGATATCAGCATCATCAATGGAATTATGGACGATGTTGAGACGGTCGACTTCATGGACAACCCTACACGGAGGTATGCCTCTTCTGAAATAAGAGAGGTTTATATCACACTGGCAGAGCCGCGACAATACATTGCTTATCGGATCAAGGCTATACGTGAAATGGCGGTAAAATACGCTTGGTACGTTCGACAGCCTTTAAGATATAGTTATCCCGAGTTGAACCGATATCTCTCCATAATGACAATCGACTTAAACATTGACATTCCGTTTGAGCCGATTGAATTTGATAGGTATTTGTACACATACGAAATTAACGCGGAACTTATGGCGTGGCTTCGGCAGGAAGAGAGCACAATAGAGGAACGTTTTATAGACGGAGGATTCGAACCCGATTATAAATGGTATCTTCACGTATTGGCTCTTATTGAGAAGACAGAGGCAGAGGCAGTTAAAGAGGAAGCGCGCATCCGTACGGAAGTTATGGAAGATATGGAGAAGGCGCTCAAACACGTACTGAAATACGTCGACCTCGAACGCAGCGAACAAGAAATAGTCAAATACGTTAACGCTTCGTTGATGACCCGGTATTATGGCGAGCAATCAAAGCGGAACGGCTTGCGACGTGTCAGGCGTGGTGGTGGCGATTGGATGATAAAACCGCAGTTCACTAGTCCGATCGCGTCCATACTTGGTGTGGATGTGCCGCCGTCGAAGTTGGCGAAAAGCCTAACCAAGCAGCAGAGCGAGTTCTTACGCAAGCTTACGGACAAGGCGGAAAAGGACATACAAGAAAACCAGCATGAGGGATACAGCGTTACGAGAGAAGGGCGATTCATAATGAAAGGAGCGTATGCAGCGCAGATTAGCGGCCTTCCATACGAGGTAGCAAAGCGGAGGCTAACAAGAATTAAAAATAAATTTCGAAATTTTCGTCTCTAGTTGTCCCTTTTTGACAGTATATTTATAACTTACGAAGGGGCTGGTAAGGGTCATGATAACCCAAGTATATTATACGACGAAAACGTCCGGATTGCAACCGAAATTGATCGCTCTCGTGTCGATTGCCTAACGACATGACGGCGGTCTTTTTATTTACACTACACGCAAGAAATCTTGCGCAATTAAAGGAGGCTAACGTTATGATTATCGATTTTACCACCGTCAAAAAGCTGCGGCTGATCTACCGTCTATCCCTTGCGGAAATGGCGGCCTTACTCGGCGTGTCTGAATCGCATCTATGGCGCGTGGAGAAAGGAGAACGCCCGATTAATGAAACGATGCGCCAGCGCTGTGTTGAGGAACTGGAGCTGAGCCCGCCGAAGTTGGAGCGGCTGCTCGAGATATACCGGGATACGTTACTACCGGGAAAGTAGACGCTGCAACGTTAGATATAACGTGTTCATACACTCTACCTTCCGCGTCGCTACGCTCCTGCGGACATCCGCCCCTAACCGGGACGTCTGTACATATTCTAAACGCGAGAAAGACTTTGGTAGAGATACACTTTCATCGTGCCATCTTTTGGGCGCGGTGAGGCAACGACCAAAGGGAGGCGGCAGGAGGTTATACGATCATCTTCATACCATACTTCATGCGTGTCAAAGAATAATAATTGACTGAATAAAGAGGGATAGAATCGACGAAAATCCAGAAAAAGAACGAAAAAAGGCTTTGCATCAACGTTTTTCAGTAGTGCCACTCTAAAAAGCTTGTTCCTGAAAAGCAGGGTATTTCGCCTTTTTTGTTCCTGAAAAGCAGGGTATTTATTAATTTCCAAAAGGAGGGGATTGCGTGTCAGTCGTGCGCAAGGAGGAACATCGAGTATGGGCAGGTCTTACGCCCAAAGTAAAGCGAGGTGTAATTGCTCAGAAGGAAGCCGTCGAGCAGGAAGTCGGGGATATGCTCGGAGATACGCTAGAAATCGCAATTAAGGTTACGGAAAAACAGGCGCATGGCTATTCTGCTGTAAATGAGATTAGTACGCACGAATCGGAAAACGGTGGATTTGTATTCGCTCTATTTGACGGCTGCATAACGATGAGCGAAAGGTTTCCGTCGCTTACACAGTCCGATCTAGCTCGTCTAATGTTCATCGGGACATACACCGGATATAACGGTCGTCTTCAGCACGACAACGGACGACGTATAGATCGGAAGCAACTCGAAAGATTGCTCGGGATGAGCCGCCCACGTTTCTCGGAACTGTATCGTAAGCTAGTGGGTGAGGCTGTTCTTACAGTAGAGGATGAACACGGCGATCTTTACATCAATCCCTCCATATTTTACAGAGGTGTGCTAAAGGATTCGCCGTATAAGCTAGACAGCTACCGACATACTCGGATGTTTCGGGACACAGTCCGTGAGCTCTACAAACGATATAACGGTAGGACGGTCAAACAGTTAGCGATCATCTACGCGGTTCTTCCTTTCGTAAGCTTTTCGACGAATATCGTTTGCTACAATCCGGAGGAGTCCGATGAAGACCGGCTCCAACCGATGGACCTCGAAAGGCTGGCGGCTTTGCTCCATTATCAGGACACGCAGCGACTTCGTATTGCCCTTGAGTCTATCAAGCTTGAAGGTGAGCCGGTGTTCTACCTGCCGCATAACGTCCGCGATAGACGTAAGAAGCGCATTATTATTAATCCGCGTATTGTTTTCGCAGGGTCAGCGGAAAAGCTGGCGGCGATTAAAGTTCTCTTCAATTAAAAACCGCACACGACCAAAGCGGCCCTGATTTCCGAGGGGCTTATTTGTCGTACCCAAAAGGAGGGCCTTACGTGGGTAACAAGATATGGCGGATCGATTCGGACAACCTCGCAGCTTACACAGAGGATGCTACCGTTATGGCGAAGATCAAGCGTAGCTATACGGATTTTCACGTCATGGCCGAGTATTTCCGATTCGGCAAGTTAATCGCGATTCAGTATCGTGTACCGGAAGCGCGGAAACGGTCTATCAAACGGCTGTTAAATTGCCAAATCAGCGCATGACGGCGCAGTACCCTATACGTTGAATTAGCGTGGTATTAGCGTATTAGACAAGCGGAGGAACAATGACCCTCGGCTTATTTTTGCGCGTCTGAAATCAAGCGAAAACACGGGAAATAAGTACCGGTTATGTACGCTTTAAACGGGAGGTGAGCTAGTGAGTGATCGAGAGGACGCGGCTGCATATTGTCCGTATTACAAGCCGGATTCGAGCTGCGTATTGCTTCACGCGATGTCAAAAGCGGATAAGCGGTGTAAAGCCTGGCGCGGCGATGATTCCGTACAATGTCGGTATTTAAGTACACAAGTAGCGAGGAGGTAGTAAACGTGAATCCGCAGTATCAAACAGTCGTAACGTTCGCTGACGGTATAAATGTTACTTTCGGTGACTCCGTATCCCGCGCGTGGATTCGATTCGCTGCGCCTATGATCGCGGAAGAGGAACGGAAACGTAGACGAAGGGGGAAACGGAAATGAGCAAGGGATTACCGACGATTGAGCATGAGCGGAACTTTGGCCGTGACTTTGTCTACGTTGACTCATCCGTTGGGTGGCCGATTCTACAAGGTAGTAAGCCTATTTCAGAGGATAGCGACGATCCAATCGAGGCCGGAGCTGGCGCGATAGTTTCCGCTTTTGACGAAGTGGCTGCGCGGGGATTGTTCATCGGCGAGAGTATTCGGCTTCATTCAAACGTGCTGGGCGCAGCCGATCGAGCACTACAAATAATTACCGCAACAGAGGAATTAGCGTGAAGGAGGTGAGACCGGTGATTACTCCAGCAATAAAACGGCTAATGACGCCACGAGGTTTTACGTGGTTCAGGCACATGAAATTTAAATGGTAAAGGAGCGGTATACGTGGAAGACGTAACAAATCCGGATATCCCGGAAGAACAAACGCAAGAGCCAACGCGGGAGGATGAACGCGTGGAGCTCAAACAGCGCCTTGAAACGTTGACAACGGAGCTACACAGCCAACGTGTTAGCAACGCATTCTATCGGAAGGCAAGAGCAGCAGGTATTGACGATCCGGACGCACTGGCGGGTATCGTAAATCTTTCTGCTGTAACGTTTGATGACGCAGGGCAAGCGCAGGGGATTGATGAAATCCTGACCGCGTTTACCGCAGCCGCTAAACCTAAAGAGCCGCGTACAATAGGGGGCCCGTCCGGTCTCAACTATCAAGAGAGAGTCGAAAAGACGAGTGAACAGCGACTTGCGACAGCAGCGGAAAAAGCCAAACGTACCGGTCGTCCGGAAGACATGGTCGAGTATATGGGCATTAAAAGAAAACTTCAAAAATAATAGGGGGAATTTATTATGACAATTTATACAACTGACTTGGTAGGTAAACGCGAATCTGTAGCCGACGAAATTCTGCTACTTAACCCAACACAAACGCCGATGCTGAATTTACTCGGATTCAGCCAGCCAGTTACATCAACTACGCACGTATGGTACGAGGACGTGATGTTCGCAACACGGACGACGGTAACTGCCGCTGCTGCTGTGGATGCAACGGAGATTAAGGTCGCCAGCACCGAGCCATTCCGACCGCGTACCATTGCGGAAATTGGCGATGAACTCGTATTGATTCAGGCCGTCGATACCACCGCGAATAAGATTACGGTCGTTCGCGGTTACAACGGAACAACTGCCGCCGCGATTACGAAGGATTCTCCGATTGAATCGTTGTACGGCGATGGTCTGGAAGGCGCAGACGCACGGGAAGCCCGCTTTAAAGAACGAGTCAAGGTCGACAATGTGACGCAAATCTTCGAGGATACGGTGAGCATCACCGGTTCCGCTGAGGCGGTAGCACAGTACGGTATCGGGACGTCAGGATTGTACAGTTACGAGAAAGCGAAGAAGCAAATCGAACTTGCGCTCCAGTTGGAAAAAGCAATTATCGGCGGTAGGAAGTCGGACAACGGCAATAGACGCACAATGCGCGGCATCCGTAGCTTCATCGAGACCAACGTAACGACCGCAGGCGGCCCTGTTACGAAAAAGCTACTCGATGACGTGGTACAAAAAGTCTACAATGCGGGTGGCTTTGCGACAGGAAGCGCAGGCTATACGTTCGTTGTTCCTGCCGTGCAGAAGCGCGCGATCAGCGACATGGCATTTACGCAGATTAGATTGACACAAGCGGAGAATAGTCGCGGCCAGAAAGTCGACCACATCGTCAATGACTTCGGTACATTCCAAGTCGTGCTTAACGATAATCTGAAGCCTGACGAGATTCTTTTCGTAGACGCGAATCGGATTAAGATTAGACCGCTCGGCGACCGCTCCTTCGGCCATACGTACCTCGGCGTCAAGGGCGATTATCAGTCCGGTATCATCGTCGGAGAGTACACGCTAGAGTTCGAACAAGAGAAGGCGCACGCCCGTATTAAAGGGCTGACCGCGTAAGTAAATAGCGAAATCACGGAGGTCCTTTTCTTTGGGACCTCTTTTTAATTCCAACAAAAACATACGGAGGTTGATTATATGACAACAAGCAGACTGGACGCACTACTCGGAGCCACTACGGATTTACAGGAAGGCGTGTATATCCCTCGTTTGAAGACGGATTTTATCGTCAAAGCGCTGGATGAAGATACGCTCGAAAAGGCTCGCGCACAGGCCACTACCGGTAAGGATAGATCGGTCGACGAGTCGCTATTTAACCGTCTACTCATCGTTAAAGCCGTAGCCGATCCGGACCTTAACGATAAGGCGCTGAAAGACCGTTACGAAGCGTCTGACGCAGCCGATGTCGTCAAAAAGGCGTTGTTGCCCGGCGAACAGGCCCGCGTCGTACAGGCGTTGCTTAAACTGTCCGGATTCGTAGACGATGCGAAGTTGATTGACGAAGCAAAAAACTAATCAAGTCGGGCGGGGAGGCTTACGTGCTGCACGAGATATTTCAACGGCTCGGCATCCCGCCCGACGAGGTTTATGCGAAAGAGCGACGGCACCGGATGTTTATGTACGCGTCGATGATGCTCCAGCTTGAACGGGAAGCGAAGGCGGCGCAATAACGATAGGGGGAGTTATATGTCGGACAATATTACGGTAGCTTTTGAGCGTGCGGTCCCGATCACGGTGTTACTGGCGGAGATCATTACGTATACACGGCCGGGTAACTACGGATTCCGGACAAACCATGCGGAGCAGTACGTAACGTGGACGGAGACAGCCGCACAATTCGAGGCTTCCGGGGTTCACTCGATTAAGACCGTTGGCTACCGTATGCGTCGTCTTTCGGATGCGCTAGAGAAAGCGGATGAGGCCGTGGATCGCGGTCGAAACGCTATGAGGCAGACACTAACCGTTCACGATGCGTTGCGTAAGTTACTGCGTGCGATCGATCGTTATCGGGAGTGGGTGGTACGGAATGTCGTTTGATTTAATTGGGCATTTACGGTTAAGAGACGAGATGAGCAGCAAGCTCAGTAAGGCTATGGGCGGCATGATGAAGTTCGGAGCAGCGGCGGGCCTTCTTGGGTCTGCCGTTTCTGCTGTCGCCGTTGCGGGAGATTCCGTTAAAAAAGCAATGGATTTTGAGGAGCAAATGTCCACGATTAAAGCTTTAACGGGTTCTACAGATGCACAAATGAAGCAGATGCAACAACTCGCGCTGGAGCAGGGAATGGCTACTAAATATTCAGCACTTGAGTCAGCAAAAGCGATCGAGGAGCTTTTGAAGGCGGGAATGTCCACTGCGCAAGTCCAAGCGGGCGGTCTGAACGCAGCGCTGAACCTCGCGACGGCTGGCGGCTTGGAACTCACGGAAGCTGCGGAGACAATGGCAACGTCGCTGAACGCGTTTAAGAAGGATGGGCTTACAGCGGCACAAGCTGCGGATATTCTCGCGGGTACTGCCAATTCCGGGGCAACCGACGTAAGAAGTCTCGGATATGCTCTCGCGAGTGCGGGCGGCGTTGCGGACATGGTAGGGGTATCGTTCAAAGACTTTAATACCGCGATCGGCCTCATGTCCAATGACGGGTTGAAATCCGGGTCGGATGCTGGTACCTCTTATAAGTCTATGCTGATGTATCTACAGCCTCAGACGAAGAAGGCTACGCGACTGTTCGAAGACCTCGGCATCGGCGTCGGCAAGGCAAATAAGTTCTTCGAAAAGGGTAAGATCAAGGACCTAGCGGGCGTGGCTGATGTATTGCAGCAGACTCTCGGCAAAATGTCGAACCAAGACCGTACGGCTACGCTGCTAGATATTTTCGGTACGGATGGTGTGAAGGCAGCGACCACGTTGTATAAGGCGGGTTCTAAAGGCGTCAAGGAATTTCAGCGTCAGATGAGCAACGTCACTGCGCTCCAAGTAGCCAAGGAAAAGATGAACAACGCAGCCGGTGCAGTGGAACAACTTGAAGGGGCTATACAGACGCTTCAGATATCCGCGCTACTTCCAACGATGCCGATGATCGCTGCACTCGCAAATAAAGGGTCCGAGCTCGCTATTCAATTAAACAACTGGTTAGACTCCGATCAAGCGAAGTCGTGGGGCAACGCGATTAAGTCTACGTTTACTAGCGTCATGACTGTGCTGGCTCCCGTCGGTCAAGCGGTTATGAACGGAGTTAAATCGTTGCTTCCGACGGCGCAGGCGACATGGACCGCGCTCGTAAACGGAGTTATGAACGTAGTTGGCATATTTAAAAGCTACTTTCCGCAGATATCGAGCGCTCTCCAGTCAGCTTGGACGTTCATGCAGCCGGTGTTTACATTGGTTCAATCCGCAGTTAAAGCGATCGGTGAGGTTGTGGTCGCGGTATTGCCGACCGTTCTGGACATATTCAACACGGTATTTCCAATTGCAGCCAAGCTCGTCGGATACCTCGCGCAAGGGATTACGTTCCTGATTGATAACGTTGTGAGACCGATGCTTCCGACGTTGGGCGAGGCGTTTTCGGCTGCGTGGGAAACCGTTAAGCCTATCCTGAAGTTTATGGAGGCGGCGATTGATGCGGTGGCTTCTGCGATCGAGTACGCGTATAAGAAGTGGCAGGAGTTCAAAAATTCTGACGCGGCGCAGGTATTATCCGGGAACTTCTCGTTAGGTATGCCGGAGGCTTTTGGCGGAAACGGCGTTATTCAAGTCGAACGTCCGAATGCGAATGGTCATGCGGGTGGGCTCGACCGCGTCCCATATAACGATTATCCTGCGCGTCTCCATCGGGATGAAACAGTCCTTACGAAGCACGAGGCGTCCGAGTGGCGTGATCAGCAACGCGGCAAAGGTGGTTCGGGCGATGTGAATATTTATCTCGGCGGGGTCACGATTAACAATGATTCTGACATCGAGGTACTGTGTGGGCGTCTTGTAAAAGCATTGTCACGTGCTTAATCTTACGGGCGGCCTTCGAGCCGCTCTTTTTTTACATACGGAAGGAGTTGCGTTACAATGGCGAAGAAGAGGCGTAAGAGACGCGTACGTCCACCGCTGGACGACCGTCATAGGGTGGCGATTGAATTGTTGGCGCTTAAAGGTACGCATGATACACTAGATGATATTGCGTCTGTATGCGGGGTAGACAGACAGACCCTGTACCGATGGAGACAGCGTAAAGACTTCAATAAGGAGTACGAGAGGGCAATTCGGCTCTTTGTATCCGCAATACGCCGACGACACAAGACTACGATAGATTGGTCGGTGCTTTCAGCGGATGAGCTCGCGGATAGTTGCCGTATGCATGGCCTTATTTAGCGGTGAGTCGGGCGTGGCTCACAACGATGCGAAATCGGGTGAAATGACGGCAGAAGCGCGCTGTAACGGGCTATTCTTCGTATTATTATCACGTCCCAAAACTATACTTTACAGCGAATTTTCCTACACGAGCCTCCGGACGCGTGACCCCTTCGGAATTTTTCGGATACGAAAGCGTGCTAATAGCTGAGGGTCCGGTTGGGGCGCGGAGTTTCGCTGTTTTATCGCTTCGGAAACCTTCGGATATGGCGGATTTACGCTATACGTTTTGGTTGCATACGTAATGCATAACAGACGTGAGAACCAGCGTATTTCACTGCATATGTTACCAGCGGGTAGGTGGCCGGGCAGGGCGTAAAGCCGCGTCACTAAAGGATTTATACGGATTATACGCTGGTTATGTATATACAGTGAATATGGTACGTTTATGCAGTACGGTAGGAACCGCATAACGGCGCGGCTTCCGGGCGCAGACATATTCGCATAATATGGATTTTGTGCACATGTCCGTGAATATCCGCTGCATAAAAGGTGGACGGGTGGTACGTATGGCTGCGTGTGTCCGATCGAAATTAACGCTTATTTACGCTATCAAAAGCGATTTAATCGGCGTCGTTTTGCGTGGAGATAGCGAGGGCCGTGCCCCCAAGCGCCCCTGCGTGCGGCCCGGAATCTGGAGTACGAAAAATCCAGACAGTATTTTTTATCTCGGGGATAACCTAACACAACGATAAACTAAGCGCTTGTCTCTCCGGAGGCGGGCGCTTTTTCTTCGTTTATAGGCGTTGCGTTCCGCCATCCATTGGGGTAGAATACGATTAACGTGATTATGCGCTGTAGAGGCGTGTGATTAACAAGTAGTCATACGAATTAACAATCCCGTTCAACGCTCAAAAACGTTGATCTGACGCGGTTTTGGCCGAACGTTAGCCTAACGCCAGATTCACGATTCATAATCCGAATGCTGTAGCTACATGCGGCTGCGGTTCAAGCTTCCGTACGGCTACGGATGCCGGAAAACCGAACGAAGAGCCTTGTTAATTCAGGTTTTTCGAGTGGTGGTATGAAAATAAATCTGAATGATGAACGCTAACAATTAACGAAATGGAAATATTTGTTTTAGGGTTGTAAGTTAAGACCTCCAGCGGTATAGTCGCATACTATATCGTTTTGGAGGTTTTTGTGTTTTCGTTTCTGTCAGTGGGTAGAAATAGAGGAACTAGGGGGCCACTTTTGTTAAATAGTCTGTCTTACACTCTATGATTTTATCTTTGCTTTATTTATAATTTGCGGTTAATTTGCGGTGATTTTTAAGAAAGGTAATGGTAAAATATAATTAAATAGATGAATGAATGGTTATTGATTAGTCGGATGTAAAATGATGTAATAAATAGTTATTTAGTTCGGTACATTGTGGAAGTAGGTCAATCTGGTACTTAATACTAAATGATAGAAGGGGTACACATGAAAATTTCTTCTTACAACGAGTACTTGAAACTGTATGAGGAAGGATGTGGTAAATACTTAATATATAATAGCCTGACTAACGGTTTAGGAGAAATAAAGAAGGACTTATACGAGGCCCTCGTTAATGAAGATTTTTCCTATCTAACGAATTGTGAAGAGTTAGAACACTTAATACAAGGACGATTTTTATATCTGAATCCCGTTAATGAATTAGAGATAATGGAGAAGTCATTCACTACAACTAGATATCAAAAAAGCACATTACACCTTACAATTTTACCTACGTTTAATTGTAATTTCAGATGCTCTTATTGCTATGAGAATTTGACTGAGAAAACAGGTAATCATTCTTTCACTGATCAAGTTCAGCAAGATATTTTGAGTTATATAAAAAGTGCAATGGAAGCTACAAATTTGAAACATATTACTGTCAATTGGACAGGCGGAGAACCATTACTTGAATTTAAAAAGGTTACTCGGCTCATGGATCAAATGAATACTATGGCAGCCGCAAAACATATTGAAATAGCGCACTACATGGTTAGCAACGGATATTTACTAACTAAAAGTCGTGCCGTTATTTTAAGGGATTTGGGTTTGAAAAGTATTCAAATTACGATCGATGGTAATAAGGTGAATCATGATAAAAGAAGGGTTTTGGCGAACCAACAAGGGACATTTGATCAAATAATAAAAAATATTAGAGATTCATGTGATTTTGTTCACATTAATATACGCTCAAATGTAGATTTGAACAACGTAGCTTCAATGGAAGATTATATGGATTATTTAGGGCAGCAAGACTTTAGGGAAAAAGTGAATATTTATTTTTCTGCCACTACTGATTATGTGGCAGGAGGTTGTTCAAGTAGTAATAGCTGCTTTGCCAATCAAGAATTCTCTGGAGTTATTCTGAGCTTGTATGAGAAAGCATTGGAAAAAGGGCTTAATATTTCTTATTACCCTCAATATGTACCTGTTGTTTGTGCTGCTATTGCAGATAATTCAATTGTAGTGCAGCCAGATGGCTGGATTCAAAAATGCTGGAATACGGTAGGAAACTCAAATTATGCGATAGGTCATATTAGTAATGGTATATATTCTAATGAACGTACGGAGAAGTGGCTTAATTATTCCCCATATAAAATTGAAAAATGCCGAAGTTGCTCAGTGCTGCCCTTATGTGGCGGAGGTTGTGCCCAGCAAGCGTTTGAAAGTATCGACAAACAGCCTGTTTGTTGTGAGTACAAGTACAATTTAGGTGAAATGCTTAAATTTAATTATCACCGACTTGAAGTATAAGTATTAACTTTCTATTATTTCGCTCTTTTGTAGTTTTGAAAGGAGGTGAGAAATATGCGTTGGATTGTAGAGCCAAAAGCAGCCCAAAGTTCTGTTGAACCTGCCAGTACTTGTTGGTATTATCATGGTTGTATTATTTTCTCCTGGTAATCTTCTTTATTATGAAACCGCCTGTTTATCTTTAGTAGACAGGCGGTTATTTAGCTACTTTGTCGAGAATTATATTAGTAAGTATAAAATACGCAGGAGGTTAGTCAAATGTACAGCATTTTACTTATTGATGATCATCCTGAATCAGGAGAGGTTACCAAGTTGTGGATTGAACAAGATCAATATATACATGTCACACTTATCAGAACTATTTTGGAAGCAAAAGAGAACTTAACTAAATATAATTTTAATCTATGTATCTATCATTTGAATAAAATGCTTCCTGTAGATTTGGAATGTATCCATCTAATTCAGGATATACCCATACTATTTATTGGACAGGTTCATACATATACAATGATGGATAAACTCTTAAACCTGGGCGTTATAGCATTTATTGAAAATGATCCTTCGCACGATCAACTAATTTGGACTATAAGAAACGTGTTAAACGGTATTTCCGTTTTACCCGTAACCTTACTGAAACAGCTTCATCACCGTGAAGGAGTAATGGACTATGTAGTGCTTAACAACAAGGAACGATCTATTTTGGAATGCGTCGCAGAGGGGAAAAGTAATAAGGAGCTCGCTGTCATTTTCTGTGTTAGTCAAAGGACTGTGGAATATTATTTAACTAATATTTTCAATAAATTTGAGGTGCATTCGAGATTAGAAGCTGTAGTTGCTGCCAAAAATAGAGGGATGATTAATGTGTGAAAATTTAAATTTCAGACAAAAATATATTCTAATGGGGGTTAGTGATGAAGCTTTTTTTGTTTAAGTATAGATTTCAGTTAATATTACTTATCATTTGCATCACTTTATCAAGCCTCATGAATATGTATATGGCTTTTATCTTTAAGAAATTGGTAGACACTGTTACAACCGGAAGTGAACAAGAATTTGTTAAATCAGCTTTTTTGGCTGTATTTTTAATCATTCTGGGTGCAATACTTCGATTACTAACGAATTTATCTCATGCTTCTTATATGAGGAAGACCATGCTTAATCTAAAAGAAATTGTATTTGGGCATATTTTAAATAAAAGTCTAACACAATTTTCTTCAAATCATAGCGCCAAGTATATTTCTATTTTTAGTAATGATATAAAGATGATTGAAGATGATTATTTTAAAAATATATTCTCGTTAATTGGGACATTTATATCTTTTTCAGCATCTTTGTTAGCGATGTTTTTACTCAGTCCTACAATTGTCATAGCCCTTGTCTTATTAACACTGTCATCTATGTTTATCCCTCGAATGTTTGAAAAGAAACTTGTAAATTGTAAGAGAAAAGTAGTTGAAGCTTTAGAAAAATTTATGATTCATACGAATGATATGTATTCAGGATTTGCAGTTATTAAAAGCTTTGGTATTGAGGGGCATGTACATGGGCAATTTGATGGTATTAATCAGGAGACGGAAAATCAAAAATATAGATTTCAGAAATTGAGTGCTTGGGTTGCCTCTATTAGTGAAGTATTTGGTGGATTTATGTTTATTTCAGTATTTATTATTGGGAGTTTCCTTACTTTACGGCAGCTTATCACGTTGGGAACTATGATTGCTTGTGTTCAACTAACTAATAGCATCGTTAATCCGATACAAATGAGTATTCAATATATAACTCAAATCAAGTCGTTACGTGATATATCGGCAAAGATTACACAACTTTTACATACAGAGCGACAGGACAAGATTTACATTCGCAAACCGACTATTCAGGATAAAGTATCGTTAAAAGAAGTGTCTTTTGGTTATAAAGATGACTGCTATAATGTACATGGATTAAATATGGATTTGGAGTTAGGAAAGAAGTATGCCTTAGTCGGGCCGAGCGGGTCAGGAAAATCAACGGTATTACGGCTTTTAATGAAGCAATATGAGAACTACAAAGGCAGGATCAGTATTGATGAAGTAGATTTAAAGGAAATCAATATGGAGGATTGGTGCAGACTGGAGTCTGTCCTGCATCAGGATGTTTTTTTATTTGATAGTAGCATTAAGGAAAATATTGTATTACATCAGATATATTCTGATAAGGAAATTGAAGATGCTATTCAAAAATCTGGTCTGAGTATGCTAATTAATAAGCTACCCAATGGAATGGAGACACAGGTTGGAGAGAAAGGAAGTTTTTTGTCTGGAGGTGAAAAGCAAAGAATAGCCATAGCAAGGACGTTAATACGCCGCACTCCCCTATTGTTAATGGATGAGCCGACTTCGTCACTTGATCAGGAAACAGCAAATGCTGTTGAAGAAACAGTTCTGAATTTAGAGAATACTACATGCGTGATGGTTACTCATCGGTTATCAAAACCAGTATTAGAGCGCTATGATATGATATTTGTATTCGCTGATGGAGCAATTATAGAGAAAGGGACATTTTGTGAATTAATAGAGCTTCAGGGTTGCTTCTATCATATGTATGGATTGGCAGAAGAGTCGACAATGACACAACATAAAGACAGCCCAATCTCTTACGTGGTAAATTAATTAGTTTTTAAATTGACTCACTAAATGAGTGTTTGGCCAATTAAAGGCGGGCACCTTTTAGTGTTTTTTTATGGCTGTACATTTAATCAGCAGTTGTTATTGCATAACTTCTTATAGTGATAATTTATCTTCTCTATAATTTTAGTATGCGCTTTTAAATGCAGAAGGATAGGGATAATGGAATTGAGCTTAACCTCGTGAAAAATAAAAGATGATATATTTCTGTTGGAAACTAACAGCTGTAACTACATTATGCTTCTTTTGAGAAAGAATCTGTTAATATGGTTGCTGTGTTCAGTGACGCTATTTATCAATCATTTCATTTTTCCATCAACATGATTTGTAACCTTCCCCCATGGAGTTGGCACTTAAGAATAAGAACACGAAAGAAAAGAGGCTAGGGACGTATGAGGGAGTGGGTTGAAAAGGCGCGGTTAGGGGATGCAGAAGCGTTCGGGCAGCTGATGCTGCATTTTCGCGGAATGGCATATGCCGTGTCCTATGACATGCTGAAGGATGTTCATCTCGCGGAAGATGCCGTGCAGGATGCGTTCATAGAGGCTTATCAGAATCTGGAGAAGCTACAGAACCCGTCCGCTTTTCCAGGCTGGTTCAAGACCATTGTCGTAAGACAGTGCCAGCGGATGCTGCGGCGTAAGCATCATTCGATGCTTCCTCTGGATGAGGCTGTGCAGGTTTCCGGAGGAGTACCGGGTGTAGCAGAAATTGCGGAGCGTAGGGAGGAGAGCCAAGTTCTGCAACAATCGGTGAAGGCACTGTCTGCCAAGCTGCGCGTTCCTCTGCGATTGTTTTATTTTTACGGCTACTCTCTGCAGGAAATTTCCGATTATCTGGGCACTCCGGTCCCGACGCTTAAGAAGCGGCTGCACGATGCCCGCCGAAAGTTGAAAGGTACACTCCCGGTAGCCGACCTCGTTTCCGTGTTCAATCATTTGTATGAGGGAGGGCAAAACATGCTACATATTGTTAACGGTGATGTTGTAGGTGAGATGTTGAAGCAGGGTGTTGTACAGGGTGATGTGCTTGTATGGAGAGAGGTATATCCGGCAGGACCGATATTTGCAAATCCAGCGGGGGCGGAAGAACGGGCATTGCGGGCCCGGGTCTTGGAGGAAACGATGGGTATTCCGGCCAACGAATATATTACGGGGTGTGAGGAACAAGAGCAGAAACTTCGAGAGTTTATTAAGTATGATGAAGTCGTATTGTGGTTTGAGCATGACCTGTTTGATCAGAGCATGCTCGCCTATCTGCTCCACTGGTTCAAAAGACAGAAACTGGGCCGCACGAAGCTGAGCCTGCTCTGTATTGGGGAGTTTCCGGGAATCGAACGGTTTCATGGTCTGGGACAGCTCACTCCGGCACAGCTTCAAACATTATCCGGGACCTGGCGGACTATTGGGCGGCAAGAAATGGAGCTTGGAAGCGAGCTTTGGCAGGCGTATGCTTCTCCTGATCCTGTTCAAATGGCTAATCTGCTGGAAGACAAGAAGGCAGAACTGGCAGCCTCCGGCCTGCCTTTTGCCTATGAAGCCTTCACAGCGCATCTCAAGCGGCTGCCCTCGCAGCAGAATGGTCTTGGCGTTGTGGAACAGACCACGCTTCAGGCCGTTCATAATGGAGTGAATACGCCATTGGAATTGTTTCGTCAGGTAACTGACGTCCTGCATGTGCTCGGCATGGGTGATCTCGAATACTGGAAATTTATTCGTGCTTTGGCGCAAGGCGAACATCCTTTGCTGATGATTGACGGGGATGAGGCTGGCTTGAATTTCAGACAAATTCCGGATTTTTTGAACCGAAAGGTAATTCTGACAGAGTTGGGTAAAGAGGTACTGAATGGATCAGCGGACCGCATTGCAGTTCAAGGGATCGATGAGTGGTTTGGGGGGCTGCATCTCCATGGACATGAGGTTTCTTGGCGCTGGGATGATGTAGCCGGAGAATTGGTGGTCCGACATTGAACAAGCTGTAGCAGTAAATAGCTTAATGTGCGAAGGAGTTTTCCGTTTATGGAAAACTCCTTTTTATTTTTTAAGTACACCATATTAAAACAAGAAAAATCACCGGGAATAGGTTAGGAACTTAGCTATCCGGTCCAATGAATTGATTTTCCTGCATATGAAAAGACACCTCTTATAATATGATTCAAGTAATATTTAGTAAACATTATACACCTGCCAAAATCTCGTTATCAGTGCTTCTACTGCTTCACATCTGTAAACAGCTCCTGCGCGGTCCGCACAAATAACTGTACAGCAAGTGAAGCATTGTGCAGGGACGGTACAGCTATACCGATTTGACGTGTGATCAGAGGCGAGGTTTCCTTGACGGTCAGATTATGAGGGAACGTGGACAAGGCAAGTGAAGAAACAATACCCATACCAAGTCCCTGTCGAACCATGCTGACCAAGGTACTGATATTATGAGTAATGAACTGTGCCTGCAACTGACTTTGCTCGCGTTCAAAACCTTCCATAATGGCGACCTCATGTCCACCTTTACAAAAGATCATATCCTGCTGATTCAAGTCTCGAATGGCGATTTTATTGTGCGATTGCAAAGGGTGACCGTCTGGCAGGAGAATAACCATGTCATCCTGACATAATGGGATTACATCTACCTGAGGGTCTGGCAACAGGATGATACCCGCCTCGATTTCTCTGGTATGCACCCACTCCTTGACTTCATTCGTGGAGCCTTCATGTAGATCGAAAACAAGGTTCGGATAATGCTGACGAATATGATGAATAATCGGGGGCAGAAAATAGGCTGAAGCAGAAGGAAAGGCACCGATCGTGATTGTGCCCACGTCTAGACCTTTTTCAGCAGCCACCTGCTGCTGTACCTTTTCCATGCTTTGCAGCATCATACGGAATTCCAGCAGTACTTTGTGCCCGATATCGGTCAGCAGCACTCCTTTTTTTCGGTCGCGCAGCAATAGCTGGACATCCAGTTCGTTTTCGATGCTGGCGATGGCATGGCTGACCGCGGGCTGCGTCATATGCAGCTCATGGGCAGTTTGGGTGAAGTTTAGCGTTTCAGCTACGCGAACGAAGATCATAATTTGAGTAATGGTCATAAGTGAAAAGTTATCTCCCTTATTGAAAATATTCATTTTATTTATTAGTGACCACAGTATACGCTAGTAAAGCAAAACTTTGCAAACGGCTATTCAGATTGTAGACGTAAAGCAATGAGCGATAAATCTAAGGGAGAGAAGACATCTATGAAAAAATTAACACCTAAAGCTACGCTGTGGCTTGTCTTGATATTAGTGATGGTATGGGGGATCAACTGGCCGTTGACCAAGCTGGCTTTGCCAGATGCGCCGCCGATATTTTTTTCAGGACTCCGTACCCTACTGGGTGGTGTGATTCTGCTGTTGTTCGCTATGCGTCATCGGGAAACCTTACGCTTTAGACAGAATGGGTGGACTTATCTGGTGCTGGCCATATTTAATATTGCAGGCTACTATGGCTTGCAGACGGTAGGGTTGCGTTATTTGCCTGCTGGGTTATTTTCCACTTTAGTATTCCTTCAGCCGATCCTGTTGGGATTATTCTCCTGGATGTGGTTGGGGGAGCGTATGTTTCCCCTGAAGGTCATTGGACTGGTGCTGGGTTTTGGCGGAGTGATCGTGATTAGCTCTGGTGGAATGGCAGGGCATTTATCGGTACTGGGCATTGTGTTGGGGCTAGCTTCAGGACTGTGCTGGGCGCTCGGAACGATTTATATGAAGAAAAAAAGCCAACAGTTGGATTCCATTTGGGCGGTGACGATGCAGCTCGTTTTGGGAGGGATTATACTCAATGGCATTGGATTTACGACCGAGAAATGGAGCGATATTCACTGGACGACCTCCTTTATCGCAATTTTATTGTTTATTTCGATATTCGTGATTGCGATGGGCTGGATGATTTATTTTAAACTAATCGACAACGGAGATGCGGGAACCGTCGGCTCCTATACGTTTTTGATACCGGTGTTGTCCACGGTCTTTAGTATGGTAATGCTCAAGGAATCACTTACTTTGACGTTTGTTGTGGGGCTGGTGCTGATTGCAGGCAGTGTGTATCTGGTAAATATTAAAGAAAGAATAGAGTTATCCCACTAAGTATCAGAACGGTGAGACATTTGAGGATTAACGGGGGCGATGGATCAAGAAGAACTTCAATAACTTCTTTCATGCACGCATATTGGAAGCACCAATATAGCGTGCTTTTTTGACTATGATTTTCAAAGAACTCATTTGCTATGCTATTCAAGATCATCGAAAAAATTTAAATTTATGGTAGAGGTTGTCGTACAAAATTAGCTAACAAGATATGATGTTATAAAAAAACATTAGAATAACAAAATATTTTTAAAGATTTTTGTGTTTTTTATGTTTTTCGTCCTTATGTAAAAAATGAATGAATATAATTGTTTTATAGCAAAAATAGAGATGATAAAAGAAGCTTGGTATTCAATATCACTAATTTGTTATTTTAATATAATGTTTGTTTTTTAAATAATCATTGTATTTTACAGATTTTTGTTATGCTAACAATTGACATTTAGTATAACGTAAACTAGAATGAGTAAGAATTCATTTCCCAATCACATAATTAGTTTGGAACAATTGAAAGCGTTTACCTAATATTAGGATAGAGCTCTTTTTTTGGTTCTTTTTTCTTTTCCGAATTATGGCCGGGAGGGAGAGATCATAGTACGTGCCTAAGGGATGGAAATTTGAATATATAAGCTAAGGGAGAGGTGTATGTTGAGATGCGGTTAAATAGAAATGTTGGAAACTTCGAGCAAACGGTGAATGGTAACGCTGGTTACCTGGAGGGTACAAAATGAAGAAATTATTGTCGTGTTTGATCTCGTTAGGAATGCTTGTTTATATATTGCCGACCACTATTGTAAGCGCTAACAATGATGGAGTTACTAATCTAACGCTTGATCCAACACCGTCTGCCCAATCGGATATTATTTCAGATGCTGTTTACAAAATTACGGCACAGCATAGCGGAAAAAACTTGGAAGTTGAAGGGGGGTCCAAGGATGACGGAGCGAATGTTCAACAATGGACCGATAACGGAAAGGAGCAACAGAAGTGGAGAGTGGTCGACGTTGGGGATGGGTATTATAAGCTGATCTCGCAATCTAGTGGTAAAGCATTAGATGTAGCCGGTGGTAATACCCATGACGGAGCGAACGTTCAACAATGGACCGACAATGGGAACGCTCAGCAAAAGTGGAAAATCATTGACGCTGGTGGTGGATATTATAAGCTGATCTCGCAATCTAGTGGTAAAGCATTGGATGTTGTCGGTGGTTATACCCATGACGGTGCAAACGTTCAACAATGGGCCGACAACGGTAGCGCTCAGCAAAGGTGGAGATTCACGCAGATTGATACGACAGCAGATACGACACCACCAACCGCCCCAACAAACCTCCAAAGCTCATCCAAGACGAGCACATCTGTCACTCTCACATGGACGACCTCAATAGACAATGTAGGTGTAACTGGCTACGTTATTTATAACGGAACAGATCTGATAGGCACGAGCACCACAACAAGTTATACAGTGACGGGTCTCACTGCGAACACATCCTACAATTTCACTGTAAAAGCGAAAGATGCAGCAGGCAATGTTTCGGAACCAAGTAATGTCTTAAAAGTAACAACAAGTTCCGACTCCTCTCAAAATACAGGATTTTATGTTAAAGGTACGACGCTTTATGATGGCAAGGGAAATCCCTTTGTCATGAGAGGAATTAATCACGCTTACACTTGGTACAAAGGTCAAGAGTCGGTTGCGATACCTGCAATTGCCAAAACAGGAGCGAACACGATTAGAATCGTGCTGTCAGACGGTCAGCAATGGACGAAAGATGATTTGTCAGCGTTGCAAAACCTGATTACTTTATCAGAACAAAACAAATTGGTTGTTGTCCTTGAAGTACACGATGGTACGGGAAGTGATAATGCTGCTGTGTTGAATAAAATCGCAGATTACTGGATTGAAATGAAGAGCGCACTGATTGGAAAAGAAAATACAGTCATTCTTAACATTGCGAATGAATGGTTTGGTACTTGGGATGGAAACGGCTGGGCCCAGGGGTATAAATCAGTTATTCCAAAGCTACGAAATGCTGGCATCAAAAATACCATTCTGGTTGACGCCGCTGGTTGGGGTCAATATCCGAAGTCGATTTTTGACTACGGTACGCAAGTGTTTGATGCCGATCCGCTTAAAAATACGATGTTCTCCATTCATATGTACGAATACGCTGGAGGAAATGCCGAAACAGTAAAAAGCAATATTGACAATGTATTAAATAAAAATTTAGCTCTCATCATTGGAGAATTCGGAATCAAGCATACAAATGGTGATGTTGACGAGGCCACCATTATGAGTTACGCCCAACAAAAAGGTGTAGGTTATCTCGGGTGGTCTTGGAAAGGAAATGGATCGGGTCTAGAATATTTGGATATGTCAAACGACTGGGGAGGATCGAGTTATACTGAACAAGGACGTGCCATTATTGAAGGTCCGAATGGCATCAGAGCAACATCCAAGTTAAGTACGGTTTATAGTAACGGTAAACAGTAAAAAAGATTCATATTGTTTTAGCAACGGCCTTTTCTCGAAATTCTAATGGGGAAGGTCGTTTAGTTTGTCTGGAATCAAGCAAAAGCCTGTACAAATACATAGGAGCAAGGATTAGGATAAATATACTAGAATATCAAAGGAGGTCATAGTAAAATATGACTATAAGTCTGTTGAGTTAGTGGAAATGACGGTTCAAAATTATCCGCTTGGTAAGCGGGAAGGTGGTACTTTTAAACTCATCAGTCGGCAATAGGAGGAATCTACGTAGCATTCGGAGCCTTGGCGTATTTTATTTCTCCATTAGATGCTATATCAGATGTTATTCCGATGTTGGGTTTTACAGATGATGCGGGGGAGAAGGAATGGACAGATATACACCTACAGCGAGGGAACGCTGGCAGATGAAGCAGAGTGAGCCGCAGCAGCAGGGATGGTTGCTCGCTTTCTTTGGCTGGATTTTTGCAGGTTTGGGGTTCATATTTAGTTTTTTTGTCTTTGGAGGATTGTTGGGTGTCTTAGGTTTGGTTTTCGGAATTTTAACGAAACGAATGGAACAAAGAAACACGCAGGGTATCTTCATTGTCGTAATCAGCTCCGTAGCTATTGGGATTGGACTATTGATTTTTATGATTTTTTTTGCGCAAGGTTTTGTAGAGGGTCTGAGAGAAGGGTATAATGAGCATTATTAGGTCAGGGAGGTAACAGCATTGAGCGTCATTATTTCACAGCAGATCTCGGCAACGGGCGTGAAGGAATATACGAAGGTGATGAAAACATTTGATTCCCAGTTTACACCTTTGGTTGGACAGAAAATCAGGGATATGGCATTTGGCGATATGCAATATTATGATGTCGAGGACGTATTTATTGATCTAGCGGAGAATGAGTATTGGGTAATTCTACCTGCCATTTTGCTGCATTCTGATGATATTGAGGATATACGAGACGCTGTGCGTGAGTATCGTTCACACGGTTGGGAATGTACGAAACCTCTGTAAATGCATACCACTTAAGCATCTATACGGAAACGTCTTTCTTTTGCGAGATAGGCGTTTTTTTGTGTATTTGTGTATAAACTATTCCTAATGATTGGCATGAAAAGAAAGAATTTATGCTGAAAATGCGCAAATTGTATCATTTTTTATCATAAAACGACAAGTTGGGAAATGAAAACGGCCTTAATGTGTTATACTTAGTATATCAAAGGACAAGAGTCTAAAACGACCGGTAAGGCCCTTTCTTTGAAGAGCCTCTGAAAGGTTCAACGTTTATCCAAAATAAATGGTCAAAAGGAAAAGGGGAAATGCTAACGTGAGAGTGAATTTGAAATTTACCAACAAAGGGCAAGTTGCAGTTGAGAAGTTCAACAATGAGGAGCTTATCGAAATCTTTACCCGCTACATTAAAACGTTAAGCAAGAAGTATGATATCTCGGTTACCGTACCGGAGGATCTGAATGAGCAGATCTTGGCAGAGGGCACCGTAAAGGTCGTGTTGGATAAGATTAATTGTGACATGGACGCTTTTTTCAAGGAGCTGAGCCGGGATATCAAGGTGCCGCTGGTCAAAAGATTGGGTACCAAACTGGATAACGTATTTAAGACCGAGGTTGTGGAGCAGGAACAGAACTAAGAATAAGGATCAAGCGAGTCCGAATGAGGATTCGCCATATGAAATGATAAAACCTCCCGAATGGGGCGCACGGCTAGGCCATGTGCTCGTTCGGGAGGTTTTATATGTTTAAACTACTCTATTCAGCAGAAAAACATGCATGGCATGTCTGTCCCTTTTAACGTGTTGTTGTGGAAGTAGGGCGCAGTTGGGCTAAATCAAACGAAGGTACCAGCCCTTCCTGCGCAGCGCGACCAAGCAAAGCTTCGATGGCGGCATATCCGCTGTCGCCCAAATTGGCGGTAAAATCGTTAACATACAGGTCGATATGCGATTGGGCGACATCGGGTGAAAGCTCCTGCGCATGAGACAATACATATTCACGCGAAGCTTCTGGATGCTTCCAAGCGTATTCAACAGAGGCACGTATCCAGTTTGTGATCGCATCCAAATCCAGCGTACGGCGGGCAATAATGGCTCCGAGCGGGATTGGGAGCCCTGTATCTTCTTCCCACCAGTTCCCCAGATCGACTTGCTTACTAAGTCCGTAGGACGGATACGTGAACCGTGCTTCATGAATAACCAGTCCGGCATCTATCTCCCCGTCACGGACAGCAGGCATGATTTGGTCGAACGGCATCACGACGATCTCGCCGACACCCCCAGGCACATGCTTGGCTGCCCACAGGCGGAACAGCAGATAGGCAGTGGAACGTTCACTCGGAACGGCTACACGCTTGCCGGACAGGGCTTCCGGGCCTTCGACGGTGGAACCTTCCTTGGTCAGCACGAGCGGACCACACCCCCGGCCCAGTGCGCCTCCGCAAGGCAGCAGGGCGTATTCATCCAGCACCCAAGGGAGTGCAGCATACGAAATTTTCATGATATCCAGTCCGTCTGGTGTGATCGCCAGATTGTTGGTGATGTCGATATCGGCAAATGTAATGTCCAGCGCGGGTGCGCCCGGAATCAATCCATGCGCCAGGGCATGGAAGACAAAAGTGTCGTTGGGACAAGGTGAAAAAGCAATTTGCATCTATATAACCTCCGTTAATGTAGAAAATGCGGCTTCCAACGCTTGCAAAGCCTCTTTGATCCGCCAGGCTGCACGGTCACGTGGACCGACAGCATTGGAAATCGTGCGGATTTCCATCGTCGGCAGTTCCAGTCTATTTGCCGCCACGGCTACGCCGTAGCCTTCCATCGCTTCGGCAGCAGCTCCGGGAACGCGCTTGGCCAGCCGTTCCGCTGTTGCCGCCGTACCAGTGGCTGTGGAAACGGTCAGGATCGGCCCCGCGATAGCCGTCTGTCCAGCGGCACGCAACGCCTGAACGAGTCGCTGCGCGTTGGCAACGTTCACGGCAATTCGGCTTGAGCCGAAACCCAGCTCGTCCACGCTGCTGAAGCCCTCTGCCGTCTCGGCTCCTAGGTCGGCGGCAATGATCGCGTCAGCAACAACGACGCTCTCCAGTGCAGCGACCTCCACGAAGCCGCCACCAATTCCGGTGCTGATGACCAGACGGTAGTCACCGGCCGCCGCCAGTGCTAGCGCGGTTGAAGCCGCTGCGGACGATGCGCCCACGCCAGCCAGCTCGACCACAAAACGGGTATCGCCTTGCAGGCCCCGCAGTACAGCTTCCCGTTCGGCTTCAACCGCGGTCATAACCAAGATGCGCCCATCTGATGTTGTATGCTCCATCGGTTGATTCCCCTTTAAATTTAGGTAATATGCTCCCTTATCATACTGCTTTTCGAAACGATGTTCAAAAAAAGTCGACAAAAAAAGCGCTCCGAGGCGCTTTTTGGAAAAACTGCAAGATTCAGCAGATATCAAAATCGGTAGTTGTAAACATTAAACAATTCTAATCTGGAAGAACAGCGCAGGCATAGCATATAATAATTATATCGGCTGATCCTTCGTGATTAACTGAAACATGGTGATATTGCGGTCATAATGGCTTGGGGTTCCATCTTGATTGCGCACCCGAATCATCTCGCTACTGAATAACTCGATATATCCACAGCCAATCTCACAGTATACACCTGTAGGGTCCTCTTGCCAGACCGAAACGAGGTGTTGAGATAGCGCCGCGGTGAAAAATTCGATGTTTTTTTGCAGTACGCGTGGCGTTTTCTTGGGTTCCATAACGTAAATCCTCCCTATATCATGCCATTTGAAAATCAGCAATTGAACGTGGCTACTAAGTGATTACTACACATCATAATGAACATAAAACAACTGAAAAAGGAACGGTTCGTTAATCTACTCTATGAAACAGACGTAAACACTGTACCGCTTAATGCTATTTTTGTAAAGCGTCCGATTGACCTTTTCAAACATCCAGATTGTGTTTACACACATTTTACATTGCGTTTACACTGCTGTGATGCTAGTGCGTTTCATCTAATAGTACAATAAAGGGATACTATACTGCATGAATTGATGGAGGCCATATGTTGATAGAGAGTCAGAATAAGGATAAAGCCGGGTCAGAACGTTACTTTAACCGAGATTTAAGCTGGATTGAATTTAATCGCCGTGTGCTTCAGGAAGCTCAGGATGCAGATACACCGTTGCTGGAGAGAGCCAAATTTTTGGCGATTGTATCTAGCAATTTGGATGAGTTTATGGCTGTTCGTGTTGCAGAGACGCGCGAGAAGATCAAGGCGGGTTTTATGCAAAAGGATTTTACGGGATATACCCCCTCCGGTTTGTACAAACGACTGATCAAGCGTACCGTCTCGATGGTATCAGAACAATACCGGACCTATCGTGATATTTCTCGCCTCTTGACGAAAAAAGGTCTTTTACTGCTCGAATATGAAGACTTAAATACAACACAGCGCAAGTCGCTGGATGCATATTTTCATGAAATTATATTTCCGGTACTCACGCCGATGGCGGTCGATCAGAGCCGTCCTTTTCCACTCGTTCACAATAAATACGTATATTTAGCGGTCGTCTTGAGACGTCCAGGGGATACGGAGGAGGATAAACCGCTTTTTGCCATTGTGCAGGTGCCTTCGAATATTCCACGTGTTGTTACCGTGCCTTTGCGGTCGAACAGCAAGAAGAAATCATTTATTTTAATTGAGGAACTAATCAAGCATCACATCCAAACGCTGTTCACCGGATATGTTCCAGAGGCGGTTCATGCCTTTCGTGTTACGCGTAACTCCGATTTATCCATTAATGAAGAAGAGATCGAAGACTTGCTCGAAGAGATTGAAAAAGAGCTGCGTCGAAGACGCCGGGGGGCGCCGGTTAGACTGGAAGTAGAAAAAGGGATTCATCCCTATGCCCTGATGGAGCTTCAACGCGAATTCAAGCTGTTCGATCATGTGTTTGAGATGGACGGGCCGCTCGATCTGACATTTTTGTCGTCTTTTGCCGATCATTTGGAGGGGTATTCGCATTTGAAATTTCCGGCAATCAAACCACTGTATCCAGAAGAACTGCCCCCACAAGAGGATATTTTCAACGTACTTCGTAAACGAGACGTGCTCGTGTACCATCCATATGAATCATTCGATGCGGTAACTGATTTTATCATTGAGGCATCAGAGGACCCGGATGTGATGGCAATCAAAATGACCCTGTACCGTGTCAACGGGGAATCGAAGCTGATTCCGGCATTGGCACGTGCGGCCGAATCGGGCAAGCAGGTAACGGTGGTGGTAGAGCTGAAAGCCCGTTTTGACGAGGAGCGTAATATTGCCTGGGCGCGTACGCTTGAAAAAGCAGGCTGTCACGTAGTGTATGGATTGGTTGGCTTGAAGACGCACGCCAAAATCATTCTTGTCATACGCCATGAGCGTAACGCACTCAAACGATATGTGCATGTAGGTACAGGCAATTATAATGAAAGCACGGCGCGCGTGTATACGGATATCGGATTGTTTACGTCAGATCCGGTACTTGGCGAGGATGCCTCCGAACTGTTTAATGAAATTACGGGATTCTCTGCGCTCAAGACTTTGCAAGCTTTTACGGTGGCTCCAACGGGAATGAAGAACAAGCTGTTTGAACTCATCCGTAGGGAAGCAGAGCAAGCATTGGCAGGTAAGCCCGCCCGGATTATTGCCAAGATCAACTCCTTATCCAATCAGGAGATGATCGATGAACTATATGCGGCTTCCCAGGCAGGTGTGAAGATTGATCTTATTATTAGAGGGGTTTGTTGTTTGCGTCCCGGTGTGGAAGGATTCAGCGAGAACATACGTGTCATCAGTATTGTAGACCGCTTCCTGGAGCATTCCAGATTGTTTTATTTTGAAAATGGAGGGAAGTCCGAGTTATTTCTGTCCAGTGCGGATTGGATGACGCGCAATTTGACCCGCCGAATTGAACTGATGTGCCCGATTTATGATGACGGGATCAAAGAAATGCTGGCAGATATTCTGCATTTATCGTTAAGGGATAATGTGAAGGCGCGCCAGCTTTTGCCTAACGGCAGCTATCAATTTGTGTCCAGAAACGACAAAGAGGCTCCCATTAGGAGCCAATCTGAAGCGATGAAGGTTAGAAATTGGAAGAAGGTAGAATGGACCACGACAATGTAAGGTTCCACGCCTTTTGAAAATCCTTGGCAACCGATTCTAGCTCCCGTTGTTCTAATATGGGTTCACTCTTGCTTTCCAGACGAAGATGCAGTGCGTCATCCCCTGTAGTGGGATTGATGCTGGTAATCATCCCCGACTCACTCCGATCCATGCCAATCGCGAGCTGGAGCAGCGAGCCGAGCCGATGTACACGTTCCTCGTCGGAAGGCTCCAAAATATCGGCATGTGTGCGTAGCAAACGGGGAGTCCGGTTCTTGGGATGGTAATCCGCGATCAACGCGGCTAGTACCGTTTCCCTATGGGACAGACCGCCAATGCCTGCATGTAAAATCCAGAATACGGAATTCTGGCGGAAATGATAATAATTCAAGGCAGCCCCCGTTTTGTAAAGAGTTGCTGCGGTCAGTAACAAGCGCTTGTCCATAGCAGCTGAGGTTCCGTTAGCCAATGTGTCATAAAGACGGACGGCGTACTCGTTAACCCGCTTGACATGCGCTTCGCTAACCGGGACAGCAAACGAAAGGATATTGCGAATGGATGTGATAAGCGGATTAGCTACCACGGGCTGTTCAGCGTTGACCAGCTCATGAAATAGGCCGTCTCGCAGACCCGCTCCACTGACCAAATACGCGGAGCCTTGAGCAGCTTCAAATATCGTTTTCAATATAATAAGACCCGGTACAATGATGTCGGCTCTGTCCTTGGACAGGCCGGCTGTTTTTTTGCGTTTTTCATAGGGAAGATGGGGCAGACTGCCATAGAAGTAATCGACATCTTCTATCGTCATTTCGTAATGGTGCGTCACAGGAAGTGAGTAATCCTGCCGCTTCTGATTGATTTTAGCCAAAGTACGCAGGGTTCCGCCCAGCCCGATGAATGGCAGACCCGGATTGGAGAAGATCCAATCATGATTTTGCAGTGAAGAACGGACAAAGCTCTCCATTTCCTCAATCTGCTGAGGAGACCATTCGCCATTCTTAACCTCACGTCCAAAGCGCCAATTCATATTGACGGCGCCAAAGGGAAATGACACCGTATGCAGTCGCTTTCGATCGCGGAACAGCGTAATTTCGGTACTGCCACCCCCGATGTCAATAATGATTCCGTCACTTACATTCATAGTGTTCACTACGCCCAGAAAACCGGCATAGCCTTCTTGCTCCCCGCTCAGTATTTCCAGTGTTAAATTTGTCTCCTCCGCGATCCATTGGACGATTTCGTCCGAATTCGTGGCATTGCGGATGGCTGCCGTTGCTGCTGCACGCATACGGACCACCCCGTGCATATGGCATACCGCCATAAATTGGCGTAACAATGGAGCGATGCTTCGAATCGCCTCCCGTTCCATACGGCCGTTGGCCCCAACCTTTTCGCTCAGTCGGGCAGCTTCTTTGCATTCCTGCACAATTCGATAGGCTCCTGTCTCTGTCATTTCATAGATCACCAGACGTATGGAGTTTGAGCCAATGTCCATGATGCCAATTTTGCTATTCATGAGTTGACCTCCTTGTTGAAAAAACGATTTGCCGGTAATTTCCGTTGCTCCGTGCAAATGGTAGTAGATTATTGTCATTGTACCAGTGATGTTCGGTGCATGCTACCGTTCGCCATGATCTTGTCGAAATAGGCACATGCCGCGGACAATCATCCAAGAATAGAACATTCCTGTTGAGTATGTATAAGTATACCTGACGGCGAAAGGAGAGGGTTAGATGAGACAACTTGCAAGCAAATGGCTAAAGACGAAGGCGCTGCTCCACCATCCACATACCGCCGTTTATATACCGGAAACCTGTCTATATAGTGAAGAACAATTGCGCATGATGCTGCGGCGGCATGCTTTTGTATTTATAAAACCTGTGAAAGGAGGCGGAGGAGTCGGAGTCATGCGTGTGGCAAAGGAGCGTAGGGGATACACCTGTACGCGTATGGAGCACACGCACCGGTTCAGTCATTTTAAAGCGCTTGTAATCGGAATTAATAAGCTCAGAATCCAACGTCCATATCTCATTCAACAAGGCATCCAACTGGCAAGTATTCAAGGTAGACCTGTCGACTATCGAGTCAAAGTTGTGAAGGAAGGGCAGAGATGGGTTTTCCGTGCGGTGGTTGCACGTCATGCTCGGCCTGGGCTGGTCATTACGAATCTGTGCAAAGGGGGAACTTTGCTGAAGGGAACAGAGGCGCTTCGGATGATATATCCCCGGCGGCTTGCTACTCAAAAGCGGCGAGAGATCATTGAACTTACACGACGCTGTATTCCTGTACTGGAAAGAAGATTTCCTGGGATCGGACAACTGGGATTTGATTACGGGCTTGATCAGAGTGGACGGGTATGGATTTTAGAGGTTAATACAAGACCGCAATAAATTTCTGATTTCTTTAAAAAAATTCCAATATAATCTATTAACAAGACGCTAAATATAATATATTTGTATAAATAATAAAAATATTTTTTTTGTGTTCGAGCGTCAAAATTCTGTGTATAAATATTGTCCACATTATCCCCTGTCACATATATGGGTTAACGACACTTACCAACAATTTATACACAGGATTTCCACAATTGACTGTGGATAACAGAACGCTTGTTCCGATTTTGGTATTTTGATAGAATAGATTTTGAAATAAAAGGAAAGGTTGTGTCGAGGATGGCTATGCTGACGGATGAAATGCTTTTGGATTCCTATCAGATGGCAATCGAGCTTAAACTTGAATGTGACTTCATTGCACTGTTGCTGGCTGAGATTCACAAAAGAAATCTAGAGATGAATACAGCCGTAGTCCTTCATTAGACCGGACAAGCTCTCGTACTGCGACTGTAAAGTCATTCAGGGTTCGGATGACTTTACGGACAATCACTGCAACGAATAGGCACACCGTAAAAAAGGGTATTTCACTCCAAAGAATCAAATTTGGAGTAAAATACCCTTTTTTGTCATAGTCTAAACTAGACTACAATTTCATGTTACTGCTGTGCCCGGGAGACAACTTGGCATCTGGATCTACATAGACCTTGGCGTTGTTGACTGCCGTAGGAGCTTCACCAAAGCCGACCGCAATCAGCTTGAGCTTGCCTGGATAGGTCGTAATGTCCCCTGCGGCGAAAATGCCGGGAATATTTGTTTCCTGGCGAGAGTCGACCACGATAGAGTTACTTTCGATTTCAATTCCCCATTCAGCAATCGGGCCAAGTGTGGATACAAATCCAAAGTTAACGATCACATCGTCCACTTCAATTTCCTGTGTTTCTTTGGTTTTTACATGAGCAAGAGTGACTTTTGTAATCGTGTCATCTCCATGCAATTCTGTAATTTCCGTTGGTGTAATAACGTTTACTTTGGAAGCGAGGAGGTTTTCGACACTGTGTTCATGCGCACGGAATTTGTCACGGCGGTGAATCAATGTAACCTGTTCTGCAATCGGTTCCAGCATAAGTGCCCAGTCTACAGCAGAATCACCACCACCGCTGATTAGCACTTTTCGGCCTGCAAATTTGCTCAGGTCGCTGACAAAGTAATGCAGATTCGTTTTTTCAAAACGTTCGGCACCTGGAAGCTCCAGTCTGCGCGGCTCGAAAGCACCAACACCAGCGGTAATAATAACCGCTTTACCATGATACTCGCCACCTTTGTCTGTTTTTACAATGAAGTGGCGCTCTTCCTTTTTCTCTAACGATACGACTTTCTCTTCTAGCTGCACCTCTGGATTAAAGTGGTTCATTTGTTGAACCAAATTGTTAACCAGTTCTTGTGCAGTCACTTTAGGAAAGCCAGCAACGTCATAAATATATTTTTCAGGATAAAGGGCTGCAAGCTGGCCGCCCAGTTGGGGCATACTTTCAATTAAGGTGACGGATGCCTGACGCATTCCTCCGTAAAAAGCGGCGAAAATACCGGCTGGACCGCCTCCGATAATAATCAGATCGCGGATCTCCGCACCTGTGGATTGAGCTGTCACTCTAAAAACACCTCCGAAAGGGATAGTATGGGATTTGTAGATATTGAATCAGCCGCATAGAGGTTCAGATAGCCGCCGAACGCATGATTCACTGTTTATCATTATAAACTGCTGGGTTCCGCTTGCAAAGTTAAAGCGATTAATATTTGATGAAGACTTTTCTGTGAGTATCAATTAACCGTTTTGAGAGAACAGCTGTGAACAATTAATGATTATGATTATGTATATCGGAAGGGGTAGAAGCATGAGCAGTATTCCCAAAATTGTCATTGTGGGCGCCGGATATGGCGGTATATTGACGGCTCAGCAATTGCAAAAGGAGCTCAAGCACAATGAGGCGGATGTCACGCTGATTAACCGTCATGATTACCACTATATTACGACACATCTTCATATGCCTGCGGCAGGTACAGATACGATTGAACATTCAAGGATTCCGATTGCTCAGCTAATCGATGAGTTCAAGGTGGATTTAGTCAAAGGAACGGTTAAGGAAATCATACCAAAGGAGAAAAAAATCGTGCTGGAGGATGGCTCGCTGTCCTACGATTATTTGGTCATCGGACTAGGCGGGGAGCCAGAAACATTCGGTATTCCGGGGATGGATAAGTTCGCGCTGACGATTCGCAGTATTAACTCGGTTCGCCTGATTCGTGAGCATATTGAATACCAACTGGCCCTGTATAAAAATGACGGTAAGCCAGGTCGCCTCAATTTTGTCGTTGGGGGCGCTGGTTTCAGCGGGATTGAGTTTGTAGCGGAGTTGGCGGATCGTTTGCCACAGCTCGCTAGAGCGTATGATATCGATTTTAACCGGATTCAAATCATTAACGTCGAGGCAGCTCCTACGGCACTGCCAGGGTTCGATCCTGAACTGGTGGAGTATGCGATGGATGTCCTTAAGCGTAAAGGGGTCACCTTCCGCATTGGAATTCCGATTAAGGAATGCTTGCAGGATGGTGTAATCGTTGGTGAGGGTGAGAAAATCGAAGCCTGCACGGTGGTGTGGACGGGAGGGATTCGTGGGAACGGATTAATTGAGAAAGCCGGATTCGAAGTGATGCGCGGAAGGGTGAAAATCGACGATTTTCTGCGTGCACCGGGCCACGATGATATTTTTATTATCGGGGACAGCTCCCTGATGTTTAATCCCGAAGGACGTCCTTATCCACCGACTGCCCAAATTGCGATGCAGCAAGGGGGCCTTTGTGCCAAGAATCTGGCCGCTACTCTTCGCAAAAAGGAGCTGCACAAGTTCGTATTTTCTAACAAAGGGACGGTTGCTTCGCTTGGAAAAGGCGAAGCCGTCGCCGTGGTGGGCAAACGTAAAATAAAAGGCTGGGTGGCCGCACAATTGAAAAAAATTGTCGATCTCCGCTATCTGTTCATCATTGGCGGAATTCCACTGGTACTGAAAAAAGGGCGGTTTTTCTAACCTCAGACGAGTAGTCAACATGCAAAAACAATACGAGCAGAAAAAGGTTTCCACAGCTCTTATCAGAGCTCGGAGGCCTTTTTTTCATTGTTCTGTTTTCTATTATAGTTTTAGGTCTTATAAAAAAGGATTCCGTCGTCCCGAAAGTGGGAGTTCACGAAATCCTCGGATTTATTCAGTAAAGAGTTGATGTCTGCGTCTTACAGCTTCAACATGTCTTCAAATGTCTCTTCATTCAACACGCTGCCGACATAGAAGGAGCCGAATTCACCGTAACGGGCACTGACTTCATCAAAACGCATTTCGTAGATTAGCTTCTTGAACTGAAGTGCGTCATCGGAGAACAGTGTTACGCCCCATTCCCAATCGTCAAATCCGACGGAACCGGAAATAATTTGCTTTACTTTGCCAGCATAGCTGCGTCCAATTAAACCGTGGCTGCGCATCAAGGTGCGACGCTCGTCCATCGAAAGCATATACCAGTTGTCGTCCAGGTCACGTTTTTTGTTCATTGGATAGAAGCAAATATAACGCGCCTTGTTTAATACGGGCTTCAATCGTGCGACGATTTGTGGATTTTGCATTGGATCTTCATCTTTGCTCAAATAATTACTTAGTTCCACCACACTCACATAAGAATAGGTTTTGGTTGTATATTTGGCGAAGGTTGTTTTGTTAAAGTCATTTTCCAGTTTATTGAGGTCTTCCAGCGTTTCGCGCAGGTGCATCATGACAAAATCAGCCTTTTGTCCGACTACAGTATAGACAGCTGAGCTGCCCAGACCCGCTTCCTCGGTAACGTTCCATTCCTTCATAAACTCTTGAAGCTCGTCCAGTGCTCCGGCGCGCTCTTCATCGTCTGCGGTCTTCCATGCTGTCCAGTTGATGGACCGGAAATCGTGAAGCGCATACCAGCCTTCCAGTGTGGAGGCTACTTCGTTGGGGGTTGCTGGGGTTTGTTGTGGTTGATGTTGACTCACGATCTACACTCCTTTACGATCTGTAAATGATAATCGGCTTAACCGAAATATGTGTACTTCCTTATATCTTTCCTGTATCCAATACGTGATGCTTAACCATTATATTGTAGCTCAAAGTAAAGCTTTTCACCAATGAAAGAAGTGTGAAGAATTTTATTTTTACCATGATGCAGGTCACAAAGTCATAAAATAGTTAGTATTCTCGAAAAAAGTAGAACTCAGACGAATATGGCTGCCAAAAAGGAGAACAATTGCCCTTATTTTGTTGGTCCCACGAGAAGGCAAGTATGATAGAATAGAAAAACATCTTGGAGACCGTTATGTCAGGAAAGGAAGAATGTTGGAATGCGGATGAAAAACCTGCTGCACTATACTGAGAACCACCGCTATTGCGTTTATCGGGAATTTGGCTTGAGCGCACTGGATGAATTGATGCTGGGAAGCGTCTATCAGCCGATGGTAGGCGCATTTGCGGTCAGTCTGTATCGACTGTTGTTCCAGCATGTGCCAGTTGGACAAATCGGTTATTCGCCGTTGGAACAGCAGCGTCGCCTTTTTCTGACACTGGGACTGGAGCCGAGTGAGAAGGGACGCAAGTATTTGATTGAACAGACTTCCAAGCTGGAGGCCGTCGGTCTGTTACAGACGTCCAGGCTGTATGCACCCGAAACGGACGACTATATGTACGAATATGAGATGCAGCCACCGCTTGCACCTGCTGAATTTTTCAGAACACAGCATCTCACCCTTTTGTTGAGAGACAAAATCGGTAAGTTTGCAGTGCTCTCTCTGAGAGAATCGTTGTGGAGCAGGGAATCTAGCGAATGGTCGCAATCTTCCTATAATAAAGAGAATATTTCGATTCCTTTCTACGAGTTATTTGAACTGAATACCCATGTTATAGATTATGAACTGGAGCAGGCGCTGTCCGAGGTGTCCACTAGTCGTCAGACTGGAGCACTAGCGTCAGAATCGGAGGAAGCATTGAATTATGCAGATATTATTCTCCGTTTTCCGCGTGAATCTGCCAATCGTAAGCACGTGGAACGTCTTCGGTTTGAGCACGAGCAGTTAGGCATGGTCAATTACGTTGTTCGCAAATTTGATCTCTCTGTACAGGATATTAGTCGCTTGCTGGATGAGGATGGTATTTTTACCGAAGCAGGCGATTTGTTGCTTGACGAGCTTCAGCTTCGGGCTAGTCAGCACTCCAGACAGGATCGGAAGCGTCAGGAGGAACAGCAGGTACAGGCCGCCAAAGTGGTCGCCTTGCGCCAGAGGGAAACTTCCACATCTGAAGAGCCGCCTGCAGAACTGGCTGTGGAAATGGAATTTTATGTAGAGGTTCCACCACAATTCACAGCCAAATGTGACATTCACCAGTATAATATGATGTTGCGCAACGAGCCTTATCGCCGGTTGCTGCAAACCTTTTTCCCTGGCACGGTTCCCGGTAACCTGCTGGATATATTCGAGAAAATTGATATCAGCTATAAGCTGCCCGGTGAAGTCATCAACGTGCTGATCCATTATTTAATGTCACTGCTCGTATCGGGGAGCGATCAGCGGATTAACCGCAACTTTGTCGAGGCCGTTGCTTCCAACATGCTGCTTAAGCAGGTCAACACTTACGAAAAAGCCGTTCAATATATAAGAGATCAAGCCAAGGTAAAAGGAAAACAGTCCTCTGCTTCTCCTTCCGGCGGCCGATCCCGCGCATATGCCAAAAATAACGGGCCAGCCAAGCCATCCATTCCAATCGTACAGGATCACCCTTCCGAGGAGTCTGTATCTGAGGAAGAAATGGATGAACTGCTGCGTCTGGCCGAACGAATGCAATCCGGTAAACAGAAAAAGGTGTAGGTGTCCATAACTCTGCACATTTTAGAAAGGAGGAGCGTTCTTGGAATCACTGGGCGATTTGCTACAGCAGATGCAGAACCCTTCGTTTCGCCAGCGCACTCGCAATGTAGCCGATCAAGTTCTAAATGATCCGCTCGTGCAGGAGTTTTGTGCTGCTCATCCTGATGTGGACGAAACACAATTGCGACTCAACATGAGCATGCTCTTTCAGTATACCCGGGATCGTCGAAATTGCGACAATTGTCCGGGGCTGGAACGATGTCCTAACGATTTTCAGGGCCACTTTTGCAAGCTGGGCGTGGAATATCCGAATGGAACAGCCGAAATCGTGGACATTCGGACCCCATGTGCGAAGTTGGTTGCTTCCCAACATGAACAACGGGTTCGTCAGCGAATTAAAAGCTTCTATGTGGATGAACGCGCCCTTCTGGAGGGATATAACGCTCTTGAAATTGCGCGCAAAGATTCACAACGTATGCCTGCCGTCACACAGCTATTCCGTTACATTGAAGAAACGAAAAGTCAGGGTCTATCCAAAAAAGGACTGTATCTGGAAGGTACATTTGGTACGGGTAAAACTTTTTTGATGGGCTATCTATTGCACGAGCTGGCCCTGTCGGGTCTGAATGGTGTGATTGTGTATATGCCTGATTTTGTGGAGGACTTAAAGTCCATGATTCAGGACGGGCAGAAGCTGAAGGAAACGACCGAAATGCTCAAAAATTGTGATCTGCTCGTATTTGACGATATTGGTGCTGAAAATTTAAGCCCGTGGGTACGGGACCATGTGATGGGCTCCATACTGAATTACCGAATGAATCGCAAACCGACCTTTTATACTTCCAATTATTCGTTGCAAGGGCTGGAGAAGCATCTCAGCTTTACGAGTAAGGACGGAGAGGAAATGTATAAGGGACAACGCTTGATGGACCGGATTCGTCCTTTTGTAGATGTCATTACCGTAAAGGGAAAAAATCAGCGGGGTTAAGCGTTTTTCCGTCTGCTATTTTGATATCTTACAATTAAAAGACTATTGTGATATAATTAAAAGGTGTCGAAACAGACATTACAGGTTATAATAATCTTGACTTTTCTATAAAGGAGGAACATACAATGGCAATTGTTAACGTGTCCGATCAATCCTTCAACGCAGAAGTCGAAGGCACAGGAACCGTTTTGGTTGATTTTTGGGCGCCATGGTGCGGTCCTTGCAAAATGATCGCTCCTATTCTGGAGGATCTGTCCACAGAAGTTGGCGACAGCGTCAAAATCGCAAAGGTGAACGTGGATGAAAATCCAGAGTCTGCTTCCCGTTTCGGCGTGATGAGTATTCCTACCCTGATCGTCTTCAAAGACGGACAGCCTGTCGATAAAGTGGTAGGTCTGAACTCCAAAGAAGCACTGAAAAGCATGCTTACTAAACACCAATAATCATCGCATGTGACCCATGCTCCCGCGGGGGCTTGGTGGAGCGGCCATGAAAGGTCAATGCCTCCGGTTGTAAATACCGGGGGCGTTTTTGTGTATTATTCCTATATATTATAAATAGTTAGTTGAGTAATCATTAAGAATGGAAGGAGGAACCGGGCGAATGAAACCTTATGCGGAGGACTTGCAAAATCAGGAGAAGGCGCTGGAGAACATACGGCACAAATTAGCGTTACTGCCGGATGCATCAGGCTGTTACCTGATGAAGAATAGCGAAGGCACCATTATTTATGTCGGCAAGGCCAAAGTGTTGAAAAACCGGGTCCGTTCCTATTTTACAGGTAGCCATAACGGCAAGACGCAGCGACTGGTTTCCGATATCCGTGATTTTGAATATATCGTTACAGGCAGTAATATGGAGGCGCTCATTTTGGAGTGCAACCTCATTAAAAAGTACCAGCCGCGTTATAACGTGCTATTGAAGGATGATAAAACCTTTCCGTATTTGAAAATTACGAACGAGGCACACCCCAAGCTGGAGGTGACCCGTCGCGTTCTGAAAGATAAAGCAAAATATTTTGGACCGTACCCCAATTCCTACGCGGCACATCAGACGAAGAAGCTGCTGGATCGTATGTATCCGTTACGCAAGTGTGGTGTAATGCCCAAGGAAGTGTGCCTGTATTATCACATGCATCAATGTTTGGGGCCTTGTGTGAAAGAGGTCGAGAAGGAAACGTATGACCAGATTGGTCAGGAGATTGGTTCCTTTTTGAGCGGGGGACATGAGGAAATTAAAAAGGATCTTCAGCGTAAAATGCAGGAGGCCGCAGAGGAATTGTACTTTGAGCGGGCCAAGGAGCTGCGAGATCAGATTATCAGCATCGACGCGATGATGGAAAAGCAGAAAATCACCACATCGGATGCGAAGGATCGAGATGTATTCGGTTTTTCAGTAGATAAGGGCTGGATGTGTGTACAGATCCTATATGTCCGCAAAGGTAAAATGATCGAGCGTCATATGTCGACTTTTCCTTTCTACGGTGAGGCTTACAGTGATTTTATGTCCTATGTGACGCAATATTATAGTGACAACCCGGCAGTGCCGCAAGAAATATTGCTGCCAGATTCTCCTAAGCTGATGCAGGCCGAACAGGTCAATGTCGATCAACCGGTTGCGGCAGAAACTGTACCCCACAGTGCAGCTACAACCGATGCTACCAGACAGACAGATGAGAAAGCGATACAAACGGAGACAGAGCCCTCTGCTGACTCATTGCTGGTGGCTGAAGAACGGGCAACTTATGCAGCAGCAACAAATCAAGACCAAGTTAGTGACCAAGATACCGGAGTAAAGGAAACAGAAACCCAACTATCCGGTGGACTGGAGGACCCGAGTACGGCGGCTCTCGCTCTGGCTGAATGGTTGGATGTAAAGGTACTTGTACCGCAGCGTGGACTGAAAAAGCAAATGACAGGCATGGCGACGGAAAATGCACGTGTTGCTTTGGATGAGAAGTTTAAGCTGATCGAGCGGGATGAGGAACGGACATCCAAAGCTGCAAGCAATCTCGGACGTGCCATTGGACTGGATAGCTTGCACCGGGTGGAGGCGTTTGATAACTCCAACATCCAGGGTTCCGATCCAGTCTCAGCCATGATCGTGTTTATTGATGGCAAGCCTGCCAAGAAGGAGTATCGAAAATATAAAATCCGTTCTGTGCAGGGACCCGATGATTATGAAACAATGCGTGAGGTTATCCGACGTAGATATGAACGTGTGCTTAAGGAAAATTTGGAACGTCCCGACTTGATCGTTGTCGATGGTGGACGTGGACAAATTAAGGCGGCGACCGATGTATTGCAAAATGAGCTGGGTTTGTTCATTCCTGTGTGTGGTCTGGTGAAGGATGCCAAACATAGAACTTCCCAACTATTAGTGGGAGAGTCCTCTGAGGCCGTGACACTTGCACGCAATAGCGAAGAATTTTATCTGCTGCAACGGATTCAGGACGAGGTTCACCGTTTTGCCATTACGTTCCACCGCGAGCAACGCGGCAAATCTATGGTAACTTCCCGGCTGGACTCTATTCCAGGCATCGGCGAGAAACGGCGTAAGTTACTGCTTAAGCATTTTGGATCGCTCAAAAAAATAAGAGAGGCCAGTGTCGAAGACTTCCGGCCTCTCTCTATTGGGGATAAGCTTGCGCGTCAGATTATAGCTGCCCTTCGGGAGGAGGAGTCGTAGAATACGGCTCCTCTTTTTTTATAGGTTCAAACATAATTCGATTTGGCTTTTTAGGACTAAACCAATAAATGATGTAACCCACGATGGCTGGAAGTAAGATCCAGAATAGACCAGCGCTCACATTCACAGTGTCTCCCAGACTCATCACACTAAGTCCCATTAGAATGCTGTCAAAAATAACGTGGCTGAACATGGCGGCAATAAAGCCGTAACGCAGGAACACAAAACTGAACAGCAAACCAAGAAAAGTCAGCTCAATAGGTCTGGAAATCACCGGATAGATCGGATAAAGCGTATGTCCCAGTGCCCAAATCAGCGTGGTGATCAGACAAGCAACAAAAGTGTTTTTCACTATTTTTTTGACCATCGGAATACCAAACAGACGGTAGACAGTCTCTTCTCCAATACCTGCCATCCACGCCATAATCGGCAGTAGCCATGGATAAGCCATATTGTAAGGGGATTGTGTGGCATCTGTGGTGGAGAATGTATTAAATGTGCGCTCCAGTATAAAGAATAAGATGGATTGTACCCCGAGTAAAATAAAGGCCCACAAGTAGCCAACATACATACTGCGAAGCACATACAACCCGTAGCCCGGCTCTTTTGCACGCGGCCATGCATTCAGTCCAACCTGACGCATAAGCCCATCACCGCCGACCAAGGAGAAGTAGAGCGCTACAGCCATGAAAAAGGTAACACCAATCTGGAAAACCATAAGAAATATAAGCATGCCCTTACCGCCTGCTTCTGCTTGCAATAAAGGCAGCATGTTCATGGTCCCAGCTATACTAGCAATAAAGTATACAACGGATAGAACAATGCCGCGTACAAATGAAGTATGTCGTCGGGTGAGTGACGCATACACAATAGCAAGTACACCCAGTACAAAGCTAAATAGGGCATAACCCGCATAGGTCATCAAATTCGCCCAAAATGTTTGCTTTTCGATATAATCGGTATAGGACGACGGGGCCGAAAAGCTTTGGGTGAAGGAGCGAACATCACCGTCTTCAAAAGTAAAAGCCAGTGTAAGTACCGAGGCGCCGATTTTTTTATCGTCTACGGTATACTTTAATCCGCCTTCTTGTTCAGTGGTCGCAAGCTTTAAATCCGACGGCTTAAAGCCAAAGCGCTTGACCCATACTGCGGCCGCCTGCTCCTTGGCTTCGAGCGTCATGCCGTCCTCAGCCACACGTACAAGCCTGTTACGTGCTTGTTCATCCGTAGAAATATCAGCCTGTGTGTAATTGGTGCTGGAGGTGATCCGTTTAAAGCTAACGATCTTGCCAGTGGATAAATCCACATGAATTTGCAGTTTACTCTTCGCTGAGGATTCAGGCAGATCGACCCGAAAGGTTTCGTAAGGGTAACTTTTTTTCCATGTACGGTCGTACTGTTGAAGTAGTTTTTCTCTAGATAAATAACCGTACAAATCTGTTTCGGCCTGATAGGTCACGACAGGCTCCTCAGGCTGTGATTCAGTATAGCCCAGCTCGGAGCGGGCGAAGTCCAATGCGTGTATGACCGCTTCTTGTTTGCTGATGACCTTTGCGTTCATTACTGATTCTGGACTCGGATTGCTAAGCGAGGGAATAAGCAATTGAAAGATAAAAAAGCAAATCAGGCCAATCCCGCCCAGCAAGCCTAATTTTTTGAAGTTGGCCGTGAGCACGACCGGTTTCCCGATAGGATTCATGAGTTTCCTCCTTAATCTGTAAATAAGAACATCCATTAAAGATATCATACTGCACAGGTTCCCGCCAACAGACAAGCGATATTCATGAAAATAGAGTGAAAGCACTTTAAAGTTCCAATAAAATTAGATAAGCTGCGATTAAACGATGCCCATTCGCAAAATAAAGCCAATTTCACGTTTTTTCGGCGAAATCGGTTTTGTGATCTGGATATAGAAGGATTATAATCTTGAGGCAATGCCTATGAAATACATAGGTAATGATATACAGTTGAGCCGAATTTCTATGGGAAAACGGGGGAACCATGTTACTGGGGTGAATTTTACAACCGATCCTGCTGGATCGGAAGTGTAAATAGGGCATACTGTGCTGCCCGAATCCGTCAGCTAACCTCGTAGGCTATGAGCAGGAACCAAGTCAGGCACTCGGTTTTCCGGTGTCTTTTTTTGTGCGTATAAAAGTGTTTGGATTGGTTAGACCGCTGCGGGTGCAGATTATTCTTCCGATTGCTGTTATCCCCGGATTTTTTTATTGTATACCCCCTTTAATGGTTAAAATCCGGAGATAAAGGCAAACGCTTCGCTTCTTCAGAACAATTCTGCCCCCTTCGCTACTGCTCGCCAATAGCACAGGGGGCCGAGTAGTGCTTGACATGCATTCTTCCTGTATTCAGGGAATGCTAATTATAGTTAACTAAGGTTTGGAAAAATCAAAAAATTCAGGGGCAACGACGATCGAAAGATCAAATGGAACGCGTAGCGAGCTTACACCGTATTAAATCACTGATTTATAGTTTTAAGGATTAGGAGAGAAGTGATGAATAGATGAATCCCAATGCAAGCTGGCTCCGGCTTTCTCCACCGCAGATATTCGTTGCGGGCTTTGCCATTATCATTCTAATAGGTAGTTTATTGTTAATGCTGCCGGTCTCCAATACAACAGGAAAGCCACTTGCGTTTATAGACGCTTTGTTTACTGCCGCCTCTGCGACCTGTGTAACCGGGCTTGTCGTAAAGGACACCGGGCTCTTTTTTACCACTTTTGGTCAAGTTGTCATCGTTGCGCTGATCCAAATCGGCGGTCTTGGCTTTATGACCATGGCTACCTTGATTGCACTGGTGTTCAAGCGTCGGATTTCCTTGCGGGAGCGTCTCATCTTGCAGGAAGCGATGAATCAGACTTCTGTAGAGGGAATTGTCGGGTTAATCCGTAAGGTATTACTGTACTCACTGGTTATTGAAGGCGTATGCGCTACGATATTCTCGGTTCGCTGGTCCTTTGATATGCCCGTAGGCAGGGCGATTTATTTTGGAATCTGGCATGCCATCTCCATGTTTAACAATGCTGGTTTTGATTTATTCGGTGAATTTCGCAGCTTGACAGGTTATGTATATGATCCGATTGTTAATTTTACCGCAATGTTTCTAATTATTTCTGGCGGCATTGGTTTTGTAGTGATGTCAGACCTGGCAGAATATCGCAAGCGCAAGAGACTGTCCTTGCATACCAAGGTGGTACTCAGCATGACGGGCGCTATGATTGTAGTCGGCACGCTCGTGATTTTTGTATTTGAGTTTACGAATCCAAGGACTCTTGGCTCGCTTGATTGGGGTGGTAAGCTACTGGGATCTTTATTCCAGTCCGTTACTCCCCGTACCGCAGGTGCCAATACGCTGGACATCGCAGGCTTGCGGCAGGCTACGCAGTTTTTTATCATCATACTCATGTTTATTGGGGCTTCCCCTGGCTCCACTGGAGGCGGGATTAAGACCACAACATTCGCCCTGCTCATTGGAGCAGTGATTTCGATGCTGCGGGGGCGGGAAGATATTGTACTGTTCAAGTACCGACTTGCGCAGGGACGAATTTACAAGGCTTTGACCATTACACTGCTGGGGTTGCTGTTCGTGATCGGGGTGACGATGATTTTGTCGGCAACTGAAGATCATCATTTTCTGATGATCTTGTTTGAGACGGTGTCTGCGTTTGGTACAGTGGGGCTGTCGATGGGGCTTACACCTGATTTGACAGTCATAGGCAAGCTGGTGATTACCCTGACGATGTTTGCAGGTAGACTGGGGCCACTCACGCTAGCTTATGCACTGGGGCCGAAAAAGGGTAAAGAATTATATCGTCATCCGGAAGGCAAAATGATTATAGGATGAATCATTTCATATACATTTCGTTGGTTTAATCATTTCAGGATTTTGCAAAATTCGATACCAGTCGCTCCGAAGTCAAGATATAGACGAACTAAACCATTTCGATCTATATCTTCTTCATTGGAAGTCGCTTATGGGATTTGTGCAAGATCCCATTTATGAAATTGATTCAGATAAGGGAGTTTTCGAGTAGATATGAAAACGCAGCAGTTTGTAGTTATTGGCTTGGGGCGGTTTGGCTCAAGCCTGGCTTTGCAATTGGTTGATATGGGGTGCGAGGTGCTAGGCATTGACCGGAATGAGGATGTTGTGGACAGTATGAGTGAGATGTTGACACATACTGTCGTGACGGACGCTACCGATGAAGACTCGTTGCGATCACTGGGCATCCGTAATTTCGATTGTGGCATTGTTGCTATTGGTGATGACATTCAGGTAAGCATCCTCACCGCCATTTTGCTGAAGGAGCTGGGTGTGAAAAAAGTTGTAGCCAAAGCCATATCTGTGCTGCACGGGCGTGCGTTAGAAAAGCTCGGTGTGGACCGGATTATTTATCCAGAACGGGATATGGGTATCCGGGTGGCTCACCAGCTAGTCACGCCTAATTTGCTCGATTATTTAGAGTTGTCTAAGGAATACAGTATTGTGGAACTCAATGTACCTGCATGTCTGAATGGCAAAACGCTAGCAGAGCTAAATGCCCGTACCCGCTTTGGTTGTAGCGTCGTGGCGCTTCATACGGCGAACGGTATCCTGATCGCACCGACGGCTATGGATCGGCTAAAAGCAGAAGATATTATGGTCATCATCGGTTCGAATGACAATATCGGTCGCTTTGAGGATGAGGTTGTTAATGTTAATGAAGAGGATTAAACCCTCTACACCATACGGTAACCTGCAAACGACGCCCGTGTCTCGCTAATCCAGCGTCGTGCTGTCGGACCGAGATCGGTCGTCTCCGAGTAAATGAGGGAGGTCGTTCGGCGTGTCTCCTTCAAATCGGGCAAGTACAATGCAGTGAGTCCATTATCCCGTAATAGTTCGCTGCGCAAATAGGATTTGGGTAGCAAGGCAGAAGCCTTACAGGTTGGAAGCAGGCGTACAATTGCCTCGAAGGAGTCGATTTCCATGCGGATATCCGGCATGATGCCGCTGCGCTGGAATAAGTCATCCGTCAGACTGCGGTACCAGGTTCCTTTGGAGAAAATAATCATCGGCAATCCTTGCAGATCTTTCATCGAGGCCGTTCCTGTCTTGACGGTTAATTCATGTCCAATGGGAACAACGAGCTCCAAATGATCATCAAATAGCGGAATGCAACGCAGTCCGGCTTCATGAATGGCAGACCCGACAATACCGGCGTCTGCTTTTTTGTCACGTACAAAGGCGACGATTTCATGGGTTTTACCGGTGAGCAGCTTTAGCTCGGTTTGAGGATGCTTGCTCATGAAAGCTTCGACGAGGGTAGGCAGCGTCGTTTGGAGTGTCGTGAGACTTGCGCCGAGTGTAAGCATACTCTGGGCTTCATTTTTGTGCTGGGACAGCTTTTGTAAGAAGCGAAGCTGTCGTTGCCGTTGCTCTAGCGCGAACGTGTAAACAAATCGGCCAGTGGACGTAATTTCGAGCCGTTTGCCCCGACGATCAAAAAGATTCACACCCAGCTCTTCCTCCAGCTTCGCAATTTTGCGAGACAGGGCAGGTTGGGACAGATTCAGCAGTTTGGAGGCTTTATTCAGGCTGGACTGCTCGACAATGACGGCAAAAGCGTTCAAATCCTCAAACAAATCATCCACTTCCTCTCTATATGCAAAAAAGACATAATAATTAATACGTATATTGCAATTCCATTATAAGCCGAAAAGGAGTAACATGAAAGCGACACAAGATGTTCACACTTTTGTTTTTCCTTATAAGGGACACCTTGTTGGACATTTCCTGTCGGAAACTGTCAATTTATATGTTATATTACTATTGAAAACGCTATTATTGGGAGAAGGGAGCATGACCTAGATGAGAGGATTTTATTCCAGAAAGCTGCATTCGCTTCTTGGCGTCATTCCGCTGGCTCTATTTTTTGTTGAGCATTTGGTGACGAACTTCACAGCGGTGGAGGGCGGCAAGGAAGGATTTAATCGCAGCGTGGCCTTCCTGAATGGTTTGCCACTGGTTATTGTGCTAGAAACGTTATTCATCTACTTGCCATTACTGTTCCACGGAATTTATGGCTTGTATATTGCTTATCAAGCTGACCCGAATGTCAAAAGATTCGGCTATTCACGTAACTGGCGCTTTCTGTTCCAGCGTATTTCTGGCGTTATTACGTTTGTATTTATTATCTGGCACGTATACGACACGCGCTTTCAGGTGGCTCTGGGTAATGTAACCCATGAGGAGCTAGGCGGAGTCATGCATGGCATCGTGACGAACCCGGTTTATTTCATTTTGTATTTAATCAGTGTCGTTTCGGCATCCTTTCACTTTGCTAACGGACTGTGGGCATTTATGGTCAGTTGGGGGATTACCGTGGGACCACGTGCGCAAAAAGTATCTTCTTATATCTGTATGACCCTGTTCGTGGTGGTGTCTATCGGCTTCATCGCTTCCCTGCTTGCATTCCGCAGCGCGGAATTTCAGGAAACGGCAACTGCCTTGGTGCAATGCAGCGCTTTTAAACAGCTACTATAAACGACTCATATCAATTATACATCGTGTTGAGATTCTATTTTCAAACGTAAAAGGGGATTTGGTTAAAATCCTGAAAAAAAGGAGTGAGCAGAAATGGCAGCATCCAACATTATTGTCGTGGGCGGCGGTCTGGCAGGTCTAATGGCTACGATCAAGGCGGCAGAGGCGGGAGTTCACGTTCATTTATTTTCTTTGGTTCCGGTCAAAAGGTCCCACTCCGTTTGTGCTCAAGGCGGCATCAACGGTGCGGTTAATACCAAGGGTGAGGGAGACTCACCATGGATTCACTTTGATGATTCAGTTTATGGGGGGGACTTTCTGGCCAACCAGCCTCCGGTAAAAGCGATGTGCGAAGCGGCTCCGGGGATCATTCATCTCATGGACCGCATGGGCGTCATGTTTAACCGGACACCGGAAGGACTGCTGGACTTCCGCCGCTTCGGCGGTACCCAGCATCATCGGACCGCTTTTGCCGGTGCGACGACAGGACAGCAGCTTCTGTACGCTCTCGATGAGCAGGTACGACGCTGGGAATCTGCTGGTTTGGTGACCAAGTATGAAAACTGGGAGTTTTTACAGGCTGTACTGGATGATGAAGGCATCTGTCGAGGGATTTGCGGGCAGGATTTGCGTACGATGGAAGTGAAGACTTTTGCGGCGGATGCAGTTATTTTGGCATCTGGTGGCCCCGGGATTATTTTCGGTAAAACCACGAATTCCGTCATTAATACGGGCACGGCTGCCGGTGCGGTGTATCAGCAAGGCGTACGCTATGCGAACGGTGAGTTTATCCAGATTCATCCGACGGCTATACCAGGTGATGACAAGCTGCGTCTCATGTCCGAGTCGGCACGGGGAGAGGGCGGTCGTATTTGGACGTATAAGGACGGTAAGCCATGGTATTTCCTCGAAGAAAAGTATCCGGCTTACGGAAATCTGGTCCCTCGCGATATTGCGACACGTGAAATATTCAGTGTATGCGTTGATGATGGACTGGGTATTAATGGCGAGAACATGGTCTACCTCGACCTTTCCCACAAGGACCCGAAAGAGCTGGATGTAAAGCTGGGCGGCATTATTGAAATTTATGAAAAATTCGTCGGTGACGATCCGCGCAAAATCCCGATGAAAATATTCCCGGCTGTTCATTATTCAATGGGCGGTATGTGGGTCGATTACAATCAGATGACGAATATACCGGGCTTGTTCGCGGCTGGTGAGTGTGAATTCCAATATCACGGTGCGAACCGTTTGGGTGCGAACTCGTTGCTGTCAGCCATTTACGGCGGGATGGTGGCTGGACCTAAGGCTGTGGAATACATTAAAGGCTTGAAAAAATCTGCACAGGATATAGCTACCTCCGTATTTGATGCAGCAGTTCATCAGCAGACGGAGAAGTATGAGCGTATTTTGCATATGGATGGAAAAGAAAATGCTTATGTTCTTCATAAAGAGCTGGGTGAGTGGATGACGAACAACATGACTGTGGTTCGTTATAATGACAAGCTGGAAGCCACGATCCACAAGATCAAGGAGCTGAAGGAGCGTTACTCTAACATTAACATTAATGACGCTTCGCGCTGGAACAATGCGGGTGCGGCGTTTACACGGCAACTGTGGAATATGATGGAGCTGGCTGAAGCGATGACCAAAGGTGCGCTACTGCGCAACGAAAGCCGCGGGGCCCATTACAAACCAGACTTCCCGGATCGCAACGATGAGGATTTCCTGAAAACAACGATTGCGGACTGGACACCGGAAGGACCACAAATCTCGTATGAAGCGGTGGATGTTTCGCTGATCAAGCCGCGTATTCGGGATTATTCCAAGAACAAATAACGGAAGGGAGTGTATTTAGATGTCGGAGCAAGCAGTGAAGTCGAATAAAACAGTGAAGTTCGTTGTGACCCGTCAAGCTGATCCTAAAGCCAGTCCCTATACGGAAGAATTCGAATTGGCTTATCGTCCGGGGATGAATGTGATTAGCGCGCTGATGGAAATTCAGCGTAATCCGGTGGACAGCCACGGTAAAGAGACGGCCCCGGTATGCTGGGAGTCGAATTGCCTAGAGGAAGTATGCGGAGCATGCTCCATGGTGATTAACGGCAAGCCGCGCCAGGCCTGTGCGGCGCTCGTCGATAAGCTGGAGCAGCCGATTACGATCGCGCCGATGAGCACGTTCCCGGTAGTTCGGGATTTGGTCATCGACCGCAGCCGGATGTTTAATGCGCTCAAGAAGGTCAAAGCGTGGATTCCGATTGACGGTACCTACGATCTGGGCCCTGGTCCTAGAATGGCAGAGAAAAAGCGTCAGTGGGCGTATGAGCTGTCCAAGTGCATGACCTGCGGTGTCTGTCTGGAAGCTTGCCCGAACGTCAACGAGAAGACGACGTTCATCGGACCTGCGGCGATATCTCAGGTTCGTCTGTTTAACAGCCATCCGACAGGGGAAATGAATCAGGAAGAGCGGCTGGAGGCGTTGATGACGGACGATGGGCTGGAAGGATGCGGGAACTCGCAAAACTGCGTACGCTCTTGCCCGAAAGGCATTCCGTTGACAACTTCTATTGCCGAAATGAATAAGGAAACGACCAAGCATATGTTCAAGCGCTGGCTGACTGTATAGCAAATAGGTTATGCCCAAACAGGCTTTTTCTCAAACTGGAGAAAGCCTGTTTTTTTGCGCTCAGAAAAGATGGAGGGTAACATGGAGGAAGGAGCGCGGATAGCAGTTATGGTATAATTATGGTATTGTGTATCGTTTTTGGAGAAAAGGAGGCTGGACAGGTGACTGTGCAACCGATAACGAATCGACCTGTCACTAGGTCGGATGTCATGAAGGGATTAAAGGAGCTGGGAGTTCGGAGCGGCATGACATTGCTTGTTCACTCGTCGATGCGCAGCTTTGGACGCTTTATTCCAGGCGGGGCCTCGGCCATTCTTGCCGCGCTAACCGAAGCGGTTGGCCCGGAAGGGACGCTGGTGATGCCGACACAGTCTCATGACTTGACTGATCCTTCGACCTGGATGAACCCGCCTCTGGATGAGTCATGGTGGGAACTGGTACGCGAGGAAATGCCCGCTTATAATCCGGCCTGGACGCTGACCGGGGGGATGGGCATCATTGTAGAAACGTTCCGTGGCCTGCCGGGAACCAAGCGCAGCGGGCATCCGCATGTTTCTCTGGCGGCACGTGGACCTGCTGCTTTGGGATTACTGACAGATCATCAGCTCAACTATGGGCTGGGTGAGCATTCGCCCTTGGCAAAGCTGTATGAGGCAGATGCCTATGTGCTGCTGTTGGGCTGCGGACATGACAGCAACACGTCCTTGCATTTGGCGGAATATCGAACAGCCTATAATGGACGAGAAGTGATCACGCATCAAGCTCCTATGATGGTGGATGGAGCAAAAGCGTGGGTATCTTTTCAGGATTTTAATATTACCTCAGATGACTTTGAGAAGCTGGGACTTGATTTTGAACGGGACTGTCCCTCAGCTTTTACGCGAGTGAACATTGGAGAGGCTTCATGTTTTTTCGCGAGGCAACGTGATTTGGTAGACTATGCGGAGCAGTGGTTGTCCACCCATCGCTAAAGCTTCTGGACAGTAAGAATTTCTAAAAAGTGAGATCAAGGAATAGATCGCAAGGGGGAACGCATATGGAGAAGACGCCGCACACCCGCCGCGAGAGTCAGGATGGCCCGCATCAGGGGGCCGCTATCCCTCCCGGTTCTTCGCGGCGTTCCGTTTCAAATGAACCAGCCAATCCTTCGCGCCGCCATTTTTTGAAAAAAGCGGCTTTAGCCACAGCCGGAACCGCGCTTCTGGCTGGAGGATATGCTTCCTTATGGGAGCCTAATCATTTGGAAATTACACGCTTCAACTTGACTCTCCCTCGTCTTCCGTCTGCTTTCGACGGAATCAGGGTCGTACATTTCAGTGATGTACACTTGGGTTTTCATATGGATGAGCAGGATCTGCGCGAGCTTGCGGACCGTATAGCAGGTCTGAAGCCAGATTTGCTCTGTTTTACAGGCGATATTGTAGATGACTATGCAGTATCCATGAAGGCTGCTGTTCCAGTTATGGCTTCGATGCACGCCACACTCGGCAAATTTGCTATTTTGGGCAATCATGATTATAGAGGCTTACCAGCCGGAGTTCAGGAATTATACCCAAAAACCGGATTTACGTTGCTGAGAAACGAGCATGCGATTGTAGAGCTTGCGGGACAGCGTGTAGCCATGGTCGGTTTAGAGGATAACATTATGGGCAAGCCCAATCCGCAGCGTGCCATCCACGGGCTACCTGATGAGATGTGCAAGCTGCTGCTGATGCATGAGCCGGACTATGCAGATGTAGCGGCGCAAATGTCCTTTGATCTTCAACTGTCGGGGCATACGCATGGAGGACAGGTACGCTTGCCGGTCATTGGAGCACCAATGCCGCCTCCGGGTGGACGCAAGTACATCCAGGGGTTATTTCATGTGGGAACAGAGAGAATGCCACTGTATGTCAGCCGAGGCATTGGCATGACACATTTGCCGATTCGCGTGCTGTGCAGACCGGAGCTTAGTGTCATTACGCTAAAATCCAGCCAATAGGCCATGATCTTTTTTTCATCTTTATCATATATGTTGGAACTACATAAAGATGGCTTGAATGTAGTGTAGAGATGTAGTCGTTTCGGACAAAGGAGTGAGGTTCAGATGGATCGTATTGCTGTCATTTCAGATATTCATGGCAATTGGCCTGCCTGTGAGGCGGTGCTGGAGGATATTGCTTCCCGAGGCATTAGCCGTGTGTTTTGTTTGGGGGATCTGATCGGCAAAGGGCCTAGCCCGTGCGAGGTTCTGGATGCTGTCCGTCAACGTTGTGAAGTGGTCGTGCGGGGGAATTGGGATGAGCTGGTTAGTATTACGGATGATCTCAATTTTAGCTGGCAAGCCGAACGCTTGGGGGCAGAACGAGTGCAGTATTTGGCACAGTTACCGTTTCATTATGATTTCAGAATGAGCGGACGCCGTATCCGTCTGGTGCATGCCTCGCCGCAAAGTGTATATCACCGTGTGCAGCCATGGGATGAGCCGGAAAAACGGCTTGCCATGTTCGATCCGTTAGCAGAAGAAAATGGAAAAGTTGCTTTTGCTCCAGATGTTGTGGGATATGGTGATGTGCACAATGCTTTTATCCAGCATTTTCAGGGAAAAACCCTTTTTAACGTCGGCAGTGTCGGGAATCCGTTGGATGTTACGCAGGCTTCCTACTGCATTTTAGAGGGCGAGATGGGAGAGGATCAACCTACGTCCTTCTCCATTCATTTTGTACGTGTACCTTATGATATAGAACTGGCGGTAAAACAAGCGGAGGAAGCTGCTGTGCCTTCTTTGCCGTATTATATTCGAGAGCTGCGCACAGGAATTTACCGCGGGATTCAGGACCTGGATTAAGTATGGAAACATTCATTTCTAAAAGCCAATCCATCCGCAGGGGGGAACATTGTGCTGACCAGAGAAATGCTTCGTCTTGGGCTACCGGAGCTTTACGCCCGCCGAGTCCGATTGCGCCAGCTAAGAACGGAGGATTATCCCGCGCTGGAAAGGATTCTATCCGATCCATTGGTGATCCAATATGTGAATCGAATTCGCAAACCAGTCAATACACGAATGCGGCGTCTGGTTGCGCAAATTAAAATATCTGCTGATTCACTAGATTCCCTGCATTTTGCGGTGGAATGGCATCAGAGAAATACAGGAGAAAGCAATCTACTAGGTGAATCCAATGAGCTTACCTCCTCACCGTTGCTCGGTATCGTCTCTTTTCAGCAATGGAATGAAAGAACGGGTGAGGCACAACTGGGCTATATTCTGGATCGTCCTTTTTGGGGACAGGGGCTGGCTACAGAAGTGGTGGGAGAAATGCTGAATTTTGGTTTCGGATCTTTGAAGCTCAAGCGGATCGAAAGTCGTTGCCAAGAGGATAATCAGGCTTCCATGCGCGTACTTATTAAAAATAAGATGCGCCTGCTGCGTACAATTGGTGCTTATGATCCCTCAGGAGAGGTGCCGAGTGTATTGGTATTTTCGATGACCCAAGGGGATTATGCCTAGAAATGGAAGTGGAATATTTTGTTACAAAGATGAAATATAACTGCAAAACAACTCTAACACAGGACGGGTACAATACAGACATGACCCCCTTTTGAATAATAAATGTTGCTGGGACCCGATGATTCGGGTCCTCTTTTTTTGTTATTCTATAGTTAGGACTGAACAGGAAAGAAGGGCTGATATTGGCTTTGAATATATGGAGTGCAGACATTCATCATTTATTTGACCAATTCACGGAGCTTGTGGATGGTCGTATTCATCATAAAAAATGGGAGCAACAACTCACGCTTCCCCCGCATATGGGCAAGGGAAGCATGACACGCACACAGATTCGCCCAGGTATGGAAATCGTGGTCACGGATCTCACCTTTGAACAGAATATGAAGCTTCATATTCAGGAGGCTTGTCCGCTCTTTGAACTCAGCTATTGCTTAAACGGTGAAATATACTGTGAATGGAACGGCAAAGAAAGTCATACCAATCGTTTGACCGGGAATGTTTTATATTTAGAGGATGAACTGGTTTATGAGGAAAAGAAGGCAGGAGTTCGCCATCAAATGCTGGAAATACGATGTTCTCCACAAGAGCTTTTTCATTATGCCGGGGATATCGCAGAAAAGCATAGCATGGAAACATGGTTACAGCGTTACAAGGGGAATATCGACTCTTATGCGGATACGCCAGCCATGCATAAGTGTGTTTTTGACATGATACATTGCAACTACAATGGGGCGATGAAACGGTTATACATGGAAAGCAAGGCAATGGAGTTTATTGCATTATTTGGGGAGATGGATGGACATGAAACAAGGGGGACAAGCCATTTTATAAGTCGTGAAGATATATCCAAGCTCCAAAAGGCTCGTGAATTCGTCATTCTTCATTTTGAACATCCCCTGTCTATTCAAGCGCTGGCCCGAAAGGTTGGGCTTAATGAATTCAAGCTAAAGAAAGGATTCCCCCATGTATTCGGAATGACTATTTTTGAAATGGTGCGTAAGCAAAGAATGGAAAAAGCACTCTGGTACTTGGAAGTTGAACAATTAAACATTGGAGAGACTGCCTTTTCAATTGGGTACAGCAACGCCAGCAATTTTACGACAACCTTTCGAAAATATTATGGTTGTAATCCTAGCGAATATATCAAGAAAATACGTAACCCAGATACATTTTCGAATAAATCTTAATGAAACCATCCTTCAAGCATGTCCATCATGTTTGGAGGATTTTGCATTTGTGCTCCTTCTATAGGGATAGAAAATACCTCCGTAGGTAGAGCCTCCTTGCTTTATAGATGATAATGGTTATCAGTTGAGATGAGAAATGAAAAGGTCAAGATAACCATTATAGAGTTGGAGGAACTACAATGAAAGATCGTTTTGCCATATCCATGACTAATCCTCAAGCAGTACAGCGGGTAGACTCGCGTCGCTGGTACGCATTAGCTCTTATTTTACTTCCCACTTTGTTGATTTCATTGAATACCTATATGATGCAGGTTGCCCTTCCGATGATGCAGGCGGACCTGCATGCCAGCTTTTCGGAGGCACAGCTCATATTTACGGGCTATTCTCTGGGATTGGCTGTGGCCTTGATATTGGGTGGCAAACTAGGAGATATGTATGGTAGAAGACGCATGTTATGCATCGGGGTGTTGGGTTTTACATTAATGGCTTTGTTAGGAGGGATCGTATCGCACCCTACATTAATCATTATGATCCGTGTGCTTCAAGGGATATCAGCCGCCATGATTCAACCTCAGGTTCTATCTATCATGCAAAGCAGCTTTCTTCCCAGGGAGAAAGGGCTGGTATTTGCGATTTATGGAGCTATCATTGGGGTTGGGTTTACACTTGGTTTAATTCTGGGTGGATTTTTGGTAGACTGGAACCTTTTTGGCCTGGGTTGGCGTATTATTTTCTTTTTTAATGTTCCCTTTGGGCTGTTAGTGTTACTCTTTTGTCCTATTATTTCGGAATCCTATGGCAGATCCGTGCCAAACATGGATTGGGCAGGGGCCTTTCTGTTGCTTCTTGGTTTATTGTTGTTTGTCTATCCGTTGACAACCGGACAAAAGCAGGGCTGGGCTTCATGGACATGGGGTTGTCTGCTGTTGTCTATTCTAATTTTGGTTGCTTTTATAGTTACGCAAATGGGAAAAGAAAAGAAGGGAGGCTCGCCTTTTATTCGTCTATCTATATTTAGAAAGGGTTCATTCGGCGCAGGGATATTGACGGTAATTGTCATCTATCTTAGTATGTTTTCGTTCTTCTTTATTTTGAATTATTATGTACAATCTGGTTTGAAATACAGTGTTCGATCCACAAGTATGGTCTTTTTACCGCTAGGTGTTGGCTTTTTTCTTACCTCATTATGGTCGTCCAGGCTGGTTAAGAGGTGGGGGAGCAAGGTGCTGAAATCAGGTATGCTAATCATGGGGATTTGTAGCTTTCTGCTCATTGGATCGTTACATCTAGATGCGTTCCACCTATTTCATATTCAAAATATCATGATACTAGGTGTATATGGTTTAGGTCTCGGAATGGCCACAACGCCACTGGCTCATGTCGTCCTGGGTGCTGTATCGGCTGAAGAGGCAGGAACGGGCTCAGGCTTGTTTACGACCTTTATGTACTTGGCTAATTCTTTGGGAGTCGCTTTGATCGGGTTCTTGTTCTCTTCCTCGCTTCATCACACGCTTTCAGAAGCTAAATTGTCAGATTATATTAGGGCATTCTCTATCTCTGTGGCGGCGAGTGGCCTTCTTGCCTTGGCTGGGCTCATTTGTATTTCAGTTTGTTACAAAAATGAAACATAACTGCAAAGTTACTTTAACATAGAGTGGGTACAACATAGACATGACCCCCTTTGAATTATATATATTGCTGGGACCCGAAGCTTCGGGTCCTTTTTTTTATGATTTATAAGAACGGTTCAGGCTGGTTACCAGCTCTGGAAGCCATTCATGTAGGGAGAGAAATGAGTACCCCTCTGACTGGGCTTTGGACGTTTCCATGTACCACGATTGTGTAATACCAAATGGAGACATGTGCTCGTCTGCTGTTTTTTCTTTCATTACAGCTTGTTTTCCCGTTACCTGCTCAATGATTGAAATGATCTCTCCAATCCTCACGGTACCGTCGGAGCAAGCATTTACGGGACCAGTTAAATGAGTGTGACCAAGCCAAAACAGAAAATCTGCGGCTTCATCGGAACGAATAAATGAGATTTGTGCTGCGGAATTAGGGACTCCTATTTCTATTCCTTCACGAACATGTTCGATATGAAAATGAAGTCTTTTCGTATAATCGTCTGTCCCCAATACAATCGGAAAACGAACAGCAACTACAGGGAATGTAGCTTGCTGCATAAAAACTGCTTCTGCCTGCCGTTTAGCCTCCTGATATGTAAAATCGTCCTTTCCGCCCTTGCGAACCGGGTAAGCCTGAGGGTCAAAGATGCTCTCTGTCAGCACTTCCGGGCTCGAATCATAGACGGATAGGCTGGAGGTCACAATATATCTCTTGGCTGTAGCATCAAAAATGCGGCAGGCTTCGCTGGCTTCATCTGGAGAAAAGCAAATATTATCATAAACAACGTCCCACACTTGCTCACCTACCGCCTCAGCGAGCGCTTGCCGGTCGGTACGGTCTGCACAGATCCGCTGAATGCGGTCACCAAACGAATCGCTCGTTTGGCCTCGTGTGAGGATGGTAACGGAGTTCTCGGAACTCTCCAGCAGACGTTCCACCAGTCGCTTGCCAAAAAAGCGCGTTCCACCCAAAACAAGTATCTTTTTCATACTTACATCACTCCTTATAAGCTTGTTTTTATTAAGGTAGACGAAATAATGACTGTTAAGGATACAGGGCGAATGAAAAGAGTTTGATGAAGTGCTCTTAGTTACATAGCTCATCTAACAATTAAGTAAAAAGAGGAGGATCATAGGTTGTAGTGGAGTCGCATGTCCTGAGGGGCAGATGAATTTGAACCGGAGTGGAGAATTTGAATCTGGAGAAGCGCAGGCGTTCGCCTTTGCAATGGGATTCTACCCTTTAAAGGGCTTATAATATCCAGTGAATCCCGTTGCAACAGCGATCATAAGATCAAATCATTCGCATAACGGTGGAGCACCGCCTAATCTTACTCTCCTAGAAGCTTCAAGAAATTGGCCGGCACCGTAATTTGCTGATTATTAATCATAATCTTCCGAAGCTCCTCTATGGAGTCTTCTTCACCTCTAGCGTCTTTAATCTCCTTAATTTCACGATGCAGTCGCTCCATTTGAAGATCGAGAGCATTAGCGGAATCTGCTGCGTTCTTTAATTCACGTGTCAGGTTTTCGGGCACAGACTGGTTGTATTTATAAAAGATTTTATGCTCCAGGCTGGCCCAGAAATCCATCGCAATGGTTCGAATTTGCACTTCTACGCAGACTAGCTCCTCACAATCCGACATGAATACAGGAACTTGAACCAGCAAATGCAGGCTCTGGTAACCGTTCGGCTTGGGATTCTTGATGTAATCCTTAATTTCCAGTACCTTCAAGTCACTTTGTCTCTGAAGCATGTTACTGACATCATAAATGTCAGAAATAAAAGAGCAAGTAATACGCAAACCTGCGATATCCTTGATATGATCTTTGATAGCATCCAGCGATAACTCGCTATTTTTACGAATCATTTTATTCATGATGCTCTCAGGAGATTTAAGGCGTGATTTGGTATGCTCAATAGGGCTGTAATCGTGCAATGCTTGAAATTCCTGCTTTAATATTTCAATCTTGGTTTCCATTTCGTCGAGCGCAAATTTATAGATGAGCATAAATCGCGTGATGTCATGCTTTAGCTTTTTAAGCTTGTTCATAGGATCTTCCAAGTGCATATGTAATTCTCCTCACACATAGATGTCATAATCTTGCTAAGCGTTCGCCTTTGCAATGGAATTATCACCTTATAAATTATAATCCCCAACAATCCCATTGCAGCAGCGTTCGTAAGATCAAATGATTTGCGGAGCGGCGATCCCCAACTTAAACAAATTTTAAAGCGCCACAGGAATTTTACGTTTTTCTTTAAAATAGACCCATTCCCGGAAGCCGATATCCTTCAGCATTGCCTTTACTTCTTCCCAGTCATCGCCAACCCGCGAAGGCTTATGGGCATCCGAACCAAAAGTGACCTCCACACCAAAATGGTGCGCTCTTTCTAAAATAGAAGCAGACGGGTACCATCCGCCACTTAGCTTGGTTTTACCCGAAGTGTTAATTTCAATCGCCACATTAGATTCCGCAATTACCTGCAAGGTTTCATCAATGGCTTCATCGGCAGGAATGTCTGAAAAGGCAGGAAAGTTTCCCTTCATTGCGTCAATATGACCCAAAATTTGAAACATGCCGCTTCGCGCAGATTCCTGAATGAGCGCATAGTAGGCTTGTTTGACCTCGATTTTACGAGCGTCGCTTAATTTGTTCCAACGGTTACGGTTAAAAATGCTGTTCCCTTCGACATTGTGAATCGACCCAATGAGGTAATCAAATGGATAAGGAGCCAGAGTGGAACGATATAATTCAGCAAAATCAGGAAAATAATCCGTTTCCAATCCGAGGAGCACGTCAATACGGCCTTCATATTCCTTTTTAAGCTGTTGTACCTCTTCTACGTATTCAGCAAGCTGTGACTTAGCCATATAAATTTTAGGAAAAGCCTGATCCTGTTCGCTGCCCAGGAAAGGGGAATGGTCCGAAATACCAATCGCTTGTAAGCCCGACTGAATGCCTGCTTCAATGTAATCTCGAATGTTTCCGTCTGCATGACCGCAGCGGAAATGATGGGTGTGCAGATCAAATTTCATAGCCTGTCTTCCTTTCGTAATCAGGGTTTATATTTCGTATGGTGTTCATAGCGAATTACGTTATTCAGAATTGGTGAAATTCGTCTCCGGCATCCCCTTCAGATCACTTAAAAATTGCTGCATGGCTGAGTTTAGATATCGGCCGGATTTATAAATCACTCCTACCGGATGACTAACTTCCAGCTCGGGAATATGGATCATTTTTAATGTGCCTGCACGCAGTTCAGAAGTGACCGATAGTCTGGAAATAATGGCAGCACCGAGATTAATTTCGACCATCCGTTTGACTTCCTCGCTGCTGGACAACTCGATCACGACATGAGGTACGATTTGGTGCTTTTTAAATACATCATCCACGAATTTTCGTCCCACCGTATCGGGAGAGAGCAGAATCAACGGAATTTCCCGAAGGGCTTCAATGGTAGCATGTGGTTGTGAGGCCAGTGGATGAGTAGGAGACACGACGAGCTCAAAGGAATCGTAGTACAGAACCGAAGTGCTTAAATTGGGATTACGTTCAATCAGATAACCGATGCCAACATCAATAAGTCCGTTCTCCACCTGCTGATAAATCATTGAGGAAGCCATGGATTGAATGGAGGTTTTGATGAGAGGGAACTGATCCTGAAAGTAGGAAAGCACGCGCGGTAAAATTTGAATAGCGATGGATGTTGTGGTGCCCAGCGCAATGTGACCCTGCGGTGTTTCGTTTAGATCGTATAATTTTTGTCTTAATTCCTCAACAACCTCTAATATGCGCTCGGCGTGTTCCAAAAAAACAGCTCCCCGGTCGGTCAGGGTGACAGGCTGGTTGCGGTCAATCAGAATGGTTTTGAACTCATCCTCCAGACTTTTAATTTGGGCGGACACCGCCGGCTGCGTCAAATTGAGAAGTTCTCCGGCTTTGCGGAAGCTCATCGTTTTGGAAATCATGATAAGTGTTTCAAGTTGACTGATGTTCATGAAGTTCCTCCTCTCTTTTCTTAATCTTGTCGCAGCTGTATAGAATGAATATTTTTAGCCAATCCCATAGGTTCATATGTAAAACCGTCGTTATGCTTTATTTCATTAAATTATAGGTTATTCGAGCAGGAAGGGCAATGAATCGAAGCAGAGCACCTTAAAGTGTGGTATATTGGGAAATAAAGACTAAAGTCCTGAAATCCTTCAAAAATAATCAATCTAAAACCGGTAAGAAGCAAAGATATAGGACATTATTCACATTTTTTGTGATTTAGCTATAAAAAATTACCGGGTAGCTGTCGATAAGTGATATAGAGAGCATTTTATTGAGGATCGATTCGTTTTACAGTAATATTTAATTAAAAAATTCTAATTTAAATGGGACTTTTGTTGTGTGTCTAAAAGCCCATCGTAAAGGGGCGCTTTGATCGTGAAGGCAGAAGTGATAAATCCTTTTTTGGAGTCGGCGCGACGGGTCATTGAACAATTGATCCAAGTATCTCCTTCACCCGGAAATCTTGGTGTGAAAAATGTCGAGCTGGTGGACGACCACATCTGGATTATGATCGGGATGACCGGACAGCTTAGCGGAAATATTGTGTTCGGCCTGAATGAACAGGTGGCGCTACGTATGGTATCAGCGATGATGGGCGGATTTGTGTTGACTGAAATTGATGAGATGGGAAAAAGCGCAATTTCAGAATTGGGCAATATGATTAGTGGGAATGCCAGTACGATTTTGTCCAGTCAGGGAATTGTTGTAGATATTACGCCTCCGCAGGTCATGAAATCAGAAAACTTGACCACTTTTGTGCCTCAGCGTGCCCTTTATATTCCGCTTACGGTGGAAGGAATCGGTGAGCTGGATATTCAGGTGATGATCTCTTAATATTAAAGGAGCAAGTTTCTTTAATATGGAGGGATGACCGTGAATATACTACAGGACAAGATAGTTGTGATTACAGGTGCATCCAGTGGAATTGGCGCCCTTTGCGCTCAGTTGTTAAGCGAAAAGGGCGCGATTCCTATTTTAACAGCACGCTCGCAGGAGCGACTGAAGCAAGTATCTGCGGGAATCAGCGGCAGACATGAGCTTATCCAACTGGACGTCACCCGCCAGGAGCAGGTAGAGGCTGTTGCTGCACGAGTATTGGAACAGTACGGACGGGTCGATATATTGCTTAACAATGCGGGCTACGGAAAGTTTGAGTATTTTAATGAAACCGATCTGACGGAGTTTGAACAAATGATGGACGTGAACTACATGGGTGTTGTTCGCTGCATCAAGGCGTTTCTGCCGCAAATGACAGAGCGGGGCCATGGACAGATTGTCAATGTAGCATCGATGGCCGGGAAAATCGGGACAGCCAAATCGTCTTCTTACACGGCGACGAAGCATGCGTTGCTCGGTTTCAGCAATGCGCTTCGGCAAGAGCTGCGCGGGAGTGGAGTGACTGTAACGACGATTAATCCGGGGCCGATTGACACACCCTTTTTTGAGCTGGCAGATCCTTCAGGAGGATATGTTCGAAATGTAAGCTGGTTTATGCTAAAACCTGATAAGGTAGCACGGCATATCGTAAGAGCGATGGAGCTTGGCAAGGAGGAGGTTAATCTGCCACGTTGGGTATCTCCTTTTCTCAAGCTGTATCAGTTAGCTCCCAGACTGACCGACAGGCTGGGTCATGGTGTGATGAATAAGAAATAAAAGATGTCCCGTAAGCCATTAGCTGTGGTGAGGGACATCTTTTATTTTTGTGATTTGGTAACAGGGCTATTTTCGCATATAATGAAGAGTAACGAATTTACGTATAGGGGTTGGACCTTTTCATGACATTGAATTTTGAATCGCTCGGCGTTGAACAAGATCTGTTGGACAAACTGACTGAGCATGAAATTACACAGCCTTCGCCAGTTCAGGCAGAGGCTATACCGGAAATAATGAAGGGAAAGCATGTATTGGCGCGCTCACAAACTGGGACAGGCAAGACACTGGCTTATTTGCTGCCGCTGCTGCAAGCGATTGATCCACAGAAAAAGGCTACGCAAAAGCTGATACTAGCTCCAAGCCAGGAGCTCGCTATGCAAATTGTACGTGAGGGTCAGCGCTACGGAGAGCATCGCGGAATCCGTGTACTCGGTCTGATTGGTGGGGCGGCTATCAAACGTCAAATCGAAAAGCTCAAGGATCATCCACAGCTTGTCGTGGGTACACCAGGACGTGTACGGGAACTCATCGCTTCGAAAAAGCTGAAAATGCACAATATTACAGCCATCGTCATCGATGAGGTGGATCAGATGTTCCAGCTTGGCGGAGCAGGCGATGTAACCAACATATTGGGCACCGCCCAACGTGATCGTCAATTGGTATTCCTGTCCGCAACGCTGAACGATGAGATTCAGTCGCTGGCGAAACGGGAGATGCGTGAATACGTAGAAATTGGGATTGATCCCGACCAGAAGACGGCCAGTGGACTGGAACACTATTACTTTGTATCTGAAGAACGGGATAAGGTGGATATGCTGCGCCGTCTGGTGCGTCATTTTAATCCGAGAAAAGCGCTGGTGTTCGTGAATACGACCAATGCCATCGGGGAGATTGAAGCCAAGCTCAAGCATATGGGGCTGACTACGGCGTCCTTGTATGGAGATGCGGATAAAGTTACGCGTAGCAACGTGTTGGCCAAATTCCGCGAGGACAAGCTCAAAGTACTGGTCGCTTCGGATGTGGCAGCTCGTGGTCTGGATATTGAGGGACTTGAAATGGTCATTCATTTTGACCCGGCTACGGATAGTCAAGCTTATGTTCACCGTGCAGGACGGACAGGACGGATGGGACGCAAAGGATTAGTGGCATCGGTTGTCACCGACCGTGAAACGTTCATTATGCGTAAGTTCTCCCGTGAACTGGGCATTGACATCGCAGAGCGTGCGTTGCATGGAGGTCGAGTAGTTGTGCCGCGTCCGGCGGATGCCAAGCGTGCACCTGTACGACCATCCGAGGCTAGATCCTTATCTAACGGAGCATCGGCGGAGGACCGAAAGGCACCTGTTCGTGCCGAAAACGGACGTCCTGGCAGAAATTCCGCGAACGGTTCAGCTCCAGGCAAGAGCAAAGGAGCAGCCTTGTCCAAAGCAGGAAAAGCACAGCGCGAGCGTGATCGCAAAAACAAGGGTGCACCAAGATGGCTGAAGGAAAAAGGATCAAAACCGAACGAGTAAGGGAGAAGAGGGGGAGCCATGGAACAACAGCCTGTGTTGCAAATTAACGGACTGACCGGCGGATATAGCGCCAAGCGCCCGGTGCTGCATCAAATTTCGCTGGATGTGAAACCGGGCGAAATGGTAGGACTGATCGGTCTGAACGGGGCCGGGAAAAGTACGACCATGAAGCATATTTTGGGTCTGATGACACCGCAGGCCGGAGAAATTCGTGTGCAGGGGCATAAGCAGGATGAGAATCCAGAGGAATATCAGGGAGCCATTGCTTTTGTACCTGAATCTCCAGAGCTGTATCCTGAAATGACGGTGATGGAGCATATGGAATTCACGGCCAGAGCGTACGGAGTTAGCGAAGCAGATTTCCGCACGCGCAGTGATCAAATGCTAGACTTGTTCCGTATGCGGGATAAAAGTGGGAGTATGTCGATGCACCTGTCTAAAGGGATGCGCCAGAAAGTGATGATTATGTGCGCATTTTTAGCGGGACCGCCGTTGTATGTCATAGATGAACCTTTTTTGGGTTTGGACCCGCTGGGTATTCGTTCCCTGCTTGACTTTATGTTAGAGATGAAGCGTTCGGGTTCGTCCATTCTGCTCAGTTCTCATATTTTGTCCACGATTGAAAATTATTGTGATCGTTTCATTGTACTTCATCAGGGTGCCATCATTGCACAGGGTACGCTGGACGAAGTGACAGCACAGGCGGGTAAGCCGGGCATGCCGCTGGAAGATGCATTTTATGAGCTGGTACAGGGCAGGGAATGAGCATGGATTTGCAACGTTTGCATAAAGAAAGACGTGTAGCGTTCTGGGGACAGGTGCTGCCCTATCTGGGCTATGTCATTCAGAGCGGTCTGGCGGTGGTCTTCGGCTTTGCGCTGATTGCCTTTGCCGCATGGTACACGTCGCTACTGATGCATACTCCACCGGATTTGCCCATCCGCTGGATCATGCTTATTGTGGCTATTCCGATTGCTCATGCGAGCTTTCGTACGTATTTAAACGCAGCGGATATTGTTTTCCTCCGTCCACAGGAGCACGCGATGCACCATTATTTTAAGGCCAGCCGGATTCGGGGTGTGGTGTATAAAATATTCGGTTTGCTATTGCTGTCTATTATCGTGTGGCCGCTGTATATTCGCAGTGATGCGGCGCCTAAGCCGTTGCTACTGACCCTGCTACTGTTTGTGCTGTTAAAGCTGCTATTCAGCTACGGCGGCTGGCAAGAGCTTCGCATGGTATCGATTGGCGGGAGTGTAGGCTATCGTCTGCTTCGGTGGGTATTGGCTGTGCTGATGGTAGCCGCATGGCTATGGCAGCCTCCACTACACAGCGTGCCATTTATCATATTGGTCGGTGTGGTGTACGTGCTTGTTCTGCGTTTTCCGGTCAAGCTGCTAGTGGCTTGGGAAAAGCTGATTCGCACAGAGGGTATGCAGGCTGCTCGGGTGATGCGCACTTTGGGCTGGTTTGTCGATGTGCCCGCCCTTACGCAGAGAGTGACGCCACGTCGTTGGCTGTCCTGGTTGGGAGGTAACATACCTTGGAACAGAAGGGGAGCGTATCGTTACCTGCTGTTTAAGACATTCCTGCGTACAGAGCCAGCAGGTATTGTCATTCGGCTTGGAATTCTGGGGTTGTTAATTATATATATCACCCATGCTAGCTGGATTGGGATTGCAGTATATTTATTTTTCATATTCCTCATTGGTGTACAGGTTACTTCACTAAAGCAGTATCACAAGGATTCGTTGTGGCTTCAGTTATATCCGATTCCTGCGCATAGTCGTCGTGCGTCTTTTCTCGACTTTGTTGTTCGGTTGACGTTGCCGGCTGCTGTGGTTCTGTGGCTTCCTTTTCTGGCAAAAGGAACGGAAGATCTACTGTCTACACTGCTCACGCTGCTTGGGGGAGTTGCAGTAGTGTTCTTGTTACGAGGCGCTCAAGCCAAAAAATGGCGTTTGGACGGTCAGGATGAGGAAGAAGTGTAATTTGTATCTATGTGAATAAAGTAAAGGCTAATTCGTAAGCAGCAAGAGCTGTCTGCGAATTAGCCTTTTTTGTACGCTCGCTGTTATCGTAGCCGTGGGTGCAGATTTCCGCCTGCTTATATAAAGAGCGTTTTGCTGATGATAACTAATAAAATGAACAGTACCAGAATTGTTCCTGTGCTTGTGAATGCGCCGTAACCACCGTAACCGCCTCTTGTTTCTTCTGCTCCCATGCTCATTCTCCTCTCGGTCATTGTGATAAAGGATACATCGTATCTTATGAATTGGATTTTTAGATTGCGTGGGCCAATGCTCAGGTATGTTGCCGAATCGCCTTATATTTTTCATCAGATGTAGGGGAGGATAGAGGAAAAGACACGTATTATCGAGAATAGAAGAAGTACGTAGTCATTATCACTTGGAAAGTGGGAAAGACGAGATGCTGGTAGATAAGCTGCTCGTGAACATATTTCTTGTGTTTGTACCGTTATTGGTATATAGCGCTTTGTCAGATCATCGGCATAGGAAACATACCCCGTTGCTTATGGGAGGGGTGCTGGGTGTGTCTTCTGTGCTTTGCATTATGTTTTCGTACATTTGGTATGGATTATATTGGGACCTTCGATATGTTCCTCTGATCCTTTCTGTTTTATATTTTGGTCCAAAGGCAGGGCTTCTGAATATAACGCTGATGGTGATGGCTCGTATGTATATAGATCCAGAGTCTATGGTGGTGAGCTTTCCCAGCATGATGTTGTGTTATTTGGGCCCTCTCTTGGTGAGAAGAAAGTTTATGCAGCTCAATAGTATGTTGCTTCGGGTGGGCATGAATATGCTAATGAGTATATGGACCAATATTGCCATGCTTATATTTCTGTTAATACATTCCTGGGCCAATGGCAGGCTGGATAAGGATGAGGTCGAGCTGATCCGGGCAATACTCTGGTTCGGTGTGATTCAATTCCTAAGCATTGGAGCCTCCTCTTTCTGGATGGAGTTTAGTTTGGAACGGGAAGAAATGAGAAGAAAGATTAAATATGCTGAGCATCTGAATACCTTAGGTGAACTGGCTGCCTCTATGGCTCATGAAGTAAGGAATCCGTTGACCGTGGTTAAAGGGTTCCTGCAAATGGTTCAGTCAGGGCTAGAAGGGAAAAATCGCAGATATATTGCTTTGGCACTAGCAGAGGTCGATCGGGCTGAAAGAATTATTAGCGACTATCTGAACTTATCCAGACCGCAGATTGGGAACACAGAGCTGATGGATTTGTCTGGCATGGTTCAACAGATTGTTTTGCTATTGAAACCGATGGCGACCAAGCAAGGCGTAAGACTGTATACTGAGCTAAGGAATGAAATATACGTACATATGGATCGTAATCAGCTGTTACAGGCGTTAATACATGTGACGAAAAATGCGATCGAAGCTGCGGATGATGGGGGCAGGGTATACATAAAGCTGGCGATTCAGGAAGAGAAGGCATGTCTGCATATTAGGGATACGGGAAAAGGCATGAGTCAGGAGCATCTAGAGCGAGTGGGTACTTTGTTTTTTTCAACCAAAGAGGTAGGAACGGGACTGGGAACGGTCGTCTCCTTTCGAATCATTGAAGCTATGAACGGAAGTATACACTATGAGAGTGAGCCGGGAGTCGGAACCGAGGTAGTCATCCTGCTGCCACTCGCACAGAAATCTTTGCTCGCTGCTGAAGGATAGTTTGTTGCGAAGTGTGACTTACAATGGTTCAGCTCATTAAAAAGCGGTATGCCGCAACATCCGGCATACCGCTAATGATGTTATATTTAATCTGTTACATATTAGGCGTTCAACAAATCTTGTGCGCCACGGTAAACAATGTCATACAGGTCTTCCAGATACTCTTCCTCGATACATGAGAATGCGATTCGGAGATCATATTCACCCAGCGCAATCGTCCCTACCCCGTATTGTTCCAGCAAATGTGTGCGCAGTCGTTCAGCGGACAAGCCGTTCAGCTTGAGGCACATAAAATAACCCGAATTGAAAGGATAGTAGCTCCATACATCTCCGTATTTTCCACTATCGAGTAACGCTTTGACTTTATTAGCCCGACCCTTCATAATCTGGAACTTTTCTTTCTTCTGTTGTTCAAAGTCTGTTGACTTGAGGGCATCCAGGACGAAGGTTTGAGATGGGTGAGGACCGCTCGAAATCGTTGCCCGAATAATCCCTAATGTTTTTTGTTCTAGTGCGCTCAGTACATCCTGATGTTCCGAAGCAAAGGTAATAAATCCGACACGGAAGCCCCAAACAAATTCTTCCTTGGTAGCTCCGTCAATTTTGACTGGTAGAATTCTCGGATGAAGTCCAGCTAACTGACCGAATAGTGATTCGTGCAGGGAGTCCTCGAAGAACAGACCAAAATAAGCGTCATCCGTCACAACTACGACATTGATGCCTGCTTCCGCGGCTTCCTGGATGGCAGCAACAATCGCTTTACCCTCTTCGACTCCCGGTGTGTAGCCCGTCGGGTTATTCGGGAAGTTCAGCACAACGATCGCTTTGCCGTATTCTTTCTGTGCCAGTAGAGCGTCGCGTAATCCTTCACTATTAAAACGTTGATCCTCTGTGAACAACGGGAAATTCACCAAACGTCCATGACGGCGAATACCGAAAGTCAGCTCATAGTTTTCCCAGTTTTTGTCTGGGTAAATAACAGCATCCCCTTCATCCGTGAACAGGTCGGCAACAATGCTCAAACCGTGGGTCAGCGCGTTCGTAACTACGGGAAGGCCGTAACTTTTTCCAGCCAACGAAGGGTTTTCCTTCAGCATTTTGTCACGCCATACACTACGTAGTTCAGGTTTGCCCGCAGGGGGAGCGTAAGGGTATAAATCCTTGGGATTGTAAGCGGACAGCTTTTCCTGAATGACCTCCAAATGCATAGGACCATTGCCTTCTGTAGCAATGCCAATCGTAGCGTTGTACTTTTTAGCAAGCTTCCCTGCTTCTGCGGATTGACTCAAAATCCCTTCTTTTGGGAAATAAATTTCTTTCCCTAAAAGAGAAAGCATTTGATATACATGCTCGTTGCCTGTCTGAATGTTTTGGTTTAACTGCGCTGCCAGTGGATTCATTCCCGTTTCATCCTTCCAAGTCATTTTGATTACATATTATAGCATTACACACGGTAAGCGTCACGCAAAAGCATCTGGAACATAAAAGCGCATTTTTTTGCTTAATGACGGCGCTGAGCTTATATTATAAATTAACGGGATAGAGGACAACCAAAGATTAACAAAAGGAGGTGCAGATTTTGCTGGATACATCTGCGTCATCGTTTATCCTGTTGTCGGCCTTCGCCAAAATTGTGTGCGAGCCGGGCTGGAAGTGGCAGGTACGCGAGAAGCCGATGCCAAACTATGATTTATTTTATGTATGGAGCGGAGAAGGAACAGTGGTCTTAAACGGGACGTCGTATCCGGTGAGCAAGGGGAGCTGCTTCCTGTTCAAGCCGGGGGATGATACCCGTGCCACACATAACCCGCAAAAGCCGCTCATACTTACCTATATTCATTTTGATCTTATCGAACAACCAAAGCTAATTCCTGCAAGCTACCGTATGCTGGAGGAAACGTTCGAGGTAGAGCATATGCTTGCCAGATACGTTAGACTACGCCTAGAGCGTGCTTACGGAGCTGATGAGGAAGGCAAGCTGATCCTGAAACAACTGATGATTCATCTGCTGCGTGCGGACCGTAAGGAGCCTCAGGAGCAACAAGCCAGTAACCAGCTCACCGAGGTCATTCGAGAAACGGCCAACTATGTGCGTCAGCATCCGGGACTTCCTCATCGCGTCGAGGATTTGGCTGCACGAGCGGGGCTGTCACCGCGTTATTTTTCAATTAAATTCAAGGAGCTACTGGGTGTTTCCGCGCAATCTCATATTATCAGCATGCGGATTGAGCGTGCACAGCATCTATTACTACATGCCGGAATGAATGTGACCGAGGTGGCAGAGGCTTTGGGGTACCGTGACATCTTTTTTTTCAGCCGCCAATTCAAGCAGTACACGGGGAAAAGTCCGTCTGAGATCCGGTAATGCTATGGACGGTGGACAAGCTGTTTCGGATTTAGGCGTGAAGAATATAATGGATAAATTCCAAAAAAGGACCCGGGCAGTTACGCCGGGTCCTTTTTTATATGAGCAATTTAACATCATCCGATCCCAATGCTCATATGTGTAGCTATAATCCTGTTATGATAAATTCACTTATGCTTTGGGATCGTGTCGAAAGCAACCCAGACGTTGTCCCATTTTCACCGCATCCCCCAGCTTCAATGCGGGGTCTGGCTCAAACGTGCCGTTTTCAGTTAGCAAAACGACAGTTGATCCAAATTCGAAATAGGCGAGATCGTCTCCTTTTGTCCATGAGACGGCCTTATCATCCGTATATTTGATGCTACTCACATTCATTGCGCCAACCTTGACGACCGCCACCTCACCATATTCGTGGGCAATGTACGTAATCTGTCGTTCATTGCGGCTAAGAACTGCTCGCATATGTTGCAAGCCGAAGTCATTCACTGGGTATACCTTGCCGCGCAGATGCTCTTTTTCTACCAGCGTACCGGATACTGGTGCATGAATGCGATGATAATCCGTCGGGCTGAGATAGAGCACAAAAGCATAGCCGTGTGTGTATTTTTCAAGACGCGGAGAGCGGTTAAGAAGCTCTTCCAGCGTATAGTCCTGCCCTTTGACATTTAAAAGAGTGCCGGACGTAATTGGGCCAGTGAAAGTAATCCGTGCATCCACCGGACTGGTCATCACCTCGGCGTTCGTATCAATCGGGCGCATGCCCGCTTTTAATTTGCGTGTAAAATAGGCGTTTAGAGAACGGTATTCCTTCCATTCCTGTTCCGCCTCATGCGTCTGGATCTGGTACGTACGTATAAAGGTGGGGATAAAAAGTCGGCTTGCACCGCTTTGCGCGAAGGAGCCTACAATCCGGCACACCCACTTGCGCGATGATAGCTCCGTCATGAGCCGCAGCCACTGTTTTGCCATTACAGATCCCCCTTGTTCATTTCCGAGCCGTCTTGGCCGGAACCTGTCCGGCCGCTCTGAACTATATTGACACAGAATGTGACGTAAATCAATACAGTGGACGGTTTGGTGAACGTTCGGTGTCTGACGAAGGCATCCGTTCGAGAAGCCAACGAGCGTAAGCCATCGGCTGAGAGTATGTTTCTTTCCAGACATTGTGCATGCCCGCCTGGCTGAAGCCATAGCGCTGGTCACGACCGTTGCATTCAATAAAAACAATCTTGCCTTCATGGGTAATTCCCAGATCCAGACCGACGTCGGCGAGACGGGGAAGGGTTTGTGCCAGTCGGTGCACGATTTGTAATGAGAGTCGCTCCAGTTCATTCATCAGCCGGACTGCGTTCGAAGTCTGAACTGTCTCTGTTTGTGATAACACTTCTAGTAAGGAACGGGCCGTACCGCCCTGTGCCACATTGGAGACGAAGGTGTGGGAAGGAGCAATTTTAGCATACATGCCTGTCACACCCCAGATACCGCCATATCCGCGCTGAACCGACACACGGACATCAAACGGACGATTGTTGTACAAAGCAAGCGGTATGGTTTCCTGTACGATATGGGGCACCTGCAGCAGTCGCTTGTGCAGAAATAATGGGAGTTCTCCGACATTCAAACGTAGGGTGGACCAACGCTCAGGTATAGCCGGATGAGCGCATTGCAAAGTCCAGCCTCCGCGGGAATGCCGCAGACGCATAATTCCTCTACCCACGCTACCGCTACTGGGTTTAATTACAACATCTCCGGTTTCTTCCATCAAGGTATGGATGGAGGAAAGGTTGCCTTGCAATGTTGTGGGAAGGTGGATGCGTAGCAAAGGGTCTTCCTGCAGAATTGCATGTATATGGTCTTTGTGGAAACGGTTTTGTTCATTAAAAATATAGAACCCCTTTTGTACAAGCTTGCTGATATCTCTAGCATTTTCATTTTGCCGATAGAGAGTCCGATTGTGGATGACCGGCGGCAACGGAAGAATCATCTGCCGATACTCGTTGCCGTGTTTAACAAAAGCCCGGCATGTTCCGGTCGCTATATGAATATCCTCCAGACGAAGAAAGCAGGGGATAAGCTCGTAGCTTAACCCGGCGTCCTCGTAATTGGCGATAGATTCATATCGCGTCCTCATGGCGGGGATGCCCCGGTAGGTTGCCGGGTTGAGCATGACGCCGACATGCAACATGAGTATGTCCGCCCTCCTTGTAGTCACTCCAACTGATCATACTGTGATTCTAGTCCATCATATGTATCAAAGATCGGCCAGGCATGGACGCTTGCCTTGCGGTAAGCCCAAAGTTAGAAGCGAGGCACATTTCAGCGAGGCAGACGATATGATACAGGATGAGTGTTGAAGAGTGTTGGAATAAGCTCAGAAAGTAGGTGAGGTGATGCAGAGGCCGAAGGTAGCAGTCGTTACACCGGGCTCCTTTGTTATACCTTCGCCCCGCAGCAGTTCTGTGGAGCGGGTAATTGCCCGCATGGTACCGCTGGCTAGTCATGAGCTTCAAGCGCAGATCTATGGCATAAAGGGAGCTGAGGCACCGGATCATGGCGATGTCGACGGAATTCCCTGCATGCGTTATACGCGGGGAACAGGTTATATTTCTGAGGTGATTGCCGATTTAAAGAGATGGTTACCAGCGGTAGTAGATGTACACAACCGCCCGGCAGTTGCGTATGCAATTCGCGAGGCTTTGCCCGATAGCCGAGTTGTGCTGACTTTGCATTCGACCACGTTCATCCGGGAGCCTTACCTCAAACGGAAGGATATGGGCAGGCTGCTGTTGTCGATGGATCGCATTATCGTGAACAGTGCATATTTGGGGGCAATCGTAGCTTCTGACTGTCCCGAGGCCGTCAGAGAGCGCATCGTCATAAACAAGCTGGGTATCCATCCCGGCGATTTCCTGCCAAGGTGGACTCCTGCAGCAGAAGCGGCCAGGTCGGCGCGATTGGACGATTTCGGCTGGTCAGGCCGCCAAATCATGTTATTCGCGGGCAGACTGATGCCAGGGAAGGGTGTTCACCGGCTGCTGAAGGCCCTACGGCATGTGGTCCGCGCCTGCCCGGACGTACTGCTGCTCATTGCAGGTAGTGCCTATTACGGGCATGACCGTCTCACGCCATACACGGCGTCGTTGCATCGGCAGATGCGTAAACTAAGGTTGGGGAAGCATGTGCAATTCCTGGACTATGTTCCACATCCAGCATTGGCCTCGCTATATCAGCTAGCCGATGTGACCGTTGTTCCTTCAGTGAAGGATGAGGCCTTCGGGCTGGTCAATCTGGAAGCCATGGCGGCAGGAGTGCCTGTGGTCGCTTCACGAATCGGCGGTATTCCAGAGGTTGTACAACACGGCGAGACAGGCTGGCTTGTGTATCCGTCTCACAGTGAGCAGGAAATGGCCGATGCCATCATCAGGCTGCTCCAGCAACCAAGCTTGCGACGACAGATGGGAGAAGCCGGGCTTGGCGAGGTACGGAGACGATTTTTATGGCAACACTCAGCACAACGCTGGGCACAAATCATAACGGACTGCGTAGCGGAGTGACGTAGGTGCTGTTACACGCATAGGCTATCTTATAGGCATTAGCCATGATTCCCAGCCGGGTGAATGAAGCGGAGCGACCGCTGGTTCACTCCTGTGCCAAAGGAGCGGTCACCATGAACCATCGTACGAACCATAGCCCTAAGGATAAAAGAACAGCACGGCGTAACCTTTCCCATGCGGTTCCCTCCCCCCGTATTAACAAGGAGAAAGCGGCTTCGACTTCCGGCAGTCATAAATCGAACCAGCGTGGAACGGCAACGGTCCCTGCCCCCGTAGAGAAGGACACATCGGTTCAAGCTATAGAGGAAGCGGCATGGAAGAAGCATAAGCTCCCCAAAACGCTAGAGGAAGCGATGCAGATGAATCGAGCATCTGTACTGCTGTTGTCTGTGCCTGAGTCAGATACGGAATACAGGACGGATAACGACAAACCGTCTATTACGACGGAAGATCAGTCAGAGCAAGATTCGTTACTGGATTGTTCCATAACCAGTATTCACATTGCTGAAGGAAGACCGCGCCCAAAGCAACGCGTGGTTTTGTCTGAGCAAGATATCGATCTAGCTTTCGATACGGAGAAAGAATTAAGCCTGAATGCCATTCACGACGGATCAGCGACCAGTGACGAGGCTTCTGACGATCATATAGCTTCACCTCAATATGGGAGCATTTCTTTTCACCTCCCCGCACAAGCGGATAGGGGTGAAGTGAGCGTTGTATTTGAGAAGCCTTTTATAGATACACAGTATGTAATCACTGCCAATGCAAGTATACCGGGAGTGATGGTATCCGTCACACAACGTCAGAGGTATTCAGCAGTACTTACTGTGGAACGCATACACTCAGGTCCGCTATGTGAAGGGTTGGTCCTTTGGATTGCGATGGGGCAATAATAAGAAGCCGGAAATATAATTACCAATAATCAACTTTATACTAGAAAAAAGGCGTCCCATAGTGGGACGCCGTATACATAAGAGACAAGGGGGGAGACTTGTAATACCGGGGAAATTTATATTATTTTACTTATCTCACACCTACAGCGTCAAAAGACTTCATAGCAGAGGTTACGGCTATTGAATTTTCACCATAACTATCTTTGGCCGCTTGGATCACAGCGGCACGCGCGGTGGAGAAGTTAGACGTGGAAGTCAGATAATTGGTGAAGGCATTATAATAAATATATACGGCTGCATCACGTCCGATTCCATCTACCTTGACACCATGGAAAGTGCCTCCTTGTGCCAGTAGATAGTAGGCTTTATTAATAATACCGCTATTAATGTGGGCTCCACCATAATCCTCGTTGTTAGGATCAGGATAGAGATTGCTGTAGTGATCGACTTGACCGTATTTGACAGGATCGGAAAGGGAGCGAATGGCGTCGCCCTTAATATTAGGGGTATAAGCGACTTTGCCGAAATCCCAATTGGTGCGCTCAATGTCGTTGCCTATAATATCTGAGATGGCTTCACTTAATGCACCGGATTCAGCGAAATACACGAGCCCTGATGAATGCTCGGTTACACCGTGTGTCAGCTCATGGGCAACAATTTCAAGGTCGCTGCTAAAAGGGGCAAATAACGTGCCGTCTCCATCTCCATAAAGCATATGAGTGCCGCCCCAGTGGGCATTATTGTAGTTCTTTGCGCCGTAATGGACTGCCGAAGCGATGGCCATGCCATGCCCGTCAATGCTGTCGCGCCCAAATCTATCCTTGTAATAATCATAAGTGCGGATAGCGTAAGTGTGGGCATCCACCGCAGCCGGATCTTCCCATATGTTATCGGAATCTGTATACAGGGTGCCGGGGAGCGTCTCGGTGTTGTGGACGTTATAAGTTAGGATTCCTTTACCACGAGTCATATCTTTTAGTTGATACTTCTTACCCGAAGCTGTTGTGTCAAATGTTTTGGTATCACCGAATACACCGCGCCCTGTGCCGATCACTTCGTTAAGAATGTCATACTTGAATACGATTTTTCCGTCATTAGCGTCAATAAAGTAACGTGTGCGCAGCAGAGCGGGCTGTAAAGTATTAACTTCGGTTACATAGACGAGACGTGTTGAGTCTCCATCGGGATAGATGTACAATTCTGCTTTAGGGTCTACACTTGGTTCCAGATTGGCAATCTTGGGGATAGAGGATGCAGGCTCTACCATTTCCAATTTACTGTTCTCCAGTTCAACTGCTTTATCCAAATCCAAGGAGTCCTTATCAGTAGAAATTGATAATTCATTGTTAGATGCTTTTTCGTAAGTGTCTTTACTTACACTACTTGTATCCTCGTAAGGTTCAGGAACGATTTGGACGGAGGAGGAGAGAGAGTGAACCCGTATAGCTGCATCTTCATATGCGGTATATACAGCCTCAGTAGCACTGATTTTTGGAGTTGTATTTTCTTTAGCATTGGCTTGTTGATCTTCCGAAATGACCGCTCCCACATAAGAGGTGATTTGGCCAGACTTGTTCACATGGATGGTCTGTTCGGCTCCAAATACGGGAATTCCGTTTACATATTGTTTTAACCGATAATGCTTTGTACCAAATTTGTCACTGGTGCGATCCACGATACGAAATTGCTCGCGCACAAGGGAACCGATGTGGGTATCGTCCAGACTCAATAATGTTTTTTGTTGTCGATTTAAAAAGCTCCAGACCAAATTGTCGCCTGTTACCGTTGAAGGAGACTTCCAGTTCACCGTTTGGAATGTTGGTGTAAACTGAGTCGGATCGGGAACAGAATTTTCAGCTGCGGAGGCCCCGGGCGCTATAGATCCTAATAACATAGCTCCTCCTAGAAGTGAAACCCATACTTTCTTCAATTCATACTCACTCTCCCTGGTTAATGTTGAGGTAAAAAAACACCCTGTTTGAAGAAGTCTTGCGTCATATATGTAAGTCTTGTTGCTCCTTTGAAACGTGAAGAGGCTGGATAAAAATGACCTTATGTAAAATATTAAGGTTTATTTTTTTGCAATTTCATCGTCTTGGCTCTGATATTAGCACAGAGGTTGTCGAACGAGAAGATTAATTTTACAAAATACCCCAAAATGAATCTTTAGTCCCTGATTTACTGTTTATTTGTCTTATTTAGTCGAAAATGATCGGAGGGACTCAATGAACAAGAAAAGGGCGCCCCTTTGAGGGGACGCCATAATAAGGGGGGAAGGGGCGCAGACTTGTACACTGCACCCCTATTTTTTCGTCCATTATGAGCAGGCCTAAGTGACAGTTGCACAACGGCAAAGGTCTATGGACGGGATATGAGGATTATAGCGTATATGATTTAGTTTACGCCTACAGCGTCAAAAGATTTGGCAGCTGCAGTTGCTTGTGCCGAGTTCGCACCGTACAGATCATTTGCTGCTTGAATCACAGCAGCGCGTGCGTTGGAGAAATCGGAAGAAGAAGTCAGGTAGTTCGTAAAGGCACTGTAGTAAATTTGGACCGCTGCATCGCGGCCAATTCCATTTACTGCTACACCATGGAAAGTACCACCTTGTGCCAACAGATAGTAGGCTTTATTGATAATGCCGCTGTTCGTATGAACGCCACCGTTATCGGAGCTGCCTGTATACAAGTCGGAATAGTGATCTGGTTGATCATATAGCGTAGGATTGGACATAGAGCGCAGAGCATCGCCTGCAATGTTTGGCGTATAAATATCATCGCCTACAAGCCAGTTTTTACGCTGAATGTCATTGCCGATGACGTCCGAGAAAGCCTCATTCAATGCACCGGACTCTCCGTAATATTCCAAATTCGAAGTATACTCTGTGACACCGTGAGTAAGTTCATGACCTACCACATCGGGGTCCCCACTGAATGCGATAAATGTGCTACCGTCCCCATCTCCATAAGTCATTTGGGAGCCATTCCAGAAGGCGTTGTTGTAGCGGCTACCGTAATGGACTGTCGAACGGAGTTGCAGCCCGCGTCCATCAATGCTGTTGCGTCCGAATTTGGATTTATAGTAATCATATGTTTTGGCAGCATACGCATGGGCGTCCACGCCGGCTGGATCATTCCATACATTATCGGCATCGGTCAGAAGGGTACCTGGGATGCTTTGACGGTTGGAGGCCGTGTAGGTCACAATACCATTACCGCGTGTTGTATCTTTTAACTGGTAGCTACTACCGGAAGCCGTCGTGGTGAATGATTTGCTATCACCAAGCACACCTTTACCTGTGCCTGTCGCTTCATTAATGATGTCATACTGGAATACGATGCTGCCATCATTGGCATCAATAATGTAGCGAGTACGCAGTGGGGCAGGTTCTAAAACATTGACTTCTGTTACATAAACCAGCTGCAGGTCATCCCCTTTAGGATAGAAGTACAGATCAGCTTTAGGATCTACTTCTGGCTGCAGATTAGCGATTTTGGCAATGGAACTTTTTTCTGTCTCCACCGCCTCAATTTTGCTATCTTTCAGGGCAGATGCTTTATCAAGACTCAGCTCGTCCTTATCAGTAGATAGCGTTTTTCCGTTGTTAGCTGCTTCGGCGTAAGTGTCTTTGCTTACACTGCTTTGTTCCTCAACATCTTTAGAAATCGTATCGTCGGAGGTAGGGAGGGCTTCAATCCGTGCAGCTGCTTCTTTATATGCAGTGTAGACTGCTTCAGAAGCGCTGATTTTTGGAGTTGTACCTTGCGTAGCTTCAGCTTGCTGATCCTCAGTAACCACCGCTCCTAAGTAAGAGGTGACCTCACCAGATTTGCCCACATGAATAGTCTGTTCAGCTCCATATACGGGAATCCCGTTTACATACTGTTTCAGCCGATAATGGCTCACACCAGACTTGTCGCTTGTGCGATCAACGATTCGGAATTGTTCACGTACACTAGAGTTGTCCGCACCCAGTAACGATTTCTTTTGCCGATTCAAATAGCTCCATACAATGTCGTCCCCGGATACCGAGGAAGGGGCTTTCCATTGCTCGGCGTGAAAGGTCGGTGTAAGCTGAGTTGGCCCCGAAACGGAACTCTCCGCTGATGCACCAGACGCGACCGACCCTAATAACATAGCTCCTCCAAGAAGCGAAACCCATACTTTTTTCATTAAAAATTCACTCTCCTCGATTATTGTCAGGATGAATCATCCTGTCTTGAATAAGGCATTGCGCCATTTATGTAGGTCGTGTTGTCGTCTGGAATAGAAGAAAATGGAACATGAAGAGAAATACCGAAGTGTTTTTCATGAAGCGTACGTGAAAAGAGGGTACTGCAATATGAAGCATGTAGCTTAAAAAGGTGACAAACTCCTCCTTTCCTGTCGTATAAAAAGAAAATAGAATAATGGTGGATAATGGAAAAATATTGACTTATGCAAAAAAAACAAATGTTGATTTTTTGAACTCCCATCATCTGGCTCTGATATTAGCACAGAGAATGACGAACGAGAAGATCTATGTCACAAATTTATCCAAAATGATTCTTTAGACCCTAATAACTCATTTATTTAATAAGATTAATAAGTTATGTAAAATAAAGTCGAAAATTGCTGTGTCGAAAAGACTCCACGATTGCCGTTACACACGGCTTTTGGACCGCATAGGTTATGTTGAACTGTCCTAATCATGCTGTCCATCTATACAGCAGGAAGGGAGGTGAGACGGGAGCATGAAGAAGCAGGGAAGAGCTGGATACAAGATCAAACGGAGGCGGCATTCCGGCGCTTACTATCATTCTAAGATGTGGCTGCCGTTACGAATGCCGAACATGCATAAGAATCCGGTAGCCCCTACCATGAGGGAGGTACTCGACACGGAGAGAGGGGCACAGATCGGCGAAGAGCGACCATCTGAAACGTCATCAGTGGGAAAGTTTTTCGTATCTGTCATTATTCCGGCCATGAATGAGCAAAAAACAATCGGAGCTGTAATTCGCGAAGCGCGCCGTGTCCATCCACATACAGAGGTTATCGTCGTTGAGAACGGATCACACGATAGAACGGCGAAGGTGGCAGCAGCGGCGGGAGCTCGTGTGCTTTCCTTTCCGGAACCGCTCGGACATGATGTTGGCCGTCGTATTGGAGCGGAGGCGGCATCCGGACAGATCCTGCTTTTCCTGGATGGGGATATCGTCATTCCCTGCGTTAGACTCCGGCCGTTTATACACGCCATATGTGCAGGGGCGGATGTGGTGCTGAATGATTACCATGGACCTGTGAATCGTACGCCCGTACACCCTGTAGTGGAGGCAAAGCATGTATTGAATATCTTGTCGAATCGTGCTGATTTAGGGGGAGCATCTATGACTGGCATTCCACACGCCATAAGTCAAAAGGCTCTAAAGAAAATAGGTCTAAAGCCCTTGGAGAAGCCTCCTTTATTTCAAGCTATGTCCATCGCCTCCGAGTTACGAGTGGTGACTGTATATGGAATAGCTGTCGGAAAAATAAATGCGACACGTAAAAAACAGAACGGCAAGGACCCGCTGGCAGATGTAATTGTTCAGGATCATCTGGATGCCATTGCCTGGCTTACATCGCGTCTGGGAACGCGTGCGGGATATACGGATTTGGAGCGCAAACGGATCAGAGACGAGGTGAAACTGTGAATAGACAGTATCGCAGAGGGAAGCGTGAAGAACCGAGTTGGGGCATGAGACGTGTTCAGCGAAAACGAGGAACGACGACTTCAATGCATAGCCGTAGGATGAGAAAGCCCACACCTCGGGCGAAAGGAATGACCGAAGTGACTCCGCCTGTAGAACGCGAAGTTCCAGGAGATATTGTGTTACAGGGAACGGCAGCGGCCGTGGTCAGCGCCTGTAATGAAGATTCAACGATTGACCGGGTACTGGGCGAGCTGGAAAAACTTCCGCTTACGGATATCATTGTCGTATTGAACGGCTGCACGGACGGCACGCGCTCCACCGTAGCCAAACATCACCCCAGTGTGACTCTTGTCAACGTGCCGGATCGACTGGGGCATGATGTTGGCCGGGCGGTAGGCGCGCGTATGACGCAGGCTGATATTGTGCTGTTCGTGGACGGAGATTTGCCGATTCCAGCATCTGATTTGCTGCCTTTTCTCCACGCGGTGGATCAGGGAACGGATGTTGCGCTTAATGATCTGGGCAGACATTTGCCGCCCTATGCCCAGCAGGACAGCGTGACACGGTGCAAAGCATTCCTGAATCGCGTACTGCGCAGGCCGGATTTGGGAGCAAGCTCATTGACAGCCGTACCGCATGCATTATCTCGGCGTTTACTGGATCAGCTTGGCTCAGCCGTGCTTGCCGTACCGCCAAAAGCCCACGCCCTGGCAATTCTGCATGGCATGATCGTGACGGCAGTACATGCTGTCGATGTCATTAAAACAAACCGTAAGCGGACCTTCAATGTTGGCAAAGGGAACGCTATGGAACAGTTGATCGTCGGTGATCATGCAGAGGCACTGACGGCGGTGTTTCAGGTAGCCGGGTATTCCCCGCTCGGGCCTGTTCCAACACGGGTAGACGTTGCCAAAGGGAGGAATGCACAATGAGTCTGACGAGCATCATTATTCCGACTTATAACGGCCTACATCTGTTAAAGCCGTGTATTGAGGCAATTCGGACACATACGATAGATGTACCGTATGAAATCATTGTTGTGGACAACGCTTCGAATGACGGAACGGATGATTTTTGCGCATCCGAGCGGCTGATCAGCATACGTCTTCCTGAAAACAGGGGCTTTCCAGCAGCATGTAATATGGGGCTCCGGCTGGCTTCGGGTGATCAGTTCGTTATTTTAAACAATGATGTGACGGTTACGCGGGGATGGCTATCGATTATGTTGGCTGCATTGCAGAGCGAAAGCATGGTGGGATTGGTGGGACCGGTGACGAATTACGTCAGCGGTATTCAGCAGATACACGGATTGGAAGGAGATTTGGCCAGTTGTCTGAGATATGCGGAGCAGAATAATGCAAGTAATCCCTCCAGATGGCAGGAGGTCAAGCGGTTGGTCGGGTTTTGTTTGCTGTTCCGGCGCGATCTGATGGAACGGATCGGATTGCTGGATGAACGGTTCAGCCCCGGACATTATGAGGATGACGATTATTGTCTGCGCGCACGTGTGCATGGCTACAAGCTGCTCATGTGCAATGACTGTTTTGTCTATCACGAGGGGAATGCGAGCTTCTCACGCTCGGAGACTTCCTGGATTGAAGAGCTGATCGAGCGGAACTATCGTTTGTTTATAGAGAAATGGAGCATAGATCCCAGAATGTTCATTGAAACTGGAAACACTGGGGTTGCATGCACTGAACATGCTGTCGAAGGAGGAAGGAAGATATGAAAGGGGTTATTCTCGCAGGAGGAACCGGATCGCGCCTTCATCCGTTGACTACATTACTCAACAAGCATCTGCTTCCGGTCGGCAAGTATCCCATGATCGTATATGGTATCGAGAGGCTACGACAGGCTGGAATCACCGATATGCTTATTATTATTGGTAAACAATCGGCCGGGCTGTATACCGATTTTTTGGGCAGTGGCAGTAATTATGGTGTCCAACTGACATACCGGATTCAAGAAAAGGCGGGCGGCATTGCGGAAGCACTCGAACTGGCAAGAAGCTATATGCAATCAGAAGAGAAATTCACTGTTTTGTTAGGTGATAATTTGTTCAAGGAAGACTTGGGACCTGTGATCGAACGGTTCAAGCAACAGCCCTCGGGGAGCGCCAGAGTGTTGTTGAAAAAGGTGGCAGATGCTCGTCGTTACGGGGTACCCGTATTTGATCCTGAGCGCCCGGAGAGCATTACGCGGATTGAAGAAAAGCCGCAGCACCCCCAATCCAAATATTGCGTTACGGGTATCTATATGTACGATACTGCCGTGTTCGATAAGATCCGGCAAATTACACCTTCGGCACGCGGTGAGCTTGAGATCACGGATGTTAACAACTGTTATGCCGCTGAAGGCAAGCTGGAATATGATATTTTACGGCGCTATTGGAGCGACGCAGGAACCTTCGATTCCCTTCAGGAAGCTGGAGTGAAAATGAAAGGACTTCTACCCTGATCTCAACGAAACACCATCCGGCCGGGCCAGGCATATAGTATAGGCATAATGCCACCCGGAGGAGTGAACGGCATGAAACGCCTGAGTATGCAAAGGAAACACAGCAAGCGGCTCGGAAAGAAAGGCTATTGGTCAGGATATAAAAGGGGCCAGGAGCAGGGCAACAAGTTGGGCCAGGCTTCGTTCGGCAAGGTTTTTGAAGGTGTCAGTATTATCATTCCGTCCTGCAATCAGCTTCAACAACTCCGTGCATGCATTCACCGTATTGAGGAGAATACGAGCCATCCTCACGAAATTATTGTGGTGGACTGCGGATCGACGGACGGGACATCCACCTATTTGCTCCGTAAAAGCATCGCTGTGCGTTATGCGCTGTTAAAAAAGGATGTTCAAATGATAGGTAGCCTGAATCAGGGGCTGATGATGGCAAAAGGTACAACTATTGCGGTATTGGATCAAAACTGCATGGTGACCCCCGGCTGGTTGGATCGGTTATTAGGGTGTTTATACAGCGATCCGCGTATTGGTGTTGTCGGGCCTGTAACGAATGGTCCATTCAAAGAACAGCAGATTGAGGTTCCTTATATGAACGAAAATGGAGCCCGTCCATTTGCCATGAGCTTCAATATTCCCAATCCGGATGCATGGCGAAAGGCCGAAAGCTTAGCCGGATTTTGTTTATTGCTGCGCAGAGAGACATTGGAAAAAACGGGCTACTGGGACGAAGGCTGCCACAGTACTGAGGAAGCCCATGTAGATTGGCTATTGCGTGTGCGTTTGTTGGGGATACGTATGGCAATTGCCGGAGATGCTTTTATCCATTATGAAGAAAGAGATCGGGATACGGTGTATGGTTTTCCTCAAACGACCGAAAAAAGCGGTTCAATGGAGGAAAGCAGCCGGAACCGATCCTTTTTTGTACAAAAGTGGGGAGACGCGGATAAGCTGTTCCGCAATCTGGAATTCAGTACAGCGGAGACGGACGGCCAGATATCAACAGGTAAGGAAACACACGTATCAGCGGCAAGCTTTTATCCCATCGGAGCGGTTGTTCAGGGACCGTCCGGTGCAGTATTTCGGTTAGAGCCGGGAAGAAGGCGGTATCTGCATGGAGTCAGTGCTGCGGGAGGTGAAAATGTGCGCCCTGTTAGAGTGTCTCAGCTGGATTTGTTGGTGCTTCCCTTGGTAGGAAAGCCGGAGGCTACAGTTTCCGGCAACATTGATGCACCTACAGCTGAGCTGCCAGAGGAACCCATTCCTGTACTGGCGGCTCCCGATCTGGAGAACATGTCCATGCTGCCCACACTGAATATACCGGCTCAACGCAAGCGATGGATCGAGGTATTGTATGCTGAGGGCGGGCAACTGTATCAAATCGGTAACGGCTGGAAAAGGCCGTTCCTTACCCTGTACGCTGCGATGAGCTGGCGGGCAGAGGACTACCGAATTCAGTTTTTGTCTCCCGGAGATTTGTCGGCTTTGGTGGAGAAGCAGCCTATTATTGCTCCACCGGTGCTGCACGGGCATCTGTAATGATCTGAATAGGCGCTTTTAGGCGGAACCGACTACTCGCTGCGGCATACGCTGTAGTAGCGGAAAGCCCGTAGGTAATTCGTGCGTTCCGCACGGCGGAGCACATAAAGGAGGGGCTTATGCATAACGAGTTAGATGATTTGCTGATCCACATTTCGCACTCGCAGCAGCAGATGTCAAGGTTGTTGGATGCGGAACGGCAGGTGGTTGTGCGCATGGCGCAGATCATACATGAACTGCCAGATGAGGAGCCGCGTTTTGACGGAATTCCGGGCATTCTCGACAGCTCGGGACAAGTAAACAAAAGCATTGTGGCCTACTTGAACGGTATTGCCGATCTTCAGGAAGCAATGGCTGAAATGCTCGTTCGTGTCGTGAAAGAGACGGCATACCCGGAAGAGGAGTAACGTACCAACCGAGGGCAGGGAGTGAACACATGAGTAGGGAACAAGCAATGATTCACATGCTGGACGCAGCCTCCAAAATGCAGCGGAATGTGTCTATGATCCTGGAGGCCAAGGCGGTCGAAGCAGAAAAAGTGCGTAATTGGGCGTTGAACCATCTGGCCCCCCACGCATTTGACACCGATGAAGAGCAGTTGGGACGGCCTTTGGAAATTCACGAGCAGATGGTGGAAATGCTGGAGGGATTAACGCGGCTTCAGACTGGACTTTGCAGCAATCTCAAAGCATTGCTGGATCAGGATGAGCAGCAGGGTGGCGGCATGGAAGGGATGATGGGAGGAATGGGCTCGGGGGATATGAACTAATGAGCATGAGGCGTGAACGTGAGATCAAGCTGGATATGATGGAGTCTATTGCTGCCAGCCAGCACGCCGTTGCTCGGATGCTGACCAGTCTTGCGGACTTGACGCCCCATGCGGATATGTCGGCTACCCGTCTGGAAGAAACCATTCGTATACTCAGCAACTACCAGGGCGAAATCACGCAAATGTTGGCGGGTATTCCATTAAGACGGCAGGTATATGGAAAACCGACTAAGCCGTGGCTCCATGTGCCTGTTCAGAAAAATGAAACCAACACGAGAAAGCAAAGGAGGAATGGAAATGAGTACAAGGTGGGAACGCGCCACTCGGGACAAAGCCCGCAAAAGACGTAAAGATGCCCGGCGTTCCAGCATTCGCAGATTAAAACGGAGAAGAAGACGTCTGCTTGCTCTAAGACGCCGTAAAAGGGGACTTTATTCTGCACGTAGAAGACATCCTCATTTGCGGCGGCGGAAAAAACCTCAAGCTAACCCGGTGGCAGCCCCTTCTGCGGAGAATCCACAGCCCGGGACTGTTGCATTGGAGCATGATCCGCAGGCATTTCAGCAGGGATATGATGCAGCTTACAACGAGGGTTTCAATTCAGGTTTTGCCAAAGGTTATGAAGATGGACACCAGCTCGCTTACAAAGCTCAGTAAACTGTGCAAATCATCTAGTACTGTTCACCCCCGAAGCTAACAGCTTTGGGGTTATTTGCGGTTCAGCAGTTGGACGGGCAAACGCCAATTTTGTCCGGGCAGTGGCAGTCGTCCATGATGCGTTTGACCCCTCCGCATATAGTTTAGGAGTGACAGAAGTTTATCCTACAACAGGACAGGGTGAAGGATGTGAACGATCAACAAAGCGGAAATGAACGCGAAGCGTACCGATGCGGCTATCGGGAAGGACGCAGAATGGGCGGTTGCACGGCTGCTCTGTCACAGGTCGTGGCAATACAGCCTGCTGTTCGTCATTTGAAAGTGTTGTATATTCCGCAAGGTTTCGCAGCTATAGACACAGGTGTGCAAGAGGCATTAGGCCAAATATGCAGCTCTTGCGTCATCGGTACGCCTGCTACGATGCTAGCTGACGCCGAGGCTCAACGTCCAGACCTCGTGCTGGTCATGAACGGGCTGCATGTTTTTCCGGCGGATCATCTGGAGCAGGTGCAGCAAATACGAGCCCTAGGCATTCGGACGGCCATATGGTTTGTAGATGATCCTTACTTTACGGAGGATACGGCGTTGATCTGTCAATCCTACGATGTCGTATTTACGCACGAAATTTCTTGCCTACCGTTTTATCGCGATCAGGGAGTAACGAGGGTTCACTATTTGCCGCTGGCTGCGTCAGCTCGTATCTTTTATCCCCGAAGAGTAGAGCGGGAGCATCAGCATGATATTTGCTTCATTGGAAATGCCTTCTGGAACCGTGTGAAGCTGTTCGACCACCTTGCTCCCTTCTTGGCGGACAAAAGAGTGCTGATCGTAGGTGGACACTGGGATCGGCTGACCCGGCGGGATGTGCTGGAACGCTTTATCCGTCCGGGTTTTATGGAGCCGGAAGAGACCGCTCAATATTATAACGGCTCCAAAATTGTCATCAATATGCACCGCCCGACAGACCCCGGACTGGATAATCGGAATACACACCAGTTTTCAGCGGAGTCCATCAATCCTCGGACATACGAAATTTCTGCTTGCGGCACGCTTCAAATGACGGATGTTCGGAAGGATTTGAGCCGTTATTACCGACCAGGCTATGACATTGAAACCTTCTCTGGAGCAGAGGAACTGAAAGTGAAGCTGGACTACTATCTCAAGCATGACTGGGAACGCGAACGCATGGCCTGGCGCGCATTGTACACGACTATGCAAAAGCATATGTACTCCAATCGCATGGAAGAACTGCTGGACAAGGCGATGGCCTAAAGTAAACACCATAAACAGTGAGGAGTGAAAGTGATGACGATATCTACGACAGGACCGTATGACCCGGCTGTTCACCAGACGGCGGCAGCCTCCTGGGAAAGGGGGAGAATTGCGGGAGTGCATGACGGATACGACGAAGGATATCTGCGCGGACGTGCTAACGCAATTGTTGCGCGGATGAAAGCAGTTTTCCCTTTTCGACAAGTCCATGTACTGTATGTCGTCTCAGGCAAAGGCCTTCCGTATTCTCCGCTGGATGAGGCGGTCATTACCACGTTGCAAAGCATGACGGCTCAGGTTACCGTAACAGACCCACGTCAGCCGGTAGGAGATATTGCCGCTCAGCTCCGTCCGAATCTGATGCTGGCACTGGATGGAATGGATCTTCCGTTGGAGCAGGTTACTGCGGTACGCCAGTTGGGCATCCCCACCGCCATCTGGCTAACGGACGATCCATATTACACCGATACGACGACCAAAATTGTTACGAATTATGATTATGTGTTCACGTTAGAAATGAACTGCATGGAGCTGTACCGTCAGTTGGGTTGCACGTCTGTGCACTATTTGCCCTTTGGAGCATTTCTGACTCACTATTTCCCACTCAGCTCGCCCGCTTCGGTACGACGTGAGATTGGGTTTACAGGCTCAGCCTACTGGAACCGCATCTATTTCTTTAATCCGATTATGCCGCAGCTCATGGCTCGTAACATTAAAATCAACGGAATCTGGTGGGATCGTCTCCCGGATTATCAGTCGTATGGTGACAAAATTGAGCTGGGTCGCTGGATGTCTCCGGTCGAAACCAATGATTCGTATAACGGCAGCAAAATCGTAATTAATCTTCATCGTTCCCATCAGGATGATTCGGTGAACAACAACTCACTGAAAATTCCGGGGGCTTCACCCAATCCGCGCACGTTTGAAATTTCTGCCAGTGGCACGTTGCAACTGACAGATACAAGAGATGATCTGGCTCGTTTTTATAAGCCGGGGGAAGAGATAGAGACCTACAGCTCTCAGCAGGAATTGCTGGAGAAGGTTGAGTTTTATTTGACGCATGAAAAAGAGCGCCATGAAATTGCCCTACGTGCTCTGGAACGAACCCTGCGGGAGCACACGTATGGTCACCGGATTGACCAACTGTTGTCGGTCATATTTCCATAAGGTGATTCACACGTCTGATGGTTGCTATTTTAAAGGAGGTGAACTCCGATCAAGCCGAAAATGATGCTATTCAGCCATGTTAGCAACGTCCGCAGTATTACAGGGGCAGAGAAGCTGCTATTGCAATTTTGTCTAGACATGCGTACGTACTTCGATTGTATTCTCGTAACGCCTGGTGAAGGGCGGCTGACCTCAATGGCCCGCAAGCGCGGAATCACCGTTCTGACACAGAACTTGTTCATGCTGCATGGCATGTATACCCCATATGAGGGATTGGCGCAGGATGCGGAGAATTTGCGGACCCATGTGGCGTATGCACCGTTGTTCCAGATGCTTCGGCATGCTCGACCTGATGTGGTGCTGGTCAATACCTGTGTGAACGTCATGCCTGCAATGGCTGCCCAAGAGCTTAATATTCCGGTGATCTGGAAAATAACCGAGGTCATTAACCAGAATGCGTATACGCCAGTTTCTGTTTCTATCATTGAGCGCTATAGCCAATGGGTCATCGGCATTTCGCAAGCAGTAATGCGTCCTTTGCATGGTGGGGGACTGACACGTCCGCATACGGTGTTGTCTCCCTGCCGGGATATGGATATGCCATCTCCCAAAGAGCATGTGCTGGAACGGAAAAGGAAACGTGAAAAACTGGGGCTGCGGGATTTCCATATTTGCATTGGTTATATTTCTTCCTTTATTTACGAAGCCAAAGGGCTGTTGCCTTTTGTCCAAATGGCTCTAAAGCTGTGCGAAACCAATTCACGGTGTCGTTTCTGGATCATCGGCAGCTCGGTGGACTCGGAATATTACGTAAAATGTGTCTCTTTAATCCGCCAATCTCGTTATAGCCGCCGCTTCCAGTTCAATTCATTCGAGGAATCCGTATCAACGGCCTATAGCGCAATGGATATTGTTGTAATCCCAAGTATGGTGGAGGAAGGCTTTGGCCTGACCGCCCTGGAAGGGCTGGTTTACGGTAAGCCCGTGGTAGCCTTTGCGCAGGGTGGACTTGTGGAGTTGATGGAGGCGACCGGAAATACAGATTTTTTGGTAGAGCCGGGGAACAGCGACATGCTGGCGCAAAAAGTGGGCTATCTGCTCGATCATCCCGAAGAAGTGGAACGGATTGGTGTGCGTAACAACAGTGCGGCTACACGTGTATACGGACCTGATTCCTACCGAGGTAGTTTACACCTCATGGTCAGTCAATGGGTATGTCATCATCCGCATTGGTTCCCGTTGATTCAGCAGCCGGGTGGACCTGTATGGACGAGGGAAGGCGAAGGGTTGCGTCAGGTCACCGCTATACCGGAGGGATATACCAGCACGATTCGAGAATTTCCCGAATCGGTGGTGTGTCAACTGCCTGTGCTGGGCCTGCCGCCAATCGAATATGCAGCTATTCAAGGCTTGCCACAACCAGTATCCCCTTTACCTGACTTACCACCCGAATTGCCCCGCGGCAAGCGTAGTATTCGGGCGAGATGGCCAAAGGGCCGCAAGCGTACCCGACTGCGGAATCGCAGGTATAAGAGAAGCGGCGGCAAGAGTCGCCTCAAGAAAATTCACGGGTCCCCGTTGTCGAAGGGACTTTATCCGAAAACCAAGTCCAGACAGAAACTCAAGCGGAAATTCAAGCACCGGTCACGGCGACACAACACGCGCAAGCAGAAGCGAGTCACGCTCAAGGCTGGACAGCATACAAAACAACGGTCCGGGTGAACCTACGCCGGACCGTTGAGATGACGTTAAGCTGGAGCACAGCCAGTCTGCTGGATGGCTATCCTTCATTGAACGCCACAATTCAATGAAACAACGACAGCAAAGGTGGGTTCCAAAACCATGAAAATATTGACCGTGCTCGGCACAAGACCGGAGATTATACGGCTCAGCCTGATCATTCCAAAGCTGGACCGCCATGCAGATGAACATGTGCTTGTGCATACGGGCCAAAATTACACCGAAAGCCTGAGCGGGCAGTTCTTTCGCGAGCTGGGACTGCGTGCCCCGGATTATGTACTTCAGGAGAAAGCGGGGACACTGGGCAAACAGTTGTCCGCCATGTACTCGCAGATGGAGGATATTTTAAACAAGGAACGCCCCGATCATGTGCTATTGCTCGGTGATACGAACAGCGCTTTATGTGCCTTACTTGCGGAACGTATGGGTTATCCGGTCGTGCATATGGAGGCGGGGAACCGCTGTTATGATCTGGATGTGCCGGAGGAGAAGAACCGGCGTGTCATTGATGCGATATCTACCATTAATATGCCTTATACGGAGCAAAGCAAGCAGCACCTACTACGCGAAGGCTTCCCAAGCCAACGAATTATACTGACTGGAAATCCGATCTACGAAGTGATGCAGCACTATAAGAAAGAGATATCGAGCAGTGGAATTTTGAAAAAGTTGGGACTGTCGCCGGGAGAATATTTCCTGGTCACTGCCCACAGAGCTGAAAATGTGGACCATCCACCGCATTTGCTGGCTATTTTAGATGGTCTTAACCGGGTAGCCCAGCAGTTCGGACAGCGGGTCATTTGCAGTATTCATCCCCGCACTGCCGCCCGAATCGCAAGCCATCCGCCGATCCAGCTTGATCCGCTAGTGGAATTTCACGAACCGTTCGGTTTTTTTGACTTCGTTCTGCTGGAGCGGCATGCCCGCTGCGCTTTGACGGACAGTGGTACCGTACAGGAAGAATGCTGTGTCATGGGGGTGCCGACGGTTACGATGCGCCGGACGACTGAACGGCCGGAAACGGTAGATTGCGGCAGCAATATCGTGTCTGGTCTTGATGGCGAGGTTATAGCAAACGCGGTAGCCATAATGACCGGGATGACCCATAAGTGGCAATGTCCCGCGGGCTATCTGGCGGAAGATGTGTCGGATAAGGTAGTTAAATTTCTGCTTGGAGGGAAACGGCATGTTTGAAAACCAACGTATCTTGGTTACCGGCGGTACCGGCTCCTGGGGGCATGAGCTGGTTACCCAGTTACTGCCGCGTAACCCCAAAGAGGTTATTATCTTTTCACGCGGAGAATCCAGTCAGGTTGCAATGAACAGGCAGTTTGAGGATGAACGGCTCAGCTTCTGTATTGGAGATATTCGGGATAAGGATGCGCTGACCACCGCTTGTCAAGGAGTGGACTATGTATTTCATTTGGCAGCGCTCAAACACGTTCCCGTCTGTGAAGATCAGCCCTACGAGGCACTCAAAACCAATGTCGTAGGCACCCAAAACGTGATCGAGGCCGCTGTTGCCAATCAGGTAAAGAAAGTCATTTATATATCGACTGACAAGGCAGCGAATCCGTCCAATTTTTACGGCATGACGAAGGCGATTGGAGAAAAACTGATGGTTTACGCCAATCTGCTGAATAGCGATACACGTTTCGTGACGGTGCGCGGCGGTAATGTTTTGGGCACCAACGGAAGCGTGGTGCATCTGTTCCAAAGTCAGATTCGTCAAAAGGGCAAGGTTTCGATCACAGATATGAACATGACCCGCTTCTTCCTGACCTTGCGTGATGCGATCAGTCTCCTGTTCAAAGCTTCGGTGGAAAGTGTCGGCGGGGAAATTTTTATCATGACCATGCCAACCTGCCGTATTTTGGACTTGGCTGAGGTGCTCATTGAGGATTCAGGTGTGGAAAACGTAGAAATTGTAGAAAAAGGTGTGCGTCCCGGCGAGAAAATTCATGAGATTTTGATGAGTGACTTTGAAAGCCTGACGACGGTAGTCTATGACGAACAATATTTGGTCATTCTCCCAACGCTGAATATTCCTCAATTAAAGGACCGCTATAATCAGTGCCCTCCCGTGTCATTCAGCAGCTTTAGTTCGGAGTTTAATTTGATGTCGAAAGAGGAGATTCGCAGCATTCTCCAAAGCGGGGGGTTCATCAAATGAAGCTGCTTATTTTGGGTGGTAACGGCATGGCGGGCCATGTTCTGGTTAAGTATTTCCAAAACCAGAGCGGGTATAACGTGTTCTACACCACCCGTGATCCCGAAAATAAAGGCGGTCTGCTGCTGGATGTAAAGGACAGCTTTATGGTGGAGCAACTGGTACGGAGTGTACGGCCAGACGTTATGATTAACGCGGTAGGCGTACTGAATCAGCATGCCGGGGAGGATCAGATTGCAGCATACCAAATCAATGGCTTGCTGCCACATCTTCTCCGGCGGATAGCGGACAGTATTGGTGCCCGATTGATTCATATCAGCACGGATTGCGTATTCGAAGGAAATCGGGTACCTGGTTTATATAAGGAGACGGATCAACCCGATGGGACAAGTGCCTATGCTTTGACGAAAATACTTGGAGAAGTAAAGGCCGCAGGGCATCTGACTATCCGTACCTCCATTATCGGGCCGGAAATTCGGCCGGGAGGCATTGGTCTGCTGCACTGGTTCTTGCAGCAGAGCGGAGACGTTAACGGGTATCGCCGAGTCTTTTGGAACGGGGTTACGACGTTGGAATTAGCGAAGGCGATACAGGTGCAGATGAATGAACCGCTGGACGGACTCATTCATCTGGTTCACCCTGAACCGATCAGCAAGCATGATTTGCTGCTGCTGTTCAAAGACATCTGGAAAAGGGAGGATATTCGGATCGTGCCGAAAGATGAGCCGGTGCAGGACCGGACGCTTCGTTCTACCCGGGCCGATCTGCTCTACGATGTTCCTCACTACAGCATCATGCTGAAGGAGCTGCTGGAATGGACGGAAGCACAGCGGAACAACGTCGGCCTGTCATAGTCATTACCGGAGCGGCGGGCTATACCGGGATGCATGCCTGCCGCCATTTTGCAAAGCTCGGTTGGGAGGTAGCGGCGCTGACTCGCACTGCCGCTTCCGTCCCAGAACTGATCTTACTGGCTCACGATGATGAAAATAACAGCCCAGAGGCGGAGACCCGTAGCTGTATTACGCCTTATGTGTGTGACTTGCTCGACAAGAATCGTCTAGGCGAAGTCATTAGACAGATTGCTCCGGATTACGTGCTTCACCTAGGTGGTAAAAATTCCGTCCCTGAATCTTGGCAAAGCCCCCTGCTATACATGGAATCCAATGTACTGTCCACTCTGTATCTGCTCGATGTACTGCGACCTTTCCCCAAAGCCAGAATTGTTGTGGCGGGTTCTCGGCTAAAGACGGCTTTGCAAGCACCGTATCATCCAACGCATCCATACAGCCTTAGCAAAAGCCTTCAAGAGGCAGTCGCGCTCTCGTGGGGCGCGCTGTTCGAACAATCCGTCATGCTGGCAGAGCCTTGCAACTTGATCGGTCCGGGTCCATCTACCGGATTTTGTGCATTACTCGCGGGGTATATCGTTCAGACGGAACGTCTGGAGGGGCAGTCCGTAACTGAAATTGCCCCGTTCCGGGTATCTTCCCGACATGCGCAACGTGATTTCCTCGACGTTCGTGATGCCGTTCGCGCATACGGTGTGCTATTGGAACAGGGTGTGTCAGGCCGAGTTTACTCGGTCTGCACAGGCCGCATTGTGGAACTGGGCAATATCGTAGAACGTATGGTTGGGCTGGCCAAAACATCTATTCCCATACAATGGGGGGATGTGGCAGAGTCAGCATCCACCGAGGCATACCGTGCGAAAGAGCTGGAGGACATGGGCTGGAAGCCGACCATACAGCTGGGGCAATCGCTGGAGGATATGATTCAATACCGCCGAGCTGGAAAGGAAGGAACGATATGAGACCGAAAGTAACGATCGTCATTCCCTTTTATAACTGTGCATATGTGGATCAGGCTTTGCAAAGTGCACTAGAGCAAACTTATGGGCCCCTCGAGATTATTGTCGTCGATGACGGGTCCACGGAACATGTTGATATGCTTCAGCCCTATCGTCCATATATACATTATTTGGGCAAATCCAACGGTGGAACAGCCAGCGCCCTGAATCATGGTATCCGACATGCCAGCGGGGAATATATTGCCTGGCTCAGCTCCGACGATACCTATCATAGGGACAAAATTAATAATCAGGTTTCTTTTATGGTGGAAAACGGTGCGTACATCTCCCATACCAATTTCAATTTCATCAATCAATACAGCCAAGTCACAAGTTACCAGGCAGCCGCCGTGTTTCCGTCTATGACGGAGTTTTACCGTTTTTTTCAGCAAGGAAATCCGGTGAATGGATGCACGGTTATGTTTAAAAAGGAGCTGTTTGCACATATCGGTTTGTTTGATGAACTGCTGCCGTACACACATGATCTGGATATGTGGTACCGAGTGATGCTGGCGGGATATCCATTTCCTTTTCTGAACGAGTCCTTGGTTAACTACCGCTGGCATGATGAAATGGGAACCAAAAAACATTGGCCCGCTGTGGAGCGGGAGTACAACATCACCCAAGCACGTTATCGAGATCGCTTCAGTCAGGTGTTGAGTGGTTTATCCTCATGAAGCCGAAAGTCTGTCAGGGGGGATTGATATGGTAGATACGGGGATTGTTATGCCACTGTACAAACAGGATATCGGCTATCTGCAAGCCGCGATCTCATCCGTACTAGCCCAGAGCTACAGGGCATTTCGCTTCATCATTGTTATTGACGGAGCGCCGGAAATGGTGGGACCAGCGCTCCACGCAGCAATGGGAGACCCGCGCGTTCAGTTGGTTACGCTCCCTCAGAACAAAGGAGTATCCCATGCCCTTAACTGGGGATTCGATGAGTTGTTTAAAGATCCAGCGATCAAGTATGTGACCTGGGTATCCAGCGACAATGTTTATAATTCTTCCTTTATTGAACGATTGCGGCAGGAGCTGGAGCAGGGGCCGGACTCACTCGGCCTTGTGTTCTCTACCTTCCGCCAGGTTGATGCATATGGGAACCCGTTGTATGACGAGCAGCATCAACAAGCTTTGATCCGGTACCAAGGCCAGCCGCATCATGAACTGCTGAATGCCAGCATTGTCGGGGTTTCATTTATGTACAAAAGCAAATATGCCCGCCAGATTGGCGGCTATCGGCTGCAACCAGTTGAGGATTATGATTACTGGCTGCGGCTGACCGAGACGTGCAGCATGAAATTCATCCCGGAGATCCTGATGGATTACCGGGTGAATTCCACATTTAGTGTATCGGCTGGTTTGCACAGCCAGAAGGAGCACCGACGCTGGCGGCGCGCATTCCAAATCGCCAAGTATGAGGCAAGAGCACGCCGGGGCATCCCACTTGAAATGACCATTTTAATGCCTGTCACGGATATGGCTCAAGCTGAATCATTGCTGGATAATCTGCTGGAGCAGCACTACAGCAATTGTGTGGTACGGTTGCTGGATTTAACGCCAGAACAGGGAGCCAGCGCTTTCCTGTCGATGATGCTCGATCCTCGGTTAATCGTAACGCCACGTCAGCATTATTCGGTCCAAGAGGCACTGGTTCAGGCTATTGGTGAAACAACGACCCGCTTTGTAGTATGCTTCGGTGTCAAACCATATATTGCTGTGACGGATTTGCTGTATCTTACGGATTTGTTGCGCCCATTACAGGATACACATGCCTTTTCCTACTACACAGATGACCACTCAACCATCGGCAGCGGCCGAGGGGTTCAGTCTGTACCACCGGAATGGAATTACGTGTATTACACCCACAGATTGCATCAAGCACTGGAACAGGGCAGCTTTTAAATAACAGGAGACAGCGCCGGGATTGTGGTCAGCTCTGACTGAAGAACACGGTGTTCCTGTACAACATTACCAAACTGATCCAGTCCAAAGTTGGAGAGCACAACATTCGCTGGAGCAGCGGAGACCACGTTGTATTGTACCTCATAGGCAAGAACCCCTTGTATAAAGAAGGTACGTCGGGCAATGGAGTTTGCAGGTAAGTTAACCGATGTCACATACAGTGGTGTCTTGGTATCCGGTACAAGCGAGAAAAAAATTTGGATGGTCACGGTTGCCGCGTTCACAGTATCCTCGTTGACCAAATTTACAACGACATTGGAGCAGGCAGTACCAAAATCTCTAGTGTTGGTCATATATCCGGTTGTAAAAGCCAATCGAATCATCCTCTCAAAAAACAGAATATTGGAAAACCCCTGAAGGGATGCTTCTATACTATGAATCTATTGAAAAGAAAGCTTGTATGGTTGTCTGTAGGCTGTGCTGAAAAAAGTACATTTTGATAGAAATAGCATGTCCATTTATATAATGAAGGGAATGCTCGCGATGCCTTTGAATTTTCAGGTGACACCCAGCGGGTTGCCCAAATTTGAGCCCAGTGTCGCCGTTAATTTGTTGAATCCGAATATTGTTGTGGCTGTCGCTGTTGACTTTAGCAGCGGGCCCCCGTTGATTGGACTGTATCGTTCCTTGGACGCCGGGGCGAACTGGACTGATACTTTACTGCCAATTCCACCGGGATATACAGGAGCCGAGGCAGGAATGGTAGCCTATCTGTTCCCGAATATTTTCATCATATCCGCACATGTGTTTCCGGGAAATGAGAACGGGGCTGTCGTGATCTATCGCTCTACGGACGATGGAGCCACCTTTGATCCTCCAGTGGTCATTAATCCGGGCTATGGAGATTACATTAATAATGACTGGACCAATATCACGACGGATAACGCCGGGGCAAGTCCCTATCTGGGGCATGTCTATGTTACGTATAACCGTCAATATAATGTGGATTTTAATGCTCGTTCTGCGGCGTTCTACCAGCGTTCCATCGATGGAGGACTAACTTGGGATCGACCGTTATTGCTTTCGAATATCCAATCTTCTACAGAACGACCTGAACCTGCGGTTGACAAATATGGCAGTGTCTATGTCAGTTGGATTCGTACGGGGCCACAAACACCGGCTTTTTTTATTCGGAGATCCTTTGATGGAGGGGCAACTTTCAGCGGGGATATTCTCGTATCCAATATAACGCTGGTGCCCAATCCTTTGCCCGTCCCCGGTTATGACTTTCGGATATTGAATTTCCCCAGCTTGGCCGCAGACTGCTCGGGTGTGCCATCCACAACAAATACGCTATATGCCGTTTGGCAGGACTTTGGTCAGGGATACAGCAATATTTTGTTGTCCAAATCAAGCGATTTCGGCGGTACCTGGAGTGCTCCGATCATCGTGACGGACAGCCCGCCAGGCTCGCAAAATTTCTTTCCTGCGATTTCGGTGTCGCCTAAGACGGGTCTGGTCGTTGTCGTGTACTATACCAATCGCTTGGACGGCTTTAATCTGGATGTGTTCGCCGCCCAATCGTTAGATGGAGGCAACACCTTTACGAACAGTCGTCTCACGACGACCTCCTTTAATCCGAATGTCGGTGGAGGCGAATCAGAGCTGATCGGCGACTATATTGATGTCGCCATCGTACCGCCGAATAGTTACATTTCCGTCTGGACGGATACGCGTACAGGCAGCCTGACGATTTTTGCCGGTGTACCGGGAGGTGAAGCCTGATGCCGAACGTACAGCTCACGCCTAACGGAAGGCTGGCGCAGGAACCGAGTGTAGCTTTCAACCTGCTCGACGGTACCATTGTGTCTGCGGCGACTGATTTTACGACAGGGCCGCCGTTGACGGCGGTATACCGTTCAGGTAACGGCGGTGTCTCTTTCACCCAGCAGATTTTACCGCTACCAGCCGGCTATGTAGGGGCGGAATCCCATAGCGTCAGCTACGGTTTTCCCAACTTGTTTGTCATAGCCTGTCATGTATTTACCTCGGATGGGTTGAGCGGTACCATCGCTACCTATGTATCCAGAGATAACGGTAATACATTTGATCCACCCGTGATTGCCCAGCGAGGGTATGGGACATTTGTCAACAATGTTGAGGTCAGCGTGAAATTTGATACTTCTCAGGTCAGCTCCTATACCGGAAACATCTATTTATGTTATACGCATCAATACAATCCTAACTTTTTCGGCGGGTCTGTCATGTTTTTCCAGCGCTCACGGGATAGAGGGATCACGTGGGATACACCCGTGGTGCTCACCCCTGGCTCCAATCAGATTACGCGTGGGGAAATCACCGTGAGCATTACAGGGGTGATTTATGTCGGGTACATTGTGACGAATCCGGTTAACCAATATCAGGTCATTGTGTCCTTCAATGGGGGGACAGCATTCAGTTCTTCGCTGCCTGTGTCTTCTGTTGTCCCGGTTCCGAGTCCGTTGCCCGTGGCCGGCTTTGGCTTCAATGTGCTGCCGATGGCCAGCATTGCGGTGGATCGCTCTACTAGCCCGAATCAGGGAACACTTTATGCGGTCTGGCAGGATAATCGGGCAGGATATGCGGATGTACTGCTCGCCCGGTCGGTGGATGGTGGATTAAGCTGGACTGCACCGCAATCGGTGACAGGAGCCAGTGCCGGGGCACAGCATTTTTTCCCGGCTATTGATGTTTCGCCTGTGACCGGCGTGATTAAGATCGTATATTATACCAATCAAATAACGACCTCTTTATTAGACGTATTTGTGGCCGAATCAACGAACGGAGGGAATACATTTACGAACCTCAGAATAACAGACAGCTCCTTTAATCCTAACGGGATTAGTCCGGTTCCCGTCGTTACGATCGGTAATTTTATTGATGTAACGATCGTGCCGAATAATGGATTTTTTGCGGTCTGGACAGATGCGTTATCGGGTTTCCAGCAAATTTACGGAAGTAACGGAATGTAGCTCAGCGTACGAGACAGAGGAGGTGAGGCTGTTTTGAAAATTTTGTTGGCTACGTACTGGCCGATTCCTCATTTGGGTGGCGTATGGCCCTTTATGCTGCAAATTAAACGGAGACTGGAGCTACTGGGTCACACGGTAGACTTGATGGGGAACGGACCGGATACACCTAAATACCATATTGTTTTTGAAGATAGGGAGCTACTGAAGGATCAACTGCTGCCCCTGTTGCATACGAAGCTGAATGAATCGGCTGTCCCTGTATTACATCTGGATTCATGGGTGCAGACGGTGGAAAAGGATCGATACTGTATGGAACTGGCAGCGGCGTATTTCGGGGTTGAGCAGTATGATGTTATTCACACGCAAGATGTTATTGCAACGCGTGCTCTAAGTCGGGTCAAACGTAAGGACAGTGCATTGGTAGCGAATATTCATGGCTCGCTGGCTCGTGAAGTCATGATGGCTCTGGAGCGGGATCATGAGGAGGGTTACCGTGAGACGCTGATGTGGAAATATTATTGGGCGCTGGAGCACTATGGCGCTCTATCCGCGGATATTACCATTACGTCTACAGAATGGATGAAACAGACGCTCGTGCGTGAGTTCGAAGTGCCTGAGCAGCAGATTGCTACTTTCCAATACGGATTGGATACCGAGCACTTCTGGGAAGTCCACGCCCGGGGAACGGACGTCGTACGACCTGAGGGGAAAAAAGTTATAATTTGTCCTTCACGGCTAGTCTATATCAAAGGGCTGCATTATTTAATAAGCGCTCTTGGCCTACTGAAAGCAAGTCGTACGGATTGGGTTTGCTGGATTGTCGGGGAGGGAGATAAAAGGGAAGAGCTTCAAACACAGGCGAAGGAGCTAGGGCTGGAGGAAGATGTGGTTTTTTTGGGGCATCGTGAAGATGTACCTGCTCTTTTACAACTGGCGGATCTTTTTGTTCATCCGAGCATACAGGACAATCAGCCGTTTTCGGTCATGGAGGCGCAGATTTTGGGGCTTCCGGCAGTGGTATCGGATGCGGGTGGACTGCCGGAAATGGTGAAGCATGAACACACCGGACTGGTCTCCCCGGTTGGCGATGTGGAGGCACTGGCAGCTCATTTGCAGCATTTGCTGGCTCAGGATGAAGTGCGGATAGCTATGGGAAAACGTGCCAAAGCATGGGGGACCGCGCATTGGTCTCTGGATGTTATGATTGAGCGGCTCGTGAATATTTATGGGCAAGCGCTGAATCAAGTACGTTGAATACGTTGATTCTTATAGTTAGGAGGGAGAGCATGACTTTTCCTGTCGTTGGAGACTTGTACAACCGTATTTTTGAAATCCAGCAGTCGCACCCAGATCTGAAGGTCGATTACGCAATATGGAACCGAATTAACACCTCATTGCCGGAAGATTATAAGCTGCCAGACGCTGACATTTTGGAACGTCTGAGACAATCCGCACCATGAGGGCACAGACCATATAAAAAGGCAGGTCGGGCTTAAAACTCCCACCTGCCTTTAGTTTATTTCAGCTCATTTCCATCCAGTTTTCGTCAATCTTCATAAACGGAGCCTCGAATTATGAGCGGCCCTGTAACAACAGCACGGCGGTCAGCTGATTGTACGGTCAAGCAGTATACATAAGGCTCTGCCTGTTTTCCCGTTTCCTCATAGCTTAACTCGGCAAATCCCTCCTGATAACAGGAATCCTGCAACCAATCCAGCATAGGTCCCCGCTCATCATTGCGACGCAATCGAATGTCTAGCTCCCCGATATCCCAGTTGAGCAGCGGATTTTCCCATGCCAAAGAGACTTCAATGACAATATGTCCTTCAGATTCACTTGCAGGAATGATTAATGTAGAGAGCACGCTCTCCTGCTCGGTGACCTGAAAAGGCAGTGCATATGTGCCTGGCTCAGCTTTATTTTGAACTGAATATTTCAACATACCTTCTTCCTCCTCTGCCCGTTCATTAGGGCGTCACGGTAAAATGACTGGCTGTACGTTTAGCGACAATGTTCCCGTTTTCCAAAAATTCAGCCAGGATAAACAGCGTTTCCGGGTTGTAAATACTCGTCACCACTCGCAGGTAAAAAGGATTTTGGGCGGTCTCCATATCCTTGAGTTCTAGCACGGAGCCAGCTTCAGGAGAAGGGCTCAATCGAAGGAGCTGCCGTCGGAAAACACCAATGTCATTTCCCATTTCCAGCAACACATCGACGGCTCTCTTTTCGCGATTGAAAAAGGTCACATGGCAGCTTTCTATATGGGCGCTGTGGTAAGCGAGATGATGATCGACGGTTAAAAGAAACACGGACATATGATGATGCCTCCTTGAATTCCGTTAGGTTATCAGCCTTAATATGATATGAAAAATAACCGAGATTGGACTGGATAGTTGTACGCCTCTTTGACAAAAAGCGCATTGGTGTCCAACCCTTTTCACCGTGCTGTGCATGTAATGTAGAGTGGAACATGCTACGGCCTGAAGTCCCTTTTCGACTACAGAAGAAGGGTCGCTGAGGGAAGGGGCGTATTAAAAAGGAGGCACGGCTATGAGACTCGCACAGCTGGCAGGGGAATATGAAGCGGTCTTCAGTCTGGGACAAAACTGTACACCTGCCATTCAATTGGAAAAGAACTGTTTGCGGCCGTTTGCCGGGGTACTGGATTGGATGATGTCTGACACGCTGTCCGATGTGAACCGCTTGCTAGAAAATCGGTTTGCCGGATTTATGGATTTGCCCAATTTAAGTGTCGTTGGTACGAGCCAACTGAATTATATGGTCAGAGATATCGCTTATAATGTGATCTCGGTGCATGATTTTCCGCAGGAACGCAATACGTCCTCAGATCTGGTGACCTATCCCGAGTTCAGGGAAAAGATAGACCGTCGTATCGAACGTTTTTTTGCAAAAACACAGATGGCGAAGCGCAGCTTGTTCGTCCGTATGCTGGGAACCTATGAAGAAGTAGAGGAACTGGAACGTATTTTGTCAGGCATGGTAGCGAATGAATTTCGTTTGTTGGTGGTGAATTGTTCCGGTGTAACGGAGTTGACGGAGGTGGATTGGCAGCTTCCACATGTATGCGCGGTGGAAATGCCTTTTGCCGATGTATGGAATTACAAAAGTGATCCGCACTGGCGTACCCTTTTTAAAGAGATGACCTTGTCTTCGGAAAGGGGAGGGCGTCGTGCTTGAGCGGTTGCAGGGGGATTATGATGCTGCATTCAGTCTGGGTGGACATTGCTTGCCTTCCATTCAGCTGGATAAAAACGGACTGCGTCCCTATGCGGGTCCGCTGGACTGGATGATTTCCGGTAACTTGTCACAGGTCAGTCGCTTGCTGGACGCCCGTTTTGCCGGTTTTATGGATGTTGATAGTCTGCGTGTCACGGGGCACGATTACGGCGAGCATAACTTCATGGTCGAGGATGCAAACTATGGGATTACAGCGGCACACCATTTTCCGGTTAGCGAGAATACATCGGAGCAGCTGACTTCCTACCCTGCATTCAAAACGACGCTTGATCGCCGCACCGCACGTCTACTGGATCAATTCACGCTTGCGTCCCGTCTGCTACTGGTTCGTCTCGGGGGCAGTCGGGAGCAAGCGGTGGAACTACATGATGTGTTATTGCAGAGGATTACACACGATTTTCGCTTGTTATACGTGGATTATACAGGGACTGATGGTGTGACGGAGCTGGATTGGGGATTGGAGCGGCTGGTTTCAGTGGAGCTGCCGCCTGAGGATATATGGAACGGTCAGGATGAGATGTGGCGTTATATGCTGGAAAATGTCAGGCTGCATCTCTGAGGTGCTGAGATTCCAGAGACACATTATAGATTGTCTTCGGACTGTGCTTGTGCCTGCGCCAAGCTATAGGGAGTCGCATAACATGATGCGAAGGGAAGTCATATGCTTCGGTTCAAAAGGAGGGTGAGCTAGTGAAGGCTTTGGTCACCGGGGGAGCCGGATTTATTGGTTCTCAGCTGGTACGTGCGCTTGCTGATTCGGGCATCAGAGTGCATGTGCTGGATAATCTGACGACCGGGAATATCGCAAATGTGGACCCGCGCGCAGTCATGCATATTGCGGATATTCGCAGCTCTGAAGCTAGGACGCTGCTGATTCGGGAAAGCCCGGATATTGTGTTTCACTTGGCCGCACAGGCGGATGTACAGCAATCCATCCATCAACCCGATGAGGACGCGGATGTGAACGTGCTGGGGACGATTCATTTGTTGCAGGCTTGTCATGAAGCCGGTGTGTCAAAATTTATATTTGCGTCCACGTCCGGTGTATATGGAGAGCTACAAAAGCAATGTATACAGGAAGACGATCCTGTGGAGCCGATTTCAGGCTACGGACTGTCCAAGCTGACCGCAGAATCGTATATTCGACTTTTTTATCGGCTGTACGGGTTGAACTACACGATTTTGCGTTATGGAAATGTGTATGGTCCCGGTCAGGCTGTGAAGGGAGAGGGTGGTGTAGTCGCTCTCTTTATGGAGCGGCTGAAAAAAGGGAGCCCCTTGCTCATTCACGGCGATGGGACACAAACCCGCGACTTTGTGTACGTCAAGGATGTCGTTCGAGCGAATATGGCGGCTATTCATGCAGCGGATCAACGCACAGTACATGTAAGTACGGGACGGACGACGTCCATCAATCGACTGGCCTACGATTTACTAAAGCTGCACGGTTCGTCTGTCCGCCCTGTATATTCACCGGCGCGAGCGGGAGACATTCACCATAGCTGTCTTAGTAACGCAGTCGCCAGACATTGGCTTCGTTGGGAACCGCTATACGGCATTTCTGCCGGTTTACAGGAAACGTATGTGAGCAGTATGGGCTCAGGCAAAGAAGGTATGTCTTGATATAAATCGCGCGGATATCAAAAAAGAGACTGAGGAAATACTCAGCCTCTTTTTCATTTGAATAGCAATTAGATGTTCTCGCCAGCCAGCTTCAAGGCTTGATCCAGGACTGCTGCACCGTTTCCTCTACCATAAGCCAACGTGTCAATGACATCTACAGGAATGCTATAGGGAGAAGCAATTTCGGTTACTGCCTTTTTACGCATCCGTACTTGAGGTCCGAGCAAAATAGCAATCACAGAATCTGTAATGCCTTCCAGCTCTTCCTTAATGGTGCTTTCGGGGATGGCTTCGATGTTCAGCTCTATGGATCTTGCTGCTGCTTCTTTTTTCATTTTAGAAACCAAAATAGATGTGGACATACCCGCAGCACATGCCAGAATAATTTTTTTCATCGTTGAGCGCCTCCAGAAATTCATTTTTAACTATTTATACTCTTCACCCAGATCAGCAACAAACGAGCGTTCCTTGATAACAGCTTGATACCAGTAGCCGGATTTCTTCAAATGCCGACTTCGATCATTGTCTAGGTTAATTTCCACCAGTCCGTAGCGATTTTTAAAAGCATTCATGGGAGAAACGTTGTCTGTAAAGGCCCACAGCATATAACCTGTACAGTTGGAGCCTGCTTCTACAGCTTGTAACGTGTAGTATAAATGCTCAGTTATAAAGTCAATACGATAGTCGTCCTGAATGATGTGTTCCTCATTTTTGAAGGCAACCTCATTCTCAATGCCCATACCATTTTCTGCGACAAACCACTCGATATTGTGATATTCGTTCTTGATACGCATTCCCATATCGTAAATGATTTTCGGATAAATCTCCCAGCCCCGTGACTTGTTCATTCTTTTACCCGGAAGATCAAAATGCTCATAGTAGTAAGAGGGGTGGAAGGGGGTGTTTTCATTCCACGCTTTACTCTGCGCTTTGACCCGGTGGGGATAATAGAGATTGATTCCGACGTAGTCAACGGTATTTTTCTTAATCACGGTCAGCTCTTCCGTTGTAGCTTCAAATGCAATATCATGCTTGCCCATGAGATCGAACAATTCTTGTGGGTATTCGCCTTTAATAAGCGGGTCCAGAAATACTCGATTGTAAAATAAATCATACACATGCGCCGCGTATTGGTCATGAGGGGCGCTTGATCGGGCATACGTGACTTCGGGATTCAGAATAACGCCTATTTTAGCCCCGTGCTGACTATAGTTATTTGCTTTGAAAAGCTGTACACACTTCGCGGTAGCCAGCGTTTTATTATAGTTCCATTGCATCCACTTCCGCGTATTTTGTTCATAGGGATAGCGGAGGGCATCTAGATAGACACGCGTTTGTACAACAATGGGCTCATTAAACGTAAACCAGTGCTTGACCCGATCCCCGTACCGTTCAAACACTTTTTCCGCATATTTTACAAACAGTTCCACTACATGCTTGGAGGACCAGCCCTCATATTTATCCATCAAATAAGCGGGTACCTCATAGTGCTCCAGACAAATCATCGGCTCGACTCCGCTTGCAATCAGCTCATCAATGACTCGGCCCATATAATCCGCATACGCTTCATCCACCACTACATTCTCATAATCCGTTAAGAAGCGGGACCAATTAATAGAAGTACGATAATGGGTTAAGCCAATCTGCTTCATCAGCGCAATATCTTCGGTATAGCGATTATAAAAGTCGGTTGCAACCGCGGGTCCATATCCATTGTGCCAGACATAGCGGTCATTTTTGTACCATTGGTCTAGGTATGAGTCCTGACCTTCTTTTTTACCGCTCCATCCCTCTGTCTGCCAAGCGGAAGCCGCTGCACCCATGATGAAATTCGACGGAATTTGTATCGTATGTTTAGCCATGACATGTTTCTCCTTTTCATTGTATAAAGAATGCGTTTTCAATTAATTGATGTATTTCTATAGTAACGCATTATTCAGCCGTTCGCTTGTTGGCAATTTTGACGAACGGGAAATAAATGATAATCGCTACCACAATACAAATAATCTGAGTTACGACGGCGCCAATGCTTCCACCTGTAGACAGGTAGGCATTAATAATAGGCGGAGTAGTCCATGGAACCATGACGACGGCTTTACCTGCAAATCCAAGCAACGTCGAGAAGTAACCAATCGTTCCTGTGATGAGCGGAGTAATAATGAAAGGGATAGCCATCAATGGATTCAACATAATCGGAAGTCCAAAAATGACAGGCTCATTAATATTAAACAGACCCGGACCCAACGAAAGCTTTGTTATTTCCTTCATATCTTCACGCTTGGAAGCGATCATAATACAAATCAAGAGGGCCAGTGTAATCCCTGAACCACCGATACTCATGTATACGTCCCAGAAAGGCATCGTAATAATGTTCGGAATGGGCAGTCCTTGCTCATAAGCAGTCATGTTGACGGTAATCGCGCCAAGCAGCAGGGGTTCACGAATGGGCTTTACCATTTGGTTCCCGTGAATACCGATCACCCAGAAGATTTGCGCAACCAGCATCAGCACCAGTATACCTGGCAGTCCCTGTACTACGGTCTCCAGAGGTTTTTGCACCACATTATAGACGGCATCGTACAGGTAGAGACCTGTAAACTTACGAAAGAAAAATCCGAGCATTGAGAAGACTGTCACCGTTATGATGGTTGGTATCAATGCAGAAAAAGAAACGGCCACATTGCTGGGAACACTTTCAGGCATTTTGATTTTTAGCTTATCGGACTTGCCCAACTTACTGTACAGCTCAACAGATAGGATGCTTATGAAAATACCTAAAAACAAGCTCTTGGTATCCGTAAATTGACGGGCTAAGACGTCTGTTACTTTTTGGATGTCACCGTTAACCATCAACTCTATCGTGGTTGGTGTCACAGAGATAAAACAGATTAAAGCAAGCAAACCGGGGAAGAGATTTTTCTCACCGTTAATTTTTCCTAGCTCCAGACCAATCATGAAAATAGCCAGAATGGTAAGGATATTCAAGCTGGCATAGTTAATGCCCGAGAAAATCGGTTTGTACTCAGCCAGGAATGAGAACGGCTTAAAATGCGCAAGGCCATTGACCGGGTCCATGACCATATTAGAAATCAATACAGCAAAGGCACCGACAATAATAACAGGCATCAATGTGATAAAAGCTGATTTGATCGCTATAATATATTTAAAATTATTGATTGCATTTGCTACCGATGTGAGGCCATCGACCAGTTTGTCTTTGAATGCCATGGGATAGCGTCCCTCCCTCTACGATTTCGGTACGAATTGATCAATGCGTTCATACAGGTCTACAAACTCTGAGGCCATATCGCGAATGGTGATGGCATTCATCAGATGATCTTGAGCATGTACCATCATGACGGACATCTCTGTTTTTTCACCCGCTGCTTCCTTGCGGATAATTCTGGTTTGAATTTTGTGGGAAGACACCAGTTCTTTTTTTGCTGTAGCTAATTCATCTTTGGCTTCCTGAAATTTCCCCGCCTTTGCAAGCTCAATCGCCTCCATGGCCGAGCTGCGTGCATTCCCTGCGTATAATATAATTTGGAATACAATCTCTGTATCATCCATGTCCTCCATGTTCACGGCGTGCTCTGTAGATTCATCATTATTCACGTGATCCTCTCTCCTTTCAATCATCCTCGTCGTATGGCTATTATAATTTGGAATCGCTTTCAACATAACGCACATTATTTCCTCTTCTTAACGGAAATAAATTGTTCTTCATACTCCTCATGTTCAACAATTTTTATGCAACACTTCTATGAATTCTGTATATGATTTGCAGCGAATAAGCTGCTGGACGAGCTGTTCATTATTTAAAATTTCAAGCAAGATATGATACATAGTCTGTAAATCTTCTGATTTGGTGCGCTGTATACAGAGCATACAAATAAACTGTACCGGCTTGCCATCCCAATCGATTGCTTTTTGTAATGTACAGATGGCCCAAAACGTAGAATCTGCGAAAGGTTCCATCGGATGCGGGATCGCGACCAAGTTGCCAAATGAAGTGGGGGAAACGGCTTCACGCTCTATTACAGATTGCAGCAGGGGGCCTTTTACAAGATCTGCTTCGTGTATTTTTTCGGCTATAAATTCAAGCACTTGGAGTTTGTTCTCAAACTTCTGTTGAAGAAAGACCAATTTTTTTCGTACATACTGCACAGCAGGAAGTCTGGCCTCAGAAATGGCTTGCTCAATTTTAGTAATATCGGAATTGCCCAAAAATGTATTCACATGGATCATGGGGATAGAAAGCGGTTCTGAAATGGGGATCGTGCTAATGACAAAGTCCAGTGTATCCAACGGCATTTGTTTCAGCTTATAAAATTCAGTGGTTCCTACGATATCCAACCTGGAACCGAAGACCGATTGAAGCTTATAATACAGCAGCTTAGCGCTGCCGAGTCCAGAAGCACATACGATCATACATCTTTTGGGCGCGTCCTCCATTTTCTTTCTTTCCATCGCGACTCCGATATGAATGGCTAAATACCCAATTTCATTTTCCTCGATGTGTATATGAAGCCGCTGCTTGATGACTTCCGCAGCAATGATACCTGCTTCAAAGGCAAGCGGGTAATTGGCTTTGATTTCATCCAGCATAGGATTACGCAAATTCATTCCGTATTGATAACGGTTGATCACCGGTTTGAGGTGAAGGCAAAATGCAATTAGCAATTCTTGATCGTTATGAATGTTCATCTTCAACTGCTGATCAATTTGGTCTAGTATTTCGATAGTCAGTTCGTAGATATCTTTATCAATGATCTTTTTAATCTCCACCTCATCCATACGGGCACTAACGACGGTCCTTACACCCAACAGGTGAACAGCAATGTACGCAACTTCAACAAGTGGAAAGGAGTGCTTCATGATTTGTTCCAAGGCGGATACGATCTCAGTCGCCACCCTAAACTCTTTCTGCGCTTCGATTTTTTTCATCTCTTGCGGATAATACGACACATACCTTTCTTCGCGAATACGCTTACATGCTATAGCAATATGAATGACCAGATTGTTCAGGGCAATGTCTGACAACTGAATATCATGGATTTCAATACGATCCAGAATCACTTCTCTTATGAATTCCATATCTTCGTTAGAAATCAGAAGAGGGGGTGACACCTGCTGCTCGCCTATTTCATCTAACCTGTTAAATATATAGTCGGAAATGCAATAACGCAGTTTGGCCTCATTACCTTTGACTCGAATACCATGATAGGGTCTATTCTCCAGAGATAGTCCGTAAGTTGCCAGTAACTTGCGCAGTTCTTTGAGGTCATTCTGTAAAGTAGATCGACTAACATACAGGATCTCGGCTAAATCATCAAGTTTGACATATGCATTGGTAAGCAACAGCTTTTTCATTAAAAAACGGTTTCTAGCTTCAGAAGAACTCGCTAATGGATAGGGCACATGATGATCATAATCCTTTAATTGCTTCAGTAGATGATGAAATGCTTGTTCGTCCCGAACCTCTAACTTGTATCCTGTTCCTTTAAGGGGCTTAACTGCTGCTCCATGCTTTGACAACAACGCACCCAATTCCTTTAAATCCGTTCGTATCGTTCGAGAAGATACCTTCAATGCATTTGCCAAGTGTTCTCCTTTGACCATCTGTTCTGCAACCAGTATACGAAGAATATCAAAAATACGCACAACGAGCCCCCTTTCTTAGCTGTTCTGATGAACAGTATACAACGGTTAGAGCGTAACCAAAAGAAGGATTAACAGCAGCGTGAATGCTAGATGACCTTGACACACTAGCAGATTCGGGGATATAGTGGATACAATAAGTCTTTGATTGAGGTGTAGTTATGAAATTTACAAAAGCAACGAATTATGCTCTGCACACTATGCTCATGCTCGTTACTGATTCGTCGGTGAAGCCGGTAGGTGTTCAGCAACTAGCCGAATCCCAAAATGTTTCACCAACTTATCTTTCGAAAATTTTGACAAGGCTTGTGAAGGCTGGGATGATCGAATCGGTTTCTGGAGCCAATGGAGGCTATCGACTTTCTCGTCATAAAGAGGACATTACCTTTTTGGATATTATCCATGCCATTGAAGGAACCAATTCTTTGTTTGAATGTGATTTTGTCCACGGCTCCGAGTGCCTGATTCAAGCTGTAATGAGGGAAGCAGAGGAGAAAATGGAACGACATCTTAAAAATACGAAATTGTCCGATTTGGCGCAAAAGCAAACGCAAGTTTCAAAGTAAGCGACTTTATATAGAAAGAGGGTGGTTGCCAGTTATGTAAAGCTTTTTTTTTGTTTTATTGCAGACATAAAGAGTCTTTAATATCTCTTAAAAGGAGTTGGGTGTTATGCTGTACGATTGCGCTATTATTGGCGGAGGGCCCGCCGGATTGAATGCAGCCCTCGTGCTTGGCAGGGCCAGAAGAAGTGTGGCTTTGATTGATAATAATCGGCCCAGAAATGCGGTTACGCATGCGTCGCACGGTTTTATTACGAGAGACGGCGTAACGCCGGCCGAGTTCCGCCGTGTAGCTTATGAGGAAGTGTTGCGTTATCCGTCTGTCCATCATCTGCAAACCGAGGTTGTTTCGATTACAAAAAACGAATCTGGATTTGAGGTACTTGATTCGTCAGGCCATCGCGTTCAAGCGCGGAAATTGATATTGGCGACGGGCGTAAAGGAGATATTCCCCGAGATTGAAGGTTTTTATCCGTTATACGGGAAAAGTTTATTTAATTGCCCTTATTGCGACGGCTGGGAGTTGCGGGATCAACCGCTTGTCCTCGTCTCTGAATCGGCGGTTATATTTCATACAGCCAAACTACTCCTTAACTGGAGTAAGGATTTGATCGTCTGTACGAACGGTCAGACATCCCTGTCGGACGAGCAAAAAAAACGACTCTTTTCTAAAGGAATCATCGTAATGGAGCAACCTGTTGCGGCGTTCATCGGTCACAATGGAAAGCTTGAGCATGTGCGCTTTACGGATGGCACTCAAGTCCCGAGGGTCGGCGGCTTTGTGTCTCCCCAGTTTGTACAAAGTGCACCGTTTGGAGAACGTTTGGGCTGTGAAAGAACGGAGTCGGGCGGGATCAAGACGGATGAAGCGGGGAGAACCTCCATACCTGGTGTATATGCTGCCGGGGATTCATCGTACTTCATGCCTTCCCAGTTGATTTTTGCCGCGGCCGACGGCAGTCGAACCGCTGCGAGTGTAAATATGGATTTGACAGAGGAAGATTTCAACGAATGACGATAAATTGAAAATGTCCAATAAGGAGTCCGATAATAGAAAAGGCCGCCAACACGGCGGCTTTATTCTAAAATCATAGAGACAGCAAGTAATAACAAACCAATGATCATAGGTTATTCTGAGGCTATACAAGATTTTCTTTCAATAACCTCCGTATTCACAAGAACCTGGGTATGATGCCCCTGATGATTGTTAAGCCTCTCCATAAGCAAGTTTACAGCAGTTCGGGCCAAAATATCCTTTTTCACATGAATGGTTGTGAGTTCCGGGCTAATGACCTTGGCTTCATGAATATTATCAAATCCCATGACGGAAATTTGCTCAGGCACTCGAATATTCATTTCTTGAAACGTTTTAATGGCACTGATCGCCATATAATCATTTTCACAAAATAGGGCCGAAGGTAGCTCATTCAGTTCATGAATAGCTGTTTTAAATGCGTCCTGTGACATCACAAGCATGGGATGCATATCAAATGTAAGCCCATTTTCTATGGAAAGATTGTGCTCCTCTAAAGCCGCCATAAACCCTTCCTTTCGTTTTGTAAAGTTAAGAATCCTCGTACTGGATTGTACGTATCCTATCTTTCTGTGTCCTGACTGAATTAAATATTGGCCTGCCTGATACCCACCAAGATAGTTGTTAATAGATACGAAACTGGCATCGACGTGTTCAAAGCAAGTATCCAGAATCACAATATTGGAATGAATGGATTGTATGGAATGAATAATCTCAGAAGTTAAATTGGTACCAAGCAGAAGTATGCCTGAAGAAGGCTGATCTTTTTCCAAAGCAGATAATTCTTCTTCGAGGCTATGGCTATCAAAAGACGAAAAAATCAAGGTGTTTCCATGTTCTCTGACCTGATTGGTAATATGATGAATTAACTCGTTGAAAAATGGAAGTGAATCATAATGCTCTGTTACGATGTCTGTATTTTTACAGGCCACAAAGCGTATCACATGATGATTTTTAATAACTTCCTTGCTTGTCTTCATGGTGCGTGGTTTATATCCATGCTCTTGGGCTATTTTTAGAATTTGCTCCTTGGTTTCTTCACTGACTCCGGGTTTGTTATTAAAAGCAAGAGAGACAGCAGATTTTGAAACACCTGCAAGCCTTGCAATATCATCAATTTTCAATGTGGAACCCCCTATTGAACTAAACTACATAAATTATATCATTACTATGCAAGAAAGTTTAGCTTATAAACTAAACTAAACTAAATAACTAAAAATAAAAAAAGTTGACCATTTATGATTTATAGTGTTAATATTCAGGTGTAAAGCGCTTTAATTTAGTTTATTTTGCGAAATAATCATATAAATTTAGTTATTTATTTAGTTTTGTTTAGGGGGTATTGTGAATGCAGCAAGAGAGGAATGGTGATTCATTTGAGTTTAAACATGGCTGAAAGTCAAAGAAGTTTTACAAAAGAGGAAAAACCTTTTTTTTATTTGGCAGATACGGTTTGGAGTGTATTTACCAACGCGACGTTAGAGGAGTGGAGCGATTATCTTGACTATCGGAAGATGCAAGGTTTCAATGTGTTGCAAATCAACATGCTCCGACAATGGGATGCAAGTGAATCGGATCTGAATCTACAGCCATTTGCATTACTGGAAAATGGGGATTTCGACTACCATACATTAAATGAAGCTTATTTTGACCGGGCAGAAATCATGTTGAAAATGGCTGAAGAGCGTGGGTTTGTTCCGGCCCTGGTTCTATTGTGGTGTAACTATGTGCCGGATACATGGGCTGAAATGTTCCAAAAGGGTAATAAAATGCCGTTTGAATGCGTTGAACCCTATGTAACGTACGTCGTAAACCGTTTTTCTCCATTTGATCCTATTTTTCTGATCAGCGGGGATAGTGATTTTCCGACCGAACGTGCCAATTCCTATTATTTAAAAGCACTGGAAATTGTACAACAATTAAGCCCTGCAAGCTTAACTACGCTGCATATTCAAGGAAGATTGAGAGAAATTCCTCCAGCCTTTGAGAAACACCAGGGTCTTGGATTTTATATGTATCAATCAGGACATAATTCCGAGTTTCAGCATGTGGGTCATGAGATTGCTCAACATTTCTACCATAAACCGAATATACGGCCTGTCATTAATGGAGAGCCATGTTATGAACAAATTAGTTATAGCCGCAATGTGTATGGCAGATACACAGCACTGGATGCCAGAAAAGTAGCATGGCAAAGCCTCCTTGCAGGCGGGGGTGCGGGCATTACCTACGGAGCACATGGCATTTGGAGCTGGCACAAAAAAGGAAAGAAATTCGGCATTGTAGAGGGGGAAGGATTCGATAGTCCCTATGATTGGAGAACAGCATTGCGATTTGAGGGAGCATGGGATTATTCCTTTATTAAATATTTGTTTGAAATGTATAACCTGATTGGCGTAAAGCCGTTGGATATTGTTTTAAACAAGACAGAGGAAATCAGAGCTGCGGGGAACGAGAATACCATTGTCTTGTATGTCCCGGTTAACACGAAGGTACGGCTAAGTATCAACGTGCAGGATTACAAGTTTACAACGATTGATTTAGCCGGGAAGCGGTTTGCCCAAACCGACGTGTCCGTCGAAAAGGATCAATCGGTGCTAGACATGCACAGCTTTGAAAGTGATGTTGTCATTATCGGAACGAAATAAAAACAGAGAAGAATGTGGATGGAGTGAAGCAACATGTGGAAAATCGGCGTCATTGGAACGGGATATTGGTCGGAAAAACATATAAAAGCATGGCAGTTTATCTCGGATGTAGAAATCCAAGGATTTTGTGATCGAAATAAAGGCTTACTTTTTGAAAAAGCAGCTCAATTCCATATCCCTACTGAATATTGCTATACCAGTCTGGAGGAAATGCTAAGCGAAGCGGATATTGATGTCGTGGACATCATTACACCTCCTGAGACACATCTGGAACTGGTTCGACTGGCGGCCGCAGCCGGAAAACATATGATGTGTCAAAAACCTTTTGCACGTTCTGTGGAGGAAGCTGAGCAAATTGTAGGTATTGCTGAAGCAGCAGGAGTCAGACTTATGGTGACCGAAAATTGGCGTTGGCTTGAGCCTTTTCAAATTATAAAAAAATTGCTGGCAGAGCATATCGTTGGGAATATGAATGTTATACGTTATACGCATACCGATTTTTATTCGCCGAGGTTTGCTCCGGAAAAAGAGCTGCCGCAGCCATTTTTCAGAGATATGCCCAAGCTCTTGTTTTATGAAATGGGAGTTCATTGGCTGGATACTTGGCGTTTCTTATTCGGTGAACCTCAGCGTTTGTATGCGGAGACCAAGCGAGTCAGCCCATACACACAGGGAGAAGACACAGGCATTATCATGTTAGGTTATGAACATTATTTCGGTCTTATGGACATGAGCTGGGCGACTCGTAGGGAACTGAATGGGCAGCTTCCAGAGCAGGTCCTTCCCGATCATAAAGAACAGCTGGTGATTGAAGGCGATGAGGCCACCCTAAAACTGTATAACACAGGTAAATTATCTCTCATTAATAATCAGGGAGTCGAAAAGGTATTGGTTGACAAGACTGAATTAAACTATGAGGAAAGCCATAAAAAGCTACAGGCTCATTTTATAGATTGTCTCAACACGGGAAAAGAATTTCAAACGAGTGGTCACGACAATATCAAGACCCTTCAGCTTGTATTCGACACCTATGACAGCGCAGAAAATCATAAAGTTCATGTGTATTAAGAGGCAACAGGATGTCCATTAACGATATTGTGATGTATGTTATCGCTCTTTTTTTAGTGCTGGGTGCATTGGATCAATGTATGGGAAATCGCTGGGGGTTGGGACAAGCCTTCAACAATGGGCTCATGACCATGGGTTCTCTTGCTCTGGTCATGATAGGAATTGTTTCCTTGGCTCCTGTACTCGCCTCATGGTTGATTCCTATTGTTTCACCATTATATGTGGCAATGGGTGCCGATCCGGCATCCTTTGCCAATACGATATTGGCGGTAGATATGGGAGGATACGCGCTTGCGGCGGAAATGGCGCACAGCCAGCAAGCGGGTTTGTTTTCATGGGTTTTTCTAGGGACCATGTTTGGCCCAACGCTCGTATTTACGATTCCGGTTGCCCTCGGCATTTTGGGAAAAGAGGATCATCCATACTTTGCAAAAGGTATCTTGATCGGTATTAGTACAATTCCCTTTGGTTGTTTCATAGGGGGAATAACCGCTGGTTTTGACGTGATGATGATTTTAAAAAATCTGATCATCCCCATGCTTCTTTCAATAATCATTATGCTGGGTTTACGTCTATTTACGGAGCTTACGATCCGATTGTTCACGTGGTTTGGTAACGGCATTAGACTTCTATCCCTTGTCGGTTTGGCAGCGATTGGGGTCGAAACCTTAACTGGATTTGTGATCATTCCCAATATGGCTCCGTTGTCTGTCGGTGTGCAAACGGTTGGAACGATTGCTATTGTATTGGCTGGTGCGTTTCCGTTGGTTGCTTGGATTACAAAAATATTTAAAAATCCGCTTCAACGGGCAGGACATTTGCTAAACATAGATCCATCGGCTACTGCGGGTCTGGTAGCTAGTCTTGCTCATAATATTCCTACGTTCACTTTAGTTAAAGAGATGGAGCCCAGAGGAAAAGTGATCAGTATTGCTTTTGCTGTCAGTGGATCTTTCGTTCTGGGGGGACATCTTGGCTTTGTAGCAGGAATGGACAAGAATATGGTGATTGCCATGATCGTGGGTAAACTTGCAGGCGGGATCAGTGCCGTAATTGTCGCAGTTATAGCACATCCAGCTACTACGAATAGAAAAATAGAAAGCGCATCCAAGAAGGAGTGAACATGATGGATCATAAAAAAACAGCCAAAGAAGTATGGAGTGCCGTGGGCGGAAATGAAAATGTGAACAGTGTCATTCACTGTGTTACTCGATTGAGATTTAAACTGAAGGATAATCAATTGCCAGATAAAGAAAAGATCAAGCAGATTGACGGTGTCATTACCGTTGTAGAAAGTGGTGGCCAATTTCAGGTGGTGATCGGGAATGAGGTCCCCAAAGTATACGAAGCTCTTTTGGATACAATGGGAGTAAAGCATGGAGATCAGATGGTTGAAGATGATCAAAAGAATGAAAAAGCGAGCCTATTCAGCCGCTTTGTCGATGTAATTTCAGGTGTGTTCATGCCCGTTGTGGGTGTGCTCGCTGCTGTGGGGATTCTAAAAGGACTATTGGCCTTATGCACATCCCTGGGCTGGATGACTGATCAGATGGGCACGTATAAAATTTTATATGCGACAGCAGACGCAATGTTTTATTTCTTTCCGGTTATTCTAGGGTTTTCAGCAGGTAAAAAATTTGGAGGAAACCCGTATCTGTCTGCCGTTTTGGGAGCAGCGATGGTGTACCCGACCATTACTTCCGCCTTTACGGATAAAACGGCGCTGTCCTTTTTGACCATACCTGTTGTTCTGATTAATTATACTTCTTCTGTTATACCTATCATTATTGGAGCGTTCTTGGCAGCTAAGGTCGAAAAAATGATAAGTAAGTATGCACCTGCTTCCATTAAAATGTTCATGGTGCCTTTTCTGACCTTGGTTATCATATCACCGCTTGTTTTTCTGGTTGTCGGACCGATAGCAACTATAGTCAGCGATGGGTTAGCCAAAGGCTCTATGTGGATTTACCAGTTAAGTCCGGCTGTAGCTGGCCTCGTTCTGGCCGGATTCTGGCAGGGCATTATTATCTTCGGTCTGCATTGGGCATTCATTCCAATTCTCCTGAATAATGTAGTTACGAACGGTTTTGATCCGATTAATGGTATGCTCTTCTGTACGACTTTTGCGCAAACAGGTGCGGCATTTGCCATCGCTTTGAAATCACGGGACCCTAAATTAAAACCTATCGCCACTTCTGCCACAATTGCGGGTTTGATGGGGGTTACTGAACCAGCTATTTACGGGGTTACTTTACCCGCCAAAAAACCGTTTATTTTAGCCTCGATCGCTGGAGGTATAGGAGGAGCTGCTGCAGGCTTACTCGGCTCAACGGCATATGGATTTGCTTCAGGCGGCATTTTTGGTATACCTCTATTCATTAATCCAAAAGGCATGGATGCAGGTTTCATCGGCTTTATTATATCTTTGGTTGTAGCTTTTGTAGTCGCATTTATTTTGACCTATCTTTTCGGTTATAAAAATGCAAAACCTGCGTCTGAGATTAAAATCGCAGATGAAAACAAAGAAGAAGAAAAAGCGGTATTCAGTCCTCTACACGGTGAATTGATTCCTTTAACCGCAGTAAAAGATGAAGCTTTTTCCAACGGTGCGATGGGCCAGGGGGCCGCAATTATTCCGAAAGAAGGAGTAGCCTATGCGCCATTTAACGGAACTGTTGTTACCGTTTTCAAAACCAAGCATGCCATCGGGCTTATTTCTGAGGATGGAGTTGAACTGCTCATTCACATTGGGATTAATACGGTCAGCTTGAAAGGAAAACATTTCACTTCCTTTGTGTCTGAAGGGGATACGATTCAAAAAGGGGACAAGCTGGTTGAATTCGATCCCAAGGCTATAGGGGATGAAGGATATGATATTACCACAACCGTCATTGTAACCAATACAGCCGTGTACACGGATATTTTAGTTGAAGATTCCAAAGATATTCATGCAGGAGACCGCTTACTAAAGATTAGATAGATTACAATATTCCATAATAAAAAGGCAAGTTAAAGCTGACGATGAACCCGTATATAAAAAGGGTTGTCGTCAGCTTTTTTTAGTTACCTCACACCCAGCGTGTTCATCATCTGCCGGAAGGAGCGCACATATTTATCCGGTGCCAACAGACTAACGATTCGCTCCAGCCCTTTCCTGCGGATAGATTCGCGTTGAGGTACGTTGTTCATCAGGTCTAGTCCTTGCAGTATCGCCTGCAAGATGTCTCCCTGCTGATAAAATTTACCTGTTTCGTTGTGGTCAATGAATGCTCGTACTCCGTCTGAATCAGAGCTTAATACCGGGCAACGACAGGCCATCGCCTCAGCAACCGCATAGCCGAAGCCCTCTACCAGCGAGGTCGATAGCAGGTAGCCGCCTGAGTCGCCAATCATGGAGTAGTACAGGGGCATTTGGGCATGAGGTACGCTTTTAAAACGCTCGATAAGGGAGGACATGCCAAGCTGAGCAAGCATGTTCTCGAATTGTATTTTATCCTCCGGTTGAGACAAGGTGTCATCATAAAACATCCAGATTCGAAGATCCGCTCGGTTTTGCAGCATCCAGTAAGAAATGTCGACAAAATGCCTCCAGTTCTTGTTGGGCTCCAACCGCCCAACCCAGGCAATAATCGGATTGATCGGAGGAGTGTTAGGTACATAATTAAATACGCTGGTATCCAGTACGTTTGGAAATACATAACGATTAAGCCATGGACACATGTCGGTAAATAGCTGCACCAGATGAGTTGTATTGGGCAAGAGCACCGCGTTGGCATGTCTCTGAAGATACGGAACTGCATCCGCGACCACCCAAGCAGCCTCTTCGTGAGAACCAAAGCCCTGCGATTCATAGATTAATACCCCCTGATAGCCCAACATTCGCAGTCTGGGGAGCATAGGATAATCCGATGAGACGATAATTGCATCATAGCGGTTAGTAATTACCAGCATTCGAATTTCTTCTTCAGAGGAAGTCATGAATACAGGAATATCGCCGTTCAGGTTTTGCATCCCTGTACCTTGCTGATAATAGAGAAGATGACATTCAATCCCGTCCTGCATGAGCACTTTACAGCGTTGGCGGTTCAAGGTTTCTACGCCGCCGCTCGGTATATAAAAAGTAAATAGAACTTTGATCTCAATAACCTCCTTTGCCAATCACAAGCTCCTATACCAAGTTATTCAACCTACAGGACGGGGTGTGGGTTTCTATGGAAGCCTAGATTGAATTAGCGCATAATTATGGCTAAGGCGAGAATCGTCCGGGGAGCGCTCTGTTGCTTCTCTCGCAAATTCACAAGCTTTGTGTAAAAGGCCTAACTCGTAGCAAGCGAGGGCACCGAGATCATACAGTGTGGCGTCCCAGCAAAAATCTTCTTGCATGTACGTATCGGGTCGTGTTGAAATACGCAACGCTTCTTCAACCATATGATAGACGGCGGACCAGTTCCGTGTATGATAGGCCAGCTGAGCCATTTCCGTGTAAGGTTCACGTAAATATGGCGCTTCCGCAATAGCCCGGTATAACCAACGTGTTGCCTCCTGCCATTGTTCACTTGCTTTATAGGCTCTAGAAATAAAGCGCATCGAAGCGCTGCGTTCATCTGCCCAGCGTGCCTGCGGCATGGCAAGATGTTGTTGCAATGTAGTAATGCACTCATCCCAGCGGCCATGATACATATATTCTCGCCCCAAGTAATGCATGTTGCGGTCATCCTCGGGAAACTCGCGCACAGACTGCTCCAGCAGCGGAAGGTATTGGCTGCGGGATTTGTGCGGATCGGGATCATGATACAAGCGGAGCTGATCGGATCGAATGCTACGTTCTTCACCCTCCCCGATATATTCAAGCACCTCGTGAACCGGGCGTACCCAGCGGTAACCGTGACGAGTGTGTATTTTTTCTTTCCAGAACCATGTATAAACGGTATCTTGCCCAGGCTGTCCATGCGTAAAGGCATATAGCATCCGGGTAGTTCCTTCTTTCCAGTTACGTTCCAGCCGCGACCGCCAACCTTCCTCCCAGACTTCGTCCAGATCCGTACAGACACAAATATCTATATCGTCAGGGACCAGCCGTAGGGACTCATTGCGAGCCTTGTCAAAACGCCAAGGAGTTACCTCGATACGATGCACCTCTGCACCCGCTTCGCGTAGCAGGGAAACAGTATCGTCTGTAGAGCCGGTGTCCGCTACAATGACAACATCGGCTTCACGCATGGTGTGCATCCAGCGTTTGGCGAATCGGGCTTCATTTTTGCTAATGGCATAGACAGCTATCTTGTACCGATTCGATTGTTGCATTCCGCTTGCTCCTCCTTTGACTTACTTAAAGATTGAGGGGGAATATGGGAGACATCTCTATTGGGGAGGATCCAGGATTGAGCTGAAAAATTGCCGATTATGCAGGACATGCGGGTCGTTGGGAACGTACATTGCAGCTTGTTCATTGTGCCAATTCGCACGTGTGTAATCCTTCATCCGAAAATGGCAAATGCATAGCTGGATATGAGGAAACCACGTTTGGTACGCGTCCTGTACCGGGCCCATCGTGTCGGGAGGATTCAGAGTGGTAGCCATGTCGTACCAATAAATAGCTTTGGAGATCTCGTTTTTATGCAAAAAATAATGACCTATCCGACAGCATAGATCTGCCCTGGGCGTATCGAAGGTCAAACTATGGAGAGCCGCGGTAATACTTTGCTCCAGCTTGCCAAGTTGTTGCAGACAGTCGGCCATTTTGCTACATGCACTAATCGCATCCTCTACCCAGCACTGTCCGGTATCCAGAAAATTCTGGTAAGCCTGCACGGCCTGCTCATATCTTTCATTATCTCTTAACTCGTTAGCGTAATAGTAGAGGTCACGAGGAGAGAAGGTATGACCTTGGGCGAGCAACTTCTCATAAATTCGCAGATTTCTTCCTGGAGAGACTGTATGTGTTCTGGTATGAGTTATGGCGATATCGGCATGTTGAATATTCCCGTCTACGGCGAGGTACTCATGCACGGCTCCGTGCCAACGGAATCCGGCTGACCTTCTGATCAAGCGGTTTCGGCGAAAATGTAGGGTGACATTGCCATGATCATCAAAGCCATAATGATAATTCATAGACACGGAATCGACGGTTGGTACGGCTGAGGAATCAAGGGTTTGCTTCAGCTCAAGCAGCTTGACGGCATCCTGCTCCTTCAAAATATCATCGGCATCAAGCCAGAGAATGTACTCCTGCGTAGCTTGCTCAAACGAGTAGTTACGTGCAAGGGCAAAATGATCTACCCATTCAAATGGAAAAATTCGATCCGTAAAGTTGCGACATATGTCAATGGTCCGATCCTGTGAACCTGTGTCCACGATGTTGATTTCATCCACAATAGGATGGACCGATTCCAGGCAACGGCCAATCGTATTTTGGTCATTTTTGACGATCATGCACAGGCTGATACTGATCAATTGAGCATCACTCCTTTGGGAACCATCTAAGGGTTCAGGTCAAACATAAAGTTGGATTTAAAAGAGGTCTGATTTATAGAAGCCCTGCCACAATCGCGGCAGGGCAAGGATAACAAAGCTTTTAACATGCTGTGCGGCTTTGTCGATAAGGTATGGTACATCGCTTAAACATGATGTGGTAGAAAAGGAGGTTAGAGTCCGGTAGGCCCCGTAGGTCCAGTCGGCCCCGTAGGTCCGGTAGGCCCAATCGGTCCTTGTGGACCAGTGTCTCCTGTTGGCCCAATCGGGCCAGTAAATCCAAACGGTCCGGTAGGTCCAGTCGGCCCTGTAGGGCCCGTGTCGCCCGTAGGTCCGACAGGTCCAGTAGCGCCTGTGTCGCCGATAGGCCCGATAGGCCCGATAGGTCCAGCAGGTCCTGTGTCGCCCGTGGCACCCGTAGGTCCGACAGGTCCAGTAACACCAGTGTCGCCCGTGGCACCCGTAGGCCCGACAGGTCCGGTAAATCCAAGGCCGAATGGTCCAGTAGGTCCAGTCGGCCCTGTAGGCCCGGTATCGCCCGTAGGCCCGATAGGTCCGGTAGCGCCTATGTCACCTGTGGCGCCTGTAGGTCCGACAGGTCCGGTAGCACCAGTGTCGCCTGTGGCGCCTGTAGGTCCAACAGGTCCAGTAACACCAGTGTCGCCCGTAGCGCCTGTAGGTCCGACAGGTCCAGTAACACCAGTGTCGCCCGTAGCGCCTGTAGGTCCGACAGGTCCGGTAGCACCTGTGTCGCCTGTAGCGCCTGTAGGTCCGACAGGTCCAGTAACACCAGTGTCGCCCGTAGCGCCTGTAGGTCCGACAGGTCCGGTAGCACCAGTGTCCCCCGTGGCACCCGTAGGCCCGACAGGTCCGGTAACGCCAGTGTCGCCCGTAGCGCCTGTGGCACCCGCAGGCCCCGTAGCACCTGTAGCGCCACTAGCGCCTGTAGCACCAGTTGGGCCGGCAGGTCCGGCTGGACCCACAGCTCCAGCTGCACTTGCTTTAACAAGAGCAATGGAATCAATAGCTACATCAGCGGTGTTAGCCATGGCATTTTTACTAATAATCAAAAAGGCATAGGCTGCGTTGGCTGGTACAGGAGCTGTTACTTCGTATAGGCTTTGCCATGTCCCATTCACAGCGTCTGGCAATGTACCTGCACTCAAATAGGTAGTCAGCCCCGTGCCAAGGAAGCCAAAGGTTGCGTCATAGTAATACAGAAAAATGTTAACTTGAGGACTGGACAGACTTCCTATTTTTGCAGCTGAAAGGCTTAACGTATAACTTTCGCCTGGTGCAGCAAAAACGACCTGGGAAAGAGATGCATCTACTGCGCCTCCTGCCAGGATCGCACTATAAAAATTTGTCTTTTTTACAGATAAGTTAGTGACAGTCACATTGACAGAGCTCCAAAAAAGGGTTGATCCGATCTCGAAGTCGCCGTTAGAAACTAGATTGGTAAACAATACACTCATCGCTTTTATACACTCCCTTCACACGTTGTAATGATAGTAGATGCGAATCCATACCTTAGCGAACCGTACAAGTTTCTGAGGGTAGATGTGTAATTTCGTGTTCACATTTCAGACACATTATTTTAAGCTTCTATTTAAGTGACGTTAAGCTGGAGTTATATGTGGGGGATTATTATTAGAATTTAAAAGTGTAGCATAAGGTGCGAGGAGACCGCTCCGCGAAGGCTTTGGTCTTCCGATCGCTGTTGCCGTGGGATTTTTCTGTGATTAAATAAGACATGTAAAGGTAAAAATCCCAAGGCAAAGGCGAACGCTGGCGCTTCTCCAGCTCCAAATCCTCCGCTCCGCTGCTACCCGCTACTGATGCAACATTTTAGGTGGGGGGGAAGTAGGAGAGACCGCTCCGCGAAGGCTTTGGGCTTCCGATCGCTGTTGCCGTGGGATTTTTTTGTGATTAAGTAAGACATGTAAAGGTAAAATCCCAAGGCAAAGGCGAACGCTGACGCTTCTCCAGCTCCAAATCCTCCGCTCCGCTGCTACCCGCTACTGATGCAACATTTTAGGTGGAGGGAAGTAGGAGAGACCGCTCCGCGAAGGCTTTGGGCCTCCGATCGCTGTTGCCGTGGGATTTTTCTGTGATTAAATAAGACATGTAAAGGTAAAAATCCCAAGGCAAAGGCGAACGCTGGCGCTTCTCCAGCTCCAAATCCTCCGCCCCGCTGCTACCCACTACTGATGCAACATTTTAGGTGGGAGGGAAGTAGGAGGAGGCCGCTTCGCGAAGGCTTTGGGCTTCCGAACTTATCGCTATGGAATTCTTTTGATATGTGTGTGTAGTTCGAAATGATTTGTCAATACGATAAAGGAAAGGGTGGAACATGTGCTCAAAGTGCAGCAGGTGAGCAAGTGGTATGAGGGCAACCGGGGTGTACATAAGCTGGATTTTGAAATGCAGCGCGGTGAAATTGTCGGTTTCCTGGGGCCGAATGGTGCGGGTAAAACGACGACGATGCGCATGATTACAGGATATCTTCAACCCAACGAGGGAGTGATTACGATTGATGGTATCCCGATTCAGGATAAGGGCAGACAGGCCCGTTCCAAAATCGGTTATCTGCCGGAGACTCCCCCTTTGTATGAGGATATGTCCGTAAGATCCTATTTGAAGTTTGTAGCTAGTATTCGTGACGTGCCTGCGAGAGAGCAGAAGCTGCGTATTTCGGAGATGATGTCCAGGCTAGGACTGAATGGGCGGGAAAAACAATTAGTCCGCAGTTTGTCCAAAGGGTATAAACAGCGCTTGGGACTGGCAGGTGCGATTATTCATAACCCGGATTTACTGGTGTTGGATGAACCGACTTCGGGTTTGGACCCCAATCAGATTTTGGAGATTCGTCAGCTCATTCAGGAAATTGGCGAAAATCATACGGTATTGCTTAGCACGCATATATTGCCTGAGGTGGATGCGTTGTGCAATCGTGTTCTCATCATTCATGAAGGGAAACTGGTCATGGATGGGCGCCCTGACGCGCTCGGCGGTTCGATGGAAGATGGATTCAAGGTGAAGGTGGAGGTCAGAGGGAAGCGTGAGCAGGTGCTGGATGTCCTGCGTACTTGGGGAAAAGTAGAGGTTGAATCTATGGCGGCCACGCAGCCTCCAGCGAACACGAAGCTGACTGCCGCAGAGCCAGATATGACCGAATTGCTACTCACAGGAGCCTCCGGTGAGGATTTTCGCGAAGAACTATTTTATGTGCTGTCTGATGCGAAGCTTCCGATTTTGGAGATGAAAAAAGAAAGCCTTAGCTTGGAAAATATCTTCCAGCAGTTAACGACCCGCGAGACGGAAGAAAGTCAGGTCAGCGATCCAGCAGTACAAGATCTACATTCCTCGGAGAATGCAGCCCCTACGGCTATCACGGTGGAGCATGGAGATGCTGCATCCGGCGACGATAAGGCTGAAGAAGATAAGGATACAGGAGGTAATCGGTCATGAGGCGTTTGTTCGCGGTCTGTCAAAAAGAGCTGCAAGCCTATCTGTGGACACCAACGACCTATTTTGCGCTTGCAGTGTACATGCTGCTGACGGGGTTACTTTTTTATACAAATTTTGTTATGTATCAGCCTAGCATTCTGGACTATCGGCTGGTACTCGGTGACACCTTGTCCATGCTGGTGTTCGTCGTCCCATTACTCACGATGAGGCTGGTTGCGGAGGAATTCAGGCAAGGTACGGATGAACTGCTGCTTACCTCCCCTGTGAGTGTGACGGAAATGATCGTGGGTAAATTTTTGGCGTCGCTGGGCATGTTGCTCATATTAGTGCTGTGCAGTCTAGCGTATCCGGTCGTGATGTCCTTTTATGGGTCGCTGGATTGGACACTAGTATTTACATCTGTGATCGGTCTATTTATGCTTGGCGCAGCCATGATGGCGATCGGCTTATTCGCTTCGACGCTTTCACAGCATCAGATGATGTCAGCGGTCGTCGGTTTTATTATTTTACTTGTGTTCTGGATGCTGGATTCGTTTGGTGGACAGACGGGTGCATCTGCGGCGGTACAGCAATGGCTGGAACCTTTTTCACTAACCGCACGGTTTGACAGTTTCACCAAAGGATTGCTGAATGGAGCCGATGTGATGTACTACGTGACAGTGGCGGTGCTCTTTTTGCTATTCAGCATCCAAGTGGTCGAACGGAAACGGTGGAGGTAATGAATATGAAAAAATGGCTGGGTCATACCAATAGTGTGGTACTATCAGTTGCTGCTGTAGGGATTTTTATTTTATTGACGTTATTTCTGCGGTCGTTAGGGGGCTTTCAACTGGATCTGACGGCAGGCAAGCAGTATACGCTGTCTGACCAAACGTTGACGACCATCCAGGGGGTAAAGGAAGACGTACGGCTCATTGCTTTTACCGTATCTACTTCACAAAATCAGAAGCTGAACCGGGATGTTACGGACATGCTGAATGAATATGCCAAGCGTAACAACAAGCTCAAAGTCGAGCAATACGATCTGAATCAGGAACCGATACTGGCCAAGCAATATGGTGTTACTTCAGCATCTATTGTGTTGGTGCAGGGGGAGAAGAAGCGGGTTATAGATATTGGGAGTCTATTTACGCAAGCTCAGGGGAGTGGTGAAGGGGCATACCAATTTACCGGGGAAGAAAAGCTGACTAGTGGACTGTTGGGATTATCATCTACCCGTCAAGGGAAAGTGGTCTTTCTGACTGGACATGAGGAAATCCCATTGTCCCAAATGACTGAATTAAGCAGCTCACTGTCACAAGATAATGTGAAAACAGAGGAAGTTCAGCTTAATCAGGCGGGTAGCGTGCCCAAAGATGCGTCTGTATTGGCTATTGTCGGACCAGAACGTGATATCAGTGCAACGGAACTGAAGAGTATTCGTACGTATCTGAATGATGGCGGAAAGCTTTTTATGGCACTAGGCTTTCACCCGAACATGGGGTCCGATTGGAAAAACCTTGATGCATTAGCAGCTGATTATGGAGTGAAGGACACTCATGCCATCGTGGTGGATCAGGAACAGACGAATACACTTGGACCTCTATGGACGGTTCCTACCTTTGGCAGTCATGCGATCACCGATAAGTTGGCGGCTTCCAATCTGTACCCGGTTCTTTCACTGTCTATTGCTTTGCAGGCAGGAGAGCAGAAGGATTGGAAGACGACGCTTTTGATGAAATCTTCTGCAGCCAGCTATGGTGAAACGAATATCCAAGGACTGCTGAACAACGAAACGCAGAAGGATGACAAGGACCCGCAGGGGCCGCTGAATCTCGGTTATGCGGTAGAAGGGAAAGACGGCAAGCCCAAAGCCGTTATTCTCGGAACGTCGGCCCTCTTAAGCGACACTGAGATCAGCACAGGAGGCAATCGAGACTTTGTGCTGAACAGTCTGAATTATGTGCAGGAACACTCTGATGGGCTCACCATTCGTCCTCGTCAGGAGCAGGATTATAAGGTAGCTTACTTGACTCCTGCACAAGCGAAAACGATATTGACTATATCTGTTATCGGATTGCCGTTGCTGTTCGCGGTCATCGGAATCTTATTATGGTGGAGGCGAAGAAGAGCATGAGAAAATGGATACCCACAGTGCTACTGTTAGTTGTATTGGGAGCGGGTATAATCTATGCAAAGAGCCAAAACTTCTTTCGTGAAACAGCGCCGGCGGCTCGCCAGCTGGTTCAGCTTACGCAAGAGAATATTACGTCTTTCGCGATCACTGGAAAGGACGGCAAGTCGGTGGAACTTGAACAACATGATGGCCAATGGAGTATGAGCAAGCCACGGACTTACCCATTAAACCAATATACAATAGACAATTGGCTAGCGGCGATTCAAAATGTAAAGTTGGGTGAAGTGGTGGAATCTTCTCCTACAGACGTAGCCAAATATGGGATCAGCGCTACCAATGATCAGATTGAGATTAAGAACAAGAAGGGTGACGTTCGTACCTTTGCCTTCGGTGAAACGTTGCCTTCCGGAGATGCTGTTTATGTATTATCAGACAAAAAAGAGATAGCTTCTGTACCTATCGATACACTTTCAGGGTTGTTGCTGGGTGCTAATGATTTTATAGATACAACACCGTTCGATTGGGACGATACCAAGCTGAGCGGAATAGAGTGGGAAGGCCAAAATGCTTCATGGATGCTCAAATCCTCCGGTAACAGCGGAACCGGAGACAGTGCTTCCACATCTTGGACGCTGAACGGAAAGTCAGTAGCCAGTGACACGGCGACTTCCCTCTCGCAGCAAATCAAAAACCTAGCCAGCAGTCAGGCCTTGCGCAAAGCCTCTGAGCTGAACAAGCCTGTTCACCGCTTTACGCTGAGCGTATCGCTGGGTAAGGATGATTCCCAGCTGGTCTATCAGGGCTGGACGCTTAACGATGATCCAGATACCGTATGGATTGTACCGCCACAAAGTAACTGGGCTTATGGTCTGTCAGTATCTGACGTGAACCGTGCTGAACAGAATGGACACGACCAAGCTCAGACTGGAAAATAATCATTAGAATTAAATTAGCGCACAAAGAGGCTCCAACGGCGGATGATCGTCGTCTGGAGCTTCTTTGTGTTCGTTACTCGTCAGGTTTGCTGCTTTTGGAAGAAGAATTGTTAGTGTCGTTTAATTCTTGGATAACCTGAATCAGCTCATGAAGTGAGAGATCCAGCTTGTCCAGCTTTTCCTCCATCGTGTGCAGGATGTGCCGCAACAAAATAAAACAAAGTCCAGCTGGAAAGCCTACGTTGGTAACCAGAGAAAGAGCATCATCCATTTGCAATGTATTCCCTCCTTTTTAGCCATATATAAAGGAAGGTAAATTAAAAGAACCATATACAACTGATTGTAAAAATAGTATAATAAATAAGAACAAGTGTTCTGATTTTGGTTGTAGAATAGGTTTGAAAATTACCCTATAGTATGAGGATTAGAAAAAGTCAAATCCAAAGAGAAAGGGTGATTTACAATGGATCAGTCTCAGCTAACATTGGTAGAACAATATCGAAAGAAGCTGTACCGCATTGCCTGGAGAATCCAGTATCGTGCTCGGGTACAAACCAATCATGAATTTGTAATGGAAAAGAACGAAGCCGTCAGTGTCCCATCTTTTACAGAATCTTCAAACTCTAATATGTACACATTACAGCTTATCAACTCTCTATCTTCTGAGATCGGAAAAATGATCATCTTTGACCTTTACATACTAGATAAAACCGAAGCACAGATTGCAAAAGAGTTAAAGCTATCCCAACAGGCGGTGAATAAATGGAAAAAGAAAATGCTCAAAGAGTTATTTCGGATGCTGAGTTCGTCCAATTGCTAAAATTAGTACGAAGTGGAGATCAGGAGGCCATGTATAGGATACTTCAATTGTTCGAGGAAGACATTCAAAAGACCAGTCGGTATATCCGTATGTCCCGTGAAGATGCTGTCCAAAGCATTGTGACTGATTTTATGGAAGAACTGCGACAAGAGTTAAAGACAGTAAAAAGTGGACAATGGATATAGCCTTGGCTATCCTTATCCGTAGGTTTACTTATTTAACGGAGGGCTTATAAGTTTATGAGTGATAACAGGGCTTCTTTTGAGAAAAGTATGAAGATGTACCCAGTCAACAGTATTCGTTCCAATGTCATCATTCTTGTTTTATTACTGTTAGATCTGTTTCTGGTTATCCCCTTAGTGGGAAATCCATACATTGCAGTTTACGTTTATGTACTGTTGCCACCGATTGTTATGATAAACATTTGGGCTCTAGTACTGGTCATCATGCCACGCAAATTGCAGTTGAATTACATTTTATTCCGTGGTGTATTTGGTTTGATTTGTTCTATGGGCTTCATGATCATGACACAAAAGTTTGCTTATGGCATGTTGGGTCTGGATACTTCATGGTATTTTATAGGTTCCTTTGCCCTCTATGGAGTCGCCTTGTACTCCTTTATAAAATATAATTTGGCGAAATTCAAAGAAGCTTCAAATCATAAGAAAAAACCAAAAGTTAAGAAAAAAAACATGCGTAAGTCTGTAGTAACGATCACCACATTTACTGGGGCTGGTTATCTGATAGCTAATGTTTCCCTCGGATTTGCTACACAACAATTAGTTGCCACAGTATTGATCAGTGTATACTCCATGCTGGCATTTGTTCTTTTCCACTTTATTATGGATTTACACCGCTACTATTGGCTTCATAAGCTGAGGAATCAGAATCAAACAACCGATTGAACACAAGAATGGGATTACAAAGTATTACCACTATCAAGAAGTTTTGTAATGAATAATAGCCTGCAAACGCCCCATATATGTAGGGGTTCGCAGGCTTTTTAGGTTGTAGATTTATTTAGTCAACATACTTATTGCCGTCAGCATCAATATAGATGGATTGAACAGCTGTGCGACGGTACGGATAACCTGCTTTTGTGGTACCGCTAATTTCATAGGTTACAGAATAGATGCCGGGCTTGTCCGCTTTGGATAGCTCTATTTGTCCGGTAGGGTTAACGGTTTTTTGCTGTACCGTCAAACCTTTGGAGGCAGAAGTGACTCCTTGCTGCGGATCACCATAATATTGAACTTGGTAGGTAACTTGTGTAACGCTGTCCGGGGAATCCTGTGGTTTCAGGTTTAGCTTCGGGCCCACTGCATTCAGATTGTATTTCAGCTCAGGAACTTGAACAGCCTGGTAACGTGCAATCAGGAGATATGCTCCTTGATCAGGAACCGTGACGTTCAGTTTATAGGTGCCCGGTTTTGGATTTTGAATGACGGCGTTATGATGCCAGGCACCAGCGAAAATATCGTCATCATAGCCTGCTTTCAGATTAATAATTTCACTGGTACCGTCAGGCTTGGTTAGTTCCAGCTTACTCACACGTTTATCGCTGATCCAGTCCAGATCAATGGATTTGACACCATTTTCAACAGTGAGGGTTTCTGAGGCTTTTCCATTATAATCGCCGCCTCGGATAAAGTATGAATTATTGATCTCGTTATAGGTGGATTGTACAGCAGAAGCAGTCAGGGAAGATGCTGAAAGTGCTTCAGTTTCCTGATTCAATGCTGGAGTGTTCGCTTGGAGGTAGGGTTGGATCAGGGAGAAGACGTAAGAACCGGTACGAACCTTGGCATGATCCCAAGATCCGATTTTAACTACACGTCCGCCGGGGAGCTTAGAGTTGTCGACTGTGACCACCCCATCATTTTTACCAAAGGTTGAGAGGTAAAGTCCGCCGAGTATGTAGGAAGCAGTGCCGTCAGACCAGTTATCACCAGCAAACGTGAAGAATGGAATTGTAGTCGAGTTGCTGAGTGCATCGGTCTTGGATCGGAAATACTTCATATAAGATGTTTGTAAAGTGGAGGTACCGGGATTTTGTGAGCCGACGATGTCTGCCAGCCATCCGGCCCAGCTGCTGTAGGCGAGATCTGCAAGTTGTGAGCCATGATGGGGACTGCTAAGGGTGATGACACGTTGAACATAAGGAGCAGCTCCGTTATATACGAGAGCGGTTTGAGTATCCACTCCACCTTTGCTGTGGGCGATGACAATGAGCTTTTTTCCAAAGTGATTACTGATGACCTTGATTTTGTCGGCTAAAAGCTTACCATTGTCCCACATATCCTGGGATGTACCATTTGTATCGTACAGATTAATGGTGGCCGTCTGGTATCCGGCGTCACGTGCGCGATGAAGCATGTCGTTATTATTTTTGGTCCAGACTTCAGCGCTACTGTTCAAACCATGTACGAATAATAATGCAGGTTTGGCAGGATCAACGCGATTAGGTGGTGGGCCTTCTGCCCAGCTTCCGGCGGGATCTTTCGGGGGTTGGGGTGTAGTGGAGCCTGCAAAAGCGCCGACGGGTACAAGGGTAACGGATAACAAAAAAATGAGCATCAAAACAGTGATCTTTTTCAAATTGAAAATCCTCCTTTGTAAAATAAAGTATTTTTCAAGCTTATTATACATGCCATCTTGTGGTAAATCATCAATTGTATTTCATATTTACATTAAAATTTTATTTTTTTAGTCATTTTTTAGTCAGGATATCCCTATGATTCATAGCGCATGATAATCTCGTCACACATTTTATAATGTATGGAGGATGAGTTCATGCCAGGAACTAAGAAGGTCATCAGTTTTACGATTTCTGCTGCTTTACTCGCCAGTATGGCTGCTTTGACCGGGTGCGGAAATGCCGATCATAACGTTCGTACGAACAGTACACGCTATAACGCGCAAAGCACACATCATATGGATGGTGTGAACCGTAATGGTATGGATGGTGTGAATCGTTATGGGGTTAAGTCCAATGGTATGGACGGGATGTCATTGAATGAAAATGGCAACCGAACCGGACATCCAGTCCGTAATCTGCAAGTCGATCGCAGTTTGTCCAAACGTATATCTGAGATGCCGGATGTAAAGTCTGCGACAGTGCTGGTCGGTGAACGACATGCCTATGTAGCCGTTTCCTTGAAAGACCAAGCCAACGGAACAGGTGTCGGTGCTCCAAGTATTGACGGTACTCCAAGTATTGATGGTACTCCAGGTGCTAATAGTATTGGACGTAACGGTAATGTACCGAGTGTGAATGGCGTTAATGGCACTAGAGGAAACCGTACTACGGATACTACGACGCCTGGAATGACAGACAATGGAGTTGCCGGAAATGGAGTTACCGGGAATGGAACACCTGCGCGTCGTGATGACGGTTTATTCGGTACGATGGGTACAGGCTCGTACGGTATGTTGCGTGGCTTGACGGACAACAATCGCGGAGATAACGGAAACACCACAATCGAGGGAGCAAGAACTGCATATGAACCAAGTGATGCAGTCAAGAGCCGTATCGCGAATAAAGTTAAGCAATTTGCACCTTCGATTGAACAGGTACATGTATCCGCTAACCCGGACTTTGTCAAACAAGCCACTGACTTCACACACAGTGTGCAAAACGGTCATCCGATTAGAGGCTTGAGCAATGAAATGGTGGATGTGATTGAACGTGTATTCCCGACCTCGGCGGCCGATACAAACCGTCCAATGGAAAATACAGCACCCACACGCCCACAAAATCATACGCCCGCGCCGATGAATCATCGCTAATTCAAACCCTATGCCAAAGAAAGAGCTATCCATCTCAGCGAATACGCTGGTGGATAGCTCTTTAGTTTTGGGGAATGATAACTATAACTGAATTATTTGCGCAATCCTTTAATCCATACGCCTTGCAGCTTTAAGTCTCCATCCAGTAACAGGATATCTGCTTGTTTACCTGCTTCAAGCGAACCTGTACGATCAGCAATGTGCAAGGATCGAGCCGGATTCAGGCTGGCCATTTGTGATGCCGCGGGAATACTCATACCTACATGTTGAACCAAATAGCGGAAGCCTTCAATCATCGTTAGTGTGCTTCCTGCCAAAGTGACCCCATCCTCCAGTCGTGCTACACCGCCCTGCACGATCACCGGCAAATCGCCGAGCGTATATTTCCCGTCTTCCAGACCCGTAGCAGACATGGCATCTGTGATGAGAATGAGATTATGATCCTGCTTTAACCTAGCGAGCAGGGAAATGGCGGCGGGATGCACATGAATGCCGTCCGCGATGATTTCTGCTTCAATGCGCGGATCAGCAAGTACGGCTCCGGCGGCTCCCGGCTTGCGATGATGCAGCGGAGTCATAGCATTAAATGCATGCACCGCATGGTTCAGCCCCGCCGTCGCTGCCTGTTCAACCTCTTCATACGTAGCATCTGTATGACCGAGAGCCGCGGTAATGCCATGGCTGCAAAGCCATGCAATCAGTTCCAGCGCTCCTTCCCGTTCGGGCGCAAGCGTGAGCTGGCGAACAAGGCCTGGATAGCGTTGCTCCCATTCTGTCACCCATGAGAGATTCGGTGGCACGATATGTTCCGGGTTTTGCGCTCCCGGCCAGTTCGGACTGATGAACGGCCCTTCTAGATGTACGCCCTCCAACTGAGCATAGGGCATAGGTAGTGCCATATAAGCGTGGACTTCACTCAATACTCGGTCAATCTGTTCCTTAGGCGCGGTCATGGTGGTAGCCAGCATGGCCGTCGTTCCTTGTGAACCGTGAAAGGAGGTGATCGTATCCAGCACCTTTGGACTGGAGTCCATAAAGTCCTCACCGTTACCGCCGTGAACATGAATATCAATAAAGCCTGGTAGCAGATAGCCTCCTTCCAGACGCACAATTTTTACCGCTCTCGCTGCACTTTCTTCCTGATTTGCCAAGACTACCGATGTCCAATCGGCGGGCAAATTTCCCTCGGAACCAGCATAAACAATGGACTGCCCCTCAATGACGACAACCCCTTTTTCAATGATGTCATTTCCAACGACAACTTGCCCATACAGTAGCTGGGGTACGTTACCACTCATTTCATCTGACTTCAATTGAACCATCCTCCCGCTTTCTGATCCAGTAAAATAAGTACGTTGGGGTGACATTGCAGCAAAGAAGCCGGACACTCAGTCGTGACAGGTCCAGTTAAAGCCTGCTTTATAATGTCGGCCTTATCCGCACCAAAAGCTACCAGTATAATTTGCTTCGCCTTAAGAATCGTGCCTACTCCCATCGTAACTGCTTGCCTGGGTACAGCATCTATTTCGCCAAAAAATCGAGCATTCGCCGAGCGCGTACTTTCTTTCAAATCTACAACATGTGTGGCTCCAGCCAAGCTGTGACCGGGTTCGTTAAAGCCGATATGCCCATTATGACCAATGCCAAGCAACTGCAGATCCACGGGGCCATGATCCAGAATAGCCTGCTCGTGCGCTGCACATTCTGCTGCCAGATCTAGTGCATTCCCGTCAGGAACACGTGTATGGGATATGGGAATGTCGATATGCTGGAACAAGTGCTCATTCATAAAGCTTCGATAGCTCTGCGGATGTTCTGGGGGAAGACCAACATATTCATCAAGATTCACAGAATAGGCGCGTGCAAAACTGACCTGTTCCTTGCGGTACATATCTGCAAGATGTTGGTAAATACCAATCGGCGTACTACCGGTGGCCAGGCCAAGCATGGCCTGTGGTTTGGATAGCAGCAAGCTAGCGATCACAGCGGCGGCAGTAGCGTTCAGGTCTTCACGGCTGTTCAAAATGCGTATGTTCATCTTAGTGACCCCCTGGTTGTTTTTTGAGCTTGCTCACTTGTTGATATGAACCTTCCAATCTTGGAATATATTTGTAAAAATCCGCGCTCACCATACCTGTAAACAGAATATCTATAATATGAAGCTGGGCGATGCGAGAGGCCATATCCCCACGTCGCATTCCTTCCTCCAATGAAGAGGAAAATAGCGCAATATCCGCAAGGCCTGCCAGCGTATTGTTTCCGAAGGAGGTTAGGGATAGTGTCTTGGCCCCCTGTTCCTTTGCACAGCGTAGAGCCGCAATGGTCTCCTGGGTTTCCCCTGAATAAGAGACGGCAAAGGCGACATCTTCCGCTCCGAGCGAGGAGGCGGAGGTGATCTGCATATGGGAATCTGCAAAGGCAGTGCTGTTCTTGCCAATACGGATGAGCTTCTGGTAAAAATCCTGGGCCACAATCGACGATGTCGCCATGCCATAAAGATCAATGCGGCTCGTGGCTGACAGCCATGCAATGGCCTGCTCCAGCTTGTCGAAATCCAGCAGTCGGGTCGTGTCTGCAATGGATGCGGTATGGTTCGCCTGAATAGCCTGCACGATTCGGGAAAGTGAATTTCCGGCGACAATATCCTGATAGGATTCTTCACCATTACGGTTGGAATGAGACAACTCGGCGGCCAGCTTCATTTTGAAATCGGGATAGCCTTTAAAATGTAGTGATTTGCAAAACCGCGTAACGGTCGCCGCACTTACACCACAACGCTCTGACAGCTCCCGAATACCCAGATGCAACACATCTTCCGGAGATTGCACGATGGATTCTGCCAGCTTGCGCTCCTGTACGGGCAGCTGCTCCAGTCTATGGGCTAATGTATGAAGAATGGGGGACATGAGCTGTGCTCCTTTGGCTGTAGAGTGTTTGTGTGAAAATAAGTATCGTAAATAAGGAGGATATAAAGAAAAACATTTTCACGCGTATTGTAAAATAATTCTGCTGCTCATGCAAGAGATGTGAGAAGAATTTTTATTAGATTTTGCGAAAAAATAGCCAGCGAAAATTGTAGAAATTATCATACATTAATTTACAAATTGCGAGTTTTACTTACAAAACAACCTATTGACTTGTCTCTTCATTGGAGGAGTATAATTGAATAAAGTTCCAGTGAAGGAATTTTTCTAGGAGCTTTCTTTGCAGAGGGCATCGTTGGGTGGAACGAACAGAATCTCATTCACAAGGAGGAGTTTGCTATGCAAAGCCAAGTGATTGAAATGATCAGCGCGGTTAAGGAAGATCCTGAACTGGTCGCTAAGCTGGATGGACATTCGGACATTATTCATGATGCGGGACTGGATTCGTTGCAGTTGGTTCATTTCATGCTGCAAGTGGAGGATGCGTTTGATGTGGAGATTGATTTTGATTCCTTTGAGCTAGAGCATTTGAGCTCGGTAGATGCGTTTTGCAGCTACATTCAGGGGATCAGCGATGCGGAACAAGCGCATCTGGAGGGAATGGAGACGGTCTGACGTACAGCTAGGTACATGTGCCTGAAAATCCATTAAACGAGGTGTTAGCATGCAGCCCAAAAGCAATGTGCTGATTGATGAGAAAGCGTTCAAGCTCATCAAGCGTAACCTGAAAAACGCTTCTGTATCTTACCGTAACGCCACACAGGACCCTACTTTCAAAACGGACATGCCCCAGACGATCGGCATTAAGCTGACTAACCGCTGCAACCTGAGATGTACACACTGCTTTGAATGGAACGAGGAAGGCTACCATCACCAAATGGATAAAGAAGAACAAAACATGGATCTTGCTCCGGACATGCTCCGGCAAATTTTGAGCGAAACCAAGGAAGCCAAGTCCAGACTGTACATGTGGGGCGGCGAACCGATGTTTCATCGACGTTTTGATGAAATTTTGGACGTGCTGGCGGAAGATCGGCGCGAAATGACCTTTTGTACAAATGGGTTACTTATTGATAAATATTTGGACCGGATTTTGGATTTGTCCGAAAATCTGGAGTTATTAATAGCGATTGAAGGTTTTGAAAGAGAACACGATTTAATCCGCGGTAAAGGCACTTTTCAAAAAACAATGCGGCAGATGGATAAGCTGATTGAACTGCGCGACCAGGGATTGTACAAGGGACGGGTAACTGTCCATGCGGTCATTAACGATAACATGATCGGACGGATGTACGAATTTCTGCAAATGCTGGAGGACAAAAGGCTGGATCTGGTGCTGCTGACGTTCCCCTGGTACATTTCCAAAGAAACCTCCCTCAAAATGGATGAATATTTCACACGTAATTTCTCCTGGCTCCGACAACTTGAAGAAAAAAATATTAGTAGCTGGCATGCTTTCAAATATAAAATCAACCCGGATAACATCGATCCTCTGATGCAGGAACTACAGCGGATCAATGAGCGAGTATGGAACATTCGCGTGCGCTATCAGCCCGGTTTGGATTATGAGGAAATTGATAAATTCATCCATGGCGAGGAAATGGTCAGCCGTTGTTCCAATCATTGTTTGGCGCTCACCTCCAGAACAGATATTTTACCAGACGGGAAGGTCATGCCATGCAAATTTTTCAGTGAATTCACGATTGGAAGCATGCGTGAGCATAGTCTGAAGGAGATATGGAACTCGGATGCGTATGAGAAAACTCGTCAAAAGATTAATCATGAAGGATTGACTCCGGTGTGCTCCAAATGCAGCGTATTGTATCTGCATGGGGCAGGCTCTCTGAAGTACATTTAGTTTTCTATGGATGTTGTTTGTTACTGGATGGAAGAGAGAGGGATGATGACAAGACGTGACGACTAAAACTATTAACCTTGTGGAAGCGCTTGCGCATGAACGAGACCATGGAGTCCTGATTTGGCTGTTTAATATCGGCGCAGAGCAAGTGTGGCATCCATCCCCTCGCAAGGGGGGCATGGTAGACCGGGATGAACAGCAAGTCGTAAACCGGATGGAGGAAATGAATCTCCTGCTATGTCGAAGTCAGGATGTCATTGTACTTCGGGAACAGCCGGATGAGGCGTTTCTGGACATGCTTCAACGGTTGGGCTTTAGCCTGCCGCGTATTGAGGTGCCGGAGCCTTCTGATCCGCTAACGCCGATCTCAGAGCTGGTGCTGGCGGATGAGGCGCTTTTGGCACGACTGCGTGCGGTTGCAGATGCAGGCCACAGCAGCGGCGGAGCCAAAGCGTGGCTCGTCCCCTATGCGGTCACACCGCAGGAGGAAGCGATCGCGGAGCTTTGCGGGCTGGAGCTGATCGGCGCTCCATCCGCGGTCAGTGCTCAGGTGAATGATAAAATATTCAGCCGCCTGACCGCGCAAAAGCTTGGTTTTGCTGTCAGCGAAGGCGCTGTATGTGCAGACGAATCGGCGATCCGCAGGGAGTGTGCCAGACTGGCTGACTTATCGGATGGACCTGTGAAGCTGATTATCAAGCAGCCGCACGGTGCCTCGGGACAAGGCATGTATATGCTGGACGAGCTGTCCAAGCTGGACACGCTGCTGAGTGTGATGAGGCGCTTTGGCGGCTCGTCGCCATCTTCCGGCGGCTGGCTGGTGGAGCGCTGGCACAATAAGCAGATGGATCTGAACTACCAGCTCTGCATTGACGAGGGCGGTGGTGTGACGATGTTTTCGCTAAAAAGACAAAACGTGGATGGCACCGTATATATCGGATCTCAAGTGCCGGCTGAGATTGGTGATGCGCTGGAGGAAGAAGTGAGACGTTGCGCCTATCAGCTGGGTACGTATCTCTATTCCATTGGGTACACAGGAATGGCCTCTATTGACGGTTTTGTTGACGAAGAAGGTTTGCTGGTTCCAGTCATTGAGATTAACGGTAGGTTTACGTTATCTACCTATATTTCATTCCTGTCATCCGTCCTGGGAGAACAGCATAAAACATTATCCCGTTATTACCGCAACGTTACCGCTACGCCTCTCACTTACAGCCGCTTGTGCGGGCTGCTCGCGGAGGAGGGCTTGCTCTATACGCCCGAACGTCCAGAAGGGGTGTTTGTATATACGGCGGGTACATTGTCTGGTATTCCTGTGAAGCGGGGCTATGTGAACCGGATTTTCACACTTATTTTGGCAGACAGCTGGCAGGAAGCTGATGCTTATGCGCACAAATTGGAAGGTATCATTGCTGGATTAGGATGCTCATAAATGGGAGGGAATCAAAAATGAAAACAGATGTATACCATGTAGTACCCTTGCTGGAAAAGGTTTTGAAGCTGGCTCCGGGAGAGCTGGAACAGTTGACTCCGGATCAGGATCTGCGAACCTTGGGGCTGAATTCCTTATCCGCTGTGGAATTAATTGTAGAGTTGGAAAATGAGCTTGATATTACGATGGACGACGACGATCTAGTGCTGGAGCATCTATCTACACTGCAAGGCATTGAGCGTCTGCTGAGCAAATATGCATAAGAGCGCTGAACAGACAAGGTTGATGCAGGAATCCGATGTGAAGACTCGTCATGATTCCGTTGTGGACTATGGTGCAGAAGAAGTGGCAAACGCTCTTCCAGGGAAGCATTGTGTATATTCTTCCCTGCGTACCTCGTTGCGGAGGTACGGGGTGACCATGGCCGAATCCGAGCTATTCATGCTGTGTGGGAGTATGTGCGCAGAGTATGGTGGAGATTTGAAGCGCTTCGGACCTGAGAAATATCCAGAGCAGCTTCAAGAAATGGCAGCTAGTGGCGGACCTGTTATTCGGGTGGAACCGTGGGTCGCAGGTGTCAGCGATGAAACCGACCTGTTGCGGGTACTCACATCGGGCTACGGTACCATGCTGCATACGTCGAGCACCGCTTTAACCTATCACGATGTATATGTGAAAAATTACCCAAGAGGCCACGTGATTGAGTTGTGCGGGTTGGACTTGCAAGAACGGACAGCACAGGTGAATGATAGCTTTCTGCTCGATTCCTCGGGACATGCCATGACTTATGTGGGCTCAGCTCGGCTCGACGATCTGATGCAGGGCATTATTGAGTATGCATGGCTGGTGGAGCAGCCTACCCCGCTTTCGCCAAGTGAGATGCATGCTGCGTGTGCTCATCATATTCGACAGTATTTGACTGGACACGAAGCCATCTGGAGAGGCGTACCTACGTCTAATGAGTCGGAAAATCAAACGGGGAAAGCTGTAACAGGCAAACAGGTCAAGCGGGGAGATGAGGGGTACCGGGCATTTGTCGGTGACTTCCGTCTGTTGGCAGACATGGAGGATCAGGATTTTCGGACGTACTGTCATGAAATCTATTACAATCTGCGATTGGGCAGTGCCCTTCATTTGACGGATTATACAGCTGATTATTGCCTGCTGCATCAAGCCACGCTGGGGCCACAAACACAGCATGTAATTGAATTGGCACAGGGGCTGTACGCGGATTGGCACAAGCTTAATCTGCATATTTACAAAACAGGGCTTCAACTGCGCAAGCATCGGATGCCTGAGATTACGGAACGAGCTTTGCATTTAATTGAAAGACAGCGGCATATGCTGGAGGAACTGATGATTTTAGCAGAGCAAGCAGCCGAGTAGTCCAGAGCACTCGGCCTTATCAGGCACGTTCATCCAGGGGTTACGCGCAGAGGAAAGAGGAGGGGAATTGATTGCCGTCCATTACATTAAACCAATTGTCGAAAACATTTACGTACTACAAAAAGGAGCCGGGCGTGCGCAAATCGTTACAAAACTTGTTCAGGCGTCAGCAGCTGACCAAAGAGGCTGTACAAAATGTCAGCTTTAGCATTGAGGAAGGCGAAATTGTCGGATTTCTCGGTCCAAATGGAGCGGGCAAAACAACGACGCTCAAAATGCTGTCTGGCATTCTCCATCCCACGGACGGGGAGGCATCCGTACTCGGCTTTACCCCGTGGAAACGACAAAAAGAGTTTAAACGTCAGTTTTCCATTGTAATGGGACAGAAAAACCAGCTCTGGTGGGATTTGCCTGCAAGCGAGTCATTCGAGCTGAACAAGCTTATCTATGAAATTGATGAAAACCGTTACAAAGAGGCGCTGGATGAACTGGTCACCCTGCTTGGGGTGGAGGAGCAGCTTCATGTGCAGGTTCGGCGGCTGTCTCTCGGCGAGCGTATGAAAATGGAACTAATCGCCGCGCTGCTGCATCGTCCACGGGTCATTTTGCTGGATGAGCCGACTATCGGACTGGACCTTGTTTCTCAGCGGCGGATTCGAGAGTTTTTCAAAGCCTATAACCGCACGCACCGGACGACCATCCTGCTGACAAGCCACTATATGAAGGATATTGAGGATTTGTGCGGTAGATCCATCATTATCAGCGGGGGCAGATTGGTCTATGACGGAGACTTACACAAGGTGAATGAGGTCATCGGTGCCCGTAAATTACTTAAGGTTCGACTGGAGATCCCTGTATCCAACCTAACATTGGCGAGCCTCGGCAAACTTCGCTCCAACTCGGAGATAGAGGCGGTATTTGAACTGGATGCAGAAGATACCTTGGCTTGGTCCAAAAAGATTTTGGACGCACTGCCTGTCGTTGATTTTACGATTGAGGACGTCCCGCTGGAAGAGGGGATAGCCAATTTGTACGATGGGGGCAGGCTGGCCGATGCGAAATAACAAATATGTGAAGGTACTCCAGCTTGGCATGCAAAACGAAATGGAGTATCGGGCTAATTATTGGCTCCAAATGGCGGGATTTATGCTGCCGATCATGACGCAAATTTTTCTCTGGCTAGCTGTATTCGGTTCTTCGGGACAAGCAAGAGTGCTGGGCTATTCTCTGCCAGAAATGCTGGTGTATGTGGTCATGGCGGGAGTAACTGGGAAACTGATTGCTACGGGTTTTGAATACGAAATTGCTACAGATATCAAGGAAGGTGGACTGGCAAAATTCATGGTACAGCCTGTGCATTATTTCGCTTACCGTTTTTGCCGGTTTATCGGAGGCAAAGTCATACAGTCCGCGGTCGTGCTGCTGGCGGCTGCTATTTTGCTGTTATGTCTTAGCCTGGAAGGACAAATCAGCTTCGGGCTATCGTACATCTTGCTTTACATATTGGCGTTGCCGGGAGCGCTTGTGCTTAATTTTGTGGTCTATTATGCGCTGAGCGGCATAGCCTTTTGGGTGACGGAATCGGCGGGGCTATTTTATACGTTGTCGCTTGTCATTTACGTAGCTAGCGGTACCGTGTTTCCGCTGACGATTTTTGGAGATGTTTTGGCCCGTCTGTTCAGTCTGCTGCCGTTCAGCTACACCGTATTTTTTCCGGTGAATGCGTTAACGGGCAAGCTGACTTTGCTGGAAGCCGCTAAAGGCATTGGCGTGCAATGGCTCTGGATTGTAGTGCTGGCGGCCGTATCACGCTGGGTGTGGCAAGCCGGGGTCAAACGCTTTGTCTCGGTGGGGGGTTAACATGAAAAATGTTTTCCGAAACGTTAGGCGCTACATCAGACTGTACTGGAAGTTTGTCCAGTTTTCCGTCATGTCGCAGATGGAATACCGCATTAATTTTATAACGGCATTTCTGGTTGAAACAGCTTATTTGCTTATCAAGCTGCTGTACGCATCGGTTCCATACCGCGCCGGGACGGACATTAACGGCTGGTCTCCTGACGCCATATTGTTATATATCGGCGTGTTTACGATGATGAGCGGATTTTATAGTGGATTGTTCTACAGTAATTTTACAAGCCTGCCTGACAAAATTCGTACCGGCTCACTGGATGTGCTCATGACCAAACCCGTATCGCTGCAATTTATGGTGACACTGCGTCAATTTGAACTGGGCTATACCGTGCCGAATGTAATTGGCGGCGGAATTATGACAGGGATTGGCTGGTATCGACTCGGATTGCCGTTTAATTTTGAAACCGCGGGAGGGTTCTCTGTGCTGCTCGGATGCGGAGTGCTTACGGCATACTCCGTATTTTTGCTCCCCCAACTGCTGGCCTTCTGGATTATCCGCACGAACGGCGTTACGGAGCTGTCCAACAGCATTTTCGAGACAAACTATGTGCCGATGGCCGTGTACAGTAATCTGATTCAGCGTATCGGTTTGTTCGTGCTTCCAGTGTTTGTCATTTGTAATTTTCCGCCCATGTTCATTCTCGGCAAAATGGATACCGGGTTGGTGGTATGGGCATTTCTCGCACCTCTCTGGCTGCTGGCGATCATCCGCCTGATATGGCAGTTTGCTCTACGTGATTATACGAGCGCGAGCCAGTAGTGCTACCGTGTAGCGGGCCAATAATGAAGCAGGAAAGGAAGCAAATCATATGAATGCGATACCGAATCAGCGTCATTTGTATATGGGAACGTTCGAAGCGGAGGCTTACTGGCGGGATGCCCAGTTAGCTTCCCTGCCAGCCCTGCCTGACCGGGCTTCTTCTGCGATTGTAGCAGCCATGGATGAACTGCTGTTCAGCTTTTGCCAGCCAGGAGATGCGTTATTGACCCGTTATGCTATTTCGCCTGTACATCGTCAGTATATCGCGCAGTTGGGCTTTCATCCGGCTGTCAACGAACGAGATTTGACCGACGGCATGGAGCGTGCAGGCAACGTATCGGCCGCTTCAGTATTTGAACTGCTGGGCAGTCGTAAGGCCGATGCCGGAGAGGGGTTTCCTCAACTGGAAGGCTGTGTGCTTAGCCCGTTTGCGGGTTTACCGCACGTGGAGGAGGCTGCACGTGCTTGGGGTATAACACTGCATCAGCCGCCGCTGGAAACGATTCGCAAGGTAAATGCCAAAACGTATTCCTCTGATCTGAAACGCAGCCTTGGTCTGCGCAACCCGGGCTATATCGTGACTTCGTTTGCAGATGTCGCTGAGGCGGGGCGTAAGCTGCTGCGGGATGGAAGCTTTTTAATCAAGGATGATTTTGGCGTATCGGGCAAAGGAAACCTGCACATTACCTCGACACAAATGCTGGACCGGATCGTATCGTATTTGCGTGGACAGGAGCGCAAAGGCAAACGGGTGCTTTTCCTTTTGGAGCCTTTTCAGGAGAAAGAGCAGGATTTTTCATGCCAATTTACGATTGGTGATAATGGAAGTGTCGATATCCTATCTGTACAATGGTTGGCTAATACTCAATTCTCTTATCGGGAATCCTTGTCGCCGGACGGGGCTTTTTTAGAGCGGCTGGAGCGCGAGGGCTATTTTAGCTTAATGCAGGATGTGGGACGGCAATTGTATCAGGATGGTTATTACGGCGATGTATGCATTGATTCCATGACACTTCGTGGTGGGAAGCTGGAGCCTATTATCGAAATTAATGCCAGAAAGTCGATGAGTTTGATCAAGCATCAGCTCGATACCTTTCTGGCCGGGAAAAATATGCGTGGCACGCTGACGAATTATTCACTGTCCCATGATGGCAGTCTATCCTATGAAGAACTGCTGGAAGGGCTGAAAGGTGAAGGATTGCTGTTCACAGGTGAACGTGAAGAAGGTGTCATGCCTCTGGGTGCCAATACATTATATGTGAACACAGGTGGACGAGATGGCGAGAACAAGATTGTAGGCCATACAAGCACGCCAAGCAGAAATGCAACCGGGCGCGGAGGCAGATCGCCTGCCAAGCAGGTTCGTGTGAGCGGGATTGGGGCCAGCGATGGCGGATCAGAAGGGAACGGCATGGCTAAGCCGGACTTGAATGGTAAAAAAGAAACTGCTGGAAGCGAACGGGCACGAGGCAAGGGGCGTCTTTATTTAGAGCTGGTTGCTGCGAGCGATGAGGATAAAATGCGGTTGACTACAAAGCTGGAGCGTTTTTTGGCAGAGCATCATTTTACAGTGCTGAATTAAACGGGAGGCGTATGAGCATGCGTAAGAGTAAGGATAAGCTTATGAAGGTAACGATTTTGTGTTCCGGTTTCGGATTGGGCTTTTATACCCCTGGCTTGTTATTGCAAGCGGGTCTTCGCAGGCTGGGCGTGGATACGGCGATTCATGTATTTGAAAATGTGCTGCCAGAATCGGCTCGTCTCAAGGTCGACAAAAGCCGCAAAGCTTACCATGACAATTTTGCGGTGGCCTTAATGTCACAAAAGGTTCCGCAGGATATGCGTAATTCACTGGATCTCGCTGCGATGGAAGTGCTGCTGAACCAATGGATGGAGGAGGATCGGCGGTATTTTATATGCTTATCCGGTCATTGGATGTATGTACTGGAGGAGTATCGTAAGCGCAGAGAACCGGAGTCGGTGCATGTGGACATCGTGTACATGGATTCGACACCTTCTCCTTCCTGGAAAAATCTAGCCAAGCATAACCCGCGTTTTGCGGAGGGCTGTGGAGAAATGACCTTTTTTGAAAATGATAAGAATAGAGTCAGCCACTATATTGATGTGCCAGCCGTGGAGTATGTACCATTTGAAGCACGGCAATCCCGCTTATTCGTACATGGCGGCGGTTGGGGCATGGGCACATATCGTGACAAGGTTGGACGGTTGGAAGAAGCGGGCTGGGAGCTGGATCTGCTGTTGTATGATCAGGATCAACCGGATGAACAGCGGGAAAGTATACGCTATTTTCAGATGGACCCGCAGTGGAGGACATGGCAGCGTAATGAAGCCGGGGAGCATACATTTCCGCCTTTCGGAGAGGTGAAAAGAGGCGAGAAGACAGTGTATCAGGTCGGACCGGATTACCATAGCATGCTGGACCAAGCATGTCGTGTCCAGGCCATTGTCAGCAAGCCAGGTGGTGGCAGCCTAACCGATTCGTTCGCAACGGCCACTCCACTCATTATGCTGGAGCCATTTGGTGTGCATGAGAAGCATAATGCGGATCTGTGGGAACGTTTGGGATTAGGTATGCGCTACGATACGTGGATACAAACCTATGACGGCAGTGCTCAGATACTGGAGGATATGCATCGCAGGATCGTAGAACTGCGTAGTCGGACGCCGCGTTATATAGAGTCGTATGTGAATAGCATACAAATGCAGGCAAGAGCATCGGGAATGGAGCAGGGATTATGAACGCTGCCGCGGCTGCGCAAGAGCCTGCGATGCGAGATATTCGCTTTGGGATCATTGGCTGTTCTGCCATTGCTCCCCGTGCGTTGCTGGAACCGATCCGACATGTTGCAGGGGCACGCGTGACCGCGCTTGCGAACCGCACGGTTGCCAAGGCAGGAGAAATGGCAGATCGTTTTGGCGTCAGTGTCGTTTATCGGCATGCTGAGGATATGCTAAAGGACCCGGAGATCGATGCTGTATATATTGCGCTCAGCAACGATTTACATGCCGAGTGGATTGGCAAAGCACTACGGGCTCATAAGCATGTGCTGGTGGAAAAACCGTTATGCCTGAATACGGCTGATCTGGCTCCCTTGGCAGTGACAGTCGAACAGAGTAGCGCTTACCTGCTGGAGGGAGTCATGGTGCAGCACCATCCTTGGCAGCATGAACTGCGGAGGATGGTAGAATCGGGGCGTTATGGTCGCTTACGCTCCATAGAGACGAGTCTATGCATTCCGGCAAAAGAAGGACATGCGGACAATTACAGATCTCGTCCGGAGCAGGGTGGGGGATGCTTTTGGGATCTGGGCGTGTACTGGCTACAGCTGCTTCAAGCCGTCGTTGGATTAGAGCAGGCGGAATTCCACAGTCAATCGGATTTCGATGGTCCTCATGGCTGTGACTGGACATTTCGTGCGCAAGCCCGTTATCCGAGCGGATTGGAGGCATCTGCCCTCTTTTCATTTGAGCGCCCTTATCGCTGTGCTCATGTACTGACCTTTGATTCGGCAGTAGTCACTTTAAAGGACTGCTTTCGGGCCAATTTAGGTTTTTATAAAATGACACTCAAGACAGAAATAAAGAAGGATATCATGCCGAATATAACGGATGTGGACGCACTGCCTGTGTTATCACAGACATCTTCGCATACCAAAACGGTTTTCGAGCCTATGAACTATTATGTCAATCAGTTGAATACCTTTTGTAGCATCATCCGGGGAGAAGCGGAGCCCATTCCATTTCGCGAGGCTGCTGAACGCGTCAGACTGCTGGCAGCCATTCATGAAGCAGCACGCTCGGGCGAGACGATTTATGCAGTATGAGTATGATTGTGTTTTCGAGCGGAGGGAAGCGAATGATGCAAAATACTGAGTATCAAGGCATAGAGAGGAGGAGAACTCAGGTGATGGATAAAAAGGACGAAGCCTTACTGGAGCGTTTCGGCGAGCATCCGACGCCATTTTACTATTATGACGGGGACGCGCTGCATGCCCACGTCAGCTCGTTGCTATCCCGATTGCACCCGGCCGTGCGTGTACATTACGCGCTCAAGGCTAATGGTAACGTAGCCTTGGCTGGGTTGCTGCGTTCGTTAGGTTGTGGTGTTGAGATTGCTTCGGCTGGAGAAATGTTCGTCGCTATGGAGGCCGGGTATGCTGCGGAAGACGTGCTGTACGCCGGACCGGGAAAAACAGTAGCCGAGCTGACCGAGGCGATAGCCTATGGAATCGGCTGTATTCATGTCGAATCGGTGAGGGAGCTGCGTCTGTTGGAGGACATTGCTGCCCAAGCGGGCCAGCTTGTCAGGGCAGCGGTTCGTATCAATCCCGATAACGATCTGTCTGGAGCAACAATTAAAATGGGTGGTGTTCCGCGCCCTTTTGGAGTGGATGAAGGGCAGCTGGATCACTTTTTTAAGGTGCTGGAAGATTGCCCACACGTCCATTTTCAAGGTATTCAGGTATATACAGGTACGCAAATGTTGAAATCGGATCAGATTTTAGCTTCATTTGCGAATACGCTGCAGCTGGCAGAACGGGTACAGGCTCAGTATGGTGTGGCAATGCATACGGTCAATTTGGGCGGCGGGTTTGGTATACCTTATTTTGCTCATGAGCAACCGCTTGATATGGATCACGTCATTGACGGACTGAACGCACTCGCGGAGCAGACCCGAACCCGCATGCCCGGGGTTAAGCTAATCATCGAAAGCGGCAGGTATCTGGTTGCTCAATCGGGCATGTATGTCTGCCGAGCATTGTATACAAAGGAATCCAAGGGAGAGAAGTTTGTCGTGGCTGATGGTGGCATGAATCACTACGCCGCAGCTACTTTTCGAGGACGCCGTATTAGGGACAACTACCCGGTGCGAATTATGCGCAGGCAAGCGGGAGAATCGAAAGAACCCAAAGAACGAGAAGTGGAAGCAACCCTACGGATGGGGCAGAGAGATGCTTCTGCTCAAACGGCTGTTACTGTCGAACAATCATTAGAAGAGGTCGCAAGCCGAATAGGGGGGCCTCCGGAGGAAGCATCCTTGGAGCTTGAAACGGTAAGTATTGTTGGTCCGCTTTGTACACCCGAGGATTGTATTGTGAAAAAAGCGCAGCTTCCTCCGATTCACGAGGGCGATTATATTGCCTTTCCGAATGCAGGTGCCTATGGATTAAGCTATAGTCCACTACAATTTCTGGGACATGCTACCCCGGCGGAGCTGCTCGATTTTCGTGGGGAGGTGCATGTCATTCGTGAACACGGTGACCGCACAGACCTGCTGCATCATCAGCGCATGATTCCGTTGCCTGAGGATGCGTTGTAAGTATGTAAAAAAACGCCAAACTCATGGGAACCGATACAAATCGGACCTGTGATTTGGCGTTTTTTACATGATGAGTAGGGTAGTATCGACTTCATTGTTACTTGGAGCTGTGCATTTCTTGACGCACAAGCTGCCATACCATAAAGATCAGTACAGCGATTTGTGGGACAAAGGTTTCCCAAGTTGGATACATTCCCAGCCAGCTAATGGACGGAAGCGAGGAGGCAGTGTGCCCCGGAAGCTTGCCAGCCACCTGAAGCGAATGAATACTTTCGCCCAGAAATCGGAATACGAGATAGTAAATCAGTACAGTCGCAGTCAGGAAAAAGGCACGAATCGGCAATCGTACACTGAACTTAATGATCGCAAACGCCAGAATGACTAGAACAACCGTCGCCGAGCTAATGCCGAGCAGCAATTGCGAGGTTTCGATGGCTGGAGCCATACCGACATAAAAGATAGCTGTCTCGGCTCCTTCACGCAGAATTGCGAGCGCAGAAACCGCAAATAGTGACCACAGACTTCCCCGTGCCAGCGCGTTGCCCACGCTGTTTTCCACAAAGCGGTTCCACGCGGCAGCATTGGATTTGCTATGCAGCCAGCTACCAACGGTCAGCATCAGCACGACCGCCACCAGCCCGGTGACACCCTCCAGCAACTCACGCATGCTGCCTGATGCGGCAGCTGCCACCAGTGTGGTGAATAGTACTGCCAGAATTCCGCTCAGCACCAGCCCCGTTCCGGCTCCTGCCCATATCCACCGTCCAGCCACGGCTTCGCCGCTTTTTTTGGCATACGCCAGCAGAGCTGCGAGCACGAGAATGGCCTCCAGGCCCTCACGCAGCAAAATCAGCGCAGCATCCCACGCAGTGTAAGAACGTTCTTCCGTCAACGGACGGAGTCTGTCCAGCATCTGATCAAGAGTCTGAATGGCTTTGTCCGTATTCGGTGGAGAAGACAGCAGATATCCTGAAGTCTCGGTCATTTCATTTTCAATTGCAGTGTAAGACGTCGGATCGGCAATTTGTACATGTCCTTCGACAGAAGGCCACAGAGCGATAAACTGCACTACCTTGTCAGCCGCTTGCTCTGGCTGATTAGCTACAGCATTTTGGCGTGCGGATTCGAGCAAGGTGACTGCATCGCCTAGGGAAGCAGCCGAACCATTCGCCGTTCTGGCAGCCGTATTGCCTGCATTCGTTCCTTGACCTGTGTTCATAGATTTACCCTGACTATAATCAGACAGCAGAGTCGTTAATTCCTGCATTTCCTTGAGAGCCTGTTCTTGGCGAATGGGCTCAGCTTGCATGGAGATGCGGATGAGACTGATTTTAGTTTCGAGCGAACTGTATACCGGAAAATTGTCCAAACGAATCGGTGTTTCTACCTGATACCAGTCTTTGACGATTCGATCGTAATCCACCCGGGCAGCAGCCCAATCGCCTTTTTGCATGGCGGCCAGACTGCCCTTCGCCATAGGAAGCAGTTTTTCCGCTGCTTTGGCTCCAGCCGGGGCTGGTTTGTCCCCTTCGGCAGCAGTGACGTACTCATTGACCGAGCGCGCCAGCACGGATAAGGCAGCTTTCGCTGGTTCCCCACCGCCACTGGCGAGTGTCTGCTCCGCATCGGTGAGTGCTTGATCTACAGCCGCGATGTGAGCTGAATCTCCGCCATTCGTTTTGGCGGTCTCCCACAGCGTGCGGAATTCTTTCAGATCCTTGGAGGCTTCCGTCCATTGGGCTTGTCCCGCCTCCACCAGTGCTCCGCCCACTACAGGCATTAGCTGATCATTGGTGACAGCTTTGGCATCTGTTTGTGCAAAAGCGACCGACCCGGAGCCGGAAATGAACGGAGCTACGGTCAGCAGCAGAGCTGCCACCAGCACAAACACCCATCCCAAGCTTTTATTGCGCCGATTCATATAAATCCCCTTCCTTGCCTGCTGCTAGAATAACGTATCCCCGATGTAGCCGCCTTGCGATACACCTGGGAAGCAGGCGAACACCGCACTGCCTTTGTGTACAATGTATTCGTTCAGCTTGTCATTGCGTGCAAGCTTCTCCTGAATATGAACGAACTGCTTGAACAGATCACGCTGGTAGCTGATGAACAGCAGCCCAGCATCCAGCTGTCCTGTTTGCTTGTCCAATCCGCTTGAATACGAATAAGACCTCCGCAAAATATTAATGCTTCCGTCCCCATGAGCCAAAGCCACATGAGAGGTGGGAGGTGTAACCGGCTTGCCTTCCGGATTTTTGGCCGCCAGATCAAGCTTGTCGAACTCCTTGACCTTGCCGAGTGGGGCACCGCTGCTGCGATGACGTCCAAAAGTATCCTCCTGGTCGCCCAATGTTGAACGATCCCACACCTCTACCCGCATGCGTACACGGCGAACAGCCATATAGCTGCCGTTGCCCATCCATGCTGGTCCGTCACTGGTCTGTGTCCACACCAGCCGATTCATCTCGTCTGCCTTGGAGGTGTCGGGGTTCCCTGTACCGTCCTTGAAGCCCAGCAAATTGCGCGGTGTGCTTCCCGCAGGATCGGCCTGTGCTGTCCGCTGGAAGCCTTCCTGCGTCCAGCGAAGCACCGCCGTTCCTCTGGCGATACGTGCCAAATTACGCAGGGTATGGAAAGCTACCTGCAAGTCATTGGCACATACCTGCACTCCGATGTCGCCACCGCACCATTGCTCCTCCAGGGCATCCCCTTGAAAACGGGGCAGCTCACGGAACCCGGCAGGTTTAAGCCCTACCAGGCCGTATCGTCCATCAAAAAAGGATGGGCCCACACCAAAGGTGATCGTCGTGCGGGATGGCGACAATCCTGCCGCCTCGCCCGTATCGGAAGGAGGGAGGTTGAGGTTTTCATTATCGTTGCCAAGCAGCACGCCAGAAGTCATTGTAGCGCTTGCTTCCGTCCAGGCTTTGAAGAGGCTGCGCACCTGTTCCTTGTCGCTGGTTGTTAGATCGAAAGCGGCGAAGCAGATGAAATCCTGCGCCGGAGTCACAATACCTGCCTGATGCTTACCGTAAAAAGGGATTACATCTTTGGTATCCGCATCCGTCATCATGCTTTCGAGACGTTGACCGGCTGACAGCACGGCTCCCACGCCCCCGCCGCCAAGCAGGAGGCCTAGTCCACCTACCCCGGCCAGCTTCAATAGGTCTCGGCGTGATACGGATTTGCTTTTTCCTGACGGCTCATCTTCCACTAGCTTCGCATCCTTTTTTACCAGATCGTCCTGTTCATTATGGGATTCCGCATACTGCGGCTTTTCTTGCCCTTTTTGCCGCTTAAAGCCTTTCATATCATTACACTCCTAACAATTTCCCCATTTGGGACAACGGTTCTGCCAAGGCATCGAGGTTTTGACTCAGCTTTTTAACTTCTTCCGGTTTCAGTTTTGTATACGATACATAGCCTTCTCCGTCCTTAAAAGGAGCCAACTCCTGCTGTAAGGCCGTAAAGCGCTCACCAATTTGTTTTTCCAACGCCGCATCTTTTTGGTTCAGATCTGTTTTCAAAATGTCATATATCTTTTGTGCGCCCTCCACATTGGCTGCAAAGTCGTACAAATCCGTATGAGAATATCGCTCCTCTTCACCCGTCACCTTCGAGGTGGATACTTCATTCAACAACTCGACTGCACCCGTTACCATCAGGCTGGCGTCAATATTAACTGTTTCTACTTTGGCACGCAGCAGCTTGGCATCACTCAGCAGTCGGTCGGAAAACTCGTCCATTCCTTTGGTTGTGTTTTCTTCCCATAATGTTTTTTCAATCCGGTGAAAGCCGCGCCAATCCGCTGCATCCACATCACCGTCACGTGCATCAATATTCGGGTCAAGATCACCCAGCGCTTCTGCAATCGGTTCAATCCGTTCATAGTACATACGTGCAGGAGCATACAGCGCCTTGGCTTTATCCAGCTCGCCAGCTTTGACTGCGTTCGTGAATTCTTCTGTCTTCTTCACAAACGTATCGCATTGCTCGATGGCATAGGTGCGGTAAGCTGCTACCGCTTGATCAAAATTGGGGGCAGAAGCGGCAGGAGTCGTTGTCTGTGTTGTTGCTCCTGCATCTTTGGTCGTCGCGGCAGGCTGCTGAGTAGCAGTTCCGGTTTGTCCGCAACCTGCGAACAGAATAGAAGAGACCAGCACTCCGGCCGGTACGGCATAACGTAGTTTCATAATCAATGAACACCCTTTCTGGCCAAACTGGCCTTGAACCATAGTCTGTTGCGCGATACCTATATCGAATTTTTATTTTGATAATGATTATCAGTCGCGGTTTTTCTTATCATAAGGCTGGCCCATATGCCTGTCAATACATAAATTAGACGCAGAGTCCAACCCTCCATCGAAGGGAGTTAGTAAGGTGCCTATGCCCATTTTTATCCGCATATTGAACCATACCTGAGCACATGACATAAAATGTGTTGACTGTATCCCTTAACCTTGTTACACCACACAAAACCCGAGCAAGGAGGGGTGAAATTGACGAAGGGTAACGACCACAAAAACAAGTTTTTGTTAACTCACCGTGAACGTGAAGTATTTGAACTGCTCGTGCAGGACAAAACAACACGTGACATCGCCGGACAGCTATTCATTAGCGAAAAAACGGTCCGAAACCATATTTCCAATGTAATGCAGAAACTGAACGTAAAAGGTCGTTCACAGGCGGTCGTGGAATTAATCAGGCTTGGAGAATTAAAAATCTGACCTCTCGTTCCTTGCGGGGTACAAAGTCTTCTCGATGATCCTTCGACAGTGAAGGGTGGTCGGGAAGGCTTTTGTTTTGTGGTATGTTAGCTGATCAAACCTAGTAAGTTTATTCTATATTTCAAATTGAGGAGAGAAGCTGGAAAATCTATTGTAAACGTAAAACAAGCGAGTGTCATAGCAATGGACATTCGCTTGTTTTGATCGTTTTTTAGTTTAGAAACGATAATCCTGAAGCTGTTCCCGGCAGTTATCTATTCTTGCTAGCTCTGATTTGGGATAGCCCAGTCGTTTTGTTTTATTACTGCACATCCAGCAGGAACAATGGATTTTTCCTTTGGAGAATACACCATCGAATTTGACGACCCATCCCCGGTGGCTGAAAGCCGTTTTTTACGCTGAATAACACATTTTCTGTGGTGCCTAAAATAAGCTCGATTACGATTTTTTTGATTAGGTTTCATTACCATCACGCTCCCTTGGGCAAAGGCTTAGCCCGCAGGAGAAACCAAGGGTATAAGTAATACTTCTACGGGCTGAGCATGATGGTAATCAGATTTAAAGGAAGAGACATGTGTCCACCTGCTTGGAATTATTTTAAAGGTGAAAGTGGGGAGTGGAGCCCACGCCGTACATCCGCTTTGCTCTCCCGTTAATGAAATCAATGTGAATGCCGATTTGGGCAAGTAAATCCGTATCAAACACTGTTGCAGCGCACCCTGTATCGAACAATACGTTTGGTAATAGAGCAGTTTGGTCGTGATGTCTCAATGTTAAGGAAACAATTGGCAAACCATTATGAAGGTTAATCTTCATGTACGCTGCCGTACTCCTGAGAAAAACTCTTCTACAACCTCGACATCGGATCGACTGGTATGGAACACATACAGTTCGCGTGACGGATACAGTTTGTGAAAATGTTTATACCCGCTCCATGCATCTTTTGGGTTATCGTAATCCTGAATAACCGCCATGTCTTCAAGATTGCGCACGCGGTTATTGGAACTGGCTTTTATAGCCTCAACCAACACAAATCGCCTTGGATGTGATTCGGCAATTTCTTCCCATTTCATCGACTTCACCTCGCTCTTTTTGCTTTATTTTATTATAACATAATCGGGGGGACGGCAAGGAAGCAGTAACCTCTACCATGTGATCAGTCCCGTTACCCTTTTAAAAAGGATGAAGGCTTTTGTTTTACAGAATAACCGCTGAAATATGTGGGAATTTGCGTGTAAATGATGTACTATATATAGAAGGAAGAAACTACCATTAGGGATCATAGTGCAACTAACAGGAGTGATCAAAACATAAGACTGTACCACAAAGTTATACTAAGATAGAAATGCATCTGGTGATAGTCTAAGAATATAAATCCCTACAAAAGCAGTATTCAGCATGACGACAGGATGGAAGATGGATCAGGTTTTGAGCTATACTTTTATATATAGGTGTTGAAGAAGAATCACAAGGCAGAAAAAGCTCATTGCTTCAGGTAGTAGAAAGTAGCTTTTGCCTAGAGCTACCTGTGGTATATTCTTGATCGGAGGTGAATGTTAAGACATATGACACCCAACCAACACTTAATGACTTATACGCTGAACAGTGGTATAAAGGGAACGGTCGACCTATCCAGTAAACAGGTGCAGGAATGGATTAAAGCATATCGAATTGGCAGCAAATTTGTAACAGTTGTGGGCAAACAATATTTTGGTTTAAACCCTGAGTTGGTAGCAGATTTCAAGGTACATAATGAATACTCGGAGCAGAGAGAACACATATCCATGATACAGCCTGTAATGGAACGCAAATCTGTAGATCTGGACCCATTGGTAGAAGCGTACAGCCAGTATAAAACATTAATTCAGGTAGAATGTAAATGTGGTGCTTCCTATATAGAAGAGTCACCGCACAAAAGAACCAAGTGGTCATGCAAGGAGTGTAATAACATTGTGTTCCTGGATCGTAAAAAGGGCATGGTGGATACGGATAAAGGCAAGGCATGGTACATGACCAACAAATACTATGTGGAAAGACAAAGCAACTGACAGATTGTCAGTTGCTTTCTAACTATACACTCACACCTCTGGTGTGCCTACTAAAATGATATTAGGTCTTTTGCCAAATAATAAAATTGATGTTTTTTACGCTTTGTAGTACATTATCAAGTGTATTATAAGGAGGCTTCTCATGTACGGACATAGACAAGATGATACTTTATACATCATGACTTACACATTAAATAGTGGTATCAAGGGCACAGTGCCTTTGTCTAATCAACAGATACAGGAATGGCTTGAGTGTTACAGAATCGGCAAGAAATTTGTAACCGAGATTGGCAAAGAGTACTTTGGACTGCATGCGGAACTGGTGGCTGATTTTAAGGTGCATAATCAGTATTCAAGCTATCAGGAGGTTATTATCCCGATTCAACAGCCGGATACTGGCCTAAAAGAGTTGTCCCAGGCTTACAAATCAACTGAAACCTTAATTAAAGTAGATTGCAAATGTGGTACATCGTATGTAACAGAATCTCCCTTTAAGCGGACCAAGTGGTACTGCACCAAATGCCGGGAGATTGTTTTTCTCGATAACAAAAAGGGAATGGTGGATACTTCCAGAGGCAAGGCCCATTATATGACCAATAAGTATTTTGTGGAACGGGAAACAACTGGCGTATAAGCCGGTTGTTTTTTTTCGCAAGGTTTGTATAGGTCCTGACTTTTCAAAGCCGATTGCGCTATAGTGAAAAAGGGGAAAGATGAATCTTGATATAACGATAGTCAGGTGGTGAACGTCATCCGGGAAGATCATACCAATGGTGCAAGAAACCGCATGAGCACGAACAATGTGTACATAAACGAAACGCTCCATATGGAACAAATCATAAGTGACCTGCGGGTGATGGGCTATGTGGCTTTTCATCATCATCCGCAAATCACAGGTGAGCTTGAAGAGCTGGAGGCGTTAAAAGAGCAACTATTGTCGTTTTTTCAGCATCATGTATTGTGGATTGAGCTTGACCCGCTAACGCAATATGTGGTGGTGAATAACATGGGGAAGGCCACGGTTCTCAAACTCATGGGTCGAAAAATGAACCCGCTCCGGGATATGAGAGCAAACGCTGCTTTGGCTGGACAGCCGCTGCATGAGTTGGATCGGGAGATAGAACGGCTCAATCGGCTGGCTCACCTGTTGCGCTACACCCGTTTTTCTTAAGCGACGGAACTAACGTGAAAAAAGCATTCACGAAGTATGGATGATCCCATGCTGTGAATGCTTTTTAGTTTGCTTACACCGATTTCAAAAACTCTACAATCGTCAGCAGACCCTTATCAAAATTATCCAAGTTAAAATGCTCATTAGGCGCATGCAGGTTCTCATCTGGCAAGCCGAAGCCCATCAGCACGACTGGGGCAGTCAGCACACGGGAGAAGGTTTCCACGATTGGGATGGAGCCTCCATCCTTGGTAAAGAGGGCACGCACACCGTATACCTTCTCAAAAGCATCGGCTGCCGCTTGCAGAAACGCGTGTGACGGGTCGATGTTAAAGGCGTTTGCTTTTTCACCTTGCTCAATATCCAGAGTAGCTCCTGCCTGAACATGAGCGCGCAAATGGCGCTCGATTTTGTCCAGAATGTCTTGCGGATTCTGGTTAGCCACCAAGCGGCACGTGATTTTAGCATGAGCTTCTTTCGGAATGACCGTTTTCGTGCCTTCCCCTTGGAAGCCGCCGTATACGCCGTTCAGCTCCAGTGTCGGACGCGCCCCAACACGCTCAACGAAGCTGAATCCTTCTTCGCCATAGAGGGAATCAAGTGCAAGATCTTGTTGCAGCTTGCTCTCATTGAAGCCTTGCTTCTCGAATTCTTCTCTCATCTCTGCCGATAATGGAGCGACATCGTCGTAGAATCCTTCGACGCTTACGCCGCCTTTGTCGTCATGCAGGGTTGCCAGCAAGGACACCAGAGCATGCAGGGCATTCGGCACGCCGCCACCGAAAGAGCCGGAATGTAGATCTGTGTTCGCCGTGTGAATGGCGACTTCCAGTGAACATAGTCCACGCAAACCTGTGCAAATGGCAGGCTTCCCTTTTTCGATCAAGGAAGTGTCGGACACCAGTACAGCATCGGCAGCCAGACGTTCAGCTCCAGTTTGTAAAAACTCAAGCAAGTTCGGACTGGACACTTCTTCCTCGCCTTCAATGCAGAATTTGATGTTCAGCGGCAATTTGCCTTCCTGCTTCAAAATGGCCTCAACTGCCTTAATGTGCAAGAAAACCTGTCCTTTATCATCTGTCGCTCCGCGCGCATACAATTTTCCATCACGGATGGATGGCTCAAACGGCGGAGTTTCCCACAGGTGAAGCGGGTCTACGGGTTGTACATCATAGTGTCCATACACGAGGATCGTTGGTTTACCAGGTGCGTGCAAATGATCGGCATATACCAGCGGGTGCCCTTTGGTTGGAATGATTTCAACGTTTTCCAGACCGGCAGCAGTCAGTTTGGCAGCCAGCCAATCAGCTGCTTGGTTAATGTCCTTTTTGTGCTCCGATAATGCTGAGATACTCGGAATGGACAGCCACTCCTGTAACTCGCCCAGTTGTTGCTCTCTGGCTTTTTCAAAATATTCGGAATAACTCATAAACTATGTATCCTCCTTTTTCAATGTAAATCGTGTGAATGTTGCGCTATCCTCCGAACCGAGGTTGTGGACGATATGTCTAGTTTACTACGTTTTGTGCTGAACGAAAAATAGGGAGATAAAAAAACGATTCTACCCGGGTCTGTTCAGACCTGAGCAGAATCGCCCTTAACCAAGCATATGGATGCACTTATGCGCGAATGTCCAGTTGACCCCCGAGATGAGGCTGTACGCTTTTTTCCATCATCTGCACTAAAGCCTGTCCTTGTTCACTGGCCTGATCCTTAGCCATACTTAATACTTTCACACTTACGGCTTGAGCTAAGCTGGCCTGACTCATACCTGTTGATAATGCTGCGATATCCATGTTCCAACCCTCCTTCATTGTGAAGACTCTTTCTCTGTATTTATCGGTTGGAACGGTTATTTTGTTTCATCTAATTGGAATTGTGTCAGTAAATCTTGAAGCTGCTCTGCCAGACGGGTCAAATCTGCGGCAGACGAACCGATCTCTTCCATGGAGGCGAGTTGCTCCTCTGCGGCTGCGGACACGGTCTCTGTATGGGATGCCGCTTCTTCAGCGATGCGTGTAATTTCCTCCATGCTGCTGACGACTGTACTCGTTCCATCTGCGACGCCAGCGGTAGAAGCTGCGACGTTATCAAGCTGCTTCGCTGATTTGGCTACTGCTCTACGGATGCGAGAGAAGGAGCGACCGGATAGGTCAATGGAATTGATACCATCATTTACGCGTTCCTTCGCTGATTCCATAGCAACCAGAGCTTCAGACACACCGTTCTGTATCCCTTGAATTTGTTCACGAATTTGTTGTGCGGAATGAGCTGAGTTTTCAGCCAGCTTGCGGACCTCTGTCGCCACGACAGCAAAACCTTTGCCATGCTCTCCTGCGCGTGCTGCCTCAATGGAAGCATTCAATGCGAGCAGATTAGTCTGGCTGGCAATTTCCGTAATGACAGTGACGATCGTTCCGATTCGTCCAGATCGGTCACTCAAAGCACCGATAATCGTATCCAGTTCTTCCACGGTAGTACGAATGCCGTCAATGGAGACGACGCTGTTGCCGATATGCTCACTGCCTGCATCCGACGCCTGAATGGCCTGTGTGGAGTAAGTGGTCATTTCAGCCATAGTTTCAGTCATCGCGGTGATGTCTGTTGCCATGTCGCTAACCCGTGTCTGATTAGCTTTAGCGCTGCCCACTTGGCGTTCGCTGCCTGCAGCCACATCTTGAATGGCTATGGTCACATGCTCGATAGCCCGGGTCGTTTGTTCTGCACCTGCTGCAAGCTCCTGCGAGGATGCCGACAAATTGCCTGTCATCGCTTGAATTTCTTTAATCATGTTACGCAGGTTATCTACCATTTGTTGAAAATATCTTGATAATTCACCAATTTCATCTGTGCTGGTCGTAGCTACGTTAATCGAAAGATTACCTTTGCTGATGGCATCCATAGAATTACGTAATCTTTGGATGGGCTTAAGTATACTGCTGATTAGCCACATTGCGAGTACACCAATGATGATGGCTGCAATCACCAACACGATGATCGTCGTGATAAGAATCGGCTGGGCGGAGGCACTGGTTTCTGCTTTGTCCATCGTTCCGGCAATTTTCCAGCCCGTCAGCGCATTAGTTTTGAAAATCAGGTGTTTGTCTACGCCATTAAAATCGTAACTAAAGCTACCTTCCTCGGAGGCAAACAGTTTGGGTATCGTTTCCCCTATTTTGGTACTTCCGCTGACGTCTGTCGGGTGGGTTACGATACGTTTGGTACCATCCAATATCATAATAAAACCATTTTGTCCTATTTTTAACTTTGTGATTTCTTTTAAATTATTCAGGTTCAGGGAAAGACCGAGAACGCCGCTGTTGTCGGGAAGTGTGCGTGAAATATACACAACGGGGACCTTAGCCGTATTGAGTCCAACAGGGCTGATTACGGTTTGTCCGGGTTTCTCCATGGCCTGTTTATACCACGGACGCTCACGAGGATCGTTTGTGGAGCCTACGGCTTTGCCAATAATGAGTTTACCTTCGGGAGTTCCGACAAACATATCAACAGCTTCTGCATGCATTTTTAAATATACTTGTAATTTTTTCAGAATGGCATCATCTGCTTCAGCACTGTTATCACTAACCGTCATCGTTGTAGAGTAATATTCGAGATCAGCGATTTTGGCCTGAATCGTTTGAGTAACAGCACGATCAGATGCGGTAACGCTAGACGTTGCACTGTCCAGTAATTGGCGATCTGTCTGGTTGTACGCTGCCTGATAGGAGAAAGAGCCCACAATAATACTAGGAACAAGCATGACCAGTAGAAATGCTGCTGTCAATTTCTTGCGTAGTGTTAATGTTTTCAGTCGTTTCAGTTGTTTCATCAAACCCCTGCTTTCTATCTACATATTCATTTCTGATATTTATACCATATGTATTTACTATCGGTTATTTTGAGCTGAATTGATAGATTTATTACTAATTTGTCCAATACGCTAAAGAATTTCTTGCATAGCATGGAGTATCTTGCAATTTGGAGGGATAAGGTATGGGTTTTTTTCTGGATATGAGAAGCTCCACCAATTCATCAAAAACAGGTGAGGGTCCCGATATACAGCTGGGTCCTATACCGGAGCGGTTCGGTTTGATCACCCTGCGAACCTTTCTTGTGCCGGGTCCGATTGTAACTTTTAGTGGTTCCATTGGTCTGATCGGTGAGATTGGCGATACGTATGCGGTTGAAATCGTGCGTGGAGCCGACTATGATCCGAGCGAAGTAGTCTACCGCGCCGAGGGGGTATTGGGCGTGACTGGATCTAATGAAACGCAAGCTTTTAATGCACAGGATCTGTCCGCTCCCTGGGCAATACAAACCGTATATTCTTCTTATATTTCTGGTGTATCGACCACTGTTCGTAATGGTCCAGAGGTGTTCACGGGCATCGCTTCGACTCCGTTTTTGTAAATATATCAGACAAGGATTTTTTATTAAGAATTCACTGACTGTTCATAGTTCTCCTATGATTAGGTCGCTGCGCTCCGAGCTTATCAGCCACGAGTCTGGGGCAGACATTTGCCGCAGGCTCGTGGCCATGATTTTTAACCACAACACCCAGAACACAATGGACCTAGTTGTTGTAATTTCCTTTATGAGCGTGTTCTACAGAGTTGATTGTGCTTCTCGGATTCTATTTCTTTAGAATCTCTCGCAAATACACTGTCAACTCATCTGCTGCTTTGGCATGGGCGGAGAGCCCGGGATGGCTGCGAGATCCTATCGTTTCTTCCGTCGTGTTAGGCAGTTGGAATACGGACACATTCCGATCCCTCGTTCTTTTCTTGTACGCGTCTACCGCTCGGTAGATTGAGGGCATCATCGGAGTACCCAGCATCCCATAGGCCCACACAATATGAGCAGCAGGATTGCAGGTCCGAAGCTTGACAAGAAAACGTTCGATAGCGCTTTCAAAATCTTGTAAATCCTCTTCATTGAATGTACCGTCCTCGTTCAAGCGTTGCTTGTACACTTTCCCGCTTGCTGGGTCCGTCCATGCAGGAGAATAAAAGGCTCCCCCGTCATTAGTCCCCAAATTCACTACGACCACGTCCGGCTGCCATGAGGTAAAATCATGATCTGAAAATGCCCCTAATGCTTCATTTCTCTCACCGGTTAGCACACCACATACCTGCTCATAATATGCGGGTATGTTTGCATGCGGATTATTATCCCAGCTTGTTAGGACACCCCATCCGCTTTGTGATAACACTCGGTAGTCCGCATTCAGTGCTTCGGCTGTTATGGCTGTATAATTGCGTAGTGCTGTGAACAGCATGGGAACCCAGTCTGTCTCCTCCTTCGCTCCAATCGTTCCTTCTCCCGAGGTAATGCTGTCACCGATAAATTCCACCTTGAGGGACTTATCAGTGACTGGCAGCAATTCCCCGTCCACCTTCAGGGCATGGATTTGCAACAAGCAGCGCGAGTCCGAACTCATAGGCTGGACATCCTTGACCACACGGACATTTTTGACCGTATCAGGGTTCAACCCTCTCAAAACACAGGTCCAATGTCGTCCTGCGGTCACCATCAGGCGACTCATCGGAACACCATTGATGACAATACTGATCCAGGGTTCATACACCTGGTAATCGGCCTCAATTTCAATCCACAGCTCTGAGCCTTTGATATTCAATTCAATGCCACTGCCTGTCCAAAACAGAGTAAGAGGTGTACATGTGGGCGTAGTTCGACCATGAACCTTTACATGCTTTGCTTTTGTAAGTGGGTATGTCTTCAATCTCTTGTTATGTGACATTTCAACACCCTCCTCATGATATATAAATGAATGCTAGTTTCTGTAATATTGTAAAAGAAGTGACAGGGAATCTCAAATTCTATTTCTAAACAAGCAAGGGTCCAAGGCTTTATATGGATTATTCTTTTCGATCCCGGACTTTAGAACAACAAATGATATCAAAGAAGCACCAGCCCATTGAATTTTGCTGGTGCTTCTTTGATATGCGGAGCAAAGATTACTTGCTAAGTGGATTTTTTCACAAATATTATTTTATCTATTAATTAGCTTTGCCAAACATGACGATATTAATCGCCTTGCCGAAGTCTATACCTATTTTTCCAGTTAGCTCTGCTGTTTTTTGTGCTAACACGACTGCATTGACACCACAAGAGAACAGCGCAATATCAAAGTCATCTTTGTGTGCTGCGATCCATTGGAGTGTTTCGGGCATTTGTTCATATTGATGAAATGCCAGCGTGTGCGCGATATGCAGCTTGTACGGATCAGTCTCAAGAACAGGCTTTACTTCAGCGGCCGTTCGGGTGACCAGCAGAATGCGTCGATTTTTCAGCATGTCCCAGAAAGCGGGTGTCTTAGCCAAATACCGATTCAGGCAGGCATGGCAAGTCAGCGCGGGGGAAAGAGCATAGTGAGCAAAAACCTGATCGGTCAGCTCCCGCTTCATATAGGATGGTGCTTTAATAGATTCGTCATCATATGGCAAAATGCCAGCAATGCTGGCTTTGCTCACTGCCTCAGCCACCGCGTCCCGTAGTTCCGTATTCGGTAGAAACAGTCCCTTTTGACCGAGATTGGCTTTGACCGCCCAACGTTCCTGTAATACCTTTTCCATCGGCCAGACGGTGTCCTGCGACAACACCAAATTTTCACCATCCCCAATACGAATGAGCGAAAAGGACTGGTGCTGATCGAGTGCCAGCTTCAATCGTTTCAGTACCTCGTCAATCTCCAGATACCTTGGATTCGTCATATCATGTTACCTCCCTGTCGTTCCCTGCTTGTTCAACTTTTCAGATGGAGTAAAAAACTTTGTATTCTATCATATGTCGAAAGCGAAAAGGTTTTTGTATGAACGGCTATTCTTTTTGGATTCTACCTATTTTTACAAGATTCGTTGCATCTGTACGTGCCGTTTCAGGAGCGTCTTCATAACTTGAGAGAAGACGGTTGAAAGGGAGGAAGATCAATGAATCGCAAGATTGTAATTGAAATTAATTTTAATAACTATGGGATGAATCCCAACCGCCTGACACGTGAGTGGATCAGTGAGCGACTGGATATATTCAGAACCTTTACGCTGCGTAGTTTACTCAGTCAGACAAATACGGATTTCTTATCTGTCGTCAAGCTGGCGGGCGGATGCAGTGACATTGTGGAAGAGGAGCTGGCCAAGTATGAGCCCATTCCCGACCGCATTCGTTTTGGTACGAGCATTGAAAGTAAACGTCGTATCAATGCGTATATCGAAGACGCGGACGACCTGCTCATTGCTCGAATTGATTCTGACGATTTGTATCACCAGTCATTTGTACAACAGTTGCATGATTACAAGTTTCAACCGGAGACGGTTGCGTTGGTGAACCAGATGGGTTACCTGTGGGATGCGGTTGAGGGACAGATGGCACCGGTGTTTCACCGTTCGCCTTCTTTTTATGTGTTTCGCTATCAAGTGGAGGATTTTCTAAATGATTACCGTGTCGTCATTCCTGGGAAGGGTACGCACGGATATGTAACGGAGCTGCCGCATGAGGTCATTCCGCTTCGCAACTATGTGAACGTCATTCATGCCGCCAATACTTCGGTGAAAAAAGTGCCAGAGAAGGATCGGCTGTCAGAAAATGAAATGAATGCTGTGCTGGCTGAATTTCTGGGAACAGGCATTGCCAATTCGTAACGGTCAGGAGGAGATTATATTGTTCAAAGGAAAAAAACTGCTGGTGACCGGAGGAACAGGATCTTGGGGGCAACGCCTAACGGCTGAATTGCTGAAGGAGGGACCGGCAGAAATTCGTATTTTCTCACGCGGTGAATTTGCACAGATTGCCATGCAGCGGCAATTTCAATCTGATCCGCGCCTGAATTTCATGATTGGAGATATTCGAGATCTTCAGGCATTGCAGGAGGCATGTCGCGGAGTGGACTATGTATTCCATTTGGCGGCATTAAAGCATGTCCCCGTGTGTGAGAGACAGCCGGAAGAGGCTTTCAAGACGAACGTACACGGTACGGAAAATGTGATCCGGGCCAGTATTGAACAGGGAGTCGCCAAGGTAATTGATGTCTCTACAGACAAGGCGGTAGACCCGGTGAATGTATATGGCATGACGAAGGCGATAGGTGAAAGACTGATGATCCGCGCCAACACTTTAAGTGAGCGTACTCGCTTTGTATGTATTCGTGGCGGCAACGTGCTCGGAACAAGTGGAAGTGTCGTGCCCCTGTTCAAGCGCCAGATCGCGGAAGGGCAGGATTTAACGCTGACGAGTCCAGATATGACACGCTTTTTTCTCACGCTCGGAGAGGCGATTGGCTTGCTGCTGAAGGCTTCTGTCACGGCGATTGGGGGAGAGACACTTGTGATGAAAATGAAGGGCTGCAATATTGCAGATCTGGCAGAAGTGATGAAAGAACAGGCGGGGCAGCCTGCGTTGAAAGTGAAGGAGATTGGTATACGTGGTGGGGAAAAGCTGCATGAGGTGCTGATTTCGCCCTATGAGGTGCCGCACACGTATCGCTATGATGATCGTTATTTTGTTATTCTTCCCCAGCAAGCAGACGAACGCTTACTGAGCCAATATGGTGGATTGGAACGAGTGAGCTTCGATCAATATCGCTCGGACGATGAGTTGATGAACCGCGCTGGAATTGCTGAGCTATTGAGAGGCATGGAGTAACGATGAAAGAGGTGGGTATTTTGCAGCTTATGGAAAAAATAACTAAAGGAACTGTAAAGGTTGCGGTAATCGGCCTCGGTTATGTAGGGCTGCCGATGGCAGTGGAAATGGCAAAGGCTGGTTATGATGTATATGGTGTGGATTCCGATCCCGTCAAAGTAGCCAAGCTGCTTCAAGGAAAGTCGTACATCATAGACATTGGCGATGATGCATTGGAAGGTCTGATCGGGCAGCAATTGCATCCGGTTACGGATATCAAGGTGCTGGAGCATGCGGATGTCGTTGTCATCTGCGTGCCTACGCCACTGACGGACGGACACCAGCCGGATACGTCCTATATTGAAACGGCTATTGATCAGGCCATACCTCATTTGCGTAGACAAACACTGTTGATTCTGGAAAGCACCACCTATCCGGGAACGACCGAGGAACTGATTCGGCCGGTGATAGAGCAGCGCAGGGGCTGGACAGTAGGTAAGGATTTTTATGTGTGCTTTTCACCGGAGCGTGTTGATCCGGGCAGCGTTCATTTTAACATTCGCAACACACCCAAGGTGATCGGCGGCTGCACACCGGATTGTCTGGCAGCGGGAGTAGGTTTTTATGGGTCCTTTTTGGACCAGATTGTACCAGTCAGCTCGACAACCGTGGCGGAAGCCGCCAAGCTGTTCGAGAATACGTTCCGCAGCGTCAACATTGGAATGGTTAATGAGCTGACAGCCGCCTGTGAGAAAATTGGCATCAATATATGGGAGGTACTGGATGCGGCGGCAACCAAGCCATTCGGCTATATGCCTTTTTATCCGGGACCTGGGATCGGGGGGCACTGTATCCCGGTTGATCCGCTATACTTGTCATGGAAATCCGAGCAGCATGGTTTTCCACTGGAATTCGTGGACTTGGCAGATCGCATGAACCGGCGTATGCCGCTGTATATCGCGGAGCGAATTGAAGCCATGCTCGCTCAGAAAGGTAAAGCCATAAACAAAGCCAAAATTATTCTGGCAGGTGTGGCCTACAAAAAGGACATTGATGATGTTCGTGAATCCCCAGCTCTTGTTCTGTTTGAACATCTAATAAAACTGGGAGCTTCGGTGAGCTTCACCGACCCGTATGTATCGAGCTTTAAGCTGAACGGTGAAGCAATCTCCTCTCGAACGGCAAATACTCAGTTATGGGAAAGTGCAGATATCGTAGTCATCACGACAGACCATTCTGTGGTGGATTACCAACAGCTGGTCGACCATGCCCCGCTGGTCTTCGATACACGTAATGCGACTGCACATTGTACAGGTGGACATGTCGTCATCTTGGGGCATCCCGGTGATGGAGGGGGCGCCGCTGTTGGCTAACCGTGATCAGGTAAATGAACGTTATTACGGGCAAATCAATTCGGAAGAGTCCCATGAAGCCACCCGCAATAGAATTCACTGGATTTGCCGCCATGCACAGGGCCATACTGTGCTGGATGTTGGGTGCAGTCAGGGCATAACGTCCATTTTGCTTGGGCGGGAAGGATTTAAGGTAACGGCCATTGATTTGGAAGAGGGCAGCATTTCTTATGCAAAAAAAGAACTTCGCCAGGAATCCGCACCCGTCCGGGGAAGAGTCCACTTTCAGTTAAAGGACATTTCACAATTCGAGCGTCCTCCCGGTGGATTTGACACCATTATTTTAGGGGAGATTTTGGAACATTTTGCGCATCCCGACACCCTGCTGGCTCATGCTTATCGCTTATTGAATAAAAAGGGAACGCTTGTCTTGTCTGTACCTTATGGATACCATCCGTTTCATGATCACAAGCGGACTTACTATGCCGGGAGCCTCTCCCGTGTGTTGTATCCTTATTTTGATGAACAAGCGCTGGAGGTGCATCACAAATATTTGTGCTTTGCCGGCCGCAAGAAGTCGAAAGAACTGCGTGAGGCCAAACCAGGGGTAGAGCATCTGAATGAGTGGATGAAACTGGACGAGGATCAATTTCGACTGGTGGAGCAGCAGCATGTTCGCAAAATGAATCAGCGAAAGGCCGCACTCGATAAGGCGGTACAGCGAATCCGGCATATGGAGGAACAATTTTTGCCGTTGCACAGGTATGCACGTGTCGAACAGCTAGACAAGACGCAGGCTGAAAGGAGAGGTGCATATACTGATGGCGAGTCTACCGGAAAAACGACGGCAGATTCAGCCAAAGGTAAAGGGGATGACGTGAAGTCATGACTGAGCATCCAATGACTATCAGCTTGTGTATGATCGTAAAAAATGAGGAGCAGACACTGGCCCGCTGTCTGGATTCGGTCGCAGACCTGATGGATGAAATTATCATTGTGGACACGGGATCGACGGATCAGACGAAGACGATAGCAGCCCGCTATACGGATCGGCTATATACGTTTGAATGGAGGGATGATTTTGCAGCCGCCCGTAATGAATCGTTTGACAAGGCGACGTGTTCCTACATCATGTGGCTGGATGCGGACGATGTGCTGCTGGAGCCGGACCGTGAGCGCCTGCGCGCCTTGAAGCGGCGTTTGTCTATGGATATCGACGCAGTGGTAATGCCACTTCATTTGGCAGAGGGGGAGCAGGGTGAACTGTTGTTCACCTCACGCCGTATCCGTCTCGTGAAGCGTGAGCGACAATACCGCTGGGAAGGGCGTCTGCATGAGGATCTGGTGATACCTCAGGGGCAAATCGTGCATTCGGATGTGGCAGTAACTCACCGCCGAATGCAAGACCACACGCTCCGTAACCAACGTATTCTCGCCCGGTGGATCAGCGAAAGCGGCAAGCTGGAGGGGCGTCTGCTGTATTTGCACGCCAATGAATGTTTTGACCGTAAAGAATATGCCGAGGCGGCAGAGGCGTTCAACCATCTGTTGGAGGAGCCAAGCGGCTACCGCGAGGATCGGATTACCGCTTGTGCGCGGTCGGCGGAATGCTATCTTCACCTCGGGAAGCCGGAGCAACAGCTGGATAGTCTGTTACGCTCCTTTCGATACGGTGTACCGCAATCAGACTTGTGCTGCATGATCGGTGACTGGTTTTTCACACGAAACGAATGGACCACCGCCGCATACTGGTATGAAAAGGCATTGGAGCAACAGCATCACCTTCCGGGTGTGCGACCTGTTCCACTACCATGCTACTCCTGGTTACCTCATGTGCGGCTTAGCCATTGCTATGCCCATGTAGGTCAGCTGGACGCTTCGTATGAGCATAACCAAACCGCTTTACGCTATTTGCCCGACGACCCGCATTTACTGGATAATGCACGCAAGCTCAAGGAGGCTATTTCCAACTCCCCACTCTCAGCCCGTTCCTCAAAATAGTTTAAGCTGTTCCGGTCCGTTATCCTCTTCGGGTGGCTTGTGAAGGGGAAAAGGTTTAGGGTCCATGCCAAGCATGGTCATGAGCTGCTTGGCGTTAGCAGCGGCGTCTCCACCTGAATTGTTATTGAAAATAACACACACCTCACGGCTTTGCTGCTCCAGCTCCAGCAATCTGTCTCTCCATTCGGTCAACTCTTGTGCATTGTACCGATACAGATAACGAACCTCCCGCCAATTAGGCGCGGAGCTTTGATTCCAGCCCGATATGTTCCGTCCGTGGAGACGTACAACTGTCAGATTGCCGTCTGTAGCCAACGGCACAATGGGAACCGACCCCGGTCCCGCCTGCGGCTCGTCGCATACGCTGTGTATCCAGCCTTCTTCACGCATGAATGCCAGCGTTTGTTTCCGAAAATCGGGTGTGAACCAGCTTTGATGTCTGAATTCAAGTACGGATGGGATCTCTCCCATCCTTTTTTTTGTGTCTCGCAGTACAGCGACATTCTCACGTGTACAGTCGAACCAGGGTGGGTACTGAAACAGCACGGCTTTGAGCTTGCCCGCTTCGCGAAGAGGTTGTATAGATGCATGCAGTGCTTCGTACATGGCATCTATTGTTTTGAAGTAAGGCTGCTTGCCGCGGGTATGTCCAGTCATGCCTTGATAGGCTTTGACGAGAAATGAAAAAGAGTCAGGGGTTTCCGCCGCCCAGCGTGCCATACGATCTGTGGGCTGCACCGCATAGAAAGAACTATCCATCTCTACTACCGGAAAATGGCTTCCATAGACGCTTAGTTTTTGGTTAGCTTTGGTGCCGGTTGGATACAAGTCATCATGATCGCCCCAACCCGTAAGTCCAATTTGAATCATAACTTCCCCGCTCCTTTCTCTTATGAATCCTTCTAAAGGCGTTCCCATGAATCATTTTAATGATAAAATGGGGTGAATCACATGAAGTTGGTATGAAGTTCCTATGAATATTTAAGCTCAAATGAATCCATTTCATAAATGATTAAACCATTTTGATCTATATGTACTCTTTATTAAAGCTACTGAAGGTATTATGAAATGGATTCAAATAACGATTATTGTAACATGTTTGTTGCTCAGGATTTTTTGTAAAACCCTTATTCGTAATGCTTTTGAGTTTCCAGTTTGAAAAAGCTAATATAGTATGTAATAGAGCGAAATGAGTTCATGGAGGAGAAACGATATGGCAGAATGGTACGAGCAAAGCTTTGGGGAAGATTATTTATTGGTATACAAGCATCGCGACTTTCAGGGAGCCTATCAGGAAGTGCAAAAAATGATCTCCTGGCTCAAATTACCGCAAGGCTCCAGCGTATTGGATTTATGCTGTGGGATGGGCCGTCATTCGCTTGCGCTCGCAGATGCAGGTTATAAGGTGACAGGTGTAGACCTTTCCAATGTGCTGCTGAGAGAGGCACGTGCAGCTGATTCCGAAGGGCGGGTAAGTTGGCATCAAGGGGATATGAGAGAGGTGCCGCTGGATGAAAGCTATGACGCGGTGATGAATTTGTTCACCTCCTTCGGTTATTTTGAAAAGGATGAGGAGCAGCTAAAAGTACTAAAGGAAATATATCGGCTGTTGAAGCCGGGAGGACGCTTTATCATAGATTATTTGAACCCTGCTTATGTAACCGCTCATTTGGTACCGCATTCGTCACGGGAGGATGAAGGGAACTGGATTGAGGAGCATCGGGTCATTGAAGATGGCTTTGTGAAAAAACAAATTGCGATTCGGTCAGCTGCATCCGTTGCGGGCACTGAGATAGCCTCTGCTCTGGGCACGACTCCTACTGAGGGAGAACCTGCGCGCGTGTATCATGAACGAGTGAAGCTATATCCATATGAAAAGTTTCGTGGATTGCTAGAGCAAGCCGGACTATCTGTAGAGCAGGTACATGGAAGCTATAATGAAGATCAATATATTGAAGATGCTTCGCCTCGAATGATTTTTGTCGGCGTGCGGGCATAAAACAGAAAGGCGGATGGAAGCCATGAAATTGCCAGAGCTTACACCATGTGAGCGAATAGACGGAGGCTTTCAGGTCAAAATATCCATGTCCTTTCCGCTGCGCTGGGTGAATAGCTATGTGCTCAAGGGACAGCACGGTTTTACGATTGTAGACCCGGGGCCGCGCAATATGGACACTGAGGCAGAATGGGCGCATGTCTTCCAACAGCTGGGGATGTCCTTTGGGGATATCTCTGACATTGTGGTAACTCATCATCACCCCGATCATTACGGATTGGCGGGCTGGATGCAGCAGCAAAGTCAGGCTCGTGTACATATGTCAGCTCGAAGCCATAAGGAAGCGATGATGATGTGGGACGCTCCAGAATCGACGGTCGCTATGGAGAACAGGCTTCCCCGCTTTTTTGTCCAGCATGGCTTTCCTTTGGAGCAAGTGTCGGCCTTGGAATTACATATGCGGCAGGCATATTTGCAAGTGAATCCACAGCCTGAGATTACCGTTATTCCTACCGGAATGGACGCTCGTCTGGAATGGGGTGAACGCAGTTGGCTCCCCGTCGAGACAGGAGGACATGCGCCTGGACATGTGTCCTTATATGACCCGAATAGCGGCGTTATCCTCTGCGGTGACGCAGTTTTGCCGCAGATTTCTCCTAATATCAGTCTGCTGCCAGACAGTGATGCCCAGCCGTTGAAGTCTTATGTAGACGGCTTGCAGCGTCTAGGCGAGCTTGAGGTAGCGTGGGCATATCCGGGGCACCGCAATCCGTTTGGTTATTTTCGGGAGCGGACGCAAGCGTTGCTGGCGCATCATGAAGAACGGCTGGAGAAATTCCAGCAGCTGATCCAACCGGAGGGCAGCACAGCCTATGAGCTGTGCATGGCCATGTTCGGTGGCAAGCTGGGTATTCACCAGCTAAGGTTTGCCATGTCCGAGACGCTGGGTCATCTGGTGGAACTGGTGCGCCGTGAACGGGCCTCTATGAGCGAGACGGACTCAACCACGCGCTTCTATCCCCTTTGCCGTCAATAGTCGCGGAAAGTTAACCAACAAAGTGACATGACAAGAGCAACATGACAAGCGGCATGCATGCCGGAAAAGAGGATTTTATGAATTTGCTGCTGCTGGGAGCTACCGGACGCGTAGGACGGTACATATTAGATTATGCATTAGCGGACGGCCATGCCGTTACGATCCTTGTTCGTTCACCGGACAAGCTGGAGGATTACGCACCCGGATACGGGAATCAGCTGCAAATCGTACAAGGCGATGCCACTAATGCAGAGGACGTAGCACAAGCGCTGAAGGGTGGGGCGACGACTGTGATCAGTGCGCTGAATACGGATGGAACGACTACCTTATCCGCTAATATAGCCCTGCTGATCCGGCTCATGCAGGAGCGGTCCATTTCCCGGCTCATTACGGTAGGAACGGCAGGGATTTTACAAAGCCGGACCGAACCGGACCTGTATCGGTACGAGTCCTCCGAGACCCGGCGACGCAGCACTCGTGCGGCTGAGGAACATCGGCGAGTGTACGAATTGCTGCGTGAATCAGCACTAGACTGGACAATCGTATGTCCAACCTATCTGCCGGATGGAGCGCGGACAGGGATTTATCGTGTGGAAAAAGATTTTTTGCCTGAAGGTGGCTCACAAATTACCACCGCGGATACGGCTGATTTTACCTATCGTCAATGCAAGAGTTACGAATTTATCCGTACACGGGTAGGCATTGCCTACTAATCATGAACGCCAAACATAGCTTCATTTTTAAGTATTAACCAGAGCGCGGTAAGTGTACCTACTCATTGCGTTCTTTTTTTCATTTGACAAATACTCAGGCTTAGAATACTATGATTCTTAACGGAAACACTGTTTCCTAAAATCTTGTGTAGATCTTTAATTTATTATAGTAGCATCAAGCGACAGTTCTTAATAAGCAAAAGGAAGTGTATTGAATCATGTCCGAGCCATCGCATCCCTATAAAACCTATTCGGAAGTGAAGCTACAGCAGCAGCAATTGCTACGTAAAAATGTCATCGATGCGGCATGCATCCTTCTTGCGGAAGAAGGGCCAGAGGCCGTGACCGTGCGGCGAGTTGCGCAGAAATTAAGCTGTTCCACCAAGATCATTTACAGTATTTTTGGCAGTAAGGATGGTCTTGCCAATGAGATGTACCTGGATGGATGTCGGCTATTGGCTGAATCCTTCCAGCAAGTACCTGTTACCGAAAGTGTACTCGCTGATCTTGAAGCTTTATGCTGGGCGTACTGGGAATTTGCGCAGCTTCATTCAGCTTATTACAAAATGATGTTTGGCGGTGCATTATCTGATTTCAAGCCGGATGAACAGAGCTTGGAGGGTACCACAACGGCATTGTCACGAATTCTGCACACCGTCACACATGCTATGGAGATAGGGGCACTGAAAGAGGAAGATCCGCTGTTGGTTGTCCGAATGCTGTGGTCTGCTTTACATGGAGTCATACATCTTCAGTTTGCAGGTCATTTTTCAGATGTAGATATGGCTCAAGGAGTGTATACATTTACACTGAAGAATACGCTCGTAGCATTTAAAACATCCTCATCCCCATCGTAAATAATGAAGTGTACTGAGGTCGTCATAGTAGATGACTTCAGTTCATTATAGAGTAGTGGTAACAATGTTTCTAAAATAAAACTATGATACTATGGAGGTTATCATCATGTTTATGTACGCAAACAAAACAGCTCTGATCACAGGGGCTTCATCAGGGATTGGCGAGGCCTTTGCCTATTCGCTCGCAGCTAAGAAATGTAATCTCATTTTGGTAGCACGCAATGAAACCAAATTAGAGACGCTGGCTAAAGAACTCTCAACTAAATATAACGTAAAAGCAACGGTGATTGCGATGGATCTTTCCACACCAGGAGCATCACAAGCATTGCATCAGGAGGTTCAAAAGCAACAGCTAAAGGTAGATCTCTTGATTAACAACGCCGGTTTTGCCACCTATGGATACTTTGAGCAGGTTTCAGGAGAACGACAGCATGAGGAAGTGATGCTCAATGTGGCTGCTTTAGTCGACATCACACATGCATTTATGCCTGATTTATTGCGTAAGCGGGATGGTGGATTAATCAATGTTTCTTCCACAGCTGCATTTCAGCCCGATCCTTATATGGCGGTGTATGGAGCAACCAAAGCATTTGTGCTTTCTTTTACTGAAGCGCTATGGGCCGAAAATCGGAAACGGGGGCTTAAAGTTCTGGCCCTTTGTCCAGGCTCAACAGAAACGCCTTTTTTTGATATTGTTGGCGCAAGTGAAGCGTCAGTTGGAATTAGGGAAACTCCCCAAACCGTTGTGAAGAACGCGTTGAGAGCATTTGAAAAGGGGCGTAGTCACATCATTTCCGGTCGCCAGAACTATTGGGTAGCTCAGGTGTCCCGGTTATTCTCTCGTCAATCCACGCTGGGAATTGTAGAACGTGCACTGCGTCCAAAAAATGGATTGTAATTTATGAATGAAGGTAATCTGGGCTTGAAATGTCAGGATTGCTAATCAATATGTTGTGAGTTTTATGCACCGGGTCTGATCGTTTCTAACTCGACTTGAATCAGACCCGGCGTTCCTATTTGTATAGATCAAGCACTTAGACCTTATTCAAGCCCTCGGGAATATAGTAAAATTCCATCCCGTTTCTCCCAGCCGTTAGCTGACCAGAAGTGTTGCCCCCCTGCGTTATGCTCCATTACAAACAGATGACATTTATCAATGCCTTCTCTCAGCAAAGCAGATAACGCCTTATCCACCAGTCTGGGCGCGATCCCTTGACCACGATGTGCTGTGGCTACACCCAGATGATACAAAAACCCCCTGCGAGAATCGTGACCCGCTAAAATCGTGCCTATAATGTTTCCGTTGTACTCACAGACAAAGCTAAGTCCTTCGTTCCGTTGTAAAAAGCGTGCAACCCGCTCCGGTGAGTCGGCCTCGCTTAATCCTAATCCGTCTAAGCCATTCCAAAGCTCAATAGCCTGATCATAATCGTCAGCCTGCATCGTACGGAATGTATATCCTTCAGTTACGTTTGCCATGTCTAGTTCTCCTCTAACCCTGTATATATCTGTTATATTCCAAGCGTTGTTTGTTATTTAACGTGTTGCTGTTTAACGGGTTGTATTCGGTGCGCTTTCTTCCCCAAGCTCCTGCTCGCGTTCTGCCTGTTTGCGATGGGCGATACGGCTGCTGGCCGAAGCTGCGATAGCGCCCACGATGTCGTCCAGGAACGTATGGATCGGCCCGAGGCTTTTATCATTCAGGCGTTCCAGCACACCGGGTTTGAGTTTATCAACATAACCGTAATTGGTAAATCCAATGCTGCCGTACACATTTACGATGGAGAAGGCCAGAATCTCATCCACTCCGTATAATCCCTCATCATTCTCAATCATGTCCTGCAATGGGGGAAGAAGGGCGCCCTGTTCGGCAAGGATATCGAGTTGGATGCCCGTGAGCACTGCATTTTGAACCTCGCGCTTCATCAGCACCTTGTCCACATTCTCAATACATTCTTCCATCGTTAGGGTCGGGTAATATTTTTTTTGTAAAAGCATGACCAGTTCTGCGATTTCAGTCAGGTGTACACCACGCTTGTGCAGCAACTCGCGGGTGGCATCGGCTACCTTTTTACTATTCAAGCTGTATGGTGCTTTTTTCTTGTCCATAAAGTTGAAATTCCCCTCCTCGTATAGATCCTGATTTCCACTGCAATTATGATCAGTGTGTCCAGTCTGCTGAAAAAGTAGTTATTTTTTACGCGAGGCTCGTATACATATTAGTACAATCTGTACAAAATTGTTAGGGAGGAACTTCACTTATGAATATAAAACACCCATGGCGTATGACCTCTGTAGCTGGACTGCTATCCCTACCCCTGTTGTTGTCAGGCTGCAGCCTTTTCGGCGACGAATCGGCATCTATTGACCCCCCGCCGTCCACGACAGAGCAGTCCATGATTAAGGCTGTAACGGGAAAAGCACCTGCCAGTACAGGGCAACTGAGGGCTGTTTTTTTGCAAGATCATAACGGTTTGCTGGCCCCGGTATCTTTACCGATTGCTACAGGTGATGTGCAGGCAGATGCCAAGTCAGCGCTGGAAACATTGGTTGAGGGCGGGCCATATGCTGGATTATTACCAGAGGGATTTAAAGGGGTAATACCCCAGGGTACAGAAGTAAAAAGTGTGACAGTGGACAAGAACAACAAGCTGGCTGTTGTCGAATTCAACAAATCTTTCACCAACTATAAGCCACAGGAAGAACGCCAATTAATGGAGAGCTTGACCTGGACCCTAACCGACCGTCCCGATATTGAGAGCGTACAGATCTGGGTGGATGGCAAAAAACTGAACGAAATGCCTGTTGGGGGCACACCGCTGGATCATCCATTGACGCGTGCAGTAGGTATTAATTTGGAAATTGGTCATGGCGTGACACCCCTGGATTCCAGTCCAGTCACTGTGTATTTCTCTTCCTCTTCTCCTGCTGGAGTTCAATACTATGTACCTGTAACACGGTTGGTTAGCCCTGAGAAAGATCGTGTCCAGTCAGCACTGCATCAATTGATTCAAGGGCCGCAGACCAAAGATGGGTTACAAGAAGTGATGACAGGGGAGACGGCGCTGAAATCGGTAGAACGCTCCAAAGACAACGTAATTACGGTATCTCTCTCAGATGATATGTTTGCTAAAGGAGAAGCTGTGCCTGCTGAATTTTTGGAATCGGTTGTGCTGACAGCGGCAGACAATTCAGATGATGCGGTCAAAACAAAAATTCGGATTGAACTGAATGGTGAAAAAAGCGTAATTGGACAAAATAATCAAAATTATGGAGAGCCTGTAGCCAAGCCGCAACATATTAACGAAATTCCTCTTTAAGGGCGGGAATCGTCCTTGGGGTGCTTTTGCCTGCACACTTTGGTAAAATAAACATATAAGAACAGGTTGCATACGACGTAGGAGGAAAAAGCATGAGTAGATCTAACGGACGAAACGGTGATGAGCTGCGCCCGATGAAATTGACAGCAGGAGTAAATAAATACGCGGAGGGCTCTGTTTTTATAGAGGTTGGCGAGACGAAAGTCATTTGCACGGCTACTGTAGAAGAACGTGTACCCCCCTTTATGAAGGGACAAGGAAAGGGCTGGGTGACCGCAGAGTATTCCATGCTTCCGCGTGCGACTCATAGCCGTAATCAGCGTGAAGCTGCTCGTGGCAAGCTGACAGGCCGCACCATGGAAATTCAGCGTCTGATTGGAAGAGCGTTGCGTTCGGTGGTCAATTTGCAGGCGCTTGGTGAACGGACGATTACGTTGGATTGTGACGTCATTCAGGCGGACGGCGGAACACGCACAACCTCAATTACCGGTTCTTTCGTAGCGTTGGCGATTGCGGTTAATAAAATTGCCACCCAGCACAAGCTGCCTGTTTTTCCAATTACCGATTTCCTGGCTTCCGTCAGCGTAGGGGTTGTTGGTGAAAAAGCGTTGCTGGATCTGAACTATGAAGAGGATTCCAAGGCCAAAGTAGACATGAATCTTGTCATGACTGGCAGCGGAAAATATGTTGAGCTGCAAGGTACAGGTGAAGAAAGCCCATTTGACCGTAACGAATTGGATCAACTGCTTAGCTTAGGCGAACAAGGGATTCTGCAAATGATTGAGCGCCAAAAAGAAGTGCTTGGACCGATTGCTGATAAGATCGGTGCTGGACGTACAGGAGCTGGCGCCTAATGCGGCTGGATGGCCCGATGGTCATTGTCGCTACGAAAAATAAAGGAAAGGTGCGGGAATTTGCGCATGCTTTTGCGCCGTTTGGCAAGGAAGTCAGAAGCATGTACGATTATCCCGACATTCCTGATGTCGTTGAAGATGGCAAAACCTTTGCCGAAAATGCACTGAAAAAAGCTAAAGCGGTTGGAGATGTGCTCGGATTGCCCGTACTGGCCGATGATTCCGGCCTCTGCGTGGACTTGCTGGACGGTGCACCGGGGGTATACTCTGCCCGTTATGCTGGAGAAGGTGCCAGCGATCACGAAAACAATATTAAGCTGCTCGACGTTCTAGAATCGAAGCAACTGGGTGATGATACGGGACAGCCTTTGCTAAGCCCGGCTCAATTCGTCTGTACCTTGATTCTGTATAATCCGCAGACTGGCGAGACGTTGGAATCGACAGGCTCCGTGGAGGGCTGGATTACTACTGAAACCGCCGGCAGCGGCGGGTTTGGGTATGATCCGCTGTTTTATTTGCCAGAGTTTGAAAAGACAATGGCCGAGCTGACGTTGGAACAAAAGCAGGCTATCAGTCACCGAGGGATAGCTCTGCGTGATTTGGCAACAAAGCTGGGTAATCCACAGGCATAGCATTGGTAACAGGGGCGAAATCATCCCCCATTCACATAACGAAAAAAAGGCTATCCGTCAGTCATAAGCTGCGGATAGCCTTTTTGGTACTTTCTGTTCCCCATATAGTACACAGCGAAAAATTGCCGCTGCCGCTTAGAAGCTCTATTGCTTCAGCATTCAGCGTAGCTTATCGAATAGCAACCTTGTAAGTGCGTAACCAGTTATCCACTTGAGCCAAGTAGGCGAACAACTGGGGACCCGACATCAGCTGACCAAACCAAGGCAGATTGGTGGATGCCTCCGGTGAGGCGGCAATATCACGTACCTTTTGCGCATCGATCAGTTTGAGCAGTGGGGAAGAGGAATCATCCAGCAGTTGCAGCGCCTGCTTTTTCACAGCCTCAAGATAGGAAGGGTTATGCGTTTTGGGATATGGGCTTTTTTTGCGATACAGCACATCATCCGGCAGTACGCCCTCCAGCGCCTTGCGCAAAATACCTTTTTCACGTCCGCCTGTCATCTTGATACTCCACGGAATGTTCCATACATATTGTACCAATCGATGATCGCAATACGGCACCCGCACTTCCAGTCCGGCCCCCATACTCATCCGATCCTTGCGATCCAGTAGAGTAGGCATAAAGCGGGTGATGTTCAAATAGGACATGACGCGCATTTGCGCAGCTTTTCCTGTTTCCCCTGGTAGCTTCGGCACTTCTCCTACCGCTTCTGAGTAGCGATCGTTCAAATACTCCAGCGGCTTGATCCAGTCCCGTACCTCAGGAGACAACAGACTGGCTCTCATATCGGGTGCAACTGCCCACGGGAATGTACCCGAATTCAGCATATCCTCCCGGTGGAACCAAGGATATCCGCCAAAAACTTCATCCGCAGCCTCGCCGGAAATAGCGACCGTAGCTCCTTTTTTAATCTCCCGGCAAAAGAGATATAGCGACGAATCCACGTCCGCCATTCCGGGTAAATCCCGCGTTAGTGTGGAGTTGTTCAGAGCTGCTACGACTTCTGGCGTATCGAATTCAATCCAGTGATGATTTGTCCCTAATTCATCCACCATCCGCTGAATCCAGGGGGCATCGGCTCCGGGTTGAAACGCATGGGCTTTAAAATGCTTGTCGTTATCCACATAATCGACCGAATACGTATGAACTTGTCCCTGCCCGGTACGTTTGTAATAATCGACAGCTAATGCGGATAGAGCGCTTGAATCCAGCCCGCCAGACAATAAGGTGCACACTGGAACATCCGAAATGAGCTGCCGCTCCACCGTATCCAGCAACAGTTCTCGTACCTTAAGTGCCGTTTCTTCGGTATTATCCTCATGCGCAATGCTTTCCAGTGTCCAGTAGGCTTGGATGCGCACGCCGTCGCGGCTGTAGGTTAACGTATGCCCGGGGCGTAGCTCCTTCATGGACGAATAGACGCCGTGTCCGGGGGTACGTGCAGGCCCGATGATAAAAATTTCGGCCAATCCCTCGGCGTCCACTGCTGCCTCTACCGCTGGATGCTGGAGCAGTGCTTTGGGTTCTGAGCCAAATACGAATACTTCTTCGGTTTGGCTATAAAATAGCGGCTTCACTCCCAGCCGATCTCGTGCCAGAAATACCTGCTCCCGCTCGCTATCCCAGACCGCAAACGCAAAAATGCCGTTTAACCGATCCACACATTCAGGGCCCCATTCGATATAGGATTCGAGCAGCACCTCCGTGTCGCATTGTGTACGGAAAAAATGCCCGCGCTGTTGCAGCTCTTTTTTCAGCTCAGGCGCGTTATATATTTCCCCGTTATATACAATCGTATAAGTGATATCCTCCAACTGCCGGATCATGGGCTGAGCACCATTTTCCGGGTCCATAACGCTCAATCTTCGGTGTCCGAAGGCACACGGGTTGGATATCCAGGTACCCGCAGCATCCGGTCCGCGATCGGAGAGCGTTTGTGTCATATTCAGCAGCAGCTCAGATTGATGCATTAAGTCTCCGTTCCACTGTATGAAACCTGTAATTCCGCACATGTCTGTTCATCCTCTCTTTGTCGTGTTCATCCAGTGTTGGAATGAATCAAAAACTAAATCCCCAGTTCATCAGTATATATGCCGAAAAGAAGCATAAAATGTCTGTCCGTTCCGAAAACTACAGATGGGGCAACCCGTCTACTCGCAAGGAAGGAGGGAGACCATGTACTACATCAAGGATGCCAAAATACGCCGCTTCACTGAACTTGACGGAGTGCGCTGCGCTGAGGTAGAGGTGCGGCCCGGTGCCGCAGATGACCCGGAACTGCTGGTCTATATCACGGCCAAGGATCAGACGGATGGTCAGCATGACTATGACATGGTACGAATCATCCGCAATGACGCCGATCTGGAGCTGGATTGGTACGACAATAATCTGCATTCGGCATTTGAGGAAGTGACAGACAAGGCTTTTACCGACTCTACACACATTACTGCTGGTGAGGAGCGAGAGAAGTTTAAAAAAGAATTGCTCTCCTATGGGCAGCTCAGCACAGAGTTCGCCAAGGAGTTCGGGGCATGAGGATATGGTGTGCTATGCCTCGGCTTTTGTTGATTTGGGCCCCGGCGCCATCGCCGGATCAGCGTGAAAGGAGGGGGAAATCATAGACGGCAAAGCGAATTATAAGAAAAACAAAGGCAGCAGTTATATTCATAACAATGAGTTCGCGGAAGAAGTGCTGGAGAAAAACGTAAGACATGAAGTACGGAGAAGTCCTAAACGCTTTGGGAATAAATAAGCAGCCATTGAACCAAATAGCAACAGCAACTCATCAAAAATGACCCTAAAGAAGCCTCCGTATCCCGCCAAATTAGCGGTATGTAGGAGGCTTCTTTTTGAACTAAGCCGCTTCACGCAACGTCATAATCCCTTTGTAGATGTTATAAACAAAAACCCCGAGATAGACCACTACGAATAGCAGTACAAAACCGATCACTGAACCTGCATGATTCGCAGTAATAATAAAATACACGAGCGGAATTGCCGCAATAATGGGGAAAATATGCGATAAAATAGCTTTTTTTGCATGTCCCTGAACATATTCGTCCCGTACTGCAATCCACACAATGACAGGCACTAGGAAAGGTGCGAAGAAAATGCTGAAATAACAAAGTGACGACAAAAGACCTCTCACAGATTAACCCCTCCTTTATGCATGGTTCTTTGTACATAATACCCCGTTAGCGTCCAAATGATTCCTTTTGCAGCCCACTTCCCTACATCATGAAAAAATGCTTTTGACAGTTGCTCGAAATGTGATATAATAATTAATGCGCTGAATACATAAGGTTTTATTGATCACCATCTTGTCCCAGTAGCTCAGCTGGATAGAGCAACGGCCTTCTAAGCCGTCGGTCGGGGGTTCGAATCCCTCCTGGGACGTCGAAGCGTTCAGATATGTAAAGTTTGAACGAAATTAAAAATGCTTCAAACCCTTGATATATAAGGGTTTGGGGCGTTTTTTCTTTTATTGGGGTTACGATAGAAAACGTTAGAAAAAGTTGTGATTAATACACCTGTTTACTCAAATTATACACACGATTTTTACACGCTATATAAATGTTCAAAAATGTCTGTTGTTTTGAATCCTGTTCACGTAGCTCTTTCATAAGGTGGGCATATGTAGAGGTAGTGATATCTAATGAGGCGTGACCAAGCCGCTCCGAAACATACAGTAAACTAATACCTTTATATAGTAGCACGCCTGTTGAATAACCACAAAATGGTAGAAAAAAGATCGTCTTTTCTGTAGAATCGTTGGTACCATCCAAACGAATCCGAAAGAAGACGATCTCATGAAAAATTCTATCACGATTACATCTATCCTTCAATCCATGCTGACTCCTGAAGAAGTTCAAAGGGTTGTGAAGTTAATAGGTTATGAAGACAAAGCCCGCAAGTTTACGGTGTACCATTTACTCCAATACTGGTGCATGGCTGCGTTGGAACAATGGGGTAGCTATCGATCCAGCGTAGATTATGCGGCTCTCTGTGGCTTGCCCGTCGTCCACTACTCACGCTTTTCAACCAAAGCCGCCGAAGTCCCGTTTTCCGTATTTAAGGAACTTTTCCATCTACTCGCTTTACGATCAGAAAATGGGCAACCCCTTCAGGTGGTCGAAACGCTGGGCTCCAAGCATGATGGCCCCATGAGTGAAGCGTTGGCTCAACCGGACTACATTTTGGTGATGGACCGTGCTTATGGGAAACTGGAGCGTCTGGATCACTTCAAAACCCATGGACAATCGTTTGTCATTCGGCTTCGCGACAACGTCCATTTGGAAAAGCCTCATGCGCTACGTCGCCTTACGAAGCCAGATTCATCCGTCATTCGGGATATCACTTGCCAGTTGGGAACCCCTCAGTGTCGTTCCAGACAACGTCATCGTGTGGTGATGTTTCGGGATTTTGAAGGTCGGGAAATTCGGGTGGTTACCGATTTAATGCAGGTGACCGCAGAACAAATCGCACAGATCTATAAGGCTCGATGGCAGATTGAAGTCTTCTTTCGTTGGATCAAGCAACATTTGAATATTCCAACGCTGTTTGGTACGACTGAAAATGCGGTCTATGGGCAATTATTCTGTGCTCTAATCGTCTATGTCCTGCTCAATTGGCTATTTGTTGCTGCTCAGACTTCATGGCCCCAACATGCCGTTCTTTCCTTTGCGCGATTTTCTCGTCTATTTCTTCTTCAAAACTACCTGTTGAATGGCTGATTCAGATTCGGCGCGTTCTTCTTCAGTGCACCTCTTGTTTCATGAATTGAGTTACTTATTTTGGTTATTCAACAGGCGTGGCAGAATCTAAAAGTATCTATAATCATAAAAGATTTATTCCACTTTTAGATAAGGATTGAGAAGACCATTTCAGCTAACTGCGGCTTTAGTTTAATAACAACTTCCATAAAAGAGCGCGATTCTATAATAAGGATCAGTTCGTTTTCATTAAAGGGCCATATTATATCTTTTAATTTAAGTGAAACTGCCTAAAAAGTATGTTAATATCGGATTTAACAGACAGACAAATTAGTATTTATAGAGGCGAAATTATGAAAAAATATAGAATATATCAAGTAGACTCATTTACAAAAAATAGATTTCATGGTAACCCTGCTGGGGTTGTTCCAAATGCAAATGGACTTACAGATGAGCAGATGCAGAGAATTGCAAGAGAATTAAATAATTCGGAAACTGCATTTATTTTTGAAACAGATTCTTCAAATTATGATGTTGAAGTAAGATTTTTTACTCCAACAACAGAGGTTCCAATTTGTGGTCATGCAACAGTAGCAGCGCATTATATTTATGCAATTGAGAGAAAAGCTGAAACTGGAAGAATTATTCAAAAAACAAAAGCAGGTATATTGCCTGTTGATGTTATAAAGTATGAAGATGACTATTCTATTGTAATGACACAGGGAGAACCTTCTGTATCAGAGCCTTTAAATGATGAAATAAGAAGTCAGATTGCAAATGCGTTAGGTATTTCTTGTAAAGATATTTGCATGGAATATCCAGTTGCAATATCTTCAACAGGTCATTCTAAGGTAATGGTTCCGATTTACTCCAATGAAATACTACATAGTTTAAAACCTGATTTGCAGAAGCTTACAGAAATCAGCAAGCATATTGGATGTAATGGATATTATGTTTTTACATTAAATCCACAAGAGGATATATTGGTTCACGGAAGAATGTTTGCTCCTGCAATTGGAATAGCTGAAGACCCGGTGACAGGAAATGCAAACGGACCGCTTGGAGCCTATTTGGTACACTATAACATTTTGCAAAATGAGAATGAGCAGTCTTTTGATTTTGATATTTTACAAGGTGAGGCAATCAAAAGAGAGGGAACAATGCATGTTCATGTGAAAAAGGAACAGGGAAAACCCGTATTAGTTCAAATTACGGGGAAAGCGGTTATTGCTTTTTCAACGGAGATCATACTTTAAAAAAGTCTAACAAATTTATCAATAAGCTTAATGACGGATTGTCAAGCCAAGTACAAACCCAATAACACCAACGTCCCAGCAAGTACTCCTGGGACGTATAGCAAAAAGCTTCCTACATGGAGGAAGCTTTTTTGTGTTTTAGCAGGATGATTGATTCTAGCTTTATACCGTCGCCTTCTCCTTATGAGCAAAGAATTGAGGTAGATGCTCTTTGTGTGCTTCTAGCAATTCATCCAGCACGGTTTGAGCAATGTCCCCGCTTGGTACGAGCGGATTCAGGGTGAAGGCTTGCAGTGCTGTTGCATAGTCACCGGTGACCGCCGCTTCAATCGTCAGCTCTTCCATTGCCTTCATTACTTGCAGCAAGCCTCGCTGTGCAGGTGGGAATTTACCAAAGTTGACAGGTTCGGCACCATGGGCGCGAATAACACTGGTTACTTCGATGGCACTATCATAAGGAACATCATCAATCGCACCATTGTTGCGTGTACTAACGACCATCAATGTGCCTTTGTTGTTATAAATGGAATTAATGATCTCACAGGCTGCATCGCTGTAATGCGCACCACCGCGTTTGGATAGTTCCTCTGGTTTGTAATCCAGATTCGGATCTTTATACAGTTCGAACAGACTTTCTTCCAGACGTTTGACCACTTGGCCCCGAGTTCCTTCGTTTTTGGCTTCCTCTAATTCTTCCTTGAGCATATTATCCGTCATATAGTAATACCGATGGTAAGGACAAGGCAGCATTTTCAATTGACGAACTTGATCATACAGGAAGCGCATGTTCTTAATATTTTCAACGACTTTCTCTGGCTTTGCACCCGGAGCGTACAGTCCTTCAATAACTTGCTCTGTTAATTCGGCCCCTGTTTTGTCATAAACTTTGTGCCAATGAAGGTGGTTAATCCCTGCAAATTTAAAGAACAGCTCTTCTTCCGGTTTGTCCAGCACAGCTGATGCACTCTTGATCGCGCCGATTGGAACATTACATAATCCGATGACTTTATCCCACTGACCATAACGAAGCACGGCTTCGGTGACCATACCCGCAGGGTTGGTAAAATTAATCAACCATGCATTCGGACATAGTTCTTTCATATCTTCGACGATACTGAGGATAACGGGTATGGTGCGAAACGCTTTGAACATTCCTCCGGCCCCATTGGTCTCCTGACCGATCATGCCATGTTTTAACGGAATACTTTCATCCTTAATCCGGGCTTCCAGCAAGCCTACCCGAAATTGGGTCGTTACAAAATCGGCGTCCTTCAACGCTTCCCGACGATCCAGCGTCAAATGTACCTCACAATCAATGCCTGCGGCCTTCACCATCCGTTTGGCCATAGCACCTACGATCTCCAGTTTTTCACGTCCTGCCTCAATATCTACCAGCCACAATTCCCGAATGGGAAGCTCTGCATAACGTTTGATGAAGCCTTCTACTAGTTCTGGTGTATAGCTGGAGCCTCCGCCAATGGTTGCAATCTTTATGCCTTTTTTCATAGTTAGTGCCTCCTAAGTATGTTTTGTAAACCGCTTTCTTAAGCACAAATTCACTGTAATCCCTGTAATGCATTACAGGTCAAGCGCTTTTAAAAAACTTATTTTGGGAAGGTGATAATTATAGGGCGGACACTACGAACATGCTAAACACGAACATGCTAAAATAGAAAGAACGAGGTGAGAAAAATGGCGAATATTCATGAAATTGCAAAGCTGGCGGGGGTATCCTCGGCTACGGTGTCCCGTGTCATTAACAACCATCCGTACGTGAGTGAACCCACAAGGCAGCGTGTGCAGGAGGTCATAGATCGGCTGGATTATGTTCCCAATTTAAATGCGGTATCTTTAAAAAAGGGCATGACCAAGCTCATAGGGATTATTTCACTTTCTTTTAATGATTCATTGGGTTTATTTGTGCGTGGATTTACAATGTATGCCCAGGAGCATGGCTTTAATATAGCGCTGTTTATTACGAATGGGGAGAAAGGCCGAGAACTTGAAGCGCTGGAAATGTTGCGGAGAAAGCAACTGGACGCCTTGGTCTGCATGATTCGCGTCAATGAGTGGAGTGTGATTGAGCATTATACAAAATATGGTCCGATTGTGACCTGGCAGCGTGTAAACATTGAGGCAATCCCGTCTGTATTTATGGATCAGTATCAGGGCTATACGCTGGCATTGGAACATTTGTACGCTCGAGGATATCGGAAAATTGTGAATGTGTACGGCAGCATGCGGGGGTTGAATACAAAAGAACGCATTCGAGCTTATCATGACTTTTGCGAAAAATATGATTTGGACGCTGAGGCCTTCCCGCATTTTTATGATTTAAATTCAATAGCAGCTGGTGAACAAATAGCTCATTGGTGGGCAGAACGAGCACAAACTGACAGGCCGGACGCCTTTGCCTGTTCTACCGATTATTTGGCAGCAGGTCTTTTGACTGAAGCGCGTAGGCTAGGTGTTTCTGTACCGAGTGATTTTGCAGTAGTAGGCTTTGATAACACCGAAATCTCGCATTTGCTTGATTTAACTACGATTCATTACCCGATAGACAAGCAAGCTGAGAACGCGTTCATTATGATTCGAAATGCCCTCGAAGGGCTGGAAGAAACGATACATCATCTGGAATTCAAATTAGTAGAGCGAGCGACCACCTGATTCCAAAAGGGTTTGTTCTTCTATTCATTGTTACAAATATTTAAATGCTAATGAATCTATATGGTATGTTTACTTTTTTTAAAGGGTAATAATAATGTGGATATTGACTAAAAGTTTCGTTGACGTATGTTAAAATTTGGACAATAATCTGAGATGGGATTATAAAAAATTTTTTTTTATGTGAAGGGTGGTTATGACTTGGGACATACACCTACGATCTTAGCTAAGTTTGAGGATTTTTTAAAACAAAATAACTTGACTTTGGCACAATTTGCGGAGCATTCAGGTGTGCATCAAAGAACACTTAATAACTGGATTGCTAAGCATCGTCCTGTTGCTATACATCAGCTGGATCGAATCACGCTGGCGATGAGATTACCGGAAGGTTTTTTTTACGAACTATACATAGATAATTATATCATTGAGCGTTCCCCAGATTGGCGGCGAATTGAGCCGTTGTTATTTCGCTGTGCGGAACTGGATAAGTTACATGCGATCCAGCTTGTAGTGGCCCATATCATGGACAACCTCCTTTATTCCCCGAAGCTATTCGATGCGGCAGAAAAGTTATTCGCACAAGGTCAGCATAATGCTGCTTTGTTACTCTATGAGGGGATTGCAGAAGGCGAGAAGTACCAGCACTCTGAACGCTTAGCTATCTGTCAGTATCGTCTATTTACCATTCATGTGGGGGACGATCAGATGCGAAATCTCAAGGCAGCTACACGATTTGAACCCTTTGTCGAACGTCTGGATGAAATAGACCAACTTGATGCGTTGAAGGATCTAGCGAATGTGTATCGTTCATTGCACGAGTGGGATATGCTTTATGAAACAGCTCAAAAAATGAGATATAAAGCGGAAATTTGTTATTCTATGAAACAACGACAGAAGAAGCAAAAGAGCGAGGAGTCTTATATGAGGCTAAGTCGTCCCATGTTTGTGTACATTACCTATGCTGATTTACTGTGTGCCAGTGTCTGTGAAGCCCAAGGCAATTATCAGCAAGCTTTGCAGTTTACATACGCCTACGCAGATTTAGATTGGGTGATTGAGACAGACGAGGAAACCCGACACTGGATCAACTTGTTTGAGCATTGGGCAGTAGGTAATGTCTTTGTAAATAAACTTCTGTCTGGAGATACCAGTGTGCTTCCAGATTATGTTGAATATATTGTAGCCACATCAATTACTAACGAAGATGAAAAGCTCTCAAAGCTGTTGAACATTATAATAGCGGCTAACCGATATGCAATAGATGTTGATGATGTACTCTCACGTTTTGAAGTGGAGTTTAATTCTTTTGATCCAGCATCTACTGATATGTACACACATCAAGTCGTACCAGAACACATAACGCTCTTCAAATATGAACTTGCTAAATATTACTTGAATAGAGGTAGCTACTCGCATGGTTTTAAATACTTGCTAGACATTTTATCTAAATCATTAACCATTAATAAAGAAGCTTTTTTCATTAGGTGCATAAGATTATTTGAACAGTTTAAAACGTTTGCGGACGTTAAGGCTCATGTGAAGTACGAAAGTTTAGTGAGTGAAGGGCAAAGAGAAAGATCGTTTTATTATTAGTAGTAATATCCTTTACGAATAAAAAAGAGCCTCTGCTCCACTTTATTAGTGGAAACGGAGGTTTTTTGCATAGATTTAGGAACGCCCTTATTTACGAAAACTTTTGTGATATCCTCTTTTTTGTTAGGCGCATCATCCGAAAAACCAAAAAACGTCTTTTTATTCTAAAATGTGACATAGAGGAGGGGAACATGCTGATGAACCAAGGTGTGAATTTACTTCGTGTCGAGAGAGCTAGGAGGAAACTGTACCAAGTTCAGAAAAAGTATGGATTTTTAACACACCCCAAAGTAATTGAGCAATCTAAAAAGTTGGATTACCTGTTGAATCATTACCAAACATGCAGCTCGAACCAATAAGCTATTGGTGTATATTAAGTGTTGCATAATACATGATTTAAAAAACTAAAATCTGGAGGTAGTGATGTTGAATCATCGAAATTCTGTAACCCCTTTTGGATGGGAGATCAAGCAAAAACTGCTCGATAAAAGAATGGATCAGAAAACTTTTTGTAGTACATATCATATTCCAGCTTCCAGATTGTCAAATCTCATTCATGGAACACGCAAGGCTACAAGATACAGAAAACAAGTATCCGAATTGCTCGGAATTGAAGAATAATATATTTTTTCTATTTTTAAAACGACTCTGTCTGAACATAAGTATTAATAAAAAGCGACTTATGCCACCGTATTTCTTGTGAAATAAATAAAAATAGGATAATTCCGAATGAGATCATAAGCATAATCAGTTCTACGATCGTATCGATTATAATACTGGTCCTATATAATTATTCTGGTATTTTTTTATATATCGTCCGACCAATCAAATGTATGGTGTATGCACCCATCAACCAGTCGGTGTAGTTATCTATGAATTGGAGAATCCAAAAATAGCCTCCAGAATAGGCGCGAATGTTGGGGCATCTCCCCAGTACGTAGGTGATTTCCATACAATAATGGTCAGCCTTTAGGTTGTCGAGAAAGTCCAAGGACTTTTCGACAATTCTATTTTTATATGGGGAGACGCATCTTTTAAAACAAAAATCGATTTAAAACGATCTGAGGACCCTAGTTTTTAGACCACTAAGACAGTTTTAAACCCCCTGCAAAAAAACAGGGGGTTTCTCGACAGCCTGACGATCTGATTAATCAGATCGTCTTCTACTGGGTATGAAATGAGAAATTAATTAGTCAATCGAAACAATTTGCCATGCTCCATCTTTATCTTGTATAAAATAGAAATAGTACAGTTATATCCGAGGAAAAACCTTCTTTTTCCTCAAGTAGGTCGCCTACAACGGGAATTTTTATCCATTCATTTTCTTTTTCGGCTTTTCAATACCAGTGAATTTCACGGGCTGATCCAGAAGATAATCGTGCCCTGTTTTAACAGTTGGGCTGAGTGCAGCATGGAATTGATCCAAGTCTTTGGAAACAAAGGGTGCGATGGCCGCTTTAAGCTTTGTTATCATGCTATCTTCAATCAGAGGGTCCTTCACTTCATCCCACTTGATCTCGTCCAGGCTGTGCAGGATGGTTGTCTGAGTTGCTGGTATTTTTTCTTTGGGAGATGAATCAGCTGTTCCCTGATTCGCACAACCAGCTAAAGCACTCAAAGTATGAAAAATTCTTAATATATAAATTCTATGGTAAAGCAAGGATGAGAAGTCGGTAACGCAAGCATAACTTGAAAATACTACGAGATTAAGGGATATTATTGCGCATATTTCCGAGGGAAGTAAGGAAAGATCAAATTTAACGCTCCATTTCGCTAATCATCTTGTTTTAGCAAAAAGCAGCAACATAATTTCGATCCCTTCATCATCTTACTTTCACATGCAAATCGTTTTGAAAATAGATCATATATGATGGGGAGGTGCTGTCTCAAAAGTAGGTTTTCCTACAACTAAGACAGCTCTCTTTATTTAATAACGGTATGAAACCAGGAACCATAGAATCTGGAAACAATAGCGACTTGAGCAACGATCCGTACTTTATAGTTTTTGGGACCTCCCCCGATGTTCGATGCTCAAGACGACCTTCCTCTTTAATTCCTTGACCGCACCTCTAACCTGCTCTGTCTGTGTCACGGCTGAAATCACCGCTACACCATCTGCACCTGCACGTGCGACTTCCTCAACACGGTCCACTGTAATACCTCCGATCCCAACAATCGGCACATCAATTCCCGCTTTACGCATCTCATATAAAATTACCGGTCCCTGTACGGCATGGGCATCATCTTTCGAGACGGTGGGATAGATGGGTCCGACGCCGAGATAATCAGCACCTTGCAGGATGGCTCGACGTGCTTCCTCGATGGTATGGGCGGAGACGCCTAAAATTCGATTTCCGATTCGCTCGCGGACGGAATCGGCGGATTCATCGTCCTGACCGATGTGAACACCGTCGGCGTCGAGTTCAAGAGCCAACTCCACATCGTCATTGATGATGAAGGGGACACCAGCGTGACGGCACAGTTCCTGTAGCTGGCGCGCGAGTTCGAACATAGGAACGCCCGTTAACGCGCCGAGACCCTTTTCTCGGAACTGGACCATGGTTGCCCCGCCAGCCAGAGCCTCCTGCACGACCCAGCCTGGTTCCGCGAGGCAATTCACGCTTCCAAGCACCAGGTATATCTGTAGATGGCGGCGCACCACCTCTGACAATATTCTGCCGCTCATAGAAGCATCTCCTGACGACGTCGGTAGGCCCAATGATTGGTTGGGCCGTGTCCCTGCCCCAGAGACAACGTATCCTCAATCGCCGCCTGGATGAAGGCTTTACCATTCGAGATAGCCTCCGGTACAGACATCCCTTTCCCTAATTCCGCGGTAATCGCTGCCGAGAAAGTGCACCCTGTTCCGTGTGTATGGACAGTCCGTACTCGCTTGCCGCTCAGCTCTATAAAGGCGGTTCCGTCAAAAAGCAGGTCAACAATCTGTCCGCTGATCTCGCTCTCGTCAGCGTGGCCACCCTTGATCACAACGAATTTTGGTCCCATACTGCTAATATGTCTCGCAGCCTCGCGGCGATCCTCCATCGTATGGATACTAATCCCTGTCAGGGCTTCCGCCTCCGGGATATTCGGTGTAACGACCAGGGCCAAGGGGAGCAGGTCGTCCTTCAAAGCCTGCACCGCTTCCAGCTGCAGCAGTTCAGCGCCTCCCTTGGCAATCATCACGGGATCGACGACGACCTTTTTCCAGCCGAACTTTCGGATCTGCTCGCTCACAAGACGGATGATGCCGGCATTAAACAGCATGCCAGTCTTCAGGGCATCCACTCCAAGGTCTAATCCTACGGCTTCGATCTGTTCCGCTGTTGCTTCCTCTGGTAGCGGATATACGCCGTGGACCCCTAAGGTATTCTGTACGGTAATAGCCGTAATAGCCGACATGCCGTACACGCCAAGTTCTTGAAAGGTTTTGAGATCAGCTTGAATTCCGGCCCCGCCGCCACTGTCCGAACCAGCAATCGTCAGCGCTCTGGGTACACGAGTGTCTATCATCGCGCACCACCTGCTGTGGTTGTTCCGGCTTCACGGATAGAGACATGCCCTTCTAGTGAACCTGTATGCAGTTTGGCCAGCTCGTCGAGAAAGGCAATCTGGAAGCTGCCGGGCCCCAGCTCTGCGGTACGTGCTGCGGCTCGAGAAGCTGCTGCACCGTAAAATGCCAAACCTGCTGTACCTGCGAGCAGCAGGTTGGGTTCAACAGCTGCAAAGGCACCTAACACAGAGGTCAGCAGGCAGCCTGCTCCGGTTACCTTCGTGAGCAGCGCGTCTCCGCCGCTAATCATTCGTGCTTCGGCCCCATCGGTGATGACGTCCTCTTTTCCAGTAATGACAACCATTGTATTGAGCGTTCGAGCAGCCCGAATTGCCAGATCGACATGGCCGCTGTCAGCACTGTCACCGGCATCTACGCCTTTAATCTCACGCGCTTCTCCAACAAGATGTGCGACTTCGGCTGCATTGCCCCGCACCAATGAGATTTTGACTTCACTAAGGATTCGCAGTGCCGATTCAGTTCTAAAGCTCGTTGCTCCCGCACCGACCGGATCTAGCAGCACCGGAACACCGTGTGCATTCGCCGATTGTCCAGCAATGATCATGGCATCCACCAGTTCGCGGTTCAGTGTACCGATGTTTAACACGACGGCGCCTGCTATTTTTGCCATATCTGCTACTTCCTCGGGTGCATAGGCCATCACCGGGGAGGCGCCCAATGCATACAGACCGTTGGCCGTAAAGTTGGTGACTACCACATTGGTCATATTGTGAACGAGGGGTTTGCTGTTTTGTACCTTCGTCAGGAGATCCGAATAACTTTTTTTCCATGTACTCATAATGATTATCCTCTCTATAGTTGGTGGTTCAACAGGGCATTAAACGTACTTCACACATCGAATCGCCAGGCTGACTATTCCAAGACCGCTGCCTGCATCTGGACCGGCCATTCTTCCTGCTTATAAGCCATATCCCAGAACTTATATTCCAGCTGGCAGCTCAGTATAAAATGCTCAATCATCCGCTCCCGCTCAGCAGCCGTTGCGTCTTCCGCCCAAGCATCTACACGTTCTCGGAACTTGAGTGTTGTATCATCAAGCTGATCTCCATAGAAGCCCATCCATTCATAGAACGGATGAGACTCATCCGGCTTTACTTCATCCAGCAGCCTGCGACCAATCTCGGCATACGTCCACATACATGGCAGCAGCACAGCCAAGATCTCGCCCAGGCTGCCCTCATGCGCAACCGTCAGCATGTGACGGATATAGTGATGAGCCGACGGAGCGAGCGGATATCCCTGCAACTCTTCATAGCTCACCCCTGCGACAGCACAGAAATTTTGATGCGGATGAACCTCACTGTGGAGAATAAAAGAGATTTGTTCATTAAATACAGCCATGTCCTCCCGATTTGTGCATTTGGAGATTGCGATGCCGTATATCCGCATGTAAGCGTTCAAATATTCAAAGTCCTGTTTTACATAGTGAATCAGCTGTCCCCTTGTCAAACTTCCTTCAGCAATACCTCTCACAAAGGGGTGCTCAAAAATCGCTTGAAAGATGCCGTCCGCCTGCCGACGGAGTTCTTGTGTAAAACTCAATTTCCCCACCTCCATTAAATTGAAGAGCAAGAAGTCCTGTAAGAATATAATTCCGGAACAACGCTAAAAAGCCGCCCCGGAAAAATGGGAGCGGCTTCAACAATAGGCTCAATACGCAAAAAAACGTTTGAAACCTTATATACGAAGGCTCCACTTTCCTACGCTAGTACGAACTAGATCAGGTTCAAAGGGTCCAAGATACGTTCTTGTCTCAGCCATAGCGGCTCCCCTAGTGGACTTCTATTCTTTTGACTATTACTGTACATACGTTCATACGCTATGTCAAACATAGTGTGCAAAATATGAAATTTCCTCTAGTTAGGTGTTTTGGGCTTAGTGAGGGTGATGAATTACATTTTCCACAGCTTTGACCTTGGCATATTCCGGTTTCCACATTGCAACTCGTATAGCTTGTTCCACATCTGAAATGTGCGCCTGAGCTACCTGATCCTGTATCGCGGCTTTTGCAACCGCAATCGCAACAGCGTACGAAACTTCGCGTAATTTTCGGATATGAGGGAGTAGTGCACCACCAGGCGTATTCGAATCTACACCATTGGCAACAGCTACTGCTGCCGCTGTAAACATCGCAGGGGTAATCCTTTTGGCTTTAACCACAATCGCACCCAGACCCAGTCCCGGAAAAACAAAGGCATTGTTCGCCTGTCCAATCTCAAATTTCGTACCGTTATAGGTGACGGGCTCAAAAGGACTTCCGGTTGCAATCAGTGCTTTGCCATCGGTCCACCGGATCAAATCCTCGGGTACTGCTTCTGCAAGGTTTGTAGGATTGGACATGGGCATAATGATCGGGCGTTCTACATGTTTCGCCATCTCCTTGATGATCTCTTCAGAAAAGGCACCTGCTACACCGGAAGTTCCAATCAATATCGTAGGCTTCACCTGACGGATGACCTCTAGCAGTGGTATTTTGCCGTCACCCGATCGGGTCCATGAGCTGACTTCATCCTTTTTGCGCACATACGGTTTCTGATACTCCAATACGTCTTCCATATCTTCCATTAACAGCCCGCGATAATCAAAGGCCCAAAAGGACTTGAAGGAATCTTCTGCGGAAAGGCCGTCCTCGATCATAGCACCCCGAATTTGATCAGCATTACCGATTCCTGCTGCCCCTGGACCGAAAACAAGTATTTTTTGTTCACGCAGCGGAGTCTTGGTGATACCCACCGCCGAAAGAATCGCAGCCAAGGTCACCGCTCCTGTACCTTGTATATCATCGTTGAAGGTGAGTATACTTTGACCGTATTTTCCTATAATATGGCGTGCATTTACGCTACCCACGTCTTCCCAATGTAAAAGCGCCTTTGGGAATTGCGCTAACGTTTTGCTGATAAAAGTATCAATAAACTGGTTATAGGCTTCTCCGCGAACCCGTTTATGGCGGTTTCCGATGTACAGTGGATCATTCAGCAGCTTTTCATTATTTGTACCTACATCTAGTACAATTGGCAGCACCCGCCCGGGATGAATGCCTGCCGCAGCCGTATACACTGCAAGCTTGCCGATAGCAATGTTAATCCCCCCGACGCCCCAGTCACCAATCCCTAAAATACTTTCGGAATCTGTCACGACGATCAGATCCACATCATGGCCACTCAAACCAGAATTATGGAATGCTTGTCCAATACCGTTCGGGTTATCTATCGACAAATATATGCCTCCAGGACGGTTGTACTCGTGACTATATTCTTGAATCGCGGTTCCTACGGTCGGCGTGTAGACTACGGGCAGCATTTCACTCAAATGATCGGTTAGCAGCCGGTAGTAGAGTACGACATTTCGGTTGTGAAGGTCGTTGAGAGAAGCATTTTTTCGCAGCATGGTGGGTTGTGCCAGAAACTGCTGATATGCCCGTACGCTCTGTTTCTCCAATGAAAGGACGGTTGGAGGAAGGATTCCTTCCAAACCCAGCTCCTTGCGTTCTTCTTCTGTAAAAGCGACACCTTTGTTCAAAAGGGGATTTGCCAACACATCCTTTCCCCGTAATGGAGTAGATAATGACCCATCACGATTGACATAAAATGCTTCCATAGAAAGACCTTCCTTCTCTTCATTTTCATAACTATTCATAACGAAAGATGACATGTTGTCCATAGTATGGACGTGCAAATATGTTTTATTCTTGCATTTATCTATGACAAAATAACCATATTTGTTTCTTTCTAATGATATAAAAGAACTAACTTTCAATATAGATTCGCTAACCATTCCTGATGATTTTGGTTCTAATGAATCAGGTCTAAATGCTCTGTTTTTATCAAATATGAAAATTAGTTTTTCTTCTCTTATCTCCATATATATCATGGAGTGTCAGTTATTTTGTTAAGGAAATATGAAGTATTTGGACATTAATTTAACTCCTATAAGCAAACATTCTTAATTCTTTTTCAACAAAATAGAACTATTCGGAGGAAAAGGAGAGGTTTGTGTGCAGGGACCTATAGCCATTTTTAGCGATAACGACAGGGCTATTGATTATCCCAATGTGATTTGTTTTTACCAATATATACAGTGCGAGGACACGGAGGCAGCTTCAGTCTACGAGAACGCATGTTGTTGCCTGATTGATTATAGGGAGCCGGGGCAGGCAGTGCGGAAAGCCAATCAGATCCGTAGCCAATTTCCGCAAATGCCATTGTTACTGGTGACGGATGTAACATTTCCGTTCAGTGATCAGCATATGGTGCAAATCATCGGAGTAGGTCGTTTGCGGCTGCTATTTTGGCAAGCCAATGACAACGAAGAAATGCTTTCGGAAATACAAAGCTTGCTCTATCCCGAGTATTCGACCAAAAGCCAACATATTGCATTTATCTTGTCTGTATATAACGAAGAGCAACGTTTTGTTCATGTCAAAACCTTTGCTGAACGATTGCAGGTCTTTATCCGCAGCCATATTATTGAAGGTTCGATTTATCTCATTGATGATGGCAGCTACGATGGTACGAATGCCTTGATTAAAGCGCTGGAGGCAGCCACGGACTTGTCCGTAAACCGGATTAATCAGAATCTTAGCCCGCTGCTTCAAACAAGGGAATTGGGACGCAATACACGTAAGGCAGGGACGTATCTGGAAGGGATGCGGACCATTGGTGCGGATTACTACGTATTTGTGGACGCAGATGACTCCTTTTTTATTGAGGATATTGCCAGAATGATTAATGTTGTTCAGCAGGGCTATTATGATGTCGTGATCGGAACCAAGGATATGACCGCTGAGAATCGATCTTTATTGCGATCTGTCGTCAGCTTTGGTAAACGGGTGATTTCCCGTCCTTTTTTACCCACAGGTGTGGTGGATTCCCAGACTGGGCTTAAAGTGATGAGTTCGGTTGCAGTGAAGCGAATGTTTCCGCATTTAAAGGAACAGCTCGGACTGGCGTTGGATTTGGAAATGATGTTTATTGCCAAGCGACTCCAGCTTCGTGTGCTGCAATTACCCGTCAAATGTATTGACCGGGATGGCTCGCACATCCATGTCTGGAAGGATTCTATTCGTTTTTTGCGCTCCATCATTGATATTTGGCGACTGGATCGGCGGGTGAGATAACAACGTGAACAACCGAGTACGATCGTTGATGTTTCCTCTCTTTAATGTGCTGCTTAACGGATTTAATTTTTTCTTTCACATTGCAGCGAGCTGGTATCTTACCGGACAAGCTTATGGCCAGGCGAATGCGCTGCTGGCGCTTTTTGCGCTTTTATCCGTTTTGGGTTTATCCATCCAGCTATTAACTGCAAAACTGGTCTCTAAGGGAGACCAAAAGCTTGCGCTACGAAGCTTACCGCTCGGTTCTCTATTACTCAAAGCACCTCTGGTGCTAACCGTGCTTGCCATGATCATTTTACTCATCTTTCATCCGTTACTGCGTTCGCTATTAGGCGTCGAATCCGGCCCGCTGTTCATGCTGTATGGCTTGATCGGACTGCATATTCTTGTGAGTTCGTGCCGCGGAGATTTACAGGGCAGGGAACGCATGTTGGCGCTCAATGTGAACTATTACATTGAGGTATTAGGGAAGCTGAGCCTGTTTTTTGTTCTGGCTGCACTGGGGTTAAAGCTGGAAGCCCTACTGTTAGCGAGCTGTGGAGGAATGTTGCTGTCGCTGCTCCACGGCTGGATCGTTTCGGCTCGCGGCTTGTCCCTTTTCACATACAGTGGAGAACATATCCCTTCTGGGCTATGGAAATCATTGGGTCAGGATTTCACCGATAGCCTTATGACGAATTTATTTATTTTGTTTTGTATCTCCATCGACATGTTGTATGTACAGCATTACTTTCCCGAGCAGGCCAGCAGCTATGCCATTGCGCTGAAGTACAGCCAATTGGTCTATTACGTTTCGTATAGCCTCATTGCTGCCTTTATTCCAAAGATCGGTGCACAGGGGCATGACCACCAAGCTTTGGGCAAGTTGATTGCCGTCTATGCCGGATTAATGGCTGTAGCTGCAATCTGTGTATATGTGGGCACGACCTTTGTGTTCCCATCCTCTATTCCCATATTATTCGGAGCCTCTTACCAATCGGCCGAGGCCTATATTCCATGGGGTGGCTGGGTGTACTGGCTATTTTCCATCGTGCTGTTTTTTGTACATGTGCACGTATTGGTGGGCAGACGCAAATTTATATTCAGTCTGATGGCAGGAGCCGCGGCTTTATTAGTAGCCTTTCATATTGCCCACACAGATCCGGTAGATTTTTTGCTATCTGAGTTCATTGTTTACGGGGCTATGGCTCTCTACTTTGTGATAGACGCCTATGTACATTTGTTCAAAATAAAGATAAAGGGGGATTTACCCCATGAATACCATACATGAACAGGACGGTAAAACCGTAGTTCTATTGCTTTCCTGGCGTGACATTCGTTCACCTAAAAGCGGGGGAGCAGAAATTTTTACCCACGAAATGCTTAAACGCTCACAGCAAGGCCGCTTCCAGTTCATTCATTTTTCACCCCAATTTGAGGGGATGCCTGAGCATGAAGTTATTGACGGTATTACGTATATTCGAAAAGGGAACATATACAGTGTTATTTATTATGCGATGCGCTATTACCGTCGTCATCGAAGGAAGATCGATTATGTGATTAACCAGGCAAATACGCATCAATTCTTTACCCGATTTTGGGTGGAGGCATCCAAGCGGATCTTTTTCATACATCAGCTAACAAGGGAAATATGGTTTGAGAACGCCAAATTCCCGCTAAATGTTATTGGGTTTCATATGGAGCCCTTGATGCTTAAGCTGGCTCGTAAGGATCGGACGCTTACGGTATCTCCGTCTACTCGATACGATCTACTTAAGCTGGGCTTTCACCCGGATCGTGTCCATCTTTTACCGGAAGGCATTGAGTTTGATCATTGGCCGCGCGAACAATTTTTAACGAAGGAGCCTAATCCGACCTTCATGTATGCTGGGCGCTTCGTCAAATATAAAGGCATTGATCTGGTCGTTGAGGCCTTTGGGCAGCTCAAGGAAAAGTTCCCTCAGGCTATGTTATGGATTGCCGGAAAAACCGATAAAACCTATGTGGCAGAACAATTGTTGCCGATTATGAAACGATATGGATTAACATACGGAGAACCGGATGAACAGGGGCAATCGCAAGCCGATATTACCTTTTACGGATTTGTTTCAGCAGAGCATAAGCTGGAGTTGATGAGTCGTGCCCACGCGCTGGTGTTTCCTTCCTTACGTGAAGGCTGGGGGTTGACGATTACCGAAGCGGCAGCCGTTGGAACGCCCAGCATTGTCAGCAATTCACCGGGGCTGGTGGATGCAACGGATTTCGGAAAAAGCGGGTATCTATGCTTTCACGGCGACATCCGGGGATTATCTGAACAAATGGAAAGAGCAGCGAAGGGCGGGGAAGATTACATGGCCATCCGTGAGCGGGCGTATCAATATGCGTTAAGATTCCATTTTGATCATACGGCTGCTGCGTTTGAGCAGTTGATGGAAGATTGGGCAGAGGAGGCGGAACAGAGTGGACAAAGTGGTCATTCTCTTCTCCACGTACAACAATGAGCGGACGATAGAGCCTTGTTTGCGAAGCTGTATGGGGCAAAATTACAAGGATCTGCATATTGTAATTGCTGATGATGGCTCCAATGACCGGACCGTCGAGACGATTCGTATGCTGTCGGCAGGGAGTTCAGTACCCGTAACGGTACTGGAGCTTCCCCATGGGGAGCGGGGAGTCGCCAGGGTCAGGGCGGTTGAGGAAGCAAAACACTTGGGGGCCGAATACATATTTGTATTGGATTCCGATATGATTTTAGCCGAACATCTGATTCAGCAGAGCATCGACTTTTTTGACGATCATCAGGATATTGGCGCCTTGGTCATTCCGGAGGAGGCGTATTCGGAAGCGGACAATTTTTTTTCCAAAGTGAAAGTTTTTGAGCGAAATGTGATTAATAACGCGGGTGAGACCTTGGGAAAACGCTCCATTGAAGCGGCACGCTTCTGGCGAATGAGCGCTTATGAATCGACGGGCGGATTTAATGCGGAGCAGATTGCTTTTGAAGAAATACAGCCAACCTTGCGTTATATAGAGTCTGGCGGAGTTATTCGCCGGGCGGTATTTACACGGGTATATCATGATGAAAAACAGGTGTATCTGCACGATGTATTACGTAAAAAAGCCTACTACTTTTCGGTGATGGATCGTACGATGTCATCTGAAGAGGGCGGATTGCGAAAGGCGCTGGAACGTTGGTACTTCTTCCGTCCGGTGCTGTATACATGGGGGAATTTGAAAAACTATATCCGTCACCCCTTGCTGACGATGGGGATGTTGTGGATGTATGTATGCCTGACTGTGATTGGGGTAGCCGCCGTGTTAAAGGGCGGCACCCGTCACTCAGGCGATCTCGCTAAGGCGGATAAGGCGTAACGATGAATGGCCGAGGGTCAGCGTATCCAGCGTATACAGGTCGGGATCGGAAGATTCCGACTCCTCATACGGTATATATAATGAATGCGTGGTTAACTGAATACCTTCCCCGTCAGGATGACGTAGTGAGCAGCCGACAGGATACAGCTCAGCGAGTGCAATGTGTACAGCGGTTACGATATCTTGTTCATTCAGTAGCACATAGGGGCGGTACGGAGCGTTCAAAATGCTGTCTATAAATGCTGACAGGTCGGAAGCTACGTTCTGTTCTGCATGCAGGCTGTTTCGGTTGAGTTTGGCCTGATCAAGCGCCTCATACAGTATTTTTTTTAGCGTGTCATCATCCAACTCCAGCGGTTTCGTCAAAAAACGGAACACACCGACTTGATTAATTGCCGATAAAATGGACTGCGTATGCAGGTGACCAGACAAAATGATTCGTACGATATGTGGATAATCCTTCTTAATCATGCGAAGGAAGGTAATCCCATCCAGACCAGGCATGAGCAGATTGGAAACGACCACATCAATCGGGTGCTGTTCCAGCACTTGTAAGGCTTCTTTGGGCGTGTGAGCGGTATGTAAGGTAAATGCTTCTTGCGTCAAGGTCCGTTCGAGCAGGGACAGAACCATAGGGCTGTCGTCAACAAATAGAATGTTTTGGGGTGTCATAAGAACTGCGCAACTCCAATCAGGAAGTAAGAAATGAGGAACTACATGTATAATATCAGCGTTTTGGCATTTTTGAAAGATGTCAATACAGAACGGGCGTTGCGTCTTTTTTGTGAACGATTTGATTCGGCTGAACATGCCCTCTGGGAAAAAGGTATGCGTCTCCTTCATCAGTATCATGCTGCACGGCATACAGGAGTGACCCTGGCTGTCTCCAGCGCACTTCAGCATATGGACGATCGTCATGATATTTACGTTGTTGATCTGCGAGAATACGGCGAGGAAGAGCTGGATCGCTTATATATCGCAAAAACATGCGAGTTGATCCTACTGACGGACGGTGCAACGGAAACCGCTGCAAGGTTTGCTGCCCTCCAGCGTCGCACTCCCCGGTTGCTGTGCGCACGGCTACCGCTGGTCAGCTACGAGCTGGAATGCCTGATGCAGGCTATTTTGAGCCGTCTTGAACAAAATGGAGGGGACAGGAAAGCATGAAACAATGGGCTTTGTTGAAACCAGGTTGGCAAAAGCTGATCCTGTACCTGATCGTTCTGGGTGTGACAGTGTTTTTGGCCGCTGTGCTTCAATGGTTTGTCGTGCGACAATTCAGTGTTCACTTGGCGGAGATTCAGAACGAACAGCTCCAGTATGAGGTACAGGAACTTTCTAGCAGCATAACCGAGCGTTATGCCGCATGGCAGGCTGAACTGAAGGAGCTGTCGTCCAGTCTGGGCAGAGATATGCTGAATCAGGGAACACGCCAGTATCCTGAGGGTTTTAAGCGTGAAAGCGGGGCCTTTTATGTGCTGGATGAGCAGTATCATGTGATGGTCGGACGAGACAATCGTGAGATGAAAAGTGTAGTCCAGCAGATTAAATGGCTGCAAAATGGTTGTGCAGTAAGCTCTTTTGTGACAGAGGATCATCAGCCTGCCCAGTATATAGCATGCAGGATTCAAGGGGCGCAGATGGGCGGTTTTATGGTGCGCACGGTTGACGCTGATATGCTCAGCGGGATTATTAAAAGTAAACCGATTAACCAGCATGAGACTTTATTTTATAACGGTCAATTTAAGGTCGTAGCTTCCCGAAGTACTTCGGATATTAACCGAACGGACATCACGGGCGTAACCCGTAGGCTGCTGGAAGGCAATACAGGTATCATCGAAGATGGCGGAGAGAAACACGGAATAGGATTCAGCCGCATTGGGGAAGAGGCCCTTTACATATCGGTTAAGGATGTCAGTGAGGATACAGCTCAGCGAATCAGCTCCTTTCGCAAACAGTTATGGATGGCCATGGTTCTGATATTGTTCATTCTGTGGGCCATGCTCGTACAGTTCCGCAAACGGATTGTAAAGGATGCCATCGTGAACAATCAGGTGCGTGACCAACGGCGAGATGAAGATATGCGACAACAGCAGGACACCTATTATTTGCCGTTAATGCAGACGATTGAGCAGCAACTACAAGAGCTGCAAGAGCAGACTAGCCGTCTCACGGGCGGCGACGATTTGAAGCTGCTGGGATTTTATCATGATCTAGCAAACCGCTTTGAAGCGGCTTCGAGTCAGGGAAAAGGAGCCTCGCATGAGGAACTGGAGTATTTTCGCGAGTTGAATGAAAATTTCATCCAGGGTCGTCTCAGACAGGAATCCTCACTAGGAGAGTTACTGACGGGAGTTCGTAGCTTGCGCGATGAGCTGGAAGAGAAGATGCATGATAATAGTGGAATTAGCTTTACAGATATGAATGAAGTATTGTCTGAGTCGCTGAAATGGGCGAACCGTTCATTGAACATGAAGAACATTCAAGTGATCTTGCGGCAAGAGCCTGTTCCATCCATTGCAGCACAAGCACCCATGCTGTACAAAACGATTCAGGGGCTGCTGGAAAATGCAGTGCAGGCCATGGGCCAAGGTGGGGAGCAGCCTGAGAATCAGGATAAGGGCCGAACAGGTCTGCGGTCCAAGCGGCAATCTCAAGTGCTTAAGGTTAGCTCACGGCTGGAAGAAGGAGAAATTATTATTAACATTGAAGACACGGGCGGCGGGATTGATGATAAAATGCGTTGGAGCTATTTCCAGCCAGACTATTCCCAAAACTCGCAGGAGCATGCGTTCAGCCTGTATCATATGGATGCATACCTGAAGACCATAGGTGGTCGTTTAAAGCTGCGTAATACCGATCAGGGCTTGCAGGCAATCGTTCGTTTGAGAAGATAGGCCCAAGATAACCGACAGATATACGAGAAGTTCAAGAGAGGGGGACAAGCATGAAAAAATGGATATTTCGCTACCGCTACGATATGGCGGCAATGATGTTGATGCTGATTGCGATTGTTGCATATCTTGCACCCATCTATGGACCAGGGCAAATTGTGTTTAGCGACATTGCTTTTGGAGCCACCTCTCATCGGTATCTGGAGGAAATAACCGGAGTATGGAACGAGCGATGGTCTACCTCGACCTTGTTCAATGCTCCACGTATCCTGTACATCTTGCCCTTCTATGGACTGTCACTCTTATTTGACGAAAGCGGCCCGGTCTTGCTCAAGTCGTTTATTACAGGCTTGTTATTTGTTTCGGCATTTTCGATGTATGCCTTTGCCAAGCGACTGGTCAGTGTGTATTATTCACCAAGCTTTACGAAGACACGTATTTTTGCCATCATGGTCGGCTCGTTGTTTTATGCGCTGAATCCGTGGGTTATTTTCCGCATTCAGCATATTTATTTGCTCTGTGGATATAGTTTGTTTCCGTTAATGCTGCGATTCTTCTTTAGTGCGGTGGACCCCAAGTTTCAAATTCAACAAATAAAAAACTATCATCCCCACAAGCTGTATCAACGGAACTGGATCGACCTGTTCCTGTTGGCTGCGGTATTCACCGTTAGTGCTGCGGCCATTCATTATTTTTTCTTTGGCATGATTTATTTGGGATTGTTCACCTTGTTGCTATTGATCAAACTAACCTGGACCCACCGTAAGGCTGGTCGCAGCTATTTGCAGCCGTTATACGGCAATTTTTTGCGTAAAGGGATCATTTTTGGCGTCTTTTTTGGTCTGCTCAGTTTTTATTGGTTGTCTCTATATGTCGGTAGCATGTTGATGGACGCTCAAGCGTCTCAGCATAATATCAACGTCGTGGATACGTTGTCTCTGTTCAGCCGCAACAGCAGTTTATATAACGTAGGTTATTTACTGAGCTATTGGTGGCCCATGTTTTCCTTGTCCTCACTGCCTAGCATGTTTTATGTAGGAGGGGGATTTTTGTTGCTATTGATCGGGTATGCGATGGTGACACGTTCACATAAAAATCCGATTATTCTGATCTTCTCGCTACTTACGCTGCTGTTTCTGGTTGCAGCTACCGGGACGACGTTTCCGTCCATTGCCAAGTGGTTTGTCATTTTGGTTACGAAAACTCCTGTAATTGGTTCGGTTTTCCGTGATCCTAACAAATTTATTGGACTGATTGCCCTTAATTTCGGGGTGTTGCTGACCTTTGGCGTCATTCAATTTATGGAATGGTTCGGATCATCCCCGTTGCAGCGTGTATATAAAAGGCTGGCGGTTGTTATCGTCGTCTTGTGCCTCGGGGTATATTTTGCTCCCTTGCGTACTCAGTTCATAGAGGGGTACTACAAGCCGGTACAAGTGCCGGAGGCTTATAGTCAAATGGCTGAAAAGCTGACTGACCCGGATCGTTTCGATAGCAAGGCATTGTACTTTCCGATTGCTGACAATATGATTCAGAGCTATAACGGAGTAGCCACGCCCAAATGGAATAAAGGGAAGACCGCAAACGAGAAGGCAACCGGAGATTTTCAGGTATACTCTTCTCCTAAAAATACGATCTTTCATCATGAGGGCAATGATCCCGGCATTACATACTATATGAATTTTCTGCAGTATGTCATGGACAATGGATTAAGCTCCCGATTAGGCTGGTTGTTCTCTACCTTTGGGGTCAACCAGTTGGTCTACCATGACGAATATGAGGGACAGGAGAAGCGCCAGGATTTCCACCTGTCTCAGCTGGAAGGTCAGACCGGGCTGAAACGTACGTACCAAAACGGGCTATTTTCCATATTCAATCTCGATCAGACACCGCCCTATATGAACATCCTTGCGAGTAAAATTGTAACACCTTACGGTTTTAGCCGACTGGAGAGCTACAGTCATCTGCCTGGTTTTGATTTTAACCGCTTTGGAGTGCTGTTCAGTGCGTTAAGGCCTGAGCTAAAAACCATCCAGACGATTAACAAAGGGGATTATGTGGAAGCGGCGTCCTTTAATGACTTGCTGTTGTCACAGCTTCCAGCAGAGGATTACTTACGGCCTTTTGATGCCATTGAGGATGGTAATGCCTTTTTAAAATGGTCCAAAACCTTTGCCTCGACCAACGATTGGTTATGGTATTTATCCTCCCAAAATATACGGAACTTTCCGTTCGATATGGAAATGGATGCAGGAATTGCGGTTACCTTTGCCAGTAAGAAGCTGGATGTGGCCCCGTATCAGATGAGCAGCATCGAAGGGAAGACGGTCGTGGACTTTGATTCCATGTTGCGGACCGAAACCTTCTTCAAGCCGGATAATCCGCAGTTGTTCAGTGTACAGGCCAATCCCCGTGAGGAATTGAATGATGTGCCCACTCTGCATGGCGAAATTATGAAGGGAGACCCGAGTAATATATGGCAGGTCGCTAGATCGGGTTTGCTGGAAGCCAAGGAAAATAATCCGTATCAGTTCCAAATCACTGTTTCCGGCCGCGGGACGAACAAAATGCATGTAAAAATGAGATTTTACGATAAGCAAATGCGTGAGCTGGGGGTTAGCTATGTTGTGGCGCCCTCGGAGGGATATAATTTTGACAGTGTGAAATTTTACGGAGAATACGTTTCGCCGCCAGGCAGCTATTGGATGCGAATGGATTTGTTAACCCTGCAGCGTCCACAGCAAAAAAATTACTGGTGGATTCATGATATCCAGCTGCGTGATTTGGGGCAATACAGCAAACCTAACACGTTTACGATGCACAAAAAACTGGATCAACCTCAAACCTCGCATGTATATGCTAGAGTGTTTATGAATAAGGCAGGCGGGAAATTGCAAGTCACGCTGCCGGACAAAGTGGTTAATATCAAAACTCAGGATGATGGTTTAAACCAATTCCAATGGATCGATCTGGGAGTGCATGCCTTTCCCAAAGGAGATACCTCGGTCACGGTTAATAACCTGCAAGGCTTTAATGCGGTCAATCAATTTGCGATTGTGCCTACAGACCAGCTAGATCAGCTATCTTTTCCCGTGGAGCAGGCATTGAAGCGGGGCAAGCTCTTTTTCACCTTGGAGGCAGAAAACGATTTTAACGCCCAAGGGAATGTGCAGACGGAACGTGCTTTACCAAGACTTAGTATGGGGCGGGGGATCAGCTATCAGAAGGGGACGTTAAGCAGGGATGTGGAAGTCGCCAAAACGGGAACCTATGCCACAGCTATTTTGGCTAATCTCCCCGCCGGGTACCAGGGGTCATTAACGATGAAGTGGACGAATGAAGAAACTGGAGAGGTGTTGACCAGAACGATTCATACGGGGGAGTCGTATAAGCGATTACCTGCTACCTCTTTATCCGAAAAGCAGGTTATTGAAACGGTGCCCAATCAGGATGGTTTTGCCAAGAAAATCATACAGATTCCCGGTCTGCTGAATGACTATGGCCGAGTCGAATTTAAAAATCTGTTCCTAACCAAGGGGAAGTATCGCTTAACCCTTGTCCTGGATAGTCAGGTGCCGTCATTGAGCCGTTTTGGAGATATTCATCAAATGGGCGGGCAGGAAGTGACGGTGATGCCTGGGGAGGATACGAAGGAATCATTGAGCACGACGGATGTCGGATGTGTGGCGGATATTCGACCTGGGCAGACGAATCTGTCAATCAAGGACACAGGACTGTCTATCCGTTACGCACCTAGCTATTCCTGTGACTGGAATATTTATGCGTCCAAGAAAATGAAGGCAGAGCCGCTGCAAGAGTATGCCGTGCAGTTGGATGCGCGATCAGAACAAATTGGAAGTCGGCATATGAAGGTCATTTTTTTGAATAAAGCGTCCCAGGTTCTCCAAACCTCCTATATTGATGAGGTGGAGGAGAGAGATAAGGAACAATGGAATCATTACGATCAAATTGTGAAGGCTCCGGCAGGAACTGCCTTGATGCAGTTTCAGATTTTGGCGCACGCGCACAAGAAGCAGTCAGGCTTATTTCAAATGAAGCAATATTCCATCATCCCTTATCAAGCGATGATTACTGTGGATCAATTTACGTTGTTTGAGGGAACGGATTTGGATACCTTTTTTATGGCTCCCCACACTTCGGAAAGCATTCAGGCTACTCGTGAAAATTCCATGGAACGCAGTTTTACGCTATATAATCCAACGCATGAGCAGGTGCTGATCCGGGAGACCGAATCACCCAATCCACTGTGGGAGTTCAGGCTGGGTAGCGAAAATCAGCGAGCCCGTCTGTCCGTCAATGGAGTGACTACCGGATTCATTACCGATGGTAACGGAAACGGGAAAGTCGTCGTTATTCTGGCTTCCGCCTACCGTTTCGGCTGGGTGCTATTCCTCATAGGGATACTGGGTGGAGCAGCTTGTTTTCTTCCTTATCGGCGATGGAAGAAGCGAAAGCTTCCATAAAAAGCAAGCTGCTCAGTGGGGAAATGGGTAGCCATGATACGGCTACATCTCATATTTGTAGCCTCTGCCCCATACAGTACGGATGTGCTGAGGATTTTTAGGGTCACGTTCTATTTTTTTGCGGAGGCTGGAAATATGTACGTCGATAGTGCGATCCAGATAAGCGCCATCTCCGCCTTTGATCCGATCCATCAGCTCACTGCGGGTAAAGACTTTACCTGGATAACAGGACATCTCTTTTATAATAGAAAATTCGATTTGAGTAACTTCTATTTCTTGGTCATCGACTAACAGACAATGACGGTAATCATTCACCCAAATCCTTACCTTTTTAATCTTTTGAGTTACCGTTTGCGATTCAGTGAGCATGTTGCGGCCGCAGCGGCGCAGCAGGGCTTTGATGCGGGCATTTAACTCTATCAGACTGAACGGCTTGCATAAGAAGTCATCTGCTCCGTCATCCAGAGCCTTTATTCTTATATTCAGTACGGTGTTATTAGAGATGACCAGCATAGGGACTGTGGTAAATTGGCGGATTTGGCTGATCAGCGCACATTCGACTTTACCGGAAAACATCAGAGCGGTCACAATAATATCCGGCTTAAAACGCATAAGTGTAGGAATTGCAAGTTTAGAGTCATAAATAAGCTCGGTATGATAGCCTTCCTCCTGAAGATGAAGAGCAATCATATCTGCCAAACTTTTTTGATCTTCAATGACGAGTATTTTTATGGGCATGACTGACATCTCCTGTACAGACAAAGATACAATAGCAGTGCATAATCATGTATTTTCCACGATAATACATACTTATGTATTCGGCAGAAATGCGAAAATTGAACAGTCCTATAATGTAAGAAAAATATTAATTTACAGGAAGAAGGTTGCATCTTTGCGAATGATTTTATTATCTGGAGGTTCGGGTAAACGTCTATGGCCCTTATCCAATGTGAACCGTCCCAAGCAGTTTCTTTCCATACTACGTCACGACGAACGGCCCGAAAGTATGCTGCAACGAATATGGAGGCAATTAGATGACGCGAATTTGGCAGATGAGGCCTATTTTTCGACGAGTGGAACTCAGGCCGAGCTGATCCGGGGGCAAATTGGCGGAGGTGCTGTAGTCATTGAGGAGCCGACTCAGCGGGATACCTTCCCGGCCATTTCCCTGGCTACGGCCTACTTGCATGATGTTGCAGGTGCATCACGCGACGAGATCGTAGGGGTCATGCCTGTGGACGGGTATGCGGGGGATGAATTTTTTGAACATCTGCGCAGGCTTCCTTCAATATTAGAGCAATCAGGAAGCCATATCGCATTAATGGGGGCTGCTCCAACGGAGCCCTCTGATAAATACGGATATATTGTGCCTTCAGCCTCTTCTTCACTTGACCAGCCATATTATAGAGTTAGTTCATTTGTAGAAAAGCCGGATCTGATCCGTTCAGAAGAGTTGATCCGCGAAGGGGCCTTATGGAATTGCGGGGTGTTTGCTTTTAGACTGGGCTTTTTGTTGGATATTCTGGAGCAAATGGGTTTACCAGCCGACTACAATTCTCTTTCGACAAATTATGCAGACTTGCCTAAAACTAGCTTCGATATTGCAGTAGTAGAGCATACTCATAAGCTCTCCGTGCTTCCATATCATGGAGAGTGGAGAGACTTGGGCACATGGGATTCGTTGGTGCGGGAAGTAAGTTCGAAGCTAAGTGGCCCGGGATATATTTCAGAAGCTTCACATGACTCGCATATCATCAATGAACTGGAGATTCCGGTTAGCATCTGGGATGTCCCGGACATTATCGTCGTTGCTGGTCCAGATGGCGTGCTGGTTACGGACCGACAGTCGTCAACAGGAATTAAGGATATGGTGGCGGAAATTGAAATCGGCCCGCGTTTTGAGGAGCGCTTCTGGGGAAAGCAAACTGTATTATCCCATCAGCAGGCGGCAAGTGGATTGCAGACAGTGACCAAACGCGTGGTCATATCGAACGGAAGATTTATCAGCTATCATGAGCACCAGTACCGTAAAGAAGTATGGACCATAGTTTCTGGAACCGGAAGTGTCTCTATCAATGGCGTGACACAGATAGTCAGCCCAGGTGAGGTTATTGTCGTAGAACCCGGTACAAAGCATTTTATAGGGGCAGTAGAGGGAGATTTAGAATTCATTGAGTCACAAATCGGACATATCGTATCCGAAACAGATATTATCCGATATGAATTTCCTGATTCGATTGACGACCATACTCTATAAGTGCCTACCATTATAGGGACTTATAGATACGAACGAGGTTTATCAGAAGGCAGTGAAGAGTAGGAGGAACTATTTTTTATTAGAGCTTAGATGACCTGTGCATTCCTAAAAAAGGTATTCATGCATTATAGACATGAATACCTTTTTTTGCATAAACAGTTCTTTGTGTTTGTAATAAGATGAATAGAAAAGAGACTTATAAAATAATTTTCTTGGAAGTCAGCCACTCTTTTACGGCGTCCGTACTGAGGTCTCTTTTAGGTGTCCATTCTATTTTATCAACCAGTTTGCCGTTTCTGAATTCTGCAATGGTGGGGGTGTATTTTATGTTGTAATTCTCTTTGAATTTATTCCATTGGGACTTGTTCTTATGGATTTTGTGAACGTTCAAAAAAGTAATTTTAGAGCCTAGATTATACTGCTCAATCATCTTATTAAAGTTAGGCTCAAACCGGTTGCAGTCGCCACAACTGGGTCTGCCGACATAGACAAGTACACTTTGATCCTGTTGAATTAAACTCTTAAAATTTTCAAATGTAACCGCATTCAAGTGGTCATATATTTCCGGGTAATTGCTTTTGCTCGCTTGGATTTCTTTGTCTTTTTGTTGAACAACCTGCTCTAGGTCTTGAAATTTAGCTACAGCTGAAATAGCGATACCAATGATAAGTAATACAATGACACTTAACCCGGCGATATATCCTTTTTTCACAGAAATCCTCCTTTTTTTACAATCTTACACTTACAGTAAATGATATTTCCATTTCTAGCTGTAACACTTGTCTCATTATGTATAAAAAAAGAAGCTTTCCATTGTTGGGAAAGCTTCTTTAGTCTGATAATTAAAACGTTAGACCACAACAGTCAACAAGTAATCCTCACGCTTCACTTCAGTTTCCATTGTGTTCAACACATCCAGGTATTGAGCGGAATTTGTTACGATAATTGGTGTAGCTGTAATATAGCCTGCCGCCTTAATTTGCTCGATATCAAATTCAAGCAATAGTTGTCCTTGCTTAACCACATCGCCTTCCTTGACGCGCTTGTCAAAGAATTGTCCTTTCAGCTTCACTGTATTCACACCCACGTGAATCAGAATTTCTGCTCCGTCATTGGAAGTAATACCGATTGCATGTCCGGTCGGGAATACTGTCGTAATCGTTCCATTGACAGGAGATGTCAGCACACCCTCTGTAGGATCAATGAGGATTCCTTTCCCCATAGCACCTGAAGCAAAAGCAACATCAGAAGATTGTTCCAAAGGCAATACTTTACCTTGCAGTGGGCTTACGAGAATTTCCTTTTCGATTGCCACTTCTTTCTTTACGGGTGCAGCTTCTGTTTTTGCAGTTTCTTCTTTTGGATCTTCAAAGCCCAAAATCATAACCAACACAACTGCGAGTACAAAGGCAACGAGCAAACCGATGACTACCCACAAGAATCCAGTTCCAAAATAAGTTGGCAACGCCAGTAAACTAGGCAGGGAGAAGGATTTTGCAGTCGCTCCGCCAGAAGCGATAATAGCGCCCCCAATACCACCGGAAATACAAGCATAAATGAAAGGCTTTTTCAATTTCAAAGTTACACCATAAATCGTTGGTTCAGTAATCCCGAATACAGCTGCCAGTGTAGAGGAACCAGCCAAAGCCTTCATCTGGGTGTTACGGGATTTCAGGAATACCCCCAGTGTTGCACCGGCTTGAGAAAGTACAGCTGCTGTAAGCATCGGAAGCATCGTGTCATAACCCAATGTTTGAATATTGGACAGCATGATAGGAACAAAGCCCCAGTGTACGCCGAAAATAACAAATACTTGCCAGAATGCTCCGGCAACAGCTCCGGCGATCAATGGGCTTAAATTGTATACCCATGTAAAACCGTTCGCCAAGCCCTGACTGATCAGGTTACCGACTGGACCAAAGGCCAAAAACGTCAACGGAACAACGACCAGTAGTGATAGCATAGGTACGATAATGTTTTTAACCGATTGATGGATAAAGGAATTGAACCAGCGCTCCACATAGGACTGTACCCATACCGCGAGAATAATTGGGATTACGCTGGAACTGTATTTAATTAAAATGATTGGAATCCCGAGAAAAGCCAGTTTTGCCGGATTGTCCACCGCCGCAATAACATCCGGGTAGACAAGGGCTCCAGCAACTGCGACAGATACAAAGGCATTTGTCTTAAATTTACGGGACGATGTAATAGCCAGAAATAGAGGCAAGAAATAAAATACACTGTCTGAAGCGGCGTTCAGAATCAGATACGTACCGCTTGTATTATCAATCCAATGGAGCGACAAAATTAATGCCAGAATCCCTTTGAGCAAACCTGCCCCTGCAAGAGCTCCCAAAAGAGGAGAAAAAATGCTGGAAATGATATCGACCGCTTTTCCAAGGAAATTCGTTTTTTCGGAAGACTCTTCCTTTTTCGCATTTGGATTGTCAGCATCCTGTAAATTTGTTTCTGCCATCATATGCTCAAACACTTGACCTACATTGTTGCCGATAACCACTTGAAACTGGCCGCTGCTTTCCACTACTGTAATGACACCAGGGGTTGCTTCCAGTGCGACTTTGTCTGCTTTTGTACGATCATTTAATTTAAATCTCAAGCGTGTAGCGCAATGGAATACCGAATTGACATTCTCTTCGCCACCAACGAGGGTCACTATTTTTTTAGATAGTTCTTTATCACTCATGTTCAGAACTCCTTATGGGTTATTCTTGCTACTGATAGGATTTTACTGTTTACAGCTGTTGCTAAGATACGCCGGCGTGCATCTTTTTAAACTTGTAAACAAGAAAAACCTAAACTCGTGGTGAAAACTACGCACTCTCTCCTATAAGGGAACGTCGATTTCACCATCAGTTTAGGTTTTGCCTGCCTTACCAGTCACAATCCATGAACGATGAAGGTATGAAGTTGTTAGTCTTATATGTTATTACGTTCAGTTACGCGATGAATATGGATAGTTAGATATACGTATTCATCCTTGCTTAAATATTGATCGTATGTTTTTTCCAGATATTCATTGATCTTTTGGGCACAAGCAAAAGCTTCGGTATACGTCTGCTTTACCTGGTTATACAAAAATTCTTCACCACTGTGAATGACTTCTTTGCGAATCACTCGCATCGCAAAATATTGCAAATGTGTCAAAAATCTCGAGTAGCTAAAAGAAGACTCATCCAGCACAATTCCGTAATGATACGTAATAATGTTCAAGATATGTTGAACAATCTCGGTCATTTTCAGTGTGGATTTCATTTCGTTACCGTCGATCCGTGCATTCACCACATGCAATGCAATAAATCCCGCTTCATCTTCGCCTAATTTTACTCCGAGCGTATTTTCAATTTTTTGGAGAGCATCCAGCCCAACTGCAAATTCTTTTTTGTAAAAGCGTTTAATTTCATACAGCATCGCGTTTTGGAGTGCCAGTCCTTTTTCTTGCCGTTGTATGGCAAAATGAATATGGTCGGTCAACGTTAAATAAATATTATCGCTTAACTCCGTATCCAACACTTCCGTTGCATGGGTTACGATTTCATTCACGACCTCCAGATGAGATACAGGAATATCGTTCAGCAACTCGGTTAGTTTGGCCGTGAACTCGTTTTCATTTAACATGAAAATCTTATCTATTTTATCATCATCGACTTGATCGCCAGCCACCTTTTTGAAGGAAATACCTCTTCCCATCACGATGACCTCTTTGCCTTTATCGTTTTTAGTCAATAGGACGTTGTTATTGAGCACCTTCTCAATAATCATTGAAGTTCCCCCTCCCATCCTTTACCAATAAAAAATGCCTAAGCACAATTCAATACTATTGTTAGCAATAGCACTCAATTGAACTCAGGCATTGCCCGCATCACCGGTCACAATCCTTCGATATAGTGCTATTGTAGCACAAAAAAAAGCGATTTCAACATATTTTATTCTCTTTCGACAAAAAATATTTCATATCAAGGCCCTTTTGCCTAATTTGCAAGTACATCGTTACCTTATGTAGTCGTACGTTCAATGAGGCTGTACTCTAGCGAATGAAGCTTCATTTGGCGTCCAATCAGCTGAGGGGAAAGCATGAAAAAGGCATTTTGTGCTTGAGCCATGATAGGATTTTGAATCGTTGTAATCCCCAGCGTATGCGCCAGCTCCGTGTTATCGAATCCAACAATTGCCAGATCTTCCGGTACGTTCAGTTTTTGTCTGCGTGCTTCGCAGAGAATGCCCACTGCTACATAATCGTTAGCACATAAAATAGCCTCTGGAAATTCGTCCGGATGCTGTAACAAATCCCGTACGACCTGTTCGCCATCACGGATATTATAAATAGAAGAGTGATTCCAGTGTTGCAACACTGGCAGATTGTGCTCACTCATGATCTGTTCGTAGGCTCGTTGTCTACTATGGGTATTAATACTGCTCGGACGGCCAAAAGCATTGGCTATACGAGTATAGCCTTTTTGTATCAAATGTTTGAGCGCTAACATATATCCTTCATACTGATCCATAGCGACGGAGCGAATATCGGTATGCTCCATTCGTTGCCACGACACGATCGGGCCATATTTGCAATAGGTGCTCAAAAAATCAGTGTCATTCACGCAGGAAATGATGACCAGCGCATCGACTCTTTTTCTTTTTAAATCCTCAAAGGCTTGAAGCTCTTTCTTTTTGTCTTCTCCCGAAGTATAAATAATGGTTTGAAATTCATATTGGCCCGCTACTTCCACAAAGCTGTCCAGAAAAGCGAGAACAATTTCATTAATAGTTGAAGTAATGATACCGATCTGAAGCGTCTGACCCTTAGATAGAGAAATGGCATTTCGATTAGGAACATAATCTAATTCCTGCATGATTTTCAAAATTTTAGTTCTTGTTTCGTGACTAACATGGGGGGACTGATTTAATACTCTGGATACCGTAGCTTTGGAAAAGCCCGCCAGTTTTGCAATTTGATCAAGATTCGACATGGTGCTTCTCCTCACATAAGAAAAAAATAAATTCTTGACATGAAACGCGTTACAACGATTAGGATGACTTATGAAGGCATTACGTCTATTTTAAAGTATCTGTCAATGCATTTCAAAGGAGAACGGTTATCGTTAGGTTGCATTGTTCGCTGAAATGGGCTTTAAAGTATTTCGTATGTCCATCCACTGGTCGCGGATTTTCCCGAATGGCTATGATGCCGAGCCGAATGAAGCAGGATTGCAATTCTACGACAATGTATTTGATGAGCTGCGCAAGTATGGTATTGAACCGCTGGTAACATTGTCACATTATGAAACACCGCTAGGTCTGACTCAGAAGTATAATGGTTGGCTGGGACGTGAAGTCATACAGCATTACGTAAATTATGCCGAAACGGTGTTTACACGCTATAAGGATAAAGTAAAAATACTGGCTGACCTTTAATGAAATCAATGTAATGACCATGAGCCCGTTCACCGGTGGCGGTGTGGTTATTGACCTTTGTGCATGACACGTATCGCATTGATTACTTGCGTCAGCATATTGCCCAAATAAAGGAAGCGATTGCCGACGGTGTTGATCTGCTTGGCTACACCAGCTGGGGTCCTATCGACCTTGTGAGCATGTCTACTTCTGAAATGTCCAAGCGCTACGGATTTATTTACGTTGATCTGGATGATGACGGTAACGGAACGCTCAAACGCTCCAAAAAGGACTCATTTAACTGGTATAAAAATGTGATAGCAACCAATGGTGAAGAATTGTAATTCCATATCATCTCGGGCGGATATAGCAGAAGACATCCTAAGGATGAAATTTGCTGTACCCGCTTTTTTGATAGACATAATAATATTTCAGAGGGCTTCACAAACTTTTCACTTGTAATAAGCTGAAAGTTTTCTGTATAATGAATAAAAATTTCATATGTCTGGTTGATGTTTGCGGGAGATGGAACGAAAGTTCCGACCGAAGGGGCAAAACTCTCAGGTGCTTAGGCTGATTACAGCAACAAGCGGGGACCGTAAACGGACAGAACTCTGGAGAGACCCTTAATTGGGCGCCGAAGGTGCACCGCAGAGAACATCTGCTTAAACTCTCAGGCAAAAGGACAGAGACGCGAATAACCTGTGACAGGGAATACCCTAGGCTTTTTTATGAGCTATTAGAGGTAGTAACCTGCACAAGATGGTTGTATTTTTTCGTGCCTTTAACCTCTCCAGGAGTCGAATCAGCTGATTTGACTCTTTTTTGTTTTCTAATATGCTGGAGGAGCGGGTTGAAATGAATTTGGTACATGTATTAGAAACGATTGACAGCTGGATATGGGGAGCGCCGCTTCTTATTCTCGTAATGGGCACGGGGTTGTGGCTAACGATCCGTTTGAAGCTGCTTCAGGTTATTCGATTGCCTTTGGCGCTCAAGCTAATTGGTAAAGCGCCGGACGAAGGTAGTGGAGATGTAAGCAGCTTCGGAGCATTGAGTACGGCACTGGCAGCTACTGTAGGTACAGGAAGTATTGTTGGCGTGGCGACAGCAATCAAGCTGGGTGGGCCCGGTTCATTATTCTGGATGCTGGTTGCAGCTTTTTTCGGGATGGCAACCAAATATGCGGAAGGATTATTATCCGTTAAATACCGTGTTAAAGACCGGAACGGACAATTTTCGGGTGGTCCGATGTATTATATTGAAAACGGACTTGGCCGCCGTTTCAAGCCGCTGGCGATGTTGTTTGCCTTTTCTGGTGTTCTTGTAGCCCTATTTGGAATCGGTACTTTTCCGCAAGTAAAGGCTATCGTTTCTTCGACGGAAAGTAGCTTTGGAGTGCCAACGGTAGTTACAGCGATCATTATTTCCGTGTTAACGGCTGTTGTTACGATTGGAGGACTCAAAAGTATTGCCAAGGTATCCACAAAGATTGTTCCATTCATGTCGGGGCTCTATATCGTAGTTTGCTTAATTGTACTCATTAAGTTTGCAGGAGAGCTTCCTCATGCGATTGCTTTAGTATTACAAGGGGCCTTCTCGACCACATCTGCAACGGGTGGATTTGCCGGAGCGACGATTATGTTGGCGATGCGAAGCGGAGTTGCCAGAGGTATTTTTGCTAATGAAGCCGGTTTGGGAAGTGCGCCAATTGCAGCAGCAGCTGCTAAGACGAAATGGCCTGCAGAACAAGGGCTGATATCCATGACAGGCGTATTTATTGATACGATGATTATTTGTAATCTGACGGGATTTACGTTGCTGGTTACGGGAATATGGAGTGGAAATGACGATGGAGGTCTGATGACCCAGCATGCGTTTTCCAGTGCCTTTCCGGCTGGTGCAGAGCTCGTGACGATTAGCCTTATTTTATTTGCGTTCACAACGATACTTGGCTGGAATTACTACGGAGAACGTTGTGTTGAATATTTACTGGGTGTCAAATGGATTAAACCATACCGTTATCTGTTCATCGCACTTGTAGCAGGAGGTGCGTTCATCAAGTTGGAAGCCATTTGGCTGCTGGCAGATATCTTTAACGCAATGATGGCTTTCCCGAATCTGATTGCACTGCTTGGCTTATCGGGAATCGTAGTTGCAGAAACCCGAACCTATATGGATTCTCTGTATCCTAATAAGAAAAAGGGCATTCTTGCAGGTGCCAATGTAGGGGCTGCTATTCAAGTAGAAGAAAAGGGACAAACGGTTAATTCATAAATTCCAAAAGGGAGTGCCCTCAGCCATCACAGGCTTGAGGACACTCCCTTTTGAATGTTACAACGATGCACGCAAAATAGCTAAAATATCTTCTTGATTCAGCTTTTTATAATTACCAAATCCTCCGTACTCCATTTCACGGTCTGCAATGTCCGCGATTTTTTCCAATTGCTCATCATTAATATTGTAATCGGCCAGCGTAGAAGGGGCACCGAGACTTGTCCAGAATGCACTAAGACGGTCAATACCTTCCAAGGCGATTTCTCTATCTGTTTTACCTACGGTGTCTAAGTCAAACATGCTGAGCATCAGCCGCTTCATGCGTGCAGCATCCTGATCCACTGTATGTCTCATCCAGTTGGGAAACAGAATTGCCAGACCGCCAGCATGAGGAATATCATATACAGCGGATAATGCATGTTCAATCGTATGCGAAGCCCAGTCCCCGAAGTAGCCCATTTGCAGTGTTCCGTTAAGAGCAATCGTTCCGGCATATAAAATCGTTTCACGATGCTCGTAGTTGTGCAAATCCTCTAGCAGTTTAGGTGCAGTTTCGATCACGGTTTGCAGCACGGAAAAGCACATACGATCTTGCAACGGTGTATTTTTAACATTGTGAAAATACTGTTCAAACACATGGCTCATCATATCCACCATGCCATATACCGTCTGATCACGTGGCACAGAGAAGGTGTTTTTTGGGTCCAGAATCGAAAATTTCGGATGCGTCACCGCGCTGCCCCATACGTATTTTTCGTTCGTTTCCCAGTTGGTGATGACAGAATCCGGATTCATTTCTGAACCGGTGGCGGCGAGTGTGAGGATGGTGCCGAATGGTAGAGCCTCGGTCGGCATGTGCTTTTTGTTGATAATATCCCACACATCGCCGTCATATTTAGCCCCTGCTGCGATGGCTTTGGTGCAATCAATAACGCTTCCGCCGCCTACTGCAAGTAAGAAGTCGATGTTTTCATTTCGGCAAATGTCGATGCCCTTCTTAACGGTGGACAAGCGCGGATTCGGCTCTACGCCGGACAATTCATGAATGTTAAGATGTAGCGGCTCTAACGCGTTTAATACCTGGTCATACAGACCATTTCGCTTGACACTTCCGCCTCCGTATATCAGTAAAATATTTTTGCCATAATTCAGCAGCTCCTGCTGCAGTTCTCCAATTTGATTGTCTCCAAATATTAATTTGGTGGGGTTATAATATGTGAATTTGTTCATCTGGAAAGTTCCCCTCAGTTCATAGTTCATGTTCAAATCGTAAATCGCTTAACCTGATTGCCTGTTGGATACCTAACTTCATCATGTAAGCTATTTGAAATGACGATTAACCATTATACATGAAATGAATAAGGGAATTCAAGTAAATCTAATCTTTGACCGCTCCAGCGGCAAGATCGGAAATAAACTGGCGGCTAATGAAAAGAAACAAAATAATAAGTGGCAGTACAGCCAGCAGGGTGCCCGCAATGACCATCGCATAATCCGTATTGTAAATTCCGTTCAATTGTGACAGTGCAATCTGGAGCGTGAATTTACGCTCATCCGTTAAGACGATTAGCGGCCATAAATAATCATTCCAAGCTCCTATAAAGGTAAACGCGCCGAGAAAAGCGAACGCAGGACGTAGAATAGGCAGTGCTACATTCAAGTACAGTCGAAAAAAGCTGCATCCGTCCATCCGGCCCGCATCCAGCAGCTCCTTTGGGATGGATTCTTCCGCATATTGACGAATCCAGAAAATGCCGAAGGCATTTACCATCCCCGGGATGATAAGCGCTTTGAACGTACCTACCCATCCAAAGGAGGCCATCATGACAAAGGAGGGGACAAGCGAAAGTTGTGAAGGGACCATCATTGTAGCTAGCAGAACGATAAATAGCACTTTTTTGCCCGGAAAATCAAACTTGGCGAATGCAAAACCTGCCAGTGAATCGAAAAACAGAACCAATAGGGTAACAGAACTGGCTACAAAAAGGGTATTAAAAAAGGCTCCGACAAAATTAATCTGCTGTAATACTCTCGTTATGTTATCCAAGAAGTGGCTGCCAAACCACAATTGCGGTGGAAAACGGTAGATGTCTGAAGTGGTACGAGTTGCCATGACGATCAGCCAGTAAAATGGAAACATCGACAGGATGATTCCCACCAACAATCCGGCATATAAAACAAAGGATTTTGCGCGTGTCTGCATCATGTTGTGAAGCTCCTTCCCATCGTTATTTTTTACCTTGAACGAGTTTCCAGTTTATGATGGAGAATAGAGCAATGATGAGGAACATGCCCCATCCGACGGCTGCACCATATCCAAAATAGTTGTTAATGAACGACTCGCGGTACAGGTATAAAACGATGGTCATGCCACTTGCCCCGGAACCGCCGTCATTACCGACCAGGACCTGTGGCTCGGTGAAGAGCTGCATACCGCCGATGGTGGACGTAATGACCGTAAACAGAATGACTGGGCGCAGCATGGGGATAGTGATGCGGAAAAAAGCTTGCGCTCCGGTTGCCCCGTCTATTTTGGCGGCCTCATACAGCACATGCGGAATACTCTGGAGTCCGGCCAAATAGATGATTGCGTTATAGCCCATCCATCTCCATACGACCATAGAAGAAATGGCAATTTGGATACCCCATGGCACATTCAACCATTGAACCATGGGTAGTCCCAAGAGTTGCAGAAGGTAGTTGAGAAATCCAAAATTGTTGGCAAATAAGGCACCAAATATGATGGCAACAGCCACAATAGATGTCACATTGGGCAGGAAGAATCCAACTCGCCATAAGGTGCGCATTTTCACAAAAGGGGCATAAAGCAGAAAGGCAATAATCAGTGCGAAGAATAGCATGGGAATCGTTGCATACACCCAGATCACAAAGGTGTTGCCTACAGCCTGCCAAAATTCATTGTCTGTCACAAGGTAGCGAAAGTTGCCCCAGCCGTTGTAGGTCATGTCCCCGATCCCGTCCCATTTGTGAAACGCTAGATATAATGAAAAGCCAATCGGAAACAGTCCAAAGATGCCAAACAGCAGATAAAACGGCGAGATCGCAGCATAAACGGCACGGTGCTTCCAGATTTCTCTCAGCATAATGTCCACACGCCTTTTTTGAATTTTGTTTTTTACCGCTGTAATTCTCGTTCGATTCGATCCATGGTTTCCGTCCATAATACATCGGAATTGGCATCCTGCTTGGCGACATTAGCAAGGCGACGAGTCACAATGCCGTGGATGACAGGATAGCGCTCGCCGAAATAGCTGCTTTTCACATGACGTGCGGAGGTGGCAAAGATGAGTCCGGTGGCCTGACCACCAAAGAAAGGCTCGGGTGTCCCCATGATAGGATCGTTATAGACGCCGGGAGTGGACGGGAACAGTCCGATTTTGTGGTAGGCTTCCAGCTGGTGTTCCGGGTTTTGCAGCCAGGTCAGGACTTCAAAGGCTTCTTTGGGATGTTTGCTGGATTTGAGGATAGAAATGAAAGAACCACCCAGGTTGCCGTCTCCTCCAGGAGCACGGGCGACTCTCCATTTGCCCGCTGTATCCGGCGCGGCCTCTGTGAGAACTTGCTTCATCCAGATAGCCCCTACAAAAGAGGCAATTTTGCCGTTATTGACCGAAGCGTTCCATTCGGGAGTCCAGCCATCCGCATTGGCGAGCAGATGCTTCTTGTGGAAATCGACAGCGGTTTTCCAGCCCAGACGGATGTCAGGAGATTGATTGCCGATATAGCTGCCATCCGGCTTGAAGTAAAGGTTTGTGTGCTGAGCGAGTACTTGATTGTAAACGTTTACAATATTATCAGCCAAAAATGAACGGCTTCCGAATTTCTGCTGAAGTTGTTCTCCGGCAGCCATGTAATCATCCCAGGTGCGGATGGAGGCACTAACCTTTTCAGGATCACTAGGCAAGCCTGCTTGTGCAAACAGATCACTTCGGTAGAAGAGGGCGGTAGGCCCAGTATCCATGGGAAATGCAATCATTTTACCATCAGGAGTGATCCCTTGATTCCATTTCCATTCCAAATATTGATCCTTCAAGCGGTCTGCTCCGAGTTCCCTTAAGTCATAAAAACGATCCGCACTGGGGAACAGCTCCACCATCCAATCGTTCAGAGCTACGATGTCTGGTTCACCGGAACGAGCTGCGAGCGTTGTCTTCAGTTTGGCTTTGAAGTCACCGCCTATTTTTTGAGTTTTTAATTCAATGTTGGGAAATTGTTTTTCCGCCTGGGCGAGTAGTTCATCGTCAATTGAACGGTTCCAGTACCATAATGTAAGCGTTATCTTTTTTCCGTTTGACAAATTAGTTTCAGATGATTGACTTTCAGAGGACGAGGGTTCACTACAAGCACTGAACATCGTGAAAAAAGCAAGACATAGTACCAGCCATTGTACTGTCTTCACATCATTTCCCTCCTTGCTGTCTGAGATAATCTGCCTGCTAAACAAGTTGTAAATGGTTTAGCTCCATCATATGAAGCTGTTACCCATTTATGTGCATTGCCTTAACCAAAAACAAAAAATTTGAAACGTTTATTACTAAAAAAAAGCACGCGCGTCTGTTATATGAAGAACGCACGTGTTTAAGTTAGGGATTCAGCCTATGACATCAACCGCTGTATTTCATCTTTCAGAATTTCGGACCGAGTCCCGAAAATAACCTGCAGGGTACCATTACCAAGCCTGATGATTCCCGACGCTCCGAGCTGCTTGAGAGCTTGATCGTTAACCGCTTTGTCGTCTTTGACGACAAGACGCAGCCGCGTGATGCAGGCATCAATGCTTTGGATATTGTCCGTACCGCCGAGATAGGTTAGTATTCTGCCTGCCTGACTGGATTGAGTGTCGGATGTGGTGCTTGCCTTTCCATCGGATATAGTTTCGTTAACCTCAGACAGGAGACTGTCTTCTACATCATCTTCACGCCCAGGAGTTTTTAGGTTGAATTTGAGAATGATAAATCGGAACAGAAAGTAATAGATGAGGGCGAACACAAGCCCGACCGGAATCATTCGCAATGGGTGGGTGGAGAGTTTCATATTGACCAAATAGTCAATGAGTCCTGCTGAAAAAGAAAAGCCAAGTTTGACATCCAGTAGGTATACGACCAGGCCACTCAGGCCTGTCAGCAGAGCATGAACGCCGTAAAGCAATGGTGCAATGAACATAAACGAAAATTCGAGGGGCTCGGTAATTCCGGTCAGGAACGATGCCAGCGCAGAACCGATGAAGATGGAAGCGACGGCTTTACGTTTTTCCGGTTTGGCGGTATGGATGAATGCGAGGGCTGCTGCTGGCAGCGCGAACATCATAATGGGGAAGAAGCCGGACATGAATATACCTGCCGATGTATCGCCTGCAAAAAAACGCGTCAGGTCACCATGAACGACCTCACCGGCAGCATTGGTGTAGTCACCAATTTGAAACCATGCGATCGAGTTCAACACATGATGCAAACCGAGCGGGATCAGCAGCCGATTGGCAATCATGAATACCATTGATCCGATTCCGCCAAAGCCGACAATCCAGTTGCCGAAGACTGCAATCCCATCTTGTACCGGACTCCAGATCATACCGAGCAGAATGGCCAGAATCATGGTCGTAAAGGCGGTGATCATGGGGACAAAGCGTTTGCCTGAGAAGAAGCCAAGCCAATCTGGAAGTTGAATATTGTGATATTTTTTAAACAGAAAAGCAGACCATCCACCGATAAAAATACCCCCCAATACGCCCATGTCCAGCTTGACGTCGTCTGGAATATATGCAAATATACCCGGCACTGCCGCCAAAATACGGGTCAGCACCATATAGGCAATGACTGCCGATAATGCGGCTACTGCGTCGCCTGCCAGACCAATGGCAACACCAATGGAGAAAATGAGCGCAAGGTTACCGAAGATGGCCCCCGCCCCCTCGTTCAGAAAAGGAGTGATATAATGATTCAGAAATCCGCCAACTCCGGGACCAAGTGGTATATCCGTTTCATAATTAATCAGAGCTAATCCTTGCAAGATCCCTGCAGCGGGTAGAGTGGCTACTGGAAGCATTAACGACTTGCCGATTTTTTGCAGAAATTTCAGCATAACATTCTTCCCTTCTTCATCGAGTTTGGGAGTGTCGTATTCATCCTGAAATCCTCACATTAAACCATTTTTTCACATCATAAATCGGAGAATCTAACATGGTCAACGATTATTTTAAGCTATGAAAAAACGTAAATCCGCAGTTGACATCGCTTACATGCTTATATAGTATCAAATTTAAGTTAATAATCGTGACGGAGACAAGAGAGCCACGCAGACATCCCATGGTACAGCACAGGGTTGGTTTGTGATGGCTTTTCTTTTTTTGTGCGATGAAAGCGATCAAAATCGGATGATCTATTGAGGAGGTAGGTTGTATGTCGCCATACGCAGCCGAATTCATAGGGACAATGATTCTTATTGCCCTAGGTGGCGGAGTGTGCGCAGGGGTGTCCCTGAAAAAGTCATTTGCCCACGCTTCCGGCTGGATTGTGGTCGGAATGGGTTGGGGGCTCGCGGTAGCTATTGCGGTGTATGCAGTGGGTCAAATCAGCGGAGCGCATTTGAATCCGGCAGTTACACTGGCGTTGGCATTTCAGGGTAGTTTTCCATGGCAAGATGTTCCCGGCTATATTGTGGCTCAGCTTCTCGGGGCCATGGCGGGTGCAGTGATCGTTATTTTGCATTATTGGCCCCACTGGAAAGAGACGGAGGACACAGCAGCCAAACTCAGTGTATTTGCGACAGGACCAGCTATTGATCATCCGTTTGGCAACGTGCTTAGTGAAATGATAGGTACTTTCATCTTTGTTCTTGCTTTACTGTCGTTTGGCGCCAATTCATTTACAGACGGCCTGAAACCGTTGATTGTTGGTTTTTTAGTTGTCAGTATCGGTTTATCCCTTGGAGGCACAACGGGCTATGCCATCAATCCAGCGAGGGATTTTGGGCCGCGTCTGATGCATTATTTACTACCGATTCCCGGTAAGGGGGCGTCCAACTGGAAATATGCATGGGTGCCCGTTATAGGACCGCTATTGGGGGGATCTTTCGCAGGGCCATTTTATCAGGCCGTTTTTAAGGGGAGTGTGACTCCGGCTTTCTGGATTTTGCTAGGGGTCATCGTGGTTGTACTCTTGATTACCTTCCGTATGAGTCGAACTTATAAAAATCATAAAATGGATCACAAACTTACAGCGTAAAAACGATGGATTTACACGGGGAGAGATGAACAATGGGAAAATATATTTTGTCACTAGATCAGGGAACGACAAGCTCAAGAGCGATTTTGTTCAATAGCGAAGGAGATGTAGTGTACTCGGCTCAGCGAGAATTTCCGCAGTATTTTCCTCATCCCGGCTGGGTAGAGCAGAATGCGAATGAAATCTGGAGCTCTATTCTTGGGGTCATTGCCTCCTGTCTTTCCGAATCCGGTGTAAAAGCAAATCAAGTGGCTGCCATCGGCATTACCAATCAGCGAGAATCGGTGGCTGTATGGGACAAAAATACAGGAGTGCCCGTGTATAACGTACTCGTATGGCAATCACGCCAAACCTCGGACATCTGTGAAGAATTGAAGCGACAAGGGCACGAGGAGCTTTTTCACAGCAAAACAGGCCTGTTGATCGACCCGTATTTTTCAGGCACTAAAGTAAAGTGGATACTGGACCATGTGGAGGGCGCGCGGGAAAAGGCGGAACGAGGTGACCTGTTATTCGGTACGATTGACTCGTGGCTGATCTGGAAACTATCCGGCGGAACGGCACATGTAACGGACTACTCCAATGCAGCCAGGACGCTGATGTACAACATTTATGAACTAAAGTGGGACGAAGAGCTGCTGGACATTCTGGGTGTTCCGAAAATCATGCTACCTGAGGTAAGACCTTCTTCCGAGGTATATGCGCACACTGTGGATTATCATTTCTTTGGTCAGAATGTACCGATCGCCGGTGCAGCAGGTGACCAGCAGGCAGCCTTGTTTGGTCAGGCATGTTACGAAAAAGGGATGATCAAAAACACTTACGGCACAGGCTGCTTCATGCTGATGAATACGGGGGATCAACCAGTGGAATCCAAGCACGGCCTGATTACGACCATCGCTTGGGGACTGGAGGAAGGCAAAGTGCAATACGCACTCGAGGGGAGTGTGTTTGTAGCGGGGTCGGCCATCCAGTGGCTGCGAGACGGGCTACGTATGTTCCGTGAAGCGAAGGATAGTGAACCCTATGCCGCCCGTGTTTCGTCTACGGAAGGAGTGTATCTTGTACCCGCTTTTGTCGGACTGGGCAGCCCCTACTGGGATAGCGAGGTGCGCGGAGCGATGTTCGGTTTGACACGCGGGACCACGAAGGAGCATTTTATCCGCGCCACATTGGAGTCACTCGCTTATCAGACCAAGGATGTGCTTACAGCCATGGAGATTGATTCAGGTATTGCAGTGAAATTGCTGCGGGTGGATGGAGGAGCTGTATTGAACAATTTTCTGATGCAATTCCAGAGCGATATTTTGGATGCAACAGTGGAGCGGCCAGTTATCCATGAGACGACGGCACTGGGAGCTGCATGTCTGGCAGGTTTGGCTATTGGATATTGGAAGAGTACGGATGAACTTCGCAAGCGGGTGAGAGTGGAAACCTCTTTTGCCCCGAATATGGATGAAGCAACACGTGAAAGCTTGTATAAAGGCTGGAAAAAGGCTGTGAATGCGACGATGGCCTACAAGTAATAGATAAGCGATGGGTCTATGAATATTAAACTGCAAAAAGATGACTTCTGAATTTATCAGGAGTCATCTTTTTTAAGGCATATGCTAACTCTTGACCTTCGTATGGTTCCAATGTTGCCGGGCTCCGCAGGAGCTACGAATGACTAGTTCCGGCTCTACTTTAATACATTTCGTATCCATTTGTTTATTCATCAGGTCAAACAGCACCATAGCGGCTAGACGGCCTATTTTTTGCTTGTCTTGTTTTACAGTCGTCAGTGGAGGTTCGGTATAACGACAGGCTTCTATATCATCACATCCCACTACAGCAATATCCTCGGGTACCCTCAAGCCGCTTTCCTTGAAAGCACGTATGGCACCAAAAGCAAGCAGGTCGGTCGCCGCAAAAATAGCTTTTGGTAAATTTCCTTGCTGTATCCACGCCTTCGCGACCTGGTATCCATCTTCTGCCGCGTAGTCCTTACCATACACGACCCATTCAGGTCTAACGTCAAGACTAAACCGTTTTAGTGAGGCGGTAAAGGCTTCCTCTCTCTCTTTAATAACCAAAGAGGGGCGTTCAATGCCTATAAAACCCATTTCGCGGTATCCATTCATGTAAAAATGCTCAACAACCTTCATTGAAATCTTCTGATTGTCGGACATGATATAGCAGGAACTAGCTCCGGTTAGCTCAATATCGACACCGATGCAGGGGATAGGGCTGGCATCGAGATCAAAGACACTCTTCTCCACCTCATCTCCAGCAATAATAATGCACCCGTCCACTGAAAAATATTTCGAGCGAGCCAAATAGTCCTCTCCATTATCCAGAAATTTCTCATTTGAGAAAAATAGCAGATCGTAACCGAGCAAGCCAATCTGTTTTTTGAAGACATTAATGATATCTACAAAAAAAGGATGACTAAAATCAACATTCAGCTTGCCGGCAAATATAACGCCTACCAGATTAGATTTTTTGGTAGCAAGCGTTTTGGCCGAGGAGGAGGGTCTATAGCCTGTTTCCTCCATGATTTTAAGTACCCGCTGTCGGGTTTCCTCACTGATGTCTGTGTAATTGTTAATGATTTTCGAAACCGTTGCCACTGAAACGCCTGCCATGCTAGCTATTGTTTTTATATTCATGGAATCCTCCGTCACTAAACTGATTTAGTTAAATTGAATTTTCTTTTCAAACTTAATGATTACTCGTATTCTATGCTACCTCATAGAAGTGAGTCAACAGTGTGAATAAAGGATGTTGCCTAATATTTCAAGGAGTAATAATGGTGATTTATGTTTTATTTGATAATTTACAATTCTCTATTTACAAATACAGGCTATTCGATACATAATAGTAGCTGTAATTAACTAAACCGCTTTCGTAAAAGTGAATGCATTTATTCTAAGAGTACAGGGGGAATTTTGCAATGCTGAAAAAGTGTGTTTCCTGATATCCATGTATCTCCCGAATCCACTGATTCCGCAATTTGCTCTCATTAATAGCCTGGGACTTTACAATACCCAGCTTGGTTTTATTTTGCTGAAAACAACAGGTACCGGCATCGCTTTTCTGATATTTGTGGGGTATATCAAGTCTGTCTCCCGAGAGCTGGATGAAGCGGCTGCCATGGACGGGTGCGGATATTCACGATATTTGTTTACAATTCTTGTCCCGCTGATGAAGCCGGTGTTGGCGACAGGCATTATTTTGACAGCGATTGGGGCGTGGAATGACATTATAGGTCCTACTATTTATTTGTCTGATCCTGCTTATCAGCCAGTGACCAAGGGATTGTTCTCCTTCTACGGACAATACATGAACAACTGGCCGCTGCTCGCTTGCGGCATTCTGATTGTTACACTACCGCTCGTTATTTTGTATATTTTCCTCCAGCACTTTATTGTCGGCGGTGCAATGGCCGGAGCTGTGAAGTCTTGATTCCTGAAAGGATGATACCGAGTATGAGTGAGAATACCTATACATTCCCCACCACGTTTATGTGGGGAACTTCGACCTCTTCTTATCAAATTGAAGGTGGCGTGGATGAGGAAGGAAGAACGCCTTCTATTTGGGATACTTTCTGTCGAGTACCCGGGAAGGTGATAGGAGGGGACTGCGGAGATGTGGCTTGTGACCATTTTCACCGCTTTAAGGAAGACGTGCAATTAATGAAGCAACTTGGTTTTTTACATTACCGTTTTTCCGTGGCCTGGCCGCGCATTATTCCCGCACCCGGCGTGGTTAACGAACAGGGGTTGCTCTTCTATGAGCGTCTGCTGGATGAGATTGAGTCGGCCGGGCTAATTCCAATGCTGACGCTGTATCATTGGGATCTACCGCAGTGGATTGAGGACGAAGGCGGTTGGACGCAGCGAGAGATTATCCAACATTTTAAAACGTATGCTTCTGTAATCATGGATCGATTTGGACAACGTATAAGCTGGTGGAATACGATAAATGAGCCCTACTGCGCCTCTATTTTGGGCTATGGCACAGGAGAGCATGCCCCCGGCCATGAGAACTGGAGGGAAGCCTTTACTGCCGCTCATCATATTCTGATGTGTCACGGGATAGCTATGAACTTATACAAGGAAAAGGGCCTGACGGGCAACATCGGTATTACGCTGAACATGGAGCATGTCGATGCAGCCTCTGAACACCCCGAAGATGTAGCCGCTGCTGTCCGGCGGGATGGTTTTATTAATCGTTGGTTTGCCGAACCATTGTTTAACGGGAAATACCCTGAGGATATGGTGGAATGGTACGGGGCGCACTTGAACGGATTGGATTTTGTACAGCCTGGTGATATGGAGCTGATTCAGCAGCCAGGGGATTTTTTGGGCATCAACTACTACGCCCGCAGTATCATTCGAGCGACTACAGACGCTTCGTTGCTTCAGGTCGAGCAGGTTTCCATAGAGGAACCGGTAACGGATATGGGATGGGAGATTCACCCTGAATCCTTTTATAAGCTGCTAACGCGGATTGAGAAGGATTTTTCCAAGGGGTTACCCATCCTGATTACGGAAAACGGAGCAGCGATGAAGGACGAACTGGTGAATGGAAAGATTGAGGACATTGGACGTCAGTATTACATTGAGGAACATTTAAAGGCATGCCATCGCTTTATTGTGGAGGGAGGTCAGCTTAAGGGCTATTTTGTCTGGTCATTCCTCGATAACTTTGAATGGGCCTGGGGATACAGCAAACGTTTTGGTATTATACACATCAATTACGACACGCAGGAACGGACACCCAAACAAAGTGCGCTGTGGTTCAAGCAAGTGATGGCGAATAACGGGTTTTAAATAGAAAAGGCGTCGAAGACTTGGTTTCACAGCAGTCTGTGACGACGAATAAAGTGCCTTGTGGGTTTAGCGGCTACACAGCACGACTGGCGGCAGGTACTGCCGTCAATCACTGTACGATCATCGGGCATGTGAATGATATTCACTCTATCAATGAACGGATTACGGAAATCGCAACCATGCCTTATATCGAGCGGAAGGCGGAGGAAGCCAAAGCGTTGATCGAAGAGTTGACGGATGAAATGGCAACGCGGACATCCATTCCGTTATTTGACGAATACTGCCGTCAGAACTATCTGGATAACCTGTTACGTGGTGGTTATCCATTGCTGCTGGACAACGGCACGGAGCAACCATTTGTATATCATGTATTTTCACGCAAGCATGGGGAGCTGGAACCGTTGCTGGGACAGGTGGAGGTGGCAGATCATTCGTCTTTGCGTGCTTTTTTTCAATCGTCGTTCACCCCGGGTGAGCTGATTCAACATATCATTCATGACAACATCGCGCTAAAGCAAACGGTTGAGACGTTTGTAACCGAAGCTCTCAAGCATTCCGAACAATACTATGAGGCTGATTTTGGTGAAGGTTTCTGGATCGACCATTGGACATATAACATGGATCTAATCGAAAGTTATCTAAGTATCTATCCAGACAAACAAGAGGAACTCTTGCTAACGACCCGAGAGTACATGTATTACGACAGTCCGGCATGGGTACAGCCACGTCGAAACAAATACGTGCAGATGAAGGACGGACGTATCCGTCAGTACGGGGCGGTCGTAGAGAGCAAGGAGAAAGAAGCTCAGCTGCACGCCCGGGATCGCGATGTTCATTGGGTTCGAACCGAACATGGAAGCGGAGAGATTTATAAGTCAAATTTATATGAAAAGCTGCTGTCATTAGCAACCATCAAGCTGTCCACGCTGGACCCAGAGGGCTTGGGAATTGAGATGGAGCCGGGCAAGCCGGGATGGAATGATTCCATGAACGGACTTCCGGGGCTGTTTGCTTCTGGATTCAGTGAACTGTGTGAATTACAGCGACTTGTAAGATTTTTAATACATGCACAGGTGAAGCTTTCGGGTAATTCTGTGCTACGGCTGCCGCGAGAAGTTGCTAAGTTGATCCAACAGCTGAGGCTCGCAATGGAGGAATACTACCACGATTCTGATGAGGCTGATTGCAGGGATGAAAGCAAGGATTACAGCTTCTGGTCACGGATTTCGGATGCTAGAGAAGTGTACCGCGAATCGATTCGTTTTGGATTTGAAGGAACAGAAATACCACTAGCGTTTGAAGATGTACTGGTGTTTTTGCGCCAAGCTGAACGTAAACTCCAACAGGGGATGGATAAGGCTCTGCTTATCGGTGAGGGGATATACCCAACCTTCTTTTATTATGAAGCCAGAGAATTCGAGGTGCAGGAGGATGACTGCGGGGGCAAGCTCGTAAACATACATTCCTTCGAACGTAAGGATACACCATATTTTCTAGAGGGACCGACTAGGGCTATGAAAGTGGTTGGCGACATTGTAAATGGGCAGGAGCTATATCGGCAAATCAGGCAGAGCGGGCTTTACGACAGGAAGCTGGGTATGTATAAGGTGAATGAAAGTCTGGCGGGGCAGCCGTTTGGCTATGATCATAGGGGACTATCCTTGAGGCTGAAGCCCAAGCTGCCAGGCTGGCTGTTCACAGCTACAGGTGAGCTATCTTTCTGTTTTCTCGGAAGCTGCCAGGTGACTTATTTTAATACGGATCGTAAGGATACTTATGCACCGCAATGCAGAGTGACCCAATATGTACTGCATTACGTCAGTGGCGAAAAGAAGACGATATGCCAGGCTGTATTAGATCAAAAAGAAGCGCAAGATGTGAGAGATCGGTTGATTTCCCGTATCGAGGTATATTTGGGGACATAGCTCCATTAATTAAAGCCGTCATGCTGCCATAACAGAGCATAACGGCTTTTTAAGATTTCATAAATCCTTGTGTCAGGGCAGGGGGACCTATGCTGAAATATCTTGTAAATCCAATATCACAGGGCAGTGGTCACTGCCTGTAATATGACAATCAATGCTCGCATCCATCAAAAGCGGACGAAGTCTCTCCGAGACGAGGAAGTAATCAATCCGCCAGCCGATATTCCTTTCTCTCACCTTTGGCATGTAGGACCACCAGGAATAAACATCCGTCCGGTCAGGATAAAAGGATCTGAAGGTATCTATAAATCCGGCGTCTAGCAGCTGTGACATGCGTTCCCGTTCCTCAGGCGTGAATCCGGCATTTCCGTAGTTAGCTTTGGCATTTTTGAGGTCGATCTCCTGATGAGCTACGTTCAAGTCTCCACAAACGATGACAGGCTTCAAAGCATCCAGTTGTTGCAGGTAGCTGCGAAAACGGTCTTCCCATTCCAGTCTGTAGGGCAGTCGGGATAAGTCCCGTTTGGTATTCGGTGTGTACACATTGACGAGATAAAATTTTTCGAATTCCAGAGTAATGGTTCGACCCTCTGGTTCTTCGTTTTCCTCAAGTCCATAATGCACAGAGAGCGGCTTGATTTTGGTGAAAATAGCCGTGCCGGAATATCCTTTTTTCTCAGCGTAATTCCAGTATTGTGTGTATTCCTCCATGTTCTCCATGAGGATTTGACCTTCTTGAAGCTTCGTTTCCTGTACGCAAAAAATATCGGCATTTGTTTCTTTTAGATAAGTATAAAATCCTTTGGTCACACAGGCTCTTAAGCCGTTTACATTCCAAGATATTAATTTCATTTGATTAATCTCCTTGCTAATTCACGCGGTCAAGCGATGTGATTTGTGTATCCTTTGTTGACATAAGCTTATAAATGTCTTCTATCTGGACTTCATAGGTTTTTCATCAAAATGGTCCTGAAATGGTGCAACATGATAGATGATAGCAATTTCTGCGCTTTTTTGAAAGAGTAGAGACTTGAAACCAGCGCCTAAAGTAGTGATGGGCAGACTAATTTTTCTGCATTATTTATAATGAAAAAAAGCTCCCTTGTGGAAGCTATTTTTGGTGTAATTTATCAAGAGAGATACTCTCCCTATGGTCGGCTGCGAAGTATAGGCTAACGATACCGATGACCCGACGTTCCCCCGTGGTTTATCTCATGAGAACAAAAAAAGCCTCCATTATGGAGGCTTCAGATTGTCGAGAAACCCCCTGTTTTTTTGCAGGGGGTTTAAAACTGTCTTAGTGGTCTAAAAACTAGGGTCCTCAGATCGTTTTAAATCGATTTTTGTTTTAAAAGATGCGTCTCCCCATATAAAAATAGAAGTGTCGAAAAGTCCTCTGGACTTTCTCGACACTCTGAAGCCTCCATTATGGAGGCTTCTTGTTATGACGTCCCAGGAGGGATTCGAACCCCCGACCGACGGCTTAGAAGGCCGTTGCTCTATCCAGCTGAGCTACTGGGACATAAAATTCAAGCGAATATTAATATATCATATGGATAAAAGAAATTCAAGTCTTATTTTGCATATATCGCTTATTTAGGCTTTATACAGCATAAATTCTGAGTAGACGTAGTTTTTTTTGCCTTATAAAAGGGTATGTTAGAATACAGGTGAATATGTGTAAGACGAGTGGTTGGACTTCGGCTACTGTTTCTCATATAATCTACAAATACTTGAGCTTGCGAAGGAGAGGGGGTGCCTTGAATAAAGGACTCCAAGGTGACGACAAAAGAAAATAATATTGTATTGTTTCCGAAGACACTGGACTATTATCAAATTCAACTTACTGTGATGCTTGAAAACGAACGTTACGGAGAGGCGATGGCGATGCTGCGTTTTTTAATGCAGTGTCAGGGACAGGAGCAGAAGCAATACGATGAATGGAACGCTCTATTACAATGGCTGGAAGCTGCATTTCCACAGTACGCTGACAGCGGGGCGGTAACGGACGCTGTGGAAGAAGAGGTCAGTGAAGTAGAGTTAGCTCGCCGTCATGCACGCTTTAAGCAGGAGCAGGATGCAGGCTACGGCAACAAGCTGTTGCGGATGGCTATGGATGAACCCTTATCCGAACAGACGATTTTAGCGTTGGAGCAGTTGTCCTATCTGGAACTGCCAGAAATCGACGATGCCTTGCTTCGCTGGATTACGGAACGGGAAATCCATCCTTTACTTCAATTCCGTGTTCTACAGACAATGCGACGACGCGGAATGGAAGGGACGATAGAAATCAGACGGGGTGATGAACAAGCGGAAATCGACATTGAAACGGTTCCGTTACAGCCAGGTGATTTTCCAGAATCGATTATGCGTATTTTGGAACGGGTGGCCGATCAAACTGAGGTGCACGAGCCTACACTATTCTATTTTGCACAGGAGTTGTGGTCACAGTTTGTGATGGCAGTATACGGTACAAAAGATTATAGATCAATGTTGGTGGAAGAGGACGGAATGCCGGATATTTGGGCTGCAGCACTCCATCAGACGGTTTCGGAAAGTTTGAACGGAAATAATAATGAGGAAGAAACCCGGGCTATATATGGCATTACAGATGCGCTGCGCTTCCGTTTTGAGCAGGCGTATCGGTCGATGCGACTATTCGTAGCGGCGGGAATGAACACTCCTTAATGACCGGAAACGTTTACCTGTGAAGCATTCAAAGGGCTGCTCTTGAAAAAGACAGTAATGTTAGATATACTATAGTGGTTATTTTGTGTGCGTTGATTGTAATGAAAACTAAGTGAAGATTTTGTTGGAGGGGAAAGCATAAAATGAAAGCAACTTGGGAGAAAATAGAGAAGAACCTTGGGGTTCTTGAAGTTGAGGTTGACGCGGATCGTGTAGCCGCTGCACTCGACAAAGCTTTTAATAAAGTGGCAAAACAAGTAAGTGTACCAGGATTCCGTAAAGGTAAAGTACCACGTCCTATCTTTGAAAAACGCTATGGTATTGAAAGTCTGTACCAGGATGCAATTGACATCCTGTTGCCAGAAGCTTACAGCCAAGCTGTAGAGCAAACAGACATCTTCCCGGTTGACAGCCCTGACGTTGAAATTGACCAATTTGCTAAAGGCGAATCTTTCAAATTCAAAGCAAAGGTTACTGTTAAACCTGAAGTGACTTTGGGCGATTACAAAGGCGTAGAAGTGCCTGTAAGCAAACTCGAAGTAAGCGACGAAGAACTGGCTCAAGAACTGGAGCGCCTGCAACAACGTCATGCTGAATTGGTTGTCGTTGATGAAGATGCTGCTCAATCCGGTGATACAGCTATTATTGACTTCGACGGTTCCGTGGATGGTGTACCATTCGAAGGCGGACAAGCTGAGAAGTATTCTTTGGAACTGGGCTCTAACACATTTATCCCTGGTTTTGAAGAGCAAGTGGTTGGTTTGCACACTGGCGATTCCAAGGACGTTGAAGTAACGTTCCCTGAGAACTACCATTCTGCTGACCTCGCTGGCAAACAAGCGGTATTCAAAGTGAAAGTTCACGAACTGAAACGCAAAGTTCTTCCTGAACTGGACGATGAATTTGCTAAAGATGTAAGCGAATTTGACACACTGGCTGAATTCAAGGAAGACTTGAAAAAGCAATTGTTGGATCGTAAGGAAAACGAAGCTAAAGCAGCCCGGGAGGGTGCTGTAGTGGAGAAAGTTGCTGAGAATGCAACAATCGACATTCCTGAAGCAATGGTGAAGAGCGAAGTGCAAAACATGGTTCGCGATTTCGACAACCGTTTGCGTAGCCAAGGTATGAACCTTGAAATGTTCCTCGGATTCTCTGGTCAAAGCAAGGAAGACCTGGAAGAGCAAATGAAAGCTGATGCTGAGAAGCGCGTACGTAACAACCTCGTGCTGGAGCAAGTGGCTAAAGCAGAAAACATCGAAGTTTCCGAAGCGGAAATTGATGAAGAACTGAAAAACATGGCTGAAGCTTACAAACGTTCAGTTGAGGAAATCCGCAGCATTCTGGAAGGTAACGGCTCGTTCGCTAACCTGAAAGAAGAAATTTCACTGCGCAAAACGATTGCTTTGTTGGTGGAAAACAGCAAAGAAGTAGAAGCGCCAGTTGAAGCTGCTGAATAATTCAGACGATAAAATATACGGAGTATGCTGTAACAAGCTGCAACGTAGCAATTAGATAGGGATAAGGCACGTAGTGAAAGTTACGTGCCTTATTTTTACCTTTGGTAACCCAAATTTTAGTCGTTTATGGAAAGTGCTGTGAGTCGTGTTTTTTGTTTTACATAAGTCACTACCGTATATTTGCACATACATACGAAACATGGTTAAATATGAGAAGGTCTCGGCAGAGTGTACTATAAACAGCCCGCACTGCATATATGAGCGCATGCAAATATGACACGAGACTCTGAACATGTTAAAATATTTTGTAAGGTGTTCACGTTTCATGCTTGCTGCTTCCGTTTTAATGGGACATAAGGAAGCGGATGAATACAGGTGTTCATTTTAATAAAGAAAAGAGGTTGGTCGTGATGAGTCTCGTCCCTATGGTTGTGGAACAAACGAATCGAGGAGAACGATCTTACGATATTTACTCGCGGTTGCTTAAGGATCGTATTATTTTCCTAAGTGGCCCGATTGATGACGATGTCGCCAATCTCGTCATTGCACAGTTATTGTTCCTTTCTGCGGAAGATCCAGAGAAGGATATTAATTTGTACATTAACTCGCCAGGCGGTTCTGTAACTGCGGGCATGGGTATATATGATACAATGCAATTCATTAAGCCGGACGTATCGACGATCTGTGTAGGCATGGCTGCAAGTATGGGTTCGTTGCTTCTCACAGCGGGTGCGCCAGGCAAGAGATACGCGCTTACCAACAGTGAAGTCATGATCCATCAGCCGCTCGGTGGCATTCAAGGGCAAGCCTCCGATATGCTGATTCATGCGGACTGGATTATCAAAACACGTGCTAAGCTGAATCAAATCTATGTAGAGCGTACGGGTCAGCCCCTCGAAAAAATCGAACGTGATACTGACCGGGATTTCTTCATGGAAGCGGAAGAGGCAAAAGCATACGGTATCATTGACCAGGTGCTGTCTAAACCGATTAATCTGTAAAGGGGTGGCTCTATGTTTAAATTTAATGATGAAAAAGGACAATTGAAATGTTCTTTCTGCGGTAAATCTCAGGATCAGGTTCGCAAGCTTGTTGCTGGACCGGGCGTATATATATGTGACGAATGCATTGAGTTGTGCACGGAGATTGTAGAAGAGGAATTGGGTCATGAAGAAGAAGTAGATCTGAAAGACATTCCGAAACCAATGCAAATCCGTGACATTCTGGACCAATATGTCATTGGTCAGGATCAAGCGAAAAAATCGTTGTCTGTAGCGGTATATAATCACTACAAACGTATTAATACTCAAAACAAAATTGATGATGTGGAACTGCAAAAAAGTAACATTTTGATGCTTGGACCTACAGGTTCGGGTAAAACGTTGCTTGCGCAAACCATGGCTAAAATTTTGAACGTTCCTTTTGCTATCGCAGATGCCACTTCCCTTACGGAAGCAGGTTATGTGGGTGAAGACGTTGAAAATATTTTGTTGAAACTGATTCAAGCTGCCGATTATGATGTGGAAAAAGCCGAACGCGGCATTATCTACATTGACGAAATTGATAAAGTAGCCCGCAAATCCGAAAACCCGTCCATTACGCGTGACGTATCGGGTGAAGGTGTACAGCAGGCGTTGCTTAAGATTTTGGAAGGCACAGTTGCTTCTGTACCTCCGCAAGGCGGTCGCAAGCATCCACATCAAGAGTTCATTCAAATTGACACCACGAATATCCTGTTTATTTGCGGTGGTGCCTTTGATGGTCTGGAGCAAATGATCAAACGCCGTATCGGTAAAAAGGTTATCGGCTTCAACGCTACTAGCGAACAAAAAGATCTGAAACCAGGCGAATATACTTCAATGGTATTGCCTGAGGATCTTTTGAAATTCGGCCTGATTCCGGAATTTGTAGGGCGCTTGCCAGTAATTTCTACGCTGGAGCCGCTTGATGAGAACACATTGGTTCGTATTCTGTCCGAACCGAAAAATGCGTTAACCAAGCAATACCAGAAGCTGCTTGAGCTGGATAATGTGCAACTGGAGTTTAAGCAAGATGCTCTGGAAGCCATTGCTCGCGAAGCGATCAAGCGTAACACGGGTGCCCGTGGCCTTCGTGCGATCATCGAAGGTATTATGCTGGACGTAATGTATGAGGTTCCTTCCCGTGAGGATGTGACTACTTGCGTCATCAATGAGCAGGTTGTAAAAGACAAAATTGCACCGGAACTCGGTGGTACAGATAAGGATAAAAAACAAGAAGAGAGCGCCTAAGGATTGATACTTCGCGATCTCTAAAACATGAGAAGCCGGATCTCCACTTCACTAAACCTGTATGAGGTTTTAAGGGGTGGAGGTTTGGCGTTAATGGGAGAGAAAAGTACATGTTCTTAAGACAAGACACACGTCCCGTTAAAGTCGGGAATCTGACGATTGGCGGCAGCAATGAAGTCATCATCCAAAGTATGTGTACAACCAAAACAGCAGATGTAGAAGCGACTGTAGCCGAGATTCTTCGCTTGGAAGAAGCTGGATGTCAACTGGTGCGGGTTACCGTCAACAATGAGGAAGCTGCCGCTGCCATTAAGGAAATAAAAAAACGGATTCATATTCCGTTGGTTGCAGATATTCACTTTAATCACAAGCTGGCTCTACTGGCAATTGAAAATGGAATTGATAAGGTTCGCATTAATCCAGGTAACATTGGACGACGTGAAAAAGTGGAAGCTGTCGTGAAGGCATGTAAGGAAAAAGGGATTCCGATTCGGATTGGTGTGAACGCCGGGTCACTGGAACAGCATTTACTGGATAAGTATGGCTACCCTACGCCAGAAGCGATGGTAGAAAGTGCACTGTATCATATCGGGATACTGGAAGAACTTGATTTCCATGACATTATCGTGTCACTGAAGGCGTCTGATGTTCCTATGGCGATTGCAGCTTATACGAAGGCCGCTGAAATTATTAAGTATCCGCTCCATCTCGGTATTACCGAAGCGGGTACGCTCTTTACTGGTACGGTTAAAAGCGCGGCAGGTATGGGCGCTTTGCTTGCCTCAGGCATCGGCTCTACAATGCGTATTTCGCTCAGTGCCGATCCGGTGGAAGAAGTGAAGGTAGCACGTGAGTTGCTCAAGACATTTGGATTGATCACAAACGCAGCTACACTGATTTCTTGTCCGACTTGTGGACGTCTGGATATAGATCTGTTCTCTATTGCCAACGAGGTGGAGGACTACATTGCAAAACTCAAGGTACCGATTAAAGTATCAGTACTGGGTTGTGCAGTAAATGGCCCGGGTGAAGCGAAGGAAGCTGATATCGGAATTGCTGGGGCACGCGGTGAAGGCCTTTTGTTCCGTTATGGAAAAATGATTCGCAAAGTACCAGAGGCTGATATGGTGGACGAATTGAAAAAAGAAATTGATATCATCGTCAAGGCTTATGAGGAAACAGGGAAAATCCCTGGACGTGAAGAACGTCATACCGCCGAGAAGGTGTAGGCAAAGCAGTATATAAAGAGGCATAGTCATAATCTATTGTCATCATTTAAACGCCGTGGAGAGCAGCTCTGCTACAGAACTGTTCTTCACGGTGTTTTTGTATTTCTCTCTGATCTTTTGAAAGACCGCCGTTTAGCTATCGCGGAAAAGGAAATACTGTTTTTCATAGAGCGGCATTTTTCAAATTGCTGAGATGAGAAACGGAGGAAATACGATGGACTTGACTATGATTTTGTTATTGGTGCAAATGTTTTTCGGGATTGTTATTGGTCTGTATTTCTGGAACCTCCTGCGGAGCCAGAAAACGAACCGTAGTGCGGTGGATCGGGAATCCCGCAAGGAATTGGATAAGCTGCGCAAATTACGCTCTATTTCACTTACCAAGCCATTGGCTGAACGCACACGTCCTGCCACATTACAGGATATCGTGGGTCAGAAGGACGGACTGCGCGCACTCAAGGCAGCGTTATGTAGTGCGAATCCGCAGCATGTCATTATTTATGGCCCGCCGGGTGTAGGGAAGACGGCTGCTGCACGCGTGGTGCTGGAAGAGGCTAAGAAGAATCTGTCCTCCCCGTTCAAGGGAGATGCCAAATTCACGGAGATTGATGCTACGACGGCCCGCTTTGACGAGCGCGGTATTGCGGACCCGCTGATAGGTTCAGTACATGATCCAATCTATCAAGGGGCAGGAGCGATGGGGGTGGCGGGAATCCCGCAGCCTAAGCCCGGGGCTGTGACGAAGGCGCATGGGGGTATGCTGTTCATTGATGAGATTGGTGAGCTGCATCCAACGCAGATGAATAAACTGTTGAAAGTACTGGAGGATCGCAAGGTGTTTTTGGAGAGTGCGTATTACAACTCGGAAGATTCGAACACTCCTGCTTATATCCACGATATTTTCCAAAACGGTTTGCCAGCCGATTTTCGTTTGGTAGGTGCGACGACCCGTTCGCCGCATGAACTGCCACCTGCGATTCGCTCCCGGTGCATGGAGATTTATTTCCGTGCCTTGCAGCCACAGGAGATTGCTCGTATTGCAGAGGATGCTGTCCACAAGCTAGGCTTTGGCCCTTGCCCTGAGGCAGTAGAAGTTGTACAGCGTTACGCAACGAACGGTCGGGAAGCGGTCAATATGATCCAGCTAGCTGCTGGTTTGGCACTTACCGAGAAAAGAGAGCGTCTCAATGCTTCCGACGTGGAATGGGTAGCGGGCAGCAGTCAAATTCAACCACGTCCTGACCGAAAAATACCGGGCTTGCCGCAAATTGGATTCGTTAACGGATTAGCTGTATATGGCCCGAACATGGGGATGCTGCTGGAAATTGAAGTTACAGCAGTTCCGGTTCCTGAGGGAAAGGGAATTTATAATATTACGGGGGTCGTGGATGAGGAAGAAATTGGAGGTGGGTCCCGCACGCTGCGCCGTAAGAGCATGGCTAAAGGTTCTGTGGAAAATGTTTTAACCGTTTTGCGTACGCTCGGATTGTCTCCATCGAATTACGATTTGCATATCAATTTCCCAGGGGGTACGCCGGTAGATGGCCCGTCCGCAGGAATTGCGATGGCAACAGCCATTGCTTCCGCGATGCGGGGAATTCCGGTGGATCATGAAATTGCTATGACTGGCGAAGTTAGCATTCATGGTCGTGTCAAACCGATTGGTGGTGTATTAGCCAAGGTTGAAGCCGCTTTTCAGGCTGGAGCCAAAAAGGTGATCATTCCGCAGGACAACTGGCAAGCTCTTTTTGACGGTATTGAGGGTTTAAAAGTCATTCCTGTACAGTCAGTTACCGAAGTGTTCCGACATGTGTTTGGGGAAGAAATGACGTCAGATTTGCCTGTGCATGCGACAATTGAGACTTTTCGCCCATCCCAATCTTCCTTGTTACAGGCTGATGGAACGCATAACGGGACGATATCAGATACAGGATCTTGCTGATGAACCACCCTTTCATTGGTTTTTTCATAAAACATTTGATAAAATATGAAAGATAACAACGTGAGGATTGTAAAATCCGGAACCTGAGAATCACTGGAGGTGCGAAAGCGATGGGACCCACCAAGACAAAAGGTCGTCGTTTTCCTTTGCTGCCTTTAAGAGGACTTCTGGTCTACCCGAGCATGGTTCTGCATCTCGATGTGGGCCGGGAAAAATCGGTCAAGGCTTTGGAAAAAGCGATGGTTGAAGACAATTTGATTCTCCTGTGTTCTCAATCAGAAGTAAATATTGAAGAACCCACACAAGAGGACATCTTTCGAGTCGGCACGGTAGCCAAGGTACGCCAGATGCTCAAGCTTCCTAATGGAACTATTCGAGTATTGGTGGAAGGGCTGGAACGCGCCGAGATTATTCAATATACGGACAATGAAGAATATTACGAGGTAATGGCGAAGGAGCTGCACGAGGCAGAAAACGTACAGCCTGAGACGGATGCGCTTATGCGCACTGTATTAACTCAGTTCGAGCATTATATCAACTTGTCCAAAAAGGTAACCCCGGAGACTCTAGCTGCGGTATCCGATATTGAGGAGCCGGGACGGCTTGCAGACGTGATCACAAGTCATCTTACGCTCAAAATTAAGGAAAAGCAGGATATACTGGAGACCGTCGACGTTACTCAGCGTCTGGAGAAGCTTCTGGATATTTTGAACAATGAGCGTGAAGTACTGGAGCTGGAACGTAAAATCAACCAGCGTGTGAAGAAGCAAATGGAGAAGACGCAGAAGGAGTATTATCTGCGTGAACAAATGAAGGCGATTCAAAAGGAACTTGGCGAGAAGGAAGGCCGCGCAGGAGAAGTTGAAGAACTGCGCAACCAGCTAAGTGAACTGGAGCTACCTGTTCCGGTGAAGGAGAAGGTCGAAAAGGAAATCGATCGTCTGGAAAAAATGCCGGCAAGCTCTGCCGAGGGTGGCGTCATCCGTAATTATGTTGATTGGTTGTTAAGCTTGCCGTGGAACAAGTTTACCGATGATGATCTGGATATCGTCAAAGCTGAAGAGGTACTCAATAACGACCACTACGGACTCGATAAACCCAAGGAACGTGTATTGGAGTATTTGGCTGTTCGTAAGCTGGTGAAGACCATTAAGGGACCGATTCTGTGTCTCGTAGGCCCGCCAGGGGTCGGCAAGACCTCGTTGGCCCGTTCGATTGCCAAATCCATGGGTCGGGAATTTGTCCGCATTTCTCTGGGAGGTGTGCGGGATGAAGCGGAAATCCGTGGTCACCGCCGGACTTATGTTGGCGCGATGCCGGGGCGGATCATTCAAGGGATGAAAACCGCAGGAACGTCTAATCCGGTATTTTTGCTGGATGAGATTGATAAAATGGCTTCCGATTTTCGGGGGGATCCATCGGCAGCATTGCTCGAAGTGCTTGATCCTGAACAAAACAATACGTTCAGTGACCATTTTGTCGAGCTGCCGTTTGATCTGTCCAATGTGATGTTTGTAACGACAGCCAATGCTGCACACAACATCCCGCGTCCGCTAATGGACCGTATGGAGACACTCTATATTCCAGGCTACACCGAACTGGAGAAGCTGGAAATCGCCAACCGGTACCTATTGCCCAAGCAGAAGAGAGAGCATGGCTTGAACGAGGAACAGTTGGTCATCGGGGAGGATACGCTCCTGCGTGTCATTCGCGAATATACCCGTGAATCCGGTGTACGGAATCTTGAGCAGCAAATGGCTTCTCTGTGCCGCAAGGCGGCGAAGTCCGTTGTATCTGGTGGCGAAGGGCCGATTCAAATCACACCGGATAATCTGAAGGATTATCTGGGTATCGCTAAATTCCGTTACGGTGTTGCAGAACTGGAGGATCAGATCGGTACGGTTACAGGCTTGGCATGGACAGAGGTCGGTGGTGAAACACTGATGATTGAAGTGACGGTCGTACCTGGTAGTGGTAAACTGATTCTTACGGGTAAATTGGGAGACGTTATGAAGGAATCTGCCCAGGCGGCATTCAGCTACACTCGTTCCAAAGCAGTTGATCTGGGCATTGAACTGGACTTTTATGAGAAAAATGATATCCACATTCATATTCCTGAGGGTGCGATTCCGAAGGATGGCCCATCTGCGGGAATTACTATTGCTACCGCATTAATTTCAGCTTTGACCAACCGTCATGTATCCAAGGATGTAGCTATGACGGGCGAAATTACTTTGCGCGGCCGAGTATTGCCGATCGGTGGTTTGAAAGAGAAGTCGCTGGCTGCCCATCGGGCAGGCTACAAAAAAATTCTGCTTCCCAAAGATAATGAACGGGATTTGAAGGATATTCCCGACAGTATCCGGCAGGATGTTGAATTTGTCCCCGTTGCCCATATGGATCAGGTGCTAAAGCATGCTTTGGTTGAGCAGGCAAGGGTACATTAGAGAGGAATTAAGAACACAATGAAAGTAACAAAAGCAGAATTTATAATAAGTGCGGTTGGCCCCGATCAGTTTCCTGTGGACGCTTTGCCAGAGATTGCTCTGGCGGGGCGCTCCAATGTAGGAAAGTCTTCACTGATTAATCGGTTGATTAACCGTAAAAATTTGGCGCGTACCAGTTCTACGCCAGGTAAAACCCAGCAACTCAATTATTACCGGATTAATGATGACCTCTATTTTGTCGATTTTCCCGGTTATGGTTATGCCAAGGTATCCAAAACGTCCCGCAAGGCTTGGGGGCAGATGATTGAGTCTTATTTGCTGGAGCGTGAGCCACTTAAGCTGGTGCTTCAAATGGTGGATTTGCGTCATCCGCCGTCCAAGGACGATATCATGATGCACGACTGGCTGCGGCATCACGGGCTTCCGGTCTGCGTTGTAGGCACTAAGGCAGATAAAATCCCTAAAACGCGGCGAGAAAAGCATTATAAGGTAATCAAGCAGGAACTCGGAATACTTCCCGGGGGATTGTTTATCCCCTTTTCATCCGAAGAAGGTATGGGCAAGGAAGAGCTGTGGTCTGTCATCTCCAGCTATATAGAGAATGACGACGAAGAGCAGACGGAATTGTAAGGTTAGGGACGTCCTTAAGGGCGTCCCTTTTTCATGATTCGGGCTTCAAAAAATATTAAACTCACTAAAATGGTGGGAATAATATATAATAACTAAAGGAACTGATGGAATTTAAGCAGAAAAGTGAGGATATGAGGGATAATGCAGTCTCAACCCCATCATTTTCTGTTTATTTCCGATGTATGGCGGAAATTTATGATTTGATGTGCAAGAAAAGCGTTGTAGGTCTGATGTATAATAAAGCATAAAGCTTAAACTTATAGGTTCAGGAAAGAATTGAGGAGATTGGTATGGCTCAGCGGTTAGCCACAGAGTATGTTAAAACCACTTTGACCTTGTCGGAAACTCAAATGGACGAATTTTTGCGGGCAGTGGATGATCCCCAGGTGCATTACTATATTAAAGTTCTAGATAACGGAAGACAGGAAATCGTTCTGGAGCATAATGCGGGTGAGGAAGTTCATTTGTTTTTTGAAGCCCAAGAGGGAGCGTTTGTGTGTGAATTGACTTGCCGCTTAATTCATCCGCAACTAACCCTGTTTATACGCAAACTTTTTGTTCGTTTTAAGGGCGAAGGCATCGTTTACCGAATGTATCAAGGATTCACTATGGTGTATTTTTATAATGAAGGTACGGTTCGTAAAATTATGGAGAAGAATGCCGTAGGCTCCAGGCTGGTATTTGAATATAAAAATACGGTTCAGGAACTGCAACAGCTTTTTCAGCATCAGAACGTCGAAAATGAAATATCAGACGTATATCATCTCATTAATTCGTTGCTTGACCAGCGGAATTTGGCGCGTACTTTCTCGGAGTTGGAACAGATTGACCATAAGCTTCGAATGAGTTGCTCGAAATTATTTGCACTGGAAGCTTAATAAGGCATGAATACATGGAATGAATCGTTATGCAGTGTAGTCCCTTTCTTTACCGAAAGGGGCTTTTTTATTCCAAAAAAATGATTGCATTTGCTGCACATAGATGTTATTTTTAATCTCGTTGAAAATGAATATAGGAACCAGGATTCACTCAGGACATTGAATGTTGCGAGAGGTTATTCCCTCGGGAAGTGAATGACGTAGGTCCTAGCGGATGAAATTTTTTCAAACATTTTATTCCTAGGAAGGGGGAACCGAAAGATGGAATTGGAGTACTCAACTTTCGGAAGACACGTTGCCGTAGATACTTGGGGTGTTGAGTTTGAATTACTGAATGATGCGCAGTTTTTGGAGGCTCAATTAGTTGAAGCAGCTGAAGCTTGCGGAGCAACGGTGATGTCCGTTCAATCCAAGCAATTCGAACCACAGGGAGCTACCGTGCTTGTACTGTTGTCGGAGAGTCATCTCTCTATTCATACGTATCCTGAGAGAGGATTTGCCGCTATTGATTGTTATACTTGCGGTGAGACTGTCGATCCGCAGCTGGCTATTGATTACCTGGTATCCGTTCTAAAACCGAAAAAAACATATGTGAAGAAGCTGATTCGCGGCTTGGGAGAACTTCAGGTGGAATCACCGGAGTGCAAGTTGGCTGAGTTGGTGTAAATCATTCTTTTATGGAGCCCTTTGTGCGTCCTATATTATAACCATGGAACATTTCCATGGTTATTTGTTTTAAAAGTGGTTTACACTAAATCAAATCCTACAGAACGTGCTAGATGTTCATGAACGCCATCCAATTTTCATAAACAATTCATAAAACAGCCGAAGGAGATTCGGACTTCTGTGATATAATTAACATAGTTTATGATAACAGTGGTTATTCTTATTACAGTTTAGGCAGGTGAATTTGCAATGCACATCGTCGTTGTTGGGTTGAATTATCGTACGGCGCCTGTGGAAGTCAGAGAGCGTTTTACATTTGCAGAAGAAGATTTGCCAAAAGCGCTGGAACAACTCAAACTTACCAAAAGTGTGTTGGAGGGCGTAGTTGTCGCAACCTGCAATCGGACTGAAATATATGTTGTGGTGGACCGCCTTCACATGTGCGGTTATTTTATACGCAGTTTTATGGAGCAATGGTTTGGCATTCCGCGTGATCAATTTACACAACATTTATATATATATGAGGACGAGCAGGCGATTCGGCATTTGTTCCGTGTGACTTGTGGCCTTGATTCTATGGTAATCGGAGAAACACAAATTTTGGGACAGGTAAAGAACGCTTTTCTTCAGGCTCAATCCCAGAAAATTACGGCAACGTGGTTTAATATGTTGTTTAAGCAGGCCGTCACATTGGGCAAGCGTGCCCATTCGGAGACGTCTATTGGAGAAAGTGCCGTATCTGTCAGCTATGCAGCAGTTGAGCTGGGCAAACGGATTTTCGGGATGTTTACCGATAAAAAGGTACTGATTCTCGGTGCTGGTAAAATGAGCGAGCTTACTGTTAAGCATTTGTACAGCGGTGGAGCAGCTGAGGTTATTGTAGCAAACCGAACCCTATCCCGTGCGGAAGACCTTGCCTCCAAGTTCCATGGAACGCCGGTTACGATGGAGGAAGGCATGAATCGGTTGGCGGATGTGGATATTGTCATTAGTTCGACAGGTGCCCAGGGTTATATTCTGGATCGGACTCGGGTTGAAGCAAGTATGAAACGTCGACAGTCCCGTCCTTTGTTTATGATTGATATTGCGGTTCCGCGTGATCTCGACCCAGCTATTGGTGAATTACAGAATGTTTTCCTGTACGATATTGATGATCTGGAAGGGATCGTGGAGAGCAATTTGGAAATGCGCCGTACCGAAGCTACAAAAATCGAGCATATGATCGAAGATGAGCTTAGTGAGTTTTATCAATGGTTGAAAACGATGGGAGTGCGTCCGGTGATTCGTGCATTACAGGAAAAAGCGGAGTCTGTACATCAGGATACGTTGGAAAGCTTGTTCAATAAGCTTCCCGAGCTGGATGAACGGCAACGCAAAGTGATTAGCCGCTTGACGAAAAGTATGCTGAATCAGATGATGCATGATCCGATCAATCGGGTAAAGGAACTGGCTGTCCAAAAGCAGGGAAATGAGGCCCTAGACATGTTTAGCCACATTTTTGCACTGGAGGATCGTTTGGATGACGCCGCTCAGAAAGTAGATAAAAGCGATGCATCTGCGTTAATGAAACCGGAAGCCGGTGTTCATGAAAAAACCGTTCAGGCTCAGGCTTTGCCAGCGTCGTTTGCGCCGGCCAGCCTGTAAAGGTGGGTGAACAGAAGTGGCTTCAGGCATGCTTATATATGATTCAATGATTTATGTTTTTGCCCTGAGCCTTCTGTTTGTATTCTCGGATGGGATTCGTCGTAATGCGAATGCTAAACGGACAGGTACAGGGCTTCTTGTTGTCGTTCTGGTGCTCCAGCTTGCTTATATGGGGATAAGAACCTGGAATGAAGGGCATCTTCCTATTTTCGTGACCTATGATTTTCTATTTCTGTTCTCAGTTATTTTGGTACTGATTTCTTTGATTCTGACACGTTATCAGCGATCCGAATTTGCGGTATTGTTGCTTAATATTATTAGTTTTGCAGTGCTAGTGCTCAACAATATATGGATGGAGCCTCTGGACAACCCACTTGGAAATTGGCATACCGTGCATGGTCTGCTCCTGATTCATATTGCGCTGGCTAATCTTGGTTTTGTAGCAATGACGGTAGCAGCTGTATTTTCGGGGTTATATCTGTTTTTGCATCGTAAATTGAAAGTAAAGAAATGGAATGACACTATCCGACGCTTGCCGAGTCTAGAAATGATGGACCGGTATACGCATATGGCGCTGTTGATTGGTACTCCTTTGTTGGGAGTCTCTATTGTAGTTGCCGTTATTTCTATTATTGCCGAGGAACGCTGGCGTCTCTTGCTAGATACCAAGGTGCTGATGACAGCGATTGCCTTGTGCGTGTATATTATATTTTTAGTGAGCAAAAGATTGAATCAGCGTTCAGGGCTAGTAATGGCAAAGTGGGCATTGGTGGGCTACACGCTATTGATTCTTAATTTTTTGCTAAATTCCTGGTCTGTATTTCATCAGTGGACGGGAGAGTGAAAAGCCTTTTGCAGCATTTTGTCCCGATTTCGTTGAATTGTAAGAATAAGATCTGTTGTGTTGTAGGTGGCGGTAGGATTGCGGAACGAAAGGTAAAGGGGATGATGGAAAGTGGGGCATTCATTACCGTCATTAGCCCGAATATAACGCCGGATTTACAGGTTCTGGCGGATCACAAGCAGCTCCACTGGGTAAATCGCGTATATCGCGAGGGTGACCTCCAGGGAGCCTTTCTTGTATATGCGGCGACGAACCAGAGAGAAGTGAATGATGAGGTTGCGCACGAGGCCAGACAAAGGGGTATACTGGTAAATGTGGCGGATCGATCGGAAGAGGGAAACTTTATAACGCCGGGTACCATTCGACGAGGAAGACTGACGATTAGTATTTCCACAGAAGGGGCTGGCCCTGCTGTGACCACTGATATTACATCAGCTTTGAATACGTTGTTTGGTAGCGAATACGAGCCATATCTGGATTTCATGCACGATATGCGACAGATCATCAAACGTAAGATAAGTTCCCCACAGCAAAGGACCAAACTACTGAGGCGCTTGGCGAGTAGCGGAATTTTGGATCAAATACGGCGTCATGAATTTATGGCTTGGACCGAAAAAGAAATAGACCTATGGATTGCGCAAAATCAGGAGGAATAACATGCGAACAATTGTGGTAGGCAGCAGACAGAGTGCGCTGGCGTTAACTCAGACCGGGCATGTCATTGAAGATTTGAACGCGCTGTGCGCGAAGCATGGAATGGATTTGCAATTTGTCGTGAAGAAAATCCTGACCAAGGGTGATCGAATATTGGATGTAACCTTGTCCAAAGTGGGTGGCAAAGGGCTTTTTGTCAAAGAAATTGAACAGGCCATGCTGGCTGGTGAGATTGATATGGCAGTACATAGTATGAAGGATATGCCTTCCGAATTGCCGGAAGGGCTTGTCAACGGCGCTGTGCCGCGCCGTGAGGACCCACGTGATTGCCTGATCACATTGGGCGCCAAGAGCCTGGAGGATTTGCCTCAAGGGGCAAAGGTGGGCACGAGCAGCCTGCGCAGAGCCAGTCAAATCAAGTCCATGCGACCTGATCTACAATTGGAGCCTGTGCGGGGTAATATTGATTCCCGTCTGAAAAAGCTGGAGACGGAAGGTTTTGATGCTATCATTTTGGCGGCAGCAGGCTTGCATCGGATGGGCTGGAAAGAGCGAATTACATCCTATATATCGGAAGAAGACTGTTTGCCGGCGGTTGGGCAGGGAGCGCTAGGTATTGAATGTCGTGCGAGCGATGAAGAACTATTGGCCTTGCTGCGCCTTTACAACGACCGGGATACCTCGGCTACCGTTGCGGCAGAACGAACCTTTCTGGGCGTGTTAAATGGGGGGTGTCAAGTGCCGATCGGGGCTCATGCGGTCTGGGCTGGTCAAGAAATCAGCCTCACGGGCATGGTAGGCTCGCCAGATGGCGAGGTTATTTTGAAGGAAACGCTCCAGGGAAATGATTCGCAAAAGCTGGGAGAAGCGGTGGCGGCCAGTTTGATAGCCAAAGGAGCGGAACAGATTCTTGCGCAGGTGAGGGGATGATAGCATGGCAGGAAAAGTATATTTGGTAGGTGCAGGACCCGGAGACGCAAGATTAATTACGGTCAAGGGTTGGGAATGCATTCAATTGGGCGATGTCATTGTATATGACAGACTGGCAAGCCCGCGCCTCTTGGGATTGATGAAGCCAGGTGCCCAAAAAATCTATGTCGGCAAGTTGCCAGATCGTCACACCATGAAGCAAGAGGAAATTAATCAGCTGCTGGTGGATTTGGCCTTGGAAGGAAAAACAGTTGTTCGTCTTAAAGGGGGAGACCCCACTATATTTGGACGAGTCGGCGAGGAAGCCGGGCTACTGCGTAAACATGGTATTTCTTATGAAATTATACCCGGCATCACATCAGCAATCAGTGTGCCCGCCTATGCGGGCATTCCAGTCACACACCGGGATATGGCCTCATCGCTGTCTATCATTACAGGTCATGAAAGTCCCGATAAACTCGACAAAAGTATTCATTGGGATAAAGTGACGAACGCAACGGGCACACTGATCTTTATGATGGGTGTAGCAAAGATCGGCTATATCAGTGAACAGCTGATAAAACACGGCAAGCCGTCAAATACTCCTGTTGCCTTGATCCGTTGGGGGACCCGCGCTGAGCAGGATACGCTGGTGGGTACGCTGGCGGATATTGAAGCTAAGGTGAAGGCCGCGAATTTCCAACCTCCCGCCGTCATCGTTGTCGGAGAAGTGGTCAATCAACGTGAACAGTTAAAATGGGCTGAGGACATGCCTTTGTTTGGCAAGCGGATTTTGGTTACTCGCGCGCGTGCGCAGGCCAGCAGTCTGGTTCACCGGATTGAGGAGCTTGGTGGCGAGCCATATGAATTTCCAGTTATTCAGACGGTCGCCCCTTCGGACGAGCCAACCAAACAGGAAATTAAAGAGGCATTTGCGCGACTACCTGAATATGATTGGGTGTTTTTCACCAGCGTTAATGGAGTTGAATACTTTTTCACGCACTTAAAGGAACAGGGCAAGGACGTACGCATGCTGTTCAAAGCGCGTATTGCCGCAGTCGGACCAGCTACAGCAGCTGCGCTTCGGACACACGGAATTGTGGCAGAACAGATCGAAGGCCCTTTTCAGGCAGAAGGCTTGCTCGAAGGGTTTGAGCAGGATTTGCAGGCAGGGCAGAACGTATTTCTACCTAGAGGTGATCTAGCACGGCCGTGGCTGCCAGAAAAGCTGAGGGAGATGGGGCTTCATGTGACCGAGGCTGATTTGTATCAAACTGTGCTGGCAGCCAACACACAGGATGACGAGCTCCTCAAGCTGCTTGAGGAACGTGCCATTCATGCGATTACGTTTACGAGTTCCTCAACCGTCACCTTTTTTCTGGAAGCGCTCAGGCAAATGGGGATCCATGATCCGTTGTCGCTGCTGGAGGGAGTTACGATTGCTGTGATAGGTCCTTTGACCGGTGAGACAGCTACCCAAGCCGGTTTGACTGTGAGTTTTATGTCAGAGAAGGCAACCATTGAAAGCCTGATCCAATCGTTATGTGACTGGAAACGATCAAGTACTCTTATGACATTATAATTTTTTGTTTTTGCTAATGAATGTATAAAAAATGGAGGTTTGTATTCATGAGTGTTCCTTTTACTAGACATCGTCGTTTGCGCCAGTCGGCTGCAATTCGCAGTATGGTGCGTGAGACGGTATTAAATCCCGCTGATTTTATCCAACCGATCTACGTAACATTTGGCACTGGGGTGAAACAGGAAATTAGCTCTATGCCAGGTGTATACCGTTTTTCTCTGGATCGGCTGGAGGAAGAACTAAAAGAGATTAGTGAGCTTGGCATTCCCGCCGTGCTCCTGTTTGGCATACCGGAAACAAAAGACAGTGTAGGGACTTCGGCTTTTGTGGACGATGGTATTGTTCAGGAAGCTACTCGTTTGATCAAGTCTCGTTATCCCGAACTGCTGGTTGTGGCTGACACTTGTTTGTGTGAGTTTACGGACCATGGACACTGCGGTATGGTACACATGCATGAGCATGATGGTGAGGTATGCGGTGAAGTATTGAATGATGAATCTCTTGAGGTGCTGGTACGTACAGCCGTTTCTCAGGCCAGAGCTGGTGCGGATATTATCGCGCCATCTAATATGATGGACGGTTTTGTACAAGCGATTCGGCAGGGGCTGGATCTGGAAGGCTTTTCACATATTCCGATTATGTCGTATTCCGTCAAATATGCGTCTGCTTTTTATGGTCCTTTCCGGGAAGCTGCAGATTCTGCGCCGCAGTTTGGTGACCGCAAATCCTATCAGATGGACCCTGCCAATGCACGTGAAGCATTGCGAGAAGCGGAGTCTGATGTGCTGGAGGGTGCGGATATGCTGATGGTGAAGCCTTCTCTTTCTTACCTGGACGTGATGCGCACGATTAAGGATCAATTTGATCTGCCTATGGTGGCTTACAACGTTAGTGGTGAATATGCCATGGTCAAGGCAGCCGCTCTCCAAGGCTGGATTGATGAAAAAGCAATGGTGCTGGAGATTTTGACAAGCATGAAGCGTGCGGGTGCAGATATGATTATTACCTATTCGGCCAAGGATGCGGCAAGATGGTTGAAGCAATAAGTCTATTTTCAGAAGATAGGAGTGGTCAGATTGATCGACGAACAACGGAAAGTGCGCAAGGATACGAACTCCAAAGTAGCCTTTGATGAGGCAAAACAATACATTCCGGGTGGCGTTAACAGCCCGGTACGGGCTTTTAAATCTGTTGGGATTACACCTGTATATATTGACCATGGCGAAGGATCGCGTGTATATGATATTGATGGTCAATCCTATTTAGACTATGTATGTTCATGGGGACCGCTTATTATGGGCCATGCACATCCCGAAGTGGTTAAAGCTTTACAGGCTGCTGTTGTAAAAGGAACCAGCTTCGGCGCACCAACGTTGGCAGAAACCGAAATGGCCAAGCTCGTATGTGAGCGTGTTCCTTCTATGGACATTGTACGTATGGTTAACTCCGGAACTGAGGCGACTATGAGTGCGATTCGACTCGCACGCGGATTTACGAGCCGTAGTAAAATTCTTAAATTTGAGGGATCATATCACGGTCATGCGGACAGCTTGCTGATTAAAGCAGGCTCTGGGGTTGCGACATTAGGTTTGCCCGATAGTCCGGGTGTACCTGAAGTCGTAGCCACCCATACCATCACCGTTCCTTATAATGATTTGGCTTCGGTGAAGCTAGCTTTTGAGAAATTTGGCGAAGAGATTGCCGCAATTATTGTCGAGCCAGTAGCAGGCAATATGGGAGTTGTACCGCCACAGCCTGGATTTTTGGAAGGTTTGCGTGAGGTAACCCAGCAGTACGGAAGTCTGCTGATTTTTGATGAAGTGATGACTGGATTCCGGGTTGGACTTCATTCGGCTCAAGGTCGCTTTGGTGTGACGCCGGATCTTACCTGTCTGGGTAAAGTGATTGGTGGTGGACTCCCTGTAGGTGCTTACGGCGGACGTCGCGATATTATGGAGCAGATTGCTCCATCGGGGCCAATTTATCAAGCGGGTACGCTTAGCGGAAATCCGCTGGCTATGGCAGCAGGTTATTCGACACTTAAATTGCTGACGCCAGAAGTATACGATCGCCTGGAAGAGCGGGCAGCAAGACTTCAAGCCGGATTCGAACGTAATGCGAGCGAGCTGGGTATCCCTGTCACGATCAATCGCGTGGGTTCCATGGTTTGTCCATTTTTTACAGAAGAAAAGGTTGTCAATTTTGACACAGCTAAAACGAGTAATCAGGACCACTTCCGCCGTTACTTTACTGAAATGGTGAATGAGGGAGTCAGTGTGGCACCATCTCAATTTGAGGGTATGTTTGTGTCGGGCGTGCATACGGTAGAGGATATTGATGCCACCATTGAGGCGAACTATCGCGCGCTCAAACGTCTATGAGCTGGCAAGGTGGCTGGAAAAGAAGAGGACCGTGGCTGGAAGTCACGCCAGGACGGGAAATCACAGACGGGGAAAAAAACAATGCTGATGCTGTAGATCAGTGGTTGCTGAATCGTTTGAAATTACCGGAAAAGCTGTGGCGCAGACTGCGTCATGCAAAAGAGATTGAACTTACAGGGGACCGGCTGCGGCTGGCCCTTTTTCCTGTAATGAACCTTGGAATCACCCCTCGTTGGTATGATTTGAAGGTACTGTATGAAGATGATTTTTGCCTGGTAGTGCATAAACCGGCAGGTATGGCAGTACATCCGGACGGCGCTGTGCAGGATGGTCCGCTGACGTTGGATCATGCTGTCGCATCCTACTATGAGATGAATGGCATTCATGCGGCGGTACGGCATGTACATCGTCTGGATGTGGATACGACGGGCCCAGTGCTATATGCCAAAAATGAATTTGCGTTGCTCAAGCTGGACGAGCAAATGCGAGCTAAGGATATAGGCCGCAGGTATGTAGCTTTGGTACGAGGGAAAGTACCCCCATCGCTGCGAACGTTGGATTGGCCGATTGGCAAGGACAGGCATCATAAGCAGCGCCGTCGTGTATCTCCAACTGGGCAAAAGGCGGTTACCCATATTGAACTCGGGGAAGTATGGGGAAGCGGTCCAAGTGCAGTGAGTCTCGTATATCTGACGCTGGAGACAGGCCGGACGCACCAGATTCGCGTACATCTTAGTCATGCTGGCTACCCGTTGCTTGGGGATGTATTATACGGGGGGCGGGCTACTGATTTTGGCAGGCAGGCGCTGCACGGAGAGCGTCTTACCTTCTGTCATCCGCTGAGTGGCGAAACGATTACCGTGGAGGATGCTTGGCCGGATGATTTTCAAAAGCTACACAAACAGCTATAAAAGATGGCATGCCTTCTATTTTGGCGCATATACTTGAACCTAGAAACGGTTTGCAATATGGAGTTTCCGTGCGCCTGACCAGAAGTCAGAGGATGTGCGGAGACTGCCCAAAGGAGGATGCCATCCTTGAACAAACAACAGAATGATCAGCCGCAAGGCTTGCGTTTTGATATTTATGAACGCATTCATTTGACGGAGGAAGCTGCCGGGATTGCTGAGTTGGAGGAAATTGAGCTTCTGCCACGCATTCAGGTTGTAACCCACGGCGACCATGCCGCTTTGCGAGGGCATTTGCTGCTGGAGGGCGTGTACCGCACACCTAAACAGATCACGAGCGAGCTTCATCATTTGATCCCTGTGGAAATTACCATTCCGCTAAACCGCGTAGGGAGATTGGAAGATATCTCTGTCGAGATTGAAAATTTTGATGTGGACCTGCTTTCTTTACGTAGTCTAAATATTACAGGCGTTCTTTCTTTGCATGGCGTGGAAAGCTCGCACGCGGAGGAGACGGCGGTTTGGCTGGATGAGGAATTTACCGTAGTGCATGCACCTGAGCATCCGGTTCAATCCCTTTCCGCCGATGGAGAGCATCATCATGCAGAGGCCTATTCTACCAATGACTCGTCCTCCGATCACGTTACAGATCCTGAAACTTCCTACAGAGTGCCATCACAACAGGAGTCCGTTTCTTGGGAACAGCCGTCTGAGGACCATGAGGAACAGAAGTCATTGTCGGAACAGCAAGCTTATGAGTCGGCAGTAGATCCTAACCGATTCTATGAGCCTTGGACGGGCAAAGCAGTTGAAGACAGCTCTCCCGAGGTCAAGCATGAGCATGGGTCTCCGGAAGTGTGGGGATTTCAGCAAGAGGAAGCATGGGCAGGGGGAAATGAGCCCAAAGTATCTTCCGCATCTCCTAATATAGTATATGAACCTTTGCTGTCTGAACCGCATCCTGGCACGGAGTCCGAGGTCTATCTGGAGACACAGTTGGAAGCGAGTCAAGTAGATAACTTCGACTTCAGGCCTGAAGCGTCAGAACAGGTTAACCACGAGGCCCATGAGGCCTTTACTGAGGATAAGCCAGAGATGCGTGTAGCGCTCAACAGTAAAAAGGATGAAGGGGCAGACGAGCCAGACCCGGTTGTCTACTCATCATTGCTCCAATCCAGCCGTTCGGTGAAGGAAGCCGAATACCAGCAGCAGTTGGAGCAGGAGCCGCAGGATCAGGATCAGAAAGCCGAAGAAGAGCGAGAGAATGCCAAGTGGAAGAACCTTTTTTTTCATACACAAGATGAAACACCTTTTCGCAAGGTGCGGTTATGCATTGTACAGCGCGAGGATACACTGGAAACCATAGCTGACCGTTATCAGCTCAGCACACGTGAGCTTCAACTGTATAACAGATTGGCGGAGCATCATGTGGAAGAAGGACAGGTATTGTATATCCCTTGATCCGGTTGCTGAAAAATGCACGGCGGGTGTTGACTATAGTCAATGGGAAATGTATGATGTGGTATAGTTATTGAAAGACTGAGATCGGGAAGAGTAGGCAGCAAGCCCTTCAGAGAGTGGAATTGCAGCGCTGTGAGGTTCCGCAGGAAGCTACTGGCCGAAGTCACCCGGGAGTCGCCTGTTTGAACGGTTCCTCATTTAATTCCTACGGAAGATAAGAGGCTCACGGTAGAATAAGGCCGGTCCGCAACCGTTATCTGCATAAAGTGTCACACCATGTGTAATGGATCAGTGGATACATACACTAGGGGTGAAACAAAGGTGGTACCGCGAGAGAACAGCCTTTCGTCCTTTGAGGATGAAAGGCTTTTTTTATTTGCCAATTGAAAAATCATGGAGGTATCCTGATATGTCAGAACAAGACAACAAGACAACCTTGGAAATGCCAACAACGTACGATCCAAAATCAGCAGAACAAAAATGGTACAAAACGTGGATGGAGAAGGGTTATTTCCGCGCTGGGCAACATCCAGAGGCAGAGCCTTTTACAATCGTTATTCCACCACCGAATGTTACAGGTATGTTGCATATTGGACATGCTCTTGACTTTACTTTGCAGGATATTATTATTCGCGCCAAGCGGATGCAGGGGTATGATGCCTTGTGGCTGCCAGGGGCAGACCATGCGGGTATTGCTACCCAAACAAAGGTAGAGCAAAAGCTGCGTGAAGAAGGCCTGACACGTTATGATTTGGGCCGCGAGAAGTTTTTGGAGAAAGTGTGGGAGTGGAAGGATCTTTATCTAGATAATATCCATAACCAATGGGAAAAGATGGGCTTTTCTCTCGATTATTCTCGTGAGCGTTTTACGCTGGATGAGGGACTGTCCCAAGCGGTACGTGAGGTATTCGTTAAACTGTACAAGAAAGGTCTGATTTATCGCGGTAAACGCATCATTAACTGGGACCCTGCTGCACGTACTGCATTATCGGACATTGAGGTGGAATACAAAGAGGTGAACGGAAATCTGTATCACCTGCAATATCCACTGAAAGACAGTAGCGGATTTATTACGGTAGCCACTACACGTCCTGAAACGATGCTGGGCGATACAGCTGTAGCTGTACACCCGGAAGATGAACGCTACAAGCAAATGATCGGCAAAACGCTTGTGCTCCCAATCATCGGACGGGAAATTCCGGTCATTGCGGATGATTATGTTGATAAAGATTTCGGTAGCGGCGCGGTTAAAATTACACCGGCTCACGACCCGAATGACTTTGAAATGGGACAACGTCACCAGCTGCCACAAATTACGGTGATGGACGAAACGGGAACGATGAATGCCGAAGCAGGCAAATATCAGGGCCTTGATCGTAGCGATTGCCGTAAGCAAATCGTCGCTGATCTGAAAGAGCAGGGCGTACTGATTCGTATTGAAGAGCACGTACACCAAGTAGGCCACAGTGAGCGTACAGGTGTAGTTGTAGAACCTTATCTGTCCACACAATGGTTTGTGGAAATGAAGCCTCTGGCAGCTAAAGCGATTGAAGTGCAGAAGGCTGGCAACGGAGTAAACTTTGTACCGGATCGCTTTGAACGTACTTATCTGCATTGGATTGAAAATGTGCGTGACTGGTGTATTTCCCGTCAATTATGGTGGGGACACCGTATTCCGGCTTGGTACGATGAAGAGACCGGAGAAGTTATTGTATCGGCGGAGGACCCTACAACTTTGCCTGAGTATGCTGGCAGAAAGTTAAAACAGGATGAGGATGTGCTGGATACTTGGTTCAGCTCGGCTTTATGGCCGTTTTCGACACTGGGCTGGCCTGAGCAGACAGAGGACCTCAAACGCTACTATCCGACTAATGTCTTGGTTACAGGCTATGACATTATTTATTTCTGGGTATCGCGTATGATTTTTACCGCGTTGGAGTTTACGGAAGAGATTCCGTTCAAGGACGTACTTATGCACGGGTTGGTTCGTGATGCGGACGGTAGAAAAATGTCCAAATCCCTCGGCAACGGTGTTGATCCGCTCGACGTGATTGACCAATATGGTACCGATGCCATGCGTTATATGATTTCCACCAGTAGCACGCCTGGGCAAGACCTTCGTTTCCGCTGGGAGCGGGTAGAGCAGGCCCGTAACTTTGCCAATAAAATTTGGAATGCGTCACGCTTTGCGCTGATGAATCTGGAAGGCGTCACTTCGGCAGATATAGACATTACTGGTGACTTAAGCACTGCTGATCGTTGGATTTTGCATCGTCTAAACGAAACTTCACGCGACATCACGCGTCTAATAGATGCTTATGAATTTGGCGAGACAGGCCGCCTTCTGTATAACTTTATTTGGGATGATTTGTGCGACTGGTACATCGAGTTTGCGAAGCTTTCCCTATATGGCGAAAATGCAGAGGCGAAAAAGAAAACGCAGTCCGTACTTGCATATGTATTGGATCGGACACTGCGCATGATTCATCCGTTCATGCCGTTTATCTCTGAGGAAATATGGCAGCATCTTCCGCATGAGGGGGAGACGATTACACTGGCCGCTTGGCCTGTTTATGATCCTTCTTTTGAGGATAAGGATGCAGTTGCAGAAATGAATTTGCTGATCGATGTAATTCGCGCTGTGCGCAATATCCGTGCTGAAGTCAACGTGCCGATGAGTAAAAAAATTGAATTACTCATAAAACCCGGTGATCAAGCCGTTCTCGATATCATTAACCGCAATGGGGAATATGTACGTAGATTCTGTAATACGTCTGAATTCGACGCGGGATTAGAATTCACCGTTCCAGATAAAGCGATGACATCTATAGTTAGCGGCGCAGAGCTATACCTGCCGCTGGCCGGACTGCTTGATATTGCCCAGGAAATTAGCAGACTGGAAAAAGAACTTCAGCATTTGAACAGTGAAGTGGAGCGCGTGGAGAAAAAGTTATCTAACCAAGGCTTTGTGGCGAAGGCACCAGCTAAAGTCATCGAGGAAGAGAAGGCCAAGCAAGCCGATTACTCAGATAAGCGCGCTAAAGTTATCGCACGTATTGAAGAACTCAAGGGATAATTTCACTCACAATAAAATGACCTGAAGGTGAAGAGGATGTCAGATACGATCAGGGGCGGAGACACGGCTCCTTTACAAAGCTATGATGAAGCAGTGGAATGGATTAACGGCTTGATTCCGTTTGGTATCAGACCCGGATTGGAACGAATTGAACAGCTAATGAGTAAATTGGGTGATCCGCAACGACATCTGAAATTTGTGCATATTGCGGGAACCAACGGTAAAGGCTCAACTTGTGCTTTTCTGACCTCTGTGCTACTGAAATGTGGGTACGATGTCGGAACTTTTACGTCTCCGTACATCACCCGATTTACGAACCGTTTTCAATTCAATGGGACCGATATTCCCGATGAAACGCTGGTTTTGCTTGCCAATCGCTTGTATCCGTTGGTGAAAGAAATCGCAGATAGTGAATTGGGATCACCTACAATGTTTGAGGTATCGACAGCATTAGCTATTTTATACTATGCTACGGTATCTTTCCCAGATGTTGTGGTATGGGAGACAGGTCTCGGGGGAAGGATGGATGTAACTAATATCGTGAATCCAATCGTCTCAGTTATTACGAATGTCGGCTATGACCATACGGATATTTTGGGAGATACGCTCGAACAGATTGCAAGGGAAAAGGCCGGTATCATCAAACCGGGTGTACCTGTCGTCAGTTGTGTTTCCCAACCCGAGGCTATTCAGGTCATTCGTGAAACGGCGACAAAGCAAGGAGCTACCTTGTACCTGGCAGGAGAACAGTTTACGTATGAACGGCTAAATGGGAATGAAACAGCTCAGACCTTTTCATTCGCGGGGCCCTTCCGACATATGGAAATTGACATCACGTTGTTAGGCGAGCACCAATGTTCTAATGCGGCAGGAGCTATGATGGCACTTGAGGTCCTACGTCAGTATATGGCTTTTGTGTTGGATGATGCAGAATTGCTGGAGGGCTTTAGGGAAACTGCCTGGGCAGGGCGTCTCGAACAAGTCAGTACCTCGCCGAGGATTGTCCTTGATGGAGCTCATAATCCAGAAGGAGCACAGACGCTGGCCAAGAGTCTTCCTCAAGTGTATTCGTACAAAAAATTGGTTTTAATGATGGGAATGCTGTCAAACAAGCATCATGAAGCATACTTGCAGCATATACTGCCACTAGTGGATACGCTTATCCTGACCGAGCCCGATTTTCGCCGCAAAATGAATGCCGCTGAATTGGCTCATCTCGTGGAGAAGCTGCGGCCGTCTTATGCCAAAACGGATTTAAAAATAATTGTAGAAGGTGACTGGAAAAAGGCTCTAGGCCTGCTTCAGTCACATACGGAAGCGGAAGATCTGGGGGTGGTGTCCGGCACGCTGTACCTTATTGCGGATGTACGGGCTACCCTTATGTATCAAACCGATTCGGAAAAAGGTTGGTGAAATTTGTTGATTACTTCAGAACATGTTCATTTTATCGGTATCGGCGGCTACGGGATGAGCGCGATTGCTCGGGTCATGCTGGAGATGGGTTATACCGTGACTGGCTCAGATGTGGCATCACAGGAGCTGACAGAAAAACTGGCGGCAAAAGGCGCAAAAATATATATTGGACACACACCTGAGCATATTGCAGGCGCGGATATCGTCGTCTATTCAACAGCATTGTCACGTGACAATGTGGAGCGGGTGGCAGCGGAGGAATTAAATATTCCAACTCTGCATCGTTCGCAGATGCTGGCTCGCTTGCTTAACGAACGTAAGGGAATAGCTGTTGCGGGTGCACACGGTAAAACGACAACCTCTTCCATGATCGCTCTGGTTATGGAGAGATGTAACGTTGATCCAACGTATATTATTGGCGGCGAAATCACGAATTTGGGGACGAATGCCAAAGCAGGTAAAAGCGAGTTTGTCGTTGCTGAGGCGGATGAGAGTGATGGTTCTTTCCTGCAATATCATCCTTGGCAAGGCATTGTAACCAATATTGAAGCGGATCATTTGGAAAATTACGATGGCGACTTTAATCGTCTGAAAAGTGCCTATGTACAGTTTTTGAGTCAAATTCGACCGGATGGAGCGGCTATTGTATGTGCAGATGATCAGAACATCCGGGAAATGCTGCCTCAGCTCCAGACTCGGGTCATTACTTATGGAGTGGAGCATGAAGCGGATTATATGGCGACAGATATCCAATTAGGCGACCGTCGATTAAGCTTCACTATGAGCCGTAAAGGAACAGCACTCGGAACGATCGAACTATCAGTGCCGGGTAAACATAACATGTATAATGCGATGGCTACTGTGATTTCATGTTTGGAAGCAGGGATTCCATTCGATCAAATCGCTGCTACTATTGTAGAATTTCACGGAGCGAAGCGTCGGTTTCAAGTACTAGGTGAAAGCAATGACATACTGATTATTGATGACTATGCGCATCACCCAACAGAGATTGAGGCTACGATTAGCGCAGCGAGAGCGACTGGCAAGCGTATTATTGCTGTATTCCAGCCGCAACGCTATAGCCGCACCTTTTTCCTGCTCGATGCGTTTAGCCGTGCGTTTAGCGAGGCTAGTGAAGTCATCATTACCGATATTTATTCACCAGCGGGAGAAAAACAGATTGAAGGCGTGCATTCTTCCAAGCTCGTGGATTTAATCGTCCAAAACAGCAATGCTAATGCAATCTATTTGCCGACTAAAGAAGCCGTAATCGAGGAGTTGAAAGATCGATTACAGCCGGGTGATCTTGTGCTGACGATGGGAGCGGGAGATATCTGGAAAGCAGGTGACGCGTTAGCGCGCCATCTTCGCGGACAGCAAGTGTAATACGTATAAAAATGAGCTGTTACGCCAATGAATTACATTTATTCAAGGGTATTCCGAACACGACTGTGTTTCGGGATACCTTTTTTTGTAATGCTGGGGCATATATTCTTAGCTTGACTCATACAACAGACTATGAGGAAGTATGGGACAAGGAGGGAGTGCATCCATGAACAAGACCAAGATGACATTCCGGTTCGACCAACAGTTGCCGGAGACAAGCCGGGAGGACAAGCTACAGGTGCTTCCGTACAAAAACGAGTCGATTACGAACGAACAGCGTGAAACGATTAGAGGAATGAAGAAAAATACTGTAACTACGCAAAAAGCAGAGCTCAATGAGCCTGAGGATCTGAATAAACGCATTTCAAGCCGGCGCTTTGCTCCGACATTAAGAGTACAAGAGGGATGGGATGACCCCTTTGGCCGTTCGGCGGCTTCTTGGTCAGATGCGGACGTTCTACCAGATAGCCTGGAAGAGGATGAGGAAGCTTATCATTCTGGCCAACAGTACAGAAAGCGTCCGCCCCACCCTTCTAGATGGAAACTGGTTGGTTCTGTAGCCAGCGCACTGGTGACCGGGGGTATGTTTGGATATATTATGTTGTTACTGTTTAACGGAGGAGGCATGGTCCCGGGAGCAGATCCCTCAGTAGAGGAGGCTGTACCGGTCTTTAAAGAATCCGTTGGTGTGGATGCAATATCTGCAAAAGAGAATTCTGTCCCTGTCACTGTCATAGAGGCTCAGGTACCTCCACAAACCTACTATTTGCTGCAATATGGGGTTTTCAGCACTCCAGAACGGGCCTTACAAGCAAAAGAAGAACTGTTGAAGGCAGGCATTGCAGCAGGAGGGGATACCGAGGACCAAAACCGGGTATATGCAGGAATATCACCGGATAGGGAGCAAGCTAAGTTACTCAGCAATCAGTTAAAAACACAAGGAGTCGAATTGTATGTTCGTGAGCTTGAATTGCCTGGATTCGAAAAAGCGGCTTACGGAGGCGAAGGTGATAAACTCACTGGCTTTTTTCAGTTAAGTAGTTCATTGGTAGGTAAGTTGAGCGGACTTTCCTCAACCTTGCTGGGAGAAGGAGGTCCGAATACGGTGCCAGCCTCCGACATGAAGGAGCTGAACGACCTGCATCAGCAGTGGACACAAAATATCACTGCACTTCCTACCGGTCTTCCAAAGGAAGCGGTTGCTTCCGCAACCTCACTTGAAAAGGCGATGAACAGTGCGATCTCTGCACTTGGGGAATATAATAAGAATACAGCCAAGGAACACATTTGGGAGATTCAGTCCTCCATGATGGAATATGTTTTGCGTGAGAAGGAATTTATCCAATTCATAAAACAATAGACTAACCATATTTTCCGGCAAGGAACTGGAAATAGTTCCCCATGCCGGATTTCTGTTTGTATTGCAGTACAAATCACCGTATAATAATGAAGGTGTCAAAAAATGGCGAGGGAAGATCAGGATGAAAAAAAATGTAGGAATGCTTATACTGTTTTTGTTGCTCGGTTGGCTCTTGGGTGCATGGATTGCCAAAGCCCTTCAATCGATCAAATTCCTTTCCTTTCTGACCCACCCCACTAGGATATCTTGGTCGCCGAGAGCGGACTTGGATATTATCAGCTACAACATAACGATAAATTTTGAATTGAGCCTGCTTAGTCTGATCGGCATCATTGCCGCGTTCTGGCTGTACCGCAGGCTCTAACTGATGAAAAGGAGCTTCCCTTATGGACGGGAAAATTACGCCCCGCATTATTCTGGCATCGACTTCACCAAGAAGGAAGGAATTGCTCGCATTTTTGAGACTCCCCTTTGAGGTGGTGCCGAGTCATGCGGATGAGAGCACGCCTGAGAGCTGGACGCCTCAGCAAATCGTGGAGACCCTTGCGGCACGCAAAGCCGAAGCGGTCGTGAACACCGCCACTCAGTCGAAGGAAGCCGGACTGGTGATTGGCAGTGATACCATTGTCGTGCTGGATGGTTCGGTACTGGGCAAGCCTGCCGACCATGCGGACGCGGTTCGCATGCTGACTGCATTGCAGGGAAGAACACACCGTGTGTACACCGGGGTAGCCTGCATACATACCGGAACCGGCGAAATGCTTGTCAGACATCGCCAAACGGAGGTTACAATGAAGCCTCTGAGTCAAGAGCAAATTGTGGCATACGTGAATACTGGTGAACCGTCTGATAAAGCAGGAGCGTATGGCATTCAAGGCATGGGTGCTACGCTGGTGGAATCTATTCAGGGTTGTTATTTTAACGTCGTAGGATTGCCGCTTTCCTTGCTGTCGGACATGCTGTCCGATTTTGGAGTGAATGTGTTGCGTCCATAAAGGGGATAAACATATGCTGGAGTCGCCAATACTGATGCTTCGCGACCTCCCCCATGAAGAACGACCAAGAGAGCGCATGATGACATATGGGGCGGATGCCTTAAGCAACGCGGAGTTGCTGGCAATATTGCTGCGTACAGGAACGCAAAATGAGTCTTCGGTGCATTTAGCGCAGCGTATTTTGCAGCAGGCAGGAAATTTGCGTCAACTGGTGGATATGAGCTTGAGCGAGTTGACCCAGATTAAGGGCATTGGGGATGCTAAAGCGATACAGCTAAAAGCGGGTATCGAACTGGGGCGTCGATTAGCATTGTCTCGCCATTTAGAGACCCCGGTGATTAGTTGCCCGCGGGATGTGGCAGATCTGTTGTTTGAGCAGCTTCGTTATTTGCAGAAAGAGCATTTTGTATGCTTGTTCCTTAACACTAAAAATCATGTCATTGCTCAGGAAACACTATCTATGGGTAGCCTGAATTCTGCCATCGTGCATCCTCGTGAAGTATTTCGGGCAGCAATCAAATGCAGCAGTGCTTCAATAATTTGCGCTCATAACCATCCGAGCGGTGATCCGAAGCCAAGCCCGGAGGATGTTCAGTTGACTCGTCGCCTGATGGAAGCGGGCAACATCGTGGGTATCGACGTGCTTGATCATATTGTGATCGGGGACGGGACCTTTGTAAGTTTGAAGGAACAAGGTCTGATATAATATAATATTTAAATCAAAAAATTTAAACACGACCGGGTAATCCGGCCTGAATAAACCGTTTATACATGGATAACAGATTTCAGGGAAGAGAAAAGGAGATTACATCATGCTGGGTGGCTTTACAAAAGATTTGGGAATAGACTTGGGGACGGCAAACACGCTTGTATACGTAAGAGGTAAAGGAATTGTGGTTCGTGAACCATCTGTAGTTGCTTTGCGTACAGATACAAAAACCATTGAGGCTGTTGGTGAATCTGCGAAAAAAATGATCGGTCGCACACCGGGAAATATCCGTGCGATTCGTCCGATGAAGGACGGTGTTATTGCTGATTTTGATACAACAGCAACGATGATCAAATATTTTATCCGTCAGGCGCAAGCCCAACGTTCTTTGTTTCCACGCCATCCGAACGTGATGGTTTGTGTGCCTTCAGGCATTACTGCGGTGGAGCAGCGTGCTGTTGAAGATGCGACGAAGCAAGCAGGTGCAAGAGAGGCATATACAATAGAGGAGCCGTTTGCAGCAGCAATTGGCGCTGATCTTCCTGTATGGGAGCCAACAGGAAGCATGGTTGTCGATATCGGTGGAGGTACAACCGAGGTGGCAGTCATCTCCCTGGGCGGGATTGTAACAAGCCGCTCCGTGCGTGTGGCAGGCGATGAAATGGACGAGTCCATCATCCAATATGTAAAGCGTCAATACAATCTGATGATTGGTGAACGGACTTCAGAGCAACTGAAAATGGAAGTTGGTTCAGCTATGCCATTAGAGCAAGTGGAAACCTCGGAAATTCGCGGACGTGATCTGGTAACAGGTTTGCCGAAGACGATTACGATTACTTCTGATGAAATTAGCGAAGCATTATCGGATACAGTCAATGCAATCGTGGATGCGGTCAAAGTAACACTGGAAAAATGCCCTCCCGAGTTGGCAGCGGACATCATGGATAGAGGAATCGTACTGACTGGTGGTGGAGCACTTCTGCGTAATCTGGACAAGCTGTTGGCAGGTGAAACCGGAATGCCGGTGATCGTAGCAGAAAATCCTCTGGATTGTGTGGCAATCGGTACAGGCAGAGCGCTGGAAAATATTCATTTGTTCAAATCGCGCAGCAGTTCTGCCGTCCGTTCCAAACGTTGAATCGGGGGTGTAGGAACTGTTTAAGCTGTTTGGCAATAAAAGACTATTTGTTCTATTGATCGGAATCGTTCTGTTTATTGCCCTTATGGGGATTACACTTGGACAGAGAAATTCCTTAACCTGGCCCGAGAAGTTCGCCAGAGATTCAATTGGCTTTGTGCAAGGTATCTTTTACAGGCCCGCTTCAGCAATAGCGGGCTTCTTTGAAGATATCGGAAATATGCGCAGCATCTACGAAGAAAATGAACGATTAAAAATTGCTGTGGCAAAGCTGACTCGTGACCAGATTCAGACCCATAATTATGTTGAAACAAATGCCAGACTGCAGAATGAACTGAAGTTCACCCAAACGCAAAAGGCGAAAAATAATTATGATTATCGTGTTGCTCAAGTGAACAGCGTCAGCAATGATTCCAAAACGCTTGTGATTGATATTGGTGAGAAGGACGGAGCGAAGGTTGGTCAGGAAGTCAGTTCGCTTGAAGGATTTGTAGGAGTCATTAGTCGTACGGGGAATTTTACGTCCACCGTTACGTTGTTGACTACATTGGATCCTAAAAATCCGAATTCTTATGCCATTGCAGCGACAGTTTTGGGCAAGGAAAATCAATCGTTTGGTATGATTGAAAGCTATGATCCGGGTACGAACAGATTTCAAATGACTCGCATTGAAGAAAAAGACCCAATCGCAAAGGGCGATCAGATTATTACATCTGGTGCAGGTGGGAAATTCCGCAAAAACCTAATGATTGGAACGGTAGAGAAGATTCAGGTTGGGGAATTTGGCAAAACACGGACAGCGATTATTAAACCGGCAGCCAGCTTTGTGGATTGGAAAGAACTGCTCATCCTTTATACTCCTGAGGTACCGGAATAATGAAGATGCGCGGTCAGGTTCTAATACTGCTGCTGTTTGTACTGTTTATAGCTGAAGGGACGATTCTTCCGTGGCTTCTTCCGGATAGTTGGCATTCAAGAATGGTTCCGAATTTTGTATATGTCGTGATCTTGTTTGTGTCTGTGTATTACAGCCGTCATACAGCATTGGTGCTAGGTATTGTTTTTGGACTTATTCATGATGTAGTGTTCTACGGGTTTATCATTGGGCCTTACTCTTTTGCAATGGGGTTGTCTGCATACTTATTGGGGCTTGTTTTTACAGCCAGGCGTGCGCCGATGCCCATTATGATGGCAGCCGTGTTGATTGGTAGTTTCCTGCTGGATTCTATGCTTTTTGCTATTAATCAGCTGTTCCAGCTGAATCATCAGACTTTCAATTGGGCACTTGCTCAGTATATGATTCCTGATTTATTTATCCATTTTCTGTTCGCCCTCATCATTTATGTCCCGGTTCGCAAGCAATTGCAGCGTTTGGGTACCCGTGTGAAAAAGGAAGAGGCTGTCTAGGTCTTTTTACACACATTTTGTCCGGGTTAGCAGGGATTTGACGTCCCGGGGACGAAATGATTGAGATAGGAGGGACAGGCTAATGGCGGTGAAATCGAATCATGTCACGATTAAAGGCATCAAAGATGGCCTGGTATTCCTGCTGGACGATCAATGCGAGTTTGAGGATTTGCTAGGTGAGCTGCGTTTTAAGCTGGAGCACAGTCATCAAAATATTTTAACAGGCCCGATCATTCATGTGGATATTAAGCTGGGAAGCCGAGAAGTGACAGAGGAACAGAAGGAAAGTATTCTGGAGATCTTGAAGCAAAAGGGGAATTTGCTCATCAGGTCTGTAGAATCACCTGGACTGCCTGTGGAAGTGCAGGGAAAGCCCCCTATTCACACGGTGACAGGGATTATCCGTTCTGGTCAAGTGCTTCATCACAATGGGAACCTACTCTTTTTGGGAGATGTAAACCCGGGTGGAATTATAACATGTACTGGTGATATATATGTCCTCGGCGCTTTGCGAGGCATGGCGCATGCAGGGATGGAGGGGAATAGTGAAGCGATTATTGCGGCTTCCTATTTTGCACCGACACAGCTGCGAATTTCCGAAATGATCAGCCGTCCACCAGACGAATGGGAGACACGTGAATCCGGTATGGAATTTGCGTATCTCAAGGATGGCGCTATGCAAATAGATAAAATGAGCAATATTGTGCGTCTGGGCCGCGATTTTAACGTGTTCAAAGGGGTGTAGCACATGGGAGAGGCTATCGTCGTCACTTCAGGAAAAGGCGGCGTCGGCAAAACGACGACGTCAGCCAATATAGGAACAGCGCTTGCACTGCTCGGCAAAAAGGTATGTTTGGTGGATACGGATATCGGTTTGCGTAATCTAGACGTTGTGATGGGTCTGGAAAACCGGATTATTTATGACCTTGTTGATGTAGCGGAAGGTCGTTGCCGTTTAAATCAGGCACTGGTTAAGGACAAGCGTTTTGAGGAGCTGTATATGCTGCCAGCCGCTCAAACCAAGGACAAGAGTGCTGTTACGCCGGAGCAAGTTAAGGATATTATTTTGGAGCTTAAAAAGGATTTTGAATATATATTGATCGACTGCCCTGCGGGTATTGAACAGGGCTTTAAAAATGCCATTGCCGGGGCCGATCAGGCCATTGTTGTGACCACCCCGGAAAATGCAGCCGTACGCGATGCAGACCGGGTAATTGGTTTACTGGAAAGCTCACATGTGGTATCACCCAAGTTGGTGGTTAACCGCATTCGCAATAGCATGGTTAAATCCGGAGATATGTTGGATATTGATGGGATTTTACAAGTGCTTAGCATAGACCTTATTGGGATTGTGCCGGATGATGAAATGGTAATTAAAGCCGCTAATACAGGGGAGCCTACCGTTATGAATCCAGATTCACAGGCCGCGATTGCTTATCGTAACATTGCGAGACGAATCTTGGGCGATACTGTGCCCCTCATGCAGCTGGACCAAAAGAAAAGCGTGATGACACGCTTTAAGAAGTTTTTTGGTATGGGTGGATGAGGAAAACAGGAAGTTATGGCTGGTAAATTGCTTCCACACTTCCTACGTAATTTTCCATTGGTTCTAAGGTAGGAACTGTAGTCGTATTCATTTGTAATACTAGACACTTAAATAAGTGATAATCTTATTTAAGTGTTTTTGGTTTATCTTTTTAAATTCCTATAATACGGTTTCTCAAAATTTAGAGTCACTACATAAATATCATAAATACAAAACATATCCGGTGCGCTAGCGCCGGTTTTTTTGATTTTTAGGTGCGTAATCCCGAACCGGACAACATAAGTTGAAGCCCGTCCTCATAAGATGTATCAAACATACCTCGCTGAGGGGGCTGAACAGGATGAATAAAAATTCCGGAATCAAGCAGCGCAGAGAAGAACGTATACAGCAGCTAATCGCGGGAAGCAAAGCGGAGACGTATCCCTCTGGCATATATCAGAACAGGCACGGGGATAAAGATATGAAGTCGATGCCTATAGTCAGTGCCAACTCGCCCAGAGACCCAGAAACTGAGTGGAAAAATGAACGGCAACGCTGGCAGCAATCTTTTGGGACGAATCGTGGTCCGTCTTTTTGGACTTCCTTTTGGCGAAGATCAGTCATAGCAACGGTGTTATTTGGAATGGTATGGGGAATGTTTCGTTGGGATATTCCCTATGCAGTGAATTTGAGAATGTTTATTGCGGATGCCTTGAATAAGGATATGGATTTTGCAGCCGTCGGACATTGGTATGAAACTTATTTTGACGGAGCACCTTCCTTTTTGCCGATTTTTGGCGAGGAGCATGAAACGCACAAGGTAGACGCAAGTCGAAAGGACTCTCCACCGATTGAAGGCAATATAACACAGCCTTTTGTACTGAGCCTTAAAGGGGTAGAAATTACGCCGAATGTTACCGATAACGGGGCAATCGCTGTTAAAAGTATAGATGCAGGTCGAGTATTAGACATATTAAATCATCCCAAAAGCGGGATTTCGATTACAATTCGACACACTGGCGGTATCACAGCAACTTACGGAAGGCTTTCCCGCTCTACCTTAAAAGTGAACGACTGGGTTCAGGAGGGAGATGAGATCGGTGTACTGCCAGCAAGTCACAGCGGCAGCGAGGCGGCGACTTTGTTTTTGGCAGTTCAAAGAGGGGATCAATACATTGACCCGTCGGAAGTGGTAGCCCTTGATTAATGTCCGAGGGGTGACCTTATCACTACATCCACTGTTTGTATTGGTTATGCTGACCTCTATATTAACGGGACATTTTATCGAGATCATAACTTTATTTACATTGGTATTTATTCATGAGCTAGGCCATGCGACAGCTGCTTCGTTGTTGGGTGCGCGGGTGCTTTCCATACAGATGTTACCCTTTGGAGGAGTGGCGGTCATTGAGGATCAGGGGAGGCTCAATGCGTGGAAGGAGATTGTCATTGCGCTAGCGGGGCCCCTGCAAAACGGAATCATGATCATCATCCTTTTGTGGTTCAGAAATGTGAGTGGACTGGAGTATGATTATGTAAATTATATCATTCAGGGGAATGCAGTTATTGCACTGTTTAATTTGCTGCCCATTTTACCACTTGACGGTGGAAAAATATTGCAGGCACTGATTAGCTTATCTTGTTCTTATCACCGCACATTAGTGTGGACTTTTAGAGCCAGTATCGTAACGAGTTTGCTATTTTGTATATATGGTATTTCGCCGTTGTTAAGGCAAAATGGACCTATCCATTTAAATCTGCTGGCGGTAGGGATTTTTTTGCTTTATTCTAATATTGTGGATTATCGGAATATCCCTTACCGTTTTATACGGTTTTTGCTGGGGAGGGACGAGCTTTTTTACCGCGAAGTAGCTAAGGGAAGTATTGCCTTACCTATTGTATCCCTGCCAGTGAAACATTTGGAGCCTATTTTGCGTCTTTTCAGAAGAGATCGGTATCATATGGTTTATGTTATGAATGAACAGGGACGGATTGTAGCCGTACTGCCGGAGCAACGTCTTATTCGCTCTTATTTTGCGACACGCCCGCCAGATGGTGGAGAACCCAAGCCCAAATAATGTTTTATGAGTTAAGGAAGAGGCTGTATCCAGAGAGGTTGAAAAACCATGAAGCAAATGATTGTACAATGCCAGCAGCAGATGACCCAAATGGCGCTGTTGGAAGAGGGACGATTGGTTGAATATGCGGCTGAACTACCGCGAAAACGGGGAATTCTAGGTTCTTTTTTCAAAGCGAGGGTGGTCAATGTGCTACCAGGTATGCAAGCCGCCTTTGTTGACATTGGACAGCGAAAGAATGCCTTTTTGTATGTAGATGACGTACTTCATGCTCATTTGGACAAGCAGCCGGAGGTAAAGCCATCCATTTCTGAAGTGTTAAAGGTAGGGCAGGAAATTGTAGTGCAGGTATTAAAAGAGGCTGTTGGTAGTAAAGGAGCCAGGGTCACTACTCATTTTTCACTTCCGGGTCGCTGGATCGTATATATGCCCCGTGCTGATTATGTGGCCGTATCTAAGAAGATCGAACGTGAGGGCGAACGTACCCGTTTGAAAGCAATGGGAGAGCAGCTACGCACAAGTGAGGAAGGACTCATAATCCGTACCGTTTCGGAGGACATGAGTATAGAGGCGATTGAAAATGATTTAAATCAACTGCGTAAGCAGTGGGCGGCTATTCAGCGTAAAGCTGGTGAACACTCGGCTCCGTGCGAATTACACCGGGATTTAAGTATTGTTCAGCGGTTGATTCGGGATGTGTTTACACCTGAACAGGATGAACTGGTCATTGACAGTGAAGAGCAAGCAAAGGATGCAGAAATAATGCTGCAACAGATTGGTCCTGCGAAAGCTCATGTAAGTATATTTCGTGATCCAGAAGAAACAATTTTCAAAGCTTATGGCATTCATGAGCAGCTGGAACGCGATTTTGCGCGAAAGGTATGGCTGCAGGGCGGCGGATACATTGTCATTGATCATACGGAGGCATTAACCGTCATTGATGTGAATACCGGGAAGTTTACGGGAGGCAGTAATCTGGAAGAAACGGTGACCCGGACTAACATTGAAGCAGCTGAAGAGATTGCCCGCCTGGTACGTGTGCGTGATATTGGTGGTATCATCATCATTGATTTTATTGACATGGAACAAGAGGAGAACCGTCGGGAAGTATCCTCTGTGCTGGAAGCAAGATTGAAGAAGGATCGGACCAAATCTTATGTTGTCGGTTGGACGCGGTTAGGTTTGCTGGAAATGACCCGCAAAAAAGTGCGTGAGGAAAAGACGCTCGTGTAGAGCGATGCGTAACCAAAAATCATTTTAAAACTAAAGGTTGAATGTGTACAAAGCTTGTGCTACAATCATTTAGTATGTGTGATGCGTAAGATTGGCTGCACATGCTGTAACCGCTCCAATCAGGTACTGAAGTGCAGTATCCTAAGGGAATCTGCCACCTGCTATTAGGCGAGTCTGAGACATAAGGAGGTGCAAGCAAATGTACGCAATTATCGAAACAGGTGGTAAGCAATACAAAGTTCAAGAGGGCGACGTATTGTTCATCGAGAAGTTGGAAGCTAATGATGGTGAAACTGTAACGTTCGATCGTGTTCTGGCAGTGTCCGGCGACAATGGCTTGACAGCAGGTACACCGCTTCTTTCTGGAGCTTCTGTAACAGCTAAAGTTGAGAAGCATGGTCAAGGTCAAAAGGTCATCGTATACAAATACAAACCTAAAAAGAACTACCATGTGAAGCAAGGTCATCGTCAACCGTACACGAAAGTGACGATTGAAAAAATCCAAGCGTAAGAGGGTGCGATAAGTGATTATCGTGCGTATTACACGACTGGAGGATGGCAGCATACAGGGGTTTTCCGTTAAAGGACATGCAAATTTCGCTAAATCTGGCGAGGATATCGTATGTGCTGGCGTTTCGGCGGTAACAGTAGGAACTGTCAATTCGATTGGAGCTCTTACGGACGTTGAGATGGAAACGGAAATGGAAAACGGCTTTTTAAGCGCGTATCTTTCTCCTGAAAGTTATCATGATGCGAACGCACAGGTTCAACTGTTGCTGGAGTCCATGGTGATTATGCTGACAAGTATTGCTGAATCATACGGTAAGTATATTCAAATAGAAAATAATCAAAGAAGGAGGTAGACATCATGTTGAAATTGACATTGGATCTTCAATTATTCGCATCGAAAAAAGGTGTAGGTTCCACAAAGAACGGACGTGACAGTAAATCGAAACGTCTTGGAGTGAAACGTGCTGACGGTCAAGCAGTTACCGGCGGTAGCATCCTGGTTCGTCAACGCGGAACGAAAATTCACCCGGGCACGAACGTGGGCATCGGTAAGGACGACACTCTGTTCGCGAAAGTGGACGGCGTTGTGAAGTTCGAACGTTGGGGCCGTGATCGCAAAAAGGTGAGCATCTACCCGATCGACGTTGCTCCAGTAGCAGCTACTGTAGAAGCTTAATAGCGGCTTAGACACGCTGAAAAGCCTCCGGCACTTTTGTCGGAGGCTTTTTTGCATGATGGTAATGAACTGGAAAGTTAGTCTGTGCTATACTGGATTAAGGTTCTTTAATAATCCATTTAATTTCGCAGAACGGAGAGAAGCCATGTTCCAGCGGATAAGAGCGCCTTATCTGGCGTTGGGTTCCATTCTGATTCCTTTGGTTTTTTCACTGCTCTATCCTAAAGTATTAACGATTATCTTATTAGCAGTATGGTCTGTAGTTGCTGCATGCTTTGGTATGTGGTATACGCAAAGACAGGTTGAGTATGAACGGAAAGCTGCTTTGCGTTCTTTTGAGCGTACAGCGATTTCAATGCTTAACCATCATCGGCATGACTGGATGAATGACTTGCAGGTGCTTTATGGATATATTCGTATGAATAAGCATGATAAATCTGTTGCTTATGTGGAAACAATAAAAGGGCGCGTGGCGGAAGACAGTAAAATATCTAAGTTGGGTATTCCCTCACTGGTGTTTTATTTGCAGTCTTTTCGCGTGAACGCCGGTAATTTACAGTTGTCGGTACAGGTTGAGGAGCAGTTAAAGTTAGACGCTGTCATGTCTCCCGAAGACGGCGAGTCGCTTGCCTCGGCCGTCATAGAAACGGTGCGTGCGTATCAATATGGCGGGGGCCGGTCGTCCTGGGGAGAAGTGCGCAGATTGACACTTTTTTTCGGTATGGATCAGAATGATGTTATCGTCCGTTTTGAAGGAAGTGACATACCTGCGGATTTGAATATCCTAAAGCAGGTCAGATCCGTACCCGGAAGTAAACGCATTCGAACAGAGAAGCTTCCTACGGGCGAAATGCTTCAAATTCGGATGCAGTGCCAGACATAAGGAAGGTGTAACCATGTTTGTAGATAAAGCGAAGATTTTTGTTAAAGGCGGTGACGGTGGAGACGGATTAATTGCGTTTCGCCGTGAGAAATACGTTCCTGAAGGTGGCCCAGGTGGTGGTGACGGAGGGAACGGTGGTGACGTAATTTTCCGTGTAGATGAGGGTTTGCGTACCTTGATGGATTTTCGGTACCAACGTCATTTTAAAGCCCAGCGTGGAGTAAAAGGTCGCAACAAAAGTCAACACGGAGCCAATGCGGAGCACATGATCGTACGTATACCACCGGGAACGGTCATCATAGATGATGATACTGGTGAAGTAGTAGCAGATATGACACGTCATGGTCAACAAGTCGTCGTAGCTAAAGGAGGACGCGGAGGACGCGGGAACATCCGTTTTGCTACGCCGACTAATCCAGCGCCTGAGTTGGCTGAGAACGGCGCAGAGGGACAAGAACGTTATATCACGCTTGAGTTAAAAGTAATGGCTGACGTAGGCTTGGTCGGGTTCCCTAGTGTTGGGAAGTCTACCTTGTTGTCGGTTGTATCTTCCGCAAAACCGAAAATTGGGGCCTACCACTTTACAACGATTACTCCGAATTTGGGCGTTGTGGATGTGGGTGATCATCGTAATTTTGTGATGGCGGATTTGCCCGGTTTGATTGAAGGGGCTCATGAAGGTATTGGGCTGGGACATGAATTTCTGCGGCACATTGAGCGGACGCGTATTATTATCCATGTCGTGGATATGGCGGGCTCCGAAGGACGTGACCCGTTTGAAGATTGGACTAAAATTAACGACGAATTGAAGCAATATAATGCAGCATTGGCTGAGCGTCCGCAAATTGTGGCGGCCAATAAAATGGATATGCCAGAAGCTGAAGAAAACTTGGCTCACTTCAAAGAGCAGATTGCTTCTATACGTCCTGATCTTGAAATCATGCCTATTTCCTCACTGACACGTCAAGGTGTAAAGGAACTGCTCTACCGGGCTGCTGATTTGCTGGATCAAATACCGGACGAGCCAGTTGTTGAGGAAGTAGCAGAAGTCAATGAACGTAAGGTATTTAAGCTGGATACAGCAGAAGACGATGGCTTTACAATTGTACGTGAAAACGACACATTCGTGGTGCAGAGCCCTAAAATTGAGCGCATGATGAAGCGCATGCAGTTGAACTCGCATGATGCCATTTTGAAATTAGCAAGAACGTTACGCCACATGGGTGTGGATGCTGAGTTACGCAAGCGTGGCGCCAAAGATGGTACATCTGTACGCATTGCTGATTTCGAGTTCGAATTTGTTGAAGGCAGCAGCTACTACTAAAAATCAAATAAAGGTCTAAAACCTGAACGGTTACTGTACTATAGGAAACTCTATAGAAGGCAGTAGCCGTTTTTTGCATTGTTAGCTTGCCGATTTTCATGAGTTTCGATATAATGTCCTCTATACAAAAACATAAGTCTTTGAGGAGAGGACGTTCTTGAAAGAGCGCTATTACTTGGTACGGGAAGATATTTTGCCTGAAGCTATTGTTAAGACCATACAGGTGAAACTGCTGCTGGCTTCGGGAGATGTTAAAACCGTGCATGATGCCGTGGAGCAAGTTGGGCTAAGCCGAAGCGCCTTTTATAAATATAAGGATGGCATACATTTGGTTAACCAGCTGGAGCGTGAGCGAATTGTCAATATCTCTATTGATTTAGAACATCAATCCGGAATGTTGTCCAGGGTGCTTGGCAGAGTGGCTGATTTCGGAGGCAATGTGCTGACGATCCAGCAAAGCATTCCACTGCAAGGCAGAGCCAACGTAGTTATCTCGGTAGAAATGTCCAGACTCAGTGAAGAGTTGGGTGTTCTACTGGAGGGCTTGGAGGACATCTCTGGAGTCAAACGTGTTCGCCTGATTGGGCAAGGTTAAGGCAATACAGTTCATTAGATATAAGTTTGCGGGAGGGGAATGGATGAAACCGGTCAAAGTAGGATTGTTAGGTTTAGGGACGGTAGGAACGGGAGTCGTTCGAATCGTAGAAGGCAATCAGGAAGATTTGAGCAGACAAGTCGGTTCACCGATCATCATTGAAAAAATAGCTGTAAAAAACATAGAAAAATATCGTTCCATTGAAGTGGACACGGCCAAGCTTACTGAGGACCCATGGGAAGTTATTCGAGACCCTGAAATTGATGTAATTATCGAAGTCATGGGCGGGGTTGATCAGACGAAGGAGTACATTCTTGAAGCGTTGGAGCGGGGTAAACACATCGTAACAGCTAACAAGGACTTAATGGCTTTGCACGGTTCTGAAGTATTAGCAAAGGCGCAGGAAAAGCAATGTGATATTTTTTATGAAGCTAGTGTAGCAGGCGGTATCCCGATTATTCGTACACTCATTGAAGGTTTCTCCTCCGACCGTATTACCCGCATTATGGGGATTGTGAACGGTACGACCAACTTTATTTTAACAAAAATGAGTCAGGAAGGAGCCTCGTACGAGGAAGTTCTCAAGGAAGCGCAGGAGCTTGGGTATGCTGAATCCGATCCGACCTCAGACGTGGAAGGACTGGATGCAGCTCGTAAAATGGCAATTCTCGGCACGCTTGGTTTCCGCTCTAATGTAGAGCTTAAGGATGTAAGTGTCAGCGGCATTTCAAAGGTAACCAGTGAAGATATTGCTTTTGCTAAAAAACTAGGATATGAAATGAAATTGCTCGGCATTGCAGAGCGTCAGGGTGATGAATTTACGATTAACGTTCAGCCGACCATGGTACGCAAGCAGCATCCATTGGCTTCGGTGAACGGGGTATTCAACGCGGTGTATGTGCATGGTGAAGCAGTGGGTGAAACCATGTTTTATGGTGCGGGTGCAGGTGAAATGCCGACGGCAACATCGGTTGTAGCTGATTTAGTAGCTGTAGTGAAAAATCTCAAACTTGGTGTCAATGGGCTTAAAGCCATCGTTCCTTACAACCCTAAAAAAATTAGTAACGACGAAGATGTGTATTTCAAAAACTTCGTGCTTCTGCATGTGGATGATAAAGCAGGGGTGTTGGCACGGATTACGCAAGTATTTGCTGAATTTAATGTCAGTCTGGCATCTGTTGTGCAGCAACCGAATGAGGTTAACCCCGATGCTGAAATTATTATCGTGACTCATTTAGCCAGTAAAGCGAGTATGAAAAAGGTTTTGGAGCATTTTGAAACTTTAGACGTCATTCGTCGCATCAAGAGCGTATATCGAGTAGAGGGATAGTCAATAAAAGCAGGAGGAATTATCTGTATGACCGTTTTAAAAACAGCAAGAGTGCGTGTGCCTGCGAGTACGGCCAACTTGGGTCCCGGCTTTGATACATTGGGCATGGCATTGTCCTTATATGCATGGATTGAAATGAAAGAGGCCGAACAGACGGCTTTTCATTTATACGGAGATGAAATGAATGGTGTTCCCCAAGATAAAACTAATCTGATTTTCAAGGTAGCACAAATGGTTTTTCGGGAAGCAGGTGTATCTGTTCCTGAGCTCGATATTTCGATGTACTCGGATATTCCGCTTACCCGCGGTTTGGGTAGCAGCGCTTCTGCTATTGTGGGCGCTTTGGTCGCTGCCAATACGTTGATTGGCTCGCCTCTGCCGAATTCCAAGCTGTTCGATATGGCAAGCGCCATTGAAAAACATCCGGACAATGTTGGAGCTTCCCTGTTTGGTGGTATTATTACAGCGATGTGGGACGGCGAGCATGCTAAGCATTTACGGCTTGAACCAGATGCCAATCTGGAGGTTATGGTAGTTATTCCAGATTTTCAGCTGTCCACGTCGAAAGCTAGAGAGGTTCTACCCGCTCATGTATCGTTGAAGGATGCTGTATATAATATAAGTCATGCTTCCATGCTGGTAGCAGCATTGGCGTCGGGACGAACCGATTTAATCGCCGAAGCGATGCGTGATCAGCTTCATCAGCCTTACCGCGCGGCACTTGTGCCAGGTATGACAGAGATCTTGCAGGATGCGCGCCATTATGGTGCTTTGGGTGTGGCTCTAAGTGGGGCTGGACCAACGTTGCTGGCATTGACAGATCGGCGGGAAAATCGGAAAGCAGAGCTGGAGCAGTATTTAACGGATACCATGAACAAAGAAGGGATCACTGCTTCTGTTTTAAAATTGCGCCCTGAGAATGAAGGAGTTAAAGTATATACAGAAGGGAATACTCTCCCTTTTATGGATATGATTAAAGGGGAACTTACGATATGAAAAGAATTGCACTTCTTCCTGAGGGGACTGTTTCTCATGAAGCGATTAAGTATTTGTTAGGAGATACGTCCCATGAATTACTTTTTTACAAACATATTGCGGACGTATTTCAGGCAGTAGACAAGGGTCAGGCAGACTATAGTGTAATTCCCATTGAAAATACGATTGATGGCTCTGTAAGTTTGCATATGGATTGGCTTGTACATGAAGTAGACATTCAAATGCAGGCGGAATGGGTATATCCTTCAATTCAAAATCTTATTGGTCATCGCAGTGAATTTACGAAGGATTTGGACAAGCTGGATTTGAGCAAAGTGGTAAAAATTATGTCTCATCCTGTGGCGCTTCCCCAGTGTAAAGAATTCATACAGGCTTCCGCTCCTCAGGCCGAGTTGGAGAGTGCAGGAAGTACGGCAGAAGCCGTCGAAATTGTTAAACATAACCCCGGTAAAGGCTGGACCGCTCTCGGAACCAAGCTTGCGGCTGCCAAACACGGATTGGATATTTTGGCCAGCAAAGTGACGGATCACGATAACAACTTTACCCGCTTTGTCTTGATCGGTCATCAACCTATAAGTCTCCCGGGTACGCCTGAAGGTCAGCGAACCAGTATTTTGGTCACGCCGCCGCAGGATTTCCCGGGAGCGCTGCATCAGGTTTTATCCGCATTTGCATGGCGCAGGTTAAATCTGTCTCGTATTGAATCGCGTCCGACCAAAAAGCAATTGGGGAATTATTATTTTTACATTGAAGTTTTGGAATCTCTGCATTCCGTGCTGCTTCCGGCAGCCTTTGCAGAGATCGAGGCTTTGGGGTGCCATGTACGTGTTCTTGGCTCTTATCCAAGCTACAAGTATGTTGAAGCAGCGATCGAACCTATTTTAAAGGAACATTAATCGGAGGTGTGGTTTTAATGGCAGAACAATGGATCTATCTGGATGGGCAGCATGTGACTAAGGAAAACGCAAAGGTTTCCGTATATGATCATGGATTCTTGTACGGAGACGGTATATTTGAGGGCATTCGTATCTATAAAGGGAATATTTTTAAATGTAAGGAGCACTTGGATCGTCTGTATGATTCTGCCAAATCCATTCAGTTAAACATTCCTTTGTCTCCTGATGAAATGTTGGAAGCAATGGCTGAAACGATTCGTCTTAACGAAATGCGTAACGGATATATCCGTCTGATTGTATCCCGAGGTGCAGGAAATCTAGGTTTAGATCCTCTTCGTTGTGCGAAGGCGAGTGTCATCATTATCGTGGAGCAGCTCGCCATTTACCCGGAAGAAGCTTACTTGACTGGCCTGAAGACAATTTCTGTCTCTCAGCGTCGCAACATCCCGGACGCTTTGAATCCGAAGATTAAATCATTGAACTATCTCAACAATATCCTCGTGAAGATCCAGTCTAACTATGCTGGTGTAGGTGAGGCTATTATGCTCAATTCCCAAGGGTATGTGACGGAAGGCTCTGCGGACAACATTTTCATTGTCAAAAACGGAGTGTTATATACACCTCCTTGCTATTTGGGGGCGCTTGAAGGGATTACTCGTAATGCTATTATCGATTTGTGTGCTAAGCTTGGATACCCCCTTAAGGAACAACCTTTTACACTGCATGATGTATATGTTGCGGACGAGGTGTTTTTTACAGGAACTGCGGCAGAAGTTATTGCAGCTTATGAAGTGGATGGTCGTACGATCGGCTCCG
>NZ_CM137723.1:0-607500 GCF_054602535.1 Paenibacillus sp. SEL1 | reverse complement strand
CAATCGAACCCGGAGATAGCTGGTTCTCCCCGAAATAGCTTTAGGGCTAGCCTCGGAAAGAAGAATCGTGGAGGTAGAGCACTGATTGGGTGCGGGGCCCGCAAGGGTTACCAAGCTCAGTCAAACTCCGAATGCCATCGATTTAGTTCCGGGAGTCAGACAGTGAGTGCTAAGATCCATTGTCGAAAGGGAAACAGCCCAGACCATCAGCTAAGGTCCCCAAGTGTGTGTTAAGTGGGAAAGGATGTGGAGTTGCACAGACAACCAGGATGTTGGCTTAGAAGCAGCCACCATTGAAAGAGTGCGTAATAGCTCACTGGTCGAGTGACTCTGCGCCGAAAATGTAACGGGGCTAAACACACCACCGAAGCTATGGCTTGATGCTTGCATCAGGGGTAGGGGAGCGTTGAATGCGGGTTGAAGGTGTACCGTAAGGAGCGCTGGACTGCATTCAAGTGAGAATGCCGGTATGAGTAACGAAAAGATCTGTGAGAATCAGATCCGCCGAAAGCCTAAGGGTTCCTGAGGAAGGTTCGTCCGCTCAGGGTAAGTCGGGACCTAAGGCGAGGCCGATAGGCGTAGTCGAAGGACAACAGGTCGAAATTCCTGTACCACCGTAATCCGTTATGAGCGATGGGGTGACGCAGTAGGGTAGTGACGCGGACTGATGGATGTCCGTCTAAGCAGTGAGGCTGATGTGTAGGCAAATCCGCACATCGTAAGGCTGGGCTGTGATGGGGAGCGAAAATTATAGTAGCGAAGGTCATGATCTCAGACTGCCAAGAAAAGCCTCTAGCCAGGAGAAGGTGCCCGTACCGCAAACCGACACAGGTAGGCGAGAAGAGAATTCTAAGGCGCGCGGAAGAACTCTCGTTAAGGAACTCGGCAAAATGACCCCGTAACTTCGGGAGAAGGGGTGCCTCGGTAGGGTGAATAGCCCGAGGGGGCCGCAGTGAAAAGGCCCAAGCGACTGTTTAGCAAAAACACAGGTCTGTGCGAAGCCGCAAGGCGAAGTATACGGGCTGACGCCTGCCCGGTGCTGGAAGGTTAAGGGGAGTGGTAAGCCCTTCGGGGCGAAGCTATGAACCGAAGCCCCAGTAAACGGCGGCCGTAACTATAACGGTCCTAAGGTAGCGAAATTCCTTGTCAGGTAAATTCTGACCCGCACGAATGGCGTAACGACTTGGGCGCTGTCTCAACGAGAGATCCGGTGAAATTTTAATACCTGTGAAGATGCAGGTTACCCGCGACAAGACGGAAAGACCCCATGGAGCTTTACTGCAGCTTGATATTGAATTTGGGTACGATCTGTACAGGATAGGTGGGAGCCGTAGAACTTTGAGCGCCAGCTTGAAGGGAGGCATCCTTGGGATACCACCCTGATCGTATCTAGGTTCTAACTTGGTACCGTAAACCGGTGCGAGGACAGTGTCAGGTGGGCAGTTTGACTGGGGCGGTCGCCTCCTAAAGAGTAACGGAGGCGCCCCAAGGTTCCCTCAGAATGGTTGGAAATCATTCGAAGAGTGCAAAGGCAGAAGGGAGCTTGACTGCGAGACCTACAAGTCGAGCAGGGACGAAAGTCGGGCTTAGTGATCCGGTGGTACCGCATGGAAGGGCCATCGCTCAACGGATAAAAGCTACCCTGGGGATAACAGGCTTATCTCCCCCAAGAGTCCACATCGACGGGGAGGTTTGGCACCTCGATGTCGGCTCATCGCATCCTGGGGCTGAAGTAGGTCCCAAGGGTTGGGCTGTTCGCCCATTAAAGCGGTACGCGAGCTGGGTTCAGAACGTCGTGAGACAGTTCGGTCCCTATCTGTCGTGGGCGTAGGAAATTTGAGAGGAGCTGTCCTTAGTACGAGAGGACCGGGATGGACGTACCGCTGGTGTACCAGTTGTTCCGCCAGGAGCACCGCTGGGTAGCTATGTACGGAAGGGATAAGCGCTGAAAGCATCTAAGCGTGAAGCCCCCCTCAAGATGAGATTTCCCAGTATGTAAGACCCCTTGAAGACGACGAGGTAGATAGGTTGGGGGTGGAAGTGCAGTAATGCATGGAGCTGACCAATACTAATCGGTCGAGGGCTTATCCTAAGATAAAACGCAAATAAGTTTCGGATCCAGTTTTCAGGGTGTAACCTTGAAGGTGTGTAGAAATACATACAACAAGCGCATGGCTATTCATTCACACGATAAGTGATGAACTGAATAACCGTACGGTAGAATTTACGATGTAAATTCATGTTTGGTGGCGATAGCGGAGGGGTTCCACACGTACCCATCCCGAACACGACCGTTAAGCCCTCCAGCGCCGATGGTACTTGGACCGCAGGGTCCTGGGAGAGTAGGACGTCGCCAAGCAGAGCTTTATGATTAATATTCCCTGATAGCTCAGTTGGTAGAGCACTCGACTGTTAATCGAGTTGTCACAGGTTCGAGTCCTGTTCGGGGAGCCATATGGAGAGGTGTCCGAGTTGGCCGAAGGAGCACGATTGGAAATCGTGTAGGCGCCAAAAGCGTCTCGAGGGTTCGAATCCCTCTCTCTCCGCCATAATTATTTTATTGTATGGCCCGTTGGTCAAGGGGTTAAGACACCTCCCTTTCACGGAGGTAACAGGGGTTCGAATCCCCTACGGGTCATAAGTAGTATGGAGGCTTAGCTCAGCTGGGAGAGCATCTGCCTTACAAGCAGAGGGTCGGGGGTTCGAGCCCCTCAGCCTCCACCATTTATTTAAAAAGCAGTACCTAATATTATCGCGGGGTGGAGCAGTTCGGTAGCTCGTCGGGCTCATAACCCGAAGGTCGCAGGTTCAAATCCTGCCCCCGCAACCAATTAACTTTTGAATGTAAACTGCTATGGAACTGTGGTGTAGAGGCCTAACATGCCTGCCTGTCACGCAGGAGATCGCGGGTTCGAATCCCGTCAGTTCCGCCATTTTTACAAAGTTATATTACCCTGTTGGGAGCCATTAGCTCAGTTGGTAGAGCACCTGACTTTTAATCAGGGTGTCGAAGGTTCGAGTCCTTCATGGCTCACCATTCATGAACTTATATGTCATGGATATAATGATATTGCGGACGTGGCTCAGCGGTAGAGCATCGCCTTGCCAAGGCGAGGGTCGCGGGTTCGATTCCCGTCGTCCGCTCCATATTTGCGCCCTTAGCTCAGCTGGATAGAGCGTTTGACTACGAATCAAAAGGCCGGGAGTTCGAATCTCTCAGGGCGCGCCATTAACTTCATAAGCCGGTGTGGCGGAATTGGCAGACGCGCGCGACTCAAAATCGTGAGGGAAACCGTGGAGGTTCGAGTCCTCTCACCGGCATGTATTTCGGGATGTAGCTCAGCTTGGTAGAGCACCTGGTTTGGGACCAGGGGGTCGCATGTTCAAATCGTGTCATCCCGATTCAAAAGGAAAGTCGCTGGAAGCAGCGGCTTTTTTTTATATTCATATCTTTTTGTATAAATCAGTAATCCTCAGGTCACACTAACACAAAAAGTGGGACGGAAGGGATTACTGTGAAGCGATTAAGTTGGAAAAAACAGATGAAACGGCGCTGGAAGCAGTGGAGAAGAACAGTGTGGGCATGTAGCATTTTTGGTGCGGCTTGTTTGCTGGCAGGGTTGGGTATTCTGTTTTCGAATTATTTGCAGGCTATGTTGTCACAGCCACTCGCTACTACCGTCATGGCAGAGGAGAGCTTGGAGGAGGCTTCACATCTGAGTCCAACTGGAGATCACTCCTCACAGATGCAACTATTGCAAAGTCTTCGTGCTTCCGGTATAAGCAGGAAGACCCGTCTGTTAACCACCTACGTGTGTGGTACGGAAACACTTTCCTTGGGAACGCTAAGTTCACAGCAGCTAGAGACCTTACTGAAGCAACATCCCGATTGGAAGGGACGACTTAATACCAAAGGAGAGATGTGGCTGGAGCGCAGGGTGGAAGACTTGTCAGAGTCATGCAAAGAGCATGGATACATGGGGTTAAGCACTGACGGGCAGCTTACACTGTATGAAGGGCTACCTAAAAAGGAAAAAGTTATCCGCACTTTTTTTCAATTGGATGTGGGTTCCATGGAGACGGCCTTGCCAGAAGGGGTATATAAACAACTTCAGCAGGGAATACGTGTACAGGATATAAATGAGTATAACAGTGTAATCTCCACTTTTAGTGACTTTGCCCTGGAGCGAACACAAAGGGTATTAAAGCAGCACTATTGATTACAACTACGAGACGTTAGGCATTGCCCATGTGGTGAGGCTTGAAGCGTCTCTTTTTATGTTTTTACTCTGTTTAAATTTTTTCCTCTATTAGATACAAAGTTTTGTTATAATGAAAAGAACGACACATATGTTCGCTTTATATGGTATTTGGCCATGATTATATTCAGAATAACGCTGGCTTTTGGTTAGGTACGCCATGTTTGAGCGATAGGGGAGAGATTTTTTTGCGTTTTTTAGGAATTGATCCGGGTATTGCCATTGTGGGCTTCGGATTTGTAGACAAGATTGGCAGCAAGGTGGTTCCTGTGCAGTATGGCTGTATCCAGACTGAGGCTCATACACCGGAGGAAGAAAGGCTGCTTCATGTGTATGAAGGCATGTTGCAATTAATAGATAAATATAAGCCTGATGCGGTAGCACTGGAAAAGCTCTTTTTTAATCGCAACGTTACAACCGCTATGTCTGTAAGTCAGGCACGTGGGGTGCTGGTACTAGCTGCAAAACAACGTAATTTGCCTATAGGTGAATACACGCCGATGCAGGTAAAGCAGGCTATTGTAGGGTATGGTAAGGCTGAGAAGAAACAGGTACAAGAAATGGTTAGAATGTTCCTAAAGCTTCAAGTTGTGCCCAAACCGGACGATGTAGCGGATGCTTTGGCGGTGGCTATTTGTCATGCGCATTCCTATGGACTAAATTCAAAATTAAATGAGGTATTGCGAAAATGATAGATTTCTTGCGTGGTTCTGTGGCCCATTTGGAAAATGAATATGTTGTTTTAGATGTGCAGGGTGTAGGGTATAGGGTATTTTGTCCGAATCCTTACGCGTTCGCCAAAACTGAAGGTCCAGTGGTTATTTACATTCACCATCATGTAAGAGAAGATGCTATTTTACTGTTCGGTTTTGCGACCCGTGAGGAGCAGCAGCTTTTCCGTAAACTGATTGATGTATCTGGTATTGGGCCGCGTGTTGCGCTTGGTATTTTAGGAGGCGGTACGCCTGCTCATGTGGTAACGGCGATTTATCAGGAGAATATCACATTTCTCACCAAGTTACCGGGGATCGGTAAAAAGACGGCACAACGTATGATTCTGGATTTGAAAGACAAGCTGGACGGTATTGGCTCGTTGGGGATGGCAACCGGATTGTTTGCTGAGCCTGTCGTAGAAGAAGGCGAAGGTTCATATTGGGGCGAGGCCCGTGAGGCGCTCAAGGCGCTCGGTTACACGGATGCTGAGTTGGATAAGGTATGGAGCAGAATGAAGAAAGATGCGAAACCTGATGAATCTGCCGATATTTTGATGAAGCGGGCTTTGCAACTGTTGTTTGCCGGATAGGACGATGATGTCCGTTAACAAATGTCTGGTGAAAAGAGGAGCGATGGAACATGGATGACCGGATTATTTCCGCCAATTTGATGATGGAAGACCAGACGGCGGAGCTAAGCCTTCGCCCCCGTTATCTAAATGAATATATCGGGCAAAATCAGGTTAAGGAAAATCTGAAAGTATATATTGAAGCGGCCAAAATGCGTAAAGAAGCGTTGGACCATGTACTGTTGTACGGGCCGCCTGGGTTGGGTAAAACAACTCTTGCTAACATTATCGCCAATGAGTTGGGGGTTAATTTGCGTACGACTTCAGGTCCTGCAATTGAAAGACCGGGAGATTTGGCAGCATTGCTGACCAATCTTCAAGAGGGTGATGTTTTGTTCATTGATGAGATTCATCGCCTTCATCGTACGGTGGAAGAAGTCATGTATCCGGCGATGGAGGATTTTGCGCTGGACATTATGATTGGCAAAGGCCCGAGTGCACGTTCGGTTCGTCTGGATTTGCCACCCTTTACCCTTATAGGGGCCACTACGCGCGCTGGGCTGCTCTCTGCGCCATTGCGTGACCGGTTTGGTGTTATTAGTCGATTAGAGTTTTATACGACAGGCGAGCTGGCTTACATCGTGTCCAGGAATGCGGATATTATGGAGATTGAGATTGTTGGGGATGCGGCGGAGGAAATCGCATTGCGTTCACGGGGGACCCCGCGTATTGCTAACCGACTGTTAAAAAGGGTGCGTGATTTTGCCCAGGTTGCGGGAGACGGTATTATTCATTCTGAGTTGGCTGCAGAGGCGCTAAAGAGACTTCAAATAGATCCACTCGGGCTGGATGAAATTGATCATAAAATGCTTAAGGCCATGATTCATTCATTCCGGGGCGGGCCTGTAGGATTGGATACCATTGCTGCAACCATTGGTGAGGAGAGCCAGACAATTGAGGATGTGTACGAGCCCTATTTGTTACAAATTGGCCTTTTACAAAGAACACCTCGGGGACGAACAGTGACTCCGGCGGCATATGGCCACCTTGGAATCCCGATGCCAACGGATCCACGGTGAGTAGGAAACATGATGCACTTTTCAAAAAATCATTGCATGGTTACACGCAAGTATGGTGAATACGATATCGGCTGACGGATGATTGAGGGAAGTGAGAGTGTAAGTAAGATTCGAGCGGGTTCATATTTTGGTTTATTCCGCCGATGTATTTAAAGGGATAGACAAGGGTCGAGATCCCGATAAATTACGCAATATAAGTGCTAGACAGCTAGATTGGGGGAGCCAGAAATGAGTGGAGAAGCATTTAACCGAAAAAGTATTTTCGGTGCATGGATGGGCCGGGCCAAACGAGCAGCAGCGATTATGGTATTAGCTACAGTGTGCATACCTTGGTCTTCGGGCGTTCACGCTGCTGCCGCCCAAGAGGATATTCGTGTAGTGATTTTTGCGGATCTAGGTAGCAAATATAAAGCGACAGTCCCCGCTGTAACCTTGAAATCATCAGGAGGTCTGAGTGTTGGACAGAACAGTGGGGGCAGTTTTCAAACTTGGATGGGACTGCCAGACAGTACGGCTCGTTTTAGTGTAGACAGCTATCGGGTGAAGGTACTTGAAGGAAATGAAGCAGCGGCGATAAAAGCGGCCCAAGCCCTGCAAAAGACTAATGATAAACCTACGGTTTTTATCGGTTCAAAAAATGGTAGCTCAGTGTATCAAGTGTACGCGGGAATATATGCTAGTGAGCAGTCTGCGCAGGCTGCTGTACAGCGGATTTCCTCCGCAACCGGAGCGCAGGCCGAGGTTAAGGGAAACAAGCATTGGTCCACAGGAAGCTACGGAAGCGAGCAGGAAGCTAATCTCGTTCGAACGACAATTGCTGCGGCAGGCTTTGATGCTTTTACTGTAATTCAATCAAGAGGCCAGTATGCTGTATGGGTTGGAGAAGAAAGTAATGACAGCAAGCTGTCGGCTTTGAAAACAGAGCTGGAGAGCAAGCAGCCGAGACTCACGCTGTCTAAAGTTAATGCTACTCAAACCGGCCTCATTATAAGACAGGAAGCAGGAGTTACGACTGGCTCGCAGGTGATGTCTCATTACATGCTAAGTGGTTCTGATCATAGCAAGGTAATTGTCAACGGCGGTAATGATGGAATACAAGTGATGGAAAGATCACAGCGTACATATCGCGGCGAGATGGAGATTGGCATGACGTCAGGCCAGCTGGCGCTTGTGAATGAAGTTCCTTTGGAGCAGTATTTATATTCCGTGGTAGGAGCAGAGGTCTATTCCTCATGGCCAGATGAAGCGCTCAAGGCTCAAGCGGTAGCGGCTCGTAGCTACGCGCTTGCCCAAGGCAATCGGTTTCAGATCGGCAATGTAGTAGATGGCACGTTAAGCCAGGCTTACAACGGTAAGAGCTCGGAACATGCCAATGTCAATGAGGCTGTAGATGCAACAGCTGGTGAAGTCATTAAAAGTGGCGGCAAAGTGATCGAAGCTGTATTTTCATCTAATGCGGGCGGTGTGACAGCAGATGCTTCCGAGGTGTGGAACAGTGGTGGCGAAGCCTTTGCCAGCGTAGACAGCTCGGGAGATACTTCGGCGCTAAAAGGAGCACAGGAGTGGTATCATGTACTTCTCTCCAGTGGCAAGACAGGGTATATTCGTGAGGATAATGCTAAGGAACTGGAGGGTGTCACAGAAGCGGGGTTAGACAAAATCACCGTCACTGCGGAAAATACAAATGTGCGTCCTATTCCCCAAATTCAATCGACGGTTACCCCAATAGCCAAGGCGCAGCCGGGCGAAGAGATCATTGTATTAGAAAAGGTGCCTCAGTCCGGAGACTATGCATGGGTGCGGGGGCCCTTTACGTCAGCTCAGCTTGCTAAATCCCTGCAAGGGAAAGTAACGGGCACTGTGCCATCCTCTATTGATCACCTCGATGTCACCAAACGTGGTCCATCAGGGCGAGTGTTGGAGGTTGAAGCGAACGGATCCCCTTTGAAAGTGAAATACCCGGATATGTTTCGCTCAGCAATGGGCGGACTCCCGAGCACACTGTTTGATATTGCGAGTACCGGAAGTTATACTGTATTAGGCGCTGATGGGGCTACTTCTCATGTAAGTGGTACACAAGGCACTCAAATCCTGTCCGCATCTGGCAGCAGTACTTCAAGTGGTAACGGGGTGATCGTCATGAATGAAGATCGTCATGCACGAGTCATTGACAAAACACAAAGCTTTATTTTTACAGGTAAAGGAAATGGTCATGGTTTGGGCTTATCCCAATGGGGTGCCAACGGTTTGGCCGAGCAGGGGTATGATTACAAGAAAATTTTGCAACACTATTACAAAAATGTGGATATAGTTAAGGACTGACCAATATATGAATGTAAACGACTACGATTTTGAACTGCCTGAAACATTAATTGCACAGACACCTTTGCTTGATCGGAGCGCTTCCAGATTACTGACGTTAAATAAAAATAACGGTGAAGTGGGTCATCATACGTTTTCGGATATTGTGCAGTATCTCCAACCAGGGGATACGCTGGTATTAAACGATACGAGAGTGATTCCTGCACGCTTGTTTGGCATCAAGGAAGACACGGGAGCTAAGGCTGAGGTTTTGTTGCTTAAGCAACTGCAAGGGGACCGATGGGAAGCATTGGTGAAACCCGGTAAAAAGCTAAAAAAGGGTGCTGTTATTGTTTTCGGTGATGAGCTGAAAGCAGTAATTGAGGAAGAAGGAGATATGGGCGGAAGGGTGCTTTCATTTTCATATGACGGTATTTTTCAGGAGATCTTGGACCGTCTGGGGCAGATGCCGCTTCCGCCGTATATCAAGGAACAACTGGATGACCGCGAGCGTTATCAGACCGTTTATGCTCGACATGAAGGTTCGGCTGCGGCTCCAACGGCAGGGCTGCATTTTACAGAAGAATTGCTGGACCAGATTAAAAAGAAGGGCGTTACCGTTGCCTTTATCACACTTCATGTTGGCTTAGGGACGTTCAGACCGATGTCTGTGGATACGATTGAAGAGCATGTCATGCACGAAGAGTATTATTCATTATCACAGGAAACGGCAGATGTACTTAATGCAACCAAGGCGCGCGGTGGGAGAATCGTGGCAGTGGGAACAACCAGTTGTCGAACGCTGGAGACGGTGGGCAATACATTCGCAGATGGAGTGCTGCAGGCCAGCAGTGGCTGGACACAGATTTTTATTTATCCAGGCTACGAATTCCGTGTGGTGGATGCGATGATTACGAATTTCCATTTGCCTAAATCCACCTTGGTTATGCTGGTCAGCGCACTGGCGGGCAGGGAGAATATTATGCATGCTTACCAGGAGGCGATTGACCGACAATATCGGTTCTTCAGCTTCGGGGACGCAATGTTCATTTATTAATTAAGGATGGTAGAGAAAATATGGCACCAGCAATAAGATACGAACATATTAAAACCTGCAAGCAATCGGGAGCTCGTCTCGGGCGTGTACACACACCTCACGGAGTTATTGAGACACCAACCTTTATGCCGGTGGGAACTCAAGCGACTGTTAAAACGATGAGTCCTGAGGAACTGAAAGCGATGGATGCTCAAATTATTTTGAGTAACACGTACCATTTGTTTCTTCGTCCCGGCCACGATATTATTCGTGAAGCGGGTGGACTGCACAAGTTTATGAATTGGGATCGCCCTATTTTAACAGACAGCGGCGGATTCCAGGTGTTTTCTTTAAGTGAAATGCGTAAAATTTCAGAGGAGGGTGTTCATTTCCGCTCTCATTTAAATGGAGATAAGAAGTTTCTTTCACCAGAAGTGGCAATGGAAATTCAAAACTCGCTTGGCTCAGATATTATGATGGCCTTCGATGAATGCCCGCCGTTTCCTGCTGAATATGAGTATGTGAAAAAGTCACTGGAACGCACCAGCCGTTGGGCTGAGCGTTGTCTAGAGGCACACGCGCGTCCTCATGATCAAGGTCTGTTTGCCATTGTTCAGGGAGGCATGCATGAAGATCTGCGCAAGCAAAGCGCTGCGGATTTGACTTCCATGGATTTCCCGGGGTATGCTATTGGTGGACTGAGCGTAGGTGAACCGAAACATTTGATGTATGAAGTGCTCGATTATACGGTTCCTCTGCTTCCCACCAACAAGCCACGTTATTTGATGGGCGTGGGTTCGCCTGATGCTTTGATTGAAGGCTCTATCCGTGGTGTGGATATGTTCGATTGTGTACTTCCAACCCGAATTGCTCGCAACGGGACAACGATGACCAGCCAAGGTCGTCTTGTCGTTCGCAATGCCCAATATGCAAGTGATTTTGGCCCGCTCGATCCCGCTTGTGATTGTTATACCTGTCGCAATTATTCACGTGCTTACTTGCGACATTTGATTAAAGCGGATGAAACCTTCGGGCTCCGACTGACAACGTATCATAACTTGCATTTCTTAATACAATTGATGCGTAATGTCAGACAAGCGATTATGGATGACAGGCTGCTTGATTTCCGAGATGAATTTTTTGAGCAGTACGGTCTTCATGATAATGATAAAGGCTTTTAAGTTTTAGGGAGAGTATACGAAAGGGGGATTTAACATGTTTCATTTTGCTACAGCCGCTACTGCACCCGGTGGAACTGGCGGACTTTTCCAAATGATCTGGCCACTGGCTCTGATGTTTGTAATCTTCTATTTCTTGCTGATTCGCCCGAATCAGAAAAAACAAAAGCAGCGTCAAACGATGCTTCAAGCTTTGAAAAAGGGAGATAAAGTAATTACAATCGGAGGTCTTCACGGTACAATTATGGAGATTACGGATGATGTAGTAGTTTTGCGTGTGAATGATGTCACGAAGCTGACCTTTGACCGCAGTGCAATCAGCAATGCGATTGCAAAAGACACGGCATCTGAGGAAGTTGTTTCCAAATCGTAAAATGCTGGTGACCGTTATGCAAAAACCGAGCCTTTGAGGAGGCTCGGTTTTTTTGTGTTGTTTTATTACATGGATACAAACATTTTGATTACTTGTTGAGATTAATGCCAAACATCCCACCACCTGCGCCTATGACAAACGCGAAACCTAAGTGTAACAGGTCCTTGCCGTTCATGCCCGCATCCAATGCCAGAAAACCGACCAGAAGAACGATTAGTCCATACAGGATGCCTGTAATACCGCCTTGATACCAGCCTTTGTTTGTGGATCTTTTACCGGCGACGAAGCCGCCAGATAGCATGGCGAATGCATGGACGATGTACGTATACAATGATAAGTCCTGTTCCTGCATCTGTGTCAGCCACAAGAGTAGTGAAAGAATCAATGCGCCAAGCAGCATCCATGCAAAAGCATAAAATAAGCCGGATAAAATGGGATGGGCCAGACGAAACGAACACCAGCGGCGAATGAGCTCCATTGATAATTCCTCCTGTACCAAGGTTTGAACTATTATCATTCTATGGCCAAGCCTCCCGGCTTAGTACCAAGTCGCAAGCAGTCTTTCTCTTTATTTCAATAATTTAGCCTTTTGTTTTTTGTATGAGCCAACTGAGGAACGGTCAGAATACGTGTACAATGAACGACTAATGTCTTATTGCAAGTACAGGGGAGGAGGCGAACATATTGAGTCACGATATTTTTGCTCATATTTTTCGGACGCTGCTCATGTATTTTATTGTATATCTGGTGATGCGCTTGATGGGTAAAAGGGAGATCGGCAAATTGTCTGTTTTCGATCTCGTCATATCCATTATGATTGCAGAAATTGCTGTATTCAGCCTGGAGGATATAAAACGTCCACTTTATGAAGGGTTGATTCCTTTAGGAGTGCTGTTAATTTTGCAAATAGGTATTTCATTTTTCAGTCTGAAAAGTCGGCGACTGCGCTTACTATTTGATGGTAGGCCCAGTGTATTGTACTCTAATGGACAATTAAACAAGGATGAAATGGTAAAACAACGTTATAATTTAGATGACTTGCTGTTACAACTTCGCGAACAAAATATAGAAAGTCTGGACGAAGTTGAATATGTTATTTTGGAAACGACAGGTAAGCTAACGGTTATAGGTAAGGATGATAATAATGGAGTGGAGCACGAAAAAATGAAGCAGGAATTAAACGGAACAGATTTGACAAACAAAGAGCAACAGGTGAATAAAGTCCATCCTTCTCCACAAATCGGTGGAAAGTTTAGATATGAGGGACTGCCTATTCCATTAATCATGGATGGCAAAGTGCTGGATAGAAATTTGGAACGGATGGATATGAACCGTTTTTGGCTTAAGAATCAAATTCAAGCGAAGGGACACAAAGATTTTAAGGATGTTTTTTTATGCTCGGTTAACCATAGAGGTGATGTGTACATTACACCACCGGCCTATGGAAAATCTTCAGATTAGGTTTCTTATGCTTTAAACCATCTTCTCAGGATTGGAATGCGTGTAAGGTTGTCCCAGTCGATCATTTTGATTAAGGTCATCAGGAAAAGGTACAGTATAATTCCCAATCCTGCGGCAAAAATAAACTGAAGCCACATTTGGTTGAACATCGTTAGATGTCTGTAGGTATATAATACTGCTGCTGCCATGATGATCATGCCTATCCCGGTCTTCCAGAAATCGAGCAAACGTACGCGGAAGCGAAGCAGTCTGCTGACACTGAAGCCGTGAAGGAGAGTAACAATGGCACTGTTAATACAAATGGCGATGACAGCTCCATAGATACCATACTGAGGTTGGGAAGCAAGCCAGACGATCAGTACAATTTTGATAACGGCTCCGATAAAGGTATTTAATAAGGCACTTCCAGGACGGTCTAATGCCTGAAGTGCTGCCTGAAGCGGGGCCTGAATGTACATAAAAAGAGCAAAAGGTGCCATAAGCTTAAGCATGCCTCCAATATCGCCATTATTGTAGAGTAGCAGACACAGAGGTTCTGCCAATACATACATGATAACGGCAAATGGGGCTCCTGCAACCAAAGCGAGCCGAAGCGATTGATGTAGACGTTTGTGAATGGCTGTAATATGTCCCTTAGCTGCTGCTTCGGATAACGAAGGAACGAGTGAAACTGCTAGCGAACTGGTTAGAACCCCAGGTAGTAATAACACAGGAATGACCATGCCCTGCATGGCTCCATATTGTGCGGTTGCCACGCCAGTTGCGATGCCTGCTACGGCAAGGCTGCGCATGCACAAGATAGATTCGAGCAAATAGGATAAGGAACCGACAAGCCTTCCAGCAGTAACGGGAACGGAAATAGACATAAGACGTGACAAAACGGATGATTGCTCGGGATGAACTTCAGAGGAGGGGACAGGCGACTTTGGCTGAAGGATGCGATCTTTTCGCTGGTTACACACGTATTGCCATAGCAGTACAATCATGCCAATGAATTCGCCTGCCAGAGCACCGAGCATGGCACCTGCAGCAGCGTATTCTACCCCATGGGGAAGTAACAAGTAAGCAAACCAAATGACGCAAAAAATGCGTATAACGGTCTCCGCAATGGAGGAGCTGGCGGAAGGGATCATATTTTGCTTTCCCTGAAAATAGCCCCTATAAGCTGAAGAAACAGCTACAATGACAATCATTGGGCTCATGCTCACAAATGTATAATACACGCGACTGTCGGTCAGGAGATGGCTTGTGATCCAAGGCGCGAACACAAGACAGAGCACCATGGCGATCAGACTGAGTATAATGGTGAAGCGCAGGCTGGTGTGCAAAATACGCCGCGACATTTCGGGCTGTCCAGCCGTTTCAGCTTCGGCTACAAGCTTGGCTACCGCAAGAGGGATCCCCCCTGTAATAAGCGTCACCAGAACGATAAAAAAGGGATACCCCTGTTGGTATAAGCCAACTCCTTCGGGGCCGATGATACGCGGGAGTGCGATTCGGGGAATAAAACCAAGTATCCGGTTAATAACTCCCGCTGCCAATAAAATGATTGCTCCATGGATGAAAGTCTGCTTTTTCAATCGCAACTCCCTCTTCCCAAAATGTAATTCTGCGTCTATGCATTACTTTAGAAGATATGCTGGACCTGTCCATGTTCATGACAAGCTTTTCCGTTCAGAAACAAAGTGATTTAGACAACAAGAGGGCGAGTGGTGAATTCTGCTATTGACGAGCGAAATGAATGCATATATTGTTGATTTAAGGCTATTTTCAACGAAAAGAAGGGTTTTCCAGGATCAGGACAGAAATGTTCTACAAAGCAGTCAATAACCCCGCTAATTGCTGATCTGCGGAACCGGTAGTCGCTGGGAGGAGGAACGGCCATCGTGGGTATGGAAGAGCTGGATGAGCAGGATTGGGATGACGCAATTGAGATGCTCTGTCAAAGTAAGGCGGACGAGTTGATTCTCGTAGGCTATGAGCATGTCACAAGTAAGGACGTGTGGAATTGCGTCAGCCATAAATATGAAAAGGAGGGTATCCCTCCGCTGCACAAGCTCGTTAATGATATTCTTTCCCTTAAAGCGACGAGCTTTATGAACTATTTGACGATGTCCGCATTACGGGGCTCCACTTTCGAATAGAAGGGGGTCTTTTTTTGCGTTCAAATTGACTGCTTTTTGAGGGGTAGCTATAATAGGAATATTGAGAATGAAAGGGGAACATGGGACGGAATGAAGAGAATTCTAAGTTTCATCGTGGTCGTGCTCATAACTACTGGTGTTATGATCGGGACAAGCCCGGGCCTACTGAACAGTTTAAAATTAGGCCTCGATTTAAAGGGAGGCTTTGAAATTTTATATGAAGCCCAGCCTTTGGAAGCCGGGCAGAGTGTAACCAGCCAGTCTCTTATACAAACAGCTCAAAGTCTGGAGAGACGGATAAACGCGCTTGGTACAACTGAGCCGGAAGTAACAACAGAGGGTACCAACCGTATTCGTGTGCGGCTTGCTGGTGTCTCTAATGAAGCAGAAGTCCGCTCTATGCTGAAAAAGCCTGCCGAGTTGACCTTCCGCAGTGCAACGGCAGCGGATGCTAAAAAGCCAGGCCAATACAGCAAAATTGAGCTCCGCGGTAATGATTTTGTGGAGAATGGCGCTGTTGTCGGCTATGATCAGCTGAACCAACCTGAGATTAGTATCAAAGTGAAGGACAAAGCTAAATTTGCAGAAATCACAAAGCGACTTCTGAATAAAGAATTGGCTATTTTCCTCGATCAGGAATTGCTGTCTGCACCTACAGTACGTGGGGAATTAACGGACGGTAGCGCGTCAATCACAGGTAGCTACACTCGTGATGAAGCGAATAAACTGGCGGATACGATTAATCTGGGTGCCCTTCCGCTCAAACTGACGGAAAAATATTCTCAGAGTGTAGGTGCTACGCTGGGTCAATTGTCACTGGATCAGACGATTCGTGCTGGATTGATCGGCTCGATCATTATTCTGGTATTTATGATTGCAATGTTCCGTGTACCGGGATTAGTGGCCAGTTTCTGTCTCATCGTTCATACCTGGGTAGTGCTTGCCATCTTTTATTTGGGTGGATTCGTGCTTACGCTTCCGGGTATTGCAGCCTTCGTGCTCGGGATCGGGATGGCGGTCGATGCCAATATCATTACGTATGAACGGATTAAAGAAGAAATCAAGTCAGGCAAAACGATTCGTTCTTCTGTCATTGCAGGTAGTAAGGCCTCGTTCCGTACCGTTATGGATGCCAATGTTACGACAATTATAGCAGCAGCGGTGATGTTTGGTCTGGGGACAGGCTCCGTTAGAGGTTTCGCTCTGGTGCTCATCGTTGATATTGTCACCAGTATTTTGACGAACATCTTCTTCTCCCGCTTCTTGCTAAATCTGCTGGTTAAAGCGGATGTTGTGAAGAAGCCAAAGTATTTTGGTGTGAAGGAGAGTGATATCAGTGCGCTTTAATTGGAACTTGAAATATATCAAGATGAGCAAGTGGTTTTACACGTTCTCGATTATTATCACACTGCTTGGTATTCTGAGTTTGTCGATATTTGGCTTGAATTACGGAGTAGACTTTCGTTCCGGTTCCAATGTGGATGTCAATTTGACTAAAGTTGTTACACAGGAACAGATTCAAACTTTGCTGGATAAGCAGGGGATCGGCAAAGAGGTGGATTATACACCGGGTAAAGAGCGTTTCGGCATTCGCTTCTCACAGGTTTTGACGGATCAGCAAGTGAATGACTTTAAGATTTCTTTTAACAAACAGCTGGATCCGAAGGCTTCCTTTGAGGTTAATACAGTGGATACGGAAATGGCGCAAGAACTGGAGCGGAATGCAATATGGGCGATATTGCTAGCATGTGTAGCCATCGCGGTCTATATTTCGATCCGGTTTGAATGGCGGTTTGCCATTGCAGCAATCGTTTCGTTGTTGCATGATGCCTTCCTCGTTATCAGTATTTTCTCGATTTTCCGTCTTGAGGTGGATTTGACCTTTATTACGGCAATTCTGACGATTGTCGGTTTCTCCATTAATGACACTGTCGTTATTTTTGACCGTATTCGGGAAAATCTACGGTTTGCGAAGAAGAAGTCCAGGGACGACTTAGAGCAGGTAGTTGATCACAGTATTGCGCAGACAATGACTCGTTCACTTGCAACTGTGTTTACGGTGTTTATTGCTTCCTTATGTTTGTTCATATTTGGCGGCGAATCGATCCGTATGTTCTCACTTGCGATGGTTATTGGTTTGTTGTTTGGTGCTTATTCCTCCATTTTCATTGCCAGTCCGCTGTGGGTAGCTTTGAAAGGAAAACAAAAATCTCCGACAGCTGGCGGGGGCGCGGTCAAAACTGCAAAGTCTTAAGTTACGCAAATACCAGTAGTATAAATTAAAGAGAAAGCCGCGTCTGCTTGGGCGCGGTTTTCTAAGGTTTTGAGATTTACCTTGAGTAAGGCACAATAGTGGGCACTTAATGTGAATGGTTTTTGCTTTTAAGAAATTCGGTTATTTTAGAATGGAGCTTTATTGGAAAAGGGTTAGTTCAGGATTGAGGGGGAAACGTTGTGAATAGCGAACGCAGCCGATCATTGGAAACTGCGGCGTTGAGCGGGATTGTAGGCAATCTCGCGCTGGCTGTTCTAAAGGGAACCGTCGGTTATGCGGCAAACAGCAAGGCGTTGTTGGGGGATGCACTGCACACGGCTGCGGATAGTGCTTCCCGTTTGCAGGAGCTTCTGTTTTCCAAGGGTGCTACAGGGCACGGAATGCTGGCACGGTTGCGGAACGGTGAAAAAGTTCGGACGGTCATATCTGTGGTGCTGGCTATTTTAGTGCTGATGAGTGGTCTTCAGCTAGCTATTTCGGCGGTTCGTTCATTAAGCAGTTCGGAACCGCAGGCTCCCGGTCTGTATGCATTAATTACCGTATTTATTGCGTTGGTGTTGAGAGAGGCGTTATTTCAGTTTCAATATCGCTACTCGATTAAACATGGTCATAAAGCGGAAGCAGATCGGTACGCTAACCATGAACGTTACTCGCTGTATGCATCGTTGATTGCATTGATCGGCATGATCGGTGCAATGACTGGCGAAGCAATGGAATGGCCTGCATTATTATATCTTGATCCAACCGCAGCTTTGCTGGTAGCCTGTCTGGTGCTGCGCAAAGGATATTTGATGGTAATGAATACCGCTTACCAGGTTCCTGCACAGCCCTTGCAGGAGGAAGACTCCCGACGCTTTATGGAGACGATTCAACGGGTGTATGGTATTGTAACGGTTGAGCACTTACATGCCCAGGAAACAGGCCATTTCATAACAGTGGATGTAACGATAAGTGTGAACCCGCGGATTACGGTACAGGAAGCGCAGGAAATCGCCGATCGAGCCAAAAATCTACTGTTAGCCCGTTTTCCACAGGTGACCCATGTACAAATGCAGTTCATTTCTTATCAAGCCGGGTATCCTTACAAATCCAATCATGAACTGCCAGATAATGATGTGTCGTCGTTGCTTCAATAGAGTAGGACGACTATGAAAGAAAGGTGAACAGGATTGCTTCATTCGCAGTACAGATGGAAGACCCCAGAGGCTAACCTGGAAGCGGCTCAGCTGTTGACAGAAGAGCTGGGGATTTCACCATTGTTGTCCCGGCTTTTAGTGAACCGGGGCGTCACTACCGCCGGGGAAGCAAACCGCTTTTTGTACGGAAGTGTGGACGATGTACACGACCCTTATCTGCTTCTTGGTATGAAAGAGGCCGTACCGAGAATTCGCCAGGCTCTGGAACGTGGCGAGCATATATTAATCTATGGCGATTATGATGCGGACGGCGTGTCCAGTACATCATTGATGATTCAGCTCATGCGTTTTCTCAAGGCTTCTTATGATATTTATATTCCCCATCGTTCTAATGAGGGATATGGTCTGCATAACCATGCCCTTGATTGGGCTCATCAGCAGGGAGTTACGCTGGTCATTACGGTAGATACGGGAATTAGTGCAGTCGAGCAAATTGCTTATGCAACTTCCTTGGGGATAGATGTTATTGTGACGGATCATCATGAGCCGCCTGCTGTACTTCCCGAGGCATATACTTTGATTAATCCAAAGCTACCCGGTTGCCCATACCCATTTAAAGGTCTTGCAGGTGTTGGTGTTGCCCTGAAGCTCGCTCAGGCGCTGTTGGGTGAGGTGCCAGAGGAATGGTTTGAAATCGCTGCTATCGGCACGGTAGCCGATCTGATGCCACTACATGGTGAAAATCGGACGATGGTACGCAGAGGGATTCAATCCATGAGAAACTCTGCATTTCCGGGTATCCGTGCGTTGCTCCATGTAGCGGGCGTGGATATATCTACAGTGACTTCAGTCAACATCGCATTTGCATTGGCTCCGCGGATTAATGCCAGCGGGCGCCTGGATCATGCGGGACGAGCAGTTTCTCTGCTGACGACAGAAAAAGAGGAAGAAGCAGACCAACTTGCGCATGCGCTGGACCTGCTCAATCGTGAGCGTCAACAGGTGGTCGAACGTATTGTGGAGCAAGCCGAGCAACAATTAGCATCCAAACTGAATGGAGGCAAGCTACCGTCAGTTATTGTGTTGGCTGGTGAAGGCTGGAATGTCGGCGTTGTCGGAATTGTGGCATCCAAGCTATTGGATCGCTATTATCGACCGACCATTATTCTTGGTATAGATGCTGAGACAGGCACGTGCAAAGGTTCTGCCCGGTCTATTCCTGCATTGGATATTTACAGTGCTCTTACGGACGCCCATGAGCTTATGGAGCATTTTGGTGGTCATCCTTCGGCTGCGGGTATGACGCTTTCCCGTGACAATCTGAAATTGTTTGAAGAGCAGCTGAACCGCTATGCGGGTTCCATTCTGACACCAGAAGATCTCATTCCTGTAGCTGAAGCTGATATGGTCTGTCGTTTGGACGAGGTATCTTTGCAAGTGGTTGAAGAACTGGAATTGCTTCAGCCTTTTGGTATGGGGAATCCTTCTCCACGATTCGTATTACAGGGTCTGCAATTGCGCGAGGCTCGTAAAATGGGACGTGAGAAAAATCATGTGAAGCTCCTGCTGGAGCAGAACGGTATATCGCTGGACGCGATTGCCTTCCGTCGTGGCGATTTGGCTGATTTTTTACAGCAACAAACGGAGATAGATCTGCTGGGTGAATTGTCAATTAACGAATGGAACGGTAGACGGTCTCTTCAGCTAATGATGCAGGACATTCGAGTGCAGGCGCCACAAATTTTTGATTATCGTGGAGCGTCGGACCCTTTTGCCGAATTAGAGCGGGGACTGAAGATTTTTCATCCACGTATTGAGGAAAGAAAGAAAGACGTTGCGGTGTTGATTCATCCGTCATCCAGGCTTCGTCCATCGAGCTCCGTGGACGCTGAATCCTTATGGTTATACGATAAAGATGGCAGCGTTATTCCCAGTGATGGTCAAAGAGATGCACAGCACTCTGTAAAGTCGCTGTTCGTACTGGAGCCGCCGGATACACCGGATCAGTTTCAGGCATTATGGTCTACCTTTGAGAATGTAGAGAACGTATTTCTCCTTCATTCGGTCAGTGAGCGTGGCGGTCGACTCGTAAGCCCCGACAGAGAGCTGTTCAAGCGCATTTACGTTGTGCTTTCCCGAATGGGAACACAGCCTATTGATGAAAAGGCAATGCTGCCTGCTCTTAGCCGACAGTGTTCCTGTTCAGTACGCATGTTATCCAAAGTATTGGACATCTTCGAAGAGCTTGAGTTTATGACGCGTACAGATGGTCAATTCCGTTTTGTATCCAATCCGCCTAAGCGGGATTTAACCGCTTCTCCACGCTATCAGGAATTGTATAATATGGCTGAAATGGAGAAGTATTTGCTGGATGCGGACACTACCCAGATGACGAGCTGGATTATGTCGCTTATGAAGGGTGCGTCTTGAGATACTATTTCGCAATTTATGTTGTAAAATGTATATACTAATTTGAAGTTACAGTAGGAGGAACTAAGTTGGACTACAAAGAATATATTCGGGTGATTTCCGATTTTCCACAACCAGGGATTAGTTTTAAGGACATTACGACTCTGATGAAAAATGGTGAACTGTATCGCAAGGCTATCAACGATATGAAGGAACTGGTATCGGATTTGAAAATTGATTTGATTGCAGGGCCAGAAGCACGTGGGTTCGTTATTGGTGCTCCTTTGGCTTATGCGCTTGGTGTTGGTTTTATTCCCATCCGTAAAAGTGGCAAGCTCCCTGGGGAAACCATTGAGGAAGCATACGGTTTGGAGTATGGTAAAGATACACTGGCGATGCATAAGGATGCTATAGAGCCAGGCCAAAATGTTCTCATTGCTGATGACCTGCTTGCTACAGGTGGAACTATTGCTACATCCGTGAACTTGGTACGCCAGCTTGGTGGCAATGTGGCAGGGGCTGCTTTTCTTATCGAGCTGTCTGATCTAAACGGTCGGGCGAAACTGCCTGATGTAGATGTATTCACTCTGATTACGTATTAAGTATTTCGAAACCTGGGTTTCCCGGGAAATAATTATGAACGGATTGCCTAAATAGTCCGATGGAACATCTCTTTATCTAAAGAGTTGCTCCATCGGACTATTTTGTTTAGCAGTGTTTTAAGTTTGGGCTTTGTTTAATTGGTTCAAAATACCATGTATTTTATTGGAAATAGTAATAAAAAATCTAAAAATAACTGTCGATAAATAGTTAAAAGGGAACAGGGGGGGTCATATTGGGTTTATTTCGATTTAAGAGTTTACAGGCACGGACATTTTCTACCTTGATTCCGCTTGTACTTATAACGCTGATTTTAATCAGCTTTTTGTCTTATTTTTTTGCCAAGCAGAAGCTGGATACGGAAATAAGCCAAAATGCTGCTCATTCCTTGTCGAGGGTTAAAGCGGATATTGCAGCTAACGTAGATCGTCATGCTTTACTTGTTTCGATGCTGACTAAGAGTGCGGAACAACTGGGAGCAGGAATGAACATTGAGGGTTATGGACGTTTTTTGAACAAGAGCTGGCTTTAAATGATATGTCATACGGGTTGGGCATTTATTTTGCTAAAGGTGCGTATGATCCGGGAGTGACTTACCGTTCCATATATGTGCATAGAGATGGCCAGCTAGTGAAGCAAACGATTGAATATGATGATCCACAATATGACTACTTAACACAGCCATGGTATACAGAAGCCGTGGAACGTGGTAAGGATATAAATTTTACGGAGCCTTTTTACGATAGCAGACTGAAAATCAATATGATTACTGCAGGGAAAGCATTTTATGACAGGGAAGGGAAGCTGTTAGGTGTCATTACTGGCGACCTGAACATGACAAACATTCAAACGTTTATTGAAAAAATGAAGTTTGGTGCTAACGGTAGTGCGATCTTGATGGATAAGAATGGAGCCATTTTGTCATCCGGTCTTCCGTCCTTAAAAGCAGGCGAGCCGTTAACAAACACGATGAATGCGGAAGCAGCACAATCTGTTCAAAGTGGTACGTCCAGGCAACTATCCGTATCCATTGATAATGAGGAGTACCGGATAATGTACGAAACACTCCCACAAACCGGTTGGAAAATCGGCGTATTACTGCCAGAATCCGATTTGAACCGCTCTGCGAACGAAATGCTTACACTTCTTCTTATTGTTAGTGTTATAGGCATCTTGCTAATTATGGGAGCGTTATTACTTAACAATTCAGGTATGATCAAAGAGATTAAAAAAATTATGCACATAACCAATCGTATGGCTCTTGGGGATTATAACGTTGAACTAACACATCAACGTAAGGATGAATTTGGCCAAATGGCTGACGGGATCAATAAGGTGATTGCGGCAACTAGAGGAATGGCATCACGTTTGAGCGAAGAGTCAGATGTTATCTCAGGCGTATCTATAAAAATTTCCCAAGAGATTTCTGGGACGACTAAAGATGCGCAGCACAATGCAGGAGAACTGGCTAAGGTGAAGGAAGGGGCCGAGCTTCAGTTGGCTGCCGCAGCCGAGAGTGCGACAGCGATGGAGGAGATGGCAGTTGGCATACAACGTATTGCTGAATCTATCCAGCATGTATCCGAGGATACCACTGAGATTGAGCATAAGGCACAACAAGGAAATGAACAGTTGACCGTGGTCAACCAAGGAATGCATAAAGCGAAAATGTCTATGGATGAGGCAGGCAGGGTAGTAAGCTCATTGAATGAGCGGTCCGCCCAAATTGGCAGCATAATTGGAATGATTCAGGAAATTAGTGGGCAGACCAAGTTGCTATCACTGAATGCTTCCATTGAAGCCGCACGTGCAGGGGAGCATGGCCGAGGGTTCGCTGTGGTGGCTTCAGAAATCGGCAAGCTGGCTGTAAACGTGAGCGAGTCTGCGGAACAAATTACGAGTCGAATCCGATCCATGCAGGAAGAAACCAAATTAGCTTTGGAAGGAATGCAGCAGGGTGCTCTGGAGATGGATGAAGGAGTATCTATTTTACTTGAGGTGGAAGAACGTTTTATTGCGATGAATCAAGATATTCAGCAGGTGGCGATAGAAGTGCAGGAGGTTTCATCTGTCTCAGAAGAAATGTCGGCAGGTTCAGAGGAAGTTGCAGCCTCTATTGGATATCTTGCAGACATTGCGAAAGCTTCAGCTAAACGTACAGGGCAAGCCGCGGAACGATCCGAACGGCAGCTTAAGGATCTGGAAGGTATGGACAGCTCTGTCAAGACGCTTACAGGTGTTTCTGATACGCTTAATCAGGTCGTATCTCGCTTTCGTGTGTGATATCTTTAGAAAAAAAGGCCGTGCATAAAAAAAACGCCGCTCCATGAGATATGGATCTTTACACGCTTGTCTATACAGCCTAAGCGTATTGATCCGTGACCTCATGGAGCGGCGTTCTAAAGTTTAAGAACAGATATCAATCGGGTGTTTTCTCGGTTAAAGGTTCCTGCGATTTATCGTTGGACCAGCCGAGCACGTCAATCAGCTTAAAGAACAAGCTGAGGATGATGCCGATGATTGTAGCCAATGCCATACCTTTCAAGGTTACAGCGCCCCAAGTGAGCGTAGTACCGCTGATTCCGACAACAAGCACGATGGTCGCAAGCAGCATGTTGGTTGGCTTGGCGAAATCAACCTTTTGCTCAACGAAGATTCTTAGACCGGAGGCAGCGATGACACCGAATAATAGTAAGGATACGCCACCCATAACTGGAGCTGGAATATTAGAAACAATAGCTGAGAACGTGCCTGAGAAGGACAATAGGATGGCAATGACAGCCGCTCCGCCAATGACCCATACAGAGTACACTTTAGTTAATGCCATGACACCAATATTTTCACCATAAGTCGTATTAGGTGTAGAACCCACAAAACCGGAAATGACGGTGGAAATACCGTTACCTAGCAGAGAGCGATGGAGACCAGGATCTTTGGACAGTTCGCGCCCGACAATGTTGCTAGTCACAAGCAAGTGACCAATATGCTCTACGATGACGACCAGAGCAACAGGAAGAATCGTCAGCATAGCAGAGGTATTAAAAACGGGAGTGGTAATTGCAGGATGTCCGAAAAAAGGAGCGTCTGCAATGGCTTGTGTATTGACCATGCCCATAAAATAAGCAAGTACATAGCCCACTACGATACCGATCAGAATATGAATGATTTTGGCAAAGCCGCGAAACAATACCGCACCCAGAACAGTGACCCCGAGTGTAACGAGCGAAAGAGTAATCGTTTTGGGATCTGGAGTCCAGGCCTTAGTAGGATCGGCATTGATAATGCCTGCCATACCTCCTGCAACCGGAACCAGTTCCAGACCGATTAAGGCTACGATGGAGCCCATAACAGCTGGAGGAAAAACGACGTCCAGCCAACGGGTTCCGGCATATTTGATCACCAGTGCGACGAGGCAGAAAATAATACCTGTAACGATGAAAGCACCGAGGGCCATAGCATAGCCGTTGCCGCCGGGATTGTTTTTAAGCACAAGACTGACGGGAGCGATAAAAGCGAAGCTGGAGCCGAGATAGGCGGGAATTTTGCCGCGGCAGATCCATATGTACAACAATGTGCCAATACCGTTCATTAGCAAAATCATGCCGGGATCGACGCCGAAAATATTCGGCACCAGCACAGTGCTACCAAACATGGCAAACAAATGCTGTACGCTGAGCAGGAACCCAGGTCCTGCCGGTAGCTTTTCATTAACTTGAATTTCGCGTTGCAACGCAGTTCACTCCTTAGTTCTTTCAATTATTCTTATATACATTAATTACTTTTCGTAATTTTTTCAATATAATTCGTTTCATTTCGTCAACAATCCTGATTTTACTTACCATGTGTGACAGAATAATGCGACAATGCCAAACCTGTAATAGTTGACGTGTGACGTGCTAACCGTCATAATTGTAGGAAATCACTTTTAAAAGGGAACCTTTGCGCGACATTGATCGGCGGGTTCCATTTTGCATAGAAAGGACACGGAATAGAGCAGAATGGGGATAGAGCAATTACTTAAAAAGGCCGGGACCTATACCAGAGAAGCAGATCTTATCCGCATCAGGGACGCCTATGATTTTGCCGAGCAGGCCCATTCCGGCCAGACTCGTAAGTCCGGTGAACCTTATATTCTGCATCCGCTTGCGGTTGCTGATATCGTCGTTAATATGCAGATGGATACCATCTCCATTATCGCCGCTCTTTTACATGACGTTGTGGAGGATACAACGGTGTCTTTGGCGCAGATTCGCGAGCATTTTGGCGATACATGTGCGATGCTTGTCGATGGTCTGACGAAGCTGGAGCGTATTCAGTTCCGTTCCAAGGAAGAACAACAGAACGAAAATTATCGAAAAATGTTTATTGCTATGGCGCAGGACATTCGTGTCATCGTCATTAAGTTAGCAGATCGTCTGCATAACATGCGTACTTTGAAATATCAGTCAGAGGAAAGCCAGCGTCGGATTGCTTATGAAACGTTAGAGATTTTCTGTCCGGTTGCAAACCGACTGGGTATTTCAGCCATTAAATGGGAAATGGAAGATATTGCTTTACGCTATCTGAATCCCCAGCAGTATTATCGCATCGCCAATTTGATGCATAAAAAGCGGGCAGAGCGGGAGCAGTTTATTGATAATGTCATACAGCGTATCAGAGAAAAGCTGGAAGAGATGGGTATTCAGGCTGATCTGTCCGGACGCCCTAAACATATTTACAGTGTGTTTAAAAAAATGACGACGAAGAACAAGCAATTCAATGAAATATATGATTTGCTGGCGATTCGAATTATTGTGGATAACATTAAAGACTGTTACGCCACACTGGGGATTATCCATACGTTGTGGAAGCCGATGCCGGGGCGGTTTAAAGATTATATCGCTATGCCTAAGGCCAATATGTATCAGTCCCTTCATACGACAGTAGTAGGTCCCAACGGGGAGCCTACCGAGGTACAAATTCGCACAGTGGATATGCACCGTACCGCTGAATTCGGGATTGCGGCCCATTGGGCCTATAAAGAAGGCAACGGAGCAAACAACACTAACTTTGAGGATAAAATCACCTTTTTTCGAGAAATTCTGGAGCTGCAAAATGAAGCGAAGGATGCGTCGGAATTTGTGGAATCGCTCAAAATGGACTTTTTCTCAGACCTTGTGTTTGTGTTTACTCCTAAGGGAGAGGTCATTGAGTTGCCGGCCGGATCCGTTCCGCTGGACTTTGCTTTCCGTATTCATACCGAAGTTGGCAATCGAACGATTGGCTCTAAGGTAAATGGAAGAATCGTACCTTTGGATTATCGGCTTAAAACCGGTGATATTGTCGAAATTATGACGTCCAAGCATTCTTATGGACCTAGTCAGGACTGGCTCAAAATTGCTCAGTCCTCTCACGCGCGCAGTAAAATCAAACAATGGTTCAAGAAAGAAAAGCGTGAGGAGAATGTTGAAAAAGGCCGCGAAAGTCTGGAACGTGAACTGAGAAAACGTGATATCGAGCCATCGGTGTGGATGAGCGACGACAAGCTTCAGGAAGTGGCACAGAAGTTCTCTTTTAACGATTCCGAAGATATGCTGTCTGCGATTGGCTTTGGTGGTATAACCGCAGCGCAGGTCTGTACACGTTTGACAGAGAAGCTGCGTAAGGAACAAGAAGAGGCACGGTTGATCGAACTGACGACCGAGGTCAAGGAGTACAAGCCGCAGGGCGAACGGAAAAAAACACCGACCAACGGTGTCAGCGTCAGAGGCGTCGATAATTTACTCGTTCGTTTTGCACGATGTTGTAATCCCGTACCGGGAGATGACATCATTGGCTATGTAACACGTGGACGCGGCGTATCCGTTCACCGGACGGATTGCCCGAATATTCCTTCGGGTACGGGCGAAGACCAGGCACGTGTGATTGAAGTAGAGTGGGAAGAAGCAGCGGAAGTCAACTACAGTGTCGATATTGAGATTACGGGGCATGATCGCAACGGTTTGCTGAATGAAGTGCTTCAGGCCATTTCTGAGAACAAAACCAGCTTCTCGGCCGTTACAGGTCGTACAGATAAAAATAAAATGGCGATGATTCACATCACGATTCTCATTCGCAACACGGATCATTTGCATTCTGTAGTCGAACGGATCAAACGGGTGAAGGATGTATACACTGTGCATCGGATTATGCAATAACCTTATTAAGCGTACAGATAGGTTTATAACCTTTGTAACACATCTTGGGTAGAAAGACCCATGGGTTGCTAAAAGAGCCATAATACGGCTGTGAGCACCTTTTAAAAGGGAAGGTTAAAGGAGATATCGGATAGGCGATGAAGATCATTATTCAGCGCTGTAAAGACGCTCAGGTAACGGTAAATCAAAAGGTGGTCGGCAAGATTGGAACCGGATTAATGCTGTTGGTTGGTATTGGTCAGGGAGATACAGCAGCTGATGCCGTTTATTTGGCGGATAAAACAGCAGGATTACGTATATTTGAGGATGCTGAAGGTAAAATGAATGACAGCGTTCTGGATGTCGGTGGAGCCATTTTGTCTGTCTCTCAATTTACGTTGTATGGTGACTGCCGTAAAGGAAGAAGGCCTAACTTTATGGGGGCGGCCAAACCTGAGGAAGCGGAAAAGCTGTATGATTTCTTCAACAGTCAGCTTCGAGCCAAGGGCCTGAAGGTCGAAACGGGAATTTTTGGGGCTATGATGGATGTTTCATTGACGAACTGGGGCCCAGTGACACTGATTTTGGATACCGAACGTTCGTAACTATACATTCACGGCGTGGTCTGAGTAGAATAAAATAGCTGTTCAGAGGGACCATAATGTCATCCCGATTGGTGATTAACCAGGCGGATAGCCTAAGGGTGACAGGAGAGACGAAGCTATGCGTCAAACCCCAAAAATGGACGGGCCTCGAAGCACTGTGCTGCTTTTTCCCGGTAGCATGCAGGAGGCAATCAGCCTTACTCGTAATGCTGATACGTTATTACAGCATGTTGCAGCAGCCATCGACAAGCCGGGACGCGGTGCCTTGCCACGCAGGTAACATCGGGTTAAATGTAGCGTTATGAGGTGCTACCCGAAAGTAGCACAAAGAGGCCAAAAATAAAATATGTAGCATTGAATTAGTGCAGGAGCCGAAAGGCTCCTTTTTCTTTTCCGCCGCTGCGATTGTTATAAAAACAGATCAAGCGGGTAATAACAAATCGTGGTAGACAAACAAACTTAATTTTAACTTGTTTCGAGGATAACCGGAAAGGAGATCTGAACATTAATGAGTAAAATTGCATTTTTATTAGCTGACCAATTTGAAGATTCTGAAATGAAGGTACCTTATGATGAATTAAAAAAGGCTGGACATGAGGCAGATATTGTTGGGCTGAAGCAAGGTGAGAAAGTGAGCGGTAAGCAAGGTAAAGCAAGCTACACTATTGAAAAAGCCATTGCAGATGTGAAATCAAGTGACTATGATGCAGTTGTTATTCCCGGCGGATCCTCCCCGGAAAATCTGCGATTGGATGCACATGTTCTGAAATTTGTGACTGAAATTAACGAGGCCCAAAAAACGATTGGCGCTATCTGTCACGGGCCACAAATTTTGGCGAGTGCCGATTTGTTACAAGGCCGGACGATTACTGCTTATCCTCCGTTGAAAGATGACTTGATTAATGCGGGTGCTCATTTTGAGGATCGAGAGGCGGTTGTGGACGGTAACTTTATTACGTCTCGGACCCCTAAGGATGAGCCTGCCTTTGTGCGTGAGTTATTAAAAGCGTTGTAATTTGAACGTGAATATTTCCTTAGATTAATGCCAGTACAATTCCCAAACGAGGAGGATTTGATATGGCAAAACAGATTCAGGCTTATTTTCGCACAGAAGATGAAGCTGAGGGTGCCAGAGCCTCGCTTCAAGCTTATAGAACCGAACATTTGGAAGTAGGTGCCTTGGATGATACGCTCGGTCGGGAGACGAGAGTTTTAATTCCGTTGATCCCCTATAACAATACAGGTTCTGTGAGCACAGGAGGCTCTGCAGGTGCGGCAATCCCTGCGGCGGGTGCTTATGGCGAGAATATTCTACCAGATGCGAAGGATGACCAGATTAACTCTGGCTCAGCCCAAAGGGATCTGAATGAAGATCGGGGTGGAACAACGAATCATGACGGAGGGTTGCTCCGTGCGACAGATGTGTATATTAACGGTGATCAAGATGAATTACGGTATGTATTATCAGCAAAGGTGAATGATGCCGATTATGATGAGGTCATTTATAAGCTACGTTCCAATCGTGGATATGTATCGCAGTTGGATTAAAGCTGAGAGCGCGACACAAGAGATTGTCGATACTGGAGAAATTCAGCTACAAAAGAGTGACTGTAATACAATTGTAATATTCGAAACATCATTCCTTAATATTCGTTGTTTATAATAACAGCATGACCCCCTTTTGATATATCTTTTTGAACCTGCGGACCGTTTCCGCAGGTTTTTTCTTTTTATAAGCCTTATTTGTCCGATTATAGGGAGAATGTCTTGACTTTGTCGAAGCGGTTCATTAAAATCATAAAATAATGAAAAATGATTTGATGACGGGACCAAGTACTCCGAACCCACAAGCGCAGAGAGGAATTTCCAGGCTGTAAAAATTCCCTTGATGAGCGGATGAATGACCTCCCCGAGAACAGGCGGCGAACAATTGAGGAAACCCTACTGAAAGTACATTGCAACTGTGCCGACAGTGGATGGTCCTGCATAATAGCCGTACTGCGCGTTACGGGCGTTATACGTATGAGCGGAGTCAGTATAATGCTGACGGGCAATGAGTGATTCTTATGCTGGTTGTCTGGGTAAACTCCGGAATGTGGGTGGTACCACGGGTGATTTGTAAACGACAATCCCTCGTCCCTGTTAATGTTAACAGGACGAGGGATTTTTTGTTTTATTTGAAAGTGGAGCAATAAGAAGTGCACAATACGAAATACAACGATGGGGGGATACGTTAATGGCCTTTCAAAAACCGACGGGAACACAGGATTTGCTGCCGGGCAGTGTAGAAAAATGGCAAGTTGTCGAGGAAAAAGCCCGTGAGATTAGCCGCCGCTTTAATTACCGAGAGATTCGTACACCCATGTTCGAACAAACGAATTTGTTCGTTCGAGGTGTGGGTGAAACGACGGATGTGGTGGAAAAAGAAATGTATACTTTTGAGGATAAAGGAAAGCGCAGCATGACTTTGCGTCCAGAAGGAACAGCAGGGGTTGTCCGCTCCTATGTGGAGAACAAACTATACGGGGAGCCGGATGTAACTAAGCTGTATTATATCGGCCCGATGTTCCGGTATGAGCGTCCACAGGCTGGGCGTCAGCGCCAGTTTCACCAATTTGGAATTGAAGCATTTGGTGCGGTCGATCCGGCGTTGGATGCAGAAGTTATTGCTTTCGGGTATCAATTCTGCCGTGAACTGGGCTTGAAAGGAGTACAGGTGGAGATTAACTCCGTCGGTAATGCAGCCAGCCGGGCAGCTTATCGTCAGCATCTGGTAGACTTCTTGATGCCAATTAAGGATACGTTGACCAAGGAGAGCCAAGCACGCATTGAGCGTAATCCGCTACGAGTGCTGGATAGCAAAGATGACCAGGACAAATTTGGAGGTGCACCTTCGATTTTGGATAGCTTGGACGAGGAATCCCGCACACACTTTGAGAAAGTGAAGCAAAATTTGGATGCCATGGGCGTGGAATATACAGTTAACCCTCGCTTGGTACGGGGGCTGGATTATTATACGTTGACAGCGTTCGAATTCAAAGCCGAAGGAATTGGTGCCATAGACACGATCGGTGGAGGCGGCCGCTACAACGGATTGGTTGGGGATCTGGGCGGACCGGATCAGCCGGGCATTGGTTTTGGCATTGGACTGGAGCGAATTCAGCTGATCTTGGAGCATCAAGGTGTCAAACTGAACGAAGCCAAGCCGTTAGATATCTATATGGTAGCGTTGGGAGAAGCAGCAGAAACGGAAGTAACTAAACAACTATTCAAGTTGCGTCAAGCCGGATTTTCCGCAGAACGAGATTATCTGGGGCGTAAAATGAAGGCGCAGATGAAATCAGCCGATCGCTTTAAAGCAAGGTATACTGCGATTCTGGGTGAGGATGAGCTGGTTCAGGGTGAAATTGCACTGAAAAACATGGAAACCGGCGAGCAGCGTACCGTTAAGCTGGATCAGCTGGTGGAAGAATTAGGATAAACAAAATAATGTAACATCAGTCAGGGGAAGTTTCCCTCTGGCTGTCATATAGCATTAACTACTAAACATAAACAGGAGTGTGTATTATGAAAAGGAGTCATCAATGCGGCGCATTGACTCATGCGCATATCGGAGAAACAGTTACATTGAACGGTTGGGTACAAACTCGTCGTGATTTGGGGGGCGTACTTTTTATAGACCTACGTGACCGTAGCGGAATTGTACAAATCGTGTTTAATCCGGCATATTCCGGTGACGCACTGCAAATTGCGGATCGTGTCCGTAGTGAATACGTGCTTGAGGTTACCGGTACTATTGTTAAGCGTGATGCAGAAACGATTAACCCGAACCTGCCTACAGGTGAAATTGAGGTACGCGTCACTGAAATCGAAGTATTGAATGCATCTAAAACACCTCCGTTCTTCATTGAAAATGGTGTAGAAGTGGACGAGTCTCTGCGTTTAAAATACCGTTATTTGGACCTGCGTCGTCCGGAAATGTACCAGACCTTGAAACTGCGCTCTAAAGCAGCAAAAATATTCCGTGACTTCCTGGACGGAGAAGAGTTCGTCGAGGTGGAAACACCAATTTTGACGAAAAGCTCCCCAGAGGGCGCACGTGATTATCTGGTACCTAGCCGGGTGCATGAGGGTGAGTTTTTCGCCTTGCCGCAATCGCCACAACTGTACAAGCAATTGCTGATGGTGGGTGGCCTGGAGCGCTACTACCAAATTGCACGTTGTTTCCGTGATGAAGACTTGCGTGCTGACCGCCAGCCTGAATTTACGCAGGTCGATATTGAGACCTCCTTTATGCAACAGGATGACTTGCTGCCAATGATGGAGCGTCTTATGGTGAAATTGTTCAAAGAAACCGTTGGGGTAGAACTGGAAACACCGTTCCAACGGATTACACATGCAGAGGCAATGGACAAGTATGGTTCTGACAAGCCTGACCTGCGTTTTGGTCTTGAGCTGATAAATGTTAATGATATCGTGGCGACCAGTGGTGTGAAAGTATTTGCTTCCGTAATTGAAAAGGGTGGCGAAGTTAAAGTCCTTAATGCCAAAGGATGTGGCACGTGGAGCCGTAAGGACATTGATGACCTGGGTCCTTTTGCAGCGCGTTATGGAGCAAAGGGCTTGGCTTGGATTCAAGTGAAAGAAGGCGAATTCAAGGGGCCTATCGTTAAATTCTTCACACCGGAAGAAATCGAAGCATTGAAGGAGCGCACAGGAGCCGAAGAAGGCGATCTGTTACTATTCTCTGCGGATAATAAAAAGGTAGTTGCTGATGTATTGGGCGCACTTCGTCTGAAAATTGGCCGTCATTTGGGACTGATCGACGATAACAAATTCAAATTTGCCTGGGTTGTAGACTTCCCGCTTCTGGGCTATGACGAAGAACAAAAACGTTATGTAGCGGAGCACCATCCGTTCACTCGTCCGAAGGAAGAAGACCTGGCCCTTTTGGACACAGATCCAGGTCAAGTTCGTGCTCAGGCCTATGATATCGTGCTGAACGGCTACGAAGTGGGTGGTGGCTCGATGCGGATTTTCAAACGTGAAGTTCAGGAAAAAATGTTCAAAGCGCTCAACCTGCCGCCTGAAGAAGTGAAGGATAAATTCGGTTACCTGCTGGATGCATTTGAATATGGTACGCCTCCACATGGTGGTATTGCCTTCGGTTTTGACCGCCTTGTGATGCTGCTTGCAGGTCGTACAAATCTGCGTGAAACTATTGCATTCCCGAAAACAGCCAGCGCGACAGACCTGCTTATGGATGCACCAGCCGAAGTGGATCAAGCTCAATTGGATCAGCTTCATATTCGTCTTGCTCCGAAGCCTGTTGCGCCTAAAGCTTAAGACGAACATTTGGCTTAGCAAGTGCCATCCATTGGCATGAGATAGCTTATAGAATGCCATGAACCCGTTACCCTCATATGGATAATGGGTTCGTGGTTTGTATGCTGGAGTTCAGGCATAGAGTTTAAATCAGTGAGGGAGGATATACCATATTGTTGCATCAATTTTCACGAACGGAACTGGCCATTGGAACTGAAGGTCTAGAGGTTATGAAAAATAGCACGGTGGCCGTGCTGGGTATTGGCGGTGTCGGTTCGATTGCAGTGGAAGCACTGGCGCGCACGGGTGTTGGACGCATCATTTTGATTGATAAAGATGTTGTAGATATCACCAATATTAATCGCCAGATTCATGCGTTGACAACGACGGTAGGTCAAAAAAAGGCTGATCTGATGGTAGAGCGTGTGAAGCTGATTAATCCTGAATGTGAAGCGATTGCACTGAACATGTTTTATACAGAAGAAACATATGAGGAACTGTTCAAGTACGAATTGGATTATGTGCTGGATGCTTCGGATACGATTATATATAAAATTCATTTGATTAAGGAATGCCTGAAACGGGGGATTCCGATGATCTCCAGTATGGGCGCTGCGAATAAAATGGATCCAAGTCGTTTTCAAGTTGCGGATATTTCCCAGACGAGAATGGACCCGATTGCCCGTGTCATCCGTACCAAGTTGCGCAAGGAAGGCATTACCAAAGGCGTCAAAGTTGTGTTCTCCGATGAGGAACCGATGAAGCCACGTGAAGAAATTACAAAAAAAATTGTACCTGCAAACGCGCCTGAAATTCGGAAGGCGAAGCAGCCGCCTGCAAGCAATGCATTTGTACCTCCTGTAGCAGGACTGATCATGGTTAGTGTAGCCGTGAAGGATTTGTTAGAACACGCTGGTGTGTAAGTTGCAAAAATAGCATGGCAGTGCATTCGTAGATTTACATCAGTATGTATTCACTTTAAGACCTGTAGTTCTGTGCATCACATCCTTTGTGTCACAGTTGCTACAGCTCTTTTTTGTTTTGAAAAAGCGCAGCTTACTGCAAAAAGATTGAACAACTTGCTGGAGGGTTTTGGTATGAAGGATGGACTATGGTCCAGAAGTCTCGGTTTCAAGCCCGAGCATCATTGGAAAAAGGAATTAGCCGCTGGGGCCATTTCTTATTTTTCCGTTGTATACATTGTTATGGTTAATGCAACTATTTTGGCAGATGCCGGGATTCCCCTCCAAGGGGCGATGCTCGGGACGCTGCTGACATCGATGATCGGCTGCCTGCTTATGGCTTTTGGTGGGAAATCTCCAATGGTCGTTGTACCCGGGATGGGAATTAATGCTTTTTTCACATATACGCTCGTACATTCTATGAAGCTGAGCTGGCAGGAAGCGCTGATGGTGGTTGCCGTCACAGGGATTTTATTCGCCATTGTGGCTTTTACATCATTGTACAAGCTGATTAGCCAAGCGATTCCCCATAATTTGCAGCACGGAATTACGGTGGGCATTGGGTTGTTTTTAACCTTTATCGGATTGCAAAAAAGCGGCATCGTGATTGCTCATCAGACGACTTTTGTGGCTATTGGCCATTTTAATGATCCCAAGGTAATTACGGCTTGTGTAACGTTGCTGCTCGCTATTGTATTGTTTGTGCGTAACGTTCAGGGAGGTTTACTAATTAGCATTTTGGCGGGAACTGGCCTTGCTTATATACTAGGAGCTGTAGAGCCTACAAGCACGGTACGAACCTCTGAAACGGTGCGACAGTATGGGCAATTGTTTGGAGAGCTTTCCTTTTCAGGCATTGTCTCGGTAGCTTTCTGGATTGCTGTCTTTTTGCTCCTACTCATTGTGCTATTCGAGAATATTGGTATGATTACTGCACAAACCAACATGATTGGAAGACCGGATTTATTTAAAAACAGCTTGCGTGTGTTGGCTGTAACCAATATCTTTGCCGGTATTTTGGGTAGCAGTCCGGCGGTAGCCGCTGCGGAATCGACGGCTGGCATTGCAGCAGGGGGACGCTCGGGAATGACACCGCTGGTAACTGCTATTTTATTCGGAGCGACGTTTTTCTTTATTCCTCTGTTGGCTTATATTCCTGACAGTGCCATTGCGCCCGTGTTGATCATCATTGGGGGGCTAATGGTGCAAAATGTGCGAGAGATGGATTTCAGTGATTTTACTGAAGCGTTTCCTGCATTTCTGATCATGGTGATGATGCCCTTTACTTACAGTATTGTAGACGGGATGGCCTTTGGTTTTATTGCATACCCCGTAGCCAAGCTGGCAGCAGGACGGGGCAAGGAAGTGCCTGTTGCATTATATATCATTTCTGTACTGTTTGTGGCTAACTTTGTGCTTCATTCTCTGGTGTAGTAAACTCGAAGATAGATTGTACTGTTCATACCCGCGCAGAGCGCGGGTGTTGTTGTTTGAACAAGAATGGTCAGACAGGAAGCGAGGTTGATGGCATATGGAAAAAGAACATCATACACACCAAGATGAGCAGGAGGACCAGATGAAGGAAAAACCGGGTAAAAGACCGGATAAGGCTGGCATGGGGCGGTTTATCAAATTGATTGCGAGTGCGCATCCGCCCAAGGCAATTCTGATCATCGCCCTGATTCTGACGCTGATTCAGACCATTGCTGGTTTAATCGTACCCATGATGACCAAAGGGTTGATTGATGGCTTGACCTTTTCTTCACTAAACCGTATGGTCATTGTTGGTCTGCTTGGCGCTTTTGTGCTTCAAGCGGTGGCTTCGGCGGTTTCTATCTATATGTTGAACTATGCCGGGCATAAGATTGTGGCTAATTTGCGCAAACGTTTATGGCATAAAATCTTATCTCTACCTATCCCTTACTTTGATCGGAATCGGTCAGGAGATACGATGAGTCGCGTCACCAATGACACAAGCCTGATTATGAACTTAATTACGGAGTATCTAGTCAATCTGATTTCTAATGTGATCGCAATTATTGGTGGTATTGCATTGTTATTTTATCTGGATTGGGTGATGACGCTCATTATTATGGCCATTGTTCCGCTAACAGCCCTGATTTTATTTCCGGTAGGCAGAAAAATGTACCGCATCTCCAAAAAACAGCAGGATGAGATGGCAGATCTGACCTCAGTGTTGAGTCAGGTTATCGGCGAAATCAGACTGGTGAAGGCCTACGGAACCGAAAGCAGAGAGGCTCAGGCCGGTGAGGATCGTATTTACCGGATGTTCCGCTTCGGTTTGCAAGAGTCACGTATCCTGGCCCTTGTAGGTCCCATTTCTACCTTCTTGCTGACTGCAGTGCTGGTCATTATATTGGGTGTTGGTGGTGTTCGTGTCGCATCGGGTGTGCTGACCGCTGGGGATTTGGTGGCTTTTATTTTGCTGCTGTTTCAGGTGATCACACCGATGGCACAATTCACGACCCTGTATTCACGTCTGCAAAAGGTGGTTGGGGCTACTGAACGGATTCAGACGATTTTAGATCATGAAGAAGAACCGCTCGAGTTGAAGCAGGAAGCGGCAAAAGAGAGCAGAGATATTATACTTCGTGATGTTGCCTTTTCTTATACCGAAGGGGAAGAGGTTCTTCATAATGCGAACTTGGTCATTCCGGCTAACCGGACGACAGCATTCGTGGGACCGAGTGGAAGTGGGAAGTCCACCTTGTTTTCATTGTTGGAACGCTTTTATGTGCCAGATACAGGTGAAATTCGTTATGGAGACGAACCGATATCGTCATATACACTTTCCTCCTGGCGCTCCAAAATTGGTTATGTATCGCAGGAAAGCTCAATGATGACCGGAACGGTCAGAGATAATATTACATATGGCTTGGGGCGCGAAGCTGACTTGGAAGAAGTGAGACGAGCAGCCACGATGGCGTATGCGGATACATTTATTATGGATCTACCTCAAGGCTACAATACTGAGGTGGGAGAACGGGGAATGAAGCTGTCCGGAGGGCAGCGTCAACGGATCGCTATTGCGCGTGCGCTTCTTCGTAGCCCTGACATTCTCATGCTGGATGAGGCTACATCTAGTCTGGACAGCTCATCTGAGCATGAGGTACAGAAGGCCCTAGCGAACTTGATGGAAGGACGCACGACAATTGTCATTGCTCATCGTTTGTCTACAGTGGTTCACTCCGATCAAATTATCGTGTTGGACAAGGGCAAGGTGACCGGTGCAGGAACTCATACGGAGTTATTAGAGTCCCATCAGGTGTACCGTGAGCTGGCTCAAAAGCAGTTTGTGGAGATGGGGGAGAGGAGTATGGAGCATTAGAGGCCGCTGCGCGTGTGATTTGATCCTCCGATCGCTGTTGCCTCTGAATTCCTCTCATTGTAATGAGGACAGGGGGGAATTCAGAGGCAAAGGCGAACGCTCCGCTTCTTCGGATTCAAATCACCCGCTCCACTGGTGCCGCAAAGCTTCATACTTTTGTGAAAGAGTAGGGAAATAGGCGTATTAGGAAATAAGGTTGGATTTTTATGGTTAAATGTGTTACGCTTACTTTCCTTTTTTTGTGTCGGAGCAAGTGAATGCGATGCAGAAATCGAGACTTGATATTCTTAGGAGGTAACTGAAATGGAGAATGAGTTTCAAAGTGCCTATCAAGAAGAACAGCACAGGCTGTCGCTTGCTATGGAGGAAATTGATCGGAGATTGGAACGGCTTCGCAATACGCCGGTGTACACCGGGCATGATTTTACGGAGCAAGTGCTAGAATCGGCACGGGAGGAAAAACGTCAGGCTTTGGCCAAAAGCTCGCAGGAGCCTTATTTTGGTCGTATGGATTTTGACGAACGTGGCAGAGGGCAGCGGAAGCCACTTTATATCGGTAAAATTGGAGTGGAGCGTGAAGAAACGTCAGCGTATCCGCTGGTGATTGATTGGCGCGCACCGATTGCCAGCTTGTTTTATTCATTTACAGGTGGTGAAGAAACTGCGTCCTATGAGGCTCCCGAGGGAACCATTGAGGGCTTGGTCTATCTGAAGCGCAACGTTGTCATTCGGAAAAGAATCCTGGAACGGGTAGCCGATACGTATAATCGTGAAAGCGACGAGCCGGCCGTTTCCGATGAGTTTCTCGTTTATCGTTTGGGAGAAAACAAGGATAACCGTTTACGGGATATCGTATCTACCATTCAGGCGGAGCAGGATCAGATCATCCGTGCGGCTAAAAATACAGCCCTCGTTATTCAGGGGGTGGCGGGTAGTGGCAAGACGACGGTAGCGCTGCATCGGCTCGCATTTTTGCTGTATCAATACAAGGATCAGGTATCGGCCGACAAAATGGTAATTTTCGCACCAAACCATATGTTCCTTGACTATATTTCAGATGTACTTCCAGAGCTGGGGGTCGGGAATATTCAGCAAAGTACATTTGCAGACTGGGCGCTGGATTTGTTGGGTTTGGATTTACCTTTGGCTGATCCTGCCGAAACATTATCTTATTGGTTTGAGAGTGGCAGTCTGAGAAAGGAATCCATGGATGAGGCGCCGGGAAGATTCAAGGGTTCGGTTCATTTTATGGAGCTGCTTCAAGCTTTTGTTGAACGACTGGAGCCCATTTCCGTGCCAGAGGATGATTTTTCACCATGGGATGGGGCGGTGCTACCGCGAGCTGAGATTTTGAATTGGTTCAATGAGGAATATAAGCCTTATCCGCTCGCGAAGCGGAAGGAGCGTGTGCTCGCAAGAGTGCACCGCTGGATTGAAATGGAGCTGAAAAAGTCGCCTTCGGCGGCAGCGCTCAAGGAACGCAAAAAAAAGGCAGGGGCACGTGAAAAGGCATATGCTAAAAAATGGCCACAATATGACGCACTGACGCTCTACAAGCAGCTTTTTCAGGCAGCTAAAGGGTTACCCGCAGATAAGGCTGCGGAGATGAAGGCTTCTCTGCCGCCTGCTATTTTTAAGACCACACAGTCGGATTTGCGAAAACAGATTATCCGTGAAGAAGATCTGACTGCGTTAGTGTATCTTCACGTGCTGATTCATGAGGTAGAATCATCCCAACGTTTTGACCATGTGGTCATTGATGAAGCCCAGGATTTTTCACCTTTTCATATCGCATTGCTGGATTTGTTCGTGAAAGGGCATTCCTTTACGATATTGGGCGATTTATCGCAGGGCATTCATGAATACCGTGGTGTGCATGCGTGGGAGGAAATGAGTTCTCTTTTTGCGCCGGAACATACCGGGTATTTTGCACTTACGCGGAGCTACAGATCAACCTTGGAAATAATAGAATTTGCAAACACGATTTTGGAGCAGGGAGTTCGCGGCGGTATTACGGCAGTTCCGGTATTTCGTAGTGGCGATCCGGTGCGCACCTTGTCTTACGACTCATCCGTGCGTGAGCAGAGTTTGCTCACCGCTCTAAAAGAGCTGTCCTCCAAGGAGTATCGTACTGTTTCTGTGCTGACACGCACCTTAAAAGAGGCTGTGGAACTGCATGAGGTTTTCATAAGCGCGGGGTTGGATGTGAATTTGATTGACGGTGGTAAAAAGCAATATGAAGGTGGTTTGTCGGTACTGCCTGTGTACCTATCCAAAGGTCTGGAGTTCGATGCAGTTATTGTGGCGGATGCCGACCATGAGCATTATGGAGAACGGGCATGGGATGCCAAGCTGCTGTATGTAGGATGTACCCGTGCGCTGCATGAGCTGTGGCTATTGCATGATGGCTCACTTCCTAGTTACGTACAGGCACAGACGGAGTAAGCAGAAAAAGCGTTGTAAAGCATCGCCTGAGTTGTTGTATTCCTTTTTGTTTACTGTTTATCTTAGTGATGGAAATTATGAAGTTATGCCAGTCGAAGAACAGCCACGAAATTCATCTTTCGTCTAAGGCTGTTCTTTCTTTTTTGTAGGCGACTGACTTGTAGATCTACAGCCGTGCCGTGACCATGCTATCTGCAAATTGTTAACGGATATGGTAGAATAAGAGGCGGTTTACACCGTATCAGGATTATAGATGACTTGAATTTTCATGATTTTCAACCGTATGAGCGAACATAATATAGTATATTTTCAAAGAAAAAGAGAAAGTGTTCGTTCATAAACCATAAGGAAGTGAATGAAATGGACTTATTTTCATATTCCCAAGAGTCAACGCCAAGCAATCGGTTGCTTGCGGATCGCTTGCGTCCGACTTCGCTGGATGAATATATTGGACAGGAGCATGTTGTGGGTCCGGGTAAGCTGTTGCGAAGAGCTATAGAGGCAGATCAGGTTTCTTCTATTTTGTTGTACGGACCACCAGGGTGCGGCAAAACAACGCTGGCACATATCATCTCACAACACACGCAAGGCGATTTTGTACGTCTGAATGCTGTAGAAGCATCTGTGAAAGACGTAAGAGAAGTCATTGACCGTGCACAGACGAATAAATCGATGTATGGCAAAAAAACCATTTTGTTTCTCGACGAGGTGCATCGTTTTAACAGTTCACGTCAGGATGCACTGCTGCCTGCGGTGGAAAAGGGCACGATCGTGTTTATTGGCGCCACCACTGAAAATCCCTTTCACTACGTCAACGGCGCTTTAATGAGCCGTTCTACGTTGTTCCAGCTTGAAGCGCTAACGCAGGAGCATTCGCTGGCTGCTATGCGCCGTGCCTTGAGCGATGCGGACAAAGGGCTCGGCTACATGCAGCTTCAGGTAGATGAAGCTGCACTGGCTCACATCGCGTCCATGGCGAACGGTGATATCCGCCGCGCTTTGAACGCGCTGGAACTGGCGGCGCTCACGACGCCTCCGCTGGCAGACGGCACGATTCACGTGACACTGGAAGTCGCAGAGGAATCCATCCGTCGCCCGATTGTCAAAGCAGATGAATCCACGCAGTATGACGTGCTGTCGGCCTTTCACAAAAGCATTCGCGGCTCCAGCGATGCTGCGCTGTTCTGGTTCCTGTACGCCGTAGAAAAGCTCGGCATGGACCCGATGACCTTTATCCGCCGCCTCATCGCGGCAAGCAGTGAGGACATTGGCCTGGCGAACCCGCAGGCAATGGTGCAAGCGGTGAGTGCGCTTGAAGCCTATCGCAATAACGGCTGGCCCGAGGCCAAACTGAACATTGCACAGGCCATTTTGTTCGCTGTGGAAAGCCCCAAATCGAATGCCGTATATACGGCAATTTCACGGGCCATGTCGGCTATGGACGATATCAAATCGGCCGAGGTGCCACTCCATTTGCGTGACGCACACTACAAAGGCTCGGAAAAGCTCGGTCATGTTGGCTATCAATATCCACATAATTATCCGAATCATTATGTGAAGCAGCAATATTTGCCCGATTCGATAGCAGACCAAACCTTCTATCAGGCTACTGAGCAGGGGAATGAGTCCAAAATCAGGCAAAACCAGCGCTGGCGGGATTCACAGTCTTAATATATGTGCGACTTCATATACAGAGTGTGTACGAAATCGTCACGTTACACCATGATCGTGCAAGAGCGAAGAAGGGGATAAGAAGATGAAAGACGTGCTATTCGTTGCCGCGGGCGGAGCGCTTGGAACCTCTACCCGTTATGGCCTGCAATCGCTGCTGCCTGCGGCGGGTGCGGATTTTCCACTTGGTGTGCTGCTAATTAATTGGATCGGCTGCCTGTTTCTTGGTTGGTTCTTTACGGTAACCTTGCGATCATGGCGGATCAAGCCGCGATTGCGACTTGCCATCGGAACAGGCTTTACAGGGGGCTTTACCACCTTTTCCACTTTTGCAGTAGATGCTGTACGCCTCACGGTTCATGATCGTATGCTGACGGCTGTGTTGTACCTGCTGCTTAGCGTAGGCGGAGGGCTGTTTTTGACATGGACAGGTATCCGCCTAGGTACAAAAATGACGCAGGCTGCTCCCAAGGAGGAACGCTTATGATCTGGTGGGCGGCGGCAGGCGGGATTATGGGTACACTGGCGAGATACGGGCTTGGCATGTGGGCCGGAAAGAGGTTCGGTACCGTATTCCCGTGGGGGACGTGGATCATTAACGTCAGCGGTTCATTGCTGCTAGGCTGGCTCTATGGTCAGTTTACGCAAAACCATTTGTCTCCTGCACTCTGGATGCTGCTAGGAACAGGTTTTTGTGGCGGCTACACCACCTTTTCCACATTCGGCTATGAATCTCTTCAACTGATGGAGCGTAAAGAGTACCGACGCATGGCTATGTATGTACTGTCCTCCGTCGTGGTAGGAGTTGTAGCTGCGGCTATCGGATACAGAGTAAGTTAAACTCTATACATTTTCGAAATAACACGTAAAAATGCAATAAAAAGCTTCCAATCTCGACTCAAGGCATTCTCAGCCGTGATACGATTTTGGAAGCTTAGTGCTGTACCTATACAGCTAATTTTTATCTCGTTCTTTATACAATTCAGGTAAAAGGGATTCAAGTTCAGGTCTTGGTTCAGGATCAGACAACTTCATTTCCTCCAGCGTTTGGATGGCAATCCGTAGCACAGTGTAATCCCTATACCAACGGTTGTCTGAAGGAACGACATACCAAGGAGCTTGTTTGGTTGCACTTAGCTCTAATACATCCTCATAATACTGGGTATATTGCTTCCAAAATTTTCGTTCCTGCAAATCACTTGGATCGAGCTTCCAGTTTTTGTGAGGCTTTTCAATTCGATCGATCAGCTTTTCTAACTGAAATTGCTTTGAAATATGTAAAAAGATTTTAACCACCTTTACACCATTATCCAGCAACAACTGTTCAAAATGTTTGATATGCTTAATATTCCGTTTGGCCTGCTTATCGGATATCTGTCCGTGAACACGTGTAATCAGCACATCCTCATAATAAGAACGGTTAAATGCTGCAATATACCCACGTCCTGGGGTAACGGTATGAGCACGCCACAAGAAATCATGACTTAATTCCTCAGCCGTAGGTGATTTAAAGCTGTGGACAGTCACCCCCGCAGGGTTAAGGTTGGAAAATACCTGTTTGATGACGCCATCTTTGCCGCTGCAATCCATACCCTGAAATACAAACAAAACGGATTGTTTTTTCTCTGTAAATAATTTGCTTTGTAATTCCATGAAGCGTTCCTTCAATTGATCTGTTTCCTGTCGGATTTCTTCTTTATTTTTGATATTCTTCGTATCCTTGGGGTCCCATTCTTTCAAAGAAACTTTTTTACCCGGTGTCAACATTCCTAATGAATCAGACATAAAGGCACGCTCCTTTTCAATTGAAGTATGATCTTGTCTACATCATATACCCAAATGAGGATGTTATCAAAAGTTCCTTATGTATTAATGATCTTTCAAGTTAATTCCAAAAGGATTAAATAGGGAATAAGTTAGAGGTCCATTGTAGCGCTCTTATTTAAATATGACGATTCCTATTTAAAATGGGAAGTATATAATTGATTATAAGAGACGTGTATACACCACACCATGGGAAATTTTTTTGCAAGGAATGTTTGCTTAGCATGACAGACATCATAAAGAGCAGATTATGAACTCTTTTTCAATCATTAAATAAAAACATCTTTCATAAAAAAAGTCGCCCCTTCCAAATCTGGAGAGACGACTTTTTTTTAATTCCTACTATATCAATGAAAAATGGTCATTCATTTAAACTGTTTCAGGCTGAAGTTTTTCAACCTTATCAATGGTTCCTCCACCCAGACAGCGTTCCCCATCATAAAATACAACAGCTTGTCCAGGCGTAATGGCCTTTTGATGTACATCGAATATGACATGCACGGTTCCATCGGCAAGCCATTGTAAAGTTACTTGCTGATCAGGTTGGCGATAACGGAACTTGGCTGTGCAACGGAATTCGCCGGACGGACGAGTATCTGCACCTTCAATCCAGTTCACATCTGTTGCAATCAGGCTGGTAGAATACAGGCTGTGATGACGATCACCTTGTACCACATACAGAATATTCTTCTCCAGATCCTTATCCGCTACAAACCACGGTTCACCTGAACCTGAGCCGCCAATGCCCAAGCCTTGTCGTTGACCCAGTGTATAGTACATCAGACCATCGTGGCGTCCTTTGACTTCACCAGTAGCGATATCCACCATGTCTCCACCTTTTGCAGGTAGATATCCACTCAGAAACTCCTTGAAATTACGCTCGCCGATAAAGCATACGCCTGTGCTGTCTTTCTTCTTGGCCGTATACAGTCCCGCAGCTTCCGCAATTTTACGTACTTCTGGTTTCGGCAGATGACCGATGGGAAACATCGCTCGGGACAACTGTGTTTGGCTTAATGCATTTAGGAAATAAGTCTGATCCTTGTTGCTATCCACACCTCGCAGCAAAGTAAAGTGGCCGTCTTCTTCCACAACCCGTGCATAATGTCCAGTAGCAACATAATCTGCTCCCAAATCCAGCGCTTTATTTAGAAACTCGCCGAACTTAATTTCACGGTTACACATGACATCCGGGTTGGGTGTGCGTCCAGCTTTATATTCATCAAGAAAATAGGAGAATACTTTATCGAAGTATTCTTTCTCAAAATTGACGGTATAGTAAGGAATGTCGATCTGTTCACAGACGCGGCGCACATCCTCCGCATCCTCCTCAGCCGTACAACGGCCAAATTCATCCGTGTCATCCCAGTTTTTCATGAAGATGCCGATTACGTCATAGCCCTGCTCCTTCAGCAGCAGCGCGGTAACGGATGAGTCGACGCCACCGGACATCCCGACGACGACACGGGTTTCATGATTGGCTTTAGCCATGGTCATCACCCAATTCTTTCAATATTGTTGTAGAACCCACCTATTGTAACATAAACGATAATAAGATACGATGTTTGGACGATCAAACGACACGGCGAACGATGGAAGAAAGCTATATAAAATGGGCTAAAGCTGTTCCAAATCGCCCGAAAGCAACTTTTTTTAAGATTGTTACCGTAATGTTTCCCTTTACCTGCCCTAATATGTTAACATAAGCTGAGGGTTAGGATCGGAATAGAGAGGTTTACAACACCAGTTATTCCGCGTGTTTAACGGAATTGTTACTATAAGTGAGGTGGCACAATTGAAAATATCAACGAAGGGCCGTTACGGCCTGACCATTATGATGGAACTTGCAGCCAGGTTTGGCGAAGGTCCAACTTCTTTGAAAAGTATTGCCGAAAAAAATCAGCTGTCAGAGCATTATCTGGAACAGCTCATCGCGCCTTTGCGTAATGCAGGTTTGGTAAAAAGTATCCGTGGTGCTTACGGCGGTTATATTTTGGCGAATGAACCGGCAGGAGTAACAGCGGGAGACATCATTCGTGTACTGGAAGGTCCGATTTCTCCGGTAGATTTCACGGAAGAAGACGATCCGGCAAAACGTCAGCTGTGGCTGCGAATTCGTGACAGCATCGCTGAAGTGTTGGATTCTACTACACTTAAGGACTTGATCACATACCAAGAACATGATGAATTGGACAATTACATGTTCTATATTTGAGGTGGATTAACATGAACAGAATTTATCTGGATCATGCCGCATCGACTCCTATGCATCCTGAGGTTGCGCAGACTATGATGGACATCATGATCGGCCAATTTGGCAACGCTTCGAGCGTTCATGCCTTTGGTCGCGATGCCAAGCGCACCGTCAGCGCTGCTCGGGATGCCGTTGCGGCCTCTTTGGGCTGCAAGCCTGAAGAAATTATATTTACGAGCGGAGGGACAGAAAGCGATAATCTGGCCCTGTTTGGGACGGCTACGGCAGACGGCCGTACTTCCGGGCATATGATTACAACCGCAGTTGAACATCACGCAGTGCTTCATGCTTGTGATGAGCTGGAAAAAGCGGGGTATGAGGTGACTTATGTCCCGGTCAACGGTTTTGGACGCGTGAACCCTGCGGATATCGAGGCTGCCATTCGACCGGACACTTTTTTGATCAGCATGATGTATGCCAACAATGAGGTGGGCGTCATTCAGCCGATCTCAGAAGTAGGGCAGATTGCGAGAGAACATGGCATTGTATTCCATGTAGACGCGGTTCAGGCTTTCGGTCATATATCCATCGACTGCCGGAATCTCCCGATTGACTTACTGAGTGTGTCGGGTCATAAGATTAACGGACCACAAGGGGTGGGTGCATTATATATCCGTCAGGGTACACGCATTCAGCCGCTAATGCATGGGGGTCTTCAGGAGAAGAAACGCCGTGCCGGAACAGAAAACATCGCTGGTATTGCGGGTCTGGCTAAAGCCGCAACTCTTGCTAATACTTCCATTGAGGAGCGTGAGGCGCACGATACGGTTCTTCGTCAGACATTGCTTAAAGGGTTGGAAGACACTCTGGGTAGCCAAAATTTTGTGATTAACGGTGACCCTGAACATTCTTTACCTAATGTCCTCAATGTTAGCTTTCCGGCCATTGGTACAGAGACCATGTTGATGAACCTTGACATGGAAGGAATCGCAGCAGCAAGCGGATCAGCCTGTACTTCCGGATCTCTAGAGCTATCGCATGTATTGCAGGCGATGGATCTTCCTGAAGATGTTTTACATTCAGCGATTCGGTTTAGCTTCGGATTGGGTAATACTACGGAAGAAATGGAATACACGGCCAAGAAAATTGAAACCATATGGAAGCGGCTACGTACTAGGTACTAGGGATTTCTCCGCATTTTAATAAGAAGGGAGGGGCGGTTTTCCATTTCATTGCATGAACGGAAGCAAGGTCTGACAGGCATGTAGGAAAATGACCGCACCTTCGTTCGGATTGCAGAATGAGGAGGTACCCTATAATATGAAGCTTCAAGATATGATCGGACTTGCCGTTTTCGATGTGGAGGACGGGAAGCAGATTGGCAAAATACATGACTTTATGGTGACAGCTGATTGGCGAATCACAGGGATCGAGTTGGAAGGAAAAGGGCTTTTTTCTTCTCACGTGAAAATGGTTGCTTGGGATGACATTGTTGCTTACGGTGAGGATGCGATCATGATTCGCAATCAGCAGGCTGTCCGTAAAACGGAGGCCCATGATATACAACATACGTACTTGCTTGGACCCGGTAAACTGAAGGATCTATCCGTGCTAACAGAGGAAGGGCTTATGCTCGGGCACATCTCGGATGTTTATTTTGACCAGGAAATGGGCAATAACATAATAGGCTTGGAAATCAGCGATGGTTTTGTATCGGATATTATAGAAGGGCGGAAATGGCTGCCCTGCACCGAAGATATGTCCATCGGGGAAAATGCCGTTATGGTTCCCCCGTTAAGCGAGCAGCGTCTGGAAAAAGCCATATATTCTGTTAATGGATAGGGTGAGTTTATTGAGATGTCCGAATTGTAATTCCAAAGATATCGGCAAAATCGGCTCCCATCAATTTTATTGCTGGGGATGCTTTATCGAACTTCAGGTGAATGGTGAAAAAATGTCTGTCTACCAAGTGGAAGAGGATGGAACGCTCAGTTCGCTGGACGACCTATTCTTTGGAGACGAGATGGCACAACAGGACTTGCCGCAAATTCATGCTTCTTCCTAAGCTTGACACCGGAAGTGGACAGGCTGCTACTAAGAGGTGTGATCTACATACGGCTTAGTAGGTTGGATAATGCTTGATAAAAAACAACGAAGAGGGTGCCCCGAACAGCCATATGGCCGTTCGGGGCACCCTCTTTTGTATACCATATTTATGAAGATGGTTAGTTTTACAATTTAAAGCGTTTGACCTCTTCCAATAGAAGATCAGCGTGAGAATCGAGTTTGGCAGAAAGGTCGGCAATATTGTTCATGGCATGACCTTGTTCTTGTACAGAAGAAGCCACTTCCTCTGTAGATGCTGCACTTTGTTCAGAAACAGCGACAACGCTGGAAATGACATCGGAAATATGTCCAGCATTCACACGGAGATGATCTGCGGCGGCGGTAACGTCCTCAATTTGGGCAAGCATATGCTGAGAAGCCCCACGAATGGATTCAAACGCCTGTCTCGTTGCAATGGCAGCATGCTCCTGTTCTACAGTTACAGCAAGTGCTTTCTTCATTTCCTCTGCGCTTTGAACTCCTGCAATTTTAATTTCTTCCAGCTTCCTCATGATACTGTCACTGGAACTGCCCGCTTGCTCAGCCAGCTTTCTCACTTCTCCCGCGACGACAGCAAAACCTCGTCCGTGTTCCCCGGCCCGTGCTGCTTCGATAGATGCATTGAGGGCCAGCAGGTTTGTTTGTGCGGCGATATTGTGGATGGCCCCGGCCAGCCGCTCAATATCCTGAGTTTTCAGCGCGAGCGAATCTACAGCTTCTCCTGCCGCAGTCGTCGTTTGTCTGGACTCGGCGGCCAGTTTCGCTTGACGTTCTGCTGTTTCATACCCTGCAAGCACGGCAGAATCTGTTTCGAACACGGCAGTTTGGGTGCGTTTGACACTTTCGCCGATCTGGTCGATGGAGCCTGTCATGTGAGTCAGCTTCTCAGAGCCGGAATATACAGCCTCAGCTTGATCGCTCGCTCCTTGGGCAAGCTCCTGAACTGCACTGGAGATTTGTGACGCGATGGTTCCAGTATCTTTGGCGTGTTGATGCATATCATGGGAAGCTGAGCTGACATCACCAGCAGTATCTGATACCTTGCGCAACAGGTGAGAGAGATTATCAGACATGATATTAAAATCTGTTCCCAGGCTGGCAATTTCATCTTTACCCTTAACATCTACACGAGCGGTCATATCACCTTCAGCTATACGTTTGACATTCGCTTGGAGTCTGCGAATCGGCTTAATAAAGTTGTTTGCCGCCCAGATTGCCAGCAGCATAGCGACGACCAAGATGATAGCAACCGTAATAATCAACGTATTACGAGTGGAGTAATACTCCTGAAAAGCAATATCTTTGGAAATAGACAACCCTACAATCCAGCCTGTGCTAGGCATTTTTTTAAAATAAAGCTGACGGTCACTACCATTATAGCTATAGTCTGTTTCTCCCGAAGCTGCGCTCAGCAGGTCCGCGGTCGATGAGCCCAACTCGGGGGTGTCCTTGAGGTTTTTGCCAGCCAGCTTGTTGTCTGGGTGCGCGATCACGGCTCCATTTTGGTCAATCAGAAATGCGTAGCCCAATCCGTTCAGGTTTATGCTTTGAATCATTTTTGTCATATCGTTGAGCATAATATCTTCGCTGACTACCCCGGTGATAGAATCGTTGGAATCCTTAAGAGGCTTAGCAATGGAAATGGTAAAGTCCTTGCTACCTGCATCAATGTATGGGGACGAGTAATACATTTCCCCCTTGGTTTTGGCATCCTTGTACCACGGTCGAGCGCGAGGATCATAACCTGCTTCAAACCAGCCAGATCCATCCCAGTAGGATCCATCTTCAAAGCCTGCGTAAATATTAGAAATATTTTGATCTTTATAGTTTTGAAAGGCTGCTTTCAGGGATACGGCTTTGGCATCTGATGAAATATCCGTGGATTCCAGGCCTGCAGCCAATGTTTCAATAATTTTGGCGTTGCCACCTATCCATCCGTCGAGCTGATTGACGGTTTCGGAGGCTTTGCTGTTCATAAGCTCTTGGATATCATGGTTGGCCTGATTTTTAACGCTTGTCATGCTAATGATCGACAATGGCCCAGCTGCAACGATAACAATACAAGTAAAAAGGAGAATAAGCTTGATTTTTAAGTTCATGTTACGACCCCCGATGTTTCAGAAATGTGAAAGCTTAAAGTAGTGCTTTGTACTTATATCGTCAGATGGAATGACTTTGTTAATTGTTTTCATCCGTTTTCATCATTTTTTTACAATGGTAATCTATAGGGCATTCCAGACTCGCGGGAAGGATTAAAGTAGAGGTACAGGCATATACTTAAAGGAGGCTAGTCCGGTAAGGGGGCACGAAATGGAGCAATTAACGAAAAGTAGACTGTTCCGGTACGGAATATGGACGCTGCTGGGACTTGTCATTCTATATTTTATCTGGCTGCTGCGACCTTTGTTTTTGCATTTGTATGAATTTCTGAAAACAATCATTGCTCCGTTTGCGGTAGCGATGATCATCTCCTATGTACTTAATCCCGTTGTTAGTATGATGGGCGGTCGCAAGGTGCCTCGAAGCGTAGCTGTGCTGCTCATCTATGCTGTGTTTTTAGCCAGTCTCGTTGTGATTCTGATGAACCTGATTCCGATGTTCATTGAACAACTGGATGAGCTGAATGAGCATCTGCCTGAGCTGACCATGCATGCACAGGGATTAATGACGACTATGGATAGCGGTATTTTGCCCCAAGGGGTGCGAACGGGTATGAATCAATGGTTTTTCCAACTAGAGAATCGGATGGCAACAGGGATTTCTACCTTTATGGATAATATCGGCGGGATGATCAACATGCTGTTCAATGTGTTCATTGTACCGTTCCTCATTTTTTATATTTTGAAGGATTTTGATGTGTTCGAGCGGACGATTGTGTCTTACCTCCCGCGTTCTCGTCGCAAGGCGATTGTAACGGTACTTAAAGAAATTGATCAGGCGCTTGGCAACTATGTCAGGGGACAATTACTGGTATGCGTCATTATTGGCGTGCTGGCTTATCTCGGCTATATGCTGATTGGCATGCCTTATGCGCTGTTGTTGGCAGGAGTGGTTGCGGTTTTTAACATCGTTCCGTATTTGGGCCCCTTTTTGGGAGCCGCTCCGGCAGTAGTCATGGCTTCTACGGTCTCCTTAAAAATGGTGCTTTTGGTCGTGGTCGTTAACACCTGTATTCAAGTGTTGGAGAGCAATGTCATCTCTCCCCAAGTGGTGGGACGAACGTTGCATCTGCATCCGATAGCCATTATTTTCGCTCTGCTAGTGGGTGGGGAAATTGCGGGAATTACCGGCTTGATTTTAGCGGTTCCCGTGATGGCGGTTTTAAAGGTAGGACTTCAGCATTTTTTTGCTTATTATGTGAAGCGGAAAACAATCTGATTTTGTCCATACACCGTATGTATCTTGTCTGAAATCGCGTTGACACGGCTAAATGACACGGATATACTGAATTGAGTATGTTTAAATGTGTTTATCCAGTAGGGAAAGCTCATTTCGAAGTGCGGGCTGAACCCGCCGGGATGCTCCCGTTACCAGTGAAAACAAGGCGATCGATCGTCCGTTAAGCAAATGTTGGTGTGCAGCTTGCGCATGGGCATTTCGTACAGAGGGGACGGCGTTAACCAGGGTGGTACCGCGATACAATCGTCCCTGATCCGTTCAGGGGCGTTTTTCTGTTTTTTTATGGCCAGTGCCAGGAACCAGTGACACCATAATTAGGAGGCTACTTATATGAAAGCTAGTGAAATCCGCTCCAAATGGCTGGAGTTTTTTGAAAGCAAGGGACATGTGATTGAACCAAGCGCACCGCTTGTTCCACATAAAGATCCTTCCCTGCTGTGGATTAATGCGGGTATGGCGCCGCTTAAGCCTTATTTTGACGGACGTGTGAAGCCGGAGAATCCACGTATTGCTAATTCGCAAAAATGTATCCGGACGAACGACATTGAGAATGTCGGTAAAACGCGCCGTCATCATACTTTTTTCGAAATGCTCGGCAACTTTTCCATTGGTGACTATTTTAAGGAAGAAGTCATTACATGGGCATGGGAGTTTCTGACGGACCCGAAATGGATTGGTTTTGATCCGGAACGTCTGGCTGTAACTGTATATCCTGAGGATGAGGAAGCGTACAAGTTGTGGAACGAAAAAGTTGGACTTCCTGCCGAACGTATCATCAAACTGGAAGATAACTTCTGGGATATCGGTGAAGGCCCTTGTGGACCTTGTACGGAAATCTTTTATGATCGTGGCGAAGCCTACGGTAGCGACATGACGGACCCTGAAATGTATCCAGGGGGAGAAAATGAGCGTTATCTGGAAGTGTGGAACCTCGTATTCTCACAATTCAACCATAACAAAGACGGCAGCTATACGCCGCTTCCAAACAAAAATATTGATACAGGGGCTGGATTAGAGCGTTTTGCATCCATTTTGCAAAATGTGGATTCCAACTTTGATACGGATATCTTCCAGCCACTAATCCAAAAAACAGCGGCGATGGCAGGAGTCAAATATAACGAAAATGTGGACAGTGACGTGGCTCTTAAGGTTATTGCTGACCATGTCCGCACCGTAGCTTTTGCAATTGGTGATGGTGTGCTGCCTTCTAATGAAGGACGGGGTTACGTGATCCGCCGTTTGCTGCGTCGGGCTGTGCGCTATGGAAAAATGCTCGGTATGAACCGTCCATTTATGTTTGAGCTGGTGGAAACCGTTGGGGATGTCATGGGTGTGTATTACCCTGAGGTAGTGGACAAGCGTGATTTCATCATCAAAGTGATCAAAACGGAAGAGGAACGCTTCCATGAAACACTGACAGATGGATTGGCCATTTTGTCCGATATCAGTGCTCAGGCGAAAGCCGAAGGTCGCAATGTCATTAGCGGAGCAGATGCCTTCAAACTGTATGATACGTACGGGTTCCCGTTCGATCTCACAGAGGATTATGCGGACGAGCAAGGCTTGAAAGTAGACCGTGAAGGTTTTGATGAAGCGATGCAGGAGCAACGCAAACGTGCCCGTGATGCTCATCAGGACAGCGCCAGCATGAAGATTCAGGGCGGAGCTTTGTCCGATCTGGCGGTTAAAAGTGAATTTGTTGGATATAATGACCTCATAACTGAGTCTAAAATAGTGGCGATTGTATATGAAGATGTACTGGTGGACAGTGTTAGTGAAGGGCAGTCTTGTCAGGTCGTGCTGGATGTGACTCCTTTCTATGCCGAAAGCGGAGGACAAGTCAGTGACCAAGGCTTGCTGCGTGGAGGTACGGTAACCGCGAAGGTCGAAGGGCTGTTTAAGGCGCCACAAGGTCAGCATGTGCATCAGGTTGTTGTAGAAGCCGGTGAGCTGAACGTTGGCGATACGGTGAAAGCAGAAGTAGATCAAGCTTCACGTGGAGAAATAGAGAAAAACCATACGGCTACACATTTGCTTCACAAAGCGCTTAAAGAAGTGCTGGGTGACCATGTCAATCAGGCGGGTTCTTTGGTAGAGCCTGGGCGTCTGCGTTTTGACTTCTCCCATTTTGGAAGCATTACACCAGAAGAACTGGCGGATATTGAACTGCGTGTAAACCGTGCCATCTGGAGCCAACTAGACGTTAATATTGAACTGAAACCGATTGATGAAGCCAAGGCTCTCGGAGCAATGGCGCTGTTCGGTGAAAAGTATGGAGATATCGTACGGGTCGTTAAGGTAGGCGATTATAGCATTGAACTATGCGGTGGCTGTCATGTCAGCAATACTTCGCAAATTGGCTTGTTCAAGCTTGTCAGCGAGAGCGGCATTGGATCAGGTGTACGTCGTATCGAAGCGGTGACCGGACGTTTTGGCTTTGAATATATGGAAGGTCAATTAGAGCTGTTGAAGGTGTCGGCTGGGCTTGTAAAATCCAAGCTCTCTGAGGTGCCAAAGCGTATCGAATCTTTGCAGCAACAAATTAAAGACCTCAGTCGTGAAAATGAATCGCTGCAAAGCAAGCTGAGCGTTATTGAGGCGGGCCAACTGACTGATCAGGTCGTGCAAGCAGGCGGGGTGCAGCTGTTGGCTGCACGCGTGCAGGCTTCCAGCATGGACGCGTTGCGTGCGATTGCTGATGAACTGAAAGGAAAACTTCCGGCTGCTGTGCTGGTGCTCGGCGCTGCAATGGACGACAAAGTTAATTTTGTCGTAGCAGTTCCGGCAGAGTATACCAAGGCTGGACTTCATGCAGGCAAGCTCGTGAAAGAAATTGCTGCCGTATGCGGTGGCGGTGGTGGCGGACGACCTGACATGGCGCAAGCCGGTGGTAAGGATGCCAGCAAGCTGGACGAAGCACTTCAACGTGCGCATGAACTGGTGTCGGCAGCCTCACAAGGATAAAGTTCGATAATTTTTGCGGATTTTTGGGAAAAAACGGGCTTAGATATTTCCTTGTAGGGCTTTGCTTATGGTATGATGTAAAAGAATAAGCTGGCATAAACATGTACACATGTTTTGTGGAAGCGAGGTGTCAACAATGGATTCCATGGACAAAACGGTCAAATTTAATGTCAAGGCAGATGAGAAGGAAGCTTCTGCTCAGGAGATTTTGTTGACCGTATATGATGCGCTGGTGGAAAAAGAATACAATCCGATCAATCAAATCGTCGGCTATTTGCTATCCGGTGATCCGGCTTATGTGCCACGGCATAATAATGCCAGAAGCCTGGTACGTAAAAAAGAACGCGATGAGTTGATTGAAGAGTTGGTTCGTTTCTATCTCGCCAAGCACCGTTAGGAGACAGGCATGAAAGTAATGGGATTAGATTACGGGGATCGCCGAATTGGGGTCGCCGTAAGTGATGCCTTCGGCTGGACCGCCCAAGGATTGGAAGTCATAGAACGACGCGGTGACGACAGCGAGTTCGGTAAAATTGCAAATTTGGTTCGTGACAATGAGGTCGGCGAGATTGTTGTAGGCTTGCCGAAAAACATGAACGGAACCGTGGGTCCACGCGGTGAGATTTGCATCGAGTTTGCGAACCGACTCAAGGAGTTACTGGGTTTACCCGTTCACCTTTGGGATGAACGGCTGACGACGCGTTCGGCGGAGCGTGCGCTTCTGGAGGCCGACGTCAGCCGAAAAAAACGCAAGCAGGTGGTAGATAAACTGGCCGCAAGCCTGATCTTGCAAAACTATTTGGACGCACACAGTACAAGGTGAGGGGGATTTCGTAATGGCTGAAAATCAAGTGGGTATGGAAGAAGAGCCGGAAATTATTTATATTGCCGATGACGAGGGCAACGAGGAAGAGTTCGAGGTCATTATGAAGTTTGAGGTAGATGGTTCCGAAGCGAAGTACATGATGGTTGCGCCAGTGGACCCTGAAGCTGATGAGTCCGATGTGTACGCCTTCCGTTACGAGGAAGAAGGCGATGATATTAAATTGTTTGTGATCCAAGACGATGCCGAATGGGAAATCGTCGAAGAGACCTTTAATACATTTGTAGAAGAAGAGGAAGAGGAAGACGGGAAATGACGAGCTATTCACGTGAAGACCTGAGTTGGACCTCTGATTTGAAGGAAACGTTCGACGGCGATGTAGAGTTACAGGATGAACAGGGCCATGCAATTCGCATGGAATTGGAAGCAGAGTTCAAGGTAGGTGAACAACGGTACGCTGTATTGCGTAGACCTGGGGCTGCTGTTGGCGAACATGAACTATACCATGTAAGCTCATCCACAGACGGCGAAATCTCCATCACCACCATTGAAGATGATGATGAGTGGGAAGATATTTCCGAACTGTACGATGAATGTACGTTGCCGGAAGAACTGTAAGTCTGGATAGCGATGAGATCAAACCTGAAAGGGCGGACCAGTCCGCCCTTTTTGGCTGTGAAGGAGTTGGGTGGATGTGAAGCGAAGGACGAGGATGTTTACGTTGTTTCTACTGCTTATCATTATAGCAGGAGGGGCAACCCTCTATATTTGGAATGCCATGCAGCCTGTTCAGCCCCAAACACAACCCGTTGCTTTTACGGTGGTGCAGGGAACAGGAACATCGGCAATTGCAGATACGCTGGAGCAGAAGGGACTTATACGTAATGCGTTCGTGTTTAAGGCTTATGTGAAATTCAAACAGCAAGGAAGCGCATTTCAGGCCGGAAAATATGAAGCGCAGCCTGGCGCAACCTTTGATCAGTTGATTACTAAGTTATCGGCCGGAGATGTTGTCAAAGAGGAAATGATTCGGTTTACAATTCCGGAAGGTTTTACGATTAGACAGATGGCTGATAAGCTGCAAAAGGAAGGATTGGCAGATCGGCAGCAATTTTTGCAGCTGGCCAACGATCCGTCCGCTTTTGACGTCGCGCTAGTGCGGGACATTCCAAAGCAGGCGGGGCTTCGCTATGCGCTGGAGGGCTATCTTTTCCCGGAAACCTATGAGCTGAAAAAGGGCAGTACGGCCAAAGATATTATACAGGTGATGCTAGAACAGACACAAAAGCGGTTAGAAACTGTTTCCGATTTGGATGCCAAGTTGAAACAGCGGGATGAAACGCTGCATCAACTGCTGACAGTTGCTTCTCTCGTAGAGCGCGAAGTGGTTGTGGAAGATGAGCGGTCTGTAGTAGCTGGCGTCATTTATAACCGGCTCAAACAGGGGAAGAAGCTGGAAATTGATGCTACGGTTCAATATATGCTGGACAAGCAAAAAGAACGGCTGTATTACAAGGATTTGGCTGTGAAAAGCCCTTATAATACGTATTTGCATCTGGGACTTCCGCCAGGGCCGATTGCAAGTCCCAGTCTAAACTCAGTGATAGCGGCTTTACAGCCAAAAGCTACAGATTATTTATTTTATGTGACCAAAAAAGATGGGACACATGAACATTTGTTTGCCAAAACGTATAAAGAACATTTGCATAACATTCAGGTAAGTAACCGTAAGACAAATTAGGAGGTGAGCCTATGGCTTACAAACCCGAACTACTGGCAACTGCCAGCTCTCTGGAGGATGCCCGCCATATGCTGGAGGCTGGAGCTACTGCATTACTTATTGGAGATGACCGCTTTGGAATGCGGCTGCCGGGACATTTTACCCCTGACCAAATCCGTGAAGTGGTGGAAGAGGCACGCAAGCATACGGCACAGGTATATGTATCCATGACGAATTTGATGACGAACGAGCTATTGCCGCTCCTTCCCGAATATGTGCAGACCCTAGCTGGATGCGGCATTGATGCCATTGAGTTTAATGATCCCGCAGTGCTCATGGCCGTGAAGGAGTATGCTCCGCATCTTAAGCTGTTCTGGAACGGTGAGATGATCTCCACCAACTTCGCAACCGCCAACTATTGGGGTGAAAAAGGGGCTTCCCGGGTCATTTTGGCTCGTGAGCTCAGTATGGATGAAATTACCGAAATGATACCAAAGTTGAACATAGAAGCACAGGTTCAGGTACATGGTATGACCAATATTTATCATTCCAAGCGTAAGCTTGTTCAAAGTTATATGCTGCATCAGGGACGTAATGTAGAAGGCGATTTGGGCAGAGGGCGCGGCTTGTTTCTGATTGAAGCAGAGCGGAAGGAAGAAAAGTTCCCCATCTACGAGGATATTAATGGGACACATATTATGAGTTCAGATGATTTTTGCATCATGGAGGACCTGCATATTCTAATGGAGGCGGGCGTGCATAGCTTTAAGATCGAAGGCTTATTGAAACCTACGGCTTACAATGAGGCGGTTGTTCGTGCTTATCGTAAAGCAATAGATACTTATACAGCTGACCCGGATGCTTATGCTTATGATGAAAGCTGGCTGGATGAAGTTCGCCGTCTTCAAGATCCAGAACGGGAACTTTCCTTCGGATTTTTCTATAAAGAGCAGGTTTATTAATTTTAAAATGAATTGAATTCACAGAGGGGGGAACGTCATGGGGACGATAACCAAAACGAGAAAATATATAGGTAAACGGAATCGTCTGGATAAGCCGGAGCTGTTGGCTCCTGCCGGAAATCTGGAAAAGCTGAAGTTTGCCGTTCACTATGGCGCGGATGCTGTATATATTGGTGGACAAAAATATGGCCTGCGTTCTAACGCCGATAATTTCAGTTTTGAAGAAATGCGAGAAGGTGTAGAATTTGCCAACAAGTACGGTGCTAAGGTGCTTGTGGCTACCAATATCTATGCCCACAATGAAGATATTGCCGGAATCGAGGAATACTTGCGCAATCTGTACGAGGCAGGAATTCATGCCGTTATTGTCGCTGATCCGGCTATTGTATCCGTGGCATTGCGTGCTGTTCCTGGATTGGAAGTGCATTTGAGCACACAGCAGTCCACGCTGAACTGGCAAGCGGTAAAGTTTTGGAAAAACGAAGGACTACCGCGTGTGGTACTGGGTCGTGAGACCAGTCTGGAGGAAATCGAAGAAATTAAAAAGCATGTGGACATCGAAATCGAAGCTTTCGTCCATGGTGCGATGTGCTCTTCATTTTCCGGCCGCTGCGTGTTGTCCAATCACTTTACAGACCGTGATTCCAATCGTGGGGGATGTTGTCAGTCTTGCCGCTGGAAATACGATTTGTTTGAGGATGCGCGCCCAGGTGAAGTTTGGATATCTGAGGAAGAGGTACAGGACAGCAATGCACTGAAACAGTTCCAACTCGGTGTTAACCAGCTTCCACTGTTTGAAGAGAGCGATAATGCTTTTTCTATGGGTTCCAAGGATCTGTGTATGATTGAAAATGTCCCTGATCTGATTGATGTAGGTGTAGACAGTTTTAAAGTAGAGGGACGTATGAAGTCTATCCACTATGTGGCTACGGTCGTGAATGTCTATCGTCAAGCGATTGATTCCTATATGGCTGATCCTGAAAATTATGTGCTCAAACCAGAATGGATTGAAGAAATTAACAAGGCAGCCAATCGCCCGCTGAATACAGGATTTTTCTACGATACACCGGATCATGAGGATCATATTTATGAGCCAGAAGAAAAAGCAGTCCCTTATGATTTTGCTGGACTGGTTATGGATTATGATGCCGCAAGTGGCATCGCAACTATTCAACAACGGAACCATTTTAAACCCGGTCATGAAATTGAATTTTTCGGCCCGAACGGAACATTTTTTAAACAAACGGTCGAAACGATCTGGGATGAGGAAGGCAACGAATTGGATGCTGCTCGTCACCCGCTTCAACGAATTAGAATGAAGGTAGATCAACCCGTATCGTATTTTGATATGATGCGTAAAAAGAAGTAAATAAGCCTTAAGTCACAGACAAAAAGATTCAAAAGCCTCTCCTATCGGTTGGAGAGGCTTTTTTTTGAATAGTTTTCTAGGAAAAAAGTTTCACTAAATTTAGTTGATACTCAAAGGAAAGCTACATTCCTTGTCGAATAGTTCCGATAGAAGTTATATAGATAATAGATACATAATGGATGACGTGGAATTAGAAACTAATTATATGGTGGTAGGTGAGAGGAATGGGTTTACGGAAAAAAGAGGGGAATACAGTAAAAAGGCAACCCAAGAAAACGGATCAAATGCAGGGTTTGAAAGGCAGTAAAGTGACCACGGAAAAAGGGGAAAAAACGGGTGCGGCGTCTTCGAAGGTTGCCCCCTGGGTAGCTAAAGCGACTCGTAAAGGTACACACAATTTAAAGCGTTTACTTAAGCCGGAAAGGTACAGTAAAGATTTCATGCATTTGGTCAAAAACTATAATCCGATACGTTCGGTTGGAATGAAGTTGTTTCTGATCTTTTTTGCGGCAATTATGTTATTTGTGGTCAGCCTGGGGATGCTCTCATACTACAAGGCTAAAAGTACGATTGAGCAAAATGCAGCTACGGCTTATCAGCAGACCGTCCAGCAAACTTCAGAAAAGCTTGATATTATTCTAGAGCGCTTTCAAGACACATCGACACAGGTATTTTTCGATACTGAATTAAGTGATCAGTTGCAAAAGGCAGTAAAGCAAGATAAAAATCCCTTTGCATCTTTTGTTGCTATGGGCGAAGTGAATAAGAAGCTAACGAATCTTGCTTTTACGAATAAAGCGATTGATTCAATGTACTTGTACCCGGAAGAAACCAATTTAGCTGCTATGGGCACCGGAACACAAAAGGATGTACGGCAGGAAGCGTGGTTTAAGGATATTTTGAAAAACAAGGGAATTGTTTGGCTACCTACGCAGGTGAATGACAATGGTAGCAAGACCTTTCGTCTGGCACGCTCCATGAACAGCATGTCCGGGTTGGGAGGGACTTATGTTCTGGTTATGGATTTAAAGTCCAGTGCGGTGGAGGACGAATTGAAAGGTATTAATTTGGGCTCAGGCAGTATGATTAGCCTTGTGACAGACAAGGGTGAGTTTGTAGGCTCTAACAATGAGAGCTTGACAGGAGGGAAGACAAAGCTGGATTACGTTTCCAAGCTTGAAGGAATCGAAGGAAATCAAATTATGGAGCAGGAAGCAGACGGCAAAAAGCAAAGTGTGCTTGCGGTTCATAATACGCTGGGAACTTCCAAGTGGATTCTCGTGGGTGTAGTACCTGTATCTGAGCTGGTGAGAGACGCTAAGGGGATTCTAACCACAACCTGGATATTTGCTGCAGTGGCTGCACTCATTGCATTGTTCATTGGCCTGTGGATCGTGCGCCTCGTGGCTCGTCCATTGACACATCTGAAGGATTTAATGGTCGAAGGCGCCAAAGGTAACTTGCAAATCCGAACGAACTATAAGGCTCAGGATGAAATTGGGCAGTTGTCAGAAAGCTTTGATATGATGATGGAGCAAATTACATTGCTGGTACAACAGACGAATGCCTCAGCTCAGGAAGTTCTGAATACAGCGACAGAACTAGGCGATGCCTCGAAGAAGACAGCCATTTCAGCCAAAGAAATTGCAGCAGCAACGGAAGAGATTGCTCACGGCGCCGCCAGTTTGGCAACAGAGGCTGAACGTGGCAGCGGACTAACCGGGAATATATCTCAGCAAATGGATACGGTGATGGCTTCCAATTATGAAATGAGTCTGGTCGCACAAGAAGTTGAACAATCCAGTGAAAAAGGGACCATTCAGCTGAAAAATCTATTAGGCAAGACTCGGGTTACGGAAGAAACTACGCATGCTCTGGTGGGCAAAGTAGATGAACTGAAGCAGACAACTTCGGATGTATTTAAGGTGCTGGACGTACTACAGGATATTGCGAAACAAACGAATATTCTATCACTGAATGCGACGATTGAAGCGGCACGAGCGGGGACAGCGGGGCGTGGTTTTATGGTGGTAGCTAATGAAGTTCGGCAGTTGGCTGAACAATCACGTCAAGCTATTCGTACGGCTACAGGCATTACTAACAACATCGTCAATGAAATGAATGAAACGGTACAGGCATTATCTGAGGTGTACCCGCTGTTCCGGGAACAGATGGGAGCCGTGCAGGAAACAACGGACATTTTCCAATCGGTGCAGCAGCAAATGGGAGAGTTCGCGCTACGATTGGGAACGGTCACCGCCTCCATTCATCATCTGAGTGAATCGCAGACCACTTTGTCCGAGGCAATGACCAATGTAAGTGCGGTGGCCGAGCAATCCTCGGCTACTTCGCAGGAAGTCGCTTCGCTCAGCACTGAGCAGGCCAATATCGGTAATCAACTGGTAGGTTTGTCGGATAAGCTGGAAGGAGTATCGGTGAATTTGAAGGAACAGCTTTCGCGGTTTACGGTGTAGATATAACCAAACCATGGGAATCAGGATTGTCACTGATCTCCGTGGTTTTGTACTTTTTATTAGTGGATGTGCTTAAAAATCCCTCAAGAAGGAAAGCAAAAGATGAATACAAACACAAAGGTAGCTTGGGTTGTGCTGGCCATTACTATTTTTATTACGGTTTTTTATTAAATTCGGAAACCCATTCACGTTAAAAGTTGAGTGGGTTTTCTTTTTCAACTACAGGACATACTACTGGAAAAATGATGAAAGAAGGATGGGTGTGCCGAGGCGTGGTAGCAGTTTCATACGAAAACGTCGAATTGCATATATGGCCTTGGGGGTGATGGCGCTACTGCTGATTTTATTATTCCGACTGGCTTGGATTCAGGGGACAGCGGGCATTCATATGTCTGTTTATGGAGGGCATTCGCTTAAGGAAATGTCAGCACGTCAGCGACAGGAGGGCATTTCTATCGACTCTGGACGTGGACAGTTTACGGACCGGCATGGGCAAACCTTGACTGGCGGAGTCGTATGGGCGCCATTGCTTTTTCCCGATGTAGATGGCAAAGCGGCTATACATGGCGAAGAACTGGCTAAGCTACTGCGTACGGACAAGAATCAACTACTGACACGATGGAAAGGACTGCAATCCCCGCTCATATGGCGTGATGGGGGCGGAGAGCCCGTACAAATCAATCCGCATGAAGCAGGCAAGCTGCTGAAGCTAGCCCCTTCGCTTATCGAGCTTGTACCTTATGCGAAACGTTACAGGGATTTGCCCAATGGCAGGCAATGGCTTGGCTTTCTGTATAATCGTGCCGACCGAGCGAGTGAACTGCCAATGGGGGCAGCCGGGCTGGAAAGAACGTTGGAGCCGCTGCTGAGCGGCGTCGGTGAAACGTTCGTCTCCCGATTTGTAGATGCGCAGCGTCGTCCATTGACTCATGTACCGCTGCGTGTCAGTGCTCCATCCAATGGTCACTATCCATTACAGGTACAGACTACAATTGATCTACCTATACAGGAACAGATTGAAAAGCTGACGGAATCTAGTCATTTGGCAGAAGGAGCCGTGGTAGTGCTCGATGCAGGCAACGCGGATGTACTGGCGATGGTGTCTCGCCCTTTTTATAATCCCGGTCATGTTGATCCCCAGAAAAAAACAGACTGGTCTAATCGTGCACTTAAGGCGATAACGCCTGGTTCCATTTTTAAGTTGGTTACGGCTGCTGCTGCACTTGAATCAGGTGTTGTCCAACCGCAGGAACAATTCCATTGTCATGGAACTTATGGCAAGTACGGTTTGGCTTGCTGGAAAAAAGAAGGACACGGTACCCTGAACCTGGAGGAAGGGCTTGCCGTATCCTGTAATAGTGTGTTCGCTCATCTCGGTGAACGGCTTAATTCTGAGCAAATTCAGGCCACAGCCTCTGCACTGGGATTGGGCCGAACTGTGGGCTGGCAGGAGCGGAATCTTGCAGGGCTACCTCAATTCAGACCGCTGGATCACGAAGAAAAGGGAGCCGTATTCGGCTCCCATACAAACGCGTCTGATCCGGGCGTACGTGTACAGACAGCTATCGGTCAGCGCGATGTGCTGGTAACGCCTCTCCAAGCTGCTAATCTCATCGTCACCTTGCTGCACGATGGTCAAGTACATGCACCACGCATTGTCAAACGCATTAGCTACGCAGACGGAAACACCTTACTGGAACTACCTACTCATGCTGTACCTTCATCCGAGGGTAGTCGCTCGATTCACACATCGACGGCTCGCATGCTTCGTGAAGCAATGGAAAAGGTTGTGACACAGGGGACGGGTGCCTCCTTGCGTAGTAAATCATGGAATCTGGCCGGCAAATCAGGTACCGCCCAAGCTTTGAAGAACGGTCACCCTATCAATCACCAGTGGTTTATAGGGTATGGTCCGATAGAGCGGCCCCGTTATGCGGTCGCCGTCCTTGTGCAAAATGCTTCAACACATTCTACAAATCAAGCTACAGCACTGTTCGGTCAAGTAATGGATATACTAGCTCAATCTTCCTCAGTTCCACGAGTAGCTACACGATCTTCCTCCTGAATTTTGACGATAAATGGAGGCTCATCAAATTCCTCTGTCGGAAACCGAATCCATTGCTGCAGATAACCTTGCTGCCACAATTCCTTGAGCAAAATGATCAGAATTGGGGACAGGATTAATCCGGCCAATCCGAAGATGGATAACGATATAATGGCAAAGGAAAGCATCAGATAGGCAGATGAAACACCGATGGAGTTACCAGTAATTTTAGGCTCTGCCAGCTGGCGGACGATCACCGTGACAGCCATGACAATAAGCAACCCTACAGCCAGGCCAGTATTACCTGTGATGAACAAATACACTGCCCACGGAATAAAAATAACAGGCACACCCAACAAGGGCAGGATATCAAACAAAGCTGCCACGAGCGCCAATGAGAGGGCATTATCCACTTGCAAAATGAGTAAACCTATAAATACGAGAACAAAGGTAATCCCTACCAGTAGAGCTTGAGCCTTGAGAAAAGCGGAGATAGCTTTAAGTACGTGATTTTTCAGAAAAAGGTAAGCCGTTTTTAGTGTCTTGGGTGTTTTACTACGGGCAATTCGCTTCCAAAGATTAATTTCCATACTTAAAAAGAACGCTAAAATGATCGCAACCGCAAAGTTGCCCATAAAAACAGTGAAAGAGCTGAGGAATTGTATGAAAAAGGATAACCCTAGCTGTGCCCATTTCGTAGCAATGGTGGTGGCAGTCGCAAAATAATCATTTACACGTTCGGTAACACCCGGAGGTAAAGCAGCAATTTTATCTTGAGAAAGATGAAGATACCGCGTGAATTCCGTTTGGATAATCTGCGTATAATGTGGGAGGTTTTGCGCGACTTTCGTAAATTGCGTAACCAGAATCAGGCCCAATCCGAAAAAAATAGCAAGTAAAAGGATGATAAACAGCAATACGGAGAGCGCTGAGGCGAAGGGCTTCTTCATTCCCTTGCGATGAAAATAACGAGCGGCAGGTTCAATGCACCAGAACACGACGAACGAAAGGAACACAGGTGCCGCCAGCTGGTACAGTTTGCTGGATACGAACATAATTAAATACACGGTTAATACGATCAGTCCGATATCAAAAACGGTACGCCAATATTTTTTGTACAATGGAAGCATATGTATACAACGACTCCTTTAAGATTTTTACTTATTGTACACTAAATTGGACCTCAATGCTGACCATATACAATAGTGAAATCTCGGCATGCTTACGTCTTTATGCTAACATATAAGTAAGTGAGTTTTCCTCAGGAAGCCTGCTTGGGAGTTCAGAATAGAAAAGTGGGGATAAAACGTGCAGACTTTGCTGTTATGGATGTTTTACATTTCAACTTTTTATGCTTTTATTCCGGCGCTGGTTAGTCGTATATTTGGGTTCCGGGTGTTCCGGCGCGGCAAAAGTGAGCAAGAATATGCGCTCACCTTTGATGATGGTCCTGATCCAGTGTATACATCACAGTTGCTTGATTTACTAAAGCGTTTTGATGCCAAGGCTACTTTTTTTGTTGTAGGGATGAATGCGGAAAAACACCCTGAGCTTCTGAAACGCATGCATGATGAAGGTCATCTGATCGGTATTCATAATTATGTGCACAAATCGAATTGGCTGATGCGGCCTGTTACCGTCAGAAGACAAATTGCCCAGACAGAGTCAGTTATCCGTCGAGTAACTGGCGAAGGAACGACCTTTTATCGTCCGCCTTGGGGGATTGTGAATTTTTTTGATATTTCCAAAACCAATGGTCGTCGAATCGTATTATGGTCTTCCATGTTCGGGGACTGGAAGGCCAGCATCGGAGCGAAACAATTAGCGGAGAGAATGCTCAAAAAGCTGAGGGGTGGCGAGGTGATGCTGCTCCATGATTGTGGTACGACATTGGGGGCAGACGTAGAAGCGCCACAGAATATGCTAATCGCGCTGGAGAAGCTACTGATGGTCGCGCAAGAACGGCAATTACGTAGCGTACGGGTGGATACATTGTTTTGCCGTCAGTCTGTCAATAAACCCACTGCCTCCGAGATGTCCAGTACGGGCTGGTTTAAAAGAACGCTGGTATTCGGATGGCTACAGTACGAGCGGTTATTCCACGCTTTGTTCCGTCTTCGTCCCGTAAGCAAGGAGGATACGATCTTTTATTATCGTCGCCGTATCTATCATGGGCCAAATGTAAACTTGGAGAACGGCAGGTGGCTAGAAAAAGGGGACCCGGTAATCGAGCTTCATTTTGATAATAAAATGTTGTTTCAATTGGGTTCGACGGCAAAGTCGATGGTACATCTAGCTATTCAATTGATTCGGATTGTAAAAAAACAACTTCCTGATCTTGCCCAACGGATTGTACATGATTCTGGAATGAATGGTGTAAAGGCGGTCTATGCAGTAAGTATGATTCATCGGGGACCAGAGAAGTTGGGATTTCAAGTTCGAGAGCTTCCCCAAGGACTGTTCAAGCATGTGTCCACCGTATATTTAAAGCTGTTATTTAGTGTCATCCATCCTTTGGGTTCAGAACAGTTGAGTGAAAAAAAAGATGTAATGGTACCGAAACTGATTGTGATGCCAATGGATACCTTGTTTGACCGTTTCCATCAGGGAGGCTCACTCCGCTCAGACCAAGCTCTTGATCAAACTGATCAGAGGGATGTTGTCCATACACTCAACTGTGAAGTGACCGAAGAGTCTAATCCTGTTCAGACATCAGTCAGGGCTTCACAAGCAGCGGATACAGGATCAAGCAATTGACCTAATAAAAAAAGCCTCTCGATCCTTTGTTAGGGGTCGGGAGGCTTTTTAGCCGTTCATAAAGCATATCTTAGCAAAGCTTTAGATTTTCATAATTCCGCCGTTACTTGCGTTCGTCACCAGCTTGGAATAACGCGCCAGGTAACCCGTTTTCACCTTCGGCTCAAAGCCTTTCCAGTTGGCGCGACGACGTTCGAATTCTTCGTCCGTAATGTGGAGCTCAATCTTACGATTGTTCAAGTCCAGCTCAATGATATCGCCGTCCTCAACAAAAGCGATAGGTCCCCCTTCTGCGGCTTCGGGGGAAATATGACCGATGGAGATACCACGGGAAGCACCTGAGAAGCGTCCGTCTGTAATCAGACCCACCTTGGCACCAAGCCCCATGCCCACGATTTGTGAAGTTGGAGCGAGCATTTCAGGCATACCAGGTCCGCCCTTTGGACCTTCATAACGGATAACAACAACGTGTCCTTCATTAATTTTACCGTTGGCGATACCTGCCAGTGCATCTTCCTGTGAATCAAAGCAGATAGCAGGACCTTTGTGATAACCACCAACCGAAGGATCAACTGCACCGACTTTAATGATGGAGCCTTGCGGTGCCAGATTACCGAATAATACAGCCAGACCGCCACGTTCGGAATACGGGTTGTCCAGTTTATGGATAACGTTAGTGTCCAGAATTTCCTGACCCTCTACGTTTTCACGAATGGTTTTTCCGGTTACTGTAATACAGTCACCATGCAGTGCGCCCGGTTTCTTCAACAATTCATTCAGGACTGCGCTTACGCCGCCTGCATTATGAACATCCTCGATATGATAGTCGGAAGCAGGTGCCAATTTGGACAAATGAGGTACGCGGTTTGCGACTTCATTAATACGTTCGATAGGGTAGTCTACTTCTGCTTCATGGGCAAGTGCCAATGTATGCAATACGGTATTCGTGGAACCGCCCATTGCCATATCCAATGCAAATGCATTATCAATAGCTTCTTTAGTCACGATATCACGTGGTTTAAGATCCAGCTTAATCAATTCCATTAATTGGCGTGCAGATTGTTTAACGAATTCTTTACGTTCTTCTGCTACAGCAAGAATGGTGCCGTTACCCGGCATAGCCAGACCCATCGCTTCTGCGAGACAGTTCATGGAATTCGCTGTGAACATCCCTGAACAGGAGCCACATGTCGGACAGCCATATTGTTCTAATTCAAGCAAGCTTTGATCGTCGATTTTACCAGCCTGATATGCACCTACGCCTTCAAAGACGGAGGTCAGGGAAATAGAGCGTCCGTTCTTGTCTTTACCAGCTTTCATAGGACCGCCGCTGACGAAAATAGTTGGAATGTTAACGCGCAATGCGCCCATCATCATGCCAGGGGTAATTTTATCACAGTTAGGAATACAAACCATGCCGTCAAACCAGTGAGCGGAAACGACAGTTTCCAGAGAGTCAGCTATAATTTCACGGCTCGGCAGAGAATAACGCATACCGATGTGCCCCATGGCAATGCCGTCATCTACACCGATGGTGTTAAACTCGAAAGGTACACCGCCTGCCTCACGAATGGCTTGCTTGACAATTTTGCCAAATTCCTGCAAATGGACGTGGCCCGGTACGATATCAATATACGAGTTGCATACCGCAATAAACGGTTTGTCAAAATCTTCTTCCTTGACACCCGCTGCGCGCAGCAAGCTGCGGTGAGGAGCGCGGTCAAAGCCTTTTTTAATCATATCGGAACGCATTTTCGTCTTAGCTGTCATGATGCTGGTTTCCCCCCAAAGTATAAAAATAGTATGGCGTTCAATGGACGCCGTGATAGCGCAGATGTTTTCTAAAGAGTCTATCATAGATGTGAGCTTTTTTCTACATATATGAAGATTTTGAAAAAGTACAAGAAGTGTTCTGTAATCAACAATATATAGATATGACCAGTTTTATTTGTCTATATATTGCATTTAGAAGAGGTTAGAATGTGATTCTATTAGAAATATGTATACTGATAGGTTTGCGTATCAGGTAAAATATGAAAAGCCCATTTCGCAATAAAGCGGATGGGCTCAGGCTTGTTTTTATGTTAAAGGAGGGCGGAATATGACACTACAGCTTAATTTCTGCCGCCTTTACGACCGATGTCTCTGTAGAAATTTTTGTCATGCGACTCAGCTGTAGCATCGCCGCCCTTTTTGCCGATTTCCTGATAAAATTCTTTATCATGAGAGTTTGCGGTTGCTTCCCCGCCTTTTTTACCAATCTCCTGATAAAATTCCTTATTGTGCTTCTTGGAAGTAGCTTCTCCACCCATACGACCTGCTTCTTCGCGACTCATTTTCTCCTGATTTTGATTACGTGCCATTACAAATCACTCCTTAATAAAAAAGTTGTTTTTTGTTGCGCGCATCCTTTACTTACCACATCACGCCTGTATGAAACAGGCTCTAAGTGGAGTAAAGAGAGGGTAGACTCGCTTACATGTTCGTCTGTAAGTGGGTTGTCGCGTGTTCAATGTTAAATAAAAAAGGGATAAAAAGATTACGCGGACCGTCTAAAAGGATAAGGAGCTGGCTTTAGCATCCACTCTACCTGTGGCTCAATCAGAGGTCTTGTTGCAGTTCGAACCCAAGGCGTGGTCAACATACAGCACAGACCTGCAGCACACACTACAATCAACATGACTTCCACTGGAGTATCTATATATTCGTAGACTCCCTTTGCAACGACGGTACGGACGATCAAGCCATGGAGTAAAAAGACATATAGTGTCCGTCTTCCCATCTCGGTTATACGTCCTGTCACGGTCGGAACAAAGCTTAGAAACGCCATCGATGCTATCCATTGAACTCCATAAATGCCGATGCGGTAAATTCCTGCGTACCATTCGGTATGGCCCAATTCCCCGTAAGTCATATTGCCATACAGCCAGCCTGCCGGGATGCCGAAATACGACGTTCCCGCCAGTACCATAAGCAGAAGAGATACAATGCCAGCGATTATGCGGACTGGTGTTGTGAAGAACCGTCGAACGTCCGCATAATTCATATGATAACCTGCTACAAAGTAAGGCAAATAAACAAAGGTTCTGCATACGCTCAGCCATATACCATCCACAGGGAGATACCCGACAAGGATACCCAGCAGCACGGATATACCCAATTGGAGGACAGGTGGTATTTTCTGAAAAGTCAGCATCAGCAGTCTCCAACAGATATGGCTGGCAAGGAACCAGAGTAGCAGATAAGGAGCAAAGAACGAATGATGGATATGGGGAACGTGGAAGAGTGCAACATCCAAGATCGAATAGAGCGATTGAAAAATAAGATATTGCATACCGATCTGAAGCAGAACTTTTTGGCCTGCGGGTCCGGTCAAAGATGATTTGGCAAAGTAGCCTGTAACGAGTACAAACAACGGCATATGGAACATGAATATCCAGCTGAACCATTGTTGGGCAATATGAAGTGAACCGACTAGAGGCTCCAGAGCATTTCCTGCAAATACGCATATGATCAACAGAAATCGCAGATTGAGAAAGAAGCTTTCCCCTTGTACATCATGGCTTGTCGTCATGTGTTTCCCTCCGAACGGCTTCTGCCGACTAAACTATTTAAAAAATAATTCTTTACAAGGAACAAGGTACGATACTCTGGACCTTACCATTGTGATTTTTTTCACAACAGTAAGCGCTACCATGTCCTTATTATGTGGCGAAAGCTTGAACACGGGACAAAGATGGGCTAATACCTGGAAATGTATGCTGATTTGACCCTGTATGTACAACGATGTTACCCTAACAAGGCTATAGTTACGCTGATGAATACAGCGACACATTTTATATTCAAATTACGAATTTCGAGGTACAAAAGGCGAAAGGAACTTTTACAATGAGAAGAAGAACAAGAAGATCATACAATTCATATGGGACACGTGGTCCTCGGAAAATATGGAAAATTCTCTTAGGCATCCTGATTGTCATTGTACTGATCGCAGGGTGGGGGGCATGGAAGGTATTTACGCCTTATCAGCCTGATGAGACGGCTGCTGCTGCATTAGCCGAAGTAGCGGATGCTGTGAAAGTAAATGAACAAGAACATTGGGTTGGTTTTGAGCCTGTAAAAAGAAGCGGAGCCGGAGTCATTTTGTATCCAGGGGCGTTGGTGAAGCCCGAAAGTTATGCGCCCTTGGCACGCCGTCTGGCGGAAAAGGGTCATCATGTGGTCATTGCAAAAATGCCACTGAACCTTGCTTTGATCTCCCCGGATTTAGCGAATGAAGTGCTAAAGGCATATCCGAAAGAAGCGTTTGTTATTGGAGGCCATTCGTTAGGCGGTGTGATGGCGGCCCGATATGCAGCTGCACATCCTGATCAGGTCAAAGGTGTATTTTTCCTCGCCTCCTACCCGGATAACAAGGGTAATTTAAAGGATAAAAATCTGCCCGTTATTTCTCTACTGGGAAGTGATGATGGAGTCGTCCAGATGGAAAATGTTCAAAGTGGAAGAACTTATTTACCAGCCAACACGCTGTATTTTACAGTTGAAGGGGGGAATCATGCCCAATTCGGCAGTTATGGTGTCCAAAAAGGGGATAATCCTGCAAAAATTAGCGCTGCCGAGCAATGGAATCAGACGGTAACGGCTTTACAGGACTGGATGAAAGAGAGTGTGGATGTGGCTGCTAAGAATCAGTAAAGGAGGTGTGCTGCATGTCTGAGCTGATCGTGCAGGGGGAGCGGTACCCATGCCGTGGTATTTTATTAGATAAAGATGGAACGTTGCTGGATTTTATTCAGTTGTGGGGCCCCTGGGCTCGTTCTATACTGGATATGATGGAGCAGCATCTTACCGTGGCAGGTGCCGGTTTTACGGTGGAAAAAGGTACCGTTCTAGGTACTGTTCACGATCAGGAGGGACGTGTGATCGGTTACGACCCTTCTGGCCCGCTGGCCATGGGGACGGTGGACGAAAGTACGGGGGTACTGGCTTGGCAGCTTTATACTGCTGGTGTACCGTGGAATGAAGCTGTGCGGCTTGTCCGCGACTTTAATAAAACGGCGATGGCTGATATTCGGCGACATCGGGCAGCGAAGGTGTTTCCAGGGTTGCGGACATTGCTGGAGCAAAGCCGCCATGCCGGGCTGAAGCTAGCGGTTGTAACCTCTGACAGTACAGAGGCTGCACAGGAGCATTTGGAGTGGATGGGGCTGACATCCTATTTTGATGAGATTATCGGACATGATAGGGTTACATATGGTAAGCCTGACCCGGAAATGGCTGAAAAAGCCTGCGCATTACTAGGTTTGTCGCCGGCGGACGTGGTAGTCATCGGAGACAGCAATGGGGACATGCAGATGGGAAAACGTGCCGGAGTGCGGCTCGCTATTGGATTTGCGCCAGAAGCAGAACGTTCTGGTCATTTGCTGGATGCCGATAAGGTTGTTCGTGGATATGAAGAACTGGAGGTGCGTAGGGTATGAAAGTTAATACGTTGGCGGAATGGATACAGCAATCGCAGAATATTGTTTTTTTCGGCGGAGCAGGCACATCGACGGAAAGCGGTATTCCAGATTTTCGTTCGGCAGCAGGCCTGTATCAAAGTGAGGAGAAATTGCCTTATTCCCCTGAGGTTATGCTGAGCCGTTCATTTTTTGTGAAGCATCCTGAAGTGTTCTTTGACTTCTATCGCAGCAAAATGCTGCATCCCGATGCGGAGCCAAACGGTTGTCATCATTTCCTCGCGTCATTGGAAAAGCAAGGCCGTCTAAAAGCGGTTGTGACCCAAAATATTGACGGCTTACATCAGGCTGCCGGCAGTGTGAATGTATTGGAACTTCACGGCTCGGTGCATCGGAACCAATGTATGGAATGCGGACGCTTTTACAGCCTAGATGAAGTGATGAACAGCTCTGAGGTTGTACCTAAATGTCCAATAGATGGAGGAATTATCAAACCGGATGTCGTTTTATATGAGGAGGAGCTGAATCAGGATACCATTATTCAATCCGTTCAGGCTATTTCGCAGGCTGATCTGCTGTTAATTGGAGGAACGTCGCTGACAGTACATCCTGCTGCGGGCTTGATTACTTATTTTCGTGGTAAACATACGGTGCTGCTGAATACAGATCCCACCTCGTATGATCATAAGGCGGATCTTTTGATCACCGATCCAATCGGTAAAGTTATGGAAAAACTTGCTCATCAATTAGGTCTGTAATCGTTTTCTTGTCAACGCCTGGATAAAAGCGCTATGATGATGTTGTGATGGACATTACAATGTTTCGAGAGAGGCTGGGATAGCATGGTTTATTTAGCTGGCGAAGATCGTTATGAAACTATGAAATATAACCGTACAGGGAGATCAGGTCTAAAACTGCCCGCTATTTCGCTGGGCTTGTGGCACAATTTTGGCGGGATTAACAACGCGGAGAATGGCCGTAGCATGATTACTCGCTCCTTTGATCTGGGAATTACGCATTTTGATTTAGCTAATAACTATGGCCCTCCTGCGGGATCAGCTGAGGAATTTTTTGGACAAGTATTAGCCAGTGATATGAAACCGTACCGGGATGAGTTGGTCATCTCCACCAAAGCGGGCTACAATATGTGGGCAGGGCCTTATGGTGACTGGGGATCTCGCAAGTATATGATATCTAGTCTGGATCAGAGCCTGAAGCGGATGGGGCTGGACTATGTCGACATATTCTACTCTCACCGATTTGATCCTGATACGCCGCTGGAAGAAACGATGGGAGCACTGGATCATATCGTACGATCCGGCAAAGCGCTGTATGTGGGTGTGTCCAATTATAGTGCGGAGCAAACAGCAGAAGCAGCTCGCATTCTGAAGGAGCTGGGAACACCGCTTCTGATTCATCAGCCGAAATACTCCTTGCTCGACCGCTGGATTGAAAACGGATTACAAGATGTACTGGACGAAAACGGGGTAGGCAGCATTGCCTTTTGCCCGCTGGCGCAGGGATTGCTGACCAATAAATATTTGAACGGAATTCCCGAGGATTCACGTGCAGCGAGTACTTCGGTTTTCCTGAATGAGAACCATGTGACGCCAGAGACACTTCGCAAGGTACGCGCCCTGAATCAGATGGCTGCTGCACGCGGACAAAGTTTGGCTCAATTTTCGCTGGCCTGGGCTCTGCGCGGCGAACGTCTGACCTCTGTCTTGATTGGGGCAAGCCGTGTAAGCCAAATTGAAGAAAATGTTGCTACCTTATCCAATCTGGACTTTTCTCAGGAGGAATTGGATCGGATTGATTCGATTCTGAATGCCGGGAACTGAGAGGACGGCGGCACAGCCTAATGGCGAAAGTTAATTTGTAGTCATCGGCCTAATTTCGTGTTCTCTTATACAATATAAATTAACAGCCCGTATCCGTTTGAAGGATGCGGGCTGTTTAAGTCTGCTTTACGACTGTGGATACTGCTTAACCTTGCTTCGGTACTCGGTTGGAGACTGACCACAGAAGCGTTTGAATTGACGTGAGAAATATAAGGCATCGGTTAGTCCGACCGAAGCGGCCACTTGCTCTACCGATAGTTCCGGACGCTCACGCAGCAGTTGACGTGATTTGTCGATTCTTAGCTTAAGCAGATAGGTGACGGGGGAGATCCCCGTTTCCTTTTTGAATATCCGTGACAAATACGCACGATTATAACCAAGTCCTTCAGACATTTGCTCAATGGAAACGGGGTGTGCGTACTGAGTGGACATATATTGAACCATCTGCTTGACTGTACGTTGAATTTGCGAATCCGCCCCGGACGGATCAGTCCAGTCACTCAGGTAATTGCCTGCTTCCCCCATAATCAGATACAAATACCCCAAGGCTGATAGATGAGAACTAGATTTTCTGCTATAAAAGGCCAGTTGCATTTGCTCCAAATAACCGGGGATGGGACTTTGATCGGAAGCATGAAAGACAGGCTGGTGAACACGTAACCCGGCCTCTTGCACCACCTGCTCAGTATGGTGTCCGGTAAACGCAGACCAACGATAACGCCACGGTTCCTCATCATCAGAGGTATAGCTCACCAGCTGACCGGGATGAATAAGGAAAAAATCGTTTTCTTCAAGCTGATATGTGTGCTGTTCCGTTCGGAAGATACCTCTGCCCGATTCTACAAAGTGTAGCAGATAGTAATCATAGATTTTCGGCCCCACGGCATGACCGGATTTGGTCTGGCTCTCTCCTGCAAAAAGCACATGCAGCGGGCTATTTTCATAAAACACCGGATTAGAGGCGACGGCATAACTATATGAATACGCTTGCAAAATAGGGTCATCCTTCCTGCATTTGTGAATGGTTTAGCGGATGCGGTATACTTACATTGTACATATCCAAGTCACATTTATCCATAGCTTAAACACATGGATGCATTACATTGTGTGACGCTTTCATTTATACTGAAATCATAAGAGATGTCAACCTGATTAAGATGTTACAGGGAAATCAGGAGGGCCTTTACTAACGGTATATGAGGTGGATGCGGATATGAACTCTACTGAATTAAAGAAACATTTTATTGAAAAATATGGTGAAAGCAGCAATGAACTGCGGATATTTCATGCACCTGGACGTGTCAATCTGATTGGAGAGCATATCGACTATAACGGTGGTTATGTACTCCCGGCTGCGCTGGAATTCGGAACGACGCTAATCCTTCGTGCGCGCAATGATGATGAAATTCATTTTGCTTCGACAAACCTGTCGTATGAAGTGTCTATCCCCCGTGGAGAAATAGGTAAAAACAAAACGGATGAGTGGGTGGACTATCCGGTGGGTGTGCTGGTGGAGTTGGCTGAAAAGGGAGTTCATCCGTCTAACGGATATGACCTGCTCTATCATGGAGAAATACCGAATGGTGCTGGATTATCCTCCTCAGCCTCCATTGAGGTTGTTACAGGATACGCGTTCCTCACGATCGAAAAACAGGAAACAGATACGGTCGAAATCGCTTTGTTGTCCCAGCGGGCAGAAAACAATTACGTTGGTGTCAATTGCGGTATTATGGACCAGTTCGCTGTAGCGAACGGAGCAGCTGATCATGCAATTCTGCTGATGTGCGATACGTTAGAGTACCGTAAAGTGCCATTCCGCACGGGGGCTTATAAGCTCGTGATCGGCAATACAAACAAGCGTCGCGGTTTGGTGGACTCAGCCTATAACGAGCGTCGTAGCCAGTGTGCCGAAGCACTGTCCATTTTACAGCAGCAGGAGCCATCACTGGAATACCTCGCTCAGCTGGATGAGGCACGTTTCGGAGAGCTTCAGCATCACATCGCGGACCAAACAGTGCGTCGGCGGGCACAGCATGTGGTGGAGGAAAACGCTCGTGTGTTGGCCTCTGTCGATGCTCTCGCAGCGAATGAACTTGCAGCTTTTGGTCAGTTAATGAATGCTTCTCATGATTCATTGCGCGATTTGTATGAGGTCAGCTGCACGGAGCTGGACGTCATGGTTGAAGAAGCACGACGCATTCCTGGCACGCTGGGTGCTCGTATGACAGGAGCCGGATTTGGAGGTTGTACGGTTTCATTGGTTCATGAGGACGATGTGGAACGTTTTGTGAAGGAAGTCGGCGAAGCTTATCAGACCCGCACAGGGCTGGAAGCCAGCTTTTATGTATGCAAGGCAGGAGACGGAGTAAAAGAACTGAAGGAGGACGAATAACATGGCCATTTTAGTCACAGGTGGAGCTGGATATATCGGTTCACATACCGTAGCAGAACTGTTGGATCTGGGAGAAGAAGTTGTGGTGCTGGACAATTTGCAAACCGGGCACAAAGCAGCATTGCTTGGAGGCAAGTTGTATGAAGGGGATTTGAGGGATAAAGAACTACTGTCCAAACTGTTCTCTGAAAATAGTATCGATGCAGTTATCCATTTTGCAGCCAATTCGCTGGTTGGAGAAAGCATGCAAAATCCTGGTAAATATTACGACAACAATGTATTTGGCACGCTGAGCTTGCTGGAGGCGATGAAGGATGCTGGAGTGCGCCGAATCGTGTTTTCCTCTACTGCGGCTACCTACGGCGAACCGGAAAAGGTGCCGATTGAAGAGGGAGACCGTACAGAGCCAACCAACGTGTATGGTGAAACAAAGCTGATGATGGAGCGCATGATGTCGTGGTTTGATAAAGTTTTAGGCATCAAATATGTGTCTTTACGGTATTTTAATGCGGCTGGTGCACATGAGAGCGGCAAGATCGGTGAAGATCACCGACCAGAAAGCCATCTGATCCCATTAGTGCTCCAGACAGCCTTGAAGCAACGTCCACACATCGCTGTGTTTGGTGAGGATTATGCGACACCTGACGGCACGTGTGTTCGGGATTACATTCACGTGAGTGACCTGGCGGATGCTCATGTGCGTGCAGTAAATTACTTGCGCGAAGGCAATGACAGCAACGTATTCAACTTGGGCAATGGACAGGGCTTCTCTGTGAAAGAAGTTATTGAGACGGCACGCAAGGTCACTGGACTCGACATTCCAGTTGTTACAGAGCCACGCCGCGCAGGCGATCCAGCGATATTGGTTGCATCTTCTGACAAGGCTCGTTCGGTGTTGGGCTGGAGTCCAGCACGTACCCAATTGGAGGATATTATTAGCGGAGCATGGGGATGGCATCAGTCGCACCCTCACGGCTACGGCGACGAATAGACGGGAGACGATGACATATGAGCGAGCGCCAATCCGCAGATAAAGGCCAAGGCCGGGAACTTTCCCGGCATCTGGCCCATGACATCGACGAAACTGTGCAGCAATCGGCTCTATATGCGGTGGAGCAACTGGTTGCATTCGCACAAAACAAGGGCTTGATCGGTCCGCAAGATACAGATTACAGCCGTAATCTGCTGTTGGAGCAGTTTGGGTTTTCGGAGCCTTATTCAGGTGGGGAGGCAGGGGGCGTTATGGCCCCCGATGCTCTCCAGCCTGTGCTTAATGTATTGATAGATTATGGTTTTGCCATAGGACTTATCCCTGAAAACACAGATACGTATCGCGATTTGTTGGATTCCAAAATCATGGGACTGCTGATGGCGAGACCGTCTGAAGTCATCCGTGACTTTCATCAAACGGAGGATGAACGTGGTATAGAGGCGGCGACAGATGCTTTTTATCAATTATCCATCGATTCGAACTACATTCGAATGGATCGGGTTTCCAGCAATGTGTACTGGAATCAGTCGACATCTTACGGAGATATGGAAATCACGATTAATTTGTCCAAGCCAGAAAAAAGTCCTAAGGAAATTGCGATGGCGAAGCTTTTGCCGCCGCCAGTTTATCCCAAGTGTCAATTATGCCGTGAAAACGTCGGATATGCAGGAAGAGTAAATCATCCGTCCCGTCAAAATCTGCGTATCATTCCGGTGGAATTGAATGGGGAGCCGTGGTTTTTTCAATACTCACCCTATGTGTATTATAACGAGCATTGCATCGTGTTCCATCATGATCATGTACCGATGAAGCTTACGAAGGATACACTGCGGCGTTTGCTGGCCTTTACGAAAGCGTTTCCGCATTATTTTATTGGCTCCAATGCGGATCTGCCGATTGTCGGCGGATCGATCCTGACCCATGATCATTTTCAGGGTGGTCGTCATACATTCCCAATTGAAAAAGCGGGTGTGGACGGTGTATACCATAATGAAGCGTTCCCGCAGGTTACAGCAGGGATTGTAAAATGGCCGATGTCGGTCATCCGTTTTACGTCAACAGATGCCGAGGCGCTGTTGGAGGCGGGAAATGCTGCTTTTGAAGCCTGGAAAGTTTATAGTGATCCTGTAGCTGATGTCCTCTCTCATACAGAGCAGGAGGGGGAAACGATTCCACATAATACTGTGACGCCGATTGTGCGCCGAGATTCCGAAGGCAGGTATCAGATGGATCTCGTACTGCGTAACAATCGAACGAGTGAAGAGTATCCGGAAGGTATTTTCCATCCTCATCGCGAGATGCATCACATCAAGAAGGAAAATATCGGTCTGATCGAAGTTATGGGACTTGCCATATTACCGGGGCGGCTCAAGGATGAACTGGATGGGATTGCAGATATTTTGTGTGGGGATGACAAACTGGCTGTGGCTATGCAGCAGGAAGGACACCCACTGTTTAAGCATGCAGACTGGATTTATCAGTTAAACACTCGGTTCGGTCGTTTGCCTGACAAGGAAACGGCTGTTCGTACCGTACAAAATGAAGTTGGACTGAAATTCAGTGAAATTTTAGAGCATGCAGGAGTGTATAAACGGAATGAGACCGGGCAGCAGGCGTTTGGTCGTTTTATGAAACAATTGGGATATACTTTGGGAGAATAAAATCGCTGGTGCAGCACATAATACACTACGAGAACCCTCCCAAGATATGACATGGAACCATACTCCTCAAGGAGTGTGGTTTTTTTCTGAAAATAAAGCAATTTGTTTCCTGTAACCGAAAAGGTTATAATAGAGTAGTTTCTTAACATTAAACTTTAGAACTATTGGAGGCGAGCGTTTGCGATGAAAGCATTCGAATTTTATAATCCTACACAATTGATCTTCGGTAAAGGACAATTGGAGGCTCTCAAGCGTGAAGTTCCTAAATATGGTAAACGTGTACTGCTTGTATATGGCGGCGGCAGCATTAAGCGCAGCGGTTTGTACGATAATGTAATAAGTTTGCTTGGTGAAATTGGTGCAGAGGTAACGGAACTGGCTGGTGTAGAGCCGAATCCTCGCTTATCTACAGTACATAAAGGCGTGGAATTGTGTAAAACACATCAAATCGACCTCGTTCTGGCTGTAGGCGGTGGTAGTGTGCTGGATTGTTCCAAAGCCATTGCTGTTGGTGCAAAATATGATGGCGACATGTGGGATTTTGCAGAGCGTAAAGCGGCCCCACAGGCAGCATTGCCATTAGGTACAGTTTTGACCATGGCAGCTACCGGTTCTGAAATGAATGCGGGTTCTGTTATTACAAATGAAAAAACACAGGAAAAATTGGGATGGGGTAGCGTATTTGCGTTCCCTGCGTTTTCTATTCTTGACCCTGTAAACACATACTCACTGCCACAAAATCAAACCGTTTACGGAATCGTAGATATGATGTCACATACGCTGGAGCATTATTTCCATTTGGAATCCAATACTCCGGTTCAACTTGGCTGGTGCGAAACGATTTTACGTACGGTCATGGATGCGGCTCCAGGTCTGATCAACGATCTGGAAAACTACGAGCTGCGTGAAACGATTATGTATTGTGGTACGATGGCGCTGAACGGCTTCCTGAACATGGGGCTGACAGGTGACTGGGCTACTCACAATATCGAACATGCTGTGTCTGCTGTTTATGATATTCCACATGGTGGAGGACTGGCTATTCTGTTCCCGAACTGGATGAAACACAATCTGCATGTGAAGCCTGAACGCTTCAAACAACTGGCCGTCAATGTGTTCCATGTAAACCCAGAAGGCAAGAGTGATGAAGAAGTGGCGCTGGAAGGTATTCAGGCGTTGCGTGATTTCTGGAACTCGATTGGTGCACCAAGCCGTCTGGCTGATTACGATATTGATGCGTCCCAGATCGATGTTATGGCTGATAAAGCTGTGAAATTCGGATCTTTTGGTGGTTTTAATAAGCTCAATCGCGAAGATGTAGTCGAAATTTACAAAGCATCTCTGTAAACTGATACTTGTATCATTTTAAGCACGTTTGTGCGTCATTCGACGTACGAACGTGCTTTTTTGGGTTCAACGTGGGATTTTGGAGGAAAATTTTGAAACTTTTTAAGGTTGAATACGTAAACATAGTTATAGACTGGAAACCAGACTGAAAAGGTACATGGAAGGAGGAGTCGCATGGAAACCATATTTTGGTGGTTATTGGCAGGGGGCGCTATCTTTACTGTAGTCAGTGTGCTGATTGGAGATGTACTCGGTGGTTGGCTGGATGGTGCATTGGAGCTACCGAGCCTCGATTGGTTCAGACCTGTCGTTTTACTTGGAGCCATGACCGCTTTTGGCGGAGCTGGAGTACTGCTGACAAAGTATACTGGGCTGAGCATGGGGTGGGTCGTCGTGCTTGCTTTAGGGATTGCGTTTGTCATCGGAATACTCGTGTTCTTTGCGTTTATTAAACCCATGGCGAATTCGGAAGTATCCAGCGGCTTCTCCATGCGTGAGCTGACTGGCCGGATCGGTGAGGTCACCATTCCTGTACCTGAGGTTGGTTACGGGGAGGTTATGATCCGCTTGGGTGCAGGCAACACCATACATACAGCATCGAGCTTCGATCACAAACCGCTTGCTGCGGGAACCCGTATCGTCGTGGTTGAGGTCGCAGAGGGCGTCGTCCGCGTAGCGTACCTGGACACATAGACGGCGCATTCGCTTAACTTGAAGGGAGCGTGATCGGGAGTGTCAAATTTGCAAGATATTGTGTTGGTCCCTGGGATTGTTGTCATCGTTATCGTCATATTAGGGATCGCTTTTTGGGCCCGTTACAAAACGGTAGGACCGGATGAAGGGATGATCGTGACGGGCTCTTTTCTGGGAAATAAAAATATTTCCGAGGATGACTCTGGACGCAAAATTAAAATTGTACGCGGCGGGGGTGCCTTCATTTGGCCTATTTTCCAGCAGTCCGAATTCATCTCTCTGTTGTCCCATAAACTGGACGTAACCACACCGGAAGTGTATACGGAGCAAGGAGTTCCCGTGATTGCGGATGGTGTGGCGATTATCAAGGTCGGCAGTTCCATTGAGGATGTGGCTACAGCAGCCGAGCAGTTCATCGGGAAGCCATTGGAGGCTCTTAGAGGAGAGGCTCAGGAAGTGCTGGAGGGACATTTGCGCGCAATCCTCGGTTCGATGACAGTGGAAGAAGTTTATCGTAATCGGGATCGGTTTGCGCAGGAAGTACAGGGCGTGGCTGCTCGTGATCTGAAAAAGATGGGCTTGCAAATCGTTTCATTCACCATCAAAGACGTGCGTGATAAGCACGGATATCTGGATGCGCTTGGTAAGCCGAGAATTGCCGCTGTGAAACGGGATGCTGAGATTGCAGAAGCCGAGGCTGTGCGGGATGCCCGGATTCAGAAGGCGCGTGCAGAACAGGAAGGCCAGAAGGCCGAACTGCTGCGAGACACCAACATTGCCGAGGCCGCCAAGGAGAAGGAACTGAAAGTGGCATCGTTTAAGAAAGAACAGGATACAGCGAAGGCAGAAGCCGATCAGGCTTATCACATTCAGGAGGCCCGTGCCAAGCAGACTGCTGTCGAAGAGCAGATGAAGGTCGAGCTGGTGCGCAAAGAACGGGAAATTGATCTTCAATCCAAGGAAATACAGGTACGTGAAAAGCAATATGATGCGGAAGTGAAAAAGAAGGCAGAAGCCGATCGGTATGCGGTCGAGCAAGCGGCGGAAGCAGATAAATCGCGTAAAATGCGTGAGGCTGAATCGCTGCAATACTCGATTGAGACACAGGCTAAAGCGTCAGCTGAACAAAAACGTCTCAACGGGCAAGCAGAAGCAGATGCAGAACGCGCCAAAGGTACGGCAGACGCAGATGTCATCCGTTTGCGTGGACTTGCAGAAGCGGAGGCCAAGGAAAAGCTGGCGGAGGCGTTCCAAAAGTTTGGAGAGGCTGCCGTGCTCGATATTATCGTAAAAATGTTGCCTGATCTGGCTGGACGTATTGCCGAACCGATTGCGTCCATTGATAAACTCACCGTAGTTGATACGGGAAAGGGAGAAGGAGCAGCGCGTGTCAGCAATTATGTCACCGAACTGATGGCTACGGCACCTGAGATGCTGAAGAGTGTATCCGGTATTGATGTGGAGCAGTTAATCAAGGGGTTGACCACGGGGAAAAAAGGCATTCATTCCGTGCCGCCTTCCGGTGAAGCGAATAAGCAGCCTCTTCCAGCCTCGGTGGAGGTAGCGCTAACAGATAAAGAATAACGATAAGTCTTTGGGGAGCATCTTTCCCTAACCAAAAGACCGCTTTTCATCACAGCATTTCCCGGCAATGTGATGAAAAGCGTTTTCTTTTTATTGACCTTTAGCCGAATATTTGGTACTTTAACGTGGATTCCTCTGAGCTTCATGCTATAATTCTTAGGATCAAGGTTCTGATAAAAGAGGTGCGGATGTGAGCAGCCTAAAAGTGGCCAAAGCGCTGAATAACAATGTGATTATAGGGATGCATCCCGAGCATGATGAGGTTGTCGTGATTGGAAAAGGAATCGGTTTCAATCGCAGACCCGGCGATCTTATGCCGTTGGATTCAGTTGAGAAATTATTTATATTAAAAAGCCATGAAGAACAGGAGCAATACAAACGGTTGCTTCCTGAGCTGGATGAGAAGCTCATTGAGGTCATCGGTGAGGTGCTTCATCTTGTTCAGCTTCAAGCAAAGAAGCCTCTAAATGAGCACATACTGATTGCTTTAACTGACCATATCGCTTTTTCCATCAACCGTCATAAACAGGGAATTACGATTCATAATCCGTTTTTGTATGAGACTAGGGAAATATATCCTCAGGAATACAAGATGGCTGAGCAGGCTGTTGCTTTAATCAGGGATAAGATGGATGTAGATCTGGGAGAAGATGAAATCGGATTCGTGGCCCTGCATATTTATAGCGCCATGACAAACCAGCATATCTCCGAGGTTAGGAAGGATTCTCGTCTGATTGCTGATATGGTTCAGGTTGTCGAGACGACACTGGATTATCGTATTCCTCTTCAATCCCTTGATTATTCTCGACTGCTGACTCATCTGAGGTTTGCGATTGAACGTGTGCGCCGGGGGGAAATTGTGCAGGAGATTTATCGATTGGACAAGCTTTTGAATGAGGAGTATCCGGAAATGTATATGCTGGCCTGGAAGCTCACGAAAATTATGGAGAAAAGACTCCGTAAATCTGTGTACCCGGCTGAGGTTAGTTATTTGACAATGCATCTGCAACGGTTGTCCCAACGCAAAGAGCAGGGGGAGCAACAAAAGTGATAAAACCGGAATAAAAAAGTATTGCCTCGCATTTAGCGGGGTGCTATAATCAATTCTGCAATGAGGAAGACAACAACTGAACATTTAACGTGTTACTGATTCGATCAGGCATGAGTTGTTTTAAGTTATGATTGTTTACAGCCTACTGGGGCAAGCTATACCCCAAGGTTGTTTTCAAACATACTTAAATCGGCTCATGCCTTTTTTGTTGTTTTGCCTCTGTTCTAAATTTCAGAGAAGGATGTGGAAGGTATGTTTAAAAAGCTTTTCGGCGTTTTACAGCGTGTCGGTAAAGCATTAATGCTTCCTGTAGCGATTTTGCCAGCTGCGGGGCTTTTATTGGGTATCGGTAACATGCTGGTCAATCCTGATTTTCTCCAGTACATTCCGGCATTAAATGCGGGCTGGGTTCAATCGGTAGCGACGATCATGATGAATGCCGGACAAATCGTTTTTGATAATCTGGCCCTGTTGTTCGCAGTCGGCGTAGCCGTCGGTCTGGCGGGCGGTGAAGGTGTAGCAGGTTTGGCTGCCATCATCGGTTACCTCGTTATGAACATTACTTTGGGTACAGCCGTGGGTGTCACACCTGGTCTGATTGCTCAAAAAATACCGGGTTATGCGAACGTGTTGGGTATTCCAACGCTTCAAACCGGGGTGTTCGGTGGGATAATCATCGGTATACTGGCCGCGGCCATGTACAACCGCTTTTTCAAAATTGAGCTTCCTTCGTATCTGGGCTTTTTCGCGGGTAAGCGTTTCGTTCCAATTGCAACGGCGGTGTCCTCACTGATTGTCGGACTTGCGCTGGTTCTGATCTGGCCTCCAGTTCAACAAGGACTTAACGCAGTATCTCACTTTATGGTGTATTCCAACCCGACTTTGTCGGCGTTCCTGTTTGGGGTTATCGAACGCGCGCTTATTCCATTTGGTTTGCATCACATCTGGTATTCACCGTTCTGGTTTGAATTTGGTGAATATGTTAACAAAGCAGGTCAAACCGTTCACGGTGACCAGCAGATCTTCTTCAGCCAGCTTCGTGATGGAGTGGCGTTGACAGCAAGTACGTTCCAAGTGGGTAAATTCCCATTCATGATGTTCGGTTTGCCAGCAGCAGCGCTTGCAATGTACCATGAAGCAAGACCAGAACACAAAAAATATGTAGCAGGTATCATGGGTTCAGCAGCATTGACTTCGTTCTTGACAGGTATTACGGAGCCACTGGAATTTTCCTTCCTGTTCGTAGCTCCACTGCTGTTTGCAGTACACTGTATATTCGCAGGTCTGTCATTTATGACCATGCAAATTTTACATGTCAAAATCGGTATGACCTTCTCAGGCGGATTCATTGACTTCCTGATTTTCGGGATTATTCCAACCCGTACGCCTTGGTGGTATGTAATCATCGTCGGTCTGATTTTGGCAGTGATTTACTACTTCGGATTCCGGTTCATCATACGGAAGTTCAACTTGAAAACACCAGGACGTGAAGAAGCTACAGAAAATGTGGATGGTGCAGCAGCCGGTAGTAGTGATGAGCTCCCGCACAACATTTTGGCAGCTTTCGGTGGTTCATCAAATATCAAGCACCTGGATGCTTGTATCACACGTCTTCGGATCGAGGTTAATGAGAAATCGAACGTTGACAAAGCTCGTCTGAAACAACTTGGCGCATCGGGTGTCCTTGAAGTCGGCAACAACGTACAGGCAATTTTCGGTACACGTTCCGACACCATTAAAACTCAAATGGCTGATATCATGGCTGGACGTACACCTGCACCAGCTCCGGCGCAACCTGCTCCACAAGAGGAGAAGGAAGCTGGGGAAGAACAACAAACCATTATTGTAGAAGATATTGTAATGCCTGTTAACGGCGAATTGGTTGATATCTCGACGGTTCCCGATCCGGTATTTGCAGAACGTATGACAGGTGACGGCTTTGCGGTCGTGCCAAATGATGGAACGATTGTGTCCCCTGTTTATGGTAAAGTATTCAATGTATTCCCGAGCAAGCATGCGATTGGTATTCAATCCGATGGCGGTAAAGAAGTGCTTGTTCATATCGGGGTGAATACAGTGAAGCTTAAAGGCCAAGGATTTGACGTTTTGGTGAACGAAGGCGATCTTGTGTCAGCCGGCCAGCCTATTATGAAAGTAGACCTGGAATACGTGAAGGCAAACGCTAAATCCATCATTTCCCCTGTCATTTTTACCAACCTTCCAGAAGGTTCTTCGGTAACTTTAAACAAAACTGGAGTACTGAAGGCTGGCGAAGATGGTATAATTACGATAAAATAAACTCTATGTGTTTCGGATTAGTTGATTAGGCGGCTTAGGCCGTCTGATCAATGATCTGGTATACTGCGTGTAAACAAATATTATCTTTAGGAAAGTGGGAGGAACAAATTATGCAAACAACTTTTAGAATTACGGATGAAGACGGTATTCATGCACGTCCTGCAACTGCACTGGTAAATACAGCTAACAAATTCAGCGGTGCTGAATCTTTTGCCGAAGCTAACGGTAAAAAAGTAACTTTGAAATCCATTCTGGGTGTATTGTCTCTGGGTCTGGAACAAGGTGATACTATTAACATTATCTGCGAAGGCGCTGAAGCTGCCGAAGCACTGAAAGCTCTTGAAAATGTAATCGTTAACGAAGGGCTGGGCGAAGTTCATGCTTAAAATTTCCGGGATTGCCGCTTCGGCAGGCATAGCCATTGCCCGGGCGTTTATCTTGGAGCATCCGAATTACGCTGTAGAGAGACGCGCGGTTGGTGATGTTGAGGCTGAAATCGCGAGATTAGATGCGGCTTTGGTACAATCTCAAACCGAATTGGAATCGATTAAGGAGAAAACGCTTCAGGAGCTGGGAGAGAAAAAAGCAGAAATTTTTGCATCTCACCTGCTCATCCTGAATGATCCTGAATTGATCGATCCGGTTAAAGCTAAAATCAGAGACGAGCAGCTTAATGCTGACTATGCTTTGAATGAAGTAGCTACACAGTTCATTTCCATGTTTGAAAACATGAAAAGTGCCTATTTGCAAGAACGCGCATCGGACATGCGTGATGTAACCAAGCGGATCCTGAATCACCTGCTTGGTGTTCATTTTGTTAGTCCTGCAGAAATTGCCGAAGAAACGATTGTGCTTGCAGAAGATTTGACACCTTCCGACACAGCTCAGCTGAACCGTGAATTTGTTAAAGGTTTTGCAACGAACATCGGCGGACGTACTTCGCATTCGGCTATTATGGCTCGCTCACTTGAAATTCCTGCAGTTGTGGGAACGAAAAATATATTGTCTCAAGCTAAAAGCGGCGATTTGATTATCGTTGATGGTTTGGATGGTCACGTATTCGTGAACCCTACCGAAGAGATTGTTGCGGAATACCGTGCTAAACAGGTGGCATACGACAAGCAACGCGAAGAGTGGCGCAAGCTGCGCGGCGAAGCTACAGTTTCTGTCGATGGTGTCCATGTCGAACTGGCAGCCAATATTGGTACGCCTAATGATGTAGCTGGTGTTCTGGACAACGGTGGTGAAGGCGTTGGCTTGTACCGTACGGAATTCTTGTACATGGGACGCGATAAGCTTCCATCCGAAGAAGTACAGTATACGGCGTACAAAACCGTTCTGGAAAGAATGGAAGGTAAGCCGGTTGTAGTCCGTACTTTGGATATCGGTGGCGACAAAGAACTTCCTTATCTGGACCTGCCGAAAGAAATGAATCCGTTCCTCGGATTCCGTGCTATTCGTCTGTGTCTGGATCGCCAGGATATTTTCCGCACTCAATTGCGTGCTTTGTTGCGTGCGAGTGTGCATGGTAACCTGCGCATCATGTTCCCGATGATTGCTACGCTGAACGAATTCCGTGAAGCTAAAGCTGTTTTGTTGGAAGAAAAGGAAAAGTTGGTAGCCGAGGGTGTATCCGTATCTGAAGAAATTCAGTTGGGCATCATGGTAGAAATTCCTTCTACAGCGGTATTGGCTGACCAATTCGCAAAAGAAGTGGATTTCTTCAGTATCGGTACAAACGATCTCATTCAATACACAATGGCAGCGGATCGCATGAACGAGCGGGTTTCTTACCTGTATCAACCATACAATCCATCCATTCTGCGTCTGGTGAAAATGGTTATTGATGCCGCTCACCGTGAAGGACGTTGGGTTGGTATGTGTGGTGAAATGGCAGGAGATACAACAGCAATTCCGTTGCTGTTGGGTCTTGGACTTGATGAGTTCAGTATGAGCGCAACTTCCATTCTGCCAGCACGTAGCCAAATCTCCAAGTTGTCCCGTGCGGACATGGAAAAACTGGCTACAAAAGCTCTGGACATGCAAACAGCAGAACAGGTTGTTGAATTGGTTCAAAGCATCGAAGGCTAAGGAAGGGTATTACATTTCAAAGGTTATATCTTTTTCCAACAAAAAAATTGCTGTGTACATACAGCAGCCGGTATCTATTTAGATACCGGCTTTTTTGCATCCTTTAAGTAGAATTTGTTTTTAACTGCATGAGCAATTCAGTACAGGTTTGCGGGCCGCGGTAGTTTCGTCCAATCGTGTGACTGGAGTAGTATACGGTGCATTGAGCACCAGCTCAGGGTTCTCTTCCGCTTCCCGCGCAATATGAATCATAGTGTCGACAAAAGCATCAAGTGTTTCCTTACTTTCCGTCTCCGTGGGCTCGATCATGATGCACTCCTCTACATTCAGCGGGAAGTAAATTGTAGGCGGATGGTAGCCGAAATCAAGCAGCCGTTTGGCTACATCAAGCGTGCGCACTCCAAATTTTTTCAAGCCTCGCCCCGACATTACGAATTCGTGTTTGCAATGTCCAGGGTAGGGCAGGTCAAAATGTGGAGCGAGCCGATGCATCATGTAATTGGCATTGAGCACAGCGCATTCCGATACACGCTTTAAGCCATCAGGACCGTAGCTACGGATATAGGCGTAGGCACGAACGAGAATACCGAAGTTGCCGTAAAAGGCTTTAACCCGTCCAATAGAATCTCCCTGTTCCCGGTCCCAGTGGTACACCCCCTGCGAACCACGTACGACAAGCGGCTTGGGCAAATAAGGGATGAGCCGTTGCTTTACGCCGACAGGCCCAGCGCCGGGGCCGCCGCCGCCGTGCGGGGTACTCATCGTTTTGTGCAAATTGAGATGCACTACATCGAAGCCCATATCGCCGGGACGAGTAATTCCCATGATGGCGTTGGAGTTCGCCCCGTCATAGTAGAGCAGACCACCCGCGTCATGCACGATGGCAGCAATGTCAGTGATTTGCTTCTCGAATAGTCCAAGCGTGTTCGGGTTGGTCAGCATGAGCGCAGCGGTGTCGTTGCCTACGGCTTGACGTAGCGCATCCAGATCCACCAGCCCCTCAGGGGTGGAGGGAAGGGTGACTGTTTCGAAGCCCGCGACGGTTGCGCTGGCGGGGTTCGTTCCGTGCGAGGAATCCGGCACGAGCACCTTGGTACGTCGCTCACCACGTGCTTCGTGGTATGAGCGAATCATCATCAGCCCGGTCCATTCGCCATGGGCGCCCGCGGCAGGCTGAAGTGTGACGGCATCCATGCCAGTTAACGCAGCCAAATCATTTTGGAGCGTATGCAGCAGCTCCATAGCACCCTGGATGCTCTCCTCGGGCTGATATGGATGGATTTTGGCGAAGCCTGTATATCGGGCGACATCCTCATTCACTTTCGGATTGTATTTCATCGTACAGGAGCCGAGCGGATAAAATCCGTTGTCCACGCCGAAATTGCGCCGGGACAAGGCGGTATAATGCCGAATAACGTCTACTTCGTATACCTCGGGTAATGCCGCAGGTTCACTGCGCAGCGCATAATCTGGCAAAAGCTCTGCCACCGGGCGACGGGGAACGTCGCACTCGGGAAGAGAATAGGCGATGCGACCCGGACGGCTCAATTCAAAAATGAGCGCTTGATCGTGTTCCTTCAACAGCCCTTGTTTCTGATCCTGTCTGGTGTGTATCATAGCAATCCCCCCAAGGTGTGTACAAATTGGTCAATCTCCTCTTTGGTTCTTTGCTCCGTCACGGCAATCAACATGTGACCAGCAAGTTCCTCATAGTCCCGGCCCAAATCGTAGCCAGCGATAAATCCAGCAGCTAGCAACTCAGTCTGGAGTTTGCTCATATCTGTACCCTCAGGCAGTCTAAGGGCAAATTCGTTAAAAGTCGGTGCGTTAAACGAGGCTGTTACGCCCTTCAAGCTCAGCAATTGCTCTAAAGCATAACGGCTTTTATGCAAATTTAGCTCGGCTACTTCCTTGATCCCCTGTCTACCCATGACAGACAAGTACACAGATGCAGATAAAGCTAGCAACGCTTGATTGGAGCAAATGTTAGACGTGGCCTTTTCGCGGCGGATATGCTGTTCCCGCGCTTGCAAGGTCAGCACGAAGCCGCGTTTACCGTTACGGTCAGTGGTCTGACCCACAATACGGCCGGGGATACGGCGCATATGTGCCTGAGAAACGGCAAAGTATCCACAGGTCGGACCGCCGAGAGAAGAGGAGATGCCAAGTGGCTGCGCATCTCCTACCACAATATCCGCGCCCTGTTTGCCGGGTGTCTCCAGCAAGCCAAGTGCCAGTGGGTTGGCGCTGACGACCAAAAGACCTTTGTGCGCATGGATGAGATCAGCCATCGGCTTCAGGTTTTCCACGGCTCCGAAAAAGTTGGGGCTTTGGACTAAAACAGCCGCGGTCTGTTCTGATACGGCCGCCGCTAACGCATTAGCATCCGTTACGCCGTCCGAACAGCCGATTTCCACGATGTCCAAATCCAATCCGCGTGCATAGGCTGCCAATACCTGACGTGCCTCCGGATGGACGGACCTTGATACGATAAGCTGTTTACGGCGGGTAGCTGCGGCGGACAGTGAGCCCGCTTCCGCCAGTGCAGTCGCTCCGTCGTACATGCTGGCATTAGCTACAGCCATGCCCGTCAATTCGCAAATATACGACTGAAATTCGAAAATGGCTTGTAGCTCGCCTTGGCTTACTTCCGGCTGATAGGGGGTGTAGGCTGTATAGAATTCCGAGCGTGAAGTGATGTGCTGGATGACAGACGGAATATGATGATCATAAATTCCTGCGCCAAGAAAGCTGGCATGTGTGTCTGTATTGGCGTTGTGTCCAGCCAGCTCGGCCAAGTGGCGGGTTAAGGCTCTCTCGTCGAGTCGAGAAGAAAGAGGGAGTTCCCCTTGATATCGAATGGCCTCTGGAATGTCACTGAATAAATCATCGATGGATGAAATGCCGACCACACGCAGCATTTCGGTTTGATCCTGTTCAGTCATAGGGAGATAACGATGCTGCTTCATAGGTTCTGGCTCCTTTCGAAAAGCAAAATTTAAATCGTAAATTAGCTAATAAAAAAGTGTGAGATGGAAAACCCAGAAGTTCATATCTGACATGTTTGCTTTATTGAAATGAAGAGAGTTTAAGATCAGCGCGGACGTTTATAAAAGGGGGCTGCCACCACCTCGGCACGCAGGCGTTTGCCACGAATCTCAACCTCCAGCGGTGTGGAGAGGGCGCTAAAACGACTGTCTACCAAGGCGAGGCCGAGATTACGCTTCAAGGTGGGCGACTGAGTCCCCGTTGTGACCTCACCGATGTGTTGTCCTTCTGCGAATACCGGGTAATGGGCGCGTGGGATACCGCGATCCATCATTTCCAGCCCGATCAATTTGCGAGGAATCCCTTGATCTTTCTGACGTTGCAGTGCTTCTCTACCGATAAAATCTCCTTTATTCAGCTTGACGAAGAACCCTAGACCGGCTTCGAGTGGTGAAATCGTGGCAGATAACTCCTGTCCGTACAGCGGCAACCGTGCCTCAAAGCGTAGGGTATCCCGAGCACCAAGTCCAGCGGGAATCAGCCCATACGACTCACCGGAACGAAGCAAACCCTCCCATATGGCTGTTGCTTCCGCGGCAGGTACGTAAAATTCAAAACCGTCTTCACCCGTATATCCGGTTCGTGAGACGAGTGCTTTTGCTCCGAACAATGGCACATTCTCATGGAAGCGGAAAGATGCCAGATTCGTAATGTCCGTATCTGCCACGGCTGCGGCAATACGTGCTGCTTCCGGTCCTTGCAACGCCAGCAATGCTATCGCATCAGACACATTCTCCATGTGAACGGATGCAGGCATATGGCGAATTAGCCAATCCCAATCCTTATCGATGTTAGAGGCGTTCACAACGAGCATGTAGCGCTCCGGTCCTTTGCAGTAAACAAGCAGGTCGTCTACTACCCCTCCATCGGGGTAACACAGGAGTGAATATTGTGCCTGACCTGGTTCCAACTGGCTGACATCATTCGTGGTCATCCTTTGCAGAAAAGCTTCGGCCTCTTTGCCTTCAACCAAAAATTCGCCCATATGCGATACATCGAATAAACCCGCACGTTGCCGGACGGCCTCATGCTCCTTTTGAATGCCGCTAAACTGAACGGGGAGCTCCCAGCCGCCAAAGTCAATACAACGAACCCCAGACTGCGTCCCGTAGGACGAATATAGCGGTGTTTTTCGCAAATTAGTCATTTTTCCACTCCTATCCGGTGTGATCGGCTAAACAAAAAAGACAGGCCGAAAAAAACGTATAGACGGCAGTCTACACTCTTTTTTCAGCTCTGTCCTTGATACCAGAAAGTTACCCCGGTATGTACCGGGTTTCCCCTTGGGTGATCCGCTCCAATAGCGAATGCTCTCCAGAGATGCGTCCGGCAGAGGTCCTTTTGCCTGAGAGATTCACCTGCAATGCAGGCTTACTCCTTCGGCGCTACCTTCGGGATCAACAGTATATTACCTGGCTTTGCAGATAACAACTTGATCCGATTCGCGTGAACTTATGTTTCATAAGCCGCAACAGCTATGCGAATCTTTTTAGCAGTCTCTCCCTCCGCGTTCATCCGCGTTTGCAGTTGTCGGGGTGTTTCCCAAAGCATTTGCTATAACCCATTAATACGCAAATTCATTCAAAATGTCAATAAAAATGTCATCAAAAACAATAGAAAAAACATTTAATATATAAATAAGGATATGTAAGCGTTTGTTATAAGCTATCATATTTTTATATAGTACGCCATATGAGGTGATATGAAGTATTTTTGTTAGTATTATTGACATGAGTGTTCTTGTTGTCATAATCTTAACCTGTCTAATACAGGTGAGCAAAAGCGATTTTATTCATATGGAAGTGAGGGGAACAGGATGAGTGAAGTAAAGCAGCAACTTTGGTATACAGACGAACATGAGTGGGTTCAGCGCACAGCGGATGGGACGTTGCGGATTGGTATTACAGACTTTGCACAGCATCAACTGGGTGATATTGTTTTTGTAGAATTACCTGAGGTGGGAGTAACGATTGAGCAGGGAGCGGAGATCGGTACGATTGAATCGGTGAAGACGGTATCCGACCTTTTTGCTCCGGTGACGGGAACCGTATTAAAAGTGAATGAAGCGCTGGAAAGTACGCCTGAGCTAGTGAATGAATCTCCCTATGAAAAAGGTTGGATGATCGAAGTAGAGATGGGTAAAGATGTGGAGGAAGCATTGGGCAAGCTACTGTCTGCGGATCAATACGAGCAGTTGATTTCCGATGAGCAGTAATGGAGCAATGTAGTATGGAATAAGAGTGTTATTTGTCTGCTGATTTTTGTATACAACAGTCGCTATGATTTGACATAGCGGCTATTTTTTTGTCTTTTTTCAGACGTAATTACGTGTTTTATTCTGATGTAGAGGGTTGTCCCTATAGTAAGAATCATACATAATCCAGCACGGTTTTTCGACTATTTTCTATAGCTACAGGTCATATTAAGAAGAATTATGCAGGTATAATACCTTCTCGGATAATTTAAATTTAAATGTTGTCATCAACGTTCATGACGAAAGTACGTTTTCATTTCGTTGATGAAGATAGCGCTGTCATTTAGTATGAATTTTAAGAAAAGGTAGTGATGCTTACCTACAAGGAGGATTTGAATATGAGTACATTGGACGCAAAGCCAAGTTCAAAAGGAGGCACTCGTGTCGCCGTACAGCGTTTTGGCCGTTTTCTTAGCGGTATGGTTATGCCCAATATGGGAGCCTTTATCGCGTGGGGATTGATTACGGCACTCTTTATTCCGACCGGGTGGTTCCCGAACGAAGGTTTTGCACAACTGGTTGATCCGATGAAAAATTATTTGCTGCCGCTGCTGATTGGTTACACGGGAGGCACGATGATTCACGGACAACGTGGAGGTGTGATTGGTGCCATTATGACGATGGGTGTCATAGTGGGAGCCGATATCCCGATGTTCCTAGGCGCGATGGTCGCTGGTCCGCTGGCTGCGTGGATATTGAAGAAGTTCGACAAGGCCATTGAAGGCAAAGTCAGATCAGGCTTTGAAATGCTGGTCAATAATTTTTCGGCCGGGATTATCGGTGCCATTCTAGCACTGCTTGCCCATGTGGCGATCGGCCCGGTTGTACAAATGATCAGTCAAGTGTTGTCGGCAGGGGTACAGTTCCTCGTGAACGCAGGGCTATTGCCGCTTGTCAACCTCATTATTGAGCCCGGAAAAGTATTATTTTTAAACAACGCGCTGAATCACGGAGTATTAAGTCCGATTGCGTTGGAGGAAGCTGCAAGAACAGGGAAATCCGTACTGTTCATGCTGGAATCCAACCCTGGGCCGGGGCTCGGTATTTTGCTGGCCTACTGCCTGTTCGGTAAAGGCTCTGCGAAGTCGTCGGCTCCTGGCGCAGTCATCATTCATTTTTTCGGCGGGATTCATGAAATTTATTTCCCTTATATTTTGATGAAGCCGATTTTGATTCTTGCTGCTATAGCTGGGGGCGTTGTGGGAACCTTCTGTTTCATGTTGACAGGTGCCGGACTGGTTGCTGCTCCTTCGCCGGGCAGCATCATCGCCTATTTTCTAATGACGCCAAAAGGCGGATATTTGCCAATGCTAAGCGGGGTGATCGCTGCTGCGGTCGTATCTTTTGCTGTTGCCGCAGTGTTACTCAAGACTGGTAAGCAACAAGAAGAGGGGCTGGAGGAAGCTGCATCCCGCCTGAAAGATATGAAAAATCAAAGCAAGAGTGCAAGTGCTAACGCCACTGTAATGGAAGATAACCACGAATCTGATCGTGCTGCAGAAATTGCTGCAGATCGAACGCTCAAGGATAAATCCGAAGTGAACAAAATCGTCTTTTCCTGTGATGCAGGTATGGGTTCAAGCGCTATGGGTGCCTCGATTTTACGCAAAAAAATGAAGCAGGCGGGTGTGGGCGTAACAGTTACGAATACGGCAATCAGTGAAATTCCACAGGATGCGGATATTGTCATTACGCAAAAAACGTTGACAGACCGGGCTAAAACAGTAGCTCCGAGTGCTGAGCACATTTCCATTGACAATTTTCTGAAGAGTCCTGAATACGAAGCGCTGGTTGAACGTCTGAAATCCGATTCTTAATCCCCATCGAAGTCAGGCGGACTGTATGCAATGTACGTCTCCTGCTGGAGGGATGAGCTTGGGAAGGAACGGTATGCGCTTATGAATATTACGAAACGACAACGTGACATCGTGGAATATCTTCTGGAGCAGTCCAAAGAGGTTACAGCCGGGGAAATTGCTACGAAGATCAATGTCAGCACAAGGACGGTTCATCGGGAACTGGGTGCAGTCGAGCATTGGCTGGCAGCTCATGAGGTGAAGCTGGAGAAAAAGTCAGGGATCGGTATCTGTATAGATGCTGATCCAGCTCAGCTTGTATGCCTGCGAAAACAATTGCTGCATACGAAGTCAGACGAATATTCGGCTGAGGAGAGAAAGATCGTGGTACTCTGCATGCTGCTGGATACACGGGAGCCGATCAAGCTGTTGGCGCTGGCTTCAGATCTGAAAGTCACGGTAACTACGGTCAGTCATGATCTAGACGAATTGCAAGACTGGATTGAGGAACGTGGACTCATGCTTGTGCGCAGACGGGGGTACGGGGTCGAGATTACAGGGCGGGAGACAGACAAAAGACGGGCGATTTCCGAGCTGGCTCTCGAATATTTGGATGAATCCGATCTGTTTTCAGCCCGGGAAGAACTTCGTCCTGTAACCCGTGTTGCCGACAAGTTGCTGGAGATGATTGGCAGAGATAACCTGCTAATCGTGGAAAAGGCCCTCTGGCAGCCCCATGAAAAATGGTTGGAAAACATGGTGGAAAGCAAATACATGGAGCTGCTGATTCAAATTTGCGTTTCGCTGGTACGTCTGCGACTCGGGTATGTTATAGATCCTCTTCTCTCGTATTTAAAAACAGATTCGGATGAAAATATCATGCTTCGCACAGCTATGGTGGAACGCATATGCACGGAGTTGTCAGAGGCGCTGGATATTGAATTTCCAGAGCCGGAACGATCTTATCTCAGGCTGCTATTTCGTGATGCCGAAGATCACTCTACCCGACTACTGCCGTTGGATGATCTCGTACTGTTGGAGTCGGTTCATGAGTTGATTCGTCGTGTGGAGGAAGAGACAGGCACGCCATTGAAAGAGGACCGTGTTCTGCGTGAAGGACTGATTGCCCATATGGCTCCGGTATTCAAACGTTTGAAGGAAGGCAGGTCGATTCGTAACCCTCTCCTTCAGCAAATCCGCAAGGATTACAGCAGCTTATTCGAATCAGTGAAAAAGGCTGCGGCGAGCATGACAGAAATGAAAGTGCCTGATGAAGAGATCGGATTTCTCGTCATGCATTTCGGCGCTTCGCTGGAGCGGCTGCGACAATTGCGTCGGGAGGTGCGGGCCATTGTAGTCTGCACGAGCGGCATTGGATCATCCAGACTTCTGGCAACAAGGCTCGCCAAAGAGCTCCCACAGATCAAAATTGTGGATAGGGCTTCATGGTACGAGGCGGTGCGGATTCCCAAGGAGGATTATGATCTGATCATTTCGACAGTAGAGCTACCGCTTGAACCAGATCGGTATCTTAAGATCAGTCCGCTGCTAACGCAGGAGGAGGGTGACCGTCTGCGTCATTTCATCCAGCATATTACACTCCATCATCTCAATGATCATCAGCAGGAACAGGCCGTTCAGCCTGGTCAGGATATGGAGTGGCTTACCGGTCTGCGGAAAAGTCTCGAGGAAATTGTACACATTGTACAGCAATTTCAAGTATATCCGCTGGAAAATCAAGGGATGGATATGGCGGCGACCGTAGAGGCGATATGCATGCTGGAGGCGGGGCGGGGGAATGTTACAGAGCCTTCTGCGGTTGCTGCACAACTCATGGAAAGAGAGCGCCAAGGTAGTCAGGTGATCTCTGATACCTCTATTGCTTTAGTTCATACGCGTAGCCACTATATTCGCAAGCCTTCGCTTACCTTGTATAAGCTGGCAGAGCCGCTGTTGGCGGATACAGGTGAACAGGTAGAATGCGTGCTGCTCATGTTGGGGCCTCGTGAGCTGCCGAGAGAAAGCTTGGAGGTATTGAGCGAGATTAGTGCATTACTTTTGCAGGAAGACATGGTTACGCTACTGGAACACGGTAGCAGGGATCATATTGTCAATTATATATCGAGTGAGCTGGCTGAATTTTTCCACAGTAAATTAGGGACAGGGAGGAACCTACCGTGAGTATTATGACGATAGACAAAGTAAAAATGAACGCAACCGCCAAAGACAAATATGAGGCGATTCGTATGGCTGGACAAATCCTGCTGGATGCAGGACATATTTCAAGTGAGTACATTGACAAGATGCTGGAACGCGAGGAGATCGTGTCTACCTACATCGGGAATGGGCTGGCTATTCCACATGGCACCAAGGAATCCAAGACGCTTATTCAATCCACAGGCATCTCCATCGTTCAGTTCCCGCAAGGCGTAGATTTTGGGGAAGAGAAAGCATATATGGTGATCGGCATTGCAGCACAAGGCGGCGATCATATGGAGATTTTGACGAGTATCGCTGTGGTGTGTGCGGAGGAAGAAAATATGGATAAACTTCGCAACGCGGTGACCCCACAGGAAATTATAGATCTGTTCGAAAGTGAGCTGGAGCTATGAGAGCCGTCCACTTTGGAGCAGGAAATATCGGTCGCGGCTTTATCGGATTAATTCTGTCGCGTGCAGGCTATGAGGTTGTCTTTTCAGATGTCAACGACACCCTTGTATCCGAGTTACGCCGTCGTAAACAATATACCGTAGAGTTAGCCAATGATACAAAGGATACGGAGCTGGTCACGAATGTAACGGCGATTGACGGCAGAGATGCATCCGCTGTAGCGGATGCGGTAGACCATGCTGATCTGGTAACGACCGCGGTAGGGGTTAGCATCCTCAGGCATATTGCAGCAGGTATTGCCGAGGGAATAGCGCGGCGGGTGGAGCGAGGGGCAGGCCCGCTGCATGTGATTGCTTGCGAAAATGCAATCGGAGGCAGCGCCCAACTGAAAGAGCATGTTTTTGCGCTACTGGATGAGGCGACTCGTGCCAAGGCAGAGGCTTCGGTATATTTCCCCAATGCTGCTGTAGACCGGATTGTGCCGATCCAACACCACGAGGACCCGTTACATGTGCAGGTAGAGCCTTTTTACGAGTGGGTGGTGGATCGTTCACAAATGGCACCTGAGCATGAAGAAATCGAAGGTATCCTGTACGTGCAGGATCTAGAGCCTTACATTGAACGAAAGCTGTTCACGGTGAATACGGGGCATTGCGTGGCAGCCTATCTTGGTTATACCGCAGGTTATGCTACCATCCAGGAGGCCATGAAGGATAGCAAGGTGGTGGATTCGATACAAGGGTCACTGGAGGAGACAGGAGCAGTGCTTGTGAAGCGCTTCGGTTTGGATCAAGGGGAGCATAAGAAGTACATCTCTAAAATTTTGGATCGCTTCCGCAATCCTAATCTGACAGACGATGTTACTCGGGTCGGACGTTCACCGTTGCGCAAGCTGTCTCCCAATGATCGTCTTGTACGTCCCGCGCTCCAAGCGCAGGAGTATGGCATCCCTACGGATTATCTGGCGTTAGGAATGGCTGCTGCCTGTAAATTTGATATTACGGAAGACCCCGAGGCAGTCGAGCTTCAGCAGGTGATTCGTAGCGAAGGACTGGGTGCGGCGCTGACGCGTTATACTTCCATAACCGCAGACCACCCGTTACATCGGCAGGTATTGGAGCAATATGATATTATAAATTCATAAAACAACGAATTATCAACATCTACTTTCCGTAATCCTCTTGAAGACAAAGCATCCACATCAACACTAACGTGTTCTGTAGGGATGTGCTTCAAGAGGATTTTTATATGCGTGATTTACATCACATAACAACCTGCTTAAATTGTTTATATTGATAATGATTATCATTATCTATGAAATGAAATCATTACTATTATAACTATTAGGGAGGATTATAGTGAAACCGATCTATATTACCTTAGGGTTTTTATTTTTGGCGCTTGGAGTTATTGGTGTAGTGCTACCGTTGCTACCGACTACACCGTTTCTGCTGCTAGCGACCTTTTTCTTTATGCGGGGGTCCGAAAGGATTCACCAGTGGTTTTCGAATACCTCTCTGTACCAAAAGCATCTAGAGAGTTTTGTTCAAACAAGATCGTTGAAGCTGTCTATGAAAATCACGACATTGGGCTTAGCGTCAGCGATGCTGATTACAGGCTTTATTTTCACGCCTAATGTGTGGGGGAAAGCGCTCATCGTCTTGGTCATCCTTTTTAAATATTATTACTTTATATTCCGCATCGGAACAATAAGAAATGCTGCAGCAGAAATAACGCCTTCATGTTCATCTGAACCTATACCTACACCTACTCCTAAAAAAAGGTCTAAAATGGTCGACAGCCGTCTGCTCGGTCTAGTGGAACATTCTCGGAAATATATCGTCTTGGGTGTGCTTGTGCAGTGGATCGGTCTTTTGGGGAGTATAGCCGCTGTGTTGTCTATGGCCTTTGTTATGCAGCAGGCATGGGAAGGACAAGTGACTCGCAAGCTGATTCTATCTATGACGGTCATTGTTATTGCTGCTATTGCAGTTCGCTGCCTGAGCAATTATGCAGCCAGTATGTTATCCTGTCGTGCTTCGGTAAATGCTAAAAAAACGCTGCGCTCGCAAATTTACGGCAAGTTGCTGAAGATGGGACCCGCATATACAGATCATACCTCCACCTCGGGGGTTATTCAGGTTGCTGTAGAAGGGGTAGAGCAGCTTGAAACCTATTTCGGTAGATATATGCCCCAGCTATTTTACAGTCTGCTTGCCCCCGTCACGTTATTCATCACTCTCTCTTTTGTCAGCTTCAAAGCAGCCATTATACTATTGATCTGCGTTCCCTTAATTCCAGTGTCGATCATTGTCATTATGAGGATGGCTAAAAAGTTGTTTCGGAAATATTGGGGCAGTTACGTCAATCTGGGCCACAGCTTTTTGGAGAATGTACAAGGTCTGACTACGCTCAAAATGTACGGAACAGACCAGGATAAACATCAGGAAATGAACACAGCAGCTGAGGACTTTCGCAAAATGACGATGAAAGTGCTGACTATGCAGCTTAACTCCGTGGCCATTATGGATCTTATCGCATTTGGTGGTGCTGCTGCGGGTGTACTGGTCGCGATAAGTGAATATTCTTCAGGTCATATTGGCTTGGCAGGAGCGATCATCATTGTTTTGCTGTCAGCAGAATTTTTCATTCCGCTGCGTTTACTGGGTTCTTACTTCCATATCGCCATGAACGGAATGGCAGCAAGCGACAAAATATTTCAAATGTTGAGTACAGAGGATCTTATACAAGGACAAGAAAGCATAGAAAACACAGATATTCGACTGAAACAGGTGAGTTTCGCCTACGACGAAAGAGATACCTTACGAAATATATCCATGGATATCCCCCAGGGCAGCTTGGTTTCAATTGTTGGGGAATCAGGCTCTGGTAAAAGTACGGTAGCCGGATTGATCGTTGGGCATCACGAGGGGTATCGAGGAAGTCTGACGATTGGAGGAACCGAGCTTACTGATATTTCGGAAGAAAGCCGCATGCGTCACATGACCTGGATCGGTTTTAACAGTTATATTTTTAAAGGCACAGTGGAAGCAAATTTAAAAATGGGCAATGAGTACGCGGATGAGCAACAAATGCTGGAAGCTTTGCAACAAGTGAAGCTGTATGATTTTATTCTCTCAGAAGGAGGACTGGAAGCAGAACTGGAGGAGCAGGGGGCAAATCTGTCAGGAGGACAGCGCCAACGGCTAGCACTAGCCAGAGCATTGCTGCATGATAGTCGTGTGTACATTTTTGACGAAGCCACCTCTAACATTGACAGTGAGAGTGAGGAAGGCATTATGGAGGTAATACATGCGCTGGCAGGTCAAAAAACAGTGATTCTTATCTCTCATAGACTGGAAAATGTAGTTCAATCCGACTGTATCTATGTGCTGCAAAACGGATTGGTGGCAGAATCCGGAACGCATCATGAACTGTTGAGCCAGCAAGGGCACTATGCGGATATGTATCTCAGTCAACACCGGGTAGAGCAGTTTGCAAAAGGAGGGGCTGTATATGCGTAGACACGGATTACGGATCATGGGCCAATTATTGGTATTGGCGGGACCTCTTTTACCTGTACTGCTCATCACGATTGTGACAGGAGTGCTTGGTTTTATTTGTGCTATTGGCATTATAGTGTATGGAGCCCTTGCTCTGCTTACAGCAACGGGCATCACGACAGGCTACACCATGTTGTTTTTGCTGACGTCGATCGTGGTTTGTGCCGTACTGCGCGGCGTATTCCGTTATGGCGAGCAAATGAGTGGTCATTATCTCGCTTTCAAGCTACTGGCTGTACTGCGTGACAAGGTGCTTCAAGCCCTGCGCAGACTCGCTCCAGCCAAATTGGAAGGCAAGGACAAGGGGAATCTGATATCACTCATTACGAGTGATATTGAGCTGCTGGAAGTATTTTATGCGCATACGATAGCGCCTGTAATGATCGGCATCATCACTTCACTGCTCATGGTATTTTTTATCGGTTCTTATGAGCCTCTATTAGGCTGGCTCGCTGCGCTTGCTTATCTAACTGTCGGTTTATTTATTCCCTTACTCACGTCACGTATGGGCAAACGTCAGGGGATGGAATACCGAAGCAGCTTTGGCAAGCTGAGCAGTTACTTTTTGGACAGCTTACGGGGTATGAAGGAAATTGTGCAATATGGACAAGGAGAACAACGTTTGAATGAGATTAACCGTCGCACGGATCAATTGGATGCCAAGCAGAAGGACTTGAAGCATCATGAAGGCATCACAAGAGCGATTACAGATGCGGCTGTAGTTGGATTCTCATTCTTGATGCTGCTGGCTGGCTTGTACGGTATGTCTAATGGTCAGGTTGACTTTACAGGTATGCTAATTTCTGTCATTGCACTGTTTAGTTCATTTGGTCCGGTCGTCGCACTGAGCAACTTGTCCAACAATTTGCTTCAAACGCTGGCGAGCGGGGAACGAGTGTTGAGTCTATTGGAGGAAACCCCGGAGGTTGAGGAAAATATCGAAGGGATGAGTGTTGCCTTTACTGGGGCACGAGTAGACAAGGTGACTTTTGCATACGATGGTCAAACGGTGCTGAATGATGTAAGTCTCACGATACCGCATAAGCGGATTTTAGGCATTCAGGGTAAAAGCGGCTCTGGCAAGTCTACATTGCTAAAGTTGCTGATGCGATTTAGGGACCCGCAGCAAGGTGAAATTTTGCTATCCGGACACGATTTGAAGGAAATTGGGACCCGACATTTGAGAGGATTACAGAGCTATGTAGACCAGCATACGTTCCTGTTTGATGATTCAATTGCAGCTAATATCAAAATCGGAAAGCCTGATGCTACACATGAGCAGGTGGTGGAAGCAGCACGTAAGGCATCCGTGCACGATTTTATTATGACCTTGCCTCAAGGGTATGACAGCCGAGTTGGAGAATTGGGGGACAGGCTGTCCGGTGGAGAACGTCAACGCTTGGGACTGGCCAGAGCCTTTGTCCATAATGCGCCTCTCTTACTGCTCGACGAGCCTACCAGCAATTTGGACAGCCTGAACGAGGCAATTATTTTAAAATCGTTAAAGGAACAGCAGCAAGATAAAACGATTGTCCTTGTTTCGCACCGAAGTTCTACCATGCGGATTGCAGACGATATTTTTGAAATGGATAACCGTAGATTGTCCTGACTTTTCTAACTATTGTTATACCTTAAGGGCAAAAGCTGTAGCCTGTTCATAGTTTTGTCATAAAATGGAGTGTGCGTTGAGATGGAAGCGTCATCCTTATTTAAATCATCCAGCTTTTCAAACTTGTCTTATTTTGATAGCCTATTAGGTGAAGATTTTACAAAATCCTGAGGTATATTGACAAGTCATAAACATCATAAATGATGGATGAACAGAGGCTGTAAGCCGATGTACAGAAATGGGTGGTGAACAGGAATGTCAGATTTCAATCAGCTCAATGAGCTTGAGCACACAACATATCCCATATATGAAGGCTATGATTTGGGTCTTACTTATACGCCTGCGGGCAGCAAGTTCAAGGTATGGGCACCGACTGCGCAGCAGGTCCATATAGCGTTGTATAACGATGCGGGGGTGTACGATCAGGAGGGGAACGTTCAGGAGCACAGCGGTGGTCAGGAATTTCTCATGAGCCGTGGTGATCAAGGTGTATGGTCTATAGAGCTGGAAGGGGACTGGAACAAATATTATTACATGTACAGGCTGGAGTGGGCGGACAACACCATTCATTATGCTGCCGATCCATATGCCACAGGGGTATCAGCCAACGGGCAGCGTACAGCGATCATTGATTTGGCTCAAACCAACCCGGACGGATGGGAATTGGATGCGGGGCCTACCCTTAAGCGGCCGACAGATGCCATTCTCTATGAGCTTCATGTGCGTGATTTTTCGATGGATACCCATTTTAATACGGGGAAAAAAGACTTATCTGCTGCTCAGGGACGGTTTGAGGCCTTTACGTATACGGGATTGAAGGATACTGAGGGGAACAGCATCGGGCTGGATCATCTGCTGGAGCTGGGCATTACACATGTTCATTTGCTTCCAGTGGCTGATTTTCATACGGTGAATGACTTTGCAGAATTAGAAACTGAATATAACTGGGGCTATGATCCGCAACATTATAATGTGCCGGAGGGGTCTTATTCTTCCAATCCGGCTGATCCGGAGACACGCATACGAGAGCTGAAACTGCTGGTACAGTCTTTGCATACTGCCGGCATCGGTGTCATTATGGACGTCGTGTACAACCATACTTATTCGGTGGAACAGGGGCCATTTGAGCCTGTTGTACCTGGATATTATTACCGCACGGATGAGCAAGGGCAGCTCACCAATGGATCAGGTGTAGGTAATGAGGTGGCAACCGAACGTCCGATGGTGCGCAAGTATATCAAGGATTCACTACGCTATTGGGCAGAGGAATATCATATAGACGGCTTTCGATTTGATCTGATGGGGCTGATTGATACACCGACCGTAGAGCAGCTTACCCAGGAGCTTCGCTCTGAAGTGCGTCCCGATCTGCTGATCTATGGTGAGCCTTGGACGGGAGGAGAATCTCCGCAACCCTTGCTTACGCTAAAAGGAACGCAACGCGACAAAGGCTTTGCCGTTTTTAACGACAACTACCGTTCTGCTATTAAGGGAGATAGCGACGGTACTGGGAGCGGGTTTGCCACGGGGGCAGAACATCAGGAGGAGCAGGTGCTCAAAGGTACTTTTGGGGCTATTCATGATTTCACAGCTCAGCCATCGGAGACCGTCAATTATGTAACTGCCCACGATAATCTCAATCTGTGGGATAAAATTTTGACGGTAAGACAATTGCGGGAGCACTGTCGTTTTCCACAATGGGAGCAGGGGAAGCCACAGGATGGGAGGACACCTGAACAAGCTGTTGCCGAAGCAGACCCGTATTGGGAACTGGATGAAGATAACTTGCTAGAGAACGAAACCGTACGCAAGTCCCTGTTGGCTAACGGTATGGTACTCACATCCCAAGGCATTCCTTTTATTCATGCAGGGGATGAACTGCTGCGCTCCAAATATGGAGACCATAATAGCTACCGAAGCCCAGATGTGGTGAATGCCATCCATTGGCATAACAAGGCGAGGTTTCGCCCAGTGTTTGATTACTACCAAGGTTTAATTGCTTTGCGGCGCAACCACCCGGCATTCCGAATGGACCATCGTGAGCTAGTGGAGCAGCATATGGAAGTGCTGCAAAGCAGTGGGCATGTGGTGGCTTTTGCTTTGAGGCACCATGCTAACGGCGATGCCTGGAATCATATTGTGGTGATTTATAACGGCTCGGATACAGAGCAAACGATATTATTGCCTGCGGAATCGGATCGTTGGCGTGTGGTCGTGGACGCACACGGGGCTGGTAATGAGACCCGGTATGAAGTGGTAGGCCATCGTGTGACTGTATCGCGCTGGTCGATGATGGTGTTATATGATCAGGAAGAACCTGCACGAGTCTCCTTTTTGACTGAACAAGATCAGGTTAATCGTCAGGCGGAGAACGAATTGGAAGACTCGGATGAGGGAATAGATCAAGAAATTGCAGGTACAGCCATGGCGTTGACAGATATGCAGCTTGGAAACGATAGGGAAGTCGCGCCATTTCGCACGATTGAACTGATATACGAGCGTGCAGATCGGCAATACACTGGCTGGAACGTATGGGTATGGGGAACTGGGCACCGCGACGGACATGTTGAATTTCGTGATTTGGATGACGGTCGTGCAATAGCGCGTATTCAGGTGTCTCCTGATATACAGCGAATTGGCTACATTGTCCGGCTTAATCACTGGGATGCCAAGGATGTTGAGGCAGATCGCTATATTGATATAGACCTGAACCAGTCTGTGATGCAGGTATTGATTCATAGTGGCAGAGAAGAATATTTGCTACTGGTAAATGATAATCGGGCCGGATAGACTTGTATGCTTGGTCGCTATATATACGAAAGTAGCATTTTTCGATTATTTCGAGAAATGCTATTTTTTTATGTAAACGTGTGTCAGTTTCAGAAAAAAGGGGTAAAATAGAATTATGGACTTGTTTAGTTTTGCCAGCTTGCTGGCTTATATCCTGTAGTACGACTGGTAAACAGGCAAGATTCTTGGAGGAAAATCATTTGTAAGGTAACCTGAAGGAGGTTGTATATCATGAGTTCTAATGGAGGAAGTATTCAACTGACCGCCCAGCCGAGAACAGAGAAGAAGGGTTCGGCTATTCGTGAATTGAGGTTAAAAGGACGGATTCCAGCTGTGGTTTACGGCTCTGAGCTTGAAGGAACCCCTGTACATGTCGATGCCAAGGAATTTAATAAAGTAGTCAAAACCGGACGTTCAGAGGTGTTCAACCTCACTGTAGAGGGTGGAGAAACCATTCCGGTTATTATTAAAGATTATCAACAGCGTGACACCCAATGGCTGCATGCCGATTTTTTGAAAATTGCCAAAAACAAACCGCTTCGCGTGCGTGTTTCTATTGATTATCAGGGTACACCTGTAGGTACAAAAACAGGCGGTATTCTGCAAGTTCAGGAAACGGAAGTTGAAGTCGAAGGCCTTCCTGCTGATTTACCATCTACCATTGAAGTGGATGTATCCGCACTGGATGTTGGCGACAAGCTGAGCGCTAGCGACTTGAAGCTCCCTAAAGGAGTAACACTGCACGTCCCTGAAGAAGAACTGCTTGCTTCTATTATCGTTCCGCGTGCAGTTGAAGTAGAAAATGCTGCTGTGGAAGGTGATGCAGCGGCAACTGAAGGCACTGAAGAGGCTTCCGAAAACAAGGAATCCTAATGTTTTCAGTTGGTTTATGAATCTTTTTCAATTGCAGAAGATCATCAAAAAGGTATTCAAAATCGCTCCCTGCTAGGGGGCGATTTTTTGCATTCATTTATTTACACTTACATACTCTTTCTCTTTAAAAAGTTGTCCTGTTGTGATTTGGTGTTTAAAAGGGAATGTGGTGTTCGTACGATTTTCATTCAATACGCGTTCTGATATGACGATATATATAGTATGGTATTTACATTTTTATTTTATAAATACCTAATATATATCTAAGGAGCGCGTACACAATCATGGACAGAACGAATGAATTGTTGTGGCAAAGAAACAAATTGGTGATCATTATATTTTGGATTATGACCTTGAGCAGCACCATCCCGGCATTATCTAATCCATCGGTGTGGGTGTCTAGTGGTGTAGGATTTGTAGTCGCGGCAGTGTTGACGATTCTGAATGTGAAAAAGAAAGGAATCCGCCTTATTCCTTGGATTATTACGTTGTATAGCGTATTAATATGTATATTTGTGAACTTATCTAGCGTGGAGGCAGTGACCACGATCTTTATTTGCTCATTGTTGTTGCTCTACCCATCTTACCGATACTTTTTGATAGCAATGGTCTTAAATCTGTGTAATATTTTTATACAAATTACCATCGGTACGCCAGCAACTCCCCCGGCTACCGGTCCTTTGCGTTATGTGCACGAGTTTATTATTGTTTTACTGATTGGTTTGCTATTGTTAGTGGTATCGGTGTTAAATCAAAAGCAGTTTAAGAAAACGGAAGAGCAAAATAAAGATATGGATGCCACAAGGCAACGTATTGATTTTTTGTTTGAACAAGTGAGACAAGCTGTAGCTGGATTGCATAGCTTCACAGAACGATTCAGGCATCAAGTGGATGCTACCGGCAGCGTGACGAATGAAGTCGCCATCGGGTTTCAGGAGGTTGCCAAAGGGGTAGAAATGCAAGCTTCGAATATCACTGAGGTAACGGATAACTTGGCTCAGTCTGACCAGCACGTGCGCGAGGTTGCCGATCATTCCCGAGAATTGAAGCAGCTCTCCGAAGATACGAAAAGCGCCGGGAGCAGAGGGAGCAGTCAACTGCTTGCATTAACGTCTCAAATTAAGGATTTGGGTCTGGTTATGAGTCGTACCAAAGAAGAATTGGACGAGTTTAAAACACAAAGTGATAATATGTCTGCCATGCTCAAAGATATTACTCAAATCTCGAAACAAACTAATTTGCTGTCCTTGAATGCATCCATTGAGGCCGCCAGAGCGGGAGAGCATGGAAAAGGATTTGCCATCGTGGCTGGCGAAGTGCGTAATTTGGCTGAAATGGTAGGGAATACCTCGGTGGCAATGGAAGGTATTTTGACCCAACTGAGAACTCAGATGGATTCTGTCGTAAGCCAATTTGACATGGGACAGCAAAGACTACAGCAGAGTATGGAATCGGCCCATACGACCGAAATTGTACTGGAGGATATCCTGCAAAATGCCAATAAAGTGCTGCTGCAGGCCGTGGAGGTGGAAGCCAGTACGAATAGTATGCAGCAATTCTCATCTCAGGTCGTTCAAGAGATGGAGGAGTTTTCAAGCGTTACAGAACAAGCGAGTGCAGCGTCAGAGCAAATTTTGGCTGGAGTAGAGGAGCAACGAAATATAACCTCCAATATGGTGACCGGGTTTAATGAGCTGGAGACGTTGATTATCCAGTTAAAAGAACTGGTATATGATCAGAAGGAGGACAACATTCCTACCGAAATCAGCAAAAGCAAATAACCGAAATACTTCATTATCGGACTAGAGATCCGGGGATTATCGCTATCAAGCGGTACTCTCCGGTTTTTTACTGCGTTTGAAGAAGGGAAATGAAGAGGGGATTTCTAGACGCTATAATTAGATGGAAGTTGATGGTATAATTTGTGGCAGTTTAAATGCTTTGTAATTAAGGAGGAATAAATTCTTATGGAGCTTAAATATTTGTTGATCGGCGTGTTGAGCCTATTGGGTAGCGGAGTGATTTATACGATGGAGCGCTTTATATCGGTCATTCAATGGGCTGCGAATTCCGTACCTGTTAAATTAAATAGTTCGGGCATCTCTATGTCAGAACCTGATATGCCGAGTTTTGTTGACAATATATTTGTTATTATTTTATTCGTATGTGGCTTGATGATACTTGGGTATGGTGTGTATGAACGACGTACACGATAACACAACCTATGTAGGCATATCCGTTTTTATTTGGGAGGAACGCAGGTGAACGCCTTGTTGGAAATGCTGATGCAGCTATTTGAGCGCGCAGCGTTGTTACTAATTTGTTTATTTTTTATTACACGTATCCCACGATTTAAGGAAACCTTGCAAAAGAACAGTCATTCCCCCGCAGAGCTAACCTTACTAACGTTGATTTTTTGCATGTTTGCACTGTTCGGTACGTACACCGGGATTGAAGTCGAAGGTTCGCTGGTTAACGTTCGAATCATTGCAATTATGGCGGGCGGTATTTTGTTTGGACCATGGGTTGGGATCGTTACAGGTATTGTATCAGGAATCCATCGTTATCTAATTGATATCGGGGGAGTGACCTCGATTCCGTGTCTGATTACAAGTATTCTGGCAGGTGTGGTGTCAGGATATATCGGCCGCCGGGTCAACCGTTCCAAGAGATGGCTGGTCGGTATCGCCGCAGGTATGGTCTGTGAAGCGTTGACGATGCTGCTCATTCTGGTGATGGCACAACCCCATGGCCTTGGTGTGGACATCGTTTCCAAGATCGGTCTACCCATGATTATCGGAGAAGTCAGTATCGGTTTAATCGTTCTGTTGATCCAGAGTGTGGAGGGGGAAAAGGAGAATATCGCGGCCAGACAGGCCAAGCTGGCACTGGATATTGCCAATAAGACGTTGCCTTATTTTCGCTCCATTAATGCGGAATCCTTGCATACCATTTGTTCGATCATAAAAGAAGATATCAAGGCAGACGCGGTAGCGATTACCGATACCAGAGATGTGCTGGCCTATGTCGGTTTTGGCGAAGAGCGTTATCACATCGGAGATGAGATTATTAGCGATGTGACTAAATCGACGATCCGCAGCGGTAAAATCACGATCCGCAACCATATTGCAGACGATAAAACACCCCAAATCCAGTCTCTGCTCATTATCCCGTTAGAGGAGCGGGGAGAGGTAACTGGCACCTTGAAGATTTATTACCGCAAAGCTTATAAAATCACGTATCCGTTGCAGACGATGGCGATTGGCTTGTCTCAAATCATTTCCACGTTAATGGAAGTGTCGCGTGTGGAGCAAATTAAGGAAGCGGCGAATAAAGCCGAGCTAAAGGCGCTCCAAACGAAAATTAATCCCCATTTTCTGTTTAACGCGCTGAACGCCATTGCCTCTACGACACGCACCAAGCCGGATAAGGCACGAGAGCTGATCATTAATTTATCGGGCTACCTGCGCTATAATTTGGAGCTGAATGATGATTTGATCGAAATTCATAAAGAGCTTCAGCAGGTGTCTGATTACGTGGAAATTGAGAAAGCACGCTTCGGCAACCGGCTTCAGGTAGAATATGTAATGGATGAGGTGTCTGTGCGTATTCCTAGTCTTATTATCCAGCCCCTGGTTGAGAATGCGATTAATCACGGAATCCTCAAGAAAAAGGGGTCAGGTACAGTAACTATTTCTGTAAAGGATCGTGGAGAAAAGGTGCGTATTTCTGTGGCGGATACCGGGGTAGGTATACGGGATGATGTTGTGGATAACCTCTATCATGATCGGGTTCCGGCTAAACAGATCGGCTTGTACAATGTGCACAGACGACTCAAGCTTATGTACGGCGAGGGAGTTATTATTCTAAAGCATGAGCCGGGCACCGAAGTTTATTTTGACATACCAAAGGAGAAGTCATGAAGGCCATAATTGTAGAAGACGAGCTTCCGGCACGTGAAGAGCTGGAGTATCTTATTCAGACTCATAGCAACATTGAGGTGACTGATAGTTTCGAGGATGGGCTAGATGTGTTTCGGTTTCTGCAAGATCAGGAGACGGACGCGATCTTTCTGGACATTAACATTCCTTCATTGGACGGGATGCTACTGGCACAGAACATTAGCAAATTTGCCAAAAAGCCCTATATTATTTTTACGACCGCCTATAAAGAACATGCGGCGCAGGCTTTTGAACTGGAGGCGTTCGACTACATCCTCAAACCATATGATGAAAAAAGGATCGCATCTATGCTGCGTAAGCTGGAAAATGCTTATGAGCAGCAGAACGTTCCAATACAGGAGCCTGTCCAGACGGCGCAACCCCGAGCTGCCGAAGCCAGCACCATTGCTGCGCCAGGTCGTATTAATCTGCTGAAAAATGACAAAATCATCGTAACGGATGCAAACGATATTTACTATGCGTGTGCGCAGGAAAAGGTGACCCGTGTCTTTACAAGGCACGAAGAATATACGATGCCGATGAGCATTTCGGAATTTCATGCCCGGCTGCCGCAGCAGGACTTTTTCCGCTGTCACCGATCGTACACGGTGAATCTGTCGCAGATCCGTGAAATTGTACCTTGGTTTAATCATACGTATCTCTTGCGTTTGCGTGGACTAGAAGCTGAAATTCCGGTAAGCCGTAGCAAGGCCAAGGAATTTCGGCAAATTATGCGACTTTAAAGGCATTTCATTCCGCTATATGTGCATTTCATTCCTCAAACGATTTCTGGCTAACATGCAGGGTTATAATAATCCATGTAGAGAGAATCCTTACAGACTTGCTCCTCCACAGGCGCAAAGCGTACTGGATTCCCGGTTATGATGATCACAAATTGACGCTGTAGAGCCGGAATGAAAAGAGGAGATTGAAATGAAAACAAACAGCGGAAATCGTTGGCTTGTCGTACTTGGAACAATAATTGTCCAGATGGGATTAGGAACCATTTACACATGGAGTTTATTTAATCAACCGTTGGTGGACCGCTTTGGCTGGAACCTCAGTTCGGTTGCCATTACATTTTCAATTACCAGTTTTGCACTGGCGTTTGCTACATTATTCGCAGGCAAACTACAGGATAAATGGGGATTACGTCGTCTGATTTTGTGTGCAGGTGTCGTCTTAGGAGCCGGTCTCATGCTCAGTTCGCAGGTAACATCGCTGTCCCTGCTTTACATTTTGGCGGGTATTGTCGTAGGTTTTGCGGATGGAACGGCATATATTACATCACTGTCGAATCTGATTAAATGGTTTCCTGAGAAAAAAGGACTTATTTCCGGTATTTCGGTTGGGGCATATGGAACAGGCAGTCTTATATTCAAGTATATTAATGGTTCGTTGATTCAGTCCGTTGGCGTATCACAAGCGTTTTTATATTGGGGAATGATCGTGCTGATTATGATTGTGGGGGGGTCTTTCCTGGTAAGAGAAGCTGTAGTCGTGAACAAGCCTTCGGTACAAAATGGGGTTGTACAGCGAGATTACACCGTCAAAGAAATGCTGCGCACCAAGCAGGCATATCTGTTGTTCGTAATGTTCTTTACCGCTTGTATGAGTGGTCTCTACCTGATTGGGGTCGTCAAAGATATCGGCGTTCGGATGGCCGGCCTAGATGTAGCAACAGCTGCTAATGCGGTCGCTATGGTCGCAATTTTCAACACGGCGGGCCGGATCATACTGGGTGCGCTATCGGATAAAGTAGGTCGTCTGAAAGTAGTAGCGGGTGCGTTGCTGACAACGGCGGTTGCAGTCACAGTGCTGAGTCTGGTACCGCTGAATTTTGGTTTATTCTTTGCCTGTGTAGCAGGAATTGCTTTTTGCTTCGGCGGCAACATTACAGTCTTTCCTGCCATTGTAGCTGATTTCTTCGGTCTGAAAAATCAAAGTAAAAACTATGGTATTGTGTATCAAGGCTTTGGCCTCGGTGCGCTGGCGGGGTCATTTATTGCAGCCTTGCTCGGTGGATTCATCCCGACCTTTACCACGATTGCTGTGCTGTGTGTCGTATCGTTCCTAATTGCCCTCACCATTCGCACTCCAGAACAAGGCAAAGGCAAACTGCGCAGTGAACGGAAGAAAAATACGAACAGTGTGCGCAGCATGAAGCCTGGAACGAAACTGGGTTAAACGATTTGAGAACAAAGAACCAGATGAATGCCAAAAGACCTGTCATCATTTCTCTAAGGGAGATTATGGCAGGTTATTTGTTTTTCCAATAATCTATTTTACGGTATAATAAAAAGATGTGTAATAAGCCGATATATACAAAAGACATAAGCTAAGAACCTGACAGGAGGACGAGTCATGATCGTGGATACAAGCGGGAATCTGCTTGCCCGCAATACGAAGCTGCGAAATACATATCAAATTCGAAGCGCCTTGTCCCGCAGTGAGCTGGCCATCGTGTATACGGCAAGGCTGTTGGATAACCGAGAAAAGGTCATTGTGAAGGAATTTTTTCCGAATGCCCTGGCTTTGCGAGGGATGGATCGAAAAACGGTCACTTGCGGTGCTTCTATGCAATCCAAATACGTGGAGTTTATGCATTATTTTTTGCGTGAAGGGCAAATGTTGAAGGAGTTAAGTCATCCGGGAATTGTCGGTTATATAGATCACTTTGAGGAAAATGGAACTGCCTATCTGGTCATGGAATACTGTGCAGGCAAGACATTGGATCGAATGATGAAAGAAGAAGCTGTGCCAACATCTGATCCCACTTTTTTGTACCACACGGTGCTACCTTTAATTGATGCCATGGAGTACATTCACGACAAAGGAATTATTCACCGGGATATTAAGCCGGGCAACATTATGATTGGGGAAAATGGCAACATCAAGCTGATTGATTTTGGTTCGGCTGTGCATTTTGAAGGCAAAGAGCATCCGATCTTTACCACGGCGGGCTATTCTCCGCTGGAATTTTACTCTAATCGTTCGCAGCAGGGGCCTGTGTCGGATATCTATAGTTTGGCCGCCACGCTGTATTATTGCCGAAAAGGAACACCTCCGCCAGATGTGCCGGGCCGATTGTTTGCAGATCATTCCGAGCGGATTCAGATTGAAAATGCAGGACTTTCTCTGCTGCCGTATGTCATTCGGCGTGGTCTGGAGGTACAGGCTAACAAGCGTTGCCGTTCACTTCGATGGTTTAAAGCCGCACTACGTGCGGAATATTGGATAAAAAAAGGGAAGCGCCCTACTCTTACGGTTCATTAATCGTAAGAGACGGTGCTTCTCTTTTTTTACGTTGTGACGGACATTATCCTGTCGGAGCTTGGATATGGTCGGTGTACACTGAAGTATTCGGTTTAATCGCTTTGTATCGCAGCTCGATTTCAGTGACACCATCCTCGAATGTAATGTACAGCTTGTCGCTGTACTCCATGACCGCTTTTTTGTTACGGGCTAATCTGATCTTTCCATGCTGTAAGGCGCAGCGTGTATCATGTTTTACGATTAGGCTCCCTTTTTTACCTGCGGAAAATACGATCCGTTCCGCTTCTGGCAACGGTTCGTGAACGTCAAGCGTACGGAACAATTCCTGCAAGCTGACCTTATGGCCCGGAAAGGAGGTGAGTGGCCAAGATTTTACCGGAATCTCCTGTCCACTTGCTGTAGCGAGAAAATATCCTTCAATTCTTCCGGCAAACTGCGGCTTCGGCCGCAAGAACCAATACAGAAGAGCGGCTACTACGACACTGATGGCTACCGTCCATTTAATGGCTGTATACCGGGATTGTACAGAAACGGTTAGTGTAGCGCTGCTAGATGTTCCTTCCGGATCGGTAGCGGTAATCTTCAGCTGTGAGTCACCTGTGTGGAGCTCGGATAGCAGCAGATCATTACCGTTAATCTCAGCATGGATCGTATCCCCAGAGCCTTCTGAATCCAGCTTATAGTTCAGCTTGTCATGATTGGGGTCAACAATAAAATCTGATAAACTTCGACGGGAATCGCCATCTTCTTTTACCAGGTGAATCGTCAGGTCTTTTAAGACCTGTGGTGCTGCATTGGCCGCGTGAACCTTATGTACAATTCCCTTACGGTACCATTGCGGACTATCCAGAGATAGCTGCCATGTATAATCCCCGGTTTGAGGGAACGCATATTCGGTATGAAAGGCTCCTGACTTATAGGTCATAGGCACCTTTTTGGCTGTGCCCCCCTTGGGAGTAACTACAATATGGGCTTGGAGAGACGTATATACGGCTTCATCTGTAAGCTTTTGATTGTTCGGCAACAGAAGCTGAGCTTGAAACGGTGTCGCTTGACCTTTCAGTAACTGCACAGGCTTGTCGCCATGAGTTGCCGTTGCTTGCTTTCCTCCCATGGTAGCTTCGGCTTCCAGTCGATAGCTGCCAAGTAAATTGATTTTCACCAAATCTCCGCGTATGCCCCGTAGCTTCAACTTCACTTTACCTGCCTGTGGATGCTCGATTTTTAAAATCGCATAGCGGCTCGACTTGTACCTGCGGACATTTTCTGAATTGGAATATAGCTGTGTTTCCAGAAGGGGATGCTCCGACAAAAGCACCAGATTGGCTTCCTCCATACTAGAGTCAGGTAGAGTTACAGTTAATTCTTGCATCTCGCCAGTAGTCGTAATTGCAGCAATTGGGACGAGCTTGGAACGAATTTGACTGGCGAAAATACGGTTCAGAATTTCCGGCAGATCCTCAGCACTACTCGTAATAAAAGAAGCTCCACCCGTTTGAGAAGCAATCCGTTCGAGTTCTTGTCGATTCACTGTGCCATCATGGTTCAGACCAATCGTATACACCGGATATCCCTTGGTCTGTGCAGATTTGATGACAGAGGACACATCGTTATTGGAGTCACCTTTGGATCGGGAACCAGAGGAGGCACCAAAATCAGTCTCTCCATCAGACAACAGAATCATAAAAGGCTGACGCCCTTGGGATGCTCCTGCCGCTAGCAGCTCTGAGCCTTTACGCAGCCCAAGTCCCAAATCCGTATAACCGGAACGGTTTAGCGTTCTGATTTCCTGTTGGATCTGGGATTTTTGCGCTGCCACGGCAATCGAAGTCAGTGGTTTCGAGGCGACCACATGGTGATTGTAGGCAACGAATCCGACGCGCGTACGGTCTGCATCACTCAAATCCATAAACATATTGATGACTTCGGCGGCAATGCCTTCAGGATCAGTATCCCTCATGGAATAACTGGTATCCAGTACAAAAACGGCATCGTAACCCTCGATCGGGACAGTACCTAAAGATGCTGCATTAGCCTGATTTACAGTGCAAATGACCCCGTTTAGGCTCATTTGTAAAAATAGTACAAAAGTCATGAAAACGATAATCCCTAGTTTCCTTATTCTGAACATAAGCTCCTCCATCGCAGAGGCCAACGTGGGGGGATCAGCTCTCCTAATCCTTGGGATATAAGGGATAAAGGATCAAAACAGCTGATAACCCTCACATTAGCCATGAATTTGATTCTTTTACGCTTATCAGAAATATCCAATGGACTTCTATCGGTAATTGAGTTCCATTTGTGAATATTTCCCTGAAGAAACAGGTCTAACATATCATGAAAATTACGTATTCACGCATAAAATGAGTCAAAATGCCCTATTTCAATCTGAGACTACAGAAATTGACAAAACTGAAGGGTGCTTTGTATGATAGCTCTCGTATCAACGGCAAAAATTGGGATTGAAGTTAGGAATACGAAATCATAAATTTAAAATTTATGTGTTATCTGACTTTTCATTTTGGAAATACATCTCATTTGCATGCTTTGCCGTTAAAAGCCGAATAACGCTTCGGACCGATTTTCGAGGTTACATGCCTGTACCTTAAATGTGGTATAAGCTCAATCCTTTGACGAATTTAAATGTTAAGTAGGGGGGAGGAGGCAAAAGAACTAAAAATGAGTTTCGTCCGTTTCAAATTGGACATCCCATGTCCGTATATGGAGCAATGGACCTATAACTCATACTTTGTTCATTTGCCGACAGCGATGGAAATCATTTATCAAACCAACCGGACAATGCTTTTTGAAGAGATTAACCCGGAAAAGCTGGACCTGATCACCATTGTAGGTGATGTGAAGGGTATTGACAGCTTGAGCGATGAGAAGATCAAGGAAATTAATCAGCACCTTCTGGTGCGCAGCTTTGACGAATTTTTGGATAAGTTTTCACCGACCGTGTATTCGTTTTTTAACGCGGCCAATCAAAAAGTCGTCTACACCCTTAAAAAGCCAGAGGGAATTGATGAGGATAGCATTTCTGAAATTCGTGTAAATCAAAGTAATGATTTTCTGAAAATGTTGTTTACGCTCATTGATACCAAGCGCAGTCAAGGAATCACCAATGTAGATTTCAAATTTGAAAATCTGCTGGATATGATTTCACCGAAAAAGGTTATGGATGATATTCGTCAAGTCCGCAAAGAGATTCACTATATGTACGGTGAATACGACAAGCTGGATGATGGCGATCCGAAGAAACTCGACATGGGTGACAAGCTGAATGGAATGTTCGAGGAAGCGAGTCAGAACTATAACAACGTTATGGCTATGCTCCCACTGGCAATTGAGGACATCAAAACCCGCCTTCTGCTCGGTGGCGCCCAAGAGGAAAACTCCGGTGAGCTGATCCAGGTGGGTATGCTCTCCATTGGGGAAAGCGGCGAACTGAAAATTATTGAAGCGCCGAAGAGCGACAGTACTGAGCTGATGCTGTTGGATGAGAACAGCACTGGCGATCTCTCCCAAGTATTCGAAGAAGATTATAACTCCATCACAGATACGCCTTCTGACTATGTGAAGGATTTGGTGGTTCGCACATTTGTGCCACTGCCAGCTGTTCAGACCAAGGTGGATACAGCGGTTGAAGTTCAAAACTACAACACGTATCTGGAGTTCTATAAAAATGCCAAGGACGATTTCGTAAAGGCGGTTAAGCCGCTTGTGGAGAAAATCCTCGGTGTCAAAATGTTCTTCGACCAATATGCAACGAAGAGCAAAGGCATGCTACCGACAATGCTGGTGGCGAACAACAAGCTGGACATGCTGGTGAAAAGCAGCAATATCCCGCGCCTGGAAACGTACCTGAACACTGTGAATGCTAAGAATGAATTCAGCGACACGATCTGGTTCGGTATTGTTCCATCCGTCGAGTTGGAAGCAGCCGGTAAGGTAAAGGTTTCACGTGAACGCTTCAAGGGCAACGAGAAGGTCGTTAAGCAGGGCGGAAATTCTATGGAATCGCTCTCGATGCTGCTGCAAGTCGTGAAGGATTACAAAATTCAAATGTTCTTTAACTTTGAATCCGGTGAAGAAACGACTTTCAACAGTATGGCGACAGCGGGCATCGACAAATATGTCGATAAATGCGCCAGTCTCGTTCGCAGAGAATATAGCGAATTTGCCATTCCTTGTGTACCGAACTTTACGATTATTCCGAAGGACAAATCGGGTGTCATTATCGACAGCAAAATGCTACAGACCGAAGACGGTGTACAGCTCTCTAAGGAGAAAGAGGATATTCTCAAGCTGTGGATCGAGGGCGTTTATGTGGGTGCAGCCTACGTTGCTGCTGGCTTGGTCGCTTCCTATCAGTGTCCTGAATACCTGCGTGAGACGTTTAAAACCGTCAATAAGAACTTCCCTGGCGTACGCTTCGACATCGAAGCAGGAGACAACAGCCTGCGCACGGTAACGACGATGGCCAAGGAAATCACCGGATTCACCAACACGATCAAGGATGCCATCAACCGTAAAAACTTCGGCTTTGTATTCTCGTCGGAGAATGCTCAGATCCAGGATAAGGATATCCGCCGGATTACCGTCTACAAGGCGAGAAGCATGGCGATGTCCGAGGACGGTTTTGACTCCATCTACAAGACGCTGGTCAGCACGTACATTGAACGTATTTTGCGCTACCAGACAGGGGACTTCAAACACGAAAATATCGTCCGCTTCTTCAGTAACAATCCGAGCAGTCAGAAGAGCAAGTGGCTGAGCAGCAGAGGATCTGTTAACTCGATCATTCAGGATGGAGACGATATGAGCTTCATTATTGATGAGAAAAGCAATATGTGCCATATCGATCTGGTCTTCAACGGTAATGTGAAGAACCTGGAAGTCATGATTACTAAGGGAACCAGCTCGGTCAAATCATGATCCGAGCACTACGAAAGATGTTAGAGGCGTTTCTATCCAGAACCGCCTTTATACATAAATTGCGGAGAAGCTCTGCATCTCCCGCCATCATATTACCTAATTTCAAGGAGGCAACACACATGGGATTCAGATTGAAAGTAGAAGGACAAGAAACAATCGAGCTGGGCTTGGATAACATCCAAACGGTTATTTATGACACCGATACACCGGACGATTCCAATGCACGCTCCACTGACGTAGGCTCCACGCTGCGCATCAGCGGTAAAATCATCACAGCAGTAGACGGTGACAGCGCGGATGACACGCTGAAACTGGCTTTGTGGTCTCTGGTTCCTGCTGAAAAAGCAGACAGCTACCGTAAAGTAACACTGGAAGTTATCGCAGCTGATCAAGTTGTGCGTAAAATCCACTTCCCGAATGCTTTCGTTGTAGACTACACCGAGCACTTCGGCGACACAGAAGGTGTAGGTGCATTTACACTCTACATCAAACAAAAGAAAGACAAAACCGAGCTGGCTACAATCGACGGCGGATATCCGGTTTAAGCTTAACGTCTTCACGTTAAGTGCAGCTTAAAAACACACTCACCCGGCACACAAGTGCAGGGTGGATAAATATTAAGAGGCCTACGGGTCTCTTAATATTTATTTTTTTCGGAGAGGGGAACATCACACAATGACCAACTACTATGAGCTGCTCGGTGTCAGCCGGGATGCTTCGGAGGCAGAGATTAAGCAGGCTTACCGTAAACTGGCCAAAAAGTATCATCCTGATACCAACCAGGGAAGCGAGGAAGCAACGCGCAAGTTCAAGCTGATTCACGAGGCTTACAATACCTTGCGTGACGAAGCATTGCGGCAGGCATACGATGCCGAGCTCATCCGAAAAACTGAGGGAGCTGGCGGGGAACAGCAAGAGAGAGGGAGAGGGTCTGCATCCTCCAGCGGTGCGCGTACGGCAGCCAAAGGATTCAATCCAGCTGATATAGGAACTGACTTTGAGCAATTTTTTGGTTTTCATCCGAAAACGAAGGAGGGCTCACCAGGGAAAAAAACGAAAAAACCCGGTGATCCGACGGATACCTCCGCGATGTTTAACCAATTTTTCGGTATTCGTAAAAAGTGATGATTTCAGGATAGAAATGGGGGAAGCAAGCAGTGAAAACGGCGCAGAACAGATGGGTTTTCATCATAGATGTTGCCATGTTCGGGCTGATGCTGGCGATCGCCTTTTATGTGTTTAATCGTACAGGCTACAGCGGTTTGAAAACCGTGGTCGCGATAGGTATTGGAATCGGCGTGCTTGTATACATATTGCGCAATCTGGTGTCCGTTGTACCCGTGGCCAAGCCAAAGGCGCAACGTCAGCGGATTGCCAAGCTAGTGTTGATTGATGAAGAGGGCGAGTCCATTAAAGAATGGTATATCGAAGGCGAAACGTCGCTCTTAATTGGTAAAACAACGTCGCGTTCGGAGGCGGATATTGATTTGGTAGGTACAGATTATGCCTCCCTGGTAAGTGTGGAGCATGCGGTACTCAACCGGGTGAACAGCGACTGGTTTGTGGAGGATGTGGATTCCGGTAATGGTACAGGCTTGCGGTCTGCCAACGAAAGTGTAACCAAGAAGTTGGAAAGCGGTGAGCCATACCGGATTTACTCAGGTGATTTATTATATATTGCCAATACGAGACTGCTCGTTAAATAGATGAGGATGCTGCAAAATCCTCAGATCGCTGAAAAGACAATCATGACAATGGGGGAAGGAACCGACTATGAGTTTGACAAGATGCCCGAACGGACACATGTTCAGTACACGAAAGCACGGAAATACGTGTCCTTATTGCAACACGGTAGTAAATGTAGCTGCACCCAAGAGCGCAGAGCCAGTGGCGAAAACAAACGTCGCAGGAGATAACGACAAAACAATGCCGTATTTGGGCGAGACGGTGGGCATTCATCCAGTAACCGGATGGCTGGTATGCATCGAAGGAGCACAGGTGGGTCAGGATTATCGCATTATGGCGGAGAAAAACTTTATCGGGCGCGCAGAGGAAATGCATGTCCGCATTATCGGGGACAACACGATTTCCCGTAGAAATCATGCGGTTATTGTGTATGATCCGAAGAAACGTAACTTTTACTTGTTGCCAGGCGATTCATCAGGTTTGGCGTACCACAATAACGAGGCGGTATATTCACCAGCAGAGCTGGCTGCCTATGACGTGATTCAGCTGGGACACAGCAAATTTATCTTTATCCCGCTGTGTGGCGCCCATTTTGAGTGGGATAACGAAAACTAGGACGGAATTGGGCAATGGTGCAGGGAGGTAACGATATGCAGCCTTATTTTGTTGTAAGTGGAGCTGCGGTACTATTCGCTGTTCTGCTTATGATCCGTATACGACTGACGCGAAGTTCCGGCAGCCGTATCATGAGTGGAATTGAGATCGGAAATGGTCAAACGATCGGGAGCCGGAGCGAGCAGGATGATTATTTCGCCAGTATGACGACACCTGTCGGTACGCTGGCTGTTGTCGCAGACGGTATCAGTGGGCTGGCCAATGGGCGTATGTCCAGTACCTTGGCTGTGACGACTTTTACGAAGGCGTTTGCCAAGCTGGAAGATGCAACGAATTTGAACGGATATTTTGCAGAGGCGGCAACTCAAAGTAATCGCGGCATTTTGCAAAATTTGAATGGACAGGGCGGAGGTACGACGCTGGCTGCGGTCATTGTGTGCGGCTATCAGCTGTATTACGGAGCGGTGGGCGACAGCTTGATTACGATTTACCGCAATGGTCATTTCCAAACAGTCAATTCCAAGCATACAGCAGAAACACTGCTGGAGGAACGAGTGCTTGCTGGACAAATGACCTCGGAGGAAGCCAAAACGAGTCCAGTGCGCAATCAACTGGTCAACTACTTGGGCTATGAGGGCTTTGAGAGTATGGAACTGGGTAATACACCGATTCGTCTGTATTCAGGGGATCATGTGCTGCTGTGCAGCGATGGCATTCAGGAGGCGCTGACGGAGATTGAATTGGAAGAGATTATGCGCAAGAGTGGAACACCGCAGGAAACAGCGGATGCCATGATCGACGCCATTAATGATAAAGGCTTTAAAAGTCAGGATAATGCGACAGTACTTATTTTGGCGATAGGATGAAACAAGAAAGACGGGGGTAGCGATGCGCAAGGACAACAGCGATTTTAGTACCGCCTTTGTGTCGGAAGCGGGCTCTTACATAGACAACCGGGACTATTTTGCATTCATGGAGACGGACGACATGGCCTGTTATGTCCTCGCAGACGGTCTGGATTCGGATCAGGAGCTGCGCAGCGCAGAAATGGTTGTCAAAACGGTGCTGGAAAACTTCATGGAGAAGCCTTCCATGTCCAAACGGCGCTTGATGAGAGATCTGCGTGAAGCGCAGGAATGGCTGCAATTTGAAAGCCGTCGCGTTCGGCTTAAAGCCAGTCTGCTGATGGTAGTGACCAACTATAACAAAATGGTGTATGTTTCGTGCGGTAATGTGCGGCTATATCATTTTCGCAATGGAAGGCTTAATTTTCGCAGTAAGGATCATAGTCTGGCTCAGTCATTGGCAGATGATGGACGCATTCCAGACGAAGCGACCAGCACACATGAGGAACGAGGTAATCTGCTGGAATACTTGGGAAATCCGAATGGAGTTCATGCCCATTACGCCAAAAAGACCCAGCTTGCAGATGGAGATGTAATCCTGCTTGCCACCTCAGGGATGTGGGAGGACGTCGAGCTGGCGGAAATGCTGGGGGCGCTGGAGGAAGCGAAGGACCCGGTCATGCTGACGGACACCTTGGAAGAGGTTCTGCTAAGCAAACAGCACCGGACGGTGAATAATTACACGGCTGCGGCCATTTATGTAAATAAAGTTTTTCAGGAAAAGCCTAAAAACCGCCGCAAGTTGATCAAACGGATTTTGATTGCGTTGCTTGTCTTTATTGTTGTGGGCGGGGGAGCATGGATTACGCTGGCTCGTATGGCTGCGAATAAGGCAGCTGCACTGGAAACGATGATCGAATCAGCCCAAGCCGCAGATGATTATGCAAGGACAGGAGATTATGCGAAGGCGCTCAAGTCCTACAGCGAAGCGAAAAACGCGGCGGTTAAAATTAACGATAAGATTCATAAGCGACTGTATACAGCCGAGCAGAAACTATCTCAATTGCTGGTGGACGGAGACGGCTACGTGGAAAAGGCGGACTTTACCAAAGCTGAAGCCAGCTACGAGAAAGCACGGAAAAGCGCCGGGCTATATCCACCGTTTAATGTGAAGGATATTGAGCATAAAATCGACCAATTGGACAGCTATGCCGAGACAGCGAGCTGGATGAAGGACGGAGATTTAAAATTTCAGGGCGGCGATTACACGAATGCGCTTAAGCTATACAAGAAAGCAAACAAGGCTGCGATGGAATCCGGTTATACGTCCGCGCAAAAAGAACTGGAGAAGAAAATTACCGAGGCCAACGATAAATTGACAGCTATTCAGCAGCAGCTCAAGGAGATTCAAGCTGGCAAACTTCAGGCCAAAGGGGATCGGATGATGAAGGATCTCGATTATGAAGGAGCCATTGATGCCTATAGCGGGGCACAGGAAATTTATCAGGAGATCGATAAGCTCGAAAGTGTTCTGGCATTGGAGCGGAGCATTGCCAAGGCGGAGGAAAAGCAGAGCGCGGAACAGCAGAAAAATGGTCAGCTTCCTGCTGGATTGGGATTGTCTGATGGAGCATTGAACGACACGGACGCAGGGGACACAGCGGGTGGAGCTTTATCTTCCGCTGCTGCAACCCCTGCTGCAGAATCGCAAACGAAGGCTGCGCCAACGGCTTCAGCGGGAACCACACCCGCGAAGAAGGAAGCCACTTCGGCTGCAAAGAGCATGGGTACAGGCGATGGAACTGCCCCTTCGGCCAAGGTGGATACCAACAAAGAGCAAGGAACTGCTGATTCCGCTTCTAAAACAGCAGGGGCGTCTGATTCAGAGAACCAAGATCGGGCTGCTGCGAACGGAGGTTAAGTTTTTCATGTTCAATGAATGCTGGAGCCGGAAAGGAGTGAGACGTCGTGAAAGAGCTGGTACAGGACCGTTTGAGCAAGATGGACGATTTAGAGCAGAGACGTTTACTGAAAAATATGATGGCGGGGGTATTTATGAACCTCGTCGAATATCAGGAAGAAATGACCCGCCAGCTAGAACGGCGGGTATTTGAGGAAATTGAGAATACGGAAGAAAAGATTGATGTGTACGTGTCATTGACATCGCGTGAGGACTATGACCCGATTCATGAATTTTTATATCCTGTGTTACCGTCTGATACGGAGGAAAAACAGATGGACATCAGCCGTGTGGCAGAGGTGGTACGCGAAGGCGGTGCGATGCCGTTGTTTACGCTTTTTCTTGAGATGGAGACCGAACGTATCTCAGCGCTGGTGCGCAGCAAGCGTATTTTCTCAGGAATGTTGGTCACGGAAACTGGCAATTATCCGATTCGTTTTCGTCTGGAGCATAACCGTTCTTATATTTTGGAAATTGAGCAGTTATATCACACGTTTATGCAAAATGGTATGCCGTGGAAAACAATTAATCATCCGTACGCTTATAAGTTTGTGGACTGTGTATTGATTGGTGGAGACGGCGAGCCGGCCGCCCATGAAGAAATTCATGAAATTACAATTTCATTGGAGGAATTCGACGTTTTTAAGAAGGGCGACGTTTTTCCGCTTTGGAACATTGAAAGGCTATCTCTAAAGAACAGCGGTTTTCCTATACCCGCTATGGATCGTGTGAACTATGAGCATGTGCTGCCTTTGCGAAAAACAGGTCCTGAGCATGGTTATTTGATTGACGGGACTGAAGGCGATATCCGGTATATCAAGCGTACAGAAGAGGAACTGACGATTGTCACACCACGTGATAAGTCTGGCGAATGGAATGTGTTGAAGGTTACGAAGCCTGTTACAACGAGACTTAGTCGTCAGACTTATCCGTTATTGTCTAATCGGCGACAGGACAGCTTTTTGGGCCGCTATGCAGGAAAACAGGCCGTGATTGTCCGTGCCAAAGCGGAAATCATGCGCATCGTAAACTCGTTTGAAGCAGCGCAAGGGCTGGAGCTGGAACGTGTGGACATCTGGGGAGGTGCAGGGAGAAATGATGTAAGCAACCTTGTAACCAAAACCCAGACGTATCCGTTAAATCCGTTTGTCAGCGATAACGTACGGACAGAGGAAGGCAAGCAGATCATGCGTTTGGGGTTCAGACGTGGTTCTGACGATGTTTCGCCAACCGCGCCTGCTTATATTTTATCCGATTTAATGAGCTTTTTGGTATCGGAAGTGCAGATGTATTTTCCAGAGTACAAGTGTGAAGGAGAATGGGTGTGAATTACGTCTGGGATTTGCTCATGCGCGCGAGGGAACAGGGGCTGGATGTAGATAAATTCCGCTTCGTACCCGCTGTCAGCTACTCTCCGTATATGGAGCTTAGTCTGGCAGAGTTGAATACTTCCCATTTGGAGCAGGTAGTGGAAATCAATCCGTACTACCGCTTTTATTCTATTTTTCGGGATCTGTTTCCACCGGATGCTGAAGAGTATCTGGAGCTGAGAGAATCGCTATTTGATATTATGATGCATTTTCTGGCGGAAATGGACTTGTATCAAGGGATGAATCGGCGGGAGTACCATATCCAGTTTGTTCGGCGTGATATTGCAGAGGGCATTTTTGGCCTGAAGGTAAAGGAAGGCTTTGGACAATTAAACCGTGAGGATCAGGACGCGATTGCTGAAGGACTGCTGCGCCTGTATGAGACGGGAGAAGCCGTACATCTGCTAAAAGAAACGATGCGGCGCGTCTTTCATCGCTCAATCATTTACACCAATTGTGAGGAAAAAGACGAATTACTCATCTATATCGGCCAAGAGGAGACGCCATTGTCACGGATTAAAGTGGATTTGATTCTGGATTTGTTTCTTCCGGCACGTTTTACGACGGAATTGTATTGGACAAGTCATTTCGGCATTTTAGAGGAAGATCCTACGATGAAAATAGACGCTATCGCCCTCTATTAAGGCTAAATGGCTAAGAAAGGACATGTGAACGATGAACGGACCCTATACATACAGGTTGCTAGACCCGCTCACCGATCGAAAAAGCATACGCTTCACGGCGAAATACACGCGGGCGGAATTGGAGCAAATGACGACCTTTCAGTTACGTGGGATATGCGATAAGGAACGACTGGTCGAGGGATTTGCCAATCGCCTGGCACGTGAAGAATTGATTCGCGTGATTTTGCGATTTCGGAGTGCGGAAGAGCATTTACTCATCACAAGGCCGAACCCTGGCGGTTTTGAACGCATGGAATCGGCACTACAGCGAAACTGGAACGACCGTCGGCAGGAGAGCAGCGGTATCCGGGTTCCCGCCAAAATCACACTGTATCAGGGTGTACGCACAGGTCGCATGGACAACTACCGGATTGAATCCGATTTGCCTTGGCTGAGCTCATCTAATGTGCTTCTGGTGAATGCGACAGGAGAACTGTGCGGTGTTTTGAATTTGGTGAAGGATGAGGGACGAACAGGCGTATATTATCTTTCTCGTCATCGTGATGCTGAACTGCGAGAGACGTCTAATCATAGTTATAGCCTATTATTTCTGCGAAGACAGGAATCAGAATATTTTTATAACCTCTACTATGGAGATAAGCCAATGCTGCCGCTGAAGCTTCAAGGTCACCGGGTTCCGGTGGCAGAGCTGATCATTCGGGGCACGGAAACTACAGATGCGGTACTTGCGATTGATTTTGGCACCTCGAACACCACAGCAGGTGCTTATTTGGATAGCTCCTACGTTACGGCTCCTGATACAGGTATGAGCAGCACGGTAAGGCTGAACGCCATCAATTATGTGTCATTCCCCGGCCCAGAAGGGGCAGAAGGCGACTGGATCGAAGTATTGCCGACTGCTATTCGTGTCGCAGACTGCTCCAATCCAGAACATATCCTTTATGTATTTGGGGAGGATGCACTACGTGGATCTGACGTGGCAGGCAGCCGTGCGACAGTATTGCGAGGGATCAAGCGGTGGGTCAACGATTATAAGCGAATCGAGGAATTAATGGATTCCGAGGGGAATACAGCAACCGCTTCCCGCAGTGATATTTTAGCTGCTTTTATCCGTTATGTGATTGCTACAGCCGAGCAGCAATTTAAGTGTCGGTTCCGCAACCTGCACTTTTCTGCTCCGGTCAAGCTGCAGCCCCAGTTTATAGAGATGTTTAGTGATATTTTGCCTGATTACCAGATTGAAGCGGAGGATGCGCTGGACGAAGGGCTGGCTGTACTGTACAACACGCTGGCAGACCAGATGGAACGAGGGACTTTTGCGGACGGTGAGGAGTATCAGGCACTTGTCATTGATTGTGGTGGAGGCACGACAGATTTGTCTTCCTGCCGATTCCGAATTGAGGACGGACGTATTGCTTACAAGCTGGATATTCACACAACGTATGAAAATGGGGATACCAATTTTGGTGGAAACAATCTGACGTATCGGATTATGCAGTTTATGAAAATTGTATTTGCAGGTTATTATGCTGCCGAGACTCGTTTGCCTGACACCGATATTGATGCCCTGATCGGCATTCCTTCGGGAGATTTGTACCGTCATGTGGATGAGTTTGGTGTAGATGCTGTATATGCGGGACTGGAGGAACGCTACCGAGAGGCAGAGGCCATCTTGCCTACCGCGTTCAAACAGTATGAGCATGCTACACGGGATGAATATCAGCGGGTACTGAGTAATTTTCATCTATTGTGGAGCGCGGCAGAAAATATGAAAAAGGAATTTTTTCTACGCACGGGGATCTTGCGCAGCCGCTTCGAATCCGAGCAGGTATTATCTGCTGAAAGCGACCTGAACATTGCAGTGATGGACCGTTGGCTGGTTTCAGTCATCGAGAACGGACGGTTTCGTGATGAATATGGTCTGCCTGATGTGGTGTTTAACATTCGGGAGATACAGCAACTTCTTAAGGCGGACATCTACAATATTGTGCGCAAGTTTCTGGATGAGTTTTATCTGGAGGGGCGCTTGCAGGATTATTCGATTATCAAGCTAACCGGGCAGTCCTGCCGGATTGACGTATTTCGCGAAGCACTCAAGGAATTTGTACCAGGGCGCAGTATTGAGTTTCGTCAAAAGGCAGAGGACCTCAGCCGGGTACCTGAGTTGAAAATGGCCTGTCTGCGCGGGGCTATCCGTTACCTGAACGCTAAAAAAATGGGCACGATTGAGCCTGTTATTACCAATCATATTCCGGCTATTCCGTACACGGTCAGCGCATGGACGCATACGGGACGCGAGAAGGAGCTGATTGCGAGTTTGGAAAGCAACCGGGTACGCGGTTCTATTTCCCGGCCGTCTCATGCGGCTGAGGTAGAGTTCTTCCTGACGGCCGACGGCGGCAAGCTGCGTCAGCGTCATGTGTACCGTAGTCGGCCAGAAGCTTTTGAACCCATGCCGTATGAGGAAATTGCCGTGCTGTACGGGCGGGATATCCCGCAGGATGATACGGACTCCATCCGTAATGGGGAAACGAAATATTTTGTTTTTGTCGGAGATAGCCGCTGGGGCTTTTATGTAGTCCCGATTACCCGCCGAGATGAATTGCTGCATCTGGGACCCAAACGCTTTTTTGCTTTCGAAAATGATCTCTCCGAGCTGGATTTCTTTGACGGCACGAAATAGTAAATTAAGAATTTCGCAAAATGCTGAAATCAGAAAAGTACACACCACTTGGAGGGGATAACGTGCTGTATGCAGGTTTTTGGAAGCGAACTTTGGCTTATATCATTGATAGCCTTATTTTAGGATTTGTATTTATGATTATTGGATTGATCTGGGGTGTAATTCAGCTTTTTGGGAACTGGGCGCCATCTCCGGCAGAAACCTCTATGCTGACAGACGGGTCGACTGCTATTTTCACCATGCAATTATTGGGGCAAACTCTGATGAATTTGGGGGCTTCATGGCTGTATTTTGCGATCATGGAATCGTCCAAATGCAGAGCTACGGTGGGCAAGCTGGCTCTTGGTATCGTTGTAGTAGATGAATTTAACCAAAAGCTGAGCTTTGGACGTGCGAGTGTCCGCTACTGGAGTAAAATTTTATCGAGTATCATTTTGTGGATCGGTTTTATCATGGTAGGCTTTACGGCTAGAAAACAGGCTCTTCACGATCTGATCGCCCGTACCTATGTTGTGGACAAACGCGAGCTGGACTATATCCTTCGTGAGCAGGCTCAACGCGGAGCCGGGATGTAAAGGTAGATAAATAGATTCTAAGATCATAATGAACCGTAGTCTTCAAACAGGGGGAGCAAGATGGATATACGCAGATTTTTAGAAAAGAATATTCGCCTATTTACTGGATTACTTGGAGTAAGTAAAGCTCAACCCATCGATGATGCAGTTCCTGTTCCACCTCCTGCGCCCGGTGTGAATCGGCTATCTGTTCCCCTAAATAAAGAAGAATAGAGAAAGGAGGAGAGCACCATGTTAACGCATATTGTTCCGAAGTTTGAGAAGGGCCGTATTCTAAAAACCGAGATGCTGGAGAACCTGCGAGACTACCCACGCAGTTTTCTGGATATCCGGTATCAGGATTTTTCGGATGGTATTATCACCGGAATGAACGTAACTGTCGAGGAGAACACGCTGACCATTGGTAGAGGCATCGTGAAGCACAAGGATAGACTATACCTGCTGGAGCAGGAGCAGGAAGTGCCGTATGCGGCTACAGGCCGGCTATCGGTGTTGAAGTTGCTCTTTTTGGAACAAACAGATCGCCCGGATTTCACAGCCCATCATGCAGATATCGTGCTGGAGGATGAGGCAGAGATCGGTCTGGATAAGATGGAGCTGGGCCGATTCAAGCTCAAAGATGGAGCCGTGCTTCGCTCGGATTATCAGGATTTTGCCGACATGGCAACCGAATTCAATACATGGAGTGATATCCATGCTCCTTTTGCGGGTTTGAAGCAGAGTACATTGCGGCCAGAGACGATGCGCTACTTCGCATCCGAGCTGCTTAAAAGTGGTGCCACAGATCCGATGGATTGTATGTTTGCGCTCATATGCCTGAACTCAGAAGCCGTAGACAGAGATTCCATTCAGCATTACATTGCAAACCGAAATGGTGCGGAATACAGAGATTATTCTCATGCTCAGTTGCATAGACAGCTAGTTCTTATTCTAGAAGGCGCCGGACGTGGAAAACGAACAGCAGGCCGTTGGCAGGGCGGCGGAGCCGGACGGATGATTGTGGATTAGAAAATCAGGTAGAGGAGTGTGCATTATGAAATATTTGGACGAGGAAATTGCCAAGCTGGAAAAAAAGCAACGGAATCAACAGATTCCAAATGAACCTCCTGTTAACTCTGCGATGAATGATATAGAGCACGAAGAAGAGCAGCAGTGGAGGGGTGAAGATATCATTAATGGAGTAAAGGGAGGGAGTTTGGACAATGATGCCATTCAATTGGAATTTGGAAGGTTGAATGTAATGAAGACAAGTTTAAGTATAAACTTCCCAACAGATTTCTTTGTCTGCACCCTTGAAACTGATGAGCATATGGTTTTTAGCAATGACGAACATGAAATTAACGTTATTTTTAATTGGATAGAGGCAAAAGAAAAATTTTCTATGAAGCATATGAAAGATTCCATGCTTCAACAATTTCATGCGATGGAGATGCCGATCAGTTGGGTCGAGGATGGTACGGTTAATCATGGCCTATTTGAGCCTCATTATTGTCTGTTCACCAATAACGTGGCTAATGGAGTCGTGTTCAATTATTTATGCTTTGTAGAAAAAGGCAACCATCAGCTCATTATTAATGTAAACGGTAGTGATCGGCAACGAAACTTATGGAAGTGGATTACCGAAGGTATGATTTCATCACTGGAGGTGGACAGCAAATGAGTACGTCTATTCTTGCTTATGACAACGTCAAAATAAGTCCTTTTGAGCAGGTGAAGTTAAAAGAGTTAAAAATTATTCATCAAGTGAATGAACACGGCAAGCTTTCCTTTACCGGTACGATCACCGAAGAACAAAAGGATAACTATGTTCACTCCATTCAAGCTCAGACACCAGTGGAAGTATACCAGGTTTTGGATGGCGGTGGACGGAAAGAGCTGTTTTGCGGATTAATTAGCATAATGGAAATTCAGAAAGTGCTTGATGTGTATTACCTCAAAGTGGAGGCCTATACCTACTCTTATTTATTGGATATGCAAATTAAAACCAGATCATATCAGAATGCATCAGTTACCTATTCACGTCTGGTTAAAGAAGTTGGTAGGGGATATGACGATTATGATGTTAAATATTCCGCTGACCGTGATGAGAGTATTGGAAATTTTGTTCTTCAATATCACGAAACAGACTGGACCTTTTTAAAACGGATGGCTGCCCGTGTGAACACGGTGCTAATGCCAGTGGGCAAATTTAAAAGCATAAAAACATTCTTTGGCATTCCTGATGATGAAGCAACTGAACGCCTGGAAAACTTTAATTATACCGTCAAAAAGAATTTGTCAGAATATTTGGTGCATTCCAAAAACTATCAGACAGACATTCATGAGACGGATTTTGTGTATTACGAGATTGAAACATATAAAATATTTAACCTGGGCGATGCTATTCGTTTTCAAGATAGGCCATATTTTATCCAGAAAAGTATATCAACGATGGAAAAGGGACTGCTCGTTCACCGCTATACGGTGGCAAGTCGCTTAGGCATTAATCGTGCCAAACCTTATAACGAACGGATACGTGGTGCTTCCATAGGGGGAAGGGTACTGGCGATCAAACGGGATACAGTAAAAGTTCACTTAGAAATTGATAATCATCAGGATGAAGGAACTGCATATTGGTTTCCATATTCAACAGTGTATGCCTCAGAGGACGGAAGCGGTTGGTATTGTATGCCGGAAAAGGGAGACAGCGTACGAGTGAATTTACCGAGCCAATGGGAAGATGCGGCTTTTGCCCTCAGTTCAGTCAATTCGTACTCGGAGGATTCTGCCCAGCGCGGAAGCACTTCCGGTGGGGGAGGAAGTACATCGGGGGCAAGTAGCAATTCTTCAGGTGATCGAATGTCTGATCCGAATGTACGATATTTCCGAAATCCAGCAGGGATGGAAGTTAAGCTCACGCCAGATCATGTGGAGATTTCAGCTAACGGGGGACAGGCGCTTGTTAAGCTGGAGGCTAGTGGTGCAGTTACAATCATTGGACAAAAAGAAGTATCGCTGCATTCTAAAGAAAACGTAAAAATCAGAGCTGAAAAGACATTGATGATGACCGCGACAGATGAAATTGTAATTGAAAGTGATAAGGGTGGAAAGATCACTCTGGATCAGTCGGGAAATGCTAAACTTGCGGGTACTGAAGTGTTCACAAACTAATTTTCTCGTCAGCCTGAATTAGCAAGGGAGGTCAATATGAACGATGAAACGTCAGGAAGCTTTATTACATTTAAGAGAAAATAGTGTCCTGAAATATCGTGTAGAGCAGATTGCGGCTTTGCATGAATATTTGATAATTAATCGTGATGAACTTGCGAGGCAAATTCTTTCTGTTTTTAAGGATAGTTGTATACAAGTTCTAAACCTGCAGAAGAAATGTGATAAAGGAAAGATTCAGCATATACATTTTACTTTTTTCAGACATCGCGTGATTAATCATGATGCAAGCTGTCGGATATATTTTTATGATCATCAAGGCTATATGGACTCGGTAGAATGCGCGAAGGAATTTAATGCAAACTGGGTATTTAAATTTCTGGATATCTTTGAACGTCAGCTTACACAAGATAGTAAAAAGTATGTCAATAAAATTTATTCTGCAGATATATCTCAAATAAAGAGAGAAGAAGCATCGTTTTATGTAAACTACATGGCTAACTTGATAAGACATGTCATGAAAGATGCAGTAGAGACAGATGAGTTTTTAGCGTTAGGCAAGGACAGCGAGGTGTATATTCGTGTGGGTGAGTATAAGGATTTTAATGAGCTTGTGTATAAATTTGACTCTAAAGAGCAGCAAAGTGCTGAAGTTAGAAGCAGGCTGGACCCTAATGAAAATGATCAATATGCACACGAAAGTTTTAAGAATGTAGACCTCAGTCACATGTATTTCAAGTTAGTTAACTTATGCTACAGCCATTTTTCCAAAACTTCATTGGTAGGGAGCTATTTGGTAGGGTGCCCTCTCATCGGTGCAGATTTCCGTAGTGCTAATCTACAAGAGACCAGCTTGGATTACAGCTTAATCCATGGTGCGGATTTTAGAGGGGCCAATTTATGTAAAGCTCAACTAGAAGAGGTTCAGGGAAGTTTTGTTGTGCCCACAGAAAAGGAATTTCATATTCCCCCGTTTATGGAAACGAACTTTGCTGAAGCCAATTTAGAAGATGCGAGTTTCAAGGGAGCGGACTTGAGGGGTGCTAATTTTAGAGGGGCTTTGTTAAAACAGACGGATTTTTCCCAGGCCAATCTGGAAGGTGCATCGTTCTATCTGAAAGATATTCAATTGTTGAAGTTAACTGATCAGCAGCTTGATGGCATACAAGTATTTTCTAATGACTGATGTTCGCACTATTACTAGACAATGAATGGGTGTGTCAAGGAGGGAAATATGGAGTACTTTATCATTTCACAGGATAAAAGTCTTGAGGATCATCTGATCACATTCGAAGGACTAATAGCTGCCAACTCTACGTTGGAGGTAACAACGGATCAAGCAGACTCGATTAAAGACCTGACGGTTGTATTCGTAAATGGTGATGAAAACCGTGTTTGTCCGGATTTCATTGAACGTCCAGTACTACTCGTATCCGACGCGCTAAAAAAAGTGATCTCTATGTATGACGAACATGTGATTTTTAAGTGTGCTGTATTAACAAATATAAAAATGGAAACACAGAGCACCTACTGGTTGATGCTTGTCGACAGATTGGACTGTTTATCAGATCAAACTGTTTTTGATAAGGCAGGAAGAATACAACAAATTGTTATTGATTCGGAGAAGACACGTAGACATGCTGCTTTTCGCATTAAAGGTATTGATGAGACGATGCTTGTGATCAACCTAGACATAACTGAGAGCATATTAAGGAGAGATTTGTTTGGCATGAAAATAGAGAAGGTAGAAACTTACAATAGGAGGCTGTCGCTATGAGTGGAGACCAGAGTTTTGTAGTGCACGGTGCATTTGCATTTTGTGATCAGGGATCAAGACCAGCGAGAATCATCGTGCCTGCGAGTCATGGGGAATACATACATGAACAGCCTCAACTGAATATTCATGACTTTTTTCCTGAGCAGAATGTTCGTCCCTTTGGAGTGTGCAAGAGTCTCAGTAACCCGGCAGTACAAGCTGAAATGAAAAAGGTGGAAGAAGCCGTCAAGGCCCCTAAACAGGATGTTGGCTGGTTTAAATCATTATTTATGAAAGAAGAAGATATTCCTCTCGAGCAGCTCCCTCCACCAGAATGTGTGGCTATGTGTACTCCTAAAATAGTAAGACCTTGGGATTTTGGAAAAGAGGATGTCAAAGTGGGCCCGGCGGATGCGATGTTAAGCAGTTGCTGTAACTCTTGCTTGTTTGGTGGGAATATTTCCATTATTGATAATGGACAGCGCAAATAAGAATGCCAATGAAGAGAGGAGGCAAGTCGTTATGGAAACTTTTTATGCCGGCTTAATACTGGATTTTCCTTATAACATTCAGAGGATAGAAAAATTAAATTTTCTGCATAAAATGAATGAACATGCAGTTCTTCGTTTTAAAGCGATTATTCCTGATGCTCAAAGCGAAAGCCTGCAGAAAATGAGTGTTGATGATAAGGTTTCACTTTTTAAAGCTCACCCGATAAATGCTGAAAAGGAAAATCCACTATTTAGAGGGATGATCAAGCGAGCAGCCGTAAAGTATGTGCAGGGAGTTCATTTTTTAGAGGTTGAAGCTGTATCATTCACGTACCAGATGGATTTGGAGTGGAAGAAGCGATCGTTTCAAAACAAGCAAAAAACGTACGGGCAAATTGTAGACAACCTATTGGAAGATTACCCTGGAGCACATTGTTCAGATGAAACAATAGGGAATATTGAGACAGGGCAGTTACTACTACAATATGAAGAGACGGATTGGCAATTCATCAAGCGTATGGCCTCTCATTTAAATACTGTTGTGATCTCTGTTATGTCCGAAGAAACTCCGTCTCTTTTACTGGGCATACCAGAGGGGCAGGAAACTGGTAAGTTGGAAAATGACTCTTATACGATGCAAAGTCGTTTTGGATCAACAACCCAAATGGGATATGAGGCTAATCATACTTTGTTTAGTGTGGAGAGCAGAGTGGCATTAAGACTGGGAGCACAAGTTGATTTTCAACATAAACCGTATATTGTATGTGAAGTAGCAGCATCTGTTGTCAAAGGGGAACTGCTATATACATATACCTTAACTTCGCGAAGTACGATCAAAACCAATAAAATAATGAATACTGCTATACAGGGACTTTCTTTGGAGGGGCGGATCACACAGATATCCCGTAATCAAATCAAACTGCATTTGGATATTGACGCCACAAATGACGATGCAGGTACTTGCTGGTTCCCCTATTCCACAGGTATGGACAATCAAAGTGCCTACATGATGCCTAAGTCAGGCTCTCCAGTCAAGCTTCATTTCCCAACAGCTTTGGAAACAGGAGCTATTGCGGTAAGCTCCGTTCGAAGAGGGGCTGAACAAAGCAAATATAGTCAGAAATCTTCCGATCCTGTTATCAAGTCATTAACCAATGACTCAGATAAAGAAATGAAGCTAACTGGGCAGGATATTGTATTTGCGGCTAATAGTCAGGAAAGCATTAAGTTCCAGCTTACAGGTGACGGAAAGGTAGAAATCCTCTCCGATACGGATATGTGTGTTAAGGCGACCACGGATTTTAAAATTAATCTTGTTGGTGAATTACCAGCTCCAAAACAAATTCAATTGACAGCTGGCGAACTCGTTGCAATCTCCCGTAGCCCGGTTGAAGGAGTAAATCCTGAACAGGTGATCTGGATTGAAGACAAGACAAACGCTCAAGCCGCCACGATATATTATGAGGGAGAACCAGGTAAAGCACCAGCAGTACAATACGATGATAGTGCTCTAATTGCTCAGGATAAGCAGGTGATGGAACAGGTAAATAATAATGCGGCAGCTAAACGTCAAGCCCTCGTGAATAAGTTGGAGGCAGGCAAGCAAAAAGTAGGCTTTGGAAAAATAGCCATGATTATTGGAGCAGTGGCTGTGGGTGTTGCGGTAACTGTTTTAACAGCGGGTGCAGCTGCTCCTTTAGTTGTGGCTGCTGCCAGTGTCACACTCGCTGCAGGAGCTACAACAATGGTAGTCGCTGCCAGTGAGTCTAGTGAGGGACAGCAGGATATCGCCAAAGCGAGAGTAGGTGATCTCTCTCAATCGTATAACTTCATGCGAGATACCGTTCTGGGAGGAAATCAAGAGTTATATGATGTGGTTAAATATGGGGCCGTAACGGTTTCGGTGGCCGGAGTAGCGTTTCTCACTGGAGGTGCAAGTGCTCTCATTGTTCCTTCCATAGGTGGAGGAATTAATACAGGCATTACGGCTATATTTGATCCTAATGCCCATCCAGGCGAGACGCTCATTGGACACTATATGAACAGCTTTAGTAATGGATTTATCAGTGCAACTGTCGCCGGAAAATTTATGACAGGAGTAAAATGCGGTACAGGTGCTCTCAATATATATTCACGTCTTGTAGCAAGTGGAGTTGCAGCCGGAACGGTTCAAGACGTGATGAATACTGGACAAACAGATCTTAAATCTAACTTGACCCGAAGCCTTGTAGGAGGAGCATTTTCTTTTGCAGGTAATAACAAGATCAGCTCTTATCTATCCTCAGTGGTAGGCGATATGTCAGGTTCTATGGCGGATGATTACCGAAAGCATGGGAATGTCAAAGAGTCGCTAACGGTAGAGAATTTAAAAAAGTCTCTGATATCTAGTATAGGAAATCTTGTTACACGCGGAGATCCGATTGATGTTGTGAAGGGTAGATTTTATTTTACGGCTACAGATATGGTGGTTCAGGATATTGGTCAGATTGAGATGGTCCGAAGTTATACTTCCACTAACTCCATGACAGGCGGCACGGGGCGTGGTTTTACCTTTACTTACGAGAGCTCCATTCGGCGGATGGAAGATCATATCCTGGTCATATGCACGGATGGACATTATGAACATTTTATTGAGCAAGACGGTCAGTGGATTAATGAGATCGGAGGAAAACAGGATTACAACCTCTCGGAGGATTCTGTTACCAAAGAGTATCGCTTAACCGATAAAGAGCGTCGAACTTATATCTATGATCAGGATGGACGACTGCTGAAAATCAAGGATCGCTCTAACAATGAAACGTTGCTGGAATACGATGTGGAAGGATTGTGCAAGTTAACGACCCCGGGTGGTAAGGAGATCACCTTCACCTATTCAGGTGGCAAACTTTATAGCATCACTGATAATATAGGCAGAACAGTGAAGTACGAATATGAAGGAGATTTTCTGACTCGTGTAACGTATCCGAATGCGGGAGTGACGTCATATGTCTATGATGCTAAGGGAAGAATTGACGCAATCACGGACCAGAATGGGCATAGGTATGTCCGAAATCAATATGATCAACATGATCGGGTAATCAGGCAGTGGGATGCGGACGATCACGTTACGGATATTGAATACGATGAGGCGAAACGGAGAACTACTTTTACGTATCATGCCACAGGAGTCGTCGAGAATTTTGAATACAATACTGATGATCTGGTGACGGATACGATCTACAGTGATGGAACTCGTGAGTCTTTTACGTACGATGCGCATCAAAATAAATCAAGTCATACGGATACTATGGGTCACACCACAAAATGGGCATATAATATCTTTGGTAATCTTGCGGAAGAAATCCGTCCAGACGGAACTCGTACTGAGCGTCAATACGATCAGGATCAAAATCTGACTCAGATTGCTGTTAACGGCGTAACAGAGAAATGGTTCACGCATGATGCCATGGGAAGGCTGATCGAAGAGAAGACCAGTATTGCGGATGGAACGCATGCGGTCATTTCTTATATGTATGATCCGCAAGGACGGATATTGAGCAGCACGGATACACTCGGTCACACGACGGTTTATTCGTATGGAACAGATCATACAGATGCGCCGACTCAGGTGCAAGATGCAGAGGGCAATAAATACCTATATACATTTGATGATGCTGCGCGAATGATGAGCATTACCACGGCCTACGGAACGGTAGAGTTTGAATACAATCATTTGAATAAGCGTACACGCATCGTAGATGCTGAAGGCAACACTACATTAATGTTCTATGATAAGATGGGCAATTTGGTCAAAAAAGTGCTCCCTAACGATTATGTCGCCCGTATAGACAATGGCAAAGGCATCGAATATCGGTACGATGCGATGGATCGTCTGGTTCGGATGACGGATCTGGCTCAGAACGTATCCCGTACTCGGTATGACATTAACGGTAACATTTTAAAAGAGATTGAACCGAACTACTATAACCATGTTGAAGATGATGGACCTGGCACGGAGTATGAGTATGATCATCGGGGACGCAGGATCAAGGTAAGGTATCCAGATAGTGGCATCGCTCGCATGAAATACGATGCGAACGGAAATATGATCAAAATGATCTTACCAGAACATTATGATCCGATTATGGACGATGGACCTGGCACCGAGTATGTATATGATGTCATGAATCGCTTGGTTCAGATCACCGATGCAGAGGGCCATGTCAGTCGCCGGTTCGTGTATGATCATGCAGGGCGTGTAACGAAAGCAATAGATGGCAAGGGTTATGCTAGTGAAACAAACGACAGTGAACGTTTCGGCACACTCTATGTATATAATACGGCAGGCTGGCTAATTGAAAAGCGCGAACCTGTGGAGGAATCCGATCAAGTCTTGTATCGTCTGACCTTGTACCGTTATGACCAAGCCGGAAACCTGCTGGAAGAGAAACGGACTCAGGAGTATGTCAGCGAAACGGATTATGCGGAGACCTATCAAAGTGTTCGTTACAGCTATGACCGGAATCATCGGGTGATCGCCATTGCGGATGATACTGGAGCGGAAATTCACTATACGTACGATTGTCTGAACCAGAAAACGTCGGAAAGACAGAAACTGAACGAGCAAAAGGATCGGTTGATCCGCTACGAATATAACAAAACCGGATGGTTGCAACGGCACGTAGAAGTGCTGAATGCTAATGATCTGACCGATCGTGTACCGGGCTTGGTAAATGCAGTTACATCTTACGGATATGACCGTAACGGCAATGTGGTCGAGATCGTGACCCCGGAAGGATATCAAACTGAGATTAGCTACGATGCCGTTGATCGAATGGTTCAGATCAGTCGCCGGGAGAGTACAGATGCCCGGACCAGCAGCGTCTATTTGAAATATGACCGCACGGGTAACGTGATAGAAGAGACAGATACGAATGGCAGTAAGGTAACCTATACGTATGACCCGGTGAATCGGCGTATCCGCATGATCGGAAAACGCGGGGGTACCACGCGTCTGTTCTATGACAAGACGGGGAATATCGTGAAGCAAGTCACGCCGAATCAGTATGATCCGGCTATCGATGACGGTCCGGGAATGACCTTCACCTATGACCGCCTGAACCGGTTAATTGAAGTGGCTAATCCGTATGGTCAGATCATGGAGCGAAGCCGATATAATGAGTTTGGTGAACTGGTCAGCAAAATGGATGGCGGTGTTGGAGTCGAATATACGTACACTCTTGGTGGCCGAGTGAAGCAAGTGATGACACCAGCCAAGGCAGGACAAGGCATCGTAAAGCAAGAATATATATACGATGCGGCAGGTAACATTACAGGCATTCGGGATGGTGAAGGCCATCTGACCCGGCATATTGTAGACGGCTGGGGTAAGATCACGGCTCTCCACAAAGCGGACGGTAGCACGGAGCATTACCGCTACGACTATGCGGGGAATATCGTCAGCTCGACGGACGGAAACGGTCAAACGACGCAGTATGACTACAATAGCTTGGGTAAGCTGTCTGCTATATTAGACCCGGACAAGCAGAAGATGCTGTACCAGTATGACACTGAAGGCCGCTTGGCCCGCCAAACGGACCGTAACGGCAAAGTCATTGAGTATGCATATAACTTCAATGACCAGTTGCTCAAGCGTCGTGAAATGTCGAGTGGTGTGGAAGAGTCCTATATGTACCGGGAAGACGGCCTGCTGCAAACAGCGGCAAACGAGCATACGCGATATGATTATACGTACAATGAAGATGGTTTGCTGACGGGCAAATATATGAGCAGCAGCGGAAATATGAGTGCAGCGTTTGCCAACCTGATGAGTAACAACGCGGCAGAAGATCGTGGGTCAGGTCATAAAATACTGGCTTATGAGTATGATGCGGAAGGCAACCCGATTGCTCAGACTGATGCGGGGGGCCGGACCACGGAATACCGCTATGATTTGGTTGGGCGTGTCTCCGAGATCCGACAGGATCAAGAACTGCTGGCGAAGTATGGATACGTATACGGCAACCGTGTGGCTTCCATTTTGTATGGTAACGGCATTGAGATGGCATACGACTATGATGCAGATGGAAATGTCTCGAAGCTGCAAGCGCAATCGCCGGACGGAAGTCCGCTCCTACAGCACCGTTATGAATATGATAACAACGGTCACCAGATCGCCCGGGACGAAAACGGAAAACGAACGAAGTATCGCTATGATGCCATAGGGCAACTGGTAGAAGCAGAATACCCAGGATGGGGAACGGAACGTTTATCCTATGATGCCGTAGGGAATCGGTTAAGTCGGATGTGGAACGACCACAAAGCGAGCTATACGTACGATTCACGGAACCGTCTGCTGTCGGTTTTGGAAGAGGCGCTGGGTGAGGGTTCGAATCAAGAAGCGGGATCGCGAGGGCAGCAGACGCGTTACGAATATGATGCGCAGGGGAACCTGCTGCGAGAGCGAAGCGGACAGGAAAGTATCTCATATGCCTACGATGCCTTTAACCGAACGGTAAAGGCAGAGAAGTCGGATGGCAGCTATATCCGTCATCTATATGATCCGGAAGGACTTCGTAATGGCGTAGAAGAGAATGGCACGCATCGTCGATTTGTGTATGACGGCTGGTATATGGTGAACGAGCTGGATGAGGAAGCCCGAGTCCAGGCCTCATTTGTGCGCGGACATGAGTGGTTGGCCCGGGTGGACGAGGTAGGGAATCCGTCTTATTATGTAAATAACACACACGGGGATGTCCTGCATCTGACCGACCGTAAGGGCAGGGTACAGAACAGCTACGCATACGATGCGTTCGGGAATACACTGTCGATGGCAGAGCAGATCGAAAACCGCTTCCGCTATGCGGGAGAGGCGTGGGAGAGTGTAACGCAGCAGTATTATCTGCGAGCGCGTTTCTACAATCCGGCCATTGCCCGCTTTACCCAGGAAGATACGTATCGCGGGGATGGACTGAATCTCTATGCGTATGTAGGGAACAACCCGATTCACTACGTGGACCCGAGCGGGTACATGAAGTGTGATGACAAAGGGAATGTTCATGAGGGGACGGGTGAAGTTAAATCAGAAGTATATTATAGAACAATGTCGGAAAAACATTATAAAAGATTGGAAAAAACAAATATAATGCCTGGTACAGGTGAAACTTTTATTTCACCTACTAAGGAATATGCAGCACTGTACGAAGGAGTACTAGTAAGGTTTGAACTTGATCCTGGTACTACGGCAAAATTAGAGGAAATAGGTTTGAAAAACGATTCTCCAATTACAAATGTTAGGTATCCAGAAATGAAAGATATCAGTAGTGTCTCTAAATGGAATGAGAAATATGCACACTTTAAAGGGGAGGGTCTCTCTGGTAAAAAAGGGATAGGAAAACCCCAAGTAAATATAGGCCTAGGAAAAGGAACTGCATTGGGTATTTTTAATGATCATATTACTAGTTTTGAAAGGACAGAAAAATGAATCAAGAACTAAGAATAATAATAAAAAAACTTATTGGCGGTGAAATAACAGATCTAGAATTTTTGGATTTGTTCAAGGGAAGTATAGAAATAACTAGCTACTTTGACAAACTGTTAGAAGTTATTTGTAGAGAAAAAAATAAAGATGATCTAGGATTAATATTTTATATAGGATTTACATTTGATTTGTTTGATGAAAGACATTTGGAAATGTTAAACCAGTTAATTACTGAAGCTTGGCATAAGGCACATGAGGATATTGCTGGCTTGCTTCAATACTTTAAATCAAATTCATCGGTAGAAAGTCTTTATAAAGCAGCAATAACTAAATTTGAGTATCTTCATTACACAAATGCCCTTGCCGTAAAATGTATCTGGGCTTTAGGTGATATTACTACGCCAGAGTCTAAAGAGAAATTAGAACTCTTAAGTAAATCAAAGGAAAAAGAAATTAAAAAGAATGCTTTACACCAATTAAAAAGAATCTCTATAAAAAAGTAGTATAAAATAGTTTACCAAAGTGAACACATTTATGAAATATTCGAAAAGCGACAGGTGATTTAGTTACTTGTCGCTTTTTTAAATTTACAATCCAATTTTAGTAAGGAAAGAGACACCAAAAGTAGATATAACCGCAAATAATACCAGTTACAATAAAAATTGCATCACCTACTAATCGACCTGCAGATTACAGGGCGGCAAACACAGAAGCTAAATTGAATAAGGATTCGGATCCACCAGTACCGGCACCTGATAAAGCACCTGAAGGTTATATATGGCATCATCATGAAGATGGAACAACAATGATTCTTGTTGAAAAAGATATTCATAGGGAGTTTACTCATTCTGGGGAGTATCTTAAAGTAAACGGGAAGAATCGACAACAAGGAGGAGAGCCAGTGGGCAAATACAGACCTTACAGATTACCTTAATGGAATTGCATCATGGGTTGAGGATAGATACGAACTAATTGAAGAGTCAAAAAAAGAGTTCTCGGAAAATATAAATTGGAATTCGATAGCTACTATTTTATTTGTAGGAAGTAGATACGAGTAATTGTTTTTCTTTAGACGGATTGTAATATGAAGTACGACCCTTGCTCCGAAAATAAAAAGGGCCCGTGGCCCGATTCATGTAAAATGAAGCTGCCGCACACCATACACAAGGAGAATCATACTATGAGCTATCACATCTTAGCATAGTTGAACGCAGCAAGCTTGAAATCCTTATCAGGATGGAGTGCACGATAGCCCCATGAAATCAAACGTCATCATTCGACCGTGATTCGGGAGATTCGCCTTATTCAGATGGAGGGAGTTATACGGCAGAATCCTCTGAGCTGGCTTATCAACATCAGCGAAAAACCTCAGCACCCGGTGGGAAATGAACGAAAGGTCCTGCTAGAGAATAGAGGGAAAATACCGTTGGATCTATGTTGGACGTATAGCTCAGAGGCTCATCTAGGGTACTTCGACACAAAGAGAAGTGTCACAAACCTGTAAAGAAGCGAGGACAATTCTTGGTAGGTAAGTCGATTCAGCAACGTCCGAAAGAGGTTCGTTCCCGTGAGATGTGGGGTCACTGGGAACTCGATACGGTGGTATCCAGCCGCGGAAAAAGCAAAGCCTGTCTAGACTCTGTTGAACGGAAAACGCTACTGTACACCGCTATAAAGATGCCTGACCGAACTGCTCTTTCCATGGAAATCGCCTTCGGAGTCGGAGTCGCTGCACCCCAATTCCCTCTTGGGACGTTTCAAGCGGCTACCGTGGGCCGCGGTAAGGAGTTTGCTTGTTACGCGTCTTTAGAGTCCGTTTACAACCTGGAGGTCTATTTTGCGGATTTGTATCTTTTCTAGCAACGGAGTTCGAATGAGAACGGGAACGGGCTCCTGCATGAGTTTTCCCTAAGGGTAAAGACTTTGCTGAAGTCACAGAGGAAGAACTGACTATGTTTTAAACCTGGTTAATAACTGCCTCTCAGAAATATCTAGGGTGGAAAACCGCTCACGAAACATTCACAGAAGCTTTGTCGCACTTCGCTTGACAATCCGTTATAATTATAAATCTTAAGACTTATTCCACTCGAAATATGAGTAGGAATAAGTCTTTTTTGTACGACCAAACGACGCAGTATGACTACAACAGCTTGGACAAGCTGTCTGCTATACAAGACCCGGGCCAGCAGAAGATGCTGTACCAGTATGACACCGAAGGCCGCTTGGCCCGCCAAACAGACCGCAACGGCAAAGTCATAGAGTATGCATATAACTTCAATGACCAGTTGATCAAGCGGCGTGAAATGTCGAGTGGTATGGAAGAATCCTACATGTACCGGGAAGACGGTCTGCTGCAAACGGCGACAAACGAGCATACGCGATATGATTATACGTACAATGAAGATGGTTTGCTGACGGGCAAATATTATGAGCAGCAGCGGAAATATGAGTGCAGCGTTTGCCAACCTGATGAGTAACAACGCGGCAGAAGATCGTGGGTCAGGTCGTAAAATACTGGCTTATGAGTATGATGCGGAAGGCAACCGGATTGCTCAGACCGATGCGGGGGGCCGGACCGGAATACCGCTATGATTTGGTTGGGCGTGTCTCCGAGATCCGACAGGATCAAGAACTGCTGGCGAAGTATGGATACGTACACGGCAACCGTGTGGCTTCCATTGACAGAGGCTCCAATAAGACAACGCGGTCAAAAATTTGAGATGCCGGGTAGAAGTATTCCGATAACTCCTGGCCCTAAAAATCTCGAAATAATAGACATAGTCACACTTCCGGAGTAGTAATTGAAAGGAGCAAATTAATGGAAAAATCAATACTTCATGCAGTAGAAGTACCTTGGCAAATAAGCCCGTCTCACGATTTTATAGAATTTATAGGAGAGGAATCAGAAGTTAAAACAAAATTTTTAATTAATTATAACGCTAAAATAAGGGAGCGTGAAATTAAACATTTATGTAGACAGTATGGTAACGAAGAGAAAATACCAGATGAGATTTGGAATAGGGTTGGAAATGCAATTATAGAGATTAATTTTGCTCAGGTTCACTTTTTTAGCAAAACTGTATCACAGCAAGAATATGGACTGTTAGATTCAGAGAAATTTGATTTAAGTCAAATAGCAAATTTAGATGATGATCTGTGGAATGAAACAAATATTTGTCCTGATCCTAGCTTTTATGAAGTAATAAACTCAAATTTGAAAAGTAGATTAGGTATTGATTCTTTAAGTGTAAGACATTGGTTAATTTTAGGCCATGATGTTTTTTTTGATATATTAGCGCCATCATTTAACTGGGAAGTAGTTTAGTGAAGCAATTTATTCAATGTTTTATAATTAAATTTAAACCAATTAAGTTGATTGATTCTAAATAAAAAAATTAAAATAGCAAAACACCTTTTTATATAGTGATGATTGTTCTACACTGTCATTTCACTAAAAAAGGGTGTTTTTCTTCTTTACAAATAGCGATTTATCCTATCATATCATGTAATTGAGTGGAATTTCTTTCTGCTGAATATGTCGGCAAACGAGCATACACGATACGATTATGTGTGAAGATGGTTTGGTGAATAGCAAATAATATTAGGTTAATAATAGTTGAAATATAAGCGTAGTATTTAGTAACAAAACTGCAGGAAATCGTAGGTCAGGCTGTAAAAATCCTAGCTTACGAATATGATACGCAAGGCCGAGCGACGGCTCAGACCATGCAGGAGACCGGACTATAGAATACAACTGATCTGGTCGGACGAGTGTCTGTAATCTTTAGGCTCAGGAGCTACTGGAGAAGTACGGATACGGCATGGTAACCGTATAGCTTCCGTTCTATACGGCAACGGTATTGAGATGGCATATGATTTGATGCAGACGGAAATGTCACGAAGCTGTAAACTCAATGGCCGGACGGAAGTTCGTTCCTACATCATCGTTATGAATATTGATAACAACGGTCACCAGATCGACCATAACGAGGAAATGGAAAAGAGCTCGGAGAAAGTATCCATGGGCAAACATCAAGAAACTTATGGGAAGGTTATAGAAGATGCTTTTAAGATATTACTTGCTAAATTGTATTCTAAAGAATAGTGGGTGGAGTTTTGTTAATATAGAATTTGAATCATCATTTAACCAATTCAAAATCAAGAACCTAAAAACTTTTGAAGAAATGTGCAATCTTGTCTTGCCAAATTATTATAAAGAAAATTAATGTATCGTAACGGAGGTAAGACTGTTCGAAGAAGATTTGAAACAAAAGATCAGAAAATAACATCGTCTATTATGTTATTTCTACACTTAGTAAAGAAACGGAGAGTAATCTAGTATACTACTATAAAAAATATAATGGTGGCAAAATAATCCCTTCTAACTTTATTCCTATTGGAATAGATCCTGCAGATAGTCTTATATGTCTTTCTGTTAATGAGGAGGATCAAGGAATAGTTTATTTCGTGATATGGATTATTTCGAAGAGGACAATGAGTTGAAACCCGAATTCATTAAACTAGTATCTTCAAGTTTTAGTGAGGTTGTAAATTCACTCTTCCAGCCAGATTGATTCCAAAATATAGTAATCTCCTAATATGGAAACAGGACTCTCTAAAGTCCAAAAGTCCGCTTTAGGGGATCTATTTTTTACTCTGGCTGCTCTCTTGGGGTGTGGCGGGGGCAGGTGGAGCAATTTCAACGGCGGCTCCGATAACATTCACAACACGGCTATTAACTGGTGTCGCTGCAATGATTGTTGCCACCAGCGAGTACAGTGAAGGAACTAGTGATATCGCTAAAGTCAGACAAGGTGATCTGTCCCAGTCTCGGAGCGGGCTTTGGCAAGCTGAATAAGTAGTATGGTGACATTATCAAATGCTGGTGAATAGCTACAACCTCAAAAACAAGCAATGAACTTGTAGAGGGTTTTTCAATAATTAGCTTACTTCTAATCAATCGACCCTATGAAATCCTATATATTCTTTTAAATAAAAAAGTTGACATATGTTTAAAAATAGGAAAAAGTCACTAAGACTAAAGTCGCTTGTTAGATGAATTATACATTCCTTAATCTGATGAAATTCGACATTTATATGCTGGACGGATGTGTTCGAAATTAAGCTAGAAGTCAACGGGGTTGTTGTATCAAGGAATAAGCCTTTTTTAGGAGTTCATAAAATAGGAAGCTAGAACGGATAAGTAGTGCCATTGCGCAATTGTGCTTGTCCTTTATGAGTTTTTCTTATCGCTCATTCACATATTATAAATTCAGTTCGTTTAGATTAGAATATTTGCATACATATGTATAAAAATGAGTATTAAGTCTCGGAAACTCCCTTTGCTACTGTGAATTGACAAAATATGAAGCAGTGGCTAATATGGTTGGGCATACGGGAGATATTGGAATTTATAAAGGGGTAATGAGTTTTGAACAAGAGACTAGATAACAGATGTAGTAGCAAAATGAAATGGAGCCAAACGATTTTTGGAGCGCTGTTGGCGCTTAGTCTGGTGTTACTTAGTGGGGGGAACGTGTGGGCCTCATCCAATGAACAATTAAAATGGATTGAAGGTGGCCGAAAGGTAGACCTGGGAAAAATGGCTGCGGTCGAACTGGACTCATCTCTTCTTTTCCTAGATGCAGCTAACACAGCAAAGGTAAGCGAAATGAATCACGAGAAGCCATCTGGTAAAGAAATTGGGAGTATATTTCCGAAAGATGAAAATCAAAATTGGGAAGTTGTTTTTGAATACTATGAACTTGGACACATCAAGGATGATGAAAAAGAAGACATCGATGCGGATGCCATTCTAGATAGTTATAAAGAGGGTTTAATGCTTCAACGGACAAAATTTCCGAATACGGCCTGATCGGATTGATTTTGGGAGGAGCAGGCTTGGCAGTTGCAAAAAAGGTAGGCTTGTTGGCATTACTCATTGCTTTTTTTAAGGGCGCGGGAATTAAGGTTATCATACTTATCGGTGCTGCTTGTGCAGGTGTGTTTGGTGTGATAGGCAAGTTTTTTGCCAAATTATTTCGTAAAAAAAGATCAGAATCCATGCACAATGAAACGAATGCTCAGGAGCGTTCAGACACCTTGTAGTAACTATATAGAAACACTCCATAAAATTGCTGATAAAAAGGGGATGGTGATTGAACGCAAAACATAATCTCAGGCGGCCTGAAAAGCACGAGCTGGATACGCAACTTGAGCAGAACAATATGAACAGATGATCATGGTGACGATAGATCCGTGAATCATCTGTTTTTTGTTTATTTTATCCTTTGTAATACTTTCGGTACACCGCGGGCGTAGTGCCTTCATACTTTTTGAATATTTTAATGAAATACCCCGGCTCATTGAAGCCGAGCTCGCTACTGATCTGGGATACCGGAATATCTGTAGCTTCGAGCAACTGCTTCGCCCATTTAATCTTCAGGCGGGAAAGATAGCTGGAAAAGTTCTCTCCCGTTTCCTTCGCAAACAGCCGACTAAAATAGCTTGGGCTAATGTGGCATAAGTCAGCCAAGGCTTTCAGAGAAAAAGTTTCACCTTTGTGCTCAAAAATATATTCGAAGGCGGGTTTTAGTACGGGATTTCCGCACGAAATATCCACATCTCCTGAGGAATTCAGATAGGCATCTGCTAAGAAATTATTCATTTCTTTCTTAAGGTTTTCGATATGCTCCAACGAGTAGCCAGGAAGGATCTCGGACAACTGTGGAGTGGACTGTGTGGCCGACGCCTTCTCGAACATTTCTGCGAGAAGATTTTTGTTCATCGCTTCTTCAACAATATAATTACACAATAAGGATAACATGCTGGAGATCGTCTGAATTTCCTGATAGGTCATGGACGGCAGATCGGCGTAGTCGTTCTTAAGTTCTTCCCATTTGGAACTGTACAGTTTTTCATTTTTTGAGGTGAGGATTTGCTCGAGATGTAAGGCGCTCGAAGGATCGGCTAAGCGGACCTGACCTGCCATGACGGCGCCGATGTACTTATCGTCGATAATGATCGGTACCGCGATGTCGATGATATCATAATGACAGAGATAAATATAAGGTTTGTTGGAACGCACCGCTTCAAGTCCACCGCGAGAATCACATTTTTGGCAGTAGGGAAGGAGATTCTCATCTTGGCGAACCTTCTTGCAAAACGATTGGCATTGGCTGTGGCTAGTTACGGGATTCCCTTTATAATCGACGGTGAGAATGGCTAATTTGGTAACGGATGCTAATGAATCTTGCAACTGCTCCCACTTTTTCAAATCGAAGATTTTCTGGATGCTCAAATGTTCACGTATCAAGATTCTCATCCCTTATAGGTAAATTATTCTGTAAGCAATAACAAAAAAGTACAATTCGTGATCTTCAGTGCAAAAAAATACGATTGTAAATTATAATATATTCCTTGATTCCTCCAATGTAAAGTTTACATGGTTCGGTTATAGTCTTAATCAGAACGAAGCCAACACAATCATAAGGAGGAATTATAGATGAGAAAAGCTTTTATCAGCCCAAGCAAATATGTACAAGGTGAAAACGAATTGTTGAATTTGGGTTACTATGTGAGCACCTTCGGCAAATCCGCTTTACTGATTGCGCATCCTGACGATGTGGCGCGGGTAAAAGATAAGCTTGATTCCACTTTGGGTAAATATAACGTAACCTTTATTGAAAGCGGTTTTATGGGTGAGTGTTCCAGACAGGAAGTGTCCAGACTTCAGGAAATTGCTACTGCAAACGGATGCGATTGTATCGTAGGTCTCGGCGGTGGAAAAGCGATCGACGCGGCGAAATGCGTGGCTCAAGGGGAAGCGCTAATCATCTGTCCGACGATTGCTGCGACGGACGCACCGACAAGCCACTCGGCCGTTCTTTACACCCCAGAAGGCGCTTTCGACGATTACGCCTATTTTAAGCAAAGTCCGAGTGTCGTATTAGTCGACACCACCGTTATCGCTAATGCACCAACCCGATTCCTTGTATCAGGCATGGGTGATGCACTGTCAACTTACTTTGAGGCCCGTGCGACTTCCCGTTCTTACTCTAGGGTCAATGCCGGACTGCCTAACGGAGTACGCGAAGGACAGTGTGCGCCAGCAGTAGGTACGAATGCGGCGATTGCACTTGCAACGCTATGCTATGAAATGCTGTTGAAAGACGGTGCCAAAGCAAAAGCGGCATGTGATGAAAACCAAGTTACGCAAGCACTCGAAAATATCATTGAAACTAATATTTTACTCTCAGGCCTCGGCTTCGAAAGCGGCGGACTTGCGGCGGCCCATGCAATTCATGATGGACTCACGATTTTGGAAGGCACACATCATTATTATCATGGAGAGAAAGTTGCATTCGGCACGATCGCACAGCTGGTGCTCGAAAACGCACCGACGGAGGAATTACATCAGGTCCTTGATTTCTGTTTAGCCGTCGGTTTACCGGTCTGCTTGGCTGATATCGGCGTCGATCATATCAGCCAGGAAGAACTCATGGAAGTAGCCGCAAAGGCTTGCATTTTGGAGGAATCGATTCATTCCATGCCGTTTCCGGTCACAGTGGAGCAGGTTGCAGCGGCAATCGCTGCGGCCGACCGTATCGGGAGCCAGTACAAAGCGGAGGTAAAGTAGCATGAAAAAGGTCATCAACCGTGCGGAAAATTTGGTCCTTGAGATGTGCAGTGGTATTGCGCTTGCGCATCCCGAATTGGAATTTCTGCCAAAATACAAAGTGCTCAAGAAAAAGGAATTGAACGCGGAGAAAGTAACGCTCATCAGCGGCGGTGGCAGCGGGCATGAGCCCGCCCACGCCGGCTTCGTTGGCAAAGGGATGCTCGATGCCGCGGTCTGCGGTGATGTCTTCGCCTCTCCCTCACAGATTCAAGTATATCAGGCCATCCGAGCGACAACTGGGAAAAAAGGTGCGCTGCTGATTATTAAAAATTACAGCGGCGATATTATGAACTTTAGAAACGGCGCCCATTTGGCCACTGAAGACGGTCTGGAAGTGGACTATGTAAAGGTTGAGGACGACATCGCTGTAGAAGACAGCCTATATACAGTCGGACGGCGCGGGGTGGCGGGAACGGTACTTGTCCATAAGATCGCGGGTGCAGCGGCGGAAGAGGGCCGGAGTCTGGCGGAAGTTAAAGCAGTGGCCGAGAAAGCCGCTGCGAATGTACGCAGTATCGGATTCGCATTGACTTCGTGTACCGTGCCGGCGAAGGGCACGCCAACATTAGAGCTCGGGCATGATGAAATCGAGTACGGCGTCGGCATTCACGGCGAGCCTGGGACCAGCCGTGAGAAGCTGACGGATGCGGATACGCTGGCAGGCAGAATGGTAACCGATCTCCTTCGAGACATGCAGATCGAAACTGGCTTCAGCGGAGAAATCGCCCTGTTGATCAATGGTTTCGGCGGTACGCCTCTGCAAGAACTGTACCTCTTCAACCATTCGGTCACTCGCGAACTAGCAGCGAAGGGGATCACGATCGATCGCACTTTTGTCAACAATTATATGACGAGTATCGATATGGCAGGTATCTCGGTTTCCATCATGAAGCTGGACAACGAACTGAAAACGCTCCTTTCCCATGAAAGCAACGCACCTGCGTTCAAGGTGGCTGGACCTGTTGATCATGTCGAATTCACGGATATTTCAACTGTAGCAGACGAAAATCGGCAAGTATCCTTTGAGGTAGAAACGGACCCTGCCTTCGCGGTTATTGAGAACAACAAAGTTACGTTGAACAATCTTATCTACCTAGTCGATAAGATGAGCGAGGTTATCATCAAGAATGAGGTATCTTTCTGCGATCTTGACTCTCATGCAGGCGACGGCGACTTTGGCATGAGCGTTGCTAAGGGGTTTCGTCAGCTGAAACGGGAATGGAGAGACATCCTGAATCAAGATTCTTTGACGATGGGAGCCTTTCTTCATTCATGCTCGCTCGTCATCATGGAGTACTGCGGTGGCGCTTCGGGTCCGATCTGGGGCTCAGCATTTCGCGCAGCGGCACGATCTGCGGACGAACGAAGCGAACTCACCGTTTCCGAATTTGCAGATATGATGCAGGCTGCGGTGCAAGGCATACAATCGACAGGCGAACGTTCTTTCGGCAGAGGAGCCGTCGTGGGCGATAAAACGCTTATAGATGCATTAGTGCCATGTGCGGATAGCTGGGTGGAGAGCGCGAAATTAGATTTTGACGTGAAGACAGCCTTTATAAGAGGTGCTCAAGCCGCTGTATCAGGGGCCAAAAAGACGGAAGACATCGTGGCGCGCATGGGCCGTGCCGGAACGGTAGGAGAGAGAAGCCTTGGTTATCCAGACGCGGGGGCTTATGCGCTTGGAGTGATTTTTACGGAGCTTGCTGAATGTTTGAACTAATTCTATAAATCCAAAATTACTGGCACGAACCCTTCGTTTAGATAGCTATTCCTGCCTGTAACACTCGCTAATTCTTAAAAATTCAAGGTTTGTTCATTGCAATTGATGTGCATTAGGTTTATAATTTCAGACGGATTCAAAGGGCTTATCCCGGAATCCATGGGAGTTCATCCCATCTGAGCTAGCTTACTGCATGCTCAAATATGAATTAAGCGAGGGATTTACAATGAAAACCTGCTGCACCATCCAAGTTGACGAAGACAGTTTAGTTATTGATTTGCCAGAAGAAGGAACCACGCTAGAGTCCCTGCTCGGTGATATTGAGAGCTGTGGAGGTAGTGAAGAACCTTGGCTGCAACTTATTGACAAGGTAATAGGTAACTCATCTGAGACTGTACTGACAGATCAAGCGACGGATGGCGGCGATATGAAGGAAGATCAGACGACCAAAGAACCTCAAGCAACTGCTCAGGGGTAATAGGGAGATCCTACGTTAAGACGAAATTTGTAACATTATTCGATCACATATAAGATCATCTATAAGACTGCTACCGAGCCAAGGCACGGGAAGCAGTCTTTTTTTATCAAACAACTAAAAATTCTCCGAATTTTGCTATCGGTAGATGAGTCTTTTGTCCCTTTAGTATTCTATAGTAGCCAACCAAGCAGAACACATCCCAAAACCGTGACTTCCTGTTCATTTTCAATCATAGAGTCGAAATGTAACATGAAACTAACTATAATAGTAGTATCATCCATATACAGGTAAGTGACATCGATGTTTGGACCTGATCCTCTTATTGTATGAAGGAGGGGGTAAAAAAGCAGAGAACAACGCACTGATAAGTCTCATCTACTTTATAAAAAGGAAGGAACGTGTAAATGATGAATGGGCAATGGGTCCTGCCAAGGATCGCAAAAAGAGTAGCGGTGATGCTAACAGCAGTATTGCTATTAACGTTAACGAACGGATTCAACTGGAATACGCAAACAGCAGAGGCTGCCGGGACGACCCCTGTGGAACGTTACGGACAACTTTCAGTAAAAAATGGTAAACTTGTGGATAAAAATGGTAAACCTGTACAGCTCAAAGGTATTAGCTCTCACGGCGTCCAATGGTTTGGGGATCTGGTAAATCAGGACTCTATGAAATGGCTACGGGACGATTGGGGCATTTCCGTATTCCGGGTTGCACTGTATACTGAAGAAAATGGTTATATTGCCAACCCTTCTTTGAAAAATAAAGTGAAGGAAGCGATTGAGGCAGCACAGAAACTGGGCTTGTACGTCATTATTGACTGGCACATTCTTTCAGATGGCGATCCGAACATTCATAAAAATGAAGCCAATGCTTTCTTTAATGAATTTTCGACTCAGTACGGCCATTTGCCTAACGTAATCTATGAACTTGCCAATGAGCCGAATGGGAATGTGAACTGGAACAATCAAATCCGACCTTATGCGTCTGAGGTATCTCAGGTTATTCGAGCTAAGGACCCGGACAATATTATTATTGTAGGAACAGGCACATGGAGTCAGGATGTACATGATGCAGCAGACCATCCACTTCCAGACAAGAATACAATGTATACCGTACATTTCTATGCGGGTACGCATGGACAGTACTTGCGCGATCGGGTCGATTATGCGCTGAACAAAGGCGTGGGCATATTTGCTACCGAGTGGGGTACAAGCGATGCTTCGGGTAACGGTGGTCCGTTCCTGAATGAATCCAAAGTATGGACTGATTTTCTTGCAAGCCGTGGAATCAGCTGGACTAACTGGTCGCTGGCAGATAAAAATGAGACCTCTGCTGCGCTGTTGCCTGGTGCTGATCGTAAGGGCGGATGGCCTGATTCGCAATTGTCGGCTTCCGGCAAATTCGTAAAACAGGCGATTCTGGAAGGCTCCAGCAACAATGGTGGAGGCGGGAACAACAACGGTGGGGATAACGGCGGAGATGGCAATACTGGCAATACTGGCAATACTGGCGGTGATAACGGTGGTGGCAACAACGGCGGCAATAACGGCAACGGAGGAAGTACACCAGGCAGTAACGATCAAGGAATTGTGCTTCAGTATCGCACTGGTGACACGAACGCCAAGGATAACGCAATCCGTCCTGAATTTAATATAAAAAACACAGGAAAAACAGCTGTGAAGCTGAGTGATCTAAAAATTCGCTACTATTACACAGATGAAAGCAAACAAGCTCAACAGTTTTTTGTGGACTGGGCTAGGATTGGCACTGAAAAGGTAAAAGCAACTTTTGTAACATTGCCGAATCCAAAGGCCAAGGCTGATAAATATGTGGAGATTTCTTTCACAGATGGAGCGGGAACGATTCAGCCCGGCGGGGAAAGTGGAGAAATTCAACCCCGGATTCATGCTGCAAATTGGAGTAATTTTGATGAGACCAACGATTACTCCTATGGTGCTACCCAAACAGCATTCGCAGACTGGGACCATGGCACTGTATATCAGCAGGGTAAGCTGGTTTGGGGTATAGAACCTTAGAATTTAACCGTTACTAACTTTATCGAAACGAGTAAAGGTATGGGACTTTAGGGTGCAATCTTTCCAAGCTTTGGAGTATAAAGCATACGTCTTTGGTATATGGATACTGGAACTTTGGGAGTGGACGACCCACCCTTTAGTGTCGGTTTATGTACTACTAAAGTACCATATGATATTCGACTTTTGTGGTGCTTGAATTACTTCCATAGTGCAGAGGGGTTGGTTCCAATGAACCCTTCTCTACGACAAACCCCCGCTGTTGCCATCATAGGCAGGCGGGGGTTTTAATGTTTCAGAAGCTCAGCCTCCGTTCAATTGCGTCTATACCAAAGCAAAAGCTTTGGCCAGCAGACGGTAGGACTGAACACGTTTATCAAAGTCATGAATGGATGAAACGACCAGTAACTCATCGGTACGATACTGCTCAGCCAGTCTTAGCAGCTGTTCTTTACACTGTTCAGGGGTACCCACAACACGCCAGGCTGCGGACTGACGCAGACGCTCACGATCCAACTCCGTGTACGGATAGGACATTGCTGTTTTCACCGACGGAAGAGAACTCATTTCTTTACCTTGCATGAGCAAAAGGAAATACAAACTAGCACTGGACGCCAGCTGCTCAGCTTCCTCTTCGGTTTCCGCGCAGGCCACCGTAACTGCCGCCATGGAATGGGGCTTATCACCCAGGATCGAAGGCTGGAATTGCTCGTGGTAACGTGCGGTAGCTTCTACACCACCTGGAGTCCCGAAAAATTGGGCAAAGGCATAGGAGGCACCCATCATCGCGGCCAATCTGGCGCTCTCTCCGCTGGAGCCTAGCAACCATAATTCAGGAACGGTCGATATCATCGGGGAGGCATGAAGACCGGCAAACCGATGATTGTCAGGCACCGAATCATGGAAGTAGTCGATTAAATCGAGAATCTGCTGTGGATATTGTTCGACAGATTGATACTTGCCTTCCTGCAGGGCACGAGTAGCCAGGGGTAAACCACCGGGAGCACGTCCTATTCCCAGGTCGATGCGTCCTGGATGGAGCGCCTCCAGCAAGCGGAAGTTTTCGGCGACTTTATACGCGCTGTAGTGTGGCAGCATAATACCGCCTGAACCCACACGAATGCGTGATGTGTGAGCAGCCAAATGCGCAATCAGCACCTCAGGGCTGGAGTGCGCTAGTGTTTTGGACGCATGATGTTCGGATACCCAATAACGGCTATATCCCAGTTGATCAGCTTCACGCGCTAAATCTGTTGTATTGGATAATGCATCCTGAGCAGTACCGCCTTCAGGAATATGAGACTGGTCCAGTATACCCAGTTTAAGCATTTATAATCACCTCTTACACAACTGTATCAGACACAACTCATTAGGTCAAAACTCAAAAATGGATAGGTTGGAGTTTGGGGATCTTTTCGTTATAATAAAGGATGTGTAAAGGATGAGAGAACATCCTTGCTTATGGAGAGGGGATTAAATTTGTGTTAAGAACACCTTTGGGGCGTGTCCGACTCATGCTCTGGATTCAAGCTATAGCTTATTTGGCGATACTATTCACCCACCAGCCCCTGCAAGCTGCGGGCATGACCCAGGCGGTTATGGTGATTGGTAACATATACCGGGTGAGCTTTTTGTTGCTCCTCGTTGCTTTGATCTATGGGAAAACAGCACTGCATTGGTCTATACGGCGGCCTCTTTTTATTATGTTTGCCTCCTTCATTCCGTTTGGTCTGATGATTATGGATTTTGTTTGGGTGCGAAAATGGACAGGGGATTCGGCAGCAGAACAGCGAGCTGCATCGTAATCTTAGAAGATTTGTTTCGTGTGAGTTGTCGAGGAGTTTATCCGGGCGTAAGCGGGACTGGCCCCGATGCAGTAGAAAAGAACATTACGCAGTTTGATGCGTGGTGTTCTTTTTTTGTGCACCGGAGGAATCATTCTATATATTGTACTTTCGAGCGTTGGAAATCGAATTAAGAAAAATGCTGAACTAAAAATTCTGCCGTTTTGCGTCTTTGAAAGCCTTCAACCCAATGTCCGGTAAAGGGATAAATTTCAATCGTTTTCGGTGATTCAATACGGTTATAAGCGGCGAAAATTGTCTCTGGCATACACACCGTATCCTTGAACCCTACCGATACCATGATCGGGGTACGAATACGATGAGCCAGATTCATCACGTCAAAATAACTTAATGTATGTAGTACCTGCTCTAAATGCTCCGGAAATCGGTTGGCGAATTCAGCTGCTTCCGTCAGTGAACTGGTAGAATTCATCATACCAAAATCCATATGACACATATTGGGGATATCCGCTACCGTAATGGCAGCTTTATTGCTGAGCGCAGCCACCATTAATGAAAGTCCGCCGCCCTGACTGGCGCCACTGATTGCGATTTTAGCCGAATCGACATCTGACTGCTCCGCTACCCAATCTACGGCTCTAAGGGCATCGGTTGTAATTGTTTTGTAGTAGCAGGTATCCTTGTCCAATATTCCTTTCGTTACCCAGCCTTTAATCGTACCATGAGGATCACCCAGACGGTCTCCCGTTTCTCCTCCCTGACCACGCACATCTACCGCCAATACTGCAAAGCCAAGCATGAGCCAGGAGGAATAATCTTCAGGATAGCCTTTTCCGCCTGTATAGCCATGAAACAGAACGATACACGGCAGTTTTTGATCTCCGGCAAATCGGGGGCGTACATACCAGGCATGCAGAGGCGTATCATCGACACCCTCAAAAGTAACCCGGTAAGCAAGAATATGAGGATATGGCGTTTCTACGAGAGTTTTGAACGCATGTACAGGTTTGGCGTGAACTTCTTCCAGTGTATTGGCCCAGAATAAATCTATATCCTTCGGGGCGGTAAGATCAGGCCGATATTGCTTCAATTCGGCAATTCTTTTTTCAATAACATTCATAATTAAAATTCTCCTTCATATAGAATGAACTTTTCCTTAAGCTTTACCCGGTAAAGTTGACTCCTCCAGCTCTCTTAGCAGCTCAAATGCTCTTTCATTAGTGCTTCCACACGTATCCTCATCAGCATGGAATCCACTGCATATAACTGGGCGCTCAGGTTTGCCAAACAATCGGCAACGGTAATCGGAAGTTAACTGAGGGCAAGGAACACCAGCTGGTTTTCCATCTGGCATGCCAGGAATAGGGGAAGAAATCGTAATGGCAATACAGCAGGCGGCACATCCTACTCGACACTCCAGTTGGGGTCACTCCTTAATTAATCTGTTATTTTTGTAACTTATGCATGAAGTGACATTAATGAAGCCATAATGTGAGGATGGCACAAAAAAAGCAGGAATACAAGGATAAGCGCACATTAGACACACTTTTTACACTAGGGGTGTATAAATAGTCGTAGAGGCACGTAGGATGGTATCAAGCCCCTAAATCAGTGTTTCGTTCGGTGGTAATATTAACCAATTGTCTTCTGTGTGTTCAAAAGGAGTTCGAGTGGTTAATAATAGAACACAACGATAAAAACTTAAACGAGGTGACGCAAAATGAGTTGGTTATGGGCATTGATTGTTGGTGGTATTATTGGTTGGTTGGCAGGAATTATCGCAGGTCGTGATGTTCCGGGTGGCGTGATAGGTAACATCATCGCTGGCTTTATCGGTGCATGGTTGGGTAGCTTGATTCTGGGAGACTGGGGTCCTGAAATCGGATCGTTCTACATCGTTCCTGCATTAATTGGTGCGATTGTGCTGGTCGTGATTGTAAGCTTGATCTTCCGTTCCGTTGGACGGAGCAGGGGTTAACTTTACGAATCATTGAATAGACTAGCCCCTATGGGGATTAGGACTAAAATGAAAAAAGCTGCTTCCGCAAGGTTCGAAAATGAACCTGTGGGAGCAGCTTTTTTTGAGGAAAATGACGAATTTTTCCTATTGAAACCGCCTGATATGAGGAACACTTAGAACGCCCAGCACGATACACATGCCGATGGTTGCAAACATGCCAATTGTGAACATACCACCAAGCTTATCTGCCACAGCACCTACTGCCAGATAGCCGACAGGGAGCAGGGCAAAGGAAAACATTAGATCCAGACTAGCTACACGTCCAAAAGACTCGGCTGGGACTAATTCCTGGAGGCTTGTCTCCCAGATAATCGCAAATATCATAATGCCAAATCCTTCGAGCATCATGCTCATAATCAGTCCTGGCATCCAAGTGACTACAGACAACAGTAGTAAAGCAAGACCGCTGACAAAAGCTCCTAAGTAAGCGAGTAGACCGCGATGCTTCCAATGCTTGCGTGATCCATACACAAAGGCCCCCAGCATAGCGCCAATGCCGCTACTTGCCATCGCAATGCCGTATACGACTGGACTGTAGCCATGATGAACCTTGAACAGCCACGGAATGAGTACAGCGATAATGCCTGAATAACAAATATTAATGAAGGAAAAGGCAAGAATCGTAATCCATAGCCAGGGGTGGCTTTTGAGAATGGTAAAGCCTGCGATAAAATCCTTGAGAAAATGCTGCTTACCCTGATCTTGCTGTTCTGGATCTACCTGACCTTTGCCGATGATGGAGGCCAAATGAGCGCTTAACATCCAAAAACAGGCAAAAGATATCAGATAAGCGATAGAATCCAGTCCAAAGCCAACACCAGGTGAGGAAAAAGATACAATGAAGCCTCCTAACGGAGGGCCAAGTAGACGGACGGCTTGTATACTGATCTGGCTAAGTGCGTTGGCTGCATTGCGTATGTCCGGTGTGAATACCTGTGCACGTAAGGCAGAATAAGCAGGATTAAAGATACCGTCCATCAATCCGTACAACGCTAGGCCAACGAATAGAACCGGCAATTTCATTCCGCCTGTAAACATCAGCACCGCCGCAATGAACATCAGTCCAAACCGGGCGATATTCGTAAACAGAAGGAGACGAATTCGGTCAATTCTATCCACGATCATGCCTGCGAAAGGCAGAATAAGTACGTTAGGCAACATATAAACAGTCATCGCCAGTCCCATAATAGTAGTCGAGCCTGTTAGGGAATAGATAACCAGTGGCAAAATGACTGTGGTGACTGAGCTCCCCAACATTGCGATCCAATGTCCAAGCCACAACAAAGTGAACGCTTTGGATTGTTTTAAAGGTGAAGTGAAGGTAGCCCAGGCCGAGTGACTTCCTTCAGGTGATGTAGAGGATAAGGTTGAATTTTGGGTATCCATGATCACACTCCGGTATATTTCTAAACTGCATATTAAAACCTATTATACGAAATCTCTAACGTAAGGGTACAGAAAAAGTTGCAGTGAGGGGAGTTATAATGAATAGCCTGCCAATGAAAGAGTCAACCTAGAATAACTTTAGGCTGCAAAGATATATAGCTTACCTTTTGCATAGGGATTATTGGATAAAAGCATTGACGCGTGAAAATGAATGATGTACTATTCAATGACCAGCCGCGTGCTAGGTTATCAAGAAAAAGGGAAAGAGTGTGGATACCATGAAAAAATTTAGTTTTTTGCCGATTGTACTCATCGTGATGGCATTGCTGGTTTCGGCCTGCGGTAACAACGATAAAGGCGCCAGTAACAATAATGCATCTACCGGAGATAACGGATCTAATAATGGAAAAGCAGATACTACTGCTACTGCTACTCTTGAATCTGTAAAAGCAAGCGGCAAGCTAAGAATTGGCACGGAAGGCACCTATGCTCCGTTTACCTACCATGATGCTGCAGGGAAACTGACAGGCTTCGATGTCGATATTGCGACTGAAGTGAGCAAACGCCTGGGTGTACAACCGGAGTTTATCGAGACGCAATGGGACGGCATATTCGCAGGGTTGAACTCCAAGCGGTTTGACACGGTGTTCAATGAAGTATCCATTACAGATGAGCGCAAGCAAAAATATGATTTTTCCGATCCGTATATTGTCTCCAAGGCAGTTCTGATCGTAAGCGAAGACAATACAGACATCCAGAAATTTGCTGATCTAAAAGGGAAAAAGGCTGGGCAGTCCCTGACCAGTAACCTGACTCAAATCGCGAAAAGCAACGGCGCAGAAATTGTGGCAACAGAGGGATTCAACCAAGCCATTGACCTCCTGACTTCCAAGCGGGTGGATGCGACCGTCAATGATGGATTATCCTATCTTGATCTGAAAAAGCAAAAGCCTGACGCACCAATTAAAAAGGTGGACGAATCTTCAGATGCTTCACACAGCGCAGCTGTATTCAATAAAGGCAGCGAAGATTTGATCAAGGAAGTAAACAAAGCGCTGGCTGATATGAAGGCTGACGGTACGTACCTGAAAATTTCCGAGAAATATTTTGGAGCTGACGTATCCAAATAATAAATGAAGACCCAACGTTCGCCAAGTCGAACCGAATCTTCCCAAACCTATCTTTTCAAAGGATGTCTGTACAATGGATGATCGCCAAATACAAATCATTATCGATTCATTATTGCCTCTGCTTAAAGCAGGGGTTTCTTTTACGATTCCGCTCACGCTTATCTCCTTTGCTCTTGGACTCGTGCTGGCGCTGATTACAGCGTTGGCCCGGCTGTCCAAATGGAGAATACTCAAGCTGATTTTCGGCTTCTATGTATGGGTGATTCGAGGAACTCCTTTGCTGGTGCAATTGTATATTATTTTCTATGGTTTACCTTCCGTAGGTATTACACTGGACCCGTTTATTGCTTCAGTGATCGGCTTTACTCTCAGCGTAGGGGCTTATAGCTCTGAAATTATGCGTGCGGCTATCATATCCATTCAGGAAGGCCAATGGGAGGCGGGGTACTCCTTGGGGATGACGCGATGGCAAGTATTGCGTCGTATCGTGCTTCCGCAAGCATCCCGTGTGTCCGTACCTCCGTTGGCTAATTCATTCATCAGCTTGGTGAAGGATACCTCACTGGCTGCGACCATCACCTATGTGGAAATGTTCAGAACGGCTAACCAGATTGTAGCTACCACATACGAACCGCTATTGGTGTATACCGAGGCGGGAGTTATTTACCTGCTGTTTAGCACCATTTTGACTGTGCTGCAAAATTACCTGGAGAAGCGACTAGGCCGTTTTTCCGTCAGATAAAGGAGATTGTACCGGTGATCCAAATTCGGAATATACACAAATCGTTCGGCTCGCTGGAAGTGCTTAAGGGTGTTGACGTGACGTTGGATAAGGGGAAAGTGCTTGTTATCATTGGTCCTTCCGGCTCTGGTAAAACAACGCTTTTACGCTGCTTGAATTTGCTGGAGGTTCCTGACCAAGGAGAGATCCAAGTAGGGGATATTGCACTGAATTTTGCGAAAGGAACGAAGCTCCGGCAAGAAAACATTTTGGCGCTGCGAAAGCGGACAGGGATGGTATTTCAATCCTACAACCTCTTCCCGCATATGACAGCCGTACAAAATGTGATGGAGGGACAAGTCACGGTTCAGAAAAAGAGCAAGGACGAGGCGCGCAAACGTGCATTGGAATTGCTAAAAAAAGTGGGGTTGGCTGATAAAGCGGAATCCTATCCTCATCAGTTATCGGGAGGACAGCAGCAACGGGTCGGTATTGCCCGGGCAATGGCTGTCGAACCTGAGGTACTATTGTTCGACGAACCGACCTCTGCGCTTGATCCTGAGTTAGTAGGTGAGGTGCTTAAGGTCATAAAGCAACTGGCTGCTGAAGGGATGACCATGGTTATTGTCACCCATGAAATGAAGTTTGCAGCTGAGGTGGCGGACCATGTGATTTTGATGGATCAGGGTGTAATCGTTGAGCAGGGTACGCCGCATGAGGTTTTGGAGCAGCCGACCAGTTCGCGGGCTATTCAATTTTTGAATCGTCTAAGCGGGGAAGCAGAATAAAGGGAATTTGAGTGTTTGTTAAATATAAGCGATTAGACAGAATAAAAAGGCAGCTACAGGCGGGCGTTGAAAAATAAGCCCCGCACCCGTAGCTGCCTTTTACTCATCAGTTGTCCTCTTTTATTTCATTTTTAATGTAAGCAAAAAAGTACCCAATAGAATACAACAGCCTGCTATGAATGGTGCGAACATATTTGTATCAAATAAAAATCCCGCTAGAGTGGGGCCGACAATATTCCCGACACTCATATAGGCATTATTCATACCAGCTACATATCCTTGCTCATTCCCTGCCATCTTCGATAATTGTGTATTAAGAGCTGGACGAAGCATAGCGGTAGCAAAGAAAATAAGGGAAGTGAGAAGAAAGATACTCCAAAAATCTATGGCGAAAAGAAACAAAATATAAGCAGCTGAGGTGAAAAGAAGCGAACCTTTGATCACCCTTTGTTCACCAAACTTATTAATTATTTTAGCAACAACTAGTGCCTGCATACCGACTCCGATCACAGCACCTGCGGTTAGAATAATTGAAATATCTTGCGGCGAGAATTGGAAGCGGTTCGTTACATATAAACCAAGAACAGATTCAAAATTAGCGAGTCCAAAGGTCATCACCAGAACAAGTACAAAGAGCATCGCATACTTTGACCTTAACGATCTCACATATTGTTTGTACATAGATTCCTTCCGAGAAATTCTTGCCCGAGCTGCCTTCATTTGTTCTTTCGTCAAACTTTCAGGTAAACAAATCATTGAAAAAATAACTGCAATAATAGCCGCACCCGTTGCTATATACAGCGGCACTCTCGTTCCATATCCTGCAAGAAGACCACCAAGTCCAGGACCGATGACAAATCCGAATGACATGGCTGCGGCTAGCAGGCTATTTCCTTTGGCACGTTCTTCGGTTGTTGTAATATCCGCCACATATGCCATCATGGGCGGAATAATCAGGGCTGCTGCCATTCCTTCCAGAAGTCTTGAGGTATACAGCATCCATAACTCATCTCCGATAGCAAAGATAAATTTAGCTACAGCAAAAACAATGCCACCTACGACGATGAATGCTTTTCTCCCATATCGATCAGACAGTTGCCCAGTCATTGGAGAGAGCAGGAATTGTGTCACTCCATAGGCTGCTACCAATAAACCGATCGCCCGCCCACTGGCACCAAATTCAATGATCAGTTCTGGCAGGATGGGGGTAATTAAACCAACGCCCACCATAACGATGAAGATATTAATCATTAGGATTCCAAGTATTCTTTTCATGCAAAAAACCTCCTGATCCATTGGTTTCTGGATAGGAGGTAGACGTACGAACAAGAAGATACACTGCTCCCGTCAAAGAAGCAATGCGCTTATCGTGAATACCCAAAGCCTACACTAATCCTATCCAGAAAATTCGTAAGATTACGATTTTTTCTTTGGTGGAATAGGATTAGTAGATCATTGGCTTAAGGTCACCCTTTCGATACTTTATTGTTTATCAATATAACATAAATTTCTTTATAAGGCAATGAGAGGATAAATCAGAAGAACCCAACACGTCCTTCGGCCACATTTTTTAACCAGTCCTGCTTACGGCTCTTATCGAGCTCGCCTCGCATACCTTTGATAATCAGTTCAATATCGGCTTTTCCCTGCTCATGCCACTCCAGAGCCGTGCTGACATACAGTTCTCCGAGCTGAGCCAGGGAAAAACCGTCAGTCATGGCTGCCGCCTTCTGTGTACCTGTTTCCCCTGCAAAAACAAGGAAGTTACGCAGCTTGAGATATGCCAGTCGCAGCGCTTCGTCAGGCAAACTGATTTCATAGGCCCGATCGAAACGCCCTGCCCGGTTCATCAGACCCGGGTCGATTTTTTCGGGATAATTGGTCGTTCCGATCAGGAAGATGCCCTCCTTGGATGTAGCACCGTCGAGGGTATTCAGGAAAAAGGAACGCACCTCCTGAGGCATGGAATCAATGTCCTCAATAACCAGTACCATCGGAGCCAGGCGAGTAGCCGCCTCGAACACCTCTTTGACCGATTCACTGGTTGTATACTCCGTAATTTGCCAGTAGGCTGCCGGACCCGGTACACTGCTGGCAATAGATTTTACAAGTGTTGTTTTACCGTTGCCCGGATGGCCATATAGCAAAATACCACGCTTATAAGGAATGTTATAAGTCTGATAGAAGGTACGATCCGCTTCAAAAAACTGATCAAGTGATCGGAAAATATCCCGTTTGATTTCCGCTTTCAAAATCACGTCATCCCGCGTAATTGCGCGGGTTATCGGCTCTGCCTGCCGAGAAAGTCCACGGCTTGTGTCGGTAAAAACGGTGACACGCTTCATATTCTGCTTACGTTCACGACCGCGTACTCCCGCGAGGAAGCCTTGCAGCTCCTGGTCGCCTATCGCAAATACGTAATCTTCATTGTACACGCCATTCTCACGGAAAAAGGGAACTCGCGCCAGCGCGATGCCCCACTTGGGATAGGCGAATACATTATTACGCATCGACAGATGCACGCCGTATTCAGGAGTCGGTCCGTCATCGTCATACTGGATGGTGCGTTCCTCCAAACGATCGAAGACCCGTGCCACATGTTCCAGATCGGGACTGCCTGAACGAATATCTTCCTCCAGCAGATCCCAATACTCAATATTGGGATCATCGCTGGCATACAGCACGTATTTTACACCATAGCGGTTATAGAGTGCTTCACTGATACCGTCGATTAGACGGGCATAAGCGGCATAACCGGTAATGCGTCCATCTGTACGTTCATCAAATTCGTAAATAGCTGGGATGTCTATACTCAAATTATTTGGCTCCTTTCAGGGCGGCCAGCGGCTTGCATTTGGCTACAACTGCTGCGAGTCCTGCCCCGGTGACACTTTCGATAATATCATCTACATTTTTGTAGGCCTGTGGAGACTCGTCGATAATGCTTTCAAGTGATGCCTGATTGACCACAATTTCATCGTCTGTCCCTACACCCAGGGCCCCTGCAAAATCGTCCACACTGACGAGTCGTTTGGTCGCAGAACGCGAGCGAATCCGGCCTGCTCCATGGCAAATGGAGTGGAAGTTATCCTGACCGCCCGGTAAACCTACCATAATATAAGAGGCTGTCCCCATAGAGCCGGGGATCAGGGCTGGATGCCCTGTCGCCTGATAAGGCCGCGGATTGTCGGGGTGTCCTGCTGGAAGAGCACGCGTAGCACCTTTACGATGCACAAACACGCTGCCGTGATCCGGATGGGATTCCTCCCAAGCATAATTGTGCATTAGATCGTACAAAGTACGCAACTCGCACTTTGTACCAAAGACATCGCGGAAGGCTTCACGCACGGAGTATGCGATGAGATGTCGGTTCACCACAGCATAATTCAGCGCCGAATACATCATATCGACATAATGTGCAGCCTCGGGGTGATCCAGCGGTGCGAATACTAGTCTTGGGTCGGAGGTACCGAGCCCGAGACGGCTCATTGCCTTGGCAATGGCAGATGAACTGGCCTGGCTGACTGCTCCACCCCAAGCCCGTGATCCCGAATGAATCATCACAGCCACCTGACCGTCGAACATGCCCCAAGCTTCAGCTGTTTCGCGGTTTTCCTCCGCGATTTCAATCGCCTGAATTTCGACGAAATGATTGCCTCCACCCAGCGTGCCGAGCTGTCGGTGAGCCCGATGCCACGTACGATCTTCGACAAGATTCAGCACCTCCTCGTCAAAGGAGAACTTACTGTGCTCTACATGGGTGAGTGAGGTGGATTTCTTAGGAGTGTAGCTGTCCGGAATATATTTGTTGGGTAAGCCGTGCAGACCCTTGCGTACAATATGCTCCAGTCGGATATCCGAATAATGCCCGCGCTGGTGGGCTTCCATGGGCAAGTATTTGTCAATGGTTTTGACCAGCTTACGTCGCAGCTTGGTTTCCTTCAAAGCATCCTTGTGCAGATTGGTCAGATGTACGCGCATGCCGCAGCCAATATCGCTGCCAACGATGGAGGGAGATACATAGCCGTCCTCCATCCCCCATACAGCAGTTGTACCGATGCAGGTTCCGACGCCTACATGTACATCTGGTGTGTATCCCATATAGCGGATACCCGGAATTTGTAAATTGTTATTAGCCATCTCGAACACCTTGTAATCTAGTGAGGAGAAAAGTTGCTGAGAAGCATATACGGTCAGATCACCTGCCGGAAGCTTCATCAGATGGCTGTATGGTCCTTCATGCAAGGACGAGTCGGTTGTATGTTGTATATTCATATAAATGGGTAGTTCCCTTCTTCAAGTAAATTCATAAATACTTGCATAAAAAGATATAAAAAAAACAAAAAAGCCGCAGACTTGTCGTCTACGGCTTCCTGCACCGAAAGTGTCATTACATTTTATGATCAACACATCATAAATACGTAAAATAACCTGTTCTTCCAATAGCATAAAAAAATAAAAAAGCCTGGCTAATCACGCCGTCAGACAGCGTGATATCACCCATCATGTCGCCCGAACGGGGCCGATGAGACGAAAACTCAAATATGTGGTTGTGCTATGCTGCCTGTCTGTCGTTATCATGTAAAGCTCAGTCATGTCTGTCGGCCCCCTTTTCTTAAAGTTAATTGCTATGTTAATGGAAACCTGTGGAAGCTGTCAACCCTGAAAGGTAGAAGTGTGGGGAAATGTGACTTTACTCACGGTGAAGTGTGAGTAACATCATAGTTCAATTGGCCCAAAGCTGATATTGTACTAAATATTCAAATATTCAGATATTGTTGAACGTTTATAGGACAATTCTGTGAGGGGGACGGAGCAGGCATGGAAGGAGATCTCCAGAAATTTAAGGCCGACTTTTTCAAAGCATTGGCTCACCCTCTGCGCATCCGCATTTTGGAGGTGCTGAGTGAAGGGGAACGGAATGTGAACGAGCTACAGACTGCGCTCGGTTCCGAAGGTTCTGCCGTATCGCAGCAATTGGCCGTTTTACGAGCCAAAAATTTGGTGAACAGTTTCAAGGAAGGTACATCGGTCGTGTATTCACTACGTGATCCGCTTTTGAAGGAGCTGCTTGCGGTGGCGCGGCGGATTTTTGACAATCATTTGGTCGAAGCGATCTCGTTGCTGGAAGGTATACGTAACGAGAAGTAATGCTATTACAGAAAAGAAGGGTTACAGGAATGAAGTGGATAGGAAGGTTCGAAGGCTATAACGCAGGAGCTTTGCGTAAGGATCTCATTTCCGGAAGTATTGTAGCGATTGTGGCGATTCCGCTTGGTATGGCGTTTGCCATTGCATCAGGAGTAAAGCCGGAATATGGGCTGTATACGACCATTGTTGCGGGAATTTTGGTTTCGCTACTGGGAGGGTCAAAATTCCAGATCGGAGGACCTACGGGTGCATTTATTCCGATTTTGCTGGCTATTGTCATGCAATACGGTTATGAGAACCTACTCATAGCTGGTTTTATGGCGGGCATTATGCTCATTTTAATGGGTGTGCTAAGGCTGGGGGCACTGATTAAGTTTATTCCCAAGCCAGTAACAATTGGCTTTACGGCCGGAATTGCCGTGACGATATTCAGCGGTCAGATTGCTAACTTTCTCGGCTTGCGCGGGGTAGAGCGGCATGAAACTTTTCTGCCTTCCATGGCAGAGCTCATCCATCGACTTCCTTCACTGAATGTATATAGTATCCTGACGGCTTGTATCTGTCTTGCCGCGCTTATTTTGGTGCCTAAAAAATGGCCCAAGATACCCGGCTCACTGGTTGGTCTACTCTTGTCAACACTGGTGGCAGCTTTACTTTTTCCAGGGCAGGTGGCTACGATTGGCTCTGCGTATGGCGCAATTCCAGCATCTTTGCCTGAGCTACATATTCCTGTGATGACGTGGGATTTGATCGTGAAACTCTTGCCGCCAGCACTTGTTATTGCAATGCTGGGAGCTATTGAATCTTTGCTTTCAGCGGTGGTAGCTGACGGTATGACGGGAGCCCGGCATAACAGCAATCGTGAACTGGTTGGACAAGGGATAGCTAATTTGCTGACACCGCTGTTCGGCGGCATTCCTGCGACAGGTGCAATTGCCCGCACCGCCACAAATATCCGTAACGGTGCTGTTTCTCCTATGTCAGGCATCGTACATGGGTTCGTGGTGCTCCTCATCCTGGTGCTTTTCGCACCTTATGCGTCTAACATTCCGTTGGCCAGTATGGCTCCGGTGCTGATGGTAGTAGCTTGGAATATGAGTGAGCGCAAGCATTTTGCGCACATTCTCAAAACGCGGACAGCGGATTCTATTGTGCTGGTTGTCACCTTTTTGCTGACAGTTTTTACGACGCTGACAACGGCTGTGGAGGTAGGTTTAATTCTGGCAGTTGTATTGTTTGTTAAACGTATGAGCAGTACACTTTCAGTAGATAAGGTACTTCCTGATCCTTCTGTAAAACATGAAAAAGTAGGCGCACATATGGTCACAGATCAGCATGATTGTCCACAGGTGGCTATTTACAATGTGGAAGGCCCTTTATTTTTCGGTGCAGCCTCGGTATTGGAAAACTCAGGTGTGGGAGGTCGGACTGACCACCTACAAGGGATATTGTTGTTGCGTATGGGGAAGGTCCCTTTTATGGATATGACGGGAGAAGGTAACTTTACCGCATTAATTCAGAAATACCGGCAGTCTGGCGGAACGGTGCTTGTTTCTGGGCTCCAGCCTCAACCGCGGGCATTACTACAGAAAACCGGATGCTACGACATGATTGGACAAAAGCATTTTTTCGAACATACAGGAGAGGCCCTGACGGCTGCCCTTGCACTGGTGAATCAGGATCATTGCTGTGGATGTAGGCAAATGGCTTTCCGAGAATGTACGAGTCTGTGCCGCAGATCGCAGCAAACCAAATCTTCCTTTACAGATGGAGCCGTTTCGGTTCCCATACCTGTAAATAGCGGCAGATAACACTCTTTTAAATTTGTTGCTGAATGCCGAAAAATCTCTTCTAATCCCCGAAACCAAGTGCATAACAAAGACTTGCATTTGCTTCGAAAATGGAAGAGATTTTTCTCTTCTTCAAGAAAAAAAGGAATAAAATTCAAAAAAATGCTTGAATATCTGATTTTATGACACTATACTAGATTCAAAAGATACCATATGTTTCATTCTTTTGTTTTAAATTGTATTTTAATACTTGCACATTAACCTCCTCGATTACTTCTAAATTTCTTATCCTACCTTTCTCTTCATTTTTTTCACTTATCATTTTCAAACTTGTCCACCTGTTTCTACCCGATGCTCGTTCTTTACGGTCTGCACCAAGGGTTGTTCACCTCAGAATGATGACCTATGGATATCACCTCGGCGGAATCTATATTTTTTAAAGGAGGTGAGTACCAGAGGCTATTTTGTGAGCTTTTGACGTAGCTGCCCGGAAGGCTGTCCTTGAGAATTAAAAAACCAAGTAAAGGGAGATGGAAAGTATTGATTAAGTCGAAAAATATCAAAAAGACGCTGTCGGTCAGTTTTACCGCTCTTCTTGCTTTTTCTCTGATTTCTCCGGTATATGGTGATTCCAGCACAACCACCTCAGCAGGAGCATCGACGATTTCCGCCAAGGTTTCTGCCAAGCTGAACCAACAATTCAGTGCCAGTGAGTATGTCACCTATCTGGTTAAATTAAAAGATCAGGTGGATACGGAGTCAGTTGCCAAGCATGCTTTCCAAAAGGCCTCTGCAGAGCAAATTTCACCCGCTGCTGCTAAACTTTCTGTACGTACAACGGTTGTGAACTCTCTCATGGATACAGCAGAAAAAACGCAACAATCTGTGGAGGAATACTTAAAGAAGGAAGTCAATAACGGAAACGTCAAAAAGTACAAGAGTTACTTTATCGTGAACGCATTTGCGGTAACCAGCACCAAAGAGGTCATGGATAATCTCGCCACACTTCCTGAGATCGACAAAATTTTACCGGATGAAAAGCGGGAACTGCAAAAGGTAGAAATAGATAAGGATGCCCAGCCCGTAGTTGAGGAATCTACAGCTGACCAAGCGGTTGCAGATCAGGCCGCTGTAGATACGGCTGTGACGGAAGAGAATGCGCAAAAATCGGTGGAAGAATCCGTGTATAAGGATGCGGTAACACCAAGCCGTGTCGAGTGGAATATCTCTAAAATCAAAGCACCACAGGTCTGGGCCAAAGGCATTGACGGCAAAGGCATTGTAGTCGCCAATCTGGATACAGGCGTTGAATATACTCACCCGGCGTTGAAAAGAAAATGGCGTGGTACGAACGCTTCCGGTCAGGTCGTTAATCCAGAACTGAGCTGGTATGATGCGGTTGATGGAGCATCACTGCCGACTGATTCAAATGGACATGGTACACATACGATGGGTACGAGCGTTGGATCGGACAGCAACGGTACGAATGAAATCGGTGTTGCCCCTGGCGCCAAATGGATTGCGGTTCGAGTATTCAATCCAGATACGACCGACTCCATCTTACTGGACGGTGGGCAGTGGATTCTTGCTCCTGTAGATAAAAACGGTAAAAAGCACCCTGAGCTTGCACCGGATGTGGTGAATAACTCTTGGGGCGGCGGACCTGGCCTGGATGAATGGTATCGTCCAGTCACCAAGGCGTGGAGAGCGGCTCAGATTTTCCCTGAGTTCTCCGCAGGCAACACAACATTGTCCAATCCGGGCGGACCTGGGTCTGTAGCCAATCCGGCAAATCTGCCGGAAGCCTATGCGACAGGAGCCACGGACATTAACAACAAGCTGGCTAGCTTCTCGCTGCGCGGTCCTTCTCCTTATGGCGAAGTGAAGCCTGAAATTTCGGCTCCTGGTGTCAACATCCGTTCTTCTGTACCGGGCGGAGTGTATGAGGGGGGATGGAACGGTACCTCCATGGCAGGCCCGCATACTGCTGGATTAGCGGCATTACTGCTTCAGGCCAAGCCATCTTTGACTGTGGATCAACTGGAGGATGTTATTTCAAAAACAGCGACGCCGCTGACAGATAGCCAGTATCGGACTTCACCGAACAATGGTTACGGATATGGTCTGATCGACGCGCTTGCTGCGGTGAACTCCGTACTTAAGTGAGGATTTTGCAAAAATCCCATAAGCGACTTCCAATGAACAAGATATAGAGCGAAAGATAGGATTAAGAAAGACCCCCGAAAATCCCTTTGAGCGGCTCGTACAGAGATTGCATACACCTGTTAACCGTGTAATGCACTATTACGTAGCCGCAAAAAAGGGGTTTTCGTACATAAAAGAATATAAAAGTCATAGAATTTCAAGAAAAATGCAAAAAAATGACTTGTATATCTGTTTTGATAACTTTATACTATTCCATAATATATGATTATATATCAATTTTTAATATAAACTGTAATGATATAACATGTTTTTCTTCGAAGTTCTCCTGCTTTTTCTCCTTGGTTTCTACTGAATTTCATCGCTTCCTATTGGGATAGTAAACTCACCTATGAAGTACCACCACCTATGAACAGCCAAATATTTTTGTGCCTCTATATTCTATGAAGGAGGTGGTCGCCAACCACATCGTGTTGCGCAACCCGTGTGTTTGATGTGTAAGGTATGAGGTCTTACTCTGTACAGGTTATTCCAGAAACATTAAACCTAGTAAAAGGAGTGGAGAAGTAATTGATTAAACCTAAACGATTCAAGAAACCACTATCTATCGGACTATCTTTGCTCATGGCCTTTTCCTTTGTTCAACCTGCTTTGGCGAATAACACACCGGATGGCTCCAAGCTGGAGCTGAAATCCGCCTCGCACAAGGTCACGACCGCGAAGGTGTCCCCGAAACTGACCAAACAGTTTGAGGAGAATAACTATGTTACCTATCTGGTCAAATTAAAAGAACAGGTAGACACCAACAAGGTTTCTAAAAATGCACTCCAAAAGGCCTCACTTGAGAAAATAACACCTTCCGCTGCCAAAATGGCTGCGCGCAGCCATGTGATCAGTTCTCTGCGTGAAACGGCTTCAAGAACCCAATATGGGCTTGAAAATTATTTGGATAAGCAATCAGAGAGCGGCGGAGTGAAGGAATATAAAAGCTTTTTTATTGTGAATGCATTGGCTGTAACAAGCACCAAGGAGGTGCTGGATCATATTTCGCAGCTGCCTGAGGTCGATAAAGTCTTGCCGAATGAAACGCGTTATCTGCAAAAGGTGACGGTTGACAAGCAAGCAGAGGGAGCAAATGCCAAAACGGCTGAAACAGCTGAAACAGCCACAGCAGCAACGGCGAAGTCTGCAACGGTAGAGAAGGCTGTTGAGCTGGAGAAGGACGATGGCAAAACATCGGCTAAGCCTGGCAATGCAGGTAAGAACGCTGTAGACCCATCTACGGTGGAATGGAACATATCCCATATTAACGCACCACAAGTGTGGGAAAAGGGAATTGACGGAACCGGAATCGTGGTTGCCAATCTGGATACAGGTGTAGATTATACACATCCGGCCCTTCATCGCAAATGGCGGGGGCTGGACGCGGCAGGCAATGTCGTGAATCCCGAGCTGAGCTGGTACGATCCGCATAGTCATGCGACGCTTCCGGTCGATCAGGAAGACGATTCCCATGGTACACATACGATGGGCACGATGGTCGGCTCTGAGGAAAACGGAACGAATCGAGTTGGCGTTGCACCTGGTGCGAAGTGGATTGCGGTTCGGATTTTTAATCCGGAAACGACGGATGCGATTATACTGGATGGCGGTCAATGGCTGCTTGCGCCAAAAGATGCCCAAGGGAATCTTCATCCCGAGCTTGCTCCAGACGTAGTGAACAACTCGTGGGGAGGCGGACCGGGTCTTGATGAATGGTTCCGGCCTGTGGTTCAGGCATGGCGGGATGCTCAAATCTTCCCCGAATTCTCCGCAGGTAATACCTCTCTTTCCAATCCGGGCGGACCTGCCTCGGTAGCCAATCCGGCAAACTATCCGGAATCCTTCGCTACTGGAGCCACGGATAGCAATGATAATCTGGCCAGCTTCTCATTGTTAGGACCATCACCCTATGGTGAGGTGAAGCCAGAAGTTTCCGCACCGGGTGTTAATATCCGGTCATCTGTCGCTGGTGGCGCCTATAAAGGCGGGTATAACGGTACTTCCATGGCGGGACCTCATGTTGCGGGCCTTGCAGCTCTGTTGCTGCAAGCGAATCATTCGCTTACCGTAGATCAGCTTGAGGAAATTTTGATGAACACAGCTACACCGCGCACGGACAGCACATATCCTACTTCGCCAAATAATGGCTACGGACATGGTGTCATTAATGCGCTGGATGCAGTCGGTTCGGTCATGCAAGGTCTGGGCTCCGTGTCTGGTAAAGTTGTAACGGGTGGCGACGATCTGGAAGCACCTGTTCTCGAGCATACACCGCCCGCAGCGGCATTCGAGGGTATTGATATACCTCTGACTGCTCATGTAACGGATGATGTCGGCGTGACAGCCGTTGAGGCCTTTGCCAAAACAGCAGGTACGTCAAACTATGTATATATTCCGTTGGAACGGACCTCCGGCGACAGCAAAGATGGTACATATCAAGCGTCTATCCCGACTTTTTTGGTGGACAGCGCTGGTCTGGAATACTATATTCGTGTAAATGATTATGGTAATAATGGATTTGAAACTGAAGTATACAAGGTTAAAATCTCCAAAGGTGTAAAACCAGGCTACACACAAGACTTCGAAAAAGACATTGCCGGTATTAATATCGGTGGACAGGGCAGTGTTTGGAAATGGGGAACTCCGACAAGCGGCCCTAAAAGCGCACATTCGGGTACAAAGGTCATCGCGACTAATCTCGAAGGCCAATATCAGGCCAACTCCAACAGTTATTTTATGGCCCCTCCGATTGATCTGACCGAGAGCTCAAAAGGGGCACTGGTCAGCTTCAAGCATTGGTACGATCTTGAAAACAATTCTGATTTCGGCAAAGTGTACGTAGCAACCACAAACAATCAGAATGCGTTTGAGCAGGTATTATCGTTTACCGGCACCAGCAATGGCTGGAAAACACAATATCTTGATTTGCGGGCATTCGCGGGTCAAAAGGTATACCTCCTGTTCAACTTTACGAGTGACAATACGGTTGTGAAAGATGGCTGGTATATTGACGATCTGTCGATTCAGGAGCCAGACACCGTTGCACCTGCTGCGCCGAGCAATTTGACTGCTGAAGCAGATACTGTGGGCAACGTCACACTGGCCTGGAATGCTTCCTCCGATGAGGATGTAAAGCAGTACAAGGTGTATCGTTCTACCCAATCAGGCAAAAATTATACTTCCATCGGTACAACCTCAGCACTGACACTCACAGATACCATCACGGTCGGTGGAGCGACCTATCATTATGCAGTGGCGGCTGAGGATTATAGTGGCAATGAAGGAATCAAGTCGAATGAGGCTTCTCTGAGAGTAGACGTGCCAGATACGCTGTATAGCGATCATTTTGACGGCAGCTCGGATAATGGCTGGACTTATTCCGGTACCAAGGATGAATGGGAACGCGGCATTCCCAAGGAAGTAGGACCAGAAAACGCAGCGTCCAGACCCAATGTGTGGGCAACCGATCTTGATAGCAATTATGAGAACGGAGCTGAATTTTCGCTGGTTTCTCCCAAAATTAATTTGCAGGCTGTACGCAACGCAACACTGACCTTCAATCACTGGTTTGAAATTGAGGCCGGCTATGATTACGGTTATGTGGAAGTGTCCAAAAACAATGGTGACACGTGGAGCGAGCTGGGCAAATTCTCTCACAACACGAATGGGAAAAAGTGGAGTCCAGTTTACTACAATCTGGATAGCTACACCGGCAATGAGATTCAAATTCGCTTCCGTTTGAAATCGGATAACAGTGTGAACAAGAACGGCTGGTACATTGACGATTTCCGTGTGCTGGGCATTCCAGCTGCGACAGTGACCAAGGACATCGTACCTGAGTCGAATATCAAGCTGGAAAAAGCGGAAGAACAATTCCCGCTGTACAAAATTACAAGCACTGAAAAGAGTGAATTCCAGGAGAAAGTGAAGCCGGCAGAAACAACGGTGGATAGTGGACGTGTCGGGCTCGACAGTCTTCCAGCCAGCGCTACGGTTACGGTATTGGAAACCGGACGTTCGGTGAAAACGGATCCGACCACAGGCAAATACAGCTTCACTCATGTAGCGGGCGACTATACGCTGAAGGCTGAAGCCTATGGTTATGTGCCTCAAACGAAAGCAGTCACGATTGAGAATAACAAAGTCATCAGAGCAAACTTTAGTCTTCAGGCCGTACCTCACGGTACGATTCACGGGGTCATTACCGACAAGCAATCCGGTGAACCGATCCAAAAAGCGAAAGTGTTGGTGCTGGAGGATGCGCGTATTGCTCCGGTAGAGACGAATGAGGCTGGAGAATTTACGCTGGACGTGCTGGAAGGAACATACACATTGTCCATTTCAGCTGAGAATTATTATAGTGACAGTGTATCCGTTACTGCTCCTGCGAACGGTAGTGTGGAAGCGAATGTCACGTTGAAACCTTTCATCGGGTTCCAGGGAGGCATTGCCTACGATGACGGGACAGGAGAAAATGCTAGAGCCTTTAACGCGGCAGGCAATTCATGGGCAGTCAGAATGACGCCTGAGTCGGAAGTGGCTCAAGTGACAGGAGCATCGCTTTTGTTCTGGAACTCTGCCTTCCCGAATCCGGGAGGAACGGCATTCCAATATTCTATCTATGACGCCTCCGGTGCGGCAGGAGCACCTGGACGATTATTAGCTGGTCCATTCGACGGGACTGCCGTAAGGGATGAGACACAATGGACGACGGTGCAGCTTCCAGAGCCGGTGACGGTTCAAGGTGACTTCTACATCGTATATACACAGTCTGCTGTAGGCACACAGTCGCCAGGTCTTGCTACAGATGAGAGTGGCCCGAATGCACTTCGCAGCTGGCAAGGTGTAAGCGGAGCATGGAGCCAATCACCTGAGGAGGAAGGGAACTACATGATCCGGGCTATCGTCAGATATCCGGTGAATGCTCCAACGATTATGACTCCTACGAAGGCTACGTATACGCAGGAAGAGTCGATTACCGTAACAGGAACTTCCCCGGCAGAAGGAGCCGATATTCAGCTCTTTAACGGTAAGGAACTGGCTGGCACAACGAAAGTGAAGGATCGCCAGTTCAGTTTGTCGGTTGATCTTCAGCCAGGTGCTAATCCGCTAAGTGTCCAAGCAGCGGTATACGGCAAAATAACGGATCGTTCCGAACCGGTGGTCGTGACACTTGACCAGACTAAACCGGGTCTGATCCTGACTTCGCCAGATGAAGGAGCCCGTACGAATGCGGGTGTCGTGAGCGTCACCGGTACGGTGTATGACGAATTCCTCACCGATTTGACGATTAACGGCGAGCCAGCCGAATTTGGAAGTGACGGCAGCTTTAACAAGCGATTGCTTATCAACGAAGGCGAAAATCAAATTACGGTGACGGCCAAGGATCTTGCCGAAAACGAAACAACCGTTACGCGCTCGGTGTATGTCGATACAGCTCTGCCGAAGCTTGAAAACATTAGCCCTGCGGAGGATGTGCGTATTACTCCAGGGCAGCCGGTACGAGTATCCTTTGACAGTGCATCCGGTTTGGAGGCGTCCTTCCATGTGGAGCTGCCTTTCAACCTGTCCACTTTGGGCCGCAACGATATTCCATTAAATGAAACTTCGTCAGGCCACTATGAAGGTACTTATTTCACTACATCTTCTCTGAATCTGGAAGGCGGAGTCATCGTGATCCGGGTAAGGGATGCAGCGGGAAATGAAGTGGAGACGGAGGCGCCGGGAAAATTATATGTAACCAATGGTGGAGGACAGAACCCTGATCCGAATCCACCTACATCCAATGAAAAGCCAGTAGCCATTATTCAGGCTAATGAATCAGCTAAGAAGAACAAAAATGTACAATTTAACGCCAAAGCTTCCCGTGATGTAGATGGTGAAATCGTCAGCTACAGCTGGAATTTTGGCGATGGCGATACGGCAGTCGGTTCCAAGGTGAAGCATAAATTCACCACAGCTGGAACGTATACCGTAGAGCTAACGGTGACGGATAATGACGGCGCAAGCGGTAAGACTGTGCATACGATCACGATCCGTTAACAGCCAGTAGGAAAGGGAAGGCTTCTTTTAGAATAGCAATGAAGGCCCACAGCAAGCCACGGTTTATAGAGGCTGCTGTGGGCCATTTTTAATTGTCGAGCCGTTCAGGAAGCGATACAATGAATAATGCTCATAAAGTGAATCGTTTCACAATAATATTTTTAGCAGGAGAGGATTATATGATTCATTTGCAAAAAGAAAGCGGACGTATCCGTCTTGTGCTGGATGCCTATTTTATGGGGGAAGATATCATTGTACTCATTTCTGGCGGTGATCAGCCGCATTTGGGAACGATTACAGCAGGGGCCAGGCTCGAGCCGATTCAAAATGTGCAATTACAAAACCATAAGGAATTTTATATTACCGAAGAAATTGCAGTTCGCTTGCGAAAAGAGTTTGCGGGCAATTTTGCCATTTGCTGCGGGGCACATTTGGATCATGCAACCAAGGACGAAATCCGAGTGCTGACAGATATGGCTATACAACTGGGAAAAGATCTCATAGGAGAACTCAAGCAAGCACGCTAGTAGCAACCTTTTTAAGTGAACTCCTGAAAGAGCAGATTGCGATAGGGATACTTGCTAAAGGGATACTTAAAAAGCAATGCAAAGCCATCATCCTCAATTTGTACGGATTTCAGCGCAGAGGATGGAATTAAACTACGGATCATGACATGAACTGCACGCTGGTCTTGTCTGTTGATCGCTTTAGCTAAGGCAGAAGCAAAACATGGATTGCGTGCCAATTCGCGATACAGCGGAAAAACGGCTTTTGCGATGGCGCGATGAACCCTCGGCTCAAACGTAAACTGCACAGTCCCTGGTGGAATCGTCGTTCCATTCGTATAATAGAGCATCGGTGGCTGAGCTAAAAAGGAAATAAAGTAGCCGATGCCATTCGTGCCTAAGCCTTGTTTAGCGGCAAATGGCGCTACTGAGCAGAGAAGGGATTTCATCCGATCCAAATTGCCCTGAACGACAGCTCGTGACCATTGGACGGCAAAAGCACGTCGGGTTGCAATAGCTTTGTAAAAGGGCAGCATGGCAGCGGATATTTTCCTAAGTGTTTCTGCATTTAAACGTTGGTGAGGCGAGCCCTTTCTACGGGATGTTGCACGATATAGCATAGCTCCGACCTCCTTGGCAGGATGCTCTCATGGAGCGCAATTGATCTGTAACAGGTAAAATACTGTATGCCCGGTTACCTCAAAAAGTGCTAATATCGCTATGTTTCTTCTTTTTAACGTTCTAATTTAAAAAATTGAAATAAGTACTGTCCTGATTTGTAAGATTGTGGTACCCTAGAACTTATATAATTGCTATTTTTCGTATTGGAGTTGAATTTAACAGATGAGTGATTTGTACAAGGAGCCTCGATCTTCCGATCCTTTTCAGGAGACGAACGATTATAACGCCCCATTTAACCCGCCCCCAGTAGTTCCACCTACGAATAGTAAAGCTGTTGCCTCGATGGTGCTTGGGATTTTATCTGTGGTCATTCCCTATCTCGGGTTGATTATCGGAATTGTGGGTATTATTTTGTCCAGTCTTTCCCTGAAGGAAATTAACCGTCATGGCGAGCAAGGCAGAGGTATGGCCATTGCTGGATTGGTATGTAGTATTATCGGTACACTGATTTATACACTGATCATCATTTTTATAGTTATTGTTTTTATTGTAGCGGCCTCCAGTGGCGATCCAGATGTTTTTTCAGACATTTAATGAATTGAAGAATGCTTGAGTCAGACAAACCATTCACGATTTGACTATTGGATGTTATGATAAAAGGAGTCCAAAGAAGGAGAGTGAAGCCGTATGGCACGTACTCAAACACAAAAAGCGCTGAGCAAGGCAAAACGCGCTGGAATCTATTGTGCGGCACAGAGCCGCAAAACGAATGACCATTATGGCGAGATTTCACAGCACATACGAATGAAGCCGACCAAGCAAGAACAATTACAAAAGGTCAAGCACAAGAAGCGAATCGTTCAGAGCGACGCTTCTTTTTTTGTTTTTAGAGAGAACAGCAGGGTCCTTTTCGACGTGGCTTTATAAAGTAAGCCTGCAACCAAACGTTGAGCAGAGAAATGATTGTGTGGATTGAATAGCGCTTTTCTGTACCGAAAAAGGACTTGATAATAATTATCATTCTTGTTAGAATATCATAAGAAAGAAGGAACCCGGGCATGGGCTCCTTCATTATAAAGCTTAGGCTTGAAATCAAAGATTTACTTGGCTTCGAAGGTTTTGCAGTCTGTTTCTTCGGATTTGTGAGTGTCTTCAGGTCTGTTGCTTACGATATAAATGGAGCTAGCGCTACATTTATTTTCTTGGGCCCAGTACGTACATGAATTGACTTCACACAGAACGTCTTTTGCCATGTTGTACACCTCCTTATATGGTTGTGATGGGCTGAGCAAATAGTATCACGGTCAGTCAAGGTAGGACTTGTCCAACTGTGTTTACCCTCTTGTTAGGAAGAGGGATTTTGCTATGCCTGCTTGTACAATATCAAATGAAATCTAAAATTGCAATGTTTGCTTCATTTTGCAGTTCGAAGCGGACATAAGTGTCCCTTTTAATTAAAAAACAAAAGCTGTCCTCCATGCAGAACGAAATGTTTCTCTGCTGGAGAACAGCTTTTTTTGTTTTTCTGACATAATGACGATATGAAAAGACTTAGCGCACGTTAGGAATATTTACGATGGGATCGATGTCAGCATCATAGTCTACGCCCTCAAACTCAAAGCCGAACAGTTGGAAAAATTCGTGACGATATCCTTCAAGATCTGACAATTCGTAGATATTGTTGGTCGTCAGCGCCTCCCATATCTTTTCAACCTCTGCCTGTACGTCTTCGCGCAGTTCCCAATCATCAATACGAATACGTCCTTCTTCATCTACAGGAGTTTCTGGTGCGTACAGACGCTCAGCAAACAGGCGGTAGCTCTGTTCTACGCACCCTTCATGCAGCCCTTTTTCCTTCATTACCTTATATAAAGCAGAAATATACAGAGGAACGACAGGGATAGCGGAGCTAGATTGGGTAACGAGTCCTTTGGTGACTGCGACGAAGGCGCGTCCGCCTGTAACTTTCAGCTGATCGTTCAGCTGATGCGCTGTCTCCTCCAAATGATCCTTTGCACTTCCGATACTGCCTTCTCTGTAGATGGCTTGCGTAATATCTGAACCAATATACGAAAAGGAGAAGGTTGTTGCAGTATCAGCCAATACACCGCCTTCACGCAAGGCGTCAATCCACAATTTCCAGTCCTCACCACCCATAACCTCTACCGTTGCTTGTACTTCTTCTTCTGTTGCGGGTTCAAGCGTCACGCTGCTGACTTCCCCGGTGTGGAAGTTAACGGTCTTGTTTGTGTAAGGCTTACCAATAGGTTTGAGCACGGAATTAAACGTTTCGCCTGTGCGAGGATTTGTACGACGACCTGAAGCGACACTGTAAACCACCAGATCGACTTGTCCCAGTTCTTCGCGAATGGCTTCCACCGTTTTGGCTTTGATCTCATCCGAGAAGGCATCGCCTGTCACGCTTAAGGATTTAAGCCCAGCTTCCTGAGCAGCTTTTTCAAATGCAGCAGAATTGTACCAGCCTGCCGATGCTGTACGTGTGGCCGTAGCATTACTAGGGCGATATACACCAATTGTATTGGCACGCGCACCGAAGGCAGCAGTAATGCGAGAAGCCAACCCATATCCGGCAGATGCCCCGATCACAAGTACATTACGGGGTCCCTGGATAGCAGGACGGGCCTGTACATAGTCAATTTGCTCCTGAACATGTTGGGCACAGCCCACCGGATGAGCAGTGGTGCAGATAAAGCCACGTGTTCTTGGTTTGATAATCATGTTATTGTAATTCCTCTCTTCTTGTAGCGATCTTCACCCTTACTATTTTAACTTTTAACTATTTTTTTTCAAACGTGGATTTCAGTAAGTATCCTTTTTACCCAAAAGTGTATCCTTGCACGGGGTGGCAAGTGCCTAAGGGCCTGCATATGATGCTGTAACGATAAATACGAGAAGGGAGAGAGCTGCTTGAAGAATAAGAGCCGCAAAACCATAAGAAACAAAAAGCCGCTCTATAGTGTAATTGACCCGGATATGAATGAATTAAGTATGATACAGCGCGTGAAGCCACAGCCTGCGGAGAGGGAGACAGAAGCAAGACTTCATCAAGTTGCTTCTCCGCCTCCCCCAACCAAAGAGGAGCCGGAGCTACAGACTGTTGTCGAACCTGAAATCGAGGTTTCGCATGAGACAGAGGTTGAAGGTGTGGATGCAGAGGAGACTCAAGTGTCGATAGAGGAACCCCAAGAGCTAGAACCAGAACCACAACCAGAGCCGGAGCCAGAACCAGAACCTGATCCAATTGATGTGGAGGAAATTTTGAGCAATAAGAAGGCCCCACATGTAAACAATGCTTTCATCTATACAGACGATTTGAGCGATTTCGCTGTGACGGGTGAGAAGATCGCTCCCGCTTCCATAGATTTCAGCAAGCTGAAACAAGAGAGCATCCACACGGAATCTCTGGCGGATTATGCCGTTCAAACGATTAAGATAGCCGACGGTGCTGTGACTTCTTCGAAGATTGCCGCAGACTCCATTACGGTGGAACATCTGTCGGACGCATCGGTGTCAGGCAGTAAATTGCAGGATCGCTCCATCGGCGGTGAAAAGCTTCGAGATGGCAGCATCACTCCTGAGAAGCTGGCTGATAAGATTATCAGCGGTGATCATATTGCGAATGGCTCCATTGAGAGCCGTCACTTCAAGCAATGGATCGTGTCTTCAGATATGCTTCAAGATCAGTCGGTCACCTCGGATAAAATTCGCAGTGGTACGATTCAATCGAACAATTTGGCTAATGAAGCTGTCGACAGCTCCAAGCTGGGCGATCAATCTGTGACCACTTCCAAACTGCGGGATGGTGCTGTGGATGGAGCTAAAATCCAAGCTGGCAGCATTGAGAGTGCACACCTGACCGAGCATGCCGTTCATGCAAGGCATCTGGCCCCCGGTTCGATTAATCGCAAGCAGCTATCCAATGGAATTGTGGGTAAGGAACAATTGGAGGAAGGCGTTGTTAGCGGGCGCCATCTGGAGTCTGAGGCAGTGACCAGTGCGCACATTCAGGCTGGAGCGATTGAAAGAAAGCATCTGAGTCCTGGCTCCATCGGGGAAGAGCAGATTGGAACGGGCCAAGTGACAGCCCGCCACCTGGCGGATCGGAGCATTCAGTCCAATAAACTGGCAGATCAATCTGTAGGCTCATTGCAAATTGTCGATCAATCCGTCACTTCATCCAAAATATCGGATCAGAGCATTTTACCACACAAAATTGCCGACGAGGCGGTACTTACCAGACATATTGCTACAGCAGCCATACAAGGTCCCCAAATTTCTCCGGAGGCAGTCTCTTCCGTACACCTCCAGTCGGAAATCATTCGAAAAGATCATATTGCATCGGAGGCGGTTACGGAGCAACATTTGCATTCCGGGGCTGTGACGAGCGAGAAATTAGGGAAGGGGGCAGTGCTGGAACACCATGTGGCGAATCAGGCTGTCAAGGAAAATCACATTGCCTCGAGCGCGATTAAGTCTGACAAAATTGCTGACGAAGCAGTGACAGAACCTAAAATTGCCACAGGAGCGGTAACTGGAAATAAGATTGCCCCTCAAGCCATTACACACGCACACATTGCAACGGGGGGGATTCGTGAAAACCACCTTGCCGACAACAGTGTGGGTGGAAAGGCATTGCAGGCTCAATCTGTCGATTCGACCCATTTGGCCCAGAGTTCTGTGCTGAGCAAACATCTTGGGGAAGACAGTGTTGGAACCTCGGCTTTGCAAGAACAGTCCGTTACCGCAGACATACTAGGGGAAGGCGCTGTTCAAACCGCGCATTTGGCCAGCGGAGCGGTGTACTCCCATCATTTGCAGGACCATGCCGTTACTTCACTGAAACTATCGCCGGAAAGTGTGGCCACGGATAAAATCAATGATTTGGCGATTACGGCTCCTAAGTTAGCTGAGGGTAGTGTCACTTCCTCTAAGCTGTCTGCTCGTTCCGTGCAGCCGTGGCATATTACGGATAAAGCGGTGCAGAGTAACCATCTGGCTGTTGAAGCGGTGGAGGCGAATCATCTCGCTCCAGAATCGGTCACCTCTAATCATTTGCAATCTGCATCGGTCCAAACCAAACACCTCGCCCCCGACAGTGTATCCGGTCATGCACTTCAGTCAGAAAGTGTCACCTCTGAGAAGCTAGCGGCCCGTGCTGTGCAGGCTTCTAATCTGGCAGAAAACAGCGTGGGTCCCGGACATTTGGCTGCGCAAGCCGTACACACTCAGCATTTGGCTGCAGGAGCAGTACAGGAGACGGAATTAGCCCAGAACGCTGTAAAGTCTGTACATCTTGCGCCCGAATCCATCCAATCGGAGCACTTGCAAAGCGGGGTCATTCAGGGAGAGCATATCGCATTGCAGGCTATAGCTACTCCGGCCTTACAGGATGAATCGGTCACCTCTGCCAAACTGTCGGAGGGAAGCGTAACTCCCACCAAACTGTCTGCCCATGCCGTGCAGTCCGGACATATTATGGACGAAGCTGTACAAAGCAACCATTTGGCTGTGGCGGCCGTGGATTCGGCACATCTGGCTGCAGGAGCGGTCACCTCGGTGCATCTACAGGCTTCCTCGGTGCTCACGAGACATTTGGCCCCGGATAGTGTGTCCGGTCGTGCGCTTCAAGCGGAAAGCGTCACCTCGGAAAAGCTGGCAGCGCGCTCGGTACAAGGAATGAACCTCGCGGAAGGCAGCATCGGCCCTTCACATCTTTCTGCGCAGTCGGTGCACACTCGGCATCTGGCAGCTGGAGCAGTACAGGATAGAGCACTGGCAGAGGGGGCAGTGAAGTCCGTGCACATCGCACCGGAATCCATTCAGCCACATCATCTGCAAATTGGAACCATTCAGGGAGAGCACATCGCGTCACAGTCCATATCGACCGATGCTTTGCAGGATGAGTCTGTTACGTCCGATAAACTGGCGGATGAGGGTGTGACTGCCGCCAAGCTGTCAGCCCACTCGGTCCAGCCGTGGCACATTACAGACGAAGCGGTGCAAGCCAAACATCTGGCAGAAGAAGCCGTCCAGTCCAATCATCTGGCCCGGGAATCTGTCACCTCTGCCCATTTGCAGGCCTCAGCGGTGCTTGCGAGCCATCTAGCTCCAGATAGCGTATCTAGTAGTGCGCTTCAAGCAGAAAGCATCACCTCGGAAAAGCTGGCGGCACACTCGGTGCAAGCGACGAATCTCGCAGAAGGCAGTGTCGGCCCTCCACATCTGTCCACGCAAGCGATACACACCCGGCACTTGGCAACGGGTGCAGTACAGGACAGAGCGCTAGCAGAAGGGGCAGTGAAATCCGTGCACATCGCACCGGAGTCCATCCAGTCGCATCATCTGCAAACGGGAACCATTCAGGGTGTGCATATCGCCTCACACGCGATATCGACCGATGCTTTGCAGGATGAGTCCGTTACGTCCGACAAACTGGTGGATGAGGGCGTGACTGCCGCCAAGCTGTCTGCCCACTCGGTCCAGTCGTGGCACATTACAGACGAAGCGGTGCAAGCCAATCATTTGGCAGAAGAGGCTGTCCAGTCCAACCATTTGGCCCGGGAATCCGTCAGATCTGCCCATTTGCAGGCTTCAACGGTGCTTGCAAGCCATCTGGCCTCGGATAGCGTATCCAGTAGTGCGCTTCAAGCAGAAAGCGTCACCTCGGAAAAGCTGGCGGCACACTCGGTGCGAGCGTTAAATCTCGCGGAAGGCAGCGTCGGCCCTTCACATCTGTCTGCGCAGGCGATACATCCCCGGCATTTGGCACCCGGCGCAGTACAGGACAGAGCGCTGGCAGAAGGGGTAGTAAAGTCCGTGCATATCGCACCGGAGTCCATCCAGTCGCATCATCTGCAAACGGGAACCATTCAGGGTGTGCATATCGCCTCACAGGAGATATCGAACGATGCTTTGCAAAATGAATCCGTTACGTCCGACAAATTGGCGGATGAGAGCGTGACTGCCGCCAAGCTGTCTGCCCACTCGGTCCAGCCGTGGCACATTACAGACGAAGCGGTGCAAGCCAATCATTTGGCAGAAGAGTCCATCCAGTCGAACCATTTGGCTCCTGAATCCGTCACCTCTGATCATTTACAGGCTTCCTCGGTGTTTGCGAGACATCTGGCCGTTGATAGTGTGTCAGGTCGTGCGCTTCAAGCAGAAAGCATCACCTCGGAAAAGCTGGCGGCACGCTCGGTGCAAGCGACGAATCTCGCGGAAGGAAGCGTCGGCCCTTCACAGTTGTCTGAGCATGCCGTACACCCCCGGCATTTGGTACCTGGCGCAGTACAGGACAGAGCGCTGGCAGAGGGGGCAGTGAAGTCCGTGCATATCGCACCAGAGTCCATCCAGTCGCATCATCTACAAATTGGAACCATTCAGGGTGTGCATATCGCATCACAGGCGATATCGAACGATGCTTTACAGGATGAATCCGTTACGTCCGACAAATTGGCGGATGAGGGCGTGACTGCCGCTAAGCTGTCTGCCCACTCGGTCCAGCCATGGCACATTACAGACGAAGCGGTGCAAGCCAATCATTTGGCAGAAGAGTCCATCCAGTCGAACCATTTGGCCTCGGAATCCGTCACCTCTGATCATTTACAGGCTTCTTCGGTGTTTGCGAGACATCTGGCCGTGGACAGTGTGTCAGGTCGTGCGCTTCAAGCAGAAAGCGTCACCTCGGAAAAGCTGGCGGCACGCTCGGTGCAAGCCACGAATCTCGCGGAAGGCAGCGTCGGCCCTTCGCAGTTGTCTGAGCATGCCGTACATCCCCGGCACTTGGCAACGGGCGCAGTACAGGACAGAGCGTTGGCAGAGGGGGCAGTGAAGTCCGTGCATATCGCACCGGAGTCCATTCAGCCGCACCATCTGCACCTTGGAACCATTCAGGGTGTGCATATCGCATCACAAGCAATATCGACTGATGCTTTGAAGGATGAGTCGGTTACGTCCGACAAACTGGCGGATGATGGCGTGACTGCTGCCAAAATATCTCCTCATTCGGTCCAGCCGTGGCATATTACGGACGAAGCAGTGCAAGCCAATCATTTGGCAGAAGAGGCCGTCCAGTCGAGCCATCTGGCTCCTGAATCTGTCACCTCTGCCCATTTGGAGGCTTCGGCAGTGATGACCCGGCATATTGCCCCCGGGAGTGTATCGGTTCACGCGCTCCAGGCAGGCAGCGTGAACGCTGAGAAGCTTGCGCTTCGGGCGGTGCGTGCTTCGAATCTGGCAGAAGCCAGCGTAAACTCCGTGCATTTGACGGAACATGCCGTACACGCTCAGCATTTGGCCGATGGGGCGATTCAAGGGTCCGCGCTGGCAGAGGGCGTGGTGCAGTCCAGACATATCGCGCTGGATTCAATCCAGTCGGAACATCTGCAGGCAGGGGCAATTCAGCCACAGCATGTAAGCTGGCAGGCGGTGGCTGAGGATGCTATACAGGAAGGTGCGGTGACGTCCAGCAAGCTTGCAGATGGAACGATACAGTCCCGCCATGTGGCTGAGGAAGCTATTGAAAGCCACCACATTGGAGAGGAAGTTATTGATTCGCATCACCTAAAGCCGGGCTCGGTGACACTGGCTCAGCTGTCCACAGATATTCATCTCTCCGGACTTTTGCCAGAGGAAGGTGTCAGTGGCGACAGACTTCAGGCAAACAGTATATCTCGCAGCCATCTGCAAGCTCAGGCCGTCGACAGCGAGGTACTGAGCCCGGAAGCTGTGGGTCCAGAGCATCTGCAGGCTGCTGCGGTACAAAGCCATCATGTGGCAGAGCAGAGCATTGAAGGTCATCATCTGGTGGAAGGCTCTGTAGGCTCACGTGAGCTGGAGCTAAACGCAGTGAAGCCGGAGCATTTGAGCATCACTCCGGTCCGTACTTGTGCGAATCAGCCCGCATTGCAGCAGTTTGGCAGAGCGCCGTTTCTTTTGAAAGGTAGTGAAGGAGAGACGGAAGTGACCATTGTATTCGGGGAGCCTTTTGTAAACCCAGACTACACGTTGGTAGCGATGACGAACCACCCTCTCTTTCATGCAACGCTGAAATCTCAGACACCGAATGGAGCAGTGATCGTCGTAACCAAGTGGAACGAAACCGCGCATAATTATGGTATTATTTCCTGGATCGCCATTGGCTAGTGAAGATGGTTATTGTAGAACTCATAGCGTGCAGACTCATGTATTTTCTAAATACATGAGTCTGCACGCTTTTTCATATACTTTTCACACATTTGCTCCACAATTATCCCGAATTCTCCTGATAAGCTAAAGATACTTTAAAGGAGAGGTGATTCAATCATGAAAAAATGGACTAAAAATGCAGCAGCCGTATTGACCGTAGTAAGTGTACTGGGAGGAGCAAGCAGTGCATTCGCCGCTACAGCAACAACGACTCCAGCGAGCACTGCACCAGCGATCAAAGCTCCTGCGGTTACGACTCCGGCTACCAAAACACCGGTGAAAGCACCTGTGACGAAAACACCTGTGGTGAAAGCACCTGTTAAAAAAGCTGTAACAGCTCATAAAACAACAACCAAAGCGAAGAAAGCTCCTGCTAAAAAATCCGTTGCGAAAAAAGTGGCTAGCCACAAAACAAAAGCAGTGAAAGTGCAGCACCGTACAGTTAAACATCATGCAAAAAAACATAATGTTGTTAAACACAAAGCAACAGCTCATAAAACTCGTGCACATCATGTCGTAGCTAAAAAAGTGACTCACAAAGCTCCAGTTAAAAAAGTAGTCCCAGCAAAAACAGTGAAAACAGCGCCAAAAACAGCTGCTAAAGTAGTAACAACCAAGAAATAAGATTGATGTGTAATTAGCTTTCAGCTCGCCTGGCATATACAGCAGCGATTCATGATAAGAAAGACGGGACCGGGAACGGTATACCCGTCTTTTGTCTATTCTGCTGGGCTTCTGTTAAGCTTAAAGAGAGGATGGAAGCATCCAGAACAACGGCAAGGGGTTAAGGCCATGACAAAAATAGTAGTAGTGGATGACGATGTGTTCATTTTGCAATTAATATCTGAATATTTGAAAAAAGAATCCTACGAGGTCACTTCCTTTTCCAGTGGTAAAACACTGGTAGAGCATATCCGTACGAACCGTCCGGATTGTCTCGTTCTTGATATTATGATGCCTGGCATTGATGGGCTTTCTCTACTGACTCAGCTTCGTGATTTTACAGAAATGCCGATCATTATGATCTCTGCCCGTGGAGAAGAAAACGACCGTATTCACGGACTGGAGCTGGGATGCAGCGATTTTTTGACCAAGCCCTTTAATCCAAGAGAGTTGGTAGGAAGGGTTAAAGCGATGCTGAGGCTGAGCAAGGCCGGAATGTCTGCATCGGACGATAGGCAAGCGGCAGGAAGCGCAGATCTTTGCCATGCGGGCAATCTGTGTATTTTTGCTGACTTTCGTAAAGTTACAGTGGACGGACAAGAGCTGAATTTGACCTCACGTGAATTCGACCTGCTGCTGTTTCTTGCGAATCATCTGGAGAGACCTTTTGGCAGGGAGCATCTGATTCAGCAGGTGTGGAGCTATGATTTTATAGGTGATGTGAGAGTCGTGGATGATCTGGTCAAACGGATTCGTAAAAAGTTAGCTGAATATCACTCTACGCTCGTCATTAACACCGTATGGGGTTTCGGATATAAAGCAACGGTTCAGGAGTTGTAACCATGCGTACGATGAGAGCTAAAATACTGCTTTCCCTGTCCATCGCCATGCTTATTACCGTCTGTATTACGGTCGTTTTATTCATCAGGCTTATCGACGACATTCTGGTGAATCAGGCTAAATCCAAGCTCCATGAGCAGGCGCGCAAAGCCGTCCATATTATGAGCGACGGAGGCTTTGATCGACTGGATAATGCTGAATTCAACTATGTTATCAAGGGCGTGCTTTTATCTGCCGATTACTTTATTTTAAGCACGGATAACCGTATCATCGACTCAAGCGTCTCTGGAATGGAAGGCAAAAAGATCGAGCGTTTGCTTTTGATCCGCCAGGGATTTTTTGCATCGGTTCATCCGTCTCCCCAGGATCTGACCGCTACACATGAAGGGGTAGCTGTGCTTCAAGGTAAAAAGGTACTGTTTACGAATGAGGAATTGCCCGGACAACCTTTTCGTATTTTTGTATACTCACCCTTATCTTCCTTGAGAGCACTGTATGTACCGTTAATGAGAACCACATTACTGTCTATCATCGCGGGTTTTTTGGTGATTCTCGTCATTGGTCTGATGGTTGTCTCACGTCTGGTGCGTCCACTCAAACGATTGAAAGAGGCGGTAGGCAACTACGAACCGAATCAGCCACAGGATAGTGATTTTCCGCAGGCGGATAAAAGTGAGATTGGCGAGCTGATCGGTACCTTTCATTCCATGTCCGCCCGTATTCAGCAGCACCATCAGGGTCAAATTGAATTTCTACAAAATGTATCTCACGAGCTAAGGACACCGTTAATGTCCATTCAAGGCTATGTATATGCCATTCAGGATCAAGTGGTATCCCAGGACGAGGGGCTGAGTATCATCAAAGTGCAGTCCCAGCGGTTAATTGATATGGTGGAAAAGCTGCTGCAGCTATCAAGGCTGGAAGCGCTGAATGAGGAATGGCCTGTCTCTCTCGTTGATCTTAGAAGCATGGCGGAGGATGCTGTTCATCTATTGATGCCGGTGGCTGCTGAACGTTCTATCTCGCTTAGAGTGGAGGGAGAGGGCCTGCATGTGGCCGTTCCGGCCGAGCAATTGTTCCGTATAATGTTGAATTTGTTGCAAAATGCAGTTCGGCACACCTCTACGGAGGTTGTCATTCATTTGGAGACAGGGACAACACCGGAGGTTGTATGGGTTATGCATGTGGATGATGATGGAGGAGGGCTGACCGAACAAGAGGCAGCCGAGGTGTTCGGAAGATTCTATGCGGGCTCGAATGGTGTCACAGGTCTTGGATTGGCTATTTGTCGTCAAATTGCTACCCGATTGAACGGAGAACTACTCTGCACCCGTTCGCCATTGGGTGGAGCACGCTTCAGCTATATCCAGCACATGTTATAAATGAGTACAGAAATGGGTAAAAATGATCGTTTTTTCGGCCTAATATCCCATTTATCTAACATAGTATGAGAGGTTTTTGGTGATATTTTAGATATAGCTTGACTGGTAGGTACTAAACTGAGTAAAATTAATCGTATATACCTTGACTCCTGGACGTCGTTTTTTTAGATAGTGGTCAATAATAGCGATGAATAATAAATGAAAGAGTGATGAGATGAACCGCCTTTTGGAAGTGAAGGACTTAACGATATCTTTCAAGACCCGTCAGGGACTAGTGCAGGCCATTCGTGGCGTAAACTTTCATGTCAATAAAGGAGAGACGCTGGCGATTGTGGGCGAATCCGGCTCAGGCAAAAGCGTAACCTCACAAGCTGTTATGAAGTTGATTCCGACCCCTCCGGGCATCTATCAAAAGGGTCAAATTATGTTTGACGGACAAGAGCTGATTAATAAAACAGAAAAACAGATGCAAAAAATTCGTGGTAAGGAAATTGGCCTGATTTCTCAGGACCCAATGACTTCGCTTAACCCGACGATGAAAGTCGGCAAGCAGATCACGGAAGTGCTTTTCAAGCATGAAAAAATATCCAAGGATGCTGCTCGCAAGCGGGGTATTGAGTTGCTGAATCTGGTAGGTATTCCACATCCTGAACAGCGTTTTAACCAATATCCGCATGAATTTAGTGGCGGTATGCGTCAACGTGTCGTCATTGCGATGGCATTGGCTGCTAATCCGAAACTTCTGATTGCCGATGAACCGACGACAGCGTTGGACGTAACGATTCAAGCTCAAATTTTGGAGCTGATGAAAGATCTTCAGAAAAAGATCGATACTTCCATCATCTTTATTACGCATGACCTCGGTGTTGTGGCGAAGATGGCGGACCGTGTTGCCGTTATGTACGCAGGACAAATCGTGGAAACAGGTACGGTTAATGAAATTTTCTACAACCCAAAACATCCATATACATGGGGCCTTCTCGCTTCTATGCCAAGTTTGGACAGCCATGGTCAGAAGCTGGCAGCTATTCCGGGAACACCTCCGGATCTGCTTCACCCACCTGTAGGGGATGCTTTTGCAGCCCGCAGTTCTTATGCTATGAAAATTGACTTTGAGAAAGAGCCTCCACTCTTTCAATTATCCGATACGCACTTTGTAAAATCATGGTTGCTGCATCCAGATGCGCCTGCGGTTGAGCCACCAGAAGCGGTAAAGGCTAAACTTCGCAAGCTGGATAACGCATTTGAAAAGCCGGTTTTGGTAGAACAATACGGCAGTTAATGCGCAACGTAATTTATAACTAAACCAATGAGAAATAAAAAAGGGCTGTTCTCTCCGTGTGGAATCATTCTACGGAGGAAACAGCCTTTTTGGTGTAATATCGCAGGTTGTATGCGCCTGTGGTTATTGGTGTTAGCGGGCAGTGCTTACAGCTTACCGGAACCAGCTTGGGAAGTGACTTCTGTCTTCACACTGGCGGATGGGGAAATTTTATCGTTCAGCGATGGTTTCCAGCCTACAGAGGAGCTAAGACCCGCGCTGGAGCCTGCGTTAACAGCTTGTCCATTCAGGATTGTGCCCGTATCTGACAGGGCAGTTCCTCCAAAGACAGTCACGATTTTAGCTGCAGATAAACCGGCAACGTCAATGACATTGTTTTCGGCGAAGATTTTGGAGGATTTACCTGCACCCCATATATACAGTAAAGGATATTCGGAGCGTTTTACATCACCTGTATAGTAATTGTTGTACAGATGGACTTGTCCATACCGTACACGTGGTGTGCGTTGTACCGTGTTTTCATAATAGTTGTGATGCAAGGTTACACGTAAAGCTCCTTCATCTGCTGTTTTGCTGTCACTGTTGCCAATAATCGACGATTTATCATGATCGTAAAAATGATTGTAAGAAACCGTAACCAGATCGCCTTGGTTGATCACATCGAGAAGTCCATCATGATGCTGGTATTCTTGACCGTAAAAGGTGCCATTTTGGCTATCGGGGTGAGACCCATCATTGAAGGTATTGTGGTCTACCCATACATGTGTGGCGCCGTTAACTGTAATACTGTCATATTCCGAATTCCAATTGCCTGTGCTGCCGTCTGTTGGGTCCCACTGAGGGAAATAATCGTAGGCATCCTGGAATTCAATATTACGGATAATAACGTTGTCTGTCCCTTTTTTCAGCTGGAGGTTTGCGCCGTTAATGACGGCGTCGCTACCCAGCCCGACAATGGTTGTATTGGACGGAATATCAATAATGACACGACTGGCTTGATTTTTTTGTGAAGCCTCACGTGCCTTTTCCAATGTGCCGGACGGAGCCTTTTTCCCCCATGTGGACGGGTCATACGCTTTGAGGTAGGCGTCAAAATTATATTTAGGGTCCTTGTAATCGTCCAATCCTAACGGTTTATTATTGTCATCGACGTTGGCGTAGATCGTTCCTTTGACATAAATGATTTTAGGCGCTGTGTTGCTGCTCTTGCCTAAGGCATCGACAAGTTGTTTGCGATTCGTTACGGTGAAAATATTGGAGGTAGTCGCCGCAGCTCCACCTGTTGTGCCTGTAGAAAAGGCTGCCCATCCGTTTTTGCTGCCGAGCGTCTCCTTGCCAATATCGCTGGCTGCATGAGCAGGTGCACCTATAGGAGCCAGAGTAGTGAACAGTAGAGCCGCTGCGATTCCGAGTGAAAATCTCTTTTTCATAAAATACCTCCGTATATTGGATTAATGGAGTAGATGAACGAACGGAGTCCCGGGTGCTCCTGTGGTTTCTACATTTTCTATCATACTTCGTGTTCCAGTATTTGTTAATATAATAAAAGTTACATACTAAAATTTTTGTCGAATTTTTTATATAATTCAATAGACCCCTTCTTTTTCCAATCAATACGTATATGTAATAATGAAAACGTTAACAATCACACGGAATAGGAAATGTATATATGAATATATGGAATTGTTTATGTTTTTTTCTCAGAATGTTAACGATTGCAATCTATATTAGTTTAGCAGATCGATTTATAGATTTTTGAAGAATCCTCAGGTAAAATGGCTTGTAATAAAGCTGAGGAGGAATGGGCATCATGGCAGAGCATTTAGCTGATATCTTGAAGTTGTTGAAGCAAAAAGAGTGGGTAGATTTGTCCCACGCTTTTTATCCTGAAATCCCTCATTTTCCCGTATTCGATAATGTTCAGGTGGATACCCTGTTTACCCACGACGATGGCTTTTTTGTAAAACAATACTGCTTTCCCGGTCAGTATGGGACTCATATTGACGCACCCGTTCATTTTGTGAAGGGCAAACGTTACTTGCATGAGCTTTCGTTGAAGGAACTGGTTTTGCCGCTAGTTGTCATTGACCGTTCAGCAGCCGTTGCAGCCAATTCTGACTATGAACTTACGGTTGCGGATATTTTGGACTTTGAGAAAGAGCATGGACGCATTGCTGATCAGTCCTTTGTCGCTTTTCGCAGTGATTGGAGCAAACGTTGGCCTGATTCAGATGCCTTCTCAAACAAGGACGACGCTGGAGATGCACACTGTCCGGGCTGGTCGCTGGAAGCGCTACGCTTTTTGGTAGAAGAACGGAATGTAGCTGCCATTGGACATGAAACACTAGATACTGATTCCTCTGTAGCTTATCGCAATGCTGGCAAGCTGGTAGGGGAATATTACATATTGGAGCAGGATCGATATCAAGTTGAGGTGATGACGAATTTGGACAAGCTGCCCCCGACGGGCGCGGTTATATATAATATCGTTCCGAGCATTCAGGATTCCCCCGGATTTCCGGTGCGCTCCTTTGCTATTTTGCCTTAACCATACAGTACTCAGTCATTGATAAAACGATAATATAATCATCTTGAACTAAAAGACCGATTCAGATATCGACATCTGAATCGGTCTTTTCTAGCTTATATGGGGTAATGTACAGCGTGAATGACCGTTCAGTCCATCTTGAATCAAAATAATGAAACGTCTTAAGTGATAATCGTTACGGTAGGGGCAGAGATGGTGGGCTGAGTTGATATGGTGGAGGTTGTACTGCTAAAATCTGTTATTTCTATAACAACTGGGACACCTGGTGTAATATCTACGGAGGCAATGACCAAACTTGCTGTGGTTAGGGTGAATAAGGAGCTCTGCTGAATAACTCCGTTAATATAATAATTAGAAGAATCCGTAGCTGCTAATGTTGGCAAAGCAACAACTGGAGCATCAGCGTCATCTACAAAACTTGCAGCAGGAACGGTTGTTACTGTTGCTCCGATCATTCCAGCTGTAATGGTTGCAAAAAAGCGAGTCGTGGCTGGGGCTATAGTCGTGGTTACGGCACCACCTGTTGACACTGGAGCTGTAGCTACTGCTGTGAACACAGGTTTTATGATTGGCATAGTTCTCATCTCCTTTCTTTACTGGTAATGAGCCATTCGCTGGCTCTTAATCAATAAATGATTTTTCAACCTATTTGGAAACGGCATATTAACCTTTCTATTAATAATAGGGTAAATGGAGAAGGCCCTATTTTGCTACAAATATAGATGGAAGCGAATACTTGGAATCGGCATGCTACAGATGCCTAAAACCCTAAAGGGGGATGTGCATACAATACATAGCATGAGAGAAGGAGGTGCATACGGCTGGTATGAGGAGACGCGATTCATCACTAAGAAGGCAAGGAAAGAGAACCGTACATTGCAAGACCAACAAACGTAAAAAGTGTAAAACAAGTTATTCATTCCAAGGTAGAACAAAAACAAGGTTCAATGCCAAAAAGCATCCAAAGCTAATCATGCAACGACGGTGTAGAAATATTCCTGTCAAGCGGAGGAAAAGAATGGGCCAGACGGGAAAGCGAGGTGTTCCGGGTTCGACAGGAGCACAAGGCATTCCCGGTTTGACAGGGTTACAGGGTGAAACTGGTTTGACCGGAGTACAAGGCATTCCAGGTTTAGCAGGAGCGCAAGGCATACCGGGAACTGCGGGAGCACCGGGAGTCCAAGGAATACCAGGAATACAGGGTCCAGCAGGAACACGGGGAGCGCCAGGAGTGCCAGGTCCGGCTGGAGTCCAAGGTAGTTCAGGTGCAACAGGTGCACCTGGCCCTACTGGAGCACAGGGCATAGCGGGCCCTACCGGCGCCCAAGGAATAACAGGCCCAACCGGTCCGGCAGCTGACATTTCAAATATTGAAATTATACCCATAGCTGAGCGGTATTTTTATTTTGCGCCTGCTACAATTGAATCTTCAATCACGATTATGGCAGATCAATTTTCTGTAGATGGTGTACAGGAGGTCTTTCAGCGTTTTAATGTCGGAAGCAATAGTTACGCCAATCTATACATTAACGGCATGATACAAGAAAGCACATTGTATAGCCTGACACCTGAATCGCTGACGATTCGCCTTAACGAAGGAGAGGCAATTCTCTCCGGCACACCTATTATTGTGGAAATTGTCCAATTTAGTGTGCGATCCAGTGGATGATACGGTTTGCGGTGAGGCAACCCAGAGGCAGATACAGCTGTTTCTTGGGGCAACGAGCCTTTGCATCCGACATGCCAAAGCTGAAGACCGACTTTGGAGCCTTGGTCATGGATGGCTTGCACGACTTTTTTGCAGCGGGGAAATGTGCTCGTCGCTCCATAGGCCAAGATTGCCTGAGTCTTTTCCCTGCTGGGTGGCTGCGTGCATCTCAAGCATAATTAGTCCCAACTGTCCTAGCGCCCGTTTTATTCGGTTACATATCTATTTTATATGAATAAAATGGGGTGATACACGTATAATTTAAGGTGTTTATAATTAATCACATATAAAAACATGGTGTATTAGGTTGGATTCAATATATTTTAAATGAAGGTATGAAGAGGGAATGAGCCTGCATAAATATAATTTGCATTTTAGTTAGTTATCGCTTACTATAAGCTTATGAATAAGAAAACACATATAGACAGCAAAAAGAAAGATATTCTGCAGGCAGCGATGTGCTTATTTGCAACCAAAGGAATTGACGGGATTTCGGTCAAAGAAATTGGAGAGGCTGCCGGTGTGACGGATGCCGCGATTTATAAGCATTTTAAGAGTAAAGATGCGATGGCCTTGGAAGTATTCGGGCAGTATTGCAATAGCTACACCACATTAATTGACTTCTATCGCAAGCAGAGTGGGAGCTTCGTCAGTCGTTTCCATCAACTGGTGGATGAAGTGCTGAATTTGCATGATGAGGACCAGTATGGCTTGCTTCTACTATCACAGCATCATGAGCTGTATGTTGAAGCAAGCCAGAGCCAGAATGTGCGTCAGCCGCTGGAGGCGTTGACTGAATTCATCGAACAGGGGATTCAACAAGGTGAACTGCCGAAGCAGGATGTCCAGCTATCCGGTGTGCTCATCATTGGAGCTATTACACGCTTGTCCGTGTCCAGCCTCGAAGGTGAACTTCCACAGCAGTTGGTCCCATTTGCAACAGAGGTCAAACAACGTTTAACTGCTTTATTAAGTAAAGGTCAGTAGTGACCTTTTCTTTTTAAATATAAAGTTAGTGTTTTCTAACTAAAAACATAATATGAAGGTAGGAATAGTTTATATGTCTAAAAAAATATTGGTAATTCAAGGGAATCCTGTCGCTGGCAGTTATGGAGAAGCGTTGGCTCAATTCTATGTAAAAGGGGCGAAGGCTGCAGGGGCAGAGGTTCGTTTGTTGCAACTATCCGAGCTTGATTTTAATCCAAATCTATTAGGTGGATATCGTAATAAATTGCCGCTGGAGCCTGATTTGATCCAGGCACAGGAGTCGATTAAATGGGCAGAACATCTCGTTTTTGTCTTTCCGATCTGGTGGGGCAGCTTGCCTGCATTAATGAAAGGATTCATTGACCGTACCTTTATGCCGGGATTTGCGTTTAAGTATCAAAAAGGAAAACCCCTGCCTGACAAGCTTCTAAAAGGAAGAACGGCCCGCCTCATTACAACGATGGACGGTCCACACTGGTACTACCGATTTTTCCAGGGACAACCTGGGCATCGAATGATGAAGGATTCCACGCTGCATCTATGTGGTGTCAAACCAGTGCATTCTACGGCGATTGATCTCATGAATAAATTATCGGATCAGCAGCGCAACGATTGGCTGAGCAAGGTGGAGCAGCTGGGACGAAGCATGAGCTAGGTTTTCGCCTGCCTGCCCCAAATCCATTGGCTACAGGTAAACCATGGTGGTATCTGATCATAATTGACCTTCAAAAAGAAAAAACACCGCAATGGGAGCAACTGGCTCGCATTGCGGTGTTTGGAATCGCTCATGTTTGCAATCAACGTTATATAAATATCGATGCAACGATTAAAATAAATCCGGTCGCTAGACCGGCAGGGCCCCAATAATGCATAGGGATAAAAAACAGACTGTGCTGGGTTCCCATTCAATGGGGGATTTACAATGTGTAAAACTGGAAAAAAGACGTCAAGAAGGGAAGGAAAGCTTAGCTGTTATTGTACTGTGTTGATTCTTGAAAAAAATATGACCACCATTTAGCTATAGGCGGTCATATGAGGAATTCAAAAACGTTCCTGTTAGTGGAACATTTGAGAACAATTATTCAGATTTATTGAGGAGCCTTTGTTCGAAGAAGATTTAATCCTAATCCGATGAAGATTATCCCGGTTATTTTGTTTAAATAGCTGCTAAGCCTTTGGTTGACTTTTATTTTATGGGTAATGTAAGAGGAAAAATAGGCAATAAACAAGCACCATAACAATCCGGTGAACGAAAATGTAAGTCCTAAAATGATAAATGGAATGGGCCCAGAAGCCTTTGTATCAATAAATTGTGGAAGAAAGGCAATGAAAAACAAAGAAACCTTGGGATTCGTAAGACTGGTCAACATCCCTTGTAGATATGTTTTTCTGTTGCTGTGTTGTTTATTGGATTCAGATGCTCTAAAACTTGCATTTGTTTTATCTAATAGCATTCTAACCCCTAGATAAACTAAATAAATAACTCCAATTATTTTAATCATGTTGAACACGATAATTGACTTTGTAAGTATAATTGATAAACCAAAAGCAACTAACAACGTATGGATCAAAGAACCACTAATGATACCGAAAACAGAATACACACCGGCTTTTCTCCCCTGTGCAATGCTTTTCCCAATTATATACATGGTGTCTGCACCAGGAATTAGATTTAGGAGGATTCCAGTAAGCAAAAATACTTCATAATTTACGATTCCAAACATTTTGTGAACACCACCTATTCGTTATGAAATACATTAAAAGGTAATGATAATTTAGTAAATAGCTCATTGTCAATCTTCAATATCTGTTATACGTATATGTAAGTTTACCTAAAAAAACCGCTTTTCACCCCTCCATAGGTCTGGCATGACCTGATCCTGAAGGAGGGAAAAGCGGCTTTTACAATGAGGATACTACGTAGTTACTCATTCACGATAATCAGCAAAAAACATGGGCAGCCTGTCCTGTGTCAAATGCCCAAAGGATGGGCCGTTGTCATATACCCGCGGAGCAGGCGACAGGCTTATTCGGCTGCTGCTTTCGCTTGTTCCGCTACGAAAATAACAGGCTTCATAATTCGACTCAGCATATCTTGCTTCGGACGATTCCAGGTAACCCAATCATCCAGTAGCAGACCGCCTGTGTCGCCGCTATTCGGATTCAGGGACCAGTACGTAAAGTACAGGTTGTTGGCACCAATATAGTCTACGAGTGCATTTTGCCATTTCCCCTCAGTAGTAGACAAATCAACATTACGACCGCCGAATTCACCGACCAGTACCGGAGCTATGTTTTGCTTGCTGATGTAGCCCCAGGTTTGATCCCAGATCGCTGGCAAGTTGGACGGGAAGGCCGGATCGTTGAACCATGGCTGCGAAGACACACCAGGGCCGTAATCATGTGGAGAATATACGACACGGTTCGGTACGTCCAGAACGACAGGATAGTTGGCTACACCTGTCAGGTTGCCACCCCACCAGTATTGGCTGTTGTTGCCTTGTACATTGTGGTCTACACCTTCTACGAGAATCAGCCAATTCGGATTCACGGACAGAATCGCATTCCCTGCACGTTGTGCCGCCAGACGCCAGTCTGTGGAGGCATTGCCTGTGCCCCAGCTTGCTTGACCGTGTGGCTCATTGTGTAAATCCGCACCAATGACGGTAGGGTTGTTTTTATAACGATCAGCCAACATTTTCCAGTCGCTAATCCAGCGAGACTCAGGGTACTGGGATGTGTACCACAGCTCGGATTGCCCACCTGAGCTTGGACGGTGACGGTCAAGGATAATCTGAATACCGCGTTGTCCAGCTTTTTCGATCAGCTTGTCCATAATTTGAATCGGAGTTAATCCGACCAGATCAGGGTTTTTGTGATAATCAATACTGTCTGGACGAGAACTGGAATCGAACAACTGATTGCTGTAAGGCAGACGAATCAGATTGTAGCCTTCTTTCTTCACCTGATCTAGCATGTCGTCCATTGAGCGGCTCCACAGTCCGTGCAAGGTGTAATTAGGAGTTTCCAGACCGAACCAGTTCAGACCGTTAAATGCCGCTTCTTTCCCGGATTCGTCTACAATCTTGTTTCCTTGGGTGTGATAATATCCTTTCACACTGGCTGCATCTGCTGAAGCGGGAGTATAGCCAGACAGTGTGAAGCCCATTACGAGGGAGGCAATGACGAAAAATGTTTTTTTCATTCCTTTTTTCTTCATAATTCTGCTTCCTCCTTTATTTAAAAGAAATTGTAACCGATTACATTTTTATTTTATGTTCAAATCTTCCATCAAACAAGTTCATAAAATTCGTATCTTTCTAAGATTTTGTTCGAATTCAATAGATTCGTAACAACGGATGGTTAAGCTAAGTGTCCAGCTTTTGTGGGAGCGGTTGTTTATGGGCTGGATGGCACGCTCTAACTCTTTATTTATTATATTTTCCTGCTGTAAAAGAAGGTATATAATAAAGTGAAATTCACTTTACATACAGGTTGCAGAATATATATATTTGAAAATTAACACGCATGACATGCAAAAAGGAAAGGAGGGTAATTATGGTAACAACGATGAAGGAAGTTGCAGAACGTGCCGGGGTGTCGAAGAGTACAGTTTCGCAGTTTCTACAAAAGAGATACAACTATATGAGTGAAAACACCAAGAAGAAGATCGAGCAAGCGATTGAGGATCTCAGTTATATACCCAATGAGGTAGCACGTAGTCTCAAGCAGAAGAAGACCTTCATTGTGGGGGTTATTTCTTCAACCATTTTATCGAGATTTACAACAGAAGTCGTGCGTGCCATTGAAGATGAATGCCAACTGGAAAATGTCCAGGTCATTGTCTGCAATACCGATGATGATTCGCTCAAAGAGAAAAAGTATGTCCAGTCGATGATTGCTCGGCAAGTGGATGGACTTATCATTTTCCCGACGGAAGAGAACAAGAAATTATATGTTTCCCTTGTCAAGAATGGCTATCCTTTCGTGTTTGTGGACCGGAAAATCGATGAAATCAGCGTAGATACGGTGCTGTTGAATAATGAAAAGGCCAGCGAGCTTGCGGTTGAAGCACTCATTGAGCATGGTCATAACAACATTGGGATTATCACGTTCCCCTTAGGCAAAAAAGCGATCACTACACGAAGTGAGCGACTGTCAGGTTATCGAAATACGTTGGGCAAACATGACATCCCAGTGAATGAAAACTACATCAAAAGCGGCAGGTTGGATGAAATGCCCAATCTGATTGGACAACTATTCCACATGGAGAATCCGCCCACTGCAATCATTGCTACGAATGACATGATTTTGGAGCAGGTGCTGATTTATGCAAAAAATAATCATCTGACCATACCTAATGATTTTTCCTTGATTGGCATAGATGATGTATCCTTTGCGTCTTTTTATAATCCGCCGATCACCACCGTTTCCCAGCCGAGTTTTGAAATGGGGAAAAGAAGTGCCCGGCTACTGCTGGAGAAAATTGATCAAAAAGAACAGGAGCATGAGGAACTGTCAGAAATCATCCGAATGAATCCGGTCATTAACCACAGAGAATCTGTCCAAAAACTGAACTGAATGATATGAATAAGTCCTTTTTATCTTTTTGAAAACGTTTTTATGAATTCTATTGTAAAAAGAAAATAAAGAGCTATAATGATCTTATGATTCGAGTCATGAATACCCTTTCATTTATGTATGTCCTGATTTTAGTGATGTTGCGATTGAAGAGAGGGGAGGAATGGAGCTTAGACGAATAATGTATGGAGTTTGTTGTGATTTAATTCACAAAAATGATTCTGCTTTTTTTACATTCCCGGAAGGGAAATTTTTTTCGAGTATTACTAAATCGATTTAGTAAGAATGAAAATAAATAAAAGAAAGTCGGAGATCACTATGGAAATGTTTATGAGCATTATCAGGGAGCCATCCATCATTATCGCGATTGTGACATTACTCGGCCTTATATTCCAGAGGAAGAAAGTATCGGAGATCATTACGGGAACCACCCTTTCTTTTATGGGCTTCACCATGATCAAGGTCGGCGGCGGCATTTTAGGTGGCGTTCTCACTAACTTCAGCCAAATTTTTTCTTATGCGTTCAACCTTAAAGGTGTCGTACCCAGCAATGAAGCCATTATGGCACTGACCATTGATCAGATCGGGGCGGATGCTGCGCTCATTCTGCTCTTTTCCATGATCCTTAACATCGTGCTTGCACGCCTGACCAAGTTCAAGTACATTTATTTGTCTCTTCACTTGATTTTGTTTATGAGCTTTGCCGCTACAGCCGTTATGAAAGGTCTGGGTCTCAGCTCGCTGACTACGATCATCGTCGGCTCTTTGGTAATTGGGAGCTATATGGCGGTGTTTCCTTACCTACTCCGGAATGCCAGCAAAAACATTATTAAATCGGATGAATATACGATTGCTCATGCTTCCATGACCTCTTACATTCTAGGTACCTATTTAGGGAAAGTTTTTGGCAACCGTGAAAATGACACCGAAAATGTGAACATTAATGACCGCATCAGTTTTTTGCGCGACCCCAATGTTGCAACGACCTTGACGATGCTTGTGCTTTTACTGGTATCTGGACTGGTTGCTGGTTCTGATTATGTCAGCAAATTATCGGATGGCAAAGAATATATCGTCTTTATCCTCGAACAGTCAGCTATTTTTGCTGCCGGCTTGTATATCGCAAAAGCAGGTGTTAAGCTGTTCACAACTGAAATTGTACCCGCTTTCAAAGGCTTCTCCCAAGTGTTCGCACCTGGAGCAATCCCTGGTGTGGATGTTCTGGTACTGTTCGATAAATCACCCAACTCCGCGTTGGTAGGCTTCTTGGTCAGCTTCTTCACAGGCGTTGCCTGCGTCTTTCTTTTCCCGTTTATCGGATTGCCTGTCATTGTGCCAGGGATCATGGCCTGCTTCCTCGCTGGTGGTGCAGCCGCGATATTCGGCAATTCCAGCGGTGGTTTCAGAGGAGCTGTTATTTCCAGTTGTCTTAATGGATTCTTGCTCTGTCTGCTGCCGGCCCTCACCTTGCCGCTCTTTTCCTTTTTGGGTGCCGAAGGAGTAACATTCGCCGATCCCGACTTTACTACCCTTTCCGGAGTACTTTGGCTTATTTTTCGCTGGTTTTAAACTAAATCGATTTATGAATTTTTTCAAAATAACTCATCTAAATCATTTGTGCTTAAAAAGAGGAGGAATTATCCATGTTTTTTAACGACCAAGATATTCAAATTGACATCGTTGACAGTAATACCACCCGGAAAGTGCTGGCCCATAGCGACCAGCTTATGTATGTCAAAGTGATGTTTGCTAAAGCGCAAACAGGGGAGATCCTGTTGCATAAGCATGTCCATGAGCAAGTCACTTATGTAATAAAGGGAAGTTTTAAGTTCATGATCGATAATGGCGAAACCAAGGAAGTGCAGACCGTCAAAGAAGGAGACAGCATTCATTTTCCATCCGATACTCTTCATGGCTGTATCCCACTGGAGGATGGCGGCATTCTGCTAGATGCATTTACACCAGCACGTGCAGATTTTCTGTAAATCTCCTTACAAAATACGGTTTATCTACCCCGAGATCTGGAGGGATTTACGAAGCCTTTCCGCGGCAGCCAACTGAGGCGGATGATGCCTTCTGGCATGTCCAATACATTTCATTTTTATCTTTTTTAGAAGAAGACCTGCAAGTATGTTATATTTAACAAACGGCAATCGTGATGAACAGTAATATAGTGATTTTTAGAAAAGGATGAGATGATTTTGGAAAACAACGAAACTCAGCAAGAATTTGCAGAAGTATATGAGCAGCTTAAAGTAGCTGCAAACCGAACCTCCGATTGGAAAACACGCCTAGCCGCGGTAAATGATCTGGGTGCATGGAAGAACCAGCAGACGATTGACTTGCTGACACACCGTTTGAATAATGATACGGTATATGCCGTCCAGGAAGCCGCTTACCGCAGACTTCAGGAATGGGGCGAGAATGTACAGCCGCCTGTGCGCAAAGAGGGTGAACTTGTTAAGGGTCTGACGAAGATTCTGGTGCGGATTAAAAAAAGCCTGCCAGCCGACCATACCTATAACGATTTTCGCGAGAAGCTGCACAAGATGAGAGTCGATATTTATGACATCTACGAAGGCGACAAGGGTGCTGAATTTGATCAGTGGCTGGAGCAAAAATGGGCTTCGTTATCTACAAGATAATGTCTGAACCCTGTAATTGAATGTGTATTTAAGGATCAATACTGGTGATGCAGACAGAGCCTTAACAAGGATAAGGGATTATCTTTGTTAAGGTTTTTTTAGCTTGTTCTCCTTAAGAATCACGCCCTTTATCTTTATGCCACTGTATATATACTTCGGCAATATGGTACGATGGGATCGGATTATTTTAGTGTGTACATGGGAGGGACTAACATGAGCAAGGCGAAGCTGTGTTTTATCGGGGCGGGCTTTCACGCTTCAACCAATATATATCCTGCTGTTATTGGGGCAGGTGCTGAAATTCAGGCGATTGCGACCAGAGATCTAAGCAGATCGAAGACAGCACTTCAGCGGTTTGGAAGCAGCGGCACACCTTATGACAATTACAAGGCTATGCTGGAGCAGGAAGACTGTGATGGAGTTGTCGTGATTGCACAAGCGGCAGATCATCCTTCGCTCGTACTAGACTGCATTAAGGCTGGAAAACATGTCTTTGTAGACAAGCCACTGGGTTGGAATGCGGAGGAAGCGGCCCAAATTGCAGATGCGGCAGAAGCAGCAGGCGTTGTCCTGATGGTCGGCTTCATGAAGCGCTACGCACCTCTATACATAAAATTAAAAGAATTGATTGAGGGTGGCTCGCTTGGAGCCGCACGCTCATTTCAGGCAAAATTCCTCGTGGACAGTACCCTGTTTTGTAAAACCGGCGAAGATTTCATGAAGCTGGCGGCGGTCCACATGGTCGATCTGGTACGTTATTTGTTCGGGGAAGTGGTGCAGGTTACCGGATTTGCGAACGATAACGGTGAGTGTATTTCCCATACGATTGCCCTGAAATTTGAAAATGGTGTAGTGGGCAGCGTATACTTCGCAGGTATGACAGCATGGACACGCGAGAGTGAAGGGGTCACGGTAACCTTTGATCACGGTTTTGCGAACGCGGATGAAGTGAACACACTGATCATTCACAAGTCGGAGAGTCATACAGAGCTTCCTTGGAAATCCCTTGCGGAAAACGATACGGTTCTGACACCGTCAGCCTCCGCGATGTCGGGCGGATACCGTGATTTGTACTTGCGCGGTTTTGTTGGTGAAATCGCACATTTCATGAACTGCTGCCAAGAAGGACGGACGCCTGATTCAAGTGGACGGGACAACGTGAAAACGATGGAGCTGTGCGACCGCATTTTGGCTGCGCTCCAATAGGATATCTATTTTATATCCAAGCTTTGGAGCCTGGACGGTACCTTAGTTTGGGTGATTTGAAAGAAGCTTCGGTTTAACTGGTCAGTAGATGGCTCCTGCATTTGTCGGGAGTCATTTTTTGTTTACCCTACGACCTTTCTATTTCATAGCATTCCTGCCCATTTTGATTAATCTCTGCTGAAAATACGCCAACAAAGACGAATGATGCGATAGAATAGGAAAAGGAAAGCGTTATCATCACCCATTTTTCTGCGATGGTTCAGGGGGAGAAGGCATATGCGTTCAAGGTCAAGGTTTCAACCATTAAACACATTACGTAATCAGATTTTTATCGGGTTTATACTGGTGATGCTCATTATGATGAGTGTGGCGGGGGCGTTCATTTATCTCAATGTATCTCACCTGTTAAAAGACAGTGCCGAGCGACATATTGGTCAGACCGCCGTACAAGCAAGCGGTAGGCTGGATGCATTAATCGGCCAGATGGACAGCTTGACGGAGCAGGTCGCGAATCACCCGTCTGTTCAGCATATTTTGCTGGAGGAGCGTAACGGGGGCAAGGTAAATTTCGGACAGCGCCAATCCCTACTGCAAGTGATGCATAGCTATCAGGCATATATGCCGAGTGTCGGCTCACTGGAGCTGTATACCGCCGAAGGAAAGATGTTGTTTCCGATTAGAGAGGGCAGTCTGGAGGAACGTATTGGACAGGCAGACATCCGGGAAGCGAATCAGATGAAAGGAAGACTGGTCTGGATCGGTATTGATCCCGAAGACCCTCGGTCACTGCTGGCAATTCGGCAGGTAAGTCTGGTGGATCGCTGGTTCTCACGAGGAGGGTACTTGATTACCCGTATGGAGCGAAGTTATTTTGGACTGAATGATGCGTCAACAGTCAATGAAGAAGCGGATGAAACCATGCTGCTTGTAGATCGTCAAGGCCAGCTGCTGTCGGGTGAACCAATGAACCAGACGGATTTGTCAGGTGTACTGCATAGCAAGACACAGACGGTTCATATTGGGGAGCGGGAATATGTGAAGGCGGTTCAGCAGTCGGAGCGGACGGGCTGGTCGCTGCTGATTCTGATTCCGGTTAGCGTCGTCACAGACGGAATTACGGTTTTACGAACTACACTTATCATTTCCGCGTCTCTTGGTGCCGTGCTATTTCTGTTCATGTCCTTTATGTTGTCTACGTTGATTACAAGACCGATAGGTCACTTGATTCAGGCGATGCGTCGTTCACGGGAAGGGGCATTGGCCCTGAATCCAGAACCGGCAGCAGCAGTCGAGCTGCGAGAATTGAACGCAGAGTACAATACGATGATTGTCGATATTAATGAATTGATCCGTGTTATTTGTGAGAAGGAGGTTTTACAAAGCCAGACCGAGCTTAAAGCTCTGCAGGCGCAGATCAATCCGCATTTTCTTTTTAATACGCTGGATGCTTTCAACTGGTCGTTACAGGAGAAGGGAGAGGAGGAGCTTGCGGGGCTGATGGTGTCCATGTCGCGGCTGTTTCGTTATGTTATCGAACCGGCTCACCATGACTCTTGGGTGACCCTCGGGGAAGAAATGGCGCAAATCCGTCGTTATCTGGAACTGATGGAGATGCGTCTGGGTGAACGTCTGAGCTGGCAAATTCATATGCCTTCAGAGGCAGCCAGAATTCCGCTTCCTAAACTGCTGATCCAGCCTATTCTAGAGAATGCCATTTTGCATGGTGTCGAAAATCGCATCGGCAACGGCCGCGTTGAAATCAGTGTCACTCCTTCGACCAGATCGGGTTGGACCAAGATCGCGGTTATAGATAACGGACCTGGAATGACAATGGAAGAACTTGCGGCTGTGCGTACAGCGTTGATGGGGGGAGCAGCCTGCCAGAGCAAGGGAACCGGTATGGGACTAGTGAATGTGCAGCGCAGGCTCACGCTCTATTATGACAGCGCATCTTATCCAACGGACGGTGTGCTGATACATAGTGCTGAGCAGGAAGGAACTGTGGTCGCTTTTGAAATTCCTGATGAATATGGAGGGCGGTAGGAATGAGTGTTTCATCCAAAACCATTGTCATTGTAGACGATGAACAGCGAACACGTCAGGGGATACACCAGACATTGGAGCAATGGGCCGCCGGGAAATACCGGATTGTGACATTCGATAATGGTTTGGAAGCATTAAATATACTGCGAGCGGAGACGGTTCATCTGTTGATTACGGATGTCCGGTTGCCGGAATTCAGTGGGCTGGATTTAATCCGCTCTCTGCAACGAGATTCACGACGACCAGCGATCATTGTCATCTCGGGTTATGCGGAGTTTGATTATGTCCAGCAGGCTCTTCGTCTGGGAGCCGTCAATTATTTGCTCAAACCGATTGATAAGCAGGAGCTGCTGAATGCGGTCAATGAAGCGCTTCGGCTGGAAGAGGAGCGGCAGCGGTACGAGAAGCTGGACAAGCTGGCTGACCCTGTTCTGCTAGAGCTTGATCTCCAGGCGGCTACTCTTAGTGATGCGGTACGACGTGCCTTCACCTATATGGCGGAGCATCTTCACGAATCCATTACGATGGCGCAGACTGCCGCGCATTCACACCTGAATGCGAGCTATTTTAGTGTTTTATTCAAGGAGCAAAGTGGTTTGTCCTTCAGCGAATATCTGCATCGACTGCGGATTCAACGAGCCAAGGAGCTGCTGCTGCATACCCAGTTGACGATTGCCCAAATCGGCGAGCAATCAGGCTACCGGACAGATAAATACTTTATTAAAGTATTCAAAGCGACCGAGGGGATAAGTCCTAGCCGCTACAGGCAGCAGATGCGTACAGGACCAGAGAATATTGACTGACAGTAGGCAGATCAAACCCAATAAAAGTGGAATTATACCCAATGAGTGTACCCTGTTGGAAGCAGGAATGAAGTGCTAAACTTACAAATGATAACGGTTACAAAAAATAAATACAACAAACGGAGGTCTAACGATGTCCAACGAGTATGGTTTGCGTAAGCGCTCACATCAAAAATGGTTTGCTGGGTTGACCCTGCTGCTGTCATTCATGCTGGTGCTATCCGGTTGCGGTGCTGGTAAGGATGGTCAAGGCGGTTCCAGTGGAGAAGGGGGAAAGGTTACACTTAAAATGATGCACCTGTGGCCAGAGGGAAGCTCGGCACAGCAGAGCAAGCTTGTGACTCAGATTATAGATCAATACCAAAAGGATCATCCGAATGTCGTCATTCAGCAGGAAGTGCTGGAAAATGAACAATATAAAAACAAACTCAAAGTGCTGTCAGCTTCCAATGAATTGCCGGATATCGGCATCACCTGGGCAGCGGGTTTCATGGAGCCTTACGTTAAAGGTGGATTATTTACGCCGATGGATGACCTGTTGAATGGTTCCAAGCTGAAGGACAAATTCGTACCGGGAACGACCGAAGCTTATGCGCTGAATGGCAAAACGTATGCGCTTCCGATTGAATTGAACATTACACCTATTTATTACAACAAAGCCATATTCCAAAAATACAACTTGAAGGTACCAGCGACATTTGACGAATTTAAGCAAGTTGTGAAAACACTTACGGATCACGGAGTTGCACCGATTGCATTGGGCAATAAAGACCGCTGGACCGGCTCGCTCTGGTATATGTATCTGGCGGACCGTATAGCAGGTAACGAAACGCTGAAAAAAGCGATTGACGGCTCAGGATCGTTCGATGACCCTGGTTTAATTCAGGCGGCCTCCGAAGTCCAGACGCTTGTGGATATGAATGCCTTTAACAAAGGATTTAACGGCTTGTCCAATGATGAGGGAAAATCCGAGTTTATGAACGACAAAGCGGCTATGTATTTAATGGCTACTTGGGAATTGCCGAATTTTACGACCAATCCTGCAATCCCGCAAGCATTTAAAGATCAAATTGGCTTCTTTAAATTCCCGATGGTTGAAGGCGGCAAGGGCAACGAGAACAGTTGGGTAGGAGGTCCGGGAGTAGGTTTGTTCGTTTCGGAAAATTCCAAGGTAAAAGAAGAGGCCAAAGCGTTCGTTGAATACTTCGTAGTCAAGTGGGGAGAGCAATCGGTCACACAGGCGGGCGTAATTCCGGCGACGAAAGTGGACACCTCCAAAGAAAAATTGCCCAAGCTGTATGTCGATTTGCTGAACGGACTGAATCAAGCCAGCAGCATTACCTTGTTCGCCGATGTACAGATGAAGCCGAATGCAGCACAGGTACATTTGAATATGATTCAGGCGTTGTTTGGTAAAGCGGTGACACCGCAACAATTTGCCGAGCGGCATAAGGCTGCCATCGAGAAAGAAAATTGAAATTGACCACCTAAGGAGGTCCAACCGTGGAAAAGGTCATGTCCAATAAGCTTGTCATTGCTCTATATGTATTGCCTTCTCTGCTGCTGTTATTCGCCGTAATATATGTACCCATCGTACTGACCGGCTATTACGGCCTGAATCAGTGGAATGGAATCGGCTCTATGACTTTTGTGGGGCTGGACAATTATCAACATTTGCTCACAGACAGTGCATTCTGGCAAAGTGCCTGGCATTCGCTGCTGTTGGCCTTGTTTTCAGGCATCAGTCTGATCGGTTATCTGGTCATTGCGATGATTTTGTCAGGAAAAATCAAGGGAGCGAATCTGCTGCGGAAAATTTATCTGATTCCCATGCTGTTGTCATCTGTAGCGATCGCACAGCTGTGGCTCAAAATGTATCATCCAACGAACGGAGTGTTCAATTCCATACTGGCGTCGGTCGGAGTCCACAATCCGCCTGAATGGTTAGCTAATCCGTCCTTGGTGCTGTTTGCCTTGTTCATTCCGATTATTTGGCAATATGCAGGCTTTTATATCCTGATCTATTATGCCGGGCTGAAAAACATTCCCGAAACGCTAATGGAGGCTGCCCGGATCGACGGGGCCAGTGCCTGGCAGATTGCAACTCGTATCAAATTGCCCCTGCTGCGAGAGGTGATTAACGTTACGATCATATTGTCTATTGTCGGCTCGCTCAAATATTTTGATCTCATCTACGTCATGACGGATGGTGGACCGAATGGAGCCAGTGAAGTGATGGCCTCTTACATGTACCACCAGGCATTCCGCAGCTTTGATTTTGGATACGGCAGCGCCACAGCCTTTGCCCTGCTGCTCATCTGTCTAATCGCTACGTGGCTGATCCGAAAGGTTACGGCTACGAGTGACACCATCCAGTATTCATAATGCAGTCTTGCTAATAGATGAGGGTAACAAAGGACAGGAAGAGGGAGGAACGGATATGAAAACCCAGGCAGCCGCCAACTATCCGCTAGGAGTCGCTACCCGCGGCAAAATGTTAACTCGGGTCGGTTATGCCGCTTTGTATATCATTTTAATCATCTTGGCGGTGACGCAGCTTTTACCGCTGGTGTGGCTGATGCTGTTCTCGCTTAAAAATAATCAGGAAGTGTTTAACCTTCCGCCGTTTGCACTCCCGTCCCAGCCGCATTGGGAGAACTATATGAATGTGTGGACTAGCGGCAATATCGGGCGGTATTTTTTCAATAGTGTGTGGATTACGGTCATATCCGTGGCGCTGACGGTGCTGCTAGCCAGCTTTGTAACGTTTGCCATTACGCGTATGCGGTGGAAAGGAAGTCAGCTGGTTCTCGGGCTATTTATGGTCGGACTGATGATTCCAGTCCATTCCACCTTGATTCCGTTGTTCAGTATGTTTCTCAAACTGCATTTAACAGATACTTCACTCTCCATCATCCTGTCGTATGTTGCTTTTAATCTGCCGACAACGATGATGATCTTGCTGGGCTTCTATTACGCCTTGCCCCGTGAAGTGGAAGAAGCGGCCGTTATGGACGGCTGCTCCGTCAACCGGATGTTCTTCCGAATCGTGCTGCCCATGACAACCCCTGTCATGGCAACGACATCTATTATTAACATGATCTATAACTGGAATGAGTTTATTTTCGTCAATACGTTCATCAGCTCGGACGAAAACAAAACACTGACCGTTGGTGTCCAGAACTTTATCGGACAATATACGACCGACTGGGGAGCTATCGGAGCTACGTTGATGATCAGCATTTTGCCCATTTTGCTCGTGTTTCTCATCATGAGTGACCGGATTGTGGAAGGGATTGCGGCCGGGTCGGTTAAAGGGTAAAACAAATTCCACTGGTTAGAAAAGCACCCCCTAGTGTAGACATTGGCACTTGGAACAAACCTCTTGGTTTGTCCGATGAATTGAAGTGCACCCCTTAGAATAGACATTGGAATAAACCCCTGGTTTATCCGATGAAATCTAAGGGGTGCATTTTTTATGCCGGCGAAAAAGGGAACAAAGTTTAACGAGTATACGTTTGAAACCAAGGTAGAGGCCATACGACTCCATATTGAAGAAGGTTGGACGTATCGTAGACTCATGGAGAAGTTTGGGATCGCAGATCGACATCGATTAAAAGAATGGATGCGCAAATACAAGCAACTCGGTGAATTCGGGCTAATGGACCAGCGAGGACGGCGTAAGGAGTATATCGACCAGGATAGGTATGTACAGAAGCTGAGACGGGAAAATGACATGCTAAAAAAGTGTTTGGAAATCTGGATGCAGGAGATGAGGCGCACAAGTATGTAACGATTGAGAAGGCCGCTAAAGAGTATCCAGTTAGCGAACTCTGTAAGCTGTTTAAGGTCTCTAGAAGTGGATATTACGCCTTCTTAAAACGGAGAGAAACAGATCGAGATCGGGACGCGAAAGCACTTGTGAAGAAAGTGTATGAGCAGTATAACGGGGTCTACGGCTATCGCCAAATTCAACTATTTTTGCAGCACGATCATGGAGTCTGGATGAACCATAAAAAGGTACTCCGGCTCATGCAGGTCTTGGGAATCCGCTCACAAATTCGCCGGAAACATCGCTGCAACTATACTTCCTCTACGAAAGGTCGTGTGGCGAAAAATCTGCTAAAACAGGATTTCAAGGTGGACAAACCTAATCAAAAATGGGTCACAGATATCACGCAATATCGTGTGGGTGATTGCTGGCTATATCTGTCTGCGATTAAAGACTTGTTCAATAACGAAATTATCGCGTACCAGATGAGCCATAGAAATGATAACGAACTGGTTTTACAGACGTTTCGACAAGCCTGGAAACAGCAAAAAGACGTGACTGGCCTCATCGTTCACAGCGACCAGGGATTCCAGTACACGTCCCATGCGTACCATGACATGCTGCCAAAGGTTGGCGCCCGAATCAGCATGTCTCGCCGAGGCAATTGTTATGATAATGCCTCGATGGAGAGCTTCTTCTCGCATCTCAAAACGGAAGGGCTCTACCCCTATGATATCCGAAATATGGATGAGGCACAAAGGAGAATAGAAGAATATATTCGATTTTACAACCAATGTCGACCACAACGAAAGTTAAATAAGCTGCCTCCGAAAGAGTATCGGAAGCAGCTTATAGCCTAGGGGCTTTTTTCAGTGTCTATAAAATGGTGGCTTGACCAAATGCTAGGAGGTGCTTTTTTATGCGAGTCAAGTTTGAGTCGATGGGAAATACATAAATCAAAATAGAAAATCCAGAAATTTAAGCTTTTTCAGAAAATAAATGATGAGCAAACATGTTGATATTTATGATGCCGACCAATTGCGTGAATCCATCGGAGGTTATGATGTGGTTGGTAACTCTGATAGGGGAATGGTAAAGTTGTATTATCTATATAGGAATTGGGACTTATTCTGCTAATTGACTGCTTATTTTTAGCATAAAAAAAAGCACATTCCTACTCGTATCTCAAGTGGGACTGTGCTTTTAAAAAGGCTATCAAGTTTGTGTCAAGTTTTTAGTGTTTGGTTTGTTGTATTGTGCGATCTTGTTGTTGGGTGTGTAAACATCCTATTGTTTTAAGCGTATAAATTTAAATTCTCTTTGATTTGAGCTAAACAACTTTCAACTTTAGCGACATTCTGGGAATGTCTTGAAAGATACTCCTGAGATACCTTAACTAAATACTCAAAAAACATCTCATAATCCACAATTGCATACACTTCTACACTAGTTACTGGCGGAGTTGTTGTGAAATTTACTCCACTATCTCCAAAATACTCTTCATCATTTGGAGTGCATTCAGTAGCAAAATAGCAGCTAGTATAACCAATACCAAATCCTTTACCCTTTGTAAATTCATTTAGAGCTTCTAAAAAATAGCCGTCCCCTAAAGTACCGTAGTATGCCTCCATATTCTTAATTTTTTCCTGAACATCTTCTACATAATATATTTCATCATCCATCTTATTCATTCCTATCTATTAATTAATTTTTCGGAATCACAGGAAAAAAGTTTGTTATTTCTCCAGTAGCTTTATCCCTGTAACCTATAAATTCCAGTCTTTTACCGTCAACTTCAGCATATCCAACAATTTCATCAGAAACAGCATTTGGTCGTGTGTCTATTTTTATTTTATTATTTTGAATGCCCTCTTCCATCGCCTCTCTCCCCAACTTAAGCATCTGTTCATCAGAGAGTAGTTTCGGATCGTATACAGTTTTTGGATTCTTATACTCTTTCCACTGACCAGTAAAGTTTCCTTTTCCACCATTAGCTAAGCTCATTCCGTCATAAACAGGGAGTTTGTATTTAACCTCATAAATTCCCGGAATATCTGGATGTGGCGTTTTTATCGCAGCTTGATTAATATTCTTAACTTGATCGCCAAAGTTGTCTAAAATATACCGCTCAAAGTTTTCAAGGTTATGGCCACCTTTTATTCCTATAGTTGGTTTTGCTTTAAACCCTTTCACTTCAATTAAATGATCATCATAACCTGATTTATAATTGACTCTAGCATTAGGAGCTTGTGACGTCCCCTTAGTGTCCTGCGATTTAACAATTTCTTTTTCCTTTTTTAAATATTCTTTTATATTTGAGGATTTTCTTGTATTTTTACTCTTAGCTACATTATATATGATCTTCTTTTGAATTTTACTATTTTCTTCTCTAGTTGCCTTGGAGGCAGTCTCTCGTAGCGTTTTCCTTGCCTGTTGATCCTGTTGTTTATATTGGTTTTTCGTTGTTAACCTTTCATTTGGCTGTGGCTTGTAGCCTTTGGTTTCAAGAGTTTGGTTAATTTTTTGGGAAGCTACGTTTTCTGTAGCTTCTATTTGTTGTCTCGCTAATAATTCCTGGACTCTTACTTTTGCACTTACTCCAGAAGAAATATTAAAGAACCCTTTCCCTCTACCCAGTTTTGAGAGTATCCCCTTCAATTCTTTAGTATTGTCCATACCGCCTCGACCACCAACCATAAGAGGGTTTTCTATGGAAATAGCATAGAACATCCACTTTTTTTCTTCTTCGGTTATACCTTGCTTCCTAGTTTGCATGAAGAAATCATCATCTTCGGGATAATTATGTTTCCATTCACTATAGTATTGGACATCGGGTTTACCGTCACGAGTACGTACAACACCATCTTCTCCTCGATAACTCCCCGGTTTAAGTTTGGGCCTACGGTCTTCGGTATATATGTTCCTTCGATAATCCTGCCAGATCTTTTTGTAGTCTTCTTCTGTAAGCTCTGGTGGCGCAGCTTCTTTTTTCGCTTTAAGGGCTTTAGCTCTAGCTTCTTTTTCTGCTTTAAGAGCAGCTTCAGCCCTAGCTTTTTCTTGTTCTTTATATTCCCTCAGCATTCTATCTTTAACACTTTTAGGTACCTGTTGATAGGCATGAACCATGGTTTTCGATGTTGTCAGCAAGTTTTGGATCAGCTCTAATCGGCTGCCGGAATGTACTATTTGACGTGCGCTTGTATACACTTTCCCCAGAATCCATTTGCTATAGTAGGCATGTCTTGCTTGCTCATGTTCATACTGATTAATTAACCCTTGTAATGCTAGACCAGCCAAGTGTTTCAACGGATGAATGCCGTTCCCCTTACTGCCTCCAACGGTAGGGGTTCCTTTGCTCCGAACAGGGATCGCTGCGGTTGCTTTCAGAATCACACCTCCTGCAGGTCCACTTAGCGCTCCTGCAACAACGCCAGCCACTTTTCCCATCACTGGAATGGAGCCTAATAGCTTGGACACCGTACCCATCAATGCATTCGCCTGTTTAAGCTCTGCTGGACTTGTGACTTTTGCTTTAGGGGTAGAGGCTTGGCTGCTAGATGAATCCTTAGCTGCTGACTGGGCTGCTTCATAGGCTTTTATGCTCATGAGTGGCGGCTCAGGCACAGGAGGGAGGTCGGCCACGAAAACAGGAGCTTTCACCGTACCTTCCTGATATATCACCGGAGCCTTGGTATCCGTCTCACCATCCAGTACCATGCTACTGGCTCCGCCTTTTAAATACAGTGCCATTCCAGCTTCAAGTGAAAGCTCCTTCCCAGCATCGAGCTTCACATGACCACCCTGAATCTGCACATTTCCCGGACTGTCAATGGTAATTCCGCTACCTTCATGCAGTGTAATGGAAAATTCACCGGAGGTGGATAGGGTCACCTCCTGCTCAGACATTTCGACGCCGCTACCTTGCACATGTTGCCATACCTTCACATTTGGCTGTCCATTCGCGTGGCGTTGTTGTCGGAGCGAATCCGTGACATAGGCATCCTGTTCGCGGTGGGTAGGCAAATACAGTTCCACCTGTTCCCCGCTCTCAGGCATATCGTACCAGCCACTGTGTTCTTCCGCGACATAACGGGTGGCTACGGGAAACCAGCAGGCTTTGGCAGGATCTTGCTTCGGGTCAATGTCCAGTTGAAGCTGTACAAAATCCTGCTGTACCTTCAGCACCGTTCCTATCAGCGAAATCCCGGTAGCCTGATCGTTTTCATAACGGGCATAGCGGATATCCTGTTCGGCTTGAAGATCGTAACGGGTACGCAGTAAGCCATCCGTTAGTGTGGTCACTGCCCGAACTACGACCAGTTCTTTTCCTTGTCCGATAGGTAACGTGATGAGGTCGCCCAGCGCATAGTATTGCAGACTTTCGATCATATAGGTGACATACGAGCCAGCACGTTCTCCTGGCTTTTCCGTATCCAGCTCATGAAACGTTTTTCGTACTCGATAAAATACATCCCGCTCCACCTTATGCTGCTTGCCTTCGGGCATCCCGAAGAAAACCTTGGGTGAGGCTGCGGTTACCTCTGGCACGAGTACGGAGCCAAAGCGAGAAGCGAGGCGTTTTAAAAACGCCCAATCGGTCTCCTCATATTGTAAAACAAATGTCTCCAGTTTGGCATGGTTGCTTACCGTATCAATGGCATCTCCGTATTGATATTTTCGAACCAGCGCAGTGACCAGATCATCATAGGTGCGGTAAATATCTTGATAGGAGCGTCTTTTACGTTTGATATCCATTTGATAGGAATGGGAAGCGGCCTCCAGTTCAAACCTATATACGCCTCGCACACAGTGTACGGACATACGTGTAACAATCCCATGGAACAATCTTCTCAGCGATTGTCCCTGATCATTCAACTGACGAATCACAATCGGCTCTTGCTCCATATTTTGACCGATACAAGCTGCTCCCTGTTCTTCGGAGAGCAACCCGCTGATATGTAAAAAGGCATGATCGTTAATGGCACGTGTTATTTGAATTTGTTCGATGTGTAGTGGCTGAAAGGGACCATAAAAGCGTAGACTTTCATATCCGATCCCATCTGATAATACGCTCAAGTGAGTTCATAACTCCTTTCTAGATGCGATGGGTATTTCCAAGTAAAGCACGTCGTCTTGAATTCGCTTCTGAATTATAGAAGCCGCAGATGAGTACAAACTGTTAGTCAAGATAGATATGTAATGTATTACGGGGGTTGTTTGGTATTAAGAAACGAGAGGTGATACTTAATAAACAACCCAGCATATGTATTTATCGGTTAAAAGAGAGATTTAGTTTACAGAATGAACCATTGGAAGAGGTATTTACAATGTGTATTTCTGGAAGCAGGAGATACCGGGGGAGAGTTTTGAGTAGAAAAAAGCATATAATAGATGGTAAGAGGGAGTATAAGAAGATATTTATAAAAGTTGAGCTTTAATGAAAGATGAGGGTTCTTATTATGCCAAAAAACGATAATATGCTGGCCATTCTATGGATGTTGAATTCGGGCGTAAAAATGACTGCAAAGCAAATATCCGAAAAGTTAGAAATAAATATAAGGACAGTTTATCGGTATATTGATGCACTATGTGCCAGTGGAGTGCCGATAATATCCGACCCAGGTCATAATGGCGGGTATAGCTTGCTGAATAATTTTATCAGAGCGCCTCTACTATTTGATATGAAGGAAAAAAAGGCACTCCTTCATGCTGCTATTTTTGCAAAAGAGGCTGGATACCCTTTGAGTGAGGCATTAGGCAATGCGACATCAAAATTAAAAATGTATTCGAATCAAGAGCAGGAAAGTATACTTAGCCGTCATTTAGCCGGATTTGAAGTGATTAACCGCATGGGAGACCCTTCTCTTCAGCCGGTATTGGCAGAATTGGAGCAGGCTGTAGCCAACGAATTCTCTGTAGAAATGGATTACCGCACAAGTCATGAAGAACAACCCAAGAATAGGGTGATAGACCCCTATGGAATGGTTTACTGGAACAACAAATGGTACACTGTTGCATTTTGTCACCTAAGAAATGAGATCCGTAGCTTTCGGGCAGATCGGATTCTACAAATCAAGCGTACTCCCATCCTATTTAAGCGTCCTGAGGCTTTTACGGCTCGTGAATTTTTTATGCAAAATCTGCTGCCTGATTTAGTAGGCAAGGACGGTTTAATTTCTTTAATGATCGAAGGCAGGCCAGAGGCATTGGATGACTTATGTCTGCATTGGTTTTTGGGGCATCATCTGAAAGAGCGGACATCCAATCAAGCCATCTTTTTGCTTGAGGAAAAATCACTTCATACATATGTCCCTTATTTACTCCTACCCTACGGGAAGTCCATTCAAGTCATCGAACCACAGAGTTTGAAGGGAAAACTTGTTGCTGTTGCGTCGGAGTTAATGGAATACTATCAACTTTAATAGCTTCACTGACAGCAGATGTCAGTGAAGCTTTTTTATAATGAGGATAATCATTGATTACCGAAGGATGATTGGTATCACTTGATAAATTATAAAATAAGGAGAACTTGCAAATGAATAATATAGTATATCTTTATGTGTTTGACACAATGGCAGACTGGGAGATCGGTTACTTAACTGCCGAACTGAACTCGGGAAGATATTATAAAAAGGGGCTGGTCCCATCCAAAATAGTTACCGTGGGAATGGAGAAGACTCCTGTCACTACCATGGGCGGATTGAAAATCCTGCCTGACATCACACTGGGTGAGTGCAGCATTGAAAGTACAGATATACTGATTTTACCTGGTGGTAATACATGGACAGAAACCATTCATCAACCGATCTTAAAAATTGCTGAGAGATGTTTAGAGGAAGGTATATGGGTTGCGGCGATTTGTGGTGCTACCATCGAACTTGCCCAGGCAGGACTGCTGAATTCACGTTGGCATACAAGCAATGATCTGGAATACCTTAAAATGATCTGTCCCACCTATACGGGTGAAAAGTATTACAAAATGGAGTCTGCTGTAACGGATGGAAAACTAATCACTGCATCTGGAACGGCTCCGTTGGAATTCTCCGTACACGTCTTGAAAGCCCTGAGTGTGTTTTCTTCTAAAACATTAGAAGCTTGGTATAGTCTAAATAAGACTCGTGCATCCAAATATTACTATGAGTTGATGAATTCAATCCAATGAAGGTATAAGCATAAAATTGAACTTTTATGATTATTTAAAGGAGGAGTCAAAATGACTGAAAGCAGAGAATATGTGGGAGTGTCAGGTAAATATACAAAGAAGGGAATACCCAACGGTTTTACGTCTATTACCCCGTTTATTACAGTGAAGAATCCTTCGGAAGCAATAGAGTTCTATAAAACGGTTTTCAATGCAAGGGTTAAGGATATTACTGAATATCCTGATGAGAATGGCAATAAAATAATTGTTCATGCTGAATTAGATTTTGGAAATGGTTTTTTGCAGCTGGGAGCAGCGAATCCGACATATAAATTGGTCTTGCCGCCAGATGCAGAGAATGCGTGTTATTCTTTCGGAATTTACGTAATGAATGTTGATCAAGTATTTGAAAATGCAGTAGCAAGAGGAGCAAAAGTAAGGGAACCAGTTACAAACTTTGTTTCAGGTGATCGATTCGGAAGTATATTGGATCCTTGTGGAGTAAGATGGTCTATTATGACCAGGATCGAGGATTTGTCAGAAGAAGAAAGTAGTCGTAGGGTTGCTGAATGGGCTAAAAGCTTTAGTGGAGAATAAATGCAATCACTTTTTAAAAATATTAAGAGTGACGGTTTGCTGAGAGATGTTAAGGAAAGCTTGAATATAGAATGCATTGGTAATTTGCTCTTCAATGAGGTTCTAGTTGATAATGACTCTATTGCACAAATTTGTACAGGGATACCGCATCTTTGGTGGGCGGTTCCCTTTATAATCATTTTTAAAAAATGGGTATAGGTGGTTATTTGTATGATTATATAGCTTCTAAAAGAAAAGTGATTCCCGTGGGGAGCTGTGACGACTTATGTGAACTTCAGTCTAAACGCGTCCATTAAGGAGCAAAGTATGAAAATAATTTTATGGTTAGTAGCTATCATTTTAATATTTGTGTTCATAGGTATCCTGTTTTTGTTCATTGCGAAGCGCCAAAATAATAATAAAACAGAAATGGATGTTCTAAGTTTTTTGAAGGAGAATCCGAGTAAAGCATCTTTGTATATGATCAAAAATGGTGTGGAGAAAATCAGCTATAACTCAGAAGTTAAAATGCCGCTTGCCAGCACGGCCAAAGTGATCATTGCTATCGAATTTGCTCGACAAGTTGTGGCGAAAATATTAGACGAGCAGGAACTTGTTCCTTTAGAGGAATTAAATAAGTTTTATATTCCTGGTTCCGATGGTAACGCTCATCATAACTGGATCAAATCCATTCGCGCAAACCATAAAGAGGTTCAAGGTAAAATTACGTTATTGGATATTACTCACGGTATGTTAGCATATAGTTCCAATGCCAATACAGAATTTCTAATGGCGAAAATGGGTTTGGATAAGATAAATGAGAATATTATGAAGCTCTCACTTTCTTCTCATGATAAAATCTTTCCTTTTTCATCTGCGGGATTCATGTCTCCTTATATCCAAGAGACTGAAAACATAGGCTTTAAAGAGTCGATACAAAAGATAAGTGAGATGAGCTACGAGGAATTTATGAAAAAATCTATTGAAATTCATCAGATTTTAAATCGTGATCAGGGGTTAGAATGTATTCAGAAATGGAACACCAGGCAGAATTATGTACGAAAGCTTCAAGTGCTGGAATCGCGCAAGCTTCCTCGTTCAACGACTAAAGAATATGCTTACCTCATGAAGCTCATACACAAGGAGGAGTTGGTTCCTTCTACTATAAATCCATATCTAAAAATGCTAATTCAGGGACAAGTAGATAACTCCAAGTTAATAGAGTTTGGAAACAAAGGTGGATCTACCATTTCTGTTCTAACAGAGGCTTTATATTGTACGGATCGGGAAGGGAATGACATTCAACTAGCCATGTTTATTCAAGATGATTCAGGGGTGGATCATATTTGGCTCAAGCAGAAGCTGGATTTGTTTTTTTACAAATTATTAACAGATACTGCATTTCAAGAAGAGGTAAGAAGCAAATTATCATATGATAAGGGAAGAAATTGAATAGTTTCTTATTTTGTAAAAATGCTGCTGATTCCGCTTATACTTTACTGGATCATGGCTTACTTTCCATTTTAAAATCGTATTTCGTGTCTCTTTATGGTTTATTAGCGATATATCAAGTTTTATTTAGTATTTCATACATTATCTCCACTCCTTTAGAACGTCGGTTTAAGAATTGGTGTACCAGGTTTCTGGAGGCTGCAGTAAATACCACTACGATCAATGGAACATTACATGTTGAATTAAGAAATAAAGCTTGATATTTTGGGAACAGTTAACAAACTAATTGTTCTTTAAGTCTGGTACATAAAAAATCTTCTTTTGTGCAAGGACGCATAGGAATTTTGTCAATTTTAAATTGTGAGACAAATTCATTTAAACATTCGATGATTATTCTCCTTATTAAAAAGATGTTTCTGTATAAAAAATAATACTGGTGGCCCTTAAAGATGTGTTAGGAGCCACCAGTAAAAATTCGATACACACCTTAATTTTAATTAAGAATTATTGTCCAATTTGTTCTAAGATTTGTGTGTAAGCATTCCTATAATGATCGGGGTTAGGATCTTCTCCTATTATCTTGGGTACGTCAAAGTCAGACAGCAGGAAATGGTGTTTGGGTTGAACTTCATGTCTTGCTAAGCAACTCTTGCAGCAGGATAAGGGACAGCCGTCAATTGCAATGATGTCACGTCCCGATTTTGCTGTTCTGACAAGGGGTTTGACATCACCACCAACACCAGCAATACAGGACATTTCAGCAACTTTTTCTCGATCCATTTGTATAGCGATCATGTTAGCGGTTTGTGCTGCGGAGGAACATCCAGAACAAGAATAGACAAGAGGCAAATCAGTTCTTTTCATCTTTGTACACTTCCTTGTTTTTTCTTTGTGATCCATCATAGTGTCTTTGGTTTTAGGTAAAACATAATTTAAATTGTTTGTATTTTAACTTAAATTTACAGTCTAAACCGTGATTGTGATCACGACAACATTTTGTAAAATCTATTATAGGGCTAACTGTGTATTTACAATTCAGCCAGATCCCCATTTTTAACTTATTTTTTCTAATAGAGAATTAGCCTTATCTAAATATAATTCTGGTTTCCAGGGATATTGTTAATTATTCGTCCATCTCCCAACGAAAATATGCAGATAGGTTTTTGTATGCCTTATTCATATCATCATCTACGCATTTATTAATGATACGGTTTAATGTTGCTTCAAGTATAATTTCATTAAAGTCCCTTGCTATAAAATGACCATGCCCGATAATAATATCACCTTGACCTGTCATCCTAGCTAACCTTTTAGGACTTATTAGTTCAAATGAAAACATGTCTGATGCTCCATTTATTTCACTGGGTCCGATATCAATATTATAAGTAATATAGAAATCATCTATATCTTCACCCCAATCCTCGAACATCTTTGTTAAAGCCTTTATTATAAGCATTTAATTATCCTCCTATTGAACACAATATCAATATGAACGTTACTTATCTGCTTTGACGCCCATCTTTCCCCGGCGTTGTATTCTTCGAACATTTTCTTTTTCAAGTCAAACGCCTTTAGATGGGGAGGGATCTCAAGTCATTGTTTTAGGGGAAAGATAGGGGCGGGTTCTTCGATTTCTTGCATAGTTATAGGGCTTGAACTTTATCAGTTTAAGATGATCCAATCAATTGAAGCGAGGATGTTTTTTCAATTTCCCTAGAGAAAACTAAGTCCGATACCAAACAACTCTCGCGCGACTTCTTGGACGTTATGTTTTTTATTTTGGTAAAGTGTAAATAACATCAAATGGGTTCTTATCTTCAAAAAACTCGGTGTAGAGCTTTGCAATTTCATTTGAATTCAAGTCCATATTATTTCGTAATAAGCCCCCTAATTTCACCAATACCTCAGCTTCCTTTGAGGTTACTATTTTCCTTTGTACTATATTTTCTGTATTTTTTGGAGTTACCCACGCCCAATCATTCACAGCTGCTTCAGTAAATGGATATCCAAAAGATAACGAACTGATATGAGCATATTCTGAACATAGAGGATGAACAATTAATAAAAAGGCTGCAATTATTCCTGAACGATATCTTATCCTTTGTGCTTTTTGAACCTCTTGAGCAAATGATTCTAGGTAATGAGGGATTTCTCCCCAATTAGAACGTCCCATTGAAACTAGTATTTCAACGGCAAATGTATTATTTAATTTATTGGCCAATTGTAAGAATATCTGATTGTTTGTAGAGCCGGAGGCGGTAAATGCACCTAACATCTTGCAGCTTCCTGAACGTTAGTAGCACCTTCTGATATAAGTTTCACATATTCGTCCAGTATCGTATCGTCGCTAACGAATTCTGGAGATTCCACAATTGTTTCGATTAAAAGTGCCTTTGTACTCTGTTCTTTAACCAGAGGAATCATACTAACAAGTTGAGCAAAGTAATCGCCTTCTAATTCTTCTAAATTGCAATCATTTTTTAATAACTTTAGAGAAGCTACTATAACACGATCATCTTTATCTAAAGACGCGTTTGTTATTAGGTGTATAATTTTTTCAATCACATCTTTCTTCCTCTCAGGCTTAGATTAAAAGTCATCTTAATTTTTAAATTTATTCTTTTGGTCGGCTAATGATAGGGAGGGATGAAAAATTATTTTTTTGTGTGGAAAAAAGGCTCATTCCTCCTCATCGTTTTCACCATCTGTAGTTAAATAGCTGCCGTCATTGGGAATCTCTCGTCTTTCACCCTTTACCTTCAACCCTTTATCCTCTAATCTCACCAGCTTGTTCATATCACCAGACGGCATTAGGGCAAAGAGGAAAGCAAAAAAACAAGTCAATCATGGTAGTATCTGACCATAATCGACCCGTTCGACGTAATGAAAAATGTTATTTAAGATATTCTGATTTCACTTTTATCATGCAATTAACAGAAAAAAGTTACCTTCGATATCCGCTATCTTTAAAAAAGTCTTTTTCTAAATAAGGATAATTCAGCAGTTCTAGATTTTCTTTAGTGATATACCTGGTTTGATATTCATCTAGATTATTATTGATAAATAAACGCCCTTTAATTCTTTTTAATAGTGGGTATGAGGAATCATCTTCAACAACCAAATCTTGATCGTTCAACCTCAATAGTTTTCCAATAACTTCGAGTATTTTTAACCATCCAATATCAAAAGTACGCGATACAAATTGAATACTAATAAGAACATTTGTATCTACGCCGTGATCTTCGAGATTCATTTCTCGAAAACGTTCTAAATAGTCATCCTCATCATCTAAATTAATGCTTATAGAAAAATAAGTGCAACTAATACTCACCTGTCGAGTATCAGACCAATCTTTTACTTCTACTTCATAAAAATTTATTTCCATTACTAACACTTCACATATCATATTGTAAAGAAACTTTCCCAAGGCTTCTCTAGACAAATTAGAGCCAATAGATAACCTATAATCCATTTTACTCAAACCTCCAGTACGCTCTAGTTACTTGACGATCTTCAATGATTAGCAATTCATCTAAATGTTTTAAATCCTTGTGTGTTTGACTTTTTAAATTTTCAATAAGCTCGCGTCTTTTTTCAATAGGATAATCATTTAAATTTAACACTATTCTTCTAGCTTGTTTTGTAGTTTTCTCTCTGAGTGTATCAAGAATGTTCCGTAGACTCGTAGTTGTATCAGGAGCGTAGCAATCAAATACTTGCCTCTCTATTATGAAATCTGGACTTTTTTTAGGATCAATACCATAACCATTTCCATTATCAAGTTCGTCAAGCATTGTCGTACGATATCCTTGTTCCGTGAGTACATCTGCAGCTTCATTTTGTCTTTCTAATCCTCGGCTACCTTTACCTTTAGTATCAGCATAATTTCCTTCCGGTCTCCCCCCTCTAGGTAATGAAGGCTTAGTAGTGATAGCATTCGGTCTGATTTTTGGTGTATAAGGAATATAATTAGGACCATATAGGTTGTATTCAGAACTAGTTTTCCAGTCTACATTATCATCGCCATATTTTGAACGGAAATACTCATCCCATTCTGGTCCTGTTCTAGGTATCTTTGCAGAATTACCCACCCCCTCAATCTCTTTATTGGGCTTCAGGTTTGGAAGTTGGGGTGGCTCTGTTTTTTCATTTATGATTTTAGGACCTGGACGAACAGGTTCTTTAACTGGTAAATTTAGTATGGTTTTCGGCTTGAAAAATGAACCGGCCCCCTCAACGATCGCTGCTACACTAATGACATTGGACAAATGGTCTGGTGACAAAGGATCTTCAGGTGTCAAAGCTCCACGTATAGCCTCTGTTATTCCAAATGTAGCAAAATTGATTGCGTCACTACCAGAGTTACCTTGATTACGTCCGCGCTCCATATAGGCTTGATACAATCCTTTAGGTATACCAAATGACCAATAATCTAAAAATTCACCAATGGAGTTTAATTGATTTTGAGCCCTTACGTTATTAGCCTGCTCTATGCCTTTGTATAATTCAGCAAGGCTGTTTGCTGTTTTTTGAGAAGCATGTGCCTGCTCCATGGCTATTTGACTTTTTATCATCGCGCTGCTACCCGTATAATCCAGGTAACGATCCCACCAAGACTTAGGCTTCTCAACTTGTTGTTTAGGCTGCTGCTGTGCCATGCGGCTGTCGTAATCGGCTCTCCAGCGTTTTTTTACATCTTCCGGAACTTGCTGATACGCATGAACCATGGCATTCGATTCTTTCAGTAGGTTTTGAACTAGTTCCAATGTGCCACCGGAATTCACAATATGACGTGCACTCGTATACACTTTCCCTAGAATCCACTTGTTATAATAGGCTTGTTTAGCTTTCTCATGCTCGTGTAAACTAATCAACCCTTGCATGGCCAAACCAGCCAAGTATTTTAATGGGTGAACTTCGCTCCCCTTGCTACTGCCTCCAACGGTAGGGGTTCCTTTGCTCCGAACAGGGATCGCTGCGGTTGCTTTCAGAATCACCCCCGCCGCAGGTCCACTTAGCACTCCCACAACAACGCCAGCTACTTTCCCCATTACCGGAATGGAGCCTAATAGCTTGGATACTGTCCCCATCATGGCATTCGCCTGTTGAAGCTCTGCTGGACTGGTGACTTTTGCTTTAGGGGTAGAGGCTTGACTGCTAGATGAATCCTTGGCTGCTGATTGAGCTGCTTCATAGGCTTTGATGCTCATCAATGGTGGCTCAGGTACAGGAGGGAGGTCAGTCACGAAAACAGGAGCTTTCACCGTACCTTCCTGATATATTACCGGAGCTTTGGTATCCGTTTCACCATCCAGTACCATGCTGCTGGCTCCGCCTTTTAGATACAGCGCCGTTCCAGCTTCGAGCGAAAGTTCCTGCCCAGCATCAAGCTTCACGTGACCACCCTGAATCTGCACATTCCCCGGACTGTCAATCGTAATGCCGCTACTTTCATGCAGTGTAATGGAAAATTCACCGGAGGTGGATAGGGTCAGATCATGCTCAGACATTTCTACGCCGCTACCTTGCACATGTTGCCATACCTTCACATTCGGCTGTCCATTTGCGTGGCGTTGTTGTCGTAGCGAGTCCGTGACATAGGCATCCTGTTCGCGGTGTATAGGCAGATACAATTCCACCAGTTCCCCGATCTCAGGCATATCGTACCAGCCACTATGTTCTTCCGCGACATAACGGGTGGCTACGGGAAACCAGCACGCTTTAGCAGGATCTTGCTTCGGGTCAATGTCCAGTTGAAGCTGTACAAAATCCTGCTGTACCTTCAGCACCGTTCCTGTCAGTGAAATCCCGGTGGCCTGATCGTTTTCATGCCGGGTATAGCGGATATCCTGTTCGGATTGAAGATCATAGCGAGTACGCAGTAAGCCATCCGTTAATGTGGTTACGGCTCGAACCACGACCAATTCTTTGCCTTGTCCAATGGGTAACGTGATGAGGTCGCCCAGCGCATAGTATTGCAGGCTTTCGATCATATAGGTGATATACGAGCTAGCACGTTCGTCAGGCTTTTCCGCATCCAGCTCATGAAACGTTTTTCGAACACGATAAAATACATCACGCTCTACCTTATGTTGCTTGCCTTCTGGCATCCCGAAGAAAACCTTGGGCGAGGCTGCGGTTACCTCTGGCACGAGTACGGAACCAAAGCGAGAAGCGAGACGTTTTAAAAACGCCCAATCGGTCTCATCATATTGTAAAACAAATGTCTCCAGTTTGGCATAGTTGCTTACCGTATCAATGGCATCTCCATATTGATATTTTCGAACCAGCGCAGTGACCAGATCATCATAGGTGCGGTGAATATCTTGATAGGAGCGCCTTTTACGCTTAATATCCATCTGGTACGAATGGGAAGCAGCCTCCAGTTCAAACGTATACACGCCTCGCACACAATGTACGGACATACGCGTGACAATCCCATGGAACAATCTTCTCAGTAATTGTCCCTGATCATCCAACTGACGAATCACAATGGGTTCTTGCTCCATATCCTGTCCGACGCATGCAGCTCCTTGTTCTTCGGAGAGCATGCCACTGATATGTAAATAGGCATGATCGTTAATGGCACGTGTTATTTGAAGTTGTTCGATGTGTAGTGGCTGAAAGGGACCATAAAAGCGCAGGCTTTCATATCCGATCCCATCTGATAATACGCTCAAGTGAGTTCAAGACTCCTTTCTAGATGCGATGGGTATTTCCAAGTAAAGCACGTCATCTTGAAATTGCTTCTGATTACAAAAGCCGCAGATGAGTACAACAGTGAGTCAATATAAATATGTATAACAAGGTTTGTACGCAAAAAAGGGGCGAGAGGTGATATTTAATAAACAACCCAGCATATGTATTTATCGGTTAAAAGAGAGACTTAGTTTACAGAATGACCCATTGGTTATACCGAATAATGAAAATCTTTATTGATGGAACATATATTAATTATAATAAATCCGGTGAGGTGGATCTTTTATTGAAAGGGCATTGATTATTAAAGATATTCTTACTTAATTAGTTATGTTATATAAGTTTGTGTACTAAACTTATGAATAAGAATAGACCCTACAATATTGTGCAGGAATTGTCGGGTGGATATATTCAACTACTGCTATTCTATTGATGAAGGAGGTCTTATAGTGGATTTGCTTAAGAGCATGAATGAAGCAATAAAGTATATTGAAGAAAACCTGACCAATGATATTGACTTTAAAGAGGTAGCAAGGTTGGCTTACTGCTCTGAATTTCATTTTAAAAAGATGTTTTCTTTTCTTGCAGGTGTTACGTTATCAGAATACATCCGCCGCAGACGCCTCACTCTTGCAGCATTTGAGCTTAAAGATAGCAATGTAAAGGTTATTGATATCGCGATTAAATACGGGTATAATTCACCAGATTCTTTTACAAGAGCTTTTCAAAATTTACATGGCTTAACGCCGTCTGAAGCTAGAATTAATGGCCGTTCGCTAAAAGCATATCCACGAATGACCTTCCAGTTATCCATTAAAGGGGGAAGTGAAATGAACTATCGAATTGAAGAAAAAGGGGCATTTCGCATTGTTGGTATTCAAAAAAGAGTTCCTATTATTTTTAACGGGGTTAATCCAGAGATTGCTGCGATGTGGGAAAGTTTAGATGGTGAAACGATCAATAATCTTAAAAGAATTTCTAATGTCGAGCCTATGGGGTTGCTTAGTGCGTCCACGAACTTTTCTGAAGGTAGAATGGAGGAAAAAGGGGAGCTTGATCACTATATTGGCGTTGCAACAACAAAGGAGTGTCCGGATAACCTAACACAACTTAAAGTTGCTGCCTCAACGTGGGCAGTATTCGAAGCAATCGGATCATTTCCTGATGCGCTACAAGATGTGTGGGGACGTATTTATTCCGAATGGTTCCCATCCTCAAACTATGAACAAATAGAAGGCCCGGAAATCCTATGGAATGAGAGTAAAGATATAACCTCACCGACTTTCAAAAGTGAAATATGGATCCCCATTTCAAAAAAAGTAACATAAAGCATGTGATTATGAAGTATCCATGAGCTGTTTCGACAGCTCTTTTTTCAATTATTATAATTGAAGCTTATTTTGTGAAGAAGGTATTTCTTTTAAGGTACAGCCATTTGGTGAGAAAGATCAGGTAATTTATTTTACGGGACTAATGATTTTGAATAGAAATGATACTTACTTATGTAATTGAAAATATAATGTAGCGACAGACTGAAGAACAGTGCAAAGTTTAAGGTATTGAAATAATATTTATTCATTTAGTTGTACTTTTATAGCTTCTAAGTTTGAAATAATCCTTATCTTGGAATGTCAAAGAGTCTTAATTTATCTTGCATACTAAATTGTTCTAATAATCTTATCTATTATTCTCTCATTGCTACGTATCCACGTACCACATCCGTTATCATCCTTTGCTACACTTTGAATAAAAAGGAGATGGTAACTTGGATACCCAACCTAAGATACTAAAGAGCATGGAACATACAAACTCATCTGAAAATACTGCTGAAGAATACGAGAACTTGGTGCAGCAAGAAGACGAACACATAGAGAGACTTGAAACATGCACAAAGCTCATTTGGGATGCTCTAGCTATTATTTCTCAAAAGGCAAGCGTACTGCAAATGGAAACCGTCAAAGAAGCGGCCGACCATCTTCATATCATGGAACTGGACCTTCGCAGGGAATTGTTTAAAGTTCGTTTGAAAAAAAGTATTTTGGCGAACAAAATGAAGCAAACCCAAGCATAGCAGCGGAGGGGACGGAATCGTTCTGAAGAAGCGGAGCGTTCGCCTTTGAACGCGGATTTTACCGTTAAACTATAATCAAAAAAATCTGGGGGCACAGCGATCGGAAGAATGATTCGTCTACGTAGCGGCATTATATGCACGTACTTGCTCAACCCAACCAGTAATCAATTTTTTTCCAATAACCCGACATGACCCTTCACGGTCTGATCGGGTTTTCTCATTTCAATCCCTCTATCCCCACGCATAAATCTTCACTCCCTTCCAAATCACTTGCCACCCATATAGTTACACCCACTCCCAACATCATGTATAGTAAAGTTATGGGAAATGAACATGGACCCGCTTATTATCTTGATCGCTTAAACGTAAAATATGAAACATGGCAAAAACGAGGAGGAACGTGATGATACATCCAACACAGATTCAGGATATGCTGCAAGCCGCGCTGGAGACGGGCGGGGATTTTGCAGAGGTGTTCGTCGAGGACCGTACCAATGGACAACTGGGCATGACCGGAGGCGTCGTGGAGACGGCGCTGTCAGGCCGGGATTTTGGGATTGGCATTCGGATCATGAAGGAACATTTCTCGGTGTATGCCTATACCAGTGATATGAGCGAACAGAGCCTAATTCGACTGGCCAAATCGGCCGCCAAGGCCATTCGCGGAGGTGGAGTGCCAGGTACACACACCATTACACTCCATCCTCATGCTATCCCTAACCAACATCCGATTGCGATCATTCCTGACGGTTCACAGAAACGCGCTAAGATCGACATGATGAGACGGGCGCATGAGGCGGCAAGCCAATACGATCCTTCCATCACGCAAACCTCCATAGGGATCAGTAACTCAATCCAAAACGTGCTGATCGCCAATAGCAACGGGCTACTGGTGGAGGATACCCGTACGTATACACGTATGAGAATAAGCGCGATTGCGACGGATGGGGAGCATAGACAATCCGGGTTCCGTGGGCCGGGAGCGTATGCGGGGACTGAATTTCTGGAGAATCTGAATATCGAAGAAAATGCGAGACACGCCGCTCGCATTGCGTCCACGATGGTGAAAGCAGGATATGCGCCTAGTGGCAGACTGCCGGTCGTAATTGAGAACGGCTTCGGTGGCGTTCTTTTTCACGAGGCATGTGGACACGGGCTGGAATCTACGGCGGTGGCCCATGGAACCTCCGTGTTTGCCAATAAGATCGGGCAGCAGGTGGCTTCGCCGCTTGTCACGGCTATAGATGATGGAACGATTCAGAATGCGTGGGGCTCGCTCAATATCGATGATGAAGGAGCGCCGACACAGCGCAACGTACTGATTGAGAACGGCATTTTAAAAGGATATCTGATCGACCACATGGGCTCGCGCCAGATGGGTGTGCCTGCGACAGGGTCAGGACGAAGACAGTCCTATAAATTCGCGCCTGCGTCCCGTATGAACAATACGTTTATTGCGAACGGGGATTCGACCCGTGAAGAAATCATTGCGAATACGGAGTACGGGGTCTATGCCAAATCGCTGGGTGGCGGTTCGGTGAATACCTCGACCAGCGAGTTTAATTTTGCGGTTGAAGAGGCATACATGATTCGCAACGGCAAAATTGCCGAGCCGGTCAAAGGCGCAACGTTGATCGGCAAAGGCATTGAAACCCTACAAAATATTGATATGGTCGGCAACAATCTGGATCATGGTCAGGGGATGTGCGGATCAGTCAGCGGAAGTCTTCCGGTCAACTGCGGACAGCCTACGATACGAGTGTCCGAGATGACTGTCGGCGGACGGAAGGGGGAATAGGCGATGAATATTCAGCAATTTCAGGAAGCGTTGTTCACAAAAGGTCGGGAAATCGGCTACGCGGATATGGAAATCTACTATGTAAATGGACGTTCTATCTCGGTGAAGGTACTGAAGGGAGAAATTGATCAATATACCATCGTCGAAAACGGTGGGCTTTCCTTCCGGGGCGTCATTAACGGGAAAATGGGTTATGCCTCTACGGAGAAGCTGGAACCGGACGTGATCGACTTTTTATTGGAAGAGGCATACAGCAACGCGGACATATTGGAGAGTGAGGAACAGGATGAGTTGTTCTCAGGCTCTGAGAGCTACCCTGAGCAGCCTGCCTATGCCGCAGCGTTGGCTGACACGGCTCCTGAGATTCTGATCGAAGCGGCGCTGGAAATGGAGCGCACAGCGCTTGCCGCAGATCCACGGATTGTGATGGCTCGGCATTGCTCGGTCAGCATTCGTGAAAATGAGGTTCTGATAGTAAATACAAAAGGACTGCACTGCCATCGTCGCAAAAGTCTGGCGAGCGCTTATGTGTATGTGATTGCAGCAGACCATGACGAGACCGTTACCGGGGGTTGGCATGATTATTCGCTGCGAAGTGTGGAAGAAATCGATATTGTGGATGTGGCGCGTAAAGCCGTAAAAGAGGCTGTTTCCAAGCTGGGTGCGCACACGATCCAATCGGATAACTATCCGGTCATTTTCCGTCATGATGCAGCAGCGCAATTGCTGGCTGCGTATACGTCGGTATTTTCAGCGGAATCGGTGGATAAAGGCTTTTCGCGATTAGCTGGGAAACTAGGGCAAAAGGTGGCAAGTGAGCGTATTACGCTGATTGATGATCCGCTGATGGAGAACGTTCCCGCAGGCAGTACGTTTGATGCCGAAGGCAGCGCAACGCATCGTAATGAGATCATCAAGGACGGCGAACTACGGACGTATTTCCATAATCGCAAGACGGCCCGCAAGGCTGGGGTGCAGAGTACCTCTAATGCTTCCAAGGGCAGCTATAACGGTAAAATTGGTGTGTCATATCATAATCTGTATGTGGAACCAGGCACGTCTACGTTGGAGGACATGATTCGCAAGACGGATCGCGGGCTGATGATCGTAGAGCTGCAAGGGCTGCATGCGGGTACGAATACGGCGTCCGGTAATTTTTCGCTGGCTTGTCTGGGATACTGGATTGAGCAGGGGCAAGTGGTCAGAGCGGTCAATCAGATCACCGTATCGGGCAACTTCTTTGATGTGCTGCAGCAGGTAGAGGAAGTTGGCAACGATTTATGTTTTACGGGAAGCTGCACATCGCCTTCGCTCAAGCTGGCTGCACTCTCGATTTCAGGTTCCTAATCACTGGAGCAGCCTTCTTTTTTCAGACTCACGGGCTGTTCCTGACGTTTTAATTGCTTAGCGATGACAGATGCCTGATGCATCGAGGTATGGTAAAGTAGGAGAAAGTCTTTGAAATATGAAAAAAAGGCTTGGTTACAGCACCGCGACAGGGTATTATAGACAATAATATATTCGAAAAAAGGTTCGAATTGAATTTTTATTGGGGGATGTATATGAGATATATAAGCACTAGAGGTCGAGTAGAAGCCAAGGGATTTATTGATACCGTGCTCATGGGGTTAGCTGACGATGGAGGTCTGATGGTACCGGAGCAGATTCCGACTGTGTCGGCGGCTACGTTAGAGCAATGGGCTACATTGAGCTACAGAGAGCTGCTGCTGGAAGTTTTTGCGCTGTATATCAATGATGAGATTCCTCGTGAAGATTTGGAGCAGCTGGTGGAGCGCAGCTATGCGAGCTTCCGTCATCCGGAAGTTACGCCAGTAAAGAAGATCAACGATTCCCTGTCTATTTTGGAGCTGTTCCACGGGCCTACGTTCGCGTTCAAGGATGTGGCGCTGCAATTTATGGGTGAGTTTTATTCCTACGTGTCCAAAAAGCAGAATGAGATCATTCACATTTTGGGTGCAACCTCGGGCGATACCGGGGCAGCAGCGATTCAGGGCGTGCGTGGCAAGGAAGGCATTAAAATCTGTATTTTGCATCCACACCAAAAGGTGAGCAAGGTACAAGAGCTGCAAATGACGACAGTTGACGATGAAAATGTATTGAATCTGTCCGTTAAAGGGAACTTTGACGATTGTCAGAAGGTCATTAAGGACCTGTTTGCCGATCTGGATTTCAAAGCTAAACATCATTTGCGGGCAATTAACTCGATCAACTTTGTGCGCATTTTGGCGCAAACCGTATATTACTTCTATGCTTATTTCCGGGCGCAAGAGTCTGCGGGTACGAAAAAAATCAATATCAGCGTGCCATCTGGCAACTTTGGAAATATTTTTTCTGGCTTTCTTGCGAAAAAAATGGGCTTGCCGATCCATAAGCTGATTATTGCCACCAATGAAAATAATATTTTGGAGCGCTTCGTGAAGACAGGTGAATACAAACCAGGCGACTTCAAAAGCACATACAGTCCTTCGATGGACATTCAGGTGGCGAGCAATTTCGAAAGATATCTGTATTACTTCCTTGGGGAAGATGCAGCCAAGGTATCTGAATACATGAATAACCTCAAAACCGAGGGACGGATTGTGATCAGTGCAGAGGATTTGAAACGGGTACAGCAGGATTTTGAAGCGCTCGGTGCTTCGAATGAGCAGTGTCTGGAGCTGATCAAAAAATACAAAGCCGAGTACGATTATTTGCTCGACCCGCATACGGCTTGCGGTATTGCCGCGTATGAGGCGTATAATGGCGCGGACGAAGTATGTGTGACCTTTGCGACAGCACATCCGGCCAAATTTGATGAAGCTATTCGTCTGGTGGACATCAAGCAGGAGTTCCCGACGCAAATTGAACAATTATTCTCGAAATCGCAGCATCAACAGGTGGTAGAGCATGACGAGGCAGAAATTGTGCGTCAGCTTGAAGCCTTTTATGTGTAAAAGAATGGGAAAGGAGGCTACGCCCTGCGCGCAGCCTCTTTTTTATTTCCATATTTTCCAGATGTGCTGTATGTTTTAGTTTCAATTTGTTCACATTATAATGCCATGTGGAGTAAGGTGTTAGGGTCTTAGAAATCGTGAAAAAAGCCCGTGAATCAAGGGATTTAGCTTTAATAAACTAACAGGAAATGAGAGGTTCATAGAGTTATTTGATGAAGGATACAAAAATTTTTTATAGGCGAATTAGATGTATTATTATAAAAAATCATGTATAGTTAACTAAATTTTATGAATACATAAAGTTCCACTCTCGAAGGTGCAGAATAACGTCGTTCCGTCATTTAACAGAGGGGCTAATTATAAAAGGGGTGTATTAAATAATGACCATGATCCGTCCAGAGCAGAGTCAACAAGCAGCAGCCGAATATGTACAGTCCGTTTTTGAGAAGGTTATCGCGCGCAATCCTCATGAGAATGAATTCCATCAGGCCGTCAAGGAAATATTGGATTCGCTAATTCCGGTATTGGCTAAGCATCCTAAGTATATGCAGCAGGGGCTTCTGGAACGGCTAGTGGAGCCGGAGCGAGTCATTACCTTCCGTGTACCTTGGGTGGATGATGCAGGGGTTGTACAGGTCAACCGCGGCTTCCGCGTACAGTTTAACAGTGCGATAGGGCCTTATAAAGGTGGACTTCGCTTCCATCCGTCTGTATATCTGGGAATCGTCAAATTTTTGGGTTTTGAGCAAGTTTTCAAAAATGCATTGACGGGTCTTCCCATCGGTGGTGGTAAAGGCGGCTCGGATTTTGATCCCAAAGGGAAATCAGATAACGAAGTGATGCGTTTTACACAAAGCTTCATGACTGAGTTGTATAAATATATAGGTCCAGATGCCGACGTTCCGGCAGGGGATATTGGTGTAGGCGGACGTGAGATCGGATACATGTTCGGGCAGTACAAGCGGATTCGCGGAGGACATGAAGGTGGCGTCCTGACGGGTAAAGGGATTCATTACGGAGGCAGTCTCACACGTACAGAAGCGACTGGCTACGGTTGTGTATATTTTGTAAACGAGATGTTGCAGGCTCAGGGATCGTCCTTTGAAGGAAAACGCGTCGTCGTGTCGGGCTCAGGGAACGTATCCATTTATGCGATTGAAAAAGCACAGCAGCTCGGTGCTACAGTCGTGGCATGTAGTGACTCTAATGGCTACATCTATGATCCAGACGGTATCGATCTGAAGCTGGTAAAGCAGTTGAAAGAAGTGAACCGTCTGCGGATTAGCGAGTATACTCAAGAGCGTCCAGGCGCAATCTATACAGAAGGCTGTTCGGGGATCTGGTCGATCCCATGCGACATCGCACTGCCATGCGCCACACAGAATGAAATTGACGAGCAAGCAGCCCAGTTGCTGGTAAGCAATGGTGTAAAAGCTGTAGGCGAAGGTGCCAATATGCCATCCTCGCTACAGGCCATTGAAGTGTTTTTGGGCAATGGAGTTCTGTTCGGGCCAGCCAAGGCAGCCAATGCAGGCGGAGTAGCGGTCTCGGCGCTTGAAATGTCGCAGAACAGCATGCGTCTGTCATGGACCTTTGAGGAAGTGGATGCCAAGCTGCATGATATTATGAAAAATATCTATGCTAACAGCGTGAAGGCGGCTGAGGAATACGGCGTACCGGGCAATCTGGTTGTCGGGGCCAATATCGCAGGATTTGTGCGCGTGGCCGACGCAATGCTGTCCCACGGGATTGTTTAGCACAACGGTATACCAACCCTTATCTGCTATTACATGATGATTGAATAAGTAAGCTAATGAAACAAAAGCTGAGTGGCTCTGTGTGAGTCGCTCAGCTTTTATTTGCAAAGAGCACTTTATTTTTCTCAGGGACTTGATTTATTTTTAAAGAGGATGTATATTACTTGATAGATCAATAATTGATGGATCAAAGGTCGGATCATCAAGCCCAGCGATATGCTTAAGGGAGGAGAGATTGATATCACCCAGACACCATCCGAGCCTGAGTATATTTTTGACATGCTGTTGTTGCTGAACAAGCAGATTAGCTCCAAGTTTGAGCGTTGTGCAGGAGTCAGCGCATCCAGATTGCAGCTATTGTGCAAGTTGTATCAAGTGGAGGAGATTAGTCAAACTCTGCTGCAAAAAGAGGTTGGCATTGACGGTGCAGCCGTAACGCGTCATTTGAAACAACTGGAAGCGACAGCTATGGTCACACGACGCACGAAGCCAGAGGACAACAGGGTTACCTTGGTAAGCCTGACCGATTATGGGCGTGCACGCATTGTCATCTTTAAGCAGGAGCGCTCGCAGTTTGTAGCTCAGCTACTACAGAGCTTCGACGAGACCCAACGGCACCAACTAGCTGATATGCTGCAAGTGATGAATAGTCACATATCTGATATGGACTGACAACATTTTTTTAACATTACTATACCCACAGAGGGACAAGGAGAGATTGGAATGAATAATACGAATACATCCAGTACTGTAAAAACGAATGATTTTAAAGAAATCGCCCTGGGACGTCGTTCTGTAAAAGTATACGATCCGTCCGTGAAGATCAGCCGCGAGGAAATGACCGAGATTTTGACGGAAGCTACACGCGCACCATCTTCCATTAACCTGCAACCTTGGCGTTTCCTTGTCATTGACAGCCCTGAAGGTAAAGCTACACTGGCACCATTGGCCCGTTTCAACCAACGTCAAGTAGAAACATCTTCGGCAGTGATCGCTGTGTTTGGAGATTTGAACAACTTTGATAATTTCGAACAAATTTTCGGAGAAGCTGTAGAACTGGGCTATATGCCAAAAGACGTCAAAGAAATGCAACAGGAAAAAGTAGCAGCCCATTTTGCAGCGCTTGATCCAGTTGTGAACAAAGAAACGGTCCTGATCGATGGTGGCTTGGTATCCATGCAGCTTATGCTGGTAGCACGCGCTCATGGCTACGACACCAACGCTATTGGCGGTTTTGAAAAGGATCAAATTGCTGAAGCCTTTGGTCTGGAAAAAGATCGTTATGTCCCTGTTATGCTCATTTCCATGGGTAAAGGTATCAACGATGGTCATCCGTCCACACGATTGCCTATTGATCAAATTGCACAGTGGAAATAAGCAAAACGAACTAACATTGATACACAACATAAAAAAAACAGGCGGACAAAGGAAATTCCTTTGCTTCGCCTGTTTTTTATTTGCTTGGATGCAACGTAGATCGCGGGTGCTTATCACGTTGTCAGTCTTTCGGTTATCATGTCACGGTATTTCCTCCCGGCGTCTCTGCCGAATCAGCGGTGTCATTCTGAAGGTGATGATAATGCTTGGGCCATATAATTTGGTGCGAAGTATGGCTAAGCTCCTCATAAAATAACGGGGCTTTCTTGATTAGACGTATGACCAGATGGAAAAAGAACCATCCATTCATCACCAACAACAAAAGGCTGATCAGAACACTTACCCATGGAGAGACTTGAGACCACAGCACGGGTCCACCCAGTACGTAATTAAGTCCAAAATACAACCAATACAAGAGAATGTAACGCTTGAAGAGCCCCCACAGGGAAATCCGTTGTCCCGTCCCTGTAAGATGAATACGCACCAGCCATTTCCCAGGAGTTCGTCCATTCGTCAGGTAAGGGACCCCCATAAAGTAGACTCCACTGGAAACCCAGAAAGCAGCAGGAACATGCAGAGACTCCATGATGCCGAGTAGCCCGATCCATATGATAGAATCCACGAAAAAGGCTACGCCCCGTCGGGTATAGGACACTCGCTTCGTTGCCATGTCCACATGCTTGTCCAGATGTTCCAAGCGGGGCAGGAAGCGTGAAAACCATTCGCCTAATAGAAAGCCTAGCATACCGCCCAAGGTATTAGCCATCAGATCGTCTACATCGAACACGCGATACGCATGGTCAAAAAATCCATACAGTCCTGTCAGCTGCGTCACCTCAAAGAAGAGGGAGAGGGCAAAGGAAAGAATCAGACACCACTTCCATCGTGCACGGAAATAATAACGTAAGAACATACCGAAAGGCACGGTCATCACAACGTTAAAAACGACTTGCAGAAAAGCGCGCTCCTTCAGTAAATGAACATAGCTGGAGGGATGGGCGGGTGAGACGGAAGTTTCTCTTATAATGTCATGAACGAACTGCAAGGGCATCAACTGCAACGCTCCCCCGGCTAATGCAGCATTATGACGGGATGCCGGAAGTGGTAGTATGACCAGAAAGAAGACGTTCATCAAGTATAAAAGCATCAAGTAAAGCAGCCATGCTCTAGCCTTGTGAATATAGCCATGCCTGCGATATTGCACGATTAGAAAAGGCAGTGTAAACAATAACGCAGCAAAAGGAAACGCAAGAAAGGCATACGAAACAGGAAATAGATACGATTGAATCATGTGCTGCTTACGCCTGCTTTCTCCGGAACTTCACCAAAGACCAGATGATCAGAAATGCCATGAAAGCCACGCACACGCCAATGCTGATGCGATTTTGCGGGTCAAGCAAGAACAGGAACGCAATTACCCATAGGCATCCCACTGTAACCGCCGTCACATAAGGGAATCCCCATATCTTGAAAGTAGGCTCCACGGGATAAGATTTGCGCAGTTTCAATTGGGAAAGACAAATGCAGCTCCAGACGAGCAGCACGACAAAGCCAGGTACAGCCATCAAAATACGGAACAGTCCGTCCTGAGCGATATAAGCAACCATGGAACCGACAATCAGGACTACAGCGCACAATTTGAGACTATTTACCGGAACCCCGTTTGAAGATAAGCGGGCGAGTGATTTGGGACCTTCTCCATTGATAGCCAGCGAATGTAGCATACGTGTAGCCCCGTAAATCCCCGAATTGGCGGCAGACAGTACAGCAGTGATCAGAATAAAGTTCATGACATGAGCCGAGCCTTGAAGCCCTACAGAAGACAATACCTGTACAAACGGGCTGGTATTCGCATCCAGTTGGTTCCAGGGAATCAAGCCACAAATGATGAGAATGGGCAACGTATAGAACAAAACAACGCGAAGAATAAAGCTTTTAACCACTCTAGGCAGTACCTTTTCCGGATTTTCTGTCTCCGTCAACGTCAGTCCAATCAGCTCGGACCCGCCGTATGAAAAGGTAACGACCAGCAGCGCTGAAAAGATAGCCAACCAGCCATTGGGTAGAAATCCGCCGTGCTGCGCGTAGTTGCTTAGATAAGGTGGAGTTTCAGTGGGAATAATCCCGAACAGTATACAGCCACCCAAGGCGATGAAGATAATAATCATGGCAATCTTAATACCCGCAAGCCAAAATTCTAGCTCCCCAAAACCGCCGACACTCAGCATGTTGACGACAATAATGAAAGCCGCACTCACTAAACTGAGTACCCATAGAGGAACATCTGGCAACCAATATTGCAGAAAGCTTCCCGCAGCAATGACCTCAATGATACAGACGGCCAGCCACATGAAGCAATACAACCAGCCGATAATAAAGGACAGTCGTTCTCCAAAAGCTTTACGAATAAAATCTTTCATATTCATGTTGGGATAGACGGTAGCCATCTCGGCAATTGCGCCCATAACGACCAAGAGCAGGAGTCCCGCGAAGACATAGGATAAAATAACTCCAGGTCCCGCCAAGCTAATCGTTTCGGTACTTCCTTTAAAAATTCCCGTTCCGATGACTCCACCCATAGCCATAAAGGTAATATGCCGTGGGAGCAGCTTTTTGTGCAAAGTTGCTTCATTTGATTTCAATATGAAATCCTCCTTCATATAGTGTATAGCTTCAGCATAGCCCAAACAGGGTTACTTCAATTAGACTTATACTACATGAAAATATCCAATTAGGAAATGAAAGAAATAGGATCTGGTAGGGAGATTGAAATCGATAGAGGACAAACTGAAGAAAACAGAGGCAGAATGCTGGCGCTGATGATTGCTCTATCTGCGGTCATTCTGCCTTTATTGCACTGCTCGGTGGATATTTAAGTGATCATGTAGGAGTATCGCATTGCGGTGAAGGGTTAGCTCCGCAATATTCCTTTAGCCCGCACTTGCTTGAGCCAACCAGGAAACTCATTCAGCAGACGGTCGTACAGTTCTGTGTCTGTCACGGAGTCAATGTCATCCAAGGCAAAGAAATCTGCATTATCCACTACGCGACCGCGCATCTTATCCAACTTTCGAAGGATTCCGTAATCGGCTTGACCAAGACCTACAAATTGCCAGAAAATCGGGGCGCTTGAGCTTTTAATCAGCAGTTGTTCTATTTTTTTCTGTTCATAAATACCTCCATCACTGAAAAAGATAATGTAGGTCGGGATTATATCGTTGGGATCTTCTTTTGTATATTTTAGTATGATATCCTTCATGACTTCTGGTTCGTTATTTCCCCACCCTAGCTCACTATCTTCACTAGGCTCAGCATAATTCATATGAATATAATTCTCGAAATTCCTCTCTGTGACGCTTGGAGCACGCTTGGCTTTGTCTGCAAAAAACCATACATCCATTTCACCATTGTCATCCATACAGGCGGCTACAGCCAACACACGTTCGCAGGCTTTTTGCACCGTCCCACCCGTGTACAATTTGAACATGGAAACAGAAGCATCGAATACAACCGCTACCCGTGCCTTTTCACAGTCTATGTGTTTCTTTTTTAGTGAATATTGTACATTCTGCTTGTGCAGATTGATTCTTCCACTCACAGGAGAAGTTTCTTTCATGTCAGCTTTATCCGCTGACGGTGCTGCTGGCGATTCCGTTTCCTCTACGGTGACACCGTGAGCCTCGGCAAGCGGCTTTAGTCCTCCGTTGAAACCACGTCCCACTGCGCGAAGCTTAAAGCCAGAAGTATGACGATACACCTCTGCCAGCACAAGCGATGTCTCACTGGTGGCTTCGGTGATGCTGTAGGTGATATGGGATTGCTTGCCTTGAGCAGTAACTGAGCAGCCGACCACATCGGCAAAAGTACCTGGGCCGTCCACTGTGGCCGCAAACACACATTTTTCCACCCCGGTTCGTTCCAGTTCCTGGAGCGCTACAGTAAACTCAGTGGTTCTGTCATTTGGACGCTGTAATCGTACATGGCCGTGCGGGTCAGCGGGTTGATTGTAAAAAATGAAATAGTCATCTGAGGAAACCTTTCCGTCTGCTCCTACCATAAAACAGCTAACATCCAGTTCGGCAGGTGCATGCTTCCATGTAATGGTGACCCGCACCGTATCTTCCTTACCGAATGGTGCATTAGCTCCTGTACTCAATGCAATGTTGGGACCGCTCATGCTGTCAAACCCCCTATGTATTTTAAATCTTGTATTTATACAAATTGTACCATGGAAATGGTATATTCACCTTGTTTCGTGCAGGAATATTTGTCTCATGGTAGACGCAGTAAAAGATGATATATAATAAGGTTGGTTTGGAAAAAAAGTATGATATTTATGAAGCGGAGGCTTTGATACGTGAAGCAGGATCGGCAAAAGCAGGCAGGTTCCTATATCGGGATGAGCAAGGGACATGAAGCTGATGAGTTAAACAAACTGCTGTCCCTATGGCTCCATTCGTCGATCCGTGTCCTTGATGTCCGGCATATTCGACTGGAGCCGGAAGAGTTGCTTCAACCGTATCGTCTTCCAGCGCAGGCTTTTGTATTTGTATTGCAGGGTAGCGTGCGTTTGGATGGTGATTGGAAGGATACGCCACATTCAGGGTACGTACTGCATGGCAGCAAAGGATTTGAACTGAATATGAAACCCTCGCAATGCGGGATTGAATATATCCTTGTACTATATAAAGCGACTTCTCTATCTGGACATACGGTGTATAATCATCCTTCGATAGTTCATGGTTTTGCACCGCCTTATCCAGTTATACTGTATCAAAAGCTTCAACTACTGGATGACGCATGGCAGGATCAAGAGGCGCTATCTAAGATTCAGGCTCAGGGTCGGTTCTATGATTTTGCATATGAATGTATACGGCAATTGCAGGAACCAAAGACTCGAACTTCTGCGCGGGATATCGTGACACAGGCGATTCGATTTATGCAGGTCCATTATGCGGAGTCCGTAACGCTGGAACGTTTGGCCGGATTGTTGGAATGCAGTCCGAGACATTTGACCCGGTTATTTAAAAAACAAACGGATTGTAGCCCGATTATGTACTTGATTCAACTGCGAATGGACAAGGCGAAGGAGCTTTTGCGGAAGACGGATGCGACTTTGCAGGATATCGCTGTCAGTGTGGGGTACCCGGATGTCTATTTCTTTAGCCGGGCATTCAAAAAATATACGGGTGTATCCCCGGTTCATTACCGGGACAGCCTATATCCATCTGCTTTTGTGAGAGATACCAGTCTGGATAATCCATTAAGCATGTCCGGATGTTCCATTGATTCGATAAGTGGCGCCCTGCATACTGTTATTGAGGATAATAATCATTATCAAAATCATGATGAAGGGATTTTACGAATGAACAGAAACGCAAAGCATTCCATGGCATTTATTTTATTGCTTAGTTTTACCCTGCTGCTCAGCGCGTGCTCAGGCACATCAAGTCCTACGGCAACCGATGGCGCTTCGCAAGGGACCAATAATACATCAGCGGAACCAACATCACAGGAAAGGGTGCTGAAGGATGCACTTGGGCATGAGGTAAAAATTCCGGCTCAGCCTCAGCGTGTGATCGCTTCTTATCTGGAGGATCATCTGGTTGCGCTGGGGGTTAAACCTGTAGCCCAATGGTCGGTAGGGAAAAATTCAGTTCAAGGTTACCTGCAAAAAGAACTGAAGGACGTTCCTACCATTGCTTCAGATCTTCCGTTTGAGGCGGTTCTGAACTTCAAGCCTGATTTAATCATTATGGACAGTGCGAGCATGGTGGAAGGCGACAAATATAATCAATATTCCAAAATCGCTCCAACCTACGTGGTAGGCACTAATATGAACAATGATTGGCGTCAAGAGCTGCTGACCGTGGGTGAGGTGCTGAATAAGAGCAGTGAAGCGAAGCAGGCATTGAGCAACTACGACAAAAAAGCAGCAGAGGCTAAAGCCAAGCTGAGTCAGACGGTAGGACAAAAAACTGCGGCGGCATTGTGGGTAACGGATAAAAATGTGTATGTTGTAAACCAGAATCTATCCAGCGGTGATGTATTGTATAAGGATTTGGGATTCAAGATTCCACAAGTCGTACAGGAGATTTCCAAAACGGCTAAGGCGAACTGGAGTAATTTATCGCTGGAGAAGCTGGCCGAGCTGGATGCGGATTATATCTTTATCGTGAACAGCAAAAACGTAAGTAAAGAAGATATTGTAAAAGATCCTGTATGGGCGGGAATTCCAGCCGTTAAAGAAGGCCATGTATACGATTTTGGTAAGGATTCCAGCTGGTTGTATACAGGTACAATTGCAAACAGTCAAATGATCGACGATGTTTTGAAAAATGTAACTCAGTAATCCAAATGGTAATCAAAAAACGCTACTCATCTTGACGACAGTATGTCGCAGGAAGGAGAGCGTTTTTTAATAAAAAGATGTCTGCATAGGAGCAGACATCTGATTTATTTTCTGAATTAGGCTTGCGGAGATACCAGGATTTTAACTTGATTTTTCTCTTTCAGGAGACCTTCAAAACCTTGCTCAATCACTTCTTCGAGTTTAATACGTTTGGTAACCAGCTTGTCGGCAGGGAAATAACCTTTTTCCATCAGGCTGATAACAGCTGGGAATACATCACGGTAGCCGATAATACCAGTCAGATTGCGTTCCTTCATAACGATATTGTTAGGCTTGATCGGAGCTTCTTTTTCAAAAATGCTGACGATCATGATTTGTCCGCTAATTTTAGTAGATTCAATAGCTTGAGTCAGCACAGGAGGTACTCCAGTGACTTCATAGGCTACATCTACGCCGCCGTTGGTCCGTTTGTGCAGTTCTTCCACCACATCATAAGTTTTAGGATCAATCACGATAGCACCCAGCTCTTCAGCTTTAGCTTTACGCTCCTCGGAAAGCTCTACTGCATAAATCTCAGATGCGCCCGAAGCTTTCAACGCTTCAATAACCAGCAATCCGATAGGGCCAGCGCCAAATACTACAGCTTTGTCGCCGACTTTCAGTTGGCTTTGACGAACAGCATACAAAGCAACGGCCGAAGGCTCTACCAATGCGCCTTGCTCGAAAGATACGCTTTCTGGAATTTTGTGAACCATGTGCTCGTCAGCTGCGACATATTCAGAAAATCCACCACCGCCGCCTGCCAGACCGAGGAAGCCCATTTTATCGCAAAGATTATATTTGCCTTGTTTACATGCATCACATTCTCCACATGCAAACACCGGTTCTACAACTACACGGTCGCCAACTTGAATCTTGGTTACACCTTCGCCGATTTCGACAACTTGTCCAGAGAATTCATGTCCCATTACGATCGGCGCTTTTTCGCCAGTCAATGGATGCTGAGCATCTTGGGGAATGAAGATCGGTCCTGCTACATATTCGTGAAGATCACTTCCGCAAATGCCGCACCATTCTACCTTGATTTTTACTTTTCCTGCCAGAGCAGCGGGCTGCTCAATGTTTTCCAAACGTAAGTCTTTTACTCCATGCCATCTCAATGCTTGCATGTTTGTCATCTCCTTGAAGAATATATGATCATTGCTTCTATAAAAGTGAATGAATTAGGAAACGTTTCCGAAAAATAATATGTCACAATTTTTACACATTGTCAAACCAATTTAATGCAAAAAGCACTTGACTTTTTTGTGAATATAATCACTTGTGACTACAGTGCTATATTTGGTTCGTTACTTTTAGACAAAGAGATTTTGCGAATTTTTAGGTGAAGCAAAGACAAGAAGAAAACGACTTCAATTTTTAGACGCTCATTCTGTGGTATAATATCAACATTAAGACTTTATTTTAGAAAGTCAGAAAACGATTCCGTTCTTGAAAGGATTTTGGGCGTGACAGATCAAAAGAAAGTAACCATAGAGGATGTAGCCAAGCGGGCAGGAGTCGGTATTGCGACTGTCTCCAGAGCTATTAATGATAGTGAGGGCATCAGCCCGAGAACGAAAGCCTTGATTTTGCAAGTGATTGAAGAGATGGGGTTTACGCCCAACACCTCGGCTCAGAGCTTGAAAGTTCGTCAGACACGACAAATCGCACTGGCCGTGCCAGACATTCGTAACGCGATTATTCCAGAGATCGCTTGGTCCGTAGAGCAGGCCGCCAAGCAGCATGGTTACCGGGTCGTGCAAATCAATACCGCCGGGAATGCCAGAATGGAGCTTGAAACAGTTCGTGAGGTCAAGAAGCTGCATGTCGACGGGCTCATCATTATGCCGCTGGCGTATCCCAAAATGTTGGTAGATCTGATTAACAAAGCCAGCGTTCCCGTGTCCATTATTAACTATGGCAAGAAGCTGGGCGAAGATGTCAAAGCGGATATTGTCAGTCTGGCCCGACAAGAGGGAAGACTCGTGATGGAGCATTTACTTAAAATCGGCAGAACAAGAATCGCCTATGCAGGCGCTGCGAAGGACAAAATCGAGGAGAGATACTTCGCTTATGAGCAGTCTCTCCAGCATGTGGACCCTTCACTCGTTTATTTTGGCGATGATTTCTCCTTTGAGACAGGGCTGCGTGCAGCCGATTATTTTTACAGCCTGAAACATATGCCAGATGCTATTTATGCGGTTAATGATATGGTGGCGATAGGGATCGTCAATCGATTTAAGGATTTGGGTGTAAAGGTGCCAGATGAGGTTGCTGTAGTCGGTATTGATAACAATTTGTGGGCTATGGTAACGACCCCTCAGATCAGCTCAGTTTCCATCATGGGGGAAGAGGTGGCACGGTTGGCTGCGGAGCTGCTGCTCAAGCGGATTCAGGAACAGACACCTGGGGATTATGAGCGTGTGCAATTCGAGCCTCGTCTGATCGTGAGGGAATCGAGCGTCTCTGTGATCCGTAAGCCCACGGTAGGGCGTGATGAGTAGTAGGGTATGAGTGGATTTTGGGCAATTATAACGACCATTGTTTGTTCAGACAGGAGAGTGGATTCATGTTAAAAGGTAATGGGTTTGTATCTGTAGCTTGTGCTGCACTATTGCTGGCTGTAACCATAGGGTGCACTTCCCATCCAGTGGGACAGGATGCTGAAACTGCGGCGCCGTCCGGGGCAAACAATGGGGAGTCCAAGCAAATTGCAGTCAATACGCAGCATACCCAGCAAAGTAAAGAGGAGCTAGTGCTGTCCTTTTATAAGGATTCATCCCTCAGTGATGAAGCAAAAGTCCGTCATATGACGGACCATTTAGCAGGAATTCAATGGGGAAAGATGAACAAAATCAATGAACATCAAAGCCTGGAAATTATCGAATATCTGTATAGGCAGCGTGCTTTTATTCCATCGGAAAGCTTTGCAAATGTGATCCAGGCTTCTGACGGATTGGATGGAGCTTTAAGCGAAAGCTATGCTGGTCTTATGGGAGATTTGTTTACAAGAGATAGAACTGCGATGACCCGAGCATTGGCAAGTATGGACAAAACCAATCGCATACAAGGTATAGGAAGCATCGGGTATGCTCTCAGCTATAGAGAACCCAAGGAAGTCAAGAAAGAGATTCAACAATGGCAGGCAGGACAAAAGCTTACTTCGGCAGAGAAGGATGTCATTCGAGCCTTGTTCGTCAAGCTGGATAATCCGTATTGATGCTCAAATAGTGATGACCACATGATAGAGGAATATATTGAACGGCCGCGTCTCTACCGGAGGAGCGGCTGTTTTGTGCTGTTTTTTACATTCTGCCATGTATGATTGGGATAAGCGTTAGTAGGACCAGTAGTTTTAGATGTTCATCTAACAACGGTTCAAATGGGCGGGTGATCCTGATCCGAGCGCAAGCGTTTGATATCACTAATTGGAGGCAGGCCGAACAAGCGGGCGTATTCGCGGCTGAATTGTGAGGGGCTCTCGTAACCTACCTGAAAACCGACATCTGCCGCATCTGCTGATTCGGATAACAACAGGCGGCGGGACTCTTGTAGACGTAATTGTTTTTGATATTGCATTGGGCTCATAGCCGTAACCTCTTTAAAATGTCGATGTAGTGACGAAGGACTCATATTCGCTAGTTTGGACAATTCCTCAATACGCAACGGCTTATCATAATCCTGCTTAATCCGCTTTATGACTTCTGCAATCCGGTTGGAATGGCTGCCGGTCATGACCAGTTGTTTTAAGGATTCCCCCTGATTACCCTGTAAAATCCTATACAGTATCTCACGAATGACTAATGGAGCCAGCACCGGAACATCTTGCGGGTTTTCCAAAAGATGCACTAGCCTTATCACGGCATCCAGCAGTAGAGAGTTGGTTTGGCTTACATACAAGCCTCGTCTGGAATCAGGCATTGGGCTTGTGGGAAGAGCAGATTCCTTGATCAGATCCAAAACCTGATACGGATCAAAATTGAGCCGGAGGCACAAATAAGGAGCTTCTGCTGAAGCTTGGATAACCTGCCCCGAGATCGGCAAATCCACCGACACAACAAGGTAGTCAGATGTGCCGTAATGGTAACTTTCCTCTGCGAGCATCACGACTTTTCTGCCTTGTGCCACAATACATAAGGCAGGTTCATGAACTTGATGTATCGGAACGGTTGTATTTGAACTTCGGACGAAGTGAAGCGAAGATATGGCTGTAGTGAGAACTCCGTCCTGATGTGAAAATCGTTCTATGAGCCTTGCCAACTCGGCTTGTTTTTCCATGGTAGAACCCTCTATTTTGGTTGCCTCCATCATGACACATCCCTTCTTTGCAAAATAGCCCGTTTTCATTTTCAGTAGTTTATTACATATTAAGGGTCTTTGGAGGATTAGGCAATAATTTGCTCTGATTCTTCTACCGGGCTGATGGACATTCCTCTCATAATAAGATGCAGATACAACACCTAATGAGCAATTGAGAAAAAAATAGAAGGGCAAAGGAGTGGGAGTCATGGAGAGTAACAAGGCGGAAAAAAGTGTACACGCTTCGCAGCATCCCTATATAGGGATGTGGGTAACTGAAGACGGAGATATCCGTCAAGAACTCTTGCCTAATGGCCGTTATGATGAAGCACGGGGTCAGAGACAAAGTGCCTATACAGGCAGCTACATCATAGAAGATGACTATATCGAATATGTGGACGACACCGGATTTACGGCAGATGGTGTATTCAAAAATGGTGTTTTGTATCATGCAGGGATGGTTTTTTACAGGGAAGTAAAAAAGTAATCTGTTTCAGTCCGTTTTTAAACTAAAGGAGGAAAAAGCATGTTGGATATTAAAGGGAAAGTCGTAGCTATTACGGGGGCAAGTAGTGGGATCGGTGAGGCTACTGCCCGTTTACTTGCTCACCATGGGGCTCATGTAATATTAGGGGCCAGACGCACAGAGCGACTAGAGACTCTGACATCCGAGATTCGTTTGAAAGGTGGATCGGCTGATTATCAGCAACTGGATGTGACTAAGAGGGACCAGATGGAAGCGTTCATTAAGTACGCGGAAAAAACATTTGGGCGTGTGGATGTAATTTTGAACAATGCGGGAGTGATGCCTCTTTCAAAATTAGAAGCGCTGAAGGTAGAGGAATGGGATCGCATGATTGATGTAAATATACGGGGCGTTCTGCATGGGATTGCGGCAGGGCTTCCGATTATGAAAAAGCAAGGATTTGGTCAGTTTATTAGTATCGCCTCTATTGGCGCGTATAGTGTAACCCCAACTGCAGCGGTGTATTGCGCAACGAAGTATGCGGTTCGGGCAATTTCTGAAGGGTTGCGTATGGAGGTGGGGGGAGATATTCGTGTGACGCTGGTATCGCCAGGAGTAACCGAATCTGAGCTTGCTGACAGTATTTCAGATGAAGAGGCCCGGCAAGGAATGAAAGAGTACCGTCGTATTTCGATTTCGCCTGATGCCATAGCCCGTTCCATTCTGTATGCCATGGAGCAGCCAGCGGATGTAGATGTTAATGAAATTATTGTCAGACCCACGGCAAGCCCGAATTAACGCCATGGCGTCCAAGATTCCCCCTCTCTACTCAGTCATTTTTCCCTCCATCCTTTATGGATGGGGGGTTATTTATCGGATGAGAAAGACCATCATTCACACCTCAGAGTGTAAAAAAGCTGTACCTTTATAATAAACGGGTTTACTTTTACAAATGTTTGTGATAACTTTATTTCGACAAACATCGAAATTAAGACTGGAACAGAAAGGAGCCGAACAGGGTGAAAGATACAACAGAGATGCAGCAAGCTGTAAAAATATATAAAGCACTTGGAGAACCCACTCGTCTCAAAATAGCACTTCTGTTAAAAGAGGAAAGTGACCAATGCTGCTCTGTGCTGGGCGAGAAGCTGAACAGTGTAGCTATTTCAACACTATCGCACCATCTGAAGCAAATGGCAGAGTCGGGGCTGCTCACATATCGTAAAGAGGGGACGTTTATTTATTACAGCTTGGATGTGGAAGCAGCGCAGAAATATGCCCCGTTCCTGATAACATAAATTTTTTTAGTCTTAATTTCGATATTTGTAAAAATATAAAAATATCAAAAGAAAAGAGGCGTTATTTAAAAATGCAGAGTACGTGGAAAGTGTATATTTTGGCCATTGTCAGTTTTTTGGTAGGCACATCTCAATATATCATCGCAGGTATTTTGGATCAGATTTCGGCGACGATGGGAATTACAGTGGCGGCTGCAGGTCAGTTGATTACCGTTTATTCTCTGGCTTATGCGATTGGAACGCCGTTCCTGATGGCAGTAACCGCTAAATGGGGCAGACGCAAACTGCTCTTGAGTTCCCTTGGATTATTTGCAGTTGCCAATGTTCTGTCCTTTGCACTGCCGGGCTTTGAAATGTTTATTGCTGCACGTATTCTTATGGCCCTCGGAGCGGGGATGGTTGTGGTTACAGCTCTGAGCATTGCAGCAAAAATTGCCCCAGCCGGCAAACAGGCCAGTTCTATTGCTACAGTCACTATGGGTTTTACAGCCTCGCTGATTATCGGGGTGCCACTTGGAAGAATGATATCTTCTGCGTATGGCTGGAAAACCGTATTTCTCGGCATTGCGTTGACAGGGATTATTGCCTTGATCGTTATCGTTATGACGCTTCCTCGCTTGAAAGGAGATCAACCGATCCCCTTACTACAACAGTTTGCTCTTCTGAAAAAGCCTGAAGTCGCTTTGGGATTAGCTATTACCTTCTTTTGGGGAGGGGGTTATTCCCTCGCGTATACTTACATTTCACCGTACTTGCTGAATGTATCAGGTGTAGGGGATAATATGCTAAGTTCAGTATTACTTGCCTTCGGGATCGCCAGTCTGATCGGGTCGAAAATCGGTGGATACAGCGCAGATAAAAAGGGTATTTCCTTTACATTATTCGGGGGCATGGTGCTGCATGTCTTTTCCTTGCTTTTACTTCCTATCGCCGCTCATTCCCTGATCGCAGTATTTGCTTTATTGATCCTTTGGTCGTTCGCAGCCTGGACAACTGGACCTACTCAACAATATAATCTGGTCACACTTGTGCCTGAATCTTCCGGTGTGATGCTGAGTCTCAATCAGTCTACGATGCAGCTAGCTATGGCAGCCGGAGCCGGAATCGGCGGTGTAGTTGTTGGTCAGGTTTCGCTGGCTTCCATCACTTGGTTTGGAGCAGCCGGTGTCGTCATCGCCATTGTAGCTGTATATTTACTTTCACGAAGATCCTCAGTTCACACAGGATTGGGTGTTACGGAGTAAAGTGCATAGATAAGTGAAGAGGAGGCCCAGCGATGGATAACATTGCGGGCCTTGTTTGATTTGAATGAGCAATAATATGCTCTCTTGCAGTAGGAGGGCTTATTCAAACGCAATATCAGTGATTTTGCCGCCTTCCTTAAAGCCGATATTTTTATAAACTTGATTGGAAGCCGAATTTTTTAAATCTGCATATAGCATGGGTACTAAATGCTCATTTTCCAAAATGCAACATAGCTTGGATACCATTGCGCTGGCAAAACCTTTCTTTCGCAAATTAGGCGGGGTATACACAGCATTAATGCGAGCATGTCTCGGAGAGCGGTGAGCAATATTAGCCATGGATACGGGCATGTTATTTACTATCCAAAGGTACAAATTTCCTGTCCTGATGGTCTTCTCCGCAACCGATATTTGACTAACCGGATCAATAGAACTACCTAAAGCCTCTTCTGAAAAACCAGCTAGAAACTGGGCAACTAATTGTACATCCTCTGTGATGGATTGTCGGATCATTCCCTCAACGCCCGAGGGCTTTTTATATTTAGGACAGAAATAAGATTCCATGACCATGTGGGTATGTACCTGAGCAGCATGACGCTGTGCGTAAGCTTTTGCGAACTTCTCGACTGTTTTGGCATCACCACATACACCTGATAGTGTGGTTCCTTTTAAATAACGTAAGAGTTCTTCTATATAGGTCAACTTATGATTATCTGTGATTTGTTGTGAGACCCATAGCCAAGCCTTATGTCCGGGGGATTGAGCAAAGATCATATTTTTATCAGACGTTTTGAGGCATGTTGACCCTTCTGACTCACAAATTCGATGGATCAAATTGTATCGAACTTCATCAGCCAAAAATTGATTTTGATTTAATATATCGTCGTTTGGGACTAGTAGCTCAATCATGACTCGGCCTCCTAAAAATGAGCTATGACCTAAGCACTTGTAAAGTGCTATGAAAAGTAAAATGCTATGAAGATCCAGTTGTTATATCTACTAGGATTTAAACTTCCGCGCTATAAGCTTCTTATTTTTTTGTCGCCAAATCCATCTTTCGATAAAGTTTTTTTCTTTTCTTTCCTGAAGTGTTTCCTTCATACCCTTAATAAGAAATTCGGATCTTCGCTTGTCGTTTCTGCTAATTTCACGTAGTTCCTCAATAAATTTATCGTCCATGTCCGCATCTCCGTTAGTTCAGGATTTTCCAAATTGCTAAGCTAGATTATACAGAACATATGTTCCTTTTTCAAGTCTGCGTCTGCTCTATTCAATCATATAACCATTTTTAGATGGATGCTGCGAGGCCCGCGCCAATCGGATGGTGAAGCATAAGATAAAGTTGAAAGGAGGAATTACAACATGGACAACAAAGCATATGTATCCCAAACGTATCCACGTCTTACAGTCTACAACGAAGAAAATTTTCGGGGTTCCAGGAGAGTATTCAGAGGAAACCTAGGCATTCGTAATACCGATAACATTCTCGACGGCATCGAAAGTCTGCGTTTCTTTTCTACCAGCAGCAATGCTACGCTTGTACTCTTTACTGGCACGCGGTTTAGAGGTAACTTCCGTGTGTTCAGAGGCAATCGCAACATCGCCGACCTGGATGATCTGATTCGCGGGAATGATGTGGAATCTATTATCTCTACCAATCAACGTTTGACGTTGCAGCAAATCCGTAATATCCGCAGTAGCGGTAGACTGCCATCTGGCTATCGAATCATCTAACAGCCTTATTTCGACTTCATAAACCATTTTACAAGACTGTTTCAGGAGCTTGCAACTTTCGGGCTTCTGGGACAGTCTCTCTATTTGTACACGCGACCTACATACTCGAATGATGAGAGGAACTGTATGGGAGAATGGGATGTTGTTAGCAGTCATCGCCAACTCAATGTTCATGAAAAATAGATAAAGGAGGACATACGATATGCCCTCCTAATGACGTATATTATATTTACTTCAGTTCCCAATTCGTTGCTTTGATCACAGCTGCATCTGCGTTCTTAAGATCTATTTCGCCAGAAGCTAAGAGAGAGCTCCATTGTTTCACACGATTCTTACCATTGGGAGGTTGGTTATAATCATTGGTATCGACAACCAATGTACGCTTAGCATAGAAGCTAGTCATGAACTTCTTCTCATTCGTACTACTGCCTGAGCGTGAGAGGATTCCTTCAAGACTACCTGAATCACCAGTAGCGCCTTGATTGAGTGCTGTGTCGACAAATGATCCAATCGTCAGAGCAGTATTAAATCCGCGTTTCTGTGCTTGCTGTACACTATATTCGATATAGGTGTCATAGAACGTACGCCACATGGCTTCTCTCCAAGCTTCATTGTTTTGGAGAGCGTTGATCTTCTTCTTGATTACACTATCGCTATCGCTGAGTTTTAGAATCGAACCACTCATTTTCCCCTTCAGACCAGCACGTGTTAATCCACCTGCAATGGAAGGGTTACTAGCTCCACTAGCAGCATCAAAAGCTTTGAATAAGTCCGGACCATCGGGTCCTGTATCATTTGAACCGCCTGTTGTTGCTCCAAAGATACCGATTGTGTATCCGCGATTATCGCCGATATCTTCAGCATAGCCATAGAATTCAGTCCATTTCAAAGAATCTTGCTCTGGTTTGTTCACTAGCTTCATAATATTATCCCATTGCTCACCGTCGAGTCCTGTATTAGCCTTCAGAAACTGAAGTGTTGAAGGTGAGAAATTAGCATCATGATCAATAGCTGTAACCGTTGCTTGGCTAGTAGCTTCTTCGCTGGTAAGGGATAATGGCTCTATACTAGCTTCATTTGAATGGTCGAAGCCCTCATTTAAATCGATCGTTTTCTGCACCGGAGTTCCATTCTCTTCAGCAAAAGCCTTGCTAGGTGAAGGGCCGGACAAGCTAGAGAAAGAAGCGATTACAGTAAAGCTTAGCAAGATCATAAGGAACTTTGTTTTATACATATAACTCCTCCTATAATAATGTAATTGTGAAAGACTAAAAGCGTAGATTTGCATCTAACTCGAATTGATTTAGCAAGAGTATAGATAAGAAGCATAGGATTGAATAGAGCTTAAATAACCGTTTTTTTCAAAAATTATGATTTATATGTGAATAAATGGACCTAGTTGTTCCCAGATTCCTACAGACCATAAGTGCAAGAATGAGGACGAAACAAAGATAGTCTCTTGATAAAATGAGATACATCACATATCAGGAGGCTACATTTATGAACAAAATTCATCAGTTTCATGCACTTCACACATCAGAGGAACTTTTATTTTTAGGGAACGCCTGGGATATGCTATCTGCGGTGGCTCTGGAGAAGGCAGGCTTTAAGGCGATAGGTACGACGAGCTGGGGAATTGCCAATACGCTTGGATTCTCAGATGGAGAGCTTATTGATTTTGACCAGCATGTAAGCGTTATTCGGACGATTGCTGAGCATGTTCAAATTCCAGTGTCGGCAGATATTGAATCAGGATATGGGGAGGATACAGCAACGATTGTTGAGCATGTTTTAAGGGTAGCCGATGTGGGAGTTGCAGGGATTAATATTGAGGATTCTTTGAAAACGCAAAAGGGGCTTCGAGAAGTGGGCCTACACAGCAACCTGTTGTCCAAAATAAGAACAGCATTGGATGCGCGTGGGTTTCAAAAGTTTTTTATAAACGCAAGAACGGATACATATTTGCAGATGGATGCCCCACTTTCAGAGACCATAGAGCGGGCCAAAGCGTATGTGGATAGTGGTGCGAGCGGAATTTTTGTTCCAGGATTAAAGAGTGATGAAGAGATCAGGGAAGTTGTGTTTCATATACATGCTCCGCTTAATGTTTTATCCCTGCCGGGTCTGACGAATGTCCACCAGCTTCAGCAGTTAGGTGTTAAACGGTTTAGCTTTGGAAATGCATTTTCTGATAAGATAATAGTTGCTTTGCAAAAGAATGCCGAACAGTTGATAGAGCTACAAGATACATCACATTTATATGAGGATTTTGCAAAATCCTTGAGCTAGATGAATATGAACTGATGAATATGAACTATAGAAAGGACAGAGCATTCGATCATGGCTAACCTTAGTCTTTCTTTTGAAGAAATGTGGGAGAAAATTATAGCGTGTGATCGTAAGTATGACGGGTTGTTTTTTACCGCTGTGAAAACAACCCGCATATACTGCCGACCTTCCTGTCGATCCAAAAAGCCGAAAAAAATAAATGTGGAGTTTTACTTTGATTTGGACAAAGTGGAAAAGGCGGGTTTTCGTGCTTGCAAAAGATGCCAGCCCCATACAGACCATTCGCCGTATATCAGACTTGTGCAGAATGTGGTAACCTTCTTGGTCAATCATTACAAGGAAAAAATTGTATTGCAGGATATTGCGGATCATATCGGAATAAGCTCCTTTTACTTGGATCGGATCTTTAAACAGGAAACCGCCGAAACCCCGCGTACGTATTTGGAAAAAATAAGAGTAGATAAGGCAGCCTATCTTCTTAAAAGTACAAATCTTACGAATCTTGAGATTTGTTATGAGACGGGCTTCCAAAGTCCCTCCCATTTCTATAAGGCGTTTCGCAGTTTGAACCATTGTTCTCCTAGTGAGTATAGAAAGTTGAGTAAGGAATAGATAAGGAAGGAGGTTGTATCCTTTTATGAGTGAACTTTACGTATTGAAGTATGTATCGCCGATTGGAGAGATAGAGATACAGGGCACAAATGAGGCTGTCTATTCTATTATGTTCTCTAATCGGAATGAGCTCTTAACGAGGGCTATAGAAGAGGTTCCAATCCAAGTATTAGCGGAATGCGCTACCCAGCTTGACGAGTATTTTAAAGGTGAGCGCTTTGAGTTTACGTTTCCTTATGCCTTTGAAGGTACGGATTTTCAGCAAAAAGTATGGAATGCTCTGGTGTCCGTGGGGTACGGTAAAACGACAGCCTATAAAGATATTGCTCTTGCTATTGGGAATGAAAAAGCGATCCGAGCCGTAGGCAGTGCTAATGGAAAAAATAAGCTAAGCATTGTGATTCCATGTCACCGAATTATCGGTTCCAATCAGAAACTAACGGGCTATGCAGGAGGGCTATGGAGAAAAGAATGGTTGCTCCAGCATGAGAAGCGTTGTCTGAGGCCCTAAGGAGGGTTCGTAGATGAGAGACATATATTTGAAAGAGTTTAAGCCGGAGAGCTGGGCCAACATGGTTCAGCTCTATCAGGAGCGGTATGATCAGGTAGATCGGGCTATAAGAGCAAAAGTGGCCGAAAGTAAAATTCCAAAGGAGATACAGATTGTGCTGCTGCCCGATATGGGGGAGTATTTGCTGACTTGGATGGATCGAAAAGTCCCCGCACTCGGCCACGAAACACCGTCGGATTATTTGAAAAGCGAAGAAGGGACTAAAGCACTGAAGGCGGCTATATTACGTATGCCACGTTGAAGAAGCGGACCAAGGAGATACATATGAACATTGAACAGATGAACAGAGCGCGAATGGTGGAAAAAGTGAGTTCGTATATCCATAACTGTAATCATATGGCATGAACTTCATCTAACCCTATGCTATGATTTACCGACAAGAATAGATGCAAAAGGGGAAATAAGAATGAAGCTCAAAAGAATGATGTTCCTACTTTCGTTTTTAACGATTTTTGTAGGGTTGTTCACTTTGTGTACAGAAAGTGTTCACGCTGCCAATTCGACAGTATTCAGAAATGGAGATAAGCTTAAGCTTACCCTTGATGATGGTAATGGAGTAAACAGAGTGTTTAAATTCGATCTCCCGTTTACGATTAAGCCTGATACGCCAATTCGTCTGTATAGCAACTATATTGAAATTCCTTCTGGTGACTTTACGATTGATTATGCCAACTCTACAATTACGATTGCGGATTCACGACCAGCACCTTATCCAGGATCAGAAAATCATATAGAACTTCTTATAACTATGAAAGGGGCTGTGCAGTCAGTCGATGAATCTAAAGTAACTCCACTTGCGGAGGAGCCGAAAGTAACGCAGCCTGAGGTGGAGACCAATATAAAAGAGATTTCCACTCCCAGTAAACCCGAGGTTGCTCAACCTGTGGACGAACCGAAAGTAATTGAATCTCAAGTAACCCAGCCTGTCGTGGAGCCTAAAGTGGACCAAGCTGTTGATGAGTCATCGGAAATCCCTTTGACTATCCCGTCTGGAGAAAATTTTCCGGGTACATTTACGATCAATTCTTCAGGTACGTCATTTTCGGTTCGTTTGAAATTGAAAAATATTCAACCCACGTACACTTCATACGTTATGGTCAAAAATGCGGATGCTCAATTAATTAAACGGATTCAGTTCGATCCGGAAACAACGTTTAGCTACCCATTGAGTAACCTGAATTTATCTACGGGTGGATACTACTTTTATATCAAAATGATCGACCAGTCGGGAAATTCGGCAGCGTCTGTACCCCAATTTGTTCCCATAAATAATAACAAGGCTCAGAAGGTTGAGGTGTTTATAGACGGGAAACTGCAACAATATGAGCAGCCTGCGACCTCTATTAGCGGAAGTATGCTGGTGCCATTTCGTGCCGTTTTTGAGGCGCTTGGGGCGAAAGTGAAATGGGATGGAGCTACCAAGACTGTTACTGCAACCAAAGGAAATACAACGATCAAGTTAACTGTAGGCTCCAGAGATGCCTATATCAACGGTAAATTAGTGCGTCTCAATGCGGCGCCGAGGCTCATTAACGGCAAAGTAATGGTTCCTATTCGCTTTGTAAGCGAGGCGCTAGGTGCGAAGGTAAAGTGGAATATTGCAGCTCAGAGCGTTGTGATTTTTCTTGCTCCACCGCAGGTTTTGACAACCAGTGAAAGTGAACAATTAATGGAGGAAAATGAAGATGCTTCCGAATCACAATCCAACACAACGATTCTGAAAAAGATATCCACCACCTTCTCCAAATCTACGGATATTGTGTTCGTCATAGATGTTACAAGTAGTATGACAGGGACGCTGGATTATGTGAGACAGAAGGTGAAAGGCTTTGTTGATTCCGTTCCAGCAGGTTCCCAATTTGCTGTCGTTGCATTTCGGGATATCAATCTGAAGGCAGATAAAGATTTAGAATTTTTGGAGTTTACGACCGATAAAAACAAGTTAAAAGGTAATTTGAATATGTTGCGCCCTTCCGCTGGTGGGGATTTGAAGGAATCGGGATTAGAAGCTATTCAGTTAGCTATAAGTAAATTCCCCAAAAATTCTAATTCCAAAACGATCATATTCATTACAGATGCACCAGTTCATGATAAGAATACAGATCTGGGTAAAGCCCGTTTTTCAGTAGATGAAATCAACGAGCAATTACAGAAAAATGGTGTTATTTTTAATGCAATCGTGCCTGCAAATGGAACAGCCAACAAACAAATGAAAAAGCTTGTAGATACCAACAAAGGGGCTTTGTATGATATCAAGGATGCCAAGCTGAATTTAGCGAAGTAGGTTTGTCTAAACCCAAATAAAGCCGTATAAAGGGAGCCGATGTAAGGCTCCCTTTTGCTATCATAAGCGCCTGTGTTGTAAGTGTCTAATGGGCTGAAAGCTCACTCTCCGTCACCCATTTATGATTTTTGACAGACTCCCCTCCTGTAGTCGGCGTATAATCTACCATATATACGGTCGTTGGTTCTGCAGAGTCAATGGTAGCCTTAGCCCCATCCATCCCTTTCATATGATCTGCTGTAAGGATAACCTCCGTTCCCGGTGCATAGGGCTCGTTGCCTGCATCTTTAATCTCTTCATGAATAACCCACTTATGATTATTCACTTTTTCTTCTCCAGTGGTTGGAGTATATGAGGCCGTATAAGCAGTAGTCGTATAAGCACCCACAATCGTGGCCGTAGCCCCATTCATGCCTGCCATATGGTCGGCTCGGATAGTCGCTTGGCTACCAACTTTGAAGGCTGGATTTTCCGCTTCTTTTAGTCCGGTAGGAAGCTCACTGGAAGTGGAATGGTTCATATCCGATGTGTCGTGCTGTTGACTGCTGTTTGTCGTGTGCTCCTGGTTCGGCGTGTTACTGTTTCCGCACCCACTCAAAATAATCATGATTGTACCAGCGAGCAAAGCCCATTGCATTCTCATATTTACAGCTCCTTTAGGGTTTTAATTACATATTTTAAATGTACCCCTATGGGGTATATTTAAAACGGAAGTATATGACAAACGTGTGAAGTGTTTTGCTTTCAAGGGGATCTCCTGTTGTGCCCCCTTTTTTGCTATGCAGAAGATGCGTAATTAAATGTTGTTGACAGTGAATAAAAAATCATTGTAATATCTATAAAACGCATCAATTTACTTGGTATTTTGGGCGGTTGTAAACATTCTAACTCACCAAAAGTAGATGATATCAAGGAGCAGGGGGAGACATCAAAATGAAGAAACCATGGATTTCATTTATATTGCTGCTGGGAGCAGTCGTGCTTTTTATTTCAGGTTGCGGCAGCAAGAATACGTCGGACAACGCTGCGGGTGAAGAAAAGAAAACACTGCATATCAGCTTTAATCCCGGTCCATACAGTGATCAGTTTAAGAATGGTGTGGCACCATATTTGGAGAAGAAAGGCTATACGATTACATATAAAGAGTTTACAGACGGTGTTCAGCCCAATGTAGCCGTGGCTAAGGGGGATATTGATGCTAATGTGTTCCAGCACTCGCTCTACCTGGATTCTATGAATAAGCGGGAGAATATTGATCTGATTGGTGCTGTGCAGGTCCCGACTCCTCCAATGGGATTGTACTCCAGCAAGCATACCAGCCTTGACGAAATCAGTGAGGGAGCCCAAATCAACTTGCCCAACGAGCCAGTCAATATGCTGCGTGCGCTGAATATTTTGAAGGAAGTAGGCTGGATTACGTTAAAGGACAATATTGATCCATTGCAAACCTCGGTGAACGACATCACCTCTAATCCGCATCATCTGCAATTTGTTGCTACCGACCCGGCACAGGGGCCACGTGCACTGGAGGATGTTGATTTTGCGGCTATACAAGGGAACTTTGCTGTATCGAATGGAATAAAGCTGACCTCGGCATTAAAGCTTGAAAATATGACAGATCCGTTCACGAACGTGGTCGCTGTGGACAGCAAGAACAAGGATAAGCCCTTCGTCAAAGACATTATTGAAGGATATCATTCAGATGAATTCCAAAAGTACATCCAATCGAATCCTGATTATGAAGGCTACAAACTGCCAAGCTATTTCAAATAATATGGGGTATTATCTTCTGCGGGCTGACGTTGTCAGCCTGTATCTTATGGATAGAAGGTGGAGATGAACGTGATTTTTTCATCCTCTGATCTCGTCAAGGCTCTGCCTGACAACTATTTTAGCGCAATGGATGACAAGGTGAATCTGTATAAAAGTAAGGGAATAGATGTAATCAATTTGGCAGCCGGCAATCCGGATCAGCCGACACCGGCGCATATCATCAGCGCTTTGAAGGAAGCGGTCGATCAACCGATCAATCAGGGTTATCCGCCTTTTCATGGAAAAAAAAGCACGCTGGAGGCTGTCGCCGCGTTCTATAAACGGGAGTATCACGTGGAACTGGATCCTGACCGAGAGATTGCCATATTCAACGGCTCAGCCATAGGCGTAATGGGGATTCCACAGGCGCTATTGAATCCAGGTGATTGGTTATTGACCACCGATCCGGCATATCCCCAATATTATTCCGCTGCTACGCTGGCAAGAGCCCATATTCATACGATTCCGCTTGATGAGAAGCATGGTTTCTTGCCTGATTATACAACCGTGCCGGAAGAAATTGCAGAGCAGGTCAAATTACTCATGATTAATTATCCGAACAATCCGACTGGAGCAGTAGCTACTGCAGATTTCCTGACAAAGACGCTGAATTATGCCGCTCGGTACCAGTTTCCGGTTATGAATGATTTTGCTTACGGTGCTCTTGGATTTGACGGATATAAGCCGATTAGTTTATTGCAAATCCCCGGCGGCAAGGAGTATGGCGTCGAGACGTATACGGCTTCCAAAACGTATAACATGGCTGGATGGCGCTTCGGATTTGCAGTGGGAAATTCGTCCATCATCGGTGCGATCAAGCATTATCATACGCATGCCTACAGCACTGTTTTTGGAGCGGTACAGGATGCGGGAGCTGTGGCATTGCTGGGCACGCAGGAACCGGTACGGGAGCTCGCGGGGTTATATGAGCGGCGCCGTGATGTTCTCATTGCAGCGTTACGAGGTATTGGCTGGGATGTAGCTACTCCTCAAGGGTCTTTTTTTGCCTGGTTCAAGGTGCCAGAAGGGTATACATCGGCTTCCTTTGCAGACTTTTTATTGGACGAGGCGCATGTTGCGGTCGCTCCTGGAGAAGGCTTTGGTCGTGCAGGAGCTTCTCATGTGCGGGTCAGTCTGGTAAACAGTGAGGAAAGGCTGCTGGAGGCGGTGCAGCGCATCGCAGCAACGGGTGTTTTTCAAGGTTAAGCTGGAATACAAGGAATTCATGGAGGGAGCGGGAAAAGAACTTTGAGTATAGCGATTATCGGAGCTATGGAGGAAGAAATAGCAGATTTGAAAGCGCAGATCGAAGGGATAAAGATGACCCAGATTGCGAACGGGATTTTTTATACGGGGCAGCTTGAGGGCAAGGAAGTTATTCTGCTGCAATCAGGAATTGGCAAAGCGAACGCAGCCTCGACTACGGCGCTGTTGATTGAGCGATTTAGCCCGGAGCTTGTCATTAATACCGGATCTGCGGGTGGGCTCGATCCAGCGCTGCATGTTGGCGATGTCGTAGTGGCGACCGAGCTGACTTACAGCGATGTGGACGGAACGGCGTTCGGCTATACCTACGGACAGGTGCCACAGATGCCGGCAAGTTATCCTGTCGATCCAGCGCTGCTTGCTTTTGCGACAGAAGCGCTGGCGGAGACCAGGATTGAGGGGCAGATCGTCAACGGTTTGATTACGACGGCAGACTCTTTTATCTCCCAGGCTGAGCGCGCCCATTTTATCCGTAGCCAGTTTCCAGAAGCGAAAGTGACGGATATGGAAGGGGCCGCGGTCGTTCAGACTGCGTACCAGTTTGGTGTTCCATTTTTGGCTGTCCGTTCTTTGTCTGATCTTGCCGGTGTAGAAGCGGCGGATTCTTTTGACTCCAATCTTGATTTGGCTGCGGCCAACTCGGCAGCAGTGGTTGTGGCTCTTGTAGTTGCATATGATAGAGACAAGCTTTGATATATTCAATGGCACTATTCAGGAACGTTTTTTCTTTGGCTTGCCATGCTGGTTAATGAGAGTTCGAAGTTGTTTCCCGGCTTGGTTCAGCTCCATATCGTTCAACACATAATCGGTGCTGACTTCCCAGGTGCTGCGGTCATTCAGATGAAAAATAAAGACGGGAAAGCGAGGGCGCAGCCATTTGCGGATGGAGGCCCCTTCGAATTCGACTTTAGTGATTGCAGCCCACGGGACAGTTCGAATACCATCGGAAATGCTGTGTTCGTCAAAGATGAACAGGTAGGTATCCTTACGAAGCGTTCTGCTCAAACAAACCATAAGATAGCTACCGAAAAAAGGAAGTCCGACAATGGCGGACGTAATAAAGAAGAAGATTTGTAGAGCCGAGATATCTTCGTCGATAAAAATGAGCAGCAGCAAAAACAGACAAATCAGCACAAACATCAAGCTACCCATGGCCTTCCAAAATGCCAAAGATCTGCGATATACAATTTTATCCACGGAATACCGCCTCGTCGGGAACAAACGCCTGAATGAAATAAGTTATTCGTTCTCTCCAGTCAGCTTCGGTCACACTTTCAATTCGCAGACATGGGGTGGCCTGCATGTTCAGTTCTGTATTTCTTACAATCCACACATCATTCATTCCTTTAAGAACAAATAGCAGATTCGTAACAGAAGGACCATCTTCATCCGTATTCGTGTATATCATCTGGCTCAAATTATCAAGGCTACACTGATTACGATCAAAATCCTCTCGCCAGTCTTGTATTATTTGTTGAGCCGACTCATGAAGCTTCCACGTTGTCATTTGCTGCATGCTGAAGTTGGATGAGGTTAACTCATTCCACTGTTCTTCGGTCAGATCGACGTATCGGCTGTGCGCATTGAAGTTCGAAGCAAGCAGGCCGAACAATTGATCAATGTCATGATGCCAGTCTTCTGGAGAAGACCAGCGAAAGAAATGGAGTTCATTGTGACTGGAGAAATGATAGAGAAAACGTTCATTTCCATGGTGTATCGTTAATGTATTTTGCTTATCCTGTTGCTCCTTGTAGCCACGTAGCATCTGACGACTTTGTACCAGATGAGCTAGCATTTCAACAATGAACTCATCAAATTCGAGCTGTTGTTGCTCGTCATCCCGTTGTTCCATCAGACCCTTGGATATCAGGCTATGCGTTGCAGCATGAAAAAGCAGTTCCCAGCGATCTTCGGTTAGTTCCCCGTAATAAGATTGGAGCAGACCAGAAGCCATATCTTCTGCGCCCAGTGCGGTCAAGGCAAAGCCTAGTTCCTCAAGCGTTAAAATTACCGTTTGTTTATCCATAGTCAGGCTCCTTCTCCATCTGTTAGGTGTATGTCATTTAAATAGTTTGCTGGCCCAACGTATCCCCTTTTCGGCGAATTTGGCGACTTTTCCACCTGCCCAGCTTCCCACCGTACCGCCGACATAAGCACCGACGGCTGCACCGACCGGACCACCGATAGCGCCGCCTACGGCTCCCAAAGCGACAGCACCGCCATAAGTTGCGGCGGTTTTAATCGCTACGTTAGAAGCAGATACAGCCACATCCGTTCCGGTAAGCTTCCCGCTTTTCCATTTTCCAGCCAGACTGATACCCTCGCCCACAATATTCATGGTGGCATTAATAGGGTACAGCTTTTTGGCAATCATGCCGGGAATTTGGCGGGTGGCTATGCCATATCGGCCTTTTTCCACCCCGGCGATGACGTTCCGCGTCCACTGAGGAAAGCTGTTGGCTTTATTGAATCCGAGGCCGAGCTTACCCATTTGAAGCTTTCCAGCTAATCGATCAAAGCCCTTTAACCCCTTCATCACAATACCGGGTTTGGCGAATTGGCGGTTTAGGCTTTTGCCTAAATTACGCATAAAAGCATTGTTACCCTTGCCTTTCACCCATGCCGCATTATGTATAACTGCTCGAGTGGGATTCTTCAGACTTTTCTTGAATTCTACTGTTTTGGTGAGCACAAGTGTGGAAGCCAGACCGCTATATATAGCTGTTCCGGCAAATCCCAGTTGCCCGCGCCATTTATTGGCTTCTGAAATGCTGTTAATGGCTATATCTGCTGGATCGGGTCCTTTTTTCCCGGAAGTTGTCCCTTCACTGCTGCCGATCTGTCCGCTGTGATCTCCTTTATTAATACCCGTGTCTGCTTGGGTATCTGTTTCCTTGAATTTTACTGCAATGGAACGCAGCTCTGTGCTGACAGAACCGACAGTTTGAGTGAAAGCATCCATTTGTCCACGAGCTTTATGAAAATCCTGATAAAAGCGCTGTTGTGTTGTTCCTGCCCAGCTATTTTCCAACATCTGAATATGCTGTGACAGTTGTCCGCAAATTTGTGCCCCCAGCTCACGTGCCTGTGCGAACTGCCTGGAAACCGCCTCTAGTTTCTCAGGAGGAACCATAATTTTAGCCATGATGTCCACCTCGGATGATTAAAATAATTACTTATATTTTAGTGAATCTAGTGGGGGTTAGCAAAAAAAGGAGGGGATTTAAGTGAAAAATAAGTCATTTGTATGAGTTCCTGAGGATTCATAAGGGAGAAAAGTAGGAGTGTTATGATCCGAAGTTCTTATAAGTTATTCATAACGAAAACGAAAAAAGCCCCTCTTTTCAAATGGAGCTTTCCATTAGAAAGAGAGGTCTTCTTGCGTAGAGGCTAATACATGTTTCGCGTCGTATTAATTATTTTAGCGGAATCTGCTTGGACAGCTTTTCAAACTGCTGCAAGTGAGGAGTGACCTTGGCGGTAATTCCTTTAAAATACTTGATGGACGCTTGTCTTTGACGTTCTTTGGTAGCAGTCTCTTCAGGGAACATGGAGTATTCCTTTTGGACAGAGCCATTTTTATAATTTACGGAGAAGAGCTCTCCTTTTTGCCACCTTTGGACCAGATCTTGATTACTGTGCAAGATATTTAACACTTCTTTTCCATTTTTATAAGTGAAGCTGTAGTCTGGATCGGCCACAGCGTGGATTACTTGGTAGCCGTTCTGTAATCCATTGTTCTGAAAAGTACCTACTTGAATCTCGTTCGAACGTACGGTTCCGTCCATTTGCGTCACTTTTTCAGTCTGCGTACCCTTGCCGCTCATCGTGTCATTGTTCCATGTGCCGTTGTATACGATTTTATGATTTTGTCCATCTGCATCCGTGTATTGATTTATATATTTTCCAGTACCTGAACGCTTGCCATTCACAAAATCACCCGAATACTGCTTATATTGGCTCCATTTGATCGTACCACGTCCGTTGGGCTGCCCATTCTCAACCTCTCCATAGTAAGTCGTCTGACCAGATAGCTGAAGCAATTCCCTGGTTGCAGCCGCATTCGCCACAGGTGTACTTACAGACAGCGCTCCAGATATCAGCGATACGGACACCATAATAGGCAGAGACAGATCTTTCCCTTTTTGCCAAAGTTTTTGCATCATGATTTCTCCCCTTTCGAAGCTTTGAAATTCTAAAAAGTTATGTTCAACAACCCAGCACCGTTTTTATACTATTTTGTGCTTGGTGATTTATAGTTTAATATATATTGAGAATTATAGGAAACTGTAAAGTGAAAACAGCTAGTTAGGAGAGAGATTCATGAATTTACCTGAACATGGGAGTGAGGATGTATCTAGCATCCTTGCCGTGGAGTTGGAATATGAACCTGTGAAGACCATAAAAGGAATCCATCAAGTGGAGCCTGATGCTAATATTTATTGGCTGATTGATGTGGAATTCAGCAGACTTTATGAACACACTGCCAGCGCGTTTCCAGGAGAAGGGCACCGTTCATGTGCTTCCTCGGGAGGATGCTGCCCATGCACGTGCAAAAGCGGAAAAACTTAAAGCATTTACAGATCAGGAAGATGAAAGGGAACACGCTGTCATGCTTAGGCTAGTAGCGGATCAAGGCCAATCTTACCGTGGAGCGGATATCTGGGATGTCATGCTGAGCCTCGGAATGGAGTACACTTGCGGAGGATCGCTTTGCAGATTTGATTTTCAGTATGGATGGGGTACGGACCGTGCAGCCGCAAACTGTGTTCGAGACAATGTGGAAAAGTGCCGAATATGCGCGCGCCAGACTTGGCGGGACATTAGTGAATGAACAGGGTCTGCCAGCTATGCCGGAAGATTATCTACATCAGATTCAAGAGATGGAAGATCAATTAAGTGAGTTTGGATTTAAAACAGGCGAGGATGTTGTTGCGTTTCTATTCTAGTTTAGAAAGGAGTGATTTCGTTGTCCAGCAACTCTATTGAGAAGCTAAGAACGATTCTAAAACGTAAAGCTACTATTTTTCATACAGGGGGTCGCAGACCGTCGGGTTCCCTTGAACAGAGCTGGATTGGTAGAGTTACAGTGGCTTTGCCAACGGAGGAACAACCCATTGATGTACAGGGGAATGTTATGGCTCCGATCATGCAATTGTATTTGCCTGCCTTGCCCTTTGTCCCTGAAGCTATGCACAGTGTCAAGCTGTTGACCGTCTTCCTGTCTCCCGATGTACTGGATCATGAGGACATGGAAGGATATATGTGTATTCGTGAGTATACGTCGGTAGAGGATTTGGTTGAAAAAGATTTTGGTCCGGCATTTATGCAAATCAAAGCATTTCCGCTGTTCCCCGAACTTAAAGAGAATGATTATCCGGTCTGGGACGGTGAAGATATCCCTGAGGAATACGGCGATGTTCTCAACCAGATGGACGAGGAGGAACCCGACTATTTTGAGGACATCGTAGAGGAAATATATGCGGTTCACAAAATCGGTGGCTATCCCAGCTTTATTCAACCAGGCATCGACTTTGGCGAGGGCTATGAATTTGTGTTTCAGATTGCCTCAGATGCCAAAGCCCAATTGAATATTGTGGATGGAGGCAGCTTTTATTTTGCCAAGCATCAGAATGAAGGAGTCTGGCGGGGGTACTTTGATTTTTACTAATAGGCTCATTTAGAGAGCAGTCTGGAACCGATCGTTTTGTAGAGCATGGCAACCCAATATACTCGTAGTTTAGAAGCTATCGAAAATGGAGTGAAAAGATATGAATGTTTTAGCAATATGCGGGAACTCGCGTTTTTCAGCGAGGGCTTGCTAAATACAAAGTAATCAATGTAATGCTTATGATCATATCTGTGATCATATTGCTGGCAGCAGGCATCGTTGCGGCGGTGGAATATTTACAACCAGAACGACATTTGCTGCAAGTGCTGGCGAATGCCATGTTTGACCATTGGGTTCCCTCTATCACTTTGCTCAGTGTTGTATTCGTGGGTGTGATCGTTTTTGCCATCATTAGAAATGTTTATGTCAAGCAATTACATACACGCGTGCTAGATCGGGCCTGCAGGCCATTTTCAATCATGTGGACAAATGAGGACAGAGAGCAACTGTAGGAGATTGGCATAATAGCTGAAGGAGTGACAGCAATGAATGACTGGGAATCGGGAATCATTCAGGTCGATGGTGAGCGTGCTATCTACTCATCTTTAACGGAAGATCAGTTGTTAGAGACCACTTGGTATTCGAAATATTTTCATTCTGTAAGAAAGCTAGGGAATGACTACATCTGGTATCATTTCGATCAGGTTTCTTTGCTGTGTCGGCATTTTTTTGTGTCTGTATGCTTTAAGGATACAAACCTAATTGTCGTGGAGATTTCGCTCCAGGGAGATGAATTTCCAACTTCGTGGGATAATTGGTCTGAGGAAGGAGAGAGAAAGCGACAAAGGGAGCATGATCGTTTGTTACAGCAACATTTGTCCGTAAAGCCAAGCTATCGTCAAACAAAGCCTTACCCCTATATGGAATATGAACTGAACTGGGGGAAAATCTCTTCTTATTTTGACCCCCGGTCGGGAAATACGGCCATTGCTTTTAAGTATAAAGATGAATAGTGATCTTACATAAAATACACGACAACCCTGCGCTTTGTGCTGGAGGTGAGGGTGTTGGATGAGTAAGGGAGATGTGTTGTGGATAAAAAGGCGAAAAAAATACTGATGAACACATTCTGGTCCTCTAGCGGCTGGAAGCAGGAGCGGGGATCTTTTTCGGGTGAGGATTTTGAATATGCCAAAAGTAAGGGCTTGATGTTCGATCCGATCACCATTACACATAACGAGATTATAAACAGGCTGCATGAGCTGCACCAGCAAAAGGCTACAAAAGAGCGAGTGGCAGCAGCGTTTTTGCACAGTCTTTCCACGAAAAAGGTTCATTTACGAAGCGCCTTATCGAGCTGGGCATTAACCGCAGGGCTTCCTTTGCACACCTATGGGGAGCGGCCTGTCGTCTTGCCCAATTACAGTAGCTGTGGGGATTGTAATTTTAATAAAATGATGTCCGATAAGGAATACGTCAATAAAGATTTGAATGTACTGAATTTTGAACGAATCAAATGGGGCGGTATTCGTCTGAACCACCTTCTGTATTGCTGGATGGACCTTGAATTGTTCAGTCAAGAAGAGGCTGTTCAGATTTCCGATGAGGATCTGACTATACTTCATAACATGCTCGAAGCTGTTCAGAACTGTGATGCTCAAAGCAGTGCACGTCAATTGGAAAAGCGCTGGAAGGATGTGTTTCCATCCAGTAAAAACGAGCGTGATGTAGTCATGGAGGTGTGGGGATATGCCGGACTGCTGGTTCCACAGGACACGCCTCGTAAACGACAGCACGGCAATCATGATTTTTATTCCGTAGCAGCTTGGCAAGGAGATGACGGATACTCGCAGGAGGCGTTGGACTATTTCTTCGGTACGTTTTTATAGAGAAAGTGAATCGTTATTCCACATCTCGATCATGACGGTTCCTCAAACAACAAACGTTCTTCTTCCCGACTATGGATGGCATTGACAACCAGAAGCGCGTGGAACTGCTGAAGAACTTCAGGCGTAAGCCCTTCTTCACGGATCATGGCTTTGAGCTCTTTTACAATGATTCGGAGCAGATCATGATCCCGTGTAAGTTTGACGACAGCCTCCTGCAGTTCCGGTTTTTTCTCGACCATTTCCTGATAGAATCCTTCCTCTTCTGCATCAGCATGGCTAAGAATGCGGGTTTCCCAATATTCGATCAAGTGGTCGGCAGCCTGGCGCGCCACCTTGAATTCTTTTGCTTCGAGTAATTCCTCTACTTCTCTCGTCTTATCTAGAGCGCCAGATAGCCCGCCTTGATGAATGGCATGATGAGCATGCAGTTGACGTAAAGAAGGTCCTCCCATAACAGTTCATCCTTTCTTTGTACCCTTTTTTTAGTACAGTATAGCATAAGAAAATAGCGTTATTTTTCCGGTTAGGATTTTCCCCCCTAAGGAAAAGGGAACTCCCTAATTGGTTCAATTTCATATAATACTTAGAATGAAGTTAGAAGATAAAACTCAATCTTGGGGGAATGGATGATGAATCGATTAACCGAAATAACAGACATAAAAAAGATTGTGAAAAAAGGATCAAGAGTTTGAAGGGGATGAGCAGATACATACCCAATCAACATGGAGCTTGGGCCATGCTCATTCTTCCATTTTTATTCGGTTTAGCTGCTTCTCGAGGGGAACTCATTCATATCCCCTTATTTGTGTGCTGGTTTTTTATCTACTTATTCAGTTTTCCTGTCCTCCAATGGATCAAAACAGGCAGCAGTGAAAGATACCGCAAACCCGCCGTTGTATACGGAGTGATATTACTTCCTTTGTTAATTTCACTGATATGGTTTGAGCCTGCCTTGATCTGGTATGGGGTTCTTCTATTGCTCTTTTTTATGGCTAATATTTATTTTGCAAAAACGAAAAATGAACGTGCTTTACTCAATGACATTGTTGCAATTCTACTCTTTTGTTCTTTTATATACCCTGTTATTTATATGGGGGGAGGAGAGGATTGGGGAGTAGCAACAGAGCTATTCTTACTTTTGGTGCTTTACTTTATCGGAACTGCTTTGTATGTCAAAACGATCATTCGTGAAAGAAAAAATATACGTTACCATTATGCTTCCATCATCTATCATTTGGTGATTTTGTTGTTTGCTACTTGGTTAAAGTTACCTCTGTTTGTTCCTTTTTTGATTTTTTTGATACGGGCCATATGGCTTCCTAAACTTGGATTAAAGGCAAAACAAGTTGGCATGGCGGAAATTGGATTTTCAATGATGCTCTATGTTTTTGTGTTGTTTTTATACTTCTAAAAGGAGAGACATCAATGATATCTTTGAAAACGCCGCGTGATTATCATACAGATCCGTTTATAGTCATCTGGGAGGTTACACGAGCTTGTGCTTTAAAGTGTCTTCACTGTAGAGCGGAAGCTCAGTACAAACCTGATCCTCGCCAGCTGACACTAGAAGAAGGTAAGAAGCTGATAGATCAAATCGCTGAAATGAATCATCCGTTGGTTGTGTTTACAGGCGGAGATCCTTTGATGCGTCCTGATCTGTTTGAACTGGCTCGATATGCAATTGAAGAGAAAAATCTGTCGGTTTCGATGACCCCCAGTGCCACACCTAAAGTGACACGAGCAGCGGTAGAAAAAGCAAAGCAAGTTGGGTTATCGCGGTGGGCGTTTAGTCTGGACGGTTCATGTGCAGACATTCACGATCATTTTCGGGGTACGGTGGGTTCTTACGATACAACCATGCGAGGAATTGGTTATTTAAAGGAACTGAATATCCCTATTCAAGTGAACACTACGGTGTCCCGGTACAACCTCCATGATCTGGAGCAAATTGCAGAAAGGGTAAAGGAAATGCAGGCCGTGTTATGGAGTTTATTTTTCCTTGTTCCAACCGGACGTGGCATGGAGAAAGATATGATTACTCCTGATGAGCATGAAGCCGTAATGAAATGGTTGTATCAAATACAGCAACAGATGCCGTACGGTGTGAAGGCTACAGAAGCTCCTCACTACCGGAGGGTCGTACTGCAGCAAAAGCACAAAGCAGGTGAGAGCAGTGTAGCAGACGGACAAAAGAGGGCAGATGTTTTAGGACGTGCTCCTAAAGGCGTAAATGATGGAGATGGATTTGTTTTTATTAGTCATATCGGAGAAGTATACCCGAGCGGTTTTCTGCCTCTTATGTGCGGGAATGTACGAAACGATAGCCTGGCAGATATTTATCGCAACTCTCCGATCATGATGAATCTTAGAGATAAGTCCCTACTTAAAGGTAAATGTGGAGTCTGTGAATTCAAGGCCATCTGTGGGGGCTCCAGAGCAAGGGCTTTTGCAATAACAGGAGACTATTTGGAGAGTGACCCTTATTGCGCTTATATACCCGGGGTTGGAGAGGAAAAGTGTTTTCATGAAAAATAGTTCTAAAAAAGTCGTTATTCTCGGTGGAGGAATAAGTGGTTTAAGTGCTGCCTTTTATGTGAAAAAGCTGGCTGAGGATCGGCAGCTTGAAGTGGAGATTACACTGGTGGAGAAAAGTGAACGTCTGGGAGGAAAGCTGCAAACCGTTCGCCAAAACGATTTTATGATCGAAAAAGGACCGGATGCTTTCTTGGCCAGAAAGACGGCAATATTGGATCTGACCATGGAGTTGGGGCTGGAAGCAGAGTTGGTATCGACAAACCCGAAAGCCAAATCTGCTTGCATTTTGCATAAGGGCAAACTTCATACGATGCCGATGGGCTTCATTCTGGGCATCCCAACAAAGCTGACTCCTTTCATTCGGACAGGACTTATTTCTCCACTGGGAAAAGCACGGGCAGCCTTGGATTTAATCATTCCTGCGAAGAAAGGTGATGCGGACGAATCACTAGGTGATTTTATCAAACGGCGTCTCGGCAAAGAAGTTCTGGATCAGATTACAGAACCTCTGTTGTCTGGAATTTACGCTGGGGATACTCATTCTCTGAGCCTTATGTCAACTTTCCCTCAATTTAAACTAATGGAACAAAAGTATGGAAGTTTGATTAAGGGTATGTCTAAAGGGGCGGGAAGAAAGCCAGCAGTACAAGACAAACTGCCGGATATCGCTAAGAAAAGTATGTTTCTTTCTTATCGGCTAGGATTATCTACGATCGTGGAGCGGCTAAAGGAAAGGCTGGATACCGTACGTTTTGTTATGGGGCAAGGTGTAGTTGAAGTAAGGAAGGCAAGCGGTTATCAGGTCATTTTAGAACACGGACAAAAAATAGATGCGGATGCGGTGATCTGCGCTGTTCCAGCTTTTGAAGCGGCTACATTATTTTCCGGCGTTGCAAGCGCTAGCTGGTTACACAAGATTCACTATGTTTCCGTAGCCAATATTGCTCTTGCTTATAAAAACACAGATCTTAATTTTGCTTTTGAGGGAACGGGATTTCTAGTCCCTCGCAAAGAAGGCAAAAAGATTACAGCATGTACTTGGTCTTCGACGAAGTGGAGCCATACTGCTCCTGAAGGATATACGCTTTTACGGACCTACATCGGACATGCAGGCGCACAGGATTGGATTCAGATGACAGACGATCAACTTGTGGATGCCGCGCGCAAAGATTTGAAAGATTTAATGGGCCTGGAAGCGGAACCGGAATTCGTTGAAGTCAGTAGGTGTGATCGATCGATGCCGCAATATCCGATTGGACACAAAGAGCATATGGCGAAGATGAGACAGGACTTCGCACAGTATTTACCGGGTGTTTTTCTATGCGGTGCCGGCTATGGGGGCGTTGGAATTCCAGATTGTATCGCTCAAGGGAAAGAAGCGGCTGAACAGTTGCTTTCTGATTTGTTATAATCAGGCTCTTTCCACTAGTGAAAGAGGGAACCCCCTGATTGGTTCAGCTTTAAGGGAGACGTAGAATGAACGTTGAGTATAAAATCGAAGTAAAATGGAGGAATGGAAGATGAGCCAGTTAACGGAAGAAACATGGGTGGCGGACATCGTGAAAGCAGTACCCAAAACGGGAGATCTGTTCCGCAAACTGAGAATTGATTTCTGCTGTGGAGGGAAAATATCGCTCCGTGAAGCAGCAGCCAATCGAGGCCTCCACGCTGGTGAACTGCTGACGCAGATACATGAAGTGGAAGAAAAGCAGGCACAGCATAAGCAAATGCAACCTCCTTCACTCGAACCAAAAGAACTAATCGCCTATATTCAAAATGAGTATCATACGAAGCTTCGGGAAGAACTATCGGCCTTAACGCCGTATGTAACCAAACTAACGCGGGTTCACGGTGAACGTTATTCGCATCTCAAGCGAGTTAATGAACTGTTCACCTTGCTTAAACAGGAATTATCGGAACATATTCAAAATGAGGAGGACCTTGTGTTTCCGATGATTGAAGCATTTTTACAAGAATCAACAGTGGAACGAGCAGATGAGTTGAATCCAATTTTGTCCAAGTTGCAAGACGAGCATCAAACGGTGGTGGAATTCCTGAAGGAAATGCGCTTGATCACAAACGGCTTTGAGCCGATGCAGGAAGCTTGTGGTACGCACCGACTCGTATTGAAGCGGTTAGAAGACCTGGAAGCAGATATTTTTAATCATATTCTTCTTGAAAATTGTACACTGATCGAACGTACGAGACAGGCACAGCTAATAGCGAAACCGATTAATTGATGATGAACTAACATGAGGAGCCGAACCAAATGCATAAATTAATTAAAAGTAGCACTGTTTTCGTTTTGGTTATGTCCATCATTTTATTATTATCAGGATGCGGTACGAAACAACAACTAGATTCAAATGTTAGCAGTTCGGATCAGAACGGATCTTCCAGCCAGACATCTTCGAAAACGGCTGAAACTATTGAGCTTACCATATCCGCAGCAGCAAGTTTAACGGATGCGCTCAAAGAAATTCAGCATTCATACGAATCAACCCATACAGGCATCAAATTGAATTTTAACTTCGGCGGCTCTGGTGCGTTGGAAAAACAAATTGAGCAAGGAGCGCCGTCGGATTTGTTTTTGTCCGCTTCGACCAAAAACATGAAGTCCCTTGTTGATCAGCAGTTAATAGATACGAAAAAACAAAAAACGTGGCTGACGAACGAATTGGTCGCGGTTATCCCAGCAGACGGGGCGATGAACATCGCGAGTGTAACCGATTTAACAAAAAAAGAAGTGAAGAAAGTTGCAATCGGAATTCCTGAAAGTGTTCCTGCGGGCAACTACGCACAGGAAGCGCTGACGAAAGCGAAGCTTTGGGACACGTTACAGAGCAAGCTGGTTCAAGCGAAAGACGTTAGACAAGTGCTGCAATATGTGGAAACTGGGAATGCAGATGTCGGATTTGTATATAAAACAGATGCATTGACTTCACAAAAGGCAAAAATCGCCTTTGAGGTGAATCCCAAAACCTATTCACTTGTTGAGTTTCCCATCGGGATTGTTAAAGCTACAAAGCACATTCAAGAAGCCGAAGACTTTTATGCATACTTACAATCGCAAGAATCTCTGAATATTATGGATAAGTATGGATTTACCATACCGAAGTGAGCATGCAAGATATAGATTGGAATGAATATTGGCCTCCTATCCGATTATCATTGCAGGTTGCACTGTTATCCAGCGTTCTGGTAATCATATTAGGCTTGCTTGTGGCATGGTCAATGTCGCGGTTGGGATTATTTAAAGGGAAAACGGTTGTTGAAACCGTGCTTATGCTGCCCTTGGTACTCCCACCGACGGTTGTTGGTTTTTTACTGCTCATATTACTTGGACGAAAAAGCGGGTTCGGACGGTTTGTGGAGCAATGGTTTGGCGAGCCTATTATATTCTCGTGGTGGGCAGGGGTTATAGCAGCGGTGGTAGTAGCTTTTCCTCTAGTCTATCGGACGCTGAGAATGGGATTGTCTTCTGTTGACCGGGACTTGGAAAACGCGGGACGTTCGATGGGCGCAAGTGAATGGCAGGTTTTTCGATACATCACCTTCCCTTTAATTTTTCCTTCTTTTAAAGCTGCCTTCATACTCGGTTTTGCCCGCGGCCTGGGCGAATTTGGTGCTACGCTGATGATTGCCGGAAATATTCCGGGTAAAACACAAACGATTCCGACGGCCATTTATATTGCAGTGGATGCTGGTCATCTTCCTATGGCGTGGGCGTGGACATGCTCTATCATACTCATTTCTTTTATCATGCTCCTGTTAACGGGTCAAAAGAACAATTAATTACTTCATACAAGCTTCCCTTTAGCAGGGGGAGGCTTTTTTGTATCTTTCCATAGAACGAGGGATTTCCTGTAGCGCTATAGGACATTCCCTAATGGGAACAGAGATGAATGAATTACATAATGAGAGTAAGCGAATGAGTCTTCCCTTGGAACTTGCGTTGGGATGATTCTTTCTAAAAAGGAGTGTTGGTCATCGATGAAAAAGAAATACAACCTCAACTTTTTTAAACCGATCGAAAGCTATTCGGGAAATTGGTCAATCCTTGAGGAAAAAAATAGAGAATGGGAAAACGTGTACCGTCAGCGTTGGTCTCATGACAAAGTGGTTCGGACGACTCACGGAGTGAACTGCACCGGTTCCTGTAGTTGGAAGGTTTTTGTCAAAAACGGCATCATTACCTGGGAAAATCAACAGATCGATTATCCTTCCTGCGGTGTAGATATGCCAGAATTTGAACCGCGGGGATGCCCGCGTGGGGCTACATTTTCCTGGTATGAATACAGTCCATTACGCGTGAAATATCCCTATATGCGCGGTAAGCTGTTGCGGCTTTGGCAGGCGGCCATCCAGGAGCATGCCAATCCGGTGGAAGCATGGGCAAGCATTGTGGAAGATCCGGAGAAAGCCAAGCTCTACAAATCAGCTCGCGGAAAAGGCGGTCATGTCCGTGTCACTTGGGACGATGTCCTGCGTCTGATCTCGGCACAACTCATCTATACCATTCGGAAATACGGTCCTGACCGGATCGCGGGCTTTACGCCAATCCCGGCGATGTCAATGATAAGCTACGCTTCAGGAGCTCGATTCATTTCGCTACTGGGTGGGCAGATGTTGAGTTTTTATGACTGGTATGCCGACCTTCCTCCTTCATCTCCTCAAATTTGGGGTGAGCAGACGGATGTACCGGAATCTTCTGATTGGTACAATGCGGGTTACCTGATTATGTGGGGATCAAACGTACCGCTTACCCGGACGCCAGACGCTCATTTTATGACGGAAGTACGATATAAGGGAACAAAAGTCGTATCAGTGGCTCCCGACTTGGCGGAGAATGTGAAGTTCGCTGACAACTGGCTTGCCCCAAATCCGGGTACAGATGCTGCCGTAGCCCAGGCTATGACGCATGTTATTTTGGATGAGTTTTACAAAGAGCGCCAAGAACCGATGTTCATTAACTATGCCAAACAATATACGGATATGCCGTTTATGATTCTGCTTGATCCACACGAGGGAGCCTGGAAAGGTGGACGTTTTCTACGGGCGAGTGACCTGGGGGATGCTTCGCCGCATGCGGACTGGAAGCCGGTCATATATGACGAAGCGGCGGGGGAAATGCTGGTTCCGAACGGTACGATGGGACAGCGCTGGGAGCAGGATAAGAAATGGAACCTGATTCTGGAACGGGAAGATGGAACAAAGGTTGAGCCCGCGCTCACTGTGGAAGGTCATGGCGAGCAATGGGAAGAAATCGTATTCCCTTACTTTGATAACGCCGGTAATGGAACGTTCAAACGTGTAATTCCGGCCAAAAAAGTACGCTTGGCAGATGGCTCGGAACGTTACGTAGCAACTGTGTACGATTTGATGATGAGCCAGTATGGTGTCGCACGCAATGACAGCCCTCATAACGCCAAAAATTATTACGACGAAGCTTCGCATTATACCCCTGCCTGGCAGGAGAAGATCACAGGTGTGAAGGCGTCTGTTGTGGTACAGATTGCTCGGGAATTTGCCCAAAATGCTATCGATACTAAAGGTCGCTCCATGATTATTATGGGTGCGGGTATCAACCACTGGTTCAATAGTGACACGATCTATCGGTCCATCTTGAATCTTGTCGTGTTGACTGCTTCCCAAGGTGTAAACGGTGGAGGCTGGGCGCATTATGTGGGTCAAGAAAAGCTCCGCCCAATCGAAGGCTGGTCAACGATTGCTTTTGCAAAAGACTGGCAAGGGGCGGCTCGGCAGCAAAATGCTACATCGTTTTTCTACTTTGCAACAGAGCAGTGGCGTTACGAAGAAAGTGGAACAGACACCTTGAAGTCACCGATTGGCGGGGATGTCAGTTACAGACATCCAGCAGACTACAACGTGCTCGCAGCACGTCTGGGTTGGCTGCCTTCTTATCCACAGTTTAATAAAAACAGTCTGCTGTTCGCCGAAGAGGCTGCACAATTAGGCAAGAAGTCGAACGAGGACATCATCAATCATTCTGTGGAAGAGATTAAATCACGTAAGACACGCTTCGCTGTAGAAGATCCTGGAGCAGCTGAGAACTTCCCGCGTTCACTCTTTGTTTGGCGGTCAAATCTGATTTCCAGTTCGGCGAAGGGACAAGAGTATTTCATGAAACATTTACTCGGAGCATCTGATGCCCTGCTTGCCCGACCGAATGAAGAACAGAAACCTGAGGAAATTGTCTGGAGAGAAGATGTAGAAGGAAAGCTTGATTTGATGGTTGCACTTGATTTCCGGATGACAACAACTCCATTGTACGCGGACATCGTGCTTCCGGCGGCAACCTGGTACGAAAAAACAGACTTGTCGTCAACAGACATGCATCCTTTCGTGCATCCGTTTAATCCGGCTGTTAACCCTCTGTGGGAATCCCGCGCGGACTGGGATATTTACCGCCAGCTTTCCGAAGTCTTTTCGGATATGGCAAAAGAGCACCTGCCAGGCATATATAAAGATCTTGTGACTTCACCGCTCGCACACGATAGTATAGGCGAAATTTCACAGCCGATGGGTCTTGTAAAGGATTGGACGAAGGGCGAGATTGAAGCGACTCCGGGTAAAACCATGCCGAATTTCAGCATCATCGAACGCGATTATACTAAAATTCACGATAAATTTATCTCACTCGGTCCGAATTTGACTAGTGGGAAAGCAGGTGCGCATGGCGTCAGCTTCTCCGTAGCGGACGAATATGAGGAAATGAAAAAGTTGAACGGAGTTTATTACGATGAATCCATTAAAGACGGGCTGCCCAAAATCCAGACAGCTCGCCAAGTAGCCAATGCAATTCTTCACCTTTCATCCGCGACTAATGGACGGGTGTCGCAAAAGGCTTATGAGCAGGCAGAAGAGCTTCACGGTGTGGAACTCAAAGATATCTCGGCCGATCGGGCAGCGGAAAGGATCACTTTCCAAAGTATTACGGCACAGCCACGGGAAGTTATACCGACACCAGTATTCACTGGCTCGAACAAGAAGGGACGCCGCTATTCACCATTTACAACGAATATTGAACGTCTCGTTCCGTTTCGTACTTTGACGGGAAGACAGCATTTCTATATTGATCATGAGATTTTCCAACAATTTGGGGAATCATTGCCGATCTACAAACCGACGCTGCCGCCAATGGTGTTCGGCCCTCGCGATCGGGAAATAAAAGGCGGGCAAGATTCACTCGTGCTCCGTTATCTGACACCGCACGGTAAATGGAATATTCACTCCACCTACCAGGATAACCAGCACATGCTTACACTGTTTCGCGGAGGTCCTACGGTGTGGATCAACAACGAAGACGCAGAGGCACATGATCTTGCCGACAATGACTGGGTAGAGGTATACAACCGTAACGGCGTCGTAACGGCCCGGACTGTTGTCAGCCACCGGATGCCAAGAGGAACGATGTTCATGTACCATGCTCAGGATAAGCACATTCAAGTGCCAGGCTCCGAAATCACGGATACACGCGGCGGTAGTCATAACGCACCTACAAGAATTCATCTCAAACCAACCCAGATGGTCGGTGGATATGCTCAGCTTAGTTATGGATTCAACTATTATGGTCCGATCGGCAACCAGCGTGATGTGTACGTTGCGGTACGTAAAATGAAGGAGGTTAACTGGCTTGAAGATTAAAGCTCAAATTGCCATGGTCATGAACCTGGATAAGTGTATTGGCTGTCATACGTGCAGCGTGACATGTAAAACAACCTGGACGAACCGCAAAGGTGCGGAATATATGTGGTTTAACAATGTGGAAACCAAACCGGGTATCGGTTATCCGAAGCGCTGGGAAGATCAGGAATTATATAAAGGGGGCTGGCAGCTCCGCAAAGGGAAACTGGAACTGAAGTCAGGCAACAAGCTGTCCAAGATAGCACTGGGTAAGATTTTTTACAATCCAGACATGCCGGAAATGAAAGATTATTATGAGCCCTGGACTTATAATTACGAGCAACTGACCAACGCTGGCGAACAGAAGCATTCACCTGTGGCACGCGCGCATTCTGCGGTAACGGGTGAAAAAATGGATTTGGAATGGGGTCCAAACTGGGAAGATGATCTGGCGGGTGCGCATGTAACGGGGCCGCTTGATCCCAATATTCAGAAAATCGAAGAAGAGATTAAATTTAACTTTGAGAAGTCTTTCATGGTTTATCTCCCACGGCTTTGCGAACATTGCCTAAATCCAAGCTGTGTCGCGTCATGTCCTTCGGGCGCCATGTACAAACGGGACGAGGACGGAATCGTGCTCGTGGATCAGGAAGCCTGCCGTGGCTGGCGGTATTGCATGACGGGCTGCCCATACAAAAAAGTGTACTTTAACTGGCAGACGAACAAAGCGGAAAAATGCACCTTCTGTTTCCCACGTGTGGAAGCTGGCCTGCCGACAGTCTGCTCCGAGACATGTACAGGACGAATTCGCTACCTCGGCGTTATGCTGTATGACGCGGATCGAGTGCTTGAGGCCGCTTCTACGCAGGATGAGAAAGAGCTTTATAAAGCGCAGTGCGACCTGTTCATGGATCCAAGTGATCCGGCAGTGATTGCTCAAGCGAGAAAAGACGGTATCTCGGAGGACTGGATTGAAGCAGCGCAGAACTCGCCGGTCTACAAGCTTGCTATTGAGCACAAGCTGGCATTCCCGCTTCATCCGGAATACCGCACATTACCTATGGTCTGGTATGTGCCACCACTCAGTCCGATCATGAATTACTTTGAAGGGAAAGACTCAATTGAGAATCCCGATATGATCTTTCCGGCTATCGAAGAGATGCGCACCCCTATTCAGTACCTTGCCAATATGCTGACAGCGGGCGACACGCAAACTGTGAAGGAATCCTTGCAGCGAATGGCTATGATGCGCTCCTATATGCGTGCCCAGTCCACAGGACAATCTTTCGATGAAAGCCGTCTTGAGCGCATCGGCATGACACCGCGGCAGACTGAGCAGATGTATCGACTTCTGGCGATTGCCAAGTATGAGGATCGTTTCGTCATTCCGACATCGCATAAAGAAGGATATTCGAATCCGTACCGGGCTCAAGGATCTGCTGGTTACGGCGATACCATGGGAAACATGGGTTCTGGCTCTGGATGTGATGGATGTAGTATGGCAAGTTCGATGGGGATGGAAGAGCCTTTGAAAACGGGCAAAGAAATGTATGAAGAAAACTTCTACGGGGGTATTTGGCGTGATTAATGTAGCGAAGTTGTATGAATGCAAGCCATCATTCGGGTTTTTCGCTCAGCAACTCATGTACCCGGAAAAGCTGGATTTTCATCCAGCTTTTCTGGAAGCATCGTTTGATCCGAACCATCCGGCATATACGTATGCGAACACCTACTGGTCCCTTATGCAAGAGTTCAGTATGGAAGAGATTCAGGAAATGTATACGGAAACCTTTGATTTTCAAAAGAATTGTGCACTATATATGACTTACTTTAAATTCGAAGATGCAAAAGAACGGGGACAAATGTTGGTCAAGTTAAAGGTGCTATATGAGATGTACGGTCTTGAAATGCCAGATGGAGAGCTGCCAGATTACCTTCCGCTCATGTGTGAATTTCTGTATGCCGCCGAATGGGCGCAAGATCCGAAGACGACAGAAAACTTCCGCATGCCAATCGCGATCCTGGAAGACGGCACATATCATTTGCTTAAAGCACTGGAAAAAATGGAAAGCCCGTATTTTCATCTGGTGAAGGGACTGCGCGAAACGCTTAAAGCTTGCGTAGAACAGGAGGCGGCCGCGCAATGATGATGCTAGAGCAGTTTTTATGGGTCATTTTCCCTTATATGTGCGTGGTCGTCTTTATTGTAGGCCATATTTTCCGCTACAGAAACGACCAGTTCAATTGGACAGCGAAATCAAGTGAGTTTATTGAAAAAAAACAATTGATGATCGGAAGCCTCTTGTTCCACCTGGGTATCATCCCGGTTATTATGGGGCATGTGTCCGGTCTGGGCATACCGAAAACCTGGATGCATGCACTGGGTGTAAATGATCATCTGTATCATATTGGGGCAGTTTATATTGGTGGTATATTCGGAGCCATGACGTTCCTCGGTATGTTGATTCTCACCTCTCGCCGTTTTACAATACGCAATGTGCGCCGTTTAAGTACAGCGTCTGATTTGATCGTAAACGTATTGCTTTTGGCCATTGTATGCATGGGGATGTTTGCGACTCTCGTAACGAATGCGGTACAGCCAGAATTCGATTATCGAGAGACGATCTCAATCTGGTTCCGCGGTTTATTCATATTCCGTGTCGACCCGACACTGATGAGAGACGTACCGATGTCCTTCAAGCTTCATATCCTTATGGCCTTTGCGATTTTTGCATTCTGGCCGTTTACCCGGCTTGTACATGTGTGGAGTGTTCCGTTGAATTATGTGCGCAGAAGTTATATCCTTTACAGAAGACATAAATCGAATTAGGAAAGCGGGCTCTGCCTTCTTTCCTAATTCTATTAGGAGAGAGCGATGAATAATAGGATGGATTATCAAAGGGAGCTTGAGCGAATACGCGAACATTTCGGTTATGATTTCATGGCGCTTGCTCTGGTTGAACCGGCCGAATATCAATACGTAATTAAATGGAAAAATGCAGCCGGTAATTTAAATGATCGCTTTAAGCGAATTGTACTGCAATCCGGAAAGGGCATAGCAGGAGTCGTGTTCAAAACTGGGAAATCCGTTTTCATTCCATCTGTTCATCAATATGTGGGGGCAGACAACCTGTTTAACTACCCGATCGTTCAATCCGAGAAGCTCAAGAGTCTCGGGGCTGTTCCCCTATGGAATGATGCTCGCGTCGCGGGCGTACTGCTTGGTGGATTTCGGGAAGAACTGCTGATGACCGCAGCCATGATGCGTGATTTGGAAGCTTTGGCGCATAGGGGATTTGGAGAGTTGAACGGGAAGGAAGTGATGTAATTGACATTATCTGTAGGGACTGGCTCTTTGAATGCGCTAATGGTGAAGTTGTTTGAGAACAGTACAGAAGCCATTTTCTTTTTTGATGGGCAAGGGAACACCCTAGCTATGAACCCGGCAGCGGAGGAGATTGTGAGCGATGACGTCCTCATTCAACTCTATGAAGGGAAGGAAAAAGCTTTGTGTGGAACATGCAGGGGCTATACAAGCGAAACGGAGCCCCGTACCTGCCTTGATTGTTATTTCAATATGCCAGAATCCAAGGATTTCGCTTCTTTTCAGGTTTATCTGGAAACAAAGAGCAACGGAATGATCCCCTATGCCGCTTCTTTTCACACCATTGATTCTGAACATGGAACAAGGGTGTTGATGTTGAGGGACTTGACTCCGCAATTTCAGACGCAGGAAAAATTGTATCAAAACAAAATGATGAAGCATGTCATTGAAGCGCAGGAAAATGAGCGTAAACGGCTTTCCAGGGAACTGCACGACAGCGTCGCCCAGGAATTGATGAGTGCGGTTGTTGAGCTGCGGGTGTTAAAATACATGACGAATGATGAACAGCTCATCAAAAACATGAAGCAGACTGAAGCATCCATGACGCGATTGCTGGATGATATCCGCAACCTGTCTGTGGAACTACGCCCCGCTACACTTGATGATTTTGGGCTTGAAGCGGCATTTCGTTCCCACTTTAAGAGGGTTGAACAAAGCTTTGGTCTTGTCGTTGAATTTGTGTCGGATCTTCCCCAAAAGCGATATGGAAGTGAAAAGGAAACGGTCATTTACCGTGTCTGCCAGGAGGCTGTTCTCAATGCCTTGAAGTATGCCCAGGTAGATATGGTTAAAGTTTCTTTGTCTGAGCACGATCATACGCTTCGTTTGACTGTAGAGGACGATGGGGTTGGCTTTGAAAAGGGGAGCAATCCTATTGGAACGGGACTTGGTTTATATGGCATGCAGGAGAGAGCAGAACTGGTAGGTGGAAGTTTTGGCGTTCTTTCAAATGTTGGTCAAGGAACCAAAGTATTTTTAAAAATTCCGATTGGACATGAGGAGGAGTAAAGACGTGATCAAAATTGTGTTAGCAGATGACCATGCAATTGTACGGAGCGGATTTTCCATGATTTTGAACTTCCAATCGGATATGGAGGTTGTTGGAACGGCTGCAGACGGCATTGAAGCGTATACAATGGTAGCTAAATATCGTCCAGATATTCTGATCATGGACCTCAGCATGCCCCCAGGCGAGAGTGGATTGATCGCCACAGGCAAGATTAAAGAAGACCACCCTGATACTAAAATTCTGATTCTGACCATGCATGATGATGAAGAATATCTTTTTCATATTTTAAAGAATGGTGCTTCAGGGTATGTTTTGAAAAATGCTCCAGATGAGGAGCTATTACTTGCCATACGAACCATTCATGGGGGTGGGACTTATATCCATCCTAAAATGGCTACTTCTCTCGTTCGTGAGTTCATCAAAAAAGATACGACGTCACAATCAGAAGATCCTTATGAGATCCTGTCCAAGCGGGAACTGGAGATTCTGCCTCTGGTCGCAAAAGGTTACGGTAACAAGGAAGTTGCGGAAAAGCTGTTCATCTCTGTCAAGACGGTGGAAGCGAACAAAGCGAAAATCATGGAAAAATTGAATTTAAGAAGCCGGCCTGAACTGGTCCAATATGCATTAAAGAAAAAAATGCTGGATTTTTAGCCGATGAATGGAGGAAATCCGCGTGCTGGAAAATGAGAAACTGCGCTTTTCCAAACCTGCCATGCGTATTCTTGAAAATGAGCATCGATATCTAACCTATCTGATGGATGAATGGCATGCCATTGTATTGTGGTTTGAGCAGCACAGAATACTAGATTTGGAAGAAGGCCGCAAGCAACTGGAAAAACTGAGAATGCAGATTATCGACTTTAGGGTACCCCTCAAGAAACATACCGAAAAGGAAGAAGAACATTTCTTTTCTATGCTAGGAACCTACATTGGTTTTGAGCAGGGACCGCTCGTCGGTATACAGGAGGAGCACCGTGAAATAGAGGGATATATCGATCATTTTCTTCATCAGACGGAGGGCGATTTGAGTTTGCTCACGCTTGATGACATTCAGGAGGCAGCCAAGAACGCGGGAGAGGCCTTTGAAGTGCTGACTGTACATTTTATAAAAGAAGAAACTGTACTTTTTCCTATGGCAGAGCAACAGATCAATCGGAATGATCTAACCAAGTTATGTGACAAATTAAATACACTTATCTCTTAAAAAGACCAAGTCGCTTCTTATAGAAGCGGCTTTTTATATTTTCAGGGAGTCCCCTGTCAGGTAAAGGGGAGTCCCCTATATTCGAACAGATCAACTAGCGGCTACAATGGGGACATAAATTAAAATCAATAATTCGACAGAAAAAACGTTGAAAAGGTGAGTTAAATGATTAGAAAAATGCAGTTGCCGCTACAAACATTGAACTTGATTCTTGGATTCATGGTATGGGTTATCATTTCTTCTCTTATGCCGTTCATTACGGAGGATATTGCTATTCCACCCGGAAAATTGGCCATGGTTACGGCGATTCCGGTCGTGCTTGGATCGATTCTGCGCATTCCGCTTGGTTATTATGCCAACATCGTTGGAGCAAGAATCGTTTTTCTCGTTAGCTTTATTTTGCTTTTGTTTCCCGTCTACTACATTAGTGAAGCTTCTACGATGACGGATTTAATTATCGGTGGCTTGTTCCTTGGGATTGGAGGAGCTGTGTTCTCGGTTGGGGTGACTTCGCTACCGAAGTATTATCCAAAGGAAAAACATGGGTTTGTAAATGGAATGTATGGTATAGGGAATTTGGGAACAGCCGTCACTACCTTCTCGGCCCCTATTGTGGCTACACAAATTGGCTGGGCCCTTACAGTGAAGCTGTATCTCATTCTGCTGCTTGTTTTTATCGTTTTGAATTTCTTCTTAGGGGATCGTCATGAAGCTAAAGTAAAGACGCCTATTATGGAACAGATCAAAGGCGTTTACAAAAATGAAAAGCTTTGGTTTTTCTCGCTCTTTTATTTTATTACTTTTGGCTCATTTGTAGCGTTCACGGTGTACTTGCCGAATTTCCTGGTATCGAATTTTGAGCTGGCTAAAGTGGATGCAGGGATGCGTACAGCAGGCTTTATTGCGATTGCCACATTCTTCCGTCCCATCGGTGGCTGGCTGGCGGATCGGTTTCAGCCCCTGTTCCTGCTGGTAGGCACGTTCACAGTTTATACGGTCGCTGCGATTCTTTTGGCTTTTTCACCAGGGATTACCCTGTATACAGTAGGCTGCTTGGCGATCGCTGTAAGTGCTGGAGTGGGGAACGGTGTCATTTTCAAGCTAGTTCCATTTTATTTTAATAAACAAGCAGGTATAGTTAACGGAATTGTATCCATGATGGGCGGTCTCGGTGGCTTTTTCCCTCCGATCCTGTTATCGACGATTCATGCCGCTACTGGCCAATATTCCATTGGATTCATGCTCCTCTCCCAAGTGGCGCTGGCTAGCCTGATCCTCGTCATATGGCTGTATTATCAAGGGACACAATCTAATGAATGAACGTTATTCCAGACAGATCTTATTTAGACCCATTGGTGGCGAAGGGCAGCGTAATCTATCCGCTGCTGTCGTCACCATTATCGGTTGCGGGGCACTGGGTTCCGCCATTGCCGAAACATTGGTAAGAGCGGGCGTTGGAGAGCTGCATCTTGTTGACCGGGATTATGTAGAGGTGTCGAATCTGCAACGTCAGCAGTTGTTTACGGAGCAGGACGCTGCGGAAATGCAGCCCAAGGTCATGGCAGCCGAAAAAAGGCTGAAAGCCATACGAGAAGACGTGCGGTTGCACACATATCTCGATAACTTGGATGCCGAGCTTGTTCAAGAACTTGCCAGCAAAAGTATATTGCTGATGGATGCTACGGACAATTTCGAAACTCGTCTACTTATCAACGATGCTGCACTGAAGACAGGAATTCCATGGATTTACGGAGCTTGTGTTGGAAGCACAGGCGTTGTTTTTCCATTCGTGCCGGGAGAGTCTGCTTGTTTACGCTGCCTCCTGCCATCATTGCCTGCGATCAATCAGACCTGCGATACGGCTGGAATCATCTCACCCGCAGTCCAGGTGACAGCTGCCCTCCAATGTGCAGAAGCCATGAAGTGGCTGAGCGGCAGACGTGATAAGATGCGCCGCAAGGTTCATCTTTTTGATCTATGGGAGAATACGCAGATGGACATAGGGATTTCCCGCATCCGTAACCAAGACTGTCCAACCTGTGGAGAGCATCCTACGTTTCCTGCACTGACAGTATCACGTCGCTCGGCGTATGCGGCTCTGTGCGGACGGAACGTGGTCCAGGTTCTTCCAGACCCACAACGTCCGATCACGCTCGATGATGCAGAGAAAATGGGCAGGCTTATAGCAGATCGTGTAAAAAGAACCCCTTATTTCGTTGAATTTTATGCTTTTAAGCATCGAATGATTTTATTCAAAAACGGAAGGCTTCTCATACACGGTGTACGGAGTGTTGCCAACGGTCAAAAACTATATCATCAGCTGTTCGGTTAAATGAGATGTAGATACAAAAAGCAGAAATATTTAAAAGAGTCTGTCACCGGAAAGTGGCTTGTCCGGTGGCTGGAAGGTGGAAAAGATGAGTGTATTTGAAATCGTAACGGAGCCCATTATCCCGCAGGCTTATGCGGATTATGTCCTAAGGCCGGAAGCAGGAGCGGTGACTATTTTTACAGGGCACGTACGAGAATGGACTCAAGGCGTACGGACCTTATACCTTGCTTATGAGGCCTATGTCCCCATGGCCCAAAAAAAACTCACAGAGATTGGTCGCGAAATCGAACAGAAATGGGAAGGGACGCGAGTAGCAATCGCGCACCGCATTGGCGAGCTTCAAATCGGTGATATCGCCGTTGTCATTGCCGTTTCTTCACCTCACCGTTCGGATGCGTATGAGGCAAATGAATACGCGATCGAACGAATTAAAGAAATAGTTCCTATTTGGAAACGAGAGATTTGGGAAGATGGAACGCAGTGGGTCGGAGGTCAAAAGAAAAAGCCGGGGGAGATCAGTCATGATTAAGCTGTACTACTTTGCGGGACTCCGTGAGGTGACGGGAAAAACAGAAGAATTGGCAGATTTGGCGGGCCAAACGGTAGGCAGTTTATCCAATTGGATAACAGATCAATATCCAGATATGCCAATCCAGTCTGTACGAATTGCGATAAACGAAGAGTATGCGTTGTCTACGGATGTATTACAGGATGGAGACATTGCAGCCTTCATTCCCCCAGTCAGCGGCGGCTAATGATAACGATGCTAAACAACTAGAAAGGAGGGGGCGTATGAATTTTCATCCACTGAAAGACAAGTTGCAGCGGCCCATTCGTGATTTGCGGATATCGGTTACAGACCGCTGCAATTTCCGTTGTTCCTATTGCATGCCTAAAGAAATTTTCGGTGACGATTACGCCTTTCTTCCCCAAAATGAATGTCTGTCGTTTGAAGAGATTCACCGGCTGACGAAGCTCTTTGTATCCCTGGGCGTAAAAAAGATCCGACTCACGGGCGGAGAACCATTAATGCGCAGGAATCTACCCGACCTGGTCTCCCAAATCCTGTCCATTGACGGAGTGGAAGATGTCGGCTTGACCACCAACGGTGTGCTGCTAGGACAGCAGGCTAAGCCTCTCTATGACGCGGGGCTACGACGGCTTAATGTCAGTCTGGACGCTCTGGACCCCGAGCTATTTGGACGGTTGAATGGCCGGGGGATTAAGCCTGATGTTATTTTGAAGCAGATCGAATATGCAAGAGAAATCGGCTTTGAAATTAAGGTCAATATGGTAGTTCAAAAAGGCGTTAATGACTCGGAGATTTTGCCGATGGCTGCTTATTTTAAGGAGCAGGGAATAACCCTTCGCTTTATCGAGTTTATGGATGTAGGAAATGACAACGGATGGAGCTTCAAAAAGGTACTAACCAAAAAAGAAATCGTTGAACGACTTAAGAATGCGTACGAGCTGGAGCCGATGGATCGGGATTACTTTGGAGAAGTGGCAAAGCGTTATCGTTATAAAGACAGCAACGCACAGATTGGTTTTATTACTTCAGTTTCTGAATCGTTTTGTTCGTCTTGTACACGTGCCCGCTTATCGTGCGATGGCAGGTTTTATACATGTTTGTTTGCTTCAGGCGGATTTGATTTACGCCAGATGCTTCGCAACGGGGCGAATGACCAGGAATTGCTCGATGTGATTACTTCAGTATGGGCACAACGCACAGATCGGTATTCCGATGAACGTACGGAGCAGACAGCCAACAACAAAAAAAAGATTAACATGTCCTACATTGGCGGCTGACATTTTATACCATGATCGTGTGCTGTATTTGATGTGGTTGCTCCGGAAAAGAAAGCGCAAACATTTTTGTTGGCAAAACTTAAATTCGATGTTATTATGATTTTGGGATTGTTACTGAAAAGGCAAAACCCGAGGCATGGAATTCAATTTCCATGTGTTGGGTTTTGCCTTTTCTTTTTAGAATACGAGCTTTACGATATCCTGCATGATATGAATATCTGCCCAGCCATAACGCAGAAAGGTGAGTGATATAAAGCCTTACAAGTGCTGAACAACAAAGATGATGACGTCGACCAACGAATCGACATCCGAAAAATGATGTCATGGGACGTGGTTAACCGACTATATCCATTTTCAGAACGGAATATCAGATCGGTTTGGGAGCACTCAAGATCAATGATGGAAAACGTAAGGCTTTTGTCTCTTATTATGAATGCGTTTTCATAACATAAAGTTGTAAATCAATACATTTGAATTTGATTTACGACGAAGATTTGATCGGCTATTACCGTCTTGTGACCTATCTGAAATTTCGCCCAGCATCTAAATCCTTTTTTAAATTTGATGGGATAAGGGGGGCAGTTAGATGATCATAACGAAGATATTTAATAACAACGCCATAATAGCCAAAGATCAAAAAAGAGATGAATTTGTTGTTATGGGTCGTGGTATTGCATTCAAAAAGAGTGCAGGCGAACAAGTAGAAGAGCATCTAATTGAAAAGGTCTTTGTGCTTAAACATAAAGATGCTTCAGAGAAATTCAAGTTATTGTTAGAGGATGTTCCATCAGAATATGTTTCGTTATGCTATGACATCATCGAATATGGAAAAAGCATATTAGAAGCACAATTGAGCGATTATATATATGTTTCGCTTACGGATCACATGAACAATGCATTTAAAATGTTTGATGAAGGGTTTAAAAATGCAAATCCGCTAATTTGGGAGATCAAAAAATTTTATCCCAAAGAATTTGCGGTGGGCTTAAAAGCACTGGAGTTTATTGAAGAAGAAACAGACAAACGATTGTCAGAAGATGAAGCAGGTAATATTGCTCTTCATTTAATCAATGCTCAAGTAAACAGCTCTTACAACAAGGTAGCAGACGTTGCTCAGCAAACTCAAAAAATACACGACATCTTGAATATTATTAAATACTCTTACAATACCACCATAGATGAACACTCGATCAGTTATGAGCGATTTATTACCCATTTAAGATTCTTCTTTCAGCGATTAAATAAAAAAGAAAAAGTAGAACTGGAGGACGATTTTTTGTGGAGGCAAGTGAAAGCAAAGTACAAAAAGGCCTATGGGTGCATGCTGAAGATTGAGAAATACTTGGATACGGTATTGTCAGATGAGGAGAAGCTGTATATAACGATTCATATTCAGCGTGTGACCCAAAGACAAAATTGAATAACCCTTGGATTGTTACTGGTAATGCAGGCGAAACCAACCTAGATCGAATTTGATCTATTTGGTTTCGCCTTTTTTTATAAATACAAATAAAGGGGAAGTTACAATGAAGTATGAGACATTAGCAAAAGACATCATCAGAAATGTCGGCGGCAAAGAAAATGTGAATAGTCTAACTCATTGTATTACACGCTTGCGCTTCAAACTAAAAGATGAAAGTAAAGCCAATACAGAGGTTTTGAAAAATATGGATGGTGTTGTCACTGTAGTAAAGAGTGGCGGGCAATACCAGGTTGTTATAGGTAACCATGTACCTGAGGTTTATGCTGATGTTACTGCTGTAGGCGGTTTTCAGACAGGAGATTCAGAAGAAGCCTCAGGTGAAAAAATGAGTTTGTTCAATAGATTCATTGATACCATTTCAGGTGTATTTACACCCACGCTGGGTGTCTTAAGTGCCACGGGTATGATTAAGGGCTTCACTGCCTTATTTGTAGCTTTGGGCTGGCTGACCACTACATCGGGTACCTATCAAATTCTCAATGCTTTAGGTGATTGTTTGTTTTACTTCTTTCCTATTTTCCTGGGGTATACGTCAGCTAAAAAGTTCAATGCCAACATTTTTATAGGTATGGCTATAGGTGCATCACTTGTATATCCGACATTTAGCACGATAACAGCTTCGGGCAAGCCACTATACACTCTATTTAGCGGGACTATATTTGAGTCACCAGTATATATCACCTTCTTAGGTATTCCGGTCATTTTGATGAGTTACGCGTCAACTGTTCTTCCGATTATCATATCCACCTATGTAGGCTCAAAAATAGAAAACTTCTTTAAAAAGGTAATCCCTAGCGTCGTGAGAACATTTTTGGTTCCGTTTTTCACATTGTTAGTTATTGTACCCTTAGCATTGATTGTGATTGGACCTCTCTCGACTTGGGCAGGTCAACTGCTTGGGGCAGCAACCCTCTTTGTGTATAACTTAAGTCCAATTATTGAAGGCATAATCATGGGCGCTTTCTGGCAAGTGTTTGTTATCTTTGGATTACACTGGGGACTTGTTCCTATCGCTATGAACAACTTAGCAGTGCTTAAATTCGATCCGATTCTTGCGGCTACGCTGGGAGCTTCCTTTGCTCAGACAGGCGTCGTACTGGCGATTTTGTTTAAAACCAAAAATGTAAAACTGAGATCACTTTCCATTCCAGCTGTCATCTCCGGGATTTTTGGTGTGACAGAACCAGCGATTTACGGGATTACATTACCACGTAAGAAACCATTTATTTTAAGCTGTATAGCATCTGCAGTAGGCGGCGGTATTATAGGAATGATGGGAACTAAAGGCTACATCATTGGTGGATTGGGTATTTTCGCTATCCCGAGCTATATCAGTCCGGCAGGAATAGACAATGGATTTTATGGGGCTGTTATCGGTATCCTGGTAAGCTTTGTATTAGGTTTCTTGCTTATGTTCTTTGGCGGATTTAAAGATGATGAAGTGAAAGAAGCAAAAAAGGAAGACAGCACACCAGGAGCAGCCAAAGGAGAAGTTTTAGTAAAACAAGAGACGGTGATGAGTCCATTAAAAGGTGAAGTGAAGTCTTTATCTGAAGTAACAGATGAAGCCTTTTCGACAGGTGCTCTGGGTAAAGGGATTGCCATTGAACCTTCTGAAGGTAAGGTCGTTTCACCTGTAGATGGTGTATTAACATCATTATTTTCGTCAGGTCATGCGATTGGAATTACAAGTGACCACGGTGTTGAGGTCCTCATCCATGTAGGCAAAGATACGGTCAAATTAAAAGGCAAACATTTTTATCCTAAAGTGAAACAGGGAGATGCTGTTAAAAAAGGCCAGCTGCTTATGGAGTTTGATATGGAAGCTATAAAAGAGGCTGGTTATGTTTTGACCACACCTATTATCGTTGCCAATACTACGAATTACCTGGATGTCATTGAAACAGAGAAGAAGGCAATTGAGTATCAAGAGGATTTATTGACCGTCGTAGTCTGATCTTAATTACATGTTGAGGAGGAATTAAACAATGAAAAATACAACTAAATTGGAATTTCCACAAGGATTTTTATGGGGAGGTGCAACGGCTGCCAACCAATTTGAAGGTGGATATAATGAAGAAGGTAAAGGTTTAAGCACTGCTGATGTGATTACGGCTGGAACGCATACGACTTCCCGAAGAATTACAGCTATACTGGAAGAAGGAGTGAACTATCCGAGTCAAGAAGCTATTGATTTTTTCCACCGCTATCAAGAGGATATCCGCTTATTTGCGGAAATGGGATTCAAGGTCTTTAGAATGTCCATTGCGTGGTCAAGAATATTTCCTAACGGAGATGATGCAGAGCCGAATGAGCAAGGCTTGCAGTTCTATGATCGTGTATTCGCAGAATTGAAAAAGTATAATATTGAGCCTTTGGTTACGATCTCACATTATGAAGCACCGTTTCATTTGACCCAAAAATATAATGGTTGGTCAGATCGCAGAGTCGTAGATTTTTATGTGAGATATTGTGAAGTGCTTTTTAATAGATACAAAGATGTCGTAAAATACTGGTTAACTTTTAATGAAATCAATATTTTAACCTTGTCATTTGGCGCGTTCATGGCTGGAGCTATGATGCCGGAGGGGAATGGAGAGCTTGCCCATGCTACAGTGAAGGATGAGCAGGTTCTGTATCAGGCGTTGCATCATCAATTTATTGCCAGTGCAAAGGCTGTAAAGCTGGGTCATGAAATCAACAAGGACTTTAAAATCGGTTGTATGATTGCTTATATGTGTTCCTACCCACTTACATGTCATCCTGATGATATTCTACTGGCTCAACAAAAGGATAACTTAAGCAATTTCCTATGCTCAGATGTTCAAGTAAGAGGAGCTTATCCGGGATTTGCCAAACGCTATTTTAGAGATCATAACATTCAGATCAAAATGCAAGAAGAGGATGAGGACATCTTAAAAGAAGGCTGCGTAGATTTCTATACCTTCAGCTATTATTCCTCTACTTGTGTCAGTGCCGATCCTAACCAGGAGAAGGTGGGAGGGAACTTATCTATGGGCTTAAAGAATCCTCATTTGAAAGCAAGTGCCTGGGATTGGCAGATCGATCCACAGGGATTGAGATGGTCCCTCAATAACATTTATAACCGATATGAAATCCCGTTAATGGTTGTTGAAAATGGCCTTGGCGCCGTAGATACAGTGGAAGAAGACGGCTCCATTCACGATGATTATCGAATTGATTATCTGAAGCAACACATTGAGCAAATGAAAGAAGCGATTGCTGATGGAGTAGACCTAATAGGGTATACGCCTTGGGGATGTATTGATCTGGTAAGTGCGGGAACCGGTGAAATGAAAAAGCGTTATGGGTTTATATACGTCGACAAGGATAATGAAGGCAAAGGGACACTTGCTAGATCCAGAAAGAAGAGCTTTTATTGGTATAAGAATGTGATCGAAACCAATGGAGAGCAGCTGGATTAAATCTTAGTGCCTGTTTCATAAAATTCATACGGTCAGCGCGTGCCCATTTTAATCGGTACGCGCTGCTTGAATTTACATTATGAAACAAAAATAATACCTTAAATGTGAGGTGGCAGGCTACATCAAGGATATTTCAGAGCAGACAAACTTGCTTGGATTAAATGCAGCCATTGAAGCTGCTCGGGTGGGTGAGGCAGGAGCAGGGTTTGGAGTTGTCGCTGCAGAAATCCGCAAGATGTCTACGGGCACCAAGGAAGCAACTGGACGAATCGAGCAATCCTTGCAAGCTGTCAGACAATCCGTTTATAACATGGAACAAGAGATTACGCAGATTACTGTATCTTCCCAAGAGCAGGCCAAGCTTGTGTCGGAGTTTATGAATATTATCGATCAATTAAATGAAACCAACCAAGGTTTGAGAGGTTTAATAGAGAAAATCACGAATGATGTTGATGTAAAATAAAGAATGAAAAAGAAGTCTCGGTCTGTGAATTGTGCATTCCGTCATGGAAATGTAGATCACTGGCCGAGACTTTTTTACGTTTATTTAATGAATAACTTGGAGTGGATACATGTATGAATTTGAATGGGTTGAATGAACAGAGTTACACAGAACTAGAGGATTATTGGGTGCGTGTATTTCTAAATTTAGTACAAGATCAGGATAAGGAGAACTGGGTGATTCCATATTACAACACATCCTTTTCTAATGGTCAGAAAGTCATGGATATGAACCCCATTTTTTCGGCTAAATCAAAAATAAGTCATAAATCCATCAGAATCATTCATGAAACGGTTAATGAAGAGGATGACGTTCACCATTGGTTAGATACGAATGGGAAAAACGAATTGGTTATTATTTGTTCCTTATCACAGCAACATGTGCAAAGAGTAAAGGGGATCATTGAACGCTGGATTTATGAATGAGAGTCATTATCCATAATCGAAACTTTTCCGATATAATAGGGAAGAGAAGCTATAGAACAGATACTACCTCAGAGAGGTGATTCACAATGACCGTTGATATTCTCCAACGTAATAATGTAAAAGTAATAGGCACAGGCAGCCAGACGATTGTGTTTGCTCACGGCTTTGGATGCGACCAGGATATGTGGCGTTATATCGTCCCTAGCTTTATCGACAACTACCAAATCGTCTTGTTTGATTACGTAGGTTCCGGAGATTCTCAAATAAAGTATTATGACTCGAAAAAATACAGTGACTTGCAAGGGTATGCCCAAGATGTGCTGGATATTATGGAAGCGTTAGACTTAAGAAATACCATATTTGTCGGACACTCCGTTAGCAGCATGATCGGAATGCTCGCCTCCATCCGCAGCCCTCAATATTTTGAACGCATTGTCATGCTCGGTCCTTCTCCACGCTATGTGAATGACCTGCCTTCTTATTATGGAGGCTTCGATAAGAGTGATATTGATGAATTACTGGATATGATGCAAATGAACTTTATTGGCTGGGCTAGTTACATGGCGCCCATTGCTATGCAGAATCCCGAGCGAGGGGACTTAACCGAAGAATTGGAAAAGGCATTTTGCTCAAGAGATCCTCATATTGCACGGCAATTCGCAGAGGTTACATTTTTTTCGGATTGCCGTGTCGATCTCCAGCATGCTTCGGTTCCTACACTGATTCTCCAGTGCTCGGACGATAGCATTGCTCCGATTGAGGTAGGGAATTATTTACGTACTCATCTTAAAAACAGCAGGCTTCAACAGATGAGGGCAAAGGGGCATTATCCTCATTTAAGTCAACCAGGAGAAACGAGCGATTTAATCAAAGAATATTTAGCCAGTGTGTAATATCGTATGAAAGGCAGTCATGCAATGGATATTCAATTAGATAAAGCTCCCTGTGGATATTTCTCAATCTCGGACGCTGGCTTCATTCAATCGGTAAATCAAACTTTATTGGATATGCTACTTTATGATCGTAATGAATTGCTCGGACGGCCTATTGAATCCACAATGTCTATTACCAACAAGCTATTTTTTCATACTTATTTTTATCCCTATATTCAGTTGTACGGCCATGTCGATGAGATGTACTTCTCGTTTCGGACAAGTGATCGACAGGATGTGCCTGTACTTCTAAATGGGGTACGCCAGGAGCGCAACGGAGAAACTGTTATTGATTGTGTAGTGCTAATGATGCGTAAGCGAATTGAACACGAGAAAGATATACTACAGACCAAAACCAAGCTTCAGGAATTATATCAAGCTACGAATGAAGCCAACCAGAAGCTCGAACGATTGCACGAAGAATATGAAATCAAGCAGCAGGAATTAGTGAGGATCAATCTCCAGCTAGAAACGATGGCGTCAACTGACCCGTTAACCGGTCTTAGAAATCGAAGATATTTTCAAGATCAGTTACTGGCTAGCCTAGCCTCCTTTCAAGAGACTGGAATACCTTTTTCGCTGCTGCTCATTGATATTGATCATTTCAAAAGCATTAACGACACTTACGGTCATCCGGTGGGCGACCTGGTGCTCACTAATCTGGCAGAAATACTCCAATCCATGTCACGGGACAGGGACATTGTCGCTCGATATGGGGGCGAGGAGTTCGTAATTATTCTTCCAGACAACGATCAAGAAGAAGCCATTCGTACAGCAGAAAGATACCGCTCCACGACAGCCTCGATGGATTGGGGAGAATATGCCATTACTGTGAGTATTGGTGTGGCAACGGTTACGCAAGCGGATACGGAACAAACGATTGTTCATCAAGCGGATTTGGCTCTGTATGCTTCCAAAAGTGGCGGGAGAAATCGGGTCACTCATTCAGCAAATCTTGTAAAGAGATAGTATAGAGGCTTCTTAAACTGAATGAAGAGTTGAGCTTACTCTAATAGGTCTGGTCAAACCATTCAAATTCGGCTACTATTATTGATAACGATTCTCATTTGGAGCATCGGAATGAATGAAAATATTTGAGGTGGACGCTTGTGAATTCAAACTCGTTATCATTAATATATCAGCATTATTTGGAAAAAACTCCGTTTAGACAACAGAATGAGCATACGTATATGATGTTACCAGAAGCGGGTCATGGGCATATCTACCGAGTTACAACTTACAGCGGAATTGAGATTGTATATTCGCACATTCAATATCACGAGCCGTATCCGACCAATTTTTCTTCCAGAGGACAAATGATTGAACTTCAATTTGCGCTTTCCGGTCAACGTCATGTGAATGTGGCTGGTCTGGATTATACACTCCCGATGGGGCAGGGTGCTCTTATTTTTTTACAGGATTTCAAAGCATGTTTCCATCCTCCGGTTAACGAACAATACCAATCATTTGCACTTGGCATTCCGATTTCGTTGTTTAATTATGCGGCTTCACAGTTAGCGGCTCGTCGGCAGGTAGCTATTGAATTTAATCAAATTCTTAAGGGAGCTGCATTCCATCACTTTAGTTTTGAACTGGATCACAGAAGTATAGTGATGATTGAACACTTGATCAAAGACTTGAAAAGTGTGCATAAATCGCCTTTGTTAATGGAAGCAGCGGCACTTGAGATTTTAAATCGATTTATGATTCAATTATTTGATTTAACACCTATGCCCGAAGGTTTGTCTAAAGATGATGTCAGAAAGCTGCATATGGCTCGGGAGATCCTTGAATCCAGCATGATTGATCCACCTTCGCTGATCACATTATCCCAAAAGGTTGGATTAAACGATTTTAAATTAAAAAAAGGATTCAAAGCCTGCTTTGGAGCTACTGTATTTGAATATTTGCGCCAAATTCGTCTCGATTATGCGATGAAGCTGCTCCGAAGCCAAGAAAGCAATGTGACTGAAGCTGCGATGGCTGTTGGATATAGCAATGTGAGTGCATTTTCAGAGCAATTTTTCCGGGAATACGGAGTGAAGCCATCCTCCTTAAAGAAGGTATTTTAAAATTTATTTTTTGACCGTTTTTTTAAAATATCAGGTAAATAAAAAGCTGGAACCCTGTATAGAAAGGATTCCAGCTTTTATTTGGTGCTTAATTCACGATAGTTTCAGTACCCTCTGAATTGATGGTTGAAGTATGGGTACGAGACGCTTCTTCAATATTTTTGAATGCCCAGTAATCTGCGGGTACATCCTTCCATGTAGCCTGGGTCGTACCTTCCAGGGGTCCTCGTTTTAAGATGGTGTTCAAAATTGTAACGGTTTCTACTCGTGTTATATATTGATTGGGTTGGAAGCTGCTGTCGTTAAAACCAGTAATCCATCCTGCCTCAGCTAGCGCTTTAATTGAATCTCTTGCCCAATGCTTTTCGATATCGGTATAAGGAGATGCTGCGGTTTGCGTTCCTTTAAGCTGCTTCCAGGATGCGAGTATTGCTGCCATTTCTGCACGGGTAATGGGTTGCTCTGGCCGAAATGTTCCATCTGCATATCCATTCATGAGGTGTTGTGTCGTGAGTGCTATAATCGAATCCTTCGCCCAATACGTGCTAGGTACATCTTTGTATGCCAATGAGTTTTCTTTTGTTTCCAACTTCATAATTCTAGCCATCATCGCGGCAGTTTCAGCTCGTGTAATCGACTGGTCCGGTCGGAATGTGCCATCCTGATAACCGGTTATATATTTTTCATGCACAACCTCTGATTGCTCTACTGGCATGATTTCAGAAGTCGGCAAATCTGTCGGTAAAACCGATGGTGATGAAGGTGTGGTTGTTTCGCTAGAAGAAATAGACTCACTGCTATCTGTACTATCCTTCTTATCTTTTTTACTGCTACTGCTGCCGTTACCAGTAGTAGCACCAGTTCCGCCAGTATTCCCAGTGTCTGCATCTCCATTTATAACCTGTATATACGCTTCAGAGGTACTCGGGGCAAATCGAGCATCTCCACTGTAAATAGCAGTGATCGAGTGACTTCCCACACTTAAGTCGCTTGTAGTGTAGTACCCATTGGCATAGCCATTCGAAATGCCCACTGGCTCCATCGTAAGCGTATCTAATACATCCGTGCCGTCCATAAGGATGACCGTTCCGGTTAAATCGCCAGAAGTCTGTGGGTTTGAAGTTGTCCTCACGCTAAATCTTACTTCTTGACCTTGCTTAGACGGATTCAGCGAACTCAATACTGTAGTTGCTGTAGGTCTCAGTGAAGTTGTAGGCGCAGGTGCATTTACGACCTGAATGTATGGCTCAGATGTACTGGGGACAAATCGAGCATCCCCACTATATATAGCAGTAATCGGGTGACTTCCCACGCTTAAATTGCTTGTGGTATAGGTCGCAGTGGCATATCCATTTGCAATCCCATTTGGCGTCAACGTAAGCGTATCTAATATATTCGTACCATCCATAAGAACCACGGTGCCAGTTAAATCCTTCGTAATTTGTGGGGTTGAGATGGTTTTGATGCTAAACGTTACGGATTGACCTTGTTTAGAAGGATTTGTCCAACTCGTTACCGTGGTTTCAGTAGCATACACAGCATCTGTTACACTAGGTACTGGTGAGGAGGTCGCATACACAGCACTCCCAGAAAAACTCCATGTCCAGGTGCCAAATAAGACGATAACAGCAAGATAAGATAAACAAAAAGACTTGATTTTACTCATAAACTTCCTCCATAAATTTCTGGTGTCACGATGAACAGACTAAGATCCTCCATGATGACTAACCTGCTAATATGATTTCTTACACTACTGGATTACTATACTAAATGCTTCTGAACCAATTCTGAACAAAATCGACAAAAACCATGTCCAATTAACAGATCACGATTTGTGAGCCCTTCATAATACGAATGGTCAGTTTAGCGCGACGTTTTCGGAAAAAAATGAGCCTTCTTACCATGAACTAATGCTAATCTCACGGTAAGAAGGCTCTTCATGAAACCATATTGGAAACTACAGTTTATTCCACTAGTATTTAAATTTGACTGTTAGGTCCTGTAACTTCTGAGACATATCCGACAAGGTCGTTGCCAAGCTGGTGATCTGCTGCATTGAAGCCAGCTGTTCTTCTGCAGACGCTGCAATATTCTGCGAGTTGTCCGCCGCTTGAAGCGCCAGACTCGATACGTTTTCACCGCTTGCTGAAATTTCCTGGACACTTGCGGTTATTTGCTGCGTGATGCTCGCGAGCTCTTCCGTTTGCTGTGCGATATGATTGGTGGACGTCACAATTTTGTTAAACTGCTGCTCCGTCTCACTGGCAATTTTAATACCAGAGTCGACATCCTGTTTTACGCGTTCCATGGTCTTAAGCGAATGCTCCATATCTTTGCGCATATTCTGAATCAACTCGGAAATCTGCCCGGAAGACTGGTTCGATTGTTCGGCCAGCTTTCTTACCTCTGCAGCAACGACGGAGAAACCGCGGCCTTCTTCGCCTGCACGGGCGGCCTCAATCGAAGCATTTAAGGCAAGCAGGTTGGTCTGCTGTGCAATATCCGTAATGGCATGCAGCATCGTGTCGATCTGTTGAGTGCGTTCATCCAACATTCTCATAACCGCATCGGTTTCATTGACGGAATGGTTAATCAGGTCCATTTGCTTCACCGTATGTTGTACAGCAGTACCACCAACGCTCGCCATTTCCATCGCGTCTGCAGACGAATCAGCAATGGCCAAGGAGCTCTCCGTGATCCGCTGCATACCTATTGAAATTTCTTCAAGCGAGCTGGTTGTCTTCTGGAGCATCATCTGCTGCTCCTTAGCACCGGCCGCCGATTCTTGAATCGCGATGGTGATGTGCTCGGTTGCCTGTCCAGTGTGCTCTGCTCCAAGGGTCAATTCTTTCGAGGAAGTAGCTACCTGCTTTGTGGACAGATTTACCTCACCGATCAGAAATCTAATATTTTTAATCATATGATTGAAGTCCTGTGCAAGCTCGCCGATCTCATCTTTTGAATGAATTTTGACTTCTTCGACCGTTAAATCACCGTCCGCGACGGAGTTAAGTCGCTTTGCGATCACGAGAATAGGCTTCGTAAAACGCCCCGAAACAAAGCTTACGATAATTGCTCCCAGAATAACCGCAACAGTCGTAATAATCAGGACAATATAAAGGACTTTGGTCGCCCCGCTGTTAAATTCGTTAAAATATGCTCCAGAACCAATGATCCAACCCCAATAAGGATCCCTTTCAACATACGAAATTTTCGTCTCCACTTGATCTGTACCAGGTAAAGCCCATTTATAAGTGACGAATCCCCCGCCGTTTGTACCGACTTCTACAAACTCTTTTCCCAGATGCACACCGTCTTCTGATACGGTATTTATTAAATCCTGGCCTTCATTTGAAGGGTTCATCACTGAAACGGCATCTTGGTTGACTGCCCACGGATAACCTGTTTTACCTACAGTATATTCAATCTTTACTGGTCTTTTGTTATTAGCATCCTTTACACCGAGCAGCTCGATGCGCAGTTTTTCCTGTGCTTCCTCCAATGTTAAATTACCGGCTTCGACTTGCCCATTGAGGAGACTAATCATACCAATTACCATTTGCACACTATTTTTAAGTGCCACTTTGCCTGATTCATTCATTTCATTCTTGGAAACAAAATAAGAACTGATTCCAATCACGAAAGTGGGTACAATTAAAATAATCAAGCACATTATGGTTAACTTTGTTCTTAACGATCTCACCTTCATTATTGATCCTATCTTTGTTTTTTTCACTGCAATTCCTCCTTAGACATCGATATACAGACTCAACCCACAACTACGGTAGTTACAAAAGATAAAAGACTGTACATCATATATCGTAATAACATGTCAGGAAATTAAGCCCTTTCATCTAGTCAGCGAAGAAACCGTCTAAACTTCGTATCATGTTACGGCCCCCAGGTGAACTATGTGTCAAGGCCACTATAATCAACGGAACCCATTGGATCATAGATCATCTTATACTGTCCTGAAGGCTGGCCGCTGTTTTATATGCTAAATTAAATCCGTTTAACCGCAAATTTATCCGTATACAGGCAGTAGTTTCTTGGTATGCTCCGTATACTTCTGCATAGAGAGAATCTATATCAGAGGAGTGTGCGAGGATGAATAGAATCAAAGGGAGCATCTTTTTCAGTGTTTTTGTGGCTATGCTAGGGCTCATGCTCATTGCTCCAATTATGCCGCCCCTTATTCGTGAGCTGGGGTTAAGAGAAAGTCATTCTGGGTTAATTATATCGCTTGGCTCCATAACGATGGCCTTAATGGCTCCAATTTGGGGGAATCTGAGTGATGCAAAGGGACGCAAGCCTGTGATTTTGCTTGGATTCATAGGGATGTGTGTAAGCTGCTTGTTGTTTACGCTTACTCTTTTTGCAGGATTAAAGGGTTGGCTCAGCGGGGGAATGCTGTTAGTCCTGCTGATTGTTACACGCGGCTTGATCGGCGGGTTTATCCCGGCGGTATTGTCATCCTCCCAAGCTTACATGGGAGACGTGACCGAGGGCGAAGATCGAGGTAGTGGCATGGCTATCATTAGCGCGGCCAATGGACTTGGATTAGTATTTGGGCCCGCTATTGCAGGCGCCTTTACTTTAATAGGCTTGCTGTGGCCTCTGTATTTTGGAATCGTGATTGCGGCTGTAGCATTTGTAGTGGCCTTGCTGGCAATTCCGTCTGCCAAGCCCGTTATTCAGCAAAAGCCAGCTCGGATTAATCCTTTTCAACCTGGTCTACGAATGTATTTGTTTGCAGGTTTGGTTACGATGATTAGTATTGTGACCATCCAGGTTATAGGCGGATTTTATTTTCAAGATCAATTAGGCCTTTCATCCGAAGAAACAGCAAGAGTGGTTTCCTTTGGGCTTATGTTTTCTGGGGCAGCGATGTTGATTGTACAGATCGTTCAAATGAAATGGCTTAAATGGCAACCCAAGCCGATGATTTTGCTCGGCTCTCTGTTCCTTATTGTCGGTATGCTGCTATTCCTCATGTCAGCCAGCATGGTCGTTTACTATTTTGCGTTCTTTATGTTTGGTATAGGTACAGGCTTGCTAATGCCAGGATTTATGGCCGGGGCTTCTCTTTCTGTCAGTAAAGAACAGCAAGGAGGAGCCGCTGGTCTGGTGGCCACTGTCCAAGGCATTTCTGCGATTATTGCTCCTATTTTGACAACGACGCTATATCGGGTGGATAAATATATTCCTTTTGCTCTTATAGCAGTTCTGGTAGCTGTTATGGCCGTCATTATGTTGGGGATAAGAAAGAGAAAAGGGAATAGTGAACTGGTATCTCAGAAGGCCAAATAAATAAAAGAGTGGTTTGATGAACCCATAGGCTTTCGCGCTATATTCACGGGAAGCCTATTTTGTTTGCTGGTTTGAATGATAGTCAAAAGGTCTCAATTGTCTATTTCATATTGGTGGCGAAGATGCGATGAAGTGGAGGGAAGGAATGTACAGGGTGCTGGAAGAAGAGGAGCGTGCTGCGGAATGGTTCGAGCTGTAGCCGAAGACAATACTGGATATACCTTGCAGTAAAAAAACGGCGTAATACAGAGCATCGCCAATCCCCTGAAAACTGTTCGTTTCCCTGTCTATAATCTCATTAACGAGCAACCTTCTAACAATCGGTTCGTATTGCGGGGCATATCGATCCTCGCGATTATACATAGCCAAAAGCACCTTCAAGCGATTGGTATAATTGGCATCACTCTTTTTATATTTCTCACTGTGCTTTTCCAAATAATCGACCTTCGAAAAATCGGCGTGATCACCTATGAGACTCTGCAGCATTTCATCATAGGGTGTCATCATCTGATCCAACAGCTTTCTGTAGTTCGTTTCCAATACTGTGATTCTCCTTTCCTGATCGACCTAACACTACAATCCATATTTACAAAAAACAAGCGATTTCCTTTTAAAAGGGGATTGCCTGTTTTGCATTATGCTGTTTTTGATTTCTCAAACCGGATAAATACATAACATTTAAACTACATATTGAGTCACTTTAGTGCACGGACGACAAATTTCGTCATTATTTTTAGTTATTCAGGACGTGGAAACCGTTCTTGTTCCTTAGTACAATGATAAAAATAACAAGTGATGAAAAGAAAGGTGACAAACAGACGAGGGATTACGGATAAGGGGGGACGGACTGTGGCCGTATACACACTACGTAGATTGGTACAAATGATTCCAGCACTGCTTGGTATTGTCGTCATTACATTCATGATCTCAAGAGTGCTTCCAGGTGATCCTGCCGTGATGCTTGCGGGGGAGCAGGCTACACCCGAGACGATTGAAAATATTCGCAGCAGTATGGGACTGGATCAACCGAAGTACATTCAATTTTTCCATTATGTAGTTGGATTGTTCCAAGGTGATCTGGGTCAGGCTTATCACACCGGACAGTCAGTGGCAAGCGACTTTGCTACCCGGTTTCCAGCAACCATCGAGTTGGCACTGGCAAGTTTGGTTATTGCGATTCTGGTGGCCATCCCGATCGGTATTCTGGCGGCAACCCGTAAAGAATCGATTGTTGATCACATTTCACGCGTGTTTTCCTTGATCGGTGCATGTATGCCCATTTTCTGGATTGGCCTGTTATTCATTTATATTTTCTATGCTAAATGGGGCATCGCTCCTGCGCCCATGGGTCGAATTAGCGGTGATATCAATCCGCCGACGCACGTTACGGGACTTTATGTACTCGATAGTCTGATGACCGGTGATTTTGTAGCTTTAAAAAGCAGTTTATCCCATTTGGTTCTGCCAGCTGTCTGTCTCAGCACAGGCACTATGGCGATTGTGGCACGGATGATGCGCTCCAGCATGCTGGAAGTCATCGGTCAGGATTTTGTTCGCACAGCCAGAGCCAAAGGTCTGCGCGAAGGAATTGTCATCTATAAGCACGCACTCATTAACGCTTTTATTCCAACGCTTACCGTACTTGGTTTGCAGGTCGGATACCTGATTGGTGGAGCGGTTATTACCGAAACCATTTTTACCTGGCCAGGAGTGGGCAGTTATGTGACGGACTCCATTTTGGCGGCTGATTATGCACCGATTCAAGCATTTACCCTCGTAAGTGCGCTGATTTACAGCTTTATCAATCTTGGAGTCGACTTGGTTTACGGATTAATTGACCCACGTATCCGGTACGAGTGATAACAATGAAGCACAAAAGTAGGGGGAGGTACTCGGATGAGCACTGCAAGTGATTTGGTGGCAAAAGCGGCTGTACCTCAGCCCAATGCAGCCGCTATACCGAAACGTAAGACCTTTTGGCGATTACTGTTTGGCAATAAACTCGCTTTAATCGGATTCATTTTTATCGTTGGCTGGACGCTCATTGCCATCCTCTCATCATGGATTGTTCCACATGATCCTTATGTAACCGACCCAGCGAACAAGCTGCTGCCGCCAAGTGTAGAACATTGGTTTGGGACCGATAATTACGGACGCGACATTCTCAGCCGTGTTATTTACGGAGCCAGAATCAGCATATGGACCGGAATGATCGCCGTGTCGATCTCATTTATCATCGGCGTACCGCTTGGAGCCATCGCAGGTTTCTATGGCGGTCGAATGGGCAGCATTATTATGCGCTGCATGGATATTCTGTTGGCTTTCCCGTCGCTGGTACTCGCCATGGCTATTGCTGCAGCGATGGGACCAGGACTGATGAGTGCACTTATCGCTGTGGGCATTGTAGGCATACCCGAATTCGCCAGGCTGATTCACGGCCAAACCATCTCTCTCCGGGAAAAGGAGTTTGTTGAGGCCAGCCGGGCGATTGGTGTAACGAACGGAACGATTCTGTTTCGCCACATCTTGCCTAATGCACTTGCCCCACTGCTTGTGAATGCAACGCTTGGAATGGGCTTCGCCATCCTGACCTCAGCCAGTCTCAGCTTCCTGGGACTCGGTGTGAAACCCCCAATTGCTGAATGGGGCGCAATGATTTCAGAAGGGCGAGCGTATATCATTTCCGGTGAGTGGTGGATTGTAACCTTCCCGGGTCTTGGAATTGCGACAGCTATTTTGGGCTTCAATTTGCTTGGAGACGGTTTGCGGGATGTTCTTGATCCTAGACTGCGCTCTAGCAAATAAAAATAAATAGATCATTAAAGGGGAGAACGTAAGCCATGTTGAAAAAAAGTCTTTCTCTAATTGTCGTCTTGTCTACGTTGCTATGGACGGCAGGCTGTGCGAGCAATGCTAACAGCCCGTCCGCTTCATCTGGAGAGAAGGGCACAGATGCCCCATCCCCAGCAAAGACGATTACACTTGCTTACTCGGAGGGAGGGTCAACCATGGACCCTGCTGAAGCAAGTGATCTTACATCGGACACCCTTGTGCTTGCGCTCTATGATCAGCTTGTGACCTACGGCAAAAAGTCTACGGATAGCGGCGAAGTGGCAGATACGGAAGCCATTAAGCCCATGCTGGCTGAAAAATGGGATGTGTCCGCTGATAACATGACTTATACGCTCCATCTGCGTAAAGACGTTAAATTCCAAAGCGGCAATCCGCTAACCGCCAATTCCGTGTTGTATTCCTTTGAACGGCTTAAAAATTCCGATTCCGGTAGCTTTCTGTATGGTATGAGCTCCATTAAAACCGTTACAGCGCCAGATGAGCACACCGTTGTCGTTACATTGTCCCAACCCAATCATATGTTTCTGCAAATCCTGTCATTGTACAACTTCTCCATTGTGGATGATGTGCTTGTCAAAGAAAATGGCGATGGTGACTATTTGAAAACACATGCGGCAGGTTCAGGCCCGTTTAAGCTTGAAAAATGGGACCCTGCGACAGAAGCTGTCTTTAATGCTAATGACAGCTACTGGCAAGGAGCGCCAAATCTGAGCAAAGTAACGATGAAGTTTACCAAGGAAGCTTCCAACCGTGTACTTCTGCTGGATAAAGGCGATGTCGACATGGCGATTGAGATTCCTGCAAAGGATGTTTCGAAGCTGGAAACCAACGCTGATCTGAAGGTTCAATCCAATGCAAGTAACCGGATTCTGTATTTCGCCATGAATAACAAGGTTAAACCTTTTAATGATCCAAAAGTGCGTCAAGCGATTGCTTATGCCATCCCTTACGACCAATTAATCGACGATGTCATGTACGGTCAAGCAAAGCAAATGAAGAGTTCTGTAGCGAGTAACACGCCTGGCTACACTGATGCGGGTTACAGCTATAAGCACGACCTGGACAAAGCAAAACAGCTGCTTACAGAAGCGGGTTATCCTAATGGGTTTAATTTTGACCTGACACTGGGCTCCGGCTTCCAGGACTGGACAGATGATGCCGTATTGATTCAAGCTGAACTTGCCAAGATTGGCGTAAAGATGAATGTTGTCAATGTTGCTCGTGCACAGTTCCTTGAACAGCAACGAGAAGGCAACCTGACAGCATACATTTCCAAATGGACTTCCTTCGTCAACGACCCTGGTTACCATCTCGGGTTTCTGATGTACAGCGGCGGTTCATCGAATTATATGCATTACGCTAATGCAGAAGTGGATAAGCTTTGGGAACAAGCAGGCAAAGAGCAAGATGAAAATAAACGTAAAGAGCTGTATGGCAAAGCACAAGAACTTATAAATCAAGATTCGCCATGGGCGTACCTGTATGAATACAATCGGGTTGTTGGCATGAGCAAAGACGTCACTGGATATGTCTACTACCCAGATGAGGTTATCCGATTCTATTCATTGAATAAAGAGTAAGTTGTGATCTTACCTTATGCCTTCGGTTTTTACAGCCGAAGGCTATCATTTTACACCTGAAGGATGAAGCTGATCCCGATGGATCGTAAAAAATGTAGTTGGCTAAATGGAAAACGTGAAGGGACTGAATGGAAATGACAGATTGGAAAACATTAGTTCTTGATGAAATAGATAAACGGCAGGACGAATTGCTTGAGCTATGCTCGCGGTTGATTCAATTTCCTTCGGAAAATCCTCCAGGTGATTCACGCGAAATTAGTCAGTTCATTATGGACTATCTTAAAGAAGCAGGTATAGAAACAACGGTGCTTGAATCCGGGCCGAATATGTGGAATCTCATTTCTGATTATGGCGCTGAAACGGCGGACGGAAAAAAACTGATTTTCTGTGGGCATACAGACGTTGTGCCGGCAGGGGATCGTACTCGTTGGGATTTTGATCCGTTTTGTGGTGAAATACGTGATGGCTATCTCCTGGGTCGCGGTGCTTCGGACATGAAAGCAGGACTGGGCGGATTAATATTTACCGTTGCGCTGTTCTCCAAACTAAGCGTACCACTCGAAGGTGCGTTGTCGTTGCTTGTAGTTCCAGACGAGGAAACCGGGGGACATCTTGGAGTACCTTGGGTGCTGGAAAGAAAACTGATTGAAGGAACAGCTGCTGTGATTGCAGAGCCTTCAGGCCCGCAAAACCCGACCATCGGGCAAAAGGGAAGCTGCTGGTTTGAATTTACCGTTGAAGGCACACCAGGTCACGGCAGTTTGCAGCCGATCGCAGGTGATAGTGCTATTTTGAAGGCGGCAAAAGGGATTGAAGCGCTGCAACAACTGTGGGACATCAAGCCGGACATCCCGGAAGAAGTCAAAGAGATCATTGAAATTTCCAAGCGTTATGCAAGCGAACGGGAGAACCCAAGCTATGGACAAGCGTTTGATCATGTAACGGTGAACATTGGTACGATCCAGGGGGGCACGAAAGTCAATGTGGTTGCGGACCGTTGCACAGTGCAAGTGGATTCCCGTGTTCCATTTGGCGTAGACCACCGGGAAGTACTGGCCAAAGCCAAAGAATTGCTTGCAAGTGTTGGCATTGACGCGGAGCCCAGACAATTCGGATTTTATGGTAATGCCAACTGGACCCCGCCCACCGAGCCGATTGTACAGGAGCTTGTGGAATCTATCGCTGAAGTCAGCGGTAAAGAGGCCTATGGCGTACTGCAATGGGCAACCAGCGATGCACGTGCATTCCGCAAATACAATATCCCGGTATTGCAATACGGGCCTGCCGAACTGTCGACCATTCACAATTTTAATGAAAAAGCTCCGGTATGGCAGATCATTCAATCTGCGAAAGTATACGCCTTGACGGCGCTTAAATACCTGAAAACAACACAAAAAGAAGCATAAGGGGATCTGTCGTATGATGAAACAAGTTTTTGAAGTTTATGACCTTTTGGATAATCCGTTCGCCAGCGGGGCAGAAGTCAAAGCTTATTTGGAACAACTGGGTCAAGCAAAGATTACGGTCACCACTGTGCAAGGTGAAAAGGGCTCTACGGATTTTATTAAAATTGTCATTGCCGGTAAAACGGGTCGCATTCAGGGGGGCGATTCTCCAACCTTGGGTGTAGTAGGGCGACTTGGTGGACTAGGGGCACGACCGGAGATGATCGGATTTGTATCCGATGGTGACGGTGCGGCAGCGGCAATTTCGGCGGCGGCTAAACTTTTGAGCATGCAGTCCAAAGGAGATGTGCTTGATGGAGATGTGATTATCTGTACACATATTTGTCCAGATGCACCCACTCAGCCCCATGATCCGGTTCCATTTATGGATTCACCCGTAGATATTTTGACGATGAACAAATATGAAGTGACACCCGAAATGGAAGCGATCCTGTCCATTGATACGACCAAAGGGAATCGGATCATTAACCATAAAGGTATTGCCATTTCCCCAACGGTACGTGAAGGCTACGTACTACGCATTAGTGAAGACCTCGTCGATATTGTGCAGACCGTTACTGGCGAACCGTGTGTCACGTTTGCTGTAACTACGCAGGACATCACACCTTATGGTAACGACCTGTATCACATCAACAGCATTTTGCAGCCAGCGGTGGCCACTTCCGCTCCAGTGGTTGGTGTAGCCATCACGGCCGCTGCTCCTGTCCCAGGCAGTGCAACGGGGGCCAGCCACGAAAGCGATATTGCGCTGGCGGCCAAATTGGCTGTAGAAACAGCCAAAGCTTATGGACGTGGGCAATGCTCTTTTCATTCGGAAAAGGAGTTTCAACATATTACTAAATTGTACGGTACCATGAAGCATCTGCAAACGATGGGTAAGTCTGAATAAGCTTATTCCCTAAGATAAAAAGAACATGAAGGTTCAATGATGGACAAGGAGGAGGAAGAGGGCATGGCACAACTGCTTGAAGTAACCAACCTCCGGACGGAGTTCAAGACTGCGGCTGGCACCATCCGGGCTGTGGACGGCGTCGATCTATCGGTTGGCAAAGGCGAAACACTCGGAATCGTTGGCGAATCCGGGTGCGGCAAGAGCATTACCTCCCTTTCCATTATGCAGCTCCTCCCCAAGGGACTTGGGAAAGTAGCCGCTGGTGAAGTACGGTTTAACGGTGAAAACATGCTGGATTTTTCGGAGCGGAAAATGCGCTCGATTCGTGGCAACGAGATGGCTATGATTTTTCAGGAGCCCATGACTTCGCTAAATCCTGTGTTCAAAATCGGCAAGCAAATTGCGGAGTCTGCCCGCTACCACCACGGTGTAAGCAAACACAAAGCAAAAGACATGGCTGTGGAAATGCTGACGAAAGTGGGAATTCCACGTCCAGAAAAAGTAGCCACTTCTTATCCGCATGAACTCTCGGGCGGTATGCGCCAACGGGTGATGATTGCGATGGCGATGGTGTGCAATCCGAAGCTGCTGATCGCCGATGAACCGACAACGGCACTAGATGTAACCATTCAAGCACAGATTCTTGACTTGATGCGTGAGCTACAGAAGTCCGAAGGAACTTCCATTCTGATGATTACTCATGACCTTGGTGTCGTTGCTGAAATGTGCGATCGGGTCGTGATTATGTACGCCGGACAAGTCGTAGAAGAAACGGACGTTAAAACGCTGTTTAAAGATCCCAAGCATCCGTATACACAAAGTTTGCTAGCCTCACTGCCGCAATTGAACAGTGATCAGGAGCGTCTGGCTTCCATTCCGGGCCAGGTTCCCAACCCGCTCGATATGCCAAAAGGCTGCCGCTTTGCACCACGTTGTCAGTTTGCTAAGGAAATTTGCCGTGCAGAGGCCCCGGAGCTTACAGAAGTGGAACCCGGACACAAAAGCCGCTGCTTGCTACAGCAGGAGGGATATCATGAGTACACTGCTTGAAATACGTAATTTGAAAAAGCACTATCCGATCAAAAAAGGACTTTTTTCCAAACAAGTGGGAGCAGTCAAAGCGGTGGATGGTATTAACCTGACTGTACAGCAGGGTGAAACCCTGGCAATCGTGGGAGAATCCGGCTGCGGCAAATCCACAACTGGACGGGCAATTCTCAGATTGATCGAACCGACGGATGGAGAGATTCTGTTTAATGGCACGGATATACGTAAGCTAAACACAGAGCAGCTGCGCAAATTCAGAACGGATATGCAGATGGTGTTTCAAGATCCGTTTGCTTCGCTTGATCCCAGATGGACAGTACAGCAGGTGCTGGAAGAACCGCTCATCACGCATGAAAAGCTAAGCAAAACGCAGCTCAAAGAGCGGGTGGAAGAGCTGCTCGAAGTGGTCGGATTGTCTCCTTATCACGCCCATCGTTATCCGCATGAGTTCTCGGGTGGTCAACGCCAGAGGATCGGGATCGCACGTGCACTGGCGCTTCATCCCAAATTTATCGTGTGTGACGAGCCAGTCTCGGCCCTCGATGTGTCGATTCAGGCGCAAGTGCTCAATCTGATGAAGGACCTGCAAAAACAATATGACCTAACGTATATGTTCATATCCCATGATCTGTCGGTCGTCAAATTTATCAGCGACCGCGTGGGTGTGATGTACCTGGGCAAGCTGGTCGAACTCGCACCGACCCAAGCAGTGTTCAGAGAGCCGCTGCACCCGTATACAAAGGCGTTAATGTCTGCGGTACCTGTAGCTGATCCAGAAGCGGAACGTGATCGGATTGTACTTAAAGGGGATGTGCCCAGTCCAGAAAATCCACCAAGTGGTTGTGCGTTTCATAACCGCTGCCCGGCAGCCATGGAGATATGCAGCAAAGTACAGCCCGTCTTTGCCGAAGCTGCACCGGGGCGGCAGGTAGCCTGCCACTTGTATCCAGCTTCTACGCCGGAACAAGCGATAGCAGGGCAAGCCTGAGTTGGCTGACAAAGAATATGTAGTCTCTTGTGAAGTCAAAAGGTCAAAAAAGGTCAAATTGATTGAAATCTAAAACTATTTTTGACAGATCGCTTAGGATCGGGTTATTTCAGTATTTTCAGCCTCTTTTGAACTTTGAGCCTCGCTCCATTTGGCAGCAACTCTCAGACGTTTCGGACGGATATTCGTGAAGAAAACGACAGATATCTGGTGGAAGCTGAGCTTCCAGGCATTGCAAAAGAAGATATCGACATCGATATTACCCATAATTATTTGACGATCCGTGCTAAACGGAATGAATATCATGAAGAGAAGGATGATACGAATAAAATGATTCGACGGGAGCGCCGTTCTGGGGAATTTGTCCGACGCTTCTATGTGGATCATGTTGATGAAGAAGGCATTAAGGCAAAACTGGATCAAGGCGTATTGAAACTTGAAATTCCTAAACGTCAGGGTGACGATCGTTCCCGCAGACAGATCCAGATTGACTAAAGGGGTATGATGTAGAAGACAGGGCTGATTAATCAGTCCTGTTTTTTTGTGTACGTCCTGTTTTAAAAGACTCGATCACATTGTAAGTGAGGTATTCCTCCTTCGGTTTAAATTCTTATGAATTAGAGTCGCCCTCTGCTATAAAATAGGCTATCTGCTATGCTAAAATAATGAAATTACCTGTAAAGCTATTATGACCATACTTCTCGCATGCCGGAGTCAGCCGATGCTATGGACACGAAGAAGGGAGGATACATCCTTGGAAGCAATACTAAGACGTCACTGGCCGGAGTGGAACGGAACGCTACAGAAACGAACCGGGGGTTGGAATAATACGACGTATTTTGTTAAGAGTGGTGGACGAAGCGGGGTGCTGCGCGTCTACGATACACACAGGGATCGGGATAAAATTGAATTTGAGCATGCGGTTTTGCAGGAGCTGAGTAAGCATTCTCTATCATTCAGGATACCCCAGCCTATTCCAACGGTCACGGGAGAGACGCTTGCTCAACTGGAGAAGGAAAGCGGCAAATATGTGTGTCTGTTCAAATACATAGAAGGCATATCACCCCTGGAGCAGGATTCAAGCTTTGCCTATTCTTTGGGCGAGACTACGGGGGAATTATCTGCTGTGCTTGCGACATTCAATCTTGATATGACTCCAGTCTATCGACCGTATTATGCTTTGCAGCAATCCTATCCATTGTGTAACCGGGAAACGGTTCAAGGCTTTTGTTTACATCCGCCTGAGCCTCTAAAGGATTTACATGAAGAGCTGCGATTGATAGGAGAAGTTTATGAAGAGATTACAGATTCGCTTCATGCATTGGAAGAGTTGCCGCATCAGCTTGTACATGGAGACTTGAACGCTTCCAATTTGTTAGTAAAGGATTCGGATCATAGTCTAGTCACTGCACTGCTTGATTTTGAATTTTGTACGCTAGACGTTCGGGTCATGGAGCCGGCGGTCATCTTATCAGGATTTTTGGGACAACCGGAGGAGGAGACAGCAGTTCGGGATTTTTGCCGGGGCTTCAGCCGCCAGGTTCATTTAAGCCACAACGAGATTGATGCTTTGCCTGTTTTGATGCTGTTTAGGAAGGTAGACGTATTTCTTCATTTTTTGAGTCGCTTTCTGGAAGGAACGGATCAATCACACGTGTTGCAAGAGCAAGTCAAACAGATCTCTGCTGATTTGCTCCAACTGTCTACCAAAAGTAGCTGGATTCAGGAGGAGTTGATCCAAGCTGTAATGTATAGGAATAAATGAGCTGCATGCCATGTTATGTTATAGTCTCTGGAAAAAATTGAGCTGAGTCCATTGAGATGTACTCGGAACTGGAGGAGTAGATGAATAGTTGGCTAACGAACGCGTTACGACCGTACTTCGGGCTGGAGACGCTGGAAGAACATTGGGACGTGGTAGAAATTAAAAATGGATACTTTATTTGTATGGATGGGAATGTCATTCGCAAGCGAATTTCTTCCACTGAGGATACTTATGGAGAAACCGATGTAGAGATTCTTACGCGTGACCGGGCATTTGTTTTGCCTAAAACGGCTCGTGGCAAAGAGAAAAAGCTGAATTACACAAGTGTTTCGAGCATCAAGGCAGAAGGCGTAACCTTTTCAGCAGGCATACGAAGGGACCGTCCTCTTAGTTATGTTACTGCTGTGAATAGCAAAACGGGTGTGAAACTCCCTATTACGGGATGTGAGCATTTACATAGTAAAGAAGAGATCATCGATTGGCTTCAGCAATATCCGTCACTTGTGCCCAAGGATTACGATCGCAGGTTGCACCGACTGAAGCATATGAAAAACCAGCGTTATAAAACGGTCCCGGGAGACATCTTCCGCGTGGAAATAGACCTTTTCACAGATGGATATGTACTGGTCATTGGAGATCTGCGCCAAATGCAAAAGGATCAGTTGTTTGCAGAGGAAAGCATTTGGAACAGTGTCATGACCATGCCTTTATTCGTGCGTCCGTATTTGTTTACGAGTCGTGACCGTTCAACAGCTTTGGAATCTATCACAGCCGCCCCATTATCCGAAACGACCTGGATTGTTATGGATGATTCCTTTATGCGGGGTGCCTATGAGTGGGTAGGGCATAAGCTGTTAGTGGAAGAGGATATTGTGTTCCCCATCGGCTATGGCTGTAGTACGGATAGCAGGAAAGAAAGAACGTATAGTCTATCCTGGGGAACGGGCACGGTTTCCAAACCGGAAGGGGATACAGTGTTCAAGTCTTCGCAAAATTTTTTAAATAATGGTGTGTATTCAAGTGTCGTTGCCGACTGCTTTGGACCCTGGGAAGAGCGGGAGTGGCACAAAACGCTGGATAATCCGTTGCATCGGGAGGAGCGTCGAAAAGCACTGGCCGAATTCGGATTCCTGGAAGACATTTCGTATGATGAGTTCAACCGCCAAGCGGGAGGACTGACACGTTCAGAATATCTCGCATATTTGATAAGAATCTATGGCGGGAAAAAAGGATGACAACGGATTTAGTTCTTTAATAGGAGGAGCACATGAAGTATCTTAAAGATTGCCCGGAGCCAGGCATGGGAACCTGGTATTTTGAAATAGATTCGGATGGAATAGCCTATCGACAAATTGTCATCCAGGATGATGGCACGTATATCGCCTCTAATCGCAAGCACGAGCAGTATCATTTCTTATTAGCTGAGAAAGCGATTGATGATACAGAGCCCTATTATACGCAAATTACAAAAAAAGAGTTTGAAGAAATCTGGTCCAATTATCTTCACACCTTCAACCAGAAATGGCATCAAATCAAAAGTGGCCTGCCCGTTGGGACTAAGGTAAAGGGTTATATTGAAGCGTTTTTCCCACACGGTACGATTATTCATATTTTCCAGCATCATGCGGTCGGATTGTCAGACACTCGTACATATGAGGAAAAGACACCATCCGAGTGGATGTATCCGAAGCATGAGGTCACGGCAATTGTAAAAGGATACGACGAAGTGAATCAGTGGGTGATTTTAGATCAAATGCAGGTTTTCAAAAATCAGTTCGCGGGTTGAAAGGGAATTTTAGGATATGCGGGAAGGGGAATGAACATGCATACTTTAAAGGTTGATGAACTGGTGGATAAGGATAACCATGCATGGGAAGAGGTCACAAATATTCTGAAAGAAGGCCGGAATTCTCATCACATTGTATCGGCCGAATCGGAATCCGCTACGGGGGACACGCTGTACCGTTTGCAGGTGAGTACGAAGTCGTATTTGGGAACAGTTGCCTATGAGACAGGAGGAATCGTGTTTGATTACGGTTGGATCACCTTGCTGGGTGCAGGTGGCTCTGGAATTTTTGGTAGCTTGACCTCATGGAACCGGCTTCAAGAGCCGGAAAGTGTTCCTGCGCTTGAGGGGATGCTGATTGTGGCTTATGATGCAGCAGGTGGATTTTTTGGATTGGATACAGGGAAATTCGGACGTAGTGGTCATATCTACTATTTTGCACCAGATGCATTAGAATGGGAATCCACAGAGCTGGCCTATTCCGGTTTCTTGGGCTGGTTGGCTGAGGGAGATTTAGACTTGTTCTACCAGACATTCCGCTGGAACGGTTGGCAGAAGAATATGGAGCAACTTCAGCCGGGAGAGGTATTTGCATATTATCCGCCGCTATGGACTCAGGAAGGTGGAGGGGAGACCAGCAGCAAGTCGCCTATAGACATTACAAAAGCATGGCAGGTGGTAGTGGATAAGGAATAGCTTGCTCGGTAGAAATAACAACTCTTAGAGGCATCTAGGCATGGAGGTTGGCACATATGTGGAGTATTCAATTTGAACAACCGTTTGTAATAAGTCAGGAAGCAACGGATGAACAAATCGCGAATTTTTTGAAAACATGGAACATAAAGCTATCCGAGCAAGAGATTCACGAAATCAAGCAAAGACAAGTGAACCCTTTTCCAAAGTCGTCTCCATTCCATGATCAATATAAACCTTTAGATCCTGTGGGCTGGCTTCTGCCCCAAGGGCAATTTCCTGACAGCTATATGGATTTTTTGAGATACTCTAACGGCGGGGAGTTTCAAAATGGAGAACGGTATTTTCAGTTTTTCAATACCGAAGATTTGAGAGAAATGAACCTTGCCTACGAGTTACCGGAATATATGCCGGGTGCTGTGTCGTTTGCGATGGATGGGTGCGGAAACCACTATATGTTTGATATGAGAGAGGAAAAAAGAAACAATGAGTATCCCGTTCTTTTTGCTCATTCTGGTAGTTTGGGATATGACGAATGTGAACAGGTTGCCCATTCATTTATAGAGCTGTGTACGGAAAAATGGGCATTGTATTGATGTATTGAACCCGCAATAATGAACCCTTCGCCGGTTCCATTTTGCGGGTTATGTAAGTTTTCAAACTAAGCCTGTCATGCTACTCATGTGCATTCATCATTTCAATTAACACTCGATATACAATCGGTAAGGTAGTAAAACCGTCACTTTGTAAAAAGTGTCCTCCATGGTCTACTTCATGGAAATCGGCTTGGATGTCTTCAGCTAGTTTCTTACTGAGTGAAAAGGGCACAATTGTGTCATCCTTTGAAGCGATAACTGAACGCGCTTTTAGCGAATCCATGATTTGCTGATAATCCAAATGGCCATTTGTAAATTCATCTAATGACGGTAGACTCGGCACTGGATCAGTAAAACCGGAAACGAAAACGAGACCACCAAGTGGTTCTGGGATACTTACTTGCTGTAGGTATCTTAATATGGATACACATCCCAAGCTATGACCAATAAAATAGGTGTCTTTATGTAGAACTTTAATATTTTGTAATAGATGCTCGATCCACTCATTAAGTTTGGGGGATTGCGAGTTGGGCATCTCCAGTATACCTACCGATACTCCATCTTCCTGTAATTTGTCTTGTAACCAAGGGAACCAATGATCGGCTGGCGAAGCTGTGTATCCGTGGATTATATATACTTGTTTTTTATTTTGTATGTTTGTCACAATACTTTCTCTCCCATCATTCAGCGTTCGTTGTTTATATGTGCCCCACTTCGTGTAAGGACTCCTCTTCTAGTTTAACAAATTCTTTAAGCCCATGAATATCTAAAATTTTGAGTTACATAGCAAGTCCAAATATGAAGTTGCCTACTATAATATTCTTATTTTTGCAGTACCGTTATTTTACTTATAAATTTAAGCGCTTTCTACCGATATATAGATATATATATCATCACGTTCTGTGATCTGCAGCGTGAACTATTATCCATAGACGATCTGGAGGGGTTTGGATGAGTAACAAGCTATCAGACAGGACTAAAAAAGGAAAAGGTTTTAGAGATTTAAAGGTTACGACAACGATGATCTCCATGATTGTAATCAGCTTAGTGGGTTTACTCATTGTATCGTTGGTAGGGGTTATCGGTATGTATCAAGCTAAAGAGGGTCAAGGTATTTTGTATGTGGATCGCTTTCAACACCAAACGAATATTCTTGAAGTCAAAAGTGATTTCTATAATATGCGGGCTAATTATACAAAAATACTTGACAATAAGGAGTACACAGATAAACAGTATAAGCAAGTGCAGAAAGGAAAAGATAGCGTTACAACCGGACTAAATGAATTCTCACAAAGGAATTTGGATGCTAAGGAACAGAAATTGTACGAGGAACTACGGGGGGGTATAGACACATATTATCAGGATATTGAGCAAATCATGGCAGTCAAAAAAAATAGCGGAACGTATGACACGGAAGAGAGAGGCCGGATTAATAAATCCAGTACGGCAATTGTTACGATGTTGACTACGATTTCAGATTATAACAATGAGCAATCCGCCAACTTATATCAAAATACGCAAAATGAGATTAAAATGCGTACAATTGTTTTGATCACGGTTCTGGCACTCGTGCTGGCTATTCTTATCACCATCTCCTTTGCGGCCATTCGAAATATCCGTTTTCGGATGAGTACAATTACGAAATACTGTGAGGAGATTACCCAAGGGAATTTAACGGCAGCACTTGATCCTGCCTTGCTCAAAGGAAATAATGAGATCGCTGTCATTGCTCGTGCCATTCAACAAATGACAGATTCAACCTCAATGGTCATAACGGGGGTTATCAATGAGTCACGCCAAATTAACCAACTGAGTGACCAGACGAATCATAATATGACAGATCTCAATGAGCGGATTAGAGATGTATCTGCCACGGCCGAACAGCTGTCAGCAGCTATGGAAGAGACTTCGGCATACACCGAAAATATGAACCATTCTGCGGAAGAAATGCAGCGGGCAGCAGAGTACATTTCGGTCAAAACTCAAGAAAGAGCTCAGTCTGCCAATGATACAAGTGTAAAAGCCGAAACATTGAAGCATGCGGCTAGTGAATCCAATAAAGCGGCCAAGGAAATTTACCGGAAGGCCAATGAAAAGATGAAGGAAGCGCTAGAACGAGCCAAGGGCGTAGACCAAATTCGTTTACTTTCTCAGTCCATCTTAGAAATTACGGCACAAACCAATTTGCTGGCTCTAAATGCATCCATTGAAGCGGCTCGTGCGGGTGAGTCAGGTCGAGGGTTTGCGGTTGTGGCTAACGAGATTCGCAAGTTGGCAGACGGCTCCAAACACGCAGTAGACCAAATTCAGAGTGTTACTCAAGAAGTTGTGCAATCTGTTGAGAATTTAACTACTAATGCGGAAGAATTACTGCACTTCCTGCAAGCCCAGGTAGGCAAGGATTATCAGCTGCTTGAGGATACAGCAGGACAATATTACAATGATGCCGTGGAGCATACGAACACGGTCAATGATTTGAACGCCACCTCTAAGCAGGTGAATGAAACGATCCAAACCATGGTGAGAGCAATCCATGAGATTGCAACAGCCAGCGAACAGTCTGCTATATCCACTCAGCACATTGCAGAGAATATGGTTTCATCGACGGAGAAATCTCTTGAAGTGGCACACCAGTCTGATCAGGTGAAGGAAAGTGCTGCGCGACTGAATGAACTGGTCGAAGGCTTTAAAATTTAACGAGGCCTATCGTAAAGACTAGGGAGAACATTCCATCGAAGAAAAACAGTTGGGGAGCCGAACAATAGGCTCCCTTTTTGAGTTTACTCTTCTAAGGTTGCTTTTGGACTACAGTCAAGAGCTCGTATCTCGTAGCTCTTCCTGTTCAGCCGTTTGCATCAGCTTGTAAATCTGTCGTGTTGTGTTCACATTCCGCACCGTCATTTGCTGATACAGCTTGGTGCCGACTAATTTCGTTAACCCGCTTTTTGTGACTTGTTCTTTGCTGACAGAAAACAGAACGGCCCCGTTCGTATATATTACATGGCCTATTCCCGGTTTCAAAGGTAGCTTGTCCAGAACGGAAATATCGTTAATTTCATCCCACAGGAACAATACATCACTTTTCATCTGTGTATCATTAGACCATTCATTCGGCAGTGCCTCTATAATGGTCTGAATCTCCTTCATGTTACGAACGATGACACGAATGGGTAAGCTAAAATCCTCCAGAATCGCCTGTTCCAATATGAGCGATAATTCCTCGTTGGACTGACCTTGACTAGAAAAAATAATGTTTCCAGAATTAATGTAAGTCGTCACATGCCCCATACCTGCATGTTTAAACGTTTGCTTGAGCTTCTTCATCTCGATCTTGTTATTGCCGCCAACATTGATGCCCCGCAGTAATGCGATATAGATCATAAAAAGTCCCACCTCTCTTTAACAAAAAGGATTTTTAGGAAAGGGATAGGTATTCCAATAAAAACGTAGTTTGATTTTCGCTCAACAGCGGATGCAGCAATGGTTTTACGTGCTCGATATATTCTGTTTTGGTTTCGTATGTGTCCTCATCTTTCACTTCTCCCTTAAAGGTACAGGCACCTTCAATCAGGATGGAAAGAGCCGTAAAGAAGTTAGCTAAAGAGTCAGCCACCTGCTGCGGCGCACCGCCTTCGAATGCAGCATATACAGGGGAATCGGGTCCGCTAGTATCGACAATGACTGTATCGTCATTAAAAGTGGCAATCACGACATGATGGGGCGGCCACGAAGAAGATTCTTGGACAAGCTCACCAGATGTAATCCAGCGATAGCCTAGTTGTTGGCGATACAGATGTTCTGGTGCAGCAAAAAAGAGGACAGCAGCATCCCCAATTTCAACTGCCGCATTTTTTAATTTGTGTGTTCCCGCTGCCTTAGCATCGATCATTTCATAGTGGCTATACAGGTACTCAAGCTCAGGGGATACGGGAATCCGTCTGTCCCAGCAATCTGTTAGGTTCTCCGTCCGGGGCTGGATGTCGTGGTTTTGGAACAGCCCGTAGGCTTCATTATACAAGTTTTGTTGTTGTACAAAACGGGACAAAGCTTCACTTAGTTGTTTCAAGGATTTCCATTCCTTTCTAATTGTAGGCTATGACCTCCGACAATAACGTTTCATTTCTAGCATAAAGATATCATAATACAGACATGGAGAACATATGTTTCTGTAAATGTGCCACCTTGCCAGTCTATCCAGATTAATTTTACAATATAGGAGTTCGAACATGTTTTGTGCTTAGTTTAATATGCTCAGGCTTACTTGTAAGGAGGATAAGCATGTCATTTTCTAAAATATACGATTACAAATTAAGAGCTTATTTTAATGAGCGTATTTCTGATTTAAGTCATGAATATCTATTTTATTCTTATCCCGATCAAGAGCAAAATTTAAGAATATTAACCCTGAATATAAACGAGCAGGATTATGTTTCTCTAGTGCGATGGCATGATCTGTTTGACAGGTCGCTATTTACAAAAATGGATCATGTCATTCGAAGCGAACTGGATGCTGAACGCCTGATTCGATTGCTTTCACTCATTTTTAATGTTTTTGATATACATAAAGATGTTGCTTATAGGAGGAAAAACTTATGTTGTTTTTATTATCAATATCAAGTTTCACATCTAGCAGAGAGAGGCAATGAATTCACGTTTGCTCAGGACAGACTATTTTTCCTTCAACATCTCTTATTTGAATTGGGTTTAGGTGACGACATTTATGATCGTCTAACGATTGAAAATAATAGGATCATGTACAGAATGGAAGACGCACAACATTATGATCTGCACATTCTTATTAACATTTTGCATGAGCATATTCACAAAAGTAAGATGGATATGGATACACAAGCAGCGCTGGAAAAAATAAAATTTTTACAAGGCCAATGGGTTAACTTCATACTGGGTAGCCATGATGTATATGATTTTCCATTCGATGATTTCAACAAGCCGTTTGTAGAAGCAACGATGTTTATACAAGCCTATAACTCTAATAAAAATAGGGTATTAGAGGTGCTGATCGACTGTACCAATGAGCATCAATCTCCAACAGAGCAGTTCATCTCCAACTTGATCTTGATGAATTACTCCTATTTTGTTCTCAAAAGTAATCCTAGCGAAATTACATATCTTAAGTTATTTTGCAAGAAAAAACCGGGAGTTTTTATGAAAATATTAACTGCATTGCTTGATATCAGATTTTTTGTTGATAAATCCAGCTTCACAAATGCGGGTATAAATTATTATTTATCCAGAATAAAAGGGGTTTAATGATGCCATTCCATCACGTTTCTTTACCTGATTTACCACCGTCTATCGGACGCCTTACAGCCATTCATCCACTACAGGGCGACTCTCAGGAAAGCATAACCCTGCTGGCACTAAACACACAAGCAGAACTGTGGAGACTAGAACTTCGCTCTGGCAGCGCAGAATTGTGCACACGTATTTGTATTCCTGATTTTAATCCCATGCAACCTGTCCAAATGGTTACCAGTTCTGATGGCAGCTATGTAGCTATCTCCAATCGTTTTGGACGGCATGCGGCAGTGTATGATTTAGTCCATGCTCAAGAAAAAATGCAATTATCTCGGGACGAATATCACTACGATAAAAGTATGTTTCCACTGGCATTTGTACACCAAGATGGTGCATGCATTCTTGTTCATGGGACGGAATGGAACCGGCTTGATCTGACGGATGTAGAAACAGGCATGCTTTTGACAGCAAGACCTACCCCTATTTATAACAGCGAAAGCAAAAATGAGCACTATCTAGATTATTTTCATGGGAGGTTGCTGATTTCACCAGGGGGAAAGTGGATTGCGGATACGGGATGGGTATGGGCTCCATTAGGAGTGGTCCGAACTTGGTCGTTATCGGATTGGCTGCTGAATCCATGGGAATCGGAGAATGGTCCGTCAATTCGCCATCTTTGGCAAACCATAGATTGGGACGGGCCAGTATGCTGGACAGGACCCGATACATTGGCGGTTTGGGGACAGATGGATGCTGATTTAGTGGAGGAGGAAGATTGGGGAGAGGAAGGAGTTGAACCGGCTGTTGTCCTATTCGATATGACCCAGCCCGGGTACCGACGTGTGCTTCCAGCGATCCCCTCCCTAAATTGTAAGCCTGTTGAAGACGGGGCTTTTCCTTTCCCCCAAGCGGATATGGCCATTTGCGGTGACCGATTATTCTTATGGGGAAAAGGAGTCCCGCTTCAGGTATGGCGGCTATCAAGCGGTGTTCGGGAATATGTAGATACGGAGCGGTTTCCACTCGTTTACCATCAAGAGGCAGGAATTTTCATTGAATTGAAACCGGATAGCCGTTGTAAAGCCTTAAGCTACGAATAAATGGCAGTGTCGGGCTTCCTTCCTGGCGAGATGGGAAAATATGCGTTAGTTATTACATTTGAAAAGGGGCGTAAAACCAAAATGGCACTTATCAAGGATCGTTTTTTGGGATGTCTGGTTGGGCTGGCTGTGGGCGATGCTTTGGGAACCACTGTGGAATTCAGCAGTCCAGGTACATTTGAACCTGTAACGGATATCGTGGGCGGCGGTGTATTTGGGTTAAAGCCGGGCCAGTGGACAGACGATACGTCGATGGCGCTCTGCTTGGCCGAGAGTATGGTACGTAAAGATGGCTTTGATCCGGCAGATCAAATGCGCCGATACACCAATTGGTACCACTTGGGATATATGAGTAGTACGGGAACGTGCTTTGATATCGGTGGTGCAACGAGAGCAGCACTGCATCGCTTCGAAGCTACCGGAGATCCGTACAGTGGGTCCGTTGACCCCATGACTGCCGGCAATGGCTCTATTATGAGGCTTGCACCTGTGGCTATGGCCTATGCGAACCGTCCGGAAGAGGCGGTGAAGTACGCTGAGATGAGCTCGCGAACCACCCATGGAGCAGTCGAAAGTGTGGAGGCTTGTGCTGTGCTTGCTTCAATCCTTGTGGCAGGTCTGCGAGGAGCGGACAAAGAATCCATGTTATCGGCGGACGTCTGTTATAAGTGGCGGCAGGACGAGCCCGCTTATTCGGCAGCCATTGAAGAAATAATTCGGGGATCTTACCGGCATAAGGAGCCGCCCGAAATACAAGGAACCGGGTATGTCATTCGTTCCCTTGAGGCTGCGTTGTGGGCATTCCACCATTCAAATTCATTTGAAGAGGGGGCACTGCTGGCAGTGAATCTGGGGGATGATGCCGATACGACCGGGGCGGTGTACGGGCAAATTGCAGGAGCTTATTACGGAATAAGTGGTATCCCGAGTCGTTGGCGCGAGAAGCTGGCGATGAAGGAGACGATAAATGAACTGACTGAGGCTTTATGGCAGAAGGTTGAGAAGGAACAAACACTCTAAGGGGAACATCTATAAAGATCAAGCTGGGCTGCTTTTCTTATGGAGCAGAGCCAGCTTTTTTTTTCACTATATTTCATGACGATTCACCTCTTGAGATTACTTTTTATATCGCCTCGACCCCATTAAATTTCGTAACCTCACAGATTATTTTCCGTATAAAGATAAAAACATGATCCGAATTCGTTCCCTCAGGGAGAAATGCAACCATGTTTAACAAAATGAGAAGTAGAGGTAATGCATCATATGAATGAAAAATTACAAGCCAATACAGGATATCAGCTGGCTGAGCGGAAGGCGATTCAGTATTTTGCATTACTGTATGATCAGGTCATAGACAAATCTTATGTGACTACCCTGACAGAAGATATTCAAAAGTGGAAAAAAAATCATCTTCAACATTCCTCATGGTTATCCTTTTTTTCGCGGAGAAAAAGAAAACCTGATACTCGGGACTATAATAGATACATTCAATGGCTGAATTATACAGGCAAATTGGATGATTATCTGGACCGAAGTGTCTCCTATATTTATATGAGGGACCTAGGCAAAGCTCTGGATTCTCCTGACACACATACCCGGATTCAGCGTGTCATTGCAGACGTAAAAAAACACTTGATCCAATCCACCCGCGCAAACAGGGGAGACCAACCGGAATTTATGAATTTGGCCGGGGTGTATCGGTGGGCCCAGAGGGAAGGTATAGAGACCGCGATAATTTGGATGATCAACAAACTTAGGTCCGTATCCTCCCATATTCCCAAGGAGATGGATGCCGAGCAAGCCCAGCGCAAACTGATTAAGATCATTGTCGGGGTTATTCTGCATGTGATGGAAGAAATGGACGATACAGTGTCGCCTATGGAGCGTGCTCGCAGACTTGATGAAGCCATCAGGCTTGGGTACTCCTATGGTCTAACCTATCCTTTCATCGATGATCTTCTCGATTCCCAGGTTCTGAACGTTCAAGAGAAAGAACAATATTCCCGTATGATACGTGCCGCGCTTCTCAGTAGATCTGTGCCTGAGTTGGGCAATTGGACTGGAAATCATATGAAGTTGATTCAATACATACATTCGGAGCTCTCGGATGCATTTGAGTATATTAAGGAACATCAGCGACCGGACACACAGCAAACATTTTTCGAGCAGGCCTATGTCTTTTTTCATTCTCAAGATATTGACCGTGTTAAGGATCTAACGCGAGCTACTTATACCAATGAAGAGCTTTATATACCCGTTATTTTGAAGTCCTCTTCGTCCCGCTTGATTGTCCGTTCCGTGATTAGTGCTCCTGCGGATGAGGGCTTTGAGCAACGAACATTCTTTTATGGTATCTATAACCAGCTTGCTGATGATTTTGCGGATATGGTTGACGATATGAGAGACGGTGCGGTAACACCTTATACCTACTATTTAAAATATCATCATCAGAGACCGGATTTGATCAATCCCTTTGAATTATACTGGGCGGTTATTTCCTATTTGATCCATAACGTATATGACTCCGATGCCATGGCTCGTGAGGTGATACTGGATCGTGCAATGAATGGACTCAAACGTTATAAAGAACGTGTAGGTATAGAAAAGTATAATGAAATGATGGAGATCTTTGCATCCGGAAATCCAGAATTTAATAATCTCATTCAGAAAATGGTGCAAAAAGCGGATGATGTAGATTTCTTAGATAAGCTGCTTCGGGACCAAATGATTACCCATCTGAAAAACGATGCAAGGGAAAAAGAAGACTTTTTTAATACGGTCAAAATGGTTCGTGAGCAGATTAACAACCAATTGAAAATTACCAAGCCTCAAGGGATTCCGGCCATGAAAGAACAGCTTATTGAGGCTGCAAATTATAGTCTTGAAGGGGACGGGAAGCGGATACGGCCTATATTGACTTGGGTCATGGGCGTGAACGAATATGGATTAGATGCATCGGCAATCGTACCGCTTCTGAGATCACTGGAGTATATGCATACCGCATCCCTGATCTTTGATGATCTTCCTTCCCAGGATAATGCGTCTACCCGTAGAGGGCGTCAGACCTTGCATCAGGTGCACAATAGCGCTACCGCGGAACTAACCGGTCTGTATCTGATCCAGAAGGCGATTGGGGAACAATCGTCACTTGACCAGTTCAATGCTGAAACGGTGCTTGCCTTGATACAATACTCGGCCCAGAAAGCAGAAGATATGTGTATGGGGCAGGCGATGGATCTGGATTCCAAAGGAAAGCCACTGACCTTGGAGCAGCTGAATATGGTGTGCTTTTACAAAACCGGAGTGGCGTTTGAGGCTTGTCTGGTTATGCCAGCCATGCTTGCACAGGTCAAGGAGTCGGAAATTGCTGCTTTGAAGAAATTTGCCTATCATATGGGGATTGCTTTTCAGATTAAAGATGATTTGCTTGATGTGGAAGGAGATATGCTCTTACTCGGAAAACCTGTTGGCCAAGATTCTGATAATAACAATTCGAATTTCGTGTCCATCCTCGGTCTTGAAGGTGCCAGTAAAGAGATGTGGGAACACTATTGCCTCGCGATGGAAGCATTGGAAGAGATCCCACGTAATATTGCTTTTCTGAAGCACTTAATACATTATGTCGTGAACCGGGACCGTTAAAAAACGAGTGTGCCCCATTATAAATATGTCTGAGCACACAACACAGATATGTGAATATCTGGTGACTTCAGCACCCCATTTTGCCCATTATGGTGCATTCTCCCTTATAATAATACAAAACAGACGAGGAGATGAACTCTAGATGAAAAAAGGAATCTTAGTCGCTTCAGGGTTGGTTGTTGCCGCATTGGGGACGTACCTAATTGCAGGGAATATTCAGAGAGAAGGGACGGACAATCCGGGGAAGACAAATATCAAGCAATTGGTGCATGATATCAGTGCAGGCAAGGCAACAGCCCAGTCCGCTTCCATTAATTCCAGTCAGTTGATTGTCACAGGGGACGATACTCAGACCGTGAATTATGATTTGCCTGACAACGAGTTTTTTGTTTCGATAGCACCATATGTGGAGCAGACCCACCCTTGTGCAACTCATAGTCTAACCGGCTGCCAAGGCGAAATAAAAAATGGAAAGTTTAATGTGACCGTTCACGACTCCGAGGGGAATGTCATTATGGAGAATGCTGCCATGAAATCACAACCCAATGGTTTTATTGATTTATGGCTACCAAGGGATAAAACATACCGCATTAGCGTGAATCATGAAGGTAAAACGGCTGAAACGGAATTCTCTACATATGAAAAAGACGATACATGTATTACAACAATGCAGTTGGGTTAACGACAGAGAATAAAGGATTACGCTTACTGATCGCTGGAACGCTCTAAGTCCGCATAACCCTGCGTTCTTATATATAGCTTTTAGTAAAGAGCCTACGTCTGACGGAGGCTCTTTGTGCTGCCCTAATCTTTTGCTGGAGTTAACGAACAGGTTAGGAGGGAATCTATGAGGAATCAGATAGCAAAACTTTAAATTGTGTATACTAAAAACCTATTAAAATAGCTGCAAACTTCCGACATATTATCTAAGAGCTTTTCGCTCAATATTCCTCGGGGAGATGGCAGCATGTCACAAAATATTAAGAAGCGCGTATTCAGATCATCCAGCATCGCCAACACATTGGCCATGGTCTTGTTAGTCATTATCGTTGTCGTCTTTGCAACCTTGGGGACGTTCATGTTTGCAAGCACGCAAAGCATACTGGTCAAGCAGCAAGAGGCCATGCTCCAGACCAAGACGCAGGCCGTTGTCACTCAATTCGATGCGTTGTTTAAGGAAAAGGGATCACTTGTCAAACAAATGTCAACGAACAATCTTTTTAAACAATATTTAGAAACCACCCCATCGGCAGAAATGGTGAAAACTTCTCCTTATGCTGCGGAAACAGTAGCGACTCTGGCAGCCATAGTAAAGGCAGAGCCATCTTTTGCCGACGCCTGGATTGCAGGAATATCTGGTAAAGGCTTCTTTCTTCAGAATGATGGTGTTGCTTCTAAACCGGATTTTGATATCCATACACGCCCATACTTCAAGCCAGCTGTTGAAGCAGACGGTTTATACTACTCAGAACCCTATAAGGACGTCAATTCGGGTAATGTGCTCATGGGCATTTTCTATCCGATTAAAGATAGCAGTAACCAATTAATCGGATTTGCTGCTGTCGATATTGCTTTCAAAGACATCCCTGCCGTTATGCAAAGCTATTCGCTTGGAAGCACAGGTTATTCGATTCTTGCATCCAAAACAGGTGATATTTTGTATCACCCCGATCAAAATAAAGTGCTGAAAGAAAAGATTAACGAAAGCACAGGTGATCTTGGGGAGATCGGAAAGAAAATGATTGCCGGCGAGTCTGGAGTACAGCTAATTAATGATAATGGGGAACTTCGTTATATCGGGTATGCAACCAGTAAAGATACGGGGTGGTCTGTAGGCTTAACCATTTCTGAAGATGAGGTGCTCTCAGAATTAAAAGCGTTTACCTGGATTACCATTGGCGGTTTTGCGGCAGCCACCATTCTGCTCGTTGTGATTTGTTATATAACGCTCCGTTATCTGTTGAGATCAATCCCGAAATTGCTTGCAAAAATCAAGCTAATTGAAAATGGAGATTTGACCGTTCAGTTTGATACGCAATCCAACAATGAAATCGGGCAAATTTCTCAAGGGATTTACAATATGGTTCAAAAAATTCAAGGCATGCTCCAAATGGTGGGTGGCTCAGCTCAAGTCTTGAATCAGTCTTCAAATGATTTGCAATCCATTTCTTCCAGAACCGCGATCACGATGAACGATACGGCGACAGCGATTAATGAGATTGCCAATGCAACGAACTACCAATCCATCGAAACGGATAACATTTTACAAAAAACCGGAGCATTATCCGGCCAAATTGACGAAATTGCCAATGATGCCAAAGCCATCGAAACGATGGTGCAGATCTCTGCTGAGCAAAGTGGACAGGGGCTTGCTGTAGTAGATCAGTTATCCAGATGGGCAGAAGAAAATCACAATTCCACACAAGCGATGTCGTCGATTATTCAGGATATTGATCTGAGCCGTCATGAGATTTCCAGCATCGTGGATACGGTCAACCAAATTGCAACGCAGACCAACCTGCTGGCGCTCAATGCTTCCATTGAAGCTGCACGTGCAGGAGAACAGGGCAAAGGGTTTGCTGTGGTTGCCGGGGAGGTTCGCAAGCTGGCTGAGCAGACGGCGCTGGCGACACAGGAAATCTACAAGAAGGTACGTGTAATTGAAGAAAAAACCAGCGTATCAGTTGAGCATACGGTTCACGGTCTGAAAATTGCAGAAGAAAATGCCAGATCGGTAGAGGACACGAAGCAAGTATTCTTTAGCATTAACAAGGATTTGGAAGATTTGAAATTGCGAATGATCCAGATCAGCACCAACACCTCCAAAGTCCACAAGCACAAAGATGAGATTTTGCAGGCGTTGGAGATCATCTCTTCCACCACCGAAGAGAATTCCGCTTCAACCGAAGAGGTCAGCGCCAGCACGCAGGAACAATTGGAGAGCTTCGAACAAGTTGCTGAACTATCCAAACAATTAAATCAATTGTCCAATAAGCTTCAAGACGAATTAAAACAGTTTAAGGTTGAGTAACAAACCTAGGCATGCTTTTGACTAAATATACAGCAAAGCCCGCGATCAGCGCGGGCTTTTTAGCTTCAACAGTTGTTGAGGGGTAGAGGGCATGGTAGTTAGTGCGGGATAGAGATAGACCATACGTATAAATTGAAATATTAGCGGGAGGAAGATATGAATTGCTTTGAAAAAAATATGGTGTCCGTCTGGTACGGTCACTTTGCCTCTGAAGATGAGTTGTTTGAATATGTTGAAATCAAATACCCGGAAGATGAGAATGAGAATATTTTTAGCGGTTTTTTAAATGATCATAAAATAGATGATTTTGACGAAGATTTTGCTGAAGGAGTCTTTCTGGTTGATGGGTCAGATGATGGTATAAAAGATGTTTCCTATATTGATTCTTTTTTATCTCCACTATTACATGATTTGAGTAAAATAGATGGTAAATATAATTCGTTGTTCTTTATATATGATTGTAATACAAGCGGTTTATCTGAAAAAAATGGCGATAAAATGCGCTTTTTAACGGCTTATCCTTATACAAGAGATTAGCGTTACACTATTCCACTGTTTTCGGAGCCTTATTTTAAGTAATTATGATAATGAAAATTGAACTTAAAGGATCAATAATTTGATCCGAAAGAATCAGGGGCTTAAGGTAAATTTCCATCTTAAGTCCCTTTTTTTGTACAAAATAGATTTCCAATTTTTAGAATGGATGGTATACTAAGGAGACAAGTGAGATGAAGATACACCTACTTTATCGGGATAAAAAAACGATCAGCATACGGTTGGAGCGATACAGAGTAAAGGAGCGAGAAGGGATTCGACATACGGGGCAGGAAATGGGTTCCAGACGAAAAAATCTGGGCGATTCCGTATATATCTCGGCTGTAGAAAGCCTGTTGGATGTGTATCGGAGTTGTAAGTTCGAGTACGACGAGCTCTTGAATAAAGAACTGCCGTACATCCGGGAATAGCTAGGTCGGTGGCAAGAATTGCGCGATGCATTGGTAGCAAGGAGGTACAGCAGCAAGACGATAAAAGCATACATATCGCAAACGGAACGCTTTTTTGCCGGATTACAAGGGACCGAAGCAAGCATAAATGATGCGGTGGTGCTGCTCGAAAAAGGTCTTTCGCACGCTTATGTTAACCAAGCGATCAGCGCGCTGAAATTTTACTTTCGCCATGTGCTAAAGCAGCCTAAATCCGCCGCCTATGTTCGTCCGAAAAAGGAGAGTAAAATACCGGATGTGCTGTCCCTGAATGAGGTCATGCGTCTGTTGAAAGCAGTGAAAAATCCAAAGCATCGGGCTATTCTGTACCTGACGTATACATCCGGGCTACGGGTAAGCAAAGTGGTGAGGTTGCGTCCTGAAGACTGCGACCGTGAACGGAAAGTGCTGAAAGTTCGTCAGGGAAAGGGCAGGAAGGATCGGCAAACGCTGCTCTCCGAGGCGGCTTTTGCGGTGGTCGAGCAGTATATAGGGGTGGAGCAGCCAGCAGACTGGCTGTTTCCAGGGCAGAGGGAAGGCCGCCACCTGACGGAACGTTCAGCGCAGAAAGTGTTTGAAAAAGCGCTGGCTGAAGCGGGCATTCGCAAACAGGTGAGTATCCATTCGTTAAGGCATTCCCTTACGACCCACTTGCTGGAGAATGGGATTGATCTTCGCTATATTCAGGAACTGCTAGGGCATCAGAGTGTGCGAACGACGGAGCGGTATACACATGTGAGCAGACGGGACATTGGGCGGATTCAAAGTCTGTTGGATCGGATGAGCGGGCTGGAGGATTGAAACGCAGAAAGTGCCGGAATAAGGAGAAAAGTGCAGGATTCACGAAGTTCGTGAATATGACGAAGAGAGCATTCTTTCGGAAGTTCGTAAATAATACGTTATCCGAAACCACCCAAACATTTAATTCTAATAAGAGGTGAGATTATTGAATACTAATTTATTGATTCGGGATTTTATTGACGATGATTCCGGAATGGTATCAAGCATTATCAGAGAAAATTTAATAAACGTAAACATCAAAGATTATCCAGAAAAGATAATAAAGAATATGAGTAGAATCTTCACCTCAGAATATATATCTTCGATATCAAAAATCAGAAAAGTATATGTTGTAGTTGAAGGTAATAAGATAATCGGTACTGCAAGCCTTGATCAAGATACCATTTACACAGTCTTTATTGATATTCACCACCACAATAAGGGAATTGGTAGAGTTCTGATTGATTTTATTGAACGAATAGCTCTTGATTCTGGGACTACATCACTTAAGCTTCCTAGTAGCATTACGGCACAAGGATTTTATGAGAAGCTTGGATACCATGCATTAGAAATAATAGAGTCTGAAGATTTTGGTAGAGATATAATAATGACAAAGAATTTAATCAAGGAATAAGGTCTCAAAGAACGATTTTAAGAGATATCAAATAAGGATAGTGTTTTGATTTTAGAATTTTGAAAGTAAATTCGGTGAATTAAGTGACTTTGTATAACAACGTATTCCCGCTGTGAATGACTACGCCGAACCTTGGTCTGCCCGAGGTTTTCCAGTGAAGTGGAGTCAGGTAGACAACTCTGCGAGGCTAAGTGGCGGAGCCACCCGGTCCTGACGGACCTTAAGCCTCTCGGGTTCAGGAATACAACAACGTTATACGACAGAATCCAAATGAAAAAGAGCCAGAAGGCTCTCAATTTAAAGATATATGTAATTCGTTATGCAGGTGAAGAGCGTCCTTAAAACCTTGCAAATAAATTTCACGTTCTAAAATAGCTTGAACAGAAAGCTCAGCATCATCGTAAAGAAATAGGGTCTTCTGTATATTCTCCGGTGCTCCTTCATGTAACTGCTTGAAGTAGAGATTCCGTTCGGATGAGAACTGGTTATAGCTGGGATTGTTTTTGATAAGCTTGCCATATAAAGATTCAATTCGAGTCTGAATCAGTGAATCAAGTAAGACTTCTAAAGAATTATGCATTTTGAACACCATCCAATGTATTTGATTTTATGAATAAAAATTCAACTTATTAAATATAATTTTATCATGTCAAATAATTAATTCAATACATGTTGAAGATGTTTTTGATATAAAAAATATACTTTCATATAATTAAAGAAAAATTCACTTGATGTGTGAAAGGAATCTCAGATGATTAGTTATAAACCTTTTCAAAAATTATTGATCGACAGGGAGATTAAGAAGCAGGATTTATTGAAAATGACGGGTATTTCGTCTGCTACAATGGCGAAACTCAATACAAACGAATATGTATCGTTAGAAGTGATTGATAAATTATGTGCGGCTTTAGGTTGTCAGCCAGGAGATTTATTGGAACATATAGCAGGACAATGACGGATTAGAATCAAGAATGTATGTTGGTTAATCGTAGAAGTGATTCCATCGTATAACATAATATTCAAGCAGCGGCTCCTTTGGAGCCTTGGTCTGCGGGAAGGATTTCGGAGAGGCATTTCAGCAGACAACCCCTACGGGGTTCATGAATACAGAAACGTTATGTGAAATCAGCTTAAATAAGAGAGAAAGAGTGAGATAGATGATTCAAAGCAGATATTTATTTGTATCTCGTGCAGGCAAAGTTATAAAGATCGCCCGACCTAAAGATCATAAGCATAAATCTGTTCCTCAATTAGCAGGTGAGGAAGTACTTGAAGTGATCTTATATTACAGGAATAAAGACAGGAAGCCGCATAAACTACTTATGGTGGAATTTGATAGATTCCATTTAGATTCGGACGGAAATTATAAACAGACAGAAGAAGATAGAAAAAGAGCTATTCATAATTTTCTTTCTTTTGGGATGGCTGATTTGCATGAAGGAATAGAAGTAGAAGATAAGCCACTACCTATACCTGTTGCGCCGATAATTCCGACGACTGCTGAGAAAAAATCATTATACGATTACATAAATGAGAAACTACCCAGTTTTTCAGATGATGCTCCTTATGTAGTGGAAAGTAAAATTAAAGCTGCTAAAGAGAAATATGAAGAGTTTAAAAGCATGGCAAAGAAATCAAACAAGCTGTCTAAGTAGTTCGAAGAAGAAGCAGACATCACATAACATAATATTCACGCTGCGGACATTCGTCCTTGGCCCGGCATGCGCCGGACACCCAGCATATGCTGGGTCGTGAATACAGGAACGTTAGGCGAAACTCTTGAAAAACTATAAAAATGAGAAGATGGCTGGTATAAAAGCTGTGAGATTTGTTAGATAGATTTTAGAAGACCAAAACGTTATATAAGGAGACAGGTAAATGAAAGAAGAACTTACATATATACAAAGTGGGAAATTCAATTATTTGGATAGAACTAATATCACCAATATGGTTTATTTGTGCTCATGTTCTGCACTTTCATTTCATAAAAGTCTTATTGGTTTATCAGAATTAAGGGCACTTGAATCAGTTAAAGATGTAGAGAGTGCTGGGGGATTAAGAATTAGTAGGGCAGTTTTGACTTACTACTCGGTGTATCATTTATTTATTTCGTTAATGTTATTAGATGAGCGTTTTAACTTAAAAGTTCCCAAAAGGTTATGCTCGAACGGTATTGTAAATCTTGGAGTCAATTTTAATGATTTATCAGATCCCTCCGAATTACCAAATGTATGGAATGAGTTTAAATTACTTGAACAAGACCTTTCAACACTGATAACACATACTGACGTTAAAGAATATTGTGATTGTTTAAGAGAAGAAAGTGAAAAATTGGATGAGGTATTTAGAATACTTTATAACAACTTTATATTTGCTGATGAAAATAAACCAAATGAAAGTATTAAAGGGCTTTATGAAAAGCTTTGTTATGTAAGAGACAGAGCTATATACCGACCTTCTAATGTAATTGATGTAGAGGGTGGATATATTCAAACTTCGAAGTATGTCAGAAAAGAAATAGATGAGTTACCTGATTCGGCATATATATTCGACGCAATCAGGAAAATTTACAGAGAAATATTAATAAAATCCAATATCAAAGGGAGGAGTATGTATAAATCGTTCTATTCCCTGCTTTGGGTTAGTCATGTTTTCGAAACGGTAGAAGAAGTCAAAAAACTCGGTATTACTGATAGCGAAATAGATAAATTGAGATTTATGAAGTCCTTCAATGCAGATGAACTGAGCTTTAGTAGTTATATTTCACAATTGATTGAATTAGTAAACACAAACCGTCTATTTAGTGATTTGGAAGATTTTTGGAATGAATTAATTAGAATGTCCATGGAACATTATGGGACGTCAGAATGGCATTATTAGAACCGCACTCGCTCGAGTCCGTGTTGTTAAAGAGCGTTAGGAGAAATTGTTGAAGGTTTTTATAGAAACGATCAAAAAACAAATAAAAGGCTATTCTCCGCAAGCTAACTGAAATTATCATCGGATTTGAATCAAGGTACTTGTGAATTTTGTCAAAGAAAGAATAAAAAGACTTACGAAGAACTGGTAAATTTATTCGAAGATGCCGTTAGCATCGCCTAACATAGTATTCAAGCAGCGGCTCCTTTGGAGCCTTGGTTTGCGAGAAAGGATTTCAGGGAAGCATTTCAGCAGACAACCCTTCGGGGTTCATGAATACAGGAATGTTAGGCGAAACTCTCAAAAATATTAACTGAAAGAGTGAATTACATGGAAGTTATTGATAACTATCTACAGAATGTATTGTTCCCACGATTTGAACAATATGAAATGAATAAAGACATCATTGAAAGAGTAGGACTTGATATAAAGACCCGGCTCTTGTCTTTATTTAATAACTGGAATAATTGTGATAATAGAAGAGCGTTGTTAGTTACGAGTGTTGAGGAAGCACATTATTATCAGCCTCCTGAAGACATAGAAATTCGATGTCTTGTTGTATTGACTATTAGAAATAGTCTAATAGAGGATCTTGCGAGCACTAATGAAGCCGCAAAGTTAATGGGGCTGCAGAAGACAATTATTCCTGAACGAGATATCAGAAAGTTTACCTCTGATGCAATAAAGTATTTCTGTTGTATTGATATTAGTACAGTCTCAAAAAGTGTTATTACTGATAATGATGTTTACGGTAAGCTAATGTCTTCATATCCACTAGCATGGGGCATTATAAAAGAATTAGGAAAAATCGTTTTTCAAAATAAGAAATATTCGATTATTGATGACAAGACTAACAAAAGCATAGTTAAGAATTCGAAACAGAAATCTGATAATTTATTAAGAATTGACCAATATTTTAAGGAGAATACAGTAGTCTTGAGTGGTATGGATCCTAATATTGACCCTTATTTGTCAAATGTGCTTAAAGCAATAAGCGAAGGTTATCCAATCTTCTTTACTGATTCTTTTAAAACAATAACAAGGAATCCTGAAAAATTGTTAAAGATAATTGATTATGTTCTAGCGAATAATGCAAGTATTGTAACATGTAATTTTTATATTAGTAGAGACTATGTGAGCGCTAGAAGTGAGCTTCAAAGACCGATGCATAGTGAGAGTGAGACAATTGAAAAACTAAAGAACAAAAACGGTTTATCAAAAACACATTTGAAGGCACTGAATTATATAATTAACAATATAAATTGAAGGTATTTTGAAGAAGTCGAGAGCATCGCCTAACATCGCATTCATCGCTGCGGGCCGAGACAAGCTCGACCCATGGTCCGGAAGGGGCATTTCAGGGAGGTCAATTCACCGGACACATTCAACCAGCTAAGTGGCAGAGCCACCCGGACCTACGGTCCTTAAGCTGCTTGAACGTCGTGAATGCGGGAACGTTAATTGAAATTCCGGCAAGTTCATGATTGAAGGAAATATCAAAGGAGGAATTAATTTGCCTTGGCCTATGGTACACTTTGCAATCTCAGAAAACCTTTCTATTAATGACCCCTCACCCAATTTTTTATTAGGCAGTATTGCTCCGGATGCGATTCATATGAGAGGGAAGGTATCCAGGGAAGAAAAAGGTGTGACTCATCTCGTACATAACGATAAATTACCAGCCAAGGAATTGATCATGGAGAAGTGCAAGGAATATTTACTGAAGCAAGCGGGGCCAGAATGGAAGGACTTTGTTATAGGTTACTTTTCACATATTTATACAGATTTAAGGTGGACAGATACCGTCTATTTCGATTTTGAGAAAAACTACAAAGGCGAAAAGAATGATATTAGAAAGACATATAACCTTGAAGTTAGCCAAGTAGAATTTGATCTCTTAAGATCAATGGAAAGTACTGAAAAACTGTTTACAAAACTCTTAAAAGCCAAGGGCTATACAATAAATCCTTACATTACGCAGCTTGAAGTCAATCAGTATAGGGATAGTAAGGTGAGATGGCTGCAAGATCTAAAGAATGAACCTCATATAGCACCTATCTATTTTAAAGCAGAAATTATTAAGATCTTTATTAGTGAAACATCAAGGGAATTGAAAGAACTATTTAAAGACCAGAGTATTGATTATTTCGAAGGAGGCCGCAACATCAGTTAACATCGTATATACGCTGCGGCCTGACGGCCTTGGTCTGCAAGAGGGATTTCGAGGAAGCCTATTCACCAGACAACCCTGCACCACCTAACCGCATCGCGGCCGGACCTACGGTCCTTAAGGTGGTGAGGGTTCGTAGATACACAAACGTTATCTGAAAGATCGGCCCCAAAAACTTTGAAAGTAATTCGTTTGCAACGTCCTGTTGCCTGATGTACAAAATTATTTAGAGGATTTCCTTTTTGTACAACTCAAACATGTTTTGTAGAAAAATAGGAACAAGGAATTCAAATTTAAATGAATAGGGGTTAATAAATGATAAAGATTCGAAATATGTCAGAAAAGGAATTTGAACAATTTAAAGAGTGGTCTGTTAATGACTATGCAAAAGATTTAATCAAATCTAAAATGAGTAGCGATAAAGATGCTTATAAATGTGCTGAAAAAGAATTCAATGAACTACTTCCGATGGGTTTATCAACAAAAAATAATTTCTTATATGTAATGATAAATCATAGTTTAGAAAAAATTGGTTTTATTTGGTATGAAAAAGAGAATACATCAGGATTCATTTGTGATTTTTTGGTTATGCAAAATTACAGAAATAAGGGATATGGATTTAAAACTATGAAATTGATTGAGAAGAATGCCAAAGATAAAGGAATTAGAAAACTCAGACTTAGTGTATTTAAATTCAATGAACCAGCCTACAATCTATATAATAAACTAAAATATAAAGTAGTTGAGGACAATGATGGAAATGTGATAATGGAAAAAATACTTGAGAACTAATATATGGGAAAATTCAAACGACCCTTGTGTACTGAATCAGTAAATGATCGGTGGGTAAATCGGAAATTAGATAAATATCATGTGGGCCGAGGTCCTGTCTCTATTTGAAGAAGTGGGACCGGTCAATCAGATAACAAAGTATTCACGCTGTGGGTCGGCTGCGCCGCCCCTTGGTTGCCCGAAGTCATTGAAGCAATTTCACTATGTAGATAATTCAGTGGCAAAGAAGTGAATCTATGCGACAACCCAGCACTACCTTAAGGCAGTGCTGGGTTCGTGAATACAGAAACGTTATACGCAACCCTTGCTAGAGTAAATAAAAGGAAAGAGGTACAAAATGAAGCGATCCCATGATGCCTCAGGAATTATCATTATTGATGAGCATAATAGAGTGCTATTGGTTCATCAAACATATGGAAAGAAACAATGGTCTGTACCAGGCGGAGTAGTAGAAGAAGGGGAATCAGTATGGGATGGTGCAAGAAGAGAACTGAAGGAAGAAGTCAATATTGAAGTCAATGAAATGGATTTATCAGGTATCTATTTTATGTCTCATCGGAATGGATACATTTATACTTTTAAGTCAGATGGATATGTTGGTCGCATAGAAGTTGATAATAAAGAAATAGATGAATATGGATTTTTTGATATTGATAATTTACCAAGACCGATTTCAAATTTTACAGTAGAAAGATTGATAGATGCAGTAACGAACAATAAAACCGTATTTAAAGATCAACACATTGATAATTACCTCGTAATAGAATGAATAAAGAACAATATGATAGTCACTTAAGAGGGCAAGGGCAGCGTATAACACCATATTCAAGCTTCGGTCCATCCGGCCCTCGGTCCGGCAGAAGTACGATGTTATTCGCAGAGGCATCTCAGTAGCGGGGAAGCATATTCGGCCCGACACATCCGGACCACCTAACCGCATCGCGGCCGCCCTTCGGGGTTAAGGTGGTGGGACGTCGTGAATACAAGAACGTTACGCGTAATTACTACAATTCTAAAGAAGAAAGGAGAAATACAATGGATCAAATCAAATATCCGATTGGTCAATTTCAACCCAAAAACAATCTTTCAAATGATGAAATAATAAATCTTATTAAACAAATTCCTGAACTAATTAAGCGATTAAATACATTGCTGAGTGGTCTCGAACAATACCAATTGGAGACTCCGTATCGGCCGAATGGTTGGACAGTAAGGCAGGTCATACATCACTTAGCTGATAATGATATGAATGCGTACCTAAGATTTAAAAGAGGATTAACTGAAAATAATCCATTAGCAAATACATATAGAGAAGATCTGTGGGGAGAATTAATTGATTACAAGAAGTTGCCCGTAGAGAATTCGCTATCACTTATTGAAGTATTGCATCATCGCTTTTTGGTGTTGCTGAATGAACTTAGTATAGAAGACTATAAACGGACTATACAGACTGAAGTATTAGGAATAATTACATTAGAGACAGCTATACAAAGATTTATTTGGCACAACAAACACCATGCATCCCAAATCGAAAACCTAATAAGAAGAGAGAAATGGAAAGACATATAAGAAAGAGGGTAATTGTAAGGAGTTCAAAGATGGCAGTAACAACGCATAACATAATATTCAAGCTGCGGCTCCTTTGGAGCCTGGGTCTGTGAGAAGGGTTTCGGAGAGGAATTTCAGCAGACAACCCCTTTAGGGTTCATGAATACAGAAACGTTATAAGAAAATGGCGCAAAACGTTAAAAAACCAAAGGAGAGATGACACATTGAAGAAACACTTTAAAGATGAAAAACTTCAAGAAACTCTTCGTATTTTCATTCAGGATATACGAGCTATATTCGGGGATAAATTAACTAGTGTTTACATATATGGTTCATCGTTACATAACGATTTGAGTCCTGGTTATGGAGATTTGGATTTTTTAGTTTTGCTTTCTGAGAATATTACTATGGAAGAGATCACGAGATTGAATGAACAGAGGGCCATATATAGAAATGTATTGGTAGATCTATATACCGATATGTTGGAAGGTGCATTTTTACCATATAAGTTGATTTTCGGCGAACAGGGACGAGCATTGTGGTGGGGAACGAGAGGAGAACGGATGTGGGAGAAGAATCAACTCGATACATTCACAATGTATTCAATTAAGAAACAAGGACTTTTAATATACGGGGATTTACAGGAACATATTTTTCCTGAGATCACAAAGGAAGAAATAAAAGGATTTCTTATAGAATTTTCTCTATGTATGAAGGAACATGGCAAGGGTGGAAGTTTACATTCAATAGATTGGTTGCTATTAGCTGCAAAATTCATAGGTTGGTTACGTGAGGAAATAATATTTTCAAAAAGCCAAGCTGCTGATTGGGGACTAAGACATATTACCTCTGATTGGAAGGAACATTTATTGAAATGTAAGGAATTGAGAAAGGAACCTATGGAAGCAGACTCTCAAGAATACACCGAGTGGTTGAATAAATTAGACTCAGTAATAATTGAAGCATCAAAGGATCTAGATAGAGAAATCGAAGAAGGCGCCAACATCTTATAACATTGCATTCAACGCAGTGGGTCGAGACAAGCTCGACCCTTGGTCCGGGAGAGGGATTTCGGAGGAGCTGATTCACCGGACACATTTACCGGCTAAGTGGCAGAGCCACCCGGCACTACGTGCCTTAAGCCGCTTGAACGTCGTGAATGCGAGAACGTTATCTGCAATTTCTCAAATACATTTAGGGAGGGAGAAGTAATGAAAAATCATGATGATGAAAAATCTGCCTTAGAAGAAGCTGCCATTAGCAACTTTGTAGATTTATATAATTTAAATCGCGAAGATCACTTAGAAGTAATAGAGAGACGTGAGCGTCCAGATTATATCTTAAAGAGCATAAAAGATGGATTAGTAGGTCTAGAAGTAACTCACCTATTCTACGATGCCGCCGAAGCTAAAATGTTATTTGGAAGATCGGCTGAGGAAATGCATGGATTAGAAAATTCAGCAAGCTATATACAGGTTCTTAATGAACTACTGAAACAGAAGGAAAAAAAGATAGAGAAGTATGATGCTGCATATCCAATAGCGCTTTTAATTAGGAACGCTTCTCCTATATTCGGAATGAGTGATTTTCTTAGAAATAAAAATGCAATATACAAGCCAGAAAAATACACTCATATTTGGTTTGTTTCAAAAGACGGAAATGATAATGAATGGTCGTTAAAAGACTTGCTTACTGTTTAGTCAAAGAAGAGAGAAACAGCAGATAACATAATATTCATGCATCGGACATTCGTCCTCGGTCCGGCAGTCGCCGGACATCCAGCATGCGCTGGGTCATGAATACAAGAACGTTATCTGAAATCAGCTAAATCATAGACACTTAAGTAATGAGGTGAACACCTTTGGATGGACACCAGATAATGTTACAACTAATTTTATTCTTTCATTTATTGCTGCTTACTTTATTTCAGATAAATTAACTAAACCTAATAAATGACTAATAGGTAAACACCTGAGCAGCGAACAAAATTTATATTAGAGGAGGTCACAGGATGAACAAGCATAGTGTTTATGAAACAAACAGCTTCTATTGGGATACAAAAGGAAATGACTTTTTAGGAGCAATCGTACTTCCTTTTTATGGAGCATTTGTCTCAGAAGAAAAATGCCAACTTTTTGGCGATGTCTCAGGAAAAAAGATGTTAGAGATAGGCTGTGGAAATGGTCAATCCTTACAATATCAGGGGGATCGAAAAGCATCTGAACTATGGGGGATGGATATATCAGAAAAACAAATTGAGAAGGCAAAACAACATTTGACGACGTGTGGTCTTTCGGCAAAATTGATCTGTTCTCCCATGGAAGAAGAATGTGACATACCTGTAGATTATTTTGACTTTGTTTATTCGATTTACACCATAGGCTGGACAACCGACCTAGAAGGCACTTTTTGTCGAATTGCTTCTTATTTAAAAAAAGACTGCGTTTTTATTTTCAGTTGGTCTCATCCTATACACAAATGTGTTGTTGAAGAAAATAATAGATTTGCTTTTAACAAGTGTTATTTCGATGAATCTTGGTATTCGGTATCTCCTGATTTTTGTCAAGGCGCGCTAACCTTATCTGACCGTAAACTATCAACCTATATAAATGCGTTGGCGAAAGCAGGGTTTGTTATTGAACAAATGATTGAAGAAACCGAGAATGAAATCATACAATTGCACGATAAAAATAATGATTTCGTAAAAAGAGCGAAGATGTTTCCTGTAACCTTTGTTATCAAAGCAAGAAAACTTTAAAATTACTGAAGAAGCCCAAAATAAGTGAGTTAGTGGCTCTAAGGAGGGCTGACATCAGATAACATTATATTCACGCATCGGGCATACGCCCTCGGTCCGGCAGGAGGATTTCGGGGAAGCGGGGACAGCCGGACACACCCAGCATTCGCTGGGCGTCGTGAATACGGGAACGTTAAACGACAGAATCAAAAACAATAGGAAAGAGGATCATATGATCCTCTAAATGTTAGAATTTTTCAATTCACTAAAGAGTTGTAGAGCGTCTTTGAAACCTTGTATGTAGATGCTTCTTTCTAAGATGGATTGGAGAGATATTTGAGCATCTTCGTACAGAAAAACCGTATGTTGAAGTTGATCGGGTAGCGCTTCACGAAGTGTTCTAAAGTATCGATCTGTCTCCGAAGAAAGCTGATTGTACTCCGTATGATACTCCAGAAGCTCAGCAAAGAGTAATTCTAAACGTATTCTTATAAGTGGCTCTGTCAATGATTCTAATGTATTAATCATATGTTCTTCCTCCTTTAATTAACTTCATAGAGTTATTATATAACCTTATAGAGTTAATTACAAGGTGAATATTTGACTTTGTAGAGTTAAATCTTTGCTTTTCGTTGATGATTACTGATATGGGAGATAAGATAGAATTATGGAGGGGAAAAGATGACCGTAATCAAGTGTAATATAAGGGAACTCATGGCAGAACATCGAATAGATGATATAACAGAATTGATGGCGAAATCGGGATTGAGTCGGAATTCAATCAATAAGCTATATAGGGAAACAAATATAGAAACAACAAAGCTGGAAACTTTATTCAAGCTTTGCGATACATTTAACTGTAAATTATCTGATTTGATTGAATATCTACCTGGAGACCATCAATAGTGAGGGCAGACTCAAAAAGTGAATCCGTCGTATAACGTCAAATTCAAGCAGTGGCTCCTAACGGAGCCTTGGTCTGTTGGAGGATCTCAAAGGGGCGTGAAGATATTGAATTACATAAGAGAATTAAGAGAGTTAGTAGGTACCCGACCTATAATTATGGCAGGAGCATGTGTGATTCTCATAGATGATGAGGGACGATTATTATTGCAACAGAGAACTGACAATGGTCTATGGGGATTACCAGGAGGTTCAATGGAGCCTGGTGAGAATATGAAGGAGGTTGCAAGCCGGGAACTTTTTGAAGAGGTAGGCTTAGAAGCTGAAGAGTTAGAATTACTTGATATATTTTCAGGCCCGGAACTTTACTATCGATATCCTCATGGAGATGAAGTATATAACGTAGTTGCAGCTTATATATGTAAAGAATACAGTGGAATAATGAAAGGTGATGAAGCTGAAGTACAAGATATACGATTTTTTGATTTAAACAAGATACCTAATCAAATAAGTCCTCCCGACCTACCGATAATAACAAGATTTTTAAATGAAGTAAGATCATGAAAACATTTTTTTAGTAAATCGAGGATGTCCCTGACATCACCTAACAAAGGGCTGTTTGAACTTCGGGAATTCCCTACATTATGTGAAATCAACGTAATTATTTAAGAGGTAAACATGGTGTGACTGCTCGGCGCTTTTTCTTACTCCACGTGCAAGTTGCAATAAAATGAACATGAAGTAGACGGAGCTGAGTGTATACTTCATGTTCGCTTAAATTTTTAAAAACTGAATTACAGATGGATCAATGGATCTTTGGAGGTTCAGAATTCATCATATCGTTAAGCTGGGTCACAAAAACACCTTCGTTCGGGCCAGGGTTATTTCGAAACATTTTCGCTTCTTCCACCAGAACTTCGTCTGTATCCGTGCCAAGTATCTTTATTGTTGCATCAATGAATGAAGTAAGTGGCATCGCACGTGGTTCATCGTTGTTGCTTTGAACCCATGGGGGCACAATTTCTATTACTTTTACCGATGTGTCTTTAAGCATGTACCTTTGGGACAGCGTATAGGTATGAAGTGCTGCCTTCGTCGCGGAGTATACAGCAGTTGTCGCTAACGGTACAAATCCAAGTATTGAAGTCGTGTTGATGACAACCGCTTCCTCTTTGGATTTCAAATGCTCGATGAATGCAGAAGTCAACCGAATGGGACCTAGCAAGTTTGTAGTGACAGTCGAAATCAAAACATCCTCATCGATCATGCCCGCCGCGTCATCGGACTGTATGATGCCGGCGTTGTTAATCAAGACATTAACATCCGGGTATTCTTCGATTAACTGCTTGGCGGTCGCCTCTATGCTGGCAGGATCTTGTACATTCAATTCCACTGCGGACATGCCAGGATTCGCTTTAATCGTCTCCTCTAGACGCTCTTTACGTCGACCGGCGATAATAACTTTGTTTCCAAGATTGTGGAGAGCTTCTGCTAACGCACGTCCAATTCCCGAACCGCCGCCTGTAATAAAAATCGTGTTTCCTGTAAGTTTCAATTTTTAAACCCTCCTAATTCAATGTGATTTAAATCATTCCAAAGATTGTAAAATAATAGATTTCATGATTACAGCTCCTCTAAAATTGAACATATGTTGAATCATCAACATAAATTTTATAAAGTGAATGTATCAGAGCGGTATATGGGGTTCAATGGTTAAAACAAGCGTGGTTGTTGATTTTTCAACAGAGGACTTCGAAATGTTCATTTTTCGGATGGTGCAAAGGGGAGAAGGATATGGACAGGCGTATTCAAAAATCGAGGCAAGCCATTATTGATGCTTTTATGAGGCTGATGTCAGAAAAGGAATTCGAGAGAATTACGATCAATCAAATTGCGGAGGAAGCGAATGTCAATCGCGGAACGGTTTATTTGCATTTCGCTGACAAGTACGATCTGCGTGATCAATGCATGGAAGCTCAAATTAACGAGTTACTACGCAATTGTATGTCTGAAGATAACTTCTTTCATCTCCCTTCCAAAACCGCACTACTGCGCACGTTTGAATATTTGGAGCAGCATGCTTCATTCTACTCTAGAATGCTGACGAACAAGGGAAGTACGGTTTTTCGGAACCAAATGGAGACCATGTTTCGGCAAAGTCTGAGTGAGCATCTGGATTCGATCAACCTCGATCAGGAAATGAACAGGGACATTACGGTGCAATTTTTAATTTCAGCAGCGGTGGGGGTAGTGGAATGGTGGATTACCCGTTCGATGCCATATCCGGCATCGGTCATGGTTGAACAATTTTGGAATTTGCTGAACTGTGGTGTCGAGGGACATGAACGAACATCGTCCATATGAGCCTCTAATTTAGAGGATTTATACACAAACGTTATCAGAAATTCTTGAATTACTAAAACATAATAATAAGATCTCAAAAGTACTAAAAACTATAGTATAAAGAACGCGAAAGATCTGGAGGTCATTTTATGGATATACTCTTTGCCAAGTATGGGATTAATATAATCCGAAGAGATGGGGGAATATTCATTAGTTTTGATGCTGGTGGAATAGTGGTTCAAATGATAGAAATAGAAATAACAGAAGAAGAGTCACTAAAAGCTCAGAAAAGTGAAAGAGATGCATATGAACTAATAATCAAACTACAAAATGAAAAAAGACCATATAAGAAAATTCGCTGATAAAAAAATTTGCAGATTCATTTTGAATGCATAGTGAAGAAGTTCGGTAACTTCTGATAACATAATATTCAAGCATCGAATCCTCACGGAGCTTTGGCCTGTTGGGATGGAGTTCGAAGAGGGATTTCAGCAGACAACCCCAGAAAAAATAAAAAGACAATGGAGTATGTTGGGTGCTGACACTAGAAAAAGCTAGAGAAAATGATGCACAAAAACTTGCTGAAATACAAAAGGCCAGTTTTGAGGATGAATCATAGCATTTTAATAATAACGAAATCGTTGGGCCAATAGGTATATGACTCCATAAGTTGGCAAGAAGAGATGATGCAAAATTGCGAATATTTCAAGGTACTCTTTAATGGAAAAATAATCGGGGGAGCAATGATATTCGTAGAATGTAATCAAGTGCATAATCTAGGAAGAATCTTTATTGATCCAAATTTTAAAAATCAAGGAATCGGAACGAAGGTGATGGAGAAAATTGAAAGTAAATTTCCAGACAGCACTGAATGGTGGCTGGATACTCCTAGCTGGAGTGTGAAGAATCATCACTTCTATTCAAAGTGTGGGTTTACTAAAGTTAGAGAAGAAGGTGACTTATACATTTTTAAAAAGACTTTATAAACTTATGTAATGTACAAACGTTATGAGACATCAGTGCTAAGTGTTACCAAGAAGATATTCAATGAGAAGAGTGAAAGGGAGGATTTACAATGAAGATTGATTTTGCGATTGAATCAGATTATGAGTATATCTCGTTAAGAGACAAGCACATACATAAGACACTGATAAGACCAAAAATAAAAGAAAATGAAATTCTAATATTTAGAGAATCCAATCAAGAAATAGGTTGGATGAGATATGGATTTTTTTGGGACAACACACCATTTATGAATATGATATGGATAGATGAGGAGTATAGAGGAACAGGTATTGGTAAAAAAGTTGTCCAGTATTGGGAAGAATTAATGAAACAAAAAGGATTTGAAATGGTCATGACCTCAACACTTTCAAATGAAGGAGCCCAACATTTTTATAGAAAGCTTGGATATAGAGATGCTGGATGTTTAATGCTTGAGAATGAACCTCTGGAAATAATACTGACAAAGGAGTTGAACAAAAATTAACGTTGAGGAAATCAAGGCAGGTACTGACATCTGACAACATAATATTCAAGCTGCGTCTCCAATGGAGCCTAGGTCTGGTTGGATTTCGAAGAGGGTTTTTGCAGACAACCCCTGACGGAGCTCATGAATACAAGCGTTATAGAAAAGGGACGCAAACCATAAAAAGAAGGTGTTTAAGTTGTTTGGTTTATTTAAGAAGAAGAAAATAATATTTGAAGATCAACTAAACAAACTTTCTGAATTGGGCATCTTCATGAGTGCAGAATTAAAGAAAGAATTACTTTTGGAAGAATTTTCGAGAAATGAATATGAAGAAGATCCCTACAACTTGCTACTACTTACTTTAGGTGGAGAAGTTGAAGTGAATGGTGAATTTATAAATGTATCTGAGGAAATTTGGTATTTAGATACTGAATGTATTGAGGACCATGGAGACTATGCAAGAATAATAATACGATTAGAGAATATGACAAAACTTAATTTAAATAATATAACGGATTACGTAGATATTCAGAATGGTACTGCATGGGTCTCTTTTGAATATATGAATGAACTTATCAGATGGGAAATGAAAGTAGATGATGATTGGTTGGATATGGAGATATTCAAGAAATTTAACGAACTAATAAAGACTGAACAATCCATGAAATTGTATATTTCAATTTTAGATCAAGGGTGCCTAATGGGCTATTTTAATAAAGAACAAGTAATTGAAATAAATAAATTAACAAAATATAAATTTGAAGAATATTAGTAAGTATATCAGTAGGCGTCCCTATCCTATAACAACATATTCAACGTTGTGTGGCTATGACTTCTTGGTCCAGACCGAAGTTTAAAGTAGCGGTTTCGAAGAAGTAGATTCATTAGCAGGAGAGTATATTCAGCCGGATAACCTTTTACTGCCTAACTGCGTCGCAGCCGCTCCTTTCGGTTGGTTGAGGCAGTGAAGGCTCGTGAATACATGACGTTATATGACAGTATGATGAATAACTCTCAAGGAGATGCTTCATAGATGATAAACAATGATTATAAAATTCAAGTCGAAAAAGAACATGGGAAAATACTTAAAGAAATAATGTATTTTGAAAGTAGTCCAAAGTACCGTCATATAACATCATATTCAAACAGCGGCTCCGCTACAGCCTTGGTCTACGAGAAGGATTTTGGAGAGGTGTTTTCAGCAGACAACCCCTTTGGGGTTCATGAATGCGGAAACGTTATGAGAAATTGCGAAGGACATTAAATACGGTATGGAAGTGAATTGTATGGAGGGACCAATCATAACTTGTATAAGTATAGGCGTTTATGCTTATGCACTTACAAGGGGCAATAAATACATCGTAAAAAAAGAAGATGGGGACAAGTATAGAATTATTGGAAACCATGGAAAAGCAGTTTGGATATCAAAAGCTCATTTTATTGAAGGAAATATAGAAGTGCCTTTTTTAGAAAGATGGAAGTTTGATGATGATCCAAAGGAGTTTGATTTGGTGGAGGTGACCCTTACTTTTTCGGATGGAAGTGAACGATGGAGTTTGGTGACAACCCCTCAAAAATTAGTAAATCACTTTAAAAAAGAAATGGAACCACCAGGATTTAATATTAAACATCTTATTATAACGAAAACAATGGACCACGACGATATTGAAAAAACATTAAAATATTTAGAGGCAAATGATGAATTAACAGAAGCAAGCCAAGCTTTGGAATGTTGATTTGGAGAGGATGGAGGAATTGCATAACATAATATTCAAGCTACGGCTCTTATGGAAAATATAGAAACGTTATGTGAAACCTTTGAGAATCTAGAAATGAGGTAACTTCAATGATGCAATACAGAATCCGACCAATAATAAAAGATGATGTGTTTTTTTTATGGGAGATGTTATATGAATCATTATTTGTCCCAGAAGGTCAAGAGCCATTCGATAAAGCGATAATAAAAGACCCTTATATATCAAAGTATATTGAAGGTTGGGGAAGAGATGGGGATTTTGGATTTATAGCAATGAACCATGAGGGTGAACCCGTCGGATCAATAACAGTTCGATATTTTAACGAGGATAATAAGGGATTTGGATTTATTGATAATGATGTACCCGAACTAGGAATGGCTTTGTTAAAAGAATACAGGGGAAGAAAAATCGGAATGGCCTTAATGGATGAATTATTTAAAGAAGCTAGGAAGAGGAATATAAAAAAATTATCCCTCAGTGTTGATCCGAGCAATGCAGCGGCAATGAAACTCTACGAGAGATTCGGATTTAAAGAAGTTGGGAAAGTTGATTCATCAATCACGATGGTTGTCGATTTGAGAAGTTAAAATACAGTAGTAATAGGGATTATTTTAAGGAACTCAAAAGAGATCAAGGGTATCGTCTAACATCATATTCAAGCAGCGGCTCCTTACGGAGTATGGGTCTGCGAGGTGGATTTCGGAGAGGAATTTCAGCAGACAACCCCTTAGGGGTTCATGAATACAAGAACGTTAGGTGAAATATGAATAAAAACAAAGGAGCCAAAACAATGAGTGAATTGACTTCAGGAAGCTTATCACTATTGAAATATAAAGAAGCAATTCTTGAGCATGATCCTATGTACGCGGAAGATTTAAATGACAAATGGTTTGTTTTCGTAACCAAAGATACAGAAGAAAGTGAAGAAATTCCAGAAAGTCTATTTCAAATTTCAGAAAAAATCCCGGTGTTATATTTTTATAATTTTGAAGATCACTGTTGGGGATACCGTGTAGTTTATAATTCACAAGAGATAGCAAGTCTTCATATATCATATGTGTTATTAGATACTTCAATTATTAAGCTTGCAGAAGAAAGATATCCAGAGGAAGATCACATTGAATTTTTATATGTCGACCCTAGAGGGGACAAAATCAGAACTGAATTAATTGAAGAAGTTCTGAGATCTAATGAATACAATGAGAAAATAGCAAAACAGTTTACAAATTGCAATCTAAAAACATTTAGATTTTTTGAACTAGATAATGAGCGAATAAAACAATTAGACGATATTTTGAATAATAATTACTATACACAACTGGAATCTGAGCATCAGTTAGTAGAAGAGTTTAAAGAATTATTAAACATTGAGGAAATGAGCTGGATACGAGCAGATAGAATGAATGAAGATTAGAAGCTAATAGATAGTGAGGGCTTGTAGATATAAGAACGTTAGGTGAAATACGGAGTGTTAGGAGGTTTGCATGAATTATTATGAACTAATGAATGAAGTATTCTTTAAAGATGGAAGTCTAAGGGACATTTATATATTGGATACAGACATCCAAGTATGGGCTCTAATTTTTGATCATTTGGAAAGTAATAGAATAAATTATCGAGTGACTATAGATGGGCTAATAACTAGAATTAGGGATATTGCTGAATTGTTAAGAATAAAAAAAGAAGCAAGTATTGGGATAACTATTGAATATAGTGAAATTGATATTTGTGGGCATTTTTATGAAGGAAGCGTTATTGAATTTGATATTTCACCAATACAGATAGATTCAGAGAAAAAAATAGATGTACTTATGAACTTCCTAAAAGATTTAAGTCGGAACCTAAACAAAACGATAATTATAACTCCAGAAATGACTATGGAAGAGGTATTAGTTCGAGTAGAGCCCTAAAGGGAAAATTGAATTAATTATGTGAGTATTTCAGTGCATTCCACCTAACATCGTATTCACACTGTGGTCCCTTTCGCTTCCTTGGTTCACGAAGGCGACGGACTTCGTGGACACAGAAACATTATCTGAATTACGGCAAAATACTTTATGGAGTGATTGATCTTATGGATGCAAAAAAACTAAGAGATTGGGTAGACAAACAAAATATAAGAAATCGGGCATTAGAGGCTTTTTGGCTTAATTTAAATACCTATAGGGTTGAAGAGCCTGAGCAATTTGATGATTATTTTGGGATTACAATAAAGATGATTTAAGGATTTTAATAGAGGATGTTTCCTTACATATCAAAAGTTTGGAATATTTAGAACCGAGTAATAAAGATATTGAGTATGTTGAAGTGAAGATTAAAATCGAATATCGAACAAATCATATAGGTTATTACAGGATGATTTTCAATCTAGATGGTACGGTAGAGGATGGCTTTTTTCTTTCTGAATGGACTGGACTGAGGTATATCAGACAAGAGCCTTATTAGATGATATTAAAGAAGAAGTAGAAGCTGAAAGAATAAATGGAGGAATAACAGAAAAAGAGGCTATTAAGTTAAAGGAAATAATAGATGAAAGAAGAACATGATTAGAAAGGAGTTTAGTCATTAGGAGTAAGTTATTCGGAGAAGCGACGTAATTAAGTAACAGAATTCATGCTGCGGTCTATAGTCTTTGGATTGCTTAGAGGTATGAGCTTGGAAGAGGGACCCAGGGATCAACCTTGCAAGTCTTCAATCAGGTGCAGAAGCCCCTTAAACCTTTCGGGTTCGAGAATGTGAAAACGTTATAGGAAATCAGCAAAGCATATATGAAATTCAATAAAATTGGAATATATATTTAGTATTAGGAAGTGATTAAATGAACAAAGATATATTACTTGATTGGGATAGTCAATATAATGCAATGAAGAGAACCATGAGTGGTTTTTGGACAACCTATAGGAAATGGCGGGATGAAAACAAAGATGATTATCATAGAATGTTTATGGGGAAATTGTATGATGAATTTATTAGTTTGGAGGAACGGGCAATATACCTCAAGTACCGTTTTAACGCTGGGGAAGCAGTTGTGATTTGCTCTATTAATATATTTTATTTAGAAGAAGAAATCGGTACTTACGACATAGAATTCTTTTTAGATGGCGAAGTAGCTGATGACTATCTAGACTTTGAAGATACTCTACTCAAAAATAGGATTACTAAAGTAAAACATAATTTGAGAATTGCTATAAAAGCCTTAAAGGTAGGAATCGAAGTGTTAGATATTTCAAAAATTACTGATATTCCTCCTAAATATATTGAGACTTTGAAGAAAAAATATAGTTACATGAAGGAAAGATAAAAAGACAAAAATTTGCATTTTGCAGAGGTTCCAACATCCTATAATATTAGCTGCAAAAAAATTAATAATGGAGATGATAGTTATGCTCATCGATTTAATGACATCAACGGGAAGACTGGAGTATGAAGTACTTCCTTCTGTCACTTGCGAAACTTATTGTGAATTTAATGATTTTCCTGAATTTCACTACAATTCCGATATAGATCCAATCATCCATACAATAAAACTTGTTGTTTCTTTGGAAGTAATAAATGATGAATATGAAATAACAGGTGAGATAGAAGAACTATTGAAAAAGAAATATTGGGTTGATGAAGATAGGAATCAGTTAATAATTGCAAAAATGACAATTACGGAATTCCCAAATACTTGGAGAGAACATATGGATGTTACTTGGTCTTACTGGCTTGATGCAATTGATGGAGATCATTTGGTAATAGGCTCGAGAGCAGATGAAATATCAGAGAGAGAACTATATGACAATCCCTTTGATAATGGGAGTTTATATTACATAAAAGGTGTAGCTGTTCATGGCTCTTTTGACAATGATGATATTGAGACAGATTTAATACGTTATACTTTTAGGAATTACATTCGAAACGATGTAGGGGTGGTTTTTTATATAGCCCAAACCATTGATCATAATATAGAAAAAAATCTAGCTACGAGAAATACAAGGGTAGTAAAAGATAAAGATATGATAGATAAACTTGAGGGATGCGGATTCTCACGTATTTTTAACTCTACTGTTAAGGATATGATTATGGAGATAGAGGTATATAAACTTCAAAATTTATGATGATTCAGGGAGAGAGGTAATCCGCCTAACAAGACATTCATACTGCTGACGTGCCGCTCTTTGGTTGACAAAAGTAAATTACTTAACCTGTAAAGATCGTAGATTATGGATGCGGTTTTGGATATTTGGGACTAAAGCTTCTTCCATTGCACCAAATGGATCAACATATACTGGCATTGACAAAGGCAGGGAATTAACAAATCAAGCCAATGAAATATTTACAAAACTCTCTTTTTTATAGTTCTTTGAAAGAAGAAGGCTTAGGACAAGAACCTAATGATGCTTCAGAAGTGATCAACAATTTATTGTCTAGAGGATTAAACGAAACAGAAGTTAAAAAACAATATGAAGTAGAAGCAACATTTTCTAAAGAATTCAGTGATGAATCTTGGTTAGTATATGCACCAAATATGAAGATTTCTTTTGGTACAGTTATAGTAAATAAGTGCAAATAATTGTAGAATCAATACAATTAAAGGAGAATCAACATGCACTCTAAAGAGAATTCTACGTATAGCTTGTCTATAGAATGTAAAGACATTATCCTTCGGGAAAAAAAGATGAGCTTCCAGTACCCAATAGAGAAATTATGTATGGTATCTCAAAAGACCATAGAAGTAAGGGATATACGACTCAAGCAGTTCAGGGATTAATTCAGTATTTATTTGAAAATACGGAGATTAAAGAATTAAATGCAATTGCATTACTTGAGAATGGACCGTCGAATAGAGTTATTCAAAAAAGTAGTTTTAAGTTTGTAGGAGAGATAGAAATAGATGCTGAAAGATATAATCATTATAGTATTCATAAAACAGATTTTCAGCAGACAACCCCTTTGGGGTCCATGAGTCAGAAACGTTGTCCTAGATAAATGAAATTTGAAAAAAGGAGCGTGATACCATGAATGAGAAGTCGCGGTTACTAGAGGAGTTCAAAGAATGGATCCGTTTTGTTTCTGAGATTCGTGAAATGGATTGGCAAATAACGATTGCTGAAGGTAAATGGTCAGTTCAGGATGTCGTAAGTCATATACTGCTGTGGGATAAATACTTTTTTGATGCAGCAATAAGTCCCATATTAAACAATACACCTTTGACATTAACACGTATTGATTTTGAACAATTTAATCAGAATGCTATTGAATATGGAAAAACAAAAACGAAAGAAGAATTAATTAAAATGACTATTCAGTACCGTAACATGATATTGGAGAGTATAGAGAGTTTTGAAGACGACAAGTTTACTAAAGAATATGCTGACGGGAAGTTTACTGTAATATCATATTTAAGAGATTTTATCTGGCATGATCAACATCATATCAGACAGATTAATGAACTTAAAAGAAGAGCTATGTGAGTATATAGGCGGGTGAATCATATGGGGGATTATTGGAACAAAAGATTTACTGAAGAAGGGATGATTTGGGGCTGTGAACCAAGTCAAACTGTAACCCAAGCTATAGATTTGTTCAAAAAGAATAGTGTATATGATATTTTAGTTCCTGGTGCTGGATATGGAAGAAATACGAAGGCGTTCTCTTCTTATTTTCAGGTTGATGGAATTGAGATATCTAGTTCAGCTATAAATCTAGCAAAAGAATGGGATTTAAAAACGAATTTTATTCAAGAATCGGTATTAGAGTTTACTACAAGCCAAAGGTATGATGGAATATATTGTTATGATTTATTACATTTATTTTTGTTAGAAGACCGAAAAAGACTGATACAGAATTGCGTGAAGCATTTGAAGGAATTAGGAGTAATGTATTTCACATGTTTTTCTAATTGTGATTTTAATAATGGTGTGGGTAGGGAAATTGAAGAAGGAACATATGAATACAAGGAAGGGAAATATGCTCACTTCTTTACTGAAGAAGATTTAAAAGAACATTTTAATGATTTGAATATATTAGAAACGGGTTCCATAAGAGAAACTCTGATATATGCAGAAAAACAACAGAAAAAATATGAATTAAGATATATATTTGTTCAAAAGATTGGATAGCAATTCAAAAAAGCAAGTAGCTTCAACTATATCGTTTTATTGCTTCACTCAGCTCAAGTTGTTTTTTTAAACAAAGACAAATACACTGCCGTAAGCCTAATCGCCAGGACAGTGTATTTGTATTTAGAACCTGTATATCCGTTGAAAACTTTTTATTCCTCTCCGGTCGCCACCGGATTCTCCTCATAACTGATCCAGTCGCTCCAGCTTCCCGGATATAAACGGACCTTGCTAAATCCAGCTTCATTCAAGGCGAGTACATTGGGACAGGCGGATACGCCGGAACCGCAGTACACGATAATTTCTGCGTTTGGATCAAGGTCGGCAAAGTGCTGTTGCAATTGTTCCGCATTTTTAAAGCTGCCTTGTTCGTCCAATACTTCTTTCCAAAAGAAATTCACCGCACCTGGGATATGCCCCGCTGCTTGATCTATGGGCTCCTCCAGCCCCAGGTAGCGAGGCCGCTCTCTCGAATCAATCAATATGGAAGAGCCACCAGGAAGCGAATCTTTGGATACACGGTGCACCTCTTGCATACTTGTGAGCATTTGCGGCTGTACATTCGGTGTGAATGTACTTGGAATGCGAATCGGCTGGTCTGCCGTAACGGGGAACTTCGCTTCTTTCCAAGCGCTGTAGCCCTCTTCCAGCACATATACCTGCTCATGCCCGAGATAGCGCAGGAGCCACCAGAAGCGGGAAGCCATCATACCGCCTTGGTCATCATAAGCGACGATGCGTGAAGATGCGTTGATCCCGGCACGACTCAGACGTGCGGCAAGTGTATCCGCATCAGGTAAGGGATGGCGACCACCATGCTCACCAAGAGGAGCGGTAAGGTCTTCTTCCAAATCGAAGTGAACCGCCCCTGGAATATGGTCTTCATTAAATTGAGTCCGTCCAGCCCCGGCTTGTCCGAGCAGGGAACGGCAGTCGGCAATGATCATGTCCGGCTCATACAATCGGGCCAGCAGCCAGCGTTTGGATACGATGGATTTCATAGAGGATTCCGCCTTCCTTTATTTAACAGTAAATTTAATCCATTGAGTATGGTTTATGAAAATGGGGTAAATAAGTTAAGAGCTGGCCTTCAGGGGGTGCTCAGTGTTGGGCAACTCACTTTGGTGGATGGCTTTCTTTTTAAAATCCGCTCCGTATCGGATAAAAATCCATACCCCGAACAGGATGAAAAAGCCTGCACCAAATTGTAAAGTAGACAGCCTTTCCCCGAGCAGCACCCAAGCTAGCAGGGAAGAAATAACGGGTTCGCCGAGTACCGCCATTGACACCGCGGTGGCGTTAATGTATTTGAGCAGCCAGTTAAATAGGTAATGTCCGAACAGCGTAGGCACAATGGCAAGCAGCAGGAACAGTCCCCATTCCCGTGGAGCGTATCCGGTAAAAGGAATGGCATTGACCATATTATACAGCGCAAGTGATGTGGCTGCGATGGCGAAAACCCAAAAATTATACACAAACGCGCTCAAATGCTCGCGTAGATGCTTACCCATCAGCATATGGATGGACACGGCTACCATACCCAAGAAGGACAGTGCGTCCCCGAGCAGGGCTTGTCCCGAGACATGAAAGTCTCCAGCTCCGATGGCCAGTGAGCCGATAAAAGCCATACCCATTCCGATGAGCATAGCGCGATTCGTGCCCGTCCGGAAAAACAAAAAAGAACCGAGCATGACAAGGATCGGCTCCAATGTCATAATAACGGTAGAGCTTGCAACGGTGGTCAGTCGCAGTGAGCCCATCCAGAGCAAGAAATGCAGCCCCAGCGCTATACCGGACCAGAGGATCAGCATCCACTGCTTGCGGGTCAGGCTAAACAGCTCGGTGCGGTATTTCCAGACCAAAGGCAGCATGATCAGATTGGTTAGGTACAAACGGTACATAGCGATGACGGACACCTCGGCTTCAGACCATCTTACGAAGATCGAGGAGAACGAAATAGCGATAATACCTATGATGTACAATAATTCAAAGGAAAACGACGGTTTATGTGCTTGATTCATGTGGCAGCTCCATCCGTATGGAGGAAAATAAATACGTTTATGTTCCTTCCAAGCGGTATCTCGAAAATTGGGTTTAATACAGCCCATTATACCGTACCTGACATTCCCGTGGTATTAGGAATTTGCAAAATCCTGAGAATATAATAAACGGGAGCAGGAGGTAGGGTTTTAAGTGAGATGCTGCGTAGAACTTTTGCTGCACAAGCTCGTCTATCATAGTGGAGGTGGATTTTATGAAAAAACAAAACACATTTTCAATCATACTACTGACTGTAGTGGCAGTGCTGGCTCTGTCAGCCTGTGGAACGAAACCGCAAACCAATAACACCGCACCTCAAGGGTCAGACCAACCGCAAACGCAACAGCAGCCGCAAGTTAAACCGGAGCCAATCGCTGAGCCGGAAGTTAAAAAAGGCACGGGTGTATACAATGGAGCTGCTGACCCACATACGGTAGAGATTGAAACCAATGGCGAAGCCCAATCCTTCCAATTGGGGGAGGGACTGGACACGGTAATAGCTGGACTTAAAGAAGGCGATACAGTAGCGTTTGAATACAACGAAAAAGCAGTAGAGGGCGACGCTACGGCGAAGCAACTGACTTTAACGAAAATACAAAAAACAGAAGCTGCAACAGATGGCAATCAAAACGGAAGCTCTGGTCAAGCGGTAGGCGGAGAACGCTCGAAGACTCAAACTTTTGAGCTTACCCTTGAAGGGAAAAAGGAAAAGCAGACAGCAACATTGGCAAAAGGAGAGGGATATTCACTGTATGTGTTTGATCCGATGTCCCTGTTTCCCGATCAAAACCGTGTTGCCTTGGCTGTAGATGATAACTATTATGCTGAAATTACGAAGCTGTCCTCCGACTTTAATCTGGATGAGCTTCAAAAAGAAGGAGAAAAGGATCTAGCTTCCATCGGCAAGGTTCAAAAGCTGGACAAAGCAGCCGTACCTCAAGCGCTGTCCAGTAGCCGTCTGTTCCTACAAGCGAGCGGTTCGAAGATGACACAGCAATATATTGTTGTAGAAAATAAAACAGGTGGTTTTATCGTGAAAGTGAACATTCCACAAGGTGAACCTGCTGAAGGATTCGAATCCTTCATTTATACATCGCTGGAGAGCCTGCAAGCTAATAAATAACCCTACTTTGATGTGGGATGGTCGGCGGCTTACAATTATGAATTTAAGGCAGTCATGCCGCTGGAAATTGTTATTTTAAGGGTTAGATTAGAGCTATAAGGGTCTAATCTATAATTGCGAGACCTGCACTTTTGTGCTATAAAGGATGAGAGAATAAGATCATTCCGGCTTGCGAAGTCGTATGAAGCGATGAAGGAGTTGTTAGATTTACTATGTCCATCGAAATGAATACACAAGAAGTCATCAACGTGATTAAAAACAGCAAGAAAAAGACGCCTGTTAAAGTATATGTAAAAGGAGCTTTGGCTTCCGCATCTTTTGGCGAGAATGTTCAAGCTTTTATTTCTGGAGACAGTGGTGTTGTATTTGGGGATTGGGCTGATATCAAGCCTGTACTGGATAGCGCAAACGCGAAAGAAGAAGACTATGTGGTGGAAAATGACCGCCGTAACTCTGCTGTTCCTATGCTCGATCTGAAAGGCATCAATGCCCGCATTGAGCCAGGCGCATATATTCGTGATATGGTTGGCATCGGTAACAACGCAGTCATCATGATGGGTGCAGTGATTAACATCGGTGTCACCATTGGTGAAGGCACGATGATTGATATGAATGCTGTGCTGGGCGGTCGTGTTAAAGTAGGTAACATGTGTCACATCGGTGCAGGCGTTGTCCTGGCGGGTGTCATTGAACCACCATCTGCACAACCAGTTGTAGTAGAAGACGATGTATTGATCGGTGCAAACTCAGTCGTATTGGAAGGCGTACGAATTGGTAAAGGTGCAGTTGTTGCAGCCGGATCTGTCGTAACTGAAGATGTGCCTGAATACTCCGTAGTGGCGGGTACACCTGCACGTGTGATCAAACAGGTCGACGATAAGACCAAATCTAAAACTGAGATTTTGAAAGAACTGCGCATTCTGTAAGAAGGCAAAATTTTTTTTAATGTACCAAAGGTGAACGATTCCTTGTCAGAAGCATGATGCACTGACAGCATAACTTAGGGACGAAGCACAACGGACAAGGCTCGGCGGCTGCGCCGGGCTTTTGTCCTTTTGTTCTTTTGCCAGATAAGAGCTGATGAGCTATAAAGAGGAGGCGTAGCAGCAATGAGTACGGTCGACTATCGTTCTTTTGTCCAAATACGAAGGGATTTACACCAAATTCCCGAACCGGGTTTTGAGGAATACAAAACACAACAATATTTGCTGGATTATTTGGAAACGCTCCCTCAGGAGCGGTTGGAAATTCGTACATGGCGTACGGGCGTGTTAGTGTTCATTCATGGAACGGCTCCTGAACGCCGCTATGGATATCGTTGTGATATGGACGGTTTGCCTATTGAAGAAGAGACAGGGTACGATTTTCGTTCGACCCATCCCGGCTATATGCATGCTTGTGGACACGATTTACATATGACGATTGGATTGGGAATTGTTACTCACTTTGCAAGCCATCCGATTAAGGATGACCTGGTTGTGTTGTTTCAACCGGCTGAAGAAGGGCCGGGCGGAGCCTTGCCTATGCGGGACAGCACGGAGCTGGCAGATTGGATACCCGATGAAATTGTCGCGCTACATGTTGCACCTGAATATCCTGTTGGCACAATTGCGACTCGCCCGGGCATCCTATTTGCCAATACGTCGGAGCTTTTCATCGACCTGAAGGGTATGGGTGGGCATGCTGCGTATCCACACAAGGCGAATGATATGGTAGTGGCTGCTTGTCAGCTGGTGGGACAATTACAGACGGTTGTAGCCCGTAATGTGAATCCACTCGATGCAGCGGTCATTACCGTGGGTAAGGTTAGCGGAGGCACGAAGCAAAATATTATCGCGGAAACCGCCCGTTTGGAGGGTACGATCCGAACGTTGTCAGCCGATACGATGAAGCTGGTTAAATCACGGATTGAAGCACTAGTGCGCGGTGTGGAGGCTGGATTTGAATGTCATGCCGAGATTCATTATGGCTCCAATTATTTGCAAGTGTACAATGAAGCTCAGGTAACCCAGGAATTCATGAACTGGGTCCGTAATCGGCAAGATGTGCAGCTTATTGAATGCGGAGAAGCGATGACCGGAGAAGACTTCGGGTATTTTCTGGAGCGAATTCCCGGTCTGATGTTCTGGCTTGGTGTTGATACGCCTTATGGTTTGCATCATGCCAAGCTGGAGCCTGCGGAGGAAGCGATTGGTGTAGCCATTCGTGTGCTGACAGACTATTTTACATGGAAGTCTCAAGGGTAAATGATGCGCCCTGAATAAATAGGTTTAATGAAAAGAATGAAATGGAATGAAGTCGAATTTTTTGAAGGAGGGTGTTATGGGAGAGCAAACCATCATCCGATTTGAACGGGTGACCAAGCAATATGACAACGATCCCCCAGTGCTGGCGGACGTCAGCTTTGAGATTGAGCGTGGTAAATTTTATACACTGCTGGGGCCTTCCGGCTGTGGTAAAACGACGATTCTGCGTATGATTGCAGGTTTTGCGGAGCCGACAGAAGGCTCTATTTATTTAAATGGAAAACTCATTAATCGTGTTCCAGCCAATGAGCGGCAGGTCAATACGGTTTTTCAAGATTATGCGCTATTTCCGCATCTGAATGTGTTTGAAAATGTAGCCTTCGGTCTGCGAATTAAAAAGATGAACAAAAAGGACATTCAGGAGAAGGTGACACAGGCGTTGTCCTTTGTCAATCTGGAAGGCTACGGCGAGCGGGAAATTTCTGAGATGTCCGGGGGACAGCGTCAGCGTGTGGCCATCGCACGGGCTATCGTCAATGAACCTGATGTTCTCTTGTTGGATGAACCATTGTCTGCACTGGATTTAAAGCTGCGTACTGAAATGCAGTACATTTTGCGCGAAATGCAGCAGCGCCTTGGAATTACCTTTATTTTCGTTACGCATGATCAGGAGGAAGCACTGGCCATGTCGGACGAAATTTTTGTTATGAACAAAGGTAAGATTGAGCAGAGTGGTACGCCTAATGATATTTATGATGAGCCGATCAATCGGTTTGTTGCTGATTTCATCGGCGAATCTAATATTGTCCCAGGACGGATGATTGCAGATTATCAAGTGGAATTTAACGGTCGACAGTTTGAATGTGTCGACGGAGGATTACGTCCGAACGAACCCATTGAAATTGTGATCCGGCCAGAGGACTTGGAGATTACGAATGTTGCTGAAGGCAAGCTGCGTGTGAAGGTAGATACCCAATTGTTCCGTGGTGTTCACTATGAAATAAGCTGCTATGATGATTCGGGTCAGGAGTGGCTCGTGCATTCTACCAAAAAGGCGGAGCTGGGCAGTGAAATCGGTCTGCGATTTGACCCGGAAGCGATCCATGTGATGCGGTTTGGGGAAACAGAAGAAGAATTTGATCGGCGTCTGGAAGCCTATGAAGAGGTGGATCAGCATGTCCGGTAATACAAGAGCAGCGTATCTGCTGCCTTACTATTTATGGATTGTGCTGTTCGTGGCGGCTCCAGTTGTTCTTGTGTTTTACTATTCGTTATTTGATGTGGATGGTCATCTCACATTCAACAACTATGCTCAGTTTCTGACACCTGTTTATTTGAGCATGACGCTCAGCTCGTTTTGGTATGCATTTCTGATCACTGTATTTTCACTATTAGTTGCTTACCCGGCAGCATATTTGCTTACACGTACCAAGCATAAGCAGCTGTGGCTGTTGCTCATTATTTTGCCGACCTGGATTAACTTGCTGCTCAAAACGTATGCTTTTATCGGGATATTTGGTACCTATGGGCCGGTGAATGCGGTGTTAGGTATGGTTGGGTTGGGAGGTCAGCAATTATTGTTTACCAGCTCCAGCTTTGTGTTTGTATCGGTTTATATTTTTGTGCCTTTTATGATTTTGCCCATCTATAACGCGCTGGAAGGGTTAAACCCTTCATTGCTGGACGCTGCCCGAGATTTGGGAGCCTCCAAGTGGACCGCGTTTCGTAGGGTTATTTTCCCGTTAACGCTTGCGGGTGTGCGATCCGGTTGCATGGCTGTGTTTATTCCAGCGTTGTCGCTGTTTATGATTACCCGCCTGATTGCAGGTAACCGTGTGATTACACTGGGGACGGCGATAGAGCAGCATTTTCTGGTTACTCAGGATTGGGGGATGGGCTCTACGGTTGCCGTGTTCCTGATTTTGGCGATGGGGATCATTATGCTGCTCACCTCGGGAACGAAACGGAGGGTGCGGCATGGTAAATAAAAACCGGTTCGGAAATATTTATTTGGTGATTGTTTTTCTCGTGTTGTACGCACCTATTTTATATTTGATGTACTATTCCTTCAACAGCGGCGGGACGATGCATGAGTTTGAAGGTTTTACACTCCAATATTACAAAGAGGTGTTTGCAGACACTCGCTTGATCATTATTGTCATTAATACCTTGGTGGTTGCTTTGCTGTCGTCTGCGTTGGCTACGATTATTGGCATCATGGGTGCGCTGGCTATTCATCAGATGCAAAACCGTCGAGTCAAAAATACGCTGCTATCGCTCAATAATGTATTGATCGTGAACCCGGACGTCATTATTGGCGCTTCCTTCCTCATTTTGTTCACGATGGTCGGGATTAAGCTGGGTTTCTACTCCGTTTTATTATCCCATATTGCATTTAGTGTGCCGATTGCGGTCATTATGATTTTGCCGCGGTTGCAGGAAATGAGTCCATCTCTGGTCGATGCCGCGCGTGATTTGGGTGCCAGTCGAATGGATGTGCTGACCAAGGTGATTCTACCCTTTATCAAGCCAGGGATTTATGCGGGCTTCTTTATGGCGTTAACGTACTCGCTGGATGATTTTGCGGTGACCTTTTTTGTGACAGGCAGTGGCTATTCGACCTTATCGGTTGAAATATACTCACGTGCCCGTCAAGGGGTTTCCTTGTCCATCAATGCGCTATCCACGCTCATTTTCCTGTTTACAGTGCTGCTGGTGGTGGGTTACTACTTTATTATGCGCAAGGCGAATCGTAATGGTAAAAAAGAGCCTGCGGCAGAAATGGGGGTGCCTAGATGAAGTCACTTGTGCGCGTGTTTCTGTCGATTTTCATCATCTCGTTTGGGCTGATGGGGGTGGCCGCATGGTTGAATTCCAGTCAAGGCTACTCTGGTGGTAACACACTGACGGTGTACAACTGGGGAGACTACATTGATCCTGAGCTGCTGGAACGGTTTCAAAAGGAGACGGGGATTACCGTCATTTATCAGACCTTTGACTCCAATGAGGCGATGCTGACGAAAATCGAGCAGGGAGGAACTTCGTTTGATGTAGCGGTTCCCTCGGAATATGCTTTGGCTAAAATGAAGCAGGAGCACTTGTTGCTCCCGTTGGACCACAGCAAGCTACCGAATTTGAAGCATGTGGATTCTCATTTTCTAAACCTTTCGTTCGACCCGAATAATGAATACTCAGTGCCGTATTTTTGGGGTACAGTCGGGATTGTGTTTAACCCAGAGCTGACGAAAGGCATTGATTTTCATAGCTGGAACGGTCTGTGGAATCCAAAGCTGCGTAATAACCTACTGTTGGTTGATGGTGCGAGGGAAGTCGTAGGGATGTCACTGAACAGCCTTCACTATTCCTTGAACGATACGAATGAGGCACATTTGCAGCAGGCTTTGACGAAGTTGGAGAAATTAGCGCCCAATGTCAAAGCGGTTGTTGGTGACGAGATTAAAATGCTGCTGGCAAACGAGGAAGCTGCTGCCGGGGTTGTATGGTCCGGTGATGCGTCTGAAATCATGGATGAGAACGAGAAGCTCGATTACATCGTGCCAGATGAAGGCTCCAACTTGTGGTTTGATAATATGGTTATTCCAAAAACCGCTACCCATGTGGATGCGGCCCATAAGTTCATCAATTTCATGATGCAGCCCGATGTAGCCGCTCAAAATGCCGAATTTGTAGGATACTCCACACCCAACGAGGATGGAAAGAAGTTGTTGCCTGAAGATATCTCTGGTGACGAGCGTTTTTACCCTCCGTCCGAAATTACAGACAAGCTGGAAGTATACAACAATCTAGGCAAGCGCATGCTCGCTCATTACAATGAATTGTTCCTGCAATTCAAAATGCATTTAAAGTAGGGGAGTGGCGTGAGGATTAGGGGGTGGTGCTTTAAAGGTCGCTGCGGTGGCGGATGGTGCTTACCATCGCTGTTAAATTCCGATTTTTATGATTGAATATTTAAAGGTTAAAATCGGAATTTAAAGGCGACCGCTTCGCTTGTCCAGCACCATTCCGCCCCCTCCGCTGCACCGTGCTTAAAGCTAGTCACCCATGAATCCCACACCCAGGTGAGGGAGTAGAAGAAGAACGAACAGGCCCTTGAACCACCCGTGTAGGTGGTTCAAGGGCCTGTTTTGTTTATTCACCGTGTAAAGCAGTGAGTATTGTACTTCTTTTCCCCATACTTCACACACGTTAGAGAATTGTGGGACTTTGAGGCGTGCAGTGAGCGAAGCGGGCCATTTGAATCTGGAGAAGCGGTAGCGTTCGCCTTTGCTGTGGGATTCTTACCTATAAATGTTTTATCCAATCCAAGAATCCCCCAGCAACAGCGATCGGAAGATCAAATGGACTGTGTAGCGCCTCTCCCACCTTAACTCCTCACAATTCCCCTAACAAACCTCTCTATTTTATCCAACCCTTGCTCCAGCACATCCTGTCCGTAAGCATAGGACAAGCGAATGTATCCTTCGCCATAGGAAGAAAAAGCATCTCCAGGTACGACAGCCACTCCATGCTCTTCCAGCAGCTTCAAGGTAAAATCCATCGAGCTTAATCCAAAATGGGCGATAGAAGGGAAAAGGTAAAAGGCTCCTTCGGGTTTCTCCAGCGGGATACCCATGTCTGTCAGCCTACCATGTACATAATCACGACGCTTGCGGTATTCCTCACGCATCGGGAGTGCATCATCGACACCAACAGTCAAGGCTTCCAGGGCAGCATATTGGCTAATCGAGCTGGCACAGGTTACGTTGTATTGATGGACTTTGACCAAGTGCTGTGTAATTTCAGCGGGTGCAAGTGTAAAACCAATGCGCCATCCCGTCATAGAATGTGATTTGGACAGACCGTTAATGACGATGGTGCGCTCCCGCATACCTGGTAGAGCTGCAATGGAAACGTGGGGTGTATCGTAAATCAGTTCACTGTATATTTCATCCGAAATGATAAACAAATCGCGCTCCTTCAGTAAATCCGCGACCGCTTCCAGTTCTTCACGGCTCATCACTCGTCCGGTTGGATTTGAAGGATATCCGAGAATGACTGCTTTTGTCCGTTCGGTCAGATAAGGCTCCAGCACCTCGGCCGTGAGTTTGAAGCCGCTACTGCGGGTATCGGCAAACACAGGAATACCGCCTGACAAACGGATCAATGGCTCGTACCCTGGGTAGATCGGGACAGGTAGAACAACTTCATCGCCGGGGGACAAAATCGTGCGTAAGGTAATATCCAGCGCTTCACTGGCTCCGTTCGTTACGATCACCTCATCCTGTCCACGGTAATTCAGGCCGTATTTACGAGCTACAAACGCCGCTGCGGCTTCTCGTAATTCCGGCAGTCCCGGATTAGGTGTATAGGAGGTGCATCCTTCGTTAATCGCCCGATGGGCAGCTTCCATAATATGCGCAGGGGTAGGGAAATCCGGTTGTCCGATCGTTAATGACAGGGTTCCGGGTAATGCGGCAACTTTGTTGGCGATTTTGCGGATGCCGCTGATTTGAATGTTTTTAACCTGATCGTTAAGCAAATGCTCCATAGCGTATGTGCCACCTTTTTCTGTATTAGAACAAGTTTACAATAATTTGATCTGAATATGCTACGGCAAGAAGAATTCATTTTACATAATTCAGGTACTAAATTGACTAATTTATGGTATCTTAAAAGAAGAATATATTTGTAAGCGTAATCATAGTAAAAATGGGGAGGGGAGTATCTTTTGATGAAACAAGAATACATAGAAAAAATATTACCTACGAAATTAAAAAGGTTCGGGATCACATGGCTCAGTGCTATACTGCTGCTTTCAGCTGGAGGGCCGGCAGGGTTGTCCAGTGGAAAAGCTTCGGCAGAGCCTGCATCTTTTGCAGGAAAAGAGGTGCAACCTTCACCCGTAACTGTAGGGGCAAGTGTATATGCAGATGTCTATTTTCCTAAAAAGCTTCGCATCCACGATGTACAGGGGGCAGCACACCGTTCTCCATATGAAGGACAAAAAGTAGCGGATATTGAAGGCGTTGTCACGATGGTGAAGGGGAGCAGTTTCTATATCCAAGAGTTGGATGCTCAAGTGGATCAGGATGAAAAAACATCCGAGGCCATTTTAGTGTACAAGCCTAGTCACGGTGCACAGGTAGGGGATGAGGTAAGGGTTAGCGGTTCGGTAAAGGAATACACGGAAAGAACATATGCAAGCAAGCCAATCGACTTGACGACCACAGAAATTGTGGCTTCTTCGGTTAAGGTAATTGCCAATGACCGTCCATTGCCAGCTCCAATTTTGCTAGGTGAACAGGGACGTGTGATGCCCACATCTGTTGTGGATCATGACGGAATGACGGTGTTTGATCCACAGGAGGATGGCTTGGACTTTTTCGAAAGCCTGGAAGGCATGCGTGTAGAGTTGAAGGATGCCACTGTGATTGGTCCCTATGGCTATGAAATTCCAGTCCGAATTGTTAACGGTCCAAACACAGGTGAGGTTGTAACGGAGGCAGGCGGACTCATGCTGACAGAAAGAAGTCTGAACCCGCAACGGATTCTGATTGATGCGAAGCCTTCGACACCGTTGAAAACAGGCGATCGTTTTGCGGGTTCTATCACAGGTGTGGTGAGCTATAGCTTTAGCAATTATAAGCTGCTGCCAGAGCGTCTGCCGGATATTGTACCTGGCGGCCTCCAGCCAGCCAATACGCGTTTGATAGGGGATGATCGTAAGCTGACAGTAGCTTCTTTTAATGTGGAAAACTTCGATCCCGGTGATGGAAAACGGATAGATCAGCTGGGGCAGGCTATCGCTGTAAATTTGAATCATCCGGATATCATAGGATTGCTGGAAGTGCAGGATAATAACGGTGAGAAGGATGATGGCACCACAGACGCTTCCGAAAGCTTCCGCGTGCTCATAGAGGCGATTCGTGCTCATGGAGGCCCGGAATACAATTTTACAGATATTGGCCCTGAAAATAATAAGGATGGCGGTGCCCCCGGTGGCAACATCCGTGTTGGCTTCTTGTACAATCCGCAACGTGTTACGCTGACCGACAAGCCCAAGGGGGATTCAGTTACGTCTGTCACTTATGGAGTGCAGGGACTTTCCCTCAACCCGGGTCGGATTGATCCCCTGAATGCGTCATTTGAAGACTCGCGCAAGCCGTTGGCCGCTGAATTTGAGTTTGAAGGCCAGCAGGTGATTGTGGTCGCTAACCATTTTAATTCCAAAGGGGGCGATCAAGCGCCATTTGGAGGAATTCAACCACCTGTGAGAAGCAGCGAAATACAGCGTGCGAAGATTGCAACGATTGTGAATGGCTTTGTAAAGTCGGTACTGCAAGTAAACCCTAAGGCCAATATAGTGGTGCTCGGTGACCTGAATGATTTTCAATTTTCGGAAACGCTGGCTTTACTACGGGGGCAGGAATTGACCAATCTGATTGACCATTTGGATGAAAAGGAACGGTACTCTTATATTTATGAAGGTAATTCGCAAACATTGGATCATATGCTGGTCAGCCCGTCACTGAGCAAAACATCCGTGCTGGATATCGTTCATATGAATGCAGACTTTAGTGCGGCGGACGGGCGGGTCAGTGATCATGATCCGTTGGTTGCGCAAATAGATGTGCCACGCAAAACGGAAGAACCACCGACAGATGATGGGAGTGGCCGAAATGACGATGATGATGAGGATCAGCAGGATAACGAGGGAAATGGTAACACTGGAAATGGCAGTAGCGGTAACGTGAATGGAACGGTAAATGGACAGGGTCAGACTGCCAGTAGTGAGCCCAATGGAAGCAGCCTGTCTGGTACAAATGTGGTGCAAGTTAAGTCTGTAATGACCGGAGTGGAGAAAAACGGACTGAAAAAGGCAGTTGCTCAAGTAACAGCTGCTGAAATACAAAAGGCCATTCAAAATGGTGCGAAGGGTACGCTTGTGATCCGTGCAGGGGAGCAAGTAGAAGCGGGGACGTACGAGGTTCATTTAAACGGGGAAGCTTTGGGAGCCGTCTTGAACGACCGTATTCGTACCCTTCGAGTGGAAACGCCACAGGGTGGATATGAAGTAACAACAAGTCGCTTGTCTCTTCAGAAACTGGCTGATACCTGGCAGGTGCCTGTAAAACAAATTTCTTTGAATTTTTCCATCGCTTCGAACGAAGAGCTGGCTAAACGCTTGGATGTTCCAACAGGGCGTACACTGTTACAGGCTTTGGATATCGCCGCTGAGCTGAGAAGCGAGGATGGACGGAAACAGCTTTTGGTAGGTAACGGAGACTCTGGTAGAGGGTATGAACGTTATCTGTTACGTGTTCCTGCAATGGTCGATACAGACCAGCTTGCTGTAGTGAAGGTATCATCGACCAACCAAGTCGGACAGCTGTCCTATCAACCCGTTCCTTTTCACACTTCGAGTGAGGAAATAACCGTGTATGGACGTTCGGGAGGGACTTACGCTGTGCTTGATGGCGGGTCTTCTGGTGAAGTCAGATCGTTCATGGATATATCCGGCCATTGGGCGCAGCAGGACATTACACGGCTGGCAACTCGCCTGCTTGTGACGGGGACCCATTCAACAGCGTCTACAGCTAGTGCGACTCGTGAAAGGGACTTAGCGAACGTGCATTTTGAGCCTGAAGGCCAGGTACGACGCTCTGAACTGGCAGCGATGCTGGTTCGTGTGCTTGGACTGGAGCGTACTGATCGCACGCTGACGAGCTTTGACGACGTTCAACCCGAATCGTGGTATGCGGATTCCGTACGTACCGCAGCAGCAGCTGGGCTGATCAACGGCTATACTGACGGAAGCTTCCGTCCTGATACCCCGGTATCGAGGGAGGAACTGGCTGTGATCATAGAGAGAGCCTTGCGCTTCGCTGGGAACACAGAAGAAAATACAAGAGAGGTGAGTGAAAGTATATCCGTATCATTGTCGGATGCGCAGGAGATTTCTACATGGGCAGCTCCGGCTGTGAAGACTTTGTCTGGACTAGGTATTCTGAGGGGAGACGAGAAAGGCCGTTTTGGCCCGGCTACATCCGTGACGAGGGCAGAAACTGCGGCTGTATTATCTCGCACGCTGGCTAAGCTTCATTGGGAATAGGAGATTTCCCTATACAAATGTCAGATTGATTGACTTTATACGATAGTTAAGTTATCTTTTGTGGAGAGGTAGTATGATAAAGTAGAATGAATGACGAATGAAGAGGTGAAATGTCGTGGGAGTAAAAGCTAAACAAATTTTCGTGAATTTGCCAGTTAAAAATCTGCAACAGTCCATTGATTTTTTCACTACCATCGGATTTGAATTCAGTGCTCAGTTCACTGATGAACATGCAACCTGTATGGTTGTTAGTGAGCATATTTTTGTCATGTTATTGGTTGAAGAACGTTTTAAAACGTTCACGACAAAGGAAATTTCAGATGCCACAAAAAGCACAGAAGCAATTGTTGCCTTATCGGTGGAGAGTCGAGAAAAGGTAGACGAGATCGTCCACAAGGCTTTGGAAGCGGGCGGCAAGCCCTCAAACGAACCTCAAGATCATGGTTTTATGTATGGATGGAGCTTTCAGGATTTGGATGGTCATCTGTGGGAGTTCTTTTATATGGCAGAGCAGTAATGGAAATGAGAATGATGAAGTAAGCGAAGTATTATGGAAAGTAAACTATCCTAAAAAGATAGTTTGCTTTCTTTATTGTATATTATCGAACTCATCGGGAGGAATCACAATGTCTAACGAAATGAGAGTCTACCCTGTTCAGGCTTTGGATGAAGCCCTGGTAGATTCGCTAAGTCGAATGTTAATCGACGTGGTTGCAGACGGTGCATCTATAGGTTTCTTACCCCCATTAGGTTATCAGGAAGCAGCAGCTTATTGGAACAATGTACTTGAGGACGGCGTAGTTCTGTGGATTGCCGAGAAGGACGGAGTACCTGTAGGGACGGTCCAGCTTCATTTGGCTCAAAAAGCTAACGCTATTCATCGTGCGGAAATTGCAAAGCTTATGGTACATCCGTCCGGTCGCAGGCTGGGGATCGCACGACAGTTAATGAAGGCAGCGGAAGAAGAGGCACTAAGTCAGGATAGAACGTTACTGGTGCTAGATACGCGGGTGGGTGATCCCTCCAATGGACTATACGAGTCGATCGGGTTTGTAGAAGCTGGTGTTATTCCGGGTTATGCTCAATCAGCCGATGGTCAGCTTTATGCCACTCGATATTATTATAAGTCATTAAATCCGTATTCAAGTCATAGCTGAGCATTTACCGAATAAGTGTGGTATATACGGGTAATCATAACTTGTCATAGGATTACATAGCTTTTTCCGCGTTTATTCAACTGGAAAAGCACGGGAATAGAAACGTATAATGAAGAGGGGATCAGAGAAGGTCTTTTTATGTCAATTTGACTGTACTGAATTGAAGAAACGTAGCAAACACAGCGGAGGAATCAGAGAATATGAGGTTGGAGCATGATTTTTTAGGTACCAAGGAAGTGCCATCAGATGCCTATTATGGTGTACAAACGCTGAGAGCAAAAGAAAATTTTCCAATTACAGGCCAAAGACTGCACCCTGAGTTGATTAAAGCCATGGCGATCGTGAAAAAGGGAGCAGCGACGGTAAATATGGAACTAACCCGTTTACACCGCCCCAAAGCAGAGGCCATTATTCAGGCTGCTGATGAGATTATACAAGGACAGTTGCATGATCATTTCATCGTCGATCCGATTCAGGGCGGCGCAGGCACGTCCATTAATATGAATACAAATGAAGTGATTGCGAACCGCGCGCTGGAGCTGATTGGCAAGCAACGCGGAGATTATCAGGAGATCAGTCCTAATAATCATGTTAATATGGCGCAATCGACGAACGATGCTTTTCCTACAGCCGTACACTTGGCTGTATTAAGTATGATTGATAAGCTGTTAGCTACCATGAGTGAGCTTCAGGAAGCATTCTCCCGCAAGGCAAATGAGTTTGATAGTGTGATTAAAATGGGGCGAACTCACTTGCAGGATGCAGTGCCGATTCGATTAGGGCAGGAGTTTCAGGCTTATGCGCGTGTGCTGGGTCGTGATATCGGACGCGTCCGTGCGACCAAGCAGCACCTGCTAACGATTAATATGGGTGCAACTGCGGTGGGTACTGGTCTGAACGCAGACCGTCGTTATATTCAGCGTGTCGCAGAGGTACTGGCAGACGTCAGTGGCTTCCCTGTGGAAGCTGACGAAAATCTTGTAGATGCTACACAAAATACGGATGCTTATACTGAAGTGTCTGCCGCCTTGAAAATTTGTATGATGAATATGTCTAAGGTGGCAAATGACATCCGTTTGATGGCTTCCGGACCACGTGCGGGTCTGGGGGAACTGAGTCTGCCTGCCCGCCAGCCAGGGTCATCCATTATGCCGGGCAAGGTAAATCCGGTGATGTGTGAGGTCATTAACCAAATTGCTTTTCAGGTCATTGGTAATGATCATACAATCTGCTTGGCTTCAGAGGCTGGTCAGCTCGAGCTGAATGTAATGGAGCCCGTACTGGTGTACAACCTACTGCAATCGCTAGAAATTATGAAGCAGGGCTTCCACGTCTTCCGCATTCATTGTGTGGAAGGAATTGAAGCGAATGTGGAGCGTTGTCGTGAATATGTAGAGAACAGTGTAGGCATTATTACAGCGCTTAATCCGCACCTTGGATATGAGGTGGTATCACGCATTGCTCGCGAAGCAATTACGACTGGGAAATCGGTGCGCGAGCTGTGCTTGCTGTACAATGTACTGACCGAGGAGGAGCTGGACATTATATTGGACCCGTACCAAATGACTCAGCCTGGTATTGCCGGAGAATCTTTGCTGAATCGCGAATAATGATGCGGAGTATGGAGTTTAGACAGCTTTGAGGCAAGACGAAGATAGCCCCGTCGAATCTGGCGGGGCTATTGTTATGTGATAAAGAGAGATGTATTACGGGAGCCAGCCTGCATAGGGGAGTTCCCTGTTAAAGATGTACGGCTATGCTTACGGTAGAAGAGGGAGAGTTGGATGTTGCTAGAAAAATTATTGGCATACAAGGAATTAGGAATAGGACTCATTGTACTTTTAGTGTTGTTTACGCTCATCATCAGAGGACTGATACGTGGTCGCAGAAATCGGATTTTACGGGATCTGGACCCACGCAAAATTGGAATTCAGGATATAGATCGTATGGAGGACGGCTCGGAATTTGAGCTTTATTTGCAGCGATTATTATCCGCGCTTGGCTATAAGGACATCTATAAAACAACCAGTAGCCGGGATTTTGGAGCGGATCTGGTTTTTACAGACCGTGAAGGCGTCAGAGTTGTCATACAGGCCAAACGTTATGGGGTACAACATCCGGTAGGTTTGGGCGCGGTGCAGGAAATTTATACCTCCATGCGTTATTATGCGGCCGACAAGTCTGTCGTCATCACCTCCGGCCGTTATACGGAATCCTGTAAAACACTTGCTGCTGTCAACGGGGTTAAATTATTAGACCGCAACGACTTGATCGACATGATTAATTTATTCAAGACGAAACGCCGCGAGGAAGTCATGGATCTCATAGAAAGTAAAACCGAAGTGATTGCTTCCAAATGGAGTGAAAGTAAATAGGAATAAAAGGGGAATGAGCGTCGAGGGATTGGGGACAGACATTCCTATCCCTTATTTAAAATATTCTTAGTATCTTTATGGCTAGATGCTTATAAACTAAATGAACTTGGACGGTGCGTTAATAAAGAGAAGATAATCAAGTGATGTGTTCGGGACCAGACACTTTTAAAACTGTATTAATATTAATAAAAGTTTATATAAATTGATATAAATGTATTTTATTCTTTATATACTCATAAAATATAATAATGTGCAAAATATACGTTTTATGCTTTTCGCATATGGTTATATATTTTTGTTTGTATATAAATTATATACAAAGTTAACAGAAGTTTAGGTTATGGATTTTACATAAATAGCTAGCACTTGAGAGCCTAAACAAGCATAAAAGTAAAGTGTATATGAGAATATTCCAACAGATGACGATCAGTTGGGATATTGTTCATATAAATTAACTTCTAAGAGATAGCAGAAAGAAATCATTAGTGATAATCATCACATCTATGAAAACAAGTTGAACGAGAGGAGGAAAATGACATGGCAAACGATGCTTTTGATTTGGATGTACAAGTGAATAAGTCTAAGGGATCTGTTGAACCACAAGTTCTTACAAGCATAGCGGCGTGTTCTGCTGTTGCATGCGGGGGGCAGCGCACGGAGAATTGTGGTAAAACCTACGGGAATTGTGTATCAAACATTGGAGATTGGTGCTGAGATATTATATCTTTGGGATGCATTCATCATTCAGAGTATTTGGTTGACTGCGGAACAGAAAAATGGAAGGAAAAGGGGCTTTTAAGTCCCTTTTTTCTTCTATTGTAAGGTGAATTATCCTTTGAAAGTGCATATATACAAGATAGTCCGGGGGCGAGGAATAATGAAGCGTCAGCGATATGCATACAAAGCACTCGATTTTTTTTTACTGCGAACTCCTGTAATTTCTTTTGATAGGTATAAGTCTTTTTTTCCTGAAAAATGTGAAAACAAGGAATATCTCAAATCATACACTGTGCAACGTATGATTGAGTTATCCAACGATCCCGCAATCAAGGAAGCAATTGCCGTTTCCAGTCCGAGCTTACACGAATCCTTATTTCGTCTGCAAGATGTAGATGATCCGCGCAAGCAAGAGCAGGTACTTAAAGGGTTCATGCGGTATTTACTAAGAATGATGACCCGTCCGACGCCATTTGGTTTATTCTCAGGCGTTTCCGTGGGACACTTCGGTGAGTCTTCTCAATTGTATCTCAAGAATACGCATGCTCATCGCAAACGCGCGAGACCCGATATGGAATGGACTTTAAAAATTATTGAAAAGATAGAAAGCATTCCAGAAGTGTTATGCCAGCTTCGTCTCCAGAGCAATCCTTTAATCTATCGGCAAGGAAACCGGGCAAAAATTCCTTACACTACCAGATACGGAAAATTAGTAAACGGGGAGAACGATAGCGTATCTGTGAAGGCATCCGCTGTATTTGATTATATTATGGAGGTCTGCGCACAACCGGTATTATTTTCAACATTGGTTAAGCTTGTTATGCAGCGTTTTTCGGAAGCGGGTGAAGAAAGAGTTGATCCCTATATTCGGCAGCTTTTTGAGCAAGAGTTTCTTATTTCAGAGCTACGACCCTCGACTATAAAATCAGATCCTTTTGTCCAAATTTTGGCGATTATCAATCCGTTATACGGTATGGAGGATCTAAAGTTGCAGTTGCAAAGTATTCACCAGGATATCCGTCTGTACAATGAGCTTCCTATTGGGGAAGGTGAGGAGCGCCTAAAGCTGCTGCGACAAGTGATGAGTGAAGTTTCGGACATTGAAATGTCCACTTTACAGGTCGATTTATCGGTGGAGGACCATTCTATCGTTCTGAATGAATATATCCGTAAGGATGTTGAACGGGTGGCCGAATTATTTTCCCAGCTCACTTCCCAAACGGATGCTCATCTCAAGGAATATACTGACGAGTTTTTAGAAAAGTATGGATATGGCCGGGAGGTACCGTTGCTTGAACTGTTAGATGAAGAAATGGGTTTAGGTGCGCCTGCGACCTACCGTCATCCGCAGAGCCGACGCAGATCCTTAAAAACAGGGAAAATTGCCAAAACGCAAGCCAATCGGGAACAGCTTCTTTTTCAATGGTTTGTATCCTCCATACATAAAGGCAATTATGAAATGAATCTTACGGATGAAATGATTGGGCAGCTTACACATACTGAGGACTCCATAACCCGTCCGACATTGCCTTCTATGGAATTATACTTCTTATTGAATACCCGCGACCAGCAGGCGCTTGATCGAGGAGAATACACATTGCTCCTCGGACCAAACCCTGGTTCGAATGGTGCGGGAAAAACGTTTGGACGTTTTATGGATTTGCTCGGTACACCGTTTAAAAAGGAATTCCAAGCTATTCATCTGGAGGAGCAAAGTCTGTACCCTGAGAAAATTTGGGCTGAAGTATCCTATTTACCCAGCTCTGGAAGAACAATGAATGTTATTCTTGTTGAAAATTTTCGAGACTATGAGATTGCGATCGGGACCAATCAGGCTCTGCCGGATGATCGGCAAATTCAAGTATCGGATTTAGTTGTGGGGCTACGTGGCGATCATTTCTACTTAAAATCACGCAAGCACAATCGAGAAGTCATACCGACAACCGGACATATGCTCAACTACCACCAAGCTCCTAATGTATACCGGTTCTTGATTGAGGTCGGTCTAGCTGGATTCGGACAATGGAACACAGTAAACTGGGGAATCATGACGCAGGCTCCGTTTACCCCTCGTTTGCGGTACAATAATATCATTTTTGCTCCGGCGACATGGAGAATGTGGTTTCGTCAGGACAAAGACAAACCACTAGGTACGGAAGCCCTGAAAAAAGCGGTTACCCAATTCTGTTTAGAATGGAAGGTACCTCGGCACGTCTACCTGATTCAATCTGATCATCGTATTTTGTTAGATTTGGAGCACCCCTTACACATCGAAGAGCTATGTAAAGAATTAAAATCTGGCAACTCAATTGTACTTATTGAACTTACTGGTGGATTTGAACAATTACCTATTTATTGTAGTGAAGGTAGACTGACAGCGGAATTCGTATTTCCTCTGGTTCGACGGCCAGTTACTTCTTCGGGTACTCTGCAGGAGGTTGCGGCAGCTTCAGAAGATGTAGGATCAGCTACTTCTATGCAGACAGTAAGTTTGGCTCAACGTGTACATTTTCCAGGTGGTGTATGGTTCTATGCAAAGCTGTACGGAATGGAAAGCAGACAAAATGAGTTTATTGGTTTGTATTGGGATGAGTGTATTCGGCAAGCAAAGGAGACGGGTATAGTTGAATATGGTTATTATATTCGTTATGCGGATCCGGAATCCCATATTCGTGTAAGATTCAAAATGTCTAGTGAGAAATTGGTTTCTGATTTTTTTACCATGTTTCATGATTGGGCAAAAGTATGGATACGAGAAGGATTGATGACTAAATTTGTTATTGATACCTATGAACCGGAAATTGAGCGCTATGGAGGGCCAGAATTAATGGGGTTAGCGGAGTCCATGTTCGCTGATGATAGCGAGATTGCCGCTAGACTTATTCGTTTGAACCGTTTTAAACAAAATAAATTAGATTTAGATATTGTAGCTGTTTTGAGTGTAATCCATTTGTTGCGTCAATTAGGTTTTAACGAAGCCGAAAGTTACGACGTTCTCAATCAAAAATATAACGTAAAGGAGTTTCTAAGTGAATTTCGCAAAGAACGAAGGCTTTATTTGCAGTTTTTGGATAAAACATTTACACAAGAGGAAGGTCAATCTCAGAATCAAATCAATGATATTCTAGATTTATTTAAAATCAGGGAATCAACAGCTTTTTGTTATCAACAAAAAATTTTAGAACAAGAGAAGCAGAGTTCTTTAATGAATACTAAAGATGATATTTTATTTAGTATCATTCACATGCATTTGAATCGCTTACTTGGAATTGATCGATATAGAGAACGGAAAATCATGATCATGGCTCGTCATGCAATGAATAGCCTCGTTCACTATCACAGGAAAGTAAAATGAAAGATATGGTTAATAAAAATAATGGATTGCACTCTGCTTGGAAATCAGTGAAGAGTGGTCTTAAGCTGCTTCGGCTAATTTCTAGTGCTAATAAACGTTATCTCGTTCTTAGTATTATGTTCTATTTTATTCAAGGGATTACGCCGATTTTCACCCTGGCTGTTATGCAGAATGTACTAAACAAAGTTTCAGTTGCTTTGCAACAAGGAGCTGGTTTAGTAATCGTACCGTTTGGATGGTTTGTGCTGGTTTATGTTGTGAAAAATATAGTAAATGCCGCACAGGGTTATGTGGAAGGAACTTTGGAAGCTGTACTTTCCAAATCATTAAATATTATGATTTGTGAAAAATCAACTCGCTTGGGATTAGCTGATTATGAAAATGCGACTATTAATGACCAGTTGAAACGTGCCTCTCAAGAGGCTTCTTATCGTCCGTATCAACTTTACACTCAAATGGCGGGAATTGTATCAAGCCTCATTACTATGATATCCTCTGCAATTTGGTTGATTTTATGGAAATGGTGGATTGTTCTTATTCTATTAATTGTATCAGTGGTATCTTTATATTCCTTATTCAAAATTAATCGTGAACAGTTCCAAATATACATGGAGCGGACTCCACAGTATCGACAATCTTGGTATATGACTTATTTATTAACGAATGATCGTGCGGTAAAAGAAGTGAAAATTTTTCAATTAGGCCCATATCTATTGGAACGTTACTCCAACTTACTGGAAAGTTTTTTTAAGGTCGACCGTCGAATGTTAGGTAGGCTTACCCGGTTTACTTTGATGTATAACTTGCTTGAGCTTGGAGTAATGTTATGGTTTGTATGGCTGGCAATGAAGGAAACCCTGCTTACTAACATAATGATTGGTAGCTTATACGGGTATATTCAAGCCATAATGTTAACGCAGAGCCAAATTCAGATGATGATGCGTGGTATTTTACAATTTTCGCAGAATAATCTTTATATTGAACAACTGTTTTTATTTTTGAAATTACCCACCTCAGATCCTGTATATCACCAAAAAAAACTAAATTACATGCAACCTTCAGGAGCAGGACATGATTTCCGTATTGAACAGATTTCATTTGAAGGGGTTTCTTTCAAGTATCCAGGACAGTCCAGATATGCATTACACAATGTTAGATTGTCATTGTCCAAAGGTGAGACAGTTGCAATTGTAGGCAAAAACGGATCTGGTAAGACGACTTTAATGAAAATCTTGATGCAATTGTATGCAGATTACAGCGGAACGATTAGTGTAAATGGTTGTAATATTAAGGACTATGAACTAGCGGACATTCAACGAAAAATAGGAGCAGTATTTCAGGATTTTATGCAGTATGAAATGTCTGCTCGCCATAATATAGGTTTTGGAGATTTGGAACAACTTGAGGATGATAGGACATTAATGGATGCCGCGAGGTATGTTGCTATGGATGATGTGATCCAAAAGCTATCGCATGGTCTAAATACTCAACTAGGTAAATGGTTTGAAGAAGGACATCAGCTTTCAGGGGGGCAATGGCAGCGGCTGGCAATAGCGCGTGCTTTTGTTAGGAAGGCGGATGTGTATATCTTGGACGAGCCGAGCTCTTTTTTGGATCCTGTAGCCGAACGTGATTTGCTTGAACTCTTTTTGGATTTAATGAAGGAGAGAATTGGAATTTTTATTACACATCGTATTTCGTCTGCAAGACTTGCTCATCACATTGTTGTTATGGAGGATGGCCAAATCATAGAGCAGGGAACCCATGAGTACCTTGTTAGATTAGGTGGTGTCTATTCAGAAATGTATCAGGTACAAGCCAGTTCATTTGCTGCTGGTACTGTGACGAACAAAGGAGGTGTCTTTCAGTCATGACATCTGCTCAATTGCCATTTAGTTCATGGCGTCCCTTGTCAGGTGAAATAAGAGAACGAGTGGTCAAGGTACTAGATTCCATCGGAGAGCGGTACAAAAATCCGGAAGAGGTTTGTTTACGTTCTAAAAGCATGCCTATACTAGAAGTGGATGGATTTGAAATAGAAAGATGGAATGATGGGACTTTAAGTAATGGTTATCCAGGAATTTGTTTATTATTGGCGCAGTTGGATCTGTTATATCCGGAGAATGGATGGGATCGGATAGGGCATATGTATTTAGAAAAGCTTCAAAAACAGATGGAAGAAATGGGGATGTATGATCTATCCCTATATAGTGGATTAGCAGGTGTGCTAATAGGTATTCGGGCGTTATCACGGGATGGAACACGATACCAGTCTATGTTGAATCAAGTGGCCTCATGGTTTGAAGAATTAGCAGCTGAAAGAATACCATTATATATGAAACAATGGCATTCGGGGTACCTGAAAATGAGTGATTATGATACAATTTTAGGCTTTACAGGTATCGGTCGTATTGTTCTTCTTTTTTACGAACGGCCAAAAATGAAAGAGCTATGGGAGCAAATTGTTGTATGGTTTCAGCTTTTTTGCGGAGATAAAAATTGGGAGGGACAATGTATTCCCGCTTGGCATATTCGTGCAGAGAATCAGTTTTTACAGGATGAGAAGAGGCAATATCCTAAAGGTAATTTTAATCTAAGCTTATCCCATGGTATAGCAGGACCACTAGCATTAATGAGTATATCCGTCTTACAGGGGATTACAACTGAACAAGTAAAAAAGGAAATAGCCACGTTGGCGGAATGGCTCGCTAAATGGCAGTTTGAAAGTCAGGTAGGAACGATATGGCCTGGAAAGGTATCCTTTGAAGAATGGGAACAATCTGAATTATCCGTTGAAAACACTGAATATCAAAGGGATTCTTGGTGCTATGGTGCTCCGGGAATTGCGCGCTCAATTTGGTTAGCTGGACAGGCTTTACAGAATGATGAATGGATATCCTTGGGATTGAAGGCTTATCTGGACATCGAAAATCGAATAGAGCGAAATGGTGGGATGGTTTCTGCTACGGTATGCCACGGTATTGGAGGCTTGCTCCATCTTCTTCAACGAATGTACTCCGATACAGGCAACGAACGGCTAGGAGCACTGCGTGATTTGCTTGTGGAGCGAGTATTGGATTTATTTGAGCCATCTTCCCTATTTGGTTATTACGATATAAATTTTCTGAATGGAGATTATAGAAACATAGATGAAGCGGGTTTTTTAACTGGGACTGCAGGTGTTGCTCTTGTCCTCGCCTCATTAATTAGCGATAGAAGTCCAGAATGGGATGCTGTATTAATGATTCGTTAACTATTATTATTTAGGTAAACTGACACGAAAAACGTGTCAGTTTTTTTGATTTCTGCATAGTGAAAGAGAGACAAAAGAATGATGGGCACACTGTTTCTTTCCCGCGTCTTCTCTTCCTTTTACAATGAATTTACAGAAACTCTTATGAAAAAATATGCTTCTATAACCGATATAAAGATGTTGGGGATTTCCAAATTATGCTGAGGTGATATGTCATGAAGAAGCGAGCTGTATTATTAAATTTTAGGTGGATTCCCATTGTTACAATCCTTGCATTATTGCTAAGTGCATGTGGGCAATCGGCAGCACAAACCAAGGCTCAGCCCATTAAGGTGGGAATCGTACTGTCAGATATTGGTCTGGGTGACCAATCTTACAGCGACGCTGCTTTCCGAGGTTTGGTCCAAGCACGGGATGAGGGGAAAATTGTTTTTGAATACCGAGAAATAACGGAGACCAAGACGTATGATGCGGCTTTTGAACAGCTTGCTCAGGAAAAGGCTGATTTAATCATTGGGCTGGGTTACATGGTGAAGGACAGTTTGGAATCCATTGCTAAAAAATATCCAGACCGTAAATTTTTAATCGTGGATGAGAAATCAGATTTACCGAATGTGGCCTCTATTAGCTTCAAAGCAGAAGAGGGCAGTTTTATGGCTGGAGTCGTTGCGGGTTTGACGAGTCGCACCGAACAGGTGGGTTTTCTCGGAGGTGCGGAATCTCCTCTGTTGAAAAAATTTGAAATTGGGTATCGCGCAGGGGTGCAATCAGTCAAGCCTAATGCCAAAGTTACTGCAACGTATGCAGGAGATTTTGGAAAGCCGGAACTGGGTACGGAAATTGCAGATGACATGATTAATCAGGATCAGATTGATGTCATCTTTGCAGCCGCAGGTCTTACGGGTGTGGGTGCGCTGCAAGAAGCGCAAAAGCAGCATAAATTCGCCATCGGGGTCGATAGCGACCAGTTTTTTATTGCGGAAAAAGCGGTAGTGACCTCGATGTTTAAAAATGTAGACATTGCAATTTATACAGCAGTCAAAGGATTTGCAGATCATCAAAGAAAATTTACGGAGAAGGATATGGTGTTTGGTCTTGCGGAAGATGGTGTAGGTTTGGCGCCTATTCGTGTCGTGACACTGAGTCCGGATCAGCAAAAGTTGTTGGATGATTTAAAGGAAAAAATCAAATCCGGCACACTGACTGTTCCCACCCAATAAATTTTCGCAAACGGAGGATGAAAGCTGATGAAACTGCAAGGTAAACTGGTGCTGAACGCGATGATTTCCTTGATTGCTTGCCTAGCTTTAGTGGCTTATATCATTTTTGAATTAATTCGTATTAACTCGCAAAGTAGTAATCTGGTTCCGGCTATGTTGAATGTACAGCAGCTCAATGCCTATTTGATTCAGTCAGGGCAGGCACTGCAAAATTATTCAGCTTCCATGACGGAGAGCAACAAAGCCGATGTGCAAAATCAACTGACTCAGTCTGAAAAGACGATTGCATTGCTTTCACAGGGCATGATGCAAACCGAAGCGCAGCAAAAGCGACTGAATACGATTAAAACAAAATTCAGCCAATTGAAAGTAGCAACGGAGAAAGCCATGAGTACCCAAAACAGCCCGGAGTCCAAGCGGGAGGCCATGCGTGCCCAAGGGATTCAGAACGATGTATTTATGCTGGATCTGCTGACCAAGGCACGTTATGACCAATACACAGAAGATTTGACCAAGAGCATTCGTTTTACATGGCAATTGGCCTTGGCAGGTGCAGTTATACTTCTGGTGGCAGTTGGGCTATATAATACATACACATCCAGGCAGCTTGCCCTTAGAACACGCAAATTAACGGATGCCGCAAAGCAAATTGCTGAGGGGAATCTGACAGTGCAGCTTGCCCAAACCAAGGGACGCGATGAGCTAGACGAGCTCAATGAATCTTTCCGGGTGATGATCGGGAACTTGCGCAGCATTGTACTCTCCATTGATCAGGCGGGTAATCGTGTCGATCTGATGGCTCGGGATATTGATCAGCATAATGAGGCCATGAAGGAAATTGTGACACAAGTCAGCACGTCAACAGAGGAACTGGCAATAGGCAGTCAGAAAATTGCTGAGGATCTGTCGTCGACAGTTGGCGTTGTGGACGAGATGCAGCAGAAGTTTGAATCGAATCTACTGGAGACCACACAATCGACCGCGTATAGTGAGGATGCTTTGCGTGTCATTGAGCAGGGTACGCGGGTCATGAGCGATCAACTGCGTATTGTTGCAGAAAATCGTTCAGCCATGTCCGAAGTGGAGCAGACGGTCAAGGAGCTGGAGGCTAATGCAGCCGAGATTACAACCATGACTGGATACGTATCCGAAATTGCCAGCCAAACATCGCTGTTGTCCTTGAATGCTTCTATTGAGGCTGCACGTGCAGGTGAAGCAGGAAAAGGTTTTGCTGTTGTTGCCAATGAAGTGAAAAAGCTGGCGAATCAATCAGAGTCTGCTGTAAAGAAAATTTATACTGCTGTTGACAGTATCACGCAGGCTATGGATAAGGTGAAGACTTCTGTGGCGCAAAGTCAGGAGCTGTTCCGTGAGCAGGAGAAGGCAACCTCCTCGACTGGAGAATCGTTTACAGAGATTAGTGGCAAAGTGCAGCAAATTGCCAGCCAAGTCAGCAAGTTATCAACGGACATGAATGTATCGCGAGAACTGAGCGTACAGGTGCAGCAAGCTATTGAAAATATCAGCGCAATCACTCAGCAGTCCGCCGCAGGCAGTGAAGAGATTACGGCTTCCACGGTGGAGCAGAAGCGTTCATTTGAGGAATCGGCTGAGAAGGTAAAAGAGCTTCGTCAGATTCGCGAAGAGATGCAGCGGGAGCTAGATCGTTTCCAGGTGGAATAGACTAGCTAAAACCTGTGCAGCGAGTATCTGTTTTTGCTGAATAATGATACAAGCAGTGCCAAAGAAGGAGTTCTACCTTGTACAGTACAGGGAGGCTTCTTCTTTTTTATATGAATCCTTATATTAAGTTTGATATACATAGGCAGGGAATTCCAACTCTTACGTCAAATAGATTTAGGGAGAATATGTCACCACGTATATTGGCAAGAGGAAGATGGACAACGAAGTCCGGAAGGATGAAGTTACGGGAATGTTGCGACTTAAGCTTCGATTGATACTGAAAAATAAACAGACAAGATTGATTCTACTGCTCACTCTGTGCGTGTCGCTTGTAATTAGCGTGATCGGCTTGCTATCGTATTCACGATACCGTGAAGGTTTGGATACCGAGCTGAACACACCCAATATAGAATTGTTGCAAATCAATCTGGATGTGACCAATCGGGCTTTTCGTGAGTCTGATAACAAGGCGCTGGACGCAGCATATCATCCAGACGTAGAGGCCTTTGTACGTGTCCAAGCAGATAGGGAATCGCTGGAAGACAAGGCCTCCGTCATAGATCGGCTTCACAAATACTTGAAAACCCTTTCTTCGCACGAAGAAATTTACTCGGTTGAAGTTATTTCTTTGGACAATCATGCTCTCGTATCCAGCAATTATGGTTACAGGCCTGATTGGAAGCAGGCACCGGATACCACATGGGTTCCCTGGATTCAGGATATTGAAAAAAAGCCGTTGTTGATTAAGCGGAGATGGTACGGCACCGATCGTGAGCAGGGGGCGGTAGAGCTGCTTTCGCTGGCCAGGCCCATAGTAGAGAATGGTCAGGTCATGGGTGCGGTGCTAATCAATCTGGATTATGACCGTTTTTTCTCCAAACTCTATATTCATTTATCCAACTCGCAATACGTGTATGATCTGGAGGGCGAGTTGATCTATCCCAAGCTGAGATCGTCCTTACCCTTAAATGATATGGGTAGGATTTTAAAAGAACTGGATGTGAGTCCCTATGCTTATGTGGAGATAGAGGACATGGAATATATGGCGAACCAAACCTTTTCTGATGTAACGGGCTGGCGTCTAGTATCGCTCGTTCCGATGGACAAGCTGCTGAAAAATGTAAAGCTGGCGCGCAATATGATGCTGTGGCTGGCCTTTATCTCTATACTGGCTGGGTGCTCAGCAGTTTACTATTATAATTATGCAGCTTTTCGCCCCATGAAAAAAATTAATAGCCTATTGAATTCGGGCAATAAGGGAACGCGCCAAGGAGGATTGTATGACCTGGAACCTGTGATTAGCAAACTGGTTGGAGAGTTTCACCGCAAATCATTGGTGGTAGAGCGAAGCCTGCCGGAGCTGCGTTCCAAATATATGGAAGATGTCATCCAGCGTAGAATGGGCATACAGGAAATGCGTATGAAATGGGAACAGTATTTTTCCGATTGGGACGGCCATTCTTTGTTTGTCATGATCGTGTCCATTGACCGGTATTCTGCGTGGGCCGCAAGCTTTCCAGAAGAAGATAAAATGCTGCTCAAGTATGCGCTGAACAATATTTTGCTAGAGATGCTCGAACCTCATTGGAAAGCAGTATGCTCGCCGGAGGAGGAAAGTGGTTTTATTGTGCTGTTACAGTTCAGCGAGAGTTCGAATGAAGTTGGTACAGAGACTGACCTCCAAGAGAGCATTTTGCTTCAAAAAAGCGTGGATAGGCTGATTCAGGTTGTCGGTGAGTATCTTCCTTTGACTATTTCTATAGGAATTGGTCATATGGTCACGGATATTCGAGAGGCACGGGCGTCTTTTATGAAAGGAAAAGAGGCCCTTAATTTGCGTTTGTATGAGGGATATGGACGTTCATATACGAATATAGACAGCAGTATAAGTGTGAAAAAGGATAATACGGTGGATGAACAGTCAAAGGAGCAGATTCAGGATTCAACATTGCTGGACAATCGGCGTGTGGAAATGATTCGTGCCCTGGAGTCACAGGAACCTGGTGCAAGTGTAAAGCTAATCAGCCACTGGGTAGAAGAACTTCGACTCCACAGAACATCCCCAGCTCAGGTCTACTTGTTTGTTCATGAATTGCTGGAAGATTTGCTAAAATGGTGTGCCACTCAGAGTGTGACGCCGCCGGATCAGCTTGCTGATTACCACTGGAATCAGATTCTGACGCTAGACCTTCAAGACATGGAGGTATTGCTGGTCATTATGTTGACTGATATTGAAGAAAAATGGAATGGACGCATCCAGTCCAAAGATTTTGTGCGTGTACAAGAGATGATCGAGTATATGGAGCATCATTTACATTTGAACATCGGGCTTCAGGAAATTGCGGATCATGTTCACATGAGCGTGTCCTCGGTGAGCAGCATGTTCAAGGAAGAAACGGGGACCACCGTTTACGATTATTTGACTGGACTACGCGTAAAAAAGGCATGCACATTACTATGTGAAACCCATTTGAAGATCGGTGAAATTGCAGAACAGGTCGGATACCGAAATGAGAACAGCTTTATCCGGGTATTCCGCAAGCACAAACAAGTGACCCCAGGGAAATTCAGACAAATCAGCAAATCTTCCAATGAATATGCAGATCGGTCAAAAGGTCGATACTTTGGCGAAATAGAAGATAAATACGAAGATTAAGCGATAGCTGTAGCCCTCCACGTTGCGGTACATTGACTTCATGTAAACGCAAACAACAAGACCGAAAACGTTGGAGGTGAAAACGGGCGCATGACGGGCCCAGTTCATTTTTGGAGAAGAGGAAACGTAATGAAGAAAAAGCCATGGCAAAAATATGTGCTGGTTGCGGCGGGAGTAGCTATGCTTTCTGCCTTGAGTATCAGTGAATATGTGGATCACCACACCTTGCAGGATCACAGCCGTATATTTCCTACGAAGCCAATAACACTCGTCGTTCCTTACGCAGCCGGAGGCGGTACGGATATTACCGCGAGAGCGTTGGCGAAAGCCGCCGAAAAGCATCTCGGTCAGCCGATCATCGTCGTTAATCGAACGGGAGGAGGCGGTTCTGTCGGGCTGATGGAAGGGGCTGAGGCGCAGGCGGACGGTTATACCGTAACGTATCTGGTCGCTGAGCTGACTACGTTGTCTCATTTGGGACTGCTACCGCTCACCTATGAGCGATTTAAGCCGCTGCTTCAAACCAATATGGACCCTTCCGCCATTACGGTCCGGGCGGATGCACCATGGAAGACAGCGGAGGCATTTCTGGAGGATGCTGGGGCCCATCCCGGCAAGCTCAAAATGGGGAATGCAGGCACAGGGAGCATATGGCACCTTGCTGCCGCGATGCTGGAGCAGAAAAGCGGAGTTCGCTTTACCCATATCCCTTATGAGGGAGCAGGCCCAGCCGTCTCCGCTTTAATGAGCGGATTTGTGGATGCTGTACCCGTCAGTCCCGCAGAAGTGAAGAAATACGTGGACGAAGGGAAACTTCGCATACTGGCGATCCAGGCAGACACTATTTCGGAAGCGTTTCCAAAAGTGCCGACACTACAGCAAGCCACTGGGCTACGTGTACATTTTATCGGCACTTGGAGAGGGCTGGCTGTACCCAAGGATACACCGGAGGAAGTTGCTCAAACGCTGACGGATGCACTGATCAAGGGGACGAAAGACGAGGAATTCAGGGAGGAAATGCGTAAGCATGGGTTGGGATTGCGTGTCCAGGATGCAGAGGCATTCGCGCGGCAACTGAAGGAGAGTCACGATACCTTCGCGAGACTGATTCCCGAGCTCGGCTTGAGCCGCAAGTAACACGGCCTTGTTTTTGCATTGGCAAAAACGAAAGGGTTGAACGAAGTTATGAAAATCAAACAAAACATTGATAAAATTCCAGGGGGCATTATGCTGGTGCCGCTGTTTATTGGCGCGCTTTTTCATACATTTACTCCATGGGCAGGCGACTATTTTGGATCTTTTACCAAGGGGCTGATGACAGGTACGGTACCCATCTTAGCAGTATGGTTTTTTTGTATGGGTGCTTCTATAGATGTGCGAGCGACGGGTACTGTATTGCGTAAATCAGGAACGCTCGTATTGACTAAAATCGCGGTCGCGTGGGTAGTGGCGATCATTGCATCCAGATTGCTGCCTGTTGGTGGTATAGAAAGTGGGCTATTTGCAGGTTTGTCGGTGCTGGCGTTGATCTCGGCTATGGATATGACGAACGGCGGGTTATACGCCTCTATTATGCAGCAGTATGGCTCCAAGGAAGAGGCAGGAGCATTTGTACTGATGTCACTGGAATCGGGTCCGTTGGTGACCATGATTATTTTGGGTAGCACCGGGCTGGCCGTTTTTGAACCGCAAACATTTGTGGGAGCGGTATTACCATTTTTGGTTGGATTTATGTTGGGCAATTTGGATCATGATTTCCGAAAATATTTTGGGAACGCAACGCAAGCTTTGATTCCATTTTTCGGTTTTGCACTTGGTTGTTCCATTGACCTGAGTGTCATTGTCCAGACAGGTATGCTTGGTATTTTATTAGGTATTTTTGTCATTATCGTTACAGGTATTCCACTGATTTTGGCTGACAAATATATCGGTGGTGGCAACGGTACAGCAGGGATTGCAGCCTCCAGTACAGCAGGTGCAGCAGTAGCCAATCCAGTCATTGTCGCCAACATCAAGCCTGAGTTTCTGCCTGTAGCGCAATCTGCAACGGCCTTAGTTGCTGCTTCGGTCATTGTGACCTCGATTTTAGTACCTATTCTGACGGCATACTGGGCCAATTATATGAAGCGTAAGGGGAAATCCCAAGGAGCAGGACCTGTAAATCCAGGGGCGAATGTGCCTAAATAAAGTTTGAATGATGATGGCTCGACTTATGGACCTTTCCATTACCCGGGAAATGCTTTTACAGTTATACCTTTAATCCTAACATTACAAAACTTGTCCTAAAACGCTTCTGCAAACATACATATGTAAGCAGAGGAGCGTGATGGGATTGGAAAACAAGGTGCGTCGCTACTACCAGTTAAAGCAAAAGCAAAAAGAAATTGAAGGTGAACTGACTGATTTGCGTAATGACATTACCGCACATTGTGCACAGCAGGAAGTATCAGTTTGGGAAATTGGCAACTACCGAGTCAAGATTATACAGCAGCACCGCAAGGAATACGATCATACAAAGTTGTATGATTCACTGCCTGATCCGCAGCTATGGCGCTTGTTTTCCAAGCCGGATACGTCGAAGATTGCCAGTTTGCTTAAGCTCAAGGTCATCGCAGAGGAGCAAATAAAAGATGCCGTTTCTCTTAAAACGGTGACGCTATTACAGGTGGATAAAAAATAAATAAAAAGAGCTGTCCCCGTTTTCGGAGCCAGCTCTTTTTATTGTCTGTTGTTACTAGTCTTCCACCTTCACGCTCTATGAGTATTTATCAGACAAACTTTTTCCTACTCCTTTGAGAAAATGAATGCCAAATCCCATTGCCCGGTTTACATCTGGATCATTCATCGCCTTCATAAGATCGCGCAGACGAGTCTTTTTATTCTGCTTTAGATGTTTATCGGCTTCGTTCAGGCCATTAGTAACGCTGTTTGCCAGCTTTTTCATCAGCTCGGGGTCTACCTCAGACAGCATTCCTGCTGCTCCCATGAGATTATTGATGATGTTCGTCACAGGCTTACGCGTCGCTTGTCCTACAGCGATTTTGGCGATGCTTTCTTTAGCCTTTAGCATAGACTGAGCTGCTTCGAGAAGACCACTATCGTGCAGTTCACGTACGATTTCAAGTGTCTTCTGCAATGCCGCCCCATTGTCCGCCAGATCAGCAGTAAGCTGATCTAGCGATTGTTTTTGCCGTTCTTCTTCTGTCAAAATGCGTTTTCTCACAATTGAAATAGGCTTAGCCACGGCTTGACCTCCTTATTTTTGATCCACTAAATCGACGTAACCGGGACGATTCCACTTACGGTCCACTTCAACCCCATTTTGCGGATGACGCTTTTTGTAACGCGGATTGATACGTGGTAGTGGATTTTGACCGTCTACCTCCAAAATTTGCATCCGTACTTTGGCTTGTTTATAGGCCGGTGTACGGGTGACCACATCGAACGCTCCACCAGTTAACAGATTGACCGCACCATCATGGCTGGTAGAGTGCATCGGCACATAAATTTCAGTTCCCTGCACCCGGTCTGTAACCAGAACGCGTAGCTTGACCGCACCATAAGGGGATTCCAATCGAACCAGCGATCCATTATGGATTCCGCGCTCTTCAGCCAATTCAGGGGACACTTCCACAAATACTTTTGGAAGTTTGAGCTGAATGCCTGCCGATTTGGTCGTCATATTTCCTTCATGAAACTGTTCGAGCAGTCGACCATTATTTAAGGTCAGATCGAATTCAACGGGGTACTCTTTCGGTGGCACATATTCGAAAAGTCCCAAACGCGCTTTTTTATCCGGAAAGTTAAAGCCGTTGGTGTGCAGTAGCGGTGTATTGCTACCATCCGGCGATCCCCAGTGGAAGCTGTTCCAGCCTTCCAATACGTCATAATTACATTGGGAGAAAAATGGAGTGAGCGACGCCATTTCCTCAAAAATTTCACTTGGATGGCTGTAATCCCAATCAAATCCCATGTGCTTGGCAAATTGGCTGAAAATCCACCAATCCGGTTTACTGTCTCCCATAGGGCGGAGTGCTTCATATAAACGCTGGACACGACGTTCGGTGTTCGTAAAGGTTCCGTCTTTTTCGAGTGAAGGTACGGCTGGCAAAATGACATCGGCGAATTCAGCTGTTTTGCTCAGAAATACATCCTGAACGACAAGGAAATCCAAATTCGCCAGCATTTCTTGGGTATGGTTGGAGTCGGCATCCACCCATGCCATCTCTTCTCCAGCGATATACATCGCTTTGAGCTTACCTGTTTCAATGGCTTCCAGCATCTGAATGTTGTCCAGTCCGCGTTGACCTGGAATTTGTACGCCGTAGGCCGCTTCGAACTTGGCACGAACGACATCGTTCGTCACGGGCTGATAGCCCGGGAAAATATCCGGCATTGTACCCATATCGGCAGCACCCTGAACATTGTTATGTCCGCGAAGCGGATATGCGCCTGCACCCGGACGCATAAAGTTTCCAGTCACCAGCAGTAGGTTGGCAATTGCAATCGAAGTGTAAGAGCCTGCGATGTTTTGCGTCACACCCATGCCCCAGCAAATGGCAGTGCCGTCGGCTTCGTGAATCATAGTCGCTACCTGAATCAGTGTCTTTTTGGAAATACCAGTTTCCTGTTCGGCAAATTCCAGGGTGAAACGATCTAGCAACTTCAAATATTCAGGATAGAAGTTTACATGCTCTTCAATGAATTTTGCATCATGCCAGTTTTGCTCAATGATGTATTTGGCTACAGCGGATAACCATACATAATCAGTACCTTGCTTCGGACGAATGAACAGATCTGCGCGTTCTGCCATTTCATGCTTGCGCAGGTCGACCGAGATCAACTTTTGACCGTGCAGCTTATGCGCACGTTTGATACGAGTAGCCAGCACTGGATGTCCTTCTCCCGGCGCGCAACCGACCAGCATGACCAAACCTGCTTTGGCAATGTCTTTAATCGTACCGCTGTCCCCACCGATGCCTCCGGTGTATTGCAGCCCCCATGACGCAGGAGATTGGCAATACCGTGAGCAATTATCGACGTTATTCGTTTGGAAGACCTGACGAGCCAACTTTTGCATCAAATAGTTTTCTTCATTGGTAAATTTGGACGAAGAAATAAAGCCGAGTGCCTCACCGCCGTAAGTTTCTTGAATAGCTCCCATTTTGCTGGCCATCAGGCTCAAGGCTTCTTCCCAGGTAGCTTCCACAAATTCGTCACCTTGACGAATTAAAGGGGAGGTCAAACGCTGATCGCTGTTCACAAAATCCCAGCCAAATTTCCCTTTTACGCATGTTGAGATACCGTTAACAGGTCCCTCAGAGGTAGGTTGTACCTTCAAAATTTTGCGGCCTTTGGTCCAAACCTCAAAGCTGCAACCTACACCGCAAAACGTACAGACGGTTTTCGTTTTTTTCGTACGGGTTTCACGCATTGCTGCTTCGACTTCGGAAATAGCAAAAATCCCACTATAGCCCGGCTCCACTTCCTTTATTAAATCCACCATCGGATTTAATAAATCCTTGTTCATGCCACTCATGAAGCCTGCTTCTCCCAGCATAGATTTCTCCATCAAGGCATTGCATGGGCAGACGGTTACACACTGACCGCAGCTGACGCAGGAGGAATCGTTAATCGCAACCCTGTCATCCCATATGACGCGAGGGCGTTCCGCTTCCCAGTCGAGGGACAGCGTTTCATTGACCTGAAGGTTTTGGCATACCTCTACGCATTGGCCGCATGCAATACATTGATTGGGGTCATATCGATAGAAGGGATGAGACATATCTACTTCTGTCGGGTCAACTTTCGGTTGATACGGATATTTTTGATGTTCAATCTCCATAAGCTCTGCTGTATTATGCAAAGTACAATTACCGTTGTTGTTATCGCACACTGTGCAGTAGAGGAGATGATTTTCTAGCAATCGGTCCATAGCCTCGGTTTGAGCTGCTTTCGCGCGATCCGAGTGTAAATGAATATTCATTCCATCCGAAGCCAGTGTTGAGCAGGAACGCATAAGTTTTCCGTCCACTTCCACGATACATGTGTCACAGGTGCGGATCGGATCGACTTCGGGAACGTAACACAGCTGGGGATGGGCGATGTTGTTTTCGTTAATCACTTCAAGAATCGTTGCGCTGTTCTTCGTTTTCAGTTCCTGTCCGTTTAATGTAATTTTGATCGTACTATCAGTCACGGTTCAGGCTCCTTTCAGATTTTAAATTTAAAAATTAGGAATAAAAAAACTCCACCATAAACACAAGTGCTCGTGTTTCAGCACTTGTGTTTATGGTGGAGTAGTGACCAAGCTCTAGGTCCTGGAGGCCAATCCGCCATTTGAATATGTATTAATAACAAACGGTACGCACCGTCTGTATATCAATAACTTCTGAATAACTTAGATATGTCATTTTCTGCATGTCATCTCGTGTAACTATAACGTAAAATTTAAGATAGTTCAACGGTACATTATTAATTTTTTAATTGATAATGATTATCGTTTGAGAAATCGAAAAATCATTGACAAACGTTCCAGGATTGCTAACAATAGGAATGTAATCTATTTCAGAGCAATCGTAAATGGAGTGTGCGTGGGAACCGCGTATATTTTATTTGTCGCAGCGCTTGTTAGTTTGATTTTTCTATATCACATGAAGTGGGATTCGTAAAATCCTGATGTAGATAAATTAACCGGCATTTAGCAGATTCTTCGATATTCATAAGCGAAGAAGTTGTTGTGATGCCGGTTTTTTGGTTCAGTATAAAATGAATGGAAATACCGTTCCAATTTAGAGTGTAAAGAGTTTTATTAATGAAGACGGATTGAGGTGAACAGGATGGCGAACCGGAGCGACGATCAATGGAATCGTCCGTTACGGGACTTAAGAATATCCGTCATAGACCGATGTAATTTTCGGTGCCGATATTGTATGCCGGAAGAAATATTTGGCCATGACTATCCGTTTTTGCCAAAAGAAAAAATATTGACCTTCGAGGAAATTACGCGCCTTTCCCGTATTTTTGTCTCGCTGGGCGTTACGAAGTTGCGTATTACTGGTGGTGAGCCGTTGCTGAGGAAAAATTTGTCTTTGCTTATTCATTCGTTAACTCAACTCGATGGCGTTGAAGATATTGCAATGACGACAAACGGCGTATTTTTGCCTAAATATGCTGTAGCACTGCGAGAGGCGGGACTGAAAAGAGTGACGGTTAGTCTGGATTCGCTCGATGATGATCGGTTCCGCCAAATGAACGGGGGCAGAAGCAGTGTAAAGGCGGTGCTGGATGGTATTGAGGCTGCCGCTCAAGCAGGGATGCAGGTGAAAATAAATATGGTCGTGCAAAAGGGCTTTAACGATCAGGATATTGTTCCCATGGCCGATTATTTCCAAAAGAAAAAGCATATTTTACGTTTTGTTGAGTTTATGGATGTAGGCAACACCAATGGCTGGAAATTAGATCAGGTCGTTTCCAAGCAGCAGATCATCGAAGCCATTCATGAGCATATGCCGTTAGAGCCTGTTCCACCCCAGTACAAAGGTGAGGTGGCGACGCGCTACAGGTATCAGGACAGAGACGGGGAAATCGGCATTATTTCGTCTGTTACGGACGCCTTCTGCTCCACATGTACACGAGCGAGAATTTCTGCTGAAGGCTCCTTGTACACGTGCCTGTTTGCCTCTCAAGGGTACAAGCTTCGCGCGATGCTGCGTTCCGAACAGTCTGATGACGAGATTAGAGCTTACATTGAGCGTGTTTGGAGAGAACGTACCGACCGCTATTCAGAGGAACGACTGAATCATACACAGCAAGCAACGTCTAAAATTGAAATGTCACACATCGGCGGGTGAGCCGAAGAGTCCGCCTGTCAGAAACAAGGGAGTGGAGCACATGGAAAAGCCAGCTGAGGTAAAACGTGAGATTCTACGTTATCGTGACGGTCAGATCAAGCGTTTTGAAGACACTGTGGTGACGGAGCATCCGGTGACCATCAAAATCAATCAGCAGGAATTTGCTACCATGGTTTGTACACCAGAGTATGTGGAGGATATGGCAGTAGGTTTTTTGGCCTCTGAAGGCGTCATCCAACGGTACGATGATATTGAAGATATTTGGGTTCAGGAAAAAGAAGGTTTTGTTCATATTAAAACCCGTCGAATGAATGAGTTTTATCAAAACTTTCATTCCAAACGGTACATTACCTCCTGCTGCGGAAAAAGCAGACAGGGCTTTTATTTTATGAATGATGCCAAAGTGGCAAAAAGAATGAATGACACCCATGTTACGCTGTCTTTTGACGATTGTTTCCGCTTGATGAATTTAATGCAAAGCTCGGCACTTACGTTCCAAGAGACCGGTGGTGTTCATAATGCAGCGTTGTGCGATAAAGACGGGATAATCCTGTCCAGAATAGATATCGGCCGACACAATGCGCTGGATAAAATCTATGGGCATTGCCTAAAACATGATATTGTATTACAAGACAAAATCATAGTATTCAGCGGACGCATTTCGTCTGAAATTTTGTTGAAGGTTGCAAAGATTGGCTGTGAAGTTGTGTTGTCCAAGTCAGCTCCCACAGAGCTTGCACTTGAGTTGGCTGAGGATCTGGGAATTACAACCGTCGGCTTTATACGCAGTCATTCTCTGAATGTATATACGCATACCGAGCGGATTGATGAACTGGTTGAATCTAAAATATAATATACAAATCCTCATTGTACACCGTCATAGTTAACCAGCATGGAATAAAACCTTTCGGGGTATTCATTCATGTTGGTTTTTCTTGGTACATATGTGGTGGACAGTCACTGTACTGAAAAGGAGGGGATGTTAAATGAACTATCATATTCAAGTATTTGCCGGACTTGCGGAACAGATGGGAGGGCCTATAATCACGGTGCCTACTGATCAAGAAACGATGAGCGTTGCCGCGTTAAAAGACTTGCTATCCAAGTGTTTCCCTGAAGCAGCAGCCCAGTTGCAGGGTTCTTTTGTTGCCAGAAATCAAGCCTACGCCGCTCCTGAGGACCTCGTAAGTATCCATGATGAGATTGCGATTATTCCTCCGGTTTCAGGAGGGTAAATTCTATTAATAGAATAAATGAATTCGATAGAATAGGTGCAAGGGGGCAGATCATATGCAATACCGTATTCAGCTATTCGCAGGTATGGCGGAGCAACTTGGTGATGTGATCACGGTAGAACTTTCACAGGAAGCGGTGACCATTGCAGACATTCGAAAAAGGCTGAATGAGCTGTACCCGGAAGTGACTTCACAACTGCCAGGTTCTTTTTTTACCCATCATAAAAAGTTGGCTTCTCCAGATGAACTTGTGCTTCCATCAGATGCAATTGCTCTTCATCAGTCAGCACCCGGGATGGAGACGGTCGTTTCAAAATGTGGCTTATTTGCCATTACCTACGACCTGATTGATGCCGATGAAGTAACCTCAAAGGTGCTCGACCCTTCTCATGGCGCCTCGCTGACCTTCAATGGTACGACTCGGGAATTTACGCAAGGTCAACGAACGGTGCTGCTTGAATATGAGGCGTATGTCCCGATGGCCATGAACACAATGAAGCAGATTGGTGACGAAATTGCAGAGCGTTGGCCTTCTACACGTACTGCAATTACACATCGGCTTGGTACGGTAAGAATTGGAGAGACGAGTGTGGTGATTGCTGTCTCTGCTGCACACCGCGATACTTGCTACGAAGCCAGCCGCCATGCCATTGAACGGTTAAAGCAAATCGTACCGATTTGGAAAAAGGAAGTGTGGGAGGACGGCTCAGAATGGAAGGGGCATCAGCTGGGTGGCTGGAACCCTCAAAATACTCCAAAGCTTTCGAATAAGGGCGAGGACATTTGAACTTTTAGCTTGTCTGATCAACTTGTAGCTATCAATGGATAAGTATGGAGGCGTAAATCAACGATGTCAGAAATGGACAAAAATCAGAAAATAGAAGTTGATGCACAAGCACATGCGCATAAGTCTCATGCCCGTTATTCTAGACAGGAATTATTCTCGAAAATTGGACCGACAGGCCAGCAAAATATCCGTAGTAAGCACGTGCTGATGGTGGGGGCCGGCGCACTGGGCACTGCCAATGCTGACATGCTGGTGCGAGCGGGCATCGGACGGCTGACGTTGGTAGACCGTGATTATGTAGATTGGAGCAATTTGCAGCGCCAACAGCTCTATGACGAAGCGGATGCCCGTGATCAGATCCCCAAGGCAGTGGCCGCGCAGAAGCGATTGCAGCAAATCAATTCGGACGTGGACATTCGTGCGCTAGTCCGGGACGTCTCGCTGGAGGAAATCGACGATATCGCAGCAGGAGTGGATCTTATCGTAGATGCCACCGATAATTTCGATACACGTCTGCTTATGAACGATTATGCGGTCAAGCACCGAATTCCTTGGATTTACGGGGCGTGTGTGGGCAGCTATGGGACAACCTTTACCATCGTGCCAGGGCAGACACCGTGCCTGCATTGCCTGCTCGGGACCGTACCGCTTGGCGGTGCGACCTGTGATACGGTCGGTGTGATTAGCCCGGCTGTACAGATGGTGGCCGCTTATCAAAGCGCCGAAGCATTGAAGCTGCTCACCGGGGACGATTCGGCTTTGCAAAATAAGCTGATATCTTTCGACTTGTGGAACAATCAGCATCAGGCGATTCAAATCAGCGCCATGAAGAAAGCCGATTGCCCAACGTGTGGTGAGCACCCAGTGTTTCCTTTTTTACAATCGGAGCATCAGGCTAAAACGGCTGTCTTGTGCGGACGAGATACGGTTCAAATCCGCCCTGCCCCGGGTACTGTACGTGATCTGAATGAAGCGGCACGTTTGTTATCCCGTCAGGGGGGCAAGGTGGAGCATAATCCATACCTGGTATCCGTTGTTATCGGAACGCATCGAATCGTTCTTTTTCAGGATGGACGCGTCTTAATTCATGGCACGAAGGACATTGCCGAGGCGAGATCGATTTATCACAAATATTTGGGTTGACCCAATAGATTCGACCCGTTATGAGATGTACAATGTTTCCTTATTTTCGCTATCACATTTCGTCATCTCATTTTGGAATTTATAGGATAGGGGAAAAACAAGTTGAAAAAGAAATTTGGGTACATATTCACGTTCGTTGGATTGTTGGCATGGGTTCTGGCGGGCTGCTCGTCTACGGCTGCTGTACAATCGGCACAGTCCGCACCCAAGACAGAACTAGTCGTATCTGCCGCTGCAAGTCTTCAAGATAGTCTGAATACGCTCAAAGGCCAGTATGAGAAACAGCACCCAGATATCAAACTTACCTTTAACTACGCTTCATCTGGTACATTACAAAAACAGATTGAGCAAGGCGCACCCGCTGACGTATTTATTTCGGCAGGCATGAAGCAAATGAAGGCATTAACCGATGCTTCATTGGTGGAAAAGGATAACGTGCTGCTTCAAAATAAACTGGTTGTGGTTATTCCGCAAGATAAGGCGAAAAGCACAGATAACAAAAGCATTACGCTCAATGACTTGATGGGTCCTTCTTTCCTGAAAGTGGCTGTTGGGGAGCCTACTACCGTTCCCGCTGGACAGTATTCCAAAGAATCGTTAACGAAGGCTGGACTATGGGACAAGCTGGAACCTAAGATGGTATTCGCCAAGGACGTAAGACAGGTATTAAATTATGTTGAAACAGGCAACGCCGATGCAGGACTCGTCTATCTAACGGATGCCAAATCATCCGATAAAACGGTCATAGCACTGGAAGTGCCCGAGGAATTGCATGCACCCATCCTGTATCCTGAAGGCATTGTAAAAGCAACCAAACATAGCCAGGAAGCAGGCGAGTTTCTTGATTTTCTACGGACAGATGAAGCTATGAGTGTGTTCAGTAAAGATGGATTTTCAGCCCCCACAGAAATGACGGAAAAATAGAATTCACAGATAAAGGAGGGGGTCCCGTTGGATTGGTCAGCTTTTCTTCCTCCGGTTATCGTATCTGTTAAAGTCGCTGTCGTCGCCAGCATCATCGTCTTTTTATTAGCTACTGTGGTAGCGCGAATGATGGCGAACTGCACGCCGCGGAGGGGAACCAGCGTGATCGAGACCGTCCTACTTCTTCCGCTCGTTTTGCCTCCCACTGTTGTCGGTTTTATTTTGCTCATCTTGCTGGGAAGGAAAAGCTGGATTGGCACTGCCTTCGAAAGCCTATTCGAGCAGACGATTGTATTTACGTGGGGAGCTGCAGTGGTGGCGGCCGTAGTTGTTGCTTTTCCACTGGCTTACCGTACGATTAAAGCAGGGTTTGAAGCTGTAGACCCGGAGCTAGAGCAGGCTGCACGTGCGCAAGGTGCCAACGAATGGCAAGTGTTTCGCCACATTACGATGCCCCTTGCCTATCGACCGCTCATTTCAGGATACATTCTCGGATTTGCCCGAGGGTTAGGGGAATTTGGCGCTACGCTGATGCTTGCAGGTAATATTCCTGAACAGACCCAAACTCTGCCTACAGCAATTTACACTGCGTCCGAGGTCGGAAATATGACACTCTCCTGGAGCTGGGTAGCCGTCATCATTTTATTCTCTTTTATCATGTTGATGCTTTCTAATCGACTGGTAAAGGATTAGTCCGTCTGGAGTAAGAACATGCGCAGTCTGCCGATAGGGCAGCTGCGGCAACGTTATAGAGCAGCTTAGATCACCAAGAAACCCTGCGATTACTAAAACGCAGGGTTTCTTGTTCCTTTCGACAGCGATTACGGTGACCTCCCGGTCCTTGGTATCGCGCATTAGGTTGCACTAATGGCCGATGCCATAGAACAGATTTAGTGGAATTACGGTACAATTTACAAGAAAAACAAAGGGGGATGAGGAACATGAAGAAATTCGGGGAAATGTTTCTGGTAGGTTTAGCCATGGCTTTCGGGCTTGGTCTGGTGGCCGGAAATGTGCAACCTCCCGCCGCTTCCGCGGCCGGTACAGAATATTATGTGGCCACGAGCGGCAGCGACTCTAATGCCGGAACGAACGATGCGCCGTGGAAGACGTTGCAGCACGCGGCCGACGTGGCTCCTGCGGGCAGCACGGTTTACGTCCGAGGCGGCGTGTACAAGCAGAAATTAAAGATTACCCGCTCTGGCTCCGCTTCGCAGGGTCCCATTGTGTTCACCAACTATGGGACAGAGACCGCCATTATTGATGGCAGCGGACTTTAGGTTAGCGGGAACGAAGGGCTGATCGAACTGGCCGATGTCAATTACGTTACTGTTCAGGGGTTTGAAATCCGCAATTTTACCACTGCTTCCAAGAACGTGGTGCCTGTAGGTATTTATGTCCACGGTTCGGGCGGCTTCATTAATCTGTCCAACAACAAAATCCATGACATCAAAAACACGGTCACCCCGACCGGCAAAGATCGGCTGGGTCGGGATGCTCACGGTATCGCTGTTTACGGCACGAAAGCTCCGGCTTCGATTCACGACCTTACGATCAGCGGCAATGAGCTGTACAATCTCGTGCTGGGCTCCAGCGAATCGCTCGTTTTAAACGGCAACGTGGATGGCTTTGTGGCGACCAACAACCTCATTCACGATAATGACAACATCGGGATTGATTTGATCGGCTTTGAGGGAACTGCGCCGAATACCGTTTACGATCAGGCGCGGAACGGGTTGGTGAAGGGCAATCGGGTGTATAATAATTCAGTTCAAAATAACCCATCTTACAAGAGCGATGACAACTCGGCCGGCGGCATTTATGTAGATGGAGGCAAGGACAGCATTATTGAGCAGAACTACAGCTACAACAACGATATCGGCGTCGAAATTGCCTCTGAGCACGCCGGTAAAGCAACCAGTAATATTACGGTCCGCAGCAACGTGATATATAACAACCGACTGACCGGCATTGCCATGGGCGGTTACAATGAGGAGCGTGGCTCCACGGTAAACTGCAAGATCGTGAACAATACACTATACAAGAACGATGCGTTTGACGACGGAAGCGGTCAGCTTTTGGTTCAATATGATACGCGAAACAACGTGATCAAAAACAATATTTTCGTGGCCAGCTCCACGGATATGCTGATCTCCAATGGATACACCAAAAATTCCGGCAATGTTGTGGATTATAATTTATATTTTGCTCCGAGCGGCAGCTCGGAAGCCAACTGGATCTGGAAAAATAAAGAATATACAGGTTTCTCTGCGTACAAATCGGGGACCGGCAACGATACGCATTCTCTATTTGCCGATCCTAAATTCGTGAATGCCGCGAACAGCGACTTCCATTTGCAGTCTTCGTCACCTGCGATCGATGCCGGGAACACGGAACGTGCCATCATTGGAACACTGGATATCGACGGGAAGCCAAGAGTACAGGGAGCCGCTGTGAACATCGGTGCTTACGAGTAATTCCTATATTTTATGACAAACAGTGCATGGCGAAACTATGCGGTGCCATTGCTTGTACGTTTTTAAAATTTTAAAACACCTTCAAAGTGAAACCCCATGTCGTAAGATATGGAGATAACCTTGAAGGTGTTTTTGCGTTGGCAACAAGATTAAGCTGTCCTCGGAAAGTAAAAATGGAAGTCATACAAATGAGATTAGAAAGTTGTTCCTGTTCGATAGGTTCCGATTAACGTAGTTGTTGCACTCCTTTTAACCATACGGATTTGATCGACAAAGTATCCGAGATGTTGGTTGTCGGATCACCGTTTACTAGTATAAGGTCAGCGAGCGAACCTTCGGCAATACAGCCGCGATCGTTAAGCCCAAAGCAACGGGCCGGTTTCGCGGTAGCCGACTGAAGCGCTTCTATGGGAGTAAATCCGGCCTCAACCAGCAATTGCATTTCATGGTGAACGCTGGCTCCATGAGCAAGGCCGCCAAGATTGGGAACAGGAACGGGGGCGACATCCGTCCCGACCAGAATATCCACACCGGCACGGTGAAGATCCATCACATTTTTAAAGCTATTCTCCAAATTGCCTTGCGGGAAAGTATGGAAGCTTGAGTTCAAAATATCGATCCATTCCGGACTTAATTTGGAATAAACACGTGAATCATTCGCCAATTCTGATGCCGGATTCCCCAGAATGGATGAGTTCAATACCAAGCACGGTATAACAAATGCGTCTGAATCCGCTATGGATTTCACCAACTCAGATGTGAATTCGGGCCTGTCGAGAAATAAGTGACCCAATCCGTCGACTCCCATATCGATGGCGGTTTGCGAAGAATGAGCCGTCAAGACGTGAGCTATGACTATTTTATCGAATTTATGGGCTTCTGCCACGGCTGCTTTTAAAATCTCGTCGCTTAAAATAGGCAGTCCAGGGGCACCCAAGACCGTCCCTTCTTCAATCATGATTTTAATATAGTCGGCGCCACTCTCCACCTGGGTATGCACATGTTTGATCGCTTCTTCCACTGTCGTCACTTGGGGCACTTTTTCGTGATCGTGAGCGTAGGCGGCTAGCATAGCTTCCCGGTCTTCGTTGGGTAACTTCTCCAATTCCTTTAATACGAACTCAGGAATTTCATCCTCATCCTGCAATAATTCATCCGGATGACCACCTGGAGCAGTGATCGCTGTGCCGGCGGAACGGACTTCAGCGGCGTCATTCACGTTTTTCAACTGGATCTTGCGCCCTCTTTCTGTAAAACTGCCGTTCATTTCGAGTTCTGTCGTGACGCCGAATTTTAAAGCATCTCGTAACCCACCGATTGAAGTGTGGACATGCGCATCAATCAGGCCAGGCAATAATGTCGCATTTTCCCCATCGATGATCGTTGCATGTGTCGGAAGGTCTCCGCCTACCGAAATAATGGTTTCCCCCTGGATGACAACATTTCTGGGCTCAATAACTTTTTCTCCATCGAAAATACGTACATTCGTAATCGCTGTAACTTTTTCTACCGTAGAGCTTTGAGTTACATTCTTCATGTCGTTCCTCCTTAGTGTTCAGTTTTAAACACTTAGAATTCTAACTATTAGTTTTATAACTGTCAATAAACTGATTTTCATTTGACAAACAGTTTAGAGATTTATATAGTTTATTTACTGACAATTAGACTTCTAATAATTTGAGGAGGTATGATTATGGAAACCCAAAAGGATACGGTTTTTCTGGATTTGTTTCAGGTTATCGGTCTTAAGTTAAAGAAAAGAGCGGACGAGAGCATAAAAGAGTTGGGATTAAATGCTCAACAAGGAAAAATGATTAGATATATCTACGAGAATCAAGAAAATAATTTAATTCAGAAGGATCTGGCCGATCGGTTTCATCTGCGCGGAGCCAGCATTACAAGCATACTTCAAGGTCTTGAGCAAAAAGGATTCATCGAGCGCAAAATCCCGGCCAATAATGAGCGGCAAAAAAATATTTATGTTTTACCAAAAGCCATTGAATTGATTGAAGCTTTTAGTGACTCTTTTCAAAAGGTGGAGGACGAAATTGTTCAAGCCCTGACCGAAGAGGAGAAGCAAATCTTAGAGGAAATGTTAAACAAAATTAATGAACGTTTATAATTTTAGATAAAATCATGTTCCAAAAATCACTTTCGCTAGTCTCTGTTTTATAGGAGAGGAATCGGTTATGATGGATATAGTAATAGGGATTTTAGTAGATTTTAGGAGAGCGGTGCGATATGAGAAGGGAAACGGGTTTTAACGAAATTATTCGAAAAGTACGTAAAGAGCTGTTTGGGAAAGGCCCGGAGCGCATACATACAACCTTTGTAGATAATATGGCCATCACGATGCTGTATGGAAATTTAACCCCATCCGAAAAGTTTCTGGCACAAGAAGAATCTGGGAAAGAGATGGTGCATGCAGCTCGAACCAAAATGGTTCAAAAAATATATCCCACACACTTCAATAAAGAACTGGAGGATTACATGGGTTCGCGGCTGCTGCACCTCTTTTCAGATATTAAAGTGGAGGAAGATATAGCCATCTCCGTTTTTGTATTTGAAGATAATATTACCGCAAAATAAAAAGAAGGCGGAACCGATATAGCATCCATATTGTTGGAGAGTTCGGCTACACCCTCGATTTAATTAACGATGTCCTAATTGAAATGGAATGAATAGAGAGTTTTTTCTGTTTACACGTTTTTTCTTCTTCGATATTGATATTGGGACCATTGGTAGAGAACAAAACATCCTATGCAAAAACCAAGGATAGCCACCAAGGCCGCCACTAGGACCATGGCCGAAAATACATAAGCGACAATACTCCACTGGAGCATAAATCCTACCCAAGCGACCAGCAGAAAAAAGACGGCAAGAAGCTGATTAAACCTTTGCTGTTCTCGGTCCTCCTGCACATATGAGGAGGGGCTTTTCTTCAAGAAAAGCTTGGCTATCCGCATTACTGGATTGAAGTTAAAAAGGACGCCGAGCAACCCCGCGATAAGAGGAATAACTAGCACCCCATATCCCCCTGTAATCCAAGTAAAAACTACAGATAAAACAATTACCCATTGATTAGCCCTGACTAACGGGCGCGGAATGGATGGATTTTGGCTCAAATATATCATCCTTTTCATATGGGAATAAATTCAAAGATGGAAATATTATAGCCTAACATTTGGGGAATAGATACCAAAAAACTAAAGACTCTGCAAGCCCATCTGCTAAGGTTTTTTGTCTTGCTTAATTCCTAGCAATGCATAATCCAATTTGTTACAATTCTTATATACGCCTATTGGGGCAGTACAACAAAGGCGAAGCCGTCAGAAGCAAGTGGGATGTTGATCATGAGACACCGCTTTTTTCACAGAATAGAGATTATATTAACCAATATGTATACTTGGACAAGGATGTGTAGATTTGGAGTGTGTCATTTTTATAGGAATTCAGGCTTCGGGCAAGTCGACATTTTATAAAGAACATTTCTTCAAAACACATATGCGAATAAACCTTGATATGCTTAAAACACGGAATAGGGAAAATATTTATCTACAAGCCTCCATCGAAACGATGCAGCGCTTTGTTGTAGACAATACAAATGCCACTGTTATAGAACGGAAGAAATATATAGATGCTTGTGAAAATAAGGGATTTAAAATTATTGGCTACTATTTTGAACCCGATTTTGCAGAATCTATTAAGCGTAATGAGCAGCGTACAGGCAAAGAGTATGTTCCTGAAATCGGTATTAAAAGTGTAATGAGTAAACTAGAGGTCCCGAGCTACGAGGAAGGATTCGATGAACTCTATAGCGTGTTTTCCATTGAAGGAACATTTCAGATCAGAAGACTGCCGGAAAACCATACAATATAGGGGGGATACCATGAACATACCTGAGAGATTCATCAAACGTTTTCCAGCATACGAAGATGTATTTGCCAGCGATCTTGAACATCATCGCAAGCACTTTCTGCCGATTTGCTCGATTAATCTTCAGTTTTTATTCCCGGAGCAGGACGAGTGGCTGCATTTTGTTTCCGTAAAAGAAATCTACGAAGGCTGTGTGGGTGAAAATACTCAGCAATTTCATACCTCATATACCAAGGAAGATATGCTGGGGTTCGATGTCATTGACGGTAAATACAAATTCGAAGCAGACTGGAATTATTTTAGTCTCCATCAGAAAGAGCAATTGGAAGCTACCTATGAAGCGCTGAAATCTACCGGGGATAAAGCGTACCTACGTATGAAGAGAGAAGTCATGGCGTTGGACGGACTGGAACAGGTGTACATGGCTAATGAACAAGACTACCAAGCTCGCAAAGCATTTTTCCTGGAGAACAATAAAATTTATCCATATTCCTCCTTTGGAGAGGCCAAAAAGTCTGTGGAAGAACTCATCCGTGATTTTGAGGAAAAGCAATCCAGCGGTTGGGGGCTGAGTTTCCCTGAAGTTAACGGTATTTTAGAGGATATCGCATTTCAGTCTGACAAGGCTCAAAGTTTTATCAAGGAATATGACGAATCTCTGGAAGAGATGCTCCATTTCGAGCAAACCAATCTGCTTCATGTGCCTAAGCGTCCCAATGGTGAGATTTTTACCTATATCGGTTCCATTACCGGATATTATTTTCAAGCATGTGGGGCGGATACCGTCTATTTATTTTACGACCAAGAATTAAGTAAAGCGGTAATTTGCTTCGAATATTCATAAGTATATAAAAAAACTCCCATCAAGGGAGTTTTAATATTTATTTCTTATTCATCTCCACATCATGCTCTTTGGCAAGTGTGTTGACCTGTTCACCAAAATCTCTGAATAGTTTTCTACCTTCGCTGAGCTTAGTATTACTTTCATTGATTAAGTTCAGATCCTGTTTATCCAATGCATCGAGCATCTTAATGAAGGCTTCCTTTTGAGTACTAGCGGCCTTGATGTAGGTTTCGTGGACGGCTCTTACCTCAGGAGTTTCCGTCTTTACAGCTTCTAACTTATCAACAAATTTGGTGTATTCCGGGATGATATCGTCTTTTAAAGCATTATATAGTGTAACATCATCTGTAAAGTTATCTCCGGTCACAGCTTCATACTTATCAGTAACTGCTTTTTCATCTTGTGCCAAAGGAAGCATTCCATCATTGACATACGTAATTAAATCTTTTTTAACCGGATCGGTAGAGCAAGCTGCCAAAATAGAGAAGCAACATAATACTAACATAAACACGCTAAGTTTTTTCATCTGTATTCCCCTTTTTTATGTATGTTATGGGTAATTCGATTCATTTAATAGTCAGAAAGAACTATCCATATTGTTTGATTATATCGTATAAATAAGAGAATGGTAGGATTTTTATGGCAAAATAGTGTCAAAATTATGTTGATTAACCTAAACCTATTCATTCGTATTACAAATAAGAATATTTTAAGAAGTATATTCCATTTGAACCAATAATGTATTACGATAGAGCCATACAGCCTAGAAATTGCCCTGGTTTATCCGGGGATAGCGGGAATTCCTTAAACCATTTGAGAGGGGATTTCAGTATGAAGAGGTTCAAAAAGGCTATTGCAGTGATGTTAAGCATGATGCTCCTGTTTGCTTTCGGAATGACTGCGAATGCGAGTGAAAACACGGAGGCTGCATCGGATCAAGCGATTAAAGCAGAATCCGAGATTCAGCTAACAACTGTAAATGAAGACGTAATTAAGCGTTTAACACGGGCAGACAAGCCAGACAGCGTTACGTCTTCGGTTTATGTCATGCAAGAAAATCTCAACTTCAAGACACCAGAGACAACCTCATTGAAAAGGGAATCCATTTCTTCGCTGAAAGCAAGCCCAATGGCTGCTTTAGCCACAGCTTCTTCTGCTACGTATTCCGGTACGATTACGCAGGAGGGAGGCACACAATTTTTATATCCGATTTATTTGCAGCCTGGTGAATTGTTGCAGTCCCAGTTGGATGGTCCATTTTCAGCCCAGCTTGACTATGACTTATACTTATATGAGTTTGATATGACGACAGGTGACATTAATTCTAATGCCATTGACGCATCCACCTATGGTACTTATTTTAACAATTATGAACAGGGTGCTGCCTCACTTCCTGAAAACGTAGGAACCCGTAACACTGCCGGATATGAAAAGGCATATGCGATTGCTGTCCATGCCAAAAAGGGTTCCAGCATCAATGATCCTTTCTATCTAACGGTCGATACAAGTTCCAGCTACGATGCATATGAACCAGATGAGAGTGCTTTCCATGCCTATAACTTTACCTTTAGTACGGGTGGTTCGTCGCTTAATTCACGCTCCATTCATTCAGGTATTGATAACGACTGGTACCAAGTTACGATCCCTGCCAGCCGCAATTATGACGCTTTGAACGTAAAGCTTGACAATGTTTCGGACGGCTATGGCTACAAAGCGGAAGTCTACGGAGCTCTTACCGGAAACCAAATGATGCTTTTGCCGCAAACGAATCATAATGTTAGCTTAAATACAGGAACCTACTATGTGCGAGTGTACACAACAAATCAGTTTTCAGCTGACCATTCATATGCACTCACACTTAAACCGGTGCTTCGGGCTGGGAAAGTTGTAATTACCGGTTATGATTCTTCTAAAAATGGGCCTAATGACTACCCAACCTATTCTTATGGGCGCCATTATCGAGTTAATGGAAGTAGTAGTTTTACTGTGAAGGGCGTGGTTACTACAACTGACAATTATCCAGTTGCAAATGCTCCTGTTGACGTAACATGGTTGAATCAAAACTGGAGCGAAAGCAGCGGAAATCGCACTCGCACAGGTACTGCATATACGGATCAGAACGGAGTTTTTAGTGTTACTGTTTCCCTGCCACATTCAACTGGAAGTATTGCAGAATATCTGTCTGGAGCTATCAGTTTCACACACTATTTTGATCTTTCAGGGGTAGCTGCTCAGGTGAGAGGTACTTCGAATATAGCCACAGATGTTGTATATCACTTTGCTTACAGTATTTATGGAGGGTGATAAATGGGGTTATAAAGCAATCACTTAAGGTGAATTGTTGCTTGAATGAAATAAAAGTAGTTTGTTTCAATATTTGTTCATTATTGGGACAAAGCGTATATTCATTCCATATATGCTTTGTCCGATATATATAGAAACAGGGTCACATTACACTATACATACGCCTTAGATTGCCTGTTACAAACATGACAGGAGGAAATAGAATGAATTTTGGACCTCTTAGAGCACAGCAAGCGATTCTTAATGCAAGTAGTTTACGGATCAATCCGACAAGCAAGCAAGCTCCACCACCCCAGCTTCATGAAGAACAGGTCTCCAGAATGGTAGTTCAAGACTCCGTGGAGATCAGTGAAGCTGGTAGACAGTTGGCCGAAGGGGCTATTGTATCACAGGCTGCCAAGTATTTCGGTACAACACAGATTAATGATTCATTAAACCGGGTTTTGGAAGGTCAGCCAGAAGAAGTGTCTAATGCAGTGTACAGTATGATTCAATCTAATTTTATCGTCGACGGAACAGTAACGGATGAGAGTCAGCGAGCTGTGCTGCTGGAGATGGGAATTACTCAATCCAAGTATATTGCTGATCATTACATGGATGGCGACAAGGCGAAAGAATTTCTCGAAACCATGAACCAGATCGCTGGTATTGCTTTAACACGATCCACTGATCCAGAGACCGGAGATATTAGCTACACGACTCCAATAGATCGTCCGTCAGGTGCTCCTGAGGATTATGTTAAGCTATCGGAAGTGATGAAGCAGGTCGATCCTCAAAAATATACGGCGTACATGAATGATATTAAAGGTGGAGGAAATGGGCTGAGCCAACTGTTAAATTTTGCGCAAAAGGTTCCTCAACATCCCGATTGGATTGAGAAATACAAGGAACGCACGGGACAGAACGCAGAGTTGCTAAATAACACACCGTTAAACAATCGGTTTGACAAAGCTGATACGACATCAGCTTCTGCTTTTATGAATAGTATGCAAAATCTTCTTAAGGAAGCTTCCGCTACTCAGGATTCTTACATGCAGAATATGCGAGGATTTTTTCGGAACTTAGGTGTTCAGGTTCATTAACACCTTCAAATAATTTGTCAGTTCTGTTTACAACCTGCTTGGAACGAAGTATAATAGCTTCAAAACATACTCGTGATATAGAGGAAGCACCTCAAACCTAGGCATTAATGCCTTCGTTTGAGGTGCTTTTTCTATTTTACCCGAAGCGAGTTTGTAAAACTCTTTGAAAATAAAATAAAGTAAGGAGAAGTGTATGTATCGAAAAAATAAGCGAAAGGTAAGGAAGTATAGGAAGTGGGTGTATGGATTTTTGGCTGTATTCCTACTATTAACGATGATTCCCATATTTCCGGAAAGGGTATCAGCTGCTGCTCAGGAGATCATGGGAGGCCCTTTTTGCCAAAACAATTTGCCGGGTGGAGGCGATAGTTGGGGTTCTTGGTCAGGAAATGGGATAGGGGCAACGGAAGTATATACTGGCATGGGTTCGGCCAGGTATAAATGTGATGGTACTACGCAGCCGACAAATCGTTTTATTGATATTGGAAGATCCATTAAGACTTCGGATTACAGGATTTTTGTTTACATTGAAGGGTCTTATCATACTGATATATATGCATCTAATAACGCAGCAGGCGACAGTTGGAGGCCTAATGGAACGAACTTATATACATGGACTAATGTAACGAAATTCTATGCGGATAGATATTATCAGGGAAAATGGTTAGATATCACCGACTCTATTACATTAAGAGATGTTCGATATTTCAGAGCGGTGGGAGATAGCCAACAGACAAGTGCTGAAATATCCAAGTTTGGAATCCGTGTTATTCCCAAATCAGACCTAATGCCTAAACCACCTCAGATCCATGCAGGTACAGAGGGACAAGCGATCACAGGATGGACCAAAGAACCTGTAACCGTGTGGATAAATGGGGACGTGGCTCCTGAAGGACTAAAATACTATGAATATAGCCTGAATGGAGGAGCATTTCAGCAATACACCGGGCCTTTCACTGTCTATGACCATGGTGTAAATACAATTTATGCCCGGACAGTGGACGTAAATAATCAGTATAGTGGTCTTTCTTCTGGGAATGTCCGAATAGACAAGATGCCTCCAACTCCACCCACCCTAAGCGCAACGGGAAATAGTAATGACTACGCCATTTCATTACAGCCGGGAACAGACGATTATTCTGGACTAGCCCATACTCAATTTCGTTTGACAGGCGTTGTGAATCAAGATTGGCAGGACTATGTTGGAGTGTTTCATGTGAATAAAGATGGCAAAAGCACGGTTTATGCACGCTCCATTGACAGCGTCGGTAATGTGAGCCAAGAGGTTAGCAAAGAAATCACGATTGATAAAAAGGGACCGACTGCTCCTGTCATCCGGGCTAGTGAAACAGGTCCAACGAACCGTGATGTAAATGTTACCATTGATTCAGGAAGTGATTCTACAAATGGAATTAAGATGACACAGTATCGCTTGGGTCCATTAGGGGAGTGGCGGACATACAATGGCACTTTTACATTAAACGCAGAAGGGACTTACGAATTAGCAGCACGGACGATCAATAATCTCGACGTGTCTAGTCCAATCGTGACTCAATCGGTTATGATTGATCGAACCAAGCCAACGCCTCCAAAAGTTACGTTTTCCGAGGTGACGACACCTACTCGATATACCAATAAGCCAGTGGAGTTTGCTCTATCGGGTGCGACGGATACTACAGCAGTACATTATGAATATCAATTGGATTCTGGCGCTTTTGTGTCTGATTCATCAGGAATATTAAAGGGTTCAGGGATCATACAAGTGACTGCACAAGCTGTGGATGCAGCTGGAAATCGAAGCGATCCGGTGTCCGCAATGTCTTATATTGATTTGGAACCACCGACGATCCAACTGACGCCGGATTCGCGTGAATGGAAAGATACCCCTATTCATGTGAGGATACGATATGCCGATCAGCATTCGGGGTTTGAGTTATCCACAATGCAGTATAAAATCACGAACAGCCCTGATTCACCCGAAAACTGGGATGCTGCAGCCGATACAACAATCCAGATGGATCTTTCAGATGAAGGTGAATGGTATGTTCATGCCAAGGTCAAAGACAGGGTGGGTAACATTTATGAAACGGTCAGCAGTGCACTTCGTATTCAAAAGCAGCCCCAGTCGGTTGTGCTCTCTGCGACATCCATACGAAATACAGAAGCTGATTTGCAGTGGACTCTCCCGTCTGGTCTTGATGATGGGTACGTTTATACAGTCCGAAATCTAACAACTAATGAGGTTTGGGATGTTACGCATCCAACAAATTCTTTTACAGTTAGGGGGCTACAAGGAGGACGGCAATACGAATATGAAGTGCGTTCCAGTAACCATGTAGGAGGCAATGCATATTCCAATCGAGTCCATGTATTAACGTTACCTGATGCTCCTGATCATATCCAGTTACAACCTGTCTCTCGTCATTCTACAGAAATCATGGCTGATTTTACGCCAGTTTTCTCAGCTAACAAATATAACATTACAGCAGCGGACGTAAGTACGGGAGAAATCATATTTAGGAATACCGTTACACAGGATGTGTATAATCCAATTACGGGAATGAAGCCTGGTCAATATTACGATGTTTCTGTATCAGCTATTAATGACACTGGAGAGGGTACAGCAAAGCATGTATCTTTTCTAAGCCTACCAGACAGCCCGAACGGATTCCGGAATGTAACTGTAAGAGAAGATGGAATCGATTTGAAGTGGAATTCTGTAATCACTGCCACCTATTACGCCCTAGAACGTGACGAAGTCTCGGTTTATAACGATGTGTATACAGAATTTACCGATACTGATCTTCAGGCAGGAACAGAGTATGGTTATAACGTTTCCGCTGAAAATGCAACAGGATTCGGAGACTATGCCCATCTAGGAGTCATCACTTTACCTGATCGAGTAACTACAATATTGAGTGTGACGAAGGATGTGTATGCTATCGGTGTTGCGTGGCAGGATGTGCAGGGGGCTGAAGGATACATCTTGAATGTTAACGATGAACCGAAGGTGCGGGTTGCGCGTGGTATCCATTCTTATACTTTTGAGGGCTTGCCTGCGGGTAGATCTGCCAATATTAAAATACGAGCCTACAATCGAAGTGGTACAGGTAAAGATACATCTATCAACGCATTAACAATACCTGTTTCGGCTGAGCAACTTGCAACTGAAGGTGTTCACGAGCACGATGCCACATTGATATGGGCCCCGGTTGATGGGGCAACTCAATATAAGGTAACGATCAACGGTCAAGATTATTATAGTACGGAACCACGTGTGGTTGTATCTGGTTTAACAGGTGGGAGAAACTATGATTTTCAAGTGAGCAGTGGGAACAGTAGTGGTTTCAGCCAGCCAGCGTTGGGTAAGCTGCTGACACTTCCTCCTCAAGCACAAAATGTTAATGTTACAGAACTTGAGGATGGCCAGATTTTGCTGAGCTGGGATGAAATCAAGAGCGCTTATCAATATACTGTAACCCGTAAAGATACGGGGGAAGTTTTTAACACCAGAGATACTCATTTTAAGCTTTCAGATATCCAGCCTGGTATGATTTACTCGTTTGGTATACAGGCCGTGAATACAACGGGGGTAGGTAATATAACTCCCTTTACGCATCGCGCTTTGCCAGGTCAAATACCAGACAATAGATTGACTGTGAAAGAAGTAACAGATACCGATTTGGTTGTTACGTGGAAAGAAGCTCCGGGTGCAGATGCCTACAATGTCTACCAAAACGAGGTGCTTATCGGTCATACGACCACCCATGAATTTAAAGTAGATGGATTGGACAGTTCTACAGTGTATCGTATTACCATCAAGCCAGTGAACACAAGTGGTGAAGGTAAGCAGACAGAAGGTCAGGTCGAGACGCTGCCGTCTCCAGCATTTGCGTTTTCGAAGACAGAAACAACGAATAGTGAATTTATCATCCATTGGGAGTCAGACCATGAGAATGATATTTTCGTCCTCACCAGTGAAGGAGGAACCGAGCTATATCGTGGTAAGGATCGAAGCTATATCTGGAGACAACTTAAAGAGAAGCAGTTGTATACAGTTCAACTTTGGGCAGAAAATAGTCAAGGAAAACGCACAGAGGCAAAACAAGCGTATGGAAAAACAACGGCTAATACTGTGGACGTAGGTGGCGGAGCAGGAGGGGCGGAGAGTGTAAAACCGATTCAGCCTGTTATAAAGGAACCGATAGAAACAGAGCACATTCAAGATTCAACCGTTGAGAAGAAGCCAAATCATTTTAGCGACATTGAACGGGTATTTAATAAAGAAAAAATAAATGTGCTTGCCGATTTGGGTGTAGTAAAGGGAACAACTCACATGCTATTTGAGCCGAACAGACCTGTGACGCGTATGGAGTTCACTTCTATGCTGGTCCGTTCCTTGAAATTACCGCTCGAAACGGATGTGACTTTAGGCTTCGAGGATATCAGTCCATCGGCGTGGTACGTTGATCTGCTCAAAACGGCGATTAAAGATCAGGTCGCTCGCGGGTTTAGTAGTAGAGAATTTGGCCCAGATCGGGTCATTAACCGTGAGCAAGCGGCTAAAATGGTGAATAACATTATCAAAGCTACTCCACAGCAAGAAAGCAGTGCATACTCGGATTCCTCTCAAATTGTAGAGTGGGCCAGAAAGGATGTACTTGGACTAACCGAGATTAATTTAGTACAAGGATATCCAGATGGTAGCTTCCGTGCCAAACAAGAGGTCACACGGGCGGAAGCGGCTGAGATGATTTATAACATGCTACAAATGAAATAGAATGAAAAAGGGGCGGCGTTGGCCAGCCCCTTTTGTGTGTGTAGTAACTTATTCTGCAATAGCGGGGTTTATGTTGGATGCTCTGTAGGCAGGAACGCCATTAATGAGTGCGGTTCTTAGCTGAATATATCGTATACCATAATAGGAGGTTGTACTACTCAAGCCGGATGAAAGTACAGTTATTTTATAATATGAAAAAGGAATCTCATTACTAAATTGATAAGTTGTTTTTGCAGTGGTTGGCAAAGTTTCGACTTCACCTAACCTAAACCAATTTTCTCCGTCATTAGAGCCGTGAAAAGAAAATGAAAGTATAAAAGCTCGAGAAGATGGCTGAGCTAAAAGAATATCATTGATCGTCTTACCTGTATCTAATTTGAAGATGATTTCTCCACCTTTACCGCTTAAACTGCTCTCCCAATAGAGATTATTATCGACTAAAACATTTTTCGGAAAATTATTTTTGGAATCTCCGTTGGTTGAAACATTTTCCTCTGCTATAACAACAGGATCTACGGAAAAAGTATAGTTATCTGGATTTTGACTGAATTTTGCCATGTTGAAATTCCTCCTTAAGTTTAATTTTTGAATGTGGTGAAAAGGTTGATTTATATCATTTATATGGAACTCTCTATGAATATATTCCTTGATGATAGAATGCATACTAGTGTTTAAGCGGTCCAACATCATAATAGCAAGCTCATTTGCGGGCGGGGAGTTGCATGTTTAGAATATAAATAACTAATTGAGGTGCGAGAATAGAAATGGATAGAATATGGAAATATACACTTATTATTTGGGAGATGTCTATATGGAGTGCGTTGATTTGTGTCGAAGAGATCTCTACGTTTCGAATTAAGTATCGGAGGTTGCTCCAGAAGGTATCTGGCAAATTGTTACGGAGCAGTTTTCGGAGTACAGGCACGGATGGGCACCTGCCTACATACAATAAACAGACCGCAAGCCCGGTAAGTAACAAAGGCCGGTAAGTTCGCAACTACCTCAGGAGGTGTCATCCGTGCCCGGACTATTTAGCGCTATCGCTCTGTTCATCAAGGAATTGACGCTGCTCGTTTCCTACGTGAAAAACAACGCCTTTCCGCAGCCATTGACTGAGAAAGAGGAAGCTCGACACCTAAAGCTGTTTGCCGAAGGCAACGCACACTCCCGTAACACACTCATTGAACATAACCTACGGCTGGTGGCCCATATTGTGAAAAAATTCGATAACACCGGCGAAGATTTGGAGGATCTTATATCCATCGGTACCATCGGACTGATCAAGGCCATTGAAAGCTTTCAGACTGGGAAAGGCACCAAGCTGGCAACATTTGCAGCCCGTTGTATAGAAAATGAAATTCTTATGCATTTACGATCCCTAAAAAAAACACGCAAAGACGTATCTCTCCACGATCCTATAGGGACTGATAAGGAAGGCAACGAGATTACTTTGATTGATATCCTCGGCACCGAGGCGGATGATATTGTAGATAAAGTACAGCTCAAAATTGAGAAAAGTAAAATCTATCGCAACCTGGATATTTTAGATGAGCGTGAAAAAGAAGTGGTGATCGGCCGCTTCGGCCTGGAAGCCGGAGGAGAAGAACGAACACAGCGGGAAATTGCACGAGAACTGGGAATTTCGCGCTCGTACGTGTCACGAATCGAAAAGCGCGCGCTGATGAAGTTGTACCATGAGTTTTACAAGCAGAAGGGGTAATGGATAAGGAGATATATGAAGCCGCTTGAGGCCCTTAACAGGGCCTTTTTAGGTCTTTTTCATAATTCGATTACTTGCTTCTTTTCAGAGGCGTGTTTAAATTGCATCCCCCTCTACCCATCCAATATTCTTATCTAAGGCTATTTTATAAAAACAACTGCTCCTTTTCGCTTAAATAATAACTATTTTGCTATGTGTTTTTATTTAAAACGCAAATAAAAGCCTGTAGTGGTTTTCTACACTACAGGCTAAAAAATGCTTGATATTATTGGGTGTTTATACTTTGTCAGGACAAGCTCCTTCGCTAGTTGGCTCTCTTGGATTGAATTTATTTTCCTACATACTCATCCAAAAAGCGATCTACTCTTTTGAAATACTCAGTGGGGTAATGGTTGATGGCATCGATGTGCTCCGTATTTTGCGGGTACCATACTTCTGCTTTTGGGTTATCTTTTAAGGACTCGTAAATAATTTCTGTATTTTTATAACTAATTTGCTGATCTCCAGTACCATGAATGAGCATAACTGGCTTGTCTTGCATCTTTTTTACCGCATCCATAGGAGATATGGAATCAAGATCAACCTTAAAGGCCCAATTTGTCATCCATGTCGATGTATAACTGAATGGAAACGCAGGTAAACCTGAAAAGAAGGGCAAACCCTCTCTCAGAAATAGACCGGCATTACGAAAAGGACTATCCGCAATTACGGCTTTGATGTCATCACTTTCACTTGCGGCTAGCAAAGAAGTAGCAGCACCCATTGAAAAGCCGATAACTCCAATCTTATCACCCGTATGGTCTCTGGATTTTAAATAGCTTACAGCTCCTAGCAAATCGTATTTTTCATTGAAGCCTAGTGTAATCAAATCACCATCGGATTTACCTTGTGAGCTGAGGTCAAATGCCAATACATTGTAGCCTTTCGGAACGAAATGCTCTACTAACTTTTGGGTCCGCCCTTTGACTAAACGATTGCTCGTATATCCATGGACGACAATAATTGTCTTATTACTTGCTTTACCAGAAAGACGACTTGCAGGAAAGAAGGAACCTCTGATCGTATTATGATTTTTCAAACTCTTGAACTCGACCTCTTCGTAGGGAGTTTTAACGATATTCAATCCGTAGCTGACATTAGTATCTCTAGGATGGTGCAACAAGGTGTCTACTACTTTATAAGATATAAAAAATACAAGAGCCATCACAAGCAAAAGCACGATCCCTAGGCTCCATAAAATTTTCTTTCGTTTTTTCACACGAACGTTAAATGTCAGCTCGGGTTGTAATGATGCCTGACTCATTCAGACTCCTCCAGTTTTTCTTTAGGTTGTATGGGGGCGAACAAATAAAAGGCATGCCCCTTCAGATTTTCCCACTCGGGATGATGAATAATACTTTCTCCAAGAGTTAAGCCCACTCCATTTAAGAAAGAGATATAGGCACGAGAGATCATTGCTGGAGAAAAGCTTTTGTTGAATTCTCCCATTAACTGTCCCTTGGCATAGACGCATTCGATCGCATCTGTCATTACCTTTATACTTTCAAGGACCTTCTGTGTAAGTTCAGGGAATCTTATTCGTTGTCCTAAGACAGATTGAACAAGCCGCAATTCATTTATATAGAAGTAGATATGGTTGAATTGTTCTGCCACCATGTTCTTAATCAATACGCCCGGCGTCCCCTCTTGTTGTAGACAAGCAAGCGATTTCACCTGAATATCAGCAAGCGGCTCAAGGACAGCGGCGTAGTATAAAGCTTCTTTGCTGGGGAAATATTGAAAAATGGTTCCAGGAGTCACTCCCACACTCTGCGCAATGATAGCCGTTGTGGTATTAGAATATCCACTTTCTGCGAACAGGACAACAGCTTCTTCTAGGATACGTTTACGCCGCTCCAGTCTTTTTTCTTCATTGATGGGTCTTGCCAAATGTATTCCCCTCTCTTTAAACTAAACTATTATTAATTAAATGATTGATTATTTAATTAATAATATATCTTAAATTATGACTTATAGCAAGAGTGAATTTATCTTACTTACGAGCAGGATGAACCTTAACAAATAAAAAACCAATATACGCCTCCGGCTTGTTTTTATCAGGTTATTTTGGATGAATACATTGAAAGCTTTCGGACCGGGAAAGGCACCAAGCTGGCAACATTTGCAGCCCGTTGTATAGAAAATGAGATCCTGATGCATTTACGTTCCCTGAAAAAAACACGCAAAGACGTATCTCTCCGCGATCCTATAGGGACTGATAAGGAAGTCACGAATTGAAAAGCGCGATCATGATTACGATTATGTCATCAGCTGGAAGAATATCCTTACGGAATGCGGACGTAGTGGTGAGTCAAAATTTTCGTACGATGACTCTGCTAGAAAATTTGTTTATACTTTAACTACTTAATAGTGAACGCAATGGATATGAGGTGGAACTAATGATTCTGGTAAGTTCGTGTTTAGCGGGCATGAAGGTACGATATAACGGGACGGATAGCCTGGATGTACATATTCAGAAGTTGGTAGAGGAAAAGAAAGCTGTGACGATCTGTCCTGAGCTTTTGGGGGGCTTTGTGACTCCGAGAGAGCCTGCTGAGATTGTTGGAGGGACAGGCGAGGATGTGCTGAACGGCACAGCCAAGGTGGTCGAGTTCTCAGGCAACGATGTTAGCGATATGTACATTAGAGGTGCATATGAAGCCTTGAATATAGCCAGAGAGGTTAACGCAACACTTGTTGTTTTAAAAGAAAACAGCCCGTCCTGCGGATCAGCAGCAATATATAATGGGTCATTCGAAAATCGTAAAATAGCAGGTAACGGGGTAACCTCGGCTTTGTTAAAAAAGGAAGGCTTTAAGGTCATATCGGAAGAACAAATATCAGATATTTTCTTGGATTAGAATATGTAAGGGTAGATCAAGCGCCTTGCTAGCTTACAGGCTTATACCTGCGAGCGCAAGACGCTTGTTTGTGCTATGTGCCGCTATACGATTAGACATCACATTATTTAAGCTTTAATGCAAGAATTCCTAGGTATTCCTTGAGGGCTGTTCCGGTTGTAGACATGGCCCCAGCAGACGGCGAGAGCTTGCCAGCATACAGTGACAGCTTTTCACTTGCTAGATAGTCGGTAGGATAAGCTATGACCTGCATGCCTGCACGCTGAAATTCCAGTGCAGCACGTGGCATATGGAAAGCGGAGGTCACCAGAACAGGTCTAGTGAGTTGATGTTTTCCCAAAATTTGCGATGTATATACGGCATTTTGCTGTGTGTTCAAAGAACGGTTTTCGATCAGGATATCCTTTGCCGGAATACCGAGTCCTAGCAGCTGCCTTTGCGCAATATTCGCTTCATTTCCACTGTCTCCAAACACTTGCCCGCCGGAGAAAAGAATGGGTAAGCCTGTTGCTTCGTGCAATCTGGCCGCAGTGAGCAGTCGATTGGCCGCAGATCCTAGCAGATTGCCTTGTCCATTGATGTCGGGGGTTCCCTGTGTGGCTCCGCCCCCAAGTACGACAATGACATCGCCTTGAACGGTACGGGGTTGTGGGTACTGTTTTTCCAGGCTACTGATTAACAAATCTCCAGCCAGATTGGTCGAGGAAACATACAGCAGCAATGTGACAAGAAGCAGTACGACCGCAGGTATACGTACCCTTTTCCATAGCCAGATCACGAGCCCTGCCATCACGAGGATGAACAAACCGGGAGGGAGCACAAAGCTGTACAAAAATTTGATGATATAAATCAAGTGCAGATAACCTCCTATCCTTATAATTTATAAGTCTTTTTGGTATATTGTAACATAGGCAAATGACTGGATTCCTCTGTCCGAAGACATACCTCGATGAACAAGCGGGCATGAAAGGTGGAGCTTTCCAATACATATTTTTTGTTTGATAAAGTTGTTCTGCAGGCGTAGTATATAAAGTCTAGTGATTTTTTTCATAGAGGAGCGATAGCGTCATGGGAGAGTTAACGACAGCCAAGCGGATGATGATGATCGCGCTACTGGTTGTATTGTGGGGCATTTCTTGGCCCATTTATAAAGTGGCATTGGAATTCACACCTCCATTGTTGTTTGCAGGGCTACGTACACTGCTGGGCGGTCTGTTATTAGGAGCAATTTTAGTACCGAGATGGAATCGCATTCGTTGGAAAGAAAATTGGCGGGTGTATGCTATTTCAGGTATTTTTAACGTGGTACTGTTTTATGGTCTGCAAACAGTGGGACTGATGTACGTCCCCTCCGGCTTGTTTTCTGTGCTGGTATATCTCCAGCCTGTGCTGGTCGGTATTTTTGCATGGATGTGGCTGGGAGAAGCGATGTCCAGACTCAAGGTGATTGGATTGATCATCGGATTTTTGGGCGTTGCAGCTGTCAGTGTGGGCGGATTTTCAGGGCATGTGGCTGTGGCAGGTGTAATCATCGCCATTATTACTGCCGTGAGCTGGGCATTGGGAACGGTATATGTGAAAAAGGTAAACCAGCGTGTGGATTCGCTGTGGCTGGTTGCATTTCAATGTACACTGGGAGGCATCGTGCTGACGGGAGCTGGAACGGTGACGGAAAGCTGGTCGGATATCGTATGGAACGTCCCGTATGTGTCAGGGCTGATATTCGGCACGGTGCTGGGAATTTCACTATCTTGGCTGCTGTATTTCACGCTGGTCAATTCGGGGGATGCCAGTAAGGTCGCTTCCTATACGTTTTTGGTGCCTGTGATTTCAGTATTTGTCAGCTCGTTGGTGCTGGGCGAAGCGATTACGGCTTTCCTGCTTATCGGGTTGATCTTAATCGGGCTTAGCATTTATTTGGTTAATCGCAGAGCGAGAGTAGTACGACAAGCTTGAGCCTAGTAGTTGAAACAAAGAAATTGAAAGATAGAACTTGAAACATAGAATTTGAAACAAAGTAACAACAAGGGGCTCCTGCACAATAGCAGAGTCCCTTTTTATATGTCGACAAGTGATACAGTTAAGTGGGTTATGACATACCGAATTCGAGAGTTTAAGGGGTTTCCTCCCTGGGGAGTTGGTTAAAATTATGATATGGATGACAGCATACAACCAAGCAAAGAAGGGAGATGCGGACGATGGCACGAAAATTATTGATTACAGGTGCGGCAGGTACAATTGGGAAAGTATTGTATGAAGGGCTACAAGCGGAAGGTAAATATGAAATAACCGCTGCTGATGTGAAGAGGGATGAAGAGGCAGGGATTGTGGAAATGGATATACATGATGCTGCACGACTGGATGAGCTGACGCATGGAGTGGATACGGTACTGCATTTTGCATGGATCAAGGATGAAGGGGATTTTCTCGGCAAAGTGCTGTCTGGCAATGTAAGCGGAGCCTATAAGCTGTATGAAGCTGCGGTCAAAAATGGGGTAAAACGCATTGTTTTTGCCAGTTCCAATCATGCCACAGGGTTTTATAAAGTAGGCGAAAGTATAGATGTAGAAGATCCCTACCGACCAGACAGTTTTTATGGATTGAGTAAGTGCTACATTGAACTGTTGGGACGGCTGTATGCCGATCAGGGCAAATTATCTTCAATGAATATCCGTATCGGAAATTTTCCTGGGGATGATCGGCCCCATTCGGAGCGCGCCGCTCATATTTGGATTTCCGAGCGCGATATGATCCGTCTGACCGTCTGCTGTATCGAAGCTCGTCCGGAGATGAGTTATCTTAATTTGTACGGTACGTCAGCCAATACGGATAATTATTATGACATTGGCTACTTGGAAGAACTAATCGGATATAAGCCGCAGGATAATGCCGCTGAGCTGCTGGAGCAGGCCAAGAAAATCGGATTTCGGGTGAAACAGGATGAAACCACTTTTCAGGGTGGACAAAAGGAATAGAGTAGATCGTTCAAATATGCTTTGTGATTGGGCTCAAGGCGTCGATCAGGCGCCTCATATTACATAAAACTTCACAAATATCCGAATTGTTCACTCCTCCGGACACTCCTTTGTTCATGAAGCATAAGAGGCTTCACTTTTCATTTTGAATGCGCTTACATAAAATATAGTTATACGGCGGCGGTGCTACAAACCTTGCTGTCGGCAACGTATACAGAGGGGGAGTGACTCACATTGAATCAGCCTATGCCCAAAAATTCTGCAATGCTTGCAACGGATTCCCGCCTGAACGGTAAGAGGCTGGGAACGGGTAGAAAACACGGTTTTTTCTATGAACTGTTCCGCAATCGGGTATTATTTTTGATGTTGTTGCCCACTTTAATTTTTTTCTTCATTAATTCCTACATTCCTATGGTGGGTATTTATTATGCATTTACCCAGTTCGACTTCAATACCAGCCTGTTTGATGCCAAGTTCGTCGGACTCCAAAATTTTCGCTTTCTATGGCAATCCGGCACGCTGACAAAACTGACATTGAATACGGTCGGATACAACGCAGCGTTTATTTTACTCGGCAACGTGTTAGCGATTGTTCTCGCTATTTTGCTGAATGAGCTGCGAGGCCGCTACTTTAAAAAGATCGCTCAATCCGTGATGTTCCTGCCTTATTTTGTTTCTTTCGTTATTCTAAGTGTCATCGTGTATAACATATTTAATTATGATAATGGTTTTCTGAATACGCTGTTGCTGCAATTTGGTGGTGAACGCGTGGATGTATACAACAAACCGTGGGTATGGATTTTCCTGATTATCCTGTTCTATTTATGGAAAAATCTCGGCTACAGTATGGTGATCTATCTGGCAGCAATTACAGGGATCAGTGACGAATATTATGAGGCAGCTAAAATGGATGGAGCCAACATTTTTCAACGAATCTGGTACATTACCGTTCCGATGCTTAAATCGACATTCGTTGTGCTGCTGTTGTTTGCGCTTGGTAGTATTATGAAAGGACAATTTGATCTTTTCTATCAATTAATCGGCAACAATGGGGTGCTGTACAATACGACGGATATTTTGGACACTTATGTGTACCGTTCCTTGAAAGTGACTTTTGATGTGGGTATGGCTTCGGCAGCAGGCGTGTACCAATCCTTGTTCGGTTTTGTACTGATCATGACCGTGAACTACATCATCCGCAAGTTGAACGACGAATATGCCTTATTCTAGAAAGGAGGACCCAAACGGATGGCGATCAAAGAGGATGTATACACTCGAATTTTTAAAAGCATCTCTTATGTGATTATCATTATTGCTTCCATTGCTTGTTTACTCCCGTTCCTACTTATTATTTCGGCTTCACTGACCAGTAATGAATCGATTATCAGGGATGGATATCATTTTATACCACAGCAATTCTCACTGGAAGGTTACCGGACGGTGTTCACCTTTCCTGAAGAGGTGTTAAGGGCGTACGGAGTGACAATTTTTACCACGGTTGTAGGCACGACGTTGGGCCTGTTCCTGATGACGATGGCAGGATATGTGCTGGCACGCAAAGATTTTAAATACCGCAATGCGTTTTCATTCTATATTTACTTTACGACGCTGTTCGGAGGCGGGTTGGTACCTTGGTACATTATGCTGACGAAGTATTTAGGATTGCTTGATACGTATACAGTGCTTATTTTCCCGGGATTGATGACTCCGTTTCTGATCATTTTGATGAAAAACTTCATTCGTTCTTCCATGCCGGAAGAACTGTTCGAGTCCGCTAAAATTGACGGTGCGGGTGATTTTAAAATTTACTATCGAATTGTGCTGCCTTTATCTACACCGGGGATTGCCACTGTGGGGCTGTTTCTGGCCTTGGCTTACTGGAATGACTGGTTCTCATCCTCACTCTTTATTAACGATCCGCATAAATACCAGTTGCAATATTATCTGTATAATGTAATTAACTCCATGCAATTTATCGCTCAAATGGGTGCAGGTACTGGTGTGTCTCTTTCCAATGATATGCCGACAGAATCGACCAAAATGGCAATGGCGATCGTGGTTACTGGACCCATTTTGCTGCTGTACCCGTTCATTCAGCGTTACTTTGTTAAGGGGCTGACCATAGGCGCGGTAAAAGGCTAAGCGGCACTAAAGGGCTTTGATGGCATAACGTGCTGACGGTATGCCATCAAAGCAGCACTTTTTGTAAGCGTTTTAATAAACAGACTACCATTTCAAAGGGAGGATTCACATGACATTCACAAAGAAAAGAAAACAACGCATGTCCATCCTGATTGCAGTAATGGTCATCATGGCGCTATTAGCCGGATGTGGAGGCGGTAGCGGAAACAGCGCACAAAAAGCAAATGGAGAGGATGATAAATCCCAAAAAGTTCAGCTGCAATTTTATATGCTGGGGGATGCTCCTAAGGATCTGTCTACCATTGAGGCGGAGATTAATAAATTGGCGGAAAAGGATCTGAATGCCACCGTCAAATTTAACTATACGACGTGGACAGACTGGGATCAAAAATATAAGCTGTTATTGTCTTCGGGTCAGCCTATCGACCTGATATTCACTGCAGATTGGACGCAGTATCAGGCCTATGCCAAGAAGGGCGCATTCCTGCCGCTAGACGATCTGCTGCCTAAGGCTGCACCTGCCTTGCAAAAATTTGTACCTCAGGACATGTGGGATGGAGTTAAAATCGGAGGCAAAATTTATACCGTGCCTGGCACGTATAAAGAGTATGTCACTAACGGTTTTGTATGGCGTGAGGATTTACGAGAGAAGTACAATTTGCCTAAACCGACAGATATCAAAAGTTACGAGGTTTATATGGATGGGATACGTCAGCATGAGCCAAATATGAAAACCGTATCTCTGAACAGCGATATCAAGGGAAATCTGCATGACCGATATACCGAATTAGTAACGAAGAGTGTAGGTGCCTTGCCTTATGGTATTGGTATTAAATATGAAAAACCAACAGAGGTTTATAAATATTGGGGCTCGGATGAACAAAAGGAAGAGCTGAACACTTACAAACGCTGGGCCGATAAAGGATTCATTCCCAAAAATGTATTAAACGTAAAAGATACGCTTCAGGATCAAGTGACTTCTGGTAAAGCGGCGAGTATTTTCGGTGACAATCCAACCCGGTTTAATGATATGGTCATTAAGCTCAAAGCATCTCACCCGGACTGGAAGCTCGAGTATTACCCATTCCCTTTGACGACAGGTTATGCAACTCCAGTGCATCCGATTCACAACGGCTTTGCAATTCCAAAAAGCAGCCCAAATCCGGCGCGCGCATTAGCTTTTTATGAAAAGCTTGTGACGGACAAACGCTATAACTTGCTCACGCAATATGGTATTGAAGGCAAAAATTACGAAGTCAAAGATGGTTACTATCATATGATTGGTAGCGGCAGTTCTAATGGATTTTCACGCGAAGGTATGAACAGTTGGGCTTGGCGTAACCCGGAATATATGCTGTTTGATTCAGGCTTTGACCGTGTGAAAAAGATTTTTGCTGAGCTGGATAAAATCCAGAAGCCTGACCTGTTTACCGGCTTTGCAGAGGACTACACGACCTACCAAGCAGAAAAAGCAGCTCTAGAACAGGTTGAGAAGCAATATCTGTATCCGCTCCAAGCTGGACTGATCGACAATGTAGATCAAGGCTTGCAGACCTTCTTGCAAAAGGCAAATCAAGCTGGTTTGGAGAAAATCCAAACCGAATATACAAAACAATGGGAAGCCTACGTAAAGGAGAAGGGGATTAAATAAAACATAAAGAATTATGATAAAGAATAAAGCAAGTCTCCAGAAAGTTGGAGGCTTGCTTTTTTAATATCAGTTTATGTTTTTGGGAGCAATGTTCCGTTATCAGAGCGGTCGTGTAGAGCAGTCTACTTATTGCGCATTTGCTTTAGAACGACGAAAATCTGTCGGTGTTACGCCCAAGCTACGCTTGAACATGCGATGGAAATAAGAGCTACTCGCAAATCCGGTTTGTTCTGCTACGTCAGCCACAGACCAGTCGGTCTGTTCCAGCAGTTCACAGGCCTTGCGAATACGGAGTTGTTGGATGACGTCCACGATGGTAGACATGGTCTGCTGCTTATATAGCCTGCTGACATAGATCGGCGACATATCCAGCTCTTCCGCAAGCTGATTGAGACAAAAATTGGGATCCGTATAGGTTTGCTCTATTCGTTCATTAATTTGCCGCACCAATCGTTCCTGCTTCGTGTTTCGTTTTTCCGATAGACTGGAGCGAATATGATCAAAGACCAATTGATAATGATCAATAAGATTCTCAGCGGTCTCTAACCGATCTGCGGATGGTAATTCAGGTTTAGTTTCTATAGCAAATCCATTGAGCTCACTGATATGCCGAACAGCATTATTCACACTCATGATGAGTCGAGATATTGCCACTTGAACGGAGGAAAATGGATATTTTTCCATATGCATCAACAATTCTTTGAACATACTGTGTGCATCCTCCGTATGACCAGACAGTAGTGTATCCAGCATTTTTTTCTCTTTATCGGCTGGATATACGTAAGTATTTTGGATATCCTTGTCTGTAGTGTTTTGCGCATTAATAATGCAGCCATGCCCCTGAAAAAATCGGTGCATAGATGCGTCTTGTACCTGGCGGTACAGCAAATGCAGCCGTTCTGGTTGACTCGTGATGGCACTGTAAGTCAGTGAAACGCTCAGCTTCAAATATTCAAAGCAAGCTTCACGTATTTGGCGTAATAAGGTTTCTAGCAGTACAGTGTCTGTATGCTCTGCGGGATCGAGAATGTTAAGCATCAGCAGTACACTGTCCTCATCCATATCAACGGTCTCCACCCGGTACGTTTGTCCGCATATTTCAGAAGCAATGTTCATGATTGCAAACTTATAGGGTAGCAGATCAGGTCCACGTTCGCTTTGCCATCGGGTATATTCATCTATGCGCAGCAGCACAAGGCGGTAGTCTTTGTCGAACTGGAACGTAATCCCAAGCTCGCGTAATCGTTCCGATTCTTCACCGGCAGGAAGATTTTGGATTCCTCGGATCACATTCCGTAAAATGTTTTGCCGGATTGTGTACATGCTGTTTCGTTTTTCCGATTCCAGTGAATTCATATGCACAACAATTTGGCCAATAGGCGTATACAGCATTTTGGATAGCAGCCACGAAGCCACGAATCCTGCCAATGCAATGATGGCGGCTATCAGTAACATCGCATTACGAATAACACTCGCCATTTTGATAACGCTTTCATATGGTGTGACACTAATATACTGCCAACCTAGTCCGTCCGGGGAGGTGTAGGAAATGAGTGATCTTTTACCATGAAAGTCTTCTACAAAATAGCCTGTTTCTTGTTTTTTGACTCTCGTGTGCAACCATAGCTGCTCTTTTTCGTTCAAAGTTTCGTCTGTCAATGTTGTACCAGACAACAGTCTGCCCTGATCGTCTAAAATATAAGCGGTCCCGCCTGAGATTGGATTCGCCGACATTTCCTTGTTCATCCAGGCCGCCGACACATTCACAATCACAGCCGAATTTATCGCTTCGTTCGAGTTAATTGCGTCATAACATAAATACGTATAGGCTGCGATATCTGGGCTTGCTTGCTCTACTCCAGTTCCGGAGTCTGAGGCCGACAGCAGCGGATACGTGCGTGGAATAGGCGTAAAGGGTTTATAGTCCTGATAATGATCCAGCACGCGAATGATATCTGTATCAGCCAGTTCATGTTTGCTGAATAACCCGTTTTGACCTTGTGATGACGCAATGTAGAAGGTGCCGCTTTTAGGGTTAAACACGTAGATGGATTCGATATACGGCATGGAGTTAAGATAATTGTTCAATTCGGTCATGGCAGCGGTTACATCATATACATTAGGTTTTGGATAATACAACAACTTGGACAGGGTACTGCTGCGATACATTTGAAATGCCAAAGATTGAGCAATAGATGTCATGTTAATAACTTCTTTGCTTCTCAACGTCAAGCTGTTGTGATTGGCCTCGAATGCCTGCTCCTTTTCCACGCGAATATAGTAAAAATAATACACAGTGGTGGATACCAGCAACGTTAGCGTAATACATAACGTAATGCTGACCAGCAATTTGCTGTGAAGCTTGTGATGCTTTTTGAAATTGCTCATATGAACAGGCCTCCTGTCTGTGTGCACGTAGCTGTAAAGTACACCCTATTTATGTATTCATTATACGTGTGATCTTGTGAACAGGACAGTGAACAAACCGATTCTTTGTGAAAAATAATGATTTTTTCGTAAAAAGGCCAGGAACACTTATACGCATTGGATTGCGTCGGTTCCCGGCCGGGTTTGTGTATTCAAATAAAAGAAGGAAAGATGACGGTACTGCAACTAGTCAGGAAATTGAACGTTACCATTAACGATATAGGCTCCGCCTGTACCATTTTCCGCTAGAGCTGGGATTGTATCGTTTAGCACGACACCACGAATGTCCGTAATCCGTATTTTCAGAGGTTGTTTTCCTAAGTTAGTACCTAGAAAGTGGTTGTAATCCTGTTTTTCGAGATTGAGCCATTGTCCGTTTTGTTGGACTTCCATCTTCAAGACCGGATATTTATGATTGCGTACTTGAATGGCTGCCCACCATTGGCTGCTGCCTTCTTTAATGCGGTAGGAGACATTGCCGTTAACCGGAGCTTTGACGACTTTCCACGAAATATTAATTTTTCCGTCTATCTGATTGCCAATCAGGTTGAACGCGTTTGGGGACAGATCGAGCGCGCCACTTGGACCTTCAGGGTAAAGATCAGTTACATATACGGTTGTTTTCCCTTTGGGACCTTGAACTTCCAAATAGGCTCCAGCTAATGCAGCTTTGATTCCGTTATAATTCAGTTGTGTGCGGTTAAGCGCTGTAATTTTGGCATCCGAAGGGATGGGATCAAGCAGTAATGCCCCTCCAGAGTAACCTGATCCTGTATATGTGGCGTACCCCGTGTATGTATCATTCCAAGCAGCTGAAGCGGGAAGGGCGAATAATACAAGACTTAGCAACGATGTTAGACCGATGGTTTTGAACTTTCGGAACGTCGATATTTTTTGCATAACATTTCCTCCTTATTCATTTAATAGATTCATATAGTAAATATAAACACTATATTACCTAATATTTCAAATTGTACAATAGGACTTTGAGGCAAAAAGAAAATATTGAAGATGTTTGTCAACATACTCATAGGCCATATGGCGTGTTTTTTAAGAAATGGTTGTACAGATAAAGAATAAGGGGAGGATTAAGTAATGAGGACGAAACTAGGACTTTTGGATGAAGTCTTTTAAATAGAATAAGCGAACTATTGTTCTCCTTTTGTTTGTCGTATACAATCGAATCATGCTGATTCAAATGGAGTGATGTTGAACTCTGTTGTATGCTGCAACGAAAGGATGTTTTGCACCATGATGGGAAGAGCCCATTTGATTATTGGAACCGGGGTCTCCCTGTCGGTATTAGCTTTAAGTGGATACGAAGTGACCCCGGCTGCCGTGGCAGCTGCTGTGGTCGGTTCACTGTTGCCGGATATTGACGAGCCTAACTCCATGCTCGTGAGCCGTGCGCTGCCAACCAAAATGCTTAGGCTTATACAGCTTCTAATGATTGGGGCTGCTGGTTGGGTATTTTTCACCCGTTTGGCTCCACCGCCATGGAATCTTGTTTTGGCTTTGCTGATGATCAGTGCTTCTTTTATGCCTTCACGATCCATGCGCAAGGTTATTATCTTTCTAATTGGTATCGGCCTAGCCTGGTATGGAGAATCATATGCACCGTGGAATTATATCGCCGGGTGTCTGCTGATCATTTGTACGTTAGTCCCACACCGGGGGTTGACACATACGGTATACGGGACAGTCGCATGGACTGCGTTGCTTTATGGTACGACACGTTTGCACGGTGACAGCATATGGCTGGCTGGAGGTCTAGCGTACTTGCTGCATTTACTGGCAGATTCCTTGACGAATAATGGAATCAAACCTTTGCCGCCGTTCAAATGGAAGCTGCGATTTAAATTGATGAGTACCGGAACCCGGAAGGGAGCTAAGATAGAAAACGTCTGTATTGCTTTAACTACTGTACTTGTAGTGATTGCTTTGCTTCGTTATAAGCATTTGATTTGATATATTCTATCTTTTGTTTCTATTAAATTAAAAAAACAGTCAAAGCACGTTGTACGTGTCTTGACTGTTTTTTTATAGATTGCGATTCTCTGTTACAACTTAGGCTCGTTCAATAATGGTATTCAGCGCTGTACGATCCAGGTTTTGAACTAGCTTGATGATCAGCTCTTTGGCTGCATCATAATCATCAGTGTGAATAATGGACGAGGAAGTATGGATGTATCGTCCACAGATGCCTATGACAGTGGATGGCACGCCAATTCCGCTCAAGTGCACTTGACCTGCATCGGTTCCCCCTGTGGAGATGAAATATTGATATTTGATTTTGTGAGTTTCCGCCATGTCTTGCACGTATTCCACAATTCCGCGATGTGTAATCATACCTGGATCAAATACCCGCAGCAGTGCGCCTTTACCGAGGTGCCCGTAAGCATTCGGGTCGCCGCCCATATCGTTGGCTGCACTGCAATCCAGTGCAAAGAATATATCCGGCTGAATCAGATTGGCCGCTGTGCGTGCACCACGCAGTCCCACTTCTTCTTGAACAGTGGCCCCTGCATACAATGTATTGGGAAGCTTGTCTTTTTCTTTATGTAATGCTTCGAGCAGTTCAATAGCCAAGCCTACACCGTAGCGGTTATCCCATGCTTTAGCCATGATTTTTTTAGGATTTGCCAGTGGAGTGAAATCACAGATCGGCGCAATGGCCGTTCCTGGTACGATCCCCAGATCTTGCGCTTCTTGTCTGCTGTCTACGCCGATATCCAGATACATATGCTTGATGTCCATAGGTTTGCTGCGTTGCGATTCATCCAGCAAATGAGGCGAGACAGAGCCAACTACACCAATAACTGGGCCTTTTGGAGTCAATACTTGAAGACGTTGTGACATAATGGCTTGGCTCCACCAGCCTCCAACCGGCTGAAAACGAATCATTCCAGTTTCCGTAATACCATTCACGATAAAACCGACTTCATCCAGATGGCCTGCCACCATCACACGTGGTCCACTCTCTTGACCGCGTAGCACCCCAAAAAGACTGCCCAGTCGATCTTGCACGATTTCATCGGTATAGCCGGATATCCGTTCCTTAACCCATGCCCGCAACTCACGCTCATGTCCAGGAATGGAAGGAAACTCCGTTAAGGTTTTAAACAATTCCAATGTTTTTGATTCCATGATGTATACCTCACTCCTTATTAATTAACCAGTGGTCGTCATGTATTCAGTATGAATGGATTTGTATCGAATGTCCACGATATCATTTTCCTGACATAACATTTCTCCAAAAAGCTCATAATGAAAAAGAGCCAAGCAATTCGAACCGCCAAGCGCGAAAACTTACAGATAAGGGGTGGTGAATGATGCCAGCTAAATCCGGGCAGCGCGGTTTTCGTACCAATACGTCGCCGCTGTCCATAAATGAGAAGGACTATCAGAATATTTCACAAAAGCATGAACCCTCGAGAAAAGTATTTGCCAATTGTGTGCGCGCTTTTCTGGTTGGAGGCGGGATATGTGTGATTGGACAGGCGATTCAAGAGGCCTTTATGGCAGGAATGCACATATCAGCCAAGGAGGCCGCCCCGCCGACCTCATCGATGATGATCTTGCTGGCGGTCATATTAACCAGTATCGGGGTTTACGATAAGGTTGCTCAATGGGCAGGAGCAGGAACCGCTGTGCCCATTACAGGCTTTGCTAACTCGATGTGTTCGGCTGCATTGGAATATCGTTCTGAGGGACTGGTGCTCGGAGTAGGCGCCAATATGTTCAAACTTGCAGGCTCGGTTGTCGTATTCGGGGTGGTGGCTGCATTTATCGTAGGCGTTATATATGCCATCCTTGGTGTGGGAGGCAATCACTTATGAGAAGACAGGGCGGACAAACCTGGAAGTTTGAATCGAGACCGCGCATTATTGGAAGTGCCACTGTTGTGGGCCCGGATGAAGGAGAAGGGCCGTTGTCCACAGATTTTGATTATATTTATGACAATATAGAAATCAACGAGAAAACGTGGGAAAAAGCAGAACGTAGATTGATTGAGCATTCTACAGAGCTGGCGCTAATTAATGCCAATTTGAACAAAGAAGAAGTGCAGTTTTTTATTAGTGGTGATCTGATGAATCAGATTATCAGTAGCTCCTTTTCGGCTAGCAAGCTGGCTATTCCCTATTTGGGTGTTTTTGGAGCCTGTTCAACATCAATGGAAAGCTTAGCCTTAGCCGCACTTATTGTGGACTCAGAGGCCGGTGACTACGTCATGGCGGGTACGACCAGTCATAACTGTACTGTAGAAAAACAATTCCGCTATCCTAATGAATACGGATCACAGAAGCCCCCTACGGCTCAGTATACTGTTACCGGTTCCGGCGCCGCAATTGTAGGACATGCCAAGTCAGGAACGGTGGTGGATTGTGCTACCATTGGACGTGTAATGGACATGGGCATTAAAGACCCTTTTAATATGGGTGGAGCCATGGCTCCCGCGGCTGCGGATACGCTGTTGTCTCATTTTCGAGACACTGGCCGTGACCCTGGTTACTATGATCTCATTGTAACGGGCGATTTAGCCTCAGTGGGGCTACCGATTGCCAAGGAGTTGCTCAAAAAAGATGGGTTCGATATGAATCAGACGGAATTTAATGATTGCGGTTTGCTGATTTACGACATCAATAAGCAAAAGAAAGTCATTGCAGGAGGCAGTGGTTGTGGCTGCTCGGCTGTTGTAACCTACGGGCATTTGTTGAAGAGGATTGAAAAAGGAGAGCTGCAAAAGGTACTGGTCGTGGCGACCGGAGCGTTATTATCTCCTTTGACTACACAGCAGGGTGAAAGCATTCCTTGTGTTGCACATGCTGTAGCTTTTGAAGCGGGAGGAACAGTATGATATTTCTATGGGCTTTTTTAGTGGGTGGTGCCATTTGTGTCGTGGGCCAGTTGATGATGGATGTGTTCAAAATGACGCCGGCACATACGATGAGTACGTTGGTGGTTGCAGGTGCAATTGCTGATGCTGTTGGGATATACGATCCGCTTATTAAATTTGCAGGAGCGGGTGCGACCATTCCAATTACCAGTTTTGGTAACTCACTTGTACACGGCGCATTAACCGAATTGGAGAAGGACGGATGGCTGGGTGTCATTACAGGGATCTTTAGTCTGACAAGTGCAGGAATTTCCTCTGCGATTATTTTCTCTTTTCTGGCATGCTTGTTTGTTCGTCCAAAAGGAAGCATATAAAAGACGCGTACTATAGAGTTGACATAAAAATAAATGATTATATACATGTGCCCTTCGGATCTAATGACCGAAGGGTTTTTAATTGTTCTGCACATGAAGATCGAAAGAAGGGTGGAGTTTGAATAATACGGGCAGGGGGTTAAGTGTACTCTGTGCCCACCTTCATGTACAATAATAGGAAACATGTTGCTATCTAGGAGGTTTACAGAGCTATGCCCGTACGTCAAGAATCTGTGCAGATTGTATCTGCAATCCGTTCTAATCTGGAATCATGTATATTAGGTAAATCCTTTGAAATAAAATTACTGCTTACGGCTATGCTGGCGGGTGGACACATTCTGATCGAGGACGTTCCGGGTACGGGAAAAACGCAAATGATCAAGGCTCTTGCCAAATCCATGCGCGGTGATTACCGCCGTGTTCAATGTAATCCTGATATTCTCCCGAGTGATATTACAGGGGTATCCATATTTCATCCACGGGACGAGCGTTTTTATTTCCGTCCGGGTCCTGTGATGACTAATATTTTGCTGGCGGACGAAATTAACCGAGCGACGACAAAAACCCAGTCGGCTCTGCTGGAAGTTATGGAGGAACGCAGTGTGACAGTGGATGGGGACACTCATATGTTGCCTCATCCTTTTATGCTGTGTGCGACACAAAATCCGATTGATTTTGAAGGCACTTATATGCTGCCGGAAGCACAGTTAGATCGTTTTATGCTCAAAATCAGCTTGGGTTATCCTGACATGGAGACGGAGCGAAACATGCTGCTTCGTCATCAGGCAGGCCAGCCAGCAGACCGCCTGGAGGCTGTAGCTCATATGGAGCAGATTGCTGACATCCAGCAGGAAATTAGAGGAATTTATATGGACGAAGCAGTGACGTCCTATTTACTTGATATCGTGCGTGCGACAAGAGAACATCCATCCGTGCTGCTGGGAGCTAGCCCTCGGGCGGCGCTTGCTTTTGTAATGGGTGCGAAGGCATACGCTTTTCTGGACAACCGTGACTATGTGCTGCCTGATGATGTGAAGGCGCTGGCACCTTATGTGCTAACGCATCGTTTGTTGCTGCGTCCCGAGGCGCGTCTGGACAGTTCCAGTGCCCAGTCCGTGCTCCAGGCTGTCCTTCGGCAGGTTCATGTACCCGTACGAATGGAGCGTCCTTAGGGAATGAATATGGTCAAAAGGAAGCGCAGGCTTCCACGGCTGTCAGGCCGCATCTGGCTTCTGGTGGTCATATGGGTGGTGTGCCTGCTATATTTGTTGTTTCAGGGCGGCAAGACGTCGGTCATGCTGTTGTCTATGGTTACGCTGTTAATCGTTTATTTATGGATCGTTGGTCTGAGCGGAGTTCGCCGTGTGCAAGGCTCCCGGCAGCTTTCGCAAGGCTCGCAGTTTGGAGAAATGCTGCATGCGGGAGATCAGGTGCATGTAAAGCTGAGCCTCAGTATACCTGGTTTTCTTCCGTTACCCTATGTCATTGTCCGTGAGGTCCTCAAGCGACATACAGGTGAATCCTGGTCGTTTGAGGACAGTGTCATTCCCAGTCTAAAAGGGGGCGGTCAGCTTACATTTCAGACTCCTACTTTAGAGCGAGGAAGCTATCACTTTGAGGAAACGGAATGTGTGAGTGAGGACATCTTCGGTCTGTTGGAGCACAAAGGCAGCTTGAACGCACGCGGTGAATTTCGGGTGCTGCCCCGAACGGTATTCATTCCGTATTGGCAGATGAATGACCGTCGCTCAAGGATGTCTGGACCGCAGACCGTTCAAACTCGAACGCGGCGTGAAACGACACAAATTAACGGTGTACGGGATTATGTATATGGAGATCGGTTTTCGCGCATCCACTGGAATGCGACGGCGCGTACAGGTAGCTGGAAATCCAAGGAATTTGAGCATGAGACCGTTCCTAAAACGATGCTTGTGCTGGACGTACACATGAAGCATTATGTAAACGCCGAACAGTTTGAGCTAGCTGTATCCTCTACCGCTTCATTGCTGGAATATGGTGGACGGGAGCGAATGGGGGTTGGATTGTGCACAGCTGGAGAGAAAGGTACCGTCTTTCAGCCAAGTGAGCAGACAATGGAACGACAACGAATGATGCATCACTTGGTAGACATACACACAACTTCACAAGGTAGCTTGAAATCCGCTGTAGAAAGCAGTGTACGCCAGTTTCCGCAAGGCTGTTATTTTATATTGATTAGTCCGCTGAAGGATTATCAGGCGATGGAGCTTCTTCGCTGGGCCGATACCCGGGGGATGACTCCGTGCCACGTCTATATCGGAGAAGGTTCTGCTGAGGGAGAAGCTGAAGAATGGATGAGCATGCTTCGTGCAAGAGGAATCAAGGGCTACGATGTTGAGAGCCTTGAGGAGCTCCCGGCTGTAATGGGGGGAGGAACACTATGAAGAGCTGGTTACAATCGTTAAAGGGTTCCTGGGCCCCCGCTTTTACATTTTTATGGATTATTATTATTGCCATGCAATGGGTTTCTTTTGCTTCCGAATTATGGCTGGAAGAGACAAGAGCACTTGTACTGATGACCATTACGATGCTGGCTCTGGTGAAGATTGTACTACCATTTCGTCCTTGGATTGAATTTATTGTTAAGGCGGCGGCGCTGTTTTTTATTTTGTATCGGACATTGGTGTCTTACTCCATCATTATCCCCTTCGGAGGGGTAGCCAATCGCCTGGACCAATTTATATCCAATATGTCTCCTTATATTTGGTTTTCCCTTATCGCTTGGCTAGTTATTGAAATGGTGCCGCTCATCGTTACAACGAAGCAACGGATTCTTGTTTTTGTGGGTATTAATATTGCCGCGCTGGCAGTGCTTGATTCCTTCACGCCAACTGTGCTGTGGGAGGAGGTTGCTTGGATCGTCTTTGCTGGTATGGGTTGGCTGGTGACACAGCATCTGCAGTATTTTCGGCAGCATTATCCTCAAGGATGGAAGCATATTCGGCGCTATCCATATAAAATAGCAGCCAATATTGCGGTCATTTTTGCGCTCATTATTATGGCTGGTGTTAATATGCCTGAGGTACAGCCAGCTTTGACTGATCCCTATACAGCGTGGACCCAGAGAGATAGCTCAACCACCGCTGGGATCAGCAATGGATCTGGGGCACTGAATCAGCGGATGAACACCGCATCGGGTTATAGTCGCCAGGATAATCGGTTGGGTGGAGGTTTTAATTTTGATTATTCTCCTGTCATGACCATCACGACCACTCAGCGAAGCTATTGGCGGGGGGAAACGAAACGAACCTATTCCGGTACAGGCTGGAGTGACGGGGGCAACGATGATCAAACGCTGAATGATGTGCCGATGACCGCAGAGCTTGAAAACACACAAGAAACGCGGCATTCGACTGAGCAGGTCGTTCAGACCATTACGATGCAAAACGACCAGAGCTATCCTGTTTTGTTTGGCGCCTATTCGGTGCAGCGTGTTCAATCGGTGGACAGAGATTCACGGGCAGATGGGTTACGTTGGAACCCGGAACAGGCGGAACTGCTTTGGAATCCATCCTCCCGAAGAACTGCTTATCCTAAAACGTATACTCTGGTATCGCATGTCCCTGTGATCCCTGAGAAAGAGCTACGCACAAAAACTTTTAATGAGTTGTACGGAAAAAATAAACAGGAAGCCTATCTACAAATTCCAGATGAGTTGCCACAGCGGGTTCGTGATTTGGCTCAGAACGTAACGTCAACGGCGAAAACGCCGTATGAAAAAGTCGGATTACTACAGCAGTATTTGCAGCAAAATTATGCATATACGAACAATCCGGACCTCTCACGGAAAAGAAGCAGAGATTTTGTGGATGCCTTTCTGTTTGAGATTCGGGAGGGCTATTGCGATTATTATTCCACCTCATTAGTCATGATGGCTCGCTCTGTTGGGGTTCCAGCCCGCTGGGTTAAAGGATATGCACCTGGTCAGCAGACGTTTTCAGATGATGCAACAACGGGCGAAAGTGACGAAAATATGTCCTCTTACTCCGTGACAAATGCGGATGCTCATTCCTGGGCGGAAGTATATTTAGGTGAATACGGTTGGGTCCCTGTAGAAGCTACGCCTGGCTTTGATATGCCGCTGCTTACGGAACAGGAGGATTCAAAGACTCCAGAAGCCCCTGAGGTTAAAGATCAGCCTGAACCAGAACAGCCTGAGCAGACCCCGCAGACTAATCCGGAGGAAGGTTCAAAGATTCATCCTGTAATCATAGGTTCTGCTGCTGCAATTCTGCTGCTGTGGGCTGCTTATATCGTCTGGCGTAATCGCGCAGACATTCACTTTTACCTGCTGCGTTTACGCAGAGGTAAGCCGCTGACTCCGGATGAAAAGGTGGTCGTCGAAACTGAGCACTGGTTAAGGTACATGCGAAGAAGGGGATTTGTCCGCGCCAGTCACGAGACGCTGAGGGAATCAGTTGATAGATGGTCGCTAGAAGTACCGGAACACGCTTCAATTTTACATCAGCTGCTTGGACGATTTGAACAAGCGCGTTATAGCCCCTCATCCGTAACCGCAGAAGATTGGCATATGGTTCGCCAGCAGGCATCTCTGTTACACAAAGAAGGATGGATAAAACGATGGGCTGGACGAAAAGCTGCGTCGGATCATAAGGATCAAGACTAGTCTATTTTTGATTAGGTTCAAACGCTGTCTATTTTAATCTTTAGCTATATATTTAGTGAAAAAGCTGTCCGTTTGTTGCGGATAGCTTTTTACTAAGCCATAGTAATATGGTATAGTTTGTCGTATGAAACTGAGGTGACCGACGTTGTTTGAAATGCTGATGCCCAAATTACGGGTGAATACCGTCTTTGATATTGATCTTGAAGGCTTGTATGCTCAAGGATATCGCGGCATTATTACGGATCTAGATAACACGCTGGTCGGTGCAAAAGCGCCGAATGCGACTCCCGAGCTGGTGGCCTGGTTTGAGAAGGTCAAACAGGCGGGTTTTAAGCTTGTCATCGTGTCTAACAACAATATGGACCGTGTATCCGTGTTTGCTACGCCTTTGGACATTGAATTTATACATGCCGCACGGAAGCCCTCCAACTCGTCTTTTCGTAGAGCCATCCGTATGATGGGGCTGACTCCGGAAGAGACTATTATGGTCGGGGACCAAATGTTGACGGACGTATTGGGAGGCAACCGACTGGGATTGCATACGGTGTTGGTGCTACCGATATCCATTCATGATGAAGGAGTCATGACCCGATTTAATCGGCGGTTGGAGCGAATCGCGCTCACAAGGTTACGTAAGAAAGGCTTATGGCTTGAGGAGGAAAAGAAGAATGACTGAAAGACCTGACGGCGGCACTGCCGTCAAATGTAGTGGTTGCGGTATCACCGTGCAGACCACTAGCCCGGAGCTTCCGGGATATATTCCTGAAAAATTGCTTACTCGCGAACCTGTCATCTGTCAGCGTTGCTTCCGGATCAAAAACTATAATGAGACGTCTTCAGTTACGGTGGATCAAGATGAGTTCTTGAAGCTGCTCAGCCAGATTGGCGACAAAGATGCGCTCGTCATCCACATTGTAGATATTTTTGATTTTGAAGGTAGCTTGATTTCTGGTTTGCAACGCTTTGTAGGCTCCAATCCAGTTATACTGGCTGTGAACAAGACCGATTTGCTGCCTAAGGTAACGAATTGGAACAAGGTACGTAACTGGGTACAAAAGCAAGCGAAGGAGCAAGGACTTCGCACAGAAGAAATCGTACTGTGCTCAGCTAAAAAAAATCAGGGCTTTGACCGTCTGTTGGATGTGGTATCTGAGCTCCGTGGTAACCGCGATGTATATGTAGTGGGAGCGACAAATGTGGGTAAATCCACACTTATTAATCGCTTGATTCGTGATTATAGCGATATGGAGCAGGAACTCACAACGTCCCGTTACCCGGGAACTACACTCGATATGGTGAATATTCCGCTCGACGACGGCAAGCATATCATTGATACTCCGGGTATTGTATACCCTTGGCGATTCAGTGAAATCGTCTCCCGTCAGGACTTGAGCGCTATTATGCCGGACAAGCCGCTGAAGCCTGCTGCATATCAGCTTGATGCCGGACAAACATTGTTTTTCGGCGGTATGGCCCGATTTGATTTTGTGGAGGGTCAGCACCAATCATTTACCTGCTACATTAACGGTGGTCTTAAGATACATCGCACGAAGCTGGAGCGAGCTGATCAGTTGTTCGCTGATCATGCCGGGGAATTGTTATCTCCGCCAACACGCGATCAATTGGCAGAGATGCCGGAATGGACAAGACATGAGTTCCGCGTTCCACGCAAATCTCCATCGGACATCTACATTTCCGGTTTGGGATGGATCAGGGTAAATAGCGAGAACGGAGCTCTGATTGCGGTTCATGCTCCTCGGGGAGTCCGTGTGCTTTTGCGGCCTGCGTTGATATAACGTTGCTGTAACCATGTTATAGGGCGGCAAGGAACAGGTACTGGTTCCTGCCGCCATTCATGTATTTGTGCGGCTTAATACTTTGCAATATGGGGGAGAGCAACGATGAACAGCGGGGAGTCTGAAGCGACCGAACAAGGTCTTGTACTATTGGGCGTATTGGGTGATCCGATCAAGCACTCCAAATCGCCTCTTATGCATAAAATAGCTTTACAGGCAGCGGGGATTGAAGGAGATTTTGTACCTCTTCATGTCAAACCGGATCAGCTGGAAGATGCCATGAAGGGGATTCGTGCTTTGCATTTCCGCGGAGTCAATGTGACGATTCCCCATAAAGTTGAGGTTATGAAATATCTGGATGAGATTGATGAAGGGGCCAGACTCATTGGCGCTGTCAATACGATAGTGAATGACAATGGACGTCTTAAGGGCTATAACACGGATGGAATTGGCTACGTACGTTCCCTCAAAGAAGAGACTTCTGTCGAGTTGAAGGGCGCAAGAATTGCTGTTCTTGGAGCCGGAGGGGCTGCTCGTGGCGTGATTCATGCTCTGTTGGAGGAGCAACCGGAATCGGTTATTATTTTGAACCGAACACGTGACAAAGCTGAGCAACTGGCATTAGAGTGGACGACGGAAGCAATCCCAGTGAGGGGTTATTCCAACGAAGATGCCAAGAGCGTGCTCGCCACAGTGAATGTGTTGATTAACACAACCTCGGTGGGAATGTCTCCTTTAGCGGATGAGCTTCCACTGGAAACGAGCTTGATTCCGGAGGGAATCATTGTGAGTGATTTGATCTACAACCCGCTGGAAACGAGACTTTTACAGGAAAGCCGTGAACAGCGCGGCTGCACTGTACATGGGGGTTTGGGCATGTTCGTGTACCAGGGGGCTGTGGCTTTTGAGTATTTTACAGGGGTTGTCCCTGCTGTAGAGCAAATGAGAGCGGCTGTGCTGAGTAGCCTGTCGTAAGTAAGATTGTACATTAAAATTATGGAAATGCTGCATTGTATATGTGGCGACGAAGGGGTTAAATATACATGTTAACAGGTAAACAAAAAAGATATTTGCGTTCAATGGCGCATCATTTGGACCCGGTTTTTCAAGTAGGTAAAAACGGTACGAATGAGCATCTTATGCGTCACATCAACGATGCGATTGAAAAGCGTGAGCTGATGAAAGTGCAAATTTTGAACAACTGTTTGGACGACAAGCATGAAATTGCGGAAGAACTGGCCGCGGAGACAGGTTCTGAGCTTGTTCAGATCATCGGGAGCACTATTATTTTGTACAAAGAATCCCGTGATCATAAGGAAATTGAGTTGCCTAGAGGATAACACGCGGGGAGAAAATTATGAAAATCGGTATTATGGGTGGTACATTTGACCCGATTCATATTGGACATCTGCTGGCTGGAGAAGCGGCAAGAGATGCCTATGGGCTGGATCAAGTATGGTTTATGCCTTCTCATATTCCTCCGCACAAGCATCAGGCGGGGGCGAGCGGTAAGGAGCGTCTGGAGATGACGAGTGAAGCGGTAGCGGGTCATCCTGCTTTTGAAGTGCTGGATATTGAAGTGCTTCGCGGGGGAGTATCCTATACCATTGACACGATCAAGGAGCTTCAAGAGTTGCACTCTGCTGTGGATTTTTATTTTATTATTGGTGCGGATATGGTGAACTACTTGCCTCATTGGCAGGGAATTGAGGAGCTGGCGCAGCGAATTTGTTTTATTGGTGTTCGGCGCCCAGGGTTTCAGCTTGCGTTGGATGAGTTGCCGCATTATTTGCAGGACAAGGTACTGCTGGCGGATATGCCGGTGGTGGATATTTCGTCGACGGATATTCGAGAGCGTGCTGCGGAAGGGCGCACTATCCGTTATCTTGTGCCAGATCGTGTGCATGACTATATTACAAGGGGCTGTTTGTATGAAGTACAGCCGTGAGCAATTAATGGAAGCCGTATCTGGTCAAATGCCTGAAAAGCGCTGGAAGCACACACTAGGTGTTATGCATACCTCAGTGGAGCTTGCGAAGCGCTATGGAGCAGATCCGGATAAGGCAGAACTGGCGGCTATTTTGCATGATGTAGCAAAATATTGGCCTGTTCAGCAGATGGAAGAGGTGATTCGCAGTCATCCCGAATGTGATCAGGAGCTTTTGGAACATGACAAGCAGCTCTGGCATTCAGAGGTAGGATACTGCGTTGCAGCAAGAGATTACGGAGTGGATGATCCGGAAATAAGGAATGCGATTCGCTGGCATACGTCAGGACGCGTAGGTATGAGCCTGCTGGATAAAGTCGTGTGTCTCGCTGATTACATCGAACCGGGACGGGATTTTCCGGGGGTTGAGCATATCCGTAAACAGGCAAAGAAAAGCTTGGAGCAGGGCCTTATCGCTGGATTTGACTCTACGATTTCATTGTTGCTGGAAAAGCAAAAGGTTATTTTTCCACTAACAGTCTTGTCGCGTAATGACTTGATTCAACAACTAAAACAGAGAAAAACGGAGGTTCATGAATGACCCTAACTAATGAGCAATTAATGCAAATAGCGGTTGATGCTGCAAATGATAAAAAGGCAATGAATGTTGTCGCACTGGATTTGCGGGGAATATCACTAGTAGCTGATTATTTTGTCATCTGCCATGGTAATTCGGATACACAGGTACAGGCGATTGCAACAGAAATTCGCAAACGCGCTCATGATGAAGGTGTAACCATCAAAGGAATCGAAGGAATGGATTCCGCCCGTTGGGTTCTAATGGATTTGGGGGATGTCGTAGTGCATGTCTTCCATCGCGACGAGCGCGAATACTATAACATTGAACGACTCTGGTCGGATGCTAAGGTTGTGGAAAAGGTATGAGTTTGATCGCCGGTACTTATGTCACCATTATGGTGGATCGTGAGGTATCTCCTTTCGGCTACTTTCTCACTGTTGGTGAGCAGGATGTGCTGCTGCATTATACGGAGCTGACACGTGAAATTGAAGTTGGTGAACGGTTGGAGGTATTTATTTTTCACGATACAGAGGACCGCTTGGCTGCAACCATGAAAAAGCCGTTCTTGTCGTTGGGCGAAATGGCAAAGCTTGAGGTGGCCGATGTGCATCCGCGTTTGGGTTGTTTTCTAGAGATGGGATTGGGTCGTCAGCTTTTGCTGCCGATTCGTGAGTTGCCAGAAAACCGAGATTTACATCCTCAGGTGGGCGACTACGTATATGCCATTATGGAGCATGACAAGCAAGGCAGACTGCGGGCTAAGCTGGCAGGGGAGCAGGAGCTTGCTCCGTTGTGCTTCCACGCCCCTGATTCGTGGCTGAATACGTGGGTGCAGGCGACGGTGTACAAGCCGCTTCAAATGGGTACATTCGTTCTGGTGGACGGAGGTCTGCTTGGTTTTGGCGCGATTGGGATGATTCACTCCTCGGAACGCAACCGGATGCTTCGCTTGGGCGAAGAGGTTAAGGTACGGGTCACACTTGTTCGCGAAGACGGTCGGGTCAATCTGGCGATGTCGCCACGCAAGGAAGTAGGCCGTGATGAGGATGCAGATCGATTGATTGCTTTTCTGAAGGAGCGTCCGGGTGGCGGCATGCCTTACTCCGACGCAACGCCGCCGGATATTATCAAGCAACGGTTTGGTATTAGTAAATCCGCCTTCAAGCGTGCGATGGGCAAGCTGATGAAGGAAGGAATGGTTACACAAAAGGAAAACTGGACCTACTTGGTGGAGAAAATGCCGAAACCGAAGGACGGGAATGGGGAATAAAAAATGGCTTCTTACCGGAAGTTTGCCTATGTGTATGATGAGCTGATGCAGGACATGCCGTACCCGGACTGGTTGCGATTTGCACGGCAGGCTTGGGATCAGTACGGTATGCCGCATACGGTGGCTGAGCTGGGCTGTGGAACGGGTTCGATTACGATTCCCCTAGTTAACTCGGGCTTCGAAGTGTCTGGAATCGACTTATCCTCTGACATGCTGGCAGTAGCCCGTCGCAAAATGGAAACCACTCCCCAGGGACAGCGATTGTTTCGTGAGGGAAGCGTTCGCTGGATACAGCAGGATATGAGAGAATGGGTTTTACCCGAGCCTGTGGATTCTGTAATTTCTTTTTGCGATTGTCTGAATTACTTGTTGGAGGAAGAAGATATAATTTCTACTTTTCGTAGAACTCATGCTGGTCTGAAGCCTGGCGGAACCTTCTTGTTCGATGTACATCATCCCCAGACGTTTTTACGTTATGATGAAGAGCAGCCATTCGTACTGGATGATCGCTCTATCTCATATATCTGGACATGTGCGTTGGACACTCCCCGTTGTGAAATTGAGCATCATCTTAGTATCTTTGCGAAAGCAGAACATGAAGGACGCGATCTATACCAGCGTTTCGAGGAAATACATGTACAGCGTGCCTATGACCCAGACTGGATGAAGGCAGAATTGTCCAAAGCAGGTTTTCGTGATGTGAAGGTATATGCGGATTTTGAATGGGTAGAAGCAGAAGGTGACGCGGCGAGACTGTTTTATGTTGCTGTAAAATAGTGAAGACTCATTGAGCAAATTTAGGAAAAGAAAGACGCTTTTCATGATGACATGAAGGGCGTCTTTTTGCACTCATATATTCACTTTATAGTTCAACTGAAGCTCATCACCCGGTACACCCCGAATACCCCAGTTCTGTTTGGGCGTTTCAAATATAGTAATCTCAAGATCCTGTGGAGCAATGCCAAAATGGTCCGTAATTCGTTGGAATAACAGCTGGATGAGCTGCTTCTTAGCTTCTGTCGTTCTGCCTTCAAAGATACTGATTTCAATAATGGTGTACGCCTCAGAGCGACCATCGGCATATATAAAGTCTTCCTGATCCATAGGGAAAAAACGATGAAACCTCTTGTCTGGAGGATATTTGAACGCATCCACCACAGCAGAATGAATCACCTCTGATAGTTGCTTTTTGATTGGATTTAGAGTTTCTTTTATTCCAAAAATTTTAATCTGTGCCATGTCTCAGCTCACCTTTCTTATCTCAACTCAACTCAATTTGCATCAATTTAATTCGAAGTTATTATAAAACATTCGTATGCATGTGTCATGAACAATTAGTATGAAGAGGGTCTTTAACACCAAAGCTAGTCCTTATTTGACTTTTTTCGCGGTTTTCAATATAATAGTGCCATTATTAACGGTTAAACAATCGCTGATGAGGAATAGTAGCTTTGTCTGGACATATAGAGAGCCGGCGGGTGGTGCAAGCCGGTTGACAGCGCAAAGTGAACTCGCCTCGGAGATATGCGTCCAACGCAGGAACGCCTTTACAGGTGCTTGTATCCTGTTATTAACCCGCATCGGATCACCTCCGTTATCAGGTGCAAAGGGAGTAGAACGCGAAGAACGCTTTCTGCTAACTAGGGTGGTACCACGGGAATATAACCTCTCGTCCCTAGCGCTGACACGCTACGGGATGCAGAGGTTTTTTTGTTGCATACCGTTTGAGGAGGAAAAGACAATGACAGACACACAGCCGAAGCACGGCTATCAACCGCAAAGTATTGAACCAAAATGGCAGAAATATTGGGATGAGAACAAGACGTTCCGCACCGGGGAAGAGCCGGGCAAACCGAAGTTTTATGCTTTGGATATGTTTCCGTACCCATCTGGAGCCGGCCTGCATGTAGGCCACCCAGAGGGCTACACAGCTACGGATATTGTTTCACGTTATAAAAGAATGCGCGGCTACAACGTACTGCATCCGATGGGTTGGGACGCCTTCGGTCTGCCTGCCGAGCAGCATGCGCTGGATACAGGGGAACACCCACGCGAAATTACGGTGAAAAACGTAAATAACTTCCGCCGTCAAATCAAATCGCTCGGCTTCTCCTACGACTGGGATCGTGAAATCAGCACGACGGACCCTGATTACTACAAATGGACACAGTGGATCTTCATCCAGCTGTACAAGCGCGGCCTTGCATATGTAGCTGAAGTACCCGTGAACTGGTGCCCAGCGCTGGGAACAGTGCTGGCGAATGAAGAAGTTATTGACGGCAAGAGTGAGCGTGGCGGTCATCCGGTCGTCCGTAAACCAATGCGTCAATGGATGCTGAAAATTACGGAATACGCGGATCGTCTGCTGGATGATCTGGAGGAACTGGATTGGTCTGAGAGTATTAAGGATATGCAGCGGAACTGGATCGGTAAGTCTACCGGGGCAGAGGTTCGTTTTCCAATTGAAGGCTATGACGAGCAACTCACAGTATTTACAACCCGCCCAGATACACTGTTCGGCGCAAGCTACTGTGTGCTGGCACCAGAGCAGGAATTAGTGGATATTATCACTACGCCTGAGCAAAAGGATGCTGTACAACAGTACCGTGAACAAGCTGCTCGTAAAAGCGATCTGGAGCGTACAGATCTGGCCAAGGATAAAACAGGCGTATTCACAGGAGCTTATGCAGTGAACCCGGTGAACGGCGAAAAGCTGCCGATCTGGATTGCTGACTATGTACTGGCAGGCTACGGAACTGGAGCGATTATGGCTGTACCTGCTCACGATACGCGTGACTGGGAATTTGCCAAGCAATTCGGATTGAATATCATTGAGGTTGTCCAAGGTGGAGATGTGGCTAATGAGCCATATACTGAGGATGGACCGCACGTCAATTCAGGCCCGCTGAATGGACTTACCAACGAGGAAGCGATTCCGAAGATGATTGAATGGCTGGAAGCCGAGGGCAAAGGACACGGCAAAGTCACCTACCGCCTGCGTGACTGGCTGTTCAGCCGTCAACGCTATTGGGGCGAGCCGATTCCGGTAATTCATCTGGAGGATGGAACGATCAAAACGGTTCCTGAGGACCAACTTCCGCTCGTACTGCCGGAGATGGACAATATCAAGCCTTCAGGTACAGGTGAATCCCCGCTGGCGAACGCAACAGATTGGGTGGAAACCATTGATCCTGAGACAGGTATGAAAGCACGTCGCGAGACGAATACAATGCCGCAATGGGCAGGAAGTTGCTGGTATTACCTGCGCTTTATTGATCCGAAAAATGACAAAGAGCTTGTATCCAAAGAGAAACAACGTGAATGGATGCCTGTTGATTTGTATATTGGCGGAGCGGAACATGCGGTTCTTCACTTGCTGTATGCCCGTTTCTGGCATAAGGTACTGTATGATATCGGCGTAGTGGAAACGAAAGAGCCTTTTTATAAGCTGGTCAACCAGGGTATGATTTTGGGCAACAACAATGAAAAAATGAGTAAATCACGCGGTAATGTCATTAATCCTGATGATATTGTCAATACATTTGGCGCCGATACGCTGCGTATTTATGAGATGTTTATGGGGCCGCTGGAAGCGACCAAGCCATGGAATGAGAATGGGGTAGAGGGAGCACATCGTTTTCTGTCCCGCGTATGGCGCCTGTTTGTTTCGGAGGATGGTAGCCTGAATGATAAAATTACAAATGACGGCGGTAGCGATGAGTTCAATCGTACTTGGCATAAAACGCTGAAAAAAGTAACCGAAGATCTGGATGCGCTGCGCTTCAATACAGCGATCAGCCAGCTGATGATCTTCACCAACGATGCATACAAAGCAGACCTTCTGCCGCGTGCAGCAATGGAAAACTTCGTGCAAATGCTGTCGCCGCTTGCACCCCATCTGGCTGAGGAATTGTGGCAGCTGCTGGGGCACAATGATAGCATTACCTACGCGGCTTGGCCTGCTTATGATGAAGCATGGACGGTGGACGCCGAAGTGGAAATTGTTGTGCAAGTAAATGGTAAAATCGTACAGCGTGCAACGATTGCCAAGGATCTTGATGCTAAAGCGATGGAGGCATTCGCTGTGTCGTTGGACAATGTTCAGCAGGCACTGGCCGGCAAAACGATCCGCAAGGTAATTGCTGTTCCAGGTAAGCTGGTTAATATTGTTGCCGGTTAATCGGCTTTAAGCCGAAGGAGACATCTACCTTTTGCATGTCCTCTTCATACTTGTTGTGCGTGGCCTGTATTAGCTCGGGAAAGACGCTATGCAGGCTGATGTCCAACAATGCGAGAGCTTCGGCGGTAATACCTCCGGGAACCGCCACTCTGGCCTGTAACTCGGCTGGTGTCATCCCGCCTTCCGTGAGCAGCTTTCCAGTGCCGATGATCATTTCACCGGCCAGGGCGCATAGCTCCGTACGGTCTATACCTGTAGCTTGAACTGCGGCTTGAATCCACTGGTCCATAAAAAAGGCCAAGAAAGCAGGACCACAACTCGAAAAATCCGACGTGATCCGAGTATAAGATTCTTTAACCCGAATCGGCCTGCTGATGTGGGACATAAGCTCTTCCAGAAGGGTGCGATCCTCCTCTGTAATCCGGCTTCCATGGATGCACAGCGAGGCTCCGCTGCCCACTTGGTGGGTGATACTTGGAATAATTTTGGACACTTTGGCTTTCAGTGCATGTTCCAAAATACGAATCTGCACCGGGCTTGTGATAGATACGACGATTTGCTCTTCTGTAATGACGTTGCGTATTTCATCCGTTATGGCTTTTGATTCCAGCGGCTTCACACAGATAAACAAAACATCGCTTTCCGCTGCCGTTTCACGGTTGCTTTGGGCTGCATGCAAACCTGGATAGCGACGGGCTAGCTCGGTTACCTTGGAATGCGTTCGATTGCTTGCTGATATTTGCTGCGGCTTGAGTGCGTTAGAATTAATAAAAGACTCAATTAGCAGACTTCCCATGCTGCCAGTCCCGATAAATCCAACTTTCATTGTTCAACGTCCTCCTTTCATACTTTGCGGTATAGACGCTGTGCTGTCAGCTGTCATTCTTCTTAGTGTATGCGCCAGGTCTTGGCCGACATGACGAATTTTATGTCTAAGCATGTTAGATCGTCCCCGGGGTCGTACCACTTTTTTTTGTGAAAATGCTCACAGCGAGACCGTATGGAGGTTGTTTGCACCCTCCGGTTTAACGGGAATTGGACAGACTTGCTCTGTTTGATTGAGACGGTGTTTTCAGTCGGCTCAATTTTCCGAAATCCATGTGGAGTAGGGGACGATACGGAAATGAAACGTGTATGGACAGGAACAGCGATAACGCTTGCTGTAATCGGGAGTGGACTTATTTTATTTGCCGGAGGACAGCGCTCTGAGCCGCAAGAAGAGTGGACTTTACTTAACCATAAGGTGGAGCAGGCTGTGGCGATGGAGACAGAGCCAAATAAGTCGCAGCGCAGCAGTGACTACGCCCGGAAAAAGCCTGGTGTAAAAGAACCTTCAGACAAAGCTGAGCGCAGTAGGAATGCCGAAGCCGCTGACAATGTGAAACGTGATACTGTGCAGATTTCTACTGGTGTATCTGCTGCTGTGAGCGAAAACTCTATTGCGGGAAATTCAAGTACCGTAAAGCAGTCAGGTGTTGCGAATCCGAGCTCAGACACAGGTATTGTTAGTTCGAGTGGTGCAACGACGAGTAGGACCAATAGGGTAAGTGATTCGGTTACTACACCCGATTCCGGCGAAAAAAAGGTAAACATCAACACGGCGACTGCTGCTGAGTTAATGGAATTACCAGGGGTTGGGGCTAAAAAAGCCGAGGCTATACTGAACTACCGTAATCAGCACGGGGCGTTCAAACGTGTGAACGATTTGGATCATGTAAAGGGAATCGGAGCTAAAATGTTGGCTAAAATGAAGCCGTATGTCAGTTTGTAACTTATATAAGATTATAATGTACAGGTCCTGAGAACGGCGGTAGCGGATATGGTTTACGTTTTAACTTGTTTATACGGGAGAGATGGAAATGAGTGCAGATGTACGCAAGGACTGGGACACCTATTTCATGGATATCGCTTATATGGTATCCACCCGTTCGCGCTGTGCGCGGCGTCATGTTGGAGCCGTACTTGTACAAGGTAAAAAGCTTTTGGGGACGGCCTATAATGGAGCACCATCCGGGGTACCTGACTGTTCTGAGGCAGGCTGCATGATCTCAGAGGAGTATGAGGTCGTTCACCGTGATGGGCGTGAGGAAATGGTTAAGAAGCAGCGTTGTATTCGCACTATTCATGCGGAGCAGAACCTGCTGCTGTTTACTGACCGAATTGATCGTGAAGGCTCTTCAGTATACGTCACCGACCAGCCATGCTGGACGTGTGCCAATATGTTGGCGAACAGCGGTATTGTGGAGATTGTATACCACCGACCTTATCCCAAAGATGCCGACAAGGTTCGTGCTATGATGGAGGAGAAGGGAATCGCCTTTCGTATGCTGAAAACCTATCATCCACCAAAAGAAACGCTGATGGATGTAATGAATTAAAAAAGTAAACGAGGAAGAACCTCTGACGAATGCTATTTTGTCAGAGGTTCTTTTTGTTTTGTGTTTTTTGGACAGAAAGCAATGTTTGCTACCGGAAGGTGATTGTATTCAAGCTAAGATTGTGTTAACTAGACCTATATCGACCCTTACTGTTTGTTGGATTACAGGAAGTGCGGGAGCATGTCTGTATTCTGGACATATGCTTTTGTTCCTCTGGGCGGGGGTTACCCTGATCTTTCCGCTTATAGCTTTATGGATGAAAATGCCCATCCGGCATATGGTATTACTTTGGCTTGCATTCAGCGGTGGTGGATTTCATTGGTTTTGGCATGATACGCATAATGTTAGCAGTATTCCCGATGCTCTTCATGTATCGTCTTCTATGGTGGAAGACATGCCTGTTCAAGTAGCAGGGCTTATCGCTTCTAAAGTACAGGTAGATGGTGATCGAACACAGTTTGAGATGAGAGTCACCTCAATCAATCACTACGGAAGTCATTCGAAAAAGGACGAGAATCGTGCACTAATTTCTGAACAGGTCATTGTTCATATCAAGTTGGCTGCCAAGCAGGAACAGCAACTTGCGGCAGCGTGGCAACGTGGAGATGCAGTCGTACTGCGTGGCACCTTAAAGGCTCCTACAAAAGCGGGGAACTTTGGTAGCTTTGATTACAGTGAATACCTGCACACACAGGAAATCCACTGGCTTTTCAAAGGCGATGGGGCAGCTTCGTTACAGAAGCAGGAGGCTTCACTATGGAACCGCTACACTTTGTTCAGATGGAATGATCAGCTAAGGGAGCAACTAGGGCAGAGAATGGAATCGGCATTTACATCACTTCATCACGCAGGATATATGAAAGGACTGGTGCTTGGGGTAACAGATGAGTTGGACCCAGCAACGTATAACGAGTTTACGAAGCTTGGTTTAACGCATATTTTAGCAATATCGGGCATGCATGTGGCGGTATATGCAGCTACACTATTATATTTACTCAAGCTACTAAGAGTTAGCCGCGAGACATCTCTTACAGTCGTTTTGATACTCATTCCGGCTTATGTCCTGCTGACAGGTGCTTCTCCCTCTGTTGTGAGGGCGGGAATTATGGCGATGATCGGCTTGTTTGCAGCCCGACGAGGTGTGCTCAAAGACGGACTTAATATTTTAAGTATATCCGCGTTGCTCATGCTGATTTGGAATCCATATTATCTACTTAGCGTCAGCTTTCAGCTTTCCTTTTTGGTGACAGGTGGGTTGCTCATTTATATGCCGCTTATGAAGCCGTTTTTCGCCAAATGGCCTTTCCTAATCGGAGGTGAGGTTGCGATTACAATTACGGCACAGCTTGTTTCGTTTCCAATGACGGTATTCTACTTTAATCAATTTTCGCTGTTATCATTTGCGGCCAATTTTGTGCTTGTACCCCTTATTACATATATCGTGCTTCCAATAGGTACGGTGGCGATGGGGCTTTCCTTTTTGTGGGGGGATGGGGCTCGTATTCTTGCGTGGCCGGCAGAGCAATTGAACGAATTGACCTTTTTACTAGTGAAATGGCTGAATGTGGATGATGCTTATGTGAGTATTTGGCCGTCTTCCTCCATCCTGTGGGTCATGGCGTATTACGCAGCTCTGTATAGTGTTCTGTACTGGCTTAAAACGTGGCTGACATCTCGCAGGCAAACAGACGATAATTCTGTTTTGAATTCCACTCCCATATCATCACCCGTGTATACGGGATTAGCGGCTTCTGCCGAATGGGCTGCTATTTTGAATACAGCTCATGAACCTGAGGGAGCAGGGGAATTTGCGCGTCGACAGTGGAATGGTTATCGTCATTTGGCACTGGCTCTAAGTGTTATCGCCTGGCTTGGGATATTGTATACAGGTTACCAATCTCCTAGTGGAGGAAATACGGGAACTGTTCAATATCTGGATGTGGGCCAAGGTGACAGCATTTTAATTACCACGCCGGGCGGGAAACATATTTTGGTAGATGGCGGGGGTACAATGGACTTTGCTACAGGGAAAAATGCTTGGCGCAAACGCGCAGATCCCTACGAGGTAGGTGAAGATACGATTGTGCCCTTGCTAAAACAACGAGGTGTACATCGGCTGGACGCTGTCATTTTAACACACGGAGATCATGATCATGCCGGAGGACTACAGGCTGTGCTTGACCAGATTCCCGTATCTACCTTGTTTTTTAATGGTACCCTGACAGATAAAGCCCCATTCCGTAAGCTGTTGAACACGGCTTTAGACAAGCAGATTAAGCTGTACGGTGCACATCATAGTATGGAATGGGAGCCAGACCAGGCTACGAAAATCCGCTTTCTCTATCCGTTTACGCTACCGGAGGACGAATCTGAGCAGTTGCCTGTTATGAAGGAGCAAAATCATTACTCTGTTGCCATGATATTGGAGATGGAGGGAGCCTCTTTTTTGTTCACAGGAGATATGGATGATGCAGCAGAGTCGTCGTTGCTCTCTGAATTAACTCGTTTTTCATCAAGTGTGAAAGATAAGGGCGCAACGGGGGCTGTCGGGAAAGCTGTAGATGTCATGAAAATAGCACATCACGGTAGCAAGTATTCCACCTCGGAAGAGTGGTTATCCTACTGGCGACCGAAAGTATCCGTTATTTCGGTCGGTGCGACCAATACTTACGGACATCCGAATGAAGCGGTATTGGAACGTTTATCGGCAGTTGATTCTGCTATATATCGAACAGATACGATGGGAGAGATACAGATTCGAGCACAGCAAGGAAAACTGAGTGTGCGCTACCAACGCAAACAGTACAAAACAGATACTAATACAACAACATACTAAAACGGGTGCTCACTCTCAGGAGTGGGCTGTTTGCTTTGAATCCAATCTGCATGGACAGTAGCTGTAAGCTTTGATAGAATCATATGAGTAATGAAAATGAGAATCATTATTAACGGGAGGAATATTGTGAGTTATTTTAAATTTAGAGCATCAGCTTGTTTGTTCATCATTTCGTTAATGCTGGTATTGAGTGCATGCGCTACAAGTGGGGGTGGGACTGTAACAGAAAGCGGTCAATCGACTGCTTCCAAGACCACATCAATTGGAGATGAGGCTGCCACACGTACATATGAAAGTGATAAAGGTACAATTACTCTTCCTGAGCATCCCCAGCGTGTCGTAGTGGCAGTCGGTGATTATGTAGGTGATGTGCTAGCACTTGGTATTACACCTGTAGGGGCTCCAGATACCGTATTTAATGCTCCATATTATAAAAAATACTTGAATGGTGTTGAAAATATCGGTGACAGCTCCGCATTGTCCCTTGAAAAGGTAATCACCCTAAAGCCGGATCTGATCATTACCTATGATGAGAAAGCATATGAAAATCTGAAAAAAATAGCGCCTACAGTGTTTATCCCATATGGTAAATATCAATATAAGGACCGTCTGATGGAGCTGGGCAAAGTGTTAAACAAGGAGCAGGAAGCGAAGAATTGCCTGGCTGATTTTGCAACCAAGATTGCTGAGAAGAAACAGGCTTTGTCTGACGTCATTGATTCGGGTAAAAAAATCGCTATTTTTGAGATTACAGGAAAAGAATTATATCTATATGGAAAATCTTATGGACGTGGAGGAGCCATACTTTATGATGAGCTGGGACTTCATGCTCCTGAGAAGGTAGAAAAGGCAGCGTTCGAGAAGGGGTGGGCCAGCATTTCAATAGAGGCTTTACCGGAGATGCTGGGCGATGCCGATTTTTTAATGTTGGGTATTCGAGGCGACGGAGCAGACCAAGGAAAAGATATTTTATCTAAAAGTGTGTGGAAGAACCTTTCTGCCGTTAAATCAGGTAAAGTATATCAATACTCAATCGACGATTTTTATTTTCAAGATCCGATTGCTCTGACTTATCAATTAGAACTCATATCTGATTTTTTGGTTTCCAAGAAGTAACAATATGATCTTGCAGCTCGAAGGCTAGCATTTAGATGTATGTAGGAGCTAGGGGAAGGTGACTACCTTCCCTTTTTCTGTTATTCTAAGGGAGGATATGCTGGGGATTCTGGGCTTTTTGGTATAATTTTTTTTGTTAAAAAAATAAAATTAGTGTCAGACGTCTATCCTGCAACAATTTGCAAAATGGATACGTCTGTAATATTGCAGGGAGAGGGGGATCCTTTGTGGTAGAGCAGGGACTCATTCGAGCCGCTCAATCGGGCGATCGCGACGCTCTCATTACCCTATTAAGAGAGATAGAACAGCATGTGTACCGTACGGCATATTACATTCTAAACAATGAGCAGGACGCCATGGATGCTTCGCAAGAAGCCCTCATACGGATCTATTCCAAAATTAACTCTTATGAGGAAAAAGCGCAGTTTAAAACCTGGGTCCAACGTATTGTAACGAATATATGCATCGACAAATTCAGAAGAACGAAACCCTCGGTTTCCATTGACGAGCACGACATGATATTCAACGATCCCCAAAATGTGGAGGTCGAGGTGTTGACCTCTTACATGGCACAGGATGTTCGTGAGGCTATACAACAGCTTCCGGAGCACCACCGGACGGTAATTGTCTTAAGATATCTGCAGGATTTTTCCTATAACGAGATTGCAGATTCTCTGGATTTGCCGCTAAATACGGTCAAGTCATACTTATATCGTGCAAGACAGCAATTGCAAGGGCTACTTCAGGAATATCAGAAAGGTGGTGTATCAGGATGAAGTGTGGGGAAGAGGTGATGGATTGGATGCAGCGTTATGTGGATCATGAGCTGGGCGAAGAAGAAACGTCCCAATTAATGAACCATATTGCGACTTGCCCGGACTGTGCGGAAAAATTTCTTATTCTTCAGACACTCTCTCGCGAGCTGGAGGAATTGCCTGCGGTTTCCCCGGCGTTCAGCCTGGTGGATTCCATCATGCCTCAGCTTGATGCCATTGACCGCGCACGTGAAGAGCAGGGAAGTGCGCTTCAGGAAATGCAGCCTGTGACTGTAGAGCCTGGACCAGTGCCTAGACAGCGTACCCAGCCTACACCTTGGTGGAATCGAATGGCTGGGCGCGCTGCGATGGGCGTGGCTGCCGCTGCTGTTGTGCTGGGGATTGTAGTATTTAACTTCGAGCCTAAAACAGTGCAGGATGCGGAAGGCATACTTACAACCCAGTCGCCCGAAGTGACGAATCCGCAAAATCAGACGGAAACTCTTCCAGATACAGCCAATGGCAGTGAAGGCCGTGATGCAGCCATTGGTTCGGATTCTACACAGCAGCCGTCAGAGCAGGGGCAAGGAACGGATGCATCTCAGCCACCTGCGGATAAAGAACCTGACCTGAGCAAACAAGGTGCAACCAATGCAGACGATGAAAAGAACTCTTCCAAACGGGATGCTGGGAAACGTGACGATCAGCGAGTTGGGGAGGAAGATTCGACGAAATCTGCACCAGCTGAACGTTCTTCTCGTCAGAAGGAAGGGCAGGGACAGCTACGTACGGATCGTCAGATGACAAAGGAAAGTCCGTCTGCTGCAGATGCTTCTAAATCTGAGGACAAACAGTTAAGTCAGGAAAAATCTGATCAACCCACGATTGCTCCTGATGAACAGTTAGAACCGAAAATGGAAAAAGCGCCCCTAGCGGGTACGGGTACGGCTCAGGACGGTAATAACGATAGCACGAGTACGAATGATTCATCTTCGTCGCTTAGTCAGGAATTGAAGGTGCAGGAGCGGATTGCGTCAAACGAAACGTCGAAAGACACGACTTCCAAAAGCATCACTAAGGATTCGGGGAATGCCTTGGGAACGGATAGCAGCAATGCAGCTTCTAATGATCAGCAATCATCCGTGTCACAAGACCCGGTTCGTAAAGAAGGCTTTGTATCTAATTCACTGGTCTCTCCAGACAACGATAATGCTTCCAGCTATAGTGCCCAATCCGCATCTACAGATCAGCTCAACTCGCCTGATGGTAGCTATGCGGTGGCTATTGAGGGCAAAAAGCTGAAAGTGTATAAGCTTTCCGATAACGGTGTAGACCGAACAACCCTGGAAGTCCGTACTTTAAAAGGTGCCTGGGTCAAAGGAAGCTGGTCAGAAGACAGCCAGACCTTTATGTATGAGACGGAGCAGGATGGGACAGCAAGTAAATATACGTACACCGTCCCGCGCAGCACTGGAAAATAGTTTCCGTAAGTTGACACACTTTTAAAAACAGAGAATAAACTATATGAACCGACGTCGTATCCCGACGGCCGAAAGTTTCTAGAGCTTTCTGCTGCCGTGTTGATATAGATGGTGGTGAAGGGATCCTGCCTATAGGCAGGGTCCCTTCGTTTGTATCATGACTTGCCTTCCGGTCGGATGTCGGGTACCATCATTGGGTGGGGGGAGAACGGAAAATGGATGTAAAAACAGCCTCTAAGGCTATTCGCAAAGGCGACATTTCGCCAGTGTATTTGCTATACGGCAGTGAAAAATATCAAATGAAGCAGTTTGTTGAGATGCTTAAAGAGAAAGTGGTGGAAGAGGAGCACCGTGACTTCGCCATCATTCCTTATGATTTAACCGAAACGCCCATTGAGGTGGTCGTGGAGGAGGCGGAAACAGCGCCTTTTCTGGTACCAAAGAAGCTGATTATTGTACGGGATACCAGTGTATTTGCAGCAGGCAAAGATAGCGGTAAGATAGAGCACCGGCTTGAGACGCTGTTGACTTATATGGATAACCCGACTGACTATAGCGTCATCGTTTTTACGGTTCAGGCTGAAAAGTTGGATGAACGGAAGAAGATTGTCAAAAAACTGAAAAGTGATGCTTCGGTTATTGCTTTTGCTCCAATGGGTGGAGATGATCTTGTGGCTTGGATTCATAAGCGTGCAGGAGAAAGAGAAGTGCAATTGGCAGCAGGAGCTGCTGAAAGCCTCATTCAATTCACAGGTACCGGGCTGCAATCCTTGGCTGCCGAGATAGACAAGCTCTGCTTGTACGCAGGAGCACAGGGAACCATCTCATCTGCTGATATAGAATCCCTGGTGCCTCGCAACACAGAGCAAAACGTATTTGCGATGGTTGAGGATCTGGCTAATTTGCGGCTGGATAAGGCACTCAGTATTTTCTATGAGTTGCTTAAGCAAAAAGAGGAACCGATCAAGATTGCCGCTTTGATCACGCGCCAGTTCCGTATTATGTTGCAGGTCAAAGAGCTGGCAGGTCAAAGCTATTCCCAGCAACAAATTGCGAGTCAGCTTAGTTTGCATCCTTATGGAGTGAAAGTTGCAGGAGACCAAGCGCGGAGGTTTCGCCCTGAGCAGCTGCGTCAGCTTCTCTACGAATTGGGCGAGCTGGATTATCATATGAAAACAGGTGTCGTTGATAAGGTACTGGGACTGGAATTATTTTTAATGAAAATGGGTGCGGGGGCTTCAATCTAATTCCCTCCATGTGCTGTTATAGAGTCAGCTAATGTATCGTGAAAAGCTGACTCTATAAATTAATAAAAGTTATAAACTAAAAAAACCTGATCAGCCAAGGCTGGTCAGGTTTTTTTCATTAACGTATGAAAGTAGCTCTTGCTTACGCTTGAGCTGTAAGAGCGTTAAGTTTTTTCGCCAAGCGGGATTTCTTGCGAGCAGCTGCATTTTTGTGGATCAGACCTTTAGTTACAGCCTTGTCCAGCTTTTGGGAAGCTACTTTGAAAGCAGCAGCAGCAGTTTCAGCTTCGTTACCTACCAACGCTGTATCGGCAGCTTTTACTGCTGTACGAAGCGCAGATTTTTGGGAAGCGTTCAACGCACGGCGTTTGTCGCTAGTTTTAACGCGTTTGATAGCGGATTTGATGTTTGGCATTACATTCACCTCCTGTAAAGGCATTACTTATGAACACAAACGTTTCACAACTTAAAATATTTTAGCATGCCACACCTCAAATTGCAATAAGAAAACATTCTGAGGCGATGCGAATTACAGGATGAAAATGGATGTGCATAAACCTGTTGGGTGTCTCGCACACTATAGTCAAAGATGGTATCCAAGGAGGCTTAAAAGATGGATCTGGATTTGCAGAAGTATGCGGTACGCACGGATTTGGCATTAGAGGCAAGAGAACTGGCCGAACGGGATCAGCCTGTACCTCTGGCGGGCATAAGTGAGAATGTGGAGGAAGATAACGGAATCAAAATCACACGGCTGGATGTACTGAATGAAGAAGGAGCCAACCGTATTGGGCGGGTGCAAGGACATTACGTCACACTAGAAGTACCCGGCCTGCGTGAAGGCGACACGGGGCTCCAGCAACGTGTCGCTATTGCATTTGCAAAAGAAATGGAGCATTTTATACAAAAAATAGGAATCTCTAATACGGCAAAGGTACTGGTGGTAGGTCTGGGCAACTGGAACGTCACTCCCGATTCGCTGGGTCCGCTTGTCGTTGAAAATTTAATGGTGACTCGTCAATTTTTTGAACTGACACCTGATCAAATCAACCCGGGCTATCGAGATGTGAGCGCAATTGCACCGGGCGTTCTGGGTATTACGGGGATCGAGTCCAGTGAAATTGTTCAAGGCATCGTGGATCGCACAAAGCCAGAACTGATTATTGCCATTGACGCTCTGGCGTCACGTTCACTGGAGCGCGTCAACACGACCATTCAGGTGGCCGATATCGGGATACATCCAGGTTCAGGTATTGGCAACAAGCGGCGCGGTATCACCAAGGATATTATGGGCGTTCCGTGTATCGCTATCGGCGTACCAACGGTATGCTACGCTTCGACCATTGTCAATAACGTAATTGAACTGATGAAAACACATTTTACCAAAGAAAAGGCTTCTACAAAAGCAATCCTGGGGATGTTGGACGATATTTCAGAACCTGAGAGACTTGGGCTTGTGAGAGAGGTCCTACAACCGCTGGGGCATGATCTGATTGTGACTCCTAAAGAGATCGATGAATTTATTGAAGATATCGCGAACATTATTGCTACTGGATTGAACGCTGCTCTGCACGAAGCTGTTGATCCTGGCAATGTCGCCGCCTATACGCATTAATCAAGGGTTGGTAAAATCGTATTTCATACACAAAAGTCTCTATTTAACAGGAATCTAATCTCTTTCAAAAGGGAGGTGATATACCTGTAGTAGAGATTTTTTGTGTTCTAGCAATTGTTCTCCGTTCATAGAGTTGAAGTATAAGAGATTTCTGCAGCAGATAGGAACCCTATGTTCCTAAATAAAGCGGGTTTCGACGGGACGAAGGAGGACAAGGCTCACATGAAAAAAATTCAGACCTGGAACGTCGGAAGATGGAGAAGAAAAGGTATCGAAATTTTGGCGATGGGACACACGCTTGTGCTGCTGATCATGGGCTCGGCGCTTTTATTTGTCGTTTTGGGGCTAGGGGAATTGGCAGAAAATCGTCTACAAACCTCTCCCGTTTCTTCCATGAAAGGATTGGCAGGATCGGTGTCCAGCGGTTTTTTCGCGGATATGCTAGGTATGGAAGTACCTCATTTGGCACAAAAGAAGCAGCAATCTTCGTTGTCGGGTGAACAATGGTCGCCTTTTGTTTTTCAAATGCTTACAGGTATTAATCCACAGGACCCTAAAAGTCTCATTTCTCGTGAGATTCCTGGTATGTCTGCAGGAGCACCTGTCTTGCTGCGCAAGGGTTCGGGGAACACCAAGGTAGAGGGTCCTACGGATTATCAGCCCGATCAGGGGACGACGGATGCCCCTGGTGGCTCAGATACATCTGAGAATCCACCGACTACTACGCCGGATATTCCGACAACACCGGAAACAGACCCGGTACGTGAGGATCATCCAGGTGATACAGCCAAAGGGGACAAGCGTATATTAATCTACCATTCTCATCCCAGAGAAGCATATAACCCACTACTCAGCAAAACCAGTTCCAATCCTAATTCAGGTTCTAAATCAGCTAATGTGTCAAGGGTAGGGGACTTTGTAAAGAAGAGGCTGGAAAAGCAAGGGATATCCACATTGCATGTAAACAAGGATTATGCCACTACAGTTCAAAATTACAATTGGAACTACTCCTATAAATATTCACGCGAAACAGTCAAGGAAGCTTTAGCTGGAAATAAAGGTTTAACTTATCTGCTTGATATCCATCGAGATTCACAACGTCACGGAAAAACAACAGCAACCATTAATGGGCTTTCATATGCCAAGGTATATTTTATTATCGGGCATGATAACAAAAATTGGCGCGAGAATGAAGCTTTTGCTGCTCGTATTCATGAAAAGTTGGAAAAATCGTATCACGGCGTATCACGTGGTGTATGGGGGAAAGATGGTGGCAAAGGCAATAACGGTGAGTACAATCAAAGCTTGTCTTCCCACAGTATTTTGATCGAAATCGGAGGTATTGACAACACCGAGGAGGAGTTAAAACGTACCTCGGACGTTTTGGCGGACATGATCGGTGAAGTGTATTGGGAAGATCAGAAAGCTCAGAAAGCGGGCACTAACGTATCGGATACAAAAAAGAGCAACAGCGGCAATTAAATGAGGTAGCGGTAAGGGGGAAAGGTAATGTCTGGACATTTTCGTAAGAAAGCACTTGGATTTGTACTGCTCATGGGGGCAGGCATTCTACTCGGTATGCAACTGGCAGGATCTGGCCTGCGTTCAGTGTATGGACCGGAATGGAACGGGGATACGTTTCAATCGGTAAATCAACAGAAAGTCGGATATGAACAGACGGTTATTGAGGATACACCCGCAGCTAACACTCGTGCATATAGCGGTACTACGTATAGCACAAGTGGAAATGTTAAGGTTGAGCCGACAACGGGAGCGGGTATAAACGAAGCTAGTGGAAGGGAAGAAAATGAGGAACAGACGGAGCACGGGGCATCCAGGTGGTATTCGACGACTGCGCAGCATGTCAATACTCAGGGCCTGGAGACACCGCGTGAACTGCTGGCCGTCAAGGAACAGCAAGCCTCGGTGGATACCATGGCAGACAAAACAGCTGGGTTGCTTCAAAACCTGTCGAGACAGGGCATTCGATGGGTCGTATCTGTATTTGATGGAGTAACAGAATAGAAATATTGCTGACCCCCCTTACAACTGCTATAATAAGCTGATTGACACTAGGCATTGTGTGGGGGTAAGGCATGACTGACATTTTGGCAAGACAACGTAAAATTCGGAACTTTAGTATCATTGCACATATAGACCACGGTAAATCCACGCTGGCTGACCGGATTTTAGAATATACCGGTGCACTCACTTCTCGTGAAATGCAGGAGCAAGTGCTTGATCAGATGGAGTTGGAACGGGAGCGCGGAATTACGATCAAGCTCCAGGCAGTGCGACTCACTTATAAGGCCGATGACGGTGAAGAGTACATTTTGAATTTGATTGATACACCGGGACACGTCGATTTTACGTATGAGGTATCCCGTAGTTTGGCAGCCTGTGAAGGTGCTTTGCTGGTTGTAGACGCAGCGCAGGGAATCGAGGCACAGACGTTGGCTAACGTATATTTGGCGTTGGATAACAATCTGGAGATTTTGCCGGTGCTTAACAAGATTGATTTGCCAAGTGCTGATCCTGAACGGGTAAAACAGGAAATCGAGGATGTTATCGGCTTGGATACAAGCGAGACCGTACATGCTTCAGCCAAAGCTGGAATCGGTATCAAGGAAATTTTGGAGCAGGTAGTCAGAAGTGTGCCTGCTCCACAAGGTAATCCGGATAATCCGCTCAAGGCACTCATTTTCGATTCGCACTATGATCCTTATAAAGGCGTTATCGTATATGTTCGCGTCGTGGATGGTAGTATCCGAGCCGGTTCGAAAATTAAAATGATGGCGACTGACAAAACGTTTGAGGTTATTGAAGTTGGTGCTTTTATGCCGCGTATGAACATCGTGGACGAGCTGAATATCGGTGATGTTGGCTTTATCGTTGCCGGAATTAAGCATGTGGGCGATACGCGTGTCGGGGATACCGTGACAGATGCAAAAAATCCAACATTAGAACCGATGCCAGGTTATCGCAAAATAAATCCGATGGTTTATTGTGGTCTGTATCCAATCGAAACATCGGAGTATAACGATCTGCGTGAGGCGCTTGAAAAGCTACAGTTGAACGATGCTTCGCTCAGTTTTGAGCCGGAAACATCAAGCGCGTTGGGCTTTGGCTTCCGTTGCGGATTCCTTGGTCTGCTTCATATGGACGTTATTCAGGAACGGATTGAACGTGAATTTAACATTCCGCTGATTACAACAGCACCAAGCGTTATTTACCGCATAAAGTTGACGAATGGGGAAACGATCCAGATCGACAACCCATCGAATTATCCGGAAATCGGACGGATTGAACATGTGGAAGAGCCCTATGTAAAAGCAGGTATTATCGTCCCTAATGATTACGTAGGTACGGTGATGGAGCTTTGTCAAACCAAGCGTGGAGAATACGTAAATATGGAATACCTGGATACGACACGGGTAACCATTACGTATCAAATTCCGCTGTCTGAAATCGTATATGATTTCTTCGATCAGCTTAAATCAAGTACCAAAGGCTATGCTTCCTTTGATTATGAGATTTCAGGCTATCGCCAGTCCAACCTGGTGAAAATGGATATTTTGTTGAATGGCGAGCAGGTCGATGCGCTGTCGTTCATCGTGCATAGAGATCGGGCTTATCATCGCGGACGTATTATCTGTGAGAAGCTGCGCGAGCTAATCCCGCGTCAAATGTTCGAGGTGCCGATCCAGGCATCTGTGGGAACAAAGGTTGTGGCGCGTGAAACCGTTAAGGCGATGCGTAAAAACGTCTTGGCCAAATGCTACGGCGGCGATATTTCTCGTAAACGGAAGCTGCTTGAAAAGCAAAAAGAGGGCAAGAAGCGTATGAAGCAGGTCGGTAACGTAGAAGTACCACAGGAAGCATTTATGGCGGTACTGAAAATAGATGAGTAAAGCTGCTTGAAGTATTCGTCCATTCTTTCATGGGGCATTTGCCGTGCATGGAGAATGGACGTTATTTATTTGAGCAAGCTATCCAGAGATGGAGTGTTTGTTATCTCAGTTGCAAAAATAGTATAACAACAGCATCTTTAGCGTATTTCTAAAGATGCTTTACTCTTACTGCAACACCTACACCACAAAAAAATGACCGATGGTGGTAGGCAGCAGCGGAGTGGATGGAATCGTTCTGAAGAAGCGTTAGCGTTCGCCTTTATCCCCGGATTTTACCCTATTAAGTTTATTTAGAAAGAAAAAATCCGGGGGTAACAGCGATCGGAAGAATGATCCATCCACGGAGCGTTCTCCCCCTCTTCGCCATTTTTTCAATCACCACACTCTGAATTGACAAGGAGGATCGGTATGACCGCATCCATACAAAAACATGAACATTCATCCGCCCCTCAAGCGGTTTACCTGCATATACCTTTTTGCACGAATAAATGCTTTTACTGTGATTTCAACTCTTATGTGCTCAAGGATCAACCTGTTATGGAATATCTGTATGCACTGGAACGAGAAATGGAACATACAGTCAAGCTTCACCCGCCAGGAGAGATTAAAACCATTTTTGTCGGGGGTGGAACACCAACAACCCTAAACCCGAAGGAAATGGAATATTTTCTGAAGAGTGTCCGAACCTATTTCCCACATTGGGCGGAAGATATTGAGTTTTCCATGGAAGCCAATCCAGGCACCACTGATTTTGAAAAACTCTCTGTGATGAAAGAAGGCGGCGTCAATCGACTGAGCTTTGGTGTACAGGCTTTTCAGAATGAGCTACTCACAGGCATAGGTCGTATTCACAGTACAGATGACGTATATCGTAGTTTGGAAAACGCCCGTAAGGTCGGCTTGGACAACCTGTCGATTGACCTGATGTTTGGTTTGCCGAATCAAACGGTGGACATGCTGCATGAAAGCGTGAGTAGAGCACTAGAGCTGGAGCTTCCTCATTACTCTATCTACAGCTTGAAGGTTGAAGAAAACACGCTCTTCCACACGCTGTATCAGAAAAATCAGCTACCGCTTCCACACGAGGATGATGAATTGGAAATGTATTTACTTCTCATGCGTCGCATGAAAGAAGCGGGTTATGAGCAGTATGAGATTAGCAATTTCGCAAAACCAGGCTTGGGGAGCAAGCACAACATGACCTATTGGCGAAATGAAGACTATTACGGTCTCGGCGCAGGGGCACATGGATATGTTGGCAGAGAACGTCATATGAACATTAAGGGTATTAACCCTTATGTGGAGGCTAGTCGTAATGGTTTGCCACGTCTGGATAGCTTTGAGGTGCCAGCGGCGGAAGCTATGGAGGATTTTCTTATGGTCGGTTTGAGAATGCTAGAGGGCGTTTCTAAGTCCCGCTTTGAAGCTCAATTCGGTCAGGCGTTGGAGGATACATTTACTGCTCCTCTCGGAAAAATGCTCAATGCCGGGTTAATCGAATCCATTGAGGACGGTTATCGTTTGAGTGAACGCGGCATTTTATTCGGAAATGATGTATTTGCAGAGTTCATCGGTTCTATCACGGTAAATTCATAAGTCGTAGGCTTCAGTACAGTACGTTTCAACTTTATAAGCTGGGACGATCATTTTATAACACCATTCTGTCACAGCAGGGTAAATGGAGTATTGCGATTCTATGCGTTATGTTGTATATTTATTCATTATATGCGGCAAGCGGCAGGAGGAGAGCAAGATGGCTTCAGTGTGTAAAGATGTATTGTGCAGAAGTGCGGTTCCTGAGGATGTGGAGCCTTTATATCAAATGATTAGCGGCTATGCAGAGCGGGGGATTATGCTGCCACGTTCGAGGGAAGTGCTTACGCGCCAACTGGAGCTGTTTATTGTTGCAGAGGTGGACGGCGAAGTTGTTGGTTGTGGTTCTTTATGCAAATTGGGCGCTGATCTGGTAGAGATTCGCTCCCTTGGCATCTCTGAGGGACACAAAGGTATGGGGATTGGCTCTAAGCTCGTGGAGGGCCTTATTATAGAAGCACGGCGGCAACGTATTCCTAAAATTATGGCATTGACCTACGAGGTCTCCTTTTTTATAAAAAACGGTTTTGATGTAGTAAGCAAAGAGATTTTCCCTGAAAAGGTATGGACCGACTGCATTCACTGTAGTAAACAAAACAATTGTGATGAAATCGCAGTGTTGAAAGTACTGAACTGACCTGTCAATAATGAGGTCAGTTCTTTTTTCATCAGGACCTAATCATGCGTATATTATACAGCCTACATTGTTTAATCCTGATTTATTTCTCATATGTTTTGAGCAACCACCAAATGAATTGATGATGAGGCTCCAGTTCGGAAGGTATTCCATTCAGGCTTCTTATGGGATGTTCCTTATGATAATCAGTATCATTATAAAAGTATGCAGTGCCGTCTAATGGAACTCGGTGTTTATATTTATACAAGGCGACAGCATATCTTTCAGACGCTCCACTTCTGCTTGGACTATATGTATATCCTTCCCAATCGGCTAGTGTTAAATCATCGTAATGTTGTATTGCCGATATACTGTATTTTATTTGCTTGGGAATACTTGGACTGAATTCTTGAGGGTAAAACAAAATGGTATTCCATATGCTTAAAAGTATTGTAGGAACCAAGATTAAGGCACAACACAGGGGGCTTAATTTACGAATTAAATGGATGACTGAAATAATAAGGGCTGCATTCAGGATGAATACCAATGGCAAAGCAACTACTCTTCCTAGTCCTGTATACGGAAACAACTCGATTAAAATTTGAAACATACAAATTGTAGGTAAAAGTGCGATCGATGCGTATAAGAGATTGCGGCGATTAGTTCTCAAATTTAATTCCTCCTCAAGGACAAAGAAGCTATAATGGTATGGCGACATAGTCTCGAATTTTTCTATTTTCTGTGTCACTATACATAATTACGGTTTTTATACGCTGTATATTGAGATTTTTCGTGAAAAATCGTAAACGTTCTGGATTCATTCCAGTAAACTAAACTGTTGTGATAAATCTTGTTTATTGAAAATACTGATCTGACTTGACAATGATCAGGTCGGTTTGGTATTTTTGTATTATCGGTTAGCACTCATCGCGAACGAGTGCTAATGATTCCATTTAACAATCATGCTATTATGGATAAACAACAAGGGGGGATTCGCTTGTTAACCGAACGTCAGAGACTCATTCTGAATGCGATTATTGATGACTACATTCGTTCGGCTGAGCCAGTGGGTTCCCGCAGCATATCCAAAAGGCAGGATGTCGGATTCAGCCCGGCCACGATCCGTAATGAAATGTCGGATTTGGAGGAACAGGGCTATCTGGAGCAACCCCATACTTCTGCGGGACGCATCCCGTCTCATAAAGGCTACCGTTATTATGTGGACCATCTGGTGCCACTGAATACACTGAAGCCTATGGAAATGCGGGAACTGAAAGCCTTTTACGCCGAAAAGCTGAATGTAATGGAACAAGTGATCCAGCATGCGTCAGGCATTTTGTCCCATATGACCAATTATACTTCCATCCTGCTTGGGCCGGAGGTTTTTCATACTTCATTGCGTCATTTTCAGCTGCTGCCGCTCAACGAAACGACGGCTGTGGCGATAATCGTGACCAATACCGGTCAGGTGGAGAATAAAACGGTAGATATTCCACCGGGAATTTCGATTTCCGAGATGGAGAAGGTTGTGAATTTACTGAACAGCAAGCTGGTCGGTGTGCCGATTTATCAGCTTAAATCCCGCCTTTACACCGCACTTGGTCAGGAGATGGAGAAGCATGTGTCTCATTTTGAGGACGCTATGAAGGTGCTGGATAAAGCACTGGATAATGAATCGGATCAGCGCTTGTATTTGAGCGGTGCGACGAACATGCTCAATCAACCTGAATTTAAAGATGTAGAAAAGGTTAAACATATTCTCGATCTGCTGGAGGAAACACCAACGCTACTTAAACTAATGACACCTGTTGCCGGGGCACCTGAAATTCAAGTCCGCATCGGCACTGAAAATGATCATGAGGCGTTTGCTAATTGCAGCCTAATTACTGCTACGTATGCAGTAGACGGAGAAGCGTTGGGTACTATAGGCATACTGGGTCCGACACGGATGGAATATGCGAGAGTTATTAATATTTTGGGTATCCTGTCTAAGGATTTGACCGCAATGCTAACGCAGCGGTTTAAATAGAACAAGACCGCATAGGTTGCGGTACTACATGTTCCGCGCCGGGATACGGTTTGTATCCTGCGCGGGTGCATTGTCGCGTGTTTTTGTAAAGGTAGTTATGACTTGAAGGAGGTGAAACATTTTGAAGGAAGAACAAGCGTTCCAAGAAGAAAAACAACAAAATGTAAGCACAGAGGAAGCCGCCGAAACGAGCCAGCAGGAAGAGCCGGTTAATGAAGCGGCGGCACTGGAAGACCAAGAAAGCGAAACAGAGCTGACTAAGCTTCGCGCTCAGGCGGAAGAGCATCAGCAACGGTTTTTACGCGCTCAGGCGGATTTTGATAATTTTCGCCGTCGTACGCTGAAAGAAAAAGAAGACCTTGCCAAATATGCATCTATGAAGCTGGTTACCGAGTTGGTGCCTGTTTTGGATAACTTCGAGCGTGCGCTGGCAACAGCACCGCAAGGAGCGGAGTCTGAGTCATTCAGCAAAGGCGTGGAAATGATTTTCCGCCAGTTTGAGAGTGTGCTTCAGGCAGAGGGAGTAACGGCCATGAATTCAGTGGGACAACCGTTTAATCCTGATTTCCATCAGGCTATTATGCAGGTAGAGAGCGAAGAGCATGAGGAAGGCATCGTCGTTGAAGAGGTACAAAAAGGATACATGCTGAAGGACAAGGTGCTTCGTCCAGCGATGGTAAAAGTGAGCATGTAGCTTTTTCAATATACATTAGAAATACATCATTTTGATTCAACCATTCTGGCCTGCGGGCCTCGTATATACAGAAGGAGGAATTGTCCGATGAGCAAAGTAATCGGTATTGACTTAGGTACAACCAACTCTTGTGTGGCTGTTATGGAGGGCGGCGAAGCGGTCGTTATTCCAAATCCGGAAGGCGCACGCACAACCCCTTCCGTTGTTGGTTTCAAAAAAGATGGAGAACGTACTGTAGGGGAAACGGCAAAACGCCAAGCAATTACGAACCCAGATCGTACAATCATGTCCATCAAGCGTCACATGGGTACAAATCATAAAGAAAGCATTGACGGCAAGGAATATTCCGCACAGGAAATTTCCGCTATGATTTTGCAAAAGCTGAAATCCGATGCTGAAGCTTACCTGGGACAAACGGTTTCTCAAGCTGTTATCACTGTTCCAGCTTACTTCAATGACGGTCAACGTCAAGCAACCAAGGATGCAGGTAAAATTGCCGGTCTGGAAGTTCTGCGGATTGTCAATGAGCCAACAGCAGCTGCATTGGCATACGGTATGGAAAAATCCGAAGACCAAACGATCCTCGTGTATGACCTGGGTGGTGGTACATTCGACGTATCCATTCTGGAACTGGGCGACGGTTTCTTCGAAGTTAAAGCAACAAGCGGCGATAACAAGCTGGGTGGCGATGACTTTGACCAAGTGATTATTGATTACCTCGTAAATGAGTTCAAAAAAGATCAAGGCATTGACCTGAGCAAAGATAAAGCTGCTGTACAACGTCTGAAAGATGCAGCGGAAAAAGCGAAAAAAGAACTGTCTGGCGTACTGACAACAACGATTTCTTTGCCGTTTATCACAGTAGCTGATGGCGTTCCACAGCATTTGGAGTTGAACCTGACTCGTGCGAAATTTGAAGAATTGTCTGAAGGTCTGGTAGAACGTACTTTGGGACCTACTCGTCAAGCGATGAAAGATGCAGGCATGAGTGCCAGCGACATCGACAAAATCGTTCTGGTCGGCGGTTCCACACGTATTCCGGCTGTACAAGAAGCAATCAAAAAGCTGACAGGTAAAGAGCCTCACAAAGGCGTAAACCCTGATGAAGTAGTAGCTTTGGGTGCGGCAGTTCAAGCGGGTGTACTGACTGGTGATGTGAAAGACGTCGTTCTCCTTGACGTAACTCCACTGTCCCTCGGTATTGAAACCGCAGGTGGCGTATTTACTAAAATGATTGATCGTAACACGACGATCCCTACGAGCAAATCGCAGGTGTTCTCGACGTATGCCGACAATCAGCCTAGTGTAGAAATTCACGTGTTGCAAGGTGAACGTGAAATGGCAGCAGGCAACAAAACGTTGGGTCGTTTCCAATTGGGAGATATCCCTCCAGCACCACGTGGTGTACCACAAATCGAAGTTACCTTTGATCTGGATGCGAACGGTATCGTGAACGTATCTGCTACAGATAAAGGCACAGGTAAAAGCCAAAAAATTACGATCACATCTTCGAGTGGCTTGAGCGACGAAGAAGTAGAACGTATGATGAAGGATGCCGAGTTGCATGCGGAAGAAGATAAAAAACGCAAAGATTTGGTAGAAGCGAAAAACGCTGCGGATCAACTGATCTACTCCGTAGACAAAACGATTAAAGATCTGGGCGAAAAAGCGGATGCAGGCGAAGTCGAAAAAGCAAATGCAGCTAAAGAAAATCTGCAAAAAACGCTGGAAACCGACAACCTGGAAGACATCAAAAAAGCTACTGAAGAACTGACTGAAATCGTTCAGCAATTGTCTGTGAAGCTGTATGAGCAAGCTGCTCAAGAAGCACAGGCTCAACAAGCTCAAGATGGCGCAGCAGACAGCAAAGGCCGCGACAACGTGGTTGACGCGGACTATGAAGTTGTTGACGAAGACCAGAAGAAAGACTAAGCTACGGATCGGGTAGTGGTAGCTTTACGGTACACCGATGCATTATGATATACTGAATAGTAATTGCAGCGTAGCTGCCTTGATAAATAACAATTAGCCGAAGGGTAACAGTTATTTCCAAGATAAATAAGCATATTACGGGTTGTACTGCCTTGAAATGATGGGAAGGTCAAAGCCGGGTCATCCCGTGCCTTTGGCTTTCCTTTTATATGTAGTGCAGACACGTTGTAGGCATGGGGGTGGAACATTGGCTGATAAGCGTGATTATTATGAGGTGCTGGGCGTCGCGAAGGGCGCTTCGGATGAAGAAGTCAAAAAGGCTTACCGTAAGCTTGCGCGTCAGTATCATCCGGACGTGAACAAGGCTGCGGACGCGGAAACTAAATTTAAAGAAGTGAAAGAAGCTTACGATGTTCTCAGCGATGGTCAGAAGCGGGCAAGATACGACCAGTATGGTCATGTAGACCCGAACCAGGGCATGGGAGGCGGCTTTGGTGGTGGTGCCGACTTCGGTGGCGGGTTTGGCGATATTTTTGATATGTTCTTTGGTGGCGGCGGCAACGGTCGACGCGATCCGAATGCACCGCAGCGTGGGAACGATCTTCAATATACGATGACGATTGAATTCAAGGAAGCGGTGTTCGGTAAAGAAACCGACATTCATATTGAACGTACGGAAACATGTGATACGTGTCACGGTACGGGAGCCAAAGCGGGTACTCAACCACAAACCTGCTCCGTCTGCCACGGTAGCGGACAGGAAGAAGTGGTGCAGAATACACCGTTTGGTCGTATGGTTAATCGACGTGCCTGCTCCAATTGCGGCGGTTCCGGTAAAATCATTAAAGAAAAATGTACGACTTGTAGCGGTTCGGGTCGGGTACGCAAGCAACGTAAAATTCATATCCGTATTCCAGCGGGTGTGGATGACGGCGCACAAATGCGTATTAACGGTGAAGGCGAAGGCGGTGTCAACGGAGGACCGGCAGGTGACTTGTACGTCGTGTTCCGTGTGAAATCGCACGACTTCTTTGAGCGTGAGGGAGACGATATCTACTGTGAAATTCCGCTGACGTTCTCACAGGCAGCATTGGGAGATGAAGTCGAGATCCCAACGTTGACCGAGAAAGTGAAGCTGAAAGTTCCAGCAGGTACACAAACAGGTACTTACTTCCGTCTTAAAGGAAAAGGTGTGCCAAAACTGCGCGGCGTAGGTCAGGGTGACCAGCATATTAAGGTAGTTGTGGTAACGCCTAGTAAACTGAGTGAGGAACAAAAGGATTTGCTGCGTCAGTTCTCTTCGCTTAGCGGAGAGCAGACACATGAGAATGAGCAGTCTTTTTTTGACCGTGTGAAGCGCGCCTTTCGAGGCGACTAAGCCCAATTAGGAATCGCGGAGCTTCAACCATGAATCAAAGGAAACTATTCCGCAATTGCGGGATAGTTCCTTTTTTTATATTCACGTAAACACATACATAACCATTTTTGTATAGACATGTTGAACTGTTGAAGACTTAATATCAAGTAGAAAGGGGTGAGTTCCATCGGAAATGTACAGCTCAAGCTGCGTCGGGGTAAACCGCTATTAAAGCTCAGAGGCTTAATTACACTGCTAGTATGTCTAGTTATGGCACTTGTGCTTCTGCCTGTAACCCTCTTATTTGCTGAGAGAGTGGAGCATGAAACTGAGAAGGGACTGGAAGAAAAGGCAATGTCCATCGCGCGTACACTCGCCCATACGCCGCTTATTGTCGAGCAATTGCAAGGGACGGGTTCGTCTCCTTCCATGCAGGAGTATGTGAAGAGGGTTTCAGCAGCAAATCACATCCAGTTTATCGTGGCAATGGATATGAAGGGAATTCGTAAAACGCACCCGGATGCTAGGATGATCGGCAAAGCCTTTGTCGGCGGAGACGAATATACCGCACTTCATGGCCATGAGAGCGTGTCCGTTGCGAAGGGAACATTGGGCTTGTCCATGCGAGCCTTTTCCCCCGTGTTCAGTTTAACGGGGAAGCAGGTAGGGGCGATTGTTGTTGGTATATCCATGCAAGATGTACAGATGGCTCAGGAAGGCAACAACCGTCTTATTGCAATAGCCATTGGCACTGGAATGTTGATTGGCACTGGAGGTGCGGTTGTGCTGGCTCGTAAAATCAAAAATATGCTAGTCGGTCTCGAGCCGCCGGAAATCGCACGCTTGCTGGAGGAACGCAGCGCTATGTTGCAATCCATCAAGGAAGGAGTTATTGCGGTAGATGAATTCGGTTGCGTCATGCTGATGAATGCAGAAGCGATACGTCTGCTTAGACAAGCGGGGATTGAAGATTTCTCATTCTCCGGACAGGAGATTACCGTTTATCTATCCGCTTTTCGATTGCAAGAGGTCTTGGAAGCGAGTACTCCACAAATGGATGAGGAAATGGAGCTGGGTGGAATAACCTTGCTGACCACCAGTGTTCCGATACGGGTCAAGGGGGAAATTGTGGGGGCAATTGTAACCTTTCGGGATAAAACGGAGATGAACCAGCTTGCGGAACGTTTGACAGGAGTGTCCCTGTACACAGAAGCACTACGTGCGCAGGCTCATGAATTTATGAACAAGCTGCATGTCATTATGGGGATGGTACACTTACGAATGTATGATAAACTGGAGCATTACATTATGGATGCCGTCGAGCATCATCAAGTGGAGATTGGCTCCATCACCCGGCAGATCAGGGACCCAGTTATGGCAGGGTTTGTGTTGGGGAAATTAAGCCGGGCCAGAGAAGTAGGGGCGAATTTTGAACTGACTCCAGGTAGTTACTTGCCCGAATCCAGTCAAACTCAAACGACGCATGAACTGATTACTATTCTTGGCAATCTCTTTGATAATGCGGTGGAGGCGATGGAATCTTTGGAGCACAAGCGGATTACCCTTTCACTTTATTATGAGGAAAGTCAGAAGAACGGTTATCTGACCTGTATCATGTGCGATAATGGTCCGGGTATACCGGAAGGGCTTGTAAAGGCTATATTTGAAAAAGGTTTTTCGACCAAGGGAGAGTCACGAGGAATGGGCCTTTATCTGGTGACGCAAAGCGTGAAAAGATTACAGGGAAGTATAAAGTTGATCCCAGCCGAGCAAGGGTGCTGTTTTCAGATTACGATTCCATACATGATAGCGGGGAATGATGAACATGATTAATGTCCTGATTGTAGAAGATGATCCGATGGTTGCGGAATTTAACCGCAAATATATGGAGCAGGTGGAAGGTTTTCGATGTGGGGGCTGGGCTTCTTCTGTGGAAGAGGCGAAGAAATATATAGCTGAACAGGCCATTGATCTGATACTGCTAGATGTGTATATGCAGGAAAGTAATGGCCTCGATTTACTGTCATTCATACGGGAGACAGGTGTAAATATAGATGTCATTGTCATCTCGGCTGCAAGTGACATGAACAGTGTCAAAAAAGCGATGAACTTCGGCGCGGTGGATTACTTGATTAAGCCGTTCCACTTTAACCGTTTTTTGGAGGCCCTCACGGGGTACCGAGAGCACATTAGCATCGTGCGTGAGCACAGTCTACTTTCTCAGGAGGAACTGGACCGACTGATTTATCATAAAAGCTTGACTAAAGACTTGGCACGGTTGCCTAAAGGCATAACTAAATCCACGCTGGCTATGATATGGAATTGTATCCAGCGGCATAATAAGGTGCTATTTTCCACCGAGGATATTGCGGAGAGCGCAGGGATATCCAGGGTGTCTATGCGCAAGTACCTGGCTTTTATGACAGAGATTGAGGCTCTTTCCATGGAAACCATATACGGTACCATAGGACGCCCTGTTTACCAATACCGAATATTGCCACAGGCAGAAGGCATCATGAACAGTTTTATTTAAATCTTCTTTCTGATTACTTTAATTACAAAAGTGAATGATTAGTTATAAAACCAAATAAAGCGTTTTCCAAGGTGTAGAATGGAAACATGATCATCATTCTTCACTTTATGGAGGGAGATTTATGGAAAATGCTACGAATCAGCCTGTCATTCAAAAGGGGCAAAGATGGAGTAAAAATTTTGTAGATGGCATCAGAATGCTGGGTAGGGTAAAGTTGGGGGTTATTCCTCTTCCACTCTATGCCGTGATCGCGCTGATTGTTTATGCAGCTGCAGTTACTGAAAGACTTCCAAACGATCTGTTGGGCGGGTTTGCCGTCATCATGATTTTAGGTATACTGCTCAGTGATCTAGGGGCCAAACTTCCATTGCTTAAGCATATTGGCGGGCCGGCCATTTTATCACTTATGGTTCCATCGTTAATGGTATTTTGGAATATGTTTAGTCCATCTGCGATGGGTGCGGTACACACGCTTATGAAAACCTCGAATTTTCTTTACTTCTACATCGCATGTCTAGTAACGGGAAGTATTCTTGGCATGGATCGCAAAATGCTGATGAACGGAATTGTTAAAATTTTTGCCCCCATTATTATAGGATCTATTGCAGCTGTTGGCGTGGGAATGGTGGTGGGTATGGCTTTTGGCTATAGCGCCTATCATATATTTTTTTTCATCATCATTCCGATTATCTCCGGTGGGATTGGGGAAGGCATTTTACCGTTGTCCATTTCTTATGGATTAGTGCTGGGCAAGGATTCGGCAATATTCGTATCCCAGTTTATCCCGGCTGCAATTATCGGGAACATTGTTGCAATCATAGGTGCGGGTGTTCTGAAGAGATTAGCAGAGAAGAATCCAAAAACTTCAGGTAACGGAAGGTTACTAAAACTAGATAAAGATGCAGACAAGTTAGCCCCGGCAAGTCTGGAACAATCGATTTCTTTTCCATTGATGGGAGGAGGTCTGCTGTTGGCCTGTACTTTCTTTATTGTGGGTAAGCTGCTGGAGCCGTATCTCCATATTCCAGGTCCGATCCTCATGATTCTGGCGGCGGCATTAATTAAGTGTATTCAGATCATGCCGAACACATTGGAGCAGGGAGCTTTTCACTTGTACAAATGTATAACGGCAAGTCTGACGTGGCCCTTGATGGTGGGATTGGGTATTTTGTATGTACCTTTGGATAGTGTAGTTGGGATTTTAACGGTTCCTTATGCCATTACCTGCGCATCTGTTGTAGTTGCATTGATTGTTACCGGATACTTCACAGGAAAATGGATTCATATGTATCCCGTAGAAGCTGCTTTGGTGACTAGCTGTCGCGGTGGATTAGGGGGCACGGGAGATGTAGCCATTCTGTCTGCGTCCAATCGGATGGAACTGATGCCTTTTGCACAAATTGCAACACGTATTGGCGGGGCAGGCACGGTCATTTTAGCAACTTTGTTACTCCAATTTTGGAGCTGATGAGTTTTATACACAGGACTGAGTTTCATATCCAAATAGAGACATGAAAGGACGGAGAAAAATATGAGCAGTTTAATAGACGAAATTAGAGAATTACATGCAGGTGGCAAAATGGAGACCTTACCAAAGAAGCGAATTGAAACGATGGAGGGGTTGTCCAAAGTGTATACGCCGGGTGTAGCTGAAATTTGTATGGAAATCGCCAATGACCCAGCCAAAGCATATCAATTAACGATCAAAAAGAATACAGTAGCAGTCGTTTCAGACGGAACAGCAGTACTTGGATTAGGAGATATCGGACCGGAGGCCGCTATGCCTGTAATGGAGGGTAAAGCAGTGTTGTTCAAACAATTTGCAGGTGTCGACGCCTTCCCAATCTGTCTCAACACGAAGGACGCTGATGAAATTGTTCAAATTGTCAAAATGATTGCTCCTGCCTTTGGCGGCATTAATTTGGAAGATATATCTTCGCCACGCTGTTTTGAAATCGAGAGACGGTTGAAGCAGGAACTAGACATTCCAGTATTTCATGATGATCAGCATGGTACGGCAGTTGTTGTATTAGCGGGTCTGGTCAATGCATTAAAGGTATGTGGCAAAAAAATGGAGGATGTCAAAGTTGTATTTGCAGGGATTGGTGCGGCGGGTATGGCCTGCTCCCGTATGCTGCTTAAGGCAGGTGTGCGCAATCTGATTGGCGTTGATCGACAGGGAGCTATTCATCGTGACGTGGAGTACAGTAACCCGCATTGGACAGAGTATGCGAACATGACTAATCCGCACAATTTAAGTGGAAGTTTATCCGATGTGATTGTGGGAGCTGATGTATTCATTGGTGTGTCAGGCCCGAATATACTGACTGTAGAGGATATACAGAGCATGGCAACTGATCCTATTGTGTTCGCCATGGCGAATCCGAATCCGGAAATTGATCCAGCTGTAGCCGCACCTCATGTACGTGTACTTGCTACCGGTCGCTCCGATTTTCCAAATCAGATTAACAATGTGCTGTGCTTCCCGGGAATTTTTCGGGGTGCTCTAGATTGCCATGCTACGACGATTAATGAGGAAATGAAGCTAGCTGCCGGACTTGCCATCGCTGATGCGATCTGTCCTGAAGAGCTAAGTGAAACTTATATCATACCGAATGTTTTTAATCCGAAGGTGGTTCAAAAGGTACGGGATGCTGTTATTCGTGCTGCATGGGAGACAGGAGTAGCCAAGTCAGGTGAAGCTCCGGCAGCTACTTTACACCCGTAAAAGTTATAGTCTTCACAAACTATAGTTCACTGTCTAGGCCCACTGTTTCCATTATCGTCTGCATCCGTCTAGTCTTCGTAGGGAATATAAAATCGTGCCAATGAGCAGGATATAACAAAGCGTAACTCTCTATGCTTTTGAAGAGCAGTTACGCTCAATACTACACAGGGAGATTTTGAGATGGGCGAAAAAAATATTTTGGCGTATTTCAAAAGTCCTGAGGAAGCACAGGGAGCCGCTAGAAAACTGGAAGCACTCCGGGTAGCCGATGTGTCGATAGACCGATTTAGCCGGTATCCGCGGCAGTCTACTGGCAACGCCGGATTGCCTGTATTTTCAGGACAGATTAGCAGCTTATCCTCACTGACACAGGGCGTGGACTTTACAGATGCAACTCCAGCAATACTGGCTGCGGCTGATCCGTCCGCCAGTGGCATGAGTGATGGAGGACAAGGCGGACCGACAGGCCGCGATATTTTGTTGACCGCTGTGGTGGATGAATCCATACATCATCAGGCGATGTCCATCGTGGAACAGGCGGGTGGAATGCTGTGAAAAGTTTGGAAGGAGCAGTGACCGATGTCCAAAAACAAACGGTTTGATAAAGTGCTGACCAAAACCGAAAAAATCAAACGCATGCAATCTGCTAAAAATGAAGATGTTGAGTTCTCGGCAGATCAGGCAGATGCTGAGGATCTAGAAGCGATCCGGCGTAGCGAAGTAGCTGACCGTCGTCAGCAGCGTATCATAAACGACAATGAGTAGAATTTAATAAAACGGGTTATCCCCATCAACAATGATGATTTTGGGATAACCCGTCTTATTTGTGTTCTTTCCTCTTCCTATTCATTATCCGCTATATGCTGTTGCACTAAAAACAAGAGGACCGGAGACAAATGCAGTAGTCGCAGGCGTCTGATTTTCAATAATCAGTTGGTAGTTTTGCACGCCCAGAGGTGCAACGTCTACCGTTTCGACATTAAGAATAATATTGTTATCGAAGACATTGGATTCCAGTCCGTAATAAATTTCTTTGCCAGCTCTCCAAATCCGTACAAGTACTCTAATGTTACCGGCACCGACAAAACGTAGTCCAATCGAGGCTTTTAATTCTACTCGGTTGTTGACAGCTCCAGGAATAGCAGGATCAATAAATACAGACGTCGTAGCAATTCCAAGTCCGGCTGGAGAAATCGGAACAGGAAGATTTATACCATTCGTGATAGGTGTAATAACACTGGCATTATAATCTAACACCGTCTTTGCCATACTAAATCACTCCTTTTCTAGTATATTGTATTGTATGTACTAGAGTTAAGGGTGCTTGGACTAAAAGAGAGGACAACAAATACAAGCTCTACAAAAAATATTTTGAGCACCGATAATATTAGCTTTTTTGAACTCCTGTGCATGTATATAGTACAATGTAATGTATGCATGTGAAATGAGGAGGAAATGAAAACCATGTTGTGGAATGAAATTACAATACATACAACCGAAGAAGCCATCGAAATGATTTCGAATTTTCTGCACGAAGCAGGTGCAGGAGGGGTTTCCATTGAAGAATCTGGTTCGCTCAACAAGCCACGGGATACATCCTATGGGCAGTGGTATGATCGGCCTTTGAACGACATACCTGAAGGACAAGCGATCATCAAAGGCTATTTTGCCGAAGAAGTGGACATGGATAGTATTCGTTCGCAGATTGAGCCGCGCGTCGAAGAATTGAGAACTTTCGATATTGATCCTGGTGAGGTTCAGTATGAGCTGAAAACAGTTGATGAGGATGACTGGGCAAATGCTTGGAAGCAATATTTCAAGCCTTTGCGTGTATCGGACCGTCTGACGATTAAACCCACTTGGGAGGAATATGAGCCTGCGAGTGAAGAGGAAAAAATCATTGAACTGGACCCTGGTATGGCCTTTGGGACCGGAACGCATCCTACGACATCCCTTTGTCTGAGAACGCTGGAGTCTGTGATTAAGGGTGGAGAAGAAGTTATTGATGTCGGCACGGGTTCCGGTATTTTGGCCATTGGAGCTGTAAAGCTGGGAGCGAAGCATGTACTTGCCTTGGATTTGGACCCGGTGGCAGTATCCAGTGCGCGGGAAAATACGCGTTTGAACGGACTGGAGGAACGCATCACCATTAAAGAAAGTGATTTGCTATCTGTGCTTAATGCAAGCGATCCAACGCTGGGTATCCAGTTACCGGTCAAGCTGGTGGTAGCTAATATATTGGCAGAGATTATTCTGCTGTTCATTGATGATGTATATAAAGCCCTGGAACCAGGTGGTATTTATATTGCTTCAGGGATTTGGAAGAACAAAGAAGAGGTTGTCGAAACTGCTTTGAAAGCAGCTGGCTTTGAGATTGCCGAAATAAGCCGGGATGAAGATTGGCTGGCGTTTGTGGCGAGAAAGAGGTAAGTATGGATTTTCTACAAAATATTTTTCGTGTAAATTTAAATGTTCTTCCCTTTTATTTACTGGCTGTGATCATATCGTTCACGGTTCATGAGTTTGCACATGCGTATTATGCCAATAAATTTGGTGACCCTACGGCCAAGCTACTTGGGCGTGTGACTTTAAATCCGGCAGTGCATATTGACCTGCTGGGTACGCTGCTGCTGTTGATCGGAGGCTTTGGCTGGGCCAAGCCAGTTCCGGTTAATCGTGACAATTTTAGCCGTCCGCGCCTCATGGGCATTATCGTATCGGCTGCGGGTCCGCTGAGCAATCTGCTGCTTGCATTTGTTACTACTTTGATCTATGCCGTGCTCCTTCATTTTCAAGTATTGCCGGGGATGGAGAACCAACGGGTAGCTCAAGCAATCTATTTGTTTATCAATGCTCTGATCAATTTAAATCTATTTTTGTTTATCTTTAATTTGATCCCACTGCCTCCACTGGATGGATACCGGATTGTGGAAGATGTGGCCCCCACTCCTGTACGCCGTAAACTTCAGCAATTTGAACAGTGGTCGATCTTTATTTTTCTGCTTATCCTGGTCATTCCGCAGGTTCGAGCTGTAACAATTGAACCTCTTTACACGCTGGCCCAGATGATTTATATACAGTTTTTGCAGTTCTCTTTTTATATCACTGGATTGTTTGGAGCCTAAGGGCTCCTTTTTTTACGAGAATAGGTAGGTATAACCTGAATAGAAGAGGGAACAGACTGGTCATACAGGCGCAAAAGATGATATGATGTTGCTTGGTGATTTATTCGGATTTTGTACGGAACGTTAGTGGACAACAGTTATTTTTAGAATGAGGATTTTGCAAAATCCAGGAATAGGTGTGAGAGAGAATGCAGCGTTATTTTATTCCGGCAGAGCAATTTCTAGAAGATCACGTGATTGTCGCGGGTGAGGACGCGCGGCATATCGCTAAAGTCATGCGGGGCCGTAGTGGTGACAAAATTATAGTTAGTGACGGGGTATCTAAAGAAGCGCTGGTTGCTTTGGATACGATTGAGCAGGATCATGTTACGGCGACGATTATTGAGCCGCTGAAGATGACCTCTGAACCACATGTGCAGGTCACCATCGCTCAGAGTCTTCCTAAAGGAGACAAGATGGAGACGGTGATGCAAAAATGTACAGAAATCGGAGCAACCGGGTTTGTACCGTTTTTGTCCGAGCGTACGGTCGTGCAGTATGATGCCAAAAAAGAAGGCAAGCGACTGGAGCGTTGGCGCAAGATTGTGAAGGAAGCGGCTGAACAAAGCCACCGTAACCGGATTCCAGAAATTAGCGCGCCCATGACGTGGAAAGAACTTCTGGCTTCTTTTGCTGGGTATGATTTGATATGTTATTGTTATGAAAAAGAGCAGGGTAAACAGCTACGGGATGTAATCCAGCCTTTGGCAGGACAATGGGCGTCGACGGACATGCCGCGTGTTCTGCTGGTGGTAGGCCCGGAAGGCGGCTTTACTGAAGCGGAAAGCCTGGAGGCCGAGCAGGCCGGGGCACAGTCTACAGGACTGGGAAGACGTATTTTGCGTGCTGAGACCGCAGGAATGGCTGCATTGGCATGCATTTTATATGAGACAGGAGAAATGGGAGGGGTTTAATATGCCGTCAGTGGCATTTTACACATTGGGCTGTAAGGTAAACTTTTATGATACAGAAGCGATCTGGCAGCTGTTTAAAAATGAAGGTTATGAACAGGTGGACTTTGATGAACAGACTGCTGATGTCTATCTTATTAATACATGTACCGTTACGAATACCGGTGATAAAAAGAGTCGTCAGATCATTCGCCGCGCGATTCGCCGGAATCCAGATGCCATAGTGGCAGTAACGGGCTGTTACGCCCAGACTTCTCCTGCCGAAATTATGGATATTCCTGGCGTTGATCTCGTTATCGGGACTCAGGATCGGGACAAAATCATTCCGTTCGTGCAGGAAATTCAAGGGACGCGTCAACCGGTGAACGCCGTGCGCAATATTATGAAAACGCGTGTATTTGAGGAAATGGATGTGCCTGATTTTGCTAATCATACTCGGGCCTTTTTGAAAATTCAGGATGGTTGCAATAACTTCTGTACCTTCTGCATCATTCCGTGGTCGCGGGGTCTATCCCGCAGTCGTGACGCCGCCAGCATTATTGCACAGGCGCGTCAATTGGTACACGCGGGCTACAAGGAAATTGTGCTCACAGGTATCCACACTGGCGGTTATGGTGATGACATGGATAATTATGACCTGTCTGATCTGCTGTGGGATCTGGAGAAGGTGGAAGGGCTGGAGCGTATCCGTATCAGTTCGATTGAAGCCAGCCAGATTGATGAAAAAATGCTTGATGTGCTGAACCGTTCCACCAAGCTGGTTCGTCATTTTCACATACCGCTTCAGGCGGGGGATGACACTGTATTGAAACGGATGCGTCGCAAGTACACGACAGAAGAGTTTTATAACAAAATGCTTATGATTCGCAAAGCAATGCCAGATGTAGCGATTACAACGGACGTGATTGTCGGCTTCCCTGGGGAGACGGATGAAATGTTCCGCAATGGCTATGAGCTGATGAAAAAAATCGGTTTTTCGGAAATGCACGTGTTCCCGTACTCCAAGCGCAGTGGAACTCCTGCGGCGCGTATGGAGGATCAGGTGGACGAAGACGTGAAAAATGCACGAGTGCATGAGCTGATACAGCTGTCAGAGCAAATGCAACTGGCGTATGCTGAGAAGTTTGTAGGTCAGGTGCTGGAGGTCATTCCGGAAGTTGCGCCGAAAGGGACCGAAGATAGCGGCATACTCCATGGATATAGTGACAATTATATTCAACTGGCGTTTGAAGGTACTGAGGATCTGGTTGGCAAGGTATGCCGCGTGAAGCTGACGAAGGCAGGCATTAATGAAAGTGAAGGCCAATTGGTCCGCGTACTAGAGAATGGGCTGCAAACAGCTCTGTAAGAACAAAAAAAGCCTGAACAGGCAATAGAGATGGCAAACAAGGATTTCGCCTTTCCTTACAGAGAGGACGGAATCCTTGTTGCGCAAGGAAGGGAGATTACAGGATGGCAGCAAAAAAGGAAATTTCCGCAGGCGGCGTTGTGTTTCGCAAGCAGGGGGAGCAGCTTGAAATTCAGCTCATTACTGACCGATATGGCAAAGTATCCTTGGCAAAAGGGAAAATGGAGTTGGGAGAAACAATCGAACAGACGGCTTTACGTGAAATTCGCGAGGAAACAGGGTTGAACGGGCGCATTATCCAGCATGTAGATATGATTGCTTATACGTATCACCATCCAGAATTTGGGGAAGTAGATAAAGAAGTACACTATTATCTCGTAGAGGCACTGGATGGGGATTTACAGGCACAGATCGAAGAAATTAAAGGAGTTGCGTGGCATACGCCTGAGGAAGCATGGCGTCTCCAGCGCCAGGGTGGATATGACAATAATGATGTCATTTTAAGTAAGGCGCTGTCCATGCTAGGAATTAACGTTTGACTCTGTGGGGAGATATACGATCCTCTAAACGCGTCCACACAGGTAGATAGCAGAGAGGCAAGACCAGCAGAGAGCTAATAACGTTAAACAGAGTTTGGGCATGGGCTACCTTTGCTCCGGGCTCCGTAGATATCCAGGCAGCAGCCATCTCCAGACCAGGGATCAACGGCATAAAGAGCAAGGCTCCGCCTACGTTCAGCAGCACGTGGGACCAGGCTACAAATTTGCCGGACACGCTGCCGCCAACAGCGGCAATCAGGGCTGTTACGCAGGTGCCTACATTGGAGCCGATGACGATGGCGATCCCCACATCAGCTGGCAAGGCTCCCGCAGCGGCAAGGCTAATCGCCATGCCAATGACGGCTGCGCTACTGTGAACCAGCGCGGTCAGGCAGGCTCCAGCAGCGAAGGCCCACCACATGTTGGCTGCAGCGTGATCAAGAAACCAACGGAATAGTCCGGCCTGCTCAATCCAGGGTCCGACCGACTGCATCACGCGAATACCCGCCAGAATCAGCGAAAATCCAGCAAAGACGAGGCTGATATATTGTACAGCCTGCGGACGGCTGAGCCCATTGGAGCCGGATGAAGCTCCGGCAGACACATACTGGCGGCTGGGGACAGCTTCACTCCACAGCACGGCAGTGCTCCAGCAGAGCAGTGAGCCGCAGAGCAGCGGAACAGCCAGCTTGCCGAGCTGGAGCCCCATCAGCTCGGTGGTCAGGCAGGTGCCGATATTGGTGCCGAGAATGATGCCGAGCGTGCGGCCGTAGGTCAATAGCCCGGCGTTGACCAGTCCGATCGTCAGCACCGTTACGGCGGTGCTGCTTTGCAGCAGGGTGGTAATGCCTGAGCTGAACAGCATGCCCCGCCAAGGGGAAACTGTGGCGCGGTTCAACCAGCGGGTGAGGAAGGGGCCGGCCAAATGCCGGAGGGCTGCTTCCATCAGCTTCATCCCGCCCAAAAAAATAAACAGCCCACCGCACAGCGGGAGTATAACATGTATAAACACGGGCATAGCCCCCTTTTCTAGGTGAAAATACTTATGTAACAGCCTATGATCTGTCGGGGACAGCCATGACAAGCATGGCCGAGCTGTTTTTTTATAGAACGATAATTTTTGTAGTATCTTCACAAGCTTTAAAAGCGTGACGTCGATATACAGGCGGGCAGTAGCGGAGCGGTTCATTTGAATCTGGAGAAGCGCCAGCGTTCGCCTTTGCAACGGGATTCTTACCTTTAAATGTGTTACCTAATTCCAAGAATCCCGTTGCAACAGCGATCGTAAGATCAAATGAACCGCGGAACCGCGCCCCTATCGAACAACGTTTTAACACTTTGAGTAATCCAAGAATGGGAGTGAAGGATTTTGCCTTCAGTAATATTAGAACGCAGCCGTAAAAAAAGGCTGGAGCACGCACACCCTTGGGTGTTTAAAAACGAAATAGCCAAGATTGAGGGTGACCCAGAGGCAGGCGATTTGGTCAGCATCGTTAACCATCAGGGGCGTTATTTGGCGACAGGTTACTATAATCCGGCTTCACAAATTACAGTACGTGTGATGTCCTACGAGCCGCTGGAAGCAATGGATCAAAACTTTTTTGCCCAACGCTTTCGCAAATGTCTGGAGCACCGCGAACGTTTTGTGACCGGGGGAAACGCTTATCGGTTGGTGTACGGTGAGGCTGATTTTTTGCCTGGACTGATTGTAGATCGATTTGGTGATGTGTTGGTCGTGCAGTTGTTAACGCTTGGCATGGATCGGCGCAGGGAAGAAATCAGGGATGCGCTCGTTGAAGTAGTGGGTCCTGTTGGTATATATGAGCGCAGTGATGTATCCATCCGTGAGCTGGAAGGATTGGAACAAACGAAGGGTCCTTTATACGGTGATTGCCCGCGTCATGTGGTGGTGACGGAAAATGGCCTGCAAATCAAGGTTGATATCGTAGAGGGCCAGAAGACGGGTTATTTCTTTGACCAGCGTGAAAATCGTGCGGCCATAGCACCATTGATGACAGGTTGGGGAGTACGTAGTGGAATTACGCTACAAGAAGTAGCTGCAGACTCAGGAGATGCGGACACAACGGTCTTGAAGCCAGTGAATAAAAGTGGTAAGGTTGTTGAATTCCCATTCTGGGATGGCGCAACCGTATTGGAATGTTTTTCACATACGGGAAGCTTTACGCTTAATGCATGTAAACATGGTGCTAAAAAAGTAACATGTCTTGATATTTCTGAGCATGCGATTGAAAGTGCGCGGGATAATGTCAAGCTGAACGGTTTTGAGGAACGCGTCGAGTTTGTCGTCGACGATGCTTTTCAATATTTGCGCAATCAAGTGAAAGGTGTAGAGGAACGCAATGCACGAGCCGGGGGCAAAGGAGATACATCCAAGCCGCTGACAGCAGGTGGCGGACGCACCTTTGATGTGGTCATTCTCGATCCGCCAGCCTTTGCCAAAACGAAGAACGCTGTCAAAGGAGCTACACGTGGGTATAAAGATATCAACCTGCATGGGATGAAGCTTGTCAATGAGGGTGGCTATCTGGTGACAGCGAGCTGTTCGTTCCATATGCGGCCAGAGCTGTTCTTGGACACTATTAAGGAAGCGGCGGCAGATGCCGGCAAAATCCTTCGTCTGGTAGACTGGAGAGCGGCTGGTAAGGATCATCCTCAAATTTTGGGTGTGGAGGAAGGCCATTACTTGAAATTCGCCATCTTTGAGGTGCGCAGCCGGACACAGCTTTAGGTTTCATACAAAGTCAAAGTCAATCGCCTTTTTGGTGATTAAATAGGTAAAATAGACTCATTTTAGGTATAAATCAGTCCTGTAGAGAAGGCATGCACCAAGCCAACCTGCGGGACTGATTTATTTTTAGGGGGAGGATGAATTGCTACAACATGGCAAACGTACGTTCTTTTCTCCCTTGCCTGATATGCTATACTGTTTAATAGAATGTTGTTCGTTGGAAAGGAGGCCGCATCATGTCGGTCCGCTTGTTGATTGGCCGCTCTGGCAGTGGTAAAAGTACGTTAATCCGCAATGAAATGACGTCTATGTTACGCGAGGAGCCGCTAGGTAAGCCTATGCTGTTACTTGTACCGGAGCAATCGTCATTTGCTTCCGAGCATGCGTTACTTACAGAAGCCGGAAACGGTATTCAGGGGTCGGTGCGCGCCCAAGTGATGGGATTGCATCGTCTTGCCTATTTAGTTATGCAGGAAACCGGGGGTTCAGCACTGGTGCCTGTAACGGAAGAAGGCAAGAAGATGCTTTTATATAAAATTATTCGTCGTCGAAAGGATGAACTGAGCTTGTTTAAGGATTCGGGAGACCAGCTCGGCTTTGTGGATCGGTTGAATACATTGTTTACGGAGCTAAAGCAGTATAGAAATGATACTCGGTCCGTACCCGAGCAACTGGAGCGAATGAACGCTGTGGGAGAGTCAACTCCGATTTTGCGCGGCAAGCTCAAAGATATCAGTCTAATCTATGAGGATTTTGAACGAGAGCTGACGCTTAAATATATAGACGGTGAAGATACGCTGCGCATGCTGGCAGAACAGATTGCGGAGTCTTCCCTTGTACGTGGAGCAGATATTTGGATGGATGGATACCGCAGGTTTACACCACATGAATACAAGGTGGTGGAGCAACTTATGTTGCATGCCTCTTCGTTGACGGTGGCGCTGACTTGCAACCGCAGCTACGAGAGCGGACAGCTTCCGCATGAGTTGGATTTGTTTCATCCCTCAGCGGCTACGTATGTAAAGCTCAAAGGAATGGCGGACGAGCTGATGATAGAGACGCAGACACAATTACTGCGCCCTGATCCGCTGCCGAGATTTAAGGAGCGTCCAGCGTTGGCATATTTGGAGGCTAACTTTGAACATCGTACAGGGTTGCGGAATCAGGAACAACGGATGCGGTTGCAGCAGCTACGAGAGCAGTGGACAGAAGAACAGCCGGAGGGCATAAAACTGTACACTGCGGCTAATCGCCGTGCAGAGCTGGAAGGGGCTGTACGCGAAATGCGCCGTCTGGCCCGAGATGAAGGCGCGCGTTACCGGGAGATGGCTCTGTTTGTACGTCATATTGAAGATTATGAGCCATGGGTGGAACCGATATTCAAACAGTATGAGGTTCCAGTATTTCTGGATCAGCGAAGAAGTGTATTACATCATCCTTTGGTGGAATTGATTCGGGCTTCGCTGGATATCGTGCAGCGGCGCTGGCGGTATGAGGATGTATTCCGTGCGGTCAAAACAGACCTTCTACTGCCGCTGGACGGTCGGGTGAGCCGCGAGGAGATGGACCGTTTGGAAAACTATGTTCTAGCCTGCGGAATACAAGGCAGCCGTTGGACAGATGGTCGGCCGTGGCAGGCTGTGCCCAGCTTGTCACTGGAGCTGGAGGAGCAGGAACGGAACCGTAGGCGGGATGAAACGTTGGATTTGATGGAGCTATGCCGGGATGTGATCGTTACGCCTTTACGTGCGTTTGAGAAACGTGTGGGCAAGGCACGAACTGCACTTGAGAAGTGTGAAGCGGTATATCTGTTACTGGAGGATGCAGAAATCGGCCACAAGCTGGACGGCTTCATTCATCAGGCAGAGGAAGCAGGAAAACCTGAGCAGGCGAAGGAGCATCGTCAGGTATGGGATGCAGTGCTTGAACTACTGGATCAAATCGTCGAAATGATGGGTGATGAGAGGCTGGATACCTCTTTGTTTGCGGGTGTGCTGGAAACGGGATTGGCCGAGTTCCGTATGGGACTTGTTCCGCCGGCTCTGGATCAGGTTCTGGTCGGAAACACGGACCGTACGCGTGTATCCGGTATTCAACATGCCTTTGTGCTAGGTATGAACGAAGGTGTGATGCCGGCTGTGTTCCATGAGGACGGTGTGCTGAATGAGCAGGAGCGTACGGCATTAAACGAACGAGGCGTAGAGCTGGCGCCGGATATGACAAGACGTCTGTTGGACGAACGTTTTCTCGCTTATACGGCCCTTACCTCAGCCGGTAAAAGCCTGTGGATGAGCTATGCAGTTACTGATGAAGAAGGCAAGTCATTGTTGCCGTCTGAGTTAGTACGACATGTGCGGCACCTGTTTCCTAGTCTGGACGAACGTCCGTTGGCTGGATACCCTTTGCCTGGGGATGCTTGGACGACGCAATGGGAGTATGCTTCTCATCCGTCCGAGGCTTTGCCGCAGCTCATTGCGCAATTACGGCATTGGCGACGTGGCGGTGACATTTTATCTCCTTGGTGGGAGGTATATAACTGGTATGCAAGCCAGCAAGGGCGTGAGAAGGACAAGCTGCGTCAGCTGTTGACCTCACTTTTTTATGAGAACCATGCCGAAATGCAGAAGGAAACAAGCCGCCGTCTGTACGGTAGCAAGCTGCGTACCAGCGTATCTCGTATGGAACGTTTTGTGGCATGTCCATTTTCGCACTTTGCCTCTCACGGTCTTCGTTTGAAGGAACGTCAAATGTATCGCCTGAAGGCCCCGGATATCGGACAATTATTCCATGCAGCGCTTGGAGAGATGGCGATCAATCTGCGTAAACGCAATGTCAGCTGGGGCAGTCTCAGCACCGAGGAATGCCGACAAGAGGCGGAAAGTACAGTGGAGCGTTTGGCTCCTCGTCTGCAAGGCGAGATTTTAATGAGCTCTAAGCGGTATGGCTACATTTTGCGCAAATTGAAAGACATCGTGAGCCGTGCTTCGTTGATTTTAGGTGAACATGCGCGAAGAGGTAGTTTTGAGCCGATTGGGCTGGAGTTGGACTTTGGACCGGGTCAGCAGCTTCCTCCGTTAAGCTTCCGGTTAGATAACGGCGTTGTGATGGAAATTGTCGGACGGATTGACCGTGTAGATGTGGCAGAGGGAGAAAAGGGGTTACTTTTGCGTGTCATCGATTACAAATCTAGCCAAAAGGATCTCAAGCTGCATGAAGTGTACTATGGCCTGTCCTTGCAAATGCTCACCTACCTGGATGTGCTGCTGAATGCGGCGGAGGAATGGTTGGGCGAGACAGCTTATCCAGCGGGTACCCTGTATTTTCACGTCCACAATCCGATGTTGCAGTCGCCTAACGGTCTTAGCGCAGAACAGGCTCGTCAGGAGCTTTTGAAACGTTTTAAGATGAAGGGATTATTGCTTGCGGATCGGGATGTAGTTGGACAAATGGATACAGCATTGGACAAAGGATATTCCTCTATTTTACCTGTTGCGGTGAAAGCAGACGGCAGTTTTTATAGCAGTGCTTCGGTTGCTTCGCCGGAACAGTGGGACAGCCTGCTAGCTTCGGTGCGTAATAATATTCGGACGATTGGCACACGGATGACAGAGGGCGATGTGGCCATTGAACCTTATCGAATCCAGCAAGAGACGGCTTGTACCTTCTGTTCTTTTAAGCCTGTATGTCAATTTGACGACAGTCTGGAGGGCAGTGGCTACAATCAATGGGGTAAACCCGGTAAGGATCAAATCTGGAATCTGTTGGGTCATACACAGGAAGGGAAAGGAGGAATGGACCAATGATAGGCACGTCAAACACTAAAGACATGCCGAAGCCGGAAGGCAGTATGTGGAGCGATGACCAGTGGCGTGCCATTTCGGAATCGGGTAACAACATGCTGGTCGCGGCAGCGGCAGGGTCTGGTAAAACAGCGGTGCTCGTAGAGCGTATTATTCGTAAAATTGTCGATCCTCAGCTTGGCTTCAGCGTGGATCGGTTGCTGGTAGCAACCTTTACGAAGGCTGCAGCCGCCGAAATGCGTCAACGGATACGCGAAGCGTTGGAACGTGTGTTGGAACAGGAACCGGAAAGTGAGCATGTACGCCGTCAGCTGTCGTTGCTGAATCGGGCCTCGATTACGACGCTTCACTCATTTTGTATGGAGGTCATCCGCAGGCATTATCAGGCCATTCCTCTTGACCCTGGTTTTCGGATTATGAATGAGCATGAGACAGAATTGCTGCGTCAGGAGCTTCTAGAAGAACTGTTTGAGGAGAAATATGAGGCTCATGATGAAGGCAGTACATTCCGCAGACTGGTCGACTGGTTTAGTGGAGAACGCACCGATGATGCAATGTACGTGCTTGTTCAGCGGTTGTATGATTTTTCTCAAAGTCATCCTTGGCCAGAACATTGGCTGCGGGAGACAGCGGCAGCATTTCGTGTACAGGATGTAGCCGCTTTGGGAGAGACTCCCTGGGTTCGCAGCATTTTGGCGGATGCCGTACTTTCTTTGCGCGGAGCAGCGAGCTTGCTTGAACAGGCGCATGAAACAGCTATGCAGCCCGGCGGTCCTGCACCTTATGCCGTAACGCTGCAAGAGGATGCGACGATGATGAAGGGATTGCTGCAAGAGCTGGAGACACAGCCGTGGGCATCTCTATATGATCATTTTCAGGCAGCTGCCTTCGGTAAGCTCAAGCCGGTCAAAAAAGATCAGACTGAGCCTGCATTGCAGGAACGGGTTAAGACGCTACGCGAAGCAGCCAAAAAAATGATTACAGATATGAAGGCTTCCCTGTTTGGCAGGAGAGCAGAAGCCTATTGGGAGGAGCTACACGCCGCGGCTCCGCTGATGGACGAATTGGTAGAAACCGTGATTGTATTTGGGGAACGATTTCAACAGCACAAGCAGTCAAAAGGGTTGGTGGATTTCGGGGATTTGGAACATTATTGTCTGAAAATATTACGACATCCTGATTCTACTCCGTACAAGCTACTACCTTCCGACGCTGCACTCGAATACAAGGCGCAATTTGACGAGGTGCTGTTGGATGAGTATCAGGATACGAATACCGTACAGGAAGATATCGTTAGGCTGGTATCACGGGAGGAACCGGGTAACCGTTTTATGGTGGGCGACGTGAAACAGAGTATTTATCGGTTTCGGCTGGCGGAGCCGGGTCTGTTTTTGAATAAGTATCAACGGTACGGCATGCAGGAGCAGGAAGATGGCTTTTTAGTTGATCTGGCGCGTAATTTCCGCAGTCGGCAGGAAGTTGTCGATGCGGTCAATTTGGTGTTCCGCCAGATTATGAGTGTGGATGTGGCGGAAATTGAGTACGATGAACGAGCCTGGCTGGTACACGGCGCATCCTATCCCGACCCGTCGGATCAAGACACCGCATCTGTATATGCACCTGAGCTGCTCTTAGTTGATAAGGGTGGACAGGGTCTTTCCGAGGCTTCGGAGCTGTCCGAAACGGGGGACGAATCTGCTCTACAGGAAAGTGAGCTGGCTGAGCTTGCGGAGCTAGAAACGGCACAGTTAGAGGCTCGTGCGATCGCGCAACGGATTAAAGAACTGACCGGAGACACTGGACAACCACTGTTGATTTACGACAGAGGATTAAAAGCGATGCGCCCGGCAGCCTACGGCGATATCGTCATTTTGCTTCGTTCCGCAAGCGTGTGGGCCCCCCTAATTGTAGAGGAACTGCGGCTTGAGGGCATTCCGGCTTCAGGGGAGCAGACGACAGGCTTTTTTAAAGCAACGGAAGTTGAGGTGATGTTATCTCTGCTGCACATTATTGATAATCCGCAGCAGGACATCCCGCTTGCATCCGTGCTTCGTTCGCCGATTGTTGGCTTGACCGAAGATGAACTTGCACAAATTCGGTTGGAGAAGCCGGATGGATTATTTTATGACGCATTGCTGGCGGCGGCAGAAGCTGACCCACTGGAAGAAAGTGAAAAAGGGATCTCAGCTGACATCATGGAGTTGGATCTTTTCCCTGAGGACTCTTTATCTTCATCTGACTTTGGTAATAGAAATGACGGGAATACGTTATCTGCCCGACTACGTTCATTTTTGCGTAATTTGAAAGCCTGGCGGCAGGAAGCCCGACAAGGAAGCTTAAGTGCATTGATTTGGAATGTGCTGGAGGAAACAGGATATCTGGATTGGGTCGGTGGACTGCCTGGCGGCTCACAGCGTCAAAGCAATTTGCGGGCGCTATATGACCGAGCGAGACAGTATGAGACTTCTACGTCCAACCGAGGATTGTTCCGATTTCTGACTTTCATTTCCCGTCTACGGGAGCGAGGCGGTGATTTAGGATCCATTAGCGGGGGGACTGAACCCGATCAGGCTGTCCGTATTATGACCATTCATAAAAGTAAAGGACTTGAATTCCCTATCGTGTTTATTGCTGGGACAGCAAAAATGTTCAATCAGCAGGACCTCAATGCGCCGTTTCTTATGCACAAGGAGTTGGGGTTTGGTCCTAAATATGTGGAGGAACAAAATCGTGTCAGCTACCCTACGCTGCCTAATTTAGCGATCCGCCGACGCTCACAGCTGGAGCTATTGGCTGAGGAAATGCGGGTGTTATACGTGGCGCTTACGCGTCCGCGTGAAAAGCTGATTATGACCGGAACCGTGAAGGATCTCGCTTCGCGCGCAGCGGGTTGGGCACGTGCCAAAGAACATACGGAAACGGTCTTACCAGACTATATGCTGGCGGCAGGCCGCAGCTATCTGGACTGGGTAGGTCCTGCTTTGATTCGGCATCCTTCTGCTACTTTGTTGAGGGAAGCGGCAGGCGATCAGGATGGGTACTATCACAGGCTGGAACATATGCCGGGAACAGACTGGTTATTTAAAATCGTCGCCTCGGAAACACTTTCCGGCTCTCGTGTGAACTCAGATCATGAGGAAGAGGTGTCGGGCGAAGAGCGCCAAAAGAAGACAGAAGCACTGAGAAATGCGGAGCTAATCGACTTGAACGAAGAGAGTGAAACGGATATTGAAGCTGCTCTTTCCTGGATCTATCCGTATGAACGGGCTGGCAAGACGGCAGCCAATACATCGGTTACTGAGATGAAAAGATGGCTGGAAATGCAGGAAATGGGTTCGGACGATTGGCTGAATCTATCTAACTCTCTACTAGCAGAGTCACCGGAGGATCGGGAGGATTCTCACACTGGGGGAAGTCAATTACACTTGCGCAGACCTAAGTTTATGGGGAATCAGCGACTGACTCCAACGGAACGAGGAACAGTCTATCATACGTTGATGCTGCATTTGCCATTAGATGAGGGGATGAGCGCCGAAGTTATTGAGGAAACCAAGGCTCGTTTGCTCAATCAGCGTATGTTACTGGATGTTCATGCAAAGGCGCTAGATACGGATAAAATATTACGCTTTTTCACTAGTGAGCTGGGTAGCAGAATGCTGGGGGCATCCCATGTTCAAAGAGAGCTTCCGTTTACTTATACCATGCGGGCAATCGATTACTGGAACCACAGCTTACCATCGATGTCACCAGGACAAGAAACAAGTTCGGAAGGTGGACAGGACGGCGATAAAGTGCTGATGAACGGGATTATTGACTGTCTATTTGAAACTCCCGAAGGACTCGTGCTGGTGGATTATAAAACAGATCGGATATCTGAATATCGTACACTGTCCCATTTAACAGACCAATATCGTTTTCAATTGGAGCTGTATGCCCGTGTGATCGAAGAGATTACAAGCAAAAAGGTCGCTGAGAAGTGGCTGTATTTTTTAGAAGCTGGAGAGAGTGTACAGCTGTAGTTATATAGATAGGGAGAGGAGGAATAGCATGCGGATTTTGCATACAGGTGATTGGCATTTGGGCCGCACGTTGGAAGGACGCAGCCGTTTGAAGGAGCAGGAGGCGTTTTTGGAAGAGTTGGCGAAAATGGCTGACGATCAGCAGGCCGATTTGATTATGATGGCTGGAGACGTATATGACTCAGTCAATCCTTCGGCCGCAGCCGAGCAATTGTTTTATGAAACGTCTGCCCGTCTTACGGCTGGAGGAAGACCACTAGTCGTCATTGCGGGCAATCATGATCAGCCGGAAAGGGTATCCTCGGTCACACCTCTGGTGAGCGGGCGTGGAATTACATTGTTGGGACTGCCCCATGGGGAAGCGGTACGCATTCGTACACCGCGAACGGGTGAAATGGCATGCATTGCAGCCTTGCCATATCCATCCGAGTCTCGTCTGAACGAGCTATTGTCTGAAGACGGGGATGAAACAGTCTTGCGCGAGGCATACAGCCGCCGTGTGGGCTTGCTGATGTCACAACTGGGTACAGCATTTCGGCCTGACACCGTTAATTTGTCGATGAGCCATATTTATGTGCTCGGCGGGCTGGAGTCGGATTCGGAACGTCCGATTCAGGTCGGGGGGGCGTATACCGTAGATCCGTCTGCTTTGAGCATTGGGGCACAGTATACGGCTCTAGGACATTTGCATCGTCCCCAATATGTGAAGGGAGACGGGCTGATGCGTTACAGTGGCTCGCCGCTGGCTTATAGCTTTTCCGAAGCCGGACAAGCCAAATCGGTTACGTTAATTGACGTGGTTGCTGGCAAGCCTGCTCAGGTCGAGGAACTGTATATCACCAGTGGACGCCCATTAGTGAGGTGGCGCGCACGGGGAGGTCTGGAGGAAGTATATCGCTGGCTGGACGAAGGATTGGATGCCGATGCCTTTATTGATCTGGAAATTACGCTGGATGAAGCGATGTCGATGGGAGATATTCAGCGGCTGCGCAAAAGCCGTGAAGGCATCATTCATATTCGCCCCATGTATCCAGAAATGGCTGCCGCACAGCTGGAGCACCAACGATCAGAACTGCCAGTGCATGAGTTGTTCCGGGCATTCTATCAGCGGCAGACAGGTGGAGCACAGCCAGATGACGGATTAGTACAGTTGTTTCTGGAACTGGTGGAACAGGATGATGCAAGAGACCACGCTGAGGAGGATGACGCATGAAACCAATCCTTCTAAAACTGGCGGGGTTGCAAAGCTACCGGGAGTCGCAGGAAATTCGCTTTGACGATTTGACCGAAACTGGGCTGTTCGGAATTTTTGGCCCAACAGGTAGTGGAAAATCAACGCTGCTGGATGCCATTACGTTGGCTATGTACGGTAAAGTGGAGCGGGCAGTGAATGGTACACAAGGCATTATGAATCATGCTGAGGATACGTTGTCTGTTGCATTTATGTTTGAATTAATGTCAGCTCAAGGACCTCGTCGTTACCGTGTAGAACGACGTTTCAAACGTGCTGGAGGCGTATCGGTTAATAATACGCTTAGCCGTTTTATTGCGTTAACAGAGGATGGCGAGGAAGTGCTTGCCGATAAGGTGCAGGATGTGACGCGCTGTGTGGAGGAGTATATCGGTCTGAAAATGGACGATTTTACACGAGCTGTCGTATTACCGCAGGGAAAGTTTGCGGAATTCTTGTCCTTAAAAGGCAGTGAACGCAGACAGATGCTACAGCGTTTGTTCCATCTGGAGAAGTACGGAGATCAACTTGCACAGAAGCTGAGCCGTCGTGTGAAAGATAACGATATCGCACTGAAAGCGTTAGAAGCAGAGCAGCAAGGGCTGGGAGATGCCAGTGCTGAAGCGCTTGAACATGTAGAGTTGCGTCTCAAAGAGGCGATTGCCAATGCAGAAGCTTCGCGTCGTGAGCTAGAGCGTGTCTCACGTGAATGGGAGGCGCTAAACAAAACCCGTGAGCTGGTCGTCGAGCTTAGCCAAAGATCGAACGAGCTGGAGCAGTTGGCAGCACAGGAGCCGGGCATTGCTTTGCTGGAGCGCAAGCTTCGACAAGCATCTGCAGCCGAGGCATTGCTGCCTGCGCTGACGGATTGGAAGGAAGCCATTGCTGAAGCGGAAAAACGGCAAAAGACTGCCGAAGAAATGGCAGTCTTGGCCACTACCGCGCAGGAGGCTGCGCTTGTGTCTGCGCAAGCAGATGAGCAGGCCCGGCAAGCACTCAGTGCCGAAGAACCGAAGCTATTGCTTCGGATCGACCAACTAGAGCAGGCACTTCATCTGGAGCGTGATACGGAAGCATTGCGGACCGAACGGGAACGTCTGGCGGCCGAGCTTGTGCAAAGCGAACAAACCCTTGCTGAACATGCAGAAGGACTCGCAAAGGAACAAGAGCTACAGACGCGAGGCTTGAAGCGACAGCAAGAGCTTCAACAAGAGCTAAAGCAAAATGAAGTGCGGGCAGATGAGCGGCGTATTCTGCAAGAGGCTGTGCAACGGTTGCAACAGCTGGAAATCGCGAATGAGCAATTGCGTGAAGCTGAACTGGAGTACACCGCTCAGGAGAAACGGCTTGCGCAAGCTGACGAACGTTTAAAGCTGACGGACCAGGAGACACAGGAGACAGAGGCACGGCGTTCTGCCTTTGCTGCACAGGCAGCTGATGGCATTGAGGCATTGCTGACGTTGGAGGCAGAGATCACCGCCGATATGTCGTCACTGGTCTCCGAGGAAGAACAACTGCGCCACGAGCTCCGTGCGGAGGAGCTGGGGCGTCTCGCACAGCATCTCGCTGCCGAGTTGCGCGAAGGCGAGCCGTGCGCAGTGTGCGGCTCGCTGCATCACCCCACGCCTGCCGTCGTTGCGGCGCATAGCGCGGATGCCGCTGCGCCAGATGAGCTGCACCGCCTGCGGCTTGGTTTGCAGGAGCTGCGCCTCACACTGCGCCAGCAGTTGCACGAGCAGCGCAGCTTGCTGGCGCAGCCCGCCACCGCAGACAGCGGCGCTGCCGCCACGGGCGAGCCTTTCACGCCTGCGGCAGCGCCAGCAGAGCCGCGCGGTATTGCCGCTTGGGTGGAGCGCTGCACGGCGCTGGAGCGTGCTGCGGCAGAGCTAGCTGCACGTGCGCATGCACTGCCTGCCGAGGCACAGGCGCTACGCGAGGCAGACGCCGCCGGACAGCAGCGGCGTATCCGTGCTGCCGCCGAGCAGGAGGCAGCAGCTGCAGCGCTGACGCAGGCACGCAGCAAGCGCGAGGCATGCACCACGCGCAGCGAGGGGCTGCGCGGCGAATGGGCGGCGCAGCTGCCGGATGTCGCTCCGAGCGAAGCTGCGGAGCGTTACCGTGCCATGCAGGAGCGCGACGGGCGTGCGGAAGAGCTGCGGTCCCGGCTGGAGACGAGTGTGACCTTCCTCGAAGGAAAGGCGGCGCGTGTTCAACAGATACAGCAGAGTATCATCGAGGAGGACAAAATCATTATTGCCCGTCGTACAGGGCTCCAAAGCAAAGATGATTCGCTTCGTGAAAAGCTAGCACAGCTCCTAAAGTGGGTTGGAGATGGCCAAGCGGCTTCATTGCTGGAAGAAGCGACCTCGCGACTGTTGGGGCTGAAAAACGGAGCCGAAGCCGCGGCACGCCGCCGTACCGAAGCGGAAGAACGCAAGCAGCAAGCCGTTCATGCTTCACTGATTGCCCGGCAGGCCTCCGACTCGGCAGAAGAAAGACGTCAGATGGCAGAGTCCCGTTGGGGCAGCCGTTTGGAAGCCTCCTCCTTCGTTACGGAAGCAGAAGTCATGGAATGTTGCCTGGGACCGGAAGAAGCCGCACGCTATGAGCGTGAAGCGAGTTTGCATCGAGAACGGGAAAAAGAGCTGTCTTCCCGCTTAAAACATGTCGAAGAGCAGCTGAATGGAGCAACGGTAACAGAGGAACAGTGGGAAACGGCCACTGCACAGCTACGTGATTGCCGTGCACGCGACGAAGAGGCGCTTCAGAATCGCGCCAAGGCTGAGCGTGATTTAGAGGACTTGCAGCATCGACACGTCCGCTGGATGAAGCTGGAGTCCAATCGTATACATTTGCGTAGCGAAGCGGAAAAAATGTCCAAGCTCCAGTCTGTTTTTCGTGGCAATGCCTTTGTTGAATATATTGCCGAGGAGCAGCTCATGCAGGTCAGCCAGTCAGCTTCACGCCGCCTGCGTTTTCTGACCAAGCAACGTTACGCGCTAGAGGTAGATTCCAGCGGTGGTTTTGTCATTAGTGACGATGCCAACGGTGGGGTCAAACGTCCAGTATCGACCTTGTCCGGTGGCGAAACATTCCTGACCTCCTTGTCGCTTGCGCTTGCGCTGTCGGCTCAAATTCAATTGCGGGGCCAATACCCTCTGCAATTTTTCTTTCTGGATGAAGGCTTTGGAACGTTGGACCCTGAGCTGCTTGACACAGTGATCACTTCACTGGAAAAGCTGCACCACGATCAATTGTCTGTTGGTGTGATTAGTCATGTGCCTGAACTACGGGCCCGTCTTCCGCGCAAGCTAGTTGTTCTTCCAGCAGAGCAGGCTGGAGGCGGCTCACGTGTGGTTATGGAAACTTTTTGAAGTAATGTGATACAGGTCACAGATACAGTTTCAAACTATTGTTATAATACAGCCAAGCCGACAAGTTAATCATACAGCACCCCGGCGGACGTATGCTGCGGAAGAAATCTTCCCGTCATACGTCCGTTCAGAGGGGCTCTGCCAAGAGCTCCCGGGGTGCTTCTTTTTTTTGCAAGCCGGAATTCGCCCAATTTGATGTAGCAAATAGCCCGTTTTTGAATAACATACGGTATACATGCAAGAGCCTAGGAGGAAACAACCATGGAAAAAAGCATGACAACCGAAAAAGTTACAGCACCGGAACAGACGGATGCTAAAACACTATGTCAAAAGCATATGCATCGTTATGTATGCGTATGGGTGAAGGACGGGACAATGTATGATGGCATTGTAGAGCATGTGGATGATGAAAAGATATACTTAGCCGTTCCTATGGGTGGAGACGAGATGGAGAAAGTCAATGTTAATCTCCCATATCCACCTAACAATTGTGGCTGCGGCTCCCGTGCTTATGGTGGCTATGCGTCTTATCCTCCGTACCCGTATCCGTACCCGTATCCAGTACCCGCTTATGCATATGGGTTCCCATACGGACGTCGTCGCTTTAATCGTTTGATTCTGCCACTTGCAGCGTTGACAGCGATTAGCTTGCTGCCTTATTACTAATCCTAATTCCTTAGTCGCCAGATATAGTGAATTCTCTGCTCTCTCCCGCCTACAGTTCTTGTACAGTACAAGTGACTTTAAGGCGCATCCATACATCATCACCATGCAAGGCTGTTTCTTCCATTATGAAGAAACAGCCTCTTTTTCACGTAAACCATCCCAAATATGATCCAATAATTGAAACTGTATCAGTACAGTTCAATGAAATGAGGTATCCTGTTTATCCATAAACCATGGTAACATCTAGCGTGTAAAGAAACATAAGACGGAATAAGCATGTAATGAAATGAGCATGTAATGAGTATGTAAAGAGCAGGTGGGAGGATATTGTGAAAAAATACGTTTCAATTTTATTGGATATAGAACTTAAAATTCGCGAGGGACAATATAAATCAGGTTACAAGCTGCCGTCGGTCCGTGAGGCTTCTGAATTATACAGGTGCAGCAAAAGCACGATTTTGCGGGCATACGCTGAACTTGAAAAGAAACACGCCATCTATTCCATACCGCAAAGTGGATACTATGTAGTGGAAAATTCGGGCGATTTACACCATAGCCATATGCAAGACTTCGTTGATTTTGCCTCAGCCTCCCCGGATTTAAATGTATTCCCTTATCTGGATTTCCAACATTGTTTGAATCAGGCTATTGACACCTACAAATATCATCTGTTCACCTATGGTGATTCGCAAGGACTGGAAACACTGCGTCATACATTGGTTTCCCATTTAGCCGATACTCAGGTGTTTGCAAAAATGGATCGGATTATCGTTACTTCGGGTGTTCAGCAGGCATTGGAGATACTCGCTAAAATGCCGTTTCCCAATGGCAAAGAAAAGGTTTTGGTCGAGCAGCCAAGTTACGATATATATTTGCGTTTTCTGGAGGAAGAGAACATACCCGTCAGTACCATCGTCCGGACAGCGGAAGGTATGGATTTTCACGAATTGGAGAACCAATTTAAGAACGAGAGCATCAAGTTTTTTTATACCATGTCAAGATATCATAATCCATTAGGAGTCTCTTACAACACAGAGGAGCGAAAAGCGATAGCTGCCTTAGCCGCCAAATATGATGTGTACATTGTAGAAGATGACTATATGGCAGATTTGGGGACCGATCATCTTTTTGATCCCATTTATGCATACGACCAGACGAACCATGTTATTTATTTGAAAAGCTTCTCGAAAATCATTTTCCCCGGCTTACGATTAGGAGTTGCGGTATTGCCAGAATCCCTATTGAAGACGTTTAATACCTATAAAAGATATGTCGACACATCTATTTTGTCTCAGGCGGCGCTTGATATTTATATTAAAAATGGAATGTATGAACGCCACAAGCACACGATATGTAAACTGTATTCGGAGCGCGTTCGTGCTCTTAACAAGGCTGTGGAACGATACAATCAGGGCGGATACGTTCAGACTTCAGCTGTAACCTCAGGAGTTTATATGCAGTTTAAACTGCCTCGGACGGTGAATTTGGGACGTTTGGTACAGTGTCTTTCCGCGAGGAACATCCAGGTTGTAGCTGGCAATGGCTTTTATTTATCAGGCTATAGGGAACAAGAGAAGTTTTTGCGCATAAGTATTTCGCGCGCGCATTTGGATCAAATTGATGCAGGGGTGAAAGCTATTATAGAGGAAGTTAGTAAGGGAAACTGGTATTAAGACCCTTTTTCCGTTATGATACATATAGAAACATAAGTATAACCAAACATGGCTGTATATGTTTCTATTCAGTGTGGGAAATACATAACTTTGAATGCCGAGAGCAAGGGCTGTTTATGCCTATTTACTTATGATCGGCTCACTGCCAAAGGAGGGTTTTGAATGGACGATCTGTTTTTGAAAATTGTGGATGGAACCATCCCCAGCAAAAAGGTGTTGGAAACCGACAATGTGCTCGCATTTCATGACATCCAGCCTGCGGCGCCAGTACACGTGCTCATTATTCCCAAAAAATATATTCCTTCGATGAACGCTGTGACGGAGGAGGATCTTCCTCTTATCGCGGAGATTCATCGTGTTGCGGTTGAGGTTGCGAAAAAGTTAGGAATCGCTGAGTCTGGCTATCGGTTGATTAACAACTGTGGCCCGGATAGTGGACAAGCGGTGGGGCATCTGCATTATCACTTACTGGGCGGCGCCAAATTGGGTGCCTTGACAGGTATTTCGGACTCACATTCTTAAAAAATGACAGAGCTTGCCTTTTCAGTAATACGGAAGTGAATGGAGAAAAATGGCCCTTTATGTATTCATTTTTTCTTATAGGTTGACACCTGGTTTCCGTTTCACCTATAATAAAATTTGATGAACCGTGTTATTGCTCTTGGACGGTCTGGTCGGAGGGAGGGAAAACTGGTGTCTGAAACTAAAGTTCGCAAAAACGAGACAATTGATGCTGCACTTCGTCGCTTTAAACGTTCCATTGCTAAGGATGGCGTATTGGCTGAGGTGAAGAAACGCAAGCATTATGAAAAGCCAAGCGTAAAGCGCAAGAAAAAGTCCGAGGCTGCTCGTAAGAGAAAGTTCTAGGAGGATCTAAGCAATCATGAATTTGAGCGAACGATTGAACGAAGATATGAAGCAAGCAATGAAGAGTAAGGACAAGTTCAAACTCTCCACCATTCGAATGGTTCGTTCTACGATTAAAAATCTTGAAATAGATTTGAAACGGGATTTGGACGACAACGAAGTGCTTGATATTCTGAGTCGTGAGATCAAACAGCGAAAAGATGCCCTCCATGAATTTGAAAAAGCCGGTCGTGATGAACTTGCGACAAGCACTAAAGCAGAAATAGAGATCATCGCTCAGTACCTTCCCGAACAACTTTCTGAGGAAGAAATTAAAGTTATTGTACAGCAGACCATCCAGGAAACCGGTGCTTCTTCGAAAGCCGAGATGGGGAAAGTAATGACGGCCTTGATGCCTAAGGTAAAAGGCCGCGCTGACGGTAAGCTCGTGAACCAAGCGGTTCAGCAATTTCTGCAATAAACCTGCGACAAACAGGAAAACACAACACCCTCTGTTTACAGAGGGTGTTATTTCTATATAAGCGATGCCTACCATAGAATGTAATGATGAAAGATTCTTATATGTAAGCGTTATCGTTAATTGTGTGAAACGTGATGTCCATTGGGTGCGTAAAGTATCTGACAGCCGTCAGGATTAGCAATATACCCAATAATTTCACATTAAATCCTGAAAACTGTATAGTTTGTCTAACAAAGTTTGGTATGCTGTAACATAGAAAGATCGAAAGGGGGGAGAGAAATGCATAGAGAACATCACCACTCCAGTCGCAAATTGATCTTTTTAACGTTGTGGATTATGGTATCCGTTTTGCTGTTACCCTTAGTTCATTCCGAATCAGCGGCGGCCCAAACTAAAGGTGGAGCTGTGTTTGTTATACCCGTTGATCAGGAAATTGAGCGAGGTCTGGGCAAATTTATGGAACGTGGATTTGCAGAAGCAGCAGATTTCAAAGCAGGTCTGATTTTACTGGATATTAACACTCCCGGTGGACGGGTAGATACAGCGGAGAAGCTGGGCAAACTGATTAAAGACAGTCCAATTCCGACCGTAGCCTATATAAGGGGCGAAGCGGCCTCAGCGGGTAGCTATATTGCGTTGAGCGCAAACAAGATTGTTATGAAACCGGGGAGTATTATCGGAGCAGCAGCGTTAGTAGACGGCAGGGGGCAGGCTATCACAGATCCAAAAACGATAGCTTGGTGGAAGAGTAGCATGGCATCTGCCGCAGAAGCTGGAGGACGTAATCCGGATATTGCCAGAGGTATGGTTGACTCTAAAACGACCATATCTATTCCAGAGATGAACTTTAATAAGGAAAATGGTCAGATCATTTCTTTAACCAGTGAGGAAGCGCTGAAGTTGGGTTATGCGGATCACATCGCGTCTTCCGAACAAGAAGTTATCCAGTGGATGGGTTACAGCACGGATGATGTAATTCATGTGGAGCGAACATGGGCTGAAAAAGCAGCCGAGATATTGACCAACCCAATTGTGCAGACGTTGCTTTTATTTATCGGTATCGCGGGTGTCGTTATTGAGCTGCTCGTACCCGGTTTTGGTGTACCTGGAATTTTGGGCATACTCGGATTTGGGTTGTATTTTTTCGGCAATTATATCGCTGGTTTTGCAGGTTCGGAGACGTGGTTGTTGTTTATTATCGGTCTGGCTCTGCTTATCCTTGAAATGTTCATCCCAAGCTTTGGTATTTTGGGCATTTTGGGTTCCGTCAGCCTTGTCGCCGGAGTTGTTCGCGCAGCATACAACATGCAGCACGCGTTTATATCTTTGGGCATTGCCTTTGCAGCTGCGGTTGCCGTGGTGGCGATCATCGCGGTTGTATTCAAGGACCGAGGGATATGGAACCGTTTTATACTTAAAGAAAGTTTAACGGCTGACCAAGGTTTTTCTTCAGTTGTGAACCGGGAAATGCTATTAGGTCAAAGGGGTGTCAGTCTGACACCACTTCGTCCAGCCGGAACGGTGCTGATCGCTGATGAGCGAGTCGATGTTGTAACGAACGGCGAGTTTATTGCTACAGATATGCCGATTATAGTATCCAAAGTAGAAGGTGGGCGAATTGTGGTCAAGGCAGACACTAGCGTCTAAACAAGTAAACAACAAAGAATTAGATTAATGGAGGATGATGCGAGTGTTCGAATCGGGTATTGTCAGCGTTTTGCTGATTGCCGTTGTAGTGATTATTGTATTGAGCGTATTTTTCAGTTTCTTCCCGGTGATGCTGTGGATTTCAGCATTGGCTTCGGGTGTGCGCATTGGTATCATTACGCTGGTAGCTATGCGGTTACGGCGCGTCACGCCAAGCCGAATTGTCAATCCGCTCATTAAGGCAACCAAGGCGGGTCTGGGCTTGAACATCAACCAGCTGGAAAGCCATTTTCTCGCAGGAGGGAATGTAGACCGAGTGATCAATGCGTTGATTGCTGCGCAGCGAGCTAACATTCCGCTTGAGTTTGAACGTGCGGCAGCGATTGACCTTGCGGGACGGGATGTTCTGCAAGCGGTCCAAATGAGCGTTAATCCGCGTGTTATTGAGACACCTATTGTGGCTGCGGTCGCCAAGGATGGTATCGAAGTAAAGGTTAAAGCTCGTGTTACGGTGCGTGCCAACATTGATCGACTTGTTGGGGGTGCCGGAGAAGAAACGATTATTGCACGGGTCGGTGAAGGTATTGTTACAACCGTAGGTTCCAGTAACTCGCATAAGGACGTATTGGAGAATCCAGATTCAATTTCAAGAACTGTATTGTCCAAAGGTTTGGATGCCGGGACAGCATTTGAAATCCTGTCCATTGATATTGCGGACGTTGATGTAGGTAAAAATATCGGTGCTTTTCTACAAACAGAGCAGGCGGAAGCGGACAAACGTATTGCGCAGGCAAAAGCGGAAGAGCGGCGTGCGATGGCTGTAGCGCAGGAGCAGGAAATGAAGGCACGTGTTGTAGAAATGAGAGCACGCGTGGTGGAATCCGAGTCCGAAGTGCCGCTGGCAATGGCTGAAGCACTGCGTGGCGGGAAGCTTGGCGTCATGGACTATATGAATTTGAAAAATATTGAGGCAGATACGCAAATGCGTAGCTCCTTAGGCAAACCGAATGAGAACTCGGGGAATGACAACAAGAACCGGGATTAATAACGGGACATAGCCGATGAATTACGGCAGCTAGGTGGTGAGTAATGAACTTTATCAGCTGGATCTTTGAACATTTGTATATCCTGATCGTGATTGGCTTTGCTTTGGTGTCCTTCTTGGGGAAAAGCATCCAAGGTACAGGGCGGAAATCACCGCCGCGAAAAGGTATGCCTACCTTTGGGGGTGATCATGGTTCTCGCGGGCTCTCGACGTCATCCAGACCCTTCACAACGGAACATGGGCAAGAGCAGCGCCAGCAGGATGTTGCTGGTGAGTTGCAACGTCAATTTCCTAATGAACGACGGGCGGTTATGGAGGCTCGTCGTATAGAAGAAGTGGGCGATCGGTCGGAAACGGAAGAACGGATGGACCGGGATTCATTAGATAACGGTTCGACTCTAGAGGATCGGATCCGTGCTATGGAAGAAGAACGCAGATTGGTTTTAGCCCGTCTCGATCGTATATCCAACGCGAGGGAGTCAGGGGAAATTACAGATGCGCCAGAGATAGCTTCGCAAGACCGTAATACGGTGGATACGGCTGATCTGCGCAGAGGTGTGATTTGGGCAGAAATATTAGGTCCTCCGCGTTCCAAGCGCTACATGGGTGGAGGAAGACGTTAAAATGATAGTGGATCCGTCACGGCTTTGGCTGTGGCGGGTCTTTTTTTTGTGATGCTTTAGGAATACATAAGCATGCTCAGAATAAAAAGTGAATTAACGACAGATGCTCTAATTACCTGACAACGAATGTGATAATCTCTTGTGTGCCCTAGGTTTCTAACATTTGCTGTCATCTAAAATGGCGGCATTTTGTCTAATTTAGGGCCTCATTTATGAAAATATATTCGTGAAAAATGATCAAATGTAACAATATGAATGAAGCTTTCCGAAAGTAGTTTTCATTTTTTCTTTTTTATATATAATGTTCTCAATGATAGATATTTATGAAATTAACTCCATATTTAGCTAAAATTTGATTTAAATTGAGGTGATAAAACGAGGTTATAAAAATGAAAAATTAATTTTTAGGAGGATGGAATGGATGGGGAATAGCTTGTTCAGAAAGAAGAGCATTGATCAGTTGATTGCTGCTACGCGGGGGGAAAAAGCACTCAAAAGGGAACTGGGTGCGTTTGATTTAACGATGCTTGGAATTGGAGCCATTATTGGAACGGGGATTTTTGTGTTGACAGGTACGGGAGCAGTTACAGCTGGTCCAGGCTTGGTTCTTTCTTTTGTGATTGCGGGACTCGCCTGTTTATTCGCAGCATTGGCTTATGCGGAGTTTGCATCCACCGTTCCAGTATCTGGTTCTGTTTACACTTTTACATATGCAACGATGGGGGAACTATTGGCCTTTATTATTGGATGGGATTTGATTTTGGAATACATGCTGGCAGCCAGCGCCGTTTCCGCAGGTTGGTCGGGTTACTTTGTATCATTTTTGAATGGAATTGGCCTTCACATTCCGCTTGAATTCACTGCTGCACCTGGGGCTTTAAAAGACCAAACGACTTATTTTAATCTCCCAGCTTTTTTAATTTTGATGGGTATCACGTTCTTACTTTATTTTGGGATAAAAGAATCAAAACGGATAAACAACATCATGGTAATCGTAAAAATTGTTGTTATTTTATTGTTTATCATCGTTGCTTTTAAATATGTGAAGCCAGATAACTGGACACCGTTTATACCGTTTGGGTTCAATGGGGTGTTTGGAGCCGCAGCTCTTGTGTTTTTTGCTTTTATTGGTTTTGATGCTGTTTCATCAGCAGCTGAAGAAACCAAAAATCCCGCTCGTGATTTACCGCGAGGCATTATTTTCTCACTTGTTGTTTGTACATTTTTGTATGTCGTTGTTAGCGCGATTATGACTGGTATAGTACCGTTTATGCAATTTGAAGGTATCTCTCACCCTGTGTCATTGGTATTGCAGGTTGCGGGTCAGAACTGGGTTGCAGGTATTATAGATATAGGAGCTATCTTAGGAATGACAACGGTCATGCTGGTTATGCTCTATGGTCAAACTCGCATTATGTTTGCTATGTCACGTGACGGCTTAGTCCCCAAAGTATTATCCAAGGTTCATTCCAAATATAAAACGCCCTACATTAACACGTTGTTTTTCGGTACTTTATCTGCATTAATGGGTGGGCTGATCCCGCTAGATGAGTTAGCTAGTTTGGTGAACATTGGAACCCTGTCAGCATTTATTCTGATTTCGATCGCCGTCATCGTTATGAGAAAAACACAACCTGATTTGCCAAGGGCCTTCCGATGTCCTGGAGTTCCGTATATTCCAATCCTGGCTATCGTTTCATGTGGGGTGCTCATTCTTAATTTGAATGGTCAGACATTTATTCGCTTTATGATTTGGCTTGTCATTGGTATGGCTGTTTACTTCTTATACTCTAGAAAAAACTCTCTTTTGAATCGAGATACCGAGAAATAACCGTGTCATATAATGAAAATCAAAAAAGCCAACCTTGTTTTCGATATGAAAACGAGGTTGGCTTTTTTGGTTGTGAATTTTGAAAGAACCCATCTTTTGCCTCTGCAATATAGTAGCAGCTACGAATTGTAAGTTTAGCCTCATAAATGCGGGGACTGGATCATAAAATGTACAGAACAGATATCTGTGGCGCTGGTGTAATGGTGTTCACTGATAATAAGAATATACGATGAAAAGCCAGCAGCGTAGCTGCCATGAAACATCTATGGGTCCGAATGGCAATAACAGAAGATGGAAAAATAGCAGCGTGCTGTCATCAAAACAACTATGAGCCGTTGGATAACAGATGTTTTGATGACGGGAAAGGAGATTTCGCCGTATGAGCAGGATGAGCCGCAAACTGCGAAAGTGGGCCAGCGAGACGCTGGAGCTTCCGCAGGACATTCTATTTGACTTGCCGCGGTTAACCCTCATCGGCAGCCGCCAGCTTTATGTGGAGAATCACCGGGGCGTGGTGGATTTCACGCCGGATCAGCTCGTACTTGCACTTGCGCAAGGCAGGCTGAGGGTGTCCGGCCATGATCTAGTCATTACGTCTATTCTGCCAGAGCAGGTAAGTGTGGAGGGACATATAACGGATATCCAAATGGAAGGAACGGAGGAAGGCTCGTGAAACATCCTGCTTTAGCAAAGCTGCATGGCACGGTTACCCTTTCTGTCAAGGGCGAAAGTGTGGAAGCTTTCATTAATTTACTCACCGATCAACATATACCTGTTTGGAACGTGCGGCCGATGGGTACTAGACATGCAGAAATGAACCTTCTGCTGCCGCACGTCTTCCTCCTACGCCCGCTTTTGAGAAGGACAGGCTGTAAAATGCATGTTCTGAAGCGGCAAGGGCTTCCCTTTACTGTTATACGACTTGCCAAACGTAAATTTTTTCTGGCTGGATTGGCTTTGTTCTGGATAGGTCTCCTGCTGATGTCTTCGCTTATCTGGGACATTGAAGTGAAGGGGAATGATAAGCTCTCGACGGAATCCGTTCTCAAAGCCGCCCGACAGGAGGGGCTGTATCCGTTTCAATGGAGCTTTCGTCTTTCCAGTCAAGACAAGCTTTCCCGTGCGCTCATGCAGAAGCTTCCAGAGGCATCCTGGATCGGTGTGGAAAAACAGGGTACTTTGGTGACGATTCAGGTTGTTGAAGCTTCACAGCCTACCCCTGCGCCGCTCTACAGCCCACGTCATATCATCAGTAAGGCAGACGCGGTAGTCACTGAAATTTTTGCCGAGCAGGGTCGTCCTGTCGTGCATAAAAATACGCGTGTCAAAAAAGGAGCCATTCTCATCTCGGGAACGCTTGGAGATGAGGAGAATCAGCAGCAGGTCGTAGCCAAAGGAGAGGTTAAGGGGCTTGTATGGCATGAATACGAAATTAGCAGTCCCACGGTGCAACGCAGCAGCACGTATACAGGTACCAGTCACGACCGCTTGTATCTGGTGTTAGGCAACCGTGCAATACAATTGTGGGGATATGGGAAAATACCTTATTCTACACATAAAACAACAGTTGAACATGATCCGCTAACATGGCGTTCCTACAAACTTCCGATGGGTTGGATGACCGAAAGTGTGAGGGAGACAAAGATACAAGAGCAGAAGCTTACGGAAGCAGAAGCGAAAATGTCAGGAATAGAAGGCGCGCGAGCTGATATTTTAGCTAAATACGGCAAAGGAACGAAAATAATGAGCCAAAAAATTTTGCATGAGAAGAGAGAGAATGGTAAAGTTTATATGAAAGTGCTTTTTGAAGTGGAGCAGGATATTGCGGAAGAACTTCCGTTAGTTCATAACCAAGGAGAATGAGGCTATTTGGCAGAACAACAACGCAGCATACAAATTGCATTGAACAATGCGGGAGAAGGACAGGCGTTATTTGGCCCGCAGGATTCCTTTTTAAAATTAATCGAAGCCGCTATTCCAGCAAAAATAGCATCTCGTGAGGCAGAAGTTAATGTTTTTGGTAATGCACACGAGGTGGAAGTGCTCGAACAATTGTTCGATGTATTACTCCAGTTAATTCGCAATGGGTATATACTGACCGAAAGGGATGTCCATTATGCGATTGAATTGGCCAAAGATTTGCGCGCTGATCAGCTGCTCGATTTGTTCAAGGGTGAAATTACGACGACGTTTCGGGGTAAACCGATTCGCGTCAAAACGATTGGACAAAAGCACTATGTAACCACGATTAAGAAACGCGATATTGTATTTGGAATTGGCCCGGCGGGTACTGGTAAAACCTATCTGGCTGTAGTGCTGGCCGTAGCTGCCCTGAAGGAAGGTTCAGTCAAGCGCATTGTACTGACTCGCCCTGCGGTGGAAGCAGGTGAAAATTTAGGTTTTTTACCAGGGGATTTACAGGAAAAGGTTGATCCGTATTTACGCCCATTGTATGATGCCCTATACGATGTGATGGGCCCAGAGCAGACTGCAAAGGCACTGGAGCGCGGGTTAATAGAAATTGCTCCTTTGGCTTATATGCGGGGACGTACGCTGGATGATTCATTTATTATTTTGGACGAAGCGCAAAACACCACACCCGAGCAAATGAAAATGTTTTTGACTCGACTTGGCTTCGGCTCCAAAATGGTAATTACCGGCGATGTCACGCAAATTGATTTGCCTCGCGGCAAAAAATCCGGTCTGATTGAAGCGAATGCGATTTTACAAGGGATTGAGGAAATAGGCTTTGTCCAGTTTGCAGAAGAGGATGTTGTCCGTCATTCCCTCGTTCAAAAAATCATTGTTGCTTATGACCGTGTTGCCGAGAATCAAGGATAGCCATTCAAGTACGAGTATGGTGTGTACGATCAGAAAAAGTAATAAAATAAGCAGTGTAGCTGCCTTGAAAAAGATGATGGAGAGGGATTGTTTTAGATGACCTCGAAGGAATTATCTAAAGGGAAAACGTTCCAGCATAGAATGAATGGATGGAAGTATAGCGTGGCGACACGCTATCTTCTGTTTTTATTTTTGGTGGTTCTTTTTTATGTAGGCTTTGCGTCCAAGCTCCTTCCCGAGCGTTATGATATTCGGGTAAATCAACCGAGTGAAAAGGAAATTGTCGCCCCGATGCAGCTTCCTAACAGTAAGGCGACTTTGAAGGCTCAAGAGGAATCAGCTGAACGTGTGCAGCCCATGTATACCATTGTGCCCGTTCGCAACGATAACCTGATTACTGGTATTTTGGATCGAATTGAACGGCTCAATCAGGATGATCAGGTTTCCAGAGCAGATAAGATTTCGATTTATAAGGATGAGATTCCGCAACGTGCACGGGAATTTGTGCAAAATTTTGTGAATAATAGCCGTAATGCGGATGCCTACCCAGATAAGCTGCTGGATGAAGTGCTGGAAAAAACGAAAGAGCAAACGTACCGAATTCCAGAGGAGACATTCATTAAAATTCCGCGCCTTACATCTGAGGATATTGCTGAAATGCGGCCTGTTGCCCGTGAGATTGTGACAGGGTTGATGAATGATCAAATTACGGATGCTCAGACAGCCCGAGCGAAAGTGGCTGAGCGGGTTAGTACAAGCTCGCTTACTAAGCGTACTTCACGGGAGGTTGTTCAGGAACTTGCAAGGCTTGTGATTACCGCTAACAAGTTTTATGATGATACAGCTACGAAGGACGCCAAGGTACAGGCTCGTGAAGATACACCGACAGTTTACATTAAACAGGGTGAAGTACTCGTCAAGAAGGGTGAGATTATTACCCAGGAAATCTATACACTGCTTGATGAAAATGAGTTGCTCAAGGATAAAATCAATTATTGGCCACAATTTGGGCTGCTTATGTTGTCTATGATGCTGGCATTGGGCCTGTTTATGTATATTCGTCAATTTCAATCACGAACACGAAACTTCAAGTATAATAATGCGCAGTTGCTCATGCTAGTATTAATCTTTGTGATTACAGTGGGAGCAATGATGTTAATTTCCATACTGCAGAACAGTGAACGTTCCTATCTCGGCTATCTGGCGCCTATCGCGCTTGGAGCTATGCTCGTAACGCTGTTGCTTGATATGTCGTTGGCTTTCGTATGTGCCGTTATATTCAGTATATTGGCAAGTGTTATTTTGAATGTCCGTCAGGGACAAATTTTTGACTTTAATTTTGGATTTTTTGCTATTGTGGTCTGTCTGGCAGCGATTTTCTCTACCCATCGAGCCAGCCAGCGTTCAACACTGTTCAAAGGGGCGATTATGGTATGCCTGTTCGGTGCCCTGTCTGTTTTTTCTTTGGCACTGATTGACCAAGGAAATTGGACTCAAACGACGACGCTCTATGGGGTAGCTTTTGCTTTTGCAGGCGGTCTGATAACAGCAATACTTGTTATTGGGCTAATGCCATTTTTTGAGTCTACTTTTGGTATCTTGTCGGCACTGAAGCTTGTTGAGCTGTCGAATCCCAACCATCCATTGCTCCGTAAGCTGCTTACGGAAACACCTGGAACGTATCATCATAGTGTAATGGTGGGTAATCTGTCAGAGGCCGCAGCGGAGGCTATAGGAGCAAACGGCTTGTTGTGCCGGGTTGGTTCGTATTATCATGATATTGGTAAAACCAAGAGGCCTTCGTACTTCATTGAAAATCAAAATGGGTTGGAAAATCCACATGATTCAATAGAGCCCAAGCTTAGCAAATCCATCATTATCGCCCATGCTCGTGACGGCGTGGAAATGCAATTGGATTACAAGCTACCCAAGCCAATTCGCGATATTGCCGAGCAGCACCACGGAACGACATTCTTACACTATTTTTATCACAAGGCGTTGCGTGAGGCTGAAGAGCGGGGGGTGGAGCCTGACTTCACGGAGGATGATTTCCGTTATCCGGGACCGAAGGCTCAGTCTAAAGAGTCTGCTGTGGTGGGAATTGCTGATAGTGTGGAGGCAGCAGTTCGTTCCTTACGGAAGCCGACGGTGGAACAGGTTGAATCCATGATTGAGAAAATTATTAAGAGCCGTCTTGATGATCACCAATTTAACGACTGCGAGCTGACCATGCGGGAGCTTGATATCGTGGCTCAAACCCTCAAGGAAACAGTAATGGGGATTTTCCATTCCCGTATTGAGTATCCAGAGGAAAGGCCCAAGGCTGAAAACGGAAAAGCTTAATATAACTTGTGCATGAAGCACGGGTAGAGCACTAGAATTAAAAGGAGCGGTTGGCATGGGCCTTCAATTAGCTTGGAATAATGAACAAAACGATATGGTAATTAACGAATCTTTAATTACGCTGCTGAACACCTTATTAGAGGAGGCAGGCAGAGTGGAAGGAGTCACGGACGGTGAGGTAGCCCTTACCTTCGTTAATGATGAGCAAATTCATGAGTTGAACAGGGACTATCGGGGAATTGATCGTCCCACCGATGTGTTGTCTTTTGCTATGAAGGAGACACTGGATGAAGAGCTTGAAATTATTTACGAACCGAATGAAGAAAATTCATTGAATGATGTACCGGATGTTCTGGGGGATATTATAATCTCTGTACAGACAGCGCAAGCTCAGAGCGAAGAATACGGACATTCCATTGAGCGTGAAATCGGTTTTTTGTTTGTTCACGGCTTTCTGCATCTGTTAGGCTATGATCATCAGGATGATGTGAGTGAAGCTGAAATGATGGGCAAACAGGAAGCTGTACTGGCTCAAGCGGGGTTGACAAGGTAATGAGACGTCAGCCTTGGAGAATGACCTTTCGCTATGCTGCAGAAGGCGTGATGTATGCTCTGCGTACGCAAGTCAATATGCGGATACATGTGGCCGTGGCGTTCCTTGTCATTGTAGCAGGCTTAACTCTGCACATCTCCCGGCTCGACTGGTTATTCGTCTGCGTGGCTATCGCTATAGTCATTGTAGCCGAACTGTTCAACACCGCTGTTGAAGCGGCGGTGGATCTCATCTCACCTGATATTCATCCGCTGGCCAAAGCGGCTAAAGACACCGCCGCCGGAGCCGTGCTCCTGGCAGCGGTTTTTGCTGTAATTATTGGTATATTTGTGTTTTATAGGCCTATGTTGACGTTAATTAGTTCGCTGTTTTAATGGAAAAACCAAAATAAAATAGGTGCTTAATCGCGCTGGAGGAAATGAAATGGCTAAGAAACACTTTAAATCAGGCTTTGTCGCAATTGTTGGCAGACCCAATGTCGGAAAATCAACACTGATGAACCACGTCATTGGGCAGAAGATCGCCATTATGTCAGACAAGCCACAAACTACACGCAACAAAATTCACGGCGTATTTACTACAGAGGACACGCAAATTGTATTTTTGGATACACCCGGGATTCATAAGCGCCAGTCAAAATTAGGCGATTACATGAATCAGACTGCTTTTAATACGTTGGGTGAAGTAGAAGCGGTACTTTTTCTTATTGACGCTGCTGAAGGTCTAGGCGGTGGCGACCGTTTTATTGCGGAACAGCTTAAACAAGTAAAAACGCCAGTTATCTTGGTGCTGAATAAAATTGATCGCATTGAGCCGGAAGCGTTGCTACCCCTGATTGAGCAGTATCGCAAGTTGTACGACTTTGCTGAAATCGTACCGATCTCGGCCAAAATGGGCAACAATGTAAACACCCTGCTGGAGCAGGTGCAAAAATACTTGCCAGAAGGTCCGCAATATTATCCGGATGATCAAATTACCGATCATCCAGAACAGTTTGTTATTGCCGAGCTGGTTCGGGAAAAAATTCTGCATATGACACGTGAGGAAGTACCCCATTCTATTGCCGTTATGATTGAAGACATGAAAGTGCAGGATAATGGGGTAGTGCATATTATGGCTGTTATTTTTGTAGAGCGTGACTCCCAGAAGGGGATCATTATTGGCAAACAGGGAGCCATGCTCAAAGAAGTGGGCAAACAGGCCCGCCAGGATATCCAAAACCTGCTAGGCTCCAAGATTTTCCTGGAACTTTGGGTTAAGGTAAAAAAAGACTGGCGCAACCAGGAACGCGTTCTTCGTGACCTTGGCTTCCATCGCGATGCTTAAAAACAGAATTCGATTCTACGTTACTTTAGTTCAAGGGTTTATTGAGGCTAAAAAAATTGATATTAAATAAATATGTATAGTTGTTGTAAGCATCATAAAAAAGCCGTCCGATCTCTATGACTGAGATAAGTAACAGTCTTCTGGTCATTCAAAGCGCCGCACATATGCGGCGCTTAACTCTTGCTCTTTTTTACCCTTTTCGTCCAGTGATGAAATAAGGAGCATTTTTAACGCAATCCATTTATTTCATCGCATACTTCTCCTCTCTTCGCATCATCCTATTTTTGAGATGCAAACGTCATTTCCGAAGAAAGGATGAATACAATTGCGAGATTTTTCGTGGAAGTATTTTGCGATGACTGGAGATGTCGGTGCGTATCTGTTATATCGGGAGAGCGCCGTGACAAGGGAGCAAGACACGGATGAGGGAGAGTCGGACGAGCATGAAGAAGCCCGTGAATAGTACAAGCCACTGGCTTCTTCGCGAATGTTTGGGGGAAGAGGCATGCTTTACAGGGTGGAAGGAATCGTCATCCGCAGCATGGATTACGGTGAGGGGAACAAAATTATTACGCTTTGCACCGAAAGCGGAGGCAAAGCAGGCGTGCTGGTCAGAGGTGCAAAAAAGTCCAAAAGCCGTCACGCTGCTTTAACGCAGCCGTTTACGTACGGTGAATTCGTTTTTTTTCGAAACACGGGCTTAGGCACGTTGAATGCCGGTGAAATCATCCAATCCCACCATACATTACGCGAGGATATTACTAAGGCTGCTTACGCTTCTTATGCTTGTGAATTACTCGATCGGGTGTTACAGGATGAGGAAACAGGTGCGTTCTGGTTTAAGCAGCTAAAAGCATGTTTGGAGGCGCTGGAGAGTGGCAAAGATCCGCTGATCGTCATGAGTATTTATGAATTTAAAATATTGCAGGCGGCCGGATATGCTCCTCAGCTGGATGCATGTATTTCAAGTGGTCAACAATGTGCTGATGAAGATATGTTTGTCAGTCCGAGGCTAGGCGGAGTTTTGTGCCGAAGCTACAAGCATTTTGATCCAGCTGCATTGAGCGTGACTCCACGTACATTGAAGTTGCTGCGCTTGTTCGCCAGAATGGATTTGAATCGGCTCGGCAACATTGACGTGAAGGACTCCACTAAGCTGGAGATCAAACATGTCATGCGTCAGTTCATGGATATGCAGTTGGAGGTCAAGCTGAAATCCCGCAATTTCTTGGATCAGCTCGACAAGTACGATATGTGAAACGCCCTATTCTCTTGACTGTATTGCTGAAAACGTGTAATATCCTACTATATATCTCCTTCGGGAGCAGATGCATTGAACGAGAAAGTAGCGGGATGTATTCTCTGTAATTAGCGAGTTGGGGACGGTGTAAGCCCAGCGGGAATTCTTCGTGAACAAGGCACTCGGGAGCATCTGAATGGACACGGAAAAGAGGATTACGATCTGATTGGTGATGTAGGATCGCAATCAAGTAGGGTGGAACCGCGGGAGTCAGCTCTCGTCCCTACGTCTGTACAGGCGTAGAGGCGGGGGCTTTTTGCTGTCTCTAGCAAGGCTTTTGGGATAAAATAGCCCTGTACATACGAGCTTAATGAGAAGAAATCACCAACATTTGAGGGAAGTAGAAAGGGAGCGTGTACCAATGAATTTTCAGCAGATGATTTTAACGCTGCAACAATTTTGGGCTGAACACAACTGTATTATTGTACAGCCGTATGACACGGAAAAAGGGGCAGGCACGATGAACCCAATGACGTATTTACGTTCGATCGGACCTGAGCCGTGGAATGTAGCTTATGTTGAGCCTTCTCGTCGTCCGTCAGACGGACGTTATGGTGAGAACCCGAATCGCCTGTATCAGCATCATCAGTTCCAAGTAGTTTTGAAGCCTTCACCGGATAACATTCAGGAATTGTATTTGGAGAGTTTGAGCCGTTTGGGCATTAACCCTCTGGAGCATGATATTCGTTTCGTTGAAGATAACTGGGAAGCACCGACGTTGGGAGCGTGGGGCTTAGGTTGGGAAGTATGGCTGGACGGTATGGAAATTACCCAATTCACCTATTTCCAGCAAGTGGGCGGTATTGATGCCAGTCCGGTTGCCGTAGAAATCACGTATGGTATGGAACGTCTTGCTTCCTACATCCAGGACAAGGAGAATGTGTTCGATTTGGAGTGGGTCAATGGAATCACGTACGGTGATGTTTTCCACCAGCCTGAATTTGAGCATTCCAAGTATACGTTCGAAGTATCTGACGTCAAAATGCTCTTTACTCTTTTTAATATGTACGAAGAAGAGGCAAATAAAGCGATGGCGCAGCATCTTGTATTTCCAGCCTATGATTATGTGCTGAAATGTTCTCATGCGTTCAACTTGCTGGACGCTCGCGGAGCGATCAGTGTGACGGAACGGACCGGGTTTATTATACGAGTACGTAATTTGGCGCGTCAGGTGGCTGCGACCTATCTGGAGGAGCGCGAGAAGCTGGGCTTCCCGCTGTTGAAGAAAGGAGGTGCGGCAAATGTCTAAGGATTTATTGTTTGAGATCGGGTTGGAAGAAGTCCCTGCACGTTTTATCCCGAATGCGATTCAGCAGTTGAAGCAGCGTATGACGGCGTGGCTTGACAGCTCGCGTATTGCTTATGGTGCTGTAGAGGCTTATGCTACACCTCGCCGTTTGGCGGTACTTGTCAAGGAAGTAGCGGAGAAGCAAGAAGATATTAACGAAGAAGTTAAAGGTCCTTCCCGCAAAATCGCACTCGACGAATCTGGTAACTGGAGCAAGGCTGCACTAGGCTTTGCTCGCAGCCAAGGTGTTGATCCTGAACAGTTCACATTCAAGGAGCTTGGAGGCGTGGAATATATTTACGCCACTAAGAGCAGCATAGGTGTACCAACAGCGGATGTACTGTCCGAAGGTTTATTGCACATTTTACATGCCATGACATTCCCTAAATTCATGCGATGGGCAAGTTATGACTTTAAATTTGTTCGTCCGATCCGCTGGTTGATTGCCTTGTTTGGTAACGATATTGTTAATTTGGAGATTGCCGGCGTGCAGTCAGGAAATGTGACAAGAGGGCATCGTTTCCTGGGACAGGATGCCGTTGTAGCAAGTCCAGCTGACTATGTTGAAGTACTTCGCAAGCAGCATGTCATTGTGGACATTGAGGAACGTCAAACGCTTATTGTAAAGCAAATTGAAGCGCTGGCTGCCGAAAAAGATTGGACGATTGCGGTCAAGGATGATCTGCTGGAAGAAGTGCTGTATTTGGTGGAAACCCCAACAGTACTGTTCGGAGGTTTTGATCCTGCGTTCCTGAACATTCCGAAGGATGTACTCATTACTTCCATGCGTGAACATCAACGCTATTTCCCAGTGCTGGATCGCACAGGAGAGCTACTGCCATACTTTGTTACGGTACGTAACGGAGGAAGTCAATCGCTGGAAGTCATTGCTAAAGGGAATGAAAAAGTATTGCGTGCGCGGCTGTCTGATGCCAAATTCTTTTATGAAGAAGATCAGAAGCTGGAAATTAAAGATGCACTCTCCAAACTGGAAAGTATCGTTTTCCACGAAGAGCTGGGAACGGTTGGAGACAAAGTGCGCCGGATTCGCCGTATTGCTGATGCTCTGGCAGAGAAACTTCACGTTTCCTCAGATACACAGGAATCGGTTAGTCGAGCAGCGGATATTTGTAAATTTGACCTGGTAACACAAATGGTATATGAGTTCCCTGAACTGCAAGGTGTGATGGGTGAGGATTATGCTCGTAAGGCTGGAGAGAAGGAAGAAGTGGCGAGAGCGGTGTTTGAGCATTACCAACCGCGTTATGCAGGAGAAACGGTTCCTTCAACGAATGCTGGAGCGATTGTAAGTATCGCAGACAAGATAGATACCATTACAGGATGCTTCTCCATCGGTATTATTCCAACAGGTTCACAGGACCCTTACGCGCTTCGTCGTCAGGCAGCAGGTATTGTGCAAATCTTGTTGGATCGTAAGCTTTCGGCTACGTTGTCTGATGTGTTCAATATCGCGCTCGATGTGCACGGCAACCTTGGAAATATGAAACGTTCCGCGGATGAAATACGTAAAGAATTACATGAGTTTTTCGGATTACGGGTGAAGAAACTATTGTCTGAGACACTTCGCTATGACGTTGTGGATGCTGTGCTTGCAGCTGGATATGACGATGTTGCTTCCGTTGTTAACCGCGGAACTGCATTAATGACTGCCGTACAAACAGGTGAGGTATTCAAAGCAACAGTTGAATCCTTTAATCGTGTAGGCAATCTGGCTGCTAAAGCAGTGCATAAGTTAGTTAATACGAGTGAGTTTACGGAGCAAGGCGAAAAAACGCTTTACGAAGCATGGTCTAGCGCTTATGAATCTTATAGCGTAGCTTTACAGGAAGGTGATGCGACACGAGCGTTAGCGCTTGCTTCATCCATTACCCCTGCGGTGACGGCATTCTTTGATTCCGTTATGGTTATGGCTGAGGATGATGCTGTTCGTAATAATCGTTTGGCATTGCTGGCTGCTATTGACTCAGAACTGAAGCGTTTTGCCGATTTTTCCAAGCTTGTAGTTTAAACGTTAGTTGTGGTAGTATGAACAACTTGAAAAAATGGGTATAAATATACGGAACGGTGTAAGAGTAATCTTGCAGCCGTTCCGTATTTTACTCGAATGCGGATGGAGATGGGGGATGCTCATGGAGGGAACCGGAACTTTACTGGATGTGCGGATCGTTGTTGACGGGGACGCTTGTCCTGTTAAAAGTGAAATTGCGGATATAGCTTCCCGTTTTCATATTGAGGTTATTATGGTATCTTCATATGATCATCTCATTCAGGGCAGCGAAGGCGTAAGCGTCGTTAAAGTAGACCGAAGCGACCAAAGTGCCGATCTCTATATTGCCAATCATATCCGCCGCGGAGATATTGTGACCACCAATGATTATGGTCTTGCTGCACTTGCCTTGGCAAAAGGTTGCGAAGTGATGTCTTTTCGCGGAGCTATGTATCGAAACGATTCGATAGATTTCATGCTTGACCGACGCCATACTTCTGCCAAAGAACGGAAAAAAGGACGTTATGGAAAAGGTCCTAAACCGTTTACATTAGAGGATCGTGAAGTTTTTCAACATAAACTGACAAAACTTTTACTTCGCTTGCAGGAGAATGAATAACGGTATCGAATTATATTTACGTGCTAAAGAGATGAAGGTGGTTAATATGAGTGCCGGACAAGGTAACATACCGGACGATATCATTGAGTCTGTTTTACAACATCATGATATTGTAGATACGGTAAGCAAGTACGTGCATTTGACCAAGCAGGGGAAATATATGAAAGGCCTCTGTCCTTTTCATTCCGAAAAAACCCCTTCATTCACCGTGACACCGGATCGTCAGATTTTTTACTGCTACGGCTGCGGCGCGGGAGGCAATGCCATCAAATTTATGATGGAAATCGAAGGACTATCCTTTCCCGAAGCTGTCAGGACAATGGCAGAAGAAAGTCATATCCCGCTCGGCGAATGGCAGGGACGTGATTCATCGCATCAGCATCCTGAGTTGGACAGGCTGTTGCAAGCGTATGAGTTAACTTCTAAGATGTACCATTTTTTGCTTAAAAATACGGAGCACGGCAAACCAGCCATGGAATACTTGCGCTCACGGGGATTCAGTGACAAGATCATTGATCAATTTCAAATTGGCTATGCACCCAACCGATGGGATACGATCGTTCAGTTTCTGGAGAAGCGTTCTTTTGATCCCGTGGAGATGGAAAAGGGAGGGCTTATTTCTCCCCGGCATGAGGGTGATGGATATGTGGATCGATTCAGAGATCGTATCATGTTTCCCATTTGGAATCGCAACGGAAAAGTTATTGCCTTTGCAGGCCGTATACTTGGTGAGGGACAGCCGAAGTATTTGAATTCACCGGAGACCAAGCTATTCAACAAGAGCCGAACGCTGTACAATCTCCATCATGCTAAAACCTCAATTCGCAAGCTACGCCAAAGTGTTCTTTTTGAAGGCTATGGTGATGTTATCTCGGCGTGGGAAGCTGGCGTACAAAATGGGGTGGCCGCCATGGGCACTGCTCTAACGGAGCACCATGCTACGATGTTAAAAGGACTGTGCGACGAGGTTATTATTTGTTATGATGGTGACCGGGCAGGACAAGCTGCTGCGCTTAAAAATTTTCCGCTGTTGGAAAATGCGGGGCTTCACGTGAAAGTAGCGCTGGTCAGTGACGGTATGGACCCGGATGATTTTATCCGGCAATACGGCGGCGAACGATTCCAGCGCCAAATTATCGAAAGTGCTGTTTCAACGGTGAAATTTAAGCTTATATATCTGAAAAAAAACCATATACTGCAAGAGGAAGAAGGAAGAATCGCGTATTCCCGCGAAGCATTAAATGTCATTGCACCTCTGTCATCCCCGACCGAGCGGGAAGTGTATCTGCGCGAAGTATCATCCGAAGTCAAGGTGGATTTTGAAACCTTGAAGCAAGAATGCAATTTACTCCGTCAATCCCTGCAAAAAAAACAGAACTTTGGGGATAATAACGAAAATGGGTGGAATAATGGTAGGCATAAAAAAGGGCAGGTCTCCACACCTAATCTGTTGCCAGCTTACCATGTGGCTGAACGCAGGCTGCTTCACTGGATGATGCAGGATTTAGAAGCTGCAGAGTATGTAGAAAAGCATCTGGGCGACGCCTTTAATATTGAGGATCATGCAGCAATTGCTGCTTATCTATATGCCTATTACGCGCAAGGGAAGTTACCGGATACAAGCCGTTTTATTTCATCTTTGCAAGACGACCGACTGGAGAAGAACGTAAGTTCGATCATGATGATGGATGCTCCAGGCGTATGGGCACCGCACATTTTGGATGATTATATTCATCAAGTGCGAAAATTTCCATTGCAGGAGCAACTGGATTTGAAAAGGGAAGAAATGAGAGCCGCTGAGCGCTTAGGTGACTTTTTGCGCGCAGCACAAATTGCAAGTGAGATTATAGCCCTAGAGAGACAATGAACACACAGAGGTCGGATGTTTCTAGGGAGGAGGGAGTCGAAAGATGGCGAATGATCAGCATACTGAACTGGAGACGGAACTAACACTGGATCAGGTTAAAGATCAACTGATTGAGTTGGGTAAAAAAAGTTCCTCTCTGAACTACAAAGATATCATGGAAAAACTGTCGCCGTTTGATCAGGACCCCGAGCAAATGGATGAGTTTTATGAGCAGCTGGGTGACTTGGGGATTGAGGTTGTGAATGACAACGACGAAGAAGTTACCAGATTGCGTCAAAATGACGACCCGGAAAACAATGATGGGGATGATTTTAATTTCGATGACGATCTGAGCCTGCCTCCCGGTATTAAAATTAATGACCCGGTCCGGATGTACTTGAAGGAAATCGGTCGTGTACCGTTGCTTTCTGCTGATGATGAGGTGGAGCTTGCCAAACGGATCAATAACGGCGATGAAGAAGCTAAGCGTCGGTTGGCAGAAGCGAACTTGCGTCTGGTTGTAAGTATTGCTAAACGTTATGTTGGTCGCGGAATGCTTTTCCTGGATCTGATTCAGGAAGGTAATATGGGTTTGATTAAGGCAGTAGAAAAATTTGATTACGAAAAAGGCTTTAAATTCAGTACGTATGCAACCTGGTGGATTCGTCAGGCCATTACGCGCGCAATAGCCGATCAGGCGAGAACGATCCGTATTCCAGTGCATATGGTGGAAACGATCAACAAGCTGATTCGCGTATCGCGTCAACTGTTGCAAGAGCTGGGGCGCGAACCTACGCCGGAAGAAGTGGCTGCCGAGATGGAGCTGAGCGTGGAAAAAGTACGGGAGATTATGAAAATTGCCCAAGAACCAGTTTCATTGGAAACACCAATTGGTGAAGAGGATGACTCACATCTGGGGGATTTCATTGAGGATCAGGAAGCATTGGCGCCTGCAGATGCGGCTGCCTATGAACTTCTGAAGGAACAGCTTGAGGATGTACTGGATACGTTGACCGAACGGGAAGAGAATGTTTTGCGTCTCCGCTTTGGTTTGGACGACGGAAGAACCAGAACTCTTGAAGAAGTGGGTAAAGTGTTCGGTGTTACACGTGAACGTATTCGTCAGATTGAGGCCAAAGCGCTGCGTAAGTTGCGCCATCCAAGCCGCAGTAAGCGACTGAAGGATTTCCTCGAATAGAAGCGTAACATTGCGGACCTTCTGCGGCTTGAAGCGCGCAGGGGGTCTTTTTTTATCTCATGGCAGCCTTGGTGGAGGGGAAGAAGCTTGGACCAGGAGAAAAAACGGGCAATACTGTTACATGAAATTGAGCATTGGCGGCGAAGTCGGCTGCTCCCTGAGCAATATTGCGATTTTTTGTCTAACCTGTATCGGGAGGACGAAGAGCCGTCGCAGAGCCAGAACCGTAACAACACCGGGCTGCTTACATATCTTAGACACGGGCATGGGATCGCCTGGCTTCTTGGTTTTGTCATTATTTCCTGCATTTGTTTGATCGGTTTTTATTTTACCGCTTTTCCGTTGGCAATGCAAATATTCTCGGCAAGTGCAGTTACTACGATTTGCTATGGAGTGGCCGCATTTTGGCGGTCTTCCGAAAAGAGTATGAGTGCGATGTTGAGCACTTTAGGCAGTGCGATTATGCTGGGTTCGGGTGTGTGGATCATTCAGCTCCATCAAGGTGAAGCTAAGGTTTTGTTTCTTTTTCTCGTAGGCCTATGCGGTGTAGTATGGTGTCTTGTGGGATTAACTTTGCGGATCAGCTTACTTCATTACTGTGGTCTTGCTGGGCTGCTTTTAGTGTACGCGGTCCTTATAGGCCGCTACTGGCCTACAGCAACTTTAGTGATGCTTGAGGCATTTTGGATTTTGCACGCAGTATTGTTGATCTGGTTAAGCTGGTGGGTACATCGCCGCTTTCCGCGTCTCGCTTTGGTTTATTTCGCTATAGGCATGACACTAGCATTCATGGCTGAAGCAGACATGATTATCCTGCGCCATCAAGCAGCGGGTGATGTGGTGTTTTACAGCATACTGAAGTTGGCATTTGTTGTAGGGATTTTATTTTGGACTCGAAAAAAATGGATTACGTGGGTGACGACATGAAACTTTCTCAACGATTACAATATATTATGGAACAAATTCCTGCCGGGAGCAGACTTGCGGATATTGGCTCGGATCATGGACTGCTCCCTGTGGCTGCAGTGCGTGGTGGCAGAGTACCGCAAGCCGTGGCGGGTGAAGTCAACGATGGGCCGTTGCGTGCGGCTCAAAAGCAAGTGGCCGAAGCAGGTCTTACTGATCGCATTGCGGTTAGAAAGGGAGATGGCTTGGCTGTAATTAAGGTCAATGAGGTTGATGTTATTACAATAGCCGGCATGGGTGGTGCCTTGATCGCTTCCATTCTAGAGCAAGGGAAAGACAAGCTTGTTTCAATAAAACAACTTGTTCTACAGCCTAACGTAGGCGAGGATATTTTACGCCGATGGCTCATTGAACATCAATGGGTACTAACAAGTGAACATATTATGGAAGAAGATGGAAAAATATATGAGATTATGACGGCAGTACCTGATTCGGTAAGCCCACTGAAACAGGATGAGCTGTATCAACCATGGAAACTTCCCGATAGTTCGCTGGTACTGACACAGGATTTGTTAATGCAACTCGGGCCGCTATTGGTTAAAGCACCGAATGAAATCTTTTTTTATAAATGGAAATTGGAGATTCGCAAGCTTGAGGATGTGCTGGCACAAGTGGCACGGTCAGATCAGGAATCCGCACAGCATAAGCGGGAACAATTGCGCAAGCAAATTGAACAGCTAGAGGAGGTACTTGCATGTTTGCCAAAGGACAGACAGTAATTAGCTACATGGAGCAGCTGGCTCCAAAATACTTGGCAGTTCCAGACGATAGAATCGGGCTTCAGCTGGGTAGTCTGCAAAAGGAAATCAAAAGCATATTAGTAGCCCTGGATGTTAATGATGAGGTTGTCGAAGAGGCAATCCGCATAAAAGCAGACCTCATTATTGCGCATCATGCGATTATATTCCGCCCACTTAAAGCTTTGAACACGGATCAGCCTGCGGGCAGATTGTATGAAAAGCTGATCAAGAATGATATTGCTGTCTACATCAGTCATACGAATCTGGATACGGCTGAGGACGGCATGAATGACTGGATGGCGGAAGCACTGGGTATTCAAAGTGAAGGTACGCTGGAGGATGTTCACACCGAGCAATTATTCAAGCTTGTCGTTTTCGTACCCAAAACACATCATCAACGGGTACTGGATGCCGTACTGGGGGCGGGAGCTGGACATATTGGCAACTACAGCCATTGCAGCTTTAACATTGATGGCTACGGAACTTTTGTGCCGGGTGAAGGCACACAGCCGTTTTTGGGTGAGCCGGGTAAAATGGAACGTAGTGAAGAGGTTCGTATTGAGACCATTGTACCGCAGGGTGTACGCAATAAAGTTGTTCAAGCGATGCTGAAGGCTCATCCTTATGAAGAGGTGGCTTATGACCTGTACCATATGGATTTGCAAGGCCGTAGCTTTGGTTTGGGGCGGGTGGGCAAGCTCAAGGAAGCCCGCACGTTACGGGAGTTTGTCGATGTTGTGAAAAACGGTCTCAACGTCGAGCATGTACGTGTGGTGGGCGACTTAGATCGTACGATCAAAAAGGCAGCCGTGCTTGGGGGCTCTGGCAGCCGTTATGTGAACAAGTCGCTTTTTAAGGGGGCTGATGTATTAGTCACGGGGGATATTGACTATCACACGGCTCAGGATGCCCTTATGGCAGGGATTGCTATTATTGACCCTGGACATAACGCTGAAAAGATTATGAAGCCTAAAACTGCAGAGTGGATGCGTAAACGCTTGGCAGAAGGTCGATACTCAACGGAAGTACATGTATCTCAGGTGGAAACCGAACCTTTTCAATTTTTGTAAAACCTCAACGTCTATGAGAAAATAAAGGTACTTTCTACTTTTTACAATATTTTCAGGGTTGTAACGTGCGCGCGTTCCCTGTATACTATGTAATGTTGTTCGGAAAGTTTGACAGACAATCGCTGGCGGCGTAAGCCGCGAGAGGAAAGTCCGGGCTCCATAGGGCAGGATGCTGGATAACGTCCAGTCAGCGCGAGTTGAAGGATAGTGCCACAGAAATGGACCGCCGATGGCCGCTTGCGGCACAGGCAAGGATGGAACCGAGGTGTAAGAGACCCCGAGGAACGCTGGTGACTTCGTTCCTGGTAAACCCCATCTGGAGCAAGACCTAATGGGACACAGCTTCTTCGCGAAGCAGCCTTAGCCCGAGGCGTGTCTAGGTTGGTCGCTGGAGCTGGATAGCAATGTTCGGCCTAGATAGATGATTGTCGCTTGTAGTGGGAGGGTAGTTCCCGTCTGTACCACGAATAGCACAGAACCCGGCTTACGGAAAACTTTCCCCACTGCAACACCTTAAAATGTATGAATTTAACTTTTGTAAATGACCTGTTTGCATGAAAGCCTTTAATCCAAATGTATTTATTGAATTAAAAAGGGTGTGTCATATTCCTGTGGGAATCATGACACACCCTTTTTAACATACCGTATTTGCGCAGAAATAGTGCATTTTTAGAATGAAGCCCCCAAGCATAATTACTGGAGGCTTTCATTTTAATTTTTACTCCCTCTATCGTAAAAACGTGCGAGGAAGAGGCACATAGTCAGCGTAGCAACGCATTTGAATCTATAGAAGCGAGGCGTGCGGCTTTTGTCCCAGATTCCACCACTATTCAAAATCCAAACGAATCAGGGATAACAGCGATCGTAAAAACAACGTGAAGCGGGCCTCACGTACGTGTTCTGCCAACTCCATCAGCGTACGCTTTTTACCACACTTTCCTCTGTGTACATCTTCAGTGCTCGATCCAATCGATCAACTGCTTTTGGAAGCAGGGAAGGATCGGTATGCGTGAAGTTGATTCGCATATGGTTGCTGCCGCTCAGGTCAGCATAGAAGACTTGTCCAGGCACAAATGCGACTCCTTCCTGAATTGCGAATTGCAGCAACCGGTCAGAACGGAAGCCCTCAGGTAGGGTAACCCACATAAACATACCGCCAAGTGCATCATCCCATGTGATTCCTTCCCATTGGCGTTCTTTCATCAGCGATGTGAGACGTAGCATACGAGTGTGGTACTCGGCGGACACGGTACGAATATGTCCGTCCAAGTCAAAAAAGTCCAATAACTCATTCAAAGCACGTTGATCAATACTGCTGGAGTGCAGATCGGCAGATTGTTTGGCATTCGCGACTTTAACGACGATAGCTTGATCGGCTACCAACCATCCAGAGCGAACACCTGGAGCGACAGTTTTAGAGAATGTAGAAGTGTACATTACATGACTGTCTCCACCTAACTGTTGATCAATTGAGAAAAGGGATGGAAAGTTAAGGTTTTCGTCAAATTTAAGACGTCCGTAAGGATCATCTTCAAAAATCAAAGTGCCGTATTTACGGCATAGTTCAACAACGCCTGTTCTGCGTTCCATACTCCAAACACTTCCTGCCGGGTTGGAGAAGGTGGGGATGACATACACGAATTTAGGCTGATGTTTTTTGATCTTGGCTTCAAGATCATCTAATTGCATACCGTTAGAGTCTGTATCTACACTTACAATGTTGGCACCATAGGAATTGAATACCTGAAGAGCGGCCAAATAAGTAGGGGACTCCACCAATACAGTATCCTGCGGATCGAGCAACACACGCGAAACCAGATCAATGGTCTGCTGTGAGCCTGTCGTCATAATGATATTATCTCTGGTGACGGAGATGCCTTGGGATGACATGATTGCTGCAAGACGTTCCCGTAGAGGAATGTAGCCCTCGGTTAGGCCGTATTGAAGAGCGGTAGTACCGCTGAGGCGAAATACCCGCTCATAGGCTTTAGCAACAGCTTCGATGGGGAAAAAGGCATCGGCAGGAAGGCCGCCTGCCAGAGATAACACATCTGTTCCCTGTGTCAGCTTTAAAATGTCCCTTACCATGGACGAGCCCTGAGTACGAGCCATACCCGAAAATTTGTGTTCCAATCCAATCATCTCCTGTGTTCTATACTGTACTATGAAATTTGTTGTATTATATCGATAATGAAGTATAACAGTAAACGTCTAAATGTAACAGTTGATTTTTGGAGGGGACAGTTCCGATGCATATTGATCTCAGCCGCAATAGCAGTGTCAAATTATATTTACAGATTGCCAAAACATTAGCAGATCGCATCCAGTCTGGATTGCTGCCTCAGGGCACAAAGCTTCCGTCTGTCCGTCATCTGTCCAGCCTACTTGCGGTAAGTCCCGTAACTGTAAGCAAGGCGTATGCTGAGCTGGAGTCTATTCATTTGGTTACCTGTACACAGGGAAAAGGTTGCTATGTAGCAGAGCCTTCGGTAGCTGTTCAACGAGAGGGAGCGCAGGATTTGTCATGGCAAATGTCGCTGATCGATTATTTGCCGCGCGCACAGCTATGGAGAAACTTTAACCATAGCAGACAGGTTCCCTATTCTTTTCATATAGCAGCAATTCAACCGGAGCTTCTTCCTACACGCGAAATCATTGCTGATACTCAACGTCTATCCTCTGGAAATCCCGATGAAATGGCAGCATATGGGACTTTTGAAGGTGATTTAGCGCTGAGGGAAGTGTTTGTAGATCACTTGAACGAACGCGGTATATGCACAGTGGCAGAGCAGCTACTCGTAACCAGTGGTGCCCAACAAGGGATTGACTTGGTGGCACGTACTTTTGTTGGTTCTGGAGATGTTGTCTACATGGAGGCTCCTACATATACGGGGGCCATTGATGTGTTTACCAGTCGTGGTGCCAAAGTAATTATGATTCCGATGGATGAGCAGGGCATGCGGATCGATATCCTCACACGTCTTTGCGACACTCATCCCCCAAAACTGATCTACACGATACCCACTTTTCATAATCCTACCGGAGTAACTTTAACGATGGCCAGACGCACACAATTACTGGATCTAGCTCAAAGTTATCATTGTCTCATTGTTGAAGATGATCCATTTTCCGACCTTTATTATAAAACAAAGCCGCCACTCTCTATCAAGGCGCATGATCAGTCCGGACATGTGATATATATCAAAAGCTTTAGCAAAACCGTTGCTCCCGGCTGCCGTATAGCTTGTGTAGCGGCCACGGGCAGTGTAATGGATCGTTTGGTGGCTGCCAAGTCTACTACGGATTTGGGGAGCCCTCTATTAACGCAAAAAGCGCTACTGCCCTTTATCAAGAACCGACTTGATCAGCATCTTGTTTGGTTGCGGGAACAAATGCGGGATCGGTTGACAGTCGCATTGCACACGCTCCAGCGCTATGCTCCGCCAGAGGTCAGCTGGTATGCTCCCGAAGGCGGCCTAAATGTGTGGATTAAGCTTCCTCCTAATGTTGATATTCCAGAATTGGAGCGGCTGGCTGACCGAGAAGGCGTTTCCTTTTTACCTGGGGCAGTATGCTATGCAGGTGGTATGGACAGTAATCATATCCGTATTTCTTTTTCGTATGCGGACAAGGAAACACTTAAAACAGGTCTTCACAAACTGTGCCGTTTGTTGGGTGAACTGCTTGATCGTTCGGTCATTGTTGAGCGGAAGCCTATTTTATAAGGGATATTTGTATTAGGGGGTAAACATCCAAGCACAGCACCTGCCTTCTTAATATGCTGTACTAATTCACCGAAAGGAGTTGCACATTATGAGTCATTGCCCTTACGACCCGATCGTGTGCCCGCCGATCCAATTTGTAAATCATCAATTTTTCCCACAAGTCGTGCCTGTGGTTCATCCGATTGAAATTGTAAATCAGACGCACATTGTACCTGTGCCTCATCACGTATTTCCGGTGAGTATAAAGGATCCTGGAGAACCTTGCTGTCATACTCGCAGCCATGGCAAGCGTTCTGTTCGCAGCAGTTCCAAGCGTTAATAAAGCCCAAAAAAGCAGCCATGGAGCAACATGGCTGCTTTTTTCCAATAAGGAATCTTACGTTTCCAGTTTCTTTAAAATTGATTTTAACTTGTCACTTAAATGCTGTGGATAGAATTGCAAAGGAACATATGGACGTTGTGCTGCTTTCAACGCTTTATACACGTCAATTTGACCATACCCGAAATATTTGTCATGCCCTGGTGTGCCCAAGTCAATTACGCTGCTTCTCATTAATTCCATTACCTCTTTGTTGGTCAGATCGGGGTTAATGGATCGAATCAGTGCAGCAAGCGCTGATACATGGGGACTGGCCATGGAAGTGCCTGACAGTGCAGCATATTGATTCCCTGGGTACGTACTGGCGATACTTGCACCTGGAGCCATGACGTCTACATAATCTCCATAGTTAGAAAAGGATGCACGGTGCATAGAAGAATCTGTAGCGGAAACGGCAAATACTTCTGGATACGCTGCTGGATAGCCAGGTCGTTCCGTATTGTCATTACCTGTGGCTGCAACTAATACGACATCTTTATCATAGGCGTATTTGATCGCATCATGCAAAAATTCAGCTTGTGCGTAATTGCCCAGACTCAAATTGATGACCTTGGCCCCATGATCAGCTGCCCATATAATACCTTCTGCAACCGAGTAAGTCGTACCGGAGCCAGATTGGTCAAGTACCTTAATCGGCATGACTTTGTTGTACCATGTCATGCCAGCGACTCCCTCAGCATTATTCACGAGGGCAGAAATGATGCCGGCGACGTGCGTTCCGTGACCGACGTCATCATAAGGTTTTTCAGACGGGTTTACCACGTTATGCCCTGAAAGGATTTGACCTTTTAGGTCGGGGTGATCCAAATCTACTCCCGTATCTACGACAGCGACAATTACATCCTTGCTGCCTTTGCTTAATTTCCAACCCCGGTTGGTTTCCGTAGCCGGCAGATTCCATTGATAGCGGGAAAAGAGCAAATCATTGGGGATAGAGCTGTCCGCTTGGATAGGTGTTTTCTCATTGGTTAGATACATATAGTGAGGCTCAATATAAAGCGGGTTCCACTTTCTTGAAAAATATTGCTTTAGCTCCTTGAAGTTCATCTTATCTGAATGAAATACATAGGTATAACCAAGCTTGCGGCCTGGCGCACAGTGTAAATCTGCTGCAATTTCCTGCAGTTGTCGTGAATCAGGATTGTGACGGAAGCGAACGACAATTTCGTTTTCAAAATAATGACTTGCATTTTCGTTGTCGTGGCCCGTCTTGACAGTAATATCGTGCAATGTGTCGGGATTTACGGATTCGATTTTGTAGCTGCCTTCTTTTGGATAGGGAATCAAACGCAAATTCTTACGCTGATGCTTCTCCACGTCTCGCAATACTTGCTGACTGACCAGGGCAGCAACGCCACATGTTCCGTCAGCAGATGGTTCTGCCATGACAAAATATTTACCGCCTTCAGCCTGAAATGCAGCAGATTCGTAGGATTTATTTTGCATGACGGAACGGCGAGCCGCGGCCAAACTGCTTTTAATTTGAGGATGACTCAGCAGACGAGTTTGTGATTTACCGCCCGTATAGGTGCTCGTGTTCCCGTCGCGTGTGTGAATCCACAGTAACGTATGAAGATGACTGTGCGATTGCTGGAGCGTGCGGGTAAACTGCCTTTTCTGATCAGCAGTTTTACCATCAAGCTCCCGCATCACGTATTGAATATCCTGCCTTGCATCCATGCGTGTGAGGGTATCCGTAGCGGACAGGTCCAAAGCCAACATTCCTTTTTTGAGCTGCTTCTCTTGCTGTGGCACCATCTTGGCCGTATATTCGGGCTGCGGTGTATGGCGGTGATCACGGGAAGGCAGCATCAGTGTGATGAGAAGCACCCCGGCAGCTGCTCCGAGCAGGGGTTTTAACCATTTTCGCCGAGACATGGGACCGTCCTCCTTGAGTATTCATAAATTTATGGTTTAGCGTGAGGAGGTTGGCATGTTTTTATACCTTTCAATGCTCATTTGTGGTAGGATAAATACTGAAAATTACAGCTCTTTCGGTTAGAAGGGACTATTTTCGGGTAACCAATTGATGAACAAGCAACAAATAAGGGGGAGCTGCCTTGATGTCAGCAGTCAACGTACAAAAATTATGTGAGTCGGCGCAGGAGAGACTGAAAACTGCCGTGAAACGGGTGGAAACATTCCTCAATGAGCATGCTCTGCCGCAACTTGCTGCAGATGGCAATGAGGAGTCCGTACTTTTTTACAAAGGCCTTTTGTCGGATCTCCGTCATGTCCTTGTTTTTTCCGAAGTATCTTATGAAAAGCTGGGTGTGGCTTTACGCCGTGCCAATTTTGACGTCGATTTTGCGGAGAAGGCATTGTATAACGTTTACCATGACTGCGTGAACAGCTTTTTTTATCCCAAAAATGAATCTTACGCAGAGGATGGACGCTATGCGTATACGGGACAAGATGCTATTCGCTTCCGTAAAACGCCAGTGCCAGCCGCTCGCGAAGTGATCATGGACATTACGAAAAATTTTGAAGAATTGCGTGATGATCTGACTTATTATGAAAGTGACTATTTGACTCAGCGCCGGATGCAGACTCGACGTACTCATGCCTAAAGCATTCAACGGGGAAGATCATTTCTAATCAAAAACTAAAACAAGACAAGCAAGCCGTTTTCTACTTGCTTCCTGCCATTTTGGAGGAGGTGAAGGAAGCGGCTTTTTTCGTATGTCACCAACTGCCATATACCATGAACGCATAGGTGCAGGGTAGCGGGGGGACAATGAATCCGAGGTGATAATCATGAGCCAAGAGGCCAAGCCAATCGTGAAGTGTAGCGTAGCCAATTGCCATTATTGGGGAGAAAACAACTTTTGCAAGGCAGATTTGATCATGATTGAAGTTGATGGTCATGCCGGTAAGAAATTTAAAGAAGAATATGCGGGAGAAAGCTTCAGTTCAGAAGAACGTGATAAGGCTGCCACGTCAGCCGCAACCTGTTGCCACACTTTTAAGCCGAAGTCCGTGTAAATTTTATTGCGCGATTCATTTCGCATTTGGAGGTGCAGTTTATTATGGAAGATCATGAAAATGACAAGCATCAGAGTAAAGAGCATGTTAGCCGCGAACGTGTAGATTACCCCCGTCACATTCATGAACGATCTGCCAAGCGCCGTAATGATCGTGAGGAATATGCAGCTGAGGTTGCTCCCGGCTCAGCTGTGACTCGACATGAGGTTAAGGGTGAAGAGCAGGTTATAAACAATAGTGGCCGTATTTCTGGCTATATTGGTCTGGCTGCAGGAATTGCCTCATTGTTTATGTGGTCAATTGTGCTGGGACCTATTGCTGCAGTTTTAGGTTTTTTTGCTTATGTGAATGGCAGCAAAACGACCGGTATTTGGTCGATTGGTCTGGGGGCGCTAGCGACATTGAGTTATTTTGCTTTTATCCCGTTCGTTCGTTGACCCTACTGGAGAACAAGCTCAGTTTTCTTTTGTATATCCGAGAAAAATCATCTTAGTGATATAATTACATTAAAGCTGATCTATAAAGCTCCGCTGTCTTTTCGACAGAAACGGAGCTTTTTTTCATTAAAAGGTATGGAAGTACATAGTAAAAAGTTGTATCATAGCAGTAATGACAAGCTATTTGGGATATAACAACTATAGAAAGTTGGGAACACCACATGCAAATTGATCCGCGCGTGTCCAAGTCCATGTTAGACATGCAGCTGTTAAATAATATGAGTGCTACAACCCAGATGGGTACAACGGACGCTTTTTCCGGATTACTGGAACAAGTAGGTCAGTTGGAAACAGATGGTGCTGTGACACGAGAAAATTCAAGTGATGTTACCAGAGACGAAAACGGTTTGCTATGGCTTCAATTGGGACCTTCGAGGGGGACGGCTTCGTCATTGTACCCCGCTCCTTCCAGCACAGCAACAGACGGACCCACAACACCTACAGCATATGATGATTTGATTAACGAGGCTAGCCAGAAATACGGCGTTCCAGTAGCGTTGATTAAAGCGGTTATTGATACGGAATCTTCGTTTAATCCGTCGGTCACTTCTTCGGCCGGAGCCAAAGGGCTTATGCAGCTTATGGATGCTACGGCTCAAGGCCTGGGAGTCAGCGACCCATATGATCCTGTTCAAAATATTGATGCCGGTGTTCGTTATTTGTCCTACCAGATTAAACGATTTAACGGACAAGAAAATATGGCGCTGGCTGCATATAATGCAGGTCCCGGACGGGTGCAGCGGCTTGGTGTAAATAGTGATGAACAGTTAATGGCTGTACTGGACAAGCTTCCGGTGGAAACGCAAAGATATATTACCAAAATTCAAAATGCACGTGAAAAATATACGATCTAAGCCCTATAGCTTACAACGAAAAAAGTGCGTAATTTCAATTAGATTAGGTCCGCAGACAGGATCAATATGGGGAAAGGGTGTCGCTATAATGTGCGGCCTTTCCCTGTTTTGGTCTTTTTTTGTTGCAGCAGTTATAGAGCGGAAAAGGGGAGTGCAATGAAATATTTTGATTATGCCGCGACAACTCCGCCTTTTGAAGAGGTGATTACAACAGTTGCCGAGATCATGAGACGCCACTACGGGAATCCATCCTCGATGCATCGATATGGAGAGGATGCGGATAAGTTACTTAAGCGTTCGCGCGAAGTATGTGCTGCGGCTTTGGAAGTGTATCCATCAGAGATTGTCTTCACATCTGGGGCAACGGAAAGCAACAATCTTGCTATCAAGGGAGCAGCTTTGCAGTATCAGACCAGAGGCAAGCATATTGTTACTGTATCGACAGAGCACCCGTCGGTGTATGAAGCTTGCAGACAACTGACAAATCTGGGCTTTGAGGTTACATTTTTACCTGTCGATGCAGAAGGGCATGTGAGCGGCGAACAGGTTTGTGCCGCTGTCCGTAAAGATACGATTTTAGTCAGTATTATGCATGTCAATAATGAGACGGGAAGGGTGCAACCGTTGCATGATATCGGAGTTGCGCTGAAGAAACGGTTCCCTCGCGTACTATTTCATATTGACGGTGTACAGGGGTTTGGAAAGCTACCGGTTGATATCCGGGGATGGCAGGCTGATCTGTATAGCCTCTCTGCGCATAAGTTGCGTGGACCCAAAGGTGCTGGACTACTATTCGTTCGGGAAGGTGTAGAGCTTTTCCCACTGCATAGTGGCGGCTCTCAGGAGCAGGGTTTTCGTGCAGGTACGGAAAATGTACCGCTGCTTGTTGGTATGTCTAAGGCGATACGGTTGGCGGGCGAACGGCAAGTAGAGACAGCACGCCGTATGACCGAGTGGAAAGAACGGGTGGTCGCAGAAGTGAAGACAATCCGTCAACTTCGGCTGAACAGCGGGGAAGAAGCGCCGCATATTGTCCACTTTTCGTATCCAGGCATGAAAGCCGAGGTAATGCTGCATACGCTGGAGCAACTGGGTGTGGTAGTATCCACCAAATCGGCTTGCTCTTCGAAATTGGCTGAACCCAGTCGGGTGCTGCTGGCGATGGGATGCAATGAGGCAGAAGCGTCTGGCGGCATTCGTATAAGCTTCGGTGATGAACATACGGAACAGGATATCGATGAGCTTATACTTGCACTGCGAAAGGCTGTAGCCAAGCTGGAATCCCTTGAAAGGTGGAAACGTTAAAATGCACTATGATATGCTGTTACTTCGCTTTGGTGAATTTACATTAAAAGGAAAGAATCGGACTCGTTTTGAAAAGGCAGTACTGAATCACGTGAAGCTGCTGCTCAAACCCTTTCCCGGTGCTTCTTTGCGGAAGGAATTTGGACGGATTTATGTGGTTCTTGGAGGAGAGCCTTATGAACAGATCATTCAGGTGTTACAAAAAGTGTTTGGCATCACGACAATAAGTCCTGTCAAAATGGCTCCTGTCGAGCTGGGTGCTATCATTGAGACCGCTGTAGCTTTGATGCGTGAGCTGAATGTGACCGAGGGAACGACGTTCAAGGTAAATGCCCGCAGAGTATGGAAGGAGTTTGCTCATTCCTCACAAGAGATGAATCATTTAATTGGTTCTCCTATATTGCGAGAGTTTCAAGCGTTGAGGGTCGATGTACATCAGCCAGATATTGAGTTACGTGTGGAGGTTAGAGAGCAGGCGGCCTATATATTCAGCGATGTTATTATGGCTGTAGGGGGCTTTCCGTTAGGAACGAACGGTAAAGCTATGCTGCTGCTGTCTGGTGGAATTGACAGCCCGGTAGCAGGATGGTCTTCCATGCGTAGAGGATTGGAAATCGAATGTGTACATTTTTATAGCTATCCATTTACAAGTGAACGTGCGAAAGAAAAGGTTATTGATTTGGCAAGGGTATTAGCAGGCTATGCGGGTCGGATCAAAATCCACCTTGTACCGTTTACAGAGGTGCAGACGGCCTTTACGCGCACTGGACAGGATAATCTGATTATTACGCTAATGAGACGGTCTATGCTGCGAATTGCAACGATGCTGGCTGAGCGTGAAGGAGCACTGGCACTCGTGACAGGCGACAGTCTGGGGCAAGTCGCTAGTCAAACGTTATCCAGCATGAATGTGATTGGCCGCTCGACAGAATTACCATTGCTGCGACCTCTCGTAATGATGGATAAACAGGAGATCACGGAAATCGCAAAGCAGATTGGCACCTACGATCTATCGATACTCCCCTATGAGGATTGCTGCACATTGTTTGTTCCTAAATCCCCAACGACCAATCCAAATTTGTGGGTTGTTCAAAAGATTGAAGCCTCTATTCGGGATTTAAATGTGTTGATTGAACAGGCTGTGGCTACAACAGAGACGCTTGTCCTGGAGGCAGGCGGAGCTATAGAGGGGCGCAAAGAGGAAGTTATACAGGAAGATTGGTTTTAAACAAAAAGGCAGACCCGCCAGCTATTTTGGGTCTGCCTTTTTATTTTAATTAAAACAGTTTTTGAATCATTTTAGACGGCTTTTTCTCGACTGGACACTGCTCTGCGATTTTGAAGATATCCTGTGAGCAAAATACCTGCCATGACTGCGGTAATAAACAAGATACGCAGCGCAGGGTGCTCAGTAAAGTAGGGTTCCAGCTTACGTTCTTCAGTAATCATATTAGAGGCTGTATAACCAAGCACAGCCGATCCTAAATAGATAATCCAAGGGAATTTATTGATCAACTTGATAAAAAGAGTGCTACCCCATACAACGATCGGTACACTGATTAATAGTCCCAGCACTACAAGTAGCAAATGCTGCTGGGCCGCGCCAGCAACAGCAATCACGTTGTCCATACCCATAGCCGCATCGGCTACAACAATCGTACGGATAGCACCCCATAACGTTGTTCCCGCTTTGACTTCGGTATGGTCCTCCTGGTCTACGAGCAACTTATACGCGATCCAGACTAACATGACACCCCCGATGAGTAACAACCATGGTACTTGAAGCAGCCAGAGTACCACAATGGTGGCTGCTATGCGAATGAGCAGGGCACCACCGGTACCGTACAGGATCGCTTTTTTTTGCGTTGCAGAAGGCAGCTTTCTGGCGGCAAGTCCAATTACAATCGCATTATCCCCTGCGAGCAGAAGGTCAATAAATATCACATTAAGCAGTAGCCAAAAGAACTGAAGTCCAGACATATCAATCGTTCTCATCTCCCTGATTAAACATCCTAAAATCATTGTATGTTGTTTATTTTAATACCCGTTTTTCGGAAATACGATTCATTATATTGCTGTTTGTTATTGATTTCAAGGTCTTTGCTCAACAAATTTGACATCAATTTTTAATAAATGATGACTTATTTGACAAGGCTTATAAGCATAGCCTCGTCCTATTTCGCATACAAGTAGGATGGGGGTGTTTGTACACATGGAGCATATCATTTTGCTGTTGAAAATATTAATGATTAATTTGGTGTTAAGCGGTGATAATGCGGTTGTTATAGCCATGGCGAGCAAAAACTTGCCTGCAAGGCAGCGGAGTCAAGCTATATGGTGGGGGGCAGTCGGTGCAGTCCTCCTGCGCTGTGTTTTGACTTTTGTAGCTGTCATTTTGCTGGGCATACCCTTTATTCAGGCGGCAGGCGGTCTACTTCTGTTATGGATTGCGTTTAAGCTGCTTTATGAGAATGAGGATCATGTGGGAGTAAGAGCAGAAACAACCATATGGAAGGCTATACAGGTGATTCTGGTAGCGGACTTTGTGATGAGTCTAGATAACGTATTAGCTATTGCAGCTCTAGCAGATGGGGATATCGCCATTATTGTCATTGGGATTGCGATTAGCATTCCAATTGTCGTCTGGGGCAGCAACGTGATTGCGATCTGGCTTCATCGGTTCCCTGTACTTGTTTTGCTCGGATCTGCAATCCTGGCTTTTACGGCAGGAGAAATGCTACTGCGTGATCCCCGATTGGGTGTATGGTTAGCAGGTACGGGAGAGCTTATACATGCATGGTTACCGGGACTCTTGGCAACAGCAGTTGTCGTTGCAGGCATATATCGTCAGTTACGAGCTCGCCATATTTGAACGTAGTTTTTTTGGAAAACATCGGCTAAAATAGACATAGAGTTTTTGCGAATGCCAGATTTACTCGGTTTTTGTAAAGACTCTATATTCACAAAAATATACTTAAAAACAATCACATTAAGAGACCTAAAAACAAATTCAGCAAACAAAGGAGACCACGATGAATTCCGGAAAAGAGCGTATGATCGGAGTGGGCATTGTTGCCGTAGGACTGATTATTTTGTTGGGGAAACTGGGGGCGTTCTCCTTTTTGGGACGAAACTTTTGGCCTTTGCTGTTTTTAATACCTGGAATCGTACTGCATGCAATGTACATGAAGCGTAAAGTTTCACCCTTTATGTTGCTGCCGGCAGGGATTTTGTCGGTTTATGGCTTCTTATTTTTGCTCTGCAATATTTGGGGCTGGCATTTAATGGCCTATTTATGGCCTTTGTTACTTCTAGGTGTGGCGATTGGATTATGGGAGTACGCCATTAATGATATTTCGCTTTCTCGCAATGTATATACAGGGGGCGTAATATTGGGCTTGGTATCGGTGCTTTTATTGGTTATTACCTCCCTAAGAACGGGTATCATATATGTTATTGCAGTTTTACTGATTGGCGCTGGAATCTGGTTGGTCCTAAACAAGCGTGGCAAACGTAAAAGGTAAACCGACAAGCTGTGAGATTTTATGGCGGTAAATTACGGAACAGGCAATAATGTCTTGCTTTATGACATATTTCAACTATAATATAATGGATATGATAAGAGCGTCGGAATGATTTCTGACGCTTATTTTAAGGTTTTCACGCGAATCGGAGAGGGAAGCTGTCTGTACAAAGCCTGAAACATATAGAAGGCTGGCAGGGAGTGGGCCTAAAGAACGATTGTTAGCCTTGAATCAGCACTGCTTCAGGATAGAGACACTATTTTGATATACGGAAAGGATATGGATACAAACCATGCATGCTAGAGAAAACATTCGCAATATTGCGATTATTGCCCACGTCGACCACGGAAAAACGACGCTTGTCGACAAGCTGCTTCAACAGTCCGGAACATTTAGAGAACACGAGGCTGTTCAGGAGCGCGCCATGGACTCCAACGATCTGGAGCGTGAACGCGGTATTACGATTTTGGCAAAAAATACAGCTATCACTTACAAAGACTATCTGATTAACATTGTAGATACACCGGGACACGCCGACTTTGGTGGCGAAGTGGAACGGATTATGAAAATGGTTGACGGTGTTTTGCTCGTCGTTGATGCTTACGAAGGTTGCATGCCGCAAACGAAATTCGTACTGCGTAAAGCGCTGGAGCAAAATCTGACGCCAATCGTTGTAGTAAACAAAATTGACCGTCCGGCAGCTCGTCCGGCAGAAGTTATTGACGAAGTACTGGATCTGTTCATCGAGCTGGGTGCGAATGACGAGCAATTGGAATTCCCTGTTGTGTACGCTTCGGCGCTGAACGGAACATCCAGCATGGATGCTGAAAAGCAAGACGATAACATGCAAGCATTGTACGAAACAGTTGTAGAGCACATTCCGGCTCCAACTGAGAAAGTAGATGAGCCTCTTCAATTCCTCGTAACACTGATGGACTATAACGAATACCTTGGCCGAATTGCAGTAGGTCGTGTAAACCGCGGTATCATCAAGCAGGGGCAAGCAGTCACAGTTATGCAGCGTGATGGTAGCAGTAAATCAGCGCGTATTGAGAAGCTGTTCGGCTTCCAAGGTCTGAAACGTATTGAAACTGACCAAGCGGGCGCTGGTGACATTGTGGCGATTGCGGGAATTAAAGATATCAACATCGGTGAAACCATTGCTGATCCAAATCATCCTGAAGCATTGCCTGTACTGAAGATTGATGAACCGACACTGCAAATGACCTTCCTGGTTAACAACAGCCCATTCGCAGGTCGCGATGGTAAGTGGGTAACATCCCGTAAATTGCGTGAGCGTCTTCTGAAAGAACTCGAAACGGATGTCAGCTTACGTGTTGATGAAACAGATAGCCCGGACGCCTTTATTGTATCTGGACGTGGTGAGTTGCATCTGGGTATCCTGATTGAAAACATGCGTCGTGAAGGTTATGAACTGCAAGTGTCCAAACCGGAAGTTATCGTCAAGGAAATTGATGGTAAGAAAATGGAGCCAATCGAACGTCTCCTTATTGATATTCCGGAAGAAAGCATGGGTGCGGTTATGGAAAGTTTGGGCTCCCGTAAAGCCGAAATGGTTAACATGATTAATAACGGCACCGGACAGGTTCGCTTGGAATTCTTGATCCCTGCTCGTGGTCTGATCGGCTACACTACAAACTTCCTGACTTTGACTCGTGGTTATGGCGTAATGAACCATGCGTTTGACAGCTATGGACCATTTGTTGGCGGTCAAGTAGGTGGACGTCATCAGGGTGTACTCGTGTCAACCGAAAACGGCAGCTCTACTTTTTATGGTATGCTGGGCGTGGAAGATCGCGGTATTTTGTTCCTGGAGCCAGGTACTGAAATCTATGAGGGTATGATCGTTGGGGAGCACACACGTGATAACGACATTGTCGTTAACATTTGTAAAGAAAAACAACTGACAAACGTTCGTTCAGCAACAAAAGACGATACAGTTAAACTGAAAACACCTGTTATCTTCTCTTTGGAGCAGGCGCTCGAATATCTGAATGATGATGAGTATTGCGAAATTACACCTAACGCTATCCGTTTGCGTAAAAAGATCTTGAACAAAGGTGAACGCGAGCGTGCGGAGAAACAACGTAAAACAGCACAAGCAAATATGTAATTGATTGGATTGGTCTTTGGCCACAGCGGCGACGCCCGGGAACGGGATGCGCCGCTGTGTGTGTTTTAGGATTGTAAAACTTGGAGAAAGCTATATTTCTCAAAACGCAGGAAAAGGTGTTGAAGCATGAGTAATCTTTCGAACGGATTGCCTCCCCGGACACAAAGCGGGAAAAAATCCGCCAAACCGAAAAAAACGAAAAAGAAAAAAAGCTTTTTCAGATCGTTTATGAAGTTTGTCTTGTTTCTGCTTATTATAGGTATTTTGGCAGCAGGTGGTTATACCTACTATCTTTACAATCAGGTAGAGGAAGTTTTGGATACGGGGATCAACAAGGAAGTACCCAAAACACAATTGGCAGAAGCTAAGCCTTTGACTATCTTATTGCTAGGAACCGATTACCGCCCTGATCATCCGACTTATTTGTCCGACGTTATTATGGTAGCTACATTGAACCCTAATACCAAATCGTCTACCATCGTGTCCTTACCGCGCGATACGCGTCTAGAAATGGATGGATATAAACCTCGCAAGTTGAATGAGTATTATCCGGTGTTTAAGGCTAGAGAGAAAGAATCTGGCGAAGTTGCTGAAGAACAAATGAAGAAGATGATTGGCAAATATTTAAACATTGATATTGATTATGTGACGGTTATTAACTTCCAGGGCTTTAGAGATGTAGTAGATAATTTGGGTGGCGTAGATGTGACGGTTGATAAAAACATGTGTTATCGTGACCGTGCAGATGGTACCGATATTAACCTGACAGTTGGAGACAAGCATTTGAACGGTGATCAGGCTCTTGATTTTGTTCGCTACCGCAAATCGAATTGTCGTCCGAGAACAGCTGAATCTGACGATTTTGATCGTAATCGTCGACAAAATCAGGTGCTTCATTCCCTAATTGACCAAATGCAATCCTTTAACGCTTTGACCAAGTTTAGTGCAATTATTAAATCGGTTGATAAGAATATGATGACAGATATCGAGTCACAGCAAATGAAAAATATCGTACAAACCTATTGGAATATTTCCAAGCAAAATGTGAAATACAATCCGGTAGCAGGAACGTGGCGTAGCCCGTATGTGTACATTGATGAGCAACAGCTCGATTTGGCCAAGCAAGCGCTACAAGAGGAATTAGCTAAAAAAGCAAGCGACAATACCGCAGCTTCTTCCAATTCCTGAGTATGTATCTTTCTTCCCACTTATGTTATACTCGCAGCGAGTAAAGCTCTTATATAACATAAGGGGGTTGAGGTATGTCTAAAGTTATAGTGAACCAAGTCTAGGTCCAGTGAGCAATCACTGGGCCTTTTGTGTCTAATTTCAAAAATGGACAGGCTCAGAGGCTATCTTCACTTACAACTTTTCGTTGTTTTATGCTGCTTTGGGGTTCTTTTTTCAGGGAATCAGCAAGTATTAGGTACCCGGTGAATAGGTATAGGTATGAAACACGAGATTGTCCACGCCGCTTTGGAGGGGATTTAATGAAGAAAATTTTTGTGCTGGATACGAATGTGCTGCTGCATGATCCGAAAGCCATATTTACCTTCAAAGAACATGAAGTTGTTATTCCAGCTGTAGTTCTGGAAGAAATCGACTCCAAAAAACGCAACGCGGATGAGATTGGACGGAATGCCCGCAATGTATCGCGATTGTTGGACGGGTTGAGAGAAGTGGGTCATCTGCATAGTGGCGTTCCACTTCCCCAAGGTGGAAGGCTTAAGGTTGAGTTAAACCACCGAAGTTTTTTAAAAGTTCAGGAGATGTTCGGGGAGGTTTCGAACGATAACCGGATTTTGGCGGTTGCCTTGAATTATCATCTGGAAGAGCAAGAGCAGCCTGAACCACGTTCGGTCGTTTTGGTCAGTAAAGATGTGCTGGTCAGGATCAAGGCAGATGTATTGGGACTGCTGACCGAAGACTACCTATCCGATAGAACAGGCGATCTAAGTGAGCTATATCCCGGATACTCGGCAATACAGGTGCACCCGTCCATCATAGATGAATTTTACTCTAACCGTTTTTTACCAATCAAGCCACTGGAACTACCTTATACGCTGTATCCACATGAATTTGTCATTCTGAAAGATGAAATGGGAACTGGAAAATCAGCTTTGCTGAAAGTAAATCAGGAGGCAGAGCGATTAGAGCCGCTGTACTTAAGTAACGAATCGGTGTGGGGAATCAGCGCGCGTAATGCTCAACAGCGGATGGCATTGGAGCTTTTGCTTAATGACGATATCCCCCTCGTGACCATTACAGGAAAAGCGGGTACGGGCAAAACGCTGCTGGCGCTGGCGGCAGGCTTGCTTAAGGTAGAGGATGAACATCGCTTCAAGAAACTGCTGATTGCTCGGCCTGTTGTCCCTATGGGTAAGGATATTGGTTATTTACCGGGAGAAAAGGATGAAAAACTTCGCCCGTGGATGCAACCAATCTACGATAATCTAGAGTATCTGTTTGATGCCAAAAAATCAGGTGATATCGACAAAATTTTGATGGGCTTGGGCAGTATTCAGGTGGAGGCACTTACTTATATTCGTGGGCGTTCGATACCTGGGCAATTTATTATAGTCGATGAGGCGCAAAACTTATCCCGACATGAGATCAAAACGATTGTGTCCCGGGTGGGTGAGGGGAGCAAGATCATTTTGATGGGAGATCCGGAGCAGATTGATCACCCTTATCTGGATGCAGCCAGTAACGGTCTAACCTATGTGGTGGAGCGGTTTAAGCAAGAAGGGATTAGCGGGCATATTATGTTGGAAAAAGGAGAACGCTCCAAGCTTGCGCAGTTGGCAGCCGATCTGCTATAAAATTCCTATCGTTATGATAATAATAAAGACCTCGGGAGTATCCCGGGGTCTCTTGTTTTGTATACGTAAAAATTCAGAACAATGAAAGTGAGCAAAAGCTTATTTAAAGTTTAATTCGAGCTTAACTTCAAGCATTCCTGCTAAAGTGCGTACTTCTGTGGCTTTGACATAGGAAATAAGCTGTTGTGGGTAGAAACCTAGATCAAAATCCTTTTCCAGCTTGTTGCGGGTCGTATCAGGTAGTTCCAGACCATTAAATACCAATCGATCTACATGAAATAAAATTGCATTTTTCGGTTCATTTTCTACCGTGTAGTGACCTTCTACTCTTAATTTCATCGTTCCCTGCTGACCTTCTACCATAATTCGATCCTGTGCAAATGTAAAGTTGAAGTGATTAAACAATTCATTTTCTGACTTTAAAAAACGGTTAAAGTCCTCTTCGCGAATGCTTATCGTAATCACTTTTCCATTTGTAACCATAGCACCTTGTTGTTGTTGAATGAATTGCGGTAAATCCTGCATAGCTTGAGCTAATGCTTTAAAGTGCTTATTTACCTCGTAGACACCTACATTCTCCCAATAAGCTGTCATTTCGCCAATAAGCTTGCGTAGGGTATCCGGGTCATTACTGGCGTTAACGCCGTCATTTACACGCGACTGAAGCAGGATAATGCGTTTGCGTTGTGCCAGTAAGTTTGTTTTGACTGTCTCCAATTCCATTGAGGCTTGGGTGACTTGTTGTTCTGTTTTTCGCATAGATTGATAATTGGATTCGTATTCTTGAAGCACATCCTGATCGTGACTAATCAATAATAAGTAGTAATCGTACAGAGAGAGAAGTTGCCTTATACTTTTCGCCCCTAGCACTACACTCAACAGCTTGTCCCTTTCTCCCATATAATACGATCGCAGCACAGAACCTGCACGCTTCCGTTGTATGGTCATTTGCTCTTGCTGAACGGTGAGATTACTTCGCAATTCCCGCTGACGCTGCAAAAGAGTCTGCTGCTCTTGACTGATTCGCTCAATTTCATGGTCTATCTCTACAATCGACAGGCTATCTTGTAAAATCTGACTTTCTTCATGGGAGGGAGCGGCCAGAGTAGGACGTACATATATGAAAGTTAGCAACATAATGGTGGCCAGCAGAGTGCTGATTGTGATTTTTACTCGTTTATTCATTTGGTTTCCCCTTTTATGTATTCCCGAAAAAAACTAATAGTAATGTATATGATCCTTTCTGTTTCTTTAACCATTCATTTTATTGTACAGCAGTCTGAGCATGCTTGAAACCCGAAACTGTTTACGTTCACGTATGAGTTCTTGCAGAAATGGAAATACAATTTAGTATCAAATAGATTCTATGAACTCTACGAGAGGCATAGGAATGAATAAACAGCTTTTATACCCTATTCAAATACCGGCAAGATCGGTTCATGAAGACGGTTATTTCAGGATGTTGTTAGGAGGGCTAGAGGCATGACTGCAATAAGACAAGATGCATGGAGTGTGGAAGATGACTTGATATTGGCGGAGGTGACATTGCGGCATATCCGTGAAGGTGGGACGCAGCTCGCTGCGTTTGAGGAGGTTGGTCAAAAAATCGGAAGAACCTCTGCAGCATGCGGCTTTCGTTGGAACAGCTGCGTGCGCAAACGTTATGATGAAGCGATTAGCATTGCCAAAGCACAGCGCCAGAAGCGTAGTTATATCCGTAAGCAGAACCCGGTAGGTGTATCACAGGTTGCGGCTTTTGCCTCGCTTGATACAGTCGAAGGTGGGTACAGAACGGATGGTACGAGTGAGGATACGTTATCTATTGATGCAGTAATTCGCTTCTTGCGTCAATGGAAGGGATCCGTCCAGGAAACGAATCGGCAGATTAAGATGCTGGAGAAAGATTTACGGGAAAAGGAAGAAGAATTGAATCAGCTTCGCTCCATTAATGACCGGCTGTCCAAAGAAGTGAATGAGGTGCAAACCGACTATCGTGTTGTGAATGATGATTATAAAGCTCTGATTCAGATTATGGACCGGGCTCGGCGCTTGGCTTTAATCACTGATGATGAGGAAGAGCTTAAATCCAGATTCAAAATGGACGCCAATGGGAATCTGGAGCGCATTGAGTAACAAGATTACTTCTGCAATATTGAAATAAAACGTCAACTAGCGCTTTGCTGTAGTTGGCGTTTTTTGTATTTCTCTAGAGTGCATATGATATAGTAGAAAAAAAGATGGAAGCGAGACGATACAAAGGTGATTGATATTATTGGAGCGGGTTCGCTGGGATTGTTGTTTGCCGGGAGGTTGTCTGCCTCAGGTACAAAAGTAAGGCTGTGGACGCGTACACTTGAGCAGGCACGCATCATTGCTCGTGAAGGGATTACTGTGTTTGATAAGGAGGGACAGACGGCAGTACATGTGTCCGGGAATAAATTGAAGGTAGCGCCATTGGCAGATTGGCAACGGTTAAATGCACAGGCTCCGGCACGATGGATAATGCTTATGACCAAACAGGGGGCGATTGAGGAAGTATTAGAACAGATCCAGCCTGCAGCTCAAATGGATAGAGATACAGGAATTGTTTGCTTGCAGAATGGAATCGGCCATATAGAACGCATTAGAAAGGCTTGGCCTAAAGCTGTAATATACCCTGCTGTGACGACTGAAGGAGCCAAGAGGCAGGGAGTAGCATCTATTGTACATGCAGGATCGGGTGTTACTGAAATAGGATGTTCGGAGGAAGAGGAGGAGTCGAAGAACAATAATTTTAATCAATGTGTGCTAAATCGGCTGGTTGCAGCAGGATTTGACGCTTGCTTGTCGAAAGAAATCGAGAACGGTATGTATCGCAAGTTGTTGATCAATGCTGTGATCAATCCGCTGACGGCGTTATGGCGAGTTCGTAATGGCGAGCTGCTTTCGGACCCTATTCGAATACATATGATGCGCAGGCTGTACGATGAAGGCATTCAAGTGTATGAAGCTCATGGTATCCACTGGGAAAACGCATGGTGGGAGCAAATTATGAATGTATGCCGGGCAACGGCAGAGAATCACTCGTCCATGCTAGCTGATGTACTTGCACAGTCCATGACGGAAGTTGCTTCGATTAACGGACAACTGGTGCAGATGGCAGATCGGGCTGGAGTTACTGCACCAACTCATGAGTTATTGTGGCAATTAATTGAAGGCATGCGGCTAAAAGAGGGGTGATCAGTTGAGTCTTATACAAGGTACTATTATCACTTTCAGTATTCTTCCCTTTTTTCCGTTTTTGATCGTGTTTGCGGTTTGTCGCTACATTCTTAAAATGGAAAAAAAGAAATCGTTACTTACTTCTATGGATATTACCACGTTTTTTCTGATATTTTCCGTCGCAGCACTCTTTAACGTCATTTTTACATCTCGATTCGGTTTTTATTTGATTCTACTTCTCCTATTACTGGCCTTGGGTTTAATTGGAGGAGCTCAAAATCGAATAAAAGGGAAGGTTGATGGTAAAAGATTATGTAGAGCGGTCTGGAGATTAACTTTTATGGCGATGACATTGGCGTATATTTTGTTGACTGTAGTTGGTATATTTAAGAATATATTCAACGCCATGTGATATAAGGTGACATGAAAAGGTGAAAAAATATGAATTAATCATGTTTTTTTGAAAAAAAAGCTCAATTTGAAGAAATGTAATGTAGATTTTTTTGACCGCTGGTTGTATAATCTATAAACATATACCACTTTAGAACTAGGGGGAAAACGCTAGATGAAAAGGAAAAGCTTTTTAGTCCTTTTGACACTCATTCTTGCAGTTGGCGCACTGCTCGCAGGTTGCGGCGGCAAGAACGATACCAATGGTAAGGGCGCACAAGAAAACACCTCGACTACGCCGGCTGCGGCCGACAAGCAAATTTTGCGCATTAACCTTGCATCCGAGCCGCCAACGTTCGATCCGGCACAGGCTCAAGATACTCAAGCAAACACTGTTTTAAAAACAATGTATGAAGGTCTTGTTCGCATGGGCCCTGATGGTAAAGAAATTCCTGGCGTAGCTGAATCTTGGAAAATTTCCGATGACGGCAAAACCTATACGTTCAAGCTTCGCGATACTGCAAAATGGAGTAATGGCGACCCAGTCAAAGCAAGCGACTTCGTATTTGCTTGGCAACGGGTATTGGATCCTTCCACGGCTCCTGCACCTCCATATGCTTACCAATTGTACTATATCAAAAATGCTGAGGGTTACAACCTGAGCACTTCCAAATCTTTTAAAGGTACTAAAGTTACGGACTTCAAAGATGTAGGTGTCAAAGCAGTTGACGACCATACATTGCAGGTAGAACTGGAACATGCAACACCTTACTTCCTGGGATTGACTTCTTTCTACACCTATTACCCGGTGCATCCGTCTGTTCAAGGAAATGATAAATGGGCGACTAAAAAAGAAAGCATGATCACTAACGGGCCTTTCACATTGTCGACTTGGGAGACAGGTCAAAAGATCGAGGTTTCCAAAAGCGAGAATTATTGGGGTAAGGACGAAATTAAACTGAAGAAAATTACAATGTCCCTTGTAAACAGCGGTGCAACAGAACTCGCTTCTTACAGAAGTGGACAACTTGATTATGCAGGTAAACCTAATGGCGAAATTCCTGCAGACCAAATGATGGCTGTGAAAAATGAAATGCCTAACGAATTCCAGGCTAAAGGTATAGCAAGCACCTATTACTATTTGTTTAACGTCACCGAAAAACCGTTCAATAATCTTAAAATTCGTAAAGCATTTGCAATGTCGATTCAACGTCAGCCGATTGTTGATAGAGTAACGATGGGTGGAGAAATCCCTGCTTACGGCTTTGTACCTCCGGGTATTAAAGGTTTATCTCAGGAATACCGTAATGAACATAAAGATGATTATTTCAAAGAAGATGTAGCTGAAGCGAAGAAATTGCTTCAAGAAGGTATGAAGGAAGAAGGAGTAACTTCACTCCCTCCAATCACTCTACTCTACAATTCTACTGAAGGACACCAAAAAATTGCTTTGGCAGTTGCAGATATGTGGAAGAAAAGCCTGGGAATCGACGTGAAAACGCAAAACCAGGAGTGGGGCGTATTTATCCAAACACGTAACAAGTTGAATTTCCAAATTGCACGTGGTGGATGGTCTGCTGACTTTAATGATCCGATGACTTTCCTGGATATCTGGACAACTGGTAATGGCAACAATAATTCTGGATATTCTAATCCTGAATATGATGGTTTGATTAAAGCGGCTAAAACAGAAACTGATCCAGGAAAACGCATGGAAATATTTGCGAAAGCAGAGAAGCTTCTTGTTCAGGATGATATGGTTTTACTGCCGATTTATTACTACTCTAATACTTCTTTGACGAAACCAAATGTAAAAGGCGTTGCCTTGGATTTTAGTGGTGCAATTGATTTTACAAGAGCTTATATAACACAGTAAGTAGCTGATACTTGATTCTGAAGTTGAGGAGTTACTTCGGGATATATATGTGGGTACTGCCATATATATCCCGTTTTTTTTGTGTGTGAGGGTTCTTCTTAAAATGATTAAATTAACCATGCATATAAGTAGATTGGACAACCCAACTCTATTTCTATAGAATCGAATGGTGTCGAAAAATATGGGAGGTGTAAACGGGCGATGGCGCGTTATTTGATCAGTAAATTTATATTTATGCTTATTTCTTTGCTCATTCTGATCTCTGCGACGTTCTTTCTGATGAAGGCAATTCCAGGTAACCCTTTCATGAGCGAAAGAGCGACGTCTCCTGAGATTCAAGCCCGATTAATGGAACAGTATGGGTTGGATAAGCCTGTATATGTACAATATTTTAAATACTTAGGTGATATTGTTACGGGTGATTTTGGTATTTCTATGAAAAAATTGAATCAAAGTGTGAGCGACATTATTGGACAGACCTTCATGGTATCACTAAAATTAGGTCTGGTCGCAATTATTGTTTCCATTATTGTCGGTATTTTACTAGGTATGCTGGCGGCTTTATACCATCGTAGACTCATTGATACCGTAGCGATGATATTGGCAATTCTGGGTATTGCGGTTCCCAGCTTCGTTCTGGCATCATTAATTCAGTTCTTTTTTGCCCAAAAGTTGGAATTGTTTAATGTTATGGGCTTCGAGGGCCCAATGGACTACGTTCTGCCTGTGGCGGCTTTGTCCGCTCAACCAATTGCATTTATTGCACGATTGACGCGTTCCAGTATGATAGAAGTACTGCATGCAGATTATATCAAAACGGCCAAAGCTAAAGGCTTGAAATCCATTACGATCATGTTCAAACACGTTGTGCGGAATGCTATTTTGCCAGTTGTTACCTACGTAGGTCCAATGACAGCGAATATTATTACCGGATCTGTGGTTATTGAACGGATTTTCGGGATTGGCGGTATTGGTAAAGTGTTTGTGGAAAGTATCACAAGCCGTGATTACACCATGATTATGGGCATAACGATTTTTTACGGTGTTTTGCTTATGTTAGCGCGTTTTATTACAGATGTCGCGTATGGGTTTATTGATCCTCGGATTAAGCTGTCCGGCGGGAAGGAGGGGTAACTTTATGTCTGTGAAAGACAATGCTGTGAATTTGGATAAACTTCAGGTAAAACCGGAAGATTTCCAAAAAATAGGGGTCGATGAAAAGCAGTCTGAAGTTATTCAGCGAGAAAGCTTATCTGCTTGGCGCGATGCCTGGGAACGACTTCGTAAAAACAAGGTTGCAATGACTAGCTTGATTGTTTTAGTTCTGATTGTGCTTTTTTCTTTAATCGGTCCGATATTGTCACCCTATAATTATTACTCTAATGATTTACTGAGCACGAATCTGCCACCTTCTGCGGAGCATTGGTTCGGTACGGATGATCTTGGACGTGATATGTTTGTCCGTACATGGATGGGAGCACGGATTTCCTTGACGATAGGCCTGGCTGCAGCTTTGATTGATTTGCTGATTGGTGTTATTTATGGTGGAATTATGGGTTACTTTGGTGGCCGCGTTGATGAAATCATGAATAAATTTTCTGAAATCTTGTACTCCATTCCTTACTTGCTTGTTACGATCCTGTTGCTGGTTGTACTGGAGCCAAGTATCACTACAATTATTATTGCGCTCTGTGTAACGGGGTGGATTAACATGTCGTGGATTGTACGTGGTGAAATGATGCAACTCAAAAACAGAGAGTTTGTACTTGCTTCCCGTTCCATGGGTGCTGGAGCAGGTCGTTTGCTTTTCCGCCACCTCTTGCCTAATGCAGTAGGTCCGATCATCGTTACATTGACATTGAGCGTTCCGACCGCTATTTTTTCCGAAGCTTTCCTGAGCTTCCTCGGTTTAGGGGTACCGAATCCGGAGGCATCGCTTGGTTCAATGATTGAATCAGCTCTGACCGGGTGGATGTATTACCCGTGGCGGATGCTTTTCCCAGCAGGTTTGATCAGTTTGATTATGCTTGCGTTCAACCTTTTTGGCGACGGCTTGCGTGATGCGCTTGATCCGAAGTTGAAGAAATAGGAGGTGAGATCATGGTGAGTAGCAACAATTTAATTGAGGTTGAAGGTCTTAAAAAGTATTTTAATGTTGGCAAAAACCGTGTGCTCAAAGCGGTGGACAACCTGAATTTCTATATTCGCGAGGGTGAAACGCTGGGTATGGTTGGCGAATCCGGCTGTGGTAAGTCTACAGCGGGTCGTACGATTTTGCGCTTGTATGAACCTACAGCAGGTAGCGTACGTTTTAACGGTACGGATATTTACAAATTATCACCAAGTAAAATGAAAGCAATGCGCCGTGATATGCAGATGATCTTTCAAGATCCGTATGCATCATTGAACCCGCGTTTTACCGTTTCTGATATTATTGGTGAGGCACTGGATATTCACAATATGGCGGGTAGCCGTGCAGAACGTAAGAAACGGATTGAGGAGTTACTTGATCTGGTTGGTTTGAACCCTGACCATGCAACACGCTATCCGCATGAGTTTTCTGGTGGTCAACGTCAACGGATCGGTATTGCACGTGCACTGGCTGTTAATCCTAAATTCATCATTTGTGATGAGCCGATTTCAGCTCTTGACGTATCTATTCAGGCTCAGGTTGTCAACCTGTTAAAAGAGCTTCAAGAACGTTTGGGTCTGACATACCTATTCATTGCGCATGATCTGTCGATGGTCAAGCACATCAGTGATCGGGTAGCTGTAATGTATATGGGTAGAATGGTTGAGCTTGCAGAAAGTGCTGAGTTATATGCAAATCCGATCCATCCTTATACGAAAATGCTTTTGTCGGCGATCCCACTTCCTGATCCAGAAGTAGAAGCCAACAAAAAACGGATTATTATGCCAGGCGACCAAGCAGGCCCGATTCATGATGCATCTGGCAGTAAGACAGGGGCTTATAACCTGGAAAATGCCACGCTCATCGAAGTGTCTAAAGGACATTTTGTAGCTGAGCCTTACGCCTGATCTTGTTTTATGCACCAACCGCCGAGTTATTCGGCGGTTTTTTTTGTAGGAAGCTTTGACGTGGACATGGGCTTTCGGTACAATCAAGCAGTAAGGTTTTGGTGGAGACAGGAGGCAGACCCATGAAAATAATTCCGGAAACGCTTCGCGGAGGGTCGGCTTTGGCAGAAGATTATATACAGGGTACAGGACGCGCGAGCGACTTGTATGAATATAATTTGCTGCACGCCGATGCTTTTGCCCAACGGGCGAAGTGGCTGGATAAGACGGGGCATCTGCGATTAAACCGTAAGGATGTCGTAGCATGTCTTCGTATATACAATGAGAAATACAATTCGTATGAGGCGGTTCGTGCTTCATTGGACCGTCTGGAAAGTCCAGATGCTCTGGTAGTAGCTGGTGGTCAGCAAAGCGGACTGTTCACAGGTCCGATGTTGGTTATTTACAAAGCCGCTACCCTCATTAAGGCGGCGAGAGAAGCAGAGGAACGGCTTGGGCGTCCGGTTATTCCCGTCTTCTGGATTGCTGGCGAAGATCATGACTGGGACGAGGTCAATCATACATATGTAATGGCAAATGACCCACAAGCCGTCAAAATCAAGCTGAATAAGCAACCTGAACGCCGTTCTTCGGTTAGTGCCATTAAAGTTGACGCTTTTGAATGGAAGCAAGTGATAGCGGATATAGAGCAAAGCTTGCCAGATTCAGAACATAAGGCTGATATAATGCGCATGATTGAGAACGGGATAACGGATTCATATGGACTGAGTGAAGCCTTTGCCAAGTTGCTGGGCCTTTTGTTCGGCACCTATGGATTATTACTCTTGGATTCAGCAGATCCTTCGCTACGCAAGCTGGAAGCATCCGTTTTTAAGCGGCTGGTTCAGCACAATGATGAGTTGGAGCAGGCTTATCGGACGGCTGCCACACGGATCGTAGATTATGGATATCATTTACAAGCCGATGTGCATGAAGGTGGCGCGAATCTCTTTTATATCCATGAAGATGAACGCTTGCTGCTTTTCAAAAAAGCTGGACTATTCACGGATCGACACGGTCTGGTGGCGTTTACTGTGGATGAACTGCTCGAAGAGATAGATAGACATCCCGAACGTTTTAGTAACAATGTGCTAACTCGTCCTCTAATGCAGGATTCACTGTTTCCGGTGCTGGCATCTGTGCTGGGTCTAGGAGAGATTGCTTACTGGGCGATTACACGGGATGCTTTCGGGGTGTTGGAGATGCAGATGCCGATACTGCTGCCACGAATGTCTTTTACGTTGGTAGAGCCAGGTGTGGAGAAGCATATGCTTAAGTATGAATTAAGTTTTGGTCAAGTTAGAGACGGACTTGAGGAACGGAAAAAGCAATGGATTGCCACTCAAGATCAGCTTGGAATGCAGGATCAGTTCTCCGGGGCTAAGGAAGCTTTTGTCCGCATGTACGAACCACTTGTGCAGCAGACAGGTTTGATTGAGAAAGGTTTGCTACGGCTCGGAGAAACCAACCGCGAGAAAATTCTGGCACAGATCGCCTATCTGGAGGCAAAAGTTCAGGAAGCGTTGCTTCGGCAAAATGAAACAGCACTTCGCCAGTGGGATCGTATTGAATGGTCGCTTTTTCCATTTGGACAGCCGCAGGAGCGGGCGTATACGATCTATCATTTTCTAAACCGTCATGGTCTCAGCTTGATTGATACGATTATGAATGTACCATTGGATCTGACAGGTACGCATCGTGTTATTTATGTATGATTGTTATTTTATATAGGATTTATCATGGAGCAAATTCAACCAATATGAAGGAGGAAACAAAGTATGACTTCCCATTCTCTACAAAATAGCATAGTTCACGATCTTAAATTGGCCCCTGAAGGTCATTTGAAAATTGATTGGGTAGAAGCCCATATGCCGGTATTGAACCGTATACGTCAACAATTTGAGCAAGAGCAGCCTTTTGCTGGTCTGAAGGTAACCATCTGTCTACATTTGGAAGCCAAAACGGCTTACCTGGCTAAAGTTGTACAAGCAGGTGGAGCGCAGGTAACTATTACAGGTAGTAATCCATTGTCTACACAAGATGATGTTTGCGCCGCATTAGTTGAAGATGGCGTTACAGTATTAGCTAAATACAATCCAGACCCAGAAGAATTCAAGAATTTGCAAATCAAGGCACTGGAAACAAAGCCGGATCTCATTATAGATGATGGTGGTGACTTGGTTACTCTGTTGCAATCCGAACGGCCTGATCTGATTTCTACGATCCGTGGGGGAGCAGAGGAGACAACTACTGGCATTATTCGTTTGAAGGCTTTGGAAAAAGAAGGGCAACTTCACTTTCCGATGGTGGCTGTTAATGATGCTTACTGCAAATATTTGTTTGATAACCGCTATGGTACAGGACAGTCAGCTTTCGACGGCATTATTCGTACGACTAATCTGGTTGTAGCAGGAAGTACAGTGGTTGTGGTAGGTTATGGCTGGTGTGGCAAAGGAGTTGCAATGCGTGCGAAAGGGCTGGGAGCCAACGTTGTTGTAACCGAAGTTGATCCGATCAAGGCAGTAGAAGCCCATATGGATGGTTTCCATGTCTTTGCGATGGTAGAGGCTGCCAAACTGGGCGACTTCTTTATTACAGTAACTGGAAACAAGGCTGTAATTACAGGAGAACACTTTGATGTGATGAAGGATGGAGCTGTGCTGTGTAACGCAGGGCATTTTGATGTGGAGGTTAGTAAGCCTGAGCTTGCTAAACGTTCCGAATCCATTCGTACGGTGCGTCGCAATATCGAGGAATATCGTTTTAAAGATGGACGTAAAATGTATTTGCTGGCAGAAGGACGCCTCGTGAATCTCGCTGCTGCTGATGGACATCCTGCGGAAATTATGGATACGACATTTGCGCTTCAGGCGCTTGGCTTGAAATATGTGAATGATCGTTACAATGAACTAGGCAAAGCCGTTATTAATGTACCTTATGAAATTGATGAGCAGGTAGCTCGATTCAAGCTTGATAGTCTGGGAATCCAAATTGACACGTTAACTGAAGAACAAAAGATCTATTTGGACAGCTGGAACGCGTAATCGGATTTTTCCATCACGATTTTCGCTGCAAAGTGTTGCGTTTTTAATGCAAGTATTTGTTTAGGTTAACATAATGGACAGAGAGTAAGCCCTTTATTCCGTGTTGTTTCGAAACCTGATGCATATTGTCGGGGGACGGCTTCATGGGATAAGGGGCTTTTTTGCATCTTGTGACGCGGGGCTACAATAACAGACATAATGGTATGGATCCGGCTTCTATCACTTTTTGGTAATGAAAAAGAGGTCTTTGATTTTTTAAAGCGAATCTATTATGCTTAGGTGGTGGAAAGTGGGCCAAAGTGGGAGAATAGGGTAAGGGGTGACGAAACCAATGTTTATGGGGGAGTTCCAACATAGCATTGATGAGAAGGGCCGGCTTACTGTACCGGCCAAGTTTCGTGAACTTCTCGGTGCCTCGTTCGTGGTTACCCGCGGGTTGGACCAATGCCTCTTCGTGTATCCCATGGATGAGTGGGCTGTCATGGAGAAAAAACTTAAAGCACTGCCTCTGATGAAGGCCGATGCGCGGGCGTTTACCCGTTTTTTTTTCTCGGGGGCGACTGAATGCGAATTGGACAAACAGGGCAGGGTAAATTTACCGGGGAATTTGTGCGAATACGCCAAGCTCACTAAAGAGTGCGTCGTATTGGGAGTGTCCACCCGTGTAGAGATTTGGAGCAAGCACACTTGGGAGCAATATTTCAACCAATCAGAAGAAGCATTTAACGACATTGCTGAGAAATTGGTTGATTTCAACTTTGAATTGTAATTTAGGAGGTCAGCCGTTTGTTTCACCACATTACCGTACTCAAAGAAGAAGCAACACAGGCACTAAACATCAGGCAGGACGGGATTTATGTGGACTGCACGTTGGGAGGGGCAGGACACAGTTCCGTCATTGCATCACAGCTTGGCCCTGAGGGAAGGCTCATTGCCTTTGATCAGGACGACTGGGCATTGAACAATGCGCGAGAGAAGCTGTCAGCCTATGAAGGCAAGATTTCATTAGTGAAATCCAACTTCCGCCACTTGCAGGACAAGCTGACCGAATTGGGATTGCCCGAGAAAGACGGCGTCCCGCAGGTCCAGGGTATTTTGTTCGATCTGGGTGTGTCCTCGCCCCAGTTCGATGAGGGGGAACGGGGATTTAGCTACAATCATGATGCGCCGCTTGATATGCGGATGGATCAGAGTAGCTCGCTTACGGCTTACGAAATTGTCAATAAATGGTCGGAAGCAGAGATTGCGCGTATTTTGTTTCATTACGGAGAAGAGAAGTTTTCACGGCGGATCGCAAAGATCATGATTGAACGTCGATTGAACAAGCCTATTCACACAACTGGGGAACTTGTCGATATTATCAAAGAAGGAATTCCGGCTGCGGCACGCAGAACCGGGGGACATCCGGCTAAACGCAGTTTCCAGGCTTTGCGGATTGCTGTGAATGATGAGTTGGGTGCACTGGAAGATACTTTGCATCAGGCAGTAAGATGTCTGGCTCCAGGAGGCAGAATTTCGGTCATTACATTCCATTCTCTGGAGGATCGGATATGCAAGCATATTTTCAAGGAGTATTTGGCGAAAAGCATCTATCCATCTGATTTGCCTATTTTGGAAGACAAAATGGAAGGCGATCTGAAGCTGGTGAACCGTAAGCCGATTGTGGCGTCAGAGCAGGAACTGGAGCTTAATCCTCGGTCCCGGTCAGCGAAGCTGAGAGTTGCCGAGAAATTGTAAATTTAATGGAGAAGGAGAGGCGACATGGCTTATACACGCGGTAATTTGGCTGTAAAAGAAAGAGCCCGTCAGGAACAGGTTCAGCAACAACGGTATCGTGAGACCACCAAAGTCGTTACACGCCGCAGAGAGCTGCCGATTCGAGAAAAGCTGCTGTATCTATTGACACTTGTAGCGTGCATTGTCATTGCTGGTATGTTGATTAGCAGGTACGCTCACATTTATCAAATCAATTATTCGATTAATACGGCAAGCAAGGACATTTCCAAATTACAGACCAATATCGCCCAACTGAAGATGCAAAAGGAGCGTCTGGAAAATCAGATCGTGCCGACTGCAAAGCAACAGGGATATATCGAACCAACAAGAGAGCCCATTCGTGTGGAAAAGCAGGCTGCCAAATAGTTAAGGGCATAGCATCAAGCTATGCTCTGACGTACATTTTTTTGCAGAGAGGTTTGAGCTATGGTCAAAAGAATAAAGCTTCGCACACTGCTAATAGGGGGATGTATTACCCTCTTTTTTCTTGTTCTGCTACTTAAGGTATTTTGGATTCAAGTTGTGAGCGGGGAGTACTGGCATAACCTGGTAGTTAATCAAGTAGAAAGAGATCAGGTCATTCAGCCCAAGCGTGGAACCATTACGGACCGTAAAGGAAACGTATTGGCTACGGATGCACCGGCTTATACGGTAGTTGTCAATCCTAGCATCATTCAGGAGTATGATTTGGAGAATGAGGTTGTAGCTAAGCTGCACCAGTTACTCAAAACGCCTGAGGATGAGCTGAGAGGACATCTTTCTGCAAAGGATAAAAAGGGGAACTACTTAAAAAATCGCGAGATTCGTAATGGGGGCTGGAAGGTAGACCCTGAGATCAAGGCACAAGTGGATACGTTCAAAGAGTATTTGAAGGATAAGTATGAAGTAATTGGAGCTGTGGACACTGTTCAAGAATCCAAACGCTATTATCCGGAAAATAAGCTGGCTTCCCATGTTCTTGGCTATCAAAGAAAAGATGGCACAGCAGGTATGGGATTGGAAGCTTATTATAATAAAGAGCTCTCGGGGACGGCTGGAAAGCTTCTGTATCAGCGGGATCGGAAGGGAGTTCCTCTTCAAGGATCGGAAAGTGTCTATGAGCCGGCACAAAATGGTAAAAATTTAAAGCTGACGATTGACGATACGATTCAGTATTATATAGAGGATGCCATGCAGGAAGCTATTGCAAAATACAACCCGAAAACGATGACTGTAGTAGCTGCTGATCCCCAGACGATGGATGTTCTTGGTATGGCAACTTATCCAAATTTTAATCCCAATACATATGGGAGTACACCCTTGGAATATTTCCGTAATAATGCTACTCAATCTATCTACGAGCCTGGCTCCACGTTTAAGATTGTAACCTTGGCAGCTGCGGTTCAAGAAAAGGTGTTCAATCCAAATGAATCTTACCAATCTGGTATGATTCGGGTCGGAGGCTGGGATATTCGTGATGTAAGCCGCAACTGGGGAACGTTAACCTATCTTCAGGGAGTCAAGCGCTCAAGTAACGTTGGTTTCGTCCATCTGGGTTTGGATAAGTTGGGTGGCGAGAGACTGAAGAAATATATTAATAACTTTGGATTCGGCGTGAAAACGGGCATTGATCTTCCAAGTGAGTCTACCGGGGCTATTACGTTCCATACCCAGTACAAATCCGAGGTCGCAACCGCTTCATATGGACACGGACGTGTTCAGGTGACGCCAATCCAGCAGGTAGCTGCCATCTCGGCAATTGCTAACGGGGGGAAGCTGATGCAGCCTCATCTGGTGAAGGAAATCATCAACCCAGATACAGGCGAAGTTCAGACGATTCAACCGAAGGAAGTCCGTCAAGTGATTACTCGGGAATCGGCAGTCCAGACAAGCAGCTATCTAGAGCAGGTCGTATCTGACCAAGAAATTGGTACGGGACGCCTTGCTTATATTGACGGATATCGTGTAGCTGGTAAAACAGGTACGGCGACGAAGGTCGTCGGAAAAGTATATGACCATTCGAAGGATGTCGTGTCCTTTATAGGTTTTGCACCGGTAAATGATCCGAAAATAGCTGTTTTGGTTGTTATGGACGAACCTAACAAATCGGTAGGCGGCGGTACAGCAGCAGCACCTGTATTTAAAAAAATTGTATCCCAATCGTTGCAATATATGGGGGTTCCAAAAACGGGAACTAAAACGAATAAATCAGGTGCCGCTGTTGTAAAAACAGTGAATTTGCCAACGGTACCAACATTAACTGGTCAGGTGAAGAAGGATGCGCAAAATGCATTGCTCAAACAGGGAATTGCCTATGAAACGGTAGGCAAAGGCTCCAAAATTGTTCGCCAGTATCCTGAAGCAGGCGTCAAAATGAAACCCGGACAACGCATTTACTTGCTGACTGAGGATAGTGCCAACATGACTATTCCTGATTTTACAGGTGTTTCGTTGCGTGACACACTTCAAGTTCTGACCCTTATGAAGGTTGGTGTGCAGGTAAGTGGCGAAGGTTATGTTGTCTCTCAAAAGGCGCAAATGGTAAATGGAAAGCGGATCGTCAGCGTGACGCTTCAGCCGGCCAAAGAAACGGTGACCGGAGTGAAACCGGAGGAAACACAGGACTCGACCAATGGAGTTGCAGCTAACCAGACCGGCAGCGCAACAAAAACGGAGGTCGATACTAAAACCGATTCCGGTACTACTGCTGATGCTGGAACAGACTCGGAAGCTCCTAAGGGAGGAATATCTGCTGTTGCAGATGAGGAAAGTGCTGCTGCGATTAAAGGCGAGGATAACTGATAGCTTGTTCTAATGTCCGTTCTTTTGAATATTCATGAGGTAAGACATGTCATGAGTATTTGAGGAACGGAGGGAGCACGTTTGAAAAAATCTAACGTGACCATGCGGCGGAGGCTGGTATGGGGGCTAATGGGATTGTTTGTACTGTTTGCGGCCTTGTCGATCCGGCTCGCCTATGTTCAATTGGGTAAAGGAGGCGAGCTCTCGGCCAAGGCTGAGGATTCGTGGCGCCGCAATATTCCATTTGCCGCCAAGCGTGGCGAAATTTTGGATAGGCAGGGTACGGCGCTCACCTATAATGTCAGTTCGCCGACAGTCATGGCGATACCAGTACAAATTAAGAAGCCGGAAGAAACGGCACGCAGGCTAGCGCCCTTGCTGGATATGAGTGAGGATAAAGTACTCAAGCTGATTACCAAACGAACAGCAAGCCAAAAACTTCAGCCCGGCGGACGAAAAATTACGATGGAGAAAGCGCAGCAAATTCGTGATTTGAAGCTGCCGGGTATCGTTGTTGCTGAAGACAACAAACGTTATTATCCTTATGGTGATCTAGCGGCTCATATTCTTGGGTTTACAGGAATTGATAATCAAGGGCTGACAGGCGTAGAGAAGCAGCAAAACAGTAAGCTTCGGGGAATCGACGGAAGCATTGCGTATTTATCGGATGCAGGTGGTCGTCTAATGCCTGGTTCTTCTGAAAAATACATTGAACCGAAGGATGGACTAAATTTACAATTAACCATTGATAAGTCTGTGCAGTCCATTATGGAACGGGAGCTTGACCAAGCCATGGTCAAATTTCAGGCGAAGTCCGCATTGTCTATAGCTATGAACCCTAAGACGGGTGAAATATTAGGCATGGCTGGACGACCAAGCTATGAGCCAGCGCAATACAAGCAATATGCGCCTGAAATCTATAATCGAAATCTGCCTATCTGGATGACATATGAACCTGGGTCTACTTTTAAAATTATTACACTGGCGGCTGCCTTGGAAGAAAAGAAGGTCAATCTCAAAAATGACCGTTTTTTTGATCCGGGATATATTGAAGTCGGTGGAGCACGCCTGCGTTGCTGGAAGAAAGGCGGACATGGAAGCCAAACTTTCCTTCAAGTGGTGGAGAATTCTTGCAACCCCGGTTTTGTAACATTAGGGCAGCGATTAGGTAAAGAAACACTGTTCAAATACATTCGCAATTTTGGCTTCGGCAGCAAAACGGGGATCGACATGATTGGTGAGGGCAACGGTATTTTGTTCAAGCTTCCTCAGGTCGGTCCTGTAGAGCTGGCGACAACCGCTTTTGGTCAAGGGGTGTCTGTTACTCCGATCCAGCAGGTTACGGCTGTATCAGCGGCAATTAATGGCGGTAATCTTTATAAGCCTCACATTACAAAAGGTTGGGTTCAGCCGGGAACCGGAAAAGTGCTGGAAAAAGTAGAGCCAGAACTGGTACGTAGGGTTATTTCAGAGGAAACCTCCCGACAAGTAAGGGAAGCGCTGGAAAGCGTCGTTGCTAAAGGTACAGGTCGTCCTGCTTTCATTGAAGGCTACCGGGTGGGAGGTAAAACGGGGACAGCACAAAAGGTGATTAACGGGCGTTATTCTTCCTCGGAGCATATTGTATCCTTTATTGGTTTTGCACCGGCGGATGATCCGCAAATCGTCGTCTATACCGCTGTCGATAACCCGAAGGGCATTCAATTCGGCGGGGTGGTTGCTGCGCCAATCGTGCAAAATATTTTAAAGGACGCGCTGATTGCCTTGAAAATACCGCCTCGCACCAATCAAATTGCCAAAGAGTACAAGTATGGAGAAAATCCGATCGAAACGGTACCTGATCTGGTAGGTGCTACTGCAGCTGATTTGTACGAAGATATGAATATGAACTTTATGCTCGTGAAATCTGGGTCAGGCAAGACGGTCGTGAGTCAGGCGCCGAAGCCGGGCTCCAGATTGGAGCGGGGATCAACGATCCGTATTTACATGGGGGATTGATAGGTTCATTTTATACCATACTATGAATAACGAGAGAGCAATGGAGGAATGAAAGATGCAGCTTCAACAATTGGCTTCACTGCTGGCCGTCTCCCGTGTTGTGGGTGACGGTACAGTGGATTGCCGAGGAATCGGGGCGGATTCACGTCGAGTGCAACAGGGAGATTTATTTCTATGTTTGCCAGGTTTTACAGTGGACGGACATGACTATGCTGAGCAGGCAATTGCGTCCGGGGCGGCAGCTTTGGTCGTTGAACGGGAACTGGATGTACCTGTTCCGCAGCTTGTAGTTAAGGATGCACGACATGCCATGGCGGTTTTGGCGGATTATATGTTTGATTCACCGAGCCGACGCATGCGCATGATCGGCATAACCGGAACTAACGGTAAAACAACGATAACTTATCTGATTGAAAAGATCATGAAGGATGCCGGGGTGAACACCGGACTGATTGGTACGATTCAAATGCGTTACGGGGGTCAGTCTTACCCAATGTCTGGTACTACGCCCGAAGCGGTGGAACTGCAACGTTATCTCGGAAATATGGCAGAGCAGGGGGTTCAATGCTGTGTCATGGAAGTATCCTCACATGCGTTGGAGCAGGGCCGCGTCAAAGGAACTGATTTTCGCACTGCTATATTTACAAACCTGACGCAGGACCACCTGGACTACCACAACACAATGGAGGAGTACCGTGCTGCAAAAGGACTTTTGTTCTCTAGGTTGGGAAATGCTTTCTCGCGGGATGCATCAGATAGCAAATATGCTGTTCTGAATGCAGACGATCCGGCTTCTTCCTATTTGCAGGCTCAAACTGCGGCCCAAGTGATTACATACGGCGTAGAAAAGGAGTCTGATGTGCAGGCATCTCGTATCACTATAGGTTCCAAGGGAACCTCCTTCCATGTGTCTACTTTTAAAGGAGATACCGATATTGAGCTTCGAATGGTGGGCAAGTTCAATGTGTACAACGCACTGGCGGCCATTACCGCTGCTTTACTGGAAGGAATCTCGCTAGTGGATATCAAGCACAGTCTAGAGTCTATCGCAGGCGTAGATGGGCGGGTAGAGCCTGTAGATGCGGGTCAGCCCTTTGCTGTTATTGTAGATTATGCCCATACACCGGACGGATTGGAAAATGTCCTTCGCACCGTAAAGGAATTTGCGGTTGGTAAAGTATGGTGTGTATTTGGATGCGGCGGTGACCGGGATCGTACGAAACGTCCGTTGATGGGGAAAATTGCTGCGCGTTACAGCGATCATTCGTTTATTACTTCCGATAATCCGCGAACAGAGGACCCGAAAGTGATTTTGAAAGACATCGAACAAGGGCTGATTGACGAAGGTGTACCCGCAGAACGATATGAATTGATCGTGGATCGCAGAACTGCAATTCATAAAGCTGTTGAAATGGCAAGCCCTGACGATGTAGTATTGATTGCGGGAAAAGGTCATGAGACTTACCAGTTGATCGGAAAAACGGTGCATGAATTCGATGACCGCATCGTAGCCAAAGAAGCGATAAGGGGTTTATCCAAGTGATGAAAAGAACAATCGGTCAGATTGCATCTATGTGTGGAGGAACACTTCACGGAGAAGCGGACGCCGAACAGATGGTCGAAGGCGTTTTTACAGATTCTCGCAGGCCGCAGAGCCAAGGGTTGTTTGTTCCACTCGTGGGCGAACGGTTTGATGGACATAATTATGTGCAGCAGATCGTAAGCGAGGCAGGTGCAGCTGCATTTTTATGGCAAAAGGACCATGGAGCACCTCCGGCTGAGAACGCTATTGAGGTAGAGGATACGTTAGAAGCCCTTCAGCATCTAGCAGCTGCATACTTACGCGAAATTGGCGTTTCTGTCGTTGGGATCACGGGAAGCAACGGCAAGACGACAACGAAAGACATCGTAAACGCTCTGCTGGACACGACTTTTAAAGTACACAAAACCGAAGGAAATTATAACAATCATATCGGTTTGCCTTTAACTGTACTTTCCATGCCGCAGGATACAGATATTCTCATTCTGGAGATGGGCATGAGTGGGCGCGGAGAGATTCGTCTGCTGGCTAATATCGCTCAACCAGATGTAGCTATCATAACGAACATAGGCGAATCGCACTTGCTGCAGCTTGGTTCTCGAACGGAAATCGCTCGTGCAAAGTTGGAGATTACAAGTGGCCTTAAGCCTGGTGGTTTGCTGATCTACAACGGGGATGAACCACTGCTTTCACAAGTGTTGGCGGAGTCTGAAACGGTCAAGCCTGAAGGTTTAAAATTGTTTACGTTCGGGCTAGCTACAGGCAACGATGACTATCCGACTGAAATCACTTCGGATGGAGAAGGTAGCTTATTCATAACAGCCCAATCTGGCAAAGAGGCTTTCCGGCTTCCCTTGCTTGGACAGCACAATGTTGTAAATGGTTTGGCAGCACTGGCGGTAGCGCGTCATTTCAATGTCGATGCAGACCATATACGTAAAGGGTTGTCGTCTTTAAAACTGACGGGCATGCGCATTGAGGTTGTGAACTGTCCTAATGGACTTACCGTGCTCAACGACGCTTATAATGCCAGCCCGGCTTCAATGAAGGCTGCCATTCAGACGTTGTCTGCGTATAAAACGGACGGACGTAAAGTCGCCGTGCTTGGTGACATGCTGGAGCTGGGACCTGAGGAAAAGCAATTCCATGAGGAGATTGGAATTTTCGCGGCAAAGCACGACATAGAGGTACTGTATACCTACGGTGCGTTAGGCACTTCGATTGCGCAGGGTGCGCAAGGGTTGATGCCAACTGCTAACGTGCACCCTTATACAGATAAGCAAGAGCTGATCCAGCATTTGCAGGTTCATCTCCACGCCAATGATATTGTGCTGGTTAAGGCATCCAGAGGGATGCGACTAGAAGAAATTGTGGATGCGCTGAAAAACGGTCCGCTACAGAACTGATGTTGACGAGAGGGAGACTCCCATGGATATTCAATTATTACTGCTGACGATCGTCGTATCGTTTATACTGGCGGTCATTGCCGCTCCACTGCTCATTCCGCTGCTGCGGCGAATGAAATTCGGCCAGCAGGTCCGGGATGACGGGCCACAAAGCCATCTTAAAAAGATAGGTACGCCTACAATGGGCGGTATCGTGATTCTGGTGGCTTTTACGCTGACCTTTCTTAAGTTTTCAGCTATCAAAAATACGGACTTTTACGTTCTGTTGGTTGCTACGCTCGGTTTTGGGCTGATCGGCTTTTTGGACGACTATATCAAAATTGTATTCAAACGCTCGTTAGGTCTGACGGCGCGTCAAAAGCTGTTTGGGCAATTGTTGTTTGGCGCGATTATGTGCTGGCTTCTGCTTAACAATGATCATAGTACTGCGATCGGCATCCCTGGAACGTCATGGTCATTTGATTGGGGTGGCTGGTTTTATTATCCGTTCATCATTATCATGATGCTGGCGATTAGCAATGCTGTCAATTTCACGGATGGGCTGGACGGGCTGCTGTCCGGTACAAGTGCCATTGCCTTTGCTGCTTATGCCATTGTCGCGATTCAGGCAACCTCGCTTCCGGCAGCAGTATGCTCAGCGGCTATGATTGGTGCTGTACTCGGATTTCTCGTATATAATGCTCATCCAGCCAAGGTGTTTATGGGTGATACAGGCTCGCTGGGAATTGGCGGCGCCATAGGTGCCATTGCCATTGTTACGAAAAGCGAAATTTTGTTTCTCATTATCGGTGGTGTATTCGTAATTGAAATGCTGTCCGTAGTCTTGCAAGTAGCTTCCTTTAAAACACGTGGCAAGCGTATTTTCAAAATGAGCCCAATTCATCATCACTTCGAGCTGTCCGGCTGGTCCGAATGGCGCGTAGTTATTACATTCTGGGCTGTAGGACTGCTGTTGGCAGGACTTGGACTTTATCTCAACAAGGGGTTGTAGACAAATGAACCATCCAGACGCATACAGAGATCAGGAAGTCGTCATTATCGGTCTGGCTAAAAGCGGCGTGCAAGTTGCCAAGGTGCTGCACCAGGCTGGAGCCAAGCTGACAGTCAATGATAAAAAGGATAGGGAACAATGTCCCGAAGCTTCTGAATTAGAGGCTTTGGGAATTTCCGTTTTATGTGGGGGTCACCCAGAGGGGCTAATTCATCCTGGAGTGAAGCTGGTTGTCAAAAATCCAGGGATTCCTTATACGGCCCCTCCCGTACAGAAAGCTGTCGAGCTCGGCATTGAGGTCGTGACCGAGGTTGAGGTCGCCTACCATCTATGTAAAGCTCCGATCATCGGAATTACTGGCTCCAACGGAAAGACGACCACGACCACTTGGGTAGGCAAGCTGTTGGAAGCATCCGGCATGAATCCAATCGTGGCTGGTAATATCGGTACCCCTGTATGTGAGGCGGCTGTGGATGCCAAGTCGGACGAGTGGATGGTTGTGGAGCTGAGCAGCTTTCAGTTAAAAGGAACAAAAGATTTCAAGCCCACTGTGGCCTGCCTGCTCAATGTAGCTGAGACCCATTTGGACTACCACGGAGGCATGGAGGACTACGTTGCATCCAAGGCGCGTCTATTTGCCAATCAAACGGCAGCGGATACCGCGGTGGTGAACTGGGATGACCCCGTCTGCCGGGAGCTCGTACCCTATATAAAAGCGAAGCTGCTTCCGTTCTCTATGACAGAACGTTTGCAGGAAGGGTTGTTCGCTGACCCGCCATACATACCGGATGTGACGGATGATATTGAACGTAGCATCGTATACCGCGATGGAAATGGTGTGCTGCATCCCATTATAGGCGTAGCTGAGATTGGACTTCCCGGTCGTTTTAACGTAGAAAATGCTCTTGCTGCTTGCGCAATCGCCATTGCTGCAGGCGCAGAACCAGCGAATTTGGCGGAACCATTAAGTGTTTTTCGCGGCGTCGAACATCGGCTTGAATATGTTTTAGAACACGCTGGTGTAGCTTATTACAATAACTCCAAAGCAACCAATTCGAAAGCAACAATGATGGCCTTATCTTCCTTTAAGCAACCGATTGTACTCATTGCCGGAGGATTGGATCGCGGCTCTGATTATACAGAGCTCGTACCTTCCTTGCAGGAAGGTGTGAAAGCCGTTGTGCTCTTGGGTGAGACACGGCATAAGCTGGCTGAGCGGGCCCATCAGGCTGGAATAGAGCATGTCAAGGTCGTCGATAATGGGGAGGATGCCGCCGCTACGCTCGTGGAGGCTGTGAACAAGGCTGCTGAATTTGCTGAGACGGGAGATGTAGTATTACTCTCACCCGCCTGTGCAAGCTGGGATATGTTCCGATCCTATGAAGAGCGTGGACGTATTTTTAAAGAGGCGGCGCATAAATTGTAAGTAGGGGGGTTGGATAAGCCCCTACTTTTATGCAAGGGGTGGCCTCCTGATGAAGCAATCTCGTCCAGCGCCGGATCTATGGCTTTTCGTTTGTATTGTAAGCTTATTAGCCATCGGCATGGTTATGGTATACAGTGCGGGCGCCGTCCTCGCTTTTCACGAGTACGGGGACTCCTACTATTTTGTAAAGCGGCAATTGCTGTTTGCAGGGCTCGGCCTTGTAGCGATGTACTTTACTGCCAGAACGGACTACCGGATCTGGCAGAAATATGCCAAGGTCGTGTTGTTGATCTGTCTAGCGCTACTGGTTGCCGTATTAATTCCCGGCATTGGTGTAGTAAGAGGCGGGGCACGAAGCTGGCTCGGTATTAGCTCTTTCGGCATTCAGCCTTCCGAGTTTATGAAGCTGGGTATGATTCTTTTTCTCGCTCGTTGGCTCAGTCGTCCTGACTATGATATTAGCTCTTTTACGCGCGGCCTGTTGCCCCCGCTTGGACTCATGGGACTGGCTTTTGGGCTTATTATGCTCCAGCCCGATTTGGGCACAGGCACGGTAATGATGGGTGCGTCCATGCTCATCGTATTTACGGCAGGCGCGCGTATGAAGCATCTCGGTCTGCTGGCTCTGTCGGGAGCAGCAGGGTTTGCTGCACTGATTGCAGCTGCGCCTTATCGACTCCAGCGCATCACCGCTTTTCTGGACCCTTGGTCCGATCCGCTTGGCGCAGGCTATCAAATTATTCAATCGCTGTATGCGATTGGTCCTGGCGGGCTGGCGGGCTTGGGACTCGGCATGAGTCGACAAAAATATAGTTACGTTCCTGAGCCGCAAACTGATTTTATTTTTTCCATTTTGGCGGAGGAGCTTGGCTTTATCGGTGGAATGACGGTGCTGGGGCTCTTTTTGGTCCTCGTATGGAGAGGAATGCGTGTCGCTATAACTATTCCGGATACCTATGGCAGTTTGCTTGCGGTGGGTATTGTCGCAATGGTCGCCGTACAGGTCGTCATTAATATTGGTGTCGTTATCGGTTTAATGCCGGTGACAGGAATAACACTGCCCTTAATCAGCTATGGAGGTTCTTCTCTGACCTTAATGCTAACAGCTCTGGGCATTTTACTAAATTTATCACGTTATGCGAGGTGAACGTTTATGCGCGTCGTGTTGAGCGGCGGCGGTACCGGAGGGCATATTTATCCGGCGCTGGCCGTAGCCAGACAGTGCGAAGAGATTGATCCGGACGCTGAATTTTTATACATTGGCGGTCAACGAGGACTCGAAAGCAAGTTGGTTCCTCAGGAAAAAATTCCATTTGAGGCTATTGATATCACAGGATTTCGCCGCAGCTTGTCTGTGGAAAATATAAAAACGATCATGCGCTTTTTCAAAGGGGTTCGCAGATCCAAAGCATTATTAAAGAAATTTAAGCCAGATGTCGTTATTGGCACTGGGGGATATGTATGCGGACCCGTCGTTTATGCAGCTTCCAAGTTGGGAATCCCCAGCATTATTCATGAGCAAAATGCAATTCCAGGGTTGACTAATACATTTCTGAGTCGCTATGTGGATACAGTGGCTGTGAGCTTTGAAGGCTCAGAAGGAGCTTTCCCCAAAGCTAAAAATGTACTGTACACTGGGAACCCGCGTGCTACAACAGTTCGTTTGGCTAACCGGGATCGGGGATTTGCTACAATTGGGGTTCCGATGAACAGTTCGGTCGTCCTTGTGGTCGGTGGCAGCAGGGGAGCGAAGGCCATTAATGACGCCATGATTGCAATGGCTCCGCAACTTTCGCAACTGAAAGACGTCCATTTTGTATATGTAACCGGTGAATCTTATTATGAGCAAACGCTGGATAGCATACGGAATCAGATCGGCTCATTGCCCAATCATCTACATGTGCTTCCCTATATTCACAATATGCCAGAGGTGCTGGCTTGTACCTCTTTAATTGTTAATCGCGCAGGTGCGTCCTTCTTGGCAGAGATCACATCGTTGGGCATTCCGTCCATTCTGATCCCATCACCTAATGTGACGAATAACCATCAGGAGGCTAATGCTCGTACACTTGAAAAGGCAGGCGCATCCGTCATGATTGTAGAAAAGGAACTGAGTGGCCCGGCCCTGTTTCAATCTATAGCGGGAATTATGAAGGATGAGGCACGACGAAGTCGCATGGCAGAGTCGGCGTCTGCGCTCGGCAAGCCTGACTCAGCAGATATTTTAGTAAAAGAAATGGAACGTCTTGCCCATAAAAGGTAGTCTGCAGCGCAGAATTGGGCGGTTGTCACACACCGGATGGTATTTACATAGGATACCCTATAGATTGTGACCATCACTCAGGCTGCCGGTTGTCAGGTGAGAGCCTTATAACCATGCGGGGCAAGCAACAAGGAGGTTTCAGTACAATGCAGCAATGGATGCCATTATTAGCGGAGCATGATATCGGAAAAGTGCTGGAGCATGAGCCGCTGTCCAAATATACGACATGGAAGATTGGAGGCCCTGCGGATGCACTTGTCATCCCGGATACCAAAGAGCAGCTGGCAAGAGTTTTGAAGCTGGCTAGCGAGCACGAAATTCCCTGGATGCAGTTGGGGCGGGGCTCCAACATGCTCGTCTCTGACAAAGGGATACGGGGACTTGTGATCAAGCTGGGGCCAGGATTTGATTATGTTCATTTTGAGGATGAACAGATCGTTGCTGGAGGAGGCGTTTCACTGGTCAAACTGTGCGTTATGGCCAGCAAGCAGGGCCTGTCCGGTCTTGAATTTGCTGGTGGTATCCCAGGATCAGTCGGTGGGGCTGTCTACATGAACGCCGGTGCCCATGGGTCTGATGTGTCACAAATATTCCAGTCCGCTGAGATTGTGCTGGATACAGGGGAATTGGCTGTGTACGATGCTGACAATATGCATTTCAGCTATCGTCACTCCGTGTTGCATGAGCAACGTGGAATGGTGACAGAGGCAGTGTTTCGGATGAAGCGGGGCGATCGGGAGGAAATTTCATCAGCGCTTGCGGCTTTTAAAGACCGCCGTCGGCTGACCCAGCCGCTACAGTTAGCTTGTGCAGGAAGCGTGTTCCGTAATCCTCCAGGTGACTATGCTGCTCGTCTTATTGAGAGCGCAGGTCTCAAGGGCTTGAAGGCGGGAGGCGCTGAGGTATCTGTACAGCATGCCAATTTCATTGTAAATACCGGTCAAGCGACAGCAGAGGACGTGCTTACCCTAATGAAGCATATTCAAAGTACAATATCATCTCAAACCGGCATCAAGCTAGTTCCGGAGGTTTTCGTAGTGGGTGAGCGGTAAACTCGGAGGTGATACATTGGACAAATTGGTGATTGAGGGAGGCCGTCCCCTGTCAGGCACCATACGTATCCATGGGGCAAAAAATGCGGCACTACCTATTCTTGCAGCGAGCTTACTTGCACAAGGTAAGGTAGAAATTCGGAATGTGCCCCATCTTTTAGACATTAAGGTCATGCTGCACATCCTTGAAAGACTCGGCTGTACATGCCGACATGAAGAGGAAACGGTATACGTGGATACGTCGTCCGTCCGAACGTTCCAAATTCCGGAAGATTTGATGAAGCAAATGCGCTCATCTATCTTTCTGATGGGACCGCTGCTCGCCAGATATGGAGAAGTTTCCATTTACCAGCCCGGAGGCTGCGCCATAGGCGAGCGCAAAATTGATCTTCACCTAGAGGGCTTAAAAGCTCTTGGCGCAGAGATAGAGGAAAAAGACGAGCAAATTACGTTTCGAGCCCACAAGCTAATCGGCTCGGACATCCACATGGATTTCCCGAGTGTAGGTGCAACGGAAAATATTATGATGGCCGCTGCGTTGGCTGAAGGACGAACAACGATCACCAATGCAGCGAGGGAACCGGAGATTCAGGATCTGCAAAACTTCTTGAATGCCATGGGAGCCCGTATTATTGGTGCTGGAACCGACACGATTACAATCACGGGGGTCAGCCGCCTCAATCCGTGTACGTATGAGGTCATTCCTGACCGCATAGTAGCTGGAACGGTTATGATTGCAGCTGCAGCTACACGAGGAAGTGTGTCGCTGACCCACTGCAATCCATCCCACTTGTCTGCTCTGATTCACGTCCTCAGGCGGGCTGGTGTTCAAATCGGCATCTTGAATGATATAATGACCGTAAGTTGTATGAGTCGTCCCAAAGCAGTGGAGAGGATCGTTACCTCCCCTTACCCGTCTTTTCCGACAGATTTGCAATCTCAGGTCATGGTTCTGCTTTCTTTGGCGGACGGATTTAGTGTCATGAAAGAGACCGTCTTCGAAAGCCGATTCAAACATGTGGATGAACTAAATGTAATGGGTGCTGATATTACGGTTGATGCAAATGCTGCTTTTATAAGAGGAGTTTCTCGTCTGTACGGGGCTACGGTAGAGGCTACCGATCTGCGGGCAGGGGCAGCGCTGGTCATAGCGGGTCTAGCGGCTCAAGGACGTACTATTGTCGAGCAGGTTCATCATATTGACAGAGGGTATGACCGGATCGAACGTCTTTTCCAGGGACTGGGTGCCCGAATGAGCCGTCAGTCTCCGGTGCCGGAGCACCTGGATTTCGTAAATTAATGCCTGTAATGTCCCTCCGTTAACGGGGGGACAAAAGGCTTTTGTGGAGAGAAGCTATGCCAAATGCTCAAATACCTGTTCTTAAAAAGAACAGAACGAAAAAAAGAACAAGCCGGAAGATTGCTATTCTTCTCATTTTGTTGTTTATCGTACTGCTCGCTGTTCTCTTTTTCCGTTCTTCGATGAGTCGGGTTTCTGAAATTCGTTTTGATGGTAATGTATTTTCGACCCGAGATCAGCTTCTTAATCGAAGCGGTCTGGCTGTTGGAGACCAGTATTTCGGAGTCAGTTCACCCGACATCTCTGAGAAGCTGCGGGAAATTCAATCAATACAGCAAGTCACAGTGGACAAGCAGTTTCCGGGTATTATTGCTATTCATATTAAAGAGTTTGCTACGGTCGCTTACGAGTTGCAGAGTGACGGGAGCCTTCGTGCTATTCTAGCGAATGGGACAAGCGTGAGCGTGGGGAGTAGCGGAATAGCTGTTGAGAAGCCTATTTTGACCAAATGGAAATCTGATGATCCGTACAAAGCGAAGCTGTGTGATGCTTTATCGCGCATTCCGGGGGAATGGACAGCCGATATTTCGGAAATCATTCCCGCACCGATTCCTTCTTTTCCGGACCGCATCAAAATGTACACACGTTCCCAGTTTGAGGTTATTACAACTGTTTCTCTACTGAATTCTAAAATCAGCTATTTGAACCAGGTGCTAGAAACAGAAGATCCAGGTTTGATCACCATGTTGGAGGCGGATTCCTACGTTCCGTTCAAACCGGATACGAGTGAAGAGGGTCAAGAAAAAGATACTACTCAGTGATGTGAAAAAATGCTAGAATTGATTTTATGGGTAATAGACTTGCCTCCTTCTTTTTTCTTCAAATTTTTATGTGACTGCAACCATAAATTGGCTTCTAAAAAATTTGTAGAAAAAAGAGGGAAAGCATGGAGTTTGTTGAATATGTACAGAGTGTGTTTAAAGAACGAAATTCATTTTGGAGTCAGGAGGTGCCACAGACTTGAGCAACAATGACATCATTGTTAGTTTGGACATCGGTACATCCAAAGTTCGGGCTATTATTGGGGAAATGAATAATGGAACCTTTAATATTATTGGAGTTGGATCTGCCGACTCGGAAGGGATTCGCAAAGGTGCAATTGTAGACATTGATCAAACCGTGCAATCAATCCGTAACGCCGTGGATCACGCAGAACGCATGGTTGGTATTCAAATAACAGAAGTGTATGTGGGGATTTCAGGCAATCATATTGGCCTGCAAAATAGTCATGGCGTAGTAGCCGTGTCCAACGAGGACCGTGAAATCGGTGAGGAGGACATTGAGCGTGTACTGAAGGCAGCTGAGGTTATTGCCGTACCACCGGAGAGAGAAATTATTGACGTGGTAGCCAAGCAGTATGTCGTGGATGGCCTTGAAGGCATTCAGGACCCTCGCGGTATGATTGGAGTTCGTCTCGAAGTAGAGGCTACGATTGTTACTGGAGGCAAGACCCCGATACATAATCTGTTGCGCTGCGTTGAGAAAGCCGGCTTGAGGATTAAAGATCTGGTCTTGCTGCCTCTTGGAGCCGGACAATTGTCTCTTTCGAAGGATGAAAAGGTGATGGGTTCAGTGCTGGTGGATATTGGTGCAGGATCTACGAATGTTGCCATTTTCCAGGAAGGAACGATTGTTGCCACATCAACACTTCCGATTGGTGGAGAATTTGTAACCAATGATATTGCCTACGGACTGAGAACCCTTACCGATCAAGCCGAAAAAGTAAAGCTTAAATACGGCTGCGCATGGTATGATGATGCGGCAGCCGATGTCGTCTTTAAAGTGACGCGTATCGGCAGTAATGTGGATAAGGAATTCAACCAGCAGGATTTGGCTGCTATTATTGAGCCGAGAGTGCAGGAAATTTTTCAACTCATTCAGGCGGAAGTTAAGCGCTTGGGTTACACAGAGCTTCCGGGAGGTTATATACTTACCGGAGGCACCGTCTCCATGCCTGGTGTACTTCAGGTGGCACAAAGCGAACTGGCCGCTTCCGTAAGGATCGCCGTACCTGATTTTATCGGTGTAAGGGATCCGGGCTACACGAGCGGAGTTGGAATCTTGCATAATGCTATTCGTTACTATCGCGGAAGATCGACTAGCGTTAGCAACAGTGGCGGAAGTACCAAGAAGCCGACTAACCGAACCAAAAGTAGTAGTAGTCCCACTGCGGAAGGCGAGCAAAAGCAGGGGTTGATTGAACGCTTAAAAAATATGTTCAGTGAATTTATATAACGTTCATTGCTAATTATGCCAATCATGGACGGGCCATCCATGCACATTGAGGGGGAGATGGAATAGTATGTTGGAATTTGATTTTGAAATGGAGAGCTTGGCTCAAATTAAAGTGATCGGCGTCGGAGGCGGCGGCAGCAATGCGGTTAACCGAATGATCGAAAATGGTGTTCAGGGTGTGGAGTTCATTACAGTCAATACAGATGCCCAGGCACTTCATTTAGCAAAGTCTGAGCATAAGCTTCAAATTGGGGATAAGCTGACCCGCGGTCTGGGTGCCGGCGCTAACCCCGATGTGGGTAAAAAAGCGGCTGAAGAGTCGCGTGAGCTCATTATGAATACGCTCAAAGGTGCGGATATGGTATTCGTAACGGCGGGAATGGGTGGCGGTACTGGAACCGGAGCGGCTCCTGTCATTGCTGAAATTGCCAAGGAATGCGGCGCGCTGACTGTAGGCGTGGTAACCCGACCATTCACGTTTGAAGGGCGTAAGCGTTCCAATCAAGCTGAACTTGGTATTGAAGGATTAAAAGAAAAAGTAGACACTTTGATTGTAATCCCGAATGACCGTTTGCTTGAAATTGTGGACAAGAAAACCCCAATGTTGGAAGCATTCCGTGAAGCAGACAATGTTCTGCGTCAGGCGGTTCAAGGTATTTCAGATTTGATCGCTGTACCGGGTCTTATCAACCTCGACTTTGCTGACGTTAAGACGATCATGACGGAGCGTGGCTCCGCTTTGATGGGGATTGGCGAAGCAACTGGTGAAAATCGTGCGGCTGAAGCAGCACGCAAGGCTATCATGAGCCCGTTGTTGGAGACATCCATTGAAGGTGCTCGTGGTGTGATTATGAACATCACTGGCGGCAACAACCTGTCTTTGTATGAGGTTAATGAGGCAGCTGAAATTGTAACATCGGCTTCCGATCCGGAAGTAAACATGATTTTCGGTGCTATCATTGACGAAGAGTTGAAAGAAGAGATCAAGGTTACCGTCATTGCCACTGGCTTTGAAGGCAAGCCAAGTCAACCGGCACCGGGACGTAAACCGGCAGCCAACCCGGCTACTTCCGAATCGGCGGAGAAAGGCTCTCCTAACTTGCGTCCATTTGGTAACACTCAAAGCAGTGACCAATTAGACATTCCTACATTCTTACGTAACCGTTCGCGCAATAATAATAACGATAACTAGTTTCAATTCGGATTGCCCGCATTCTCCCTGGAGATGCGGGCTTCTTTCTGTTTTCCGTATCCTGCAGTTCAGGCGCTTCTCCTCTTTCCGACAAAATTAGTCGGTCACCGTCCCCACCGTTAGACAGACTTTGAACAGCATGACTACTATACTTAATCCTATCCTGCAAACGCTGGGCGGGTGAAGCCTTGGTTGTTTATATCGACTTGATTTTTTTGGCCAATTTGTTCATTGATGCTGTGTTGCTGATGGTTACCGCTTGGATGAGAAAAATCCGTCCAGTGTGGTGGAGGTTGATGACTTCAGCTGGAATCGGCACAATGTATGTGGTCATGATGTTTGTGCCGGAACTGTCCTTTTTATTTACGTTCCTGATCAAACTGGCATTATCGGTCATAATGCTGCTGGTGGCTTTTGGATTTGGCAGCATGCAAAAGTATCTTCGTACAATGGGTGCTTTTTACATGATCAACTTTGTAGCTGCAGGTGGCATTTTGGGGATGCATTATTTTCTTCAAAATACGGGAGAATTGTTTAACGGCATCTGGTACACCGCTTCGGGCGGAATGTCCTTTGAACTCAAAATCGCATTCTGGTTTATTTTATGCGCATTTGGCGGAGTGATGCTTTTCTTTCGTATTGTGCAGTCCTCAAAGCAGCGCACAGAAAGGATGAGTGGGTTTTTGGGACAAGTGCAGGTATGGATTGGGCAGGATCATATTGAGTGTACAGGCTTGTTGGATACAGGTAATCAGCTCTATGATCCTTTGACCCGAACCCCGGTGATGGTCATGGAGGCGGCCTTGTGGGAATCGCATTTGCCCGCCTCCTGGCTCCGAAAATGTTCTGAGGGTAATGCTGACCAAATGGTGATGGAACTGGGGGACGAACCGTTTAGCTGGCAGGATCGTGTTCGCCTCGTCCCCTATCGTGGAATTAACCGCAATCATTCCTTTATGTTGGCCCTTAAACCAGACCGGGTAGAGGTGGTGATGAATGGGGTTCATTTTGTACATCATCGAGTGTTGATTGGCTTGGACGGGGGGACATTGTCGGCAGAGGGTAAGTATCGCGCCATCATCCACCCGGATGTGACGGCACAAGAAGGGGGCAGTGCTGATACCAACCAGAAACAAGAAGCACATATTGGTGAGCATTTTACAGAATCAGGATGACGGAGCATAAACACAAAATGATGTTTGAAGGCGACGAGAAATATCCAATGGTGAAATGGACGGAGCACAGCTGGAATAGCACTATTTTTAAGAGGGGGAGAATGATATGCGGGAACAGATGAAATTGAAGATGAGAATTAGGTTAGCATTGCAATTGCAATATTATCGTATTTTATTTTTATTTGGGCTGAAAAGTGAAGAAATTTATTATATTGGCGGCAGCGAGGCGCTCCCCCCACCGCTGACGAGAGACGAAGAAGAATATTTGCTGGGAAAACTTTCTTCTGGAGATGCGGCAGTACGGTCGATGCTAATCGAAAGAAATTTGCGGTTAGTCGTATATATTGCCCGTAAATTTGAGAATACGGGCATCAACATTGAGGATCTCGTATCCATCGGTGCTATTGGACTAATCAAAGCGGTTAACACTTTTGATCCGGAGAAGAAAATCAAACTTGCCACATACGCCTCTCGATGCATTGAGAATGAGATTTTGATGTATTTGCGTCGCAATAGTAAAACGAGAACGGAAGTTTCTTTTGATGAGCCTCTGAATATTGACTGGGATGGTAACGAGTTGTTGCTTTCTGATGTGATGGGCACGGAAAATGATACCATTTACCGTAATATTGAGGAGCAGGTGGACCGTAAATTATTGCATAAGGCACTGGATAAATTGACAGATCGAGAGCGTTTGATTATGGAGCTCCGCTTCGGCTTACAAGACGGAGAGGAGAAGACACAGAAGGATGTTGCTGACCTGTTGGGTATCTCGCAATCGTATATTTCGCGTCTGGAAAAGCGAATTATAAAGCGCTTACGAAAAGAATTTAACAAAATGGTATAATGCATGGGTATATCCGGAAGCGATGGAAATAGCGAATAAAAAAATGCCCTCAGGAGATAATGTACATTAATGTTGCTCCTTGGGAGGTAAGACACGATGACCCGAAACAAAGTGGAAATTTGCGGTGTGGATACCGCCAAACTGCCGGTATTAACCAATGCAGAAATGCGCGAGTTGTTCACATCACTTCAGCAAAATAATGAACGATCAGCCAGAGAAAAATTGGTCAACGGCAATCTCCGGCTCGTCCTGAGTGTGATTCAACGATTTAACAATCGGGGAGAGTTTGTGGACGATTTGTTTCAGGTAGGATGTATCGGCCTAATGAAGGCGATTGATAATTTTGACCTTTCGCAAAACGTAAAGTTCTCCACTTATGCGGTGCCGATGATTATCGGAGAGATCCGCCGTTATTTGCGGGATAACAATCCGATCCGTGTGTCTCGTTCGTTACGGGATATTGCATATAAGGCGCTTCAGGTGCGGGACAGTCTGACGAATCTGAACTCGCGAGAACCAACGATTTTTGAAATTTCAGAGGCACTGAATGTGCCTAAAGAAGACGTTGTGTTCGCGTTGGATGCGATTCAGGATCCGGTTTCGCTGTTCGAGCCGATATATCACGACGGGGGCGACCCAATCTATGTGATGGATCAGATCAGTGATGACAGAAATAAAGACGTCTCATGGATTGAGGAAATCGCTCTGCGGGAAGCGATGCATCGCCTGGGCCAGCGTGAAAAGATGATATTGTCTATGCGTTTTTATGAAGGAAAGACGCAAATGGAGGTTGCCGACGAAATCGGTATCTCTCAAGCCCAGGTTTCAAGATTAGAGAAGTCGGCTATACAGCAAATGCAAAAACATGTAAAGTCCTAATGAAATGAATGCTTGAATGATCCAGCGATAAAAACGATCCTACTCGGATCGTTTTTGCGTTTACAGGACATTTTTTGGGCTCTTCCGCTCATATAGTGAAATAAAGGATGTGATGCGTGTGAGTGCACCGGAAACGTCAGTAAGAGCAATGAAAATTTCCGAGTTTCAAACCAAGGATGTCATTAACATTGTAGATGGACGACGCCTCGGACAAATCAGTGATTTGGAGATTGACGTGCGGCAGGGGAAAATTGAAGCCATTGTGGTTCCAGGCAGCAGTCGTTTTATGGGTTGGTTTGGAGGCGGAAGCGAGTTGGTCATTCCGTGGCGCAACATTGTGAAAATTGGTTCGGATGTTGTGCTTGTACGACTGGAAGGATTGCAAGAGCCGCCGGGTGAAGGGGAAGAAAAGTTGTATATCGAACGTCAAGAGCGGAGTGACCGAAGGGGCTTCTGAACTTGCAGATCTACGTATTTTAGTGTGTTGTGAAGACACGGCGGCGGCTTTTTGGTACACTGGGCAGTAGAGGTGAGAATGAATGGAACCATTTGTAGTGAATACCGAGGCTACGGGGGCTACGTCAATGCAAGATGGCGGACGTCCCGTACTGGAGTTGTTATATATTCAATCTTGGGAGCGGCAGGTTCAGAGATTGACAGCGGGTTTTACAGGTCGTCATGGCGGTGTCAGTGAGGTGCCCTACGCTAGTCTGAACTGTGCGTTTCATGTAGGGGATGACCCCGAGAAAGTCATTCGTAATCGGCAGCTCATTGCTGAGCAGCTTGGTTTTTCTGCTGAAGCATGGACGTGCGGTGAGCAGGTTCATGGTCATCATGTTGCTGTCGTCAAGGCTGCTGATCGCGGGCGGGGCTTTAGGGATCGTGCATCCGCTTTTCAGGACACAGATGGACTTTTGACGAATGTACCTGGCATTTTGCTGACGTCCTTTTATGCAGACTGTGTACCATTATATTTTTGTGATCCAGTGCGCCGTGTGATTGGGTTGGCGCATGCAGGCTGGAAGGGAACCGTTGCGGAAATTGCATTGAAAATGGTACAGACCATGCAGAACGAATATGGATCTCAGCCATCCGATTTGCTAGCAGCTATCGGTCCTTCCATTGGTTCTGAATCCTATGAGGTGGATGAGCACGTGATGAGCCAAATTCGGGTTTTGGAGCATGATTGCCCGGGTAATGATAAATGGGAAGGTTCTGTTTACTTCCCCTTAACCGACGGAAAAACACTACTTGACTTGAAACAATGCAATCGACACATTATGATGAAAGCAGGAATATTGCCGAGCCATATCGAATGTACTACCTTATGCACGAGTAGCCGTAGCGATTTGTTTTTTTCATATCGCAAAGAAGGCGGCGTCACAGGAAGAATGGCGAGTTGGATTGGTCTGGAAGAGAGGTGAGTCCTCCCGTGTCTTTGGAGGAACGAATTAAAGAAGTGAATGCCCGTGTAGAAGCGGCATGTGCCCGAAGCGGACGTTCGCGTGATGAAGTTAATGTGATCGCTGTCACGAAATATGTTTCGGCGGCGACAATGACATCTGTATTGGATAGCAATTTGGAGCATGTGGGCGAAAATCGCTGGCAGGATGCTGCGGATAAATGGAGCAAGTTGGGTGACCGGGGAACGTGGCATTTTATTGGTCATCTCCAAACGAATAAGGTTAAAGATGTGATTGGAAAATTTAAATTTATACATTCGCTTGACCGCTTATCGCTCGCTCAGGAATTGGACAAGAAGGCAGCCGCTCTGGGACTGCGAGTTAAAGCTTTTGTGCAAGTCAATATTTCTGGAGAAATGTCCAAATATGGCTTGTCCTCTGAGGCGGTTTCCCCCTTCTTGGAACAAATTCGCGAGTTGGAGCATGTGGACGTGATTGGCTTGATGACGATGGCTCCTCATGAAGAAGACCCGGAAAAAACTCGGCCTGTGTTTCGGGGATTGCGTGAATTACGGGATACGTTAAATGGACAAGCCTTGACCAGAGAACCCATCGTTCACTTGTCAATGGGGATGTCCAATGATTTTGAAGTGGCAGTTGAAGAGGGAGCGACCTGGCTGCGGCTTGGTTCCGTACTGGTCGGACGAGAGGAGGATTTCCATTGGGCGTAATGAATAAGTTCATGAACTTTCTGGGGCTTCAGGAAGAAGAGGAAGTTATAGAGCGAGAGGTTATGAATACGCCGGAAGATCAAGAAATTGAAACCCCAAGCTTTGATAAACGTAAGAACCAGAAGGGCACTAATGTTGTCAGCATCCATTCACAGAAAAATGTGAAAGTTGTCCTGTATGAGCCGCGTTCTTATGATGAAGCACAGGAAATTGCCGACCATATCCGTTCCCATCGCACCGTCGTAGTTAATTTGCAACGAATTCGCAAGGATCAGGCGCTGCGCATTATTGATTTTTTGAGTGGTACTGTGTATGCACTGGGTGGTGGTATTTCCAAGGTCGGGAATAATATTTTTCTGTGTACACCAGATACGGTTGAGATTCAAGGCTCTATTACAGAAATACTGGCTGACACTGAACAAGAACTTAACAGAATGAGGTGAACTTTTCTTGATCGAGGTAATTTACTGGCTATTTCAGATTTATTCGTACATGATCATTGCATATGTTCTGCTGTCTTGGCTTCCTAATGCCAGAGAGAGTGTAATTGGTGATTTACTTGCCAAGTTTGTGGAGCCGTATTTGTCTCCTTTTCGCAGGTTTATACCGCCAATCTTCGGGATGATTGATATTTCACCCATCGTTGCGCTGATTGCTCTGCGTTTTGCGTCGTACGGTTTGATTTCTTTAATTGGTAATTTCGTCTAGGAGGAGTTATGCGAACTGAGATTTATGAGCATTTTCACCCGGATGAACGGGACTATGTGGATCGCGCTTCCGAATGGATCAGTCATGCGGGAGCTTATCATGAGCAGAAGCTGACTGATTTTTTGGACCCGCGCCAACAGTACATATTGGAGACACTTGCTTCGAAGGAAGATAAGGTCACGATTAGGGTAGATGGCGGATATATGGCTTCAGAACGAAAGCGGGCGCTAATTGCGCCCGATTATTCGTATTTGGACGGTGAGGAGATGGGGATTCAGGTCCTTTCCATCACATCTGACGATCATAAAATAGGTACCCTTGAGCATGGTGATTATCTAGGTGCCCTACTGGGACTTGGAATCAAACGTGGGAAAATCGGGGATATTCATGTACTGGATGATGGGTGCCATGTATTGGTAGCTTCAGAGATTGGTGATTTTATGACGATGCATTTACAGCAGGTACATCGTGTTCATGTATGGACAGAACTGTTGCCTGTCGCGAGTCTGCGAACGAAGGAAGTTGCATTAGATGCGCTAGATCTGACGGTCGCTTCTTTGCGCCTAGACGGTATTGCCAGCGACGTGTACAAGCTAAGCCGAAGTAAAATATTAACACCGATTCGGGCGGGGCGGTGCCGGGTAAATTGGAAGGTGGAGGAGAATCCATCCACTCCACTTAAAGCGGGGGACGTTATTTCCATGCAGGGTTTTGGGCGTTTCAAAGTGCTTGAAACAGACGGGATGACAAAAAAGGGAAGATTCCGTGTCAAAATTGGTAAGTTTGTATAGCTGTAGGCAGGAATTACGAGCTTTCTGTCGAAAGAATTAAGCTATAGCGAAGAACTGGAACGATTTTGCTCTGTACAGTATTCACAAAACGGGGTATGATGACCGATAGATGATAGTGAGCGTCGTGACGCGGAAAATGTATTTTTTGTCAATCTTATAGGAGGTGGACGGCATGCCATTAACGCCATTGGATATACATAACAAGGAATTTGCCCGCCGGCTTCGCGGTTATGATGAGGATCAGGTTAATGAATTTTTGGATCAGGTGATCAAAGATTACGAGGGCGTTATTCGTGAAAATAAAGAACTGAGCACCGAGTTGTTGAACGTACAGGAGAAGCTCGATCATTTCGCGACGATTGAGGATACGCTGAGTAAGACGATTATCGTAGCGCAGGAAGCGGCTGATGAAGTTCGTAACAACGCCAAGAAAGAATCCCAACTGATCGTGAAGGAAGCGGAAAAAAATGCGGACCGTATTGTGAATGAAGCATTGTCCAAATCCCGCAAGATTGCGTTGGAGGTTGAAGAACTGAAGAAGCAGGCATCGATTTACCGAGCACGGTTTCGTACACTGGTGGAAGCACAGCTTGACTTGTTAAGCCAAGACGGCTGGGAAGCACTTGAAAACCGGGAACGCGAAGTACTGGAGCGCGAGCGTGAGATGAAAGAAATTTACTAATTTCATTTCTGACAAGCTTTTATCAGGCTTAGTTAGGGTTGACTTTTATCTTTAAACAGGCTATAACTGTAAATACTATACTGAATTCAATGATTATCCGTCTGTCGGCTGATGATTGTTATTCAAGGCAACGATGTTGCTGATTTCGATGAATTTAACATGTTTAATTCGTTGATGGGAACGAGTACGTCATGATTTGTCCCTCAGAGAGTTGGCCTTCCGGTGCAAGCCAACGTTCAGAACATGACCGAAGATCCTCCCGGAGAAGTGAGCTGAAGCGCTTAAGATTTATGGCGTGTGTAAGCAATCACCGTTTGCCATGCGTTATAATGGCGCCCTGCTGTAGTTGAGTGGGGCTCAGAGAGCCGTGATGAGACTGTATTTTTAATGGTCTGTTTTTACGGAATCAGGGTGGTAACGCGAGCACAGTCTCGTCCCTTTATAGGGATGGGGCTTTTTTTGTTGCTTTTTTTAGGAAATGCTAGAGAAATCACTGATGAGCAGAGAGGGAGTATGACAGTATGAACAGAGTGGATGTTAAAGAAAAAGCACGGTCTCGTGACCTACGCATCCTGAGCAAATGGAAGCAGGAGGACACATTCCGTAAATCCATCACAAATCGTGAAGGAAAGCCAAATTTTGTGTTTTATGAAGGCCCACCAACAGCTAACGGTAAACCGCATATCGGTCACGTGCTGGGCCGTGTAATTAAGGATTTCGTCGGTCGCTATCAGACAATGAAGGGATACCGCGTCGTACGTAAGGCAGGCTGGGACACGCATGGCTTGCCGGTAGAATTGGGTGTACAAAAGCAGCTGGGAATCTCCCACAAACCTGAAATTGAAGAATACGGTGTTGAAAAGTTTATTAAAAAATGTAAGGCGAGCGTGTTTGAGTATGAGCAACAATGGCGTGATTTAACCGAAGCAATCGGATATTGGACAGACCTCGATAACCCGTACATTACATTGGATAATAACTATATCGAGAGTGTATGGAACATTTTGGCGACGATTCATGAAAAAGATCTGCTGTATCGTGGTCATCGTGTGAGTCCATATTGCCCGGATTGTCAAACGACGCTAAGTTCTCATGAAGTAGCGCAGGGCTACAAAGATGTGAAGGATCTGAGCGCCACGGCCAAATTCAAGCTGCATAGCAGTGGTGAATATGTACTGGCTTGGACGACAACGCCTTGGACCTTGCCGAGTCACGTGGCGCTCGCCGTCAACCCTGAACTGGAATATGCACGTGTGAAGCAGGAAGACGGTGTATACATCGTTGCTAAAAATCTGGTTGAGGACGTAATTAAAGGCGATCATGAAGTGATTGGCACGCTATCCGGTTCAGAACTGGTTGGCCAAACGTATACCCCGCCATTTACGTATTTTCAGGTTGAGAAGGGTAATCAGATTCTGGGTGCGAAGTTCGTAACAGACTCCAGCGGTACAGGTATCGTTCATATGGCTCCAGCGCATGGTGAGGATGATTACCGGGTATGCCGTGAAAATGGTGTTGAATTCATCAACGTAGTGGATCTTCAAGGTAACTATGTAGAGGAAATCACTGATTTTGCAGGCCGTTTTGTGAAAGACTGTGATGTGGATATTGTTAAAATGCTGTCCGAAAAAGGTTTGCTGTACAGCAAGGAAAAATACGAGCATAGCTATCCGTTCTGCTGGCGCTGCGATACTCCATTATTGTACTATGCTATGGACAGCTGGTTTATCAAAACAACTGCGATCAAGGATCAATTGATTGCCAACAACAGCGAAGTCGAATGGTACCCGGGTCATATACGTGAAGGACGTTTCGGCAAGTTCTTGGAAGAACTGGTGGATTGGAACATCAGTCGCGATCGTTATTGGGGTACACCACTGAACATCTGGGTTTGTGAGGAAACTGGAGAACAGTTCGCTCCGCATAGTATTGCTGAGTTGAGGGAACGTGCGATCGGCGACGTACCAGCGGATATCGAGCTGCACAAACCATATGTAGATGATATCAAGGTTCGTAGCCAATGCGGTAAATACGAAATGACTCGTACACCGGAAGTAATCGACGTATGGTTCGATAGCGGCTCCATGCCGTTTGCGCAGCATCATTATCCTTTTGAAAATAATGAAACGTTCGAGCAGCAATTTCCGGCAGATATGATCTGTGAAGGAATTGACCAGACTCGTGGCTGGTTCTATAGCTTGCTTGCGGTTTCGACTATGCTGACTGGCAAAGCTCCTTATAAAGCTGTCATGGCGACAGGCCATGTACTGGATGAGCAAGGGCAGAAAATGTCTAAATCCAAGGGCAATGTTATTGATCCGTGGGAAGTGATTGACGAGTACGGTACAGATGCTTTCCGTTGGGCATTGCTGTCCGATAGTGCACCATGGAATAGCAAACGTTTCTCCAAAGGCATTGTAGGCGAGGCTAAATCGAAGCTGGTCGATACGCTTGTCAATACACACGCTTTTCTGACCTTGTATGCGGATATCGACGGATTTGATCCGGCACAGCATCCGTTCAAACCATCGGCTCATAAGTTGGATCGTTGGATTTTGTCCCGTCTGAACAGCCTCATTTTGGTAGTGGACAAAGCGCTGGCTGTAAATGACTTCCTGAACTCATCTAAAGCAATTGAATCGTTTGTGGATGAGCTGAGCAACTGGTATATCCGTCGTTCACGCGACCGATTCTGGGGCAATGGTCTTACAGAAGATAAGCTGGATGCATACCGTACACTGACCGAAGTGCTGTTAACGACTGCCAAACTGCTTGCGCCGTTTACACCACTGCTTGCAGAGGATATTTACCTCAACCTAAGCAACGGGGAAAGTGTTCATCTGGATGATTATCCGACTGCCAATGAATCCTTGATCGATCCGGAACTGGAACGAGATATGGAAACGGCACGCCGTGTCGTCGAATTGGCGCGTAACGTCCGCAACGAAACGGGTTTGAAAACGCGTCAACCGTTGTCCGAGTTGATTCTGTCCATGGATCAGGATTTTGAACTGAGTGGCTATGAGGAAATCATCAAAGATGAGATTAACGTGAAGCATATTCATGTGGAGACGGACGATAGCGGCTTTGTAGATTTTACACTGAAACTGAATTTGAAAGTAGCAGGCAAGAAATACGGCAAAAATGTCGGTTTCCTACAAAACTTTTTCAAAGGAATGTCTGCTGAGGATACCCGTTCTGTTGTAGAAAAAGGAGTGTTAAACGTCGCTTCTCCAGAAGGTGAAGAACTGCAAGTTACGGCCGAAGAATTGCTGGTGGAGAAAAAAGCGAAAGAAGGCTTCGCTTCTGCTTCCGGTTATGGCTTAACGGTAGCGTTGAACACAGACATTACACCGGAGCTGGAGCAAGAGGGCTGGGTACGTGAAGTGGTTCGTGCGGTACAGGATTATCGTAAAAAACTGGATCTGCCGATTGAAAAGTATGTGGCGTTGACGTTGGATGTAGATAATGAGCTGCGTCTGGCCATCGAAAGCTTCGACTCTGTGTTGCGTGAGAACGTATTGGTTACTACTGTGACATTTGGTCAAGCCGAACCGGCAGAACATGTGGAAGTGAACGGTAAAACCATCGGCGTTCATATTGGGGAATAATTACAAGCCCCCTGTCCCATAATACAATAACAGGCAGCATATAAAAACGAGCCTAAGCATCGGAAACGGGTTTTCTCCGTTACGTGCTTCGGCTCGTTTGCTGCGTTCAGGGCAGCCATGGAAAAGGGGGATTGTGCATATGACGGCACGATCAAGGCGTAGACAGGGGAGGAGTCTCCGAGGGATGAACGGAGAAGGGGCTGCCATAGCCGCAGATAAAAGCAAAACAGGTAATCAGGCTGAACGATTAAGTCGTGTTGAAAAGCTGATACGTGCTGTGTCAGAGCAGATGGAACGGACACGTATTGCAGATTACGCTTTGCTGCTGAACAAGCCTTGGCGATTACTCTGGCTAAATCTAATATCAGGCGTTTCCCGGGGAATCGGCATCGCGCTAGGTTTTACTTTTTTTGCTGCTACCATTATTTATGTGCTGCAAGTGCTCGGAGCGTTGAATTTGCCGATTATCGGTGATTATATCGCTGATATTGTACGGATCGTACAGCGACAATTGGAGCTTACCACCTATTAGGCAGCGATCTCCACTTTGAAGTTCACGATTCGTCTTCGTGCGTATCCGGCTCCAGTAGACCTTCGCCCTCGCCATCTTCGATATAACGCTGATAAATGGAGCTGCGAATAACAGATACATTTTGTCCATAAATGTCAGTAGCAATAAAGCTTTCGTATGGCTCTACGAAGCCCATATTATCATCGCCTGCTTCAATTTCCATATCATCATAACTGTGGATTTCTCCACTTTCGGCCATGGCTGGTGTGTTAGAGGTACCCCAATTTTCGACGATCTGCCAAGCATCTTCACCGTCGAAGCCGTTTTGATCATCACGCTCATCCAGACTCGTTCTGCCGAACGAGGGAGCGAGAAATTCTTCCTCTACTGGGCGGCGGTTAGACACTTCTGTTTCGGGACTGTACTCTTTACAGTAAATGGTATAGGGAACAGCCAGTAGGCGCTCATAGGGAATGGGTTTACCGCTGGCGGCACAAATGCCATACGTGCCCTTTTCCATGGCCATCAGAGCTGATTCGATGCGTTCTAATTGGAATTCGTCGTGTTCTAGTAAGGAAATATCCTTGGCTCGCTCGTAGGTTTCGGTAGCCAGGTCTCCTGGGTGGTTATCAATAGGAGAAAGCTCGCCGGTTTGGTCGCGTTGGGAATCGCCGAGTCCGTAATGGTCGTTGTTTTGCAAACGATGCTCAATTTCTTTTTTGCGTTCCAGCAGTTCGTTACGCAAGCCCTGCAATTGTTGCTTCGTCAATGGGGACATGGAATCCTCTCCTTGTTCTAGGTTTACATGCGCATGCGTTGTGTCGAGTATGCTCCATGTAGTTTGCACCGGGAAGACCTCTTTTACATAGGAAATTCTAATCAAATGCGAAGGAGTTCATTTTATGAATGATCTGTACTTGAAGCTTGCGGGATTCGTGGACGATCTGAGAATGCTTATGCTACAATAAATGGGTTCAACAACGGATATAAGCGGATCGGAGTGACGAAGGACTGTGATTTATTTTGGTATTGCGCTAATTATTTTTTTGATTGATCAGGGAGTCAAATATTTGGTGGCTACGCGGATGGAATTGTACGAACAAATACCAGTCATCGGCAATTTCTTTTTAATCACCTCCCATCGAAATCGTGGAGCCGCTTTTGGGATTTTGGAAGGTCAACGTTGGCTTTTTATCGTGATTACAATTGTAGTGGTGATTGGTATCGTCTGGTACCTGCGAAAAACAGTCAAGGCTGGACAGAAGCTACTTCCTGTTGCGCTAAGTTTGGTGCTGGGGGGAGCAGTCGGTAACTTTTTGGATCGAGCTATTTCAGGGGAAGTAGTTGATTTTGCACAATTTAATTTTGGAAGCTATACGTTCCCCATTTTTAATGTGGCAGATTCGGCAATTGTCATCGGTGTAGCACTGATTATTTTGGATACATTGCTGGAATCGCGTCGGGAAAAAGGAAATGGCAATGATAGCATTGAAGGGAAGTCATAGCATGAGCGAAGTGAATGAAAACGGCGAAGCCGCAGGTCTGTCTTATGAGGACGAACTGGAGGGTGAATCTCTGGAATGGACGGCCGATTCCGGGGATGCCAAAACGCGTATAGACAAATATATCGCCGAAGAAATGAAGGAAGTGTCTCGTTCTCAGATACAGCTGTGGATCGGAAACGGTCGCGTGCTGGTGAACGGTACGGCGATCAAGGCGAACTACAAGCTGGCTGAAGGAGATCGTATTGTATTATCGGTACCGGAGCCAGAAAGTGTAGATATTGTACCGGAAAATATTCCGTTGGATGTCGTTTACGAGGACTCGGACGTTATTGTTATTAACAAGCAACGTGGTCTGGTCGTGCATCCTGCACCGGGACACTCTTCGGGAACATTGGTTAACGCACTGATGTACCACTGTCACGATCTTTCCGGCATCAACGGGGAATTACGTCCTGGTATTGTTCACCGTATTGATAAGGATACATCAGGACTGCTGATGGCGGCTAAAAATGATCAGGCTCACGCATCACTTGCAGCACAGCTTAAGGACCATAGTGTGACTCGGAAATATATCGCCTTAGTTCACGGTCATTTGAGCCACGATCAGGGAACGGTAGATGCTCCGATTGGCCGCGATTCCGGTGATCGTAAATTGTTCACAGTGACGGAACGTAACAGCAAGCATGCAGTCACCCATTTTCTCGTCATTGAACGGTTGGGGGATTATACCCTGCTTGAACTTCAATTGGAAACAGGACGCACACACCAAATTCGTGTTCACATGAAATTTATTGGACACCCATTGGTTGGCGACCCTATGTATGGGCGCAGCAAAGGGGTTCGTATGGATGGTCAGGCGCTGCATGCGGCGGTACTGGGCTTTAAGCATCCATCCACTGGAGAGTACATGGAATTCAACAGACCGATCCCTCCTGATATGGAGGATGTGTTAGCGTCCCTGCGTAGTCGCTAAAACAATGACAATTTGCATTCCTATTCACAAACCTGAATAAATTATTAAGTTAAACCGCCTAAATGGCGGTTTTTTTATTGTGGGATAAGGTATGGGTAAAAACAACTATGGATAATTATACAATGAAGTTGTATAATTATTAGAGTGCTTCCGGTGGTTCCGGTTGAACGGGTGTTGACACACGATTTTCAATCTGTCATACTTCTTGTAGTTGCGATGAACTTTGTCCAAGAGATGGCTAACCATCTCACACTATGAGAAGCAGGACAAAGGAAATCCTGAATAGCACCTTTAAATCAGTCCCGTGAGGCTGGCAAGGTAACGTGAATGGATCACTGATCAGTGCATCCGCTGCGGCGGTATGTCTTCAGTGTGTCCGAGAGATCGGAGAACAGTAGAAGACTGTTCACACGAGACTCCTTGCCAAACTTGGGCAAGGAGTCTTTTTTGTATCCGAACACGGGACCAGGTCTGAAGGGAACATCACCTGAGGAGGCTGGAAGCATGAGTCATGAAACACATGTACTGATGGATGAAATTGCGATTCGTCGGGCATTGACACGGATTGCACATGAAATTTTGGAGAAAAACAAAGGTATTGACGATTGTGTGCTAGTAGGTATTCGAACACGCGGAGTTCATCTGGCGCAACGCCTGGCTGAAAAAATTGCTGAGATTGAAGGCGCACCAATTCCATGGGGAGAGCTGGATGTCACAGCCTACCGGGATGACCGGAGCAGCGTAGCTGAAGCTAAAGGAAATGGAAAAGAGCTTTTGATGAATCCTGCTGACGTATCGGTTCATGATAAGAAAGTCATTCTCTTTGACGATGTGCTGTACACAGGCCGCACCATCCGCGCGGCGATGGATGCATTGATGCACTGCGGACGACCGCAAATGATTCAGCTGGCAGTGCTAGCAGATCGCGGACACCGTGAGCTTCCGATTCGTCCGGATTACATCGGCAAGAACATCCCGACCTCCAAATCTGAGGAAATCGTAGTAGCCCTTCAAGAGACGGACGGTAAGGACGAAGTGACAATCATTCAGAACCGGGGGGAACAGCTATGATCACAACAGCCAGTCAACTTAAAGAACGTAGCCTGCTCGGGTTAAAGGAACTTAGCCGAAATGAAATCGAGTCCATTCTGGATCGTGCTCATTATTGGGAATATCAACCAGAAAAACTGGTTCCAGTACTGCAATCACGCTTTGCGGCCAACATGTTTTTTGAAAACAGCACTCGCACCCGCTTTTCTTTTGAGATGGCAGAGAAGCGGCTGGGCGCTCAGGTTTTGAACTTTTCCGCTGCGGCTTCCAGTGTGGAAAAAGGGGAGTCCATTTACGATACAGTACGTACGCTCGAATCCATGGGCATTGATGCAGGAGTCATCCGGTTAAAGCCAGCCGGGGTGCTGCAAGAGCTCGCTGAGAAGGTCAGTGTTCCACTGGTTAATGCAGGGGACGGCAACAATGAGCATCCAACACAGGCTCTGCTGGACCTGTACACCATGCGCAAAACTTTCGGTGAGCTTAAAGGCTTGAGAGTATCCATCATAGGAGACATTCTGCACAGCCGTGTCGCTCGCTCGAATCTGTGGGCCTTGCAAAAATTCGGAGCCAAGGTTAGCTTCTGCGCTCCTGATAATATGCAAGCACCTGATCTTGCGGCGTACGCGCCTTATGTTCCGATGCAAGAGGCACTACAGGCGGACGTGGTCATGATGCTTCGGGTACAACTGGAACGGCATGCCGAAGGGATGTTGCGGTCAGCGGATGAGTACCGAGAGCAGTACGGTTTGACAGAGAAAAGAGCAGCGAACCTGAAGCCCGGAACAATTATCATGCATCCAGCTCCAGTGAATCGGAACGTGGAAATTGATAGTGCGGTTGTGGAAAGCGAACAATCACGAATTTTTCCACAAATGGCAAACGGGGTTCCGATCCGCATGGCGGTTATGGAACGGGCAATGAAGCTGTAGAAACTGTCAGTAGGATCGTAGGAAAAGTTGCAGAAAACTGAGCGGAGGAATATTTCAGATGAAACAATTAATTATGAATGCAAGCGTATTGAACGAGCAGGGCGAGGCTGAATTGAAATCCATCCTAATCGCCGACGGAAAGATTTTGGCTATTGCAAATGCGGATGCTGGAGTCAGCCTACTTATGGAAGAAGGGGCATCTGGGCAGGAGCGCGAAATCGAAAAGATCGACGCCCAGGGAAAACTGGTCATCCCCGGTTTAATCGACATGCATGTGCATCTGAGAGAACCTGGCTTTGAATATAAAGAAACAATTGAAACGGGCAGCCGTGCGGCGGTGAAAGGCGGATTTACGACGATTGCCTGCATGCCAAACACACGTCCAGTGACGGACAATGTTGACACAGTCCAGCTGGTATTGAAAAAGGGACAGGAAGCCGGGTTTGCCAAGGTTCTTCCTTACGCAGCCATTACGAAAAACGAACTGGGTCGTGAGCTGACAGATTTTGAAGCGCTCAAAGCAGCAGGTGCAATCGGCTTTACTGACGATGGTGTCGGGGTGCAAAGCGCGCAAATGATGAAGGACGCCATGGCGCGGGCCAAAGCACTGGATATGCCGGTTATTGCACACTGTGAAGATAACACGCTTGTTGAAGGAGCGGCAGTGACGGACGGCGAATTTGCCAAGCGCCACGGACTTAAAGGCATTCCGAACGAATCCGAAGCCATTCACGTCGGACGAGACATTTTGTTATCCGAGGCAACCGGGGCACACTATCATGTATGCCATGTCAGCACAGAGCAGTCAGTGCGGTTAATCCGCCACGCGAAATCTTTTGGTATCAAGGTAACGGCTGAGGTATGCCCACACCACTTGGTATTGTCAGATGAGGACATCCCTGGGCTGGATGCGAATTGGAAAATGAATCCTCCGCTCCGCTCCCCACGTGATGTACAGGCATGCATCGAGGGACTGGAAGACGGTACGATTGACATCGTCGTAACCGACCATGCAGCGCACAGTGAGGAAGAGAAGGCAAGAGGGATGGAGCTGGCGCCATTCGGGATCGTTGGATTTGAGACGGCCTTCCCGCTGTTGTACACGAAATTCGTAGCTACCGGACAGTGGACGCTGGACTTTCTGGTGCGTCGTATGACTGCTGATCCAGCGCGTGTCTTCCGCCTGGATACGGGACGCCTGGAAGAAGGAGCTCCAGCCGACCTGACCATGATTGATCTGGAGCAGGAGCAGGCAGTTGATCCGCAAACGTTTGCCAGCAAAGGACGCAACACTCCTTTTACAGGCTGGAAGCTCAAAGGCTGGCCTGTGAAAACTTGGGTAGATGGCAAACTGGTATGGTCTGCTGACGAAGCAAAATAAATAGAAACCACTAAAAAAAATAGAACCTTATAGCAGGAAACAATATAGAGGAGTGAGACGGGATGCAGGCAAGATTGTTACTTCAGGACGGCACGCTGTTTACAGGCACATCATTTGGTGCGGAAGGTGATAAAACAGGCGAGGTCGTTTTCAACACAGGGATTACAGGCTATCAAGAGGTGCTTACTGATCCCTCTTACTGCGGACAAATCGTAACGATGACTTACCCGCTGATTGGCAACTATGGAATTACTCGTGATGACTTTGAATCGGTACGGCCTTATGTCCATGGCTTTGCTGTTAGACATTACGAGCCAGCGCCAAGTAACTGGCGTGCTCAATACAGCGTGGGCGATTTGCTGAAGGAATATGGCATCATTGGCATTAGCGACATCGACACCCGCATGCTTACCCGGATTATTCGCCATCACGGCACGATGAAGGGCATTTTGACGACTGGTTCCCAGCCGCTGGAAGAACTGAAAGAAATGATGTCTGACTTGACCATTGAAGAACTGCGCAATCAGGTTCCTATGACTTCCACACCTCATCCGTACAGCAGTCCTGGCAACGGAGAGCGGATCGTATTGATTGACTACGGTGCCAAAAGCGGCATTTTGCGCGAACTGAACAAACGGGACTGCGATGTAGTTGTCGTTCCACATGATACGACGGCTGAGGAAATTCGTCGCTTGGACCCGGACGGTATCCAGCTGTCTAACGGCCCTGGAGATCCAAAAGACGTACCCCATGCCGTTCGTACGGTAGCTGAACTGTTAGGGGAATATCCGATTTTCGGAATTTGCTTGGGACACCAGTTGTTCGCTTTAGCTTCGGGAGCGGATACGGAAAAGCTGAAATTCGGACATCGCGGTGGTAACCATCCGGTGAAAGAACTGGAGAGCGGACGCTGCTTTATCACATCACAAAATCACGGCTACACGGTGAATGAGGATTCGATCCAAGGTACTGAGCTTGAAGTGACGCATATTAATAACAACGATAAAACGATTGAAGGTCTTAAACATACCAAGTATCCCGCGTTTTCGGTGCAATATCATCCAGAGGCTGCACCAGGACCTTACGATAATGGCTACCTGTTTGACCGCTTTCTGGACATGATCCGTGAGCACAAAAGAAATCATCCAAAGCAACCGCGTCAGGCTGCTATCGCCGCCGCAGTGAGAGGAGAGCGCTAATATGCCGAAAAATACAGAACTTAAAAAAATACTTGTGATCGGTTCCGGTCCTATCGTCATTGGTCAGGCAGCAGAATTTGATTACGCTGGTACACAAGCTTGTCAAGCGCTCAAAGAAGAAGGCGTCGAGGTAGTACTGATCAACAGTAATCCGGCAACCATCATGACAGACACCAACATGGCAGACAAAGTATACATCGAGCCGATTACACTTGATTTTGTAACACAGATTATCCGTCAAGAGCGTCCAGATGGGCTGCTTCCTACGCTGGGAGGACAGACAGGTCTGAATATGGCAGTGGAACTGGCTCGCGCCGGAGTGCTGGAGCGTGAAAACGTCAAGCTACTGGGAACTCAACTGAATTCGATAGAAAAAGCCGAAGATCGTGATCTGTTCCGTGATTTGATGCGCGAGTTGGAACAACCTGTACCGGAGAGTGTAATTGTAACAACCTTGGAAGAATCGTTAGAATTTGCCAACGAAATCGGTTATCCAATTATCGTTCGCCCGGCTTATACGCTAGGGGGAACAGGCGGTGGTATCTGTTCCACAGAAGAAGAACTGCGTGAAACCGTCAGCTCTGGCTTAAGATACAGTCCAATCGGACAATGTTTGGTGGAAAAGAGTATCGCAGGTATGAAGGAAGTCGAATATGAGGTCATGCGTGACGGCAATGATAACTGCATCGTTGTCTGTAATATGGAGAACTTTGATCCAGTCGGCGTGCATACTGGCGACAGTATCGTCGTAGCTCCGAGTCAGACGCTGTCAGATCGCGAATACCAGATGCTGCGCTCCGCTTCTCTGAAAATTATCCGCGCCCTCAATATCGAAGGTGGCTGTAATGTACAGTTTGCGCTTGATCCGCACAGCTATCAATACTATGTAATTGAAGTAAACCCACGCGTAAGCCGCTCCTCAGCGCTGGCTTCCAAGGCAACCGGATATCCGATTGCTAAAATGGCTGCCAAAATTGCACTGGGCTACACGTTGGATGAAATTGTGAATCCGGTAACGGGACAAACGTATGCTTGCTTTGAGCCAACACTGGATTACATCGTGAGCAAAATACCACGCTGGCCATTTGACAAATTCATTTCTGCCAACCGCAAGCTGGGCACGCAAATGAAAGCAACGGGTGAAGTCATGGCCATCGGACGCACATTCGAAGAATCCATCCATAAAGCGGTACGGTCGTTGGAAATTGGTGTACACCGTCTGCATCTTAAGGGAGCCGAACAGCTGTCTGATGACGTACTCCAGGATCGCCTGATTAAAGCAGATGATGAGCGGTTGTTCTTGGTAGCTGAGGCGTTCCGTCGCGGCTGGCAGCAGCAGGAGATTCAAGATTTGACGAAAATTGACTGGTGGTTCCTCGATAAGGTAGAGGGAATCGTCAAGTTCGAAGCCATCATCGCTGGAGAATCTGAGCTGACCTACGAAACACTCTATCAGGCCAAACGTAAAGGTTTTACTGACCGCTCGATCGCCGAGATTCGCAGTATGGGCCAAACCGATAGTATGACAACCGAGCGTGAGGTGCGTGAATTCCGTCTAGCTCAAAACCTGCGTCCGGTCTACAAAATGGTAGATACGTGCGCAGCCGAGTTTGAAGCCACAACTCCGTACTACTACTCCTCTTACGAGATGGAAAATGAAGTGATTCCATCTAGCAAAGAGAAAGTTATCGTACTCGGCTCTGGACCGATTCGGATCGGGCAAGGGATTGAATTTGATTACTCCACCGTACATGCGGTATGGGCTATTCAAAAAGCGGGCTACGAAGCAGTGATTATCAATAACAACCCGGAGACGGTATCTACGGACTTTAACACATCCGACCGCCTCTACTTTGAACCGCTCTTCTTCGAAGATGTCATGAATGTCATCGAGCAGGAAAAACCGATTGGGGTTATCGTCCAGTTCGGTGGTCAAACGGCCATTAATCTCGCAGCTCCGCTGAGTGCGGCAGGCGTGAATATTTTGGGTACGAGTCTGGAAAGTATCGATGAAGCGGAAGACCGGAAAAAGTTCGAGCAACTTTTGTCTCGTCTGGCTATCGCACAGCCTAAAGGCAACACGGTCACATCGGTAGATGAAGCAGTAGGAACCGCACAGGCGCTAGGCTATCCGGTCCTGGTACGGCCATCCTACGTCTTGGGTGGGCGCGCTATGGAAATCGTGTACTCAGATACGGAATTGCTGCGGTACATGGAAGAAGCGGTTAAAATCAATCCAGAGCATCCGGTGCTCATCGACCGTTATATGCTGGGTAAAGAAGTTGAGGTCGACGCCATCTGCGACGGCGAGACAGTATTGGTACCAGGTATTATGGAGCATGTAGAACGGGCCGGGGTTCACTCAGGTGACTCTATCGCGGTGTATCCACCACAGCACTTGTCTGCCGAGTTGAAACAAAAAATTGTGGAAATTACAATCAGCATCGCTAAGGAATTGAAAACGATCGGTCTGGTAAATATCCAGTTTGTTATTCATCAAGACGAGGTGTACGTGATCGAGGTTAATCCTCGCTCCTCGCGGACAGTTCCTTTCTTGAGTAAAGTAACAAATATCCCAATGGCGAATCTGGCTACACAGGCTATTTTGGGCGGTAAGCTTAAAGATGCAGGTTATTCAGAAGGTCTATGGCCTGAAAGTAATTATGTCTCGGTTAAGGTTCCGGTATTCTCCTTTGCCAAACTACGCCGTGTAGAGCCGACGCTGGGCCCGGAAATGAAATCCACAGGTGAAGTTATGGGACGCGACATTCAGTATGCCAAAGCCCTGTACAAAGGACTTGTGGGGGCTGGTATGAAAATTCCATCCACTGGGGCGATCATCATTACAGTGGCGGATAAGGACAAGGAAGAAGCTGTCGAGTTGATGCAGGGCTTTTACAGACTGGGCTATAAAATTATTGCAACAGGTGGAACAGCGGCTGCTATGGAGCAAGCCAACATTCCAGTGAACACGATCAATAAGCTGAGCGAAGGGAACCCGAACATCCTGGATATGATCCGTACGGGTGAAGCCAACTTTGTCTTCAATACGCTGACCAAAGGCAAAACGCCAGAGCGTGATGGATTCCGTATCCGCCGTGAAGCAGTTGAGAATGGCATCGTCTGCATGACCTCATTGGATACAGTACGCGCTTTGCTAAGAATGCTGGAAACAATCAATTTCACATCCGAATCCATGCCAGTCCTGAGCAAATAATGCGTTACGAATAGATGTGAGGAAATAAGTAGCACAGGGAAGGACATTCATCAGCTTCGGCTGACGGATGTCCTTTATCACGGGCAAATGTACCCGAATTGACGTGAAAAGGGGATGTAGAACGGTGAATGGAGCATTTCAGCAGATGGCAGGACGGCTGATGGTTGCGTTAGATTATCCCAATGCACAACAGGCTGAGCAGTTAATTCGGCAGCTAGAGGGGATTCCTTGTTATATAAAAGTAGGTATGCAACTGTTTTATAGTGCAGGGCCAGCTTTTGTAGAACAGCTAAAGTCCAGAGGATACTCCGTATTTCTGGATTTGAAAATGCATGATATCCCTAACACGGTGCGGGGAGGGGCAGAGAGCATTACACGCCTAGGTGTGGATATGTTCAACGTACATGCTGCTGGGGGCGTTAATATGATGTCAGCCGCTAAAGCTGGTGCAGAAGCAGCTATTTCGGCAGACAGCTCGCTTTCCATGCCGCTCATTATTGCAGTCACACAGCTGACCAGCACGGATCAGATGACCATGAATAAGGAGTTAGGTATTCCTGGTACGGTACAGGATGCAGTGGTTCGTTACGCACAACTGACCCGTGAGGCGGGACTGGATGGTGTGGTAGCATCCCCTTTGGAAGTGCCTGCCATTCGTGCTGTGTGTGGAGCAGAATTTAAGACGATAACCCCTGGCATACGCCCGGCAGGTAGTGCTACAGGCGATCAATCACGTGTGCTTACTCCTGGACAAGCCATTGACCAAGGCAGCAGCTACATTGTCGTTGGACGTCCTATCACCGCAGCAGCAGACCCACGCGCCGCAGCGGAACACATTATTGAGGAGATGATACAAGTATGACTACATTGAATAGTATACCCGAGCAAATTGCATCCCATCTGTTACGTATTCAGGCGGTGGCATTGCGCCCACAACAGCCTTTTACATGGACATCCGGCATTAAATCGCCAATTTACTGCGACAATCGCCTGACCATGTCCTACCCGGAGGTGCGCGAGCTGATCGCAGACTCATTTGTTGCCCTCATTCGTGAGCAATATCCCGAAACCGAAGTCATTGCAGGGACAGCTACAGCAGGGATTCCTCATGCGGCCTGGGTGGCGCAAAAGCTAAATCTGCCAATGGCCTATGTAAGGGACAAAGCCAAAGGACATGGGAAAGAGAACCAAATTGAAGGCCGCATCAGCCCAGGACAAAAGGTTATGGTCATCGAGGATCTCATTTCTACAGGAGGCAGCTCCATTAAAGCAGCGCAGGCTGTAGCACAAGCAGGCGCTCAGCCGTTAGCGGTACTAGCTATTTTCAGCTACCAGCTAGACAAAGCGACTCAAGCTTTTGAAGAAGCAGGTGTGGAGCTGCAAAGTTTGTCCAATTATACAGCTCTGATGAATGTTGCCTTGCGTGAAGGAACCATTCAGGAAGAAGAGATGGAACTGCTGCGTTCTTGGCGTCAGGACCCGGCTTCCTTTGGCAAATAAGATGAGCTATAGGGGACAACAGAGCTAATGATTAGAACGATTCGTACTCGTTGCTAACTATTGTAGATTGTTATGGCTCGGGCCGTGTAAATCGAATTCGATCCGGTTACACTAACTCCTACCATCATGTGAAAAGAGGGAGCTCGGATGTATTGGATTTACTATGGCAGACTGTACACGACTAAATTTCAGGCAGGATGTCTGGCAAAAAGGTTGGAGCACGACGGCTGGATGTATGGTTACAATGATCCCCGCGCAGTGGAGGTGTACCGCTCGCGCAAAGGTCGTTATGGTGTCCGATTTATTCCGTAAGTCCATAAAAATAATTTTATAAAAGAAAATTTTCGAAAGACTATTGACGAAACACAAGAAAATGTTGTATATTAATTAACGTTGCTGTTATGAATGTGTAACGTGAATATACAAATTTTTTTGAGGGCCCTTAGCTCAGTTGGTTAGAGCGGTCGGCTCATAACCGATTGGTCGGGGGTTCGAGTCCCTCAGGGCCCATTTCCTCAAAACCCTTGCGTAGCAAGGGTTTTTTTGTTGTTTATAGAGGGTGAGAAAATGGAGGGGAATAGCCCCTTTATTAGGGAGCGATTATAATTTGCAGCGAACCTTCTCTTTCTTCACTTTTTCTAAATGTGATTTAATTTTTTTAATCTTTCATTGCCATGAAGAATGCCCCCTTAGAATATATTAAACTACCCAGTGGGGATCAATATCTATTCTAGGGGATGCAATCTATAGGCTAGGAGAAGCTCCCAAAAGGCTATTTTTTTGAGATTTTAAACTTGAACGGATTATATTCAATGGAAAAATCCTCCGCAGACCCCTTTGCAATTAAGGTTAAGTCCGTAGAAGAGTCAACTTTTGAGAATGTCAGAATTCCTTCTGTCTTCATACCAGGTAGTATTTCAGACTGTAACGCAGGATAAGTATAACTTACACTATCAGTCGTTGGTTCGTATTGTTTGTTTCCTTGAACCAATTTAGTATAAAAGTCATAATAATTTATCGTGTTTTTAGATTTGTTTTCGATTGCCATATAAATCCGTGTTTCCTCTTCAGCAAACTCGACTTTTTGAAGAGTCATGATATAGCCCTTTTGTTTTATTGACTTATTTACTTCTATAGTGCTCAATGTAGGATCAATAAACATAGATTTTTCTATTTTATTTGCCGAGATGGCAGGAGCTGAGGTGTAGGTGCCGTAGGTCGTTCTATAGCGATATTTATCAATGACAGTACCGGTTACGTGGATAAAATCATTCTCTTTTGCATTAGAGAAGCTGGAAAAACTATTGCCGTAGACAAAAGTGTTTTTTTCATTATTTTTCGGATCAGCATTCACTTGAACATAAATCCCATTACTATCCTCCTTAGGACCATTAGTGATTTGTCCATAAAAATCAATAGAGCGGTCTTCAAACTGATCAGCATTGACGTACATTTGTTCAAATTCTTCTTTAGATAATAATGAATGATCTTTACTTGATGATACTCCACATGCTGTTAATCCCATTATAAAAATAATAAAAGCACACAAAAGAGAGAAAAAAGCTTTATTTTTCATGAACCCAATATCCTCCAGCATAAAAATATAGTAGCAATAGTCTATCAGAACTAGATCTATTTTTCTATAAATATTTACAAATAACTAATTTCACTATTTTTTCTCACGTTTTTACCGAAATTTATTATGCCTGGCTACAAACAAGCCTTCATTTTTTACTTTGTGCAGCAGTTTCCATTGTTTGGTTTGCCACAATCGTATTATTGTTGAGTTATGTAAGGAAATGGTTAATGTCTCCGAGAGTACAAAATGTTATTGATAAAGCTACGGGCCTCGTTTTAATTGGATTCGGTTTAAACATGATCTTTAGAGTTCAAAGAACAGGACATTGAATAGCTATGAGAATGGGTTGACATCAGCCCGTCCATAAAAATAGCGCTGCCCCAATAAACGGACAGTGCTATTTTTACCGTTTTTATCTTAAGATACCTTAACAGTGTATACCATTCTCAATTTACCGTTACCGCCGTAAATCTCAACTCTTGCATTCGTTGCAGTAGTGGTGGTTACCACCCCGGAAGCGGAGACGGTGACATTTCCGCTCGCCACTTTATAAGTATCCCCTGGATAATTTGACAACGCATAGGAATAATTACGTGGCAACGTAGCCGTTCTGTAGTTTACTCCGTTAACTTCTACGACAGGCGTAATTACCGGAGAAGGGCCTACAGATGCGGACGCGCTAGGGACGATAATACTCCCAATAAGTCTTTACTGTACTTTGAACTCTTCTCCTATCTGTATAGTCTTTGATCCACACGGAATAAAAAACGGACGTCAGAGTGATTAGCTCCAAGTCCGTTTTGTGTTTGTATCTATTTAGTTCTTGATATCAGTTTACAAGTTGGTGTGCAAGCTTCTCATCGCTGTCTAGATTCCTTTCTACGATACGCTGTTTTAATGCAGACAGTTCCGCACACTGTCGAATGGCTTCCGCTACAAGCTGGGCGACCTGTTTGGCTCCTTCGTCAGAAAAATGGGTATTATCCGTTACACCAGCGGGGTAATTAGGATGCGCTTTTTCAGGCAAATGCATAAATAGCTGCTGTGACTCTTTTTCACCCATTGAACGATACAGCTGTTGAGAAGCTTCAAAAATATCGAGCAGGGGTGTCTTGGTTTCCGCGGCTACTTGTCTCATGGCAGCAGGATAGGCTCCTACAGCCAACGGATCAGGTTCACCGTCTGCGGTGAAGCGGCGGCGGCTTACAGAGGTCAATAGCACTGGAATTCCACCACGCTCCCGAGCGGACTGAATGTATTGAATTAAGTTTTGACGATACTCTCCATCAGGATCGGTATAGCGAGTGGGGTCTTCTTGTTTCTCATCGTTGTGTCCAAATTGAATAAACAGATAATCTCCAGCTTGAATATCTTTTTCAATATCAGCTAACCGGCCTTCTGCTATAAAAGATTTGGTGCTTCGTCCATTGACAGCACGATTGTCCACATGAACAGACGGTGCCAAGTAGCTTTGCAAGTGTTCGCCCCAGCCTGTCATCGGTTTTTCGGTAGCCCCTTTTTGAGCTGCAGTGGAGTCCCCAGCGATAAACAGTCGAGTTGTCATCTGTTGCCTTGCCTGAGCATATCCATGTTTTTGAAGCCAAGTTTCCGCCAGATTAAGCCATTGATGGCATTCATGGTTGCCCTCTGACAATCCCAAGCCGTGTCTTCCTTCCTCAAATACATGCAGTTCAAACGGAATATGTTCTCTGGATAATGAAAAAGCGAACAACAGACTATTTTCTACTGGTACAGCGCCATCATTAGCTGTAGTCCACATCAAAGTTGGAGGTGTCTGTGAAGTTACTTGCTGATCGGATGAAAAGGCTTGAAGCTGCTCCGGCGTCGGCTGTTCACCTAAAAAATGTGTACGGCTTCCGATATGTGTATAAGGCTCATGAAATGAAATTACAGGGTATCCCAACAACAGAAGATCTGGCTTTACTGTCCCTATAGTGGAGACAATGGAGGCCAAGTGACCGCCTGCAGAAAAACCGATGAGCCCCACTTGATCAGGAATGACTAGCCAGTCATGCGGTGTTTGGCGAATCCATTGCAGAGCATGTTCTACATCCTCCAACAAAGAAGTAATCTCGAAATCGCCGACTTGATACTCCAGCACACCCGCATGAATACCTAGATCATTCAACCACCGAGCTATAGGCTCTCCTTCATGTGAGGCCAAATGCTCGTAGCCACCGCCAGGTAGTACCAATATAAAAGGACGAGCTTGACGAACTGCTACGGGATATAGGGAGAGAAAAGAAGTGTTTGACGGAAATTGTTCTTTTATAATCGGTTCTTTAGGACTAACAACATGTAACATAAGTAACTCCTCCAAAATTCTTTTTAACTGCCGCAAACCAAACAAAATCGACTTAAATTGGAATGATACGGATGTAAAAAATAATGCACACGTGAAAAAAATGATTTAAACCTTGTTATGAAAGCGCTATAATTTTGTTGTGATGCAAAGAGCCAGAGGGGGAGCGCAATGAAAAAAGGAAGAATGTTCTACACTATTTTTATTACGATTCTGGTTTTGGGAGTAGGATTGGTGGCCAGTTTTGGCAGCTACATCTATTTTACAACAATTAGCTCCGTTGTGGAGAGAGTTTCCAATACCAAGCAAAGCTACATGGCACAGATCAGAAATAGCCTGGAGCAGAAAATCCAAACGATTGAATATGCTTTTAATACGTATAGCACGACCAGTTCCTTTAATGATGTTGTGAAAAATCCCATTACAGAAAAAGATTTTATAGCGTATCGGAATGTGAATACTCAGCTCAATTATATTGCTACGATGGGATTAGAAGGAACGGAATATTCACTAATCAGTCTGGATCAGAATTGGAGAATCTCCAATGGTAGCCTGTCCTATTTGACGAAAACGGAACGAGAAAAGCTGATTAGTACCTATATCGACCACCAAGAGAAGGGGCTATTCTGGGTTAAAACAGATAAAGGAATTCGTTTTGTGAATACCTTGCCTGTATTCTCTAAGAAGAAGCAAGCCATTGCTTTGTCGGATATTTCGCTGCAAACGTTAAATCATACGATTCAAACCGAGGATCATATGGCTGTTTTTATTTTGAATAAACAAGGCGATTTAATGTATGAAACCCAGCCTGCTGAACAATTATTGTCCACTCAGCAGCTTCAGCACATTTCAGAAGCTACAGTGAAGCCGAACAACACAGGTATGTTAACTTTGGAGAAAACGGATCAGCAGCCTGCACGACAAGTCATTTACGCCAAATCTGCCTATAACAATTGGACTTACTTAACGGTATTGGATAAGAAAGAAATTGCGGATGCCTTTCAAACGACCAAATTTGGAATCATCATGATGGGACTTGTATTAACGCTCTTAATGGTGGTAGTGGCGTACTTCATTGCCATTTACTTTACAAAGCCATTTCAGCAAATAAAACGAAGCTTGCCTAAAAATCCTAATTTCGCTTTCAAAAATGAACCTTCTAAAAATGAAATTGAATGGATTATTAATTCCATCGACAACATTGTAACCGAGAAGGAAAGCTTGGAAAGTCTCATTCAGTCCGAAATGCCACAGTTGGAAACCCAATTGATTCTCAACCTGTTCCGCAAACGTATTTCTGCAGAGGAATTGGCACGAAAAATGCCACGCTTGGGTTATCCGCAGATCGAGAATCAAATGTATATTACCTTGTTGGTCCAACTGGATAATCTGGGAGATCGAGATCCCTCGGATAAAGACGTTTTGCTGCTGGCTATTAACAAAATCGTAGAAGAAACGATTCCAGAGCAGCAGCGAATGCTTCCCATCATTTTGAACGATAACACTCAGGCCACCATATTAATTTTGACAGGTAAGAGCGAACAGGAAATGAGAAAGCAAGTCCTGGATGATGCGACCCTTTTGGTTCGAAACGTAAAAGAGTATTTGAATGTATCCATCAGCATCGGCATTAGTACGGTGTATGATAACTTATTAGAAAGTAAAGAAGCCTGTGAGATGAGCAAGCAAGCTTTGCATCACCGTTTAAATTTAGGCAAAGAGTCGATTATTTTTTATGAAGATATTTCCATGGTCATTTCAGGTCCGGTGCTGCTTCATTATCCTACGGAATTGGAATCAAAACTGTTTGATGCCATCCGAATAGGGGACGAAGAGCAGGTATATCATACCGTGCACTCTTTATTAGAGGAAATGATGATAAAAAATAATCATTCCATGAACTTTGAAGTGCTGTTGGTACGATTTGTGAATAACCTCATCCAATTGGAGCAACTATTAGGGATTGAAGTGCTGCTGACGCAAGACAATCATGCCTTGTATCATCGTTTGCTGGACATCCGTAACCCGGAAGAGATAGAACGTATGCTGATAGAGCAAGTTATTTTCCCCATGGTAAAAAGCATGAAAGAGAAGACCAACCAGCAATTCCGTTGTCTCTCGGAGAAAATTGCTGCTATTATCCGTGCTGAATATGACCAGGAATTATCATTAGAACTCATTGGAGACCGACTTCATTACAATCCGAATTATTTAAGCAGTATTTTCAAAAAAGAATACGGAACGACGTTTAGTGAATATCTGATGGGCTACCGTTTACAAATGGGCAAAAAGTGGCTCGTTGAGACAGATATGACGATTAAAGAAATCGCCGAGCGACTGCAATATCATAATTCACAAAACTTTATCCGCTCTTTTCGGAAAAAGGAACAGGTTACACCGGGAGCTTACCGAAAGATGAAGCAAGCCAATTAGCCTTTAACCGCTCCTAACAAAGCTCCTTTGACAAAGTGCTTTTGTACAAATGGATACACGATTAACATCGGAACGGTCGCAATGACAATGACGGCCATCTTAATCGTCTGCGCAGGCGGGATGACATCTACAGCAGTACCTTCTGCCTGCATACCACTGGAAACGATTACAATTTGACGCAGCAAGACCTGAATCGGCCATTTGGCAGAATCATTAATATAGAGAATGGCGTGCATATACGTATTCCAGTAGGCAACAGCATAGAATAGAGAGATGGTTGCAATAGAAGGCAGGGCTAATGGCAACATAATTTTAAAGAAGATACCAAAATCGTTGCACCCGTCCATCTTGGCTGATTCCTCCAGATCATCTGGCAGCGCTTGAAAAAAGTTACGCATGATAATCAGGTTAAACGCATTAATGGCCACGGGAAGAATCAAGGACCAATACGAATTGATAAGCCCCATGCTTTTTACAACCAGGAATGTCGGAATCATCCCCCCACTAAACAACATAGAAAACACGACAATGAAGTTAATCGTATTGCGGCCTAGTAGATATCTTCGGGATAATCCATAAGCCATAAAAGCAGTAAATATCATGCTTACAACTGTACCGACGATCGTTACTCCGACCGAAACCCCGAGACCTCTAAAAATGGTGGGAGTCGACAGAATATAGCGGTAGGCATCCAAGGAAAAAGTAACTGGGAATAAAATGAACTTCTTGGCTATCACTTCTTCGGTTGAGGCAAAAGAGCTGGCGATGATATTCAAAAAAGGTAAGAGACAAGTGAGGGCAATGAGAATCAATAGTGTACTGTTTACAATGTTGAAAATACGGCTGCCCAGCGATTCTTTTTTTCGTAATTTTTGTTTTCGTAATGGCTGTGTCAATGTGGTTGACCTCCTCGTAATCGTTTACATGTCAACCTTATCAAGAGGAAAGAATTCCGTATATAATCAAATCTTGAGGTGTTCTCTAATCATGGAAATAAGCGGATGCTCATTAGGTTGTGTAGTAATCATTAGCTAAGGTGATAAGGTTGAAAAGTAGGCTGCACACCCAGTTTTGTAAACGCTATCATTTGATGATTATATGCGGAATGCCGAAAATCGCATACTCTTGAAAACGTATACAGGAACGTTTGAAGGAGGTCGAACTAATGAAAGTTTCAAGTGTCCCCGCACCAAACATGAAAATGAAAAAGAACAAAAGAACGACGGAAAGCCTTTTACGAATGCAGAAACACAAGCTGCTCTATTTAATGGTTTTACCCGGACTGGTGTACTTCATTATCTTTAAGTATTTTCCTATGGGGGGATTGGTGATTGCATTTCAGGATTATCAAGCTTTTCAGGGAATCACGGGCAGTCCATGGGTAGGAATGAAGCATTTTATTCGTTTGTTTACCGAGCCTACGTTTTTTATGCTGCTTCGCAATACGCTGGTTTTGTTCGCATTGAACATTGTAATCTTTTTTCCATTGCCCATCATTTTGGCACTCATGCTGAACGAGGTTAGGAAGATGTTTTTTAAGAACATTATTCAAACCATCATCTACATCCCGCACTTTATGTCATGGGTTATCATTGTTTCGATTTCTTATGTATTCCTAACTGTAGACGGTGGGGTGCTGAACGAAATGATTGCCGCGCTAGGCGGTGAGAAGATCAGCTTCTTAACTTCTCCGCAATGGCTGCGAACCGTCTACATCGGGCAAGTGATTTGGAAGGAACTCGGCTGGTCTACCATCATTTATCTATCTGCGATTACAGTGGTAGATACGCAATTGTATGAGGCAGCAGAGATGGACGGAGCTGGACGCCTGAGAAAGACATGGCACGTTACCTTGCCTGCGATCCGCCCGGTCATTATTACATTGTTAATTTTGAAAATCGGTAGCACGTTGGATTTGGGCTTTGAGCATATGTATCTGTTATTGAACTCATTAAACCGCGAGGTTGCCGAAATCTTTGACACCTACATTTATACTGCGGGCTTAAAGAATGGACAATTAAGTTTCAGTACGACGGTAGGACTTTTTAAAGGTGTGGTAGGTTTAATCCTGATTATGGGCTCCAATCGTCTGGCCAAGAAATTTGGTGAAGACGGCGTTTACTAATGACGACGGGAAGGATGCATAATGGTACGGTTTGTAGAAAACATGAACAAATGGTGCATGCGCCTGCTGCGCCTGGTCTACCTTAATTTGCTTTGGACGGTTGCGACGATTCTAGGCTTGGGTTTTATAGGTGTCGGACCTGCGACCGTTGCTATGCTTAGTATTTTAAGGCAGTGGATTCGGGGCAATGAGGAAGTTGCCATTTTCTCGACGTTTGTACGTTACTTTAGAGAAAGCTTTAAAGAAGCAGCGATCATTGGCGGGCTTTACAGCCTTGTGGGTTACGTGCTCTACGTGGATATAGTCAATGTCTCGTCCTGGTATGTTCGTGTGGTGACGCTTATTGGAGCCTTTTTGTATCTCATCTCATTGGCCTACATTTTCCCTCTACTGGCTCACTATGATTGGAAAGGTATCAGACTGAAGGTCAAAATGTCGATAGTGATTGGATTTTCGTATTTACAATATACGCTTGTTCTTTTTGTAGCCATTGTCGTGCTTTTTGCATTGATTCTAGGCTTGTACCCAGGAATTCTAACTTTTGCCGGAGCAAGTATTATGGGTTATCTCGTGATGTGGATGACGCATCAGGTGTTCAGCAAAATAGAGCGAGAGGTTCTGGTGAAAGAGGAAGATATGGCATAAATATATAAACAGAAGAGGAGCAAACACAATGAAAAAGGGAATCACGACGAAAAAGGGAGTATCGGGCCTTCTTGCTGTACTAATGGTCATGAGTGTTTTTTTAGCTGCTTGTGGTGACAAGGGAGCTGAGGATCAAAGCGGCCAAACCTATGATCCGAAGTCCAAACTGGAATTTACCTGGTTAAACGTATTGCATACCGCTTCTCCGCCTACAGAAACGATCAAAAGCAAAATTGAAGAATACACCAATTCTAAAATTACGTTCAATTGGGTGCCTGACGCTTCCAAAGAAGAGAGAATCACTACCGCGCTTGCGTCCGGCGAATTGGCCGATATGGTGACACTGACGATGATGACAAATTCTTCAGTACGAAGCTCTTTGAAATCAGGGCTATTCTGGGATGTAGGAAAGTATTTGGATGATTATGAAAATTTGAAGAAGATCCCGCCTGAAGTTCGGGAAGCCGCATCCATTGAAGGGGTACTGTATGGCGTTCCGTTCCAGAAGAATCTGGCTCGGGCGGGTCTGGTCATTCGTCAGGATTGGCTGGATCGCTTAGGACTGAAGGTGCCGACGACACTGGATGAGTTGTATGAAGTTGCGAGAGCGTTTACAGAAGAT